>CAWABJ010000004.1:0-1309744 GCA_963780335.1 uncultured Actinomycetota bacterium | reverse complement strand
GGAACGGATGTCGCGCGGCTGGACGCTGGACCACCTGGCGCAAGCCGCCGGGGTCAGCCGTCGCATGGTGGTGAGCGTCGAACAAGCCGCGGTGAATCCCAGTGTGGGAACGCTACTTCGGCTCCGTGACGCCCTCGGAGTCGGCTTGCCCGCGTTGGTCGAACCGCCTCAGGCCGCCCTGGTGAGGATCACCCGCCGCGGCGAGGGCGCCGAGCTGTGGAGCGGTGCGGCCGGTGGGCGGGGCACTTTGGTGGCGGGCGCCAGGCCACCCGACGTCGTCGAACTCTGGGACTGGAGTCTCGGTCCCGGGGACCGGCACGTCGGTGAACCCCGCGCGGCGGGGACCAGGGAGCTCATCCACGTCCTGGCGGGCTGCGTCACCATCGAAGTCGCCGACGACGTGATCGCCCTCGATACCGGCGACGCGGCGGCGTTCGCCGGTGACACGCCGCACGCGTACGCGAACCCCGCTCAGGAGGCAGCGCGCTTCTCGTTGGCAGTCTTCGAACCGGGCGTCGGAACGGCGCCGTCGAAACCCGAGGTCAGCCATGAGTGACGAGCGCATCGCGGCGTTCCTCGACGGCGCCTGCGTCGACGCCGCGGTGTTCGCCCTCCGGCCGGACTACCGTGCCCTCCTCCTGGCGGTCGACGGTCTGGTGCCCGCTCCGAGCGACCCGGACGGCGACGCACTGCTGCGCGCCGCCGAATCCGCCGCCCGCCAGGCATTGACGGAGCAGCCCGTCGAGAGGCTTCCGCACCTGGCGGCATGGCGCGACGCGTACCGGGGCTTCGGCGCCAAACCCCAACGGACCCGCAACAGCGCGGAGGCCCTGATCCGCCGCGCCGACGCGGGACTGCCGCGCGTCAACCGGCTCACCGACGTCTACAACGCCATCTCGGTGCGCCACCAGATCCCGCTCGGAGGTGAGGACGTCACCGGTTACGTCGGCGCGCCGCGGTTGATACATGCCACCGGCGCCGAGGATTTCGACACCACGGCGGACGGCGCCGCGGCGACCGAACACCCCGACGCCGGAGAAGTGGTCTGGTGTGACGACGTCGGCGTGACGTGTCGGCGTTGGAACTGGCGGCAGGGGCGCCGCACCCAACTGCGTGACGACACGACGACGGCCCTGTTCATCTTCGACGCACTCGACCCGCTGACCGACGAGGAACTGAACGCCGCCGCCGACGAACTCGTGCGGCACCTCGAACGCCTCGGCCCGAGCGTCCACGTCGCCCGCCGCCTGCTGTCCGCCGAACACCCATCCGACCAAGGAGATTGAAGTGCTGATCCATCCCTGGGACGCCGCCGTCGACGCCGCCGAATGGCAGGACTGGCTGGCGGCCACCGACCGCTTCGGGATGCTGGCGGTTAACAATCTCGACCCCACGCAGGCACCGCCGCTGGTTCCCACGCACTTCACCCTCGCCGGTCCCGAACTGCTCATCCACCTGGCGCGCCCCAACCCGGTCTGGCCGCATCTGGAGGCAGCCACCGAGGTGCGGCTGTCGGTGATCGGCGACTACGCGTACATCCCGACCTACTGGCGCGCCAAGGCCGGGGGCCCCGACGAGGACGGGGTACCGACGAGCTACTACTCGGCCGTCCAGTTCGTCTGCCGCCCCACGGTCGTCGACGATCCGGCGGACAAGGTGCGCATACTCACCGCGCAGCTCGACGACTTCCAACCGGAGGGCCGCCACGCCACCGTCGCCGTGGGCGAGGAACCGTATGGCCGGATGCTGGCCGGCATCCGGGGCGTGCGTCTGAGCATCCTGCGGGTGGAGGCCAAGTTCAAGTACGACGATGCCAACCCGGTCGAACACCGCGAACGCGTCGTCAGCCGCCTCGAAGAGCGCCGCCACGGTCTGGACGCCGGCGCGGCGGCTCAGCAACGACGCCGCCTCGCCAGGCTCGGTGACTGGAAGACCCGCCGCACCGGCGGCGCGTAGCCTCCCGACGGCGGAGACCGCGTCGGCCGGCGAGTGACTAACGCTCGACGATCGCCGCCGCGGCCGCGCGCCCGGTGCGGACCGCGCCCTCCATGTAGCCGGCCGCCCAGTAATCCGAGCCGGCCACGAAGAATCGCCCCTCGGGCCGGCTGTGAGTGGGCCCGATCGCGGTGAGATCGCCTGGCGCGTAATGGGCCATGTATCCCAACGTGAACGGCTCGGCGGACCACTCGCGCGTGAAGAGCGCCGTCGGTCGCGCGGCACGAGGGCCGTACATCCTGGCAAGCGCGTCGATCGCGTCGCTCTCCCGTGCCGACGGGTCACCGGCCAGGTGAAAGGCGAGCTGCGACGGCGCCACCAGTGCGGAGATGACGCCGGGGCCCTGAACCCAGGTCGAGCCGAGCAGACCGTCGCCGTAGGCCGAGCCGCTCTTGCCGAGGTCGCGCCAGAACGACGTCTCGTAGGCGGCGACCACCTTGGCGGTCAACGAGTTCCGGATCCGCCGCAGCGCTCGCAGTCTCTCGTCGCTGAGGCCGCTGATCGCAATCCGCCGCAGCGGCGCGACCGGAATCGCGCACACGACGTTGGCGGCGGCAGTCACCTCCCCGGTGGCGAGCGTCACGTCCACCCGCTCGGGTTGCACGTCGATCGCGGCGACGACGCTGCAGAGCCTGATGCAGTCGTGCAGTTCCTCGGCCATCCGCGCCGCCACGGTCGCGCTGCCTTCGGCGACCGTCGAGCGGGTCCACTGGTCGACGTCGTAGTAGTCGTTCAGGCCGTCACCGACCACCGCTGCCTTGCGCAGTTCGGCCAAGAGCGACGTCCGCTTGAGTCCGTCGGCAGCCAACCCCGACTTGGCCAGCTCGAACATCCGCACCACCGCTGGGCGCGCACCCACGCTGCGCAGCCACTGGTGACACGAGGTGGCGTCGAGTCGGAGCACGTCCGGGTGGCGCCAGGGATCGTCGGGATCGACGCCCTTGGCCAGGTCGACGAACAGTCCCACCACCCGCGCGTAGTCGGCATGGTCCTCGTCCGTCATCCACGGGGCGGGGTCGCCGACGAGCACCGAATCGTCGATGTCCCAGACCGTTTGCCCCGTCTCGGTGACGTAGCCGTCGCGCAACGCTAGGCCGAGTTCGTCGACCAGCCCCCGATAGGAGGTGTGTGCAGAACCCACCAGCTCACCACCGAGCTGCACTGTCCGGCCGTCCTCCAGGGTGGTCTGCAGCACGCGGCCGCCGATTCGGTCCCGCGCTTCCAGCACGATCACCTCACACCCGCTGCGGCGTAGGTCGCGAGCTGCCGACAGCCCAGCCAGACCCGCCCCGAGCACCACTACGTCGAGCATGACGACTCCTTCGGCCCATGGTCATAGAACCCGCGGCCGGCCTTGCGGCCGGTGTACCCCTCGGCGACGAGGTCCCGCAGAATTCGAGGCGGTTCGAACCGCGGACCCAGGGTGCCTGCCAGATGGCGGGCGATGTCCAGGCGGACGTCGAGCCCGACGATGTCGGTCAGCGCGAGCGGTCCCACGGGGTGCTTGTATCCAAGACGCATCGCACGATCGATGTCGTCCGCCGTCGCGACACCCTCTTCGAGCATCCGCATGGCCTCGAGCGCGATCGCGACGCCCAGCCGTGAGGTCGCAAACCCAGGGGAATCACGCACGGCGACGGCGGCCTTGCCGAGTGCGGCGACCCATCGCACCGCATCGGCGCACAGCTGCGGATCGGTGTGGGCGCCATGGACGATCTCGACGAGCTCACTCGTCGGAACCGGGTTGAAGAAGTGCAGGCCGATGAAGCGCTGCGGCGCCTCGAGTGCCGCTGCCAACGCATCCACCGACAGCGCCGAGGTGTTGGTGGCGAGCACACATTCCGCCGTCACCGACTTCTCGACCGCACTCAGCACGTCGGCCTTGAGGTCGGCGATCTCCGGAACCGCCTCGATCACCAGTGCGCGATCGGACAATTCGTCCACATCCGTGACCACGTGCAGGCGGCTCGACACGGCCCACCAGGAATCGCTCACGGTGCCGCGTTCCATCGCCATCCGGATCGACTTCTCGATCCGGGCGGCGGCCGCCTCGGCGGCGACGGGTTCGGCCTCCCGGACGACGACGTCACATCCGACGGCCAGGAATGCGTGGGCGATGCCTGCACCCATTCTGCCGCCGCCGACGACGCCGACCAGTTCAGGAAGTACGGACATCGGCCTTCTCCAGGAATGCGGTGATCCGCTCGTACTTCTCGGTGCCTTCGAACAGCAGTGCCTGAGCGATGTTGTCGACCACCGGGTGCGCCGACTCCGGCATCCCCATCAGCGCCTTGGTGAGCCGGACCGCGGTGGGCGCACCCTTCGCGATCCGACGGGCCAGTTCGAAAGCGCTGTCCAGCAGGCGCTCCGGTGCGACGATCTCGGTGGCGAGCCCGGTTGTCAGCGCCTCCTGCGCATCGAGGATGCGCCCGGCGAGCAGCACGTGCTTGGCCATCGGCTCCCCGATCAACGCCGCGAGCCGCCAACTGGCTCCTGCCGCGGCCGCGATGCCGAGACCCACTTCCGGATTCCCGAAGCGGGCGTTGACGCTCGCGAGCCTGAAGTCGGCGGCGTAGGCCAGCTCGGCACCACCGCCCAGTGCCCAGCCGTCGACCGCCGCGATGACGGGCATCGGCATCTGCGCGACCCGGCGGAACAGGAACGAGTTGATGCCGGCGAGAGCCTGTGGGCTACGCCGCTCGCGCATCTCGGCGAGGTCGGCACCCGCGGCGAACACCCCGCCGGCTCCGCTGATCACCAGTGTCCGGGGCGTCGCCTCCAGCTGCGCACACACCTCGTGCAGCTCCGCCGCCATGGCCGCGTCGATGGCATTCTTCTTCTCCGGCCGCGACAGCCGAACGTGCAGACAGTGTTCGTGCTCGGACACCGCGATGGTGTGGGTCGTGATTCCCGTCATCCAAGATCCCTCGAAATGTCCTTCTGCCAACGCTTCTCGGCGATCAGCCGATCGTCCTCGAACGCCTCGACGTGAACGTCGAGATGAAGGTGCGTCGCGTCGGTCCGCACGGTCAGGGTCGATTGCGTGGCGGTGCGACCTTCGGGGAACCCGACGTCGAAGCGTGCGAATGCCTCCGCCCGCTGATCGAAGGTCCTCATGTCCAACGCGACCAGGCCCGTGTAGTGCTCGCGGCAGGGATACCCCTTCGTGCTCACCCACTCACTGCCATGCTCGATTCGGCAGGTAGTTCGGCGAGCCAGCACGTCTCGTTCGACCGCCCACGTGATCCCCGCCGAACCGGGCAGCTCCTTCGGCACGACGTGTGCGAGCGCGGGCTCCTCGAGGTCGTCCAGGCTGGCGAGCACCGGAACCGACAGCGATGAGGCCGCCCGGTCGACGTCGAGGACGACGGGTTCCGGCGGAGCGGTGGCATTGGGCCAGTCGCCACCCGCGATCGCGAGCCGCAGCAGATGCCCATCGTCCAGACTCCATGCGGTCGCCTCGAGCTGGACGTCGACGTCGACCCACTCCCCGGGCACCAGTGCCACCGGGTCGGCGTCGTATCCGCCGCGGTGGGTCAGGTTCAGGAAGCCGCGGGTGATCAAGGCCGAAGTGCCGTCGGCGAACACGTCGCACAACTTGGCCGACACCGATGCCACCGGGCGGTCGGCTCGCACCCGTAGCCGCAGCACCGGGTGGCCGTAGACGTGCACACCGTCTCCGGGAAAGTCCCATGTCAGTGAACCCGCATCGTCGAAGCGTTGGTCGGTGGGTTGGCCCCAGGGCAGTGAACCCGCGCAGCTGTTCCAAGCGGCGGTGCCGATGTCACCGATCATGGCGTGTTCCAGCACTCCGGTGCCGAGGTCGAAGTCGAGAATCTTGACATCCGCCAGCGGCATCCCCGGATGGGCTCGCCACACTCCGCGCACCTCGGCCAGATCGGGCTCCGGCCGGGTGCTGCGCCGGTGGAAGACCTGCACGCGCGGTTCGGCGTCCACGCCGTTGTCGTCGTCGCGCAGCCACCGGCCGAACCACCGGGCCATCTCGGCGGTCAGGTCCACCCACGGCCCGGGCAGCGACTTCTCGGTCCCCATGTGACTCCACGGGCCGATCAGCAACCGCCATGGCGTGCCGGCGTCTTCGAGCGCCTCCACCGTGCGGAACGTGTTGTTGCGGTAGCCGTCCGCCCAGCCCGCGACGATCATCGTCGGACAGGTCACGCGGGCGTAGTCGGGCCGAATCGAGCCCTGCTGCCAATACGGTTGGCGCCGTTGCTGGGCACGCCAGGTGAACAGCCACGGCTCGTGTGACTCGATGCGGCGCCGCCACTCCGAGCGCCAGTCACCGGACCACAGCGACGGCACCGGCGGCATGGCGTTCATGGCGATCATGAACGACGGATAGTCCACCAGATCCAGCAGTCGCATCGCACCACCGATGTTGTGCACGTCGTCGTTGTAGCGGTCGTCCGACGAGTAGATCGGCACGATCGCCTTGAGTGCGGCCGGCCGGGTGGCCGCGACCTGCAGCGAGTTGAAACCGCTGTAGGACCATCCGAACATGCCGACCGAGCCGTTCGACCACGGTTGTCCGGCAAGCCATTCGATCACCGCGTTCAGGTCGTCGAGCTCGATCCGCGGGTACTCGTCGGTGGCCTCGCCACCCGATGATCCGGTGCCCCGCACGTCGACACGGCACACCGCGAACCCGTACTCGGTGGCGAACCGCTCGTAGTGGTCCCGCTCGAGCATGTCGTCCTTGCGGTACGGCAATGCTTCGAGCAGTACCGGTACCGGCTCGACCGTCTCCGGACGATACAGCGTCATCGCGAGCGACACACCGTCGGCCATCGGAAGGCGGACGTCGTCGACCCGCAGAGAGTATTCCGTCACGAGTCGGCGGCCTCGAACGTGCGGGCCTTCGCGAGCGGGCCGGAGAGCTTCCTGGTGTGCGGGGAGGATCCCAGCACGGCCGAGAGCAGCTTCCTGGTGTACGGATTCTGGGGCGCGTCGGTGACGTCGGCGGCGTCGCCGGACTCGACGATTCTCCCCTGACACATCACCACCACTTGATCGCTGATCCGGCGGACGACGTCGATGTCGTGCGTGATGAACAGGTAGGCGAGCCCACACTCCCGCTGCAGCCGCAGCAACAGGTTGAGGATCTGCGCCTGCACCGACACGTCGAGGGCGGAGGTGGGTTCGTCGCAGACGATGAGGTCGGGCTCCCCTGCCAGGGCGCGGGCGATCGCGATGCGCTGACGCTGTCCGCCGGAGAATCCGGTGATCCGCGAGTCGACGTCGACGTCGGTCATCCCGCAGAGGTCCAGCAGCTCACGCACCTTCGCCGGGCCACCGGTGCGATGGCGCCCCTGTGCGCGCAGGGGCTCGGCGACGACCTCGCCCACGGTGAACCGTGGATCGATGGAGTCATACGGATCCTGCAGCACCACACCGACGGTGCGCTGCAGCGCTCGGGCTGCCCTGCCGCGCCGGGGGCGGGGCTGACCACCGAAGCGCACGGTGCCGGAGTCGGCCGTCTCGAGGCCGGTGACGATGCGGGCCAACGTGGACTTGCCGGAGCCCGACTCGCCCACCAGGCTCGTCGTCTTGCCGCACTCGACGGTGAGCGACACCTCGTCGAGCACGGTGATGTTGCCGAACCGCTTGGACACCGAATCGATCTCCACGAGGGGAGGTTTCGCGTTCATCGGCCGGCTCCGACCTCGAGTGGGTGATGGCACGCCGCCCAGTGGGCAGGCGTCACCTCGACCGAGGGCGGCGTCTCGGCACGGCACTGGTCGTCGGCGCCGTCACATCGCGGCGAGAACGGACAGCCGAGGCTGGTTGCGCGCGAGGACGGGCTACCGGGAATGGCGGAGAACGGCTCCTTGTGGCCTGCCGACCGGCCATTCTCGAAGCACTCCAGAAGCTTTCCGGTGTACGGGCTGCGGGGCGCGTCGAAGACGGAGTAGACGTCGCTGTTCTCCAGTATCTGGCCGCCGTAGAGCACCGCGACCGAGTCCGCCATCTCGGCGACGACCGACATGTCGTGGGTGATCCACAGGCAGGTCAATCCGTTTCGCTCCTGTAGGTCCACGATGAGGGCGAGGATGTCGGCCTGCACCGTGACGTCGAGCGCCGTCGTGGGTTCATCGGCGATCAGCAGGGCCGGCTCGAAGGCCAACGCCATCGCGATCATCACTCGCTGCCGCATACCTCCGGACAACTGATACGGGTACATCCTGGCCACCCGCGCCGGGTCGTGGATGTTGACCTGTTCCAGTGCGGCGATGGCCTTCTCCCGCGCGGCGCCACGCTTCTCGCCACCGCGGACGGCATAGATCTCGCTCACCTGCCGACCGACCCGGACGACGGGGTTCAGCGCCGCCAGCGCATCCTGCGCGAGGTAGGCGACGCTGTGGCCGCGCATCTCCCGCAGCGCGGGTCCACTCAGGCCGAGCACGTCGACGCCGCCGACGTCGACCGTTCCGGAGTCGACCGTGGCATCGTCGGTCAGGAGGCGGCTGACGGCGAGCGCGATGGTCGACTTGCCGGAACCGGACTCGCCCACCAGCGCGAGCGTGGTGCCGGCCTCGATGTCGAAGCTCGCGTCGCGCACCGCGCGATGGTCACCGTAGGACACGGACAGGTTCCGCACGGCGACGTCACATCCGACCTTGCGCACCGGTTCGTCGAGGGGAAGCGTCGCGGTCACAGGTTTGACGGCGGATTTCACAGTGCACCTACCTTTGTCCGTGGGTCGACGAATGCGCGAAGGACGTCGGCCGCGAGGTTTCCCAGGACGACCAGGACGGCGGCGACGATCACCGTGCCCATCAACACCGGGCGGTCGACGTCGGCGAAGGCCTGTGTCTGCAGGGCACCTATCCCGGGCCAGCCGAAGATCGCCTCGACGAACACGACACCGGAGAACATGATGGCGACGTCCATCCCGAGCATGGTGATCGACGGCGGCAACGCGTTGCGCACGACGTGCCTGGAGATGATGTACCGCTTGGGCAATCCCTTCGCGACCGCGGTGCGGGTGTACGGCGCCGCCAGGGCGTCCTTCATGCCGTCCCGGACGAGGTTGGCGTAGTACGGCGCGCCGAGCACCCCGAGGGTCACCGCGGGGAGGACCAGGTGCGACCAGCCCGTACCGCCGTCCACCGGGAACATCGGGATGAGGTACCCGAAGGCGAGCAGCAGGAGGAAGCCGAGCGCGAAGGCGGGTACCGACAGCAGCGCGACGTTCGCGGCCGCCAGCGCCCAGCTGCGAGACCGCCGCAACGCCTCCCAGAGGCCGAGGCCGGCGCCGAGGATGATCTCGATGATCAGTGCGGCGGTCGCGAGAAGCGCGGTGGCAGGAAGGCGTTCGAGGATCAGGTCGAGGACCGGTCGGTTCCTGGTGTAGGACTCCCCGAGGTCGCCGTGCACCACCGAACCGAAGTAGTGCCACAGCTGCAGCACCATCGGATCGTCGAGGTGAAGGCGGGCGCGGATGCCGGCGAGCAGTTCCGGCGTGGCCTTGGGGCCTGCGATGGATCGCGCGGGATCACCGGGTATCAGGTACTGGATCACGAAGGTCAACAGAATGACCAGGGCGATGGTGAGGATGCCGTAGAGCACCCTCCGGGTCAGATATCGAGCCACGAGTTCCGCCCCGAGAGTGAGTTGTGACGGTTGATGCCCTCGGCGATGAGGACGAAGGACAGCACCGTGGCGACCGTGAGCACGAGGGGCACCAGCAGCAGGTGTGGTGCGTAGTCGATGGCAGCCGAACCGCTCTGCAGGAGGTTGCCGAGTTCCGGTTGCGGGGCTTGGATCCCGGCGCCCAGATAGGACAGGCCCGCCCCGATCACCACGACGGCCGCCCCGTTGAGCGCCGCGATGTTGATCAGCACCGTCGACGTGTGCGGCAGGACGTGTCGTCGCAGGATCGTCAATCGAGCCACGCCGTGCACCTTCGCGGCCTCGACGAATCCTCGACCGCGTAGCCGTAGTACCTCGCCGTAGACCAGCCGTGCCGTCCAGGCCCAGTACAGCGCGGTGACCACCACGACGATCCCCCACATGCCCCGGCCGACGATGCTGGCCAACGCCAGCCCCGACAGCACGATGGGGATGGACAGGAACACGTCGACGATCCGCATCAGGCCCTGCTCGACGAAGGAGCCGAAGAACCCGGCGAGCAGTCCGACGAGGGTGCCGAGGAGCACCGAGGTCACGTTCGCCACGATCGCGATGATGAGGGTGGCGCGGAGGCCGGTTGCCCCGCGCGCCAACATGTCCCGACCCAGCGCGTCGGTGCCGAGGAGGTGGTGCGGGCTGAACGTTCCCAGTGGGGCGCCCAAGTTGGTGAGGCCGTCCTTATAGAGCAGATACGGTGATCCGAAGACCGGCGCCATCAGCGCGAAGACCGCCAGCACGCCGAGAAGCCCCACACCGAGGTAGAGCACCCGACTTCGGCGGGGAGCCCCGCGCGCCTTGGTCGCTACGTCCAGATCGTCACGGACGGCCGCGGCAACGATGGTCGCCATCTCACACCCACATTCGGTCGTAGTAGCTGCCGGTCTCCGCGCGCATTCGGTAGTTCTGCACGCGCGGCGACCGCATGGCGATGAACTTCAGGCTGCCGGTGAAGACGCCGGGCGCGTCGCCGGCGACGATCGTCTCGGCTTGCGCCAGGTATCGGTTGCTCTCGTCGACGGTCAAGCTGCCCTGGGCCTTCGCGGCCAGTTGGTCGACGGCCGGATTTCCATACCCCTGGTAGTTCGACGAGGCACCGGTGACGAAGTTGCCGCCCAGCAGGTCCAGCCCGGTGGGCTGCACCTGGTAGTAATTCCGGCCGAAGACGTCCGCCTCACCGTTGGCCGTCGCGGTGTCGAAAGCGGCGTTGCTCACCGTCGTCACCCTCAGGTTGACCCCGACCGCCGCCCACTGCTGCTGCAGCACCTGACTGGCGTTGAGCCAGTAATCGTCTTCGTTGCAGTAGAAGTCGAGGTCCAGCGAGTCAATCTTGGCGTCCTTCAACAAGGCCCTGGCGCGATCGGGCTCATACGAGTACGGCGTCACTTCGCGGCGGTAGTCCGGTTCGTCCTCCGGTATCACCGCGCCCCACGCAACCTGTAGTCCACGCGAGTACTTGGCGAGTTGTTGCCGGTCGGTCGCCCAGTTGAGTGCCTGCCGGATCCGTGGGTCGGTGAGCTTGGGGCTGAGCACATTCAGGGCGACCCAGCTGGCACCCAGAGTCGGAATCTTGACGGCGAACGTGTCACGCACCGTGGTGTTTCCCTGCACCCGCGCGGCGATGCTCGGCGTCAGACCCTCTCCCAGGATGTCGACGTCTCCGTTCTGCAGCTGCAGGAACTGCAGCGCCGGGTCGATGCCCCAGCGGTAGACGACCTTGTCGAGGAACGGCAGACCCGGCCACGGAAAGAACGGGTTGCGCACGAACGTCGACAGTTGGTTCTTGGTGTCGTAGTCGGTGATCATGAAGGGTCCGTTGCCCACCGGCCGACGGTTGAACTGCTCGCCGAGCCGTTCCACCTCTTCCTTCGGCAGGGCGGACGCGTAGGGCTGAGACAGCTGACCGAGGAACGTGATGTCCGGACCCTTGAGCTCGACGGCCAGGGTGTGATCGTCGAGCGCGGTCAGGCCGGGCAACCCCTTGGTCGGGTCAGCGACGAATTCGTCGGCTCCCTTGATCGACATGAAGTACTGGGCGGCCCAGGACTCGGTGGCCGGATCCAGCACGCGGCGCCAGGCATAGACGTAGTCGTCGGCGACGATCGGTCGGCCGTTGTGGAACTTGAAGTCGGGCCGCAGTCTGATGACGTAGCGGCTGCCACCCCGTGAGATCTCCGGCATGCCGGCCGCGGCGGCAGGTGCCGCCGAACCGTTCTGCCCGGCGAACCGGTACAGCGGCAGGTAGAGAAGGCTGGTGAGCGCCTCCCAAGAATGGAGGTCGTAGCCGATGGCGGCGTCGTAGGAGTTGCCCTCCGCCGTCCAGGAGGTGACGACCGACCCGCCGGGCCGGCCCCGGTCGACGCTTCCCGGACCAGGAGGGGCCGCCGACACCCCGGACGGCGGTCCTTCGATCTGTGCCCCCAACGCCCGGGAGCGGTCCCCGCACGCCGACAACGCGACCGCCAGCGTGCCCACGCCGCCGATGGCGAGGAAACTGCGCCGGCTCACCGCGGTCATGACGGCGTTCCCGGCAGCAGCATGCTCTTCACTTCGAGGAACTCCCGCAGGCCGTGGACGCCGAGTTCGCGGCCGTTGCCGGACTGCTTGTAGCCCCCGGTCGGGGCGAGCACGTCGAACGGAGCGCCGTTCACGACGACCCGGCCGGTCTCCAGGCGACGGGCGACGTCGAGCACCCGCGCGTCGTCGATGCCCCACACCGCTCCGCTCAGACCGTAGCTGGAGTCGTTGGCGATCCGGACCGCATCGTCGTCGTTCCCGTAGGCCATCAACAGCGCGACCGGACCGAAGATCTCCTCCCGCTCGATGGACATGCCGGGTTCGACGTCGACGAAAAGGGTTGGCAGCAGCCAGTTGCCGCCCCGCAGACGTTCGGGCAATCGGTCTTCGTCGGGGATGCCGCCGGCTACCAGCCGGGCTCCCTCGGCGACCCCGCGCCGCAGATGGCCGAGTACCGATTCGTACTGCGCCCGGGTGGCGATCGGGCCGATGTGGTTGCCGGGCAGCCGCGGATCGCCGATCTCCCAGCCCCGCGTCACCTCTTCGGCGATCGCTACTGCGTCGTCGTATCGCCTCTGGGAAACCAGGATTCGAGCGCAGGCGGTGCACGTCTGCCCGGAGTTGTAATACACACCTGCCAACGCCGCGGTCAGCGCGGCCCGCAGATCGACGCCGTCGTCGAGCACGATCGCGGCGGACTTCCCGCCGAGTTCGAGGGCAACCCGTTTGACGGTGGCCGCGGCGGCCGCACTCACCCGTCGGCCCGCCTCGGTGGAACCGGTGAAGGAGATGGCGGCGATGTCGGGATGCGCCGAAAGTGCTTCACCGACCACCGATCCGCTGCCGATCACCAGGTTGACGAGGCCGTCGGGCGCGCCGAGGTCGTCGGCCACTGCCGTGATGATCTCGGTGAGCAGCTCGGCGTCCAGCGGGGCATCGAGGCTGGGTTTGAAGACGACGGTGCAGCCCGCCGCCAGGGCAGCGGCGATCTTGATCGCGGCAAGGTACAGCGGATAGTTCCACGGCGTGATCGCGCCCACCACCCCGATCGGCTCGTACCGCACGACGGTGGACCCCAGCGGCTCCTCCCAGACGAAGTGGCGCACGATCGCCGCGTACGACCGGAAGACGTCCACGGCGAGCTGCGTCTGAACGTCCCTGGCGTTGTCGAGCGGTGCCCCCATCTCCTCGGTGATCGACGTCGCGAACTCGTCGGTCCTGATCGCGATGCGACGGGCCACTTCGTCGAGTAGCTCCGCACGCCGCGCGGGGGACGTCAGGCGCCATTGCGTGCCTGCCGCACGGGCCGCGGCGACTGCGCGGTCGACGTCGGCTGCGTTGCCCAGTGGCACGTGACCGATCACCAGGCCGGTCGCCGGGTTCACGACGGCGATCCGATCGGTGGCGAGCACTCCCGAACTCATCGTGCTCACGCGTCCCTGGTGACGAGTTGGTGCAGCAACCAGCTCTGGTACCCGGCGATCAGCTTCTCCGACTCCAACATGATCCGGCCCCGTTCCACCGCACCGGAGCGGATTCCCTTCTGCACCGACTCGACGAGCACGGTGTCTTCGGCGCCAACCTCGTTGTCGAAGACGATCATGTCGTCGATCCACTGCTGGGACACGTCGGGCCCGAAGTAGTAGTCCAGGAAGCCGTGGCTGTTGTCGGGGCCCATCGGCACGACGGGTCCGATCGACAGATTCGGCAGACCGGGATTGATGTTGACCTTCATGTTCGGGAACACCGCGAAGTAGCGGCCTTCGGGAACCGCCCCGTCCCGTCCGGTGTATCCGACGAGATCCGTTGCGGCTCCGGGGTCGAGCGCCCGCAGCGGTCCGTTCTGCCACGCCAGCGTGGGCTCGAGCACCAATTGGTAGGCCGACATGTCGGTGTCGAGGACGTGGCTGAAACCGGGATGCGCGGTCGGGCAGTGGTAGCACTCGAGATAGTTCTCGATCGCGACCTTCCAGTTGCACTTCAGGTCGTATTCGACGCGGAAGTGGAACACGAGTTCATCGACGTCGATGCCCGCACCTCCTGTCAATGCGGGGACGTCGGCCAGTTGCGCCTCCAGTGGTCCGGGGGAGGCGTCGAGATTGGCGAACAGGAACGGGCCCCAGGTGGCCGCCGAGGCCTTGCGCAGTCCCAGCTCGGACTGCGGGAACTCGCTCTCGGAGCGCGATCGCGGCGCGCCCTTGAGGCTGCCGTCCAGGCCGTACGTCCATGCGTGGTAGTGGCACTGCAGGGTTCGGCGTTGACCACAGTCCTGGAGCACCACCTTGGCCGCGCGGTGGCGGCACACGTTGTGAAAGGCGTTGAGAGAGCCGTCGCGGTCGCGGACCACCACGACGGGCCGCCCCGCGACGTCGGCCGTCACGAACTGCCCGGCCTCGGCGACGTCGGCCGCCCTGCCGACGTACTGCCACGTGTGCGCGTAGATGCGGTCGAGCTCGGCTTTGGTGACGGCCGGGTCGGTGTACCAGGACAGCGGAAGTGTGCTGCCCCGTTCGAGGTCACGCGCGATGCGGGCAGCGTCTTCCGATGCCAGGGCGAAAGCCGTGTCGGTCACGATGATGGTCCCCTTCCGGTGGCTGATGAGACGAGTTGTCCGGTTCTGGTGCTGGCGCCGTCGTGCATCGATATCCCGAGCGACCTGCCGCCGTCGGCCGCGAAGACCGCACCGGTGACGTAACGCGACTCGTCACCGAGCAGGAAGGCCGCCACGTCGGCCATCTCTTCCGGGCTGCCGAACCGTCCGAGAGGGATCAGGTCCAGCATGCGCTCTTGGGCTTGGTGGCTGGACAGAATCCCGGCGACTGCGTTGTCGGTCGGGACGAAGCCTGGCGCCATGGCGTTGACCCGGATGTGCTGTGGTCCCCATTCCCTTGCCACCGACTTGGTGAAGGCGATCATGGCTGCCTTGGCGGCAGCCGAATGCGCCACCAGGGGCGCACCCGTCCAGCCGTAGCTGGCCACGATGTTGAGGATCACCCCTGGTTTGTCCTCCCGGATGAGGCGCCTGGCCAGCGCCTGCGAGGCGTTGAACGTTCCGTACAGCGAGATTTCGACGACCGCCCGGAACGCCCGGAAGCTGGTGTCGACGGTGCGCGAGGTGAAGTTGCCTGCGGCGTTGTTGACCAGTCCGTCGACCCGGGGCAGCTGATCGACCATCGCGGCGACGGCGTCGTGGTCGCGAACGTCGAGGGCGTAGACCGAGACTGCACCAGGGCCGTCGGCCAGGGTGTGCGCGGCAGCGGCGAGTTTGTCGGGGTTGCGGGACACCAGAACGACGTCGTCACCGTCGGCGACCAGTCGCTGCGCAATGCCGTACCCGATGCCGGTGGCACCGCCGGTGACGACGATGGTGCGGCCGCTCATCCGGCTGCCTCGGTGGGGGCCAGTGCAGCGGCGATCTCGGGTGTCCACGCCCGCAGTGCTTCCACCCGCCGCGAGTACCGCTGCAACGGATACTCCAGCGTGAAGCCGAGGCCGCCGAGGATCTGATGACACGCGCGCATCACCCGGAAGGCGGCGACCGGCGCCTGCGCCAACACGAAGGCATCGGGCCTGCGCTGCGCGGCCATCTGCAGGCCCTCGCTCGCGGTGGCGCAGTCGGCGATCTTCTTGGCCACGGCGTCGAGATCGTTCAGCGGCCGGCCGAAGGCCATCCGCTGCTCGGCGTGGTCGCCCGCGAGTTCGAGCGCGCCTGCGGCCAAGCCCGCGAGATAACCGGTCATGGCGGCGATCCAGGCGTCGACGGCACGGCGCGGCACCACATCTGGCGCCGCCGCTACCGTGGTGACGATGGCGACCGCTTGGGCGTCGATGTATGCAACCGGCTCTGCCGCCACGATGTGGACCAGCTCGGCGCCGGACGTCTCGCACGACCAGGCCGTGTCACCGACACCGCGATAGCGGGTCAACGCAAGCTCGCCGACGACGGTTGCGCCAAGGACGATTCCGTGCCCGAGGAGATCGTCGACGAGGTCGAGGGGAGCCAGTGCGCGGCCGAGTTCGACCGCCGCCGCACCGAGGATGTCCGGGCCGTTCGGCTCGGTCACCACGTCGAACCAGCCGGCCGCGGTCAATCTGCTGCGCAATGGGGCGTTCCGGTCGTCGGACGGCGCCGTCGGCGACCAGTGGTCGGCGGTCGGGACCGCTTCGCAGATCCGGCGCACGGTGGCGACGAAGTCCCGGATGTCGGCGTCCGGGGTGAGGGTCTCGGTGGTCATCGGTGTGCGCTTCCTTCGTAGGCGTTCGGTTGGCTGAGTTGCTCGTGCAGTGCCTGGGTGTGTTCGCCGAGACGCGGGGCGGAGTCGGCGGCGGGTGCGGCGACACCGTCGATCTTGAACAGCGACCCGAGCACCCTGACGGGCCCGATGCCGGGTTGGTCGATCGTCTGCACCAGTCCGTTCACGCGGACCTGCTCGGCTTCGTGGACGTGCGATATCTCGCGCACCGGCCCGCCAGGGATACCCAGTTCTTCGAATCGGTCCATCCAGTGCCGCACGGTGTGTTGCGAAAGACGTTCGGCAAACATGTCTTTGAGCGCGCAGCGACGTGCATGCTCGGCCTCGTCTGCGGGGGCGGCCTGCGGATTGGCGGCCCATGGGTCGGAGACGCCGAGCAGGCGTTGCACCTTCACCCGCTGAGCCAGGTTCAGGCAGGCCAGCGCGAGGTAACCGTCCGCGGCCCGATAGCACCGGTAATAGGGTTCGAGCTCGTCGGACTCGGCCACCGCCGTCGCGATCTCGGCCAACCTCCCGTCATCGCAGAACCGCCGCTCGCCGTCCTGACGAACGTCGCTCATCGAGACGAACCGCTGCACCTGCACGGCCAGCGCTGCCCCGAGCAGGGAGACCTCGAGCCCCCGGGACCCACCGTCCCCGGGTCCGCGGAAGCGGTCGGTCAGGCCGATCAGCGCAGCGGAGAACGTGAGAAGTCCCGCCGTCAGGTCGGCCATCGCGATGCCACCCGACCGGCGGGGAACGTCGTCGCCCGGCCGCGCGTCGGCGAGCAGCAGGCCGGAGGCGGCCTGGGCGATCAGGTCGTAGCCCAGGGTCGCGGAGTCCGGTCCGTCACTCCCGAACGCCGACACGCAGCACCACACCGCGTGCGGATTGATCGAACGGACCGCCTCCCGGTCCAGCCCGAAACTCCTCGCCCGCGCCGGCGGCATGTTGTGGATCACGACGTCGGCGCTGCGAATCAGCGCCCGGCTGAACCGCCGGCCCTCATCGGTCTTCAGGTCGGCGACGACCGACTTCTTGTTGCGGTTCAGCGAGATGAACCACGTCCCACCATCTTCGGTCAGCGGTTCGTAGTGCCGCCAGGCGTCGCCGTGCGGTGGCTCGACCTTGATGACTTCGGCGCCGAGGTCGGCCAACAGCATCGCCGCGAACGGTCCGGCGACGTACTGGGCGTAGTCCAGCACCCGCAATCCCACAAGGGGCAGTTGCGCACTCATGACCACGAGCCGATCCGCCGTCGGGAGATGTTCTTGCGCTGGATGTCCGAGACGCCGCCGGCGATCGTGGTCGCCACCGCCGACCGCGCGAAGGCGGCAAGCTTGCCGTCCAGCACGGCGCCGGGTCCGTGTTCGATCAGCGCCCGCGGCCCGACCAGATCGACTGCGGTGGCGGCGAGTTCCTGCATCAGAAGCGCTATCGACAGCTTCGCCATCGACGACTCGGCACTGGCGTCGACGCCCGCCGCGAGCCGCTCGGTGGCACGGCGGCCGTGCTCACGGGCGATGGTGACGTCGCCGCGGATCCGAGCCAGCGCCCGGCGCCCGGCGCGGTCGGCAACCAGCGGATCCATCCCGTCGAGCAGGCGGAGCATGACCCCCACCTTCTCGCTGGTGACGCGCTCGTAGTCGAGGGTGCCCATCAGAATCTGCCAGCCGCCGTCGATCTGGCCCACCACCTGATCGGCGGGCACCGCGACGTCGGTCAGGGTAAGTTCACCGATCGTTCCGCCGCCAAGTGTCTGGTGAACGTCGACGATGATGCCGGGCGTGCGCATGTCGACGAGGAACACCGACAGTCCACGATGTCTGGACTCCGATGAGCCGGTGCGCACCGCGAGGTACACCCAGTCGGCGTGCTCGGCGCTGGAGGTCCAGATCTTGCGGCCGCTGACGATGTAGCGGTCACCGTCGCGGCGCGCCGTCGTCCGTAGGGCACCGAGATCGGTGCCGGCCTCCGGCTCGGAGAAGCCCTGGCAGAAGATGAGTTCGCCTGAGGCGATGCGCGGGATGAACGCCGCGCACAACTCTTCGGTGGCGTAGTGGAGCAGCGCGTTGCCGATGGTCTTGACCGACAACAGGTAGCTCGACATCGGCAGCCAGTGGTACCCGAGTCGTTCCTCGACCGCGAAGGTCACCATCGCGTCCAGACCGCCACCGCCGAACCGGACGGGCCAGTGCATGCCGATCAGGCCGGCCTTGCCGTAGGCCGTGTACGCCTCACGGGAGTCTGCGTCGGACGGCGATCCCTGCGTCGCCGGCACGCCGCAGCCGAGCGCCGCGACTTCGTGGGCCAGCCGCGCGATGTCGTCGTCGATGAGGCGGCTTGCTGCGGTCGTGGGTTCGGCTGTCGTGGTCATGACGGTGGCTGCTCCGAGGTGTGATGGTTGGTGACTTTCACTCTATGAAAGCGCACTTTCATTATTGAAGTCTAGGTATCGGCGGGGCTCATTGTCAACGAATTTCGGATTTTTACTGACTCGCGACTCAGATATCGAGGACGAGCCTGGGCGAGCGCGATCCTCCGACGCAGATCATCATCACGGCGTTCGACGCGCGTTCGTCGGAGCTCAGAATGTCGTCGGCATGCTCGGGCGCGCCCGAAATGATCGTCGATTCGCAAGTGCCGCAGTATCCTTCGCGACACGACCACGGTTGATCAGGAGCCACTTCGAGGACCTTGTCGAGGATCGACGACTGCTCGTCGACGACCACCGTGACTCCGGACCTGGCGAGTTCGACCTCGAAGGTGGCCAGCCCCGCCCCTGCCCGGGCCGCTCTGCCACCGGCCGCCCCGAATCTCTCGAAGTGCAGGCCGCCAACCCGGTGGTGACCGGCGCACGCGTCCTGCACCGCCCGAAGCAACGGCTCGGGTCCACAGCAGTAGACCTGGGTATCGGCCGGGCATCTCTCGAGCTCACCAACGAGGTCGATCCGGCCGGTGTCGTCCTCGGCTGTCAGGCTGACGAAGCCTCCGAAGCCGGCGAGCTCGTGACGGAATGCCATCGAGCCCAATGTCCTGCCACCGTAGGCGACCCGAAAGCGTCGGCCGGATCTGGCCACCGATCGAACCATCGGCAGTATCGGCGTGATTCCGATCCCGCCGGCGATGAACAGGTAGCTCTCGGCATCGACCAGCGGAAAGTGATTGCGTGGCTCCCGGACCGCCAGCTCGACTCCTGGCGTCACCAGCTGGTGGAACTCGCGCGATCCTCCCCGACCGCCCGGCTGGTCGAGGACAGCCACCAGATAGCCGCTGCGGTCGTCGGGATCCCCACACAGGGAGTAGTGCCGGATCAGGCCCGAGGGCAGCGTGAACTCCAGATGCGCGCCGGGTGACCATGGCTCGACCGCCGCCCCGCAGGGCCGCTCGAAGAGGTATGACCGTATCCCGTTGGCCTCGTGCCGCACGCGTCGCGCCACCAGCACGGTCTGTCCCATGCGCTGACCGTACAACCGTCGGATTCCCGGCGTCAAGGTTTTACTGACTCATAAATCAGTAATGACTGACTTATGGATCAGTAATTGTGCGCTCTCTGGAGGCAATCTCAGCGGCGATCTCACGCAACAGCTTGGTGGCACTCTCACGGAACTCCGGCGTTGCCCGGCTCACCGGCAACGAGACGTTGACCGCCCGCAGCGAGCCGTCGGCTTGGGCGGGCAGCGCGATCGCCAACGAGGTCAGGCCGACTTCGAACTCCTCGTCGGACACCGAGATGCCGTTGGCGCGCACGTCGTCGAGTCGTTTCTTGAGCGCCGGCCAGTCGACCGCGCTGTGATCGGTCGCGCGGGGGTACGGGCCCCGGCCCAGCCGCGCCACCACCTCCCCGTCGTCGAGTTCCGCGAGCAGTGCCTTGCCCAGTGCGGTGTTGTACGCGCTTAGACGCAATCCGACGGTCACCTGAGGGGTGAGCATGCGACCACCGGTCACACCGTCCAGATAGACCACCGAGGATCCGAGCAGCGTCGCCAGGTTGCAGGTCTCGCCGGTCGCCTCCGAGAGTTCCTGCAGCTTGCGCCGGATCACCGCGGCCGGATCGCTGCGTGCGATCAGCGGTCCGGCCAGCCTGAGCACCGCGGATCCGACCCGGAAGTTGCGTCCGCCGGCGACTGGTTCGAGGAACTCGTGTGCGACCAGTGTCCTGACCAGGCGATGCACCGTCGGCATCGGCAACCCGCAACGGGCCGCGATGTCGGTCTGACTGAGCTCCCCCTGGTCACCGGCGAAGAGCTCGAGGATCTCGAGACCTCTGGCGAGCGTCCGCACCGCGCTGGTGGGCGCATCGGACGCATCTGCTTCTGGCATGGCGGCCAACCTATCGGGCGGACAGCTCGAACTCGAGGACCTCGTCGATCCAGCGCTTGCGTTCCGTGGGCGTCGGTCCCGCGCCGCGCACCACCTTCTGCACGGCAAGACCGTCCAGCAGTGCGGTGATGCGTGCGGCGGACACCTCGGGATTGTGGCAGCCGAAGTCTCCGGCCTCGTTCCCCTCGACGATCAGGTCCTCCACCGCGCTGCGCCACACGTTGTCGATCTCCCGCATCGCCTGGACCAGCCCGGGGTCGCGCAGGGCCGCTGCCCAGCCGTCGATCCACAACCGCCACCCCGGAGCGCCGCCTGCCGGGCTGTACAGCTTGATCACGGCCCGCAGCCGGGTCGCCGCCGACGTCTTACGCGCCACGATCTTCGCCAGGTCCTCGACGTCGTGTTGCATCGCACGCGGAAACGCCTCCGCGAGCAGCGCTTCCTTGGTGTCGAAGTGGTAGAAGATCAGGCCCGTACTGACGCCCATCGCCGCGGCCACGTCGGCCACCCGCGTTGCTGCGATGCCCCGCTGCGAGATCTGCTCCACCATCGCATCGATGATTTCTTCCCGTCGCACGAGAACCCCTTTGCGCGCCATGGCGTCAACAGTAGCGCTGTTGACTCTCCGGTCAGCAGGAGGTCGGCGGAAACGCCGCCATAACGCCACGGCCAGCGATTCTTGGCCTCAGCGCAATCAATTCCGGCGCTCGACCCCTTGCCGTACCCCCCACGACCGGCGAGGCTGGATCAGCACCCACTCGGTGCCCGTGCGGGGCCGGCCGCGATGCGGCACCTCGGTCACCGAACCCGCCACCAGATCGTGGCACCGGTGCGCCGCGCCCGACCCCATGAACCCCGGTCATACCGGAAGAGGAAACACCAGTGACTGACGTGCTTGCCCAGATCGACGACTGGGGACCGGAGAAGGTGGTTGTGGTCTCCGATGCCAGGTCCGGCATGAAGGGTGTGTTGGTCATCGACAACACCGCCCGCGGGATGGGCAAGGGTGGCACCCGGATGAGCCCGACCGTCTCGGTCGCAGAGATCGCCCGCCTCGCCAGGGTGATGACGTGGAAGTGGGCCGGCGTCGACATGTTCTTCGGCGGCGCCAAGGCCGGGATCGTCGGCGACCCCCATGCCAACGACAAGGAACGCATCCTGCGGGCGTTCGCGCGGGCGCTGTCCAACGAAGTGCCTCGGGAGTACGTCTTCGGGCTCGACATGGGTCTCGGCGAACACGATGCGGCGATCTTCGCCGACGAGCTCGGCGACCGCGGCGCGGCCGTGGGCTGCCCCCGCGAACTGGGCGGCGTGCCCTACGACGAGCTCGGCGTGACGGGTTACGGCGTCGTGGAGTCTGCGCACGTGGCGGCACAACGCCTCGGCATCGACCTGGGCAGCGCGACGGTGTCCATTCAGGGATTCGGCGCGGTCGGCAAGGCGGCCGCACGGCGCTTCACCGAATACGGCTCGACGATCGTCGCGATCTCGACATCGTCGGGGGCGCTGCATGATCCGGACGGGCTCGACGTCGACGAACTGCTGCGACTCGCCGTCGAATGGGGTGACGACGCCGTTCACCACTACCGGGGGCTACGGGCACTGCCCGTCGGCGCCGAGCTCACCGTCGAGTGCGACGTACTCGTTCCCGCCGCCCAGCAGGACGTCATCGACGTGCGGAGCGCTGCCGAGGTCACGGCGAAGCTCGTGGTGGAGGGTGCCAACCTGCCGGCGAGCAAGGAGGCACTGCGGATCCTCGGTGAGCGCAAGGTACTGGTGGTGCCCGACTTCGTGGCCAACGCGGGCGGCATCGTCGCGGCCGGGGTGGCGATGGAGGCGCGGTACTCGCCGTTCCGGCCCGATGCGGATGCCATCCTTACTTTGGTGGCCAACCGAATTCGGTCGAATACGGCCGACGTCCTCGACGAGGTGGACGCCAGCGCCACCCTGCCCCATGACGCCGCCCGCCGCATCGCCGGCGCTCGGGTGCGCGCGGCCATGCTGGCGCGCGGCCAGATCTCGAATCAGCACACGACGGGAGCAATCCGATGAGCTTCACCCCGACGGCCGGACTACGTGCCCGATTCGCAGCGGCCCTGTCCACGATGTACGGGCGCGAGGTACCGGCCTACGCGACGTTGGTGGAGGTGACGGGCGAGGTGAACGCCGCACTCGGCGTAGACGATCGGGTGATGGCCGAGCGGCACGGCGCCATCCGGGTCGGCACTCCTCGGGAGCTCCGCCAGGTCGGGCAGATCTTCCGCGGCTTCGGCATGTTCCCGGTCGGCTTCTACGACTTGCGCGACAGCGGGGGTGTTGCGGTCCCGGTGGTCTCTACCGCGTTTCGCCCCATCGACACCGGAGAACTGGAGCTCAATCCGTTCCGGGTGTTCACCTCGATGTTGACCGTGGACGACGACCGGTTCTTCTCCGCCGAGCTCCGCGGCCGACTGGAGACGTATCTGCAGCGCCGCACCCTGTTCGGAGACGAGCTGCTGACGCTGGCGTCGCGCGCCGAGCAACACGGCGGCCTGGCCGACGCGGACGCGGACCGCTTCGTCGAACTCGCCACCGCCGCCTTCGAACTGTCCGCCGAGCCCACGGACCGCCGGTGGTATGCGGAGCTGGCGGTCATCTCGGCGGTGGCCGCCGACATCGGCGGCGTCACCCGCACGCACGTCAATCACCTCACACCACGGGTTCTCGACATCGACGAGTTGTACCGCCGGCTCGCGGCACGCGGGCTGCGGATGATCGACAAGATCCAGGGTCCGCCCCGCTGGAACGGTCCCGACGTGCTGCTGCGGCAGACGTCGTTCCGTGCCCTTGACGAGACACGGATGTTCACCGAGCCAGACGGCACCGTCGTGCCCGGCACCACGCGCGTCCGGTTCGGCGAGGTGGAGCAGCGCGGCATCGCACTGACACCGCTGGGGCGGCAACACTACGATGCGCTGACGGCGGCGACGGACGAGGCCTGCGCCACCGGACTGTCGTGGCAGGACGCGGGCCGCGCGGTGTGGGAGGCGTCCGACTTCCCCACCGAAGAGGACGGTTTGCGCCGCGCCGGGCTGGCGTACTTCACCTTCGCGGTGGATGCGGCGGGTGCCGTGGTGGCGACTCCCATCGTGTATGAGGACTTCCTGCCACGCAGCGCGGCGGGCATCTTCCGGTCCAACCTGACCGGCGACGGCGCGGTGGACGAAGGCGGTTCCGCAGCGCATTACGACCTCGGCTGGCTTGCCGACACGCTGGGCTGCGTCGTGTCCGTCCCCGAGCAGCTCTATGCCGCGCAGACTCTTCGATCCATCCGGGCTTGCTGCGACCAATTGGGCACCGACCCCGCACTATTCGTCGCCGAACACCTTCCTCACGCATTGGAGACCGCTGATGTCCTCTGACACCGTTCCTTCGCCCGGCTCGCTCCGCGGCCAGGCCGTCGCGATCCTGCACCGCCTCGGCGCCGGACTCGGCGATGCCGGCGGTGACGTGCTCTCGCGAAGCCCGATCAACGGCGAGACGCTGGCCCAGCTGCCCTCGACGCCCGCCCACGACGTCGACGCGGCCATGACCGCTGCCGCCGCCGCGTTCCCGCAGTGGCGGCTGGTGCCCGCACCGCGTCGCGGCGAGCTGGTGCGCCGCCTCGGCGAGCTGTTGACGGCGCACCGAACCGATCTCGCCACGCTGGTCACGCTGGAGGCGGGCAAGATCGGGTCGGAGGCACTGGGCGAAGTGCAGGAGATGATCGACGTCTGCGACTTTGCGGTCGGGTTGTCGCGTCAGCTCTACGGCCGGACCATGCCGTCGGAACGGCCGTTGCACCGGCTCGGCGAAACATGGCACCCGCTCGGCGTCGTCGGGGTGATCACGGCGTTCAACTTCCCCGTCGCGGTGTGGGCGTGGAATACCGCGCTGGCGCTGATCGCGGGTGACACGGTGATCTGGAAGCCCTCGGAGATTGCGCCGCTGACGGCGCTGGCATGCACGGCGCTGCTCGATCAGGCCGCCCGGGAAGTCGGAGCGCCGACCGGAATTCATGGATTGGTGCTGGGTGGGTGCGAGGTCGGTGAGCGGTTGGTCGACGATGCGCGGGTCGCCTTGATCAGCGCGACCGGTTCGGTGCGGATGGGCCGTGCGATCGGCCCGCGGGTGGCGGCGCGTTTCGGTCGCAGCCTGCTCGAGCTCGGTGGCAACAACGCCGCGGTCGTCACCGGTGCCGCCGATCTGGACCTCGCGGTGCGCGGCATCGTGTTCGCCGCGGCGGGGACGGCGGGCCAACGTTGCACCAGCCTGCGCCGCCTGATCGTGCACCACTCGGTTTCTGACGACCTGGTAGCGCGGATTGCGGCCGCCTACCGTCAGCTGCCCATCGGCAGCCCGTTGGATACCGGCACGCTGGTGGGTCCGCTGATCCACAAAGCGGCGTTCGACGCGTACGAGCTGGCGCTGGAGAAGGCCAAGGCCGATGGCGGGGAGATCGTGGCGGGTGGCCATCGGGTGCTGACCGGGTCCGCTCCAACTGCGTACTACGTCGAGCCGACGATCGTGACGATGCCGCATCAGAGTTCGGTGGTGCACGACGAGACCTTCGCGCCAATCCTCTACGTGCTGCGGTATGACACCTTGGATGAGGCGATCGAGCTCAACAACGCGGTACCGCAGGGCCTTTCGTCGGCCATCTTCACCACTGACCAGCGTGAGGCGGAGCTGTTCCTCTCCACCGCGGGTTCGGACTGCGGAATCGCCAACGTCAACATCGGCACCTCGGGAGCCGAAATCGGCGGTGCCTTCGGCGGCGAGAAGGAGACCGGCGGTGGCCGCGAATCGGGATCTGATTCCTGGAAGGCCTACATGCGCAGGGCCACCAATACGGTCAACTATTCTTCTGAGCTGCCACTTGCTCAGGGAGTGAACTTCGGTTGAGCGTCGGCGCCGGGGTCATGACACAGCGAGGGAGGGCCGCGATGACGGTGGGGTGGGATGATGATCCGGTGGTCGCGGCATGGTCCGGGCTGCCCCGGATCGACCGTGATCTGACCGCCGACGCGTGCGTGGTCGGCCTCGGCGGTTCCGGACTCGCGGCGGTGGCCGAACTGGTCGACCGCGGCCTGTCGGTCGTCGGCCTGGACGCCGGCCGGGTCGGCGCGGGCGCCGCGGGCCGCAACGGCGGCTTCCTGCTCGGTGGCCCCGCCGCGTTCCTCCACCACTCCGTGGCGGCGTGGGGAACGTCGTCGATCGACTTGTACCGGGCCACCCTTGCCGAGATCGACCGGCTCGCCGACCTTCTCGGACCGGAGGTGATCCGGCGCACCGGCTCGATCCGGCTCGCCGGGCTACCGGGCGAGCCCGTCGATGGTGAGGACCGCCAGCAAGACGTGGCCGATTGCGAGTTGCTGGCAGCCGAGTTGCGCCGCAACGACATCGCCGTCGAAGACTACGACGACGACTTGGGGCGTGGCATCTTCCTGCCCGACGACGCCGCGATGAATCCGGCGCGGCGGTCCCTCGGCCTGGCGGCGCTGCTGGCACCGCGGGCCGCGCTCTTCGAGCACTCACCGGCGGTGAGCATCGAGAGTGGCTCGGTGCGCACGGCTTTCGGTACCGTCCGGGCACCAGTTGTCCTGGTTGCGATCGACGGCAAACTGGAGGTGGTCGTCCCGGAGCTGCGGGGGCGGGTTAGCACCGCCCGGTTGCAGATGTTGGGAACGGGCGCGGTGACACCGGGCCGGCTGCCGTGTCCGGTCTATTGCCGCTGGGGCTACGACTACGCGCAGCAGGACGCGGCCGGGCGGTTGTTCGTCGGCGGCGGACGCGACAAGTTCGTCGACTCCGAATGGACGACCGATACCGCGCCGACCGCCGAGGTGCAGCGCTACATCGAACGGGTGGCGCAGGCGATGGCCGGTCAGCCCGTCACCGTGACCAGCCGATGGGCGGCGTCGGTCGCCTACACGCCCGACGGGCGCCCGTTGTGTTCGGAGGTCGCGCGCGGGGTCGTGGCCTACGGCGGCTACAACGGCACCGGAAACCTGGTGGGGCCGCTCGCGGCGCGGGCCGCGGTGGCACTGGCGCTCGACGGCACCGCGGTGCCGGAGTACTTCGCCGGCTGAGCGGTGCGGTGCGCCGGCCGGCTGAAAGGGCGGGTTGCTATCCGGTGCGAGACGGCCGCGGGCGTCGCGGAGCCCAACTGGCCTCCAGCCAGCCGATCACCGGCCACGGCTGCGAATCATCCACGGCAATGCCCGCATTGGGGCTGAGGCTGTGCGCAGGAACGTTGAACACCGCATGCGTTGTGTCGCGAATGTTGACCGATGGCAGCGGCGCATATTCATCGGTCAGGATTCCTCGCCGCAAGATGAAGTACACGTAGAGCGCTCCGACCCCCACCAAGGCGCCGGCCAGCTCCGCGGCGAGCTCGAAGATCTTGATCTTCAGACCGACACCGTCGGAGAGCTTGTCGAGCTGGTCGGGGTCATAGCTGCGCTCGCCGCGCTCCGGCAGCGGCGGGGTGCCGCGCATCGGACCGAGGTCGACCACGACGTCGACGTGGTCACCGGATTCTGCTGTGACACTGACGCCGCAGCCGCTGCGCACGGTGAACTGATAGGACACCACGAGATCGTGGGCGAACGGCGTCGGCGCGGGCGGTGGTGCCACCAGTAGATGCATCCGGTGGCGTCCCCGGTAGGGCCGCTCCTTGATCTTCGGGTGCGCCTCCACCCGCGTCGAGAGGCCGAAGACCACCTTTCCGACTTCCTTCAACAGATGCGAGAACATCGAACCGTTGTCGTCGACGTCGTCGTCGTACACGTTTGCCGGGTCCGCGGCGAACTCCTGCCCGTGCAGGAACGGCCGCGACATCAACAACATCCGTGTCGTCGGCTGCGAGGGGCGCCTCGAGCGCGGCACGCTCGCAGCGGCCATCAGCAACGGCGGATGGATCTCGGTGCGGTAATGGTCGTCGAAGACGTGGCCGGTGTCGATGATCCAGCGGCCGAAGCACGCCACCCGATCGCCGTTGTTCACCTGCCCCCGGAAGCTCGGCGGCAGCAGGTGCTTCTCCCACTCCATCCCCAGCAGCCCGCGTGGGACCGCGACCCCGAGGTAGTCCGCCATCTGCATCCGATCGGCCTCGGATCGCTTGTTGGCGGGGCTGAGCAGATTGAGGAAGCCGTCCTCGTCGTCGACCGCGACACCGAACTCCCAGTCGAAGCCGAGCGCATGGGTCATCGGGACGTCCGCACCGGAATCGTTGGGTCCGATCGCCCAGCCGGAACAGCCGACCACCGTGGTCTCGTCGTATTCGTTGCCGGGATCGAGCACCTGCACCCATTCGTGATCGCGGCCCAGCGGGAACTCGCCATCGCTGGCCGCCCAGTCCCCGTCCGGGGGCAGCGCCGGATTCTGGAACGCGATTCCCAGAATGCCGCGCGGCGCTGGAATCCGCCCTGCGTCGGTGACTTGATACGTGGTCAGGTCGAGGTCGTCGTTGATGGTGCAGACGCTGCACACGCGCTCGGCATCGAGGGTGAGCAGCACTGGCTGCCAGACCTCGTCGTCGGCGCGGCTCGCATAGTCGCCGGTGCGCAACAACGCGACATCGCCGTCCTGCTCGAGGATCTGGAAGGCGATGATCTTCAGGTTGCCCTGACCCTGGCGCATGCCGACCAACACCGTGGGACTCCCGGCCGTGGTCGTGATCGTCGTGAGGGCCAGATCGGCTGCCTCACCGGCCGCGCCGTCGGCCAGACGGGTGAACCCGGCGGCGGGATCTGCAGACCACGCGATGAGTAGAAGATCGCCCGAGCCGTCGGTGATCGCAGTCAGCACCAGCGGGGTCACCGACCCACCCAGCATGGGTGCCATCGTGTCTACGGCGATGAAGCCCACCTCACCAGCGACGCCCGGAGCCGCACTCCACCGCTGGAGTTGACCGTTGCCTCCCACATGCCAACCGATCAACTCCAGCTCGCCGCTGCCGTTGCGCACCGCGGTGATTACGTTGTCGTCGTCCAGCGCGGCGAGCTCGACGACGGTGACTTCGCCGGCTTGGGCGCCCGAATCGAACAGCCGCGACACCGTGGCGTCCGACTCGACCCGCCAGCTGATCAGTTCGAGATTGCCACTTCCGTTGCGGACAGCGGTGATGAGCAGGTCCACGCGCAGCCGGGTCATCGCGATCGCCGACACCTCCCCGGCGTGGCTGCCGTCGGGCCATGGCCTGGTGATCGATGTCAGTCCCGGGGCGAGATCCCACGCAATCATCAGCAGGTTGCCGCCACCGTCCCGCACGGCGGTGACGGCGACCCGGTCGACCACTGCCAACGCGACGAGGTCGATCTCGCCGGCCAGTGAGCCGCTGTCCGAAATCCGATCGATCGTGAACGTCTCTGACGCCGTTGACCATCCGATGAGCAGCAGATTCCCGGATCCATCCCGGCAGGCAGTCAGGACCTCGCGGGAATCGAGGGCGGTCGCGGTGACCAAGGACGCTTCCCCGGCGCTCGAGTCGGCGACCGGCCGGATCAGCGTCATCGCCGAGCGGGACAGCTCATAGGTGGCCACCTCGAGATTTCCGCCGATGCCGCACGCGCCGAGAAACCGGTTCGGGTCCAGGGTCACCAGCCCAGTCTGGGTGACCTCCGTGTCGGGGTCGTTCTCGTACTCGCCGCTGCGCACCAACGCAATATCGCCGGCTTCGCCGACCATGTCGAACGCGATGATCTTGAGGTTGCCACTGCCTTGGCGCATCGAGACGAGCACGGTGGCGGTGCCCGCGTCGATGACCGTCGTGGTCATCCCGACCAGTATGGCCTCGCCTGCACCGACGTCGGTCAGGCGGGAGAAGGCACCGGAGACGGGATCTGCTGCCCAGGCGATCAACAGAAGATCGTCCGAGCCGTCGCGGACGGCGGTCAGCACGGTGGTGAAGGTCGTGCCGCCCAAGGTTGCCGTAAGCGTGTCGAGTGCCAGACCGTAGATCTCGCCGGCCGCACCGACGCCCGGCCAGCGGAGGAAGGCGCCGTTGCCGTCCACATGCCAGCCGATCAGTTCGAGATTGCCGCTGCCATTCCGCACCGCGGTGATCACGTTGTGGTCGTCGAACGCCGTGACGGTCACGATGTCGACCTCGCCGGCGGCGCTGCCGGAGTCATGCAGCCGCGTCACGGTCGAGTCGGGATGCAGTCGCCAGCTGATCAGTTCGAGGTCGCCGCTGCCGTTGCGAACCGCGGTAATGACGAGGTCGGAGCCAACCGTGGTGGTGTCGAGTGCCGATATCTGCCCCGCCGAGACACCCTCGGGGTAGGGGCGGGTGATCGAGCCCAGTCCGGACGCGAACTCCCACGAGATCATCAGCAGATCGCCATCCCCGTCCTGCGTCGCGGTGACGGCGCGATCGCCCAACACCTCCAGCGATACGGCACCGATCGCGCCGGCCAATCCGGCAGTGTCGCCGGCGCGCGTGACGTCTGCCCCTGGCGGCGTGAGCCAGCCGATCAGCAACAGATCTCCCGAGCCGTCGCGGCAGGCAGTCAGCACTTCGCCGTCATCGACCGCGGCTACCGATATCGACGCTGCCTCACCGGCGCTCGCCTTGGACACTTGGTTGATCCTGGTTGCCATGATCCGATCCTTCGCGCCGATTAACCGGGCCCTTGACCGACAGCCGGTCGAAGCCGGCGCAATTCGACACGGGCCGTCACCGCAAGGGCAGCCGCCACCAGCAACAGTCCGACGACGATGAACCATTCCAGGGCGCCGGAGTGGTTGTCGGGGTCGACACCAAAGATCTCTTCGATCCAATCGCGCCATACCAGGGTCAGCAGTGCCAGGCACAGTGCCGCTCCCGCTATCGAGGATTCGGCCCAAAACCGAACGCGGCGTGCTTTCCAAGCGCGGTCGTGCGTGGGTGGCAACCCACCCGTGTGACCATTGAGTCCACTCATTCATCAACGATAGGGTTCATTGGTTGGCCACATCGCAGGGTTGGCAGATTTGAGCGGATCGATCAGCCTCACCGCGGACGCACTCGAACGTGCGACGCGATTTCTCCTCGCGCACCAAGGCCCCGACGGGCTGTGGCGCGACTTCCTCACACCGGCCGGTGAGGCGTCACATTGGCCCTCGGGGTTCATCGGCACTGCCTTGCCGCTGACCGACGACACCAGGGACGCGCTGCAGAGAACCGCCGACACCCTGGTCGCCGCCCAGAACATCGATGGCGGGTGGGGATACAACGAGCACGTGCCGACCGATGCGGACTCGACCGCGTGGGTGATGCGCTTCCTGCACCGACTCAGCCGTGACGGCGCGTGGCGACGCGCGTCGGCCTGCCTGATCGATCACCAGCGAACGCGAAATGGCGGCTTCGCCACGTATTCCGCGTGCGGCCCCATTCGCCGATTCATGGGAATCAGTCGCTGGGTGCCGTTCTCGGGATGGCGCGCGGCGCAGACGGAGGTGACCGCCGCAGCCGCGCTGGCACTGGCATCCGCGTCACCCGTCCTTGACCATCCTGCCGAGCTGCGCGCGGCATGGCGCTACGTTCAGTCGCGGCAACGCAGTGACGGCTGCTGGAGTTCGTACTGGTGGACTACGCCGCACTACACGACATCACAGGCGGTCGAATTCGCCAAGACCGCCGGCGATCGAGCCGCGGTGGACCGTGCCGTGCTGTGGACGATCGCCCAGCAGGGCGACTCGGGCGGCTGGACCGCTGCAGCGGCGGACGATTCGGCCTTCGCCAGTGCGCTGTCGCTGTCGATCCTGTTGCGAGCGGATGCCGCTACTGAGCCAGTCGAACGTGGCTTGGTGCGCCTCGTCGAGCTACAGCAGGTCGACGGCGGTTGGGCCAGCCAGCCGACGCTGCGCATCCCACTGCCACCTGACCGCGATCCCAACGGGGAGTGCCCGTGGCGACCGATCCGGTTCGGCCCTGGCATCGAGGTTCCCGATCAACACCGCACCTTCACCACGGCGGCGTGCCTTGCTGCCCTGACACTCGCACGTGGCTCCACGTGGTGAGGAAGGGATCGGGAATGGAGGTACCCTCGACGCTGGAGAGCTCGATCGACGCGGCCGTCGCGCGCCACCTGCAGAACACGCTAGGCGCCGGCGGTCTGCTCCTGAATTCCGCCGATCTAAGGATGGCGGCGACTACGAACGCAGCCCTTGGCCGGTGGCTGATGGAGCGCCTGCTGGGTGAGTGCTATCCCGAGGCCGAGGGACTCGCGGTCCAATTCGAGCGCGCCGGCGACATGGCGCGGATCGGGAGCGCCTTGGCCTTCGGCGCGGTCACGTCCCGGGTGTTCGCGGCCGAGCACGACGTGGTCCGCCGACGAAGTCCGGTTGAATACGTCTGCGGTGTCTTCAATCTCGCGATCGGCCTGGTCGACGGCATTTGTGATGGCGACACGACGATCGGCGTGCAGTTGCTCGATCACTGCCATGACGCGGACCTCGTCGATGCCGCCATTGGACGGCGTCGGCGCGGCTGGCTGCAGTCCCCTCTGCCGGGCCACCTGGCCGAGGATTCCGCCGTGGCCTTCACCGTGACCGTCATCGAAGTATTCTTCGCCATCCTTCACGATCTCTACCTCGATCGACCGCACGTGCGGCGGATTGTCGGCCAGCAGCTGACCGAGGCATTGCACGCCGAAACCGGCTCGGTACGAGATCCCTTCACAGCGCTGTCCGCCGCCCGCCGCGTCGGGTGCTCGAAAGCCACCTCGGTACTGCCCTTCGAGATCATCTCGACGATCGCCAATGCGGGAACGGTATCGGACTTCCGGTCACCGGCGACCATGCTGGGCGAAGCGATGTGGCGCATCGACGACCTCGTCGATCTCGTCGACGACGCACGGTGCGGCGCGCTCAACGCCCTGCTCCTCGCGGCATGCGGACGGCGCGGGACACACGCCGAATACGACGTAGCCGACCTCGCCTACCTGCTGGGCTCCGCCGACATCGTCGCGGCGGCCACCGATGCCGCGCAGCGTCTGCACGAGGGACTACGGGCAGCAGAAGTCACCGGCGACGACCGACGCGCCTATCTCGCATTCGTTCAGCGTTACGCCGGAATCGACGCGGTGCTATGACGGTGACGGCGCGTCCATCCCTGCGGTGCTCATGAATTCCATCAAGGCAGCATCGGCAATCGGACGCTGCGAAAGCGCAGGGATGTAAAGGGTTCCGACGTCGGGATCACCCGCGAGCGTCGCGGCCAGCTCGCAAAGCGGCAGGCGTTTGACGACGGACCGCATCAACGGATGCGTCTTCGACGTCACCAGTGAGGCCTCGTGGTCGTCGGGGTAGAACTGCAGCAGGTAGCTCTGCAGCGGCTCGAACTGCGCAGCGGGATAGGGCTTCGATGGACACGTCGGGTCGCCCGCGACCGTCGGCTGCCAGATCACGCACGCGACATCGCTCTGGATGGGACGCTGCCGGATCAAGACATCGGTCGCCTCGTACATCTGAATGCCATCAGCCGCGATGTCCGTGCCCAGGTCGACCAGCAGCGTGTCGAATGCCGAGATGCCGGGGAACACCTCGATCCGCAGACCGACCAGCGGCGCCGCCTGCTTGATCAGCGTGGTCGGGTAGCAGTACACCCACGGATGGCCGTAGGTCGCCAAACAGACCGGTGAATCGGTGACTGCCGCCGACACCACCTCGGCTGCCATCTTGTAATAGGTAGGGCCGCGGTTCTTGCCCGGCTCGTATAGCGTTGCCAAATCAGTGATCTCGGGACACAAGGTGGAAAGGTACTCGGGGATGCCGTAGCCGTCGGCGATGACGAACGTGCGTGTGCACCGGCGGATCACGGCTTCGGCTTCTCGCGTCAGCTGATGCGTTCCGACGATCCCGAGTCCGACGATTCCGATGTCGAACGGCCAGACCGGTGGGGCGGCCGTGTCCGACTCGGTCATCCGATCAGTTCCATCAACCTCACGGCTGCCTGGGTGCGATCCTCCTTCGTGACCGCCTGCCCGATCGTTTGCACCTCGCGCTGGATGCGTGCCTCGTCGATCCTCCTCGGAGGCTTCTTGGTGCGATTCACCCAGTCGTGTGTCCCGGAGATCTTGACGGTGATGGCTGGCCTATTGTGCGGCTGCAGTTCTCTTTTCAGCACACCGGCCAGCACGCCAGGATCGGTGAGAGCCGCACGTTCGCCGGCGCTGAGGTCGTACTCCGCGAGCGTTGTCTCCGGATCGGTCTGACAACTGACGTAGAAGTCGAAGTCGTGTTGAACCCTGGCAAGCGCCGCGGTGAAGTCCTCGATCATCACAAACCCCCATTCGTATGATCGATCGACCGTATACCTCTAAAAAGTCCAGGTCAACGTGCTTTCGTGGGCATACGGCAGGGGCCGCCGGGGTCGCACCAGAGATGAATTTGCGTAAACCACGGGCTACGGATCCCTCGTTCGCGCCGGTCGTTTGCGTCGTGCCCACGATGATCACCATCGGCACTGACGGAAGGCGCCAGATGAAGCTGATACTGCTGCGACACTGCGCGGAACGGCCCCGCCGTCAAGATGCTCACCACCGTTCGACGGCCCTGTCGAATTTGCGTGGCGCGGGCGTCCGGCGGCACGGGCAGCCCGGAGATAATTTGCTCGTCGGGCGCACGGCGATGCGGGCGACTGCCAGCTCCGCCGAATTCACCCGCTTCGAATGGCCTTGGATACACGTGGGCTCGAACCCCGGGATGACTGCGGCCGCCGGAGGGCGTTCTGGACGATCGACAGGTCATCAGAGCGCACAGAAGGAAGAGAACATGAGCTTGGACACCACCTCCCGCCTCGTCACGCCGGGAATCGAGGAGTCGACCCCGTCACGCTACGCACTGCGGGTCGGTGACATCGACGTGCTGGTGATCAGCGATGGGGTGCTGCCGATCCCGGCCGTGACGATGGCGACCAACGCCCCTTCTGTGGACCTGGCGGCCTGGCTCAGCGACATGTTCCTGCCGCCGGAGCTGCTCGACTGGCCATTGAACGTCGCCGTGGTGCGCAGCGGTGGCCGGGTCGTACTCATCGATTCCGGTCTGGGAACGGAGTTTCCGGACTTCCCGAGGGCCGGGCAGTTGGCCATGCGGCTGGACGCCGCCGGGATCGATCCGGCATCCGTGACCGACGTGGTGCTCACCCACTTGCACATGGACCACATCGGCGGATTGCTCGTCGACGGGCTGAGGGGCCGGCTGCGCCCCGACCTGCGGGTGCACCTGGCGGCGGCCGAGGCCGAGTTCTGGGAAGCGCCCGACTTCTCCCGCACCGCCATGCCGGCGCCGGTTCCCGAGGTGCTTCGGTCGACCGCGTCGCGCTTCCTGGACGTCTACCGCAGCCAGCTGCAGCCCTTCGAAACGGAGTACGAGGTGGTGCCGGGGGTGAGGATCTGTCGCACCGGCGGCCACACCCCCGGCCACAGCATCGTCCGCCTCGAGTCCGGCGGTGACCGGCTGACCTTCGCCGGCGACGCCGTCTTCCAGCCCGGTTTCGACAATCCGGCGTGGCACAACGGTTTCGAACACGATCCCGAGGATGCGGCCCGCGTCCGGGTCCGCCTACTGCGAGAACTGGCAGCGACTGGCGAGGCGCTGGTGGCCACTCACCTGTCGTTCCCGTCGGTGTGCCGGGTCGCACTGTCGGGAAACGAATTCCGTTGCGTGCCGACCGTGTGGGACCACTGACCGTACGCGACGCCGCTCCCCTCACTCAGAAGAACGTCGAGGTCTGGGTCTTCGCCCCGTTGTCGCACGACACGGTGACGGTCCAGTTGCGCAGTTGCGGAACGGCAGGCACGAGGTCTACGTCGTGGCTGCCGTTGGCCGGCAGGGCAAAGGACCGGTTCACGTGGTCGGTCACGTACGTGCACTGCGACGACGTTCCGCTGCGGTCGGTGACGTGCGCACGAAGACCGCCGATGATGGGATTGAAGTCGATCGTCGGTCCCGCCGCGGGTGGCGGTGGCGCGGCCGGCGGTGCAGGCGTCGGTGTCGGCACGAACCCGTTCGCGCAGCCCGACTCCACGATGTGGGCACCCTGCTTGCTGTCCAACATCCGCGTTGCGCTCGACTGCGCGTTCTGCAAGGCGACGTCGGACGCGCCGACGGTTTGTCCGAAGTCATTCGTGGCAACGGCGGCGCACGCATTCGTCGCGTCGACCACCACGACGCACTGGTGTCCGCCGTGCTTCGCGCAGTTCGACAACGCAATCTGGTACGCCTGGTCCCGATCGGCCACCAAGCCGATGGCCAAGCCTCCGACCGTTTGCACGGGAGGAGTCTGGTTGGCCTCGCCGGCGGCCAGGAAGATGACGTAGTCCGAGGCGGCGTTGGCGGGCGCCGCGTAGCCGACGAGGCCCCACACCGTCGTACCAACTGCCAGCAAGACGAGGGCCGCCCCTTTCCACACCCGGGCATTGCCGGCCGTCACGGCCCCGGGCAATTGCCTCACCACGCTTGTCCCAGACATCTCATCTCCTTCGGTTGGACGGTCGCTGCTGTGAATGAATAGCGCGACGGGTTACACCGCGCCCAGGGTCGGCAGCGAGGCGACGACCACAAAAGGCGAGTGTTCGCATCCATGGAGAAACGAGAAACGAGCTAGCGCGACGGTGTTTCATGAGCCGATCCCGGCGGAGCGGATACCACAGCGTCGCCCGATGCACTTCGCTCACGTAGACGCGGCGGAACACCCGCTCGCCGGCGTGCTCTCCGGTGGGCACGACGTCAGGGACGAGGACTCACCCGCGCCGGCCTGCAGTTGCGGATGGTCCAGCAGCGGGCCCGTGCCTCCGACGGCTCCACGGTGATCTGGCGGAGCCGGGAGAAGCAGTCGTGGAAGGGGTAAGGCGTCCGCCGGCCTGCGATTCGACGCCGCCACTCCGACGAGCGCGCCGTACCACCAAATGGGCGTCAGCCCATGGGGCCGTCGGGGATCGGCGCATCGCAGCGGTCGCGGAAGTCGGCGGCGGGCTGCCTGACAGCCTGAAGTTCGTCGCGCACCTGTGGGTTTGCCTGCGCGTACGCTTCGATCTCCGTGCGCATCTCGTCCCTGGGCTTGCCCTTGAGGCCGGTGAAGAAGGCGTTCACGTCGGGATGGGTGAACAGGTAACTCGACGTGCCCGCGTTCACGCCGGACATCACGCCGGCGAGGTCGGCGGCGGTGCAGTTCGGCGGATCGGCGGCCGCGGTGGCGGCGGTACCGACGAGCATCGAGCCGGCGATCATGCCGGCGCCAATCACGCTACGTACGAACATTTTGAGGCTCCTTGATCGAATCGGTGGCGGAAGTATTGGGGCGAAGCTCAGCGACGTGGACCGATACCACCTCCGCCGCCGCCGGGACCGATACCACCTCCGCCGCCGCCCGGCCGCCCGGGATTCCAAATGATGTCCATGTCCCAGCCGTCGTCGCAGTACCAGGGGTCGGCGCAGTACGACGGGTAGCTCGGCCCGGCGGTCGGGGCGTCCGGACCACCGCCACGGACCGTGCCCTGGGCGCACACGGTGGCTGCCCCGGCGTTGGTGCAATCCGCCGATGCCGGCGACGAAACGAAGATTCCCACGGGCACGAGGGTGAGGACGAGCCCCACACTCGTGCAGTAATGTCTCAATCGCATGGCTGCTCCCCCTGCCTGAACGACCCGTCACGACGACGCGTCGAAGTGATGTTTGGGACTTTAGCTCTCGGCCATTGCGCACGTGCGGAATCTGCACTTTCACGATCGTCAATTTTCGTCAGGAGTGAACAACCGCAGGTCGACGGAGGTGTAGCGTTCGCTCGGGTGGGGTCGAAGGGGGACGACATGGCTGAGAGTGACCGCGACTGGACCACGCCGGCCGCGCTGGCAATCCCGAAAGATTCGCGAACACGGCAAAACCATTCAAGCGGCGATCACTGACACCCCGGAGTAGCTCGCTCCACTACGCTGCACTACCTGCGGTGGCTGCTCTTCGATATCGGTGATGCCTTGACGTTTCAGTACCAGGGATCTTCGACACCGACTTCGACAAGTACACCGAGGATGCCGTCCAGCTGTTCGGCCAGAGCGGCATCAGCACCGTGTTCACCAACCTCGAGGGCTTTCCGGAGGACTGGCAGGAGAATCCGGACTCCTTCGTGAAGTTGGTGCGCGAGCACCACTTTCCGAGTTTCCTGGAGTCCGGCGAGTACCCCTATGTGACGGCCGACGAGATCAAGAAGGCCTTGCGGCTGAAGGCGGGCTTATCGAACATGCTCGGCCAGATGCAGTGACTGAGCCGAAACCCGCGTCGACGCTCGAGCTGGACGATATACAGCACATCCTGTTGACGCGGACACCAGCCATCACGGGACGATGTGAGTTCCTGACGTTCGACACGGCGGCCGGAGGCCGGGCCTGGCTGTCGGAGTTGTTGGACAAGACGCAGTCCGCGGCGGATGCGGTCGACACGTTGGAACGTTCCGACCGCTGGGTCACCGTGGCGTTCACGTGGAATGGCTTGCGCGCATTGGGTGTCCCCCAAGGTTCCTTGGCGAGCTTTCCCGACGAGTTCCGGGAAGGCATGCCCGCCCGGGCCGGCATCCTGGGCGACGTCGGCGCCAACGCCCCCCAGTACTGGGTCGGTGGGCTGGCCGGAGACGATCTGCACGCCATCGCGATCCTGTTCTCGCGCACCGACGAGCAATGCCGCCGCTCGATCGAGGAGCACGACAAGCTGCTCTCGCGGACCGACGGTGTCCGCAGCCTCTCGTACCTGGATCTCAACGCCACGCCGCCGTTCAACTACGCCCACGACCACTTCGGATTCCGTGACCGGTTGTCGCAGCCGGTGATGAAGGGTTCCGGCGAGGAACCGACCCCGGGTTCGGGCGCAGCGCTCGAGCCGGGCGAATTCATCCTCGGCTATCCCGACGAGGCTGGCCCCGCCGCCAATCTTTCCCGAGCCGGAGAACTTGGCACGCAACGGTAGTTACATGGCCTACCGGCGGCTGGAGGAACACGTCGCCGTCTTTCGTGACTATCTTTCGCGAGAACTCGGAGACGACGGCAGACGAGAATCTGCTCGCCGCAAAGTTCATGGGGTGGTGGCGAAGTGGAGCGCCCCTCGTGTTGGCGCCGGACACCGACGATGCCGAGCTCGGCGCGGACCCCATGCGCAACAACGACTTCAACGACAAGGAGATGGACCCGTTCGGCTACGCCTGTCCACTCGGCTCGCACGCCCGCCGGCTGAATCCGCGAGACACCGCGCACTACATGAACCGCAGGCGGATGATCCGGCGCGGTGCGACGCACGGACCCGCTCTATCAGCGGGCGCACCCGACGACGGAGTCGAACGCGGCATCGCCGCGTTCATCACCTGCGCGAACCTGGTGCGTCAGTTCGAGTTCGCCCAGAACGTGTGGATCAACGACGAGACGTTTCACGAACTCGGCAACGAACACGACCCGATCGGCGGTGCGCAGGACGGCACGATGGACTTCACGGTGCCCAAACGACCGATCCGCAAGGTGCACCGAGGAATCCCGGCGTTCACGACCCTGAAGGGCGGTGCGTACTTCTTCCTGCCCGGGCTGAAGGCGATGCGCTACCTCGCGACGCTGAACGACTAGGAGAAGCTCGTGCTCGCTCGTACCTACAACCAAACCCACGTCCCTCGCAGCCACACCGGCGGTCGACGCATCAGCATCTACTGGAGCTGGAGTTATCGTTGGAAAGCGCAGCGGGATCCGGCCGCCATGGAGAATCGATTCTCGACGATCACCGAGGTGCGCAACGTGGCGTGGCCAGCGTACGAGACACCAGAGTACGACGCGGCGGCCTTCCTCCAGGGCATCGCCGGGACGCTCGAAATGTTCCATCGGTCGACGTTGGACTTCCAGGCACTGGCAGAGGAAGCCACCGGCCATCCGGTAGCGGTCTTCCAGCGCATCGACCAGGCCGGTGACAAACTCCCGATCGACGAACGCGTGCTGGCCGACACCGACACGCTCATGGTGTTCGGACTCGACCACCTGCTGTCCCAGCAGGAGGCGGCACCGGAGGAGATCGCCGCGATCACCGAGTGGCTCCAGCGGGAGGGCACCTGTCTGCTGCTGGCGCCGCACCACGCCGTGGGCTTCACCGATGACTACGGTCAACGGCAGGTGGAGTACGAGCACCACGGTGACCGGCTGGTGCCGCGCCAACAGCGCTTCGGTCAGTACACCCGTTCGTTGATGACGGCGCTCGACGTGCCGGTGCGCAACACCTGGGGGCTGCGACCCGCCGTCACGGAGGGCACCCGCGAGATCGCGCCGCTGACCGCCCTTCGCGACCTGGACGCGCCGCGCCTACTCGACGACGTCACCACGTTCAATTTTCATCCCCACCTGCCGCACTACGCCTCACCGCCCCGGAGAGCGACGCGCTGCGCGTGCTTGGCCGCCAGCGTGTCGACTCGAACCGTCCGCATCCATTCACCGAAGCGGGCAACACCGAGTTCAACGCGCTGATCTGGATGCCGCCCGCCGATCAACGCGCCGGCGACATCGTCCTGATCGACTCCACGCACTTCACCACGCTCTTCGGCGGTACCGACGGCCTGAAGAGTTTGTGGCACAACCTGGCCACGATGTCGTGATGGCGCTCGAGAAGTGCGGTGACCGGCCGGACTAGGCGGAGTCGTCGGAGCCCACACCGTGAGTCAGGTTGTGCTGCAGATTGCCTGCGGCCGTCCCCGGGTCCACGTTGGTCTGGAGATTCTTCAGCCCGCCGCTCAGGTCGAGGTTGTGCTGCAGGTTCTTCAGGGAGTCGCTCACGCTCCGGCTCAGGTCCGGCACCCCGCAGATCGGCTGGTGCGAGCCCGAACCGGTGCTACTGGTGGAGTTGAAGCTGCACTGCGGCGCGGCCTGCGCCGTCGCGCAGAAACCGAGTCCCATTCCCGCTGCAATCAATGCTGCCGAGATCAGTGCCTTCGTCATCGAGATTTCCCCTCGCTCATTAGCTGACAGCACACGTCCGTGTCTGCGCCCGTGCTGGCTCACGTTAGCTCGTGGACCATCATGATCGCCATCATTAACGCCATTCGACGTGGTAATTGACGCCGAAGCAACTCATCCGACGGTTTGCGGAGAGCACCACCGGCATGCCCGAGCCGGCGGCGGAATCGTTCGCCGTGGCGTCGTGGCACTGTGTCAGGATGGGTGACGGCGTCGACACCGCACCGGCGGTGGGTCATCCCGTGGGGGGCGACACCGCCGGACGACCTCCCGGCGCCGTGGGCGTCGGCCATCGCCGCCGTCTCACACGACCTCGACCACCGCCGGCACGGCCGTGCGCTCGACCTCCACCACGTCGTGTGGAATCTGACGGCGGACGACGACGGGTTCATGTACATCGGCGTGGCGTCACCCGTCGACCTCGCGTCGTTCGGCCGCGGTGCGGGATTCACCGTCGACACCACCGCTGCCCAGGCCGCCGTGTGGATCGCCGAGACGATTCAAGACGAGCTGGCCGGCTACGAATTCGTGCAGTGGCCGGTGCACGGCACGAGACTGCTTCTGCCTCGTCTGCGCGCCGGCGAGGCCTCCTGGGTGGATCCGTCGTCGAACGCGGCCGTGTCGCCGATCGGAGGCTTGACCTAGTGTCCGGGGCGAGTCGGCGGGGGAAACGATTCGATCGCGACCACCTCGACGTCCGCGTATCGCGCCTTCACCAGCGAGTACTCGCCGAGTAGGTAGGCGGCTGCCTTTGACGACGCCGCTTCGAGGATGACGACCACGCCGGACAGGTCGTTCTTGTGCCATGCCTGTCGGAAGGTCCCGTCGGCGAGAGCCCGGTGGGTCTGCGCGGTCTGCTCTTGAAGGTGCAAGGTGTAGTCGGCGGGCGGATGGGCGACCACGCTCGGCTTCACCGTCGTGATGGCGACGAACTGCACGGTGAGGCCTCCTCGCGTTCGACGTTGCCCATGACTGCCGAGCGCTCAGTGTCCGCCGGTGTGGGAAGCAGAACGGTCAACCCATGGAGAGAAAAGCTTACTCGATGCGCTTCGCGGCACATGAGTCATGCTGCGCCCTCCGCAACCCCGTGCCGTATCGCCGAAACGGATGGAGATGCCTGCTCCTCGCGTCCGTCGAGCAACCGGGGTTAGTCGAGTATCCCTGCCGATCAACGGAATTCACAGCACACGTGACATCGTTCTCAGGGTCGTCCAACGAAAGTCGTTATCACATAACGGAGACGCCCATCAACGGAGTGAGCGTGGATTGTGAAACCTCGGCGTGCTTGCGAACGCCGAAAACACCGGCACCCCAGCTTTTACCGAACTCAAAAGAGGGACGTAGCCTCTCCTCACATCGGGCACAGAACCGACTTCCATGATCACTGGCATGAATTCCGAAGCGGTCGCGGTGATGGACGACGAACCAGCCGAGGAACAGTCCATTGCACCGCGGAATCCGAGCTGGGCAGGACGCCGAGTCGTCCCGCCGCTGCGGTGGGTGGTGCTGGCGGCCGGTGTCCTGGGTGCGCTGGCGCTGGTCGCGACGTGTAGCGAAGGTCGCCGGTCCCTGCCGGTCGCCACGGTCACCCGATGATGGGTCGCGGTGGCGGCCGCCGTGGTCGCGTTGGCCGGTCCGGTGGCCTACTCGGTGGACACCGTCAGCACGGCCCACGCCGGCCGCGAGTTATCAACTCGCCACGGGACGTCCGGTGATGGCCGTCGGTGGGTTCAGCACCAACGATCCGTCGCCGACGCTGGCTCAGTTCCAAGGCGACGTCTCCGAGGGCAGCATTCGTTACTACATCGCCAGCGAGAAGCATGGCCCCGATGGCGGCGACACGATCACTGAAGCGGCGAAGATCGATCAATGGGTGACGGCCACATTCCCATCCAGCACGGTGCACGTTGCGGCGCGTTCCGCGACAGACGTCGAGTGAGGTGGAGCGACGGAGTGCCGAAGACGTCCGGCGATGCCGCCGAACCCGCGGCACGGTCCGCCGCCCGCGCGACGTCAGCTCTCCGCGACGGACCGGTCGTTGGTCAGGTCGGCGAGCATGCGCAAGGCGCCCTCCGAGGGGCCCCCGGGTTCAGCGTGGTAGGTGACGAGCAAATGCCCGGATTCCGGCAAGACGAACTTCTGATAGCGCAGATCCAGCGGGCCCATCAAAGGGTGCTGGAACTTGGTGACGCCCTCATCGCGAACCTTTACATCGTGCTTGGCCCACAAGGTGCGGAAGCGTTCACTGCCCATGCTGAGTTCGCCGATGAGCGTGGTGATGGACGGGTCGTCATCGTGCCCGGCGACCACCGACCGGAGGAAGGCGACCGCCTTGGCGGTCATCGACTCCCAATCGCGGTAGAGCTTGCGCATGTCCGGAGCGAGGAACGCCGCCCGCACCGTATTGGCACCCACGTCGAAGTGCGACGACAGGGCGACGGCCAACTGATTGGCGGCCAACACGGTGAACCCCCGACTCTGAACGTAGGCGGCGGTCTGCGGCCAACCGCTGATCAGCGACACCACGTGCGGGCTGACCATCTCCGGGCGCAGCCGACGCTTCGGGGTTCGGGGGCGGCCGATGGTGTGCAGGTAGGCGGTGGCATCGGCGTCCAAACGCAATGCCTCCGCGAGGGTCGACAACACGTGATCACTGGGATGAAGGTCCCGTCCCTGTTCCAGCCGTAGGTAGTACTCGGGACTGATACCGGCGAGCATGGCCACCTCCTCGCGACGCAGCCCGCTCACCCTCCGGCGCACGCCCGCGGGCAGCCCGACCTGCTCGGGCTGCAACTGGGCCCGTCGGGCCCGCAAATACTCGCCTAGGTCGCCCTTCCCCACTCTGCACACCCTAGTCATCCTGCCGCGAGACGGGTCGTGGGGAATCCGTCGAGCAGGCGTTCGTTGCCCCCGCGGTGGGTGAAGAACCCGGAGAAGCCCCGCGTCCGTCAGGGGCGGCAGATCTGGAAGGGGTCGCCGTGCCTCGGATCATGTCCCTGGCCATACCAGGACAACCACGGTCTGGTCGGGGTCGTGTCCGTGGTGCATCGTGGTCGGCAAGGAGGACAACCGATTCATGGACACCACCGTTTTGGTCACCGGAGGCAGCGGGTTCCTCGCTGCGCACACCATCGCCCAGTTGCTCTCAGCTGGGCACACCGTGCGCACCACGGTCCGATCACCGCATCGGTCGGTAGACGTGCGGGCAATGATGACCGCTGCGGGCGTCGACCCCGCCGGCAGGCTCACCTTCGTCCAGGCCGACCTGACCGCAGACTCAGGATGGGCAGACGCCATGTCCGGGGTCACGAACGTCTTGCACGTCGCCTCTCCCTTTCCGCCGACGACACCCAAGAACGAAGACGAACTGATCGTCCCGGCGCGCGAGGGCACCCTGCGCGTCCTGCGCGCTGCGCGCGACGCCGCCGTCAAGCGCGTGGTGATGACGTCCTCGTTCGCGGCGATCGGCTACGGTCACCGACGTTCCGGGCCCTTCGACGAGACCGTATGGACCGACTGCGATGCCCCCGTCAACGCCTACGTCAGATCGAAGACCCTCGCCGAGAGCAGCATGGGACTTCATCGACGTCGAAACCGACGCACCGGAACTCGTCGTGATCAACCCCTCCGGAATCTTCGGTCCCGCACTGGGGCCGGACTACTCGAGCTCGCTGAACATCGTCAAAGCGTTGCTGGAACGCCAGATGCCGGTCCTGCCTGACATCGGCTTCGGCGCCGTCGACGTCCGCGACGCGGCCGCACTGCACATCGAGGCCATGACCCACCCCCGCGTCACAGGCGAGCGGATCATCGCGGCGGCCGGATACACCTCGATCGCCGAGATTGCCGCCATCTTGCGCACCCACCTCGGTTCAGATGCCGCGCGCGTGCCCACCCGGCACATTCCCACCCCGATGCTCAAGCTGCTCGCCGTGTTCGTCGAATCGTTGCGAGAGGTTGCCCGTGATGCCGGGCAGCGACGTGAACCGCGCCTGGGCAAGGCGACCCGTCTACTCGGCTGGACACCACGACCGTTGAGTCAAACCATCGTCGACACGGCACTCAGCCTTTACGTAGGCGCGGACACGTTCGTCGCCGAGAACTTCGACCGCCGAAACTCAGCCCCTCTTCACTGAAAAAACCTTTCTTTCAAGCGATTACATAATTCGCTTATAAGTGACCCGGGTCAGAACGACCAGGCCCCATTTTCCCGCGTGCAGGAGCGATGATGTCCCATCACCTTGATTCACCCATCGCGCGCCAGGACGTCCGCCTGGATGTCACCGACCTCTATGTCTTCGGGGGAGACACCGGCACGGCGCTTGTCATCAACGTATGCCACTCCCTGGGAGCCGCAGCCATCCCCGGCTTTCATCCGGAGGGTAGGTATGAGTTCAAGATCGACCTTGATGGCGACGCCGTCGAAGACCTCACCTACCGGGTCACCTTCGGTGAGCGATGCGACGAGGGCACGCAAAGTTTCCACGTCCGGCGAATCGAGGGCGAGGCGGCCACGGACCCGTTCGCGGAGGGAGCACCGGTGCTGTCCGGCGAAACGGGCACCCACGCTCAGAATGACAGCGGCGTTAGGGCGTGGGCCGGTAGGGCGGGCGACCCGTTTTGGATCGAGCCCGACGTCCTCCATGCCGTCGGACACGCCTTTCAGGACGGCACCACAATCGATCTGGGTAGCCGGCAGCCGGACCGAGCGCGAAATCTCTTCGACGGCGAAACGGTGTATTCGCTTCTCCTGGAATTGCCCGGCGCCGAACTGGCCATGCGCGGGCCCGATGACCGCATCGGGGTGTGGGCGGTGGCGTCGCTGGCCACCGACGCCGGCAATTGGCGTTCCATCAACCGGGTCGGTCTGCCGATGATCCACCCGCTGTTTACCCAGTTCGATGAACAGCTCGGTGACGAGCTCAACGCCGGAGTACCGGCTGACGACTACGCCTCCTACGGAGAAGCCGTCGCCCGCAGAATCGCCAGAGTCGTCGGCGCACACCGCACCGCCGAAGACCCGGCCTCCTACGGAGACCACGTGGCCCACCGCTTGTTTCCGAACATTCTGCCGTACACGGTGGGAACGCCCGCGGTGTTCGGCTTCGCCGGCTGGAACGGCCGGTCACTGACCGACAATGCGCCAGACGTCATGTTTAGCCTGGCCGCCAACACGCCGGTCACACTTGGAATCGGCCGCGAATCGGTGACGGCAAAACCGTCTCGGCAGTTTCCCTACGTGCCCACGCTGGTTGAAGCCGAGTGATGCTGCCGTGCCCGGCACCGTCGTCGTGCGCGGGTCGGCGTGGCCCGTGCGCTCAAGGCTTTTGGCGAACGTTCGGCGATATCGCCGCCACGATGGCGGCCGCGAGTCGGTCGCAATACTCGTCGTCAACCGGAACCTGCATCACGGACTGCCGCCAATACAGCGGGCCCGCAAGCAAGTCCATCGCCACCGTGATGTCGGCGTCAGGTGGCAGTTCGCCCCGACGAAGGGCTCGTTGGAACAATTCGGCGGCTTTGGCTCGGCGCGGTTCCCGTACGCACTCGGCGAGCACGGCGGCCAGCTCGGTGTTGCGCGCGGCCTCGGCCAACATATCCGGAATGATGGTGCGTGCCAGTGGATGCGACAGCGCCGCGCGACCATTCTCGAGGTAGTCCCGGACGTCGTCGAGCAGGTTTCCGGTGTCGGGCACGTCGACGGCGGCCAGCGCGAGATCCGAGATGAGCGCGACGGTGACGTCGAGCTTGGACCGCCAGCGACGGTATACCGCGGCCTTCCCGACGCCGGCCCGCTTGGCCACGGCGTCGATCGACAGTCGTCCGTAACCTACCCTTGCCAGCTCTTCGAAGAACGCGGTCCTGATGTCCTGCGTGACGTCGGCCTGCAGTATCGGCCCACCCGACGTGCGCTTCTTGGAACGAGGCGGCTGAGGCACGGCGCCATCGTACTCACAGCGGAACACTTGCGTTCCGTTTCCTCGGGGCGTACGTTGAGACAATACGATACTGTTCCGTTTCGTCTAAGGATCATGCCAATGAAGTTTCTGTTCGAGGACGAATCGTTTTCCTTCGAGACCCTGCGGGCGGCAGGGTTCGCCAATTACGGTGGCGCTGATCTCGGAGAGATCATCGTGACGGCGGGCGCCATCCCAGAAGGTGATGAAAACGCTTGGCACCGCGCGTGGAAGGCGACGGCGCAGCGCGTTCACCAACTTGGCCAAGAGTCATTGGCGGGCGGACACCACGTCAGTGCTCGCGAGGCGTTGCTACGGGCGTCGAACTACTACCGCACCGCTGAGTTCTTCCGCCGCGAAGCCCCCGCGAGCGACCCCGAGGTGCTCGACCTCTCGCGACGCTCGCGAGACAGCTTCCTCAGCGCGATGACCTTGTTCGACTTCGGATTCGAAGCCGTCGACATCCCCTACGAGGATACGACGCTGCCCGGCTACCTCTATCTCGTCGACGACTCCAAAACTCCGCGTCCGACAATCGTTTACACCAGCGGCTACGACTCCACACTCGAGGAGTCCTACTTCGCCATCGCAGCGGCCGCCCTGGCACGCGGCTACCACGTCCTTGCCGTCGACGGCCCTGGACAAGGGGCCGCGTTACGCGAACAGCACCTGGTTCTCCGGCCGGACTGGGAAGCAGTGCTCACCCCTGTGCTCGACTTCGCCCTCAATCGACCCGAGATCGCACCGGAACGCGTCGCCCTGTTCGGGTACAGCCTCGGCGGCTATTTGGTGGCGCGCGCGGCAGCCTTCGACACCCGCGTGGCTGCGTTGATCCTCGACGACGGCATCTATGACTTTCACACCGCGATCAGCCGTGCGCTCCCCCCCTTCGTGAGCGCCTGGATCGACGACGGCAACGATGCGGCCGCCAATGCGGTGATGACGATGCTGATGACGCACAGCACCGAGCTGCGCTGGGCGCTGCGTAACGGGCTGTGGGTGATGGGACGCGACACTCTTGCCGACGTTCCCCGCGCCTTCCGCGACTACACCCTGGCCGGTGTCGCAGAACGGATCACCTCGCCGGTGCTGGTGCTCGACGCGGAGAGCGATCAGTTCCTCAAGGGGGAACCACAACGCGCGGCTGCCGCGATGACCAATGCCAGCGTCACACTCGTCACCATGCCCGCCTCCGAAGGAGCCGGGGAGCACTGCCACATGGGCGCGATGGCGCGAGCACACCAGACCATCTTCGACTGGCTGAAGTCCGCTCTGGCACCGGGTAACTGACGCAATACCCTCGATGGAAGGACATCCAACATGTCAATCGACGTCTCCAACCACGCGCCGCGGGTGCTGGTGCTCGGCGCCAGCGGCACCGTCGGCGGTGGTGTCGCCGACGCGCTCGAGGCGGCTGGTGTATCAGCAGTACGTGCCTCTCGCAATCACCAGACCGTCACCCAGTGGCGTCAGCACGGCCGAGAAGCGGTTCACCTTGACCTCGACGACCCAGGCACTTTCCCCGAGGCTCTTCGCGGCATCAACCGGATTTTTCTGATGGCAGGCTACACCGCGAGAATGATCGAACAGGCCAAGACGATGGTTGACGCCGCCGAGGACGCCGGTGTCGAATTCATGGTCCACCTCGGCGTTTTCGGCAACGGGCGATCGACCGATCAACACTTCGCTTGGCACGAGATGATCGAGCGCTACATCAAGGGCAGCACACTGGCGTGGGCCAACATCCACCCACACGTGTTCATGGAGAACCTACTCAGCGTAAACCGGCTACGCCAAGGCGCGTTCGTGTGGGCCGCCGGCAACCATCCCGTCGGCTGGGTCGCCGGCGACGACATCGCCGCTGTGGCGGCCTTGGTACTCGCCGAGGGACCCACAGTCCATGCCGGTGCGGACTACTACCTGTCCACTGACCTTCTCAACGCCACCGAGGTCGCCGCGACCTTGAGCCAAGCACTGCAGCAGGACATCCCCGCGCTGATCCTCACGCCCGACGACATGCGCATGCTCGTGGCAAGCGGTCAAGTCACACCGCCAGACTACTACGACGACGCATACGCGGTGAGCGCGTTGAACTGGCTGCAGCAGACCTACGACGGTCGCATGAATTACTCGGCCATCACCACCGACACCGTGCAAGACCTCCTGGGCCGCGAACCAATCCATCTGTTGGAGTGGGCATCCAGGCACCGCGACGATCTCCTAGCGCAACTGCGATGACGCCGGATCGCGCGACATGTTCGCCAACGAAGCTGACGGGTAGGGTGAACGCTCGCCCACGTCCTCTGCGCAACGTGGGATTCACGACGAGCGCTGGATCCGCACAGCCCTCGATCAACTCATTCTTACCTCGAAACAGCTTGTTACACCATAGTTCTACATTGCCCGACGCAAGTTCGTAACCTGGCTCGAGGAGCCACTTCCGACGTCCGGGCCGGCCGCGCAGGAGCGTGAGGCAGCGCTGAACACTGAGTTCGATCGTTGCGTGGGCGCCGCACCTGGCGATCGATCAACCCGACGGCGCCACGTCGGGCCGATGCCGGCGGGATGGAAGCCCCTCTCAGTGGAGCACCAATTCGGGTTGCGGAAACGAAGTGGCCCCGTCCACCGAAGGATGAGACTCGGGGTCCTGCGAGTCGGAACCTGGTGTCTCCGAGCCGTACCGCGGCGTCTGCGGGCTCAGCTCGGACGGGTCGATACTCGGCTGCGGGCCAGGCAGCGGACCATAACCGGGAATCTGCGGCCCGTACCCGGGCACGGTCGGGTCGGACCCGGTCAGAAGCGCAGCCGCAACGAAGGCCGCCGCCTGGTCGGTGTAGGCGGGGACGTAACCCTCCGTGTGTCCTTTCCACGAATTGCCGGGACCCGCGTGGCAAATCGGATCACCGGGGTTGCACAGATCGATCGCCTTGGCACCGAGCAGAGCGCTGGCGGTCGGCAGCGATCCGCCGGCGCGGTCGGCCACGTCTCCGAAAGTCACGACCGCCGCAACGTTGTTGGCGTACCGCGGCGGCAATGAACTACCCCAGGTGATGCCCCCGATCGGAACACCGGCCACGATGTCGATCACGCTCGCGCCTTGCGAGTACCCACCGAGGACGATCATGGCGTTCGGGCACGAGGACACCGTACCTTCGAGGTGGGCAATGGCGTCTTCGGCGCCGTCGCCACCATGCAGTTGCAGTTTGGTCGCCTTGTAGTTCACAGCGTAGGTCCTGATGTCCATCCCGCCGGTTTGCCGACGTAGCGAGTCGACGAGAGCATCACCGACGCGGCCCATACCGGCCGGCTCGTCGGTGCCACGCGCGAAGATGACCTCTGCGTCTGGGCAGTCGCTTGCTGACGCCATCGGAACTCCGCCCAGGACGACGAACGGGGTCGCGGCGGTGAGCAGTGCCGAAACACCGAGGCCGTGACACATACGCGTGCCGACCGCGCCGAAGCTACGTATGCGATGAACGAGCATTCCGGGATCTTACCCGTACCGTGCCATGAATTACCTGCCGTGAGCTGCGGAGGGATCTCGCAGCGCCGTCAACATGCGGTTTCGCTGACCGCCGCAACGCATCGTCGGGCAAACTATCTCGAAGATATCCGCGAGGCGACGAGAATGAGCCACCGCGCCCTCCCGGGGTCGTTCCTTCAATGAGGGGTCAGGATTTCGACACCGCGACACCTGGGAACGTCATTCCGGGCCCGCCGTCAGCTCGACGAGTCCCGTGCCGACGTCGTACACCATTCCCACGCAGAGCATTCCGTTCGGGAGCCCATCGGCGCCTCGGATGGCTGCGACGTCGACTCGCAGCGCCGCACGCGGATCTGCGACGCTCTTCGCGTCAAGCGCCTGCTCGTCGACGCCGAAGAAGCCTGCGAGCTTGGTCCGTTCGCCCTGCATGCGCAGGATCCCGCAATCTGTGTGGTGCAGAACGACGAAGGTCCATCCCTCGTCGAAGTCTCCGCCCGCCGCCTGAGTCAGCTTCCGCAGCAAGACCAGTTCGTCCAACACCGACGAGGTGACGCGCCCACCGATGTTGCGGAGCACGGCCGCCTCGCCCAGATCGAGTCCGAAGATCTGGGACGGGTCGACCCGCGGGTCGACGCACCCAATGGCGAAGACCTTCAGCGACGGGATGATCTTCAAGCCGGTGGCGAATCGATGGGTGGCGAAGCCGGCGTTGCCCTGGATCAACTGCTGCACCGAGTCACTCATGGTCACTCCTCACATCGAAGCTACGGGACGAGACTCGTTTCAAAGTCGTTGTGGCTGCGTCAACACTGCTCCGCATTCTGCTCGGGATAAAGCATCAATCACCGATCACAATCATCGGCTGCATTGATCAATCGGTGGTCGTAGTGTGCGTCTGTGGAGTTCCGTCAACTCGAGGCGTTCGTCGCCGTGTCTACAGAACTCCACTTTGGTCGCGCCGCGGAGAAGCTCCACATGTCGCAGCCCACGCTGAGTGAGCTGATCCGTCGGCTCGAACGCGAGATGGGTACCCCGCTGTTGACCCGCACGACGCGTCGGGTCGCACTCACCAGCGCGGGCGCCGAACTCCTCGCTCGCGCCCAGTCCATCGTCAACGATGTGTCCTCCGCGGCGATGGCGGTGCGCCGTATCGCCAACGGTGAGGCCGGGACCGTCCGGCTCGGTATCGTGCCCAACGTCGAGCCGGTCTTGGCGCGACACGTTGCCGACGCGCTTCTGCGGCATGCTCCTGACATCGCCCTCGACGTGCGCCGGATGTGGCCGCCGGACTTGCGGAAAGCCCTCGCCGATGGCCTGGTCGACGTGGCCATCACCTGTGGTTTCGTCGCTGACCCGCCGGGCGTCGTCGGTGAGGTGTTCTGCGGGGAAAGTGTCCTGGTGGCGCTGCGTTCGACCCATCGTCTTGCCGTCCGTGACAGCGTCACGTGGATGGACCTCGCCGAGGAGCCGTTCGGCATTCCCAGCTCTTCGCTGTTCCCGGACTGGTGCACAGCACAACAACGGGTTCTCGACAAGGCGGGCGTCTCGCCGCCGATCGTCGAGCTGGAAACTACTGACGTCGGTGCGACGGGATGGATGCGTCAGTCCGAGGTGGAGTGGGTCATGACCGGTGCGGCGTTGAGCGGACCGAATGAGTCGGTGACCGTGCTTCCGATCTCACCGACGGGGGTGTTCGTCTACAAGTTGCAGTGGAACTCGGCCCGCGCGCAGACCGCGGCCGCAGCGCGCTTCGTTCAACTGGTCCTCACCGTCGACGTTCCGCCGGGATGGATCGTCCAGCCAGGTCACCTCCGCTTCGAGGGCGCCAGCAGTACCGACAGAACCGAGGAGCCGTGATCAACACCGCAGAGCTGACACGACGCAACGCCGTGTTCATCACCGACGGCTTCGACCCGCGACTGACGATCAACCCGCGTGGCAACTTGATGGTCGTCGGATGCGTCGACCCACGGGTCGATCCGGCGCATGTGCTCAACCTGGCCAACGGTGAGGCAGCGATCATTCGCAACGTGGGCGGCCGGATCACGCCCTCGACCCTGCGGACGATGACCATGCTGGGCAAGGTAGGCCAAGCCAATGCTGACACTCGTGTTCCGGGAACGTGGAACCTCGTCATCTTGCACCACACCGATTGCGGCATGACCGATCTGGTTCCGTACCCGGGTCTGCTCGCGGAGTACTTCGAGATCCCGACGAGCGAACTGGCCGACAAGTCCGTCGCCGATCCACATGGGTCCGTACGTGTCGACGTCGAAACCATCCTCGACACCATTCATGGCAGTGACTTCTTCGTCACCGGACTGGTCTACGACGTGACGACTGGCCATCTCGACGTGGTCGTCCCACCCTCTCCACTGCGGCCGGCGTAAAGCCTCGTCGCCACCTTCTGAACGATTCTCGAACCGGCCGGCGCCGCGGACAGCAGATCCGCAAGCCACCCGGTGACGTCCAAGCCGATTGATCGGCGCAACCGATGAGTGGCTCAGGTATTGAGGCTTTTTCCGAGGATGCACCGGCGTGCATGGTTGGGCGTGCCGCACAGCGCTCCAGAAGTCGGGCGGACGCTGGTCATTCTTCTGGGGGTACTGATGACAGATCCATCTGATGCGGGCACCGTGCTGATCTCCGGAGCTGCCGGTGACACCGGCCGCCCGGCCGTGGCGGAGTCGATCAAGCTGGGGCTCAACGTGCGCGCGCTGGTGCACAACCTGGACGGACGTGCGCACGCCCTGGCCAACCTGGGCGCCGAAATCGTTCACGGTGACTTGCTCGACATCAACACGGTTAGACCGGCGATGGAGGGCGTCGATGCGGCCTACCTCGTCTGGCCGGTAGCGCCCGGTCTGCTCCATGCGACGGTGAACTTCGCCCAAGCCGCCAAGGAGGCGGGCCTGGGAACGGTGCTGAACCAGTCACAACGGTCCGCGGATCGATGGTCCACGAGCGATTCGTGTCGCGATTCATTCCTGGCCGAACAAGTCCTCAACTGGTCCGGCGTGAACGTCGTACACCTGCGGCCGACCTTCTTCCTGGAATGGCTGCTCTACCCGTGGCAGCTGCCCTATGTGCAGCGGGGCGTGCTCCGCATGCCGGTCGGCAAGGGCCGGCATGCTCCGATCGCCGCGGACGACCAGGGCCGCGTCATCGCGCGACTCCTGCAGAACGCCGATGGCCACATCGGCACGACCATCCCGATCTCCGGACCCGTTGAAATGGACCACGAACAGATGGCGGCCGAACTCACCGAGGCACTGGGCCGCAAAATCGTCTTCCAGGACCTCCCAGTCGAGCAGTACGTCGAGTCCTTGCGGGACATGGGCGTGCCGCCGTATGTCGTCCAGCACCTCGGCGGCGCCATGGTGGACTACCAGAACGGGCACATGTCGGGCGTCGATGACAATGTCGAGAATCTGACCGGGCGCCGCTCGATGACCGTCGGCGAGTTCGCTCGCGCGCACGTCGACATCCTGAACGGCGCAAGTAGTTGATACCTTCGAACGTCAACCAAATTGACAGAACATGTTGTTCAACAGTCATATTCGGCTTTTCGTTCCCCTTTCTTGGGAGGCCGCTATGAATCGTCGAGACGGTCTCCGTTCAGATCAGCCAGCCAACGCTGTCTCGAGCCGCGAGGCGGTGTTCTCGCAATACCTGTCACAACGGATCGACACGAATCCATCGACATTCCCACCAACCAACGAGGAGAACGTCGTGACGACACCGACGAAGTCCAACCCCGTCATCTTCGTCCACGGCTTGTGGATCCATTCCGCCGCCTGGGTTCCCTGGATCGAGCTATTCGAAAGCCGCGGCTACAGCGCATCAGCACCCGGCTGGCCCGGTGACGGCCCCACAGTGGCGGCCACCCGGGAGAGTCCGGAGGCCCTCAACGACATGGGCATCCCTCAGATGGTGGACCACTATGCCCAACTGATCGGCACCCCCGACCACAAACCCGTGGTCGTCGGGCACTCCTTTGGCGGCCTGATCGCTCAGGAATTGCTCGCCAACGGCGTGGTGGCGGCTGCCGTCGCGATCGACCCCGCCGCAATCAAAGGGGTGAAGGCACTCCCCTTCGCACAGCTGAAGTCGGCGTTCCCGGTACTGGGGAACCCCGCCAATCTGCACCGCACGGTGTCATTGACGCCCAAGCAGTTTCATTACGCCTTCGGCAATACTCTGACCGAGGATGAGTCCAACGCCCTTCACCACACCTGGACGATCCCCGGCGCCGGCCTGCCGCTGTTCCAGGACGCCGCCGCGAACTTCTTCCCGCACTCTCCGGCCAAGGTCGACACCCACCTGGCCGACCGCGGACCGCTGCTGCTGACCTCGGGAACCGAGGATCACACCGTCCCGCTCAAGGTCACCCAGGAGGTCTTCAACATGTACTCCAAGGGCCCCGCCGACACCGAATTGCACGTCTTCGAAGGGAAGGGACACTCCCTGACCATCGACGGTGGCTGGCACGAGGTTGCCGAAGTCACCCTCGATTGGCTTGATGCGAAGGGTTTTTGACCACGAATCGGCACGGGCCTAACACGGCCAGAATGACACGCACCCGGGCTCGCCATCAAGGTGACGTGCCACCAAGACTGATCCATGGGCTTGTCGTAGCGCGCTCTTGGGCTCGCCACAACTGTATGCGATCAACCCGCGAGTGGTGGCGGTCGCGGTGACGGGCGGCCGCCATTGCCGTTCTATCGAACGATGTTGACTCTCTTGCGGTCTTCGGGCGATGCGACAGGGTGAACGCGGAACACGGTGCACTTGCCGACTAGGTCGGCGAAGGCGTCGGCGGTGATGTCATCGACGACGCCGGCGTCGCGCATGATCCGGGCTCCGGTGGCGGCATGCTCAGGCCAGTGCCGTAAAACGACGATGGCATCTGCTGGGTCGAGTTCGATCAGCAGGACGTGCTCGGCGCGGTCGCCAGCGGACAATCGTGCGCGTCCTTCGGCGGCGCGGACGTTGGCTGCCCAGTCGGCTCCGGGGAAACCCTCGAGGAGGTAGCGCTTGTCGTCGAGGGTCACGACGGTAACCGGGGTACTTCGGGGGCGTCCCGTCACTCGGCCGGTCACCGTCAGGACATGCATGGTGGGCATCCCGCCGAAGCGGCGCATGAGTAGGAATGCCGTGTTGAGGGGTTTGAGCCAGCGTGGCGACGCCTGGCCGGGCTTACGTGAGCCTTTTCCTGGCCAGCGAATCACCTTAGGGTCCTGAAGAACTCGCGGATGTCAGTCACCAGTGCCGTCGGCTCCTCCATGGCGGCGAAGTGCCCACCCCGGTCGACGTCGACCCAGCGGGCGATGGTGTTGTCGGCTTCGGCGAACTGCCGGATTCCTACGTCGTGGGCGAATACGATCGCCGCGGTGGGCACGCCGCTGTTGACCTTGGGGGCATCCCAGGCGGCGCTTTGCGCGTAGCCGACGTAGGCCGACGACGCGGCGGTACCGGTCAGCCAGTACGTCATGACGTTGGTCAGCAGACGGTCGCGACCGAGAATGCGATCCGGCGGTACCTGACGTGGGTGGGTCCACTCGCGGAACTTGTCCATGATCCAGGCCAACTGCCCCACCGGGCAATCGGTCAGGCCGTAACCCAGTGTTTGGGGGCGGGTGGACTGGATGGTGATGTAGCCGAACTCCTCGCGCATGAAGGCCTCGACGCGGGCGATCCGGTCGCGTTCGATCGGCGAGAGCGTCGCCATGACCTCTTCAGGGAGCGGGACCGTGGGGAATCCACCGGGGCCACCGTTGGTGTGCACCCCGATTACTCGATCGGGGGCGATTCTGGCGACCTCCGGGGCCACGGCCGCGCCGATGTCGCCGCCTTGGGTGCCGTAGCGGTCGTATCCGAGCCGCGCCATCAGCTCGTCCCAGGCAGCGGCGATTCGTGTCGTGGTCCAGCCTGGTTCCGACACCGGTCCGGAGAAGCCGAACCCGGGCAGCGCGGGAATGACAACGTCGAAGGCGTCCCCCGGATCACCTCCGTGGGCCACCGGGTTGGTCAGCGGGCCGATCACGTCGAGGAATTCCACCACCGACCCCGGCCAGCCGTGGGTCAGGATCAGCGGCAGCGCATCGGGTTCGGCTGAGCGTGCGTGCATGAAGTAGATGCGTTGACCGTCGATGGTCGTGGTGAACTGCGGAATTTGGTTGAGTTCATTTTGGGCGGCTTTCCAGTCGTAGTCGTTGCGCCAGTACTCGGCGAGGTCGCGCAGCCATGCCACCGGGACACCGGTATCCCAGCTGTCGCCTGGAAGGGCTTGCGGCCAGCGTGTCTCGTCGAGGCGACGATGTAGCCGATCGATCTCGGACTGCTCGATCGAGATCCGAAATGGCAGGACGTCATTTTGGTTCATGGTCATGGCTGCGACCCTAGAAACCGTGTAGGACTCGTTCTGTCCTAAAAACCGTGCTACTGGTGTAGATCACGTCGCCCATATCCTGCGGAACCCGAGAGAGCAGTTCTCGGTGAACTGATCGGCAGAGGCCTGGCCCAGTTCGTCGACGCTGGCGCACGCGGTGTTCAGCGCTGCGAGCAAGGCCGACGTCTGCTTGCCCATCGCGGCCTCCACCTGAGCGGTGACGCGTCTGCGGCTCGCGCAGTGCTGTCTTTATCTCGGCGGGCGCGTGATCTATGCGGCGTCTGCGGCCGGCCCGACGCAGCGCCGCTGTGATCCGTCTCGTCGAGAGTTTGGCGGCCGCTGCCGGAGTGGGTGCGGTGGCCCGAACGGCCCCGGCTTCGGGGCTGGCGATACTCAATGGGAATCGTTTGGTGAAACGTGGCCGCGAATGTTGGGAAGTACTCACGCAACATCGATCGTAATTCGTTGTGCGCCTGGTCCGTCGCCAGATTGCATCCCGATGGGCACGTGCCAGAACCGCTATGGCTTGGCACAGTTCGCCATCTGCGGGCAGCCGCCGGTGCAGGTGAGCATCCCGCTGGCCTACCGCCGAGTTGAGGTGGCGATACGCCCATAGAGCCGGGCGATTGGGGACATGACACGTCAATCATGTGGTGTCCCCACCAGCAGCCCGTTCCCTCGAACTGTTGGCGTCGCGATACGCTCGGTCGGAGCCATCGATGCGCCCGATGTCTGCCTGGCCGCGGGAAGCGCAGTTCCGCATACACTGCAGTACGGGTGGCCGTCTGGGTTCCCATACCCGTTCTGGCAGGTCGCCATCGAGCCGCTTCCCAGGGAGCGACTTCGTCGAGCAAACCGCCGCCAGTCGAAGTAACGCCAACGTGCGGCAGAGGTGAGAGAAGTGTTCTGACCCGGTCTTCAGGTTAGCGGATTCCGAGCGATCGCGGTGCGCTCCAACGGGCAGCGTCGGCGGGGAGTTTGCTACTGGCGAGGGATGCTAGACCAATTCTTCGGTGGGTTCGCCGAGTTGGTGTCGAGCACTCGAGGTCGACGCGCATATTCTGGAGGCAGGCGAGACGTATTCATCGGATTGGGGACGAGCGCCGGCTTCGTTCGAGGGGAGTGTGATGGATGAACTGAAAGTCAATCCGGTTGACCTCCACATGTCGGCGGATCACATGGACATGCACGACGCCGAGTTGCGGGCCGCCCATGCCGCTGCCGACGGTGTGATCGAGGGAGCGCAGACCGGCTGGGTGGGTGCATCGGCATCGGCACTGCAGTCGAAGGTGGCGGAGTGGCAGGCAACCACGACCCGGCTGTCCGGTGACATCGCAGCACACGGGGCTGCGTACCGGATGGCGGCCAACGGCTACGGTCACAACGACGCCGATGCCGCAGAGGCGCTCGACCGCACCCGCTGATGGCGATCACCCTTGCCGACGTCGAGCGCTGGGATGCCGATGCGGTGCGCGATGTCTCCTCGGCCCTGGGCAAGCGGGGGGCCAGCGCCGAGGAAGTGAAGAACGGCTTGTCGAAGCTCCCGATGATCGCTACCTGGCAAGGCGCCGGCGGTGATGCTGCCCGGGCCGCCTTGGACACGTTGAGCCATCATCTGGCCGCCCACGCCGAGGAGATGGCGGCCATCGCCTCGGCGACGAACAAGTCGGCCGATGAGATCCAGTTCGTGAAGGACGCGGTGAAGGGCATCAACGGCGACGCCCGCTCCGAAGGGTTCAGCATCGACGCCGTCACCGGGACGGTCACCGCGCTGGAACCCGACAGACTGAAGAACGACCCGGTCTACTGGATCGAACAAAAGGACCTGGAGACCCGGATCGGCAAGGTCCTGACCGAAGCAAATGCCGCCGACGCCGATCTGGCCCGCGCCATCACCATGGCGGGCAACGACGCCACGGGACCCGTGGAGGACCGCCCCGAGGTCCGTGCTCAGATGGCGAACCCCCCAACCGACCCCCAAGAGTTCGAAGACTTTTGGAACGCGCTCACCCCGGAAGAGAAGAACTGGATGTACGACCAGGACCACTCCATCGGCAATTACGGCGGCATGCCGTTCGATCCTGCCGACCATCTGGGTCGTGACCACTACAACCGCATGCACCTCACCGAACTGCATGCCAACACCCGAGCCAAGCTGGACGTCTTGAAGGCTCAGCACCCGGACTGGGCGGCAGGCGCGGTACCGAATCCGAAGGGCGACGCGAAGAGGTACTCCCAATGGCGGGACTGGAAGGCGCAATGGAACGCGGCCAACCACACTCTGGATGGGTACGAGTCGGTGGAGTCCACCTTGGATTCCAAGAACGGTGTTCCGCACCTGCTCGGGTTCATCGACGACAAGGGTCACGCCGCGGCATCCATCGGTAATCCCGACACCGCCAGCCACACCGCCACCCTGGTCCCTGGCACGGGTCAAGACCTTGCAGCTTTCCAGGGCGCAACCGAGAAATCGATGAAGATGTACGACGCCACCATCCAGGCCGACCAGACCCTCCGGGGTCACGTGGCCGTGACCACGTGGATGGGGTACGACCGCCCGATGGACGTGTTCGAAGCGGGATCCCCGGACCCGGCCCGCCACGGCGCAGGCGCGCTGGACTCCTATCTTTCCGGTGCCCAAGCGTCACACCAGGGAGCGCCGTCCCTGGACACGGTGGTCGGGCACAGCTATGGATCGACCTTGGTCGGGGCAGCGGGCTCTGACGGCCACCACCTTCCTGCGGAGAACATCATCGGAGTCGGCAGTCCCGGCATGCTGGTCGACAACGCCTCCGAGCTGAATGTGGATCCCGGCGGCAACGTGTACGCCGTGCGGGCCGAACACGACATCATCCAGGCCGCCGTGGGCACCGTCCTCGGACCCGACCCCACCTGGGCCGGATTCGGTGCCGTCGCGCTGGAAGCATCGCCCGGACTGACTACGGGTCCCCCCGAGTGGAACATCCCCTCGATCGCCGCGCACAGCAGCTACTGGGACATCGGCAATCCCGCCCTGGCCGACATGGGTGCCATCATCGCTGGGAAACCGCCTCCGTTCATCGTGCACTCCAACTGACAAGGACGTCTTACATCGTGCGGACGAAACCCCTGCCGCGACTGCCTCGCTGCCTTGCCGGCGTCTTGTTGGCGACCGTTGCCGTACTCGGCGGCTGCAGCGACAAGGGCAATCTGGGACCGTCGATCCCCAGCGGCGCTACTGAAATGGGAGGCTCACCCGTGACATCTGCACCGCCACCGCCCGCGGGTTGGAACCCCAAGGACGTGGTTCCCTCCAGTCAGCAGCAGGCCCAGGACACGCTGGTCGGTTACCTCAAGCGAACCCTGCAAGCCCTGCCACCGGGAACCGTCCTGGACAGCGCCGGGTACGCGGGACCGGGTCAAAACATCGGTTGCGACGACGAACCCAAGGACCCCAAGACCGCTCCCGTCCACTTCCAGACGATCGGCAACGTCACCGTGCCGGGAAGCGCAGACCCGAACGCCGTCATCAGCAAGGTTGGTGACGTCTGGCGGAGCTGGGGTTGGTACGTCTTCGAACGTGACGGGTTCACCAAGCCCAACCAGTTCGGCTACGGGCCCGATGGATACCGCCTGCAGATCATGGCGTCGAACCCGCCGAATTACCCGCCCACACTCCAGGGCTCTACACCGTGCTTCCCCGGCGACATCGCCACCGACGACATTCCCTATCCGAATGTCCTCAAGGGCGAGTAGGTCCGTCAGCCTTCGTCCGTCACCGCCGGCGTCGCCAGCCCGCTAAACCCAACCGTCGCCTTCCACGACGACGATCTGGGTGCCGCCCCACCGCCTGATCTACGTCGGTCCGCAACGAGACCTATTGGCAGACCGGGCTGCCGTACCTCGACGCCATCGCCACGACCAACATCGCCGACGAACCCAGCCAGATCTCCGGATTGCAGCCGGCCAGCTCGACTCGTCTCCCGTTCCGGAATCACCTGCTCACTTTTCGACCGGAACTGACACGCTCGAGCAACCCATCGACGTTGATCTAGCCGATCGCTATCGACCCGAGTAAGACGTAGTGGAGCGGAACCCGTTTTCTCTTGGAAGGAGACGACTTGAACAACACACCGGGAACCGGGTGGCTGGGAACCGCTCGGATGGGCACGGCGATGGCCACTTGGCTGCCAGAGGGTGGCACCGACCTCACCGTTTGGGCCTCACCGCCGACAAGGCGAAGACGCTGGTGGCCTTCGGCGCCACGCGACAGCACCTTGCCTCGAATGCGCCGACCGTCGTGTACGCCGGAGCGGGCGAGAAGTCCCGACTGGTCGAACTGGCCCACCATTCATTCCGCGGCATGATCTCCGAGGCCTTACCCGAAGTCACCACGCTGGCCGAGCAGGGCGGAGTCAGCCCCCGCCTTTGCCCCGGGGAACCTGCGCAAGGACGTCGATCTCGGGCCGGCTGCTGCCCGCACGCTGGAAATGCCGCTCCCTTCGCCGCCTCCACCCACCAACTCGTCCAGACCGCGATCGGCCACGGCTACCGGGACGACGACTACGTCACCCCCTTCGAGGTCGCCGCCCGTGCCGCGGGACGTCGACGTCGAACGAATAGGAACACTCATGGCGAGCGACACCCAAGACCGTCCCGAGCTGCCACCGGCTGCGCTGAGCGTGAACCACGTCGGAGTGACCGTCCCCGACGTGTTCGCCGCGATCGATTGGTATCACGCCGTGTTCGGGCTGAGGTGCATCATGGGCCCCCGACTGTTGGAGCCGGGGCGCCACGACGAGGCTCGCAGCGCATTTGGTCCGCGCTTCAAACGGGCGTGGCAGGCGCATCTGCTGGCGGCCAACGGTGTTGGGCTCGAGTTGTTTCAGTTCATCGATCCACCGGTGGACGGCCGCGACGAGCGAGGGCCGGTGCCCTACACCGTGCGGGGGCCGTGGCACGTGTGCCTGACGAACCAAGACGTGGTGGGCACGGTCGAGACCGTCATCCGGCACGGCGGCACGCAGTTGTCCGATCCGGTCACCTTCGTGCCAGGGCGTCCTTGGGTCTTGGTGTACGTCGCCGACCCCTGGGGCACCGTTCTCGAAGTGATGAGTCACAGCTACGCCGAAGTGTTCTCCAACTGGCCACAACCAGGGCAAACCGACAATCCGACATTCATCGAACGACCACCCAACCAAAGTTGAACCGGCGTAGTCCTTGGGCCTTCACCAGCGGGTCGCTGAAGGGTCGTCGAACGGCACTTGGAGGATCTAGAAGCGACTGCCCGTCGTCCCCAACCAGGCGGCGAGGTCGTTCCGATGTTCCCGCCGGATGTGCAAACGCAGGAGCTTGAGGAAGCCATCCTCTGCGACCCCGGGTGTGCGGAAGGCGCCGGAACGGTGGTCGACGCTGCCCCCGCCGAGCGGACCCGCTGATTGGAAAACGCCATTCTTGGCGTGCGGATGTTGCGTCCGGCTCCCGATCCAGACGTCGGAAGGGTGATGGTGCCCAACACGCTGACGCGCCGAAGGCACTCACGCGCGAGCGTCGACTCGCAGGGCCGCACGGGGATCCACGACGCAGGTACGAGTAGGTGTCTACTGGATGCCCATGCCGACGTGGAGTCGTCGTCGGCGTTCGGCGTCCGGGTCCGGGTGTTCACCGGCGTGGCTGGTGTCGAGGTCGACCCAGTGCACGCGGCCGGTGAAGCGGTCACCGCTGGCAGGGTAGTCGTCGGTGACGGGTGATCCGGCGTCTCGGCCGAGGTCGCAGGTCTCGTCGGCGGCGAACATGATGGGTTCGGTTTGCTCGATGCGGCCCGCGCCGACCTCCGCGCCGTCGAGCAGCAGGGTGAGCCGTCCGCCCTTGGCCAGTCCGCCGCCGTCGTAGGCGAAGTCGGCGACGACGTCGTGAACGCCTGCAGTCAGCGGGGCGGCGGCGGTGACGTAGTACCGCTGCAGATTGTAGAAGTTGTAGCAGTACTTGAGGATGCCGTCGCAGGCGTACAGGCTCCAGCCACCCACCATGCCGCCCTGGGCGACGATGACGCCGTTGGCGCCGGCCTCGGGCACCTCGATGTGGGCGGTGATGGTGTGCGACTTATTCTTCAGGCTGATGACGGAGTTCTCGTTGAGTCGGCCCATACCCTGATACAGCCGCTGGCGCGTGCCGGTGACCAGTTGAGGACGTCCGGCGATGTCGGGGTTGGCGCGTTCGGCGAACCGGTCGTCCAGCGGCAGGGCGTTGTGCTTGGCCGCCTCGATGAGCCACAGTCGCTGCAGGGCATGGAGTTTATCGGGGTGTCGGTCGGCGACGTCGTGGGCTTGGGTCCAGTCGGTGCCGGTGTCGTAGAGCTCCCAGACGTCGTCGTCGAAGGCCGGTAGCGGCGCGTCACCGGTCTCCCAGGGCGTGCGGTGCTTGGTGACGGCGGCCCACCCCTGGTGGTAGATGCCGCGGTTGCCGACCATTTCGAAGTACTGGGTGCCATGGCGTTCGGGGGCGTCGGCGTCACTGAAGCTGTAGACCATGCTGGTGCCTTCGAGCGGAAGCTGTTGCACACCATGGACAGTCATCGGCTCGGGGAGTCCGGCAACCTCGAGGACGGTGGCGGCGAGGTCGATGACGTGGGTGAACTGGTGCCGGTCCTCCCCTGCCGCGGTGATGCCGGCCGGCCAGGACACGATGGTGCCGTTGCGGGTCCCGCCCCAGTGTGAGGCGACCTGTTTGGTCCACTGATAGGGGGTGTTCATGGCGTGTGCCCAGCCGACCGCATAGTGGTTGTAGGACTGCGGGGTGCCGAACTTCTCGACGTGCGAGGCCATGAACTCCGGAGTCTCCAGAGCACCGAAGCCGGTCAGGGTGACCATTTCGTTGAACGTGCCCTGCAGTGAGCCTTCCGCGGAGGCGCCGTTGTCGCCGATGATGTAGTACACCAACGTGTTGTCGGCGATCCCCAACTCGTCGAGGGTGTCCAGGACGCGGCCGATGTGATGGTCGGTGTGCTCCAGGAAGCCGGCGTAGATCTCCATTTGGCGGGCCAGCACCGGTTTGAGGGCGTCGTCGACGTCGGCCCACGCCGGGATGCCCGCGCTGCGGGCGGTGAGGTCAGCGTCCGCGGGTACGACACCCATCGCCTTCTGACGTTCGAAGGTTTTCTCCCGCAACGCGTCCCATCCGTCGTCGAACTCTCCGGCATACCTGTCGGACCATTCGCTGGGCACGTGGTGCGGGGCGTGTGTCGCGCCGGGGGCGAAGTAGACGAAGAAGGGCTTGTCCGGCGTCAGCGACGTCTGCTGGCGCAGGTAGCCGATGGCCCGGTCGGCCAGGTCCTCGGTCAGGTGATAGCCCTCCTCCGGAGTCTTCGCCGGGTCGACCGCCGAGGTGCCATCGTAGAGCGCCGGGTAGTACTGGTTGGTCTCCCCACCGATGAAGCCGTAGAAGTGCTCGAAGCCGCCACCGGGGGTCGGCCAGTGGTCGAACGGACCCGACGGACTGGTCTCCCACACCGGGACTTCGTGGCACTTGCCGAACTGGGCGGTCGAATATCCGTTGAGTCGCAACACCTCCGGCAACGGCGCGCACGTGTTGGGCCGTACCGAGTTCTGTCCCGGCGCCGCGGTCGCCGCCTCGGTGATCCCGCCCATGCCCACGGTGTGGTGATTGCGACCCGACAACAACGCCGCGCGAGTGGGCGAGCACAGCGCGGTGGTGTGGAAGCGGGTGTACCGCAACCCGCGCTGGGCGAGACGTTCGGCATTGGGTGTGCGGCACGGTCCACCGAAGGCGCTGGACGCGCCGAAGCCCGTGTCGTCGGTCATGATCACCACGACGTTCGGCGCCCCCGCCGGCGGACGGATCCGAGCGATGGGCGGGTAGTGCGTGTCGGGGTCCTTGGCGTCGTAGGTCGTGACGCCCGGGGCCACTCGATCCGGCACGGGCAGCTGAGTTCGATGGTGGATGTCTGCCGCGCTCGCCATCATTGCTCCTCCATTGACGTCACCAGGTGTGGTTTCGGTGCGCTCCAACGGCCGTCGAGCGCTTCGGGTTTGGGACAATATAGTCGGAGGATGATCCGGAACGGTCCCTCGGGTGTGGGCAGCCAGTTCGCGTAGTCGGCCTCCGGCGGCGCGGTGTGCCGCAGATGCAACGTGTAACCGCCGTCGGCGTCTTCGACGAGGTCGGGCAGCATCGGCGAATTGATGAGATAGCGGTCGACGGGATTGTCGACGAGCAGGCTGGTCGTGGCGTCGTACATCGTCAACGACCAGAACGCGTTGACCGGTGGAAGCAGTCCAGGCGCGAAGCGGTAGGTGTAGGCGTTGGTCCCGATCAGCGGTGCGCCGGTGTCGTCGGTGACGAAACCGGGGTAGATCGCCTCGGCCTTGCTGTTGCCGTAGATGCCCAGGGCCGCCCCGGCCATCCGATACAGGTAGTTGGCGCCCATCTCTTCCGGGGTACCGAACAGGTCGGCCGAGGTGACCTGGCCGGTGTCCAGTTCGCGCTCGACAAACGACGCCAGTTCCGTCCGTGCGTCGACCATGCCGTCCTGAAGTGGTTGCCGCACTTCGAGTTCGATGGCGTCGGGGCGAAATGGGACGTCGCCGCTGACGCCGATCGCGGCCATGCGGTTGCGTACGTCCTCGTCGGCCGCGAGCACGGGCGCATGGGCCAGGACGAAGGACAACACGGTGAAGAAGTCCAGCGAGGTCGCCTCCTCGGCGACGCTCGGCGGTGCCGGGAACTCGACGGGCGACGGTTGCGGCGGAGCCGGCCGATCGAGGTAGGTGGACAGCGGTTGGGCGGTGTAGCGGGACTGAATCTCCCTGACGTTGCCGAGATCGTCAGGTCCGAACAATTGAGTCCGGTAGAAGACGAACATGAAGTCGGTATTTGAGCGGATCACCTTGCTGATGCCCGCGGGGGTGTCACGGTGCCAACCGGGTCCGGCCAGCAGATACCGGCCGCCGCCGTTACCGGTGGTGCGGCTGCCCACGTAGTCGACGTTGAAGGTGTAGGCGTCGATGAATTGCAGGCTGTAGTAGCGACCGGCCTCGATGGGTGGCACGGTCAGCACCAGCGGCTCGGCGCGAAGGTCTGCCCCGAGCTGGGAGTACGGGGTGTCGGAGTTCGGCGTCTGCACCGCCTTGTCCGCCGGGGTGTAGACGCGGGCCGCGCTGTGCACCTGATTCCAGGGTCCCTTGTACTCGGGGCCGTCGGCGTCGACGAAGTAGGAGTGCTGGATGCGGTAGTTGTCCACCAGCGGGAAGCCGTAGACGTAAGCGTCCTTGGCCATTTCGCGAATCTGCTCGGGCGGCACGGCGTCCTCCTCGAGTCGGGGATGTGCGCACGCCTTCCACGCTAGCGGTGTCGTTCGGGAGTCGTCCGCGTATGACCTACACCAATAGCCCCGGCGACACGAACCGCCGCAGCAGTTCCGCTTCGGCCGCGGGATCACCGAGTGGTAGGTAGACCAGCGACAGGACCACGTGGAGCACCCACTGCGCGGCCGGTCGATCGGCGGTCAGACCGGCGAGTTCGGCTGCGATGTCGACCAGCACCGGTGAGGACTGCAGCTCGCCGATGTCGGCGGCTCTGCGCGAGCCGGTCATCAGACCTCGCACCGGCTCAGAACGCATCTCGCTCAGCGCCCCGTGATGGCGGTGACGATTCGGTCCTGGCCGGCGAGGCCGTCGACGGCGCACCGGACGGTGTCGATCACGCCGGCGGCCAGGCGCGTCAGGACGGCGTCCCGAATCTGGGCCTTGCCGCCGGCGTAGCGGTAGATCGTGGCGCGCGAGCAATGCACCCTTTGCAGGACCCCTACCCGCTGTACGAACGCATGCACGCGATCGGGCACGTCCACCGGATCGGTGAGTCCGGCTTCTACGCGGTGTCGAGTTGGGACGCGGTGAACGAGGCGGTCACCCGCTGCGAAGACTTCTCTTCGAACCTGACGGCGACGATGATGCTCGACACCGACGGCACCGTGAGCCCCTTCGTGATGGACGGGGTCGGCGGCCGAGTCCTTCACCGCCGAGACCGTCACGCGCCTGTGCGACGCGTCCGCCCGAGATGGACGCATCGAGTGGATGAGCGCGGTGGCCAACCGGCTGCCGATGATGATCGTCGCGCGGTTGATCGGAGTGCCGGACGAGGACGCCGACCAACTCGTCGCCTGGGGGCTTGGGGGCGACCCGGTTGCTGGAGGGCCTGGTCGGCGGCGATGTACGCACCGCCGCGGGGACCGCCGAGCGGTCGAGGACGCGCGATGGCTGCCCAGCCTGCTCGTACGTCGACAAGAGCGACTGGACCTCGAGTGCTCGTGACGAGCCAGGTCGCCAGCCATCTGGAAACTGCGTCGAACGGCCGGTGGCGCACCACGTGCGCTGGGCGTTTGGAGTCTTGACGCGCTACGCACCCGCAGCAGGGGCACGATGGACGGTCGAATTCTGGTGCGCGCCGCCGGTCGACACGAGCACGCGGATGCCGCCCGGCGTCGAGCCGGACGGCCCATCCATGCGTCGTGGAATGGTCGCCCGGATCACCGACACACGATTCGATGCCGGCCACCAACCCAGGAATTGATACCTTGAAGTCAGAAAGATTGGCCCGCCGTCACTTTCGGCCGCGACACCACCGCCAGTATCACAGCCGGTGCAAATGTGGTCGGGCGTGCTCGTCGACCTCGACGACGCGCAACGCTTCGTCGGGTCCTCCAGCAGCGTCTTGAAACGCTCGGCCGAAGGCCGGTTCTCCGCCTCTGAACAGCGGTCGTTCTGTGGAGCTAAGGGGAATCGAACCCCTGACCTACTCGATGCGAACGAGTCGCGCTACCAACTGCGCCATAGCCCCTTGTACCGGTGACAAAGGTTACCAGTGCCGGTGCCGACCTAGAAATCAGCGCTACTGACCGGCTGCTCGCGGCAGGTCGTAGTGACGGGCGAACGGTGCGTAGTCGAGGTGCTCGAAGATCGGGTCCTCGTCGTCGATCTCCAGCACCACCGAGCCGGGCCGCCGCAGACGGGCCGGGACGACCTCGAATTCGGGGTCCTCGGTGTTCTCGACGCCGAGGTGTGACCGCCGAAGCCGCTGCGCACGCCTGCGACGCACCTGCATCTCGATGCGGGTCTGACGCCGCAGATAGCCGAGGTACAGCACCGTGATCGCGCCGACCGAGCCGCAGGCCCACCAGAACGTCGGCGACACCAGGTAGGCGGCTGCCGCCGACGCCACCAGCAGCACCGCCATGGCCATCAACATCCGCTTGCGGAAGGCGAACTTGCGCGCGGCCACCGCCACGGCCGTCTTCGACTCGTAGTGGTGCGGCCGGGCGTGCGCCGTCGACCCTGCGGCCAGAACGTCGTCCTCCGACACCGCCTCGAGTCCCGACGAGTCGTCGACGTACTCGTACTCGTGGTCCGTGTCGTCCTCGGCAGCGGCGGTGAATGCGTCGGTGTCCTCGGACTCGGCGGCATCCGGCGCCGGCTCGTCGAACACGTCGTCGTCGTCGGCGTCGTGGGCCGGCTCGGGTGCCGCGACCTGCTCCGCCTCGTCGACTTCCTGGAGATCGTCGATGGTGAACGTGGCGGTGTTGTCGTCGAAGTCCAGGGGGAGCTCGGGATCCTGGTCGAAGGCCAGTTGCGCGGACGCGCCGATCGGCAGCGCCCCGGAGTCCTCTTCGACGATGTCGACGTCGAGGTAGTCGGGCTCGGCCGCCACCTTGGCGGCGGCCATCACCACGACGGCCCTGCGCGGCGCCGTCACCGGCTCGGCGTCGTACTCCTGCTCGTCCTCGTGGCCACCGTGGAGATCGTCGACGTCGTCGTGCGTCGGGCGCCAGTCCGGGTCACTGTGGTGACCGGCGGCCGGCTTGCGGCGGCGCAGCAGTCGTTCGCCGCTCCTGGTGTTCAGCACCCGGGTCGCCAAGGCCACGTCACTGGTGCGACGCACGGTGTCGCGCTTGCTGATCAGCATCGGAACGAGCACGAAGAGCCAGAGCACGACGAGAGAGATCCACAGCAGAGATTGCGGAATGCTTGGCATGTCGCCGGCTCCTTTCCCCGTACGATAGGTCCGTGACCAGCGCATCCGGGGATGACGCGCCGGGGCTAATTACACACCTGTAACTCGTCCCTGACAAGCACATTTGCCCCATATGTCACAACTGCAACAACATTAAGCCCAGTTCGCGCGGCCGGCACGGACCAGTTCCGACGTTGCCGAACCGTTCAATTCCTCGATCGTGATCGCCACCAGCAGGTGGTCCCGCCACGCGCCGTCGACCTCGAGATACCGCTTGAGCAGCCCCTCCTCGCGGAAGTGAGCCTTCGCCAACACCGCCCTGCTCGGCGCGTTCTCCGGCCGTACCGTCGCCTCGATGCGGTGCAACCCGACCGGCCCGAAGCCGTGGTCGAGGCCGAGCACCAGCGCCGCCGTCGCCACCCCGCCACCATTGCGGCCCTTGGCCACCCAATACCCGATCCACGCCGAGCGCAACGCACCATGCGTCACGTTGCCGATGGTGAGCTGACCGCAGAACTCGCCGTCGAGTTCGATCGCATACGGCAGCATGCGGCCCTTGCGCGCTTCCGAACGCAGTCCCGAACAGATCGACGGCCACGACGAAAGGGAGTGCCGCACTTCCCAACTGACCTCGGCGACGGGTTCCCACGGTTCCAGGTGCGCCTGGTCGGCAAGCCGGATGCGGCTCCACGCGGCACCATCGCGCAGCCGTACGGGTCGCAGCCGGACCAGACCGGCGGGCACCCGCAGCGGACCGACGGCCTTCGGCCAACCAGGATGCATCGAAGTCGACCGCCACATGTTCATGTCCGCCGTCCGCTCAGCCGCGTTGAGCCAGGAAGGCCACGTCCACGATCTCGCCGGTCCGGATCTGCTCGGCCTCACTGGGAATCACGACGAGGCAGTTCGCCTCGGCCAACGTCGCCAACAGATGCGACGACGCACCCGGCGCCCCGCCGAGCGCCTGCACCAGATATTCACCGGTGTCCTGGTCGCGCATCAGTTGACCGCGCAGGTAGCCCTTGCGTCCGGCCACAGACGTGATCGGCGACAAGGTGCGCGCCTGCACGACGCGCCGCAGCGGCTGCCGCTTGCCGAGCGACATCCGGATCAGCGGACGCACCATCACCTCGAAGACGACGAGCGCGCTCACCGGATTGGCCGGCAGCAGGAACACCGGCACACCGTCGCGGCCCAGCTGGCCGAAGCCCTGGACCGAGCCGGGGTGCATCGCGATGCGCGCCACCTCCATCTCGCCGATCTCGGACAACACCGCCCGCACGCTCTCTGCCGCCGTGCCGCCCACCGCACCCGAGATGACGAGTACCTCGGCACGGTTGATCTGTCCCTCGACGACGTCGCGCAGCGTCTTCGATTCGGTGTCCACGATGCCGACGCGATTCACCTCGGCGCCGGCGTCGCGTCCGGCGGCCGCCAGCGCGTACGAGTTGACGTCGTAGACCTGGCCGTTGCCGGGGGTCCGCGACACGTCGACCAGTTCACCGCCCACGCTCATCACCGACAGCCGCGGCCGCGGATGGACCAGCACCCGCTCGCGCCCGACGGCGGCGAGCAGCCCCACCTGCGCTGCCCCGATGATGGTTCCCGACCGCACCGCGACGTCACCCGGCTGGACGTCGTCACCCGTGCGCCGCACGTAGGCACCCGACCGCACGCCGCGCAACACCCGCACGCGCGAGTCACCACCGTCGGTCCAGCGCAGCGGTAGCACCGCATCGGCCAGCGTCGGCATGGGCGCGCCGGTCTGCACCCTGGCCGCCTGACGCGGTTGCAGTCTGCTCGGCGTCTTGGCACCCGCCTCGATGACACCCATCACCGGGAGGCTGACCTCGTTCTCGGCCGCGGCGCCGGCGTCGTCACCGTCGGTGCCGGGTTCGACACTCAGCACGTCGACGCTGCGCACCGCGTAGCCGTCGATGGCGGCCTGATCGAAGCCGGGCAGGGGACGTTCGGTGACCACTTCCTCGGCACACATCAACCCCTGCGCCTCGGCGATGGCCACCCGTACCGGCCTCGGCGCCACCGCCGCGGCGGCCACCCGGGCCTGCTGCTCCTCCACCGAACGCACTTATGCGCCTCTCTTCAGTCGCGGAGCCTCCACGCTGGTCAGTTGGTGCTCAGGTCCAATCGCTCGACCAGCCAGCGCCGCAGCTCTGGTCCGTAGTCGTCGCGCTCCAACGCAAAGTCAACCGCAGCCTTGAGGTACCCGCCGGGATTTCCCAGGTCGTGTCGGCGTCCGCGATGGACCACGACGTGGACGGGGTGGCCTTCGTCGATCAGCAGGGCGATCGCATCGGTCAGCTGAATCTCCCCGCCGGCGCCCTTCTGGACCCGGCGCAGCGCATCGAAGATCTCCCGATCCAACACGTACCGGCCGGCGGCGGCGTACAGCGACGGGGCCGCCTCGGCCGTGGGCTTCTCCACCATGCCCTTGACGCGCAACACGTTTGGGTTCAACGCGTCGGGCACCGCCTCGACGTCGAACACGCCGTAGGCGCTGATGTCCGCGGCGGGCACCTCGATCGCGCACAGCACCGATCCGCCACGCTTGGCGCGCACCTTGGACATGGTCTCCAGCACACCGGTCGGCAGGACGAGGTCGTCGGGCAGCAACACCGCGACGGCATCCTCGTCGGGCAGCAGACTCGGCTCGACGCAACCCACCGCATGGCCGAGCCCGAGCGGCTTGCTCTGCACCACCGACTCGACCTTGATCAGCGCCGGCGCCCGCCGCACCTTCTCCAACATCACCTGCTTGCCGCGCGCCTCCAGGGTGCCCTCGAGGATGAGGTCCTCGACGAAGTGCGCGACGACGCCGTCCTTGCCCTCGGACGTCACGATGATGAGACGCTCGGCGCCGGCCTCCGCCGCCTCGGCGGCGACCAGTTCGATGCCCGGCGTGTCGACGACGGGCAGCAGCTCCTTGGGCACCGTCTTCGTCGCAGGAAGGAATCTCGTTCCGAGGCCCGCAGCGGGAACGATGGCGGTGCGAGGAATCGGCACCAGTGCCCGTGTCGTCATCGTTCACACCATAACGTCATCTCGTTGCCTGCGACCCGAGTGGGCCTGCGCGTTTCCCATGACATGGTGGACCTCGTGGAGGAGACGAAGTCCGCGTTGCGAACCGCCATCCTGGCCGCCCGCCGCGCGATGGGCGTTGACGAGCGCCGTGCGGAGTCCGAGGCGCTGTGCGCGAGCGTCGCGGCCCTGGTGCGACCGGGTGACACGGTGTGCGCGTACGTGCCCGTCGGGTCGGAACCCGGCTCCACCGCCATGCTCGAGGCGCTGGTGACGGCCGGTGCGACGGTGTTGCTGCCCGTCGCGCGGATGGACGACTCGGGGACGCCCCTGCCGTTGAGCTGGGGGCAGTATGGCGAGCGTCCGCTCGTCGAGGCGCGCTTGGGCCTGCGTGAGCCGCGTCCGCCGTGGTCGTCGCCCGAGGCGATCGGCGCCGCCTCGGTCATCCTCGTCCCGGCACTGGCCGTCGACCGCGCGGGCGTGCGACTGGGCCGCGGCGCGGGGTTCTACGACCGGTCGCTGCCGCTCGCCGGATCCGGCGCCATGCTGATCGCCGTGGTCCGCGACGACGAGCTGGTCGACCACCTCCCCGGCGAAGCACACGACGTGCCGATGACGCATGCTCTGACGCCCGGGCACGGCGTGGTGAGATTCGGCAGCTGAAATTCGGCAACGTACCCGGTCAGGCGGGAATGGCGAAGCCCACATAGCGGTTCTAGCACTTGAGCAGTTAGAGTGCTAACAAGTTTCATTCCGTCTCGGAGGTTCACGTGCCGACCTACTCGTACGCATGTACTGAGTGCGACAACCGTTTCGACGCGGTGCAGGCGTTCACGGACGACGCCCTGACCGAGTGCACCCAGTGCTCGGGCCGGTTGCGCAAGCTCTTCGGTTCGGTGGGCGTGGTGTTCAAGGGCAGCGGCTTCTACCGCAACGACAGCCGCGACTCCGCCAAGAGCTCGACGAACGGCTCCAGCAGTAGCAGTGAGTCCTCGGCGCCGTCGGAGAAGTCGGACAAGCCGGCCGAGAAGTCCACGCCGGCCGAGAAGTCGTCGAGCTCGTCCAACGGCTCGGACAAGGCGAGTTCCAGCTCGGCTTCGTCCGCCGCTTCGAGCTCGCCCGCCGCCGCCTCCAGCTAGAAGTTATCCACAGGCCCCGCGGCCGCCCCCGTCCGCGAAGGGCGCGTGATGCCTAGCGTTGCCGCATGGGGGAATCACTCAATCCGTCGCCGATCTCGCGGATCGTCCATGGCTGGCGACCCGACTGGACGCGGACGGTCGTCGCGCGGCGCGTCGCCGCGGGGGCGTTGGTGGTGTTGGCTGCAGTCGCCGCGCTGCGACCGGATCCGTCGGACGGCCGCGCCGACGTCGTGGTGGCAGCCAGGGACCTGGCGTCGGGCGTCGAGCTGGTGGCCACCGACCTGCGAATCGAATCACGCTCGGTCACAACGATTCCCGATGGATCGCCGACCCATCTCGACGAGCTGGTCGGCACGACGCTCGCCGCGCCGGCACGCCGCGGCGAAGTCCTCACCGACGTACGGGTGCTGAGTTCGCGGCTGACCGAAGCGGCGGCCGGCCCCGACGCCCGCATGGTGCCCGTGCACCTGGCGGACGCCGCTCTGCTCGACCTGGTGCGCCCCGGTGACGTGGTGGACGTGCTGGCCGTCTCGAGCGCGGTCGCCGCCGCGGGTGCGAACGCCGTGGCGCCAGAGCACCCACGGGTGGTCGCCACCGACGCGGTGGTCGTGCTGGTGTCGGCCAGGACCAAGGATGCGGGTCGCGACGGCGTGGTGTTGGTCGCCCTGCCGGTGCACGAGGCCAATGAGGTGGCGGGCGCCTCACTCGCTCAGGCGATCACCCTGACCTTCCACTGATCCTCAGCCGGGTGGCGGAGCCACCGGTGTGGTGGTCGGCGCCGCGGCGCCGTTGTTGATCGCGTCCATCACCATGTCGACGAGCTCGTCGTCGGTCGAGGTGGTGGTGGGTCCGGGGGGCGGCGTCGACGGTTCCGCCCGAGCAACGCCGACCGACGCCGTCCACAGCCCGATCGTCACGGCCGCAATCGACAGGAAGATCCGCATCGCCACGCCGTCGAAGCTAGCACCTGAACACGTCCCATGCAGCGCCTACGCGGTTAGCGTTGACCCCGAGGGGATCGGGCATCCGGCCGGACCACACGCAGGAAGGACACCACACGTGCTGAAGGGTTTCAAGGAGTTTCTCTCCCGAGGCAACATCGTCGACCTCTCCGTCGCGGTTGTCATCGGCACCGCGTTCACTGCGCTGGTCAAGACGTTCACCGACAGCATCATCACCCCACTGACCAGCCGCATCGGCGCGAGCGGCACCGACGTCGGCATCTTGAAGATCAGCATCGGCGGCGGCCAGACCATCGATCTGAACGTGCTGATATCGGCGGCCATCAACTTCGTGCTCGTCGCGGCGGTCGTCTACTTCCTGGTCGTCGTGCCCTACAACCGGCTCCGCAAGAAGGGCGAGGTGGAGCAGGCCCAGGACACCGAACTGAGCCTGCTGACCGAGATCCGCAACCTGCTGACCGACGGCCGCAGCACCGAGACGGTCACCGGCCCTGGCACCGGCCCCGATCCCGACACGGCGAAGTACACCAGCGGCGACAAGTAACCGCGCCGCCCCCGCACACGAAAACAGCCCCCGGCGGAAGTCGGGGGCTGTTCTCGTCTGAACTAGGGAGTTAGTTCATGTTCCAGGGATCACCGTAGGTGGTGACGCTGTCACCGGTCGAGGCGATGAGCCGTGCGAACGGACGCAGGAGCACACCACCGGCAGCGCCGGTGACCGTGCCGTGCGCGTTGGAGACGGCAACGCCTCCGGCGGCACCCTTGACGTCGACCGAGAAGGTCGCGACTTCCTGGATGCCGGGGCCGTTGCCCAGGTCGGCGCTGATCGACACACCCGGGAACAGGTTGGGCGTGATGACCGAGCCGAGCGGGTTGAACCCTGCGCTCAACGGGTTGATGTTGGTGTCGTCCAACAGGATGTTCGGCGTGGTGTAGCTGAAGTTGATGCCCACGCCCAGCGACCAGGGGAAGCCGATCTGGTAGCCCAGCTCGAGCGTGCCCTCGAACTCATCGGCGCCGGGGCCGGCGACGGTGAACTTGGCCCGACCGGAGTGGAACCACTCGCGGGTGAGGCGGTTGCGGTCCAGGGGGAACACACCGTTGAGGAAGGTGTCCCACTGTTGGACCGTCAGAGTGCGGTCCTGGCCATCGACCAGGCTCAGCTCGTTGTCCAAACCTGCGTGAGAGGTGCCCGTGCTCGTCAAGAGAGCCGCCACGGCCGCGACCAACGCGACCAGCACCCGACTGATTGCCTTCATGTTCTCCCTAGCTGTCGTGACGGACGTTGAGTCCGCCGTTTCTGTGAGTGCCCGGCTCCACCGCTAAACCTGACACCTTGCAAGGTCTCCATGTGAGTGGAATTAGAAACCTCACATGTTCTTCTTACGTAATGCTCATCGTTGACAGCAGAAACATAACGGTGAGGCATCCGCCGAGCAACGCGTACGCGACGCGGCGGCCGGCGGCGTCAGCCACAAAGCGAAGTTTGCCCGAAGCGCAGGGTCGGGAGCGGATGAACCCGCACGGGCCGGCGCACACCGCGGCGATCGGGAGCACATCCGCACACGATGACACTTTCGGAGAATTGTTCAGGCGCTGGACATTTCCCACGCTCGGAGCGAACTGACAGCTCAGCTGTGGTGCGGCGGCACGTTGTCCCGCAACCAGTCGTCGCGCTCGGCGTCGATGTCGGAGGGGCGTTCCTCCCACTCGTCCTTCGTGGTATCGGGAAGGAAATCGCCGAAAATCTTGTTAACTGAAACCTCTTCAAACGGTGCCGGGTCGGTCACAGTGCTCCTTCAGTGTGACGAAGATCACACTCGCTGATTCGTTGCTCTTGACACCGTACTAACACGACAAGACCGATCCCGCCCACGACGACGGCACCCGCCGACCACGCAGAGGGTGGGCGACGGGTGCCGGAAGCGCCGAAGTCGGAGAGAAGTTAGATGTCCAAGCGGGATAGCTGGTCGATGATCTGGATGGCCAGCGGACCGAGAGTGGCCATCCCGTCGCGCACGGCAGCACGCGATCCGGCGATGTTGACGACCAGGGTGCTGCCCGAAATGCCGGCCAGCCCGCGGGAGACGCCCGCCTCGACGATGCCCGCCGACAGGCCCGACGCCCGCAGCGCCTCGGCGATGCCGAGCAGCTCGCGGTCCAGGATGGTCCGGGTGGCCTCCGGCGTGACGTCACGCGGGGTGACGCCGGTACCGCCCACCGAGATGACGAGGTCGACGCCGCCGATGACCGCGGTGTTCAACGCGTTGCGGATCTCGATCTCGTCGGATGAGACCACCACGACGCCGTCGACGACGAAGCCCGCCTCACCGAGCAGTTCGGTGACGACCGGACCACTGTGGTCCTCTTCGTCGCCGTGCGCCGTCCGGTCATCGACGACGACCACCAGTGCGCGACCCACCAACTCACCTGGCTGTTCCATGATGGCAACCGTATATCCCACCGCCGACGCCGGCGCAGCCATCCTGAGCCCGGGTCGTCCCGGCGTGATCGTCACTGCTGTGCCTTGCCGAGGGTGACGTCCACGGTCTGCGGCTTCCCCGACGAATCCAGATAGGTCAGCGTGACCTTGTCGCCGGGCGCCCGCGAGCGGACGGCTGCGACCAGGGCGTCGGCACTGCCGATCACCCGGTCGTCGATCTTGGTGACGACGACTCCGCTCGGCAGCCCCGCCGATGCGGCCGCGCCACCACCGGTGACGTCCACGATCTTGGCTCCGTCGACCGAGGCGTCGTTGCCGACCTGCACACCCAGCGAGGCGTGCGAGGCGGTGCCGCTCTGAATCAGCTCGTCGGCGATCCGCTTGGCCTGGTCGACGGGGATGGCGAAGCCGAGCCCAATCGAGCCGCTCTGGGACTGCCCCGAATCACCGCCGAGGGTGGCGATCGCGGAGTTCACACCGACCAGCTCACCGTTCATGTTCACCAGCGCGCCGCCCGAGTTGCCCGGGTTGATCGCGGCGTCGGTCTGGATGGCGTCCAGCACGGTGTTCTGGTTCTGCGCGTCGCCGCCCGCGGCGACGGGACGGTTCAGGGCGCTGACGATGCCGGTGGTGACCGTGCCCTCCAGGCCGAGGGGCGAGCCGATCGCGACGACGTCCTGGCCGACGCGGAGATTCGCCGACGAACCCAGCGTGATGGGCGTCAGGCCGGTGGCTCCGACGGCCTGCACGACCGCGATGTCGCTACTGGGATCGGTGCCGACCACCTTGAACGAGGTGGTGGCGCCGTTGGCGAAGGTCACCTTGGTCTGGACGGTGCCATCCGGGGCACCGGGGCCGCCGTTGGCGGCGGCGACCACGTGGTTGTTGGTGAGGACGAGGCCGTCGGTGGACAGGATGATTCCCGAACCCTCCTCGGACTGCTTGCCGAGGTTCGTCTCCAACTTCACCACGCTGGGCACCACCTTGGCGGCCACCTGCTCGACCGAGCCCGCGGGGAGGCTGGCGGCGGGCTCGCTGGGTGCGGCACCCGACGACGACGCCCCCAGCACCGGCCGTTCCGGCTGCACCAGGGTGGCCACGCCACCGCCGACGCCGGCGGAGAGCACGGCGATCGCCAGCGCCCCGATCGTCAGCCGTCCGGCCCGCGACCGGCGCCGAGGGGCGGCGGGGGGCGGCGGCATCATCCGGGTGTGGTCGGCAGTGCGATACGGGTCGTGGGGACCGCGGTAGGCCTGCGGCGGCTCGGTCGCATACCGCCAGTCGTAGGACTGCTGCGGGTGGGCGGCACCGGGTCGTGGCGCGCCGGGGTAACCCGGCGCCAGGCCTTCACGAGCACCTGGCCGATGTCCGGGCGGCGGAGGCGGCGGGGGCGGCGAGTACCTCGGGTGGTTCGTCATTGCTCCTGGGTGCTCTTCTTTCGAGTAGTTCGCGTCGGCGGCTTGTCACTAGTAACGAATGACGTGCCCCCAAATGTGCCCCGCGGGGCTGAGAATCCACTTAGAGAACGTTCGGGACTTGCCCGGACTCCTCACAGAATCACTCCCAGATCAAGAACCTTCGTCAAGCATTGTCGGCGTTGTGGGACACCTCGTCCAACGCAGCGCTCTCGCGTGTCGCGTCCATCCGGTCGTCGGACGCGGCCACCGGCCGCCCCGGAAGCACCATGTGAAACGACGTCCCCGGCGGATCACCACCCGGCACGGTGTCGTCGATGCGCAGTGTCCCACCGTGTTTCACCACGACCTGTTTGACGATCGCCAGGCCGAGGCCCGATCCGGACATCGCCCGCGCCGACGTCGACCGGTAGAACCGCTCGAACACCAGCTGCCGTTCGGCCGGCGCGATGCCCGGCCCCTGGTCGGAGACCACCAGCTCGGCGTGGAACGGATCGACCTGCGCCATCCACACCCCCACCCTTCCGCCAGGAGGGCTCCACTTCGCCGCGTTGTCCAACAGGTTGAGGACCGCTCTCGACAAGCCGGCTTCGTCGCCGTTCACCTGCCAACCGGTGGTCGAGACGACGAATTCGATGTCATTGCGGCGCCTGCGAACTCGTTCCAGACTCCGGTCGATCACCTCGGACAGGTCGACGGGCTCGTGGATGCGCGCACCGGCGTCGTCCCTGGTGAGGTCCACCAGGTCGCCGACCAACGTGGAGAGTTCCTCGATCTGGGCGATGACGTCGGCGCGCAGCCCGGTCATCTCGTCCTCGGGAATGCTCGGGGCACCGGGCGCCATGGACGCCATCAACAGCTCGACGTTGGTGCGCAGGGAGGTCAGTGGGGTGCGCAGTTCGTGGCCGGCGTCGGTGACCAGGCGCGCCTGCCGCTCCCGCGACTCGGTCAGGGCGCGCAGCATCATGTTGAACGCCTCCGTGAGACGGGCCAGTTCGTCACTGCCGTGCACGGGGATCGGCCGCAGATCGTCGGTGCGCGCCACCCGTTCCGCGGCGTCGGTCAGCCTGGCCACCGGGCGCAGGCCCGTCCGCGCGACGGCGCCACCGGCGATGGCGGCCACCGCCATGCAGAGACCACCCACGATGAACAGGATGGTGCCGAGGCGTTTGATCACCTTCCCGGTGGGGTCCAGGCTCTTGGAGATCAACAGCGAATCGCCGCTCGACAGGTGGACGGCGAGCACTCGTTGAAAGTTGACGGTGCGCAACGACATTCGCAACTGGCCGTCGATGACGTCCTTCTCCGGGTCACCCAGGGGAAGGATTTGGCCCTCCTGGTTGGCGGTGTAGATCGAGCGGCCGGGCATCACGAACATCGCATTGACGTCCGAGTAGGCCGTGCCCTCGATGGCCTTCCCTGGGTCGACCGCCAGCAGGCCGCTCTCGATCAGCAGCCGCGCGCGGATCTGCAGTTGGTTGTCGATGTCGTCGTACAGCGCGCGGGACACCACCGCGTAGACGGCGAGGGCCATCAGGACGACCACCATCGCCACCATCGACACCGCGAGCAACATCACGCGCCAGCGCAGCGACAGCGAGCTGGCATCGTGCCGCCCCGGATCCCGGACGTCGGCGGCGCGCCGCTCGCGGGATCGCCACCAGAACGGTGACCTCGGGGCACCCATCAGGGCGGGGTCTCACGCAGGACGTAGCCGACGCCGCGCACGGTGTGGATGAGTCGTTGCTCCCCTTCCGCTTCCGTCTTGCGGCGCAGATAGCCGACGTACACCTCGAGGGCGTTGCCGGACGTCGGGAAGTCGAATCCCCAGACTTCTTCGAGGATGCGGCTGCGCGTCAGCACGCGCCGCGGGTTGGCGATCAACATCTCCAGCAGCGAGAACTCGGTGCGGGTCAGGCTGATCTGGCGATCGCCGCGGGTGACTTCCCGCGTGATCGGGTCGAGGCTGAGGTCCGAGAAGGTCAGTGCGGGCGAGTCGTGGTCGTCGGGTAGCACACGACGGCGCAACAGTGCGCGCAACCGCGCCAGCAGTTCCTCGAGGGCGAAGGGCTTGGGCAGGTAGTCGTCGGCGCCCGCGTCGAGGCCGGCGACGCGTTCGGACACCGAGTCGCGCGCGGTGAGCACCAGGATCGGCAGGTCGTCACCGGTGCTGCGCAGCTGACGGCAGACTTCGAGACCGTCGAGCCTCGGCATCATCACGTCGAGCACGAGGGCGTCGGGCCGGTCGCCGGCGATCAGGTCGAGAGCTTCGAGTCCATCCTGGGCCAGTTCGACCGAGTAACCGTTGAAGGCGAGTGAGCGACGTAGCGATTCGCGCACAGCACGATCGTCGTCAACCACGAGTATGCGCACAGCCACAGTCTCAACCCAGTGGCTGAGACAGGCCTGAGAGGCGCGCCGCCGCGGAGGGTGGCAGGGTCAGCGGCGGTCGAGGTCGATGAGACCGAGACGCGCGGCCTTGAGCAGGCGACGCGGCACCTTGTGCTGCTGACCTGCGACGTTGACGTTGACCAGGCCCGTGGCCTCGGCCTTCCACTGCGACCGCCGGCTACGGGTGTTCGACCGCGACATTCTCCGCTTGGGCACAGCCATGGTGGAGCTTCTCCTCGTGAGATTCGTGCTTTGGGTCTGCCGCACACACCCCGGTCTCGCCAGGGCGTCGGCAATTGCCCCTCAGGATAGCCGGTGAGCTGCGTACCTTCCAAAAGCGACGGTCGACGCCCCCGGCGACCGGCGGCCGGACCCGTCCTCTTGACGCGAGACCGGTGGTTCCGACTAACCTACCGGTTGGTCGAGCCGTCGGCGGTGATGGGAGTTCGGGTGGCGTCAGCAGTGCGGATCGGCAACTGCTCGGGCTTCTACGGGGACCGGCACGTCGCCATGCGGGAGATGCTGGACGGCGGTGACCTCGACTACCTCACCGGCGACTACCTCGCCGAACTCACCATGCTGATCCTGGCCCGCGACCGGGCCAAGTCCCCGGACCGGGGTTACGCCAAGACGTTCCTCACCCAACTCGAGGAGTGCCTCGGACTGGCCCTCGACCGCGGGGTCAAGATCGTCGCCAATGCCGGCGGCCTGAATCCGGGCGGCCTCGCCACCGCGGTGCGCGCGCTCGCCGAACGTCTCGGGGTGCGGGTCGACGTCGCCCACGTCGAGGGCGACGATCTGATCGGGCGGGCCGGCGAGCTGGGCTTCGGCGCACCCCTCGCAGCGAACGCGTACCTCGGCGCGTGGGGCATCGCGGAGTGCCTCGACGAGGGTGCGCACGTCGTCGTCACCGGCCGCGTCACCGACGCGTCGGTCGTCGTCGGGCCTGCCGCCGCCCACTTCGGCTGGAGCCGGGACGATTACGACGCACTCGCGGGCGCCGTCGCCGCGGGCCACGTGATCGAGTGCGGCACCCAGGCCACCGGCGGCAACTTCGCCTTCTTCACCGAGGTACCCGAGCTGTCCCACCCCGGCTTCCCGATCGCCGAGATCAACGCCGACGGCTCGTCGGTGATCACCAAGCATCCCGGCACCGGCGGATTGGTCAGCGTCGACACGGTCACCGCCCAGCTGCTGTACGAGATCGGCGGCGCGCGCTACGCCAACCCCGACGTGACGCTGCGGATCGACAGCCTCGAGCTGCACGCCGACGGTCCGGACCGGGTGCGGATCAGCGGGGTCAGGGGCGAACCGCCACCGCCGACGCTGAAGGTGTCCCTCAACGCCGTCGGCGGCTTCCGCAACGCCATGACGTTCGTGCTGACCGGTCTGGACGTCGAGGCGAAGGCCGACCTGGTCCGCCGCCAGCTGGAGACCAGCCTGGTGGTCAAGCCCGCCGAGCTGGAGTGGACGCTGGCCCGCACCGATCACCCCGACGCCGACACCGAGGAGGCCGCCAGCGCGCTGCTGCGGTGCGTGGCCCGCGACCCCGACCCCGCTACCGTGGGACGTCGATTCTCCTCGGCCGCAGTCGAACTCGCGCTGGCGAGCTATCCGGGCTTCACCACCACCGCACCGCCGGCGGACGGGCAGGTCTACGGCGTGTTCACCCCCGGTTACGTCGACGCCACCCTGGTGCCGCACGTCGCCGTGCACGCCGACGGCACCCGCACCGACGTCGCCGCGGCCGCCGAGACCAAGGTGCTCGAGCCCGTCGGGCCGTTCGCGTTGCCCGAGCCGCTGCCCTTCGGCGAAACGCGCCGGGTTCCCCTCGGCACCATCGCCGGCGCCCGCAGCGGCGACAAGGGCGGTGACGCCAACGTCGGGGTCTGGGTGCGCACCCCCGAGGCTTGGCGGTGGCTGTCCCACGCGCTGACCGTGGAGAAGCTGCGCGAGTTGCTACCCGAGGCGGCGGGTCACGCCGTCACGCGTCACTTGCTGCCGAATCTGCGCGCGGTGAACTTCGTCATCGACGGGATCCTCGGCAAGGGCGTCGCCCATCAGGCCCGTTTCGACCCGCAAGCGAAGGGCCTCGGCGAGTGGCTGCGCGCCCGTCACCTCGAGATACCGGAGGGCCTCCTGAAGTGAGCACGAGCACCTGGACCACCCCGGAACGTGACGCGCTGCGAAAGACGGTGCGCGACTTCACCGAACGCGAGATCCTGCCGCACGTCGACGAGTGGGAGCGCAGTGGTGAGCTGCCGCGGTCGCTGCACCGCAGGGCCGCCGAGACCGGGCTGCTCGGCGCGCCGTACCCCGAGGCGGTGGGCGGCGGCGGTGGCGACGGCGTCGACGCGGTGATCATCTGCGAGGAGCTGCACCAGTCCGGCGCCCCGGGCGGCGTCTTCGCCTCACTGTTCACCTGCGGCATCGCCGTACCGCACATGATCGCCTCCGGTGATCGGAGCCTGATCGACGCCTACGTGCGGCCGACGCTGGCCGGCGCGAAGATCGGCGCACTGGCCATCACCGAACCGGGTGGCGGCTCGGACGTCGGGCACCTCACCACCAGAGCCGAGCTGCACGGCGATCACTACGTGCTCAACGGCGCCAAGACCTACATCACCTCCGGCGTGCGCGCCGACTTCGTGGTCACCGCGGCGCGCACGGGGGGCCCCGGCGCAGGCGGCGTCTCGTTGATCGTGGTCGACAAGGGCACACCGGGTTTCGAGGTCACCCGCAAGCTGGAGAAGATGGGCTGGCGTTCCTCGGACACCGCCGAGCTGTCCTACACCGACGTCCGGGTGCCGGCCGCCAACCTGATCGGACCGCAGAACTCGGGCTTCCTGCAGATCGCCGCGGCGTTCGTCAGCGAGCGGGTGGGGCTCGCGGTGCAGGCCTATGCCAGCGCGCAGCGCTGCCTCGACCTCACCGTGCAATGGTGCCGCGACCGGGAGACCTTCGGCCGGCCGCTGATCTCACGGCAGGCCGTGCAGAACACGCTCGCCGAGATGGCCCGCCGCGTCGACGTCGCCCGGGTCTACACCCGCCACGTCGTCGACCGGCAGCTCGCCGCCGGAGCCGCTCCGGCGGCGACCTCAGACGAAGTGGCGGGTTCCTTGATAACTCAGGTCTGCTTCGCCAAGAACACCGCGGTGGAGGCCGGCGAGTGGGTGGCGCATCAGGCCGTGCAACTGTTCGGCGGCATGGGCTACATGGTGGAGTCCGAGGTCGAGCGGCAGTATCGGGACATGCGCATCCTCGGCATCGGCGGCGGCACCACCGAGATCCTGACCGGCCTGGCCGCCAAGACCCTGGGATACCAGTCGTGACGCCGCTGCGGTCCACGCTCGACGTGCGCTCGCAGGCCTATGCCGTTGCCGCCGAGGTGATGTCGGGCAAGCTCGCCGAGCTCGAGGCCGAGCACGCCAAGGCGCTGGCCGGTGGTGGCGCCAAGTACGTCGACCGTCACCACGCCCGCGGCAAGCTCACCGCACGCGAACGCCTCGAGCTGCTGCTCGACCCGGACTCCCCGTTCCTGGAGTTGAGCACCCTGGCCGCGTGGGGCACCGACTTCACCGTCGGCGCCAGCGTGGTGACGGGCATCGGCGTCGTCGAGGGCGTCGAATGCCTCATCGTGTCCACCGACCCGACGGTCAAGGGCGGCACCAGCAACCCGTGGACGCTGAAGAAGACTCTGCGGGCCAACCAGATTGCCCGTGAGAATCGGCTGCCGGTGGTGTCGCTGGTGGAGTCCGGCGGCGCCGACCTGCCGACGCAGAAGGAGATCTTCATCCCCGGCGGGCAGATGTTCCGCGACCTGACCCGGCTGTCGGCGGCGGGCATCCCCACCATCGCGCTGGTGTTCGGCAACTCCACCGCGGGCGGCGCCTACGTTCCCGGCATGTCCGATCACGTGGTGATGATCAAGGAACGGTCGAAGGTGTTCCTCGCGGGGCCGCCGCTGGTGAAGATGGCCACCGGCGAGGAGTCCGACGACGAGTCGCTCGGCGGTGCCGAGATGCACGCGCGCACATCGGGTCTCGCGGATTACTTCGCGGTCGACGAGCTCGACGCGATCCGGATCGGGCGCCGCATCGTGGCCCGGCTGAACTGGCGCAAGCGGGGGCCGGCACCGGGCCCCGTCACCGCTCCGCTGTTCGACCCGGATGAACTCATCGGCATCGTGCCCGCCGATCTGCGCGTCCCCTTCGATCCGCGTGACGTCATCGCCCGCATCGTCGACGGCTCCGGCTTCGACGAGTTCAAGCCGCTCTACGGCGGCTCGCTGGTCACCGGGTGGGCCACCCTGCACGGCTACCCCCTCGGCATCCTGGCCAACGCCCGCGGCGTGCTGTTCAGCGAGGAATCCCAGAAGGCCACCCAGTTCATCCAGTTGGCGAACCGCTCGGACACGCCACTGTTGTTCCTGCACAACACCACCGGGTACATGGTCGGCCGCAAGTACGAGGAGGGCGGCATGATCAAGCACGGCTCGATGATGATCAACGCCGTCTCCAATTCGACGGTGCCGCATATCTCGCTGCTCATCGGCGCCTCCTACGGCGCGGGTCACTACGGCATGTGCGGCCGCGCCTACGATCCGCGCTTCCTGTTCGCCTGGCCGAGCGCCAAGTCCGCGGTGATGGGCGGCGCCCAACTGGCGGGCGTGCTGTCGATCGTGAGCCGGGCGGCCGCCGAGGCCCGCGGCCAGCAGGTCGACGAAGCGGCCGACGCCGCACTACGCGCCGCCGTCGAGGCGCAGATCGACGCCGAGTCGCTGCCGACGTTCCTGTCCGGGCGGCTCTACGACGACGGTGTCATCGACCCTCGCGACACCCGCACCGTGTTGGGAATGTGTCTGTCCGCCATCGCCAGTGGGCCGATCGAGGGGACGTCGAACTTCGGCGTCTTCCGGATGTGAGCGCCATGAACCCGACTTCGGCGCGTTTCCCGTCGCTGAGCGAAGGAAAGCGCGCCGAAATCGCGAGAGGATGCCAGCCGTGATCACCCGGGTTCTGGTCGCCAACCGGGGCGAGATCGCCCGCCGCGTCTTCGCCACCTGCCGGCGGCTCGGCATCGGCACCGTGGCCGTCTACACCGATCCCGACGCGGACAGCCCGCACGTCGCCGAGGCGGACGTCCGGGTCGCGCTCGACGGCCGCCACGGGTACCTCGATGGCGCCCAGTTGATCGCCGCCGCGCGGGCAGCGGGCGCTGACGCGATCCACCCCGGCTACGGCTTCCTCTCCGAGAACGCCGACTTCGCCGCCGCCGTGGTGGCCGCGGGGCTGACGTGGATCGGCCCGCCGGTCGCCGCCGTGCAGGCGATGGGCTCCAAGATCGAGGCCAAGAAGATGATGGCCGCCGCCGGGGTACCCGTGCTCGACGAGCTGGACCCCGAGACCGTCACCGCCGCCGACCTGCCGGTGCTGATCAAGGCGTCCGCGGGCGGCGGCGGGCGCGGCATGCGCGTGGTCCACCAGCTTACCGACCTGCCCACCCAGGTGCAGGCCGCCCAGCGCGAGGCCGCGTCCGCGTTCGGCGATCCGACGGTGTTCTGCGAGCGCTATCTGGCCGCCGGTCACCACGTCGAGGTTCAGGTGATGGCCGACGCCCACGGCACCGTATGGGCGGTCGGCGAGCGGGAGTGCTCGATCCAGCGCCGCCACCAGAAGATCATCGAGGAAGCCCCTTCGCCACTGGTCGAACGCACTCCGGGCATGCGCGCCAAGCTCTTTCACGCCGCCCGGCTGGCAGCCGAGGCGATCGGCTACACCGGCGCGGGCACCGTGGAGTTCATGGCCGCCTCGACGGGTCCGGGGGCCGGGGAGTTCTTCTTCCTGGAGATGAACACCCGCCTTCAGGTCGAGCACCCGGTGACCGAGGAGACCACCGGGCTCGACCTCGTCGAGCTGCAACTGCGCGTCGCCGACGGCGCCACACTCGACGCCGAACCTCCGGTGACCCGCGGGCATGCCATCGAGGCGCGGCTCTACGCCGAGGACCCCGCCAAGGACTGGCAACCACAGGCCGGACCCGTCCACCGCTTCGAGGTGCCGACGCACGGCGCGTTCGGGGTGCTCGGCCGCACCGGCGTCCGCGTCGACTCCGGTGTCGTCGACGGAACGGCGGTGTCGGTGTTCTACGACCCCATGCTGGCCAAGGTCATCGCCTACGCCCCGAGCCGTAGCGCGGCGGCGGCGATCCTGGCCGACGCGCTGGCCCGCACCCGGCTGCACGGCATCGTGACCAACCGCGACCTCCTGGTCAACGTGTTGCGGCACCCGGCGTTTCTCGCCGGCGCCACCGATACCGCGTTCTTCGACAGCCACGGCCTTTCCGAGCTGTCCCGGCCGCTCGCCGATCCCTCGGCTCCCGCGTTGTCGGCGTTGGCGGCCGCGCTGGCCGATGCCGCCCACAACCGAAGCGCAGCAACCACTCTCGGCGCCCTGCCCAGCGGTTGGCGAAACGTGGCGTCGGGGTTTCAGACCAAGCGCTACCTCGACGCCGCCGGAGGCGTGCACGAGGTGCGGTACCGGTTCGGCCGCCGGGGCCTCGAGCTCGGCGGTGACCCCGCCGGCGACGCCGTCGTCCGGCTGGTGTCCTGCACGCCGGACCGCGTCGTCCTCGGCGTCGACGGTGTCGAGCGGCCCTTCGACGTCGCGCGCTACGGGGCGGACGTCTTCGTCGACGGCGCGCTGGGGCCGATCCGGCTGACGGCGCAGCCCCGGTTCCCCGATCCCGCCGCCGCGCTCGCCCACGGATCGCTGGTGGCGCCGATGCCTGGCTCGGTCATCAAGGTCGCGGCGTCGGTCGGCGACACGGTGACCGCGGGCCAGGCACTGATCTGGCTGGAAGCGATGAAGATGGAGCACACCATCTGCGCCCCGACCGGCGGCGTGCTCGCCGAACTGCACGTCACGACGGGCCAGCAGGTCGACGTCGGCTTCGTATTGGCAGTGGTCCTCGACTCCGCAGACGAACCCTCCGACGACGAACAAGGAGATCCCGCATGAGCTTCATCGAGACCGACGAACAGAAGGAACTTCGCAAGGCTGTCGCCGCCATGTCGGCGAACTACGGCGAGAAGTACTACCTGGAGAAGGCCCGGGCCGGTGAGCACACCACCGAATTATGGAGCGAGGCAGGCAAACTCGGCTTCATTGGGGTGAACCTGCCCGAAGAGTACGGCGGCGGCGGCGCGGGCATGTACGAGCTGTCGCTCGTCATGGAGGAGATGGCCGCCGGGGGTTGTGCACTGCTGCTGATGGTGGTCTCCCCCGCCATCAACGGCACGATCATCAGCAAGTTCGGCACCGAGGAACAGAAGAAGCGCTGGATTCCCGGCATCGCCGACGGCACCATCACGATGGCGTTCGCGATCACCGAACCCGACGCCGGGTCCAACTCACATCGCATCACCACCACCGCCAGGCGCGACGGCACGGACTGGATACTGTCCGGTCAGAAGGTCTACATCTCCGGGGTGGACCAAGCGCAGGCGATCCTCGTCGTCGGCAGGACGGAAGAAGCCAGAACCGGCAACCTGAAGCCCGCGCTGTTCGTGGTGCCCACCGACACCCCGGGGCTGAGCTACACCAAGATCGACATGGAGATCGTCAGCCCGGAGAACCAGTTCCAGCTGTTCCTCGACGACGTGCGACTGCCCTCCGACGCCCTGGTCGGGTCCGAGGACGCCGCGATCGCGCAGCTGTTCGCCGGCCTCAACCCCGAGCGGATCATGGGCGCCGCCAGCGCGGTCGGGATGGGCCGGTTCGCGATCAACAAGGCCACCGAGTACGTCAAGACCCGCCAGGTCTGGAAGACGCCGATCGGCGCACACCAGGGCATCTCACATCCGTTGGCGCAGAACCACATCGAGGTCGAGCTGGCCAAGCTGATGATGCAGAAGGCCGCCACGCTGTACGACCTCGGCGACGACGGTGGCGCCGCGGAGGCGGCCAACATGGCCAAGTACGCGGCCGGCGAGGCGTCGGTGCGCGCGGTCGACCAAGCCGTGCAGTCCCTCGGCGGCAACGGGTTGACGAAGGAGTACGGCATCGCGTCGGTGCTGGTGGCGTCGCGCCTGGCCCGCATCGCACCGGTCAGCCGGGAGATGATCCTCAACTTCGTCGCGCAGACGTCGCTGGGCCTCCCCCGGTCGTACTGATGAGCGAACTCGTCGCCTACGCCGTCGACGGCGTCGTCGCGCGGCTCACGCTCGACTCGCCGCACAACCGCAACGCACTGTCCGCGGACCTCGTCGCCCAGTTGCACGACGGCTTCACCACCGCCGCGGCCGACCCGGACGTCAGGTGCGTCGTGCTGGGCCATCGGGGCGGCACGTTCTGTGCGGGCGCGGACCTCGGCGAGGCCGCCGGGCGCGACCCGGGCGAGGTCGCCGCCGACGGAGCCAGGGAGATGACCCGGCTGCTGCGGACGATCCTCGAGTCGCCGATGCCCGTCATCGGCGCGGTGAACGGCCACGCGCGGGCTGGCGGGCTGGGTTTGATCGGCGCCTGCGACATCGTCGTCGCCGGACCGTCGAGCACGTTCGCGCTCACCGAGGCACGCATCGGTGTCGCGCCGTCGATCATCTCGCTGACCCTGCTGCCGAAGATGGCCAACCGCGCGGCGGGGCGCTACTTCCTCACCGGCGAGACCTTCGGCGCGGACGAGGCGCAGACCGTCGGGCTGATCACCCTCGCCGCCGACGACGTCGACGTCGCGGTGGCCGAGCTGACCGCCGCGATCGGCAAGGCGTCACCGCAGGGGCTGGCCGACTCGAAGGCACTGACGACGGCCTCGATCCTGGCCGGGTTCGACCAGCGCGCCGAGGCGTTGACGGCGCAGTCGGCAAAGCTCTTCGTCTCCGCGGAGGCCCGCGAGGGCATCCTGGCCTTCCTGCAGAAGCGACCGCCGCGGTGGGCGAGCGGTGCCACGCCGAGCAGCGGTTAGGCAACTCGTGAGCAAAGGAACCTTGCATGTCTGAGCGTTCGTCGTACGCTCGTCACTAATGAGCAATGGAGCGTCGCGATTCGGGTCGATGCATGCTGCCGACACTGATCGCATTCAGATGGCGCAGCTGCTCACCGATGCCGCCGCCCAGGGCCGCCTCGAGATGACGGAGTACGAGGACCGGCTGAGGAAGGCGTACGCCGCGCAGACGTTCGACGAGCTGGACCGCCTCAGTTCCGACCTGCCCGGCATGGCCACCACGGCGCCGGGCGGGCTGGGTCAGCCCGCGCCGTCGACGCTGCTGCTGGCGATCATGAGTGGATTCGAGCGGCGGGGCAGGTGGAACGTCCCCAAGCGGTTGACGGCGGTGGCGCTGCTCGGCGGCGGCGTGATCGACCTGCGCTACGCCGACTTCACCTCGGCCGACGTGGAGATCCGCTCCTACTCGATCTGCGGCGGGCAGACGATCCTGCTGCCGCCCGAGCTCAACGTCGAGGTGCGCGGCGTGGGCGTGATGGGGGCGTTCGACCACGTCGGCGGCCAGGGGCTGCCCGGCGCGCCGCACGTGACCATCCGCGGCTTCTCGCTGTGGGGCAGCGTCGGCGTGCGCCGCAAGCGGCGCCGGGTCACCTCCGATGCGGAGAACGCGACCGGAGATCAGCCCCCCGCCGCGCAGGGCTGAGCGCTCGCCCGGTCTGCGGACAGCAAATCGGGCGGCCCCCTTACGAGGACCGCCCGATTCTCGGTGGGTTGCTAGTTGGCGCCGGAGTCGCCGCCGTCGGCATCCTTGGCGGGCTTGGCGGGCTTTCCGGGCCGCCGTTGAGGCCGAGCTTCTTGAGCGCGTCCCCGTAGCCCCGGATGCCGTTGTCGGCGGCGTTCTTGCCACCGCCGCTACCGAAGAGGACCGGCAGACCGGCGGGCGAGAACTTGCGTCGAATTACGACGCCGTTCTTCTTGGGCTTGGTCGTGCTCCTGGAGCGGTGGTGTCGTCCGCCGGAGCAGCGGCTTGCTCCACCACCGGTGCCGACCGCGTCGTCGCCGCCACCTTTGCGTCCCGCCCCCTCGTCCGCCGGCGGATTGGGGATGCCCAGGTAATCGGGGATCGCGCTCAACGCGTCGTAGCCACGCAGTGCGCCGATACCGCCACCGTTGAACACGCCGGTGCCGATTGCCGTCCGCATCCGTTCCGACGAACACCGGGATGGCACTGAGGGAGTCGAGGTTGCCATCGCGTCGAGAACGTTGTGCCGCCGCCGGCGAAGACGCCCCTGGTCGTACCGAGCCGCCGGAGAGCCTCGCCGAAGAACGTGCCGGGCTGATCGTCGGTCTGATCGCCAACGCGATGCACGTCGCCGTTCGGGCGAGGAAGTTGCCTGGAAGGCCGGGATCCCGTTCACCGAGCTCCAGGTCGCCCAGCCCGGTCGCATCGAGCGCGCTGAACGCGTCGATGCCGCCATGATGCCCCGTCGCAGTAGGAGTTGAGCCCGCTCAGCGCGGCGTAGCCGGGGTTGTCGTCGCTCTCCTCGAACGCCGCGAGCCCTTGGCCGCCGAGGTTGAGGAACGCGGCGATGCCGTTCAACGAATCGAGCCCGGCGAGGGCCTCCGCCTGAGTCGCGGGATCGCCCGAGAACAGACCCAGGTAGAGCGGGATTGCATTCAGCAGATCGAGGTTCTCGATACCGGTCAAGGTCATCCCCGGTCACGACCGTCGGCGTCGCCTTCTCGGCGAGCGGTGCAGACGACGGGAGCGCCATCGTAACCGCGAGGCAGGCAGCGCACGCGATGGACCCTGCAACGACAGGAGTCTTTGCCCACAGCATAGTTTCTTCCCTTTCCCCCGGGGGCGGACCCATTGACCGCGCGCACCGTTGCTGTGAACTTACCTTAGAAAGACCTGTGACGCACGGACTATCTGCTGCTCACGGCGACGTTCGTCGCCAGGGTCGGCCCGACGTCACTCAGACCAGGAACATTTGCCCACGGAAAGCCGGTCGACCGACCGTGAAACGGTTCAAACGGATACTTTGCCCAGGCGTGACGCGCCGGCCGAACTCGGACCAGTCGCCGCGGTGAACACCCCGAGCGGTGCCGCGGCGGCGCACACGGAATCGGGCGGCCCCCGCTGGGAGACCGCCCGATTCGACGAGGTGAGCGTTACTTGGCGCCGCCGGCACCCCCGCCGGCACCCCCGCCGGCACCCTTCGTGGAGCCCGCGGCGTCACCCGACTTCGCGGAGGCGCCCGAGTCGCCACCACCCAGGCCGATCTTCTTCAGCATGTCCCCGTACCCGCGGATGCCGTTGTCGGCGGCGTTGCTGCCGCCGCCGCTGCCGAAGAGGACCGGCAGCCCGGCCGGCGAGAACTTCGCCGAGTACGACCCGCCACCCGGCTTCTTGGTGACCGTCGGGGTGGTCGCCGGGGTGCCGTCCGCCGCCGGGGCATCGGCTCCCGTGCTCGCCGCCAGTGGCTTGGCCACCTTGGCCGCGGGGGCGAGCTGACCGCCACCGGCTACCCCGCCGCCGCCTGCCGGCGCCGGCCCCAGTAGGGCGGGGATTGCGCTCAACGCGGCGTAGCCGGACAGCGCGCCGATGCCGCCGGTGCCCGCCACGCCGTCGGGTCCGGCGAAGACCGGCAGCGCACTGAAGGCGTCGATGCCGCCGAGCGCCAACAGGTTTCCGCCCGCGGCGTCACGGTAGGACGACAAGCCCGACAGCGCGGCGTAGCCACCGCTGCCGTCGGCCGCGGGGACGAACGCATCCGTGTTACCCGTCTGCGCGAATTGCGCAAGGGCGGGTATCCCATCCGTCGCAGCGATCCCCGAGACGTCGCCGCTGAGAAGTGCCGGCACTCCGCTGAAGGCGTCGAGGCCGGCGAGGTTCCCGGTCGCCACGGAATTGAGCCCACTCAGCGCGGCATAACCGGGATTGCCGGTGGCGTCGTTGGGTTCGAACGACGCCAGGCCGCCACCGTTGGCCAACGCGAGGAAGGACGACAGCCCGTTGATCGAATCCAGGCCCGCGAGCGACGCGGCCTGGGTATCGGCATCGCCGGAGAACAATCCCGCGTAGAGCGGAAGCGCATTGAAGGCATCCAATGCGCTGAAGTCGACGGCCAACTTCACCCCGGCGTGCACCGTCTTGGTCAGCTGATCGGCCACCGGAGCCGCCGCCGGTAGTGCGGCAGCAACCGCAAGGCACGCCACGCACGCGAGTGAACTCGCAGCCACTGGCATTTTCGCCAATTGCACAGTTATCCCTTTCCCCGAGGGCCGACTAATCGACCCAATACGCCGTTGCTGAAGAATCACCGCGAAAAACGGTGTGCCGCTTACCTTACGCCAGCTCAGCGCACATTTCGCGTCCTACCGAATTGGTGGATGCGTGCACTCAGAGGTTTGCCACAGCGTTCTCAGGGGCAATGCGGATGAACTCCACAGCAATTCATCGGGGAAGGCCAAGAATGGACGGTCAGCGCCTGCGGCGGGCGCGCAGATAATCGCTGACGACCGCCGCTCCGAGCCCGTCGAGGTCGGGCTCGACGACCCGGCCCTCGACCCGCCGGGCCACCTTGTCGATGAACCGCGCCAGGCCCGGGTCGTTGCCGAGGCGGAAGATCGTCACCTGGGCGCCAAGTCGGGCGATCTCGTCGAAACCCTTGATGGTGTGGGCGATGGTCCGTGGATGCGGCGGGTAGTCGAAGAACACCGACGTGCCGTCACCGTCGCCGTAGTCCTCGAGGTGAGCGGTGGGCTCACCGTCGGTGACGATCAGGACCACCGGCTGGGCGTTGGGGTGCCGCCGCAGATGTCGTGACGCCAGCGCCAGGGCGTGGTGCAGGTTGGTGCCCTGCTCGTAGACGCCCTCGAGGCCGGTCAGCTCGGCGGCGCTGACCGTTCGCGCGTAGCGGCCGAACGCGATGATCTGCAGGTCGTCGGAGCGGAAGCGGGTACTGACCAGGTGGTGCAGCGCCAGCGCGGTGCGCTTCATCGGCAGCCAGCGGTTCTCCATCACCATCGAGAACGACGTGTCGACGAGCAGTGCCACCGCGGACTGGGTGCGCGTCTCGGTCTCCGAGATCTCGACGTCCTCGACCGTGATCGTCATCGGCACCTCCGCGACCCCCGCCCCGGCTTGCCGAAGCACTGAATTCGTCAGCGTCCGCGTCACGTTCCACGGCTCGGTGTCGCCGAACTGCCACGGCCGGGTGGCGCCGGTGAGCTCGCCCGCCGCCCCGGCCCGCCGGGTGTCGCGCTCGCCGTGGCGACCCGAAAGTTGTTGCGCCACATCGCGTAGCGCTGTCTGGCCGAGCTGCCGCATGGCCTTGGGCGACAGGCGCCACTGCCCGTCGGACCCGCGGTCCAGGAAGCCCTGGTTCATCAGTGCGCGTTCGAGCTCGGAGAGCGTGCGGGCGTCGACCGCCGCCTGCTCCCCGAGCTGGCGGGCCAGCATGTCGAGGTCGACGTCGTCCATCTGGGCCCCGGCGTAGCTCTGCGAGAGCTGCTCGGCGAGCTGCTCGAGCTCGCCGATGTCGGCCATCGCCTGCGCGCCCTCGCCCATGCCCATCGGGTCGTCGCCGCGGAACCGTTCCGAACCCTGCCAGTCCTCGCCGGGCCTGGCGTTCTGCAGGTGCTGGTCGAGCCTGTCGAGCGCATTGGTCAGCGACGGGGACCCGAATGCCTGCTGCGCCAAGGCATCGAGCTCGGCGCGCTGGTCGGCGGACAGGCTGTTGCGGAAGCGCTGCGCCGCGGCGGCCCGCTTGGCCAGCGAGTCGAGCAGCTCGTCGATGTCCTTCGGGTTCTCCGGGAAGAACTCGCCGTGCTCGTCCATGAACTTCTGGAAGTCCTCGGGCGTGTCCTGCCCGTTGGCGTGCTTGTCCAGCAGCTCGTTGAGGTCGTCGAGCATGTCGTTGACGCGCTGACGGTCCTCGTCGGTGGCGTTCTCCAGCGCCTCCTTCATGCCGGCGAAGCGCTGATCGAGCATCTCGCGACCCATCAGGTCCTTGATCTGCTCGTACTTCTCCCGCGCCTCCGGTGAGCGCCAGTCGTATTCGGACAGCTCCTGGACGGCCTTCGCCGGCGACGGCGGCAGGGCCTCGAGTTGCAGCTCGTTGAATCGCGCATCGTCGTCGAGCGCGCGGGCCAGCTCCTTGCGTTCGGCCAGCACCGCTTCGTCGAGCAGCTTCTTGATGTCCTGCAGCGTGCCGTCCAAGTTGTTGCGCTGCAACAATTCCCGACGCCGACGGTTCGCCTCGGCCGCCAGCCGGTCGGCGCCCCTGGTGTTCTGGGTGCCGCGTCGCATCAGCTCGGCCAGGGCACGCCGAGGCGAGCTGCCCTCCATGACGTCCTGGCCGATCTGCTCGAGGGCGTCGCGCAGGTCGACCGGGGGCGCCAGCGGGTCCGGGCCGCCGGAATATCGCGAATACCGCGACGTGTGTCTAGGGCTCACGGATCGCGCTCCTAGCCATAGATCGTTTCGCCCTCGCCCGACACCTTGTCGATGCGCTTGGCGAGGTACAGCGCCTCGAGCGCCAACTCCAGCGCCGAGGCCCGCTCGCCGTCGGACTGCGCGCCGAGCCGTTCGGCGACGGCAGCCACCACCGGGAGGTCGGGCAGCGCGGCGAGGACGTCCTTCGCCGAGACCCGCTCGCCCGTCGTCACCGGGGCGCCCTGCTCGACGGCGGTCACCAGCGGACCGACGTCCAGGCCGCCGAGCAATCGCTGCGCCGTGTCCGCGGTGGCGCGCCGCAGCAGGTGCTCCAACACGGCCTGCTCGCGCCCCTCCTCACCGGACTCGAACTCCAACTTGCCCCGCAACACGTCGATGATCGTCGACAGATCGACGACCCGTGCGACCGGTTCCTGCTCGCCGAGCACCGCGGAGCGGTGCCGCGCCGCCGCGGCGACCGTCTCGGCCGCCGCGATCGCGAACCGCGCCGAGACGCCCGAGCGCTGGTCGACCGACTGCGACTCGCGCAGCGCGCGGGCGAACCGGGCCAGGATCTGCAGCAGGTAGTCCGGCACCGCAGCCGGCAGATGCGCCTCCTGCTTGATGACGCCCACCTCCGCTTCCAGGGCGAGCGGGTAGTGCGTGCGGATCTCCGCGCCGAACCGGTCCTTGAGCGGCGTGATGATGCGGCCGCGGTTGGTGTAGTCCTCGGGGTTGGCGCTGGCGACGACCAGCACGTCCAGCGGCAGCCGCAACGTGTAGCCGCGCACCTGGATGTCGCGCTCCTCCATCACGTTGAGCATCGACACCTGGATGCGCTCGGCGAGGTCGGGCAACTCGTTGATGGCGACGATGCCGCGGTGGGCGCGCGGGATCAGACCGAACGCGATGGTCTCGGGATCGCCGAGGCTGCGGCCCTCGGCGACTTTGATGGGATCGATGTCCCCGACGAGGTCGGCCACGCTGGTGTCCGGGGTGGCGAGCTTCTCGGTGTAGCGCTCGCTGCGGTGCACCCACGTGATGGGCAGGTCGTCGCCGGAGGTGGCCGCCCGCCGGATCGACTCGGGCGTGATGGGGGTGAACGGGTGCTCGTTGAGTTCGGAGCCCTCGATCACCGGCGTCCACTCGTCGAGCAGGTTGATCAGCGACCGCAGCAGCCGCGTCTTGCCCTGCCCGCGCTCGCCGAGGAGCACCACGTCGTGCTCGGCGATGAGCGCGCGTTCCAGCTGCGGGATGACGGTGTCCTCGAAGCCCAGGATGCCGGTCCACACGTCGCGGCCCTCGCCGAGCGCGGCCAGCAGATTCTCCTGGATTTCGGTCTTCACGCCGCGCTCGCGATGCCCGGAGGCGCGCAGCTCCCCCACCGTGCGAGGGAGATCGTTAGGTGATGTCACTACTCCACGCTACGACTTGTCGCGACACGTGGCATGTCGTCGGTGCTCAGAGCGTAATTGCGACGCCGTGACCATGTCGGTGGCGCACCTCAGCCCGCCGACTTCTTCGGCGGTTCGCTGAAGCCGGCGTCGGCCAGTATCTGCCGACCACCGGCGCCGGTGACCTCCTGAAGGAACGCCTGCGCCGCACGGTCCTGGTGCGTGCCCTTGAGCACCGTGATCCACGAGGTCACCGCGTCGCAGTCGCCGGACACGCTGAACCACGAGACGCGTCCGCCGGCGGCCAGCGCGTCGGTCATGTACACCACTCCGGCGTCGGCGCGTCCGCCGGTCACCTCGTCGAGCACGCGATTGGTGGTCGGCGCCGAGCTCACGGGATGTACGCCGACGTGGTCCCGACGTTCGACGAGTTGGGTCGCCGAACCGCACGAACTCCGTTCCGAGCACAGCGCCACCCGCAGTCCGGGCGTGGCCAGGTCGGCGAACGACGCGAGTTTCCTGGGATTTCCCGCTGCGGTGACCACCACCAGCCTGTTGGACGCGAAGGGCACGGGTGTGCCGGACACCTCACCCGCGGCGGCCACCACTTCCATGTGTCCAGGATCTCCCGAGGCGAAGACGTCGGCGTCGACGCCCTCGGCCAAGGAAGTGGACAGGTCCGTGGACCCGGCGAACACGAACCCGACCGCGTATCCGGGGTTCGCCGCCTCGAACTCCTTGCCGATGGCGGTGAAGCTCTTGATCAGCGACGATGCCGCGTACACCGTGATCGTCGCCGTCGGTTCCTGCCGCGAGCCACAGGCGGTCGCCGCCAGCATCGCGATGGCACCCACCGCCGCGACGCGGAGCCAGTGCCTGTTCATCAACTGTGACGATACCGAGCCCGGGTGGCCGATCCGCGCAGGCCCATCCCAGTAGAAGCCTGTGAACGCAGACCACATCACCTGGCAATCAGCTTGCGTCGCAGACATCACACCCCGCGCAGCGGCACACTGGCGACCATGTTCAGTCAGAGGTTCGCATGGCACCACGCGATGCCCCCTGACCAGGACGGGGTGCCGTTCACGACGACGCAGAACGCGAGCCCGAACGTCATCGTTTCGGCACGACCGTCGCTGGGCGAGGACGCCCGGCACCGACTCAGGGAGCGCGCCCGCGTGCGGTTCCGGATTGCGCACATGGCGCTGCTTGCCCAGGGCCTCGCGATCGGCGTGCTCGGCGGTGTCTCGCTGGCGTGGTCGATGGCCAACCTCCGGTTCGGCACGGAGGGCATCCCGATCCTGTTCCTCCTGGTGACCCCGATGCACGGCGGACTGCTGCTGGCCGGCGGGGCGTTGGCCGTCCTGGCTTGCCTCGGCCGCTGGACGACGGTCGGTTTCAGCGTGCTCGCCGCGATCACGTGGGCGGGGCTGACCGTCGTCTCCGCCATCGAGGCAGCCCGTCACGCCCCCGGCGTGCTGGGCTTCGACCCCCACGACACGCTGCTCTACGCGGTGCTGGCCGCGTACAACCTCGCCTTGTGCGTGCTGTTGCTGCCGACGCTGCGAGAGCTGCGGCGGGTCGGCTAACTGTTGCCGGAGGGCATCCCACTACGACTCTCGTCGTTCGGCGACCCGCTGGCATCGTCGCCACGGGGAGCCGTGCGCACCGTGGATCTGGTGGCGAGGAGTAGGCCCGTCAGCAGGAGCACCAGGCCGGCGACGTTGTGGGCGTTGACGGGTTCGTGGAGCACGACGACCCCCGCGGCGAAGGCCACCGCGGGATTGACGTAGGTGAACACCAACGCCCGCGCGGCGCCCACCTCGCGGATGAGTGCGAAGAAGACCACGAAGGCAAGGGCCGTGCACACGACCGCCAACAGCGTCACGGCGAGGAGGACCCGGCTCGACGGCATGTGGTCGGGCCACGACAAGGCGGCCGGTCCGGCGTAGACGAGCGCGGCCACCGTCAGGCAGGCTGCCGTCATCGGCAACGCAGGCACCTCGGCGAGGTAGCGCGCGGCCACCAGCGGGGCGATCGCGTAGCAGACCGCGACCAGCAGCACTTCGGTCACCGGCCAGGCACTCCCACCGGCCATCGACGGGCCCGCCAGCACTCCCACGCCGGTGATGCCGACCGCCAGGCCGATGACGCGGCTCCGCGAGAGGTGTTCGCCGCCGGTCAACCGGTCCAGGACGGCGGCGATGATCGGAGCCGCGGCGATCAGAAGCCCCGTCAAGGAGCTCGACAGGCGGCGTTCTGCGTCGGAGAGCAACGCCCATGCCGCCACGATCTCGAAGAAGGCGAAGACGAGCACCGGTTTCCAATGACGCACGACGGGTGCCCAGGCGGTGCGCGACATCGCCAGCGGCAACAGGACGGCGGCGCCGATGGCCGTCCGGGCCAGTACCAGCACGGGGACCGATACGCCCTCGACGGCAATCTTGATCAGCAGGTACGGGATACCCCAGATCACGCACATCGCCAGGAACAGCAGCCATCCGCGAGGGCTCATGACTGCGCCGCGCTGGTCGGGTCCCGGGGCAGCATCGTGGTGTCGAGGGTGTCGGCGAGCCAGCGCCGATACTCGTCGTCGGTCCACCGCCGGTCACGGGTCAACATCGCGTAGACCTCGCTGCTCGTCAGTGTCCACAGGATGGCCGCGGCGTGGTCCACGGTCATGGCGTCCTTGAGTGGGCCGTTGCCGCTGAGCCATTGCGCCACCGCCGTCATCGATTGATGACGCTGCCTGGTGTTCAAATCGTCTCGCAACGCGGCGATCTCGGGCTCGACGGCGGCCGCCGTCTGGAGCAGCGCCTGGTAGGGCCCCACCCGGCGCAGCTGCTCGGTGATCCCGGCGCTGAAGAGGCGCACCTGCTCTCGTTGGTCGCTGGAGTGCCGGACGGCTTGGGGACCGTCGCGTTCCAGCATGGGGAGGTCCTGGTCGTCACCGCCGATGACGTAGTCCATCACTTCCTTCAGGACGCCGCGCTTGTTTCCGAACAAGCGGAACACCAGGTCGTTGGAGACCGCCGACTGCCGGGCGATCTCCGCCATGGTGGTCTGCGCGTATCCATCTGCCAAGAACAATTCGGCGGCGGTACGCACGATTTCGTGACGCCGATCGGCCGCTGCCGCCCGGCGACGACTCGAGTCGTACCGGCGCGGGTTGACAATGTCGGACACGGTGCGCGATCCTACGCTCAATTAGTTCGATAAGCACTCGAATGAATTGGGGCGCCGATGAGTCTGTTCTATGCGGCTGCTTACGCCGTCGGATTCACGCCGTGGGAACGCGCGGCCAAGGCCGACCCGAAGCCCCTGGACTGGCTCATCACTCGCGAGGAGGCCGACCGCGACGGCCCGGGACGGGCGCTCGATCTCGGGTGCGGCACCGGCGTACACACGGTCGACCTTGCCGGTCGTGGTTGGACGGTTACGGGCGTGGATCTGATCGGCTCGGCAGTCACGCGGTGCCGGCGTCGCATCACCGATCACCACGTATCGGCCACCGCCATTCGCGCCGACGTCACGACACTCGATGCCGACCAGGTGGGCGTCGGATTCGACCTGTTCCTCGACGTGGGTTGCTACCACGGCCTGAGCCCGCGCGCCCAGCGCCTGATGGCACGCAGCATCACTGCGCTCGCGGCCGATGACGCCACGCTGCTGGTCCTGGCCTTCTCGCCCGGCGCCCTGCCGAGGCCGTTTCCTCGGGGCGCCGACCAGGCGAACCTCGAAACGACGTTCGACGGCTGGGCCGTCACCGACGTCGAAAGCGCCCCGACCGCAGGCATGCCCAAACCGTTGCAGCGGGCGGCCCCCACCTGGTACCGCTTGCGGCGCACCGTCTAGTGCGCGAAGTGCCGGGCTCCGGTGAGGTAGAGCGTGATGCCCGCACGGGCGGCTGCCTCGGTGACGGCGTCGTCGCGCATCGAGCCGCCGGGATGCACGACCGCCTTCACGCCCGCCTCGGTCAGCACCTCGAGCCCGTCGGGGAACGGGAAGAACGCATCGGATGACGCCACCGCATCCCGCACCCGGTCACCCGCACGCTCCACGGCCAGCCGTGCCGCGTCCACGCGGTTCACCTGGCCCATGCCGACGCCCACCGTCGCCCCGCCCTTGGCGATGACGATCGCGTTCGACTTCACCGAACGGCAAGCGCGCCAAGCGAACACCAGGTCGTCGAGCGTGCCGGGATCGGCGGGCGACCCGGTGGCCAACGTCCAGTTGTTGGGGTCGTCCCCCGCCGCGTCGAGGGCGTCGCGCTGCTGAACCAGCAGGCCGCCGCCGACCTGACGGAACTCGGTCCCCCCGACCTGCGGCTCGGAGGCAACCAGGACGCGGACGTTCTTCTTGCGCGCCAGAATCTCGACCGCTCCCGGCTCGTAGGCCGGGGCGATCACCACCTCGGTGAAGATGTCGGCGACGGTCTCGGCCATCTCGACGCTGACGGCGGTGTTCGCCGCGATCACCCCGCCGAAGGCGCTCAGCGGGTCACTTGCATGCGCCTTGCGGTGCGCGTCGGCAACCGACACCGACGACACCGCGATGCCACAAGGGTTGGCGTGCTTGATGATCGCCACACACGTCTGCTCGTAGTCGAACGCCGCCCGCCACGCCGCATCGGCGTCGGTGAAGTTGTTGAACGACATCTCCTTGCCGTGCAACTGCTCGGCCTGGGCCAACCCCGGCCAGGACGAGTCGTCGCGGTACAGCGCGGCCCGTTGGTGCGGGTTCTCCCCGTAGCGCAGCACGGCGGCACGCTTCCAGGTGCCCGCGAACCACTCCGGGGTGGACGCATCGTCCGGCGGTGGCGCCAGCGTGGCACCCATCCAACCGGCCACCGCGACGTCGTACTCGGCGGTGTGCCGAAATGCCAGTGACGCCAAGCGCTTCCGCTGGTCGAGGGTAAAACCGCCCGCCCGCACCGCGGCCAGGACGCCGTCGTATCCGAGCGGTTCGACGACCACGGCCACGCTGGGATGGTTCTTCGCCGCGGCGCGCACCATCGACGGGCCACCGATGTCAATCTGCTCGACGCACTCGTCCTCGCTGGCACCCGACTCGACGGTCTCGCTGAACGGGTACAGGTTGACGATCACCAGTTCGAACGCGGCGACGCCGAGTTCCTCGAGCGCGGCGAGGTGCTCGGGCTTGCGGGTGTCGGCCAGCAGCCCGGCGTGCACGCGGGGGTGCAGCGTCTTGACGCGTCCGTCGAGCACCTCGGGAAAGCCCGTGACGTCTTCGACCGGAGTCACCGGAACACCGCCGCTGGCAATGGTTTTCGCCGTCGAACCGGTCGAGACGATGGCCACGCCCGCGGCGTGCAGGCCCTGCGCCAGCTCCGTGAGCCCGGTCTTGTCGTACACGCTGATCAACGCGCGCCGGATCGGCCGCCTGCCGTCGCCACTGGTCACACTCGTCATCCGATCGCTGCCCTTCGTCCCGTCCACGTCACGCCGCGAGTTGCCATCGCGGCGAGCACACCAACCAGCAGTCGTCGCTCGACGACCTTGATCCTTTCGTGCAGTGCCACTTCGTCGTCGCCGTCGAGGACCGCGACCGCCTCCTGCGCCAGAATCGGCCCGGTATCCATCCCCGCGTCGACGAGATGGACCGTGCAACCGGTGACGCGTACGCCGTAGGCCAACGAGTCGGGCACCGCGTGCGCACCGGGAAACGCGGGAAGCAGTGCGGGATGCGTGTTCACCACCCGACCGGGGAAGCGTGAAAGAAACTGCGTACCAAGGATTTTCATGAAGCCGGCCGACACCACCAGATCGGGGTGGTGCGCCGCCGTCGCCGCGGTGATCGCCGCGTCCCAGGCCGACCTGTCGGGATGATCGCCGAGCCGGACCGTGTAGCCCGGCACCGACGCGGCCGCCGCGACGTCCAACGCCCGGCATTCCCGATCGGTGCCCACCGCCACGACCCGCGCCGGGTAGTCTCCCACGGCCGCCGCCAACAGGGACTCCAGCAGTGAACCGGTGCCCGACGCCAGCACCACCAGCCGCGCGGGCGCGCTGGCGGGCACACGGAGCGGGGGCTGCACGCGATGCAGCCTAATCGTCGGACCGTCGCGGTTCGTCGCTGGCGGGGTGTCGTTCCGGGATTCCCGGCTCGAAGCCGGCGTCGTCGTCGGCGAAGAAGTGCGCCTCGGGGTCGTCGTCGAAGTCGACCGGGTGCCGCCGGGCGGCGATCGCCGGCTCGGCAGGCGCGACGTGTGCGGGCCGCTCCGGCACGCCCGGTACGGCCCCGTCGTCCACGTCTTCCACCTCGGCCACCCCGGCCACCTCGTGCATGCCCCCGGCGTCCTCGAAGGCGTCCTCGAAGACGTCCGGCATTTCCTCGGCGTCCTCCTCCGGTGTCTGCGCGGGGAACCGCAGCGCCTCGGGTTCCGGCTCGGGTGCGGGCGCGGGCACCGGCGCGGGACGCACCTTGGGGCGGCGGGCGATGCCTCCGGCCATCACGACCGTCAAGGCGCCGATTCCGAGGAACCACACGAACACCGCGGGACCGAACGTGCTCTGGTCGACGCCGACGACGCCGAAGTTGCCCAGCCGCCCGCCACCTGCGTGGCCGAGCACCGCCATCACGACCGCGGCCAGCGCGGATGCGGCGAGCAGCTTGGCCCCCGCGGCCGGCAAGGGCTCGGGCCGCCGTGCGCACTGCTGGCCGAGGGCCACCGCGGAGGCCGCCGCCGCGATCAGCAACGCCACCCAGATCGGTCCCAGCGGAGGTGACGGCACCGCGGCGAGCACAGGCAGCGCGGGCACGTCGCCCCCCAACACCGTGAACGAGCTGAACGTCGCCAGCCCGACGTGGGCACTGGAGCCGACCGCGACGGCCGCAGTGCCGACGATGACGTTGGGCGCGTACAGGACGGAGAGCAACGTCAGGCTCAGCTGACCGAACCCCGAATCGGTGATCCCGAAGAGCGTGTCCATCGTCGCCCAGTGCACGATCATCGACCCGACGGCGATCGCCCCGGACAACCCGAACAGTGCCAGCACGCCGGCGGACGCGGCGCGGACCGCATCGGGAATCCATCCCGGCACGTGCGGAAGCACCCGCAGGCGTCGCCAGACGCGGGCCCCCACCCCGATGAGGGCACCCGCGAAGTGGACCGCCAGCACGCACCCGAACGCGAGCGACGCGCTCGGGGTCTGCAATTGCGTCAACACCGACGAGGCGTCGTGGATCACGGCCAGCGCGATCGCGGCGAGCAGCAGAGGACCGCCAAGCGCCGACGCGACGATCCACCTGATGACGAACCAGGAGGTGCCCGGCCTCGTCGCGGCGGCGGTGGTGCGGGCCGTGCCCCACACCATCGCGAGCATCGGCAGCAGCGGCATGACGCCCAGTTCCGCACCGCTGATGGTCACCGGCACCTGGTGCACGCCCAGCCACATGCTCGCGATCGCGCCGAAGGCGCCGGTCATGTCGCTGTTGGCGATCACCAACTGCACCAGCACCACGGCCGCGATCACGACCAGCGCGATCACCGACGGCCCGAACGCAACCCTGACGAGGTCGCGTGCCTGGCGTGTGCCGACCGGCCGTTTGTCCACCACTATCTGGGCTGCTCCTCGCGCAATCTCGTACGCGCGAGGGTTGCCTGCGCGCCGCTAGAGATTATGACGGTGGCGGAGTGGAATTCTGCGGAGCCTGCTGCTGCGGTTGCTGTGACTCGAAGGTCTGCGTCGGCTGCGTGCCCGATGAGCCCTGGGCCTGTGGCTGACCGAAGGCCGGGAATCCCGTCGGGGGCGTTGGCGGACCGCTCTGATGCGGAGTGCCCTGCGGTGACTGAGCGCTGAAGCCGCCGGTGGAGGGTGCACCCGGGTAACCGCCGTACTGTTGCTGCGGGTAACCGCCCCGCTGCGGCAGGCCCTGCTGATGCGACGAACCGCCGTGCTGAGGCTGACCCTGGGACTGGCCTGGGTGCTGGCCCTGGGGTTGGCCCGGGTGCTGGCCCTGGCCGTAGTAGGAGCCCGGCGCGCCGTACTGGCCGTAGGGCTGCTGCTCGTACTTCGGCTTTGGCGCCGGCGCCTTGACGACACCCGCGTGGAGCAGCAGCGCCCCCAATGCGGCGAGCGCCTGCAGCAGGGTGAAGGCGATCAGCAGGTACAACGCCCAACCGAAGGTCACCCCCGACGGCACCCCGACGATCTGCGAGAGCACCAGCAGCAGTGCCAGCACCGACAGGATGGCGATCCAGGCGTCGTGCGTGGACTGCCTTGGCAGCAGGCTCGCCCCGGCCAGCAGCCCCGCCACCAACGAGATGGCCGTTGCCAGCGTGATCCCGATCGGGGTGGCGCTGACGGCGCCGCCCACGGGGCCGAGCCCCGGAATGTTCGGCGCATTGATGGTGAACACCGGGCCGAAGGTGGCCAGGTACACGGCGACGCCGAGGATGGCGACGGCGCCGGCAAGGTAGACCGGAAGCTTGCTCGGACCCGTCGGCGTGGCCTCCTGGGCCTGACCGAACTGCTGAGTTGGCGTGTTGTACTGCGCCGCCGGCGGCCCGGACGGGTATCCGGAATTACCGGGCGGGCCGGATGGATACGACATGTCCCCTCCTGTGATGGGCGATTCGACCACCCACGCTAGCGCACCGACCTACGAGCGTTCCTGTGCCATGCGGGCCGACGACCCAGACGGAAAGTGACGATTTTCGGTGCAGTCCGTCCCGTTCGGGCCGTTTGGCGGCGGCGTGGTGAGGCCTCGGCGGCGACCAGTCGCGGTCGGCCCGCGTCATCAGCCGTTGCGGTGGCGCTCCGCGTGGCGCGCAACCCGCGCCCGATTGCCACACAGCGGAGAGCACCACTGGCGGCGGACGTTGTCCTTGACGAAGTAATACGAACAGCCCGGGGCGAGGCAGGGCCGCAAACGCTCCCATTCGGGGCTCGCGCACAAATCGATCATTCGTCGCGCGATGACGGCGATGACCGCTTCGGCGAAGCTGCCACCGATCCAGGCGTCGCGCCGCCGCGCCGTCGAACCTTCCCACTCCAGCTCGGTCCACAACGAACTGAGGGCCGAGCTGTCGTTGACGATCGACGTCGCGGTCGCCGCGTCGGGCACCGTCGATTCACCGAGCGATCGCGGATCCTGGGTGTGTTCGGCGGCGAGGCGGCGAATCGCCTCGCGCAGCGACACGAGGCGTGCGACGTCGGCGCTGCTCATGGGTTCCGGGCTGGAGGGTCGCGGCGACATCCTCATCTGTCCGCTGACCGCGTGCACCCATCGTTCGATCTCCGACCGCCCGGCAAGGGCATCGCGGATGCGGCCGCGGTCGATCGATATCGTGTTGGCCAACGCGACGGGCACCGGCTCCTCGTCCAGCGCCACAGCCGGCGACGATGACATGGCTCCTCCATGGTCTGTGCACGGACGCCGGTTCCCCGGCCATTCCCAACGTAATGCTACGCCAGCTTCACGGCATTAGCTCAAGCTCCGGTGTCCGCGGTTGCCGAGACCAGCGGCGGTCCACTGCCCGTCGGCGGGAAGAGCCGGCGCACACGTGATCCGTCGAATTCTCGCCGCGTGTGCTGACTTCCGACGTGCCACGACTGCCGGTCGGTGTCGATTCCTGCCAATGATCCGCGAGATCCTGCCACTTGGAATTAATGGTAGAAGCCAGTAGTTAACATTAGTAGACCGGATGAAGCGTCACCCGCACAACCCAAGGAGAATCATCATGAAGAAGTTTGGCATCGCCTCCATGATCGCCGGCGCACTGACCGCCGCGGTGGTGGGCTTGGCCGGCCCCGCGCAAGCCGACATCGGCCACCACGATTGGGCCAGCACCGTCGGCCAGCCCAGCGTGTACGTCCCGCACGTGGACAACACGGTTCATCACTGAACCTCCCAACCAACGACGCGAGTCGGGCACCCGAGGGGTGCCCGACTCGCGTCGTGTGGCGAGCGCGCGGCGCGGCGCCGGCCGCGGTGATGTGATCAGACCGTGTGAATGAAGCCGGAGTTGCCCGAGAACACGATGGTGATGATCGCGGCGATTCCGGCGGTGCTGACGGCGATGACGGCGTACTGGCCGAGGGTGCTCGCCCGCCCGACCCGTGACCGCAGCGGGTGAATGACCCTCCTGCTCAGGAGGATGAGCAGCGGGATTTGCGCCAACCAGATCGTTGGCCGAATCCATCCGTAGTGGCTCACGTCGAGTCCGAGGATCAGGGCATGCCAGATCGAGAGGCCGTAGAAGAGCAGCACGAATCGGTGTAGGAACCGCCGGTGACGGGCTCCGATGCCCACTCTGTGGTGGAACGTCGGACCCAGGAGGGTCAACGCGTAGAGAGCGAAGATGCCGGTGTTGAAGCCCCACACCGCGGCCGGCCACCCGGTGGTTGCCACCGCACCTGGGATCAGCACGGCCGCCCAGGTGTTGCCCATGGCGTCGAACACGGTGGCCACGACGTGAATCAGTACCAGGCCGATGACTGCGAGCGAAGCTTGTTGGTGAATCCGATTGATCTGGCGGTAGGTCAACGGGAGCCAGGAGGCGGCCCGGCCAGAGTGTTGCAAGCCCAGAAGTACGGTGAGATAGGCGAACAGCAGACCGGTGAGTCCGGAGGCCTGCAGCACCGGGAACGCCCAGTACTTGCCAACGTCGGTCATGCCCATCTCGGGCATGTTCAGTGCGGCTGCACTGCGGCCGTTGGCCTGCAGAGTCAGGATCCTCGCGTAGACGGCTGCGGTGATGACCGCGACCGCCACCGCGACGCCGAACCGCGACCACGAGCCGGTGCGGGTCGCCCGGTGCGGACGTTCGGCAACAGCGGCCGCCGTGCAATGGGCTTCCCGCACCGCGCTGTTCACGGCCGGGACCGCATCAGCACGCCGACGACACAGGTCAGTACCAACACCCCCAGCGAGCCGCCGGTCAGCGTGGCCGCTGCGAGGCGAACCCACCCCGGTCCGCTGTCGAGGAGTGGGATCGCCAATACCACTGCAATGCCCACCTGCACCAGCACTGACGGGTGGCCGCCCGGCCCGGTGGCGCTGGCTGCTGTCGGTTGCACCTTCAACAGCCCCTTACGCCGGCAGGGTGGAGAGCACCGAGGAGCGCTGGGCGAGGCGCGCCCTGCGGGCGATCATCCACCACGCCGCGCACAGGACGAGCGTCACGATCTCGGCGATCACACTGACCGCGGCGTACGGGGCCGGAGCCCAGCCGATTTCGATGAACCCGAATACCCCGACGGTGCGGGACAGCGCGAATGCAATCAATGCGCCGACGGCCAGGGCGGCCGCCGCGACGCGCAACCACCCCGGCCCGCCGACCACGATCAGCACGGCCAACGCGCAGGACAGGCTGGCCTGCATCAGAAACGAGGGGCCGATCGCGGGGATGTGACGGTAGCTGTCGACGTACAGATAGGCATGCACGATTCCGCCGACGGCCAGGGACGCGCTGATCCCGACCCGCGTGGGCAGCTCGATCCCGGTGAACGTCATTGCAGTTTCTCCTCTTTGAGTGCAAGCAGCTGTTGGCCCTTGATGTAGCTGACCTCCCGGATGCCCAGCACGTCGGCGAGCTGCCCGGCGGGCAGGGTAAGCGGCTTGGGTGCCGGACCGTCCCCGGGGTGGGGCAGTGGGTACGCGGTGGTGGTGGCGCTGTGGAACGTCACGTTGCCCTCGGTCTTGGTGAACAGTTGGTGGACATGGCCGTTGAGGCACGTGACCGAGGAGAACCGGGACAGATAACTCAGGGCTTGAGCGGCGTCCTCGGTGCCCCAACCCCAGTCCGGGTACATCGCGAACAGCGGGATGTGGCTGAACACGATGATCGGGGTGTCACCCGACAGCGACGCGACGTCCTTGCGGAGCCAGTCCAGCTGGTCGGTTCCCAGGTGGCCGAGTTTGGTCATGTTGAGCGTGTTGACCAAGCCGATCACGTGCACCCCGGCGATGTCGAAGCTGTACCAACCCGCGCCCTGCGTGCCGGCGCCGAACGCGGCCCGGTACTTCTGACCGCCGTCGTCGATCGAGTCGTGTTCACCCGGAACGGTGAACACGTGCGGCGTCTTCAACCCGGTCATCATCTGTTTGACCTGGTCGAACTGACCGGGGGTGGCCAGATGCGTCAGGTCGCCGGTGTGAATCACGAAGTCCGGGGCGTAGCCCAGGCCGTTGATCTGGTCGATGGCGTGGGTGAAGGTGTTGGTGACGTCGGCGTTCGCGGTGCCCTTGAACCCGATGTGGCTGTCGCTGACCTGCACGAAGCGCAGCGCTGGCCGGCCGACGGGTTGAGCGGCTCCGGCGAGGGTCGATCCGGCGATGTGGGAGATCACTTCGCCGCCGGTCACCGTCAGCACGACTGCCGCCCCGAACCAGGCGGAGTGCCGCATCAATTGGCGCCGCGTCATGCCTTGCGGATCGTTGTCGTCGCCGCTCATTTGGTCACCACCACGGTGGCGTGCATGAAGGGGTGAACCGAGCAGATGTAGTCGAAGCTGCCGGGGGTGGTGAAGGTGTAGCTGAAGGTGGCACCGGTGTCCAGACCCGGGGAGTGAAACGAGCCGTCGTTGGCTACCACGGTGTGGGGCTCCCCGTCGTGGTTGGTCCATGTCACGGTGGACCCGACCGGGACGGTCACGGTCGCCGGCGCGAACATGAAGTTGTCGATGCCGATCGACGGGCCGCTGGCCGACGCACCCGCGCCGCCGGTGCCCGTGCTGGTTGCCGGTGCTGGCGCCGCGGGGCCACCCGTCCCGTTTCCGGTGAATCCCGGGGTGGTGCCGGCCTGCGCGCCGAAGGTGACCGACGGGTCAGTCGGGGGCGCGCTACCGGAGCCGGAGCAGCCGGCAAGCAGCACGGTGGCCGCCGCGGTCAGCGCCGCGAGCGTCCCCGACGCGGCATTTGACCGCGCAGAGCACCTGCGAACAGCGAGAGAGGACATGACGGGGGTCCACCTTCCGTGATGATGATCGTGGAAGCGCCCGGCGGACTGCGGAGCGCTCGACAAGAGATAGGGCGGCGGGTTACACCGCACTGCTGCACACGCGCATAGCGGGTGGCGACCGCGTCGAACCGTTCCGGCTTCTCCGACGGCCGGGACTCTCGCGCTACCGAACGTCGACATAGATCGTTCGCTCGGTCACTGTCGTCACCAGACCGGTGCCGGCACCGGCGGCACCGGAGTCGGTGCGGGAGTAAGTCGGGCCGGGCCGCACCGCGATGACGGTGGACTGGTCCAGTGGGGCGGAGCCCAATTTGTTGACGATGACGTGGTATCCCTGGGCCTGCAAGGCACTCACCGTGTCTCCGGCGGTGCCGGGACCGGTGGTCGTGGCGGCGTCGGCGGCGCCGGCATGTCCCAGGACGGCCGCGGCGAGGCAGCCGGCGGCAATGGTTGCCAATCCGAACTTCATCATGATCGTGCGCTTCCTTTGAATGGTGTGGTGGTGTCTTGGACGTCGTGCAGAGGGACCGTGGTCAGGAATCGTCCTGGCACGACACGTCGACGTAGACAGTGGTGAACTGCGTCGGACCGACGTTGGCATTGGGCATTCCGTGGACGCCGGTGACCGTGCACTGCGACAGTGGGACACTCGCCGCGGGCCCGTTGAGTTGCACGCTGTAGCCCTGGGCTTGCAGCGCGTGGACGGTGTCTTGGGCGTCACCGGGGCCGGTGGCGGCTGCGATGGCCGGACCGGCCAGCCCCAGGGCACCGGCGGCCAGGCCGGCCACGGCCGCGGTGGTGGTGATGAATGTCTTCACGAGTGAACTCCATTGTTAGACGGTGGGTGTCGGGCTCACACCTCGAACTGTGACACCTATGAATAGCGTCGCGGGTTACAGCGTGGTTTTCGGCGAATGCCGCCACCCGTGCACGCATGGACGTCGACTCCACAAAGGTGCGATCGTCGATGAACTTGTCTGACAACGGTTTACAACGCGACGTCAGGCCGGCCGGCTCGGTTCATCGGGTGCCAAGACTTCGATCGCACCGTTGTTGTCGCGGACTGTCAGCTTCGGTAGCGGTGTCGGCGCGATCGACAGCTGATGAGCCAAGACTTCCCCCTGCGGGGAGAACGACGTCGAGTGACACGGGCACCGTAACCGGTCATCGGGCTCGTCGAACCACAATCGGCAACCCTGATGGGTGCACACCCCGGACACTGCTTCGGGCTGCCCGTCCACCCGGCGGACGAATCCGACGATCGACCCGACCTCGAATGCATGCATGACCCCGTCGCCGGAGACGTCGGCGCTCTTGGCAATCGGTTGCCAGCTGCCCTCATTCGGCATCAGCTCACCGCCATCCGCCGTGGCACTCGCGGCGGATGGCTCGTCCGCATGGAGGACCAAGCGATCCACGGTCACCGCACCCACCGCCGCGGCGGCCGCCGCCGAGGTCCCCACCATCACCTGACGCCGCGTCGCGACCGGTGTCCGCCTGACCGACGCCGATGACGAAGCGTCCGACATCTGTGCGGCCAACCGGTTGTGCAGATCAGTCAGAAACTCCTGGCGCGGGGCGTCGGCGCCCATCCTGGCGGCCTGCAGTTGAATCGCCGTCCGAAGCTGATCGGCCTCGAAGTCATTGGGCTGGAACGACCGAGGGCGCCGTCCGCCCAGCAGGTCGTCAAGGTAGCGCCGCAACCCACGCGCGTTCATCGGTCGCGCTCTTCGTTGACTTGTGCGGCCAAGCGCAGCGCGCGGTGCTGCAAAACCTTCGCGTTGGCGACGCTCACACCGAGCGCGACAGCGGAGTCCTTGACCGACCGGCCCTGCAGGAAACGCAGATCCAGGATCTTCCGGTAGTGCTCGGGCAGCACCTCGAGGACCTGCGCGACGCGGTGCGGCGCGGTGCTGATGGCCTCCTCGCTGTCGGGAGCCGCGAGGGTGAGATCGTCGATCGAGGTGATTTCACGGCCTAGGGTTGCGCGCCAGTGCGCCGCCAGCACCGTTCGCGCGGTGACGCGCAGGTACCCGCGGACCTCGGCCTTGGTCACCGACATTCGCAGCGGTTTCAGCGCGGCCAGGAACACCTCGGCGGTCAGGTCCTCGGCGTCGGCCCGGTTGCCGACGCGGGCGAAGATCGTCCGGTACACCCACGTCGCATTGTCGCGGTAGACCGCCTCCCAATCCGGGTAGCGATCATCGGGTTCACCCGGTACCAGCCTGACGACACGCGGAGTCCCACGTTCACGCTGTGCCGCCATCACATCCATCGCCCGCCTGTTCACGTCTGGACACCGGTCTGCGTCCTGAGAATGAATAGCGACCCGGGTTACACCGACCCTCGTCCCCTCGTGGGTCGTGGCGAGACACTCGGTCAATACTCGATGAAGCGGGTGACGTACGGCATCATCCCCGAGGTGCGAACTGGGGAGACGTGCACGTCGGAACCCGTGAACGGCGCCTCGAGCATCATGCCCTGCCCCAGGTAGAGCGCCTCGTGCTGGCTGGCGTTCGGGCCGTAGAAGATCACGTCGCCGCGACGCGCCTGCGACGCCGGAACCTTGCGTCCGGCGTTGTACTGACTGCCGGAGTAATGCGGCAGCTTGATGCCCACACCGGCAAAGGCATACAACACGATGCCCGAGCAGTCGAAACCCACGGTGCCTGCCCCTGAATCGATTCCACGAGACGGGCCGGAGGCACTCCCTCCGCCCCACGAGTAGGGCACACCCCGTTGCGACAGGGCCCGACGGACCACGTACTCGGCAGCTTGGCGACCGTATACCCTCGGGATCGCACCGTTGGTGATGCCCGATCCGTCGGCACCGGAGACGCCGCCGAGGTTGATGCCCATCCTCCCCAGGAATGAGCGACCCAGGTCCGCGGTCGTCCGAGCCGACGTCGACGCAATCTGCAGCACCGAGTTGACGACTGCCACGGGATCGGTCGCCACGTTGGCGCTGGGCACCATCGGCAAGGTGGTGTCCCACTCGCCCGCACCGTCCGTCGACGGACCCGACACGGGCGCCCGATCCCAGTCCGCACGCACTGCAGTGCTGGATGCCAGCTGTACACGGGCTGCGTCGCGCAACGCGGTGAGATGCGCGACTTGGGCCTGTTGAGAGGCGAAGTCCTGCTGCGCCTCGGCGAGCGCCGCGACTGCATCGGCCTGCGCGTGCACCGCTTCCGCCGCGGCAGCGTCGGCCTCTTGCCGTGCTGATCTCGCGGCCGACACCTTGTTCACCTGATCGATCCGGTTCTGTTGCAGCCTCGCCAGCGTCTGTGCGAACGCCCGTGACAGCGTCTGTCCTTCGGACGCGGTGGAGATCAGGTCCTGGGGATTCGTGGCGGTCAGATACGACGACGAGGGCCCGTTGACATAGGTGGACGCGGCGAACTGGTCGAAGCGCTGCCGTGCCGAGCGGATCGCGGCGCCCGAGTCGGACAATTCCCGATCACGGACGGCCACTTCGTGCCCGGCCTCGGCGGCCGAGTCGCGCGCTGACGCAACGTTCGCGATGGCCATGTTCACGCTCTCCTGCCGTTGCTGTATCGCCGCCCCGACATCGTGCAGATGCTGTTCGATTCGTGCCAGTTCGACGACCGCCTCAACCGTGTCGTCGGCAGGCGCTGCCGCCGCGATGCCGTCGCCGTCCACCAGCAGGCCCACGCCAAGGACGAGGGCCAATGCGCATGTCCGGCGGACGAGGTGGCGATCAGCTCTGGTCATCGCAACGTACGGATCGTCGGTCATCGGTCGCCTCCGAATTAATGGTTACACTGATAGTAACCATTAGGACGTTAGGGCCGACCGTGGAGTCGGTCAAGACACTCGGGTTCATCGTGACGTCACGATCGAGTCACGTCCACGGGGACGGGCGAGGCGGGCTACCCACCCCGTGGCTGGCACGTGACGACGCGCGCCGGCTCTGCCGCGGTCACGGCTCGGACTGACAACGGTTGTCGAGAATCATTCGGCGCTCTACCTCACTGAGCCCTCCCCAGGTCCCCCACGGCTCGCGGTAGGTCAGGGCATAATCGCGGCACTGCACCGCAACTCGACATTGGGCGCAGAGCGCCACGGCCCGTTGGTGCCGAAGCTGGGCCGCATGCGGGCGCTCGCCATCCTTGGAGAAGAAGGCGTCGGTGTCCTCGCCGCGGCAGCGCGCTGCCGGCAGCCACGCCCACGCGTCGACGGTGGGATCTGGCAACAATTGGTCGCGAATCATCGGCATTCCCTTCCCGGGTGGTCGCAACGCCTGCCGAACACCAGTCGCGCCGAGCCGCCCGTTATGGGTTGACCGTCCCACACTAAGCCATGCGTCGCCACACCCGACTCGCAGCGGCGCGCGTATCGTTGCGACTCCTTTCGCATTACGCCCACGTCGACTACAGTGGGTCGGTCCGCCCATTTTATCCGGCGATACTCACGACGACACGCCGAAGATGACAGGAGTCCACCATGACCGTCCGCCCCAGTCGGATCAACATCGAACAGTTCGGCAAGGTGTCGGCGATCGACGGGATCGCCGCCGTGTTAGGACGCTACGGGCTCGTACTGGTCATCGGCTGGATCGGGGTGTTGAAGTTCGCCAACTTCGAAGCACACCAGATCGCTCCCCTGGTGGCGAACAGTCCGTTCATGGGTTGGCTCTATGGCATCTTTCCCGAGTACACCTTCTCGGCCATCCTCGGCGTGTTCGAACTGACAGCTGCCATCCTTCTCGCCATCAAGCCGATTGCCCCGAAGTTGTCCATCGCTGGAAGCCTGCTGTCGATTCTGCTATTCCTGTCCACGATCAGCTTTCTCTTCACCACGCCCGGAGTCGGCGAGCCGGCTGGCGGGGGATTTCCCGCGCTGTCGTTGACCGGTGAATTCTTGCTCAAGGACGTACCCCTGCTCGGACTGTCCTTCTGGACACTCGCCGATGCCATCAAGTCCGTTCAGCGCAAGGCTGGCATCGTCAGCTGACGAGCGCCTGTACTTTACTGAATGGAGATTCCCTTGCCCCTCAACGCTGTACGCTCCTTCACACCCAGAATCGCCACCTTGGCAACGGGTGCCGCCCTCATCGCTCCGCTCGTTGCGGTCTCACCCCTCCTGCCCGGCTCAGGCGACCTGAGCGTCGCCGTACCCGCAGCGCTCAACAATGCCCGGATCGCGCTCATCGACGAGGCCGAGCGGTCGCTGCGGGCCGTGGGATCACTCGCAGGCGCCGAAATGGCGCATTCGTCATCACATGCCGCCATCGGGTCCGGCGGCACCCAGCACGCCTTTGATGGCTCGGCGGCATCGGTCGGTGGAATGGCTACGTACCTCGACCCTGGACGCACGCTCTCCGCGGCGGGTGCGGGCGCTGCGGCGGGCGGGGGCGTCGTCCACCCGACCCTGGACATCGCGACGATCGACCGCTTCAGCCAAGCCGCCCTCCGCGTAGCGGCAGCCAGCAGCGATCCGGTTCAAGACATCCAAGCCATCGCCGGCGTTCTGTCATCGCTTGCGCAAAGCGTCCTCCAGTCACTCGGCACGACGCCGCAGGCCATCCAGACGGCCCTCACGGCGCTCGGCAACGGCGACGTCAACGGGGCGTTCATCTCGTTGGAGTCGTTGATCTTGACACCATTGGAGTTCTTCGCCATCGGCCCGGGACCCCAGACGATCGCCGACGCGCTGACCGACCTCCTACCTTCGGGTGCCGCGGTCTTCCAAACACTGCCCAGCATCACCGTCAATGTCGGAATCGGGTTGATCGACAACTACATCGAGACTCGAACCGCCATCGTCGACGCAGTGACTGACTCCATCAGGTCGCTTGGGACACTCAACCCCTTCATCATCGCCCGGACGATCGGCGCCGGAATCAGCGCCGTCACCACACAGCTGTTCAACGCTGCATTCGGACCATCCGGCGTCATCGCCACACTCGTCAACGCGGGCCAGCAGATCCTCAGCGCGCTGGTGCCCAAGCCGGCCGCCCCGGCTGCCGACTCCGCCACGGCCGAGGCCAGCACCGAGACGAAGGCACCTGGCGACAAGACGCAACATGGCGCGACACCGATCTCCCCGGGGAGCGACGACGCGTCGAAGGACGGTGCCTCCAAGGCCGGTGTGCCAGCGGGTGCCGGCACCGACAGCACCAAGGACTCGTCTTCGTCGGCGGCGTCGGACCAGGCCGCTTCGTCGGCGTCCTCGCCTGCGTCGACCTCGTCGGCATCCGTCTCGACGGAGGAGTCGACCAGCGCGGCAGACGCCGGAAAGGTGTCGACTGACGGTGGACCGTCGGACTCATCGTCCGCTGTGAGGTCCGGTGCGTCGTCTGATGGTGAACACACCGCCGGACAACCATCGGGATCGACCGGAACCCGCAGTGAGGGAGCCGCGTCAACGAGCAAGCCCAGCTCCCCCGTCGTCGGGCCGCAACACGGCTCGTCCGGCACCACCGACCACCCCTCGCCTGGGAGTGCGCCGCGTCAACCAGGACACACCAGCGGCGGATCCGCCGGCAAGACGGGGTCATCGGACTCGGCGCACGACACGCCCCATGCCTCGACAAGCGCGTCGGGCAAGGGCGGCGACAAGTAGATCGGACGCCGGCTGCCGAGCATGTCTCGGCAGCCGGCCCCTGCCCGCGACGTCGGCGCAGACCGCGTCGCCAGTAAGGCGTCAGGGAATGCCGTTGATCCCCGGGTGACGCCCGCCTCCGACGTTGGGGGCCGGGGTGGCCCGCGCGGGCGGGGTGAACAGGTTGCCGCCCGTCGGGCTGATGCTCTTCTCCGTCGCCGACGGCACCGTCGTGGAAGTCGTGGTCGGCGTGGTCGGCGTGGTCGTCGGCGAATTCTGGTGACCGCTGTTCGAGCAGCCGGCAAGAGAGACGCCCGTGATCAACAAGGCGGCGATACTGCCCGGGATCGAGGGACGCCTGGTGTCAGTCGATTTCATGACGATGCTCCTCATTCCTTGCGTTCGGTACGGATGGTTGGCGTCGTCGGCGCTGAGCTAGCGGTGCCGATGGACGCCAGGAGGTTCCGTCGGCGCCGGGGGGGCCAGGACCTGCGGACCGAATGAGTTTGCGCCACTGGGTGACAGGTCTTTCTCGGTAGGCGTGACCTTGGGTTCGCTGGAAGACGTGGTAGCCGTCGATGTAGTGGTCGGGGTCGTCGCCGGTGCGTTTCCTCCACCATTGTGGCCGCAGGCCGCACTGAGCACGCCCACCGTGATGAGTGCCGCGCCACCGGCTAGTACCCGATACCGCCGGAGGTCGTGCGTCGAGTTCATGGGTCCCTCCAGGGGCATTCGCTGATGGAGAAGTTTCGTAGTCCGGTGCTCCGGATGCTCGACATCGGTGGTGACGCGGGGCACGCTTCACGTATTGGGCTGTGTCACCCAGATTATCACACCGAAGGCGCAAGGTGAAGGATGCCTGCTGTGAATATCCTGACCGTGCAGTGCTTTAGCAGCGCCGGATCCAGCACCGGCACCGAGCGAGCAGAAGGAGTAGAGCCATCCTGCGTCGATCTCGGCAGTTGACGTCAGTGACTCTGAGCCCCGCTGACATGCCGCCGCGACGGCTTCGGTCAGGACGCTTGGCGCGACGTCTTCGTCGACGACCGGGCGGCGCGCTTCCCCTTGGCAGGAGTGCCGGGGCCGGCGTACGTGCCGACGTAGTCGATGGCTGCGTCGACCGCTGCGCGGAATGGCTCGGCGTTGCCCGTGACGAAGGTCAGCAGGGCGCTCCCCTGATGTGCGGCAAGCACTCCCACCGCCAAGTGGGCCGGTTCGGCTTCGGCGCTCAGCTCCCCGCGGTCCCGCATCGCCGACAACCCCCGTTCGAAGACCCCCAGCCATCGGTCGTAACCGTCGGCCAGTGCGTCGAGCAGCACGTCGTCCGCTTCCAGCAGCTCTCCGGTCAGGGACCCGTAGATGCATCCGTGGCGCAGATAGTCCGGAACCCCCTTGATCCAACAGACTTCGACCCAGGCCCGCAACGCCTCGAGGCTGTCCAGCTGAGCCAACTTCGGCTGGCGGTGAAACGCGATGACGGTATCGGCACGTGCGTGGATCACCCGGCGCGTGAGGTCTTGTTTGTCGGTGAAGTAGTGCGAGATCTGCGACCCGCTGACCCCGACTGCCGCGCGGACGTCCTCGAGGCTGGTGCCGGTCACCCCGCGCTCGAACATCAACCGTGCCGCACCATCGACGATGCGCGCCTGGGTGGCTAGCCCCTTGGGCGTGAAGCGGATTGGGTCATCGGCACCCACGGCAGCCGACATTCGGTAACGTCGTCGGGGTCGACGTCGGCGCACGGGCACACGCTGAGACGGATCGGCGGCCAGCGACCGCAGGTAATCCACGACGAACCCCGTTGCCTCCACCAGTGGCCAACTCTGCCGGTAGGCGTAGGTCAGGAGCCCGGCGCCCTGGTGGCAGCTCACCACGAACAGCGCCAAGCGCCGCGGGTCGGCCGAGTCGATCAGCAGGCCGCGGGCCTTCATCCGGGCAAACGAATCCTCGAGGAGGTGCACCCACCGCCAATATCCGTCGGCGAACGTACGCCGGGTCTCCTCGTCGTACTTGGCCAGTTGGCCCGCCAAGGCGTGGTACGTGGAGGTTCCCCGGTACCCGATCTTCCGCAGGTATTGGAGGTTCAAGTCCGCCCACTGCTGCCAATCCTCGAACGTGTCGAGCCCACCGACCTTCGGCTGACGATGAAACGCCAGTACCTTCTCGATCTGGCGCTGCACCACCGCTCGGACGAGGTCGTCCCGGTCGGTGAAATAATGTGAGATCTGCGACCCACTCGCCGAGGCTTGCTGACGCACCTTGTCGATGCTGAATCCCGACGAACCCTCCTCCAGCAGCACGTTGGCAGCCGCCGCGAGGATGCGCTCACGCGTCGCCGTACCCTTGGCGGTGAATTCCCGCGTGCGCCCGTTCTCCATTTGGACACGACGATACTCCGGCGCCGCCTTATGGGTGTCGAAACCCCTTCGGCGGGACCGAACGGACGGACGCCGATGCGCCGGCTGGCCCCAGTATGCAACCCACTCCTCGTCGTGGCGTTCCGTCTCGTGGACTTCACAGAAGACCGACCGGCGTTCTGACAGCTTCGCCGTGCCGATATTATGGGTGGGATGGCCCAGTGCTCGAGATCGGTCGTGATGCAGCGTGTGGTGAACCGTCGGGTGGTGCTCAGACGGCGCCCCGCGGGGAGGACCCGTACCGGGGACTTCGGTGTGGCGACCTTCGAACTCGGCGAAGTCCCGCCCGGCCACCTGGTGCTGAGAGTAATTCTGATTCAGATCGCGCCGGCCGCGCGCGCAGTCATGACGAACACGACCCCGTTCCGCCAGACCGACGTGGGCGACGGGATCCTGTGCGCACTCGTCGGCACTGTGGTCGCGACTCCGGTAGGAGGCCCTGCGCTCGGCTCGATGATGACGAGTTACGGGCTGTGGGAGGAGTACGCGGTCGTGCCAGTCACACGCGCGCGGCCGGTGATCGCCGGGCTTCCCCTGAGTGACAACCTTGGTCCGCTCGGCCTCAACGGCCTCACCGCCTATTTCGGCATGACCCGTATCGGCGCTCCTGCGTCGGGCCAGACCGTCGTGGTGTCCGCCGCCGCGGGCGGTGTCGGGCATCTCGCCGGACAGCTTGCCCGCCTCCTCGGCGCGCAGGTGGTCGGAATCACCGGCTCCGACGCCAAGAATCAGAGGTTGCACGCCGACTTCGGGTTCGACCGCACCGTGAACCACCGCTCACCGACGTTCCTCACCGACCTCGCGTCCGCGTGCCCGGCCGTGGGGGCGGACGTCTTCTTCGACACTGTCGGCGGGCCGCTGCTGGACGCCATGTTGCCGCTGATGAATCGAGGCGGGCGCATCGTCTGCTGCGGCGCGACCGCTCATTACGAGGGCGAGGTCGACGACGTGCTACAGCCGGGGCCTCGTGGCATTCCCCAACTCCTCATCAACCGAAATCTGCGGATGGAGGGCTTCGAAACCGCCGACTTCCATGCCGAATGGGACGACGCGCTCGGGACGCTGTCGCGGCACCGCCAGAGCGGATCTCTGCGAGCAGCGATACACGAATGGCATGGGATCGAGAGTGCGCCGGACGCGTTGATCGCCGTCTTGCGCGGGGACAACTTTGGTCAGGCGATGGTCCGTCTCGAACCCGATCCGGCCTAGCCCGGCACGAGGACCACTGCCGGCCGCCGGCAATCATGCTGCGCCGTGACTACCCAGCCGGGTCACTGTCGTCGCGGTACGCCTCGAGCAGTCGCAGCCACACTTCGCTGATGGTGGGAAAGCAGGGCACCGCATGCCACAGTCGATCAATGGGAACCCGCCCGGCGACGGCGATCGTCGCAGAGTGGAGTAGCTCGGCGACACCGGGGCCGACGAAACTCACGCCGAGCAGGTATCCACCGTCGAGGTCGACGACCATCCGGGCCTGCCCCGCATAGCCGTCGGCGTAGAAGTTGGCTCCGGGCACCGTTTGGCCCATGTCGACGTCGACGACCTTGATGCGGTGACCCCGCCGTTGCGCCACCTCTGCGATGAGGCCGACCGAGCCGGCTTCGGGGTCGGTGAAGAAGGCTTGTGGCACCGCCAAGTCGTTCGCCGTGGCAGCGTGCCGGCCCCATGGCGCGTCGTCCAATGCCCGGCCGTGTGCGCGAGCCCCGATCGCTGCACCTGCGATGCGCGCTTGATACTTGCCCAGGTGAGTCAACAGGGCCTCGTGGTTGACATCCCCAAGGGCGTAGAGCCACTCGCCGTCGACGCCGCGCGCCAGGCACGAGTCGTCGACGTCGACCCAGGAGCCGGGCTGCAAGCCCACGGTCTCCACGCCGATGTCTGCCGTGTTCGGTATCCGACCGGTCGCGAAGAGGATCTCGTCCACCTCGAGTTCGGTGCCATCGTCGAGGATCACGCGGATGGCGCCGCCGTCATCGCGCCGCGACAACTCGGCGACCGAGACTTCGGTCCGGACCTCGACACCCGACTCGACGAGCCCCCGGCGAACGTACTCGCCGACGAACCGTTCCATTCGGGGAAGCAGGTGCGGCGTCCTCGCCAACAGTGTCACCGTCGAGCCGAGTCCCCTCCAGGCCGTGGCCATTTCCACTCCCACGCCGCCCGCGCCCACCACTGCCAGGCGCCGCGGCACGGAGCTGCTGTCGGTGGCCCTGCGGTTCGTCCAGGGCTTGGCCTCTGCCACGCCCGGCAGGTCGGGCACTGCCGCCGTACTGCCGGTGCAGATGACCACGGCGTGGCGGGCGGTCAGAACGACCCGTTCCCCTTCACCCGAAGTGACGATGACCCGACGGGGTCCGTCGATCCGGGCATGTCCGCGGATCAATTCTGGGCCCATGGAGTGCAGGACCGCAGCGACCGGGGCGTCGTCCCAATTGGTGACGTAACGGTCGCGTCGGCTGAAGACGCCCTTGGGGTCGATCGAGCCGACGACGGCTTCCCGTGCGCCGTCTACCCGGCGGGCGTCGGCGACGGCGAGCACTGGACGCAGCAGGGCCTTGCTCGGCACGCACCCCCAGAAGTTGCATTCGCCGCCGACGAGTTCCCGTTCGACCACGGCGACCGTCAATCCCTCAGCGTGCGCGCGATCGCCGGCGTTGATTCCCACCGGGCCGGCGCCCAGCACGATGACGTCGTACTCCCCCTCTGAGCCCGGGGCATGCCCCGGTGATCCTGCTTCGGTGACGGACATCGTACGACTTCCTCTCGCTTGACTGCCTTTGCACGCCTGCTGCATCCCCTATTCTGGGCCATCCCACCCATAGTGTCCAGACGTTCGACGCACCTCGGAGTGGTTCAGTGCGGCCGATGGGAGTCGCGGCGACGCCCATCCACATCGCACAGCAGGTGTGAAGTGAATGCACATTGACTCGCCATTCTCCCGGTGCAATATTGGGATGTCATTCCCAATCACGGTCGATGCCATCGGGCAGGGGCTGGACCGCGGGCGCCAGAGCCTGCCACGCTGAACGCCGAAGGGGAATGTCCGTGGACCGGATCATGCACGCACTGGTCGGGGGCTTGTCGACAGTCCCTGGCGTGGCGATCAAGACGATGTCGCTATTTCTCACTGCCGCGGCAGTATTCCGATTCACCGAGCGGCGAACTCTCGCACAGTTCGCCCCCTTCGACTGGATTGCCGCGGTGGCCGCCGGTGCCATCGTCGGCCGGGCCGCCACGGCCACCGATGCCTCCTGGCTCAGCGCGAGCACCGCCCTGGTTTGCCTCCTCGGCACCCACGCAGGGCTGGCCCGACTGCGCTTCGTTCCCCGGCTTCGACGGTTCATCGACCCTCCGCCGACGGTGCTGATCCGCCGCGGCAAGATCAACGTGCGCAACCTCCGCAGATGCGGACTCACCCACGCCGATCTACAGGCCGCGCTCCGTCAACACGGCCTCAGAAGCCCCGACACGGTCGGTCTCGCGGTCTTCGAGGCCAAGGGCGCCATCTCGGTGCTGGCCACCGACGATCAGCCCGTCGATTAGGCGACGTACTCGACCGCGCCCCATGCGCCCCCTATGCGCCGTAGTGGTGGATGGCTTCGGCTGGATCGAGCCCACAGTCATTGCCCCCGACGGTCGTCGCCTCTGGGATATCGAGAAGCAGCCGTTTGCCGTCGAGGAACACATCGACCCTCGCGGGCTCGAAGGTCACGTAGTCGCGTACCCGGCCGGCTTCCGGCCAGGCGCAGCTGTATGACCAAGCTGCCCTCGACCTGTCGCCGACGTCGTAGTAGTTCGCCACCCCCTTGTACGGGCAGAGCGTCGGTCCGTAGACGGGCCGCAAGGCGGACCTGTCGACGTCACCCCAGGCCACGTACCACCGGGGCGCACATCCCGACTCGAACAGCACCAGCGGGCGATCCGTGTCGGCGATCACCCGGTTGCCGTCACAGACCAGCAGGTGTCTCGATGCGGTCCGGACGTCGATGCGGTGATAGGGGTCGGCGGCATGGCCGACGAGGCGCTCGTCTTCTTCGAAGAAACCGTCCATTGCCTGCCAGACGAACGCAACACGGTCATTCAACACTGCGGCATACGGTGGCAAAGCTGCGTACCGCCACGCTGCACGCTCGATGTCGCGCTGAGCACTTTCCGCGCCAAACCACTCCACCGGACCCAACTCAGGATGTTGCGTCATTTCGCCGTCGCATCTCAGCAGTCCCGGGCTGATGTCGTCGAGCGGAAAGTAGGCGACGGGGAAACGGCCCGGTTCGTGCAGCAACACCACGTCCTGACTGTCGGCGATCCACATGCCGCCGAGCTTCACGCGCATCCAACGGCGCAGCGGCTCCGCGAAGAGCAGCCGCGGCGGCAAGGGTTCTGCCGTCAGGAAGCGGCCCGTGGAGTGAGCCGCGAGCGGACCATGCTTCGAAGCCAAGGCCATTGCCGTTCACCATTCTACGTGGTTGGCTGAAATCGGTCAGCCCCTCCGCCGATGCACACCATTCCCCGAGGGACGCCAAAGCCAGTCTCATTCATCATTTTGGGCGGTGACACCCATTTTGTAAAGAGTGGTGCCTTCGAACGACCACTGCGACCGGGACCCGGTTAGACCCGTACGGGCTGCTTGATCGCTGCCGACCACGGACTGCAGCGCAATTGCGCATCGGGCAACCTGACCCCACGGCCGGCAGTGACTGCGTCGTCGGCAGCCGAAACAGGTCCGCAGAGCTGGGCGTTCGGCAGCACGGCCGCCATCCCGCGCACGGTGGATACCGCGGACCCGCCTGTGGCGCCGAGCGACTCACCCGTCAATCCGACCGCAGCGAACACGATGACCATCATGGCGGCCGTGACGCGACGTCGACGAGCGTTCCGCCACATCGCGGCGTCGGGCACGGCAGGCACCCACGAGGTGCTCGGCGAGCGCGGGATCGGCGGTAGTCCGGTATCCGGCGAAACATGGCAGGCAGGCATGGCGTCAACCTTCGCGAACTCGACGATCACCGTCTAATTTAATGTTTAAATTACACAGTACCATTAGTAATGTCGAGGCGCCGATGGCTCACCGCGCTCCGACGATCTGCGGTATCGCCTTCCGCCCCAGGCGTTGGCGTGCAAGGAACGTCAGCACGAGTTCGGCCACCTCGTCGAGTGCTGACTCCAGCAGGAAGTGACCGCCCTCCAGGAGATTGATGTCGGCATAGGGCAAGTCCGCCGCGAAGGCCTCGGCGCCGGCGGGTCCGAAGATCTCGTCCCCACGTCCCCACACCACCAAGAGCGGAACGTTGGTCATCCTAAAGTATTCCTGCACTCGTGCGTACAACGGTGGATTCGTGGCATGGTCCCGGAACAGCGCGAGCTGAATCTCGGCACTTCCGGCGCGAGCCAGCAATGCATGGTCGTGGTACCACACCTCTGGCGCGACGAGGGTCTCGTCGGGCACGCCGGTGAGGTACTGCCAGCGGGTGGCGTCGAGCGATAAGAAGGCCCGGACCGGCGTCTCGGTGTCGAGGCACGGGTTCTGCTGGTAATCCCAGATGGTTCGCCAGAACTCCTCGACGAATCCGACCGCGTAGGCGTTGCCGTTCTGGCTGACTATCGAGGTGACTGCAGCGGGTCGGGACAAGGCCAGCCGCCACCCGATGGACGCCCCGTGGTCATGGAGATACAGCGCGAAACGGCCAACGTCCAGTTGAGCCAACAATCTCGCGGTCACGTTCGTCAATGCATCGAAGCTGTAATCAAATGCGTCCGCGCGCGGTGCATCGGACAGACCGAAACCTAGCTGGTCGGGCGCAATCACGCGATACTCGTCGGCGAGCAGCGGGATCAGGTGGCGGAACATGTGCGAGCTCGTCGACAAGCCGTGCAGCAGCACGATCACGGGCGCATCCGCGTCGCCGGCCTCCCGGTAGAACAGACGATGACCGTCGACCGTGGTGAAACGGTGGTGAACACGTGCCATGGGTGACTCCTCCTGAGGGAACACGTCGGCGTGCGAGTGTCCACTCGTGACCAAGCCACGCCGCACACCCTCGACGTATTGGGTCGTGCGGCCCATTATGCTCACATACTCGGCGGTATCACCAACGTGCACCGAGTCGAATCGCGGACAGCGCGGTCCGCCGAGTCGTCCGCTTGCGCGAAGCGGCGTTCCTCGAGAGGCGTTGCCGGGTACCTTTCAGGCCGATACCAAGACCGGCTGATCGCGCGAATTCTCGTCGCTCTGCTCGATTTCCCGGACCAGGGGCAGCACCCGGGCACCGAAGTACTCGATCTCCTCCTGGAAGTGCAGGAAGCCGCCGAGGATGAGGTCGACGCCACGCTTGCGATAGGCCACGATGCGTTCGGCGATCTGCTCGGGCGTGCCGATCAGCTGGGTGCGGAAGCCGTCGTTGTACTGCACCAGGTCCTCGAAGCTCGAGTCCGCCCACATGCCCTTCTTGTCCTCGGTCGAGCTGCCTGCCTGCTGCACGGCGCCACGGAATCCCTCGACTGCCGGCTTGTTGGCCTTCTCGATGATCTCCCGGAGGACGTCGCGCGCTTCCCGTTCCGAGTCCCGCGCGATGATGAAGCCGTTGAGACCGACCTTGACCTCGCGGCCCACGGTGCGCGCATGGTCGCGCACCTCGACCACCTGTTCGGTGATTCCGGCGAAGTCCTTGCCGTTGGAGAAGTACCAGTCGGAGTACAGGCCGCCGTTGCGGCGGGCGGCTGTGGAGTTACCGCCCTGGAAGATCTCCGGGTTCGGCCGCTCGGGCGTGTTGAGCGGTTTGGGCTTCAGCGTGAAGTCGTGGATGCGGTAGAAGTCGCCGCGGAAGTCCACGTCGTCCTCGGTCCAGATCTTGCGCAGCACCTGGAGGAACTCGGCACTGCGCCGGTACCGCTCGTCGTGCTCGAGCCAGGGCTCGCCGAGGTGGGTGAACTCGTCTTTGAACCAGCCGGAGACGACGTTGACGGCGAACCGGCCGCCGGACAGGTGGTCGGCGGTGGCGCCCAGCTTGGCCAGCACGGCGGGCTGCCACAGACCGGGGTGGACCGCCGCGATGACCTTCAGCCGCTCCGTCGCCAACAGCAGCGCCAGGGAGAAGCTGGTGGACTCGTGCTGGAACTCGGCGCCATAGCTGGCCTCGTACCGGACCTGGGACAGCGCGTAGGAGAAGCCGTTGTTCTCGGCGGTCTGCGCGAGCTTGCGGTTGTACTCGTAATTCCAGTCGGTGCGCTGCTCGATGTCACTGGTCACCAGCCCACCGCTGACGTTGGGCACCCAGTAGGCGAACTCGACGTGCTCGGCGATGCGTTCGGTCGTCATGACTGCACCCAACAGAACGTGTGGCGCCGTGTCACGGGTAGCGATCCGTCAGATTCCAACCCCGGCGCTTGCGCACATCGACTAGAACACGTTCTAATTCTGGTCATGGACTACGGGTTAGTGCTCTTCACCAGCGATCGTGGCATCGCACCGGCCGCGGCGGCCAAGCTCGCCGACGACCACGGCTTCCACACCTTCTACGTGCCCGAGCACACCCACATCCCGATCAAGCGGCAGGCGGCACACCCCACCACCGGCGACGAGTCGCTGCCCGACGACCGGTACATGCGCACGCTCGACCCCTGGGTGTCGTTGGGCACCGCCGCGGCGGTGACCTCACGGGTGCGGCTGTCGACTGCGGTGGCACTGCCCGTCGAACACGACTGCATCACGCTCGCCAAGTCGATCGCCACGCTCGACCACCTGTCGGGCGGACGCGTCAGCCTTGGCGTCGGTTTCGGTTGGAACACCGACGAACTCGTCGATCACCGCGTGCCGCCGGCGCGTCGGCGCACGATGCTGCGCGAATACCTCGAAGCGATGCGCGCACTGTGGACGCAGGACGAAGCCTCCTACGACGGCGAGTTCGTCACGTTCGGACCCAGTTGGGCATGGCCGAAGCCGGTCCAGCCGCACATCCCCGTTCTCGTGGGGGCCGCGGGCACCCAGAAGAACTTCAGGTGGATCGCCAGCAGCGCCGACGGCTGGATCACCACGCCGCGGGACTTCGACATCGACGCGCCCGTGAGGTTGCTCCAAGACACCTGGGCCGCGGCGGGACGCGACGGCGCACCGCAGATCGTCGCGCTCGACTTCAAGCCCGATCCCGACAAGCTGGCCCATTGGGCAGAGCTGGGCGTCACCGAGGTGCTGTTCGGCTTGCCGGACAAGTCCGAGGCCGAGGTCGGCGGCTACGTGGAGAGGCTGGCGGGCAAGCTCGCCGCGCTGGTGTAGACCCGCCCCCTCCCCCACGCCCTGCCTCTCCCCACGCCCTTCCCTCTCCCCCACGGCCCCGCCATCCTTCCCGCGAGCGAGCGTGTCTGAGGGCGACACGCCGTCGCGGAATCGGAGCTTGAGCACGCTCGGCGGCCCAATCAGGCCAGCGTGGCCACGTTAGTGCCGTCGTCCGTCGCCTTCACCGCAATCCGGGCACCCAGCGGATCGCCCACGCTCATCAGTGCGACCACGTCCTCGTCGTCGGAGACGGCCAAGAACCGGCTGCCGTCGGCGTCGAGCCGCCCGATGACGACGGCGGTCGGGACGGGCCAGTCGTAACGCACCGAGTAGGTCTGCACGACACCCGTCCCGTTGGCGTGGCGGGTGACAGCCACCTTCGGCAGCGCGGCGATGTCCTCCTGCAGCGCCTTGCTGCGGTCGGGCACCCAGTCGGCCGGCGCGGTGGAATAGACACCCACCGAATACTTGCTCATCACCCCGCCATTGGCGCCGACTAGGCCGAATGCGCCTGGCTTGTCCCGCATCTCGGCGACGGTCTCGGCGACGGCGTGCAGTGAATAGCTGTTGCCGGGGCCACCGAAGTACGGCAGACCGCCGGTCAACGTCAGCGAGCGGTCGACGCCGTCGAGCCCGAACGCGTCGCAGACCGCGAAGACGGGAAACGGAAAGCAACTGTAGAGGTCGAAGGTCGCTACCTCGTCGACGCCGACCCCAGCGACGCGAAGCGCTTCGGCGACCGCGTGTTTCGCGGCATGGCTGACGTGGAGGTCGACGCGTTGCAGCAGATCCTGCTCGGTCTGGTCCGCGTGCCCACGCAGGTACACCCACTTCTCCGGCGCCACGCCGAGGCGACGGGCCGCCCCCACCGACATCACCAGGGCGGCCGCACCCTGGTTGACGGTGTCGCGTGCTACCAGCAGCCGCGGGTACGGATCACAGATCATCCGGTTCTCGTCGGTGACGGTCTCGATCTCCTCGACCGTCCGCTCCACCGGTGATGACGAGAACGGGTTCTTTGCCGCCACCTTCGAGAACGGCGCGAAGAGTTCGGCCATCTGACGGCGATAGTCGCCGACCCCGAGACCGAGCCGGGCGCGCCGCGCGTTGTCCAGCAATCCGTACTGCACGGGCGCGCCGGTCAGCCCGTGCTTCACGGTGTACTCCGTCGTGTACTGCTCGAAGCCGTAACCGCGGTCTTCGAGCTGGCCGCCGACGTGCTCGGTGAAGTCCGGCTTGTCGCTTCGACCCGCGAAGTACTTTGCGGTGGAACCGGGCTCGCTGCCCAGCACGAGCGCGACCTCGACGTCGCCTGCGGCGATGGCCCCGGCGAACTCGGTCATCAACGTCTGCGGACCGTTGCCGCCGACCGGTTCGAGGACTGCACGGGCCGGGTCGGCGCCGACCCGCTGCGCCACCGACCGCACGTAGTTGTCCGAGCAGCCGAGCGGCGGCGCGCCGAACGGCGTGCAGATCTCGAACTGGCGGAGTCCGGCGAACACCTCGATCGAGCGGGCCACCACGCCCACGTCGGCACCGGTGTCGGCGAGCGCCGAGCGCACGGCCTCCGTCGCCAACTCGACGGCCGACATTCCCCGGTACCCGGGGTCGTCGATGCGCTCGGTGAACTGCCCGACGCCGACGACGACGGGTGTCCGCGGGTCGACCGCCATGACACAACCTCCTGGCCACTGTTAGTTCGCCAGGCTAACCGAAAACTGGAACGCGTTCCAGTCGGGACACCGCGGCCGATGGCGTGCTGACCGCCAGATCTGCGTCAGGGCTGCGATTCGTGTGGAATCACAGCCCTGACGCAGAAGTCGAGACGGGTTACAGGCTCTCGAGGAGTTCGCGGGCCAGTGCGGCGGTCGCGGACGGCGTCTTGCCGACCTTCACGCCCGCCGCCTCCAACGCCTCCTGCTTGGCGGCGGCGGTGCCCGACGAGCCCGAGACGATGGCGCCGGCGTGACCCATGGTCTTGCCCTCGGGCGCGGTGAAGCCCGCGACGTAGCCGACGACGGGCTTGCTGACGTTGGCCTTGATGTAGTCGGCCGCACGCTCCTCGGCGTCGCCGCCGATCTCGCCGATCATCACGATGACCTTCGTCTCGGGATCCTTCTCGAACGCCTCGATGGCGTCGATGTGGGTGGTCCCGATGACCGGGTCGCCGCCGATGCCGATGGCGGTCGAGAAGCCGAGATCGCGCAGCTCGTACATCATCTGGTAGGTCAGCGTGCCCGACTTGGACACCAATCCGATCGGGCCCTTGCCGGTGATGTTGTTGGGCGTGATGCCGACCAGCGACTCGCCGGGGGTGATGATGCCGGGGCAGTTCGGCCCGATGATGCGAATTTTGGGACCCTTTCCTCCCCCTTTTTCAAGGTTGTAGGCCCACGCATAAGCGCTGTCCTGCACCGGGATTCCCTCGGTGATGACGACCAGCAGCGGGATCTCGGCGTCGATGGCCTCGATGATCGCGTCCTTGGAGAAGGCAGGCGGCACGAACGCGATCGAGACGTCCGCACCGGTTTCCTTGATCGCCTCGGCGACGCTGCCGAACACCGGCAGTTCGACGTCGTTGCCATCGGAGTCCTTGTGCGACACCGTGGTTCCGGCCTTGCGCGCATTCACGCCGCCGACGATCCGGGTGCCGGCCTTGAGCATCAGCGCGGTGTGCTTGGTGCCCTCGCCGCCGGTGATGCCCTGGACGATGACCTTGCTGTCCGCGTTAAGGAAAATAGACATGAGCCATGGGTCCGTTTCTACTTGTTGGCCAGCTCGGCGGCCTTGTCGGCACCGGCGTCCATCGTGTCGGCCTGGACCACCAGCGGATGGTTGGCCTCGGCCAGGATGCGGCGACCCTCCTCGACGTTGTTGCCGTCGAGCCGCACGACGAGCGGCTTGTTGGCGTCGTCGCCGAGCTTCTTCAGGGCGCCCACGATGCCGTTGGCCACTGCGTCACACGCGGTGATGCCACCGAAGACGTTGACGAACACGCTCTTCACCTGGCTGTCGCCCAGGATGACGTCGAGACCGGCGGCCATCACCTCGGCCGAGGCGCCACCACCGATGTCGAGAAAGTTGGCCGGCTTGACGCCGCCGTGCTTCTCACCGGCGTAGGCGACGACGTCCAGGGTCGACATGACCAGTCCGGCACCGTTGCCGATGATGCCGACCGCCCCGTCCAGCTTGACGTAGTTGAGGTCGTTCTCCTTGGCCTTCAGTTCGAGCGGATCGGTCGAGTCCTTGTCCTCGAACTCTTCGTGGCCGGGCTGGCGGAAGTCGGCGTTCTCGTCGAGGGTGACCTTGCCGTCCAGCGCGAGGATCTGGTCGTCCGGGGTGCGGACGAGCGGGTTGACCTCGACGAGGGTGGCGTCCTCGCCGATGAACACGTCCCACAGCTTGGCGATCGTGACGGCCGCGGCGTCCAGCACGTCGGCGGGCAGGTGGCCCTGCTCGGCGATCGACCGGGCGAAGGCCTCGTCGACGCCCTTGACGGCGTCCACCGCAACCCGTGCGAGACGCTCGGGCTTGGTGGCGGCGACCTCTTCGATCTCCATGCCGCCCTCGACCGAGCACATGGCGAGGTAGGTCCGGTTGGACCGGTCGAGCAGGAAGGAGATGTAGTACTCCTCCGCGATGTCACTGGCCTCGGCGACCAGCAACTTCTTCACCACGTGGCCCTTGATGTCGAGGCCGAGGATGTTCTGGGCGTGGGTGAAGGCGTCGTCGGGGGTGGCCGCGTACTTCACGCCGCCCGCCTTGCCGCGTCCGCCGACCTTCACCTGAGCCTTGACCATCACGGGCTTGCCGATTTCCTCGGCGATCGCCTTGGCTTCTTCGGCGGAGTCGGTCACCCGGCCGGGAGTGGAGGGGACGTTGTGCTTGGCGAACAACTCCTTCGCCTGATATTCGAAGAGATCCATGGGCTCACCGTCTGTCTGTGACTGCTGGGTTCGTACCTGCGTTTCGGCCTGACTGGCTCGGGGGAACCTTATCGACACGTGCCGTTGCGCCCGACACCGCCCGCCGTCATGTGGCACATCTCACCGGGCGCAGTTCGTGATACAAGTCACAATATCGGGCGGAATTAGTTCCCGGGTTGCCACCAACATTGGATTTTCGTTAACGTGCCTACGGTCTGAGTAACGGTAAGGTCACGGCGCGAAGGACATTTGGGTTGGCTGAGCAAGGTTCGAGACGAGCTTCACGCGCCGCCTCAACGACCCCGTACGACGCCACCATCACCGACATCATCCCGTTCAACGAGTTCGGCGATCTCGACGACCTCGATTTCAGCAACTCCTCGGCGTTCGATCGCGAGTCACGCGTCATCCGCGCGCCCGAACTCGACGACCTCCACGACACCGACGACCTGGTTCCGCTGCCTCTGGCGGTGCCCGCCCGGTTCCGCCAAGGGGCCGACGACGACCGCCGGTCGTCCCGGGCCTACCGCGACAGTCACACCGACGTCAGCGACGGCATGCAGCACACCGACGTCATCGACATGTCGCCGCGCCGCGGGCTACACCGCAAGGTGAGCACCGGCGCGGTCAAGGGTCGACTCGTCGCCGCGGCCATGGCAGCAGGCGCCACCGCGGCAGGCGCGTACTCGATGGTCGCTGCCGCCGATGCGGCCCCCAGCGGGCACATGCTCGCCGCGGGACCGAACGCGTTCGTCGACAGCGGCATCAGCGGGTCCTCCGACGGCATGCAGATCGTGTCGGTCGCTCCGGCCGCCAGCGCTGCCATGCACAGCGAGGAACTCGCCAACGGCGCCGCCTTCGCCGCCGAGCGCGCGGAACGCGAGGCCCGCCTGGCCCGGCCGCAGTACGTGATGCCCGCCCGCGGCGTGTGGACGTCCGGGTTCGGTTACCGCTGGGGCGTGCTGCACGCCGGCATCGACATCGCTAACTCGATCGGCACCCCGATCGTCGCCGCCGCGGACGGCGTCGTGACCGACGCCGGACTCACCGCCGGTTACGGAGCATGGGTGAAGATCCGCCACGCCGACGGCACGGTCACGCTGTACGGCCACGTGAACACCTGGCTCGTCACCCCCGGCGAGCGGGTGATGGCCGGTGATCAGATCGCCACGATCGGCAACCGGGGGCAGTCGACGGGGCCGCACCTGCACTTCTCGGTGCTCAGGAACGGCACCGACTTCATCGACCCCGTGCCGTGGCTCGCGGCCAAGGGGCTGAGCCCCGGCAACTACGTCGGCTGACCCCGTGACCTCCGGCGGACCCTCCTCCGACGAGACCCGCATCATCCGGCGCCAGCCCGAGGGCGCTTCCGCCCCGGGCCCCGATCCATCCGAACCGCACACCGGGATCATCCGCAGACACCCCACCGGCGGGTTCCCCGCCGTGGCCCCAGCGCCCGAATCGACCGGTACCCCGGACCCGCAGACCAGTTACATCCCGCGGGCCGCAGCAGCGGCGGCCGGCCCGCCGGCACCCACGCGGCCCTCCCCCACCGCGGCAGCTGCAGCGGCCACGGTCAGCATCATCAGCGGCTGGGCCACCGCCGTCATCGCCACGTCGCTGATCACGGGATGGTGGCGCACCGACCAATTGTTCTGCGTCGCCATCGGATTCCTCACCGCCGTCTCCGCCGCGGCGACCATCGGCGGGCTCATCTCACTGCTACTGCGACGCCGGATCGGACGGCTGCTGATCGTCGTGGGCTCCGTGGTCGCGCTGATGATCTTCGCCGGCCTGATCGTGGCTGGCGCCGGTCTGCCGAACATCGTCTACGCCATCCCGGTGCTACCGCTGGCCAGCATCGCCCTCGCGCTGCTGCCCGCCGCCGGGCGATGGTGTCGCTGACCTTCGGGTCAACACGAGCCTAACGATCGACCCCTGCCTGGAAATCGCCTGTACTCGAGTATCGGCGTGTTCACGCCAACAGGTTCCGATCCGGAGGCTCGATTCCCATGCTCAGCCGCATCTTTCACGTCCTGCTGGCGGCCCTGCTCGCCACCACGGCCGTCGCCTGCAGTAGTACTCGTGACGCCGGCTCGGGCGGGTACACCCTGCGGATCGGCGCGACGTCGGTGACGGGTACTCCCGCCGGCTCCCTGGGGTGGGGCGACCGTCAGGGCATCCTCAGCAAGGAGTTGAAGGCAGCGGGGGTCGACAAGATCGAGTACTCGTTCTTCCAGTCGGGCGGCGACGCCGTCTCAGCCATGATCGCGGGCGCCGTCGACGTTGCCGCCGTCGGTGACAATCCCGCGCTGCGGGCTCGCAGCCGAGACCCGAAAGTCGTTCTGCTGGCCTTCGATTCAGTCAACAGCGATATGCAGCTGATCGGCACCAAGGGAGGCCCCACCAAGATCGCCGAACTGGTCGGCAAGAGCATCACCGCCCCGCAGGGGACGATCCGCGACCGTACCGCCCGCCAGCTCATCGACGCGGCGGGCCTCACGGGCCAGATCGAGGTCAAGGACGTGCCGACCCCGGAGTCCATCGCCGGACTCAGCTCGGGTCAGATCGACGCGACGATCCTCAGTGGCGCAAGTTCGGTGGAACTGCAGGAGAAGGGCTATCCGGTCATCGACAGCCTCTCGCGGCACGGCATGGGCAGCACCGGAACCAACATCACCCTGACGACCTTCACCGACAAGCACCCAGACTTCCGCGCCGCCTGGCAGCGCGCGATCACTGCGGTCAACGCCGACATCAAGGCGCACTTCGACGATTACCTCCACTGGGTTGCCGACACCGACGGCTCTAAGTTCGAGTACGTGAAACGATCTACTCAGGCAGACGAGTTCAATACCGAGCCGTTCCCCCAGATCGGGGTGAAGCAGCTCCAGGACGCCTACGACTTCCTCAACGCCGACGGATCGCTGGCCGGGCAGTACTCCGTCAGCGACTGGATCGGCGCGAAGCCGTGACCGCTGCCGCCACCGTCGCGGCCACTACGGCGTCCGCGGCACCCACTCCCGACTTGATCGAGGTCGTCACCGAACAACGCGCCAGGAAGGGCATTTGGGCGCGGATCCCACGTCCATTACGCCGGATGGTGGGTCCGGCGCTGATCCTGGCGGCGTGGGCAGTCGGCGCGGCCACCGACTGGCTCAACCCCGATCTCTTCCCGCCGCCGTCGGAGGTTGCCGCCACCGCCTGGAGGTTGCTGATCGACGGCGAGCTCGCCACCCACGTCGGGGCGTCTGCGACGCGGGTGCTGATCGGCACAGTCCTCGGCATTCTCATCGGCGCGGTGCTCGCGGTCATCGCCGGGCTGACCCGCACGGGCGAGGATCTCCTCGACTGGACCATGCAGATCTTCAAGGCGGTCCCGAACTTCGCGCTCACCCCTGTTCTCATCATCTGGATGGGGATCGGCGAGGGACCCAAGGTCGTGCTCATCACCACCGGTGTCGCCATCGCGATCTACATCAACACCTACGCCGGAATCCGCGGTGTCGACCGGCAACTCGTCGAGATGGCGCAGACGCTGAAGGCCCGTCACTGGACACTGATCACCCAGGTGATTTTGCCCGGTGCGACGCCCAACTTCCTGGTCGGATTGCGACTGGGCCTCTCCAGCGCCTGGCTCAGCTTGATCTTCGCCGAGATGATCAACACCACCACGGGCATCGGCTATCTGATGTCGCGGGCCCAGACCAACCTGCAGTTCGACATCTCCCTGCTCGTCATCGTCATCTATGCGATCGCGGGCCTGCTGTCCTATTCGCTCGTCCGACTCCTGGAGCGCCTGCTGCTCTCCTGGCGCAACGGCTTCGACGGCGTCGCGTGAGCGGCCGACGAGAAGCGCAGCGGGGTCGCGCGTGAATCAAGCAGTCGTCACAATCCGTGAAGTGCGGCGCAACTTCGGAGCCCAACAGGTCCTCGATGGTCTCGAACTCGACATCGCCGACGGTGAATTCGTCGCGATGCTGGGCCGCTCGGGTTCCGGTAAGAGCACGCTGCTGCGCGCCGTGGCCGGACTCGACGAGCACGTCACCGGATCGGTGATCGCTCCCCGCTCACGAGCCGTCGTCTTCCAGAATCCGCGACTGCTCCCCTGGCGCCGCGCCCTGGCCAACGTCACCTTCGCGTTGGCCGATACCAGGCCCCATTCGGTCGGCCGCGACGCCCGCGGGCGCGCCGTCCTGGCCGAGGTGGGCCTGTCCGACAAGGCCCGGGCGTGGCCCTTGTCCCTGTCCGGCGGTGAGGCCCAGCGTGTTTCGCTGGCCAGGGCATTGGTGCGCGAGCCCGACCTGCTGCTGCTCGACGAGCCGTTCGGCGCGCTCGATGCCCTCACCCGGCTCAAGATGTACGGGCTGCTGCACGACCTGTGGTCACGGCGACACATGGCGGTTCTGCACGTCACCCACGACGTGGACGAGGCGATCCTGCTCGCGGACCGGGTGGTGGTGCTCTCCGACGGGCGGGTCTCCCTGGACCGGACGGTGAACCTGCCCTTCCCCCGCAGTCGCGGCGACGACGGTTTCGACGAGCTGCGCCGCACCCTGCTCGCCGAACTCGGGGTGCAAGAGGAGGTTGGTCATGACCGGTCCAGCTGACGTCGCCGAGCAGATAACCGACGTCCTGGTCATCGGCGGCGGTCCGGCGGCCACCTGGGCGGCCATCGCCGCGACGGAGAGCGGTAGCCGGGTCACGTTGGTGGACAAGGGGTACTGCGGGAGTAGCGGTGCGACTGCCTCGGGTGGCAACAACCTGTGGTTGATCCCGCCGGGTCCGCGCCGCGAGGAATCCGTGCGCGAGTCGGAGGTCGCCGCCGGTCGACTCACCGATTCCGACTGGATGTTTCGCGTCCTGGCCACGTCGTGGGACCGCATCGAGCTGCTCGCGCAGTGGGGCTATCCGTTCCCCGCCGGGGCCGACGGTCAGCCGCTGCGGAGCAGCCTGCAGGGCCCCGAATACATGCGGCGCATGCGGCGCAAGGCCCATCGCAACGGGGTCCGCATCCTCGATCATCACCCGGCGCTGGAACTCACCAACGATGCCGACGGAGTCGTCAACGGCGCCAGCGGTATTGCCCGCCAAGACGGCGGCCGGCCGTGGCGCATACTCGCGGGAGCCGTCGTGCTGGCCACGGGTGGCACCGCGTTCCTGTCCGGCACGTTCGGCACGAACGTCGACACCGGCGACGGATTGCTCATGGCCGCCGAACGCGGGGCCAGCCTGTCCGGGATGGAGTTCTCCGGCGCGTACGCGCTGGCGCCGGAATGGGGTGTGCACACCAAGGGTCGAATGTTGCAGTGGGGCAGCTTCTACGACGAGAACGGACAACCGCTGGCCACCCGGCTCGGCCTGGGTGGGCGCCAAGACGCCCAGCGCGCGCTGGCCCGTGGTCAGCGGGTGTTCGCCCGGTTGGACCGGGCGCCCGCCGACATGCGCCAGACGATGCGCGACGCCCAACCCAACTACTTCCTGCCGCTGGACAAGGCCGGTATCGACCCCTTCGTCACCGCCTACCCGATCCGGATGATCCACGAGGGGTCCGTCCGCGGCACCGGCGGTCTGCGGCTGATCGGGTCGGATTGTGCGACAACGGTTCCTGGCCTCTTCGCCGCGGGGGACGCTGCGACGCGCGAGCTGATCACCGGAGCGATCAGCGGCGGCGGCAGCCGCAACGGATCGTGGGCGATCGCCTCGGGCACGTTCGCCGGCCGGGGCGCGGCCGAGTTCAGCCGCGGCCGGCGGCGCACCGTCGGGAACGCCACGACGGAGCCGGGACGGGGTGTCCGTCCCGGGCCTGCGGGAGCGCCGACCGTCGAGGACGTCGTGCGCGCCACCCAGTCGCACGTGCTGCCGCCGTCGCGCAGCTACCTCAAGACCGGCGCCCGGTTGACCGAGTCCGCCATCGCGCTCGAGGCCCTGTGGCGGGACGTGTCCGAGGGGCTGGCGCCGGTACCGGATCGGGAGTCCTACAAACCGCGCCAGGCCATCGCCATGATCGCTGCCGCCCGGTGGGTCACCGCGTCGTCACTGGCCCGGGCCGAGAGCCGCGGCCTGCACCGCCGTGAGGACCTTCCCGCCCGCAACGGCCGCTTCGACCACCGAATCCTGGTGGGCGGCGTGGAGGAGGTGTGGACGACCCCAGATCCCGTCGTTCCTCAGCTCGTCTCGTCGGAGTCCGCGGCGTGATCGAAATCATCAGTGCAGGAGCATGCATCGCCTGTGACGTCTGTGTGAAGGTGTGCCCCACCGACGTCTTCGACCGGGGCGAGGACGGTGTACCGGTCATCGCCCGACAGTCGGATTGTCAGACCTGTTTCATGTGTGAGGCCTACTGCCCCACCGACGCGCTCTACGTCTCCCCCGTCTCGGTGCCGGTGGCCGCGGACAGCCCGCACGCCGACGAGAACGCCGTCACCGAACGCGGACTTCTCGGCGGCTACCGCGTGATGATCGGCTGGGGACGCGGCCGCACGTTCGGCGCCACCCTCGACCAGAACCCCGTTCTGGGTGCCGTGCCGCCGCTGGCGGAACCCCAGCTCCCCGTTCCCGCGGCACTGACCGATGACCCGTGGAACCACCCGGGCTAGAGCTTCTGGATGGGCGCGTGGTTGTGCATCAGCTTGACCCGCCCGGCGCTACCGAAGTCGATGAGCGACATCGCCGACTCGCCGACGCCGGAGACCTCCTCCACGCGACCGAGACCGTACTTGTCGTGCGTGACGCGATCGCCCGGCTCCAAGCTGATGACCGGACGGTTGCGGGCAGCGACGGTCCGTGCCGGTGACGGACGAGGCGTGCCGAAACGCCCGGCACCGCTGACCGGTACCCCGTAGGACGACTGCGGCGCCTCGACGCGACGCCAGTCGAGCAACTCCTGGGGAATCTCCCGCAAGAACCTGGACTCCGGATTGAGCATCGGCTGCCCCCACGACGACCGCACCTTGGCCCGGGTCAGATACAACCGCTGACGCGCCCGGGTGATGCCCACGTAGGCCAGCCTGCGTTCCTCCGACAATTCCAGCGGATCACCGAGAGCCCGCATGTGCGGGAACATCCCGTCCTCCCAGCCCGTGACGAACACGATCGGGAATTCCAGTCCCTTGGCGGTGTGCAGGGTCATCATCGTCACCACGCCCGCCCCGTGCTCCGGTATGTCGTCGGCGTCGGCGACCAGGGAGACCCGCTCCAGGAACTGGGCCAGCACGCCCGTGTCGGGGATGTCCTCGTCCTCCAGTTCGGGGGACTGCTCGCGCAACGCCGCCGCATTGGCTTGGTCGATGCTGAACTCGTGGGCCACGCTGACCAGTTCGTTGAGGTTGTCGAGGCGGGCCAGATCCTGTGGATCGCTGGATGATTCGAGCTCACTGCGATAACCGGTGCGCTCGAGCACCGCCTCCACCAATTCGCCGAGCTCGTCGCCGAGCATGCCGCGCAACTCGTCCAGCAGCGCGACGAAGCCGGCGATCGCCTTCTCCGAGCGCGTATTGAGCATCGGGACCCGACCTTCGGCCGCGGCTTGGAGGCTGTCGTTGAAACTGGCCCCGGTGTTCTCCGCGTATACGGCCACACACGCCTCTGCGCGGTCGCCGATGCCCCGGCGCGGCGTGTTCAGGATGCGCCGCATGCTGACCGAGTCACCCGGGTTGTCGAGCACTCGCAGATACGCGACGATGTCGCGGATCTCCTTGCGCTCGTAGAACCTGACGCCACCGACGACCTTGTACGGAATGCCAGCGCGGATGAAGACGTCCTCGACGGCGCGCGACGAGTTGTTGGTGCGATAGAACACCGCGACGTCGTTGTAGGTGATGTCGCCACGGTCGGCGAGTGCGTCGACCTCCTCGGCGATGAACCGGGCCTCGTCGTGCTCGTTGTCGGCGACGTAGCCGACGATGAGTTCGCCTTCCCCGGCGTCGGTCCACAACCGCTTCTCGCGGCGTCCGGTGTTGCGGGAGATGACCGCGTTGGCCGCCGAGAGGATGTTCTGGGTGGAGCGGTAATTCTGTTCCAGCAGAATCGTCGTTGCGTTGGGATAGTCGCGCTCGAAGTCCTCGATGTTGCGGATGGTGGCACCGCGGAACGCGTAGATCGACTGGTCGGCGTCGCCAACGACGCACAGTTCGGCGGGTAGCACCGCGTCCTTGTCGTGGGCTTCGTTTCCTGCGAGTTCGCGCACCAGCATGTACTGGGCGTGGTTGGTGTCCTGGTACTCGTCGACAAGGATGTGCCGGAAGCGTCGCCGGTAGTACTGGGCGATCTGCGGGAAGGTCTGGAGCACGGCGACCGTCTCACCGATCAGGTCGTCGAAGTCCAGCGCGTTGGCCGCTCGGAGCCTGCGCTGGTATTCGGCGTAGGCCTCGGCGACGATGCGCGCCAACTCGTCCCCGTCACCACCGTCGCCCGCCAGACTCGCGCGGGCCGCGTCCGGTTCGATGAGTTCGTTCTTGAGATTGGAGATCGCGTTGGCCAGCAGCCGCGGTGAGTACCGCTTGGTGTCCAGCCCCATGTCCTTGGCGATCATCATCAGCAGGCGGCGCGAGTCGTCCGCGTCGTAGATCGAGAAGTTGGAGTTCAGCCCCGGTAGCAGCGACGCCTGATTGCGCAGGATGCGCACGCAGGTCGAGTGGAACGTCGACACCCACATCGACCGAGCGGACGGACCTACCAGGGCGACCACCCGCTCCCGCATCTCGGCGGCGGCCTTGTTGGTGAACGTGATCGCCAGGATCTGCCCGACGCCCACGTCCCTGGCAGCCAACAGGTAGGCGATCCGACGGGTCAGCACGGCGGTCTTGCCCGAGCCGGCGCCGGCCACGATCAGAAGCGGCGAGCCCTCGTGGAGGACCGCCTTGCGCTGCTGCGGGTTGAGCCCGGCCAGGAGGTCCGAGTGCAGCTGATCCGTTTCGGTGGCGAGAGTCATGTCGAGCACAAACTTACCGCCGAACGGGGACACCACGACGCCGAGCCGCGCCAGCAACCGCAGCAGGCTTTGCGCCGACGCCGCGGTTGGTGGCACACTCGATCCGTGCTCAACAAGCAGGGACGATTTCCATACGGGTACCCGCCTGCGGTACCCGTGGTCTAGCTGCTTCCCCAGAGCCCCGCGGTCCGCGTCTGCGATCCGGGGCTCGTTCGCTCGTGTGAGGCCCGAATCCGGATGAGACCAGATCAACCCCAGGGCGAATCGACACGAGAGAACACGGAGACACCACCCATGAGTATCGAAACCGAGCCGGCGCCCGACATCGACGAACTGCGCAAGGAGATCGACCGGCTCGACGCCGCGATCCTGACCGCCGTCCAGCGGCGCACCGAGGTCTCCAAGCTGATCGGCAAGGCGCGGATGGCCTCGGGCGGCACCCGGCTGGTGCACAGCCGCGAGATGAAGGTGATCGACCGCTTCATCGCCGCGATCGGCCCCGAGGGCAAGGACCTGGCGATGATCCTGCTCCGTCTCGGCCGCGGCCGGATGGGCCGCTGACCTTCCCGTCCACCCTGCGGTGTCGGCGCGCCGACCCGCGCTCAGCGCGCCGAAACCGCCGGCTGGCTAGCTCGTCAGCGCGATGTACTTGGTGTCGAGGTACTCCTCGATGCCCTCGGACCCACCCTCGCGGCCGAACCCGGATTCCTTGACGCCGCCGAACGGCGCAGCGGGGTCGGAAATGACGCCGCGGTTGACGCCCACCATGCCCGCCTCGATCGCCTCCGCGACGCGCAGCGCACGATCCAGGGACTGCGTGTAGATGTAGGCGGCCAAGCCGTATTCGGTGTCGTTGGCGGCGGCGACGCCTTCCTCCTCGGTGTCGAACCCGATGACCGGGGCGACGGGCCCGAAGACCTCCTCCTTGAAGATGCGGGCCAGCGCGGGCACGTCGTCGAGCACCGTCGCCGGATAGAAGTGACCCGGCCCGTCGGGCGCGACGCCACCGACGGCGACCGTCGCGCCCTTCGACACCGCATCCGACACCAGTTCCTCGACGGTGCCGACCTGCTTGGCGCTGATCAGCGGGCCGAGGGTGGCCGATTCGTCGAGCCCGTTGCCGAGCGAGAATTCGCTCATCCTCTTCACCAGCTTCTCGGTGAACTCGGCACGGACCGCGTTGGCCACGTGGAACCTGTTCGAGGCAGTGCAGGCCTCGCCTCCGTTGCGCATCTTGGCGAGGATCGCGCCGTCCACCGCCGCGTCGACGTCGGCGTCGTCGAACACGATGAACGGGGCGTTGCCGCCGAGCTCCATCGACAGCCGCAGCAACTTGTCGGCGCTCTGCTTCACCAGCGCCTTACCGACGCCGGTCGACCCCGTGAAGGTGAGCTTGCGCAACCGGCCGTCGTCGATCAGGGCGGTCGTCAGGTCACCGGGCTTCTGGGTGGGCAGCACCGAGAGCACACCCTTGGGCAGGCCGGCCTCGTCCATCAACTTCGCCAGCAGCAGCATCGTCAACGGGGTTTCCTGGGCAGGCTTGACGATCATCGTGCAGCCGGCTGCCATCGCCGGACCGATCTTGCGGGTGCCCATCGCGAGGGGGAAGTTCCACGGCGTGATCGCCAGGCACGGCCCGACGGCCTGCTTGGTGACGATGATGCGACCGGTGCCCGCCGGGCTCTTGGTGTAGCGGCCGCTGATGCGCACGGCCTCCTCGGAGAACCACCGGAAGAACTCGCCGCCGTACTTCACCTCGCCCATGCTCTCGGCGAGCACCTTGCCCATCTCGAGGGTCATCAGCGTGGCGAACTCCTCGGCGCGGGCAGTGATCGCCTCGAACACCGAGCGCAGGATCTCGCCGCGCTCGCGCGGTGGGGTGGCAGCCCAGTCCGCCTGCACGGCGGCGGCTGCGTCGAGCGCCGCGATGCCGTCCTCGGCGGTCGCGTTTCCGATGCTGAGCAGCACTTCGTCGGTCGCTGGGTTGAGCACGTCAAAGGTGGAGGACGCCTGGCGTTCCTCACCTCCGATCCACAAGCCGGTGGGAACGGATGACAGGAGCTTGGCGGTGTCCATACATCCATCATTTACACCTTCGAAAGGCGCGCCGCACTAGGGTCGAGATATGTCTTCCCAAGCCGCTCCGAATCCCGACATCACCGCCACTCCGGCGTGGGACGCACTGGTCCGTCACCACGACGAGATGGACGGCAAGCACCTGCGCGAGCTGTTCGACGCCGACCCCGCGCGCGGTCGCGAACTCGTGCTCACCGTGGGTGACCTCTACATCGACTACAGCAAGCATCGGGTGACGCGGGAGACGCTCGGTCTGCTCGTCGACCTGGCCAGGGCGGCCGGTCTCGAGGGCCGCCGCGACGAGATGTTCGCCGGCGTGCACATCAACACCTCCGAGGACCGGGCGGTGCTGCACACCGCGCTGCGACTGCCACGCGAGGCCGCCCTCACGGTGGACGGCCAGGACGTCGTGGCCGACGTCCACTCGGTGCTCGACTCGATGGGCGAGTTCACCGACCGGCTCCGCAGCGGCGAGTGGGCCGGCGCGACCGGGCAACGCATCACCTGCGTCGTCAACATCGGCATCGGTGGTTCCGACCTCGGCCCGGTGATGGTGTACCAGGCATTGCGGCACTACGCCGACGCGGGGATCACGGCGCGGTTCGTGTCCAACGTCGACCCCGCGGACCTGGTCGCCAAGCTCGACGGACTCGATCCGGCCTCGACGCTGTTCATCGTCGCGTCGAAGACGTTCTCCACCTTGGAGACTCTGACCAATGCGACCGCGGCCCGCCGCTGGCTCACCGAGGCGCTCGGACAGGACGCGGTGTCCAAGCACTTCGTCGCCGTGTCCACGAACGAGAAGCTCGTCGACGAGTTCGGCATCGACACCGCGAACATGTTCGGCTTCTGGGACTGGGTCGGCGGCCGGTACTCGGTGGACTCGGCGATCGGGCTTTCGGTGATGGCGGTGATCGGCAAGGAGCGCTTCGCGGAGTTCCTCGCCGGTTTCCACCTCGTCGACGAACACTTCCGCACCGCGCCGCTGGACGCCAATGCGCCTGCGTTGCTTGGCCTCATCGGCCTCTGGTACAACGAGTTCTTCGACGCGCAGGCCCGGGTCGTGCTGCCCTACTCCAATGACATGGCCCGCTTCGCCGCATACCTGCAGCAGTTGACCATGGAATCCAACGGCAAGTCGGTGCGCGCCGACGGCAGTCCGGTGACCACCTCGACCGGCGAGATCTACTGGGGCGAGCCGGGCACCAACGGCCAGCACGCGTTCTACCAGCTCCTGCACCAGGGCACTCGGCTGATCCCGGCGGACTTCATCGGGTTCTCCCAGCCGACCGACGACCTGCCCACCCGGGACGGCACCGGCAGCATGCACGACCTGTTGATGAGCAACTTCTTCGCGCAGACCAAGGTGCTGGCGTTCGGCAAGACCGCCGAGGAGATCGCCGGCGAGGGCACCGCCGCCGCGGTCGTCCCACACAAGGTGATGCCAGGAAACCGGCCGTCGACGTCGATATTGGCGACGAAGCTGACGCCGTCGGTGGTCGGTCAGCTCATTGCCCTCTACGAACACCAGGTGTTCACCGAGGGCGTGATCTGGGGCATCGATTCCTTCGACCAGTGGGGCGTGGAACTCGGTAAGACACAAGCGAACTCGCTTCTGCCGGTGCTCACCGACGGTGCCGCCCCCGCGGAGCAGTCGGACAGCTCCACCGACGCCCTGGTGCGGCACTACCGCCAGGAGCGGGGCCGGTCCGCGTAGCCGGCTCGCGATTCGTGGAGATCTTTCGGCGCTGAGCGCTGCTCAGACGCCACGGATCGCGCGGCGGACGGTAGCGATGACGCGATCGGGAGACTCGGTCAGGTCCAACCACGTGAACCTCAGCACTTGCCAGCCGGCAAGAGCTATTGCGTTCTGCCGCTTGCGATCTCGGTGAAAGTCGTCAGCGGCACTGTGAAAGGCCAGACCGTCGAGCTCGACGGCGACTCTCGGCCCGATGAACGCGTAGTCGACCTCGTAGCCGGCAACGGGGTGGTTCGCGATCCATCCCGTGATTCCGGCGCCGTCGAGCAGACGGCCGAACAATCGCTCGGCCTCCGAACGCGCCCCGCTGCTCGCAGCGTGCAGCAGTCGACGGGCGCGCGGGGCACCGTGTCGGCCCTTGTTGCGCAGATCCGCTCGCCACAGCCGAGGTAAATCCGACTGCCTGCGCTGGAGGGCGGAATCCACGATCCGGGCGCCGCCGCCCCGGCGTGCGGCCGCCTCGATGACGGTCAGGTCGGGCGCCGTGACGCGAAGTCCCCGACATTCCACGACATCGGCACCGTCGAGGTCACGACGGCGAAGCTTGGTGCCGGAACGATGGACGAGTCTGCGCTCCCGCGGGACGGTGACCTCGACGACCTCGGGAGCGAACTTCGTCATGTCGAGCCACCACGCGGCCGCCAGACCGCTCGCAGTAGCCTCGCGCCCGTAGCTCCACACCGCGACGCGGACTCGGGCCGCATCCGTGAAGCGGTGGTGTTCGGCAAGAACACGCCCGGGGTGAGCCGTCTCCAGCGGCCTGCTCGGACGAGGCGATTGACCGCGTCGTTCGAGGCGCCCGCCGCGCGCGCATGGGCCAAGGTGATGACACCGTCGTGTTCTCGGAGGTAGTCGTCGAGAGTAAGGGGCACAAAGAATGGAACGTTCGCCATCCCCTCCTGGTTTCACCGTCTTCCTGTGGAGACTTTTCGGCGCTCAGCGCCGAAAGGTCTCCGCGAATCGCTAGGGGGACGCGCTCGGGCCACCGCGCATGATCGCCGCCAGCTCGGCCCGGGACCCCGCTCCCACCCGTCGGCACGCGCGGAGCAGATGCCCCTCCACGGTGCGCACCGACATCTGCAGTCGGTCGCCGATGTCCCGGTTCGACAGACCGGCGGCGACCAACTCGGCGATCTCACGCTGGCGGCCCGTCAACGGCGAGGCGGTCATCGGCGTGCGGAGGGCGGGTGTACACAGCCCGCCACACCAGTCGGCCATCTCCTGGGCGAGCGCTGCCGCATACCGCCCGCGCTTGCCCTGCTGGGCGGAGGCGAACGCGACCGCGGCCTGGGCCGCGGCGTCGGCGGCGGTCGCCCGGTCGCCGATCGCCCGATACCTCGCCGCCGCGTCGAGCAACCCGTCGCCGTCACCGGCCAGTAGCGACTCGGCATGGCGCGCAACGGCATCGGCGAGCGGCAACGCCAAGGCGTCGGCCAGTTCACGCACGCGCGCCGCCCCGGATGCATCACCCCACTGCACCGCCGCCTGGTGCAGGGCGAGTTCGTGGGTCGGCTGACCGCGGTCACGGGCCTGCGCCGCACCTACGCGCACGGTCTCGCGCGCCTCGGTGAGCGACCCGCCGGCCGCCAGCGCCCACCCAGTCGCCAGGCACAGGTTGGTCTGCATGAACAGGTAGTCCGGCGGTACGCACTGCCGCACCTCCGACAGCGCCGCCATCGCCTCGACCGGTTGGCCCAGCTTGGCATGCGCCTCGGCCAGCGCGAAGCAACTCGCCGGATGCAAACCCGTGGTGACACAGTGCTTCTCGACTCCGGCGAGGGCCTCGTGCAGGATCTTGACCGCGTCGACGAGATTGCCGCCGACCAGTTCGGCATGCCCCAGCAGGAAGGCCAGATTCGCATAGGCCAGCCCCGGCACGTCGTGTGCGGAATCGGCCAGCTGCTTCGCCGACGCCACGCAGTCGTCGAGGCGGCCGGTCAACCGACATGCCCTGGCGTACACGCCGCCGAGCCAGAACCTCATGTGCGACGCCTGGAAGGAGTTGGTGGCCATCTGCAGCGCGCGGTGGAACACGGTCGACGAGCCATCGACCTCGCCGAGCGCACCCTGCGACATCACCAGCGCCAGAGACGCCATCATCGCGTGGAAGTCGGGAAGCATGTCGCACTGCAGCGCCGCCCGAGCCTTCCTGGCCGCCGTGTCGCAGCGCGCGGAGACCGCGTCGACGCAGGCTTCGACCGCCGACCGCTCGGCCCACTGCGCCGGCGACTCGTCTCCGGCGCCCCCGAGTTCGTCGAGGATCGACGCGGCGTCGCCGGGCCTGCCGAGCATCCAGATGAGATTGGCTGCACGGACCGTCGCCCAGCGGTGCGCGTCGGGGCCGTGCTCGCTCATCTCCCGCAGGAGCACCTCGGCTTGCTCACCGCGGCCGAGCAGGACCATGTTCATCGCTTGCACGGACGCCGCCTCGATCGCACCGCACTTGGCAGCCGCGGTGGCGAAGCGCTCGGCCAGTTGCAGATCCAGCAGGGTCATCGCAAAGCGCGCCGACTCCAGATACAGGCCCGGGTCCGGATCGAGGTCGGACTCGAGCGTCAGCAGCGCTCTGCGTACCGTCGCCTGCATGTCGCGATCACCGGCCGTCGCCAGCCGACGGGCCAACCTCCCGCGGATCCGCGACAGGTACATCTCGCCGGCGGTCGCGCGTCGGATCTCCCCGAACAGCGGGTGCGCCAACCGGGCCGAGAGGGTCCCGCCGGTCCGCTCGACGGTGACCAAATGCATCTGCTCGGCAACCTCGATGTCGCGACGACTGACGACGTCGCACAGCAGCTCCACGTCGAGCGGCTCGCATTGCGACAGCGTGTCGACGACGAGCGCGAGCGCCGGTGTCAGCATGCTGAGCTGACCGCCCACCATGTCGCCGATGTTCGGGGACACCGCGACGTCCTCGTCCCACATCCACACACCGGCGGCCCGTTGCAGGCGGCCTGCCGCGATTTGATCTTTCAGCAACTGTCTCAGGAATAGCGCGTTGCCACCGGTGAGCTTCCAGAATCGCTGCGCACTGCGGGAATCAACCGGCCCGCCAACGGCCGCCTCGATGACGCTGCGGGTGGCGCCGAAGGACAGCGGCTCCAGGTCCAGCCTGGCGAGCAACCCGTCCTTGCACAACGCCGTGATGGCGTCCGGCTCCGCTGCACCGGTCCGCAGCGTGACCACCAGTCGCGCGGCCCGCGCCTGGGCCAGTTGGTGGACGACGTGGGCCGACAGCCCATCGAGGAGGTGGGCATCGTCGACACCGATGAGTACCCGGCCCTTGCGTTGTTGCGCCACAAACGAATTGATGATGCGACGCACGTTCGACAACGGGTCGGACATGCCCTCGCCCATCGAGGAGGTGAACGCACCCAACGGAATCTGCCGCGCGGAGTTGGTGCCGACGATCCACTTGGTCTGCTCACCCGCGGCGGCGGCGTGACCGATCACCTCACGGGCGAGCCGGGTCTTGCCGACTCCCGCCGCCCCGACGATCGCGACACCGCAATATCCCCCGATGCCGCTCAGCGCGCGACGGATTGCCACCAGCTCGCCATCGCGTCCGGTCAACGGATCCCCACCGCCCACGGGCGGACTATAACCCCCGGCGAACCGCTCGCGGGCTAGATCCGTTGCCGTACCTGGGCCCGGATCGGGCCGGCAGCGACGGTCGTGAACGGTATTTCGGTTGCGAAATCACTTTCCAGCGAACGAATGTCGACTCGGCGGACGATGGTGGCGAGTGCCAGCGTGGCCTCCAGCATCGCGAAGTGGTCACCGATGCACGAGCGCGGGCCGCCACCGAACGGCAGGTACTGCCAACGGCTTATGCCCCCGGCCCGCTCCGGACTGAAGCGATCGGGGTCGAACTCGAGCGGGTGATCCCACAGTGCCGGGTCGCGATGCATGGCGTAGACCCCGACGACGGCGAGCGTGCCCGCGGGCACCCGGCGGCCGTCCACCTCGATGTCGCGCCTGACGAATCTCGAGAGGCTGGCCGCCGGCGGGCACAGGCGCAGCGCCTCGTGGAGCACCGCGACGGTGAGCCCGAGCCGCGGCACGTCATCCGGCGTCAACGGCCGATCCCCGAGATCGGCGACCTCGACCAGCACCCGGTTGCGGAGGTCGCGGCGGTGACCCAGCGCCCACAGGGCGTAGGTGATCGTCGTCGAAGTGGTGTCGTGACCGGCGAGCAGGAACAGCACCAATTCGTCGCATATCTCACCGCCGGTCAGCGGCAGACCGGTCCGGGGATCGGTCGCACACATCAGGGCACGCACCAACGGCGCGTCCACCGTCGAATCGGTACGGCAGTTCTCGAGGATCTCCGCGGCGAGACCGTGCAGGGCCCGGCTCGCGGCGTGGGCCCGTCGCCGCGCCGGGGTGGGCAGCCACCGCGGCGCCCGCACGGGCCGCGCCGAGCGGTCGGTCAACCACTGGAGCGCGGCGCGCAGCGGGGGCCCCACCGCGTCGGCCCGCTCGTCGAGGTCGATGCCGAGCACCGAGCGGCCCAGGGCGCGCAGCGTCAGGCTCCGGCACTGCGTGTCGAGGTCGACGTCGTCGTCCCCCCAACTGCGGCAGATCCGCTCGGCGGCCTCGGCCATGTGGCCCGCGTACCGCGGGATGCGTTGTTTGGTGAACACCGGTTGCAGGGCACGCCGCCGCGGCAACCACTCCTCGTGCGGCAGAATCAGCAGATTGGCTCCCAGGAGGCGTCGAAATTCCTTGGCGAGCGGTATCTCTCCGCGGTCCACCGAGCCATCGGTGCGGCCGAGGACGTCCCTCGCGCCCCGTGGTGAGGTGACGATGACCAACGGCGGAACGAGCTGCCGCGGCCCGAGGACGCTGCGGGTCACCGGACCGCCCGCATCGCGCATTATCTCCGGCCCGCGGTCGAACGCCCGGGCCGCACGGAGTCGCGTCCAGTAGCGCAGCGGATTCCTGGTCGGCAACGGCAGGGCTCCGACGTCGGCATCGACCAGTGTGTTGACCATGAATCGATTGTTTGGCCGCCCCGCGTCCCCCTGCTGAGTAGTCGACTACTCCACTTCGGCGCTGAGGTTGCCGCCAGCGGCAACACACGGTGAAGTGAGGACAGCAGAAAAGGCCCCGGCGGGCGTGGACTCTGCACCGAGGAGGACGGATGAGCGCCTATCGAACCGTGCTGGTCGGCACCGATGGTTCGGACTCGTCGCTGCGGGCCGTGGATCGCGCGGCGACGATCGCCTCCGCCGCCAACGCAGTTCTGATCATCGCGAGCGCCTACTTCCCGCATGCGGTCGACAGACACGCAGCCGTGGAGCTCCGGAACGAGAGCTACAAGGTGACCGGCAACGCGCCGGTGTACGCGGTGCTTCGGGATGCCCGTGACCGCGCCAAGGAGGCCGGTGCGGCCGACATCAGGGAGCGCGCCATCCTCGGCGCGCCGGTCGAGGCACTGGTCGACCTGGCCGACGAGGAGCAGGTCGACCTGTTGGTGGTGGGCAGCGTCGGGTTGGGCACCATCTCCGGACGCCTGCTCGGATCCGTGCCCGCCAACATCGCACGAAGGGCGAAGGTCGACGTGCTGATCGTGCACACCACCTGACGCCGAGCGCCACCCCCGGCGACCGGTTTCACGCGTGGCGGCTTCACGAGGGGGGCGCCGCCGCATCACGGTCGCCGGGGGTTTTCACCGGGAAACTACTTCAGCAGCTTCGACATTCGCCTGTCCGCCAGGGTCTTGCCGCCGGTCTGGCAGGTCGGGCAGTACTGGAACGACTTGTCGACGAAGGAGACCTCGCGCACCGTGTCCCCGCACACCGGACACGGCAGACCGGTACGGGCGTGCACCCGCAACCCCGACCGCTTCTCGCCCTTGAGCGTCGCGGCGCCCTGACCGACCGACCGCGACACCGCGTCGGTGAGCACGGAGATCATCGCGTCGTGCAGAGCGCCGAGTTGGGCTTCGGTGAGCTTGGCCGCGGTGGCGAACGGCGAGATCCTCGCGACGTGCAGGATCTCGTCGCTGTAGGCGTTGCCGATGCCGGCCATCACCTTCTGGTCGGTCACGACTCCCTTGATGCGTCCGGTGCTGCCACGCAGCGCCGCGGCCAGGTCCTCGGGCCCCAGGGACAGGGCATCGGGGCCGAGCGCCGCAATCTGGGGCACCTTCATCGGGTCGTCGACGAGCCACACGGCGAGACGTTTCTGGGTGCCGCCCTCGGTGAGGTCGAATCCCGCCCCGTCCCCCGGCTTGCCGAGGTGCACCCGCAGGGCGATGGGGCTCTTGCCCCCCGGCCGCAAGGGGGTGGCCGACAACTTGTCCGACCATCGCAGCCACCCCGCCCGCGACAGGTGGGTGATCAGGTACAGCTCGCCCGCATGCAGACCGAGGTACTTGCCCCACCTGTCAGCCCCGACGACCGTCTGGCCGGTGAGTGCGGTGATGGGCGGATCGAAGGTCTTGAGCACCGACAGAGCAGCGACGTCGACACGGCCGACGGCCAGGCCGACGGCGTGACGGCGGAGGTGGTCGGCAAGGGCTTCGACCTCGGGCAGTTCCGGCACGCCTTCCAGGCTAGAGCAGATCCTCCACGCGGATCGGAAGGTCGGTGACCCGTCTGCCGGTCGCGTTGAACACGGCGTTCGCGATGGCGGCCGGGACTCCGACGATGACGAGCTCGCCGAGACCCTTCACCCCGACCGGGTTGGCGACCGTGTCCTGCCCCACGAGGAACGTGGCGTCCAGCGCAGGCACGTCTGCGTTCACCGGAACCAGGTAGTCGGACATGTTCGCATTCACGATGCGACCGTCCCTGTGGTCGAGTTCGGTGGCCTCCAGCAGTGCCATCCCGATGCCGCCGACCATGCCGCCGATCGCCTGGCTGTGGGCCAGCTTCGGGTTGATCACCCGGCCGGCGTCGTAACACGCATGAATGCGCCGGATGCGCACGGTGCTCAACGCGTCGTCGACGGCGACTTCGGCGAACACGGCGCCGTAGGCGTACATGGAGTAGTGCTTGTCCGCGGCGTCGGGAGTCCAGTTGCCGCGGGTGTCGAGGCTGGGCCAGCCGCGCCTGCCCAACAGCTCGCGATAGCCCTCACCACGCGACGGGTCCCGCAGCACGTACATCCGCCCGTCCGCCACCGCGACGTCCTCGGGCCGGACCCCGCTCAGTGGCGAGGCCGGATCCACCACGGCGGTGCGGATCAGTCTGTCCCGCAGCGAGTTCGCCACCGTGAACACCGCGGATCCCACGCTGGCCATCGTGCGCGAGCCCGAGTGCGACGGTGCGTTCGGATAGTCGCTGTCACCGAGCGCGAACCGGACGCGTTCGATCGGGAGACTCAGCGCATCGGCGGCCACCTGGGTCATCGACGTGTAGGTGCCCGGACCCATGTCACTGGTGGCGACCTGCACGTCCACGGTGCCGTCGGCATTGATCCTGGCCAGCGCGTCGGCTTCGCTGCGGCTGGTGTGGTAGCCGGCCGCGGCCATCCCCATGCCGATCAACTGCGATCCCTCGCGGGCGGCGCGGGGCGTCGGCATCCGGCGGGACCATCCGAATTCGTCGGCGCCCCGCCGCAGGCACTCGGTGAGACGCCTGGTGGAGAACGGCAGGCCGTCGGACTGGTCGTGGTCCGGTTCGTTGCGCAACCGCAGCTCGACGGGGTCGACGTGGAGGCGGTGCGCCAGGTCGTCCATCGCCGACTCGAGGGCGAACGTCCCCGTCGTCGCACCGGGCCCGCGCATGTAGGTGGGAAGGTTGACGTCCAACGGGACGACCCGGTAGGTCGAACGCATGTTGGGACTGGCGTACATGAACTTCGGCGACGCGGTGAGGCCGTCCTCGTAGGTGGCGTAACGCGCGGTCTCGGTGCGTCCCTCGTGGATGATGGTGGCGATCCGACCGGTGCGGTCGGCGCCGATCGCCATCCGCTGCCTGCTGGTGGGGCGGTAGCCGACGCCGCCGTAGGTCTGCTGCCGGGTCAGCACGAGCTTGACGGGTCTACCGACCACCCTGGCGGCGAAGGACGCCAACACCTGATGCGGCCACGTCTGGCCCGCGCTTCCGAAGGCGCCGCCGACGAACGGCGAGATCACCCGCACGTGGTCGACGGGCACGCCGTGCGCCTCGGCGTGCGCCTCGCGCGCGGCGACGATCGCCTGGGTCTTGTCCCACACCGTCAGCCGATCACCGTCCCAGCGTGCGACCGTCGAGGGCAGTTCCATCGGATTGTGGTTGTTGCGGGCGATGCCGTACCGGGCGTCGGTGACGACCGACGCGGCGCGCAACGCACCTTCCGGGTCCCCCCGCGAGTAGTCGGTCTGGTTGTGCGCCGGCTTCGGAAGCGCGCCAGGGGCATCGATGTCGGTGACCTGTGCAGCCGCCGAATAGTGCACCTCGACCAGTGCTGCCCCATGCGTCGCCGCCTCCAACGTGTCGGCGACCACGACCGCCACCGGCTGGCCGAAGAACGCCACCCGCGCAATGTCGTAGGGCAGCTTGAGACCGCGGAAGTCGGTCAGCACGCGGGACACCCCTGGCGAGCGCGTCGCGGCCGCGGCGTCGATGCGGTCGACGGACCCGGCGGCGACCGTGCTGCACACCAGGACCGCGTGGAGGAAGTCGGGCACGGGGTTGTCGGCTGCGTACCGGGCGGCGCCGGTGACCTTGAGGGGGCCGTCGACGCGCGACACGGGTGCACCGACCGACGGGGTCGTGAGCCGTAGCGGACGGGTCATGGCAGTGCCGCCACCGTCGCCAGCTGTCGCTCGACCACCCTGCGCACCAGCTCCACCTTGAATCCATTGTCCGAGAGAGGCTTTGCGCCATCAGCTGCGTGCGACGCGGCGTCGTGCCACAGTCCAGGCGCGACGGGCCGGCCGACGAGGGCCCGTTCGACGGCGGGCAGGCGCCACGGCACGGTCGCCACCCCGCCGACGGCCACCCGTGCGGCGCGGACGGTGCCGCCCGCGAGGTCGAGGGCCACCGCCGCAGAGGTCAGCGCGAACTCGTACGACTGCCGGTCGCGCACCTTCAGGTATCCCGATCTGCGCATCTCCGGGCCCGTCGGCACCTCGAAGCCGACGATGAGTTCCCCCGGCCGCAGATCGTGCTCGTGGTCGGGCGTGTCGCCGGGCGGGCGGAAGAACTCGTCGAGCCTGATTCGTCGGTCACCCTTGCCGTCACGGACGACGACCGTCGCGTCGAGTGCGACCAGCGCGACGGCCAGGTCGGAGGGATGAGTGGCCACGCACTGGTCGCTGGTGCCGAGGATGGCGTGGTTGCGGTTCAGCCCGCCCAATGCCGAGCAGCCGGTGCCGGGCGTGCGGCGGTTGCAGGCGGCCGACACGTCGCGGAAGTACAGGCAGCGGGGCCGCTGCATCAGATTCCCGCCGATGGAGGCCATGTTGCGAAGTTGCGCAGATGCGCTGAGGTCCAATGCCTCGGCGATGACCGGGTAACCGCTGCGCACCCGAGGGTCGGCGGCCAGATCGGCCATCCGTACCAGGGACCCGACCCGCAACCCGCGACCGTCGAGGTCGACGTTGCGGTAGGGGAGGGCGTTGATGTCGACCACGGCCCCCGGCCGCTCGACGGTGACGCGCATCAGGTCGACGAGCGTGGTGCCGCCCGCGATGTAGCGCGCGCCGGACGCTCCCGCGGCGAGCGCCGCCTTCTCGTCGGCGGCCTTGGTGAACGAGAACGGGAACACCGGTTCAGGCCTTCTCGGCCGCGGTCTTGATGGCCGCGACGATGTTGGTGTAGGCCCCGCAGCGACAGATGTTGCCGCTCATCCATTCCCGGATCTCCTCATCGGAGCCGGTGTGCCCCTCGGCGATGCAGCCCAGCCCGGACATGATCTGGCCCGACGTGCAGTAGCCGCACTGGAAGGCGTCGGTGTCGATGAACGCCTGCTGCAGCGGTTGCAGCCGGCCGTTCTCGGCGACGCCTTCGATCGTGTCGATCTCGGGCGCCGTCGTGCATGACTGCCAGCGTCAGACACGAGTTCACCCGCCGCCCCTCGAGCAGCACCGTGCACGCACCGCAGGCACCCTGGTCGCATCCCTTCTTGGTGCCCGTCAACCCGACGCGCTCGCGCAGCATGTCCAGCACAGAGGTGCGGGTGTCGACGGTGACGGCCTTGGCCTCGCCGTTGATCCGCACGTTCAGCTGGACGGTCTGGGCTTCGGGGTGCGCTTCGTCGGTCGAACACCCGGACGCCAACGAGGTCGCCGCGACCGCGCCACCGACGGCGATGGAAGCGCCGACGAAGGTGCGGCGGTTCATCTCTGGAGCCACGGGCGCGAGGGTACCCGGTATCACTGGGAGGCATTCCCAGCGGCGAACCTAGCCGGGAACCACCAGCGACAGCAGCCAGCTGACGATCGACAGCACGATGGCGGCCCAGATGGCCGTCCACCAGAAGTCGTCGATGTAGAGGCCCCAGTGCGTGGTGCTCTCGGTGATCCTGGCCGTGATCCACAGCATCAGCGCATTGATGACGACGTGGATCAGCCCTAGGGTCAGGATGTACAACGGTATCGAGAGGAGCTGGACGATCGGCTTCACGAAGGCGTTGACGACGCCGAAGATCACCGCGACGACGAAGATGACGCCGACCCGCTGCAGCGTCGAGTCGCCGCCGACGAACTCGATTCCCGAGACGACCTTGGTGACGACCCAGAGGGCCACACCGGTCAGCGCCGCGCGGAGAAGAAACTGGACCACGGACAGATCCTGCCACGGCCGGTGTGGATGAGGGCGCTACCGCACCCCGGCCGGGCCCGGCGTCATCGACGATCCTGCAGAATGCCCTCGACGTTGCGTTCGGCGAGCGCCGTGATGGACATGAACGGATTGCACCCGAGGTAACCGGGGATCAGCGAGGCGTCGTTGACGTAGAGGCCGTCGTAGCCGTGCACGCGTCCGAAGGCGTCGGTTGCGCGTCCGCGCACGCACCCACCGAGCGGATGGACCGTGTTGGGGGCGAACACCCTTCCCTCGAAGATGTCGTCGCGGTAGTCGACGCCGTTGGCCGTGACCACCTTGTCGAACACCGACTTCGCCCTCGCGGTCAGGTTCTGGTCGTGTTGATCGGTCCAGCCGATCGCGATGGCGTCGGCGGCGCGGTCATAGGTGATGTCGGCGCGATCTCCGGTCTTGACCATGACGTAGTACCCGATGGCGAACGTCTCGACCGGCAGCGGTATCGAGAACATGCTGGCGTAGACGGGGTTGTCGGGATCGTCGCGGCCGTCGAGGTTGATCATGCCCATCAACGACTGTTGGGTGCCCGCCGGGTCGCTCGGCGCCAGCATGTGCGAGACCATGACGTCACCGTTGTTGCCGTACCCGCGTCCGATCTCGTCGTTCAGGTCGGCAAGCGTGCCGGTCTCGCGGGCGCGTAGGAGGATTTCGGTGGTGCCGAGCACGCCGGCGCTGAGAAACAATTGGCTGCAACCCAATTCGTCGCGACCGATCTCGTGGCCCCACCGGTCGATCTGCCGCGTGGACACCACGTATTCACCCGATCGCTCGCGCCGGACGCCGGTCACCTCCGTGAGGGCCTGCAGGTGCACCTTGCCGGTGGCCAGCGCCGAGGCGATGTAGGTCTGGTCGACGCTTCCGAATCGGCCGTAGTTGTTGCCGAACTGCTGCTCGAAGTCCAGCGCCGAGCGTGGCACCTTGCCCGCCTCTTCCTGCCGCATGTAGTCGAAGCTGTAGGCGCTGGCGTTGTAGTCGACTCCGTAACCGGCTGCCGCCGCGTACTTTCGGCCCACCCGCGCGTACTGGTAGTACGGCGTCTGCTCGAACCAGTCCATGTCGCGGTAGTTGATCCGCAACGTGGCCTTCGCCCGTTCGACGTAGGTGCCGAGGAATTGGGCGGCGTTGATGTCCGGAAAGGCAGCCCGGACCTGTGCCGCCGTCGGAATGGCGGCAATGGCCGCGTTGACCATCGACCCGCCGCCCACCGCGATTCCGCGGAACACGTTGTGCGCACCGTGCACCGACTTGTCGCAGATGCCTGCCTGGACCGGCTGCGCCGACGGGTTTCGATCGGCGATCGCCTCGACGGAGATGCCCTCATACGACGACACCAGGCTGGGTGGAACGCGCGAGAACCAGCCGGCCCTGGTGTCGGCGGGAAGCATCTTCGTGAATCGCCTGCCGTCGGCGTCGGGGGTGTCCCACAGCCTGCCCTTCTCGAGGACCAGGGTTTCGACGCCGGCCTGCCCGAGGCGAAGCGCCGAGACACCGCCCCCGTACCCGCTGCCGACCACGATGGACGGGTAGTGCCGGCGCCCGGGCGGTCGCATCGCCTCGGCCGTCAGGTTGGTGAGGTACGCGGCACCCGTCGCCCCTGCCACCACGCCGGCGGCGGCGGCACCGAGAAAGGATCGTCTGGACAACGTCATCCCGAATCACCTCCGGCGGCGAACTTGTAGAAATTAACTATAAATGCTTACCCATAGATGCCGTCAATGGCTTGTCAACAACGAAGCAGTTGTCCCATTCGTGGGACAGCAACCTCTTTGGCGGCTGTGAGCACGTCTTTAGATCTATCGAGCGATCGCACGATTTACACAGTTAGGCTCCTCGAATTGGCGGTTGATCAACTCGTTATCTTAGGCATATAGTTTGCGGAACCTGCATCAGCAATACTTTTCGGGTTGTGGAGGCCGCCATGACGTCAGCACGCCCGTCCGAGGTCCCACCGAGATGGCGCGATCCCAAGCGATATCTGTGGCTACTCGGCGCCGTCGTTCCGTCGCTCGTTTGCGGATCGTGGATGATCGTCCACGCGAGTGGATCGCCGGCGTTCTGGTGGCTGGGTGCACTCACGGCCTTCGTGGTGACCCCCGTGCTCGACCGCATCGTCGGCGCCGATTCCGAGAACCCTCCCGAACAGGTGCTGTCCTCGCTCGAGGACGACCGCTTCTACCGCTGGGTCACCTATCTGTTCCTCCCCGGCCAGTACCTGTCGCTGATCTTCGCGTGCTGGTTGTGGAGTGGCGGCGGCTGGCTGACGATGACCGTGATCGACAAGATGGGATTGATGCTGTCGGTGGGCATCACCGGCGGCGTGGCGATCTCCGCCGCCCACGAATTGGGCCACCGGCGGGCGGCACTCGAGCGCCGGATGAGCAAGATCGCACTGGCGCAGACGTTTTACGGGCATTTCTTCGTCGAGCACAACCGGGGACACCATGCGCGGGTGGCGACGGCGGAGGACCCGGCGAGCTCGCGCCTCGGGGAGAGCCTCTACCGCTTCATTCCGCGCTCGGTCACCGGCGGCGTGCGCTCGGCCTGGCGACTCGAGACCGTGCGCTTGCGCCGAATGGGCAGGTCCCCGATCAGCTTACGCAACGAGGTCGTCAATGCCTGGCTGCTCAGCGCTGCTCTCTTCACCGGCTTGATGGTGTGGTTCGGCGCCGTCGTCCTGCCCTTCCTCGTCGGTCAGGCCGTCATCGGCTTCTGCATGCTCGAGACCGTCAACTACCTCGAGCACTATGGGCTGCGCAGACAGAAGGACGCGGACGGCCGCTACGAACGGGTGCGCCCGGCGCACAGCTGGAACAGCAACACGGTGGTGGCCAACGTGTTCCTGTTCCATCTTCAGCGGCACTCCGACCACCACGCCCATCCGATCCGCCGCTACCAGACGCTGCGACACTTCGAGGAGGCGCCTCAGTTGCCGAGCGGCTACGCCACGATGATGGTGCTGGCGCTGGTGCCGGTCTTGTGGCATCGCGTGATGGACTGGCGGGTCCTCGCGCACTACGGCGGCGACGTGTCGCTCGCGGCACTGCCCCCGGGCGACGAACGGCTCCGTCCGCGGGCGATGGCGCTCAGCCCGGGCGCAGCAGGTAGGTGTCCATGATCCAGCCGTGGCGAGCCCGCGCCTCGGTCCGCACCGCCACGATGCGCTCGCCGACGTCGCCGACGGTTCCGGAGACGAGGATTTCGTCGGGTGTGCCCAGGTAGGCGCCCCACCAGATCCTGGTCGACGGTGGGCACTCGCGGAAGGCGCCGTCGCCGTCCAGCATGACCACGGTGGCGCCGTGGAGTCCCGCCTCGCGCAGCTTGCGACCCGTGGTGATCAGCACCGGCTCGCCGACGTCGTTGAGGGGGATGCGATGTCGGGCCGTGAGGGCGGCGATGGCAGTGATGCCAGGGATGACGTCGTAGGTGAAGTCAAGGCGCTCGGACACCATGTCGAGGATGCGCAACGTGCTGTCGTACAACGACGGGTCGCCCCACGCGAGGAGGGCGCCGACGCCGTCCTCGGACAGCTCCTCGCGCATCGCTTGCGCCCACGACTCTGCGCGTGCCGCATGCCAGTCGGCGACGACCCGTCGATAGGCCGGGCTGTCGGGCGTGGCCCCGGTTCGCGGCGGGTCGGGCAGCTCGACGAACCGGTAGCCGGGGTCACGGATGAATCGGCGGCAGATGTCGCGGCGGAACGACACGAGGTCGTCCTCCACTCCGCCCTTGTTCGGGCCCTTGTCCATCGCGAAGAAGACGTCGACCTCGTTGAGGGCCTCGATGGCCTGCACCGTGACGTAGCCGGGGTCGCCTGCCCCGATGCCGATGACGCGGATGCGACGGGTCACCGATCCCCCGATACCCGGTACCCGGGGTATTGACATGTTGAGCGCAGCGTCATTAGGTTGCCAAGCATAGGGTGCCCGATGCCGGCTGAAGGGACGTCAACGATGACTCTGTCCCCGGAAGCTGCCCGGCGAGCGAATTCACCGAGCCGGGAGGAGTTCTCGGAACGCCTGCTACGCGGTTCGGTCAAGAAGTCCTACGAACCCATCGTCGACATCGACTGGGACGCACCGCTGGATCCCGACAAGTACTTCCTGCCGCCCAGGACAGTGTCGCTCTACGGAACGCCGTTGTGGGATGGGATGACCCGCGAACAACGCATCGAACTGTCCCGCCAGGAGCTGGTCAACACGCTCTCTGCCGGCATCTGGTTCGAGAACATCCTCAACCAGGCCCTGCTGCGCGACCTGATGCACCGCGATCCGACGGCCCACGCAACGCACTACGCGCTGACGGAGATGGGCGACGAGACCCGCCACATGGTGATGTTCGGCCGGACGATCGAGAAGGTCGGCGCCAAGCCGATGCGGCCGAAGACGTACCAGCGCATCATCATCAACGCCCTGCCGTGGACGTTCCGCGGCTCGCTGCTCTGGGTCGCCGCCCTGATCGGTGAGGAGATCTTCGACTCGCTGCAACGACAGATGATGGACGACCCCGAGTTGCAGCCCGTGGTGCAGCGGCTCATGCGGATTCACGTCACGGAGGAATCCCGCCATATCCAGTTCGCCCGCGACGGCCTGCGCAAGCACGTCGGCGAGATGGGATGGCTGAGCCGGGCGTGGGTGTCGAACCTCAACGGCGTCGGCGGGTTGTTCTTCCAGCACCTGTTCAGCAACCCCGCCGTGTACCGTCGCGTCGGCCTGCCGGGAAAGGCCACCCGGGCTCTGGCGCGCCAGAGCCCGCACCGCCACGAGGTGCAGATCTCCGGCTTCGCCCCGCTGGCCGCCTTCCTCGACGAGGTGGGGCTGATGGGCCCGATCGCACGCAGGGTGTGGCGGCGCAGCCACTTCCTCCCCGCGGCCGCGGACACCGCGGCGCGGGCCACGGGCCAGGCGTCGGTCGACGGTGCGGCCGACGACGTGTACGACGGGCCGGCGGTCCTGCAGATGGCGGACGGCGAGCACTCGGTGCGGGTCCGGCTCGGTGGGCATCTGGATCCCATCGACGGCCGATACCACTGGCGGGGCACCATTTTCGGCGCAGTGCCCGGTGACGCGCGCACGTCGCCGAGGGTCTCGTTGACCGTTGGTGACCGCACGTGCGCTGCCCGGATCACCGAGCGCACGCCGTGGGGCACGTACTCGGTGGCCGGCGAGGGCACTGCACCGTTCCACTGACGGAAACTAGAACGTGTTCTAGTATCGGGTGGTGCGGTTCACCTATGCGGAAGCCATGACCGATCCGAAGTACTACATCCCGTTGGCCAAGGCCGCCGACGAGGCCGGCTATCACGCGATGACGATCCCGGACAGCCTCGCGTATCCCCGCGACTCGGATTCGACGTATCCCTACACAGAGGACGGCAACCGGGAATTCCTCGACGGCAAGGCGTTCATCGAATCGTTCGCGTTGATCGGCGCGCTCTCCGCGGTGACGACCAGACTGCACTTCAACATCTTCGTGCTGAAGCTCCCCATCCGGCCGCCCGCACTGGTCGCCAAGCAGGCCGGCTCGCTGGCGGCGATGTTCGACAACCGCCTCGGCCTCGGCGTCGGCACCAGCCCGTGGCCGGAGGACTACGAGATCATGGGCGTGCCGTTCGCCAAGCGCGGCAAGCGGATGGACGAGTGCATCGACGTCATCAGGGGGCTCACCTCGGGCGACTACTTCGACTACCACGGCGAGTTCTACGACTTCCCCCCGTGCAAGATGACGCCGGCGCCCACCAAGCCGGTGCCCATCCTGATCGGCGGGCACGCCGACGCCGCCCTGCGGCGCGCCGCCCGCAACGACGGTTGGATGCACGGCGGCGGGAACCCCGACGAACTCGAGCCCCTGCTCGCCAAGTTGGCGAAGTTCCGGGAGGAGGAGGACCGCATCGGGCGCGCCGACGAATTCCAGATCCACGTGATCTCGATCGACGGCTTCACACTCGACGGCGTGAAGCGCCTCGAGGACAAGGGCGTCACCGACGTGATCGTCGGCTTCCGGATCCCCTACATCATGGGAGACGACACCGAACCGCTCGCCGACAAGGTCCGCAACCTGGAATGGTTCGCGGAGAACGTGATCGCCAAGGCCTGAGTCGTCAGCGGGCGGCGACCAGCGCGTCGACGGCACGCGGGCTGAGCACCTCGTCGAGCACCATGATCGCCCCGCCGACCACTCCCGACCGGCTGCCGTGCGCGGCGGGCACCACCTCGAGGCTGCGGGTCGCCTGCGCGGTGGCGTTGCCGTACATCGTCTCCCGCAGTCCGGCGACGAAGATCTCGTACGCACCCGCCATGTCGCCCGCCACCACGACGAGTGCGGGATTCAACAGGTTGACTGCGGCAGCGAGGACCTCGCCGACGTATCTGCCGCTGTCCCGGATCATGCGACGTGCCTCGCCGTCACCCTCGTGGGCCAGTTCGACGACATCTCGCAGGTGCCGCACCGAGTGGCCCTGTTGCTGCAACGCACGCACCACGGCCCAGCCACCGGCGACGGCCTCCACGCACCCCGTGTCACCACAGCGGCAGGGCAGATCGTGTGCGGCGGCGATCTTGTTGTGGCCGAACTCCCCTGCTGCCTGAGCAGCACCGCGCTGCAGTACACCGCCGGCGACGATGCCCGCGCCGAGCCCACTGGACGCCTTGATCACCAGGACGTCGTCGAACCCCTGCCGCTCGACTGCGGCGATCGCATTCGCGTCGTTGTCCAAGATGACGGGGACGCCCGTCAGTCGGGGCAACTCCTGGAAGTAGGGACGAAGGGCAACACCGTCCCAGCCCCGCAGGATCGCCGAGTCCCTGCTGCACCCGCGATCGCGGTCGACCGCCCCCGGCAGGTTCAGCCCGACTCCGTAGACCGGAACGCCGGGGTGGTCGGCCAACATCACGTCGAGGCGCTTGACCACGTCCGGCATCAGGTCGTCGGGCCCGAGCGCCACCTCTTGATCGATGTCGTTGATCGCCTGCACCTCGCCGGCCAGATTGCACAGGGCGAGCCGGGTCCGGCTGATGCCGACGGCGACCGACAGCACCACGCCGGCCTCGGCGTCGAACGACAGCAGGGTCGGCGGACGGCCGCCGGTCGACGGCGCCTGCTCGCGTTCGGCGATCAACCCGAGCGACACCAGGGCGGCGATCCGGGCGGCGACGGCCGACCGGGACAAGCCGGTGAGGTGGCCGACCTCGGTTCGGGTGATCTCGCGCCGCTGCCTGATGAGTGCGAAGACATCGCCGACGGTGGCCATGGCTCAATTCAACCTCAAAAACGTAAGCCAGGCCACTTTTGTGTCCTAACGGACATAAGTCGGTTTGAAGAACTGCATAAGTGCCGCTACCGTTGGCCCGGTGACGAGATCACTAGAACGACCTTCCGTACCGCTTTCCGTCGTCTCACCGCCACCTGCCGTGCGATGGCTGGCGGTCTTCGCGCTCGCCGTGGGCGGCTTCGGCATCGGCACCACCGAGTTCGTGGCCATGGGCCTGCTACCCGACATCGCCGCCAGCCTGCATGTCACCGAGCCGATCGCCGGGCACGTCATCAGCGCCTATGCGCTGGGCGTCGTGGTCGGCGCTCCCGTCATCGCCTCACTCACCGCCCGGATGGCACGCAAGACGCTGCTGCTCGGGCTGATGACGGTCTTCACCCTCGGCAACCTGGCCAGCGTCTTTGCGCCGACCTACGACACGCTGATGGTCGCGCGCTTCATGTCGGGCATCCCCCACGGCGCGTTCTTCGGCATCGCCGCACTGGTCGCCGCGCACCTGATGGGCCCCAAGAACCGCGCCAAGGCGGTGTCGCACGTGATGACCGGCCTGACGCTCGCGACCGTGCTCGGCGTTCCGATGGCGTCGTTGCTCGGCCAGTTCTTCGGCTGGCGCAGTGCGTTCGGGCTCGTCGTCGTCATCGGCGGCATCACGTTGACCGCGCTGTGGCACTGGCTGCCCGACCTCCGGGCGATGCACGTGACGAGTCCGCTGACCGAGCTCGGCGCGCTTCGTCGACCACAGGTGTGGCTGGCGCTCCTGATCGGGATGGTCGGGTTCGGCGGCATGTTCGCCGTCTACACCTACGTGGCGACGACGCTGACCGACGTGTCCGGCCTGTCGCGCGCACTGGTCCCGGTCGCGCTCATGGTGTTCGGCCTCGGCATGGTGGTCGGCAACCTGGTCGGCGGACGGATGGCCGACGTCTCGGTCGTCGCCGGCCTCTACGCCTCCATCACCGCACTCGGCGTCGTCCTGACGCTGTTCGTCTGGGCCGCGCACAACCCGTGGACGGCCATGCTCGGACTCTTCCTCATCGGGGCCTCGGGCTCGTCGATCGGGCCGGCGCTGCAGACCCGGCTGATGGACGTCGCGCACGGCGCGAAGACCCTCGCCGCCGCGCTGAACCACTCGGCGCTCAACATCGCCAATGCGGCCGGCGCGTGGATCGGCGGCCTGGTGATCGCCGCCGGTTACGGCTACACCGCGCCCGCCGCCTCGGGTGCGGTACTGGCGGCGGCGGGGCTGGTGGTCCTGACCGTTTCGGTTGTCCTGCAGCGGCTCACCGCAGCCCGTAGTGCCGGCTAGCGCTCGCTGTCCGCGTGACGACGCACGCGTCGCGTGGTGCGTGGGCCTTCACGTGCTGGGGCTCAAGGCGGAGTTCGCCGTGCCACGTCGGCCTCCGCTCCCGACGTCCCGCGCCACTCACAGGTTGCGCAGGAGACCGGCGGCGCGCACCTCGCCGGCCACGACGAACCACAGCCGCACGGCGTCGTCATCGGCCGCCGACGCAATGGTGACCGACTCCGCCGGCTGAATGGGCTTGCGGTACTCCACGACTGCGCGATGGGTGTCACCCACCAGGTCCGGGTACAGCGCCATCACCTCGTGCACGCCGTGCCAGTACACCGTGTTGTTGACGTGTCGGAACAGGTCGATGTCGGTGTGCCGCAGGGCGAATGGCGTCACCCGCTCGGGCTCGGCCGGTCCCGGGAGCCACGGCCGCCACTTGAGCCGGGTGTCCTCGGTGGTCGTCGCGAACCGCGCGAACAGGTCCTCGGCGATCAGGGAGGGCATCGACGTCGACTTGTTCATGTTGATCCAGAAGCCCTCGGTCTCGATCCTGCCGCCGTCGTCGCCGTCGAGGCGAACGCGCATCGCGCACCACCGGTTCGAGATGCCCGAGCACCAACGTCGGTACGTGATCTGATTCGGCAGCTCGATCGGTTCGAGGACGTCGATCACGGTCCGTTGCACGATCCAGTGCGGGTGGACGTCCGCATACCCGGAGTCGTTCAGGTGCTCGGCGCCGACTTCTTGGATGTTGCGCGCCACCCCGTCCAATCGGAGGCGAAGATCCGCGTCGATGTCGCTGGTCAGTAGTCGCGCACTCGTCCGGTACACGTAGCCGTGCCCGGGCAGCGGACTCAGCGGCTCAGCCACGGTGGCCATGGGCAGAGCGCGCTCAGTCCTCGTCGATGACGTGCATGGCGGCCTCCTCGGCCGAGGCCGCCCCCCCATCGATGCCGACGTCGCTGCCCCGCAACTCCTCCTCGGTGTCCGCACCGGATCCCTCGTCGGGTGCGACCAGTCGGCCGGCGCGAAGGTCACCGACCTCGTCGTCGCCGGACTGCTCGTCCGGATCCTCGAGCAGCATGGCCGGGTCGGGCTCCTCCTCGGACAGGAGCTCGTCCAGGGTCTCGTCGAACCTGGGTTCCCTCCACCGGTCCGGGGGCGAATAACCCTCGTCGAGCAGATCGTCGACACCCCGGTCGACCAGGGTGTCCTCCTGGCTGAGCTGGTCGTCGTCGTCGACGCTGTACTCGCCGGCACGCTCTTCCGGTGATTCTGGACTGCTCATGGGTCAAAGATGCCACACCACCGTGGCTACCGATCCACGTCACCCCGGTGGCCCTCGTGCGAGTCTGAACCCATGACCGCCCGCCACCTTCCCCGACTGGCCGCCAGTGTGGCGGCGGCCTGTGCACTCTCGGCCGTTCCCATCGGGACCTTCACCGCGACCGCCGCGCCGTGCCCCGACGTCGAGGTGGTGTTCGCGCGAGGCACGTTCGCGCCACCGGGCGTCGGCGGCATCGGGCAGGACTTCGTCGATGCGGTGCGCGCCAAGGTCGGCAACCGGTCCGTGGGCGTGTACCCCGTCGTCTACCCGGCGAGCACCGACTTCCCCACCGCCGTGGACGGCATCCGGGGTGCCGCCGCTCACGTCGAGACGATGGCGGCCACGTGTCCGACCACCAAGATGGTGCTCGGGGGGTACTCCCAGGGAGCCGCGGTCATCGGCTTCGTGACGGCCAACGCCGTGCCGAGCGGCGTCGACGCATCCGAAGTGCCCCGCCCGATGCCGCCCGACGTCGCCGGGCACGTCGCCGCCGTCGTCCTGCTCGGCAAGCCGGACTCGTCGTTCATGGACATGATCGGGCAGCCACCCGTCACGGTCGGTCCTGCCTACGCGAGCAAGGCCATCGAGTTGTGCGCACCGGGCGATCCCATCTGCTCCGACGGAGACGACGGCGCGGCCCACACCAGCTATACGACGATCGGAATGACGGACCAGGCAGCAACATTCGCCGCGAGCCGACTCTGAGGAACTGCGCTACCGGGCCTTGGCGCGAATGGCCACCAGGCCGCCGCCGACGACCAGCGCCATGCCGAGATAGGTGGGCACCGTCGGCGGGTGGTCCCAGACGATCCAGTCGATCACCGCGGTGAACACGATGACCGAGTAGATGAAGGGCCCGACCTTCTCCGCCGGGGCGTAGCGGTAGGCGACCACGATGAGGACCTGCGAGAGCAGCAGCGCGACACCGAGAGCGATCAGCCACCCCCAGGCCCGTGCCGGGAACGGCTGCCAATCCAGCACCGCGATGGGGACCACCATCACGCTGGAGAGGAGGAAGTAGTAGAAGAGCACCCTGGTGATCGGCTCCGTCGCCCCCAGCCAGCGCACCGACATCATCGCCACGGCGAGGGACAGCGCGCCCGAGACCGCGGCCAGTTCGCCGACGCTGAAACTGCCGGTCTGGGGCTGCAACACGAACATCACCCCGACGAAGCCGATGCCCGCGCCGATCCAGGTCGGTCTCGCCACCGGGCGACGCGTGACGACCCAGGCGATCAGCGGCATCCAGAGCGGGGCGCTGTAGGTCAGCAGTGTCGCGTTGGCCAGCGGTATCTGGGTGATCGCGAAGAACAGGGCATACCAGCAGGCGGTGCCCGCCGCCGCGCGCAGCACGTGCAGGCCCATTCTGGCGGTCCGCAGCGACGACCAACCGCCGCGCAGCGCCACGGGAGTGACGAACACCAGGCAGATCACGTTCTGGATCAGCAGGAGCACCCCGGTCGACGTGTATTGGCCGCACACCTTCGCCAGGGTGCCGACCAGCGCGACGCAGAGGAACGCCACCGTGGTGAGAACCGCGCCGGCGACGAGGTTCTCAGGCCGGTGACCCACGCCGACCGCGGGCGTCGCCACCTCACCGCCCTTCGGCCGGGAGAACCACTGCAGGTCCGGGCCTCGGAAACCTGGCATTGGTGCGATGGGTTTCGCGCTCGAGGACGGCATTGAGCATGCGCGGCGCGACGACGTCGAGGGCGCGCAGCGCGAGCGCCTTGCGGGGCGCGATGCGGACGGGCCTGGTTCGTGCGGCGGTCACCATCCAGTCGGCGGCCTCCTCGGCGCTCAATGCGGGCACGCCGTCGTAGCCGCGGGTGGGGGCGATCATCGGCGTTGCCACCAAGGGGTAGTAGACGGTCGTGGAATGCACACCCGAGCGACCCCACTCGGTGTCGATGACCCGGCTCACGGCGCTCAACGCGGCCTTGGATGCGTTGTAGGCAGCGAACATCGGGGACGACTCCGGCAGTACCCGCCAGGTGGCCACGTTGACGATGTGTCCGTCACCACGGGCGATCATGCCGGGGGCCACGCCCCTGATGAGACGCAACGGCGCGTAGAAGTTGAGCGCCATCACCCGCTCGACGTCATGCCAGCGCTCCAGGGACTCCAGCAGCGGACGACGGATGGACCTCGCCGCGTTGTTGATCAGAACGTCCACGGCCCCGGCAGCTTTCACCACCGCGTCCACTTCGTCCAGATTGGACAGGTCGGCGCTCAGCGCCGTGGCGTCGCCGCCTGACGCGGTGATCTCCCCGACGACCTCGGCCAGCAGCTCGTGCCGTCGTGCGACCGCGATGACCGTCGCCCCCTCGGCGGCGAGCCTTCGCGCCGCGACGGCACCGATCCCCGACGACGCCCCGGTCAGCAGGATCCGCTTCCCGCGCAGGTCCACGGTCGTATGCGCGGGCCATCGCGGCATCGGACGCATCCCGGCAAGCCGCAACGCCCGCCTGACGTCTGCCATCACCGCCTGCACCCGTCCGCTCAGTCGTGTGGAGTGATGACGGCGCGTCCCTGGATCTTGCCGTCGTGGAGCAACTCGTAGGCGCGTGCGGCATCGTCGAGCGTGAAGTGTTCGACGAGCATCGTGATCGTTCCCGTCTGTGCCAGCGCAATCAGCTCGATCAGCTCGGGGATGGATCCCCAGAACGGTGATGCGACTGAGCATTCGTGGGGCGGGCTGGAGAAGTTGACCGGTAGTGCCGCAGTGCCGACACCGACGATGGTCAGGTGGCCCATGACCCGCGCGACCGAAGCTGCCATGGCCAGCGTCGGACCAACCCCGACGAGGTCGAGGACGAGTTCGGCTCCTTGGCCCCTGGTGAGGTCCTTGATGGTCTTGACGGCGTCGTCGCCGGAGACGAGCGTCACGTCGGCACCCACGTTCGTCGCGATCTTCAGCTTGTCACTCGACGTGTCGACCGCCACCACGGTCGTCGCACCGGCAAGGGCCTTCAGCACCTGGATCGCCATCTGCCCGAGACCACCGGCGCCGATGACCACGGCCGTCGACCCCGGTCCGAGCAGATGCAGGGACCGCTTGACTGCGTGGTAGCTCGTGAGCCCGGCGTCGCTGAGCGGGGCGGCCTGGCGGGGATCGAGATTGCCGAGCGGGATGAGGTATCGGGTGGCCGGCACCAGTAGGTACTCGGCCATGCCGCCGTCGGTGCCACCCAGGCCGCCTGGGCTGGGCTTGGCGGGCGCCTGGCAGTAGTTCTCCATGCCCTGGCGACAGTTCATGCAGACGCCGCAGCCCCAGGGGCCGTAGACGATGACCGGATCGCCCACCGCGAATCCCGCGGCGCCGGGACCCAACTTCTCGACCCAGCCCGCGTTCTCGTGGCCGAGGGTGAAGGGCAGGGCAAAGCAACCTGCGGCAGGGGACTTCTCGAGCAGATGGAGATCGGAATGGCAGGCGCCGGCACCTCCTACCCTCACCAGCACCTCACCGGGCCCGGCTTCCGGTACCGGTACGTCCCGAAGCTGACCGGACTGCTGCCATTCGACGAACTGGAAGGCCTTCACCTCAGTCCATGATCCGGTCGAACGCCACCTCGAGATGTCGAGGCCCACGAAAGACCTGGCTCTGCCGGTATGGAGGTGGATCGATGACCAGACGCGGGTTCTCGACTCGACGCAGGAAGTTCTCCACCGCGAGGTTGACCTCCAGGCGCGCCAGCGGTCCGCCCATGCAGGTGTGGATCCCGCTACCCCAACCGAAGTGCTGGTTGTCGCGGCGCAACGGATCGAACTTCGACGGCTCGTGAAACATCTTGGGGTCGCGGTTGGCCGCGCCGTACATCAGATGCACCGCCGACCCGGCGGGGATGACCGTCCCGCCGACCTCGATGTCGGCAGTCGCGCTGCGGCTCGGGAAGAACTGCACCGCCGATTGCAGGCGTTGCACTTCCTCGATGGCCCGCGGGATCAGCTCGGGACTGGTTCGCAACAGGTCGAGGGACTCGGGGTTGCGCAGGAGCGTCAGCACGCAGTGGGCGATGGTGTTCACCGTCGAGTCGTGCCCGGCGATCAAGAGTAGGACCGCGTTCGACGCGGCCTCCGCAGGTGACATCGGACCGTCGGGACCATCGTCGTTCACCAACTGGGACAGCAGGCCGGCGCCGGGCTCCTTCAGGTAACCCTGGATCAGGTCCGCCAGATATTCGGACAGTTCGGCCGCGCTCTGCTTGCCCTTCGCAGCGCGGGCCTGCCCCTCTTCGGTGGCCGCTTCCGGTCCGAGGTCCAGACCGGCCATGAAGTCGAAGATCCAGGCGTGGAACATGGGTTCATCCTTGAGCGGGATGCCCAGCAGTTGGCAGATCACGGCGACGGGCACCGGATAGGCGTAGTCGTCGACCACGTCGAAGGTGTTGCTGCCACTGGCTTTCACACCGTCCAGCAGTTCGTCGCACAGCCGCTGGATGTCGGGTTCCATGCCCGGTATGACGTCGGGCGAGTGCGGTGGGGCGAAGTGCCGCATCACCTGGCGGCGGGCCCGGTCGTGGTCGGCCGGGTCGGACAGGATGATGGTCTTCGCCCTTCCGTAGGCGGCGACGTCCTCCGCTCCTGGCGCCGGCTCTTCCCCGGCGGCCCGCGCTGCTCCCAACGGAGAACGACTGATGTCGGAGCTGATCCGCGGGTCGTGTGCCAGTGTCATCAGCTCGCGGTAACCGGTCACGACGTAGGTGCGGTCGGCCACCTGAACGACGGGCGTCTCACGAAGTTGGTCGAAGAATTCGTATGGGTCGTGGCGGTTCTCGAATTTCATTGCCGCAGCCCAGGCGGCCTCTGCAGTCGTCATGTCAGTCGATTCCCTTCGGTGGGCTAACGGGCCTTGGGACGGTACTCGGCACCGCGCGACGTCGGATCATGGCCCGTGAGAACGACATCCGGGATCCCGGTCGGTTCACGCGGATCTGGGAATCGGGCCGACATCGGCTCGGAGTTCACCGGGACGTCGTAACCCGGTGGTGGTGGTGGGAAGGGAGCGGAACGTTCGATCAGGTCTGCGTAGTACTGCAGCCACTTGCCGTGGTTGAACGTCAGAGCTCCGACGATGCGGCCGTTCTTGCCGAACGCGGCCGCGAAGCGCAGATCTTCGACGGAACCTTGGGTGAACACGATCTCGTCGCCGAAGGAGCACACGCCGACACCCTTGATGTTGACGCCGAACTGACCGGACCAGAACTGCGGCAACGGTAGGTGGGGGCGGCGTCCCATCTCGAGGTTGACCATGTTGTGCGCGGCGGTCTGGGCACCGAGGACGGCGGCGTCCACGTGCTCGATGGCCATGAACTGGTACTCGTAGAGCACGTGCGGCGCCCGCGCGATGTCGCCGGCGACGAAGATGTTGTCGGTGACGACGCCATTGACGTCGAATGCCCGGCAGCCCGCGTCGCACGCCACACCCCAGAACCCGGCGGCGAGGTCGGCGCCGTCGAGCCACTCGACGTTGCGGATCGATCCCAGCGAGGCCACGACCACGTCGACGTCGAGCAGGGTGCCATCCGACAACCGGGCCCGTCGCACGTGCCCCTCGGCGTCACCCTCGAGTGCCTCCACGGCTACGCCGGTGCGCAGATCCACCCCGGCGTCACGCTGCATCTTGGCCGCGATGTCGCCGATCACCCCGCCGAGCGGGCCAACCAACGGCGCGCTGGACCGCTCCGCCACCGTCACGTCCAGCCCGAGTTCGCGACACACCGAGGCCATTTCGGAGCCGATGAACCCCGCACCGACGATCAGCACCCGATTCGGCCGGGCTTGCAGCGCGGCCTGCAACTCGGTCGCATCATCGCACGTGCGCAACGTGTACAGCCCTTCCAGCTTGGCCTCGTCGGGGTTGAACCAGGCGCGGGACCGGACGCCGGTCGCGATGAGCAATCGGTCGTAGGGCACCCTGTCGCCATTGGCCAACACCACTTCCCGGTTGGCCCGGTCCAGATCGGTGGCCGCGACGCCGAGACGCCAGTCCGCGTCGATCTCTCGCATGCGCGGCAGCTTGGTGTTTCCTGCCGGTACCCAGCCCTTGAGAACCTGCTTCGACAACGGCGGCCGATCATAGGGCTCGTGCACTTCGTCGCCGATGATGGTCAGCGAGCCGGTGAAACCTTCGTCGCGAAGAGCTTCCGCGGCCCGCAAACCCGTCAGGGATGCACCGACGATGACAATCCTGCCGGTGGCCTTGAAGCTGGCGACGAGGTCGGAGACCAACGACGCCGTCGTCATTTCGTCGACCTGTCCGCTGGCGGGTCCATCTCGGCGATGATCGCTTGCACCGGGCAGGACGCGACGGCACGCGCCACCCGCTGTCGCTGCGAGTCATCGGGATTGGGGTCGTACGCGAGCGCTTCCTCGCCGTTGAGCCGAAGGACTTCCGGCGCCAACGGAACGCATTGCGCGTACCCGAGGCAACGGTTCAGATCCACCACGATGCGCATGCGATCGGCTCCTTCTCAACCGTGCGTCGGCGCAACGCCGTCGACGGAGTAATTTGCGCTGACGGTACGGTAAACGCGCCCTCGTGACCGCGGTTATCGACACATCGCCCGGGTCTCCCCGCCGCGACCCGCGAGTCGCCGAGCCGACTCACCGGCTCAGTGCCTAGGCTCGGCTCGTGACCTCCCCTGCGCACCCGCCCCTGCTCGTCGACTCCGACGTCGTGGTCATCCACACCGACGGCGGGTGCAGGCCCAACCCCGGCCCCGGCGGCTGGGGGGCGGTGCTGCGCCAGCGTGAGCACGTCCGCGAAATGTGCGGCGGTGAGTCCGGCGCGACCAGCAACAACCGGATGGAGCTGACCGCACCGATCATGGCCTTGGAGGCCCTGACCAGGCCCGTCGCGGTGCACCTCTACACGGACAGCACCTACGTCCGCAGCGGTATCACCACGTGGGTACTCGGCTGGGAGCGCAACGGCTGGCTGACGTCGGCCAAGCAACCGGTGAAGAACGTCGACCTCTGGAAGCGCCTGCAGGCCGCCTGCGCACGACACCACGTCGAGTGGTTCTGGGTGAAGGGGCACTCCGGTGTCACCGACAACGAATTGGCCGATGAACTCGCGACCCGGGGTCTGCGGGAAGCGATCGACGCGGGCTAGGAACGAGCGTGGGCCGACGAGATACACGTTCTGCAGAGGAAGTGCGACTTGCGGTCTGCACAACGTGGATCTCGCGGTCAAAATCATTCCCACACCACCTCGTCGGGACTCTTGTCGGGTCGCACACCCCGCCAGCTGGGCTGGCGCAGGCGTCCGTCCGAGGTGCGTTCGCTGTAGCGGACCTCCCCGACCAGCGTCGGCTCCACGAACGTCACCCCCTTGGCGTCAAGGCCGGAAAGCCGGGTGCTGAACGGTGACCGGTCGGTCTGCAGCGGCGCCAGCGTCTTCTTGAGCTTGGCGAGATCCTTATCGGTGAACCCGGTGCCGACCCGACCGGCGAAACGCAGCCCACCGGACTCGGGCACCCCGACGAGCAACGCCCCGATCCCGCTGGTGCGTCCGCCCTCGCCGGCTCGCCACCCGCCGATCACCACTTCCTGTGTGAGCCAGAGCTTGTCCTTGATCCACGACGCGGAACGGCGCCCCGGTTGGTAGGTGGAGTCCCTCTTCTTGGCGACGACGCCCTCCCACCGGCGCTGCTGCGCGTACTCGAGCGCTTCGGGGCCGTCTCCCTCGATCGGGTCCGGCACGATCAGGCCGCCCGCTTCGGCCAGCGCCTCGAGCAGTCGCCTGCGATCGGAGTACTTGGCCTTGAGCAGCGACCGGCCGTCGAAGTAGAGGATGTCGAACGCCCAGAACTCCACGCGGGTGGACCGCGCACGATTCTGCATCTCGGAGAAGCTCGGCACCCCCTGCTCGTCGAGAGCGACGGCCTCGCCGTCGAGGATCACGTGGTGGTCGGCGAGATCAGCTGCGAGGGATGCGAATTGGGGATATTCATCCGTGACGTCGCGGCCGCGACGGGACCGCAGGTTCAGCCGGCCGTGGTCGGCGTCGACCATCACGCGGTAGCCGTCCCACTTGCCTTCGAACGCCCACTGCGCCGACGTCATCTTCGCGATCGAGCCCTCCGTCGCCAGCATCGGCGCCAGGTCGCTCGCCTGAGGGTTGGCCTGCTCCTTCATGCGGTGTGCAAGCCAGTTCTTGCCGTTCGTCTGGATCAGCGCATAGCGACCATCGATCTTGTTGCCGTGCAACGTGATGATGACCTCGCCGCCCCTGTCGGGACCATCGGGGGCGTGGTCACGGAACTTCTCCGTCTCGTATGTGCCGGAATCCCAGATGACGACCTTGCCACCGCCGTACTCGCCCTTCGGGATTTCGCCCTCGAAGCTGCCGTATTCGAACGGATGATCCTCGGTGTGCACGGCCAGGTGGTTGACCGACGGCGCGTCGGGCAGGTTCTTCGGCACCGCCCAGCTCACCAGCACCCCGTTGCGTTCCAGCCGGAAGTCGTAGTGCAGCCGGCGGGCGTGGTGTTCCTGGATCACGAAGAAGTCGTCGTTGCCCGCCGCCGGCGGGGCGCTCGGGACCGGTTCGGGGGTTCTTCCGGCATCGCGCATCGTGCGGTAGGTGGTGAGGGCGTCGGCCACCGGCGCGTCGGTGTCCATCTCGGCGAGCAGATCACCATCGCGTTCCAGGCGTTCGAGCACCTCGTCGAAGCGGAGGTGCCGCAGATCGGGGTCCTCGATCTCGTCCCAGGTGCGCGGCGCCGCGACCGTCGGCTCGTCGCGACCACGCAGCGAATACGGCGCGATCGTCGTCTTGTTGCCGTTGTTCTGACTCCAATCGACGAATACCTTGCCGGCGCGCAGACTCTTGGTCATCGTGGCTGTCACGCGTGTGGGCATCGTCTTCTCCAACTGCACCGCGATCCGGCGGGCCAGCACCGAGGCGCCGTGCGAGCTGATCGGTTTCTCCAGTGGCACATACAGGTGCAGACCCTTGCTGCCGCTGGTCAACGGGAAGGTGACGAGTCCGATGCCGGTGATGAGCTCACGCACTTCATGAGCCACCTCGCACAGCTGCCGGAACGTGACGCCCTCGCCGGGGTCGAGATCGAAGACCACCCGGGTGGCGAGCCCCGGCGTCTGCTCAGCTCCGTGTTCCCGGGTCCAGGTGCTGACGAAGCGCCATTGCGGCACATGCACTTCCAGCGACGCCTGCTGTGCGATCCATGCCAGCCCCTCGGCACTGTTGATGATCGGATACGTGGTGGTTCCCGACTTGTGGACGATGGTTCCGCGGTTCAACCAGTCGGGCGCCGACGACGCCAGCTGCTTCTCGAAGAACGACCCCTCGTCCACCCCGTTGGGCCACCGCTTCCGTGTCACCGCGCGGCCTGCGATGTGCGGAAGCATGGCGGGCGCGATCGCGACGTAGTACTCGAACACCTCGGCCTTCGTGGTGCCGGCGGCCGGGTAGAGCACCTTGTCGGCGTTGGTCAACTTCACCCGCTCGTAGCGCTCCACCACCACACGGTATTACCCGTTGTCAGCGTGGACCAATGGCAAACTCCTGGCTCGCCACCCACGATTCGCCCGAGGTCGAGCCCGACCTAGGCTGCGTTGGGCTCCGGCCCGCCGGGGCGCTGGGCAGTCGGCTGCTCGTCGGGTGGCCGGTGCAGTCGTTCGGGGCGGTGGTAGTCGTTGACGCGGGTCTGGCCGGTGTCGAGGCGCGCCGGCGGGATCCATTCCACGTCGTTTGCGCCATTGATCCGGGTGGCCCAGCCCTCCGGACCGATCGCGCGGTTGTCGGGGCCGCAGGCGAGACCCAGTTCGTCGACGTTGGTCCGTCCGTCGTCGGCCCAGTCGCGGGCGGCGTGGTGGACTTGGCTGCCATACGCGGGCACCGTGCACCCGGGCTTGGTGCAGCCTCCGTCACGGGCGATCAGCATGATCCGCTGCGACGGTGAGGCGACCCGGCGGGTGCGGAACAGGTCGAGGGCACATCCGGTGGCCGCGTCGAACACCGCCAGATAGTTGTTGGCGTGCGCCGCCAACCGGATCACGTCGCGAATCGGTATCACAGTGCCACCACCGGTGACGCCGATCCCGGCGCGGCTCTCCAAGTCCTGCAGGGTGGTGCGGATGATGACCGTGGTGGGCAACCCGTTGTGCCGACCGAGTTCACCGCCGGCCAGGACGCTGCGCCCGACCGCAACCAGTGCGTCGTGCTGGCGCTGGGCCAGGCTGCGGTGGTCGGCGTCGAGCTGCTCCTGGCTGGGTGTCCCCGACACACACGGGTGCTCGTCGGCCGGGTTGCACATGCCCGGCGCCGCCCACTTGGCGAAGATCGCCTCGTAGATGGCCCACGCTTCCGCGGTGAGGTCGGCCTCGATCCTGGTGATCCCGTTGGGCTGCTGCGGTGCCTTCGTCACGCCGCGCCGTCGCTCGCGTTCAGCATCGTCTGGTACGGGGCCGTCCTGATCCAGGAGGAACAACGTTCGGTCGGCGTTGTCCTTGAGTTCCTTGGGTCCCACCCCCATCGCGGTCCGCACCAGGTCGGCCTCGATCTGGACCCGAGTGGTGGCGTCGATCGCAGACGGGACGCGCCCCATTGCCTCACGCAGCACACGCACGTGTTCACCGTTGATCACACCGTGGCTCTGGGCGACGGCCGTACACGCCAAGATCGGCTCGAGCGGCTCGCCACTGAGCGCTTGGCGCGGGCCCAACTGTGCTGCTTCGTCGAGCCGACGGCCGGCCTCGCCGGGTGAGATGCGCCACCGGATGGCCAGGACGTCGCGCCAGGACTTGGCGCCCATCGCCTTCGGCGTGGTCTCTGCCTGCAAGCGGGCCAGCATGCGGTGGCTCTGCACGGGCAATTGGCATGTCAGCACTTCGAGTTCGTCGAGAACCCCGACCAGTTCTGCCGCGGTGAGTGCATCGACGGACAGCGCAGCCATGGCCGCGTGGGCCGCGCGCAGCGCTGCGGCGGCCGACTGCACGGATTCCGCTGACATGACTCGAACATAGGTTCGAATACTAAGAACTTCGCGGCGATTCCCGAAGAATTCGATGAGAGCCCTCCGCAGCGTAACCCATTGCCACACAACGGTTCAGTCGTCGTCCAAGGACAAGGCCGAAAACGGTTCGGTCGGCACCTCGGCGACGGCCATCGTCGCCGCGGCGTCGGCCGGGATGACGTCGCGGTTCAACGCCGCGAGGGCCCTGTTGGTCCCGACGTCGCGACCGGCCTTCTCGCTCAGCAGCCACCGCACCTCGAGCAGATCGCAGTAGGCCTGGATCGCCGTTCCCTTGTGCCCGACCGCCTCGTGCGCCAACTGCTCATACGGGGTGAGCACCTCGATCTGCCATAACCGCGCGGCAGTCGACTCGTCGACGTCGTGTCCGGCCTCGAGGCACAGCTGCGCCTGGTAGGCGTGCAGGTCACCGAGCAGGATGGTCGCCTGGCCCTCCCCGACGTCCAGACCGGTCAGGTCCTGCAGGTGCTGCGCGTGATACCGACGATCGCCGACGGCGACGCGGACGCGCAACCGGCTCGGGTCGGCACTGTCGGGTTGCAACGACAACTCGTCGACGGCGAAGCCAAGTTCGTTGAGCTGGCGGATGGTCCCTTCGACGCGGTACCGGTCGTTGAACCCGAACACCGGCTCCGCGTGCAGGATCTCCCACAGCGTGTCGTAACGGACCTGAACCTGCTCGGCCTCGTCGATCAGGGTCGCGTGCAGTTCCTCGGGCGTGCCGAGCCGTTCGGCGAGGTCGACCAGACCCTCCGCCACGTTCTCGACCAGGATCTGGAGGTCGTGCCTGCGCTGTCCGCGGCTGAGCGATGGATGCACTTCGGACGTCTCGGCGTCGACGAGCCAGGCCTGCAGGAGCTGCCCGTCACGCGTGAACAAGGTGTTCGCCAGCGAGCAGTCACCCCAGAACACCCCGTGGCGATGCAAGTCCACCAGCAGTCCGGCCATCGCATCCAAAAGGCGTGCACGGTGTTTCGTCTGGTCCAGCGGCAACCGCATGAACAACCTGCGGTACTGCCAAGAGCCCTCGAGGTACCGGGTCACCAGGATCGCCGTCTCGAACTCCGGTTGCAGCACCAGACCTGCCGGATGCACTGCGGGCAACCCCATGTCCTCGAGCCGCCGTAGCACCTCGTACTCCTTGACGGCGATCCGGGGTGGAATGTCCTTGACCGCCCACAGATGGCCGTCGGCGTCGACGAACTTCACCAGATGCCGGCTCATTCCCACCGCGATGTCACGCAGCGGCACGTCGGGCACCATCCACTCGGAAAGCGGACGGTCCCACGGCAACCCGAGGAGCCCGGGGGTCGGTGCCCGGAGCCGAAACTCCGGCTGAAGCATCTCGGTGGCGCTTGGTCAGTTCAAGCGTTCGCCCGAGGTCGGGTGGAACAGGTGCACGGCGCCTTCGGGGTGGCGGTGCAACCGGACCGTGTCGGCGAGCCGGGGCGCCCTGCGCGGGTTGCAGCGCGCCACCAACTCGACGCCGGAACTCGCGTGCGTGTAGACGTAGGCCTCACTGCCGAGGTCCTCGACGAGGTCGACGACGACCTCGACGCCACCGGATTCGGTGATCTCGAGTTGCTCGGGCCGGATGCCGAAGGTGACCTCCGACAGACCTGCCTCGCTCAGCTTGGTCAGGTTGTCGCGTTCGAGTTCCAGCGTCGAATCACCGACCTTGACGCCATCGGCGGCGACCGGCAGGGTCACCAGGTTCATCGCAGGCGATCCGATGAAGCCCGCGACGAACGCATTCGCCGGGCGGTCGTAGAGCTCGTTGGGCGAGGCGAACTGCTGCAACTTCCCGAAGCGCAGCACCGCAACGCGGTCACCCATCGTCATGGCCTCGACCTGGTCGTGCGTGACGTAGACGGTGGTGGTGCCCAGCCGCCGCTGCAGCGCGGCGATCTGCGTGCGGGTCTGCACGCGCAGCTTCGCGTCGAGGTTCGAGAGCGGCTCGTCCATGCAGAACACCTGCGGCTCACGCACGATGGCCCGACCCATCGCGACGCGCTGACGCTGACCGCCGGACAGCTTGGCGGGCTTGCGGTCCAGGTGCTCCGTCAGGTCGAGGACCTTGGCGGCCTCCTCGACCTTCTTGCGCCGTTCCTCGGCCGACACGCCCCGCAGTTTGAGCGCAAAGCCCATGTTCTCGGCGACGGTCTTGTTGGGGTACAACGCATAGTTCTGGAACACCATCGCGATGTCGCGATCCTTGGACGGCACACCCGTCATGTCCTTGCCACCGATCTCGATGGCGCCCTCGTCGATGTCCTCGAGGCCGGCCAGCATCCGCAGCGCGGTGCTCTTGCCCGAACCGGACGGGCCGACCAGAACGACGAATTCGCCGTCCTCGATGTCGAGGTTGAGATTGTCGACGGCAAGCTTGTCCGAACCCTCGTAGATGCAGGAAGCGTTCTTGTAGGTGATCGATGCCATGTCTGAGTTCTCCTTGTCAGATCGGAAAGTGGGGAAGTGGGGTTACTTGATCGCGCCGAACGAAAGCCCTCGCACCAACTTGTTCTGGGCCAGCCAACCGCACAGGATGACCGGCAGTGCGGCCATCGTCGCGGCCGCCGACAACACGGCCCAGTACTGGCCCTCACCGGCGATGAAGCCGACGAGGTACACCGGCATCGTCTGGGCGTTCACCGCGGTCAGGTTCACCGCGAGGAAGAACTCGTTCCACGCGAAGATGACGCAGATCAACGCGGTGGCTGCGATGCCTGGTGACACCAGCGGCAGGATCACCTCGCGCACCGACCGCCACAGGCTGGCGCCGTCCAGGCTGGCAGCCTCGAGCAGTTCGCCGGGCACTTCGAGGAAGAACGACCGCATCATCCAGATGGCGATGGGTAGGTTCATCGACGTGTAGAGGACGACAAGGGCCCAGATGTTGTCCAACAGACCGAGGTTCGACACGATCACGTACAACGGCAGGATCGCCGCGACCACGGGCAGCATCTTGGTGCTCATGAAGAAGAACAGCGCATCCGAGGTCTTGCGGACCGGCCGCAGCGACAGCGCGAACGCGGCGGGCACCCCGAGGAGCAGCACCAGGATCGTCGACACCGCGGTGGCGAACACCGAGTTCAGCATCGCGGGTCCGATGCCCTGGTCGAAGACCGCGGCGTACTGATCCAGCGTCGGCACGAAGAAGAGCTTCGGCGGATTGGTCGCCGCGTCGCTTTCCTGCTTGAACGACGTCAGCACCATCCAGAACACCGGGAAGAAGAAGCCGATCCCGACGAGCCACGCGACGATTCCCCACGGGCTGAACTTCTTGGACTTCTTCTTGCGGACCGGAGCGGTGTCCGTTGCCGCCGTGGTCCGTTCGGCAGTAGTAGTCATGTCTAGGCCGCCTCTTCCTTGCCGGAGAACGATTTGAAGATCAAGCGAAGCGCGAAGCTGGCGATGATCATCGTGAAGATGACGACCACCACGCCCATCGCTGCGGCCTGGCCCATGTCGAAGCCGAGGAACGCACGCTGATAGATGTAGAACGGCAGGTTCGCACTGGCGACACCCGGTCCGCCCTGCGTCATCATGAAGATGGCGTCGAACGTGTTGACCAGGTAGACCGCGCCGAGCACGACGCCCAACTCGATGAAGCGTCGCAGGTGGGGCAACGTCAACTCGCGGAAGAGCTGGAACGCGGTAGCACCGTCGACGCGACCGGCCTCGAGTTGGTCGCGAGGCATCGAGGTCAGGCCGGCCAGGATCAGCAGCATCATGAACGGCGTCCACTGCCAGATCAATTCGACCATCACCATGGCCAGCGGAAACTGACCGATCCAGTCGACTGGGCCGATCCCCACCAGCGACAGCACCCAGTTGAGGATGCCGTTGTTGGGATCGAGGATCGTCGTCTTCCAGATCAGCGCCCCGGCAACGGGAGTGATCAGGAACGGCGTGATCAACAGGGTCCGGACGGCGCCGCGGCCCAGGAACGCACGATCGAGCAGCAGCGCGATCAGCAGGCCGAGCAGCGCCGAGATGAGAACGACGCCGACGATCAGGATCACGGTGTTGCCCCCCACCGACCAGAACTGGCTGTCCTGGACTACCGCGGCGTAGTTGCTCAGGCCCACGAACCGGCGGGATCCCGGGCGCACCAGGTTCCACGACAGCGTCGAGTAGTACAGGGTGAACAGGAACGGCACCTGCGTCACCGCGATCATGAAGATCAGCGCCGGCAGCAGCGGTCCCCGCCTGCGCCATCCCTCGGCGCGGCTCACGCCGACGTCTTGAGACTCCTTGATCTTTCGAACCCGTTCGGCGACGGCCTTCTCTTCGGTGTCAGCCGTGGTACCGGCGGTTAGCGAAGTCGTAGTCATCACTTCTCCTGGTAGCTCTTGCCGACGACCTCGGCGTATTTCTGGGCTTGTTCCATGGCTGCGTCGACGGACTTCTGTCCGGCGATCGCCGCACTGATCTGCTGGCTGACCCGGGTGCCCAGATCCTGGAACTCGGGAATCCCGACGAACTGCACGCCCGTGTACGGCACTGGCTGAACCGTGGGCTTGTTCGGGGTTGCGTTGGTAATCGACTGCAGCGTCAAGGGGCCGTAAGACTTCGAGATCGCCTCGTACTCCGGCAGTTCGGTGTAGGTCGAGGTCCGGCTGCCCGGTGGGACGCGGGCCCAGCCGAGCTTCTCGCCGACCAGCTTCATGTAGTCCTTGCTTGTCATCCACGAGATGAACTTCCACGCCCCGTTGGGGTTCTTCGCCGCCTTGGGGATGCCGAGTGCCCAGGTGTAGAGCCAGCCCGAGTTCGGCTTCTCGACGATCGGCGCAGGCAGGTAGCCGATCTTGCCGACCAGATCCGGGTAGGTCTTGGGATCCTCGAGCACCGACACCGCGGAGGTCGCGTCGTACCACATCGCCGTCTGGCCCTGGCCGAAGAGGTTGGCGCACTCCTGGAAACCGGTTGACGACGCGCCCAGTTCACCGGAGTCCTTGATGGTGTTGACGTAGAAGTTGACTGCCTCCTTCACCTGTGGGCTGTTGAGCTGCGCGTTCCACTGGTCGTCGAACCAACGGCCGCCGAAGGTGTTGATGACCGTGTCCAGGGGTGCGAGCACCTCGCCCCAACCCGGCTTGCCGCGCAGGCAGATCCCGGCCCGGTCGCCGGTCTTCAACTGCTTGGCCCAGCCGGCGACCTCCTGCCAGGTGGGCTGGTAGTTCGGATCCTGATTGACCTTGATGCCGGCCTGTTCGAACATGTCCTTGCGGTACATCAGGAACGACGACTCGCCATAGAACGGAACCGAGTACATGTTGCCCTTGTAGGACAACGATTCCCGTAGCGACGGGATGAAGTCGTTCTCGTCGTAACCTGGCGTGTTCTTCGCGTAGTCGGACAGATTCAGCAGCCAGCCGTCCCTGGCCCATTGCGGGGTTTCGAAGTTGCTGATCATCGCCACGTCGAACTGACTGCCCCCCATCGCGGTGGACATGGTGATCTTGGCCCGCGCCTGGTTCTCCGACAGCGAGATGAACTTCAGCTTGACGCCGGGATTCGCCTTCTCGAATTCCGACGACAGCTTCTGGGCGTCGGTCATCTGTGAGTTCGACACCAAGGCGATCGTCACCTCGTTGTCCGACGCCCCGAGGCTGCCCGCGCCGGCGCAGCCTGCGGTGAGCGTCAGGCCGACGGCCACCGCGCACACCGAAAGCCTTCGCAATGCTCGTGTCGCTTTCATCTTCACCCCACTCCTCGATGGTTGAATCATTCACGCGGCCCTTTCAGTCAGAAGCCAACGCGCACAATCGATGTCACATACCAATAGCTTGCCGAGGCCGCCACGCAACGCGGCGAGGGTGGCCTCGTGCTTGGGTGGCCCGCTGCAGACCAGGATGGTCTTCGCGCACTTGCGGATGTCCTCGAGCGGCACCGAGACCGCGCGGTGCGCCAGTTCGGTGACGACCGGGGCGCCGTCGGCGTCGAAGAACCGGCCCCCGATCTCACCGACCGCGCCGAGCGAGACCAGTTCGTCGAGCATCCTGGTGTCCAGGAAGCTGCCCTCGAACAGCGTCGTCGAGGTCGTCGTCGACCCGACGCCGAACAGCATCGTGTCGGCCCGGCGACCGGCCTCCAACGTCCGCGAGATCACCGAATCGCTGCGCATGGAGACGACCGTCGACGGGTCGGCGTACAGCGGCGCGGGCAGCCGCATGGCGCTGGCGCGCAACATGTCCGCACCGCGGCTGAGGATGAACTCCATGCCGGTCTGATAGGCGGCGGTGGACATCGCGCCGTCCAGCTGCACCACCACGCGACAGCTCGCGACGCCGGGCGTCAACGCCGTGACCGCGGCCACCTGCTCCGGGCCCCAGGTGAAGCCGAGCACGTCGTTCTCGGAGAGGCGCCGCATCAGGAGGGCGCCTGCCGCACGTCCGAGGTGTCCGGTGACCACGGCTTCGGTGAGCCCGAACTGCTGCTCGAGCCGTCGCTCCTCGTCGGCGTGCAGATCGTCCTTCATGGTCGGTGGCACGACGACCTCGATGCGAACCAGTCCTCTGGCCTTCGCCCTGGCGATCAACCTGCCCGCGGTGGGGCGGGAGACGCCGAGCTTGGCGGCGATCTCGGCCTGGGTGAGGCCGTCCAGGTAGTAGAGCGTTGCGGCCCGCAGCGCGAGTCGGAGGTCTTCGGGCGTCGCACCGCCATTCGATACCACGGCACTTTCCAGTCCGTCGCCCTGGACACGCCCGGTGACCTGGGCGTTCGACGTCGGTGTCGCCACGGTGTCCCTTTCGACTTCCGGTTCTGTTGGATGAGCACTTGCTCATGGGTGCGTGTAGATGCTCATCACGCTAACATCCAATTGTGACCTACACAACACTTTCAGTTTTCTCGTCACGGCGGGCTCGAACGCGGACGAGGACCCCGCGAATGGGGTTCATCGCCGTCGGCCCGCGGGGTAGCGTCAGGCAGGTGGTGGTGGTCATGAAGCTCAACAACGCGTCCCTGCCGGATGTCCCGATCGCCAAGCCGACCTATGACCGCGGCGAAATTCAGGTCGGGATAGTTCATTTCGGGGTTGGCGGCTTCCACCGCGCTCACCAGGCGATGTACGTCGACCGGCTGTTGGAGAAGGGCCTCGCCAAGGACTGGGGCATCTGCGGTGTCGGGGTGCTGCCCGGCAGACCGCAAGATGGCGACCGTCATGGCCGAGCAGGACGGTCTCTACACGCTGATCGCGATGAATCCCGACGGCAGCCGCGACGCGCGGGTCATCGGCTCGATCGTCGACTACCTCTTCGCACCCGACGATCCCGAGGCCGTCGTCGAACTGATCGCTGCGCCCAGCACCCGCATCGTCTCGCTGACCATCACCGAGGGCGGATATTCGATCGAGGCGGCCGGACCCGACAGCGTCTTCGGACTGGTCACCGCTGCCCTCGCGCGGCGCAAGGACCGCGGGGTGCCGTCACCGACGATCGTCTCCTGCGACAACATCGAGGGCAACGGCGACGTCGCGCGTGAGGCCTTCACCGCGTACGCGGAGAAGACGCAGCCCGAGTTGGCCGAGTGGATGAGGGCCAACACCCGGTTCCCCAACTCGATGGTCGACCGCATCACGCCGGTCACCACGCCCGACGTGATCGAGAGCTTGGCGTCCGAATTCGGCGTCGAGGACCAGTGGCCCGTCGCCGCGGAACCCTTCACGGCCTGGGTACTCGAAGACGACTTCCCCGCCGGTCGACCACCCTATGAGGAGGTTGACGTGCTCCTCGTCGAGGACGTCACACCCTATGAGCTGATGAAGTTGCGGCTCCTCAACGCCGGCCATCAAGCGCTCTGCTACTTCGCGTACCTGGCCGGCTACCGCCTGGTGGCCGACGCCGCAGGCGATCCGCTGTTCGCCGAGTTCCTGCGCCAGTACATGGATTCCGAAGCGACGCCCACGCTCAAGCCGGTGCCAGGCATCGACCTGCCGGACTTCAAGCGGACCGCGATCGAACGCTTCGCCAACCCGGGCGTGCGCGACACCATCGTGCGGCTCTGCTTCGGCTCGTCGGACCGGATCCCGCAGTGGCTGCTTCCTGTCGTCAGAGAGAACCTGCGCACCGGCGGACCGGTGAGGTTGTCGGCGGCGACGGTCGCCAGCTGGGCGCGCTATGCCGAGGGCATCGACGAGCAGGGCGAACCGATCGACGTGCAGGACCAACTCGCGGACAAGCTGGTGCCGCTGGCGAAGACGCAGGCGGAGAACCCGACGGCGTTCATCGAGAACACCGCGCTGTTCGGCGATCTCGCCAAGGAGAAGCGGTTCGTCGACGACTACCTGTGGACCCTGGACTCGCTGCACCGTCACGGGGCACGAGCCACCTTGGAGCAGCTGGTGCGCGGGGAGAGCGTGCGGTGAGCGACCGGGCGCTCGTCATCGGGGAGGCGTTGATCGACATCGTCGAACGCGAGGGGAAGGTGCTCGGCGAACACGTCGGCGGCAGCCCGCTGAACGTCGCGGTCGGGCTGGGACGACTGGGCCGCAACGTCGACTTCCTGACCCACATCGGCGACGACGAGCGCGGCCGCCGGATCCTCGAGCACCTCGAGGGGTCCCACGTCCACCTGGTTCCGGGCAGTACCACCGCCGCGCGGACACCCACCGCCGCGGCCAGCATCGACGACACCGGGGCGGCGACGTACACGTTCGACCTGGAATGGCAGTTGAGCGGAACCGCGGAGGTGGCTCCCCCGCTCGTCGTCCACACCGGCTCGATCGCCGGCTTCCTCGATCCCGGCTGCCTGGCGACGGCGGCGCTGCTCGACGCCTACCGGCTGGCCGCCACCATCACCTACGACCCGAACGTACGGCCCGACCTGATCGTCGATCGCGAGCAGGCCATCGGCCGGATCGACCGCCTCGTCGAGAAGGCCGACCTCGTCAAGGCCAGCGACGAGGATCTGCGCTGGATCGACCCCAGTCGCACACCCGAGGAAATCGCCAAGGCCTGGCAGTCGGCGGGCCCGTCGATCGTCGCCGTGACGATGGGCGAGCACGGGGCCTTCGCGACGTGCGCGGCCGGAACCGTCCGCGCGCCGGCACGCAAGGTCCAGGTCGTCGACACCGTCGGGGCGGGCGACTCGTTCATGACCGGGCTGATCGACGCATTGTGGGCGCTTGACCTGCTCGGCGCGGAACGGCGCGAGGACCTGGCCCGCATCGACCTCGACGTGCTCGACGGCGTCCTCAAGCACGCGACGCTCGCATCGGCGCTCACCGTCGCACGCGCAGGCGCCGACCTCCCGGATCGCGCCGCTCTGCAGCTGGGTTGATCCTGTGGGCCATACTGGGTCATGCGTTCGATCTGGAAAGGTTCCGTCGCCTTCGGCCTGGTGAACGTGCCGGTCAAGGTCTACAGCGCGACCGAAGACCACGACATCAAGTTCCATCAGGTGCACGCCAAGGACAACGGGCGGATCCGCTACAAGCGGGTCTGTGAGGTGTGCGGCGAAGTCGTCGAGTACCGCGACATCGCGAAGGCGTACGACTCCGACGACGGGCAGACCGTCATCATCACCGACGAGGACATCGCCACCCTCCCCGAGGAGCGCAGCCGCGAGATCGAGGTGGTCGAATTCGTCCCCGCCGACCAACTCGACCCGCTGATGTACGACAAGAGCTACTTCCTGGAGCCGGACTCCAAGTCGTCGAAGTCCTATGTGCTGCTGGCCAAGACGCTCGCCGAGACGGACCGGGTGGCGATCGTGCACTTCGCGCTGCGGAACAAGACACGCCTTGCGGCATTGCGCGTCAAGGACTTCAGCAAGCGTGACGTGATGGTGATTCACACCCTGCTGTGGCCCGACGAGATCAGGGACCCGGACTTCCCCATTCTCGACAAGGAGGTGAGCATCAAGCCTGCCGAGCTGAAGATGGCGGGCCAGGTGGTCGAGTCGATGACCGACGACTTCCACCCGGATCAGTTCCGCGACGACTACCAGGAGCAGCTCCACGAACTCGTCCAGGCCAAACTCGAAGGCGGCGAGGCGTTCACCACCGAGGAACCGGAGCCCGCCGACCTCGACGAAACCGACGACGTCTCGGACCTCCTGGCCAAGCTCGAGGCGAGTGTGAAGGCCCGCCAATCCGGTTCGAAGAGCTCTCCTGCCAAGGACTCTGCCTCCGACGGCGACGGCGACGAGCCCGCCAAGAAGGCACCTGCGAAGAAGGCTGCCACCAAGAAGGCACCTGCGAAGAAGGCCGCCACCAAGAAGGCACCTGCGAAGAAGGCCGCGGCGAAGAAGTAGGTGGTGTGGACTCGTCACTCACGGGGACGCCGAGGCACCCTTGTCGAGGGATCCCTTCGAGCGCCGTGGCCACCGCTTGCCCGCGGCGAAGCCACCCGCATAGAGCACGCCGAACAATCCCAACGTGACCGCCGTACTGACACCGAAAAGACGCTGCCCTCTTGCAGCCGGATAGGCCCCACTACCGTCTTCATAGCCGCGGGAAGACGCCACGATCAGGATGGCCGCGGTGGACGCGAACGCAAGCCACGGTTGAACTCTCGGGCTTCCGGTGCAGTACATTCCGATGACCGACGTACACATCGCCACTGCGACAGCCGTCATCCAGCACGAACTTCGCGCAGTCGCCAAACCGCCGTATGCTGGATCTCGCGTGACGGGTGAAGACCCCGAAGCCTGAGGTTCTCGATCTGGCTGAGAATCAGCAAGCCGAAATGCGTACGTCTTGCCTTTGATCTTGATGTATGGAGTGCTGAAGAAGCTCTCATCAGAAGCAACACACTCACCAGTGCTGACAGTTGCAAGCCCATTATTCCCCACCGCGGCGGAAAGCCGATGAAGAATGCGGCTACGACAGCGATGATGAAACCGCACCAGAAGATGTGCCGTTCAGTGTCAATACTTCTGGACGGCACCAGCAGCGGGAGTAAGAAGCCGCCAACTGCCCCCGCGATGAACACCGTCTGCACGGTCACCTCCCCGTGAGCCAATCGTAAGCTTGTTCGCCCACTGCCTCGCCGCCAAGATGGCGGTGGCGAAGAAGTATGTGGCCGGGACTAGGGGTGCCGTCCATGGCGCTGACCCCGTGCCGCCCATTGGTAGGCAGCGAGATAGAGCACGGTGAACACGCCGATCGTCACGACCGAGATCAATGCGAACTGAACTCGCTGCCCCGACGCAATCGAGTTGCACAAGACGGTATCCCGGTGCCCAAACGCCAATGCGATCGCAGCGATGAGCAATAACGATGAAGCGGCAAGCCAGGGACTCCCCTCGCGGATGAAATATGTCATTGCGCCACAGGCGAAGACGGCCAGCATGGCGAACGCACGCCACCATGATTTGACTGCCGTCACTCCTGCCCCGTACGGCTCGCGGTCGCCCCGATCCCGTCCCACTGGGCGGCGGTCGTCGGTCGGGAATGCGTACACCCTGGGGCGTACCTGTAGGAACGGTGTATTCACGTAGGCAATGAACACCATTGCGCAGGCGGCGAACAGCGACATCGCGGCCGCAGATCGCCAATCGGGCGGGTAAGCCATGAAGAATACGCAGGTGCAGGCGACGCACGTGCCACCCCAGTACACGATTCGACCCGCTTGCTGATTCCTTCGTGGCGCCGCGATCGCGACCGCAAGGCCCACGAAGGCACCGACCATGGCCAGGTTGCTCACTTGTCGCCCGTCATCCACTCATATGCCGCCTTGCCTGGGGCCGCTGCGGCATGACCGGTCGACTCTCCTCCCGACCGCAGCAAATCAGGATTCTCCTCTTAGACACATGTTCAGGCTAAGTCTGCGGAGGCACTAGCACTCGCATTACCTTCGCTGATCCGAGTACCGAGGAGGTAGCGGCCGATGGGCCCGAAGAAACCGTGGCGATGGTTCGCCCTCGCGATCACCGCGCTGGTCATAGTCAGTTTGGCGGTCACGATCCTGTCGCGGGCGTCGACGCACTCCGGCGACACCGGGGCCATTACTTCCGAGACACCGTCAACAACGAAACCCTCACCCGGCGCGCAAATCACCGCCACCAGCTACGGAGACGGCCGAGTGCTGAAGCTCGCCGCCGGCTCGACCAGCGCGACGGTGCTGCCCTTCGCCGGACTCGTCAAGCCGTGGGGAGCGGCCGTCGACGGGGCGGGCAGTGTCTACGTCGTCGACAGTGGGAACAACCGCGTCGTCGAGTTGCCGGCGAGGTAATTCGCCGAGAACGCCTGCGCGCCAGCGATGCGCTCGAACACTCCTGGCGGTGGTTTCCCGGCGGTGCCGCCGGCGAGGGGCTGACGTGCTGGTTGACCGGCCACGGATATCCGATGCGCCAACGCCCGCCGCACGCGGCGACTTCTACGGCAGGGCTGCGGGTGGGCGGGAATCACGACCACCGTGCAGAACTCGGTGGCGGTGCGGTCCAGCCGCGGCCGGCGAAGGCTTGCCGCAGCCGTTCGAGGATGAAGCGTCGGCCATGTTCGGCGACCGCCCGCAGGTCGATCCACCCCTGAACGCCCGGCGGGTGCCGTCGGCGACTTCGACGTGCGTCCTCGGCGCCGGGAGCCCGGAATCCACGAGCAGTAGCCGGCAGCCAGGTCTCGCTTGGCGACTGCGCGCCTGCGTCCACCATGGCCAGCGCGATTCGGGCCCGGCGTACTCCCCGCGCGCCGCGATACCTATCGACCAACGCGAGGGCATCGTGCACCGACACGCGCGTCGCGGCGGCCAGCGCGTCGAGGTGGGCCACCGCGGCGTTGCGATCGAGGTGACGGCCGAGGTCCTGCGCCGTGCGTTCGGGGGTGGTGACCGGTACGCCGCAGACCTCGGTGATCTCATCGACGGCTATTCGCTCCTCGCGCACGACGAGCCCCGCGCGAGGACGCGTATGCTCGGTGATCACCTCGATGGCGTCGACGCGTCGACCCATTTGGCCCCGTGCAACGCCGCTGCAGCCCGTCCGGGACGCCGTACGCGCCAGCCCTGTGGATGAAGGTGCGCGACTTCTGCACGAGGTGGTCGCGAGCGACGCGTGATCGGAGTCATCGCGCAGAACTCGCGCCAAACTAGAACATGTTCTAGTAGTGTGGCGACACGTGATTCTCGACAAATTCAGACTCGACGACCGGGTTGCCGTCGTCACTGGCGCCGGCCGCGGACTCGGCGCCGCCATCGCACTGGCCTTCGCGGAGGCAGGCGCCGACGTGCTGATCGCGGCGCGCACCCAATCCCAACTCGACGAGGTCGCCGAGCAGATCCGCGGTGCCGGCCGCCGGCCACACGTCGTGGTGGCCGACCTGGCGCATCCCGAGGCAACCGCCACCCTGGCCGCCGCGGCCGTCGAGGCGTTCGGGAGATTGGACATCGTCGTCAACAACGTCGGCGGCACCATGCCCAACACGCTGTTGACCACGACGAACGAATTCCTGCGTGACGCCTTCACGTTCAACGTGACGACGGCTCACGCCCTCACCACCGCGGCCGTGCCGTTGATGCTCGAGCACTCCGGCGGCGGCAGCATCATCAACATCACCTCGACGATGGGACGGGTTCCCGGTCGCGGGTTCGCCGCCTATGGCACCGCGAAGGCGGCGCTCGCCCACTACACCCGACTGTCGGCCCTCGACCTGGCGCCGCGGATCAGGGTCAACGCCATCGCCCCCGGCTCGATCCTCACCTCGGCGCTGGAGATCCTGGCGACCAACGACGAGATACGCGAACCGATGGAGAAGGCCACGCCGATGCGACGGCTCGGCGACCCCGTCGACGTCGCCGCCGCGGCCGTGTACCTCGCGTCGCCGGCGGGCAACTTCATGACCGGCAAGACGCTCGAGGTCGACGGCGGCATCACCTTTCCCAACCTCGACCTACCCATCCCCGACCTCTGAGGACTGAGTTCATGACACTTCGCGTCGCCGCCATCGGTACCGGCAACGTCGGCAAACACGCACTGAGGCAACTGATCACCGACTCCCGGTTCGAGCTCACCGGGGTGTGGGTGTCCTCGGAGGCGAAGTCGGGCAGGGACGCGGCCGAGCTTGCCGGTCTCGACGTTTCGACGGGCATCGCGGCCACCACCGACCTCGAGCAGATCCTGGCGGCGGCGCCCGACTGCGTGGTCTACACCGCGATGGCCGACAACCGTCTCGTCGAAGCGCTCGAGGACTACCGCCGAATACTGGCCGCCGGCGTCAACGTCGTCGCGAGCGCCGCCGTGTTCCTCCAATACCCTTGGGGCACATTGCCAGACGAGATGATCAAGCCGCTCGCCGAGGCGGCGGAGGCTGGTGGCGCCAGCATCTTCGTCAACGGCATCGATCCCGGATTCGCCAACGACCTGCTGCCCATGGCGCTGGCGGGCACCTGCCAGAGCATCGAGCAGGTCCGCTGCATGGAGATCATCAACTACGACACCTACGACAGCGCCACGGTGATGTTCGACGTGATGGGCTTCGGCAAGCCCATCGACGACATCCCGATGCTGCTGCAGCCTGGAGTGCTGAGCCTGGCATGGGGTTCGGTGGTCCGCCAGCTGGCGGCCGGCCTCGGCATAACGCTCGACGAGGTAACCGAAACCCATGTCCGCGAAGCCGCTCCCGAGGGCTTCGACATCGCGTCCGGCCACATCGAGGCGGGCACCGCCGCGGCGTTGCGGTTCGAGGTGCGCGGGATGGTCGGCGGCAAACCCGTGGTGGTGCTCGAACACGTCACCCGAACCCGCGACGACCTGTGTCCGGACTGGCCGCAGCCCGCCCAGGAGGGCGGCTCCTACCGCATCGAGATCACCGGCGAGCCGTGCTACACGGTCGACCTCAGTCTGAGCAGCGCGTATGGCGACCACAACCATGCGGGCCTCGTCGCCACGGCGGCCCGCGTCGTCAACGCCATCCCCGAGGTCGTTGCCGCGCCAGCGGGGATCCGCACCACCCTCGACTTGCCCCTCGTCACCGGAAGGGGGCTGTACGCTGGCAATTGACTGTCAGCCGACATCGACGAAGGGCGTTGCCATGCGGATGCGGTATCTCATCGGTTTGATCGCCTCCGCGGGCGGCGCGGCCGCCGTCGTCGTCGCCCCCGTGGCCTCGGCCGACCCCAGCGACGAGGTGTCGAATCTGCCGTCCTGCACCACCACGGGTGATGGCAGCACGTACACCGGTACCACGACCACGGAGTGCGCCACTCCCGGCAACGTCCAAATCAACGCTGCGGCACCGGAACCCGTCTACCCCTATCCCTGGGACGACGAGTTCTACGGACCCGCGCTGATCATCGGCGACGGTGGTTATGGACCTCACGGCGGTGGCGGTGGCGGTGGCGGTGGCGGTGGTGGCGGTGGCGGCCACCGATGAGGCCGGCCGGCTGAGAAGGCCGACAACGCGCCGTCTGGCGATCACCTTCGCGGTGGCGGGGGTGGGAAGCCTGCTGTTGTCTGCACCTGCCGCGACGGCATCGCCCTCGTGCACCCAGACCGGACCCACCACGACGCAGTGCCAGACGCCCGGGCACGCACAGATCACCACGTCGCCGCCCGCGATGAACAACTATCCGTGGTGGCCGTACGGCGGATTCGTCATCGGGTTCCGCAGGTAACTGGTCCATCCGATTGGTTTCGGTTAACCTAACTTTTCTATTCGCGAGCCCGGATGGAAAGGTGGATAGGTGGCGACGGAGATCAAGCTGCCACGGCGCGCGGGCATGTGGCTGCTGGGCCCCGCGTTCGTCGCCTCGATCGCCTACGTCGATCCGGGAAACGTCGCGGCCAACGTCAGCGCCGGCGCGCAGTACGGCTTCCTCCTGGTCTGGGTGATCGTGGTCGCCAACGTCATGGCGGGCCTCGTCCAGTATCTGTCCGCAAAGCTCGGCCTGGTGACCGGCCGGACACTGCCGGAAGCCGTCGCCGACCACACCAGGACCCGCACCAGGATCACCTACTGGCTACAGGCCGAATTGGTCGCCATGGCAACGGATCTCGCCGAGGTGGTGGGTGGTGCGATCGCGCTATACCTGCTGTTCGACCTGCCGCTGTTGGCTGGTGGCGTCATCACCGGCGCCGTATCGCTGCTGTTGCTCACGCTGCAGAACCGCAGCGGCCAGCGAGTCTTCGAGCGCGTGATCACCGGACTGCTGCTGGTGATCGCCATCGGCTTCCTCACCAGCCTGTTCGTCGAGCCGCCACCGATCGGCGACGTGGTCGGAGGTCTGGTGCCGCGGTTCGAGGGGCCGGAGAGCATCCTTCTCGCCACCGCGATGTTGGGCGCGACCGTGATGCCTCACGCGGTCTACCTTCACTCGGCGCTCGCCCGTGACCGTCACGGCCACCTGGAGGCGGGCCTGGCGCGGCGCCGCCTGCTGCGCGTCACCCGGTACGACGTCGGCCTCGCGATGCTCGTCGCTGGCGCGGTCAATCTGGCGATGCTGCTCGTCGCCGCCACCACCCTCAAGCGTGTCGAGAACACCGATTCGATCGAGGGCGCCTACGCCGCGGTGCAGGGCGCCCTCGGCCACCACGTCGCGCTCTTCTTCGCCATCGGACTGCTGGCGTCCGGCCTCGCGTCCACCTCGGTTGGCGCCTACGCCGGCGCCGTGATCATGCAGGGTCTGCTCCGCCGGACGTATCCCGTTCTCCTGCGCCGGCTGGTGACGCTGATCCCCGCGCTGGTGGTGCTGGCGATTGGCGTCGACCCGAGCCGAGCGCTGGTGTTGTCACAGGTGGTGCTGTCCTTCGGCATCCCGTTCGCGCTGGTGCCGCTGGTGCGCCTGACCAGCGACCGGACGTTGATGGGCGTCGACGTCAATCACCGGGTGACCACCGTCGTGGGGTGGACGGTTGCCGCAGTCATTAGTCTTCTGAACGTGGTGCTCATCTATCTGACGGTGACCGGCTGAATGCAGTCCTACTTCGCGTACGGGTCCAACCTGGACGTGACGCAAATGGCGCGTCGGTGTCCCGATGCCACGGATCCGCGCCGCGCCACCCTGGACGACCACGGTTGGCTGATCAACGAACGGGGCGTCGCGACCGTCGAACCGCTCGACGGCGTCCAGGTCCACGGCGTGCTCTGGCAGATCAGCGACCACGACCTCGCGGTACTGGACAGCGCCGAGGGCGTTCCCGTCCGCTACCGGCGCGACCGGATGACCGTGCAGACCGACGACGGGCCCCTTCAGGCCTGGGTGTACGTGGACCATCGCGTCGAGCCCGGGGCGCCACGGCCCGGCTACCTGGAGCGGATCATCGGTGGTGCCGCGCACCACGGCCTACCGCAACGCTGGCTCGAGTACCTCGAGCGGTGGGACCCGGTGAACTGGCCCCGCCGCCTGGCACCAACGGAACTGCCTGCGCCGCAGACGCTTTCGGAGCTGCTCGTCACGTCGGGCGTGACGGAGGCCAGCACGTTGCGTTCCCGCTTCGGCTTCCTCGCCATCCACGGTGGCGGGCTGGAGAAGATGACCGACGTGATCGCCGAACGGGCCGCAGCGGCCGCAGGCGCATCCGTCTACGTGGTGCGCCATCCGGACCAGTACCCGCACCACTTGCCTTCGGCGTCATATGAAGCCGGCCAGTCGGCCTGCCTCGATGCCTTCTTCGACCACGTGGACGTCGCGGTGTCCCTGCACGGTTACGGCCGCGTCGGCCGTAGCCAGCAATTGTTGGCAGGCGGAGGCAACCGACGCTTGGCCCGACACCTGGCACGTCACGTCTCGGTGCCCGGCTACGAAGTGGTCACCGACATGGCGGCCATCCCACGGGAGCTGCGCGGGCTGCACGAGAACAACCCGGTCAACCGCCCGCGCGGTGGCGGCGCACAGCTCGAACTGACGCCGAGAGTGCGCGGCATCAGTCCGCGCAGCGGTCCCGCCGGTGACGACGGACTGTGTGCCCCCACTTCGACGCTCATCGCCGGGCTGTGTGCGGCGGCGACGGCGTGGCCGTCAGCTGCTGGCTGACGCCAGGTGGGGCTGGTCCCCGTCCGGCACCAGCTCGTGCAGCGCCGCCTCGACAGTGTCCGACTGGGGAAGGTCGGTGGTGCCGCAGACCCGCATCACCCTGCGCAGCGCGGGACCGGCGACCAGCCGCCACGGCACGTCGCCCGTCGAACAGCACATGTCGACCCTGTGCAGGGCGGCGAGGGCGGGAGCGCCGAAGAAGTCCACCGCAGTGGTATCCACGACGAGCGTCCCGGCGATAGCGGCATGACGTTCGACGTACGCCGAGAGGCGGGCGACGTTGCTCGCATCGAATTCGCCGCGGATGGAGAGGACGAGGGAGCCGGAGACCCGGGCGGCCGTGACGCTCGCCTTGCCCCAATGCTGGCCGACACCGATGGACGAGGGCTCCGGCCGGTAGACACGGCTGGTTCCGATGAGTGTCATCTTGACCCCCCTGGGTCGAAGAAGCGAAGGCTCGACCGCCGTGGGCTCGACGTAGAAGGACGGTACAACGGAATCCGTGCCTTGATCAATAGATCGCGGTCAGGGAAAATCCCCTGCTCAGGCCAATTATTTGCCTGACATAAGATCGCCGAGCCATTCGCGCTGCTGAGCCCGGAGGACGGTGCCACGGAATCCGTTGCCAGACACGTCGACGGAGTTTCGATCCGGCTACGCAATGGCCCATTGGGCCTCGGTTGGTCGGCGTTCTCTCCCCGCACCACGGATTTCGCAGCTGCTCCACAGCTACTCCTCCAAGGCCAGCACCGGTGTGGGCCGCTTGAACCCGCGGGTCACGACCAACAGCCAGATCAACCCCAGCACCAGCCAGATCACGCCCACCTCCAACGTCAACCAGGACAGAGAGGTCCACAACCACGCCGTGAGCACGAAGCCGATCGCCGGCAGCACCAGGTTGTTGACGACGTTCTTCTCGCCCTCGTCGACGAAGTAATGCTTGATGACCGTCAAGTTGACCGCCGAGAACGCCACCAAGGCACCGAAGCTCACGATCGAGGCCAGGAAGTCGAGCTTGATCCAGATCGCCGCCAGGGAAACCACCGACACCACCAGGATCGCGAACGTGGGCGTCGAGAACTTGGCCGAGACGTGCCCGAAGACCTTGCGCGGCATGATGCCGTCGCGTCCCATCGCGTAGAGGATCCTGGCCACCGACGCCTGCGACGTCAGCGCCGACCCGAAGGCGCCGGCGATGTAGGCCGCAGTGAAGAACGTGTTGAGGAACTGCCCGCCTGCGGCCGTCATCACGTCGAGCGATCCCGAGTCGACGTCGGCGAACTGGTTCGACGGGAACACCAGTTGGGACACGTAGGACAGGCCGACGAAGATCAGTCCGCACACCACGGTGGCGATCATGATCGCCCTCGGCACGCTGCGGGTCGGGTCCTTGGCCTCCTCCGACAGGGTCGAGACCGCATCGAATCCGAGGAACGACAGACACAGGATTGCCGCTCCGGCGAAGATCGGGCTGGCTCCGCTCGTCGTGCCGTCGCCCGTGAACGGCGCCATCAGGTTGACGTTGCCCAGCTTGGTGATGGTGAGGAACGACATCACCACGAACACGACGATGAAGATCGCCTGCACCGCCAGCAGCACGAAGTTGGCCCGTGCCACCGACACGATGCCGACGATGTTGAGCACCGTCACCAGGACGATGGAGCCCAACACGAAGACCCAGGCGGGCACCGCCGGGATCGCCGCCTCCAGGTAGATCCCGATCACCAGGTAGTTCAGCATCGGCAGGAAGAGGTAGTCGAGCAGCAGCGACCAGCCGGCCAGGAAGCCGATCGGCGCCCCGAACGTCCGCTGCGTGTAGGCGTACGTCGAACCGGCGACCGGGAACGCAGCCGACATCCTGGCATAGGACCTGGCGGTGAACACCATCGCGGCGAGAGTCACCAGATAGGCGACCGACAGTCGCCCACCGGTGAGCTGAGTGACGATGCCGTAGGTGGTGTACACCGTGAGCGGCACCATGTAGACCATGCCGAAGAGCACCAGGGCGGGCACGCCGAGCGCGCGTTTGAGATGGCCCTCGGTCTCGACGACTACGGGAGTTTCTGCCGACATTGCTGATCCCTTCTACGGTGAAACCGAGTAACCGGGCTCGCCCCGCAGGTACGTGCCCCGAATGACGAGACCGGGTAGCTCCAGCGCCGGCGTCTGCCGCGGATCGCGGTCCAGCCACACCAGATCCGCGCTGGCACCCGCCACGAGCTGGCCCCATGTCCGTTCGGCGAAGGCCTGCCGTGCGACGCCCGCGGTGTAGGCGGACAGGGCGCGTTCGATCGGCAGGATCTCGTCGGGCGTCCAGCCGCCCTGGGGCTCGCCCTCCGGCGTCAGGCGCGAGACGCCAATCGCAATGCCGTCCAACGGCGCTCCCGAGGACACCGGCCAGTCCGAGCCCAGCGCCAGCGGCGCCCCCGACTCGGCCAGGCTGCGCATCCGGTACTGCTGGTCGGCTCGCTCCACACCGAGGCGCGGGATGGTCAGCACCGTCATCAGCGCGTCCATCTGCGCCCACAGTGGTTGCATGCAGGGGGCCACCCCGAGCCTCGCGAAACGCTCGAGGTCCGCCTCGTCGACCAGCTGCACGTGCGCGATCACCGGGCGACGGTCACGTGGGCCGTTGGATTCGATCGCATACTCGATGGCGTCGAGCGCTTGGCGCACCGCGGCGTCGCCGATGGCGTGGATGTGGATCTGCAGCCCGAGTTGGTCGACCCGTTGCGCGGCCCGGGCCAGGCTGTCCCCCTCCCAGACCTGCATGCCGTGCAACCCCTCCGAGTCGCTCTGCTCCTGCCCGCCGTGCGAGTGCAGCCCCGAGCAGTACGGCGCCAGCAGCGCGCCCGTCTCGTTCTCCACGACGCCGTCGGCGAAGAACTTGACGGTCTGGGCGGTCAGCAACGGCGACCCCACCTCGTCGACGCGACGCCGGGCGTCGGCGAATTGAATTACCTGTGAGTCGAAGTGACGGGGGTCGGCGTACTGGGCCAGGTTGAACCTGATGCGCAGCGCGCCCCGTCGGGCCGCCTCGATGTAGGTGTCGACGTCCCCTGGCTCGACCCAGGCGTCCTGCACCCAGGTCACGCCCCTGGCGAGGAAGTAGTCGGCGGCCGTACCGAGAGCGGCGATGCGGACGTCCTCGTCGCGCTGCGGCATGACGGCGGTGACCAGGTCGACCGCGCCCCACTCCCGCAGCGTGCCGAGCACCGAACCGTCCTCGCGGTGCGGAATCTCGCCGAGGGCCGGATCCGGCGTCTCCGGCGTGATGCCCGCACGCTCCAGCGCCACCGAGTTGACCCACATCGTGTGGTAGTCCCACGCCCGCAGCGCCACGGGGCGATCGGGTACGGCCTCGTCCAGCCAGCGCGCGTCGAACAGGCCGCCCGCGGCAAGGCTGCCGTCGTAGGAGGCGCCGACGATCCACTCCTCGTCGGGATTCGCCTCGGCGTACTTGCGCACCTCGGCGACGATCTCCTGCACCGAACTGCAGGGCCTGACGGCGGGCCCGACGTACTCCAGGCCGCCGAGCAGCGGATGGGCGTGCCCGTCGCCGAACGACGGCATGAGGAACCCGCCGTCGAGGTCCACCTCGACGGTGTCGGGATGCTCGGCCGCCTTGGCTTGCGCGGCATCTCCGACCGCGGCGATGACGTCGCCGTCGACCAAGAGAGCGGCAACCGTCGGTCCAGGGCCACCCGTCCACACGGTTCCGTTGTGAAACAGCGTCATCGCCACGATTTGGCACACTACGCGGCGTTGCGGGATACGCAATGCGAACGACACCCATCCTTTGGTGGCTCCGTTCCGAATAGTCATCGTGAAATCAGGAGGCCCCGGCGGCCGGTCGATTGCAGTCGTGGGTAGCGGCGTGGCCGGACTCACCGCGGCGTACGCGTTGTCGGCCCACGACGAGGTGACGCTGTACGAAGCCGACCGCCGGCTGGGCGGGCACGCTCACACCCACTTCGTCGACCGCGGCGACGGTGAGGTCGTCGCGATCGACTCCGCGTTCCTGGTGCACAACGACAGGACCTATCCGACGCTGTGCCGGCTGTTCGCCGAGTTGGGGATCGAGACCAGGGACACGGACATGTCGATGTCCGTGCGCGACGACCGGGTCGGCAGGACCGGCCTCGAGTACGCCGGCGCCCGCGGCATCGGTGGCCTCTTCCCCTCCCCGGCGAACCTGGTCCGTCCGCGCTACCTGCGAATGCTGGCGGAGGTCAAGCGTTTTCACCGTGAAGCGACCGCGTTGCTCGCCGCCGAGTGCAGCGCCGAGTCGGAGGAATCCCTCGGCTCGTTCGTCGAACGTCACGACTTCACGCCATATTTCACCGAACACTTCATGACGCCACTGGTGGCCGCGGTATGGTCTTGCGCACCCGGCGACGCGATGCGCTATCCCGCCCGGTACCTGTTCGCCTTCCTGGCGCACCACGGGATGCTGTCGGTGTTCGGGTCCCCCACGTGGCGGACCGTCGCCGGCGGATCCGCGACCTACGTCAACGCGATCGCCGAGCACGTGCACGAGGTGCGCGTGGGGACACCGGTTCGGTCGGTCACGCGGGTCGCCGGCGGCGTGCACGTCTGCACGGGCGACGCGGCCCCCCGGTGGTTCGATGCGACGGTGATCGCCACGCACCCCGACCAGGCGCTGCAGCTCCTCGCCGAACCCACCGATGCGCAACGCACCGTGCTCGGCGCAATCCCCTACTCCATCAACCACGCCCAGCTGCACACCGACGAATCGCTGCTGCCGCGCCGACGGCGCGCCAGGGCCTCCTGGAACTACCTGGCGACCGCCGACACCGACGACGTGCTGGTGACCTACGACGTCACCCGGCTGATGCGGCTCTCCGGACCCGAGCGCTTCCTCGTCACACTCGGAGGCAGGGAGCGCGTCGACCCGACGACCGTGATCGCCGAGATGATCTACGACCATCCGCTCTACACTCCGGAATCGGTTGCGGCGCAGTCCCTGCTGCCGACGATCGACGACGACCACCTGGTGTTCGCCGGCGCCTATCACGGCTGGGGGTTCCACGAGGACGGCGCCGCCTCAGGCCTGCGTGCCGCACGACGCCTCGGCGCACGATGGGGCGCCGAGCGAACCCTGGAGTCGGTACCGTGCTGACCGCGCTGTACCGGACCCGCATCACCCATCTGCGTCGAGCGCCCGTGCACCACTACTTCGAGCAGCGCGGTTACAGTTGGTACGTCGACGTCGACAACCTTCCCCAGCTGCCGCGTTGGCTGCAGCCCTTCGCCAGATTTGAGGCAGCAGACCATCTTTCGCCACCAAGCGCGGGTGAGGACACGTTGCGCAGCCGGGTCGACGGCTACCTCGCCGAGCACGGCGTCGACCTGCGGGGCGGCACGGTCACCGCTCTGCTCCAGGCCAGGGTGCTCGGCTACGTCTTCGACCCGCTGAGCGTCTTCTGGTGTCATGACGGCGAGGGCACGTTGCGTCACGTGATCGCCGAGGTGCACAACACCTACGGCGGCCGGCACGCCTACCTGCTGCCGCCGGCGGGCGACCAACCGGTGGCGGTGAAGAAGGCGCTGTACGTGTCACCGTTCCACGAGGTGGACGGCTACTACCTGGTGCGGGCTCCGCTGCCCGAGGCAGAACTCAACCTGACGATATCTCTGCACCGCGAGAACAAGCCCGACTTCGTCGCCGCCATGTACGGTGCGCGCCGCAAGGCCTCGATCGCCAACCTCCTCCGGCTGCAGGTCGTGGCGCCGGTGGCGCCGTTGATGGGCGCGATGTGGATCCGCATCCAAGGCGTGACGCTCTGGGCGCGGGGTGTGCCGGTGGTACCGCAACCGGTGGCGGTCGAGCGCGAACGGGTCGGTCAACTGTGACCCTCGACGCGACCGGGCTCGTCCCCGGCGCGACACTGGACGCCCACCGCTGGCCCTCGGTGGCCCGTGTCCCGAGGGGTCCGATCAGCATGGTCACCGCGCAGGTCGCGGAGTCGTTCCTGCGACGCGCTGCCGCGCGCCTTCCACTGCGGCTCCGCTACCCGGACGGCTCGGTCGTCGGGGCCGCCGACCCGACGCTGCCCACGATGGACATCGTGGCACCCGAGGCCTTCTTTCGCCGCGTCGGCCGCTCGGGGCTGATCGGTTTCGGCGAATCCTACATGGCGGGCGAGTGGTGCTCGGCTGATCTGGCGAACCTGCTCACCGCCTTTGCCGACTCGATGACCGACCTGGTTCCGCCTGCGCTGCAGTGGCTCCGACCGCTGGCCGTCGTCCGGCACCCCGGCTCGATGCACAACAGCCTGGTGCAGGCACGTGACAATGTCGCCGAACACTACGATCTGTCCAACGAACTGTTCGCCGAGTTCCTCGACACCACCATGACGTACTCGAGCGCGATCTTCGAGGACGCGCAGCCGCAATGGGGCGACCTCGCGGACGCGCAACGGCGCAAGATCGACCACCTGCTCGACTCGGCCCGCGTCGGCCGGGGCAGCCACGTCCTCGAGATCGGCACGGGGTGGGGCGAGTTGTGCATCCGCGCCGCGGCCCGGGGAGCGGTGGTGCACTCGATCACGCTGTCGGCCGAACAGCAGCGGCTGGCCCAACAGCGCGTCGCCGCCGCCGGCCTGTCCGGACGTGTGACGATCGAGTTGAAGGACTACCGGGAAGTCGAGGGCCGCTACGACGCCGTCGTCTCCGTCGAGATGGTCGAGGCCGTCGGCTACCGGTTCTGGCCCACCTACTTTCACACCCTCGACAGGTTGGTCACGCCGGGCGGGCGCGTGGTGATCCAGGCCATCACCATGCCACACGAGCGAATGGTGAAGTCCCGCAACACCTACACCTGGATCCAAAAGTACATCTTTCCCGGCGGGATGATCCCGTCGGTGGAGTCGGTCGTCGGCATCACCGAGCGCGACACCCGGTTGCGCACCGTGGGCATGGTGTCGTTGCGTCCGCACTACGCGGAGACGCTGCGCCTGTGGCGAGAACGGTTCAACGAGCGGCGAGACGCTCTGCCGGCGTTGGGGTTCGACGACGTGTTCGGTCGGATGTGGGAGCTGTATCTGGCCTACTCCGAGGCGGGCTTCCGCTCCGGTTATCTCGACGTCTACCAGTGGACGTTCGCACCGACGGGTACCAGCTGATGGGCTTCCTCGCCGTGTCCGCCGCGTCGACCGCGACCTTGGCGCTGGTGTACGGCGCCACGTTCGTCATCGGTCGACGGATCGGTCGCTACAACGTGGTTGACGTGACGTGGGGTCTGAGCTTCGTCGCCGTGGCCGCCGTGGCGGCGGCCGCCGGTAGCGGTGACCTCGTCCGTCGCCTCCTCCTGCTGGCGTTGGTGACGGTCTGGGGGCTGCGGCTGGCGTCGCACATGGTGGCCAAGTCAGCGGGCAACGGCGAAGATCCGCGCTACGACAGGCTGCTGAAGGGGGACTTCTCCGCGACGTCGGCGATCCGCAAGGTCTTCCTCGTCCAGTTCGTCGTGGCCTGGTTCATCTCACTGCCGCTGCAGCTGTCCGCGTCGCTCGGGCCGACCCCGCGCGCGTTTCTGCCGGTCCTGTTCACCGGCGTGGCCGTCTGGGTCGTCGGCGTGCTGTTCGAGGCCCTTGGCGACCACCAATTGCACCGGTTCAAGGCCGACCCCGCCAATGCGGGCAGGATCATGGACCGCGGGCTGTGGGCGTGGACGCGTCATCCCAACTACTTCGGCGACGCCGCCGTGTGGTGGGGACTGTGGCTGATCACCATCACGGGGTGGCCCTCGCTGACGACGGTGCTGTCCCCCGTCGCGATGACGTACTTCCTGGTGCATGTCACCGGTGCGCGTCTGACCGAGCGAATGATGGACGACCGACCGGGTTTTAGTGAATATCGTTCTCGTACATCGTTTTTCGTGCCGCGACCGCCCAGATCGCGAATATCGTGACTACTCTGGGCTTGACCAGTAAGCTTCGCGGCGTGACAGCCGACCTCGACGCCTTGCTGCGCCGGGTGGCGGAACAGGACGTCGAGGCGTTCGCCGCGTTCTACGATCAGACCCGCGCCAGGGTGTTCGGCCTGGTGTTGCGCGTGCTGCGCGACCCTGGCTACAGCGAAGAAACCACCCAGGACGTCTACCTGCAGGTATGGCGCAACGCCGCAAACTACGACTCGGCCGCGGGCACGCCGCTGGCGTGGCTGATGACCTTGGCACACCGCAGAGCGGTCGACCGGGTGCGTTCCGAGCAGTCGGCCGGCCAGCGCGAGTCGCGGTATGGAGCCGCCAACGTCGAGCTTCCCGCCGACGCGGTCGCCGAGGCCGTGATCCAGCTCGACGAGCAGCGGCAAGTCACCCAATGTCTGGACTCGCTGACCGACCCGCAGCGCGAATGCATTCAACTCGCGTATTACGAGGGGCTGACCTACGTCCAGGTATCCGAGCGTTTGTCGGCGAATCTTGCGACCATCAAGTCACGGATGCGAGACGGCATCCGGGGCTTGCGCAAGTGTCTGGGGGTCTCGTGACCGAACCGAACGACATCCACGACTCCGACGACCTACTGGTCATGGCCACGCCGTACGCGCTGCACGCGATGCCACAATCCGACGTCGACGACATCGACCGTCAGCTGGCCCACGCGCCCGAGTCCGTCGCCACCGCCTTCGCGAACGAAGTTCGCGCCGTCCGCGAGGCCATGGCGCTGGTGTCGGCGTCGACCGCAGCGGAGCCGCCCGCGCAACTGCGTGACCGAGTGCTCGCCGCCGTCGACGGCGGCAGGGTCATCGAGATGCACCCACGATCGACCAGGACGCGAACCGCGGCGATCGCCGTTGCGGCCGCCCTCGCCATCGGCCTCGGTGCTGCCGGCATCGGATTCGCCATCCGGCCGGAGCCCAAGCCGACCGCCGCGGAACAGATCTTCGACGCACCAGACGTGCGGACCGTGTCCGGCGACATTCCGACCGGCGGCACCGCGACGGTGGTGTTCTCCCGTGAGCGCAATGCCGGCGTGCTGGTGATGAACAACGTCGCGCCGCCCAAGCCGGGCACCGTCTACCAGATGTGGCTGGTCGGCGGGCACGGCCCGGAGTCGGCGGGAACCATGGACGCGGCGGCCGTCGCGCCGTCGACCACCGCCGTGTTGCCCGATCTCGGCGATTCGAGCTCCCTGGCCTTCACGGTGGAACCCAGTGGCGGCTCGACCTTCCCGACCACACCGGCCTTCGCCGCGCTTCCGCTGGTCTGAGTCACAGGCCCTCCACGGTCGCGGCCGCGACGGCGTCCACCACGTCGGAGACGTCCTGGCGGCGTTGCCACGCGCGCCGTTGCCGGGCGGCACCGTTGCCCACCGCCACCACGCGCTCGGACTCCGTACGGACCATGTCGTAGTCGCCGAGCGTGGTCAGCGCGGGTTTCACGCGGTCCACCAACGCGTCCAGCAGTGCCGGCGCCGGCCGCAGGGCGTGGCCGTCGGTGGGATCGATCAAGTCGCCCTCGAGGCCGTACCTGGCGGCCTTCCAGTAGGCCGCCCGCAGCGCGTGCGCCGACAGCGGCGGTGCCACCACGCCGCGTTCCACGTCCCCGATGACCGTCATGACTAGTGCCCTGACGAGCGTGGCGAACAACACCGTCTCCGCGACCGTAGCGGGGACGTCGGCGACGCGGACCTCGACGGTCGGGAAGTTGGCGGACGGGCGGACGTCCCAATAGACCATGCCATCGTCGAGCATGGCGCCGGTCTCGATCATCATCCGGACGGTGGCGTCGTACTCGGCGGCGTCGTGAAAGTGCGGCGGCGGGCCTGCGCTGGGCCAGCGCCCCCACAGCACGCTGCGCCAGCTGGCGTACCCCGTGTCGGCGTTGCGGTACACCGCCGAGTTGGCAGTCAGTGCGAGCAGGAGCGGCAGCCAGGGCCGGAGTCCGTTGCTCACCTCGATCGCCAGCTCGCGGTCCTCGACGGCCACGTGCACGTGACAACCCGAGATGCCCTGTTCGTGGGCGATCATGCCGAACCGCTCGGCGATCCGGCGGTAACGGGGCTTGTCGGTGATCGGGAAGTCGTGCGGCAGCGTGGGCGGCAGCGCCACCGCGAGCAGGCGGGCGCCCGTTGCCTGCGCCGCGTCGGCGGCCGTCCGGCGCAACCTGGTGAGATCGCGTCGTAGATCGTCGCTCGACGTCGCGACGTCGGATGTGGTCTCGACCTGGCAGCTGGTCAACTCCAGCTCCAGCTTCAGGCCGCGGGCGGAGGCGGCCTCGGCGACCTGCGCGTTGAGGGCCGCGGGCTCACCGGTGAGTGGAGCGACGAGCAGGAACTCCTCCTCGACGCCGACACTCGGGCTTGGGGTGCCGATCCGGCCCATCGGATCGTTCACAACGGGCCGGATCAGGGTGACACTCCTCTTGCGGGCGACGGGTTCGCACAACTCGAGACCTCGATTGCCCTGCGACGCCGGCGGCGAAACATCAGGCCCCGAAGCTGGGGCCGGGATCACACCCGAGCTCATAAGCTCGGGTGATGACGAAGGACTTCCGATTCGGCTTCGGTCTGCACGCCGCTCATCGAGCGTCCTCGGTTCGAGACTGGGCCCGGCGCGCCGAGGACATGGGCTACGACGTGCTGCACGTGCCGGATCACCTGGGCGCCCCCGCACCGTTCCCCACGCTGGCCACGGCGGCCGCAGCCACCGAGACCCTTCGCGTCGGGACCTTCGTGCTCAACGCGGGGTTCTACAAGGCGGCCCTGCTGGCTCGCGACGTCACCGCGATGCGCGACCTGACGGCCGGACGCCTCGAGTTGGGACTCGGCGCCGGCTACGTGAAGGAAGAATTCGAGGCGGCCGACATCCCCTTTCCGACGGCGCGACAACGCGTCGATCACCTCCGGCACGTCACCGAGTACCTCGGCGAACACGTCCCCGACGTGCCGATCCTGATCGCGGGGAACGGGGATCGACTGCTGACCCTGGCCGCGCAGAGGGCGCACGTCATCGGGCTGACGGGTGGCGACCCGTCCGGTGCCGAGGGCGATCCCCTCGCCGAGCGCATCGCGTTCGTCCGCAACGCCGCTCCCGACCGGTTCGGCGACCTCGAGTTGAACATCGCGATCACCGCCATGCCGATCGACGACTCCGGCATGCCGGACCTGTCGATCACCCGCCGGTTCCTTCCACACCTGACCGACGAGCAGCTGCTCCGGACGCCCGGAGTGCTCTCGGGCACCACGAAGGAGATCGCCGACGACATCCGCCGCTACCGCAGCACGTACGGAGTTACCTACGTGATCGTGCAGCAACCCCACGCGGAGGCGTTCGCCAAGGTGATCGCCGAATTGCGCTGAATCAGCGGCCGCGGAAGGCGTCCTTGAGACGCTGGCCCGACATCTTGACCCGAGCCTTCATCTGATCGGCCTTGCCTTCGCTCTGCAACCGCCGGTTGCCGGTCATCTCGCCGTAGTTCTCCTTGACCCGTCCAGCCAGCCGGTCGACGGTGTGGCGGGCCTTCTTCGCAGTGCTCATGCGGTGGTATAGCCGCTTCGGGCCACCGGGAAACGCGAGGCATGCCTGGAGTTCGGTATGCTGCGAGCCGGTCCGCCCCCGTAGCTCAGGGGATAGAGCACGGCTCTCCTAAAGCCGGTGTCGCATGTTCGAATCATGCCGGGGGCACCATGTGATGTCGCAGGTGGCGCGCCGTCCCTACTGACGGGCCATCGCGATGGCCAACAGGTCTTCGGTTTCGATCAAGTGGTCGTGGTGTCGTCGCCGATGTCGAACTGCACCCATTCGATCGTGCCGGTGAACTTGTTCCCGGTCGGCCCGTAGTCCGTGGATGCCGGTGATGCGGTGTCGGAGCCGACGTCGCAAGCTTCGTCCGCGGAGTACGCCATGGGCTCGGTCTGATCGATCCGGCCGTTCCCGACCGGATTTCCGTCCCAATACAGCGTGACGTCGCCGCCCTTGCCGAGGCCGCCGCCGTCATATCCGAATTCCATCCGAACCTGATGTGCACCAGTGGGAATCGGTTGATCCGTGGTGACCACGTAGTAATGGATGCCGCCGAAGTTGTAGCAGTACTTGAGCTTGCCTTCGTGGGCGTACAGCGACCAGCCACCGACCAGTCCGCCCTGGGTGACATCACACCCGCCGCACCGTCCTCCGGTACGACGATGTTGGCGGTCACCGAGTGCGACTTGTGCTTCAGCGGCAGAACGCAGTTCTTGCTGACTCGCACGCCCCGATAGAGCATCTGGGTGGCACCCTTGATCTGTACCGGCCTGCCGGCGATGTCGGAGTTGAACCTTTCGAACGAACGGTCGTCCAACGCTAGTCGGTCTGCTCGAAGAACCCGGCGTAGATCTCCATCTGCCGGGCGAGCACCGGTTTGAGTTCCTCGGGCATGTCGTCCCATGCCGGATCTCGTCATGCCCTGGAGTCAGCTCGGCATCTGTCGGAATGACACCAAGCTCCTTCTGCTTGGCGAAGATTCGCTCACGTTCGACGTCCCAGCCTCGTCGAACTTCCCCTTGTACCGGTCCGACCACCCCATGGGGACCTGATGCGGTGCATGGGTGGCACCGGGGCGTAGTACATGAAGAACGGCTTTTCCGGCGCCAGCGCCTTCTGCTGCCGGATCCAGGTGATCGCCGGGTCGGCGAGGTCCTCGTTGAGCGTGTAGCCCTCCTCGGGGGAGTTCTCCGGCTCGACGGGCGCAGTGCCCTCGTAGAGTCCCGTTTAGTACTGGTTGGCCTCGCCCCCGATGAAACCGTAGAAGTGCTCGAACACCGAACCCGTCGGCGTCATCGATCAACACGATCAAGATGTTCGGTGCACCGTCCGGAGGAGGCAGCATCGTGATCGGCGGATACGTCGTGTCCGGATCCTTCGCGTCGTAGTCGTCAGACCGACGTGTGCAGGATCCGGGATCGGCAGGATGTCACGCCGCACTTCGGGGATTCCCCCACTCGACTGGCCGTTGTTCGTAGCTGACGAGATGGGCATGACCGTCCCTTCGGCGAGTCTCGGGCCACGCTTCTTGGGTCCCGAGACTCGCCACGGTATGTGGCGTGACCTACCGTCGCTGGACATTGACGTGAGTGTCGTCCGTTCGGATATTTGCCGTGGGTAACACGTTCGTCGCGGTCGTCCTGTGGTGTAGAGGACCCACTCACCGCCGCCGCTCGGCTACCGACGCAGCGACGTCTGTGGCGGGCGACGTCCCGACGTCGTCGAGCAAGCCTTTCGAAGTATTTCAACTTATGAACAGCATTGCTGAATCTGCCGTCCGGGATCGGCTCTCCGTGCGGGCGACCTGTCCACCTGACCGTACGGCGACTCCTTCGGGAGGATCTCGAGTTGCCTGAAGATCAAATGACCGAGGGTGACCGTGCATTCCGTAGTGCGGACACGCGCCGACGGCCGCGTGAAGATTGGGCCGCCTACAGAGGCCATACATCGTTATGGCAGGTCATGGCGTTTCCGACACGTCACGGGTCGAGCCGACGCCGGGGGCACGAATGCGTCGGTCCGTCGATGAGCACATTCGGGTGCCCGGTACGGGTCAGACAAAAACCGAATCGCCGACCGAGGCCACCGCCGACAACTCCGTGGTTTCAAGTACGTCATTCGCAGGAGCACACATCGTTGCTGAAAATGCACGCCCCGGGTTGCGGCGTGCTGTGCCGAGTGTCAGGATTGGTGCGAGGTCGGGGGACCTTGGGCTTCGACGAGAAGCCGGGATGGCCGTACACCTGGAGGGGAGTACAGAAACGAGAGCCAGGGCGTGACCTCGTCTCGCCCGGTCCGGCCCGCCCACCGTGGGCCGAATAGTCCGTAGAGCCCTGCGTTGCCTTGGCACGACGCCGAGGTGGAGACCGATGCGCGCGGCCCACGCCGATTTCGACGACGCCATGCCGTGAGCTGCCAGCGGCTCGCGTGGCATGTCATCCAAAAGTCCTCGAACATAAGCATCTTCGGCGATGAATCATGGCCAATGCCAACATCGCGCTGCTCGACTACGGACGGAAGCACCGTGAGCCAACTGATGGATCGACTGTTGAGTGCCACGAAATCCGTTGGCGTCGAACAGCCTTCACTGTCGAAGTGGACGGACCGACTCAGTTCGCCACAAATCGGCACGGCCGGGCCGAAGTTGGCCATGCGGACCGTCCGATTTGGGGCCGTCGGTGTGACCTGCTACCTGGTCCAACTGGGTCTGTTGCACATGCTGCAGTCCTTCGTGCACCTGTACGTCGCGGACGTGACGGCGTTCGTATTGTCCGCTCAAGTCAACTTCGCGTTGAGCCTGATGCTCACCTGGGCCGACCGACGCGGCTCCGAAAGAGTTGTCTGGCAATGGATCAAGTTCAACGCCAATGCCCTGCTCTCAGTGACGCTCGTCAATGCCGGTGTGTTCTATCTGCTCGTCCAGGTGGGGTTCCACCTATGGCTCGCGATGCTGCTCGCGAATGCGGTCAGTGCCGCGTGCACGTTCTCCATAAACCACCTGTTCGTGTTCAGACGCGGGCGAGACAGCCCGATGGATAGTGAGGAAACACCTCCCATGATCAGATTCCCGATCGAACCGTTCGCACCAAGCATCGCGTTCTTCATGCCGGCGTTCAACGAAGCTTCGAACGTTGGTGACACCGTGTCCCGCGTCTACGAATTCTTCGACGGCTCCGGAATAGCCGACCGCGCCGTCATCGTCGTCGACGACGGGTCGACGGACGAGACGCCCGCCGCGCTCGCGGACATCGGCGCGACCCATCCGATCGAAGTGGTGACCCACGGCGCAAACGCCGGTTACGGCCGCGCGCTGCGCTCCGGGTTTCAGGCGGCGCTGGCGACCGGCCACGAGTGGATCGCGTTCTGTGACTCCGACGGGCAGTTCGATCCCGCAGACCTGGCGATGCTCCTGGTGGCGGCACGATCGCACCGCGTCGACGTGGTCATCGGGTTTCGCGCCAAGCGGGCCGACAACATCACCCGTCGCGTCGCAGGTCGCATGTGGCACGGCGTCAGTCGGGCCGTGCTCAAATATCATGCCAAGGACGTCGACTGCGGATTCAAGCTCTTCCGCCGCCCGACCATCGCTGCCGTCATCGACGATCTGCACAGCGACTACGCCGCGATCTCACCGGAATTGCTCGCCCGTCTGCACCGTGCGGGCCACGCCGTCGTCGAAGTGCCCGTCCCGCACTACCCCCGATCGAACGGCAAGCAGTCGGGACTCAACCCCAAGGTCGTCTTGCGCTCGTTCGTCGACCTGTACGCGGTCCGTCGCGAACTGTCCCCAAGCCGTGCCAAGACGACGACGCCCGCAGTCCACGGATCGTCTGCGCCGTGCTACCAGCCGGTGGCGGGTCACGAAGTCATGTGACGACTCACGTCTGCCTTGTACCCCATCGTCGTCGGACTTCGGAGAAACCACGCATGCTCGACAACAACCTGCCGGTCAGGCAGCGAACGGCACCGTTGCACTGGCGCCCTCACCCACCCAGGTCTTCAGCGGCGCCGCGCCACAGCGCAACACCGGTAATCGCTCCGCTGCGCCGGTTGGAGTTCGATGCGCAAGTCACCGCCACCCCGCGCCAGCGCGTGCTCTGCGTAGCGGCCCTCGTGGCGTTGGCACTGGTCATCGGCTCGGCGGTGGCCGGCTACCGCATCGGCGTCGTGGTGGTGGTGGCGGCGATCAGCGCGCTCTACTTCGTCGATTTGATCTTCACCGCCTACCTGGTGACGGGGTCCGCCCGCCGCCGGAAGGCGAGCACGCTCCACGAGGTGGCGGCACTCGCGACGTGGCCCGAGTTCACCGTGCTGTGCCCCATGTACAAGGAAACGGCGGTGCTGCCACAGTTCGTCGAGGCCATCGAGGCGCTCGATTACCCGCGAAACGCGCTGGAGGTCTTGCTGCTCTTGGAGGAGGACGACACCGACACCATCGCCTTCGCCCAGTCGATGAACCTGCCGTCGTGGTTCGAGATCATCGTCGTGCCCGACAGCCAGCCCAAGACCAAGCCGAAGGCGTGCAACTATGGCCTGCAGATCGCCCGCGGTCAGTACATCGTGATCTTCGACGCGGAGGACGTGCCGGAGCCGGACCAGGTCAAGAAGGCGGCCGTCGCGTTCGCGCGGTTGCGCGGCAACGTCGCCTGCCTACAGGCTCCGCTGAACTTCTACAACCCTCGGCAGAACATCCTGACCCGGATGTTCACCGCCGAATACAGCCTCTGGTTCGATCTGATGCTGAAGGGGTTGCAGCACCTCGACGGACCAATCCCCTTGGGTGGGACGTCCAATCACTTCCGCACCGACGTCTTGCGCGGCCTCGGGGGATGGGATCCCTACAACGTCACCGAAGACGCAGACCTTGGCATTCGGCTGTACAAACAGGGTTTCCGCACCGGCATGCTCGACAGCACCACGTACGAGGAAGCCAATCCGGACTTAAGGAACTGGATTCGCCAGAGATCACGGTGGATCAAGGGATACATGCAGACCTTCCTCGTCCACACCCGAGGCGGGTGGAACCTGCGCCACACTCGCGACAAGCACTTCCTCACGTTCCTGCTCGTGATCGGCGGCAAGGTGATCGTGAACTTCATCAACCCGCTGATGTGGGCGGTGACGACTTGTTACTTCGTCTTCCGCACCAGCCTGGGTCCGCCGATCGAAAGAGTCTATCCACCCCCGGTCTTCTACATCGCCGTCATCACGCTCTTGGTGGGCAACCTGCTGTTCGTCTACACGTTCTTGTTGGGTAGCGCCCATCGCAACAACCACGACCTCATCAAATACGGCCTCCTGGCGCCGTTCTACTGGCTGTTGATGTCGGTGGCGGCTTGCAAGGCGCTGTGGCAATTGATCTGGAGTCCGCACTACTGGGAGAAGACCCAGCACGGTCTGCACCTGGAGCACAACGCCGATGACCCCGTAGTGGAGGCAGTCGAAGCGCACCTCTACGACGAGCGCCCAGGGCAGCGCCTCGGATGACGAACACCGAATTGGCGCCGACGTATCGTTACGTTCCCCCGCAGCGGCTCAACTCGCTGTCCATCGTCATGCCCGCGCGCAATCGGGCCGACACCATCAGGGGTACCATCCGCCGGGCCCTCGCCGTCGCCTCGATGGTGGCGGATAGCTATGAAGTGGTGATCGTTGACGACGGCAGCACGGATGCCACCGCCGAGATCGTCGCCAGGATGGCCCACAAATCGGACGGCACAATACGATTGGTCACCGACGCCGACACGCGAACCTACGGCGCCACGACCCGGCGGGGTTGGTCGGCCGCTCGCATGGAGTGGCTGTTGTCAGTGGACAGTGACCGCCAGTTCGACCTGGCAGAAGTGGTCGACTTCGTGCCTATGACCGACCTGGCGGACATCATCGTCGGGCGACGCCGTGGGCGCTGGGCCACTCCGTGGCGCAGAGCTGGGACGCGTGCGTTCAACGCCCTGGGCCGCGCCGTCTTCCACACCGGAGTACACGACGCGAACTGTGCACTCAAGCTGATGCGCACGGCGGCGCTGCGGCCGATCGAGCTCATCGAGCCCACGCACATGCTCAACACGGAGTTGCTCTACCACGCGCGACAATGCGGACTCACCGTTGCCGAAGTCTCCGTCTTTCCACGACACCCGAACCGTCGATCGCACAACGGCCAAACACCACGTCATGATGGCGTGCTCGTTGCAGCGCACGAGTTCATCGCGATGCGGCTGCGGTTCAACCAGCCCAGCCCGAAGCGGCTGCGGCTGCACAGCTGGCTGGTCGGGATCCTCGCTCTGATCTCGGGCATTGCCACGACGATATGGGCCTTCAACACGCACACCGTCCTCGCCTACGGTGACGCCGAGGCGCACCTGAACATTGCCAAGCGTGTCGTCAGCGGGCTCACGGCGGGGGTCGCCCAGCTCGGCAGCGTCTGGCTTCCGCTGCCGCACATGCTCATGCTGCCGTTCGTCGTCAACGACGACCTCTGGCGCACGGGGCTGGCCGGTGCCGCAGTCGGCGTGCCGTGCCTGGTGTTGGCGGCGGTGATGTCGTACCGCACATCGTACTTGCTCACCGGCAGCATCGCCGCCAGCTGGCTGGCACCGCTGGTGATCATCGCCAACCCGAACACGCTCTACCTGGCTGCCACGCCGATGACCGAACTGCTTCTGCTGGCCATGGTCACCTCGTCCCTGTACTTCCTGTGCAAGTGGGTGTTGCACGACGGGATCAACAATCTGGTGGTAACGGGCGTGCTCGCCAGCTTGGCGACACTCGCGCGCTACGACGGCTGGATGTTCGTTCTCATCGAGGCGGTCGCCGTGCTGATCATCGCTGCGGACCGCTACCGAACCCGCGCCAGCATGGAGGGCCTCTGCATCTTGTTCGGCGTGCTTGCCCTCACCGGCATCGGCGGGTGGTTGTTGTGGAACCAATTGATCTTCTCCGATCCGCTGTACTTCGCCCGGAGTGTCTACGGCTCGGCTGAGCAGCAGCAATTCTTCCTGCGCACAGGCTTGCTTCCGACCTACCACGACATGGGCAAGTCCGTCCTCTACTGGTTCGAGGACGTTCGGATCATCGCGGGTTCGGCGCTGCTCGTGCTGGCCGCGTCCGGACTTGCGATTCTGCTGGTGAAGTCGATCCGCGAGCGCCGAATCGGGCCGCCGCTGATCGCCGCCGCTGCCTTGAGTTGCTTCGCGTTCTACATCGTGTCGCTCTATCTCGGGCAGGCCTCGTTGATCCTGCCACGGCTCGCGCCACCGAACGCGCCGTACCGGATGTCGAACATTCGGTATGGACTTCAGGCACTGCTCCCGATCGGGATCTTCGTCGCCTATCTCGGCGCCCGTAGACCGAAGGTCCTGGTGCCGCTGTTCGCCCTCGTGATCGCAGCGCAGGCATGCGTCTTCGTCTCCACCAGGCAGGTGATGGCCTTTCAGGACGGCACCGTCGGCCTGTCGTCACAGCGCGTCTCCAAGGGACCCGACAGCGCCGTCGTCGAAGACTGGTTGCGCCAGCACTACGACGGTGGACTCGTGTTGATGGACGATTATCGGCGGCCCATCGGCCCGGTGGAGAGCGGTGTTCCGATGGGCTCGTTCATAGGTGTTGGAAACAAGCCGTATTGGCAAGAGAGCCTGGGCAATCCGGCTCAGCATGCTCAGTGGGTCGTTCTGCAACAGGCGGATACCGACGCGGTGTGGACGGGCTTCAGCCCACTGAGTCGCAACATTCTTGCCGACCACTTCGTCGCGGTCTTCCGCAGCGGTGGTGTCATCGTCTACAAACGTCGACCCGAGCTCAAGGACACGGTCACCAAGCAGGGTCAACACCTCTTTCTCGACGGCAACCGCTGGAACAGCGTCGGCGTCAACAGCTACGATCTCCTCGAACAGCCACCGAACGTCGTCGACGCCCGACTGGCAGACCTGGCGGGCAGCGGCTACAACACCGTTCGCACATGGTGTTTCGATCGCGACGGCGGATTGAGCGACGCCAGCTTGGCGCGACTGGCCAACATTCTGGCAAGCGCTCGGGTGCGCGGCTTGCGAGTGGTGTGCACCCTGGGCAATGCCCTGCCCAGCTTCGGCGGTCAGTCGTACTTCACGCCGCCCGGCGAGGACTTCTTCGGCTCGACCACGGCCAAGGACCGATACCGCGACCAGATTCGTCGACTGCTTGACTATCGCGATGCCACCGGTGTGCGGATGGCCGACCAGCAAGCCATCATGGCCTGGGACCTGCTCAACGAGCCGCGTCCGAACCCCACCTCCCCACCGGGAGCGGTGGCCAGTTGGACCGAGGAAATGGCGGGTTACGTCGGCAGTCTGGATCAACGTCATCTCGTCACCATCGGCTCCGAGGGCTTCGGCCGCGACTACCCCTACGATCAAGGCCTCATCGGGCTCCCCGGTGCCGATTTCGACACGCTGTGTCGCATCCCGGCAATCACGCTCTGCTCCAGCCACCTCTACCCCATCTACCTGCGCGATCCAGCGAGCAGTCATGACCTCGGCGTCGTCATCCAGGATTGGCGCGACGCCGCGGAGCACCTGGACAAGCCGGTTTTCCTGGAAGAAGTCGGCTACGCCTACCGCGACGCCGGAAGCTTTGACGTGCGGCAGGCCTTCTACGACAACGTCGCTCGTGCCATCAACAACAGCGATGTCGATGGCGGCCTGCTGTGGAACGTCGGCGAAGCAGTCGACGACACCTTCACCCTGCAGTACGGAGACTCCGACTCCGATCGGACCTTGAGCGCATGGGGCACCCTCATCCAGAAGACGAAGTAACAGGGCACCGTACTCGCTAGGTGCTCGTATCCGCAGCGCACAGCAGGATGCCAGCGTGCATTCGTCACGATGGAGGCGTGATGTCGACGACGCCGGTGAGCGCTGCCGCGGCGTGGCTGACCGAAGCGCAGTCCGTCCGGCATTACTTCGGGCACGTCTCGTTGATGCACGGCTGGTTGCCGACGGCCGTCCAGAACCTCGCCGCCACGACGCTGGCAGGTGCCATCGGTTGGCGTTCGCGCCGGTGGCGGACGGTGTCGATACCGGTCGCGGTGACCTCCGGCGTGGCATTGGCGATATGGGCGCACTGGTACATCGGCTCGGTGGGCGTGGCCGGCGACCCGGCACCGTGGGCGCTCTGGGGGTGGCTGGCGCTGAGCGGGTCGGCGCTGTGCGCACTGGTTCTCGGGTGGCGCGGCACGCCATGGTGGCGCCGCGGACTGGCCACCCTCGCGGTGCCGCTGTGCGTGCTGACTTCGGCGCTCGTGGTCAAATCGTGGGTCGGATACTTCCCCACCGTCCACGCCGCCTGGAATCAATTGGCTGCCGGACCGCTGCCTGACCAGACGGACCGCCTGACCGTGACGGCAATGCAGCTGGCCGGCACCCGGCCGGCGAGAGGCGTCGTGGTGCCGGTGACCGTCAGCGCCGAGGCGTCGAAGTTCGCGCACCGCCCCGAGCTGGTCTACCTGCCGCCCGCGTGGTTCGCCAGTAACCCGCCGCCACGGCTTCCGACGGTGATGATGATCGGTGCCGCGTTGAACACCCCCGCGGACTGGCTTCGGGCCGGCAATGCGGTGACCACGATCGACGACTTCGCCAGCGCTCACGGCGGATACGCGCCCGTGCTGGTGTTCGTCGACCCGACCGGCGCCTTCAGCAATGACACCGAGTGCGTCAACGGCACCCGCGGCAACGCCGAGGATCACTTGGTGAAAGACGTGGTGCCGTACATGAGTTCGAATTTCGGCGTCAGCAGGGACCGCAGCAACTGGGGCATCATGGGATGGTCGATGGGCGGTACCTGTGCCGTCGTCCTGACCGCGAAGCATCCCGACGTGTTCAGTGCCTTCGTCGACATCGCGGGAGACCTCGGCCCGAACTCGGGCACCAGGAACGAGACGATTGCCCGGTTGTTCGGCGGCGACGCCGCGGCATGGTCGGCATCGGATCCGACCACGGTGATCACCCGGCACGGCCGTTACAGCGGTGTGTCGGCGTGGTTCGACGTCGCGGGGACGGGAGCGAATCCCGGCGCCGCGCCAACCGACGCGTTGGACAATCCCGAGGGTCAGGACGTGGCGGCACGCTCATTGTGTGCGGTTGCTCACGCACACGGTATCGGCTGCGCGGTGGTAACACAGCCGGGAAGGCATGACTGGCCCTTCGCCTCAACCGCATTCGCCACAACACTGCCCTGGTTGGCGGGCCGCCTCGGCACCCCGGGAGTGCCCCTGATCGCCCTGCCGACGCCGGCGCCGCAACCCACCGTCGGCACCGAGGCCTCGGCCAATTGACGACGCCACGAAATGGCCCACGCCGCACGGGCGTTCTCCTGGAGGTAGGGCTCGCCGTCATCGAAAGTCTCAGTAGACCAAGGGATCACCACCATGTACTTCACAGGCAACATCAGGGTGCCACTGCTCGTCACGGGCGCCGTCGCGGCGGCGATTGCCGTGGCACCGACGGCCGCCGCCTCACCGCAGGTCTGCACCGACGTCGGCTCGGCCACCCAGTGCGTGTCACCGGGCAACAGCCAGATCACCGCCGCGCCACCCTACGTGCCGCAGGAAGAGCCACTGTTCATCATCATCCGTCGCGACCACCGGTAGCCGGCCGCCCATGATGACCGCCGGACCTCACACCACCGCGGCGGCGCACATGCACCAACTGCTCACCGGCTTCGAGGTCACGCAGGCGCTGTATGTCGTCGCGGAACTCGACGTCGCCACCGCGCTGTGGTCGGGGCCGCGCGACGTCGAGGAGCTCGCGGCCATCGTCGGCGCGGATGCCGATGCGTTCGGGCGGCTCATCCGATTTCTCGTGCCCCTCGGGGTGTTCCACACCTCGGGGCGCGAGGTGGAGCTCACCGCGCTCGGCCGCACCCTGGCCGACGGCCCGGCCGACTCGATGCGCAACGTCGCGCGCTACCTGGCGCAGACCCACTACGCGCCGTTCAGCAGCCTGCTGCACACCGTGCGCACCGGTGAGGCGGGCGCCACCGGATACCTCGGCCGGCCGTTCTTCGACGGGATCGACGACACGCCCGGACTCGCGGAGTTGCAGAACTCGGCGATGGCTGCCTTCACGACGGGCGGCCGCGGCGATCTGCTGGACCGACTGACGCTTCCCCGCGACGCCATCATCGCCGACATCGGTGGCGCCGACGGCACCCTGCTCGCCGAGCTCCTGCGTCGTTTCCCCGGGCGACACGGCATCGTGTTCGACACGCCCAGCGTCGTCTCCGCGGCCACCGCGACACTGACCGCGGCGGGACTCGTGGACCGTGCCACCGCGGTGGCCGGCAGCTTCTTCGACGCCGTTCCCCGCGCCGACGTCTACGTACTGTCGGCTGTCTTGCACGACTGGGACGACGCCTCGGCGATCCGGATCCTGAACGCCATCGGGCGCGCCGCCGACCAGAGCGCCAAGCTGCTTCTACTCGAACTGGTGGTTCCGGAGGACGACGTCCCGCACGCCGCCAAGATCATCGACCTCACCATCATGGTGACGGTCGGCGGACGTGAGCGCACCGAGTCACAGTGGCGGCGACTGCTCGCCGAGGGTGGCTTCACCGTGGACCGCGTCATCGGCGGCTCGGGCATTTACAGCGCCATCGAGGCGACCCGGAATCCGCCGGCCTGACTCGCGTACCGTCGTTTGCCATGACCACCATCGAAGCCGACTACCTCGTCATCGGCGCGGGGGCGATGGGCATGGCGTTCGTCGACACGCTGCTCAGCGAAACCGATGCCACCGTCGTGCTCGTCGACGAGGGCCACCAGCCCGGTGGGCACTGGACGTCGTCCTACCCCTTCGTGCGCCTGCACCAGCCGGCCGCCTACTACGGCGTCAACTCCCGTGCGCTGGGAACGGACGCCATCGACGGCCACGGCTGGAACGAGGGCTTCTACGAGCTGGCGAGCGGCACCGAGGTGTGCGCCTACTACGAGCAGGTGATGCAGCGGCAATTGCTGCCCACCGGCCGACTGACCTACCACCCGATGTCGCGATACGTGGGCGACAACGCGTTTCGCACCCTTGGCGGGGACGAGTGCACCGTCACCGTACGGCGACGCACCGTCGACGCGACGTACCTGCTGACCGTCGTCCCGTCGATGCGTCCGCCACCCTTCGCCGCGGCCGACGGCGTCGAGGTGATCGCACCGAACGCGCTGCCACGCCACGCCGCCCGGCACGAGCACTTCACGATCGTCGGCGCGGGCAAGACCGGCATGGACGCCTGTCTCTGGCTGTTGCGAAACGGGGTGCCGCACGATCGGCTGCGGTGGATCATGCCCCGCGACTCCTGGTTGATGAACCGCGCCAACGTCCAGCCGGGCGAGCTGTTCGTCGAGCGACTGCGTACCTCGATCGGCTCGCGGATGGCGGCCATCATGGCGGCCACGTCCGTTGAGGATCTCTTCGCGCGGCTGGAAGCCGACGACGCCCTGTTGCGCTTGGATTCCTCGGTCACACCGTCGATGTACCACTGCGCCATCGTCTCGCTCGGCGAGCTCGAACAGCTCCGCCGCATCACCGACGTGATCCGACGGGGCCGCGTGGTGCGCGTCGAACCGGAAGCGCTGCACCTGCAGGGCGGCACGATCCCAGCCACCCCGGGATCGTTGTACGTCGACTGCACCACACCGGGTTTGCCGCGACCCCCGTCGGTGCCCGTGTTCGATGGCGACCGGATCACCTTGCAGAGCGTCCGTGGATGCCAGCAAGTGTTCAGCTCGGCGTTCATCGCCCACGTCGAAGGCGCCTACCCCGACGACGACGCGCGCAACGCGCTCTGCGTGCCCATCCCCCACCCGGACGAACCCCTGGACTGGTTGCGAATCACGCTGTCGGACAACATGGCCCAAGCCCGCTGGTTGCAGGACCCCGACTTGATGGAATGGTTGGAGGCGGCGCGACTCAACGTGGTGCGCGGCCTGTTCCCCGCCTTCCCGGACAAGCCGCGGGTGCGGGAGAAGGCGGTCGGCGTCATCACCGCCACATTGAACGCCACCAACGAGCGGCTCGCCCACCTGATGGCGACCGGCTGACGCAGTGGGTTCACGACCCCCTTTCAGCGAGCCACGTTTCGATGCGTTCTGCGGCCACCCGCCATCCGGATTCGAGCATCATCTCGTTCCCATGTCGGTGATGAACACCGGCGCTTCGTCATAGGCCTTGGCAGTGCGACGCAGGTCAGCTGGCGAGTAGACGCGATCGTGTGTTCCGCCGATGACCAACATGGGTGTGTTCACCTTGTCGGTGTCGACCAGGTCGCCCGCCACCATGTCGAAGAAGATCGCCCGCATGCTGTCTACCCGGAGTCGCCCAGCGACGGTTTCGACGAGGTCGTCCGGCGTCTGTTCGCTGAAGAAGTATTCGCGCGCCCCCACCGTTGATCCGTACAGATCCGACGGCTTGCCGGTGAGCATGAATTTCGAGCAGCGCCACGGATGACGGCGGACCGACCGCAGTAGCGAACGTAGATGCCCACGCGGCGGCACCGAGGCCATCAAGACCGCGGCGGGAGCATCATGGGTCTCGAGATACTTCTGTACGACGAACCCACCCATCGAATGCCCCACCAGGATTGGAGCCGACGACAGCGTGTCGATCACCGAGGAGAGGTCGTCGACGAAGTCCGAAATCGGGCGCAGTCGAACGGATCCAGCCGTGGGACTTGAACCGTGACCGCGCAGACTGGGCGCTACCACCCGATGGCCTCGTGCGACGAAGAAGTCGAGGAAGTTCTCGTCCCAACACCACCGCCGTGCCATGCCCCATGAACAAAGAGCAGCGGGTGCGGGTGCGCATCACTGACCTGACCCTTGTCGAGAACTTCGAGCATGTCACTCCTCGTCTGGAACGTGCGACGACTGTGGATTCGCCACCCCCGGGTGGCCCGTGATCACGTAAGGTCAAGAACGACCGGCACATCCGTGAAACGGATCATTGGCCTTACCGCTGAATACCGCGCTAACATTAAGTCCAGTTGTAAACACTGTCTACATTGAATGAGTGTGACCTGCGCCATGTCGAGCACCCCGTACCACCATGGTGATCTGCGCGCTGCATGCGTGCGCGCGGCGATGGAACTGCTCGAAGAGCACGGGGGGCCGACCGGCCTGTCAATACGCGCCGTCGCCCGCCGTGCCGGCGTCTCACCTGGCGCACCTTATCGCCATTACGCGGACCGCGATGCCCTCGTTTCTGCAGTCGCCGCGGTGGGCTACCGCGAGCTCGCCGCGTGGATGGCCGATTCGGAGCCATCGCCATCGACGCCGGAGCATCTCGCGGAAGTGGGCGTCGCCTATGTCGAGTTCGCCATGCGGCGACCCGCCTTATTCCAGATGATGTTCGGAGCGCCCTGCGATCGAGAGAGCCGTGAGCGAGTGGCGGCGGCCAATGCGATCCTCGACTTCGTCAGGGCTGCCGTCCAAAGGAGCTTTCCCGACGCCGACGCGGAGGCCATGACTACGGCGGTCTGGGCGTTGGTCCACGGCCTCGCATTCCTACACCTCGATGGAAAGTTAGACATGTCTGCCCCGGTGTCCGTGTCCGACCGGGTGCGCGACGCCGTTCGAGCGGTCCTCGGGGTGGTTCCACGCCGCACGCCGCCGGCATCCGTCAGCGCGGCACGTCGGGCGGTGTGATGGAGCGGCGTGTGAGCCCAAGGCCACGAACGTGTTCGGCGATGGCGGCGAGGTTGGTGGTCCATACGTCGTCGTGGTCGAGCACGTAGCGCATCAGGTCGTCGAGTTCAGCGGCCCGCGACGGCCGCCCGGTCAGGAACGGATGATTGGTGAGCACCCAGCAGCCACCGGCGCGGCGCAGGCCGTCGAACTCCAGCTGCCACAGCTCGCGCGCCTTGCGGGGGCTCTCGATCAGCCCGCTGCCCGACACCTCGGGCAGGAAGCAGTACTGCTCCCAGTCGTCGAGTGCCCACTGGATCGGGATCTCGACCAGCGACCGGTCGGCGCCGGGCGTGATCGCCAACTCGTAGGGATGATCGGAGTCCATCAGCGAGGAGTCGTAGAGGAAGCCACGCTCGGCCAACAGGGCGGGGGTGCGCCACGACAGGTCCCACATCGGAGCCCGGTACCCCGTGGGTCGCACGCCCGCCACGTCGGCCAATGCGGCGAGACCACGGTCGATGACGTCGATCTCCTGCTCGAGCGTGAGGGCGGTCGGCTGTTCGTGAAGATAGCCGTGGTGGGCGATCTCGTGCCCGGCGGCCACGATGGCGCGGACTGCCTGGGGATAGCGGTCGGCGGTGTGGCCGGGCACGAAGAACGTCGACGCGATCTGGTGACGGTCCAACAGGTCGAGGATGCGGGGCACACCGACCAGCGGACCGTACGCCTGATGGCTCATCACGCTCATCCGCGCGCCGACCGACTCGGCGTTCCAGAGCACCGCCGACTCGGCGTCCACGTCGAACGTGAACGCTGCCGCCGCCGTCTTGCCGTCGGGCCAAGGGATCTGACTCATCGGCCCGCCATCAGGGTGATGAGCTCGTAGGCAAGGTTCGCTCCCGCCACGGCGGTGACCTCGGCCTGGTCATACGCCGGCGCCACCTCGACCACGTCGGCCCCGACGATGTTCAGCGCGTGCATCGCGCGCAACACCGCCACCAGTTCACGGCTGGTCATCCCGCCGATCTCCGGCGTTCCGGTTCCTGGCGCGAACGCCGGGTCCAGCACGTCGACGTCGATGGACACGTACACGGGATGGTCCCCGACGCGGGCCAGCACCCGCTCGATGACGCCGTCGACGCCGATGCGGTCGATGTCGCGGCAGTGCACCACGGTGAATCCGAGTTCGGCGTCTTCGAGGAGATCCGCCCGGTCGTACAGCGACCCGCGAATGCCGACGTGGGCGGAATGGTCCTTGACCAACAACCCCTGCTCGGAGGCACGGCGGAACGGGGTGCCGTGCGTACAGGGCGCACCGAAGTAGGTGTCCCAGGTATCGAGGTGAGCGTCGAAGTGCACCAACGCAACCGGGCCGTGCACCGCGTTGATCGCCTGCAGGGCCGGCAGCGCGATGGTGTGGTCTCCGCCGAGCAGCACCACGCGCTGCTCGGGTCGGGTGAGCAGGCCAAGGACGCCGTTGCGGATCTCGTCGACGGCGACGGAGACGTCGAACGGGTTGGCCGCGATGTCGCCCGCGTCGACGACCTGTGCCACGGCGAAGGGCGCCACGTCCAGCGCGGGGTGATAGGGCTTCAGCAGCCGCGACGCCTGGCGGATCGCCGACGGTCCGAACCGGGCACCGGGCCGGTAGGTCACTCCACTGTCGAAGGGCACCCCGACCACGGCGATGTCGTAGTCGGCGACCTCGTGCCGCTGTGGCAGCCGCGCGAACGTCCCGATGCCTGCGTAACGCGGCACTGCCTGCGCGTCCACCTGACCCAAGACGCCGGCCGCCGTCCTCACATACGGTTGGCTGTCCAAGCCCGCTCCCTCCGTCATGCCCTCGACCGTGTCGAGCCGCCATTGCACGAGATCACCTGACCGACCACCGCCTCGAGTGCGAAGTCGGACAACAGTTCGACCGCCGCGGCCACGTCATCGGGACGACCGATGCGGCCGAGCGGAATCGCGTCGGCATAACGCTGGTGCATCTCCTCCAGACCGATTCCGGCAGCCGCGGCGTCCACCTCCAGCTGCGGGGTGTCGGTGACCCCCGGGGCGACCGCGTTCACCAGGATGCGTTCGGGCGCCAGTTCGCGGCCGAGCGTCTTCACCAGCGAGATCAGCCCGGACTTGGCGGCCGCGTACGCAGTGGCCTCCGGCCATCCGGTGACCCCCCACTCGCTGGTGATCACGACGATGCGCCCGGTGCCTGCCGCGCGCATGTGCGGCAGCACCGCCTGCACGAGGAAGAACGTGCCGCTGAGGTTGGTGTCGAGCACCTTCCACCAGTCGGCGTCATCGTGATCGAGGAACGGCGCCATCGTCATGTAGGCGTGGTTGGCCACCAGGACGTCGAGGCGACCCGCGGTCGCGGCCACACCCTCGACGATGCGCGCGCACTCCTGCGGATCCGACACGTCACCGGCCGCGGTCAGCCCGCCGAGCTCGTCGGCCAGCGCACTCAATGCGTCGCTGTCGCGAATGTCGTTGAGCGCCACGGTGGCTCCGGCGGCGGCCAGTCGCCTGGCGTGCGCGGCGCCCATGCCCTGGGCGGCGCCGGTGATGAGCGCGACCCGTCCGTCGAGTTTGGTGCTCATATGACCGCCCCCGAGTTCACGTTCACCACGTCGCCGACGCTGAACGTCGCGTCACAGATCAGGTACTCGACGCACCGCGCCACCTCCGGCGGGGTGGCCAACCGCCGCAACGGCAGTGTCATCAGATAATCGTCTGCGCGCCAGGGAGAGTCAGCAGCCAGCAGCGGGGTGTCGGTGGGCCCGGGAGCCACGCAGTTGACCCGGACACCGCGTCCGGCCACCTCGGCCGCGAGGCTGCGCACCAACCCGATGATCGCACCCTTGGCCGCCGCGTAGTGCGCGTCACCGTCACCTCCACCGACGGCCAGTTCACTGGCCACCGCCACCAGCGCCCCACGCCGCTCGGTCAGGTCGGGCAGCGTCGCCCGCGCGACGTTCACCAGGCCGCCCACGTGGACGCGCAGCATCCGCCGCCACGCATCGACGCCGATGTCGGAGACCGGCGCCATCTCGTAATAACCGGCCGACGTCACCACTGCGCTGATGGGTCCCAGGCGGTCACGGACCTGCCGCACCGCCCGTCTGACCGCGTCGGAATCCGAAACATCAACGGCCACCGCATGTTCCGCGCCCGCCGACGATCCCGCGAGATCCAGGCAACCGACCCTGAACCCGCGCGCGGTCAGCGTCGCCACGACGGCCGCGCCGATGCCACTCGAGCCACCGGTGACCAGGGCGACCCGGTGCTCACTCACCGGCCAGCGCCCGGTCGTCGGCTCGTTCGCCGGTGGCCTCGGCGTCGTCGACCACGAAGGCACCGACGATCCGTGACCGCACGCTGGCCAACAGCACCGCACCGACCACCCCGAGCACCACGACCCCGATCCACACCGACCAATCCAGGTAGCGCTGGTCGAAAGTCGCTCGCGGCCAGGCGATGTTGAGGAATTGGAGCAGCGCCCACACGGCGGCGACCACCGCGATGGGCACCGTCGCGCGGCCCAGCGAGAACGTCGCCGGGGTCCACGACCCGCGCAGCAGCACCACCACGAACCCGATTAGCGGGAACAGGAAGGCCAGGTAGAAACCGCCAGCGGTGAAGTTGACCATCAGCGTATAGACGTCACCGGCCACGATGCTCAGCAGGAAGAGACCGCTGCCCACCACCGTGGTGATCAGGATCGGGACCACCGGAATGCGGGCGTGACCACGGAGTCGGGCCAGTGCGCGGGCGCCGGGCAGCGCGCCGTCGCGAGCGTAGGCCCAGATGACCCGCGATGCCGAGGTCTGCAGAGCGAGGAAGCTGGCCAGGAACCCGATGACGAACAGCACCTCGACCGGTTTCGCCACACCGGCGCCCAGCGCCGTGGTGAGCGTGTCGTAGACCGGGTCGGCGACGGTGCCGTTGGCCACTGCACCCAGATCGGGGATGGCCAGGATGATCGCGAGGGCGGAGTAGCTCACCACCAGCGCGATGAACACCAACGAGAACAGCACCGCCTTGGGCAGGTCCCGACGCGGTTCGTGCACCTCTTCGGCGATGGAACCCGCGCTCTCGAAGCCGACGAACGACCAGCCGATGAAGGCGACCGCCATCAGGAACGGCCCACCGAGGTAGGTCCAGGTACCCACCTCCGGCCCACCGCCGGTGAACAGCACCGACAGCGACTGGTGCCGATGGAAGAGCAGCAGCCAGGTGCCCAGCCCGAGCGAGCCGACCACCTCGGCGATGATGCTGCCCATCATGAAGATCTTCAGTGCCCCCCGTCCCACCAGATTGACCGCGGTGCCCGCGAGCAGGATCACCAGTGCGATCACGGCAAGCGTCCCGCCCGACGGTTCGCTCAACCCGGCGATGTTGGCGATGAAGCCCGCCGCGCCGAGCGCCACGGTGGCCATCGCGATCACCAGCGTCCACAGATAGACCCAGCCGGCGAACCAGCCGTACGTCGTGCCGAGCAGGCGACGCGACCACTGGTAGATGGACCCCTCCAGCGGCCAGCGCGACACCAGCGTGGCGAAGACCAGCGCCACCAGGAACTGTCCGGCGAACACCAGCAGGAAACCCCACCAGAAGCTCGGCCCCGCGGCGGTCAGCGCCAAGCCGAAGATCCCGTAGAGGGCCACGATCGGGGAGATGAAGGCGAACGCGAACGCGAACGCCGACCATAGCGAGAATTCTCTGCGCAGCAGCTGAGACTGCTCGACGGGGCTGACCGGTGACGACATGCGCTGCTCCAACCGCTCGGTGCACTCTTCGCAAAATGATCACGCCAGGTCAGCGCCCGCGCCACCCGATGCACCGAAGACGCACCGATCGGACCGCGCTGGACAGTGACATTGGAGGATCGCACAACGGTTCGGCCCGCGGATGTGACGGCGGCGTTACGCTCGGCCAATGAGCCCGGCCCATGGCGACCCCATGCAGCGCCCGTGACCGGACGCGTGATGACCGGCGTGCCGACCATGCGCGACCTACTGGAGGACGAGCGGCTGGGACTCGCCGAACCCGACGGTGGCCCGCAGGACCTCGACCGTCCGATCAGCTGGGCCCACACCACCGAACTGCGGGATCCCTCGCGCTATCTGAAGGGCGGCGAACTGGTCTGCACGGTCGGCATCAGCCTGCAGACCACCCAGGATTGCGTGGCGTTCGCCGATTCACTGGCGAAGGCGGGGGCCGCGGGCGTGTGCTTCGGCGTCGGCGACGGCCACGACGCGGTACCCGCCGCGCTGCTGGCCGGGTGCGTGCGCCACGGCCTACCGGTTCTGATCGCGTCGCCGAGCGCGCCCTTCACCGAGATCAGCCGCTTCGTCGCCGAGCACGAACTCGGCGCCGAGATCGCCGCCGCGCGCGCCACGAACGCCCTGGTGCCCGAACTCCTGTCCGCCCTTCGACGCCACGACTCGGCCCGCGACCTGCTGGACACCGCCGGCCACCTGCTGGGGTGTCACTTCCTGCTCGACCAGGGCGGCACGGTCGGTGCGCCGGAGGTCGCGCCGCCCGCGGTCACGGTCGACGTTCCAGGCGTGGGCACCCTCGGGTGGCTGGGCCGTGGTCGCCCACCGGAGCCGGCGCTTCTCGACCTCATCGCCAGGTTCGTCCGGGCGACCCAGCTGCAACGGGACGTCGAGGCCGCGCTCGCCCGCGAACGCGTCGGCCAGCTGCTATCCCTGGTGGAGCGGCGCATGTTGCTGCCCGGCGCGTTGAGTCAGCTGTTGACCTGGCCCGGATTCGCTGCCGGCCAGCTCGCCTGCTCGGCGTGGCCGGCAGGCGCCGGCGCGCTGCTGTCGATGGCGTTTCCGGAGGCGTTGGTCGGGGACGCCCCCGACCTCTGCCTCATGTTGACCACCAACCCACTCGAGGTGACCGCCGACCTGTCCCTGCCGTCCGGGCATTCCTCACCGGTGCCACTGACGGAGATCGGCTCGGCCATCGGGCAGGCACGCATCGCGCTGGGTCTGGCGCAGCGCCGCGGGTGTCGCGTCGGTCCCGACCAGCTCAGCACCCTGGAGAGCCTTCTCGAGCAAGTCCCGCTCGTTCAGCTCGCCCCGTTCCGGCAGCAGCTGATCGATCCACTGGCGGAGATGGACCACCGGCGTGGGACTCAGCACGTGCGTACGTTGCGGGCGCTGCTGGTCGCGAACGGATCGCTGAGCGACACCGCGCGTGACCTCTACCTGCACACCAACACGGTGCGGCACCGGTTGGCGAGGATCAGGGAGATGACCGGTCGCGATCCGTTGGACCACACCGACTTGACGGCCTTCTCGATCGGGCTACGCGCGGCCGACCGCGACGACTGACGCGGGACCTGCCGGTCAGGTCCCGCGGGTGTCGATGACGCGCTGCGCCACGTCGGTGAGCTTGGTGTTGGTGTCCTGCGACAGCTGACGCAACATTCCGAATGCGCGGACGTCGTCGATCTTGAAGCGCTCCATGATGATGCCCTTGGCCTGGCCGATGCGATCGCGCGTCGACAGCGCCGACTGCAGCTGATCCCCCTCGCGACTCGACAGGATCGCCGCGGCGGCGTGTGCCGCCAGCACCATGCCGATGGTCTCCGCCTCGCCGTCCCACAGCTCGGGTTCGAAGCCGAACAGGTTGAGCGCCCCTGCGGTGCGGTCGGCGGTGTAGAGCTTGAACGACAGCGCACTGAGCACCCCGAGCTTGACGACCTCCGGCGCATAGTGGGGAAAGCGCGGCTCGTCGCGGAAGTCGTCGGTGCGCACCACGACCTCGTCCACCGCCGCCTGGAGGCACGGACCCTCGCCGGTGCGCATCTGCAGCTCGTCGAGCCTGAACATCAGGTCGGACGTCGGGGCGAGGGTTTCGTAGCTGCTCGCCTTGCCCACGAGCAGTACGCCCGCGATGTCCACCCCGGGAATCAACTCCTTGGCGGCGGCGGTGACGTCGGCGAGCACGTCGTCGACCTTCCTCAGTGCGATGACCCGCGCCAACTCCGCCATCCGGAGAGCGAGGTCGGTGTTTTGCACCTTCATGACTGCATTATCGCCTCGTGTCTGGATGGGTACGACGTTTGTGCCGCTGCGGTGCGGGAAATGCTCGCCACGGGTGCCCGCGGTGGTCGACAACCGCGGACGCCAAGATCTCGCCGGTTCAGACTAGAGCCGGCGAGATCGTCGTCTGCAGGGGATCGTCCGGTCCGTTCGGCCCGAGTCACTCTGTTAGTTGTAGTACGGTCCGGTCCATGGGTGCGACCGGCGTCTGGATCCTCGGCGGTTACCAGAGTGACTTCGCACGCAACCTCACCCGCGAGGGCGTCGACTTCGCGGACCTGACCGCCGAGATCGTCACGTCGACGTTGCACGCCGCCAAGATCGACGCGGCCGCCGTCGAGGTGGTGCACGTCGGCAACGCGTTCGGCGAGATGTTCGCCGCCCAGGGGCACCTCGGCGCCATGCCGGCCACAGTGGTCGACGGACTCTGGGACACCCCGTCCTCCCGCCACGAAGCGGCCTGCGCATCGGGCAGCATCGCCCTGCTCGCGGCCATCTCCGACCTGCGGTCCGGCGCCTACCGCACGGCGCTCGTCGTGGGCGTCGAACTGGAGAAGACCGTCCCGGGCGACACCGCCGCCCAGTACCTCGGCGCCGCCGCGTGGACCGGCCACGAGGGTGCCGACGCCACGTTCACCTGGCCCGCGATGTTCTCCCGTGTCGCCGACGAATACGACCGGCGCTACGGCCTCGACGAGAGCCATCTGCGGGCCATCGCCACGGTGAACTTCGCGAACGCGCGAAGGAACCCGAATGCGCAGACCCGCGACTGGACCGTGCCCGAATTGATCGCCGGCGACTCCCTCGAAGACGACGTGAACCCCGTCGTCGAAGGCCGCATCCGCCGGTTCGACTGCAGTCAGATGACAGACGGCGGCTCGGGAGTCGTCCTCGTCACCGACGCCTACCTCCGCGATCATCCCGACGCGCGGCCACTCGGCCGGATCGAGGGATGGGGACACCGCACGGTGGGCTTGGGCATGCGGCAGAAACTCGACCGTTCGGCCGACGACCCCTACGTGATGCCACACGTGCGCCGCGCCGTCCTGGACGCCTTCGACCGCGCCGGGGTCGCGCTCGACGACCTCGACGGCATGGAGGTGCACGACTGCTTCACCCCCAGCGAGTACCTCGCCATCGACCACATCGGACTGACCGGTCCCGGCGAGTCGTGGAAGGCCATCGAGAACGGTGACATCGAGATTGGCGAACGCCTGCCGATCAATCCGAGCGGAGGGCTGATCGGCGGCGGCCATCCCGTCGGCGCATCGGGGGTGCGCATGCTGCTCGACGCCGCCAAACAGGTCAGCGGAACCGCCGGCGCCTATCAGGTCGACGGCGCGAGCACCTTCGGCACGCTGAACTTCGGTGGCAGCACGTCCACCACGGTCAGCTTCGTCGTCGGTACGGCAAAGGAGTGAACATGCACACAGACGTCGTCGGCAAGTTCCTGTCGACGCTGCCGGAAGACGACGACCACCCGTACCGCACCGGTCCGTGGCGGCCCCAGACCACCGAGTGGGACGCCGACGACCTCGACGTGATCGAGGGTGAGATTCCGCGCGATCTCGACGGGGTGTACCTGCGCAACACCGAGAACCCGCTGCACCCGGCGCTCAAGGCGTATCACCCCTTCGACGGGGACGGGATGATGCACCTGGTCGGATTTCGCGACGGCAAGGCGTTCTACCGCAACAGATTCGTGCGCACCGACGGCTTCACCGAAGAGCTCGCCGCGGGCGGCCCGCTGTGGCCGGGGCTCGCCGAACCGGTGGGCCTGGCGAAGCGCGACCATGGTTGGGGTGCAAGGACGTTGATGAAGGACGCGTCGAGCACCGACGTGATCGTGCACCGCGGCACCGCATTGACCAGCTTCTACCAGTGCGGCGACCTCTACCGGGTCGACCCGTTCACCGGCGACACGCTCGGCAAGCAGGACTGGGGCGGCGCCTTCCCCTTCGACTGGGGGGTGTCCGCGCATCCCAAGGTGGACGACAAGACCGGCGAGTTGCTGTTCTTCAACTACTCCAAGCAGGACCCGTTCATGCACTACGGCGTGGTCGGGGCCGACAATCACCTCGCGCACTACGTCGACGTGCCCCTGCCCGGCCCGCGTCTCCCGCACGACATGGCGTTCACCGAGCGCTATGCGATCCTCAACGACTTCCCACTGTTCTGGGAGCCCGAATACCTCGAGCGCAACGCTCACGTCGCGCGCTTCCACCGCGACATGCCCTCACGGTTCGCCGTGGTCCCACGCCGGGGTGCCACCGCGGAGATTCCCTGGGACATCACGTGGTTCGAGGCCGACCCGACCTACGTCCTGCACTTCACCAACGCCTACGAGGACGGCGACGAGATCGTGCTCGACGGTTTCTACCAGGGCGATCCGGAGCCGACGGACAACGGATTGGGCGACAAGTGGCAACGCGCCTTTCGCTTCCTCGCGCTGGACCGGATGCAGGCCCGACTGCACCGTTGGCGTTTCAACCTCGTCACCGGCGCGGTCCGCGAAGAACAACTCTCGGACAGCATCACCGAGTTCGGCATGATCAATCCCGGTCATGCCGGCTCCGCGTACCGCTACACCTACGCCGCGACGGGCAAGCCGGGCTGGTTCCTGTTCGACGGCCTGATCAAGCACGACCTGTTGACCGGCGCCGAGGAGCGCTTCGCGTTCGCCGACGGCGTCTACGGCAGCGAAACGGCGATGGCACCCCGATCCCATGTCGCCGCCGGGGCGGCTCCCCGGGTGGGCAGTGCGGGCGAAGACGACGGCTACCTCGTGACCATCACCACCGACATGAACGCCGATGCCTCCTACTGCCTGGTGTTCGACGCCGCCCGGGTCGGCGATGGTCCGGTCTGCAAACTGGCGCTCCCCGAACGGGTTTCCAGCGGCACGCACTCGACGTGGGCGGCGGGCTCCGAGCTCCGGCGCTGGCGCGAGACCGACACCGCCGCTGAGGCGATCGGCCTCTAGTGCACCCGGGCGGAGTCAACGCCGTCGGCCGGATGCTGGGCGTCCTCGGCGACGAATGGACCCTGCTGATCGCCCAGCAGTCCCTACTCGGCGCCACCCGGTACGGCCACTTCGCCGAACGCCTGCCGATCTCCTACGCAGTGCTCACCGGGCGGCTGTCCGCGATGACCGCCGACGGGCTGCTCGCCCGTCGTCTCTACCGGGAGAGGCCGTCGCGCTATGAGTACCTGCCGACGCCACGCGGGCGGGCGCTCTGGCCGGTGCTGACCGCGATATGGGAGTGGGAGCGCCGCTGGGTCCCGCGCCCCGCCGAACGGCTGCCGAAGATGCACCACATCGGCTGCGCCGCCGACTTCGCCCCCCTGCTGACGTGCCGGGCGTGCACGCTGGTCGTGACCGAGAAGGATCTGAGCGCGTCGTGGGGCCCGAGTGGGTCGTGGCACCGCTCGGTGCCGGTCGAGTCGACGAGGCGCCGGTCCCCGTCGGCCGGCCGGGCTGGCCTGTTTCCGCAGACGATGGCGATCCTCGGCAACCGGTGGAGCTTCGCCGTGCTCGTCGCGGCCTTCGTCGGCACCTCCCGTTTCAACGACTTCGCCGCACAGCTCGGCGCTCCGCCCGGCTCCTTGGCCGACCGGCTGGAGACCTTCACCTCGAACGGCGTGCTCGAGCCGTGCGACGGTCGGTACCTGCTCACGGAGAAGGGTCGCGCCGCCTTCCCCATTCTGATCACCGCCCTGCAGTGGGCGCAGCACTGGTTCGGCGCGTCGGAAGGCCCGGCCGTGTTGCTGCGGCACACGCTGTGCGACAACGAGTTCGACGCAGCCCTCTGCTGCGACCAGTGCGCGACGACACTGCGGGGTGCCGAGGTGGTGTCGGTGCGGCCATAGGCGTCACACACGCACCGGACGGCAGAAAATTTCTCGAAAAAAATCTGGCACTCTCTCATATCGAGTGCTAATTTTGGTGGTGCACAGTGATGAGGCGCCCGCCAAGGGGGCGGGCATCTGGCTCGACGAGGGAGGTGGATTACTGTGCTTCGTTTTGATCCATTCAGTGAACTCGATGCGTTGACTCGCGGTCTGCTGACCAACCAGACCGGATCGAACCGCAGTCCGCGATTCATGCCGATGGACCTGTGCAAGCTGGGCGACCACTACGTGCTGACCGCCGATCTACCCGGCGTCGATCCCGGCTCGGTGGACATCGACGTCGATGGCGGAACGTTGACGATTTCCGCGCACCGGACCGCGCGAAGCGACGAATCGGTCCAGTGGCTGACCAACGAGCGCTTCTTCGGCACCTACCGCAGGCAACTGTCACTCGGTGACGGCGTCGACGAATCGGCGATCAGTGCGACCTACGAGAACGGTGTTCTCACGGTGACGATTCCGATCGCCGAGCGTGCCAAGCCGCGCAAGGTCGAAGTCGCCCGTGGCGGGTCTCAGACGTCCATCGAGGCCAACACCATCGACGCGGGCTAGTCACCCACCGGCATGGCCGGTGACGGTGTCATCGCGGCGCCGTCACCGGCCGAGCCGGAACCGCAGATTGTTGCGCACCGCAGGCCATTCGACGTCGAGAATCGAGTAGACCACGGTGTCGCGCCGCGACCCGTCGGGCAACAGCTGATGGCTCCTCAACACTCCATCACACTTCGCGCCCAACCGCTCGATCGCCGCCCGGCTGGTCGAGTTGAAGAAGTGCGTACGGAACTCGACTGCCACACAACGTAATTCGTCGAACGCATGGCCTAGCATCAACAGCTTGCACTCGGTGTTCACACCGGTACGCCGAACCGACTCGCGGTACCAGGTGTAACCGATCTCCAGGCGCAGGTTGGGCGGGTCCACGTGCAGGTAGCTCGACGAGCCGACCACCTGGCCGTCCAGCGCGCGCACCACGAACGTCAAACCCGTGGCGGGGCGCTGTGCCGCCAACCGCGCGTCCACCCACTGCGCCGCCGTCTCCGGAGACGGCGCGCTGGTGAACCACAGTGCCCCGAGATTGCCGTCCGCGGACGCCGCCGCGATCTCGGCCGTATGCGCCTGCGTCAACGGCTCCAGCGTGACCCAGTGATGCCCGGTGAGGACGACGGGCTCGACGAAACCGGTCACCGTCGACGCCCCCTGCCCGACCACGCCGCGACCATCGCGACCACCGAGAGCACCACCGCGGCGAGCACGGCGGCCCCACCGACGTAGAGCCCGTAACCGGCGGCCACCGGAGTCCCGACGTAGAGGCGGTAGTACCACAGCAACAGCACTGTCAGCAGCACCGAAATACCCAGCGCGGCAGTCGAAGCGATCTTTGGATACAAACTCCGGGCCGCCATCGCGGCTGCCACGATCAACGTCGAGGCGAGCATGACGATCAGTTGACCGACGCCGAAGCCATTCGGTGGCACGTCGATGATGCCGAACTTCCCGCCGATCGCATTCGCCCGTCCGCCGCCGCCGCCGCTGGTCACCAGCCACGGAAGCCAGGCGCTGACCAGGAGCACCGCCGCGCACAGGACGACGAACCATCCGGGGCGCAAGCGGGCCATGCGATGAGGGTATCGGTTCCGCGAGCCGCTGCGACGTAGGCTTGCGCCATGACGGATCTGCCTGATTGGGCGTCGACTTTGGACCTGTCACCGCATCCCGAAGGGGGCTGGTACCGGGAGACGTGGCGCAGCGAGATCACCATCGGGCAATCCGCGCTGCCACCCGAGTACGCCGGCCCGCGCAGCGCAGGCACCGCGATCCTGTTCCTCCTGATGCCCGGTCAGCAGTCAGCCTGGCACACCGTGCGCAGCGCCGAGTTGTGGCTCCATCACCGCGGCAGCCCCTTGCTGCTGGAAGTCGGCGCCGAACAGAGCGCCAGCACGACGCATCTGCTCGGGGCCGACCTCGCCGCCGGCCACGTGCCGCAATACGTCGTGCCGCCAGGTCACTGGCAACGGGCCAGGCCGCGCGACGACGAACCCGCGCTGATGAGTTGTGTCGTGGTGCCCGGGTTCGACTTCGCCGACTTCGTGCTCGGCGCCCCGACCTGATCTACCCCGTCGCTTCGCTCGCCCTGCCTGATCTACCCCGTCGCTTCGCTCGCCCTGCCTGATCTACCCCGTCGCTTCGCTCGCCCGACCTGACCTACCCCGTCGCTTCACTCGCCCTTAGCAGCCGCAGCGCCGCCGACACCAGCGCGGCATTGTCGGGCGTCACGGACCCGTCCGGCAGCGTCAAGGTGTCCTCCATGCCGATGCGGGTCTGCACGCCGCACGCCCCGGCGTGTTCCAGCAGCGGCCAACAACTCTCGTCCAGACCGTGCAGCAGCACCGGTGCGGGCGAGCCTGCCGCCGCGATCCGCGCGAGCATGGCGTCGGCCACCGCGACACTCTCGTGACCCTGCAACTCGATCATCACCCGCATGCAGTGCTGAGCCATCGTGGAGTCCGCCCACGACTGGGCCGCCTCAAGGTGGAACAGCCCGATCTCCACGCCAAGGCCCATGCCGAGCAGGACTTCTGCCAGTTCCGGCGCACCCGGCTCGTGCCAGTTCAACGACGCGAAGTCCGGTAACACCGTCCATTGCTCGACGGCTCGGCGCCGTGCGTCCGCATCGGGGAGCGCCCAGAACCCCGTCGTCACCCCCAACGGGAGACCGGGCACCGCCGCACGCACTGCGGCCACCGCAGCGCCGACGACGTCGGGCTCGAGTGAATCCCGCCCATCGTGAGTCTTGGGATGCATGTGCACTGCCTGCGCGCCCGCCCGGTGGGCGGACAGCGCCGCCGCGGCCAACTGCTCCGGCGTGACCGGCAGGTTCGGATGCTGATCCGGCGTGCGCGCGCCATTGATGCACGCCTTGACGTACGTCTTCGGGCCGCGCTCGACTCGATCGGTTTCGGGAGTGGTCATCTCCCCATCTTCACCCGTCGGGCGAAGCGCCCCGAACGTCAGGTGGCCAGCGACGCCAGGTTGAAGCCGGCGCCGGTGGTGTCCGTGGTCGAGGCCAGCCTGCCGTAGGGGGTGTCCTCGGCGCCGCGCACCACGTTGCCGCCGTGAGCGGTGATCACCTCGAGTGTCTTGTCGACGTCGTCGGCGCCGAGGAAGACGAACCAGTTCGACGGTGCGCCGTCGGGCAGCATGGTGGAGCCGTCCATCACGCCGAGCAGTGGCTCGCCGTCGAAGATCGCGTTGCTGTATCGGAAGTCATCGGTGTCGGACTCGACGTTGAGACGCCAACCGAACACCTCGGTGTAGAAGTCAAGGGCCTTGCGGTAGTCGCGGGTGGTCAGCTGGTGCCACACCGGTGAGCCCGCCTCGCCGACGATCTCGAAGCCTTGGTGCCCAGCAGGCTGCCACAGGCCCACCATCGCCCCGGCCGCGTCGGTGACCATCGCCATCCTGCCCTTGTCCGGCACGTCCATCGCGCCGACGCAGGAGTGCCCGCCCGCAGCGACCACGGACGTCAGCGTGGCGTCGACGTCGTCGGTGTGCAGATAGGTGGTCCACCCGTCGGGCGCGTTCCACCGCGGATCGGCGGCCATCAGACCGGCGACGGGCCGGCCGTCGAGGGAGGCGGTGACGTAGCCACCGTAGTCCGGGCCGGCATCGGCGAACGACCAGCCGAAGACCGCGCCGTAGAAACGTTGTGCGCCTTCCAAGTCCGACGTCGTCAGGTCGATCCATACGGGGGCGCCGAGCGGAGCCTGAGTGCGAACGGCCATGGTGGTCTCCTTCGTGAAGGGGTGTGTCACCAATGTCGACCGGAGCCGCGGGCGAAACTCATCGCGCAGTCGGCTTGCGGGCCAGAATCTGATCGACGCCCATCCGGCCCTGCTCGAACGCCAGCCCACCGCCGACGAGATAGAGCCGCCATACTCTGGCGACCTCCTCGCCCTGTAGGGCGACGAATTCGTCGTGGCGGCTGTCGAACCGTTCGAGCCACTGCGCGACCGTCCTGGTGTAATGCTCGCGCATCGCCTCGACGTCGCGGATCTCGAAGCCGGCGGTCTGGAGGTGACGCACCGTCTGCCACAGTGGCCGCATGTGCATGTCCGGCGCGATGTAGGACTCGATGAACGGGCCGCCACCCGGCGCGTCCCCCTCCCGCCGCGACATCTGTTGCAGCAGTAGCCGACCGCCCGACTTCACGGCGTGCCGCATGGTCGCGACGTAGGTGGGGTAGTTGTCCTCGCCGACGTGCTCGCCCATCTCGATCGAGCTCACCGCGTCGAACGTCGCCGGCGGATCCGACAGCTCGCGGTAGTCCTGCAGACGGACCTCGACGCGACCCTCGAGTCCCTCGTCGGCGACGCGTGCGGTGACGAAGTCGCGCTGCTCCACGGACAGCGTGATGCCGGTGGCGTGGACGCCGAAGTTCCTGGCGGCATGGAGGATCATCGAGCCCCAGCCGCAGCCGACGTCGAGCAGCCGCTGATCCGGCGCCAACTCGAGCTTGCGGCACACCATGTCGAGCTTGGCGGACTGCGCGTCGTGCAGCGACACGACCGGGTCCGCGTCCAGATCGGGGTAATACGCCGACGAATACGCCATGTGCTCGTCGAGCAGAAGACGGTAGAAGTCGTTGGACAGGTCGTAGTGATGAGCGATCGCGGCCCGGTCGCGGGCGCGGGTGTGCCGTCGTCCGGCCAGTCGCGCCTCGGCCGCGGGCGGCTGCGGTGGCAGCCCGACGCCTCCGAGCCGCACCGCCGCGGACCCGGCACGGACCTTGTCGCGCAGCGAGATCGGCGCGCGTCTTCGTTCCGCGGTCGCCCACGCCCGCCGAAAGCCGTCGGCCATGTCGCCCTCGACGTCGACGTCGCCGGTGACGTACGCGCGGGCCAACCCCAGTTCACCGGGCGCCCACAGCAGCCTCCGCAGCGCACGACGGTTCCGGATCACCAGGACGGGGCCATCGGCGGGTCCGGCCTCGGTGCCGTCCCAGGCGCGAATCCGCACCGGCAGCTCGACGCCGGCGCCCACGCGCACGAGGTCGGCCAGCCTGCGGGCCACCGTCACGCGAAGACTGTCTTGAACCTGTTCAGCGACTCGCGGATGTCACCCTTGAGCGCACCGGCGACGATCATGCCGATCGGTCCGAACAGTGCCGGACCGCCGAGGTGCACGTCGAACGTCACGGTGGACCCGGCGGGGTCCTTGTCGGCCGCCTTGATCTTGCCGATCAGCTTGACCTTCACGCCGCCCTTGCCATCGCCGTCGAGCGTCATGCTCTGCGGGGGCTTGTAGCTCACGATCGTCCACCGGACCAGATTGGGCATGCCCTTGACCTCGACGATCGAGGACAGCTTGGTGCCCTTATCCAGCGTCTCGGGCAGCTTGCTGCGCCATACGCGGTGGATGGTCAGCCACTCCTCGTAACGCGACAGGTCGGACGCCGCTTCCCAGGCCTTCTCCGGCGACAGCGGGACGTCGACCGAGACCGACAGCTTTGCCATGGCTAGGACATCGGCGGGGGGCCGGCGGGCGCGGCAGGCGGCGTCTCGGGCGGCTGCGGTGACGTCGGCGGCTGTTGCGCACCACTGCCCGCGCCGTCCCGGGCGGCCTTCTTCGCGGCGTCCTGCACCTTGTTGACCTGGTCGGCGTACTTGCCCTGCGTCTTCTTGTCCACGATGTCGCCGCCCTTGTCGATGGCGGTGTCCACCTTGTCGGCGTTCTTCGACACCAGGTCCTTGACCTTGTCCAGAAATCCCATGCCCCCACCCTAATCACACCGGTTGCTGGTCGGACCGCCAGAGGCGCCGCTTCTCCCCGGGCACGGCAGCCCGTATCCACCAGGACGCCTCGATGACCGCGGCGCCGGCGACGCCGATGGCCAGGGCCGACATGGTCATCCCGACGTTGGAGGGGTCGAGCATGAATTCGCGCCGGGCCAGGGGAATCGAGAAGATCACCACGTACGCCAACGCGGACGACGCCACCAGGCCGACGCGCCACCACTCGTAGGGCCGTGCCACCACGGCGAGCACCCACAGCGCCCCGACGAGCAGCGTGATCAACGCGGCCGTCGAGGCTTGGTTCTGCTGGGCCGGCGTCGACGCCCGGCCCTCGTAGGCCAACAGGTACGAGATGAACGTCGCGATGCCGATGACGACGCCGCTCGGCAACGCCGACGTCATCACGCGACGGACGAAGCCGGTGTGGGCGCGCTCGACGTTCGGCGCCAGGGACAGGACGAACGCCGGAATGCCGATGGTGAACCAGGCGGCGATGGTGACGTGGATGGGTTGGAACGGGAACAGCAGCGGGTCGGTGCCGAAGAGCTTGGAGGCCAGACCCGCGGCCCCCACCAGCACGGCGAGCAACACCGAGTACACCGTCTTGGTGAGGAACAGGTTGGAGACGCGCTCGATGTTGCCGATCACCCGCCTGCCCTCGCCGACCACGTACGGCAGCGTCGCGAACCTGTTGTCCAACAGCACGATCTGGGCGACCGCCCGGGACGCCGAGCTGCCAGAACCCATCGCGACCCCGATGTCGGCGTCCTTGAGCGCCAGCACGTCGTTGACACCGTCCCCGGTCATGGCCACGGTGTGGCCGCGCGATTGCAGGGCCTGCACCATGGCGCGCTTCTGGTCGGGGCGCACCCGTCCGAACGTCGTGTACTCCTCGACCGCGTCGCCAAGGGCTCCGGATTCGGCGGGCAGTTCGCGGGCGTCCAACGTCTCGCCGTGCAACCCGAGCGTGCCCGCCACCGCACCGACCGAGACGGCATTGTCGCCGGAGATGACCTTGACGGTCACCCTTTGCGTGGCGAAGTACTCCACCGTCTCGCGGGCGTCCGGCCGGACGCGCTGCTCGAGCACGACGAGCGCCACCGGTTCGACGGTGCCGGGCGCATCGGGCGCGTCGACCGGCTCCGGCGACGATCCCAACAGCAGGACGCGCAGTCCCCTCGAGCCGATCCGCTCGGCCTCCTCGGCGGCCGGCGAAGCCGGATGGAGCAGCACGTCGGGGGCGCCGATGACCCAATTACCCTGCGCGCCATATGATCTGCCACTCCACTTGGTTTCCGACTTGAATGGCGCTGCAGCGGTGGCCGCCCACCCCGGTGGGGCGTCGTACACCTCACCGATGGCCTGCATGCTGGCGTTGGGGCGATCGTCGTCCGCGACCAGGGAGGCCAGGACGTCCGCCGTGTCGACGTCCGCCAGCGCCTTCACCTCGCGCAGGCGCATGCCGTTCTCGGTCAGCGTTCCGGTCTTGTCCGCGCACACCACGTCGACCCGCGCCAGTCCCTCGATCGCGGGCAGCTCCTGCACCAGGCACTGGCGCCGACCGAGGCGGACCACCCCCACCGCGAACGCAATCGACGTCATGAGAACCAGGCCCTCGGGCACCATCGGCACCAGGGCACCGACCATGCGCAACACCGACTCCCGCCAGCCGGCATCGGTGGTGAACAGCTGGGTGTAGATGGTCAGGATTCCCGCCGGCACCAGCAGGTAGGTGATGACCCGCAAAATGGTGTTGATGCCGCTGCGCAATTCGGACTTCACCAACGTGAACTTGCTGGCCTCCTCGGCGAGCTTGGCGGCATACGCCTCCCGCCCCACCCTGGTGGCGCGGTAGGCGCCACTCCCGGAGACCACGAAACTGCCCGACTTCACCTCGTCGCCCGCGTCCTTGGCCATCGGGTCGGCCTCACCGGTCAACAACGATTCGTCGACCTCGAGGTTCGCCTCCTCGACCACCTCGCCGTCGACCACGATCTGATCACCGGGTCCGAGTTCGATGACGTCGTCGAGCACCACGTCGCTGGGCAAGCGCGCGCAGGTGCCGGACTGCCTGCGCACCAAGGGTTTCGCCTGACCGACGATTGCCAGTTCGTCCAACGTCCGCTTGGCGCGCAGCTCCTGGATGATGCCTATCGCGCTGTTGGCGACGATGAGGATGCCGAACAACCCGTTGATCACCGAGCCGGTGGACAACACGATGATCAGAAGCGTGCCGAGGATTGCGTTGATCCGGGTGAAGACGTTGGCCCCGACGATCTCCGAGACGCTGCGCGCCACCCTGGCGGGCACGTCGTTGGTCAAGCCCTCGGCGACGCGCTGCGCGACGTCGGCGTCCGAGAGGCCGACCGCCGACGCCGTCGCCGTCACCGCCCGGCTGCCCGGGTGAACGTCCCCATCTTCTCCGTGTCGTAGAACTCGAGGGTGAGTGTGTCCCCCGCGAAGGTGGCCTTGGAAATGCTCCCGGGTGGTGCGTTCTCACCTTGGGGGACGAACGTGAACACGTTGCCGTCCCAGTGGGTCAGGTTGAGCGTTTCGCGGGGTCCCAGTGCGAGAGTGAGTCTTCCGTCGGTCTCGGCGACGCGCGCCGGGCCCCAGTAGCCGTTGTCGTAGGTGCCGACCAGGGTCTGCACCGGCGGCCCGGGTGCGGGGTCGGCGGGTGGTGTCCGGCCCGCCAGCGAGCCCTCCGGAGCGCCCATCGCCGCGAACGCCTTTCCGTACAGTCCCCGCCAGTCCTCGCGCACCTTGCCGAACTGGACCAGGTCCGCGAACTCTGCGGTGAGGGTCTCCGGGATGCCGGACGGGGTGGCGTTCGTCAGCGCGACGATCGCGACGTCGGCAGAGGGGATGATCACGAAGTTGGTGCCCGCGCCGAGTTCGAACGCCCCGGAGTGGCTGAGCTGCATGCGAGCACCGGCCGTCGTCCCGACGTTGAACCCGTAGCCGTAGAAACCGGACCTCATCGCAGGCTCACTGCCGCGGTCCGACACGATCTGCGGTGTGACGGCGGGCAGCAGCGCCTTCTCCTCGACGATCCGCCGGCCGTCGAAGGTGCCGTCGGCAAGCATCATGGCCAGCCACTTCGTCATGTCGTTGACCGACGAGCTGACCCCACCCGCCGGGGACTCGGCGCCGGCGTCGCGGACGTACAGCGGCTTGTAGGCGCCGTCGATGAAAATGTGCCCGACCGCCTTGTCGGGCCGGGCCTCGTATTCGTCGAAGCGCGAACTCGTCGACGCCATGCCCAGCGGGCCGTAGAGGACCTCCTGACTGAGGTCCTCCCAGGACTTGCCCGCCGCGACGGCCACGGCCTCCGCTGCGGCGGTCAATCCGAAATTGGTGTAGGCGTATGAGGTGCGGAACTGCTCGAGCGGCAGCTGACGCAGGTGCTCCAGGACGTAGCCGCGGTCATAGCCGAGGTCCTCGAGCAGGTCACCGGCATGATCGGGAAGCCCGGACCGGTGGGAATACATGTCGCCGATCGTCACCATCCTGCTGACGACGGGATCGGAGAGGGCGAACCACGGCAGCTTGTCGACGACCGGCGTGTCCCACGTGATGGCGGCCTGCCCCACCTGATGGGCGACGACGGTCGCACCGATCGGTTTGGACAGCGATGCCAGTTGGAACACGGTGTTCGGGTCGACTGCGTTCTCTGGGCCGCTGCCGTTGCGGACGTCCTTGACGCCGAACCCCTTGGCGTACACCGTCTTACCGCCGTGCACGACGGCGACGGCGAGGCCAGGGACGCCGGAGGACTTCATCAGCTCGTCGGCGATGCCGTCGAGTTTGGCCACGGCGGCGTCGACGGCGTTGTCCGGCAAGGGCATCGCCGGTACCAGCGGCGGCGGCACGTCGCCGGCGGCCTGGCTACCCGACGGCGACGTACCGGTCGACGGGGCCGCAGGTGTGACGGGTTTCGCACAACCACCCACCACGGCGACCATGGCTATGGATACGACCAGGCGAAACATCGATGAGCGCTGCACACCCGCACGCTATCCGCTCAGACGCGCCACCACCGGTCCAACGTCGCCGATGGCCCCGTTTCGATGCGTTCGCCGGGCTTGGGCGTCGCCACGTGAACGTCGTGACCCTGCGCCGCCGTCAGTAACCGCTCGACGGGCTCGGACCACGGGTGCGGCGCGAGGCGGAACGTCGCCCAGTGGATCGGCACCAGCAGTCCGGCGTCGGTCACGTCGCGGTGGGCGAGAACGGCCTCCTCCGGGTTCATGTGGATGTCGGGCCAGCCCGGATGGTAGGCGCCGACGGGCATCAGCGTCACGTCGAACGGGCCGTACTCGGAGCCGATGTCCGCGAAGCTCTTCGTGTAGCCGGTGTCGCCGCCGAAGAAGGCGCGATGTCGTGGCCCGATGATGGCCCAGGACGACCACAGCGTGACGTTGCGCGTGATGAACCGGCCGGAGAAGTGCCGCGCCGGAGTGCAGACCAGTTCCAGCTCTCCCAGTCGGGCGCTCTGGTTCCAGTCGAGCTCGACGATCCGGTCCTCCGGGATGCGCCAGGCGCGGAGGTGCGCGCCGACGCCGAGCGGGACGAAGAACTTGGCCCGCTGGCTGAGCGCGAGCTGCTTGACGGTGTCGACGTCGAGATGGTCGTAGTGGTCGTGGCTGATGATGACGGCGTCGACGGCGGGCAGCGCCTCCAACTCGGCGGGCACCGGATGCAGCCGCTGCGGACCCACCGCCCGGGACGGCGAGCACCGGTCGCTCCACACGGGGTCGGCGAGGATGCGGTAGCCGTCGACCTCGATCAGCACCGACGAGTGGCCGTACCAGGTCAGGGCACACTCCCCCGCCACCACGCTCGGGTCGGGCGTGACCAGCGGCACCGGCATGGGCGGGTGTTGGGAGGCACCACCGCCGACCACGTCGCGGACCAGCATGAACTGCTGCTCGCGGGTGAGGCTGGTCTCCGAGGCGGGGTCGAGGTTGGTGAAGACACCGTCGTGGTAGTGCGGCGACCCCTCGGCCACCGCGTCGATGTCCACGGGTGACGCGCCCAGCGCCTCGGGAGCACCGGAGATCGCGCGCAGCGCCCACCCGCCGCCGGCGATCGCGGCGGTTCCGCCGATCAGCCGGGCGGCGCGCCAGTACATTAGGCGCCCTGGAACTTGGCCGGCCGCTTCTCGATGCGCGCCACCTGTGCCTCGATGATGTCCTGACTCGACCACGCCCGGTCGAACAGTTCCTGGTGGGCGGGCCAAGGGTCTTCGTAGGCGCCGTCGTCGTTGAGCACCCGCTTGGCGTGCTGCAACGCCAGCGGCGCGAACCCGGCGATCTCCTGAGCCCAGCCCTGCGCGTCGGCGAGTGTGCCGAGGCGGTTGGCCATTCCGGTGCCGAGCGCGTCGTCGGCGGTCAGGCGCTCGGCGGCCAGCAGCATGCCACGGGCCCGGCCGGCTCCGACGAGCGACGTCAGCCGGCGGATGCTCCAATTGTCCAGGGCGATGCCGTACTTGGCGACGGGGAACTGGAAGTAGGCCTCCGGGGCGACGACGCGTAGGTCGCAGATCATGGAGAGGATGACGCCGGCGCCGATGGCCGGTCCGTTGACCGCCGCGATGACGGGAACCGGTGCCGCGTCGATCGCGAGGTTCAGCGCCCTGGCCTTGTCGGGCAGTTCGTCGGCGACACCCTGCCCGCCGGACAGGTCGGCTCCCGAACTGAACACGTGGCCCTGGCCGGTCAGCACGATCGCCCGGACGTCTTCGGCCGCGGCCTTCTCGATCGCCTCCCGCAACCCGTCGACCAGCTCGGAGTTCAATGCGTTGCGCCGCTCGGCTCGTTGCATCTCCAAGGTCAGCACGGCGCCTTCACGAGTCACACCAATCATGTCGCCAGCCTATATAGCCTTGCTTCGTGGGCCGGATCGGCGCCTTGGCGCTACGCGACGCAGTACTCGACGAGGGCTCCTTCGTCAGCTGGGACAGCACGCCGCTCGACGTCGGTGCGTACGCCGAATACCGGCGTGAACTCGCCGACGCCAGGGCGGCCACCGGACTCGACGAATCGGTGCTGACCGGCGAGGGAACGGTCTTCGGTCGCCGCGTCGCCGTCGTCGCCAGCGAGTTCGGCTTCCTGGCCGGATCGATCGGCGTGGCCGCCGCGGAGCGGATCACCATGGCGGTCGAACGCGCCACGGCCGAGCGGCTGCCGCTGGTGGCGTCGCCGAGTTCGGGCGGCACCCGCATGCAGGAGGGCACGGTCGCGTTCCTGCAGATGGTGAAGATCTCCGCCGCCGTCGAACTGCACAAACGGGCTCATCTGCCCTACCTCGTCTACCTGCGCCATCCGACGACGGGCGGGGTGTTCGCCTCCTGGGGGTCCCTCGGCCACGTCACGGCGGCCGAACCGGGCGCACTCATCGGCTTCCTCGGTCCGCGCGTCTACGAACACCTGTACGGCGAGCCGTTCCCGGCGGGCATCCAGACCGCGGAGAACCTGCACCGGCACGGCGTGATCGACGGTGTCGTGCCGATCGAACTGCTGCGCTCGACGCTGGACCGGGCGCTCAAGGTGGTGTCCGACGCGCCGGGGAGCCCGCCGCAGGCCCCGCCGGCCGAGCCGGTGGCCGACGTCCCGGCCTGGGACTCGGTGGAGCTGTCGCGACGCCCCGACCGGCCCGGCATCGGTTACCTGCTGAGGCACGGCACCACGGAACGGGTCCTGCTGTCGGGGACCGGAGGGCAGGAGCGAAGCGACCCGGGAAGTGGCTCCGGAGGGCAGGAGCGAAGCGACCCGGAAGTGGCTCCGGAGGGCAGGAGCGAAGCGACCCGGGAAGTGGCTCCGGAGGGCAGGAGCGAAGCGACCCGGGAAGTGGCTCCGGAGGGCAGGAGCGAAGCGACCGGGGGAAGGAATCGCGAGGGCAGGGCGAGGCAGGCACCACGCTGTTGGCGCTGGCCCGGTTCGGCGGGCAGCCCGCGGTGGTGGTCGGGCAGCAACGCGGTGTGGGCAGCGGGCTGGCCGGTCCGCAGGCACTCCGCGAGGCGCGGCGCGGGATGGCCCTGGCGGCCGGGCTCCGGCTGCCTCTGGTCCTCGTCATCGACACCCCTGGTCCGGCCTTGTCGGCCGAGGCCGAGGAGGGCGGGTTGGCGGGTGAGATCGCCCGGTGCCTGGCCGAACTGGTCACGCTCGACACGCCGACGGTGTCGGTGCTGCTCGGCCAAGGCAGTGGCGGGCCGGCGCTGGCGATGGTGCCCGCCGATCGGGTGCTCGCGGCGCTGCACGGTTGGTTGGCTCCGCTGCCACCGGAGGGGGCCAGCGCCATCGTGTACCGCGACGTCGATCATGCACCGGAACTGGCTGCCGCACAAGGGATTCGATCGGCCGACCTGCTGCGCAACGGGATCGTCGACGCGGTGGTGCCCGAGCACGTCGACGCCGCCGACACGCCGTCGGAGTTCACCGCCAGGCTCTCGGCCACCATCGCCGCCGAACTCCACCAGCTGCGTGCGCGCAGCGCCGCCGACCGCATGGCATCACGGTTGCGGCATTACCGCGAGATCGGTCTGCCGGGTCGTTAGCGCCTACGCCGGAACAGTTCGGCCGGCCGGCCCCGGACGCCGGTGGCGACCTCACCCGTCGGGACGAGCGCAGGTTCCATCGCACGCCGGAACCGGTCGCGCTGCAACGGTTCACCGGCGACCGCCTCGTGGGCCCGCCGCAAGTCGCGCAACGTGAAGTTGCGCGCGAGCAGCCCGTCCGGATCGGGTCCGAGGGCATATCGGCGGCGCATGTCCTCGACCGCCAGCGCGATGATTCCCGCGTGGTCGTGCGGCAGCCTGCCGGGCTGCGCGGTCGCCGCCAGTCGGGTCCGGTCGGCACGGCGGGAGTCGAGCCTGCCGGACCGCACCACCTCGAGGTGGGCCACCGAGAGCACCCACCCCCGCTCGTCGCGCTCCGGGTCGTCGAACACGTGCAGCTGGCGGGGCCGCAGCCCGCGGACGCCCGCCTTCTCCCGGAGGGACCTGTCCACTGCGTCGGCCAGACGTTCACCGGGATGCAGGAAGGTGCCGGGAAGCGCCCAGCCGGTGTCGTCGTTGCGGCGCACCTGGAGCACCAGGAGATCCGCACCGGCGTCGTCGAGGGTGAGCAGTGCGGTGTCGACCGCCACCGATGGTCGCGGATAGTCGGCGAGAATGTCGTCAGCCTCCTGCTGTAGATTCTCTTTAGCTCATTATTGCGCTAAATGGCCGGAGGCGACGACATGACGACGATGACCGCAGCACGAACGGATCGTGCCCGTGGTGTGCTGCTGGGCACCGCCGCCGGTGACGCGCTCGGCGCGCCGTACGAGTTCGAGCCGGCCCGGGGTGCCGAGAAGGACGTCGCGATGGTCGGCGGCGGAGGACTTGGCTGGGCGCCGGGCGAGTGGACCGACGACACCTCGATGGCCATCGCCATCGCGGAGGTCGCCGCCACCGGTCGGGACCTGCGCGACGAGGCCGCGCAGGACGACGTCGTGCGCCGCTGGCACGAATGGTCGCGCACCGCCAAGGACGTCGGCATCCAGACCCGTCGCGTCCTCGATGAAGTTGGCGACCAGAAGGGTTGGGCCGCAACCGCACTGGCTGCCTCCCGCGCGCTCCACGAGCGCACGGGCCGCACCGCGGGGAATGGCGCGCTGATGCGCACCGCGCCCGTGGCACTGGCCTACCTCGGCGAGCAGGACGGGGCCGCACTCGTCACCGCCGCCCGTCGGCTCAGTGCGCTGACGCACTACGACCAGGATGCGCAGGACGCGTGCGTGCTGTGGTGCTGCGCCATCCGGCATGGGGTGCTCACCGGGGAACTCGACGTCCGCGTCGGTCTGGGCCACCTCCACGATGATCGCCGCGAGACGTGGTCGGCACGACTCGACGTGGCCGAGGCGTCACGCCCACGGGACATCCCCCACAACGGCTGGGTGGTCGCCGCGCTGCAGGCCGCCTGGGCGGCGATCACGACGACCGGAACCGGGGACGATGGCCCCGCCGGGCACCTGACCCGCGGGCTGGACGCCGCCGTGCGGGCCGGTGACGACACCGACACCGTGGCTGCGATCGCCGGCGGGCTGCTCGGTGCGGTGTACGGCGCTTCTGCGGTACCCGAACAGTGGCGGCGATTGCTCCACGGGTGGCCCGGGCTGCGGTCGGAGGACCTGGTGGCACTCGCCGGTCGCATCGTGGGGTCGCGGCACGGATAGTGGACCGAACCAGGTGATGGCATTCTGGGAATGGTGGACTCCGTGTGGCACTTCGCCGGGAACTTCTGGTGGCTGATCTTTCCGCTGGGCGGAGTGATCGGCGGCGGCGTCAGAGCCATCACCGCGGCCAACGAGCGGCGCGCCGAACGCAGGCTCGAGCGGTACCGGATCAAGCAGCAGACCAAGATTGCGGTGGCGGAGGCGTCGGGCCGCGGGAAGATCGACGAGGCCGCCGGGCGGCGCGAGGTGACCAAGGTCCTGCAGCGACACGACCGCACCGACTCCCGCTGGCTCGACTACGAGATGGACGTCGCCAAGCTGCTCGACTTCCCGTTGATGACCGATATGCGCGAGCCGCTCACCGCGGAGTTCCACCGGGCCCGCAGTCGTGCCGACCTGCTGCGCCCTGCGAGCGCCGACGAACTCGCCGGTGACCGCGAAGCGCAGCTCGACTACCGCGACGCGGTGCACGACTACGTGTCGGCGTTCGACGTCGCCGAGTCCGAGGCGATTCGGAGGCGGCGCAGCGACTTCTCCACCGAGGCACAGGAGCGGCTCGAACGTGCGCAGCGTCTGCTGCGGGTCGCCTCGGACTCGGCCGCCACTCCCGATGAGCGCCGGAACGCCTACTCGAAGGCGCAGCGCGAGCTCGACGGGCTGATCGTGTTGCCGGCGGTGACCCGCGCGGGCATCGAACGGGGCATCGCCGGGGAGCTCGAGCGCTAGTACGGGCAGGTGGGTCTGACGTGCCGAGTGCTGGGCACGGCGTCATCCACAGTGCGGGTTTCGTGCACAGGTGCGGCGGCTCCTCCGCGGCAGCTGGTGCGAGCAGCCAGGAACCAGTCACTGCAGCCCAAGTCGACCTATCGGATTCGGTTCGGAGAACCGCAGGCTGATGTACCGAGGACGACGTCTACAGGATGACGACCACTTCGGCTGCGCACGTCTCGGGCCTTGCCCCGGCGGCCTGATCGGTGACTAGCCCCGTCTTGCAAGCAATCGCGACATCGGCAGAAGTACCAGGAGACTGACGATCGCGACGACGACGACCATGACGACGACACTGGGGTCGGTGAAGCTTTGGCCGCCTACCACGAGCGCTGCGGCAATATTGCGCTGCGCCGTGCCCACGCCCAGGACGGGTCGCGTGTCGGCCGTCGGGCCGCCGAGTGCCCATCCCACGGCGTAACCAAAGGCTATGAACAGCAGGCCGGCCAAGATGGCACGAGTCCCGAACACGGATAGCACCTTGTGGAAGTTGACGACCACGAGCAGCACAACGACGAAAATGAGCCCGAGACTGGACAGGCCATCGAACAGCGGTTTAGCACGCGCTGCCGCGGCCGGCAGCCTGGCATTAAGGGCGAGCGCGACACCCAGCGGGAGGAGCATCGTCAGAACCAGTGAAATGGCGATCCTCACCGGGTTGACCGACACGCCCGGTAGCAACATCGGCAATACGAGCGGCATGTAGGCCACCGTGACCACCATGAGCAACACCATCAAGGCGACCGCGAAGGCCAAATTGCCTTTGGCGATCTGTGTCAGCTTGGGTAGGAACGGCGCGCCGGCGGCTACGCTCAGCAGGAGGAGTCCCACGCCCAGCGGTTCGTCGAGCCGCAGTAGGCGAGCAAGCACTGCGGCAGCCGCTGGCATCAGCACGAAGTTGGCCAGTAGCGACATCGACACCAGTCGCAGATTGCGCAGCGGAGCCGTGACTCGTGTGACTTTGAGCCCTAGTCCCATCGCCACCATGCTCGACACGACGAAGACAAGCGTCGCGACCGGTACGGCTTTCTCGAGTGCCCCCATCAAGGTCATCGCCGGGCCTCTGTCGGGTGGTATGCCGGTGATGTGACTCGCATCGAGCACTTCCCGTCTCTGTGACGGAGTGGTGCAGCGGTACGGGAGTGGCCGCCGACTCAATCGTTGTTGCTGATCGTCTTCATTTCATGGTGGCCAAGTTGTGCCACAAATTCCTGAGGCTGTCCGTTCCTCCGAAAAGCGTCGTGAAGTGGGTGGAGTCGGCCAGCACGATGTCGCCCGCGCGTTGCCCGATCGGTGGCATCCAGATCAGCGCGTTGAATTCGGTGTTGCCCTCGGCGGTGAATGGATGCGGCCGGTTCGGGTCGACCCGCTGTTTCCCCAGCACCCGCAGCGCGTCGCTTTCCGGGGCGGTGAGTTCGTAGTGCGGCAAATGCGGGTGGAAATTGAAGGTCGTGACGTTATCGAGAAGCCGGGCGTCATCCAGGTCTCGGACGGCGTTAAGGGGCGCGATTTCTTTGCTGCCCTCGACGACGGCGGGCCGCAAGCCCCAGATGTTGTGCACCGGCACGTCGAGCGCCCGCATCAGCGACCTGGTGTACTGGCTGAACCGTTGCTGGCGCGGCACCAGCCGGTCGCCGTGGTGCAGGTACTCGACCTGGCGCTGCTCGTAGTCGTCGGTGAAGCCCACATCGTGGTGAGGAGCCAGCAGCAGACAGGTGCCCTCGCGCTTCAGCCACTCGGTGATCGCCGCGATCTCTTCTGGTGCGGCCTCTTGTTCGCCGAGCAGATGGTCGAGCCCGAACACCATCAGCGTGTCGGTGTCGGCCAGAATCCGTTCGTCGATCGGCAGCTTGTAGCCGGCCTGGTCGATGCGCTGGTAGACGGCCACCGGGTGCCCGGTGGCCTCCCCGGCGAGCTCCTGGAACGCCAGGGCCGAGCGGTGAAACAGCTCCAGGGTGCCCGCGACGCCCTGGAGGAAGTTGGCGGCGTTGTACTCCTCCGTCTCATAGGCGGGCCACAGCACGTTGCGCACTTCGGTCATGGTGGAGAAGCGGTTCTCGGTGAGCGCCGGATCGCGTTGCGCCTCCCACGGGTAGCTCCACGTCCAATAGATGCTGATCCGCCGGCCGCCGGTGTGGGCGCGCGGGACGTGGTTCTGGTTATAGGTGCGTGGCGCCTGAGGCAGTGTGCTCATGGTCGATCCTTCAGTTGCCGAGCGAGACCAGATAACGCATGGCGTTCATCCCGGGGAGGAAGAAATACGCTCCGCCGGTCAAGGTGGTGAACGCCGGAAGTCCTTTGTGGAGCTTGCGGATCGGCCGCTTCGGGACGGTGAAGTTCAGCGTCCCGTCCTGGGTTCCGACGATGGGGTCGTGCTCGTTGCCCAATTCGTGGAATCTCTTGTCGTTGATCCACACGTTCTGCGCGAACTCGAACTGGCGCACGAGGTCGGCGCAGATGATGAACGCGGCGATGCCGCGGTCCACCCCGTCGTCGGGTGCTCCCTCCGGCAGCGCGGGTCCATACGTTGCGCCGCGGCGGATCATCCGCCGACGGTTCATGTAGTGCGCGGTGTCGCGCGGGTTCAGCCGACGCGCATGAGAGCCGAGGGGACACGCATATCCGAACGGGTCCATCTCTTTGTAGTTGAAGTCGTTGTTGCGCATCGGGTCCGCGCCGAGCTCAGGATCATCCTTGTCTGGCGCCAGCACGAGGGGGGCGCCGCTGCGCCACCGTCCCATGAACTTCGCGGCCAGCATCTCCTGTTCCTCCGGGGTATCGGCGTTGTTCATCAGATACTCGCGAAACGCCGCAACGTGTTCCTCCAGCCTGCGGTAGGCCATATAGCTGCCGTTGCGCGACAACACCTGTGGCTCGGGCAGGTTGGCCACCGGCCCGTTCTCGTCCGGGTAACCAAGGATGAACTCACCGGGTTCCAGCGGCGCGCCGGAGCCCGGTGTCGGCTCTTCTCCGGAGCCCTTCATCACTGGCTGCGACAAGCGGTCCCGAAACCCGAAGTGGTCGTGGGCGTAGTTGAACGGCGGTGTTGCGTTCAGGTCGAGAAACGACAGGCTGCGCACGCCATCGGTGCGGGCCAGCAACTTGTCGTGTTCTTCGATGGACCGCCGGCACTGCTCATCGGTGCGCGAGAACAAGATCGCGATCGCGTGCAGGTCGTCGCCGGCCAGGCCGCCGACCCAGTGCCGCGGTGCGCTGGCGCCGGTGTCCCCGAGAATGTCCGCGCGGGCCGCCATCCCCGTGCGGAACTCCTCGGGGAAGGTCTGCAGCGACTCGTCGGGCACGCCGAGTGCGCGCAAGCCCTTCCACGTGAACGCCAGGGTGACCCAGCGGTCGGACTCGTCCATCATGGCGGTCGCGTCCGTGGCGGACTGCGTTTTGTCCAGCAGCGCGGAGAGCCACGCCCGCCCGCCGTCGGCGGTGTCGAAGGTCAGGAACTCGTAGCGTCCCGTGATTGCCGGTGTGCGGGTCAACAGGATGTGCTGGATGTCGTCGAATTCAAGCACGGGTACCGGTCACTGCATCTGGTCGAGCATTTCCGAGAAGGCTGCCTTCAGCCGCAGTGCCTTCTTGATTTCGTCGGCGGTCACGTAGGGGTATTCGCCGTATTCGAGGAAGCTTGGGACGTGGTGGTCGCGAACGAATTTGATGAATGCGTCAGGGTTCTCCTTCCAGTCCTCCGGGAACCCTTCGAGTTGGGTGAAGATGGTGGTGATGCCGGTTACGCTGAACAGTTGCACCGCGTCCTCGGTGTACTTGTCGAAGTCGGTGTCGAAGATGCCCATGTACTGGAAGTGCAAGCCGGAACCGACGTCGAACAGATTCCAGCGCAGGTAGTGCAACTTCAACGGCGCCAGGGCCTCCGGACTGGCTGCGATGGTCTCCTCGATGGTCTTCCCATACGCGCGGACCACGTCCTCGCGGCCCTCTTTGACCTTCGCGATGATCGAGAACCCGTAACACGCGGGAGTGCGCGGGAAAACCGGTCCGTACCGTCCCCGCTCTTCTTCGAAATATCCCTCTTTCGGGATCGCCATCGCCGCGGGCTTGGTCCAGTCATCATCAGTCGCAGGCATCCTCATCCTCCCAGTCGGCAGTGACGCTACGCTTCATCGTCGTCGTGAATACTGCCTTTTCGCGCCCTCCTCGGTACTCAGCTGCTGCCCTAACCGGGTAACGCCGTCGTCCGCTCATCAAGCACAGCTCAGCACCGCCTGCAGAAGGGCGAAGCTCCGGACGGAACGGTGGCCGCCGCCGCGGTGAACTCCGGCTACTGGGCCAACCGCAGCAGCAGATCAACAGTCACCGCTGCGTCGGTCCCTCCTCGAGAAGCCGGGAGTGCGGACAACTCGGGGGGCGTTCCGACTATCGACGACGACACCACGCTGACAGCCATCGTTCGCTTCCGGGACGCCGAGGCGGTCGCTGAGAGACGATTCACGAATCGCGAGCTGAGTTGCGGCCGGCTGTCGAGCGACCCAAGGGTCGGTGGCGCAGTCGTTGCCATCACCGTCTGACGACCGTTTGGTGGTGGCGTCATGGCAACCAAGCAACGGCTCGAATGCGATTCTTAGGATCCATTCTTCAATACAGCCCATGGTCAGGGGTAGGGCATCGCCGGAAAACACAGTGATCAGGCCCGGGGATCTTGACATTGGTAGCCCTGCCATACCGGCTTGCACAACTCCTGCTGGCAATCCGGTCGTACTCGCCTCCTTTTACAAGAACCGGAATTACGGACCGACGAAAAGTTGCCGGTGCTCGTTTTGTTTCGGTCCAGGGACCAGAAAACCCTTTCGCAACACACGCGGTCCGACTCGCACACGCACAAGAAGTCGGCGAACAACTCGCGGGCGGTTTTCTCGGTCTGCGCGTTGGACGAACCACCCGCACCCACGACCGCGCCCGCCGCGTCAACGACGAACGTCAACGAAGCACCGCAGCCCAACAGGAAGCCCGCGAACCCCTCCCGTTCCAACCACCGACATCGACGTCGAAAACGGTCGGGCCAGCGAATGATCACCCGGGGTCAGCGTGCTGTCACGAAGCGTCGGTGGCATACCGCTGCAGCGTCGGTGCCAGCCAGTCGATGAGCTCGCCTCGCGTCAGTCCGACGACGGGTGGTAGCCGCAGCACGAATCGGCAGAGGGCCATCCCGAGCACCTGGGTGGCGATCAGCCCGGCGCGGCGAGGTGCATCGTCGGGCACGATCTTGGCAATCGCGGGCATCAACTGGACCGCGAAGATCTCGGTCATGCGTTGTGCCGCCTCGGCATTGGTGGTGGCCGACCTCAACAGCACGACGAGCGCCTCGTCGTCTTCCCAGCGCGAGAGGAAGTGCGACACCAACGCCGTGCCCAATTCGTCGGGTGGAACGTCGGAGAGATCGGGGAATCGGAGATCGAATTCGGCTGCCGCGGCGAACAACTGCTCCTTGCTGCCGAAGTAGCGCATGACCATCGACGGGTCGATGTTCGCGTCTGCCGCGATGGCCCGGATGGTGGCGGCCTCATAGCCCGACTCGGCGAACCGCTCCCTGGCAGCGCTCAGGATGACGGACTTGGTCTGGTCGGCTTTTCTGCCCATATCCACGACTATATGCCAACAACCGTTGACTTTTTCCATCCCAGCGAGCAAGATAGGAAAAGTCAACGCACGTTGGCAAAATAACGAGGAGACTTCCATGAACGACGTCGACGTATTGATCGTGGGCGCGGGCCCCACCGGATTGACCGTGGCGGCATCACTACTGCTCAACGGCGTCAGCGTGATGCTCGTCGACCGGCAGGCCGAGGGGGCCAACACCTCACGCGCGGCCGGTGTCAACGCCCGCACCCTGGAAGTCCTCGAACACATCGACGTCACGCGACGCCTGCTCAAGGAGGGCGTCGAGGCACCGCGGTTCGCCATCCGCGACCGGGGCAAGAAGCTCCTCACGATCGACTTCAGCGGACTGCGCACCGACTACCCCTTCACCCTCCTGGTGCCGCAATCGACGACGGAACGCCTTCTGCTCGACCGAGTCCGCGAGCTCGGAGGGGACGTCAACCGGCTCACGGTGCTGACGACGGTCACTCAGGACACCGACGGTGTGACGGCGACCTTCGACGGCGGGGACACCGTCCGCGCCAAGTACCTCGTCGGCGCGGACGGCATGCACAGCACCGTTCGCGAACAGGCAGGCATCGGCTTCTCCGGCGGCGCCTACGAGCACTCGTTCGTACTCGCCGACGCGCGTCTGCACGGTGACGCACCCAGCGACGAGGTGCGTCTGTTCTGGGCAAGTGAAGGCCTCACCGTCGTCGCGCCGCTGCCCAACGGCGCCTTCCGCGTCGTCGCCCCGGTGGAGGACGCGCCAGAGGTGCCGTCGGCGGCATTCGTCCAGGAACTCCTCGACGCCAGAGGGCCCGGCGGCATCGCCGTCACCGAGGTGCTGTGGGGTTCGCGGTTCCGCATCCATCACCGCGTCGCCGACACCTACCGCTCCGGTCGCATCCTGCTCGCCGGCGACGCCGCCCACGTGCACAGTCCCGCGGGCGGGCAGGGCATGAACCTGGGAATCCAGGACGCCGTCGTCCTGGCCGACGCGCTCGCCGTGGTCCTCGACGGCGGCCCGGACACGCTGCTCGACGACTACAGTGCGACCCGGCGCCCCATCGCCGAGCAGGTCGTCGAGCTGACCGACCGGCTGACCAGGCTGGCCACCCTCCCCCGCGTTCTCCGCCCGGTGCGGAACACCTTGTTGGGCATCGTCGGTCGCATGTCCCCGGTCACCCGGGCGCTGGCGGCGCGGCTGTCCGGACTGGTGTACCGCTGATCACGATTGGTCCGTCGGTGCCATGGGGAACCCTGGCGGCATGACGCAGCAGAGGACGTACCCGCATGGCGTGCCGAGCTGGGTGGACACCATCGCCCACGATCTGGACGAGGCGAAGCGCTTCTACGCCGGCGTGTTCGACTGGACGTTCACCGACGCCCTGCCTGCCGACGCCCCGGGCCACTACCTGATCGCGACCGTCGGCGGCGAGGACGTCGCCGCGATCGCCTCGCCCGACTCCGACGACGAGCGCGTCACCTGGCGTACCTACATCGCCGTCGACGACGCCGACGCCAGCGCGGCGGCCGTCGCGGCGGCCGGGGGCACCGTGACGCTGGATCCGGTCGATGCCGGACCGGGCGGCCGTCAGGCGGTGTGCGTCGACCCGCGCGGCGCCGAATTCCGGCTGTGGCAGGCACGCAAACGACTCGGCGCCCAACGGGTCAACGTGCCGGGCACGTGGAACTTCAGCGACCTGCAGACCGCCGACCCCCACGCCGCCGCCACGTTCTACTCGCCGCTGTTCGGTTGGGAGGTCGACGACGTCGGGTTCGCAACGATGGTGCGCAGGCCCCGGTACGGAGACCACCTCGCCGCGACGGTCGACCCCACCATCAAGGAACGTCAGTCCGACGTCTCGGCACCCGCAGGATTCGAGGACGCCGTCGCCTGGATGCGTCTGATCCCGGAGGGCCACCCCGAATCCTGGCAGGTGACCTTCGCCGTGGCGGACCGTGACGCGTCCGCGGCCAGCGCGGAAGATCTCGAGGGCGTGATCGTCGCCTCCGAGGACTCCGGGTGGACGAAGACCGCGACCGTGCGCGACCCGCAGGGCGCAGAGTTCGTCCTCAGTGAGTTCACCGCACCGAGGAGCTAGACCACCCGGGCCGCCACGTCGACCGAGCGCCGCCGCGTCAGCACCCACAGCACGACGGTCGCGATGACGGCCTCGACGATCGACAGACTGGTCGCCAGCACCATCAGCGTCGAGGCTTCACCGGTCTGTATTCCGGAGGCCGGCACTGCCCGGCCGTGGTGGTGACCCGGCATCGACCAGTGCACCGCCACCATCCCGAGATTCATCACCGCGACGATGCACCACACCCGCAGTGACCCCGCGGTCCACAATTCGCGCGCGCAGTACAGGCACGCCACCGCCATCGCGACGATCAGGACCGCCACGACGGCGTGGCCCGCGTCGCCGACCATCAGTCCGTGTAGGACCGCCGACGAGGCCGCGAGCACCGCACACGCCCGACGCCCGAGGACGGCGGCGGTACGGACGGCGGACACGCGTTCAACTGTCGCACCCGCGCGACGCCGATGCCACCGAAACGTGGGTCCACTCGCGGAGCTGATTCAGGGTCAGGCCAGCGATTCGACCCACGCATGGTGCAGCGCGGCATATCTGCCGCCGCCGAGGATCAGCTCGTCGGGCCGGCCGTCCTCCACGATGCGACCGTGTTCGAGGACCAGTACCCGGTCGGCGACCTCGACCGTGGACAGCCGGTGGGCGATCACCACCGCGGTGCGGTCCGCGAGCACGGAGGCCAGGGCCCGCTGCACCAGCCGCTCGCTCGGAATGTCGAGTGACGACGTGGCCTCGTCGAGGATGAGCACCGCGGGATCGGCGAGGAAGGCGCGCGCGAAGGCGATCAGCTGCCGCTGGCCCGCGGACAACCTGCCGCCACGCTTCGCCACGTCGGTGTCGTAGCCGTCGACGAGTGCGTCGATGAACCGGTCGGCGCCGACCGCCTCGGCCGCCAGGCGCACCTCGGCATCGGTCGCTTCGGGGCGGCCGAACCGGATGTTGTCGGCGATGCTGCCCTCGAACATGAAGTTCTCCTGCGTGACCATCACGAGGTGCCGGCGCAGGTCGGCCTGCGCCACGTCGCGCAGGTCGACGCCGTCGAGGGTGACCGCGCCGGAGGTGGGGTCGTAGAACCGGGCGATCAGCTTGGCGATGGTGGTCTTGCCCGCACCGGTGGTGCCGACGAGTGCGACCGTCTGGCCCGCCGGGATGCGCAGGTCGAGGCCGGGCAGCACCGGCCGGTCCGGCACGTACGCGAAGCCGACGTGCTCGAAGTTGATGTCGCCCTTGACATCGTGGAGTTCGACCGGCTGCTCCGGATCTCGGATGCCGGGCACCTCGGCCAACACGCCCGCGATTTTCTCCAGCGCCGCCGCCGCTGATTGGAAGGTGTTGAAGAACTGCGAGATCTCCTGCATCGGTTCGAAGAAGATCCGCAGGTACAGCAGGAAGGCGGTCAACGTGCCGAGCGTCATCTCGCCGTGCAGCACCCGGTAGCCCCCGTAGAGCAGCACCCCTCCGGTGGTGATGTTGCCGATCAGCCGGACCCCCGGCATGAAGACCGCGAGCAGCTTGAAGGCCCGCTCGTTGACGTTCTTGTAGTCGTCGGCGACGTCGGTGAAGATCTTCTGGTTGCGCGGCTCGCGCCGGTAGGCCTGCACGGCCTTGATGCCCGTCATCGTCTCGACGAACTGCACGATCACCAGCGCGGCGCTCTCCCGCACCAACTTGTAGGTCTTGGCGGACTGGGTGCGGAACCACCAGACCAGCACGACGAGAAGGGGAAAGGCGCACAGGCACATCAAGCCCAGCCGCACGTCGAGGACGACGAGCAGCACCGAGGTACCCAACAGCGTCAGGACGGCCGTGATGAGGCCGTCGAAGCCGGTCTCGAGCATGTCCTGGATCGCCTCGACGTCGTTGGTCGAGCGGGCCACCACGCGTCCCGAGGTGTAGCGGTCGTGGAATGCGACGTCGAGGCGCTGAAAGTGCCGGAAGATCTTGCGGCGCAAGGCAAGCAGCACCTCCTGACCGATCCGTCCCGACCGGCGCAGGAAGAACATCCGGCTGGTGGCCTGGACCAGCACCACGGCGCACAGCGCCGCGACGATCAACAGGAGCTCGCGTGCCGAACCACCGTCGACGATCGGCGGGATGCCGTGGTCGATCCCGCGCTGAACGAGCAGCGGCACCGACAGCCGGGCAGCGTTCTCGACCACGATCACGATCGTCAGCAAACCCACCGCGGCGGCGTACGGGCGCAGCATCCCGCCGAGCAGGGTGCGCGCCTCGCGGCGGCGGGAGATCGACTCGTCGATCGGTAGATCGTCGTCGTCTCCCGAGACGGCGCGTCCGCGCCAGTCCGTGGCGGTCATCGGGACTCACCACCCTTGGAGCTCACGAAATCGGCTTCCTCACCGACCGTCTCGGCCGCCTCCCGCTCCAGGTACATGTGGTCGAGCCGGCTGCGGTCCTCGTCCTGTGCCCAATCGCAGGTGCGTTCGGCTCCGTCGTCCAGATCGTCGTCGGCCGCGAGCAGGTACCGGTACTGGGGAGCATCGGCCAGCAGTTCGGCGTGGGTGCCGACGCGGGTGATGCTTCCGTTCTCGAGTAACGCCACCCGGTCGGCGAGCACGACCGTCGACGCGCGGTTGGCCACGACGACGCCGGTCACCGAGGACAGCACCCGCCGCAACGCCTCCGTCACGACGGCCTCGGTGTGCACGTCGAGCGCCGACAGCGTGTCGTCGAGCACCAGGATCGACGGCGCCGCCAAGAGTGCGCGGGCCAGCGAAAGACGTTGGCGTTGACCACCGGAAAGGCTCATGCCCTGCTCGCCGATCCGGGTGTCGAGGCCGAACGGGAGGTCGTAGACGAAGCCGGCGGCCGCAACATCGACGGCCTGCGCCAACGCTTGGTCGCTCGCCTCCGGGTTGCCGAGGCGGAGGTTCTCGGCCACCGACATCGAGAACAGCGTCGGGTCCTCGAAGGCGGTGGCCACCGCCTGCCGCAGCGCCGGCAGGGACAGCTCGCGGATGTCGCGGCCGTCGACCAGGATCGCCCCCTCGGTCACGTCGTACAACCGCGACAGCAACGCCACCAACACCGACTTGCCGGACCCGGTCGCCCCGACCAGGGCGAGGGTCTCACCCGGTTCGACGGTGACGTCGACGTGGCGCAGCGCCCAATCGTCCTGGTCACCGGAGTCGGGGAACCGGAACCCGACGTCGACGAGTTGCAGGCGTCCCCCCTGCGGCGCATCGTGCACGGGCCCGTCGACGATCTCCCGTGGCGCATCGAAGATCTCGGCGACGCGGTTGGCCGCGGTCATGGACTCCTGCGTCATCGACAGCAGGAAACCCAGGGAGGCGATGGGCCATACCAGTGACAGCATCATCGTGATGAACGCGACCAGCGTGCCCATGGTCACCAGACCGCTGCCCGCGGCGTAGGCCCCGAGGCCGAGCACCACGATGAGGCTGACACTGGGGATCACCTCCAGCAGCGTCCAGAACTTCGCGGACACCCCCACCTTGCCCACCTCGGTGTCGAACAGTGCGGTCGCACGCTGGTCGAACCGGCGATAGGCATACTCCTCCCGACCGAACGCCTTGATCACCCGGAGGCCGAGAGCCTGCTCCTCGACGTGGGTCGCGACGTTGCCGGACTGGTCCTGCGCGGCGCGCGACAGCTTGGTGAACTGCCGCTGGAAGTGCAGCACGGTGGCGGTGATCGGCACGATCGAGACGACCACCACCACGCCGAGCGGCCAGTACATCGCCAGCAGGATCCCGGTCACCACCACGATCTGGATGACGTTGAGCAACAAGAACAGCAGCCCGAAGGACAGGAACTGACGAATGGTGCTCAGATCGTTCATCACACGGGAGAGCAGTTGGCCGGACTGCCACTTGCCGTGAAACGACATCGGCAGGATCTGCAACCGCGCATAGAGGTCCTTGCGGATGTCGGCCTCGACGCCCATCGTGGCCCTGGACACCAGCCAGCGCCGGATGAACCAGAGCACGGCCTCGGACATCAGCAGGGCCATCGCCGCCGAGCCGAGCACCCACAGCCGTTGCTGATCCTGGTGGCGCACCGGGCCGTCGATCACGGCCCTGGTCATCAGCGGAATGGCCACGGTGGCGACCAGGCTGAGCAGCGCCGCGCTCAGCATCGCGATCCACCGCACGCGGTACGGCTTCAGGTAGGGCAGCAGGCGCAAGATGTCCGAGGACGCCCGGATGCGGCGTGGTGGCGGCGCGATCGCGGGTTCGGAGCGAAGCCCCATCTCTCGCATCCGCATGACCTCACCCATCAATGTCTCGTCTACGTCTTGTCTACCCCAACCCTGCGACACCGCCGCGCGGCGTGCGCCGCGATCAGCCCCCGGCTTCGAGCCTCCCCATCAAGGCTCCCACGAACGGCAACCGAATATCGGCCGCGCTCATGCCGCCGACGTCTCGTCACCGAACTGGGTTTCATACAGTTCGGCGTAGCGTCCGCGGCGGGCCAGCAGCGTGCGATGGGTGCCGCGCTCCACGATGCGGCCGTCCTCGACGACGAGGATGAGGTCGGCAGCGCGGATCGTCGACAAGCGGTGCGCGATCACCAGCGAGGTGCGGCCGGCGAGGGCCTCCGCGAGCGCCTGCTGCACCGCCGCCTCGGACTCCGAGTCCAGCGATGCCGTCGCCTCGTCGAGCACCACCACGCGGGAGCTGCCGAGCAGCAGGCGCGCGATGGTCAACCGCTGCCGCTGGCCACCCGAGAGCCGGTACCCACGTTCACCGACGACGGTGTCGAGACCGTCGGGCATGTCGGCCACGACGTCGGCCAACCGGGCCCTGCGCAGCGCCTCCCACAACCGGTCGTCGGACGCGCCCGGTGCGGCCAGGGTGAGGTTCGCGCGGATCGACTCGTGGAAGAGGTGGCCGTCCTGCGTCACCACCCCGACGGTGTCCTTCAACGAGGCGAAGGTCACGTCGCGGACGTCGACGCCCGCCAGCCTGACCGCACCGGAGTCGACGTCGTAGAGTCGCGCCACCAGCGACGCGATGGTCGACTTGCCCGCGCCGGAGGAGCCCACCAGCGCGACCATCTGTCCCGGCTGGGCCCTGAACGAAACACCGTGCAGCACTTCGTCTCCCCCACGGTCGTCGAGGACCGCGACCTCTTCGAGGGAGGCCAGGGACACCTTGTCCGCCGACGGGTAGCCGAACCGGACGTCGTCGAATTCGACGCCGACCGGCCCGTCGGGCAGCTCGACGGCGTCGACCTTCTCCTCGATCAGCGGGGTCAGGTCCAGGACCTCGAACACCCGCTCGAAGCTGACCAACGCACTGGCGATCTCGACGTGCGCATTGGCCAGCGCCGTGAGCGGCGCGTACAGCCGGGTCAACAGCAGCGCCAGGGACACGATGGCACCCGCCTCCAGATGCCCACCGATCGCCAGCACGCCGCCGAGGCCGTACACCAGCGCCAGCGCGAGCGCCGACATCAGCGTCAGCGAATTCATGAAGGTGGCCTGCAGCATCGAGGTCCGCACCCCGATGTCGCGGACCCGGCCGGCGCGCAACGCGAACTCGCCGGACTCCCGTGCCGGATCCCCGAACAACTTCACCAGGGTCGCACCGGGCGCCGAGAAGCGCTCGGTCATCTGGGTGTTCATCGTCGCGTTGTAGATCGCGCTCTCACGGCTGAGCTTCGCCATCGACGCGCCGATGCGGCGCGCGGGCAGGAGGAACAGCGGCGTCAGGACCAGCGACAGCACCGTGATCTGCCATGAGATGCCGAGCATCACCGCCAGCGTCAACGCCAGCGTGACGAGGTTGCCCACCACACCGGAGAGCGTGTCGGAGAACGCACGCTGCGCACCGATGACGTCGTTGCCGAGCCTGCTGACCAGTGCGCCGGTCCTCGTCCTGGTGAAGAACGCCACCGGCATCCGCTGCACGTGGTCGAACACCGCCGTCCGCAGGTCCAGGATCAAGCCCTCACCGATGTTCGACGACAGCCACCGTGTCAGCAGCCCCACCGCGGCCTCGGCCAACGCCACCAGCGCGATGACCGCCGCGATCAGCACGACCGTCGACGGTGCGCCGCCGTGCACGATCGCGTCGACCACCCGGCCGGCCAGGACCGGGGTGGACACGGCGAGCAGCGCGCCTGCCACGCTCACCGCGACGAAACCGCCCAGACGCCGGTGGTGTCGTGCCGAGAAGCGCCAGATCCGCCTCAGCAGGGCACGGTTGGCCAGCGCACGCAGATCACCGCCGTGCGCCCGGGTTTGGCGGTAGAGCGTCTGCCGCGCGACCGTCTCCAAGCTCATGTCATCACCGTAGAACCTCAACAATGGATGAGGTCAACGTCTTCCCCGGCGTTTCCCTACAGCGGTTTGCGGAGTTTCACCGGCGCTGAGCGCCGGTTTCGCTCCACGAATCGCGTCAGACGATGCCGAAATAGCCGATGACACCGGCGGCGGCGACCACCAGCAGCGGATTGAGCGAGGTACGCACGAAGATCAGCGTGCACACCGCGGTCAACGCATACGCGCGCCAGTCGTGGTCGGCGGCGCGGCTCATCACCAGCGAGGACGCCAGGATCAGGCCGACCGTGAGCGGCGCGAAGCCCTTCTCGACCGCGATCCGCCACCGCGACTCCTCGGCCTTCTGCCAGAACAGGGTGATGGCGTACACCAGCGAGGCGGCGGGGATCACCATGGCCGCGGTGGCGATCACCCCGCCGAGGATGCCGCCGAGCACCCCGCCGACCGGCAGACCCGCGGCGTACCCGACCATCCCGACGATGAGGATGCTGGGGCCCGGCGCCGTCTGCGAGATCGAGAACAGATCGGCGAACTGGGTGTTGCTCAACCAGTGGTGTTGCTGCACCGACCGCAGGTGCATGTCCGGCAGAACCGCGTTTCCGCCGCCGACCGACATCAGCGACAGCGACCCGAACAGCGCCACCAGCTGCAGATACGTGCTCACGCCTCAGCCCGCAACCGACCCCGCCTCGGCCACGCCCACAGCAGGCTGACCGGCGCGACGACGGCCAGGGTGCCCAGCAACGGCCACCGCAGCACGCCGTTGAGGACGAACGCCGTGGCGAAGAGTGCCACCGGCACCACCCCCGTCAGACACTTCTGGCCGGTCTTGATCACCATGGCCACCGTCAGCGCCACCGCCGCCGCGGACGCGCCGTGCAGCACGCCCTTGACCGCGGGCACCTCCTTGAACTGGAAGTACAGCCACGCCAGGAACAGCACGATCGCCAGCGGCATCAGGCACAGCCCCACGACGGCGGCGACTGCGCCGGGCATGCCCCGCATCTTCGTGCCCGCGAACACCGCCATGTTCACCTGATTCGCGCCGGGCAGGATCCGGCACATCGTCATGGCGGACAGGAATTCGGCCTCCCCCATCCACTGCTTCTCGACGACGAGGACCTCCCGTGACCATGCCGAGAGACCGCCACCGAACGAGGCCAGCGCGATGTGGTTGAACGTCCACGCCAGGTCGAGGAGCGAGACCCTCTCGTCACTCATGGCGCAGTTCGTGGTCGTGGGGAAAGTCGTCCTCGTGGTGTTGGGACGGGTCGAGCGGGTCGGGCGGTGAGTACTGGTGCGACAACGCCCAGTCCTCGTCGAAGACGGCCTTGAGGCGCGCCACCACGGCCGCGTCGGTGATCGTGATCCCGAGTTCGCGCCGCAGGTCGAATGCGCTGCGGTCGATGTTCATCGAACCGACCAGGGCCCGCTCGTCGTCGACGATGAGCAGCTTGGCATGCACCCGGAGGTTCTTCTGCTTGTGCACCTTGGCGCCGAAGCGCCGCAGGGTCCGCAGCGACGCGAAGGTGTCGAGCACGTCCCACTCACTGATGCCGTGCTTGCCGCCGCACAGCACGTGCACCTTCACCCCGCGCTCGACCGCCGCCGCCAGGTGGTCGAGGATCACCGCGTCGACGAACTTGGGATGTTGCACGTCGATGCGGTGGGTGGCGGTGTCGATGAACCTCGCCATGTGAAAGCGCGAGTTGGAATTGCTCCACAGCAGCCCGCGATACACCGACGGCACCCAGTCCACGTGGTTCCAGTCGGCGTTGAACACCTCGACGATCTGTGCGACGTGCTCGGGGTCGGCGATGATCACGCCGTAGTCCCTGGTCATGGTGAAGTACTTCAGACACAGGTTGAACGTCGCGACGAGGGCGGCCTTCTCGTCCACGACGATCGACTTCTCGTGCGTCACGTAGAACTTCGGGTTGGCCCATTGCACGTCGATGCCCGCAGCCTTGAACCGGTCATGGGTCTCGTCGTTGGCGCGGTCGCCGCCGGAACGCGCCGCGTTGAGCATGACCCGGACGTCGACGCCGGCCAGCCGCCGCTCGAGCACGGCCCCGATCAACGTGTCGTCGGTGAACGTGAACTGTTTGATCAGCAGCGATTCCTCGGCCGATGCGATGAACTGCCGTACCGGATCGAGGCCGTCGTCGGGCTGGACGATCAGGCGGGGGCCGCTCGGGTGCACGAGTGCTGAAATTACCGGCACCGTGGCCGATAAGCGCTGCCGACGCGTGAATTTCCGCCCACCACATTCCCACGGCATTCCCGGCGCTTGCCCACGCGCCTACTGCGACGGACGTCCGGCATCGGGCAAGATGGCCCCATGGAGAGCGGTGTGGGATCCCCCCGAGTGCTCGTGGTGGACGACGACCCCGACGTCCTGGCATCCCTCGAACGCGGCCTGCGGCTGTCCGGTTTCGACGTGTCCACGGCCGTCGACGGGGCCGAAGCACTGCGCAGCGCGACCGAAACCCGGCCCGACGCCATCGTGCTCGACATCAACATGCCCGTGCTCGACGGCGTCAGCGTGGTCACCGCGCTGCGGGCCATGGACAACGACGTGCCGGTGTGCGTCCTCTCGGCACGCAGCTCGGTCGACGACCGCGTCGCCGGCCTCGAGGCCGGGGCCGACGACTACCTGGTCAAGCCCTTCGTGCTGGCGGAACTGGTGGCCAGGGTCAAGGCGCTGCTGCGTCGGAGGGGGGCGACCGCGACCTTCTCGTCGGAGACCATCGCCGTCGGCCCGCTGGAAGTCGACATCCCCGGTCGCCGGGCGCGGGTCAACGGGGTCGACGTCGACCTGACCAAGCGGGAATTCGACCTCCTCGCCGTACTGGCCGAGCACAAAACCGCCGTGCTGTCGCGCGCCCAGCTGCTGGAGCTGGTGTGGGGCTACGACTTCGCCGCCGATACCAACGTCGTCGACGTGTTCATCGGATATCTGCGCCGCAAGCTCGAAGCCGGCGGCGCACCCCGGCTCCTGCACACCGTGCGCGGCGTGGGGTTCGTCCTCAGGCAGCAGTAGTCGGCAAGAGGTCACGAACGGCTCATGGACAACCTGTCGCGCGTCTTCCGACGGACACCGTCGCTGCGGACGCGCGTCGCCTTCGCCACCGCGATCGCGGCGGCCATCGTCGTCGGCATCGTCGGCACCATCGTGTGGGTCGGCATCACCAACGACCGCAAGGAACGACTCGACCGGCGGCTCGACGAGGCGGCCGGCTTCGCGATCCCGTTCCTGCCCCGCGGCCTCGACGAGATCCCCCGCTCGCCCAGCGACCAGGACGCGATCATCACCGTGCGCAAGGCCGGTGTCGTGACGTCGACGTCCGATGTCATATTGCCGCAGCTGCCAGCCGGTTACGCCGACACCCACGTCGGTGGCGTGCGGTACCGGGTGCGGACGGTCGAGATCCAAAGCCCACAGGGTCCGATGCTGGCCGCCGTCGGCGCCACGTACGACGCCACCATCGCCGACACCAACAACCTGCACCGCAGGGTGATCATCATCTGCTCGGGGGCCATCGGTGCCGCCGCGGTCGCCGGCTGGCTGCTGGCCGCCTTCGCGGTGCGACCACTCAAGGACCTCGCCCAGCAGACCCGGGCCATCGACGTCGGCGGGGCGGCGCCCGACATCGAGGTGCGCGGCGCCACCGAGGCCGTCGAGATCGGCGAGGCGGTGAACGGCATGGTGGCCCGCATCTGGGAGGAACAGGACCGCACCAAGGCCGCTCTCGTCTCGTCCCGCGACTTCGCCGCCGTCACCTCCCACGAGCTGCGCACACCGTTGACGGCGATGCGCACCAACCTCGAGGTGCTCGCCACCCTCGACCTGGCCGAGGACCAGCGCAAGGAAGTCTTGGGCGACGTGATCAGGACGCAGTCACGCATCGAGGCCACGCTGTGGGCGATCGAACGGCTGGCCCAGGGCGAGTTGTCGACGTCCGACGACCACGTTCCCGTCGACATCACCGAACTGCTGGACCGGGCCGCACACGACGCGGCCCGGGTGTACCCGGAACTCGACGTGTCGCTGGTTCCGGCGCCGACGGTCATCATCCTCGGGCTCCCCGCCGGGCTGCGGCTCGCCGTCGACAACGCCATCGCCAACGCCGTCAAGCATGGCGGCGCCACCCGGGTGCAACTGTCGGCGGTCACTTCCCGTGCAGGAGTGGAGATCGCGATCGACGACGACGGCGTCGGCATCCCCGAAGAGGAACGAACGATCGTCTTCGAGCGGTTCTCCCGCGGCTCGACGGCCTCGCAGTCCGGTTCCGGCCTCGGTCTGGCCCTGGTCGCTCAACAGGCCGAACTGCACGGTGGTACGGCATCATTGGAGCAGAGTCCGCTCGGGGGCGTCCGGCTGCTGTTGAAGCTTCCCGGCCCGTCCTAGACGGTCCAGGGTCCGTCTCACCTCAGTCCGCGCTGGGACTTGCCGCTGTCCCAGCGGTTGAAGCCCGCCGCCTCCGCGGTCTCGACGTCACGGAACCACACCTCGCCGCGGGTCACGCCGAAGGACGGGCTCTCCGGCGAATGGTAGAGCCTGGATTCCTCGTTCGCCTTGACCAGCCAACCCTCCGGACCCGTACCGTCGGAGCCCGGCCTGGCCGAACCGGGGCCGTGCGGCTCGACGACCTTCGGCTCGACGACCTCGGGCTCGACGACCTTAGGCTCGACGACCTCGGGGGCGGGTGCGACGTCGACGTCGGGGGTGGGGGCTGCGACCGGCACCGCGCGAGTCACCCTCCCGACCATGAAGAATCCGGTCAGCACCAGGCCGAGGACGAACGCCACCGCCATCAGCCACCAGTTCACCGGTCCGCCTCCCCCGCCTCGGCCAGATCGGCGATCGCGTCGTCCGCACTGGTGAACGTGAGCGAGGCGGTCGCGATCAACCACGCCACCAGCGAGCCGAGCAGGAACGCGAGCAGATACCAGATCCACTGGAGGAAGAAGCTCATGTCACACCCTCAGCTCACGATGATCTCGACGCGACGGTTCTGCGTCCGCCCGGCCGGCGTGTCGTTGGCGGCCACCGGGTTCGAGGCTCCCGCCCCCCGGGACGTGACGGCGGCCCTTGGGACGCCGTCGGTCACCAGAGCGGTTGCCACCGAACCCGCGCGGCTGGCACTGAGCGCGACGTTCGACGCGTCATCGCCCGTGTCGTCCGTGTAGCCGATGACGGCGACCTTCGCTCCCGGGCACGCCTCGAGCTTGGCGGCGACCTGACCGAGCACCTTCTGGGAGTCCGCCTCGAGCGTGAACCCGTCGGTGTCGAAGGTGATCGGCGCCTTCAGCAGGGCGGCGACGTCGGGCTGCAACGTCGAACAGGTGCCGGAGGTGACGCCAATGTCGTTGACCACGGCGACATTCGGCCACGTCGCCTTTGCCGCAGCCGCGGCCGCAGCCTTGGTCGCCGCCGAGGACGCCGTGCCGGTCAGCGTCACGGTGTCACCCCGCAGATTCGCCGCAAACCCCGGAGTGTCGAGGGCGGCACCGAACAGGCCGCCCAGCCCGGCGAACTCGGGGCTGGAGACCCCTGGGGCGACGGTCAGTGCGTCCACGATCTTCGCACCGGGCAGGGCCTGTCTCAGCGCCTCCAGCAGCGAGGCCTTCGACGTCGCGTCCGGCATCTGTCCCGTCAGCGTGAAACCGTTGCCGCTGCGCACGATTGACATCGTCCCGGACGCCGCGGGCGACGGAGCGGCGGCAACCGCGGACGAGCTGGTGGTCGGCGGGACCACTGCGACGGGTTTCTCCGACCTGCTCGTCGCGCTCCACCCGATCAGCGCGAGCAGCAAGGGCACGGCAATGACGGTCAGCAGCCACCCGACGCCCGGTTGCCGTCGGTAGAACCTCGATTCCGAACCCGGCATCGGCACTTCCCCGGCGCCGACGTCAGCGCGCGTCGAGCAGGTCGATCACGAAGATCAACGTCTTGCCGCCAAGTCGGTGCCCCGAGCCGGCGGGTCCGTAGGCCTTCTCCGGCGGGATGACGAGCTTGCGTCGCCCGCCGACGCGCATCCCGGGTATGCCGTCCTGCCAGCCCTGGATCAAGCCGCGCAGGGGGAACTCGATGGATTCGTTGCGGTTCCACGAACTGTCGAACTCCTCGCCGGTGTCGTACTCCACCCCGACGTAGTGCACCGTCACGGTGCCCCCTGGCACCGCCTCGGCCCCGTCACCGACGACGACGTCGGTGATGACGAGCTCGGTGGGCGCAGGACCGTCGGGAAATTCGATCTCGGGTTTAGTGGCCACGGTTCACACCGTAGTCGGGCAGACTGGACCGGTGGAAAAGGACACCGACATTCTCGCCAGGGTCAACGCGTTGGTCGCCGAGGAGAAGGACCTGCGGGACAAGCTGCAGCACCGCGAGATCGACGAGACCGAGGAGCATCGCAGGCTGCGCGGCCTCGAGGTGCAGCTCGACCAGTGCTGGGACCTGTTGCGGCAACGGAGGGCGCTGCGCGAGACCGGCCAGGACCCGAACCAGGCCAGTGTGCGGCCCGAGGGCGAAGTCGAAGGCTACTTGAACTGAGCCGGGCCGGTACCAGCTGCTAGGGCAGCGCGTTGGCCCACGCGATGTGACCGTCGAAACCGAGCTCGCCCGCCATCGCGCGGTAGTCGTCCCTGAGCTCGCGGTAGGCGGCGTCGTCACCGCGGGCCATGGCGAGGCGGGTCCGGAGCCCGAGCACGATCACGTCCCTGGTGGCCCAGCGGAGGTCCTGCTGAACCGCCGCGAGGCGATCGATCTCGTCGGCGGCTTCGTGGGGGCGGCCGAGGGACAGCAGGATGTCGGCGAGGAAGCTGAGCGTCATCTCGACGTTCGTGACGTGTCCGTCGCGCAGCATGTCGTCCACGAGCACCCGAAGTCGCGACACCGCGAGCTCCTGGTCGCCGCCCTCGGCGAGCTCGAGGGCCAGATAGCCGTCCAAGAACGGAACGATGTTCAAGGCGAACCGATGGGCGACGCAGGTGTCGCGCAGGGTCCGGACGTGGTCGAATCCCGCCTTGCGATGGGCGCCGTGGTGGACCAGCGCGACGGCATGGGCCATGCGTAGCAGCGTGAGTGCCATGTCGTCGCTGGAGCGCTCGGCGAACGTCAGCGCTGCCTCGATTTCGCGCAGCACGGCATCGTCGCACGTCAGTACGCCACGCGAAATCCCGATGTAGCGGTAGGCGATGACCGTCGCCCGCGACAGCGAGTCGGCGTCACGGGCGAGTTCCCCGGCCCGCTCGAAGTCCTCACCAAAGCCCGGCAGCCCCAGCGCAAATCTGGCCCCGCCCCGCCAGACGAGCGCCGCCGACAGCGGCGATCCCATGATGAATGCTCCTCGGCTCGGATCGTCGTCCGCAAGCCGGATGACCGCCTCGGACCAGCGCAGGCAGTCTCCCGGCTCACAGGTCTGCTGCTTGGCGACGATGGCGGCGAACGACAGCCCCACCGTCAGATTCGGATCGCCGAGCGCCTCGACGAGGGCCATGTACTCCGCGCCCATGCGCGAGGCCTCCCACAGCCGGCCGTGCAGGATGTGCTCGACGGTCATGCCGGTCATCCCCACGGCGAGCGCCGCCTTGTCGCCCACCTGCAGGCTCAGCTCGCGAAGCTCGTCGAAGCGGGCCGACATGTCGGGATGGAATCGTCGAAAAGCAGTCCCGCACAGCAAGGTTCGCGGCGCGAGCCGTAACACGTCACGATCGGGCACCTCGGGGGGCAGCCCGTCGGCGGCCGTACACGCCCGCTCCCAGCTGAGATGCGCGGCGGCGATGTCACGGTTCGTCGACCACGTGCCCGCACGCATGTGCCAGTCGTAGGCGGTGCGCAGCTCACCCGCGGCCTCCAGGTGCTCGGCGATCAGCGCGGCATTGTGGTCGTGCTGGTCGATCGCGGCAGCCAGCCGCCGGTGCAGGTGCGCCCGGTCGGCCAGGAGTTGCGATTCATAGGCCACGGCCCGGATCAGTGGATGCCGAAAGGCGTACTGACGTTGGCCACCGAACGCGGTCTGATCGATCATCTCGGCGCGGAGGAGGTCGTCGAGCGCTGGTTCGATCTCCAATGCCTGCAGCCACTCCTGGTTGAACCGCGACCCCACGACCGCCGCGGCGTTCAGAGTCCGCTTGGCGGCCGGCGCCAGCCGGTCGATTCGTGCCGCGATCACGGATTGCAGCGTGCCGGGCACCCGGATGTCGGACACCGGTCCATGGCACCGCTGTCGCCCACGCACACCGACCAGCACGTCGCGCTCCGTCAGGTCCCGCACCAGTTCTTCGGCGAAGAACGGATTGCCCGCCGCGCGGTCGGTGATCATGCCGGCCAGCTCCGTCACCGACGGATCCCCGCCAAGCACCTCGGCACACAGCGAGGAGATCTGTGCATCGTCGAGCGGCTCGAGCGCGATGGTCTGTGATCGGGGCGCCCGCGCCAGTGCCCCCACGTATTCCGGGCGGTAGGTGATGAGCACGAGCGCGCTGGTCTGCGGAACGATGGCGAGGAATTCGGCGAGCATGGATTCGCTGACCCCGTCTATCCAGTGGGCGTCCTCGATGACGTAGACGACCGGCTTGGTACGCGCCAGGACGGCAGCGTTGACGACCGTCGCCAGCCGGCGCCTGCGCGCGTCGGGATCGATGTCGGGCAGCGACGCCGCGGGGTCGCCGATGCCGAGGAGGTCCTCCACCAGAAGGAGGTCCTCGCCGTCGACGCCCGAGAGGCGGGACCGCACCGCCGTCCGCGCAAATTCACCCTCGAGTCCGTTGGCGCCGACGGCGGCGCGCAGCAACCCCGCCGCGGCGTGGAACGGAACTGCCGCGGTGTGGGATTCGCACGCCGTGCTGAACACGTCGACGTCGGCGGCGCGGGCCAGCGATGTGAGCTCGCGGACGATCCGGGTCTTGCCGATGCCCGGTGGACCCATCAGACCGACGACCACTCCGGTGCCGTTGACCGACCGCTCCAACACACCGCGCAGAGCGCCCATCTCCCAGGCCCGGCCGACGAAGGTCGACTCGGTCCGCGGGGCCACTGCGTCCGATGCCAGGCCACGCAGCCGGCGCGCGGGAACGGGGTCGTTGAATCCCTTGACGCGCACCATCTCCGGCGCACTCATCACGGCGGCGCGCTCGACGAGCCGGGCGGTCGAGCCACTCACCATCACCCCACCCGGCGGGGCCGCCGACTCCATCCGCTGGGCCATCCCGACCTGGGCGCCGACGGCGGTATACGCCAGCGGTCCCGAGCCGATGTCGCCGGCGATGACCTCCCCGGAGTTCAGCCCGATGCGCAGCCGCAGGTCGATCGGGTCGCGGCGGACGAGGTCGGCCGCCATCCGGTGCGCCTCGACCTGAATGTCGAGGGCGGCTCGACATGCGCGAATGGCGTGGTCCTCCAGCGCGATCGGCGCCCCGAACACCGCCATCAACCCGTCACCGGTGAACTTGTCGACCGTGCCGCCGTAACGCCGGACCGTCGCGGCCGAGCGGTTGAACACCTCGGTCATGATCTCGCGCAGTCGTTCGGCGCCGACGGCGGCGGCGATGTCCATCGAACCCACCACGTCGGCGAAGAGCACGGTGACCTGCTTGTACTCGGCTGGCTCGGCGTCGTGGCGCATCGACGCTCCGCAGGCGTCACAGAACCTGGCGCCGGCACGCGGCTGCGCACCGCATGCCCGACACGCCATCACCCCCATGAGCCGACCTCCTGCGCGACGGAGTCAGCGTATTCCGGCGCGGTTCAGCTCGCGGCGAGCTTGGCCACAATCAACTCCAGCGTCTCCAGTTCAGCCGGGCTGAGCGCGGCGAACGGACGCGGCGCGGGATCCGCGACCCCGTCGATGTCGGCCACGATCCGACGCCCCTGGTCGGTCAGCGAGATCACCTTGCACCTGCGGTTGGTCGGGTGCGCCTCGCGCCGCACCAGACCGCGGTCCTCCAGATCGTTGACCGCTACGCTGGTGGCCGGGGCATCCATCGTGGCCGCCTCGGCGATCTCCTTGGCGGTCATCGGCCGCTTGGCGAGCCGGCGGAGCACCCGGACCCGGCTGAAGGGCAGACCGGTGGTCTCGATGACGTCCCGCTTCCACGCGTCGTGGTTGTCGAACACCACCGCAGCCATCGTGCGCCATACCGCGTCGGCGACCGGGTCACCCGGCATGGACGCCCTCCTTGGCGGGGGCGCTGATCAACGGAGCCAGCCGTTCGGCCGACCGGTATGCGCGCGGGGTGGTCGAGAAGAACCCCAGCACGGTGATGACGACACCGATGCCGACGCTGAAGAACCACAGCGGCCGAGCCGATTCGGCGAAGTCCGCGCCGGTGTGCGCGATCGCCGATCCGGCGACCGAACCGCAGAGCGCCACACCGATGCTCACCCCGATCTGACGGCTGGTGGACGTCACGGCCGAAGCCGCGCCGGCGCGGTCCAGCGGCATCCCGCTCACCGCGGCGTTGGTCAGCGGGGCATTCACCATCGAGAAGCCGATCCCGAAGACGGCGAAGATCACCAGCAACCCCCACACCGGGGTGGTCTCGGTCAGGAAGGTGAGCAGCACCGACGCGGTCGTGATCAGGATGCCGGCCACCAACAGGGATGGCCGGGCGCCGAAGCGGCCGACCATCCGGCCGGAGATCGGCGAGAACACCAGCGCACCAATGGCAATGGGGGCGTAGATCAACCCGGTGTGCATCGCCGAGTAGCCGCGCTCGGACTGCAGGTAGAGCGACATCATGAACAGGAACGCACCCCAGGCCGAGAACGCGCACACCGCGGTCAGGGTGGCGCTGGCGAAGGGGATGCTGCGGAAGAAGCGCAGGTCGATGAACGGGTCGTGACGCTTGGACTCGTAACGCAGGAAGGCCACGAACGCGACTGCCGCGGCCACCGCGACGGCCACGACGCGGGGGTTGCCCCAGCCGAATTCCGGACCCTCGATGAGCGTGAAGACCACGCCGAAGAGGAACGCCACGGCCAGAGCCTGGCCGACCGGGTCGATGTTGCGCATGGTCTTCGACCTGGTTTCGGGGACGAAGATCGCGGTCAGCAGCACGGCGGCCGCGCAGATCGGCAGGTTGATCCAGAACACCGCGCGCCAGCTGATCAGCTCGATCAGGAAACCGCCGACGACCGGGCCGAGCGCCATCGATATCCCGACCACGGCACCCCAGAATCCCAGCGCCCGCGCACGCTCGACACGGCCGGTGAAGACCTGCGAGATGATCGACAGCGCAACGGGATTGAGCATCGAACCACCGATGCCCTGCAGCAGACGCGCGATGATCAGCGTCTCGACGTCGGGCGCCATGCTGCACAGCAGCGAGCCGACGGCAAAGACGACGAGGCCGATCTGGAACACCCGTCGGCGGCCGAACCGGTCCCCCGTCGCACCCGCGAGCATCAGCAGCGAGGCCAGCACCAGGGTGTAGACGTCGACCACCCACTGCAGTTGGGACGGTGAGGCGTGCAGGTCGGAGCGAATGCTCGGGATCGCGACGTTGACGATCGTCGCGTCCATGGAGACGATCAGCAGGCTCAGGCAACACGACACCAGAATGATGGCCTTGCGCCGCGGACTCAGTCCGTCGACGCCTTCGGTTGCATACACACAACTATTGTGGAACTACAACCGTTCGGGAGGCAAGCCGGCCGGCAGTGAGATACCTCATGCCCCGGATCGCACGCGAGCCGAGGCTCAGTCCCTGGCGCCGAGGTCGGCGTAGTTGCGCTCGGTGTAGCCGGTGTAGATCTGGCGTGGACGGCCGATCTTGGAGGGCTCCTCGTGCATCTCCCGCCAGTGCGCAATCCAGCCCGGCAACCGGCCGAGCGCGAAGAGCACGGTGAACATGCGCGTCGGGAAACCCATCGCCCGGTAGATGACGCCGGTGTAGAAGTCGACGTTCGGGTACAACTTGCGCTCGATGAAGAAGTCGTCGGTCAGCGCGACCTCTTCGAGTTGCTTGGCGATGTCGAGCAGTTCGTCGTTGACCCCGAGCTTGCCGAGGATCTTGTCGGCCTGCTCCTTGACGATCCGGGCGCGCGGGTCGTAGTTCTTGTACACCCGGTGCCCGAACCCCATCAGCTTCACGCCGTCCTCGCGGTTCTTCACCTTCTTGACGAAGGTGTCGACGTCGTCGCTGCCGGCGCGGATCTTCTCCAGCATCTCCAGGACCGCCTGGTTGGCGCCGCCGTGCAGCGGGCCCCACAGTGCGTTGATGCCACCGGAGATCGAGGTGAACAAGTTGGCCTGCGACGAACCCACCAACCGGACCGTCGACGTCGAGCAGTTCTGCTCGTGGTCGGCGTGCAGGATGAGCAGCAGGTCGAGCGCCCGCACGATCTCGGGGTCGACCTCGTAGGGCTCGGCGGGAAAGCCGAACGTCATCCGCAGGAAGTTCTCCACCAGGGTCAGTGAATTGTCCGGGTAGAGGAACGGCTGGCCGACCGACTTCTTGTAGGCGTACGCGGCGATGGTCGGCAGCTTGGCCAGCAGCCTGATCGTCGACAGCTCCACCTGTTCCTTGTCGATGGGGTCGACCGAGTCCGGGTAGTACGCCGACAGGGCGTTCACCGCGCTCGACAACACCGGCATCGGGTGCGCGTTGCGGGGAAACCCGTCGAAGAAGCGCTTGAGATCCTCGTGCAGCAGGGTGTGCCGCTGGATGTGCATGGTGAACTTCTCGAGCTCGTCGGCGGTCGGGAGTTCGCCGTAGATCAGAAGGTAGCTGACCTCGATGAACGTCGACTTCTCCGCAAGCTGCTCGATGGGATACCCGCGGTAGCGCAGGATGCCCGCATCGCCGTCGATGTAGCAGATGGAACTCTTGGTCGCCGAGGTGTTGACGAAACCACCGTCGTAGGTGGTGTAACCGGTCTTGGCCAGCAAGGATCCCAGCGCGATGCCGTTGGCGCCCTCGGTCGCCTTCACGATCTCCAGGTCGATCTCGCCTCCCGGATAGCGGAGGGTGGCGACCTCGTCGGGAGTGGAGTCTTCGGGCACGTTAACCCCTTCTACGATCGTCGACCGGAACGAAGCTGTCCGTCACTACTGGAAGGTAGTCGCTCCGTACTCGGCACGCTTGCGGGGGGCCATCCGGGGGGACGTTGCGGGGAGGCACGAGAGCAGCCATGGGCGCAGACACCCTCAGCGGTAGACCGACTCGTAGTCGGCCGCCGCAGGCGGACCTTGCAGATCCGACGCCATCACCGCCACCTGACCGCACGCCTCGTTGAGGCGATCCACCATCACCGTCGGGCCCAACCGGACCGTGTCGGTGTCGGCGATGAGGTCCCCGCACGCCGCCACGATGGTGGCGGCGAAGATCACCGCCACCAGCCGGACCCGCGGGTGGTCGACGTCCACGTCCATCCGCTTGGCGAGGATCACCTCGGTCACGCCGTGCCGGAACTCGAAGGCGGCCTGCTTGAGTGAGTCCGATGCGTTGATGACGCGCAGCATCAGCACGATGTGATCGGTGGTGAGCCTGCCGACCCGGCGGCCGGCGACGCGTGTCAGCACCGCTACGTGCGCCCGCCGGACGGCCTCCAGCGGCCCGACGTCCGCCGGCACCGTCTCCAGCTCGACGGCGACTTCCTGGGAATAGTCTTCCAGCAAAGTCAGGAACACCGAGTCCTTGGTGGGAAAGTACCGGCTGAACGTCCTCGGCGAGACCTCCGCCGAGGCCGCGATCTGCTCGACGGTGGTCTGCTCGTAGCCCTGCTTCAGGCAGAGCTCCATCGCGGCGTCGATGAGCATCGCCCGCGTCCTGAGCTTCTTGCGCTCACGGAGGCCCGGCGACGACCCGCTCGCGACATCGGCCACGTCACGATGTTAACCGTTCACACCTGCCCCCGTTCGGACGCGGCTCAGACCCGGTAGCGAACGAACGCGGGTACCAGGAGCGCGACGACGACCACGCCGACGACCACCAGACCACCACCTCCGGCCGCGGCCACCGTGGTGCCGACTGCGGCGGCCGCCACACCGTGCACGGCGTCGGCCAGGCGCGGGCCGCCCGCCACCACCACGGTGAACACGCCCTGCAGGCGGCCGCGCAACTCGTCGGACGCCGCCTGCTGCAGGATCGTCGAGCGGAAGGCCGACGACACCATGTCCGCGGCGCCGCCGACGGCGAGGAAGGCCAGCGCAATCCAGAGGAAGACACCGGCATGCCCCGCGGCCAGCCCGCTGGCCAACCCGAAACCGATCATCGCCAGGCCCCACACGACGATGGCGACGACCACTGCGTAACCCTGCCGCTGGATGCGCGGCAACCAACCCGAGAACACCCCGCCGGCAACGGCTCCCACCGACATGGCGGCCGCCAGGTACGCCATCGTCGTACCACCCTCGACGGGGCCGCCGAAGCTCTCGTGGGCCATCTGCGGGAACAGCGCCCGCGGCATGCCGAGGATCATGGCGATCAGGTCGACGACGAACGACATCAGCACCACGCGGTTGCCCGACAGGTACCGGAATCCGTCGAGCACCGCGCCGAACCCCCACTTCGACGCACCGTCGGCGGATCCGGTGGGTGGCATCTGCGCCAGCTGGAACGTCGCCCAGATCGGTGCCACGCACGTCGCCGCGTCGATCGCGTAGAGCGTCGACAGGTCGACGAAGTGCAGCAGCACCCCGGCCAGCAGCGGTCCGACGATCGCGCCGAACTGCATGACCGTCATGTTGAGCGAATTGGCTGCGGGGAGTTGCTCGTTGGGCAACATCCGCGGAATCGCGGCGGACCGTGTCGGGCTGTTGATGGCAAAGAACGCCTGCTGCACCGAGAGCAGGCACAGCACCACCCACACGTTGTTCACGCCGAGAGCCGCCTGCAGCCACAACAGCACCGAGGCCACGCCAAGCCCGATCGACGCGATGATGAGCAGGACCCGGCGGTCCATCGCATCGGCCAACGCCCCGCCCCACAGGCCGAACACCACCAGCGGCACCACCGCGAAGATGCCGGCGAGCCCGACGTACGCCGAGCTCCTGGTGAGGGCGTACAGCTGGACGGGGACCGCGAAGATCGTGAGGTTCGCGCCGATGACGGTGACGATGCCCGAGAGCCACAGTCTGCGGAAGTCCGGTGTCCGCAGCGGTGTGGTGTCGGCGAAGAGGCCCGCCACCCTCAGGGCTGCAGTCGTTCGACGACGCCCGGGCGAGAAGGCCCGGCGCCCGTCACGCGAATCCGGTTGTGCACCCGGTTCTCGCGTCCCTGCCAGAATTCGACCACCTCGGGTGCGATCAGGTAGCCGCCCCAGTTGGGTGGCACCGGCACCGGGTCGACACCCGCGAACCGCTCGGTGACCTCGTCGAGCCGATGCCGTAGCGCCGCGCGGGACGCGATCGGATGGGACTGCGCAGACGCCCAGGCCCCGAGTTGCGAGCCGCGCGGCCGCTTGGACCAGTAGTTCGCCGTGACCTCCCTGGCCACCTTCGACACCGGCCCGCGGACGTGCACCTGACGGCCGAGCGCATACCAGCCGAAGGTGGCCGAGGCATACGGGCTGCCGGCGAGCTGCGCCCCCTTGGCGGAGTCGTAGTTGGTGTAGAAGGTGAGGCCGGTGTCATCCACGCCCTTGCACAACACCGTGCGGGTGACCGGCCTTCCCGCGGCGTCCACGGTGCCCACCACCATGGCGTTGGGCTCGACGATGCCCGCGCGCGCGGCGTCGTCCAACCACCTGCGCATCAGCACCAGCCAGCCGTCGGCCAGCCAGTCGGCGTCGAGGTCGGGACTGCCGTCCTTCTCGGGAGACCCGTACTCGACCCGCATGCGCGCCAGGCGCTCGGCTTCGTCTCCGCTGTCCCCGCCGTCCCCGCCGCCGACCTCCACAACCACCGCGCCGAGGCTACGCGTACCGGCCCCGGATCGGGTTACCGACCGGTAGAAACAGCCGGTGCCGGGAGTGCGAGAATCGGCTCATGACTCGATCGGCAGCGGTCCCCGACGGCTTCGTAGAGGGACTGGAGGGCATCGTCGCCTTCACCACGGAGATCGCCGAACCCGACAAGGACGGCGGTGCGCTGCGGTACCGCGGCGTGGACATCGAGGACCTGGTCACCCAGCACGTCACCTTCGGCGACGTCTGGTCACTGCTGGTCGACGGACGATTCGGTGACGGGCTGGTGCCCGCGGAGCCCTTCCCGCTGCCCATCCACACCGGTGACGTCCGGGTGGACGTCCAGGCGGGGCTGGCCATGCTGGCGCCGATCTGGGGTTACAAGCCGCTGCTGGACATCGACGACGCGACCGCCCGCGGTCAGCTCGCCCGGGCGTCGGTGATGGCGCTCTCCTACGTCGCCCAGTCCGCGCGGGGCATCTACCAACCTGCGGTTCCCCAGCGCACCATCGACGAATGTGCCACCGTCACCGAACGTTTCATGACGCGCTGGAAGGGTGATCCCGACCCGCGCCACGTCGAGGCCATCGACGCCTACTGGGTCACCGCGGCCGAACACGGCATGAATGCCTCCACGTTCACCGCCAGGGTGATCGCCTCGACCGGCGCCGACGTGGCAGCGGCCATGTCCGGTGCGGTCGGCGCGATGAGCGGCCCGCTGCACGGCGGGGCCCCGGCCCGCGTCCTACCGATGATCGAGGAGGTCGAACGGTCGGGGGACGCCCGCGCCGTGGTCAAGGGGATCCTCGACCGCCACGACAAGCTGATGGGCTTCGGGCACCGGGTCTACCGCACCGAGGACCCCCGCGCCCGCGTGCTGCGCAGCACCGCCGAGCGGTTGGGGGCGCCGCGCTACGGGGTCGCCGCCGCACTCGAGCAGGCCGCGCTCGCCGAGCTGCGCGAACGGCGTCCCGACCGGGCGATCGAGACGAACGTCGAGTTCTGGGCCGCCGTGATGCTGGACTTCGCGGAAGTGCCCGCCACGATGATGCCCGCCATGTTCACCTGCGGACGCACGGCGGGTTGGTGCGCGCACATCCTGGAACAGAAGCGGCTCGGCAAGCTGGTACGGCCGGCGGCCATCTACGTCGGCCCCGGGCCACGCAGCCCTGAATCCGTCGAGGGCTGGGACCAGATCAAGGCTGCGTGAGCACATGAGCGTCGCGTGCTTCGGTTCGGCGGCAAGGGCATTCGCGGACCTCGTGCGCACCGTCCCGGCTTCCGCCTGGGACGGCCCGGGCCTCGGTGACTGGGATCTGCGCTCGCTCGTCGGGCACGCGTCCCGGTCGCTCATCACCGTCAGTACCTATCTGCAGCACCCAGCCGACCACGAGGACGCGGTCAGCGCGGCCGACTACTACGCTCGGATGCGGGCGTACGGGTCGACGCTCGCCGCCGAGGCAGTCACCGAACGCGGCCGACAGGCGGGCCGTGACCTCGGTCGGCACCCGTCCGCCACCATCGAGGCGTTGGTGACGCGGGTCCTCGGTGAGCTGGCCGACGTCGACGACCCGCTGATCGAGGTGATCGGTGGCCTCGGCATCAGGCTGAGCAACTATCTGCCGACACGGGTGTTCGAGCTGGCCGTCCACGGCCTGGACGTCGCACGCGCCACCGGTGCCGACCTCACGCTGCCCGGCGACGTGATCGAGGAGGCGACGGTGCTGGCGGCCCGCATCAGCGTGCTGACCGGCGACGGGGCACCGGTGCTGCTGGCGTTGACCGGCCGCGCCGGGCTTCCGCCCATGTTCTCGGTGGTCTAGATCGCGCCGGCGATGAGATTGCCGAAGACCGCGGGTCAACCACTGCGTACCACCCGCCATCGAGAGGAACGAGATGACCACCGAGATGACCACCGACGTTGCGCCATCGCTGTCCCCGCACCTCGTCGTCGACGACGCCGCGGCGGCGATCGACTTCTACGTCACGGCGTTCGGCGCCACCGAACTGGGCCGCGTGCCGCATCCGGACGGCCGCCGCCTCGTCCACGCGGCACTGACCCTCAACGGTTCGACGGTCATGCTCAACGACGACTTCCCCGACTACAACGACGGCAAGCCGTCCACTCCCAAGGCGCTGGGCGGGACACCGGTGACGATCCACCTCCAGGTACCCGACGTCGAGGCCGCCTTCGCCCGTGCGCTCGACGCGGGCGCCACGGTGGTGGCGCCGCTCGCCGACCAGTTCTGGGGCGACCGCTACGGTGTGGTCCGCGACCCGTTCGGGCACCAGTGGTCGCTCGGACAGCCGGTGCGCGAGGTCAGCATGGAGGAGATCTCCGCGGCGATGGGCCAGGGCTAGCCAGCGCCAGCAGCCGCCGACCCCACGACGGCGCCGGGGCCGTCGCCGCGGCGGCGAGCATGTCGGAAACGTCGGTGAACTTGTTGCGGGGACGGATGTCTCCGCCCCTGGCGATCTCCTCGGCGTCGATGGCCCGCCACCCCGCCGCATCGACGACGGCAGGCTGGCGGGCACCGACCAACGCGCGCAACGCCGATGGCCCGGCCACCGGATCCGCGAGCCGCCCGGCGTTGTAGTCGGCCACGACGGTGCGTACGGTCTCCGCCGCACACGACTTGTTGGTGCCGATGAAACCCGTCGGGCCACGCTTGATCCATCCAGCGACGTACGTGCCGGACGTTCCGAGCACCCGACCGCCGTCGTGCGGAACCACCCCGGCGTCGGCGTCGAACGGCACGTCCGGAATTGACTTGCCGCGGTAGCCGATCGACGTCAGCACCAGACCGGCCTCCAGTCGGCGGACCTCGTCGGTTCCGGTGACCGCGAATTCGATGCCCGTGACGCGCCGGTCACCCAGCAGTCGGCGCGGGGTCAGCCCGTACGCCAACCGGATGCGCGGCCGGGCGATCCGCGCGGCCGCATCACCGAGTTTGGCGAGCACCTCGAGTTTGTCGAGCGTCAACGGGTCCGACTCGTGCGCCAGGTCCCGGCACACCAGATCGTGATCCTCGGCCGAGAGCACCACCTCGTGCGTCGTGGTCAACCCGAGCAGTTCGGGCAGCGTGAACGCCGACGCCGCGGGACCGCGGCGCGCAGCGACGACGACCTCCGCCACGCGTGAGCCACGCAGGACGGCGAGCGCGCGATCGGAGACGTCGGTGCGGGCGAGGACGTCCGGGTCGGTGGTGAGGATTCGCGCGACGTCGAGTGCCACGTTGCCGTTGCCGACCACGACGACTCGCCCTGTATCGAGATCCACCGGCATGTCGGCGAATTCGGGATGACCGTTGATCCAGGCCACCATCTCGGTCGCGGTGCCGCTGCCGGCCAGGCCGACGCCCTCGACGTCGAGGCGACGGTCGTTGGGTGCACCGACGGCATAGAGAACGGCGTGATGGTGCGCCGCCAGCTCGGCGTGCGAGACGTGTCGGCCCACCTCGACGTTGAGGAAGAAGTCGAAGCCCCGCCTGCGGGTGATGCGGTCGAACAGCGTGGTCACGCGCTTGGTGGCCTGGTGGTCCGGCGCTACTCCAGCCCGCACCAAACCGTATGGCGTCGGCAGCTTCTCGAAGACGTTGACGCGCACGCCGTCCTGGGTCAGCAATTCGTCCGCCGCGTACATCGCGGCGGGACCGGATCCGACGATCGCCACCGTCAGTGGACCGCCAGGACGGCGGTGCACGACGGGCGCCTCCAGCACGGGGGCCAGCTTGGAGGTGGGCGGCAGCTTGCCCTCCCGCTTGGGGTAGAACGCCGCGTTCAGTTCGACGAACACCTGCTGCTCGGCAGCCAGCCGGGTCACCGGAGCGATGGCGCCGACGGGACACGCGCTCACGCACGCACCGCAGTCGACGCACGCGTCGGGATCGATGTAGAGCATCTCCGCTTCGGCGAAGCCCGGCTCGTCCGGCGACGGGTGGATGCAGTTCACCGGACAGGCATAGACACAACTCCCGTCGCTGCAACACGACTGGGTGATCACGTGTGGCATAGCGTTCGCCCTAGGCGGCCGTCACCACGTGCTGGCGCTGCGGTTCGCTGCGGTATCGGCTCGCGTCGCCGTCGATCCTGCAGATCCGCCAGATCAGCCTGGCCACCGGATTCAGCAGTCCGGTCTCCGCACACAACATCCGGACGTCGCCGAACATGTCGCGCAGGAACTGGCGGGCGTCGGGGCTGCCGAAGAAGATCTCCTTGCGCACCGAGCGGGGGATGTCGAATTCCTTCCAGAAGGCCCGCGGCGGCACCACGATGGCCTGACACAGCACGCGCATGATGATCGGCACGTGCAGCGAGAGCCAGAAGCGCGAGGACCCCTTCATGTGCGGTACCCGCTTGCGCAGGTACTCGTGCGCGAAGGAGATGTGGCGCGCCTCCTCGGCGACGTGAATCGCCATGACGCGTTCCATGATCGGATGCAGCGCCTTGCCCTCGCGCAGGACGTTCTTCTGCGTGTGGTCGATGGGCTCCTCACCGGCGAGCACGCCGAAGAAGAACACGATGGGCAGCGGACCCGCCGCGAGCGGGATGACCTGGGACAGCCACTTGAGCACCCGCGGCATGCCAGGAACGTCCTTGCCGATGCGGTTGACCATCTCCTGGAACATCATCGTGTGGTTGCACTCTTCGACCGACTCGTGCAGGCAGTAGCGGTACTCGGGTGACCCGTTGGGCACCCAGAACGCGTAGTTCATCAGGCCGCGGATGAGGATGGACTCGAAGTGCAGGCCCACCTTCGCGACGTTCGCCTGCCGCCACATGCCGATCTCGATCTGCCGCTCCCGCGACTGCGCCCGGTACCAGGGGTGCCTGCCGAAGGGATCGGTGGCGGGCAGGATCCAGCGCTCGTCGTCCGGAACCACCGCGAACTCCGGCGAGTCCCAGTCGATGTCCGTGTACGGGTTGAAGTTGCGGCGCACCGACCCCTCGGACAGCGTGGTGAGCGTGTCGACGTACGCGCTGTCGTCGAGCACGTCCATGTTCTTGCGCCAGCGCCTGATGATGCGCGTCCTGGCGGTCTTCGGTGCGGTCTTGGGTGCGGTCTTGACAGCCATTCGAAGCCTCCCGTTGGGTTTACATTTGTCGGCTTGCTGTCCACTACGGTACCGGAGGTCCCAGGAATTGAACAGGCTGTATCCGACAATGTGGGCCACGCAGGTAAGCCCCGTCACACGTGATCCAGGTCACCGATTCCCGACGGCCCACGGTGCAGAACTAGGCTTGGGATCCATGGCCGATTTGACGATCCCCGCCGACCTCAAGCCCAAGGACGGACGCTTCGGCTCCGGTCCGTCGAAGGTACGGCCCGAGCAGCTACGGGCACTCGTCGACGCGGGTCACCTGTTCGGCACCTCACACCGCCAAGCGCCGGTCAAGAACCTGGTCGGCCGTGTCCGCGACGGCGTTCGCCAATTGTTCTCGCTTCCCGACGGGTACGAGGTGATCCTCGGCAACGGCGGATCGACCGCCTTCTGGGACGCCGCCGCCTTCGGGCTGATCGACGAGCGCTCCCTGCACCTGACGTTCGGGGAGTTCAGCGCCAAGTTCGCCGCGGCGGTGGCCGCCAACCCCTTCGTCGGTGACCCGATCATCGTCAAGGCCGATCCGGGCAGCGCACCCGAGCCGCAGTCGGACCCGTCCGTCGACGTGGTGGCGTGGGCGCACAACGAGACGTCGACGGGCGTCGCGGTGCCGGTCCAACGCCCGACCGGGGACGCCCTGGTGGTGATCGACGCGACGTCCGCCGCAGGCGGTCTCCCCGTCGACGTCGCCGACACCGATGCCTACTACTTCGCACCGCAGAAGAACTTCGCCGCCGACGGCGGGTTGTGGCTGGCGATCATGAGCCCCGCCGCGCTCGCCAGGGTCGAGAAGATCGCGGCATCCGGCCGGTGGGTTCCGGACTTCCTGTCGCTGCCCATCGCGATCGACAACAGCGTCAAGAATCAGACCTACAACACCCCCGCCATCGGCACGCTGGTGCTGATGGCCGAGCAACTCGACTGGCTACTGGGCAACGGTGGGCTGGACTGGGCGGTCAAGCGCACGGCGGACTCCTCGGGGCGGCTGTACGGGTGGGCCGAGGCGACCGGCTACACCACGCCGTTCGTCGCCGATCCGGCGCTCCGGTCGCAGGTGGTCGGCACCATCGACTTCACCGACGAGGTCGACGCCGCCGCGGTGGCGAAGGTGCTGCGGGCCAACGGCGTGGTGGACACCGAGCCGTACCGCAAGCTGGGCCGCAATCAGCTCCGGGTGGCGATGTTCCCCGCCGTGGACCCCGATGACGTCAGCGCGCTGACCACCTGTGTCGACTGGGTCGTCGAACACCTCTGAGCTGCCTGTGAGCCTGCCAGCGTGTCAGCCCGGTAACGGACTGATCACGCAGTAGGGTGACCCGTTGAGCCGCCCGAGGAGGTCGCACATGCGGGAACTGAAGGTCGTGGGACTCGACTTCGGGGACGGTCGGGCCGACGACCGGGCCGGCGATCGCATCATCTGCGAGGCGGTCGACTCCGGCGAGAAGTTCGTCCTCCGTCCGGACCACCGCCTGCGCGCTGCACTCAACGGTGACCGCGACAGTGTCAAACCCATCATCCACGTCGAATCCGAGGTGCCAACCGTGCTGAGCCCCAAGGAGATTCAAGCAAGGATTCGCGCAGGCGCATCCGTCGAGCAGGTCGCGAGCTCCGCAGGCGCCGACGCCAGCCGCGTCGAGCGGTTCGCCCACCCGGTCCTGCTCGAGCGGTCGCGTGCCGCCGAACTCGCGACGGCCGCGCACCCGGTGCTCGCCGACGGGCCGTCGGTGCTGACGCTGCTTGAGACCGTCACGACCGCACTGGTGGCCCGCGGCCTCGATCCCGACGCGACGACGTGGGACGCCTGGCGCAACGAAGACGGTCGCTGGACCGTTCAGCTGGCCTGGAAGGCCGGCCGGTCGGACAACCTCGCTCACTTCCGGTACACGCCCGGGGCACATGGCGGGACGGCGTCGGCGTTCGACGACGCCGCCGCCGAACTCATCGATCCGGCCTTCGACCGCCCCCCGCTGCGTTCGGTCGCACCGGTGCCGACCCTCGACCTGTCCCTGCCGACGGCGCCCCCTGCGCCGGAGCCCAAGGAGTCCGGCGAGCCGAGAAACACCAAGGTACCCGCGGCGCCCACGGCGGAATCGGGTAACCCCCCGCAGCCCAAGCCAAGGACCCGCAAGCGCAGGCCGGAGGTGCCCGGTTGGGAGGACGTGCTCCTCGGCGTGCGCTCCAGCGGGCAGCCCTGAGGGCTCAGCCCAGGACGCTGTCGGCGGCCATGGCGAGCAGTGCCAGCCAGCCGGCCGCCACGCCGACGCCGCCGCCGAGCACGAACCACCGCCACACCGGTCGGCGCCGCCAGCCCCAGACCGTCGGCGCCAGACCACCGACGGCCACCAGGTTGAGTCCGACCGCCAACAGTGGATGCACCCGGGTCAACCCCAGGCTGAGCACGACGATGGCGCCTGCCACCACCGCGGCGACGAACGCCGCCACCGTCAAGCCGGTCCCCCAGGGCGTCGCATCCTCGGTCACCGGGAAACCCTAGCCCGCTCGTAGAACGCCAGCGCCGCTGCCGTGGCGACGTTCAGGGAATCCGTACCCCGCGCCATCGGGATGCGCACCCGGACGTCACTGGCCCGCATCGTCCGTTCCGTCAGACCCGGACCCTCTGCACCGACCAGGATCGCCACCTTCTCGTCCGCCAGCGCCTGCATCGCGACGGCCACCGTCTGCGCGTCGCGATCAGGCGTCATCGCCACCAGCGCAAAACCGTTGTCCCGCAGCATCTGTAGATCCCCCGGCCAACTGACGTACGAGGCGAAGGGGACCAGCAGGGCGTGACCCATCGACACCCGGACCGCCCGCCGGTAGAGCGGGTCGGCACAGCCCATGCCGAAGACGACCGCGTCGACGCCGAGCCCGGCGGCGTTGCGGAACATCGAACCGAGGTTCTCGTGGTCGTTGACGCCTTCCAGCACGGCGACGGTGCGGGCGCCCTTCACCACCTCCAGGACCGACGGTGGCTGCGGACGCGGCGCCGCCGCCAGCACGCCACGGTTCAGATGGAAGCCGATCACCGCCGCCATCACCTCGGCACTGGCCCGGTAGTACGGCGCAGTGGCGCCCCGCAGGTCGTCGGCCAGCTCGCCTAGCCTGCGGTCGGTGCCCAGGAACGCCTTCGGCGCGAACCGCGACGCCAGCATGCGCTGGACCACCAGCACGCCCTCGGCGATCACCAATCCCTTGCCGCTCGGCAGGTCGGGTCGGCGGTCGATGCTGTTCAGATCGCGGAAGTCGTCGAGTCGGGGGTCCGCCGGATCGTCGACGTCGACGACGTCAGTCATTCCCGGGTCCACCCCACTCGCGGACCGGCCGCACTCACGCCCCGTCGTCCACGATCGCCGACATCAGATCGGCCGCCTCCCGCAGAGTCTGGCGCTGATCCGGTGCGAGATCGGCCAACCGCCGCTGCAACCATTCCTGACTGGCCCGACGCTCGACGTCGATCAGCTCCTGCCCCGACGGTGACACGGAGACCAGCACCTGCCGACCGTCGTCGGGGTGCGCGGCACGGTCGACGAACCGCAGCTCCGCCAGCGACGCGATGACCCTCGTCATCGAGGGTGGCCGGACGCGTTCCCTGATGGCCAGGGCACCCGGCGTCATCGGGCCCTCCTTGGCCAGCGTGGCCAGCGCCGACAACTGCGACAGCGAGACCGGCGACTCGGGGCGGCGGAAGCGCAGCTGCCGTGCCAACCGGACCACGGCCAGCGACAAGTCGCTGGCCAGACGGGCGTCGGCGTCGGTCACGACGCAAAGAGTACCGATCGCCCGAGGGGAATCGGTTAGGTTGGTCCGCAATGGACCCGACGCCGCCGCGGCACGACGATTCCCCGAAAGCCCCGGAACCCCCGGCGCTTCCGGAGGTCCTGCTCGAGCCGTGGCCGGTGATCCTGGTGATCGCGGCGGGCTGGCTGGTGGCGGTGGTGCTGGCCTTCTCGGTCACCGGCTTGCAGACGTGGCGCCCGATCACCGTGGCCGGACTCGGCGTCGGCGTGCTCGGCACGTCGATCTTCCTGTGGCAACGCAGTGCCGCCCGCCGCGGCTCACGCGGTGCGCAGAGCGGCATCCACTGACCCAGCCGGACGAATGCCGGGTCAGGGCTGGGTCAAGTCGAGAACGCCGTCGTCGAACGGGTCGAACGCCGGGGAGCCGATGGTGGCCGGCTGCGGCGTCTCGGAGTGCGCCCCGCAGCCGTACTCGCTTGCGACGACGTGCCCGTCGGCCGACATCTCATTGGCACACACGCCGAACAACGTCCCGAGTGAACCGGTGAGCGGTAGGTAGTAGCCGCAGTCGCGGCACACCTTCTTGGTGGCACGGGCCATCGCCGAATCCGGTCCGTACTCCCCGTCGTTCCAGCGTTCGGCGGCCTCGATGCGGCCCCACCGGCTGAGCACCTGACGCCGACCCAGCCCGATGTCGCCGGCGAGGTCGTCGAGATCCTCGTCGCCCGACGACACGTAGCCCGGCACCAGCCGGGGATCGTCGGCGGGCGTGGCCAGCAGGTCGCCCGGGCTGAGGTCACCGGGCTGCACGCGGTCCTGCCACGGCACCCAGCGTGGCGCGAGCAGCGCCGTGGGGCCGGGAACCAGCACCACTTCGCTGATCGTCGCGTGATCGGCACCCGGGTACGCCGCCACCACGACCGCCCACTGCCAGCCCTGGTATCCGGGCATGGCAGCGAGGAAGCGGTGGGTGGCAGCGGTCGGGTCGTCGAATTCCGCGCCGAGGTACTCGCCGACGAGGTCCTCACCGGCGACGTCCTCACCGTCGGTGATCGCCTTGCGCGCCGCCTCGACCGCTCCCAGCAAGACGGCGCTGAGGTCGGCGGGCGGCGCCGGTTCGGTCACGGATTCCGCCACGGGTTCCGTCACGACGTCCTGGTGGGCCTGCTCGGCCGGTTCGATCATGCTGTCCATCGTGGTCAATACTGCCTGAAGACCCGCGAGCAAAGCCACACCGGCCGCCCTGCGGGCGACGGTCGAATCCATGGGGAACAATCAACGGTGTGACCGGACCGCGACGTGACCCCCCGGCGGGGCCCGACGACGCGCCAGACCCGCATTACCATCCGCCGCGTCCCCCTGGCGGTCAGCGTGACGAACATCCCGGCATGGCGAACTACCCGAGCAGCGCCTCGGGCGCGTCCCTACCCCGCGGCGACGCGCCGCCATCCAGCGCCAATCGCTGGCTGCCCCCCATCGAGCGGACCCGCACGGCCGGCGACGGCACCGACCCGGGAGAGTCCGGGCCCGGCGGCCTCGGACGCCCCGCCGGCAGGCCTAAGGGCGCCGCCGGGCGCGGCCGCGAGATGGGCTCCAAGATGTACGGGCTCTTCCAGAAGGCCGCCACGGCGGACGGCGCCGACAAGTCCGGTCTGACCGCGTTGACGTACCCAGTGATGGCAAACTTCGCGGCCGACTCGGCGATGGCCGTCGCGTTGGCCAACACCCTGTTCTTCGCGGCCGCCTCCGGCGAGAGCAAGAGCAAGGTCGCGCTGTACCTGCTGATCACCATCGCGCCGTTCGCCGTAATCGCTCCATTGATCGGACCGGCGCTCGATCGCATCCAGCACGGCCGTCGGGTCGCGCTGGCCACGTCGTTCGCCGTGCGCACGGCGCTGGCCGTCGTCCTGATCGCCAACTACGACCCCGTCACCGGCAGCTATCCCTCCTGGGTGCTCTACCCCTGTGCGCTGGGCATGATGGTGCTCTCCAAGTCGTTCAGCGTGCTGCGCAGCGCAATGACCCCACGCGTGCTACCGCCGACCATCGACCTCGTCCGGGTGAACTCGCGCCTCACCATGTTCGGGCTGCTCGGCGGCACCATCCTCGGCGGCGCCATCGCCGCGGGAGTCGAGTACACCTTCGGCTTGTTCCGGCTACCCGGCGCGCTGTACGTCATCGTCGCCGTGACCGTCGTGGGAGCGGTGCTGTCCATGCGCATTCCCAAGTGGGTCGAGGTCACCGAGGGCGAGGTGCCGACCACGCTGAGCTACCACGGCGCCAGCGACGACTTCCGCCGTCCCACCAACCGGGGGACCACCGCCAAGACCCGACAACCCCTCGGCCGCAACATCATCACCTCGCTGTGGGGCAACTGCACGATCAAGGTCATGGTCGGGTTCCTGTTCCTCTATCCCGCCTTCGTCGCGAAGTCCCACGATGCCAGCGGCTGGGAGCAGTTGAGGATCCTCGGGCTGATCGGCGCCGCGGCGGCGATCGGCAACTTCGTCGGCAACTTCTCGGCGGCCCGCCTGCAACTCGGCAACCCGGCACGGCTCGTCGTGCGCGCCACCACCGCCGTCACCGCCGCAGCGCTGGCGACCGCGGTGTTCGGCAATCTGTACGTCGCCGCGTTCGCCACCCTCGTCACCGGTGGCGCCGCGGCGGTCGCGAAGGCCTCACTGGACGCCTCGCTTCAGGACGACCTTCCCGAGGAGTCACGGGCATCTGCCTTCGGCCGGTCGGAGTCGCTGCTGCAGCTGGCGTGGGTCGCAGGCGGAGCGACGGGCGTGCTCATCTACACCGACCTGTGGGTGGGGTTCACCGCCATCAGCGCCGTGCTGATCCTCGGCCTGGCCCAGACCCTGGTGAGCAACGGCGGCGACTCCCTGATACCGGGCCTCGGCGGCAACCGGCCGGTGTTCGCGCAGCAGGAGAGCCGCGGCGCGGCACCGGCGGGGGCGGCGCGGGCGTGAAGCGCGTCGGGATCGTCCTATTGGTGGTCGTCGTGCTCGCGTCGAGCGGCACCGGCGCGCTCGTCTGGTGGCTGACCCGCACACCGGGTCCCGAGCATCCCGAGATCAGCGCCTTCACGCACGGACAACTGGTGCGGGTCGGGCCCTACCGCTACTGCGACGTCTACCAGATCACCCGCTGCGACACCCCCGAGACGGTGGGCCAACTGGGCGTCACCGCGCGCGATCCGGTGCAGCTCTCGGTGCCGCCGTCCATCGCCAGGGCGCCGTGGGTGTTGATCCGCGCCTACGAGGGCGGCAGTGAACCCGCCGTCGACGAATTCCGCCCCGACAGCAGGCTGGCCGTCACGATTCCGACGGTCGACCCCCGCCGGGGAAGGTTGACCGGCATCGCGGTGCAGTTGCCGACCCTGGTCCGCGACGAGAACGGCAACGAGTTCCCGTGGCCGCACGCGGAGTGGTCGGTCGCCACCGTCTGGCGTTAACCCGCCGAATGGCCGGCGGGCACCCGCTCGCCCTCGCGCGGGGGCTCCGGCGCGGTGCCGTCGCCGAACGGCCTGCCGCCGAGCTCCTCCCTACCGTGCGGCGTCAACCAGTTCGACAGGTCCGGCCCCTTCGGCACGATCCGGGTCGGGTTGAGGTCGGCGTGCACGACGTAGTAGTGCTCCTTGATCTGGGCGAAGTCGACGGTGTCGCCGAACCCCGGCGTCTGGAACAGATCGCGCGCGTAGGCCCACAGGACGGGCATCTCGTCGAGCTTCTGACGATTGCACTTGAAGTGCCCGTGGTAGACCGGGTCGAAGCGGGCCAGCGTGGTGAACAGCCGGACGTCCGCCTCGGTGATGGTGTCGCCCACCAGATAGCGTTGACCGGCAAGCCTTTCCGACAGCCAGTCCAACGCGGTGAACAACCGGTCGTAGGACGCCTCGTAGGCCGACTGCGACCCGGCGAACCCGCACCGGTACACGCCGTTGTTCACCTCGGTGTAGACGCGCCCGGCCACGTCGTCGATCTCGGCACGCAGCGGCTCGGGATACAGCAGCGGCGCACCCGGCCGGTGGTGGGCCGTCCACTCGGTGGACAGGTCCAGCGTCATCTGCGGGAAGTCGTTGGTGACGACTTCGCCGGTCGGCACGTCGACGATCGCCGGCACCGTGATGCCCTTCGAGTAGTCCGGGAACCGCTTGAAGTAAGCGTCCTGCAGCCGCGGGATTCCCAGCACGGGGTCGACACCGCCCGGGTCGAGGTCGAACGTCCAGCTGCGCTCGTCGTGGGTGGGGCCACAAAAGCCAATGGACAGAACGTCTTCGAGACCGAGGAGCCGGCGGACGATGATGGCCCGGTTGGCCCACGGACAGGCCCGGGCCACCACCAGCCGGTAGCGCCCGGCTTCGACCGGATAGCCGTCCCGGCCGTCCGCGGTGATCCGGGTCTCGATGTACTTGGTGTCGCGGTTGAACTCGCCCGCCTGGGCGACATAGGAAGCCACGCACCCAGTCTCGCGGAACATCGACCTCCGGGGCAACGCGGCTAGTGCATGTACTTTCCGCCGTCGACCTGGTAGGTCGCCCCGGAGATGAACCCGGCCTCCTCGGACAGCAGGAACGCCGCCATGGCGGCGATGTCCTGCGGGCTGCCCACCCGGCCGACCGGGATGTCGGCCGACATCGCCGACTTGCGATCGTCGGTCAGCTGGCCGCCCATGATGTCGGTGTCGATCGGACCCGGAGCGATGGCGTTGACGGTGATGCCGAATCGTCCGAGTTCCCTCGCGCCGCCTCTCGACAGGCCGAGCACGGCCGCCTTCGCCGCGGCGTATCCCCCCTTGGAGAAGGTGCCGCCGCCGTCGAAGGCGGTGATGGAGGAAGTGTTCACGATGCGACCCACGCCGGTCTGGACCATCCGCTTGGCGGCGGCCTGCATGACGAGGAAGGATCCGGTCGCGTTCACGGCCATCACGCGGTTCCACTCGTCGAGGGAGAGTTCGAGCAGCGGCACCGGGGACGGGATGCCCGCCAGGTTCACCAGCCCGACGACCGGTGGCAGGCGGGCGTCGATGACCTCGAACGCCGCCGCCACCGATTCGGCCGAGCTGACGTCGGTGGCGATCGCCTCGACCCGGCTGTGGCCGGCGTCGTGCAGGTCGGCCTTGGCCTCCTCGACGCCCGCGCCGTCGAGGTCGAGCAGCGCCAGGGCCCAGCCCTCATCGGCCAGCCGCCGCGCCAGTACCCTGCCGATCCCCCGCCGTGCTCCGACACCGGTGACCACGGCCGTTCGCTCCTGCGGGAAGACCCGCGTTGCCTCAGACATCCATTCCTCCATCACTTGCTGCATTGACCGAACCCGCGTTGCTCAGATGTCGACGTTGCGCGACTCCTTGAGCACCACCACGGCGACCGCCGAGAGCAGGGCGGCGAACATCACCCAGAAGGCAGCGGCGATCGGCAGTCCGGTGGCCGCGATGAGCGCCGAGGCGATCAGCGGTGCGAATCCGCCGAAGACCGCGGACGACAGGTTGTAGGACGTGCTGAGCCCGGCGACCCGCACCCGGGTGGGGAACAACTCGACCAGCGCCGCGGGCATGCACCCGAGGAAGATGCCCGCCGATCCCGCCAGCGCGCAGTGGATCAGGACCACGACCGCGAAGCTCTCGGTGTGGATCAACACCAGCAGCAGCGGGTAGGTGAGGACGAGCGCGAGCACGCAACTGAGCAGCATGCCGGGCTTGCGGCCGATCCGGTCCGACACCGCACCGGAGGCAATCGTCACCAGGATGACGATGATGCTGGCTATCGTGTTGGACCACAACGCCATTCCCGATCCCATCAGCTCCCCGTTCACCTTCACCTGCTTCTGCAGGAACGAGGGCAGATAGGCAGTGAAGGTGTAGACGGCCGCCGACTGCATGCCGACCAGGAAGAATGTGTGCAGCAGCTTGAGCCCCACCTCGCGCTTGTCCAGCGGTTCGAGTTCGACCTTCTCGGTGACCTCTTCGGTGAAGATCGGGGTCTCCTCGACCCGCGTCCGGAAGGGCAGGGCGATCAGGGCTATCACCGCCCCGATGGCGAAGGGTATCCGCCACCCCCAGTCGCTCATCGCGTCGGAGCCGAGGTACGCACTCAGGCCGGCGATCGTCGCCGACGCGGCCACCGTGCCGACGAAGATCGTTGCGGTGTGGAAACTTCCGAGCAGGCCGCGGCGATTCTTCGGGGCCCACTCGACCAGGAACGACGCCGCGCCGCCCCACTCCCCGCCCGCGGCGATGCCCTGCAGGAGCCGGGCCAGGACGAGCAGGATGGGCGCTGCGATGCCGATGGTGGCGTAGTCCGGGATGACCGCCATCGCGCCGGTCGACAGGCCCATCAGCGAGATGGACAGGATCATCGCCGGCTTGCGACCGCGCCGATCCCCGAACAAGCCGATGAGCAACCCGCCGACCGGTCGGGCCAGGAAGCCGACGCCGAAGGTGGCGAACGTGAGCAGCAGCGGCCCCGCTCCACCGGAATCGCCTGCGGCCGTAAAGAAATGGTCTGCGATGGTCGAGGCCAGCAGACCGTAGGCGACGAAGTCGAACCATTCGACGACGTTGCCGAACATCGCCGCCACGATGGCGCGACGCCGCAGTGCCCACAAGGCACCGTCGGCCGGCACCTGCCGTGATTGAGTGGTCATCTCTACTCTCCTTTGAGCGATGGGCTTGGGCCGGTTACGGCATGATCTGTCCGCCGTTGACTTCGATGATCTGACCGGTCACGTAACCGCTGAGCTCCTCACTCGCGAGGAACAGTGCCGCGCCGGCACACTCCTCGGCCGTGCCGAGTCGGCCCATCGGGATGGACTTGGCGAGGGATTCGAGCATCTCCGGGCTCGTCTGACCGTGGTGGAACGGGGTGTCGATGACGCCCGGTGAGATGGCGTTCACCCGGATGCCCTCGGCGGCGAGCTCCTTGGCCAGCGCGCGGGTATAGGTCGAGACCCACGCCTTCGTCGACGCGTACACACCGGCTCCCGGGGTGGCGCCGGTCCGTCCGGCCTGCGAGGTCAGGTTGATGATGCAACCCGTCCGCTCCGGGTTGGCGCGGAAGGCGGCGATCATGCGCCGGTTCACCGACATTGTCGAGCGGACGTTGAGGTTGAACACGGCGTCGATGATGGCGTCGTCGGCCTCGGCGAGCAGGGCCCGCCGGACGAACCCGCCGACCGAGTTGACGATGACGTCCACCCCGTCGAAGGCGCTGAGCACCTCGTCGGCGAACGCCTCGGCCTGCACCGTCTCGGCGAGGTCGGCCTGGAACACCTCGGCCCACCCGCCGCCGCTGCGAACGGCCGTGGCGACGTCCTGGGCGCCGTCCTTGTCGGACCGGTAGTGGATGCCGACGCGGGCGCCCTCGGCGCCGAACGCGATGGCGATCGCACGGCCGATGCCCGAGCTGGCTCCGGTGACGACGACTGTCTTGTTCGCAAGGTCTTTCATGATGCTCCTGAGGAATCGGTTGTCTGAGTCTTGGCGTCGGAATCGGGAATGAGGCTGCTCACGGCGGCCACCAGGATCGCGAACGACGTCGCGCCGGGGTCGGGATGGCCCAGACTGCGATCACCGTGGGTCCTGGCCCGCCCGCGTTGGGCCGGGATGTCCGCCGTCGCCTCGGCGGCGGCGGTCGCCGCCGCGGATGCCTCGCGCCAGGCCGCACCCGGCGCCAGGCCTCGATCGTGGGCGGAGCGGAGCGTCTCGGCGAAGGGCGCGAGCGCGTCGACGATCGTCTTGTCCCCGGGTGCCGCGCCGCCGAGGGTCGTGACGGCGTCGGCCGCCGACTCGACCGCCGTGACGAGGTCGGCGGCGGAAGCACCCGTGGAGTCGCTCAGACCGGCCGCGGCCGCGGCGAGGGCGGCGCCCCACATCGCGCCCGCCGTCCCGCCCGCGCTCTCCTCCCACGCCTGCGCACTGCGCTCGAGCAGCGTCCTTGCGCCGGCGCCGTCCCGCAAGAGCTGCTGCGCCTGCCGAAGCGCTCCGGTCGACCCGGCCGCCATGCTGTGCCCGTGATCGCCGTCGCCGGCGATCGCATCGAGGTCTCCGAGTTCTGCTTCGTGTTCGGCGGCGGCGTCCGCGGCGGCGCTCAGCGCCTCGACGAGGGTGCCCGCCAGCTCCTTCGACTCCGGTTCGGCAGGGCCGACCGGTTGTTGTTCGTCCTCGTCGGGGACGTCCTTGCGGGGGGGTCGGTCGTCGATGGCTCCCCGGCGAAACGCCGGGGTGTCGACGGGTGCGACCCAGAACTGTTCCAGCTCGTCGTCCAGGAACGTGAGCGACAGCGACAACCCCGCCATGTCGAGGCTGGTCACCTGGGCGCCCACCTCGGGCTCGACGATCGTGCAGGCCGCGTCCCCGAGTCGTTCGACCACGCGCGCGTAGGTGACGAACAGCTCCTCCATCGTCGTCGACCCGAGACCGTTGAGCAGCACCGCCACCCGTCCCTGGTAACCGTCCGGGGTGCGGTCGGGCTGCTCGGCCAGGACACCGTCGACGAGGGTGTCGGCGACGTCGGCCGCACTGCCCAGCCGCGATTCCGCGATGCCGGGTTCCCCGTGGATGCCGAGGCCGGTGGCCATCGAGGCCGCGGGCACGGTGAAGAGTGGTTCGTCGGCTCCGGGCAGGGTGCATCCACCGAAGGCGACGCCGAGCGATCGCGTGGCGTCGTTGGCCTTGCGCGCCACCCGCTCCACGCCGTCCAGGTCCAGGCCGGCCTCGGCGGCGGCGCCGGCGATCTTGAAGACGATCAGGTTGCCCGCGATGCCACGGCGCTGATCCGCCTTGTCCGGTGCGGCAGAGGCGATGTCGTCGCACACGGCCACGGTCCGCGTGTCGATGCCGTCCGCGCGGAGCCGCTGCGCCGCCTGGCCGAAGTGCAGCACGTCACCGGAGTAGTTGCCGAAGCCGAGGACGACGCCGCCGCCGTTGTCGCTCGCCTTGGCCACCGAATGAACCTGGGAGGCCGACGGCGACGCGAAGACGTTGCCGCAGGCGGCCCCGTGACCCATCCCCGGTCCCACCCAGCCGGCGAAGGCGGGGTAGTGGCCACCGCCGCCGCCGAGAACGAGTGCCACCTGCCCGCGCGGCGATTCGGTGGACCGGACCACCCCGCCGTGGACCTTCTGTGCGTACCGCGCGTTCGCGGCGGTGAATCCGTTCAGCATGTCCTCGGCGAAGGCGCCGGGTTCGTTCACCAGTCGGGTCATGTCAGGCTCCAAGTTTTGCGGACAGGATGCGCCGAATGTATTCCCGATTACTGGCGGCGACGCTCAAGCCGTCACCCCCGTAGTGCTCCACGCAGAAGGGCCCGGAGAAGCCGGCGTCGAGCGCCATCCCGATCGCGGTGCGGTAGTCGATGAAGCCGCTCTCCATCGGCGCGGGTGCGGAGAAGTACGCACCGGTGGCCGGGTCGTAGTCCCGGTAGTAGTTCTTCACCTGCCAGTAATTCGTGTAGGGCAGCATCTTCTCGAGCATCACCCGCCAGTCCTCCACCGGACGGTGCAGGCGCACGATGTTGCCGATGTCCGGGCACAGCCCGACGTTCGGCAGGTCGATGGCGCGGACGAGGTGCACCGCACCGTCGGCGGTGCCCAGCAGGGTGCCTTCGTACATCTCGAGCGAGAGGGCGATCCCCGCGTCGGCCGCGTGGGAACCGAGCCGGCGGAAGAGGGTCGCCGCCCGCTCGACCGTGCACTCGTCGGTCTCGTCACCGGCGCCGTCCACCAGCCAGAACCACAGGGCGTTGCGCTGCGCCTCGGTCAACGGTTGGTGCAGGCCGAGGCACACCGACGGAATGGCCAGTGCGGCAGCGGCGTCGATCGTGCGCATGGCGTAGTCGAGGTTCGCCGCGGCGATCGACTCGTCGGGGTCCAGCACGCTCTTGCGGGTGACGGAGATGTTGCTGAACGACAGTCCGACGTCGTTCGCGGCGGCGTCGAGCAGCTTCAGTCGGGCGGCCGTCAGGTCACCGGGGCGCACCCACGAATCCGTCAGGTCCACGTGCGTGAAGCCGGCCAGCGAGACCTCCCGCAGAGCGGGCGTCCAGCCGACGGGGTCGCCGTCGGTGAGCGAGGAGCCGTCGGTCCGGTCACCGGGGAACTGCAGGAGGGCCGCACCGATCGGCCATTCTCGTGAGTTAGACCACATACGCTGATCCTATAGGATGCACGATACATCCTCAATGATCGGTTCGCTCTTGCGTAGTATCCAACCCATGGTCGAGGTTCCCGCGCCCCTATCGACGTCCCACGTCGGTCCGGCGCCCACGTCACCCGGGGCTCTCGCGCCCACGGCGCGCCGGATCGTCGAGCGTGCGGTGCTGCGCGACGGTGTCTACGACATGCTCGTCGAGATGCTGATGGCAGGAGATCTCGCACCGGGCACCACCTTGAGCATCGACGGGCTTGCGCGCACTCTCGGGGTATCCCCGACGCCGGTGCGCGAAGCACTGGTCCACCTCGAACACACCGGCCTGGTCTCACGGATCGCCATGCGCGGCTACCGGGTGGCTCCGCCACTGTCGGAACGGGAGATGAACGATCTCGCGGACGCCAGGATGATCATCGAGCTGGGCGCCCTCGACAAGGCACTGAGACGACGAGACTCCCTACTGCCGCTGCTCCGCGCTGCGCACCAGCGTCATGTCGACGTGGTGTCCTCGCTCGAGCGGGCCGACGAGGGCGCGGACGACGCCAGCCGGTTCGTGAACCTCCGCCACTACTTCGAGGCCGACTGGGCGTTCCACATCACGATCATCGATCACGCACAGAACGACTTCGTGCACCGCATGGCCGACGCCCTCGGATCGCACGTCCACCGGCTCCGTCAGACCGTGCAGCACGGTCTGACGGACAGCCGTGACGCCGTCACCGAACACCGGCGGGTCCTGGACGCGATGGAGAACGGCAGCGACGACGACGTCCGTCGCGCGATGCGCGCCCACATCGACGCCGTCCGGTCCCGGTCCATGGCCGACGTCAGCACGGAGTCCGAGGGGAGGTGCGATGAGCGAGATGCGTAGGTGGGTCGGCACCAGCTGGAAGATGAACAAGACGCGGCTGGAGGCTCGGCGCTACGCGGAAGGTCTCGTCGATGCCGAGCTGCCGGTCGGCGTCCAGCCCTTCGTCGTGCCGCCGTTCACCGCCATCGACGTCGTCCGCGACGTCCTCGGCCGGCACCACCGCGTGAAGGTGGGCGCCCAGAACGCACACTGGGCCGACTCGGGCGCCTGGACCGGCGAGGTGTCGATGGCGATGGTCGAGGATGCCGGGGCCGACCTCGTCGAGCTCGGCCACTCCGAACGGCGCGAATTCTTCGGCGAGACCGACGAAACGGTCAACCGCAAGGTGCTCGCTGCCCTGCGCACCGGACTGCAACCGCTGGTGTGCGTCGGAGAGCCCGCCGACGTCCAGGCCGGCGGCGAGTCCGCGCCGTGGGTGCTGCGCCAGGTGGCCGCGGCACTCGACGGAGTCACGGCCGAGCAGGCCTCCCGGGTGCTACTGGCCTACGAACCCATCTGGGCCATCGGCGAGGGCGGCCGCCCGGCGCACCCCGACCAGATCGCCCCGGTGCACGCCGCCGTCGCATCGTGGTGCGCCGAGCAGAAGCTTCCGGTGCAGGCCGTGCTGTACGGCGGTTCGGTCACCCACGCGAACGCCGCCGAACTGCTCGGCGTCCCTGGCGTCGACGGCCTCTTCGTCGGCCGGGCCGCCTGGGACCACCGCGACTATCTGACCCTGCTGGAGCTCGCGGCGCAGGCCTGAGCCCGCCGGGGTCAGGCGTCGAGTTCCTGTGCGACGGCCTTGACCACCTCGGAGATGCGACGGGCCGTCTTGCGGTCGGGGTACCGCCCCTTCCGGAGTTCGGGCTGCACCGAACCCTCCAGCAGCGTGATCATGTCCTCGACCATGCCGTGCAACTCGTCGGGAGTGTGCTTGTGCTCCGGCGCGGTGGCTTCCCGGCGAGTTCGGACGACGCTCGGCGGCGGCTCGATCACCTTGAGGCTCAACGCTTGTGGGCCTCGACGGCCAGCGGCAACGCCGAACTCGACCTTCTGGCCCGCCTTGAGTTCCTGCACTCCGGCCGGGAGCGCCGACGAGCCCACGTAGACGTCGTCGCCGTCCTCCTGGGACACGAAGCCGAAGCCCTTTTCGGCGCTGTACCACTTGACCTTGCCGGTAGGCACTGGATCTCACCCGCTCGTCTCGCTGAACATCTACGGTCACGTCACACGACTAACGCGTCCCGCCTGCGCAGGACGCGAATGGGATGATCCTACTCGGACGCATCTGCGACCAGCACCTGCATTGATTGCGCTCAGCCGACTGTCGGTAGGCTGAATACCACCGCTGGAGGAGAACATGCGCCCAATATTGAACGTCGTCTGGTTGATCTTCGGCGGCTTGTGGCTGGCGCTCGGCTACTTCCTGGCCGGCATCCTGTGCTTCATCCTGATCGTCACAATCCCCTTCGGCTTCGCCGCCTTCCGCATCGGCATGTATGCGCTGTGGCCCTTCGGCTACACCGTCGTCGACAAGCCGGGCACACGTCCCGGCGCGCTGGTCGGAAACGTCATCTGGGTGATCCTGTGTGGCATCTGGCTGGCGATCGGCCACGTCCTCAGCGCGATCGCGATGGCCATCACCATCATCGGCATCCCCCTGGCGATCGCCAACCTCAAGCTGATCCCGGTATCCCTGTTCCCGCTGGGCAAGGAAATCGTGCCGTCGAGTCAGGGGGCCCTGGCATGACGGTGACGGAGCTCGGCGTGCCGTCCATCAGGTCGGCGACGGCCGTCCGGCCCGCCACGCCGGGCATGCCGGCCACGGGCCCGCTACTGGACACGTTCGGCAGGGCGGCACGTGACCTCCGGGTGTCGCTGACCGACCGCTGCAACCTGCGCTGCACCTACTGCATGCCCGCCGAGGGTCTCGACTGGATGGTCGGCGAGGAACTGCTCCGGCCCGACGAACTCGCCCGGCTACTCACCATCGCCGTCACCCGCCTCGGCATCGGCAACGTCCGGTTCACCGGCGGCGAACCGCTGCTGTCCCGCAGTCTCGAGACGGCGATAGCCGCTGCCGCGGCGTTGCACCCCCGCCCGCGGACGGCGATGACCACGAACGGCATCGGGCTCGCCCGCCGCGCCGCGGCGCTCAAGGCCGCCGGGCTCGACCGGGTCAACGTCTCGCTCGACACGGTCGACGCCGAACGCTTCGCGCGGATCACCCGCCGCGACCGGCTCGACGACGTCATCGCCGGTCTGGCCGCCGCCGCCGCGGCCGGACTGACCCCGGTGAAGGTCAACGCCGTGCTCGACCCCGTGACCGGCCTCGACGACGCCGTGTCGCTCCTGCGGTTCTGCCTGCAGCACGGTTACCAGCTGCGGATCATCGAGCAGATGCCGCTCGACGCCGGGCACCGCTGGCGTCGCGACCAGACCATCGACGCCCACCGGATCCTCGCCACGCTGCGCGAGCACTTTGACCTGGTGCCCGATTCGGTGCCTCGCGGGTCGGCCCCCGCGCAGCTGTGGCGGGTCGGCGGCGGCCCCGACACGGTGGGAGTCATCGCGTCGGTCTCCGACGCGTTCTGCGGCGCCTGCGACCGCACCAGACTCACGGCCGACGGGCAGGTGCGCAGCTGTCTGTTCTCCCGGGAGGAAACGGACCTCAAGGGCTTGATGCGCGGCGGTGCCGACGACGAGGCCATCGAGGCGGCGTGGCGTGCGGCGATGTGGGCCAAACCGGCGGGACACGGCATCAACGAACCCGGGTTCGAACAGCCGGACCGTCCCATGAGCGCGATCGGCGGCTGACATGACGACTGGGCTCATCCAGGTGCACGTGCGGTACTTCGCGGCCGCCAGAGCGGCGGCGGGAGCCGAGTCCGAGACCGTCTCGGTCGACACCGGAGCCACGCTGGCCGACCTCCTCGAGGTCCTGCGGTCCAAGAGTCAAGCACTCTCCACGGTGCTCGCGCGCTGCTCGTATCTGTGCGACGGCATGGCGGTGCGCAGTGAAGGCAGGCCGCTTGAAACGCATCAAACGATCGATGTGTTACCCCCGTTCGCCGGCGGATGAGCGTGATATGCGTCACATAACGAAACGGTCACGAATTGTCACACGCGCCGTTCACGTTCAAGATTGCCTGCACAAACGCCCCGGTGTGCTGCCCTTTTAACGTTCTCACAAGATTTGCTGAGCGGGGAAACGCCCACCCCGGGTGAACGTGACGAGCGCAGCGGTACCCGTTACGGTCCTATTCCAAGCCATTCGACCCCAATCGTGGCCCACCACGTCCAGTCACGCCGAGCTCCATCCGTTGGACGCGGTCAAGACCTACCTCAGGGATGGAGGCGGGGGACCCACCGGTCCACCGACAAGGACCAGGAATCGCTCGCGATTCCTTGGGGTGAAGCCGAAGCCGAGAGGCGGAGGCCGGGCGACCTCTCAAGCCCGAACCCGACAGCTGACCTCGTAGGCGTTGACGAGAGGATCTTTCGGTTCTATGAGTGGACGGCATCGCAAGACCACTACTTCGGCTGTTTCCGTCGCCAAGATCGCCTTCACCGGCGCCGTACTCGGTAGTGGCAGCCTTGCCCTCGCCGGGCACGCAGGTGCAGCGACCGACGGCGAATGGGATCGGGTCGCGGGGTGTGAATCCGGCGGCAACTGGGCCATCAACACCGGCAACGGCTACCAGGGCGGGTTGCAGTTCTCGCCGAGCACCTGGTCCGGGCACGGTGGCGGCGAATTCGCACCCGCCGCGAACCTCGCCAGCAAGGACGAGCAGATCGCCGTCGCCGAGCGCGTACTTGCCAGCCAGGGCCGCGGTGCGTGGCCCGTATGCGGCCACGGCCTGTCCGGCGCGACGCCTCGCAACGTCCTCGCCGACACCGCGCCGCTCGACAACCCCGACCTCGGCGGAGACGTTCCGCTGCCGCCCGCGTTCGATGCGGCCTTCGCGCCGCCTCCGCCGCCGGACGCCCCGATGGACCCGCCGCCGCCCGCGGATCCCGCACCCGCCGTAGAGGCCGCTGCGCTCGACGCGCCGTTGCCGCCGCCGCCCGCGGATCCCGCACCCGCCGTAGAGGCCGTTGCACTCGATGCCCCGCTGCCTCCCCCGCCCGCCGACCCGGTCGACCCGCCGGCCCCCGCCGATGCGGTGACGGTGGGCCTGGACGCGCCAATGCCCCCTCCGCCTCCCGCGGACCCGATGCTTCCGCCGCCCGACGCCGCCGCGGCGCCGCTGGATGCGCCCGCCGACGCCCCGCCCGCCGACGCACCGCCGGTGGACGCCCCGCCCGCGCCCGCCGTGGAAGCCGCCGACTGGGACGGCGCACCACCGGGACCCGCCCCGACGGATCAACCGCAGGAGTGGGCGCTGCACGGCGCACCGCTGCCGCTCGACCCGGCGCTCCCGAACCCGCCGGCCCCGCTTCCCGCACCGGATGACGCGGCACCGGCTCCCGTCGCTGCACCGGCACCGGATCCGCTGGCACCTCTGGTCAACTCGCCGGCGCCCGCGCCCGCCGCCGACGCCGCCGCCAACCAGGTGGTGCCCGACGGTGTGCCGGTGGCACCGCCGAACGGCATCCCGCACCTCGCCAGCCCGGATGCGCCGCCCCCCGGTTCGACGATGGACCCCTCGGCGGCGGGCACCGACGGTCCCAACACCAGTTACCTCAAGGACCTGTGGCAGGCCGTCCAGAACCACGACATCAGCGGCAAGGAAGCTCTGATGATGGGACTGGCGCAGCGCGGCATGAACACGCCGTACCCGGAGCAGGCCGGCGGCCCCAACGTGCCGAGCGGCCCGGTCGATCCAGCGCTGCCGCCCGCCCCGGGCGCACCCGGCGACCCGGCGCTGCCGCCGCCGCCGCCGCCCGCCCCGGCTCCCTGACCGGGGCCCGGCGGTCCGGGTCCGTCAGGCCGAATTCACCCACTCGTCGGATCCGTCGGCGAACGACTGGTGCTTCCATACCGGTAACCGCGCCTTGACGGCGTTCACGAGGGCCGCGCACGTCTCGAACGCCGCGGCGCGGTGATCGGCGGCGACGGCGGCCACCAAGGCGGCATCGCCGATGTCCAGCATGCCGATGCGATGGCTGACGGCGATCGCCCGGACACCGGCGGCATGCGCCGCCACCTCCGTCGCCACCTCGGCCAGCACGTCCTGCGCGCTCGGATGGGCGGAGTACTCCAGCCGGGTCACCGCCCGGCCGCCGTCGTGGTCACGGACGATGCCCGCGAAGCCGACCACCGCACCCGCCGCCCGGTTCAGGACCAGCGCCTCGTGCTGGGCCAGCTCGATCACCCGTTCGTTCAGTTCGGCGCACACCACGATGGCCGTCACGTCGTGTGGTCCCCTCCGGCGAGTTGATCGAGCGCGTGCTCGAGCACGTCGGCGAGCACGCCGAGACCGTCCCTGACGCCGCCGGGCGACCCGGGCAGGTTCACGATCAGCGTGCCGTCCCTGACGCCGCACACCCCACGGGACAGCACCGAGGTGGGCACCCTCGGCAACCCGGAGCGGCGGATCGCGTCAGCCAGGCCGGGAATCTGGTAGTCGACGAGGTCGGCCGTCGCGTCTGCCGTCCCGTCCGTCGGGGAGATACCCGTGCCGCCCGAGGTCAGGATCAGGTGCACCCGCTCGCCGACCGCCTCGACCAGCGCACGGCTGACCGCGGTTCCGTCGGACACCACCGCCGGAGGTGGCACCTGGTACCCGCGCCCGCTCAGCCAGTCGACGATCACCGGACCGGTGCGGTCCTCGTAGACGCCGGTGGCCGCGCGCGTGGAGGCGATGATCACCCGCGCAGATCTCACGGTCGCTCCCAGGTCCCGGTCTTGCCGCCGTCCTTGCGGACCACGGCCACGCCGTCGATGACGGCGGCCGGATCCACGGCCTTCAGCATGTCGTACAGCGTGAGCGCAGCGACGCTGACGGCGGTCAGCGCCTCCATCTCCACGCCCGTGCGGTCGGTGGTGCGAACGGTCGCCGTGATCGCGACATCGGTCGTGCCGACCTCGAACTCGACGTCGACACCGGTCAGGGCCAGCTGGTGGCACAGCGGGATCAAGTCACTCGTGCGCTTGGCGGCGAGGATGCCGGCGATGCGTGCGGTCGCCAGCGCGTCACCCTTGGGCAGTCCGCCGGTGGCGATCAGCTCGACGACGTCGGCGCGGGTGCGCAGGACTCCCGTCGCGACGGCGGTGCGCCTGGTGGCGTCCTTGGCGCTCACGTCCACCATGTGGGCGGCACCCGATTCATCGAGGTGCGACAGCCGATCCGGGTGGGCCGCCACGCTAGGTGTTGATGACGGTGACCGGATGCGTGTACGGCAGATCCTCGGCGGGCAGTGGGAACGTCAGCTCGCCGAACGGGGAGAGCGCGCCGGTACGGTCGGCGGCGAGCTCACTGACTGGATGATCGTCCTCGCCGCCGCCGGCCGGCCAGCCGTTGTCGACGTAGCGGTCCTTCTGCGGTTTCTTGTCAGCCACACCTGACATTGTGGCAGGCGTGGCTGGTGCTGGCGAGACCGGCGGGCAGGAGCGCAGCGACCGGGGAATGTCACGGCGGGCAGGAGCGCAGCGACCGGGGAATGTCACGGCGGGCAGGAGCGCAGCGACCGGGGAATGTCACGGCGGCGCTGGCGTGGGCTGCAGGTCGAAAGCTGGCTTAGTCTGGTAGGCAATGTCCAAATCAGCTTCCGTCGTGCCCTTGGGTGCCTGGCTGGCCGAGCTGACCGACGATCAGCTGGTCCGGCTGCTGGAGCTGCGGCCCGATCTGGCCCAGCCGCCTCCGGGCTCGATCGCCGCGCTGGCGGCCAGGGCACAGTCACGCCAATCGGTGAAGGCGGCGACCGATGGACTGGACTTCCTGGCGCTGGCGGTCCTCGACGCCTTGCTGACCCTGCAGGCCGACGGTGGCGGCGTCCCGCCGGCCAAGCTGCTGTCGCTGATCGGTGACCGGGCCCGGCGCGACGACGTGTCCGGCGCGCTGGACGTCCTGCGTGCCCGGGCGCTGGTCTGGGGCGACGAGGCGCTGCGCGTGTCCGGAGAAGCCGCCGCTGGTCTGCCGTGGCATCCCGGGCAGGTGACGCTCGAAGCCGACGGCCTGACCGCCGACCGGATCGTCGAGCTGCTGGATGCCGTGGACCTGCCGCAGCGTGAACTGCTCGAGCGCCTCGTCGACGGCTCACCGATCGGACGCACCCGCGACGCCGCACCGGGCACGCCGCCGGACCGGCCGGTGCCGCGACTGCTCGCCGCCGGGCTGCTCCGGCAGGTCGACGAGGACACCGTGATCCTGCCGCGGCTCGTCGGGCAGGTGATGCGAGGCGAGACACCGGGCCCCATCGGGCTGACTGCCCCCGACCCGAGCGTCACCTTGACGTCCGTCTCGGACGTCGACGCGGCCGCAGCGGGGTCGGTGATCGACCTCCTCCGCGAGATGGACCTGGTGATCGAGACGCTCTCCGACGCACCGATTCCCGAACTGCGCAGCGGCGGCCTCGGTGTCCGCGAACTCAAGCGCCTGACCAAGAACACCGGCATCGACGAGCGACGGCTCGGCCTCATTCTCGAAATCGCCTCGGCGGCAGGTCTCATCGCGGCGGGAATGCCCGAGCCCGATCCCCTGGACGGCACCGGCCCGTACTGGGCCCCGACCATCGCCGCGGACCGCTTCACCGAATCGACCACCGCGGTGCGATGGCATCTGGTCGCATCGGCCTGGCTCGACCTGCCGTCCCGTCCCGGCCTCGTCGGCGACCGCGGCCCCGATGGCAAACCCTATGGCGTGCTGTCGGATTCGCTGTACTCGACGGCCGCGCCACTGGACCGCCGACTGCTGCTGACGATGCTCGCCGGGCTGCCGCCGGGTACCGGCGTGGACGCCGCAGGGGCGTCCGGTGCCATGACGTGGCTGCGGCCGAGGTGGGCAGCGCGGCTCGCGCTCAAGCCGGTGGCCGACCTGCTCGCCGAGGCCCACGCCGTCGGGGTGATCGGTCGGGGTGCGATCGCGACGGCGGGCCGGAAGCTGCTCGTCGCCGACGCCGAGGACGACGTCGTCGCGGCGATGACCAAGGTGCTGCCCCCACCGATCGACTACTTCCTGCTGCAGGCCGACTTCACGGTGGTCGTGCCAGGGCCGCTCGACCGTGCGCTGGCCGAGCAGTTGTCCGCGGTCGCCGCCGTCGAGTCGGCCGGTGCGGCGATGGTCTACCGGATCAGTGAACAGTCGATCCGGCGTGCGCTCGACACCGGCCTGACCGCCAGCGAGATGCACACCCTGTTCGCGCGGCACTCGAAGACGCCGGTACCCCAGGGTCTGACGTATCTGGTGGACGACGTGGCCCGCCGCCACGGGCAGCTGCGCGTCGGCATGGCGGCTTCGTTCGTCCGGTGTGAGGATCCCGCCCTGCTGACCCAGGCCATCATGGCGCCGGCCCTCGAGAGGCTCGAGGTGCGCGCGCTGGCGCCAACCGTCGCGGTGTCGTTGGCGCCGATCGCCGACGTGCTCGCCGCCCTGCGCGCCGCGGGGTTCGCACCCGCCGCCGAGGATTCGACCGGGGCGATCGTCGACATCCGGTCCCGGGGCGCACGGGTCCCTGCGCCGATCCGTCGCCGCGGCTACCGGCCGCCGCAGGGGCCGACGTCCAAGACGCTCGGCGCCATCGTCGCCGTCCTGAGGAAGGCGGCCGCCGCGCCCGCCGATCGGGCTCGTCTCGACCCCGCCGAGGCGATGGCCCAATTGCACAGTGCGGCCCACCGCCAGGAGTCCGTGGTGATCGGCTACGTCGACCCGGCGGGCGTCGCCACCCAGCGGGTGGTCGCACCGATCAACATCCGCGGCGGCCAGCTGACCGCCTATGATCCCGCCGCGGGCCGGGTGCGGGACTTCGCGATCCACCGCGTCACGTCGGTCGTGTCCGCGGACCCGGGATAATGAGTCACATGGCATTCATGGCGAGTAGCGCGTCGGAGCGGGAGCGGGATCGCGCATGACCGACGGCCCCCTGATCGTGCAGTCCGACAAGACGGTGCTGCTCGAAGTCGACCACGAGTTGGCGGGCGAAGCCCGTGCGGCGATCGCACCGTTCGCCGAGCTGGAACGCGCGCCCGAGCACATCCACACCTACCGCATCACTCCCCTGGCGCTGTGGAACGCCCGGGCAGCGGGCCACGACGCCGAGCAGGTGGTCGACGCCCTGGTGTCCTTCTCCCGCTACTCGGTGCCGCAACCACTGCTGGTCGACATCGTCGACACCATGGCCCGCTACGGTCGCCTGCAGCTGGTGAAGAGCCCGGTGCACGGCCTGGTGCTGGTGAGCCTCGACCGCGCCGTGCTCGCGGAGGTGTTGCGGCACAAGAAGATAGCCCCCATGCTGGGCGCCCGCATCGACGAGGACACCATCGTCGTGCATCCCAGCGAGCGGGGTCACATCAAGCAGACGCTGTTGAAGATCGGCTGGCCGGCGGAGGACCTGGCCGGCTACGTCGACGGTGAGGCGCACCCCATCGCGCTGGCTCAGGACGGCTGGGAACTTCGCGACTACCAGGAGATGGCGGCCGAGTCCTTCTGGGCGGGCGGCTCCGGCGTGGTGGTGCTGCCCTGCGGTGCGGGCAAGACGATCGTCGGGGCGGCGGCCATGGCCAAGGCCGGTGCGACGACGCTGATCCTGGTCACCAACACCGTGGCCGGCAGGCAGTGGAAGCGTGAACTGATCGCCCGCACCTCGCTGACCGAGGAGGAGATCGGCGAGTACTCCGGTGAGCGCAAGGAGATCCGCCCGGTGACGATCGCCACTTATCAGGTGATCACCCGCCGCATCAAGGGCGAGTACCGCCACCTGGAGCTCTTCGACAGCCGCGACTGGGGCCTGATCATCTACGACGAGGTGCACCTGTTGCCCGCGCCGGTGTTCCGGATGACCGCCGACCTGCAGTCGCGGCGGCGGTTGGGGCTGACGGCAACGCTGATCCGCGAGGACGGCCGGGAAGGCGACGTGTTCAGCCTGATTGGGCCCAAGCGGTACGACGCGCCGTGGAAGGACATCGAGGCACAGGGGTGGATTGCCCCCGCCGAGTGCATCGAGGTGCGCGTGACGATGACCGAGAACGAACGGATGATCTACGCGACGGCCGAACCCGACGAGCGCTACAAGCTGTGTTCGACGGCGCACACCAAGATGGCGGTGGTGAAGTCCATCCTGGCGCGCCACCCCGGCGAGCCGACCCTGGTCATCGGCGCGTATCTCGACCAGCTCGACGAACTCGGCCGCGAACTCGACGCCCCGGTCATCCAGGGGTCGACCAAGACCGCCGAACGCGAAGCCCTCTACCAGGCGTTCCGTACCGGTGAGATCCAGACGCTGGTAGTCTCCAAGGTCGCCAACTTCTCGATCGATCTTCCGGAAGCCAGTGTCGCAGTTCAGGTTTCGGGTACCTTCGGATCACGTCAGGAGGAGGCGCAGCGGTTGGGGCGCCTGCTGCGCCCGAAGGCCGACGGCGGTGGCGCCATCTTCTACTCGGTGGTGTCTCGGGACAGTCTCGACGCCGACTACGCCGCGCACCGCCAGCGGTTCCTGGCCGAGCAGGGTTACGGCTACGTCATCAAGGACGCCGACGACCTGCTCGGTCCGGCGATATGACCGTGCGCCGGGTGGTACCCATCCTGACGGTCACCGACCTGGACCGCACCCGCGACGCGTACGTGGCAATCCTCGGCCTGACCGAGGTGATGAACCACGGCTGGATAGTGACCCTGGCCGGCCCGGACGACGGGACCGAGCGTCACCAGATCAGTTTGATGACAATCGATCTCACCGCACCGGTCAACCCCGACGTGTCGGTGGAGGTCGACGACGTGGACGCCGCACACGACGCCGCGGTGTCGGCAGGCCTGCGCATCGTCCACCCGTTGAGTGATGAGGAGTGGGGCGTGCGGCGATTCTTCTTCGAAGACCCGTCGGGCAATGTCGTCAACGTGTTGAGCCACGGGCACTGACGTCACTCGTCGAGGTCGGGATCACCCCACACTAAACATCGGCGCGGGCTGTCGGCTGTCCGGCCTCCGTCGTAGGGTGGGCCTCGGTGCGAGTATCCGCGTTCGGCGGAGGACCCACCCGATGTGGGGTGGTGGATCTGCGACATGCAGGCGAGTGATCCACCCGGTGTGCGGGCCCGCTTCCTCGAGGCGATCGGCAGGCTCGGGCCGGAGCGCGACGAACCGGCGCTGCTCTGTCAGGTGTGTCTGGAAGTGCTACCGGTGCAGCATGCCGCCATTGCCATTCACGTCGCGGAGTCCGGCCTGGAAGTCCTGTGCGCCAGCGACGACGCCGCGGAGCAGGCCGAGTGGGCGCAGATCACCCTCGGCGAGGGACCCGGCGTGGAGGCGGTCGCATCGGGTGGACCCGTGGTGGCCGCCGACCTCTCCGTCGCGAACGGGCGGTGGCCGAACTTCGCGGCGGAGGCCGTCATGGCGGGCGTCGGGGCGCTGTACGCGCTGCCGTTGGAGGTCGGCGCGATCCGGGTCGGTGTGCTCGACCTGTACCGTGACGCCCCTTCGGCACTGGACACCAAGGACTTCGCGGACGCCGTCACCGTCGCCGACCTCATCACCGCGATCCTGCTCACCGTCGGCCGCACCGGCCGGATCACCGAGGCGCTCGGCCCATGGTGGGACCAGCCGCTGAGCACCAGGGAAGTGCATCAAGCCACCGGGATGATCGTGGCTCAGCTGGGGGTGACGGCTCGCGAGGCCTACCTCCGGATGCAGGGCTTCGCCTACTCGCGTGGCCAGATGCTCAGCGAGGTCGCGCACGCGGTGGTCCAGCGTCGGCTGCGCTTCGACCCGGATCCCGATTCGAGTCCTGACGAGGCGGAGGCCCATCAGTGAGTGGCGAGAACTTCGATCCTGCGGAATCCCGTGGGAACATTGAGTCGGAAGGGACATGCGATGGATCGCTATGAGCGCCTGGCCAGCGCGTTCGTTGGGTTGGCCGACACGTTGGTCGCGGACTACGACGTCATCGAGCTGGCCCAGCAGCTCATCGACAGCACGATGTCGCTGTTGCCCATCGCCGCCGCCGGCATCCTGCTCGGAGACGTGAACGGCGAACTGCACGTCTTCGCCTCGAGCAGCGAGCAGACCCGGCTGCTCGAGCTGCTGCAGGTGGAAGCCAATGTCGGCCCGTGCCTCGAGGCCTACCGCAGTGGACACCCGGTGACGGCCGAGGATCTCGACGCCGCCGCCGCCCGGTGGCCCGCGTTCGCCGAACGGGCGGCCCAGTACGGGTTCCGCGCGGTGACGGCGCTGCCCCTGCGGTTGCGCTCGGAGCGGATCGGTGCACTGAACCTGTTCCGCGACGCCGTGGGCCCCATGGACGACGCCGACGTGGCGGTGGCACAGGCTCTGGCCGACGTCGCAACGATCGGAATCCTGCACCAACGCATCCTGTCCCGCTCCGAACAGGTCAACCAGCAGCTGCAGACGGCGCTGAACACGCGGCTGATCATCGAACAGGCCAAGGGCGTGCTGGCCGAGCGCGGCACCATCGACATGGACCAGGCGTTCAATGTGCTTCGCGGACATGCCCGTAGAACCAACCGCCGGCTCGCCGAACTCGCCCGCGCGGTCGTCGACGGCGCCGACACGTCGGAAATCCTCGCCCGGCCCAAGGACTGACATCCCGCGGTCGGATCCCCACCGTTTGCGATACGTTGGAACTCGACGCTTCCCGAGTCCCCGGTGGCCCTCGGTTCGGCCACCATCGGGAAAGCGGTGAGATGAAGACGACGCTGTTCGACGAACTGCCTGCGTTGGCGCTCCTGGAGTGGATTCCCATTCCGGTGCTGGCCTTCACGGACGACGGCACGATCGTGTTCACCAATTGGTCCTTCGCCCACATGATCGGTCACACGCCCGAGATGGTGCTCTCGTTGACGTTCGACCAGATCTTCGCCTCACTGCCGACGGGCACGTCCCCCATCGCCATGCTGAGGGCCCGCGATCAGCTGATCGTCGAGATCCCTCATCTCGACGGTTCGACGGTTCAGACCCGGATGAGCGAGTCTCTGGTGCTCGGGGGCGCCGAGCGGCTCAGCTTGGCCGCGTTCGACGACGTGACCGAGCAGTTGTGGCTCGCGGACCGAGGGCTGCCCGTCACCCTCCGCGACTAACGTGGCCGACATGGCTCTCTCAACAGAAGAACGCGAACGATTCCTGGCCGAGCCGCACATCGCCGCCCTGTCGGTGTACGCGGGCGACTCTCGGGTCCGCTGACGGTGCCCATCTGGTACCAGTACACCCCGGGCGGGGAACCGTGGATCCTGACCGGGACCGGCTCGCGGAAAGCGCGATTGATCGAAGCGAGCGGCTACTTCTCCCTGATGGTCGAGACAGTGGAACCCACCGCGCGTTACGTCGCCGTCGACGGCGCCGTCAGCTCCGTCGAGCCGGGTACCGATGCCCACCTCGAGGAGGTGACCCGGCGATACCTCACGGGTGAGGCGGCCGACGAGTACCTGGAATTCGCCCGCACCGAACTCGGTGAGAACGTCGTCATCCACATGCAGCCGCAGCACTGGCTGTCCGCCGACATGGGTTCGTTCTGAACCCGCCGAACATGCATTCAGGGCTGTGACCCGACCGGAATCACAGCCCTGGATGCACACGGCTACGTCAGCGAGGCAGGCGGGGTGAAGCGCTCGCCGTAGCGCTCGGCGAGCTCCTTGGCACGGGCGACGAAGGCGGCCTTGCCGACGCCGTGGGGCCCCTCGTAGCCGACGATGAACTGCGCCGAACCACCGGTCCACGGCGGGAAGCCGATGCCCATGATCGAGCCGATGTTGGCGTCGGCCGTGGTCATGAGCACACCCTCGTCGATGCACTTCTGGGTTTCGAGCGCCTCGGCGAACAGCATCCGGTCGATCATGTCCTGCAGCGGGAGGTCGGCGGTTCCCGAGCCGAAGGTCTCCTTCAGCCCCGACCACAGTCCCACGCGCTTGCCGTCCTCGTACGAGTAGAAGCCGGCGCCCTTGAGTCGGGACGGGCGACCGAGTTCGATCATCTTCTCGACGACCGCCTCGGCCGGATGCGGGACGTGGACTCGTCCCGCTTCTTCTTCGCCCAAGCGCGTCGCAACGGCGATCTTGTGCATCAGCTCGAGGTTGAGCTCATCGGACAGCTGCAGTGGCGGTGCCGGGTAACCGGCCTGGCTACCCGCCTGCTCGATGCTGGCCGGCGCGACGCCCTCGCCGAGCATGGCCAGCGCCTCGTTGACGAAGGTCCCGATGACGCGGCTGGTGAAGAAGCCGCGGCTGTCGTTGACCACGATCGGGGTCTTGCCGATGGCCAGTGTGTAGTCGAACACCCGGGCCAGCGCCTCGTCGGAGGTCTTCTCGCCCTTGATGATCTCGACCAGCGGCATCTTGTCGACCGGCGAGAAGAAGTGGATGCCGATGAAGTCCTCTTGGCGCTTCACGCCGGCCGCCAGCCCGGTGATCGGCAGCGTCGAGGTGTTCGATCCCAACAGTGCGTTGGGCTCGACGATGTCCTCGATCTCACCGAACACCGAGTGCTTGAGCTCGACCGACTCGAACACGGCCTCGATGACGAAGTCCACACCCTTGAAGTCGTTCGCATCGGCGCTCGGTGTGATGCGGCCGAGCAGTGCATTCGACTTCTCCTCGGTGGTCTTGCCGCGCTCCAAGGCCTTGGCTTCGAGCTTCTCCGAGTAGTTCTTGCCCTTCTCGGCGGCCTCGATGCTCACGTCCTTCAGCACGACGTCGAAGCCGGCCTTAGCCGAGACGTACGCGATGCCGGCGCCCATCATGCCCGCCCCCAGCACGCCGATCTTGGTGATCGGGGTCTTGCCGATCCCGTCGGGGCGCGACCCGCCGGAGTTGATCGACTGCAGGTCCAGGAAGAACGCCTGGATCATGTTCTTGGCGACCTGCCCGGTGACCAACTGGGTGAAGTAGCGGCTCTCGATGCGGCTGGCGGTGTCGAAGTCCACCTGCGCACCTTCGACGGCCGCGTCCAGGATGGCCCGCGGCGCGGGCATCGGGGCACCCTTGAGCTGCTTCTTGAGCAGGGCCGGGAACGACGGCAGGATACCGGCCAGTGCCGGCGAACTCGGGGTGCCGCCGGGCATCTTGTAGCCCTTGGCGTCCCACGGCTGCACGAACACACGGTCGGGGTCGGCCTTGAGCTCCTCCTTGATCCATGCCTTCGCCCTCGGCACGAGTTCCTCGACCGTGCCGACCAGTTCGTCGACCAGCCCGGTGTCCTTGGCCTTGGCGGGCTTGAACCGGGTGCCCTGGCTCAGGATCTCCATGAAGGCCTTCTGGATGCCGAACATCCGCACCGTGCGGGTCACGCCGCCGCCACCGGGCAGCAGGCCGAGCGTCACCTCGGGCAGTCCGATGACCGAGCCCTTGACGTCGGCGGCGATGCGGTGGTGGCACGCCAGCGCGATCTCCAGACCGCCACCGAGGGCGGCGCCGTTGATGGCGGCGACGACCGGCTTCTCCAGCTTCTCCAACGCCCGCAGGTCGCGCTTGACCGCCTCGACCATGGCGAACGCCTCCCCGGCGTCATCGGGGCCGAGGGTGATCATCCCCTTGAGGTCACCGCCGGCGAAGAAGGTCTTCTTGGCGCTGGTGATGACGACGCCGGTGATCGAATCCCGCTCTGCCACCAGGCGTTCCACCGCGTTGTGCATGGACTCCTGGTAGTGCTCGTTCATCACGTTGGCCGAACCGGTGGGGTCGTCCAGCGTCAGGGTGACGATGCCGTCGGCATCCTTATCCCACGCAATGGTGTTCTCTGCCATGGTCTTACACCCTCTCGATGATGGTCGCGACACCCATGCCGCCGCCGATGCACAGCGTGACGAGCGCCCGCCGCGCACCACGGCGCTCGAGCTCGTCGACCATGGTGCCGGTGATCATGGCGCCGGTGGCGCCCAACGGGTGGCCCATCGCGATGGCGCCGCCGTTGACGTTGAGCTTCTCGTCGGGAATCTTGAGGTCCTTCTGGAACTTCAGCACCACCGAGGCGAAGGCCTCGTTCAACTCGAATAGGTCGATGTCGTCGACCGTCAAGCCGGCGCGGTCCAGCACCTTCCTGGTGGCGGGCGTCGGCCCGGTCAACATGATCACCGGGTCGGCACCGCTGGTGGCGGTGGCCACGATCCGGGCGCGCGGCGTCAGCCCCTGAGACGTGCCCGCCTTCTCGGAGCCCACCAGCACCAGCGCTGCGCCGTCGACGATGCCGGAGCTGTTGCCGCCGGTGTGGACGTGGTCGATCTTCTCGACCGCGTGGTACTTCTGCAGCGCCACGTCGTCGAAGCCGCCCATGGCGCCGAGTCCCTCGAACGCCGACTTGAGCTTGCCGAGGCTCTCCAGCGTGGTCCCCGGCCGCATGTGCTCGTCGTGGTCGAGGATCACCAGGCCGTTCTGGTCCCGCACGGGGACCACGGACTTGGCGAAGTACCCGCCCGACCAGGCGGCAGCCGCCCTCTCCTGCGAGCGGACCGCGTAGGCGTCGACGTCATCGCGGGAGAAGCCCTCGATGGTGGCGATCAGGTCGGCCCCAATGCCCTGGGGCACGAACCCGAGGCGGTAGTTGGTCTCGGGATCGGTCGCCCAGGCGCCGCCGTCGGAACCCATGGGCACGCGGCTCATCGACTCGACGCCACCGGCGATCACCAGGTCGTCCCAACCGGAGCGCACCTTCTGCGCGGCGGTGTTGACGGCCTCCAGGCCCGACGCGCAGAAGCGGTTGAGCTGGAATCCGCCGGTGGTCTCCGGCAGCTTGGCCACCAGCGCCGCGGTGCGGGCGATGTCGCCGCCCTGGTCGCCGACGGGCGACACGACGCCGAGGATGACGTCGCTGATCAGGTTCTCGTCCAGGTCGGGGTGGCGGCTGCGCAGCTCGTCGATCAGGCCGACGACCAGGTTGACGGGCTTGACCTCGTTGAGTGCGCCGTTGCGCTGCTTGCCACGCGGCGTGCGGATCGCCTCGTAGATGAAGGCTTCTTCGGACATGGTGAATTCCTCTTCTTCGGATCGGGGGATCCCAGATGGTCCAAGAAGCGCAAGCCTAACAGCCTCTCCCAACCGGCTGGTTGGGAGGTTCTGGCGAGAATGGCGGGTGTACGGTCAACGCCTAGGCTTCACACCATGACGGTTTCCCGGTTGCGGCCGTACGCGGTGACGATCTTCGCCGAGATGTCGGCGCTCGCCACGCGGCTCGGCGCCGTCAACCTCGGGCAGGGATTTCCGGACGAGGACGGCCCGGTCGCGATGCTCAAGACGGCGGAGAACGCGATCGCCGAGGGCGTGAACCAGTACCCACCGGGTCCTGGCATCGCCCCGCTGCGCCAGGCGATCGCCGCCCAGCGCGAGCGGCACTACGGCATCGGCTACGACCCCGACACCGAGGTGCTGGTCACCGTCGGCGCCACCGAGGCGATTGCGGCGTCGGTTCTCGGCCTCGTCGAACCCGGCTCCGAGATTCTGCTGATCGAGCCGTTCTACGACTCGTACTCGCCGGTGATCGCGATGGCGGGCTGTCACCGCGTCGCGGTGCCGATGGTTCCCGACGGGCGCGGGTTCAGGATCGACGTCGACGGGCTGCGGGCGGCGGTCACGCCCCGCACGCGCGCGCTCATCGTGAATTCGCCGCACAACCCGACGGGCATGGTGGCCACCGACGCGGAGCTCTCCGGCCTGGCCGAACTCGCCGCGGAACACGACCTGCTGGTGATCGCCGACGAGGTGTACGAGCAGCTGGTGTTCGCCACCCCGGCGGGACACCGGCACCGGCCGCTGGCCGGGTATCCGGGCATGGCGGGGCGGACGGTCACCATCTCGAGCGCGGCGAAGATGTTCAACGTCACCGGGTGGAAGATCGGCTGGGCGTGCGGGCCGGCCGACCTGATCGCCGGAGTGCGGGCCGCGAAGCAGTTCCTCACCTACGTCGGCGGCGCACCCTTCCAGCCGGCCGTGGCCGATGCGTTGAACGACGAGGACGCCTGGACCGCCGCGTTGCGGGAGTCCTTCGAGAACAAGCGGAATCGGCTCGCCGGCGCACTCACCGACATCGGCTTCGACGTGCTCGACAGCTTCGGCACCTACTTCCTGTGCGCCGATCCGCGTCCGCTGGGCTACGGCGACGGCACCGCGTTCTGCGCCGAGCTACCGGAGCGGGCCGGCGTCGCCGCCATCCCGATGTCGGCGTTCTGCGATCCGGATTCCGCCCACTTCGGCGAGTGGAATCACCTGGTGCGCTTCGCCTTCTGCAAGCGCGACGACACCATGGAAGAGGCGATCGAGCGGCTCCAGGTGCTGAAACGCTGATCACACCTCGATCGGCGGGTGCAGTCGTTCCATGGTGTATTGCCGGTTGCGCCTGGCGGCCCAGGAACTCGCCGCGAGGGACACCGTCAGCACCCCGCCGAGGACGGCGATCGCGATCCACAGACGCGTTTCGACGCCTCCGACGGTGAGTTCGCGCAGACCGTTGACGGCGTAGGTCATCGGATCGATCGGGTGGAGGATCTGGAACGGCTTCGCCGTGGTCTCCACCGGATAGATGCCACCTGAGGAGACCAGCTGGATCATCAGGAACGCCAGCGTGACGACCCGGCCGACCGCGACGCCGAAGATCGCGTTGAACGCCTGGATCATGGCGAGGAACGTCGCGGCGATCAGCAGCAGGAAGGCGACCGTGCCGACCGGGTGTGTGGCGTGCAGGCCCACCCCGAAGTGGACGACGACGTACATCACCGCGACCTGGCAGGTGGCCACGGCCAGGGCGGGCCAGTAGGACGCCAGCACCACCCGCAGGGCGCCGAGGCCACCGGCGATGGGCCGGCTCTGCAACGGTGTCAGCAGCATCCAGATGATGAGCGTGCCGATGAACAGCGCGAGCGGCAGGAAGAACGGCGCGAATCCGGTGCCGAAGGTGGACGCCTCGTTGGCGACGTTCTGCTGCAGGCCGACCGGACTGGCGATGGTGCGCGCCACCTGGTTGCGCTGGTGGTCAGTCCACGTCGGAACCTGCGCGGCGCCGCGGTCGAGCCCGTCGGAGAGCTGTCGCGAACCGTCGCTGAGCTTCGCGGTGCCCGCGGCCAGCTGATCGGCACCGGTGGCCAGCTGCCGGCCGCCGTCGGCGAGCCTGACCAGCCCGGCATTGAGTTTCCTTGCGCCACCGTCGAGTTGAGCGGCGCCGTCGCGCAGTCTGACGACGTCCGACTTGAGTTCACCGTCGAGCGCCTGGGTGAGGAACCTCCGCTGCGGGCTGCCGGGGTCGCCGAACTCGGTTTCGAGCTGCTGGGCACCGTCACGGAGCCGGGCGAGGCCGGCGTCGGTGGTGGGGTCGATGCCCTGGGCGTCCAACAATCGTTGGGCTCCTGCGAGCGCCTCGCCGAGGTCGCGCACCGTCGGGTCCGGGTTCGCGCGCAACCCGCCGACCACCTGCGCCACGATGCCCGACGCCAGCTGCTGATCCACGTTCAGTGCGGCGATCCGGTCGGTGGCGTTCTTGATCCCGCTACTGACCCGCGCCGCCACGGCGCCGACGTCGTCCGGGTCCAGATTGAGCCGTTGCACCTTGTCCAGGACGTCGATGAGCGGGCCGGTGGCCGTCTCGACGCCGGCCGACAGTTGAGCTGCGCCCACCGCGAGCGCAGCCGAACCACTGCGCGCCGTGACCAGACCTGCGGCCAATGTGTCCGTGCCCGTGGCCAATTGGTGCGCGCCGTCGTCGGCGGTCGCCAGCCCGGCGGTGAGCTGATCGGCGCCGTCGGCCGCCCGCCTGATGCCTGCACCCGCATCGGTCAGCCCGACGAGCACCTTGCCCACCACCTGCTCACCCACCCGTGAGCCGACCTGGTTGAGCACCTCGCGGGCGGCGTTCTGCCCGATCACCGAGGCGAGATAGTTGTTGGCATCGTTGAAGTGGAAGTCGATCTGCGCCTGCCGCGGAGCGTCGGTCGCCGAGGACGCGACGGCCTCGCTGAAGTCCTTCGGTAGCGTGATGGAGAAGTAATATCGGCCGGCGGCAACGGCTTTGGCGGCGTCGTCGGCCGACTCGAGGTGCAGGTCCAGTTGTCCCGACGTGAGCAGTGCGTCGGCCACCTGGTCGCCGACGCGCAACTCCTGGCCGCCGACGACCGCGCCGCGGTCGGCGTTGACCAGCGCCACCGGCACCTTGGCGACCTCGGCGAACGGATTCCAGAATGCCCAGAGGTACATGGCCCCGTACAGCAGGGGCAGCAGGACGATGGTGATCAACGCCAACCGGGGCATGGTGCCGCGGGAATAGCGTTTGATTTCGGTGCCCAGCGACAGTGCGGCAAGCATCGTCAGTCCACCCCCTTCTGGTCGCGGGTCGATGTCTCGGCGTGGCTCAGATTGGCCACCGGCAGCTGGGCGGACACCCCCAGCCCGTCGGGTACCGGGTTGGCCGAGGCGGTCAGGACGGTTTGGACCTGTCCGAGGTCGACAAGGCGGCGCACCAGCTCGGCCCGGTCACCGTCGTCCGCGATCTGGTCGAGGCTGCCCACCACCAGCAGCGGCGGAAAGGCGTTGTCGGCGAGTCCGATTCGCAGCAACAACACGTCCAGTTCGGTGAGTTGGTCGACGTACGCAGTGAGCGCAGGCAGCGGCCGCGGGCCGAACACCGGGCCGCACACGAGGCGCAGGTCGTCACCGTCGGCCCGCCGCACCCGCCGGTACCATGGGGCGTTCCACCGGAGTTGCTCGGTGATCAGGTCGCCGACGGTCACCGATTCGTATACCCCGTCGACGTCGTCGAACCCAGCGACCGCGCTGCGGGCGAAGATGCCGGACGCGCGGGACTCGCCAAGCACCTCGAGGGAACCGCCGCCGGGTGTCATCCGTCCGGCCAGCGTGAGCAGAAGCGCGGTTCGGCCGTGACCGGCGGGCCCCAGGAGCACGGTGAGACCACCGCGGCCAACGTCGAGGTCGACCGGCCCGTAGACACGGCCGAACGGACCGCTCATCGCGAGTGCGCCCGCGACGATGGCGGGAGGCTCCGCTACGACGTCCTCGTCCCCGTCGTCCTCCGCCACCGTTTCATCCAAGCACGGCGACGGTCCCGTTGCCCGCCGCGAGTTCTGCACCCGGGTCGTGCTTTCGCGAACTGGACGACCGTGGTGCAGAACTCGACGCCGCCGCGCTCACCAGCCGACGTCACCGATCGCCGTGGTCGCTCGGGGCGGGGTGCCGAGCGGGCCCGCCGGTGTCCTCGAGAAGCGCGGGGCCGGTGCAGCCTGGTCGACGCCGTCGACGCGCACGATCGTCGACCGCGCCGCAAGGTGATCGTTCTGCGCGGCTTCGGTCCAACTCAGCACCGGTGTCACGCAGGCGTCGGTGCCGGCGAACACCGCAGCCCACTCGTCGCGGGTTCGGGTCGCGAAGAGTTCGGTGAAGATCGTGCGCATCTCGTCGTAGCGGCCGACGTCGTCCTGGCGGGGCACCTCGTCGGGGGCGAGGCCGAGCCCGGCGAGGAGTCGAGCGAAGAACTGCGGCTCGATCGAGCCGACCGCCACGTGTCCGCCGTCGGAGCACGCGTAGACGCGGTAGAAGGGCGCACCGCCGTCGAGCAGGAACGACTCCCGCCGATCCCGCAGCGCTCCGGTGGCCTTCATCGTCCACATCATCTGGGACAGGACGCTGACGCCGTCGACCATCGCGGCGTCGATCACCTGTCCCTGGCCCGAGCGCTCCCGCTCGAAGAGTGCGGCGGTGATGCCGACCACGACCAACATCGATCCGCCACCGAAGTCGGCGACCAGGTTGAGCGGCGCCACCGGCGGCCGGTCGCGGTACCCGATGGCGCCCAGCGCGCCGGTCTGCGACAGGTAGTTGATGTCGTGACCGGCGGTCTTCGCCAGCGGACCGTCCTGACCCCATCCGGTGATGCGGGCGAAGATCAGTCGAGGGTTGACCGCGGCACACTCGTCGGGCCCGACGCCGAGGCGCTCGCAGGTGCCCGGCCGGAAGCAGTCGAGCAGCACGTCGGCCTTGGCGGCCAATTCCAGCAGCCGTCGAGGCTCCTTCTTCACGTCGAGGTCGACGATGCGCTTGCCACGGTGCATCAGGTCGACGTCCTCCGCGGGCATCGGCAGCCCGCGCGCATCCGGTCTGCGGACCCTCACCACGTCGGCGCCCAGATCGGCGAGCATCATCGCCGCGTGCGGCCCGGGCCCGATTCCGCCGAGCTCGATCACCCGCACCCCGGCCAGCGGACCCGTCGTCACCCCCTCGTGACCTTCTCCACCTGCTTGCGCAACCCGTCGGTGGCCGACTGGAGGCCGCCCTTCATCGCCCGCTTCAGCACGAATCCGGGGATCGGTACCGACGGGTCCACCGTGATCTCGAATCTCACCTTCGTCTTCGCCCCGTCGGGCGTCAGCGTGTAGCTGGCGTCCTGTGTCTTCAGTTGTCCGGAGCTGACCAACGTCCAGCTGGCGCCGAGATCGGTCCAGGTGTAGTCGACGACCTGCTCGTCGGTGATGCCCATTGTCTTCAACGTCAACTTCACCCGCTTCGGCCTACCGTTCGGGTCGGTCTCCAGGATCTCGGACCCCTGGTGTTGCGACGACCAGTCCGGTGCGGTCCTGACGTCGGCGATCACGTCGAGGATCTCCTCGGGCGTGGCGTCGATGGTGACTTCCCGTGCAGCGCTGATGGCCATGCCCGCGACAGTAGCCAGACGGCGCCGACGGTTGAGCGCTTTCCGGCGATGGGCATTCACCGGCGTCATCGGGCGGTGTCCTGCGCCGTTCACCTCGAGGTGGAAACATTCTCACCCGTGACCACGAGCATTCCAGACACGGCGCAGACCATCGCCTACCCGGCCGCGGGGGCCCGCCCCAACCGCCGCGACGAGGATGCGCTGCTGCCCCACGTCATCGTCCTGTTCGGCGCGACCGGTGATCTGGCCAAGCGCAAGTTGCTGCCGGGCATGGCCTACCTCGTCCAGTCGTCCCTGGCACCGAAGATCAGGGTGGTCGGGACCTCGTTGGAGGAGCTGACCGACGACGAATTCCGGAACCTCACCAAGGATGCCGTCGACGCCTTCGGCACCCACAAGCTCACCGAGGAACAGTGGGCGCAGTTCGCCAGCCGGATCACCTACGTTCCGCAGAGCGCCGGGCCCGATGCCCTTGCCGAGGCGGTGCTGGCCGCCGAGGACGAGCTGGCCCGGGCGAGCGTTGGCGCCACCGGGCCCCCGGTGCAAGTCCGGCGCCTGCACTACCTTTCGGTGCCACCGAAGGCCGCGCGGGCCGTCATCACCATGCTGAGCGACGCGAAGCTGGTGGAACGCTCGCGCGTGGTGATGGAAAAGCCGTTCGGCACCGATCTGGCCAGTGCAGTGGAACTCAACGACTTCGTGCACGAGACCTTCCGGGAACGGCAGATCTTCCGGATCGATCACTTCCTCGGCAAGGAGGCAGCACAGAACATCCTGGCGTTCCGCTTCGCGAACGGTCTGTTCGAGCCGATCTGGAACCGCAACTTCATCGACCACATCCAGATCGACATCCCCGAGACGCTCGGGTTGGACCAGCGCGCGAACTTCTACGAGAGCACCGGGGCCTACAAGGACATGGTGGTCACGCATCTGCTCCAGGTGATGGCGTTCGTGGTGATGGAGCCGCCGACCGCGCTGGAGCCCCGCGCGATCAGCGAGGAGAAGAACAAGGTCTTCCGTTCCATGCTGCCGATCCGCTGCAACGACGTCGTCCGCGGACAGTACGCCGGATACCGCAACGAGGCGGGCGTCGCCCGGGACTCGGACACCGAGACGTTCATCGCGCTGAGGGTCGGCATCGACAACTGGCGGTGGGCCGGTGTTCCCATCTACCTGCGCACGGGCAAGAGGATGGCCGAGGGCATGCGAATCATCTCGATCGCCTTCAAGGAGGCTCCGCGCACCATGTTCCCGGCGGGCTCCGGTGTCGGCTCCCAGGGCCCCGACCATCTGACCTTCGACCTCGCGGACGCATCGAAGGTCTCCCTGTCCTTCTACGGCAAGCGGCCCGGTCCCGGCATGAAGCTCGACAAGATGTCCATGCAGTTCTCCACCCAGGAGACCGAGCAGCTGGGTGACGTCCTGGAGGCCTACGAGCGCCTCATTCTCGACGCGATGCGCGGTGACCACACCCTGTTCACCACGGCGGAGGGCATCGAATCGCTGTGGGAGCGTTCGACGCAACTCCTCGAGGACCCACCGCCGGTGAAGTCGTACCAACCCGGCACGTGGGGGCCGAACGCGATCCACCAACTCATCGCGCCGAACGCCTGGCGGTTGCCCTTCGAGAGGGCGTGGCGGGAGAAGAAGTAGGCTCGACCACCATGAGCGACGCCATCAACCCCGAGGTTCCACCCAGCGGCACGGGGTGCGTCGAGTGCAACGCGGTGAACGGGTGGTGGGTACACCTTCGGCGGTGCACGGCCTGCGGGCACATCGGCTGTTGCGACGATTCACTGGCCAGGCACGCGTCGTCGCACTGGCGTGAGACCGGCCATCCGATCATCCGCTCGTTCGAGCCGGGCGAGGACTGGTTCTGGAACTTCGACGAGAACGAGTACTACGACGGGCCGCAGCTCGCCCCGCCGGAGTGCCACCCCGTCGAGCAGAGTGTGCCAGGGCCGGGTGAGCGGGTACCGAAGGACTGGATGACGCAGCTCCGACGCCTGGCCGACTGAGACGCGATGGTGAAGTCAGGGGGCGACAGTACCGTCACCGTCGTCGTCGCGTTCGCCGCGAATCTGGCGGTGGCACTGGCCAAGAGCTTCGCGGCCGTGGTGTCCGGCTCGGCGTCGATGACGGCGGAGGCGGCGCACTCCTGGGCCGACACCGGCAACGAGGTGTTCCTTCTGGTGGCCAACCGGCGCAGCGTCCGCGAGCGCGACGAGCGGCGGCCGCTCGGTTACGGTCGCGAAGCGTACGTGTGGTCACTGCTGGCCGCCGTGGGCCTGTTCGTGGTCGGTGCGGTCGTGTCGATCTGGCGCGGCGTCACCGAACTGCTGCACGGTGCCGACGGCGGCGAGGACTACCGGCTGGCCTATCTGGTCCTCGCGGTCGCCTTCGTCCTGGAGGGCACGTCGTGGCTCCAATCCGTGCGCCAATTGCGAAGAGATGCAACAACGTTCGAGAGCGAGTTACTGCGGTACGCGTTCGAGACGTCGGATCCGACCGTTCGCGCCGTCTTCGCCGAGGACAGTGCGGCGCTGATCGGCATCGCCGTTGCGTTCGCGGGCATCCTGCTGCACGAGCTCACCGGCGAGGTGGTGTGGGATGCCGCCGGCTCCATTCTGGTGGGGGTGCTGCTCGGAGCCGTGGCGGTGGTGCTGATCAACCGCAACCGGGTGTTCCTCACCGGCGAGACCGGGCCGCCACGACTGCAGCAGGCGCTTCGTGACAAGCTCGCGAGCTTCCCCGAGGTCGCCACCGTCCGATTCCTGCGCCCCGAGTTCATCGGCCCCAAACAGATCTTCGTGATCGCCAGCGTCGATCTCGTCGGTGACGCCGTGGAGTCCTCGGTCGCGCGGACGCTGCGCATGCTCGAGCACCGTTTCGAGGACGCGGTGCCAGAGATCTCCGAAGCCGTGCTGACCATTTCCGAACCCGACGGACCGGCCGCCCAGTCACCGACCGGTCCCACCGACGCCTAAGAGGAGTCGGCGAGGGCCGCCGTCGCGGCGTTGTATCCGGGGATGAACGTGATGCCGGGTCCGCCGTGGCACCCGGCGCTGCCAAGGTACAGACCCTCGATCGGGAGGGGGTGATCCTCGAAGCCACGCGGCCCCGGACGGTGTGGCCCCATCTGTTCGGGGTGGATCAGACCGTGGCAGTAGTCCCCGCCCGGTGCGCCGAACATGGTGCCCATGTGGCGTGGAGTGAACGTGGTATGTCGCAGGATCTTGGACTCGAAGTCCGGGGCGATGCGGGTGATCTTCTCGATGACCCGGCGACCCATCTCGGCCTTCAGATCGCCGTAGGACGCCTTGGCGTAGGCGACGTCTCCGACGGGGAACCACATCGAGAATGCGGACGCCGCGTGCCTGCCGTCGGGCGCCAACCCGGGGTCGTGCACGGAGGGAAACTGCATCGCGACGGCCGGATCGGCCGGGACGATGCCCCGGCGGCTGTCCTCCCATTGTCCGTGGAGCTCCTCTGGGGTGGTGAACAGTCCGATGGCCGACTGCATCTCGGGGTCGTTGAGCATCTCGTACGGTGCGGCGAAGGTGGGCATCGCGTCGAGCGCGAAGTGCATCTGCAGGTAGCTTCCTCGATGGTCCACGCGCGTGAACCGGTCGCGCACCTCCGAGGGCATCGCGTCGGGGTCCAGCAGCCTGGTGACCGTGTGGTCGGGCGCGAGCCCCGAGACGACGACCGACGCCGTGATGCTGGATCCGTCGTCGAGTCGGACGCCGGCGACCCGGCCGTCGGCGACCACGATCTCCTCGACCGTGCTGCGCAGCCGCAGCCGGCCACCGTCGGCCTGCAGGACGTCGACGAGATGTGTTGTCAGCGTACCGATTCCGCCGCGAAGCTTCTTCATCAACGTAGTGTTCTCGTCGGGCATCGCCAACCCGTACGCCAGCGCCATCGCACTTCCCGGGGTGGCCGGGCCGCGGTAGGTGGTGTTCGTCGCGAGGAAGGCGAGCATCCCGCGCAGGGCGCCGTGCTTCTGCGTGTCGGGAAGATACCTGTCGAGCACGTCGAGGACCGAACCGAACAACATGTCGGTGATGGCCGAACGCTCGAAACCGTTGTGCGCGCACGCATACATCTCGTCGATCGTCTTGGACGGCGCGCCGGCGTCGAACCGGCCCAGGGCGCGGGTCGGACCCTGACTCCAGGCCATCAGACCGGCCATGCCGTTGACGGCCTCGGCGCCGTGCACCTCGCCCAGATGGGTCAGCAGCCTCATCGGGTCGGTGTAGTAGACGACCGGTTCGTCACCACTTCCTCTGAGCGACACCGACATCACCTCGAGGTCCACCGTCGGCAACTCGTCGAGACCGAGCGCGTCACTGACCTTCGCGGATGTCGGGAACTGCAGGGAACCCGCGATCTCGAACCGGTAGCCGTCGAAGAGTTCCACGGTGGAGGCCATCCCACCGGCGTACGGCTTGGACTCCAGACACAGCGTCCGCGCCCCCGCCTTCTGCAGCAGGACTGCCGCGGCCAATCCGTTGTGGCCGGCACCGATCACGATCGCGTCGAAGTCCGACATCGTCCGAGGCTGCCACCGCCTCCTGGTTTTGTCAATAATGACAAAACCAGGGTCATGTCATGTCGGTGATGCCTGCCCCCACCGTGACCAGCGCCGTCCGGCACAACCTGGCGAGTTCGGGCAGCGAGCGGTCCTCGCTGCGCATCCACACCTCCATCGCGCCGAAGACCGCCGCCGCGACGCACCGCGCGGTGACCGTCACTCGCAGCTGGGCGTCGGTGTCGGGCACCGGCGGTTGGTGGTGGGTGAGGTGTTCCTCCACCGCCTCGGCGAAGTCGGCCTCGACCTGGCGGATGTGGCGCACGATGCGTCCCGCGTCGAGTTCCCGATGCCGCAGGTCCGCGATCTTGGGCACCGCCTCGGCGTCGTACGGTGCGGCCATCACCGCGGCGTGCACCGCGTCGATCAGCGACTCGTCGGACGCACGGTCGGCGAGTGCCGTCCGGAACCACTGCAGGCCGGCGTCGTAGTCGGCGAACAGCAGGTCATGCTTCGAGGTGAAGTGCCGGTAGAAGGTCCGCAACGACACCCCGGCGTCGGACGCGATCTGTTCCGCGGAGGTGTCCTCCACGCCCTGTGCGAGGAAGCGCACCACGGCGGCCTGGCGCAGCGCCTGGCGAGTGCGTTCGCTGCGCGCCGTCTGCGCAGGTCGGACCATGACGGTAAGTTACCCCGCCCCCGCGAGTCGGCCCCGTCACCGGGGGGGAGGTGACGGGGCCGCATTCGCGAGCTGGGGGAAGCTCACGAAGGAAACCGTAACCGGCATTCCTGTGATGACCCCGTCAATGCGCCGTCCACCTCCTTGGAGCTTCGTATACCGTGGACGATGTTGGCGAAACCGTCCAACGACAGCCGCCTCTCCTAGGCCACGGCTGAACGGAGCCACTCCCGTCGGGCCAGCGCACTCGAGGCGATCGTCAGCACGACGAATCCGGCGACGATCGCCCATTCGAGGTTTCCGTCGCCCCCGTCGGGGTCGACGCCGAATATCAGCTCGATCCATTCACGGCTGATCAGGGTCACCACGGTGAGAGTCAACGACAGGAAGGCGAGCACGGCCTCGACCCAGAACCTGCGTCGTCGTCGACTCGTCTCGTCCCTCATCGGCCGTACCGCACGTGATACGGATTCTGCACGATCGCGCCGGTGCCGTCGGTGTTGGTGAAGTATCCGAAACCGTCCAGGTGAGACGGCGTGACTTGGGAGCGGTGCGTCCGAAGGAAGTCGCCCCACCGTCCGGGGGTGGTCGCCGTGGAACCGTCGCGGTACCACACGACGAAGTCACCGAGGATGCCGAACGCCGCGTCTGCCTCGGCGCTGGCGCCGCCCCACGCCACCGCAATCGCCACTTCGTCATTCGAATTGACCGCCAGCGAGCTGTAACCGAAGACGACGTCCTCATTCCACACCTGTAGTTCGGACGCCGTGGTGAAGCTCCCGGAATCGATCGCCACCACCCGGGTGTACGGCTGCGCATAGTTGGGCGTGTCACCCGGCTGACTTCGCGGTGACATCCAGGAAAACCAGAGCTGCCGGTCTCGCCAGGTGGCGCCGCTGATGCGCGCCCCGCAGCGGCTGCTCCAATCGACGCCGCTGGGCGAGGTGCCGGAGAAGTCGCCCGAGTCGGACCACTTCGCCACGGGGACATCATGAGTGGCGAAGTTCGAATTGCCGTCCCGCCACTCGATCACGCGCAGGTTCGCCGTATCGATGTGACCGGCCATGTAGACGCCCGGCGGTCCGCCGCCGGCTGGTGCGCTGAATTGGTAGTTGCTGCTACCGCCCGTCAGCGGGCCGATCCACTCCCACCCGATCGAGCCTGCGGTCAGATCGGTCAATGGAATCCGGACGACGATACGCCCGCTCGCGGCCACGCTGACGTCCACGGCAACGATCAGGTACCGGCCCGAATACGACAGGTGCGGCTGATCGAGGAAGCCACCCGGCTGGCTCAAGTCCGATGAGGTGAAGTCGACGTAGGTCCACCCGCTCTTCGGCTTGCTCGCCACGTCAGCGGCCGTGGCCATGGCGAGCCGGAACGCCCCGTCGCTGGTGGTCGGGTCGGCGTTGTCCAGCATGATCCAGACGAAGAGGTCGAACTCAGGAACGTAAATGATCTGTTGGTCACCGACGATCCCGCCGGCGAACACCGGAAACATCGTCGACGGATCGAGGTACTTGAACGTGGCGCCGTCATCCTTGGACACCGCGAGATAGACGTTTCCGGTCATCGCCACCACCCCGCTCCCCGACGCAGCACCGGACGGGTCGACGGGCGTCTTGACGTTGCTGAGCTTGGTCGGGTCGAGCGGGGTGTAAGACGTGAAGGTGACCGGCTCGCGGGCCGGGTCGGGCGCCTCCACGTTCCGAAGTTCGGTGGGCGCGTTCTGCCGTTCGCTGCGTCCCTCGCCGGGAGGGGTAGGTCGAGGGTCCTCCTCTTCCCGCACCCGCATGGGAATCTTCTTCGGCCGGTAACCACGCCTGCTGGGCGTCTTCAGGTCCTTCGGTTCTCCTCGTCGTGACCTTGGCATCGCCGCTCCTCCGACCCAGATACGGGAACTGCGCCTCAGTAAACACCGGAGCGCCGGACCGCAGCAGGCTCTTCGCCGACTTCGTGCGGCGCCGCGCGAGTCACCGCGTGGTCGTCGACCGAAGCCACGTGTCCATCTGTGCAGCCACGTTGGCCCACACCGGGTTCAGCGGTATCCCGTGGCCGGTGCCCTCGAGGGTGACGAGAGTCCCTCCGACGACTTCGGCGAGCGCGCGAATGCCGTCGATGGGCACGAGCAGGTCGGCGTCGGCAGCGAAGACCAGCACCGGTGCATCGACGCCACCGCCATCGACTTCACAAAGCCACCGCGTCGCTTCGAGGACGGCGCGCGGTGATTCCGCGCAGAGTAGAGACGTGTAACGTTCCGCCTCTTCGGCGCTGACCTCGTTCCACCACGTGTCGTCGATCATCTGCGGGGGAGGCGACCACATCTGCGTCGAATCCACCTCCATCTCAATGGATTCCACGCCGAGCCCGGCGGGAAGGACGGGAGCCAGCAGTATCACCGCGGCGACTGAATGTGCACTGGCGTACGCCAATGCCGGCACGCCGGCCATGCTGTGCGCGATCACGACGGGCGGACGGTCGAGCCACTTCGTGACCAGGCTGATCTCGGTGGTGATGTCGAGCAGCGAGCGGCGGACCGCGTCGCCGTGCTCCAGTGCTTCCGAACCGTGGTGGCCGTACCAGTTCAGGCACACCGCATACCAGCCCGCCTCGGCGAGCCGTGGAGCCATCTTCTCCCAGGCCCAGCTGCCCTGGCAGCCGCCGTGCACGAACAACAACGGGGGCGCCGCCGACGGCGTGCCGTACGTTTCGATGCGGATTCCCTCGAGCATCAGGTTCTGGTAATCGACCGTCATGGAAACGTCCTTTCGAGAGCGGCGCCGCAGACGCCGGCACGGGCGCGAAGGCGCGCACCAGTGCCAGCGCACGAGTGTGATGGAGTGTTCGTCGCCGTACGACGGCCACGACTCCACCATCGCCGTGATTCGGGGCGACGTCCAAGACCCTTTCCGCGTTCTCCCGATACCTCTGGGGTATGGCGAGCTGGAGAAGGGGCTGGGCAGCACGACTGGAGACGGGCCACCCCTTCACGCAAGGGTGAAGTGAGGCGGGAGCGTCACTGGACTTGGCGGTGCCCGACGCCACACTGCTCAGGCGTTGGTGCCTGCCCCGGCGGTAGCGCGGCGGCAAGCCAAGTGGCGATGTGGTCGGCTACCTCACTGCTGTTGTCCTCGCTCATCAGCATGTGTCCGTTGCCGGAGATTCCGTGGTCACCGAGAAAGTGGAAGTCCACGTTGGCGCCGAGTTCCCGCAGCCAGTCGGCCGTTGCTTGATCGGTATGCCGGGGGTGATCGGCGTCATCACTGCCGGTCACCACCAGACACGGCAATCCGGCGAAGCCATCCTTGCGTTGCACGCTCAACTGTCGGCCTTGATGGTTGACCCGCCCCAGCAGACACCGCACCGGGATGGGAGCCGTCGCGGCGATCAGTGCTTGCAGATCGTCGTGACGGAACCGCTTGCTCGTCCCGACGAGCTTCTGGCGCGCGAATTGCTCTGTGGGAATCCATCTTCCGCGCTTGGGTATCACCAAAGTCACCGACGGGCTGGCGACCTCGACATGCGTGTCGGTTTCCCGCAGAACGGACGGCTCCGGCTGGATGTTGCCAGGCGGACCCGGGGCCACGGCCACCAACGCCCGCACCAGGCCCCGGTGTTCCTCGACGACCCGGAAGCCGTACGGAGCCGACATCGAGTGCACCACCAGCACGGCCGGGGTGCCGAGATGGACGAGTAGCGCACCGAGGGCTTCGGCGACGACCTCTCCGGTGACGTCGTCGGACGGGAACGTCGCGCTGCGGCCCACTCCGGGCCAGTCGGGGACGATCACGCGGTAGCCGTGCCGGAGGAAGTCGTAGGCCCAGCCGGCACGACCGTCGGGAGTGCTCAGGTAGCAGGATCCGGTGAATCCGCCGCCATGGACAACGACGATCGGCGGACGCCCACCGTCGCCGCGATCGATGTCTTCGTAGTAGAGCGGAATCCGCCCGGCGAGGTGAACGGCTCTGTGCAACAGCACTACGTCTGCTCCTGCGCTGCATCGATCAGTGCGGCGACCAGTAGGTCGGGGTGCGTCAGCATGGCCTCGTGCGGGCCGTCGCATTCCACCAGCCGAGGTTGATCCAACCGAGCGGCCATGGTGCGGAAGAGCTCTTGGGGAACTGCCCGGTCTTGGCCCAGGAAGACATAGCTCGACGGCAGCGCAGCACTCCAAAATCGGGGCAGCGAGACGCCTTCGCTGAGCCAGCCGAACGGCACGGCGACCAACTTGCTGGTGACAGTGGCGATGTCGTGCTCCGAGGCGCCGTTCATGAAGTGCTCAGCCCATGCCTGCGGATCCATGGCCACCGTCTGATCTGCGCTCTCCTTGGCAGCCACGACGGAACGCTCGACCAACGGGGCGGGTAGCACGTCGTTGATGGCTTCCCCGTGGTGCAGCACCCACGCGTCGACGAAGACGATGCGACGCGTCTGCTCGGCCAGGCGGTCCGCGGCATACTGGGCGGCTGGGCCGCCGCCACTATGGCCGACCAGCACGAAGTCCCGCAGTTCGTGCTCTATGACCGCGTCGACCAGACCGTCACCAATGGCCGACAGATTCACGCCGGCTCGGTCGACCCCAGCACCGCTCTCGGAACCACGAAGGGTCGGCGCGAAAACCTCGTGCCCCACCGAACGTAGGGCCGCCGACACGGCGTCCCAGCACCAACCGCCCTGCCACCCACCATGCACGAGAACGAACTGCATTTCCTGAGTACTCCCTTGCGATGAATCGGAGCACCGGTGCTCGGGGCCTCCAGCCAACCAGACCGAGCTTGCATCTTGCTGCCAGCCAGAAGGTGATGACACCGACCCGATAGGGCATGCACGCTGAAGGCCTTCCCCGCCAGACCAGTGACGAACGACGGGCCGCCCGCCGGGCGGTGCGCGCCCAACGATGCGCTGCGAGACGGGGGAATCGGAAGCGATCGTGGCGATCGACCTCCACGGCATCGCGTCAACTGCGACGATCTGAGGTGGCCAGGGCCGGGATCGAACCGGCGACCTTCCGCTTTTCAGGCGGACGCTCGTACCAACTGAGCTACCTGGCCGGGACGGCACGGATTACCTTGCGTCGCCGTTTGGCGACCCTGACGGGACTCGAACCCGCGACCTCCGCCGTGACAGGGCGGCGCGCTAACCAACTGCGCCACAGGGCCTTGCTCTGCAACTCCCGAAGCGGTCGTTGCGCGTACCCCCAACGGGATTCGAACCCGTGCTACCGCCGTGAAAGGGCGGCGTCCTAGGCCACTAGACGATGGGGGCCTAATCCGAATCTCTCCGGGGTACTCGCATCGCGTCCGCGTTGGGAGCTTCGATAGCTTAGGTTACCGACCGCCATTTACTCAAACCCACGACCCGGTCGCTCCCCCCACCCGTCCGCTCACGCGGCCAAGTATTCTGTTCCTCCGCGCCCCTATAGCTCAGTTGGTAGAGCTACGGACTTTTAATCCGCAGGTCCCAGGTTCGAGCCCTGGTGGGGGCACCAGGTCGACCAATCGCTTCGGTCGACCCTTGACTCGACACGATGGCCGCCTTGGATACCCAAGGCGGCCATCGCTGAGCAACTCACGTGCTCGTCATCCGCGGATCAGGGAACCCAATACCCCAACCGCTCGTCCCAGTGTCCCGGTGAAACGCCGTACACCGGATTCGGGATCAGCGTCCCGGGGATGAACACGTCCTTCTTGAACTGTCCCGGCGCCTCCACTCGGGCGTGCCCGGGAGGCCCTTGCAGATCGGCGCACAGGATCGGCCCGCACCAATCGTCCCCACCCCTGTCGGCCTGTGCTGCACCGGCACCGACTCCAAGTGCGGCGAAGCCTCCCAATGCGCCGACCATCGTGGCTGTGGCAGCAAGCTTCTTCACGTTCATTGCGTTATTCCCTTCCATATCGCCTCCACATGTCCGAGACGTGTTGCCAACGGCGCTCACCACCGCCCACCTCTAGCTTTATCGAGAGCCGCGGTTTAGGCTAATGCATAGCAACATAATGTTTTGCTATGCACAATACATGGGAGGGTGATGCGAAACAATTCCTCCTCGCTACGACGTGCCCTGGTGATCCTCGATGCGATCGCCGCTGTCGCCGGCCGCGACAAGGGTGCGAACCTCACCGAATTGGCGGTTGCCGCCGAGACGAGCAAGAGCACGGTGTTGCGACTCGTCGCCCCACTCATCGAGCAACGACTGGTGCGTCAAGACACCGACGGCACCTACCGGATGGGGATCGGGACCCTGGGGTTGGCCGGCGCCTGCCTGTCGGACCTGGACGTCCGCTCCGCGGCGCAGTCGACGCTGCGCGACATCGCCGACGCCACCGGGCAGACCGTTCATCTGCTGGTGTACAGCGAGGGGCGGGTGACCTACGTCGACAAGGTGGCCGGCGCATCGCCGATTCAGATGGCATCGCGGATCGGCGACACCGGCACGGCCTACTCGACGGCGTCCGGCAAGGCGATGCTGGCACATCTTGGCGATGCGGAATTCGAACGCGTGGTGGCCATGGGCCTCGTGCCGCGCACCCCGTCCACCATCACCGACCCCCTCGAGCTGAAGTCGCACCTGGCCACCGTTCGCGACCGGGGTTGCGCCTACGACGACCTCGAGAACGAACATGGGATCCGGTGCATCGCAGCACCGGTGTTCAACCACACCGGTGCATGCGTGTGCGCCGTGAGCGTGTCCGGTCCCGCAGAACGGATCGCCGCCAACCGCGGTGAGTACACCGCACGGATCGTGGCAGGGGCGCAGCTCATCTCCCGAGAACTCGGCCACGACGTGACCATCTCAGACACCGCAGAAGCCCTCACCGAGCAGGAGTAACCGATGAGATTCACCAGGACTCGAATCGTCCGCCACGTCGCCACGATGTGCGCCGCCGCCATCGTGGCGTCGGCGGCGGCAGGGTGCACTCCGATGCCCGCCGGCGGCAGCGGTGCCGCCGCCGACTCCGCGCTTCGCCATGTGCTTGCCACCGGCACCCTGAAGGTCGCGAGCTGCTTGTCCTTCACGCCGTTTGGATTCACCAACCCCCAAGGACAACCCGACGGGTATGACGTCGACATCGCCAACGAACTGGCCAAGGACATGGGCGTCAGGCTCGAGGTCGTCGATACGACATCGTCCAATCGCATCCCCAACCTACAGACCAACAAGGTCGACGTGGTGTTCTGCAACTTCACTCGAACACTCGAGCGCGCCAAGGAGATTGCGTTCACCGACCCCTACGTGGTCGCCACCGAGGGCCTGCTGGTTCGAGCCGGCAGCGGAATCACGTCACTGGAGTCGATGAAGGGCCGCACGGTGGCCGTGGTCAAGGGCAGCACCAACGCCGACGTGCTCCGCGAACGTGGTGTCGACGTGAAGGTCGCCGAGTTCGACAGCTCGCAGGCGGCGGTGCTGGCCGTCAAGCAAGGGCAGGCCGATGCGATGGTGGAGGACTCCAACTATCTGCAGTACCAGGCCAAGCTGAACCCTGGTCTGCAGGTCGTGACCAGCAATCTCGTGCCCTTGGAGTACAACGCATTCGGTGTGAAGCAGGGCGATCAGGTATGGGTCGACTACCTCAATCAATTCCTGTTCGACCTCAGTGCGTCGGGCAAGAATGTCGAGCTGTACCGCAAGTGGTTCGGTGTCGACCCGCGCTTCCCGCTGCGGCCGGCGTTCTGAGTCCGACGTGATCGAATATCAATGGCGAACCGTCCTGGCCTACCTGCCGGATTATCTGCACGCGGCGGTGCTGGCGTTGCGGATCACCGTCGTCGGCTTCGTCCTCGCGTTCGTACTGGCGGTCATCGCGGCGCTGGCCCGTGACTCCGGTTCCCAGGTGCTGCGTTTCGTGGGCGGGTGCTACGTCGAGGTCATCCGTAACACCCCCGTACTGCTTCAGATCTTCATCGTGTACTTCGCGTTTCCCAGCGTCGGCATCCGATTGTCTGCGGTCGCGGCGGGAACGATCGCACTTGGCGTGAACGTCGGGGCGTACCTCACCGAGGTGATCCGGGCGGGCTTCTCCTCGGTGGAGCGGGGCCAACTGGAAGCTGCGCAGGTGCTCGGACTGAGCAGTTTCACCGTCTTCACCCACGTCGTTGCGCCGCAAGCGTTGCGCAACGTGTACCCATCGCTGGTCAACAATCTCGTCCAGGTACTGCTGGGCACCTCGCTGCTCTCCACCATCGCCGTACCGGAGATCACCGGCGTCGCGACGGTGATCAACGCGCGGACGCTGCTGTTCGTCCAGGTATTCGGAATTGCCGTGGCCGCGTACCTGATCCTCAGCTACGGGCTGTCAATGGCAGCCGACGTCATCAAACGGCTGCTCTTCCGGTCACCGTCGCCGGCCCAGCCGGCGTCGGCCGCCACCAAGCGGGCGTCGGTTCGCACGGTGCTCAGGACCCGCCGATGAACCCGTCGCTGATGTGGGCAAGCCTGCCCATCCTGTGGAGCGGGTTCATCCTGACGCTGGCGCTTTCCGCGGTCTCGATCGCGGGATCGACCGTGCTCGGTCTGATCGTCGCGGCGCTGCGCACGGCGCGCATTCCGTTCGCGCCCAGCTTGGCCCGGGGTTACGTCGAGTTGTTCCGCGGCTCGCCGATTCCCATCACTTTGCTGTTCGTGTACTTCGGGGCGGCACTCTACCTCGGTTACAGCGTGAATCTGTTCGTCGCGGCTGCAGTGGGTTTGAGCGTCTACCACAGCGCCTTCGTCGCCGAAATCATCCGGTCCGGGATCGAAGCAGTGCCCGCGGGTCAGCACGAGGCAGCCCAGATCCTCGGCCTCACGTCACACCAGACCTTCCGCTGGGTGGTACTACCCCAAACCGTGAAGATCGCCCTGCCGCCGCTGATCGGCCAGTACATCTCCCTGATCAAGGACACTTCGATCGCCTCGATCATCGGTCTGGTCGAGCTGATGAAGACCGGCCAAGCCATCGTCGACCGCACCAGTGACCCGTTGTCGATCTACCTCACCGTCGCCGTCTTCTACTTCGCCCTGTGTTATCCGCTGTCGGTATGGGTGACCCGGAAGCAACGAAAGGCCGTTCACCAATGACTGATTCGATCGCCAACGACATCGGCCGAAGCATCCAACTGTCCGGGGTGACCAAGTCCTTCGGCGACCTGCAGGTCCTCACCGACGTCACGCTCGACGTGTCCGACGGCGAGGTCGTCGTACTGATCGGTGCATCGGGGTCGGGAAAGAGCACCTTGTTGCGCATCATGAGCGGGCTCGAGACCGCCACCTCCGGCGAGGTGACGGTCGGTGGCGTGCCCATGCACGACCCGAAGCGCGCACCCGAGATCCGCGGGCACGTGGGAATGGTCTTCCAGCAGTTCAACCTGTTCCCCCACCTCGACGCGCTCGGCAACGTCACCCTCGCACTGCGCAAGGTATACAAGATGTCCAAGGACGACGCTCGCGCAAAAGGACTCAAGGCGCTGACGCGAGTCGGGATGGCCGACCGGGCGGAGCACTACCCGAGCCAGTTGTCGGGCGGCCAACAGCAGCGTGTGGCGATCGCCCGCGCGCTGGCCGTCGATCCCCGCATCATCTTCTTCGACGAGGCGACCTCCGCACTCGACCCCGAACTGGTCGGCGAGGTCACCAACGTGATGCGCAGCCTGGCCGGTGAGGGGATGACCATGGTGGTGGTCACCCATGAGATGGGGTTCGCTCGCCGTACCGCCGACCGCGTGGTCTACATGGCCGACGGTGTCATCGCCGAACAGGGGCCGCCCGAGGCATTGTTGTCGAATCCGCAGAATCCGAAGACCATTCAGTTCCTCAGCAAGGTGACCGACCAGTGAACCGCGATCAATCACCCACGTTCTTCGGTGGACCGCTGGCGACCATGGCCGCCGACCGGGTGGTCAGCGTGGTGCGGGCCGACCAAAGCTTCGACATCGCAGCGTTGCTCGCGGCATTGACCGGCGGTGGGATCCGTACCGTCGAACTCACCTTGACCACACCGGGGATCCTCACCGACTTGGCCGCCGCCGACCTGTCCCGCGTGCCGGAAGCCGTGCTCGGCGTCGGCACCGTGCTGACTACCGAACAGGCCGAAGATGCCATCGACGCCGGGGCCCGGTTCTTGGTCACCCCGTGCGTGTCCGAAGGCGTCGCGCGGACGGCCGCCGCCCGCGACGTGCCGGTCATAATGGGCGCATTGTCGCCCACCGAGGTGCGCGCAGCGCTCACGCTGGGGGCCGCCGCGGTGAAGATCTTCCCCGCCAGGGCGGTAGGCCCCGACTATCTGCGTGATCTGCACGGGCCGTTCCCCGGCATCCCCCTCATCCCGTCCGGCGGAGTAAACGCAGGCAACGCCGCGGCATACCTGCGGGCCGGTGCGGTGGCGGTGACGGCGGGAACCGACGTGGTCGCGCCGGATCTGGTCGACGGCGGTCGATGGGCCGCCATCACCGAGCGAGCCGCGGCGTTCGTCGCGGCGATCGCCGATCGTGACGGGAGCTGATCGATGCACCACGACCTGCTGGAGCAACTGGGCCGGACGGTGCTCGGTCCCGAACACAAGTCCGTCCCCGCGACGGCCTGGGGCAGCACCGTCGACGACTTCCTGGCCCGTCGACCGACGCTGTCGGAGTTCGCCACGCCGCTGGTCACGATCGATGCCGCGAACCTGGTTCACAACACCACCGCGATGGCCGACTGGGTGTCCGCGCGCGGAATGCTGCTTGCGCCACACGGCAAGACCACGATGGCGCCCCAGCTCTGGCAGCGTCAGATCGACGCCGGCGCCTGGGCCATCACGGTGGCCACGCCCTGGCAGGCTCAGGTGGCCCACCGTTTCGGCGTCAAGCGGATCATGCTCGCCAACACACTCGTCGACGGCGTCAGCGCAAGCTGGCTCGCGGAGCAGCTGCGCGTCGACGCGGGACTCGAGTTCTACTGTTGGGCCGACTCGGTGGCCGCCGCAGAGGTCCTGACTCGCGCGATCGCCGATGCCGGTGGCTGCACGCGACCGGTCAACGTGCTCGTGGAGTTCGGCGCCCCTGGCGGACGTTGCGGGGCCCGCTCCCTCGATGAAGCGATCGATGTAGCACAGGCAATTCACCGTTCGCCACAGCTGGCGCTCGCCGGGGTCGCTGGCTACGAAGGCGCACTGGGCCACGACCGGTCCACGGCCGCCGTCGGTCGGGTCGAGGCGTACCTCGACGATCTTGGCCGGCTGCACACCGCCCTCGCGGAGCTGATGACCCTGGAATCGCTCATCACCGCGGGCGGCAGCGCCTACCCGGATCTGGTCGCCACCGCACTCGACGCGTACCGCAGTGACACGGTGCGAATCGTGCTGCGCTCGGGTGCCTACATCACCCACGACGACGGTTTCTATTCCGGTATTTCACCGTTCGCCGACGCCGTCGACCCGAACAACCAGGTGCACCTGCGCTCCGCGATCCACGGCTGGGCGCGGGTCACGTCCAAACCCGAGATCGATCTGGCACTGCTCGATGCGGGCAAGCGCGACCTGCCCTACGACGAGGGTCTGCCCGTGGTCCAATCCGCCTGCAACGAACGCGGCTCCGCCATGGTCGCCACCGGTCCCGTCAGCGCAATCAACGATCAGCACACATTCGTCAGAGGCGACTCGGCGAGATCACTGGAGATCGGCGACGTCGTACGCCTCGGCCTGTCCCATCCCTGCACCGCCTTCGACAAATGGCGGCTGATCCCCGTCGTCCGCGACTACGCGCACGTCGATCCCACGGTGGTCGACCTCATCCACACCTTCTTCTGATCGATATCGAAACTCCTGAAGAGCGCAGCACATTGGTCTCCATCCCTGCATCGGCAACGCCGCACATCGTGTGTATCGGCGAGGCACTGATCGTGCTGTCCGCGCAACGCGGGCCACTGGAGGCGGCGACGACCTTCACCAAGGGCACCGGCGGCGCCGAGATGAACGTCGCGACCACGTTGGCTGCACTCGGCATTGCGACGTCGGTCATCACCCGGGTCGGCGACGACGGCTTCGGGCGCCATTTGCGGGCACACCTGACCGAGGCGGGTGTCGACACCACAGCGATCGTCGTCGACCCCGACCGCCCGACGGGCCTGTACGTCAAGGAACGCGGTGGTGGCACCGACAACCCCGACGACCTGCCCCTCGCCGAGTCGAGGATGCTGTACTACCGTCGTGGCTCGGCGGGTGGCGCCCTTACGGTCGACGACCTGGTTCGGCCGTCGGTCGCTCGAATTCTGGGCGCCAGCAGCATGATTCATGTCAGCGGCATCACGACGGCGCTGTCCGACAGCTCGCGCGAAGTGGTCGGGCGCCTGCTCGGCGGTCCGCGGCGGTGCAGCTTCGATCTGAACCACCGGGCCGCTCTGTGGCCCGACGCGCACACCGCCGGGGATGTCCTCGCCGGCTGTGTACGCTCCAGCGACATCGTTTTGATGGGCCTCGACGAGGCGAATGCGGTATTCGGGACCGCCTCGCCCGACCAGATCCGCGCCGAGTTCCCCGAACCCGAGTACCTCGTCGTCAAGAACGACGCCCGTCACGTCACTGGGTTCCACCGCGACGTCGCCGTCGAAGTCCCCTCCCTCACGGTGGACGTCGTGGAGAAGATCGGCGCCGGCGACGCTTTCGCGGGCGGATTTCTGGCCGGGGTCGTCTCCGGCAAGGACATCGAACACGCGATGCGGATGGGCCACATATGCGCGGCCAGCGCGCTGTCCACGTCCGGCGATGCCGCCGCACCGCCGCCGACGGAACTCGCCCGACTACTCGATCTCAACCACGACGAATGGCGCACGGCTCAATTTGTCAAACCACCACACCGGTGACAACGAGAGGGATGAAGAACACCATGTCCGACAAAACCGCAATTCTGACCCATGACGCTCCAGCGCCCGCACACTCCTTCTCCCAAGGTGTCCGCAAGGGACCGTTCATTCAAGTTTCCGGCCAAGGCCCCGTCGACCCGGCCACCAACGAGTACGTCCACCCCGGGGACCTCACCGGCCAGACCCGGCGCACCCTGACGAACGTGCTGGCCATCGTCGAAGCCGCCGGCGCCTCCTTCGCCGACATCGCGATGCTTCGCGTCTACCTCACCAAGCGGGACGACTTCGCCGAGATGAACGACGCCTACCAGCAGTTCGTCGTCGAACACAGCGGTGGCGCCGCACTGCCCTGCCGCACCACGGTGTTCACCGGGCTGCCCAGGGAGGAGATGCTCATTGAAATCGACGCCCTCGCCATCGTCTGACCGAGAGCTCGCGTCTCACCCGGCTTGAGCACGGGACCGGCGATTGGTCATACTTCTGACCATGACGGAGGTCAGTTCACTCGCCGAGACCAAGGCTCATCTCTCGGAGTTGGTGGCGCGGGTCGGCGAGCAGCACGAGCGGATCACGGTCACCGTCCATGGGCGCCCAGCGGCGGTCCTCCTCGCCGTCGACGACCTGGAATCGTTGGAGGAGACCATCGCGGTGTTGTCCGACTCGGTCGCCTTGGCGGCGTTGAACGCGGCCGATGCCGAGTTGTCCCGCGGTGAAGCCGAGAACGAGTTCGGTCTGACCGCGGCGATGCGGACGCGCCGGGCGGGCACGTGACCGCGGGCCGATATGAACTGGTCGTCGCGCCGGCGGTGCGGCGACAGTTGACCGAGGAGCTCTCGGAGTCGGTGGCGTTCGCCGCGTTCGAGTTGATCACCGGCCCTCTGGTGACCAATCCTCACCGGGTGGGTAGACGGCTGCGGGCGCCGTTGGATGATCATCACAGTGCTCGCCGCGGTACCTACCGGGTGATCTACCGGGTGGACGCCGAGGGTCGGCGGGTCACCATCGTTGGTGTGTTCAGCCGCGAGGACACCTACCGGCCGCGATGAGAATCGACCGTCTTCGATGAGCATTCCGCAACACCTGTCCAGCCGTTACGAGCTCGGGGAGATCCTCGGCTTCGGCGGTATGTCGGAGGTGCACAAGGCCCGCGACGTGCGGTTGGACCGAGACGTTGCGGTGAAGGTGCTGCGCGCCGATCTCGCTCGCGACCCCGGGTTCTACCTCCGCTTCCGTCGAGAGGCCCAGAACGCGGCCGCGCTCAACCACCCGGCGATCGTGGCGGTCTACGACACCGGGGAGGCGGACACGGCCGACGGGCCACTGCCCTTCATCGTGATGGAGTACGTCGACGGCGTCACCCTGCGCGATCTGGTGCGCCGGGACGGCCCGATGGAGCCCAGCCACGCGATCGAGGTCGTCGCCGACGCCTGTCAGGCCTTGAACTTCAGCCATCAGCAGGGCATCGTGCACCGCGACGTCAAGCCCGGCAACATCATGATCAGCGCGGGCGGCGCGGTGAAGGTGATGGACTTCGGGATCGCCCGCACCCTTGCCGACACCGGCGGGAACAGACTCACCCAGACCGCGGCAGTGCTGGGCACCGCGCAGTATCTGTCACCCGAGCAGGCCAGCGGTGAACCCGTCGACGCCCGTTCCGACGTGTACTCACTCGGTTGTGTGCTCTACGAGATGATCACCGGCGCACCGCCATTCGTGGGCGACTCGCCCGTCGCGGTGGCCTACCAGCACGTCCGCAAGGATCCGGTGCCGCCCTCCCAGCGGCGCGAGGGCATCGCCCCCGAACTGGATGCGGTGGTCCTCAAGGCGCTGTCCAAGAATCCCGAGAACCGCTATCAGAGCGCCGCCGAGATGCGCGCCGACTTGATCCGGGTGCACAGCGGACAGGCGCCCGAGGCGCCGAAGGTCTTCACCGACGCCGAACGCACCGACTTGTTCTCCTCGTCGTCGGCCGCCGGGCGCCGGCAGTTGACCGAGTTCGTCCAAGGCCACCGGCCCGGCTACGCCGACGGCGGATCGTGGCGCCGTTGGCTGATCACGGCCGCGGTGCTCGTGGTCCTGGGCACCGTGGTCACCGTCGCCGTCACCTCCGTCGGCAACCGGAGTCATCCGGTTCGGGTGCCCGACGTCCACGGTCAGCAGCTGCAGGATGCCATCGCCACGCTGCAGAACCTCGGCTTCAAGATTCGGGGCCCACTGCAGACGCCCGATCCCGCCCTGCCGCCCGGCCGGGTCATCGGCACCGACCCGGGCGCGAACACCGCTCTGGCGGGCGGTGACGAGATCACCATCAACGTCTCCTCGGGACCTGAACAACGCGAGGTGCCGGCCTGCGCGAACGCGACCGTGAGTGACTGCTTGCGCCGACTCGGCGCCGCCGGATTCCCGCACTCCAAGCAATCGCCGACCGCGTCGGCGACGGTGCCGGAGGGAACGGTCGTCGCCACCGTCCCGGCGGCCGGTCAACGCTCGTCGCTGGCCAACCAGATCACCGTCCAGGTCAGCACCGGGCCGGAAACACGGCGCGTACCGGACGTGGCGAAGCAGACCGCCGATCAGGCCACCGCGAATCTGCGGAGGGCCGGCTTCCCGATCATCCTCACCGGTTCGGTCGACAGCATGCTTCCCGCGGGTCAGGTCCTCGCCACCGACCCCCCGGCGGGCACGGACCTTCCGGTTGAGTCGGCGGTCACGCTGAAGGTGTCGCGCGGCAACCAGTTCGTGATGCCGCCGCTGATCGGGAAGACGTATGTGGAGCTCGTCCCGTTCCTGCAAGGCCTCGGTCATGTCGGGCCCCTGCTCAATGGTGGTGATGTACCCGGCTCCGACGACCAGAGGGGCCGGGTGGTGAGACAAGATCCGCCGCCGGGCGTCGCCGTCAACCGCGACGCCACCATCACCCTGAATTACGGTTCCTGAACCCGGCCGGCTAGCTCGACAACGGGGGATGCCCGAAGCCGTTGGTCCGCACCCGCAGTACGACGGCTTCGCCGGCGCCTCGGCGACGTCGCCGGCGCACCGTCCTGGACGCAGCGTGTGGCCCCGGCCTTACGCTCGCGAGCCGGCCGCCGAGGTGATCGGTTTCGGCACTGCGCGAGTTGCGACGCGTGCTCAAGGGGTTCCCCGATCCCGGGAACCACCGTTCTCAGCCGTCACCGCCACCGCACGGCACAGCTCGGAGACCACGTCCACCCATACCGCCGGGTGGGTGCTCCAGAAGTTATGGGGCACGCCGGGCAACTCGAGGAACTCCCCCCGCGGCACCAGGGCAGCGAGCTGGCGAAGCGGCCAGTCGGGGCGAATGTCCTCCCCTGCGGCGAGGAAGATCATCGGCACCGACGTGTCGGCAAGTCGTCGGAACAACCGGGGCTCGTGTATCCATTCCACGAACGCGTCACCCAAAGACTCGTGGACTCTGGCGTCCCACTCGATGACCACGTCGTCCTCGGTGTGACTGAGCGCCGCGTACGCCGTTGACCACGAGCGGTCCTGGTGCAGTCCGTGCCCGGCGACACCGACCACCCCGCGCACGCGATCCGGATGATCCAGGGCGTAGCGGACGGCCAGGTCCGAACCGAACGAGTGACCGAGCACGGTCCAGCAATCCACGCCCACCTGCTCGCGGATCGATTCGAGGTCGGCCACCGCCCGGGCGAGGTCGTGGGCGCCGCCGCCGGATCTGCCGACACCTCGCGGCTCGGGATGCCAGACCCTCGCGCCGCGCGGAGCAAGGGCGTCGTCCTCCAGGTAGTGCACGCAACCCGGGCCGCCCGACAACACCAGGACGTCGGGACCGTCACCCGCCACGCCGACGTGCAGACTCGCGTCGTCGACGCGCACCGACAAGCCCTCCACCGTGCCGATCGTCGCATGCGCGACGACGCGCACGCTCCAGGATCGACGCGCAGGCCGTTAGCCGCCCTGGTCGAATCCGTCCGGACGTTCGGCCGTCACCGGCGGCACCGCGAACGAGGTCTCCATCTCGGTCGGCGCGACGCTCTGCGTGCTGGTCTCCCCAAGCGTGATGTCGGGGGCCTCGCTGAGTGAGCCGCCGCCGCTGGGCCCGGCGGCCAACGATGCGCCGAGCGCTCCCATCAAAACGGCCGCGCTGGCGCCGACGCCTGCCGCCAGCAACTTGAATCGATTGGTCTTCACGAGAACTCCCTGCCTAGTGCTGCTCGGCCGTCGGCGGAATGGTCGACGGCGTCGTGGTGATCGGTGGCACGGCCGCCGACGTGGACGGCGCCTCGGGTGCCACGGTTTCGACGATGGATTCGCCGGTGGTGATCGCCGAGGTCGTCATCGGGCCTGGTGGCGCGGGCTCCGGTGTCTCCGCGTCGCTCACGTCGCTGAATGCGACGGTGAGTGCGCCCATGCTGACCACGGCCGCCGCGCCGGCAGTGGCCGACACCAACTTGAATCGACTCGCTTTCACGTCTGACCACTCCATTCGGTCACTCGTGGATTCATTCCCCTCTGCGGTGGGGGTAACCCAGGCAATCCCAAGCAAAACGCCCTTGCGAGACAAAGGTGGAAGGTGAAACCAGATTCTTGGTTCCCCGGGTGTTGCCGACCCGCTGGTCCCGGCGCGCCGGCGTGGGCTCTACCTCGGCTGATGCGTAGCAGTGCATCGACGGGCCCCGAAAGTCGGACGAACGTGGAAGTTCCTTTGGGCTTCACTGCCGCCGCATACGGTTTACCCTTCCGCCATGAGGTCGGTCGTTGGTCTTCTGGCAGCGGCGCTGGTGGCGATTGCGTGCTCCGCGTGCGGTCCCGCTCACGGCGCATCGGGAACGTCGGTGGTGCGGTCAGTGGCGGTTGGCCCGGTCACGTCCCAACCGGACGTGCCGGAGACATTGGCGGCCGCCACCGCCGCCGCGCAGGCCAATCTCGACCTGTTCACCGCGGGAGACTTCGCGGGCGTATGGGAGCACATGGAGCAGGCCGTCCGCGACGGGATCTCGCAGAGCGACTTCGTGACGTTCTACGAGGCGTGCAAGACACCGGGGCCCAAGGTCGCCGTCACCGGGGTGCGCCTGCAGGCCAACGACGAGGCCGTGGTGCTGATGAAGGTGCACGGCGTCGAACGATCCAGAATCATGGTCTACGAGGACGGACGGTGGAACATGCAGGCCACCGACGACTTCGCCGAACACCTCGGTCAGCCGGTGCAGCAGATCATCGCCGAGGAGACGGCCGACGGGCTCTGCACCCGCTGAGGAACGCTCAGCCGTTCGGGTGATGCTTCGGCTTCTTCGGACCGCGTTCACCGTGGCCGTTGCCCGGCCCCTCGGGTGCTGATTGGTCCGTGGTCGGTACCAACGACGACGTGATCACCGGGGTGGTGATCGCGGTCGTCGGCGCCACGAACGACGTCGCCACGGTCGGTGAGGTCGGCGTCCCCGGCGTCTCCGGCTCCGAGGTGACCGCCTCCGCGACGACGAGCACGAGTGCTAGCACGACGGCCGACGCGATCGCCGCCCCCACGAGAACTCTCCGACGTCTGCTGGGCGGGGGCAGCGGCGCTCCTGCACCGACCGGCCGGACTGCCGGCGGCGGAACCTCCAGCACCCGGGTCGGCGGTCGGCCCCCGGCCAGCGCCGCACGCATCGCCTGCGCGTCCGGGAATCGGTGCGCCGGGTTCGGCGCCATCGCGCGGTCCACGACCGACGCCAGGGCCGGGTCGAGGTCGGGTCGCAGGCTTGACAGCGGCGGCAGCCGGTGCTCGGAGATGGCCCGCACCAGCGCCGCCGGTTCGGCTTGTGGGAACGGCATCCGGCCGGTCAGTGCCTGGTAGCCGACGGCCCCGACCGCATAGAGGTCGTCGAGCGGCGTGGCCGGCCGGCCGGCGATTCGCTGCGGGCTGAGATAGGCCAGCGTGCCGATCACCTGCCCCGCCAGCGTCAGGTCGTTGCCACCCGCCTTCGCCACGCCGAAGTCGGCGATCTTGGCCTGCCCACCCGTGCCGAAGAGGATGTTGGCCGGTTTGACGTCGCGGTGCAGGATCCCGCCGGCGTGCGCGGCACCCAACCCCGCGAGTACGTCCGACAACACCCGCCGCACCTCGTCCTGAGTGAGCGGACCCGCGGTGATCGCGTCGAGAAGTGACGGTCCCGGCATCCGTTCCATGACGAGGTACGGAGCACCGCCGTGCGGGGAGTCGTCGCCACCGTCGTGCACGACGACGATGTTGGGGTGGTTGAGCGCGGCCGCGGACCGGGCCTCGAACTCCATCCTGGCCGCGTTGGCCGGGTCGGCGTTCATCCCCGGGTGCAGCACCTTGACGGCCACCGGTCGCCCCAGTCGTACGTCCCAGCCGTCGTACACCGTGGCCATGCCGCCGCGGCCCAGGATCCCGAGCAGTTGGTACCGCCCACCCACGAGTGCAGTGGTCGCCACCGCTCACACGCTAGCCGTCGGCAGGGTCAGACCCGCGGGCAGTAGTGCATCGGGTTGTTGCGCTCGTCGAGCGGCGGCAGATTGCGCGCCGGCGTCTCGGGCGGCGGCGCGTCGGCGGGCAGGCGGCCCGTCGCGCGGTCCCAGCCGGCACGTGCGCGTGGGTGATACCGCACCCGATGCGGCACCACGCTCCACACCGCGCGTACGGCGCCGCAGAACCGCCGGAACAACCACTCGTCGCGCGACGACCACGTGTACCCCATCAGGTCCCGTACCGGCGGGTCGTAGAGGCCGACCGTGAGCCATACGTACGCCGGTCCCAGGAGCCGTCTTTGCGCGCGCCACAACCAGTTCGGCAGCCACGGCAGGAAGGGCGGCCGTTGGAGCGTCGACAGGTCCAGCACCGCGCGCGCCGCGTGATTGTTCTCCAGCACGTGGTGGCACATGTGGTCCCAGTAGGCCTGGAAGTCCTCCCACGTCTTCGGCACGGGTCGCGTGCTCATGCCGTACATCCGGTACCACTGGACGTGCTCGTCGAACAGCCGGCGCTTCTCGTCTTCGGTGATGCCGCCGGCGAACCGCTCGGCGACGATCAGGGTGCCCTTGAAGAAGATGGCGTGTGCCCAGTAGAAGACGTCGGGGTTGAGGGCGTGGTACCGACGACCTTGGCCGTCGACCCCCTTGATCTCGGTGTGGTAGTCGCGCACCTCGGCGGCCGTGCGCGGGGCACGGTCACCGTCGAAGACGACGCCGCCGATCGGATAGAGCGACCGCATCAGCCTGGGCACCCGCTCCCGGAAGAACGTCGAGTGTTCCTCGACCGCCGCGCCCAACTGCGGGTGCATGTTCTGCATCGAGCCGTTCCACAGGCCCTGCAGGAGCCCCCGCCAGTCACCGAAGTACTTCCAGGTGAGGGAATCGGGACCGAGGGCGGCCGGCGGAGCCTCATAGCCTCCCGGCGCCACCGGGCAGCCCAGCCCCGGCGCCTCGGACTCGGTGGTCACCGGGCACGTCTCGGAAGTATCTTGGGTCACTGGTGGCCTTCCTCGGACCATCGCCATCTGACTACGATCGTTGTCATACCGAGCTTAGGAGCGATGTGCCATCCGGTCAACGACGGGGCCGCTGGTCGGGCGTGCCGCTGCGGGACCGCCCGACCCTCCGGCGCGACGAACTCCTCGCCGCCGGGATCGACGTCCTCGGCGGGGAAGGGGGCCAAGCCCTCACCGTTCGGGCGGTGTGCCGCACCGCCGGCCTGACCGAGCGCTACTTCTACGAAAGCTTCAGCGACCGTGACGAATTCGTCCGCGCCGTGTATGACCACGTCTGCACGACGGCGATGACGGCACTGACGTCCTCGACCACCCCGCGCGACGCCGTCGAACGATTCGTCGCCCTCGTGGTCGACGATCCGGTCCGGGGACGGGTGCTGTTGATCGCCCCCGAGCGGGAACCCGTGCTGACGAAGTCCGGAGCCGAGTGGATGCCCAGCTTCATCGAGCTACTGCAGCACAAGCTGACCAGGATCACCGATCCCGCGGTGCAGGCCATGGTGGCCACCGGACACGTCGGCGCGCTGACCGCGCTCTTCACGGCCTACCTCAACGGCCGCCTCGCGGTCACCCGGGAGCAGTTCATCGACTACTGCGTCGACATGCTGCTCAACCGGGTGCCAGCCCACTGAGGGGCCCCGCTATGCGCCGGGAGCGCCCGGCGTCTGGTTGGTGCCCGCGAGCTCGTCCTGCTGGTTCTGCTCCGCCGCGGCCTCGTCCGCCGCAGCCTTGGCCTCACGGCCCTCCTGGGTGCCCAGGGACGTTCCCGGCTTGGTCGCCGTGGCGTATCCGCCGTTGCAGTTCAGGTAGAACTGCACGGTGTCGGACACGTGGGTGCCATCGTTTGCGCTCGCGAACGGAGCTGCCTGCGAACGCTCGACGATGCAGTCGTCCTGCGACAGCTTGTCGCCGACCCTGGCCGCCACGACGACCGTCTGACCGGCGTCGCTGGCCGCCGAAGAAGCGTCCGAGTACGTCTGCCCGGCGTAGTCGTCCGCCGATGCCACACCACCACCGAGAAGCGCCGACACAGCCAATGCACCAATGGCGCCGGTACCAACAACGATGAGCTTCTTCACTTCTGGGCCCTATCTGCTCGCGGAGTCGCAATGCCTTGCTCGGGGGATGGTACCGCTGCCGGAGCGACTGCGCAGCGTCCTTGCGGCCCAGCTACAGATAACGCGTGTAGAAGCGTCCGGCGATGCGACACCACACCGGGAGAACTTGATGTCACCGAAGTACACAGATATATTGACTGCAACCAATGGGTACAGATAACTGCGAGGGTTCCCCGCACGCGAGGAGGACATGGGCATGTCGACCGAGTTGACCGACCTGCAGCTTCTGCACGAGCTCGAACCGGTGGTCGAGCAGAACATCAATCGTCACATGCGGATGCGCAAGGACTGGAACCCGCACGACTACATCCCCTGGTCCGACGGCAAGAATTACTACGCACTGGGCGGTCAGGACTGGGATCCCGATCAGTCGAAGCTGTCCGAGGTCGCGCAGGTGTCCATGCTGCAGAACCTTCTGACCGAGGACAACCTGCCGTCCTATCACCGCGAGATCGCGATGAACTTCAGCATGGACGGCCCCTGGGGTTTCTGGGTCAACCGCTGGACGGCCGAGGAGAACCGGCACGGGATCGCGCTGCGCGACTACCTGGTGGTCACCCGGGCGATCGATCCGCTGGAACTCGAGGAACTGCGCATCGAGCAGGTCACCCGCGGCTTCAGCCCCGGCCAGGGTGAGCAGGGTGACCTGTTCGCCGAGAGTCTGTTCGACTCGGTCATCTACGTGACGTTCCAGGAGCTGGCCACCCGGGTGTCGCACCGCAACACCGGCAAGGCCTGTGAGGAATCGGTCGCCGACCAACTGCTGCAACGGGTCTCGGCTGACGAGAACCTGCACATGATCTTCTACCGCGACGTCAGTGCGGCCGGCCTCGACCTTGCGCCCAACCAGGCGATGAAGTCGCTGCACCGCGTGCTGCGCAACTTCAAGATGCCGGGTTACACCGTCCCCGAGTTCCGCCGCAAGGCGGTCATCATCGCCGTCGGCGGAGTGTACGACCCACGAATCCACCTCGACGACGTCGTGATGCCGGTGCTCAAGAAGTGGCGCATCTTCGAGCGCGAGGACTTCACCGGCGAGGCCGCGGAGATGCGCGACGACCTCGGCAAGCTGGTCGAGGAACTCGAGGACACGTGCGTGAAGTTCGAGGTGGCCAAGGAACGCCGCTTGGAGCGGGAACGCAAGATGGCCGAGAAGAAGGCCATGAAGAACCTCCTGGTGTCGACATCGGCGTCCTGACCCACGAACGCGTTTCGGCTCGCTCCGCGCCGGCCGATCCCCTTGGTCGCTCCGTTCCGACCGCCGGGGTCCGGATCGGGCCGATCGCGTTGCGCAGCCCCGTCGTGCTGGCCCCGATGGCCGGCGTCACCAACGTCGCGTTCCGCACCCTGTGCCGCGAACTCGAGCTCGCCAGGGCCGGGACGGTCAGCGGGTTGTACGTCTGCGAGATGGTGACGGCGCGCGCGCTGGTCGAACGCAATGCGGCGACGTTGCACATGACGACGTTCGGACCCGACGAGTCACCGCGCTCGCTGCAGCTCTACACGGTCGATCCGAAGACCACCTACGACGCCGCCAGGATGATCGTCGACGACGACATGGCCGACCACATCGACATGAACTTCGGCTGCCCCGTACCCAAGGTCACCCGCCGCGGCGGTGGCGCGGCGCTGCCGTACAAGCGCAAGCTGTTCGGCCAGATCGTGGCCGCTGCGGTGCGCGCCACCTCGGGCACCGGCATACCGGTGACCGTCAAGTTCCGCATCGGCATCGACGACGCCCACCAGACGCACCTCGAGGCGGGTCGGATCGCCGAGGACGAAGGCGTCGCCGCCGTCGCACTGCATGCCCGCACGGCGGCGCAGCGCTATTCCGGCAGCGCCGACTGGGACCAGATCGCGCAGCTCAAGGAACGCGTCACCAGCATTCCGGTGCTGGGAAACGGTGACATCTTCGACGCCGACGACGCCTTCGACATGATGGCGCGGACGGGGTGTGACGGAGTCGTCATCGGCCGCGGATGCCTGGGTCGGCCCTGGCTGTTCGCCGAACTGTCGGCGGCCTTTGCCGGCCACGAGCCGCCGACGCCACCGACGCTGGGCGAGGTCGCCGACATCGTCAGGCGCCACGGAGAGCTTCTCGCCGATCACTTCGGCGAGGACAAGGGCATGCGGGACATGCGCAAGCACGTCGCCTGGTATCTGCACGGCTTCCCGGCCGGCGCCGACGTGCGACGGGCCTTGGCCCTGGTGAAGACCCTGGCCGAACTCGACCAACTTCTGTCGCAGCTCGACGGCGACGTCCCTTTCCCGCACGCCGCCGAGGGCCCGCGCGGCCGCCAGGGATCCCCCGGTTCGGTATCGCTGCCCGAAGGCTGGCTCGACGACCCGGACGATTGCACGGTGCTCGCCGGAGCAGACGCCATGCACTCCGGCGGCTGAGCGGCCGGCACCCGGCGAGGACCCGTCGAGACCGTTTCGAGACGGCACCGAGGCTCCCGCGGACTGGCCTGATTCCCGGTTGTCTCAGTACGATGAGGATCCACTAGGACGGGCTCCGATCGGCGGAGCCTCTGGCGTGCTGCTTCGAAGACCAAAGCAGACGAAGACGATTGCAGCGCTCCGCGCGCGACACTCCTGACAGTCGGAGGCCGGTGAGACATGAGTGACGGCGAGGACGCCGCTGCCGGTCGTTCGTCCCCGGAGTCGCCGAAGGACGCCAGCTCGGTCGACGCGAGCAGTGACAACAAATGGCTTACCCGAACGTCGCGGTCCACTCCAGGCGCCGCGCCGTGGGAACGGGCAGGTTTCTCCACACGCACCGAATCGCACGACGCCGAGGCGTCCGAGGCGGAGGCGCCGCCGGTCGCCGTGGGCAGCCACACCGACGGTGTCACCGTCGCCGATCTGATCGCCAAGGTCGCGGGCACGGCGCCCGCCGACGGCAGGGACGCGAAGCCCGGGGAACCACGGAGACGGCGCAGGAGCACCGCCCGCGAAGCCGACACCGAGATCATCCCGGTGGTACCGGCCCACGCGTCCGAGCTGCCGGTTCTGTCGGAGGCCAAGTCCGGCGCCGCCGTTCCCGAACGCGTCGGGCCGGCTCGGGAACCGGCCGAGGCTCCCTCGTCCCACCGTGGGCGCCGAAGCGCGATGGTGGTGGGTCGGCTCGCGGCAGCGTTGATGGCCGTCCTGGCGCTGGCCATGACGGGCGCGGCATGGCAGTGGCAGGCGACGAAGAACCACAATCTCAACAAGGTGGCGGCGCTGGACCCCAACTCGCGGGACATCGTCGACCCCGGCGCGCAATTCGGTGACGAGAACTTCCTCATCGTCGGCACCGACAGCCGCATCGGTGAGAACAGCGACATGGGCGCGGGCACCACGGACGACGCGGCCGGCGCCCGGTCGGACACCATCATGCTGGTCAACATCCCCGCCAACCGGAAACGCGTCGTCGCCGTGTCCTTCCCGCGCGACCTGTCGATCACCCCGATGCCGTGCGAACACTGGGACCCGACCACCAGTTCGTACGGCCCCGCCACGGATCCGGACTCCCCGGTCTACGGAATGGACAAGGTCTACACCGAGACCAAGCTCAACTCGGCATACGCCGTCGGCGGCCCCAAGTGCCTGGTCAAGGTCATCCAGAAGCTGTCGGGATTGTCCGTCAACAGGTTCATGGCCGTCGACTTCGCGGGTTTCGCCAAGATGGTCGACGCGCTCGGCGGCGTCGAGGTCTGCAGCACGACACCGCTGGAGGACTACGAGCTCGGGACGGTGCTCGCCAAGGCGGGCAGGCAGATCATCGACGGGCACACCGCGCTGCAGTACGTCCGGGCCAGGCAGGTCACCACCGAGACCAACGGCGACTACGGCCGCATCAAGCGTCAGCAGCTGTTCCTGTCGTCGCTGCTGCGTTCACTGATCTCCAAGGACACGTTCTTCTCGCTGACCAAGCTGAACGACGTGGTCAATCTGTTCATCAACGACAGCTACGTCGACAACATCCAGACCAAGGACCTGGTCGATCTGGGCCAGTCGGTGCAGGGCGTCAACGCCGGCCGCATCACGTTCGTGACGGTGCCCACGGTCGGGTACGCCGACGAGTACGGCAACGAGGTACCGCGCACCGACGACATGCGCGCCCTCTTCGACGCGATCATCAACGACGATCCGCTGCCGGAGGAGCGCAACGTCGACAACACCCCGGTGCCCAAGACGCCCGAGGCCGCCAGCCCCGCCCCGGCCACCACCACCGCGCCCGTCGACGCCCGCGGCGAACTCGTCGACGCGGTCACCACCAGCCCCGCCGACATCACCGTCCGGGTCTCCAACTCGACGGGTGAGGACGGCCTGGCGTCGGTCGCGGCGACCCAACTCCATCAGCACGGGTTCAACGTCGACACTCCTGACGACTATCCCGGTCCGCTGGACGCCACGACGGTGTTCTTCTCCGCGGGCAACGAGCAGGCCGCCGCCACCGTGGCCTCGTCGTTCGCCAACCCGACGATCGAACGCGTGTCGGGCATGGGGAACGTGATCAACGTCGTGCTGGGCTCCGACTTCAATGCGGTGAACGCTCCGTCGCCCAGCGGCTCGTCGGTGCAGGTCCACGTCGTGCACAATCGCAACGGCTCGACGAGCCACCTGCCGGAGGACCTGACGGTGACCAACGCGGCGGACACCACCTGCGAGTGAGCACCGTTGTGGCAGGTGGCATTCACCGTTCGTTCACTACGACGGGCATGACGATCACGTCGTCCAGACCGTAGGCTGCTCGCATGCGTACCGCGTACCACGAGCAGTTGGCGTCCCTGACCGACCAGCTCGGCGAGATGTGCGGACTTGCCGGTGCTGCCATGGAGCGCGCCACGCAGGCCCTGCTGCAAGCCGACCTCGTCCTGGCCGAGCAGGTCATCACCGACCACGAGCAGATCGCCGCGATGAGCACGCGCGCCGAGGAGGCCGCCTTCGTGCTGTTGGCGCTGCAGGCGCCGGTGGCCGGGGACCTGCGGGCGATCGTCAGCTCGATCCAGATCGTCGCCGACGTCGACCGGATGGGCGCCCTCGCGCTGCACGTCGCCAAGATCGCCCGCCGGCGCCACCCACAGCACACGCTGCCCGAGGAAGTCAACGGCTACTTCGCCGAAATGGGAAGGGTGGCAGTCGATCTGGGAAACAGTGCCCAGGAGGTGCTGGTCTCCCGCGACCCCGAGAAGGCCGCCCGCATCCGCGAGGAGGACGACGCGATGGACGATCTCCACCGCCACCTGTTCTCGGTCCTGATGGACAGGGAGTGGAAGCACGGTGTCACCGCGGCGGTCGACGTCACGCTGCTCAGCCGGTTCTACGAACGGTTCGCCGACCATGCCGTAGAGGTCGCGCGCCGCGTCATCTTCCAGGTCACCGGACACTTCCCCGACGAGGAAGTGGTTCCCGCGCCTCAGTAGCGGGTGATTCGCACCCCGACCTTCCTGGTGGACAGCAAGTCGCGCAGTACCGTCGACACGACCCGAAGGTCTGCGTTGGCGTACGCCGCCAGGAACTCGCGGAGCCCTTGGGCCATCTCGTCGTGCAACCGCCGGTGGGCGTCGACGACCAACAAGCCGTCGGCGGTGAGCTCCAGCTCGACTTCCTTGCGGTTGCCAGGGCGGGGCGTGCGTGCCACCAGCCCCGCCTGCACGAGGCGCTGGACGTGCTTGGACACGGTGCCCTTGAGCTGACCGGTCCTGGCGGCCAGCCCGACCACGCTGACCGGCCCCTCGGCCACGGCGGCGAGAAGGTGCATCGACAACGTGGGCAGCGACCGGACCGTATCCTCCAGGCGCGCCGGACAGTGCGCCACCATGAAGTCGCGTTCGGCGTCTCCCTCCTCGTCGGGCTGGAACTTGTCGCCCACCGCGCCGATCAGCTCGTCGATCTCCGCGATGAGGGCCGACTTGGTCTTCATGGAAACCATGTTGCCATTCCACGTCGAGGTCGATACATTGTTTCCTTAGAAACCGTATCGCTGGAAACTGAGGAGTCGACGATGAAGGCAGCCGTGGTGCACGAGTGGGGGCAGGCGCCGGTCTACGCAGACGTCGCCGAACCGATCGGCCGGGACGGTGCCGCGATCGCCACCGTGGAGGCATCGGCGCTGACCAACCTCACTCGCGGGCTGGTGTCGGGAAATCACTACGCCAGCAGGGAGGTCGGACTACCCGCCATCCCCGGTGTCGACGGCGTGGCACGACTCGACGACGGCACCCGCGTATACACCGGCGCGCTGCGGCCGTACGGCATGATGGCCGAGCGCACACTGGTCGATCCGAACGCTGCGCTGGTGCTGCCGGACGCGGTCGACTCGGTCACCGCCGCTGCGATAGCCAACCCCGGCCTGTCGGCGTGGATCTCGCTGCAGCATGCCGCCGCGGTCAAGCCCGGTGACCACGTGTTGGTGCTCGGCGCCACCGGGGTCACCGGCTCGGTCGCCGTGCAGCTCGCCAAGACCGCGTTCGGTGCGGGCCGGGTGGTCGTCGCCGGCCGGGACACCGCGCGGCTCGACTGGTTGCGCACCGCCGGCGCCGACGACGCGATCGCCCTCGGCGGCGACGACCTCGCGGACCGCGTCGCCGAACGGCACGCCGAGCGTCCCTTCGACGCCGTGCTCGACTATCTGTGGGGCGAACCCGCCGAACGGGTGCTCGAGGCGCTCGGCTCCCACGAGCTGATGGCGCGCTACCACCACACCCGCTTCGTCCAGATCGGGTCGATGGCCGGGCTGACCATGAACCTGCCCGCGGGCATCCTGCGCAGCGCCGGCGTCACCATCAGCGGCGTCGGCCTCGGCAGCGTGCCACCGGACGTACTCGCCCACATCCGCGCCGAGGCGCTGCCCAGGATGTTCACCATGGTCGCCGCCGGCGAGCTGAACCTACAGGTGGCGACGCGGAAGCTGGCCGACGTCGAAACCACGTGGACGACGGCCGAACCGTCCGGCACCCGGGTGGTCCTGACCCCCTAGCCGAAGCGGCCGGAGATGTAGTCCTCGGTGGCCTTCTGCGTCGGGTTGGAGAAGATCTTCTCGGTGTCGTCGATCTCCACCAGCTTGCCCGGCTTGCCCGTCGCCTCCAGGTTGAAGAACGCGGTCTGGTCGCTGACGCGGGCGGCCTGCTGCATGTTGTGCGTGACGATCACGATCGTGAAGTCCTGCTTCAACTCGGCGATGAGGTCTTCGATCGCGAGCGTCGAGATCGGGTCGAGCGCCGAACACGGCTCGTCCATCAGGAGGACGTCGGGCTGCACGGCGATGGCGCGCGCGATGCACAGCCGCTGTTGCTGGCCGCCGGAGAGCCCGCCGCCGGGCTTGTCCAGCCGGTCCTTGACCTCGTTCCACAGGTTGGCGCCCTTGAGCGACCGCTCGGCCACCTCGTCGAGCGTCTTCTTGCTCTGCCTGCCCTGCAGTTTCAGACCCGCCACCACGTTGTCGCGAATCGACATGGTGGGGAACGGATTCGGCCGCTGGAACACCATGCCGATGGTCTTGCGGACGCCGACCGGGTCGATGCCTGCGCCGTAGATGTCCTCGCCGTCGAGCAGCACCGAACCCTCGACGCGGGCGCCGGGGATGACCTCGTGCATGCGGTTGAGCGTGCGCAACACGGTGGACTTGCCGCAGCCGGACGGGCCGATGAACGCCGTCACGCTGCGCGGCTGAACCGAAAGGGCGACGTCGGCCACGGCATGGAACGACCCGTAGTAGATGTTGACGTCCTTGAGATCGAGGCGCTTGGCCACGGGGAGCTCCTAAACCTGCTTGGGGTCTTAAACCTTTTTGGGAGAGAAGATCTTTGCGACCAACCGCGCCGCGACGTTGAGGATGGCGATCAGCAGCACCAGCGTCAGCGCCGCGCCCCACAGCCGGTCGGTCGGGATGGGGTTGGCCCCGGCGCCCGCCGAGATCTGGTCGTACATCATGCCGGGCAGCGAGCCCATGAACCCGCCGAACATGTCGAAGTTGATGGACGCCGCATAACCCACCAGGATCAGCAGCGGGGCGGTCTCCCCCATCACGCGGGCCAGCGCCAGCATGATGCCGGTGACGATGCCCGACAACGCCGTGGGGATGACGATGCGGACGATGGTCTTCCACTTCGGCACGCCCAGTGCGTAACTCGCCTCCCGAAGGTCCATCGGGACGATGCGCAGCATCTCCTCGGTGGCCCGCACGATGACCGGGATCATCAACAACACCAGGGCGAGGGACACCGCGAAGCCCGAGCGCCCGAAGCCGAGGGTGGCGACCCAGAGTGCGTAGATGAACAGCGCGGCCACGATCGACGGCACCCCGGTGAGGATGTCGACCATGAACGTGGTGATCTTGCCCAGCCGCGTGCCGCCGCCGTACTCGACCAGGTACACCGCCACCATCACGCCGATCGGGATGGAGATGATGGAGCAGACCAGGCCCTGCAGCAGCGTGCCCGCGATGGCGTGGTAGACGCCGCCACCGGCCGAGAACGCGGTCGTGCCGGCTTGGGAGTTGGTGAACCAGGTCGGCGACGTGACTGCGGCCAGACCCTTGCTGATCACCGAGTAGAGCACCCAGATCAACGGCACCAGCGCCACCAACACCGATGCGGAGACCAGGACCGTGGCGACGTTGTTGGTCAGCTTGCGTCTGACGCTGACCCCCTGGAAGGTCGGAGCCTTGACGGGCTGGTCGAGCGTGGCGGTCATTTCGCACCCCTTCCGGCGACCGCGGCCCGGGCCAACGAGTTCACCACGAACGTCAGGACGAACAGCACCAGCCCGGCGGCGATGTACGCGCCCGCCTTGTACTGGTCGTTGAACTCGCTGGCGGTGGCGGCGATCTTGCTGGCGAAGGTGTAGCCACCGTCGAACAGCGACCAGCCGAATGCCGTCTGTGTTCCCCGCAGGATGATCAACAGCGCGATGGTCTCGCCGAGGGCGCGTCCGAGGCCGAGCATCGAGCCGCTGATGTAACCCGACAGCCCGAACGGCAGCACCGTCGTCCTGACCACCTCCCAGCGGGTGGCGCCCAGCGCCAGGGCCGCCTCGATGTGACCGCGCGGGGTCTGGATGAAGACCTCGCGGGAGACCGCGGTAATGATCGGCAGGATCATCACCGCCAGCACGATGCCCGCGGTGAAGATGGTGCCCCCACCGGCGACCGACGCGGTCCCCGTCTTGAACAGGAACAGCCAATCCAGGTTGCGGTTGAGCCACAGGGCGAACGGCTTCAACACCGGCGCCAGGACGTACAAACCCCACACGCCGTAGACGATCGAGGGCACCGCCGCGAGCAGGTCGACCACGTAGCCCAGGGGACCGGCCAGTCGCTTAGGGGAGTACTGGGTGAGGAAGATCGCGATGCCGAAGGCCACCGGCATCGCCAACATCAGCGCGAACACCGAGACGAACACCGTGACCTCGAGTAGGTCGAGGATGCCGAAGTGCATCGCGGAGGTGTCGGTGGTGATCCAGTTGCCGCCGTAGGTGAAGAAGTTCTCCTCGTTGCGCGCCAGCGCGGGGATCGCCCGCCACAGCAGGAACGCCCCGATCGCCGCGATGAGCGCGACGATCAGGACGCCTGCACCCTTGGCGAGGCCACCGAAGATCCGATCCCCCAAGCGGACCTTCGCGCCCTTGGAGGGGTTGGTGGAGATGGGTCCCGGAGTCGGAACGGGCGACGCGATCACTTCGCCCGATCCTGCTCCGATGGGGTTTGGTGTCGTCACTGTCATCCCGTTGTCGGTCATCGGTCCTGTGAACCCATCCTCACCGCGTTGAAGCGAGTACGCCAGAGACAACTAGGCAATGGCGTCGACGGACTTGAGCAGGCGCTCCTTGAAGGCGTCGGGCAGCGGGACGAAACCGGCCTGCGACAAGGTGGCCTGCCCCTGGTTGGCGGACACCGTCAGGAACGACTTCACCGCAGCGGCGGTGTCGGCGTCGTAGCCCTTCGAGCAGACGATCTCGTACGTCGCCAGCATCAGCGGGTAGGCGCCCGCGTCCTTGGAGGCGTACAGCGCCTTGAGGTCGAGTGCGAGGTCCATGCCCTCGGCCTTGAACGTGGCCGATCCGACCGCCTTGGCGGTCGAGTCGTCGGTCAGCGCGACCGCGCCTGCGCCGCTGTCGATCTGCGCGGTGGTCAGATTGGCGGCCGCCGCCGGGCTCTTCTCGACGTAGCCGATCGCGCCGGGGGTGGCCTGGACGGCCTGGACGACGCCGGACGACTTCTGGGCGCCTTCACCCGCGCCGCCCTGGAACTCCTTGCCGGCCCCCTTGGTCCACGTCGCCGGGGCGGCCGCGGCCAGGTACTGCTGGAAGTTGTCGGTGGTGCCCGACGAGTCCGACCGGTAGATCGGCGTGATCTTGGTGTCCGGGAGCGACGCGCCGCTGTTGAGGGCCGCGATCGCCGGGTCGTTCCACGTGGTGATGGCGCCGGTGAAGATCTTGGCGATCACGTCGGCGTTCACGACCAGCTTGTCCACGCCCTCGAGGTTGTAGGCCATCGCGACCGGGCCGAACACCAGCGGCAGGTTCCACGCCGGGTTTCCGCCACAACGCTCCGTGGCCGGGGCCACCTGGTCGGCGGACAGTGCCGAGTCGGAGCCGGCGAAGTCGACCTGCTTGGCGAGGAACTGTGTCACTCCCGCGCCCGAACCGGTGGGGTTGTAGGACAGCGCCTTGCCCGAGCACACCTGACCCCAGACCTTGTTGAACTCCGCAATGGCGTTCTGCTGGGCGGTCGAGCCCTCCGCGGTCAGCGCGTTCTTGCCGCCGCAGTCCGCGGCGGCGGCCGACGAGGATCCCGAGGATCCCGCCGCGCTGCTGGACGACGACGTCCCGGAGTTGTCGTCACTGCCACAGGCCGTCATCATCGTGGCGAGCGCCGCTGCCGACAGCAGCGTCATGGCCGGGGTACCCAGCACCTTGCCAAAGCGATTGAGCTTCACTTATCCCACTTTCGATTCGTCATCCTCAGGACTCCACGGCAACGTATGCGGCGGCGGTGGACGGATCGCGGACGAAGGATGAACGAACGGTGAACAGCGCAGCGATCACACAGCTGAGCGGCTAACGACGGGTGTACGCCACGTCGGAGGAGAAGACCTCGAAGCCGAGCCGCCGGTAGGTCTTCACGGCCGCCGAGTTATCGGCCTCGACGTACAACGTCACCTCGGCGTCGGGTCCAAGGTGCTTCGCGAGATACTGCAACCCCACCAGCGTGAGGGTCGCTCCCAGTCCACGGCCCTGCGCCTCCGGATCCACCCCGACGACGTACACCTCGCCCAGCGTCGGGCCGTGCACCTTGGTCCAATGAAAGCCGAGTAGCCGGTCGGTGTCCTGCCCGTCGAACGCGAGGAACAGGCCGTCCGGGTCGAACCAGGACTCACCGCGCCGCTCGTCGACGTCCCGCTGGGTCCAGCCGCCCTGCTCGGGATGCCACGCGAAGGCGGCGTTGTTGACGCGCAGCAGCTCCGCGTCGTCGGTCGCACCCGCATAGGACCGCAGCAGGACGTCGTCCCGCCCGGTGACCGGAGGCAACCCACGAAGCGGGCGGCGCATCTGCAGGAGTTCGCGCGCGGCGACGAGGCCGAGCGCCGCGGCGGTCGCCCTGGCCGGCTCCAGGTTGCCGTGCGCCCACACCCTGGTACCCGGTCCCCCGCGGGCCAGTGCGGTGCGGATCATCTCCGACCCGAGGCCACGCCGCCGGGCGTCGGGCGCCACGACGACCTCGGCCATGGCGGTTCCGTCGTCCGTCGCGGCAACCAGGTTGAGGTAGCCGACGAGGTGGTCCTCGAGCTGCGCGACGAGGTGTCCGGTGCGGTCTCCGCGCAGCTCGCGAAGGACCTGATCCCCCACCGGCGGCACCCCGTCGTGCGTACCCGCGGCCGTGACCACGTCAACGACGTGGCGTTGGTCGTCCTCGGAAAGCGCCGCGCGCCAAGCTATTTCGCTCACAGTGTACGCAGTGGGTCGCCAAGGACCTCGGGTATGACGTCGGACTCGGCGGCATAGGCGTCCGCATCGTCGAAGTCGTCGTCGAGATCGGCGTCCGGCACGGGTTGACGACCGCGCGCCGGCCGCACGGCCTTGTATCCGACGTTGCGCACGGTGCCGATCAGCGACTCGTATTCGGGTCCGAGTTTGGCGCGGAGTCGTCGCACGTGGACGTCGACGGTGCGGGTGCCGCCGAAGAAGTCGTACCCCCACACCTCCTGGAGCAGCTGCGCCCTGGTGAACACGCGGCCGGCGTGCAGTGCCAGGTACTTCAGCAGCTCGAATTCCTTGTAGGTGAGATCGAGCGGGCGACCACGGAGCCGCGCTGTGTAGGTGCCCTCGTCGATCACCAGCTCACCGAGGTTGACCTTGCCCGCGCTCTCCTGATCGGCGGCGCCGCCGCGACGGCCGACGAGTAGGCGCAACCGGGCGTCGATCTCGGCCGGCCCCGTGCCGGGCAGCAGAATGTCGTCGAGGCCCCATTCGACGTTCACCGCGACCAGGCCGCCTTCGTTCACGACGGCGACCACGGGCACCGACGTCCCCGTGGTGCCCAGCAGGCGGCACAGCCCGCGGGCTGCGGCCAGGTCGGTCCGGGCGTCGACGATCGCCACGTCGGCGGTGCCTGCCTCGAGAAGCGAGGACACCTCGGTCGGCGCAGCCCGCACGTTGTGGGCAAGAAGTGCCAGCGATGGGAGCACCGACTCGGGATGCGGGTCGACGGTCAACAGCAGTAGATCCAACAGGTCCTCCAGCGCATCCCGGGAAGATCACCCGACGTCATCTACATTGACACGTCCGGGCAATCTCCCAGATTCATGGCTGACACGCCGCCGTTACCGGCCAACGCTGGCACAACGATAGCGTGCAACCTGCGAATCAGCCGCCCCGAGCGTCGGGCCCCCGCCGCCGGCGGCTGCGCTGCTGGCCGCCGGACGCGACCGACGTAGTCCATTATGTCCCAGTGCGCAAGCTGCTGATCGGACTCGCGGCAACGGTGACGACGCTCGCCGTCGGGGCCGTCGGAGCGGACTTCGGCGCAGCCATCTATGCCGAATATCACTGGGCCCGAACCGTGCGGGCCGCCAATCACCTGCCCTTCGACCCCTGGGTGGGCATCCTGGGGTTTCCCTTCATCACCCAGGCGATGGGCCACCAGTACCGGGAAGTGGAGATCCGTGCCGCCGGCGTGGCACACCCGGTGGTCGGCGAGGTGTCACTCGAGGCGACGCTGCACGTCGTCTCCCTCACCGGAACGTCGTGGCTCATCGGCGCCGGCTCCACGCTGCCGGTCGCCAAGGTCGAGAGCCGGATCATCGTCGACTCGACGCACGTCGGTCGCTTCATCGGCGTCAAGGATCTTCTGGTCGAAGCGCCGCCGAAGGAAACCAACGACGCGACCGGGGGGACGACGGAGTCCGGGATCTCCGGCAGCGAGGGCCTCGTCTTCACGGGCACCCCAACGGCGGCCGGATTCGACAAGCGGGTCAGCGTGTCGGTGAACGTGTCGACCCCCGAGGATGACGAGACGACCCTCGTCTTCACGCCCGTCGACGTCCTCACCGGCGCCGGCACGGCCGACCAGACGGTGCCCGAGAACAAGAAGGCAGCCGTCCTCGCCGCGTTCGACTCGAGGATGCCGGGGATGAAGCTGCCGTTCGGGATCGCTCCGACGGCGGAGGGGGTGCGAGGCTCCGACGTCATCATCGAGGGCATCGCCACGGGACTAACCGTCTCCCTGGACGGGTTCAGACAGTCATGAGCGTTGGCACGAACAACCGAGGGCACCGGTGAACGGCCCACCGACCGTCGTCCTCGTGGTTCTGGTCGTCGCGTTGGGCGCGACGGTCGTGATCGGCAGGCTGCTGACCCGGCGGCAGGGCACGGTGCAGACCGTCGAGGGCGGGTCCGTGGACGTCGACACCACTGAACTGGGTCTGCCGGGGGATCAGCCCGCCGTGCTCCACTTCAGCGCCGACTGGTGCGGTCCGTGTGCCGGGGTCCGGCGCGTGGTCGACGAGGTGTGTGCCGCGTTGCCGGGAGTGGCCCACGTCGAGATCGACATGGACGCGAACCCGGCGGCGGCGCGGCGACTTTCGGTGATGTCGCTGCCCACGACGTTGGTCTTCGATGCCGACGGTCGCCAGCGTTACCGCGCCTCCGGCGTGCCGAAGGCCGCTGACCTGCGTGCGGCGCTCGAACCGTTATTGGCTTGACGACCGTGTCATTGGGTAGGCTGTCGGGCGTGTCCCCCCGCGTCGAGCTCAGGCTCACCAAGCGCCGCGCAGTCGATCTGTGCCGCGTCGCGGGTTGCTGTTGTTGTTGTCGTCGTCGTAGCTGCTGAGTAGCCGCGCGTCCATCGCGCCGCCTCGGAGCAGTCTGCCTGGCCTTCCACGCCCAGTCATCGACATCAACCAGGAGTATTCCGTGCCACATCAGACCACCGAACGGGTCGACGTGCGTGGGCCGCGCTTCACCGCCTGGGTCACCACGGGGGTCCTCGTGGCGGTGCTCGCCGTGTCGGCGTTCAACCCGGGGGCCGCGGCCGTCGTCCTGGGACTGCAGGCCGTCGTGTTCGCCATCGGTGCGGCCGGCGGTCCGCGCAAGCACCCCTATGGCCGCGTCTTCGCGGCCTTCGTCGCACCGAGGCTCGGTCCGGTGACCGAGCGCGAGCCCGTGCCGCCGCTCAAGTTCGCGCAACTGGTCGGCTTCGTCTTCGCGGCGGCAGGCACGGTCGCGTTCGCGACGGGCCTGTTCACGGTCGGCGTGATCGCGGCGGCGTTCGCCCTGGTCGCAGCAATCCTCAACGCCGCCTTCGGCATCTGCCTCGGCTGTCAGCTCTATCCGCTCGTCGTTCGTTTCCGCCGAACCCCCCACCCCGCCTGACTCGGGCAATCATCGAAGGGATCTCATCCATGGCACGCTCCGACGTCCTGGTCACCACCGACTGGGCCGAGAGCAATCTCGACGCGCCGAACACCGTCTTCGTCGAGGTCGACGAGGACACCAGCGCCTATGACGTCGGCCACATCGCCGGCGCCGTCAAACTGGACTGGCGGACCGACCTGCAGGATCCGGTGCGCCGCGACTTCGTCGACGCGCAGCAGTTCTCCAAGCTGCTGTCCGACCGGGGCATTTCGAACGACGACACGGTGATCCTGTACGGCGGCAACAACAACTGGTTCGCCGCGTACGCCTACTGGTACTTCAAGCTGTACGGCCACCAGAACGTCAAGCTGCTCGACGGTGGCCGCAAGCGCTGGGAACTCGACGGCCGCCCCCTGGTGTCGGAAGCGCCCGCCCGTCCTGCTACGTCCTATTCCGCCAAGGCGCCCAACACCTCGATCCGCGCGTTCCGCGACGAGGTCATCGACGCCATCTCGGTGAAGAACCTGGTCGACGTCCGCTCGCCCGACGAGTTCTCCGGGAAGATCCTCGCCCCCGCGCACCTGCCACAGGAACAGAGCCAGCGCCCGGGACACATCCCCGGGGCGATCAACGTGCCGTGGAGCAAGGCCGCGAACGAGGACGGCACCTTCAAGTCCGACGACGACCTCGCCAAGCTGTACGCCGAGGCCGGCCTGGACGGGCAGAAGGAGACCATCGCGTACTGCCGGATCGGGGAGCGCTCGTCGCACACCTGGTTCGTGCTGGCCGAACTGCTCGGCCACCAGAACGTCAAGAACTACGACGGCAGTTGGACCGAATACGGCTCCCTCGTGGGCGCCCCTATCGAGTTGGGAAGTTGACATGTGCTCCGCACCGAAGCAAGGACTGACGTTGCCCGCCAGCGTTGACCTCGAGAAGGAAACCGTCATCACCGGTCGCGTGATCGATGGCGCCGGCCAGACCGTCGGCGGGGCGTTCGTGCGCCTCCTCGACGCCAGCGACGAGTTCACCGCCGAGGTCGTCGCATCGGCGACCGGGGACTTCCGGTTCTTCGCCGCCCCAGGCACGTGGACGCTCCGAGCCCTCTCGCCCGCGGGCAACGGGGACGCCAGCGTCGCCCCCTCCGGCGCCGGAATCCACGAAGTCGACGTCAAGGTCGCCTGACCCGCCGGGATGTTCCCCCCGGTCGCTGCGCTCCTGCCCGCCGGGTCGATCCCCCGGTCGCTGCGCTCCTGCCCGCCGGGTCGATCCCCCGGTCGCTGCGCTCCTGCCCGCCGGGTCGATCCCCCGGTCGCTGCGCTCCTGCCCGCCGGACCTAGACTGATCAGCGTGGTGCTCTTCTTCGAGATCATGCTCGTCGCGGCAGTCGTCATCATCACCTGGTTCGCCCTCTACGCGGTGTACCGGCTGATCACCGACGACTTGTGACGCCCGACGACATCCCCGCAGATGCCGATGCGGCATCGGACCCGCGGGGTTCGGTCATTCCCGGTTCGGCGGACCGCGCGGTAGCGGCCGCCGCCGAGCGCGCCAAGGTGACGGCCGCGCGCAACGTCCCATCCTTCGACGACCTCCCGATCCCCGCGGACACCGCGAACCTCCGGGAAGGCGTCAGCCTCAACGACGCGCTGCTGGCCCTGCTGCCGCTCGTCGGGGTGTGGCGCGGGGAGGGCACCGGGCGGGGGCCCGACGGCGACTACCCGTTCGGCCAGCAGATCGTCGTCTCCCACGATGGCGGCGAATATCTGAACTGGGAGGCGCGCTCCTGGCTGCTCTCGGCGTCCGGGGAGTACGTGGGTCCCGCGCTGCGCGAGTCCGGCTTCTGGCGGTTCGTGAACGATCCGGACGACCCCGCCGAATCGCAGGCCATCGAGCTGTTGCTCGCCCACTCGGCCGGCTACGTCGAGTTGTTCTACGGCCATCCCCGCAACCAGGCGTCGTGGGAGCTGGCGACCGACGCGCTGGCCCGCAGTAAGTCGGGTGTGCTGGTGGGCGGCGCCAAGCGCTTGTACGGCATCGTCGAGGGCGGCGACCTGGCGTACGTCGAGGAGCGGGTCGACGCCGACGGCGGCCTCGTGCCCCATCTCTCGGCGCGGCTGTCCCGCCACGTCGGCTGACGGGTCCGGACATGGAGCGACCCCCGAGCCTTTGGTTCCTGGTTGGACGGACCGAGGGGCTCGGGGGCCGGGTGACTGCTGGGAATTCGCCAGCGCACGCTGGTAAATACCCGGTGCTGCTAGCGGGCAGCCACCTCACTTGTCCATGAGTCAATCAATTTCTGGACCACCTCCTTTCACGTGTAACAGCGAAGGTACTCCCGAATCCAAGACCCGACAACCGATATTCGCGCCCGCCTTCAGTGCGTCCCGGTGATGGCCACGTCGACCAGTGCACCCACGTCCGGTGCGGTCGGCGCGGTGGCCAGTGCACGCCCGTCGAGGGTGTGCACCCGGGCCGCCAGCGTCACGCTCGAGAGCAGCCAAACACCCTGTGCGCCATGAAGATCCTCCATCCGGATGGGTCGGCCCAGGCAGTGTCGGCCCTGTCCGCGGGCCACGTCGAACAGGGCCGCCACGGTGGTGCCCGGCAGGATCGGCAGGGTCGACGGCGGTGTCACCAACGCTCCATCTCGCTCGACGATCACGACGCTCGAACGGGGCCCCTCGAGAACGAATCCGTCGGTGCTCACCAGTACCGCGTCGTCGGCGCCCATGCGTTGTGCCTGGCGTATGGCGCCAGCATGCACGGCATAGGACAGCGACTTGGCGCAGGCAAGCGACCACGGTGGCGCGCCCGTGTCGTCGGCGGCCAGTCCGCGCGGCAGGGTCACCGCGGACACTCCACCGCGTCGCGCTGCGGGCACCCGCGCGGGCAGCCCGGAGACCGTGACGAAGCCCGTCGGCCCCTCGCGCCCACGTCCGTAGACCAACCGCAGCACTCCCTCGTCGGCGGCCGCCCATCGCCCCTCGGCGACGGCCACGCAGGAACGCCACCGCTGCGGGTCCGGCTCCGGCAGTCCGACGATCGCCGCCGAACGCGCCAGCCGGACGAGGTGTGCGTCGAGGAGACCGGCGACGCCGTCGCGGACCAGCAGCGTCTCGAACACACCGTCGCCGCGGGCGAACATCGGGTCGTCGGCGTGCAGGACGGGATGGTCGGTGTCGACCACCCGGCCGTCCAGGCCGACGACGATGTCCGCGCGGGTCGCCATGGGCCATGACACTAGCGCCGCACGGTCTCCGTACGCTGGAAGTATGTCCGCCATCCCCGCTCCAGAGACCGGTCCCGATGCAGGCGCCACATGGCACTACGGCGATCCGTTCGGGGAGCAACGCGCCGCCCAGTCCGGCGCGGTCGTCGTGGACCGCTCGCACCGAGCGGTGATCGCACTCACCGGCAACGACCGCAAGAAGTGGCTGCACACCATCTCCACGCAGCACGTCGTCGACCTGCCCGACGGCGCCGTCACGGAGAATCTGAGCCTCGACGTCCAGGGCCGTGTGGAAGATCACTGGCTGCAGACCCAACTCGACGGCGTCACGATCATCGACACCGAACCGTGGCGCGGCGAGGCACTGCTGGCGTACCTACGCAAGATGATCTTCTGGGCCGACGTCGTCGCCGACCCCGCGGATCTGGCGGTGCTGTCGCTACTGGGCCCCGCAGTGGGCACTCCGGCCGTGCTCGACGCCCTCGGCGTCACCGCGCTGCCTGCCGTGGCGTCGGCATCGCCGCTGGTAGACGGTGGTTTCGTCCGCACCGTCGGCGACGGTGACGTGGACCTCGTCGTCCCGCGGGCGACGGTGCCGCGGTGGTGGGGCCGCCTGACCGAGGCCGGAGTGCGCCCGGCGGGGGTGTGGGCCTATGAGGCACTGCGGGCGGCCTCGCTGCGCCCCCGACTCGGCGTCGACACCGACGAGCGGACCATTCCCCACGAGGTGGGCTGGATCGGCGGGCCGGGGACGGGCGCCGTGCACCTCGACAAGGGTTGCTACCGCGGTCAGGAAACCGTGGCGCGTGTCCACAACCTCGGCAAACCGCCCCGGATGCTGGTCCTTCTCCACCTCGACGGATCGGCGGACCGACCGTCCACCGGTGACCCCGTGCTCACCGGTGGACGGGTCGTGGGACGGCTCGGCACGGTGGTGGACCACGTCGATCTCGGCCCGATCTCCGTCGCGCTGCTGAAGCGTGGGATCCCTGCGGACACCGAGTTGGCCACCGGTGGCGAAACGGCCGTGTCGGCGCTGATCGACGCGGATTCGATGCCGGCGGCCGCCGCGGCGGGCGCCGGACGTCTCGCCGTGGAACGTCTGCGCAACAACCAGCGTTGAATCCGGTGTCCCCGCGCTCGCCGTGGGAGCGGCCCTGCCAGCATCAGACCGTCGGGCACGGTAAAGTGTTGACAGGACGATAAACACACTCAGATCGGAGCCGCCTGCTCATCGGGCCGCTCCGTTATTGCGCGAGGGGGTCCCCCATGGGCCGCGGCCGGGCGAAGGCGAAGCAGACCAAGGTTGCTCGTGACCTGAAGTACAGCTCGCCACAAACCGATTTCCAACGGTTACAGAAGGAGCTGGGCGGCTCAGGTGCTCCAGAGCCGGACGTGCTCAACGGCGACGCCGTGGTCGACGACCGCTGGGTCGACGACGATGATTGGCGCCGCTGAGGCCGCTGAGGCCGCTGAGCCCGCCGACGCCGCCGAGGTCCTCGCGGCCCGGGGCCGTCAGACGTTCAGAATCGTGGGTGTTGCCCGACCAGCTGAGCGCGGGCTTCGCCCTTGCCGCCCTTGTTGACGGTGCCGAGGGTCCAGCAGTGCAGGTGTCGGGCGGTCAAGATTGCCAGCGCCCGGTCGGTGTCCTCGGGCGCGACGATGGCGACCATCCCGATCCCCATGTTGAAGGTCTTGTCCATCTCGGCGCGTTCGATGCGCCCACGCTGGGCGATCATCGCGAATACCGGGGCGGGCGTCCACGTGCCGCGGTCCATTTCGGCGATCAGCCCGTTGGGAATGATCCGCTCGAGGTTCCCCGCCAGCCCGCCGCCGGTGACGTGGCAGAACGTCCGCACCTGGGTTTCGGCGGCCAGCGCAAGGCAGTCCTTGGCGTAGATCCTCGTCGGCTCGAGGAGTTCCTCGCCCAGCGTGCGGCCGAATTCCTCGACGTGGCCCTCGAGATTGCCGCGGTCGATCTCCAGAAGGACTTTGCGGGCCAACGAGTAGCCGTTGGAGTGCAGCCCGGTCGACGCCATGGCGATGATCACGTCGCCCGGCTTGACGCGTTCGGGGCCAAGCACGTCGTCGGCCTCCACCACGCCGACTCCGGTCGCGGAGATGTCGTAGTGGTCCGGGGCCATCAAACCCGGGTGTTCGGCGGTCTCGCCCCCGAGCAGCGCGCAACCGGCTATCACGCACCCGTCGGCGATGCCGGAGACGATCTGGGCGACGCGTTCGGGGACCGTGCGGCCCACGGCGATGTAGTCCTGCAGGAAGAGCGGCTCGGCTCCGCACACCACCAGGTCGTCGACGACCATTGCGACCAGGTCGAGACCGACGGTGTCGTGCTTGTCCATCGCCTGGGCGATCGCCAGCTTCGTGCCAACGCCGTCCGTCGAGGACGCCAGCATCGGTTCGCGGTAGCCGCTCCGCAACGCGAAGAGCCCGGCGAAACCGCCGAGACCACCACGCACCTCCGGTCGGGTCGCCTTCTTCGCTAGCGGCTTGAACAGTTCGACGGCCCGGTCGCCGGCCTCGATGTCCACTCCGGCAGACGCGTAGGAAGCACCGCGATCTCCCCCTCGCTGATCCTCGCTCATCGCGCACAAGGGTACCGGTCCCACCTGGCACGGACGCACGCTGCTCGTGTCTGGCGCCCCCGACGCCGGTCACCCGTTTGAAGGACGGGTCCGCGGGACATCCGAATACTCGCCCGCTCCGAATATCGGTAGTGGTGAATGGCGAAGGGGGTCCGATGTCGGAGCAGCAATCCCGCCGTTACCTGGTGACCGGGGCGACCGGCTACATCGGTGGGCATCTGGCCGCCCTGTTGGTCGAACGGGGACACCGGGTACGTGCGATGGCGCGCAATCCGGACAAGTTGTCCGAAGCGCCGTGGCGCGAGGACGCGGAGGTGGTCCGCGGCGACCTCGGCGACCCCCACTCCTTGATCGCGGCGTTCGAGGACGTCGACGTGGTGTATTACCTCGTGCATTCGATGGGCAGTTCCTCGGACTTCGTCGCCGAGGAGGAGCGCTCCGCCCGCAACGTCGCGGTCGCCGCCGAGAAGGCGGGGGTGCGCCGCATCGTCTACCTGTCCGGACTGCACCCCAAGGGTGCACTGTCACGACATCTCCGGTCGCGTAACGCCGTGGGCGAGATACTGATGAGTTCGGGCGTGGAGACGCTGGTGTTGCAGGCTGGCATCGTCATCGGTTCCGGTTCGGCGTCGTTCGAGATGATCAGGCACCTGACCGACCGGTTGCCGGTCATGACGACCCCGAGGTGGGTGCGCAACAAGATTCAGCCGATCTCCATCGACGACGTGCTGTACTACCTCGCCGAGGCCGCGGACGCCCCGTTGCCGCGGTCGCGGGCCTTCGACGTCGGCTGCCCCGACGTGCTGGAGTACGCCGACGCGATGCAGATCTACGCCGAGGAGGCCGGCCTGCGCCGGCGCGCCATCGTGGCGCTGCCGCTGTTGACCCCGAGTATTGCCAGCTGGTGGGTGGGGCTGGTGACGCCCATCCCATTGGGGCTCGCGCGTCCCCTGGTCGAGTCACTCGAACACGATGCGGTGATGTCCGAACACGACATCGACGACGTCATACCGCCCCCACCAGGAGGACTGACGGGATACCGCGACGCGGTCAAACATGCGCTTGCACACGGTGGCCCGCGCGGAAAGGGACGCCGTCAGTTGATCCGCTTCAGTTCGACTGTGCCGGAATGAGTTTCACGTCCGGCACGACGGCAGAGCCGTCAAGGACGCCTGAGCGCGGACGCGTTGTCGTTGTCGGGCTGAACGGGCAAACCGCTGCGGGCCGCGTTCGCCAGCATGTGCTCGATCACGTTCTTGCCGAGCGCCGATTCGCTGGGCAGCTCGATCGGGTACCGACCGTCGAAGCAGGCGGAACACAACCGTGAGGCGGGCTGCTCGGTGGCGGCGATCATCCCCTGCTGCGAGATGTAGGTGAGGCTGTCGGCACCGATGGCGCGCCGGACCGAGTCGAGCATCTCGTCCTCGTTGGCACCGGAATTCGAGGCGTTGGCGATCAACTCGGCCGGCGTGGCGAAGTCGATGCCATAGAAGCACGGCCACTTCACCGGCGGCGACGCGATGCGGACGTGCACCTCGACGGCGCCTGCCTCACGCAGCATCCGGATCAGCGCGCGCTGGGTATTACCGCGCACGATGGAGTCGTCGACCACGATGAGCCGCTTCCCGCGGATGACTTCCTTGAGTGGGTTGAGCTTCAGCCGGATGCCGAGTTGGCGAATGGTCTGCGAGGGTTGGATGAAGGTGCGTCCGACATAGGCGTTCTTCATCAGGCCCTGGCCGTACGGGATGCCGGACTCCTGGGCGTACCCCACGGCGGCCGGGGTGCCCGACTCGGGCACGCCGATCACCAGATCAGCGTCGACGGGCGCCTCGCGCGCCAGCCGCCTGCCGATGTCGACGCGGGTGGCGTGTACCGACCGCCCGCCGATGATGCTGTCCGGCCTGGCCAGATAGACGTATTCGAAGACGCATCCCTTCGGCGTCGGGTTCGCGAAACGGGTGGACCGCACCCCGTCGGCGTCGATCGCGAGGAGTTCTCCCGGTTCGATGTCACGGACGAAGGCGGCGCCGACGATGTCGAGGGCGGCGGTCTCGGAGGCCACCACCCAGCCACGGTCGAGCCGGCCCAGCGACAGCGGACGCACGCCGTGCGGGTCGCGGGCGGCGTAGAGCGTGTTCTCGTCCATGAACGTCAGACAGAACGCGCCGCGCACGGTGGGCAGCAGTTCCAGCGCTGCCTGTTCGAGCGTGGCGTCGGCCGCGCCGTGTGCGAGCAGCGCGCCGAGGATGTCGGAGTCCGTGGTCGCCGCGGTCGCGCCGCGCATCCCGATCAGTCCGGCTTCCCTGGCACGGGCGGACAGTTCGGTGGTGTTGACCAGGTTGCCGTTGTGACCGAGGGCGACGCCGGTGCCCGCGGCGGTGTTCCGGAACACCGGCTGCGCGTTCTCCCACGTCGTCGATCCCGTGGTGGAGTAGCGGCAGTGTCCGATCGCGACGTGGCCCTCCATGGCGGCCAGCGTCGGCTCGTCGAACACCTGACTGACCAGGCCCAAGTCCTTGAACACGAGCACCTGGGAACCGTCGGCGACGGCGATGCCGGCGGCCTCCTGCCCCCGGTGCTGCAGTGCGTACAGGCCGTAGTACGTGAGCTTGGCCACGTCCTCACCGGGTGCCCAGACGCCGAAGACGCCGCATTCCTCCCGGGGTTCGTCTTCCCTGAGCTCGTCCGAGGAGCCGCTTGCAAGAGTGTTGGTGGTGTCCGTCTGCTCGATCTGCTCGGCGGTCACGATCAGTCTGCTCCCTGGGGCTGTGGGGTGACGTGGTCAGTCTACGGTCAACACCGGTCGATGGTGGAAATCGGACCGTGATGTCGCCATGAGGTTCAACAACGATGGCGGCGCGCTCATTTCTGACCCGACGAGCATCACAGTCGACCGGCTACCCGTCGTCGAGGGTGACGATGGGCAGCCAGGCCGCCACCTCGGCGGCGCGCGGACCGGACGACTGCAGCGTGCCGTTTGCGACCGCGTCGGCCATCGTCAGCAGGCCCGTCGCCAGCAGCAGCCAGGTACGCGGATCGGTTTCGACCACGTTGGGCGGATTGCCGCGGGTGTGGGCGAGGCCGGGCAGACATTGCACGGCGACGAAGGGCGGCACCCGCACTTCGACGCTGGCGCCGGGGGCCAGCGCCGCGAGCGTCCTGGCGGTGAGTCTCACCGCGCCGGCGAGCACGCTCCGTTCGGGTGCCGCTGCGGTGGCGTCGTGCAACCATTCCGCGACGGCCGACACAGCCGCGCGGGTCTCCGTCGGATTCGCGGTACGCCGGGCGGCCATACCCTAGTGTGCCTGGGAATGCCGCGAAACCCGGACGTCACGGCTGCCCCTCGATACCGACCAACGTCGTCGCCGACGTGCGGGTCAGCCCCGTGTTCGGCAACGTGACGTCGACCCGCCCAGGTCCTACGTTGGAGTTCATGACCTTCAAACCGCACGAGATCGAATACCTTCGCGGTGCCGAGCTGGGTCGGTTGGCCACGGCCCAGCCCGACGGCACGCTGCAGGCAAGCCCCGTCGGATTCACCTACAACGAGAGGCTCGGCACCATCGACATCGCCGGGTACCGCATGTCGAAGAGCCAGAAGTTCCGGAACGTCGCCACCAACCCGACCGTCGCGTTCGTGGTGGACGACGTCGTCTCCAGAGATCCGTGGCGGGTGCGATGCCTCGAGATCCGCGGTACCGCCGTACAGGCGGACGCGCGGCCCGCGACCGGTGCGGCCGGTGACGAGCTGGATTCCGCGATCATCCGGATCTTCCCCAAGAGGATCATCGCGTTCGGCATCGACGACGTCGACACCGAACCTCACCTGCTCGAGATGGACAGTCGCGACGTCTGACCCGTGATGGCGAGCGCGGCCAACGCGCCCGCCTCGTTGATCGCGAGATGCGCGAGCATCGGAGCCGCGAGGCTGCCCGTGCGGTCGTGCAGCCATCCGAACGCCCAGCCGGCGGCACCGGTGGCCAGCACCGTGGGAGCGACCGGCTGCGCTGCGCCGCGCGCATCCGGCACGTGCGAGAGGCCGAAGGCCGCCGCCTGCACGATCCGACCCCACCGCCGCCCGAACGCCCCTGCGGCCACCGCACCCAGCGCCCCACGGAACGCTGCCTCCTCAGCCCACACGGTGCCGATCGGGATCTGCACCAGGGTCCAGGCGACGACGCGGCCCGGCCGTGTCCGTCGACGCATGCCCGCGCGGACGGGCGCCACCGCCGTCGACGCCGCCACGGCCGCAGACACCGCGACGGCCACGGGGAGCCCCGCACGCAGACCGCGCCACAGCGCCGGTGGGCGCAGACCGAGGGGGGCGCCCGACGCCGCCGTCACACCACCGGCGAGCGTCGCTTGCAGCAGCACCCGCCACCACGGCGGCAACCGTGGCGCCACCAGCGCGCTCCAACCGAGGAGCACGGCGGCCAGACCCAGGGCACGAATTCCAGGGCTTACGTTCAATATTCGACCCCGATCTCCTTCAGCGACGTTCGGACGCGCTCGGTGTCGGCCGTCGTCCAGTGCTCGGGCGCGGCGACGGCCACCCATCCGTCGAGAATCGAGTCGCCATAGTTGTGGCCGTGTCCCGGTGGGACGCCGGAGGCGTTCGTGACGTCCGCACCGACCTGCCAAAAGCTGACGACGGGATACCACCGCATAGACGGGGTGCGGTCGGCACCCGCTGGTTCGGCGAGCCAATCCGGTTGGGAGAAAACCAAATCCGGTGACCACCAGACGATCGGATCCGACGCGTGCTGCAGGAACAGGACTCTGGTGCCCTCCCACGGCGGCTCGGCGGTGTCGAGGATGTCGGCGCTGTCGCGCGCCTGCGCGAACCGGACGGTGCGTCCGTCGTCGTAGCGCGGCTCGACCTCGGAGGTGCCGGGGTCCCGCCGCGCGACCAGGCCACTCCACAGCGAGCTTTCGTGCGGCGGCCCCACCCACAGCACCGCGGAGAAGCCCATCCGCCCGATGTCCGGGAGCCATCCGAAGGCGCCTTGGCCCGCAAGGGAACCGAGACTCTCGCCGTAGAGCATCAGCTTGGGCCTTCGGTTCGGTGGCAATTGGGACCAGCGGTCGTGCACGGCGTCGATCAGCAGCCGGGCCGACCGTACCGACTTGTCGCGATCGGCCAGGAACGAGATCCAGCTAGGTAGATAGGAATACTGCACACCGACCAGCGCCGTGTCGCCGTCGTACATCGTCTCGATCGCCCTGGCGGCGACGGGGTTGACCCATCCCGTACCCGTGGTGGGGACGATGACCAGTACCTTGCGGTCGAAGGCGCCGGTGCGCTGCAGTTCACGGACGAGGAGGCTCACCCTGGCCTCGTCGGTGTCGGCGGTCTGCAGACCTGCATACACCCGGATGGGTTCCTTGGCGGGCCGCCCGTTGAGCGTGGCGAGTTCGGCGGCGTGCGGGCCGGTGGCGACGAAGTTGCGGCCCTGAAAGCCCAACGAGTCCCACGACGCGAGTGACGTTGGGCTGCCAGACTTCTCGGTTTCGGCCGGCTGCGAGATGCCATCGGCGGTGGTGGCGTTCTGCGGCTGGAAGAAGTAGCTGGCGCCGACCAGGAAACCGCGGTACAGCACGCCGTTGACCAGCGTGACCACCAGCGCGACGACGATCGCCGTTCCGATGAACAGCGCCACCTCCTGGTGCAGGTGCCAACGCCGGATGATCCTTCCGGCCACGAGTCTGATGGCATCGTTGAGTACGCGTGCCACGCCGACACAGGTTCCGCCGACCAGGACGGCGGCCGCCAGCGTGCGCAGATAACTCAGCGTCGCGGGCCCGTCGATGCCCATCTCGCTCGAGACCTGCCGCTGCCACGCGGCCGCGGGAATCAGCATCAGCACGCACCCCGCGACAGACAGGACGACCACGATCGCCTTGAGCACGTTCAGCGTGCGCGCCGGCGGCGGCCACCACTCGCGGTGGTGCAGGGCGACGCGATGGAAGGCCGTCGCCACGATTACCCCGATCGCGTAGCCGATCGCGGCGTTGATGCCACCGATGAGACCTTGGAACACCCAGTCCCGCGGAAGCAAGGACGGTGTCAGTGACAGGCAGAAGAACACGGTGCCGAACGCGACGCCGACGAAGTCGAGTCTCACCAGGCTCCACGCCCAGGTCAGGACCGCGTGGCGCCCGCTCGTCACCCGAACAGTCCGGGCAGCACGCCCTCCGACGTGCGGCGCAGTTCCTCGATGGTGACGGTGAAGTGGCCCTGGACCTCGATGGAGTCGCTTCCCTCGTCGACGACACCGATGCGCTCCGCGGGAAGCCCGCGCGCCTCGCACATGGCGCGGAAACGGCTCTCCTCGGTGCGGGGAACCGCGACGAGTACCCGCCCCGCGGACTCGGAGAACAGCGTCACGAAAGGATCGGCGCCCTCGGGAAGGACGATGCGGCAACCGGTTTCACCGGCGATCGAGGCCTCCACCACGGCTTGGACGAGTCCGCCCTCGGACAGGTCGTGCGCGGCCGAGACGAGGCCGTCCCGCGAGGCCGCCACCAAGACCTCGGCGAGCAGGCGTTCGCGCGCCAAGTCGACCGTGGGAGGCACGCCGCCTAGGTGGTCGGCGGTGACCTGAGCCCAAATGGACCCGTCGAACTCGTCGCGGGTGTCGCCGAGCAGGATCAGCGTCTCCCCGGGTTCGGTGCCGAAGGCCGTGGGGACACGGCGCCGCACGTCGTCGATGACGCCGAGCACCCCGACCACCGGGGTCGGCAGGATTGCGGTGGTGCCGGTTTGGTTGTAGAAGCTGACGTTGCCGCCGGTGACGGGAATGCCCAGCGCCGCACACCCATCGGCCAGGCCGCGGACCGCCTGGCTGAACTGCCACATCACGGCGGGGTCCTCGGGCGAGCCGAAGTTCAGGCAATTCGTGACGGCGACCGGCGTGGCGCCGGTGACGGCGACGTTGCGGTAGGCCTCGGCCAGGGCGAGCTGCGCACCGGTGTAGGGGTCGAGGAAGGTGTAGCGACCGGACGCGTCGGTTGACACGGCGACACCGCGCCCGGTGGCCTCGTCGATGCGGAGCACACCGCCATCGGCGTGTTCGGCGAGCACCGTGTTGCCGCGCACGTAGCGGTCGTACTGCTCGGTGATGAAGGCGCGGCTGCACAGATGCGGGCTGCCGAGCAGACCGAGCAGAGTGGCGCGCAACTCGGCACCGGTGGAGGGGCGGGGCAGCTTCGCCGACGTATCGGCGTTCACGGCGTCCTGCGTGTCCGGCCGGGCGACGGGGCGCTCGTAGACCGGGCCCTCGTGCGCGACGGTCCTCGGTGGCACGTCGACGACCGTCTCGCCGTTCCAGGTGATGTGCAGCCGGTCGCCGTCGGTCACCTCGCCGATGACGGTGGCCAGCACCTCCCACTTGCGGCACACGGCCATGAACTTCTCGACGTTCTCGGGTGCGACGACGGCGCACATGCGTTCCTGCGACTCGCTCGACAACACTTCCGCCGGCGTCATGAACGTGGCCCGCAGCGGCACCTTGTCCAGCTCGATGGCCATGCCACCGTCACCCGCGGAGGCGAGTTCAGAGGTGGCACAAGACAATCCGGCGCCACCCAGATCCTGGATGCCGATGACCAGCCCGGCCGCGTACAACTCGAGGCAACATTCGATCAGCACCTTCTCCATGAACGGGTCGCCGACCTGAACACTGGGCAGCTTCTTGCGGCCCGGGCCCGACTCGTCACCCCCGAACGTCTCCGATGCCAGTACCGACACCCCGCCGATGCCGTCGAGCCCGGTACGGGCGCCGAACAGGATGATCTTGTTGCCGCTGCCGGACGCGAAGGCGAGGTGCAGGTCCTCCTTGCGGAGCACGCCGATGCACAACGCGTTCACCAGCGGGTTGCCTGCATAGGAGGGATCGAAGATGGTCTCGCCGCCGATGTTGGGCAAGCCGAGGGAGTTCCCGTACCCGCCGACGCCACGCACGACGCCGTCGAGCACGCGGCGCGTGTCCGGCGCATCGGCGGCGCCGAATCGCAACTGGTCCATGACGGCGACCGGGCGAGCGCCCATGGCCATGATGTCGCGGACGATGCCACCGACGCCGGTGGCAGCGCCCTGGTAGGGCTCGACGTAGGACGGGTGGTTGTGCGACTCGACCTTGAACGTCACCGCCCAGCCGTCGCCGATGTCCACCACGCCCGCGTTCTCGCCGATTCCGGCGAGCATGCCCGACCGCATCTCGTCGGTCGTGGTCTCGCCGAAGTAGCGCAGATGCACTTTCGAGGACTTGTAGGAGCAGTGCTCGCTCCACATCACCGAGTACATGGCCAGTTCGGCGTCAGTGGGCCGACGGCCGAGGATGCCGCGAATACGCTCGTACTCGTCGTCCTTGAGGCCCAATTCCCGGAAGGGCTGCGGCTGGTCGGGAGTGTTCGTGGCATTCTCGACGGAGTCGATGGTCGGCACTTCGTGGGAGGACCCGGACGTCACGGGGTCATCCTATTGGGTTGCGCCCTGCTGAACGCACGTGCGGCCGTCGGTGCGCCGATCCCGTGGATCAGCACGCTGCCGAGCACGGTGACGACCATGGTGAGCAACGCCACCGTCTCGGCCCGGTCGGTGAGCACGTTGAACGCCAACAGACCGAACACGATGGACGTCGTGCCACGCGGGCCGAGCCAGCCCATCAGAACCCGCTCCGGCCAGGTGAAACGTGACCCGAGCAGCGACAACAGCGTCGGGACCAGGCGAACGACGGTGAGTGCGAGAAGGCAGAAGACCACCAGTCCGATCGATACCCCGGCCGACAGCGCGATCACGGTCGTCGCGCCGAACACGAACCACATCACTGCCGTGAGCAGGAACCCGACGTCGTCGAGGAGATCCAGCTCACGCCGGATGTTCTGCGATCGGCGTAATCCCATGAAGGCGATGCCGCAGACGAATGCCGAGACGAAGCCGTTGCCGGCCACGGCGATGCTGGCGCTGTACGCCAGCAGCGGGGTGGCCACCAGGATGACCCGCTTGGACTGCCCGGTCATCAGCTCGCGGCGTTCGGCGGCATTACTGAGCAATGCCACCGCGGCACCGACGGTCAGCCCCACCAGGATGGCCTTGACGGCCTGCGGCAGAGCGGCGCCGATGGCGTCGAGCGGCGAGTCCGTGTGCGAGTGATCTCCCGCCAGTACCAAGGCGAAGATGAAGATCGGCGAGACGATGCCGTCGTTGTAGCCCGCCTCGACGTTGAGCGCGTCGCGGACGCGTTCGGGGATCCTCTCGTCACGCAGAATCGATGCCGCGGGCGCGAAGTCGATGGGCACCACGACGCAGGCGATGATCAACAGCACCGCCCATGACAGGCCGGGCAGCAGCCACAAGCCGATGGCCACCGACGCCGCCAGCCCGAGCGGCATCCCGATGAGCAACAGGCGCAGCGCCGACCGGGGATCACGACCGAACAGTCCACCGCGCACGTCGGTCGCGTCGATGAAGAGCAGCACCGCGAGGACGATCTCGGCACCGCGCTGAGCCGTTTGGGTGTTCAGTGACGCGGCGAGCGCGTCGTGTGTGCCGAAGCCGACCGCGATCCCCGCCAACACCAGCACCATGGGCGCAGTGATGCGCCAGTGCTCGAGCCGTCGCGCGAGCAGGGACCACGCTGCGAGCACGGCGGCCGCCGCGATCACCGAGAAGAGCACGGCGCGATTGTGCCCGCTGCGTCACCCTCCCGCTATGCAGAACGCGTTGCCCGCCGGATCGGCGAGCACCACCCAGTGGAAGTCGTCGCCGAAATGGTGCCGCCCGGTCTCCGTCGCACCGAGTCCGACGAGGCGGGCCACCTCGCCCTCCATGTCGGCGGCGTGGAAGTCCAGATGCAGACGGTTCTTGCCGGGCGCCGGGTCGGGCACCCGCTGGAATCCCAGTGCCGGCCCCAGGGTGCGGGCGACCAGGACGAATTCGCCTGGTGCCACCGCGTTGACGTCACCGCCGAGGGCGTCCGCCCACCAGGCGGCGAGGGCGTCCGGATCGGCGCAGTCGAAGGTGACCGTGGCCATGTCGAGAGTCATGCCGCGAGGCTAGATCACACCTGTGACACCCGTCAGGCCGGCGACAGGAATGCTTGCAGCGCAGAGGCATAGGCGCCGACGTCCGCCGCGCCCATCAGTTCCCGCGCCGAGTGCATCGCCAGTTGGGCGGCACCGACGTCGACGGTGGGGATCCCGGTGCGCGCCGCCGTCATCGGTCCGATGGTGGACCCGCACGGAAGGTCGGCGCGGTGCTCATAACGCTGCATCGGCACGCCCGCCTGGTCACACGCCAGTGCGAACGCCGCGGCGGTCCTCCCGTCGGTGGCGTACCGCAGATTCGGTTGCACCTTGAGCACCGGACCCGCGTTCACCTCGATCAGGTGGCCGGGTTCGTGACGCTCGGGGTAGTTGGGATGGGTGGCATGTGCCATGTCCCCCGACGCGACCATCGAACCGGACGTGCGGCGCAGGAAGTCCTCACGGCTGCCGCCCGACGCCAGCGTGATGCGTTCCAGCACGGTCGGGAGGAGTTCGGACTGCGCGCCGTGATCCGACGTCGAGCCGACCTCCTCGTGGTCGAAGAGCGCCAGCACCGGCACGTGGCCGCGCGGCTCGGCGGCGAGGAACCCGGTCAGCCCGGCGTAGCAGGTGCCCTGATTGTCCAGGCGCGGCGCGCTGATCAGCTCGCGGTCGGCGCCGACGACCTTGGAGCCGGTCAGGTCGTGCGTCATCAGATCCGCGGCCAGGACCGCGCCCGGGTCGACGCCGGCGCGCTCGGCCACGTGGTCGACGAACGAGCGTCCACCGTCTCCGACGCCCCACACCGCGTTGACGTGGCGCTGAGGGTCCAGCGTGACGCCCTTGCGGTCGTCGGACAGGTGGATGGCGAGTTGCGGCACCCGCAGGATCGGGTCGTCGATGCGGACCAGGACGTCCTCGACGCCGTGCCGACCTCGGAGCGACAACCGGCCGCTTATCCCGAGATCGCGGTCCAGCCACGAATTCAGCCAGGCGCCGCCGTACGGCGCGAGCGCGACCATCCGCCAGCCGGCGACCACCCGGTCGGGATGTTGCTTCACCCGCAGGTTGGGGCTGTCGGTGTGCCCACCGACGATCCGAAACGGCGCCCCCGGGTCGGAGGTCTTCCACGCGACCAGTGAGCCGGCCCGCACGGTGAAGTAGCCGGGCGGCTCGGCGAGGTCCACCCAGGCGTCGCCCTCGAAGAGTTCGGTCAACCCCGCCCCACGCAGCCGGTCGGCGACGGTCGTGCAGACGTGGAACGGTGACGGGGAGGCGTCGATGAATTCACAGAGGCCTTGGGGGCTGGCTGGCATCTTTTCATCTTGACCGGTGTCCTCGGTGATCTTGACGCTAGGGTCGGCGATGTGTCCGATCCACAGCCGCAGACGGTCCTGGCGCCTCTGACGCCCGCGGCCATCTTCCTGGTCGCCACCATCGACGAAGGTGGCGAACAGGCGGTCCACGACGCGCTCGGCGACATCTCCGGCCTGGTGCGCGCAATCGGCTTTCGCGATCCGACGAAGCACCTGTCGGTGGTCACCTCCATCGGCTCGAATGCATTCGACCGGTTGTTCACCGGCCCGCGGCCCGCCGACCTCCATCCCTTCGTCGCGCTCGACGGCCCGCGGCACCACGCTCCGTCCACGCCGGGTGACCTGTTGTTCCACATCCGCGGGGAATTCCTCGACGTCTGCTTCGAGCTGGCACGGAAACTGGTCGACGCAATGGGCGGCATGCTCACGGTCGTCGACGAGGTGCACGGGTTCAAGTTCTTCGACAACCGCGACCTGATGGGCTTCGTGGACGGCACCGAGAACCCCGACGGCCCGATCGCCCTGAGCGCCACCCAGATCGGGGACGAGGACCCTGACTTCGCCGGCGGATGTTACGTCCACGTACAGCGTTACCTGCACGACTTGACGGCGTGGGACGCGTTGTCGACCGAGGAGCAGGAGAGGGTGATCGGCCGCACCAAGCTCGACGACATCGAGCTCGGCGACGACGTGAAGCCGGCGAACTCGCACCTGGCGCTCAACGTGATCACCGACGCCGACGGCAACGAGCTGAAGATCGTGCGACACAACATGCCGTTCGGCGAGGTGGGTACGGCGGAGTTCGGCACGTACTACATCGGTTATTCGCGTGCGGTCTCGGTGACGGAGCGGATGCTGCGCAACATGTTCATCGGCGACCCGCCCGGCAACACCGACCGCATCCTGGACTTCTCGACGGCGGTGACCGGCACCCTGTTCTTCACGCCGAGCGCCGACTTCCTCGACGACCCACCCCCGTTGCCTGCTGCCGAGCCACGGGCGGCTGCACCGGAACGCTCCTCAAATGGATCCCTGTCGATCGGCAGTCTGAAAGGACGACCTCAATGAACAACCTCTACCGCGAACTGGCGCCGATCACCGAAGAGGCTTGGGCTGAAATCGAATTGGAGGCCACCCGGACCTTCAAGCGGCACATCGCCGGGCGCCGGGTGGTCGACGTGAGCGAACCCGGCGGCCCCGTGACGGCGGCGATCAGCACCGGCCACCTGGTGGGAGTCGATTCCCCCGGTGACGGGGTGGTGGCCCACCTGCGCGAGAGCAAGCCGCTGGTGCGCCTGCGCGTGCCGTTCACCATCCGGCGCACCGACGTCGACGACGTCGAACGCGGTTCGCAGGACTCGGACTGGGATCCGGTCAAGGACGCCGCCAAACAGCTGGCCTTCGCCGAGGACCGGGCGGTCTTCGAAGGGTACGAGGCGGCGTCCATCGACGGCATTCGCAAGTGCAGCTCCAACGTGAGCCTCGCCTTGCCGGAGGACCCTCGCGAGATCCCCGACGTGATCGCCCAGGCGCTGTCCGAGTTGCGTCTCGCCGGTGTCGACGGCCCCTACGCGGTGCTGCTGTCGGCCGACGCGTACACCGCGGTCAGCGAGACGACGGCGCACGGTTATCCGATCCGCGAACACCTCAACCGCTTGGTGGACGGTGACATCATCTGGGCGCCGGCCATCGACGGGGCGTTCGTGTTGTCCACCCGCGGCGGTGACTTCGATCTCCAGTTGGGCACCGACGTGTCGATCGGCTACCTGACCCACGACGCCGACACCGTCGAGCTGTACCTGGAGGAGACGCTCACCTTCCTCTGCTACACCGCCGAGGCCTCGGTCGCCCTCACTCCCTAGCCCCTCCCCTACCGCCGCGAGCGTGCGTGTCTGCGGGCGACACGCCGCCGAGAATCGCCAGTTTGCGCACGCTGACGGCAATCCATCGTTATGGAATAAATAGTCAGAAACTGGTCTTGTGGTGGGTGGCACCATCACGACTTCAACGCCCAGGAGGCGGTTCCCATGACGAACACATTGACCGGAAAGACTGCGTTGGTCACCGGCGCGACGGCAGGCATCGGCTACGCCATCGCGCTTCAACTGGCCGGCGAGGGCGCGGAGGTCGTCGTCCACGGACGCAACGCCGGGCGCGGCGCCTCGACCGTGCGGGACATCGAAAAAAACGGCGGCACAGCACGTTTCGTACTGGCCGACGTATCCGACGCCGACGACGTCCGGCGCCTCGCCGCCGAGGCCGGTGACGTGGACATCCTGGTGAACAATGCCGGCATCTACCGCTTCGCGCCCACCTTCGACACCACCGACGACGACTTCGACGCCCAGTTCGACACCAACCTCCGCGCGCCCTACCTCTTGGTGCAGAAGTTGGTGCCCGGAATGATCGCCCGTGGCGGCGGCTCGGTGATCAACGTGACGACCGTCGCAGCAAGCACGCCTGCCGCGGGCGCAGGCATCTACGGCGCCGGCAAGGCGGCGCTGGAGTTGTTGACCAAGTCCTGGGCCGACGAATTCGGCGCTCGCGGTGTGCGTGTCAACGCCGTCGCCCCCGGCCCCACCCAGACCCAGGGCACTGCGGACCTGTCCACCGAGCTCATCGAAGGCCTCGGGCGCACCACCGCCCTGAGGCGCACGGCTCACGCCGACGAGGTCGCCAACGTCGTGTCGTTCGTCGCATCGCCCGCCGCGAGCTATGTCAACGGTGCGATCCTGACGGTCGGTGGCGGCGCGCAGGCAATCCGTCCGGCCGCGTGACGGCGGCGGGCGACGTCGTTACGACATGCTCTGAAATTCGGAAAACCGCTCAGCCGCCATCCCATCGGCGAGTTCCACGCGCCGGTCGGGATTCATCCAGTAGTAGCGCACCAGCCGACGGAGTGCCGTGCCGCCGGGAGTGTAGGAGTCAACGACCTGTGTCCGAACCTTTCCATCACTGAACTTCACGAAGAGGGTGGCCCTGACCGGTGGCCGCTTTCCGGGCCTGCGGTCTGCTATGTCGACGACGTCGTCCCAGTCGCCGGTGATCGACGACACTCCCTGCCCCAGCTCGAAATCACGCTGGCCGAGCCGTTGGAAACTGCTTCCGCCACGCTTGAGGAGTGACCACAAATTTGCAAAACCGGTGAGCGTGAGACCGATTGCGGCGACGGACCACATTCGCTGACTGCCGTAGGGCAGCGGGATGTCGATCTTGTCTTGGAGGGTGAAGGTTGCGTATACGGCGACCGCGACGACGACTGCCACCGTTGCCCACCAGAGAAGGCGATCCACGACCAGATCCGGCCGGATCACCGTCTCTCCATCACCGACTTCCACGCGAGGCCGTACCTTGCCCGTCAGGGTCAGCACCAAGGCCGACTCGATCCCGACGAAACCCAGGGCGATACCCACCACCACGACCGTCGTCGGATACTGCCCGCGTCCGAACGAAATCACCGCCCACGCAACGCTCAGCAGTGCCAATCCATTGACCGCGACGAAGTAGAACGCCAGCCCCAGTGCCTTCTTCACTGCGGACAGACCAGATCGCCGACGAATCCACCGAGTTTCCCGAAACCGAAGCCGCCCGTTCCGCTGGCAATGCCCGCCCAAATGGGGCCCATCTCGGGCTGCAACGCCGTTAGCGCGACATCGACGGCCACGCCGCCAGCGAGTGCCATGCCGCCCTTCCACGCGGCCGCGCACGCGTCGTGCTTGGTCTCCGCAGTCGCCACGTCGTAGAGGGATGCCACCACACCAAACGCCGGCCCGCCGAACTTCGCCCCAGCGCCGATGTTCTCCAGGGCCCGAGCGCTCAACCCGGGAATGCCTTTCCCGCTCTGTTTCTCCAGGGCCGTCATCGAGCCTCCTACGACGTCCGGAATGGGCTCGGCGAAGAACGCGTCCGCAATGGTGCCGTGCCTGCCGTCGGCGGTTGTCACCGCGCCACTGCACGTGCCGTCAGGGGTTCGCGTCATCACGACCGACGTGCCGTCAGTCCACCAGACATTGGTCGTCTCCGTTCCATCTTCGCCGTGGATCGTCTCGGCGACCGACACTTCGTATCCGTCCTCGTCGAATTGGGTGACCTGCAGAGTGCCCTCGGGAAGTACGTGCGCGCTGGGCGGCCAGCCACCCTCTTCCTTGATCACCTGCCTGCTCCCGTCGACCATGTACAGGGTCCTGAAGTGGTTGCCATTCTCGTCGGTCGATTCGGTGGTCTCCCGAACGACCGTCGCCATGTCCTGGCCACGGGCAATGTCTTGCAGCTGCCGACCTGCATCCGTGCCGGGGTCCGGCACCTCGTCGCCCGGCACGGGTGGCAGCGGACCGGGTGGCCCCATCCGATGCACCTCGAATTCCGCCCCCTCGGAAGCTCTTGCCAGAACGAGCGACCGAGTCGTCTCCTCGTCGGCGTTGCCGACGGCGGACAACAGGCCATTGATCTCACCTTGCGTGGTTTGAGCCTGTCGCCGCAGCTCGGTGGCCCTTTCGGCGGTCATGGGCGCCGGGCGAATCTGGACCACCCAGTTGTCACTGACGCTCAGTTCGGTCCGATCGATCGCCTCGGCCTGGCGCAGCAGGTCGGTGCGTGCCTTCCCGATCGTCGCGCTGCCAGTCCGTAGCGCCGCGGCGACTGCCGCCGTGTAGTCGCGATAGAGCGACGCGCGTCGGACAGCACGCTCGAACATGTCCGTTGCCGCGGCGTGCGCGCTGCCCGACCACGTTCGCATCTCGTCCATCCGATCGCAGCCGTCGTCGAGTTGCCACACCGCGCGGTAGATCGAGAGGCCGGCGTCGTCGATCGAGGTCGCGCCTGCCGTGAGGGAATCGGGACTCCAGCTGATCAGCCGGGAACGGGTGGGCAGCACGGGCTAGAACAACCTCTCGAAACCGTCCGCAAGTGCGCCGTCCTTGATCTCGTAACGGTCGCCGGCGCCGCGTACCGCGATGCCGATCGACGCGACGTCATCGATGAGGTCCTTGGCCGCCAGGTACGCATGGTCCCCGACGTGGCGCGTTGCCCATTGCGTCTCCGAACCCGGCAGCCGGTCGGCGACGGAGCCGGATGTGCCGTCGGCGACGATGCCGCTCATCGCCGAGATCGCTCGATCGACCTGCCCGGCAAAGGCTCGCAGAAGTCCCGGATCAACGAACATGAACCCTCCACGATGTCCGACAACTGTTTTGACGGTAACACCCGATGAGGGGAGTATTGCGCAGCAATCTGCGCCGGAACTAAGCCGCGAGAACCGCGTCCAACGCCGAGTAGAAGAGCCCGAGCCCATCGTCCGACGGTCCGGTCAACGCCTCGGTGGCGTGCTCCGGGTGCGGCATCAAGCCCACCACCCGACCGTTCGCCGAGCTGATCCCGGCGATGTTCCGCAGCGAACCGTTGAGGTTCTCGCGGTAACGGAAGACCACCCGGTCGTCGCCCTCGAGCTCGTCGAGCACCTCATCGGACGCGACGAATCGCCCCTCGCCCGACTTCAGCGGCACCAACAGGTCGGCGCCCTTCTCGAAGCGTGAGGTCCAGGCCGACGACGTCGACGCGACTTCCAGCCACACGTCGCGGCAGACGAAGTGAAGTCCGGCGTTACGCGTCAAGGCGCCCGGCAGCAGACCGGCCTCACACAGAACTTGGAACCCGTTGCAAATGCCCAACACCGGCATGCCCTTGGCAGCGGCCGAGATCACCTCGCCCATCACCGGCGCGAACTTGGCGATCGCGCCGCACCGCAGATAGTCACCGTAGGAGAACCCGCCGGGCACCACGACCGCGTCCACGCCCTTGAGGTCGGCATCGGCGTGCCACAGGCTCACTGGCTCGGCCCCCACCAGACGCGCCGCGCGAGCCGCGTCGATGTCGTCGAGTGATCCGGGAAAGGTGATGATCCCCACCCGGGCGGTCACTGGTCCGCCCTCGTCACGGTCCAGTCCTCGATCACGGTGTTGGCGAGCAGTGACTCGGCGATCTCCCCGAGCGTTTCGTCGCTGACACTGTCGTCGACCTCGAGTTCGAACCGCTTGCCCTGCCTGACGTCCGAGATGCCGGACACCCCGAGACGGCCCAACGCTCCGACGATTGCCTGCCCCTGGGGGTCGAGGATCACCGTCTTCGGCATCACGTGCACTACGACGCGGGCCACGCGCGGCTCCTGTCCTTGGAGAAGATTGCTCGTCACTCACTCTACCGGCGGCGGATCGCGCCACAATGGAGGGATGCAACTGACGCACTTCGGCCATTCCTGCCTGCTCGCGAGCTTCCGGGACGGCGGTGGCGACGAGACCACCGTGTTATTCGACCCGGGCAACTTCTCCCACGGCTTCGAGGGGGTGACGGGTTTGTCGGCGATCCTCATCACCCATCAGCATCCCGACCACGCCGACGTGGAGCGCCTGCCCGCCCTGATCGACGCCAATCCGCAGGCCGCGCTGTACGCCGACCCGATGACGGCAGCCCAGCTCGGTGGGGCGTGGCAGGCCGTCAACGCCGGTGATGCCTTCAGCGTGGGTCACCTGTCGGTGCGGGGGGTGGGCGGCAAGCATGCGGTGATACATCCCGACATCCCGATCATCGACAACATCTCCTACCTCGTCGGCGACGACGGACACCCGGCCCGGTTGATGCATCCGGGCGACGCACTGTTCGCACCCGGTGAGCCGGTCGACGTGCTGGCCAGCCCGGCCGCCGCGCCATGGATGAAGCTCTCCGAGGCGGTCGACTACCTCCGCGCCGTCGCCCCGGCGCACGCCGTACCCATCCACCAGGCCGTCGTGGCGAAGGAAGCCCTCGGGATCTACTACGGACGCCTGACCGACTTGACCGACACCGACTTCCGGGTGTTGGAGGAGGAGAACGGCACCGAGTTCTGATCGTGCGAGCCAACCGACTGGTCTTCACCGGTCACATCGCCGGTCTCGGCACCACGTCAGGTGTCCGGATGGTCATCGGGTCGTGGCAGGAGTCTCCGTTCGGACGCTTCGCCGACGTGATGGTGGAGACCGCCGACGGTGAGCGCGCACTGCTCGCACCCACTGAGGAGATCGCCGAATTCGTCTCTGCCACTTACGCATTCGACTCATGCAAGATCGGCACGGTGATCACCGAACACGCGGCAGACGGGTTCACCGTCACCGCACCGGGACTCGACGTGTCGGGCCGGCTGGGCGCGGCCGCCCGCTACGACGGGCTGCTGCGGCTGGTGCCGCCCCGACTGGCGACGGCTCCGGTGTGGCTGCGCGCCATCGATCCCGTGGCTGCCCGTCTGATCAAGGGCGTGCGCACCGCGGGCAGCGCAGGCAACGGCCGTCGTGAGTACTACGGGGTGCGACGGACTCGCCGCATCGCCGCCGTCGACGGCAGGTTCCGGGGAGTCGGGCTCGGCGGGCTGGCTCCATTGGATCCACCGGTGCGCTTCGGCTTCTCGTCGGCGCCGGCGGACCCGCAGATGGTGTCGGTGACCACGACGATCGACCTCCCGGCGCAGCCCCGCTAACAGCGTCGCCGATGCGATGCCGCGGGTGTCGCCGACGGGTCAGGCGGCGTCGGTCAACACGGGCGTGGGCGTCCACCGGTACACCGCAGGCGTGCACCCGTGCAGGAGAGCGAGGTCGACCGCGTCGAGCATGGCCTGGCGCGGACCCGATCGACGAAGCTGCGCCGCCGCCACCGCGAGGCGTACGGTGCCCGATCGACGGGCGGTGCGTTCGGCCGACAACACCAACGTGCGGCACCACCACGTCTCGGTGAGGAACCCCTCGCCGATGCCGACCACCCTGGCCCTCGACGTCGTCCCACGGACCAGGTCGGTGACACCTCCCAGCCCCGCGACGAGTCGGAACCCGTTGCGCGGCAACGCTGTCATGGTGCCCTGCGAGACCGTCCAGCCAGGGGCGGCGAACAACCGGGTGCGCAGACCGAGATGTTCGAGCACCCGATCGGCGCCCATCAGCCGCAGGTTGGCCTCGTGGGCCGGCAGCGTCGCGAATTCGCCGCGACGTTTCTTGGTCGCCGCCTCGTCGTATCCGTGCAGCACCACGGCATCGTCCCCGCCGCGGCGACGTGCCAGCCACTCGACGGTTTCGGCGTCCTGCTCGAGCCGGTAGCCGCCCTTGAGCCGCGGAGCCACCATGCAGGAGGCAGGGACGCCGCGGGCGGCGAGTTCGGCGCGGAACCCGTCGACGTCGGCCAACGTGCGGTCCTTGATCCCCGAGATGGAGACGATCAGTTCTCCGGCCACGACGTGCAGTATCGCAACGTCAGGTGTCCGTTCGGTGTCGGACACGTGGGCGCCAGTTGACCGTTTGACATCCGGCGCCCGGGATATCACGTTCCCATGGTTCACCACTCAGACGGCGCCCAGCAGCTCGAACCCGCCGACCCGCCCGAGAATCTGGACGCCGACCTGCTCCGCATCGCAGGCGTGTGCGTGCTGGCTGCGGTGATGGCCATCCTCGACACGACGGTCGTCAGCGTCGCCCAGCGCACCTTCATCACCGAGTTCGAGACCACCCAGGCCGTGGTCGCCTGGACCTTGACGGGTTACACGCTGTCGCTCGCGACGGTCATTCCCCTCACCGGCTGGGCGGCCGACCGGTTCGGCACGAAGCGGTTGTTCATGGGTTCGGTGCTGTTCTTCACGATCGGTTCACTGTTGTGTGCGATGGCTCCCAACGTCACCCTGCTGGTGGCCTTCCGCGTGATTCAGGGGTTGGGCGGTGGCATGTTGATGCCCCTGACGTTCACCATCCTGACCCGCGAGGCGGGACCGCGTCGCCTCGGCCGGTTGATGGCGGTGTTGGGCATCCCGATGTTGTTGGGGCCCATCGGCGGACCCATTCTCGGCGGCTGGCTGATCGACTCCCACAGCTGGCAGTGGATCTTTCTGATCAACCTGCCGATCGGCCTGTTGGCGCTGGTGCTGGCTTCGATCGTCTTCCGGAAGGACGAGCCGCAGCCGGCCGAGGCGTTCGACTTCGTCGGGATGCTGCTGCTCTCGCCCGGACTGGCCGCCTTCCTCTACGGCGCCTCCTCGCTGCCCGGCAGGGGCACGGTGACCGACGCCCACGTGTGGATCCCGGCGTCGATCGGCCTGGTGCTGATCATCGGCTTCGTCGTGCACGCCCTGTACCGGACCGAGCATCCGCTGATCGATCTGCGGCTGTTCAAGAACCGCGTGGTGGCCCTCGCCAATGCCACCATGTTCCTGTTCGCGGTCGCCTTCTTCGGTGCGGGCCTGTTGTTCCCCAGCTACTTTCAGCAGCTGCTGGGCCAGACGCCGCTGCAGTCGGGGCTGCACCTGATCCCCCAGGGCCTCGGCGCCATGCTCACGATGCCCATCGCCGGCCGCATCATGGACAAGCGCGGTCCCGGCTGGGTGGTGCTGGTAGGCATCACGGTGATCGCGGCCGGCATGGGCACCTTCGCCCATGGCGTCAGCCAACAGATGGCGTACAACCCGACCCTGATGGTCGGGCTGGCCGTGATGGGAATGGGCATGGGCGCCACGATGATGCCGGTGTCCGGCGCCGCCGTCCAGGCGTTGGCTCCCCACCAGGTGGCCCGCGGGTCGACGCTGATCAACGTCAACCAGCAGGTGGCCGGCTCCATCGGCACCGCCCTGATGTCGGTGATCCTGACGAGTCAGTTCAACCGGAGCGAATACGTCCCCGCCGCGAATCAGGCTGCGGCGCTTCGGGAGCAGGCGGCGCGGCGCGGGCAACCGCCGGATCCTGCCCAACTCCCCCCGCAGGTGTTGCAACCCGACTTCATGCAGCGCGTCGTCCACGACCTGTCCCACGCCTACGCGGTGGTGTTCATCGTCGCGGTGGGTTTCGTACTGGTCACCCTGTTGCCGGCAGCCTTCCTGCCGAAGCGCCGGGCCGACCAGGGCGCCGGCGCGGAACCCGTGCCTGCGATGCCGCACTAAACCTCGAACAGGAAGCCCGCCAGTCGCTCGACGGTGGCAACCGGGTCACCGGCGGTGTCGACCGCATCGTTGAGCCACAGCAGCGAGAATCCGTGCACCAGCGACCATGCCGCGAGGGCGGCACCCTCGGGGTCGTCCTTGGCGTGCTCGTCGGTCAGCGAGCCGACACCACGGTTGAGCTCGGCACCGGCGTGCCCGGCGGCGGCCACCAGCTCGGGGTCGGCGTCGTCGTACAACGACTTGTCGAACATCACCTCGTAATGGCCGGGATGGTCCAGCGCGAACCGGACATAGGCCTTGGCGGCGTCGACGAAGCGGGGGCGGGCATCGGTCAGCGCGGCGGCGAGCAGCCGGTACCCCTCGGTGGCCAGCGCGGTGAACAGTCCCCGTCGGTCGGTGAAGTGGTGTGCGGGGGCGGCGTGCGAGACGCCCGCGGTGCGCGCCAGCTCGCGCAATGAGACGCCGTCGGCGCCGCGGTCGGCGACCAGCCTGGCCGCCTCGCCGAGGATTGCCGCCTTGAGGTCGCCGTGGTGATACGAGTCCTTGCTCACCGGTTCAGCATAGACCGACATCTTGACACTGACTGGATGATCGGTATGGTTTATCTTGTCATTGTCTAGTTCATGCGAGGTGCAGCATGGCCGTCGTCCTGGCTCTCGTCCTGGGAAGCATCGCCGCGCGCGTGGCCGGCTGGTTGGGTGTCGACTACGTCGACGACTGGCCGGCCGCCATCAGCGTCGGACTGGCGCTGATGTTCGTCATGACCGGCGTCGCGCACTTCGTCCCCGCGATGCGGCGGGACATGACGGCGATCGTTCCACCGTCCCTACCCGCGGCCGCTCTGCTGGTCACCATCACCGGCGTGCTGGAACTCATCGGGGCGGCGGGCCTGCTCCTGGTGCCGACCCGCGTCGCCGCCGCCGTGTGCCTGTTTGCGTTGATGCTGCTGATGTTTCCCGCCAACGTCCATGCGGCGCGGATGCCGAACCCGCCCGCATCGATGACGACGCGGTTGGGCGTCCGGACCGCGCAAGAGGTGGTCTACCTAGCCGCCGCCGTGGTGGTCGCGGTCGGCGGTGGCTAGCACCCAGGCGTACATGAACGCCGCCTCCTTCCAGCGCTCGTAGCGGCCGCTGATGCCGCCATGACCGGCACTCATCTCGGTCTTCAAGAGCACCGGGTGGGCATCGGACTTCGTATACCGCAGTGCCGCAACCCACTTCGCGGGTTCGACGTAGTAGACCCTGGTGTCGTTCAATGACGTCAGGGCGAGAATGGGTGGATAGTCCTTGGCCTCGACATTCTCGTACGGCGTGTAGGACTTCATGTAGCGGTACACGTCCTGGTCGGCCAGCGGATTGCCCCACTCGTCCCACTCGGTGACCGTCAGCGGCAGCGACGGGTCGAGGATCGTGGTGAGCGCATCGACGAACGGAACCTGTGCCAAAATGCCCGCGAAGAGGTCGGGCGCCATGTTCGCGACCGCACCCATCAACAGCCCACCCGCACTGCCACCCATCGCGACGAGACTCTCTGGGCGGGTCACGTCGGTACCCACCAGATGGGCGCCCACCGCGATGAAGTCGGTGAAGGTGTTCTTCTTCTCCAACAGCTTCCCGTGCTCATACCATGGCCTGCCCATCTCGCCGCCGCCCCGTACGTGGGCGACGACGAAGACCATCCCGCGGTCCAGCAGTGACAGGCGTGCGATCGAGAAGTGTGGATCCTCGCAGGATTCGTAGGCGCCGTACCCGTACAGCAGCGCCGGCGCCGGAAACCTCAGTCCCGCACGGTGGACGATCGAGACGGGAATGCGCGTGCCGTCGGGGGCAAGGGCCCAGTCCCGGCGCTCGACGTACTCCTCGGGTCGGTAGTCGCCGAGCACCGCCTGCTCGCGCAGCATGGTCCGCTCACCGGTCGCCAGATCGATGTCGTAGATGCGGACCGGGACGATGAACGACGTGGTGCCGACCCGCAACACCGGCGCTGCCCAGTTCGGGTTTCCCGACAGCCCGGACGACGTCAGCTCCGTCTCGAAGGTGATCTCCTGGGGCCTTCCGTAGTCGCCGTCTTCGGTGATGGGCCACAACTCGATTCGGGGCAGAGCTTCACTGCGATAGCTCACGACGAGCTGGTTCGCGAACGCATCCACCGCATCCAGCCGGACGTCGGCGCGGTGCCCGATCAGCGTGCGGAACGCCGACGGGTCGCCGACCGGCGACTCGACGAGCGTGAAGTTCTCGGCACCGTCGTTGTGCAGGATCAGGAATCGGTCCTCACCCCCGACGACGGCGTGTTCGACCGAATACTCGACCGATTCCCGACGCGGCAGGACCGGCGTGAATTCGGCCTCACCGTCGGCGGCGTCACCGTACAGCACTTCGGAGGTCACCGAGCTTCCGGCGGCGATGAGGACGTACTTGCTGCTGCGCGTGCGGCCCACCCCCACCCAGAAGCGTTCGTCGGGCTCGTGGAAGACCTTGGTGGCGGGCACGTCCGAACCGAGGCGGTGCCGCCAGACGGTGTCCGGCCGCCAGGCATCGTCGAGCGTGACGTAGTAGACGCTGCGGTTGTCCGCGGCCCATGTCGCGCCCGCACCGATGCCGACGATGGTGTCGTCGTAGAGCGCACCGGTACGCAAGTCCTTGAACCGCAAGGTATATCGCTCGTCACCGACGACGTCGACCGAATAGGCCAAGGTGTGCCCGTCGACGCTGATCGACGCCGCGCCCAGCGAGAAGAAGTCGTGTCCTTCGGCTTCGACGTTCTCGTCGAGAAGCACCTGCTCGCCTGGCACGTCGGCGTTCTCGTCGAGCACGGGAGGGGTCCAGTCCTCGGGATCGGCGACGGGGCAACGGCAGTGAATGCCATACTGCTTGCCCTCGACACTGCGTCCGTAGTACCACCACTGATCCCGGCGGGTCGGCACCGAGAGGTCGGTCTCCTTGGTACGGGCCTTGATTTCGTCGAAGATTCTCTGCCGCAACGGCGTGAGGTGCTCGGTCTGCTCCTCGGCGTAGACGTTCTCCGCTTCGAGGTACGCGAGGACCTCGGGATCGGACTTGTCGCGAAGCCATTCATAGGGGTCGACGAACACGTCGCCGTGGTGCTCACGCCGGTGCTCGACGCGCTTGGCGATGGGAGGTGTGCCGGTCATTTGGCTCCGATCCAGTCGGCGAACGTCAAACCTGAAATGGTTTCGTATGCATCGATGTAACGCTGACGCGTCGCCTCGGCGACGTCGGGCGGAAGCGCCGGTGGTGGCGCCTGACCACCGCGATCCCAGCCCGAGTCGGGTCCGGTGAGCCAGTTGCGGACGAATTGCTTGTCGAAGCTCGGCTGCACCACACCCTCCTGGTAGCCGTCGGCGCGCCAGTACCGCGACGAGTCCGGGGTCAGCACCTCGTCGGCGAGCACCATGTCGCCGCGCTCGTCCACCCCGAACTCGAACTTCGTGTCGGCGAGAATGATCCCTCGCCCCAGAGCGTGCTCGGCAGCGTCGGTGTAGATGCCGAGCGTCAGGTCACGCAACCGGGCGGCCCGTCGGGCACCCACCAGGTCGACGACGGCGTCGAAGGTGACGTTCTCGTCGTGGTCCCCCAGTTCGGCCTTCGACGCCGGGGTGAACAGCGGTTCGGGGAACTTGCTGGCCTCGGTGAGCCCGTCCGGAAGCGGGATGCCACACACCCTCCCCGTCGCGCGATAGTCGATGATCCCCGATCCGGTGAGGTAGCCGCGGGCCACGCACTCCACCGGCATCATCTCGAGCCGTCGCACCACCAGCGCGCGGCCGAGGACCGCCTCGGGAATCCGCTCGTCGTCGGCGGGGCCGGCCAAGTGGTTGGGCACGTCCAGCAGGTCGAAGAAGAACACGCTCATCGCGGTGAGGATGCGGCCCTTGTCGGGGATCTCGGTCTCGAGGATGTGGTCGAACGCCGAGATCCGGTCGGTGGCGACGAACAACAGGTGGTCGTCGTCGATCAGATACAGCTCGCGAACCTTGCCGCTGGCCAGATGTCGGTAGTCGGTCAGAGCTGGGCGCATCCGGCCAGACTAACGGTCGGACTGTGCTGGGATCACACCCATGAGCTCTCGCTACGTGCCATACGCCACCACTGCGGGCCGGCTGCTCGTACAGCTGGTCAGCGATGTCGTCGTCGTGTCGTGGACCACGGTCTGGGTGTTCGTCGGCCTGGCCGTGCATTCGGCCATCGCGACGGTCGCCGAGGTGGGTCGACAGGTCAGCGACGGGGCCACCGGTGTCGCGAACAACTTGAACTCGGCCAGCGACAACACCGATGACTTCCCGCTGGTCGGCGAGGCGCTGAGCAAACCCCTGCGCGCGGCGAGCCGGGCGGCACTCGACATCGCCGGTGCCGGCCACAGCCTCGACACCACCGCGACCTGGTTGGCGATCGTGTTGGCCCTGGCCGTCGCCGCTCCTCCCATCCTCTTCGTGGCACTGCCGTGGCTGGTGCTGCGGATCAGGTTCTTCCGCCGCAAGTGGACGGCCATCACGCTGGCCGCCACCCCGGCGGGCGAGCAGTTGTTGGCGCTGCGCGCGCTGGCCAACCGGCCGCTGGCCAAGCTCGCCGGGGTGAGCATCGACCCGGTCGGTGCGTGGCGCCGCGACGATGCCGTTGCGATCCGCGGCCTGGCGAATCTGGAGCTTCGCTCGTCGGGCATCCGCCGCACCTGAGCTCCCCGAGCGATTTGGGCGCGGAACCCATCGCTCAGCGACGGTTTTCGCGCCGAAATCGCGAAGCGTGGAACCATTCGCGTGGCACCGGCGTCCATCGGACATGCTCGACGACCACGTCCGTGACAACGACGGCGTCATCACCATGGCGCAAGCGCGTAGCGTCGGCCTCAGCGAGCAGGCCGTCCAGCGCCGAGTCCGGTCCGGCCAGTGGCGTCGCTGCGCGCCTCGGGTGTACTTCGTCGATGACCGACCATTCACCGACGCTGCCCGAATCCGGGCCGCGGTCTGGGGCCATGGGCCGCGAGCGGTGGCGAGCGGGCTGGCCGCGGCGTGGTGGCACGGTGTGACGAAGTTCGCCCCCGCCACCGTCGACGTGACGGTGCCGCGCAACAGCCATGGCCGCTGTCACGGCGGATCACGCGTCCGCCGCCGGAACCTGATGAGTGCGGACGTGGTCGAGCGTCGCGGCCTACGGCTGACGGATGTGGCGCTCACCGTCATCGAGGCGGCCGCGAGCCGAGGCGGAGGTCCCAAGCTGATGGACGCTGCACTCCAGCGGCACGTCGAGCTGCCTCCGCTGTGGACGGCCCACCTGCGCAACAAGGGCCGTTATGGATCGCCCGCCGCGCGCCGACTCCTGCTGGCCGCGGACGAGGGAGCTCGCTCGGCCGCAGAACGACTTCTGGTCCAGCTGTTGAGACGAGCCGGAATCACCGGATGGACCGCTCAATATCCAGTCGTGGGCTACCGGGCCGACGTGGCGTTTCCCGCCTCCAGAGTCGTGATCGAGGTCGACGGACTGGCGTTTCACAGCGATTCGGACACCTTCCACCGCGATCGCGTGCGACAGAATGCGATCTCCCTCGCCGGTTGGCAGGTGCTGCGCTTCACCTGGCTCGACCTGGTCGAGTATCCGCAACGGGTGATCGCGGAGATCGAGTACGCGATTTCGGCGCGCTAACCATCGCCCAGCGAAGGGAAACGCGCCGAAATCGCACGGGCGTGGGAGGCGGCGGTGAGCATCCACAGGCTGCAGGCAACGACGAGCCAGTCGCAGACGGCGATCGACACGATGCCCGTGGCCCTCACTGCCGCACCTGCGTCGGACGCGTCACCGAAGCTGCACGACCAGCTGCCGGATGCCGGTATGCCGGTTGCCGCGGGTCCATTCCGGGGCCTTCACCAACCGCGCCGACGAGAACCCGCCCAGCAGCTCCTCGAACAACACGCACAGCTCGAGGCGCGCCAAATCGGTGCCGAGGCGGTAGTGCACTCGCTGCCCGAAGCCTAAGTGCGGATATGGATTTCGCACCGAGTCGAAGGTGTGCGCCGCGACGAATGGCATCGGCAATTCGGCCGCCACGTCGTGCAGCAACGTCCCGCCGAACGGCCGGCCCCCGCTGGTCACCGACGAATAGACCTCCGGTCATCAGGGACCGCAACGCATTCCGCATGGGTGGCAACCGACCAGAAGCCCTCGCCGTCGGGCGTGTGTGCGGTGGGGTCGTGCCAATGGACCGGAGTCTGGTGGCGGTGCACCGCGAACAGTTCGTGCGGGAAGCCCGCCGCGAAGTTGTCCAGATCGGCGAGGTCGATCGCCGCCAGCGCCCCGGCCGGGGTCACGGCGGAGTCACAAGATCGCGCCCGACGTGTACTTCGCCGCCTCGGGATAGCGGCCCACCAACTCGTCGACGGCGGCCACGACGACGTCGACCTGTGCGCCGGCCGCACCGGTGAAGGCCTGCATGTCCGCCAGGGCGGCGTCCAGGGCCGGCCGGTCGAGCGGCAGCCGCGGATCGGCCGCCAACCGGTCCAACAGGTCGGGCTCCGAGCCGTGTTCACGCATGGCCAGCGCCACGGCGACTGCGTGCTCCTTGATCACCTCGTGCGCCGTCTCGCGTCCGACGCCCGACCGGACCGCGGCGATCAAGATGCGAGTGGTGGCCAAGAACGGCAGGTAGCGGTCCAACTCGCGCTGGATCACCGCCGGGTAGGCGCCGAACTCGTCGAGCACGGTCAAAAACGTCTCGATCTGACCGTCGATGGCGAAGAACGCGTCGGGCAGCGCGACCCGGCGCACCACCGAACAGAAGACGTCGCCCTCATTCCATTGCGCCCCCGCAAGTTCGGCGGCCATGGACGCATATCCCCGCAACACCACCTGCAGACCGTTGACGCGCTCACAGGACCGACTGTTCATCTTGTGCGGCATCGCCGACGAGCCGACCTGACCGGGCGCGAACCCCTCCGTGACGAGTTCGTTGCCGGCCATCAGCCGGATGGTGTGCGCCAGGGACGACGGCCCGGCGCCGAGTTGGACCAACGCCGACACCACGTCGTGGTCCAGGGACCGCGGGTAGATCTGGCCCACACTGGTGAAGACGTCGGCGAACCCCAGGAATTCGGCGACCCGCCGCTCCAACGACGCCAGCCGCTCGGTGTCCCCGTCGAAAAGGTCCAGCATGTCCTGCGCGGTGCCCATGGGCCCCTTCATGCCGCGCAGCGGGTATCGGTCGATCAGCTCGGACAGCCGGGTCAGCGCGAGCAGCGTCTCCTCCGCCGCCGAGGCGAACCGTTTGCCGAGCGTCGTCGCCTGCGCCGCGACGTTGTGACTCCGACCCGCCATCACCACGTCCCGATACAGCGCGGCGCGTTCGGCCAGCCGCGCCACCACCGCCACGCCGTGGGCGTGGACGAGTTCCAGCGAGCGGCGGATCTGCAGTTGCTCGACGTTCTCGGTGAGGTCGCGGCTCGTCATCCCCTTGTGCACGTGTTCGTGCCCGGCGAGTGCGTTGAACTCCTCGATGCGCGCCTTCACGTCGTGCCGCGTCACCCGTTCGCGGGCGGTGATCGAGGCCAGGTCGACCTGCTCCACCACGTGCTCGTAGTCGTCGATCACGCCGTAGGGCACCGCGACGCCGAGTTCGGCCTGAGCCCGCAGGACGGCGATCCACAAGCGCCGCTCGGCGATGATCTTGGCCTCCGGTGACCATATCGCCGTCATCTCCGCGCTCGCGTACCGGTTGGCCAGGACATTCGGGATGCTCACGAACACAGAGTTTACGGCGACGGCACCGCCGTCCCACGAGGCAGAGTGGGGCCGTGCACTTCGTCGGACTGGACCTCGCCTGGGGCGAACGCAAGCCGACGGGCGTCGCCGTCGTCGACGACTCCGGCAAGCTCGTCCACCTCGGTGTCGCGCAGGACGACACCAGCATCCGCGCCGCGATCGCCCCGTACGTGCAGCATGACTGCCTGGTCGCCTTCGATGCACCGCTGGTGGTGAACAACCCGACCGGTCAGCGTCCGAGCGAGGCGGCGCTGAACCGGGACTTCGCCAAGTTCGAGGCCGGCGCCCATCCGACCAACACCGGCAAGGCGGAATTCGCGGGCACGCCGCGGGCCGCCCGGCTCGCGGTCGCCCTCGACCTCGACATCGAGCCCGACTCGCAGGCGCCGCGACGGGCCATCGAGGTCTACCCGCATCCGGCGACGGTGGCGCTCTTCCGGCTCGGCCGGACGTTGAAGTACAAGTCGAAACCGGGCCGCAGCTTTGCGCAACTGCGTTCGGAGCTGCTCCGGCTGATGGACCTGGTCGAGACGTTGGCCCAGGCGACGCCGGCGCTGCGGGTCGGCGAGCACGATGGCTGGGTGGAGTTGAGGCAGTCCGTGGAGACCGCCGAGCGCAAGAGCGAGCTGCGCCGCGCGGAAGATCCCGTCGACGCGGTCATCTGCGCCTACGTCGCACTGTTCGCCACCCGCCGACCCGGCGACGTCACGGTCTATGGCGACGCCGCGACGGGCGCCACCATCACCCCCACGCTGCCAACGGATCTGGTGCCTGCGCCGCCCGAGCCGACCCCTGGCGCGGTGCGGGACGCGATCGTGCAGTTCGCCGAGCGACGCCCCGGCCTGCTCGACGCCACCGACCGCTACCTCGATCTGGTGATGACCCTGCTCGACGACGCGGGCATCAACTACCTGAGCGTCACGGCGCGGACGAAGAGCGTGGCGTCGTTCGCGGAGAAGGCCGACCGCAGCGTCGACGGTCAACGGCTGTACACCGATCCGCTGTCGGAGATCACCGACCAGGTCGGGTTGCGGGTGATCACCTTCCTGCGCGACGACGTCACCACGGTGGCCAACCTGCTCGCCGAGGAGCTGCAGCTGCTCGACGACCGTGACATGGGCCAGGAGACCGCGCGCGAGGGCCGCTGGGGCTATGCCAGCAGACATCTCCTGGTCGCCGTCGAGGGTGAGCAGCAACCCGCCTCCATCCAGGTGCGAACCATCCTGCAGCACGCGTGGGCCGAGTTCGAGCACGACATCCGCTACAAGGGCTCCATCCCGGAGGAGGACGCGCCCGACCTCGACCGCCGCTTCACCCTCGCCGCGGGCCTGCTGGAGCTGGCCGACCGGGAATTCTCCGCGATCCGCGAACGGCTGAAGAGCTCGCCGCCCGCGCAGCGTTCCGAGCAGTCCAGCGATCCCCGGATCGGCACCGCGGTGCTCGCGACCTACCTGGGCAACCGCTTCCCGGACGCAGGCTGGTCGCGCACCGAGCACTATGCGTGGATCTCCGGGCTGCTGCTCGAGCTCGGCGTCGACTCGCTCGACGAACTCGACGAGTTGCTGAGCACGTTCGACACCGACGCGGTGAACGAGAAGATGGACTACCGCTATCCGGCGGGCGCCGTGCGCCGCCTCGATGACGTCCTGCTGGCGCGGTTCGGCCGTCGGTACGTCGCCCTGACGGGCAACGCGCACCGGGTCGATCAGCTGGAGTCGCGACTGGCGAAGCTGGCCGGATCCTAATCCGGTTTCGAGTCCAGATGCACGATGTCGACGATGCCCGTCGTCTTGATCCCGACGGCGCGGTTGATCGCCACCGTGAGCCCGAACAGCGCCACGCCGAGGATCACCAGGGCGATCGCCAGCACGTACTGCTGTAGCGGCCGGCCGGACAGCGGCAGCACCAGATAGGTCGACGCCAGAAATCCGACCCACGGTAACCAGGTGGGCGTCCTGAAGTGATCACCACCGCCTCCCCCATCGCCCTGGTCGGCCCGAACGTCCTTGCGCAGCACCAGAACCGCGATGTTCACCACGGCGAACACCGCGAGGAGCAATAGCGACGTGGTACCGCCGAGGGTCGAGATCGCCTTGTCGCCCGCGAATGCCGTGACGTACAGGATGAGCCCGAACGCGATCGCCGTGGTGAACACGATTGCCACCCAGGGGGTTCGACGCGAGGGATGCACGATGCCGAGCACCGGGGGCAGGACGTGCTGTCGAGCCATGCCGTAGATCAACCGGCTCGCCATCAGCATGTTGATCAGCGCGGTGTTGGCGACGGCGAACATCGAGATGAAGGGCAGGATCTTCTCGATCGGCAGGCCCGGCGCCCCGGCCTTGACCACCTCGACGAGTGGCGTCTCGCTGGCCTCGAGCGTGCCCACCGGAACCAGGGCGACCGCGACGACGGCGACCACGATGTAGACGACTCCGGCGATCCCGAGGCCGGTCAACAGCATCTTGGGGAAGATCTTCACCGGATCCTTGGTCTCCTCGGCCATGTTGACCGAGTCCTCGAAGCCGACCATGGCGAAGAAGGCCAGCGACGTCGCGGTCGTGACGGCGAGGAAGGCGTTCTTGTCCTCGGCGGTGTCGAAGGCCACGACGCGGGAGAAGTCGACGGCATCGCCGCCCTGGGCGAACGCCCAGAAGCCGACGAAGACGACCAGCATCAGACCGGTGATCTCGACGATGGTCAGGACCACGTTCAGCTTGACGCTCTCGCCGACGCCGCGCAGGTTGACCGCAGCCACCAGCACCATGAACGACATCGCGACGACGACGACTCCAGCTGTCCCCCAGTCCAATCCGAAGCCCTTGAAAAAGTTCGACGCGAAGAAGCGCGACGCGGTGGATGCCGAGGTGATGCCCGAACACATCACGATGAAGGCGACCAGGAACGTGACGAAGTGGATCCCGAAGGCCTTGTGGGCGTACAACGCGGCCCCCGCCGCCTGCGGATACTTGGTGACGAGTTCCAGGTAACTGAAGGCGGTGACCATCGCGATCATGAACGCGACCAGGAACGGCAGCCACGCCGCCCCGCCCACCTCGGCCGCGACATCGCCCGTCAGCGCGTAGACGCCGGTGCCGAGGATGTCGCCGATGATGAACAACAGCAGCAGCCCGGGACCCATCACGCGCTTCAGTTCGGGTTGCTTCTCCACGGTCCCGTGCGTCATGACGCCTCCCTGTAGGTTCGCTGTGAACCAACGGTAGCCGCCCGAAGCTCGATTACGCGCGCAAAGCGACCCAGTTCCGCGAGGTCTCCGTGGTGGCCGACACCTCGTCGAGGAACCTGGCGACGACCGACGCGTTCTCCGGACGCTGCCACCCGAACGTGGTCGGGCGCTGCGCCCTGTCGTGCCAGAAGTGCGGAGGTGCCGAGACGGGCCGAGTCGCCACCAGCCACACCGCGGTGTCGGCGCCGTCGGCGGCGTCGCGCAGCAGTGGCCGGGTCAGCATCCGGAACGTCGGCAAGGCCTGTGCGACGCCGGGCGTCTCCACCCACCCGGGATGCATGCTCTCCACGCGGACGTCCGTGGCCGACCCGTGGTCATCGCGCAAGCGCTCGGCCCACGCGTTGGCCAGCACCACCTGCATCCGCTTGGTCCGTGCGTAGCCGCGCACGCCGTCGTAGGGCGCCTCGGTCGACTCCACGTCGTCCGCGTCCAGCGGCGCACTGTACATGCCGCCCGAGGACATGAAGATCACCGACGCGCCAACGGGATTGCGCAGCAGCGGCAGTAGTCGATCGGTGATCAGGTGGGGGCCGAGGACGTGGCAGGCCCATTGCAGTTCGTGGCCCTGCGGCGTCTGTTCGCGTGTCTTCGGCATGACGCCGGCGTTGTGCACGAGACCGTGCAGGGCGTCGACGCGGGCCGACAGGTCGTCGGTCCACGCCCGCACCGCGTCGAGGTCGCCGACGTCGCACACCTCGCCGATCACGGTCGCGCCGGCGACCTGGTCGCGGATGACGGCGGCCGACAGCTCGACCTTCGACGGGTCGCGGCCCAGCAGGTGCACCGTCGCGCCGAGTTCGGCGAAGGACTTCGCCATCGCCGCGCCGATGCCGGCCGTGGCACCGGTGACGACGACGCGCTTGCCCGCCATCGCCGCGGCGGGCGCATCCGCGGGCCACCAGCGCTTGCGAAGGCCGGACCCCACCTTCGAATATCCGAGCACGACGGAACGATCGAGGGCGGCGTCGACGACGCCGGTCAGCTTCATCCCACCGACGGTACCCAGTGGTTGCTCAGTGGGTACTCAGTCGAACGGTGCGAGCACGTCGATGACGTCGATGAGTGTCGCGCGGGCGGTTGCGCGCGGTCCGTCCCCCACGCCGACCAGGGAGGCGACCACCGCGCCGTCGACCGCACACACCAACGCCGTCATCAGCTCGGTGCGCACGGACCGCCCGGAGCGTTCCACCACTTCGACGACGGCCTGGGTGCGCTGCTTCATGATGCGGCGCTGGACGTCCCGCAAGCCCGGCTGCCGCGCGCAGGCGATGTAGCGCTCGTAGCGGGAGATCAACTGTTCGGAGACGCGGGTGCCCGGCCCGTCGCCGACCAACAGATCGACCAGCACGTCGGCCGTCGACTCGGCTCCCCGCTTGCGCCGCGAGAGCGCGGCCACCCTGGTGTCCAACAGTTCGGCCTCGCGCGTGCCGACGTACTCCACCGCGCGCTCGATGAGGTCGTCGAGCGAGGAGAAGTAGTAGGTGGTCGACGCCAGCGGCAGCCCCGCCCGGCGAGCGACGGCACGATGTCGCACGGCATCGAAGCCGCCTTCGCATAGCAGCTCGGCGGCCGCGCTGACCAGCGCGTACCGTCGCCTTTCACCCTTGGGGGTGACTGCTGCCGTCACGCTTAGCATGCTGCCAGCAACGGCAGCGTGGTATCGGGCTTTCGGCCAACTGCGAGGCTCTCCACAGAATGCCGGTGGCATGATGGCCCGATGCCAGACCTGAGTCGTCGCGTCATTCTCCGGCTCGGCCTCGGAGCGGCCGCGGGCGTCGCGGGGGCCTACGCACTCGGCTCGACGTCGGGCGAACCGTCGGTCACCGCGCCGCCGGTCGCGATGACCGGCGTGGGCGCCCCGCTCGCGCCCCAGCCACCGCTGGCCCCGCCGCCGACTGCCGCCCCCACCTACGTCACCGGATCGTTCACGTCCGCGGCGCGCGGCGGCGTCTCCACCAATTGGGCCATCGCCCGTCCGCCCGGCCAAACCGGCGCGCTGCGACCCGTGATCGCGCTGCACGGCAAGGGCCAGGACGCGGCGGGGGTGATGGCCGGCGGGGTCGAACAGGGATTGGCACAGGCCGTCGCGGCGGGCATCCCGCCGTTCGCGGTCGTCGCGGTGGACGGCGGCGGCAGCTACTGGCACCGGAGGGCCTCGGGTGAGGACTCGGGCGCCATGGTGCTCGACGAGCTGATCCCGATCCTCGGCGAACAGGGCCTCGACACGTCGCGAGTCGGCTTCCTGGGCTGGTCGATGGGCGGCTACGGCGCGCTGCTGCTCGGTTCCCGGCTGGGTCCCGCGCGCACCGCGGCGATCTGCGCGGTGAGCCCGGCGCTGTGGACCTCGTCGGGCGCGACGGCGCCCGGCGCGTTCGACGGTGCCGACGACTACGCCGCGAACAGCGTCTGGGGATTGCCCAACTTGGCGTCGATCCCCATCAGGATCGACTGCGGCGACAGCGATCCGTTCTACTCGGCCACCAAGCAGTACATCGCGCAGTTGCCCACGCCGCCCGCGGGCGGATTCTCTCCCGGCGGCCACGACGGCGCATTCTGGAGCTCGCAGCTGCCGGCCGAGATCGCCTGGACGGCGCCGATCCTCGTCGCCTAGGCGAGGGTCAGAGACGTATCCGTCCTTCGGCCGCTGCGAGACCGATGTCGGTGCGAAAGTGGCTGCCCGGCAATCGGATCGAGTTGATCACCGAGTAAGCGACGTCCCGCGCGGCAGTGAGGTCGGCGCCGGTGCCGACCGCGGTCAGCACCCGACCGCCCGACGACGTCACGGCGCCGTCGTCACGCCGGGTGGTGCCGGCGTGGAGCACGCCCGTGGCTTCCGCGCCGACGATGACGTCACCGACCCGTGGCCGCCCCGGATAGTTCTCGGCGGCGAGCACCACGGCCACGGCGGCGCCCGCGCTCCACTGCAGCGGTGGATGGGCCGCCAGTTCGCCGGTGGCCGCGGCGCGCAGCAGCTGGCCGAACGGGCTTTCCAGCAGCGCCAGTATCGCCTGCGTCTCGGGGTCCCCGAAGCGGCAGTTGAACTCGACGACCGCTGGGCCGCGTGACGTGATCGCCAGCCCGGCATAGAGCAGGCCCGAGAATGGGCAACCACGCCGAACTAGTTCGGCGGCAACGGGTTTGACGACGTCATCGACGATGGACGACAGGACGTCCGCCGGCAGCCACTTCAACGGCGTGTAGGCGCCCATCCCTCCGGTGTTGGGTCCGGAGTCACCGTCGCCGACCCGCTTGAAGTCCTGCGCGGGGAGCAGGGGCACCACCGTCTCGCCGTCGACCACACAGAACAGGGACACCTCCGGACCGTCGAGGAACGACTCGAGCAGCACCGGATGGCCCGAGTCGAGCAGGGCTGCGGCGTGAATGCGCGCGGCATCGCGGTCGGGCGTGACGACCACGCCCTTGCCCGCTGCCAGACCGTCGTCCTTGACCACCCACGCCGCTTCACCCGACGCGGGACCGAACCGGTCCAGCGCGGCGTCCAATCGCGCCGGGTTGTCGACGATCTCGCTCCTGGCGGTGCGGACGCCGGCCGCGTCCATCACGTCCTTGGCGAAGGACTTCGCGCCCTCGATGCGCGCAGCGGACCGGGACGGTCCGAAGCAGGCGATTCCTGCGGCCCGCACCGCGTCGGCCACGCCGAGGACCAGGGGCACCTCGGGCCCGACGACGACGAGGTCGGCGGCGAACCGCTGCGCCAGTTTGACGACCTCGTCACCGGAGGTGACGTCGACCTCGTACTGCTCGGCGACCGCCGCTGTTCCCGCGTTGCCCGGTGCGATGGCCACCGCGTCGACGTCGGGGTCTCGGCGCAGGGCGAGAAGCAGCGCATGTTCACGGGCACCGGATCCGATCACGAGGACGCGCACGGTCAACAACCCTAAACCTTGTGCTGAGCTGCTTGCCTCAGTGCCGGGCTACGATTCCCGGCGTGCGCACTCATGGCTGGTCCGGTTCGGCGCCGGCGACCGACGAGGAGGCGGTCGCGCGGATCCTCGACGCCGCAGGCAAGGCCATCGACGTCCGCGGCGCCGAGATCTCGATCGCCGACGTGGCCCGCACCCTGGGGGTGACCCGGCAGACGGTGTACCGCTACTTTCCGAGCACCGACGCGCTGCTGGTGTCCGCCGCCGTCCATGCGGCGGAGGACTTCCTCGAACGGCTCGCCGAACACCTGCACGGCATCACCGATCCGGTGGACGCGGTCACCGAGGCCATCGCCACCGCCCTCGAGTGGCTGCCGAAGGACAAGCACATCGGCCTGTTGCTCACCCCGGGACGCGCCACCACGCACACCGAATCGGTGACGTCGGACGTGGCGATGGCGTTCGCGAACTCGCTGCTGCGCCGGTTCGACGTCGACTGGTCCGGGCTCGGCTACTCCGACGCGGTCCTCGACGAGCTCGCCGAGCACCTGCTGCGCATCATCCAGTCGTTCATCATCGACCCCGGCCGGCCGCCGCGGACCGATCAGGACCTGCGCGACTACCTGAGGCGCTGGGTCGGCGTGGCAGTCACAGGACCGTGAGCGGCAGGGACTTCCGGTTCTCGAACACCCAGGAGGCGCCACCGGAGAACTTGCACACGGCCACTTCACCGAGCTCCTCGGCGGGGGTGCCGGTGTCGAAAACGTGTACCGCCCAGTCGGATTCGGTGCCGGCGACCTCCGCACGCAGGCAGGGGTCGACCGCGTTGACGATCGCCTGCAACGGCTTGTCGGAGGCGGGTGAGACCAGCGAGACCCACGCGCCGTCGTCGTAGGCGGGTGAACGGCGTACGCGTATCGACGCCGGAGAGGTGTCGGCGAAGACATAGGCTGCCGGGTTCAGCAGCGGGTGCAGCTCCAGGACGCGCAATGCGCCCGCGACGCCACCCGGCAGTGTCAGGGCGCGGTGGATTCGCTCGGCCGCAACGCCGGCGATGCCGATCAGCTGCTTGGTGCGCACCGACTGCTCCAACGTGGCGTCGCCACCCGCGCGGGCCCGGACCGCGAGCGTGAAGGACAATACGAGCAGATGCATCTGCAGACACACCTCGTCGGCGATGCGCACCAGCGCCGAATGCGAGAACGCGCCGAAGTCGACGTCGGACAGCAGCGGGCCCGCATAGTCGGCCATGCCCTCGTCGTTCGGATCGATCGGATCGAGCTCGCAAGAGTACGCACGGCTGGCGCCGACGACGTCCATCGCGGGGATGAACGGCGCCGGCGGATGGGACTCGTCGATGGTCACCGTCCACGCGCAGTGCGGGCTGCGGTCGGAGGGGCGCCGCGGCGGTCGGTGAATCGGCCGGACCTGGGTCTTGCGGTTGGTGGCCAACGCGGTCGCGTCGAAGGTGGGGTCCTCGATGTCGTGGCACATGCCCCGGACGTAGTCCTCGCCCATCGGCTCGACGTCGAGCAGCGCCCCGCAGTGGTCAAGGTGGAACTCGCCGTGCCACCGGTCGTGCACGGTGTAGCGGAAGTCCATGAATTGCGGTGGGGCGCCGATGTCGAGCTGCAGGCCCTTGAAGATGGTGACGACGTCGACGCCCTCGTAACGAAGTGCCTTCTGCATCCGCCTGGTGTACAGCGGGCTGGATGCGGCCCATTCCTCGATCGCGATCTGCACCATCTCGGCGCGGCCCCACGCGCTGATGCACCAGGCCATTCCGGACCGGTCGATCAGTTGCCCGATCAACAGCAGTTCGGGTACCAGGATGGCGAGCTGCTCGCGCGAGAGCGCCGCGTATCTACTCGTCATCGAGCGTGCCTCCCGAGTGCATCTCTACCGCGGCGTCGGCATTGCCCTTGGTGTCCTCGCCATGGCCCTCGGCGGCCGCCTTCCTCCGCTTCCCCGCGACCTTCGTCACCACGCCGTCGAGCTTGGAACCCAACGGAAACCCGAGGTAATGGGTCAGGAAGATGGCCATCTCCTTGAGCTCCTCGACCGTCAGCTCCTCGTTGTGCAGCGCCGCGTTGACCTGGATCTCGGCCAGGTCCGTGATGCCGAGGGCCGTCACCGCGGTCAGCGTCAACAAGCGCTTGTCCCGCATCGACAGTCCAGGTCGCGTCCAGATGGTGCCGAACAGGTGGTCGGCGGTCAGCGCGAAGTAGTCACCCGGCATGTCCGGCATGTCCCAGCCGTAGACCTCGTTCATCTTGTCGAGGCCCTTGCGGCGCAACTCGTCCATGATCACTCCTTCGTGCCGGTCACGCGGTGCGGTACGCCGAGCCCAACGGCCAGATTCTCGATGGCCACCTGGGCCAGCGGCAGATCGACGCCGGTCGCCCGGCCGAGCGCCAGTGCCAGCCGGAGGTCCTTCTCACCGAGGACCGCGGCATGGGAGAGCGGCCCGTAGAGGAAGTCGTCTGGTGCCAGGTCGGCCATGCTCTCCCGGATGACGACACTGCCGGGGCCACCGCTCTGCGCGTCGGTGTGACGCACCACCCTGCCGAGCTGCTTCAAGTCGATGCCGCTGGCCTCGGCCAACTGCATGGCCTCGCACGCCGCGGCAAAGCCGATGAAGGTCAACATGTTGCGCGCCAGCTTCATTCGGGTTCCGGCACCTGGCTCACCGGCGTGGACCACCATCGACCCCATCCGCTTGAACACCGGCTTGACCCGCTCGTAGACGTCGCGGTCGGCGCCGACCATGATCGCCAGCTCGCCCTTGTCGGCCGCAGCACCGCCACCGGACACCGGCGCATCGACGACGTGGATCCCCTTTGGGCGCAACGCCGCCGCCAACTCGACGGCCGTGTCGGGGCTGATCGTCGAGTGGATCGCGATGACGGTACCCGTCTTGGCGTACCCGGCCAGCTCGGCGACGACGTCGCGCACCTGCCCGTCGTCGAGCACGGTGACACAGATGACGTCGGCCGCCGCGACTGCGGCCACATCGTCGGCCACCGACGCACCCAAACCGGCGAGCGGCGTCACGGCCTCGGCTCGGAGATCGAAGACGGTCACGCCGCCGGGCCACCCGACGAGTCGTTTGGCCATCGGCGTGCCCATGTTGCCGAGCCCGACGAAGCCCAGCCTCGGTTCGCTCACGAGCTCCGCCCTCCGCTCTTCGCGCAAGCGCTCATCGGAAGATCTGTCCGCCGTCGACGTTGAAGATCTGCCCGGTGACCCACTTGGCCTGATCGGACAGCAGGAACAGGCACATCCCGACGAGATCCTCCGGCTGACCCATGCGCGCCAACGGGATTCCCTTGACGATGTCGGCGACCATCTCCTGCGGGGTGGTGGTCCGATTGGCCTCGGTGTCGATGGGACCGGGCGCGATCGCGTTGATCCGGATGTTCTGGCCGCCCAGTTCGGTGGCCAGCTGCTGGGTGAGGCCATTGATGCCGACCTTGGCCAGGCCGTAGAAGTTCGAGTACATCCATGCCGCGGTCGACGACTGGTTGACGATCGCCCCGCCGCCGCGCTTGGCCATCTTGCGGTACACCGCGCGGGTACACACCAACGCGCCGTCGAGGTTCACGGCCATGAACTTCTTGTAGTACTCCCAGTCGACGGTGATCAGGAAGTCGAGCTTCATCCCGCCGAAGATCGCCGCATTGTTGACCAGGTAGTCGATGCCGCCGAACTCCGCCAGCGTCCGAGCCGCCATGTCCTTGGCCGAGTCCGGATCCGACACGTCGACGTGCACGGCGAGTGCGTTGCCGCCCTCACCCGCGATCGCGTCGGCGACCTTGTGCGCGCCCTCGACGTTGATGTCGGCGACGACCACTGCCGCACCTTCCCGCGCCAGGGCCTCCGCGTACGCCTGGCCGATGCCGCCGCCCGCGCCGGTGACGATCGCCACCTTGTCCGTGAACTGTTCTCCGTAGAGTCCCACTGTCCTCCTAATTCGCCAGCGTGGCGATCGCCTTGGTCTCCAGGTACTCCTCGAATCCCGCTAGGCCCATCTCGCGGCCGATCCCGGACTGCTTGTAACCGCCGAAGGGCACGTCTGCCGAGTACCACACGCCGCCGTTGACGTTGACGGTGCCGACCCGCATCCGCGCGGCGACGGCGGCAGCTCGCTGCGCTTCACCGGAGAACACCGTGCCGGACAGGCCGTACGGTGAGTCGTTCGCGATGCGGACGGCGTCGTCGTCGCCGTCGTGGGCGATCACCGTCAGCACCGGACCGAAGATCTCCTCCCTGGCGACCCTCGCGTCGTTGTCGAGCCCGGCGATGACGGTCGGTTCGATGAAGTAGCCGGTGTCACGATCCGCGGGTCGTCCGCCGCCACACGCGAACCTCGCGCCCTCCTCGACCGCCAGATCCAGGTAGCCCTGAATGCGATCGCGCTGCCGCGCGGAGATCACGGGCCCGCAGACCGTGCCCGGATCCCTGGGATCACCGGGCGTCAAACCGGCCATCGTCGCCGCGGCCGCCTCGACCGCCTCGTCGTAGTGGGCACGCGGCACGACCAGACGGGTGGTGATCGCGCAGCCCTGCCCGGCGTGCATGGCGGCGGTGAATGCCGACATCGCGCACGCCCCGACCAAATCCGCGTCGTCGAGGACCAGGAAGGCCGACTTGCCGCCCAACTCGAGGAACACCTTCTTGAGCGTCGCGGCGGCATCGGACATGACGGCCCGTCCGGTGTTCGTCGAACCGGTGAACGACACCATGTCGACACGCGGATCCCGCGACAGCTGCGCACCGACACCGTGGTCACTGGAAGTCACGATGTTGATGACGCCCGCGGGAAAGTCGGTGTGCTCGGCGATGATCTCGCCGAGCACCGCGGCGGCCCACGGTGTGTCCGGTGCCGGTTTGAGCACCAGGGTGTTGCCGGCGGCAAGTGCGGGTCCGATCTTGGCCAGGTTGATCTGATGTGGGAAGTTCCACGGCGTGATGGCGCCGACCACTCCGATCGCCTCCCTGGTGACCGTGCGGTGGGTCTTCATTCCCATCGGGGATGCGACGCCCAGGTCGGTACTCCATCGATAGGTCTCGGCCGTGTCTGCGCAGAAGCTCAAATCCTCGATGGGACCCTGCAATTGAGCGGCCGAGGTGAGCATGCGAGGCGCACCGACCTCCGAGATGGTCAGCTCCCGTAGCTCTTCGGTGTGATCGCGCATGGCCCGTTGCAGCGCGCGGATGCACCGCACCCGCTGCTCGACGTCGATGGCCCAGTCCGTTTCATCGAAGGCGCGGCGCGCGGCCCCGATCGCCGCGTCCATGTCATCGGCGCCCGCATCAGCGCAGACGCCGAGCACCTCCTCGGTGGCCGGATTGACCGTCGGGAAGGTGCCCGCGCTGCCCGTGACGAGCTTGCCGTCGATGAACAGACGGCTTTCGCGATCGCCCAGTAGCGCCATCCACACTCCCGTTCACATCTGGACAACTGTCCGGTCACTGTGGCACGAAGAGTAGCCCCGGCATCGCCCCGGTGGCAAGGTTCGTCCGCGGTGCCCGGCGATCCCTACCGGAAAGCATTGGTCAATGCGACTTTCTACGTCCTGGGTTGCCCAGGGCTGGCGCGATGGGATAACTTGGACATGTGTCCAGTGAAGCAGCGGCCGCAGTCGCAGGCGAGGCCGACGCGGACCCTGGCGAGCGCCCGCGCAACCCCCGGCAGGAAGAGACCTTCCGCAAGGTCTTGACCGCGGGCTTGGAAATGCTGCGGGAATCGTCCTACACCGACCTCACGGTGCGCGCGGTGGCAGCCCGAGCCGGCGTGGCGCCCGCCACGGCCTATACCTACTTCTCCTCCAAGAACCACCTGATCGCGGAGGTCTACCTCGACCTGCTGCGACAGGTGCCGTACTTCACCGACGTCAACGAGCCGATGACGGTGCGCGTCGAGCAGACCCTTCGCAGCATGGCCTTGACCGTGGCCGACGAACCCGAGGTCGCGGCGGCCTGCACCACGGCACTGCTGGCGGGCAGCGACCCCACCGTCCGTCGCGTCCGCGACCGCATCGGCGGGGAGATCCACCGCCGCATCCGATCTGCCGTCGGCCCGGGCGCCGACCCCCGCGTCGTCTCGGCCCTGGAGATGACCTTCTTCGGTGCGCTGGTCAACGCAGGCAGTGGCGTCTTCAGCTACCACCAGATCGCCGACCGGCTCAGCTACGTCGTCGGCCTCATCGTGAGGGACGAACGATGACCGTGGACCTGGAACATCCGACGGAAGGCCTGGTCCTCGACCCGTACGACTACGACTTTCACGAGGATCCCTACCCGTACTACCGGCGCCTGCGTGACGAGGCTCCGCTGTACCACAACGCCGAGCTGAACTTCTGGGCGCTGTCGCGGCACGCCGACGTCGTGCAGGGCTTCCGCAACAGCACCGCGCTGTCCAACAAGCACGGGGTGTCGCTGGACCCCGTCTCGCGCAACGAGCAGGCCCACAAGGTCATGTCATTCCTCGCGCTCGACGATCCGGGACACCTACGGCTGCGCACCCTGGTGTCGAAGGGGTTCACGCCCCGGCGCATTCGCGAACTCGAGGGACGGGTCACCGAGATCGCCGTGCAGCATCTCGACACCGCGCTGCAGTCGGGATCTTCCGACGTCGGTATTGACTTCGTCGACGACTTCGCGGGCAAGTTGCCGATGGACGTGATCTCGGAACTGATGGGCGTGCCCGCCCAGGACAGGGCCCGCATCCGCGCCCTCGCCGACGGCGTGATGCATCGCGAGGACGGAGTGTCCGACGTACCCGCCGAGGCGATGCAGGCCTCTGCCGACCTGCTGGTGTACTACGCCGACATGGTGACGCGACGGCGTAAGGCCCCCTCGGACGACCTCACCTCGGCACTGGTGGACGCCGAAGTCGACGGTGACCGGCTGACCGACGAAGAGATCATGGCGTTCTTGTTCCTGATGGTCGTCGCCGGTAACGAGACCACCACGAAACTGCTTGCCAACGCTGCATATTGGGGCTTCCGGAATCCCGACGAGCTGGCACCGGTGTTCGACGACCGTGCACTGGTCAAGCCGTGGGTGGAGGAGACCCTGCGCTACGACACCTCGAGTCAGATCCTGGCCCGCGCCGTCTCGGCGGACCTGCAGATGTACGGCACCGTGGTTCCGGCCGGCGCGGTGCTGTTGCTCCTTCCCGGCTCGGCGAACCGCGACGACCGGGTGTTCTGCGATCCCGACGCCTACCGCATCGGCCGTGACATCGGTTCCAAGCTGGTGAGTTTCGGCAGCGGTGCACACTTCTGTCTCGGAGCCCACCTCGCCCGCATGGAGGCCCACGTGGCCCTGACCCAGTTCCTCGTTCGCGTGCGCGACTACCACGTCGACGAGGCCAATGCGGTACGGGTTCATTCGAGCAACGTGCGCGGCTTCGCTCATCTACCCATCACCGTCCAACTCCGCTGAAGGGACCGCCTCGATGCCCCGTTTCGCCCCGCTACCCGACCGCAGGCCCACCATCGTGGCCGGCGCCTCGGCGGGCATCGGTGAAGCCACCGCAATCGAATTGGCCGCCCGGGGATTCCCCGTCGCACTGGGTGCTCGACGCGTCGAGAAGCTCGACGACATCGTCGGCAAGATCAATGCCGACGGAGGCGAGGCGGTCGGATTCCACCTTGACGTGACCGATCCGAACTCGGTGAAGTCGTTCGTCTCGCAGTCGGTCAACGCTCTCGGCGAAATCGAAGTCCTGGTGGCCGGCGCCGGCGACACCTACTTCGGCAAGCTGGCCGAGATCAGCACCGACGAGTTCGAGTCGCAGTTGCAGATCCACCTGGTCGGGGCGAACCGGTTGGCCGCTGCGGTGTTGCCCGGCATGATCGGACGCCGGCGTGGTGACCTGATCTTCGTCGGCTCCGACGTCGCGTTGCGTCAGCGCCCGCACATGGGCGCCTACGGCGCGGCCAAGGCGGCACTGGTCGCCATGGTGACCAACTATCAGATGGAACTCGAGGGCACCGGGGTCCGCGCGTCGATCGTGCACCCGGGACCGACCAAGACGTCGATGGGTTGGAGCCTGCCCGCCGAGTCCATCGGACCCGCACTCGAGGACTGGGCCAAGTGGGGGCAGGCCCGTCACGACTACTTCCTGCGCGCCTCGGATCTGGCGCGCGCCATCGCCTTCGTGGCAGAGACCCCGCGGGGTGGCTTCATCGCCAACATGGAGATGCAGCCGGAGGCGCCGCTGGCGGATCTGAAGGATCGACAGAAGCTCACCCTCGGCGAAGAAGGGATCGCACCACAGTGACCACGGCCATCGTGCCCCGCGTTTCCGGTGGTGAGGAAGAGCACGGACACCTCGAGGAATTCCGCACCGACCCGATCGGCCTCATGGCCAGAGTCCGGCGGGAATGTGGGGATGTCGGCTGGTTCCAACTGGTCGACAAACACGTCGTCCTGCTGTCCGGCGCGGAGGCCAACGAGTTCTTCTTCCGTTCTGCCGACGAGGATCTCGACCAGGCCGAGGCGTATCCGTTCATGACGCCGATCTTCGGCGAGGGCGTGGTGTTCGACGCCAGCCCCGAACGGCGCAAGGAGATGCTGCACAACTCGGCGCTGCGCGGTGAGCAGATGAAGGGGCATGCGGCGACCATCGAGGCCGAGGTCAAGAAGATCATCGCCGATTGGGGGGACGAGGGGGAGGTCGAGCTGCTCGACTTCTTCTCCGAGCTGACCATCTACACCTCGACGGCATGCCTGATCGGGCTCAAGTTCCGCGAGCAGCTCGACGGCCGGTTCGCGCACTACTACCACGAACTCGAGCGTGGCACCGACCCGCTGTGCTACGTCGACCCGTACCTTCCGATCGACAGCTTCCAGCGTCGCGACGAAGCGCGGGTGAAACTCGTCGGCCTGGTGCAGGAGATCATGGAGGGCCGGCTCGCCAACCCGCCACGGGACAAGTCCGACCGGGACATGCTCGACGTGCTGGTGTCGATTCGCGACGACGAGGGCAACGCCCGGTTCTCCGCCGACGAGGTCACCGGCATGTTCATCTCGCTGATGTTCGCCGGCCACCACACCAGTTCGGGCACCTCGTCCTGGACGTTGATCGAACTGCTACGCCATCCCGAGGTGTACGCGGCCATCGTCGACGAGTTGGAGGAACTGTACTCCGACGGCCAGGAGGTGAGCTTTCACGCGCTGCGCCAGATTCCGTTGTTGGACAACGTGGTCAAGGAGACCTTGCGCCTTCACCCGCCGCTGATCATCCTGATGCGCGTCGCGAAGGGCGAGTTCGAGGTGCAGGGCTTCCCGATTCACGACGGTGACTTCGTCGCCGCCTCACCCGCGATCAGCAACCGGATTCCCGAGGACTTCCCCGATCCGGACGCCTTCGATCCGAGCCGCTACGACAAGCCCGAACAGGCCGACGTCGCAAATCGCTGGACCTGGATCCCGTTCGGCGCCGGACGTCACCGCTGCGTCGGTGCCGCGTTCGCAACCATGCAGATCAAAGCGATCTTCTCGGTCCTGTTGCGCGAGTACGCCTTCGAAATGGCGCAGCCCGAGGACACCTACCGCAACGACCACACCAAGATGGTCGTCCAACTGGATCGGCCCGCCAAGGTGCGCTATCGCAGGCGCATCGGTTAGGCATCACGATGGGTTTCAAGATCGAGGTGGACCTGGACCTGTGCCAGGGCCACGCCATGTGCGAACTCGAGGCGCCGGACTACTTCGCGGTGCCCAGGAGGGGGAAGGTCGAGATCCTCGATCCGACACCACCCGACGACGCTCGCGACGAGATCGAACGCGCCGTGCAGACGTGCCCCACCCAAGCTCTGTTCATCCGAGAGAAAGAAGAGCGAAAATGAGGTCACGCGAAGATCTCGACGACTGGGTCCAGCGCTGGCTGCAGGTCAACAAGGACGCCGAGAAGGCCGGTGATTGGAAGCCGTTGGCGGACTTCTACACCGACGACGCCACCTACGGGTGGAACATCGGCCCCAAGGAAGACGTCATGTGTGTCGGCAAGGATCAAATCCGAGATGTCGCCTTGGGTTTGGAGATGGAAGGCCTGGAGAACTGGGTCTACGAGTATCAGAAGGTCCTCGTCGACGAGAAGCAGAACGAGATCGTCGGGTTCTGGAAGCAGATCGTCACCAAGGCCGACGGCAGCCGGGATGAGATCTACGGCATCGGGGGCAGCTGGTTCCGTCTGAACGACGACCTGCTCATCGAGTGGCAGCGCGACTTCTTCGACTTCGGGCACGTCTCGAAGATGTTCATGAAGCTCATCGAGTCGGGCGATCTCAGCACGGGCATGCAGAAGCGCATCGAACGCAGCGTCGAAGGCGAGAAGCTGCCCGGCTACTACCCACTCGGCGAGGCACCGCTGCCGATCTGGTAGGCGCTCCACCAAGCAGTTGCTTGGGGTGGGTGTGACCGACTTAACTAGAGGCTCTAGTCTGGCCTCACGGGATCTAGTGGAAGGCACGTACTGATGAAGACCAAAGGTGCTCTCATCTGGGAATTCAACCAGCCGTGGTCGATCGAGGAGATCGAGATCGGCGACCCGGTCAAGGACGAAGTCAAGATTCAGATGGAAGCCGCGGGCATGTGCCACTCGGACCATCACCTGGTCACCGGCGGCATCCCCATGATGGGCTTCCCGGTGCTCGGCGGCCACGAGGGCGCAGGCATCGTCACCGAGGTCGGCCCCGGCGTCGAGGATCTCGCGCCGGGCGATCACGTAGTGCTGTCGTTCATCCCGTCGTGCGGCGCATGTCCGTCATGCCAGGCCGGGATGCGCAACCTGTGCGACCTGGGGGCGGGGCTGCTCGGCGGCACCGCGGTCTCCGACGGCACGCACCGGATCACCGCGAAGGGTCAGCCGGTCTTCCCGATGACGCTGCTCGGCACGTTCAGCCCGTACATGGTGGTGCACCGCAGTTCGGTGGTCAAGATCGACGAGTCGATTCCGTTCGAAGTGGCCTGCCTGGTGGGCTGCGGGGTGACGACCGGGTACGGCTCGGCCGTGCGTGCCGGTGACATCCGACCCGGTGACGACGTCGCGGTGATCGGAGTCGGCGGCGTGGGCATGTCGGCGCTGCAAGGCGCGGTCAACGCGGGGGCGCGCAACCTCTTCGTCATCGAGCCGGTCGAGTGGAAGCGCGACGCGGCGCTGAAGTTCGGTGCCACGCACGCCTATCCCGATCTGGAGTCCGCGTTCGCCGGCGTCGCCGAGGTCACCCGCGGGTTGATGGCCAAGCAGGTCATCGTGACTGTCGGCGAGCTGCACGGCAAGGACGTCGACAACTACGTCAACCTGACCTCGAAGGGCGGCACCACCGTGCTGACCGCCATCGGAAGCATGATGGACACCGACGTCACGTTGAACCTGGCGATGTTGACGCTGATGCAGAAGCGCTTGCAGGGCACCATCTTCGGAGGTGGCAATCCGCACTTCGACATTCCCCAGCTGCTGTCGATGTACAAGGCGGGCAAGCTGAACCTCGACGACATGATCACCAGGCAGTACCAGCTGGAGCAGATCAACGACGGTTATACGGACATGCTGGAGGGCCGCAACATCCGCGGGGTGATCCGCTACACCGACGCCGACAGGTAGACCCGGATGTCACAGGAGACAGTCGAGAAGTCGCCGGTCCTCGCGGCATCGGAGGCGTCGTGGCGGTGTGTGCAGTCCGGCGATCGCGACGGCTGGTTGGCTCTGATGAGCGATGACGTCGTCATCGAGGACCCGATCGGCCAGGCCGTCACCAATCCCGACGGTACCGGAGTGCGCGGCAAGCAGGCCGTGGCGGCGTTCTACGACGCGAACATCGGCCCCAACCAGCTGACCGTCACCTGCGAGGCGACGTTTCCGTCCAGCTCGCCCACCGAGATCGCCTACATCCTGGTGTTGCACACCGAGTTTCCGAACGGCTTCACGGCGACGGTCCGCGGCGTGTTCACCTACCGGGTCGACGACGCGGGCCTGATCACCAACCTGCGCGGCTACTGGAACATGGACGCCATGAGGTTCGGCCAGGTGGACGCGACCTGACCCTGCCGGCCGCCGACCGGTGAGTGTCGGTGGTGGTGGCGGCGTACTCGAGCGGGTGTTCGATCAAAGTGGTGCTCCGGTCGCACCGCGCCGTCGAACCTCAAGTGTTCGTGGCGGCTGCGTATGACATTCGTTGCTTACCCCCCTGTCAAAACACAGCTCTCGCTGCTAGATTGACGCCCCTCTACCAGCAGAAAGAGGCGTGCCATGCGCGCAACAAGACCACGAACCACCGCGCTCCTGGCCGCGGCTGGCGCATGTTTCACGGTATCCGCAATGATCGGCGCACCCACCGCCGACGCCCAACCGGACACCACGGATTGCCAGCCAGGTCAAGTAGTAATCGACGGTCAATGCACCGTTCCCCAGAACAATGCGACAAACGTCCCCGCGCCTCCACCTGCCCCTGGGATGGGCGACCAAGGCGGCCGACGCGGGTACTAACCCACTGAATCGACTACATCGGCACGTCCGGACCCGTGCTGCAGGTCGGCGGTTCGTAGCGGTTGCAGCGCTTCCGCGTTCGCTGAAACGCTCGAGGTCGCCGCTCATCCGCCGGTAAGCGACTGCATCTCCTCCAGAGTGTTCTTCACGCACACGCCGCCACCACTGGCTAAACGCCCTTTGCCCAAGCCCAGGCGGTAAGACGCCAATCTGCGTCGATCTTGCGAAGCGCGACGGTATAAACCGAACCCGTTTGTGTGACCTGGTTACCTCGCACGTCGAAGGTCATGGTCGCCGGAACGACGACATAAGCGCTCTCACCATTGACATCGACGTGCCGTGGCTCGCCGATGTCAATGCGGTAGCTGGAAGCCCCGAGGTGCTCACCCTCGGCGAGCACGTCCGACCACCAATCTTCTGCGGCGGTCGGCCCCTGCCACACATGCGGCGACATGCCGTCGAGAATCTGCATCGGGTTGGCGCAGGCCGCCGCCATCGCTGCCGGGTCCATATCGTTGAAGGCTTCTACGTAGCGGCGCACTGCCGCCATTGGCTCGGTTGAATCAGGCATGACGCTATACCCCGTCTGTTGGTCGTACCCTACGCGCACGGAATGCCTGAAGCGGGTGAATCACTCAGCCCTTCAGCTCGTTTCATAGTGTCATCCCGCCAATCGCCGCCATAACTCGATCGCGACCACCCCAAAACACCGGTGCACCACGACGAAGACCTCGAACACCACGACACCTTCACCCCGACCCCGACCTACCGCCCTTCTAGCGGCGGTGGGCGCCGAACACTCGCCGCAGCGCGACGAATCGCACCAACGTCGCCACCAGATTCGCCACGACCAGCACCGAGAGTTCGGCGACCTTGTCGATCGTCGGGTCGAATCGGTGCAGCACGAACAGCGACCCGCTGGTGATGGCCAGCCCGAACGCGAAGACGAGCAACCCGTGAACCTGATGACGACCCAGCCCGTTGCGACCGCGCACGCCGAAGGTGAACGCCCGATTGGCGGCGGTGTTGGCGATGGCAGTGATCAGCAACGCGACCAAATTCGCGGCCTGCGCCCCCATCGCGGGATGCAGCACCAGGTAGAGCAAGGCGTACGCCAACGTGCTCGCGACGCCGATGATCCCGAACCTGACCAGCTGACCGATCATGCCGTGCGGCACGCCGGGCACCAGCGGCTCCCGCCCGAGGGCGGTCTGCAATTCGCGCAGCGGCAGTGCGCCGGTGGCCAGAGCCCGGCCCACCCGCCAGCATCCCTTGAGGTCGTCGACCGCGGTGCGGACGATGTCGACGCGGGAGTCGGGGTCGTCGATCCAGTCGACGGGCACCTCGTGGATGCGTAGTCCGACGCGTTCCGCGATGACCAGCAGTTCGGTGTCGAAGAACCAGCCGGTGTCCGCCACCAGCGGCAACAACTGCCGGGCGACGTCGGCGCGGATCGCCTTGAATCCACACTGCGCATCGGAGAACCGGGCCCCGAGGACGCCACGAAGAATCAAGTTGTAACTGCGCGAGACGAATTCACGTTTGGGACCGCGCACCACCCGGGACGACGCCGCCAACCGGGATCCGATCGCGATGTCGGAATGCCCGGAGACGAGTGGCGCCACCAACGGCATCAGTGCCGTCAGGTTGGTCGACAGGTCGACGTCCATGTAGGCGACCACCGCGGCGGTCGATGACGTCCAGGCCGCGTGCAGCGCTCCCCCGCGCCCCTTGGCGTCGAGGTGGATGAACCCGACGTTCGGCAGCTCCTCGGCGAGCTGCCGCGCCACCTCCAGCGTGCCGTCGGTGCTGGCGTTGTCGGCCACGGTGATTCGTGCCGGGTAGGGCACCTCGGTGGCCAGGAAGTCGTGCAGCCGGCGAACGCTGCCCGGCAGATCGTTCTCCTCGTTGTAGACCGGAATGACGACGTCGAGCACGTAGCCCCTGGCGGTGGAGAACCTCGGTGGGCGTGAGCCGACCCCGGCCGTGCGGGCATTCGCCAGGTCGGTCATGGCGTCCACCGTCGTTGATCGAGCTGCCACGGCTCTGGCGCGGAGCTGGCAAAAGCCTGTACGGGACGTCTGGCATGCTCGACGCCATGGCCTCCGTATTCACCAAGATCATCAACCGTGAAATTCCTGGTCGCTTCGTCTACGAGGACGACGAAACGGTCGCGTTCCTCACCATCGAGCCGATGACTCAAGGGCACACCCTGGTCGTCCCGCGCGCGGAGATCGACAACTGGCACGACGTGGACCCGGCGGCGTTCAACCGCGTCATGGCCGTCTCGCAACGCATCGGCAAGGCCGTGTGCGCGGCCTTCGGCACGGAGCGTTCCGGCCTCATCATCGCCGGACTCGAGGTGCCTCACCTTCACGTGCACGTGTTCCCCGCCCGTAACCTCGCCGACTTCGGCTTCGCCAACGTCGACCGCAACCCGTCGGCGGAGTCACTCGACGAAGCGCAGGCGAAGATCAAAGCCGCTCTGGCAGAGCTCGATCCGGCGAGGTGATCAGCTGACCGCCGTCGGCACGTCCGCCGCCACGTCGACGACGACGTCGGCAATGCGGGGCAGCTGCACGGTGAAGCGGCAACCCTGCCCCGGGGCAGTCGTCACGCTGACCGTGCCGCCGTGCGCGCACACCAGCGAGTCCACGATGGACAGCCCGAGACCGGTACCGCCGCTGGTGCGTGCCCGCGAGGAGTCCGTGCGGTAGAACCGCTCGAACACCCGTTGCGCGTCCTCGCGACTCATTCCCGGACCCTTGTCCGCGACCTCCAATATCGTGCTGTCCCGTTCGGTGCCGACGCGTATCGCGATGCTCGCCGAATCAGGCGTGTGCTGAAGCGCGTTGGCCACCAGGTTGCCCAACACCTGCCGCAGCCGCGCCTCGTCGCCCAGCACCTCGGGAGTTCCGGGCCCGTCGAACACCTCCATGGTGACGGCCCGCTTCGGCGCGATCGATCTCGCGTCGTGGACGGCGTCGCTGGCCAGTGCCAGCAGGTCGACACGGCGACGTTCCATCGGGCGCTGCGCGTCGAGCCGGGCCAGCAGGAGGAGATCCTCGACCAACAGTCCCATCCGCTGCGACTCGCTCTCGATCCGGGTCATCAACAGCTCCACGTCGCGCGCGGCGCCCTGGCGGTACAGCTCGGCGAAACCTCGAATGGTGGTGAGTGGCGTCCTGAGCTCATGGCTGGCGTCGGTGATGAACCGCCGCATTCGCTCCTCGGACGTCCGCGCGTGTTCGGCCGACGCCTCCGAGGACGCCACGGCGCGTTGTATCTGCGCAAGCATTCCGTTGAGCGCCAACGACAATCGGCCTACTTCGGTTCGCGAGTCGCGTTGCGGTACCCGGCGGTCGAGCTCACCGGCAGCGATCGCCGCGGCCGTCTGCTCTACTTCCACCAGCGGCCGCAGGCTGCGATGCACCACGGCGAATCCGGCGATGCCGAGCACCAGCAGCACCGCGACGCCGATGCCAACCTGCGACCACGTGAGGGCGCGTACGGTCGACGCCACGTCGGACAGGTCGATGGCGACGGTCGTCAACTCACCATGGAGGCCACGCACCGTCATCGCACGCCACTGCACCGCGGAGCCGTCAACCGATCCGACCGTGACAGGCACCGGCCCCACGTCGTTGCCGTCGGGCAGCGCGGGCTCGGCGTCGCGGTCGTTGACGGCCATCCAGATGCGTCCGTCGGTGTCGATGCCACGGACGTAGAAGTTCGACGGTGGCCTCGCCGGGTTCGGGTCCTCCATCGGCGTGGCGGGCATCCGGCGCGGCGCCTGCGCCCATCCTCGGGACGCATCGAGCAACGTCTCGTCGACACGGTTGATGAGGCTGTGCCGCATGATCGAGGTGACGGCTATCCCGGAGGCGAGCAAGCCGCACGCCACCAGAACCAGGGTCGCTGCGACCAGGCCCACCCGAAGTGGGATGCCTCGTCCGCGAATGACCGCCATCGGTCCATTGTCCAAGAAGCGCGGCCGTTGGCTGACGAACGCACGCATTGATGCGACTAGCGCGGTTCGCGCAGCACGTACCCCACACCACGCAGGGTGTGCAGCAGGCGCTTCTCGCCGGTGTCGATCTTGCGCCGCAGGTAGGAAACGTAGGACTCGACGACGTTGACGTCGCCGCCGAAGTCGTAGCGCCAGACGTGATCGAGGATCTTGGGCTTGGACAGGACCGTGCCCGCGTTGATGATGAAGTACCGCAGCAGGGTGAACTCGGTGGGCGACAGCGAGACGGGCTCACCGGCCTTCCACACCTCGTGGGTGTCCTCGTCGAGCTCGATGTCGGCGAAGGTGAGCCGCGCGCTGCGGGGTTCTTCGATCCCGCGACCGGAGCGGCGGAGGATGACGCGCAAGCGGGCGACGACCTCCTCGAGGCTGAACGGCTTGGTGACGTAGTCGTCGCCGCCGAGGGTGAGGCCGGCGATCTTGTCCTGCAGGGAATCGCGGGCGGTGAGGAACAGGGCCGGCGAGTCGATCCCGTCGGCGCGAAGGCGGCGCAGCACGCCGAAGCCGTCCATGCCGGGCATCATCACGTCGAGGATGACCGCGTCGGGCCGCACCTCGCGGGCCTTGTCCAACGCCGCCGGTCCGCTGGAAGCGGTGTGGACCTCGAAGCCCTGGAACTTCAGACTCACCGAGAGCAACTCGACGATGTTGGATTCGTCGTCGACGACGAGGACCCGCGCTTCGGGCAAGGAATCGGGTACTGCTGCCATGGCCATGTAGACAATGTCCTCCCATCGGCATGCGTTGACGCTGCATGGGGGCTGTGAGCTTCCTGTGAGTTGATACCCAGGAAGCTCCCGCGAAACCCATGTGACCGCCGCCATACACTGACGGGATGAACTTCGGCAAAGCCATCGTCGACGTCGCCACCGCGCCGGTACGCATCGGTCTCGCCGTCGCCGAGATGGGGCTCGGCATCGCCGGCGAAACCCTCAACGTGGTCCAGCGCAGCCTCGACGAGGGCCAGGCGCCCGGCAGCAGGTCGTCCTTCGCGCAGCTGTTGGGGCTCGAGGAGGCCGTGGAGCGGGCGAACCGGCTGGCGCACCTGATGGACGACGATGCCCCACTCGGCCGCGCCCTCGCACCCGACGGACCGGTCAACCGGTTGCTCAGACCGGGCGGACTCGTCGATCAGGTGACGTCCGAGGGCGGCCTCCTCGACCGGCTGACCACCGACGACGGTGCCATCTCGCGGCTGATCGCCCCCGGTGGTCTCGCCGATCAACTGTTGGCCAACGACGGCCTGATCGAACGGGTGCTGCGGGAGGACGGCGTGGCCGATCGGCTGCTCGCGGAAGGCGGTCTGCTCGACACGTTCACCGCCGAAGACGGCCCGCTGCTCAAGCTCGCGGACGTCGCGGACACGCTCAACAGGCTGGCGCCCGGCCTGGAGGCGTTGACGCCGACCATCGACGCGCTGCACGAGGCGGTCATCACCCTGAGTCAGGTGGTAAACCCACTGAGCAACATCGCAGGCCGGATCCCCATGCCCCGGTCGCGCAGCCGCCGCCCGACGGCGCGGCCGGTGCCGTCGCAGCGCATCATCGACACCGATGAGTGAACCGATACGCTAGGGCCCGCACAGGCCTCCTTAGCTCAGTGGTAGAGCACTCGCCTTGTAAGCGAAAGGTCGTCAGTTCAATCCTGACAGGGGGCTCCACGGTCGGCCGCACCCGTGGTACCGGTGTGGCTCACAGCGTGTCGTAGAGGTCGGCGAGGCGGCGCAGCACCGCGGTTGCCGATCGAACCTGAGCAGCGTCGAGATCGGCCAGCGCTTCACCGAGCGAGTGGTCGAGACGGGCCTGGCGGTCGTCGTGTCGAGCGCGGCCCGTGGCCGTCAGCGATACGGTGGCGATGCGTCGGTCCCCCGTCTCGGCGCGTTCCCTGGTGACGTAACCGGCCTTGGCCAGACCGTTGATCAGTTGAGTGACGGCCGCGCTGGTGGTTTCCACCCGCTCGGCGAGGGCGCCGACGGTCATGGGCCCGCGTTCCGCGAGGACCCTCAACGCCCGGGCGTGCGCCAACGACAGCGCGCCGGGCGTGCGGGTGGCGCGGCCTCGCAACCGTGCGTCGGACGCGCTGAGGGTGTACGCCGCTCTGGCCAGTTCGTCGATTTCCGCTCTGCGGGCCACGACCGTCATTCTGCCTCCCGGTCACCGTCTGACGTGGTTCTCCTTCAGCCGGCATTGCTTCTCGGTGTTTGTTGTCCTAGCATACATTAGTACTTAACTAATAAGTACTAATGTACTTTCCGAGAGGGTTGCGATGACTACTCGCTCGCATGGCCAGAACTGGTCGCTCGACATCGCACTGGCAGAGGGCGGGTTCGACGCGCTGCATCCTGGCGCCAAGGGCACGCTGGAACAGCTAGGTTACGATCCGACCGACTTCGACAAGGTGTTCGCTCAGGTCGCGAGCGGTGCAATGCTCCCCAAGGCCTGGTCGGTGATCGCCGCGCAGGCACAGGAACGCGCCCGCCACCACGAATTGCACGGCTTCGCACGCACGGCGTCCGACATGTATCTGCGGGCGGCGGTGATGTACGGCCGCGCCCAGTATTCGATCTTCGACAGCGCCGACGCCCGCAAGGCGGCACTGCGGGCACGCTGCGATCAATGCGTCGACCGGTTGTGCGTGTTGCGCGGCAACACGGTGCGACGCGTCGAGATGGATTTCGACGGCGCGACGCTCTTCGGGCTGCTGCACCTGCCCGGCGGCGAGGTCGTCAACGCTCCGGCGGTGATCCTCGGCCCCGGAATGGACATGATCAAGGAGGACTACATCTACGCCGCGGAACGCTTCTACACCGCGCGGGGCGTGGTGGCCCTGTCGATAGAGGGCCCAGGGCAGGGACAGACCCGGTCCCTCGGACTGACCGTGGGGCTGGACAACTACGAGCGGGCCATCGAGACCTACGCCGCCTACCTGGCGGGTCTGCCGCAGGTCGATCCGGCCCGGATCGGGATGTTCGGCATCAGCATGAGCGGCTACTGGGCCCTTCGGGCGCTGGCAAACCGGATACTCTGCTGCGCGCCGCCGCGACGTTCGAGGCCGTCTCCGGGGACTTCGAGACGATCTTCGAGGAAGCCCAACCCAGCTTCAAGAAGAACTACATGTACATGGCCGGCTACGCCGACGAGGATGCCTTCGACCGCGACCTCAAGTCACGCATGCCGCTCGGCGACCTGGTCACGCACATCACCCGGCCGGTCCTGATGGGCATCGGCGAATTCGACGAGCTGACCCCGGTCGCCGACGCGTTGGCGACCTACGAACGCATCACCGCACCCAAGGAGATGCGGGTGTACGAAGGCGACTTCCACTCGCTCGGCAGGTACGCCGCCGAGGTCTTCTCCTTCGGGGCGGAGTGGGTCGGCCGGGCCCTCGACGGCGAATTCGAGCAGCCCGGACGCGACGAACGGCACTTCATGCGCCACGACGGCGGCGTCGTCGAGAACGATGCAGACCCACAGTGGTGGCTCGGTACGGCGCCTCCTGCGCTGAGCGCCGCCCGCTCGGGCCGGCTGCCACGAACGGTCTCGTCCGGGCAGGGCCCGCGCCGCCGGTGACGTCGAGTAGCGACCTACTCGACCTCCCGGAATTGACTCGGGTGACAATTCGTCGATGGTCGTTGACCGAACATCGGCGAAGAGGACGTGACGCCCGTCCTTCAACTCCGGGGCGTCGGCAAGACGTACCGCAGAGGTGACGAGCAGGTGCACGTGCTCGTCGACTTCGACTTCACGCTGGAGGCCGGCGAGTTCGTGGTCGTGACCGGACCGTCGGGAGCCGGCAAGTCGACCCTGCTGCACATCGCCGGCGGATTGGACGCACCGGACGACGGCACGGTGGCGGTGAACGGACACGACGTGTGGACGATCAGCACCGCTGCACGCGCGGCATTTCGGCGGCGCAACCTCGGCTTCGTGTTCCAGTTCTTCAACCTGGTCCCGATGTTGACCGCGGTCGAAAACGTGTCCTTGCCCCTGGTCCTCGACGGCATGCCGGCCCGAACGGCCGACGCACGCGCCGAGGAGATGTTGCAACGCGTGGGGCTCGGTGACCGAATGCGCCACCGGCCGGCAGAGCTGTCGGGCGGCCAGATGCAACGGGTCGCGGTGGCGCGTGCGCTGGTGGCCCGGCCATCCATCATCCTCGCCGACGAGCCGACCGGAAACCTGGACAGTCACTCTTCGTCGGAGGTGTTGGACGTCCTGCGCGCGCTGTCGGTGGAGGACGGCGCGGCCGTCGTCATGGTGACGCACGACCTGGCGGCGGCGCGCTACGGCTCTCGCGAGCTGCATCTCGTCGATGGGCGGGCGTGATGCCCGGACTCCGCGCCGGATGGTCGTCGTTCGGGCGGATTCACCTTGCCGCGTTGATCGCCGACTGGCGCAGGTCGCTGCTCAGCGTGATCGGCGTCGCCCTCGGGGTGACGGTCATCATCGGGACATTGGTGCTCAAGACCGAGCTCGCCCGGCCGTTCGACTCGTTCGGCCCTGCGCTCACCCACGCCGCCGGCGAAGGCGTCATCGCGGTCACCCCGGAGGTCAGCGGCCGGTTGCCGATCGCGACGGTCGACCGGCTGCATGCGGAAGTGCCACGGGCGCAGGCGGTCATCCCGATCGTCGCCGGCCTGACGCCGGTCGACGCCGCCGGCGGCAGTCACGGGTTCTTCCTGCTCGGCGGTTCCTGCCAGATCGAGCTGCTGGTCGGTCCGTTCGACTGCGAACAGCGCGCCCGTGACCAGACACCCGCCGACGGGCCGGGCGTACCCCTCGAGATGCCCACGACGATCGCCGAGCGGCACGGGTTGGCGCTCGGCGCGGAGTTGCGCATGCCCGGTCTGCCGCCGGGATCGGCACACCTGGGGTGGACGTTCCCGGAGTTCGACCGCGTCGAGGGCATCAACGACGGCTACGTGCTCATCGCCCCCTCCGCGGACGTCGCGGCAAGCATGCTCTCGACGCCCGGTTACGTCACGACCGCGTTCGTGATCCCGAAGCCGGGCGTCGACCTCACCGATGACGTCGACCGCGTCGTCGCCGGCGTCGCCACCGCGGGACCGCCCCGGCCGCAACAGCCCGCGGTCTTCGAGGCTGCCACTCAGAGCCTCGACCTGACCGCCCTCGCCGGAGTGATCGTCGGCTTTCTCATTGCCATCAACACCATCCTGCTGGCCATCGAGGACCGGCGGGCGGTGATGGGGACCATCGGGGCGATCGGCGCCAAACCCCTCGGGCTCTTCGGAGGGATGCTCGGCGAAGGCGCGATCGTCGGCGTTCTCGGCGGATTGATGGGAGTGCCAAGCGGATTCCTGCTCGGGACATATCTAGTGGACACGTTCGGGCGGTCGATGTTGGCCGGCTCCGGCGGCACCGTCACGGCGCACTTCACGCCCAGCCTGATCGGGATCGGGGCTCTCGCCGGGATCCTGTGCGGCATCCTTGCGATGATCGCGCCTGCCGCCAGACTGGTCCGTGAGGGGCCGTTGGCGTCGATGGCGAGCGTCGGCGGGATGCAGCGGGCCAGGACGATCCCACTGTGGCCACTCCTCGTCGGGGCTGCGCTCATCGCGGGAACCGTCGTCGTCTTGACGATCTTCGAGCACGGGTCCCTGCCCCTGAGCGTGGGCATCAACGCCATGACCGTGGCGCTGTGCGGGGTGGTGTTGGTGACGGCGTGGCTGGCGCCGCGCGGCGCCATGTGCCTGATTGGATTGCTGACCGCCGCACGACCCGACGTCGGGCGTCTGCTTCGTGCCGACTTTCGCCGCTACACAGTGCTTTTCGCGCTCTCCGCCGCGCTGCTCGCCGAGGGCACCAGCCTGGCCATCGGCTCACACAGCATGCAGCTGCTCGGCACCGAGCAGGTGGCCGCGCAGAAGGCGCAGCGACTACCCACCGCCTTGTTGATCGCCCCGCAATCGGTGCTCGATCAGCGCGACGGACGGCTTTCCGACGCCACGTTCGCGTTGGTGTCAGGCGCCGCGGGCGGCCGGCCCGTGTCGTCGCGCTGGCAATCGACGCTCTCATCGGGGACGACGTCGCGGCTCGTCGTCGGCGTCACGCCTGGCGATTGGTACAGCCGGGCGATGTATGAACCGGCCGGGTATGAACCGGCCGGGTATGAACCGGCCGGTGCGCAGGAGCAGTTCTGGCAGAGCGTGCGCGAAGGCGATGTCGGCCTGACCGAGATCGCCGCGAGCCGGCTGCGCGCCCGCCCCGGAGATCTGGTCGAACTTCCCACCGTCAACGGACCGCGACGCTTCCGCGTCGGGGGGATCTTCACGCCGGCGATGGTCAACGACACCGCGGTCGGCGACGTCGTCCTCGTCTCGGAGAGGGTGGCGCGCAACGAGTGGGCAGCCGTCCGCGACCAGGTGGCCGTCGACTACGCCTCCGCAGCCGGCGCCACCACGCACCGCGACGACTTCCTGAACCTCGGGGCCGGACTGTCGGTCTACGACGACGACCGCTGGCGCGTGGAGGCGACGACCGGAATGACCCGGTTCTTGAAGCCACTCACGATCGCGGGCTACATCGTGATGGCAGCCGCCGGGATCAGCGTTCTGAACGTGTTCGTGCTGGGACTCGTGCAACGCCGGCGTGAACGAGCAGTGCTACGGGCGATCGGGGTGACCTCCGGGCAGGAACAGGCCGTGATCATCGCCAACGCCGGCGTGCTCGGCGTGCTGGTCGCCGGCATTGCCGTCCTCGGGGGTGCCGGCCTGACGTATCTGTGGTCGCTCGGCTCACCCGTCTACTACGGCTTGAAGATCGTCTGGGGGGTGCCGGAACGGGCGCTGGGAACCGGCGTGGCAGCCGTTGCCGTACTGGTGATGGCCGCCGCGGTGTATCCCGTGATTCATTCGCGGCGACTGGAGGCGGTCGAGGTGCTGCGCAGCAGTTAGCCGTGAGCCTCGCGGTGCATCCGTGGAATGTCATCGTCCGCGCGGCGGAACCGGTGCATGCGCTCCTGGACCGCGGGGCTCGACATGGCGTCGAACACCTTGGGAGCCAAGGTGATCTGGAACACCAATCCGAGGCCACCCATTCCCTCCATCAGCGACCCGAGGCCGGCCACGGGGGACTTCATCACCAGCGCGCAGTACGACGTCAAGGTGTCTTGGAACTGGAGCCGTTCGACGCCGAAGCCGCTCTGGTTGGACACGATCGGGTTCCATCGCACCGGATCGAATGCCGCGGAGACGCAGCGAGTGCCCCGCCATGCACCGGCCGTGTCCAGGAAACGTTGATTGGTGCGCATGTCACAGTGTTCGTCGACGAAGTGGTCGACCTGGTGGCGGATGCGTTCGGCGACCGACCGTGCCCCCTCGCCGCGTCGGAGGTCGAGATTCAGTGTCGTGATGACGTTGCCGACGAGCATCGGATCGAGGCCACACCGACGTCGCACGTCGACGGCGATCGCGAGGATGCGACGGTCCGCCGTGGGATCCGCCTCCATGAGCGCTTCGGACACGTGCGCACACACCACGTCGTTCGCCGACAACCACATTTGGCTTCCGTGGGCAGCCCGCATCCGGGTGATCTCGTCCTCGCCGAAGTACACGCTCAAGGTCCGCTGCCGGCGCCCATCCTTGACCAGGTACAGCGCGCTGCGCGCGAGTTCCACCAGCCCGAGGCATCGCACCCCCGGCTCCCGGGCACCATCAGCAGGCAGATGCTCGTCGAGGTAGGCGGCGCGGTCCCCGACGAGCAGCGGTGTGGCCGGCGGCCGGCCGGCCGCGGCGCCAGCCCACGCGTTCATCAGGAGCATCATGGTCTGCATGTCGCCGACTACGTGGTGCCACGACACGCCGATCGCGCTCGCCCCGTCCGCGAGGTGCGTGACGCGGACTCTGCACAACGGGCCCAACCCCCACCGGGCCGTGGCGCCGTTCACCCGGTCGACGAGCCAGAGTCCGCGGTCCTCGGAGACCGATCGGATCGCCTCGTCGAGCGTCGTGCCCGAGGACACCGAGGCGAAGGGCACACCCTGGCCCTCACATCGGATCCGCATCAAGCCGGCCCTGAAGGTCATTCGTCCCGCGAAGACCGGCAGATCGGTCAGCGCACGCGCGAAGGCGTCGGCGAGGGGCCCGGTGTCGAGATGCCGCTTGAAGAAGAACACGATGTGGACCGCCAGGTTGGCGACGATGGCATCGCCGACGTTGCACCGGATGTCGAGGCGTCGTGCGGGCGCGGGTCTGATCAGCTGGATCGACATGACGGGCTACGTTCGGCGGACCACGACCACGCGGCCGCCGCGTTTGGGGGTGTGGGCGATGCCCCGGAAGTGCGACTTCTCGTCGGCGGTGGCGTCGGTCAGAATCCGGAAGCGCTGCAGCACCGTTCGCAGCACGATGTCCATCTCGGCGACCGCGAAGTCTGCGCCGAGGCATCGTCGTGCTCCTCCGCCGAAGGCCATCCACGCCGATGCCGGCGGCTTCGTACCGTGATAACGACACGGGTCGAAGCGCTCGGGGTGAGGGAACGCTTCCCGATCGCCGTGAAGGTCGGCAATCCTCACCAGCACCGTGCGGTCGCGCGGGATGCGCCAGGGGCCGAGCTCGAAGTCGGGCGCCCGGACCCGGCGGCCGATCACGTCGACTACCGTCCGCGATCGCAGTGTTTCGACGATCGTGGCCCGGCGGAAGTCGCTGCCCCCTGCGTCGACCTCTCTGACCAACTCGGCCAGCACGTCGGGGTGGCGGCGCAACCGCTCGAAGGTCCAGCCCAGTGCCGACGCCGTACTTTCATGGCCCGCAGCGATCAGGGCCAGCAGTTCGTCGCAGACGTCTCGGCGCGACATTTCGTTTCCGTCCTCGCTCCTGGTGCGCAGCAGCAAGGCGAGGACGTCCACCCGATCGGCGAGACACGGATCGGCCTCGGCACGTGCGATCATCGGCAACGCGAGCCGGTCGAACGCCTCGCGGAACTCGTGCAGCCTCCGCCAAGGGCCGCGGCGTCCGGTCCGGATTGGCGCCTTGGGCACGAAGGCCATGACCGAACCGAGGGTCATCCATGGCTGGACGGTCTCCCTGAGGCACCTCAGCTCGTCGCGTCTCGTGCCATCGGCGCCGAGGACGGTTCGCAAGATCGCGTTCAAGGTGATTCTGTTCATCGGTTCGAGGATCCGAAACTCTTGGTTCTCGGACCAGTTCGCAGTTTCGCGCAGAGTCTCGTCCTCGAAGACCGACTCGTAGTCCTTGAGGTGCCGCCCGTGAAAGGCCGGTGCCAGCAGCCGACGTCGCTCGCGATGCCGACTGCCGTCGAATCCGAACACCGAGCCGGGCCCGAACAGATTGCTCAGGTTCGGTTGCACGTTGGTGAGCTTGTCGCTGCTCGCAGTACACACCGACCTCGCAAGAGCCGGATCGGAAACCACCACGGAACGACCGAAGATCGGGACGTTGATCTCATAGACGCGTCCGTGCCGACCGCTCCAGTTCCGCATCGCCCGGCGGCGAAGGAAGGCGAACCCGACGCCCTGCAGCAGTTTGGGCAGGCGCACCGGCGGGGGGCGCAACGTGCCGGGTGCCACCGCGCGGGACGCGTCGGCCGTGGCTGGATCGGTCATGCGCCCCCCAAAGACGGCGATGTTCCCCGGTGTCACCGCAGGTCTGGAGACGCTACTCCGTGCCGCGACCCGCGAGCGTGGATCCGGTCGACTCTTGACTTTCCCACCTGGAAACAGGAGCCTACTTTCCATGAAGGAAAGTGAAGATGGGGTGGTCGAGAACATCACGCGGGACGACGCCCGTGCCGCCCTGGACGCCGTCGACCGGGCCACGGCGTTGATCGCCGACGAAGTGGGCCTGCCCACGTGGTACTGGTGGCTCCTGGCAGCGGCCTGGATCCTGCTCGGAGTGATCGGGGACGTCGGCCCGCAATGGCTCGCCATCGGCGCCACGGTGGGGTTCGGCATCGTCCACTGCACGATTGCATCGCGCCGTCTGAACGGTCGCCGGAGGACGGACCGCCTGCAGGTCAGTGCCCAGACGGTCGGGCATCGGCTGCCGGTGGCGGTGATCGGCATGCTCCTCGCGCTGGTCGCGGCGACGATTGCGGCCGGATTCGCCGTCAACGCCGACGGTGCCCGCCACCCCGGCATCGTCGCCGCGGTGTTCGGCGGCACCGTCGTCGGCTTCGGCGGCCCCCACATCCTGCGGGCCCTGCGCCGGTGGGTCCATGCATGACGACCTCACCGCCGTCACCGCGCTTCGACGAACTGATCCACCCCAGCACGCGCCTGACCCTGGTGGCCATGTTGGCGGCCGTGGACTGGGTCGAGTTCTCCTATCTCAAGGAGGCCCTCAAACTTTCGGATTCCGCCTTGTCCAAGCAACTCTCGGTTCTCGAGAGGGCGATGTACGTGACCACCGAACGCCGCCTCGAGGCGAGGCGGCGCAAGGTCTACGCCAGGCTGACTGCCGAGGGACGTGCTGCGTTCGACGGTCACGTCGCGGCGCTGAGAGCCATCGTCGACGGGCCGACCGGAAGAAAGCACGACCTCGACGTGCCGAAGGGCGCGGCAGCACCGCTGCCGTGAGGTTGGGATCGGTAGCCGCGTGGTCCTCGTTCACTTGTCTCGATGCCGAGGCAACCGCCGCCGGTACGACGACACGAGGGAATACCCATGATCAACAGCGTGTTCGGTGGCTGGACGTACTTCGCCCTGCCGTTCGGCGGAATCGGCATCGTCGTCCTCCTCCTACGCCTCGGTGTGCTGAACCTCCGCACGACCTCGCGCGGTGTCGACGCACCGTGGCGGTTCGACCTGTCCAACACCTCCCCCGCCGCCGTTTCGGTTCCCCAGCGGCTGCACGAACTCGAGAACATGCGCGCCAGCGGCGCGATCTCCGACGCCGAATACATCGCGAAACGCCAAGCGATCATCTCCGGCATCTAGTGTCTCGACGACCACGCCTGCGGTCCCCACCGACGGCGCGAATTCCATCGGTGCCGTCGACCTTCGTTCACCGTCACCGGCTGACGTGGGGGTCGGCGGCCGATAGGTTCGTCGGAAACCGGTTCATCGAAGGAGGACGCCGTGGCCGATGCGGGCATCTGGATAGCGTGGGGAATTCCGGCCCGCGGGCGTGAGCGGGAAGCGCTCGGCCTGCTCAAGTCGACCCAGGGCTTTCTGCAGAATCTCGTCGACCAGGCTCGCGTCGAGCGCTTCGACACCAGCATCCTGCGGCCACAGAGCACCGAGTTGGGTGGCTTCATCCTGATCCAGGGCACCAGGGAGCAGATTGCGGCCGTGCGCGCCGACCGCGACTTCGAGCGATGGGTCACACAGGTCCAACTGGTGGCCGATCACGTCGGGCTCGTCGAGGCGTGGGTCAACGACGGACTGGACGAGGCGATCGGTCTGTACGAGGAAGCTCTGACCGAACTCGAGTGACCGCCGACGGCCCCCGGTGTAACGCGGCGGTCCCTTGCGACGAAGGCAACGGGTGTGAAGGCTGTGACGGAAGTTCAGCCGTAGCAGCCGTCAGGGGGCCAGTATGGGAGCCGCAGCGTACATCGGTCGAGTCGGAAGCCTGGCCGTCGCGCTGGGCGTGGGGACCGCCGTCGTCACCGGTCACGGTGTCGCGGCCGCGGACGACACGGGTTCAGGCACGTCGAGCGCCAGTGCCGGTACTTCGAACGTGTCGGACACCTCGACGACCGCCGGTTCGGACACCGCCCCGGCGAGGGGCGCGGCGTCAGCGCCGGAACCGACGGCGGGTTCGGCCAAGGACCACGACGGCGACGCCGTCTCGACGACCCCGTCGGTTGACCAGCAGGCGGGGTCGAGCACCACCTCCACGACCGTCGTCGGCGGCGTCGTCGTCCGCGCGCAGAGCACCAAGGGTGCCTCGACCACGCCGGTCAAACCACACTCGCCACGCACCCCCAGACTGCCGAAGTCTCCGGACCCGAAGAAGAAGCCCAAGGCGGACGACCGCAGTGCCGTCTCCTCGGCGCCGGGGCGCAAGTCGGAACCGGAGTCGGAGCCCGAGTCGGCCGGAATCGCGCCCGCGACTGCGGGATCGAACGCACGCAACCGAACCGGTGGCGACACCACCGCGTCCGACGCCACGATCCCCAGCGTCACGGTTTCCAGTTCCACGGTGGCCAACGCCGCGGCCCCGCGGGTATCGGTCATCGACACACCAACGCCGACACCGGCCGAGGACACCCCGCGCAATCCCCTGGCGGCCATCACCAACGTGGTGTCGAGCGTCGCCAACTTCGTGCTCGATCCCCTCATCGACTCCGCGCCGGCCGCCCCCACCGAGCCTCCACTGGCGTGGTCCCTGCTCGCGTTTGCGCGGCGAGAGTTCGACCACCTGGCCGCCGACCTCACCGGGCGCACCGCCGCGGCGCCGGCGCCCGCCGCCGTCGCGACCCCCGTCGTGCAGGCCGCCGCGCAGGCCGCGCCGGCCGGTAACGTGCCCGGGTTTCCGCTCCCCGGTGCCCAGCTCAGCCCGTCGACGCAATTCGTCCAGTGGGTGACCGGCAACTACCAGACCGGCGATCCGCTGATCGCCGACACATACAACCGCTTCGGGATCACCGGGACCGACGTCGGCGTCATGTGGGACAACGGCATGGTCGACGATCCCTCCACGCCGTACGACGAGCACCAGGTGTTGATGGCCTTCGGCGACACGTTCAGCGGACCCAACATGACCGGAAACTGGCGCTTCAACGTCCTGCTCCGCAGTGCTGATCACGTACTTTCCGACGGCATGACGATCCCGGACGGAGAATGGTTCAACGGCAACATGTTCGGTGGCACACCATTGGGCAACCCGACGTTCGCCCGACAGATCATCCATCCCGACGGCCTCCCCGCCGGAATCACCCTCATCCCGACGGCGGGCATCTCGGTGCCGACGCCGGGCACCCAGTTCGGCGTCACGCAGTACGTCAACTTCATGTCGGTCACCAAGTGGGGCGCGGCAGGCACCTGGACCACCAACTACTCCGCCATCGCGTACTCGACCGACAACGGCGAGAACTGGACGGTCGCACCCACCTCGGTCCGCTACAACCAACCGTGGAGTGGCAACAAGAACTTTCAGCAGGGCGCCTTCGTCAGACCCGGCGACGGCTACGTCTACAGCTACGGCACCCCCAACGGGCGTCAGGGCGCGGCATACGTCTCCCGGGTGCTCGAGAAGGACATCCTCGACGCCAGCCAGTACGAGTACTACGGCAAGGGTTCGGCGACCAAGGCCGCGGGCTGGTTCAAGAACAAGCCCGCCGCCGCGACCCCGATCTTCGGACAGGACAAGGGCGCGTGCGGCGCGGGGAAGGTCGGCAACCAGGTCAGCGAGATGTCGGTCCAGTACAACCAGCAGCTCGACAAGTACGTGGTCCTGCACGGTGATCAGTTCAACAACATCGTGATGCGCACGTCGGACACCCCGGAGGGCGCATGGTCGTCGGCGACGGTGCTGATGGCACAACAGTCCGGGGGGATCTACGCGCCGATGATGCATCCGTGGTCGCCGTCCACGATGGGCACCGGCAGCGATCTCTACTGGAACCTGTCGTTGTTCTCGCCGTACAACGTCATGCTGATGAAGACCGATCTCACCAAGGTCTAGGCCGTGACCGTGCCGTGCTGGAAGGCGATCTCGGTGGCCGTCTTCGCGTCGCTGCTGCCGTCGGCCGCCGTGGCCGCCGCGGATCCCCTTGCGCCGCAACCAGGAACGCCGTGCCCAGCGGACGTGACCGGCGCGATGACCGTGCCGTCGACGGCGGCAGCACCGATCATCTGTACCGGGAGCCAGTGGGAACCCGTCGATACGCCCTACCCCATCAGCGACCGATGGCTGAGCTACGGCCCGGCCATCACCTTGCACGGCGAGGGACTGCGCAACCCCAACCTCCTGTCCGGCGCCTGGACCGCCACCCCGCGCACCGACGACACGATCTGCCGGGCCGAGCAGTACGCCGTCATTCCCGGGGCGCCCCAGGTCGGTCCGGCCACGGTCGATCGGGCACGCCCCGGGCAACCCGTGTCGTTCGAGGTCGTTCCCCGGCTGTTCTCGATCCAGATGAGCGGCGAGTGTCTGTGGCAGCGGACCGGGCAGTGACGAAAGCGCTCAGGGCGCGAAGTAGATTCCGGTTTCGGAGCATCCGATGACCATGCGCTCCGGTGTAAGCGCCTGCGGGTCGGCGTCGGCGATGACCTTGTCCCGGTAGTACGCCCGCGTGCGATCCGCGGTGCACTCGAAGTTGGCATTGAGTACGCGGAAGGTCGCACCGTCGGCGCCGGGGATCGGCTTGCCCATCCAGTACGCCCGGTGGCCATCGCGGGCGAAGGATCCCTCGAGCACCTCGAAGGTCGCTGGATCGGCACCCTGGATGCGGTCGGTGAGGTAGAAGGTGCCGCCATGGTCGCGTGCGTACCCGTCCTTGAACACCACGAAGGTGGCCGGGTCGGCGCCGGCGATCGGTCGGCCATTCACGTGAACCGTCCGGCCGTCCTTGGTGAACAGGTAGTACTCGGCATCGGAGACGATCGAGAAGTGGCCCGGGTCGTCGGAGAGGACGCTGCCATCGGACCAGTACACGGACCTGCCGTCCTTGGACAGGTTGCCGCCGAGCAGTTCGAAGTGGGCTGGATCGTTGCTGAGCACTTCGTCCCGCTGATACACGTGGCGGCGGTCCTTGGCGAAGTCCTGGCGGTCGAGCAACGCGAAGCTCGCCGGGTCGGCACCCGGGAGCGCACGGCCGTCGACGAAGACCGACGACCGGTCCTTGGCAAACGTCCGGTCGAGCACTTCGAACGACGAGGGGTCGGCGCCTTCGATCTCGGCGGCCTTGCCGGGAAACGCTTGGAGAAAGTAGACCTGGTCTCCGCGGACGTGGTAGCCCGCGGAGTCGAACGCCGCGGACGGCGCCGCGTCGTCGGCGCACGCCGGCAACGTACTGAGCGCGGCGACGCACACCGTGGCGATCAGCCTGCGCATGGCCCGGCCGACCATGCGGACCCGTTCATGGAGCAACCGTACAAGGCGGACGCGGCCACCGCCCGGCTTACGCGCGTCCAGGTCACGGGAGTAGAAGTGGACGAATGGACATCGGATTCATCGGGTTGGGAAGCATGGGTTCCGGCATGGCGTCCAGCCTCGTCAGAGCTGGTCACCAGGTCACCGCGTACAACCGATCGCCCGACAAGGTGGACGCGCTCGCCGAACGCGGCGTACTGGCCGCCCGCAGCGTCGCCGAGGCGTGTGGCGGCCAGGTCGTGATCTCGATGCTCGCCGACGACGCCGCCATGGAGGCGGTGACGTTCGGCGACGGCGGCATCCTGGCGACGCTGGCCCACGGTGCGGTCCACGTCTCGTCGTCCACCATCAGCGTGGCGCTCGCCGAGCGGCTGGCCGTGGCCCACCGCGAGGCGGGGCAGCACTTCGTCGCCGCGCCGGTGTTCGGCAGACCGGAAGCAGCGGAGGCCGCCAAGCTGTTCGTCGTCGTCGCCGGCGAGCCTGTTGCGGTGCAGGATCTCTCGCCCGTATTCGAGGCGATCGGGCAGCGTACCTTCGTCGTCTCCGACACCCCGTCGGCAGCCAGCCTGATCAAGCTCAGCGGCAACTTCCTCATCGCCTCGGTGATCGAGTCGCTCGGCGAGGCGATGGCACTCGTCGGCAAGGCAGGCGTCGACAAGGAGCAGTATCTCGAGGTCCTGACGTCCACGTTGTTCGGCGCGCCGGTCTACCGGACCTACGGTGGCCTCATCGCGCGCGAAGAGTTCCAGCCGGTGGGCTTCGCCGCCCCGCTCGGGCTCAAGGACGTCCGGCTGGTGCTGGCCGCGGGTGAGGAACTGCGGGTGCCGATGCCGGTGGCGAGCGTGCTCCGGGATCGGTTCCTCACACTGCTGGCCAACGGAGGCGAGGGGCTCGACTGGTCGGCGGTCGGCGCGCTGGCCGCGTGGGAGGCCGGGGGCGCCAACCCGGCCGGCTAGGGCACGACCCCGCGCAGGCCGTCGGCCCCGAAGACCGGTTCGAGCATCGCCGAGTAGTCCGGGCCCCGCCGGAGCATCTGGCCGCCGTCGACGTTGAGGACCTGGCCGGTGATCCAGCCGGCCGCATCGCTGAGCAAGAAGACGGCCGCGTTGGCGATGTCGGTGACCTCACCGACCCGCGGCAGCGGCGTGTTGATCCGGTAGTCCTCGCTGAGCTCCGGCGAATCGATCACCAGCGCAACGAGTTCCGTTCGAATCAGCCCTGGGCGGATCGCATTCACACGCACCGAGGACGCGCCGAGCTCGTCGGCGCCGAGCTGGATCAGATGATCGACCGCGGACTTGCTGACGCCGTAGGCGCCGAACCACCGGTGGGTGTTGCTGGCCGCGATCGACGAGATGCCGACGAACGACCCGCCGCCGCCGCGCACCATCTCCCTCGCGCTGTGCTTCAACACGTACATCGTGCCGTTGACGTTGAGGTCCACGGTGCGCCGCCACGCCTCGGAGTCCACCTGCGTGACCGGGCCGATCGTCTCGGAACCGCCCGCACAGTGCACGACGCCGTCGAGCCGCCCGTGCCACGCCGTCGCGGCCGCCACCACCCGTGCGACCTCGTCCTCGTCGGTCACGTCGGCCGGCTCGTAGACCACCGGGTGCGCCTCCTGGCTAGCCCGTCCTGCCTGCGCGAGGATCTCGTCCCTGGCGCCGACGAGCCGGTCGGCGTTGCGGCCGACCAACACTGCGTGGCCTCCGGACGCGACGATGGCCGCCGCGACGCCCTTGCCGATGCCACTGCCACCACCGGTGACGATGTAGGTCCGATCCGCCAAAGAAAGCTGCACGCTCGCCCCTCACCAGAAAACTGGAACACGTTCTCGCCATCGAACCACGCCGCTCGACACGACCGGTACCAGCGCACCATTACACCGTCGATTGGCGCACTGCGTCGGGCTCATCAGCGTATTCTCACTTCAGCATTTGGCCCGTGGGCGTCACGGCCCCACCTACAGGAAGCATGGCGATGGCAAACCTTCAGACCTCAACGCGGCGAATGATCCTCGCCGGCGGTTTCGCCATGGCGATTGCCGCAGTGCCCGCAGTGGCCACGTTCACCGTCGCGTCGACGGCACCGGCGTTCGGGGCGTGTGCCGGCGGCGAGACCGAGGACGTCTACACCAACGTGTGCACTCCCGACATGGTGCCGAACTCGCCGTCGTTCCAGGAGACGTCGTCCGGTGGACTCCCCGAGGTCGACAACATCCCGTGCACCGGCGGTAACTCCGGCCAGTGCATCGGCCTCGGCGAGGAGCAGGCGTCCCAGGGACCACAGGTCGTGCCGGACTCCACCGTCGGCTCCAGCCCGACCGTCACGGGGTCCACCAACTAGCGCCCGACACGCTTCCGGGTAAGTCGGGTAACGGCACGGAGGGCACACAGCTTTCCCTACAATTCACGCGACGAGCCGTCTCATCGACAGAAAGCGTGAGTATGCCGACCCTTGAGTTCGCTGCACGACGAATCATCCTGGCCGGCAGCTTTGCGCTCGCCGTCGCTGCGGCCCCTGCGGTGGCCGCTGTCGTCGTCCCGTCCGCCGCGTCCGGCTCCGCCGTGGCGGACTGCGCCTCGGGAGAGGACGCGGACCAGTTCACCGGTGAATGCGTGCCCTTCGTCGTGCCGAACTCGCCTTCGCCGTTCACGACCTCGGCGGCGAACCCGGACATCCCGGAGATCGACGGAATCCCGTGCACCGGTCGCGACTCGGGCGCATGCATCGGCTTGGCCGAAGACGCGCCGCAATACGTGCCGCCGACGTCGTCGGTCGAATCGAGCCCCACCGTCACCGGCTCGACCGACTAGCACTGGCCGCACCCGCGGCACGGCCGACGCAGCGCTTTGCCAGGGAACCAGTGGAACTCGTGCAGACTTCCACTGGTTTCCCTACAATTCACGCGACCAGCCGTCAATTATCCGAGATCCATCTCGCTACCATCGAAAGCGTGACAATGCCGCCTCTGCCGCCTCTGCCGCCTCTGCCGCCCTCCCTCAAACGAATCGTCCTTGCGGGCGGCTATGCGCTCGCCGTGGCGGTCGCGCCGGCGATCACCGCCGTCGCCGTCCCGTCGACCGCGCTCGCGGCGCCCGCGGCATCGTGTCCCGCAGGCGAGGAGGAAGACCTGTACACGGGGTCGTGCCTGCCCCATACCGTCCCGAATTCGCCGAGCAACAACGGCTTCCCGGCATCGTCGGTGGGGGGCGTCGCCGGCAATCCCAGCCTGCCCCAGGTCGACGGCGTCCCCTGCACCGGTAACAACACCGGTCAGTGCATCGGGCTGCAGGAGAACGCTCCCAAGTTCGTTCAGCCGCCCACCAGCATCGACGGGCAGTAACGGCGATCAACTCTGGGCGGCTCGACGAGTCGCCTAGAGTTGTGTCATGGCTGCCAAACCAGATCCCGCCGAAATCGGTGACGTCGAGCCGCTGGCCGACAGCACCGCCCGTCAGGCCCGGCGCGTAGTCGCCGCCTACGCGACCGACGCCGACGAATGCCGTGTCTTCCTGTCGATGCTGGGCATCGGACCGGCGAAGCTCGAGGCCTAAGTGAGCTCGGGAGGCGGCGACACGTCCGGCTCCGGGAACTCCGACGGTCAGGGCGATCCCGAGCTGCGGGGTGACTCCGAGTTCGTCGTGGTGGCCAACCGGCTGCCGATCGACATGGAGCGCCTTCCCGACGGCACCACCACCTACAAGCGCAGCCCCGGCGGGCTGGTGACAGCCCTGGAACCGCTCCTGCGGCGCAGGCGCGGCGCCTGGATCGGCTGGCCCGGCATCACCGACGGCGACACCGACCCCATCTTCGAGGACGATCTGGAGATGCGCCCGGTGCGGCTGTCCGCCGACGACGTCGCGGACTACTACGAAGGCTTCTCCAACGCCACGCTGTGGCCGCTGTATCACGACATCATCGTCAAGCCCATCTACCACCGCGCGTGGTGGGACCGCTACAAGGACGTCAACCGGCGCTTCGCCGAGACCACCGCCGCCGCCGCGGCACCAGGCGCGACGGTGTGGGTCCAGGACTACCAACTGCAGTTGGTGCCCACGATGCTGCGGGCGCTGCGGCCGGACCTGACGATCGGCTTCTTCCTGCACATCCCGTTCCCGCCGGTCGAGCTCTTCATGCAGATGCCGTGGCGCACCGAAATCGTCGACGGCCTCCTCGGCGCCGACCTCGTCGGGTTCCACCTGCCCGGCGGTGCGCAGAACTTCATGATCCTGGCCCGACGACTGCTCGGCTCCAATACCTCCCGCGCGACCGTCGGGGTGCGCTCCCGGTTCGGTGAGATACAGGTGGGCCCCCGCACCGTCAAGGTCGGTGCCTTCCCCATCTCGATCGACTCGGCCGACCTCGACACCAAGGCACGCAACCGTACGATTCGTCAGCGCGCCAGAGAGATTCGCGCCGAATTGGGCAACCCGCGCAAGGTCCTTCTCGGGGTGGATCGGCTGGATTACACCAAGGGCATCGACGTTCGTCTACACGCCTTCTCCGAGCTGCTCGACGAGGGCAGGGTGGACCCGGAGGACACCGTACTGGTGCAGCTGGCCACCCCGAGTCGCGAGCGCGTCGAGAGCTACAAGGAGATGCGCGAGGACATCGAGCGTCAGGTCGGCCACATCAACGGTGAGCACGGCAAGGTCGGCCATCCGCTGGTGCACTACCTGCATCAGGCCGTACCGCGCGACGACCTCATCGCATTCTTCGTCGCTGCCGACGTCATGCTGGTGACACCTCTCCGCGACGGGATGAACCTCGTCGCCAAGGAGTACGTGGCCTGCCGCAATGACCTCGGCGGTGCGCTGGTGCTCAGCGAATTTACCGGTGCCGCCATGGAACTCAGGCAGGCGTATCTCACCAATCCGCATCATCTCGACGGCGTGAAGGACTCCATCGAGTCTGCCCTGGCGCAGTCGCCGGAAGAGGGGCGGCGACGGATGCGTGCGATGCGCAGGCAGGTGCTGGCCCATGACGTCGACCGATGGGCGCGCGCCTTCCTCGATGCGCTGGCCACCACCCGGGAGCCGGCTAGATCGGAGTGATGTCGCTGATCCGCCAGTCCCGGCCGACCTTCTGGTAGTCCACGCGCAACCGGCTACCGTCGTAGAGCGGTTGTTTGGTCTTGTCGGTGACCACGCGGTTCATGAAGACCATCACCGAACCGGAGTCACGGTGTGCGTCGAGCATGCCGACGCCGACGACGTTGACCTGGCTGACGACCTGCCGATCGCGCGCCTGCGGTATGACGTTCTTGGTGGTGTCGTCCTCGTACTGACGACGGAACTCGGGCGTCATGAGCAGGTAGGCGTCCGTACGACTGCGCTCGATGGTCTGGTAGTCGAAACCCAGGATGACGGGGATCTGCTGAGCCGCCAACTCGGGCAACTCACTACGCGCCTGGGCTTCGCCGACCCGCTCCACCCGGTTCCAATACAGGGAACCGCCGACACCGCCCAACGCGATGAACCCCGCCGACAGCACGAGGCCGACCACGAACACCAGCCTGGTGCCCCACCTGCCCATCAATTGCCCCCGTCGGGGTACTTGAGGTCGTAGCCCGTCATGTGTCCGTCGTCGTCCTCGTGCACGATCACCCGCAGACGGTACGGCTTGGACGGCGAGTTGACCCCATCGACGTTGGTGACCGTGACGCGTACGGAGACCAGGACGGCGGCGTTGTCGGCCGTGTCGTCGATCTTCTCCAGTGCCGCGCCGTTGATCACGGCCTCGGAACTCGCGTTGGTGTCCCGGAAGATGGCCTTGAGGTTCTCGACGTTGTTGCCCTGGCTCATCATGTCGCGCAGCGGACCGCTGATTCCGCCGACGAACCGGTTGACGCTCTCGTCGATGTCGTTCTGGGTGTAGCTGAACATGTTCACCACGGTCTGCGACGCGGTGTCGACGAACTTCTGGTCCCGCGCCTGTGCGACATCAGCAGTGCGCTGCTGATGGAACAACAACGTCACCGCGCCGGCCAGCGCAGCCACCAGGACGGCGGTGATGCCCAGCGCAAGGGCGGCGACCAAGGTGCGATGCGGCTGCCTGCGCGGCGGTGGTCCCGCCGGCTTGACGGGACGCACCCTCGTGACCGAAGGAGCGTCGACGGTGACCTGGGTCGGAACCTCCGCGACGGTTCCCGCGGCCGGACCGGCCGCCCGGGACGCGCGCCTGCGCGCCGCAGTCTTCGTCACCGACTCCGGTGACTCGTCCGTCGGGGAACCAGAAGCCGTCTCACTCATCGATTCTCCCCGGTCGCTCCCGTCCGCTGGAGCAGTCACGTCACGCCTGCCTCGGATCCAACATCAGGTCCACCCACGTCTCCGCGGTCTTGACCTGGTCCATGCCGTCGGCATAGACGCCGGTGCCCCCAGCTGGATCGACGAAGACACCGGTCTTCGAATCGTACGTGGCGGTCGCCGGGCCGCTCGCCTGCGGCGGTGTCGCCTCCGAGGGGAGGAGCGGACCTTGGCCCGGAGGCAGTTCGGCCGGTGGCGGCGGTGCGGTCACCGGCGGCGACCCGTCCGCCGGCGGTGGCGTCCTGCCGTACGGCGGCACGATCTGGTCGGGGGGCGCGTAGAACGGCAGCGGTGGCGGCGGTGCGCCGGGATCGCTGGGCGGCACGGGCAGCGGGAACGGCGCGTTCGGAGCCGGTCCCGGTCCCGGCGGGACCCCCGGCGGGAGCTGCACGACCGGCGGTCCCGGGTCGTAGTCCGCGCCCGGCGGGATGTTCGGGAATTTGTTGGGTGGTGTGATGTTCCGGTCGTTGGTGACCGGCGTGTCGTAGGGCACGGGCGGGCCGCGCCACGGGTTGCTGCCGATCGGCACGTAACCCCGCGGGTCGCGGCACAGCTGCACGGTCGGTGCGCGCTTGCCGGGGAACTCCATGCACGGGTAATTTCGCGCGCCACGCACCACGGCCGAATCATTCTGTGCCGTCTTGCAATACAGGTCGGTAGGCAGATCACGAAGCGTGGTGTCGGCCGGCGAACGCACCAGCGGTGGCGGGATGAAGCCCGTCAGGCAGGGTGGTGGATCGCCCAGGTCGACCTTGAAGTCGAGCTTGCCGCCCTCGTCGGCGGGCACGCCGCCCGCGACCGTGTTCAATGCGGCCAGCAGGGCCGGGAAGATGACCAGTGCCTGCTCGATCGACTTGTGATAGATCACGCCGATACGGCCGAAGTTGGCCAGGTTGGCGGCCAGGATCGGGAAACTCGGCCGGATGCCGTCGAACGTCGTGTTCGCCGCCTGCGCGGCACCGGGCACGTTCTGCAACACCGACCGGAGTTGCGGATCGGCGTTGGCGGCCTCGGTGGTGAACCGCGCCAGCCCGTCGGCGAGCGACTTGACGTCGTCACCGCTGCGGATCTGCGCGTCGAGGAACGGACCGGCCTGATCGATCAGCTGCGAGATCTGGCCGTAGTTGCCGTTCGCCTCGTCGATGAGCAGGCGTGACGACTGGATCAGCCGGGCCAGTTCGGGCCCCGTGCCGTTGAAGGCCTTGAACGTCTCACGCAGAAGATCCTGCACCCGGGTGTCGCCGATGCTGTTCACCAGTGACTCCGCCTGTGTCAGCAGGGCGGCGATGTCCTGACCCACGGCCGTGCGGTCGACCCCGATGTTGGATCCGTCCCGCAGCAGTGCCTTCGACGGATCCTTCGGCGGGACCAGGTCGACGTACTGCTCACCGACCGCCGACACGCTCTTCACCGTCGCCGTGACGTTCTCCGGCACCTCGGTGTCGGTGTTCAGCCGCATGCTCGCCACCACGCCGTCGGCGTCGAGGCCGACTTCCTCGACGCGTCCGATCGTCACGCCGCGGTAGGTGACGTTGGCGTTCTGGTACAGCCCACCGCCGGTCTTGAAGTCCGCCGTCACGCGATACGCGCCGATACCGACCGCTGCGGGCAGGTGCAGGTAGAACGCCGAGATCGCACCGACGCAGAGGACCGTGACGATCGCGAAGATCGTCAGTTGCAGGCGTGTCAGCCGATCCAACATCTAGGGCTTTCCCCCCGGGACCGGTAGGTGTTGGGTGGCCGTGCCCGGCGGAATCTTGAACGGGTCCGCGGCTTGGCCGGACAGGTTGGCCATGGCACCGGTGAGGAAGTCCGGTGGATTGATCACCTCGTCGAGGTGCTTCATGTTCGGATCGAGGCCCTTGGAGGTGGTGAACACCGACTCACCCGTACGACGCACCGTCAAGTCGAAGGTGACGAAGACGTTCAGGTAGTCACCACGCACCGCATTGCGGAGGTACTTGTAGTGGAACGGGAACGTGGGCAGGAATTCGAGGTCCTTGATGAAGTCGTCGGCGTTGTCATTGAGCGCCTTGATGACCGAATAGAGATCCTTGAAGTCGGCCGCGAAGTCGTCCTTGATCCCGTCGAGCACGCGGGACCCGACGGTGGCGAACGCGCGCAGCGCCGTGAAGGCGTCGACGATGTTCTTCCGGTTGTCGTTGAGCACCTTCAGGGCGGCGGGCAGCGAGTCGAGCGCCCGACCGAGGCTGTCCTTGCCGCGGGCCAGGATGCCGGCGAAGCGGTCCAGACCGTCGAGGGCGGCGATGATGTCGGTCGTCTGCTGGTCCAGCGACGTGGTCAACTCGGCCAGCCGGGGAAGCAGATCGGCGAACTGGCCCGTCCGGCCCGCCACCGCCGCGTAGAGCTCGTCGGTGACGTCTTGCAGCGCACCGAGATTGCCCTTGTTCACGACGACGCCGAGCGAGGACAGCACTTCCTCGGTGGTGGGATAACGGGCGGCACGGGACAACGGGATGTTCGAGCCCTCGCGGAGCCGGCCGCGACCCGCTTCGTCCGCCGGCGGCGCCAGATCGATGTGCTGCGAGCCGAGCAACGACGTCTGCGCGACCTTCGCCGTGGCATTCTCCGGGAGGTCGACGTCGCCCTTGAGCGACACCTTCACCGCCGCGAAGAAGGTGCCGTCGGGACGCTGCACCGCATCGATGCCCGACACGCTGCCGACCGTCACGTCGTCGACCATCACCGGTGAGTTCTGCGGCAGCGTCGCCACGTCGGGAAGCTCGACCGTGATGGTGTACGAACCGCTTCCGTGTCCCTCGGTGCCAGGCATGTCGAGCGAGTTCAGTCCGCCGAACGCGCAACCCGCCAGCATGACGACGCCCGAGCCGATGGCGACCGCGTTGCGCCCGGTGCGGAAGACCCTCCGCGACCACGTGTTCGGCACTATCCACCTCCCGACTCGGCAGGCAACGGATCAGCTGGCGGAGGCGCAGGCGCAGGCCCGGGCAGGGGACCGCTGCCGTCCGGCGGGCCGCCATAGCCCTGCGCCGGGGCGCCCACCTGGGACACCTGGCCCGGCACCGGAGGCGGCGGCAGGAGGAGATCGCTGAGCCTGCCGTCGGGCCCGATGCTCGGCGGGGTCACCCCGGGCGCGGGCTGCCACTGCAGGTACGGCACCGGGGTCTGTGCCTTGGCCTCGGTCGCGGGCGTGTCATAGATGATCTGGCCCTTGTACGCCGTGATGCTGTTGATCGGGTGGAACAGGATCGGCGGGTAGTTCACCGCCAGCCGTTTGAACACCGGGCCCATCCGCTGGCGGCAGATCTCGGCGCGCTTGAAGTTGTCCGGCGACGCGCCGACGTCGAAGGTGCCGCCGCAGATGAACTGCACCGGGTTCGCGAAGTTGGGCAGTGACAGCAGGCCGCCGACGGTGCCCTGGGCGGGGTTGTAGATGTTGTAGAAGTTGGCCAGACCGTTGGGCGTGATGTGCAGGATCTGCTCGATGTCGTCGCTGTGCTCGGTGAGGATGTTGGTGAAGTCGGTCAGCTTGCCGATCTGCCCGATCAGCGCCTCGTTGTTCTCGTTGAGGAAGCCCTTGACGTCGGCCAGGGCCTGGTTCAGCGTGCCCAGGGTCTGATCCAGGTCCTTGGAACTGTCCGCCAGCACCTGGGACACCGACGCCACGTGGTTCGAGAACTGCACGATCTGCTCGTTGCTGTTCGCCAGTGCGTTCACCAGGACCTGCAGGTTGCGTACGGTGCCGAAGAGGTCGGTGCGCGAGTCGCCGAGCCGTCCTGCCGTCTGCGACAGTTCACGCAAGGCGTTGCGGAACGAGTCGCCGTTGCCGTCGAACGTGTCGGCGGCCTGGTTGACGGCCGCTGCCAGCGGACCCTGCACGTTGCCCTGCTGCGGCCCGAGCGAGGCGCTGAGCTGGGTGAGCTGCTCCTTCACGTCGTCCCACTCGACGGGAACGCCGGTGCGGTCGGCGCCGATCTGCGCGCCATCGGCGAGCGCGGGACCCCCGGTGTAGGCCGGGGTGAATTGAATGAAGCGGGCCGACACCAGGTTCGGCGCGATGATGATGGCGCGGGCATCGGCGGGCAGCTTGACGCCGTCGTCGACGTTCATCGTCACCTTGACGTCCTCGGCGCGGGGCTGGATGGACGTGATCTTGCCGACCGGAACGCCGACCACCCGCACGTCGTCACCCGGATAGAGGCCCACCGTCGACGGGAAGTACGCGATGACCTGGTGGCCCTTGCCGGCGGGCCAGAGCACGAAGGCGCCGCCCACCAACCCGGCCACCAGCATCGCGACGACCGCGAACCGCAGCCAGCGCGTACGTGAACCCGTCGCATTCTCTTGCGTCATGGCGACTTCGGCCTGATGATCATCCGCTCGGAGATGAACCCGCGCAGGTAGTCGGCAAGGCTGTCCGGCAGCTTGCCCGGCTGGAAGTAGGTGTCGAGCAGCACCTCGGAGAGGCTTGCCGGGGGCAGGCCGTAGAGGTTGATCTGGAAGCCGGGGCCGGAGCCGACCACCTCGCCGAGCGTCGTCGCGTACGGCGGCAGCCGCTTCAGGGCCTCACCGATGTGGTCCCGTCGCGCCAGCAGGTCGTCGAGCACCGCGTTCAGCTTCTGCAGCGCCGGGCCGAACTCCCGCTTGTTGTCGCCGACGAATCCCGAGAGTTGTTCCGAGACGCCCTGGATGCCACCGATCAAGTTGCTCAGCGCCTGGCGTCGCTCGTCGAGCGCGGCGAACAGCAGGTTCCCGTCGGTGACGAGTTGGTTCACCTGACCGGCCCGCAGCGCCAGGGTGTCCGACACCCTCTTGGCGCGCGCAAGCAGTTGTTCGAGTGCCTCGTCGCGCTTGTTCAGACTGCGGGACAGGTCGGCGACGCCGTCGAGCGCACCGCGCAGTTCCGGCGTCGCGTCGCGCAGTGTGTCGGTCAGCGTCTGCAACGCCTGCTCGAACTTAGGCTTGTCCAGCTCGCCGGCGTTCTGACCGAGATCCTGCAGCGCGGTGTTCAGCGTGTACGGAGTCGTGGTGCGGCCCAAGGGGATCACCGTCGAGCTGCCCGAGCCCTTCGGGGTCACGGCGAGGGACTTCTGCCCAAGCACCGTGTCGGTCTTGATGGAGACCAGCGACTGGTCACCGACCCGGATCTTGCGGTCGATGGTGAAGTCGACCTTCGCCGCGTCCCCGGCCAGCTCCACCGAGGAGACCTTCCCGACCTGGATGCCGGAGACGTTGACGTCGTTGCCGGGGGTGATGCCGCCGGCGTCGGTGAAGTAGGCCTCGTAGTTCTTGCCCTGCGGCCAGAACGGGAGGCTGGTGTAGCCGAAGGACACCAAGACCAGGCACGTCACCAGGGCGATGCCGAAGATGCCGGTGCGGACGGGATCTGCGCCGTCGGGCCTAGCCATTCTCGGAGCACCTCCCCTTGGACGGATCTGGCGGGCCGCCGAACGGGATTAGCAGGTCACTGCCCGCGGGACCGTTGATCTTCATCCGGATCGAGCAGTAGTAGATGTTGAAGAACGAGCCGTACGCGCCAAGGGCGTTGAGCCGCAGATAGTTCTCCGCCAGTGGCTCGATGACCTTGTTGACGTCGGCCTTGCGCTCGTCAAGCCGCTGGGCGAACGGCCGGAGGTTCTCGATCACGCCCTGCACCGGCCGCCTGCTGTTCGTCAGCAGGTCGGTCAGGCCGTCGGTGGCCGCGGCGAGCGGCGGGATGGCGCCCGCGATGGGGTCGCGGTTCTGGGCCAGACCGGTGATGAGTTGCTGCAGCTGGTCGACGCTGGCGTCGAACTGCGCGCCCTTCTCGTCGACGGTGCCGAGCACCGTGTTGAGGTCGTTGATCGTGTCACCGATCAGCTGGTCACGGGCGGCGAGGTCGTGTGTGAACGACGAGGTGCTGGCGAGCAGCGTCGACAGCGAGCCGCCCTGGCCCTGTAGCAGTTCGATGACGGCATTGCTGACCTCGTTGAGTTTGTTGCCGTCCAGGCCCTTGAGGACGGGGCGCAACCCGCCGAGCAGCGCGTCGAGATCCAGTGCCGGCTGGGTGTTGTCCCTGGCGATCGTGCCGCCGGCCGCAAGTTTGCGTAATTCGCCTGGGCCCGAGGTGATCTCGAGATAGCGGTCACCGACCAGGTTCTGGTAGCGCACGACGGCCCTCGTCGAGGTGTAGAGCTGATACCGGTCGTTGACGTCGAAGGTGACGTCCACGGTGTTGTCGGGGTTGAGTTCGACGCCCTTCACCGAGCCCACCGGCACACCGGCGATCCGGACGTCCTGGCCTGCCTTGAGACGTGAGGCCTCGGCGAAGGTGGCGTGGAAGGTATTGCCCGAGGCGAAGCGGAATTGGCCGAACACCACGATCAGACCGGCCGCCACCACCAGCATGGCCACCGTGAAGAGGCTGACGTAGATCAGCGTCCGATCGCGCTTCACTAGTGCGCTCTCTTCTTCGCGCAAGCGCTCATCAGTGCGCTCTCTTCTTCGCGCAAGCGCTCATCAGTGCGCTCTCTTCTTCGCGCAAGCGCTCATCAGTAGTCATCCCGTTCTGCGTACGCGCCGTGGAACAGGAACTGCAGCGTCGACGGCGCGTCGAACTGCAACTCGGTGTTGGGCTGGAAGGGCACGTAGGCGTTGTCGGTGACCAGGAATGGCGTGTGGTACCAGGACCCGCCGTACTGCTTGCTGGGTACGTCGGGTAGGCCCCGGCAGTTGGGGCCACCGGAGGCGTTCACCATCGGCAGGCTCTCGGGGTAGGTGTAGCCGGGCGCGCCCGGCAGGAAGTTCGACGCGACGAACAGCCCCGGCCGGATGCCGCCGATGATCGGTGCGAATCGGTCGACTGCCAGGGACGTGCCCTTGAGGATGCAACCGATCTCCGGGGAATAGTCACCCGCGACCTTGAGCGGCGCACGCAAGCGCTGGATGGCGGCGATCAGGTCGTCGGCTGCCGGTTGCAGCGTGGCCGTGCCGTTGTTGGCAAGGCCGGTGGCGGCGAGCAGTGTCGCATTCAGGTTGTCCTGCTGGTCGACGACCGTCTTGCTGATCGTGGGCGTGTTGTCGAAGACCGTCACCAGATCGGGTGCCGCATCCGCGTAGACGTTGCCGACCACGCCCGTCTTCTGGAACACCTGCTGCAGTGCCGGCAGCTTCGGATTGAATTGCTGCAGGTAATAATTCAGGCCGGCAATCGTGGCACCGAGGTCGTCGCCGTTGCCCCGCAGACCCTCGCCGAGCGCACTGAGCGTCGCGTTGAGGTTGATCGGATCGACCTTCTGCAGCGTGTTGGTCAGCGTCTCGAAGAGCGTGTTCACCTCGAGTTGGACGTCGGGGGCATTGACCTGAGCACCGGGCCGCAGCGAGCCGCCCTTCGGGTCCTGAGGCTGCACGAACTCGACCGACTTGGCGCCGAAGACGGTGGTGCCTGCGATGCGCACCGTGGCATTCGACGGGACGAACCGGAGCTGATTGCTGTCGACCGCGAGCGTCAGCTTGGCCTGATCACCCGCGTACTCGATGGATTTCACCTTGCCGATCTGGATCCCGCGGTACTTGACCTTGGCGTCGGTCTCCATCACCAGGCCGGCCCGTGGCGCCGTCACTGTGACCGGATCGGTCGCGGTGAACGCCGCCGTGTACGACAGATAGGTGAACACGACGGCAGCCAGCACCACAGTCGCGAGGATCGCGGCAGCGATCCTCACGTGACTGCGCCTGGCGTCGCCCATCGATGTTCCTGCCTATCCGGAGAGGTTGAAGTTGCCCGACGCGCCGTAGACGGCCAGGGAGATGAACAGCGTGATGGTGACGACCACGATGAGCGACGTGCGCACAGCCTGACCGACGGCGATGCCCACTCCGACCGGACCGCCGGATGCGTTGTAGCCGTAGTACGTGTGCACCAGCATGACGGCTATCGACATGACGATGGCCTGGAGAAACGACCACAGCAGGTCGGTCGGCACCAGGAACGTGTTGAAGTAGTGGTCGTAGAGACCCGCCGACTGACCATTGATGAACACCGTGGTGAATCGGGCCGCAAAGAATGCGGCGAGCACCGACAGCGAGTACAGCGGGACGATCGCGATCAGTCCGGCGATGATCCGCGTCGACACCAGGTAGGACACCGAGTGCACGGCCATTGCCTCGACGGCGTCGATCTCCTCGGCGACGCGCATGGCGCCCAGTTGCGCCGTGGTGCCCGCGCCGATGGTGGCGGCGAGCGCGATGCCCGCGATCACGGGGGCGACGATGCGGACGTTGAGGAATGCCGACAGGAAGCCGGTCAGCGCCTCGATGCCGATGTTGCCGAGCGACGAATACCCCTGCACCGCGATGACACCACCGGATGCCAGGGTGAGGAAGGCGGCGACGCCGACGGTGCCTCCGATCATCACCAGCGCCCCGGCACCCATCGTCATCTCGGCGATCAGGCGAATGGTCTCCTTGCGGTACCGGGTCAGCGCATTGGGGATGTACCGGATCGACTCGCCGTAGAACAGCGCCTGCTCGCCGACGACGTCCACTGCCTTGGGCACACCGCGGAAGAGCCGCCGAAAGCGCAGTGTCGCGTCGTAACTCATGAATGGCTTCTTCTTGGGCAAGCCATCAGCGTAGGTATCTTCTTCGCGCAGGCGCTCATCAGCGTGCCAGCACTCTCACGCCGATCGCCGTCATGATGACATTGATCACGAACAGACAGATGAAGGCGTAGACGACGGTTTCGTTGACCGCGACGCCCACGCCCTTGGGGCCACCCTTCACGGTCAGCCCGCGGTAGCAGCCGACCAGACCCGCGACCACGCCGAACAGCAGCGCCTTGACCTCGGCCAGCACCAGCTCGCCGAGACCCGTGAGCACGGTGAGTCCGTTGATGAACGCGCCGGGGTTGACGCCCTGCAGGAAGACGGAGAAGACGTAACCGCCCGCGATGCCGATCGCACAGACGAGCCCGTTGAGGAGCAGTGCCACGACGGTCGACGCGAGCACCCGCGGCACCACCAGGCGCTGGATCGGGTCGATGCCCAGGACGCGCATGGCGTCGATCTCCTCGCGGATGGTGCGCGCGCCGAGGTCGGCGCAGATTGCGGTCGCACCGGCGCCCGCCACGACGAGGACCGTCACCACGGGACCGAGCTGCGTGATCGTGCCGAAGGCCGTCCCGGCCCCGGACAGATCGGCAGCACCCAGCTCGCGAAGGAGGATGTTCAGCGTGAAGGCCACCAGCACGGTGAAGGGAATGGCGACCAGCAGCGTCGGTATCAGGGAAACGCGCGCGATCATCCACGTCTGATCGAGGAACTCACGGAACTGAAACGGCCTGCGCCAGATCTTGACGAAGGTGTCCAAGGACATCTCGAAGAACCCGCCCACGGCCCGGGCCGGAGCCGAGAGCTGTTCGATCAACCTGGCCTCCGTTTCTCGGGACGTGGGTCGAGATGTGGTCATGGCGAATGATAGGTGACGTCCGGCCGCGACGACCCCCATACATCGTGACCAAGCGCTCCAGTTAGTGAGCCGGATCATATTAACTAGAACACGTTCGCAGTGTCAAAGAACCGAAATATCCGTCATTATTGCAGCATCCGCGCTGGTCAGAGCCGGTGTGACCGATTTCATTCTATAACACGTTCTAGCGATGTCCGCACTGGAAAATCGAGACTGTCAGTCTCGCGACGCCATCAGTTCGGTGGCTGAGAAACCTCGATCGGGGTCGCGGTCAGCAAAGTACGCTTCCAGGGTCGACCCGAGTTCGCCGACGTCCCAGGCGTCGGAGCCCGCGGTGAAGTGCTGCTCGGCCGTCGGCGCCGCGACGAGCGTCACCGTCGGACCATAGACGATGAAGAGCTGGCCGTTGACGGCTTCCGCCGCGGGCGACGACAGGAACCGCACCAGCGTCACGACGTGCTCGGGCGACAGCCCGTCGATCCGTCCCTCTCCCAGCTGGGGCGCATCACCGAAGACGTCGGCAGTCATCGCGGTCCTGGCGCGGGGTGCGATCGCGTTGGCACGGACGCCGTAGCGGCCAAGCGCGCGGGCCGCGGTCAAGGTCAGCGAGGTGATGCCCGCCTTCGCCGCGCCGTAGTTCGCCTGACCCACCGGTCCGGCCAAGCCCGCCTCCGACGAGGTGTTGACGATCCGGCCGTAGACCGTGCCGCCGTTGTGCTTGGCCTTGTCGCGCCAGTAGGTGGCGGCGTTGCGGGTGAGCAGGAAGTGACCGCGCAGGTGCACCGCGATCACGGCGTCCCAGTCCTCGTCGGTCATGTTGAACAACATCCGGTCACGGGTGATCCCAGCGTTGTTGACGACGATCGACAATCCGCCGAGCCCGTCTGCGGTGGCCACCAGATCGTCGGCGGTGCTGCGCGCACTGACGTCGCCGGTGACGGCGACCCCCTTGGCACCGGCGGCCGCGATCTCGTCGAGGACGTCGGAGCGGTCCAGGGCCTCCGCGATGTCGTTGACCACCACGGTCGCGCCCGCACCGGCCAATCCGATCGCCTCGGCCCGGCCCAGCCCGGCAGCCGCCCCCGTCACCACCGCGACCATCCCGGACAGGTCGTTCGACTGGGTCATTTCGCTCCTCGCGCGCGCGTCACGTGCCGGCTCAATTTATGAATACCTCTAGTCCTTCCGGATCAGGGCGGCTCTCGGGCACTCGGCGACGGACTGCTCGGCCAGGTCCTCCTGGCCGTCGGGCACCGGGTCGGCCTTCACGACGGCATAATCCTCGTCATCGAGATCGAACAGGTCCGGGGCGATGCCCACACACACGGCGTTACCTTCGCAGCGATCGCGGTCGACTTCGACTCGCATGACGACACCTCCAGCTGACTCGTTGCCACGACGCGGGCGACGCGCCGACTCGCAGGCCAGAATAACCGGCCTGGATTCCAAGACTAGAACGTGTTACAACCGGGGAGGGGCATGGGTACCCCGGAGCACTTCGGAACGTGAGGACGTGTGCATGCGGATCGGCTACAGCCCCGAGCAGGAGGACCTGCGCCGCGAGTTGCGCTCGTACTTCACCAAGCTCATGACACCCGAGCGGGCCGAGGCCCTCGGCGCCGGTGACGGCGGCGAAATGGGACGCGGCAGCGTGTATCGCGACACGGTCGCGCAGATGGGCAGGGACGGCTGGCTCACGCTGTCCTGGCCGCAGGAGTTCGGCGGCCAGGGACGTACGCCGATGGACGGGCTGATCTTCAACGACGAGGCGTCCATCGCGAACGTGCCCGTTCCCTTCCTCACCATCAACAGCGTCGCGCCGACGATCATGGCCTTCGGCACCGACGACCAGAAGAAGTTCTTCCTTCCCAAGATCGCCTCGGGCGACCTGCACTTCTCGATCGGGTACTCGGAGCCGGGCGCCGGAACCGATCTCGCCGCCCTGCGCACCACCGCCGTTCGCGACGGCGACGACTACGTGGTCAACGGGCAGAAGATGTGGACCAGCCTGATCGCCTACGCGGACTACGTGTGGCTCGCCGTCCGCACCAATCCCGATGCCAAGAAGCACCGTGGCATCTCGATGCTGATCATGCCGACGACCGCGGACGGCTTCTCGTGGACGCCCGTACACACCATGTCCGGCGTCGACACCAGCGCCACCTACTACCAGGACGTCCGCATCCCGACCACCAATCTCGTCGGTGAGGAGAATGGCGGCTGGAAGCTGGTGACCAACCAGCTCAACCACGAGCGCGTCGCCCTGGTGTCGGCACAACCGATCTTCGCCGCCCTTGGCGCGGTACGCGAGTGGGCACAGAACACCAAGGACGTCTACGGCAAGAGGCTGATCGACTCGGAGTGGGTGCAGCTCAACCTCGCCCGGGTCCACGCCAAGGGCGAGGTGCTCAAGCTCATCAACTGGGAACTGGCCTCGGCGACCGACGAAGCCCCGTCGCCCGCCGACGCGTCGGCGGCCAAGGTGTACGGCACCGAGATGGCCACGGAGGCCTATCGGCTGCTGATGGAGGTGATGGGCACGGCGGCCACCCTGCGCACGGACTCGCCCGGCGCGCTGTTGCGTGGCCGCATCGAACGCATGCACCGATCGTGCCTGATCCTGACCTTCGGCGGCGGCACCAACGAGATTCAGCGCGACATCATCGGCATGGTCGCCCTCGGCCTACCCCGAGTGAATCGCTGAGGGGACGGGATACTTCACATGGATTTTTCGACGCCCGAGGCCGCGGACGACCTTGGCGGCTTGGCCCGCTCGATCGCCGACGCGGTGTGCACGCCGGAGCACCAACGCGAGCTCGACACGCTCGACGAACGCTTCGACCGCGACCTGTGGGCCAAGCTGACTGCCGCAGACGTCCTCTCCACTGCGGCGCCGGAGTCGCTGGGCGGCGGCGGTTTCGGGGTGCTCGAGCAGACTGCCGTTCTCGTCGCGCTCGGGCGCCAGCTCGCCGCGGTGCCGTACCTGGAGTCGGTGGTGCTGGCTGCGGGTGCCCTGGCGGAGTTCGGATCCGAGTCGCTGCAACGGGACTGGGCCGCGCCTGCCGTGGCTGGGGAGAAGGTGCTGACCATCGCGCTCGACGGCGAGATGGGCCAGGGTCCCGTGCAGGCAACCCGCAACGGCTCGGGGTACCGGCTGACCGGCAGCAGGGTGCTGGTCGGCTATCTGCCCGTTGCCGAAGCGTTTCTGGTGCCCGCCGAATCCGACTCGGGCACCAAGGTCTTCCTCGTCGCGGCGGACGATCAGGGCGTCACGGTGACATCACTGCACACCACGGGTCACGGCAGCGTCGGTCAGCTCGACTGCCAGGGCGTGGACGTCGACGCGAGCCGTCTGGTCGGCGGTGACGGCCGCGGCGACGAGGTGGTTTCGTGGTTGACCACCCGGGCCGCGCTGGGCCGCAGCGCCCTTCAGCTCGGGGTGCTCGAACGCGCGCTCGAGCTCACGGCCGAGTATGCCCGCGAGCGCGAGCAGTTCGACCGCCCCATCGGCAGCTTCCAGGCCGTCGGTCAACGGCTGGCCGACGGTTACATCGACGTCAAGGGCCTTCGGCTGACAGTCACCCAAGCCGCTTGGCGGATCTCCGAGGACCTGCCCGCCGGCCTCGAGGTGGGCACGGCCGCGTTCTGGGCGGCCGAGGCCGGCCATCGGGTCGCCCATACGACCGTGCACGTGCACGGCGGTGTCGGCATCGACGTCGATCATCCCGTGCACCGTTACTTCCTCAGCGCCAAGCAGCACGAATTCGCCGTCGGCGGGGCCACCGGCCAGCTGCTTCGCATCGGCCGCGAGCTGGCAGAAACCCCAGCGTGACAGGTGTCCGACGACCGACCGACCGTCACCGACTTGCTCGCACCACTGGTCGATGTCACCGATCGCGGTGTGTACGAAGGTGATTCCTTCGTCACCTGGCGCGATCACCTCCACGCCGGAGCTCGGGTCGCCGCGGCCCTGACCGCACAAATGGACCCGGCGCGGCCCATGCACGTGGGGGTGATGCTGGCCAACACGACCTTCTTCTCGTCGGTCTTGGTGGCGGCCGGCCTCTCCGGGTGGGTCACGGTCGGTCTCAACCCGACCCGGCGCGGGCAGGCCCTCGCCAGGGACGTCACCCGCGCCGACTGCCAGTTGGTGCTGACCGACGACCTGGCCGCCCTCGGCGAGGCAATCCCCGAGGGCATCCCCGTCGTCGACGTCGAATCAGCCTCGTGGGCCACCGAAGTGACGGCACACCGTGACGCACCTGTCACCTTCGCCGACACGCGGCCCGATGACCTCTTCATGCTCGTCTTCACCTCGGGCACCAGCGGCGAGCCCAAGGCCGTCCGCGTCACGCACGACAAGGTCGCGTTTCCCGGGACGATGCTCGCCGACCGGTTCGGGCTTGGCCGCGACGACACGTTCTACCTGTCGATGCCGTTGTTCCACTCCAACGCCATCATGGCGGGCTGGGCAGTCGCGCTCGCCGCAGGTGGTTCGATCGCGCTGCGGCGCAAGTTCTCCGCATCCGCGTTCCTCGACGACGTCCGCCGTTACGGCGCCACCTACGCGAACTACGTCGGCAAGCCGCTGTCCTACATCCTGGCCACCCCACCGCGCGGCGACGATGCCGACAATCCGCTGCGGCTCGTGTACGGCAACGAAGGTGCCCCCCGTGACGTGCGCCGGTTCGCCAGCCGATTCGGTGCCGTCGTGGTCGACGGGTTCGGTTCGACGGAGGGCGGGATCGCGATCGGGCGGACCCCGGACACGCCGGAGGGAGCGCTCGGACCGCTCACCGACGAGGTCGCCATCGTGGATGTCGAGACCGGCGCACCGTGCCCGCCCGGCAAGGTCGGCGAGCTGGTGAACCCGACCGGCGGCGGGTGGTTCCGCGGCTACTACGGAGACGAGGCCGCCGAGCGCGAGCGGATGGCCGGCGGCGTCTACCACAGCGGTGACCTCGCATACCGTGACGAGGCGGGTTACGTCTACTTTGCGGGCCGGCTCGGTGACTGGATGCGCGTCGACGGCGAGAATCTCGGGACGGCACCGATCGAACGGGTCATCCTGCGGCACCGGGACGTCGTCGAGGCAGCCGTCTATCCCATCCCCGATCCGGCCGTCGGCGACCGCGTGATGGCAGCCGTGGTGCTGTCGTCGGGGGCGACGTTCGACGCGGAGGCATTCGCGCAGTTCCTCGACGACCAGCCGGACCTGAGCCCCAGACAGTGGCCGTCGTTCGTCCGGGTGAGCACCGCGCTGCCCCGGACCGAGACGTTCAAGGTGATCAAGCGGCTGCTGTCGGCTCAGGCGGTGCACTGTGGGGAACCCGTGTTCCGGATAAAGCGTTAGCGTGGCGGGCATGGGCTACCGCGAATCCGCACCACCCACGGACCTGCGCGAGCTCGTCGAGACCTCTTGGGCGTCCGACGGTGCGGCCGACCAGGTGCGCGTACTGCCCGATGGCTGCATGGATCTCATCCGGATGAACGGCAGGGTGGTCGTCGCGGGACCCGACACCCACGCCTTGATCACGTCGTGGGGAGCCGAACCGCTCGCCGGCCTCCGGTTCCGTCCCGGCGCACTCCCGCGGCTGCTCGGCGTGCCCGCTGCGGCGCTGGTGGGTCAGCGGGTTCCACTCGACGAGCTCCATCCCCTGCGGGCCCACGCCGACCTCACCGACGTCGCCCGCAGACTCTCCTCCTGCCGCGGGCGACGAGACACGGCCCCCTGGTCACTGGACACGCTGCGGCACGTGACGGCCGCACTTGCGATGGGGACACCCGTCGCTCGGGTGGCTCAGGACACCGGGTGGTCGGACCGGACGCTGCAGAGACAGTGCCAGTCGGTGTACGGCTACGGACCCGCCGTGCTGCGCCGCATCCTGCGGTTCCGGCGCGCGGTGACGCAGCTGCGCACCGGCCGGTCACCCGCCGACGTGGCGGCCGACGTCGGGTACGCCGATCAGCCCCACCTGCACCGCGAGGTCCGCGTGTTCGCGGGCACGACGGTGGCCGCGCTGGTCGCCGGCTCTGGCACCGTCTACGGCAACGCCGCGAACAGGTCGACCGACGTGCCGTCGGGATCGGTGACCGTCGCATACCGCTGACCCCACGGCGCATCGAACGGCTCGAGCGTGCCGGGATGACCTGCGGCCGCAAGCCGTTCGAATACGGCGTCGACCTCGTGGGGCGCACTCAGCCCGAAGGCGATGGCGACCCGTCCCGGTCCGGTCGGGGGTTTCCACCCGGGATGCATTCCTGCGATCACCTCCTCGGTGTCGAAGGCGAGCGTGTTGCCCCCCGGCAGCGCGACCTCGACGTGCGGGCCCTGCGGATGGTCCGGTACGGCGAGGCCGAGCAGCCGGTAGAAGTCTAGCGACCGCGCGACGTCACGCGCCACGATCTCCACCACCACCGAGCGCAAGGATTCAGTCATGGATCAGACGATAGGCGGCCCGCTCCACAGCGTCGTGAACGAATCGGACAGCCTTCGCAACTAGTCTGACCCGATGGCGATCGACCCGACCTCGGTTCAGCTGGCGGGGCGGTTGCCGCCGTCGCCGTTGGGGGCTCGGCATCATTGCCGACGTCCGCGACTCCTCCGACGTGGACGCCGCGTTGGCCCGTCGCCCTCCTCGTCAACAATGCGGGAGGAGTGTTGGCCTCGCCGCTTCGCGAGACGAGGGAGAACCGCTGGGTGCCCTGTACCGCGCCAACCTTCGTCACGTCCCACGGTGCACTCGGCGGTGGCACGGGTGATGGTCGAATACCCGGTCGGCGGGCAGCGTCGTCACCATCACTCGATCGAAGGGGTGCGCGTCGGCCACGTCGACGGCGGCACGCACGCTGCGGGCGGCTGGTATCCGAACCCCGACACGGGTGTCTAGGCGCGTGATCCGTCCTGACCGTCGGTCCACGGCCTCGAGCAAATGACCGTCAGAACGTGACAAAGTTTGCCAGAATCCCACCACCACCTCACGTCTGGAGTATCGCGTAGTAGCAGCTACCCTGCGCAGAGCGCATTTTGAGCTACGCTTCGCTGCGGAATGGACAGCCCATGGGCTTGCCTGCAGTCTCCACGAATCCCGATTCCGAGCACGAGGAGTTAACCCATGAGAGCTACGCCACTCACCGGTGTGGCCGCGGCCGTCACCGCCCTTGCCGTCGGCCTGTCCGGCTGCGGCTCGGACACCAAGACCGCAACGTCGAGCAGTTCGAGCACGACCGCGTCGTCCTCCAGCAAGGAGACGACCACCTCCAAGAAGCCGAAGGTGGCCGAGACCAGGGACGAATCCGCCGGCCCCAATCCGACCATCGCGGACTACATCAAGGAGAACGGCATCCAGGAGACCGGGGTCAAGATGGGCGATCCCAGCGCTCCTGCGGTGAATCTGCCGGTCCCCGACGGTTGGCAGCCGCTCAGCCCGGAGGACGCTCCCAACTACGCCTACGGTGCCATCGTGTACACCGGCGCGGAGTTCGAGGCCGATCCGCCGAACATCGTCGCCCTGATGTCCAAGTTGAGCGGGGACGTCGACCCGCAGAAGATCATCGATCTCGCGCCCGGTGAGTTGAAGAACCTGCCCGACTACGCCCCTGGCAACGAGGGCGAGACGAGCACCTTGAGTGACTACCCCGCCTACGTGCTCGGCGGCACGTACACCAGGGACGGCGCGACCCGGTTCATCGCGCAGAAGACGGTCGTGATCCCGGCCGCCGACGGGCTGTACGTGCTGCAGCTCAACGTCGATGGTCCGGAGGCAGCCGGCGACGTGCTTTCCGCCGCGACCGCGAAGATCGACAGCGACACCACCATCGGCTGATCTCACCGCCCCGAACGACTCGGCTAACCCCGGATGGCGTCGAGTCGGCGGGTGGCCTCCTCGAATCCGGTGACGAGTTCGGCGATGATGTCGGCGACGGGACGGATCTCGTTCATCCGTCCCACGATCTGACCGACCGGCATGGCCACCGTGGTCGGATCGGTGGACCCACTCATCCGCTGATGCGCCTCGCTGACGAGGACGTTCTGCAGCGGCATGGGTAGCGGCTCCGGCGCGTCGTCGGCGTCCCAGGCGTCCGTCCACCGGCTCTTGAGTAGCCGCGCCGGCTTTCCGGTGTAGATGCGGCGGCGCACCGTGTCGCTGGAGGTGGCCGCGAGCATGGCCTCCTGGATCACCGAGTGCCCGGACGGCAGCCGCTCGCCGAGGTCGTACTCGGCTGCGGTGAGGAAGGCCGATCCCATCCACACGCCCTGCGCGCCCAGCGCCAACGCGGCCGCGACCTGACGGCCGGAGCCGATGCCGCCCGCCGCCAGCACGGCGGTTTCGGAGGACAGCCCGGCCAACGCATCACAAACCTCGGGCACCAGCACCATGGAGGCGATCTCGCCGGTGTGCCCGCCGGCCTCGTGGCCCTGGGCGATGACGATGTCCACGCCGTTCTCGGCGTGACGCTGCGCGTGTTTGGCGCTGCCCGCCAGCGCCGCCACCGGAACGCCCGCCGCGTGCACCTGCTCGACGACGTCACTCGGCGGTGAGCCGAGCGCGTTGGCGATCAATTTGACGGGGTGCTTGAGGGCCACCTCGACGTGGCTGCGGGCGACCGAATGCAGCCACCCGAGAACGCCTTCCGAGCGCTCTCCGTCCGCCGACAGCGGGGGCACCCCGAGGTCGGCGAGCGTCTTGTCGACGAAGTCGCGGTGGCTCTGCGGAATCAGCTTGTTGATGTCGACGCTACTGCCCTCGGTGGGCACCTTGGCCGGCATCACGACGTCGACGCCGTACGGCTTGCCCCCGGTGTTCTCGTCCATCCACTGCAGCACGCGCTCGAGGTCATCGGCGTCGTTGAACCGCACGCAGCCCAGCATGCCGAGGCCACCCGCCCTCGTCACCGCCGCGGCAACCTTCTCCGACGGCGTGAAGGCGAATATCGGGTACTCGATGCCGAAGCGTTCGCAGAGTTCGGTGCGCATCATGCCTCCTGTGCTGCAATGTGTTTGGCATGGACGTCGTCGGCCGGCCGGGCCTCGGTGGTGTCCTTGGCCCACCGGTAGTCGGGCTTGCCCGCGGGTGAGCGCTTCACCTCGTCGACGTACCAGAGACTGCGCGGCACCTTGTATCCCGCGATCTCACTGCGCACGAACGCGTCGAGTTCGGCGAGCGTCGGCCTGGTCCCCTCGCGAGGATGCACCACGGCCGCGACGTGCTGGCCGAAGCGTGGGTCGGGCACGCCGACGACCAGCGCATCGAACACATCGGGGTGACCCTTGAGCGCAGCCTCGACCTCTTCCGGGTAGATCTTCTCGCCGCCGCTGTTGATCGACACCGACCCACGACCCAGCATCGTGACGCTGCCGTCGGCTTCGACCTGGGCGTAGTCGCCGGGTATCGCGTAACGGACGCCGTTGATCACCCGGAAGGTCTGCCGGGTCTTCTCGTCGTCCTTGAAGTAGCCGACCGGGATGTGTCCGCGTTTGGCGATGAACCCGCGAACGCCCGAACCGGGCACCACCTCGTGGCCGTCCTCGTCGAGTACGACGGTGTTCTTGTCGATCGTCACACGCGGACCACCGGTGTGCGACTGGCCCTTCGCCACGATGCTGGTGCCGCCGAAACCGGTCTCCGACGAGCCGATCGAATCGGTGATGATCCGGTTGGGCAGCAGCTCGAGGAACTTCTCCTTGATGCTGGTGGAGAACAGCGCCGCGGTGCTGGCCAGGAGGAAGAGCGAGCTCAGGTCATAGGGCTCCCCTTGCCCGGAAGCCTGCGATGCCAGGAGCGCGTCGAGGAGCGGTCGCGCCATCGCGTCACCGGTGAAGAACAGCAGGTTCACCTTGTGTTCTTGGATCATCCGCCAGACCTCGTCGGCGTTGAATTCCGGTGCGAGCACCACGGTCTGGCCGGAGAACAGTGACATCCACGTCGCCGACTGGGTGGCGCCGTGAATCATCGGCGGGATGGGAAGGCGGATCATCGGCGGGTTGGCGGCCGCTTGCTTTGCCAAGTCGTACTCGTCGGCGATGGGCTCACCCGTCGCAAAGTCGGTGCCGCCGAACAAGACCCGATAGATGTCCTCGTGGCGCCACATCACGCCCTTGGGGAACCCGGTGGTGCCGCCGGTGTACAACAGGTAGAGGTCGTCCTCGCTGCGGGGGCCGAAGTCCCGTTCTGGCGAGCTCTGCTTTAATGCCGAGGAGAACTCGACGCCGCCGTAGCGCTGATAGTCCAGATCGGAGCCGTCCTCGACGACGAGGACCGTCTTGACGCCGGGGGTGTCGGGGAGCACGTTGGCGACGCGGTCGGCGTACTGCCGTTCGTGGACGACGGCCACCATGTCCGAGTTGTCGAACAGGTAGCGCAATTCCCCCTCGACGTAGCGGAAGTTGACGTTGACGCCGATGGCGCCCGCCTTGACGACGCCGAGCATCGCGATGACGATCTCGATGCGGTTGCGGCTGTACAGACCGACCTTGTCGTCCTTGCGGACGCCGTGGTCGACGAGGTAGTGGGCGAGACGGTTGGCCTTCTCCTCCAACTCTGCGTAGGTCAACCGTTCGCCGCCCGAGATGAGGGCGACGCGGTCTGGCACGGCGTCAATGGCGTGCTCGGCAAGGTCGGCGATGTTCAGGGCCACGGCACTAAACTAGAACCTGTTACATTTCGAGACAAGTCCGTGTCATCCACGCTGGAAGGCGGTTCCTCTTGAGCGACGAGAAGAAGGGCCCCCACGCCCTCATCGAGCAGCGCGGACATACGCTGATTCTGACGTTGAACCGGCCGGAGGCGCGCAACGCGCTGTCCACCGAGATGCTCTCCATCATGGTCGAGGCATGGGACCTCGTCGACTCCGATCCGGAGATCCGGTCGTGCATCCTCACCGGAGCCGGCGGCTGCTTCTGCGCAGGCATGGACCTCAAGGCCGCGACCAAGGCCCCGCCCGGCGACGCCTTCAAGAGCGGTGGCTTCGATCCCACCCGCATCGACGGGCTGCTGAAGGGTCGACGCCTGACCAAGCCGTTGATCGCCGCGGTCGAGGGCCCCGCGATCGCGGGTGGCACGGAGATCCTGCAGGGCACCGACATCCGCATCGCCGGCGAGAGCGCCAAGTTCGGCATTTCTGAGGCCAAGTGGAGCCTGTACCCGATGGGCGGGTCCGCCGTGCGGCTGCCGCGTCAGATTCCGTACACGATCGCGTGCGACCTGCTGCTGACCGGCCGGCACATCAGCGCTGCCGAGGCGCTGTCCTACGGGTTGATCGGCTACGTGGTGCCCGACGGGTCGGCGCTGGACAAGGCGCTCGAGATCGCCGAGCTGGTCAACGCCAACGGGCCGCTGGCCGTGCAGGCGATCCTGCGGTCGATCCACGAGACCGAGGGCATGCACGAGCTCGACGCCTTCAAGGTCGACACGAAGATCGGCATCGAGGTGTTCCTCAGCGACGATGCGAAGGAGGGCCCGTTGGCCTTCAAGGAGAAGCGGGCCCCCAACTTCCGGATGAAGTAGCGGCGTTCGTGAAACCTGGCACGTTTTTGCATCGAATCTCCTGCCACGTTTCACGAATGGCGGTGTCGGTGCCGTTCGGCAGGCTTCGGCCATGGACCCCCCCTTCATCGGACGGGAGGCGTTGGACCGCGGTCTGGTGACCCGCCACGACCTCCGCGGCCGGTTCGTCGCGGTCCATCCGGGCATCTACGTCGCCGCCGACGCCGAAATGACGGCTCGGGACCGGGCCGCGGCCGCCTGGTTGTGGTCGCGGCGCCGGGCGGTGGTGGCGGGCCGCTCGGCTGCTGCGATGCACGGCACCAAGTGGGTGGACGCGCGCAAGCCCGCCGAACTGCTGTACGCCAACCGCCACCCGCCGGCGGGCATTCGCACATGGGCGGATGCCATCGCCGACGAGGAGACCGAGGTCATCGACGGGGTGCGGGTGACCAGTCCGTCGCGCACGGCACTCGATCTAGCCAGGCACCATCCGTTGGATCCCGCCGTGACGACGATCGACGCGCTGCTGCGCGCGTCGCGGACAACGGTCACCGAGGTAGAGATGCTGGCGGCGCGGCACGGGGGGCGCAAGGGCATCCGCCGCGTCCGAGCAGCTCTCGACCTCGTCGATCAGGGAGCCGAGTCACCGCGGGAGACGGCCCTGCGCCTTCTCATCGTGCGAGCGGGGCTTCCCCGACCGCAGACGCAGATACCGGTCGTCGACGAATTCGGCCAGATCGTCGCACGGGTCGACATGGGGTGGCGGGATCAGAAGATCGCCGTGGAATACGACGGCGATCACCATTGGACCAGCCGGCGGCAGCTGGCCGACGACATCAGGCGGACCGAATTGCTCGCCGAACTCGGATGGACCGTCATCCGAGTGACCGCGGAGGACACCCGGGGAACGATCCTGCGTCGCATCGAAGTGGCCCTCGACGAAAGGGGCTAGCTCCGTAGCGCCCACGGGAAGGCCGTCGTGGTGCTCCGCGCGCCGTCGGCGGTGCGCGAACGGTTCGGCTCGCCGAGCTCGATGAGCAAGTCGTCGGCGACGCCGAGAAGGTGCGTCAACGTCGCCGGCGTGAACCAATCCGGCCTGGTGGCGAACAGTAGATCCTCGGTCGAGGTATTCCCGCCCGCCCCCGGCGCGAACGGGCAGCCGCCGAGTCCACCGAGCGAGCCGTCGATGGTACCCGCGCCCGCCGCGATGGCCGCCAGGCTGTTGGCGACGCCAAGACCCCAGGTGTCGTGCCCGTGGAAGACGATTCCGCGGCCGTCGGCCCGCCGGACCGCGGCGACGAGCGAGGCGACCTCCTCGGGTACCGCCTGACCCAGGGTGTCGCACAGCACGACTTCGGTTGCGCCGGCGGCACGTTGGTCGGCGACGATGCGCATCACCACCGCCGGGTCGACCGGTCCGTCGAATGGACAGGTGAAGGAGGTGGCGATGCACAGCTGCACCGATCCGCCGACCGCGTCCGCGGCCGCGAGCGCGTCGGGCATCGCCGCGAGGCTGGCGTCCGTGGGGCGCCCGATGTTGGCCTCGTTGTGGGCGTCGGATGCCGAAAGGCAGTACTGGAAGCGGCGGGCGCCCGCCACTGCGGCACGCTCGACGTGTCTAGGCGTGGCCACCCACACCCAGCACCGGTCGAGTTCGGCAGGGGTCAGGGCCTCCAACACCTCGACGGTGTTGGCCATCGGCGGGACCAGATCGGGGCGTGCCATCGAGCCCACCTCGAGTTGCGGGACACCCGCCTCCAGGAGCGCGCGGACGACGGCGACCTTGCGAGCGGTCGCCATGGGCTTGCCGGTGAGTTGCAGGCCGTCCCGGAGCGTGACGTCACGCAGTGTCGCGGCCGTCATCGCACGGTCACCGGTCGGCGAACCAGCGCCGCGAGCACCTCGTCCGTGTGCTGGCCGAGGTCCGGGCCCACCGCTCTGATCGGCCTGGACCGGCCACCGATGACCGGGACGATCCCGGTGAAGCCGACGGACCTCGGCTCGTCAGCTCCCGTGTCGACGTCGAAGGACTGAATCATGTTGCGCGACAACAGCTGTTCATCTTGGCAGATGTCGGCGGCAGTGTTGATGGGTCCGGCGGGGATACCGGCCTCACCCAGTGCCGCGAGTACCTCGTCGCGGGTTCGTTGACCAGTCCAGTCGGCGATCGCGCCGTCGAGTTCGTCACGGGCAGACCACCGTCCGGCATTGGTCTGCAGATCGGCACGTCCGCCGAGATCGTCGCGCCCGATCGCCGCCATGTAGCGGCGGAAGATGGCGTCGCCGTTGCCGGCGATGACGACGCTGGCGCCGTCCGCGCACTCGTAGGCGTTGGACGGGGCGATGCCCTCCATTCGCCCGCCGGTCCGCTGCCGCTCCGCTCCATACGCCAGGTAGTCCGGTACCAGTGACTCCATCACCGACAGCACCGATTCGTTAAGGGCGACGTCGATGACCCTCTGGTCCAACGGGACGGGCACGACCGACCGGCCCTGGGCGAACAGCGTCATCACCGCGCCGAACGCGGCGTAGAGGCCGGCGATCGAATCGCCGATCGAGACGCCGACCCGGGACGGCGGACGGTCGGGGTCGCCGACCAGGGCCCGCAGTCCCCCGGCCGCCTCCGCGACCGCGGCGAAGCCGGGTTGACCCGACATCGGACCGGTCTGCCCGAACGCGGAGACGCGCACCACGACGATTCGGTCGTTGACCGCGTCGAGCGCCTCCGGCCCGAGTCCCCAGCGCTCCAGCGTTCCCGGCCGGAAGTTCTCCAACACGACGTCGCATCCCTGGACGATGTCCAGCACGGCGTCACGGCCTTCGGCGGACTTCAAGTCCAGGACGACTGACTTCTTGTTGCGGTTGACGGCACGGAAGAGCATCGACGTGGTCCCCGCGTAGAGCCGCCAGTTGCGCAGTTCGTCGCCCGTCCCGGCCCGCTCGACCTTGATCACCTCCGCCCCGAAGTCGGCCATCAGACGCCCGGCGGTCGGCGCCGCGATGTAATTTCCGAGTTCCAGGACGCGGATGCCGTGCAGCGGCCCCCGGATCGGATCGGTCGGGTCTGCAGTCATCAACCACACCTCGCTCTTCGCCTCGCCGTACGTCTTCTTAACCACATTGTGCATCTGAACCCACAAAGTGGCAAGCATGTGACGCTTGCCACGTGCCCTTGATATGCGTATGTTGGCTTGCATCGTGAGTTATAAACCACTGAGTGATCTTCACGGACTCCGGTCCGGGGAGGCGTCGGTCAGTGCCGGACAGGAGAGCGAAAGATGGCCACCGTGGCGCAGAACAACACATCACTGCTGAACGACATCGGACAGCGCCTTGATCACCTCCCGGTCGGCCGGATGCACCGCAAGGTCGTGATCGCGATCGGTCTCGGCCTGTTCTTCGAGATGTACGAGATCTTCCTCTCGAGCACCATCAGCACGACGTTGAAGGCGCAGTACGACCTGAACGGCACCACGCTGAAGCTTCTGCTCGCTTCGTCGTTCGTCGGCATGTTCATCGGCGCCGCCGCCCTCGGGCGCCTCGCCGACCGCATCGGCCGTCGGCGCGCGTTCCTCTTCAACCTGGTCTGGTTCTCGCTGTGGACGCTCATCGGTGCCTTCTCCCCGACACCGTGGTTCCTGGTGGTCACCCGCTTCCTCGCCGGTGTCGGGATCGGGGCCGAATACCCGGTCGCCGACGCCTACCTCTCCGACGTACTGCCGAAGTCACACCGGGGGCGACTGGCGGCGTGGGCGTACACCTGCTCATTCGTCGCGGTGCCCGCGCTCGGATTCCTGTCGCTGGCCCTGACCAAGCACGGCCTTTTCGGCGTCCCCGGGTGGCGCGTCCTGCTGGTGCTCGGTTCGGTGGGCGCGGGGATCGTGATGCTGATGCGTCGAGGCCTGCCCGAATCACCGCGCTGGCTGGCAGGCGTGGGCCGCAGCGACGAGGCGTGGGCCGCCCTGCGGCAGTTCGAGGCGGCAGCGGGGTCCACGCCACCCGAATCCCCGCGGTCGAACCCGGCCACCCCAGCGGTCGGGCCAACCCGGACCACCATCACGAATCCGCTGAAGCGCCTCTCGGTTTCGCCGTATCGGGAGCGCCTGGGCATGCTGGCGGTGTTTCACGTCTTCCAGTCGTTCGGCTACTACGGCTTCGGGACGCTGGCCGCCCTCGTCCTGGTCAGCCGCGGCTACGACGTCACGTCGTCGCTTCTCTTCACCGCGCTCTCCTACATCGGCTACCCGGTCGGATCGGCGCTGGCCGTGCCCCTGCTCAAGTGGTTCGAGCGCAAGTACCTCGTCATGGCGACGATCGCCGCCATGGCGGCGTTCGGCCTGCTGTTCGCCACCGTCGACAACACCGTGCTGATCGTCGTGTTCGGTTTCATGACCACCGCTACGAGCAACGTGTTCTCGAACGTGTACCACGTGTACCAGGCCGAGATCTTCCCGACCGACGTCCGGGCGACCGCGGTCGGCTGGACGTATTCGCTGTCACGTCTGTCCAGCGGTGCGCTGCCCTTCATCCTCATCCCGGTACTCGACGACTACGGCGCCGCAGCGATGTTCACCGTCGTGCTCGGCGCCCTGGCGATCGCGGTCGCCGCCGTGGCCTGGATCGGCCCCCGTACCACCCGACGCAACCTCGAGGAGATCAACCCGGTCTGAGCTCAGTACGGCAGGCGGCCACCCAGTAACCGGGTGGCCGTCTCGGCCGAGCGGACCAGATCCTCAGCCCACCCCTCGGCAACCGATCTCGTCACCCGCGACGTCGGACCGCTGATCGTCATCGCCCCAACGAGTCGGGCCTGCCCGTCGAACACCGGCGCCGACAGACCGGCCGCACCCGCGTCGCGCTCACCCTCGGTGTACGACCACCCGACCCGGCGGACCCGGTCGACGTCGGCACGCAGGGCCTCCGGGTCGACGACGGACAGTTCCGTAAACGACTCGAGTGGGCGTTGCAGCACGTCGCGCAGGGCGTCGTCGTCCCAGGCCATCAACACCCGACCTGCCGAGCCCGTGTGCAGCGGAACGAGTTTCCCGACGTGCATCTCACGCCGGATCGCGTGTTCGGTCTCCGCCATCGCGACGCAGACCCGGTACGGTCCCTCCCGGGTGAAGAAGCATGCCGTCTCGCCGGTGATCTCGCGCAATTCCCGTAACGCCGGCGTGACCGCCCGCAGCCGGTCGATGCCGCGCGTGGCGGGCGCCGCCCAGTACGCCATCGTGGCGCCGATCCGATAGCGGTCGCCGTCACGGTCCAAGAAGCCCTCGGCAACCAGGTTGGCCACCAACCGCTGCACCGTCGACGTGGGAAATCCGGTGACGGAACGCAATTCGCTCAGCGTCAACGCCGGCTTGGCCAACGAGAAGGCGTCCAGGATGCCGCGGATCTTGTTCAGCACGAGCAACGGCTTGATGCCGGGCGAGAGCTGACGCGACCGCGAGGAAGCGGATTCGGCACCGTCGTCGGCAGCAGGGGTCCCAGGAACGTCCGGCATGATGCCCCGATCCTAGCGACCGGACGTTCGGCCTACGTCAATCGAGCACGCGTGCCGTCGGGGTGAACACCACGGGCATCGCCTCGGGTCCGCTGACGAAGTTGGCGGGTCGCAAGGGCACCGACACACCGTCGGCCAAGCGCAGGTCGGGTAGCCGCTCCAGTACCCGCCTGGTCATCATCGACAGCTCCAGACGGGCCAGTTGGTTACCGAGGCAGAAGTGCGACCCGAAGCCGAACGCCATGTGAGTGTTCGGCTTCCGTTCGATGCGGAAGCTTTCCGGATCCCCGAACACCTCCTCGTCAAAGTTGGCCGACTCGAACATCAGCATGATCTTCTCGCCCTCGCGCAACGCGGTGCCGTGGAAGGTGGTGTCGGCAGTCAGCGTGCGGCACATGTTCTTCACCGGCGACGTCCAGCGCAACATCTCCTCGATCGCCCCCGGCAGCAGGTCGGGCTGGGCCACCAGCGCATCCCACTGATCGCGGTGTCGCAACAGCTGTTCGGTGCCTCCGGACAGCGTGTGGCGGGTGGTCTCGTCACCGCCGATGAGGATCAGCAGCGTCTCCATGACGATCTCGTCGTCGGCCATGCGCTGACCCTCGACCTCGGCGTTGACCAGAATCGAGAACAGGTCCTCGGTGGGCTCGGCGCGCCGCTTGGCGATGATGTCCATGGTGAACGCCGTGTACGTCGAGAAGGCCTCCATCATCGTCTGGGCGGTCGTCTCGTCGATGTGCGAGCTGAGCCCGGTGACCAGGTCGTCGGACCACTTCAGCAGCATGCCGCGCTCGTGCGGAAGCACGCCGAGCATGTCGCCGATCACCGCCATCGGCAGCGGGGCGGCGACGTCCCGGACGAAGTCACACTCCCCTCGCTCACAGACCGCGTCGATCAGCGTGTCGCACAGCGTGGCGATCGAGGGCACCTTGTCCATCACGCGCTTGCGGGTAAAGCCGGAGTTCACCAGCTTGCGCCGCAGGACGTGGGCCGGATCGTCCATGTCGATCATGTACGGCATGCCGGGCGTGTCCGGTCGGATTCCCCCGGTGTTGGAGAACAACTCCGGGTTCCGTTCGGCGTCGAGCACCGCCTGGTGGCTTGCCGCCGCCGCCAACCCCTTGCGGTCCCGGAACACCGGCTCATAGGCCCGCATCCAGCGGTAGGCATCGCGCGCGCTGCCGTCGGCGTAGAAGGTGCCGTCGGTGAGATCTACGTCCGGCCGGGTGTCCGGCAGCACGGCGGTCACGCGATCTCCCTGGCGTCACCGAACGACATCTCGACGTTGTCGGCGGACATCGAGAACATCGCGCGTTTCGGAAGGCCGAGCGAGGCGAGATCCCTGGCATAGGGGTGTTCGCCGAGGCGCACCCGCACGCCGCCCGGCCGAAACCGGACACCCGACGGGGTCATCTCACCCACCGTTTCGCGGGTGACCCCGTCGAGCCGGGAGTAGGTGGGATGCTGCTGCGCCCTCGAGGTCCACGCCGTCGGCGCGGGCACCCCTGGACGGAAGTCCATCCCGACCGCGAACTGGCCGTCGATGCTCACGTCGAAGCCGAAGTGGCGCCCGTTGCCGATGCGGCGAGCAGGAGCGGAGCGACCCGGGGATCGAATCGTGAAGTCCGCCATCACCTTCGGATAGCCCCAGATCGACCGACCGGCCGCCAAGGTGAAGGCCTGGTCGACCGGAAGGTGGTGGATGAACGCACCCGCGGACCGCAGAGACGTCAGCCCGCCGACCGACCCTCCCGGCGGCGCGACCATGACATTGGTGCCGTACTCGAGATACTGGCCCAGGTCACCGTCGAGGTAGTGCATCAACATCAGCACCACGACCGCCTTGCGCGGGCGGTAGCGGCACACCCGAAGGCCGCTGCCATCGACGAGACGCTGGGCGGCGTCGGCGTCCACCGAGAACATGGCCATGTGCTGGGTCGCGCGGCGGATCCGCACCGGCATGGTCACCCGGGCGCCGGCGACGAGGTGCATCGAAATGGGTGTGGTGTCGGTCACGCGCCAAATCTAGAACGCGTACTAGACACCTGGCAAGGAAGTGTCTAGTCGGGCGGCGGCTACACCAGCGCGGCCAGGTCGCGGATCTGCTCATTCGAGCGGGCACCGACGACCATCATCGTGACGCCCGCGGCCTCCCACGCCTTGATCTGCTGCCGCACGTAGTCGAGGTCGCCGACGATGGCCGAGTCGTCGACCAGTTCGTCGGGGATGACCTTGGCCGCTCGCTCCTTGCCGTCCTCGTGTCCACTGCGGAACAGTGCGGTGACGTCGTCGACCACCTGCGAGTACCCCATCCGGCGGTACACGTCGGCGTGGAAGTTGGTGTCCTCGGCCCCCATTCCGCCCATGTAGAGCGCCAGGTGCGGCTTCATCAACTCCATGACGGCCGCCCGGTCGTCGGTGACCACCACTTGGGCCGTCGCGCAGATCTCGAAGGTCTCCCGCGTCCGCCGGGCACCCGGGCGGGCGAAGCCCTCGTCGAGCCATTCGTTGTACATCCCCGCGATCCGCGGGGAGTAGAAGATCGGCAGCCAGCCGTCGCAGATCTCGGCCGCGAGCGCCACGTTCTTCGGGCCCTCGGCGCCCAGCATCACCGGGATGTCGGACCGCAACGGATGGGTGATCGGCTTGAGGTTCTTCCCGAGTCCCGTCGTGCCCTCACCGGTGAGGGGCAGCGGATAGTGCGGCCCGGCGCTGCGGACCGGCGCCTCACGTGCCCACACCTGCCGGAGGATGTCGACGTATTCTCTGGTGCGGGCCAACGGTTTCGGGAACTTCTGCCCGTACCAGCCCTCGACGACCTGGGGGCCGGACACGCCGAGCCCGAGGACGTGGCGCCCACCGGACAGGTGATCGAGGGTCAGCGCCGCCATCGCGCACGCCGTGGGGGTGCGCGCCGACATTTGGACGACCGAGGTGCCGAGCCGCATCCTGCTGGTCTCGCGACCCCACCAGGCCAGGGGCGTGTAGGCATCCGAGCCCCACGCCTCGGCGGTGAATACGGTGTCGAAACCGGCCTCCTCCGCGGTCGCGACGAGTTCGGCCTGATTGGTCGGCGCCTGCGCACCCCAGTATCCGAGTTGCAGTCCCAACTTCATGGCGACCAACCTTCCCGAGCCGTTCTTGCCTCGACTGTTAGAACCTGTTCTACTCGATGCCGTGACTGCCAGCCAACGTAGCCCGGCCCAGATCGCGGACCACGAGCCGCCCCTTTCCGCTCCTCTGAGGCTGTCATTCGACTACACCCGTTCAGTCGGACCGGTCCTCGGTCGGTTCTTCACCGAGCTGCGTGGGCGACGTGTGGTCGGCATCCGCGGATCGGACGGCCGGGTCCACGTCCCGCCGGCGGAGTTCGACCCCGTCACGTGCGATCCGCTGACGGAGATCGTACCGGTGGCGGGCGTGGGGACCGTCGTGTCATGGACGTGGCAACCCCAGCCCCTCGAGGGCCAGCCCCTCGAGCGCCCGTTCGCGTGGGCGCTGATCACGCTGGACGGTGCGGACACCCCGCTGCTCCATGCGGTCGACGCCGGTTCTCCCGACGCGATCAGCACCGGCGCCCGGGTGCACGTGCACTGGGCCGACGAGCCGGTCGGCGCGATCACCGACATCGCCTACTTCGCGCTCGGCGACTCGGAGGAAGAGGTGCCCGACGGGGGTCGCGACGATCGGGATCCGGTGACCATGCTCGTCTCCCCCTGTGCCATCGAGATCCAGCACACCGCTTCACTTCCCGAGAGCACCTTCCTGCGCGGACTGGAAGAGGGCAAGCTCATCGGTGCTCACACCGTCGATGCGAACGGCGAGAGGGGAAGGGTGTACTTCCCGCCGAAGGAGGCCGACCCGGCGACCGGCCGGGAACTCACCGAGTACGTGGAACTGCCCGACAGGGGCACGGTCACGACGTTTGCGATCATCAACATCCCGTTCGCCGGGCAGCGCATCACACCACCGTACGTGGCCGCATACATCCTGCTCGACGGCGCCGACATCGCCTTCTTGCACCTGATCCTGGAGATCGATGCCGCCGACGTCCGGATGGGCATGCGGGTCGAGGCAGTGTGGCGGCCTCGTGACGAGTGGGGGCTCGGCATCGACAACATCGAGTACTTCCGGCCGACGGGTGAGCCCGACGCCGACTACGACACCTACAAGCACCACCTCTAGGGAGTTTCGACACATGACCTTTCGCGACGTTGCCGTCGTGGGCTTCGCCCACGCCCCGCACGTCCGCCGCACCGAAGGCACCACCAACGGTGTCGAGATGCTGATGCCGTGCTTTGCTGCCGTGTACGAAGACCTCGGCATCGAGCAGACCGACATCGGGTTCTGGTGCTCGGGCTCCGCGGATTACCTTGCCGGCCGGGCCTTTTCGTTCATCTCCGCAATCGACTCGATCGGCGCCGTGCCGCCCATCAACGAGTCGCACGTCGAGATGGACGCGGCATGGGCGCTCTACGAGGCCTACATCAAGCTGCTGACCGGACAGGTCGACACGGCGCTGGTGTACGGGTTCGGCAAGTCCTCGGCCGGCACCCTGCGTCGAGTCCTGGCCCTGCAGACCGACCCGTACACCGTGGCGCCGCTGTGGCCGGACTCGGTGTCGATCGCCGGACTGCAGGCGCGCTTCGGCTTGGACTCGGGGAAGTGGACGGCCGAGCAGATGGCGCAGGTGGCGCTGGACTCCTTCGCGGCCGCGGAGCGGACCGACTCCGAAGCACCCGCGAAGAGCATCGACGAACTGCTCGCCCGGCCGTACTTCGCCGACCCACTGCGGCGCCACGACATCGCACCGATCACCGACGGGGCATCGGCGATCGTGCTGGCCGCCGGCGACAAGGCCCGCGAACTGCGGGAGAACCCGGCCTGGATTACCGGCATCGAGCACCGCATCGAGACTCCGGTGCTCGGTGCACGGGACCTGACCACGTCACCGTCGACTGCGGCGTCGGCGAGGGCCGCCACGGGTGGGGACGCCGGTTCCCTCGACGTCGCGGAGATATACGCGCCCTTCACCCATCAGCACCTGATCCTGACCGAGGCCATCGGCCTGCCCACCTCGACGAGGGTGAATCCGTCGGGTGGCGCGCTGGCCGCCAACCCGATGTTCTCGACGGGCCTCGAGCGCATCGGCTTCGCCGCCCGCCACGTGTTCGATGGTTCGGCCCGGCGGGTACTGGCTCACGCCACCAGTGGGCCTGCGCTGCAACAGAATCTGGTCGCCGTACTGGAAGGTAGATGATCATGGCCGGAGCGCTCGCAGCGGTCCTCGGCACCGGACAGACCAGGTACGTCGCCAAGCGCAAGGACGTCACGATGGCCGGCCTCGCGCGCGAGGCCATCGATGAAGCCCTCAGGGACTCGAACTCGACGTTGGACGACATCGACGCCGTCGTCGTCGGCAAGGCGCCCGACTTCTTCGAGGGGGTGATGATGCCGGAGTTGTTCATGGCCGACGCGGTGGGCGCCACCGGTAAACCGCTGATCAGGGTCCACACGGCCGGCTCCGTCGGCGGGTCGACGGCCGTCGTGGCCGCCAGCCTGGTGCAGTCGGGCAAGTACCGTCGGGTGCTTTCCATGGCGTGGGAGAAGCAGTCCGAGAGCAACGCCATGTGGGCGTTGTCGATTCCCGTGCCGTTCACCAAGCCGGTCGGCGCAGGCGCAGGCGGTTACTTCGCGCCGCACGTGCGCTCGTACATCCGTCGTTCGGGGGCACCCGACTACATCGGCGCGATGGTCGCGGTGAAGGACCGGCTCAACGGTGCCAAGAATCCGTTGGCCCACCTTCACCAGCCCGACATCACGCTGGAGAAGGTGCTGTGTTCCCAGATGCTGTGGGATCCGATCCGCTTCGACGAGACGTGTCCGTCCAGCGACGGCGCCTGCGCGCTGGTGATCGGAAACGAGGACCTCGCCGATGCGTGCGTCGCCGATGGGCATCCGGTGGCCTGGATTCACGCCACCGCCCTGCGCACCGAACCGCTGGCGTACTCCGGTCGCGACCAGGTGAACCCGCAAGCCGGCCGTGATGCCGCCACGGCGTTGTGGCGCGACGCAGGCATCACGAGTCCGATCGACGAGATCGACGTCGCCGAGATCTACGTGCCCTTCTCCTGGTTCGAACCGATGTGGCTGGAGAATCTCGGCTTTGCGGCCGAGGGCGAGGGCTGGAAGCTTACCGAGGCGGGCGAGACCGCGATCGGCGGCCGTCTTCCGGTGAACGCCTCGGGCGGGGTGCTCTCCAGCAATCCGATCGGCGCCTCCGGCATGATCCGGTTCGCCGAGGCGGCCATCCAGGTGATGGGCAAGGCGGGCGATCATCAGGTCGAAGGCGCACGGAAGGCGTTCGGCCATGCCTACGGCGGCGGCTCGCAGTACTACTCGATGTGGGTGGTCGGCTCGGACAAGCCGGGGACCTGACGCGTCCGGCGCAGCCTGCGGCGTTGCGGCTCGGTCGGCCGAACGCGTACGGTTGGGGACGAATTTCCGTTTCTCACCACTTGCGATTTCGATAACCCTTGTCCTCACACTTGCCTTCATCACACGTGCGTTCGCGACCCACCCGGCGCTTCTCAAGGCTTGCCCTACCGGCGGCCCTCCTCGTCATCGGCATCAGCGGCTGCACGGGGACGGACCTCGGCGCCGCCCCGAGCACCGGTGCCGGACTGTTGCCCTCGACCCCATCGCCGTCGGTCGGTTCGACCGGCACCCCGGCTGTGCAAGCCGTCGATCACCGCGCCCTTCTGCTCTCCGCCACTGACATCAGTGACGCGGAGGACACCTTCCACGAGCGGTCCAGAAACGTGCACCCAAACGACATTGACGGCGCGAGCGCCTTCTTCGTCAACGACCAGGACAACCGGGCGGTCAGCGACACCATCCAGATCTATCCCGATGCCGCCACCGCGACGGCCACGTTGCGCACTGCGGCCGGCACGCTTCCGACCCAGGTCACCGGCGGCAATCCGGCGCCCATCGGGGTTGGCAACGACGGTGTCGTGATCGCCGGTGCGTATCCCGACCAGGCGAAGGCGGTCACGGTCCTGTTGTTCACCGAGGGTCGTGCGCTGGTCCGGTTGGAGTTTCAGAGCGCGACCGGCGACACCACCACCGATGACTTCGTCACGAGCGTCGGCAAGATGCAGCAGATTGCGCTGCGGGTCGGACTCTCGGAGGCCTGACCGTCAGGCGCCCGCGGTGCTAGCTCTCGGCGATCGGCGCCAGCCCGGCGAGGTACCGGCCGGCCAGGTCGCGGTACGCGCCGGGGTTGAGGTTCACCCACATCTCGGCCCCCGTGCCGGCGATCGGGCCGCGCACCTTGGCGGGCGCTCCCGTGACGAACACCTCGTCGGGAATCTTCGTGCCACCGGTGACCAGTGAGTGCGCGGCGACCAGGCTGCGCCGTCCGATGACCGCGCCGTCGAGCACCGTCGCGTGGTTGGCGATCACCGCTTCCTGGCCGACGTGGACACCGTGAATGACACATCCGTGGGCGATCGTGGCGCTGGGGCCGATGTCGACGGGGATTCCCGGTGGCGCGTGCAAGACGCAGCAGTCCTGCACGTTGGCGCCTTCACGGACGATGATGGGAGCGAAGTCCGCCCTCAAGACGGCGTTGAACCAAATCGATGCGCCGGCCTCCACGTGTACGTCGCCGATCAGGGTGGCGGTCGGGGCGACGAAGGCGGACGGGTCGACGACGGGCGATCGGCCCTCGAAGGCGAACAGCGGCATCGTCTACGTATACCGCAGCAGGGTGTGGTTGCGTTGCGCGCCGGCGGCGCCAAACTGTAACGTGTTCTAGTTAGAGAGTCATGAAACGGGAGGCACCGTGAACAACGAACCCGCAGGCGTTCGCGAAATCGACACCGGAACGCTGCCGGACCGCTATGCACGGGGCTGGCACTGCCTCGGACCGGTGGGGACCTTCACCGACGGGAACCCGCACTCCGTCCAGATCTTCGGCACCAAGCTGGTGATCTTCGCCGACTCCCACGGTGAGCTCAAGATTCTCGACGGCTATTGCCGGCACATGGGCGGTGACCTGTCACAGGGGACCATCAAGGGGGACGAGGTGGCCTGCCCGTTCCACGACTGGCGCTGGGGCGGAGACGGCAAGTGCAAACTGGTGCCGTACGCCAAGCGCACGCCGCGACTGGCCCGCACCAGGGCCTGGACCACCGACGTCCGCAGCGGGCTGCTGTACGTCTGGCACGACTCCGAGGGCAACCCGCCGCCGCCCGAACTCCGGATCCCGGACCTTCCGGAGTTCGCCAGCGACGACTGGACCGACTGGCGGTGGAACTCGATCCTGATCGAAGGCGCCAACTGCCGCGAGATCATCGACAACGTGACCGACATGGCGCACTTCTTCTACATCCACTTCGGGCTTCCGACCTACTTCAAGAACGTCTTCGAAGGCCACGTGGCGTCGCAGTACCTGCACAACGTCGGCAGGCCCGACGTCAACGATCTCGGAACCGCTTACGGCGAGGCGCATCTGGACTCGGAGGCGTCCTACTTCGGACCATCGTTCATGATCAACTGGCTGCACAACAACTATGGCGGCTTCAAGGCCGAGTCGATCTTGATCAACTGCCACTATCCGGTCAGCCAGGACTCGTTCGTGCTGCAGTGGGGCGTCATGGTGGAGAAGCCCAAGGGCATGGACGAGACGATGACGGAGAAGTTGTCCGCGGCGTTCACCGAAGGGGTCAGCAAGGGATTCCTCCAGGACGTCGAGATCTGGAAGCACAAGACCCGCATCGACAATCCGCTGTTGGTCGAGGAGGACGGCGCCGTCTACCAGATGCGCCGCTGGTACCAGCAGTTCTACGTCGACGTGGCAGACGTCACGCCCGACATGACCGACCGGTTCGAGATCGAGGTCGACACCACCGCCGCCAACGAGAAGTGGACCGTCGAAGTCGAGGCGAACATGCGCAGCCGTGCCGAGGAACAGCCGGCGACATGACGCAGGCGCCCGATGCCAACCGACTGGCGCGCTCGATGCTGGCGCTGCTCGGGCATGACGACGCCGGACACCCCGCGGGAGGCCGGGCGGTCTCCGGAACGTGGTCCAAGGCACCCGACTTCGCCTCCGACCCGGAACGTGCCGCGGCGGTCAGGGCCGCTTCCGCGTCGGACCGCGAGCGGTACCTCACCTCGGGCCTGACCCCGATCGATTGCCGGTTCTGTCACGCCACCGTCGCGGTGAAGAAGCTCGGCCCCGGGCACACTGCGGTGCAATGGGATTCGGATGCGACAGCGCGCTGTGCGACGTTCGCCGAGATTCGTGCCCGCGGTGGTGACAGCAGCCGCAGCCGGTCGTGTCCGAGACTGTCCGACAGCATCAGGCACGCGGTCGCCGAAGGATGTCTCGAAGAGGAGTCGAGCGCGCCGTCGCCCGGCGATGGCTAGCGTCGTCGCGCGGCATCCGCCTCGGACAGCAGGTCCCTGTCGAGGGTCTCCGGTGCCCTGATCGTCGTCACCACGGTGATGGCCATGATCGCCATCATGTACACCGCCACCGGCCACCAGGATCCGGCCGCCCACGTGATCAGTGCCGAACAGATCAGCGGAGCGATGCCACCGCCGAGGACCGAGGAGAACTCCCGTCCCAACGCCACGCCGGCGTAGCGGTACCGCGATCCGAAGAGTTCGGGGAAGTAGGCGGCCTGCACGCCGGCCGTGCCGTAGGACGCGAAGATGAATCCGAGCACGACGACCAGCCCGATGAGCACCGTGTTCCTGGTGTCCAGCAGCAGGAAGGCCGGAGCGGGGAAGATCAGCAGGAATCCGGTCACGATCAGATAGACGGTGCGTCTGCCAAGACGATCCGACAGAGTGCCGAAGGCGTAGGCGGAGACGCAGGCGAACAGTGCTCCGATCAACAGCACCTTGGGGATCAGCTTGGAGTCGACGTCGAGCTGACTGATGAGGTAGCTGCCGAGGAAGACCTGGAACACGTACGAATGGGCGTTGGCGCCGATGTTCATCAGGAAGACCCTCGCGACGCCGAGCCTTCCGTGCTTCAGGACGTCCTTGATCGGTGCCTGCTGACGCTCGACCACACCCTCCATCTTGAGCTCCTTGAACACGGGCGATTCGTCCATCCTCCGGCGGATGACGTAGGCGGAGACGGTGACCAGCACCGACGAGAAGAACACCAACCGCCAGCCCCAACTCATCAGATCGTCCTCGGGCAGTAGCTGGACGAGGATCCACACCACGGCACCGACGGCCGTACCCGCCGCGGCGCCGACGAACACCAGCGACGAGTAACGCCCACGGCGACCCTTGGCGGACGTCTCGGTGAGCAGGACGATCCCGCCGGCCTGCTCTGCGCCGGCTCCCAAGCCCTGGAGCACCCGGCACAGCACGAGTAGGACCGGTGCGAGCAGACCCACCTGGCCATACGTTGGCAACAACCCGATGAGGAAGGTCGCGACGCCCATCAGCAACAGCGTGGCCACCAGCACCCACTTGCGCCCGAGCCGGTCACCGAAGTGCGAGAAGAACAGCCCGCCGAGGGGTCGCGCCGCGAACCCAACCGCATAGGTGCTGAACGAGGCGATGAAACCGACGGCCGGCGAGACATCCGGGAAGAAGATCTCGTTGAACACCAACGCACTCGCGGTTCCGTAGATCACGAAGTCGTACTGCTCGAGTGCCGTGCCGATCAGTCCGGCCCAGGCGACTCGGCGCACGTTTCGCTGATCGACCGGCGGCGGTTCAGGGGCGCTCCGCAGCGTCACTTCACCCTCGGCGTCATTCTCCGTCATGGTCATCACCCACGATCAGGCCCGATTTCATGTGACGTAGGCAACACTTCCCCGACGCGGGCGGTCACAAACGTCTAGCTGTCGTGACCTGAGACGTTGTTGTCAGGCGGCGAGCCGGCTGATGGGTGGTTTTCCGCCAAGGGCGGAGTGGCCTCGTTGAGTGTTGTACCGGCGTAGGAATCGGTCAAGAGCTCGGGTGCGCAGGCTGTTGGACGACCACGCCCGGGTGTAGGCCCATTCGTTGAGCAGGGTGCGGTTGAAGCGTTCGGCTTTGCCGTTGGTCCAGGGGCAGCCAGGTCTGATGAATCGGCGTATGAGTTGCCAGGCCACGCAGACCCAGGCCCAGTTCGTGCCGCGCCGGTAGACCAAGGCGTTGTCGGTGAGCAGACGCCGCACCCGCACGCCGTGGGTGGCGAACCAGGCCAACGCCCGGTGTAGGAATCCAGCGCAGGTCGCGTCCTTCTCGTCAGGGAGCACTTCGCTGTAGGCCATCCGGGTGTAGTCGTCGATGGCGGTGTGGATGTAGTCGTAGCCGATCCTGACCTTCTTGTGCCGGTTGGCAATTGAGACCGCGGCGTCGCGGCCGTGTAGCCGCCAACCGCCACCAGTGGGAATGCGACCAAGCTTCTTGACGTCGACGTGAATCAACGACCCGGGCGTGCGGTGTTCGTAGCGATTGGCACTGCGCCGTGAGGAGCGCACCGACTCTCCGGTGATCGGGTCGATCGCCGAGAGATGCGGCACTTCGTGGCGTGCCAGGATCCGTCCGACCGTGGACGGGTTGAGACCCAGTTCGGCGGCGAGCACGACGGCTCCCCGCTTGCGGCACCGCCGGGCGGCCAGCACTTTCTGCTCGACCCGCGTGCTGGTCTGCTGCGGCATCCGGATCGGCCGCGAGCTGCGATCGGCCAGCGCTGCATCGCCGCCCTCGGCGTAACGGCGCAGCCACTTGTAGACCGTCGAGCGTGACACGCCCAGCTGTTCGGCGACATGCGCGGGTGGCCAGCCAGCGGCGACACGCTCGACGATCAGGCGACGAGCGAACAGGTTGGTACGGGCGTTAGCGTGAGACACGAGGACCTCCTACGGGTGAATGCCAGACACATCCACTCCGTCAGGAGGTCCTCCCAATTTCAAGCAGGCACGCCGTCAACAACCTGCCGGGTCACGACAGCTAGAGGCCGGCGAAGCGCTCCCGGACGGCCTCGGCGGTGAGCCCGTAGTCCCCGAGCGAGTACGTGTGCTTGGGGGCGCGGGGGCCCTCGCGACTGGCCGTGTGACTCGCCGTCATGGCGTCGCGCGCGGCGTCGGTGAATTCGATGCCGAACTGGTCGTAGATGTGCTCCACGACGGAGAGCGGATCTGCGACGAACTCGACGTAGTCGAGGTCGTAGAACCGTGCCGGGTCGTGCTTGGTGCGCTCGGCATTGAACAACTCCAGTCCCCGCGACCAGGTTTCGAGCGAGTCCCGACCGATCACCTCGCCGGCGAAGGCGTTCGACCAGCCCTCCGTGGTGTGCTGGGCCAGCGAACACATCGACGCCATGATCGTCTCGGCAGGACGGTGACATTGAATGACCAGCGCGTCTGGGTAGGTGGCGAACAGCGCGTCGAGGGCGAACAGGTGGCTGGGATTCTTCAACACCCAACGCTTCTCGGCGTCGTTGAGTCCGATGAGTTGCAAGTTCTTGCGGTGTCGCTGATAGGGCTTGGACCAGTCCTGCCCCGAGAGCCAGCGCGAGTAGGTCGGCAGATGGGCGAGCGTCTCGTATGACACCGAGTGCAGCGACTGGCGCAGCAACTGCCAGCACTCCTCCACCTCGTCTGCGGTCATGTAGTGCAAGCCGGTGTAGTCCGGGTTCTCCGCGTGCGCCTTGCTGAATTGCGCGTCGATCTGGTTGAAGACCGGGTTCTCCGACCAACTTTCGCGGGGTGGCCGAGGCTGCGGGAACTCCGCGAGCCACAGTTCGAGGCCCTGGTGGCGCGGGTCCGCCGTCAGCAACCGGTGGATCGCGGTCGTGCCCGTGCGTGGCAGGCCGGTCACGAAGATCGGCCGCTCGATGGGGACGTCGGCGTGCCGCGGGTACTGCCTGAACGCCGCCTCGGAGACCAGCCGGGCCACCAGCGCGTTGCGGACGAAGAACCGTTGCATCTTGCTGCCGAACTCGGTGAGGTCGGCGTCTCGCGCGTAGGAGTCGAGCAGAACGCCGAGCGCCTCGCGATAGTTGTCGTCGTCGGTGCCGAAGTCGTCGAGTCCACAGGCCTTGACCGCCGAGGCATGCAGGTCGTCGACGGTCCCCACGTTGGTGCGCACGGCCGTCACGCGTCGCTCATCAGGCTTTGTACTCCCCGCAGTTGACGTCGAGGGTCTGACCGGTGATCCCGCTGGACAGGTCGCTGCCCATGAACAGGATCGCCGAGGCCACCTCGTCCTCGGTGGGCAGGCGCTTGAGGTCGCTGTTGACCGCGGCCCCCTGGTAGATCTCGTCGACCGTCGTGCCGTACTTGCCGGCCTGATGCTCGAAGTAGCCCCGCAGTGTGCCACCCCAGATATAGCCCGGCAGCACGGAGTTCACGCGAATCCCCTCGGGGCCGAGTTCGCTGGCCAGCGACTGCGACATGGCGAGCAGGGCCGACTTGGCCATCTTGTATGCGCCCTGCTTGGGATCGGAGTGCCGGACCACCATCGAATTCACGTTCACCACGGAGCCCTTCGACTCCGCGAGCGCCGGCGTGAATCCCTGAATCAGACGGAGCGCTCCGAGGACGGTCAGCTCGATGGTCTCGCGGATGTGTTCGAAGGAGGTCTTGGCCAAGGGCTTCATGGACGGCACCCGGAAGGCGTTGTTGATCAGCACGTCGATCCTGCCGTAGGCCTCGAGTGACTGCGCGACGAGGTTGTCCACCTGCACCTCGTCGGTGATGTCGGTGCGCACCGCGACCGCACGCCTACCCAGGTCGGCGATCTGCTTCGCGACGTCTTCGAGCCGCTCGACGGTCCGGGCCGCCAGCACCAGATCCGCGCCGTCCCGTGCGCACCGGAGAGCGAGCGTCGTCCCGAGCGCGGGTCCGACACCACTGATCACCACGACCTTGCCCTCGAGTAACCCGGTCATCGTCTAGCCCACCATTCTCTCGCCGATCTGTTTCTGGCGCAGGGCGATGCGTGCGCGCCAGCCCTGTTCCGAGATCACGTTCGAGTCGTAGAACGGCAGCTCTGCGGCAACCGCGTCGACGTCGACGAGGTCCACCGTCGGTCCGTCGGCCGCCGTCAGCTCGCGCGACACCCGCTGCCAGCGGAACTGCAGGTACCCCTTGCGATGATCGAGCGTCTCCACCCAATTCGTGACGCCGGGGCATCGGTCCGCGACGACGATGCGGATCTTGCCGTCCGGATCGGCCTGTGCCTGAGTGCCGTTCAGCGACGTCTGGTGGTTGATGTAGTCCAGCGAGATGTACCACAGGCTCCCCAGTTGGAACCCGAGATACGGCGCGTCGGTGACCGGCAGCGTGATGATCAACGCCTGCTCCCCGGTCAGGTCGAACCGACCGGCCGACGAGTACTGGGTGGCCAGCCCGCCGGGCGTCAGTCGCGGCGCCACCAAGGTGTTGGCCGGGTTGTCCGTATAGAACCACTGGGGGAACTGCAACCACGTCTTGACGCGTTGCACGAGCTGCCGTCCCGCGACGGCATAACGCTTCTCGATCAGCTGGCGAGTCAGCGGCGGAGGGGCCGTACCGACGGTGTCGGTCCGCGCGATCGCGAACGTGCTGCGCTGCGCGGACCAGTCGTCGAACACCTCGCGGATGACGAGCTGTGAGGGGCTCGCCGGTGTGAACCGCCACTCGAAGGTGCCGTCGGCGGCGATGTCGAGGTTGCGGTCGTCGAAGGCCGTTTCGCTGTCCGGCACTTCGGCATCGGTGTACTCCCCGCCGAGGAGTTGGAAGCTGACGTCCGTGGTGGTGCCCCGCCTGCCCGTGACGACGTACTCGTATCCGGGCTGGACGCGGGTGCCGAAGTACATCGTGTCGGGATTGTCCAGGCCCATCTTGGTGAACGGCCCGGTACCGCTGTGCAGGAACGGATGGTCACGGTCGTAGTCGAACGCGACGCTGGTGCACGCCGCGATGCACCCGGCGAGGTATTGCAGTCCCTCGAGCAGGTCTGCCTCGGACTCGATGAAGGGAGCACCCGCCACCAGCGCTTCGGCCTCGGCGATGGCGTCGGCCAACGGCTGTGAATACATGCTCGCGTCGTCTCCCTGTCCAGTTCGGTCCAATATTGGAACGCTCTGGTAGATTTTCAGTCCTGAGAGTAGAACGTGTTCTAGTTCGAGTCAACGGGCGGTGCGATGCACGAGCAGGGCAATGCCGTTTCCGGTCGGGCCTCACCGCCGACGGAGCGTGTCGTCGCCGTCCTCGAATTCCTGGCTCGACATCCGCACGAGCGGTTCGGGCTCTCGGATCTGGCGCGCCGCCTCGAGCTGAGCAAGCCGACCTGCCTCGGCATCGTCACCACCTTGGCCGAGGCGGGCTACCTGATGCGCGACGCGGGCGACAAGACGTACCGCCTCGGACCGAAGCTCATCGCACTCGGGCACATCGCACAGGAGTCGATGCGGGTCGATCCCGCCGCGCGCGAAGAACTTCGGCGACTCTCGAGCGCGTTCGACACGACCGCCGCGCTGTCCGCCGTGATCGACGACCGCATCACACTGCTCGAACTCGTCGGACCACCGGGCGCCGACGTCGGCGTGAGGGTGGGACAGAGCTATCCGTTCGCGCCGCCGATCGGCCTGATGTTCGTCCTGTGGGACGACCGGGCGCTGCGCGACTGGCTTGCCAAGGAGCCCACCATCCCGCTGCGGACCGATTCACGACGCTTGGACGTCGTCATCGCGGAGTGTCGCAGGGCCGGCTTCCTCGTCGAGCGCCTCACTCCCGGGGGACGCCGTCTGTACGCGATGATGGCGGGCATGTCGGGCACGTTGCCGCAGGAGTTGCAGGCGCTCCTCGGCGAATTGGTGTCCGACGTCGGCGAACGGGTCTACCTGACGAGCGAAGCCCCTGCCCAGGCTGCCGGCGGCCCGGCCACCAGATCAAGGCAGCGACACGACGTCAGCGTCATCTCGGCGCCCGTCTTCGATCATCACCAGCGGCAGGCCATGGTGGTGTCGCTGCAGATCGGCCACGCCCTGACCGATGCGGAGATCGCGAAGCGGGCGCGCCGCCTGGTCGCCACCGCCGACACCCTGACGGCAACGCTCGGGGGGACCAAACCGGTCCACGCTTAGCTGATGGCCGCCAAGGCAAAGGGCAGTACCGCGGGCGCGCCGGCCTCCCGCACCACCCGCGCCGCCATCGTCATCGTCCAACCCGTGTCGGTCACGTCGTCGACGAGCAGCACCGGACCGCCACCCCCGGCGCCGACGACACCAGGGTCCGGCGGCAGCCACGAGCCGTGCAGCGCCGCGACGCGATAGGCCGAGTTGGCCGCCGTCACCGGACGGCGTCCTGGTGCGTAGTGCAGGACGCCGAGGTCGGTCAGCCGTCCGAGCTTGGCCAGTGCACGGGCGAGCGACGAGACGAGCAGCGGATGACGCTCGGAGTCCAAGGCCAGCACTGCGGTCGGTCGGATCGCCCAGTCCCACGACGCGAGCACCCCGACGGCGGCCTCGACGACGTCGTCGGTCACGTCGGCGTCCGGTGCGTCGAGCAGACGCCGCAGCCGGGCACCCCACCCGAGGTCGGTCAGTCTGCCGATCACCCTGCCCGGTGCAGGCCCGTCGCCGATCTTGCCGCTCAACTGCACGCCGAGCTTGGCAAGTCCGGAAGGCCACTGCTTGCGCGGGGTGATCTCCACGCCGGGGCGCATCAGTCGCCGTCGGGTGTCCTCGGCGGAGGACGGGTCGACCGAGGCGTCGTACGGCGTGCCGGTGCAGTTGTCGCACCGGCCACAGCGCTCGCCGTCGACGAGCTCCGGGTCGTCCAACTGCGCGCGCAAGAACGCCATCCGGCAGCCGTCGGTCACCTGGTAGTCGAGCATCGCCTGCTGCTCGCGCCTGCGCGCCTCGTCGAGCTTGCGGTAGCGGGCCTCGTCGTACTCCCACGGCACTCCGGTGCCGATCCAACCGCCCTTGACCCGGCGGACCGCGCCGTCGACGTCGAGCACCTTGAGCACCATCTCCAGCCGGGTCCGACCGAGGTCGACCAGCGGTTCCAGCGCGGGCGTGGACTGCGGCCGCTCGGCGTCGAGGGCGGCGATCACGTTGCGCACCATGGTTTCCGAGGGAAAGGCCACCGACGAGAAGTAACGCCACACGTCCTGGTCCTCGTGACCCGGTAGCAGTACCACCTCGGCGCTGGCCGTCGACCGGCCCGCACGGCCGACCTGCTGGTAGTAGGCGATCGGCGACGACGGTGCGCCGAGGTGAACGACGAACCCGAGGTCGGGTTTGTCGAAGCCCATGCCCAGCGCCGACGTGGCGATCAGCGCCTTGACGCGGTTGTTCAGAAGATCCGCCTCGAGCTGTTCGCGCTCGGAGGTCTCGGTGGCCCCGGTGTAGGCCGCGACCTCGTGCCCCCGCTCGCGCAGGAGCGCTGCGACGTCGTTGGCCTGCGCCACGGTCAAGGTGTAGACGATGCCCGACCCCGGCAGTGAATCGATGTGCGCGGCAAACCAAGCCGCGCGTTGGGCCGGGGTGCCGGCCTTGACCACCGACAGCCGCAGCGATTCGCGGTCCAGCCCGCCGCGCAACACGAGGGTGTCCCAGCCGCCCACGCCGAGCTGGCTCGCCACGTCGTCGACCACGCGGTCGTTGGCGGTGGCCGTGGTGGCCAGCACGGGCACGTCGCTGCCGAGCTCGGCGATCAGCGTGCGGATCCGCCGGTAGTCCGGCCGGAAGTCGTGACCCCAGTCCGACACGCAGTGCGCCTCGTCGACGACGACGAGCCCGGCGTCGTGCGCCAACGCGGGCAGCACCTGATCGCGAAAGTCGGGATTGTTCAACCGTTCCGGGCTGACCAGCAGGACATCGAGGTCACCGCGTCGGACCCGGTCGTGGATCTCGTCCCAGTCGGTGACGTTGCTCGAGTTGATGGTGGCCGCACGGACCCCGGCCCGGTCGGCCGCCTGGACCTGGTTGCGCATCAGTGCCAGCAGGGGCGAGACGATGACGGTCGGTCCGTGCCCGCCGGCACGCAGAAGCTTGGCGGCGATGAAGTACACCGCCGACTTGCCCCACCCGGTGCGTTGTACGACGAGCGCGCGGCGGCGTTGCACAACCAGCGCCTCGATCGCGGTCCACTGGTCATCGCGCAGGACGGCCTGCGGACCGGCCAGCTGCTCGAGGATCGTCTGCGCCTGCTCACGGGTCGGTGTCATGGGCGAGCGAAGCGACGGGGGAAGTGCATGCCCTCCATGGTGCCCGTACCGTCCGACGCTCTAGAGGCCGAGGCAGCGCCGGAGCGCCGCGGTGAGGTTGTTCACGCGATGGTCACGGGGTGCGATCAGGTTGTTGACGTAGCCGAAGCCCGTCCCGCTGTCGGCGTCGGCGAACCCGAGACTGCCACTGGCGCCGTCGTGCCCGAACGAGGAATTCGACAGCAGCGGACGAAAGGGGATGCCGTTGACCATGAAACCGGTCGAGAAGCGGCTTCCCGGCGCGTTCAGTGCGGCGGGCCACCCGGCACCCGCCGAGCGCACCGTGACGGCGTCGGCGATCGAGGCCGCCGTCAACAGCGGTGCACCCGTCACGGGTGACACCGCCGACGCGTAGATCGTCGCCAACGCGCGGGCATCGACGATGGCATTGGCGGCCGGGATCTGGGCGGCGTGCACCGCGGGCGTGTTGAAGTCGCCCGCGCAGCCGTCGATCAGCGAAAACGGAAACGCCGACCCCATAGTGACGGTCCGCACCGCGGGCGCCTTGCCGATGCGCCGCAGGACCCCGGGCATGACGCGGTAACCGGTACGCAGGAATCGCGAGCGCGGTGCGTGCATGCGGGCCACCCGGTGCTCGTGCTCGGCGGGCAGCCCGATCCACGCACTCGCACCGAGTCGGTCGGCGAGATAGTCGGCGACCAGCGCCCCGGGCATCATCCCGGTGGCCCGGCGCAGTATTTCGCCGGTGAGCCAACCGAAGGTCAACGCGTGATAGGCGAAGGCCGTGCCCGGTGTCCACAGCGGCCGCTGTGCTTCGATCGCACGGATGACGGGCTCCCACGCGAGCACCTCGTTCAGCGTCAGGTCGGCATCGAGGGCCATCAGTCCGGCGCGGTGGGCGAATACGTCGCGGATCACGATGTCCTGCTTGCCGTTGGCGGCGAACTCCGGCCACACCGTGGCGACCGGAGCGTCGAAGTCGAGCAGTCCGCGTTGTTGGGCGAGGTAGCCACACAGCGCCATCAGCCCCTTGGAGATCGAGAACCCGACGGTGAGTGTCTCGGCGGTCCACGGCGTGCCGGTCACGGCGTCGGCGGTGCCACCGTGCAGATCGACGACCAGTCGGCCACCTTGGTGGACCGCGCACGCGGCGCCCATCTCGGCGCCGCGGCGGAAGTTGTCGACGAAGGCGTCGGCAACCGGTCCGAAGCCCTCGTCGGCGAAACCCGGGAACGCACTCACGGGCGCCATCCAAACACGGTTAGTAGGCGTAGGTGTTGGCCGGTTTGTCGATGCGGGTGACGCTGGTGACCGTCATCGTCGGGATGAAGCCGTCGTCCGGGTGCGACGAACCCGGCACGATCTGACCCCGGATCCGAAGCCAGGTGTCCTCCGGATGATCAGATGCCGCCGCCAGTGCCGGCCCCGTCAGGTGGACCCGGGCCAGTTGTGCGTCGGCCGCGCAACACACGATCACCACCCGGCCCAGGTCGACGCCCTCGGGGCGTCTCAGCGTGAAGCCCGTGAGCGTGATAGACCGGCCGGCAAGGGAATTGGTCGAATCAGCGGCAGCCCGCATCACGACTTCGGGCAGTGACACCGTCGGCGAGTCACCCGCGGGCAACGGCGGGAATGCCCGACGCTGCGGCGCACTGGCCGCAGGCGCGGGGCTGGTTCCGCGAGCACTGAGCGGCGGCGGTGCCACGAACGCCACCATCGCAATCGGCACCAGCAGCAGCCAGGCCGGCCAGGTCCGATGTCGGTGGTCGTGCGCGTCGGGTTCGGCATCTGCACCGACGTGCCGCAGATCGCGGACGACCGCCACCAGTCCGAGACCGAAGAGCACCGCCGCGGCGACGATCAGCCACGGCAGCAGACCCGGCTTGACGTAGTTCAGGTAGGTGCCCTTGACCACCATCACCGCGGTGCTCAACCCGACGAGCAGCAGGACGAGATTCTGGGTTCCCCTGCTCACGTGGCGCCTCCCAGGATCACCAGACCGACGGCGGTCGCGATCACGCTGGCCACCACCAACGTGACCGGACCGAAGCGCACCGCGAAGCGCCGTCCGAACATGCCCGCCTGCATGGCGGACAGCTTGACGTCGAACGCCGGACCAACCACCAGGAACACGAGTCGCGGCACCAACGGCACCATCGTCAGGCTTGCGGCGATGAACGCGTCCGCTTCCGAGCACAGCGCCAGGACCACCGCGAGCAACGCCATCGTGACGACGCCGACGACGAGACTGCCCGCGAGGTGTCCGAACACCCAGGGCGGCACGGCCACGTGCAACACGGCCGCCGCGGCGGCGCCAACCACCAGGTACGCGGCGGCAGCCAGGAAGTCATGCCGCGCCGCCTCACTGAACACCGTCCAGCGCGACGAGCCCCCGGGAGCCGTTTCCGGCAGTTCGCGAGTGACCCACTCCTCGCGACCGAAGCGCGCCCAGAGAAGGCCCATCACGACGGCGGTGGCGAGCGACCCCACACACCGCGCAAGCACCATCGTCGGCTGACCGGGGAACGCGACGGCCGTGGCGACGAGCACGACCGGGTTGATCGCGGGCGCCGACAGCATGAACGTCAGTGCCGCCGCCCCGTTGGTGCCCGGCCCGAACAGCCGACGGGCCACCGGGACCGATCCGCATTCGCACCCGGGCAGTGCCGCGCCGCCGAGACCTGCCACCGCGACCGCCAGCGCCGGGTTGCGCGGGAGCCACCGGGACAGCCGATCGGAGTCGACGAAGGCAGCGATCAAGCCACTGACCACCACTCCCAGCACCAAGAAGGGCAGCGCCTGAACGAACACGCCACAGAACACGGTGGCCGCGGTGCTCAGGTCCGGATCAGCCGCCACGAACGCACTCGTCGCCCCCGCGGACGCCGCCAGCGCGATGAGGCCGAGCAGCAGCACTTCGAGGGAACCGACTCGTCGCCTGGCGTGGGTCGGTCGCGTCGAGGCCCGAGTCACCGCCCCATCCTGCCCGTCTTCCCTGTCAACGCGTCAGACGGAATCGCAGGTTTGCCAGGGTGTGGTGAAAGTCTCCAGCCAAGCGACGCATCGTCGCTCTGGCAAACCTGGGAGTGAAACGGCCATGCGAACCGCTGGGCTGTTTTATCCTTTCGGCACCGATTCAGCTATTCGGCGACTTGGGGGACCTTCATGCAGACCACTTTGACTGCGCACGGCCGCTTCATCGACGGAGATCCAGCGAAATTCGGGCGGCTGCGGGAGTCGACGGAGCACGCCGGCGACGGCATGATCCTGCGCGAACGGATGCGTGACGACGGATACGTCTTTCTGCGCGACGTGCTCGACAAGGAGGTCCTGCTCCGGGTGCAGCACGTCATGGCCGACGAGCTCCACCGCCTCGACGCCATCGACGTCGACGGCGATCGGTCCGCTCACCCGTTCCCAGCGCGGCCCGGTGTCTCCTTCTACAAGGTCGCCGACGGCGTCAGCCGGCCCGAGCGCTCGGCGCTCATGAATCAGCCCGCGCTGCTCGCCATCTTCCACGCCATCTTCGGCGAGCCGGCGAAGCCGCTGGACTACAGCTGGCCGCGGATCGCCGGCCCGGGCCGCAGCGAGCCGCCGCATTCCGACTGGGTCTACATGTCCCGTGGCACGCCGCGGATCTGTACGGCGTGGATTCCGCTGATGGACGTACCGCTCTCCTACGGTCCCCTCATGGTCCTCGAGGACTCGCATCGCGACAATCCCCACACCCGCCGGTACCTCCAGATGGATGCCGACAAGCTCGGCTACTTCGACGCACCGCGCATCAAGCATGGCACGCTGGTGCACGGCGGCCGCTACAGTCGTCGCCCCGACCGTGTTCGCGCGGAATTCGGCACCCGCTGGCTGAGCACCGACTACCGACTCGGTGACGTCATGATCTTCGACACCCGCAACGTGCACACGACGCTCGACAACCGCAGCGAAGGATTCCGGTTGTCGATCGACGTGCGCTTCCAGCCCGCAGGCGATCGGGTCGATCCGCGCTTCGAGGGTCCGTATCCCATTGCCCACACCGCACGTGGCACGACGATCTTCGACCATGCGCATCAGGTGGCCGACGGGGTACGACGGTACGCGCTAACAGTGGGAAAGTGGGCGCGACGGCAACGATCTCATGGTGGCGCGGTCATCGCGTAAGCGCGGACATGAACCTCGCAATCATCAGTGGCGGCTCCAAGGGCCTCGGGCTCGAGTTGTGCCAGTGGTACCTGGAGCGCGGCTTCCGCATGCTCGAGTTCTCGCGTTCTGCTCCGCATGCCTTTTCGGTTCGGGTCGATTTCATGTCGCCCGAAGAAAGCCGAGCCGTCGTCCGTGCGGCGCTTGCCGCAGTGCCCGACGAACCCTGGGAACAGATCGTCGTGGTCGCCAACGCGGCGGTGTTGACGCCAATCGGCCCGACTTCGCGGCAGGATCCGGCCGCGGTACTACGCACGATCAACGCCAGCTATGTATCACCAGTACTGTTCATCACCGAGGTGATTGGTCGGTTTCAGGCGGTGCCGTGCCGAAAGGTGCTGATGAACGTCACGTCTGGCAGCGCTCTGCGGGGACAGGCGGGGGTGTCTCTGTACTGCGGCGCGAAGGCCGGCCTCGAGAACTTCATCCGCGCCGCTGCACTCGAGCAGGCGCAGGAGTCCGCGCCATTCGTCGCGGTCAACGTGGACCCTGGTGCGATGGACACCGAGATGCAAACTTCGTTGGTGCAAGCGAACGAAGTCGACTTCCCGGAAGTCGAGCGGTTCGTTCAGCGCAAGACGAACGGCACGCTGCGGGCGCCGGCCCGCGTGGCGGCCGCGACGGCGCGCATCGCCGACTTGCCGGATCTTGCCGGCGGACACCGTTACGACGTGGGTGACTACGGTGTGTGACCTGCACCTCGGGTCGGTGCGGCGGCCTCCTGTTCGCGCTTGATCTCCAGCGCGATGTCGATGAGCTGGTCTTCCTGGCCGCCGATCAGCTTGCGCTTGCCCGCCCGGTGCAACAGCTGGTGCGCGGGCACCCCGTAACGCTCGGACTGGCGGATGGCGTGCTTGAGGAAGCTCGAATACACCCCGGAGTACCCCATCACCAACGCGTTGCGGTCCAGCAGGCACTCGGCGGGCATGGCGGGTCGCACCACGTCCTCCGCGGCATCGGCGATCTCGAAGAAGTCGATGCCGGTCTTCACGCCGATCTTGTCGAACACCCCGATCATGGCCTCTACCGGTGCATTGCCCGCGCCGGCACCGAATCGTCGGGTGCTGCCGTCGATCTGCTTGGCGCCCGCGCGGACCGCCTGCACCGAGTTCGCGACCCCGAGGCCGAGATTCTCGTGGCCGTGAAATCCGACTTGGGCGTCGTCACCGAGTTCGGCGACCAGGGCCGCCACCCGGTCGGCCACTCCCTCGAGCACCAGGGCGCCCGCTGAATCGACGACGTACACGCATTGGCAGCCGGCGTCGGCCATGATCCGGGCCTGCGCCGCCAACTTCTCCGGGGCGATGGTGTGCGCCATCATGAGGAAGCCGACCGTCTCCAGGCCGAGGTCGCGGGCAAGGCCGAAGTGCTGGATCGAGACGTCGGCCTCGGTGCAGTGGGTGGCGATGCGGCAGATCGAGCCGCCGTTGTTCTGGGCCTCCTTGATGTCCTCCTTGGTGCCTACACCCGGCAGCATGAGGAAGGCGATCTTGGAGTCGGTGGCCGTGTCGGCGGCCAGCTTGATGAGCTCCTGCTCCGGGGTCTTGGAGAAGCCGTAGTTGAAGCTCGACCCCCCGAGGCCGTCGCCGTGGGTGACCTCGATGACCGGGACGCCGGCGGCGTCCAGCGCCGCGACGATCGACCGGACCTCGTCCTTGGTGAACTGATGACGCTTGTGGTGCGACCCGTCGCGCAGTGAGGTGTCGGTCATCCGCACGTCCCAGCTCGGGTCGAAGAACAGGCCGGTCATGCGTGACCTCCGGTTGTCGCAGCGAGAACTTCCTTGGCGACCTCCTCGCCGACCTTGGTGGCCGCGGCGGTCATGATGTCCAGATTCCCGGCGTAGGGCGGCAGGTAGTCGCCGGCACCCTCCACTTCGATGAACGTGGTGACCAGGGCGTGCCCGCCCGAGTTGATCGACGGCTCGTCGAACTGCGGCTCGTTGAGCAACCGGTATCCGGGCACGTAGGTCTGCACCTCGGCGACCACGTCACGGATCGACTGGGCGATCGCGTCCCGGTCGGCGTCCTCGGGGATTGCACAGAAGATGGTGTCGCGCATGATCATCGGCGGATCGGCGGGGTTGAGGACGATGATCGCCTTGCCTCGACGCGCGCCGCCGATGTCCTGCACGCCCGCGCTGGTGGTCTTGGTGAACTCGTCGATGTTGGCGCGCGTTCCCGGGCCCGCCGACGCGGAGGACACCGATGCCACGATCTCGCCGTAGGGCACGTCGACGACCCGGGACACGGCGTAGACGATCGGGATGGTCGCCTGCCCGCCGCACGTCACCATGTTGACGTTTGGGCTGTCCAGGTGTGCGCGCAGATTCGCGGGCGGAATCACCCCGGGCCCCACTGCGGCGGGCGTCAGATCGATGGCACGGATCCCCGCCTCGGCGTAGCGCGGCGCGGCGTCTCGATGCACGTAGGCACTGGTCGCCTCGAACACCATGTCGGGCTTCTCGTCGCGGGCGAGCAACCAGTCGACGCCGTCGTGGCTGGTCTCCAGGCCCAGCTTGCGCGCCCGCGCCAAACCCTCGCTGTCGGGGTCGATGCCGATCATCCAGCGGGGCTCGAGCCAGTCGGACCGCAGCAGTTTGTACATCAGGTCGGTGCTGATGTTGCCGGACCCGACGATCGCGACCGTCGCCTTGGTCGAGCCGTTCCGTGACATGTACACGCTCCTATTCGAACGACAGGTGGACTGAACCGAGACCGGCGAAGTCGGCGACGAAGTCGTCACCCGGACGCGCGTCGATCGCCCGCGTGCACGAACCGGGCAACACGATGTCACCGGCGCGCAGCCGCACACCGAAGTCGTCGACCTTGCGGGCCAGCCAGGCGACGGCCGTCACGGGATTGCCGAGCACGGCGTCGCTGCGGCCCTCGGCGACGACCTCGCCGTTGCGGGTGAGCACCGCGTCGATGGCGCGGATGTCGACGTCCTTCGGCGAAACCCGTGCGGGCCCGAGGATCCAGCCCGCGGACGACGCGTTGTCGGCGATCGTGTCGCACAGCTTGATCTTCCAGTCGGTGATCCTGGTGTCGATCAGCTCGATGGACGGGGCGAAGGCCGCGGTGGCGGCGAGCACGTCGTCCTCGGTGCAGCCGGCGCCGGGCAGATCGTCGGCCAGCACGAAGCCGACCTCCACCTCGACGCGTGGGTACAGGAAGCGGCCGGCGGCGACGGGGACGTCGGAGACGACCTCCATCTCATCGAGCAGGTGCCCGTAGTCCGGCTCGTCGACGTTCATCATCTTCTGCATCGCCGCCGACGACAGACCGACCTTGTGCCCGATCACCCGGGCTCCCTCGGCGACTCGCTGGCGGATGTTGATCAATTGGATCTCGTAGGCATCCACCACGTCGATGTCCGGGTAGGCATCGGTCAACGGGGCCATCGGGACCTTGCTGCGCTCGGCCTGGGCCAGCTCGGCAGCAAGCTCGTCGCGCACTTCGACGGACAACATCGATGAAGTCCCCTCGTTTCGTCGACCGGCACGGTTGTGGGTCGGCTGGGCAATTCTATAACGTGTTCTACATGACTCACCAGGAGTACGACGTCGTCGTGGTCGGAAGCGGCGCCGCCGGCATGGTGGCCGCCCTCACCGCTGCCCACCAGGGCCTCTCGACACTAGTCGTCGAGAAGGCCCCGCACTATGGAGGTTCGACCGCGCGGTCGGGTGGTGGCGTCTGGATTCCCAACAACGAAGTCCTCGCACGGGCCCGCGTGACGGACTCGGCCGAGGCGGCCCGGACCTACCTGCACACGATCATCGGTGACGTGGTGGCACCGGAGAAGATCGACACCTTCCTGGAGCGCGGTCCGGAGATGCTGTCCTTCGTGCTGAAGAACTGCCCGCTCAGGTTGTGCTGGGTGCCGGGCTATTCCGATTACTACCCCGAGGCGGCGGGCGGCAAGCCCACCGGTCGGTCCGTCGAACCGAAGCCGTTCGATGCCAAGAAACTCGGCGCCGACGAGCACGGGCTCGAACCGCCGTACGGCAAGGTGCCGATGAACATGGTGGTGATGCAACAGGACTACGTCCGGCTGAACCAGCTCAAGCGCCACCCGCGCGGGGTGTTGCGCAGCCTGAAGGTCGGCATTCGCGCGACGTGGGCGAAGGCGACCGGCAAGAATCTCGTCGGCATGGGCCGCGCCCTGATCGCTCCGATGCGGATCGGACTGCAAACGGCAGGCGTCCCGGTGGAGCTGAACACCGCGCTGACCGATCTCTACGTCGAGGACGGCGCCGTCCGTGGCATCTACGTACGGGACACCAGGGAGCCGGAGAGCGCCGAGCCGCGACTGATCCGGGCGCGCCGCGGCGTGATCCTCGGCTGCGGCGGCTTCGAGCACAACGAGCAGATGCGGGTGAAGTACCAACGGGCCCCCATCACCACCGAGTGGACCGTCGGGGCCGTCGCCAACACCGGTGACGGCATCCAGGCCGCCGAAAAACTCGGTGCGGCATTGGAAATCATGGAGGACGCCTGGTGGGGCCCGACGGTGCCGCTGGTCGGAGCGCCCTGGTTCGCGCTGTCCGAGCGCAATTCGCCGGGCTCCATCATCGTCAACACCAGCGGCAAGCGATTCATGAACGAGTCCATGCCGTATGTCGAGGCGTGCCACTGGATGTACGGCGGCACGTACGGCCAGGGTGAGGGCCCCGGCGAAAACGTACCTTCCTGGCTGATCTTCGACCAGCGATACCGGGACCGCTATATCTTCGCCGGACTACAACCGGGACAACGCATTCCGAGAAAGTGGCTGGATTCCGGGGTCGTCGTCGAGGCCGACTCGCTCCGGAGCCTGGCCGAGAAGACGGGCCTGCCGCTCGGTGAGTTCACCGACACCATCGAACGCTTCAACGGTTTCGCCCGCTCGGGAGTCGACGAAGACTTCCACCGCGGCGAGAGCGCCTATGACCGCTACTACGGCGATCCGACCAACAAGCCCAACCCCAACCTCGGTGAGATTCTCCGCGCTCCCTTCTACGCGGCCAAGATGGTGCCCGGCGACCTCGGCACCAAGGGTGGCGTCCGCACCGACGTGCACGGGCGCGCGATGCGCGACGACGGCTCGGTCATCGACGGCCTCTACGCCGCGGGCAACTCGAGCTCTCCGGTGATGGGGCACACCTATCCCGGTCCCGGCGGCACCATCGGGCCCGCGATGACCTTCGGCTACCTGGCCGCACTGCACGTGGCCGGCCAGCCCTGATGCCGATCGACCTGGCCGAGGCACTCGGCGCCGAGTTGCCCCCCGTCGAGTTCTCCTGGTCGAGCAACGACGTCCAGCTCTACCATCTCGGGCTCGGGGCGGGTGCCGACCCGATGGACCCGCGGGAGTTGCGGTATCTCACCGACCGCACGCCGCAGGTACTGCCGACGTTCGGCAGCGTGGCGCAGAGCTTCCGCCTGACCGCGCCGCCCGCGGTTCGGTTCCCGGGCATCGACGTCGAGCTGAGCCGCGTTCTGCACGCCAGCGAGTCCGTGGTCGTGCCCGGCCCGATCCCGCCGTCGGGCACCGGTGTCGCAATCACCCGGTTCACCGACATCTGGGACAAGGGCAAGGCGGCGGTGATCTGGTCGGAGACCGAGGTCACCTCGCCGGACGGCGCGTTGTTGTGGACGCAGAAGCGGTCGATCTTTGCCCGTGGCGAGGGTGGCTTCGGCGGTGAGCGGGGACCGTCGACGGCGACCGAACCGCCGAATCGTGCCCCAGATGCCGAATTGACGATCCCCACGCTGCCCCAGCAGGCGCTGCTCTACCGGATGTGCGGTGACCGCAATCCACTGCACTCGGATCCCGAGTTCGCTTCGGCCGCAGGCTTTCCCAAGCCGATCCTGCACGGCCTCTGCACCTACGGCATCGGCTGCAAGACGCTCGTCGACGCCTTCCTCGACGGCGACGCCGCGCGCGTGGGTTCCTACGGCGCCCGGTTCGTCGGTGTGGTCTTCCCCGGCGAGACGTTGAAGCTGAGAATCTGGCGAGAAGACGAAAAGATCCGAGCGTTGGTCAGCGCGCAAGAACGGGGCGACGCCCCTGCACTGGCCGGTGTGGAGTTGGTGCCTGCCTGAGTCGGCGTTCTACCGACGACCCCGGCTCACATGCGGTCCGCGAGCTAACTCGACCTGATAGTTTCATGCACCGACCATCCCACGGGGGGATGCGGACAGTCGGATGACTCAGGAGGGCATGACACGTGAGGTTCACCAATGCATTGGCCGCCGCGGCGGCCATTGCCGCAGCAGGTGCCGTCGTAATCTGCGCGATGCCGACCGCCGCTGCCGATGATGCGACCACGACAGCGGTGGGGAACCAGGCGCGGCTGACGAATGGGGACGTGGTGCAGGGTTGGACCATCAGCAACCTCAAGGCCAGTGCCGACCAAATTCCCTACCCGGTCACGGGCACCCTGTGGGAGGCCACCGCCACGGACGAGGCCATCGAGGGCAGTGCCACGCCGATCGTGTCAAATCTCAATTCGCGCACCGTGAGCGGCCAGACCTACCGTGTGTTGTTCGGTGTCGCGACCCCTCAGGGCGTGAACCCCGCAACGCTGGCACAGGGTCAGAAGACGACTGGCAAGGTCTACTTCGACGTGGTGGGCGAGAACCCCGACAGCGTCGTCTACAACGCCGGGGGCCGGGACCTGCTGGTGTGGCTGGAGGCTCCGCCCCAGCTGCCCGCCGGCAGCGGCGGCGGGTACACCTCATCGTCCCCGGCGGCCCAGCCCACCCAGGCCACCCCTGCGGCCCCGGCCACCCCGGCACCCGGCGCGGTGGCAGGTGCCCCGGCGGGCGTTGAGGGTGCGGCCGTCACGCCGCTGCCGGCGGGAAGTCAAGGGACCCCGGTGACCCCCGGCAGCCGAGGCACGCCCTTACCCCCGGGTAGTTCGGGCACGCCGGTTCCGGCACCGACGGGCACCCAGGCGGTGCCTCAGCCGGCCTTGGTCCAGGAAACGCCCGCTCCCACCGGGAGCCAGGGCACGCCGCTGCCGGCGACCGGAGCCGCCTCGGCAGCTCCGTCCACGACCGTGGCGGTGCCACCTCCGGCATGAACCGGTGGTCGCCGTCACGAGTGACTTGACCACCACGCGTACAGCTGGTCGAGGTCCGGCCCTCCAACGGCTCCCGTGACCGAGCAGAGGAGCAGCTCGTCGTCGTCGGTCCACACCACCGTCGGGACGTCGTTGCGAAGGCCGCAGAGCAGTGTCCCACTGACCTGCTCCGGGGTGGCATTGCGCCGCCAGGGGCCAGGAGACTGAATGTTGCCAGGGCAGTTCACCACTCGGGTGTCACGGACGTCGTCGTCGAAACCGGCGCGCAGCGCGAGCGGGTCTGAGAACAACGTGTAGGTCGCCGATGGTGGCCCACCGCTGTCGGTGTTCCTGCTGCAGCTCAAGATCGCCACTGCGGCTTTGGGGGTGTCCCGGGGAGTGCAGGCAGCCGAGGGATAACCGGGCGGCAGCACGCCACGCAGCGCCTTCTGCGCGTCGGTGAGTTCGCCGGTCGAGGGTGGCGACGAGTTGGCGCCGGGGGCGTCGGGGGTGTTCGGCGAGGGCCACAGCAGCCAGATTGCGAGACCGGCCGCGACGCCGGCCGCGACGCCGGCCATGACGGGAACCGCGCAGAATCGCTTCGGCCGCGGTGCAACCGCTCGCGGTTCGACCGTGAGTGGCTCCGTGAAACGGTCGGCAACGTTGTCGTGCGGCGACGGTTGTGCGGGCGGCCAATCCGCGCCGGTGGCGCCGATCTGGCCGCTCAGTGCACGCGCGAAGTCCGAGCATCGGGCGAACCGGTCGGCGGGCAGTTTGGCGAGGCCGACGGCCAACACGGGATCCAGGCGCGCCAGCTCCGGCCGCGTGTCGGCCAGCGTCGGCGGTTCGGAATCGAGGTGGTGGCCCACCACCACCGACGGGTCGGGATCCGGGAACAACGGTTTGCCCGTCAGGAGGTGGTAGGCCGTCGCCGCCAGCGCATACTGATCGGCACGGCCGTCGACGTCCTCGCCCAGCAGTTGTTCCGGGGCGCAGTACGCCACCGTTCCCAGATTCATGTCGGTCGCCACGAAGGAACCGTCGTCGTTGACGTCACGGGCCAACCCGAAGTCGGTCAACAATATTCGTTGTTCACCGTCATCGTCGAGATGGGTCAGCATGATGTTGGCTGGCTTCACGTCGCGGTGCAGCAGCCCTCGCTTGTGAGCACTGTCCAAGGCTCGGGCGACGGCGGTGACGATCTGGGTGACGTGCATGGCGGGCATGCCCGCGGGATGCCGTTCGGCGACGAGGCGAGCGGCATCCAGCCCGTCGACGTAGTCCATCGAAATCCACAGCTGACCATCGTCCTCGCCTCGATCATGCACGCCAACGACGTTGGGATGCCAGAGCGTCGACGCCAGGTCTGCTTCCCGGTTGAATCTGGCGCGATAATCGGCATCGGCAGACCAGTCGCGCGGAAGCAGCTTCAACGCGTCCCGGCGCGGCAGCCTCGGATGTTGGGCAAGGTAGACCCTCCCCATGCCGCCGGAGCCGAGCAGACCGAGGATCTGATATCCGGCAAAGACGTCGCCGTTGGTCAGTGCGTCGTCCGGAAGTTGGAGCTGCGATGGCCATTCATCCGGCGGCGGGGAAGTCATGGCCATACCTCCCAGTCGCTCAGTGTCGCCGCACGACAACGCATCAGCTACGAGCGTAGTGGTCGATCGCACCTCGGTGCGGCTGCGCTACATCCGGCGCGCGATATCCTCGCCGTCCGAATGCCGGGGTGGCGCCACGGGCGCCGGTCCCGGGCCGTGGGGGGCGGCCCCGGGTGCGGCCGCGTCGAGCGGTCGCCGGTCCGCACTGCCGCCCTTCTCGCGCTCGTCGCGGTCCTCGTCCGGAGCCTGGTCCTGGGCGGCCGCATCGGTCTCGTCGCGGGACGGTTGCGGTGGCGCACCGGTGCCCGTCGACCCCTGTCCCGCCGAAGGCTGTCCGGCTTGCGGAGCAGCGCCCGGGCCTGACGAACTGCCTTGCGCGCCACCGCAACCGGCCCTTGAACCGCCGCCCGAGGAACCACTCCCCCCCTGAGCCGCCTGCATGGCCTGCTGCATCATCGAGCCGAACATGCCTGACTGCTGCCCTGCCTGCTGCCCCGCCTGACCCGCCATCTGGCCCAACTGGCCGAGCATCTGGCCGAATTGACCCACCGACTGGCCACCGGCGTCGTCGGCATTCTGGTAGGCCGCATCGGCGCTGGTGACCTTGCCCGAGAACATGTTCTCCTTCGCCAACAGCGCAGCGACGCCGGCCGTCAGCGGCGCAGTCAAGGTGGGAAGCACCGCGGCGATGGTCATGCTCATCGCATCCTCACCTGGCGGGAGCATCGGCATGTCGGGCGGCGTGACGCTCGCGGGATTCCAGTTCAACGGGCTGTCGGGAGTGGACATCGGAGTCATCGACATCAGAGATCACCACCAGGAGGCCTTGGCCGCTGCCGGCGCGCACACGCGTCACCAATCATCGTCGACGTCCTGTCCCAGGTCGTACTGCAGCGGCGCGGGAGGCGACAGCGACGCCGCGGTCCCCCCGCTCTCGCCTCGATGGCCGCCGCCCATCATGCCCATCCCGCCACCCATGCCGGCGCCACCTGCGCTGACCGGCGCCAGGCCGCCGACGGCCGAACTGCCCGCCCCCGCGGGCCGCACCGCGACGCTCGTATCGCTGCCCACCAGCTTTGCCATCAGCGGTGACTGCGGAGACAACCCGCCCGAACCCGGCAGCGAGGCCGCCTTCACCATGCCGCCGCCGCCGACGGCGCCCGACCCGCCCGCCAGGGGATGGTTCGAGAACGACGAGAACGGCATCCCTGCGCCGACGGAACTCCCCTTGCCGCCGGCCGACATCAGCTGCTGCAAAGGTTGCATGATCTGCTGCAGCGGTTGCATCAGTTGCTGCGGCGCTTGCGTCAGCATCCCGCCGATCTGTTGCGGCAGCTGCATCGCCATCTGGCCCATCTGCATCATCATCTGCATCATCTGCTCGGAACCCTTGTCCGCTGCCTGGGACGCCTGCGCCGTTCCCGGGGGCGCACCGGGATCCGGGATGTTGGGCGGCACCCCGAGTCCGCCGGCCAGCTCCGCCGAGTTGGCGTTGACGGCGGCGATGTTCTGCGAGAGGCCCAACTTGATCCGACTCTGGACGAGCTCCTGGGCGTTGCCGAACGGCATCGCCGACAGCACTTCGCACTCATGTTGGGTCTCCTGCGCCATCGCGTTCACGACCACCTTGGTCTTCGCGACCGTGGCTTCCATGGCCCGCAGTTTGAGGGCGATGGCGGCAGCCTGTGCTGCGTTGGCCTCGTGGCCGGCGATGATCGTGGTGGCCTCGCCCGTGGCGGCCACGGCGGCGCCACCCTTCCATGTGTCGGTCAGCTGCATCATCTGGCCCTGCTGCTGTGGCACGACGGACCCGGTCAGCTTGGCAGCGAACGCCTCATATTGAGCAGCCGCCGACGACAACGCCTCTTCGTCGACGTTCGGCCAGCCTGGTCCGGTCACCGTCTGTGACCCGAATGGGCTGCTGTCCGGCGGGATCCCCATGCCACGGCCCCCTTCCGCGTGTTAGCTGCGAGATTCGACACTACCGCCGACCCCGGCTACGAGAACGCAGAACATCCCGGGTCGACCGGCGGTCCGGTGATCTCGACAACCCCGCCGATCACCGGCCGGCCAAGGCCTTGAGACGTGGCCATCACCCCGACCCCCCAAGGGCGGCGCCGACGATCCACCATCAATCGATCCGATGTCGCTCTTCCGCTGTCGGCGAAGCGATCCGCCGAATGAGCACGGGTCGTGCGCATCATCCATAGGGGCAGCTTCGCGATCGGCACGGTAAGCTCGCAGATCGAGATCTCACCAGGACGGGCTATGGATGTGAAGTTTGCCAGAAGCGGTTTGATGTGGATTGTCGTGCTCGTCGTGTCGCTGATCGCGTGCGGACGGGCTCCGGCTGCGGTCGCTGCCAACTTCGTCGGCGACTTCGAGACCGGCAACTTCGACCAATGGCCGATCTGCCAGAACGTCACCGTCGGAAGCGAACCCTGCGCTTCGGTGCCCGATCAGGGCTACAGCATGCAGGTGGAGAACACGGTGGTCCGGCAGGGCAGGTACGCCGCCCGGTTCGAGGTTCGCCAAGGTGACAAGCCGCTGTGCTGCGGGGATCGGGCGGAAGTGAGCGGCGAGGCGCCCACGAGCGCCAACGAGGGCGACGAGCGTTGGTACCAGTGGAGCACCATGTTCGACAACGACTTTCCCGGCGATCAGGGGTGGAGTGTGGTGTCGCAGTGGCACGCCGGAAGCGATGGTTCCCCTCCGCTGGCGATCGTCGCCGGACCCACCGCCGGACAGACCGATATCGGCGCCAATCGGTGGGGGGTGATGATGTCCACGTGGAACTCGCCTGGAGACGCGGGGCCTACGTTCACCCCATGGAGCGCGCCACTGGTGCGGGGCGTGTGGAACGACATCAAGCTGCACGTCAAGTGGTCGGCGAGTGACAAGGTCGGATATCTGGAGTTCTGGCTGAACGGCGCACCGCAGACGTTCGGCTCCGCTCCATGCGCCGGCCAGACGCGATGTGCCGTGAGAACTCTCATGCCCGGCGGTGGTGGCGTGTACTTCAAGCAGGGTTACTATCGCAGCGACTCGACGACCTCAGTCGGCGTCGTGTATCACGACGGCTTTTCGGTCGCCGACACCGAAGCTGACTTGGCCCCTCTGTAATGGGCCGATCTACGACCGGCGACGCCGATCCCACGTTTCACCCGTCTGGCTCTCATACCAGCGCACGACGGCGGCCAAACCGTCCTCCAGCTCGAACCGTGGCTTGTAACCGATGGCCTTCAGCCTGGTGATGTCCACGATGAGCTTTTCCGGATCCCCCGGCCGATTGGCGCCCGTATAACGAAGATTCGGGTTCAATCCGGTGATCTTGCACAGCGACTTGGCCAGGGTGTCGATTGTGCACTCGGACCCCGCACCGACGTTGTAGACCTCCCCGTTCAGGGCGGAATTGGCGGCGACGATCATCGCCGAATTCGCGGCGTCCTCGGCATAGAGGAAGTCGCGGACTTGCGTGCCATCGCCATGGATCATGATCTCGTCGTAATCGTTGCTGAGCTTCGTCAGCAGGTCGAAGACCACCTGCTTGCGTTGCCGTGGTCCGTAGGCCGAGAAGAATCGTACCGAGGCGAGATTCAAGCTCGTAGAGTTGGGCGAACACGGCGACATACCGCTCCGCGGCCAACTTGCCCACCCCGTACGGAGAGATGGGCACCGTGGCGTCCTCCTCCCGGATCGGGATTCGTACGGCGTTGCCATACACTGCCGCCGAGGACGCGAATACCATCCGGCCGGCCCAATGGGTCTGCCGCAGCACCTCGAGGAGGCGGAACGTCGGGGCGAAGTTGGTCTCGTAATCGAAGGACGGCGACTCGACCGACGGAGGAACGTAGGAGTTCGCCGCGAAGTGGAAGATGACCTCGATCCCGTGGTCCGACAGCAGCGACTCCCATCCGACGGTACCGACGTCGGAGTCCAGGAACGTGATCGCATCGATGACGGACGCCAGGTTCTCGAGGCGACCCGACCTCAGGTTGTCCAAGACCGTAACCTTCGCGCCCGCACCCACGAGGAGTTCCACGAGGTGCGAGCCGATGAAACCGGCACCGCCGGTGACGAGTACCGATTTGTCAATCCATGTGAATGACTCTTGCGCCTTGGGCATGTGGTGTCTCCTAACTTGTCAACGAACGATCAGGCTGCCGTCGCTCGACGGCAGTTCGATAGGCCTCGACGGTGCGCTCGGCAACCGCATCGGGGGCGAACCGATCACGCGCCGCCTCGTGCGCGCGCCGGCCCATCCGAAGGCACAGCTCTTGATCCTCGAGAAGCGTCAGCATGCGCGAGGCGAGCGTGCTCTCGTCTCCGGATTCGACCAGGAAGCCCGTCTCGCCGTCGCCGACCATTTCGGGGATACCGCCGACGCGCGTCGCGACGACGGGCTTTCCTGCGGCCATCGCCTGGGCGATGATCGTCGGGGCGGTTTCCTCCCGTGAGAACAGGACGATTCCGCGCGCCGCGGAGATCTCCTGTCGTAGTCGGTCGTTGTCGACGAAACCGACGAAGTCGACGCTCTCCTCCAACCCGAGAGCGGCTACCCGCTGCCGAACGGTTCGTGCGTAGTCCTCGTTCGGTTGCGGACCCACGACGACCAATCGGGCTGCGGGGAGGCTCGATTGGACCTCGGCGAACGCGTTGAGTAGGCCTAGCGCATCCTTGCGTGGTGTCAGCACGCCCGCAAACAGCAGCCGGGGCTCACTCGGACCCGACGGTGCGAGTGCGAAGAACTGCTCGCCAGTCGGATTGGCAATGCTCACCTGGGTGCCGTGGATGAGTCCGAAGAGCTGCTTTGCGTCGTACTGGGAGATCGAGATGACGACCTTCGCGCGTTCCAAGACCCGCCGCACCATGGTCTCCATGGGCTTGATGCGCAGCCGGTCACGCAGGCTGGTGCGGGCCGACAGTCTGACCTCGACGTGCGGCAGGCCGTGAACGGTGACCACCGCGCGAGGACTGCACCGGGTCGCGATGTCACCGAAGCACCCGATCTCCTGACCGTGCACGACATCGGGTTCGAGTCGCGCGATGATCTTGCGCGCCTTGCGAACATCGAAGACCGAACCGGTGATCGTCCGCCACCGGTTCTGGCCGCGCAGGTAGTACACGTCGACTTTAGGGCCTTCTCGGCGGTGGTCGGTCAGCGCCTCACCATGGTGGAACCGCAAGACGGTGATGCTCTCGACGTCGTCTCGGGCGGCCAAAGCCGGCACCAACGTACTGGTCACCGATTCGATGCCGCCGTTGATCACACCGGCTTGCAAGGGGTATGCGCCTATCATCACGATCTTCATGACACCTCCGCGGGGGTATGACGACGAGTCTTGAGAGCAGAAAGCGGCCGTCCGACAACGTCCTTGATGATGCGGAATCGATCTGCGGCAAACACCCGAAGCGCGGCCAGGTACACCGTCAACAGCACCAGCCCGACGGCGGTCACCGACGCCAAGCCTGGAAGCATCTCCAGGTCGCCCGAGGCGAAAAGGAAGTGCTTGACGGAAAGGGCCGCTGCCAGGGCGATCACGGCCGACAACGTGGACGGGCCCAGGCACGCCCCGATGTCCCGGAACGACACGCCCACCACTGGACGCGCCAGCACCACGCTGACGATCCCCATCACCACATGGGTTATGGACAGCGCGATTCCGACTCCGACCAAACCGTAGGGCAGTAACAGCAAGACCAGCGGCAGGCCGAGCCCGACCTGCAATGCGGCGAGCCACGTTCAGCAGGGAAGACTTGCCCGCTCCCTTGGCCGCTTCGGCCGCGACCGAACACAGCGCGAGGCCAAGTCCCATGCCTGCCATCGCCTCGGCAGCGGTGCCAGCCGGCTGCCATTCGTGGCCCAGCAACAAGACCACGATCGGCTCGCCGGCGAGAAGCATCATGCCGCAACCGGGCAGCACGCCCAACCAGAGCCAGCCAAGGGCGCGCAGGAACGCCTGCCGGAAGCGGTGCGCTGTCGCCGGCTATGCGCGAGAAACGTCGGAAAGAACACATACGAGCAACTTTGGATGATCACCGACGTCGGAAGCGTTCCGATGCGGAAGCCATAGCGGAATTGGCCGAGTGATGCCGTGCCGAGAGCCCGCCCGACGATGACCTGCTCGAGTGTTTCCCGCACGCGTTCCGCCAGTCCTTCGGCAGCGACCGGAAACGAGAATCGGGCCATCTCGCGCCAAATCCTGAAGGAGACGCGTCCACGAAAAGGTCGCCACCTTGCCAACCACCAACTCAGGACGACCGACACGGTCATGGACGCATACAGACCGATCACCATCGCCCATGCGCCGAAGTTCAACGAGGCAAAGACAATCGCCACGACGGCGAACGTCACCGTCACTGCCGGGTCGACGATGACTCGCCTCTTGAACTGGAAGGCACGCTGCATCAATGCTTCTGGGACGATCGAGAATCGAGCGAAGGAACATCACTCCAGACGTGGCTGCCGCAACCAGCCCGATGTGTTCGCTGTGAAACAATCTGCCTATCAAGGGGGACGCGGCCAGAGCGAGAAGCGCAAGGAACAGGCCCGTTAGCACCGTCGCCACCAAGTGCCGTGTTCGCCGCATCTTCGATGTCGTCTCGCTGAATGAGCGCCTGGGACAAGGTGCCTTCGGCCACGATCATCACGAATCCGACCAGCACCGATCCTCCGGCATAGATGCCGACCTGTTCGGGGCCGAGCATTCGTCCGAGGATGAGGGTCTGCACCAACGACACGATCTGCACGATGATCACACCGGACGCCGCAATCGCCACCCCGCGTTTGACCACGCCGCCCAGGCCGCCGGTATGCGGGACGTCGGACTGTCTCTCCGTCATGCGCGGGAGCGGGCGACGTAGAACCGGGCTCGGGACAACGCGTTCTCAGACAAGGCGACGGCTGCAGCTCGTCGCGTGGTGAGCGTCCAATGTGCGTGCTGCAACGCTCGCTGTATGCGGTTCTTCGCGGGATGAATCGCCCTCACCAGGCGGGGACTCAACAGCAGTGCGCCGAACACCACTGCGGCACGGACGTTCCGCTGCTGACCGAACGCCGCGCGAGCCGCCTGGCGCGCGGACTGCGCGTCGCCCGTGAGCAGTGCCGTTCTCGCCGTCTTCAGTGCGCTCTGGTATCGCAGCCCTCGCACCATCCCGGCGTCCGCCAAGACTTTCTCGGACAAGCCGTATTCCCGGCCGACCAGAAGATAGGCTCCCAAAAGTCCGTTCTCGAGCCGTCGCAGGTTGGCGGGGACGTGGGAGTCCGACGCAGATCGCATACGCTGTCTGACCAGCTTGTCGGCCAGGAACCTGACGTCTCCGCCAGCGGCTGCCACCCGGAGCCACAGGTCGACATCCGGTTCGACGTCGGCTAGGGGCTCGTATCCCCCATGGGCATGCCAGAGCTCTCTGCGCGAACACGCCGATGTAGTGCGGTACGCCGTTGTCGAGCAAGTCCCGCATCGTGACCGGCTGGTCCAGCCCCGGCGCAGACTTGCGCCCGATCGAATGGAAGTAGTCGGTCGGCTCTCCCAGTGCGCCACGGCCGCCCCGCCCGATGTCGGCGAAGTACTCGCGTGCCGTCTGCTCGCCCCCGGCCTGATCCCAGAAGAATGTGGCGTTGAAGCCGATGGCGTCGATCGTCGGAGTCGCCTCGACCAACGCGCCGACCCGCTGGCAATACGTGCTCTCCAGCAGGTCGTCGCTGTGCAGCGGACAAACGTAGCGACCCCAAGCCTTTTCAGCCGCAGCCCGCACACCACCCCTGATACCCGCATTCTCCTGACGAATCAACGTGATTCGCGGATCGGAGATGTAGCCACTGACGATCGTGGCCATCTCATCAGAGTTGCCGTTGTCGACGATGATCAGTTCCCAGTCGTCCCGAGTTTGGGCCAACACCGATTCGATGGTCTCGGCTACGTACGGCTCGGTCTTGTAGGCAGTCGTCAGAAAGCTGATCAGAGGGCGCTTGACGCCGTGATCATCAGTGTGTACCTCGGACATCGGCTACCAGCCGATCCCGCGATAGTTCGCGTTGGATCGCAGCTCTCGGGCGTTGGGCAGCCTCACGAGGTCGAGGATGAGCTTGTCGGCACTCGCGTGCGTGATGGCCTCGACGACGTCGGCATCCCGCGAGCCGGCGATAACGATGTCGCCGTGCTCGAGCACGGTCTCGACGTCGTCCATCAAGAGATGGCCGATGTGGGGAAGCTGCTGACGAATGAACGATCGGTTCGCACCGAGCAGCCGTGACAGCACCACCGTGGGATCGTGGATTTTGACGTCGAAGCCCTTGCCGATCAATCGCTCGGCCAGTTCCACCATGGGGCTCTCGCGCAGATCGTCGGTGCCGGGCTTGAACGACAGGCCGAAGATGCCCACCTTCCGTCGCCCGTCGGCGATCACCGTGTCGACGGCACGCCGGACGTGAGACTCGTTGGAGTTCAGAAGGTTTCCAAGTAGCGGTATGTCGACGTCGTGTCGCCGTGCGGTGTGCGTGAGTGCTCGGAGGTCCTTCGGCAGACACGAGCCGCCGAATGCGAAACCCGGTCGCAGGTAGGCAGCGCTGATGTTCAGTTTCGTATCGGCAATGGCGATGTCCATGACGGCGTGTGAATCCAGGTTCAACGAAGCACAGAGCGCACCAATTTCGTTGGCGAAGCCCACCTTCAGCGCATGGAAGGAATTGTCGACGTACTTCGTCATCTCGGCGACCCCGATCGGAACGTTGAAGCGGGGTCCCGGAAGATCGGCGTACAGTCCCATGACGATGTCACCACTGCGCTGGTCAATCTGTCCTACAACGGTTTTCGGCGGGTCGAAGTAGTCCCGGACGCTTGATCCCTCGCGAAGGAATTCAGGGTTCACGCACACCCCGAAGTCGACGCCCGCGCGCTTGCCCGAATGCCGTTCCAACAGCGGTATCAGCAGACCCTCACAGGTGCCGGGCACCATCGTGCTGCGGTAGACCACGACATGCCAATCCTCCTTCTCCGCAAGGGCGGCGCCGATTTCCTCGGTTGCCTTCTCGAGGAACGCCGTGGATATGCCGCCCCCCGGCGCGGAGGGCGTGCCCACGCACACCAGCGAGACGTCCGTGTTCATGACGGTCGCCCGAGTGTCCGCGGTGACGGTGAGGCGTCCGGCGGCAACCATGTCGGCGGTCAGGCCGGGTAACCTTTCCTCGACCACCGGCGATCTGCCTTGCCGTAACAAGTCCAACTTCTCGGGATTCACGTCGACCCCGACGACGTGATACCCGCGGGCGGCCAGGCAGGCTGCTGACACGCAGCCCACGTAACCGAGCCCGTGCACCCCGATGTTGCTGACCCGTGTATCGATCATTGCTCCCCACTTCGGCTCGTAGCCGCGAACGCGACTGCGCGGACGACGGCTCCGCCTGCGGAGCTGTCGATGACGAGTTGACGAGGAGTTCCCTCCTCGGACCAACTGGCGAAAAGCATGTGGCCCTCCTGGTGAATCCTCGGATCGGCGATCGTCACGGCGTTGGAGGGGCACAACACCGACAGAAACGCGAGCGGAAGACTCGCCCGGCAGCGCGGTCCGATCAGCCAGGCCGGCGTTCTCACTTCCAGTGAGTCGGACCACCAGCCGAGGTGCGACACGTCGTCTCCACGCAGTTGCTCGACTTCGATGGATGCGGTGGCGGCATAGCAGAGTTGAAGGACCATCGCGCCGTCACGGGTGGCCACGTGGCCATCGGAACTGCGGATGACGTCGAGATCGGGGTGCAGAGGCCACGACACCGTCACGTCGTGCGACAGGCTTCCGTCCAGCAGGTCGACGACGACCACGGCGGCCTGACCGGGTGGCGCGACGAGCCACCGGCGGTGACCGACGGGATCGTCGAGTCTGCGGTAGCCGTCATGCTCGGCGTCGACGATCCCGCTTTGGAGATCGACCCGGTTCACGGAGGTGGTTGCGTGCTGCCGCCAGTAGAAGGAGCCGCCGATCTGGGACTGGTCGACCCCGTCGACACACACGGTGGGATGTGCACGGGTGCCGCGGTGTACGTCCCGCCACTCTGGCCTCCGGTAGAAACTCGCAGTGCCCGGGTCGACGATCAAGTCGTGGCCGTCGACGGCCATCGTCACGGCAAGGCTGTCGGCGTGCCCGTGCGCCGCAATCGACAGATAGCCGAGTGGCCCGACGTCCATCGTCACCCGCCGGCGGCCACTGCGCAGCACGACCAGACCTCCGTCGCGCGCATACATTCCCTCGTCGATCCGGTGGCCGACACTCGCGCCCATCGCTTCGACGTCGACGTCGAGCGCGGCTGCAATCCACGCGGAGTTCATGGTCGTCTCACCCTGGCTGGCCGCGACGCCGTTACCCGTGGTGGCCGCCACGATTCCGAGATGCTGCCGGATCGTGCGCTTACGCTCGGCACCGAGTCGCAGCGCAATACTGTCGTCGTCATCGCCATATCGCGGCGGCGGGTCGTCGGAACCGATGAGGCCGACGAGATAGCGGGCACTCCGGTCGAGCGCGTCGACCAACTCGGCGGGCACTCGATCACCGCACAGTGTGCCCAGCACCACCACCAGGACCAGCAGCTCGGCCGTGAAGATCTGATAGGCGACCGACTGCTCGGCACCGGCACCGTCGGGCAAGATCTGCCGGATTGCCTCTGCCGCAATGCTGTCGAGCGCAGACTGACTCAGCGCCGCGGGAACAGTCAATTCGGGGAACATCAGCCGTACGGTGACCAAACCGGTCAACTCGCCGATGAGGTGATTGTTCGCCGAGCTGAATCGGGACCGGTCGTTCCAACAGTGGCGAGCGCTGGCGTCGAGCATCCTGACCACTCGGCGATAACGCGCCGTCGTCAAGGCCGGCGAATCTCGCAAGCCCTGCAGTGCGATTGCCACCGACACAGCGCGAATTCCCGCCTCGAACGCCCCGCGCCAAGCGATTCCGACACCGATGGGATTTTGATCGAGCCAAGAGTCGAGTTGATCGAAGGCCTCGTCGGCGAATCGATCATCGCCCGTGAAGAGCCACGCCTGTGCCAGGACGGGCAGATGCTGCAGACGATTGAGCTCCCAAATCCATTTCGGGTCGCTCGGTGCGCGCCGATGGTCGATTCTGCGCGCCGGGACGGCCGGCCAGCGGTAGTCCGCGATGGGGTCGTGATTCCAGTCGATGACCCGACCGACGTTGGTCGCCGGATACCCGAGGTAGCGGCGTTCACCGGCGAGCAGTCGTTCCGCCTCGGCAACCACCGCCGCGACTTCCGCAGGCTGCTCCTCGGCCAACCGGGACGCATGCCGTTGATCCAGGAACACGGGCCGACCCGCACCGCGACGAAACGCCTCCAGCAGCCCGTCCCAGTCCGGTGCGTGACGGTCCAGCATTTCTTCGTCAGTTCGCTCTCGCGGAATTCCGAGGCGGGTTGCCGTAGCCACGGCATGCCGAAGGCGCCAACTCATCTCTGGTGGTGACATGGCTGCTGCACGGCCTGCGTACCAGGCAAACTTCGACACCGGAACCCCCTGCTTTTACCATTACCTGGCGAACTAGAGCGACCATACCAGGTTTGCTACAACCAACATAGCAAAATAATTGACGTTCACGACATAAGCCTTGTCGAACAACCCTTCAGACGCCGGGTACCGTCTTCGCCGGCCCTCGCCGAGGCCTGACTACGCGTACTGGCGACCACCCGGCCGTGCAGGGTGCCGCACTTACCGCAAATACGGGTCGGCCGGCTCGTGGCCCTAACCCGGTTTGCGGGCAATGGCGTACACCGACGGTGCAATCACTTCTCGCGGCCCGCGCGACAGGACTGCTCGCAAGATCGGTTCGGGAAGTCGCTGACCGTACTTGAAGCGCAGATAGTCGCCGGTCAGGAATCGGACTTCGGTGAAGTGGGCCGCCAGCATGGTGTGCAGCTCCTTCTCGGAGAAGCCTGCGTGCGCGCCACACTCGTTGCGGAACCGATTGGTGAGTCGGGCCTTGTAATCGGTGAGATTCCATTGCAGTTTCTGCTTGGCCGTGGCGTCGAACGATCCGAGGTAGCCGACTGCTCGATGCCTGTTCGGCGTTCCGACGTAGATCCAACCGCCTGGCTTCAGTACCCTGGACAACTCACGCAAGCTGCCCGCTGGGTCGCTGACGTGTTCGATCACGTGGTGGTAGAAGACGATGTCGAAACTCTCGTCTGCGAAGGATAGGTCGTTGACGCTGTCCATGAGCAATTGAAAGTCTGCGACGTCAGCACCTAGATCGGGATCCCACCTGTCGTCGATGTCGACCCCGACCAAGGATCCGCCGAGAGCCTTGCGGATCCAGAGCGCCTCATGTCCCTGGCCGCAACCCGCGACCAATATCCGCGGTGTGGGTCCCAGCGCCCCCGCCGAGCAGATCGTCTGACAGAAGTGCCTTGCGCCCACGTGGGTTTCGTCGCTCGACTGGATGGTCGCCATGATCGATTGCTCCTTCATCCCCGTCGGACGGGGGGTTGATGCCGAGTAGTTGCCCGTAGAACCGAACCAGCGCGCGCCGCGACACCTCCCACGACAGTTTCTCTTCAACTCGGCGGCGACCTGACTCGCCCATCCGGCGACGACGTTCCGGGTCATCGAGGAGTTCGTCGACCGCCTTGGCGAACGCGCGCTCGTCGTTGGCGGGAACGTACAGCGCCGCATCGTCGGCAGAGATCCGCGCCTCGGCGAGGTCGAACGAGACGATCGGCCGGCCCATCGCCATATATTCCACTACCTTGTTCATCGTCGACACGTCGTTGAGCGGATTCAGCGGGTCCGGCGAAAGGCAGACGTCAGCAGTGGACAGGCAACGCTCGACAAACTCATCGGGTACTCGTCCCGGGAACTCCGCGATGTCCTCGACGCCCAATTCCCTACTGAGCGCCACCATGTCGTCGTATGCGTCACCGGCGCCCATGAAGATGCAGTGGGTGTCATCGCGACCGAACTCATCGCGCAACAGCCGCAGTGCGCGCAACGCGTAGTCGACGCCGTCCTGGGGTCCCATCACGCCGAGGTAGGCCAGCAAATACCGCTTGCCGCGCCGGAGGGCATGATCGGGATCCCGCCTGGTGAAGCGGTCCAGATCGGGTGCGCTGCGGACCACCTCCACCCGATCGGCCGCCATCTTGCCGCGGTCGATCGCGACCCTTCGATAGCTTTCGTTCGTCGAGATCACCGCGTCAGCCGCGGCGAAGGTCAGGCGTTCGACGAACCTGGTCAACGCGTACAGGAGCCGCCCACCACCAGGAAAGCGCGACTGGAACAGCTCGGGCACCAAGTCGTGGTGGTCGAAGACGAACCGAGTCCCTCCCGGGCGCAACGCCAATGCGATGAGGAAGAGCAGATCCGGCGGGTTGCACGCATGCACGACGTCGACCGCTCCCTCGCGACGAACCTTGACCGCAAGGCGCAGCGTGTGCCACAGGGCGAGTGTGTACTCCCGCAGATAGCCCAGTGGCCCGCCGCTCGCGGGTCGCAACGGATACCGCAGAATGCGGACCCCGTCGATCACCGCTTCAGGCTCGCGGTCGACCTTAATCCCGGCCGGGCAGATCACGGTCACCTGGCAACCAGCGTCGACCAGCGCGCGACTCTCCTGCCACACCCGGCGGTCGAACGGCACCGAGAGGTTCTCCACCAGGATTAAGACGTGACCAGGCATCCATTCACCACTTCCTCGAGCGCCCGTTGGGCCTCCTTGACGCTGCGGTCGAGGGAGAAGTCCGCCTCGACCCGACGACGAGCGGCAAGACCCATGCGATGGGCGGCATTCACATCCGACAGCAGGCTCATCAATTGCGCGGCGAGCCGTTCGGAATTCGATGCGGGTACGAGATACCCGGTCACCGCTTCTTCGATCATCTCGGGGATCCCGCCCACGGCGGTGCACACTGCGGGCCGCCCGGCCGCCATGGCTTCGAGAAGCGAGATCGGGAAGCATTCGGTCGTCGAACAGAGCACGAACACGTCCACCGCCCCGAGCAGCCGCGAAACGTCGCTACGCGATCCGGCGAAGTGGATGTCGTCTGTCAGGCCGAGCTCAGATGAGGTCGCCTCGAGGGCGGGGCGCATGGGGCCGTCACCGACGATCAGAACCTTGGCGTGCGGGTACTCGTCGACCACCTTGCGAGCAGCATGCAGAAGTGTGTCGTGGTCCTTCTCGGGCCGGAGTGCGGCGATGATGGCGATGACGAAGTCATCGTCCTCGAAACCGAATTCGTCTCGAACGCTCGGATCGGCACGGCAGCCGAACTGCGCAAGATCGACACCGTTGTGGATGATGCGGATCTTGTCGTCCGGGCATCCAAGTTCATCGACGAAGTAACGTCGCTGCGCCTCCGCGACACCAAAGAAGCTGCTGGTGACCCTCATCAACGCGTGTTCGACGCGAGCGCGGACGGGGCCCCGCCGCTCGACGTCACCCATGTCGTGCACCCATACGACGGTGTGCCGTACCCCGCAGATCCAAGCGGCGATTCGCCCCAGGGTCTCTGCGTTGTAGCCGCGCACCACGATGACGTCGGGACGCCAGCGCCTCGAGATCGCCACCAGCTCGCGCAAGGCGCGCAGCGCTTGGCGTTTGCGCAAGTGCAGCGCGGTGGCCTCTATTCCGGCGTCCCGTAGCTCCCCGAAGAGATCGCCTTCCTCGCCGATGCAGACAACCGACGGGATGAACCGTTCCGGGTCCATCCGGGGGAGCAACGTCGTGACGTGGCGTTCGGCGCCGCCGACCCGAAGGTCCGGCACGACGAAGAGCACTCGGATCGGAGTTCCGTTCATGACACCTCGCAATAAAGCTGGTCGAGCCGGCGTGAAACGGCTCGAACGTCGTACCGCTCCTTGACGCGCGCGTACGCGGCTGCGCCGTATTCGACACGTAGCTCACGATCGTCGATGACACGGCGCAACGTGGCGGCGATGGCATCCACGTCTTCGGGCGGAACTATTGCGCCACAACCACCGCCGATCATCTCGTCCAACCCGCCGACGTCGCTGGCGACCACGCACAAACCACGCGCCATTGCCTCCAGTACTGCCATCGGCTGGCCCTCGTTCAGCGACGGCAGCACCAGCACGTGGGCACGGTCGAGTAGGTCGCCGACCGCATCCGAAGAAAGCCAGCCGTGCACTTCCACGGACTCCTCGAGGCGCAGCTCCTTGATCCTTTGACGCGCGCGTTCCACCTCACCGTCACCGGCGATCGTCAACGTGGCGGACCGGCCGTCGAGCTGGGCCCATGCGTCGAGCAGCCTGAACGTGCCCTTCCGCTCGCCGATGCGCCCGATGAACACGACGTGCACGCGCTCGGCCGGCCCTGGCTGAATGTTCTGCCGAGCCGGCGGGATGGCATTGGGAATCGTGGTGATCCGGGCGGCCGGCGCGATGGCCCGAAGCCGCGCCGCCCAGCTGTCGCCGAGCGCCACGACGGTGCTCGCGTGGGTGAGGGTAGCGCGAATCACCGACTTGGCCGCCCGCGGTGAACTGTCGTAGAACCGCTGGAATTCAGATCCGTGCATGTGCAGGATGACCGGCACACCGGCCAGCCTGCTGATCCAGAACAGGATCGCCTTGCGTACGAAGCTCGCGTGCGCGCTGGAGTGCAGGTGAACGACGTTGGGACGGAACCTGATCAGCTCCACGACGAACTTCGCCGTACCACGCGCGAACGACCCGGCCTTCGCCGTCTTCGAACCGTCTCGGTGCGTTGCGACGTGGCGGATGTTCCAATCCGTCCACAACGGCGTGCGTTGATATGCCAATACGTACGAGGCGATACCGCCCTTGGTCTGCGTGCTGGTGGACACCCACAGGGCCCGTTGCTCAGACATGCTGCACCTTCACTTCTGAGGCATCGTCGGAGCGCACGGCCGCCTGCGTGACCCGATGGCGCTCCGACCAGCCAACCGTGATTCCGAAGATGACGAAGATGGCCGTCAAGGGGAAGTCGAAGAAGCGCAGGTCCACCGTCGACCCATTGCAGATGAATATCGCCAGCGCCATGAGGGCTATGACGGCGAGCGGCTTTCCACACATGTCGTCGTCGGGCAGCGTCCGGTAGGCCTTCCACAGCCGGTACGCAATGATCGCGAGAACCGAGAGCCAGAGCAGCAGTCCGATGACGCCCAGCTCCGCCAGGATTCCAAGAGTCGTGTTCGTGGGAGGCGATGGCATAGCCACGAACCCACGGAATGTCCACTGACCATTGCTGGTGGTGGATAGTGTTGAGCGCCATGAACCGGTCCAGTCCCCACCCGGTGAGTGGTTCTCTCGCTGGCTCCCCAGAGCGCGGTCTGGATGGCGTTCAAGACGATCGTCGACCTCACCCTTCCGAGCCGACGCCTCCGGCCTGCCGGTCGGAACTGGTGAACGTCGACCAGTTCACCGCCACGACCGCCGTCGTCAGGCCGATGACACCCAGGAACGCTCCACGGTATCCGCGTGCCAGCACGGCACCGATGACCAGAACCAACACACCGCTTAACCACGCCGCGCGAGTGTAGGTCAAGTAAAGGCCATAGCCGCAGACCAGCGCAATCGCGAACGCCGAGTACCTTCGCCACGCGGGCTCGCTCCGCTGACTGATCAGCACCATCGCGATGGCGATGCCGAGTGCAAGCACCATCCCATTGGCGACGGGCTGGTTGAAGATGCCGACGGCTCGCCCCGGCCAGGACGGCGAGTCGACGATGTAGCGGGGCCACACCAGTTGAGTGGGACCAGTGAACTGGAGATACTCACCAGGCCGGAGTAAGCCGCCAGCGCGAGTATCGTCCACAACAGCAGCCGTACCGCCGCCGCTCGATCGAACGCGAACCGCCCGACGGCATAGAGGGCGAAGGGGATGACGGTCGGAATCACCAGGAAGTGGTTGATGACCGCCAGGTCGAAACGGTGTTTGGCAGCGGGTCGGCGGCGAGTTGGTCACCGGGCAGGTAGTCGTGCGGTGTGAGCGCCGAGTAGACGTTCCACAAGACGTAGAGCGCCATCGTGCATTCGACCGTCCCCGAGCCATGCAGGCGGTCCGGCGTGCGATCCAACCACAACGCGGTCGCCACCACCACGAGCACGAACAGCATCAGAAATGGCACGTCGCCGACGTCGCGCATGAACGCCGTTCGCAGGAACAGGCCCACCAGAAGAAAGATGCTCGCGACGATCGGACTGCTCAGACCGCACAGCGCGACCGCCAGCCCGACTACGCCGAGAAAGAGCAGCGAGCCTGCCTTGGAGCCGATGACGAGCGCCACCGGTAAGACCGACGATATGGCTAGCACCGAGACCACGACTGGCCACCATGGTCGCGGCCGGGTACTCAAGGCCCCGGCGCTGGCCGAAGCACGCGACGCAGATGCCGGTTTCATCGGTTATTCGTGCCCCTGCGACTGGTCGGCGGCCGGCGCCCACTGCTTCTGCTCACCCGGCGTCTCGTCGACCAGTGCCGCGCCCAAGAGATTTACGCGCGCCTTACTGAGAACGTCGACCGCGGAGGTGACGTCACCAGCCCGCGACGAGCGCCTCGACACGATCAGCAGTGAGGAATCTGCTGCGCCACAGAGCAATTGCGCTCCCGAGGTCTGTTCGATCGGAGGTGCCGCGATGATGATGATGTCGGCGTACGTCCGCAGCTCGTCGATGATCGCGACGATTCGTTCACGGGAGACGCGCGAGTAGCGATCGGCGAAGGCACCGGCACAGGGCAGGATCTTCAGCGACTCCAGCGCGGAATCCTTCAAGATCGCGTGCACCCGGCTGGCATCGGCGAGGGCATCGGCGAATCCGGTGTCGTCGGCCGGCTGTAAGACGCGATTGTCGGCGTACATCAGGACCGTGCGATAGCCCTGCTGCGCGGTCAACGTGGCAAGCTCACCGGCGAGCTGCGACGCTTCCCGGACGCCGTAACTGTCGGTCAGAGCCAATGCCGGCGACTTGGGCATCTCTTCGAGAGTGAGGATGTTCGCCAGTGCGCTGAGCTGATCTTCTCGCACTCTGTCCCGGTCGACGGAACCACCACTCGGTATTTCGGCGAGTGGTTCCAACCCGGTCTTCTCCCGGAACTCCGTGGAACCCGTGAGTCGCGTCGACGTTGCGGCCAAACCGAGCGCGGCCATGACGCCCAAGAGAAGACCACCAACGGTTCCCATGGCCAGGTTGAGTGCGATGTTGGGCGTCGTCTCCACCACCCCGGCCCGCACCTGCAGATTCTCGAGCTGGTTGGTCGAGTCGTAACGAACCGTGTTGATGAGGTCTTGCAGTGGAGCGATCGAGGCATTCGCCGAACCGTTGGGCTCCGGTTGATTACGGAGGTCGTCGAGCTGATTCCGCAGGTCCGTCAGGCGTTGAGTGTTCTCCTTCTGGCGCGCTGAATTGATGTCATCGCGGAAGGCCTCGGCCATCTCCTGCGCCGCATCCTGGGCTGCCTTCGGATTGTCGGCAGTTGCCTCGATCGCCAAGATGGGGCTGGCGGCAGCCGTCCTGGCTTCGAACGTCACGTCCGGTGAAATCGGCTTGTCGGCGCGCAGCCGGACGATCGTGGCCGGGTCGTTGAACAACGTTGCGTATCCGACGGCAACGAACGCGTCCTGATCGGGAGCGCGCCCCGGCGAGGAAACCATCAGCGTCGACTTGCCCGAGAACGTGGAATGCGCATTCAGCGACGCGAGACTCGCTAGAGCGAGACCGAGCACGGCAACCGCCAGAACGACCAACTTGCGCTGCCAGATCTGCTCCAAGCGGCGCTTGAGCATCTCGTTCATGTTCCTCCCCTAAAAATCGTTCGACATTGGATTCCGCGGCTCAAAGGCGTTGCTGTCACACTACCCGCAAAATGTTATCTGCCAGATGATACCGCGGTTTATACCGTCTAGCCCCGTGTTTTGATATTTGCTGATGCCATATCTCCAATGACAGCAACGTCCAGATCCTTGTCTGTTCGTTCCGGTCACCAGATGAGTGCGCATTGAGCATCTTGGTTACCGCTGCCGAGTCGAATGTCGAGCCGACGAACGAGGACGGCCCGGTCAGCAGGTCGAAGGCCATCTCCTGCAAGCCACCGCGGAACCATTCATCGAGGGGGACCTTGAAACCCACCTTGGGGCGGTCGACGATCTCGGCGGGCAAGTACTCACGAGCAACTTCCTTGACGATCCACTTGGTGGTACGCCCGCGAACCTTCATCCTGCTCGGCAACGCGAAGGCCAACTCCACCAATCGGTGATCCAGGAACGGTGGCCGCAACTCGAGCGAAGCGGCCATCGACATCCGATCGCCTCGTTCGAGCAAGTTGTCGGCGAGCCAGGAGTGCACGTCGGCGTACAGCATCCGGTGCAAGGCGTCACCTCGCCCCTCGAGATACGGGCCCAGCGCACTGCGGGCCGGTGGCCGGCTCAACAGGGCGTCCCGTTCCGCTGAGGTGAAGGGAGCGAACCACCCCCGTAGCCGTTCCGCCGGACTCGTCTCAGAGAGCGCCCGCATCGCCACGGACAGGCGCTCCCTGCGCGCGGGGAGTGACGCCTCCAACCGTCGCAGGGCCGGCGCGGGCACGGGTCCCGCCCATCGGGTGATGCCGGCGAATCGGTGCTTGGGATAGCCACCGAACAGTTCGTCGCTGCCCTCACCGGACAACACCACCTTGACGTTGCGGCGGGCAAGTTGGGCTAGACGAAAGACGGCGACGTCAGCAGGTTCGGAAAGTGGTGCATCTCGGTGCCAACTCAGTGCGGACCAATTGCGCTGGAAGTCATCCGGGGTCACCAACACTTCGTGATGGGTGCTGCCGACGAGGGCCGCGACCTGGCGGGCATACGACGTCTCGTCAAGGCGAGCATCGCCGAATCCAGCCGAGAACGTATGCAAGGCCGCACCATGCCGGGCGTCCGCCACCATTGCGGTAATCAAGCTGCTGTCCACACCGCCGGACAGATACGTGCCAACCGGCACGTCGGCGACCAACGCCTCACGCACCGAGTCCTTCAGCGCACCGCGGACCAGTGCCACTGCCTCGCGGCGTGAAATGTCTCGCACACGCGGGACGGTGTCCAGCTTCCAGTAGGCATCCATTCGGACGGTGCCGTCGCGCTCGACCACCAAGTGGTGGCCCTGCGGAACCTTTCGCACATTCTCGATGAACGTATGAGGCGCAGGTACCGCGCGATGTGCCAGGTAGTCGTGCAGGCTATCGTGATCCACCCGCGCAGATCCGATGGCCGGAAACAGTGCCTTGATCTCCGAGGCGAAGGCGAAGATCCTGCTGTCCACGTAGTAGTACAGCGGGAGAATGCCGAGGCGGTCCCGGAAGAGGTGCGTGTCCCCGGTCGCGGTGTCGTGCATGGCATACGCGAACTGGCCTCGTAGCTGCTCGACACCCCGCGGCCCGTGCTTCTCGTAGAGCGCGATCAGCACCTCGGTGTCGCCATCAGTCCGAAACGGGTACGACAACCCCTTTCGCAGTTCGCGGTAGTTGAGTATCTCGCCGTTGAAGACCAGGTGGGCCCGTCCACCAACGCCGGTCATCGGCTGCCGCGAGCCGGCGAGGTCGATGATCGCCAACCGCGTATGCGCGAGCCCGACCGCCCCATCGACCCAAATGCCACTGTCATCCGGACCGCGATGCGATAGCCGCGCCGCCATGTCGACCAGCATGTCTCGGTCGACGGGCGCGCCGTTCAGGTTCCGCACTCCGGCTATCCCACACATACGTCGACCACCCACCGATCCTCGAGTTGGGGATAACGCGCTGATACCTCCGGCAACAGATCGGGCAGAGTCAGCAGCACTCGATCTGGTTCGGCCGCGAGCAGTTCCTCCGGTGACACGATCTTGATGTCCGTCCCGGGCATTCGTCTGCCCTGCTTGGCAGGCGAGGCATCGGCGACCGACGCAATAAGCCTGGAGTCGATACCGGCGCGGCTGAAGAGTGCCACCGCACGCGAAGCGGCGCCGTATGCCAATACGGTTCGGCCCGCGGACTTCTCCGCTTCAAGCCAGCATCGAAGAGAGCGGACGTGTCGATCGGCGCTGCGTTGCAGGGAAGCGATGCCCTCGGGCCTCGTCATCCGCAGCGCCTTCTCCGTCGCGAGAATGCGGCGTACCGATTCATCGGGTTCGAGCTCACCTCGCACAGCCGCCAACAACACCGTTCCCCCATACAGGTCGAACTCCCAAGCCGTGGCGATCGCGAACCCGACCGCTGCGAGTAGCCGACTCAACGTGGTGAGCGAGTAGTACGCGAAGTGTCCGTGCCGCAGCGCATTCCACTGACCCCCGCCGACGATGGCGGCAATCGAGTGGTATTGCAGCAACAGCACCCCATCCTCCGCGGTGGCCTGAGCGCGCTGGATGAAGGCACCGCGTTGATCGGGTTCGTGCATGACGCCGAAGCAATCGAGCACCACGTCGGCCCCCGAGGTCACTTCGGTGAACCCGCGCTCGGTGAGTAATGGGATCCAGGTACCACCGTGCGGACTGCCGAATTCCAAAACGGTACCGCCGCGCAGCCAGCCGTCCTTCGCCACTCGCTCGACCGCCGCCAGGGCCTGGTCCTTCAGCGCCTGCGGTTCCACGCCGCGCGGCTCATCGGTGACCGTGTCGTCTTCGGCAAGTTGCGCCAACCCGCACCCGCAGCACACGTCCATCGCCAGGCCATGCGACACCTCCTCCACACGAACCGGCTCACCTGCGTCCGGGAAGTGGTCGGCTGCCGGCACCTTCTCGAGATCCAGCACGCGGCGCAGGTCTGATTCCACGCACCCCCGGCAGGCAGTCATGACAGCATGTCCCCGTGCGCATCGAAACGACCGCTCTCGCGGGAGTCCTCGTGCTGGTCCCGCAGCCGTTCCGTGACGACCGAGGGCTGTTCACCAGAACCTTCGACGCAGCGATCTTCGACGACTATCTCGGTACGCCGAGCATTTCTGCGACGCTGGTGCAGGACTCCCAGTCGCGATCGGTGCGGGGCGTCATCCGTGGGATGCACGGACGTTCGGGTCGCGGCGAGGCCAAGCTGGTTCGCTGCGCAAACGGTGCCATTCACGACGTTCTCGTCGACATTCGAAGAGATTCGCCGACCTTCGGCCAGCAGCAAGCATTCCTGCTCGACGACGAAGACTTTCGTCACTTGTACGTCCCGCCTGGATTCCTGCACGGCTTCCAGGCGTTGTCCACGACGGCCGACGTGTGCTATCGGATCGACCGCCCGCACGATCCTTCTGAAGACCTGGCCGTCGCGTACCACGACGAACATCTCGCCATCGAGTGGCCGCTTCCCGTGTCGGCGACGTCGTCGCGCGATGCGAACGCCGGGAGCTGGGCCGAGTTGCTCACGCATTTACCTTGATCCATCGCATGGATTCGTCGAGAGCGCCTCTGGCCCGAAGCGTTTCGAGGCGTGACAAGCGGGTGAAGTTTTTGAAGAACGCCTCCTTGGTCAGTCCTGCTGCGGTGTACTCCGCGTAGAGTTCGGCGGCACCATCGGGGATCGACCACTTGGCCTCGAACCCGAGCGCGCGCCGGATCGCAGAGAAGTCCACCCGGTACGAACGCGGGTCAGCGCCCGTCTCGCCGGTGATCAACATCTTTGCGCCTGGCACCACGTCGACGACCGACTGCGCGATCTCGGCCACGGTCAAGTTGTTCGACTCCGTGCCGACGTTGTAGGCCGCGCAATGGACCGTGTCCAATGGCGCCTCCAGCGCGATGAGAAAAGCGGCGGCGATGTCGCGGGCATGGACCAGGGGGCGCCATGGCGTGCCGTCGGACAGTACGCGCACGTCACCGGTGAGCACGGCATGACCGACGAGGTTGTTGAGCACGATGTCGGCGCGAAGTCGCGGCGAGAACCCGAATGCGGTGGCATTGCGGAGAAATACCGGGGAGAAGGAATCATCGGCGATGGCGGCGACGTCGTCCTCGACGCGGACCTTGCTCTCCGCATACGGCGTGAGCGGACGCAGCGGTGCGTCCTCCGTCACCAGCTCCTCGCCAGCTGAGCCGTACACCGAACAGGTGGACGCGTAGAGAAATCTGCCGACACCTGCTTCCTTCGCCAGTCGCGCGAGCCGCACGGAGGCGTGGTGGTTCACGTCGTATGTGATCTGTGGCGCCAACGCCCCCAGCGGGTCGTTCGACAGTGCCGCCAGGTGGACGACCGCGTCGAAACCCGTCACGTGTTCCACGGTGACGTCGCGTAGGTCGATGCGTGTTCCGGGCGGGTCCTGCGGAGCCGTTCCCAGCACGCAGTCGGCGAACAGCCCTGCGTCCAAACCGGATACGTCGTGTCCTGCAGCCTGCAGGATCGGCACCATGACGGTGCCCAGATAACCTTGATGGCCGGTGACCAGTACTCGCATTGGCTATGCCTCTCGATACTTCTCAATACTTCTCAAGCGAATGAAACGGAGGCCTTCTCCACGATGAAGGCTTCCGCGTGTTGCGCGTGGCACTGCACGCCGCGGAGCCTGGACAACGCCAAGAACGCTTGCTCGTCGAACCAGTCGTGGCCGACCTGCGAGGGATAGTGCTTGAGGAGAAGCCTCGCCTTCTCCTCGGCGACCTCTGTCTCGAGCGGATGGTAGTGGGTCGGGCGAGGCGTGTCGGCTTCCCACTTGAGGATCTCGTAACCCATCACGAGGTGATCTCGGAACTCCGTCGACAGGAGTTCGCCGAGGAGCCGATGATCCTGATGAGCGTCTTCGCGCTGTGGGCCGAACACCACGTCCGGGGCACACGCACTCCGGAAATCATGAAGTTCGTCCTTGACGCGTTGCCAATCGGAAGGTGCTCGCCCGTCCGGTATGTCGAGGACGGACATATCGAGATCCGCACCAGGACAGAACGCGATGAGCGCGTCACGCTCTTCGTCCTCCCGCTCGGTGCCCGCGCCGGAGAGGACGAGACCGCGTACCCGCAGCCCCGGAAATCTTCTCGCCAAGCTCAATAACGTGCCACCCATGCCGATGGCGACGTCATCGCAGTGGGCAGCCACGACCGCTATTTCGGTGAGCGCACCGGTCGACAGCGAGATCATGGTGCGCCAGCCACGGCACCAACTGACGACTCCTGACCATTTCGCTCCCACAGCATCCACGGCCGGTCGCCGCGGTGGAACCCGGCGTCGAGTTCGGCCCGTTCCTTGAACGTGTCGGCGGGTTTCCAGAAGCCGTGGTACCGATAGCCGAACAGCCGGCCTTCGCCTGCCAGGGTGTGGCACGCGTCCGCCACCAGATCGCCACCGGGGGGAATCAAGTTGAAGATCTCCTGCGAGAGGACGAAGTACCCGCCGTTGATCCAGATCGACATGTCGGAGAGCGGAGTGATGTCCTTTACCTCGCCCGCCTCGCTGACCTGGACGCAGTGGAACGACGACTCCGGCGGAACGATCATCATCGACGCCGCGGCACCAGAGTCGTGAAATTCATCGACGATGTGATCGAGGGGCGCATCGGTCAGCACGTCGGCGTAGTTGGCCAGGAAGTACTCGTCTCCGTCGAGATGCTGACGCACCCGGCGGAGGCGCTCGCCGATGGCCGATTCGAGTCCGGTGTCCACGAAGGTGATCGACCAGTCGCTGATGTCGGAATGCATCAGTTCGATCTGACCGCCGCGCATCGAGAAGTCGTTCGACGCGGCTTCCTGGTAGGTGAGGAAGTAGTTCTTGATGTGCGACGCGCCGTAGCCGAGGCACAGGATGAAGTCCTTGTGGCCGAAGTGAGCGTAGTAACGCATCACGTGCCAAATGAGCGGGCGCGGACCGACCATCTGCATCGGCTTGGGCATACCGTCGTCTGCACTGTTGCGCATCCGCATGCCGTATCCGCCGCAGAACAAGACAACCTTCATGCTATTTCCTAGTCCTCGGATGGTTTCGGCAACGACACAGATCGCAGGGTGGGCAGCGGAAAGACCAGTTCGCCTTCCCATTCCGCGATGTAGCCCAGCTGCTTGGTCAGCTCGGCTTCGAGGTTCCACGGCAGTGCCAACACGACATCGGGCCGGTCCTTGAGGATCTGCTCCGGGTCGTGGATCGGAATCCGGGTGCCCGGGGTGAAGCGCCCGTGCTTGTACGGATTGCGGTCCACCGTGTACTCGAGCAGGTCGCTGCGAATGCCGCAGTAGTTCAACAAGGTATTGCCCTTGCCCGGCGCCCCGTATCCGACGACTCGCTTGCCGGCGGCGCGGCAGTCGAGCAGGAAACGCAACAAGTCGTGGCGAATGGCCTCTGACCGCGACCTCAATTGCATGTAACCCTCTACGTGGTGCAGCCCGGCGTCCTCCTCGGCCTTCAGCACCGCAGTCATGCGTTCGCTGCGCGCTCCAGCGCTTTGCGCTGGCCTCGCCCAGAGTCGGATCGAACCACCGTGCGTCGTCACGAGTTCCACGTCGACCACTGTCAAACCGGCCGTCGCAAGGGCGCGCGTTGCCGAAAGGACCGTGTAGTACTGGAAGTGCTCGTGGTAGATGGTGTCGAACTGGCCGAGAGTCACCAGGTTGAGGGCGTGGTGAACCTCGATGCTCAGCCAACCGTCGTCGGCCAACAGCCCACGCAACGACCGGGTGAACCCGATGAGATCGGGAATGTGAGCGTAGACGTTGTTGGCCACCACCAGATCCGCTGGCCCACGTTCCTTCCGCACCGTCGCGGCGAGCCGCTCGTCCAGGAAGGCCGTTGCCGTCGGCACTCCGCGCTCGCGAGCCGCTTCGCCGACGTTCACCGACGGTTCGATGCCGAGACAGGGGATTCCCGCTGCAACCACGTGCTGGAGGAGATAACCGTCGTTGCTTGCGACTTCGACGACGAACGAATCCCGACCGAGTCCGAGCCGCGCGGCAGCGTCGTCGACGTACGCCTTGGCGTGCTGCACCCAACTATCTGCGTACGACGAGAAGTATGCGTATTCGGTGAAGGTGTCCTCGGGTGTAATGAGCGCCGGAATCTGAAGCAGGAGGCAGTCTTCGCACAACCGGAGGTGTAGGGGATACGTCGGCTCGGGCAAGTCCAGCTCGTCGGCCGCGAGAAACGTCTCGCACGGCGGCGTCGCACCGAGATCGAGCACGCTGAGAAGACGGCTCGAATCACAGAGTCGGCAGCGCATCTATCCCTCGATTCCTCGCATGACGTGTGCGCTGCCCTGGTCATCGAGCCGGGCTCGGTGGACGAGAGTGCCGATTTCGCAAACTGCATGCGCTTAGCTGTGGTGAACGCTGAGGCGATGACTTCGACCCAGATGACAAAAAGCTAGCACTATCTCACGATCGCTGCAAGGCCGTCCTAGCAAAACGTGCCATGGCCGACTGGCAGCGTTGCAACCCTGGTGGCCCATTTATCGATACTAAGACCCTTGAACTGGTGATATTGCCTCATTTAAACTTCGTCCGCGGTGCTCTTGAAGACCACTGCGGATCAGCGGACGACGCCAAGCGTCGCTTTCAGCAATGAGTGAATGCCCCATATACGTCGATCGCCGCGAGGTGTCCAGGGACCTGATGTGCGCGCGTCGCGCGCGCTCGAAAACGTCGCAGCACTTGCCAACGGCAAATCATCGCGCGGGTAAGAGGTTCGTCGCCGCACGACGTGCATGGACTGCGTCTGGCCACCGGATTTGCTCATGGAAATGCGCCGTCACCAGCCGTGACGGCGCACTTCGTGGCGTCTCGGCGGGGCCGGACGAGATAAACGTGTACTTACTCGGAGCCGCCACCGGAGCCGCCGCCTGAGCCGCCACCTGAGCCGCCTGAGTCGCCGCCCGATCCGCCGGACGATGACCCACCGCCCGAGCCGCCAGCATCTCCTCCCGAAGAACCGGTCGACCCACCGGACGTCGACCCGCTCCCGGAACCCTGCGAAGACCCCGTCGATCCACCGGTCGTCGAGCCGCCTCCGGACGACTCACCTTCGGAAGACCCGCTCGATCCCGAACCGCTCGATCCCGAACCGCTCGACCCCGAACCGCTCGACCCCGAACCGCTCGACCCCGAACCGCTCGACCCCGAACCGCTCGACCCCGAACCGCTCGACCCCGAACCGCTCGACTCCTCTGGCGGGGTCTCGACTACCGGCGGCGTCGACGGCACGGGCGTGACGACCGGTGGTGGCGGTGGTGGCGGTGGAGGCGGTGGAGGCGGTGGAGGCGGTGGAGGCGGTGGAGGCGGCGTGAACGGCGGCGTGAACGGCGGCGTGAACGGCGGCGTAAACGGTGGCGGCAGCGGTGGTAGCCAGGACGGCGGAGTGGTGGGGTTGGGCATCGGCGGAGTCTGCGCCACGGCTCCCCCGCCGCCACTAGCGGCAAACACTGGATCAACCGGGACGAAGGGCGGCGGCATCATCTGCACCACTGGTGTGGCCGGCAGCAGCACCGGGCCGTACTCGGGCGCGACGGGGCCGAACACTGCCGCCGACGAAATCCCAGGCGCGAGAATGACATTCGTGAACATCTGCGGCGTCAGACTCGTCAACGGCGTGTTCGCAAGGTCGGGAAACTTCTCCATCAACACGGCAAGCATCGATCCGGTTGCGCCGCTGAAGTCAAATCCCGTCGAGGCGCCGAAGGTGCGAGTCACCAGCGCTCCGGATTGACTTATTGCCGCCAAGGCACGACCCGGATCGGGGACCAGAACTCCAGCGTGGTCGGTTCTCGGATAGAGGACCGATCCACCGAACGCGAGGCCGACAGCCACGATGACGGCACCGACGCTGCGAGTGGCTGGCGTCTTCGTACCGTCGCCGAGTCGCCCACCGTGGCCCACCCGCGTGGTGCTCCCCCCGAAGCGCGAGCTACCCCTCAAGTCACGCATGAGCCGCCCCCTTCAAGGTTGAGACATCCTTCCCCAACCACGGTTCACGATAGTCCTTTGCTGAAACAGCGTCAAGACGTCGATAATGTGCTACTGGCAAATTAATACTCATCAAATGATTGAATATTCTCCGCGCCTTTTGGCCATACTGTCCGTGTTGGCAACTGAACATGGCTCCGGCTGTCTTCAAGACATTTGGTTGCTGTCTAGCATCGGGACGGATGAACCCGCGCAGATTCGTCGAGCACATGATCTGGACCCGTCGAACTCTCGTCAGTAGGCGCCCTGGTGTCGGAGGACCGCGCGGAAGGTCTTGGCGATGATCAAGAGATCCCCGATCATGGACCAGTTTTCGACATATGAGAGGTCCAAGCGAACAGCATCGTTCCACGAGAGATCGGATCGGCCGCTGACTTGCCACAGACCCGTGATGCCTGGCTTGACGAGGAGCCTCCGAAGGACTTCACAGTCGTACGCCTCGACTTCGCGCCTCAGAGGCGGACGCGGCCCAACCACGCTCATGTCGTGGCGCAGCACGTTGATGAACTGCGGCAGCTCGTCGATGCTGAAACGCCTTAGCATGCGACCGACCGGAGTCACCCGCGGGTCATCACGAATCTTGAAGAGAAGGCCGTTGCCGTCGTTCGCTTCCAGAAGGTTGACCAGTTGTTTGTCCGCGTGCTCCACCATCGTCCGAAACTTGAGCATGGAGAAGGGCTTACCGTCGATTCCGATCCGCTCGGCGGCATAGAAGACCGGGCCCCTACTCGTCAGTTTGATCGCGACCGCCGCCAGCACCATGATCGGCAGAGCCACGGTCAAGGCCGCCAAGGCGAAGCAGAAGTCGAACGCCCGCTTCTGGAAGCACTTCGCTCCGCGGTAAAGCGGCTTCTCTATGTGCAGCAGAGGGAGATCGGCGGTTGGTCGCATGACCAACCGCGAAAGGGCACAGTCCATGACACCGGTCGACACCACGAGATCCACGTCCATGGGCTCGAGGTCCCAGATGAGCCTGCGTATTCCACTGACTCCGAAGTGTTCGGTGCCGGCGATGGCAACGGTGTCGGCGCCGCAGTCATCGATCGCTTGCAGCATGTGGACTTCTTCACCAACGACGGGTATTGCGTGCCCATTGACCGTCAAGTGTTCGCCCTGGGAAGGTCCGTAGCCCGGGATGCCGATTCCCACGACCCGGTATCCGTCGGCGGGGTGTCTGGTCAGCTCGGTCGCGAGATTGGTGACTGCTTCGCGTTCACCGAAGGCGAGAATCGCCGTTTGACAGAGGCCACTTGCGCGCTGGCGTGCCACACGTCGACGCCACATCCGTCTGCTCAGCACCAGTCCGAGCGTCCCGGCGGGTAACGCGACCGCGAGGTAGCCCCGCGCAATGTCCAGCTTGAGCAGAAGAGTCACGATGGCGATGGCCCCGAAAGTCCAGAAGGACGCTGCGACCACCCGTCGATACTCCTCGACTCCCGCTCCGATCAACCTGGGCGAGCGGGTGCGCAAGCCACCAAGAGCCGACATCCAGGCCATGGCGAACAGTGCGGAAAGCAAGGGCAGGTAGTAGTGCGGGTAGCCCGGCGCAGTCAACGATTCACCGAATCGGACGACCTGGGCCATGAGCACGGCGACGCAGACGACGACCAGATCGCTCACTCGCAGCTTTGCGGCATACCGCCGTTGCCAATCTGAGCGTCTCAGTACACCGTGCAGCGGCTGAAGTCCGATTGGTGCGTCTGAAGCGACGTCCACCTCGATGTCGTCGACGACGTCTTGAGGGGCAACGTGATGGGGGCGCTCTCGTCTTAGGTGGGGCCGTGGCGTGAGGAGCGCCAGCTTCGGCGCAAGCATGATCCCGTCCCGCTCAGGAATGAGCTCGGACAACAGCGGCGCCGAAGGCACGAAGCCGGACGCGGCGGCGGTTGGCTAACTGTCGCACTGACTCGACCGAGGATGCCTTCAGAGCCTTCATCACAAACCCTTCCCGTGGCGACGGTGTCCGCCCAACCGAAGCAATCGCAAATGTCAGACACTTTGCTGTATCTGCATCCCCCCGGGCGTCATCGTCGAGATGCTCCAAAAACTACCACTAGCAACTTGTCACCGCAAGGCGATTTGAGCAACAACGATGCACAGCAGCGGCGACAAGTGGTTAGGACAGCTATGGAGATTCGCCCGATGACCGCGAAAGAAACGTGTGAGCAGGCAAAATAACCTTGGTTTATCTAGATCAGGTTTCCACCTTCACGCCACTCAGGGCGGCAAATGTGTCGCCGCGACGCAGTTTTAGCAATGCTCAAGGTCGACATGGGTGGCGTCGGGCGAGCGACCCCGCCGCGCGTTTGGCAAAGAGTTGCGCCAGAGGCTAGTGGCATCGCGATGCCTGATTTGGCAAATTTTGACGCTTTGTTGAGACCCGATGCGTCGGCGCCAACGAACCGATGAACGGCTGCCCGAGGGCTTCCTCCGGCAACGAAGGGGGCGCGCCAGCCGCAGACACCTGCGATCAGGCTGGCCACGAAGCAGGCGCGAGGCGAAATCCGTGGCGGCCTTTGACCGCTTTCGTCATGCCCCGTTCGCCGGGTATCCGACAGTCAACCCTCGGATGGCGGACACATCGGTTCGTCGGCACTGATTTCGCCCGACGGCCTCTCAATCACGACAGCACTCGGTTGAAACAGCGGTATGGCCGGCTCGCAGTCGTCGCGGGCGGCATGTAGCAGCGCGTCCACTTTCGCCGAGGAGAGCAACAGGCTGCGCTTTCCGAGCCAACCACAGGTGCACCACGCCTGGTTTCTTCGCCGTAGTCGTATCACCATCACGACGCCCCGACCGCTCCTCGAAGAGCTCATCTTTGCAAGGTCACCCCGCATCAAGCTGTTTGGCGCTCGGCTACGTCAGTGTAGGTAACGATTGGGCTGACTGGTGAAGCTGCCCACGCCGACGCACTAGCCGAGGATCAAACCCGACGTCGGCACGCCGGTGCCGGCCGTGACGAGCACGTGCTGCACGTTCGGAACCGGATTGACCGACGTGCCGCGCAACTGACGGACGCCTTCGGTGATGCCGTTCATTCCGTGGATGTAGGCCTCGCCCAACTGACCACCATGGGTGTTGATCGGCAGTCTGCCGCCCATTTCGATGGCGCCGTCGGCGATGAAGTCCTTGGCGTCGCCGCGCCCGCAGAAACCGAGTTCCTCGAGTTGGATCAGGGTGAACGGCGTGAAGTGGTCGTACAGGATCGCGGTCTGGACGTCGGTCGGCGCCAGGCCGGACTGGGCCCACATCTGCTTGCCGACCAATCCCATCTCGGGCAATCCATCCAGCTCGGGTCGGTAGTAGCTGACCATCGAATATTGATCCGGGCTGGCACCCTGGGCGGCGGCCTCGATGAGGGCGGGACGGTGCTTGAGGTCCCTGGCCCGCTCGGGCGACGTGATCACCAACGCGACGCCCCCATCGGTCTCCTGGCAACAGTCCAGGAGTCGGAGGGGTTCGGCGATCCACCGTGAGGCCTGGTGCTCCTCGATGGTGATCGGCTTGCCGTAGAAGTACGCCTTCGGGTTGTTGGCGGCGTGCCCGCGGTCGGCGACCGAGATCGCGCCGAAGTCCCTGCTGGTGGCACCCGAAAGATGCATATACCGTTTCGCGATCATCGCGACTTGCGCTGCCGGGGTGGACAACCCGTGTGGGTAGGAAAACGAGTTGTCGACCCCGGTGGAGTCGGCGTTCTCGACCAGTCGCATCTGCACCTGGCCGAAACGCATGCCGGACCGCTCGTTGAACGCGCGGTAGGCCACCACGCACTCGGCGACACCCGTGGCGACGGCCATGGCCGCTTGCTGCACGGTGGCACAGGCCGCGCCGCCGCCGTGATGGATCTTGGAGAAGAAGGTGAGTTCCCCGATGCCCGTGGCGCGCGCGACGGCGACTTCGGTGTTGGAGTCCATCGTGAACGTCGTCATGCCGTCGACGTCCGAGGGGGACAGGCCCGCATCGTCGAGCGCGTCGAGAACCGCTTCGGCGGCGAGCCGCAACTCGCTTCGACCCGAATTCTTCGAGAAGTCCGTGGCGCCGATGCCGACGATCGCCGCCTTACCGGACAGTCCGCCGCTCACGCCCCTGCTCCCGCCGGCACCGTCAGCGTGGCAGTCGCGACGACGTGGTCGCCAAGACTGTTGCGGCCCGCGATCTTCAGCGTGACGAGCTCACCGTCGACCGCAGTGACCTCGCCACTGAACGTCACCGTGTCATAGGCGTACCAGGGCACCCCGAGCCGCAGTCCGATCGACTTGATGACTGCGGTCGGGCCGGCCCAGTCGGTGATGAAGCGCTGCACCAGACCGGTGTCGGTGAGGATGTTGACGAAGATGTCCTTGCTTCCCTTGGCCTGCGCCTTGTCCCGGTCGTGGTGCACGTCCTGGTAGTCGCGGGTGGCGATGGCGGTCGAGACGATGAACGTCGGGTCGCCGTACAGGGTGAGTTCGGGCAGCGTGGCGCCGACTTCGATGACCAACGCGCTCATGGGGCAGGCTCCCACGCGTAGTTCGTCCAGGCCGGGCCGAGGTCGTTGGCCGGGAAGTCGACGAACATGGCGCGCACCGGCATTCCGATCTCGACGCGCGCCGGATCGACATTGCGCAGCTCCCCCAGCATCCGGACCCCTTCGTCGAGTTCCACCAGTGCGATCACGAACGGCAACGTACGCCCAGGCACCTTCGGTGCATGGTGCACGACGAAGCTGAACACCGTGCCGCTGCCGGAGGCGACCAGATATTCGGCGTCCCGGTCCTTATCGAGCCAGAGTGCCGGTACGGGCGGGTGCTGCAGGGTGCCGTCGCCGCGTTTCTGGATGCGGAGTTCGTGCGCGTCGACGCCGTCCCAGAAGAACCTGGTGTCCTTGGACGACGCCGGTCGCATCGCGGCATCGGCGTCGAGGTCACCGGGCACCGACGAAGCAGCCGACGCGTCGGCCTCGCCGTCGTCCGCGGGGATGAACTTCATGATTCGCCACATCATCTCGGCGACCGGGTTCTCGTCGTCATCTCCGCAATGCCAGGTGATCTTCTGCGTGATGAAGAATGCCTCACCCAGTGCGGTCCGCTTGGGCCCGACCACGTCGGTCAGCTCCGCGGCGACGCTGACCTCTTCACCGGGGCGCAGATAGCGGTGATAGGTCTGTTCGCAGTTGGTGGCGACGACACCGACATAACCTGCGCCGTCGAACAATTCGAGGATCTTGCTCAGAGGGTCGTCGTCGGGGCGAACACCGCCGAGCCCCATCATCGTCCACACCTGGATCATCGCCGGTGGCGCGACGACGCCCGGATGCCCGGCCGCCTTGGCCGCCACCTCATCGACGTAGATGGGATTCCGATCGCCGATGGCGTCGAGCCAGTGGTCGATCATGGGCTGGTTGACCGGATGGCGACCGGTGCGCGGCTTGCTCCTGCCCTCGGCCTTGACCTGCTCGGCCGCGGCCTTGATGTCGTCGAGGGAACCCACTAGCGCGGAACCCGAGGAACCCCGAGGCCCGACGCCGCGATCATCTCGCGCATCACCTCGTTGACGCCACCACCGAAGGTGATCACCAGGTTTCGCTTCGTCTGGCCGTCGAGCCACTCCAGTAGCTCGGCCGTCTGAGGTTCGGCGGGGTTCCCGTACTTGCCGACGATCTCCTCGGCCAGCCGGCCCACCCGCTGGATGCGTTCGGTCCCGAAGACCTTCGTGGCGGCGGCATCGGCCACGTTGATCTCCTCTCCGCCGGCGGCCACCTGCCAGTTCAGCAGTTCGTTGATGCGCCAGACGGCCTTGATCTCACCGAGCATCCTGCGTACGTCGTCGTGGTCGATCGGGACGACACCGTCCCCGCCCGGCTTCGACGCCCATGCGTGCACGCGGTCGTAGACCCCGGCCACCTTGCCGGCGGGTCCCAACATCACCCGCTCGTGGTTGAGTTGCGTGGTGATCAGCCGCCACCCGGCGTTCTCCTCGCCGACCAGCATGTCCGCCGGGACGCGGACGTCGTTGAAGTAGGTCGCGTTGGTGTGGTGGGCCCCATCGGACAGGATGATGGGCGTCCAGGAGTAGCCGGGATCCGTCGTGTCGACGATGAGGATCGAGATGCCCTTGTGCTTTACGGCTTCGGGATCCGTGCGCACCGCCAGCCAGAGGTAGTCGGCGTCGTGGCCGCCCGTCGTCCAGATCTTCTGGCCGTTGACGACGTACTCGTCACCGTGCCGGACGGCCGAGGTGCGCAACGAGGCGAGATCGGTTCCCGCCTCGGGCTCGGAGTATCCGATCGCGAAGTGCACGTCACCAGCCAGGATTGCGGGCAGGAACGTCTTCTTCTGCACTTCGGTGCCATACACCTGAAGGGTGGGGCCGACTGTCTGCAACGTCACCGCGGGCAGCGGGACATCGGCCCTCGCCGCCTCGTTGACGAAGATCTGCTGCTCGATCGGCCCGAAGCCCAGACCGCCGAACTCCTTCGGCCAGCCGACGCCGAGTTTGCCGTCCGAACCCATCCGCTTCACGATCGTCCGGTAGGCCTTGCCGTGCCGGTCGACCTCCATCTCCGCGGCCTCTTCCGGCAAGACGAGGTTCGAGAAGTATTGCCGTAGTTCGGCTTGGAGCTGCCGCTGTTCGGATGTGAGTTCGATGAACATCTCTATCTCCCGCCGCTTCGCTCGCCCAGCGCGGCTCCCACCAGATCGAGACGATGCGAGGGACCACCCAGGAGCCGGGTCAGATCCTTGATCGTGGAGTAGTAGCGGTTCATCGGGTAGGTGATGTCCATTCCCATTCCGCCGTGCAAGTGGTGACAGGTCTGCATGTTCGGCGGTGCCTGCGACGTCAGCCAGTAGCCGAGCACGTCCAGATCGGCGTCGGCGTCGCGGCCCTCCGCGAGCCGCCAGATCACCGAGGTGGACGCCAAACTCAAAGTGCGCGAGGCGATGTAGACCTCGGCGAGCTGCGCGGCGACCGTCTGGAACGTGGACAGCGGCCTGCCGAACTGCTGGCGGGTTGCGACATAGTCGGCGGTGAGGCGCAACGCACCGGCGACCAAACCCGCCGCGAACGCCCCGGCGGCGGCCAGGACGAGCTGGTTGACCCGGTGCGGCGTGGCTCCGGCGAGGACGTCCTCCTCCGGCACCGGCACGTCGGTGAAGGTCACCACGTACTCGTCGGCGTGGCTGGAGGTCGGCGTCTTGGTCAGCGTCACACCGTCGGCCTCCGGGGAAACGACCACGACGCCGCCGTCGGTCGTCACGATCAGCCAATCCGCTTGCGCGGCATGCGGGACGCCGATCTTCGTGCCGGTGAGCCTGCCCCCGGACAGGGCAGTCTCGGGTCGGTCGGGCAGGGCGTTGCCGGGTTCGTTGAGCGCGGCCGACAGGGCTCCTCCCCCGGCCACGCCGACGAGGTAGCGGTCCTGCTGATCGTCCGACGCCAGATCCAGCAGCGGGATCAGGCCCATGCCGAGGGTCGCGAAGGCGGGACCGGTGGTGCCGTGCCGACCGATCTCGGTCAACGCGGCGGCCAGTTCCGGCAGCCCGAGGCCGTCGCCGCCGAGCCGCTCGGGCACACCGAACGCGATGACCCCGCCGTCGACGAGCGCGTCCCAACCGTTCTCCCGCTCGAGCGCGGACGTCACGACGTCGGCGACGGCCCGCTGCCCTTCGTCCGGGCTGAATTCCACCCGAATCCTCCTTGATGCGTTGTGGTTCCGGTTGCTAGGAACCGGTGCCGGAGTAGTCGACCTGCCAATGCTTGATGCCGTTGAGCCACCCCGACCGTAGCCGCTCCGGCTCGCCGACGGGTTTGAGATCGGGCATGTGGTCCGCGATCGCGTTGAAGATCAGGTTGATGGTCATCCGCGCCAGGTTGGCTCCGATGCAGAAGTGGGCGCCCGTGCCGCCGAACCCGACGTGCGGATTCGGGTCGCGCAGGATATTGAACGTGTGAGGTGTGTCGAAAACGTCTTCGTCGAAGTTGGCCGAGCGGTAGGACATCACCAGCCGTTGGCCCTCCTTGATCCGCACCCCCGACAACTCGGTGTCGGCGAGGGCGGTGCGTTGGAACGCCGACACCGGTGTGGCCCAGCGGATGATCTCGTCGGCCGTGGTGGACGGGCGCTCGGACTTGAACAGCTCCCACTGGTCCGGGTTGGCGGCGAGGGCCATCATGCCGTGGGTGATCGAGTTTCGGGTCGTCTCGTTGCCCGCCACCGCGAGCATGATGACGAAGAAGCCGAATTCGTCGTCGGAGAGCTTCTCCCCGTCGATGTCCGCCTGGATCAGCGTGGTGACGATGTCGTCGGTCGGGTTCTTGCCCCGCTCGTCGGCCATGGCCATCGCGTACATGATCAATTCCATCGACGACTGCGCCGGATCGACGTCCGCGAACTCGGGATCCTCGCCGCCGGTCATCTCGTTGGACCAGCGGAACAACTTGTCGCGGTCGTCCTGCGGCACGCCGAGCAGCCCGGCGATCGCCTGTAGGGGCAGTTCACAGCTGACCTGTTCGACGAAGTCGCCGCTACCCGCCGCCGCGGCCGTCCTGGCGATGGTCTGCGCGCGCGCCGCAAGCTCCTCCTCCAGCCGCCCGATGGACCGTGGCGTGAAGCCGCGCGAGATGATCTTCCGCAGCCGGGTGTGGTGGGGCGCGTCCATGTTGAGCATGACGCTGCGCTGCATCTCCACTGACTCCCGCGTCATCTCCTTCGGCCAGACGGGGATCGCCCCGTTCTGCCAGCTCGAGAAGACGTCGCTGCGGCGGGAGACCTCCTTGACGTCGGCGTGCTTGGAGACCACCCAGTAGCCCTTGTCCTCGAAGCCGCCGCACCCGCTCGGCACGTCGACCCAGTGGATCGGCTCGCACCGGCGGAGTTCCGCCAGCTGCTCGACCGGAAGGCCCTTGAGGTTCACGTCCGGGTCCAGGAAGTCGAAGTGAGCGGGGATGGCGGGGGCCGGCTTTTCGGGGGCAGTCACAGTGGGCTCTCCTCATTTGCAACGTGTTCTAGTCTCAGTAAAACATGCCTCCATCGCAGATCAAAGGCACGGCTGCATCGCGGCTTGTCAGAGTAATGAAACGTGTTCTAGCCTGACGGAATGGGTAACCCAGTGATCGTCGAGGCCACCCGCAGCCCCATCGGTCGGCGGAACGGATGGTTGTCCGGTCTGCACGCCACCGAGCTGCTCGGCGCCACGCAGCGAGCGCTCGTCGAGAAGGCAGCGGCCGACTCAGGCTTCGACGCAGACATGGTCGAGCAGGTCATCGGCGGTTGCGTGACCCAGTTCGGCGAACAGTCCAACAACATCACCCGGGTCGGCTGGCTCGTGGCCGGATTGCCGGAGCACGTCGGCGCCATGACCGTGGACTGCCAGTGTGGCAGTGGCCAGCAGGCCAACGGTCTGATCGCGGGTCTCATCGCGGCCGGCGCCATCGACGTCGGCATCGCTTGTGGCATCGAGGCCATGAGTCGCGTCGGACTGGGCGCGAACGCAGGTCCAGACCGCGGCATCCTGCGCCCCGAGTCGTGGGACATCGATCTACCGGACCAGTTCACCGCGGCCGAGCGAATCGCGAAGCGTCGCGGCATCAGCCGCGAGGAGGTCGACCAGTTCGGGTTCGACTCGCAGCGCAAGGCCGCCCGCGCCTGGACAGAGGGCCGGTTCGACCGCGAGGTCAGTCCGATCGTCGCCCCGGTCCTCGACGAGAACAAGCGACCGACCGCGGAACGTGCGCCGGTCACCAGGGACCAGGGTCTGCGCGACACCACACTCGAGGGGTTGGCGTCGCTCAAGCCGGTGCTGGACGGCGGCATTCACACTGCGGGTACGTCCTCACAGATCTCCGACGGCGCCGCCGCGGTGCTGTGGATGGACGAAGACCGAGCCAAGGCCCTCGGATTGACGCCACGGGCGCGAATCGTCAGCCAGGCCCTTGTCGGAGCCGAGCCGTACTACCATCTCGACGGGCCGGTCCAGTCGACGGCGAAGGTGCTGGAGAAGGCTGGGATGAAGATGGGTGACATCGACATCACCGAGATCAACGAGGCGTTCGCGTCGGTCGTGCTGTCGTGGGCGCGCGTGCACGACCCCGACATGGACACCGTCAACGTCAGCGGTGGCGCGATCGCGCTGGGTCATCCCGTCGGCAGCACGGGCAGCCGTCTCATCACCACCGCCTTGCACGAGCTCGAACGCACCGACAAGAGCACCGCGCTCATCACCATGTGCGCCGGTGGAGCGTTGTCCACCGGGACCATCATCGAGAGGATCTGACGGATCCAGTGACCGCCACCCAGATCACCGACACCGATCGCATCGCGGCCGCGCAGTCCTACATCGACGCGCTGGTCAGCCACGAGGCCAACGCCGTGCCGTTTGCGCCGGGTTGCACCCGTGTCGAAGTCGGAGTGAAGACCGGATTCTCGGGAGCCCATCTCCGCCGCAGCCTCAACGGTGGCCCGCAATACCGGGTCATCCGGGCGACCACCGCGCCGGAGTTCACCGTCGCCGGCGAGTCCGTCCGCGCCAGGTTCGACCTGCTGACCAAGCCGTCGATCGGAAGGCGCCGGGTGGGCGCGCACATCGACGAGACGTTCGTCATCCGAGACGACGGCCTGATCCACCACATCCGTGCCGCCATTCGCCCGTTCCTCCACGTGGACTAGGTTGCGGAGATGGCGGGTAGCAGACCCAAGTACATGGACACCGCGTTCGGCGACTTCGCCACCAAGTGGATGTCTCGGATCAACACATTCTTGTACCGGCGCAACGACGGCAAGGGACTCGGGAGCACGTTCCAGGGCATCCCCGTCGCCATCCTGACGACGACGGGCCGAAAGTCCGGCGAGCCCCGTGACAGTCCGCTGTACTTCCACCGCGACGGCGACAAGATCATCGTCGCCGCTTCGAAGGGCGGCAGCGACAAGCACCCGATGTGGTACCTGAACCTGAAGGCCGACCCCAAGGTCACCGTTCGGATCAGGGACGAGCAGCGGACGTTGACCGCTCGCGACGCGACCGAGGACGAGCGCGCGCGCTACTGGCCGAAGCTCGTGGCGATGTATCCCACCTACGAGGACTACCAGTCCTGGACCGACCGCAAGATACCGCTGGTGGTCTGCGAGCCGGCATGACGGCCGTGGAGCCCACGCCGGTGGCCGATCTGCACTTCTACTTCGACCCGGTGTGTCCCTTTGCCTGGATGACGAACAAGTGGGTCCGCATGGTGGCCGGCCAACGGGACTACCGGGTCGAGTGGCGCTTCATCTCGCTGCGAATCCTGAACGCGCACATCGACTATGGCGCGCACTTCCCACCCGAATACGAGGCCGGGCACACCGCCGGTCTACGACTGCTCCGCGTCGCGGCCCTGGTGCGGGCCCAGCATGGTCGAGAGGCCGTGGGTCCGCTCTACGAGGCGATCGGCACCCGGCTCTTCGACACCCCGCGGGCCGCGGATCCGCTGTCGGCGTCGGATCAGGGCGCCCGGCACGTGCTCGACCCGCTGCTGGCCTCGGTGGGTCTGCCCACCGGACTGGGCGACGCGCTCGACGACAGCGCGTTCGACGACGAGATCCGAGCGGAGACCGAGGAGGCGTTGTCGCTGACCGGCCGCGACGTCGGCACGCCGATCCTGCACTTCCAGCCGCCGAGCGGCACCGCGTTCTTCGGTCCGGTCATCAGCAGACTGCCCGACGAGGACCAGGCGGCCGAGTTGTGGGACCACGTGATCGGACTTGCCGCGTTTCCCGGGTTCGCCGAACTCAAGCGGTCCCTACGGGAGCGACCACAGCTCGCCGCCTTCGGGGTGGACACGCAGGAGGTCGGCACGGTGGAGGACTGGCACGGCGGCAGCCGGCGCACCAAGGAGTAGGCCGGGTTTGTGGTGCGTCCAGCCCGGCTAACCGACGCACATGGTCGACGTTGGAGAGTGCATCCGCAATTCACGGGCGCTCGCCGTGGCACTGAAGTACTTCTCCCGCGCGCACATCGCGGTCTACCAACGCACCAACGGCAGGCTGGGCGCCAAATTGCTCTGGTTTCCGGCGGCGTTGGTGACGACCACCGGCCGCAAGTCGGGTGAGCCGCGAACCACCGCGACACTCTGCCTTCGCGACGGCGCCAAGGTGATCCTGCCCGCATCCTTCGGCGGGCGGGACCAGAACCCGCTGTGGTACCTGAACTTGAAGGCCGATCCCATCGTTGCGGTGCAGGTCCGGGACGAGCACCTGACCATGACGGCCCGCGACGCGGACGACGGCGAGCGCAGGCGCTACTGGCCGGTGCTGATCAGGATGTACCCCCCGTACAAGAACTATCGCGATGCCGCCCACCGCAAGATCCCCCTGGTGGTGTGCGAGCCGGTGCAGTAGTGCGGGGGGCCTACGCGCCGAAGACCGGCAACGGCTTCCTCGACCTGCCGAGCAGATCCTTGACGACCGGACCGAGTTCCGCGGGATCCCAGCGGGCACCCTTGTCCGCCTCCGCACCGCGCGCCCAGCCCTCGGCGACCCGGACGACACCGCCCTCCACCTCGAACACCGTGCCGGTGACGGCACGGGATTCGGCGCTCCCGAGCCAGACCACCAGCGGCGAGACGTTCTCGGGTGCCATCGCATCGAAGTCGGCGTCCTGGGTGGACATAATGTCGGCGAAGACGGTCTCCGTCATCCGGGTGCGCGCCGACGGGGCGATCGCGTTGACGGTGACACCGTAGCGGCCCATTTCGGCCGCGGCCACCAGCGTCAAACCCGCGATGCCGGCCTTGGCCGCGCTGTAGTTGCCCTGGCCGACACTGCCTTGCAAGCCGGCGCCCGAACTGGTGTTGATGATGCGCGCGTCGACGGCCTTGCCCTGCTTGGACTGTGCACGCCAGTGGGCCCCGGCGTGCCTGATCGTCGCGAAGTGCCCCTTGAGGTGCACGGCGATGACGGCGTCGAATTCCTCCTCGCTGGTGTTGGCGATCATCCTGTCGCGGACGATGCCGGCGTTGTTGACCAGTACGTCGAGCCTTCCGAAGGTGTCCACTGCCGTGTGGACCAAGCCCTCCGCCTGCGCCCAGTCCGCGACGTCGGCGCCGCTGGCCACCGCTTCCCCACCGGCTGCCGTGATCTCGTCGACGACACCCTGGGCGGCGCTACCGCCGCCGGCGGGCGAACCGTCCAGCCCGACCCCGATGTCGTTGACCACGACGCGGGCACCCTCGGCGGCGAAGGCCAACGCATGCGCGCGACCGATGCCGCCGCCCGATCCCGTGACGATGGCCACCCGGCCGTCGAGCAAGCCCATTGCACTGTCTCCCTTGGGTATGTGATCGCGTGGCTATGTGATCGCGTTCGTGGTGGCGAGGTAGTGCGGCGGCTCGCCGCCACCGTGGACCTCGAGTGACGCACCGCTGATGTAGGAGGCGACGTCACTTGCCAGGAAGGCCGCGGCCCATCCGACGTCCACCGGCTTGGCGAGCCTGCCGAGTGGGACGTTCGCCGAGATCGCGGCGAGGGATTGCGCGTCACCGTAGAACAATTCGGACTGCTCGGTCTCGACCATGCCGACGACGAGCGCATTGACCCGCACCTTGGGCGCCCACTCGACCGCCAGCGTGCCGGTGAGACTCTCCACGCCCGCCTTGGCTGCGCCGTAGGCCGCCGTGCCGGGTGTCGGCCTGCGGCCGCTGACACTCGCCACGTTGACGATGGCTCCGCCGCGGGCCTGGTTCTGCATGCATTCGTTTGCATGCTGGGAAACCAGAAGCGGGCCAAGGAGGTTGAGCTCGATGACCTTGGTGCTGAACTTGGCGGAGGCGTCGGCCGCGAGGACGTAGGGCGATCCGCCCGCATTGTTCACCACGACGTCGAGACGGCCGTGCCGGGCCACGATCGTGCCGATGAGCGCTTCGACCGAGTCGTCGTCGCGAACGTCGCAGGCCACGAATTCGTACGGCAGGCCGTCGACGGGTCGACGCGCGCACGTCACCACCGTGGCACCCTGCCCCGCGAACACCGCGCTGATGCCGGCGCCGACCCCTCGGACGCCACCGGTCACCAGAACCACGCGGCCGCCAAGCCCGAGGTTCACGCCGGCGACAGCCGCGGCCCCGGCTTCCGCACCTTCGGAGGCCTCCGTCACTGTGCTAGCGTACCAAGCAAGTGCTTGCTTAGGTAGCCGGGCCGATGAGTAACCGAGGTATTCGAATGACGATCACCACCAGAACCGTGGAACCGGGCATCGTCTCGGTGACCGTGGATTACCCTCCCGTGAACGCCATTCCGTCACGCGGCTGGTTTGAACTTGGCGACGCCGTGACCGCCGCCGGCCGCGACACGACCACCCACGTGGTGATCCTCCGCGCCGAGGGCCGCGGCTTCAACGCCGGCGTCGACATCAAGGAGATGCAGAACACCGAGGGTTTCGGCGCACTCATCGACGCCAACCGCGGCTGCTTCCACGCGTTCCGCGCCGTGTACGAATGTGAGGTACCCGTGGTGGCGGCGGTCAACGGCTTCTGTGTCGGCGGCGGCATCGGCCTGGTCGGCAACTCCGACGTCATCGTCGCCTCCGAGGATGCGACGTTCGGCCTTCCCGAGGTGGAACGCGGCGCCCTCGGTGCGGCCACCCATCTGTCGCGGCTGGTCCCCGCGCACATGATGCGACGCCTGTTCTTCACCGCCGCCACCGTCGACGCCGCCACCCTGCACCACTTCGGTTCGGTGCACGAGGTGGTGCCCCGCGCAGAACTCGACGAGGCGGCGCTGCGCGTCGCACGCGACATCGCCGTCAAGGACACCCGGGTGATCCGCGCCGCCAAGGAGGCGTTGAACCTCATCGACGTGCAGCGGGTCAACTCGAGTTACCGCATGGAACAGGGATTCACCTTCGAACTCAACCTCGCCGGCGTTGCGGACGAGCACCGCGACGCGTTCGCAGGAACCTCGAAGGCGGGGGAATGACGCGGGACAAGCGCACCACGTTGGACGGGGCGGTGTCCGCCATCGAGAGCGGCATGACCATCGGCATCGGTGGGTGGGGTTCACGGCGCAAGCCGATGGCCCTCGTGCGGGCCCTGTTGCGCACCGGCGTCACCGATCTGACGGTCGTCAGCTACGGCGGCCCGGACATCGGCCTGCTGTGCTCGGCGGGCAAGGTCAAACGGGTGTACTACGGCTTCGTCTCCCTGGACTCACGACCGTTCTACGATCCGTGGTTCGCCAAGGCCCGCACCACCGGTGCCATCGAAGCCCGCGAGATGGACGAGGGCATGCTGCGCTGCGGATTGCACGCAGCGGCACAACGACTTCCGTTCCTTCCCATCCGCGCCGGGCTCGGCAGCGACGTTCGGGCGTTCTGGGGCGACGAGCTCAAGACGGTCCGATCGCCGTACCCGACCGGGGACGGTTTCGAGGAACTGGTCGCGATGCCTGCGCTCCCGCTCGACGCCGCGTTGGTGCACATGAACCTCGGTGACGCGGCTGGCAACGCGGCCTACACCGGCATCGACCCGTACTTCGACGACCTGTTCCTGATGGCCGCGGATCGGCGCTTCCTGAGCGTGGAACGCATCGTGGCCACCGAGGAACTCGTCACGTCGGTGCCGCCACAGGCACTGCTGGTCAACCGCATGATGGTCGACGTCGTCATCGAGGCTCCCGGCGGAGCCCACTTCACCACCGCCGAACCGGATTACCGCCGCGATGAGACGTTCCAGCGCCACTACGCGGCGGCCGCGGGCTCCGACGAGACCTGGAGTGCGTTCGCGGCCAGGTACCTGTCCGGAAGCGAGGCCGATTATCAGGCCGCCGTGCGGACGTTCGCCGAAGAGGCGTCGAAGTGATCAGCGTGACCAGAGCCGACGTGTGTGCCGTCGCGTGCGCCGACCTGTTCCGCGATGCCGGTGAGATCATGGTCAGCCCGATGACCACCATGGTGTCCATCGGCGCACGGTTGGCCCGCCTGACCTTCTCGCCGGACATCCTGCTCACCGACGGTGAGGCGCGGCTGCTCGCCGACACGCCGGCCGTCGATGCCACCGGGGCGATCGAGGGCTGGATGCCGTTCAGTCGGGTCTTCGAGACACTGGCGTGGGGCAGGCGGCACGTCGTGATGGGCGCCAACCAGATCGACCGCTACGGCAACCAGAACCTGTCCGCCTTCGGCCCCATCCAGCACCCCACGCGTCAGATGTTCGGTGTCCGCGGCGCGCCCGGCAACGCGATCAACCACGCCACCAGCTATTGGGTGGGCAACCACTCGACCCGCGTCTTCGGCGAAGCGGTGGACATCGTCTCCGGAATAGGCTGGGACAAGGTCGATCCGGACAACCCCGCCTACCGGTTCGTCAACGTCTACCGCGTGGTGACCAACCTCGGCGTGTTCGACTTCAACGGGCCCGACCACCAGATGCGGGCGGTGTCGCTGCATCCGGGAGTGTCGGCAGACGACGTGGCGGAGAACACCTCGTTCGAGGTCCATGGTCTGGACTCGGCCGGTCGATCTCGACTCCCGTCCGGTGACGAGCTCGCGCTCCTTGCCGACGTCATCGATCCGAAGTCGTTGCGGGACAGAGAAGTCAAGGGCTAGCCATGGGTATGCTGCGGACACCGCTCACCGAACTGGTCGGCATCGCCCATCCAGTCGTGCAGACCGGGATGGGCTGGGTGGCCGGCGCCAGACTGGTGGCGGCGACCTCCAACGCGGGCGGTCTGGGGATCCTCGCCTCTGCCACGATGACACTCGAGGAGCTGGCGACTGCGGTCGCCAAGGTGAAGGCGACCACGGACAAACCGTTCGGCATCAACATTCGCGCCGACGCCGGCGACGCGGCCGCGCGCATCGACCTCCTGATCCGCGAGGACGTGCGGGTGGCATCGTTCGCACTGGCGCCGAAACCAGACCTCATCGCAAGGCTCAAGGAAGCCGGCGTGGTGGTCATACCGTCGGTAGGTGCCGCCAAGCACGCCAAGAAGGTGGCGGGGTGGGGCGCCGATGCGGTCATCGTGCAGGGCGGCGAAGGCGGCGGTCACACGGGCCCGGTGGCGACGACGTTGCTGCTGCCCTCGGTGCTCGACGCAGTGGACATCCCCGTCGTCGCGGCGGGCGGGTTCTTCGACGGCCGTGGCCTTGCCGCCGCCCTGTCGTACGGTGCCGCGGGCGTCGCGATGGGAACCAGATTCCTGCTGACGTCGGATTCGACTGTGCCGGAGGCGGTCAAGAAGCGCTATCTGGAGTCCGCCTTCGACGCCACGGTCGTGTCGAGGCGCGTGGACGGCATGCCGCACCGAGTGCTCCGCACCGGACTGGTCGAGAAGCTGGAAAGCGGCTCGCGAGCCAAGGGTTTCATCGCCGCGGTGGGCAATGCGCAGAAGTTCAAGAAGATGTCGGGCATGACATGGCGGTCCATGATCTCCGACGGTCTCGCCATGCGCCACGGCAAGGAACTGACCTGGTCGCAGATCGTGATGGCGGCCAATACGCCGATGCTTCTGAAGGCCGGCCTCGTCGAGGGCAACACCGATGCCGGCGTACTGGCCTCGGGCCAGGTGGCGGGAATCTTGGACGACTTGCCGTCGTGCGCCGAACTCGTCGACTCGATCGTTAACGAGGCCATCAGGCACCTGACGGAAGCCTCCGCCTCCATCCGTCCGTGACGACGTGCCCGGCTGCTGAGCACAATGCGCCGAACCGCGTGAATCGCTTCCTTCGCGAGTAGCGAGCACAAGCGGGCCATCTCCCGACGCGCGCTCTAACTTCGGATCAGAAGATCATCGAAGCCGTTGCGAACGAGCTTCATCCGAGGTTCGCGGCATAGGAGGAGTGAGCACAATGGTGGCACAGGGTCCCATCAAGGCGTGGCAATCGGGCAACGGTCAGGTGACAACCTGGACCGCTACCCCCGCGGCGAAGGAGGCCATGCGCAACGCCGAGCGCGACCCGATGCCACCCTCGTTCCAACAGGCCGGACATCTGCGGGCGGCCTTCTACGGGAAGGCCCTCGGGCGCCAGATGCCCCGGCTGATGGTCGTCTCGTGGGACGCCCCCGGCGTGTGCGACATCGCTTCGATGACGGACGCGATCAACGCGCACGTACGGCGCCAGGACACCTACCACAGCGCCTTCGAGTTCGAGAACGGCAACATCCTCCGACGCACGATCGGCGACTCCGAGGACATCGCGTTCGAGCCGGTCTCCGTCGGCGTGCTGGATGCCGAGCAGATCCGCACACATGCGCTCTCGACGACGCCGGACACCTTGGACTGGGACTGCTTCACGTTCGGCGTCATTCAGAAGGCCGACCACTTCACGGTCTACGCCAGCGTCGACCATCTGCACATCGACGGGACGTCGGCGGGCCTGATCTTCCTGGACGTGCACCTCACCTACGAGGAACTGGCAGCAGGGCGGTCGATGCCGCAGTCCGGCGCAGCCGGCTACCGGGACTACACCGCGCGTCAGCGCGAGCACGTCGCGGGCTTGACGGTGGCCTCGCCCGAGATCGAACAGTGGCTCGACTTCGCCACGGACGCCGACGGCGACTGGCCGAGTTTCCCGTTGCCGCTTGGTGACACCTGGACGACCAACAAGGGCGACTTCGTGACCGTGGAGATGCTGAACGACCTGGGGACCGAGGCGTTCGACGCCGCCTGCCGGGAGGCCGGTGCACGCTTCTCCGGCGGCGTGATGGCCTGCGCTGCCATCGCCGAACGCGCACTGAACGGCAAGGCGGTCTTCCACGGTTTCACGCCGTCCGACACCAGGACGCCCGGCGTGGACACGATGACCGTGGGCTGGTTCGCCAGCCTGTTCCCGGTCACCGTGCCGATGGGTGACGGGTCCTTCGGTGATGCGGCAAGGGCGGCGCAGGAGTCGTTCGACGCGAACAGGCCGATGGCCGCGGTGCCGTTCGAACGGGTGCTGGAGGTGGCGCCGGTCGGCGAGCTAGGGCTCAAGTTACCCAGTCAGCCGGCAATGATGGTCTCCTACATGGACTTCCGACGGTCGCCCATCGCCGCGCTGTTGGAGGAGACGAACTTCGGCATCTACGGCGACAATCTGTCACACGGCGGCATCAACATGTGGATCAACCGGCACGCCGGACGCACCACGGTGACGGTCTCGTTCCCCGACAATCCCGTGGCACGGCATTCCGTGCACCGCTACATCGCGGCGCTCAGCCTCGCCTTCACCGACGTCGCGAACGCGGCTGCGGTCTGGATCGAAGAACTGAACCACCTGGCGAACACCAGCGCCGAGTGCGTCGTGTGCATCGGAGGTCGGTGACGACGATGAACGTCATGGATCTGGTCGACCAGGCCGTCTTCCTCGGCGAGGAGGCCACCGGAACCACCAACGTCATCCAGACTGTCTGGACCTACGACCGTGGCGCGGACATGGCCGGGCTTCGCCGGTTCCATCACCACCTGCTACGCGGGAGACTCTCGCGGCGCATCGAACGGTCACCGCTGCCGTTCGGGCGCCATCGGTGGGTGGCCCCCGGTGCCGGGTGTGAACTCGTCGTCGCCGAGACACCCCGCGCCCGAGCCGGTTTCGACCAGTGGCTTCGCGAGCAGGCAGCCATGCCGCTCGACGTTCGGCATGGTCCGGGGTGGCGGCTCGCCGCGCTGCCCTTCACCGACGGCGGCACCGGCATCAGCCTGGTCACCTCACACACACTCACCGACGGCGGTGGGCTGTGCCTCGCCCTGGCGGACGCCACCTCGGGCCGGGACGACGAGATCACCTGGCCCGCCGCCCGGTCCCGCCGGTGGCGCTCGGCAATATCGGCCGACCTCCGGCAGTTTTTGCGCGACGTGCCCGGCATCGGGCGCGCCCTCGGCGCGGCGGTCCGAGCGGTCCGCTCGGGCCAGGCCGCGCCCGACGCCCGCGCCACTGAACGGCCCACCGCGGCGGACGAACCCGTCGCCGTCCCGATGGCGACCCTCGCCGTCGACGTCGAGCAGTGGGACGCCCGTGCCCGCGCCGTCGGAGCCACCAGCAATTCGCTCCTGGTGGGCGTCGCCACCACGTTGGCGCAGCGGATCGGCAGGGTCGGTGTCGACAACACCGTCAACCTGACCATGCCCGTGAACGACCGCCTCGAGGGCGACACCCGCGCCAACGCGCTCACCAACGTCGACTTCGCGCTCGAACCCCCCGCCACCACCAACGACCTGCGCGGGGTCCGGTCGGACGTCAAACGCGCACTGATCCGCCATGGGAGCCAGACCAACGTTCGCTGGGCGCTGCTGCCGCTGGTCCCGTTGCTGCCGAAGCGGTTGCTCAGGCGGCTGCTGAGGATCAGCGTCGGCAGCGCGACCAGCGTCGTGTCGTCCAACCTCGGCGAGGTCGACGCTGCCGTCAACCGCCCCGACGGCACCGACGCAGACACCTTCTTCATCCGGTCCCTCGCCCCAGGGCTGACCAAGGCGACGGTGCACGGCCTCGGCGGCATGCTGGTGGTGATCTCGGGCCGGGTTGGCCGACGCGTCTTCGTGTCCGTGCTGTCCTACCAACTCGGACAGCCCAACTCGGACGAACTGCTGCGGGACGCCGTCGCGGCGACGATCGCGGACTTCGGGATGACCGCGATCACGTACGGCGACACCAGCGACTCGGACGACGTCATCAATGAGCAAAACCGCGTGAATCGCCGTCTTCGCGACTGATGCGCACAAGCGCGCCGACCTGCCCGCGACGCCGTAGCGTCGAAGACGAGTAAGCCAGAAGACCATCGAGGCAGAGGATTTCGCCCGTGTTGAAGCACGCCCCGACCAGCCGGAGACCACGACGCTTCGACGGGTTCTCGTCGTTGGGCCACGTCGTCGTGCGGGCACCGTGGCTGGTCATCGCTGCGTGGATCGGCATCCTGCTGGTGCTGTCGATGGCGTTCCCGACGCTGACGAAGGTGGTGGAGAACCAGACTCAGCAGCCGCTACCCCCGCAGGCGATGGCGGTCAGCGCGCAGATGACCCACGAGTTCGGCGACTCGGCGCAGAACGTCGTGGTGGTGGTGATGACCGACGAGCACGGGCTGCGGCCCGCAGACGACGGCGTCTACCGCGGCCTGGCCGACACGCTCCGCAGGGACACCGGCGACGTGTCGACTGTGCAGGACTTCGTCGCCACCCCGGCATTGCGCCAGGCGATGACCAGCAAGGACGGCCAGGCCTTCTACCTCGCGGTCACACTCAGGGCACCGGCCGGTTCTCCTGAATCGGCCCAGGCCTACCAACGGGTCAGCCACCTGATCACGCAAGCCACTGCGGGCACCGATCTCGTCACGCACGTGACCGGGCAGGCCGCGGTGATCGGGGACATGTCGATCGTCAGCGCCCGCGACATGCATCTGATCGAGATCGCCACGGCCTTGATGGTCCTGGCGATACTGCTGGTGGTGTACCGGCGTCCGGTCACGGTGGTGCTGCCGCTGCTCACCATCGGCATCTCGGTCAGCACCGCCCAGGGCGTGGTGTCGGCACTGACCACGGCCGGCTTGAATGTCTCGGCTTTGACCGTGGTGCTGATGACGGCGATGATCGTCGGCGCCGGAACCGATTACGCGGTGTTCCTCATCAGCCGCTATCACGAGTACCTCCGCGCCGGCGAGGCATCGGACGCCGCAGTGCGCAAGGCGCTGGGTTCGATCGGCAAGGTCATCGCCGCCTCGGCGGCCACCGTAGCGGTCACGTTCCTTGGCATGATCTTCACCCGACTGCCCGCGTTCACCAGTGTCGGTCCCGCCTTGGCGGTCTCGATCACGGTGGCGTTCCTGGCGTCGATCACGCTGCTGCCAGCAGTCCTGGTGTTGGCCGGACGGCGCGGATGGGTTGCGCCGCGCCGGCCGATCACCGGTCGCCTCTGGCAGCGCTCGGCCGTTCACATCGTCCGGCGGCCGAAGACGCACCTCGTCGTGAGCCTCGCCCTCCTGATCGGCCTTGGCGCGTGCGCGCTGTTCATGCATCCGACCTACGACGACCGCTTGCAGCTGCCCGCCTCTGCGGAGAGCAATCTGGGCTACTCCGCCATGGCGAAGCACTTCTCGACGAGTGCCCTGCTGCCCGAATACGTCTACCTGCACTCACCGCACGACCTGAGGACCCCGCAGGCCCTCGCGGACATGGAGCAGATGGCCCGCCGGGTGGCGCAACTGCCGAACGTCTCGCAGGTGCGGGGAATCACGCGACCCACGGGCCAACCGCTGGATCAGACCAAGGTGTCCTACCAAGCCGGCCAGGTCGGTACCACGTTGGCCGATGCGTCGACGACGATCACCGGCAGGTCCGGCGACCTCGATGCCTTGAGCGCCGGGGCGCACCGACTCGCCACCAGCCTGGCCGGAGTGCGCGATCAGGTCGATCAGGCCGGCCGCTCGGTGACGGCGATGACGGGAACGCTCGACCAGGTCCGTCAGCAGCTGAACACCGTGGTGGCCGCGACGAACGGCGCCCGGCCCGCGGTGCAGGGCGTGGTCCAGGCCGCGACGCCGATGCTCGCCGCGTTGAACGACAGCCCGGAGTGCGACGCCGATGCCTCGTGCAGTGCCGGACGCGCCGAACTTCGACGACTGGCAACCGCGGGCATGCCGACCGATGCATCGGCGAACCCGCTGGTGGACACCGCACAGCGGATCAGCGCCATGGTGCAGTCGGCGGCCCCCGACGGCGGTGCCGCCGCGCGACAGAAGATCACCCGGATGGAGGCGGGCGCCGACGCGCTCGCCGATGGCAGTGCGCATCTGGCCGACGGCGTGCAGGTGCTCGTCGACCAGACCAAGCAGATGGGCACCGGGTTGAACCAGGCTGCCGGCCTGCTGATGTCGATCAAGCGCGATGCGTCCGAACCGTCGATGGCAGGAATGTACGTCCCGCCGCAGCTGTTGCGGACCGACGACTTCAAGAACGCCGCGAGGGTGTTCATCTCGCCGGACGGACACTCGGCGCGCTATCTGGTGGCGACCACGTTCGATCCGTTCAGCACGCAAGCGATGGATCAGGTCCAGACGATCCTCGACACCGCGCGCGGCGCGCAGCCCAACACGTCGCTGTCCGATGCGACGATCTCGATGGTCGGTACGACACCGATGTACGGCACCATTCGCAGCTACTACGAGCACGACTTGCGGGTGATCGTTGCGCTGACGCTGGCCGTCGTCTTCTTGATCCTGGTCGCCCTGTTGCGCGCCATCGTCGCGCCGCTGTATCTCATTGCTTCCGTGGTGATCTCATACCTGGCGGCGTTGGGGCTGGGGGTTGCCTTCTTCCAGTTCGTGTGCCATCAGGCGATCTACTGGAACGTGCCCGCCACCGCCTTCATCGTGTTGGTCGCAGTGGGTGCCGACTACAACCTGCTGTTGATCACCCGGATCCGCGAAGAGGCGGCCAATGGCATTCGCTCGGGTGTGATCCGGGCGGTGAGGTCGACGGGCGGAGTGATAACCTCGGCCGGAATCATCTTCGCCGCATCGATGTTCGGGCTGCTGTTCGGCAGCGTCAGCACGATGGTGCAGACCGGGTTCATCATCGGTGCCGGGTTGTTGATCGACACGTTCGTGGTGCGCACCATCACGGTGCCCGCCATGGCAGCGTTGGTCGGACGGGCCAACTGGTGGCCGGGGCCGCGATTCGTGGAGCGTCTTCGGCGGTGAGCGCCGAAAATACGCCACGAATCGCGGTGAGCACAATGCGAACAACCCGCTGAATCGCCGGTTGCGTGGGTTAGGCGCACAAGCGAGACCCATTGCTGGTCAACACCATAACGTGGTGTCAGTGATCGCCTGATCACCACCAAGCGCACTCCCAAGCTGGAGTCCCTACCGGAGCACGAGTCATGAACACGCTGAAGACGTTGACGCCGCTGTTGATCGGCGCGACGGCATGCGCGGCCATCGCCGCGGCCCCCACCCTGACGGACACGCCCGTAACGGCCGGGGTGAGTGACGCGCCGCAGCTCGAGTCGATGGTGATCCACGGCGACCGGGTGGCCTACCGCGACGAGGGTGTCGGCGAGGTCCTGCTGCTGATCCACGGCATGGGAGGCAGCTCGCAGACGTGGCGCGACGTGATCCCGATGCTCGCCAAGAAGTACCGGGTCATTGCGCCGGATCTGTTGGGGCACGGTCAGTCCGACAAGCCTCGCGGCGACTACTCGGTGGGGTCCTTCGCCGTCGTCGTCCGTGATCTACTGGATGGGCTCGGCATCAGCAGGGTCACCGTGGTCGGTCACTCTCTCGGCGGCGGGATCGCCATGCAGTTCGCCCATCAGCACCGCCAGTACTGCACGGGGATCGTGTTGATCAGCAGCGGCGGTTTCGGCGACGACGTCGGACGGGTATTGCGTCTGCTGTCGCTGCCCGGGTCCGAACTGGTGCTCCCGGTGATCGCGTCGCGGCCCGCCGTCATGGCAGGCAACGCGCTACGCGCACTGACGGGTTCCGAGGCGCGGTTTCAGAAGCGCCCGTCGCTGTCTCAGCGCGCCCATCGGCAGGCCTTCCTGCGCACGCTGCGCTCCGTGGTCGACTACCGCGGACAGGCGGTGTCGGCATTGAACCGGCTGTGCTTCGGTCCCGATCTCCCTGCGCTGATCATCAGTGGCGACGCGGATCGCGTCATCCCCGTCGCACACGCACGCGCGGCGCACGCCAGAATCCCGAACAGTCGACTGCACGTCCTGCCCGGCGTGCACCACCATCCCCCGACCGAGCAACCAGCGATGGTGGTCGCACTGATAGACGACTTCCTCGCCGAGATTCGTGCGACACCGCAGCCCGAAGGGGATGCCTACGTCACCTCGCCGGTGTGCCGCGTGGCCTGATTCCCTGACCGGACAACGGAGGCCGCTGTCCGTCAGAGGCGTTCTATGATCGTCACGTTGGCGGTGCCGCCGCCCTCGCACATCGTCTGCAGGCCGTAGCGACCGCCGGTGCGCTCCAACGTGTTCAGCATGGTGGCGAACAGCTTGGCACCGGTCGCCCCGAGGGGATGCCCGAGCGCGATCGCGCCCCCACTGGGATTCACCCGTGCCGGATCGGCGCCGGTCTCCTTCAGCCAGGCCATCACCACCGGGGCGAAGGCCTCGTTGATCTCGACGGTGTCGATGTCCTCGATCGTCAGCCCCGTCTTGTCCAGTGCATGGCGCGTGGCCGGGATCGGGCCGGTCAGCATGAACACCGGGTCGGCTCCGCGGGCACTGATGTGGTGGATGCGGGCGCGCGGCGTCAAGCCGTGGTCCTCGACCGCCTGCTCGGACGCCAGCAGCACCGCGCTGGCGCCGTCGGAGATCTGGCTAGCCATCGCCGCGGTGAGCGTGCCGCCCTCGACCAGTGTCTTGAGGCCGGCCATCTTCTCCAACGACGTGTCGCGCGGGCCCTCGTCGGTGACGAAGCCGTCGACCCCGATGATCTCGTTCTCGAAGTACCCCGACCGGATGGCCTCCTGCGCGCGCTGATGGCTCCTCAGCGAGTACTCCTCCATCTCCTCGCGCGAGAGGTGCCATTTCTCCGCGATCAGCTCCGAGCCGCGGAACTGCGAGATCTCCTGGTCGCCGTAGCGGTGCAGCCAGCTCTTGGACTCGTTGGTGGGCGACGTGAAGCCGAACCGATCGCCGACGATCATGGCCGAGCTGATCGGAATCTGGCTCATGTTCTGCATGCCACCGGCCACGATGACGTCCGCCGTGCCGGACATGATCGCTTGGGCGCCAAAGGAGATCGCCTGCTGACTGGAGCCGCATTGGCGGTCGACCGTGACACCGGGCACCTCCTCGGGGAACCCGGCGGCCAGCCACGACAGCCGGGCGATGTTGCCCGCCTGCCCGCCGACGGCGTCGACACAACCGGCGATCACGTCGGTGACGGCACCGGGGTCGAGGTCCGTGCGCTCGAACAGTCCACGCCACGCCGCGGCGCCGAGGTCGACGGGATGCACGCCGGCGAGGGATCCGTTGCGCTTGCCGACCGCGGTTCGTACGGCGTCGATGACGTACGCCGGCTGGGTTGACGTCACGTCACCCTCCTGTCGTGATGCCACCGAGGACGATGGCGAGGTATTGGTGGCCGACCTGCTCGGCCGTGAGCGGTCCACCCGGCTGGTACCAGCGGACCGAGACCCAGGTGGTGTCGCGGATGAAGCGGTAGACGAGGTCGACGTCGAGGTCGGGCCGGAAGCGGCCCTCCGCCACGCCGTGGGTCAAGATGTCCACCCACATCTTGCGCTGCTCGCGGTTGCGCGCGTCGACGAAGCCGAACTGCGGCAGCGCCGAGAGCCGCTTGGCCTCGTCCTGGTAGATGACGACCTGGGCGTGTCGGTGCTCGATGGCCTCGAACGACGCCATGAACAGGCCCTTCACCTGCTCGAGGGGATCGGATTCCCGGTCGACGATCTCCCGGTACCGCCCGAACAACCAGTCGAGGAAGTCCTTCAGGACCTCTTCGACCATCTGCTCCTTGGACTTGAAGTGGTGGTAGAGGCTGCCCGACAGAATGCCCGCCGAGTCGGCGATGTCCCGCACGGTGGTCGCCCGTAGACCGCGTTCGGCGAACATCGTCGCGGCGAGCTCGAGGAGCTCGTCGCGGCGGCTCGGAAGCGCCCTGTCCACCCGAGCACCATATCAACCAAGCGCTTGCTAGGTAGCGTTGGGGCCCGTTCCCTACGCGCCGAGCTCCAGGAGGAGCTCCAGCATGCTGAACGGTTTGGATTCGCGTCACGAATCAGACTGTAGGTGTCCGCTATGGACCTTCTGGGTAGTGCTCGTGAAGAAATAGTGGAGAAACGGCGGCTCACGCGCGCTGACTGGACACCGAGATGACCTCACCGGTCAGATAGCTCGAATAGTCGCTGGCCAGGAACGCCATGGTGGCCGCCACTTCCCACGGCTCGGCGGCGCGGCCGAACGCTTCCTCACCCGCCAGACGATCGAGTAACTCCGAGCTGCTCGTCTTCTCGAGGAACTGGTGCCTGGCGATGCTCGGGGAGACGGCGTTGATCCGCACGTCGTAGTCGACGGCTTCGATTGCGCTGCACCGCGTCAACGCCATCACACCGGCCTTGGCCGCGGCGTAGTGCGACTGTGAGTGCTGCGCCCGCCAGCCCAGCACGCTCGCGTTGTTGACGATGACGCCGCCGTGCCCGGCGTCGCGGAAGTACCGCAACGCGGCTCGGGTGGCCCGCATCACCGAGGTCAGCGTGACCGACAGCACCCGGTCCCACTCGTCGTCGGTCATGTCGATGACGGGGGTCTGACCGCCCAGTCCGGCGTTGTTGATGAGCACGTCGATTCGGCCCATCCTCTCGACGGCCGTGGTGATCAGCGCGTCGACGGCCGCGGTCGAGGTCACGTCGCACACGACCGCCTCGACGCGTCCCAACCGGAGAACCACCAGCTCGTCGCGGGTCTGGCCGAGCCGCCGTTCGTGGAAGTCGGAGACGACGACGTCCGCGCCCTCGGCAAGCGCGCGCCGTGCGGCCGATGACCCGATGCCGGTACCCGCGGCGGCGGTGACCAGCACGACCTTGCCGGTCAGCAGACCGTGCCCCTCGATCTCCTTCGGCGCACTCGCGAGGCTCACGCTCCCTTCACTTCCCTGGGTAGGCCGAGCACGCGTTCGGCGATGATGTTGCGCTGAATTTCGTTCGAGCCGCCGTAGATCGTGTCCGAGCGCGAGAACAGGTAGAGCCGTTGCCACTCGTCGAACCGTCCGTCGTCGAGCAGGAGACCGGCCTTGCCCTCGACGTCCATGGCGATCTCGCCGAGTTCGCGATGCCAGTTGGCCCACAACAACTTCGACACCGAATCCTTGCCGGCGGCAGGACCGCTCGATTCGGCGTCCATGGTCGCCAATGCATAAGACCGCATGGTCCGCAGCCCCACCCAGGACCGCGTCAGCTTCTCGCGGATGGCGGGGTCGTCGATGGCACCGGTCTTCTTGGCCATGTCGATGATGCCGGAAAGCTCACGGGCATAACGAATCTGCTGTCCCAGCGTTGAGACGCCGCGTTCGAACGTCAGCGTGGCCATCGCAATGCGCCATCCGTCGCCCGGCTCGCCCACGACGAGGTCCGCGTCGGTGCGGGCGTCGTCGAAGAACACCTCGTTGAACTCCGAGTCGCCGGTGAGCTGAACGATGGGGCGCACGTCGACGCCGGGTTGATCCAGTGGCACCAGCAGATAGGAAAGGCCGGCATGGCGTTTGGAGCCCTTCTCGGTGCGCGCGACGACGAAACACCACTGTGCCAGGTGCGCCAGCGACGTCCACACCTTCTGCCCGTTGAGGATCCAGTGCTGTGCTCCCGTCGCTCCGCTCGCGTCAGGGTCGCCGACGAGTTCCGCGGTCGTGGCGACGTTGGCGAGGTCACTGCCCGCGCCCGGCTCCGAGTAGCCCTGGCTCCACAGTTCCGTGACGTCGCGGATCTTCGGCAGGAAGCGCTTGCGCTGTTCCGGGGTGCCGTGGGCGATCAGGGTCGGCCCCACGAGTTCCTCGCCGAGGTGGTTAACCTTGTCCGGCGCGTCCGCCAGTGCGTATTCCTCGTAGAACGCGACGCGGTGCGCCACCGTGAGACCTCGACCGCCGTGTTCTTCGGGCCACCCCAGACAGGTCAACCCGGCGGCGGCGAGATGCTGGTTCCAAGCGCGCCGCTCTTCGAAGGCCTCGTGCTCGCGGCCCGGGCCGCCGAGCCCCTTGAGCGCGGCGAATTCGCCGACGAGATTGTCGGCGAGCCACTGCCGGACCTCGGCCCGGAACGCGTGGACCTCTATCACCCCTGTAGGCTAACCTACCAAGCACTTGCTTTGTTAGGGGAGTCTCGATGAAGAGCGAGCCGAGGACCGTTCCCATGGTCCTGGACCGAATCGGTGCCGAGTTCTCCGACCACCCGGCGGTCGTCGACGACGACCGCGAGATCACCTACGCAGACCTGATCGCCGAGGCCAGGAGAGCCGCCGCAGCGATGGTCGACCTGGGCGTGCACGCGGGTGACCGGGTGGCGATCTGGTCACCCAACACCTGGCACTGGGTGGTCGCCTGCCTGGCCACGCACTACGCCGGAGCCGTCGTCGTCCCGCTCAACACCCGCTACACGGCCACGGAGGCCACCGACATCCTGGCCCGTACCGCGGCGCCGCTGCTGATCGGGATGGGCGAATTCCTCGGTGCCGACCGGACGTCGGAACTCGACCTCGGCGCGCTGCCGGCCCTGCGCCACCTCGTGCGCGTGCCCGTGCAGGAAGGCGACGCGAAGGCATCCGCGTCCTGGGACCAGTTCGTGGCGCGCGGCGAGAGCGACGGACTCCTAAAGGCAGTCGACGCGCGGGCGGCGTCGCTCACGCCCGATGACGTGTCCGACATCCTGTTCACCTCCGGAACCACCGGTCGCAGCAAGGGCGTGCTGTGTGCACACCGGCAGTCGCTCGACGCCCCCGCCGCGTGGGCGGCCTGCGGCGAACTCACCAGCGACGACCGCTATCTGTGCATCAATCCCTTCTTTCACAACTTCGGCTACAAGGCCGGGATCCTCGCGTGCCTGCAGACGGGTGCGACGCTGATCCCGCAGCTGACGTTCGACCCCGAGACGGCGATGCAGGCGGTCCAGGACCACCGCATCACCGTCCTGCCAGGGGCGCCGACGATCTACCAGAGCTTGCTCGACCACCCCCGGCGCGCCGACTACGACCTGACGTCGCTGCGCTTCGCCGTGACCGGTGCGGCCGTCGTCCCGATCGTCCTCATCGAACGCATGCAGACCGAATTGGACATCGACATCGTGCTCACCGCGTACGGCCTCACCGAGGCAAGCGGTTTCGGCACCATGTGCCGATCCGACGACGACGCCGTCACGGTGGCGACGACGTGCGGGCGGCCCATCGCAGGCTTCGAATTGAGGATCGACGGGACCGACGAGGGTGAAGTGTTGCTGCGCGGTCCGAACGTGATGCTCGGCTACCTCGACGACCCGGACGCCACCGCCGCGACGATCGACGCCGACGGCTGGCTGCACACGGGCGATGTGGGAAGGCTGGACCACGCGGGGAATCTGCGCATCACCGACCGCCTCAAGGACATGTACATCTGCGGCGGCTTCAACGTCTACCCCGCCGAGGTCGAGCAGGTCCTCGCCCGCCTCGACGGGGTTGCGGACAGCGCGGTGATCGGCGTGCCGGACGACCGCCTCGGCGAAGTCGGCAAGGCGTTCGTCGTTGCCAAGGCAGGCGCTCGGCTGGATGCGGGGGCCGTGATCGCCCACACCCGAGAACATCTGGCCAACTTCAAGACGCCGCGATCGGTGGAGTTCCTCGACGTGCTGCCGCGCAACCCGAGCGGAAAAGTGGTCAAGACCCTCTTGCGAAACGAGCTGCTGTGATGGACCTGACGTTCGATGACGCGACCGAGGAGTTCCGCGCCGAAGTGCGCGACTTCCTGACCGCCAACGAGGCGCACTTCCCGACGAAGTCGTACGACACCGCCGACGGCTTCACACAACACCGCCACTGGGACAGGGTGCTCTTCGACGCGGGGCTGTCCGTCATCGCCTGGCCCGAGAAGTACGGTGGACGGGACGCCACGCTGCTGCAGTGGATCGTCTACGAAGAGGAATACTTTCGCGCCGGGGCACCGGGCCGGGCCAGCGCCAACGGCACCTCGATGCTGGCACCGACGCTGTTCGCCCACGGCACCGAAGAACAACGTCTGCGGGTACTGCCCAAGATGGCCAGCGGCGAGGAGATCTGGGCACAGGCGTGGTCGGAACCGGAGGCGGGCAGTGACCTGGCCTCGCTGCGCTCGACCGCCACGCGCGCCGACGGCGGCTGGAAGCTCAACGGCCAGAAGATCTGGAGCTCACGAGCTCCGTTCGGCGAGAAGGCGTTCGGGCTCTTCCGCTCCGATCCGTCGGCCCAGCGGCACCAGGGCCTGACCTATGTCATGTTCGACCTGCACGCCGCCGGCGTCACGGTGCGGCCGATCGCGCAACTCGGCGGAGCCACCGGGTTCGGCGAGGTCTTCCTCGACGACGTCTTCGTGCCCGACGAAGACGTGATCGGGGCCGTCGACGACGGATGGCGCGCAGCGATGAGCACGTCCAGCAACGAGCGGGGCATGTCACTGCGCAGCCCGGCCCGCTTCCTGGCACCGGCCGAACGGCTGGTGCAGGCGTGGCAGGCCCAGCACGGCGAGGTCAAGGTCGCGTTGGCCGACCGCGTCGCGGACGCCTGGATCAAGGCGCAGGCGTACCGGCTGCACACGTTCGGCACCGTCACCCGGCTTGCCGTGGGAGGCGAACTCGGGGCCGAGTCATCGGTGACCAAGGTCTTCTGGTCGGACCTCGACGTCGAGCTGCACCAGACCGCGCTTGATCTTCGCGGCCCCGATGGTGAGCTCGTCGACCCGTGGACCGAAGGCCTGCTGTTCGCGTTGGGCGGCCCGATCTACGCAGGCACCAACGAGATTCAGCGCAACATCATCGCCGAGCGGCTGTTGGGCCTACCTCGAGAGAGCAAGGGGCAGCCGACGTGAACTTCGAACTCGACGACCAGCAGCGCGACTTCGCCGCCAGCATCGACGGTGCACTGTCGGCCGCCGACGTGCCGGCCGCCATCCGGTCGTGGTCAGCCGGCGATACCGGCCCCGGCCGCAAGGTGTGGGCAACGCTCGCGGACCTCGGCGTGACGGCGCTGGCAGTCTCCGAGACCTTCGACGGCATCGACGCCCACCCCGTCGACCTGGTGGTCGCCGCGGAACGACTGGGCCGCTGGGGCGTTCCCGGCCCGGTCGCCGAATCCATCGCCGTCGCACCCGTTCTGCTGGCCGGTGACGAGCGCAGCGCAGCACTGGCGGCGGGAGAACTCATCGCTACCGTCGCGATGCCACCGCATGCACCCCGTGCCGTCGACGCCGACTCGTCGGGGCTGGTGCTGCTCGCGTCCGACGGTGCGGTGCGCGACGCGACGGTGGGCCCGCGATACCAGTCCGTCGACCCGGCCCGACGGCTCTTCGCGGTGTCGCCATCCGGCGACGCCTGGGGAGCCGACACGGCGAGGGCGTTTGATTTCGGGGCGCTGATCACCGCAGCTCAACTGATCGGAGCAGGTCAGGCGATGCTGGACGGGGCCGTCGCCCATGCCAAGCAGCGCAGCCAGTTCGGCCGGGTGATCGGCTCGTACCAGGCGGTCAAGCACAAGCTGGCCGACGTGCACATTGCGATCGAACTGGCCCGGCCGCTGGTGTACGGCGCCGCGGTGTCACTCGGCGGCGGGTCATCCGACGCCGCCCGCGACGTGAGCGCCGCCAAGGCCGCTGCCGGCGACGCCGCGCTGCTGTCGGCCAGATCGTCCCTGCAGACCCACGGCGCGATCGGTTACACGCAGGAGCACGACCTGTCGTTGCTCCTGCTTCGCGTGCAGGCGCTGTATTCCGCATGGGGTGACCCGAGGTGGCACCGTCGCCGGGTGCTCGAGGCGTTGGCGTCATGACGACCAGCGACGAGCGGATCGCGCATGAATGACGAGCGAGAAGCGGAGCGGATCGCGCATGAATGACGAGCGGGAAGCGGAGCGGATCGCGCATGAATGACGAGCGGGAGATGCTGCGCGACACCGTCGCGTCGCTCGCCGACAAGCATGCACCGCCCGAGGCGGTGCGCCGGGCCATGGCATCCGAGCGCGGCTACGACCCGGCCCTGTGGACCCTGTTGTGCGAGCAGGTCGGCGCGGCGGCGCTGATCATCCCCGAGGAGTTGGGTGGCGCAGGCGGCGAACTCGCCGACGCGGCGGTGGTGATCGAGACGCTGGGCCGGGGGCTGGTACCCACACCCCTGCTCGGGACCACCCTTGCCGAACTGGCGTTGCTGGCGGCCGGCGAACCGGACACCGCGGCCCTGGAGGGGCTCGCCGAGGGCACGTCCATCGGTGCGGTTGCCTTCGATACCGGTTACGTCGTCAACGGAGACGTCGCGGACGTGATGGTGGGCGTCGAGGACGGCCGGCTGAGCCGATGGTCCACGTTCACCACCGAACCCGTCGTCACGATGGACCCGACCCGCAGGCTCGCCCGCGTCTCGGCCGGCGACGCGGTGACGATCGGTGCGGATCCCGGGCTTGCCGACACGGCGGCAATACTGTTGGCGGCCGAGCAGATCGGCGCCGCCGCCCGGTGCCTCGACATGACCGTCGCCTACACCAAGGAGCGGGTGCAGTTCGGCAGGCCCATCGGCAGCTTTCAGGCCCTCAAGCACCGGATGGCCGACCTGCACGTCCTGGTCCAGTCGGCGCGGGCCGTGGTCGACGATGCCGTGGCCGCGCCGTCGGCGACGTCGGCGGCGCTGGCTCGCATCACCGCCAGTGAGGCGTTCAGCGCGGTGGCATCCGAGTCGGTCCAGATGCACGGCGGAGTAGCCATCACCTGGGAATACGACATCCAGCTGTACTTCAAGCGGGCGCACGGCAGCGCGCAGCTCCTTGGACCGCCGCGGGAGTATTTGCGTCGCCTCGAGTCCGATGTGCTGTAGATGTCGCCGTGTCGGTGGCGCCTGCCATACTCGAACAGTGTTCGATGACGAGGCGGCGCTGATTGAGCGCATCGCCAACTTGGAGCGGCAGAAGTCTGCCGCGGCGGCGGAGCAGGCCGTGGCGACCGCGGAATTGGACCAGGTTCGGCGCGCGGCCGAGGCCAGGGCCGGCGTGCCTGCGCCCAAACGGGGTTGCGGGCTGGCCAGTGAGGTTGCGCTGGCACGAAGGGACTCACCGAACCGAGGCGGTAGGCACCTCGGGTTCGCCAAGGCCCTCATCTACGAGATGCCCCACACGTTGGCGGCATTGAAGGCCGGGGCGCTCTCGGAGTGGCGGGCCACCCTGATCGTGCGTGAGTCGGCCTGCCTCGACGTCGAGGACCGACGCACCCTGGATGCCAGGATGTGCGCCGACCAGATCGCCCTGGAGGGCAAGGGCGACAAGCGAATCGAGGCCGACGCCAAGGCCATCGCCTACGAGCTCGACCCGCACGCGGTCGTCGAGCGAGCTGCGCGCGCCGAATCCGAGCGCACCGTCACGATCCGGCCTGCCCCGGACACGATGACCTACGTGACCGCGCTGCTGCCGATGACTCAAGGGGTTTCGGTCTACGCCGCACTCAGACGGACCGCCGACACCTGCGTTGACGGCCGCGGACGCGGCCGAGTGATGGCCGACACCCTCGTCGAACGCGTCACCGGCAGGCCCGCCGAGGTCGCAGTGCCCGTCGCCATCGAACTCGTCATCACCGACGAGACACTGCTCGGCGGCAAGACCACTGCGGCACGGGTACCTGGTTACGGGCCGATTCCCGCCGCGATCGCCTGCCAGATGGCTGACGACGCCGTCGGCGACTATCGCTCGAAGGCCACCCTGCGCCGGCTCTACCGCCACCCCGCATCGGGGCGGCTCGTCGCCATGGAATCCCAGTCCCGCTCGTTTCCCAAGGGGCTGGCGCATTACATCGCGCTCCGCGACGAGAGCTGCCGCACTCCCTACTGCGACGCGCCGATCCGCCACACCGACCACGCCGAACCCCACGCCCGCGGCGGACCGACGAGCGTGTCCAACGGCCTCGGCGAATGCGCCGCGTGCAACTACGCCAAGGAAGCTCCCGGCTGGCGGGTCCGCAGCTGGTGCGGCCCCGAAGGTTCCCACACCGCCGAATTCATCACTCCTTCCGGCCGTCGTCACCGATCGAAGGCACCACCGCTCCTCGGCGACCTCGTCCAGGTGAAGGCCAGCGGCATCGAGATCCACCTCGGCGACCGACTCGCCTGGCACTGCGCCGCATGATCGGCGTCCAGACCACCCGCTAACGTGACTCGGATGAGTGATCGCGTCGCGTTGCGGGCCGGGATCCCGCCGTTCTACGTGATGGACGTGTGGCTGGCCGCCGCCGAGCGGCAGCGGTCCCACGGTGACCTGGTCAACCTCTCGGCTGGCCAACCCGGGGCCAAGGCTCCCGCTCCGGTGCGTACTGCGGCCGCCAAGGCGCTGACCGACAACAACCTGGGTTACACGGTGTCGCTGGGGATTCCCGAGCTGCGGGACGCGATCGCCGAATCGTACGTCGGCCGGTACGGCGTCCAGGTCAGCCCGGAGGACGTCGTCGTCACCACCGGTTCGACCGGCGGCTTCCTGCTCGCGTTCCTGGCCTGTTTCGACGTCGGCGACCGCGTCGCGGTGCCCAGCCCCGGGTATCCGTGCTACCGCAACATCCTCTCCGCGCTGGGCTGCCAGGTCGTCGAGGTGCCGTGCGGACCCGACACCCGGTTCCAACCGACGGTCGACACGCTTGCGGCGATCGACCCACCCGTCAAGGGCCTGGTGCTGGCCAGCCCGGCCAACCCGACCGGCACCGTCATCCCGCCCGCCGATCTCGCAACGATCGCGACCTGGTGCGAGACGACCGGAGTCCAGTTGGTCAGCGACGAGATCTATCACGGCCTGCTCTATCCGGGCGCACCGCCGACCAGTTGCGCCTGGGAAACGTCGCGCGAAGCCATTGTGGTGAACAGTTTCTCGAAGTACTACGCGATGACCGGCTGGCGGCTCGGCTGGCTTCTGGTGCCGCCGGCACTGCACCGTGCGGTCGACAGGTTGACCGGGAACTTCTCGATCTGTCCGCCGGCGCTACCCCAGATCGCAGCCGTTGCGGCGTTCACACGGGAGGCGATCGTGGAGGCCGATGCCCTCGTCGAGGGGTACGCGGTCAACCGTGGGATGCTGCTCGGCGAGCTTCCGGGCATCGGACTGTCGAAGCTCGCGCCTGCCGACGGCGCGTTCTACGTCTACGCCGACATCTCCGACTATTCGACCGACTCGCTGGCCTTCTGCGCGAAGATGTTGACCGACATCGGCGTTGCGATCGCGCCGGGCATCGACTTCGACACAGTGCACGGCGGCGCGTACGCCAGGATGTCGTTCGCGGGCTCGGCCGCCGACATCGCCGAGTCCCTGCACCGGATGGGACCGTGGCTGGCCGGGTTGCGCTGAGGCAACCCGCGCTCAGCGTGCGCTCCAGCCGCCGTCCATCGTATAGGAGGCACCGGTGACCATGCCCGCCTTCGCCGAGGCCAACCAGCTGACCAACGACGCCACCTCTTCCGGCTCCACCAGACGCTTGATCGCACTCTCGGACAATAGGATCCGTTCGAGGACCTCTTGCTCCGCGATGCCGTGGGTGCGGGCCTGGTCGCTGATCTGCTTGGTCACCAGAGGTGTTCGCACGTAACCGGGGTTGACGCAGTTGCTCGTCACACCCCGCCCTCCGCCCTCCAGCGCGGTGACCTTCGACAAGCCCTCCAGCGCGTGCTTGGCGGTGACGTAGGCGACCTTGAATTCCGAGGCCCGCAGGCCATGTACCGACGAGATGTTCACGATGCGGCCGAAACCCTCGGCGTACATGTGTGGCAAGGCAGCCCGGATCAGCAGGAACGGCGCCTCGACCATGAGGGCCATCATCTGCCGGAAGCGTTGCGGGTCGAATTGCTCGATGGGGTCGATCGTCTGGACGCCCGCGTTGTTGACGAGTATGTCGACCTCGAGCCGCACGCCCTCCAGCGCACCGACCTCGAGAAGGTCGATGGCCCAGACACGTCCACCGATTTCGTCCGCCAACCTCTTGGCCGCCACGTCATCGACGTCGGCGACGGTGACGGTGACTCCCCGGCCCGCCAATTCGCGGGCGCAGGCAGCACCGATGCCGCTCGCCCCACCCGTGACGAGGGCACTGCGCCCGGCCAGATCGCTCACCGCGGAACCACCCTCTCGCGCTGCTCGCCTGCGACCTCCTCGGCGTCGGCGACGTCGAGCGACTTCAGGTCCACGCCCCTGGTCTCACGGGTGAAGACCACGGCGCCGAGCGTGACGGCGCACGCCGCGGCGAGGTACATCGCGATGGGCACCGAGGAGTCGTAGATCTCGAGGAGTTTGACCGCAATGATCGGGGCCAGCGAGCCGGCCACGATGGAGGTGACCTGATAGCCAAGTGAGACACCGGAATAGCGCATCCGGGTGGGGAACATCTCGGCCATGATCGCGGGCTGCGGTGCGTACATGATCGCGTGGAAGATCAACCCGATCGTGACCGCACCCGTGATGACGACGTAGTTGCCGCTGTTCATCATCGGGAAGGCGAAGAAGCCCCACGTCGCGCCGAGTGCCGCACCCACGAAGTAGACCGGGCGCCGGCCGAAGCGGTCCGCCAACTTGCCGACGAGCGGGATCACCGCGAAGTGCACCGCGTGCGCGACGAGCAGGTACCAGAGGATCGAACTGGTATTCGCGCCGACCTGGACCTTCAGGTAGGTGATGGAGAACGTGACCACCAGGTAGTACATGATGTTCTCGCCGAAACGAAGTCCCATCGCCGTGAACACGCCCCGCGGGTAGCGCTTCAGCACCTCGATCACGCTGAACGAGGTCGCCTTGATTCGCTCGGCCTCTTGTTGGGCCGCCACGAAGATCGGCGCGTCGGTGACCTTCGTCCGGATGTAGTAACCGACCAGCACCACCACCGCCGAGAGCCAGAACGCCACGCGCCAACCCCACGACAGGAACGCCGCGTCGGACAGCGTCGTCGTCAGCACCAATAGCACCACGGTGGCCAGGAGATTGCCCGCGGGCACGCCCGCCTGTGGCCAGCTGGCCCAGAATCCCCGGTCTCTGTTGGGGCTGTGCTCCGCGACCAGCAGCACGGCGCCGCCCCACTCGCCGCCGACCGCGAAGCCCTGGACGAACCGCAGAATCACCAGCAGCGCAGGGGCCCAATAGCCGATCTGGCCGAAGGTCGGCAGGCAGCCCATCAGGAACGTGGCCGCGCCGACCAGCAGAAGGGACAACTGCAGCAGCTTCTTCCGGCCGTACTTGTCTCCGTAGTGGCCGAACACCACGCCCCCGAGCGGGCGGGCGACGAAGCCGACCGCGTAGGTGACGAAGGCGGCGAGGATGGCGTCGAGGTCACTGGTGCTCGAGGAGAAGAAGACCTTGCTGAAGACGAGAGTGGCAGCGGTGCCGTAGAGGAAGAATTCGTACCACTCGACCACCGTGCCCGCCATCGATGCGACGACGACCCGCCGCAACCCCTCCGGTACCGGCTTGCTCATCGACCGTCCTCCTCGCGATCTCGTGTGACGACGCCCACAGCTGAGTATTGCTGCACTTCGACGTGCCTCGCAATGACCAACGACGCAGGAGAGATCTGCGAAAATGCACACATGGCGGACAACCGGCGGCTCAGCGCTGACGACCTACTCGTTCTTCTCGCCGTCGGCCGCTCGGGCCGCTTCGTCACCGCGGCCGCCGAGCTGGGCATGAATCACACCACCATCTCGCGCCGCATCGCCGCCTTGGAAGAGTCGATCGGTGGCCGCGTGCTGGCGCGTTCGATAGGCGGCTGGGAGCTCACCGAACTCGGTCGACAGGCGCTCGTGGCCGCCGAAGCCGTCGAGGTGGCAGTGCGTTCCGTGACCGGCGCGGCCGGGTCGCGGAAGCTGGCGGGCGTGGTACGGATGTCGGCGACCGACGGCTTCAGCGCATACATCGCCGCTCCTGCGGCGGCCCAGGTCCGACAGCTGCACCCGGGCGTGTCCGTGGAGATCGTGGCTGCCACCCGGCGGGTCACCCAGCAGCGCTCAGGGCTCGACATCGAGGTCGTGGTCGGCGAACCGCAGGTGCACCGTGCCGAGGCGGCCCGCCTCGGCGACTACCGACTCGGCCTCTACGGGTCGCGCGCCTATCTGGCCCGCCACGGTGCGCCACCGTCCCGGTCGGCCCTTGCCGACCACCCGCTTGTCTACTTCATCGACTCGATGCTGCAGGTCGACGATCTCGACCTGGCCCGTACGTTCGCTCCGTCCATGCGTGAATCCGTGACGTCCACCAACGTCTTCGTCCACGTGGAGGCAACCCGTGCCAGTGCGGGGCTCGGGTTGCTGCCGTGCTTCATGGCCGATCGCCACGACGATCTGGTCCGCGTCCTGTCCGACGAGGTCGGCCTACTCCTGACGTACTGGCTGGTGGCCAGGACCGAGACGCTTCGCCGCCCCGAGGTGGCCGTGTTCGTCGACGCGATCCGTGCGCGCATGGACGACCAGCGGGAGACACTCCTCGGCGGCACGTGAGCGAATAGGCTTCCACCATGCCATTCCTGGAATCCGGCTCACCCGATTCGGAGGGCCGCGCCTACTACCGCCACTGGGCCGTACCCGATCCGCGCGCCGCCGTCATCTTCCTGCACGGATTCGGCGAACACACCGGGCTGTACCACCGCTATGGCTTCGCACTGAACGCCGCGGGCATCGACTTGTGGGCCGTCGACCAGTTCGGCCACGGTCTGAGTCCCGGTGCCCGCGGCGACTTCCGCACGCTGGAGGCCAGCTCGGGGCTCGGCGAGCGGCTCACCGAGCTGGCGTCGAGCGAGACCGCCGGCATTCCCCTGGTCGCCCAGGGCCATTCCTTCGGTGCCGTCGTCACGTTGTTCCGGCTTCTCGCGGAGCCCGACCGCTACCTGGCGGGCGTGGTCTCGGGCGCCCCGCTGGTCCCGGTTCCCGAACTCGTCGACGCGAACACCAGTTTCGAGATCGCGCCGAGCCAGTTGTCCGCCGACCCGTTCTATCTGGACTCGATCGAGAACGATCCGCTCGCCTTCGTCGACGCCGACGCCGGCGCTCTGGCCCGCGAACTCGACAGGGGTTGGGACAGATTCGGCGCGGAACTGCCGGGGTTGGCGGTGCCGACGCTAGCCGTGCACGGCAGCAACGATCCGATCGCGCCCGTGGGCGCGGTGCGGGCGTACGCCGACCAGATCGGCCCGTTGACGCTCGTCGAGATCACCGGCGGCGGCCACGACATCCTCAACGACGTCACCCATCACGAGGTCGCCACCACCATCACGACGTTCATCGCCGATCGCCTCGACGACTGACTGCCGGCTACAGCCAGGTGTCCGCCGACGTGGTGGTGAGGAACGCGTCCAGATCGTCACGCCACTGCGCGGGCGAATTCTTGTCGGGCTCGATCCCGGTGTACTCGCCGCGGTAGAACAGCAGCGGCCGCGGCTTCTCCTTGGGCACGTCCGACAGCGAGTGCACGGCGCCGAACACCACGAAGTGGTCCCCTCCGTCGTGCACCGACGCCACCGAGCAGTCGATGTGCGCGAGCGTGCCGCTGATCACCGGGGATCCCAGACGTGAGCTGTTCCAGTCGATCCCGGCGAACTTGTCGGGCTCCCTGGAACCGAAGCGCGCCGAGACGTCCTTCTGATTCTCGTGCAGCACGTTGACGCAGAACTTCCCACTCGCCTCGATCGCCTGCCACGATCGCGACACCTTGGTCGGGCAGAACAACACCAGTGGCGGTTCGAGTGACAGAGCGGCGAAGGACTGACAGGCGAACCCGACCGGGACGTCGTCGTGCACGGTGGTGATGATGGTGATGCCGGTGCAGAACTGACCGAGCACGTGCCGGAACGCGCGCGGGTCGATGGGCTCGGACATCGGTTACTTGAAACCGACGCTGAAGTCGTGCCCCCACAAGCTGATTGCGGTACTCTCCCGTGCCACCCAGTCGTCGTCACTGACTTCGAGTCCTTCACAACCGAATTCGACGTCGAAGCCGCCGGGAGTCTTCATGTAGAACGACAACATCTTGTCGTTAACGTGCCGACCCAGCGTCGCGGACATCGGCACCTTGCGGCGCAGCGCACGGTCGAGACACAACCCGACGTCGTCACTGCCCTCCACCTCCATCATGAGATGGACGATTCCGCTGGGGGTCTCCCCCGGCATGAAGGCAAGACTGTGATGCCGCGCATTGACACCGAAGAAGCGCAACCAGGCGGGTGGATCGCCGGGTCCGCGGCCGACCAACTGGGGCGGAAGGCGCATCGAGTCGCGCAGCTTGAAACCCAGGACGTCGCGGTAGAAGTGCAGCGATTCCATGTCGTCGCGGGTGGTCAGAACCACGTGACCCAACCCCTGATGTTCGGTGACGAACTTGTGGCCGTAGGGGCTCACGACCCGGCGATGCTCCAGCGCCGCACCGTGGAACACCTCGAGGGTGTTGCCCGACGGGTCGTCGAAGACGATCATCTCGTCGACGCGGCGGTCTGCCAGTTCGGTGGCGGTGGCCTCCTTGTATGGCGTGCCCTCGACGTCGAGTGCGTCGCGGATCTCCTGCAGGCCGGCTGCATTCGCCGTCTCCCAGCCCGACTGCATCAGCCGGTCGTGGTTGCCGGGGACGATCACCAGACGGGCCGGAAACTCGTCCATCCTGAGGTAGAGGGCACCGTCGGTGCTGCCGGCACCTTCCACCATGCCGAGCACCTTCAACGCGTATTCGCGCCAGGCCGAGACGTCGGTGGCTTCCAGCCGCAGGTAGCCCAAGGACCGGATGCTCATGACGAAACCCCCTTGGATTCACTCAAGAAATCGATGGTCAGAGCGTTGAACTCGTCGAACTTCTCCAATTGCGCCCAATGGCCACACTGCCCGAAGACGTGCAGTTGCGCGCGCGGAATCTGCTTGAGCGCCACGAATGCACCGTCGAGCGGGTTGACCCGGTCCTCGCGGCCCCAGATCAGCAGCGTCGGCTGACGCAACCGGTACACGTCGCGCCACATCATCCCGAGTTCGAAGTCGGCACCCGCGAACGAGTTTCCCATCGCCCGTGCGGCTGCCAGCGAGTCGGGCCTGCTGGCGATGGCGAAGCGTTCGTCGATCAGTTCCTGGGTGACGAGCTTCTGGTCGTAGACCATGATGCGCAGGAAGCGCTCCATGTTCTCGCGCGTCGGTTGATGGGTGAACTTGCCGAGCAGCCGCACACCCTCGGTGGGATCCGGCGCGAAGAGGTTGACACTCAGCCCACCTGGGCCCATCAGCACCAGCCGTCCCGCCCGCTTCGGGTTGTCCAGCGCGAACCGCACGGCGGTGCCACCACCGAGTGAGTTGCCCACCAGCGCAGCACGATCGATGCCGAGCTGGTCGAACAAGTTCAGCAGGGCGGTGGAACTGTACCGGTTGTACTGCTCGTGCACGGTGTGCTTGTCGGAGAGCCCGTAGCCGGGCTGGTCGACCGCAAGGACGTGAAAGCGCGCCGCCAGCACGGCGATGTTCTTCGAGAAGTTCGACCAGCTCGAGGCACCGGGACCGCCGCCGTGCAGGAGCACGACGGTCTGTGCGGACCCGCGGTGCTCGACGCCCGCTTCGTGGTAGTGCAATCGCATGTCATCGCGCACCTGCGCGAAGCGGGACGTCGATTCGAACGTGATGTCGTGAACCGCCTGGGTCATGAGCCGGCCCGCTACACCATCGTGTCCGCGGGAGGCAGTCCGAACGCCTCGTTTCCGAAGATGAGGTACGCCCGCTCGGGCTCGTTGGCCGCGTGGACGCGCCCGGCATGGGCGTCGCGCCAGAAGCGCTGCACCGGGGCGTCGGTCTGCAATGCGGTGGCCCCTGCGCTCTCGAACAGCAGGTCGATGGACGAGATGGCCCTCGCGGTGGCACGGACCTGGTCCCGCCTGGCCCTGGCGCGGAGTTCGAACGGAATCTCCTTGTCCGCCTTGAGGAGTGCATACTCGTCGCCGACGTTGCCGATCAACTGGCGCCAGCCGGCGTCGATGTCGCTCGCGGCTTCGGCAATGCGGACCTTGGCGAACGGGTCGTCCTTGGACTTCTCGCCGGCGAACGCGGCCCGAACCCGCTTGCCCTGATGCTCGACGTGCGCCTCGTAGGCGCCGTAGGCCATGCCCATGATCGGTGCCGAGATGGTCGTGGGATGCACAGTCCCCCAGGGCATCTTGTAGACCGGTGCGGTGTTGGTCGCCAGGCCGCCCGCGGTGCGGTCGTTCATCGACTTATAGGACAGGAAGCGGTGCCGGGGCACGAAGACGTCCTTGACCACGACCGTGTTGCTACCGGTGCCCTTGAGCCCGACGACGTGCCACACGTCGTCGATGCGGTACTCGCTGCGGGGAATCAGGAAGCTGCCGAAGTCCACGGGGCGGCCGTCCTTGATGACCGGCCCGCCGAGGAAGGCCCACGTCGCGTGGTCGCACCCCGACGACCACTGCCATGCACCACTGACCAGATAGCCGCCGTCGACCACGGTGCCCGCCCCCATCGGCGCGTACGAGGACGAGATGCGCACGGCGGCGTCGTCACCCCACACCTCGTCCTGGGCCCGCTGATCGAACAGGGCGAGATGCCAGTTGTGCACGCCGATGATCGAACTCACCCAGCCCGTCGAGCCACATACGCTGCCGAGGCGCCGGACCGCTTCGTAGAACACGGTGGGGTCGCACTGCAGGCCGCCCCACTGCTCCGGCTGGAGCAGCTTGAAGAAGCCGACCTCGTCCAGTTCGGCGACGGTCTCGTCGGGAAGCCGGCGAAGGTCCTCGGCCGCCTGTGCGCGCTTGCCGATCAGCGGCAACAAATCGTCGATGCCGTCTAGGACCGACTGCACGTCGCGTTGTTGAATGGACGTCACTGGTTGCCTCCGGGCAGTCTGGGACCGGCACACGATCTAGCAGAAAGATTAGAACACGTTACGATTTGTGTCGAGTATGGCATTCCTACGGCCGCTGGACCTGCGGAAGCACGACTTTGTAACGTGTTCTAGTTTTGACGCGTGGGCCATCATGACCATCCAGAGGACGACTTCGAATGTAGGGAGGACCGACCGTGACGGACGAGCCGCTCGGTACCCACGTGCTCGAGCTGCAGCTGGCGGAAGTCATCGACGAAACCTCCGATGCACGATCGCTCGTCTTCAAGGTGCCCGAAGGGGCTCAGATCCCCGCTGACCGGCTCCGGCACGCGCCCGGTCAGTTCCTGACGTTGCGGATCCCCAGCGACCGCACCGGATCGGTGGCCCGTTGCTACTCGTTGTGCAGCTCGCCGTTCACCGACGATGCCCTCGTGGTCACCGTCAAACGCACCGCGGGCGGCTACGCGTCCAACTGGCTGTGCGACAACGCGCACCCCGGCATGACCATCCACGTGCTGGCACCCTCCGGCACATTCGTGCCCACGACCCTGGACACCGACTTCCTCCTGATGGCCGCCGGCAGCGGCATCACCCCGATGATGGCGATCCTCAAGTCCGCGCTGTCGGAGGGGAGCGGCAGAGTCCTTCTGGTGTACGCCAACCGCGACGAGAAGTCGGTCATCTTCGCGTCCACGTTGCGGGAGCTGTCGGCCACCTACCCCGACCGGTTCACCGCCGTGCACTGGATCGAGACGGTGCAGGGCCTGCCGAGTGCGGCTGCCCTCGGCACCCTGGTCGCGCCGTATGCGCAGCGGGAGGCGTTCATCTGCGGACCGGGGCCGTTCATGGTGGCCGCCGAGGCGGCGCTGGTCGCCGCGGGCACCGCTCCGAAGCGGATCCACATCGAAGTGTTCAAGTCGCTGGACTCCGATCCGTTTGCCAAGGTCGTCATCGAAGACCACGAAGGGGACGAGAGCCCGGCCACCGCGATCGTCACACTGGACGGCGACACCCACGAAGTCCGTTGGCCGCGCCAGGCCAAGCTGCTCGACGTGCTGCTCGACAAGGGCCTCGACGCACCGTTCTCCTGCCGCGAAGGCCATTGCGGCGCTTGTGCAGTGCTGCTGAAGAACGGCGACGTCGACATGGAGGTGAACGACGTCCTGGAGGATTCCGACCTCGATGAGGGCCTCATCCTGGCCTGCCAGTCCAGGCCGAAGTCGGATTCCGTCGAAGTCACCTATGACGAATGACGTGCGGGCTAACATTCGCTGCAGTGAGCCCGTAGGAGCATCGTGAAACGGTTGGCTGGAAGTCTCGCGGCGGTGTCGTCGATGCTGCTGACGCTGGTCGCCGTCGTCCCGCCCGCATCATCGGCTGCCGCCCAGAACACCGCCACCAGCTCGATCCCGATCGACCCGCTCACCACGCTGGAGATGCACACCACCGCCAACTGCGTGAAGGCCGAGAACCAGTGCTACTTCGACACTGCAGCGAACCTGCGGGGAGCCGACGGTGTGTACCTGCCCTTCCCCGATGACGTGTACGCACGACAGAACACCACCCTGCGGTCGTCCAACCGGCTCGTCTACCTGGATTCGGACTTCAATGCACCCAACACCAGGATGCTGAAGTCGATCGGGCCGGTCGAGTTCCCCACGGTCTACTTCGGTGGTGGTCCGCCGGAGAAGTTCATGGTGCACGGCAACACGCGCACGGTGGACTGGAGTACCGGGCAACCGAGGACCGACTCCGACTACATCGTGTGCGCCTTCATCCAGGTCGTGTACGGCGGCGTGAACCTCACGACGCCGACGTCATGTGCCCAGACGACGTACGCCTGACCGACCGTCTCAGGCCCCGTCGAGGCGCCCCACCAGCACCGGCTGCGCGCGGTACTGCGCCGGGAACAACCGCTTGAGGTCCTCGATCTTGGGCATGTCGTTGATCGCGATGTACGGGTAGGACGGGTTCGAGTTCAGGAAGTCCTGGTGGTACTGCTCGGCGGGAAAGAAGCCGGTGTTGGGCTCGACCGTCGTGACGATCTGGGCGGGAAAGACCTTCGCCGTAGACAACTGGGCCACGTAGGCGTCGGCGACCTGCTTCTGCGTGGCGTCCTGCGCGAAGATCGCCGATCGGTACTGCGTACCCTCATCCGGCCCCTGCCGGTCGAGTTCGGTGGGGTCCGTCACCACCGAGAAGTAGATGCGCAGCAGTTCGCCGTAGGTCACCCGAGTCGGGTCGTAGGTGATGCGCACCGATTCGGCATGACCGGTGGTCCCGGTGCTGACGGTCTCGTAGTTCGCCGTGTCCGGTGCCCCGCCCTCGTATCCGGATTCCGCTCGGCTCACGCCGTCGACGTGCTCGAAGACGCCTTGCACCCCCCAGAAGCAACCGCCGGCCAGCACCGCCGTCTCCTGCGCGCCACGCGTCGGTTCGTCGACCTTCGGCGCGGGCACCGCGAACGCGGCCGTCGTGCCCATTCCGGTCAACGTCGTCGGGAAGCCGAAGCCGGCGGGATGCACGCCGATGAACACGGCCGCGGCGACGCCGAGCAGTCCAAGACCGGTACCCACGGCCGTCCGCGTGGGAGATGTTCGCGCCATGCCTCCAGTGTCCCGTCGAACGGGCCGACGAGCGCCGACCGATTGTTACCGGACGCTGACGAAACCGCGCACCGCCACGAGGGCAAGCGGTGCACGGCCTACCTTGTGGGCATGACCGTGCCGGCGTCACCGGGTTCGACGCTGACGCGTCGCCGCCTTCTTCTCAGTGCCGCGCTGCTCGGCGCGCTCACCGGTTGCAGCTCCTTCGCCAGGGCCGATACGCCACGAAACTCCACGGAGCACTTCGACGTCACCCACACCGACGCCGAGTGGCGCACGCTACTCGACGCCGAGCAGTACGACGTCCTGCGCAACGCCGGCACCGAGACGCCGTTCAGCAGCCCGCTCGACGACGAGCACCGCCCGGGTGTCTTCAGGTGCGCGGGCTGCGGGCTGCGCCTGTTCTCCTCGGCCACCAAGTTCGACAGTGGCACCGGCTGGCCGAGTTTCTGGCAGCCCCTGGAGAACGCCGTCATCGAACACGACGACGACAGCCTCGGCATGACGCGCACCGAGGTGCTCTGCCGTCAGTGCGGCGGACACCTCGGCCATGTCTTCGACGACGGCCCTCGTCCGACCGGACTGCGCTACTGCATGAACGGCGCCGCGATGACCTTCCTGCCGACCTAACGCGGCAGGCCGAGCAGCCGTTCACCGGCCACCGTCAGCAGAATTTGCTCGGTGCCTCCCGCGATGGACAGGCAGCGCGTGTTCAGGAAGTAGCGCACGTCGGGTGAGTCCACGATGCCGGAGCCGTCGTGGACTTCCATGATCGTCTCGGCCAGCGACTGTCGGTACCGCACGCCGATGAGCTTGCGCACGCTCGAGGCCGCGCCCGGATCGTGACCGCCGACCGCCATCTGCGCGGTGAGCCTGTCCAGCAGTGCGCCGACCTGAGCGGCGACGATGAGCGCCCCGAGTCGGTCCTGTTCGGCGACGTCGAGCTCGCGCCCGTCGACGGCGTCGAGAAGGTTCTCCATCCCCTTGTCGAGAGCGCCGCCACTGGCCATCGCGACACGCTCGTTGGCCAGCGTGGTCCGCGCCAGCGGCCAGCCGCCGTCGACGTCCCCGACCACCATGTCGTCGGGGACGAAGAGGTCGTCGAAGAACACCTCGTTGAAGAGCGCCTCGCCGGTGATCTCGCGCAGTGGGCGGATGTCGATGCCGGGCGAGCGCATGTCGACCAGGAAGTACGTGATTCCTCTGTGCTTGGCGGCATCCGGATTGGTGCGGGCCAGGCAGACGCCCCAGTCGGCGCGGTGCGCATTGGAGGTCCACACCTTCTGACCCGTGAGCAGCCAGCCCGAGCGGCCGTCGGTCCTGTCGTCGGTGCCCTCCACGCGAACCGCCTTGGTGCGCAACGACGCAAGATCGGAACCGGCGCCGGGCTCACTGAACAGCTGGCACCAGTAGATGTCGCCGGTCAACGTCGCCGGGATGAATCGCCCTACCTGTTCTGGCGTGCCGTGTTCGAGGATGGTCGGTGCTGCCCACCAACCGATCGAGATGTCCGGGCGGACCACCTTGCCCGCGGCGAGTTCCTGGTCGATCACGAGCTGTTCGGCGGGGGATGCGCCCCGCCCGTACGGTTTTGGCCAGTGCGGGGCCATCAGTCCCGTTACGGCGAGGGCAGCCTGCCGCTTCTCCTCGGGGAGCGCGGCCACCTCGGCGACGACCGCGGCGATCTCGGGGCGGATGTCCTCGGCCGCGGTGACGTCGACGAACAACTCGCGTCGGACGCCGTCGCGGGTGAGCCCGGCGGTACGGCGCAACCACTTCGGCCGTCCCCCGAGGAACTGTGCGTTGGCGTACGCGCGCCGCAGGTACAGGTGCGCATCGTGCTCCCACGTGATGCCGATGCCGCCGAGTACCTGAATGCAGTCCCGCGCGTTCTGCTTCTCGGCGTCGATGCCGATCACACTGGCGACGGCCGCGGCGATCGACAGTTGGGCCTCGTCGGACTCGTCGGCGGCACCGGCTGCGTCAGCCGCGGCGACGGCGATCTGCTGAGACCTCAGCAGCATCTCGGCGCACATGTGCTTGACGGCCTGGAAGCTGCCGATCGGCTTGCCGAACTGCTCGCGCACCTTGGCGTAGTCGGTGGCGACGTCGAGGAACCAGCGCGCCAGACCCGCGGCCTCGGCGGCCAGCAACGTCGCGATCAGGTCCGTCACCCGTTGGTAGGGCAGTTGTATCCCGGTGGCGGGCGCCGCAGTCAGTGCGACGCTCGCCAGCGGGCGGGAGAAGTCGGTGGCCTCCAGGCGCTCCACGGTGACGCCTGCCGCGGTGGCGTCGACGCAGATCCACTGCTCGCCCGCCGGAAGCACCAGCACCCCGTCGATCAGCCCGCCGAGGACGAACTTCGCGGTGCCCGTCGCGGTCGTCCCGTCGAAGACGATGTCGGAGCCCACGGCCACACCCGCGGTGCGCCGTCCGGAGGCCAGCGATTCGAGCAGCTTCTCGTCGGTGACGACGAGCGTTGCCAGCGCCGTCGTGGCGACCGGGCCTGGGACCAGCGCCGCCGCCGCCTCGTCGACCATCACGCAGAGGTCGGCGACGCTGCCACCCGCCCCCCCGAATTCCTCGGACACCGCCACGCCGAACGTTCCGAGTTGCGTGAAGGCCTCGTATGCAGGCCGCCATGCCTCGGTGTCACCCTGCTCGACGGCACGCACCGCGGCGATGGCACCGGATGACGCGGCCCAGGCATGGACCAGTTCTCGCGCGGCCGACTGGTCATCGCTGGCGGTGGCGGCAACGTATCCGGTCTGAGCCACGTCGGCTCCTCCTCGGCCTCGGGGGAGAGAAGGCCATGCTTCTCACTAGAACGTGTTCTAATGGTGACATCGTTCTAACGTCAAGTCGACCGTCATTACGCCAGGACAGGTCGGTTGTCCGGGGGCACGGAGGTGGGATATTTCCGACGAGCGTGCGTATCGTTTTCAGCCAGTGCGTACTACGAAGGAGCTGCCCGCCGTATGTCCGGTTCGTCGGGGTCGTCAGGGATGCCAGCAGTCCCTCGCGCGGGTTCGGGGTCCGATTCGACCTCCGGCCCTCGTCAGGTGATGAACGTGGCCGTGCTCGCCGAGTCGGAACTCGGATCTGAGGCACAGCGGGAACGCCGCAAGCGCATCCTCGACGCCACGCTCGCCATCGCCTCCAAGGGCGGCTATGAAGCAGTTCAGATGCGCGCCGTCGCCGAACGCGCCGACGTCGCGGTGGGCACCCTGTACCGCTACTTCCCGTCCAAGGTGCACCTGTTGGTGTCAGCGCTCGGCCGGGAGTTCGAGCGCATCGACGCCAAGACCGACCGCGCCTCGCTCGCAGGCGGCACCCCGTATCAGCGACTCAACATCATGGTCGGCAAGCTCAACCGTGCCATGCAGCGCAATCCCCTGTTGACCGAGGCCATGACGCGGGCCTTCGTTTTCGCCGACGCGTCCGCCGCAGGCGAGGTCGACCACGTCGGCAAGCTGATGGATTCCATGTTCGCCCGTGCGATGAGCGACGGCGAGCCGACCGAGGACCAGTTCCACATCGCCAGGGTCATCTCCGACGTGTGGCTCTCGAATCTCTTGGCCTGGCTGACCCGGCGGGCGTCGGCGACGGACGTGAGCAAGCGACTCGACCTGGCGGTGCGGTTGCTGATCGGGGACGGGGAACACCCTAAGATCTGACCGGTGGGCAGGAGCGCCAGCGACTCGGGAGGTGTTCCGGTGGGCAGGAGCGCCAGCGACTCGGGAGGTGTTCCGGTGGGCAGGAGCGCCAGCGACTCGGGAGGTGTTCCGGTGGGCAGGAGCGCCAGCGACTCGGGAGGATTACCGGCAGACCTCACGGCGGCACTCGACGCCGCCGCGGCGACCCGGCACCTACTCGTCACGTCGGACTTCGACGGCACTCTGGCTCCCATCGTGAGCAATCCGGCCGATGCGCGCCCGCTGCCCGCGGCCGCTGCCGCCCTGTGGGCACTGGCGGAGCTGCCCTCGACGTCGGCGGCTCTGATCTCCGGACGCGCGCTGAGCGTGCTGCGCGAGTTGTCCGCCGCCCCGCCGACCGTGCAGCTGGTGGGAAGCCACGGGGCCGAGTTCGACACCGGCGGGCAGGAGCGCAGTGGCTTCGCGCACGAGGTCGACGAGGCCCTGTTGGCGCGAATGACCGCCGAGCTCAACGCCATCGCCGCGGGCCGGCCGGGGGTCACCGTGGAGACCAAGCCCGCGAGCGTGGCGATGCACGTGCGAAACGCCTCGGCCGCCGACGGGGATGCCGCGCTCAACGAGGCTCGAGCGGCGTCGCAGGCTTGGGACGCCCACGCCACCGAGGGCAAGGCGGTGCTGGAGTTCGCCGTCGTCACCACCGACAAGGGGGAGGCCGTGGACATCCTTCGAGAGCAGACCGGCGCCACGTCCGTCGCGTTCTTCGGTGACGACGTCACCGACGAGAACGCATTCCGCCGGATGCGGGACGCGGACGTCGGCGTGAAGGTGGGGCCGGGGCAGACGCTGGCGAACTATCGGATCGATTCACCCGACGACGTCGCTGCCGCGCTGGAGTACCTGCTGGCGCAGCGCCGGTCGGCCCCGGACTAGACCGACCGACCCGACGTGCGGCCACGGACCAGCATGGTGTCGAGAACCTCGATCACGGGCAGCGCAGAACGTGGCGGTTCGTGCAGCAATCGCCCCGCTCGACGCCCCTTCTCCACGCTCGGCTGCTTCACGGTCGTCACGCCGCGCGCCAGCGCATCGGGGATTCCGTCGAAACCCGTCACCGTCATCTGGCCGGGCACGTAGATCCCGCGTGCGCGCAGATGATCCATCGCCGAGATGGCGAGCACGTCGGACGTGCACATCAGCGCGGTGATGCGGGGGTTGGCTTCCAGGGCGATCTCCGCAGCGGCTCCGCCCGACGACGGCCGGTGCTCGTAACTTTCGACCACCGTAAGCGAATCAGGTTGCAGACCAGCATCTTTCATGGCATCACGCACGCCGCGGATACGCTCACGCTGGACATGGAAGTGTGGGGTGCGGATGCGTTCCCGGTCGGCGACCGCAGGCTTGCCCTCGGCGTGCGGCCATTCACGTCCCAGTCGCATGGCGAGCAAGCCGATGTCCCGGTGCCCCAATCCGATGACGTAGTCGGCAATGCCGCGCATCGCGGCCCGGTCGTCGATGCATACCCGCGACGCGCCAGGCACGTCCCATGGCTGGTCGACCACCACGATCGGCAGTGATCGCTGCGCCACCACCTGGAGGTACGGGTCGTCGTCGGACGCCGAATAGACGACGAACCCGTCGACACCCGCTGCCAACACCGCGGCGGTGCCGTCGCTCATGCTGCGATTCGGCCCGGCGGCGACCAGCAGTAGTCCCTGCCCCGCCTCCTCACACGATTCGGCGAGGCCGGCGACGAAGTCGAGGGCAGCGGGATCGCTGAACGAGTAGTGCAGTGGTTCGGTGAGGATCAGCCCGACGGCCCCGGCCCGGCGCGTACGCAGGGAGCGAGCCACCGGATCCGGACCGGGGTAGCCCAACCGTTTCGCGGTGGCCAGCACCCGCTCGCGGAGGTCGGCCGAAAGTTGGTCGGGCCGGTTGTAGGCGTTGGAGATGGTGGTCCGCGAGACCTTCAATTCGGCGGCCAGCGATGCCAGAGTGGCGCGTCGGCGCGGCGCTGAAGGCCTGGACATGCTCCATGACGCTAGCGGATTCGCTCCGCATCACGCTGGCGACGAGGCCGTCGCGAAACACCGGGTCAGAGTTCGGCGATGTGACGCACGCTGGTGATCACCCGCACGGTGCCAGTCAGGACGTCGGCGACGTAGACCGTCCCGCCATCCGCGGTGGCGGTCAGCAGGCCGGGATGGATGCCGACGGCGATCGTGTCGACCAGCTGGCCACTGGCGACGTCGATCACCGCGACGGTGCCGCTGTTGACGTTGCTCACGTAGAGCCGGTCGCCGCGCACCAGGAATTCCGCCGGTGCCGCACCGGCCGGGATCGGATCGGGAAGACCAGCCGAGACACCGAGACCCACCACGGTATCGCCCGTTTCGTCGATGATCGTGAGCGCGTTCGTGGCGGTGTTGACGACGTACAGCCGGCGACCCACGACCGCGGCGTAGAACGGATAGGCACCCCCTTCTTCTACCGGGTCGACGGCAGTGTCGGTCGCCCGGTCGACGACCGCGACGGTCCCTCCCGCATAGTCGGTCACGTACACGCGGTCGGCGGTGGCGGCCACCGCGAAGGGGTTTCCGTCGACGAGGATCCGGGTGAGCTCGGCGTTGTCGCCGAGGTCGACCACCGACACCGTGCCGGCGTGGTCGGCGACGTAGAGGCGGTCTCCGGAGACGGCGAGGCCGAAGGGATTGGCGCCGACGTCGATGACGTCGACCACCTCGTGGGACGCGACGTCGACGACCGACACGGTGCCGTCGTCGGTGTTCCCGACGTAGAGCCTCCTGTCACCGACGGCGATCCCGAAGGGCATGCCGCCAACCTCAATCGTGCCCGCAATCGTCCTGGTCGAGGTGTCGACGACCGTGACGGAGCCGTTGCCCACCGTGTTGGAGGCAGCGTTGAGGACGTAGAGCCGGTCCGCCACCGCCGCCAGACCGTAGATCAGCCCGTGCCTCAGGTCGATGGTTCCGGTGACGGCCGCCTCGGCGGGGTCGACGGGCGCTCTGACGTCGACCGCCCGCCCGTCGGACGCGACGATCGAGAATTCGACGACGCCATTGTCCGGCCCGAGCGCAGCCGCCAGCCGGGTTGGCTGACGGGGTGCAAACGTCCACTGGCCCGTGTGCCGGTCGACGGTGACGCTGCCCAGCCGCCGATCGATCGGCTCGGCGAGTTCGTAACGAAGCCGTCGATGATCCGTTGCCTCGACCCCGCCGCTCACCCGGCCCGTCACCGCGTCGATGCTCTCGACCGTCGCGCGTGGCGGGTCCGCTGCCTCGGAGCGGGCGTCGACTTGTTCGGTCCGCATCGGGTCGAGGACGAGGCTGGGTCGTCGATCGAGGACGTTTCGGTCGGATTGTCTTCGCAGCCAAGCAAGTACGGCCCACTGCGTCGGCTGGTCCACCGGACTTCCCGGCAACGGGACGATGAAAGGGGCTAGAGCAGCCGCCAGGAAGTTGGTCACGAATCTCAAGGAGGCGTTGGTCGTGGTGACGGCCCGCGGCTCCGAAGGTGCTTGCGGCTCCAGCAGTGCGGACGCAGGAATCCGGGGACGAACGCGCTGGGTGGGCCAGTCCCTGATCTGAGCATCGACGTCCGATCCGGCCGTGCGATCGGGGATCACGGCGATCCGGGTCACCACCGACCGTTCCGGCTGCACCACATGGCGATCGCCTGCCGCGGCCGTCGTGGGATTGACGTTCCTGTGGTTGACCGACGGATCGGGCTGCGCCGCCGTCGCGACCATGACCGGTCCCGCGGCCGGCGACGCCGGCTTCGCGGCGGATCCGACCTTGGCCGCCGGTTCTCGGGCTGTCGCGCCGCCTGCCGACACCGACTGTTGGTCGACGGCGGCATGCTCGGGTTCGCCGGAGGTCAGCGCGCCACCGGAACTGCGGATGACGACGCCGGGCGCGGGCTCGACGGATGCCTCCGAACCTCCCGGCGAGCCGGAATCGGGGTCCGGCGATGCGCCGGACCCCGATCCTGACTCGACGGAGCCGCCCCCCGCGGACGATGTCGACCCCCCAGTCGACACCACCCCGGGCTCCGTCGTCGAGTCCGTACCCCCCGCCGGACTCTCGGCCGCGGACGAGTCCGGGGACGGATCGGCCGCCGGTTCGGCGGAGGCGATGCCCGGCTGGGCCAGCACCGCCGCCCAGATGCCGAACGTCACGGCGAGTGCCCCCGCACGTCCGGCGTGTTTCGGTTCAACCACCGTCCCGCGCCCCTCGCCGTGTCGCCCCTTCTGACGTCGTCGTAACGATCATGCCGCGGCCGCCCGGCCCACCGAATCGGGGATTTCCCTATGGTTCCTTGGCTCGGCACCCTCTCGAGCGGGCTCAAGGGGCTTCCCAGGGCGGGACTTTGCCGCGGGACGTGTCATGGCTTACCATTTTTGGAAATGGTTATCATTAGGATCGCGTCGATTCTGGGAGCCACCCTGATCGCGTGCGCCGCCACCGCCTGCGGAGCGGCTCCGGCGCCCGACCGGTCCGCAGGCCCGTCGGTGGTGGCCTCGACCGACGTGTGGGCCAGTGTGGCGAGCGCCGTGGCAGGCGACCACGCGAGCGTGCACACAATCCTGAACAGTGCCGTCGGCGATCCCCATTCGTATGAGGCCACGCCCTCGGACGCGGCGGCCATCTCCGACGCCACCCTGGTCGTCTACAACGGCGGTGGATACGACCACTGGGTCGACGACGTGCTGGCCGCCCATCCCAGCGTGCCCACCGTCGACGCCTACGGGCTGACGCCCCGTCAACCGGGCGGCGAAGCCGCCAACGAGCACGTGTTCTACGACCTCGCCACTGCGAAGGCCGTGGCCACCCAGGTCGCCGACCGACTCGCCACCGACGACCCGCCGAACGCGGCCGCCTACCGCGACAAGGCGCATGCCTTCACCACGCGAGCCGACGCAATCGGACAGTCCGAACGCGAAATCGGTCGCAGGCACCCGGGCGTCGCCGTCGTGGCCACCGAACCCGTCGCCCACTACCTGCTCGCGGCGGCCGGCATCGCCGACCGCACCCCGACGTCCTTCGCCAGCGCCATCGAGCAGGGGAGCGATCCCTCGCCGGCCGACGTGGCCGCCGTGCTCGACCTCGTCGACGGTCATCGGGTGTCCGCCGTCGTGCTCAACCAACAAACCGAGACACCCACGACCACTCGAATCGCGGACGCGGCACGCACATCGGGCGTCCCCGTCATCACGGTCGCCGAGACGCTTCAGAACGGACTGGACTACCTCGACTGGCAGCGCAGCACGGTCGAGGAATTCGCGGACCAGTTGGACCATGCTCCCGCCGTGACGCGATGATGTCGAACCGTGGCGCCTGACCGTTCTGCCGTGGTCGTCACCGAAGGTGCCCGCCTCGCCTTCGGTGACCGCGTCCTGTGGGAGAACCTCGACCTCACCGTGCGGGCAGGTGAGTTCGTCGCCGTCCTCGGCCCCAACGGCACCGGCAAGACCTCGCTGCTCAAGGTGCTCCTCGGCGAGATACCGCTCAGTGCCGGCAGCGTCGAGGTGACGGGAGGCATCGGCTATGTGCCGCAGCACCGTTCGATGGACGCCGGGCTGACGTTGCGCGGACGCGATCTGGTGGGCCTCGGATACGACGGGCACCGATGGGGTGTCACCAGCCCGCGCCAGCGGGCCGCGAAACGCGACACGGTGACACGGGCGCTGCGCCAGGTCGACGGAATCCGCCTCGGCGACGTGCCGGTCGGAGTGATGTCCGGGGGCGAGTTGCAACGGGTCCGCATCGCCCAGGCCATCGCGACCGAACCCGCCGTGCTGCTGTGCGACGAGCCGCTGCTGAACCTCGACCCGGCCAACGCCCGCCTCGTCTCCGCCCTCATCGACCAGCGTCGACGCGAGTCGGGCACCGCCGTACTCTTCGTCACCCACGAGGTGAATCCCGTTCTACCGTACGTCGATCGGGTGCTCTACCTGGCCGACGGACGCTTCCGGATCGGCACGGTGGCCGAGGTGATGACGTCGGAGACCCTCTCGGACCTCTACCGTGCCGACATCCACGTGGTGAAGATCGGCGGCCAGTACGTCGTGGTCGGTGACCACGGTGAGACCCCTGGTGACCACTCGGGCCACGCGAGCGGGCACCGACGTGACTGACCGACTGAGCGATCTGCTGATGCATCTGTTCTCGTTCGACGTCACCGCGGACCTGCTGCGCCGCGACTTCGTCCAGCAGGCCTTGCTCGCCGCCGCGCTGCTCGCCCTGCTCGCGGGACTCATCGGCCCCTTCATCGTGATGCGGCAGATGTCGTTCGCCGTGCACGGCTCCAGCGAGCTCTCGCTGACGGGTGCATCCTTCGCCCTGCTCACCGGCTTCAACGTCGGGGTGGGCGCCCTGGTCGGAAGTGCGCTTGCCGCAATACTGTTCGGCTTTCTCGGCCAACGGACCCGAGAGCGTGACTCGGCGATCGGCGTCGTGTTGGCCTTCGGCCTCGGGCTCGCGGTGCTCTTCATCCATCTGTACCCGGGCCGGACCGGCACCAGCTTCGCGCTGTTGACGGGTCAGATCGTCGGCGTCGGCTACTCCGGACTCGCGCTGTTGAGCGTGATCACGGTTGTCGTGGTCGCCGTCCTCGCGATCAGCTACCGGCCCCTGCTGTTCGCGACCGTCGATCCCGAGGTCGCCGCAGGGCGTGGCGTGCCGGTGCGCGCACTCGGCATCGTGTTCGCCGCCCTGGTGGGCGTCACCGCCGCCCAGGGTGTCCAGATCGTCGGGGCGCTGCTGGTGATGTCCCTGCTCATCACGCCCGCGGCAGCGGCCGCGCGCGTCTTCACCGCACCCGCGACGACCATCATCGCCTCGGTGGTGTTCGCCGAGGTCTCCGCCGTCGGCGGCATCGTGCTGTCGCTGGCCCCCGGCGTTCCGGTGTCGGTGTTCGTGACCGCCATCTCGTTCGGGATCTTCCTGCTGTGCTGGGCGATCGGCAGCCGCCGGGTCAGTCGCCGGTAGCCACCGGGCGCCCGCTCTCCGAAGTCCATTGCGACCACGACCCGGGGAACAGCGCCGCGTCCACGCCGAGTGCCGCCAACGCCGCCACCACGACCGACGCGGTGACACCCGACCCGCAGTACACCCCCTCGACGTCACCGAACGTGCCGAGGAGCTCGGCGTCGGAGAGGAACGCGCCACCGGCATCGAGCAGTGAGGTGCTCGGCACGTTGACCGCACCTGGGATGTGGCCGGCCACCGGGTCGACGGGTTCGACGTCGCCGCGGAAGCGTTCCGGCGCCCGCGCGTCGATCAGCCGGGCACCCAGTTCCGCGGCATCCCGCGCCTCCAACGTCGGCAGACCACCCGAGTACAGGTCCTGGTGGGCGACGGTGACGCGCCCCGCCGGCGGGGCGACCGTCCCCGACTCCAGCGCGCCCCCCGACGAGATCCACGCGGCGAGACCGCCGTCGAGGATCCGCACGTCGTCGAGGCCAGCTGCCTTGAGAACCCACCAGGCCCGTGCCGAGCCCGCACGGTTCCAGTCGTCGTACACCACGACGGCGGTGTCCGGATCGATCCCCCACCGCCGTGCCGCCGCCTGGACCGCGGACCCCGACGGCAGTGGGTGCCTGCCCCTTCCGGCCACCGAGTGATCGGTCAAATCGTCCTCGAGGGACACGTAGACCGCAGCGGGAACGTGTCCCGCCTCGTAGGCCGCCCGACCGTCCGGCTGGGTCAGCTGCCAGCGGACGTCCAGGATGGCAAGGGATGCCCCGTCCGCGACAAGCTGCCCGAGTTCGGTTGCAGTGATCAGCACCTCGGCTCGCATGCCCACGAACGTACGCCGACCCGAAACGCGGCTGCATCAGCCCGTAGGCTTACCGACGTGTCCTGCGTGACCGTCGACCTCAACGCCGACCTCGGTGAGGGCTTCGGGGTGTGGCGCCTGGGCGACGACGAAGCCATGCTCGACGTGGTCACCAGCGCGAACGTTGCCTGCGGATTCCACGCCGGCGATCCAGCGGGACTGGCACGCACCTGCCGGGCCGCGGCCGAGCGTGGCGTCCGCATCGGGGCACAGGTGGGCTACCGGGACCTCGCTGGGTTCGGCCGCCGCTTCGTCGATGTGACCCACGAGGATCTCGTCGCCGACGTCGTGTACCAGATCGGCGCGCTGCAGGCGCTCGCCGCCGCCGCGGGTTCGACGGTGAGTTACGTGAAACCCCATGGCGCGTTGTACAACACGATCGTCACCCATCACGGCCAAGCCGCTGCGGTAGCCGAGGCCGTGCACGCGCTCGACCCTGGCCTGCCGGTGCTCGGCCTGACTGGTTCGGCGTTCTTCGCCGCAGCAGAAGCGCTCGGCCTCCGCACCGTGCCAGAGGCGTTCGCCGACCGTGCCTACCGGCCGGACGGTCAACTGGTCTCGCGACGCGAGCGCAACGCGGTGCTCGAGGACGTCGACCGGATCGCGGATCGGGTGTCGACGATGACCGGCCGGGGTCGCGTGACCGCGGTCGACGGGTCCACCATCCCCATCACGGTGGAATCGATTTGCGTACACGGGGATTCGCCGGGTGCAGTGCAGATCGCCAAGGCGGTGCGCGATCGGCTGACCGCCGACGGCGTCGTACTGGAAGCGTTCACCTGATGCGCGTGAAACTGGGGCGGCCCGACCTGCGGGACTACCAGGACTACTTCGACCAGCCAGGTGCCTCGGCGGAGTCGCCCCTGACCGTCACGTGGGCGGGTGTGACCACGCTCCTGATCCAGGACGGCGAGTCGGCGCTGATGACCGACGGCTTCTTTTCGAGGCCCGGGCTGCTCACGGTCGGCACCCGCAAGCTGGCCCCCTCCCTGCCGAGCATCGACGGATGCCTCGCCCGTCTCGGCGTCGAACGACTCGACGCAGTGCTCCCCGTGCACACCCACTTCGACCATGCGATGGACTCGGCCGCCGTCGCGGTTCGTACCGGCGCGACGTTGGTGGGAGGCACCTCGGCCGCCCAACTCGGCCGGGGCGCCGGGCTGCCGGAGGACCGGCTCGTCGTCGTCACACCCGGGGAGTCGGTGTCAGTGGGAGCGTTCGAGGTGACGCTCGTGCTCGGTGACCACTGTCCGCCCGACCGTTTCCCCGGATTCATCACCGCGCCGGTCGTGCCACCGGTCAGGGCCTCGGCGTACCGGTGCGGCGAGTCGTGGTCGACGTTGATCCGTCACGTGCCCACCGATCGACGGGCACTGGTGGTCGGAAGCGCGGGCTTCGTCCGCGGCGCACTGCGGGGACACCGGGCCGATGTCGTCTACCTCGGCGTCGGACAATTGGGCCTGCAATCCGAACGCTACGTCGTCGACTACTGGAGTGAGGCCGTGCGCGCGGTGGGCGCCACCAGGGTCGTACTGGTGCACTGGGACGACTTCTTCCGTCCGCTGCACCAGCCCGTACGCGCCCTGCCGTACGCAGGAGACGACCTCGACGTGTCCATGCGGATCCTCACCCGGCTGGCCCGGGAGGATTCGGTCCGTCTTCACCTCCCGACGCCGTGGGAACGCGCTGACCCGTGGAGCTGACGCTGGCGCTGGTCGCGCTGGCCGTGGTCCTGGCCTTCGCCATGTTCCGCCCACGCGGCTGGCCCGAGGCGGTGGCCGCCGTCCCCGCGGCCGGGCTGCTCATCGCGGCAGGAATCGTCTCGGTGGACGACGCGCTGGCCGAGATCGAGGACCTGCTCCCGGTGGTCGGCTTCCTCGCCGCCGTTCTGGTACTGGCGAAGTCCTGTGACGACGAGGGGCTGTTCCACGCCGCCGGGGTTGCGATCGCCCGCCGCAGCGCGGGAGAACCCAAACGCCTGCTGGGCGGGGTCTTCGTCATCGCCGCCACGACGACGGCGGTCCTGAGCCTGGACGCGACCGTCGTTCTGCTGACCCCCGTCGTGTTGGCAACCGCACGGACACTTGGCATCTCGTCGCGACCTCACGCCTACGCCACCGCCCACCTGGCCAATACGGCGTCGTTGTTGCTGCCGGTCTCCAACCTCACCAACCTGCTCGCATTCGGCGCGGCCGGTCTGACCTTCGCCCACTTCAGCGCCGTCATGGCACTGCCCTGGCTGGTGGCGATCTGGGCGGAATACGTTCTGCTGCGCTGGTTCTTCCGGCGCGACCTGGCCGAGCCCCCGATGGAGAGGACAAGTCCACCGCCGGCGGAAATGCCAGTCTTCGTCCTGGTCGTGCTGGCACTGACGCTCGTCGGCTTCGCGGTGACGTCCTTGCTTGGAGCGTCCCCGGCGTGGGCCGCGCTCGCGGGCGCAGTGGTTCTCGCCGGGCGGGGGCTGGTGCGACGCCACACCACGCCGGCCGGCATCATCGCCGCCGCCAACGTGCCATTCCTCGCCTTCGTGCTCTGCCTCGGCGTGGTGGTCACGGCAGTGATGGGGCACGGCCTCGACGACGCGATGCGCCACGTGCTGCCCGCCGGAACCGCGTTGCCCGCACTGCTCGGCATCGCCGTCGCCGCGGCACTGCTGTCCAACGTCGTCAACAATCTGCCCGCGGTGCTGGTGTTGCTGCCGCTGATCAGCGGCCTCGGACCGGCGGCCGTGTTGGCGGTCTTGATCGGCGTCAACGTCGGACCGAACCTCACCTATCCGGGTTCTCTGTCGAACCTGTTGTGGCGCAGCGTGGTTCAGCGAGAACGCCTACCCGCCGGCTTTCTCGAGTTCAGTCGGATCGGGCTGTTCACGGTGCCCTTGACGCTTGCCGTGTCGGTGCTCGGCCTGTGGGCCGGGATCCAGGTCTTCGGCCTGTGACCTAGCGGCGCTGACGGGCGATCTCCGCCAGCACCACGCCCGCCGCGACCGACGCGTTGAGCGACTCCGTGGGACCAGCCATCGGAATGGACACGATCGCGTCGCAATTCTCCCGCACCAGCCTGGAAAGCCCCTTGCCCTCGGACCCGACGACGACCACCATCGGCCCGCGGCAGTCGAGTTCGTCGAGCTGGGTGTCACCGCCCGCATCGAGCCCCACCACGAACAGTCCTTCGTCAGCCCAACTCTTCAGCGTTCTGGTCAGGTTCGTCGCACGTCCGACCCGCAGCCGGGCTGCCGCCCCTGCGCTGGTGCGCCACGCCACGGCGGTCACCGATGCCGACCGGCGCTGCGGGATCAGGACGCCGTGCCCGCCGAACGCGGCGACCGAACGCACGATCGCGCCGAGATTCCGCGGATCGGAGATGTTGTCCAGCGCCACCAGCAGGGCCGGCGACGCGTCCGCGGTGGCCGCCCGCAGCAGATCGTCCGGATGCGCGTAGTCGTACGGCGGCACCTGTAGCGCGATGCCCTGGTGCAGACCGTTGGAGCTGATGCGGTCGAGGTCGTGCTTCTGCACCTCGAGGATCGCGATGCCCTTGTCGGCCGCCCGCTGCACCGATTCGGTGAGCCGTTCGTCGGACTCGGTTCCCAGGACGACCCACAGTGCGGTGGCGGGCACTCCGGCGCGCAGACACTCCAGCACCGGATTGCGACCGAGCACGACCTCGGTCTCATCAGTCCTCTTGTGGCGGCCCTGGTCCGATCGCGCCGCCTTGGCCGCCCGCTTTCCGGCGGGGTGATGTGGGCGCGCGTGCGCGGGCGGAGTGGCGCCCTTGGCTTCGAGCCCACGGCGCCGCACGCCTCCGGACCCGACCGTGGGTCCCTTCTTCGTGCCCGCCTTGCGGACGGCGCCGCGCCGCTGCGAATTGCCTGCCATCGCTATGCCCCTCCGCCGGCCTGCTCGTCAGCTCTGGTCGACTTGCCGTCTGCTTCGAGAAGAGCCCATTGCGGGCCGTCGGCGGTGTCGGTGACGTCGATGCCGGCCGCCTTGAGTCGGTCCCGGATCTCGTCGGCCTGCGCCCAGTCTCGCCGGTTGCGAGCCTCGGCGCGACTCGCCAGCGCCCACTGGACGAGTTCGTCGATCGCGGCGAGCGCCGCGGAGGTCTCGTCGCGGGATTCCCACCGCTCGTCGAGCGGATCGCATCCGAGGATGCCCATCATGGCCCGGATCGAACGCGCATGCCGCATGGCGGCATCGTGATCGCCCGAATCGAGGGCACGGTTGCCCTCGGCTCGCGCCGCGTGCACCTCGGCGAGCGCCGACGGCACGGCAAGGTCGTCGTCGAGCGCGGCGCCGAACTTCTCGGTCCATTCTCCCGGCACGACGGTGCCCACCCGGCTACACACCCGGTGCAGGAACTCCTCGACGCCCGTGTAGGCCTTCACCGCGTCCTGCAGTGCATTCTCGGAGAACTCCAGCATCGACCGGTAATGCGCACTGCCGAGGTAGTAGCGCAGTTCCGCGGCCCGAACTCGTTGCAGCACAGCGGGTATCGCCAGCACGTTGCCCAGCGACTTGCTCATCTTCTCGCCACCCATGGTGACCCAGCCGTTGTGCAACCAATACCTGGCGAAGCCATCCCCCGCGGCCCGCGCCTGGGCGATCTCGTTCTCGTGGTGGGGGAAGACGAGATCCATACCGCCGGCATGGATGTCGAATTCTGCGCCCAGGTACTGGTGGGCCATGGCCACGCATTCGGTGTGCCAGCCGGGCCGACCCGGCCCCCACGGTGTCGGCCACGACGGCTCACCGGGCTTGGCGCCCTTCCACAGCGTGAAGTCCCTGGGGTCGCGCTTGCCCGTCGCGACACCCTCACCCTGGTGTACGTCGTCGATCCGGTGACCGGACAGCCGGCCGTAGTCGGGATAGCTCAACACGTCGAAGTAGACGTCGCCGCCACCCGTGTACGCGTGCCCGTCGCTCAGCAGGCGCTCGATCAACTCCACCATCTGGGTGATGTGCCCGGTGGCCCGCGGCTCGGCCGAGGGAGGCAGCACGCCGAGAGCGTCATAGGCCGCGGTGAAGGCCCGCTCGTACGTGGCGGCCCACTCCCACCACGGCCGTCCGGCGTCGGCGGCCTTGTTGAGGATCTTGTCGTCGATGTCGGTGACGTTGCGAATGAACGCGACGTCGAAGCCCTTTGCCGTCAGCCAGCGACGCAACACGTCGAACGCGACGCCGCTGCGGACGTGTCCTATGTGGGGCAGGCCCTGAACGGTCGCGCCGCACAGATAGATGGAGGCGTGCCCGTCCCGCAGCGGCGTAAACTCACGCACGGCACCAGTCATGGTGTCGTGCAGCCGCAGCCCGGCGTGATCGGTCACGACGGGCCAGCTTACCGGCCCGTGGGACCTCAATCGCCAACACCGCTAGTCTGCTCCTCGCGCGAGCGCTCGTCGGGGCTAGTCTGCTCCTCGCGCGAGCGCTCGTCGGGGCTAGTCTGCTCCTCGCGCGAGCGCTCGTCGGGGACGATCAGGGCCGTCGCGATCGCCGCCAGACCCTCTCCACGACCGGTCAGGCCAAGCCCGTCAGTGGTGGTCGCCGACACCGACACCGGAGCGCCCAACAGCGCCGAGAGCAGCTGCTGCGCCTCGGCGCGACGCGGGCTCACCTTCGGCCTGTTCCCGATGACCTGAACAACGGCGTTGCCCACCTGGTAGCCCTCCGCGGCCACCAGGGCGTGCACGTGCCGCAACATGTCGGCACCGCTGACTCCACGCCACTCGTCGCGGTCCGTTCCAAAGACGCTGCCGACGTCCCCGAGACCGGCGGCGCTCAGCAAGGCGTCGCACAGTGCGTGCGCGGCAACGTCACCGTCGGAGTGCCCGGCGCAGCCGTCGGCGTCGTCGAACGTCAAACACAGCAGCCGACACGGCCGACCGGCCTCGATCGGATGAACGTCGGTGCCAAGACCGATGCGGAAGTTCATCGCTCTTCGCGCAAGCGCTCATCGCCGCACCGAACGACCACGTCGGGGACGTCAGGAAGCGGCGGCCAGAACCTCGTCGAGGATCGTCTCTGCCTTCTCCTCGTCGGTGTTCTCCGCCAGAGCGAGTTCGCCGACGAGAATCTGCCGCGCCTTGGCCAGCATGCGCTTCTCACCGGCGGACAGTCCACGCTCCTGGTCGCGCCGCCACAGGTCGCGGACGACCTCGGCGACCTTGTTCACGTCGCCGGATGCCAGCTTCTCGAGGTTCGCCTTGTAACGGCGCGACCAGTTGGTCGGCTCCTCGGTGTGCGGGGCACGCAGAACCTGGAAGACCTTGTCGAGACCCTCCTGGCCAACCACGTCACGAACGCCGACGTACTCTGCATTGTCTGCGGGAACTCTGACCGTGAGATCGCCCTGAGCGACCTTCAGGACGAGATACTCCTTCTGCTCGCCCTTGATGGTCCGGGTTTCGATCGCCTCGATCAACGCAGCACCGTGATGTGGATAGACAACGGTGTCTCCGACCTTGAAAATCATCAGATTAGAGCCCCTTTCACAAGGCAATCTTAGCACGGCAACCAGACACGCGTTGAGCAACGGTGCAGGTCAGGGGCACCGTGGATGAAGACTAGGGGTTGACATGGTGACGAATCCATGCAACGCGCGCTCCTCTCGGCAAACCCGGGCGGGCCCCGCCAAGGCCCACGTCGGACGCCTTCCGGAGTCATCGGGGACATCCCAGCGACCGCTCCGCACGGCCTCTCGAGCCCGGTGAGACGAGCTAACGCGCGAGGCGTGAACCGAATCGCCGCCGACGGCTCGTCGGCCCTCGGCTTCACGCGGTCCCGGCTACCTACTACTCTGCATAGTCGACACACGGGACGCTCTCACGATCGTTCCGCGCCCGAGCAGGAGGCTAGAGTGACGCTCTTCGATTCGCGGTCTTCCGCTCGCACGCTGGCCGCGTGCGGCCTGGCCGCCACCCTCGCCCTGGCCGGTTGCAGTGCGGGCCAGATCTCCCAGAGCGCGAACCAGCAGCCCGCGGTCAACGGCACCCTGACCTGGGTCGGCGACCCCACCAACGGCATCGCCCTGCGCAACGTTCACATCCGTGCGCCGCAGACCGCCGACTACGTGCGGCCGGGCAGCCAGGCCGAACTGCTCCTCGTCGCGATCAACGAATCGGCGGCCGAGCCCGACCGGTTGGTGTCCATCACCTCCAGCGTCGGCACCGTGACCCTCACCGGCGACATGCGGGTGCCTGCCGGTGGCACCCTCGTCGTCGGGACGCCCGACGGCGTACCGAGCCCGCTGGACGCCACCGAGGGCGCCGACACCGCAGAGGCCAAGGTCCAACTCAGCCAGCCGATCAGCAACGGGCTCAACTACCCCTTCACCTTCACCTTCGAACGCTCGGGCCAGAAGGAGATCGCGGTGCCGATCTCCGCTGGCGAGGCGCCCCGCCGCGAGGCCGCGGTCGAGGCGGGCGCCGAAGCCGACACGGGCGGCCACTAGCGCGGCCTGCCGACCCCTGTCGGTGCCGACCGATACCGTCGGCGTGTGGCGAGGGCTGGTTCGAAGGCGCGATCTCAACACCGCTGTTCGGAATGCCACCACATCAGTACGAAGTGGGTCGGTCGGTGCCCCGACTGCGGCAGCTGGGGCACCGTCGAGGAGATCGCGGCCCTCACGCCCATCTCTGGATCGGCGGCCGGCCGGGCCGTCGCCCCCAGCTCACCGGCCGTGCCCATCAGCTCGATCGACCCCGGATCCACGAAGCACTTCGGAACCGGAGTCGCCGAGCTCGACCGGGTTCTCGGTGGCGGCCTGGTGCCCGGTTCGGTGACACTGCTGGCGGGTGATCCCGGCGTCGGCAAGTCGACGCTGCTCCTCGAGGTCGTCCACCAGTGGGCGCAGAGCGGCCGGCGCGCGCTGTACTTGTCGGGAGAGGAGTCGGCGGGCCAGATCCGACTCCGGGCCGAGCGCACCGGCTGTACCCACGACGAGGTCTTCCTGGCGGCCGAGTCGGACCTGCAGACCGCGCTCGGCCACATCGAGCAGGTTCGGCCGACGCTCATCGTCGTCGACTCGGTGCAGACCATGTCGACGGCGGAGGTCGACGGCGTGACGGGCGGCGTCACCCAGGTGCGCGCGGTGACCACCGCCCTGACTTCGTACGTGAAGACGGCCGGGCCCCCCGGTGTGGCGATCATCCTGGTCGGACACGTGACCAAGGACGGCGCCATCGCCGGGCCGCGGTCGCTGGAGCACCTCGTCGACGTGGTCCTGCACTTCGAGGGCGACCGCAGTTCGGCGCTGAGGATGGTGCGCGGGGTGAAGAACCGTTTCGGCGCGGCAGACGAAGTCGGTTGTTTCCTATTGCACGACAACGGAATCGAGGGCGTCGCCGATCCGTCCGGCCTCTTCTTGGATCAACGGCCCCAACCGGTGTCGGGTACCTCGGTGACGGTGACCCTCGACGGCAAGCGACCACTGATCGGCGAGGTGCAGGCGCTGATCGGCTCGGCGTCCGCGGGCAGCCCACGGCGGGCGGTCAGCGGCATCGATTCGGCCCGCGCGGCGATGATCACCGCCGTTCTGGAGAAGCGCGCGCATCTCAATGTCGGCCAGAACGACATCTATCTGTCGACGGTCGGCGGCATGCGGCTCACCGATCCGTCCTCCGATCTCGCGGTCGCCCTGGCGATCGCATCGGCGTACGCCGACATCCCGATGCCCACCACGGTGGTGGCCATCGGTGAAGTCGGACTGGCGGGGGACCTGCGCCGGGTCACGGGCATGGATCGGCGCCTCGCCGAGGCCACCCGACTGGGTTTCACCACCGCCGTCGTACCTCCAGGGGTGAAGGACGCGCCCGCCGGTTTGACGGTCATGTCGGCGGACAACATCTCGGGGGCATTGCGGGCGCTCAGGACGATCTCCGATGATGTGAGGGAGAATGGCGGCCGGAGCAAGGAGGGATGATGGGCGTGAAGGCAGCCAGAACCGGACGCGGCAACGTCGTACAACTCGCCCGACCGACCCTGCGCGAGACGCTGGGGCAACTGGCACCCGGCACGGCGCTCCGCGACGGCCTGGAACGCATCCTGCGCGGCCGCACCGGCGCCCTGGTGGTGCTCGGCTATGACGACACGGTGGAGGCGATCTGCGACGGCGGCTTCGTACTCGACGTCGCCTATGCACCGACCCGGCTGCGGGAGCTGTCGAAGATGGACGGCGCCGTGGTGCTGTCGAGCGACGGGACGCGCATCCTTCGCGCCAACGTCCAGTTGGTGCCCGACCCGTCGATTCCCACCGATGAGTCCGGCACCCGGCATCGGTCAGCCGAGCGGACGGCCGTTCAAACGGGCTATCCCGTTGTGTCAGTGAGCCATTCGATGAGCATCGTCACCGTCTACGTCGCCGGCGAACGGCACGTGGTGCCCGACTCCGCGACCATCCTGTCGCGTGCGAACCAGACCATCGCCACCCTCGAGCGCTACAAGACGCGCCTCGACGAGGTCAACCGGCAGCTGTCGACGGCCGAGATCGAGGACTTCGTGACGCTGCGCGACGTGATGACCGTGGTCCAGCGCTTGGAGATGGTGCGCCGCATCAGCCTCGAGATCGACGCGGACGTCGTCGAACTCGGTACCAACGGGCGCCAGCTCAAATTGCAGCTCGAGGAACTCGTCGGTGACAACGACACCGCCCGCGAACTGATCGCCCGTGACTACCACGCCAACCCGGATCCGCCGTCTAACGCCCAGGTCACCGCCACGCTCGACGAACTGGACGGGCTCAGCGACAACGAACTCCTCGACTTCACGGCCTTGGCGCGGGTCTTCGGCTACCCGTCGACGCTCGAAGCCCAGGACTCGGCGATGAGCTCGCGGGGTTATCGCGCGATGGCGGGCATTCCTCGGCTCCAGTTCGCACACGTCGACCTGTTGGTGCGGTCGTTCGGCTCCCTGCAGGGGGTGCTGGCCGCGAGTGCCAACGACCTGCAGTCGGTGGACGGCATCGGCTCGATGTGGGCGCGGCACATCCGGGAGGGTCTGTCGCAGCTGGCCGAGTCGACGATCGCCGATCAGCTGGCTTGACCGCCACGGTCGTGAAACCCGATGTGCGCGTTGACGACATCAGCATCCGTCATGACGCCGTCCTGCTCCCACCGGTGGTCGACTTGATGGCGAGAACCCTGTCGAGGTAGTTGGCGATCGCGTCTCTGTTGCGACTCAGGAACTCGATGCGTTCGGACAACCGACCCTGTTCGCGTCGCAGGGTGGCGATCATCTCGGGCGTCACGTCGGGAACGTAGATGGTCTGCGGCTGATCCAGACACGGCAGGAGCTGGGCGATGATCCGGGTCGGTAGGCCGGCATCGAGCAACCCGGCGATCTGCAACACGACGTCGACGTGCGGCTCGCCGTACTCGCGGTAGCCGTTGCGGGCCCGGCTGGGCACCAGCAGCCCCTGCTCCTCGTAGTACCGCAGCAGCCGGCGGGAGACGCCGGTGCGCTCCGCGAGCTCTCCGATCCGCATGTGCTCGAGCTTACAGTTGACCTTCACATCAATGTGAGTGTTGAACACTCGTCCGGTGGACCGAAAACAGTGCAGAACCGCACTCCACCGCGGGAGGCCGGCTCGACCTGCGACGGCCACGACGAACACCACTACATCGAAGGATCTACGTGAAACTCGGACTTCGTTTGCCCCAGAGGTTGGGGGTCGACCTACAGCACGACATCGTCGAAGCGGCCGGCACGGCGGAAGCCGCCGGGTACGCCAGCCTGTGGACGTACGAACGGCTCCTCTTCCCGACGTCGCCGCTCGAGCCGTATGCCGGAACCGACGAGCCATGGCCGGAACACTCGCGCCAAGTCGCCGACCCCCTGACCGTCCTCACCGCGGCGGCGGTGGCGACCGAGAAGGTGCGCCTCGGCATCGCCCTTCTGGTCGCCGCACAGCACATGCCCGTCCAGCTGGCGAAGACGCTGGCCACGATGGATCAGATCAGCGGCGGCCGCATGATCGCAGGCATGGGTCCCGGCTGGGCCAGTGACGACCTCATGGCGACCGGCGCCACCCGGGCCGACCGCGGTCGCTTCCTCGACGAGACGCTGGACGTCTTCGATGCGGTGTGGGGGCCCGACCCGGTCACGTTCCGCAGTGCCCGCGTCGTCATCGATGACGCCTACGTGCTGCCCAAGCCCGTCTCGAAGATCCCCGTGATGCTGGGCGGGGGTGGGAGCAACCTGGGTCGAAGCACCAGTCCCAGGGCCGTGCAACGCATCGCCCGACGCGCGGACGGATGGCTGCCGCTGCTCACGACCCCCGGGCCTGCCGGAGCCGCAGAACTGCGGGCGAGCTGGGACCGCATCCGGGAAATGGCCTGCGGGTGCGGCCGGGACGCGAGCCGGATGGAGATGGTCGTCGTGGGCAACGTGACCTTCACCGACCGTCCGGCAGGCCCCGACCGGTCGGCGTTCGTCGGCACCCTCGACCAAGTCATGGACGACGTCAGGACGGCTGCCGATGCCGGCGCAGACGAGCTGATCATCGACCTCAACCTGCAGGATTGGTTCTGCAGCACCGGGCAGATGCTCGAGACGGCGGTGGAGATCCGCGAACGGGCGGACGTCTAACCTGCGGGTGCGGGCGCCGGCGCCTCTTCCGCCGGAGGCGGAGCATCGCCCGCGGCGGGCGGGGCGTCGCCCGGCGGCGGCGCGGCGGCCTCGGCGAGGACGAAGGGAACCGTCGAGGAGCGCAGGTTGCCCAGCTGCACGACGAGGTTGTAGGTGCCGGGCCCGATCGGCTGGCGCGGCAGTGGGCAGTTGGCAGCCGAGCCCATCCCGGTCCAGGTCACCTCGGTGGTCACCTGCTCGCCGGGGTTGAACGTCTTGACCAGGGTTTCGTTGGACGGCGCGCAGTCGAGGTTGGACCACAGCCGGTTGTTGTCGAGGCCGTACACGTAGGCAGCGAGCACCGCGGCACCGACATCCCGCTTGCAGGCCACCAGGCCGATGTTGGTGACGACCATGGTGAACTTCGGTTGATCGCCGATGACGTAACTCGGCTGGCTGGTGATCCCCTTGACCGCCAACGTCGAGTCGGGGCAGTCGTCGCCCTCCTTGAGGACCGGCGGCGGGACGACGGCCGACACGGGCGTCGGGGTTGGTGGTGGAGCCTGCTGGGCAGGCGGCAGAATCGGGGTCTTGACCTCCGGGTTCTCACCGGGAAGCGGCGTGGGGGCGGCGGCGCTGGACGGGGCGGCCTGTTGCGCGGGGGCCCCTCCGCCGGTGCTGTTGGCGAACACCACCACCACGATCACGGCCACGACGACGAGGGCCAGCGCCCCGACTCCCAGCGCGAGAAACCTCCTGCGCCGGTAGATTTCCGGCGGCAGCGGGCCATGCGGTTCAATATCCAGCACGAATACCACGGTAAGGGCAGGTCAGGCAATGTCGTCCGACCTCGCCCGGCGTGTCGCCTGTCAGCCTGCGCCGATGTCACCAACGGATTCACGCAGTCGGGCCCGTCCGTCGGCGAGCTGATACGTCACACCGGCGATGGCCAGCGTCCCGGCGGCCACGCCGTCGGCGACGGCCCTCGATCGACTGACGAGCTGTTTGGCCGTCTCCGAGACGTGCCTGGCCTCGAACTCGTCGACCCGGGTGAGGCCCTCGCGGCGGCCGAGCAGGATCGAAGGGGTGACCCGTTCGACGATGTCGAGGACGTAACCGCCCGGCACCACCCCGTCGTCCAGTGCCGACAGCGTCGCCTTGACCGCCCCGCAACTGTCGTGCCCGAGCACGACGACGAGCGGCACGTTGAGGACCGTCACCGCGTACTCGATGGAGCCGAGCACCGCGGAGTCGAGCACGTGGCCCGCCGTCCGCACGACGAACATGTTGCCGAGACCCTGGTCGAAGATGATCTCGGCCGCGACCCGGCTGTCGGCGCATCCGAACACGACCGCGGTGGGCTTCTGACCGTCGGCGAGGCTGGCGCGGTGCTCGATGCTCTGGCTCGGATGCTCGGGCCTGCCCGCGACGAAGCGGTCGTTACCCTCGCTGAGTGCCTTCCATGCGGTCACCGGCGTCGTGTTTGGCATGGGCACATTCTGCATGGGGCGCGCCGTGACCGTGGACGCAGGTGAATTGTTGCGCTGGTACTCCGAGTATCAGCGCGACCTGCCGTGGCGACGACCCGGCGTCTCGGCCTGGCAGATCCTGGTCAGTGAGTTCATGTTGCAGCAGACCCCGGTCGCCAGGGTCGAACCCATCTGGCGCGACTGGGTGGCCAGGTGGCCGACGCCGTCGGCCACCGCCGCGGCGAGTACCGCGGACGTGCTGCGCGCGTGGGGCAAGCTCGGATATCCGCGCCGCGCCAAGCGGCTGTACGAATGCGCGACGGTGATCGCGACCAGCCACGGTGACGAGGTGCCAGACGACGTCGACGCGTTGCTCGCGCTGCCCGGCGTCGGCACCTACACGGCACGGGCGATCGCGTGTTTCGCCTACGGCAAGCGGGTTCCGGTCGTCGACACCAATGTGCGGCGGGTGGTGGCGAGGGCAGTCCACGGGCGGGCGGACTCCCCCGCCAGCATCCGCGATCTCGCCGACGTCGATGCACTGCTCCCCAACGATGCACGGGCACCACGTTTTTCGGTTGCCCTGATGGAGCTCGGCGCCACCGTGTGCACCGCGCGCTCACCCCGTTGCGGTACCTGCCCGTTGAGCGTCTGCGCATGGCGATCGGCCGGCTTCCCCCCATCGACCGAGCCGGCCCGCCGGGTGCAGAAGTACGCGGGCACCGATCGGCAGGTTCGCGGCAGGCTGTTGGATGTGTTGCGCGCCAACGCCGCGCCGGTTGCCAGGACGCTGCTGGACCTCGCGTGGTCCTCGGATCCCGTCCAACGCGACCGCGCGCTGGACTCGCTCCTGACCGACGGGCTGGTCGAACAGACGCCGGACGGCTTGTTCGCGCTTGCCGGTGAAGGCGGCGAAGCCGGGCCGCCGGACGCGCTGGTGAACTAGCCTGAGCGGGTGGCCGTACCCGTTTCGCGGGCCCCGCGGACTCGCTACGCGTCGCGAGGCGACCTGGACATCGCCTACCAGGTGATCGGCGATGGGCCGGTGAGCCTGCTGGTGATGCCCGGCCCGTTCATCCCGATCGACTCGATCGACTCCGAGCCGTCGATGTACCGGTTCTACCGGCGCCTGTCCTCGTTCTGCCGGGTGATCCGCTTCGACCACCGCGGCATGGGGATGTCCTCACGCATCGGCGCCGACAAGATAACCCCTGCCTGCTGGGCCGAGGACGCGGTCGCGGTGATGGACGCCGTGGGCTGTGACAGTGCCACCGTGTTCGCCTCGGGGTTCACCGCGATGAGCGCGCTGTTCCTGGCGGCCGACCGCCCCGAGCGGGTGTCCGCCCTGATACTGCTCAACGCGGGGGCACGCACGCTGTGGGCCCCCGACTACCCGGCCGGAGCCTCACTGGACGGCACCAGTCCGTTCGTCACCGTGGCGACGGAGCCGGATGCCGTCGAACAGGGCCTCGACGTTCTCGAGATCATGGCGCCGTCGGTCGCCAAGGATCTCGCATTCCGGACATGGTGGGACTCGGCGGGCAACCGCGCCGCGTCGCCGAGCATGGCGCGAAGGGCAAATCAGGCGCTGATCGACGCCGATGCGCGCGACAAGCTCGAGCTCATCTCGTCACCCACCCTGGTCATGCACCGCGCCGAGGCCCGCTTCGTCGGGGTGGGCCACGGCCGCCACATTGCCGAGCACATCACCGGCGCCCGCTATGTCGAGCTCTCCGGCAGGGACACCCTGTACTGGGTGGGTGACACCACGCCCATCCTCGCCGAGATCGAGGAGTTCATCACCGGCACGCGGGGAGGTTCCGATCTCGAGCGAGTACTCACCACGATCGTGTTCACCGACATCGTCGGGTCGACCGAACGCGCCGCCGTGCTCGGCGACGACCATTGGCGCGATCTGCTCGACAGCCACGACACCGTCGTGCGTCGCGAACTCAAGCGCTTCGGTGGGCGCGAAGTCAACACTGCCGGTGACGGTTTCGTCGCTACCTTCAGCAGTCCCAGCGTCGCACTGGACTGTTCGGAGGCGATCGTCGATGCGGTGCGCGCGCTGGGCATCGAGTTGCGGGTCGGCATCCACGCGGGCGAGGTCGAGGTGCGGGGGCAGGACATCGCCGGCATGGCGGTGCACATCGGCGCCCGTGTCGCCGCCCTCGCCCATCCGGGTGAAGTGTTGGTGTCCTCGACCGTGCGCGAGATCGTCACCGGTTCACACCGGACCTTCACCGAGCGCGGCAAGCACCGTCTCAGGGGCGTGCCCGGCACCTGGTGCGTGTACGCGCCGTGAGCCGGGGCGCCCTCCGCCGTAACCCGCCTCCGCTGTGATCGGCGACCTCACGCCGTTGCGGCACAACCGGAATCATCGCAGGCGAAGCTACGACGGTAGTCCGAGGGCGTGACACCGATGATGCGCCGGAAGTGGTGGCGCAGCAGCGTCGCCGTACCGAAACCCGACCTCTCCGCCACCCGGTCGATGTCGAGGTCGGTCTCCTCGAGCAGTCGCCGCGCGTAGAGCACGCGCTGGTCGGTGACCCACTGCATCGGGGTACGACCGGTCTCCTCGACGAACCGACGCGCAAAGGTGCGCGCCGACATGCTGGCCCGCTTGGCGAGAGTGGCAACCGTGTGCGGCTTGTCCAAGTTCGTCAGAACCCAATCTAATTGTGGTGCAAACCCTTCCGAGCACCGCACCGGTATGGGTTGGTCGATGTACTGGCGCTGGCCACCGTCACGCTGAGGCGGTACCACCATCCGGCGGGCGATGATGTTGGTGACCTCACTGCCCAATTCGCGCCGCACCAGGTGCAGGCAGGCATCGATGCCCGCCGCGGTGCCCGCGCTGGTGATGAGGTTGCCGTCGTCCACGAAGAGCACGTTGCGGTCGACTTCCGCGGTGGGGTGCAACCTCGCCAACTGATCGGCATGCATCCAGTGCGTCGTGCACTTGCGGCCGTCGAGCAGCCCGGCGGCGCCGACCACGAACGCTCCCGAGCACACCGTCAGGATGATCGAACCGGCTTCGGCCGCGGCGCGCACTGCGTCCAGCGCCTCCTGCGGGTACTCCGGACCCGCGATGGCCGGGATGGCGACCAGGTCCACGCCGACCAGGCCGTCGTAGCCGTGGTCGGGGACGAGGGAGGCGCCCACCGTGGTCCGCAGCGGCTTGCCCGGCTCGGGCCCACAGACCCTGAAGTCGAAGTTGGGCACGCCGTCGCCCGTGCGGTCGATGCCGAAGACCTCGCAGATGACCCCGAACTCGAAGGGGGCGACACCGTCCAGGACGAGGGCTGAAACGCGCTCAAGCATGGCAGTATCTTAACGCACCGGGGCGGTTCTGCCACTGTTGGCGGAATATAGTTGGACACACAATTGCTGCCATGAACGTGATACTCGCCTTCCTGATCCTTTCCGCACCCTTCGCCCTCGCCGCGCTGCTCAGCTGGGCCGCCCACCGCCACGACGCGGTGCGCACCAGCCTCATCAACGAGTTCGGCGATCCGGACTACTACCGCGTGCGCCACGACGCCGACGCGGCCCGCACCCGCTTCGAACACAGCCCCGCCTGGCCGTTCTCAGGCGTCACGGGCGAACGTCGCTAGAAACGACTCGACCGCCGCGCGGTATTCCGTCGGTGCGTCGTCGTGCACGAGGTGCTCGCCGCCGGGCACGCGCAGGTGCGTCGCGCGGTCGGCGGTGTCGGCCATCCGCCGCATCTGTCCTGGTGGCGTGACGGAGATGCCCGCTTCGACGAGCAGGGCCGGTGCCCTAACCCCATGCCACTGCGTCCAGTAGTCACGCGTGCCCCACTGCGCAGCGATCTCGATCCAGCGGTCGGGCCGGCCGTGTAGCCGCCAGCCGGTTGGCGTGCGGTCGAACGCCTCGAGGAAGTACCGCCCCGCCACCGGCCCGAACTCGCCCAGAACCGCGTCAGCGGACTCGAACTCCACCGGAAGCGCCCGTAGCCACGGTTCCCAGGGGCCCGTGGTGCGGCCCCGGAAGTCCGGCGCCATGTCCTCGACCACCAGTGCGGCCACCAAATCGGGACGCGCGGCCGCCAGACACCAGGAGTGCAGGCCACCCATCGAGTGCCCGATCAGCGTGGCGGGCCGCCCCAGACCCGCGACGGCCTCCCCCAGATCTTCGACGAATCGCTCGGTGCTGACCGGCTCCGGATCCTCGACGTCACGCCCGCGGTGCCATGGCGCGTCGTAGGTGTACACCTCTCCCAGCGCCGTCAGCCAACGCTCCTGACGCGACCACGTGGTACCGCGCCCCATCAGCCCGTGCACCAGCACGATGGGCCGACCCTCCCCGCCACGGTTGGTGAGCAGTGGGGGGTGCATGCCGACATCCTGGCAGCACCCGGGAGTACGGAGGGCCCGAGATGACGTACCGGTAACCTATGGCCATGTCCGTCGTGAAGATCAACGCGATCGAAGTCCCGCCCGACGCAGGCCCCGAACTCGAGAAGCGCTTTGCCAACCGTGCCCACGCCGTCGACGGCCAGCCCGGCTTCCTCGGCTTCCAACTGCTGCGTCCCGTCAAGGGTGAGAACCGCTACTTCGTGGTGACGCAGTGGGAGTCCGACGAAGCCTTCCAGGCTTGGGCGAGCGGACCCGCCGTCGAGGCCCACGCAGGCCAGCGCGCGAACCCGGTGGCCACCGGCGCGTCGCTGCTCGAGTTCGAGGTCGTGATGGACGTCCAGCGGGCAGGAGCGTAGCGACTTGGGGAGACTTCCCAGCGGGCAGGAGCGTAGCGACTTGGGGAGACTTCCCAGCGGGCAGGAGCGTAGCGACTTGGGGAGACTTCCCGGCGGGCAGGAGCGTAGCGACTTGGGGAGATTTCCCGTTGTCAGAACCGGCACGAAGGCGTAGCCGCGTGCGACGGCGGGCGACCGCCGTTGCAGGCGCACTCGCACTCGTCGCTGCTCTGACCTCCGGATGCGCGCACACCGGCACGGCCCCGGCCGAGGCCGCCTACGGCGCCCGCATCGACACCAACACCCCGCAGGGCCTGCGCGCCAAGCAGACGGTCGACATGCTGAACTCCGACTGGCCGATCGGCACCGTCGGCGTCGCGACGCTCGCGATACCCGCGAAGGTCGACGACGTCGCATTCGTCATGGACAAACTGTGGTGGGACCGGCCATTCACCGTCACCGGGATCGACGTCGGCGCGGGAGAGGCGACGCTGCATCTGTTGACCTCGTACGGCGTCGGCCAGGACATCGCACTGCGGACCGACGACGCCGGTCTCGTCGACCGGTTCGAGGTCACGTTGCAGAAGCCGCCGATCACGCAGTGGTCGGACATCGACGCGGTGCTGACGAGGTCGGGTGCCCGGTATTCCTACCAAGCGTCCAAGGTCACCGCCGGCACGTGCGTGAAGGTGGCCGGCACCAACGTCGACGACCCGCTGCCGCTGGCGTCGATCTTCAAGCTCTACGTGCTGCTCGGCGTCGCCGACGCGATCAACGCGGGCACCGTCCACTGGGACGACCAACTGACCATCACCGATGAGGCGAAGGCCGTCGGCTCGGCCGGCTTCGACCATCTGCCGGCAGGATCTCGGATCTCGGTGCGCGATGCTGCCCAGCAGATGATCTCGGCGAGCGACAACATGGCGACCGATCTTCTGATGGCCCACCTCGGACCCGGTGCCATGGAGCGCGCCCTGCGGCAAGCGGGCCACCACGACCCCGCCAGCATGACTCCCTTCCCCAACACGCACGAGCTCTTCTCGGTGGGCTGGGGTGAACCCGATCTGCGCGAGCAGTGGAAGACGGCGTCGCCCCAGCGTCGTGCAGAGCTCCTGGCGCAGACGAATACCCGTCACTACGAACCGGATCCGGCCCGAACCCATACTCCCGCTTCGCCGTACGGTGCCGAGTGGTACGGCACCGCCGGAGACATCTGCCGGGTGCACGCCGCCCTGCAGGCGGCGGCCGTCGGGCCCGCTGCTCCGGTCAGGGACATCCTCTCGGCAACTCCGGGCATCGAGCTCGACAAGGCCACGTGGACCTACATCGGCGCGAAGGGCGGAAACCTTCCCGGCGACATCGGCTTCAGCTGGTATGCCGTCGACCGGACGGGTCAGGCGTGGGTGGTCAGCTTCCAGATGAACTGGCCGAAGTTCCGCAGCCTGACGGCGGCCAGCTGGCTGCTGTCCATCGCGCAAGGCGCTTTTCGGCTCGTTCAGCCGGCCTGAGCCTCAGCCGGTCGACCTCAGGGTCCTCAGGGTCCACGATGCTCCGCGCAGGTGCATCACCGTGTGACTGGCCGGACCGACGTCGATGCGCCAGAAGGACTTCGGCGGCGCGTCCAGCGCGACGAGGATCGCGGCCCGAATGACGCCCGGGTGGGTCACGGCGACGACCCGTCCGTGACGGACGGCGAGCGAGCCCAGCCAGCCCCGGACCCGCTCGACGAGATGGGCCACCGATTCTCCCCCGTGCGGAGCCACCGTGGGATCGGTCAGCCATCCCATCAGCTCGGCGGGATCGACACCGTCGAGATCGCTGCCGCGCCACGACCCGCAGTTCAGGTCGGCGAGCAGGGGTTCCGTCTCGGCGGACATACCCAGCAATTCGGCGGTCTGTCTGGCCCGCCGTTCGGGTGCGCAGACGGCGGCGTCGACGGCACCGACGGGTGTGGTGGCCTCCACCTGTCGACGTCCGAGGGCGTTGAGCGGCTCGTCGGTGGGAAACCGTCCGGCTGCCATCGCATCCGTCATGGCGTGGGACACCAGGGTCAGCCGGACGATCTCACTCACAGGCGGGAACTGGCTCCCACGTCATTGGGCTTGCGCTGCAACGACTTCGAGATCAGCGCCCCGAAGACCAGGCCGATGGTCACCCACATCACGACCTGCACTCCGAGCGAATACAGCCGGAAGTCGTACAGGTCGTCGGCGGGGAAACCTCCGAGGACGACGTTGCCCGCATCGTCGCGTAGCGGCCCCGGCGTCTCGTCGACGGTGGGGAGGACCAGCATCACGACCGCCATCGTCACGACGTAACCGCCGGTCGCGGCGAGCGTCGCGTTCCACGACCCCAACCGGCCCACCAGTCGTCGGCCGAGACACACCGCACCGACGAACGACGTCGCCGACAGGACGACCATCAGCAGGTACAGCAACGTGCGCTGACGAATTGTCTCCTCCAGGCTGACCCCGGGAGGGTTGGCCGGATACTTCAGGGCCGGAACCACGTACAGGCACACCAGCATTCCGCTGGCCACCAGCACCGACAGCGCGCGGGCGGAGACGTTCCCGGCCCGGCCGTACGCCACGGCGAACACCACCGCGAACAAGGCGCCCATCGCGACGCTGAACGCCAGAACGCCGAAGCCCATGCCGACGTTGGCCTGGACGCCACGGGTGAACAGCTCCACTCCGTGGTCGTGCCCACCGTCGCCGTGCATGGCCTCGTGGGCCGCGCCGATGCCGTCCTCGTAACCGATGGCGCGCCCGATGACGGGCTCGACGAAGATCCGTGCCGTGACGAATACGAGCACCCCTGCGAGGGCGCCGGCCAGGAGGCCGCGCCCGATGATCTGCTTTTCCATCGTGTGGGTTGCTCCCTGCGTCAGTGGCAGGGGAACCCGAGGAGGTGACGGGCGTCGTGGACGAACTCGTGAATGTGGGTGTCGCTGCCGAAGATCGATGTCGCACCCTGATCCATGCCGACGAAGTACAGCACCAGCAGCGCGAGGAAGGCGGTGGCCGACAGCCAGACTGCGGCCTTCGTCGCGGAGAAGTCGAGCGCGGGCGCCGCGTTCCGGCGGGCCTCTGGAGAAGTCATGTCAATGTCCCTTCGGGGAGTACGCGTCCCCTGTCACAGGTGACGAACGTCGGGTCTGACTTTCACAGTGGCGCGACCGCTCTGGAGTTTCACCAGCATTCCTTCGTCCGTCGATTACCCAAGCATCATAGGCACAGGTGGGACCGCCCGACGGAAAAGGGCGGTACCCGCGAGGGGTACCGCCCTTCGAGACCCGATCGGCTAGGTCACTCCGTTGCGGTGGTGGTCGACGCCGCGCCGGGTGCGCCTGCCTTGGCGAGGTCGGGAGCATCCTCGACCACCGGCCTGGTGGTGCCGACGAAGGTGAACACGGCGTCCTCGCCGGCTCCCTCGCCGTCCCAGTTGTCGACGTCCACGCTCACCAGCTGGCCGGGACCGACCTCGTCGAACAGGATCTTCTCCGAGAGGGCGTCCTCGATCTCGCGCTGGATGGTCCGCCGCAACGGGCGGGCGCCCAGCACCGGGTCGAAGCCGCGCTTGGCCAGCAGCGCCTTCGCCTTGTCCGTCAGCTCCATGGTCATGTCCTTGGCCCTGAGCTGGTTCCCGACCCGACCGATCATGAGATCGACCATGCGGATGATCTCTTCCTTCGTCAGCTGGTGGAAGACGATGATGTCGTCGATGCGGTTGAGGAACTCCGGGCGGAAGTGCTTCTTCAGCTCGTCGTTGACCTTGAGCTTCATCCGCTCGTAGTTGTTCTCGCCGCCACCCTGGGTGAAGCCGAGGCCGACCGCCTTGCTGATGTCGGACGTGCCGAGGTTCGACGTGAAGATCAGCACGGTGTTCTTGAAGTCCACCGTCCTGCCCTGACCGTCGGTGAGCCGACCGTCCTCGAGGACCTGCAACAGCGTGTTGTAGATCTCCTGGTGTGCCTTCTCGATCTCGTCGAACAGCACCACCGAGAACGGCTTGCGGCGCACCTTCTCGGTGAGCTGGCCGCCCTCCTCGTAGCCGACGTAACCGGGAGGGGCCCCGAACAGCCGCGAGGCGGTGAAGCGGTCGTGGAACTCGCCCATGTCGATCTGGATCAAGGCGTCGTCGTCACCGAAGAGGAAGTTCGCCAGCGCCTTGGACAGCTCGGTCTTGCCGACGCCGGACGGGCCGGCGAAGATGAACGAACCCGATGGGCGCTTGGGGTCCTTCAACCCGGCGCGGGTACGGCGGATCGCCTTGGAGACGGCCCGCACGGCATCCTCCTGGCCGATGATCCGCTTGTGCAGCTCGTCCTCCATGCGCAGCAGACGCGTGGTCTCGGCCTCGGTCAGCTTGAACACCGGGATGCCGGTCCAGTTGCCGAGCACCTCGGCGATCTGCTCGTCGTCCACCTCGGCGACGACGTCGAGGTCACCCGAGCGCCACTGCTTCTCCCGCTCGGCCCGCTGACCGACCAGAGTCTTCTCGCGGTCGCGCAGGCTGGCCGCCTTCTCGAAGTCCTGCGCGTCGATCGCGGACTCCTTCTCCCGGCGGGCGTCGGCGATCTTCTCGTCGAACTCGCGCAGGTCCGGCGGCGCAGTCATCCGGCGGATGCGCATCCTGGCGCCCGCCTCGTCGATCAGGTCGATCGCCTTGTCGGGCAGGAAGCGGTCGTTGATGTAGCGGTCGGCGAGCGTCGCGGCCGCCACGATGGCGCCGTCGGTGATGGACACCCGGTGGTGCGCCTCGTACCGGTCGCGCAGACCCTTGAGGATCTCCACGGTGTGCTCGACCGTCGGTTCGCCGACCTGGACGGGCTGGAAGCGGCGCTCCAGTGCGGCGTCCTTCTCGATGTACTTGCGGTACTCGTCGAGGGTGGTGGCCCCGATGGTCTGCAGCTCGCCGCGGGCCAGCTTGGGCTTGAGGATCGACGCGGCGTCGATCGCGCCCTCGGCGGCACCCGCGCCGACGAGCGTGTGCAGCTCATCGATGAACAGGATGATGTCGCCGCGGGTGTTGATCTCCTTGAGCACCTTCTTCAGGCGCTCCTCGAAGTCACCGCGGTAGCGGCTGCCCGCCACCAGAGAACCGAGGTCCAGGGTGTAGAGCTGCTTGTCCTTCAGCGTCTCGGGCACGTCACCGTGCACGATGGCCTGCGCCAGCCCCTCGACGACGGCGGTCTTGCCGACGCCGGGCTCGCCGATCAGCACCGGATTGTTCTTGGTGCGGCGACTCAGCACCTGCATGACCCGCTCGATTTCCTTCTCACGGCCGATGACCGGATCGAGCTTGCCCTCCATCGCGGCGGCGGTGAGGTTGCGCCCGAACTGGTCCAGCACGAGTGACGTCGACGGATTGCCCGCCTCGCCACCACGGCCGCCGGTGCCCGTCTCCGCGGTTTCCTTGCCCTGGTAGCCGCTCAGCAGCTGGATGACCTGCTGACGCACCCGCGTCAGCTCCGCGCCCAGCTTGACCAGCACCTGGGCGGCGACACCTTCGCCTTCGCGGATCAGGCCGAGCAGGATGTGCTCGGTGCCGATGTAGTTGTGGCCGAGTTGCAGCGCCTCGCGCAAGCTCAGCTCGAGGACCTTCTTGGCACGGGGCGTGAAGGGAATGTGACCCGACGGCGCCTGCTGGCCCTGGCCGATGATCTCCTCGACCTGGCTGCGGACGCCCTCCAGGGAAATGCCGAGCGACTCGAGCGACTTGGCGGCAACGCCCTCACCCTCGTGGATGAGGCCGAGCAGGATGTGCTCGGTGCCGATGTAGTTGTGGTTCAGCATCCGGGCTTCTTCTTGAGCCAGGACGACGACGCGCCGCGCGCGGTCAGTGAAGCGTTCGAACATCGGTGGTTACCTGCCCTCCGTAGATAGCGCAGCTCGTGAAACTAACCCTGCACGGCAAGCCGTGCTCTGCGCCTCCGTCCACTGTAGTGGGCGAAGGCCCGGGATGCCCCGCCTGTCTCTCCACGGTGGAGGACCTACGGCGGCCGTTCCCGCGCTGCTCAAGAGCCAACGCGCAGACAACCAGAATCGTTTCCACAGCGTGGGCGCAGCCGGTTCGCCGCTAGCGAAACGGGAACCGGCGCGCGCCGCCGCGGCGTCAAGCTGGCAACCGGGCGTTATGTTGCCGCGTGGAACGCGTCTATGACGTCGGCCGGGATGCGGCCACGGGTGGAGACGCTGTGGCCATTACGGCGGGCCCATTCCCGGATCGCCGCACTCTGCTCACGGTCGATGGACGCGCGACCGCGCCCGGGACCTGCGGACCGGCCCCTGCGGCGGCCACCGACCCGGCGGCCGGCCTCCACCCACTGCTTGAGGTCGCCGCGGAGTTTCTGGGCATTCTTCGACGAAAGGTCGATCTCGTAGGTGACGCCGTCGAGTGAGAATTCGACGGTCTCGTCGGCGGAACCTTCACCGTCGAAATCATCGACTAACGTAACGGTCACTTTTTTCGCCATTGCTCACACTGCCCCTTCTGTACGGGCGCGTAGTCGTACTTCGTCTCGAACCCGGGACAATGTTTGCATAGTAACCTTCGCAATTCAACACAAAGGTATGAAACTCCGTTCAGTTCCCATGTCGACGCACATCTCTACGTACGAGTGGAAACAAAACGGTCTCCCGAATCGTCAGCCCCGTCAATGCCATCAACAAGCGGTCGATGCCCATTCCCGTGCCGGTGCTCGGAGGCATCCCGTACTCCAATGCGTCGAGGAAATCCTCGTCGAGAAGCATGGCTTCGTCGTCACCGGCGGCCGCCGCCCGCGCTTGAGCCTCGAAGCGTTCCCGTTGGACGACGGGGTCGATGAGTTCGGAGTATCCCGTCGCCAGTTCGAACCGGCGGATGTAGAGATCCCACTTCTCGGTGACGCCGGGGATGCTGCGGTGCGCACGCGTGAGCGGCGTGGTCTCGACGGGGAAGTCGCGGACGAAGGTGGGCGCCCACAGGGTGGCGCCGACGAAGTGCTCCCACAGTTCCTCGACGAGCTTTCCGTGCCCATGGCCGCGATCACGGGGGACCTCGACGCCGTGTGCATCGGCGATTTCCCACAGGTGCTCGACGGTGGTGTCCGGTGTGATCTCCTCACCGAGGGCTTCGGAGAGCGACGGATACATTTCGACCGTGGCCCATTCGCCGTCCAGGTCGTAGATCGTGCCGTCGGGCAGTGGCACGTTACGCGTCCCGATCGCCTCGTCGGCGACCTCTTGAATAATCTCGCGCGTCACGACGGCTGAATCGTCATACGTGCCGTAGGCCTGATAAGTCTCGAGCATCGCGAATTCCGGTGAATGCGTCGAATCCGCGCCTTCGTTTCGAAACACCCGATTCAACTCGAAGACCCTCTCGAAACCTCCGACGAGGCAGCGTTTCAGGAACAGCTCGGGCGCGATCCGAAGGAACAGGTCGGCATCGAGGGCATTGGAGTGCGTGACGAATGGCCGGGCCGCCGCCCCTCCCGCGAGTGTCTGCAGGATCGGCGTCTCCACCTCGAGGAAGCCGCGACGTTCGTACGCCGACCGCACCGCACGCACGACGGCGATCCGTTGGCGCGCGATCGTGCGCGCCTCCGGCCGCACGATGAGATCGACGTACCGCTGCCGTACGCGCGACTCCTCGCTGAGCTCCCTGTGGGGCACCGGAAGTGGGCGCAGGGCCTTGGAAATGATTTGCCAGGATTCCGCGAGCACAGACAGCTCGCCGCGCCGGGAACTGATCACCTCGCCATGCACGAACACGATGTCACCGAGGTCGACGTCCGACTTCCAGGCATCGAGCGATTCCCGACCGACCCCGTCCAGGCTGATCATCGCCTGCAACTGGGTGCCGTCACCCTCTTGAAGCGTTGCGAAGCACAGCTTTCCGGAGTTCCTGGCGAAGACCACCCGCCCGGCGATGCCGACGACCTGACCGGTCGCGGCATCGACGGGCAGGTCGGCGTACGTCTGACGGAGCTCGGCGAGCGTATGGGTCCGGGCCACCTCGACCGGGTACGGATCGCGGCCCTCGGCGAGCAATCGCTCACGCTTGGCCTGCCTGATCCGGAACTGCTCGGGGAGTTCGTCGGGTTCGGGCCGGCCGGTTTGGGGCGCATCAGCAGAGCTCACGACGTGCCAGCTTAAATGAACGCATGCCGGCGACCATCGACGCGACCGCAGTAGCCGCTCTCTCGGACGAGCGGCTCGACTGGCGGTACAAGGGTCTGCCGTCGTCGTGGTGGGGACGGACAGCCGCGCAGGTGTGTGCCGACGGCGTGAACCCGTTCGCCGACGGCGCGGTCGGTCCCCTCGCCGTGCTGAGCGCGTCCTCTCTCGAGCACAACGTCTCGGTGATGGCGGCGTGGTGCGGCGATCGGGGCGTCGACCTCGCCCCGCACGCCAAGACGCACATGTCACCGCAACTGCTCGCGCGACAGTTCGCTGCCGGCGCCTGGGCCGCAACCGTCGCGACGGTCAGCCAGCTCCGGACGTTCCGCGCGTTCGGTGCGGACCGCGTGGTGCTGGCCAACCAATTCGTCGATGCCGCCGGGTTGCGGTGGCTGGCAGGTGAAATGGATGCGCACACCGACTTCCACCCGATGTGCTGGGTGGATTCGGTGGCCGGCGTGGAGCTGATGTCGTCGACGCTGGCCGCGGCGGGGGCCCGGCGCTCGGTCGACGTCTGCGTCGAGGTCGGCATGCCGGGTGGTCGCACCGGCTGCCGCGGGGCCGCCGACGTCGATGCGGTGGCACGCGCGGCGGCCGAATCCCCACGGTTGCGCCTCGTCGGCGTCGCGGGCTACGAGGCCGCCACCGGACACGAGGTCACTCCAGAGGCGCGGGAGATGGTGCGGGCCTACCTGCAGGACGTCCGGGCGGCGGTCGGGCGGCTCGCCGGGCTCTTCGAGGCCGACGAGGTGATCGTCACCGCGGGCGGCAGTACGTACTTCGACGTCGTGGCCGACGAGCTGACCGGGTGGCCCGGCCCGACGGCGGTCCGCACGGTGCTGCTCAGCGGCTGCTACCTGACCCATGACGACGGCCTGTACCGCCGGACGTCCCCGCTCGGAGGCCCCGGCGGCCTGCGTCCGGCGCTGACCGTCTGGGCGCAGGTGGTGTCGCGGCCCGAACCGGATCTCGCGCTGGTGACCATGGGCCGGCGCGACGTGTCGTTCGACCGGGCCTTCCGGTGCCGTACCGGCTGTCGGGCAGCGTCGGCGGGCAGGAGCGAAGCGACCCGGGATTCAGCCGAGTCACCCGTCTCAACGACCAGCACGCCTACCTGGAGGTGGTCTGCGAGGACGCCGACCGCGTCGCGGTCGGGACGTGGCTGCAGTTCGGCGTCTCACATCCGTGCACGGTGTTCGACAAGTGGCCGATGATCCCGGTGCTCGACGACGACGGACGGGTCGTCGAGCTGATCCGCACCTTCTTCTGATGCCGCCTCACCTGCGGCTGGACAGGTCGATCCAGCCCAGGCGCCGACTGATGCTCGCCGCCGCGACGATCGTGCGTTGCGCAGTGGCTTCGAACGCGTCCGCGCCCAACCGGTAGGAGGGTCCCGACACGCTGAGCGCGGCGACCACCACGGCGTCGGCGTCCAGGACCGGTGCGGCGACCGCGTTGAGCCCCACCTCGAGTTCCTCGTGCACACAGGCCCATCCCCTGGCCCGGATCACCTCGAGTTCGGCCTCGAGATCGGCGCGCGTCGTCACGGTGTGCTCGGTGAAGGACTCCAGACGGGTGGCCAGCCGCTCACGCATCTCGCCGACGCCCAAGCCGGCGAGCAGAACCTTTCCACTGGAGGTGGCGTGTGCGGGACAGCTCTGCCCGACCCAGGTGCGCAGGGCGATACCCGCCGGGCCAATCGCCTCGGCGACGTTGACGATGCGGTCGCCGTCGAGCACTGCGAGGTTGGTGGTCTCCCCGGATTCCATCGCCAGGGCGTCGCACGCGGCCTGACTCTGCTTCACCAGGTCGAGCTGCGCACTCGTCGCCCGGGCCAGCCGAGCCACCGCGAACCCGAGTCGGTACTTGCCGCGGTCGGAGAGCTGCTCCACGTAGCCCCTGGCCTCCAGCACCGAGATGAGCCGGGACACGGTCGACTTGTGGACGCCCAGTTCGGCGGCGATCTCGGTGACGCCGGCCTGGCCGAGCGTGGCCAGGATCTCCATCACCACGAGTGCCCGGTCCACCGACTGCACCGTGGCGGAGCGCCCGCCGTCCTCGGTGCCGCCCATCGCCTCCCCGTCGGTCATCTCTCGCACCGACCCTATACGGCCGGGATGCCGAAGTTGCCGACACGTCGCTGCACGGCCGCGATCTCGCGAAGACCGTCGTTGAGCAGGCTCCGGTTCAGCGGCGACAGTTCCGACATCGTGACGACGTCGCCGGGACTGTGCCCGACCGAGAGTTGCTCGACCTGGTGGGTCATCCGGAGGCGCTGCAGCATCACGAACACCTCGCCGAGGGTCGATGCGTCGCGTTCGGAGAGGGCGCCGCAGGCGGCCGCCGCCGCGAGCCGCGCCGGCGTGGACGCCGAGGCGACGTCGCCGACGAGCCCGCCCCACCTGGCCAGGTTCACGATGGGCGTGACGGCATGGCTCTTGAGGTCGAACGTGCCGCCACGCCGCGACAGCACATCCCGCAGCGACCGGGTGCGGACCCGTCCCGAGAGTGCGTCGAGCCGCTGCAACCGCAACGCGTTGGGGTGCTCGTCCTTCATCCTGCGGTAGGCGGCGGGCACCGTGTGCAGCGCGGCATCGCCCCACACGACCCGGCCGTCGAGCAGCAGTGACGACATGATCAGCCCCTTGTCGACCAACGGGTCGTCGAGCCAGCCCTTGGCGGCGGCCGACCAATCGCTCCGGGAGCGGGCGAAGTTGGGGCTCGCGGCGATCGCGCCGTTGCGGTCCGACGGCAATCCGCAACCGTCGAGGATGGCGTGGGTCCGCCGGGCGATCCCGCGCAGTCGTCCACTCTCCTGCGACAAGTCGTCGCGCCACGACAACGCGCTGTCGACGTCCGACGAGGGCATCGCCTCACGCCTGGCGATGCTGCCGAGCGTCAGCCAGGCGAACCCGGACGTCGGGACGCCTCCCGCGGCCGGGGTAGCGGCGGCCTCCGCGAGCGCGATCTCGAGGGCCCTGCGAACTACGCTGTCGATGACGACCGACAGGATGCCACTGGTCGCGGAGGCCTTGGTGCCACTGCCGAACAGTGCGCTGGCGACGTGCGTGACCCGTTGGGCCGCGGCCTGCAGGTCGGCGGCACCGGCGGCAAGCCCGATCGACCGGCGAAGCATGAAGCTCTGCCGGGCCGACGCGGCCAGCAGATCGGCGTCCTCGAGCACGCCGATGACGTCGCCTCGCGTCGTCATCACCGGCATGTGCCGCAGCCCGCTCTCGAGCATCTGCATCAGCACGGTCTCGGCGGTCAGGTCCGCGGTCACCCGCCGCGCAGGCGCGCTCATCACCCGGGTGATCGGCACGTCCACCGGAAGTCCGGCCGCCACCACCCGCGTCCGCAGGTCGCGGTCGGTGAAGATGCCGTATTCGCCGTCGGGCAGCGAGATCAGGGCGTACGACACGTGGTGTTCGGTCATCCGGACGACGGCGTCGCGCACCGAGACGTCCGGCGTCACCACGAGGACCTCGCCGTGCACGAGTTCGCCGACCGGCCTGCCGTCGGCCACCGGAACCAGCGCGGGACGGTCGCCCGCCACCACACTCCATGCCGAGGAGGCGAGGAAGGCCAGCCCCGCCGGCTTCGCGAAGAGTGCGCGCACCTGCTCACCGGGCAACCGGATCAGGGTGCTCGGTTCGGTGGCGCGGGCAACGAATTCCATGCCGCCGCCGGTGAGCAACGGCGTGTACCCGAAGATGCCGCCGGGCTCGACGGTGTCGATCACGGCGCCGTCGACGCCTGCCCGTAGCGTGACGTGGCCCGTGCAGACCATCCAGACGTCGTCGGGCACGTGCACCGAGTAGTCGGCGATCACCGCGTCCGCCGCGAACTCGACCAGCGCCGAACCCGCCGCCAATTCGGCGAGCTCGTCGGGCGCCATCGACTGGAACGGCGTGTGCTCACCAAGGAACGAGCTCAGGTCCCCCGGATCAGGTCCGCACACTTCTCGGCCATGGTCATCACGGTGATGTTCGGGTTCACCGCAGGCAGTTTCGGCATCGCCGACGCATCGACCACTCTCAGCCGGGACACGCCCTTGACCCTGAGTTCGGGATCGAGGACGGCCATCGGATCGGTGACCGACCCCATCCTCGCGGTTCCCGCAGGGTGATAGACGGTGTTGTGGGTCTGATGCACGTAGTCGAGCAGCTCGTCGTCCGTCGTCGCGTCCGGCCCGGGAGCCAGTTCCCGCGCGATCCAGCCGCGGAGCGGCTCCTGCTCGGCGATCGTGCGCGCCAGGCGCAGGCCGGTGAGCATGATCCGCTCGTCGTAGCCCTCCGGATCGGTGAAGTACCGCGGATCGACCTTCGGCCGGTCCCGGAAGTCGAGGCTGCGCAGCCGGACCGTTCCGCGCGACCGTCCCTGGGTCACGTTGGGCGTCAGGCAGAACCCGTTGTCGGTGGTCGGGTATCCGCGCCGCAACGTGTTCATGTCGAAGGGAACGCTGCCGTAGTGCATCATCAGATCGGGCTGGGCGCTACCTTCGTCGACCGTCGTGAACAGCCCGATCTCCCACCATTGGGTCGACGTGGTGACCATCGGCCGCGACGCCTCCCAGAAGACCAGTCCCTCGACGTGGTCGTCGAGGTTCGAGCCGACCCCCGGTGAGTCGACCCGGACCGGGACGCCGATCTCCCGCAGGTGCGCGGTTGGCCCGATCCCCGAGAGCATCAACAACTTCGGGGTGTCGATGGCCCCGGCCGTGACGATGACCTCGCGCCGGGCGGACACGGTGTCGTAGCCGGTGAGATCGGGCCGCTGGTAGCGCACGCCCGTGGCGGCGGGGCGATCGCCGTTGGCGTCGTCGAACAGGATCTCCGACACCCAGCACCCCGTACGGACCTCGAGGTTGCGGCGCGAGTCCAGGATCGGGTGCAGGTACGCGTGCGAGGTCGACATGCGCGTGCCGTCCTCCCCCACGTTGATCTGGAACCACCCGGCACCGTTGTGCACCGTCGCGCCGCGGTTGAACGCCACGGTCGGCAGACCGGCGAGCGCCGCCGCCTCGAGGACCGCGACACCACAGGGATCGTTCGGCGGTACGTCGGCCAGCCGGACCGGACCGTCGTGCCCGTGGTCACCCGGTGCGTCGTTGTTCTCCAATCTCCGCACCAGAGGCCGGACTTCGGCCGCCGACCACCCCTTGGCGCCCATCTGCACCCACTCGTCCAGGCATTCGGCGGGCGGCCAGAACGCGATGCACGAATTGTGCGACGAGCAACCGCCGAGCACCTTGGCCCTGGCATGCCGCATGAAGCTGTTGCCGCGCTCCTGCGGTTCGACGGGATAGTCCCAGTCGTAACCGGAGTCCAGCAGGTGCATCCACTCCGACAACGGAAGGATGTTCTGGTCCCCGACGTCCGACGGCCCGGCCTCCAGCAGGCACACCGTCACGTCGGGATCCTCGGACAGCCGGGCAGCCAGCACACAGCCGGCCGTGCCACCGCCGGCGATCACGTAGTCGAAGGTCGCCACCGGCCCGTGGTCAGACACCGATCGGCCCGGGATCCAGGTTGCCCGCCTCGGCCTTGGTGGGTGCGGCATGCGACTCCAGGGTGCCAATGTGGTTGCGCCCCTTGATGCCATACCACAGCAGTCCGGCGCCCAGGATCACCCCGATGTAGACGAACGCACCCCACGTGTTGTACCAGGGGTCGCCGTACACGGCCACGCGCGGCCACGCCAGGTTGATCGCCATCCCGACGCCCCACACGACTGCGACGATGTTCACCAGCATGCCCCAGCGACCCATCGTGAAGTAGCCGTCGGCCTTGAGGTCCTTGGGCGGCCACTGCCCTTGGAACCGCTTCTTGAGCATCGGGCCGGTGACCATCAGGTACGCCATGTAGATCATGATGATGGCGATCGACGTCAGCACCGTGAAGATCTTGGGCTGGCCGATGTTGATCACCAGGATGACCATGGCGATCAGACCGATGACGATGGCCGGGACGATCGGTGTCTGCGTCTTGGGGTTGACGCGAGCCAGCTTCTCGCCGAACGGAAGTGCGTTGTCCCGCGCCATGGCGAACGTCAAGCGGATCGCCGCGGTGTGGACGGCCAGCGTGCAGACCGTCACCGCGACGACGATGCAGACCAGGAACACCTTCCCGAGCGGACCCCACATCACCTGCTCGACGATGTACTGCAGCCCGCCGCTGCTCTCGCCGATCTTGGGGTCGTTGAGATCGGGCGCGGACATCACGGCGAACACCAGGATCGCGCCACCGATGACGAACGAGGCCAGAATGGCCCGCAGGATCGCCTTCGGCGCGGTCCGGCGCGGCTCGACGGTCTCCTCACCGAGCGAACTTGCCGTGTCGAAGCCGTACATCACGTATCCCGAAGCCAGCGAGGCGATCAGGAAGGCACCGAGGTACCCGCCGCTCTCGCCGGCGCCGTAGCCGTTGGTGGAGAAGAAGACCGACGGACCGCGGGTGCTGCTGGCGGCCAGGATGATGGCGATGAGAACCGCGGCGATGAGCTCGATGAAGACGCCGGCGCTGTTGATCATCGCCATCAACTTGACGCCGAGGGCGTTGATGACGGTCGTGAACACGATCAGGCAGCTGCCCAACACGACGGCATTGGCGGCGAAGTCGTATTCACCGGTGCCGTCGCCGATGATCTGAAACCCGCTCCACAGCCGTGGCAGGTTCAGCTGATACGCCAACACCACCGCGGAGATCGTGACGATCGACGCGGTGAGCATCAGCCAGCCCGACGACCACCCGACGATCCGGCTGCCGAGTTTCTTGGACCAGTTGTAGACCGAGCCGGCCACCGGGTACTTGGCGGCGAGCTCCATGAAGCACAGCGCGACGGCCATCTGACCGACGAACACGATGGGCCACGACCACAGGTACGCGGGACCTGCGGTGCCGAAGCCGAAGTAGAACAGTTGGAAGGTACCGGTGAGGATCGAGATGTAGCTGACCCCGGCCGCGAAACTGGCGAACTTGCCGATACTGCGGTCGAGTGATTCCTTGTAACCAAAGTCGTCGAGGCCGCCACTGTCGGCGCCCTGCATACCCGTTTCGACTGCCATTGAGATGTCCTCTCGTCAAGAGCTCAGCGCGGGAGTGTGCGTGCTCCTCGCGTCCGCAGAAGGTCAGTCACCTTTGAACCAGCCTGCGGGTTTGGGCGCGGTGTTGTGCCAGATATGTTTGAGCTCTTGGTATTCCGCGAGGCCGGTGGGTCCTAGCTCGCGACCGTTACCAGACTTGCCGAATCCGCCCCACTCCGCTGCCGCGGTGTAGTAGCCGAAGTCGTTCAGCCACACCGTGCCGTGCCTCAACGCGCGCACCACACGTTCGCCCCGCGCCGGGTCGGACGTTCGAACGCCCGCCGCGAGACCGTACTCGGTGTCGTTGCCAAGGCTGATCGCCTCGGCCTCGTCAGTGAATCGCTCGACCGTGAGGATGGGCCCGAAGGTCTCCTCACGGACGATTCCCATCGACCGGTCGCACCGGTCGAAGATCGTTGGCAGGTAGAAGCTGCCCTTGGCCAGCGCAGGATCGGTGGGCCGCGCTCCGCCGGTGAGCAACTTCGCCCCTTCGGCGATGGCCGACGCGACGTGTCCCTCCACCTTGGCGCGGTGCTGCTCGGAGACCAGCGGACCGGTCTCGCTGGCCGGGTCCATCCCGTCACCCATCCGGATCTTCTCGGCCCGGGTGACGAGTTCGGCGACGAAGTCGTCGGCGATCGACTCCTCGACGATCAACCTGGTGCCCGCCGAGCAGACCTGCCCCGAGTGCAGGAACACTCCCGTGAGCACCTGATCGACGGCGCTGTTCCAATCGTCGCCAACGCCGATGTCGGCGAAGACGATGTGCGGGTTCTTCCCGCCGAGTTCGACGGCCACCTTGGTGACGTGCTCGGCAGCCACCTTGGCGATGGTCCGTCCGGTGGCCAGCCCACCGGTGAACGAGATGAAGTCGACGTCCGGGTTGTCGGTCAACGCGCTGCCCAGCGCGGCACCGCTGCCCTGCACCAGGTTGACCACGCCGCCCGGCACGCCCGCCTCCTCGAGCAGGTGGACGAACGCGATGGTGGACAGTGGCGTCACCTCGCTGGGCTTGGCGACCATCGTGGCGCCGGCGCCGAGGGCGGGCGCGATCTTCCACGACATCTGCAGCAGCGGGTAATTCCACGGCGCGATGAGCACGCAGACGCCGATGGGCTCGCGGACCACCCGACTGATCACCGCCGGGTCGCCGACGTCGACCAGCCGGTCGGCCTCCACGCCAACGAGGCGGGCGTAGTAGCGGAACACCGACGTTACGTCGTCGATGTCGATCCCGCTCTCCACGAGCGTCTTTCCGGTGTCCCGCGTCTCCAGTTCCGCCAAGGACTCCTTGTCCCGTTGCAGCAGGTCGGCGACCCGGTCCAAGAGGGCGGCCCGTTCGGCGGCCGGTGTCGCCGGCCAGGAGCCGTCGTCGAACGCCACCCGGGCAGCGTGGACGGCGTCGCGCGCGTCCCCGTCGGTCGCCTCGTCGACGACGGCAGCCACACTGCCGTCGGCCGGATTGACGATCTCGCGCGTTCCACCGTCGGACGCATGGCGCCACTGGCCACCGACGTAGAGGTCGGGTTCACCGTTCACAGATCACCTCGTCTTGCCGGCGCGGGAGTGCGGACCGATTCGGGACACTACCCACTCGTGGAACTCCGCGATGTGGTGTTCGGAAGGAACGAGCACGCCGCCGTTGCGGTAGGCCCGCGAGGACATCGCCGGCTGGGTTCGTTCGCAGGCCTCGAAGTCCTGTTGGTTGACGCGGTGGAACAGCTCCACGGAACGCGAGACGTCCCGGCCCTGCTCGACCACGTCGCGGGTGTACAGCCAGTCGCATTCGACCACGGTGCGGTCCGGGGCCATCGGGTACATGCGGTGGAAGACGATGTGGTCGGGGACCAGGTTGACGAACACCGTCGGCTTGACCGTGATGGCGTAGTAGCGGCGGTCCTGGTCCTCGGTGACACCGGGCAGTGTCTCGAAGCCCGCGCTGCCGTCGATGGTGAAACCGGCTACCTCCGTGCCGAATTCGGCACCATGTCCGACGTAGTACTGAGCGGCGAGCCCCTTGGCGAACTCGGGAAGGACCTCGGTGAGTTCGGGATGGATCGTCGCGCAGTGATAACACTCCATGAAGTTCTCGACGATCAGCTTCCAGTTCGCCGCCACGTCGTAGACGACCCGGCGGCCGACGCTCAGCGTCTCGATCGCGTAGTGCTCGATGGCGGACCCGTGCCCGAGCCGGTGGGTGACCTCGCCGACCACCTCGTCGTCGAAGGAGGGCGGCTCGTCGGCCAGGCAGACCCAGGCGTACCCGAGCCACTCGGTGAGCGCCACCGACACAAGACCGTATTGGTAGCGGTCGATGCCCGCTCCGGAGGCGTCCTTCAGGGAGGCCATGTTGGGCGCCGCGACGAGCTTGCCGTCCAGCGCGTAGGTCCAGGCGTGGTAGGGGCACTGCAGGTTTCGCTTCACCTCACCGGTGGCCTCGGTGCACAGCACGGCTCCCCGGTGACGGCATACGTTGAGGAAGGCCCGCAACGCTCCGTCGCGACCGCGGACCACCAGGACGCTTTCCCGGCCGACCTGCACGGTCTTGAACTGACCGGGGTTGGCCAGGTCGCCGGATCTCGCTGCGCAGAACCACGACTTCTCGAAGATCTGGTCCTGCTCGGTCTCGAACACCTCGGCGCTGGTGTAGTAATCCCCCGTCAACGTTGCCAGGAGAGCGGGTGATCCCTCGCCGACGGGTGATTGAAGAAGGGGCGGGAGTGGCCCGGTCATCGCCTGATCCTTTTCATCTCGGGGTCCACCACCGGTTCCTGGTGAACGGTGGCGCCGTAGCGGCTGCCCAGGTAGTCGACGGCCACGACGTCACCTACGTCCGTCGTTGCCGGCAGCCAGGCGTAGGCGATGCAGCGTCCGATGGTGGCCGAGTACGCGGCGCTGGTCACATAGCCGACGCACTCCTGCCCGCCGCTGCCGAGGTACACCGGCTCCTTGCCGAGCACCACGGCGGTGGGATCGTGAAACACGATGGTGCGCAACACCTTCGTCGGCGGCGGCGCCTTCTCGAGAGCGGCCTTGCCGATGAAGTCGTCCTTCGCCATGCGAACCGCGAAGTCCAGACCGGCCGCCGCGGGATGGTGTTCGGAGGTCACGTCGGTGCCCCACGCCCGGTAGGCCTTCTCGATCCGCAGGCTGTTGAACGCGATGCGCCCGGCGGCGATGACGCCGTAATCCTGACCCGCCGACCAGAGCAGATCCCACAGGGCGGCCCCATAGGCCGCGTCGGCGTAGATCTCCCAGCCGAGTTCGCCGACGTAGGAGACGCGCATCATCGTCACCGGGACGGCACCGAGATGGGTACGCAGCGCGCGGAAGTACTTGAACCCCTCGTGCGAGAGGTCGTCATGGCACAGCGGCTGCACCAGGTCACGGGCATCCGGCCCCCAGACGCCGACGCAGCACGTCGCACCGGTGATGTCGCGCACCGTGACGCTGCCGTCGTCGGGCAGGTGGCGGGTGATCCAGTCGAAGTCGACGGGGCCGTTGGCGCCGACCTGGAAGCGTTCGGCCGCCAGTCGAGCAACGGTGAGATCGCTTCGCACGCCGCCGCTCTCGTCGAGCAGCATCGTGTACGTGACCGAGCCGACGCTCTTGTCGACGTTGTTGCTGGTGAGCCGCTGCAGCAGCGCCGCCGCACCGCGGCCGCCCACTTCGTAGCGGGTGAGTGGCGTCATGTCGAACATCGCGACGTGTTCACGCGTCCAGTGCGCCTCGGCAATGGAGATCGGCGACCAGAACTTCGCCGCCCACTCGTCGCGCTCGGGAAAGCCCAGTCCGTCACCGCGGAGTCGTCGAGCCAGCGCGGCATTGGATTCGTACCAGGCCGGACGCTCCCAACCGCCCCCCTCGTAGAAGAAGGCGCCCAGCTCCTGCTGGCGGGGGTGGAACGGGCTGGTTCGCAGCCCGCGCAGCGCCTCGCGGTACTGATGCGGGTGGATGATGTCGTACACCTCGACGAAGGCCTGTGAGCTGGTCGTCGCGATGAACTCTTCGCTGAGTGCGACGTCCTCGAAGCGGTACAGGTCGCATTCGTGGACGTCGGTGGACGGCCTTCCGTCGATGATCCACTCGGCCGTCGCCCGTGCGACTCCTGCCGAATGGGTGACCCACACCGCCTCGGCTACCCAGAAGCCGCGCAATTCGCGGTGCTCACCCATGATGGACATGCCGTCCGGGGTGAACGAGAAGATGCCGTTGAAACCCTGCTCGATCTTCGAATCTTGAAGCACGGGAAGCAGTTTGAGCGACTCACGCCAGGCGGGGGCGAAGTCCTCTTCAGTGAAGGGAAGCATCGACGGCATCTGCTCGCCTGCGGTGTCGGCGGCCAGCGTCGACATGTCGACGGGCATCGGCGCGTGTCCGTAGTAGCCGATGCCGATGCGGTCGACGTGTTCGCGGAAGTAGAGGTCCTGATCCTGGTGCCGCAGGATCGGCAGCCCGGCCTCGACCAGTTCGGTGTTGCGGCCGACGAGGGGCTCGATGCGCCCCGTCGTTGCGTACTGATGCGCCATGGGGACCAGCGGAACCACCAGCCCGACCTGCTCGGCCAGGCGCGCTCCCCAGAAGCCGGCCGCACAGACCACGACGTCGGCGGCGATCACACCATCGGCCGTCCGCACGCCGGTGACCCTGCTGCCGTTGTCCACGACGCCGATGACCTCGGTGTTGGGCAGGAAGCGGGCACCACGGGCGATGGCCGACCGCGCCTGGGCCTCGACGGCGCGGATTGCCTTCACCAAACCGTCGGTCGGCGTGTGGAATCCGCCGAGTATCCGGTCGGCGTCGAGCAGCGGATGCAGTTCGGCGCACTGCCCTGGGGTGAGGAGTTCGCCTGCGATCCCCCATGATTGCGCCCAGCCGGCCTTGCGGTGCAGGTCCGTCCACCGCTCCGGTGTCGAGGCGACCTCGAGGCCACCGGTCGGATTGAACGCCGAGCCCTCCGGATGGTCGAGCGCGGCGAACTTCTGCGTGGTGTACGTCGCGAACTCCGACATGGTCTTGGACGGGTTCGTCTGGAACACCAGACCGGGGGCATGCGACGTCGAGCCGCCGGTGGCGAACAGCGGTCCACGATCGAGCACGGTGACGTCGGTCCAGCCGCGTGCGGTGAGCTCGTCGGCCAGCGAGGCACCGACGATTCCCGCACCGATGACCACGACCTTGGGGGCTGCCAAGAGATCCTCCGACTGTTGCATGATGCGCAACGAGAGTGCGATACGCAACACATGATTCTCCCGAGTGGGCCGCGCGTCAACAGTTGGGGAGAAACTCGTGAACGAGTTCAGCGGGCCTGCTTGAACTTCCCCCGGCTGTCGTTCTGATTGCGCTCGTACACCAGGCGCAGACCTTCGAGGGTCAGATGGGGATCGTGGCGGGTGACCGTGTGCAAGTCGGGCAGCAGCAGCGGCGCAGCGTGCCCGGTCGCCACGACGGTGACCTCGTCGCCGGAGAAACCGTCCACGTCCTGCCGGATCCGATTGACCAGGCCATCGACCAGCCCCGCGAAGCCGAACACCGCCCCCGCTTGCATGCACTCCACGGTGTTCTTGCCCACCACCGAGCGGGGCCGGGTCAGTTCCACCCGACGCAACGCGGCCGAACGGGCGGCCGCCGCGTCCGAGGACACCTGGATGCCCGGCGCGATGGCGCCGCCGAGGAACTCGCCCTTGGCGGAGACGACGTCGACGACGATGGACGAGCCGAAGTCGACGACGATCGCCGGGCCGGCGTACCGGTGATAGGCCGCAAGGCAGTTGACGATGCGGTCGGCGCCGACTTCCTTCGGATTGTCCACCAGCAGGGGTATCCCGGTCCGCACGCCCGGCTCGATCAGCACGTGCGGCACCGAGGACCAGTACTGCTCGAGCATCAGCCGGACTTCGTGCAGCACCGAGGGCACCGTCGACAATCCCGTCGCGCCCGTGAGCCTTTCGGTCTCGTCGCCGATCAGCCCGTCGATGGTCAGCGCCAGCTCGTCAGCGGTGACCTCGGCTTCGGTTCTGATCCGCCAGTGCTGCGCCACCTTGGCGTGGTCGCCGGATCCCGATACCAGTCCGACGACGGTATGGGTGTTTCGCACGTCGATCGCGAGAAGCACGGCGCTCAGTTCCTCCAGGGCAATTCGTGGCCGGGGCCGTCCTCCACGCGGGAATGGCCGTCGATGCCCGCCGTCGCGCCGATGTCGATGGCGATGTTGTCGAGCAGTCGCACGCGGCCGAGTCGCGCGGCCACCAAGAGACGGGCGGCGCCCTCTTCGGGGGCCCGGCCCAGCCAGGTGTCGCGTACCTCGAGGTAGTCGACGTCGATGGCAGGTACCTCGTCGAGGACGGCGTGCGCCGCGTCCAGCGCCTCGGAGGCACCGCGGGAGGCGGCGTACATGCCCGCGAGCAACGCGGCCGACAGCGCCCCGGCCTGCTCGCGCTCCACGTCGTCGAGGTGGCGGTTGCGCGACGACATCGCGAGTCCGTCCGCCTCGCGGACGATCGGCACGCCCACGATCTGGACGCCGAGATCGAGATCGTCGGCCATCTGCCGAATCAACACCAGTTGCTGGTAGTCCTTCTCGCCGAACAGCGCCCGGTCCGGCCGCACGATGTTCGACAGCTTGAGCACCACGGTCAACATCCCCGCGAAGTGGGTGGGCCGCGAGCGGCCTTCGAGCTCTGCTCCTAGCGGGCCTGGATGCACGGTGGTGCGCGGGCCGTGGGGGTACATCGCTGCGGCCGTGGGTGCGAACACGATCTCCACCCCCTCCGCGCGAAGCAGCGCGAGGTCGTCGTCGAGCGTGCGCGGATAGGCGTCCAGATCCTCACCGGCCCCGAACTGGAGTGGGTTGACGAAGATCGACACCACCACGACCGCACCCGCCACCCGTTTGGCCGTCCGGACGAGCGCGAGGTGGCCGTCGTGCAGGGCACCCATGGTGGGCACCAATATCACGCGACGTCCGGTGGCCCGCAGGGCGCGCGTCACGTCGGACGTCTCCCGCGGGGAGGTGTAGACGTTGAGGGCGCCTGCAGTGAATGCAGGCGGCTTCCGGACCGTCATGACCGCTCCTGTTCGTCTAGCGCGGCGAACACGTCGTCGGCCGCGCGAGCCCGTTGCGCGGTCCGCAGCGCGTTCGCCCGATATGCCTGCCGCAGTTGCGGATCCACGTCTGCGAGCGCGTGCAGATGACCGGCCACCGCTGCGGCGTCACCCCGGGCGACCGGCCCCGTCAGGGCAGACTGACCACGTTGCAGGGCATTCTCCAACGACGCGCGGGCCAGCGGCGCGATGACCCGCTCGGCGATGCCGCCAGGCGCATCACCGACGACCTCCTGGCCGAGGAGTTCCTGGCCTCGGAGTGCGGCGCGCAAGACCTCCACCGCGTCCAGCAGCACGGTGGTGACGTGGTTGCCCGCGTGGGCGAGCGCCGCGTGATACAGCGGACGGGCGTCTTCCCGGACCCCGAAGGGTTCACCGCCGATCTCGAGGACCAGCGACTGCGCAATGGCGAAGCCGACATCGTCGGCCGCGGTGACGCCGAAGCATGCACCCGAGAGCCGGACGATGTCCTCATCGGACCCGGTGAACGTCATCGCCGGGTGAATCGCCAGCGGGATGCAGCCGGCCTCGGTCAGCGGGGCCAGCACGCCGATTCCGTTCGCACCCGAGGTGTGCACGACGATCGTTCCCGGTCGCACCGACGCGGTGGCGGCCAGGCCGGCGACCACCCCGGGCAGCTCGACGTCGGGAATGGCCAATATCAGCAGTTCGGCGTGAGCGGCCACGTCTTGCACGGGCAGCACCTGGGTGTCGGGCAACCGGCGTTCGGCCCGCTGCCGCGACGCCCGCGAGATCGCGCTGCACGAGACGACGACGTGCTGCACCCGCTCGAGTGCCACTCCCAACGCGCTGCCCACCCGACCGGCGGAGATGATGCCGACCGTCAGCCGGGCCGGACGGAGTCCGTCGGGCTGCACCATCGCAGACGTCCTCGCATCTTTCATGGAGTCGTTCCAGTCCCGGCGTCGGGGTACCGGACGGTCGCGTCGAGACTAACTCAATCCTCACGGCGGCGGCGACGGCCGCCTCCCGAGGAGCCGACCTGCAGCCGCGCCATCAACTCCGATAGTGGCTGGCCACCGATGTGCTGGCCGGCGGATTCCCCGTCGTCGTCGGCATCGCGGTGCCGCGCACCGGACGCGTCGGGCGCCTCCGGTGGTTGGGCAGGCGTGGCGAGGGTGGGCGGCGGCGGCCGGCGGCCCGGATCCGACTCCGCGGCCGCGGAGTGACGGGCGGCGCGCCGCTCGTCTTCGGCCGCCGCCGAGTCGTCGGTGTAGTGCCGACCGCGACGGGAGGATTCGGTGGGCGGCGGAGTCATCACCGGCGGTGGCGGAGATGGGGGCACCGGGGAGGTCGGCGCAATGGTCACCGGGGTCACCGGCGGTGGCGGGGTCACGGGAGCGGGTGGCGGGGGTGGCGGGGTCACGGGAGCGGGTGGCGGGGGTGGCGGGGTCACGGGAGCGGGCGGCGCCGTGGCTTCGATCGGTTCGACTTCCGGGGTCGACGCGCCGTTCGTGGGCGTGGATGCCCAGTTGCTGCCCGGCACACCGGCGGGGATGAACTGTCCCTCGGCGGGGACCGGTCGCCACTCGGTGCCCGCTGGGGCGAGCCCCACCGCCGGTTCGGGTGCGGGTGCGGGCTCGGGCGCGCGACGACGTCCCTCGGATTGCGTCGTCTCGTCCCGTGGGGGCGGGCTCCAGTCGACGGGATCCGGTTGCGACGGCCGGCGGTGCGCCCCGCCGGGCATCTGCGGCGTCCACTCCTCCTCGCCTGGAGGCGGTTCCACCGGCACGTCGATGATCGGGCTTTCCTCGGTGTTGGGATCGGGGTCCTCTTGCGCCTCGGCGTCGATGCGGCTGCTGATCACCCGGCCCGGCCCGCGACCGGCGTCGACGCGTTCGGCTGCGGCCGGGGGGTGCGGAACCGCGTCCCAGTTGTTGCCGAACGTGTGGACCGCGGTGCGCTCGGTCTCGATGGCGGGTCTGCTCTGCAGGTCCGTGTCGAAGATGATCTCGAGGTTGGCGCGCAGTGCGGCCAGTTCGGCGCGCAGGCTGGCCACCTCGTCGGCGGCCTGACCGCGCACCTCCGAGGCCAGTTCGCGCCGCAGGTGGGTCTCCAGGGACAACTCGTACTCACGACGGGCGGAGATCTCCCGATCCAGCTGCAGGTCGTACACCAGCTTGAGGTCGCGCGACCTGGCCGCATCGACGTCGGCCTGCCTGCGATAGATGAACGACAGGAAGGCCGCGACCACGGCGGCCCACAGCGCCACGATGACGGCAAGCTTGAGCAGTTCGACCTTGTTGGTGAACACCAGCGCCGAACTCGACACGATGGCGAGCACCAGCAAAGTCGTCAGCAGCAACGAGCCCGGCCTGCGGTTTCCGCGCCGGGCGCGGGTTCCACGAGTCGGTTCGGTCATGGGCCGACTGTACCTGTGACGCGACCCATCGCACATGGACCGCGTCGGCGATTCGGCAGGTCAGCTGCCCGTCCCGACTACCGCTGGGCACCGTCGGCATCCTCCGGCGGCTCCTCCGGTGACTTGCAGCAATGCTGAAGCCAGAGCGCGGCAACCACCAGCGCCAGCGCACTCACCGCCGCCACGACGGCACCCGAACTGTCTTCGCCCGCGACCCTCAGCTCGCCGCGCTTCGGCAGAAGGTAGACCAGTACCGCCAGCCACCAGCCGAGCGCGAGCGCACCCACCCAGGCCGACGCCTTCGAGACCATCACGGCCCGCGCCACCGACAGCGGATGCAGCCATCCCGGCGCATCCCCGATCTTCGCGTCACCGATCTTCGAGCTCACGTAGAAGCCTGCGGCCGCCTCCGCCGCGGCCACCGCGAGCAGTGACAGTCCCGTCCACACCGTGATCGGCGGGAACCAGCGGTACGACGAACTGACCACGACGTACCCGACGATCCCGACGAGCACCATCGCGGCCGTCAGATCCCGCACCCGCGTTGGGCCCATCAGGTCACCAGGGCGTGGTCGACGAGCCGCACACCCTCCCGTTCTGCGGCATCGAGCCCGGCGAGCAGGTGCGCGACCGGTACCACCGCGCCGTCGACCGTCAACGTCGCGTCCGGCTCGACCGCCAACCAGGGGATCAGGACGAACGCCCGCTGGTGGGCATACGGGTGCGGCAACGTCAGCGCGTCGTCGCCGCTCGACACGTCGTGCCCCGCGTGACGGCACGAGATCAGGTCGACGTCGAGCGTCCGTGGGCCCCAGTGCTGCTCGCGGGTGCGGTCGGCGGCCCGCTCGAGTGCCTGCCCCCACCGGAGCCAGTCATGACAGTCAAGCGCCGGATCGTCGGCGACGACGACCGCGTTGAGGAACGGTCCCTGCTCGACGCCACCCCAGGCGTCGGTCTCGTAGACGGGCGAGACGGCGCGCGAGTCGGGCGCCAACCCGTCGACCACCGATTGCAGATGCGCCAACCGGTCGCCGACGTTCGAGCCGATGGACAGCACCACCTGGGTCATGCGCCACCCCGGCGCGATCGCCTGGCGACGACCGCCACGTCGGAGAACGACAACGGGATCGGTGCGTCCGGCTTGTGCACGACCACTTCGACGGCGTGCAGGCGGTCGTCGGCCATCACCCGGTCGGCGATCTCGGCGGCGACGGTCTCGATGAGATCGCGCGGCGGGCCGGTGACGACGTCGGCGGCCAACTGCGCCAAGGCCCCGTAGTCGACGGTGTCCGCCAGGTCGTCGCTGGCCGCTGCGGCAGCGCTGTCCAACCACACCGTGACGTCCACCACGAAGTCCTGGCCGTCCCGGCGTTCGTGGGAGAAGACACCGTGGTTTCCGCGAACGGTCAAGCCGCGCAACTCGATTCGATCACTCACGATGCCGGCCGCCCTTGCCCGCACCACGCCTCGACGACCTTGATGGCGTCGACCGAGGCCTGCACGTCGTGCACCCGCACTCCCCAGGCCCCGTGCATCGACGCCAGTGCGGAGATCACCGCCGTCGCGGCCTCCCTGCCGGCCGGCGGGCGCAGCCGCCCGTCGGCGTCGGCGAGCAGGGCCCCGAGGAAGCGCTTCCTCGACGCACCCACCAGCACCGGGATCCCGGTGGCGACGAACTCCGGCAGCGCCGCCAGCAGGGTCCAGTTGTGCTCGGCGGACTTCGCGAAGCCGAGGCCGGGATCGATGATCAACTTCGACGCCTCGACTCCTGCCGCGACTGCGGCCTCGACGCTCGCCAACAGCTCGTCGCGCACGTCGGCCACCACGTTGCCGTAGTGGGACACCTGGTGGGGGCGATCCGCACCGACCGAGCGCCAGTGCATCAGGATCCACGGCGCTCCGGCGTCGGCGACCAGGGGCGCCATGGCCGGATCCGCCCGTCCACCGGACACGTCGTTGACGATGGTGGCGCCGGCGTCCAGCGCGGCCCGTGCGACGGCCGCGTGCATCGTGTCGATGCTCACCGTGACCCCCCGCCCGACCAGGCCCTCGATGACGGGCAGCACCCGCGCGCACTCCACCTCGGCGTCGACCCGGATGGCACCGGGGCGCGTCGACTCACCGCCGACGTCGACGATGGCGGCACCCGCAGCGACGAGGTCGAGACCGTGCGCGACGGCGCGGTCCCGGTCCAGGAAGAGACCGCCGTCGGAGAAGGAATCGTCGGTGACGTTGACGACGCCCATCACCCGCGTCTTGGGGGCAGCCATCAGATCGGGTGGCCTCACTTGCGGAGGATGAGTTCCAGTGCCTCGGACCGCGACGCGCCGTTGGTCTTGAACTGGCCCCGCACCGCCGAGGTCGTGGTGGTGGCCCCTGGCTTGCGGATGCCGCGCATGGCCATGCAGAGGTGCTCGGCCTCCATGACCACGATGACCCCGCGCGGCACGAGCTTGCGCATGATGGCGTCGGCGACCTGTCCGGTCAGCCGCTCCTGCACCTGCGGGCGCTTGGCGTACAGGTCGACGAGCCTCGCGAGCTTGGACAACCCCGTCACCCGGCCGTCGACGCCGGGGATGTAGCCGACGTGCGCGACACCGTGGAAGGACACCAGGTGATGTTCACACGTCGAGTACATCGGAATGTCCTTGACCAGGACGAGTTCGTCGTGCTGCTCGTCGAACGTCGTGTTGAGCACGTCGTCGGGGTTGGTGTAGAGGCCCGCGAACATCTCCTGATAGGCCCGCGCCACCCGCGCCGGCGTATCGGCCAACCCGTGCCGGTCGGGATCCTCGCCGATGGCGTACAACAACTCCCGGACGGCCTTCTCGGCACGATCCTGGTCGAATGCGGCCGGAGTGAACGGGGCCGAGCCGTTGTTCGCTGAATCGGGCTTCGTCATCGGAGCCTTCCTTGGGTCAGCCAGGTGGCGGCGTTGCGGGTCCGTCGTCGGAACCCTTGTCGTCGTACGGATTGGGCGTCGGCGCGCCCCCGCGGGGGGCCGGCTGCCCTGGCTGCGGATACGGCTGGTACTGCGGTGGGTGTGGGGGCTGATACGGGGGCTGATACGGAGGGGGAGGTGGGTAGCCACCCTGGTTCGGCGGCCCCCACGAGGCAGGCGGTGGAGGCGGCGGGTACTGGCCCTGCTCGCGTGGTGGCCAGCCCGGAGCGTGCCACCCCGCCGGCGCACCGTAGTTGGGCTGCGTGGACGCGGGCGGTGCGCCGTGGCCCGGCGCGCCGTTGGGCGCCCCGCCGCCGACCGGTGCGCCGTGGCCGTTGGAACCGTTGGTGCCGTGCGATCCGTTGGAGCCGTTGCGCGCATCGGCGGCCTTGCTCGCCGCCGCGATCGACGCCTTGAAGGCGGGCTCGGGCGTCGGCGGGGGCCATGGCTCGCCGCGTTCGATGGCGAGTTCGCCGGGCGTCTTGATCGGCGGTTTGTCCGACGGCACCCGACCACCGAAGTCGTCGAACATGGTCAGCCGCGGCCGCTTCTTCACGTCGGCGAAGATGGCCTTGAGCTCGGCGCGGTGCAGCGTCTCCTTCTCCAGCAGTTCACCGGCCAGGATGTCCAGCACGTCGCGGTACTCGGTGAGGATCTCCCAGGCTTCGGTGTGCGCGGCCTCGATGAGCTTGCGCACCTCGTCGTCGATGATCTGCGCCACCTCGTGGCTGTAGTCGGCCTGTGTTCCCATGGTGCGACCCAGGAACGGGTCGCCGTGCTCGGTGCCGTAGCGGACCGCGCCGAGCTTGGAACTCATCCCGTACTCGGTCACCATCGCGCGGGCGATCTTGGTGGCCTGCTCGATGTCGGAGACCGCGCCCGTCGTCGGCTCGCGGAACACCAGTTCCTCGGCGGCGCGGCCACCCATCGCGAAGACCAGTCGCGAGATCATCTCGGAACGGGTCATCAGGCCCTTGTCGTCCTCGGGCACGGCGACGGCGTGACCGCCCGTTCGCCCGCGGGCCAGGATCGTCACCTTGTAGATGGGCTCGATGTCGGGCATCGCCCACGCCGCCAGGGTGTGTCCCCCCTCGTGGTACGCGGTGATCTTCTTCTCGTGCTCGCTGATGATGCGACCCTTGCGACGGGGACCACCGACGACGCGGTCGACGGCCTCCTCGAGCGCCGCGCCCGCGATGACCGAGCCGTTCTCGCGTGCCGTCAGCAGCGCGGCTTCGTTGATGACGTTGGCCAGGTCGGCGCCGGACATGCCGACGGTGCGCTTGGCCAGCCCGTCGAGGTCGGCGTCGTCGGCGATCGGCTTGCCCTGCGAGTGCACCCGCAGCACGGCGCGCCGGCCGGCGATGTCGGGATTGGAGACCGGGATCTGCCGGTCGAAGCGGCCCGGCCGCAGCAGCGCGGGGTCGAGGATGTCGGGCCGGTTGGTGGCGGCGATCAGAATGACGCCCTGCCGTTCACCGAAACCGTCCATCTCCACCAGCAGCTGGTTCAGCGTCTGCTCGCGCTCGTCGTGTCCGCCGCCGAGACCTGCGCCGCGCTGCCTGCCCACGGCGTCGATCTCGTCGACGAAGATGATGCACGGGCTGTTCTGCTTGGCCTGCTCGAACATGTCCCGCACGCGGGAGGCGCCGACGCCGACGAACATCTCCACGAAGTCCGAGCCCGAGATGGTGAAGAACGGCACGCCGGCCTCACCCGCGACCGCGCGGGCCAGCAGGGTCTTGCCGGTTCCGGGCGGACCGTACAGCAGCACGCCCTTGGGGATCTTGGCCCCGAGGGCCTGATACCGCGTCGGGTTCTGCAGGAAGTCCTTGATCTCGTAGAGTTCCTCGACCGCCTCGTCCACGCCGGCGACGTCGGCGAAGGTGGTCTTCGGCAGGTCCTTGTTGAGCTGCTTGGCCTTGCTCTTGCCGAACCCGAAGCCCATCCGGCCGCCGCCGCCCTGCATCCGGGAGAACATCACGAACAACCCGACCAGCAGCAGCAGCGGCAACAGGTAGATCAGCAGCGATCCGAGGACACTGCCCTGGTTGACGACGGTGTTGGTCTTGGCGTTCTTGGCGCTCAACGCGTCGAACAGCGCAACCGCGTACCCGGTCGGGTACTTGGCGATCACCTTGTCGCTGTTCTCGGTGTCGCCGTTGCCCTTCTTCAGCTCGAGGCGGACCTGCTGTTCGCGGTCGTCGATCTGGGCGGACTTCACGTTGTCGCCGTTGATCTGGCTCATCGCCACCGACGTGTCGACGGGCTTGTAGCCGCGGGTGTCGTCACTGAAGTAGAAGAAGGACCAACCCAATAGCAACACGACCGCGATCGCGGTGAGGGTTCGGATGACGTTCTTTCGGTTCATCGTTGTCTTCGGCCAGCGCGCGGCTCGTTGTCGAGCAGGTCGGCCAGGTCCTTCCGATATGCACAGGTTGAGTTCGTTCAGGCTACCGCTTGACCAACGACCGACGGTTCCCGACCAGCTTGCCGATGCGCACGACGCCGTCGCGGGGCCACGTGCGGATTGCACCGCTGGCAGCACCCTGGCGAGTCCCTGAGCGGGCGGTAGGGTGCCTGGCATGCCGAACCGATCGCGAACGCTGACCCGACTCCTCGCGCTCGCGTCGGTCGCGTGCGCCGCCGTGACGGTGGCCGCTTGCGACGCGAAGTCGGCGCCGACGTTGGTCCCCGGCACCGCGGCTCCCCGCCAGGTCACGGTCGTCGGCGAGGGCAAGGTCGATGGCACCCCCGACACGCTGCGGATCAGCCTCTCGATCGCCGCGACGGCGCCCGATGCCGTCGGCGCGTCCAACCAGACCAGCAGCCGCGCGAACGCGGTGACCGATGCGCTGGTGGGTCAGGGGATCGACCGCAAGGACATCCGAACGACGACGGTGACGCTGCAGCCTCAGTACGGCGGGTCGGACAACACCACGATCGTCGGCTATCAGTCCAGCATCTCGATCGACGCAATGGTGCGCAAGATCGAGACTGGGCCCCAGGCGCTCGGCGTCATCACCACCACCGGTGGTGACACCACCCGGATCAACTCGGTGGCGTACTCGATCGAGGACGACTCGCAACTCGTCAAGGACGCCCGCAGCCGCGCCTTCGCCGACGCGAAGAACCGCGCCGATCAGTACGCGGAGCTGTCCGGGCTGAATTTGGGCAAGGTGCTGTCCATCTCGGAGACCGGTACCGGCGCGCCGCCGCCACCGTCGCCGGTCCGCTACGACATCGCCGAGTCGGTGCCGCTCTCACCCGGCCAGCAGACCGTGGGGTTCTCCGTGACCGTGGTGTGGGAGCTGGGCTGACACCGCGTCAGGAATTCTCGTACACCTTCGGGTCCAGCGTGCCGATGTAGGGCAGATCGCGGTAACGCTCCGCGTAGTCGAGGCCGTAGCCGACGACGAACTCGTTGGGAATGTCGAAGCCGCACCACGCGATGTCGACGTCGGCACGGACCGCCTCGGGCTTGCGGAGCAGCGTGCACACCCGCAGCGACCGCGGATGTCTGGTCGCCAGATTGCGCAGCAGCCAGGACAGCGTCAACCCCGAGTCGACGATGTCCTCGACGATCAGCACGTCACGATCGTGGATGTCGCGGTCGAGGTCCTTGAGGATGCGCACCACGCCCGACGACGACGTCGATGACCCGTACGAGCTGACCGCCATGAATTCCAACTGGGTGGGAAGTGGGATCGCCCGGGCCAGGTCGGTCACGAACATGACCGCGCCCTTGAGCACGGTCACCAGCAGCAGGTCCTCGCCGCCATCCCCGATCGTCTCCCGGTAGTGCTTGCCGACCGCCGCGCCGAGTTCGGCCACCCGCGCCTGTACCTCGGACTCGGAGAGGAGCACCGACTTGATGTCGCCGGGATACGGGTCCACAGCAGGCTGCTCGCGCACGGGCAACAGCGTGCCACGTCGGCAGGTCGGCGACCAACACGTCGCGCTAAACGGCTTCCCGGCGAAGGACCAGCACACCGTCACGCCGGTCGGCGAACAATCGCTGGTTGCGCAGCGCCGAGCCCACCGCGACGCCGCCGCGTCCCCGCCAGTCGACCACCAGCCGGTCGACGCCTCGGAGCTGGACGTCGGTCAGGGCGCTCGCACCGCCGGCGAGCAGCCAGCTGCGGATGGCTCGTCTGCGGACCGCGGCAGGCAGTGCCACCAGCGGCGCGACGGCAAGTTCGACGCCCCGGGATGCCACGCCGAGCACCTCGGCGGCCAGCGCGTCGAGCGCGTCGTTGTCGTCGCGCAACCCGGCCGCCGTCCGAGCGAGTGCCTCAGCCACGCCGCCACCGAGGATCTCCTCGAGCAACGGCAGTGCCTCTGCGCGCAGCCGGACGCGGGTGAACCTCGGGTCGGCGTTGTGGGGGTCCTGCCACGGGGTGAGGTGCAGCTGCGCGCAGGCACCGTGGGTGACGGCGCGCCGAACGCCGAGCAGCGGCCGACCCCACGGCGGGTCGTACGGCCGCATGCCTGCCATCGACCGTGCCCCGGAGCCGCGGCCGAGGCCGAGCAGAACGGTTTCGGCCTGGTCGTCGAGCGTGTGGGCGACCAGGACGGGCCGACCGTGGCGCGCCGCGGCCATCGCCTCGTAGCGCGCCGCCCTGGCGGCTGCCTCCGGCCCGCCGGAGGCAGCCACCTCGACGCGCAGGACCACGGCGTCACGGCATCCCAGCCGGAGCGCCTGCTCCCGCGCGGCGCTCGCCACGGTGGCGGACCCGGCCTGTAGACCGTGGTCGACGATCAGCGCGGTGGTCGGTCGCAGGTCCGCCGCCACCGCGGCCAGTGCCAACGAGTCCGCTCCGCCGGACAGCGCCACGCACCAGGGCTCGCCGGCATCGCAGTGGGTCCGGGCGAACTCGTCGACCGCCCTGCGGACGGTCGCTACAGGACCCGTTCGATCCATCGCTGCGGCTCGTCGACTTCGGTGGGCAGCGGCAGTGTCTCGGCACTGGTCCACACGGTGTTGAACCTCTCCATGCCCACCGTGGCCACCACGTGGTCGACGAAGGCCTTACCGCGCGTGTACTGGCTCAGCTTGGCATCGAAGCCCAGCAGTGACCGCAAGATGCGTTGCAGCGGTGGCGCCTTGCGTTGCCTGCGTTCGTCGAACCGGCGCCTGATGGTGGCCACCGACGGCACCACCTTGGGCCCGACGGCATCCATGACGTGATCGGCGTGGCCTTCGAGAAGCGTGCCGAGCACCAGTAATTGGTCCAGCGCCTTGCGCTGTGGTTCGGACTGGATGGCACGCAGGAAACCCACCACGCCGGCGGAATGAGGTTCCGAGGTCCGGCCCCCCGGCACGTCGCGCTTGTCGCGGACGAACTCGGCCAGCCTGCCGGTCACCGCTTTCAGATCCAGTCCCGAGTCGTCGGTGATGACGGCCAGCGACTGCGACATGTGTTCGGCCAGCCAGGGATTGGCCCGGAACTGCACGCGGTGGGTGACCTCGTGGACGCACACCCACAAACGGAAGTCGGCCGGCGAGACCCGCAGCTGGCGCTCGACGGCGATCACGTTCGGATACACCAGGAGCAACTCACCACCGGCCGCGGGATCGTCCCCCGGCCGCTCCGCGCCTGCCCGCCGGGCGAACGGATCGTACTGACCGAGTATCCCCGACGACACGAAGGCCAGCACCGCGCCGGTTTGCGCTCCGGTCACCCGCCCGGTGACGAGCCCCGCCGGTGCACCCTGCTTGCCCCCGGTCATCACGCGCATGGACTCCGTTGCCGCACGCACCCATTGCGGCCGGTCGACGATGCGGGCCTCGGTGATCGCCGCGCCCTCGTTGAGACCGGTCACGTCCCGGACGGGTTGCTCGGCGCTGCGGGCCGATTCGGCCAGCTGCTCCATCGCCTGTCGCCTGGTGTATTCGGTGGCGGGCGGCGCCGGCCGGACGAGCCGGGCGCCGACCGTGGCGGCGAACTCCCAGTCGACCGTGCGCCCGACGGTGACCGACGGTGACGATCCGGAGGGCGTCACGAGCCACACCCGCACGATCGCAAGGTGGCGGCCAGCGCATCGATCGCGGTGCGGCCGGTCCCGCCCGCATTGTTCGAGAGGAGCGCGAACGTGAGCACCCGCCCACTGCGGTCCGTGACGAACCCCGCGAGTGCGTTGGTGCCCGTCAGCGATCCCGTCTTCGCCCTCAGCAGGCCCGCGGCCGCCCGGCCCGCATCCGTGTCGAGGAATCTGTTCGACAGCGTGCCGCTGCCGCCCGCGATCGGCAGCAGGTCGACGAGCGGCCGCAGTTGGGGGTGATCCGTCCCCGCGGCCTCGCCGACGACCTCGTCGAGGGTCTCGGCGGTGAGCCGGTCGTCGACGGACAGACCGCTCGAGTCGCGCAGGGTGGCTCCGCCGGTGTCGACGCCGGCCTTGGCGAGCTGGCCCAACACGGCCGCAACACCGCCGTCGAAGCTCTGCGGCCTGCCGACGGCGGCGGCGACCTCCCGGCCGATGGATTCGGCCATCACGTTGTCCGACTCACTCATCATCTGCCGTAGTCGCTCGATCAGCGGGGGTGACTGCACCGTTGCGATCACCGTCCCCGTGACCGGGGTGGCACGCACCGTCACGGTCGTCGGGTTCACGCCGAGCGCGACGGCGAGCGCGCGGCCGGCGTCGAGCGCCGGCGTCCTGGACCGCGACGAGTCGACGCTCACCGGCTGAGTGCGTCCGGCGTCGAGCATGACCGCCTCCATCGGGGCGATGTCTCCGCCGTCGATGTCGACGGGGTCCCACCCCGGTGCCAACGTCGGTCCACTGAAGGCGCTGACGTCGACCTGGACGGACTTGGGCGTGATGCCCGAGCGGCGGATCTGGTCGGCCAGGTCGCCGATGCGCGCCGCCCCCTTGTACCAGGTGTCGTCGCTGCGGGCGGCGGCAGACAAGGTCGGATCGCCGCCACCCTTGAGCACGACCAGACCCGGTGCGGCGCTCTGGTCCGCGGCCACGACGGTCGTCGACAACCGCGCGTCCCGGTCGAGGGTGAGCAGGGCGGCCGCGGTGGTCAGCACCTTGTTGGTCGACGCGGGTTGCATGGGCACCCGCGCGCCGTGCGTCCACAGCTCCCTGCCGGTCGTCGCATCGGTCACCCGGCCGGTCAGGGCGCCGAGATCCGGGTTGGCGACCAACGGCGCCAGTGCCGTAGCCAGACCGGCGGGCGTCGGCGCCGGCGCTGCGTCGCCCAGCGGCGTCACGCCCGGCGTCACCGTGACGAGCGCCGGGCGCGGCGCGACGGCCGGCGTCGCCTCATTGGCCGAGCTGCCGCTGGACGTCGCCACCGCCGCGACCGCCACCACTGCCGCCACCAGTAGCAACACTGCAACGCCGACCCACACGTGAGTGGACCGGCGCCACCTCGTCGGGCTGCTGACTCCGATGATCGGTCTCCTGATCCTGTGCTCCGCGCAGACCCGCGAGAGCCCGCATACCGAAGCGTATCGCTCCGTCTAAGGTTGACTTCGCGTCGTCACCCGACGACCCACGACGCTTTGCAGACACGAAGGAGCCGCGGCGGTGCAGTTCGACGTCGTCATCGAGATCCCGAAGGGGTCGCGCAACAAGTACGAGGTGGACCACGAGACCGGCCGGGTCAAGCTCGACCGCTACCTCTACACGGCGTTCGGCTACCCGGCCGACTACGGGTTCTTCGAGAACACGCTCGGCGAGGACGGCGACCCGTTGGACGCGCTGGTGCTCCTGCCGGAGTCCGTCTTCCCAGGGGCGATCGTCGAAGCGAGGCCGGTGGCGATGTTCCAGATGACCGACGAGGCGGGCGGTGACGACAAACTGCTGTGCGTCCCCGCCGGTGACCCCCGGTGGGATCACATCCAGGACCTCGCCGACGTGCCACCCTTCGAGCTCGAGGCGATCAAGCACTTCTTCGTGCACTACAAGGACCTCGAGCCGGGCAAGTTCGTCAAGGCCGCCGACTGGGCGGGCCGCGCGGAGGCCGAGGCCGAGCTCGAGCGTTCGGTGCAGCGCTTCCAGGCCATCGGGCACTGATCGGCCATGATTTAGCACGCCCGTAACGCGGGGTAACGCGGTCGTGCCTTCGGGCTTTCATCCTGGGACTGTGCTGTTGCATCAAGGGATCGGCCTGGACGCCTTCAACGCGCTGCCCGAACGCAAGGCGGTGCACGCGCTCTACGAGTGCGCCAACAGCATGACGCTGGCCCGCCACCTGGCCTACGGCCGCCCCTACCCCATCCACGACGCGCTGTTCCGCCGTGCGGACGCGTTGCTGTTCGCGCTGCCGGACGCGGCGATCGACCAGATTCTCGACGCCTGCCCGCACGTCGGCCGACGCCCGCGTAGTACGAAGTCGCACGCCGAGCAGTGCTCGGTGTGGGTGGACGACCCCATGGTGATGAGTGGGCTCGCCGAGTCCGCACGGACCTACGCCGAGACGTTCGGCTTCGGCTTCGTCATGTACGTCGAGGGATTCGGGGCGCACGACGTGCTGGCCGCCATGGCCGACCGCCTCCACAACGACGTCGAGACCGAGCGCAAGGTGGTCCGCAACGAGCTGGCGAGAATCAACCGCTCGAGGCTGGAACGGATGCTCGGGCCCGAAGGCGGCTACCACAACTGGTAGTGGAGGCTTCTCGCTTAGGCTCCATCCGGTGAGCACACCCCCTGATCCCGACCCCGCCACCCCGACGTTCACCTCGCTGCCGGATCTGGCGGCACGGTCCGCACGGGGCGCCGTGATCTGGGCCAACGACGAGTTGTTCGCGGAGAAGGAGAACCTGATCACGTCGGGCTCCGCCGAGTTCCGGCCGGCCACCTTCGGCCACAAGGGTCAGGTCTACGACGGCTGGGAGACGCGCAGACGACGCGCCGTGACGCCTGATTCCCGCGATTGCGCGATCGTGCGACTCGCGGTGCCGGGAATCGTCCGCGGCGTGGTCATCGACACCTCGTGGTTCACCGGCAACCATCCACCGCAGATCTCCGTCGAGGGCGCGTACGCCGCGGGGCATCCCTCGGTCGACGAACTCGTCGAGACCACGCAGTGGACCACGCTGGTCGCACGGACCGGCGTCGGCGGCGACACCCGCAACCCGTTCGCGGTGGAGTCGTCACGACGGTGGTCGCACGTGCGGCTGTCGATCTACCCCGACGGCGGCGTCGCCCGGTTCCGCGTCCACGGCGAGGCACTGCTGGATCCGGACTTCGCCGACGGCATGACGCTGGATCTGGCCGCCTTGGACAACGGTGGCCGAATCACGGGGTGTTCCAACATGTTCTACGGTTCCCCGAACAATCTCCTGCTGCCCGGAACGGCACGCACCATGGGCGACGGTTGGGAGACCTCGCGCCGCAGGGACGGTGCCAACGACTGGGTGGAAGTGCTCCTGGCGGGCCGCGGCACCGTCGACGTCGTCGAGCTGGACACGTCCTACTTCGTCGGCAACGCGCCGGGCGCCGCGCGGCTGTCCGGGCGCGACGGTGCCGGCGACTGGTTCGACTTGCTGGCGCCCACCGACCTGCGACCCGACACCAGGCACCGCTTCCCGATCCGCCACCCGCGACCAGTCACCGACGCCCGGCTCGACGTGTATCCCGACGGCGGGATGGCACGTCTGCGGCTCCTCGGCAGCCTCACCTCCGACGGCATGCAGTGCGTCCGGGAACGTTGGTCGGTCAGCGCCTGAGGCGCCCGCCGCCGAACGGGCACGGGAACGCGCGGATCCGTTCGGTGATCTCGCGAGGCGGCAGCGTCGCAGGCGTCGAGGGCTCCGCGCGCACCGCACGCTACGTCACGCTGATCTACGACGCGCTGTCCTGAACCGATCCGGTGGCCAGGCCGGCGAGATGCCGCCCGATGGGCAGCGCCGCCGTCGCCGCCGGGGACGGCGAGTTCAGGACGTGGATCATCCTGTCGGTCCGTTCGACGACGAAGTCGTGCACCAGCGTGCCGTCCCGCCTGACCGCCTGGGCGCGGATGCCTGCCTCTTGCGGCAACAGGTCGGCCTTGGTCAATCCTGGTGCGTACTTGCGACATTCGCCGAGATAGCTGCGTTTGAACAAGGAGTTCCGGATCTCCTTGACGCCGAGGCGGACGTTCGCGCGCGCCACGTGCCAGAGGCCGGGGAACGCCGCCATCCTGGCGACGTCGCGGCGGTTGACGGAGAACTTCGGGTAACCCTCGCGGGCCAGTCCCAGCACGGCGTTCGGTCCGACGGTGATGGCGCCCGTGATCGTCGGGCTCAGGTGCACGCCGAGGAAGGGCAATTCGGGATCGGGTACCGGGTAGATCAGCCGCTTCACGAAACCCGCCCGCGCGGCAGGCAGCCGGAAGTACTCGCCCCGGAACGGGATGACCTGCACGTCGGTCACCACGCCGGCCAATTCGGCGAGCCGGTCCGCTTGCAGACCGCCGCAGACGATGAGCCGATCACAGGTCACCGAGGCGGCGTGAGTCGAAACCGTCACTCCGGCAGGGGTTTCCCGGATGGCGACCACCCTGTGACCCGTCTGGACCTCGCCGCCGGCGGCGAGGACGAGGTCGACCAGCGTGCGGGACACCTGCCGGTAGTCGACGATGCCGGTACGCGGTAGGTGCAGGGCGCCGAGGCCGGTCACGTTGGGCTCGAGTTGGCGGAGCTCATCGCGGTCCACCCGGCGGCAGGTGATGCCGTTGACCGCGGCCCGCTCCTCGAGCGCCGCCATCCGGGCCAGCTCGGCGGCGCTGGTGGCGACGATCAGCTTCCCGCACTCGTCGAAGGCGATGCCGTGCTGGGTGCAGAAGTCCTTCGTCGCCCGCTCGCCCGCCTTGCAGAACGTCGCCTTCAAGCTGCCAGGGGCGTAGTAGATGCCCGAGTGGATGACGCCGCTGTTGTGTCCGGTCTGGTGCGCGGCGATGGTGTCCGCCGCCTCGAGCACGACGACGGACGCGCCGGGCTGCGCCTCGAGCAGGTGATGCGCCGTGGAGACGCCGACGATGCCTGCGCCGATCACGCAGTAGCGGTAACGGTTCATTACCCGCACTGTACAAAACCGGGGCCTCGACGGGGCTTGGACGAGGGCCCTCGGTTGGTCGTAACGTGGTACCCACCATGACTTCACCCAGGACCTCCCCCCACCGCGCCCCGCAGAGTAGGACCGTCCTGCAGGTCGGAGCCCTGAAATCCTCGTTGGCGCAGACGCTCTCCGAGACCTACGCGGCCTTCCTCCTCCCCGACGCGCCTTCGGAGCGAGCGGAGTTCCTCTCGTCGCACGGCGGTGAGATCACCGCGCTGGTGGCCTCCGGACGCAACGCCATCGGCGCCGAACTGATGTCGGCGCTTCCCCGACTGGGCGCGATCGTCAACTTCGGTGTCGGATACGACGCCATCGACGTCGACGCCGCCGCAGCGCGGGGTATCGGTGTGAGCAACACCCCCGACGTGCTCAACGATTGCGTGGCCGACACCGCGGTCGGCTTGATGATCGACGTGATGCGCGGATTCTCGGCCGCCGATCGTTATGTCCGCGCCGGCCGGTGGCCCACGGCGGGGAACTACCCGCTGACCCGCGACGTCAGCAGAACACGGGTGGGCATCCTCGGGCTCGGTCGGATCGGATCGGCGATTGCGCAGCGGCTCAATGCCTTTGGCTGCACCATCTCCTACCACAACCGCAACGAGAGGCCGGACTCGCCGTACGCCTACGCCGCGTCGCCGGCCGAACTCGCCCGCGGCGTCGACGTCCTCGTGGTCGCGGCGGCGGGTGGCGGCGGCACCAAGGGTCTCGTCGACGCCGACGTGATCGCTGCGCTCGGCGCCACCGGCTACCTGGTGAACGTGGCCAGGGGCAGCGTCGTCGACGAGGCGGCGCTGGTCGACGCGCTGGCCAGCGGCGCCCTTGCCGGTGCCGGATTGGACGTCTTCGCCGACGAGCCGAACGTGCCGGAGGCGCTGCTGCGGATGGACAACGTGGTGCTGCTGCCGCACGTGGGCAGCGCGACGGTCGAGACACGCGCGGCGATGGAGCGGCTCGTCCTCGACAACCTGGCCGAGTTCCTCGCCAACGGTCGGCTGGTGACGCCGGTTCTGCAGCCGGTGGTGCGCGCCTAGTTCAGGCCGTCTTCCTGCCCCGCGTGGTGAGCCGCTGCAGGATGTCCCGACCGAGCTGCCGCAGGTCGACGCGGGGAGACGCGGCGATGAGCGTCACGCCGTCGGCGACACCCGCGGCTTCGATGTCGTAGAGGAGACCGGTCAACCCGTCGACGGTGCCCGCGTAGCGCAGGGTCCCGTCGTCCACGCCGCCGATCGACTCCCGTGCGGAACGGAAGTCCGGCGCCACGGCCACCGTGACGTCGAGGATCACCTGCACGTCGTCCCGATCGGACCGGATCTGCGCGCGCCCGCGCTTGGCGCGCTGTAGGTCCGACGCCGCGAGCCGGACCGTGGGCCCGTCGCCCGTGGTCAGCTCGCTCCAGTTGTTCCCTGCCGAATCCACCACGAAGAGCCGCACCCCCGCCAAGGTAGGGCGGCCGGCCCGCACCGTCGACGGTTGCGATCAGCCAGAATCCATGGCGATGACATCCGCTCGCGACGGCGCAATCGTGACCTCGCCGCTCGAGCGGCGACGATGAGCCGGGACCGGCGGCTTAGTAGTTTGTACTCGTGACAACGGACCCCCGGCCGGACATTCCCGCGCAATACCTGTTGTCCACGTCGGCGCCCGCACCCCGCACGCTGATCGACATCCTGTACGAGACCGCGGAAAGGCACCCCGACGCACCTGCGCTGGACGACGGCGAGGTGCAGTTGACCTACGCCGAACTCGTCACCGACGTCGAGGAGAGCGTCGCGTGGCTCGCCGCCCGCGGCATCGGTCGCGGCGACCGCATCGGCGTGCGGATGCCGTCGGGCAGCTACGCGCTCTACGTCGCCATTCTGTCGGCGCTCGCCACGGGCGCGGCCTACGTGCCGGTGGACGCCGACGATCCCCAGGAGCGGGCCGACCTGGTGTTCGGCGAAGCCGGGGTGGTCGGGGTCATCACCGACCGCGGCCTGGTCCGGGGACCCGGCTCGTCGCGCGGGTGGCGCGCCGGACCGCCGCTGCACCGCGACGACGCCTGGATCATCTTCACCTCGGGTTCCACCGGCACTCCCAAGGGGGTCGCCGTGACCCACCGCAACGCCGCCGCATTCGTCGACGCCGAGGCGCAGGTCTTTCTCAAGGACCACCCGATCGGGCCGGGCGATCGGGTGCTGGCGGGGCTCTCCGTCGCGTTCGACGCCTCCTGTGAGGAGATGTGGCTGGCCTGGCGCTACGGCGCCTGCCTGGTGCCCGCGCCGCGGTCGCTGGTGCGCAGCGGCATGGACCTGGGCCCCTGGCTGGTGTCCAGGGACATCACCGTGGTCTCGACGGTGCCGACGCTGGCCGCGCTGTGGCCCGCCGAGGCACTCGAAGCGGTGCGGTTGCTGATCTTCGGCGGCGAGGCCTGCCCGCCGGAGCTCGCCGACCGGCTGGCCGTCGAGGGCCGCGAGGTGTGGAACACCTACGGCCCGACCGAGGCGACCGTCGTCGCCTGCCTGGCCGAGCTCGGCAACGGCGGCCCCGTCAGCATCGGCCTTCCGCTGCCGGGCTGGGACCTGGCCGTCGTCGGCAAGGACGGCGACCCGGTCGCGGTCGGCGAGGTCGGCGAGCTGGTCATCGGTGGCGTCGGCCTGGCCCGTTACCTCGACCCCGACAAGGATGCGGAGAAGTACGCGCCGATGCCGACGTTGGGGTGGTCGCGTGCCTACCGCAGCGGCGACCTGGTCCGGCTGCAGGCCGACGGCCTCTACTTCCAGGGCCGGGCCGACGATCAGGTGAAGGTCGGCGGTCGGCGCATCGAGCTCGGTGAAGTCGACTCGGCCCTGGTCAACCTGCCCGGCGTCAGCGGCGGCGCGGCGGCCGTGCGGCGCACGGCCAGCGGCACACCCCTGCTCGTCGGCTACGTCGCGAGCGCCGATCCCGGCTTCGACCTCGCCGCCGCTCGCGCGATCCTGGCCGAGTCCCTGCCCGCCGCGCTGGTGCCACGGCTGGTGCTGCTCGACGAACTGCCGACGAGGACGTCGGGGAAGGTCGACCGCAACGCCCTGCCCTGGCCGGTCGCGGACGACTCGGGGGACGGCCCCGATCTGGGCGGGACCACCGGCTGGCTCGCCGGGCTGTGGCGCGACGTGCTGGCCGCCCCGGTGGGTGGCCCCGAGGAGGACTTCTTCGCGCTGGGGGGCGGCTCGCTGTCCGCGGCGCAACTGGTGGCCGCGCTGCGGGCCCGCTACCCCGAGGTGACGGTCGCCGATCTGTACGACCATCCGCGGCTCGGCTCGCTCGCCGGCTACCTCGACGAGCTCGAGCCGCCGCCGCGCGTCGAAACCCGGACGGTGACGCCCGTGTCGCGGCTGACGGAGCTCGCGCAGATCGTGTCGTCGGTGCCGTTGGCCACCCTCGCGGGCATGCAGTGGGTGGTGTGGCTGGCGCTGCTGAACAACCTCGCCGCCGAACGGAACCTGGTGCCGTGGGCGGTGACCGTGAACTGGTGGCTGCTGCTGGCCGGCTTCGTGGTGTTCGTGACGCCGCTGGGACGGATGGCAATCGCGGTGCTCGGCGCGCGGATCTTGATCGGCAGCCTGCAGCCGGGCACCTACCGTCGCGGCGGATCCGTCCACCTCCGGGTCTGGCTCGCCGAACGACTCGGCGAGGCCAGCGGCGCCGAAAACCTCGCCGGCGCACCATGGCTGGTCTACTACGCCCGCGCGTTGGGCAACACGGTGGGCAAGGGCGTCGATCTGCACTCCTCCCCTCCCGTCACCGGGATGCTCACGCTCGGCCACCGTTGTTCGATCGAGCCGGAGGTGGACCTGACCGGGCACTGGATCGACGGTGACCTGTTCCACGTCGGGACGATCTCGGTGGGCAACGATGCCACCATCGGCGCCAGGACCACGCTGCTGCCCGGCGCGGTGATCGGGAAGAACGCCGACATCGCACCCGGCTCCGGTGTGGTGGGCAAGGTCAAGGCGGGCCAGTACTGGAAGGGCTCGCCGGCGATGAAGTCCGGCAAGGCGCGCCATCCCTGGCCCGACGAGCGACCACGGCGGGCCCCGCTGTGGGTGGCGATGTTCGGTGTGACCTCGATCCTGCTCGGCGCCGTTCCCCTGCTGGCGCTCGGCGCGGGCCTCGCGGTGGTGGGCTGGGCGATCCGCCACACCGCGTCGCCGGTGGCGGCGATCGTGCCCGCGCTGATCTGGACACCCGTCGCGACCGTGGTCGCCGTGGTCGTCTACGCACTGCTGACGGTGCTCGGCGTCCGGACGATGGCGCTCGGTCTGCGCGAGGGTTACCACCCGGTGCGCAGCCGGATCGGCTGGCAGCTGTGGGCCACCGAACGGCTGATGGATGCGGCCCGCAACTACCTGTTCCCCATCTATGCGAGCCTTCTCACCCCGTCGTGGCTGCGCCTGCTCGGCGCAAAGGTCGGTCGCGGCACCGAGATCTCCACCGCCCTGCTGACCCCGAAGTTCACCGTCGTCGAGGACGGCGCCTTCCTCGCCGACGACACCATGGTGGCGTCGTACGAGCTCGGCGGCGGCTGGATCCACGTCGCCACGGCCACCATCGGCAAGCGCGCCTTCCTCGGGAACTCGGGCATCACCCAACCGGGACGACGGGTGCCCGACGACGGCCTGGTGGCGGTGCTCAGCGCCACGCCGCACAAGGCCAAGGCCGGGTCGTCGTGGCTGGGAAGTCCGCCGATCCGCCTGCGCCGTCAGCCGACTGCCGCCGATGCGCTGCGCACCTTCCATCCGTCGCGGAAGCTGAAGGCGTTGCGCGGCATGGTGGAAACGTGCCGGCTGCTCCCGATGATCGTCACCTTCGCGATCGGCGTCGCCGTGCTGGGCGCCCTACAGGGGTTGGCGATCGCGTTCGGCTGGATCGCCACCGCACTCCTCGGCGGCGTGGTGCTCCTGGCCGCAGGCGCGGTGGCCGGCGCCATCGCCGTGCTCGCCAAGTGGCTGGTGGTCGGGCGCATCGTGGCCGTGGAGCACCCGCTGTGGTCGTCGTTCGTCTGGCGCAACGAGGTGTCGGACACCTTCGTCGAGACCGTCGCCGCACCGTGGTTCGCCAGGGCGGCCAGCGGAACCCTGGTGATGAACCTGTGGTTGCGTGCACTCGGGGCGTCGATCGGTCGCGGCGTGTGGTGCGAAACCTACTGGCTGCCCGAGGCCGACCTCGTCACCGTGGGCGACGGCGCCACGGTGAGCCGCGGCTGCGTCGTGCAGACCCACCTCTTCCACGACCGGATCATGCGGCTCGACACCGTCACCCTCGGCGCGGGCGCGACCCTCGGGCCGCACTGCGTGGCACTGCCCGCCGCCAAGATCGGCGCCGGCGCCACCGTCGGACCGGCGTCACTGGTGATGCGCGGCGACGAGGTCCCGGCGTCCTCGCGCTGGCAGGGCAACCCCATCGCGCCGTGGGGTCCCAAGCGCAAGAAACGCGGCGGCCCGGCCCCCAAGGCGCCCGCGAGCTCCGAGGACAGTGCCGCGTGACGCGTTCCAAGGGCGGCCCTCCCGTCATCGACCCGTACCTTCCCGGCAACGGCAACTTCGGCTACCGGGTGTCGCGATACGACCTCGACCTGGAATACAAGGTCAACATCAACCGGCTGGCCGGGTCGGTCACCATCACCGCCGTCGCCCTCGCGACGCTCAAGACGTTCAGCCTCGACCTGTCGGATGCGCTGGTGGTGTCGAAGGTCTCGGTCAACGGCCACCGCCCCGCGCAGTTCGGCCGCAGGCGCGGGAAGCTCGACGTCACGCTGTCCGCCGCGCTGCCCACCGGTGCGGCCCTGTCGATCACCGTGCGCTACGCCGGCACCCCGAGACCCATCCGCTCCCTGTGGGGCGACGTCGGCTTCGAGGAGCTCACCAGCGGTGCGCTGGTGGCGGGGCAACCCAACGGCGCCGCCTCCTGGTTCCCCTGCGACGACCACCCCAGCAGCAAGGCGAGCTACCGCGTGGCGATCGCCACCGAGAATCCCTACTACGCGGTGGCCAACGGCGAGCTGGTGTCGCGCCGGACCAGGGCCGCGATGACCACCTGGATCTACGAGCAGACCGAACCGACCTCGACGTACCTGATCACCCTGCAGATCGGCCCCTATGAGAAGCACCGGCTGGCCAAGAATCCGGTTCTGATGAATGCCGTTCTCCCGCAACGGTTGCGGGAGAACTTCGAACACGACTTCGGCCGCCAGCCGCAGATGATGAAACTGTTCGTCAAGCTGTTCGGTCCGTATCCGCTCGGCTGCGGATACACCGTCGTGGTCACCGACGACGACCTCGAGATCCCGTTGGAGGCCCAGGGCGTCTCGATTTTCGGCGCCAACCACTGCGACGGTGAGCGCGGGGCCGAGCGGTTGATCGCCCACGAGCTCGCCCACCAGTGGTTCGGCAACTCGGTCACCGCACGGCGGTGGCGCGACATCTGGCTGCACGAGGGCTTCGCCTGCTACGCCGAGTGGCTATGGTCCGAGGACTCGGGTGGCCGCACCGCCGACGAGTTGGCCCGCCACTACCACCACCGACTCCGTCATTCGTCGCACGATCTGCTGCTGTCCGATCCCGGCCCACGCGACATGTTCGACGACCGGGTGTACAAACGCGGCGCGCTCACATTGCACGCGCTGCGTGGCGCGATCGGCGACCAGAACTTCTTCGCCTTGCTGAAGGACTGGACCACCCGGCACCGCCACGGCACCGCCGTCACCGACGACTTCACCGGGCTGGCCGCGAACTACGCCGACCAGTCGCTGCGTCCGCTGTGGCAGGCCTGGCTGTATTCCACGGACGTCCCCGACCTGTGACCGACGGCGCGGCGACCGTTCCGTCTCAGGGACCCGTCACCAGGAACAGCGTCGTCCGTGTCGGCGCGGCGACCGTTCTCAGCGCACTGTGCGGATACGCGGTGCTCTACCTCGCGGCGCGGGACCTGGAACCGGCGGGCTTCTCGGTGTTCGCGGTGTTCTGGGGTGCGTTCGGGCTGTTCGCCGGCGCCTCCAACGGTCTGCTGCAGGAATCGACCCGCGAAGTGCGCCAGGCCAGGCAGCTCGCGCACGTCGACGAGCCACGGTCCAGCCCGATCCGGGTGGCCGCCCTCGTCGGCGTCGCGTCCGCGGCGGCGATCGCGGGCACCTCGCCACTGTGGTCGGGCCACGTCTTCGTCGAGTCCCGCGCGCTCAGCGTCGCGCTGCTGGCGGCGGGGCTGGCCGGTTTCTGCCTGCACGCGACGCTTCTGGGCATGCTGGCCGGGGTCGACGGCTGGTCGCAGTACGGGACGCTCATCGTCGGTGACGCGGCCATGCGGGTGACGGTGGCAGCGGCCACGTTCGTGCTCGGATGGGGTCTGGTCGGCTATCTGTGGGCGACGGTGGCCGGGTCGGTCGCATGGCTGGTGCTGCTGATCGCCTCGCCCTCGTCCCGCGCCGCCGCCCGGCGGCTCACCCCCGGCACGACGGCGACCTTCCTGCGCGGCGCGTCGCATTCGATCGCCGCGGCAGGCGCGAGCGCAATCCTCATCATGGGTTTCCCCGTGCTGCTGAAGGCGACGTCGGCGGACCTCGGGGCCGCGGGTGGCGTCGTCATCCTGGCGGTGACCCTGACCCGTGCTCCGCTGCTGGTCCCGCTGAACGCGATGCAGGGCAATCTCATCGCACACTTCGTCGACCAGCGGGCCGGACGGCTACGGTCGCTGCTCACCCCCGTCGCCGTGCTCGCGGTGCTCGGCGCGGCGGCGGTGCTCGTCGCCGGCCTGCTCGGGCCATGGCTGCTTCGCACCGCCTTCGGACCCGACTACCAGGCCCCCGGCGCCCTGCTGGCGTGGTTCACCGGTGCCGCCGTCATGATCGCGCTGCTGACGCTCACCGGCGCGGCGACCGTGGCCGCCGCCCTGCACCGGGCATACGCGGCGGGGTGGATCGGCGCCACCGTCGCCTCGACACTCCTGCTGCTCCTTCCCGTGGCGCTGGAGACGCGCACCGTCGTCGCGCTGCTGTGCGGCCCGGTGGTGGGAATCGCCGTGCACGTGGCCGCGCTTGCCAGAGTCCCGGCCCCGTGACCGTGTAGCTTGTTCGGCATCGACATGGAGGACATCGGAGACACCGGAGGCGACCACTACCGCGACGTGTGGATCGTCGTACCCGCCTTCAACGAGGCAAGCGTCATCTCCGACGTCGTCACCGACATCCGCTCCGTCTTCGACAACGTGGTGTGCGTCGACGACGGCAGCCGCGACGACACCGCGGAGCGGGCGTGGCAGGCCGGCGCCTACGTCGTCCGCCATCCCGTCAACCTCGGCCAGGGCGCCGCGATCCAGACGGGTGTCGAGTTCGCCCGCCGCCAGCCGGGCGCCGCGGTGTTCGCGACGTTCGACGCCGACGGTCAGCACCGCGTCCAGGACGTGGTCCGGATGATCGACCGGCTTAGTCGCGACGACGTCGACATCGTCGTGGGCACCCGCTTCTCCGGGTCGGTGCCCCAGGGCATGCCGCTGCAGAAGCGGTTGGCCCTGCCGGTGATCGCGAAGCTCAGCCGGACCAGCCGCAAGCTCGGCCTGACCGACGCCCACAACGGGCTGCGGGTGTTCAACCGCACGGTCGCCGACGGGCTGAACCTCACCATGAGCGGCATGGCCCATGCCAGCGAGATCGTCGTGCTCGTCATCGAGAACGGCTGGCGGGTGGCCGAGGAGCCCGTGGAAATTCTCTACACCGACTACTCGATGTCGAAGGGGCAGCCGTTGGTCAACGGCGTCAACATCATCTTCGACGGGCTTCTGCGAAGGAGGATGCGCCGATGAACTGGATCCAGGTCCTGCTGATCCTCGCCATCGTCACCTTGTTGGTATACCTACTGCGGTCGCGACGCAGCGCGCAGTCGCGGGCATGGGTGAAGGTGGGTTACGTACTGTTCGTCCTGGCCGCCATCTACGCGATCGTGCGGCCCAACGACACGACCGTCGTGGCGAACTGGCTCGGCGTCGATCGCGGTGCCGACCTGCTGGAGTACTCGCTGATCATCGCGTTCCTGTTCACCACGATCAGCACGTACATGCGCTTCAAGGATCTGGAGCTGAAGTACGCGCAGCTCGCCCGCGCGGTCGCGCTCGAGGGTGCCCGCGCACCCGCAGACAAGTAGCCTCCCCATCCTCCCGGCGATTTCGGCGCGGAAAGCCGTGGTGAGCGACGCTTTCCGCGCCGAAGTCGCTTCGCGCGGCGAGGGGTCCGTACAGTCGACGGCGGTGATTCGGCGGACGGGAGCGCGGCTACTGGGGACCAGTTGGGTGCGCCGCACCGCCGTCGCCGTGATCGTGGTGGCGCTGGCGCTGCGCGGGTGGCTGGCGTTCGTCGGATACTTCTACTGGGACGACCTGATCCTGATCGCCCGCGCCGGCACCCATGGGCTGCTCTCGCCGGCGTTCCTGTTCGACGACCACGACGGTCACGTCATGCCCGCCGCCTTCCTCGTCGCAGGCGCGATCGCCAAGACGGCGCCGTTCGACTGGACCGGACCGGCGATCAGCCTGGTGGTGCTGCAACTCGTCGCTTCGCTGTCGCTGTTGCGGGCGCTGCACGTCGTCCTCGGGTGGCGGCCGGTGCTGCTGTTACCCCTGACGTTCGCCGTGTTCACCCCGCTGGGCCTGCCCGCCTTCGCGTGGTGGGCGGCCGCGCTCAACGCGCTGCCCATGACCGCCGCGATGGCGTGGGTGTGCGCGGATGCGGTCCTGCTGGTCCGGACCGGCAATCAGCGCTACGCGGTCACCGGGACGGCGGCGTTCGTCGTCGGGCTGCTGTTCTTCGAGAAGGCCGCGGTCATCCCGTTCGTCGCCTTCTCGATCGCGGCGCTGCTGACGTACGTGGCCGGCGACCGGTCGGAGATGAAGACCGCGCTGCTCACGGTGTGGCGTGCCGGCGTCCGGCTGTGGACGGCGTCCCTGGCGGTGACGGCCGGCTGGATCGCGCTGTACCTGCTCGTCGTCGACCAGCGTCGATGGACCCTCGACATTCCGATGACCGGTGACCTGGTGGTCCGCTCGGTGACGCACGGCATCGTGCCCGGCCTGATCGGCGGTCCGTGGCAGTGGGAGCGGTGGGCGCCGTCGTCGCCGTGGGCGCTGCCGCAGTGGCCGGTGATGGTGGTGGGCTGGGTGGTGTTGGTCGCGGTCGTGGCGGTGTCGGTGGCGCGCAAGCCACACGCCAAGGTGCTGTGGGCGGCGGCCGCCGGTTACGTCGTGATGTGTCAGGTGCCGATCTACCTCATGCGGTCGTCACGGTTCACCGCGATCGAACTCGCTCAGACCCTGCGCTACCTGCCCGACCTGGTGGTCGTGCTGGCCCTGCTGGCGGCGATCGGCTTCTGCGCACCGAATCGCGGACCGTCACCCCGGCTGGACGCCTCCCGGGCCCGCGCAGTCTTCGTCGTGTCGTGCGCGGCGCTGTTCGTCGTCAGCTGCGCGTATTCGACGGTGACGTTCACGACGAGCTGGCGGCACAACCCGACCCGGTCCTACGTCGCCAACGTCCTGGCCAGTTTGGCGGAGGCGAACGCCACGACCAGGGCGCCGCTGCTCGACCAGGAAGTCGATCCGCTGATCCTGCAGCGCTTCGCCTGGCCCGACAACCTGTTCAGCCACGTCTTCGCCCTGGCGCCGGATCGACCCGAATTCAGCACCAGCACGACGAATCTGCGCACGTTCGACCGGAAGGGACACCTGGTGCCCGCTCAGGTCACCTGGGTGCGGCACACGTTGCCCGGCCCAAAGCCGCAGTGCGGCTACCTGGTTCAACCCGACGCCCCGGTCCGGATGCCACTCGACGGTCCGATGCTGCCGACCGAGTGGACGGCGGAGGTCAACTACCTGGCCAACAGCGACGGGTCGATGACGTTCGCGCTGTCCGACGGCGACGCGACGCGGGTGCCGGTGCATCCGGGACTCAACCGCGTCTTCGTCCGACTGTCCGGGGCCGGTGACGCCGTTCTCGCCAGCGCCAACACCTCTGCGCTGTCGGTGTGCCTGGCGTCGGGCCCCGTGGGTTACGTCGCGCCGCCCTAGCTGGCTGCCGATCGGCGACGTCGTGTGACGTGGGTGGGGCCGCCTCCGGGAATCGAACCCGGGACCTTCTCATTACGAGTGAGACGCTCTACCGACTGAGCTAAGGCGGCACGCCCTTGGCCGGTGGACACCTGCGCGAAGCAAGCCCCCGAACCGGGCGGGACGAGTCTACGGCAGGCACCGGCACCGACCCAATTCGCGCTGGGCGTCAGCCGCGCAGAGCCTGCCCGACGGTCGCCACCAGTGCATCCACCGCGAACTTCGGCTTGACGTTCACCGCCAGCGCCTCCCGGCACTCGAGCACCGCCTCGATGCACCGCAACAGGCGGTCGGGTGGGACGTGCGCCGCCATCGCCGCGACCTTGTCGGACATGTCCGGATGGTTGGCTGCCACCACACCCGCGCCGGACGACACCAGCAGCGCGTCCCGGAAGTAGGTGGCCAGGTCGATCAACGCGCGGTCGAGCGCATCGCGCGAGGCACGGGTCTGCCGCGACCTCTGGCGCTTCTCCAGCTCCTTGAGCGCACCGGCCGATCCACGCAGGGCACCGGCGGCGCCCTTGCCGGTGCCGCCGGCGCCGAGCGCCGTCCGCAACTCCTCGGTCTCGGCCTCGTTGCGGTCCTCCGTCAGTGCCTTGGCCTCGGCCTCGGCGGTGGCGACCAACTCCTCGGCCGCCGCGTAGGCACGCGCCGGGGTCGCTGCGTCGCGGGCCAGCCCGAGGGCACGCTCCCGGCGGCTCCTGGCCTGCTCGTCGGTGGCCAGCCGGCGGGCCCGTCCGACGTGGCCGCCGCTGACCGACGCCGCCCAGACGGCCTCCTGCTCGCCGATGCCGTCGTTGTCCATCAGCACCCTGGCGATGGCCTCCAGGCGCGGGGTGACCAGCGCGACGTGGCGGCAGCGCGATCGAAGGGTGATCGAGATGTCCTCGGGATCCACCGACGGTGCGCACAGCAGGAACACCGTCGAGGGCGGAGGTTCCTCGACCACCTTCAGGAGCGCGTTGGCTGCGCGCTCCCCGAGCCGGTCGGCGTCTTCGATGATCACCACCTGCCAGCGCCCCGTCGCCGGTTTGCGGGCGGCAGTCTGCACGATCGCGCGCATCTCGTCCACGCCGATCGACAGACCCTCGGGAACGATCCGGCGAACATCGCCGTGCGTCCCCGCCATCGTGGTGGTGCACGCGCGGCACTCGCCGCACCCCGGCACGCCGGGGGAGGTGCACTGCAGGGCCGCCGCAAAGCACACCGCGGCGATGGAGCGACCGGAGCCGGGCGGACCGGTGATCAGCCATGCGTGGGTCATCTGGCCACCCATCGCGCCCGTCGACGACGGGTTGTGAGCCGAATCACCGCGGGCCGCCTGCGCGGCGGCCAGCAACTCCGCTTCGACGGCGTCCTGACCGACCAGACGCGAGAACACACCGCTCATCGAGAGCCAACCCTAGTGCGCGCACACGACACGGCGTCACGAGCAGCACCCGTATCCGTACCCATGGACCGATACGGTTGTCTGATGGCCACGCAGGCACCACCCATGGGGCGAATCACCGCATTCGTCCGGTGGGTGGCGCGCACGCCGTGGCCGGTCTTCACCCTGGGCATGCTGCAGGCAGACATCATCGGCGCCCTGTTCGTGCTCGGTTTCCTGCGGTTCGGCCTGCCCGCCGAGGACCGCATCCAGCTGCAGGACCTGCCGGCGTTCAACCTCGCCGTCTTCCTCGGCTACCTCTTCGTCTCGTTCACCGTCGCGGCCTGGCTGACGCTGCGGCTCCTGCTGCCGGTGATCCGCTGGCAGCGCCGCGACTCCCTGCTCGGGGGCAGTGACCCCGCCGTCACCGCACTGGCCAGGGTGAGGGCGCTGAGGATGCCCTACTACCGGTCCGTGATCAGCGTGTCGAACTGGTGCCTCGGTTCGATCGTGTTCATCGTCGCGAGCTGGCCCGTCGCCAGCCGCTCGGCACCGGTCGTCGCGGTGGCCACGGCGCTCGGCGCGACCGCGACGGCGATCATCGGCTACCTGCAGTCCGAGCGCGTGCTGCGGCCGGTCGCGGTCGCCGCGCTGCGCGGCGGCGTCCCGGAGAGCTTCCGCGCACCCGGCGTCATCCAGCGTCAGGTGCTCACCTGGGTGCTGTCGACCGGGGTGCCCATCCTGGCGATCGTGCTGGCCGTGATGGCAAGCAAGTTCGAAATCCTCACCGCGCCCGCCGAGCGGCTCAACACGCCGATCCTGCTGTTGGCGATCGCCGCCCTGGTGATCGGGCTGGCGGGCACGGTCCTGGTCGCCATGTCGATCGCCGACCCGCTGCGGCAGCTGCGCTGGGCGCTGGGCGAAGTCCAGCGCGGCAACTACAACGCACACATGCAGATCTACGACGCCAGCGAGCTGGGTCTGCTGCAGGCCGGGTTCAACGACATGGTCCGCGACCTGGCCGAACGGCAGCGGCTCCGGGATCTGTTCGGCCGCTACGTCGGTGAGGACGTAGCCCGTCGCGCACTGGAACGCGGCACCGAACTCGGCGGTCAGGAACGTGACGTCGCCGTGCTGTTCGTCGACCTGGTCGGGTCCACCCAACTCGCCTCGACCCGACCCGCATCGGAGGTCGTCAGCCTGCTCAACGAGTTCTTCCGCGTGATCGTCGACAGCGTCAATCGGCACGGTGGCTTCGTCAACAAGTTCCAGGGCGACGCCGCGCTCGCCATCTTCGGCGCCCCGATCGAGCATCCCGACGCCTCCGGCGGCGCGCTGGCCGCGTCCCGCGAACTGCACGACGAACTGCTCGAGGTGCTGGGGCAGACCGACTTCGGCATCGGCGTGTCAGCCGGGCGGGCCATCGCGGGTCACATCGGTGCTCAGGCCCGCTTCGAGTACACCGTGATCGGCGACCCGGTCAACGAAGCGGCCCGCCTCACCGAACTGGCGAAGCTCGAGGAGGGACACGTGCTGGCGTCGGCGATCGCGGTCAGCGGCGCACTCGACGCCGAGGCGTTGTGCTGGGACGTCGGCGAGATCGTCGAACTTCGCGGTCGCAGCGCCCCCACGCAGCTGGCGCGGCCGCTGAACCTTGCCGTCCCCAGCGAAGTCCGCAGCCAGGTCCAGACCTAACTGCGCTTGACGGCCTTCTTTACGGGCGCCTTCTTGGCGGCGGTCTTCTTCGCGACCTTCTTCGCGGGCGCCTTCTTCTTGACCGGGCCCCGCGCGCGGCGGTCGGCCAACAACTCCGATGCCCGCCCGTCGGTGATCGACATGACGTCGTCGCCCTTGCGCAGACTGGCGTTGGTCTCGCCATCGGTGACGTACGGACCGAAGCGGCCGTCCTTGATCACCATCGGCTTCTCGGACACCGGGTCGTTGCCCAGTTCCCGCAGTGGCGGCGTCGCCGCGCCCTGCCTGCCGCGTCGCTTGGGCTCCGAATAGATCTTCACGGCCTCGTCGAGGGTGATGGTGAACATCTGCTCCTCGTTGGCCAGCGACCGAGAATCGGTGCCACGCTTGAGATAGGGACCGTAGCGGCCATTCTGCGCGGTGATCTCCTCGCCGGACGCGGGGTCGACGCCGACGACGCGGGGCAACGACAGCAGTTTCAGGGCGTCGTCGAGTGTCACGGTCTCGATGTCCATCGACTGCAGCAGCGAACCGGTGCGCGGCTTGGGCCCCGTGGGCTTCTTGCCCTTCTTCGCGGTGACCCCATCCTCGGGCTCGTCCGGTGACGGGGGCAGCACCTCGGTGACGTACGGTCCGTACCGACCGTCCTTGGCCACGACCTCGTGCCCGGTGGCGGGGTCCACGCCGAGCGAGCGACCCTCTTGCGGTGTGGCGAACAGCTTCTCGGCGAGTTCCAGCGTCAACTCGTCGGGAGTCAGCTCGTCCTTGAGGTTGGCACGCTGCGGGATCCGCTCACCGTCCGGATTGGCGGGGTCGACGACCATGCGCTCGAGGTAGGGGCCGTTGCGACCCACCCGGACGTTGATCGTCCGGCCCTGGTCGTCCTCGAAGAGCTTGATGGAGTTGACTTCCCGGGCGTCGATCTCTTCGAGGTTGCCGCCGACGAGCTTCTTCAGGCCGCCGGAGCGGGCGATCGAGCCGTCCACCCCGTGTTCGCCGCCGAAGTAGAAGTTGTTGAGCCAGTTGGTCCTTCGCTCGTTACCCGAGGCGATCTCATCGAGTTCGTCCTCCATCGCGGCGGTGAAGTCGTAGTCGACGAGCCGACCGAAGTGCTGCTCGAGCAGCCCGATGACGGCGAAGGCCACCCACGACGGGACCAGCGCACTGCCCTTCTTGTGGACGTAGCCGCGGTCCTGGATGGTCTTGATGATCGACGAGTACGTCGACGGCCGACCGATGCCCAGCTCTTCGAGCGCCTTGATCAACGAAGCCTCGGTGTACCGGGCCGGTGGGCTGGTGGTGTGCCCGTCGGCGGTCAGGTCGGCGGCGTCGACCCGCTGCCCCTGGGTGAGATTGGGCAGCCGGCTCTCGGCGTCGTCGGCCTCCCCGCCGGCCTGTTCGTCGAGGCTCTCGACGTAGGCCTTCAGGAAGCCCGCGAACGTGATGGTGCGGCCGCTGGCGTTGAACACGACCTGCTCACCCGTGCGGGCCGCACCGGCGATGCGCAGCGACAACGTCGTGCCACGGGCGTCGGCCATCTGCGAGGCGACGGTCCGCTGCCAGATCAGCTCGTAGAGCCGGAACTCGTCGGTGTCGAGCCTGCTGTGCAGCTGGCCGGGGGTCTGGAACTCGTCGCCCGACGGCCTGATGGCCTCGTGCGCCTCCTGCGCGTTCTTCACCTTGCGGGTGTACTGGCGGGCCGTCGGATGGACGTACTCCTCGCCGTAGAGCTGGCGGGCCTGGTTGCGCGCCGCGTTGATCGCCGTCTCCGACAGCGTCGTCGAGTCGGTTCGCATGTAGGTGATGTAGCCGTTCTCGTACAGCCGCTGCGCGATGCTCATGCAGCGCTCCGAGGAGAACCGCAGTTTGCGCCCCGCCTCCTGCTGCAACGTCGAGGTCATGAAGGGCGGATAGGGTCGGCGCGTGTAGGGCTTCTGCTCCACCGACGCCACGCTGAGCCGAGCCCCGCGCAAGCCGGATGCCAGCGCCGTCGCCGCCGACTCGTCGAGGACCAGCACCTCCTCGGGCTTGCGCACCGCACCGAGCGAGTCGAAGTCGCGCCCGCTGGCCACCCGCCTGCCGTCGACCGTGTTCAGCTTGGCGGTGAATCTGGGAGGAGACGCGGCGGCGTCGGACACGCTGGCGTCGAGCTCGGCGGTGACGTCCCAGTACCCGGCGGTCCGGAACGCCATGCGTTCGCGTTCGCGCTGGACGATGATCCGGGTCGCCACCGACTGGACGCGGCCCGCCGACAACTTCGGCGCGACCTTCTTCCACAGCACCGGACTGACCTCGTAGCCGTAGAGGCGGTCGAGGATGCGGCGCGTCTCCTGGGCGTCGACCAGGTCGATGTCGAGGTCGCGGGGGTCTTCGGCAGCAGCCCGGATCGCCGACTCGGTGATCTCGTGGAAGACCATCCGCTTGACCGGGATGCGGGGCTTGAGCGTCTCGAGGAGGTGCCAGGCGATGGCCTCACCCTCGCGGTCGCCGTCCGTCGCGAGATAGAGCTCGTCGACGTCCTTGAGCAGGTTCTTGAGCTCGGTGACCGTGCTCTTCTTCTCAGGACTGATGATGTAGAGCGGTTCGAAGTCGGCGTCGACGTTCACGCCGAGGCGGGCCCACGGTTCGGACTTGTACTTCGCGGGCACGTCGGCGGCAGCCCTCGGCAGGTCGCGGATGTGACCGCGCGACGATTCCACGACGTAGCTGGACCCGAGGTACCCCGCGATTTTGCGCGCCTTGGTGGGCGACTCGACTATGACGAGTCGCCGGATCCTGCCGTTGTCGCTGCCACCGCCGGAGTCAGCCAACTGTGTCTACGCTCCACTTCCTGTGCTGCCATCCGGCTCGCGACCACCGAATAGATGGTCGCGCCTGCCCATGGCAACTGACAATTTCGCACTCCGGGCGAGCGTACGCAAACTGGCTTCGTTCGCGGCGGTCATCGGGTACGCGGCCACAGCTCGAACGCGTCGAGGTGGTCCGGGGGTTCCCCCACGTTCTCTACCAGGCGCGATAGTCGTTTGCGGCCACTTATCCGCAGCGCCGGACGGGTGCCACGAGTGCCGATCAGGGTCGGTGCGATTCCGACCCGCATCATCGCCAGCGCAAGGGGCGAATGCGTATCGGGCGCGTGCGGGTCCAATCCCAGCAGGTAGCGGTCGGCCTCCGGCGTGCCGGCGGCCAGCGTCCACGCCCGCAGCTCGCGTGGCCCGGGCAGCCAGTGCGGGGGCACCGTCTTGACGGCACCCCTGGTCCATTCGGTGGCCATCGTCACCAGGCGCCGGTCGGCAGCGGTGCGGACCAGCGGGGTCTGCTCGTCGGTGCGTCCGATCTCCGGCTGCAGGCCCGCCTCGGCGATCATCTCGGCGAGCGCCTCGGCGCGCCACGGCTGCTCGACGACGACGGACAGTCGGGCGGCGCGCACGTCGCCCTGGCCCACCAGCACCACCTGTCCCGGCGCAGCCAGAATCCCGGTGAGGTCGGCGACGGCAGGCGGCACCGCCTCTGCCGAGAAGAAGGACAGCTGGCTCACGATTCCGACAGTAGGCCAGCGCGGCATCGTCAATGCGGCACCGGGCCGCGTGCCAGGTCGACCAGTTCGCGGGCTTGTAGGATCACCCTCGGCATCGACGACACTGCTCACGTTCGTTCTCTCGAGGTTTTCGGGTGGCGGGCGAGCTCCGATGCACCGGCCGCCGTGCCGACGCGTGAGTCGAGGATCGCGCCGACCGATCATCAGAGCCGATTCGGAGGGACGGACACGTGCTGGAGGGGGTGTCGTCGGACTTCGGACGCGACTTGCTCGCCCGCGCGGTGGACGGCACGGATCCCGGCGAGCACCCGGTGCGCCACGTCGCCGATCTCGCACCCCGGCGGGCTCGCTCGCAACCCTGGCCCGCGTGGGCCGATCCCGAGGTGGTGCGCGCATTCGTCGACCGCGGCGTCACCGAACCCTGGTCTCATCAAGCCGTCGCGGCCGACCTCGCGCATTCCGGCAGCCACGTGGTGCTCAGCACCGGTACCGCGTCGGGGAAGTCGCTGGCATACCAACTTCCGATCCTGACCATGCTGGCATCGGACCCGCGCGCACGGGCGCTGTACCTGTCGCCGACCAAGGCCCTCGGTCACGACCAGCTGCGGGCCGCCCAGTCGCTGACGGGCGCGGTCCATCGCCTGGCCGACGTCGGACCCAGCCCGTATGACGGGGACAGCACGTCCGAGGCACGACGCTTCGCCCGCGAACGGTCGCGGTGGATCTTCTCGAATCCGGACATGATCCATCTCTCGCTGCTGCGCAACCACGCCCGCTGGGCGGTGTTCCTCCGGAATCTGAAGTTCGTCGTCGTCGACGAATGCCACTACTACCGCGGCATCTTCGGCTCCAACGTGGCGATGGTGCTGCGCCGGCTGGTGCGGCTGTGCGTGCGCTACGGGGCGAGCGACGGCTCCGGGCCGACCGTGATCTTCGCGAGCGCGACGACGTCGTCGCCGGCTCAGACGGCGTCGGAGTTGCTGGGGCAGACCGTCGCCGAGGTCACCGAGGACGGCTCACCACAGGGCGGCCGGACCGTGGCGCTGTGGGAGCCGGCCCTGCGCACCGACGTCACCGGGGAGAACGGCGCCCCGGTGCGACGTTCCGCGGGGGCGGAGGCGTCGCGCGTGATGGCCGACCTGATGGCGGAGGGCGCCCGGACGCTGACGTTCGTCCGGTCGCGGCGGGGAGCGGAGTTGACGGCCCTCGGCGCCCGGGCGCGCCTCGAGGACGTGGCACCGGAGTTGGTGAACCTCGTCGCGTCCTACCGCGCCGGCTATCTCGCAGAAGACCGGAGGGCCCTTGAGCGCGCGCTCTCCGAGGGCGAACTGCGCGGCCTCGCCACGACCAATGCCCTCGAACTCGGCGTCGACGTGGCCGGCCTGGACGCGGTCGTGCTGGCGGGGTTCCCCGGCACCGTGACGTCGTTCTGGCAACAGGCGGGTCGTGCCGGTCGGCGCGGCCAGAGCGCACTGATCGTGCTCATCGCCCGAGACGATCCGCTGGACACCTTCCTGGTACATCACCCGGCCGCGCTGCTCGACAAGCCGATCGAGCGGGTGGTCATCGATCCGTCGAATCCGTACGTGCTTTCCCCTCAGCTGCTGTGCGCCGCCACCGAGCTGCCGCTGACCAGTGCAGAGGTGCGCACCTGGGACGCCGAGTCCGTCGCCGACGCGCTGGTCGACGACGGACTGCTGCGGCGCAGACCGGCGGGGTACTTCCCCGTCCCTGGGCTGGATCCGCACGGGAGCGTCGACATCCGGGGGTCCTCGGGAGGCCAGATCGCGATCGTCGAGACCGGCACCGGCCGGATGCTGGGAAGCACCGGAGCCGGGCAGGCCCCGGCGTCGATCCATCCGGGTGCGGTCTATCTGCATCAGGGCGAGAGCTACGTCGTCGACACGCTGGACTTCGAGGAGGGTGTCGCCTTCGTGCGGGTCGACGACCCCGGCTACTCGACGTCGGCCAGGGAGATCACCGACGTCACCGTCACCGGAGCCGGTGAACGCCGATCCGTGGGCGCGGTCACCCTCGGCCTGGTTCCGGTGTCGGTGAGCCACCGGGTGATCGGGTACCTGCGCCGCGCACTTGGCGGCGAGGTCCTCGACTTCGTCGATCTCGACATGCCCACCCAAACACTGGAGACCATGGCGGTCATGTGCACGATCGAGCCGGAAGCCTTGGCGCGCAAAGGAATCGTCGACACCAGGATTCCCGGCTCCTTGCATGCTGCGGAGCACGCCGCGATCGGTCTACTTCCGTTGGTGGCCAGCTGCGATCGTGGTGACATCGGCGGGGTGTCCATGGCGGTTGGGCCGGATTCCGGCACGCCGACGATCTTCGTCTACGACGGCTATCCGGGAGGTGCGGGCTTCGCGGACCGGGGATACCGGAGGATCGTCACCTGGTGGGGCGCCACGGCCGCGGCGATCGAGGCGTGCGAATGCGCGTGGGGCTGCCCGTCGTGCGTCCAGTCACCCAAGTGCGGGAACGGCAATGATCCACTCGACAAGGCGGGCGCCGTCCTGGTTCTGCGGCTGGTTCTCGACGAACTGGCGAGTGCGAGCCCGGCAACCGTCCCGTGGTGACGACCACCCCTCGATGGTCGTCTTCCACGGTTCGGCAACGAGGCTGCACGTACAGAAGACGGCGACGAGGGACGGTCGGACAACGCGATCCGTTCTCAGTCCCGGGCTGCCCCGGGCGCAGTCGAAAGCTACCTGCCGGCAAAGACCGACGCAAGGCGGGTGCACCGCCCAGGCCTGCCGCATCACGCTGCCTGCACTCGTGTTGGCGCGCTGACCTCGGCTTTCACCGGTCCTTTCTGGCTAAGCCGCCGCCCCCGCGACGCTAAGATGCCCCCATGACCCCGGACTGGCTCCTCGTGGAGACGCTCGGCGCCGAACCGGCAGTGGTCGCGCAGGGCCATCACACCAAGAATCTGGTGCCGATCAGCGCCTTCCTGCGACGGAATCCGAACCTGATGGCGATCCAGACCGCGATCGGCGAGACGGTGCAGGCCGGCAAGGCGCTGAGCAGTTTGACGCCGAAGAGCGACCGGGTGATCCGCACCGAAGTCGTGCAGATGACCGACGGCCGCATCCACGGCGTCCACCTGTGGATCGGCCCCCTCGACGAGGAACCACCCGAGAGGGTCGTCCCCGGCCCTCTGAAGTGGGATCTGACGAACGGGATCGCCACCGACACACCGGAGTCGTTGCGCAACAGTGGACTCGATCCGGCGGTCGAGGCGACGGAGGGACGCGCGTTCGCCGAGGACCTCCCGACGCGCAACCTCAACCCCAGCGAGGCGAAGGTGCTCGCCGTGGCGATCAAACCGGAAGCCGGCCGGACGTTCTGCAGCACGTGGGACGTCCTCGACCACGACGGCAAGCCGATCACCGTCGGCTTCGCGGCGCGGGTCCTCGAGGAAGCCGACGACACCGGTCGCGACCGGTTGATCTGCCGGGCGATGAACTGGCGCAGTGTCCGTGACGACGCCGCCATCGCGCCGAACGACCTCGGTCAGCGCATTCTCAACGGCCTGGCGGAGCCCGGCGTCCACCGTGCGCTGGTCGACATGACTACGTGGAAGTTGCTCAAGTGGCTCGACGATCCGTGCCCGTTCTACGACTGGCACGCACGCGAAGGCGGCGAGCCGATGGTCCATCCCGACGACGAATCCGAAATGACGTCGATGGCCAAGGATTTCGAATCCGGTCCCGCGTCACGTGTGTTGCGGCTACGTGCGGTCGACGGTGGCTGGACGCCCATCCACGTCACCGCGCACCGGGTCGAGATCGACGACGACACCTTCGCCGGCCTCCTGTTGCTCCGCCTGCCGACCGAGCAGGAGCAACGAGCGCCCAGCAGGAAGAACCGCACGCGCCGAGCGCGGGTCCGCGCCGACAGGGCAGCGCGCTCCTAGGCCGCCGGGCCGGCCCTAGGGGTCGAACCGACGACGACGCCGATACCCGGTCAGAGCAGCCAACAGAACGGCAGCACCGGCGACGCCGGCGGGAGTTCCGCGCGGCAAGAGGCGCGCGACGATGTGCGGCACTTCGGCGATCGGGACGTCGATGCTCGTCGGCCACGTACCCATCGAGCCTTCCAGACGCACCCGACCACCACTGATGCTGACGCTGGTGGCGTCGAACGGAAACCGCCCGACCGGAGAGTTGATGATCATCGGACGTCCTTCGCGATGAGAGCCGCCGCGGCGCGCCGGGCGAAATCGCCGGCCGCTTGCGCGGTGAGCCTGGGGGCGGTGGGCTGGATGAAGGTGACGTCGGGTCCGTCCACTACTGCTCCGTCGACGTTGCGCAGTGGTCGGAGGTCGCCGGCGAGAATCACCGCGTCGCAAGGCAGCGCCCGCCGCTCACCGGCGAAGCAAACCAGTAGGCTCTCCACCCGATCATGCCCCGTCACGGCTGCCGGCACGTGGTAGGGCAACTCGTCGGACGACACGCCGTCTGGCAATCGTGGCGGACTCGCGTTGCCGACCAGGGTGACGTGTGTACCCGACGGAAGGGTTGCGGCCACCAGGTCGGCCCAGAAGCCGGTGCCGCAGAGGGCAATCCGTCGGCCCAAGCAGACGCGGGCTTGGAGAAGGTGGTGGGCGACGGTTGCGACGAAGAGACCCGCCGGCCGCGACCCGTGCACGGGTATCTCGGCAGGCGTGGCCGGTCGCGCGCCCCCTGCGAACACGAGGTGATCTGACTCGATCCACTCGCGTCGGCCCGGCCCGACGACGAGCAGACGCCGGTCCACCCAGCGGAGTGCGGCATCGCCGCAGTTCACTCGCGCCCCACGTGTCCGGCATTGGTCGACGAGTTGACGAACCACCGGGTGATCGAATTCCCACGTGCCGCCCGGGGCCGGAAGTCGTTCCACGACGAGCACGTCCGCGGTCTTGGACAGCACCGCGGCGGCGGCCAATCCAGCGATTCCCGCTCCGACGACGACGACGCGCTCAATCACGGCCCACGGTTCCTCCACCGGGTCCCATGCCGACCGCCGACGGAGCAATCCCGTGTGCGTTCGCCGTCAGGAAGATGACCCCGGCCATACAGACGGAACCCTGGCAGCGGCCCCCCGTCGCCCGGCAGCGCTTCCGCACGCCCTCGATGGACCGCGCGGGAACCGCGCACGTCACGGCCGCGGTGATCTCGGCCGCCGTCACTTGTTCGCAGACGCACACGATGACGTCGTCACCGTCGCTTCGCCGCGTCTCCGAAGCCGGGTCATCGGTCAGGAGCATCCTGGGAACCTTCGGCAACATCGCGATCGCGTCCGGGCGCCGGGCCACGTGCTCGCCCTGCGCACCGAGCATTGCCAGCACGCGTCGACCGAAGGCAGGCGAGGTGGACACGCCCGTGGAGCGGCTACGCGTGTGCACGAGGTTCCGGACAGTGGCGTCGAACCCGAGGCGCACCAACTCCTCGGCGGCCGGGCGGTTTCCCGCATAGGTCTTGATGGCGCGATCCAGCGAGACCGAGGGAACAAGCCGCTGGGTTTGAGCGAAGATTTGGGCGAGATTCCCTGCCGCCGTCGCACGGTCGTCGACCTCGCCGCCTTCCTCGGAATCCGGGCCCAGCAGCAGCGAACCGTTCGTCGTGGGCGCCAACTCCACTCCGCGGGTGGACGCCGTCGGCATGGGCAGCACGATCGTCGACATCTGCTGGCCGAAGTCGCGGTCGAGTATCCAATACTGGCCCTTGCGGGGCCACATTCGGATGTCCTCGCCACCGGCCAGAGCACTGATCGCGCCCGATCCGATGCCCGCGGCGTTGACGAAGTAGCGGCCTTCGACCAGTGCTTCAGCTGTCACCGCCGCGGTCAAACGGTCCCCGTCGCGCTCGAACCCCGTCACCACGGTCGAGAATTCGAACCGCGCGCCATTGCGGGCGGCCAGTTCGGCATAGGCCCAGGTGAGTCGTACCGGATCGATGATTCCTTCATCTGGATAGTGAAGAGCGGCAATACAATCCGATGACAGCAGCGGCTCGATCCGACGAGCGTCATCACCATCGAGCCACTGCACCTTGGCGCCGGCCGCCCGCACGTCGTTCTCGAGCGCGGCCAGCCCATGCACTCCGTCCTCATCGAAGGCGACGGTGAGCGCACCGATCCGGCGATAGGGCACGTCGAGGCGCGCGCACAGATCCTCCCAGCCATCATTGGATTCGGCTATCAGCTCACAATCCAAGCTCGGTGGAGGTCCGTAATACGAACTCGTGATACCGGCGTTGGCCTTGCTCGCACCCTCTGCGACATCCGATGCGGCGTCCAGTACGCATACCGTCAGCCTGGTCTGCGCCACCTCTGCGGCGATTGCACAACCGATCACGCCCGCACCGATGATCACGACGTCGAAGCAGTCGCCGCTCACCGCTGGCATCCTTGGCCGTAGATGGGGCGCAGCCTCTCCAAAGTCCAGTAATAACGGGCCCATTGATCGCGGTAACCTTCGTGTGCGACCGGATCGGGCTCCAGCGCAGGCCTCCACCGGACCATCTTCGCCGCGGCCGACGGCAGGTCCGGATGTAGACCGGCGGCCACCGAGGCCAGCACGGCGGCCCCCATCGCCGCGGCATCGAGTACGACGGGAGTGCGGACGGGTACGCCCATCACGTCGGCCTTGACCTGATTCCAGAAGGAGCTGGCCGCCTCACCGTCGACGATCGTCAGCGGCGAACCGTCGGTGCAGGCCATCACCTCGAGCGTCGGAACATACAGCAGCGCAATTGATTCGATCATCGCTCGCGCCAAGTGTGCTCGCGTATGCCTACTGGTGATGCCGAGAAAGGTCGCAGTGGCGCCCTTCTGATAGAAGGGCGCTCGCTGGGCGCCGTCGATGAACGGAAAGAACTGCACGCCTTCGGCGCCCGGCGGCGCACTGGCCGCCATCGCCAAGATCTCCGTGTAGGCCGTGTCCGAGGCAAGGTCGGGGCAGATGGTGTCTCGGAACCAGCGCAGGCTCGAACCGACACTGTCGATCGTGGCTTCCCGCATGAACAACGTGGGGACGACGTACGGGGAACAATCGGTTCTTCCGTCGGGGTCGGGGCGGTACTCGTCCATGATGGATCGCCACGAGCTGCACGTGCCCGTGCCCAGTGAACGGTCGCCCGGCCGGACTGCCCCCGACCCGAGTGCCGCGGCGTGATCGTCGGCGCTACCCGCGGCGAGGATTACCCCATCGGGCAGTCCGAGTCGCTGGGGCCAGTCGCCACCGACGGTTCCCACCGCTTCCGAAGGCTGGAACCGGATCGCGTCGAAGAGTGCGGCGTCGATCTCGACCGCATCCATGATCTCGGTACTCCAGCGATGCCGGGCGACGTCGTAGGCCATGCTTCTGGTGGGCGTGGTGGGTTCGGTGCCGGGTCGCGCTCCCAGCAATCCGAGCAAATAGTCCTTCGGGGCGGCCGCACGGACGGTGTGCGACCAAGCCTCCGGCGTGTGCTCACGCGCCCACATCAGGTTCAGCAGCCCACCACCGACGACGGGAAGACTACCGGTGATGTCGAGCAGCCGGTTGCGGCCGACCAGCCCCTCGAGTCGCGTCAACTCCGTGCTGGTGCGTTGGTCAGTCCAGCTGATCACCGGTGCCACCGGCCGATCGGCTTCATCGAGCATGATCAGTGGATCTCGTTGCGCCACCACACCAATGCCACGGACCCGGTGCCGCGAGCCCTCCAGAGCGGCAGTCATCCGTCCCACCACGATCTCGAGCGCCGAAACCCAGTCGAGTGCATCGTTTTCGTTCCATCCGGGCTGCGGGTGCGACATCGGGTACTCGGTGCGCGACTCGGCGACGAGTGCGCCGTCGACCGTGACGGCAACGCCCTTCATCGAGCTGGTGCCGAGATCCACTCCCAGCAGGACATCGTCGTCGTCGGCAACCGTCACACCGAACCGCGCCTCTCCGCCTCCGTCACGCTGGTGACCGCCTGTGCTGCAGCCGAAGTAGAGGTGTACCGATCCACGCCTGCCTTGCCCCCCGCGATGCGACGACGCAGCACGATGAAGTACCAGAGCGCGGCGAGCACCGCTCCCCCGGCCACGACCTTCACCGCACCGTGGAAGGGGGCGGGCAGCGACAGCACCAGCACGGCCGCAACGATCCAGACCAGGCCGAAGTACATCAGCGGTACGCCGAACCGCCCCAAGTTGAAACCGCCCTCGACTTCGGCCAGTGTCTTGCGACGGACGATGTAGGCAATGACGATCAGCAGGTACACCAGATACGGCGCCAGCGACGTCGCTCCGATCAGGGTGGCGAAGGCGTCGGTTTGGAAGTAGCCCCAGAACATCATCACCATCATGATGACCCCGCACGTGAGGAGCGCCTTGACCGGAGTTTGCGTGCGGTGGGCGACCTGCGCCAGTTGCTTCGACGCGGGCAACATGTTGTCGCGACCGAGCGAGAACACCAGTCTTCCCGCGCCGGCGATCGTCACGACGATCAGTGCGTACATCGAGAAGGCCACCAAGAACACGAGTAGACGGACCAGCGGCGTCGGAAGCCAGTGCTCGGCGATGGTGACGAGCGGCTGGCTGGATTGCTGCACCTCGTTGAGGTCCGGGATCGCCAACGTGAAGCTGACCAGAGCGATCATGCCGAGCACTGCGGAGACGGCGACACCGGCGATGACCCCGCGTGGCACCGCCTTCTGGGAGTCGATGGCCTCTTCACTGAGGTCGGCGGACAGCTCGAACCCGACGAGTGTGTAGATGCCGATGAGTCCGGCCAGCGCGAAGCAGTAGAAGGCGGAGCCACCCTGAGTCCGCGTCGTGTCGGTCAGAATGCCCAGCGAGGAGCGCTGTGGATCATCGGTGTTGACGGCCCACACGATGAGCAACAGCACGGCGAGGAACATCGTTCCGGCGATCTCGGCGAACACGGCGAGGTTGTTGACCCGCGACGCCAGTTTCACGCTGATGACGTTGATGACGATCGCACTGACCATGAGGAAGGCGGCGACCGCGAGCACCAACTTCTGATCGGGCTCGTTGAACCCGAGCGACGTCAGCAGCAGTGGGCCGATGCCAAGGAGGCTGATCGCGCCGACGGTCACTAGCATGTAGATGAGCGCGAAGGCCGCGACGAACCACCCGTAGGCGGAGCCGACCAACCGCGCGCCCCACTGATATGCGTACCCGGCGAGCGGGAACTTGGTCGCCAACTCCGCCATGATCAGCGCCATCACGATTTGCCCGACTGCGGCGATCGGCCAAGTCCAGATCGATGCCGGCCCGAAGCTGTTGAGCGCGAAGCCATAGTTGAGGAAGACGCCCGTCGAGATCGAGACGACGGAGAAGGCGACGGCGAATAGCGAGAAGAACTTCAGCGCCCGGTTGAGTTCCTGAGCGTAGCCGAACGCGCTCACCACGGAGTCGTTGTCCGCCGTGGGCTGCGGTGAATTCTCGAGGTCTGAGCGGTTGATGTCTGTCATGACGTGCCTTCCTCTTCAGTGGACGGGCTGGGGTCGACTTCGCCAAGGAGGGGGTCGATCTCCTCGAATGCCACGGCGGTGGCGGCAAGCGCCGAATCGACGACGGAATCGTCGTGCGCAGCGGAGAGAAACCAGTTGTGCCGTGGATGCAGGTAGAGGCCTTCCCGCAAGCAAACTCGCGAGAACGACGTGGCGATCGAATGGTCGACGTCGCCGTCGAACGTGACGTACGGCATTACCACTGGACCGGAGTAGCGGGCGGTGCCGTGTGTCAAAGCTTGAATTTGCGCCTCGATGCCGGTTCGAAGCCGTTCTCCCGCGGCGACCATGTCGCGGTGCGCAGACGTCGTGCGCAAAGTGTCGATAGTCGCGATGGCCGCGGCCATCGCGACCGCCCCCGTCCAGAATGATCCGGTGAGGAACACGCGAGAAGCCGCGTCCCGCAACGAGTCCGCACCAACGACGGCAGCGATGGCATGCCCGTTTCCGATGGCCTTGCTCCATGCGCTCAGGTCGGGACGCACGCCGATCGGCTCCCAGCTGCCGCCGACGTTGAGCCGGAAACCGCATCGCACGTCGTCGAGTACCAGAACCGCACCGGCGTCGTCGCAGGCGCGGCGCACCAGCCGGGCAAACTCGCGGTCCACGTCCTGGTTGTCCAGACCCTCGATGTGCTTGAAGGGAGTGATCACGATTGCCGCCAGCCGGCTGCCCGCCCGAGCGGCGGCCGCGGTCAAGCTGGCCGCATCGTTGTACTCGAAGTAGTCGAGCGAGGCGCGGTCGCTTTCCAGTACACCCGCCGGTTCGGGCGTGCACCACGGCGCTGCTCCGTGGTAGCTGCCGCGAGCGAGAAGCACCACGTCCCGGCCGGTGGCGGCCCGCGCGATGGTCACGCATGCCGTCGTGGCATCGGTTCCGTTCTTCGCCAGGATCGCCCAGTCAGCGTGGTCGATCGTGTCGACGAGCATCTCGGCCAGTTCGACGGCGCGAGGCGACGGACCGTTCTGCGTGTCGCCGAGCTTCGACTGGCGCGCGACCGCCTGCTCGACCGGATCGGCACCGTAGCCCAGGATCATCGGGCCCCACGCACACATCAGGTCGATGAAGCGCCGGCCGTCGACATCGGTCATGTACGCCCCGCGCGACGATTGCACGAACGCCGGATGGTCGGGCGTCGAGAATCGCGTGTGCTGGTGACCCCACATCCCGCCGGGGATCACCGCCTTGGCACGCCTCTTCAGATCGTCTGACGCCGATCGATCGCCGGATGTGACGTCCATCGGCCGACTCCCTTCGTCACAGCCTTCGTGTGAACGTGCGGCGTTGCGCCGATGAGTCTCTGAGCAGGCGAAATCATCGGCATCGCATGCGTTGACTGGGGCAAGTGTGCGATGTGACCATGGATGATGTCAATGATTTCTGTGAAAACAACATGTTTCCTTGGTGACCCCGGATTGGCGCCGATCACGCGATAGCGGTATTCCCACCTCGTTCAGACGGTGACGATCGTGACCGCCACACCGTCGCCATCGAGATGCCGTAATTGTTCGCGTGTGGCCCGATCGTCGACGAAGATGTGGTCGAATTCGTCGATGCCCGCCACCCGATGAGTGGCGGTCCTGCCGAGTTTGCTGTTGTCGGACAACAGCACTCGCTGCTCCGCCGACGCCATCATCGCGCGTTTCACGCCGACCATCTCCTGCTCTTGGTGCAACGTGCTCCCACGGTCGATCGCCGATGGCGACATGAAGAAGATGTCGGCCCGAAGGTTGCGGATCATGTCCTCGCACAGGACGCCCACCACGCAGTCGTGACGCTCGCGGTAGACCCCTCCCAGCACGATGAGTTCGATGTGATCTGCTCCTCGGAGCCCATCGAGGATCGGCGTGAAACCGGATATCACGGTGAGCGGGGCACGTTGACGCAACTCGGGCACCATCGGGGCGATCGTCGTTCCGTCGTCGAGCATGATCGACATCCCCGGTTCGACGAGCTTCACCGCTTCCCGGGCAATGGCACGCTTTTCCTCGGATTGAATGGTCTGCCGATACTGCAGGTTGCTCTCGAAGACTGTCGACGGCTGGCTCGTCACACCGCCCGGCACACGCCGAACAGCCGCCATCCGCTCGAGATGCTCGACATCCCGGTAGACCGTCATCTGACTGACGCCGAAGTGGTCGGCGAGCTCGCCGAGCGTCACTTCCCTGCGCTCCGCGACATACCGCAGGATCAGCGCATGCCTACGCCCACGCGCCCCGCCCTGGATCGGTGAATCCACTCAGCGCCCTCACGTTTCGCCGGCCAACCAGCCACCCGTCACCCTAGCTGCCGCCGCGGAGACCTTCGCATCAGTGGGCAGGGTCGACCGGGCCGGCCCTGGCCAACGCGCGGGCCTCGTGCACTCCCCACCGCCCGAGGCGGACCGGGACCTCGACGGTCACCACCACGTCGAGGTCGTCGACGGCACACGCCGACACCGTCGCCTGCATCGCCGCCGAGACCGATGCCGCCGCCGCGCACGCCGTCTGGCCGCCCGACGCCACCCGGTTCGCCGCGGCGAGTGCGGCCAAGTCGGCGGCCGCCTGAGCCCGGTGCCTGGCGACCACGGCCGAGCCGACGATCGCGCCGCCGACGGTGAGCACCATCAGGACGGTGATCATTGCCGCCGCGACGACACTGGCGGCCCCCCGCTCAGAGGCCAGGTTCGACGGCCGCGACGGAATCGGCGGCAATGGTGAGCCCCGGCAGCAGGATCGACCGGGCGGTGACCCGCGCGACGACGAATCCACCGTCGCGCCGCAGCACCAACACGGCACCGGCGGGTCCCGCGCGACGCACTGCCTCGGAGGCGGAGTTCTCGTCACCGCGGGCCGCCAACCGGGCGGCCTCACGCGAAGAATCGACACATCGCACCTGCGTCGCGACCGCGGCGAGGCCGCCGGCACACAGCACCATGACCACCGCCAGTGCGGCGACCGCGAACGCCGCCTCGACGGTGACACCTCCTCTCTCGCCGCTCAGACATTGGTGTTCAGCGCCCTGGTGATGATGTTGGTCAACGCAGAGACGATAGAGTCCCCGGTCACGACCGTGTAGAGGATCGCGCCGAACGCCGCGGCCGCGATGGTGCCGATCGCGTACTCGACGGTCGACATCCCGCTCTCGTCGACGGCGAGCACCGTTATCCGTGCCTGAAATCGGCGAAACACATTGCCCACCATGGCTCGTCTCCATTCTTGCTCCCGGCCCCGCGGACGGTCCGCGGGCCGCACTCACCACACTCCGGACTGCAGCACGTCGCCGGCCAGCCCGGCGACGACCGGGATGACCCCCAGACACACGAAGGCGGGCAGGTAGCACACTCCGAGCGGACCTGCGACGAGGACCGACGCCCGTTCCCCGGCTGCGCGCGACGCATCGGCGGCATCCACGCGCGACTGGTCGGCGAGCTCTGCGACCGCTTGCGCCAAAGCGGTTCCCGACGTCGCCGAGCGGCGGGCCAGCCGGCACAACGCCGCCACGCAGTCGTCCGTCGGCGGCCCGGACGGTGACCATGCCGTCGCCGGGTCCGCGCCGAGCCCCAGCAGGTCCGCGGCATGATCGAGCGCATGCGCCAGCGCTCTCGGTGCGTGCGGTGCGGTGGCCCGGGCCGCCCCCGCCACGGCCATCCCCGACGACAGACATGCAGCGAAGAGATCCAGGCTCGACGCGAGAGCGAGAGGGTCGCCCGAAACGTGGCCCACCAACGTGCTCGCCGGCGTGGCACCCCGGACGTGAGTCGCGATGCGCGACGGTCTCCCGGTGACGAGGACCGCCATGGCCAAGAGCAGTGCGGCCGCGCTCATCCGGTGACCCGCTCGGTGATGCGGTCCGACCACCAGAGGCCGGCGCACGCCAGCGATGCACCGGTCATCAGCAGCCACCCACCCACGCCGCCGGAGAACAGGAATCGCAACGGCTGGGCGCCGATCAGCTCGCCGAGGCCGATACCGAGCAGCGGCAAGCCGGCCAGGATCGTGGCGGTCGCCCGCGCGCCTGCCATCCCGGCGGCGACGCGGGAGGTGAATCGGTCGCGTTCGACGAGGTCGCGTTGCGCGGCCATCACGAGCGCGACGATCGCCAAGCCCTGCGTGTGGGCAAGGTGCCAGCACACCGACAGCCGCTCCCAGTGCCCGCACAGCGCCGAGCGTGCCGCCACCGCACGCAGTCCGGCCGCCACGTCCGCGCCGAGCCGTGCGCGAGCCGCGACCGCGAGCAGGGAGTCCGCCACCTCACCGCTCACCTCGGATGCCGCCGCCTCGAATGCCAGCACCGGGTGCGCACCGACCCGCAACTCCCCCACCAGGACGCCCAGCGCGCCTTGGAGGGCGGCGGCCTCGATGGCTCGCCGTCGTCGCCGGCGCGAACGCCGGTGTCGAGCCGCCAGCGTGGCCGAGACCACGGCGCCTGCCACGGCGACGGACACCGGCGCCAACGACGCCACGGCCACCGCCGATGCGACCACCCCGGCGATCACCCAGACCCGCGCCGGCACACGCCGTGATGGGTGCCGCGAATCGAGGACGCCGCGCGGCCGTCCCGGAGCGACGAGCAAGGCCAGCGCGAGAGCCAGGGCCGACGCCGTCACGAGACCACCCGCGACGACATCAGATCGCTCAAAAGGTCCATGCCGCAACCGAAACCGTGTTCGGCACGCCATGCGCTCAGGGCCGTCACCATGCCGTCGTCACCCCTGCGCAGCACCGCGATCTCGTCGAGCCGTCGGAGACCCGACCGGTCCCGGGCGACGTGGAATACCACGCGGACGGCGGCGGCCAGTTGGCTGTGCAGCGCGGCGCGTCCCAGCCCACCGGTGGCCGCCAGCGCCTCCAACCGCGCGGGCACCTCGGCCGGACTGTTGGCGTGCACCGTCCCTGCGCCGCCGTCGTGGCCGGTGTTGAGCGCCGCGAGCAGGTCGACGACTTCGCCGCCGCGCACCTCGCCGACCACGATGCGGTCGGGCCGCATGCGCAGCGCTTGGCGCACCAGGTCGCGCACCGTCACCTCACCGGCGCCCTCGACGTTGGCGTGGCGGGCCACCAACTTCACCAGGTGCGGATGCCGCGGGGACAGTTCCGGTGCGTCTTCGACGCAGACGATGCGTTCCGGTGCCGCAACGGCTCCCAAGGCAGCCGACAGCAGGGTCGTCTTGCCGGCTCCGGTTCCGCCCGAGACGAGGAAGGCCAGCCGTGCCGCGATGACGCCGTCGACGACGGCGGCGGCATCGCCGGGGATCGAGCCGGCGCGGACGAGCGCGGCGAGGTTCTGTGTCGCCGGTCGCAGCACCCGCAGGGAGAGGCACGTTCCGCCGGCGGCGACCGGCGGCAGCACGGCGTGCAACCGCACGGTGAATCCGCCGGTTCCCACGCCCGTCAGCTCTCCATCGACCCAGGGTTGCGCTTCGTCCAGTCGGCGTCCCGCGGACAGGGCCAACCGCTGTGCCAGCCTGCGCACGGCCGCTTCGTCGTCGAAGCGAATGCCGCTGCGCCGCAAGCCAGCTCCGTCGTCGACCCACACCGAGTCGGGGGCAGACACCAGTACGTCGGTGGTGCCGTCGGCGCAGAGCAGTGGCTCGAGGATGCCGGCCCCGGTCAATTCGGTTTGCAGAAGTCGCAGGTTGCTCAGCACGTCGGTGTCACCGAGCACGCCGGACGACTCCGCCCGGATGGCTGCGGCGACGACGCTCGGCTGCAGCACGGCCGACTCGGCGGCCAGCCGCTCTCTGACCCGCTCGATCAGCGACGCGCTCATGCGGCCGCCGCGCCGTCGGCGGCCACCGGCTGGCGATCGAGCACGCTCAGGACGCGGCGGGCGGCCGTCATCAACGGGGACCGCCGCCGGGGCCGCAACCCGTCGTTCTCCAGCTCGGCGGCCAGTCCGGGCTGCGGCCGCATCGCCGCCAGCAGTGGCAGGCCGGCGACGCGCGCCACCTCGGCTGGTCCGAGACCGCCGGGCGCAGGGCCCCGCACGACCAGACCCACGTTCGGATTGGACGCCGCGAGCCACTGCCCGACGACGGCGGCTGCCGCACACGACCTGACGTCGGCGGAGCTGACCAGGACCACCAGGTCCGCGGCGTCGAGGGCGGCGTCCACTGCCGCGGTCACCCGTCGGGGCAGGTCGCAGATGATGGTGGCGCCCCCGCGACAACCGCCGTCGATGACCGCGCCGAGGGCGAGCGGATCGATCTCGGCGTCCGCCCGTCCTGCCGAGAGCACCGTGACGCCGTGGCGGGACGGCAGCGCCGCACACAGCGCGGCGTAGCCGACTCGGCCGCCGCCGAGCGCCAGGTCGGGCCAGCGCAGCCCCGCGGTGCGCTCACTGCCCAGCGTCAGGTCGAGACCGCCGCTCCACGGGTCGACGTCCAGCAGCAGAGCGCGCGGCGCTGCGTGTGCGAGTGCGGTCGCAAACACCGACGCTCCTGCGCCGCCGCGACCGCCCATCACGGCCACCACGGCACCGAGCCGGTCGGCGCCGGTCGTCGACTCCGCCGCGTCGGACAGTTCGGACACCAGTACGGCCTCGTCGTCGGGAAGCGAGAGGACGCGTTGCGCTCCCACGGCGATCGCGACCTGCCAGGCATCGGACTCCGGTGGCCCGCCACCGATGACGAAGATGCGCTCGCGGCGCGGCAGTGCCAGCCCGACGCACCTGTGCGCGCTCACGGTGTCCAGTACGATCGCCGACGCTCCGGCCCACACCTTGCGACCAGAGGGCTCGGCCGCATGGACCACGCGGATCCCCGCCGCCGCGGCGACGCGGTCGACGTCCCGGCGCAGTCCGTCGTCGACGACCAGGCACAGCATGCCGTTGTTCGTGCTCACGTGATCACTGTGGGGCCTCGAGGAGGCCGGCCGCCACGTGGCCGAGCACATCTGTGGATCAGAACGCGTCTGTGGATGAACCGGCTTGGGCGGTTTGCGCAAACAGTGCGGAGGCCGGCGATGGCGTCGCCCGAAAAAGGGACGACCCCCGCCAGGGGGGAGGAGGCGGAGGTCGTCGTGTATCAGCCCCGGGGGGTCGGGCTGATCCACACCCGGCATAAGCCGAGTAATGCTCACTATACACACGACGACAGGCCGCAGCACAAGTCATTGCGGGGCTCTGCTTCAGCAACGAAATCGCGCGGTGACCTGGAAACTTACCGAGACGGGCAGCTGTCACCACCTGCCACTTCGCCGACTTCGCCGACACGCGCGACACGCCCGGCGCATATGCTGGCTGCGTGACCGTTTCCGGCTCCGCCTCGGCGGACGCGGCCGAGCCGTGGACCGCGCCGTCGGACCCGCCGCTGCGCACGGCGGCCTTCTTCGATCTCGACAAGACGGTCATCGCGAAGTCGAGCACCCTGGCCTTCAGCAAACCCTTCTTCGAGCAAGGGCTAATTAACCGCCAGGCCGTCCTGAAGTCCACCTACGCCCAATTCCTGTTCCTCATGTCCGGGGCGGACCACGAACAAATGGACCGGATGCGCTCGTACATCACCACGATGTGCACCGGGTGGAACGTCGAACAGGTGAAGTCGATCGTCGCCGAGACGCTGCACGACATCGTCGATCCACTGGTGTTCGCCGAAGCCGCGAACCTCATCGCCGACCACAAGCTGTGCGGGCGCGACGTCGTCGTGGTCTCGGCGTCGGGCGAGGAGATCGTCGCGCCGATCGCGCGGGCGCTCGGGGCAACCCACGCCATGGCCACCCGGATGGTGGTCGAGGACGGCATGTACACCGGCGAAGTCGCCTTCTACTGCTACGGCGAGGGCAAGGTCGAGGCAATCATCGAACTCGCGGCCCGCGAAGGCTACGCACTCGACCACTGCTACGCGTACTCCGACTCCATCACCGACCTGCCGATGCTGGAGGCGGTGGGGCATCCGACGGTCGTCAACCCCGACCGGGCGCTGCGACGGGAGGCAGCCGGGCGGGATTGGCCGGTGCTGACGTTCTCCCGCCCGGTGTCGCTGCGGGACAGGATCAATGCGCCATCGGGCGCCGCCGTCGCCACCTCCGTCGCCGTGGGGGCGAGTGCCCTGGCGGCCGGCGCGCTGACGTACTCGTTGCTCCGCCGCTTCCTGCTCTGACGACCGGCAACGACACCCGAGCCGGGTTGCTGGCACCGTCGAGTAACGATCTGGAGACTCGACCCCATTGGGCCTTGATGTGACTGCCGTCACGGAGTACAAAGGAGTCACGGAAGCCGGACGAGGCCAAGGTCGAACCGGAAGAGAAGGTTCGTTCTCCCGAATCAGGCATCCCAGCACGGAACCCGGCACCCACGCGGAGCTCACACCGCGATAATGGTAAAAGTGTCGCGGGCCTGCGTACATGCGGAAAGCGATGGTCGCGTCGATCCCTTGGGTGGGGTCAGCGATCACAGCGCACCGCAAGGACGCCGAGGCCACCCACGCGGCCCACACAGCACGCTTGGTAACCGGGGTCCGTGCTAGCGGGCGGCGAGCCGAACGAACTTCGGAACGCCGCCCGCTTCATTTGCTGGACGTCATCCCTGTGACGCCTCGGCAATGGCGATCGCTTCCCGCGCTCCGGCCGACAAGGCGCGACAGCCGTTGAGGAGCCACGCCGTGAGGCCCTCCGGCGTCCCCGACTCGAAACCCTGCGCAGCCGTGCGATAGTCCGCCGATTTCTGCATCCAGTACTTCTCCGGTACGCCGAGACCGTGGGTGTCCAGACCGCTGGCGATGGTCGCCAGCCGCGCGACGCCACGGGCCACCACCCCGTCCGCGACGCCGAAGGGCGCCAGAACCAACAATTCACCGTGGGCGACCGCAGCCAGCACGGCCGCGGGGACGCGCGTACCCACCACGACGTCGGCGAGCATTTCCAGGCGGCGACCCACGCCGGGGTCCGGACGTGGGCGGCCGAGCCGGGCGTCGTCGGTCAGGTCGGCCGCCGCCAACGCATGGAGCCGCGCGATCGCCTGGAGCGGCGCCCGCTGCCAGACGCCCACCAGCGCCGTCGCACCACCCTCGAGCGCCTCGGCGACGCGCAGCGCGCCCGCCAGGATCGCGTCCGGCTCGCCGTCGGGACCGAGTGTCAGCGATCCGCCGTCGAGCACCGCCGAGGCGCGGGCGCCGCGCATCGCGGCCTCTGCCGCCGTCGCGGGCCAGCCCCGGCGGTTGGCACGGTGACGATGTGCCAGCGCCAGTGTCTCGCGGGCTTCTTCGCCGGCAGCTGCCACTCCCGGCAGCTCTGCCAGCGGCGCGAGGGGATCCACGGCGGCCACGAAGGGACACGGTAGTGCCCCGCCGACGGGGGACCCACGCCCGGTGCCTCGACCGTTGGACCCGCTTACGTGCTCGCTCACCGCGCCGGCGACACCGTCCGCAGCGGCCGTCCGACTCGGCGACGTCGAGCGGATTCGTAGTGACTACGCTCACGTTCATGCCCGAGATCGACGCCCCGGTTCCGTCGTCCTACCCGCCTCCCCGCGCGTTCGCCGAGAACGCGAATGCGACGGCCGCGCTTCACGAGGAGGCCGAACGCGACCGGCTCGCATTCTGGGGGACGCAGGCCGGTCGGTTGAGCTGGGACACCCCGTTCACCGACGTCCTCGACTGGTCGGAGGCGCCCGTCGCGAAGTGGTTCGTCGGCGGCCGGCTCAACGTGGCCTACAACTGCGTGGACCGCCACGTCGAGGCGGGCCACGGGGACCGCGTCGCCTTCCACTGGGTCGGCGAGCCCGTCGACGACCAGCGGACCATCACCTATGCCGAGCTCAAGGACGAGGTGTCGAAGGCCGCGAACGCGCTGGCCGAGTTGGGTCTGGTCGCGGGCGACCGGGTCGCGATCTACATGCCGATGGTGCCCGAGGCCATCGTCGCGATGCTGGCCTGCGCCCGGCTCGGCGTCATGCACAGCGTCGTCTTCGCGGGCTTCTCCGCGACCGCACTGAAGGCCCGCATCAACGACGCCGAGGCCAAGTTGGTCATCACCACCGACGGGCAGTACCGCCGAGGCAAGGCAGTGTCCCTCAAGGAAGCGGTCGACGAGGCAGTCGACGGCGAGGACTCCGTCGAGCACGTTCTGGTGGTGCGCCGCACCGGCGTCGACGTCGAATGGGACGAGGGCCGCGATCTGTGGTGGCACGACGCGGTCGATTCCGCGTCGACCGACCACCGCCCCGAGGCGTTCGACTCCGAACACCCGCTGTTCCTGCTCTACACCTCCGGCACCACGGGCAAGCCCAAGGGCATCATGCACACCACCGGCGGCTACCTGACCCAGTCGTCGTACACCCATTTCAACGTCTTCGACGTCAAGCCCGACACCGACGTCTACTGGTGCACGGCCGACATCGGCTGGGTCACCGGACACACCTACATCGTGTACGGCCCGCTCTCCAACGGCGTGACGCAGGTGGTCTACGAAGGCACGCCGACGTCACCCACCGAGCACCGCCACTTCGAGATCATCGAGCGGTACGGCGTCACGATCTACTACACGGCGCCCACGCTGATCCGCACGTTCATGAGGCTGGGCCGGCAGATCGCCGCCGAGCACGATCTGTCGAGCCTGCGGTTGCTCGGTTCGGTGGGTGAACCCATCAACCCCGAGGCGTGGCGCTGGTACCGCACGGTGTTCGGCGGCGAACGCACGCCGATCGTGGACACCTGGTGGCAGACCGAGACCGGGTCGATCATGATCTCGCCGCTGCCCGGCGTCACCGACACCAAGCCCGGCTCGGCCATGACCCCGCTGCCGGGCATCTCGGCGAAGATCGTCGACGACGACGGCAACCAGCTCGAGCCGGGCTCCGACCACGGCGAGCAGGCCAGCGGCTACCTGGTGCTGGACAAGCCGTGGCCGTCGATGCTGCGCGGTATCTGGGGTGACCCGGAGCGCTACCAGGAGACGTACTGGTCGCGCTTCGCCGAGCAGGGCTGGTACTTCGCCGGCGACGGCGCCCGCTACGGCAAGGACGGCGAGATCTGGGTGTTGGGCCGCATCGACGACGTCATGAACGTCTCCGGCCACCGCATCTCGACCGCCGAGGTGGAGTCGGCGCTCGTCGGCCATTCCGGTGTCGCCGAGGCCGCCGTCGTCGGCGCCACCGACGACCAGACCGGTCAGGCCATCTGCGCCTTCGTCATCCTCAAGGCCAGCGCCAAGGGCGGTGAGCAGAACATGGTCGAGGAACTACGCGCCGAGGTCGCCAGGGAAATCTCGCCGATCGCCCGCCCGCGGGAGATCCACGTCGTCCCCGAGCTCCCGAAGACCCGCAGTGGCAAGATCATGCGCCGGCTTCTGCGCGACGTCGCCGAAGGCCGCGAGCTCGGCGACACCTCGACTCTCGTCGACCCCGGCGTGTTCGAAGCCATCCGCGCCAACAAGTAGTCACCGGCGCATCGACCGGATGGCCGGTGCGGTCGAGGCGGTCAGCAACGTCGCCATGTCCTGCGGGTAGCGGACCTCGACGACCGCGTGCGGCGGGAAGCGGTACGGGCGACCCGGTACCAATCCCGCAAGCTGCTTTCGCAACCGAGACATCTCGGCCCGGACGGTGACCACCCGGGCCCGGTCGCCGTACAGGTCTTCGGCAAGGTCGCGAGCCGACCGGCCCTCGCGGTGGGTGGCAAGGACCACCAGGATCTCGGCATGCCGCGGCGAGATGTCATGGCACCAGCTGCCGAATTGCCCGACCATCTCGAGCGACGGCGCGCCCGAATCGCGGAGGTCGAGCAGGACCCGGGAGATGCCCGGTGCCGAGTCGTCGTCGGTGGGCCGGACCAGCCAGCCCCCGGGGAGCAGCTCGATCTCGCAGATGCCGAGCGGTGGAATCCACATCCGCCCCGGGGCGATTCTTTCAGGCAGCAGAATCCTGGTGTGCATCGGCAGGGCGTCCACCGCCGCCACCCAGCCGTCGTGGTCGACCGCGAGCGCCGGGGCTCCGATCCTCGCGAGGATGGGCGCAACGACCGACCGCAACCGGTTCAACGTGCGGTCGTGTTGTTCGCGCAGCCGCGACTCGGCGAGTCTGGCGACCACGTCGACGAGGGCCACCGTCGTCGAGTGCACCGTCGCCGCCGGTCCGGAGACGTCGACCACGCCGATCACCTGACCGGTGCGAGGATCCTTGATCGGTGCGCCTGCACACGTCCAGGGATGATGACTGCGCTGGTAGTGCTCGGCGGAGAACACCTGCACCGCCCGGTTCGACGCCAGCGACGTTCCGATCGCATTGGTGCCGACCGCGTGCTCCCCCCAGTGCGCGCCTTCGATGAAGCCCAGCCGGTCGGCGTGGTTGAGCACCGACGCCGCGCCGCTGCGCCAGAGCACCCGACCCTTGGCGTCCGCCAGGACCAGAATGTTGTCGCCCTCGACGACCAGCGCTTCGAGGTTGCGCGACACCTCGTCGAGGACCGCCAGCAGACCGGACGACCTCCGCAGCATCTCGAGGCCGGCCACCTCCACGACCGGCGCCACGAGTCGGTCGGGGTCGATGCCGTTGGCCCTCATCCGCTGCCACGAGTCCTCGATCACTGGGCGGGGCCGGGCGGGCGCCCTGGCGCCCGCCATGGTGGCGTCGTACACCGCCGACATCAGGCGCGCGTAGTGACGTGGATCCTCGCCGACCGCGACGGCCGGTTCGGGGGCGGAGGCGTCGGGCATCATCGGTGATTGTGCTCTCGATCACAGTCGCACGCCAACGGGCTGCTCACCTGCAACGCCGTGCAACCCTTGCGCGCGGCCGTCGGCAGGGTGTGCGCTGTGTCACATGACCGACATCATCGAAGAGCCGGCCACGACCGCGCTCACGCCACGCACGCGCGTCGACGCCTGGCTGGCGGACTTCGAGGCCGCGCTGGCCGTCCGCGACGTCGAACGCGTCGTCGCCAAGTTCGCCGTCGACAGCTTCTGGCGCGACCTCGTCTCGTTCACCTGGAACATCACGACCGTCGAGGGACGCGACGGCGTGGCGGACATGCTCGGAACGCGGCTGGCGGAGACCAACCCGTCGGGATTTCGGACGCGCGAGGACCCGACCCTCGATGGCGACGTGACGTCGGCCTTCATCGAATTCGAGACGGCCGTCGGCCGGGGCGTCGGCCATCTTCGCCTGCGGGGCGACGAGGTTTGGACCCTGTTGACGGCCATGCAGGAACTCAAGGGCCACGAGGAGCGAAGGGGCGCCACCCGCGTGCTGGGGGCGGTACACGGCTCCGACCCCGACACCCGGTCGTGGGCCGAGAAGCTTCGCGACGAAGAGCGGGCACTGGGCCGCACCACGCAGCCGTACGTCCTGGTGGTCGGCGGTGGCCAGGGCGGCATTGCGCTCGGCGCGCGACTGCGTCAGCTCGGCGTGCCCGCCGTGGTCGTCGACCGCCACGACCGGCCGGGGGATCAGTGGCGCAAGCGCTACAAGTCGCTGTGTTTGCACGACCCGGTCTGGTACGACCACCTCCCGTACCTGCCCTTCCCGCAGAGCTGGCCGGTGTTCGCGCCGAAGGACAAGATCGGCGACTGGCTGGAGTTCTACACGCGGGTGATGGAGGTCCCGTACTGGTCGAGGACCACGTGCCTGTCGGCCTCCTTCGACGATGCCGGCAAACAGTGGACCGTCCAGATCGACCGTGCCGGCGAGCGACTGACGCTGCATCCCACGCATCTGGTGCTGGCCACCGGCATGTCGGGCAAGCCGAGCGTTCCCACGCTGCCCGGCCAGGACGTCTTCGCGGGAGAGCAACACCACTCCAGCGCCCACCCCGGACCGGATCGCTACGCCGGCAAGCGTGCCGTGGTGATCGGCTCCAACAATTCGGCCCATGACATCTGCAAGGCCCTCTTCGAGAACGGCGTCGACGTCACGATGGTGCAGCGGTCCTCGACACACATCGTGAAGTCGGACTCGTTGATGGAGCTCGGACTGGGTGATCTGTATTCGGAGCGGGCGGTGGCCGCCGGGATGACGACCGAGAAGGCCGACCTGACCTTCGCCTCACTGCCCTACCGGATACTGCACGAGTTCCAGATCCCGATCTATGACGCCATCCGGGAACGCGACCGCGACTACTACCGGCGACTCGCCGATGCCGGCTTCGAATTGGATTGGGGCGACGACGATTCCGGGCTCTTCATGAAGTATCTGCGGCGCGGCTCCGGGTACTACATCGACGTCGGCGCCGCCGACCTGGTGGCGGACGGCAGCATCAAACTGGCGCACGGCCAGGTCGACCGACTCACCGAGGACTCGGTGCTGCTCGCCGACGGCACGGAACTGCCGGCCGACGTCGTCGTCTATGCCACGGGGTACGGCTCGATGAACGGGTGGGCCGCCGACCTCATCGGCCAGGACGTCGCCGACAAGGTCGGCAAGGTGTGGGGCCTGGGCAGCGACACCGCCAAGGATCCCGGCCCGTGGGAGGGCGAACAACGCAACATGTGGAAGCCCACGCAGCAGGAGAACCTGTGGTTCCACGGCGGCAATCTGCACCAGTCGAGGCACTATTCGCTGTACCTGGCGCTACAGCTCAAGGCGCGCTGCGTGGGTCTGCCCACCCCGGTGTACGGCCTGCAGGAGGTCCATCACCTGAGCTAGGGCCCGACCTATGCGTTGGGCGCGGCGCCGATCGGGACGAAACCGGATCCCGGTCGGTTCTTCGCGTTGATGTCGGCGAGCACGGCGGTCATCGACATGGTGACCGCCGGAGTGTGCAGCGGGATGAACTTCACGACGCACGTGGGGAGGTCCTCGCTGAACGCGCCGTGGATCATGCCGACGAGGAGGTTGTTGACCGTGACGGGTGCCCCCGAGTCGCCCGGCTGCCCACACACCTGGTTGAGGATGGTGCCGGGCTTGTCCCCCGGGCCCCAGGTCACGCCGCAGGACTGTCCGGTCGTGCGCCCGAGCTTGCAGGCGTTCTCGCCGAACGTCGGGTCGGGCCCGAGGCCGTCGATCTCGAACCCGTCGATGGAGTTGACCGGTTCGACCTTCTGCGGGTCGAACTCGATGACTGCGTAGTCGAGGCCGTCGTTGCCCGCGACCATGGTTCCGACGACGCCGGCCTCCTCCGCGCGTTCGGAGGCGATCTTCGCCCCCGGTCCGCCGCAGTGCGCGGAGGTGAAGCCGATCAGCTTGCCGGTGTTGTCGTGCCCGATCGTGGTGAGCGTGCAGAAGGTGTCGCCGTCGATCACGATCCCCGACCCTCCGCCGAGGACGACCAGGCCTTCCGCGCGGGCGGTGCCCACGTGGGGAGTCGCCACGGCTACGACCAGCAGAACGAGTACGGCGAAGACGCCAGAGCGCCGGCGGTGACTCTGTGGTACCCGCAAGTATTCCCCCATCGACAGCCCCGGCCCGTGCCCAATCACGCCAGTCTATCGTCGGCCGGAATCGTTGCGCGGGCCGCGACATGGCAACATGAACCACGAACACAACGAAGCGGGAGGACGTGTCCGTGAGCAATGGCGACCGCAAGGGCGGCGTTCCCACTACGGTGACCTCGATTCCGCTGGTGGATCCGCATGCGCCGAAGCCCGATCCGTCCATCGGTGACCTGGTCAAGGACGCGACGTCGCAGGTGTCGACGTTGGTGCGCGCCGAGGTCGAACTCGCCCGCGCCGAGATCACGCGCGACGTCAAGAAGGGTCTGACGGGCAGCGTCTACTTCATCCTGGCGCTCGTCGTGCTGTTCTACTCGACCTTCTTCTTCTTCGCGTTCGTGGCAGCTCTGCTCGACGTGTGGCTCTACACGTGGGCGGCGATCTTGATCGTCTTCGGCGTGATGGTGCTGGTGACCATCGTGCTCGCGCTCCTCGGGTATCGGAAGGTCAAACGCATCCGAGGTCCGCGCCAGACCATCGAATCGGTCAGGGAAGCGCGGGTTGCACTGGTGCCCGGCGGTGACAGGGCGCCGGACAAGCCGGTCGCGTCGACCGCAGATCCTTCCGGCTGGTAATGGCCCGGAGCCGCACGCGCGGCCACGCCCACCAGCCGCCGCCCGATCCGTCGGTCACGCGCATCTCCGGCCCGTGGCGTCACATGGACGTGCACGCCAACGGAATACGGTTCCACGTCGTCGAGGCGAATCCCCGCGCCGAGGAGTCGGCGCAGGCCGGCGGACAACCGCTGGTCATCCTGCTGCACGGTTTCGGATCCTTCTGGTGGTCGTGGCGCCATCAGCTGCGCGGACTATCCGGCGCACGGGTGGTCGCGGTCGACTTGCGCGGCTACGGTGGCAGCGACAAACCCCCGCGGGGATATGACGGCTGGACACTGGCCGGCGATACGGCGGGGTTGGTACGGGCGCTCGGCCACGAGACGGCGACGCTGGTCGGGCACGCCGACGGCGGATTGGTGTGCTGGGCCACCTCGGTGCTCCATCCCCGCGTCGTCAAGGCCATCGCGGTCGTCAGTTCGCCGCATCCGGTGGCGCTGCGCGCGTCTGCGTTCACCCGCCGCGACCAGGGCCTGGCACTGCTGCCGTCGATGCTGCGGTATCAGTTGCCGTTCTGGCCGGAACGATCGCTGACCCGCCATGACGCCGCCGGGCTGGAAGCCGTCATGCAGTCGAGGTCTGGGCCGAAATGGCTTGGAACCGATGACTTCTCGGAGACCATCGGGCACATGCGGCGCGCCATCCAGATTCCCTCGGCGGCGCATTCGGCGCTGGAGTATCAACGGTGGGCGGTGCGCAGTCAGCTGCGCACGGAGGGCCGTCGCTTCATGCGGTCGATGAAGCGTCCCCTCGCGGTACCGGTTCTGCACATGCGTGGCGACGCCGATCCCTACGTGCTCGCCGACCCCGTGCACCGCACGCAGCGCTTCGCACCTCAGGGCCGGTACGTATCCATCTCCGGCGCCGGGCATTTCGCCCACGAGGAGGATCCAGAGCAGGTCAACGACCAGTTGACGAGGTTCCTCGACGGGCGTCTACGGCGGTTGAGTCAGGAGATGCAGGTGTCGGTCGACACCCGTGCCGTGTTGCCCACCTTCGCCATCTGCTTGGCCACCTCGTTGGACGTGAGCACGAAACCCGTGTCGGCATCGTCCACGGCGGCGCCGAACACCACGCCGAGCACCCTGCCGTCGCGGTCGATCAGCGGGCCACCCGAATTGCCCTGTCGCACAGTACCTCTGATGGTGTAGACCTCACGGGTCACCGTCGTGGCGTGGTAGATGTCGGGACCGTTGAGCTGGATGATCTCGCGGATGCGCCCCGGCGTCGCGGTGAACTCACCGCCCCCCGGGTAGCCCATCACCACCGCATCGGTGCCCGTCGGCGCCTCCTGCATGTCGAACTGCAGCGGGGTCGCAGGCAGGTCGGGCACGTCGAGGATGGAGATGTCCGCATCCGGGTCGTAGGACACCACCGTCGCGTCGTAGGTCTTTCCCTCCGACTCGACGGTCACCGTCTCGGCGCCGGCGACGACGTGGGCGTTGGACATGACCCTGTTCGGGGCGACGACGAATCCGCTGCCCTCCAGCACCTTCTGGCAGCTGGTCGCCACGCCACGGATCTTGAGGACGCTCGGCCGCGTGGCCGCCACCACGGGGTCGGCCGCCAGCGCGGCATCCGGCGCGTCGACGTTGACGATGGGGGTGCGTCCGAACGGCTCGAGCACGTTGGGCAGCCCGGAGGTGTCCAGCAGCGACGACAGGCGCGTGGGTACCCGCCTCAACCACTCCGGCGCCACGTCGTTCACCGTCGACAACACTCGGGAACCCCGAACGGCGGCAGCGAGATTCGGTTGGTCCGACGACGTCAGCGGAGTGGCCAGCAGCCAGGCCGCCACCATCACCGCGACCAGTTGCAGGGCCACGCCGATCACCGAGTCGACGGCGCGCAGGCCGCCGTTGCGGATCGCGCCCCGCACGGCCCGGCCCAGCACCACGCCGGCGATCTCGCCGATCACCACGAGTCCGAGGATCAGGAACAGCGCGACGAACAACTTCGTTCGCGGCCCGTCGAGGTGGCTGACCACGTGCGGTGCCAGCAGCACGCCCGCCACTGCACCGAGGATGACACCCACGAAGGACAGCAGCGAACCAAGCGCCCCGGAACGCCAGCCGGAGACGGCGGCGACGAAGGCGATGGCGAGGACGGCCAGATCGAGCCATTGCGACGATGTCATTGTTGGCCCTCACCGTAATCGGTCACGCCGCCGACCAGAGCCATTGCCGCATCCAGTTCGCGTACGTCGTCGTCGTCCCACGGCTTCGCCCACCCCGCCACCTCGAGGAGGGCCGAGATGACGTGGCCGGTGAAACCCCACACCAGCATCTGGTTCAGCAGGAAGGCGGGACCGGCGAAGCGGCGGGTGTTCTCCTTGCGGTAGACCATCAAGCGATTCTCGGGATTGACGAAGGCCCGCAGCGGGACGCGTGCGACGATCGCCGTCTCGCTCGGGTCGACGACGCCGACCGGGCCCGGGTCGGGCGAGTGGGCCAGGACCGGCACGACGCAGAAGCCCGACGGCGGAATGAACATCGGGTCGAGGATGGCCAGCGGCTGCAACCGGGTGGTGTCGAGGCCCGTTTCCTCGTGGGCTTCCCGCAGCGCGGTGGCGACGGGTCCGGTGTCGCCGGGATCGGCCGCCCCACCCGGGAACGCAGCCTGACCCGCATGGTGCCGCAACGTCGCCGCCCGGACGGTGAGGAGGAGGTCGGCCTCGGGGGGAACGCCACCGGGCGGCGCGTCGAACGGCCCGGAGAACAGCACCAGCACGGCGGCGTCCCGGGTGGTCTCGCCGCCGGCCGCCGTCATCGCGCTGAGCATGTCCGCGGGCACGCGACGGCGGTATGCGCCCGGCACCTCTGCGACGTTCGCGAGCAGCGGTTCGAGCCATGCCGGAGCGGCTGCGGCATCGAGAGAAGCCAGCGGTCCCTCGTCACCGTTGGAGTTCAACCACGCTCCCCCGTCGTCGAGCCGATCTTCGGACCCACCGCCGCCGCGATCTCGTCGGCGCTGGCGAAGGAGCGCGGCAGGATTTCGGCCACCGTACCGTCCGACCTCAGGACGACGCTGGCAGGCATGACGTTGGGCACGCTCGAGCGCGGCGGCGACGAGTCGCCGACCGTCCTGCAGGGTGGGCAGACGAACGCCGAGCTCGGCCAGCCGCAACAGCGCCGCCGTCTCGTTCTCGTCCTGATGCACCGTCAGCACGGTGACGGCCGAACCCATCCGGCGCTGGTATTCGGCCATCGCGGGTAACTCGTCGGCGCAGGGGCCGCACCAGTACGCCCAGAGGTTCAGCACCACGGTGCGGCCGCCGACCACGCGTCCCACGTCGACGCGGGCGCCGTCGGCCGCGCATTCGACGGTGACGTCGCGCAGCGCCGCGGGACCGGGCCCGCCCGATGGGGCCGGGCATGGCGGAAGGTCGGCCCGCGCCCGTGGGCCGGCGAGTGCTTCGGCGGTGTCGGCGTCGCGGTGCTCGCGTGCGGCGCCGGGCGCCGGGGTCGATCCGGGGCCCGCACCGGTCGACGGGTCGACACCACCGATCTCGCGCCACAGTGCGACCCCGAGCGCGACGACGACGACGAGGACGACGACGGTCCACCTGGTCGACGCACGCATGGGGGACGGTGCAGCTCAGAGTCCGGCCAGGGCCAGCAGATGCTCGGTCTCGGGACCCTTGACCAGAGGCGCGGCGGTCAACGGATCGGTCGGCCCCAGCCCGAAGGACGGACAGTCCTTGGCCAACACGCATACCCCGCACGCCGGCTTCTTGGCATGGCACACCCGCCTGCCGTGAAAGATGACCCGGTGACTGAGCAGGGTCCACTCCTTGCGCGGTATGAGTTCAGCGACCGCGAACTCGACCTTGACCGGATCCTCCAGTTCGGTCCACCGCCAACGGCGAACCAGCCTGCCGAAGTGGGTGTCCACCGTGATTCCCGGGATGTCGAACGCGTTGCCCAAGATCACGTTGGCGGTCTTGCGGCCGACGCCGGGCAGGGTCACCAGCTCGTCGAGGGTGTGGGGAACCTCGCCGTCGAACCGTGCGACCAGCTCCTGCCCCAGCCGGATGAGCGAATTGGCCTTGTTGCGATAGAAGCCGGTGGGCCGGACCATGGCCTCGAGCTCGTCACGGTCGGCCCCGGCGTAGTCCGCAGCGCTGCGGTACTTCGCGAACAGCGCGGGGGTGGTGATGTTCACACCCTTGTCGGTGCTCTGGGCCGACAGGATGGTCGCCACCGTCAGTTCGAGCGGATTGGTGAAGTCCAGTTCACAGTAGACGTGCGGAAACGCCTGCGAGAGAGTGCGATTCATGCGCCGCGCCCGGCGCACCAGACCGACGTGAGTCTCCGAGTCGAACTTGGTGGACCCCTTGGCCGAAGCGAGGGCCACCGTTGCGCGCGTTGCCACGGATTCAGCCTACTGACCGAACCGACAAGTGTAAGCGCGGACCGGTGGCATTTCGTGATCCCACCGAGACCTTCGGCGTGTTTACTTCGCCGTGTGTCTTGGTTGTTCGTAGCGTTCATCCCGGGGTTGCTCATGTTGGCAACCTTCGGGCTCGACCGCATCGAGGCGGCTCTGACCCCTGACGCCGTCTCGCCCGCGGACGTCGCCGCGTTCGTCGAACAGGCGAGGGCGGATTGCGCCAAGCCGGCCGCGCGCACCGGAGCCGAACAGAGCTATCCGCTGCTCGACGAGGTGGGGTACCTGGACCACTTCGCGGAGCGCGTCCTCGGCGATCCTGCACGTGGTGAGGCCACTCGGGTATTCGTCCACCATGAATCCAATCCGGAATTTCAGCCGACTCGCCACGCCCATCGTGTGTAGCGTTGGCACGTCGCGAAGAGGCCTACCCGTAGACTGAGTTCGCTATCCAGCACCGGGTGGCCTTCGCGCGTTTCATATCCGACGGCTTAAGAGGGGCAACGTGGACGAGATCCTGGCCAGGGCCGGAATCTTCCAGGGAGTCGAACCGACTGCGGTCTCCGCGCTCACCAAGCAACTGCAGCCAGTCGACTTTCCGCGTGGGCACACCGTGTTCGCCGAGGGCGAGCCGGGCGATCGGCTGTACATCATCATCTCGGGCAAGGTGAAGATTGGCCGCCGCTCGCCCGACGGCCGCGAGAACCTGCTCACCATCATGGGGCCGTCGGACATGTTCGGCGAGTTGTCGATCTTCGACCCGGGACCGCGGACCTCGAGCGCCACCACCATCACCGAGGTGCGCGCCGTGTCGATGGACCGCGACGCGCTGCGCGCGTGGATCGCGGACCGTCCGGAGATCGCCGAGCAGCTGCTGCGCGTGCTCGCGCGTCGCCTGCGGCGCACGAACAACAACTTGGCCGATCTCATCTTCACCGACGTCCCCGGTCGCGTCGCCAAGCAGCTGCTGCAGCTGGCGCAGCGCTTCGGCACTCAGGAGGGCGGCGCGCTCCGCGTGACGCACGACCTCACCCAGGAGGAGATCGCCCAGCTGGTCGGCGCCTCGCGCGAGACCGTCAACAAGGCCCTGGCCGACTTCGCCCACCGCGGCTGGATCCGCCTGGAGGGCAAGAGCGTGCTGATCAGCGACTCCGAACGACTGGCCCGCCGAGCCCGCTAGCGTTCTGTGGAGTTCTACCGGCGCTCACCGCTGGTCAGACTCCACAAATCACGCTCGGAGATAGTTCAGTTGAGCTTGCACGCTCCATTCGGCGTGTTCCCACAGCTTCTCGTCGACGTCGGTGTACACGCGCTCGACGACCTGGCGGGCGGTCGCGTCGTCACCGAGCACCCGTAGCGCCTCACGCACCTGATTCAGCCGGTCCTCGCGATGGGCCAGGTAGGCCGCCGTCACCGTCTCCAGATCGTCGAGATCCGGGCCGTGCCCGGGCAACACGGCACGACGGCCGAGCCCGTGCAGCCGTGCCAGTGACTCCAGGTAGTCGCGAAGGCTGCCGTCCTCGTTGTCGATGACGGTCGTGCCGCGACCCAGCACGGTGTCCGCGGTGAGCACGGCGTCGTCCACGACGAAGGACACCGAATCCGCCGTGTGCCCGGGAGTGGCCAGCACCGTGATGCGCAGGCCGGCCGCGTCGATCACCTCGCCGTCGGACAGCGGGCCGCCGAGGCCGCGCAGGAAACCACTGCCGACCGCGCGCACCACCGCACCGGTGCGGTCGACCAGCGCGTCGATCGCGTCGGTGTGGTCCCCGTGCCTGTGACTGATCAGGACCAGCGGGATCTTGCCGAGGCGTGCGATCCGCTCGACGTGGGCGTCGTCGCCGGGGCCGGGGTCGACGATCACCATCTCGTCGCTACCGGGCCCCTGGAGCACCCAGGTGTTGGTGCCGTCCAGCGTCATCAGCCCCGGGTTGTCGCACAGTATGACCGAGGCCGTGTCGGTCACGCGGCGCAGCTGCCCGTACGCCGGATGCGCCAAACTCACGCGACCTCCGCCCGATCGTCGCTCACGCGACCTCGACGATCAGCTCCACCTCCACCGGCGCGTTCAACGGCAGCTCCGCGACCCCGACGGCCGAGCGTGCGTGCACACCCGCATCCCCGAAGACCTCGCCGAACAGTTCGGAGGCCCCATTGACGACCGCGGGCTGGCCGGTGAATCCCGACGCCGACGCCACGAAGCCGACGACCTTGACCACCCGACGCACGGAATCGATGCCGACGAGCGCATGGACCGCGGCGAGGGCGTTCAGTGCACACGTCCGGGCGAGCGCCTTGGCGTCCTGGTCGGTGACCTCGCCGCCGACCTTGCCGGTCTGCGGGAGCGCTCCCCCGACCATCGGCAACTGGCCCGACGTGTAGACCAGGTTTCCGGTCCGCACCGCAGGCACGTAGGCCGCAAGCGGGGCGACGACGGCAGGCAACTCGATGCCCAGTTCGGCCAGCCGCCCGGTGACCTCCCCTAAGTCGCTCCGCTCCTGCCCGCCGGTGACCTCCCCCGAGTCGCTCCGCTCCTGCCCGCCGGTGACCTTCCCCGAGTCGCTCCGCTCCTGCCCGCCGGTGACCTTCCCCGAGTCGCTCACTTCGGTCGTTTCATGTAGGCGACCAGCTGCTCACCGGTGGGCCCGGGAAGCACCGAGACCAGCTCCCAGCCGTCCTCGCCCCACTGGTCGAGGATCTGCTTGGTCGCGTGCGTCAGCAGTGCCACCGTCACGTATTCCCACTTGGTCAGTTCGCTCATGCGGCCGAGCTTATCGGGGACCGCGCCGCCGACCCCGATAGGCTGGTCTGGTGAACAACGTGGTTCCCGAATCGAGCAGTCACACGTCGATCGGCTGGCCATCCCGGCTGAACGAGGCGCGGTTGCACTTCGTGACGGGCAAGGGCGGCACCGGAAAGTCGACGATCGCGGCGTCGCTGGCGCTCGCGCTCGCCGCAGGCGGACGCAAGGTGCTGCTGGTCGAAGTCGAGGGGCGCCAAGGTATCGCGCAACTCTTCGACGTTCCCCCGCTGCCCTACGAGGAAGTGAAGATCGCCACCGCCGACGGCGGCGGGCAGGTCAACGCGCTGGCCATCGACACCGAAGCGGCCTTCCTCGAATACCTCGACATGTTCTACAACCTGGGCATCGCGGGGCGTGCGATGCGCCGAATCGGGGCGATCGAATTCGCGACGACGATTGCGCCGGGTCTCCGCGACGTCCTGCTCACCGGGAAGATCAAGGAGATCGTGGTGCGCAGCCAGAAGGACCGTGCGAAGGAGACCTCCAGGGCCAAGCAGACCGGGTACGACGCGGTGGTCGTCGACTCGCCGCCAACGGGTCGCATCGCGCGCTTCCTCGACGTCACCAAGGCGGTCTCGGACCTGGCGAAGGGCGGTCCGGTGCACTCACAGGCCGACGGCGTGGTCCGACTGCTCCATTCCGACCTGACCGCCATCCACCTCGTCACCCTGCTCGAAGCGCTGCCCATCCAGGAGACCCTCGAGGCGATCGACGAACTCAAGGGAATCGGGCTTCCCATCGGCAGTGTCATCGTCAACCGCAACATCCCGGCCTACTTGGCGCCCGAAGATCTCGCCAAGGCAGCCGAGGGCGACATCGACGCGGACACCGTCCGCTCGGGCCTGGCGAAGGTGGGAATCACACTGTCGGACAACGACTTCGCCGGCCTTCTCACCGAGACCATTCAGCATGCGACGAGGATCAGCGCCCGCGCCGAGAGCGCCGAGCAGCTCGACGCGGTCGACATTGCGCGCCTGGAACTGCCCGCGATCGCCGATGGCGTCGACCTCGGCAGTCTCTACGAACTGGCCGAAGCGCTCGCCACGCAAGGAGTCCGGTAGATGAGCACCACGCCCGTGGCCCTCGACATGGCCGCGATCCTCAACGACCGAGCCAACCGCGTAATCGTGTGCTGCGGGGCGGGCGGCGTCGGCAAGACCACCACCGCGGCGGCGATGGCGCTGCGTGCCGCTGAGTACGGCCGCACCGTGGTCGTGCTCACCATCGATCCGGCGAAACGGCTTGCGCAGGCCCTCGGCATCAAGGATCTCGGCAACACGCCCCAGCGGGTGCCACTGGGTCCCGAGGTCGCCGGGGAACTGCACGCGATGATGCTCGACATGCGGCGCACGTTCGACGAGATGGTCATCCAATACTCCGGCGGCGACCGCGCCGAGGCCATCCTGGAGAACCAGTTCTACCAAACCGTCGCCACCTCGCTGGCGGGGACGCAGGAGTACATGGCCATGGAGAAGTTGGGTCAGCTTCTCGGCGAGGACAAGTGGGACCTCGTCGTGGTCGACACCCCGCCGTCGCGGAACGCGTTGGACTTCCTCGACGCGCCCAAGCGTCTCGGCAGTTTCATGGACAGCCGGCTGTGGCGCCTCCTCCTGGCCCCCGGCCGCGGCATCGGCCGACTGGTCACCGGCGCCGTCGGCCTGGCAATGAAGGCACTGTCGACCGTGCTCGGTTCCCAGATGCTCTCCGACGCAGCGGGTTTCGTCCAAGCGCTCGATACGACGTTCAGTGGATTCCGCGAAAAGGCCGACCGCACCTACGAATTGTTGAAGCGACGCGGCACCCAGTTCGTGGTCATCTCGGCCGCCGAACCGGACGCCCTGCGAGAGGCGTCGTTCTTCGTCGACCGACTGTCGAGTGAGCGGATGCCGCTCGCCGGGCTGATCCTCAATCGGACCCACCCGACGCTGTGCGACCTCCAGAGCGACAAGGCGCGCGACGCGGCCGACCAACTCGACGGCGCCGACACGCTCACCGCCGCGGTTCTGCACGTCCACGCGGACCGGGCGCAGACCGCCAAGCGCGAGGTGCGGCTGCTGTCCCGCTTCACCGGCGCCAATCCGCACGTGGCGATCGTCGGCGTGCCTTCGCTGCCGTTCGACGTGTCCGATCTGGAAGCGCTACGCGCGATCGCCGATCAGATCACCGGCGACGGTGACGCCGCCTGACTCGCCGCCGATTTAGACGGCGCTGCGGTGTTTGCGCTGGGCCGCGAAGAACTCGGCCCACGACACCACTTCGGGATGCTGCTTGAGCAGGGCACGACGCTGCCGCTCGGTCATGCCGCCCCAGACGCCGAATTCGACGCGGTTGTCGAGCGCATCGGCGCCGCATTCGGAGATCACCGGGCAATGCCGGCAGATGACGGCCGCCTTTCGCTGGGCGGCACCGCGGACGAACAACTCGTCGGGGTCGGCCTGGCGGCAGCGTGCCTGCGAAACCCACGCGATGCGGGCTTCGGCCTCGGCGCCGTGGACCACGACACCATTCACTGGGGAACTCATGACTGTCCTGCGCGCCGCGGGTCGTGTTCCTGACACCAGCGATCCCTTCGTCCAGCCGCCCCCCCGGGACGGACACTCCAGGCCGTAGAACGCTAGTGCGATCCACGCCACATTGCGATGGGTAGTGTTACCTGGATCGCACTGTCAGTCAAAGCTAGGTGGTCAGGGGGGTTTTGCGCAACAGTAAGTTCTTGATTTTGTGGGACGACCGTGCCGTCATCCATCTTTGCGCAGTATCAGGGGTTGCGCAGGTGTCTTCGACCGGCTATTCGACCGCTGGGAGCGCTGACCCAGCATCACGTCGCTAGTCTGTAGCCATGTCCGACCGATCGCAGGCGACGCCGCCGTCGAGGCGTCCGCCCCCCGCGGTCTCCCTCATCAAACTCGCCTGGTGCATCCTGTTGGCCGGCGTCGTCGCCGCCGGCCTGATGTTTCCCCTCGTCGGCGGCCTCGGCCTGGTGTCCAACCGCGCGTCCGACGTCGTTGCCAACGGGTCGGCGCAATTGGTGGAGGGCGAAATTCCCGCGGTGTCCACGATGGTGGACGCCAAGGGCAACCCGCTGGCCTGGCTCTACACCCAGCGCCGGTTCGAGGTGCCCAGCGATCAGATCGCCAACTCGATGAAGTTGGCCATCGTCTCCATCGAGGACAAGCGGTTTGCCGAGCACAACGGCGTCGACTGGAAGGGCACGCTGACCGGACTGTCGGGCTACATGGCCGGTGACGCCGACACCCGCGGTGGCTCGACCATCGAGCAGCAGTACGTGAAGAACTACCAGTTGCTGGTGATCGCGCAGACCGACGCCGAGAAGCGCGCGGCCATCGAGACCACGCCCGCCCGCAAGCTGCGCGAGATCCGCATGGCGCTCACGCTGGACAAGACGTTCACCAAACCGGAGATCCTGACCCGGTACCTCAACCTGGTGTCCTTCGGGAACGGCGCGTTCGGCGTTCAGGACGCGGCGCAGACCTACTTCGGCGTCAACGCCGCAGACCTCAACTGGCAGCAGGCGGCCCTGCTCGCAGGCATGGTGCAGTCGACCAGCACGCTGAACCCCTACACCAACCCCGAGGGCGCGCTGGCACGTCGAAACCTGGTGTTGGACACCATGATCGACAACGTGCCGCAGGAGGCGGACGCGCTGCGGGCAGCGAAGCAGCAGCCGCTCGGCGTGCTGCCGCAACCTCAGGAACTGCCCCGCGGCTGCATCGCCGCCGGTGACCGCGCCTTCTTCTGCGACTACGTGCTGGATTATCTCGCCCGCGCGGGCATCAGCAAGGAGCAGGTCGCCAAGGGCGGCTACCTCATCAAGACGACGCTGGACCCCGACGTGCAGAACTACGTGAAGTCGTCGATCGACGGCCTCGCGGCACCGGATCTGGACGGCGTCGCGAGCGTGATGAGCGTGATCAGGCCGGGTAAGGAGTCGCACCCCGTCGTGGCGATGGCGTCCAATCGAACCTACGGCCTCAACATGGACGCCGGCGAGACCATGCAGCCGCAACCGTTCTCCCTGGTCGGTGATGGCGCCGGCTCGATCTTCAAGATCTTCACCACGTCCGCGGCGCTGGAGATGGGGATGGGCATCAACGCCCAACTCGACGCGCCTGCCCGCTTCGAGGCGAAGGGGCTGGGCAGCGGTGGCGCCAAGGGCTGCCCGCAGGCGACGTGGTGCGTGCTCAACGACGGCAACTACCGCGGGCAGCTCAGCGTCACCGACGCACTGGCGACGTCACCCAACACCGCGTTCGCCAAGCTCATCTCGCAGGTCGGCGTGCAGCGGACCGTCGACATGGCCGTCAAGCTCGGCCTGCGCTCCTACGCCCTGCCCGGCACGGCCCGCGACTACGACCCGGACAGCAACGAGAGCCTCGCCGACTTCGTCAAACGGCAGAACCTGGGCTCGTTCACGCTGGGTCCGATCGAGGTGAACCCGCTGGAGCTGTCGAACGTCGCGGCGACCCTGGCATCGGGCGGGACGTGGTGCCCGCCCAACCCGATCGACAAGGTCTACGACCGCAACGGCAAGGAGGTCTCGGTCACCACCGAGACGTGCGAGCAGGCGGTGCCAGAGGGGCTGGCCAACACGCTGGCCAACGCGATGAGCAAGGACGACCAGAGCGGCACCGCGGCGAGCGCGGCCAGTTCGGCGGGCTGGACTCTGCCGGTATCCGGGAAGACGGGAACCACCGAGGCGCACCGGTCGTCGGGCTTCTTCGGCTTCACCAGCGCCTATGCCGCTGCCAACTACATCTACGACGACTCGACGTCGCCGTCGGACCTGTGTTCCTTCCCGCTGCGGCAGTGCGGCTCGGGCAATCTGTACGGCGGCAACGAGCCCGCCCGCACCTGGTTCACCGCCATGAAGCAGTTCACCCCCGACGACGTGGCGTTGCCCCCGACCGATCCGCGCTACGTCGACGGGGCGCCCGGATCGAAGGTGCCGAGCATCGGCGGGATGACGCAGGATCTGGCCCGGCAGCGTCTCAAGGACGCCGGTTTCCAAGTCGCGGATCAAGCCACGCCGGTCAACAGCGGCTCGCCGGCGGGCGCCGTGGTCGGCACTTCGCCGTCGGGTCAGACGGTCCCCGGGTCGATCATCACGATTCAGGTCAGCAACGGCATTGCACCGGCACCGCCGCCACCGCCGCCCGGGGCACCGCCGTTCGACCCCAACGACCCCAATGCGATCCCGCCTCCGCAGGGTTCGACGGTCGTCAACATCCCGGGCCTGCCACCGATCACCGTTCCGATACTGGGCCCACCGCCACCCCCGCCGCCGCCGTAGCCGGCGTGCGGGCGGGCAGCCGCGGGGCCACGAGCAGCGCTGCCGAAACGATCTGGCAGTAGGCTCTCGGTCATGCTCGCCCGTCCGACGGTCTTGAAGAACTCCACCGCCATGGCCGGTTCAGTGGCCGCCGGTTCGCTGGTCGCGGGAATCGCCTACGCGACGCTGATCGAACGCAACGCGTTCGTCGTGCGGGAGGCGACGATGCCGGTCCTCACCCCCGGATCCGCGCCGCTGCGGGTGCTGCACCTCAGCGACTTTCACATGACGCCGGGTCAGCGTCGCAAGCAGGCATGGATCCGCGAGCTCGCCGGCTGGGATCCGGACCTCGTCGTCAACACCGGTGACAACCTGTCCCACCCGAAGGCCGTGCCGTCGGTGGTGCAGGCGTTGAGCGACCTGTTGTCGGTGCCCGGCCTGTTCGTCTTCGGCAGCAACGACTACTTCGGGCCGACGCCGAAGAATCCCACCAACTACCTGTTCAAGCCAACGCACCGCATCGCGGGCGAGCCGCTGCCCTGGCAGGATCTGCGCGCGGCGTTCACCGAGCGCGGCTGGCTGGACATGACCCACACCCGCCGCGAGATCGACGTCAAGGGCCAGCTGATCGCGGTCGCAGGCGTCGACGACCCGCACCTGTCCCGCGACCGCTACGACACCATCGCGGGCCGGCCCAACCCGGCCGCCAACCTGCGCCTCGGTCTCACCCACGCGCCGTACACCCGGGTGCTCGACCGGTTCGCCGCCGACGGCTACCAGCTGGTCCTGGCGGGTCACACCCACGGCGGCCAGATGTGCCTGCCCTTCCGCGGCGCGCTCGTCACCAACTGCGACCTCGACCCGTCACGGGCGAAGGGACCGTCGCGCTGGGGCGCCCACATGCAGCTGCACGTCTCGGCCGGGCTCGGCACGTCCCCGTATGCGCCGTACCGGTTCTGTTGTCGGCCGGAGGCGACGTTGTTGACCCTGGTGGCCGCTCCCACCGGTGGGGGAAACCTCGGCAGCAGGGCGGGCGTGTCCCACCCGGCAGTATCGGCGCGGTGACCGACCACACCTCCATCTCGGTTCAGCGCCACCCTCGCGATTGGGTGGACAACGCAGTACGACTGATCGAGGCGGACGCCAGGCGCAGCGCCGACACCCACCTGCTGCGTTACCCGCTGCCGTCGGCGTGGTGCTCGCGGGTGGAGGTCGCGCTGTACCTGAAGGACGAGACGACCCACGTCACCGGCAGCCTCAAGCACCGGCTCGCCCGATCGCTGTTCCTCTACGGACTGTGCAACGGCTGGATCGGTGAGAACACCACGATCGTCGAGGCGTCGTCGGGGTCGACCGCCGTCTCCGAGGCCTACTTCGCGGCCATGCTCGGGCTGCCCTTCATTGCGGTGATGCCGTCGTCAACCAGCTCGTCGAAGATCTCCTTGATCGAATCTCAGGGCGGGCGTTGCCATTTCGTGGCGAATTCGGCGGAGGTCTATGAGGAGGCCGAGCGCCTCGCGCAGGAGACCGGCGGGCACTATCTCGACCAGTTCACCAATGCCGAACGCGCCACGGACTGGCGTGGGAACAACAACATCGCCGAGTCGATCTTCGACCAGTTGCACGAGGAGCAGTTCCCGATCCCCGAGTGGATCGTGGTGGGTGCCGGCACGGGTGGGACCAGTGCGACGATCGGTCGCTATCTGCGTTACCGGCGGCACGCCACGCGGCTGTGCGTGGTGGACCCCGAGAACTCGGCCTTCTTTCCGTCTTACACCCAGGGCCGGCGAGACGTCACCGGGGTGTCGTCACGGATCGAGGGCATCGGCAGGCCACGGGTCGAACCGTCGTTCCTGCCGGACATCATCGACCGCATGGTGGTGGTGCCGGATGCCGCTTCGGTCGCGGCGGCCCATCACGTGAGCAACGTGCTCGGCCGCAAGGTCGGACCGTCGACCGGCACCAACGTGTGGGGGGCGTTCGGCCTGCTGGCCGAGATGGTCGCGCAGCAGCGCAGTGGTTCGGTGGTCACCGTTCTCGCCGACAGCGGGGAACGCTACAACGACACCTACTTCGACGCCGAGTGGCTGAACCGCCGGGGCCTGGACCCGTGCGCGTCGGCCGCCACCCTCGTCGAGTTCGAGCGATCGGGCCGCTGGCCCTGATCTCCGGTGGGGAAGGTACGACGGGCACCGCCGAAGTGCTCGGAGGTGACGAACAGCCACACCGCAGCGACCGCGAACAACCCGAAGTAGATCGTGGCTCCCAATCCGGTCATGTGACGGCCTTTCCTCAGCGAGATCTCAAGCGAACTCGCTCGTTGTAACGCGGGCGACGCCCACATCCATTCCACGCCGGCACGCCGGCACCGGGTACCCGCAGCGGCCCCGGCCGTTTGGCTTCCCACCGGCTTGGTGCGATAGGCTGTCGTGGCTCTACGCGGGGTATGGCGCAGCTTGGTAGCGCGCTTCGTTCGGGACGAAGAGGTCGTGGGTTCGAATCCCGCTACCCCGACCGCGTGCAGCCGTAGAAGGCCCCGACTCGAAGGTGAGTTGGGGCCTTCTCGCGCGAAGGAACCCGGGTCCAGCGGCAGCAGTACGGGTCCAGCACGGTGCAGGAGCGCGAGTCGCGCCCGTCAGGCGGCGGCCGAGCGCAGCTTCTCCAGCAGCGGTTGGGCGGCTTCCTTGAGGAAGCGATCCTGGCCCTCGTCGCCGATCTGGACCAGCGCGATGTCGGTGAACCCGGCCTTCCAGTACTCGCTCACGGCCTCGACGATCGCGTCCAGGTCGGGCCCGCACGGAATGGACGACGCGACGTCCTCCGGCCGCACGAACTGGGTGGCTCCCGCGAAACCCGCGGTCGTCGGCAGATCCGCATTCACCGCCCAGCCGCCGCCGAACCACCGGAACTGGTCGTGCGCGCGCGCCACCGCGGCGTCTTCGTCGGGGTCCCAGCAGATGGGCATCTGGCCGATGACGCGCGAGTCGCCCGGCAGGCCGGTGCCCTTGCGCGCAGCGTGCCAGCCGTCGACGAGCTCCTTCTCGGGTTCGACGGCGATCAGGTGTTCGACCAGTGGCGAGAACGTCTGCACCGACCGCTCTCCCGAGACGGCGGCGGCGATGGCGACGGGTACCTCGGGAAGATCCCACAATCGGGCCGAGTCGACCTCGAAGTAATCGCCCTTCCAGTCGACCATCTCGCCGGTGAACAGCTCCCTGATGATCATGATGGCTTCGCGCAGCATCTCCTGGCGGCGCGCGACGGTCGGCCAGCGCCGGCCGACGACGTGTTCGTTGAGGTTCTCCCCGCTGCCCAACCCCAGGGTGAACCGCCCGTCGGCGAGGATCTGCACGGTCGCCGCCTGCTGGGCCACCACGGCCGGGTGATACCGGATCGTCGGACAGGTCACGTAGGTGAGCAGTTCCACCCGATCGGTGGCGTGGGCGACCGCCCCGAGGAGCGTCCACGCGTTGGGGGCGTGGCCCTGGGCGGCCAGCCACGGGGAGAAGTGATCGCTGCTGACTTCGAAGTCGAAACCGACGTGCTCGGCCGAGACCGCGTAGTCGACAAGTTGTTTCGGGCCGCTCTGCTCGGTCATCAAGGTGTAGCCGAATCGTGTCATGACAGTCGGCTACCCGGGTACCGGCAGGGCGAAAACCCGCTTAGAGCCTTTCCTTGACCGCCGACGACAGGCGGGGGCCGTCCGCCTTGCCCTCGGCGATGGCCATCGCCGACTTCATCACCTGACCCATCTGCTTGGTGCCCGGCCGGTGTCCGATCGTCTCGGCGACCTGAGCGATCGCGGTGTTCACCACGTTGGCCAATTCGTCGTCGTTCAACTGGACGGGCAGGTAGTCGTCGATGACCCTGGCCTCGGCGCGCTCGTTGGCGGCGAGCTCACCTCGACCGTTGGACACGTAGATCTCCGCGGCCTCCCCGCGCTTGCGCGACTCCCGCGCCAACACCTTGAGCACATCCTCGTCGGACAACTCGCGCGCCGTCTTGCCGGAGACCTCCTCCGCCTGGATCGCCGCCAGCACCATCCGCAGCGTCGCGGTGGTCAGTTTGTCCCGAGCCTTCATCGCCACCGTGAGGTCGGCCCGCAGCCGATCCTTGAGTTCCGCCATGGCGTAGACGCTACGCCCGGAAAGGGCTCGGTCGACGACGCTCCGTCGACACGCAGGTGCGACCTCGATCGTTGTCAATCGTCGAGGGTATCGACAGGATGGTGGGCATGAGCAGCGACGCCGGCGGGCCCGGGGCGGGCCCGTCGCCGCCGTGGGATCCGACCCCCGCCTACGCGCAGGCACCTCCCCGGGACCTGCCGACCATCGGCTACCCGGGCTACCCGGGCTACCCGGCCTACCCACCGCAGCAGTACCCGCCACCGCCGGGCTACCCGCCGCCCGGTTATCCGCCACCCGCGAGACCGGGACCCCATGGCCAGCCGCGGATGGGTCCGCCACCGGCGCTGAAGCCCGGCGTGATTCCGCTGCGGCCGCTGAGCATGTCGGACATCTACAACGCGTCGGTCTCCTATATCCGCACCAACCCCAAAGCCACCCTGGGACTGACCACCATCGTCGTCGTGGTCGCGCAGGTGATCACGCTGGCACTGCAGGTCGGACCGCTCGCCGCGGCCGGTGTGCTGTCGTCCACCACCAGAGGTGCTGCCGGACAAGACGTCTCCAACTCCTCCATCGTCGGCATCATGTTGTCCAGCGCCGCGGGCGCCGTCACCACCGTACTGGCCGGAATCGTGCTCAGCGGCCTGCTGACGGTCGTCGTCGGACGTGCGGTGTTCGGGTCGACGATCACCACCGGCGAAGCGTGGCAACGCGTTCGGGACCGTCTGCTGCCGCTGCTCGGCGTCACCGCGATCGAGGCCGCCGGCTTCACCATGCTGGTCGGGGTCGTCGTGGGGGTGATCGTTGCCGTCGCCCACACCGCGGGTGGCGCGGCGGCAATCGTGATCGGTGCGCTGTTCGGCCTGGCCCTGATCGCGCTGCTGGTTTACCTCTACACGATGATCAGCTTCGCCCCGACCCTGATCGTCTTGGAGCGCATCGGCGTCACGGCCGCCATCGCGAGATCCTTTGCACTCGTCAAAACGGACTTCTGGCGGGTGTTCGGCATCCGCCTGCTGGCCGTGGTCGTCGCGGGGCTGGTTTCCGGTGCCGTCACCGCACCCTTCAGCTTCGTCGGCCAGATCATGCTGATGTTCGGCCAATCCACCAGCACCACCGTCATCGCCGTCGTCCTCATCAGCGTCGGCGGTGCGATCGGTCAGATCATCACCGCACCGTTCAACGCAGGCGTGGTCGTGCTGCTCTACACCGACCGTCGCATGCGGGCCGAGGCATTCGACCTCGTGCTGCAGACCGGCGCGATCGGCCCGGTCGAATCCACCGACGACCTCTGGCTCGTGCACCACCGCTGACGTGTCCGCCATCGACATCGACCGCGACGCCGCGCACGACGCCGCCCAGCGCGAGCTGAACAAGGCCATCTACCCACGAGGCTCGCTGACCGACCAGTTGTCGCAGTGGCTCGACGACCTGCTGTACAAGGTCATGGCAGGCGGTGCGTCGGTGCCAGGGGGTTGGCTCACCGTCAGCCTGCTGCTGATCCTGGTGGCCACGGCGGTCGTGGTGGCCGTCCGGCTGGCCCGCCGCACCATGCACACCAACCGAGGGAGCCGCAGCGCGCTGTTCGGCGCCATGGAGATGAGCTCCGACGAGCACCGCGCCAGCGCTCGGAGTGCCGCGGCGCGCGGCGAATGGGCACCGGCGATCAGGCATCGCCTCCGCGCCGTCGCCAGACACCTGGAGGAGACGGCGATCCTGCATCCCGTGCCGGGCCGCACGGCGACCGAGCTGGCTCACGACGCCGGCCTCGCGATCCCTGGTCTCACCGCCGAATTACGTAGCGCGGCAATGGCCTTCAACGACGTCACCTTCGGTGAGCTGCCGGGAACCGAAGCCGCCTACCTGATGGTCGCCGAGCTCGACGACCACCTCCTCGCCCACGCCGACCCCGCGCCGTCGGGCACGGTGCCGATCGTCTCGGGCGACGGCTGGGTCGAGGTGCGATGACCAACACCGCCGTCGGGTCCACCCTCGCGCAACGGTGGCGCACACTGCGCTGGGTGCTGCTCGCATTCGTCGTGATCGTGGCGGTCTCCGCCGTCGGCGGCTATCTCACGGCCCCACGCCCCGGCGGCCGGATGGATCCGGAGGCCACCTCGCCCGATGGCGCCAGGGCGATCGTCGCGCTTCTCGCCGACCGCGGCGTCGAGGTGATCGAGGCCGCTGACGTCGGAACCGTCGAACGGTCGGCCCGTCCGGATGCCCTGCTGCTGGTCGCACCGACGCCCTACCCGATCGACGACGACGGGCTACGCCGACTGAGCGGTCTGCCGGGCGACGTGCTGCTCGTCGAGCCGGTGTCACGCACCCGCGAAGCGCTGGCACCCAAATTGCGCACCGCCCGCGCGACCAGCTTCGGCGGGGAGCCAGGGTGCGATCTGCGGGAGGCCACCAGGGCAGGCAGTGCCCAACTGGACCTCAGCGACACCTACGAGCCGGTCGACGGTACCGCCGTGACGCGTTGCTACGACGGAGCATTGGCGCGCTACACCGACGGGCAACGGATGATCACCGTCGTCGGCACGGCCGACTTCATGACCAACGCGGGCCTTCTGAAGGAAGGCAACGCCGCACTGGCGATGAATCTGGCCGGGACCCGCCCCCACGTGATCTGGTACACCCCCAAGCGGGTCGAGGGCGAGTCGGACGGGGCCACCTCGATCATGGACCTGCTGCCCGCACGGGTGGGCTGGATCGTCCTGCAACTGTGTCTGGCGGTCGTCTTCGTGGCGCTGTGGCGCGGTCGCCGGCTCGGCCCGCTGGTCGCCGAAGACCTTCCCGTCGTCGTCAGAGCGTCCGAGACCGTCGAGGGCCGCGGCCGTCTGTACCGGTCACGCCGGGCCCGCGACAGTGCCGCGTCGGCGCTGCGGACCGCCGCGCTGCGACGGCTGACACCCAGACTCGGCCTCGGTGCCCGCCCGCCTCGGCCGGCGGTCGTCGAGACCGTCGCCGGGCGCGTGCGACACGATCCGGGCACCGTCGACTATGCACTGTTCGGGCCAGCGCCGTCAGACGACGCCGAACTGGTCACCCTCTCCCGTCTGCTCGATGACATCGAAAGGCAGGTCGCCACCTCATGACTCAACCAACGACGGCAGCCGCGGATCCGGCGCGAGACGCCCTACTGGCGTTGCGGTCCGAGATCGCCAAGGCGGTGGTCGGGCAGGAGGCCGTGATCAGCGGTCTGGTCATCGCACTGCTGTGCCGCGGCCACGTCCTGCTGGAGGGCGTGCCCGGCGTCGCCAAGACGCTGTTGGTGCGGACGCTGTCGGCCGCGCTGCGGCTGGACTTCAAGCGCGTGCAGTTCACCCCCGACCTGATGCCCGGTGACGTCACGGGGTCGCTGGTCTACGACGCCCGCACCGCGGAGTTCGAGTTCCGCGCGGGTCCGGTCTTCACCAACCTCCTGCTCGCCGACGAGATCAACCGGACGCCGCCGAAGACCCAGGCCGCGCTGCTCGAGGCGATGGAGGAACGTCAGGTCAGCGTCGACGGTGAGCCACGGGCACTTCCCGACCCCTTCATCGTGGCGGCGACGCAGAACCCGATCGAGTACGAGGGCACCTATCAACTGCCCGAGGCGCAACTCGACCGCTTCCTGCTGAAACTGAACGTGCCGTTGCCGCCGCGGGATCACGAGCTGGCGATCCTGGCGCGGCACGCCCACGGCTTCGACCCGCGCGACCTCTCCGCAGTCAACCCGGTGGCGGGTCCAGCCGAGTTGGCGGCGGGCCGCGAGGCCGTCCGCCGGGTGCTGGTGGCCGACGAGGTGATGGGTTACATCGTCGACATCGCCGGAGCGACGCGGGTGTCGCCCTCTCTGCAATTGGGCGTCTCGCCGCGGGGGGCCACGGCGCTGCTGGCGACGGCGAGGTCGTGGGCCTGGCTGTCGGGCCGCAGCTACGTGGCACCCGACGACGTCAAGGCGATGGCCCGGCCCACGCTGCGGCACCGCATCGCCCTGCGGCCCGAGGCGGAACTCGAGGGCGCCACCCCCGACGGCGTCCTCGACGGAATCCTGGCGGCCGTCCCGGTGCCGCGCTAGTGGTCCTGACCGGCCGCGCCGGCCTGGTGGCCCTGCTCTGCGTGGCGCCCATCAGCGTCGCCCCCTGGCCCGCGCCCGTCTTCGCGATCCTGCTCACCCTCCTGACGGCAGCGATCGTCGTCGACGTGGCGCTGGCCGCGAGTGCCAGGCGGCTGCGCTTCCACCGGCCGGGCGACGGCCGCGTCCGCCTCGGCGAGCCCGTCGAGGTGGCCTTGGTCATCGACAACCCCGGCCGCCGCGAATTCCGCGGTCAGGTGCGTGACGCGTGGCCGCCGTCGGCCCGCGCCACGCCGCGCACGCACGCGGTGACGATCGCCGGGGGACGAGGAGTCCGCGTCGACACCACGTTGCGCCCCATGCGCCGCGGGGATCACCAGTCGGCGTTCGTGACCGCCCGCTCCATCGGGCCGTTCGGCCTGGCCGGAAGGCAGGCCTCGCACCGCGTTCCGGCCCGGCTGCGGGTGCTGCCGCCGTTCCTGTCGCGCAAACACCTACCCTCGCGGCTGGCGAGACTGCGCGAACTCGACGGCTCCATCCCGGTGCTCACCCGTGGCCACGGCACCGAATTCGATTCCCTGCGTGAATACGTCGTCGGCGATGACGTCAGATCCATCGACTGGCGCGCCACGGCGCGGCGGGCCGACGTCGTCGTCCGGACGTGGCGCCCGGAACGGGACCGCCGGGTGGTCATCGTCCTGGACACGGGCCGGACCTCTGCCGGCCGCATCGGCGTCGACCCCACCGCCGGCGACCCCAACGGCTGGCCGCGCCTCGATTGGTCGATGGATGCCGCACTGTTGTTGGCGGCGTTGGCGTCTCGGGCCGGCGACCACGTCGACTTCATCGCCTACGACCGAGTCGCCAGGGCCGGCGTGTTCGACGCGGCCCGCACCGAGCTGCTGCCGCAGCTGGTCGAGGCGATGGCGCCCCTGGTGCCGGCGCTGGTCGAGTCGAACGCCCCGGCCATGGTGGCAACGGTCCAACGCCGCATTCGACGGCGCGCGCTCGTCGTCCTGCTGACCGACCTGAACCCGGCGGCGCTCGACGAGGGGCTCGTCGGCGTGCTCCCTCGACTGTCGGCCAAGCACCGGGTGGTGATCGCCGCGGTCAGCGACCCCCGCGTGGACGGCTTGGCGGCCCGACGCTCCGATGCCGCCGAGGTGTACGACGCCGCGGCGGCCGAACGCGCTCGCAACGACCGAGGCGCCATCGCGACGCGACTGCGCCGCCACGGGGTCGACGTGGTCGATGCCTTGCCCGACGATCTGGCGCCTGCGCTGGCCGACCGCTATCTCGCGATGAAGGCCGGCGGCATGCTGTAGGGCGGGCTAGCTCGTCGGCACGACGTCGGGTGCGTCGGCCACGTCGCCCGTCTCGCCCGCCCGGGATGCCTTGCGCCCGTAGTGGATCACGTACGTCAGGAACGCGACCTCGGCACCGAGCCCGATCGCGATGCGCAGGAACGTCGGCAAGGGCGACGGCGTCACGAGTGCTTCGACGAGGCCGGACACCAGCAGCACCGCCACCAGGCCGACGGCGACCGACACCACCGCGCGACCTTGTTCGGCGAGCACCTGCGCGCGGGGCCGGTCGCCCGGCGCCACCACCGACCAGCCCAGCCGCATGCCCGCCGCCGCGGCGAGGAACACCGCGGTCAGCTCCAGGAGGCCGTGTGGCACGAGGAGTCCGAGGAAGACGTCACCCCTTCCGGCGTCGAACATGATCCCGCCGATGACTCCCACGTTGGCGGCGTTCTGGAACAGCACGTAGGGAATCGGGAGACCGAGGAGGATCGCGTACCCGATGCACTGGGCGGCCACCCAGGAGTTGTTGATCCACACCCGAAGGGCGAAGGACCCGGCCGGATTCTCGCTGTAGTACGACGCGAATTCGTGATTCACCAGTTCGGCGATGTCGGAGGGGGTTCCGACGGTGGCCTGCACCTCCGGGTTGCCCGCCACCCAGATGCCCATCACGGTGGCGACCAAGAAGAAGGCGACGGCCGAGCCCAACCACCACCGCCAGGACCGGTAGGCGACCACCGGGAAGGACACCGTCCAGAAGCGGCTGAACTCGCTCCACAGCGGCGCATGGGCGCCGGTGACGGCCGCGCGTGCCCCGGCCACCAGGCTGGAGAGCCTGCCGACCAGGACGGTGTCGGCCGATGCGCTCCGGACCACCGACAGGTGGGTGGACACCCGCTGATACAGGTCGACCAGCTCGTCGACCTCGGGCCCGGTCAATCGGCGGCGGCGCTTGACCAGATACTCCAGCCGGTCCCACGTCGGCCGGTGGGCCAGCACGAAGGCGTCGACGTCCATCCAGCGAATCCTAGTAGCGTGGTTCGGCATGGTGGCCGAGCCAAAGCCGATGGTCACGGGTGACGCCGTGGTGCTCGACGTGGCGGTCGCGCAGCTGCCGGTGCGCGCGTTGGCCGCGCTGATCGATCTGACCGTCGTCTTCGTCTGCTACCTGATCGGCGTCGCGGCGTGGGCGGCCACGCTCTACGACTTCGACGATGCGCTGTCGGCTGCCGTGCTGATCGTCTTCACGGTGCTGGCCCTGGTGGGCTATCCGCTGATCTTCGAAACCGCCACCAGGGGGCGGTCGCTCGGCAAGATCGCGGTCGGTCTGCGCGTCGTGTCCGACGACGGTGGTCCGGAACGCTTTCGGCAGGCGCTGTTCCGCGCGTTGGCCGGTTTCATCGAAATCTGGATGTTCGCCGGTGGACCCGCCGTGCTGTGCAGCATGGTGTCGGCCAGGGGGAAACGGATCGGCGACGTCTTCGCCGGCACCATGGTGATCAGCGAGCGCGGCCCGAAGATGACCGCGCCCCTGCCCATGCCGCCGGCACTGGCGTGGTGGGCCTCGTCGCTGCAGCTGTCCGGCCTGCGCGCCGAACAGGCCGAGTTGGCGCGTCAGTTCCTTTCCCGCGCAACGCAGTTGGAACCATCGGTGCGCGATCAGATGGCCTACCGCATCTACGTCGAGATGCTCACCCAGATCTCGCCGCCGCCGCCACCCGGTGCGCCGCCGCCACTGGTGCTGGCGGCGGTGCTCGCCGAGCGGCACCGTAGGGAGCTGGCCCGCCTGCACCTGGGCGCACGGCCGCCCTCGGCACCGCCTGCCGGTCCCGTGCCGCCCTTGCCCGGCCATCTCGCGGCCCCGGCGCCGACGCCCGCACCCCGTCAGGATGGGTTCACGATCCCGAACTAGTGGGACATCACTGTCCCATTGTGATTCACAGCTGCTATATTGGGGTACATGAGCGCCCCGTTGCCGATCGAAGGTGGGCCGCGGACGCGGACCCGCCGGGCCATCCTCGATGCCGCCATGGTGGTGCTCGCCGGCAACCCGACGGGATCGCTCGGCGACATCGCCGTCGCCGCCGGCGTGGGACGCAGCACGCTGCACCGCTACTTCGCCGAACGCACCGACCTGCTGCGTGCGCTCGCGCTGCACGTCCACGCACTGAGCAACGCCGCCATCGAACACGCCGAGCCCGACTGCGGACCCCCGGTCGACGCGCTGCGTCGCGTGGTCGAGTGCCAACTCGACCTCGGGCCCATCGTGCCCTTCGTCTACAACGACCCGACGATCACGGCGGACCCCGCGATCGCCGCCGAATTGGACAAGGGCGACGAGGTGATCGTCGAGGTCCTCGACCGCGCCGCGACCCGGGGTTCGGCAGGCCCTCCCGGCTGGCCCCGGCTGGTCTTCTGGGCGCTGTTGCTCGCCGGCTACGAATCCGCCAAGCAGGGCACGCCCCGCGTCCAGGTCGTCGACGCGATCATGGCCAGCCTGACCGACGGCACCATCAACCCCGACAAGCAGCCTTGACGCCGAGCGTCCCGGCACCTCGTCGTCATTCTCAGGAGCACTCCCATGTTCACCCCGACGGACGTCACCCCGACGTCCCTCACCACGCCGCGGCGCGCGTGGCTCGCGCTCGCGGTCCTCATGCTGCCGGTGCTGCTGATCGCCGTCGACAACACCGTGCTCGCCTTCGCCCTGCCGAGCATCGCCCAGGAGTTCCGGCCGTCCGCCCCCACCCAGTTGTGGATCGTCGACGTCTACTCGCTGGTGCTCGCCGCCCTGTTGGTCACGATGGGCAGCCTCGGCGACCGCATCGGCAGACGCCGGTTGCTGATGATCGGCGCGGGTGGCTTCGCGGTGGTGTCGGCGGCGGCGGCATTCGCCCCGACCGCCGAGTCGCTGGTGGGGGCGCGCGCCCTGCTTGGCGTCTTCGGCGCGATGCTGATGCCGTCCACGCTGTCGCTGATCCGCAACATCTTCAGCGACGCCTCGGCACGCCGGCTGGCGATCGCACTCTGGGCCTCGTGCTTCACCGCCGGGTCCGCACTCGGTCCGATCGTCGGCGGCGCGCTGCTGCAACACTTCCACTGGGGCGCCGTGTTCCTGATCGCGGTGCCGATCCTGCTTCCCCTGCTGGTGCTGGCGCCGCGACTGGTGCCCGAGTCGCGTGATCCCCATCCGGGTCCGCTCGACCTCGTCAGCGTGTTCCTGACGTTGACGACGATGCTGCCCATCGTCTGGGCCATCAAGTCGGCCGCGCACGACGGCTTCTCCTTCACCGCCATGGCCGCCGCGGGCGTCGGCCTGGGTTCGGGCGTCGTGTTCGTCCGGCGCCAGACGCGCAGCGCGACACCGATGCTGGACGTGGCGCTGTTCCGCTCGGCGCCGTTCACCTCGTCGATCCTGGCGAACTTCCTGTCGATCGTCGGGCTGATCGGATTCATCTTCTTCATCTCGCAGCACCTGCAGCTGGTGCTCGGGCTCAGCCCGCTGGCCGCCGGCCTGGTGACGCTGCCGGGTGCCGTGCTCTCGATGACCGCGGGCATCGCCGTGGTGCCGCTGGCGAAGCGCGTCGCACCGCATGCCCTCATGATCATCGGGTTGATCCTGGTGGCCGCGGGCTTCGTCGCGATCCTGCTGTTCCGGCACGACCTCACCGTGGTCGCGGTGATTGCGTCGTTCATCATCCTCGAAATCGGCGTCGGGATGTCGCAGACGATCTCCAACGACACCATCGTGGCGTCAGTGCCGCCGGCGAAGTCCGGTGCGGCCTCGGCGGTTTCGGAGACGGCCTACGAGCTGGGCGCCGTGGTCGGCACGGCCACCCTCGGCACCATCTTCACCGCGTACTACCGCGCCAGCGTCGAACTGCCGGGCGGGCTCACCGCGGCGCAGATGGCCGACGCCAGGGAGAGCATCGGCGGCGCCGCCTCGGTGGCGAAGACCCTGCCGCCGGCGCTGAGCGACCGTCTGATGGATTCGGTACGGGTGGCGTTCGACGCGGGAGTCGCACCCACCGCGATCATCGCCGCGGCACTCACGCTGGTCGCGGCCGCCGTCGTCGCGTGGGCGTTCCGCGGGATCAGCGGTGGCGCACCCCGACGAGCATCAACACCGACCCCAGCAGCGGAGCCACGGTCCGCAGGTGATTCCACGCCGTCCACGGGCCGAGATAGCGCTGCCATACCCGCGTCGCGTCCGGTGCGGACAGCGCGGACGGATCAACCGAAGCCAGTCGGTCGTTCAACGGAACGTTGAATGCCATCGTGACGACGACGGCCACCAGTGCGAGCACCGCGCCCGCCAGCACGTAACCGGCCCCCTGACTCGGTAGCCGGAGGACGGCGACGATGCCGACGCCGAGCGCCAGTAGCGCCGAGCCGAGGAACAGCGCCAGGAATGGCGCGTTGGCCTGCGCCTCGGCGTTGATGCCGCGCATCGCGGCGATGGCGACGGGCGCCTCGGCGCGGTCGAGTCCCTTCATCACGAAGGTGGAGAACGCGTAGAACAGTCCGCCGACCGCCGCGCTGGCCAAGGCGGCGGCGGTGGTGGCGACGACGTACGGGCTGGTGGTCATGTCCCGAGTAAACAGACCGGCGGCGAGACGATCCATCGTCATCGATCCCCATCACATACGCGATCGTCTAGTGTTTGTCGTGATGGACGTGTTGAGCGGACTCCTCGAGGGCGTGCGCGCCCGTGGCGCGTTCGTGCTGCGGCTGTCCCTGGAGCCGCCGTGGTCGATGCGCATCCAGGACGACGCCCCGTTGACGTTGATCTGCATGACGCACGGTGGCGCGGTGATCGTGACAGACGATGGCGGCTCGTTCGAGGTCGGTCCCGGCGACGTGGCCGTGGCCCGCGGCACCGAGCACTACGTGTTCGCCGACGATCCGGCGACCGCGCCCCGCATCGTCATCCATCCCGGCAACGTCTGCACCACGCTGCGCGGCGACGACCTCCGCTTCGAGATGTCGCTGGGGGTGCGCACCTGGGGCAACACCGTCTCGGGCGTCGATCGCGGCGTCATCTGCGCGTATCAGGACCGCAGCGAGGTCAGTGCCCGCTTGCTCAACGCACTCCCGCCGGTGCTGGTGGTGCGCGGCGCACGGACGCCGTTGGTGGACCTGCTGGCCGATGAGGCGGGCCGCGACCGCATGGGGCAGGAGGTCTACCTCGACCGGCTCCTCGACCTGCTCCTGCTGGACGTGTTGCGCACCTGGTTCGACCGTGACGGGCAGGCGCCCACCTGGTGGCAGGCCGAGCACGACCCACTGGTCGGTCCGGCGCTGCGCCTCATCTACGCCAATCCCGCGCATCCGTGGACGGTGGCGAACCTGGCTGCGGCAGTCGGGTGTTCGCGCGCCCTGTTCGCCAGGAGATTCACCGAACAGGTGGGTGAGCCGCCGATCGCCTTCCTCACCGGCTGGCGGCTGGCGTTGGCGGCCGACCTGCTGAGGATCGACGCGGGCACCGTCCCCCGAACCATCGCCTCGGTCGCGCGTCAGGTCGGTTACGGCACGCCGTTCGCACTGAGCAGTGCCTTCAAGCGCGCCTACGGGGTGAGCCCGAACGCCTACCGCTCGGGCGCCTTGCCGGGTGCCTCGCCGGACGTTCCGCCGGATGTCTCCGCCGGCTGACGCCTGGTGTAGACCGCACCGGCGAACGAGGTGACCGCGATCGTGAGCAGCGCACCGAGGATCATCGCCGCGGGCTCACCGGGGCCGAGCAGCCGCAGTTCGCTGCCCAGCGTGGCGGCCGCGACGGGAACCCCGAGCTGAGCCGCGGCCATCGCACCCAGCGGCAGCGGCTGACCCAGCAGCCGGTTCGTGCAGTGTGCGAGCACCGCGCCGATGCCGAGTCCCACGCCGAGTCCGATCAATTCCGGGTGCTGCCCCAGTTCACGCACCTGCAAAGAGGCGCCGAGCCAGACGAAGAACAGCGGCGCGAAGAACCCCTCGGTGATGCCGAGCAACTGGCGTGCCAGCCGGCGCGGCTCACCGATGCCGTTCACCACCAGACCGAGTGCGAACCCGGCGAGCATGATCGACACGTGTGTCGAGGTGGCCACCGCAGCCAGCGCGAACAACATCAGCAGACTCAGGCGAAGCTCCAACGCGAGTTGGTGCCGCTTCGAATATTCTCGCAGCCGCTTGCGCGTGCTGCGGCGCTCGAAGTGTCGAAGCACCACGAACAGCGCGCCCGCACATCCCGCGATAGCAACCGCACCCAGCGCGGCGCGTGGCGCGCGTGCCGGGTCGATCACCAACGGCAACAACACGATCGACGCCGCGTCGGCAATCGCGATCTGCGCCTTGACCGACAATACGGCGGGACCGTCGAGTTTCAGCTCGTCCATGACCGGGAGCGCCACCGCCGCCGAGGAGGAGGCCATCAACACCGCGTACAGCGCGGCGTGGCCGGTGCCGAAGACCCGGGCGAGCGCCGCGCCGAGGGCCGCTGCGACGACGCCGACGAGCACGGCGCGCAGCACCGCGGTCGGAACGCCCGCCCGAAGTGACCCGTCCCGCACCGGAACGTGCGTGCCGACGACGAACATCACCAGCGCGAAGCCGATGTTGGCCAGCAGGGTGAAGGTCGGGTCGGCGGTGTCGACGACGTCGAAGCCGGTTCTGCCGATGACCATTCCGGCCAACAGCTCACCGACGATCACGGGGATGCGCAGCCCGGGGACGGCGGCCAGCAGCGGGCCCGCCAAGGCGACCAGGACGATCAGCGCCAAGGTATGGAAGCCGAATCCCGTCATCTCAGTCGGTTACGACTGCCACGACACGAGGCGGCACGGAATCGGGGTGTTCTCGTCGGTCAGGTAGCTGGCGCACACGCGGTGGTAGCCGTCCGCGATCTGAAGTGCGACACCGTCGGTGGCCTTGCCCCGCACCAGCAGTATCGGCGAGAGCTTCTTGCCGGCGTCGATCTTCGCGAGATCACCCTTGACGCGCAGGTTCGTCGCGGGCAGCAGCTCCAGGCGGGCGGCGCGCAGGATGTCCTTGGCCTCGCGCAGCGAGGAGTCGCCCCCCTTGAGTGCGTCCACGGTTCGGGAGACCTCGTCGGCCTCACTGATCAGGCTCAGGTAATCCGCCGCGGCGGCGTAGTCATGGTCTTCCGGATCCGCGAGCCACTTGACAGCCATTCCGAAACCATAGGCCCGAGGGCTGTGAACGCATTCGAGGGTTTTCCCCGATTCGCCCACCGATCGGGCTTCGCTACCGTGTCAACGGCGGGGTGGCGTCGATCGCCCGCGTGGTCGGGGGAGGACATGTCCACTTCGCGGAATGCGAATTCCGATGACGTGCCGGTCGAGTCGGTGCTCAACGGCATGACGCTCGACCAGCTGGGGGCCGTCCAGGACACTCTCTTCGAGCAGCTCCGCGCGGGCCTGCCACCCGCCGAACGGATTGCCGACGCGCTCGAGCGCGAAAGTGCGGGAGTAGCGAAATGGTTTCGCCTGCAAGCCCTTCGCGGCGAGGCGGTCGAGGTCGTCACGCTCCTGGTCGGCCTTGCGGTGGCGAGTGCGTCGATGCAGCACGGGGGGACGCCGGCCTCGACGCGTCAGCTCCATGCCGCGATGGCGCGGGTTCGCGAGGAACACGTGTACATGCTGCCGATCCCGCGCGACGACCCCTGCTTCTGCGGCAGCGGTAGCCGTTTCAGGGCATGCCACGGACGACGCCCGATTGCGGCGCCCGCCGGGTGACTAGGCGCCGATCCAGTTGCCGTGGAAGCCGAACGGCACCCGGTGCGGCAGTCTGATGGTCGCGACCGGATCGCCCGCGAAGTCCGAGGCGTCCAGGATCACCAGGTCGCTGCCGTTGCGCGCGGGATCATAGACGTAGGCGAGGTAGTAGCCGGCCAGTTCGTCGGCTGATCCCGCCGACGGCACGAACACCGCCTCGCCCGGCACGCCAGGGGTCGAGGCGGTCCCGAAGGGATGCTCGACCGCGCTGCCGGTGCGCAGGTCGTGACGCACCAGCCCGTCGCTTCCCACGGAGACGGCGTACCGGGCCGCAACGCCGGCCAGCCGGTCGTCGATGCGCGGAAACTCCACCGCCCGGTCGTCGAGCCGATGTTCGGCGACCGTACCGGTCCGAAGGTCGATGGTCCAGGTCGTCATCATCGCGTCCATACCGAAATCATCGCCGTGCCTCCACAATTCGGGATAGCGAGCGGCCTGCAGGACGATTGAGTCGCCCGCGTCGTAGGCGTTGGCGACGTGGAAGACGTAACAGGGGTCGATCTCGAACCAACGGATCGCACCGAAGGGATCGTCGCGTCGCAGCACGCCGAGCCTGGCGCCGTAGCCGTCGTCCCACCGGAACGGCATGCCGCCGCGGGTGGCGACGTCCATGTCGAACACGATGGGTAGGTCCATGAAGATCACGTGATTCGCGGTGAGCGCGAAGTCGTGCATCATCGTCAGCGCCCCGACGTCCACGGGCCGGTTGATCACGAGCGTCCCGTCGGCGTCCACCCGGTGATAGGTGACGTAGGGCTCGAAGAGGCTGCCGTACCCGAAGAAGTGCATCTCACCGGTGGCGGGGCAGATCTTCGGGTGGGCCGTCATAGAATCGACCAGCGCGCCGCCGAAGTCGTAGGCGCCGACGGTTTCCAGGTCGTTGGTGATCTCATACGGCAGCGACGACTCGACCAGCGCCAGCGTCTTGCCGGCATGGTTGACGACGTGGGTATTGGCCACGGCGGAGCGCAGGTTGCGCGAACCGTCTTCGTTGTACAGCGGGACGTCCTTGTCGAAGCTCTCGGTGCGGACCCAGCGGTTGCGGTACCACGCGGCGCGGCCGCTCTCCACCCGAACGCCGTGAATCATGCCGTCGCCGCTGAACCAGTGCCCCGTCGCCTGCCGGGGATTGGGTCCGTTGCGCAGATACCAGCCGTCGAGTTCGGGCGGGATGGCGCCGTCGACCACCAGGTCGAACTCGGTGAGTTCATCGGCGACGGGCGCGTAGTTTCCGCGCTGATGGAACTGGCCGTCGGCGGCCGGCTCGGCCGCCGCTCCTGCGGTGTGCGTGTCGGTCATGTCGGGTGCTCCCTCAGCGGTGGTTGAGACGTTACCACCATCACATTCCATCACTGACATGTCAAGAGTGGAATATCGATGTGGCCCGGCCGTCACGGCGCCACGAGGACATATCTTCGGCGCAACGGCACCGCAACAACCCGCGGCTAACTTCTCCCCCAAAGCACGCACATTGCACGGAGGAGCCAGTGATGACAGAGGTCAAGGAACCCCCGCCGGGCGCGCGGGTGGGCGCCGCGGACATGATCGAAGCCTCCGGGCACCCGATCGGCGGCGGCGGCGTCAAGGACGACTACGACCCGAGGTTGACCAACACCGATCTCGCGCCGCTCGGCAACCAGAGCTGGACGTCCTACAACATCTTCGCGTTCTGGATGTCGGACGTGCACAGCGTCGGCGGTTACGTGACGGCGGGCAGCCTGTTCGCCCTCGGGCTGGCGAGTTGGCAGGTGCTCATCGCCCTGCTGGTGGGAATCGTCATCGTGTACCTCCTGTGCAACCTGGTCGCGAAGCCCAGCCAACAGGTCGGTGTGCCCTATCCGGTGGTGTGCCGCAGCCCATTCGGAGTGCTCGGAGCCAACATCCCGGCGATCATCCGGGGGCTGATCGCGGTCGCCTGGTACGGCATTCAGACCTACCTGGCGTCGGCGGCGCTCGACGTCGTGCTGCTGAAGCTGTTTCCGGGCTTGGCGCCCTTCGCCGACGTCGACCGGTACGGCTTCACGGGCCTGTCCCTGCTCGGGTGGGGCAGCTTCACGCTGTTGTGGATCCTGCAGGCCGCCGTCTTCTGGCGCGGCATGGAATCGATCCGCAAGTTCATCGACTTCTGCGGACCCGCCGTCTACGTCGTGATGTTCCTCTTGTGCGGTTATTTGCTGTGGAAGTCCGGTTGGCACGTCAGCCTGTCCCTCGGCGGCCAGAAGCAGGGCAACACGTTGGTCATCATGCTCGGCGCCATCGCGCTGGTGGTGTCCTACTTCTCCGGACCGATGCTGAACTTCGGCGACTTCGCCCGCTACGGCAAGAGTTTCCAGGCGGTGAAGACGGGCAACTTCCTCGGCTTGCCGGTCAACTTCCTGGTGTTCTCACTGCTGGTCGTGATCACCGCCGCCGCGACCGTCCCCGTGTTCGGCGAATTGCTCACCGACCCCGTCGCCACCGTTGCCCGGATCGACAGTGTTACTGCAATCGTCTTGGGCGCCTTGACGTTTGCGATCGCGACCATCGGCATCAACATCGTGGCGAACTTCATCTCGCCCGCCTTCGACTTCTCGAACGTCAGTCCGCAGAAGATCAGCTGGCGGATGGGCGGCATGATCGCCGCCGTCGGGTCGGTGCTGCTCACCCCGTGGAACCTCTACGGCAATCCGGAGGTCATCCACTACACGCTCGAAACCCTCGGGGCGTTCATCGGACCGCTGTTCGGGGTGCTCATCGCCGACTTCTACCTGATCCGCAAGCAGAAGATCGCCGTCGACGACCTGTTCAGCATGTCGAAGACCGCCAACTACTGGTACAAGGGTGGCTACAACCCGGTGGCGGTGGCCTCGACTCTGGTGGGCGCCGTCCTGGCGATGCTGCCGGTGCTGCTGGGCGGCATCGTCGTCGGCATGGCCGGCGCCGCGCAGTACAGCTGGTTCATCGGCTGTGGAGTCGCCTTAGCCCTGTACTACCTGCTGGCCACCCGCGGCCCGTGGCGGATGCCCGCACTGCACGTCGCCGACGGTGCGACGCTGGTCGAGCAGGACTGAGGTCCGCCTTCCGCACGCACCGTCCGCAGTGACGTTCCAGTTGTGACATGTCGGGCCTACACTGCAGCGGTGAGTCTTCGGTATGCCGCCCTCGGCCTCCTGACCCAGCGTCCTGGCAGCGGCTACGACCTGCTGCGGCGGTTCGAGACATCGATGGCCTACGTCTGGCCCGCGACGCAGAGTCAGCTGTACGGCGAGCTCAACAGGCTTGCGTCCGACGGGCTGATCGAGGTGGGCGACGTGGGGCCACGCGGCCGCAAGGAGTACCGGGTCACCGCGGCCGGCCGCGCCGAACTCCGCCGATGGATCGTCGACCCACGTGACGACCCGCCGTATCGCAGCGCCCCACTGCTGCGCGTCTTCCTCCTCGGCGAAGTGCCGCCCGAACAGGCCCGCGAGTACATGGTCGGCTACGCCGCCGGGGCCGAGGCCGACCACGCCCAGCTGGAGGAATTGCGGGACTCGCTGCGCCCGTGGGGCGACACCGACGCCGAGTTCTACGGTGGCGCCGCCCTGGAGTACGGCTTGCGCATCGCCGCGATGGAGCGCGACTGGGCACGCGCCCTGATCGACCGGATCGACGAGCGGAAGACCCCCTAGCCTCGCATCAATGGTTGCATCGCGATAGTTTCCGATATATCGTCAACGTATCGGAGACGCATTCGGCGTCTCCCGTCGAAGGAGAAACACCCGATGAACCACCCATTCACCCCCCCAAGCGGCCCCTTCGAGGGCCACTCGCATCCCGGCGCCCTCGGCTTCGGCTTCGCCCCCGGCGACCGACGTGCCCTGCACGAACAGCGGCGGGCCGCCCGGCGCGGTCTGCGCGAGGCGTTCCGGGACCAGGCTGCCGGCGACGACGGCCCGTTCGACGCCGGCTTCCGCGGCGGCTTCAGTCCTGGCTTCGGTCCCGGCTTCGGCCGCGGTTTCGGCGGCCCCGGCTTCGGTGGACCCGGCTTCGGCCGCGGTCCACGCGGTGGCGGTCGCGGCCGTGGCCGCGGCAGGCGCGGTGACGTCCGCGCCGCCATCCTCACGCTGCTCGCCGAGCGGCCGATGCACGGTTACGAGATGATCCAGGAGATCGCCGAGCGCAGCCAGGACCTGTGGAAGCCGAGCCCCGGCTCGGTCTACCCGACCCTGCAACTGCTGGTCGACGAGGACTTGATCGCCGGCACCGCAAGCGACGGCAGCAAGAAGCTGTTCGAGCTCACCGACGCCGGCCGCACCGCTGCCGAGAAGATCGAGACCCCGCCGTGGGAGGAGATCACCGACGGCGCCGACCCCGGCCACGCCACTCTGCGCAGCGCCGTGGGCCAGCTGATGGGCGCGGTGGCGCAATCCGCGCACGCCGCGACGCCCGAGCAGCAGAAGCGCATCGTCGACATCGTCAACAACGCCCGCCGCGAGATCTACGGCATCCTGGGCGAGACCGACTGAATCGTGCCCCGTGCGCGGTTTCGTTTCGCTTCGCGGAAGAAACCGCGCACGGATCGCGTAGACATTGGTCATGACGACCTTCCACATCGGCGATCACACCGTCCACCGCATCGGCTTCGGCGCGATGCAACTCCCCGGACCCGGCGTCTTCGGGCCGCCACGAGATCACGATCAAGCCATCGCCGTCCTGCGGCGCGCCGTCGAGCTCGGCGTCGACCACATCGACACCGCACAGTTCTACGGGCCGGCGGTGGCCAACGAACTGATCCGCGAGGCGCTACACCCCTATCCGACGAACCTGGCGCTGGTGTCCAAGGTCGGTGCCCGGCGCGACGATCACGGAAACTGGACGCCGGCAGCGCAACCCGACGACCTGCGTGCCGACATCGAGGAGAACCTGCGCGAGCTCGGCGTCGATCAGCTCACGGCGGTCAACCTGCGCATCCACAACGGCGAGGACGCCAGCGCCCCCGCCGCGGTCGATCACGACCTGTTCGACCGTCAGCTGACGGCGATGATCGCCGCCCGCGACGAGGGGCTCATCGGGGGCATCGGACTGTCCAGCATCTCACTCGAGCACCTCCGGATCGCGTTGCAGCGCACCGAGATCGCCACCGTGCAGAATGCCTACAACCTCGTCGACCGGACATCGCAACCGGTACTCGACGCCTGCACCGAACACGGCATCGCGTTCGTCCCGTTCTTCCCGCTCGGTTCGGCGTTCAACGCCGAGAACCCGGTCCTCGGCAATCCGGCGGTGCGCCAGGCGGCGGCCGATCTGGGCAGGACTCCCGCCCAGATCGCGCTTGCGTGGACCCTGGCGATCGCCCCCAACGTGCTGTTGATCCCCGGCACCTCGTCGGTAGGGCACCTCGAGGAGAACATGGCCGTCGCCGAAGTCGAGCTCCCCGCCGACGTCGTCTCCGCGATTTCTGCAGGCTAGCTGCCCTGGTCGCCTGCGCCCCTGATGGAAGGCACGACATTGGCCCCCGACCCCATCGACCGCATGCCCCGCGGCGGGCCCGCGGCGTCCTGTCTGGACCGGCTGCTGCAGACCGACCGGCTGGAGTACCTCGACCGGGACACCGACGGCGACGCCGACGCCGACGCGCGCAGGCGCAGCGTCGTGCGGGCTCTGGAGCGCACCGGCACGTGGTTCGGCAATCACGAGAGGTTCGCGCACATCGTGCTCGAAGAGGTCGCCGACGTGCCCGATCCCCACCTCCTCGAGCTCGGTTCCGGTCACGGCGGCCTGTCCGCCAAGCTCCTGGAGATGCATCCCACGGCACACGTCACGGTCACCGACGTCGAACCGGCATCGGTGGCGGCGATTGCCGACGGTCCCCTCGGCACCGATGCCCGCGCGACCGTCCGCACGATGGACGCCACCGACATCGCGGCCGCCGACGGATCGTTCGACCTCGCGGTATTCGCGTTGTCGTTCCATCACCTGCCGCCGGCCCTGGCGTCACGGGTCATCGCCGAGGGCACCCGGGTCGCCACCAAGCTGGTGATCATCGACCTGCCGCGGCCGCCCTCCCCGCTGCACGTGCTGAGACTGGCCACGATGCTGCCGTTGGCGCCGTTCGTGCCCTTCGTGCACGACGGGGTGATCAGCTCGCTGCGGTCCTACAGTCCGTCGGCGTTGCGCGCCCTCGCCGCGCACGCCGATCCGGCCATCACCCTCGAACTTCGCGGCGGACTTGTCAGTCCGCAGGTCGCGGTGGCCTCGCGTACGTAGGCTCATCGCTGTGGGCGACGAGGTCACCAAGACGGAATTCAGCCGAGAGCACCGGTTGCAGTACCGGCGCAAGGTGCAACTGTCCCTCGACGTCTTCGAGACCATGCTGACCCAGGCGAGCTTCGAGTGCGAACGCCCGCTGACCGGTATGGAGATCGAGTGCAACCTGGTCGACGCGGACTATCAACCGGCGATGACCAACCGGGAAGTGCTCGCGTCGATCGCCGATCCCGCGTTTCAGACCGAGTTGGGGGCGTACAACATCGAATTCAACGTGCCCCCGCGTCCGCTCCCGGGCCGGTCCGGCATCGAGCTCGAACGGGAGGTGCGGGCCAGCCTCAATGCCGCGGAGACCAAGGCCAACGCCGACGGTTCCCACATCGTGATGATCGGGATCCTGCCCACCCTGATGCCCGAGCACCTGTCGGCAGGCTGGATGAGCGAGTCGACGCGGTATCAGGCGCTCAACGACTCGATCTTCAACGCACGCGGTGAAGACATCATGATCGACATCGGCGGACCGGAGCGGCTCAGCTTGCAGTCGGCCTCGATCGCACCCGAATCTGCCTGCACCAGTACGCAACTCCATCTCCAGGTGTCCCCGGTCGACTTCGCGCACAACTGGAACGCGGCACAGGTGCTGGCCGGACCACAGTTGGCGCTCGGCGCCAACTCGCCCTACTTCTTCGGTCACGAACTGTGGGCGGAGACCCGCATCGAGCTGTTCGCGCAGGCCACCGACACCCGCCCCGTCGAGCTGAAGACCCAGGGGGTGCGACCGAGGGTGTGGTTCGGCGAGCGGTGGATCACGTCGATCTTCGACCTGTTCGAGGAGAACGTCCGCTACTTCCCGTCGCTGCTGCCCGAAGTGTCCGACGAGGATCCGGTCGCCGAATTGGCGGCGGGGCGCACCCCGACGCTGCCAGAGCTGCGTCTGCACAACGGCACCATCTACCGGTGGAACCGGCCCGTTTACGACGTCGTGGATGGCCGACCACATCTTCGCGTCGAGAACCGGGTACTGCCCGCCGGTCCGACCGTGGTCGACATGCTCGCCAATTCCGCCTTCTACTATGGCGCCCTGCGGGCCCTGTCCGAGGAGGACCGGCCCATCTGGACACAGCTGAGTTTCGCTGCGGCGGAACGCAACTTCCTCACCGCAGCCCGGCGGGGCATGGAGGCGCGACTCTACTGGCCCGGCCTCGGCGAGGTGACGCCCGACGAACTGGTGCTGCGGGAACTGATTCCGCTCGCTCACGAGGGGCTGCGGCGGTGGGGGGTGTCCGCAGAGGTCCGTGACCGGTTCCTCGGCGTCATCGAAGGCCGCGCGAAGACCGGACGCAACGGTGCGGTGTGGCAGGTCCAAACGGTGCGCGCGCTGCAGGACCGCGGGCTGGCGCGACCGCAGGCGCTTGCCGAGATGCTGCGCCTCTATTGCGAACGGATGCACAGCAACGAGCCGGTGCACACCTGGGACGGCCCGGGCTCGTCATCGGCTGACTGAGCTGCCAGCAGCCCGGCGTAGGTTGGAAGACCATGACCGATCCGATGAACCCCAAGACCATTGACTGGGACGAGGCATACCGGGAAGAAGGCGACTTCGGTGGGCCGCCGCCGTGGAACATCGGCGAACCGCAACCCGAGTTGGCCGCGCTGATCGCCGCGGGCAAGGTGCGCAGTGACGTGCTGGACGCCGGTTGCGGGCATGCCGAACTGTCCCTCGCGCTGGCTGCGCTCGGACACACCGTGGTCGGCATCGAACTGACTCCCACCGCCGTGGCGGCGGCGCGGAAGGCGGCCCGCGACCGCGATCTGCCCAACGCCACGTTCGTGCAGGACGACATCACCACGTTCACCGGATTCGACGGCCGCTTCACCACGATCATGGACTCCACGCTGTTCCACTCGCTGCCCGTCGAAAGCCGCGACGACTACCAGCAGGCGGTGTACCGGGCAGCCGCCCCCGGCGCGACCTACTACATCCTGGTGTTCGCCAAGGGCGCATTCGTCGGCGGCCCGGAGCGCAAGCCCAACGAGGTCGACGAGGACGAACTACGCGCCGTGGTGGGCAGGTACTGGGAGATCGACGAGATCCGCCCGGCCTTCATCCACGCGAACATGCCGACGGGCCCCGACGCGCCGTTCCAGTTGCCGCCCCACGACCACGACGACAAGGGCCGGATGAAGATGCCAGCCCTGCTGTTGACCGCGCACAAACCCGGCTAGTAGCGCGACGTCAGCACGGACAGCGCCTCGACGAGCAAATCCAGATCGTCGGGCGTGACGTCGACGTGCGGTGACATCCGCAGCACGGGTCGTGTCATCTCGTGGGGTGCCCGCTCGACGCCCGCCAGGGTGGTGAGGATGCCGTGTTCGGCGATCAGGCGGGCGCGCACGACCGCAGGGTCGACGCCGTCGGGCGCGAGCACCGTCGTGATGGCACTGGCTTCCTCCGTCGGCTCGACGACCTGCCAACCGGCGACGCCCGCCAATGCGGTCCTGGTCATGGCGCCGACCTCGGCCAGCCAGCCCGACACCCGTCGAGGGCCGGCGGCGACGAGCGCTCCCAGGGCCACCGAAAAACCCACCTGCGCAGCCACGTTCGCTTCGGCATCCGCCAACCGGGCCACTGCCGCTTCGCCGAGCACTCCGCGTCGCATCGCGAGCAGGCCCACGCCCCTCGGCCCCGTCGTCCACTTGCGGGACGAGGTGTACAGCGCGTCGGCGCCGAAGCCGGCGCAGTCCAGGTGCCCGAAAGCCTGTGCGGCGTCGACGATCACCGGGACGCCCAACTCGCGGCAGGCCGCCGCGAGCGCCGCGACGGGCTGCACGATGCCGCGATGGCTGCCGAGTGCGGTGACGTGGACGACCGCGGGCGGGTCGACGGCGAGCATGCGGGTCGCGGCGTCGACGTCGAGGCGACCGCCGGCATCGACGGGCAGTAACCGGACGTCGAACCCGTGGCGGGCCATCTCCTGCAGATTGGGCCCGTACTCACCGCGCAGACACGCCACCGTGCGTGGTCCCGGCCACTCGCTGAGCAGGACCTCCAGCCCGTGGCCGGAGCCGGTGGTGAACACGACGTCGTCGGCTCCGAAGCCGGTGAGGGCGGCCGCCGCGGCACGACCGGCGGCCAGCACGGGCGCGGCCGCGTCGGCCGCCGTGTAGCCGCCGACCTCGGCTTCGTGACGGGCATGGGCGGCGGCGGCGTCGATCGCGGCGAATGACTGCCGCGAGCAGGCGGCACTGTCGAGGTGCACGCCTGCCATCGGTGGCCTGGCCTTCCGCCACGCGGTGCCCAGCTCGGTCACCGGCGTCATTTGACGGCAAGGGAGAGCCCGAAGTCCCCCGCGTCGTCGGTCCACCACGAGATTCTGCGCAGCCCCACCGCCGCCAGTTCCTCGGCGACACCCTCGGTCCGGAACTTGCACGACACCTCGGTCAGCATCTCCTCCCCAACCCCGAAGTCGACGGCGAGGTCCAGGTCTCCGATCCGCACCCGCTGCGCGGTGTTCGCGCGCAGCCACATCTCGATGCGCTCGTCGTCGGGATTCCAGCGGGCGACGTGCTCGAACGCCGCCAGATCGAAGTCGGCGGCGAGCTCGCGGTTCACCACGGCCAGCACGTTCTTGTTGAACGCCGCGGTGACCCCCGCCTCGTCGTCGTACGCGCGGACCAGCCGGTCGACGTCCTTGACCAGGTCGGTGCCGAGCAGCAGCGTGTCCCCGGGCTGCAGACTTTCGGCCAACGCGTCGAGGAATTGCTTGCGGGGCCCGGCGGTGAGGTTGCCGATCGTCGAACCCAGGAACACGACGAGACGCCGCCCGACGCGAGGAATCTTGCCGAGGTGCTCCTCGAAGTCGCCGCACACCGCGTCGATCTCGATGCCCGGGTATTCGGCCCCGATGGCCGCGCCCGCCGACTCGAGCACTCCCGCATCCACGTCGAACGGGATGAAGCGCCGCAACGAGCCACCCTCGTGCAGGGCATCGAGCAGGATGCGGGTCTTCTCCGACGTTCCGCTGCCGAGTTCCACCAGGGTGTCGGCACCCGATGCCGCCGCGATGTCGACGGCACGGCGGCGCAGAATCTCTGCTTCGGCCCGCGTCGGGTAGTACTCGGGCAGCCGGGTGATCTGATCGAACAGGTCACTGCCGACCGAATCGTAGAACCACTTCGGCGGCAGCGACTTCGGTGTCGCCGTGAGGCCGTCGCGCACGTCGCGCCGCAGCGCACGGGTGGCGGAGTCGGCGGCCAGGTAGTTGGACAACGAGACGGTCATGACGATCCTCTCAACGGAGTCAGCTCGACGTGCGTGCCGTCGACCTCGATCAGGTGTCGGTCGGGAAGTTCCTGCCAGGCGGGGTCGTCGTCGTACGGCTCACTGGCCAGCACCACTCCGCTGCCGGTCCGCAACACCGACAGGGTGTCACCCCACGTGGTAGCGAGCAGCCGGTTGCCGTCGCCGGCGACGATGTTCAACCTGGCCGCTGGATCGGCGGCACCCACCTCGGTCACCGTGTCGCCCAACCGGTCCATGCCGCGGTCGAAGAGCAACGCCGCGAGCAAGGCGCTGTCGACGGTGGACTCCGCGGCCGTCGACGGCGGGAGCACCGCCCGGTCGACGACACCGTTGTGGGAGAGCAGCCAGGTGCCGTCGCTGAACGGCGCCGACGCCGACGCTTCGATGGGCATCCCGACGGTCGCCGACCGCACCGCGGCGACCACGCACCCGCTGGTCAACGCGGGCGCCACCGAGGCGAAGGACGCGTCACCCCACAGCGGCGACGCGCTCCGCCACCGGCGCACCACGCCGTGGTCGAGGAAGCCGACGCCCCAGCCGTCTGCGTTCATCAGGCCGTGCTTCTGTTTGCGGGGCGCGTACGCCTGCACGAGGAGACCGTGCGGCCGATCGAGCACCAGAGAGGCGACGGAGACCGGCTGCCCGAGCCAGCCCAGATGGCGACACATGCTCAGGCGTCCCAGGCCAACCGGACACCGGAGAAGATCTGCCGCCGGATCGGATGGTCCCAGTTGCGGAAGCTCGGGCGAAGGATGTTCGCGGCGACCGACCACGCGCCGCCGCGAAGGACCTTGTAGTCACCCTCGAAGAAGGGCTGCGAGTACTGCTCGTAGAGCATGGGCGTGAACCCCGGCCAGGGCCGCAACGGCGAGGTGGTCCACTCCCACACGTCGCCCAGCATCTGCTCCGCGCCGTAGGCCGACGCGCCCGCCGGATAGGCCCCGACCGGGGCCGGCCGAAGCGCCGCACCGCCCAGGTTGGCAAGCGCCGCAGTGGGCTCCGACGCACCCCAGGGGAACCGGCGCCGCGAGCCCCCGACCGGATCCCAGGCGCAGGCCTTCTCCCACTCCATCTCCGTCGGCAGCCGGGCGCCCGCCCACGCCGCATACGCCTCCGCCTCGAAGAAGCTCACGTGCTGCACGGGTTCGGCCGCGGGGACCTCCTCGACGTGCCCGAAACGCGTGCGCGAACCGTCCGCGTTCCAATACTTGGGCGCCGTCAGCCCGGCCTCCTGGCGATGTGCCCAGCCGCGCTCGGACCACCAGCGTGGCTGACCGTATCCCCCGTCGTCGACGAAGTGGCGCCACTCGCCGTTGGTCACGGGGACGCGTCCGATCCGGAAGGACGGCACGTCGACGACGTGCGCGTCGCGTTCGTTGTCCAGCGACATGGGTTCGTCGGCGGCCGTCACGCCGAGCACGAACGGGCCGCCCGGCACCGGCACCGACGTGCCGGCCACGTCGGCGCGCCCCGGTGGCAGCGGCGCGCCACGGGTCAAGATCGGTGGTCCGCTGCGGATGCCCAGCGCCTGCAGCATGGTCTCGTCGTGCTGATTCTCGTGGCTGACGACCAGCCCGAAGACGAAGCCCGGATCGACGCCCGTGCCGTCTTCCTCGGGCAGCAGGTCAAGGGCGTCGAGGGCTTTCGACCGCACCGTGCCGCAGAAGACCCGGGCATCCTCGGGCGGCAGCAGCGGCAGGTTCGCCCGGCTGGCACGGGAGTGGACGAAGGCGTCGTACAGCCCCTCCACCGCACCCGGCAGCATGCCGGGCCGCCGGGCATCGTTGCCGCGGAGCAGCCACATCTCCTCTTGCCAGCCGATGTGGGCGAGATCCCAGACCAGCGGACTCATGAGCGGGTCGTACTGCCGCAGCAGTTCGACGTCGTCGAGCTCCACCAGACGCAGCGTGCGATCGCGCGCCTCGGTCAGGTCACGGGCCAACTGTTCCCGGCTGGTCACGCGGCTCCTTCCACCTGGGTCAGGGCCACCTCGACGCCGCCGCCCTCGACGGCGTCGGAGAAGTCGTCGGCCGAACTCCTGCCATGGCTCACCTGATCCAACAACCTCTCCATCGGCTGCCGTAATTCCGCGGGGGCCCGCTCGGCCGCGGTCTGCACGCACCTGATGGCGGCCGTCCGCAGCCGTCGGTCACCGAGTCCGACCCGCGCGGCCAGGTCCCACTCGGTCGCGACCGATTCGGTGGCCTCGGCGGCGACGGACGCCGCCGCGGGATCGTCCAGCAGGGTCGCCAGCGTGAACACCACCGCCGGCCAGACGTCGTCCGGCGTGCTGTCCAGGTAACGGATCTCGAGGAAGCCGCGTGGCCGCACCGGGGGGAACAGGGTCGTCAGGTGGTAGTCGAGATCGGCCTCGGTGGGGCGGCGACCACCGAGCAGGACGCGGCCGTCGGCCCAGTCCGCGAAGGACACCCACTCGGTCATCGGGACCGTCTCGGGGCCCTGCACCAGCATCACCGGCGCCTTCAGCGCGTAGCTGGACCAGTCGTCGGCAGGATCACCGCCGCTGACGCCGAGCACCGGGCCGCAGCGCGCCGAGTCGAGCTGACTCCACACCCGTTGCCGGCTGCTCCGCCACCCGGACAGCTCGCCGCACAACAACGGCGAGTTGGCGGAGATCGCGATCATCGTCGGGCCGAGCGCATGGGCGAGCCGGACGCGGTCGGCCCAGCCCCGGCGGGGACCGGCCTCGAGGTTCACCTGGACGGAGGCCGTGGCCGTCATCATCGCCGCCCCGGCGGCCGTGGTGCCGCTGGCCGCGAAGAACTGTTCCATGGCGCGGTAGCGGTCGCCCGGATTGACGCGACGCGCGGGACGGAGCGGGTCCGCCCCCAGCAGCACCAACCCGAGTCCGTGCCCGGCGAAGGCCCGCCGCAACTGCATCCGATCGTCCTGCATCGCACTGATCGCCTGCCATACCCCGTCGGCAGGCGGACCGGACAGCTCCACCGCGCCCCCCGGCTCGACCGTGATGGCGCTGCCGCCGGGCAGCGGTGGCACCTCGGCGATGACCGCGGTCAATTCGTCCCAGCCGGGCCGTCGCAACGGATCCGCGAGGTCGAAGCAGTGGGCCTCGATTTCGAGTCCGACGCGACCGACCGGTCCGTCGCTCAGGCACTCCCGCCCGACGCGCAGCGCGGCCGCCTCGGAGCCGCCCAGCACGGTTTGGCCCGCCGCACCGGGGCGGATGCCTGTCATTCCTGTGGTGGTGGTCATGTCAACCACTCCCTCCGGTCAACGGACGCGGGCAGCCCGCGGTCGGCCCTGGCACATAGGACCCCCTCCATCTTCGGAGACGGCACCGACACATTCTCGTCGCGCGTTGCTCCACGACCCGTGCCCCATGGTTCCGTCTACTGCCCCAGCGAGTTCTGCATCGCGCCTGCCAGCACGTTCACCGCGGGTCCACCGTTGCCCGGCTGGCAGACTTTCGCTTGTAGGAGAACGTTCTCCCGCAGCCTGGTCTGGACGAAGCACCGGCGGTCGGTGTCCGCCTCCTGCTTCACCCACGCGGCGTCGGTCGCCGTCGGCGCATTGCCCGAGAACGACCAGACCTGCGTGACGAAGCCGTCGAGGTGCATCGCGGTGGTCTGCCCGGCGCACCCCACCGTCCGGTCGGTCACGCGGTGGAAGGCCCGTCCGGCGGCCTCGTTGGTGGCGAACACCCCGACGGCCTGCTTGACCATGTTGGTGTCGTCATCGGCCGCCCGTTGTGCCTGCGCGCCGTTGAACGATGCCAGGTCGGGGTCGAGGTACACCTCCGGCAGGCCGATGTCGGCCCAGTTGTTGCATACGGGCGTGTCCACGTAGAAGCCCTGGTAGGGCGCGGTGAACGTGGTGTCCCACGTCATGGGGGCGCCGACGATGTTGCCGACGGAACCCTTGCCGAGTACGGCGTAGGACACCACGCCGGGATCCGACGGGCGGGCCGACGCGGACGCGGCAGTGGTCAACGCGAGCGCCAACCCCACCCCGAGAACCGTGACGGCGGCCCGCATCAGACCTTGGCCGACAGCTTGACGTCGATGTTCCCGCGGGTGGCCTTCGAGTACGGGCAGACGCCGTGCGCCTTCTCCATCAGCTCCTCCGCGGCGCTCTGCTCGAGGCCGGGCAGGTAACCGATCAGGTGGGCGGTCAAGCCGAAGCCGCCTTCGGAGTCCTTTCCGAAGCCGATCTGCGCCGTGATGCCGCTGGCGTCGTCGATGGCGACCTTCTCGTTCTTCGCCACCAGCCGCAGTGCGCCGAGGAAGCAGGCGGACCAGCCGGCGGAGAACAGCAATTCCGGGTTGACGCCCTCGCCGCTGCCGCCCATCTCCTTGGGTGGCCGGGTGTCGAGGTCGATCTTGCCATCGGCGGACGTGACGTGACCGTCGCGGCCTCCGCCGGTTGCCGTGGACTCTGCGGTGTAGACGACGTCGATGCTCATGCGCTCGATCATGCCAGTTGCAACTGTGGGCGTGGTGTCCGATCCGGCCCGTCAGAAGATCGTCAGCGTGCAGTAGGTGCGGGGCGGCGACGGATAGGGCCAGGTGTACTGGCCGACGGCCGCAGCGCACGCCTGCTGATCGTGGACGTCGAGCCGCTGGGTGACCTGGACGAGCAGGCCCTGCTGGTCGCGTTCGGCGCAGTCCGCCCGCTGCACCATGCCGATGGGCATGTCCAGGACGTAGCAGTGATTGGCGACGAGGTTGGGCACCAGACACAGGCGGGCCGTGACCGGATCGGCGAAACGCGCTGGAAGATGCTGATATTCAGCACTGGGGCAGGGTCCCGCACCCTCGGCGATGGCACCGACGGTGTAGCTGGGGTCGGCGTCGCAGCGCACCTTCTCGGCGCTCAACGTGTCCGGCGCCGCCGAGGGAATCGCCACGCAGTCGCCGACGGAGAACACCCGCGCCAGCCCCCGCTCGAGTTCGGGGCCGCGCATCGTGCAGCCTGCGGTCGCGAGCACGACCACGGCAGCCAGGACGAGCGCCACCGTGGTCGCACGCGAGCGTCTCATGGATAGCGACACTGTCACGGATCAGATGCCGTCGCCACATGTTCCCCAAAATTCTCAATGGTCCCACAGATCACTTGAGAATTACAGCTTTGGGATTACCGGCGTGTCGCCCACGGGCTAGCTGTCGCCGGAACGAACCCCCTCCTCGACCTTCTTGCCGAGATCCGCGTCGACGTTGCGCCAGTACTCGAAGACCCGCGACAGCACGGGCTCCTTCACGCCGTCGAGGACGTGTCCGACGATGTTGCCCACCAGGCGTTCGCGCTGCTCGTCGTCCATCACCTCGCGCACCAGCGTGCCCGCCTGGCCCCAGTCGTCGTCCTCGGGCCGCAACGAATACGCGGTCCTGACCATGTCGCCGTCCGCCGTCCAGTGCGCCTCGGCCACCCGCCGGGGATCGGCGGCCACCGGTCCGCCCATCGAGTTGGGCGCATAGACGGGGTCGGTGGCGTTGCGGATCCGCATCGCCCCGTCCTTCGAGTACGCGTTCACCTCCACCTTCGGCTCGTTGACCGGGATCTGCTTGTAGTTCACCCCGAGTCGGGCGCGGTGTGCGTCCGAGTAGGAGAAGCCGCGCGCCAGCAGCATCTTGTCCGGGGACAGGCCGGTCCCCGGCACGATGTTGTTCGGCTCGAACGCCGCCTGCTCGATCTGCGCGTGGTAGTCGACGACGTTGCGGTTCAACGTCATCGTGCCGACGTCGATCAGCGGGTAGTCGGCGTGCGGCCACACCTTGGTCAGGTCGAACGGGTTGTACCGGTAGGTCTTGGCGTCCTCGAACGGCATGATCTGCATCTTCAGCGTCCAACTCGGGAAGTCGCCCGCCTCGATCGAGTCGTACAGATCACGCTGGTGATAGTCACCGTCCTCTCCGGCGATCCGGTCCGCATCGGCTTGGCTGAGGTAGTCGATGCCCTGATCGGTCTTGAAGTGGTACTTCACCCAGAACAGCTCGCCGTCGGCATTGATCCAGCTGTAGGTGTGGCTGGAGTAACCGTTCATGTGCCGCCAGGTCTTGGGAATTCCGCGATCGCCCATCAGATACGCCACCTGGTGTGCCGACTCGGGGACCAGCGTCCAGAAGTCCCACTGCATGTGGTGGTCGCGAAGGTTGTTCGCGGCCATCCGCTTCTGGCTGCGGATGAAGTTCTGAAACTTCATGGGATCCCGCACGAAGAACACCGGCGTGTTGTTGCCGACCATGTCGAAGTTTCCCTCGGACGTGTAGAACTTCAGCGAGAAGCCCCGCGGGTCCCGCCACGTATCTGGGCTGCCGCGTTCGCCGGCCACGGTGGAGAACCGGGCGACCATCTCCGTCTTGGCGCCGGGCTGGAACACCGCCGCCTTGGTGTACTGGCTCACGTCGCCCGTCACCTCGAAGTGTCCGAACGCGCCACCGCCCTTGGCATGCGGCTGCCGCTCCGGGATGCGCTCCCGGTTGAAGTTGGCCATCTGCTCGATCAGATAGTGATCCTGCAGAAGCAACGGGCCGTCCGGGCCGACGCTCAGGGAGTGCTCCACGCTCGGTACGGGAGCGCCGCCGTCGGTCGTCGCGATCTTCTCGGTCATGTGTCCACCCATCTCCTCGTGGTCGCGGCCACGCGGGGCTGGGTCGCAGTGTGGCTCGACGACCTCACTCTGATACCCACGAGGCCGCCGCGGCAAGCCTCGCGACGGTAGGACCCGCACGTCGACTTCTGCACCGAGGCGGTGGTCGCGCCCCGATCGCGACCACCACGCAGGACTCGGTGTCGTGTCAGCGACCTGGCTGCGTCGGCGAAATGGTGCCGGGACCCTGCTGCGAACCGGGTCCCTGCTGTCCGCCACTTCCCGGCGCGGTCTGGAAGGGGCCACCCTGGAAGCCGGGACCACCCTGGAAGCCGGGACCACCCTGGAAGCCGGGTCCCCCCGGAAACACGAACGCCGGTCCCGGCCGCATCATCGGACCCATCTGGAACATCGGCGGCCCACCGCGGTGCTCCATCGCGCCCTGGCGGTCGTGGCCGTAGCCGCCACCGCCGTGGTGCCTGCTGCCCGAGTGCGCGCCCAGCATGAAGCCGGTGCCGAAGATGACGGCCACGATGACCACCGCCCCGGCGACGATGCCGACCAACGCGGCTATCCGGTTGAGCCGGCCCGGCTTCTCCACGACGGGCGCCGGCTGGGGGGCGTACCCGGGTGGGGGACCGTAGGTCGGGGATGAGGTCGGCGGTGCCGCCACCGCGTGTTCGGGCCGCGCCGGCTCGGCGACGGGAATGGAGTCCGTTGATTCTTCAGGCTTTTCACTCATGAAACCGATGATCCACGCGTCAACCACGGTCTGATTAGGTAGATCCTATGAATCGGCTATGTAACCGGGCGGGGTTTCGCCGATCACCGATCGGGAGACTCCTCCTGCATGTCACGTCCTGACGACTCACCCAGCACGCCGGCGGACGCCACGCAGGTCACTGCCGAACAGCGGGCAGTGCAGGACGAGTTGAACCGCCAGGACGAGGACCCGAACGCGCCGGGCCGCCACCAGAGCCGACACCAGATCGCGGACGAGACCTAGCGGCGGCACCGGGAAGGGCCCGCCGGCAGCCGGATCTACCCTGGTTCGATGAGTACCGCACCGTCGTCGTACGAGACCCCCATGGCGCAGTGTGCGATCGAGCGGACCCTGGCCGTGATCGGGGAGCGCTGGTCGCTGTTGATCCTTCGCGACGCGCACGGCGGGGTGACGCGGTTCGCGGACTTCCAGGCCAACCTCGGCATCGCGACCAACGTGTTGATCAATCGGCTCGGGAAGCTCGTCGCCGCCGGCATTCTCGAGAAGCGCGAGTACCGGGTCCCCGGGGATCGCGCCCGCCTGGAGTATCACCTCACCGCGCGAGGACGTGACCTCGCGGTGGTGCTCGGAGCACTGCAGCAATGGGGCGACGCGCATCTTCCGCTGCCCGGCGGCCCGGTGTCGCAACGCGCCGACCGGGTCACTGGCCGGCCGGTCACCGTGTCCTTCGTCGACGAATCCGGCGCGCCGATCGACCTCGCACGCGTCCAGCTCGACGGCCCCGGAGCCGCGCACTGATGTGAGCGTGCCTACGACCGCCGGTAGGCGTCGGTCATGGTCGGTGTCCGGGGTAGTCCAGGAAGACGGTTTCTCCTGGGCCTTGCAGGCTGATGTCGAAGCGGAGGCCGGTGGGGTCGGGGATGGTGATCAGTGTGTGGCGGCGCTCGGGGGGCAGGCCGGCCAGCAACGGGTCGGTGTCGACGTGGGGTCCGGGGAGGTAGGCGCGGGTGAACAGCCGGTCGAGCAGGCCGCGGGCGAAGACGGTGACCATGAAGAAGGGGGCCGCGCCGGGACGGGTCGGGCCGGGGGGCACCGTGGTAAAGCCGTAGTGGCCCTCGCCGTCGGTGCCGGCCCGGCCCCAGCCGGTGAACGTGGCGCCGTCGCGGTGCAGCGACCCGCCGGCGGTGACGATGGCGCCGTCGGGATCGGCCTGCCAGATCTCCAGCAGCGCGTCGGGGACCGGGTCGCCGGCGCCGTCGGTGAGCCTGCCGTGCAGCCGGATCGACCCCGGCGAGCCGGGCGCCACCAGCTCGCCGCCGCGGTCGAAGGGCAGCGCGTACCCGAAGAACGGGCCCACGGTCTGCCCGGGCGTCGCGCTCAACCCGGTGTCGGTGTGTGTCGGGGTCATCGGTGCTCGGCGCCTTCCGTGTCGTCCCCGTCGTGCGGGGGATCTTCCATGGGGGTGCGGTGGGTGCCGGTGAGCACCACGTCCCAGCGGTACCCGGTCGCCCACTCGTGGGTGGTCAGGTCGTGGTCGTAGGTGGCGACCAGACGGTCGCGGGCCCGCGGGTCGGTGATGGCCTGGTAGATCGGGTCCAACCCGAACAGGGGATCGCCGGGGAAGTACATCTGGGTGATCATCCGCTGGGTGAACTCGGTGCCGAACAGCGAGAAGTGGATGTGCGCGGGACGCCACGCGTTGCGGTGGTTGCGCCACGGATAGGGCCCCGGCTTGATGGTGGTGAAGCGGTATCCGCCGTCGTCGTCGGTCAGGCACCGGCCCACCCCGGTGAAGTTCGGGTCGATCGGCGCGGGGTGCTGATCGCGCAGATGGACGTAGCGGCCCGCCGCGTTGGCCTGCCAGATCTCGACGAGCTGCCCTCGCACCGGGCGCCCGGCCCCGTCGAGGATCCGGCCGGTGAGCACCATCCGCTCACCGATCGGGGCCCCCGCATGCCCCAGGGTCAGGTCCGCCTCCAACGCCTCGACGTCGCGGCGCCCGAAACACGGTGACCACAACTCCACGCCCTCGGGATCGACGTGGTGCAGATCCCTGGTCGGATGACGCCACACACTGCTGCGGTACGGCGGATAGTCCAGCCGCGGCTGAGGCTGTCCCAACCCCACCTCCATCGCCGCCATCTCCGCACACACCTCCGCCTGACTACTGAGCTGGGGCGCGACCGGTTCGGGGTGGGTGAAAGCCATGACCCGGACGCTATCGCCGCGCGCCCGGCAGGGGGAAGAATGGACTTCCGCTCAGCGGAAGGAAACCCGATTGGTGGGGAATGCGGCACTGCCGGGGATCACCGTCACCGCTCGAGTGCTGGCGATGATCGCCGCGTTCGACGAGACCCACCGCAGCCTGACGCCGACCGACCTCGCGCGCCGCGCCGGGCTGCCCGTTCCGACCGCCCACCGGTTGGCAGGCGAACTGATGGCGGGTGGGGCACTGGCCCGCGCGGACAGCGGTCGTTACGTCGTGGGAAGACTGTCGTGGAACCCGGCCGCCCAGCCCGGTGCAGGGCAGCTCGCGACAGGGGGCCGAGCCCTTCCTGCACGACGTCTACGCCGCGACCCGCGGCATCGGCCGCTTGTTGTGATCGATCACGTTCTCCCCGAATGACTTCGACGACGTGCGCCACTTTCGTGGGCGCCCGGCCGGAGCGGAGCGTCGGGGCCACCACGTCGTCGCTGCACGAAGCCACCCGACGATGGCCCGGTGCCGATGGTCGTAGCTCCCCGGAAGAAGGTCTAGTGGCATTACGATTGGTCCATGGCGTCACAGGAACCGTTGGCAAGGACGAACGCGATGTCGGACGGCATGTTCAGTCGTGTCGTCCCCGGTCGGGCGTCCGGGATGATCGTCGACCAGATCCGGCTGCTCATCCGGGACGGGCAGCTCAAGCCCGGTGACCGGCTGCCACCCGAACGCGACCTCGGCGAGCGCTTCGGCGTCAGCCGCGTGACGGTGCGGGAGGCGTTGCGGGGTTTGGAGGCCAACGGGATGGTGGCCATCAAGGTCGGCGCCCACGGCGGCGCCTTCGTCACCGCCCCGACGAGCGCGCGGGTCGGCGAGGGCATCATCGACCTGCTGTCCTTGTCCGGGCTGACCGACAAGGAGGTCACCGAGGCGCGCCAGGTCCTCGAGCTCGGCATCATCCCGTTCGTGTGCGAGCGGGCCACCGAGGAGGACGTCGCCGATCTCCTGGAGATCTGCGACCGCGCCGACGAGGCCCTCGCCAAGGGCTCCTATCCGATGTCACTGTCCGCCGAGTTCCACAGCCGCGTGGCGCGCGCGAGTCACAACGCCGCCATCGCCATGCTGGCCGACTCCTTCCACGGCCCCACCCTGAGCTCGCTGCAACACGTCCAGGAAGGGCATCCCGAGATGGGCATCCGCGGCAGTCGGGAACACCGCCAATTCGTCAATGCCGTCAAGAAGCGCGACGTCGAGAAGGCCACCGCCGTGATGCGCACGCACATCGGGCGCACGGCACGGCACGTGTCAAACGGGCAGTGACTCGAGGAAGGCGATGACCCGCGCCGGGGCGGTGTCGGCCGTCTGCTCGGCGACGGGCACGTCCCACAACTCGGCGACGGGCAGGCACTCACGCAGGTAGTGCGCTGCCGACGGCGCATGCGAATCGTCGTCTCCCGGGACCACCAAGGTCGGAACCCTAAGTGTCAGAAGGTCTTCCGGAGGAGCGCCGGGCACGGTATCGCGGTCGAACAGCAACGTCGCCATGCCGGTGGCGACGGTGAGATACCACTCGAGATCCATGTCTACGAACTGCGCGCGGAACTCGTGATCGCGGCGCAACACCGACACCCAGGGACCCACCCTGCCGTCCTGGGAAAAGGTGGCGTCGGTGGCCTGGGCAAGGGTGGCCACCGCGGGCAGGCCGTTCTCCGCGGCGTACGCCAGATGGGCGGTGAAGCGGGCGTGCTGCTTGCGCCGGTAGCGCACACCGCCGGCAGGGGAGTAGAGCACCGCGCCCATCACCCGTTCAGGTACGAGGGTGGCCACCACCGTGGCGATCGAGCACCCCACGCACGCGCCCATCACCGAGGCCCGTTGGTAGCCGAGGTGGTCGAGCAGTCCGATGCCCTGGACGGCGTAATCGAGCCACCGCACGCGCTCCACCCGGCCCCCCGATTGACCCGACTCGCGTTTGTCGAAGGTGATGCAGGTGAACCGTTCTCGCAACCGCGCCAGCATTTCCGTGCGCTGATAGATGCCGTGCGACTCCCAGCCCGACATCGTCGCATTGAAACCACCCGGTGAGAACATCAGCAGCGGCGGACCCGACCCCGCGACGCGGTAGCGAGTCGCGATGCCGTCGACCATGACTTCGGAGGCGTCGTCGGTGGAGCCGGCATTCATCGGCGTTCCCTCCCTCAGACCGGAATGCCGCCGGGGAGCTGCCGTGCCGACCGCACGTCCTCGGCGTAGGCGCAGATGGCGTCGTGGGCTATCTGCGCCACGTTCGCATAGGTGTCCGGTGGATCGTCCAGCGCGTTGGCGTCATAGCCGATCGCCGCGGTGGCCATCCTCATCCGGCCGTCCAACCACGGGCCGCCGCCGAAGCCACCCACCACCGGAATCGACACCGACTGCGCGACGGCCGCGCCGGCGACGGGCCCGGAATTGGTGAAGTTGAGCAGTGCGGCGCCGGCTTCCTCGAGTCGCTTGGCCTCGCCGACGACCTCGTCGAGCATCTCGTCGGGGATGACGTCCGCGGCGCCGGGTCTGGCGCTGTAGGCGACCCCGTACTTGAGCGAGGTCTGGGGCGTGATGCCGAACTGGGCGAACACCGGGATCCCCGCGCGCGTCACGGCGGCCACCGCGTCCAGGTGGTCGGCGGCGCCGTCCAGCTTGACCATGTCCACGCCGGCTTCCTTCACCAGTCGGATCGCCGCCTGCACCGCGGTGCGCGGTCCCTCCTGCATGGGCCCGAAGGGGAAGTCGCAACTCAGCAGCGCGCGACTGACCCCTCGGCGCACGGCCTGGCACACCACGATCATCTGATCCATGGTGACCTCGAGCGGGTTGCGATGCCCCCACAGGTTGATGCCGACGGTGTCGCCCACCGAGACCAGGTCGACGCCGGCACGGTCGACGATGCGCGCCATCTGATAGTCCCAGGCGACCACACCGACGATCTTGCGGCCGGTCCGCTTCATCGCCGCCAGGTCGGTCAGCTGCACCTTCTTGCCCACTACTGGCCCCTTCACGCTCGTAGTGCACTGAGCAGGTCGACCACGTCGCGCTCATCGGTGCTGACCATCAGAACCCGGGCATGCGGCCGGACGGTCGCCACGGTCCCGACCACCGCAGCCGGCTCACCGATCACCAGGGCGGCCGTCATGATCGCGCGGACGGTGCAGGCGGCGCCGATGATCGAGGCTGCGGCGCCGTCGGCCGCAGTGGTCGCCACCATGATCACGACGTCGGCCTCCTCGAGTTCTGCGAGCAGGCTCGACTCCGCTCCATCGACGTCACGCAACAGCACCGCCGCGGAGCCACCGGCGTCGGAATCGGCCGCCGGTTCCGCCAGGCCGTAGAACCGGGCGTGGCCCCAGGTTTGGCCGGCGATGCGCCGCACCACGTCGTCCGCCCCGCGGTCGAGCCCGACGATCCGTGCGCCGCTGCGTCCGCGGATCGGCCGGTCGATGCGATGGCGCATTTCCGCCGACGTCGTTGCGCGCGCACAACTGCTGCCGAGTATCGGCCGGAAGGTGGCGCTCATACCGACGTCTGCCGAACGCCGTCGCGCACGGTGAGGTCCTCGCGGCAGGCCTCGGCGAAGGCGGCGTCCCGCGGCAGCACGACCGCCGCCGAGCGCACGCGATGGTGAGCCGGGTCGACGCCGGGCGGAGTGGTCCCGGCGTCGCGCAGCGCCTCGGCCGCGCGGCGAAGCTTCTGGCGCGCCTTGATGATGCCGCTGTCGGCCGAGACCAGCATCTCCTTCGTCCGGTCGGCGATGGGGCCCATGCTCTCCTGCAGGGAGGAGTCCTGGATCGCGATGCCGGTCACCCCCGAGTAGGTGTCTCCGCGACGCTGCGCCTCCCTGTCGATCAGGTAGTCGTTGTCCTTGTTGCGCACCGGGCGGAAGGTGCCGGGGATGTTCTCGCTGTGCACGCCGTGGCCGTCCCTCATGGCTTGCACCTCGTCGGCCGTCAAGGGACGCACCGGGTGGTAGTCGAAGGAGTATGTCCAGCAGTTCTCGTCGTCGATCGGAATCCAGAAGTGGCCGTGCACCGGATGATCCCCGCGCGGCGGGACGAGGGTGAAGCACGGCATCACCCAGGGGGTGATCCGCCAGTAGTAGGTGTCTTCTTCGGCGTTGCGCCGCGCCCCGACGAACAGTCCGCCGTCGGCGTCGGCGACCTCGAAGTAGGGCTTGAGGTCACCCATGTTGTATTCGTTGCCCTTGGTGCCCTTGAACAATGGGTCGGTCTTGAGTCCGCCGGAGTGCAGGAACGACACGTGCGACGAATCGATGCCACCCTCGAACGCCTGCAGCCAGTTGCACTCCTGCCACCGTTTCGAGGTGTAGGTCTGCTCCGGCGGCACCGTCGCGAACTCAAACTCGGGCAGTGGTGGCTGCTTCTCCGGATCGCCCATGTAGGTCCAGAGCACGTCGCCGACCTTGACCAGCGGGTAGGAGGTGAGTTTCACGTGCGCGCAGAACGTGCTGTGCTCCGGTTCCGAGGGGATCTCGATGGCCTGGCCCGTGACGTCGTACTTCCAGCCGTGATAGGGGCACCGCAGACCCGAGCCCTCGTTGCGTCCGAACCACAACGACGCCCCGCGGTGCGCGCAGAACTCGTCCATCAGTCCGTAGCGCCCCTCGCTGTCGCGGAACGCGACCATCCGCTCCCCCAACAGCTTGACGCGCACGGGCGGACCGTCGTTCTCTGGCAGTTCCTCGGCCAGCATCGCCGGCAGCCAGTACTGCCGGAACAGCTCCCCCATCGGGGTTCCCGGACCGGTACGGGTCAACAACTCGTTGATCTCTGCCCTCAGCACGTTCCGCCCTCTCTGATTCTCCGTCGTTCCGGCGACGGGTGAGACCCTCGCCACAATAAACTAACTGTAATACCATTAGGACTTAACCGCTACCCGTGCCGGCACTGCGAAAGAGGAGCCAAACATGATCGGCGTCATCGGAGTTGGCGACATGGGCCTGCCCATGGCCGGGCACCTGCTGGATCACGGATACGAGGTGATCGCCCACGACGTCGACCCCGGGCGACTGGCCGCCGCCGCCGACCGGGGCGCCGAGCCGGCCCCGGACGTGTCGCAGCTGGCCGATCGCGCCGAGATCGTGCTGGCGTGCCTGCGCACCGACGACCAGATGGAGTCCGTCGCCGGACAACTGGCGGCACACGGCAGCGCGGGTCAACTCCTCGTCGTGGCGGGCACCCACGGGTTGGAGGCGATGCGGCGGATGGCGCGCGTCGTCGAGCCGGTCGGGCTGCGACTGATCGACGCCCCGGTGGTCTACGGCGCGCTCGGCGCCCGAGAAGGTGACCTGCTGTCGCTGTGCGGCGGCGCGGCAGCCGACGTCGACCGGGCCCGTCCGATGCTGCACTCGTACAGCCGCGCCGTGGAGCACGTCGGGGCACTGGGCGCGGGCCAACTCGCCAAGACGTGCAACAACCTGCTGCATTGGATTCACAGCGTCGCCAACTTCGAAGCCCTCGCCCTCGCCAAGCGGTACGGCGTCAATCCCCAGCGGATGCGGGAGGTCCTCCAGAAGTGCCCCGCCGACAACGGCACCTTGCGGCGCTGGGACTCCTCCCGCTTCACGTGGCAGGAGAAGGACATGGACTTCGTGTTGGCGCTGGCGCAGAGCGGCGGTCTGGTGCTGCCCCTGACCGGACAGGTCGACCAGTTGATCAAGACGATGACGGCCGACGACGTCGCGGCACTGCTTCATGAACCGGAATGCACGTACCTGGGCCAACGGATTACGGCGCTGTCGAACGGCGACGGAGGGCTGTAGCGCACCGCCTAAGGATGTGGCTGGGCCCACTGCAGTCGCCCCGCGTAGTGCCGCCAGCGGGACAGGTCGTTGAAGGACGACCCGAGATCGGGCAGCCCCTGACGGTCCGGCTCCGAGAGCGCCCGCAGCGGTGCGCCGAGCCGCCGGACGTCGGCGCAGATGCCGGACAGCTCGACGAGGTCCAGCGCCCGCATCATGGCCTGCGGCACGGACTCGCCCACCGTCACCACGCCGTGTCCACGCAGGATGCCGACGTCGGCGCCGCGCATCGCCGCGACGACCTCACGGCCCAGCTCCGGCGTCCGGATCAGCACCGGTCGCGGATACACCGGGACACCGCCGCGAGCCAGCCGCGAGGCGGGGATGTTGTAGGCGCCGAACGCCTCGACCAACTCCACCCCGGCCAGGTCGGCCACCACCACGTCACGCGGGTGCGCGTGCACGACGGCGCCGACGTCTGGTCGTGCCCGGTACAGCTCGGTGTGAATGTGGGATTCATTGGGCACGGCATAGCCGTCACCCGGGTCACCGGGCTCGTCGAGACCGACCACCCGGACGTCCTCGGTGGTGGTGAACAGCAGGCCGCTGTCCTGCCTTCCCCTGCAGCGCAGGAGTATCCGATCGGCATCCAGCCGGGCGCTGACGTGGCCGAGGACGTCGGCGGCCAGCCCCTGGTGAGCCATGATCCGGCAGGCGGTCGCCACCGTGGCGCGCAGAGCGGCCGTCTCGGCAGTGTCGGCCGACGTGCTCACGCCATCACCGAGGGCGTGACCGCATCGGCACCGAACACCAGCGACTTGATGGTGACGGGAACGGTGTTCGACGGTCGCCTGATACGGCCGAGGTCCACGAAGTCGAAGTCGCGCAGGTCGACCCCGTCGAGGACGAGCAGCTCGTTGGTCACCGCGAGCTCGTCGCGCAGGATGGTGCCGAGCACCACCGCGATGTCGGCGTCGGTCATCAGGTAGATCGTCCGTCCGTCGGCGATGCGTCCGCGCAGGCCCATCGCGACGCCCTCGGCGAACGCGCGAAGACGCCGATAGCTGGGCGGCCCCTGCCACGTCAGCGCGACCGCCACGTCGGCGGGTCCGTCGTCGAGTCCGAAGGTCGAGAGGTGCTGCTCGATGGCCGCGGCGATCGCTTGGGCGTCCACCACGTCGTCGAGTGGGTACGGGGGGCGGGCCACCTGCACGTTGCGGCGAGGCAGCGTCGACTCGGGAGCGGGGATGAAACTCGTGATGCCACTGAGCTGGACGGTGTACTCCGAGGCCCCGAGGACCGTAGCCCGAATCCGTTGCGTAGCAGTCATCACCGGCGCAGGCAACCGTCCCGCGGCGATTCGCTCGGCCAGCGCCAGTCCGAGGCGGCGTCCCAGGTCACCGAAATCCCTCGCCTCGGTCCCGTACACGTACTCAGCCACCCCTCCGGAGAAGATCACGCCGTCGACGGCGCCCCGATCCCTGATGGGCTCGGTGAGGAAGAAGGAGTCGGCGGCCGGCTCGCCGTGAATCGCGGCGACCACCAAATCGGCCATGCCGCTGGTGATGTCGTCCAGCGCCGACGGATCCACGCGACTGCGCAGGCGTAGGTCCAGGCCGGCGGCCGACGCATGCCTGCGGCCGCCGGGTTCGATGCGCGTGACGGTGGCGCCGTCCACGGCGATCAACCGACCCCCGACGTGCAGAGCCGCGGTTTCCCGCACCCTGCCGTTCTCGATCAGCGCGAGTTTCGTGGTGCCACCGCCGATGTCCACGTTGAGGATTCGGCCGCCGATCTGGTGGGAGGCGAGCACGGCCCCGGATCCGTAGGCGGCCAGCATGGCCTCCATGTGGTGACCTGCCGACGCACACACCACGTCGCCGGCGCGTTCGGCGACGACGGCGGCGATCTGTTCGGCGTTGCGACGGCGCAACGCCTCACCGGTCAGGATCACCACACCGGTGTCGACGTCCTCCGGTTCGCGTCGGGCGTCGGCGTAGGCCGCGTCGAGCAGCCTGCCCAGCGCCACCGCGTCGATGTACAGGTCCTCGGCGTACGGGGTCAGGGCGACGTCGGACTCGAACAGCGTGTCGCGGGCGACGACGACGTAACGGCTGGTGAGGTCCTCCCCACGTCGCCGCAGGTGAAGTCGGGAGAACGCCACCTGGGTCCCCGAGCTGCCGATGTCGACGCCCACGCTGTGCAGCGTGACGTTGTCCTGCTGCCAGATCGGATTGTCCTCCAGCGGCGCATCGGCCTCCTCGGGATGATCGTGGTCGGGGTCGTGGTTCATGCCCGTGCCGGCACGGGCGCTTCCGACATCGGCGGCAGATCCGCCAGTTCGGCGGCGTAGGCGTCGTCCATCTTCGGCGCCAGCCCGTTCTCGGCAAGCGCCTTCGCGAAGGTCTCGCGGACCACGGGTGACTCGTCGGCGTAGTCGATCTGATCGCCTCCGATGCGGCGGCTGATCCACGCCTTCGGCACGCCCTGGGCGTTGCGGATCGACACCACTTCGTGTTTGAAGGCGAGGTACCGCGCGGGTTCGGCACCGGTGTTGAAGTGTTGGTGGAACCACATGTTGGGAGGGACGATCAACGTGCCGGGCTTCCACTCGTAGCGACGCGGCTCCTCCCCTTCCGGCCACATCAGGCTGAAACCCTCGCCCGTCAGGATGATGACGTGGGCGCCGGGCCCGTGGCGATGACCCTTCTTGTAGGTCGCGGGCGCGAATTGCGAAATGTGGCTGTTCATCGAGCCCTTGGCCATGGAGAAGCGAATGTGTGCGCCGCCGGCTCCGCGTTCCTTGGCCGACACCAGCGGCAGGTCCAGGGTGTTGGCGACGAAGTTCGTCTTGAGCAGCAGCCCGTCCTGGTCGTCCTTGGGTGCGAAGTAGTCCGCCTCGCCGGCGAAGCGTCCGACGAAGTCGTGGGCGGTGCCGAAGACGAAGTCGGCCTCGTCGTACAGGTTGATCACCGGCGGCATGTTCGTCGAGGACACGAACCGGGCGGCGTGACTGCCCGATCCGTTGAAGTGCTGGTGCCAGGTGTTCAGCGGGATCGCGAACATCGCCCCGGGTCCCCACTCGAAGGTGACCCGCTGTCCTGCTTCGTTCCACACCGACGTGGAGCCGTGCCCGGAGAGCACCAGGATCATCTCCTCGAAGAGCTGGCGTTGCGGCGCGAGTTCCTGGCCCGCGGGGATCTCGCACACGTAGCAGTCATTCGACGTCCGGGACGCTTCGTGGTTGATGAACACACCGCGCCCGCCGCGCCGGGCCCATGGCTTGAGTTCGACGGTGTTCAGGTCCGGCACGTAGTGCGCGCCGATGATGTCGAGGCCCTCGCCGCGCACCCACCGCACGTAGGGCGAGTCCTTCTCGGTGGCGAACTTCTTCGCGAGATCGTCCGAAACGAGCGCATCCTTGGCCACGTGTGTCCTCCGTCGATGAGTCTTTGACCTAATGGTATTACCAATACGGCGGGGATTGTCAAGATCCACCCGAAGATTCCGGGACCGGCGCCGCCGCTGGCTCGGCCGCCTTGCCGCGGTACTCGCGCAAGGCATTCGGCTTGGTGAGGAACGCGCACGAGTACGTCGCCGCCACCGCGCCCCCGACGGTCAGTGCGGTCACCGGCCCGAGCACGCCGGCCACCGCACCGATCAGCGTGTCGCCGAGCGCCGGACCCCCGCGCGAGGCCATCTGATACAGCGCCGACACCCGGCCCCGCAGTTCGTCGGGAGTCTCGAGCTGCACCGCGGCCTGCCGGATCGTGGTCGCCATCGCGTCGAAGGCACCGATCAGACATCCGGCGAGCACCGCGATCCCGTACAGACGTGACTGCGCCAGTGCGACGTTCGCCATCCCGTACGCCACGGTCGAGCTCACCAGCACCCACCCGAGCGCCCTCACCCGGCCCACCACCGTGAACACGACGTACGTCGCCATCAGCGCCCCCGCCGAGGGGGCGGCCGCGAGTATGCCGTAACCCTGCGGGCCGACGTCGAAGACGGTGGCGCACAGCGCGGGAAGCACCACGCGGTAGGCGCCGAACAAGGTCGCGGAGAGGTCCAGCGACATCAGCATCCAGATGATCCTGCGGCGCCGGACGTAACGCGCGCCGTCGACGAGTTGTCGCCACACCGAGGTCGCCGTCCCCGCGCCCCCGAGCCGCGCCACGCGCAGCACTTGCAGGATCACCACCAGCGCCGCGTAGGTGACCGCGTCCACCGCGTACATCAGCCCCGGCCCGCCCGCCGCGATCAACACACCGGCCAGCGTCGGGCCCGCCAGCACCGCGACCTCGCGCGACGGGTTGATCAGCGCGAAGGCCTGGGCCAGCTGATCCCGCGGCACCAGAGCCGGGATGAGCGCCTGGCGGGCCGGCTGGTCGAAGGTGGCCGCGGCGGTGGTCAACACCACCGACGCCAGCACCTCCCAGGCGGTGACCCGTCCGGTCAGCGTCATCACCGCCAGTCCAGCGGCGACCACCATCGCGACCGCTTGGCAGCACTGCAGCAGCCGGCGGCGGTCCCATCGGTCGGCGAGGACGCCACCGAGCGGGCTGAGCAGCACCAGCGCGATGGCTTGCGCGGCGCCGACCAGCCCGGTCTGGGCGATCGACCCGCTCAACTGGTAGACGTGGTACAGATTCGCGGCAACGGTTCCGCGGGTGCCGATCTGCGAGAAGACGACGCCTGCCCAATACAGGTTGAAGTCGCGGTTGGTGAGGACGGCCGGGGCGTGCATCCTCGCGATCAGTCGACCGGGACGAGGGCCAGCTTGCCGGGATCCATCTGCATGTACACCGCCGTCCCGGGAGCGTGCGAGATGTGCGGCAGGCAGCGGGCCCGGATGTCGCGCTTGCCGATGGCCACCACGTGATCGACCGCGTCGCCGAGGAAGGCGCGGGTGGTGACGATCCCCTCCCACGCGTTGACCGCACCGACCGGCCGCTCGGCGGTCAGCATCACCGCCTCGGGACGGATCGACACCACCACCTCGGTGCCGGGCGGTACGTGCGCGCCGGAGATCAGGGTCAGCCGTCCGTCGCGCGTCTCCACGACGTGCGTGTCGCCGTCGCGGGTGGCCACGGTCCCGTCGATGAAGTTCGACGTGCCGATGAACTCGGCGACGAACTTGCTCTTGGGGTTCTCGTAGATGTCGCGCGGCTTGCCCTGCTGGACGACTTCACCGTCGCGGATCACCGCGATCTGCGACGACAGCGACAACGCCTCGATCTGGTCGTGCGTCACGTAGATCGAGGTGATGCCCAGCTCCCGCTGCAGGCGCTTGAGTTCGAAGCGCAACGACTCCCGCAGCTTGGCGTCCAGGTTCGACAACGGTTCGTCCAACAGGAGCAGCGACGGCTCGATGACGATGGCGCGGGCCAGCGCCAACCGCTGCTGCTGCCCACCGGAGAGCTTGGTGGCCTGCCGGTCGGCGTACTTGAGCAGCTCCATCGTCTCGAGCACCCGGTGCACGCGCTCGGTCAGCTCCCGCTTGCCGGGACGCTGACGGCGAGCGCACACCCGGAGCGGGAACGCGACGTTCTCGAACACGGTCATGTGCGGCCAGATCGCGTAGGACTGGAACACCATGCCGAGCCCGCGCTGGTTCGCCGGCACGTTGACCCTCTTCGCCGTGCCGGGACCAGCCGCGAACAAGACGTTGCCGCCCACCGAGACGACGCCGGAATCCGGCCTCTCCAGGCCGGCGATGGAGCGCAGCGTGGTGGACTTCCCGCAACCCGAGGGGCCCAGCAGCGTGAACAGCTCACCGGGCTCGACCGTGAAGCTGATGTCGTTGACCGCGAACACCCGTGCACCATCGTTGTTGGTGGATGTCTTACCGCGGCGGCGCTTTTGGCGTTCCGCGTCGTAGGACTTGACCAAGTTCCGGACTTCTAACACATCGGTTCCTTTCCAGACCCCGAGATCAATCCTGTTTGAGGCCGACCTTGGCCCCGAGTTTGTAGGCGACGGTGACGAGGACCACCAATGTCAGGACCATCACCACGCCCAGCGCGGACAACACGGTGAACTGTCCGTTCTCGAACTGTTCGAAGATCAGGATCGACAGCACCTCGTTGCCGGGGCTGTACAACAGGATTGAACTGGACAGCTCGCGGAACGACACCACCAGGATGTAGATCCAGCCCGCCAACACACCGGGCATCAGCAGCGGCAGCAACACGCGGCGGAACGTCTGCCACCAGCTCGCGCCGTTGACCAATGCCGACTCTTCGAGTTCGTTGGAGATCTGCTGCATCGAGGTGACCGCGTAGCGCATCCCGTACGGCAGATAGCGGGTGCAGTACGAGATCAGCAGGATGAACAGGGTGCCGTAGATGGGGATCGGGCTGCGCAGGTAGACGAAGCTCAGCGCCAGGCCCATCACCAGCCCGGGCACCACCAGCGGGAGGAACGCCAGTCCGTCGAGCACCTTCCGCCCGCGGATGCGGGACCGCACCACGATCCAGGCCGCCACCGCCATCAGCGCCATCACTATCGTGGCGGAGGACAATCCGAGGATCAACGAGTTCTTCAGTGCGGTCAACGCGCCGGCGGTGTGCGCCAGCTGCCGGTAGTTGTCCAGCGTCATGGTCGAGAAGGTGTCCTTCGACGGCGGCGCATAGAACTTGAGCAGTGAGGTGTACAGGAGCACCAGTAGCGGCGCGATCACCGTCAGGGCGAAGTACAGGATGACGAGCACGCCGGCGACCGGCCGCCACCTGCCCAGTTCCATCGGGCGCGGTCGGAAGCCCTTCCCGGTGACGGTCTGGTAGTTCTTGCTGGCGCGGCCGGCGAAGTTCGAGATGACCACGCCGAGAACCGCAATGAACAACAGGCCGATGGCCAGCGCACCGGCGGCAGGCAGGTCCGGCGGATAGTCGCGGAGCACGAAGTAGATCCGGCTGGTGAAGACGTAGATGCCGTTCTGCAGCCCGAGCAGGGCGGGCACTTCGAAGCTTTCGAGGCTGCGCACCACCATGATCAGGATCGCGGCGACGATCGCCGGCCGGGCCAGCGGGACGGTGACCTTGCGGAACACCGTCCACCGGCCGGCTCCCGACATCAACGCGGATTCCTCGAGCGAGGGATCCATCGCCCGGAACGAGGCCACCATCAGGAGGAAGACGATCGGCGACAGCTGCAGTCCCTCCACCCACACCATTCCCCAGATGCTGAACACGTCGATCACCGCGCGCCCGAAGACCGGCACCAAATAGTGGTTGATCAATCCGATGTCGGGACTGCCCAACAGGATCCAGGCGATCGTGTAGAGGATGCCGGGGATGACGAGCGGAATGATCGACGCGGCGAAGAACAGCGCCTTGAACGGTACGTCGGTGCGGACGTTGAGGTACGCCAGCGCGGTGCCCATCACCAACGACACCGCCGCGGCGCCCACCGCGAACACCAGGGAGTTCTTGACGAGACCGAAGATCTGGTCGTTTCCGTAGGCCCGCTCGAACCCGGAGAAGGTCAAGCCGGCCTGATCGAAGAACGTGCCCCAGAACAAGTAGTAGAGCGGCACGATCGCCAGATAGCCGATGATCAGCGTCACCACGCCCAAGGTGAGGAACTTCGAGGTGGGCAGGTATCGCCGCCAGCGGGCCGGCTCGGCCGGCATCTGGGCGGACGACGGCCGCGGGGTCGACGGCCGCGTGGGCGCGGTGGTGGTCATGGGTTCACCTCGGGAACGGTGTCGTTTGCTGGCCGGATGTCGTTCCTGGGCTTGGTCATCCGACCTGTTCGCCCTTCTGCAGCAGCGCGTCGTACCGGTCGCTCCACTGCTTCTGCTCGTTCAGCAGCTTGTTGACGTCAACCGGGATGACCTCGACTCCCGCGAGCGGATCCTTGAGTCCTTGGGGTTCGATGGACGGCGTCAAGCCGAGGTTCACGAAAACCTGCTGGCCCTCGGTGAGCAGCCAGTCTTCGAACAGCAGCGCCACGGCGGGATGCGGCGCGGACTTCATCAACGCCGCGCCCTGGGGACGGGCGATCACGGGCTCGACGAACGGCTGGTAGGCCACCGGTGCACCCTTGTCGGCGCCACGTTGCACCAGATAGCTGTAGTTGGATGCGGCCACCGAGAACTGTCCGGCCGAGAGCAGTTCGCCCATCACGGTGTGTCCCTTGACCACCTTCGCCCCACTGGCCATGTCGGCGAAGAGCTTGTCGATCTCGCTGGAGCTCTTGCCGTGCGTCTGCCAGTACTCGTAGAGGGTCAGGTACCAGTCGTAGTCCGAGAGCTCCATGGCCAGCTGTCCGTTCCACTTCGGGTCGGCAAGGCTTTCCCAGCTGGTGGGCTGGCCGCCGGCCGGCACCTTCACGGTGTTCCAGCTCGGGGCGAACAGGTTGTAGCGGGTGGCGGTCCAGTTCTCGAACTGTCCTTCGGGTGCCACCTTGTCGCGGCGCTCACCGGCGTACCGGGCGGCCAGGTGCTCCTTGTTCAGAGCCGCCATCTCCAGCGCGTCGGTCTCCACCACGTCGGCGCCGGGATGGTTGGCGCTGGCCTCCTGCAAGATGCGCTGCAGGACGGTCTCCGAGGCGGCGCGATACAGGTTGATCTTGATGCCGAACTGGTCGCCGAAGGCCTTGCTGACGGCGTCGGCCACGTCGCTGGTCATCGACGTGTACAGCGTCAACTGCCCCTCGCTCTTGGCGTCGGTGACCAGGCGGTCCCGGCGTTGCTGCCCCGTGAGCGATTCATACTTGTCGAACGCCGACGTCGAAGCCCCGGAACTCGTCGTCGGCGCCGTCGGAGGTGCGCCACACGACACCATTGCTGCGATGACGGCGACGGCGGTGGCGAGTCGGCCGAGTCGAGAAGTCATGCCGCGGATCCTGTCTCTTCGAGGTGGGGGCCCAGTCCGCCGCCGGCGGCCGCTGAACCATGGACTTATTGTAAGACCATTGCGATGTGATTTCCATCAGTATGTTCACCGAATGTGATCCGGGCTACACCAGTATTTCGCCGACGACCACGCGCCGGCGTCCCGCGGCCCGGCGGCCACGAACGCCGCCGGCCGCAGTACCACCCGACGTCCTAGCTGGAGGTGTGAGCCAGTTCGCCGGCCTGCTCGGCACTGCTCGAAGCGGGCTCGAAGTAGTGCACGGTGTCGTAGCCGAGGTGCTTGAACACCCGGTTCTGCGCATTGAACAGCCGCAGCGGCGTGCCGTCGGCGGCGAAGATCTGACACACGTGGTTCTGCGGCACGTACAGCGTGTCACCCTGCTTGACGTCGAATCGCTTCGGCTCCAGCGCAATCCGGGCGTAGTACTTCTCGGCGATCTCGGCCTCCACCTCCCACTGCAGCGCGTAGCCGCCACCGGAGAGCACGTAGTACACCTCGTCGGCCATCTTCCAGTACTTGCCGGAATGACCGCCGGCGGGAATCTCCAGTTCAAAGGCGTCGATGCTGAAGATGCGGGCGTCCGTGCGCTCCGGCGAGGCGATCGTCCGCACCCGGCCGAGCGGTGTCTGCTCCCAGACCGTGTCCGACGGGCTGATCACCTTCTTGCGGTCGAGCACACCCGGGGTCCAGATGTTGGACCACTCCTCGCGGGGACCGAACGCCGCCTCGTTCTGCACCGGACCGCTGCGGCCCTGCTGAATCAGCCCCATGAACATCCACGTGCACTTGGCCTTGACGACCAGCGCCAGTGCTTTCTCGTCGTAGGGATTGAAGTGTCGATGTACCGAGTCGGTGTGCACGAACACCAGGTCCTCTGCCGACCAGTCGTAGCGCTGGTCGTCGTGGATCTCATAGCCGCGACCCTCGAGAATGTAGAACGCGGCCTCGTTCTGGTGGCCGTGGCCATGATTGGAGGACTGTGGCGGCAGCTCCACGAAGTGCACCTGAATCGTCTGGGTGAGGAAGTCCTCGTCGCCCGGTCCGATCCGCCACCAGGTGCGGGACTGCTCGCTGTCACCGGAGTGGGCGACCTTGGCGTCGTCGACGACGTACTCGTCGTCCCGTACCCGCTCCACCTCCAGCTGCTGGCGTCGGAAGTCGCCGAGGCCGTACGTCTCCGAGGTCAGCCCACGGACGAATACGCGGCCCTTCTTACCCATGCTAATCTCCTTCGACGTTTCCTTTGTGCTAATGGTTAGACCATTGCGATCGTAAGCCACGTCACATCGCATGTCCAGTGGCTGTCGTCACCAGCCGGCAGGCGTGCCGGCATCCCGCCGTCGCTGCGGCCGCAGACCGGTGATGACGTCGTCGAGCGGGCGCACGTTGCACATCATCGGGAACACGTTCGCCAGGAAGAACTGGCGCTGCTCGCGCCGCCCGTGGCAACACTCGGGTACCACCGTGATCTGGAAGTCCTTGTCTCGGGCGTCGTAAGCCGTGGACGCGATGCCGACGTGCACGGATCCGCCGACGAGCAGAATGGTGTCGATCCCGCGGCTGCGCAGCGACAATTCCAGGTGAGTGCCGTGAAAGGCCGACCAGCGGTGCTTGGGCACGTCGTAATCGCCGGGCGCGGGGGCGATCTCCTCGAGCACGGTCAAGCCCGCGCGGTCGACACGGCGCGCCCAGGCGGTGCGATGCCGGTTCTCGGGGCCCCACGGGCGGAACTGCTTGTCGGTATCGGACAGCGTCTGCGCGCGGTCTGCGCCGTCCGCGCGGTGGTCGGCCCTGGCGTAGAAGATCGGCACGCCCACCACGCGGCACGCGTCGATCAGGCGCTTCGTCGGACCGATCGAGCCGGCGGCCTCGATGGCTTCGCGGTGCGCCTCGAGCATGTCGAACACCACCAGACCCGTCGTGTCGAAGTCGTAGTGCAGCACCGGAAGGCGGCCACGATCGCGGTCGAACGCATTCACCGACCGACCTCCGCGTCGTCGGGTTCGGCGGCCTCGACGGCAGCCAGGAGGTCATCGGCGGTCAAGGCATTCGGGTCGCGGGTGACGTCCCGACGCATCGTCAGCGCCGACAGCACCAGCTTGCGCACCCGGCGCCCGTTCCAGCCGTCGCACGACACCGCCATCTTGGCGTGCAGACCGTCGTCCTCGGCCAGTCCCGCCACCTCGGGCCAGACGGCGGCGAGCTCGGCGAGGCTGTGCCGGATGATCCGGGCGATGGTGGTGGCGTCGGGCAGCGACAGTCGCACCGACAGGTCCGCGCGGGACAGAAACGCCTCGTCCACGGCCTCGATGAAGTTGGTGGTCGCGACGAAGACCACCCTCGGGGCGCCGGTGGCCACCGCGTCGATGCCGGCGAGCAACGCATCGGTGGCCCGGTGCACGTCCACGGGGTTGCTGCTGAACGACGCGCTGCTTCGGCGCACGGCAAAGGATTCCACCTCGTCGACGAGGACGATGGTGTGCGGTCGCCGGGCGGCGAGTTCGGGAATCGTGTCGGTCATCAGCGCGGTGATGTTGCGCTGGCTCTCGCCGAGCATCTCACTGGGAAGTGCGTGGGGGTCGATCTCGACGTAGGTCGTCGCACCGCGCGGAGCGACCGCCTTCGCCGCCGCCTGTGCCAGGCCGCGGGCCAACGTCGTCTTCCCCGTTCCCGGCGGGCCGGACAGGACGATGAGTCCGTGCGGCAGCCCGGCCATGGTCGCCAGCGCCGGTCCGTGCAGCAACGTCAGCAGGGCATGGTTGAGGAGCCGGTCCTTGAGCCCGGGCGGGGTGAGGATGTGATCCCACGGTCCGTCGTGGTGATCGGCCGGCAGCGCATGGACCGACAGCACTCCTGGCGGGAAGGCGACGGGTGTCACGGCCACGTCGGTCTGGTGACCTCGGGCCACACGATCGTGGAGATGTCGCCGGCCTGCGCGTCGCGGATGTGCTCGGGGGGCTCCTCGAACAGCACCATGGGATCCATCAGGACCCGCATGGTGTCGAGCAGACTGTCGAACATGTGTATCCGCACCACCTTTGCCGTTAGCTGCGGATCGTCGTTGAAGTGTTGGTGCCACAGGAAGTGATCGACGACGATGAGGTCGCCCTTCTGCCACGGATAGTCGGTGCCGCCCTCGGGTTCGGTGCCCAGGTAGCTGTGACCGGATCCCTCGAGCACGTACAACCAGGCCTCCCCGGCGTGCCGGTGCATCGACTGACCACGCCCCGGTCCCAGCTCGAACATCGCCATCGAGATGCCGGACGCCTGGTACCCGATGGCGCGGTCGAGGAGGAACGTCGTGCGGGTGCCGCGCGGCGTGGGCAGCAGCTCCAACTCGTCCCAGTCGGTGTGCAGTCGCCCCGACCGCCGCGCCCGCTGGTCGTACGCCAGCCGGCGCATCCGGCGGGCGTACGGGTCGTCCCCGGGGATCTCCGCGGAGAACTCCGGGCGCCCCGGTAGTTCGGCAACCGGAGCGGTGCCGGCATCCTCGAGGATCGACATCCCCATGGTCTCCAGCAGCGGCTCGCTCGAAAACGACACGTAGCGCGCGGGGATGTCACCGTCGTTGCCGCTGCGATGCCAGGACCACGCCGGAAGGTGCAGCGAATCGCCTGGGTACCAATCGATTCGCTGGCCGTCGATCTCGGTCCAGCCGTGGCCGGCCACCACCAGGACCATGGCGTCCCACGAATGCCGGTGGATGGTCGAGGTGACCCCCGGGTCGATCTCGTGGAGGAGGGCGTCCATCGAGCGGGTCGGGCGGTCCCCGTCCGCACCGACGTAGACCCCGACGCGGGTGCCGCGACTCGTCTCGGCGAGAGCCACGTCCTCGAGCCTGATCACCGTCTTCTGATAGCCACGCCACCGTTGGATGAAGTCGGCCCGGCGATTCTTCTGCACGTGATAGTGCGAGACGTTGGTTCTGGTGCGCGATGCCATGTCTGGTCCTTTCCGTCCCTTCCCCGGTGTGTGGGCTGTCCGTCCGCGCGAGCGGTCAGGACTGACCGCCGGCGTCGGTGATCCGCTTGTAGGCGTCGCTCCACTGCTTGGCGTTGGCGAGCAACTCCCCTTCGGGCACCGACGCGGTCTGGACTCCCGCCAACGGGTCGTCGGCGGTGGGAATCGCTCCGATGCGGTTCGCGCCGGCGATGATCGCCTGGCCATCGGTCAGCAGGAAGTCCAGAAACAGCACGGCCGCCGCAGGATGTTTCGCCGACTTCAGCAGGCCGGCGCCGTTCGGCCGCAGGACCACCGGTTCGATCGGCTTGCCCTGGATCTTCCAGGCCACCGGAGCGCCCTTCTTGGCGGCGTTGTCCACGGTGTGCGAGTAGATCGACACCGCCGTGTCGAATTGGCCGGCGGCCAGCAGTTCCCCCATCACCGTGTGTCCCTTGGCGACCTTCGCGTTGGTCGCCAGGTTCGTGAACAGGTTGGTCACGTCGGCCTCGGACATCCCCCGCTTGACGTAGTAGTCGTGCATCGCGGCGTACCAGTCGACGTCGCCGATCTCCAGACCGACGCGGCCCTTCCACTGCGGACCGGTCAGGTCCTCGAGTGACTTCGGTTCGGTGCCCGGGGGAACCTTGTTGGTGTTCCAGCCCAGCACGAAGGCGTTGAACCGATCGGCGGTCCAGCCGTCCTTGCGCCCCTCGGGGCGGACCTCGTCACGCAGTCGACCCGTGTAGGGATACAGCAATTGCTGTTGCTGCAGCGCGTTGAGTTCGCCGGCGTTCGTCTCCACCAGATCGGCGCCCTGGTACCGAGCGCTCGATTCCTGCAGGATTCGTTGCAGCACGGTCTCCGAGTTGGCCCGGTAGGTCTCCACCTTGATCGGGTACTTGGCCTCGAAGGCCTTCACCACGTCGTCGATGTCCGTGTTGGAGGTGTAGAGCGCGAGTTGCCCGTCCTTGGTGGCCAGGTCGCGCAGCGTCTGACTGCGCTCGTCGCCGGACAGGCCGTTGATCTGGTCGTACACCTGTTGAGCCGCAGCCGATCCCGGCGGTGCCGCCGAACCGCCGTCGCTCGCCGTGGGGTTGCCGCACCCCGCGACGAACATGCCCAGCACGACTATGACGTGGATGGCCGACCGCATCGTCATGGCTCTCCTCACCGATCACCTCCAATGGACTGACATTCAGACCTATGATGTGATTTCTATCATGTTCCCCGAAGCTTGGGAAGAGAATTCCGGTCGAGGGAACCGGCGTCAGATCACGAACGACTCGTGGGTTTCGGCGGCGAACAGTTCGGCGGCCTCGTGCCGCCGTCGCGACAACCCTTGCTCGTGGTGATAGCCGAGGAACACGTCGAGGCCCTTCTCGTTGGCGCCGAGACCGTAGGACCAGTAGTCCGCCCCGAGCAGTTCGCGGGCCTGCTCCAGATGTTGGATCAACCACGGCTCCATGAATCGCAGCGCCGACGAATCGTAGAGGCGCGCGTACGCCAGATCGCGTGCGGTCAGGAAGGCCTTGTACAACGACTGGGCCACCCAACGGTGCCGTTCGTAGACGTCCGATCGAAGCACCACGACGTGCATGATCGGGAAGATGCCGGTGCACTCGAAGTACTGCTTCTCGACGGCGACGACGTCGCCGAAGAGCCGCTTGACCCGTGGATCGCGATCGCGGAAGGGACTCGGCACCCGCGGCGTGTGCAACGCGTCGATCTCCCCGCCGGCCAGCATCGCCGACAGCGTGGCGCCGGCCGGGATGGGCCGGACGTCGAGGGTGGTGTCGACGGCACCCTTCTCGATGCGGCCCGGCGTTTCCTGTCCGCCCGTGTAGTACGTCACGGAGTCGACGGGGACGTCGTGGTATTCGGCCAGGATGCCCCTGATCCACACCCCCGCGGTCAATTGGAGTTCGGGGGCGCCGACGCGCTTGCCCACCAGGTCGGCCGGGGTCGTGATGCCCGCTCCGGCATTGACGTAGATCCCGCCGTGCCGGAACATGCGCGAGGTGAACACCGGCAGGGCGACGAACGGCCGTGAATCCTGGTCAAGCGTGGCCACGTAGGTGGACAGCGACATCTCCGCGACGTCGAATTCGCGGTGCCGCAGCATCCGGAAGAAGGTTTCCTCGACCGGCAGCCGCAGGTAGGTCAGGTCGATGCCGTCGGCCCGCACGCTGCCGTCCTCCAAGGCGCGGGTCCGGTCGTAGTCGCCACAGGCCAAGGTCAGGTTCAGCGGTGCCACGGGTCATGCCTCCTTGGCGGTCAAACGTCGGTCCAGGCGCGGGTAGACGCGCCTGGCATTGCATTCCACGATGGCCCTGCGGTCCGCGGCGCCGAGTTCGAGCCGCTCGACGTAGGCCAACGTGTCGTCCCAGGCGATGCCGGTGTCGGGGTCGGCGCCACGAACCGCGCCGAGCATCTCCGAGGCGAACAGGATGTTCGATGTAGGAATCACGCTGTGCAGCAGGTCGATTCCCGGCTGATGGTAGACGCAGGTGTCGAAGTACACGTTGCGCAGCAACTCGCCGGGGTCGGGCCGTCCCAGCCGTGCCGCCAGACCGCGGTAGCGGCCCCAGTGATAGGGCACCGCACCGCCGCCGTGCGGGATGACGAAGCGCAGTGCGGGGAACCGGTCGAACAGGTCTTCGCAGACCAACTGCATGAAGACGCTGGTGTCGGCGTTGAGATAGTGGGCGCCCAGAGTGTGGAAGTTCGGATTGCACGACGCCGACACGTGCACCATCGCGGGCACGTCGAATTCGGTCATCGCCTCGTAGAGCGGGTACCAGTACGGATCGGTCATCGGCGGTGTCGTCCAGAAGCCGCCCGCCGGATCGGGATTCACGTTGCACCCCACGAAGCCGAGCTCCTCAATGCATCGGCGGAGCTCCCGGATCACCGGGCCCAGATCGCCGCCGGGGGTTTGCGGCAGCTGCGCCACCGGCGCGAAGGCGTCGGGATACAGCGCGGCGACGCGGTACACCAGGTCGTTGGACACGGCGGCCCACGCGGTTGCCGATGCCTGATCGGTCACGTGATGTTCCATCCCCGAAGCCTTGGGCGACAACAGCATCACGTCGGCTCCCCGCTCCCGCAGCACCCGCAACTGATGGCGTTCGACGCTCTCGCGCAGCTCGTCGTCGCCGATGGCGGGCGCGCTCGGCGCCGGGCGGCCCCGGTCGCCGAGGGCGGCGAGCTGTGCGTCGCGGAAGTCCTGCAGCGCGCCGGGGGCGGTGGTGTAGTGACCGTGGACGTCGATGATCACCTGTCGGCGTCCTGGTGGTCGACGTAGCGCAGGCCGAGGGCCGCCAGGTCGGCCCGCATGTCGTGGACGTCCAGACTCAGCTCACCACGCCGGTAGCGTTCCCGGGTGGCGGCTTCCCGCTGCTCCCGCAGCCGAGCCGCGGCGAGCACGTTCGCCGCATCGGCCCGCGGCACGATCACGACGCCGTCGTCGTCGCCGACCACCACGTCGCCGGGCTCGACGGCGGCGCCGGCGCACGTGACCGGCACGTTGACCGATCCGAGGCGCTTCTTGACGGTGCCCTGGGCGAACGTGCACTTCGACCACACCGGGAACCGCATGGCCGTCAGTTCGGCGACGTCGCGGCACCCACCGTCGATCACCAGTCCGCGCACGCCGCGCGCGGCCAGTGCGGTGGCGAGCAGCTCACCGAAGTACCCGTGCTCGGAGGGCGTCTCGGTGGCGACGACCAGCACGTCGCCGTCCCGACACTGCTCCACCGCGACGTGGATCATCCAATTGTCGTCGGGCGGAACGATGACGGTGACCGCGGTCCCGCACACCCGCGCCCCGGTGTAGATCGGCGACATGTACGCGGCCACCAGGCCGGTGCGATCCTGCGCCTCGTGCAGGGTCGCGACGCCGAACTCGCCGAGCCCGTCGCGGACGGCCGGATCGGTACGGGGCGGATTTCGCACGACGACGGACGTGTTCACGGGCATGTTTCAGGATTCCCTTCCCAGCCATGGCATCAAGGAGATGTGGATGACGTCCTGCTCGTCGGTGTCGCCGGCCAGCGCTCGGATGGCGTGGTCGACCTGATCGAGGGCGAACTTGTGCGTGCTGAGCCGTTGCAGCGGGAACCGGCCGGAGGACAACTGGTCGAGTGCCAGTTCGCACGCCCGGAAACTGTGCCCCCGCGCGCTCTTGATGGTGATCGCCTTCTCGGTGAGTCGCTTGACCGGGAAGTCGGGGAAGGCGGCGAGTTCGCCCTGGATCAACAGGGTGCCCTCGCGGCGCTTGAGGACGTCGATGCCGAGTAGCACGGGTCCCACCCCCGCGCGCGAGGTGCAGTCGAGGACGAAGTCCACACCCCTGCCGCCGGTGGCGTCCATGACCCGCTCGAAGGGGTCGTCCCGTGAGACGTCGATGGCCTCGTCGGCGCCGAGGTCCAGCGCCAGGTCCAAGCGGGCCCGGTCGCGGGTCGTCCCGGTGATGAGGATCTTCGAGGCCCCGGCCTGCTTGCACGCCACCACCTGAGCGAGGCCCTGTTGGCCGGGCCCCTGGATCAAGACGGTGTCGGCATAACCGACCCCGGCGGCCAGCAGCGCCCATTCGATGCCATTCGACAGCGGTGTGACCAGCCCGGCGAGTTCGGCGGTGACGCCGTCGGGCACCCTGTGCACCACCGCGTTCCAGGGCAGGTACATGTATTGCGAGAACCCGCCCCACAGCGTGCCGGCGTGCTCCGAGGAGGTATAGCCGTAGCGGCGTGCGTCGGCGTTGGTCCGCCAGTCGGTGGCCTCGCAGTGCCGGTACTCACCGATGCGGCACCACTCGCAGTTGTAGCAGCCGACGTAGTGCTCGACGAAGACGCGGTCGCCCGCGGTGACGCCGTGCAGTTGCGTGAACCTCTTGCCCGCGACCGCGATGGTGCCGACGTTCTCGTGCCCCATGATCACCGGGCGGTCGAACGGCGGCGTGCGGTACATCTTGACGTCGGTCCCGCAGATCCCGGCCACTTCGACCTTCAACAGTGCTGCGTCATCGGACAATTCGGGCATGGGAAGTTCGCGAAGTTCCGTCGTGTTCGGCGCGGTCCGCACTGCGGCGAGGACACTTTCAACCATCTGTCACCCCTAGGGAAGTCGCCTCGGTCCGACACGCGCCGTTGGCATTATGGTCTGGCCAATATACCATCGGTTGACGTGAAGTCACCAGTGGACGGAGACCCCATGTCGGAACCGGATCGTGTCCTGAGCACCGTCATTCGCACACAGGGCGCGACTCAACTCCTCGTCGACGGCACCATCGAACCGGCCGGCTTCACCCTGACCTTTCCCGAGGTGCCCGTACTCATCGACGGTTTCCGCAGGATGGTTCGAACGCTGGAGTTCGACGTCTGCGAGATGTCGGTCACCACCTACCTCGTCGCCCGCGAGCACGGCGTCGCATTCACCGCCTTGCCGATCTTCCTGATGCGCGGCTTCCACCACGGCGCGATCCTGCACAACACCCGGGCGGGCATCCGCACGCCCCGGGACCTGGAGGGCCGCCGCGTCGGGGTGAACCGCGGTTACACCGTCACCACCGGGGTCTGGGCGCGCGGCATCCTGGCTACCCAGTACGGCGTCGACCTCGAGCGCATCACGTGGGTGCTCTCCGGCGACGAGCATGTCGAGACGTACCGACCCCCGAACAACACCGAGTCCGCCCCGCCCGGCGCGAACCTTGCCGCCATGCTCGCCGACGGCGAGGTCGACGCGGTCATCGGCGTGGACGTCGACCACCCCGACGTCGCCCCGCTGATCGGCGACCCCGACGAGGTGGCGATGACGGCGCTGCGGCAGCACCACTATTACCCGATCAACCACCTGACCGTCGTGCGAGACGACGTCCTCGCGCGGCACCCGGACCTACCGTCGGCCCTGATGGACGCCTTCACCGAGGCCAAGCAGCGCTACGTCGAACGGCTCCGCGCCGGGGACGTGTCGACCGCGATCGACCGACGATACGCGCGGGTGTTGAACGCCACCGGCGCGGACCCCCTTCCCCATGGCGTGGAGGCCAACCGCGCGATGCTCGAGGAGATCATCGGCTACGCACTCGCGCAACACATTCTGACCCGACGGGTGGCGGTCGACGAGATGTTCGCACCGGCCGCTGCCGCGCACGCTCAGGCGTGAGCGTCAGGCAGTGACCGCTGCGCCGGCGCGGCCGACGATGAGGTCGCGCAGGGCGACGGTCGCGTCCGCGGCGGCCTCGCCGGCGATCGTCGCGCCTTGGCCAAGCGCCTTCCGCACCGCCATGTAGTCACCGGGTGCGTTCACCGCATCCGCGGCGATCAGTTCGTCGCCGCGGTAGTAGAGCACCGAGAAGCTCTCCGCGTCGACGTCACCGCGGACGACGTAGTGATCGTGACCACCCGAGAGACCCGCGATCTGGAGCTTGAGGTCGTATTGATCCGACCAGAACCACGGCACCGAATCATTCGGCTCGCGCCGTCCCAGCAGGGTCGCGGCGGCGGCCTTGGCCTGACTGATCGCGTTCTGCACCGACTCGAGGCGCACTTGCCCGGCGCCGGTCAACGGGTTGGGTTGCACCGTGCAGTCTCCCGCCGCCACGACGGTGGGATTGCTGGTGCGTGCATGCCCGTCGACCACGATCCCGCCGGCCGTTTCCAAGTCCAGTTGGCGGGCCAGCTCGATCCGCGGCTCGATGCCGATGCCGACGATCACGACGTCGGCGGGGATCCGGTCGCCGTCGGCGAGCTGCACCGTGCGCACCCGTCTGCCGTCACCGCCGAGCGAGACGACCTTCGCGTTCAGGCGCACGTCGACGCCCCGCCGAGCGTGGGCGGCGCGGAAGAACTCCGAGACCGGCGGCGCCACTGCGCGTCCGATCAGCCGGTCGGACGCCTCCAGCACCGTGACGGACTTGCCGTGCGCGCGGGCGACGGCCGCCGCCTCCAACCCGATGAACCCGCCCCCGATCACCACGACCGATTCGGCGTCGGATTGCCACGCGCGCAGTGTCGCCGCATCGTCGGCGGTCCGCAGGTACGTGACCCCGTCGAGGTGTGCGCCCGGTATCGTCAGCCGGCGCGGACGGGCGCCAACGGTCAACGCCAGCCGTTCGAAGGCGAGCTGACGCCCGTCGGCGGTGCGCGCCGATCCGGCCGGACCGCCGAGGTGGAGTTCGACCTCTGCGATCCGGTCCCCGCTGATGAGCGTGACGCCGAGCTCCGCGAGCACCTGCGGTGTCCGCAGCCACAGCTGCTCGAGTGCGACCGACCCCTGCAGGAACGCCTTCGACAGCGGCGGGCGCTGGTAGGGCAGGTGGGGTTCCTCGCCGATCAACGTGATCGGCGACGTGTCACCCCCGCTCCTCAGGGACACCGCCAACTGCAGCCCGGCCTGGCTGGCGCCGACGATCATGGTGCCCGCCCGCGCGCTCACTGCTCCTCCGGGACTCGCACCACCAAGCCGTCCAATTCCTCGGAAACCGCTATCTGACAGGACAACCGGCTGTTGTCGCGGCGGTCCGACGCGCCCAGGTCGAGGAGGTCGTCCTCCATGTCGCCGGGTCCTCCGACGGTCTGGGCGAACTCCTCGTCGACGTAGACGTGGCAGGTGGCGCAGCTACAGTTCCCGCCGCACTCGCCAATGATGCCCGGCACTCCGTTGCGCACCGCGGCTGCCATGACGGACTCGCCCACCGCGGCGTCCACCGCGCGTTCGGTGCCGTCAAGGGCGATGAAGGTGACCTTCGGCATACGCCTCCCATCGATGGTATGACCATTGTACCTTAGCTGCCTAGACGCGCAGGCTCAAGCCTCCTCACTCATTGGCCTTATGGTCTGCTGTCATACCATGTTAATTTCGACGCCACGACCCACGAGGAGGGCACATGCGCATCGCCATCGCCGCCGACCACAACGCCCTGGCGATGAAGGACCACCTCGCGGCGTGGCTCGCGGAACGTCACCACGACGTCGCCGATCGCGGTGTGCAGCCCGGCGCGGGAATCGTCGACTACCCGCGTTTGTGCGCAGACATCGGGGCACAGGTGGTCACCGGGCAGGCCGACTTCGGCATCATCGTCGGCGGCAGCGGGTGCGGCGAGCAGATCGCGGCCAACAAGATCCGCGGCATCCGGGCCGGACTGTGCCACTGCGTCTTCACCGCGGAGATCGCGCGCGCCCACAACGACGCCAACGTCCTCGTGATGGGAGCAAAGGTCATCGCTGCGGACCTTGCGACACGCATCCTCGAGGTGTGGCTGTCCACACCGTTCAAGGGTGGGCGCCACCAGCTCAGACTGGATCAGATCGCCGCGCTGGAGCGGGGCGAGTCGCTGACATGAGCAGCGTCGCCGGGTACGGCGCTACCCGCGGCGATACGACGCTGCTGCTGCGTCACGGTGAGAGCACGGCCAACGCCGACGACGTGTTCGGCGGCTGGCTGGACTACCCGCTCACCGACCGTGGCCGTGACCAGGCTGCCACCGCCGGCCGACTCGTGCGCGATGCCGGCCTGCACCCCGACGCGGAGCTGGCGGCTGAACGAACGGCACTACGGCGCACTGCAGGGCAGAGCCCGTCACGTCGTGCGGGCCGAACTCGGCGACGAGTCCTACCGGGACGTCCGCCGCTCCTACGGCGCGGTGCCGCCGTCACTCGACGACGGTGATCCCACGCATCCCCGCCGTGATGCCCGGTACGCCGCGGTGCCCGCCGAGGACTTGCCCGCGGCCGAATCGCTGGCCGACATCCACCACCGGCTCCGTCCCTACTGGCATGGCACGATCCGAGCCGACCTCGCGGCGGGCCGAACGACTCTCGTCGTCGCGCACGGCAATTCACTGCGGGCGCTGTGCATGATCCTCGACGGTCTTTCACCCGAGCAGGGGCGTCCACTGGAGCTCCCCACCGGCGTGCCGTTGCGCTACGACCTCGACGAAGCCTTCGTCCCCCGGCTGCCGGGCGGTCGCTATCTCAGAACCACTGCCGAGCTCACGGCTTGATCGGGTTCATCGCGAACTGTCTCAGGGCGTTTGGCAACGTTGAGAAGTGCTCCCTGTCGGACTCCGCAGCTCGTGCCTGTTGCCAGCGTTGCGAGCCAATGAGGGTTCGTGAACCGGCTGCGGACGCACCGCGGACGGTACCGTCTCAGCGGTCATGCGCCAGAGAGAGCGGGCGCTGGCCGTGCGGGGGCGTGGAGGCGACCACAACATGGGCACCCCCACGATGTCTTGACGATTCATCCAGTGGGCGCGGGACCGATGCTCGCAGGATTGACACAGGTGAATCGGCTGAGTAAACGCCGACTCGGGAGTAGATTTGGCCCCTTCGCCCCTGGGGTGGTCCCCTGACGTCCGCTCGGGAGCTTCAATCACGGGGAGCCGCCATGTCTCACGTCAGCCGAAGTAGCGACATCGAGACAACGGTCGGGGTGATGGCTTCCAAGCTGCCTGGCGGTGCAACGCTGCCGTTTCCGCCGACGCCATCGGCAAGTATTGCTGGGCGGACTTTGCAGGAGTCGACGTACGCGCAGCGGATCACCCCGCCTCGCCTGCACCCTGATTCCCCGAACATCGTGATCGTGCTGATCGACGATGCCGGTCCGGGTTTGCCGACCACCTTTGGTGGCGAGGTGCGTACGGATTCGATGGATCGTATTTGCACCGAAGGGGTCAGCTACAACCGTTTCCATACCACTGCGATGTGTTCGCCAACGCGGGCGTCGCTGTTGACGGGCCGCAATCATCACCAGATTGGAAACGGTCAGATTGCGGAGTTGGCCAACGACTGGGACGGCTATGCCGGGCGAATCCCACGCAGCAGTGCCCTGGTGGCCGAGGTGCTCAGGGACTACGGGTACAGCACCGGGGCGTGGGGCAAGTGGCACAACACCCCGGCTGAGGAAACGACAGCGGCCGGCCCCTTCGAGGACTGGCCGACCGGACTGGGTTTCGAGTACTTCTACGGATTCTTATCTGGGGAGGCATCCCAATACGAGCCACATCTGGTGCGCAACACCACCGTGGTCCCGCCGCCCAAGACCGCCGAGGAGGGCTATCACCTTTCCGAGGACCTGGCCGATGACGCAATTGATTGGCTGCGCAATCACAAGGCGTTGCAGGCTGACAAGCCGTTCTTCATGTATTGGGCCAGCGGCTGTCTGCACGGCCCGCACCACATCATGAAGGACTGGGCTGATCGCTATGCAGGCAAGTTCGATGACGGCTGGGACGCCTACCGGCGGCGAGTATTCGAGCGGGCAAAGGAGAAGGGCTGGATCCCGCCCGACTGCGAACTGACCGAACGCGATCCGAGCATGCCGGCGTGGGACGACATCCCCGAGGACGAGAAACCCTTCCAGCGGCGCCTGATGGAGGTGGCCGCCGGCTTCGCCGAACACTGCGACGTTCAGGTCGGCCGGCTACTCGACGAGCTGGATCGACTCGACTACGGCGACAACACGCTGTTCCTCTACATTTGGGGCGACAACGGCTCCTCCGCTGAAGGCCAAAACGGCACTATCGCGGAGCTGTTGGCACAGAACGGCATTCCGTCTACGACCCGGATGCACATCGACGCCTTGGAACAACTTGGTGGACTGGACGTGTTGGGGTCGCCGAAGGTCGACAACCAATATCACGGTGCATGGGGATGGGCGGGAAGCACGCCGTACAAGGGCACCAAGCTGCTCGCATCGCACCTTGGTGGCACCCGCAACCCGCTGGGTGTCCGGTGGCCGAAGAAAGTCGCGCCCGATCCGGTGCCACGAGATCATTTCCTCCACGTCAACGACGTGGTCCCGACCATCTACGACATCGTGGGTATCGAGCCGCCGCTGTCGGTCAACGGCGCCCCGCAGATTCCCGTCGCAGGCGTTAGCTTCGCCCGCACCCTGACCGATCCAGCCGCTGACGGCGGCAAGAAGACGCAGTACTTCGAGATCATGGGCAGTCGGGCGATCTACCACGACGGCTGGATGGCATCGGTGTTCGGCCCACGTGTGCCGTGGCTTGCCGGTCTGCCGGAGGGCATCAAGGACTGGACACCCGACGACGACCGCTGGGAGCTGTATCACCTCGACGAGGACTGGTCGCAAGCCAACGACCTCGCCGCCGACATGCCCGAGAAGGTTACGCAGATGCGTGAGCTCTTCGCCATCGAGGCGGCCCGAAACGCTGCTTTGCCCATCGGCGGTGGGCTTTGGGTTCCGGTCTTTCACCCCGAACTTCGCATCTCGCCGCCATACCGGGAATGGGACTTCCCCGGGAAGATCACCCGCATGCCCGAGTTCTGTGCGCCCAGGCTGGGGAACACCAACAACACCGTTACGATCCGAGCAGAGCTGCCATCCGACGCTAGCGGCGTGCTCTACGCTCTGGGCGGCGCTGCTGGCGGATTGACGTGCTACCTCGATGAGGGCGTCTTGTGCTACGAGTACAACCTATTCATCATCTCGCGCACGAAAGTTCGGGCGACCACCAAGTTGCCTGCTGGCACTACGACCATCATCGTGGAAACCACCTATTTCGAGCAGCCGCGCCCCGCCGGGCCACTTGACGTCACGATGCGAGTAGACGGTGAAGTGCTCGCCAAGGGCCGGATACCGGTCAGCGCACCGCTTCTGTTCACCGCCAACGACTGTCTCGACATCGGCGTATGCCTCGGTTCCCCAGTGTCACTGGACTACTACGACAAAGCACCGTTCCCGTTCGAGGGCCATATCGACCACGTCCACGTCGCATACACCTAGTGCTGAACCGACTCCGCGAGTCGCTCAGTCAACGCACAGCGGGGTGTTCATTTCGCCATTCAGATCGAACCAGTCAGCCGCGTCGGTGTTGAGAGTTATTGAGCTACGCAGCTTGTGCAGTCAGCAACGTTGGCAACGTTGAGAGCAAACGACGAGGAACGGGTCTACTGCGGACGGCCTGCGGACGCGGCCCGCGTCAGCGTCCATGCCGGAGAGAGAGCGGGCGCTGGCAGTGCGAGGGGTCCCCTGCTGGCGATCAGGGGCACCCCCCACCCCTCGTCTGACGTCGTAAGAGCGAACTCAAGACCTGCCGTGCCGTTCGATCAGCCGAGAGTGGAGGTCAGCGACGCGGGCGGCGATGTCGTCGCTCACCAGTCGCATCCGTTCGATGCCGTCGATTCCGCGTTCGGATGGCTCGTCGGTGTCCCAGTCTCGAATCGGGGTTTCCGGCCACCGGGTCGACGTGGGCTTCGCCTCCCAGCGTCACCACGATGTCGACGTCGCGAACGAGTTCGGGGTGGACCGGCTTGGGTTTCTCCGCAGTGATGTCGAGTCCGACTTCGGCGAGCGGCTCGGCAGACAGTTGGTTTATTTCGTCCCTCGGCGTGCGTTCCGTTGTTGCCATTACGCGGCGGGGTTGATGCCGAGTTCGACCAGGAGCTGGCGTACTCGCTGTTCGACGTCATCGCGGATCGCGCGGACGGCGTCGATGCCTTGGCCTGCCGGGTCGGGCAGTTCCCAGTTCTCATAACGCTTTCCCGGGAAGAACGGGCAAGCGTCCCCGCACCCCATGGTGACCACGACGTCGGCGGCCTGGACGATCTCGTCGGTCCATGGCTTGGGAAACTCGCGGGTGATGTCGATGCCGATCTCGGCCATGGCGGCGACAGCGGCGGGGTTGATCTCCTTGCCCGGTTCCGAGCCGCCCGACCAGGCCACGCCTTCGTCCCCAGCGAGGTGGTTGAAGTATCCGAGCGCCATTTGGGAGCGACCCGCGTTGTGGGTGCACAGGAACAGCACGGTCGGCTTGGTGTCGGTGATCTTGCCTTCGACGCGGGCAAGCGCAGTGAGGCGTTGCCGTGCCCAGCGTTCGGCGAGCAGCGGTAGGAAGTTCGGGATGGTGGCGCGACCGGCGAACTGCTCGTAGGACGAGTGCAGGAATCGTTCGATGGTTTCCACGCCGAAGTGCTCGCCGAACTCGTTGTGCAGGCGAGTGACTGCTGCCTTCAACGAATGCTGCTGGTCGATGGTTGAGCAGCGTTGGTGAAACGGCGCCGCAAAGCGAGGGAGACGTACACCAGGGCAACGAGAACGGGGACTTCGATGAGCGGGCCGACGACTCCGGCCAGCGCCTGTCCCGAACTTGCGCCGTAGGTGGCGATGGCCACGGCGATGGCGAGTTCGAAGTTGTTGCCCGCTGCGGTGAACGCCAAGGTGGTGGTGCGCTGATACCCAAGGCCGAGCACAGCGCCCAGAAAATAGCCGCCACCCCACATGATCGCGAAGTAGGCCAGTAGCGGTGTCGCGATGCGGACGACGTCGAGCGGGCGACTGGTGATCTGATCACCCTGCAGCGCAAAGAGAATGACGATGGTGAACAGCAGGCCGTAGAGCGCCCAAGGTCCAACCCTCGGCAGGAACGTGGATTCGTACCACTCACGGCCTTTGGCTTTCTCCCCCAGCCGTCGGGAGAGGTATCCGGCGAGCAGCGGGATGCCCAGGAAGATGAGTACAGACTTGGCGATCTGCCACGGTGAGGTGCTGATGATGGTCTGAGGCAGGCCGAGCCAGTCCGGCAGCACGGACAGGTAGAACCAACCGAGGACGGCGAACATGACGACCTGGAACACCGAGTTCAGCGCGACGAGGACGGCGGCGGCTTCGCGGTCACCGCAGGCGAGGTCGTTCCAGATGATGACCATGGCGATGCAGCGGGCGAGACCCACGATGATGAGGCCGGTGCGGTACTCGGGCAGGTTGGGTAATAGCAGCCACGCGAGTGCGAACATCAGCGCGGGTCCGAGAAACCAGTTCAACAGCAGGGAACTGATGAGCAGTTTGCGATCCCCGGTCACGGTGTCCAGGCGGTCGTAGCGGACCTTCGCCAGAACCGGATACATCATGATCAACAGGCCCAGTGCGATGGGTAGCGAGATGCCGTCGACTTGGACCTTGTCCAGTGCGGTGTTCAGCCCTGGTACGAGGCGACCCAGGAGTAGGCCGACCGCCATGGCGAGGCCGATCCATACCGGAAGGAAACGGTCCAGCAGCGACAGCTTTCCGACGACTGCGGTATCGACGTCGGTTGCGGCGGGCGCGTTCACGAGTCTCAGCAGCAAGCGTTGGTAGCGGTTGATTTCTCGGCCTCAGCGGCTGTGCCGCTACAGCAGACGCCACTCTCAGCGGTGCCTCCCTCAGAGTGTTCGGGGCTGGTGCCGAAGGTGTCAGAGTCGGCAAGCACCGTGTAGACCTCCCACTTTTCCCCAGCGGGTCCGGTTACCCAGACTTTGTCCTGGGTGGCGAAGCAGCAGGTGGTGCCGATCTCCTCATCGGTGAACAAACCCGCGTCGGTGAGGCGGGCGATCTCAGAGTGGACGGTCGCGCTGGACTCGACCTCGACACCAAGATGGTTGATCATGCCGCCCTTGCCGGGGTTTTCCAGCAGGACCAACTTCAACGGCGGCTCGACAATCGCGAAGTTCGCATAACCGGGCATCACCTTGGCGGGCTCGGTGTTGAACAGCTTCGAGTAGAACGTAATGGCCTCGTCCACGTCATCGACGTTGAGGGCGAGTTGAGCGCGGGACATGTCGACTCCTACTTATGTGGCTTATGTCGAACTTCTGGCATTGACGATGATGCCACCTCTTCGACGTATGTCAACATCCATGGCAAGATACATACATGCCGAAGACGTTGCCCCCTCTGGACATGTCCGCGCCGGTCTGCTGCTCGCCAGTGGCCGCCGGCCCCGTCAGCGATCGAGCGGCACTAGAGATTGCGTTGCGGCTCAAGGCATTGGCGGACCCCGTTCGGGTCAAGCTCGTCTCACTGCTCTTCAGTTCCGACACGGGCGAGGTGTGCAGTTGCGACCTCGCAACGGCGGTCGAACTGAGCGAGTCGACGGTGAGCCACCACCTGTCGCAATTGCGTCGAGCGGGTCTGGTCGAATCCGAACGGCGTGGGATGAACGTCTTCCACCGACCGCGCCGCGACGCGCTCGTTGCACTCTGTACCGTGCTCGACCCGAACTGCTGCCGCTGAAGCACTCGGCATCCTCGGCCAACACGCGATGAACGGTCGCCCGCGATACACCAAGAGTGGCAATCGACTGTCCACGCGCCCGCCGTTCGCGGCGAGACGGAGGAGAGCGGGTTCGTCGCTTGGTCGACATTGGGTTCTTCGAGCAACGTCGCCTGGTGACCAAGCGGACTTACCGGGTGCCCTTCCTGCGCCTGCCGAGTTCACGGCTTGATCGGGTTCACCGCGAACTGGATGACCCGGTACGGAGCGTTGTCCGCCTGCGGCGAGGTATTCCACTGACTGACGAACACCCGCAGTTCGTCGAGGGTCGAGCCGGGTGAGAGGTAACCACCGTAGGGCTGTGCCAGCCGATTGTCCTGCGCCGCAGGCAGATCCTCCGCGACGTCGGACCACCCGGACGCCACCACCACCGTCGTCACCGGCGCCGAGCCGAGGCCGGTAGGACCGTTCGCAACCCGGACCTCCATGTTGCCGGTGGTGGCATTGAAGTACGACAACACCGTCTTGCCGTCGACCTGCCGGATGCTCATCTCGCCGACGGCGTCACCCCACAACGGGGTGGTTGTCGTGCCCCAGCCGCCGCCGGCGGACCACCCCTGCCAGCTCGACCGGTCGGTGAAGGACTGCGGGGTGGCACGATACAGCTCGACGGGGCTGGTGCGGTCGAAGTCGTTGGCGACGACGTATACCCACCCGCTCGGCGAGTCCGGCGTGGGAACCGGGTCGTAGTAGCCGCTGATCTGTGACTGCCTGCCGCCCGCATAGTCCGCGGGCCGCCGTGACTTCGGTACCGTCGGCCAGCTGCCCCCGTACGGAGACGCCTTCACCAGCCTCGACGTCGCGGGCACCAGCTGCTTGGTGGTGGTCACCAGCAGGTAGTTCTCGCGGTTGATCGAGACGATGCCCGCGGGCAGCTGCGACGATCCCGGCGGGGTGGGGTCGGCGAGCAACGGCTTGTCGGTGCCGGTGACCCCGAAGTAGCGAATCCCGGTCGGATCGTCGATCGAGTCGGTGGCCACGTGCAGCGCGACCGGTGAGAAGTACGGTCCGAAGCCGACGCCCTGGCCGGCGAAGCTGTCACCGCAGATTTGCAAGATTCCGCTGGGAAACTCCATGAACTCGCACAGGTCGGTGGCGCCGATCCCGTAATCCCTGGTGGCAGTGCCCGTTCCAGCCGTCGGGCCGATCCGGACCACCTGACCGGGGGCGAGCGGGGGCAACACGGGCCGGGGTGCCGGTGCCGGCGGGTCGGCGGCGGCAAGTGGCGGCGGCAGCATCGCGGCGCACAGCAGCGCCGCGGCCACCGCTCGGATCACAGCGCAGCGGCGAGGAGCTCGGCGATCTGAATGGTATTCAGCGCCGCGCCCTTGCGAAGGTTGTCGCCCGAGACGAACAGCGCGATGCCCCGCCCGTCGGGCACGCCCGGATCCTGCCGGATCCGTCCGACCAGGGAATCGTCGACGCCCGCGGCCGCCAGCGGCGTCGGCACGTCGACGAGCGTCACGCCCGGCGCCGACGCGAGCAGTTCGCGGGCCCGTTGCGGCGACAGGGGCCGGGCGAACTCCGCGTTGATCGACAACGAGTGTCCGGTGTACACGGGTACCCGCACGCACGTGCCGCTGACGAGGAGGTCGGGAAGGCCGAGGATCTTGCGGCTCTCGTTGCGCAGCTTCTGATCCTCGTCGGTCTCACCGGATCCGTCGTCGACGAACGAGCCCGCCAGTGGGATGACGTTGAACGCGATCGGCGCGACGTACTTGTTCGGCTCGGGAAAGGTCAGCGCCGATCCGTCGTGCACCAACTGCTCGCTGTCGGCGACCACCGCCTGCGCCTGCCCGTGCAGTTCCTCGACGCCGGCCAGCCCGCTGCCGGACACCGCCTGGTAGGTCGAGGCGATCATCCGGACCAGCTCCGCCTCGTCGTGCAGCACCTTGAGCACCGGCATCGCGGCCATGGTGGTGCAGTTCGGGTTCGCGATGATGCCGCGCTTGAGGTCTCGGACGCGACTCCCGACGTCCCTCGCGAAGTTGACCTCCGACACCACCAGCGGGACGTCGGGATCCTTGCGCCACGCCGACGAGTTGTCGACGACGATGGCACCCGCAGCCGCGAACCGTGGCGCCTGCACCCGCGACATGGTCGCCCCCGCCGAGAACAGCGCGATGTCGATGCCGCTGGGGTCGGCGGTCTCCGCGTCCTCGACCTCGATCTCCTGGCCGCGGAACGACAACTTCTTGCCCTGCGAGCGCGCGGAGGCGAAGAACCGCACGCTGGTGGCCGGGAAGTCGCGTTGCTCCAACAAGTTACGCATCACCTGGCCGACCTGCCCGGTCGCGCCCACTACACCGATGTTGACCATCTGCCTACCCCGTCGCTTCGCTCGCCCCGGCATCCATCAGATCCCGCTTCCCGCATACACGACGGCTTCTTCGTCGCCGCCGAGGTTGAACGCCTCGTGCAGCGCCGCCACCGCCTTGTCGAGCTCGGTGTCCTTGACCAACACCGAGATTCGAATCTCCGAGGTGGAGATCAGGTCGATGTTGACCCCGACGGCGGCGAGCGCCTCGCAGAACGTGGCGGTGACGCCGGGGTGACTGCGCATGCCCGCGCCGATCAGCGACACCTTCCCGATGTGGTCGTCGTAGAGCACCTGGGTGAAGCCGATCTCGTTCTTCAACGAGGTCAGCTTCTCGACGGCCCCTGGGCCGGTGTCCCGCGCGCACGTGAAGGTGATGTCGGTCTTGCCGTCCTCGACCTTCGAGACGTTCTGCAGCACCATGTCGATGTTCACGTCGGCGTCGGCCACGGCGCGGAAGACCTGGGCGGCGTACCCGGGAACGTCGGGCAGGCCGACGACGGTGACCTTTGCCTCGCCGCGGTCGTGGGCGACTCCGGTGAGGATCGCGTCTTCCATTGGGATGTCCTCCATCGATCCTTTGACGAGTGTGCCCGCCCTGTCCGAGTACGACGACCGGACGTGGATGGGAACGTCGTATCGGCGGGCGTATTCCACGCACCGCAGCATGAGCACCTTCGCGCCGCACGCGGCCATCTCGAGCATCTCCTCGAAGCTGACGGTCTCCAGATGCCGGGCGTTGGGCACGATGCGCGGGTCGGCGGTGAAGATGCCGTCGACGTCGGTGTAGATCTCGCACACGTCGGCGTGCAGGGCAGCGGCGAGTGCGACGGCGGTGGTGTCCGATCCGCCACGCCCGAGCGTGGTGACGTCCTTGCTGTCCTGGCTGACGCCCTGGAATCCGGCTACCAGCACGATCAGCCCCTCGTCGAGGGCGTCCTGCAACCGTCCCGGAGTGACGTCGATGATCTTGGCGTTGCCGTGGGTGCTGGTGGTGATGACGCCCGCCTGCGAGCCGGTGAACGACCGCGCCTCGGCGCCGAGCGAGGAGATCGCCATCGCGACCAAGGCGTTGGAGATCCGCTCACCCGCGGTCAACAGCATGTCCATCTCACGCGGCGGGGGCGCCGGGTTCACCTGACGGGCCAGGTCGAGGAGGTCGTCGGTGGTGTCGCCCATGGCGGAGACGACGACGACGACGTCGTTGCCCGCCTTCTTGGTCTCGACGATGCGCTCGGCGACCCGGCGGATCCGGTCGGCGTCCGCCACCGACGATCCACCGTATTTCTGTACGACGAGCGCCACTATCGGCCCTTCTGTGTCTTCTCCACGACTGGCTCGGGAGCCGTACCAAGGATAAGGGTTCTCCGCCACCGCATTTTCCCGCCGCTCTTTCCGCCGCGGTCCGCCGGTAGCGTGGGACACCGTGACTGACCGGCTGGCCGACACCCGCGTCCCGATCCACCCGCCGATCGCCGCCCGCTGGAGCCCGCGCGCGTTCGACCCGGCCGCCGTCCTGGGCGTCACCGACGTGACGGCGCTGCTCGAGGCGGCGCGCTGGGCCCCGACCTGGGGACGGCGCCAGCCGGTGCGCTTCGTCGTGGGGCTGCGCGGTGACGCCACCTTCGAAGGGCTCGCCGCGACGCTGCGCCGCGGCAACGCCTACGCCCACGCCGCCGGAGGGTTGATCCTGCTGGCCGCCGACGAGGGGCCCGACGAGACGACCGCGCTGTACTCGGCGGTCGACACCGGATCGGCGCTGGCCAACCTGTGCACCGAAGCGGTGTCGCGGTCGCTGGTGGTCCACCCGATGGCGGGGTTCGACGGCGACGCGGCCAGGGCGGCATTCGCGATTCCCGACGGTGTCCGACCGCTGGTGGTCGTCGCCGTCGGCTCGCTCGGCGACTACGACGCCGCCCCGCCGCAACTCCGGGAGCGCGACTTCACGCCGCGGGAGCGGCTGCCGCTGGACGACGTCGCCTACGCCGGGACGTGGGGAGCGCCGGCCACCGCGGCGTGGCCGTAACCACGGCGCAACACCATAATTCCGTCCACGTAACAGAAACGACGTTTACTGCCAGTGATCGGCCCCGTCGGGGCTGCACCACGGTAGGAGATGTTGATGGACACAGGAACCACGGCTTTCATGCTGTGTTGCATCATCGGCCTCACGCTGATGATTCCCGGGCTGGCGCTGTTCTACGGCGGCATGGTCTCGGTGAAGAGCTCGACCAACATGATGATGATGACGTTCGGCGCGGTGGCCGTCGTCGGGGTGCTGTGGGTGCTCTTCGGTTTCTCGATGACGTTCGGCACGTCGTACGGGGGCTTCGTCGGCAGCTTCACCCAGTTCCTCGGGATGAAGGACATGCTGGAGTCGCAGACGACCATCTCCGGTCTGCAGGTCAGCCTCTTCGCCCTGTTCCAGGCATTGTTCGCGGCGATCACCGTGGCCCTGATCTCGGGTGCGGCGGCCGACCGGATGAAGTTCAGCGCCTGGATGGTGTTCGCCACGGTCTGGGCGGTGCTGGTCTACTTCCCGGTGGCGCACTGGGTGTTCGCCGTCGACGGTGCGGTGAGCCCGGACTCCACCGGCGGCTGGATCGCCAACAAGCTCAAGGCGATCGACTTCGCCGGCGGCACCGCGGTCCACATCAACGCGGGCGCCGCGGCGCTGGCCGTCGCCATCGTGCTCGGCAAGTCGGCCAGCTGGGGCCAGCTGCGCAAGCCGCACAACGTCCCGCTGACCCTGCTGGGCGCGGGTCTGCTGTGGGCCGGGTGGTACGCGTTCAACGGCGGGTCGGCGCTGTCGGCGGGTAACTCCGCCGCGATCGTCATGGTGACCACCTTCGTCGCGACGTGCGCCGCCACGCTCGCATGGCTGGCCGTCGAGAAGGTCAAGGACGGCCACGTCACCGGAGTGGGAGCCGCCGCCGGCGCCATCACCGGCCTGGTGGCCATCACCCCGGCCTGTGGCTCGGTCACGCCCGTCGGCGCGATCCTGCTCGGCCTGATCGCCGGCGCCATCTGCCCGTTCGCCGTGGGGCTCAAGGAAAGGTTCGGCTACGACGATTCGCTCGACGTCGTCGGCGTCCACCTAGTCGGCGGCATCATCGGCACCCTCCTGATCGGCTTTCTCGCCAGCGCGGGAATGCCGAACAAGGTCAACGGCCTGTTCTACGGCGGCGGCTTCGACCAGCTGTGGCGCCAAGCGGTGGCGGCGGGTGCCGTCATGGCCTACTCGTTCATCGTCGCGTTCGTCATCGCCTTCGTCATCAAGAAGACGATGGGCATCCGCGTGGCGCCCGAGGACGAGGAGAGCGGCATCGACGCCAAGTTGCACCGCGACGCGGCCTACGAGCTGCAACCCGTGTGAGACCGGGCCCCGGTCGGCGCGATCGCCCCGCGCCGGCCGGGGCCTCTCGCGGTGCGGATGGTTTCCCGCCGTGATACTTTGATTCCCGACAAGAGACTAGGTTGCCGATGAACTCCACGCCCACCGAACTGGCGGCTCTCGCGCACGACGCAGGCACCACGTTCATCCTTGCGTTGTTCGTGGACCTGCGCGGCAAGCCGTGCGCGAAGTTGGTGCCGGTCGAAGCGGTGGACCAGCTCGCCACCGACGGTGTCGGATTCGCCGGGTACGCCGTCGGCGCCATGGGACAGGAGCCCAAGGACCCCGACCTGATGGCGATTCCCGACCCGGCCTCGTTCACTCCGATCCCCTTCATCAAGGAGGGGCTGGCGATCGTGCACTGCGACCCGCACGTCGAAGGCAGGCCGTGGCCCTACGCGCCCCGCGTGATCCTCAAGTCGCTGATCCAGCGCGCCGCTGACGCCGGGTTCGAGCCCTGGGTGGGCGCCGAGGTCGAATACTTCCTCCTCACCCGCAATTCCGACGGCGGCCTGGCCACCGCCGACACGGCCGACACCGCCGCCCAACCCTGCTACGACGCGCGCGGCGTAACGCGGATGTACGACCACCTGATCGCGATCTCGTCGGCGATGAACGGCCTCGGCTGGGGGAACTACGCCAACGACCACGAGGACGGCAACGGGCAGTTCGAGCAGAACTTCGAGTTCGCCGACGCGCTGACCACCGCAGATCGGGTCGTCACCCTGCGCTACCTGTTGTCGATGATCGCCGCCGACCGGGGGATGATCGCGACCTTCATGCCGAAGCCGTTCACCGATCGGACCGGAAGCGGTCTGCACCTCCACCTTTCGTTGACGAGCGGCGGCAATCCGGTCTTTCCCGCCGACGACGACGACCGCGGTCTCGGTCTGTCGAGCACCGCGTACTCCTTCATCGGCGGAATCCTCGAACACGCCTGCGCACTGCAGGCGGTCGTCGGCCCGACGGTCAACTCCTACAAGCGAACCGGCGCCCTCACCACCGCGTCGGGCGCATCTTGGGCGCCGAGGCAGCCGACGTACGGCGGCAACGACCGGACGCACTACATCCGGGTGCCCGACGATCAACGCGTCGAACTGCGGGGCGGTGACGGGTCGGCCAACCCCTACCTCGCCATCGCTGCCGCACTCGGCGCGGGCATCGACGGGATCAAGCGCACTCTCGACCCCGGTGCACTGGGAGCCACCGCCGACCGTCGCACGCTACCGCCGACCCTGTTGCACGCGGTCGACGACTTCGAGGGCGATCAGGTCATCACCGGCGTCCTCGACACCGCCGGCGGCGGGGTGTCGCACTACTTCGCCAACCTCAAGCGCGACGAGTTCTTCAGCTACCACAGCACGGTCAGCCCGTGGGAGGTCGACCAGTACCTCACCGCCTTCTAGGCCCCGACAGTAGAAGGGAAACACGCGATGTGTGGAATCGTGGGGTTACACCTGCGCACTCCAGACCTGTATCCGCGGTTGGGCGAACTCCTCACCGGGATGTTGTGCGAGATGTCCAACCGGGGCAGCGACTCCGCGGGGGTGGCCGTCTACGGCGATCCCGTGTGGACGCCGCCCGGCCGCGGGTGCGTGTCTCTGCTCAGCGTCGGTGACGATCCCGAATCCGTCCGGCGCGCAGTGACTTCCGGTCTCGGCGCGGACGTCGAGGTGACCATGGTGGGTGACACCTTCCTGCTGACGGCGACCGCCGACTCCGAGGACCTGCTCGACGCGGCCCGAGCGGCCTACCCGGGCGCGCTGGTCGCCGGGTTCGGCGCCGATCTCGCCGTGCTCAAGGGAGTCGGCGATCCCGCGACGCTGGCCGAGTCGTGGGGTTTGGCCAACGCACGAGGGTGGCAGGGCGTCGGCCACACCAGGATGGCCACCGAGTCCGCGGTGACGCCGTCGGGCGCCCACCCGTACGCCGTCGGGCCCGAGCAGTGCCTGGTGCACAACGGGTCGTTCGCCAACCACGCCACCATCCGGCGCGAGTTGCAAGCCGCCGGTGTGCGATTCGACAGCAAGAACGACACGGAGGTCGGCGCCCGGTTCGTCGCCGGCAAGCTGGCCGAGGGGCGCAACGTCGAGACGGCGCTCAAGGAGTTGTGCGCCACCTTCGACGGCTTCTACACGCTGCTGGTCTCCAACCGCGACTCGTTCGCCGTGGTGCGCGACGCGATCGCGTGCAAACCCGCCGTCATCGCCGAGACCGACGACTGGGTGGCGATGGGCAGCGAGTACCGCGCCCTGTCGGGCCTGCCCGGCGTGGAGAACGCGGCCATCTGGGAACCCGAGCCCGAGGTGGTGTACGCATGGAACCGCTGACGCTGGATCTGGGTGGGACCGCGCTACGGGAGGTCAACACCACACTGCACGCGCCAGATCTGGCCGGAGAGTTCATCATTCGCAACCCCGCGGGTGCGCACAACGTGGCCGTCGGCCTCGACGCCCCCGTGAAGGTGACGGTCGCCGGCCACGTCGGCTACTACGCCGCAGGCATGAACCAGCGCGCCGAGGTCACCATCGAGGGAAACGCGGGTACCGGGGTCGCGGAGAACATGATGAGCGGCGTCGTCTGGGTCAAGGGCAACGCGTCGCAGTCGGCCGGTGCCACCGCCAACGGCGGCCTTCTGGTGATCGACGGCAATGCCGCAGCGCGATGCGGCATTTCGATGAAGGGCGTCGACATCGTGGTCGGCGGCAACGTGGGGCACATGAGCGCCTTCATGGCGCAGGCCGGACGTCTGGTCATCCGCGGCGACGCGGGTGACGCGCTCGGGGACTCCATCTACGAGGCCCGGATCTATCTGCGCGGCAACGCCGCATCGCTCGGCGCGGACTGCGTGGCCAAGGAGATGCGGGCCGAGCACCACGCAGAACTGGCCATCCTGCTGAAGTCGTCGGGCTACCCGGATGACGACACCGGCGCCTACACGCGTTACGGCTCCGCCCGCAGCCTCTACCACTTTCGTGTCGACAATGCTTCGTCCTACTGAGGGGCCACCGATGTCCACCGACACATCCGACGTCAGGGCCGGCTGGGGCCTGCGCGAATCCGCCACGTTCGACCGGCAGACCATCGCGGCGATCCAACGGGCCGCTGACACCGGCATCTACGACATCCGCGGCTGGGGCGCCAAGCGTCCACTCCCCCACTTCGACGACTTGCTGTTCCTCGGCGCGTCGATGTCGCGCTACCCGCTCGAGGGTTACCGCGAGCGCTGCGGCACCGACGTCGTGCTCGGCGGTCGCCACGCCGAACGGCCGCTGCACCTGGACATTCCGGTGACGATTGCGGGGATGTCGTTCGGCGCACTGTCCGGGCCCGCCAAGGAGGCGCTGGGGCGCGGCGCGAGCGCCGTGGGCACGTCGACCACCACCGGGGACGGCGGCATGACCCCGGAGGAACGGGGTCAGAGCAAGTACCTGGTGTACCAGTACCTGCCGTCGCGGTACGGGATGAACCCGGACGACCTGCGCAAGGCCGACGCCATCGAGGTGGTGCTCGGGCAGGGCGCCAAGCCGGGCGGTGGCGGCATGCTGCTCGGCCAGAAGATCTCGGAGCGGGTGGCGGGGATGCGGACGTTGCCCGAAGGCATCGACCAGCGCTCGGCGTGCAGGCACCCGGACTGGACCGGACCCGACGACCTCACCATCAAGATCAACGAACTGCGCGAGATCACCGACTGGCGCACGCCGATCTACGTCAAGGTCGGCGCCACCCGCACCTACTACGACGTCAAGCTCGCCGTCCACGCCGGCGCCGACGTCGTGGTCGTCGACGGCATGCAGGGTGGCACCGCCGCCACCCAGGAGGTGTTCATCGAGCACGTCGGGATCCCGACGCTGGCCGCCGTCCCGCAGGCGGTGCGGGCCCTGGCCGAACTGGGCGTGCACCGCAGCGGCGCCGCCGGTGGCGAGGTCCAGCTGATCGTCTCCGGCGGCATCCGCAACGGCGCCGACGTCGCCAAGGCGCTGGCGCTCGGCGCGGACGCCGTCGCGATCGGCACGGCCGCGCTGATCGCGTTGGGCGACAACCACCCGCGTCACGCCGCCGAGTACGAGAAGCTCGGCAGCGCAGCAGGTTTCTTCGACGACTTCCAGGACGGCCGGGACCCGGCGGGCATCACCACCCAGGACCCGGAACTGGCGGCCCGATTCGACCCGGTCGAGGGCGGCCGGCGGTTGGCGAACTACCTGCGGGTGCTCACCATGGAGGCCCAGACCATCGCCAGGGCGTGCGGCAAGGCACACGTCCGGCACCTCGAGCCGGAGGACCTCGTCGCCGTCACCATCGAGGCGGCGGCGATGGCGCGGGTGCCGCTGGCGGGCACCGACTGGATCCCGGGGCAGCGATGAACCCGACGGTCGACGTCGTCATCGTCGGCGGCGGCATCGAGGGTGCCGCCGCGGCCTGGGCGCTGGCCCGCCGCGGTGTCAGCGACGTCCTCGTCGTCGAGCGCGGCACCGTCGGGTCCGGGATGACCGGCAAGTCCTCCGGCATCGTCCGGTGTCACTACGGCGTCAGCTCCCTGGCTGCGATGGCCACCGTGGGACTCGACGTCTTCGAGCGGCCCGCGGAGTTCTTCGGCGAGGACGTCACCGACATCGGCTTCCGTCAGACCGGCTACGTGGTCGGCGTCGGTGAGCCGAACGTCGACGCGCTGCGCAAGAGCCTGGCCGCGCAGCGTGCGGTGGGCGTGCAGACCGAGGAGGTCGACGCGGTCGACGTAGCTGAGATGTGGCCGTTCGCCGATCTGGAACCCTTCGCCGCCTTCGCCTTCGAGGAGCGTGGCGGGTTCGGTGACGCGTACCAGACCGCACAGGCCTTCGCGGTGGCCGCACGGGCCGCCGGGGTGCGGGTACGGCAGGGCACCGCGATGACCGACCTGCTGCTCGACGGCGATCGGGTGACCGGCGTTCGGCTGTCCGACGGCACGGACGTCGCGGCCGCCGCCGTCGTGGTCGCCACCGGCGTGTGGACGCGAGACCTGTTGTCCCGGTATGGGATCGATGTGCCTATCCGGGTCGTGCGCGAGCAGATCGTGATGATCTCGCCCGGGATACCGAGGGAGGCCGTCGCCCGGTTGCCCGTCTTCTCCGACCTGGTCTCCCTGCAGTACATCCGGCCCGAGCCCGGTGGCGACGTGTTGTTCGGCAACAGCGACCTCTCACACGTCCAGGACGCCGATCCCGACGACTATTCCAACCGGGCCGACGAGGAATTCGTCGACGTGACGGTCGACCGGGTCGGCACCCGCTTCCCCGGTTTCACCGACGCCGCCATCATCGGTAGCTACGCCGGCTGTTACGACGTCACCCCCGACTGGAACCCGGTGATCTCCCGAACCGGGATCGACGGGCTGGTCGTCGCTGCCGGCTTCAGCGGACACGGGTTCAAGATCGCCCCGGCCGTCGGCACGTTGATCGCCGACCTGGTGATCGACGGACGCAGTGCCGACCCGCGTATCCCGGAGTCCGACTTCCGGTTGTCCCGGTTTGCCGAGGACGACCTGCTGCGGTCACCGTATCCGTATGTCGGCGCGGGCGAGATGCGCTAGACAGAGAACCCGTGCCCTCCCCCGACGATCACGTCCCGCTGCTCCGCAACGAGTCCGGGACCGCCCGTGACCGCGATCCGAGCGAGCCCGTCGACGAGTTGGAGTTCGAGGCGGCCATCGGACGCAACGTCCGGCTCCTGCGTCAGCAGCAGGGGCTGACCGTCGCCGAAATGGCCGCCCGCGTCGGCATCTCCAAGGCGATGATGAGCAAGATCGAGAACGCCCAGACCTCCTGCAGCTTGTCGACGCTCGCGCTGCTGGCCAAGGGCTTCGACGTGCCGGTCACGACTCTCTTCCGCGGTGCGGACGTCGAGCGCCCGGCCGCCTTCGTCAAGGCCGGAACCGGCGCGCGCATCGTCCGCAACGGCACCCGGGAGGGACACGAGTACCAGCTGCTGGGCTCGCTGCGCGGCGAGCACAAGCGTCTGGAGTGCCTCGAGGTGACGCTGTCGGAGAAGAGCCGAACCTATCCGCTGTTCCAGCATCCGGGCACCGAGTTCATCTACATGCTCGAAGGCGTCATGGCGTACAGCCACAGCCGCTCGGTGTACCGCCTGCATCCGGGCGACTCGCTGCAGTTCGACGGTGAGGGCGCCCACGGCCCCGTCGACCTGGTGTCGGTGCCGATCCGCTTCCTGTCGGTGGTGGCCTTCCCCGATTCGCAGCTCTAGGTCGGGGACCACGTCGTTTTGGCCGCGCGGACCTGCGGAGTACAGTGATCCGCGTGCAGCGGACGCTCCTCCTCGGACGCCGCGACGGGGTCTGACCAGACCGGCTCTCCGTCGCGGGTGTTCGCGATGCGCCGGTCTCGACCTCTCCCCGAGGTCCCACCCAGACACGACCCGGAGCAGACACCGTGAACAACGTCAATCCCCATTCCATCGACGCCTATGCGTCGGTACGCACGATCAACACCCCGTCGGGCGCACCGGTCCCCGGCCAACCGGCCTGGAACACCCAGCGCGCCACGTCGATGCCCGTCAGCCGGTACCGCGCCTTCGCCGAAGAGGTGGAACCCGTCACCCTTGCCGAACGCACCTGGCCGGACCGCGTCGTCGACACGCCGCCGATGTGGTGCGCCGTCGATCTGCGTGACGGCAACCAGGCGCTGATCGACCCGATGAGCCCCGAACGCAAACGGCGCATGTTCGACCTGTTGGTCCGGATGGGCTACAAGGAGATCGAGGTCGGCTTCCCGTCGGCGAGTCAGACCGACTTCGACTTCGTCAGGGAGATCATCACCGACGGAGCCATCCCCGACGACGTCACGATCCAGGTCCTCACGCAGTGCAGGCCCGAGCTGATCAAGCGGACGTTCGAGGCGTGCGCCGGCGCGCCGAGGGCGATCGTGCACTTCTACAACTCGACGTCGATCCTGCAGCGACGGGTGGTGTTCCGCGCCGACCGCGACGCCGTCAAGGCCATCGCCACCGACGGCGCCAGGATGTGCGTCGACGAGGCGGCCAAACACCCTGGCACGCACTGGCGTTTCGAGTACTCCCCGGAGTCCTACACCGGCACCGAACTGGAGTACGCGAAGGAGGTGTGCGATGCGGTGTCCGAGGTGATCAAGCCGACCGCCGACGCACCGCTGATCATCAATCTGCCGGCCACCGTCGAGATGGCCACCCCCAACGTCTACGCCGATTCGATCGAGTGGATGAGCCGCAATCTGGCGCGTCGGGACTCGATCATCTTGAGCTTGCACCCGCACAACGATCGCGGAACTGCGGTCGCGGCAGCGGAATTGGGGTACCAGGCAGGCGCCGACCGCATCGAGGGCTGCCTGTTCGGCAACGGCGAGCGCACCGGCAACGTCTGCATCGTCACCCTCGGGCTGAATCTGTTCAGTCGCGGGGTGGACCCCCAGATCGACTTCTCCAACATCGACGAGATCCGTCGCACCGTCGAATATTGCAATCAACTACCGGTCCACGAACGACACCCGTACGGCGGCGATCTGGTCTACACCGCCTTCTCCGGCAGCCATCAGGACGCGATCAACAAGGGCTTGGACGCGATGAAGGCCAGTGCCGACGACGCCGGCGCAGACGTGGACGACATCCTCTGGCAGGTTCCCTATCTGCCGATCGACCCGAAGGACGTCGGGCGCACCTATGAGGCAGTGATCCGGGTCAATTCGCAGTCCGGCAAGGGTGGCGTCGCCTACATCATGAAGTCGGACCACGGGCTGTCCCTGCCGCGGCGGCTGCAGATCGAGTTCAGCCAGGCCATCCAGAAGATCACCGATGGCGAGGGCGGCGAGGTGTCCCCGAAGGAGATGTGGGACGTCTTCGCCGACGAATACCTGGCGCCCCGCCGGCCGCTCGAGCGCATCCGGCAGAAGGTCGACGCCGCCGAGGTCGACGGCGGGACCGACGTCATCACCGCGGTGGTCAAGGTGGACGGCGTGGAACGTGAGATCGTCGGCGGGGGCAACGGTCCCCTGGCGGCCTTCGTCGACGCGATCGGCACGGTCGGGTTCGACGTGTCGGTCCTGGACTACTCCGAGCATGCGATGTCCTCCGGCGAGGAGGCGCAGGCCGCCGCCTACGTCGAGGCGTCGGTCGGCGGGAAGACGGTGTGGGGGGTCGGGATCGCGACGTCCATCACAACCGCCTCGCTGCGTGCCGTGGTATCGGCCGTCAACCGGGCCTCCCGCGACTAAACTGACGCTCACGCAAATTGCGTGCGGTTTCAATTTCGAGGGGTAGCCGTGGACTGGGGTTCAACATGGGATTTCCTGTGGCACTTCCTGATCATCTTCGCCTGGGTGGCGTACCTGTTGGTGCTGTTCCAGATCCTGACGGACCTGTTCTGGCGTGATCACGAAACGTCCGGCGCGGTCAAGGCCATCTGGGTGGTGTTCCTGTTCCTGCTGCCGTGGCTGACCGCCGTGGTGTACCTGATCGCCCGGGGCCAGGGCATGGCCGCCCGCGCGCGGGAGGCCGCCGCGGCGGCCAAGCAGCAAACGGACGACTACATCAGGCAGGCCGCCGGACGGTCGCCTGCCGAGGAGATCGCGCACGCCAAGCAGTTGCTCGACGCGGGCACCATCACCCAAGCCGAATACGACGCGCTCAAGAGCAAGGCGCTCGCGTAGGGCCGCCGATCAGAACAGAGTGAATTGTTCGCCGCTGCACGTGGCATCGGCGAACATCTCCACCTCGGTACCTCCGACGGTGAGCTCCAACAGGGCCATGAAGTCGGCGTCGTCGACGAGTGGTATCCCGAGCTCGCCAGCCTGGTAGCCGCGCCCCTGCTCGGGTCCCGGCTCGTCGCAGACCACCAGCGAGGTCTGCTGGTCGACGGTGTCCGCGTAGGCCAGGCCGGCGTGCAGGATGCGTTCCATCAGCTCTTCGTAGGTGTGCGTGAGCTCGGTCGACAGCGCCACCCGCATGCCCTGCACCAGCGGCCTGCCCGGTACGAAGCGGCCGGGATTCTGAAAGTCGCACGGCAGTCGGGCCGCAATCGTCTTGAGCGGCAACAGTTCCTCGTGGGTCACCGCGCCGTTGGGCCAGCTCCGCCGGGTCACCGGCCGCACCGGCAACCACGTCTTGCGGTCGTGCGCGCCGGCCAGCGCGGGTTTGAGGATCTGGGCGAGTACCATGGCGTCGTCGAGCGCATCGTGCGGGCGCAACTGGGTGACGCCCCAGTGCGCGGCCAGCGTCTCCAAGCGCAGGTTGTCGACGCCGAGCCGAAGCCTGCGCGCCAGTTCCACCGTGCACATCACGGTGTCGACGGGCAATTCGGCGCCGATGAGTTCGGCCTCCGAGGCCAGGAACGCGTAGTCGAAGCCGACGTTGTGCGCGACCAGGGTGCGACCGCTGAGGACACCGTTCAGGTCGTCGACGATGTCGGCGAACGTCGGCTGGCCGGCCAGCATCTCGGCGGTGAGGCCGTGCACGTGCGTCGGCCCCGGGTCGACGCCGGGGTCGAGCAGGCTGGCGAAGCTGCCCTCGACGTTGCCGTCGTCACCGAGGGCCAATGCCGCGACGCTGACCACGCGAGCCTGCCGCGGGTGGAAGCCGGTGGTCTCGACGTCGACCACCGCCCAGCCCGCGCCGGGCTCGGCGGCCGGTCGGCCGAACGTGTGACTCACGATTCGAGGATGGCATGCATCTCCGACAAGGCCCGACGGCGACGCCGCGTGTCGGCGGTGGACTTTCGCCCTCTTAGACTGCCGGGGATGGCCGTCACCCGGGAAGGGCAGGAGCGCAGCGACCGCGGAGTGTCCCTGCGCGGGCGAGTCGCGCTCGGCGCCGGATCCGCGGCGCGGTGGGCATCGCGGGTCAGCGGTCGCGGCGCGGGGGCGATGATCGGCGGGCTGGTCTCGATCGCGATGGACAAGTCGATCCTCCGCCAACTCGGCACCGGGCGCCGCACGGTCGTCGTGACCGGTACGAACGGCAAGTCGACGACCACCAGGATGGCGGCCGCAGCGCTGGCGACCATGGGGCCCGTCGCCACCAACGCCGAGGGCGCGAACATGGACGCGGGTCTGGTCGCCGCGCTCGCCGGCGCCCGCACCGCGCGCCTGGCCGCGCTCGAGGTCGACGAGATGCACGTGCCGCACGTCGCGGACGCGGTGGGCCCGTCGGTGATCGTGCTGCTGAACCTGTCGCGGGACCAGCTCGACCGCGTCGGTGAGATCAACCACATCGAGCGGACCCTGCGCAGCGGACTGGCGCGTCACCCGGGTGCCGTCGTGGTGGCGAACTGTGACGACGTCCTCATGACCTCGGCGGCCTACGACAGCCCCAACGTGGTGTGGGTGGCCGCCGGCGGCAGCTGGGCGAACGACTCGGTGAGCTGCCCCCGCAGCGGCGAGGTCATCGTCCGCGACGGGTCGCACTGGCACTCGACGGGCTGCGACTTCTCCCGGCCGGAGCCGTCGTGGCGGTACGACGACGTGAACCTCTACGGACCCGACGGGTTGGCGCTGCCGATGACGCTGGCCCTGCCCGGCGCCGTCAACAGGGGCAATGCCGCCCAGGCGGTGGCTGCCGCGGTCGCGCTCGGCGCCGATCCCGCCGCGGCTGTGGCCGCCGTGTCCGGAGTCGACGAGGTGGCGGGTCGCTACCGGACGGTACGGCTCGGCCACCACACCGCACGCGTGCTGTTGGCGAAGAACCCCGCGGGCTGGCAGGAGGCGCTGTCGATGGTCGACGACCAGGCCGCGGGCGTCGTGATCGCCGTCAACGGGCAGGTGCCCGACGGCGAGGATCTGTCGTGGCTGTGGGACGTCCGATTCGAGGGCTTCGCCGATCATTCGCCGGCGCGCAGAGCAGACGGGCGGGACACCGCCGTCGTCGCGGCAGGCGAGCGTGGCACCGATCTGGCGGTGCGCCTCGGCTACGCAGGCGTCCCCCACACGCTGGTCCACGACACCGTCAAGGCCATCGCGTCCTGCCCACCCGGCCACGTCGAGGTCATCGCGAACTACACCGCGTTCCTGCAACTCAACCGCATCCTGGAGCGGCGTCATCGTGGCTGAGTCGGCGGTGCGGATCGGCCTGGTGCTGCCCGACGTGATGGGTACCTACGGCGACGGCGGGAACGCGGTCGTGCTGCGACAACGCTTGCGGCTGAGGGGTATCGACGCCGAAGTCGTCGAGATCACGCTGGCCGACCCGGTGCCCGAGTCGCTCGACCTCTACACGCTCGGCGGCGCCGAGGACTACGCCCAGCGCCTGGCCACCCAACACCTCATCCGGCATCCGGGTCTGCAGCGGGCCGCCGAGCGGGGCGCGCCGGTGCTGGCGATCTGCGCCGCCATCCAGGTGCTGGGGCACTGGTATGAGACATCGTCGGGGGAACGGGTCGAGGGAGTCGGCGTCCTCGACGTGACGACGTCGCCGCAACCGCGGAGAACCATCGGCGAGGTCGTCTCGCAGCCACTGCTGCCCAACCTCGACGAGCGTCTCACCGGCTTCGAGAACCACCGTGGCGGAAGCGTTCTCGGCCCGGCCGCGGAGCCGCTCGCGACGGTGATCAGCGGGGCGGGCAATCGCGACGGGGACGGCGTCGACGGCGCGGTGCAGGGCAGCATCGTCGCCACCTATCTGCACGGCCCCTGCCTGGCCCGCAACCCGCAACTGGCCGACCACCTGTTGTCGCGCGTCGTCGGCGAACTGGAGCCGCTCCCACTCGACGAGGTCGACCGACTGCGTCGGGAAAGGTTGGCCGCGCCCCGTCGCGTCTAGATGTTGTCGAGAACCACGTCATGCAGCCAAGTTACGACGAATGCGCTGCACGTCGCGGATCTCGACGCGGCAGCCGCGGCTGATCAACGCCGATTCGACCCTCGACAGCCACTGCGCCGGCCGTTCCTCGGCGATCACCCGGACGACGATCCAACCCGACTCCTCGAGCATGCGGAGGCGGTGGATGTCCTTGACGTACTGGCGACGATCCTTGCGATGGTGGTCACCGTCGTACTCCACCGCGACCTTGACGTTCTCCCATCCCATGTCGAGGTAGGCGACCGCCCGTCGGCCGTCGAAGACGGGAATCTGGGTCTGCGGCGTGGGCATGCCGGAATCGATGAGCCACAACCTGATTCGACTCTCCGGCGGAGACTCGGCACCGCCGTCGACGAGGGGAAGGAGTTCTCGCAGCTGCCTCGTCCCGCGGGCTCGAGGGTATCGGGCGGCCAGCTCGCCGACCGCGTCGATCGAGAAGCGTTGAGTCCACATCAGGGCGTCGAGTCGCGCGAGTGCTTGCGGGCGGCCTTGGTGGCGACCGAGGTCGAAGGCCGTGCGGACGCGGGTGGTCACGGGTAGACCGCGGGCTCGTGTCACCTCGTCCTCGGCGAGTGATTCCTGCCGCGGGATCAGTCTCGGCTGAGGCCGGCACTTGACGCCGACGAGCTCGATCGGATGCGTGGGATCCACCCACGGCGCGTGATGCAGCGCCGACGCCACCACACCGGCGATCACCCCGCGCCGACCTGACGCGAGCCAGGCCGCGGTCGCGCGGTCACGCAGCGACACCTCGGCGCCCTTGGGCACGTACACCCCGCGGTAGACGGTGGTGTACCACCGCTGCAGTTCGTGGCGTGTGACCCGGCCCGCGGCCAGTGCCTCGCCACCCAGGAAGACGTCCGTCATGCCGGAAGGGTGCGCCACGGCACCGACAACTACGCGAGATCTACGTTTCGCAGACGACGTGCGAGACGGCGGCTGCCAAAAGCGGATCTCGCGCCGTGGATGCCGCCTACAACCCCAGGTCGCGCAGGAACTCCGGCTTGTACGCCTCGAGGATCACGTAGCTCGGGTCGGGCACGGGGACGTCCGGCGCGTCATCGGTCACCGCGTCGCCGTCGGACGGGTCGACCCACTGCTGCGCGCCGGCGTCCCACCGGGTCGTGGTGTAGCCGGCCACCACGTCGTCCGCCTGGACGAGTTCACGCACGGCCCGCTCCGCCTCGCGCGCGTCCTGCAGGGTGTGCGTGTACAGCTGGATCCAGTTGCCGTCCCGCGTCACCGTCACCCGGGCGCCCAGCCGCTTGCGCGCCTCGTCGTCCACGTCCAGCGTCCTGAGCCGCTCCCAGAACGACAGGTGGTGCGCGTCGTTGCCGAGCTCGACCTCGACCTTGAACTCCTCGTCCGGCATGAGCGCTAACCTATGCCATGGCGCGGCGGCCGGTGAGCGCCCGCCCCAGCGTCAACTCGTCGGCGAACTCGAGATCGCCACCCATCGGCAGCCCCGACGCGATCCGGGTCACGGTCAGCCCAGGGATGTCCCGCAACATGCGGACCAGGTACGTCGCCGTCGCCTCCCCCTCGGTATTGGGATCGGTCGCGATGATGACCTCCGCGACGTCGACACCGTCGACCCGCTCACCGATTCGGTTCAGCAGCTCGCGGATTCGGAGTTGTTCGGGGCCGATTCCCGACAACGGATCAAGCGCGCCGCCCAACACGTGATAGCGGCCGCGGAATTCCCTAGTGCGTTCGACGGCCTGCACGTCCTTGGGCTCCTCCACCACGCACACCAGCGACGCATCGCGCCGCGAGTCGCTACAGATGCGGCATCGGTCGTCGTCGGAGACGTTGCCGCACACCGAACAGAACGTCACCCCGTCACGGACCTTGCCGAGCACGGCGGTCAGCCGGTCGATGTCGGGCGGCTCGACCGACAACAGGTGAAAGGCGATGCGCTGCGCGCTCTTCGGCCCGATGCCCGGCAATTTGCCGAGCTCGTCGATCAGATCCTGGACCGGTCCCTCAAACATGGCGGTACAAGTCAGAGCCCCGGGATGCCGAGGCCACCCAGGCCGCCGGCCAGTGGGCCCAGTTTGCTCTGCGCCATCAGGGTGACCTGCTGGGCGGCGTCCTTGATGGCGCCGACGACGAGATCCTGCAGGGTCTCGACGTCGGCGGGGTCGACGACCTTCGGATCGATCGCGACGCCGGTCACCTCTCCGCTGCCCTTCATCGTCACCTGAACCAGTCCGCCACCGGCCTGCCCGTGCACCTCGGTGACGGCCAGGGCCTCCTGCGCCTCCATCAACTGTTGTTGCACCTGCTGAGCCTGCGCAAGGAGCGCCGACATGTCGGGCGGTTGTCCGGGTTGCATGACGTGTCCCCTTGCGTGTTGGTACCAGGTTGGTATCGACTCGATCTCCGTCGTCCGCACGTGGCGATTCGCCCTTCAAGCCTAGTCGTCCCCCGGGCTACCGTGACGCCGTGCACGTACCTGCCTGCCTGCGTGTCGGCGCTGCCATAGCCGTCGGCCTCCTCGTCGCGACGGTGTCCGGAACCGCGGGGCCCCCGACTGCCGCAGCCGCCCCGACCAGCATCGCCGGGATGATCGTCTTCCTCGATCCCGGCCACAACGGCGCCAACGACGCATCCCTGACCAAGCAGGTCCCGACGGGTCGCGGCGGCACCAAGGACTGCCAGACCAGCGGGACGAGCACCGACGACGGCTACCCCGAGCACACCTTCAACTGGGAGACGGTGCTGCGCATCCGGCAGGAGCTGACGCAGCTCGGCGTGCGCACGGCGATGTCCCGCGGCGACGACACCAGCGTCGCGCCCTGCGTCGATCAGCGGGCCGAGATGGCCAATGCGCTGCATCCCGACGCGATCGTGTCGATCCACGCCGACGGTGGCCCCGCCACGGGACGCGGCTTCCACGTGAACTACTCGTCACCACCGTTGAACGCCGCCCAGTCCGGGCCGTCGGTGCAGTTCGCACAGACCATGCGTGACCAGCTCCAGGCCGCGGGCCTGATGCCCGCCAACTACATCGGCCAGGGCGGGCTCTACCCGCGGGCCGACCTGGCAGGCCTCAACCTGGCCCAGTACCCGTCGATCCTCGTCGAGCTGGGCAACATGAAGAACCCTGCCGACTCCGCACTGATCGAAAGCCCGGAGGGGCGGCAGAAGTACGCCGACGCCGTCGTGCGGGGCATCGCCGGATTCCTGGCGACGAGGCCGGCGCGGACGACCTAGCCGGTACCGGCACCCTCGGGGTTTCCCTCGACCTGATCCTTCAGGTTGTCCAGTACCTCGGATTGGATCTTGCGGAGGCCCAGCGGCGCAAACGTCTTCTCGAAGAAGCCCTTGACCCCGCCTGCGCCCTGCCATGACGTCTTCACCGTCACCGACGAGCCGGTGCCTGCCGGCGCCACGGTCCAGTTGGTCACCAGCGACGAGTTGGCGTCCTTCTCGATGACGGTGTGACCGGCCACGTCCACGCTGGCCTTGACCTCGCGGACCCGCGACTCGGTGGCCTGCAGCTTCCAGGTGACGACGGTGCCTGCGCCGTGGCCGCCCTCGAGTACCTGGTAGCCGCTGTAGTGCGAGGAGAGGATCTTCGGACGAACCGTCTGATAGTCCTCCACCGCCGCGAGGACGGCATCGGGATCGGCGTTGATCAAGACAGTGCTGGAGGCGCTGACCTGTCCCATCGGTGAAGACTCCTAGCTAAGGGGATGAACGGGCGTGGTTTGTGGTGTCTGCGGTCGCATGGGATGCGACTGGGGACTAGCGTATATGTGTGACTGTTGCATCCATCGAAGCGCAGTCGGCCCACGCAGCAGGCGTGGAGAGACTGCTGGCGAGTTACCGCGCAATTCCGTCGAACGCCACCGTACGTCTGGCCAAGCCCACGTCGAACCTGTTTCGCGCACGGGAGAAGACCAATGCCAAGGGCTTGGACGTTTCGGGGCTGACCGGCGTGATCGCCGTCGATCCGGACGCACGCACCGCCGACGTGGCGGGCATGTGCACCTATGAGGACCTGGTCGCCGCGACCCTGCCGTACGGCCTGACACCGCTGGTGGTGCCGCAGCTGAAGACCATCACCCTCGGTGGCGCGGTGACGGGCCTCGGCATCGAGTCGGCGTCGTTCCGCAACGGCCTTCCCCACGAGTCGGTGCTGGAGATGGACATCCTCACCGGATCGGGCGAGGTGATCACGGCGAGTCGCGACCTGCGCTCGGATCTGTTTCATGCCTTCCCCAATTCCTACGGCACGCTGGGTTATTCGGTACGGCTGAAGATCGAGCTGGAACCCGTCAAGCCGTTCGTGGCGCTGCGGCACCTGCGGTTCACCACCGTGGACGACCTAGTGGCGACGATGGACCGGATCGTCGAGACCGGCGGCCTCGACGGTGCGCCCGTCGACTACCTCGACGGCGTGGTGTTCAGCGCGGACGAGTCCTATCTGTGCTTAGGCGTCCGGACGTCGACGCCGGGACCCGTCAGCGACTACACCGGCAGCGACATCTACTACCGGTCCATCCAACATCCCGTCGGGGAGAAGCACGACCGACTCACCATCCACGACTACCTGTGGCGCTGGGACACCGATTGGTTCTGGTGCTCACGGGCATTCGGTGCGCAGAACCCGAAGCTCAGACGTTGGTGGCCGCGGCGCTACCGGCGCAGCAGCTTCTACTGGAAGCTCATCGCCCTGGACCGGCGCTTCGGCATCGCCGATCGCATCGAGAAGCGCAACGGCAGACCGCCACTCGAACGCGTCGTACAGGACATCGAAGTGCCGATCGGCCGCACAGTCGAATTCGTCGACTGGTTTCTGGGTCACGTGCCCATCGAGCCGATCTGGCTGTGTCCGCTCCGGCTGCGCGACGACGCGGGATGGCCGCTCTACCCGATAGCCGCACATCACACCTACGTCAACATAGGCTTCTGGTCTTCGGTGCCGTCCGGCGCCCAAGAGGGTGAGACCAACCGCTTGATCGAGGAGAAGGTCAGCGAGCTCGACGGCCACAAGTCGCTGTACTCCGATGCCTATTATTCGCCCGAGGAGTTTGGCGACCTCTACGGCGGCGAAACGTACAACACGGTCAAGAAGACCTACGACCCGGACTCGCGTCTCCTCGACCTGTATGCAAAGGCAGTGAAAAGGTGCTGATGAGCGCTTGCGTGAAGAGGAGAACGACATGACGACCTACAAGGAAGATTCAGCGCAGACCACGCCGGGAAAGCTCTCGCTCGCCGAGATCCTCGAACTGCTGGCGGCCGGTGACGACCTGCCGCTGAAGTTCACCGCATACGACGGTAGTTCGGCAGGTCCCGCAGACGCCGAGATCGGACTGGACCTGCGGACCCCGCGCGGCACCACCTACCTCGCCACGTCACCGGGTGAACTGGGGCTGGCTCGCGCCTATGTCTCGGGTGACGTCGTCCCGCACGGCGTCCACCCCGGCGACCCCTACGACCTGCTGCGCGCGCTCGCCGACAAGCTCAACTTCAAACGGCCGTCGGCCCGCGTGCTGGCCAACATCGTTCGATCGATCGGCTTCGAGCACCTCCGACCGATCGCCCCGCCGCCGCAGGAGGCGTTGCCACGGTGGCGGCGCATCGCAGAGGGATTGCGGCACAGCAAGACTCGTGACGCCGACGCCATCCATCACCACTACGACGTATCGAATACATTCTACGAGTTCGTGCTTGGGCCGTCCATGACCTATACCTGTGCCGCCTATCCGAACGCCGACGCCACCCTCGAGGAGGCGCAGGACAACAAGTACCGATTGGTGTTCGAGAAGCTGCGCCTGCAACCCGGCGACCGTCTCCTCGACGTCGGTTGCGGCTGGGGCAGCATGGTTCGCTACGCGGCCCGCCACGGCGTGAAGGCCACCGGCGTGACACTGTCCAGGGAGCAGGCGGTGTGGGCGCAGAAGGCCATCGCCGAGGAGGGCTTGTCCGATCTGGCGGAGGTGCGGCACGGGGATTACCGCGACGTCCGCGAGTCCGGTTTCGACGCGGTGTCGTCGATTGGACTCACCGAGCACATCGGCGTGCAGAACTACCCGTCGTACTTCCGCTTCCTCAAGTCGAAGATGCGGACCGGCGCACTGCTTCTCAACCACTGCATCACCCGGCCCGACAACCGCACCGGCGCCTCGGCGGGCGGTTTCATCGACCGCTACGTCTTTCCCGACGGGGAACTCACCGGGTCGGGACGCATCATCACCGAGGTGCAGGACGTCGGCCTGGAGGTCGTGCACGAGGAGAACCTGCGCCGGCACTACGCGATGACGTTGCGCGACTGGTGCGCCAACCTCGTCGAACACTGGGACGAGGCGGTCGCCGAGGTGGGACTGCCGACCGCCAAGGTGTGGGGCCTGTACATGGCCGGCTCGCGACTGGGTTTCGAGACGAACGTCGTTCAGCTGCACCAGGTCTTGGCCGTCAAGTTGGACAACAAGGGCGGGGACGGCAACCTGCCGCTGCGGCCGTGGTGGACGGCTTAGCCGCATCCAATTGCGCGCCACCCGGTGCCGTTGACAGCGGCGTCGTCAGCGCCCGTCGTCGATCCGACGGGCACCCAACTCGCTCTGCAGTAATTCCAGCGCGACCTCTTCGGGATCGCGCCGTGGGCCCGTCTCCTCGTGAACGGCCTGCGCGAGCATGCTCTCCTCGTCGTCCTCCTCGGGGCGGGGAGGAGGTGCGACCGGCTGCGATGGACGCGGGGCGGGAGCAGGGTCGGTGGGCGACCCGGCCTCGCATCTGATGTTCCAATTCACCCCGAGGGCATCCTTGAGCGCATCACGGATGATCTCGACGTTGCGCGCCTCACTGAGCCGTTTGGCCAGCGGCGCCGACACGTGGCTCAGGACGAGGGTGTCACCCTCGACGGCGAGCACGATGGCGCCGTCGAGCATCACGTCGGTGGGACGCCTGCGCTCGCGCACCTTCTCCCGGATCGTCGACCACATGGTGCGCACGACCGCCGCATCCGGCTGTCCCGGCGAGGCGGGTGCCGCAGCCGGCGCGACCGGGCGGGGCGCCGGTTCGGCCACGGGCGCCGGTTCCCGGGCGACCGGCGGCGGCTCGGGCGGCACCACGTGCACGGGCGGCGGCACTTGCACCGGCGGCGCCCCGGCGGCCGGCGGCGGCACTTGCACCGGCGGCGGCGCTTGCACCGGCGGCTCCGCCGGTGGGCCGGCCACCCGCGTCGGCGACTCGCTCGCCGTGCTCCTGCGGGTGAACTGCTTGCTGGGCGTCGCCTCGACGGGTGCCGCGGCGTGCGAGACCTCCCCGGCCGGTATCGATACGTTCATCCGGGTCTCGAGGCGTTCGATCCGTTGCAGCAGAGCCGCTTCGGTGTCGCTGGCGGACGGGAGCAGAAGCCGCGCACAGACCACTTCGAGCAGCAGCCGCGGGGCGGTGGCACCGCGCATCTCGCCGAGCCCGGCATGGACCACCTCGGCGTATCGCGTCAGCGTCGCGGGGCCGAGCCGGGCCGCCTGATCACGCATGCGCTCCAGCACGTCCCCCGGGGCGTCGACGACGCCCCGGCTGGCCGCGTCGGGCACGGCCTGGAGGACGATGAGGTCGCGGAACCGCTCGAGCAGATCGGTGGCGAAGCGCCGCGGGTCGTGGCCGGCGTCGATCAGCGCCTCGACCGCCCCGAACAATGCCGAGGCGTCACCGGCGGCCAGTGCGTCGACCGAGGCGTCGATCAGTGCGAGGTCCGTCGCCCCGAGCAGGGACAGAGCGCTTGCGTAGTCAACGCGGTTGCCGTCGGCACCTGCGACCAGCTGGTCGAGCACCGACAGCGTGTCGCGGGGCGATCCACCGCCGGCCCTGATCACCAGCGGGAACACGGCGTCGTCGACGGCGACGCCCTCGTGCTCACAGATCCCCTCGACCAGGCCGCGCATGGTCTTCGGCGCCAGCAGCCGGAACGAATACTGGTGGGTCCGCGACCGGATCGTCGTGAGCACCTTCTCGGGCTCCGTGGTCGCGAAGACGAAGATCAGGTGCTCCGGCGGCTCCTCGACGATCTTCAGCAGCGCGTTGAACGCCTGGGGGGTCACCATGTGCGCTTCGTCGATGATGAAGATGCGGTATCGCGACTGTGCGGGTGCGTAGAACGCCCGGTCGCGCAGCTCACGCGCGTCGTCCACGCCGTTGTGACTGGCCGCGTCCAACTCGGTGACGTCGAGATTCCCTGGGCCGTTGGGGGCCAGCGCCACACAGGAGTCACACACTCCGCATGGCGTCGGGGTGGGGCCCTTCTCGCAGTTCAGTGAGCGGGCGAGGATGCGGGCCGAGGACGTCTTGCCGCAGCCGCGCGGGCCGGAGAACAGGTAGGCGTGGTTGATCCGGCCAGAGGTGAGGGCATTCGACAGCGGCTCGGTGACGTGTTCCTGCCCGACCACCTCGGCGAAGGAGGCGGGTCGATACTTGCGGTAGAGAGCCACGGCGATCAGGCTACCCAGTCGCGCCGACGATGCGACCGCCCCAGCGGGCGAGGAGGAGGTCGACCATCCAATCCAGTCGCGCCGACGATGCGACCGCCCCAGCGGGCGAGGAGGAGGTCGACCATCCAATCCAGTCGCGCCAACGATGCGACCGCCCCAGCGGGCGAGGAGGAGGTCGACCATCCAATTCAGTCGCGAGTCATCGCGCCGCTAGTCGCGCTCCAGCAGCGACTCGGTGGCAGCGAGCAGCGCACACGTCGCCAGTCCGTCGATCGCCTGGCGCAGATCCTGGATGGACGGGAACGTCGGGGCGATCCGAATGTTCTTGTCCTCGGGGTCTTTCCGATAGGGGAACGCCGCGCCCGCCTCGGTGACCGAGATGCCCGCGTCCCTGGCCAGTGCGATCGTGCGCCGTGCGGTGCCCGGCCAGACGTCCAGGCTGACGAAATAACCGCCCTTGGGGTCCGTCCACGACGCGATCTTCGACTCGCCGAGACGGTCGGCGAGGATCTCGCCGACGAGGGCGAACTTGGGCGCCAACAGCTGCTGATGGCGCTGCATCTGCAACCGCACGCCGTCGGCGTCGCCGAAGAAGCGCAGATGCCGCAACTGGTTGACCTTGTCGGGTCCGATCGTCTTCTTCGCCATGTGCTGCAGGTACCACGCGATGTTTCCGAGCGATCCGCCGAAGAAGCTGACGCCGGCACCCGCGAACGTGATCTTGGAGGTGGACGCGAAGACGTACGGCCGGTTCGGATTGCCCGACTTGGCAGCCAAGCCGAGCACGTCGACCTGCCGAACGAAGTCGTGGGTCAGCGTGTGCACCGCATAGGCGTTGTCCCAGAAGAGCCTGAAATCAGCCGCGGCCGTGCGCATCTGAACCAGGCGCCGGACGTTCTCCCATGAGTAGGTGGCGCCGGTCGGGTTGGAGAACACGGGCACGCACCACATGCCCTTGACGGCCGGGTCGGCTGCGACGATCTCCTCGATGAGGTCGACGTCGGGCCCGTCCTCCGCCATCGGCACGGGAATCATCTCGATGCCGTACGTCTCGGTGATCGCGAAGTGCCGGTCATATCCCGGCGCGGGGCAGAGGAACTTCAGCACGGGTTCGTCCCGCCATGGACGGGGTGAGTCGACGCCCCCGTGCAGCAGGGAGAACACGATGATGTCGTGCATCATCTCGAGGCTGGCGTTGTTGCCGGCAATCAGGTTCTGTACCGGAATGCCGAGCAGTTCACCGAAGATGGCTCTGAGTTCGGGGAGCCCGTGCAGACCGCCGTAGTTGCGGGTGTCGGTGCCGTCGGCATCGCGGTAGTCCGATCCCGGCAAACCCAGCAGCGCATTGGAGAGATCGAGTTGGGCCGGCGACGGCTTCCCGCGCGTGAGGTCGAGACTGAGGTTCTCGTTCTCGAGGTTTGCATAATTGCGGCGCTGCAGCTCGTGCTGTGCTTCCAGTTCGTCGCGGCCGAGGGACAGAAACGACACGGCGTGCCTCTCAACGTTGGTCCGACTTCCAAGAACATGAAAGGGGACCCCGCGCACCCGCCAGAGCCCATTGACCCTTGCTGCCTTCCGGCCCTGGGGGAGTTCACAGGATGGACGCCGCGCGGGGTCCGAGACGAGTGTAGTACTCGGGCGGAGGGCAGGAGCGCAGCGACCGGGGAAGGTGTCGATAGACGCTCGTGGGGATCAGGTCGCCCGGTCGGCTAACATGGCCCGCGGAGGATTCGCCTAGTGGCCTATGGCGCTCGCCTGGAACGCGGGTTGGGTTAATAGCCCTCAGGGGTTCAAATCCCCTATCCTCCGCGCAGGTCCGTGCACGACCAGGCCCACAGCCTGGTCGTGCTCCGGTCACCTGAAGGGCCCACCGACTCGAGGAGGAGTATGCGGCGCTGGATCGCGGTCCTGTGGCACGCATCATTCTTCGTCCTCGCCGGGGTTCTCTACTTCTTCTTCGTGCTTCCTCGCTGGTTCGAGCTGATCGGCGACTGGCCTTTCGGGCTCGGCCTCGCGATGCGCATCGTGACGGGAGCACTGATCGGGCTGGCCGCACTGCCCGTGGTGTTCACCCTGCTTCGGACGCGCAAGCCGGAGTTCGGTACGCCGCAGTTGGCACTCTCGTTGCGGTTCTGGTCGATCGTGCTGCACGTATTGGCGGGTGCGCTGATCGTCGGAGCCGCCATCAGCGAGATCTGGGTGAGCCTGGATAGCGCAGGTCAGGTCCTGTTCGGCATCTACGGTGCCGCGGCGGCCGTCGCCGTCCTCGGCGCGCTCGCGTTCTATCTCGCCTTCGTTGCCGAGTTGCCGCCGCCACCGCCGAAACCGCTGAAACTCGGTAAGCAGACCCGTCGCCGAGGGCGCAGTGCCGACCCCGCCGAGGCCATCGAGGACGCCGAAACGGCGGAGGCGGAGCCGTCGGATGCCGACACCGAGGCCCCCGAGGAGGCCGAGGAGGCCGAGGACGCCGAGGTGCCGGCGCCCGTCACGGCTGATGAGTCGGCCCCGACCACACCGACCGCTGAGCCTGTTGAGGCGCAAGAGACCCACGAGGTCAGCTGCAACGGTACGGGTAACGCCGAGGACGCCGACGCCGATGAGCGGGGTAGCACGTTGCGAAACCGGCGCCCGAGTGGCAAGTCGACGTCGCGGCTGTTCGGGCGCTCGCGCCGCGGAGTAGCGCTCGACGACTGATCTCGGCCGACGTTTCGTCGACAGCCCACGTGTCAGCGTCGCACGCGTGGGGTAGAACTCAAGCTACTCGGCGGAAGGTGGCCCATGCAGAGGTTTGGTACCCGGTGGCGTCTCGCCGTCGCCGTCGCCGTGACCTCGATCGCCGCCGCGGCGGCGATCCTGAGTCCGGCGTCTGCATCCGCCGTACCCGCGGATCTCTCCAGCGTCGCGTCGCAGGTCGAACCCACGGTGGCGCGGATCGACACGACGATCGACTACCAGCACGCCATCGGCGCGGGGACGGGAATCGTCCTGGATCCTGGCGGCGCCGTGTTGACGAACTTCCACGTGGTCCAGGGTGCCGACAGCATCATGGCCACCGTCGGCGGCCGTCCCTACCAGGCCGACCTCGTCGGCTACGACCGCAACCGGGACATCGCCGTGCTGCAGTTGCAAGGTGCGGGCGGGCTACCCGTGGCCCCGCTCGGCGACTCGTCGCAACTCGCCCTCGGCGATCCCGTCGTCGCGCTGGGCAACGCCCGCGGGTCCGGGAGCCCGTTGACGCGGGAGGCAGGAGCGGTGGTCGGCTTCGGCCGCACCATCAACGCCAAGGACGAGTTGACCGGAAGTTCCGAGCAGGCCACCGGGCTCATCGAGTTCGCCGCGCCGGTTCGGGCGGGTGACTCGGGCGGCCCCGTGGTCAACGCCGCGGGCCAGGTCGTCGGTGTGACGACGGCGGCTACCGTCAACTTCCGGATGGATCCCGGCGGCTCGGGCTTCGCCATCCCGATCAACGACGCGCTGGGCACGGCCGGCCAGATCCGGTCCCGGACGCCGACCAACACCGTGCACATCGGACCGCCCACGCTGCTCGGTGTCGGGGTGAACGGGCGGAACCAACCAGAGTCGCTGCCCGGCGTCGTCATCTTCGAGGTTCTGCGTGGCGGTCCCGCCGAGCGGGCGGGCTTGCACGACGGAGACGTCCTGCTCAGCATCGACGGCGTCCAGCTCAATTCCGCGAATGCCCTCACCGACGTCCTCGACCGCCACTATCCCGGCGACGTCATCGATCTGGTGTGGATCGACCGCGCTGGGCAGCAACAAGACGGCAAGGCCACCCTGGTGTCCTGACTGCGTGCGGTCGCCAGGCCACCGCTAGGCGACTGGTGCGATGCCCAGAAGATCCAACACCGGTTCGATGCCGACGACTTCGATGTCCTTCCGAGACACTGTCTGCCAGCGTCGGCGGTCCATCGAGAACGTCAGCATGGCGTCGGGTCGGTCACGCCGCTGTTCCTGCCCGGCGCCATCTTCGGTGTAGGGCAATGACCGTGTGACGCGCAGCGACGCGGTGTTGTCATGCCATGCCCGGGTGGTGGCACGTTCGCCCTGCAAGCCGGCGAAGAGCAGGTGAAGCGCGGCGTGACGCATCTCCCGCCCGAGCCCCCGACCTTGAAACTGGCGTCCGATCCATGACCCGGTCGTTGCCGTGCGGCGGGACGGAAACCCCTCGGCGTCCAGTGAGCACAGACCGACGAGCTGTCCGTCCCGGTCATGGGTAGCGAGGTTCAGATGCCAGTGCTCGGTCGCGGTTTCGGCTCTGCTGCGCCAGAAGTAGCGCAGGGTGTTGCGCTGCAACTCCGGAGGGCTGACATCGGTCCACGGCACCGAAAAGGGCATGGTGGCCGGATCGTGGATGCCGTGCGCGGCGAGCTCGGCGAGTTGCACACCAAGCTCGTCGGTGACATAGCGCAGCACCAACTTTGGTGTCGACACCCGAAGGTCGAACAGGGGCCAGATTGCGGAGCTCACGCCAATCATGGCAGCGCACTTCCCGGCGTAATGCAAACCGTTTTCGCCGATGCGCGCACCCTCGAAGACCGTGTCCCCTGCTAGGTTCGAAGTATGCCTGGGGTGACGATTCGGGTGGCACGGGCCGACGAACACGTGGCACTCTCGGAGCTGGCATTGCGCTCGAAGAGCTACTGGGGTTACAGCGACGAATTCCTGAATGCCTGCCGCGCAGAACTGACTTACGACGCCGCGGTCTGTGGGTCGGGCATGGTGTGGGTCGCCACCGAGGGCGGCACGCTTCTCGGCGTCAGTGTGATCGAAGGTGCACCGCCGATCGGCGAGCTCACCGGATTCTTCATCGATCTGCCGGCGATCGGCACCGGATGTGGACGAATGCTGTTGTCCCATACCCTGTCTGCTGCGCAAGAGCACGGCTTCACCGCCTTGGTCCTCGACGCTGATCCTGGTGCCGAACCCTTTTACCGACGCTTCGGTGCTGAGCGGATCGGAAGCTCACCCAGCGGCGTGATGCCCGGGCGGGTGCTGCCGAAGATGAAGTTCGTCTTCAACGGACCGTCCACTGCCTAGTCGTGACCTGGCTCGGCGGCGTCGGCCGCAATCTCGATGAGTGCGGCCGTGACCTCGGCCAGCGGACGGTCGGTGTCGATCTCGTGAGTTGATGCTCGTCGCAGCAGTGGTTCGACGTGGGCGATGTCGTCGGCGATGCGCTCGCGCTCTGCCTTCGTCTTTCCGAACGGATTGGTCCTGCGCCGTGCTAAGCGGTCGAACACGACATCGGTTGGCGCACTGAGGAGTACGATCGCGTCGAATCTGCCGTAGAAGCGACCTTGGTTGGCGACGGTGCCCTGAACGAACAGCGGTCCGCCGCGACGTCGATCCAACAACGCGTCGATGAGAGGCTCCCGCCACAGCGGTTCACCGTCCACGGTGTGCATCCAGCCGGCGTCGTCGGTGTCCACGACGCAGAACCCACGCCGCGCCAGTTCCGTCAACACCGTCGACTTCCCCACCCCTGACATCCCCGTCACCAGCACGGCGGCATGTCTTACCATCACCAGGTTTGCCTCCAGCCTCGCGGACAGCCAAGGGAGGCCACCTCAGGTGACCGGCTTGCCGTCCTCGTCCCAGTGCGCCGCCACCTTCCGAATCGGCTGGACGCGGGGCGGTTCGCCCGGCATCTTCGGAGTGCCATCCCTTGAACGCTGTGCTATCCAGCAGTTTTCTCAGGTCGGATTAAAGCGTTGTTGGACGAGTGTCGGGCGAGTCCGTTGGTCGGCTTGCGTGCCCTGAGGTTGCGGCTGGCGGTCACGGGGTAGCGATGCCTAGCCACGCGGCCATGGGACTCTGCCCATCGGATACCTACCTTGCCGCCCTCCGAAGACACTCCGCGAGCCCGTCGGCCGACAGATCCTCGGCCGTTATTGGGAACTCTTCGCCGCGTTGCGGCAGCAATGTTGCGCAAGTATGCCGGCTCCTGTGCGCCCTAGTCACCGAGAGCGATGCCGAGGCCCTGGTCGCACAACCAGTCCACCTCACAGTCGAGAGGGATGTAAGGAGTGGCCCTAGGGACGGGTGAGGTATTGCTCTTTCGGGACTCGCCCTGCGAGCACAGGGTGAGCGGGTTGGGCCCCGTTGCTGAAATACAGTCGGCCGCAGCGGGTGGTGCGGCGGCGAGAGTGGACGCTAGAGCGGCCGACGCCGCGAACATCGCGGTGAGAAAAATCTGCCTGATCCGCATTGCTGAACCCTTCCCTCGGTTGAGGTCGTGATTACAGGTTACTGCGGTTTTATGCGAAAAGTCGCGGTAATTCTGCTTAGCTTGCTTTAGTCGCCAACCGTCACCGGTAACGGCCACTTGACACCTCTGGAAGGAGCGGCCATGTTGTCACAAGCACGTCCCGCGCGCCACGCGGCAGTTTGTGCGATCGGTACTGGCGCAATCGCCGGTGCGCTGCTTTCGGTACCGTCGCGACGGCGACGGCCGACCCGCCGCCAGTTCCACCGCCGTGTACGGCCGCCGAAATGGCGCTCGTGATGTCAGGCGTCACGTTCGACACGTCGAATTATCTAACTCTCCACCCCAACGTCAACGACTTCTTCACTAGCCTCAAAGGCCAACCCAGAGATAAGGCCAGAGATCAGGTGCAGACCTATCTAGACGCCAATCCTCAAGTACGGGATGAGCTTCAGGCTATCCGGCAACCCTCGATCGACTTCCGCCAACGGTGTGGGGTTCCACAGACTCCCTGACCGCATCGGCGGTGTGGTTGTGACGCAAGACCATTCGGTCGCCGGGTAAACCCGCACAGGCCGGGGAGAGAGACGCCCAGACGACCGCGCTGCCCCCATGTCGGGGGTAGGCAATGTCGCACGCCAAGACGGCATGCACCGCGCGCACGAGCACGCCCCGAGCGGCCGCGGTAGCGAGCCGATTAGTGGACCGTTGGATCGGACGACCGGCTCAAGCGTTTCCCGATGTCGTCTACTTGTCCTTTTTGCTCGTGCTGTCCGCGCCCGGCTTTGGCGCCCGCCCGTTATGTCCGCCGGTGACGCCGCGGACGGCATCGTTGATCTTCTTGCTCAACGTCGTCGTTGTAGTCCGATGCTTGACCGGCTTGGTCACCGGCTTAGCCGGGGAAGCGGGCTTTGGTTTCTTGGGGCCGTTCAGCTGTGCGTTCCCTGTGCGAATGAGACTGTTTTGGCTGCTCGTCGCCCCCGGCTCACCGATTCGGAAGTTGTTGATCGCGATGCCGGGGTTCGTCCTCGTCACGTTCTGACTGTCCCTGAAGACGGAACCGGCAAGTGCGAGCGGACCGGGGCCCGCTACGACCGTGTTGCTTCGCCCGAAGACGTTGAATCCGGCGTTCAAGTCGCCAGGCCCGCCGGCCTGAATGGTGTTGCCGCTTCCGCCGCCGTTGATTGCGGCGTTGAGGTTGCCTGGTCCACTGAGCAGACGATTACCGTTGCCGAAGAGGTTGAGACCCAAGTTCAGGTTGCTGCCGAGGCCGCCGACGGATATTTCATTGCCGCTGCCGACGATGTTCCTGGCCCCGTTGTAATATCCGCCTGTCGACGTGATGATGTTGTTGTTGCCGAGGAAGTTCGTGGCCAAGTCTGAATAACCCACCTGTATCGTCAGGGTGTTCGTGTCGCCGAACAGGTTTCGAGCAGAATTTCCGGCGCCTCCTTGGATCGTGACGGTGTTCGTGTCGCCGAACACGCTTCGAGCGTAATTCCCGTAGCCACCTTGTACCGTGACGTTGTTGTTGTCGCCGAAGATGTTTCGGGCGGTGTTTGCATTGCCGGCTAGTATCTGGACCCGACTGTCGTCGCCGAACGCGCTGAGAGCCCAGTTCGCGTAGCCACCTTGTACCGTGACGGTGTTGTTGCTGCCGAGCACGTTTCGTGCCCAGTTCACGTAGCCGCCCTGCGCTGTGACGGTGTTGCCGCTACCCAGAATGTTGGTGGCGGTGTTCCAAAGGCTGCCTTGTGTCGTAACGTTGTTGCCGCTGCCGCCGATGTTCGTGGCCCAATTGGCAATGGGTCCTTGAGCCGCGACGACATTGGCGTCGCCGAACAGGCTGGTGGCAAAGTTGAGGACAGACCCCGACGCTGTGGTGGCGGAGGAGTTTGTCCCGAGGACGACAGCAGCGCCGAGCAGACCGTCGGCGTGGGCAACCGCGCCGTCACCGATGGCGATGGCGGCACTGAACAACGTGCTGGTGCAGTCCGCGCTGTTACCGATACCGAATAACGACGCGCAGGTCGCGTTCGCCGGCGGGGCTGACCTCAATCCCGTGCTTGCGAATAGTCCGCTTGCCAGGGCGGCAGCAACGAGGACGCTGGTGATCTTGCGGCTGGGATTCGCGATGGTGGGTGCGATCATTTGCTGTCCATCCAGTATGAGAACGCTTTAATACCGCGGTGATGATGCCACCCGGTCGATTGAGTCGAAAACGCTGAGTGATTGCTCGAATGGTGCGGGAGTGACCCCCAGCTCGCTCCCGAAGGGATGGTCGAGCCAGAAGACGATGAAAAGTAGCATGCCGAGCAGGACAGCAACCGCGCCGAGCAAGAGCAGATGCGCCTTCACGCTGCCCAGGCTCATGAATCCGCCGAGCCCCAGCAGGACGACTCCACCGAAAAGCAGCCCCGTCCACAACAATCCGGTATTCGCGGTTTCGCGTCGAGGATCGCTGATTGCGCTCCGACGCCAGTGTGCCGAGTTGGTCGAGGAACTTCTGACTTATCGGGCTCGATGCGACGTCGGATTGCTCAGTGCCGAGCACCCTGTACATGTCGTTGAGCGCGTCTCGCGCGCTTTCGGTTCCGGTGCCGGATCGGATGGCCTCCTTCCACTCGGGGCCCTCGACCGCCCCGGTGTACTTCCGGAGCAGCGCCCGCATTTGGGCCTGCTCGTCGACCGGCATACCGACGCTCTGGCGGTACATCGTGATCAGCGTGGACGCCTCGTTGGAGACGTTGGTCTCCGCGGAGGAGAACTGTTCCCACGCGACCACGATGGTGAATCCCAGCAGGGCGCCATAAACGAGGCTGACACACGTTATGAACGGCGACAGCGCCCCGTTGTGCCCTTCGCCCAGCGGTTTCGAGAGGGTGCGGTGCGCCAGCCACATACTGGCAGCTGCAACCAATATCGACGCAATAAGAGCCAAGGCCAGAAGCAGCCAAAGACCCGCTATCCCGAAGTTGCCCATGGCCCACCTCCACATGTGGGGCCGGACGCCCGCGCCGGGCAGCCCCCGCCTCACCCTAGATACCCGCAGTCACCACCAAGCCATCTTGACCCGTCCGTGCACAAGCTCGATCGACTTCGGTAGTTGTGGCCGTCTGCTGATATGTCCGGTGGTAGGGAGGATGCGTGGATCTTTCGAGCTGGAGCTTGGGCCTTTCGCTCATCGTGCGGACCATCGCAATCCACACGACCGCAGTGGTGTTGATGGTGTGCGGCCGGAAACAAGGGTCCGGCTCCGGATTGAAGAGCACGAGCCCGACCGCCTGCGGGCGATTCCCAACGTGTCGGACGCATCGGAGCAGTCGCGCTGATAATGGGCGCCCTGCACGCGTTCGAGAGCATTTTATGGGCGTCGGCATATTGGTGGACTGGCGCGCTAGAGTCCGTCACGGACGCATCCGTCTACGCACTCGCGCTGCCGGGGCGTCGTCGCCCTCACTTATCGCTTCTACTGGCTCAACTCGGTGTATCGCACTTTAGTCACCGACGCCTGCCCGTACAGAACGAGCGTGCGATCGGCCTTCCCTTCGAACCGCAGTGAGCGGTTGAAACTGCCTCGCAGCGACTCGAATGTTTCGGGCACGATGCCAATGCTATTTGGCGAGTGAGCATCACACTAGTGACTGTGCAACCTCACGCTGTCTCATCGGCCCAGTTGGCAGGGTTTTTCTTGCTCGGCTGGACGCGGGGCGGTTCGCCCGGCATCTTCGGATAACTGGGCGGGTAGGGCAGATCGCCGAGACCCCGTTCGGACTCGTCGGCCTGCACCATCTCGAGCAGCGGTTCGAGCGAGTGGGCGACATCCTCGATGCCGGCCCACGGATCCTCGCGCCGGCTCACCAGGTCCGGGACGGTGGCGATGGTGTAGTCGTCGGGATCCGCATCGGTCAGATCCGTCCATGACATGGGAGTGGACACCGTGGCAATGGGCGTGCGCCGCGCCGAATATGCCGAGGCGAACGTCCGGTCGCGTGCGTTCTGGTTGTAGTCGATGAACATGCGTTCCCCGCGCTCCTCCTTCCACCACGACGTCGTCACCGCATCCGGCGCCCGCCGCTCGACCTCGCGTGCCAGCGCGATGCCCGCCCGCCGCACCGCGACGAAGTCCCAGTCGGGTCTGATCCGGATGAAGACGTGTATGCCGCGCCCGCCCGAGGTCTTCGGATAGCCGGTCACGCCGAGCTCGTCGAGCACGGGCTTCAGCACGCCCACGGCGATCTCGGCGGCATCCTTGAAGGCCGTCCCCGGCTGGGGGTCCAGGTCGATGCGCAACTCGTCGGGGTGTTCGGTGTCGGGACAGCGGACCTGCCAGGGATGCAACGTGACGGTACCCATCTGTGCGGCCCACGCGATCGCCGACGGGTGCGTCACCTTGAGGGCGTCCGCAGTGCGGCCCGAGGGAAACGTCACCGTGCAGGTCTCGAGGTAGTCGGGATGCTTTGCCGGAACGCGCTTCTGATAGATCTCCTCACCGTCGATGCCGTCCGGGAAGCGTTGCAGATGCGTGGGACGGTCACGCAGCACGGCAAGCATGGGATCGGCAACGGCCAGGTAGTAGTCGAACAGTGTGCGCTTGGTGCCCTTGGCCCCCAGCTTCGGAAAGTACACCTTGTCCGGGCTGGTCAAGCGGACCGCAACCCCGTCGACGTCGACTTCCTCTGCCGGACTTGCCATCTCAGCTCTCCAATACGTCGTACAGGTCGTAGTTCAGAGGCGTGTCGAGCTGGGCGAAGGTGCAGCTCGACGGGTCGCGGTCGGGCCGCCACCGCACGAACTTCACCGCATGGCGAAACCGCAAGCCCCGGCCTGATGTCGCCGGCAGCCCGGCTCCGTGGGTGGTGCTGCCCTCCATCTGGTCATAGGCGACCTCGGCCACCCGCTCGGGCCGCACCGGGATCCAGCGCTTGTCGGCCGCCGAGTTCCAACGGCTCGGCTCGCCTTCGTTGACCACGTCGTCGCCTTCGCGCAGGGGCTCCAGGTCGGCGAGCATCCTCAGTCGGTCCCTGGCGCTGAACGACGCTGCGCCACCGACCATTTGCAACTCTCCGTCGTCGCGGTACAGACCCAGCAGTACCGAGCCGACGCCTTCGCCGCTCTTGTGGATCCGGTAGCCGATGGCCACGCAGTCGGCGTCACGCGCGTGCTTGACCTTGATCATGTCCCGCTTGCCCGGCAGATAGTGCCCGTCGAGGCGCTTGGCGATCACACCGTCGAGACCGGCGCCCTCGAACGTGGTCAGCCAGTGCGTGCCCATATCGGGGTCCTCGGTGGTGCGGGTGACGTGGCACCAGCGCCCCTCCTCGACCAACCCGACGAGCGCGTCACGCCGAACCCGGAACGGCTGGTCGAGCAGTGACCTGTCGGCGTTGGCGAGCGCGTCGAAGCCGATGAAGTGCGCGGGGGTCTGCTCGGCGAGCATCCGCACCCTGCTCTCTGCCGGGTGGATGCGCTGGCTCAGCGATTCCCAGTCCAGGCGGACGCGGCCGTCGACGTCCCTGGGCACCACGACCTCACCGTCCAGCACGCAGCGCGGCGCCACCTCGTCGCGCAGGGCCTCGATGAGTTCCGGAAAGTACCTGTCGAGGCCCTTGCCGCTGCGCGACTGCAGCACGATCTCGTCTCCGTCGCGGAAGACGAGCGCGCGGAAGCCGTCCCACTTCGGCTCGTAGGACCACACGCCGGGGTCGACGGGCACGGTGGCCGTCGCCTTGGCCAGCATGGGCTCGACCGGGGGCTGCACGGGGAGGTCCACCTGACCCATTATTGCGTTCATGACACGTCAGACCACCGATGCCCGGCAATGTCACCGCGCGTGTTGACGGCACCCACCGAGTTGCGGGGCGCGCACGGCGTCCGTGCTGGCCGCTACCACTGGGTACCGGACGTGTACGCCCTGGTCCACACGGTCACGTGCAACATCACGGACTTGGTGAACGCGGCGTGCATCTCTTCGACGCGTTCGGCGGTGTGGCGCCCGTCGGAGAGGAAGCTCCGTGCGGTGGTGATGATGACGGCGGTGAACGCCAGCAGATACCGCAGCGGTATGTGATCCACGGAGTCTGCATGGTCGGTCTGGTTCTTCTTCGCGCGGTTGTGGCGAAGCCCGATCTCGTGCTGTTGGTCCAGCCAGGCCTGGTCGAAGGGTCGGGTGCAGGCGTCGATGACCCACCGGTCGAACCGAAGGGTCGAGGCCGCCGCGTAGTCGGGGTTGGGGGTGCCGTCGGGGTGGGCCGAGTAACGGGCCAGGAACGGATGCTGGCCGACTTGGCCGCGCCAGGCGGCGACCATGTCGACGGCCCGCGGCGCCAGCACCTCGCCTGCCGACCGGAGCGTGGCGTCGTCGCCGGCGGTGAGGCCCACCGCGGCCTTGAGCTCCGCCAGGTCATCGAGCGTGAGCGGGGACCGGGCGGCGCTGCTGGTGCCGTAGCTGTAGCCGGGGATCCGGTCGGGATGGTGCAGCAGGTCGTCGGACGCGGGCTGCTCGGTCATGGGATGACTCCTTGGTTGGGGAGGTTCGAGACGTATCACGGACGCGGCTGCGGCGAATGGGTTTCGGTGCGTTGCGCGCGCAGGGCCTTGACGGTCAGTTGCATCGCGATGGCGATCAGCAGGACGGCGAAGCTGTCCGCAGACAGGGCGGGCGGCAGGGCGACGGCGAGGTACACCGCAGGCACCGACGTCACCGCTGCGGTCGCGCCGAGGATGAGGCCGGCGCGGACGTCGACGGGGTGGTCGCCGTGGCGGTTGCCCAGGGTGCCGGCCAGGCTGGTCGGGATGCTGACCAGTAGCGCCGTACCCTTGGCGATCACGTCGTTCAACGCGAACAGCGACCCCAGCATCGGCACGGAGATGATGGCGCCGCCGATGCCGAATAGCCCCGACGCCACGCCGGTGAGCAGACCCAGCCCGGCGTATCCCGCAGCGATCATCGGCGAAGGAGACAGTGCGCGTGCACTTTCGGGGCTGGCGATCAGCATGTGTGCGGCGATGCCGACGACGAAGGCGATGAACATCCACCGCAGCCACTGCATCGGCAGTCGCCGCAGCAGGCGACTGCCGATGACCGCGCCGACGATGGCACCGACGGAGACGAACGCCGCGGCGGCGACGTCGACGTCGGCGTGGATCAGGTAGGTTGCCGAACCCACCACGGCGGTGGGGATGATCGCCACCAGCGAGGTGGCCGCGGCCCGGCGTTGGTCCATGCCGGCCCGCCACACCAGCAGCGGCACCATCACGACGGCGCCGCCGATCGCGAACAGTCCCGACAGGACACCACCGATCGCACCGGTGAGGAGCAACGCCGCCCACGGTGTGCCGGTCCCCGCGGGCAGGACGCTCACACCGGCGGAGGTGGTCGACGGGGCTGTTGACGGGGCTGTGATCACGGGGTACTCCTGCCGAGGCGAGGGAACTGCTGCTGCCTCGAAGCCTGCGCGCGGTGACGGTCGGGAAAAAGGGCCACTCCGTTCCCACACTCATCGGCTGAGTCGATCAATCGACCCCAGTGGCGCCTGGCGGGCGTCAGCCGCGGTGGCGCAGATGCCCGGGCTCGAGATGCCATCCCGGCGGGACGTCGTGAGTCAGGGCCAGTCTGACGAACCGGCCGATCGCGGCGGTCCTGGCCCGCTCGGGGCTCCACTGCAGCGTGTACGGAATGCGCAGCGCGGGGACGATCGGTCGCACCGCGGTCGCGGGTGGTGTGTCGAGCGACGCGCTCAGCAGTACCCACGCGACGTCTTGCTGACGGGTCCAGCCCGACGCCGACAGATCGGTGGCCTCCAGAACCGCCACCGGCGGGGACAGGCCGACGAACTCCAGGGCTTGGCGTTGGGCCAGCGCGAGGGCGGGAAACAGCGTGTCGTCCGGAATTCCGAGCCGGTCACGCCGCAGTGCATCGAGGGCCACCTCGACGTCGGCCGCGAGTTCGTGGGTCGGTCGCAGTCCCACCATCAGGGGTTCACTGCAGAAGACGGTGTTCGCCACACCCGGGGCGTCGGGCAGTCGAGCGCAGGTGATCACGACGTCGGTGGTGCCCTCGGCGAGCGCCCTGGTCAAGTCCGGCAGCCACATCCGCTCGACGGCGAGCGCGACGTCGGGCAGGTACTCGCCGGCCGCAGCGCGAAGGTGTGGGGCCAACACGGGCGCCACGGGAGGCGTGATGGCCACCCGAACCGTGCCGGCGACTCCCCGTGCGGTGCGCTGGACGGCAGCCGCGGCGGCCGCGACCTCGTCGAGGATGACCTTGGCCCGGCCCAGCAACTCCTCCCCGGCGCCGGTCAGGGTCACCTTGCGGGTGGTCCTGGTGAACAGCGGAGCACCCAGCTCGCGTTCCAGTCGGCGGATCAGATCGCTGAGGGTGGGTTGACCGATGCTCAACGTCTCAGCGGCGCGCCCGAAGTGCAGTTCGGTGGCCACCACCACGAACGCCTCGAGCTGCCGAAGCTCCATGCCCCCGCAGCGTAGTGCGGGCCGATCGGGTCGGCCCCTCGATCGGGCCGATCCTCGCTCGGCTTCACGTCGTCCGCCGGGCAGCGGCGACCACGAGGCAAGAATGAACCGATGCAGCTTCCCGTCATGCCGCCCGTTTCGCCCATGCTGGCGAAGTCGGTGGCGTCGATCCCGCCTGGCGCCTCCTATGAACCGAAGTGGGACGGCTTCCGGTCGATCTGCTTCCGCGATGGCGAGGAGGTGGAGTGGGGCAGCCGCAACGAGAAACCGATGACGCGCTACTTTCCCGAACTCGTTGCGGCGGCCATCGCGGAGCTGCCCGAGCGGTGCGTGCTCGACGGGGAGATCGTCGTCCCCGCAGCGCACGGCCTGGACTTCGAGGCGCTGCAACAGCGCATTCATCCGGCCGACAGCCGGGTGCGCATGCTCGCAGCGAAGACGCCTGCGGCGTTCATCGCCTTCGACCTGCTCGCCCTGGGCGACGACAACCTCACCGGGCGGCCCTTCGGCGAGCGCCGCGCCGCCTTGGTCGACGCGCTGGCCCGCTCGGGTCCGTCCATCCACGTGACCCCGGCGACCATGGACCTGGCCACGGCCCAGCGGTGGTTCTCCGAGTTCGAGGGAGCAGGTCTCGATGGTGTGATCGCGAAACCGCCGACGGTCACCTACCAGCCGGACAAGCGAGTCATGTTCAAGATCAAGCATGCTCGGACCGCCGACTGCGTGGTGGCCGGCTACCGCGTGCACAAGTCGGGCGACGACGCGATCGGCTCGGTGCTGCTCGGCCTGTACGCCGCGGACGGCACGCTTGCGTCGGTCGGCGTCATCGGGGCGTTCCCCATGGCGACCAGGCGGCAACTGTTCAGTGACCTGCAGCCGTTGATCACGACGTTCGACCGGCACCCGTGGAACTGGGCCGCTCAGGAGGCGGTGCCCCGCAGCGCCAGGAACGAGGGCTCGCGCTGGAACGCTGGCAAGGACCTGTCCTTCGTGCCGCTGCGGCCCGAACGGGTCGTCGAGGTCCGCTACGACCACATGGAGGGGATGCGCTTCCGCCACACCGCCCAATTCAACCGGTGGCGCACCGACCGCGACCCACGCTCGTGCACGTATGCGCAACTGGAGCAACCAGTTTCGTTTCGCCTCGCCGACATCGTGCCGGGCCTGGGAACGGCCGGTCCGGCCGACGCCTAGGGTGAGCGCTGTGCCTCCCGCGTCCGGTCACCCAGTCGAGGCCTCGCCGTGGACGCCTCGCGAGGCCGAACTGCTGGCGGTGACGCTGCAACTGCTGCAGCAGAACGGCTACGACCGGTTGACGTTGGAGGCGGTGGCCACCACGGCCCAGGCGAGCAAGGCGACGATGTACCGGCGTTGGCCGACCAAGGCCGAACTGGTCCTGGCCGCCTTCATCGAGGGCGTCCGCGCGGTCGCCGTCCCGCCCGACACGGGCACGCTGCGCGGCGACTTGTTGCGCCTGGGGGAGTCCATCCTCGACCACTGCACCCAGCACGCCAGCACGCTGCGGGCGGTGCTGGTCGAGGTGTCGAGCCATCCGGCGCTCAGCAACGCATTGCAGACTCAGTTCATCGACAAGCGGCGAGCGCTGATCCGTTTCATCCTGCAGCAGGCCGTCGACCGGGGCGAGATCGACGGCGCCGCCGTCAACGACGAGTTATGGGATCTGCTGCCCGGTTACCTGACCTTCCGGTCCGTCATTCCGAACAGCCCGCCCACCCCTCAGACCGTGCAGGCGCTCGTCGACGACGTCCTGCTGCCGTCGTTGACGCGAACGACGAATCTGGGCAGTGAGACCTAGCCGGCCCTGAGGCGTTTTGCGCAGCTCACGGCACGAAAGTCAAGACTTGCCGCGTTGAGTCCCGTACCGTACCGTTCTGCCCAGTTGGTCGATCTCGTTCTGCACCGTTGCGGCTGAGTTCTCGCCACGAAACGGTGTCGTGCTCGTCGGAAGGCCGCGGTGAACAGCATGTCGATCGGCAACTTGGTCAGGAAGCGGTGGATGGTGCTGACCGCCGTGGTGGTGGTCGCGATCACCGGTTTCACCGTGTACCGGCTCAACGGCATCTTCGGTTCCAACAACGTCATCTCGCGGCCGAGCGCCGATTCGCTGGAGAATCCCGACTACAACCCCAAGCGCGTCCTGTTCGAGGTGTTCGGACCGCCCGGCGCCATCGCCACCATCAACTTCCTCGACAAGGACGCCCAGCCGCAGCGCGTCGACGACGCGGCCCTGCCGTGGTCGACCACGCTCACCACGACCGATCCCACCCTCTTCGCGGATCTGCGGGCCCAGGGTGACGCCGAGCCCATCGGGTGCCGCATCACCGTCAACGGCATCGTCAAGGACGAGAGGTCCACCAGCAACGTGAACGGATACATCGCCTGCCTGGACAAGTCCGCGTGAGTGAACACGGCGTCCAGGACCAGGGTCACCCACCACGGATCGCGCGCAACATCCGTCGATTCGCCGTCCCCATTCTGCTGATCTGGGTCGCGATAGCCGCGTTGACGAACGTGTTCGCCCCGCAACTCGAAATCGTCGGTGAAGCCCGCTCGGTCGGCTTGAATGCGACCGACTCACCCTCGATCACGGCGATGCGGCACATCGGCCAGGTATTCCACGAGTTCGACTCCGACAGCGCGGCGATGATCGTGCTCGAAGGAGACCAGCCGCTCGGGCCGGACGCCCACCAGTTCTACGACGAGATGGTCAAGCGCCTCGGGCGAGACACCAAGCACGTTCAGCACATCCAGGACTTCTGGGGAGATCCGCTGACGGCAGGCGGCTCGCAAAGCAAGGACGGCAAGGCCGCGCTGGTGCAGGTCTATCTGGCCGGCAACCAGGGCGAGGCGCTGGCCAACGAGTCGGTCGACGCGATCCGCGACATCGTGGCCGGCATCCCGCCACCACCGGGCGTCAAGGCCTACGTCACCGGAGCCTCACCGCTGATCGCCGACAACTTCGAGGTCGGCAACAAGGGCACCCGGCTGGTCACCATGGTCACCTTCTTGGTCATCGGCGTGATGCTGCTGTTCGTCTACCGATCCATCGTCACGATGATCATCGTCCTGGTGATGGTCGTCCTCGAATTGGCCGCCGCCCGAGGAGTGGTCGCCTTCCTCGCGAACTCCGGACTGATCGGCCTGTCGACCTATTCGACCAACCTCCTCACGCTGCTCGCGATCGCCGCGGGCACCGACTACGCGATCTTCGTCGTCGGGCGCTATCACGAAGCACGCTCCGCAGGCGAGGAGCGGGAAGCGTCCTTCTACACGATGTACCGCAGCACCGTGCACGTGATCATCGGATCGGGACTGACCATTGCCGGGGCGGTGTACTGCCTCAGCTTCACCCGACTGCCCTACTTCCAGACCCTCGGCCTGCCCGCCGCCCTCGGCGTGCTCGTGACGTTGACGGCCGCGCTCACCCTCGGACCCGCCGTGCTGGTGATCGCGGGACACTTCGGCCTCTTGGAGCCCAAGCGCAGGATGCGCACCCGGGGATGGCGCCGCATCGGCACCGTCATCGTGCGGTGGCCCGGTCCCATCCTGGTGGTGTCCCTGGCGCTGGCCATGATCGGGCTTCTCGCCCTGCCCGGATACAAGACCAGCTACGACGCCCGGCCGTACCTGCCCGCCTCGGCGCCGGCCAACGTGGGCTATGCCGCGGCCGCACGCCACTTCTCCGAGGCGCGGCTGAATCCCGAATTGCTCATGGTCGAGACGGATCACGACATGCGCAATCCCGCGGACATGCTGATCCTCGAGCGCATCGCGAAGGCGGTCCTGCACACCCCGGGCATCTCACTGGTGCAGTCGATCACCCGACCGCTCGGCACGCCGATCACGCACAGCTCCATCCCCTTTCAGATCAGTGCCAGCAGTGCCAGCCAGATCATGAACCTCAGCTACCAGCAGGCCAGGGCGCAGGACATCCTCAAACAGGTCGATCAGACCTCGAAGTCCATCAACATCCTCGAGCAACAGCTGCAGCTGCAGAAGGCCAGCGCCGCCGCGACCGACGAACAGGTCCAGGCGTTCCACGAAACCGTCGGCACGATCAACGAGGTGCGTGACAACCTCGCCAACTTCGACGACTTCTTCCGCCCGCTGCGCAACTACTTCTATTGGGAGCCGCACTGTTTCGACATCCCGTCGTGCGCGGCCGTGCGATCGGTGTTCGACTCCCTCGACGGCATCTCCGAGCTCAGCGATCAGTTCGGAAAGATCACGGCGAGCCTGGACAAGCTCAATGCCCTTCAGCCGCAACTGGTCGCACTGATCCCACCCCAGCTCGACGTGCAGGAGGCCAACCGCGACCTGCTGCGCTCGAACTACGCGACCACGGCGGGCACCGACGCGCAATCGGTGGAAGCGCTCAAGAACGCCACCGCGCTGGGCCAGGCCTTCGACGACGCCAAGAACGACGATTCGTTCTACCTGCCACCGGAGGCCTTCGACAATCCCGACTTCAAACGAGGGCTGAAGCTGTTCCTCTCCCCGGATGGCAAGGCGGCCCGCATGACCATCACCCACGAGGGCAACCCCGCGACGCCAGAAGGCATCTCGCACATCAACGCGATCAAGAACTCCGCCTTCGACGCGATCAAGGCGACGCCATTGGCGGATGCCAAGATCTACGTGGCGGGGACCGCGTCGTCCTACAAGGACGTCCAGGACGGTGCCAAGTACGACCTGCTGATCTGCGCCTTGGCCGCACTGAGCCTGATCCTGCTGATCATGGTGTTCATCACCCGCAGCATGGTCGCCGCGCTGGTCATCGTCGGTACCGTCGCGCTGTCGTTGGGAGCGTCGATCGGGCTGTCGGTTCTGGTGTGGCAGTACATCTTCGGCATCCCGCTGTACTGGATCGTGGTGCCCCTCGGCATCATCCTGCTCCTGGCGGTCGGGGCCGACTACAACCTGCTGTTGATCTCCCGCTTCCAGGAGGAGATCGGGGCGGGGCTCAAGACCGGCACCATCCGCGCGATGGCCGGTACCGGGGGGGTCGTGACCGCGGCGGGTCTGGTGTTCGCCGCCACGATGTCCTCGTTCATCGTCAGCGACCTCGTGGTGCTCGGCCAGATCGGCACCACGATCGGGCTGGGCCTGATGTTCGACACGTTGATCGTGCGCTCGTTCATGACGCCGTCGATCGCGACCCTTCTCGGCCGCTGGTTCTGGTGGCCGCAGATCGTCCGCACCCGCCCAGCCAGCCAGATGCTGCGCCCCTACGGACCACGCCGCGCGGTCCGCGATCTGCTCGAGCGTGACCCCGAACCCCGTTCCCGGCGCTCCGATTCGGCGGGCGACCCGGCATAGAGGTGGATCAGCCCGGACGCCACCGCGAATCGCGGGCCGTGCACGTCGTCGATGTTGGCCCGTCCCACGACGACGGAGGTCGGGCGCAGCGACTCTGCGACCGTGCGTAGCAGTTCGTCGTCGAGCGCTCCTCCCCCGGCCAGCACCAGCGCGGACGGTGGCCGGTCGAACGCGCGCAGGCAGCGCACGATGTTCGCGGCCACCGTCTGCTGTTTGATCGCCAGCCGCAGACTGCGCCACTCCTCGGCCGCCAGCTTGTGGGAGAACGGCACCAGCCCTGCGCTGCCGCGCGTGCACAGCCGGCCGATCGCGTCGGCGGGTGCCGGACTGTCCAGGAACAGCCGGCGTCCGTCCTCCTCGTGTGCGACGTGCGGCCCCTCCACCCGCAACGCCGGGGTCCGCTTGACCCGTTCCGCCAGCGCGCGCGGAATGCCGAGCGCTCTGGCCACGGCCGTGGTGATCGCCTCACCCGCGCCGGCCGCAGTGAGCGTGTGCCCGGCGCCGATCACGTCGATGGTGCCGCCACCGATGTCGCAGACGACCGCATCCGGCGGCAGCCCCGCCGTCGTGCCTGCGCCGACCGCCGCGGCCTCGGGTTCGGATGCGGTCGTGAAGGTCGGGCGCCCCGTGAGTTCGTGCAGGGTGTGGGCGGCGTCGGCGACGACGTCGGCGGCCAGCAGTGCGACGACGGTGCCGCGGGTGTCGGCGACCCCGCGCCGCAACCACGCTCCGTCGTCGATCGACGACAGGTCGGTGAAGAAGGCGTCGTCGACGGCGATGCCGTGGCGGGCGGTGGGGATCGCGTGGAGTCGGACGGCCACCACGTTGCCCGGCGGCACCATCCGCAGCACGCTGTGTGCCTGGGCGGGCGAGTACCGCACCAGTCCCCCGTCGACGGTGCAGTCGACGTAGTCGTCGTCGACCGAGGGCGGATCGGGCGGCCCGGTCCGTCGAGTCACGGCGATCGCCGGTGAGTCCGCCAACTCGCGGGTGAACTCGGACACGTCGGCGAGTTGGTCGTGGCCGAGTTCCAGTGCGACACAGAGGGCGATGGGGTCGGCCATCGCCCGGTACGCACGGCCCTCCGCGACGACTTCGACCGCGACCAGCGCCCCCGGCTCGACGGCCTCGACGTCGACCTCGTCGACGACCGGCACGTCGATGGAGATGCGGTTGCGGATCAGGACGGCGTCATCCTGCGCGACGATCACCCCCACGACGTGCCAGCCTCGGGCAACGGCCACCGAGATCTCACTGGCCGCCACCTCGAAGTCGGTGCTCCGATCGACTGAGACGATCGTCCGGCCGGCGATCACGGTTCCCCGGAGGCGGTGTAGTTCGACGTGCCTGCCGACCCCGAAGCCGGTTCCCGCCGGCGTACTGGCATTGACCTTGCGCAGGCTTCGCACCGGCGAGGTCGGAGACGACGGGGGCGGCAGCGGAGCGGTGGCCGTGTCCACCGGCCGCAGCGCGGCCAGCAGGAGTCGGTCGGCCACCACCGTGGTCTGCACTTCGAGTCGGTGCAACAGCGCGGCGGCGCCCTCGAGCGACTCGTGGGATCCCTTGCGGCCACGGGTCGGGCCCTGCCCGTGGGCGATGTGTTCGACCACCCCCGACGTCACTCGCGCGAGGACGATCTCGGTGGTGTGGTTGCCGACGTCCACTCCGGCCACCACGACGCCCGGCCCGCCGGTCACCGCAACAAGCCCCGCCTGGCGTAGACGACGGCGGCCTGGCGTACCAGTTCCGCACACCGGGCGGCGCCGCGCGTCTCGAGGGACACGCGCAGGGCCGCCAACTCCGCGGCCGTCGACCGGTGGGGGCGGAGCGCTTCGTAGACTTGCATCACTTCTTCGTCGTCGACCGTTGCGAGTTCGGCGGCCCGCAGGAGGTTTTCGGCCAGCTGGGGGTTTCCACCCTCGTCGGCGACGACGGCTTGGTGCGCCAGCGTGGCCGGGTCCATCCGGAGATCCGCCAGACTGAGTTCACCGTCGACCGCGGCCTCGACGGTGAACCGGTGGTCGTTCATCGCTGCACCGAGACCGTCACGGGCGCCTCGCCAGGTTCACAGGACTCACGCTCGAGTGCGACGAGCGCGACGGCGCGGGCGTGGTACCGGGCGGAGATGGACTCGTCGGTGCCGCCGGTGAAGATCGGCACGGGCGCCATCCCCTTGGCGTGCCTTGCGGCGTTCCTGCCGAGCTCGCGGTACTTCGCCGCAGTCAGCAGCGGAGCCACGCTGAACAGTTCGAGGTTGGCGAGCGGCGCCAGGTCGCGACGGTGGATCAGCGCAGTTCCCTTGCCCTGCAAGCCTATTCCGATGCCCGAGCCGGACAGTCGCGCTGCGGTGAGTCCGATCAGACCGACGTCGATGGTCGACCGCACCCGCACCAGTCGGGCCACGCAGCCTTCCTCCTCGAGACCCGCCGAGATCTGCCTAAGCACCTCGCCGACCGTCAGCCCGCACAGCGACAGCCACACCGTGCGACCCAGGGCGGGTGACAGTCCGACGCACACTTCCCTCGGATCGCTGCCTTGGCGCGCCACTTCGACGTCGGTGAACCTGACGTGGTCACGGTGCTCGGCCTGGTCCGCGGTCAGCTCGGCCGCCGTCCGCGCCTGGCGGATGTCGTCGATCTCGGCGCGCCGCTCGGCAGTCGGCGCGTAGCCGGTGCCCGGTCCCGCATAGTCGTTGGGATCGGTGATCTTCGAGAGCACCCGCATGTTGGCGTCGAAGATCGCCGAGGTCTGCAGTTGATCCCCCCGGAGGCGTTCGCGGGTCAGCGCCATGACGGCGTCGGCCTCCTCGTCGTACCCGGTCCGCTTCAGCGCGGCGACGACGTCGAAGACCGTCAGCTGCTTGGCCTCGATCGCAGCGGCCGCCTCGGCGACTGCCCTGGGGTCCCCCGCGGACAGGTCGCGAGAGCCGTTGGCCACCACCACCGCATCGACCCGGTCGTCGTCGAAGTCGGCGAGACCGAGATCCCGGTACACCGCCTGCACCGCCGTTGCGGCACGTCGACGGACCCTGGCCAGGTGCTCAACCGGAACGGTCCGCAACCCGCCGTCGACGCCCCAGTCCCGTTGCAACACCAGGAAGTCGTCCATGTCGTCGGAGTTGAAGTTCGACAGCGCGAAGGCGTTGTCGTAGCGCGGTATCGACCCGAACCCGGAGAAGATGAAGTCGGCCCCGGCCAGGAGGACGGGGAGCGTGTGCGCACTGCGCCGGACGTCGGACTCGGAGATCAGGTTGTCGTTGCCCGCACAGGATTCCAGGTCGCGCAGCATCACCATGAGGTTCTCGGCCAGCAATTCCTTCATGCCGTCGGGCACCGCCGCGACCACCCCGACACCGTCGATGCCGCCGTTCTGCACGCCTTGTGACCCCAACGCGCGGGCGAGTGCGACGCAGCGCGACTCCAGGTAGAGGATCGAGCACTTCTCGGCCGCACCCATCAGCACTTCGGCCCCGCCGCCGCTGGTCACCCGCATCTTGAGGCCGCGGGATGCGTAGGCAGAGGTGAGGATCGCCTTGCTGAACGGCGTGTCGTCGCCGTCGACGAAGACCTGCTCGGTGCCGTAGATCGAGATAGTCTCGGCGTAGCTGGTCAGCCCGCGCAGACCCAGCCGAAGTTCCAGCGCCTCTTCGATGGAGCACTGAGCCATGGCCCCCGGGATGCCCACCTGGCTGCCGATCAGCAGCGCGACCGCGTTCGACGGCGCGTCGCCGAGAACGGGCACCGTGGTCTCGACCTCGCGGAACCCGTAGGCGACGGCACTGGCGGCATCGGCGGCGATCAGCAGCGGATCGTCGAGCTGGTTGGTGACGTGCGCCTGATTGCTCGGCGTCCGCCTGGCCCGCATCTTGGTCATGGCGGCCTGCATCTCGACGGGCGTGAGCAGGGCGACGACCCGCGCCAGCTTGGCCGGCGTGATGCCGCCGACGAGGCGCACCACCTGCGCCCTTGGCACGTTGAAGTCGACGATCATCCGGGCCAGCGCGCGGTCGTCGAGGGCCATTGCCTCCTCGGCGACCGCGAGATCGAGTCCGTACCGCGCGATGAACTCGTCGATCACGTCGAAGTCGTCGGCGGCCTTGCCGTCGAGTTCGACGACCCGCCTGCCGTCGGGGCCGTCACCGACGACCAGCGACGGCTCCGGGTCGAACGGGCTTCGCATCGCGATGAGCCCGAGTTCCGGGTCGGTGACGCTGAACCCGTCCAGGTTCACCGGCTTCGCGTCGAGGACGCGCATTCGCCCCTGGTCGAGATCCCCTTCACGAACCGGGATGTGGTCCACGGGCTGGCCTCCTGTGTTGGATGCGCGCTAGTCCCTCGTCGCGTTGTCCTCGTAGACGATTCGTCCGATCATCGCGTAACGCCGGGGGTCGCGGAGCTTGAAGTACAGCGCCATGGCGGCACCGAACACGAACAATCCGACCACGATCCACGGTGTCAGCTTGAACAGCAAGGTACCCGACGCCGTGCCCGCGGCCGCATCCTTGTGTTCCCACAGCAGGTACACCACGTACAGCATGCCGATGCCGCCCAGCAGGGGTGCGAGGAAGGTCTTGAACCAGTGGGCACTGGACGGGTGGTTCTTGTGGAAGTGGAAGTACGCGATCACCGCGAACGCGCACAGCGACTGCACGACGAGGATGGCCATCGTGCCGAGGATGGCCAGCAGCGTGTACATGTGCACGTAGGGGTCCATGCCCGCCGCCCAGAACGCCAGGATGAGCACCAGGGTGATCCCGGTCTGCACGAAGGACGCGATGTGTGGCGATCCGTGCGTGGGATGGGTGGCGCCGAGCGTCTTCTGCAACCCGGTCGACAGTCCCTCGCGGCCCATGGCGTACAGGTAGCGCGACGCACAGTTGTGGAATGCCATCCCGCAGGCGAACGAGCCCGTCACCAGCAGGACGTTGAACATGGTGATGGCCCATTCGCCGTAGTTGGTGCGGACCGTGCCGAAGAAGATCTCCGAGGCGGTGTCGGCGTTCTGGGCCAGCTCGACCGACTTCTGCGGCCCGGTGCCGGCGATGGCCATCCAGGACACGAAGACGTAGAAGACGCCGACGCCGAGGACGCTGATCATGGTGGCGCGCGGGATGATCCGCTTGGGGTCCTTGGATTCCTCGCCGTACATCGCCGTCGACTCGAAGCCGACCCAGGACCAGAATGCGAAGAACAGGCCAAGCCCGGCGCTGGCACCTGCCACCGCGGCAGGAGTGAACGCCCCGATCGGGTTGAGCGTCTCCGCCACCGCGAAGCCGTCGGGCCCGCCACCGCGGAACAGCACGCCCAGCGCACCGAGCGACAACATGATGATCTCGGTCACCAGGAACACGCCGAGCACCTTGGCGGTCAGGTTGACGTCGAAGTAGGTCAGCACGGTGTTGAGCACCATCATCACCAGCGCGGGCACGATCCAGTGAATGGACACGTCGAACTGCGACTGCATCAGGTTCTGGAAGAAGAACGAGAAGATGCCGATCAGCGACGCCTCGAACACGACGTAGGCCATCGTGATCAGCAGCCCGCTCGCCATGCCCACGACGCGGCCGAGCCCGTGTGAGATGTAGCCGTAGAAGGCACCGGTCGCAGTGATGTGCTTCGCCATCGTGGCGTATCCGATCGCGAACAGGCCGAGGACCACGGTCGCGACGATGTAACCCGCCGGTGCATGGGAACCATTTCCGAACCCGACGGCGATGGGCACGTTGCCGACCATCGCCGTGATGGGCGCCGCGGTCGCGACGGCCATGAAGATGACGCCCAACGTGCCGACGGCGTTTCGCTTCAGCCGCTGGACCGAGTCGGACGTGTTCTCGTCGCGGGACACCACTTGATCGGTCATGGTGAGACACCTTCCAGCGCAGCGGCAGGGGTTCGACGGTGGCCCCGAGCGTGGCGTGGCCGCAGCGCGAACTTCCGTATATTGGCACTGCCGATTGACGAGCGCAACCGTTTCGGCGCCCTATGGCCATCCATTGACACAATTGGTCGTACCTTTTTAGGGTGAGGCAGACTCGCGGCGGGATCCGGTCCGGCGACCTTAGGCAGGGAGCTCCGTTGTACGACTACGGCACATTCTCGTTCGAGTCCAAGGCGCAGGTGCTCGAGCAGGCGAAGAAGTACTGGAACCCGGGCAAGACGCAATTCTGGACCGACGCCGGCGTCGACCTCGTCATCGACCGCAGGGAGGATTACTTCCTCTGGGACATGAGCGGCCGTCGGCTCATCGACATGCACCTCAACGGCGGCACCTACAACCTGGGCCACCGCAATCCCGAGCTGATGGCCGCGCTCGTCGAGGGCATGCAGTACTTCGACATCGGCAACCACCACTTCCCCTCCGTCGCGCGGACGGCACTCGCGCAGCGGCTGGTCGACTCCGCACCAGACTCGATCACCAAGGTCGCCTTCGGATCCGGCGGCGGCGAAGCGATCGACATCGCGCTCAAGAGCGCGAGGCACGCAACCAAACGCCGCAAGATCGTGTCGATCGTCAAGGCCTACCACGGCCACACCGGGCTGGCGGTCGCCACCGGTGACGACCGGTTCTCCAAGCTGTTCCTGTCCGACCGTCCGGACGAGTTCGTGCAGGTGCCGTTCGGTGACGTCGACGCGATGGAACGGGCGCTGTCCGGTGCGGACGTGGCCGCCGTCATCATGGAGACGATTCCGGCCACCTACGGATTCCCCTTGCCCCCACCGGGTTACCTGGAAGCGGTCAAGGAGCTGTGCGTGCGCTACGACGCGCTCTACATCGCCGACGAGGTGCAGACCGGCCTCATGCGCACCGGTGAGATGTGGGGCATCACCAAACACGGCATCGAGCCGGACATCATGGTGGCGGGCAAGGGACTGTCGGGCGGCGTGTACCCCATCACGGCGGCGATGCTCGGCGACCGGGCCGCGCAGTGGCTCGACGAGGACGGCTTCGCCCACATCTCCACCTTCGGTGGCGCCGAGCTGGGATGCGTCGCCGCCATCAAGACCCTCGAGATCACCGCCCGCCCCGAGGTCCGCTCGTCGGTGCACCGCATCGCCAACGTGTTCGCCGAGGGACTGGCCAGGATCCAGGCTGACCAACCGGACTGGTTCGTCGGCATCCGGCAGAACGGCGTGGTGATCGGCTTGGAGTTCGACCACCCCGAAGGGGCGAAGTTCGTCATGCGCGAGCTCTACGAGAATGGCGTGTGGGCCATCTTCTCGACACTGGATCCCCGTGTCCTGCAATTCAAACCGGGCCTGCTGCTGAGCCGTGAACTCTGCGATGACGTGCTCGACCGGCTCGCCGTAGCGGTCGGCAAGGCGCAGGCCGCGGCGAGGTCGACGTGCGGATGACCCGCGCCACGGGCAGGCTGTGCCGGTGAGCAGCCCGTTCATCTCCGACGACGTCGAGGTCGCCGAGCGCGCGCTCGTGGACTACGACCTGTCCCCCGACTCCACGCTGCACCTGTTGAACCTGTCCGAGAACGCCACCTACGCGGTACGGGACGGCAGCACCGGTGAGTCGTCGGTCCTGCGCGTGCACCGCAAGGACTACCATCGCCCGCACGAGATCGAATCCGAACTGGACTGGCTCGACGCACTGCGGCGGCACGGCGACGTCACCGTGCCCACGGTGCTGCCGGCCCGGGACGGGCGCCGCGTCGTCACCGTCGACCAGGACGGAACCGCACGCCACGTGGTGCACTTCGAGATGGTGTCCGGCATCGAACCCGACGAGAAGACGCTCACCGTCGAGGACTTCCGCACGCTGGGCCGCATCACCGCCGCCCTGCACGACCACGCGAGGGCGTGGGCCCGTCCGCCCCGTTTCGCGCGCTTCTCCTGGGACTGGCAACACAGCCTCGGCGACCGACCACGCTGGGGCCGTTGGCAGGATGCGGTCGGCGTCGGCGCCGCGGAGTCCGACGTGCTGGGCCGGGCGGCCGGCTTGTTGCAGAGTCGGCTGGCCGCATACGGCGCCGCTGCCGACGTGTTCGGTCTGGTCCACGCCGACCTGCGACTGGCCAATCTTCTGGTCGACGGCCCGAACATCACCGTCATCGACTTCGACGACTGCGGATTCGGTTGGTACTTCTACGACTTCGGCACCGCGGTGTCGTTCTTCGAGGACGACCCCGCCGTGCCCGAATGGCAGGACGCATGGGCCGAGGGATACCGCTCCCGCCGCCCGCTGCCCGACGCCGACGCGGCCATGTTGCCGTCATTCGTGTTGTTGCGCAGACTACTGCTGTTGGCGTGGATGGGCTCGCACGGGCACTCCAGGGAATCGCAGGCCATGTCGATCGACTACGCCAGGGGCAGCTGCGAACTCGCGGAGCGCTATTTGACCTTCGACGGCCGACGGCTGGCCTGATCCACCACCTCCGAAAGGCGACACCGAGATGTTCACCTCGCTCCAGGGCCGCACCACCATCGTCACCGGCGGCAGCAAGGGCATCGGCCGCGGCATCGCCGAGACCTTCGCCAACGCCGGGGTGAACGTCGTCATCACCGGCCGCAACCAGGGTGACGTCGACACCGCCGTCGTCGATCTGGCGGACGCGCCGGGGAAGGTGAGCGGGGTGGCCGCCGACGTGACCAGTCAAGCGGACTGCCGACGGGTGGTCGACGAGGCGGTGCAGCGGCACGGAGCACTCGACATCGTGTGCGCCAACGCGGGCATCTTCCCCTTGACGCCGCTGCAGGACATCACCTCCGACGAGGTCGAGCAGGTGATGGAGACCAACTTCATGGGCACGGTGTACATCGTGCAGGCCGCGCTGCAAGCCTTGGCAGACAGCGGACATGGCCGGGTCATCCTCACGTCGTCGATCACCGGCCCGATCACCGGCTACCCCGGTTGGTCGCACTACGGTGCCAGCAAGGCGGCACAACTGGGTTTCATGCGTACCGCCGCCGTCGAGCTGGCGCCGAGGAACATCACCGTCAACGCCGTGCTCCCCGGCAACGTCGTCACCCAGGGCCTGATCGAGATGGGCCAGGACTACATGGACCAGATGGCGGCCGCGGTGCCCGCCGGACGGCTCGGCACCGTCGCGGACATCGGCAACGCCGCGCTGTTCTTCGCCACCGACGAGGCCGCCTACATCACCGGTCAGTCCCTCGTCGTCGACGGCGGGCAGATCCTGCCGGAGTAGCCCCGGCGCGTTCACTAGTATTGGTCCAGCCGAAACACACAGGTAGGAGAGCCCGGTGCCCACGCCAAGCGAGGAATTGCGGCGCCGGATCGTTGCCGACCTCAACGCCGGCGAGCCGGGCACCAAGCTGGGTAGCGAGCGGGACCTCGCCGAGCGGTACGGCACCAGCCGGTCCAGTCTGCGACAGGTTCTCGCGGCGCTGGAGGAGGCCGGGCTCGTCGACCGGATGATCGGTCGTGCCGGCGGCATCTTCATCAGCCACGGTCAGGTCCAGCGCAGCCTCTCCGACGTCGTCGGCGTGCCTGCGTTCCTCGCCAGCCAGGGGTACGTCGCCGGCACACGCGTGCTGTCGACGAAGATCACCGTGCCGGACCGCACCACACGCCACGCCCTGCGCCTGGAGGCCGACGCCTTCGTCGTCGACATCCAGCGGGTACGCCTCGCCGACGGCTCGCCCATCTCACTGGAGTTGGCCCGGTTCCCCGCCGACGCCTTCCCCGGACTTCTGGAACGTGAACTCGGCGGCTCCCTCTACGAAGTCCTGGAAACGCATTACGGTCTCGTCACCTCGCGTGCCGACGAACGGATCGAGGCGGTGAACGCCACGCCGGAGGAGGCGACCCTGCTCGGGGTCAAGCAGCGGTCCGCGCTGCTTCTCATCACCCGCGTCGCCTACGACCAACACGGCGTACCGTGCGAGTTCTCCCGCGACCTGTTCCGGGGCGACCGCACGCGACTGGCGGTCACCGTCGCCGGCCGGGGCATCGGAGAGCGGTCGCCTGCCAGCGGGGCGACGGTCGCCCTGCAGAGCCAGGACGCCAAGGCCAGCTGATCCGCCCGTGGTCGAGGTCGCCGCCATCAACCCCGCCGGCCGGTTCGCGCCAAGCCCGTCGGCCGACCTGCACATCGGCAACGTCCGTACCGCAGTGCTGGCGTGGCTGTTCGCCCGTTCGACGGGACGCCGCTTCCTGATCCGGGTCGAGAATCTCGACGACCGCACGTTCGATGACGTTGCCGCACGTCAACTTCGGGACCTCGCGCTCGTCGGCCTCGTTCCCGACGAGCCGCCGGCGTACCAGACGGCGCACGAAGCCCGCTACGACGCCGTGATCGACGCTCTGGCGGCCCGCGGCCTGACCTACGAATGTCACTGCAGCAGAAAGGACATCGCCCAGGCGCCGCGTGCACCGCACGCCCCGGAGGGGGCCTATCCCGGCACCTGCCGCGGCGTGACCGACACCGAGCGGGCGGCACGCCGGGTCACCGGCAGGCCACCCGCGCTGCGATTGCGTTCCGCCGTGCGCGAATTCACCGTGACCGACGTCCTGCACGGTACCTACACCGGGCTCGTCGACGACATGGTGCTACGCCGCGGCGACGGGGTGCCCGCCTACAACCTCGCCGTCGTGGTTGACGACGCGGCGCAGCACGTCGACCAGGTGGTGCGCGGCGACGACCTGCTGCCCTCCTCGCCACGGCAGGCCTACCTCGGTTCGCTTCTCGGGTACCCGCAACCGGTCTACGCCCACGTCCCGCTGGTGCTCAATGCGCAGGGCAAGCGGCTGGCCAAGCGCGACGGCGCCGTCACGATCGACCAGATCGGAGCGGACCGGGCCATGGCCCAGATCGCGGCGTCGCTGGGATTTCGCAGCACCTCGCTGGACGGCATGCTGGCCGAGTTCCAGCCGGCCCGGCTGCCGAACGACCCGTGGACATACCAGCCGGGGTGAGCCGAATGCTAGGGAGATCGCCAGGTGCTTGCTAGGTTCCCGCCGTGACCTCTTTCCTTCGTCGAGCGCTGCTCGCGGTGATTGTGCTGGCGGCGGTGCTTGCCGCTGCGGCCTGCGGGGCGCCCAATTCGGACAAGGCGGACCGGATACAGTCCGCCGGCGTCCTGCGGGTCGGCACCGAGGGCGTCTACGCGCCGTTCAGTTACCACGACCAGAGCGGCCAACTGGTCGGCTACGACGTCGACGTGGCGAAGGCCGTCGGCGCGAAGCTCGGCGTGAAGGTCGACTTCGTCGAGACACCGTGGGATTCGATGTTCGCCGCGCTGGAGGCCAACCGCTTCGACATCGTCGCCAACCAGGTCACCATCAACGACGAACGCAAGGCCAAGTACGACCTGTCCGATCCATATGCGATCGGCCAGGGCGTCATCGTCACCCGCGCCGACGACGCCTCCATCACGTCGCTGGCCGACCTCAAGGGCAAGGTCGCCGCCGAGAATCCCACCAGCAACTGGGCCGAACTGGCCCGCGCCAACGGCGCCAGGGTGGAGTCCGTCGACGGTTTCGCCCAGGCGATCAAGCTGCTCAACCAGGGCCGGGTGGACGTCGTGGTCAACGACAGCATCGCGGTGTACCAATACCTCGCAGAGACCGGTGACAAGTCCGTCAAGATCGCCGCGGAGACGAACGAGAAGAGCGAGCAGGGCTTCGCCGCCCGCAAGGACAGTGGGCTGCTCCCCGAGCTGAACAAGGCGCTCAAGGACCTGAGCAACGACGGCACGTTGGCGACGATTTCGAACAAGTACCTGAAGGCCAACGTGTCCGGCGCCCCGGCGCAGCAGCAGTCGCAGAACGTGGCGCCGCGCTCCACGTGGGCGCTGATCGGCGACAACCTGTGGCCGTTGGCCAAGGCCGCGATCACGGTGACCATTCCGTTGACGATCATCAGCTTCGTGATCGGCCTGGTGATCGCACTCGGCGTTGCGTTGGCCCGACTCTCGAAGCGGGCGGTGGTCTCGAACGTCGCCCGGTTCTACATCTCGCTCATCCGCGGCACGCCGCTGCTGGTGCAGCTGTTCATCGTGTTCTTCGCGCTGCCCGAGTTCGGCATCAGGATCGATCCGTTCCCCGCCGCCATCATCGCGTTCAGCCTCAACGTGGGTGGCTACGCCGCCGAAATCATCCGGTCGTCGATCCAGAGCATTCCGAAGGGCCAGTGGGAGGCGGCCGAGACGATCGGCTTCAACTACGCGGGAGCACTGCGCCGGATCATCCTGCCGCAGGCCACCCGGGTGGCCGTACCGCCGCTGTCCAACACCCTGATCTCGTTGGTCAAAGACACGTCCCTGGCGTCGACGATCCTGGTCACCGAACTGTTCCGCACCGCTCAGAACGTGGCGGCTCCCACGTTCGAGTTCTTCGCGTTGTACGGCACGGCCGCCGTGTATTACTGGGTGATCTGCCTGGTGCTCTCGTTCGGCCAGAGCCGCCTCGAACGACGACTGGAAAGGTATGTGGCGCGATGACCGACAACACTGACGAGGTCGAATACCGCGTCACGGCCGAAGGCGTCGAGAAGGCGTTCGGCGACAACAAGGTTCTGCGCGGTGTCTCCTTCCGCGTGGCGCGGGGCACCGCGACCGCCATCATCGGGCCGTCGGGGTCGGGCAAGACGACGCTGCTGCGCGCGCTGAACGCGCTCGACCGGCCCGACAGCGGAGTGATCCGGGTGGACGACGTCGAGATCGACTTCTCCAAGCCCGTACCCAAGGCCGAGGTGCGCAGGTTCCAGTCGCGAAGCGGCTTCGTCTTCCAGGGACACAACCTGTTTCCCCACAAGACGGTCCTGCAGAACATCACCGAAGGCCCACTGGTGGTGCAGAAGCGGCCCAAGGACGAAGTCCACGCGCAGGCGCTCGAGCTGCTCGACCAGGTCGGGCTGGCCGCCAAGAAGGACCAGTACCCGTACCAGCTCTCCGGCGGCCAGCAGCAACGGGTCGGCATCGCAAGAGCGCTGGCGTTGCGGCCCAAGCTGGTGCTGTTCGACGAACCGACGTCAGCCCTCGACCCGGAGCTGGTGGGCGAGGTGCTGTCGGTGATCAAGGATCTGGCCGTCGAGGGCTGGACGCTGGTGATCGTCACCCACGAGATCCAGTTCGCCCGTCAGGTCTCCAATCAGGTGCTGTTCACCGACCAGGGCATCATCCTCGAGCAGGGCACGCCCGAAGAGGTCATCGGCGACCCGAAGGAGGAGCGCACCCGGCAGTTCCTCACCCGGATCCTCAACCCGCTGTAGACCCTGCCCCTACCCCCGCTTCTCCCTCTCCCTCTCCCTCTCCCTCTCCCTCTCCCTCACTCCCCACTCCCTCCCCACTCCCTCACTCCCCACTCCCCCCTCTCCCTCACTCCCCCCTCTCCCTCACTCCCCCCTCTCCCTCCGCTTCTCCCGCGAGCGTGCGTGTCTGCGGGCGACACGCCGATCGAACATCGGAGTTCACGCACGCTCGTCGGCGGGATTGAGCAGCAAGTCGACTGCGATGGCAGCACTTTGGGCGGCGCTCTCCATGGTCGCGGACCAGTCGGTGGCGGTCCAGTCCCCCGCCAGCACCAGCGACGGCACCGACGTACGTTGTGATGGCCGCAGCGAGTCCATGCCAACGACCTGTGAGAAGGTGGCCCTCGGCATCTTGACCACCTGCGCCTGGAGGACCTCGGCGGTACCGGCGGCCGGATAGTAGCGCCGCAGCAGCGCCATCTGCTCGGCGACGATCTCGTCGTTGGTCTTCTGGATCTGCTCGTAGGCGCCGCTGGTAGTCAGGCAGTACAGCCACCCGCGGTCGGTACTCCTGCCGTGCATGTTCTGCCGGTCGAAGACCTCGTCAATGACACCCGTGCCACCAATCAATCCCTCGAACGCCGACTCGGTACCCAGCGGCCGGTCCAGATAGAGGTTTGTGCTGACGATCGGGGTGTAGCTCAGTTTCTCTGCCGCCGAGAGGATTTCGGCGTGCTCCGGCAGGTCGTCAAGCAAGCCGCCGACGTTGGAGTTGGGCACGGCGCACACGACTCCGTCGGCGGGCACGGTCGATCCGTCGGCAAGGAGCACCCCGGTGACCGCGCCGTCCTCGATCTCTATCCGCCGCGCCACCGTCCGGTAGCGGACGTCGACCCCGCGCTCGTGGAACAGCTGCAGCGCACCCGTCACGAAGAGGGTGTCGAGGTCGACGGTCGGATAACCGATGGTGATCGGCGTCCGGTGCCGGACCGCCGTCCGGAAGCCGGTGGCCATCACCTTCGCAAACACCGCGGCCGAGCCACGCGTCACCGGCTCGGCCGCGATGCCGAGAGCGAGCCAGTCCCACAACGCTTCTCGCGCCGGCGCCGGCATGCCGACCCGGTTGAACCACTGATCGGTGCTCAGATCGGCCAGATCAGCGGGTGGGTGCAGCGCCTGCCATCCGAGCCGCAGGGTGGCAAGGGCGGCCCTCAGGCGGTCGGCGACGGTGGCGTCGGGATGCACGCCGAACAGCGTGCGCACCGCGCCGAGACCGGTCGTCTGCACGACCTTCTTGCGCCCGTCGGGCCAGCGCAGCGTCGACCTCTTGGGGAAGACGACGAACGTGCGGGTGCCGACACTGGTCAGGTAGCGGAAGAGGTGCTCATAGCCGCTGGCGATCACGTGCTGACCGTTGTCGGGCAGGTCGTCGACCTGCTCGGCCCGCATCGCGTGCGTCCGGCCGCCGAGGTGCGCGCGTCGCTCCAGAAGGGTGACGTCCTTGCCGGCCTCGGCCAGCCACACCGCTGACGCCAACCCGGCGAGGCCACCTCCGATCACCACGTACCGTCGCCGGTCCTCGCCCACTCCCGCAACTTACCCTTCGCGCTCTTGGCTCGGCCGAGTGGCGCGGGCGTGCGCGTCCTCCCGAATTTCTGCGGCGTGTCGCCCGCAGACACGCACGCTCGCAGGTGAGGGGGGTGGCGGGTGCGGGGCGTGAGGTCAGGGCGCGGCGGGCGTCTGCACCGCATCGTCGGAGGCGCCGACGAAGACCTTCTCGGTCATACGGGCGCGTTCGGGGTGCACCTTCCAGACCCAGGCCGCGAAGACGATGCCGGCGATCAGCCAGGCAAAGGCGATGTAACCGGCGATGTTCAGCGGTGCCGGCAGCGGCGCGATGAACGGGAAGATCGCCGATCCGACTCCGATGGCAGCCATCAGGGCGGGGATCATGACGATCAAGGCCAGGATCGGAACGACCACGTGGAGTAGCGGATTGAACCCCTCGTCGGACCGGTTGCGCAGGAAGTACACCAGGCATGCCAGCGCGACGAGCGCATACAGCAGGATCGCGACGCAGGTCTCGATGGTGCCGAGGAAGCCGAAGGCCTGCAGCGGACCGCCGTCGAGCAGAAGCCCCGTGCCGAGGGTGAGCACGACGGAGATGATGAGCACGGTGCGGAGGGCGAAGATCGGCGTTCCGGTCGCCGGGTCGGTACGCGAGAAGACCGACGGCAGGAGCTTGATGCGGCCCATTGCGAACAGGTGTCTGATGCCCGCGTTGGTCGCTCCGTTGGCGCTGGCGATGGCGGAGTTGAGCAAGGCGAACAACAGTACGTACCAACCCATGTGCCAGACCTCCTTGGTGATGCCGAACCAGGGAGAGCCGTCGTTGTACGAGGTGAAGGTGCCGAAGCGGTCGGGTCCGAAGTACACCGTCGCCGCGTAGGTGCAGAAGATGATGAACAGGCCGAGGATCAGTGGCGACAGCAGCGACGCACGCAGCACGCTGCGGCGTGGCTCGCGCGCCTCCTCGGCCAGCGGCACGACGTTTTCAAAACCGACGAAGCCGTAGATCGCGTAGATCATGCCGCCGACGATTCCGGACATCCCGACGAATCCTTCGACGGTCGCATAGTGCGTGGTGAACACCGAAAGGGTGTTGTTGTCACCAGCTTTCACGATCAGGGTGATGGCGAGGGCGCCGAGGATCGCGAACTCGACGACACCGAGCACGATCGAGGCGTTCGTCGAGAGCTTCGCGCCCCTGCCGACGAGGAAGTAGATCAGGGCCATGCACACCAGGGCCGACACGATCCACACCGGCTTCTCCGGCCACCCGAAGTCGTCGTGCAGGGTCGTGGCGATGAAGCTGCCGAATGGCAGGAACAGCGTGGAGGGGAAGACGATCCACACGCTGAGGTAGAGCCACGCCACCATCGTGCCGACCGCCGGATGAAGTCCGTTGGAGACGAAGGTGTAGAAGCCGCCGGCCGACGGAAAGCGTGCCGACATCTGGCCGATGCAACTCGCGACCAGGAGCAGGCCGACGAGGGCGAACACCAGCGACAGACTCAACGACGCGCCCGCGAACGAGGCGCCGACGATGACCGCCAGGGTGACCGACAGGCCTGGCGCGGCCGACGCCAGCGCCTGGAACAACACCTCGACGAAGCTCAGCTGTCCACCCTTGAGCCCCGACGTCGACTCGGCGGGATCGGGATGTCGTTCCAGTGCCATGGTGCCTCCAGCCGGTGACAGTGTGCGCTTTCCGAACGAATGCTCGCATACCGAGCATGGCTACGCAACAGTTTGCCGAAACGGAGTACCTCGACGGTTTTACGAGAGTGAGTCGAGAAGAAGCTCGGAGGGGGATGCCGTCAGTTCGGCGAGTGCTTCAGCTCTTCTTCGATGTCGCGCGCGGCGGCTTGGACCTCGGGCACCAGGGCGCGCATCTCGTCGACCGACTTGCGGCCGACGTGCGTGGAGAGGTTGATCGCCGCACGCACCCGGCCGGCCCGGTCGCGGACCGGGACGGCGATCGCGACCAGGCCCTCTTCGAGTTCCTGGTTGACCAGGGCGAAGCCGTCGCGGCGAATGCGGACGAGTTCGGCCACGAACTCGTCGCGCTTGGTGATCGTGCGCGGCAGGATCTGCCGCAGCTCGTGGTTGGTCAGATACGACTCGAGCTGGTCGTCGGGCAGGTCGGCCAGCAGGACACGGCCCATCGCGGTGGCGTACGCAGGCCTGCGTGCGCCGACGTTGACCGAGATCGTCATCATCGCCGGACCGGGGACGCGGACCACGTAGATGATGTCGCCGTCGTCGAGTATCGACCCCTCGCTGGCCTCCGAGGTGTGGGCGACGAGTTGCTCGAGACGGGGTAACGCGATGTCCGGGAAGGACAACGCCGACAGATACGAGTAGCCCAACTCCAGGACGCGCGGCGTGAGCTCGAAGCGGTTCCCCCGGCCCCGCACGTACCCGAGCTCGCCGAGGGTGAGCAGGAAGCGTCGGACCGCCGCCCGGGTCAACCCGAGCTCGGCCGCGATCTCGGAGACGGTCATCGACGGCTGCTGGCCGCTGAACACCCGGATGATCGCCAGCCCCCGTTCGAGGGACTGTACGAAGTCACGCGATCTGCCCGGCGCCTCGTCCTTGATACCGGCACCCTCGGCGACGACGACCTCCTGCACGTCCGAGACCCCCGATCGATTGCCGTCGAAATCCACGACCGACACGAGACTACGGTAGCGCCGAATCCGGGGAGGGCGATCAGGGCCGCAATTGCGCGCTATGCGGTCGACTGTACGTATTGCGGACGCACCGGGCGTGTGCGACGATCGGCGCATCGGTCCCACCCCGCACGCCCGGAGGAAGCGCCTCGCATGAGCAGCCCCATTCTTCGACCGACCTCCCACCTCGCCGGGCCGAACGATGGCTATGGTGCGCTGACGGGCCTCGATCACATCGGAATCGGCGTCACGGACATGGACGCGTCGCTGGCCTTCTACGGGGAATTGGGCTTCACCGACCTCGTCTTCGACTGCACCACCGACCTTCCCGGGCTCAGCGCGGTCAGTGGGTGGGACACCACCTCGGCCCGAGTCGCCTTCCTGCGGAGCAACAACCCGACGGTGCTCGGTCGGGCGGCGATCAAACTCGTCAGCACGGTGAGCCGACCCAACCCCCAACTGCCCGCCGGCATCGGGTGGGGTGAACCCGGCATCTGCGAGGTCTGCGTGCACGTGCACGGCCAGGCCGACTTTCACGCCGAGTTGGTCGCCGCGGGTCACACCAATCTGATGGATCCCAACGACGCGGACCTCGAGCCCTATCAGACCCACTGCGGCCTGTCCTACGTCTCCGATCCCGACGGGGCCAAGATCGAGTTGATCGAGTGGTCGACCCTCGAGGCGGGGTGGCCCGTCGTCGACGGACCGCAGGGCGTCAACCACGTGGCGTTCGGTGTGACCGACATCGAGCGGACCCGCGACTTCTACCGGGCATTGGGCTTCACCGGTCAGCTGTTCGAGTCGGACGGATACTTCGAGCCGATGCACCCCTGGTATGCGCCCCGCACCCCGCCGCGCCAGCGAATGATGCTCCTCACCAGCCCGCTGGGAGGCAACCTCGAACCCGTCCAGCACACGCCCGCGTCGCCCGACATGCGTGGCGAGTGGGGGCATCTCGGCACCTACGAATTCGCGATCGGCTCGCGTTGCATCGAGCGCTCCCTGGACCATCTCGACCGCCAGGGCATCAAGCTCGTCGACGACCCCGCCACGATCGATCTGGGCGGCGGCGCCTCGTGGCGGTACGCCTACTTCGAGGATCCCGACGGGCTCTACGTGTGCGTGACGGAGGTACGGGCGTGAGCCGCGTCGTGATGGTGACGGGATCGGCGAGTGGCATCGGCCGCGGGATGGCCGAGAGATTCGCCGAGGACGGCGCACGCGTCGCCATCGCCGACATCAACACCGTTGCGGCAGAGGAGGTCGCACGTGAACTGTCCGCCAGCTGCGAAGCGGTTGCCTTCCCCGTGGACGTGAGCATCGAGTCCAGCGTCGCCGCGTGCATCGCCGCGGTACTGGATCGATGGGGTCGCCTCGACGTGCTCTGCGCCAACGCCGGGATCTACCCCGCCGCGCCCCTGACGGAGACCACCGAAGCCGAGTGGGACCGGGTCACGGGAATCAACCTCAAGGGCGTGTTCTTCTGCATCAAGCACGCGATAGTGCCGATGCGACAGCAGAAGTGGGGGCGCATCGTCGTGACGTCCTCGGTCACCGGGCCGGTCACCGGATACCCGGGACTGGCGCACTACTCGGCCGCCAAGGGGGGCACACTCGGGCTGGTGCGCACCGCGGCCCTCGAGGTGGCGCGCGACGGCATCACCGTCAACGCGGTCATGCCGGGCAACGTGATGACGCCGGGCTGGAAGGGCCAACCGCAGGAGTACATCGACAACGCCGTGAAGTCCATCCCGCTCAAACGCCTCGGCCTTCCCGCCGACATCGCCAACGCCGCACACTTCTTCGCCGACGAGCGCTCGGACTACATCACCGGGCAGACGCTGATCATCGACGGCGGGCAGACCCTGCCCGAGACCGGTCAGGTGATGGACGGCTGGTGAGGACTAGGCGCCAGGCGGCGACCCGTCGAACGGGGTGAAGAGCTCGGCCTCGGCGGACCGCACCTGCTGCAGAGCGATGAGTGCCGCGTCCCGAAGGAGCACCTGCTCTTCCCAGCCCTCGGCCGGCAGCGTGCGGTCGACGGCGGTGGCGACGCGTTCCACCAGCTCGGGTGTCCACGGATCATATTGTCCCCGTTCCCGTCCCATCCGCTCGTAGGCCGGGCCCATGACTTCGGCATGGCGCCGAATTCCTCCGCGCGTGTTGAGCTGTGCGGTGGCGAACGGTCCGATCACCGACCAGCGCCGGCCCAACCCCGCGCTGACCACCCGGTCGAGATCCGTCGCACTGACCACGCCGTCGCGCACCAGGCAGTACGCCTCGCGCAGCAACGCCCCCTGCAGCCGGTTGAACACGAAGCCCTCCGGTTCGCCGTGCACCACGATCGGCGCCATGCCGAGCGCGGTGAGGACGTCCCCGGCGCGCTCGATCACCGCCGGGTCCGTGAAGGGTGCGGGCACCAGCTCGGCCACCGGCAGGAGGTAGGGCGGATTTCCGGGGTGGACGACGAGGCACCTGGCCCGCCCCGGCAGATCCGCGGCCCAGCGCGAACAGGCGATCATCGAGGTCGAGCTGGCCAGAATGGTTGCCGATGCGGTCATCCCGTCGAGTTCGGCGAAGACCCCTTGCTTCACCGGCAGTGACTCGACGACGCATTCCTGCACCCAGCTGCATCCGGTCACCGCCCCCGCGAGAGAGTCCGCCACCTCGACCCGGCCCGCCACGCCCTCGGGGTCCTCGGTGAGCAGGCCCGCGGTCGCCAGGTCGCCGATCCGCACGCGGACGTGACCCGCGGCGGCATCGCGAACGGCGGGATCCGCGTCGTACACCGACACGGTCCAGCCGGCTCTGGTGAACACCACGGCCCAGGCGACGCCGATGCTGCCGGCACCGACTATCGCCGCGCGCCCGGCCTGCTCACCCACCAGCGGCACTCTTGCGCAGGTGCGCACGCCACGTCGTCGACCATCGCGCCGGGTCGTCGAGACCGGACGGGTCGAGCTGAGCCACCACCTGACGGTGTGGCGCCGTGCGGACCAGTTCGGGATCCCGGCGGCCCTCCTCGAGCACTGTGGCGAGCACGTCGATCCAGTAGTCGATGTCTTCGCGCGACCAGCCCTCCCCCGCCTCGGGCGTGAACGGCTCGGGCACGATCCACGGTTCGTGGCTGAACCACATCTCGTCGATTCCGTAGTCCGCCATCCGGTTCGCGACCTCCGCGACCGTGATGCCCGTCTCGTCGGTGTAGTCGCCCAGGCTGTAGCGGGTCATCTCCATCCGGTGCTGGCTCAGGTGCGGGTAGGACTTGGTGACCCCCGGTATGGCCAACAGCCGGGTTTCCATGTAGTTGTTGGCGAGCACCGAGATGTCGGCGGCTTCGCGGATGCCGTCACCGCCCATGGCCAGTACCCATGAGTACGCCTTGACCACCTGCTGCAGGTTGCCGAGGAATTCACGGACCCGGCCGATGCCGTCCGGATTGTCCCGCCGGACGTAGCCGTCGTCGGTGCGGTCGATCAAGGGACCCGGCAGGAAGCGCTCGAGCTCGGCACTACATCCGTACGCCCCCACCGCCGGGCCACCACCACCCTTGGGGACGCCGAACGTCTTGTGCAGCATGAACATACACGCGTCGAAGCCCAATTCCCGCGCGCGGATCCTGCTCATCACGCCGTTGAAGTTGGCATGGTCGTAGAAGCACAGACCACCGGCTTCGTGCACCAGGTCGACCCACTGCTTGACGTGCGGATTGTAGATGCCCATGTCGTCGGGGTTGTTGAGCATCAACGACGCCGTGCGATCGCTGAGTACCGACCGCAGCGCGTCCACCGACGGGTAGCCGTCGTCCTCGAGCGGCAACGTGATCACGTCGAACCCGGCCGCCGCCGCCGTCGCGGGATTGCACGGGTGGGCCTGTGCGGTGGTGATGACCTCCCGACGTCGTCCGAGTTCGCCACGGGCAGCGAAGTATTGACGCGTCACCGCGGTATGCAGGTACGCCGCGCCGGCGCCACCACCGGCCTGGAACACAAAGCGATCCATGCCGGAGAGCTCACGCAGCGCCAGGTCGAGCCGGTGCACGATCTCCAGGAGTCCCTGCACCGTACTGTCGTCCTGGTGCGGGTGCACGTCGGCCAGTGCGCCCAGCGCCGCGAAACGCTCGTTGACGCGGGGGTTGTACTTCATCGTGCACGTGCCGAACAAGCTGATGCCGATCATTCCCATGGTCTCCTGCGACAGGTGCAGGTAGTGCCGCAGGACGTCGTGTTCGTCCATCTCGGGCAGTGCCGGTGACGTCGTCCGGCGCAGGCCGGCGGGAATCTCGGGTGCGGTGGCGCCGTCGATCGGGGCGGGCGGAACGGCACCGCGACGTCCCTTGGCACCCATCTCGACGATCAGCGGCTCGTCCCACACCGCGGCGTGGTACTCCCGGAGTCTCGTACCGTCCGTGCTCATGCGACCGCCTCCTTCAGCGCCGACACCAGGGTCTCGACGTCCTCGCGGGTGTGGACCTCGGTGACGCAGTAGAGCGCCGACTGGCCGAGTTCGGGGAAGTCCTCCGACAGGTCCTTGCCGCCGAAGACATCCGCTGCGCGAAGCGCGGCGTTGACCTCGGCCACCGTGCGGCCGGTGTCGGAGAAGTCCACGACGAACTCCTTGAAGAACCCCGCCCACCGCACCCGCACACCGGGAACCTGCGCCACCTGACTGGCCGCCCAGGCGCTGTTGGCGCTGATCGTGGTACCGATCTCGGCGAACCCACGAGGTCCCATCAACGCCATGTACACCGCATTGACGACCGCCCAGAGATACACCGAGTTGCCGGTCCAGTCGTTGCCGTCTTCCCTTGCGCCGTAGGACGATTGGCCGAATAGCGTCATCCCGAAGCTGCGTTCGCCCGGCTTTCGGGTCTTGGCGACGCTGACCTGCAGGGTCGGATACTGCCTGGCGTAACGCTCGTCGTCGCGGGTGGCGATGAAGCCGCCGACGCCGCCGCCGGCGTGCAGATGCACACCGAGGGGTTGGGTGCTTCCGACCGCGATGTCCGCGCCGTACTCGGAGGGCGGCGCGATCACTCCCAGCGAGATGGGGTCGACACCGACGATCGTCTCCGCGCCGGTTGCACGAGCCAGCGCCGCGATCTCGCCGACCCCGGATTCCAGCACGCCGAGGAAGTTCGGGTTCTCCAGGTAGACCGCGGCGGTTTCCTGGCCGATGGCCGCGGCGGCGGCGGCGCGGTCGATCCGCCCGGTCACCGGGTCGTAGCCGACGGTGTGGATGGTCAGCGAGCGCTCCAGCGCGGCCGGTCCGCAGTACGTGCGCAGCACCGCCAGCCGTTCGGGGTCCATCGGCCCTGCGATCACGACTTCCGCGCGCCCCGTCAGCCGCGCCGCCATCCGGACCGCGTAACCGGCGGCGGCACCCCAGCTGTAGACGGGCAGGCCGACGAAGTCCATGCCGACCAGCTCGCCGAGCTGAGAGGCGTACTCGAACCACGCCTGATTGCGGCCGACGTCGGACGACGGTGTGCCCCACACGTTCGTGAGGAACTCGCTGCGGCCCGCGATTTCGTCGCAGACGGCGGGCACGTGGTGCTGCCACAGCCCGGCGCCGAGGAAGTTGGTCGAGTCCGACGTGCTGCGGTTGCGATTCAGCAGCGCCCGCATCCGGCGGTCGAGGCTGGCTTCGGCGCGAATGCCCGGCGGCAGGTTCAACGGCCGCGACATCCGGTGATCGGGCGGAATCTGCTCGAACAGCGCCTCGACGTCGTCGACGCCGATGGCGGCCAGCATCGCCGCGTGGGCCTCCCGGGTCGAGTTCGGCATGTACGGGTGTGCCATGGCTTCCCTTCTCGCTCTCGTCGGTTCGGTGCTCAGGAAACGATCCGCAGGACGGTGCTGTGCCCGGTGGCCACGTGCACGCGTTGGTAGCCGCTCAGCGGCTGTTCGCCGTCGCGGTCACCGACGTCGACGCGCAGCACGGGCGGCTGCAGTGCTGCGATCTTGCTGCGCGCTGCCAGCACGACGACGTTGTCGGGTCCGATCGCGGCCAGCACGGCCGGGCTGAGTTGCTGGTTGCCCCGGCCGAGCAGGAAACCCTGGCCACCGACCACGCCGAGGATCAGGGTGCGCCGGGGGTACGCGGCCAACAGGTCGAGCAGGTCCGCCTCACCGAGATCCGATCCCACCAGCGACCCGTCGACCACCGCGTCGACCCCCAGCGGCGTATCGCGGAGTCCGAGCGCCACGGCCACCTGACTCACCGTCGTTCCCGGCCCCAACAGGTAGAGCCGACCAGGCTGCATCCGGTCGGCGATCTCCCGGCCGAGCGCGGCCAGGTCGGCGGCGTCGTCGCGATGCGGCGCAGAGGTCTTCGCGGCCTGGACGCGGCCGGCGACGGCCGGCACCAGCAACGTGGCGAACAGCTGGGGACCGTCGTCCGCCCGGTCGACGACTTCGGCCATGCGGAGTCCGACGGCGTCGGGGTCGGCGAGGTAGCGGGTCGCCACCTCGGCGGCGGCTTCCGGGGTCGTGGCGAATGCCGAGGAGTGCATCTTGACACCCGACGGTACGCCGATGGTGGCGAGCCGACGAGATCCCAACGTGGCGGCCGCATCCCGGAGCGTGCCGTCACCACCGACGATCATCAGAAGGTCGATCGAGCGTTCGGCGAGGGCCGCGACCGTGGCGCGGGTGTCGTGCGCCGAGGTCTGCGCGGCGGGCTCGTGCACGACCTCGTACGTCATGTCGAGACCGTCCAGCACCGCCGCCCCCATCGTCCCGCCCGCGGTGAGGACGGCGACGTCCCGCAGCCGCGACAGCACCCGCTGCGCACGCAGACACGTCACCGGTTCCGCACCGAGAGCGCGGGCAGCGGTGAGTGTCTCGCCATCGGTGCCGTGCAGACCCACCCTGCCGCCCATCCCGGCGATCGGGTTGATCACGAGTCCGAGGCGACGACCCGTCATGGCATCCGGTGCAGCCCTGCGGTGACGTCGTCGACGGCCTGGCGGGCGCCCTCGACCATCTGGTCGATCTCGTCCTCGGTGACGACGAACGGTGGTGAGAAGGCAATCGAGTCGGCGTTCGGCAGCGCGCGGCTGATGATGCCGAGCTCGCGCATCCGCGCGACGACGGGGCCGGCAAAACTGCCGATCGGGTCGACCGGGGTCAGCGGCGCGGTGCTGGAGGCGAATTCGACCGCACCGAGCAGTCCGTAACCGCGGACCTCGGCGACCATCGGATGCCCGGCGAAGGTGCTGCGCAGCTTGTCGTTGAGGTAGTCACCCCGCGACTTGGCCTGTGGGATCAGGCCGTCACGCTCGATGATGTCGAGGTTCGTCAACGCCGCCGCCGCCGCCAAGGGGTGTGCCGAGTACGTATAGCCATGTTGGAAGACGCCGTAGGTGTCCGAGCCGGTGCGCAGCACATCCCATACTCTGTCGGACACGATGCACGCTGACAACGGCATGTACGCCGAGGTGATGCCCTTGGCGACGGTCATCAGGTCGGGCTCGATGCCGAAGGTGTGCGAACCGAACGTGCTACCGGTCCGGCCGAACCCGCAGACCACCTCGTCGGCGATCAGCAGCACGTCGTATCGGCGCAACACCGCCTGGATCGCGGCGAAGTAGCCCGGCGGCGGGACGATCACGCCACCCGCCGCCTGAATGGGCTCGGCGATGAAGGCGGCCACCGTGTCCGGACCCTCGGCGAGGATGGTCTGCTCGAGATCATCGGCGAGGGCGGCGACGAACTCGTCGTCGCTCTGGCCGGCGCCCTGGTCATCGGGGGCATCCCACAACCGGTGCGGCGCACGGACGTGCCGGACCATGGGGAGCGGCAGGTCGAACGCCCGGTGCATGCCGGGAAGCCCGCATAGGCTCGCCGACATCACCGTGACACCGTGATAGCCGCGCGACCGGGAGATGATCTTCTTCTTCTCCGGCCGCCCGAGGACGTTGTTGTAGTACCAGATCATCTTGACCTGCGAGTCGTTCGCGTCCGAACCGCTGTTGCCGAAGAACACCTTCGACATCGAACCCGGCGCCATCCCGATCAGCCGCTGTGCCAGCTGCGCGACGGGCTCGTTCCCCATCGACGCGAACGAGTGGTAGAACGCCAGCTTCTCGGCCTGACGACCCAACGCCTCCGCCATCTCGGCGTTGCCGTAACCGATGTTGACACACCAGAGCCCGGCCATCGCGTCGAGGTACCTGCGCCCGTGGGTGTCGACGATCGTCGAGTCCTTGCCGGTGACGATGGTCAACGGACCCGTCTGCTCGTGGGTCCGCAGATTGGTGAACGGGTGGAAGAAGAACTCGCGGTCCTTTTCCTCGACAGCCATGTCCTCGATCGCCATCGAATTCCTTCTCACTGGTCGCTGGATTCAGGGTCAGACGTGGGGCGCAGGGCGCCGATCAGACTGTAGCACCGGCTGGTCGCCTAGCGTACAGTTGGCCGCATTACGACCAACCGGCGTGGAGGTGTCATGGGTGCCAGCTTCGATCCGTCCCGCCTGAGGGATCCCGACCTGCTTCGCACGGACCTGTTTGTGGACGGTGAATGGGTGCCCGGCCACACCGGCCGGCGTGCCGAGGTCACGGATCCGGCGACCGGCGCGGTGATCGCGAGCATGGCGCAGGCCGACGAAGCAGACGTGCGTCGGGCGATATCGACGGCGCACGACGCCGCGCCAGGATGGGCCGCCACGATCGCCGGGGACCGGGCGCGGATACTGCGGCGATGGTATGACCTCATCGTCGCCAACGCCGACGACCTGGCGACGATCCTCACCGCCGAACAGGGCAAGCCATGGGCCGAGGCGCGCGGCGAAATCCTCTATGGCGCCGGGTTCGTCGAGTGGTACGCCGAAGAGGGCAAGCGTCTCTACGGCGAGGTGATCCCCACCAACAACCGCGACCGCCGGCTCGTCACCATCCGCCAACCCGTCGGCGTCACGGCAGCCATCACCCCGTGGAACTTCCCGTCGGCGATGATCCTGCGCAAGGCAGGCCCGGCGCTGGCCGCAGGCTGCCCGATGATCGTCAAGCCCGCCGACGAGACGCCCCTGTCGGCGACCGCGCTGGCCGAACTCGCCCGTCGCGCGGGGGTGCCCCGCGGTGTGCTCTCGGTGGTGGTCGGCGAACCCGAGATGGTGGGCGAGGTGCTCACCGCCGACCCGAGCGTCCGGGCGCTGAGCTTCACCGGTTCGACGGCCGTCGGCAAACTGCTCATGAGCCAGAGCGCGCGAACCGTCAAGAAGGTGGCACTCGAACTCGGTGGCAACGCCCCGCTGATCGTCTTCGACGACGCCGACCTCGAGGTCGCGGTGGCCGGCGCCATGGCCTCGAAGTTCCGCAACGCGGGCCAGACGTGCGTGTGCGCGAATCGGATACTCGTGCAGAGTGGCATCCACGACGAGTTCGTCGACCGCCTGCGCACGGCGATCGAAGAATTGGTGGTGGGCAACGGGTTCGACGAGGAGTCCAGCCAGGGACCGCTGATCTCGGAGGCCGCGGTCGAGAAGGTGCAGCGCCACATCGAGGACGCCGTCTCCGCAGGTGCGACCGTCGTCTCGGGCGGCGCCCGCCACTCCCTGGGCCAGACGTTCTTCGAGCCGACCTTGCTCACCGGCGTCACCGGCGAGATGCTCGTCGCCAAGGAGGAGACGTTCGGCCCGCTGGCCGCGGTCATCGAGTTCGACAACGAACGGGAAGCGGTGGCCATCGCCAACGACACCCCGTTCGGGCTGGCGGCGTACTTCTTCACCGGCGACCTCGCTCGCACCTGGCGGGTCGGCGAAGCGCTCGAGTTCGGCGTCGTCGGGGTCAACACGGGCCTGATCTCCCATGAGGGCGCACCCTTCGGCGGGGTCAAGGAGTCGGGTCTCGGCCGGGAGGGCTCGCGTCACGGCATGGACGAATTCACCGACCTCAAGTACCTCTGCATCGACGTCGTCAACACCTGAGAACCTTCCGCCTCGACACGACGGACGTGGCAGGGTACGGAGATGCCACAGCCCAGATCGCTCGAGGCGGACGTCGTCATCGTCGGTGCAGGACTGTCCGGGATGGTCGCCGCGAGAAGCGTGTTGGAGGCGGGGCTGGTGCCGCTCGTCCTGGAGGCCGACGAGCGCGTCGGCGGACGGATCCTCACCGAGGTCGTCGACGGGGTGCCGCTCGATCTCGGCGCACAGTGGATCGGGGACACCCACCAGCGCATGTTCGCGTTGGCGGCCGACCTGGGCGTGGAGACCTTCGCCCAGTACGACCAGGGCGACACCTCGTACGAACTCGCCGACTCGGGCGTGCTGCGCGAGAAGGACTTTCACATCCGGTACGGGTCAGAGCTGGCCGAACTCGACCAGGTGTTGCGCCGGCTGGACGCATTGGCCGGCGACGTGCCGGTCGAGGCGCCGTGGAATGCGCCGCGTGCCTCCGAGTGGGATGCGATCACGGCCGGGGCCTGGTATGACGCCCAGGGGCTGTCCGTCGTGGCCCGCACCCTGCTGGAGATCTGCACGGTCGGCATCCTGGCCGTGCCCACCGCCGAGGTGTCCTTCCTGCATCTGTTGTTCACGATTCAGACCTGCGGGGTGACGGCCGAACTCTTCGCCGAATCCGAGGGCGGTGCCCAGACCACTCGCTTCGTCGGCGGCACCAGTGAGATCCCGCGTCGCCTGGCGGCCCTGATCGCCGACCACATCGTGCTCGGATCACCCGTCCTGCTCATCGAACACGCCGCGGCGGGCGTCGCGGTGCACTGTCGGGGTGGACTCGTCGCCCGCGGACGGCGGGTGATCGTGGCGATCTCGCCCACGCTGGCCGGTCGGATCATGTACGACCCTCCGCTGTCCGGAGTCCGCGACCAACTCACCCAGCGGCTGCCGAACGGGTCGGCCATGAAGGCATTCTTCGTCTACGACGAACCCTTCTGGCGCGCAGAAGGATTCAATGGTCAGCTGATCTCCGACGTCGGGCCGGCGCGAATGTCGAACGACACCTGCATCCCCGGCGACGGCCGCGGGGTGATCCTGTTGTTCCTCGAGGGCGATCAAGCTCGTACCGTCGGCCGACTGCCGGAACCGGAACGCCGCGCCGGGTTGACCGCCGAGTTGGTGCGCCACTTCGGCGCCAAGGCGGCACGCCCGAACTTCTACGTCGACGGCGAATGGTCGGACCGGCAGTGGACCCGCGGCTGCTACAACGCCAACCACGGTCCGTACGTCTGGACCAAGTACGGTCCCGCCCTGACGGTGCCCATCGGCGCGATCCATTGGGCCTCAACCGATACCGCAACCCGGTGGAGTGCCTACATGGAGGGCGCCGTCGACGCGGGCCACCGCGCCGCCCGCGAGGTCATCGACTCGTTGTCTGTCGAGAGGGGCTAGATGTCGTGACCTGAGACGTTGTTGTCAGGCGGCGAGCCGGCTGATGGGTGGTTTTCCGCCAAGGGCGGAGTGGCCTCGTTGAGTGTTGTACCGGCGTAGGAATCGGTCAAGAGCTCGGGTGCGCAGGCTGTTGGACGACCACGCCCGGGTGTAGGCCCATTCGTTGAGCAGGGTGCGGTTGAAGCGTTCGGCTTTGCCGTTGGTCCAGGGGCAGCCAGGTCTGATGAATCGGCGTTTGAGTTGCCAGGCCACGCAGACCCAGGCCCAGTTCGTGCCGCGCCGGTAGACCAAGGCGTTGTCGGTGAGCAGACGCCGCACCCGCACGCCGTGGGTGGCGAACCAGGCCAACGCCCGGTGTAGGAATCCAGCGCAGGTCGCGTCCTTCTCGTCAGGGAGCACTTCGCTGTAGGCCATCCGGGTGTAGTCGTCGATGGCGGTGTGGATGTAGTCGTAGCCGATCCTGACCTTCTTGTGCCGGTTGGCAATTGAGACCGCGGCGTCGCGGCCGTGTAGCCGCCAACCGCCACCAGTGGGAATGCGACCAAGCTTCTTGACGTCGACGTGAATCAACGACCCGGGCGTGCGGTGTTCGTAGCGATTGGCACTGCGCCGTGAGGAGCGCACCGACTCTCCGGTGATCGGGTCGATCGCCGAGAGATGCGGCACTTCGTGGCGTGCCAGGATCCGTCCGACCGTGGACGGGTTGAGACCCAGTTCGGCGGCGAGCACGACGGCTCCCCGCTTGCGGCACCGCCGGGCGGCCAGCACTTTCTGCTCGACCCGCGTGCTGGTCTGCTGCGGCATCCGGATCGGCCGCGAGCTGCGATCGGCCAGCGCTGCATCGCCGCCCTCGGCGTAACGGCGCAGCCACTTGTAGACCGTCGAGCGTGACACGCCCAGCTGTTCGGCGACATGCGCGGGTGGCCAGCCAGCGGCGACACGCTCGACGATCAGGCGACGAGCGAACAGGTTGGTACGGGCGTTAGCGTGAGACACGAGGACCTCCTACGGGTGAATGCCAGACACATCCACTCCGTCAGGAGGTCCTCCCAATTTCAAGCAGGCACGCCGTCAACAACCTGCCGGGTCACGACAGCTAGACGGCGACCGGCAACGACGCCAGCCCGCGCAACGTCACGTTCGGCTTGTACACCGGCTCACCGTCCAGTCGCGCAGCGGGGAACCGCGCGGCCACCTTGGACAACGCGACCCTGGCCTCCAGCCGTGCCAGCGGCGCGCCGAGGCAGAAGTGCGCCCCGTGACCAAACGCCAAGTGCCGAATGCCGTCTCGATCCGGATCGAATGCGTCGGGCCGACCGAAGACGTCGGGATCGCGCTGGGCGGCAGCGAGCAGGACCATCATGGTGTCACCGGCCGGCACCGCCTGGTCGCCGATCGTCATGTCCCGGGCGGCGTACCGCCCGGCCATCTGCACCGGCGGATCCCACCGCAGCGTCTCCTCGACGATCCCCGAGGCCCGTCCGGGATCGTGGCCGAGCGCGACCCAGTACCGGGGGTGGCGCAGCATCGCCAGGATCGCATTGGCGATCAGGTTCACGGTGGTCTCGTGGCCCGCGATCAGCAGCAGATTGCAGGTGGCGACGATCTCGTCGGTGGTGAGCTGATCGCCGTCCTCCTCTGCCGCGATCAGAGCGGAGATCAGGTCCTCGCGGGGGGTGCCCCGCCGTTCGGCGACGAGCTCGGCGAGATATCCGCGCAGCCACCGTCCGGCGGTCATCCGGGCCTCGAGGTTGCCAGGCAGCTCGCCGGTGAACGTGGTGAACGGGTCGAGACCTTGGGCCAACAGCCCCGACGCCCTGCTGAACTCCGGCTCGTCGGCGAGCGGAACCCCGAGCATCCGGCAGATCACCGCGACCGGCAGCGGGTGGGCCAGATCGGCGATGACGTCGAAGCCACCGGCCCCGGCCACCTCGTCGAGCAGCGCGTCGACCATCGAGGTGATGTCGCCTTCGAGCGCCCTGACGACCTTCGGCGCGAACGCCTGCTGGGCCAGTTTGCGCAACCGGGTGTGGTCCGGCGGGTCCAGGAACAGGAAGCCGGGCGGCCCGAACGGGCGGGCGGGGGCGCCGTTGGCGATCTCGCGCTGGGCGACGGCGGACGTCAGCCGGTCACTGGACGACGACGGGTGCCGCAGCACGTCGCCGCAATCCCGGAGGGAGGAGAACACCACTAGGTTCGACTCCGGCAGGAGCAACGGCCCACGTTCCTGGATCCGGCGGTACAGCGGATACGGATCGGCGCGGGTCGACGGCTCGAGCAGTTGCACCAGCAACCGTTGCGATCCGGTGGCGGTCGTCATGCCCTCATTGTCCACGCGTCGAGTAGTACCGGCCCAGGACGTGTTCGCGCAGTTGGTCGAACTCCCCTGCGGTGATCGCCGCCCGGATCTGGTCGACGAGGCGGATCACGAACCGTTCGTTGTGGATCGTGCACAGCGTCGAGGACAGCATCTCCTTCGCCTTGAACAGGTGGTGGATGTAGGCCCGCGTGTAGTGGGCGCAGGTGTAGCAGTCGCACTCGGCGTCGATGGGGGCGAAGTCGCGCCGGTAGCGGGCGCCGGTGATGTTGTAGCGGCCCGTCGCCGAGTAGACCGCGGCGTTGCGGGCCACCCGCGAGGGCGACACGCAGTCGAAGGTGTCGGCGCCCGCGGCGACGGCGGCGAACACGTCGTCGGGTTCACTGATGCCCAGCAGGTGGCGCGGCTTGTCCCTGGGCAGTTCCTCGGTGACCCAGCTGACGATCGTCGCGAGGTTCTGCTTCTCCAACGCCCCACCGATCCCGTAGCCGTCGAAGCCCCGGCCGTCGTCGTCGGTGATCTCGGTAAGCCCGCGTGCCGCCTGCCGCCGCAGATCCTCGTACTGCGCGCCCTGCACGACGCCGAAGAGGGCGTGGTAGGGCTGCTCGTGCCGGATTCTCGTCAGCCGACGGTGCTCGGCGAGGCAGCGCACCGCCCAGGCCTGGGTGCGCTGGACCGACCGTTCCTGGTAGCTGCGGGTGTTCATCAGCGTCGTCAACTCGTCGAAGGCGAACATGATGTCGGCGCCCAGCCGGTGCTGGATGCCGATGGAAACCTCGGGCGTGAAGCGGTGGGTCGATCCGTCGAGGTGCGAGCGGAACGTGACGCCGTCGTCGTCGACGTGTGCCAGGCGTTCCTTCCCCTCGGCGATGACGTCGTCGGCCTGGACGCGGTGGGCGTCCATCGACAGCACCTTCTTGAACCCGACGCCGAGCGAGAGCACCTGAAATCCACCGCTGTCGGTGAACGTCGGGCCTGGCCAGTTCATGAAGGCGCCCAGACCACCCGCCTCGTCGACGACGTCGGGGCCCGGCTGCAGGTACAGATGGTAGGCATTGGCCAGAACCGCCTGCGCCCCAACGTCGGCCATCGACTCGGGCAGCACGGCCTTGACGGTCGCCGCGGTGCCGACGGCGATGAAGGCGGGAGTGTGGATGTCGCCGTGCGGGGTGTGGATGACGCCGACCCGACCCGACCGACCCTCGAGCTCGGCGGAGATGCTGAAGAACGGTCCCGTCACCGCAGTAGGTTCTCACACGGGCTAACCCATGAAGTGCACGATCGCCTGCGCCAGCTCTTCGCCCGCGTCCTCCTGAAGGAAGTGTCCGGCGTCGCGGATCACCGGGTGCTCGACTCCGCGCGCGCCCCGCATCTGGTCCATGAAGACGGGCCTCATCGCGCCGGTGATCGGATCGCCGTCGCTGAAGGCCACCAACATCGGAGTAGCGCTCTCGGTCAGCGTCTTCCACGCCGCGCGGTTGGCACCCGCGGCGGGATCCTCGGGTGTCGTCGGCACCAGCGAGGGCATCGCACGCGGTCCTGCGCAGTACGAGTCGTCGGGGAAGGGGGCGTCGTAACCCGCGCGGACGACGTCGGTCATGGGGTGCAGGCACCCCGATTGCACGAATCTGCCGACGTCGATGGCGGGCATGCCCTGGATGGCCTTGCGGAACTGCCACCAGATGTCGGGCATCGGCAGGTCGCCGGTGGGTAGGCCGGTGTTCGCGACGACGAGGCGCGCGAACCGATCGGGATGCTCGGCCGCGAGGCGCAGCCCGATCAGCCCACCCCAGTCCTGACCGACCAGGGTGACGCCGGTGAGGTCGAGGACGTCGAACGCCACGGCGCGCATCCACTCGACGTGCCGCGCATAGGTGTGGTCACCGATCCTGGTCGGCTTGTCGGAGCGGCCGAACCCGACCAGGTCCGGGCAAATCACCCGGTGACCGGCGCCCGCGAGGATGGGAATCATCCGGCGGTACAGGTACGACCACGACGGCTCACCGTGGAGCATCAACACCGGCTCGCCATCGGCCGGGCCGTCCTCCACCCACGCGACGCGCAGGCGGCCGCCTTCGTCGTCGTCCACGTCGCAATGGCGTGGTGGGTAGCGGAAGTCCACCAGGTCGGCGAAGTGATGATCGGGCGTGCGCAACGTCTCCACGGTCCGGAACCTACCGCTGCGGATTGCCAGACATCAAGATCGGGCAATTCCCACGTTTGCGTGTGAGCGGGACTCCATACTGCTTCCGACGGTCCGCTGGTCTCGACGGGTCGCAGGACGTAGGGAGAACAGTGGTGAAGCAAGGTTTGCTGATTGCCGTGGGCGGCGCTGCGATCGTCGTCGTCGGATTGGCCGGCTGTTCGTCGGAGGACAAGTCGTCGACGGGATCGTCGTCGGCCAGTTCCTCATCGTCGAGCTCCGAGTCGGCGAGTTCGTCGTCGGAGGCGAGCACGTCGGCCGCGGCAGCCTCCGGCACCAGGGTGACCATCGACGGTCAGCCCAAGGACATCGGCGGCAGCGTCGTGTGCGCCAATGCGGGCGGCAACGTCAACGTCGCGATCGGCGAGTCGATGACCGGCATCGCCGCCGTCCTCAGCGAAGCCGACCCGCCGACCGTCACCTCGGTGGCGCTGGGCAACGTCAACGGCGTCACGCTCGCCGTGGGCGGTGGTCAGGGCGACGCCACCGCCGAGAAGACCGACAAGACGTACAAGATCACCGGAACCGCCGTCGGCATCGACATGGCCAATCCGATGCAGCCCGCGAAGAAGCCGTTCGAATTGGAGTTCACCTGCCCGTAGCGGCAGCGGAGTAGGTCCGCTCGGCGCGCCTACTTCTCCAGGGTGAACTGGTTGACGTCGATGTAGCCGACGCGGAACATCTCTGCGCAGCCGGTGAGGTAGCGCATGTACCGGTCGTAGACCTCGACCGACTGGATCTCCACCGCGCGATCGCGGTTGGCTTCCAGCGCCGCGGCCCACGTGTCCAGGGTCCTGGCATAGTGCCGCTGAAGTGACTGCACCGCCGTGACGGCGAAGCCACCCGCGCCGGCCCGCTCCCGCACCATCGGAATCGAGGGCAGCCGGCCACCGGGGAAGATCTCGGTCAGCATGAACTTGAGGAACCGGGCGAAGGTGAAGGTCAACGGCATTCCCCGGGCGGCCATTTCGTCCGGATGCAGGCCGGTGATGGTGTGCAACAACATGACTCCTTCGTCCGGCAGCGCCGCGTGAGCCGTCGCGAAGAAGGCGTCGTAACGCTCGTGGCCAAAATGCTCGAAGGCGCCGATCGAGACGATGCGGTCGACGGGTTCGTCGAACTGCTCCCAACCGCGTAACAGCACGCGCTTCACCCGCGGGCTGTCCGAGGCCGCGATCACCGCCGCCACGTGGTCGGCCTGGGTCCTGCTCAACGTCAGGCCGACGACGTCGACGTCATGGCGTTCGACGGCGCGCATCATGGTGGCACCCCACCCGCAGCCCACGTCCAGCAGCGTCATGCCCGGCCGCAGTCCCAGCTTTCCGAGCGCTAGGTCGATCTTGGCCACCTGCGCCTCCTCCAGCGTCATGTCGTCGCGCTCGAAGTACGCGCAGCTGTACGTCTGGGTCGGGTCGAGGAACAGTCGGTAGAAGTCGTCGGAGATGTCGTAGTGCGCCTGAATGTCGTCGAAGTGCGGCGTCAGGTCACCCTGGTCGCCGGGGGGTCTGGGCATCGGTGCCTCCTGAGTGGTTGCCTCGAGCGTAGAGCGCACGGCGGGCGCGTCGGCCGTCGCTGGTAACAGAGCGGGCGCTCTGTTATGGTCCGACGGTGCCCCGCCCCCGCGTTCACGACCGGGACGCCGTGCTGGACGCCACCGAGTCGCTCGCCGTCGCAGCGGGCCCGAGCGGCGTCACGACCCGCGCCGTCGCCACCGCCGCCGGCGTCTCCAACGGGGCCATCTACCACAGCTTCTCCTCCAGAGGCGACCTGGTGGCACAGACGTGGCTGCGGGCGGCGCGCGGATTCGCCGCAGCGCAAACGGAGTTGGTGGATGCCGCGCTCGCCGCGGTGGATGCCGACCCGGTCGACGCCGTCATTGCGGCGGCCGATGCGCCCGCCGTCTTCTACCTGCGCAAGCCGCAATCCGCGCGCCTTCTGGTGCGAGTCCACCGCGACCAACTCCTCGGCGACGACGTCCCACGGGAGGTAGCCGCCGAGCTCGCCACCCTGGACCGCGGGTTGGTCGGGTTGATGATGCGGCTGTCGTGGACCCTGTGGCAACGCAAGGACGCCGCGGCAGTCGATGCCATCACTGCGTGCATCGTCGATCTACCGACCGCGATGCTGTTGTCCTGCAACCGGATCGACAGCGCGTGGGCACGTGACCGGCTGAAGGCCGCCGTGCGCGCAGTCCTGCACGACCAGCCACCGACCCCATCGAAGGAGTAAGACGTGCCCATCACCGTCACCCGCGCCGGCGACGTCGCCGTACTGAACCTCGGCGACGACGAGAACCGGTTCTCACTCGGCTTTCTCGATGAGATCGGCCAGCGGCTCGACGAGGTGGCCGCCTCCGGTGCGGCCGCCCTGGTCAGCACCGGCAGCGGAAAGTTCTACTCCAATGGCCTCGACCTCGACTGGCTGATGGCGCACGGCAATCAGATGGGGTTCTACGTCGGACGGGTGCACACCCTGCTCGCCCGCCTACTCACGCTTCCGATGCCGACCGCCGCCGCACTCAACGGCCACGCCTTCGGTGCGGGCGCCATGCTCGCCATGGCCCACGACTACCGGTCGATGCGCGACGACCGCGGCTACTTCTGCCTGCCCGAGGTCGACATCCACATCCCGTTCACGCCGGGCATGGCGGCGCTGATCCAGGCGAAGCTGACACCGGCTGCCGCCGTCGCGTCGATGACGACGGGCCGCCGGTTCGGTGGCGCCGACGCGCTGCGCTACGCCATCGTGGACGCCACCGCCGCCGAGGGCGCCGTCACCGACGCCGCGATCGGGCTCGTCGCTCCGCTGGGCGCGAAGGACCCGGGCACTCTGGGCGCCATCAAGAATACGATGTTCGGTCCGGCCGTCACCGCGCTGACTCAGCCGGCCGGGTAGTCACGCCGCAGTAGGTCGTGAAAGGCGAACGCTGGCACGCCGAGTGACTCGGAAAGCCCGCAGGCGTAGGCACGCGCGATGCCCAGGCCCTCGGCCTCCTCGTCGAAACTGCCGGTCAGGTCCACGGCGACGCGACAGCCGAAGGTGTCGGTGACCGCCTCACCGTCCACCTTGGCCTCGACGACGCCGTCGGGCAGCGGGAGCGCGGCGACGGCGGCCCGGACGTCATCGGCCCGGGCTGCCATGTCGACGTAGACCGACACGAATGCATCCATGTGGGCCGATCCTTCCGCCGGACGGGGACACTCGCCACCCGACGGCACCGACGGTTACCTGGGTTTCACCCGTCGTTCACCGATCACCCGGCGCCCCTGCCCGTCTGCTGCTGCAGCTGGTCGATCAATTCCGAGGCCTGCGCCTTGGTCAGGTCGTCGGGCACCTCCTGGCCCGCTTCCTGGGCCAACGTATGCAGGTAACTGCGCTGCGGTCCGGTCATCGGCTCGCCGCCGGTCACCCACTCCGACGTGTCCTTCTCCGCAGTCTCGTTCGGCGCGTGCTGCGCATCGTCGCTCATCGACATCACCTCCACCCACCGGATATCCGTCGCACGTACGTTCGAAACCTCTCCCGGTCACCAGCTTCCGCCGTTTCAGACGTGGCCCGAGCGGGCAGGCTCGGACAATGACCGACGACGACTCCCGGCTGGTCCGCATCACCCACGGCGGTCCGCTGCTGATCGAAGGTCCCGTGCGCATCGAAACGCCCGACGGCACGAGCGTCGAGGCAGACAGATTCATGGTGGCCATCTGCACCTGCCGTCGGAGCAAGACCTACCCGCTGTGCGACACCAGTCACCGCGCGCGGCAGCGCCGCACGCGCAGTTCAGAGCAGCAGTCGCCGTAGTGAGCTCCGGCCCGACACCCAGCTCTTCATCATGTGGGCCGACAACCGCTCTTCCACCAGGTCGCGCGCCCTGCTACCGAACACCACGTCCCGGTCGAGGTGCGGTTCCCTGCGGAGCAGGTCGTCGACCACCCGCGGGCGGCCGCGCACGGTGTCGACGCCCGCGTCCTCGGCATGGAAGCGCACGCATGCCTCCGGCGCGCCCATCCGTCGCAGGGCTTCGACCATGCGGTGCCGCACCGGCGGACGGGTGATCTCGGTAGCGGCGAAGTGGCCGACCGCGGCGCCGCGCCAGCTGCGATGCACGCCGAACAGCTCGACGAGGTTCATCACGGCCAGCGCCTCCGCGGGTACGTGGTTCAGGTACCCGAGGTGATTCGCGTCCAGCCTGGCCGCGCGGAGCAGGTCGGCGAAGAGAAGCTCGTGGCGCCGGTCGTGGTGGCCGATCCCGTACTCGTCGAGCGCCCTGGGGTGGTTCAGCGAACGGTGGACGAAGTACTCGCGCATCTGCTCCCACGTGCCCTCGTCGCGCAGGAAGTGCGAGAGGTCCTCCACGGGTTCCACCGACAACGAGTCCATCTCCGCGACGGCCGTCTCCGCCTCGGCGGGTGCCCCCACCTCCCGCAACAGCGCATCTTCGAAGGACGCTTCGAGGCCGGCGCGCAGGTGCAGGAGCCCGGGGTCCCACTCCCAGCGGTCGTCGACGCCGCAGAACCCCCGATGGTGCAGCTCGTAGCAGACGGCGAGCGCAAGGTGCAGGTCGAGGCCATACGGATCCGCGTCGCCGATGCGGACCCGGGTGCGCACCAGCGTGCGGCGCGGCGGCCTGCCGACGACGAGGTCGAGCACCGCGGCCGACAGCGGACCGACGGCGACCGGTAGCTTCGGATCGCCGATGACAGTCGCAGCGCGCACGCCGATCGGTTACCCCCTCCACGAATCCACAACCACCACACCTCGAGCCGCGGATTGAGACATCCTTCACATTCCGGCGGCTGCCGCGATAGCCCGCCGGCGTGGCGGGTATGCGCCGAAACAGGTGCACCCCGCGCCGACACATTCGTCTATGCCGGAAGGGGCAACCACATGACGACGAACATCACCAATACCCTCATCGCGCAGCTACGCGCCATGCTCGACCTCACCAACACCGAGATTCAGGTCGCAGAGACACGCGTGACGCAGGCCCGTACCGAAGCAGTCCGGCGGGAGCTCACGCAGAATGCGGCCAACGGCCGTGCCCGTGCCGAGTCGATCGAGGCCGCGATCCGCGACCTCGGCGGGCTGCCCGACGTCATCGGACCGTTCTTCGGACGTGCGGCCGCTGCCGTCAAGGCGCTCACCGAACAGGCGCAACCATTCGACGAAGCGCTCCTCGGCGACCTGGCCCTCGAGCACCAGCTCTTCGACCGAGCCCGCTACGTCAAGGCACTGGCGGTCGCCGCGAAGCGCTCTGACGTCGAGGCGCTGGCGACGCGGCTGGTGACGGCCCACTCGGCGACCGTCGACTGGCTGGCGACGGTGCTCGCCGAGGACGCTCTCGGCGGCCCCGCCGCGTTGCGTCGCACACCGCTGCAGGCTGCGGCCGGTACCGCCATCACCCTGGTCAACTTGCCGGTCAGCCTGTCGGTGCGTGGTCTGGACAGGGCGGTCGACACCGTGCGGGCCACACCATTGGCCCTCAGCGAGTTGATCGGTCGGGGCAGGCGCGCCGGCGACGTCGCCGCGAAGACTCTGACCGCGTCGCGCGACGCCGCACTGGAAACCGCGGAGCAGGTCATCCGCGAGGGCGGCGCCGAGCAGGCCGCCGACGTGCTGCACTCCGTGCGCAGCGCCACCGGCGTGCTCGACGCATCGGAGCTGCCCATCGCCGACTTCGACGAGCTCAATGTCAGCCAGGCCGTCGCCGCGGTCAAGGACCTGGCCGATCCCTCCGACGTGCGGGCCGTGCTGGCCTACGAGGAGGCGAACAAGCAACGCCAAGGCGTGATCTCGGCCGCCCAGACCCGGGTCGCCCAGATCGCGCAGGAGGTCGTCGGCATCGGCTGATCTGCTTGCACGCCACCAGAACACCCCGTCTGCCCCGAGGGAGCGGACGGGGTGTTCGTGCTCTCAAACCCAGTTCCGAACACCGGTAACGTAGCCCCTCGGCTTGTCACCGACCTTGGTTCCCGGACTGACGAACGCGCTCTGGTAGCCGGGAGTGAACATCCGATACACCGACTCGGGCGCCACGCCGCTGGCCTGGTCCAGGTCCGCCCGAAGCTCCCCGGGCAGGTCGAAGTCCAGCGCTGCCATCGTGGAGGTGAGTTGCTCGGCGCTGCTGGCACCGACGATCGCCGCGGCGATGCCGGGCTGAGTGGCGACCCAGTTGGTCGCCACCTGGGCCATCGTCACGCCAAGGCCGTTCGCGGCGACTTCCAGGCGTTCGAGCAGCTGCCAGTCCCGGTTCGTCGGCGAGAACCCCGACGCGCCGACGGTACTCAACCTGCCGTGACCCTCGAGCCCCGCACCGGCAGAGCGGTACTTCCCGCTGAGGAAGCCGCCGCCAAGCGGGCTCCATGCCGTGATGCCGAGGCCAAGAGTCTGCGCCATGACGACGTGCTCCAGCTCGATGTCGCGTTCGACCAGGGAGTACGGCAGCTGCAGGTTGACCATCGGGGGGAGCGAATGTGCCGCGGCGAGCGTCTGCGCATGTGCGGCGTACCAACTCGGCACGTCGGAAAGCCCTGCGTACCGGATCTTTCCGGCACGCACGAGGTCATCGAAGGTGCGCAGCACCTCCTCGACGGGCGTGAGCCGATCCCAGGTGTGCAGGAGGAACAGGTCGACGTAGTCGGTGCCCAGCCTGCGGAGCGAATCCTCGAGGGCGCGGATCATGTGCTTGCGTCCGTTTCCCCCGGCATTCGGATCGCCAGGGGCGACGCCGTTGGTGTACTTCGTGGTGAGCACGACCCGGTCGCGCGCCTTCGCCTCGGCGATGAGCTGGCCGAGGATCGTCTCGCTCTCACCTGCGGTGTAGAAGTCGGCCGTGTCGATGAAGTTGCCACCGGCGTCGAGGTAGCGACGAAATATGGGCCGGCTCTCCTCGATGGTCTTGCCGTAGGCGGCGTGATATCCGCCGGTGCCGAAGTTCATCGTGCCGAGCGCCAGCCTGCTGACGCGAAGTCCGGACCGACCGAGAAGGTAGTACTCGTCGAGTGCCATGAACGTTGCTCCCTCGTGACGTCTTAAGTCACCCAGGGTCGCGGGGACCTTCTGGACCCGCAAGTCCATTCTACCCGCCCGTGATGCCGATGGGCGTAGCGTGCGAGCCGGGTCGGCTCGACTGGCGAAGGGATCAGCCAATGACATTGCGGGGCGCGTGGGCAGTCGTGGTCATCCCAGCGATGCTGTTCAGCGGCAGTGGCATTGCCAGTGCCACGCCGGTCTTCGACGTCGACGCGTACTCGACATGCACCGCCACCACCGCGCCCGGTCCCGATCAGGACTTCGACGCCGTCGTCACCGCGTGCTGCGTCTCCCACGCGGGTGTTCCCGCACCCACCAGCTACGGATTGGGTTGCGCCGCACCGATGGATGCGGCGTCCTCCGTCGACGAGCGACCCGTCATCGTCCTGCCGATGCGCCCCGCGCCCCCCGGGGACCCCGTCCTCGACCTCCCCGTCCCCGATCCACTGCCTTGAGGATCAGTTTCCGGGCGGTGGGGGTGGCGGGGGCGGCAGCACCAGCCCAGGCGGCGGCGTCGGACCATCCGCGGGGTCGGGCAGGAACTGAACAGGTCCCGCCGGGATGACCGTTCCAGGCGGCGGCGCCGTACCGGGAAGCGGCTCGCCGAGTTGCTCCTGGGGCATCTGACCGAGCAGGCCGCCCTTCAGATCGCCCGCGCGCTGCAGGTCGATGTACCGGCCCAGCCAGATCCGCTTGCTGACGTCGGCGTTCTCGTCTCCGGGAGCGACCCCGAACTGCTGCCCCTGCCCGGGTGCCGCGGGCTTCAGGTTGATCGCGCCGGCGCCGTAGGCATTGTTGAAGACATTCAGGTTCGGTGGCGTGCCATACCCCGCGCCGGGGGCCGAGGGCACGGCGTTCAAACCGAGAATGGTGTCACGGTCGAGTCCGCCCACGGGCGGCGCGCCGAGTTCGCCGGGCACCGGGGTGGCGTTGCTCTGCCCGAGTACGTTCAGCCCGGCCGGGCTCAGTTGGCCCAGTCCGGGAACCGTCGGACCCGGCGGTGGGGGCGGAGGTGGCCCCGGATCCGCCGGCGGCGGATCCGGCGGCGCGTCGTCGGCAACGGCGGTCGCCGGAAAGGCGACCGCCGCTCCCAGGGCAAGCAGGCCGACCGCGGCGGCCGCGATGCGGTTCATCTCAAACATGGCTTACAGCCTCGCTTTTCGCTTCGAAGTGCCCGGTTGTGCCTGGCTGCCCTTCGGCCGATGTCAGACCGACTTCGTGATTCCGTAGTACGCCACGACGTCATCGGTGTCGGTGGTCGAACTGGTCAGCGTCGCGTACGAACGGAGGAACGACTGACCGACGCAACCGTCGACCTTGATGTGAGTGTCCTTGAGCGTGACACGCACCGGAGCGACCTTGAAGGTCTTCTTGTCCACGGTCACCGTGGACACGGTGCCCGGCTTCGGGTGGATCTCGATGGTTCCCGACAGCGGGGCCGTCACGCTGCTCAGAGCGGCACCCGTTCCGGGGAAGCTGGCACCCACTGAAATGCCGGCCTGGCCGATGAGGCGGACCTGACCGAGTTCGATGCCGCAGCCGATTTGATAGCCGGCCTCCAGCGAGCCACCGGCCAACGACGTCTTGCCCTTGCCGGTCACCGTGCCGGTGAACGTGCCACCGACGAGGTATTCACGGGAGGACACCGCAGTGGTCAGCGGAGCGATGGGAAGCTCGGTCTCGTTGGTCGCGGCGACCGTGAGGATCCAGCCATCGGGAGTGGTGACGATGCCGGGGTCGGACGAGCCGACGATGCCGTTGTCCGGGGGTGGACCATCGTCGCCTGCCGGGGCCACCGCGGGATCGCCCGCCGGGGCCACCGCGGGGTCGGGTGCCGGGGCCACCGCAGGGTCGGGTGGCGGGTCGGCGAGCGCGAGGGGTGCGGTGCCCAGCGAGGAGATCAGGCAAGCCGTAGCCAGCAGGGCGAAACGATTGAGCATTGCGAAGCCTTTCAAGGGTGAGGTGGCCGGCTGGCTAGACGGACTTGGTGACGCCGAGGTAGGTGATGACGTCGTCGGTGTTGTCGGTCGAACTCGTCAACGTCGCATAGGACCGGATGAACGACTGTCCGGCGCACTGGTCGGTCTTCACCCGGACGCCGTTCAGCGTGATTCGCGTCGACGTGCCCTTGAAGGACTTCTTGTCCAGTGCGACGGTGGTGACCGTGCCCGGCTTGAGGTACACCTTCGCCTGCAGGCTGATTCCGGCGCTGATGGTCGGAACCATCGACGGCAGGTTGAGACCCGGCGTCAGGCTGGCGCCGGGGTTGACCTCGTCCTCGTCGGAGATGATGCCGCAACCGATCTGCTCGCCGGCCTCCATCGTCCCGCCGGTCAGCTTGGTCTTGCCGCTACCGGTGATGGTTCCGGTGAAGGTTCCGGAGATGAGGTACTCCCGAGACGTGATGGCGGTGGTCAGCGGCGCCACGGGAAGCTGCGTTTCGGCGCTTCCGACGACCGACAGGTGCCAGCCGTCCGGGGTGTCGAGGATGCCGGGAGCGGCGGAGGGGACGGCGCCGGTGTCGACCGGTGGGCCGACCGGAGCGCCGACCGGCTGGACGGCCGGGTCAGGAGGCGGCGGGTCGGCCAGCGCCACGGGCGCTACCCCAACCGGAACGGCAAGGCAAAGAGCTGCCAGCGTGGCAAATCGGTTCAACATGGTTGTTTCGGCGCCTCTCGTGGTCGGAATCCGGCGGATCCAACGAATCTGTCGGCACGGAGCATCCAATGGTGGGGTTGCCGCGAAGTGAACGGACGGCCAACAGATCGCGCCTCGCGTCCATCGAGTGTGCGTCTGCCCAACGTGCCGAAACCGCTTGAGATACAAGCGATCAGCGCGACAGCATGTTCACAGCCGGGCGACGTCCGATGGACGGCAACCGGCTGTGATTCGTTGGTGAACCGTTCATCACTTGGACACCTGGTTGTCCCACGGTGAGGTGCGGACTGGCCCTCGTGACGAGGTCGGCCTCCGCAGAGCCGGCACGGCGCGATCCGCCGACCGGGGTGCGCATCCGAACACTTGGAGGAAATCTTGAGGTCATTGCGAGCCCGCGAGCGAACTCTGGCCGTATGCGTGCTCGCCTTCGGCATCGGGGTGTCCTGCGTCCCGTCGGCCGCGGCGGATGACGGTGACGACGCCGCGCCGAATCCGGCGGTGCAGGTGAACTCCGTGCCGATGTCCGACGACGCAGGCGCACCCGCGGTCGTGGCCTGCGGAGCGTTCGCCCAGGCGCTGGACGGCGCCTCGACCTACTACGGTGAATTCGCCGACGCGTTCGAGGGCACGACGTACTCGGACCCCGGCGTCCAGAGCACGAACGAGGTCGGCAGGACCGCGTTGCGGCAGGCGGCGGGCGTGGCGATGGACGCGGCGAACACGCCCGGGCTCGACGGACAGATCGCAGATCCGATGCGGTCGTGGTCCACGGACGCGACCAAACTCTTGATCAAGATGGGTCTGCACATCCCCGGTGACAGCTTGAACACGACGGCGACCGAGATGAACACCGACGCCACCAACGCTCAGCAGGCGTGTGCAGCGGCCGGAACACATGCCTGACGCGCGGTGAAGCGCTTACTGACCGGACTCGTCGCGCTTTGCCTGGGGCTGCAGGGTTGCTCGGCTCCGGCCCCTGCCGCCGAGCAGTCGTCGGCCCCTGACCTCGTCCCCGCGAACGCGCTCGACCGGGTGCTGCTGAGCAGCGGCGAAGTCGACGCCATCGTGGGCACCGGCGGGATGACACCGCATCCGCGGGTCGACGCGATGAGTGACCACCGAAACCTCCTGCCCAACCTCAACTGCCTGGGCATCTGGCAGGTCGACGAGAAGGGTGTCTACGGCGCCGACGGCTGGATCGCCCTTCGCCAGGAGTTGCTCCGGTCGCCGGACACGGACGCATGGCGCTTCCTCGCAGTGCAGTCCGTCGTGAACTACCCGTCGACCGATGCCGCCCGGGAATTCTTCGATCAGTCCTCGGACCGGTGGTCCAAGTGCACCAACCACAACGTGAACATCACCCTGAACGGCCAGCCGCTGCCGAAGTGGCACAGCGGTGAGCTGACCAAGACCGACACCACACTGGCCATCCCGTTCACCCGCGGCGATCGGGGTGAGGTGGACTCCTGCCAACGCGTGTTGTCGGTCCAGGACAACGTGATCATCGACGCTCAGGCATGCCGGCGTGACGGAAGCCCCGTCACCGCGGCGGCATCCATCGCCGAGAAGATCGGCACGAAGCTCCCGAAATAGCCGTGCTCAGTCGTGCGACGGGCAGGACACGTCCACGAAGGCGGTGTCCGACTGCGCCGGGTGGAGGCGGACCCCTCCGCTCTCGGTGCCCCTCAACCCGGACACCTCCAGCACCCTGCACTGCGACAGTGGGGTGCTGACGACCCCGTTGACCTGCACCTGATAGCCCTCGGCCTGCAGTTGCGCGATGGTGTCGGACGCCGACCCGCCGCTGGGAAATGCGATGGCCGGACCGGACCATCCCAGCGAGCCGCCCGACAGGGCGGCGAACGCAGCAGCGGCGATGGCGAACTTCTTCACGAGAGGGCTCCTGTGGTGACCGCGCGCGGTGGCGGCGCGTCGTGTGACCAGCATGGGCGGCTCGGCCTGCCGCTCCTTGGAGGAGACGTGGAGATTGCCTGGAGAAGAGACGTCAGCCGATGGCGACTCCGAAGTCGAACTCACCGCCGCCGTCGTCGTGGTTCGGGCAGACGACGTCGACGTAGACGGTGGTGAACGTATCCGGGCTCGGTGGCGTGTCGCCGGGATCGTTGACTCCGGTGACCCGGCATTCCGAGAGCGGCTTCGTGTCGAAGCCGCTCACCCAGTTGATCTGCACGTTGTAGCCCTGCGCCTCGAGGTCGCTGATCACCGCGTCGGCGGGTCCGTTGGAGGACACCGGGCGCACCGGATCGGCCACGGCATGCGGCCCGCAGACGATGGCGGCAGTCGACGCGGCGGCGGCAAGCACCGCTCCAAGAAGGATGGGAGCCCTCGACATTGGCCGAGTTTACGCCGCGCGCCGCGGCCCGGACTATGCTTCTGAGCTGTACGGATGCATCTAGTCTGGCAATTCGATAAGATTTCGGCACTCCGATCGACGGATCCGTTCCACGGATCTGAAGAGCGATGAACGGGCAGGTCCAGAAGCGGGCCAAACACTCATGTAGTGAAGTGAGGGTTTCTCATGCGCGCTCCAGATGCGTCCCACGTTGCCAGGCTGAGCACGGGCAACGGCCTACCGAATGTCGTCATCACGGGCATCGCGATGACCACGTCCGTCGCCACCAGCGCAGACGACACGTGGAAGGCACTGCTCGACGGCCAGAGCGGCATCCGCACCCTCGATGATCCGTTCGTCGAGCAGTACCAGCTGCCGGTACGGATCGGCGGTCACCTCCTCGAGGACTTCGACGGCGAGTTGACCCGTGTCGAGTTACGCCGCCTCGGTTATGTGCAGAAGATGTCGACCGTGCTCGGCAGGCGGGTGTGGGAGAACGCGGGCAGTCCCGAGGTGGACACCGACCGCCTGACGGTCTCCATCGGCACCGGGATGGGTGCCACCGAGGCCCTGGTCTTCGCCTACGACGACATGCGCGAGCGGGGTCTCGCCGCGGTGTCGCCGCTGGCCGTGCAGATGTACATGCCCAACGGGCCTGCGGCGGCGGTCGGTCTGGAACGTCACGCCAAGGCAGGTGTGATCACGCCGGTGTCGGCGTGCGCCTCCGGTTCGGAGGGCATCGCGCAGGCGTGGCGCCAGATCGTGCTCGGCGAGGCCGACGTCGCGATCTGCGGTGGCGTCGAGAACAGGATCGAGGCGGTGCCGATCGCCGCCTTCGCCCAGATGCGCATCGTCATGTCCACCACCAACGACGACCCGGCGGGCGCCTGCCGCCCGTTCGACCGTGACCGCAACGGTTTCGTGTTCGGCGAGGGCGGCGCCCTGATGGTCATCGAGACCGAGGAGCATGCCAAGGCCCGCGGCGCGAACATCCTCGGCCGGCTCATGGGTGCCAGCATCACCTCGGACGGCTACCACATCGTGGCGCCCGATCCCAACGGCGAACGGGCCGGTCACGCCATGACGCGGGCCATCGAGTTGGCCGGCCTGACGCCCTCGGACATCGATCACGTCAACGCCCACGCGACCGCCACCAAGGTGGGCGACGTGGCCGAGGCCAAGGCCATCAATCGCGCCGTGGGGAACGTGCCTGCGGTATACGCACCGAAGTCCGCGCTGGGGCACTCCGTCGGCGCGTCCGGGGCGGTCGAGTCGATCCTCACCGTGCTGGCACTGCGTGACGGCGTCATCCCGCCGACGCTGAACCTCGAGAACCTCGATCCGGAGATCGACCTGGACGTCGTGGCAGGCGAACCACGCCCCGGGGACTACCGGTACGCGATCAGCAACTCGTTCGGGTTCGGTGGACACAACGTCGCCCTCGCGTTCGGAAAGTACTGATCCGCGCTCCTGCACCCATCGCAGCCGCACCGGCGTCCGCGTGGCTCGAACGGTGTCGAGCTCCTCGATTCCCGGCAAACGACATTCGGCACCATTGCGGCGCTCCTCCCGAATGCTGCTGATCTGCGCCGACCGGTCCGGAAATCGACGAGAGTCCGGGCTTTCGGCAGTAGGATGAGCTAATCGGTATCGGGGGCTACCGAGGGGGCGGGGTGACCGGACATGCGTGATCCACAGTGCCGGATGTGTGGGCGCGCCCTGGACTTGCCGGGACCGCACCCGTTGCTGAGCCGCGTTCCCGAGGACCTCGACCTGTGCATCGACTGCCTCGACGAACTGCCCGAGCAGCGGAACGCACAACCCTCCGTCAAGCAGCCCGCGGATTCTCCAGGACCACGGCGACACCCTGTCCCGAGCCGACGCAGACACCGATGACGCCGTAGCGGACGTTTCGTTCGTGCAACTCCGTGGCCAACGTGAGGACGTATCGCGTTCCCGTCGCCCCGAACGGATGGCCGATGGCGACGGCGCCCCCGTTCGGTGTCAGCTTCTCATCCGGTACCACGAACCCGCCCAACTGGTTTGGCAACTCGCGGAGAACGCCGAGCGCCTGGGCGCTGAAGGCCTCGTGCACTTCCCACACGTCGATCTGCTCCGGCGCCAGACCGGCGCGACTGATGGCCAACGGGATCGCCCACGCCGGTGCCAGCCCCATGACGAGCGGGTCGATCCCGTAGACCGCCGAGGACACCACGCGTGCAAGGGGTTCCACGCCGAGTTCCGCGGCGCGTAGCCCGGAGGCGATGACGATCGCACTGGCCCCGTCGGTCAGGGGCGTCGAGTTGGCCGCGGTCATCTGCGTGGTCCCGGGTTGCGCGGGCAGCTTCGCCAGCGACTCCGCCGTCGTGTCGTCGCGGATGAATTCGTCGTGGGAGAAGACGACTTCCGGCGTCTTCCTGGTCGCGGGGATCGTCACGGGCATGATCTCCTTGGCCAGCCGGCCGGAATCCCGTGCGGCCTTCGCGTGCTGCTGCGACCGCAGGGCGAAGGCGTCGATCTCCTCCCTGGACAACCCGTACCGGTTCGCGACGTTCTGCGCGGTTTCGATCATCGCGACGTAGGCGTTGCGGGCCAGCAGTGCCGAATTCGGCGGTCCGCCCGCGCCCGCCCACATGGTGTCCAACATGAAGACGGGACCGCGGGGACTGAAGGCGGCATCCCCCTTCATCAGCGCCCACCCCGAGCGGGACATCGACTCGACACCGCAGGCGATGCCGACTCCGAGATCGCCCGCCTTGATGGCGTGGCTGACGTTGATCGTGGCGCTCAGCGAGGAACCACAGAACCGGTTGATCGTCGCGCCGGCGACGCTGTCGGGGAAGCCCGCCGCCAGTGCCGCCCAACGGCCCACGTCGCCCATGCCCTCGTGGGCTGGATTGACGCAACCCGCGACGATGTCCTCGACCGCCGCGAGTTCGATGCCCACCCGCTCGCAGGCACCCCGCATGGTCATCCCGAGCAGATCGTCGGTGCGCAGGTGTGACAGTGCGCTTCCGTACCGCGCGAACGGGGTTCGCACACCGCCGAGGACATAGGCCTCCCTGGCCTCCCTGGCTTCTGTCACCGTGCACCGCCACTTCCTGGACCGGTTGGTTGAACTAGCCTGAGCCGAACGTCCGGCGGTGTCAACACACCTCGGCGTTACCACGACCGGCCACGGAGGCGAGACATGGCGGACAACGAAATCAGTACGCACGCAGACTTGTTCGATCTCACCGGAAAGTATGCGCTCGTCACGGGCGGGACCAGGGGCATCGGCATGATGATGGCCAGGGGCCTGCTGCAGGCGGGGGCGCGCGTCGTGATCAGCTCACGAAAGCCCGAGGCCTGCATGCGGGCGCAGGAACGACTGTCGGCCTTCGGTGACGTGCGTGCCGTGCCGGCCGACCTCTCCCGGCACGAGGAATGCCAGCGCCTCGCCGAGGCCGTCACCGCAGACTCCGACGGGCTGCACGTCCTCGTCAACAATGCGGGCGCCACGTGGGGTGAGCCGCTGGAGACCTTCCCGGACTCGGCATGGGACAAGGTCATCGACCTCAACCTCAAGTCGCCGTTCTGGCTGGTGCAGGCCTTGCTTCCCGAGCTGCGCCGAGCCGCCACCGCCGACGACCCGGCACGGGTCATCAACGTCGGCAGCATCGACGCCATCCACGTCAGCCGGCTGCCCGTGTACTCCTATGCGAGCAGCAAGGCGGCCCTGCACCAGCTCACCCGGGTGCTGGCCCGTGAATTGGGACCGCAGCACATCACCGTGAACGCGGTGGCGCCGGGACCCTTCCCCTCGAAGATGATGGCGGCCACACTCGACGCGTTCGGTGACGCGATCGCGCAGTCCGCTCCCCTGCGCCGCATCGGTCGGGACGACGACATGGCCGGGATCGCCGTGTTCCTCGCCAGCCGGGCGGGCTCCTATCTGACCGGAACCGTCATCCCGGTCGACGGCGGCATCGCGACGACCGCCTCGGGCACCTAGCGTGGCAGCCGTGAGCACCAGCGAGCAGCGAGACGGCGTCGACCTGACCAACCTCGACCAGGCGCTGACCCCCGAAGCCGGTGCCACCAAGCGAGACCTGGTGGACTACCTGGACGGGGTCGCCGACCGGATGCTGCCCGGACTCGTCGGACGTCCCCTCACGGTGCTCCGCGTACTGCGCGGCCGCGCGCCGTTCATGCAGAAGAACGTGCCGAAGTACACCCCGGACTGGGTGCGCACGGTCGGTATCTGGGCGGAGGCCTCCCATCGTGAGGTGCACTACGCGCTCTGCGACGACCGGCGGACGCTGCTCTGGCTGGCCAATCAGCGTGCCGTCGAGTACCACCCGACGCTGGGGCTGGCCGACGACGTCTACCGGCCGACACACCTGGTCCTCGACCTGGACCCACCGGGAGACGAGGACTTCGGGGCGGTGGTCGCCGTCGCCCACCTGGTCCGCCGGGCGCTGGCCGACTGCGGGTTGGCGGGTGCCGTGAAGACGAGCGGCGCCAAGGGCATTCACGTCTTCGTTCCGATCGACTCGAGCGACACCGCCATCCCGGTCGAGGACGTGGCCGCCGCGACCCGTGCGTTGGCGGCCCGCGCCGAGGCGCTCGACCCGGACCTGGCGACGACGGCCTTCATCGTCGAGGACCGCAAGGGCAAGGTCTTCGTCGACTCCACGCGGGCCGGCGGTGCGACGGTCGCCGCCGCCTACAGTCCGCGGCTGCGGCCAGGCACGCCGGTGTCCTTCCCCCTGGACTGGTCCGACCTGGACCGGGTCACGCCCGCCGACTTCACCGTCCACACCGCACTGGACGCCCTGCGTGGCCGCGACCCGTGGGCCGACTCGATGCCCGCCCCGCAGCGCCTTCCCAGCGACCTCGTCGCGCACGGCCGCACGATCCCGGTCGCACGGGTGGCCGCCATGCACGAGGGCAAGCGACGCGCCCGTGCCCGGCGCGATCAGTCCGCGACGTAGTAGAGCCGCTTGTTGGCGAATTCGTCCATCCCGAGCGGCCCCAGCTCGCGGCCGAACCCGCTGCGCTTGACACCGCCGAAGGGCACCTCCTGGCCTTCGTTGGCGGGTGCGTTCACGTTCGACATGCCCGATTCCAGCCGCTGCGCGATCTTCTCGGCGCGGGCGCGATCGGTGCTGAACACCGCGCCACCCAGGCCGTAGTCCGAATCGTTGGCCAACGCCAGCGCCTGGTCGTCGTCGTCGACGGAGTAGACCACCGCGACCGGCCCGAACAGCTCCTCGCGGTAGGCCCGCATCTCGGGGGTGATGCCGGTCAGGACCGCGGGTGAGTAGTACGCCGCCGGACCGTCCCCGAGTACACCGCCGGCATGCAGCGTCGCCCCCTTGGACACGGCGTCCTGAACCTGCTCGTGCAACGTCTCGGCGGCCTTGCGCGACGACAACGGGGCGAAGGTGCCTTCTGCCGCCTTGGCCGGGTCGCCCGGCTTGAGGTCCTTTGCCCGCTCGACGAGACGGTCGACGAAACCGTCATAGATGTCGCTGCTGACGATCATGCGCTTGTTGGAGTTGCACGCCTGGCCGGTGTTGCCAATCCGGGTGTCCCAGGCCAGATCCGCCGAGGCCTTCACGTCGTCGGAGTCCAGGACCACGTAGGCGTCGGAGCCGCCGAGTTCGAGAACGCACTTCTTGAGGTTCTTGCCCGCGATAGCGGCCACCACCGACCCGGCGCGCTCGGAACCCGTCAGGGAGACGCCGACGACGCGGGGATCGCCGATGATCGCTTCAATTTGACCGTAGGACGCGAAGACGTTCTGGTACACGCCCCGCGGCACGCCCGCCTCGTCCATGATCTCCTGCACGGCCAGTGCCGACTTCGGCACGGATTCGGCATGCTTGAGGATGATCGTGTTGCCCAACACCAGGTTCGGCGCGGCGAACCGGGCGATCTGGTAGAAGGGGTAGTTCCAGGGCATGATGCCCAGCAAGGGGCCGATGGGCAGCTTCTGGACGTACGCCCTGCCTCCGGAGAGCGTCTTGATCTCCTGGTCCTTGGCCAGACCCGGGCCCTCGGTCGCAAAGTAGTCGAAGATGTCACCGCAGAAATCGGCCTCGCCGACCGCCTCCGGCAACGGCTTGCCCATCTCCTCGGTCGCAATGGCGCCGAGACGATCGGCCTGCTCCTTGAAGATTTCGCCGACCCTCGCGACGATCCGCGCCCTCTCGGCGATCGGCACGTCCCGCCACGATCGGAACGCCTCCGCGGAGGCGGCGAGCGCCGCCTCGACCTCGGCGTCCGTCGCCAAGTCGAACGTCTGCACGACGTCGCCGGTTGCCGGATTGACGACCTGGTAGCCGGGCTGGGTCGAAATCGTCGCAGTCATTGCGGGCCTTTCTCGGGGATGAGTACGTCCAATGTAGTCGCGAGTGGGTCCGGCTCGTAAGTCGTCGAGACCGACGGTTTCGCGGTCAACCCGGCATTGCGTCGACGATCTGCTCGGGCGTGAACGGCGTACTGCGGACCCGCACCCCGACGGCGTCGCAGATCGCGTTGGCGATCGCGGCGACGGTCGGGCCGTGCGCCGTCTCACCGACACCCAGCGACGGATTGCCGTTGTCGGGCAACAACTCCACGTCGACGACGGGGACTTCGGAGAAGCGCAGGATCGGGTAGGTCTCCCACGTGTCACTGGTCACGGCCGAGTCGTCGAAGCGGACGCGCTCCTTGAGCGCCCAACTCGTCGCCTGGATGGCGCCGCCCTCCACCTGGTTCTCCACGCCGTCGGGATTCACGATCAGCCCGGCGTCCACCGCGACCGTCAGCCGACGGACCCGGACCTCGCTGGTGGCCTCCACCTCGGCGACGACTGCGCAGTAGGCGCTGGCGTTCTTGTACCGCGCATAGCCGATGCCGTGACCGACCGAGTCGGTGGGCGACCAATGGGTCCAACCCGACCTGCGCACCACCGCCTCGAGCACCGCGCGCCCCCGAGGGTCGCTGAGGTGGGCGAGTCGGTATTCGACCGGGTCCCGCGACGCTGCCGCGGCCAGTTCGTCCATGAAGGACTCGATGGCGAACACGTTCACGAACGCGCCGAGCGAGCGCAGCGCCGACGTGCGCAACGGCATCACCGACAGCAGATGATTGGCGATGGTGTACGCCGGAAAGTCGTAGCCGGGCACGGCATTGCGGGTGGCACCGCCACCGCGCTCCAGCGGTGGCTCCCCCCCGGGCTCGATCGGCTGTCCGCCGTCGCGGTGAGTTGCCGCGAGGAGACTTATCGCCTTGACGAAGCCGGGCCGGGTGACGTGTCCGTTGCCCCAGACGTCGTGGTGCCACGACAGCACCCCGCCGTCCGCACCGACGTCGGCGGCGATGTGCACCACGGCACCCGGCCCGAACGGTGCCCATCCCAGTTCGTCGGGCCGAGACCACACCACCTGAACCGGCCGGTCGGGGACGGCGAACGCCAGCAGCGCCGCGTCCAACGCGACGTCGTCGGCACCGTTGTGGCCGTAGCACCCGGAGCCGTCGACGTGTTGGATCGAGATGCGGTCCTCCGCCATCCCGAGCGCCCGGCTCAACTCGCGGCGCAGCGGATGGACACCCTGGGTGTGCGTCCAGACGCACAGCCGGGCGCCGTCGTCGTCGCGCGAGACGCGTGCCGTCGCAGTGGACGGTCCCATCGCCGCGTGCGCGAGGTACGGCCGGTGGTACACGGCTTCGTGCCTGGCGGTCGCCGACGACTCGTCACCGGCGGCCGTGTCGGTTCGTTCGGCGACGACGGTTCTCGTCGAAGGGGCGGTCAGCAGGAAGTTCGGGAGATCGCCGTCATCGGGCAACGTCGGCTGCGTCTGCCAGGAGGCGTCGGCGCGCAGGCGGTCGACCGCCGTCACCGCGGTCTCCTCCCGTTCGGCGACCACACCGAGGAAGTCGCCGTCGCGTACGACGGTGAGCACCCCGTCCTGTGCCAAGGTCGGCGCCAGGGCGACGGACGCGAGCGTCGCCCCGCGCGACGGCGGCCGCACGATCCGGCCGTACACCAGTCCCGGAAGGATCACGTCGTGGGCGAAGCGCGGCCGCGCGGCCAGCTTGTCCGGCAAATCGATCCTCGGCACGCTGGTGCCCACCACGCGGTAGTCCGCGGGGGCCTTCGGCGCAGCCAGCCCACTGACCGGCCGGTCGAGCAGGCCATCGACGGTCAGGTCCCAGTAGGTCAGGGAGCGGCCGTCGGGGGTCGAAACGGTGCCGTCGTCGACCGTCAGCAGGTGTTGGGGTACGTGCCAGAGGTCGGCCGCAACGTCGAGGTAGACGGCCCTCGCCTCGGCGGCGGCCATCCGCACCGCAGCACCCGAGTGTTCGATCGACATGCTGCCCGCGGTGTATCCCTCGTCGGGACTGGCTCCGGTCGACGCCGCCGTCATCCGCACCCGCGTGACGTCGACGTCCAACTCCTCCGCCGCGATCTGTGCTAGCGCGGTCAGCACCCCCTGCCCGAGTTCGACCTTCCCGGACCGTACTTCCACGACGCCGGTCGGAAGGAAGTCGAGCCAGTCTCCGATGAGGCGGTTGGCAACGATCGACGGCGGCAGGTCGCGCAACGTCCTGGTGGTCATCGGGCGCCGTCGCGGCGCGCGCGGAGTTCCTCGGCGGCGGACAGCACTGCCCGGACGATCCGGTTGTGGGCGCCGCACCGGCACAGGTTGCCGTCGAGCGCTTCGCGAATCTGGTCGGCTGTGGGATCGGGGTGGCGTTCCAGCAGCGCCACCGCCGAGATCACGATTCCCGAACTGCAATAGCCGCACTGCGCGGCCTGTTCGGCCACGATGGCCCGAGCCACCGGGTGCATGGTGCCGTCGGGTTCGCTCAGCCCTTCGACGGTGGTGATTTCCCGGCCCTCGACGCCGCTCACCGGCGTGTCACACGAGTAGACCGGCCGCCCGTCGACGAGAACGAAACACGATCCGCACAGCGCCAGACCGCAGCCGAACCGAGTCCCCTTCAGGCCCAGATGGTTTCGCAATACATAGAGCAGCGCCGTATCGGGTTCCGTGGTGACCCGTTCACGTTTGCCATTCACCGACACGGCCGTCGTCACGGCCGTGGAACGTCGTCCCGTCATCGTCGTCTCCGCACGGGTCCATCGTGCTCGCCTACCGGCTGACGGGCCACTTCGGCCGACGAACGCCCAGCGCACCCACAGTCACCGCTGTGGCGTTGGCCTCCGCTGCCGCTGGTCGTTGGTACTCGTCTGCGCGTCGAATGAATAGATTCATGTCGGCGTCGTGCGTTACGGCGGCTCTGGCGCTCCACTTGGGAAGTGGTTACCGAAGGAGGAAGACGTGACACCGGCTCGAAGGCGTGCTCGGGATTTTTGTGATCGGTTCGGACTGCGGCTACCGATCCTGCAGGCTCCGATGGCAGGTTCCAGTCCGCCCGGGTTGGCCATCGCGGTCGCCGAGGCAGGCGGGATGGGCGGCGCCGGAGTGCTGCGCGACGGACCGGCGCGCATCGCCGAGTGGGCCGAGGCGTTCCGCGCCGGTTCGTCGGGCGCCTTCCAACTGAACGTCTGGACACCCGACCCGCCGGCGGGCGACGCCGATCAACGGAGCCGCTGGACCGAGGACGCCCGCCAATTCCTCGCCAGATTCGGCACCCCTGCGGAGCCGCCCGCCGGTTCACCACCGGTGTACGAGCAGCAACTCGAGGCCATGCTCGCGGCACGACCGACGGTGATCTCGTCGATCATGGGTCTCTTCGAGCCGGAATACGTGCGCAGGCTGCACGACGAGGGCATCGCATGGTTCGCATGTGCGACCACGCTCTCCGATGCCATCGCCGCCCAGGAGGCCGGAGCGGACGCCGTCGTGGCCCAGGGCATGGAGGCGGGCGGTCACCGCGGAGGCTTCGACCAGGAGGGCGCGCACGCCGACGTCGGGCTGTTTGCCCTGCTGCCATGGTTCGCCGACCACCTACGCGTGCCGATCGTCGCGACAGGCGGCATCGCCGACGGACGCGGGGTGGCAGCGGCACTGACGCTCGGAGCCAGCGCGGTCCAGATCGGCACCGCGCTGCTGCGCTGTCCCGAGACCGGCATCAACGAGGACTGGTCGGTCGCCCTGGACGGGCTGGCGCCCGAGGCCACGGTCACCACGCGTGCGTACAGCGGCCGGTTGGCACGCTCGGCGCCGAGCCCGTACCTGGCCGCCTGGACCGAGACCGGAGCACCGCGCCCAGCGCCATACCCCGAGCAGTTGCGGCTGGTGGGGCAGTGGAGAGCAGCCGGACCGAACGGCGTGGACCCGGTCAACCTCTGGGCTGGACAGAGCGCCGCGCTGGCCCGAGAGGAACCGGCGGGCAACGTGGTCGCCAGGATGTGGCGCGAGGCGTCCGACCTGATGGCGTGACCCCCGCCTGTTCGTCGGGAATCATTACTCGACATGGACAGCAGCCCGTTTCGTCGTAAGACACCGGATGAGGGGCCTGATCCAACCGCGAGGCCGCGTCCGACGTCGTCAGAACTGCGCCGCTGGCGCCAGTATCTGGCCGATGAGCAGGCGGAGGCGGCGGTGTACCGAGATCTGGCGGGACGGCGCGCCGGGGAGGAGCGCGAGATTCTCTTCGCGTTGGCCGACGCCGAGGGCCGCCACGAAATGCACTGGCGCACGCTGCTTGGCGACCAGATCGGGAAGCCGCGCCGCGCCGCGCTGCGCACCCGGACCCTGGGTTTCCTGGCGCGCCACTTCGGGTCGGTGTTCGTGCTCGCGCTCGCCCAGCGCGCGGAAGACCGTTCCAATTACGACACCGAGGTCGATGCCACCGCCGCGATGGCCGCCGATGAGCGCATGCACGCCGAGGTGGTGCGCGCCCTGGCCACGCGGGGGCGCAACCGGTTGTCGGGCACCTTCCGGGCGGCGGTGTTCGGGGCCAACGACGGCTTGGTCAGCAACCTGTCTCTGGTCCTGGGGATCAGTGCCAGCGGGGTATCCAACCACACGGTGCTGCTCACCGGCATGGCGGGATTGCTCGCCGGGGCGCTGTCGATGGGTGCCGGTGAGTACGTCTCGGTGAATTCGCAGCGCGAATTGTTGCAAGCGTCCACTCCCGATGCGCAGGCCGGATCGGCGCTGCCGCAACTCGACGTCGACGCCAACGAGCTGGCGCTGGTCTACCGGGCGCGCGGGATGACCGAGTCCGAGGCCCGGGCACGCGCCACCGAAGTCCTCACCTCTGGCGCTCCTGGCTTCTCCGGGCACCCCCGCGACGCACCGCCCAGCACCGAGGGGCAAGACGCGGTCGGCACCGGGCTCGGTGCCGCGGCGTCCAGTTTCTCCTTCTTCGCCTCGGGCGCCCTGGTTCCGGTATTGCCCTACTTGTGCGGGCTCCAAGGCCTGATCGCCGTGATCGTCGCCGCAGTGCTGGTGGGCGCTGCGTTGCTCTCAACCGGTGTCGTCGTCGGTTTGTTGTCCGGTGGGCCGCCGCTGAGGCGGGCGCTGCGTCAGCTGCTCATCGGCTACGGCGCCGCCGCGGTCACCTATCTCCTGGGATTGCTGTTCGGCGCCGGCATGGGCTGACGGCTGGCCGGCGATCAGGCAGGCTGACGAGCCCGGCTCAGAACGGCGCGTGCAGTGCGTCGTTCACCATCGTCACTCCGCCGCAGCTTTGGTCGATGTCGGTGCTGACCACGTCAGAGCGTCCGACGGTCGCCGTGGCGCCATCGAGGTCGATTTCGGTCCGTCGCATCATCCCCGGCTGATCCACCAGGTGCAGGTACCCGATCAGGTGCGGACCGTTGCCCAGGTCGCCGCACGCGACCCCGTCGCCGGTGCCGATCCGGTGGGCTTCGTCGAAGATGAACGGCTCGAGATGCTGGTCGACGACGGCCACGACGTTGCAGCCGGACGCGGCGTACAGGTGGGCCTCGCGGCCGGTGTCGACGATGATCTGATGGTTGCCGTTCTGCTGGGCGTCGACGAGCAGCGCCTGCGGCACCATCGGGCTGGCGGTGTGCACCTCGACCGAACCGGTTCCGCCGACGGTGGTGACCCCGACGACGTTGTCGTTGGTCATCCACAGCGTCGCGGGCTGGCCGTAGACGGCGCCGACGTCCTTGGTGGCCGCTCCGATTGGCGGGCCACCGAACGCGCATTTGGCATCGGCGGCCGCGTGCGGCGCCGCCACCAAGGCGAGTGCCATCGCGGCCGCGGCCCAAACAGGAAGTGTCTTCATCGGTTTCGTCTTTCGGTTGCTGGGGGCGCCGACCGTTCGTGCACTCTGCAATCGGCGTGCGACAGTCATCGATTTCCCTACGCGAGGATCGAGGCGAGCGCGGCGCGGGGCACGGTGACGGTGAGCGGTCCGGACACGTGGTCCATCGGCCAGTCCTGGTCGAAGAAGAACAACACGCTGTCGTCGGTGAGGGCGAAGCTGCGGTAGTCGTCGAGGGTGAGCTCGTCGGCGCGGAGCATGGCGCCGTGCTTCTCGAACTTCGGCGCGACGATCGGGTTGAGCACGGCCAGCGGTTGACTGCCTGGCCTGAACAGCGTGTCGATCGTGACCGGCGCGCGCTTCGCCACGTCGTAGGTGAACGTCGTGAAGGTGCTGACCGGATGTACGCCGGTATCCCGACCGATCGTGAACACGACGCCGCGCGTGTTGGTCGACTGGTAGTCGTCGAAACCCATGTCGAGCTCCGCCGAGGACGGGCCGCCGAACTTCGCGACCCAGTCCAGGAAGTCGTCGCGCTGCTGCCTGACGTAACCGGCGAGCGCCGGCTCCCCGACGTAGTCGGTCGGGAAGGTCAGGTCCATCCGGTAGTTGGGTCCTTCGCCGTGGACGTGGCAGGTACCCGCAGGATGGACGGCCCCACCGAGTTCGTCGCACGGGGACTGTGCGGCCGCCGTGGCGGGAAACAACGTCATGGCCGAGAAGACGGCCGCCGCAATGAGTTTCACCGCTGTCCCTTGAAGGCCACTGCGCTGGTGACCCCGCCCCCGTTGAGCGGGCCGCCGAGCAGGAAGCTCGTCACGTTGGTCGACGGGTTCCAGTCGGCGAGGGCGATGCCGCCGCCGCACGCCGCTCTGCCCTGCAGGCGCAGGGAGTCGCCGTTGACGCCGACGACGATGGTGCTGCCGCCGTCGAGGTCGGGGACGTCGACCTTGGTGGTGCTGCCGTCGGGATTGAGCTTCGCGAGGTAGACGACGCCGCAGGCGCCGAGTTCCTGCATGAAGATGCCTGCGGGCGTGTTCCAGGCGTTGATGTCGCCGAGGTTCTGGCCGTCATTCGGCGCGGTGAGCGCGGTGGGGGCGGTGCCGTCGACGGGCACCAGCCATAGCTGCGATGGCTGGGCGCCGCAGCCCGCGAGCACGACCGTCGCGTCGGCGTCCCACCACCGGATCGGGCCGCAGTCCTTCTGGCCTTCGACCGGGATCGCCTCGCCGGGGGCGCCGTCGTTGCCCATCAAGGCGAGGCCATTGGAGGTGCCGAGGACGAGCTGGGTGCCGTCGGGCGTGTACAGGGCGCCCTGGGAGTCCTGCCCGACGGGGTAGGCCTGCTGGAGCTTACCCGTGACGTCGGTGCGGATGAGCGTCTTGGGCTGCTGGTAGCCGCCGCCGGCCACCAGTAGGGCCTTGCCGTCGGGCAGTGTGTAGCTGGGGTAGTCGTCGGAGTCACTGAAGTGCAGCGGCGTCTGCTTGCCGGTGTGCAGGTCGACCTCGACGTAGTTGCCGGAGACCCCGTTCGTCCTGAGCAGCGCGCGCGACTTGTCGCCCGACCAGTCGATCACCTCGAAGTCGCTGCCGCCTCCCGGACCGAAACTGGTGATCGGATAGCGGCCGCCCTGCGGGTCGACGAGGTACAGCGCGGTCGTGACCGTGTCGGGGTCGGGTTGATTCGGGGGAATATTGCCGGGCATGTGGCCGATGAGCGGGCTCCAGGTCGCCAGCAGCCAGCCGGGACCGACTCGCGACCAGGGGATCGTGTCGAGGGTCGCCTCGACTCCGTAGGCGGCGGGTTCGGCCACGGGTGGTTCCGCGGTGATGGACACCGTCGGGCGTGCCCCGCTTGACATGGCTTGTCCGGGAGCCGGATAGGTCTGTGTCGAACAGCCGGCCAGCGCCGCGACGGCCAGTGCGCATACCGCGATGCGAATCCCCATGAGTGTTCCTCGTCTCAGTGCACGGTCGAACGACCTTGCGGTGCACCCATTCGACAACCCACCCCTTGCTACCGATCCCAAACTCTCTGGCGTCGCGGCAGATGCGCCTGATTTGATCATGATTGCGCTGGCCAGATGCCCGAAATCGGACAACATGCGACGCCAGTGCCCGTCGCCTGTTTGACGCTGCTACTCACCTCGGTGTCGTGGGTGACGGGGTGTCGATGCCGAACAAACCCGCCACGGGATAGAAGTGCCCCAACCGCTGAGCGTTGCCGCGACCGGCATTGCGCAGCAGGATCATCGGCAGGATCGTGACGCTGCCGCCCAAGGGCAGAGGCTTGTCGTGGACCAGGCCCGCTGCGGCGTCCTTACTGGGCAGTTGCCTACAGTGCCGTCTGGTAGATCTCCTTGGCCGCTACTGGCGCCACACCGAGTTCGGTCGCGACCGCCTCGACCGCGTGCTGCGCGATGCCGAGGTCCACTTCGCCGTCGGCGGTGAAGTACGGCGCGACGTAACACTCGTAGTGCCGTTGGATTTCCTGGCGCGTCAGGCGGCTCAGGAACGGCGCAAGGTAGTCGATGGCTAGCGCGGGTTGCTCGGCAATCGTTCTCAGTGCCCGCCGATGAGCCCGCACCAAGGCCTGCAGGGCGGGGCTGTCCAGCGGGATGCGGGTCGGGTCTACGGCAACACCTACAGTCGGAGCCTGGAAGTGATCGCCGACCCAGGCAAGTACGTGGAACCCTTCTTCCTCCGCCACCTGTTCAGGCGAGAAGGCGGTGCCCACGTAGGCGGCGTCGATCGAGCCGTCCCGAAGCCGTCGCAAATCCATCTGGTTGTCACCAGGTGCACGCGCCACACAACGCAGGTCGCGGTCGGGATCCAAGCCGTACTTGCGCAGGACGATTCGTGCGAAACACCCGGGGGCGTCGTGGGCGTGGTGAACCGCCAACCGACGGCCGCGGAGGTCCGCCATTGACGTCACCTCGGCGTTCCCGAGGAACCAGAACAAAGGACGGTGGGTGTTGACGCTCACCATCGACCAACCGATTCCTTCGGTCAACCGAGACACCAGGGCCCGACCGAGGCCGATGGTCGCGCTACCACGCACGCGCTCGGTATCCCAACCGACCCCGTTTCGAATGGCAACGTGGACGCCTTCGTCCTCGTAGTACCCTTCCTGATCGGCGACGTGGGCGACCAGTCCCTCGTGGTACCCATAGGCGACGTAGGCCAGATCGATGGTGTGCATTGCCAGACTCCTAACATGCCCTGCCGTCCTCATCTGCTATGCGCTTGCTGCACTTCAGCGAGGAGCAAGGAAGAGAAGCCAAGGGCATACCGATGACTTCACATGGACGTGGGTTGCAGGACGCAGCCATGTCGGCCGCTTGGACTCTTCGCAACGGAAATCAGTGAATACGTATCACTTCAGCGTGTCAATCCCGTCAAGAACGGCATTTCGCATGCGCGCCATTCGCCGCGCGAATGACTGTGCGGGCCAGCGGCCGTTGAGCCTGGTGGTATTGGCGTCCGATACGGATGCGACGACGGGCGGGTTGGCGATGAAGTCTGTAGTGGTCATCACGACAGGCGGAACGATCGCAAGCACTGGTGTGTGCGGCGGTGGCGGAGTCGACCTCACCATCGCCGGGGCGATACCGGCTGGGTTTCTACGAACTAGCCAGGCGGGCATCTCGCAGGCCGCTGACCAGTCGACTGACGGTCACGGTCACGTCGTGCTCACGGCTGAGCAGCCAGATCGCATCCTCCTCGTCGTACCGGGCGTCGACTCCGGTGAAATACCATCCCCGGCCGCCGAACTGCGACCAGTACGTCTTGACGAAGCGCTCGTCGTCGCCCCATATTCCCCTCAACATGGATGGCCATGGACGGTCTACTACGAGCCGTCCACGACCTCCCAGATCGACCAGATCGTAGTCATCGTCAACGATGTGCGCGCTGATCCCGGGAACGGGTCTGGCGGGTGAGCCAGCGTCGGCCGCTGTCAAGCCCGGTAGTGGAGCGATCATGGGTGCGCCGGTTTCGGCTTGCCACCACGTATGAATGACGGGGCAATCACCGCTGCCGATGATCTGTCGATACCACTGCCACACCTCCGGGTTGCTTGGTTCGGCCGGGGCGCCGAGTAGCCGCAACGACGAGAGATCATGTGCGCCAGGAGCATTCCGCTCGCGCGCCACGAAACCACCACTCATCGGCAGCGCGGAGTAATAGACCGTTACGCCATGTTCTTCAATGATCAGCTTGCGCCGCCGCGGGTCGGTAAGGTTCGCGGCCCCTTCGTAGACCACCGAAGTAGCACCGTTGGCCATCGGGCCGTACACCATGTAATGCCCGGCGATGCACCCGAGGACGGCGTCGCACCAAAAGACATCCCGATCCTCTTTGTGGTCGAACACGTAGTGAAAGGTGTAACGCACCTGCGTCAAGTAGCCACCCGAAGAGTGGATGATGCCAACGGATTCGCCGTCCACCCCCACGGTGTAGATCAGAAACAATGGATGCTCGGCGTCGAAGGAAAGTGCGGCGTGGTGTTCGTCGGCTACATCAACGGTGTCGTGCCACCACACGTCACGCCCCTCGACCCAGTTGATCTCGGGATCGTGTGCGGTACGGCGGACTACGATGACGGTTTCGACTGACCGACACGAGCCGTCACCAACCCCCACCGCTTCGTCGACGGTGTTCTTCACCGACGCCGGCCTACCGCCCAGATATTGACCATCCGAGACGATCACGACTCTGGCCTGACAGTCGATCACGTGCGATCGCAACACCGCTGCGGTGGTGTCGGTCGACACGACCACGTGAATCAGGCCCAACCGCGCACACGCGAGCATCGCGACAATGGCTTCCGGCAGTGGCGGCATGTAGATTGCCACACGATCTCCGGTCACGAGGCCCATGCTGGTGAAGTAGTTCGCCGCCCTGCTCACGTCTTGCTGCAAGTGCCGGTAGGTGATGTTGCGGCAATCGCCGGGTTCACCCACCCAATGAATGGCAACACGATCGCCGTGGCCGGCGTCGACATGGCGATCGACGCAGTTGACCGCAACGTTGATCGAGCCCCCGACGAACCACCTCGCAAAAGGTGGACAGGACCAATCAAGGACCTGGTTGAATTCATCGTCCCACAGCAGCGCGCGGGCTTCATCAGCCCAGAACTTCAGGCGATCGGTGGTGGCCCGTTCGCACAGTTCCTTGCCCGCATTGGCGTGAGTCTCACACAGCGAAGCTGAAGGCGATATCACGAAATTAGCGTGCGCGGGACGAGAACGACCTGCCAGTGATAGAAATTGCACGTGTCGAAAAAATTCTCTCACCGCGTAGCGGCGATCGTCGCCGACGGGTCGAACCCCTTCGAGGTGACCGTCGCCGTCGAGTTCTTCGGATTGCCTCGACCGGAGATCGGAGATTGGTACGACTTCACACTGTGCGCCCCACAGGGGCGCGCGACCATGCGCAATGCGCTCTTCGCCATGGATGTGGCGGGCCTGGAGGCCGTCGCCGGCGCCGACACGGTGATCGCGCCGAACCGTCCAGACGTCGACCAGCCACCGAACGACGCCGTATTGAAGGCAATCCAAGCCGCTTACGACAGGGGTGCGCGCATCGTCAGCTTTTGCACCGGCGCCTTCACGTTGGCGGCTGCGGGTGTGCTCGACGGCCGCAGCGCGTGCACGCACTGGATGTACGCCGATGCGTTCCGGAAGCGCTTCCCGCGGGTCGAACTACGTCCCGATGTGCTGTTCGTCGAAGACGACGGCATCTTCACCTCGGCAGGCGGCGCGGCGGCGATCGACCTGTCCATGCACCTCGTCGGCGTCGATCATGGCCGCGAGGCGGCGAACACGGTTAGCCGCATGCTCGTCTATTCAGGCAACCGCGACGGCGAACAGCAGCAGTACGTCAATCGTCCCGTCCCACGGACGCGTGATGCGTCGCTCGCGCCCCTGTTGCAGTGGGCCGAGGCCGAGCTCACCGGGCCGATTGGTGTTGCCCAATTAGCCGAGCGGGCGGCGATGAGCCCCGCGACGTTGCACCGCCGATTTCGCTCAGAGCTGGGCTGCACGCCGCTGGAATGGCTCAACGGCCAGCGGGTCGATTTGGCGCGGCGACTCATCGAGACGACATCGTTGGACTTCGAGGCGATCGCCGTTCGCAGCGGGCTCGGGACCGCGGCCAGTCTGCGCATCCACATGCGCCAGCGACTCGGCGTGACTCCTTCTGCCTACCGCCAGCGCTTCAGCCAGACGGCTCGCCCCGCCGTGGTCCTCGACCGTTACCCGTCACACCCTGAGGCTCCGTCTCCGCGACAATCGCGCTCGGCCGCCGGGACGAACAAGGCGCCTGACGACGGCGACGAGACCGGCACGGTATCGAGGGGTCCCATCTGACCACATCGTTCGTGGATCGGGTCACCCACCGACTGCGCGCGATCTGGTGCGGCCGGTCTTGCACTCGGCGACGCCTTCACGAACCGTCGGCGTAGCGCACCCACCAAGCGAGGGAGTCGACGACGGGTCGCTCGGCTCGCCCGTCGTCGGCTTCGCCGGGATGTTCTCAGGAAACACCCGTTGATCCCATCGCACATGCGCGTACACTTTGGGTTGTTCCGCCCAATCGTTACTTCGAGGATTGGGCAGTCCGCATACGCCATACGGTCGAAGATCATTTGCCGCTCACTGCATTCAGTGCCGTGAGACTCCAGTCGAAAGATGGGCAGAGGAATGGACCTACGACTCCGGGGCAAGACCGCAGTAGTGACCGGCGCCAGTCAGGGCGTCGGCTTGGCGACAACTGAAATCCTCGCCGACGAGGGTGTCCGCGTGGTCGGTGCCGCCCGAACGATCACCCCAGAGCTTGTACGCGTCTCTGTCGCGACGGTAGCGGCTGACTTGAGCACACAATCTGGTGTCGCTGCCATGATGGAAACGGCATTGTCGACGTTGGGTGGCATCGACATCCTGATCAACAACGTCGGCGCCGGGGACGTCGACAAGCTTGCGCAAGGGGGAATGGCCGGCTTCCTCGACGTGGCCGACCAACAATGGCAAGACTTGATCGATCTCAATCTCTTCAGCGCCGTGTGGGCCACCCGAGCCGGCCTGCCAAGTCTCGTCGAGCGACGAGGCGCGATCATCAACGTCTCATCAACCAGCGCGCAGATGCCAGCGTCGAGTCCCGTGGGATACAGCGAGGCAAAGGCCGCTCTCGCCGCCTTCAGTAAACGTCTTAGCGAAGAGTTCGGGCCTCGAGGTGTGCGCGTCAACACCGTCTCACCAAGCGTAGTTGGCAGCCGACTCTGGCGGGGAGATGACGGTATCGGCGCCCGGTTGGCCGCCGCCAGTGGGATCAGCCTCCAAGAGTTTCTCGCCGGACTCCCCGATCAACTTGGCATCGCTGCCGGTCGGATCACCGAACCTCGCGAGGTGGCTGCGTTGATCGTGTTCTTGGCTTCCGACGCCGCCGCGAACGTCGTAGGGGCCGACATAGTCATCGACGGAGGGACCATCAAGACGACCTGAACACACCTTGGGAGCGCCAGACATACCGCTCTGCCGACACATTCACAACCACGGCGACCCGAGGCGCGAACGACCCGTCCCGGTCACGCGACGGTGCGGGCAAGACGACGAGATCGGTTTGTGGCCAGCCGAAGGGGTCGATCCGTGAGACCGGCCAGCTCGATTCTTGAAGCATGTCGCGACATGTTCGCCCAACGATCCGACGACGAAAGTGAGTGATCCCCATGCCGACCGAACTCAATCCACGGTATGCGTCCCTGTTCACCCCGACGGCACTTGGTGACGTCGAGCTGACCAACCGTGTTGCCTTGGCGCCGATGACCCGGGTGAGCGCCACCGCCGAAGGGCTGTGCACCGGGCCGATGAAGTCGTACTACCGTCGTTTTGCCGTAGGCGGGTTCGCCTTGCTGATCACCGAAGGCCTCTACATCGACCACGGCGCCAGTCAGGGCTATTTGTACCAACCTGGTATCGCCGACGCCGCCCACGCCGAATCGTGGCGCCCGATCGTCGAGGGCGTCCACGCGGCAGGCGGCAAGTTCTTCGCTCAACTCATGCACGCGGGAAGCCAGTCGCAAGGCAACAACCACGTCGACTTCACGTGGGGACCGTCGGCAGTCCGTCCAAGGGGCCAGCAGGTGGGGATGTACCGGGGATCGGGACCCTATCCCATTCCGGAGGCGATGACCACGGAGCACATCGGTCAAGTCCGCACCGCGTTCGTCAATGCGGCACGCATGGCGCGCGACGCGGGCTTCGACGGAGTCGAGCTGCACGGTGCCAATGGTTACTTGCTCGACGCGTTCCTGACCGACTACCTGAATACTCGCGCTGACGACTACGGCGGGAGCGTCGGCAACCGCGTCCGGCTGGCCGTCGAGGTATGCCGCGACGTCGTGGCGGCCGTAGGCGGTGACATCGCCACCGGTATCCGCATCTCACAGGGCAAGGTCTCGGACAATCATCATCGCTGGGCCGGCGGCGAGGACGATGCTGCGACCATCTTCTCAGCCCTCGGCGACACCGGTATCGACTACATCCACACCACTGAGTACCGGGCGCTGGCACCTGCCTTCGCCGCCAGTGGGAAGACGTTGGCACGACTGGCCAAGGAATACGGCAAGCTGCCAGTGATTGCCAACGGCGGCCTCGACGACCCCGGTGACGCCGCTGACATCATCTGCGCCGGAGCCGCGGACGTCGTTGCCTTGGCGAAGCCTGCGCTGGCCAATCGCGACTGGCCCCGTCGAGTGCAGAGCAGTGAAGCGCTGTTGCCCGACGTGCCGGCAGATCTCTTCGGGCCCACTGCCAACATCAAGGACTGGGAGCTCACCGACACCGTACGGAGCCGGTAGGCGTCGGCTTCCATTCCTCCAGCGGCACCTTGATTTCCGCTCATGGCTTCCTTCGAAGTAACGAATCACGGGCTCCGATCCAAGCGCGTAGCGTCGATTCGTCGACGGCGAAAACCCCTCTCACGTAACGCTCTTGTGAAGGATTCACCATGAACCTCGGATTGCCCAAGCCCACCATCGTCCTCGTACATGGGGCCTTCGAAGACGGGTCCATCTGGAATGGAGTGATTCAGCGGCTTCAGGGGATCGGCTACCCGGTCGTCGTCTTCGCCAACCCGCTGCTCGGGGTGGCTGTCGACGCAGCCTACCTGCGTAGCGTGGTGGACAGGATCCAGGGACCGTTGATCATGGTGGCCCATTCCTACGGCGGAGCGGTCATCACCCAGGCCGGTGCGGACTACCCCAACGTCAAGGGTCTCGTCTATGCGGCCGCAGTGATGCCCCAGGTGGGTGAGGCCGCAGCCGAGTTGATAGGCCGCTTCCCGGGTAGCTCCTTTCTTACGTCAGTGGAGGAAGTTTCCTACTCGCTGCCCGACGGTAGCAGCGGCACCTACCTCCTGTACCAGGCCGACAAGTTCCACAGCCAAGTCGCCGCGGACGTGCCCGTGAGCGCGGCCGCGCTGATGCTCGCCACCCAACGTCCGATGAATGTGGCCGCCCTGAAGGAGCCGGTCACGTCCGCGGCATGGGTAAGCACGCCGAGCTGGCAGGTCAGGACTCTGCAAGACTTGGCAATCCCGTTGGCAGAACAAGAATTCGAGGCCAATCGTGCCCACTCCCACGTCACGGAAGTCAATTCCTCGCACGCCGTCCCGGTCTCGTGCCCGGACGTCGTGACCCATGTCATCGAGTTAGCCGCCGGCGCAACTCTCGGGTAGGGCGACTCACACATCCACCGCTTCGACGTGCCTCTAACCCTTGCCTGCGACATCGCCGGCTACGACGACTTGTACGTTGGGCCGCGGCGGCCCCACTGTGCTTCTCGTGGTCGCCGTCCGCGAATTCGTCGACCCCCGCGATCATCGTTGGGCAGCTGTATGTGGCCAAGACCACGGCTTCGCGCATCGCCGACGACCCGGTGTGTGCGCCGGGAGGGCGAGCCCCAGGTGTGCGCCACCTCTATGCGGCCAACGGATGACGGATCAAGCGGCAGACTTCGCGGCTCGGCTTCTTTCGCCCACGTCGGCAGCATCGCCAGTGCGTCGCTGCGACGTGTACCGCAGTTTTCCCGTGCTCGCCCGACGCGAGATCGATCGAATAACCGCCGCGAGGCAACGCCATGAATGGGATCAACCCGGTTCGTCGTCACATACATGGAACGTGGGCACTATGGGTCATATAGCCCACAATGTGGCCGGCAGGCGAAGGCGTCGAGGGGGTTAATGGGCGATGTCGCTGCTAACGATTGGTGAACAGTTCCCAACCTATGACGTCACCGCCGTGGCCGGCGGCGATCTACGGGGCGCGGATGTCGAAAACCCTTACGACCATTTCATGATTGAGCGCAGTGGCGATCATCCTCGCCAGTGGCGCGTCATCTACTTCTGGTCCAGAGACGCCGACCCGGAGACCCGGAGGGAAATCGCTGCCATCGGCAACAGGAACGACGAATTCGCCGACCGTCACGCTCAGGTTCTGGGGGTCTCGGTGGACAACAAGTACATCCACTACTTCTGGCGCGTACACCAAGAAGAGCTGAAAAGACTGCCGTTTCCGATCCTGAGCGACCTCAATCACCGGCTCGCAGCGGCCGCAGGCGTGCTCAATGCCAACGGAGTGGCCGACCATGTCACATTCGTCGTAGACCCGGAGAACGCAGTCCGTCACGTCGCGGCGAGAGGCGGCAGCCACCTCGATACCGCCCACATCCTCAAGGTGCTCGACGAGCTACAACCGAAGACATGTGCGCACCCCAGTAGCGCGGTGCACGGTTCGACGGAGCCCGCAATGTGAGTGAGCGCGGTCCCCCTTGGCGAGAGCCAGAAGACTGATGGCCAAGGGACTCCGGATCGCCTCGTCAGTGAGTTCGCTTCCCAGCACCATGGGAGTCAGCCATCACGGCACCGTCCCAACCACAGGTCGTGCCCGGCGGCAGATCGTTGACGACCACGTCCTCGGCGCCCAGTAACACCATTGTTACGTAGGGCGATTCCTCGGCGTGTCAGATTGGTTTCGTGTGGAGAAGTAGTGAGACAGGTGAGATCCGCTTACCCCCGATCGTGCCCGTACGTCGTCGAGACCGGTGCCATCGACACCACGCTCGAACATCAAATCGGCTGCCCCGTCGACGATACCGGCCCACGTGACGAGGCCTTTCCGGGTCAATCGCGGCTCAATCGTGTCCGACCCGAAGGGACGGGCGGTCTGGGTCGATCCGGCGTTCGGCGTGGGCGCTGAGGCGCCCGTGCAGCAGGATCCGCGCGAATCGGCGCACATGGTTGGCGATGAATCGTGCCGTGTGTCCCACAGCCACGCCTGACAGTAGGCGATTCTGCCGTGACGTCCCCGACGCACGTTGAGACCAGCGTGGGGACGCGCGCGCCATCAGACTGAGTGCCCCGAGCCCTCGTCACCAACGAACCGCAGTTCCGGTGGAAGGTTCGACGTTGAAGGTTGGGTAGCGGCTCTCGCCAGGGGGCTGCTGCACACGACGGCCGACGACATATCGAACACCGATTGTTACAGTGGCCCAAAAACCGCCCTGACCTGCGCTAGCAGGCGGGCGGTCATGGCGGTGGCGGAGGGATTTGAACCCTCGGACGGGGGTTACCCGTCACACGCTTTCGAGGCGTGCTCCTTAGGCCGCTCGGACACGCCACCGCGAAGCAGCTTACAGGCGCATCCGCCGCTACCCCAATCGCGTGTGACCCAGCGTGAACCGGCTGCGGTACTCGGTCGGCGTCAGACCGTTGGCGCGCTTGAGGTGGATGCGCAGGTTGGTCGCCGTGCCCAGTCCGCAGTCGCGGGCCACCACGTCGAGCCTGGCCTCGCCGCCCTCGAGCATCCGGCACGCCAGGGCCAGCCGCTCACCGGTGACCCACGCCAGGGGCGTGGTCCCCAGCTCGGCCGCGAACCGCCGGTGCAACGTCGCCGGGCTGACGGCCGCATACGCCGCAATGGAGTCGATCGTCAACGCGCAGGAGAGGTTTCGGCGGAGCCATTCGAGCACGGGGGCCAGCGACACGTCGGCCACGGCCGGCACCGGGGTCGAGATGAACTGCCGCTGTCCACCGCTGCGATGCGCGGTGAAGACCAACCTGCGGCTGACTTCGTTGGCCACCTCGGCGCCGTGGTCACGTCTGATGACGTGCAGGCCGAGGTCGAGCGCGGCCGCGCTGCCCGCCGCCGTCAGCACGTCGCCGTCGTCGACGAACAGCACGTCGGGTTCCAGCTCGACCGCGGGGAACGTCGACGCGAAGAGATCCGCCCATCGCCAATGCGTGGTGGCCCGGCGGCCGTCGAGAACGCCGGCCGCCGCCAGTGTGAAGGCGCCGGTGCAGAAGCTGACCATCCGCGCGCCGCGGGAGTCCGCGGAGCGCACGGCGTCGAGGACCTCCGCCGCAGGCCGCGACTCGGGATCCGGCCGGTTCGGCGCGATCACGGTGTCCGCGGTCGCCAGCACGTCGAGGCCCTCGAGGCCGCTCATCTCGAAGAACCCCTCGGCCATCCGGACGACGGGGTCGGCGGCGCACAGCCGTAGGTCGTACCACGTCCGGTTCAGCTCGGGTCGCCGCAAGCCGAACAACTCGGTGGCCACGCCCAGCTCGAATGGATTGGAGCCGTCCGCGACGATGACCGCCACGCGATGCGCGGCACCGGGCTGCGAGGATTCTTTCGACACGTGCCATTCCTAGCACTCACCGGACGGGCGTCAACCTCTGCAGGATGAACGGGTGACCAACGAACCCGTCGAACTCGGCGCCGTCCTGAAGACCTTCGACGAACTCTGGAGCCCACGCATCGCGGCCCGCGTCAACGACTACGACGTCCGCGTCACCAAGGTCCACGGCTCCTACGTGTGGCACGTCCACGACGACACCGACGAGTTCTTCATGGTTCTCGACGGTGAGTTGAGCATCGGATTGCGTGATCCGTCGGAGCGGGTTGTCTCGATTCCCGCGGGCGCGATCTTCGTCGTGCCGAAGGGCATCGAACACCGCCCGTTCTCCGAGGGCGGTGCGTCCATCATCGTGATCGAGCCGGCCGGTGTCCCCACGACGGGTGATCGGCACGAACCCCTGCCCGCGCACATCAAGACGCACACCGGAATCGTTCCGTAGCCCCCGCGAGCGCTCATCGTGCCCGGGCGAAGAACTCCTGCAACGGCGCCGCGCACTCGTCGGCCAGCACGCCGCCCCGCACCTCCGGCCGGTGCGTCAGCCGCCGGTCCCGGACCACGTCCCACAAAGAGCCCACCGCACCGGTCTTCGGCTCCCACGCCCCGAACACCACCCGGGCGACCCGGGCCAACACCAGGGCACCGGCGCACATCGTGCACGGTTCGACGGTGACCGCCAGCGTCGCGCCCTCCAGGCGCCAACCGTCGCCGAGCGCCAGCGCGGCCGCCCGCAGGGCCAGGATCTCCGCATGCGCCGTCGGGTCGCCGAGTTCTTCGCGGGCATTGGCGGCGCGGGCCAGCTCGCTGCCGTCGGCGCCGAACACCACCGCGCCGATCGGAACGTCGCGGGGACCGACGGCCGCGGCCGCGTCGAGCGCCGCCCGGATCAGATCGGTGTCACTCAACGATCGAGTTTGTCCAGCAGCGCCGACATCTCGTCGCCGAAGCCCATCTCCTGGGCGATGCGGGAGAGTTGCTCGTCGGCATACTCGTCGTCGGAGAGGATGATGCTGAGCACGCCTTCGGACAGACCGACGTCGGAGAGCACCCCGAGATCGCCCTCCTCGAAGGGATCCTCGTCCTCGAGGTCGTCCGGGTCGAGGTCGGCGTCGAGCTTCTCGAGCACCTCCCTGGCGATGTCGTAGTCGACCGCCGCCGTCGCATCGGACAGGAACAGCCGGGTACCTGCCGGCGCCGGCCGCACGATCACGAAGAATTCGTCGTCGACGTCGAGCAGCCCGAATACCGCGCCCGCGCTCCGCAATTCCCTCAGTTCGGTCTCGGCGGCCGCCAAACTCGTCAACGCGGCGCGACGCAACGTCGAACAACGCCACTTGCCGTCCTCGCGCACCACTGCCACGCCGAATCCGTCGGGGAGGTCCGCGGCTTGCTTCTGCGCCTGTGCTCGCTGTGCTCCCATGAACGTCACGCTAGTCCCAGATCCTGCGCTTTGACCAGCGACCGAGTGCAAGCCCGAAGCCCGCGTCGGTCGACGGTGTGTCAACCTTGCACGGTGGCAGAGATCGGACAGCCGGCGACGAGCGCTTGCGCGAAGTGCAGACCGCCGGTGTGCGTGCTGGGGCTCGGTCTGATCGGCGGATCGCTGATGCGCGCCGCGCAGGCCGCCGGCCGCGAGGTCTTCGGATACAACCGGTCCGTCGACGGCGTGGAAGCCGCGCGGTTCGACGGTTTCGACGCGACCGCGGGCCTCACCGAGGCACTGGAGCGCGCCGCCGCTGCCGACGCCCTGATCGTCCTCGCCGTTCCCGCGCCTGCCCTGCCCGCCATGCTCGAGCACGTGCGGGTCTCGGCGGCCAATTGCCCACTCACCGACGTGACGAGCGTGAAGGCGTCCGTCTCGCGCAGCGTCCGGAAGCACGGGCTGCTGGACCGCTTCGTCGGCGGACATCCCATGACCGGCACGGCCCATTCGGGCTGGACCGCGGGCGACGGAAGGCTCTTCGTCGGCGCGCCGTGGGTGCTCAGCGTCGACGACCACGTCGATCCCTCGGCGTGGGCGGAGGTGATGCACCTGGCGTTGGAGTGCGGAAGTTTCGTGGTGCCCGCCAATTCGGACGAGCACGACGCGGCCGCTGCCGCCATCTCCCACCTACCGCACCTGCTCGCGGAGGCGCTGGCCGCCACGGCCGCCGAGGTGCCGCTGGCGTTCGCCCTTGCCGCAGGCTCGTTCCGGGACGGCACCCGGGTGGCCGCCACCGCTCCTGGCCTGGTGCGTGCGATGTGCGAGGCCAACTCCGACCAGCTGGGCTCCGCGCTGGACCGCACCATCGCCGCGTTGACCCAGGCCCGTGACGGGCTCGCCGCAACGGGGTCCGTCGCCGACCTCGTCACCGCCGGGCACGCGGCCCGGATGCGTTACGACGACTTCGAGCGGCCCGCGATCACAGCCATCACGATCGGCGCGGAGGGCTGGCGCGACGAGCTCGCCGCCGCGGGACGGGCGGGCGGAGTGATCAGATCCGCTCTGCCAGTCCTGGGTAGTCGAGGATGAAGCCGTCGTCGTCGACGGTGATGGTGGTGTCGGCGACCGGCGAGGTGAGCGCGATCGCCCGTGGATCCGGGTCGGCACTCGCGTAGTTCACGGTGACGGTCTCGACCGACAGCTCCGGCAGGCGTACGTAGACCACGGGCAGCTCCACGTCCTCGGCGTGCTGGTACATCTCGGTGCGCCGGATGGGCAGCGTGTTGAAAAAGGGACTGAAGATGACGTCGACGTCCAGGGCGCCGTTCTGGGTGGCCCGTTTGGTCTGATGCAGGTGATCCTGCACCATCCACATGTTCTCTTCGTCGCGGGCGATGGAGAGCTGGCGTTCACGCTCGGCCAGGATGACGGTGAGCGACAGGCGCTTGGTGGCGCCCGCATCGTCGGTGACCAGGTCGTAGGTCGCGCTGAACGCCGGGTGCATCTCCGTCGCGGCGGCCACCATGCAGCCGTAGGCCTTGATGCGATTTCCGGTCAGCTGTACCCGCACCGACTCCATCCGCGGGACGTCGCGGGCGCGCCAGGTCAAGATCTTGGGCCAGTTGTCCTGCGGGTCAGAGCGGTCTACTTCACTCATCCCCCTACCGTAGGCGACGACCCCCTCGCTTCGTAGCCGCCTTGGGAAAGCCTGTCAGATCCCGATGCCGACGCGGATTCCAACGCGACCTCGTCACCGAGGAATGGTTGCGGCATCTTCCTGAACCGGTCGGTTCCCGGCTCCGACAACCACACCGCGAGGGCAAGCAGCGCGTCGAGGATCAGTGCCAGAGCGGTGACCACCAGGGCACCGACCAGAGCCAGATAGAACTCCCGCACCTTGATGCCGTCGATCAGGTAGCGGCCGAGGCCGCCCAGGCTGGCATACGCAGCGACGGTGGCCGTCGCGACGATTTGCAGGGTGGCGGTGCGCACGCCGCTCAGGATCAACGGCAGTGCGTTGGGCACCTCCACGCGCAGCAGGACCCTCGACTCCGTCATGCCCATCGAACGCGCGGCGTCGACCACCGCCCGGTCGACGTTCGCGATGCCCGAATAGGTCCCGGCCAGCATCGGGGGGATGCCGAGCAGCATCAACGCGACCGTCGGGGGAATCAGGCCGAGTCCCCACAGGAGCACGCCGAGCAGGAGCACCCCGAGCGTCGGCAGTGCCCGCAGCGCGTTCACCCCACCGACGACGAGGAACGTTCCGCGGCCAGTGTGCCCGATGACCATCCCGATCGGCACCGCGATCACCGCGGAGAAGACCAACGCCACCGCGGTGTACTGCAGGTGTTCACCGATGCGGACCGCGAGCCCCGCCGGTCCGCCCCAATTGGCTGCGGTGAAGATGAAGGACAGCGCCTGCTGCAGGAAGTTCATCGGGCCCCCGCCTTCGCGCTGCGGTCGGACTTCACCCACGGTGTCGCGAGCTTGCCGCCGACCATGATGAGGGTGTCCACGACGATCGCCAGCACGAAGATCGCGATGATGCCGGCCACGATCTGGTCGCTCTTGTCGGCCTGGTAGCCCTCGGTGAACCACGTGCCAAGGCCGCCGATCCCGATCACCGAGCCGACCGACACCATGGAGATGTTGGTGACGGCGACGACGCGCAGGCTTGCGACGAGCACCGGAATCGCCAGCGGCAGTTCGACTTTGAGCACCCGCGTCAGCGGCTTGTAACCGACGGCCGTGGCGGCGTCGAGCACCGTGGGCGGCACCGCGTCGAGCGCCTCCGGCACGGCGCGCACCAGCAGTGCCACCGTGTACAGCGTCAGCGCCACGATGACGTTGGCTTGATCCAGGATCCGGGTCGGGATGACCAGGGGCAGGACCACGAACAGGGCGAGCGACGGGATGGTGAAGATGATGCTGGCCACCACCGTGGTCAGCCTGCGCGCCAGCCTCGTCCGTTGCACCGCCGCGCCCAGCGGCACCGCGATCAGGAGTCCGAGCACCAACGGAACCAGCGACAACCACAGATGGATGAGCGTCAGTTCCCAGGCGTCGGCGAGGTGCGTGAGGAGATACCGCATGGGTCAGCTCTGCCGCTGCGCACTCAACGCCGCCAGCACGTCGTCGGCACGTATTCCGCCGATCACCTGCTTGGCGTCGTCGACGGCCACGCCGAGGCCCGCGGGCGAGGACAGCGCCGCATCCAGCGCCAGCCTCAGCGTGCCGTTCGGCGGAAACAGCGACCCGCCGGCCGTCGTGCAGTCGTACAGCGAACGTCCGTCCCGGTGCAGCGCCACGCCGTTGGCGTCGATCCAGGCATACGGCGAACCGTCGGGGCGGGTGACGAGGACCCAGTCCCCCGGTCGCAGTTGCAGGGCGTCGATGTCCTCTTCCGGGACGTGGTGAAGATCGTGCAGGGGCAGACCGGATCCCTCGGCGAACTGCAGACCCCGGTAACCGCGATCGGCGCCGATGAACCCGGCGACGAAGTCGTCGGCCGGGTTGGACAACAGCCGCTTCGGCGCGTCGTACTGCGCCAGCACGCCGCCCCTGCCGAACACCGCGACCTTCTCGCCAAGTTTCAGCGCCTCGTCGATGTCGTGGGTGACGAAGACGATCGTCTTGCGCAACTCACTCTGCAGCCGCAGGATTTCGACCTGGAGTTCTTCCCGGACCACCGGGTCGACGGCACTGAACGGCTCGTCCATCAGAAGGATCGGCGGGTCTGCGGCCAGCGCACGGGCCACGCCGACCCGCTGCTGCTGGCCGCCGGACAGTTGGGCCGGATACCGGTCGGCGAGCTTCGGATCCAGCCCCACCCGTTCGAGCACGCCGATCGCCGCCTTGCGGGCGGAGCGACGGGACTCCCCCTTGAGGACGGGGACGGTGGCGACGTTGTCGACGACGCGGAGGTGCGGCATCAAGCCGGCGCTCTGGATGACGTAACCGATGCCCAACCGCAGTTTGACGGCGTCGACCTTGGTGACGTCCTTGCCATCGACCGTGAGGGTGCCCGACGTGGGGTCGATCATCCGGTTGATCATCCGCATCGACGTCGTCTTGCCGCAGCCGGAGGGGCCGACGAACACGGTCAGCGTGCCGTCGGGCACCTCGAGGGTCAGGTCGTCGACGGCGACGGTGCCGTCCGGATACTTCTTGGTGACGGCGTCGAATTCGATCATGTCTCTTCCTGGTGTCTCAGCCTGCGACCGGCTTGTCGAAACCGTTGCCCTGGATCCACTTTCGCGCGGCCTCGTCGGGGTCGATCCCGCCGTTGCCGGACGTCTGGGTGTTCATCTCGATGAGCGCCTCCGTGGTGAGCTTCGCGGACACCGCGTCGAGCACGGTCTTCAACTGGTCGGACATCTTCTGGGACGCCACCAGCGGAACGACGTTGGCCGCCAGGAAGTTGTTCTTCGGATCCTCGAGCACCACCAGCTTGTTCTGCGGGATCGCCGGTGACGTGCTGAAGATGTCGGCTGCGGTCACGGTGCCGTCGACCAGGGCGCGGACCGTCGCCGGGCCGCCGCCGTCGCTGATCGCGACGAAGTTGGCCGGTGCGATGTCGAGGCCGTAGTTCTTCTTCAACCCGGGCAGGCCCTCCTTGCGGTTGAGGAACTCCGAGGGTCCGCCGAACTTCACCTCGGGCGAGTGGGCCGCCAGGTCGGCGATGGTCTTGAGGTTCCACTTGGCGGCGGTTTCGCCGGTCACCGCGACGGTGTCCTGGTCGTTGGCCGGCGAGGGCGTCAGTATCGCCAAGTCACCGGGCACCGCGCGGACCAGCGCGAGCTCCACTGCCTGCGGATCGGTGACGGTGGTCGCGGGATCGAAGTACTGCAGCAGGTTGCCCGTGTACTCCGGGATCAGGTCGATCGAGTGATCCTTGACGGCGGGGATGTAGGTCTCGCGGCTACCGATGCCGAACTGACGGGTGATCGTGAACCCGTTCGCTTCAAGGGCCTGGGCATAGATCTCGGCGACGATCTTGGACTCGGGGAAGTCCGCCGACCCCACCTTGATCGACTTCAGGTCGCCGGAGACCTCGCCGCCGCCCAGTGGGTTCGAGCTGCCACAGGCTGCGGTCACCAGTGCCAGGATCGCGGCCACGGCGGCCACCGCACTGCAACGGCTTCTACGGTTGGTTCGTCGCACGGGGTTCACTGAGGAGTCCTTTCGGCGTCACCTGCCTCGTGCGACCCTAACCAGGTAGCCCCCGTGTCGCGCGGCTTTAGCTCGCGATGAGCAGACGGTGACGATTCGGCGATGAGTTGGTACCGCCGGTTTCCTTGGCCCGCAAACTGGGCAAGGATGAGCCCATGAGCACGGACCCGCAGTTCTCCCCCGTTGAACCGGGCCGCGCCGACCCGGTTCAGCCGGTCCACGGCGAGGTCCCGGCCGTCGACAGTGCCTCGATCAAACCGCCGCCTCCCAAGAACGCGGTGCACTTCACCAGGGCCGCGGCGCTGTGGTCCGCGCTCATCGTGGGGCTTCTCGTCCTGATCGTGCTGCTGATCTTCATCGCCCAGAACACCGAATCCGGGACGTTCCACTTCCTGGGCTGGACGTGGAGCCTGCCGCTGGGCGTCGCGCTGCTCGGCGCGGCGGTGCTCGGTGGCCTGATCACCACCCTGGCGGGCATCGTCCGCATCGTGCAGCTGCGGCGGGCGGCGAAGAAGAACTACAAGGCCGCGCTGAGGTAGCTCAGGACCCGGCGAGCTCAGCGAGCCCGGCGGCGACGAGCGGCGCGACCGCCTCGCCCACCTTCTCGCCGTCCGCGGCTCCGCCGCCCATCCGGTCGCGGAACTGTATGCCGGCGGCGATGATCGCCAGCTTGAAGTACGCCAGCGCCATGTAGAAGTCCCAGTGCCGCAACGGCTGGCCCGTGGCCACCGAATACCGTTGGGCTAGGTCGTCGGCCGACGGAATCAGCGGTGACGACCACGCCGCATTGGCGTGCACCATGTCGAACATCGGGTGGCGGTACACGCACATCAGCGCCGCATCGCTCAGCGGGTCGCCGAGGGTCGACATCTCCCAGTCGAGCACCGCCCGAACCTTGGCCGCGTCGACGGCGTCGAGCATCGTGTTGTCGATGCGGTAGTCGCCGTGCACGATCGACGTCCGACTCTGCGACGGGAGGGCCTCCGCAAGCGCGGCGTGCAGACGCTTGACGTCGGAGTCGCGCGGATCGTCGTCGAGTCGCACCAGATCCCACTGCGAGCCCCAACGCCGCACCTGGCGTTCGAGATAGCCGGTCGGCTTCCCGAAGTCGGCGAGACCGACGGCGGCGGGATCCAGCGCGTGCAGATCGGCCAGCACGGTGATGAGGGAGTCCACGCACCGGTCGATGACGTCCTGGCCACCGAGCGCGGCCAGGTCCTCGGCGAAGCGCACGACCCGGCCCGGAACGTAGTCGACCATCTGGAAGGGAGCGCCGAGCACCGAGTCGTCGTTGCGCAGCGTGACGGCGTGGGCGACCGGTACCGGGGTGTTCTCGAGAGCGGCCACCACCTTGTACTCGCGGGCCATGTCGTGCGCCGAGGGCGTCAGTCCGTGCAGCGGGGGACGTCGCAGCACCCACTTCGAGGCGTCGTCGAACACCAGGAACGTCAGGTTGGACCGGCCGCCCGAGATCAGCTCCGCGCGTAGCTCACCGCGGCGCGGGATGTCGATGGACCGCAGGTGCCGGTCCAGCGCATCGAGGTCGAGGCCGTCCGATGTCGAGGCATCCGTCGTCACCGGACTTGTCTACCACTGCACATTCCGTGGCAGCAGGTCCCATACGTGCTCGACGGCGTTGATGCCGGCCACCGACAGCCCCGTCCGCCGCGACGACAGCACCCGCGTGATGCCCGCATAGTCGACCTGGACGCACAGCAGCCGCTCGGTGCGCATGATCTGGTGCACCAGCGCGTTGATCACGCCACCGTGGCTGAAGACGGCGACGGTGTCTTCGTGCCCGGCGGCCGCCACGACGTCGTCGATGCCCGCCTTCACCCGGGCCAGGAAGGCCGGTTCGTCGACGTCACCGGGCAGGTGACCCTGCATCAGGCGCGCGAGATCCTCCTTGGAGGCCTCCTCGATGGGCGTGTAGTGCGCCATGTCCCGGTCGTACTCGGCGAGGCGCTCGTCGACGTCGACGCTCAGTCCGAGCGCGTCGGACACCGGCGCGGCCGTCTGGATGGCGCGCAATTGCGGGCTGCTGACCAGCCGGGTCACCGGGAAGCGCTTGAGCGCCTCCGGCAGGCGCGCCGCCTGCTCGACGCCCGCGGGGGACAGGTCGGGATCCGAACCCCGACCCGGCTCACTGCGGAGCGGAAGCGCATGTCGGACCAGCAGCAGTTGCACCGTGCCACCCTATGGCCCGGGATTGCCCCGGAGGTGGGTCGGGCGTGTCCGCTACGGAGTGACGATGTTGAAGTCGGGGTCGGGCCGGTCCAGCACGTCGAGCAGTGCCGGCAGCGCTCCCGGGTCACCGGTCACCTCCATGCCGGGTGACGTGGCGTCCCCCGCGGCGAACGTCAACAATCGCAGCTTGTCGACCACCGTCACCGTCGCGGTCGCGGTGCCGGTGTCGGCGGTCACCTTGCGGTGGATCAGCACGCCGTTGGCCAGGGTGAGGCGGTAGTTGGCACCGGTGTCGGCGAAGGTGATGTCGATGGCGAGGTCGAGATCCCAGGCACGCGGGCCGTCGATGCTGATCGCGAAGCTGTCGAACAACTGCTCCGGCGACAGCTGCGCCACCAGGGACAGCGACGTGGTCTGCGTCGGTGTGCCGAAGTTGCCGTCCCGGAGTTCGGTGGCGCCCGCCAGGAAGAAGTTTCGCCACGTCGCGTTCTCCGCACCGTAGGCCAACTGTTCCAGCGTGTCGGCGTACAGGTCGCGGACGCCCGGGTGACTCGGGTCGGCGAAGGTACCGTGATCGAGAAGTGTTGCAGCCCAACGGAAGTCACCCTCGTCGAAGGCCTTCTGCGCAAGCTCGACGACGCACTCCACGCCACCCATGGCCTCGACGTACCGGGGTGCGACGGCCTCGGGCGGATGCTGCCAGAGCCGTGCCGGGTTGCCGTCGAACCACCCCATGTACCGCTGGTAGACGGCCTTGACGTTGTGGCTCACCGAACCGTAGTAGCCGTGTGTGTGCCACGCGGCGTCCAGCGCCGGCGGCATGCGGAAGTCCTCGGCGATCTCGATGCCCGTGTGCCCCTGGTTGAGCAGCCGCAACGTCTGATCGTGCAGATACGCGTACAGATCCCGTTGCAGCGAGAGGAAGTCGACGATGCGGTCCTTGCCCCACGTCGGCCAATGGTGTGACGCGAAGACCACGTCGGTGCGATCGGCGAACGTGTCGATGGCCTCGGTGAGGTACCCCGACCAGCCGTGTGGATCGCGGACCAGCGCACCGCGCAGCGTGAGCAGGTTGTGCAGGTTGTGCGTCGCGTTCTCGGCCATGCACAGCGCCCGGTAGCGGGGGAAGTAGAAGTGCATCTCGGCGGGCGCCTCGGTCCCCGGTGCCATCTGGAATTCGATCTCGACACCGTCGACGGTGTGGGTCTCCCCCGTGACCGCCACGTCGACGGTCGGCACGATGACGGCCACCTCGCCGGTGGACGGCGTCTGCCCGAGGCCGCAGCCGACCTGACCGAGCGGCCCCCTGGCCAGCACGGTGCCGTACATGTACGCCGCGCGCCGCGCCATCGCCGTGCCCGCATAGACGTTCTCCTGCACGGCGTGCTCGAGGAACCCCTCCGGCGCGAAGACCGCCACCGTGCCCGCGTCGACGTCGGCCTGGCTCGTCACCCCGAGCACACCGCCGAAGTGGTCCACGTGGCTGTGGGTGTAGATCACGGCCACGACGGGACGGTCGCCCCGATGGGAGCGGTACAACGCCAGCGCCGCGGCCGCCGTCTCGGTCGACACCAGCGGGTCGATGACGATGAGCCCGGTGTCGCCCTCGACGAAGCTGACGTTGGACAGGTCGAGGCCGCGCACCTGATAGATCCCCTGGACCACTTCGTAGAGCCCCTGCTTGGCGGCCAGCGTCGACTGCCGCCACAGGCTGGGGTGGACCGAGGTGGGCGCGTCACCGATCAGGAAGCCGTACGCGTCGCTGTCCCACACGACGCGGCCGTCGGCCGCTTCGACGACGCCCGGCTGCAGCGCGCCGATGAATCCGCGGTCGGCGTCGGCGAAGTCCCTCGAGTCGGCGAACGGCAAACCGTCGACGTGCTCGGCGTGGGCAGACGCGATGACGGCGGTGGGCGGCTTCTGATCCATGCCGACGAGACTGCCACCTGCGTGCGTTCCACGGCCGGCGATGCCGGGGTTTCCCCAGACCGCTCAGACGCGGTGCAGCACGACGTTCGACAACACCGACTCGGCGACCGTCGCGGTCATGTAGGTGCAGAACGGTTGCCGCCGTCGGTCGGTGGGCGACCCGGGGTTCAGGAGCCGCAGACCGGTTCCCGCCGTCGTGTCCCACGGGATGTGGCTGTGTCCGAACACCAGCACGTCGGTGTCGGGATACCGGCGGGCCATCCTGGCGTCGCGCCCACTCGACGCGCCCGTCTCGTGGACGACGGTGAAGCGCACGCCCTCCAACACCACCTCGGCCCGTTCCGGTAGCCGTCGTCGCAGTTCGTCACCGTCGTTGTTGCCCCAACACCCGACGAGCCGCTTCGCCCTCGCCTCCAGTGCGTCGAGCAGCGGGGGTTCCACCCAGTCCCCGGCATGGACCACCACGTCGACGCGCGCCACCTGATCCCACACCGACGCGGGAAGGTCACGTGCGCGCGTGGGCAGGTGGGTGTCGGAGATCAGCAGCAGGTCCACGTCAGCGTCACCCGGTCCGCAACAACTCGGCCATCCCTCCCATGACCGCCTGCAGGCCCTTGAACGGGCGCACCATCACCTTGAAGGAGACGATGCGCTCCTCCTCGTTCCACCCGATCATGTCGATTCCGTCGACGTGCATGCCGTTGATCGTCGCCGTGAACTCCAGCACCGCCGAGTGGTCGCCGTACCACTGTCCGACATAGCGGAAGTCGGTGCCCGCGAAGAGTTTCGAGGCGGCCTTCAGGTACGTGGCCGCCTTCTCACGACCCTCTTGCGGGCTGAAGATCGCCGGTGAGTGGAAGATGCAGTCCGGCGCGAGGATGTCGTCGATGTCATCGGGGCGGTCGCCGTCGACGATCTCGATCCACCGCTGGACCACCGAAGGTGTCATCCCGACATCCTCGCAGGGTCGCCGCCGGCGCGTGTGGCGGGTCACACCCTTCAGGCACAGTTCAGATTCCGATCAGATCCGCCGGATGTCAAAGTGCTGCCAGCGCAACGGCCAACCACGCGAAGCGCCCGTTTCCGGCCTCGGATTCCCAACGAATTGGCAGTGCTGCTCCAGCTGAGGCCGCCTCTTTCGCGCGAGGCTAGGTGTCTACCAGGCCCTTGTTAGGAGAACAGATGAAGATGAAGAAGTTCGCACTCGTCGCAGGGTTGGCCGCCACGGCCACCCTCGTCGCCCTCGCCCCGGTCGCGGCGGCAGGCGGCTCCGGTGACGGCTCGACCGACAATGAGTACAAGCAGCCCGCCGTGCCGGCCGCCAGTGAGGGAAGCACCGCCACCCAGACGTCGGTGATCGTGTACGAGACCGCCGCCACCACGATGGCCACTCCGTCGGCGTCCCCCGTCCTGAAGGCGTCCGGAGGAAGCTGAGCGCCGCAGGAGCGTGATCCAGAGTGCGCCCGAAGGGATTCGAACCCCTAACCTTCTGATCCGTAGTCAGATGCTCTATCCGTTGAGCTACGGGCGCGTGCTATTCAGTTGTTCGGGCTGACGCCAATCAGCCGTGGCGGAGGCGAGAGGATTTGAACCTCCGGTCCGCTTTAAGACGGACAACTCATTAGCAGTGAGTCCCATTCGGCCGCTCTGGCACGCCTCCTGACCGATCCCGAGGGTACCGGACTCGCGTGCGAACCCAGGAACCGCCGAGGGAGAAGCGTACACAGGCAGTGCAGCGGAAGGCAAAGCGCGCGTCGGAGCGCTGATGGTGCACCCCTAGACTGTTCGCGTGACCGCCCGTCTGCGTCCCGAGCTGGCCGACCTGCCCGCCTACACCCCGGGCAAGACGGTGCCCAACGCCATCAAGATCGCCAGCAATGAAACCGTCGACGGTCCCCTGCCCAGCGTGCGCGCCGCAATCGCCAAGGCCACCGACACCATCAACCGGTATCCCGACAACGGCTACGTCGAGCTCAAGGAAACCCTGGCGAAGGTTCTGGACCACGGCGCCTTCGGGCCGGACCGGATCGCCGTCGGCGCCGGTTCGGTGAGCCTGTGCCAGCAGCTCATCCAGATCACGTCGACGGTCGGCGACGAGGTGGTGTTCGGCTGGCGCAGCTTCGAGATCTACCCGCTGCAGATCCGCACCGCGGGGGCCACGCCCGTGCCTGTGCCGTTGACCGATCACACCCACGACCTCGACGCCATGCTGGCCGCGGTGACGGAGAAGACCCGGCTGATCTTCATCTGCAACCCGAACAATCCGACGTCCACCGTCGTCGACCCGGACACCCTGGCCCGGTTCGTGGCAGCCGTGCCCCCGGAGATCCTGATCGTCCTCGACGAGGCCTACGTCGAATACATCCGCGACGGTCTGCTTCCGGACAGCTTCGGACTGGTCAGGTCGCACGACAACGTCGTTGTCTTGCGGACGTTTTCGAAGGCCTACGGGTTGGCGGGACTGCGGGTCGGATACGCCGTCGGCGATTCGGACGTCATCACCGCACTCGGCAAGGTGTACGTGCCGTTCACGGCGACCAGTGTGTCGCAGGCGGCGGCCATCGCCTCCCTCGACGCCGCCGACGAACTGCTGGCGCGCACCGACGTCGTGGTCGCCGAGCGCGCCAGGGTCACCGCCGCACTGCGCGAGGCCGGCTACACCGTGCCGCCGTCACAGGCCAACTTCGTCTGGCTGCCGCTCGGCGAGCGCACCGCGGACTTCGTCGACTGCGCTGCCGAACACCAGATCGTGGTCCGACCCTATGGCCGGGACGGGGTGCGGGTCACCGTCGCCGCGCCCGCCGAGAACGACGCGTTCCTCCACTTCGCCACCCGTTGGCACGGCGTGACCACCACCTGACGAGGACGGATGAACGATGGCCCCTCCCACCACCCCTCCCACGACATCGGCACGAAAGACGTTCGTGGCGTTCAAGGAAACCACCGGGCAGCTCGCCGACGACGATTTGGACGCCTTCTGGGAGACCCTGTCCCCGGCGACCATCGAACTGATGATCGGCGAGTGGAAGGGCGGTGAGTTCGTCACCGGCCACCGCGCCAACGGCTTCATGGCGCGGCTGAACTGGTTCGGCAAGACCTTCCACTCGGACATGGACGCCGAACCACTGGTCTGCCTGGACGCCGATGGCAACAAGTTCTCCAACGTCGAGGCGATGAAGGGTGCGGCGAGCCTGTGGCTCGAGGAGTTCCGCGGCGAGGTGACGGCGTCCATGGTCTACGACGGCCAGCCCGTGCACGACCACTTCAAGAAGGTCGACGACGACACCGTGATGGGCATCATGAACGGCAAGGGCGCGGTGGACCACAGTTCCGGCTCGCCGCGATACCTGTACTTCTACCTCGAGCGGGTCCAGCCCCTATCGTCAACCAGATGAGGACGCGGGTACTGGTCGCAGCGGCGACCCTCGTCGTCGCAGGCGCGATCTCTGGCTGCGACCGCACCACCACGGGAACCGTCGCGATGACGACCCAGGCCGGGCCGTCCACCAGGACATCGACGCCGTCTCGGCCGTCGACGTCAGCACCCCAGACCTCGTCACCACGCACGCCGTCACAAGCGCCCCCACCCGGCGACGCCGCCAGCGTGACGTGCGCGGACTACGTCGACCTCGACGACGACGCCAAGACCGCACTCATCGAGGAGATCCTCACCGACGAGACCTCCGTGCTCGGCCCCGACGACGCGGAGATCGCGAAGACCCTGGCGGACGCGGTCTGCACCTTCCTGCCGGAGAGCACGGTCAGCGAGATCCTGCTCGGCGAGACGCCGCCCTAGCGTCTGCGTTGCGCCAGAGCCTGGGTTGCGCCGTACCCTTCCTGGCATGGGTGATGCATACGAATCCCTCACCGTCGACGTGGACGGCCACGTTGCGCAGGTGACGCTGACCGGCCCCGGCAAGGGCAACGCGATGGGTCCCGCGTTCTGGGCCGAGCTCCCGCGTGTATTCGGCTCGCTGGACTCCGATCCCGACGTGCGCGCGATCGTGTTGACCGGGTCGGGGAGGAACTTCAGCTATGGCCTCGACCTCGCCGCCATGGGCGACACCCTGACCCCGATGCTGGCCGACGGCGCGCTGGCCCGGCCGCGCGCCGAGTTCCACGCCCGACTGAAGGGCATGCAGGCCTCCATCAGCGCGGTCGCGGACTGCCGCACCCCGGTCATCGCGTCCGTGCACGGCTGGTGCATCGGCGGCGGAGTGGACCTGATCTCGGCCGTTGACATCCGCTATGCCAGTGCCGACGCGAAGTTCTCGGTCCGCGAGGTCAAGCTGGCGATCGTCGCGGACGTGGGCAGCCTGGCGCGGCTGCCGCTGATGTTGTCGGAGGGGCATCTGCGCGAACTGGCTTTGACGGGCAAGGACATCGATGCCGCGCGGGCCGAGAAGATCGGTCTGGTGAACGACGTCTTCGCCGACGCCGACGCCACGTTGGCGGCCGCCCACCAGACCGCCGCGGAGATCGCCGCCAACCCACCGCTGGTGGTTCAGGGCATCAAGGACGTGCTCGACGAACGGCGCACCGCGCACGTGGCCGCAAGCCTGCGCTATGTCGCGGCGTGGAATTCGGCGTTCCTGCCGTCGCGGGACCTGACCGAGGGCATCACGGCGATGTTCGCCAAGCGGGCGCCGGACTTCACGGGCGAGTGACACCGGCGGTGGCGGAGGGATTTGAACCCCCGGACGGTGTTAGCCGTCTCTCGCTTTCAAGGCGAGTGCATTAGGCCGCTCTGCCACGCCACCGCCGAACAGCCTAGGCGGTCTAGACCCGACCCACCCTGGCGGGCGCCGGAATGGACTTGAGAGCGACGCCGATCCGTCGGCAGCTCTCCCCCATCCCCGTCGTCTGCGGCCGCGACAGTCGACTCAGAAAGTGCACGCGCACACCGTCACCGTAGGTCGACGACGCCGCGCGCAGCGCCTCCCTGCCCTCGTCGGTGATCGTCGCGAGGACGCCGCGGCCATCCTCCGGACTCGAGCAGCGACACACCAGGCGTTGGGTCTCGAGCCGGTGAATCTGCCGAGTCACCCTGCTGGGCAACGACGTAAGCTCCTCGGCGAGGTCGCCCATGCGAGCCGAACCGGTCGGCGAATCCGCAAGCACGTCCAGCAGGCGCACGTCGTTGAGCGTGAGACCGTGGGCCTCGACCAATTCGCGGTTCAGCGTGGCGTGCAAGCGCAGCGCCGCATCCAGAAAGTGCTGCCACGCCCGTTGTTCTGCAATGTCGAGGCCAGGCATGGTGCTCGCCGTCCGCCCCCCGATGATGCCCTCCATGGCGACATAGTAGGGCCGCGGTGACCGGGTAGTAGCGTTATCGCCATGCATGCGATCGTCGCCGAATCCGGCACTGACCTGGCCTGGGTCGAAGTCCCCGACGTCTCGGCCGCCGAGGGCGAAGTCATCGTCGACGTCGTTGCCGCCGGGATCAACCGCGCCGATCTCCTCCAGGCAGCCGGCAACTATCCACCACCATCGGGCGCCAGTGCGATCCTCGGTCTCGAGGTGTCGGGTCGGGTCTCCGCGCTCGGCTCCGGGGTCACGTCCTGGACCGTCGGCCAACCCGTGTGCGCACTGCTCTCCGGTGGCGGTTACGCCGAACGCGTCGCCGTCCCCGCCGGGCAGGTGCTGCCGATACCCGACGGGGTCGACCTACATCAGGCCGCGGGGCTGCCCGAGGTCGCCTGCACGGTGTGGTCGAACCTCGGCATGGCCGCGCACCTCTCGCCAGGGCAGACCGTCCTCTTCCACGGAGGCGCGAGCGGCATCGGCACCCACGGCGTCCAGGTGGCGCACGCGATGGGATGCCGGGTGGCGGTCACCGCCGGCTCGGCCGAGAAGCTGGCGCTGTGCCGCGAACTCGGTGCCGACGTCGCCATCAACTACCGCGAGGAGGACTTCGTGGAACGGATCCGCGCCGAGACCGGCGGCGCGGGCGCCGACGTGATCCTCGATCTCATGGGGGCGTCGTACCTCGACCGCAACGTGGACGCGTTGGCCCCCGACGGCCGCTTGGTGGTCATCGGCTTCCAGGGCGGCGTCAAGGGCGAGCTGAACCTCGGCAAGCTGATGGCCAAGCGGGCCGGCGTCATCTCGACGGCGCTGCGGTCACGTCCGGTGGACGGGCCGTCCGGGAAGGCGGCGGTGGTGGAGTCGGTGCTCGCGAACGTCTGGCCGCTGATCGCCGACGGCAAGGTGCGGCCCATCATCGGCGCGGAACTGCCCGTCCAGGACGCCGGCCGAGCACACCGGCTGCTCGAGTCCGGCGACGCTCACGGCAAAGTACTTCTGCGCGTGGCGGATTGACGGCTAGCCCAGCGACGCCAGCGCACGCACCAACTGGTCGACCTCGGCCATGGTGGTGTAGTGCGCCAGACCCACCGTGACGGCGCCGCCGATGTCGTTGACCCCGATGACGTCGAGCACCCGGGACGTGGTGTTGCAGACCGCCAGCACGCCGTTGTCGGCGAGCCGCTGCACCACCCGCGCGGCGGGCACGCCGTGCAGCGCGAAGCTCAGCACCGGGATGCGGACCTCGGGCTGGCCGATCACCATCACCAACGGCAACGAACGCAGTGACGTCACTAGATAGTCGAACAGCCGGTCCATGTACGCCGCGGCCGACTGCATCGACACGGCCAGTCTCTCGCGCCGGGTTCCGGACGCCGACTCGTCCAGCGAGGCCAGATACTCGACGCTGGCGACCACGCCGGCGAGCATGCCGAACTGGTGGGTGCCCATCTCGAGCCGCTCCACTCCGGTGGCCAGCGGATCGAAGGAGACCGCACTGAACGTTTCGATCGTCGACGGGTCGCGGAACACCAGCGCACCGATCGGCGGCCCACCCCAGGCGACGGTGTTGAGGGCGAGAACGTCGGCCTCCATCTCGTTGACGTCCACCCGCCGGTAGGGCGCGGCGGCCGAGTGGTCGACGACGACGGTGCCGCCGTTCTCGTGCAGCAACTTGGTCACCGGCCGGAGATCGGTCACGGCGCCGATGGCCGACGACGCCGACGTGATGGCGACGAGCTTCGTCGGCTTGTCGATCAGCGATTCCCACTGCCACGCCGGCAGTTCGCCGGTCTCGATGTCGACCTCGGCCCACTTGACCTTCGCGCCATACCGATTCGCGGCCCGCAGCCACGGTGCGATGTTCGCCTCGTCGTCGAGTCGCGACACGACGAGTTCGTGTCCCAGCCCGACCCGCGACGAGGAGGCATCGGCGAGCGAGGTCAGCAGAATGGCGCGGTCGGCGCCCAGCACGACGCCACGCGGATCGGCGCCGACGAGGTCGGCGACGGCCTGCCGAGCGGCCTGCAGCACCGCGGCGCTGCGCGTCGCCGCCGGATGCGGCCCCTGCCCCGTGGTCATCGAACCGCGGAACGCCGTGGACACCGTGGTGGCCACCGAGTCGGGCAGCAGCATCCCGTTCTGCGCGTCGAAGTGCACCCAACCATCACCCAGGGACGGATGCAGACCACGCACCCGGGCGACGTCGTATGCCATTGCCAGCCACCTTCAAGCCATGTGAGTACCGCGAACCGTACCGATGTCGGTGGTGTCCGCCCATGCACGTGCCCTGACGGACCAAGTCACCTAGCCGGTCATACTAGTGCAGTGAGCTTGGCGTCCGGGTTGCTTGTGGCGTTGGCGTTGCTGGTCATCCCGGGAGCAATCATCGCCAGGACCGCGCAGCTAACCTGGCCGACCGCCATTGCAGTGGGCCCGGCGCTGACCTACGGCACTGTCGCCCTTGCCATCGTGCCCCTCGGCGCCATCGGCGTGCCGTGGAACCTCGGCACCGCACTCCTCGTGTTACTCGTCGTGGTCGCTGCGATCACGGGTTTGCAGGCGGTGCTCGCACGGCGCGACGCCGACTCGCCGGACAGCCGTCAGCCGACCCTCGGCCCGGCGCTGGTGATCGCCGCGGGCGTCGTCCTCGGTGCGATCTTCATCACATGGGCAGCAATCCGTGGCATGCCTCACTGGCAATCGATTCCCAGCACCTGGGACTCGGTATGGCATGCGAACACGATCCGCTTCATCGTGGACACCGGCCAGGCCTCGCCGACCCACATGGGCGAGCTGCGCAACGTGGAAACCCACGACCTTCTGTACTACCCGTCGGCCTTCCACGCCCTTGCCGCGATCCAATGTCAGCTCGCCGGTGCATCCGCCACGACCGCGTACACGTTGAACTCGCTGGCCACCTCGGTCTGGCTCTTCCCGGTCAGCGCGGCAGCACTGAGCTGGCAGTTGCTCCGGAGCCGGGACGTCGGCCAGTGGCAGGCTGCCGGATGTGCAGCCGCGGCGGCGGCGCTGTCCGCGTCGTTCACCTCGGTGCCCTACGTCGAGTTCGACACCGCCTCCATGCCGAATCTGGCCGCCTACGGGCTGGCCGTGCCGACGATGCTGCTCGTCGTGTCCTCGCTTCGGCACCGCGACCGCCTCCCGCTCGCCGTCCTCGCGGTGCTCGGCGTGTTCTCGGTGCACATCACCGGTGGGGTCGTGACGGTCCTGTTCGTCGCGGCGTGGTGGCTCTTCGAAGGTCTCTGGCGGCCCGTCCGCGGGAGGGTGGCCGACTTCGTCGGCCTGGTGGCGGTCGCGGCACCGGCGGTGGTGCTACTGCTCGTGCAATTCATCGCCGTGCTGCAACAGGCCGAGATCATCGAGGGACACGAGTTCGACACGCACGAGGGCAAGAAGAAGGCGCTCTTCGACGCGATTGTCCAGCACACCCGTCACCTCAACGACTATCCGATTCAGAACGCCCTCATCGCCCTCGCGGCGATCGGCTTCGTGATCCTGCTGGTGCGGCGGATCTGGTGGCCCGCCGCCGTCTGGCTGCTGCTGGTGTACTCGATCGTGCACGCGTCGGCGCCCTTCGGCGGCCCGATCGGCACGGTCACCGCCAAGTTCACCGACCTCTTCTACAGCGACCCCCGCCGCCTGTCCGCGGTGGTGACGTTGCTGCTCGCCCCGATGGCGGGCATCGCCCTGTTCACCATGGCGTCGGCCGCCCTCGCGGCCCTGGGGCGGCTGGCCCCTGGCCTCGACACCCGAACCCGCCGCGCCGCCACCGCGGTGATCGTGGTCGCGGTGTCGATCGGCATGGCGTGGCACTACTTCCCGCGGCACCGGCACCTCATCGGCGAGAAGTACGACCAGGTCATCATCGACGACGAGGACCTCGAGGCGTTCGCCTACCTGGCGACGTTGCCGGGGGCCCGCGACACGGTGATCGGCAACGCCAACACCGACGGCACCGCGTGGATCTACGCCGTCACGGGGCTGCACCCGCTGTGGACCCACTACGACTACCCCCAACAGCAGGGACCGGGGTATCACAGGTTCATCTTCTGGGCGTACGCCGATGACGCCGACACCGATCCCCGCGTCGCCGCGGCGGTCCACGCGCTCAACATCCGCTACGTCATCACCAGCTCACCGGTGGTGCGCGGGTTCGTCATGCCGGACGGACTAGTGTCGCTAGGCAAGTCAAAGTCGTGGAAGGAGATCTACGACAACGGCGAGGACCACATCTACGAGTGGCAGGGTGGCTAGACCTGCCAGGAGCGTTGGAGAACACCATGACGACAAGCGGCGACGACGACAACGCCGAGGACGTCGAGATCCTCGGTGACATGCCCAGAATGGGTGACGACGCCGACGGCAAGTCCCTGACCGACCTGGTCGAGCAGCCGGCGAAGGTCATGCGCATCGGCACCATGATCAAACAGCTCCTCGAAGAGGTCCGCGCGGCACCTCTGGACGAGGCCAGCCGCGGGCGGCTGCGCGAGATCCACGCGAGGAGCGTCCAGGAACTCGAGGAGGGCCTCGCTCCCGAACTCCGCGAGGAACTCGAACGCCTGGCTCTTCCCTTCGGCGAAGACACCGTGCCCTCGGACGCCGAGCTGCGGATCGCCCAGGCTCAGCTCGTCGGGTGGCTCGAAGGGCTCTTTCACGGCATCCAGACCGCGCTCTTCGCCCAGCAGATGGCGGCCCGCGCCCAGCTGGAACAGATGCGTCAGTTGCCGCCCGGTGTCGTCGCGCCGGGCCCGCGCGGCCCGTCGAGCTCCGGGACCGGGCAGTACCTCTAGCTGTGAACGACCCGCACATCGCGACCCAGAATGCGTGGGTCGAGTTCCCGATCTTCGACGCCAAGTCGCGGTCGCTCAAGAAGGCCTTCCTCGGCAAGGCGGGCGGCGCCATCGGCCGCAACGAGTCGAACGTCGTCGTCATCGAGGCCCTTCGCGACATCACCATGTCGCTGAAGCTGGGCGACCGCGTGGGCCTGGTGGGGCACAACGGGGCGGGCAAGTCGACGCTGCTGCGGCTGCTGTCGGGCATCTACGAGCCGACGCGCGGGTCGGCGACGGTTCGTGGGCGGGTGGCGCCGGTGTTCGATCTCGGCGTCGGCATGGATCCGGAGATCTCCGGCTTCGAGAACATCGTCATCCGCGGGATGTTCCTCGGCCAGACGCGCAAGCAGATGGCGGCCAAGGTCGACGAGATCGCCGACTTCACCGAGCTCGGTGACTACCTGTCGATGCCGCTGCGCACCTATTCGACCGGCATGCGGGTGCGGCTGGCGATGGGTGTCGTGACGAGCATCGATCCCGAGATCCTGCTTCTCGACGAGGGCATCGGCGCCGTGGACGCCGAGTTCATGAAGAAGGCCCGCACGCGGTTGCAGGATTTGGTGGCAAGGTCGGGCATCCTGGTCTTCGCCAGCCATTCGAACGAATTCCTGGCCCAACTGTGCGACACCGCCATGTGGGTCGACCACGGCACCATCAAGATGACCGGTGGCATCGAGGCGGTCGTGCGCGCCTACGAGGGCGAGGACGCCGCCCGGCACGTCCGCGAGGTCATCGAAGAGAACGCACGCGAGAACAGCGGCCCATGAGCGAGATCGTCTGCGCCGTCGTGGTGACCCACCGGCGGGTCACCGAGTTGGCCGTCTCCCTCGATGCGGTGACGAGCCAGACCCGCGCGCCCGACCACCTGATCGTGATCGACAACGACGACGACGGCCGCGTTCGCGAACTGGTTGCGGCGCAACCCGTTCCGAGTACCTACGTGGGGTCGCGGCGCAACTTGGGCGGGGCGGGCGGCTTCGCGCTCGGCGTACTGACGGCACTGTCGCTCGGGGCGGACTGGGTGTGGCTGGCCGACGACGACGGCAGGCCGGCCGACTCGACCGTGCTGCGCACCCTTCTGAATTGCGCGGCAACGCACTCCCTCGCCGAGGTCTCGCCGATGGTGTGCGATCTCGCCGACCCGTCGCTGCTGGCGTTTCCGCTGCGCCGCGGCCTGGTGTGGCGCCGCCGGGTCGACGAGCTGCGCACCGACGGCTCGGGTGACCTGTTGGCAGGCATCGCGTCGCTCTTCAACGGCGCACTCTTCCGGGCGTCCGCGCTCGAAGCCGTTGGGGTGCCGGACATCCGGTTGTTCATCCGCGGTGACGAGGTGGAGGTGCACCGACGGCTGGTGCGGTCCGGCCTTCCGTTCGGCACGTGCCTCGACGCCGTCTACCTGCACCCGCAGGGCTCGGACGAGTTCAAGCCGATCCTCGGCGGCCGCATGCACACCCAGTATCCCGATGACGACACCAAGCGTTACTACACCTACCGCAACCGCGGCTTCCTGCAGTCCCAGCGCGGGATGCGGAAGCTGGTGCCCCAGGAGTGGCTGCGGTTCGGCTGGTTCTTCCTGGTGAGTCGTCGGGATCCGGCCGGCCTGCGGGAGTGGCTGCGGCTGCGGCGGCTCGGCCGCGACGAGAAGTTCGCCCACCCAGACGGGAGACGATCACGGTGACCTTCATCGACGCGGCAGCGGAGTCGAAGACCTTCACGCGCGCCTGGGCCGACCTGGTGTCGGGGTTCGACAAGCGCGAACTGTGGCTGCACCTCGGCTGGCAGGACATCAAACAGCGTTACCGCCGTTCGGTGCTCGGACCGATCTGGATCACGATCGCCACCGGCACCATGGCGGTGGCGCTCGGCGGCCTGTACTCCACGCTGTTCCACCTTCCGCTGGCCGAGCACCTGCCCTACGTCACGCTGGGTTTGATCATCTGGAACCTGATCAACGCGTCGATCCTCGAGGGCGCCGACGTGTTCGTCGCGAACGAGGGCCTGATCAAACAACTTCCGACGCCGCTGTCGGTGCACGTCTACCGACTGGTGTGGCGCCAGATCATCCTGTTCGGCCACAACATCGTCATCTTCGTCATCATCGCGATCATCTTCCCGCAGCCATGGAAGTGGACCGACCTGACCTTCATCCCCGCGCTCGCGCTGATCGCGCTGAACTGCGTGTGGGTGGCGTTGTGCTTCGGCATCCTCGCCACCCGGTACCGCGACATCAGCCCGCTGCTGTTCAGCCTGGTGCAGTTGCTGTTCTACGTCACGCCGATCATCTGGAACGACGCCACGCTGCGGCAGCAGGGCGCCGGGACGTGGGCCAAGGTCATCGAGTTCAACCCACTGCTGCACTACGTGGACATCGTCCGCGCGCCGCTGCTCGGGGCGGATCAGGAGCTGCGGCACTGGGTGGTGGTGATCGTGCTGACCATCGTCGGATGGACGGTCACCGCATTCGCGATGCGGCAGTACCGGGCGCGCGTCCCGTACTGGGTGTAGAAGCCCGGTGATCTGACAGCCTGCCTGGAGGAAGGCTTCTCAGAATGGCAGGGTGCCGCCTCCAGGGCCGACGACGACTGCGCCTCCGTCACCCACGCCCATTCCGATGCCTCCGCTGCCCGACCCCGACTTCGACAAGTTCGGACATGGCCTTTCACTGCTGGGCGGGTGGTTGCCCCATGCCGTCGAGATCGTCACCGTCCTGGTCCTGATCGCCGCGATCGGCTGGCGCACCCGGCGGTGGCGACTCGGGTGGCTGCCGCTGAGCGCGGGCGTCGGCGTCGCTGCCGCACTCGCCGTGCGCGCGTACGTGAACTCCGAGGGGCTGTCGTCCGATCCGGCGCCGACGGCGCTGTGGGTGTGGACCGCCGTGTGCGCCGGGTCGGTCGGCGTCGCCGTGCTCGGGTTCCCCGGCGCCCGGTGGTACCGGCGCGCCCTGTCGCTGGTGGCGGTCCCGCTCACGCTGGTCTGCGCCCTGCTCGCCCTCAACCAGTGGGTCGGCTACTACCCGACGCTGCAGAAGGCGTGGGGCGACGTGACCGCTGGGCCGCTGCCTGATCAGATCGACGCGAAAGATCTTTCGCAGCTGCGTAATACGCACCAAAACGCGGGCAAGCTGGTCGGCATCGACATCCCCCGCGGCGTCGGCAACTTCAGCCACCGGCGTGAATACGTCTACCTGCCGCCGGCTTGGTTCGCCGGAGCCATGCCACCGAGGCTTCCCGCGGTGATGATGATCGCCGGCGAATTCGGCAACCCCACCAACTGGATCCGGACCGGAAACGCCATCTCCGTGCTCGACGACTATGCCAAGGCCCATGCCGGAGACGCCCCGGTGGTGGTCTTCGTCGACTCCAGCGGAAGCTTCAACAACGACACCGAATGCGTCGACGGTCCGCGCGGCAACGCCGCCGACCATCTGACGAAGGAAGCACGGCCCTACGTCATCTCCGAGTTCGGGACGTCGTCTGCCGCGGCGGACTGGGGCGTCGTCGGCTGGTCGATGGGCGGCACCTGCGCGATCGACCTCGCGGTGATGCACCCCGATCTGTTCGCCACCTTCGTCGACATCGGCGGGGACCGCGGGCCCAACTCGGGCACCAAGCAGCAGACGATCGACCGGCTCTATGGCGGTGACGCTGCCTCCTGGGCTGCCTACGACCCCCGCACCGTCATGGCGAAGCACGGCCCCTACCGCGGCGTGGCGGGGTACTTCGACGATTCGAAGGAGCCGGCCGACGACAAGACCAAGGACCTGCCCGACCGACCGACCGACCGCACGGCAGCCGTGGGATACGGCGGTTACGACGACGCCGACGAATTCCGGGAGAAGGGCGCACTTCCGGACCTGTGCGCCGCGGCGATGGCCGTTCGGATCGGGTGCGCCCTGCAGGTGTACCCCGGCTACCACACGTGGCAGTTCGCGGCTCGCGCCTTCTCCGACGCGTTGCCGTGGATGGCCCGGCGCGTGCACGCGCCCGCCACCCCGGCGTGAGCGTCCTCCACGGTCGTCGATTCATCCACGGGTCGTGATCCGATCCTGGTCGGCGCAGGCCCGACATCGGCGCCCGAGGACGTTCTCAGCGCCGCGGCGCCTTCATGCGGGTCGTCACGTTCAACCGGTTCCACGCATTGATGGTGACGGCCATGGCAATCACCTGCGCAAGTTCCTTCTCGTCGAAGACGGCCGCGGCCTTGGCATAGACCGCGTCGGCGACGTGACCGTGGTGAAGTTCGGTGATCGCCTCGGTCAGCTCGAGCGCCGCCCTCTCCCGCTCGGTGAACAGATTCCCCGCCTCGTCCCACGCGGCGACCAGCGCCAGCCGCTGCTCGGACTCCCCCAGCTTGCGGGCATCGGCGACGTGCATGTCGAGACAGAACGCACAGTGATTGATCTGCGAGGCACGGATCTTGACGAGCTCCCCGATGATCGGGTCGACGCCCTTGGCGGACGCGGCGCTGAGCTTCATCATCGCGTCGTACAGCTCGGGGGAGACCTTGTAGATCTCCATGCGATCGATGGCGGTCGGGTGGTCGAGTGTCTGCGTCATGTCGACCACGCTAGCGGCCAAAGAACCGCGATCATGGTTCAATCCAAGGGTGACTTCATGGGCCAATATCGGAACCCGCGACCTTTACCTGGAGCTCCGGGACGCCATCTCCCCGGGCACCCGCGGTGTGCGGGAGCTACTACTCGACGCCCTCCGGGAGGCCGTCCGGTCCGGCCGGCTCGCGGCGGGCACGGTGCTGCCACCGTCACGAACCCTCGCCGCGGATCTCGGATTGGCCCGCAACACCGTCGCGGAGGCCTACGCAGAACTGGTCGCGGAGGGCTGGCTCGCCTCGCGCCAAGGCGCCGGGACCTGGGTGGTCAACAGCCGCGTCGCGCCGCTGCCCGCGCGGCCGAGGGGCGTTCCCGGCACACCGACGCACAACCTGTTGCCGGGCTCACCCGACGTCGCCGAGTTCCCGAGGACCGCATGGCTGGCCTCGACCCGGCGCGCGCTCGCCGGTGCACCCCACGAGGCGTTGCGCATGGGCGATCCCCGTGGTCCGATCGAACTTCGCGAGGCACTCGCGCCGTACCTGGGCAGGGTCCGTGGGGTACGCACCACACCGGACTCGATCGTGGTCTGCGCGGGCACCCGCCACGCCGTCGAGCTCCTCGGCCGCGTCTTCGCCGACACCGGCCCGATCGCCGTGGAGACGTACGGCCTGTTCCTCTTCCGCGAGGCGCTCGCGGCGGTGGGCGTGGCCACGACGCCCATCGGGGTCGACGACCACGGCGCCATCGTCGACGACCTCGACGCAGGCAACGCCATGGCCGCACTGCTCACCCCCGCGCACCACTTCCCCCACGGCGTACCACTGCACCCGGTACGACGCACGGCGGTACTCGACTGGGCGCAGCGCCGCGGCGGCTTCCTCGTGGAGGACGACTACGATGGCGAATTCCGTTACGACCGCCAACCCGTCGGCGCGGTACAGGGACTCGACCCGGAGCGGGTGGTGTACCTGGGGTCGGCCAGCAAGAGTCTGGCGCCCGTGTTGCGGCTGGGGTGGATGGTGTTGCCCGACGCCCTGATCGACCGGGTCCTCGCGGCCTCGGGTGGGCAGCAGTTCTACGTCAACGGAATCGTGGCGCTGACGATGGCGGACTTCATCGCAACGGGCAACTACGACAAGCACATCCGCCGCATGCGTCACATCTACCGGCACCGCCGGGACCGGCTCGTCGAACGACTGCGGCCGTTTCAGGTCGGCGTCAGTGGGCTGGCGGCCGGCCTGCACCTGCAGCTGACCCTGCCCGAGGGCACCGAGGCGGAGGTGCTGCGGCGCGCGGGCGAGGCGGGCGTCGGGGTGGCTGGACTGGCGCTCCTGCGGCACCCGGACGCTGGTCCAGGGACGCCCTCCACCGACGGCATCGTCATCAACTTCGGTACCCCAGCCGAGCATGCGTTCGGACCGGCGCTGGACGCGTTGTGCGGCGTGCTGGCCGACAGCGGGCTGCGCGGCTCGCCGGCCGGCATTGCCCGGTGATCGCGGGCCACGCAGACCGAACGGACGTGCAATCGCCGTCGGCGAGCGGCCCGCTGGGTTGGCGACGCCGGGCGATCAGTCCCGCTGACTAAGCTGCCCCCGTGGCCGAGCCCCCGATGTCCCCCGACCTGAGCCTGCTGACCCAGGCCTGGCGGTTCGTCGTCACCGGCGGACTGTCGGCGATCGTGGACTTCGGACTCTACGTGCTGTTCCTCCGGCTCGGGTTGAACGTGAACGTGGCGAAGACGCTCAGCTTCATCGCGGGGACGACGACCGCCTACCTGATCAACCGCCGGTGGACGTTTCAGGCGCCGCCGAGCCGGGCCCGGTTCGTCGCGGTCGTCGTGCTCTACGCCGTCACCTACGCCGTACAGGTCGGCATCAACTACGCGTTGTACACGCTGTGGGACGACAAGCCGTGGCGCGTGCCCGTGGCGTTCGTCATCGCGCAGGGCACCGCGACCGTCATCAACTTCATCGTTCAGCGGGCGGTCATCTTCCGGCTCGCCTGATCCGGGGCGGTACCCTCGTCACGATGTTCACCACCACCACCAAGCGCCTGTCGGGCTGGGGCCGCACCGCGCCGACCGTCGCCCAGGTGCTCTCGACGCCCGACCCCGGCACCATCGCCGAGGCCGTCGCCGCGGCGGGCGGTCGCGGGGTCATCGCGCGGGGGTTGGGCCGCTCCTACGGAGACAACGCCCAGAATGGCGGCGGCCTCGTCATCGACATGACCGCGCTGAACAAGATCCACTCGATCGACGCAGCAACCCGCCTCGTCGACGTCGATGGCGGCGTCAGCCTCGACCAGCTGATGAAGGCCGCGCTTCCGTTCGGACTCTGGGTCCCGGTGCTGCCGGGCACCCGCCAGGTGACCATCGGCGGTGCCATCGCCTGCGACATCCACGGCAAGAACCACCACAGCGACGGAAGCTTCGGCGATCACGTCCGCTCGATGGAACTGCTCACTGCCGACGGCCGGGTCCGCCATCTCACCCCGGACGGTGACGAGGCGGACCTCTTCTGGGCCACGGTGGCCGGCAACGGACTCACGGGCATCATCATGCGGGCCACCATCTCCATGACGCCGACCGAAACCGCCTACTTCATCAACGACGGTGACAACACCGCGAACCTCGACGAGACCATCGCCTTTCACAGCGACGGCAGCGAGGCCGACTACACCTACTCGAGCGCGTGGTTCGACGCGATCAGCCCGCCGCCGAAACTGGGCAGGGCGGCGATCACCCGCGGACGGCTGGCCCGCCTCGACGAGCTGCCCGGCAAGCTGGCCAAGAACCCGCTGAAGTTCGACGCGCCGCAACTGATGACCGTGCCCGACGTCTTTCCGAACGGTCTGATGAACAAGGTCACGCTCAGCACGATCGGCGAGCTGTACTACCGCCGGGGCGGGCACTACCGGGGCAAGGTTCAGAATTTGACGCAGTTCTACCATCCGCTGGATCTGCTCGGCGAGTGGAACCGTGGCTACGGCCCGGCCGGATTCGCGCAGTACCAATTCCTGGTGCCGCTGTCGGCCGTCGACGAGTTCAAGCAGATCATCGGTGACATCCAGCGCAGTGGACACTACTCGGCGCTCAACGTCTTCAAGGTCTTTGGACCGGGAAACAAAGGCCCGCTGAGCTTTCCGATGGCGGGATGGAACGTCGCCATGGACTTCCCGATGAAGGCCGGCATCGGGGCGCTCCTCACCGAACTCGACCGGCGCGTCCTCGAATTCGGCGGTCGGCTCTACACCGCCAAGGACTCGAGGACCACCGCCGAGACCTTCCACGCCATGTACCCGCGGGTCGACGAGTGGATCGAAGTCCGCCGCGAGGTCGATCCCGACGGGGTGTTCGCCTCGGACATGGCCCGACGTTTGGAGCTTCTGTAAATGGTGTTCGATGCCGTGGGCAACCCCAAGACCGTCCTGCTGCTCGGTGGCACGTCCGAGATCGGGCTGGCGATCTGTGAGCGCTATCTGCGCGATGCGCCGGTACGGATCGTGCTGGCCGCGTTGCCGAACGACCCCGGTCGCGACGACGCGGTGGCGCAGATGAAGAATGCGGGCGCCACGGCCGTCGAGCTGATCGACTTCGACGCGGTGGCCACCGACACCCATCCCGCGGTCATCGACGAAGCATTCAAGGGCGGCGACGTCGACGTGGCGATCGTGGCATTCGGACTGCTCGGAGACGCCGAGGAGTTGTGGCAGAACCAGCGCAAGGCCGTACAGATCGCCGAGATCAACTACACGGCAGCGGTTTCGGTGGGTGTACTGCTCGGTGAAAAGATGCGCGCGCAGGGCTCGGGCCGGATCATCGCGATGAGTTCGGCGGCGGGCGAGCGGGTGCGGCGCTCCAACTTCGTCTACGGCTCCACCAAGGCCGGCCTCGACGGATTCTACCTCGGGCTGGGAGAAGCCCTGCGCGAGTTCGGCGTTCGCGTCCTCGTCATCCGTCCGGGGCAGGTACGCACCCGGCTGAGCGCACACGTCAAGGAAGCACCGTTGACGGTCGACAAGGAGTACGTTGCCGAACTGGCCGTGACCGCGTCGGCCAAGGGCAAGGAACTGGTCTGGGCGCCCGGAGCATTCCGCTACGTGATGATGGTGCTGCGGCACGTTCCCCGGCCGATCTTTCGCAAGCTCCCGATCTGACCTCCGGTGTTCCGGAGCGGAGCAACCGCCGTCAGGACGGCGGGCCTGGCCGCCGTGGCGATCGCCGTGGCCGTCGTGGTGTCCTCGGTGTCACTCGTGGCGATCGCGCGGGTGAACTGGCCCGCCTTCAACTCGTCGAATCAGTTGCACGCACTCACCACCGTTGGCCAATTCGCCTGTCTGGTCGGGCTCCTCGCCGCCGGGTGGCTGTGGCGGATCCGCCGGCGACTGATCGCCTGGGCGGTCTCCGTCACGTCCCTGTCCGCGCTGTCGGCCGTCACCCTCGGGATGCCGCTCGGCGCCACCAAGTTGTACCTCTTCGGCGTTTCGGTCGACCAGCAGTTCCGCACCGAGTACCTGACGCGGCTCACCGACACCGCCGCGCCGCGCGACATGACCTACCTCGGCCTCCCGCCGTTCTACCCGCCGGGCTGGTTCTGGCTGGGCGGCAGGCTCGCCCACCTGACCGGCACCCCCGCCTGGGAGATGTTCAAGCCGTGGTCGATCGTCTCGATCACCGCGGCGATCGCCGTGTCGCTGGTGCTGTGGACGATGCTCGTCCGCTTCGAATTCGCGCTGGTGGTCTCGACCGCCGTCGCCGCGGTCACGCTCGCGTACGCGCCGGCCGAGCCCTACGCGGCGATCATCACGGTGCTTCTACCGCCGATCTTCGTGCTGGCGTGGTCGGGTCTGCGCGGGGGACGACACGGCGGGCAGGAGCGTAGCGACTCGGGGGGACGACACGGCGGGCAGGAGCGTAGCGACTCGGGGGAACGACACGGCGGGCAGGAGCGTAGCGACTCGGGGGGACGACACGGCGGGCAGGAGCGTAGCGACTCGGGGGGACGACACGGCGGGCAGGAGCGTAGCGACTCGGGGGGACGACACGGCGGGTGGGCGGCCACGGTCGCGGTCGGCCTCTTCCTGGGGGTCTCCGCGCTGTTCTACACGCTGCTGTTGGCCTACGCCGCGTTCACGCTCGTCATCATGGCGCTCCTGGTGGCCGTGACCCGGCGGAGCTGGGCCCCCCTCCTGCGGCTGGCGCTGATCGGGGTCGTCTCCGGCGCGCTGGCGCTGATCGGGTGGGCCCCGTACCTGATCGCCGCGGCGAAGGGATCGCCGGCCGAGTCGGGCACCGCGCAGCACTACCTACCCGCCGACGGCGCCCAATTGACCTTCCCGATGCTCGACTTCACGCTGGTGGGTGCCCTGTGCATGGTCGGCACCCTCTGGCTGGTGGTGTACGCGCGCACCTCCACGCGGGCAGGCGCGCTGGCCGTGGCGGTGCTGGCCGTGTACGCATGGTCACTGTTGTCGATGTTGACGACACTGGCGGGCACGACCCTGCTGTCCTTCCGGCTGCAGGCCACCCTGACCGTGCTGCTCGCGGCGGCGGGGGCATTCGGTTTCGTGGAGACCACGCTGGCGATCGCGGCGCGCTACACGCCGAGGACGAGGCAGCGGGTGATCGCCGCGGGCGCCACGCTGGGTGCGATCGGCGCCATGACGTTCACCCAAGACATCCCCGACGTGCTGCGCCCCGACATCGTCGTCGCGTACACCGACACCGACGGCAGCGGTCAGCGGGCGGACCGACGGCCGCCCGGCGCCGAACAGTACTACCGCGAGGTCGACGCCAAGATCAGTCTGGTCACCGGGCGGCCCCGCAACGAAACGGTCGTGATGACCGCCGACTACAGCTTCCTCGCCTACTACCCCTACTACGGGTTTCAGGGTCTGACGTCGCACTATGCCAACCCGCTCGCCCAGTTCGAGGCCCGCTCGGCGGCCATCGAGAGCTGGGCGACCATCACCAAGCCCGACCAGTTCATCGCCGCCCTCGACGGGCTGCCCTGGGCACCGCCGACGGTGTTCCTGATGCGTCACGGCGCGAACGACACCTACACCCTGCGGTTGGCCAGTGACGTCTACCCGAACCAGCCGAACGTCCGCCGCTACCAGGTCGCGCTCGATGCTGCGTTGTTCGACGACCCACGGTGGGACGTTTCCGACATCGGACCCTTCGTGCTCGCGATCCGACGGTAGGCCGCCGTGACGAAACGGGTGCCGCAGGGCAGGGAACTAACATCTAGCCCCGTGAGCCGCGAGGGAGTGGGAACCCAGCCCATCGCCGGCATGACGAACCACAGGACCGCGCGCCTCGTCGCGATCGTCGCGGGACTGCTCGGCGCGGCGCTCGCGCTGGCCACCCCGTTGCTCCCGGTCACCCAGACCACCGCCACGCTGAACTGGCCGCAGAACGGCGTGATGGCCAGTGTCGACGCCCCGCTCATCGGATACGTGGCGACCGACCTGAACGTGTCGATCCCGTGCAGCGCGGCCGCCGGCCTCGTCGGGCCCCAGAACGCCGGCCGTACCGTCCTGCTGTCCACGGTGCCCAAGCAGGCGCCCAAGGCCGTCGATCGGGGTCTGCTCATCGAGCGGGTCGGCGCCGACCTGCTGGTGATCGTCCGCAACACCCCGGTGACGAGCGCGCCGCTGGCCGAGGTGCTCAGCCCCGCCTGCCAGCGCTTGACCTTCACCGCCCACGCGGACCGGGTCACCGGCGAATTCGTCGGTCTCACCGAAGGACCCGACGCCGAGGGTCAGGCCAAGCCGGGCGACCCGCTGCGGGGCGAGCGCAGCGGCTATGACTTCCGTCCGCAGATCGTCGGCGTCTTCACCGACCTCTCCGGGCCGGCACCTCCCGGGCTCCGGTTCTCGGCCACCATCGACTCCCGCTACAGCACGTCGCCGACGCTGCTCAAGATGCTGGCCATGATCGTCGGGATCGCGATGACGATCGTCGCACTCGGCGCACTGCACGTGCTGGACACCGCCGACGGCGTCCGGCACCGCCGCTTCCTCCCGCCGCGGTGGTGGTCGTTGTCGCCGCTCGACGGTCTCGTCGCCGCGGTGCTGGTGTGGTGGCACTTCGTGGGCGCCAACACCTCCGACGACGGCTACATCCTGACCATGGCCCGGGTGTCCGAACACGCCGGTTACATGGCCAACTACTACCGCTGGTTCGGCACGCCCGAGGCGCCGTTCGGCTGGTACTACGACCTGCTCGCGCTGTGGGCCCACGTCAGCACCGCCAGCGTCTGGGTGCGCCTGCCGACCCTGATGATGGCGCTGGCGTGCTGGTGGGTGATCAGCCGCGAGGTGATCCCCCGGCTCGGGCACGCGGTGAAGACCAGCCGGGTCGCCGCCTGGACGGCGGCGGGCATGTTCCTGGCCTTCTGGCTGCCGCTCAACAACGGGCTGCGACCGGAGCCGATCATCGCGCTGGGGATCCTGCTCACGTGGTGTTCGGTCGAACGCGGCGTTGCGACCAGTCGCCTGCTGCCGGTGGCGATCGCGATCATCATCGGCGCCCTGACCCTGTTCTCCGGCCCCACCGGCATCGCCGCGGTCGGTGCCCTGCTGGTGGCCATCGGACCGCTGAAGACCATCGTCGCCGCGCATACTTCGCGGTTCGGTCGCCTGGCGCTGCTGGCCCCGATCCTCGCCGCGGGTACCGTCACGATCTTCCTCATCTTCCGGGACCAGACGCTCACCAGTGAGGTCCAGGCGAGCACGTTCAAGTCCGCCGTCGGTCCGAGCCTGGCCTGGTTCGACGAACACATCCGGTACGAGCGGCTGTTCATGGCCAGCCCCGACGGCTCGGTGTCCCGGCGCTTCGCGGTGCTCGCCCTGCTGCTCGCACTGGCGGTGTCGGTGGCGATGTCGTTGCGCAGGGGCCGCATCCCCGGCACCGCCTCGGGCCCGAGCCGCCGGATCATCGGGATCACCATCATCTCGTTCCTGGCGATGATGTTCACCCCGACGAAGTGGACCCACCACTTCGGCGTGTTCGCCGGTCTGGCCGGATCGCTCGGTGCCCTCGCCGCCGTCGCGGTGGCCGCGTCCGCCATGACGTCCCGCCGCAACCGCACCATCTTCGCCGCCACGGTGCTGTTCATGACCGCGCTCTCCTTCGCCAGCGTGAACGGCTTCTGGTACGTGTCGAACTTCGGTGTGCCGTGGGCGAATCAATTCCCCCAGTACCACTTCGGCTTCACCACGATCCTGCTGGGCCTGTCGGTGGTGGCGCTGTGCGTCGCGGCGTGGCTCCACTTCACCGGCCGCAGCAGCACCCCACCGAGCAAGCCGAGGCGCTGGTCGCGAGTTGCCCAGGCGCCGTTGACCATTGCCGTGTGGGCGCTGGTGGTGTTCGAGGTCGCCTCACTCACCATCGCCACGATCGATCAGTATCCGGCGTGGTCGGTCGGCCGATCCAACCTGGAGTCGGTCGTGGGCAAGACGTGCGGCCTGGCGACCGACGTGATGGTCGAACAGGACCCCAACGCCGACATGCTGGTGCCGGTGAACACGCCGGTGGGCGCCGCCCTCGGCGCGAGCCTGGCACAGGGCTTCACACCGAACGGGATTCCCGCCGACGTGTCCGCCGACCCGGTGATGGAACCGCAGGGCAGCGGCAACTTCGCCGACACCGACGGATCGGTGGTCAGCGGGAGTGAGCCCGGCACCGAGGGCGGCACCACCGCCGCCGCGGGCGTCAACGGTTCCCGGGCCCGGTTGCCGTACAACCTCGACCCGGCGACCACCCCGGTCATGGGCAGTTGGCGGCCGGGCACCCAGCAGCCGGCGCAACTCCGGTCCGGCTGGTATCGCCTGCCGGCGCGCGACCAGGCCGGCCCGCTGTTGGTGGTCTCCGCCGCCGGACGTTTCGACGTCGGCGAAGTGGTCGTGCAGTGGGCGACCGACGAGCAAGCCGCAAGCGGCAGGCCGGGCGGCAGCGTCGGCTTGGGCGACGTCGGCGCGGTCCCCGCGTGGCGCAACCTCCGCGTTCCGCTGAGCGCGATACCGGCGGACGCGACGCAGGTGCGCCTGGTCGCCTCCGACGAAGACCTCGCGCCCGCCCACTGGATCGCCGTCACCCCGCCGCGGATCCCACGGCTGCAGACGCTGCAGCAGGTCGTCGGCAGTGCCGACCCCGTGCTGCTGGACTGGCTCGTCGGCCTGGCGTTCCCCTGCCAGCGGCCCTTCAGTCACCAGAACGGTGTCACCGAGGTGCCAAAGTGGCGCATCCTGCCGGACCGCTTCGGCGCCGAGGCCAATTCCCCGGTGATGGACTATCTCGGCGGCGGCCCACTCGGCATCACCGAGCTGCTGCTTCGCGCCGAGCCGGTACCCACCTACCTCGAGGACGACTGGTACCGCGACTGGGGTGCGCTGCAGAAGCTGACGCCCTGGTATCCGAACGCCGAGCCCGCACGGCTCGACCTTGGCACCGCGACGCGCAGCGGGCTGTGGACTCCGGGGCCCCTGCGACTGAGCTGAACGGCGCCGCCGCCGCATGGCGACGCAACGCACACGAGGACGTCGCATACCATCGAGCCTCGTGCCCGCCAGGACCATTCGACTCATCGCGATCATCGCGGGCATCGCCGGACTGCTGCTCTGCGCGCTCACTCCGCTGCTCCCGGTCCGCCAGACCACGGCCACGATCGCTTGGCCGCAGGCACCGGGAAGCGACGGGTTGGTCACCGACCTGACCGCGCCGCTGGTGTCCGGCGCACCACTGGCGCTGGACGTGACGATCCCCTGCCGCGCGGTGGCCACCCTTCCCGCCGCCGGAGGCGTCGTCTTCTCGACGATTCCCGAGGGGGGCATCGACGCCGGCCGCAACGGCCTGTTCGTCCGCGCCACCGCGGACAGCGTCATCGTCGCGTTCCGTGACTCCGTCGCCGCCGTCGCGCCACGGCAGGCCGTCGACGCCGGCGCCTGCAGCTCGCTGCACGTCTGGGCGACCGTCGGCGGGGTCGGCGCGGACTTCGTCGGGATTCCCGGCGCCACCGGCACCCTGGCACCCGAGAAGAAGCCGCAGGTCGCAGGAATCTTCAGCGATCTGAAGGTGGCCGCGCAGCCCGGAGCCCCCCGGGGGCGACATCCGGCCAGGGACTGGCCGCCCGCGTCGACGTCGACACCCGTTTCATCACCTCGCCGACCGCGCTCAAGTCGGCGTTGATGGCGCTCGGCGTGCTGTCCACCGTCGGCTCCATCGTGGCGCTGGCCGTGCTGGAGGCCCGCACGGGCCGCCGGGTCCACGGCACGTGGCGCAGGTTCTGGCGGGTCGGGCCCGCGACGTGGCTCACCGACGGCGCCGTCGTCGGCGCACTGCTCCTCTGGCACGTCGTCGGAGCCATCTCGTCGGACGACGGCTACAACCTCACCATCGCCAGGGTGTCCACCGACGCCGGCTACGCCGCGAACTACTACCGCTACTTCGGTGCCGCCGAAGCCCCCTTCGACTGGTACCAGTGGGTGCTCGCGCACTTCGCCGCCGTCAGCACCGCGGGCGTCTGGATGCGGCTGCCCGCACTCGTCGCCGGCCTGGCCACGTGGCTGCTGCTGAGCCGCTGGGTGCTGCCCCGCCTTGGCAGGCGGCTGGTCGCGAACCGGGTGGCGGTCTGGACCGGTGCGGCCGTCTTCCTGGCGGCCTGGCTGCCGTTCAACAACGGGCTCCGCCCGGAACCCCTGATCGCGTTCGGTGTCCTGCTGACGTGGGTGCTGGTCGAGTACTCGATCGGGGCGCGCCGGTGGTGGCCTGCCGCCGTCGCGATCGTCGTCGCCATGTTCAGCGCGACGCTGGCCCCGCAGGGCCTGATCGCGATCGCGCCGCTGCTGGTCGGGGCTCGGGCCATCGTCCGGACCGCCCGCGGCCGGCGCACCGACGAGAACGGGGCCGGAACCCTCGCACCCATCGCCGCCTGCCTGGCGTCGCTGTCGCTGGTGTTCGTGATCGTCTTCCGCGACCAGACGCTGGCGACCGTCGCCGAAGCCGCGCGGATCAAGTACACCGTCGGCCCGACGATCGCCTGGTACCAAGAATTCCTCCGCTACTACTTCCTCACCGTGGAGGACAGTGTCGACGGCTCGTTGACCCGACGCTTCGCGGTACTGGTCCTGCTGCTGTGCCTGTTCGGCATCATGGCCGTGCTGCTGCGTCGCGGCGGCCTTCCCGGCGTGACCTCGGGCCCGGTGTGGCGACTGATCGGCGCGACGGCCGTCGGGCTCCTGCTACTCACGTTCACCCCGACGAAGTGGGCGGTGCAGTTCGGTGCGTTCGCCGGCCTCGGCGGAGCGCTCGGTGCGGTCACCGCCTTCACCTTCTCCCGCGTCGGGCTGCACAGCCGACGCAACCTCGCGCTGTATGTGACGGCACTGCTGTTCGTGCTGGCGTGGGCGACCTCGGGCATCAACGGCTGGTTCTACGTCGGCAACTACGGCGTGCCGTGGTTCGACAAGCAGCCGGTGATCGCGGGGCAGCCCGTGACGTCGATGTTCCTGGCGCTGGCGATCGCCACGGCGCTGTTGGCCGGCTGGCTGCACTTCCGCATCGACTACGCCGGGCACACCGAGGTGGAGAACACCCGCCGGAACCGCGTGCTGGCGTCGACACCGCTGCTCGTGGTCGCGACGCTGATGGTGCTGCTGGAAGTCGGCTCGATGGTGAAGGGCGCGGCCGCGCGATACCCGAACTACACCACCGCACGGGCCGACTTCGACGCGCTACGTTCCGGCTTGAGCTCCACCAGCTGTGCCATGGCCGACGACGTCCTGGTCGAGGCCGACCCCAACGCCGGTCTGCTGCAACCAGTGCCGGGCCAGCAGACCGGTCCCGCAGGCCCGCTCGGCGGGACGGACCCGGTGGGATTCACCCCCAACGGGGTCAGCGACTCACTGTTGCCACCCGAGCCCGTCACCTCCAATCCCGGCACCGTCAACTCCGACGGCTCACCCGACAAGCCGAACGTCGGCATCGGCTTCTCGGCAGGCACCGGCGGTGGCTACGGACCGGAGGGCGTCAACGGTTCGCGGGTGTTCCTGCCGTTCGGACTCGACCCCGCGCGCACTCCCGTGATGGGCAGCTACCAGGAGAACACCACGACGGCCACGGCCACCTCGGCGTGGTACGCCTTGCCGCCGCGGACACCGGACCGGCCGCTGGTGACCGTCGCCGCGGCGGGCGCCATCTGGTCGGTCGACGAGGAGGGCGACTTCAACTACGGCCAGTCACTGAAACTCCAATGGGGCGTCCGCAACCCGGACGGCAGCTTCCGCGAGCTGGCCTCGGTGCAACCCATCGACGTGCTCACCCCCCAGCGCGCCTGGCGCAACCTGCGCTTCCCGCTCACGTGGGCACCGCCGGAGGCCAACGTGGCCCGCATCGTCGCCAACGATCCGAACCTCTCCACCGACCAGTGGTTCGCGTTCACCCCGCCCCGGGTGCCCCAGCTGCAGACCGCGCAGCAGTTCCTCGGCTCGACGACGCCGGTACTGCTCGACATCGCGTCGGCGGCGAACTTCCCGTGTCAGCACCCCGCCTCCCAGCACCTCGGCATCGCCGAACTGCCCCGCTACCGCATCCTGCCCAACGCCAAGCAGGTGGTGGTGTCGTCCAACCAGTGGCAGTCCGCCAACGACGGTGGTCCCTTCCTCTACATACAGGCGCTGTTGCGTACCTCGACGGTGCCGACGTACCTGCGCGGTGACTGGTACCGCGACTGGGGCTCGATCGAGCGGTACGACAGGGTGGTCCCGGCGTCGACGGCCCCCGACGCCCTCGTCGACCAGGGCAGCCAGACCGTTCTCGGCTGGACCCGCCGCGGACCCATCAGGGCCCTGCCGCTGGGGACGGACTCGTGACCGACACCAGGACGCGGACCACCCGCTGGGTGGCGATGATCGCGGGGCTGATCGGGTTCGTGCTGTCGGTGCTGACGCCGCTGCTGCCGGTGGTGCAGACGACGGCGACGGTGAACTGGCCGCAGTCCGGACAGCTGACCGACGTCACCGCGCCGCTCATCACCCTGACCCCGGTCACCATGTCGGTCACCGTGCCCTGCGACGTGGTGCGGAATGTGCCGCCCGCCGGGGCCATGGTGCTGGGCACGGCACCGGCCGGCGCGAAGGACGCGGCGCTGAACGCGTTGTTCGTCAATGTCACCAGAACCAACGTCGACGTCACCGACCGCAACGTGGTGGTGGCCAGCGTCCCGCGGGCCAAGGTGGCCGGGCCCGACTGCCAGCGCATCGAGATCACGTCGGCCGAGTCCGGGACGTTCGCGACGTTCGTCGGGCTGAAGGGGAACGACACCGGCGGGCAGGAGCGCAGCGACCCGGGGAACGACACCGGCGGCCAGGAGCGCAGCGACTCGGGGAACGACACCGGCGGGCAGGAGCTGCGCACGGGATTCGACGATCCGAACCTGCGTCCGAACTTCGTCGGGGTCTTCACCGACCTGACCGGGCCTGCGCCACAGGGGCTCTCACTGTCGGCCACGGTCGACACCCGCTTCACCACCAAGCCGACGACCGCGAAACTCGCCGCGATGCTGCTCGCCATGGTCGCCACCGTCATCGCCCTCGTCGCGCTGTGGCGCCTCGACCAACTCGACGGCAGACGGATGCAGCGGGTGATCCCGACGCGATGGCGCATCTTCACCGCCACCGACGTCGTGGTGGTGGGCGGATTCCTGCTCTGGCACGTCATCGGCGCCAATTCGTCGGACGACGGCTACATCCTGCAGATGGCCCGCGTCGCCGATCGCGCCGGTTACATGTCGAACTACTTCCGCTGGTTCGGCAGCCCCGAAGACCCGTTCGGCTGGTTCTACAACCTGCTCGCGCTGATGACCCACGTCAGCGACGCCAGCATCTGGATGCGGTTGCCCGACTTGATCTGTGCGCTGGTGTGCTGGCTGCTGCTGTCGCGCGAGGTGCTGCCCCGGCTTGGCCCGTCGGTGTCGTCGAGCCGCGCCGCGATGTGGGCGGCCGGCCTGGTGCTGATGGCGGCCTGGATGCCGTTCAACAATGGTCTGCGGCCGGAGGGCCAGATCGCCACCGGCGCACTGATCACCTACGTGCTGATCGAGCGGGCGATCATCTCGGGCCGGCTGACACCCGCGGCGCTGGCGATCACCGCGGCCGCCTTCACGCTCGGGATCCAGCCGACCGGCCTGATCGCGGTCGCCGCGCTGCTGGCCGGTGGCCGGCCGCTGCTGCGGATCCTGGTCCGACGGCGTCGGCTGGTCGGGACCTGGCCGCTGATCCTGCCCCTGCTGGCCGCGGGCACGATCATCCTCACGGTCGTCTTCGCCGACCAGACGTTGGCAACGGTGTTGGAAGCCACCAGGATTCGAACCGCCATCGGCCCGAGTCAGGCCTGGTACACCGAGAACCTCCGCTACTACTACCTGATCCTGCCGACCGTCGACGGCTCGCTGTCGCGGCGCTTCGGCTTCTTCATCACCGCGCTGAGTCTCTTCGCCTCGCTGTTCATCATGCTGCGGCGGGGACGAGTGCCCGGTGTCGCCCGGGGCCCACTATGGCGCCTCGTCGGCATCATCTTCGGCACGATGTTCTTCCTGATGTTCACCCCCACCAAGTGGGTGCATCACTTCGGTCTGTTCGCGGCGGTCGGCGCGGCGATGGCCGCGGTCGCCACCGTGCTGGTGTCGCGGGAGGTGCTTCGTTCCCCACGCAACCGGATGGCGTTCGCCGCCGCGGTGCTGTTCCTGCTGGCGCTGACGTTCTCCAGCACCAACGGCTGGTGGTACGTCTCGAGTTTCGGCGTGCCCTTCAACAACGCGATGCCAAAGATCGGTGGCGTCACGCTGAGTTCGATCTTGTTCGCGCTCTTCGGCATCGTGGCGCTGTGGGCGTTCTGGCTGCACTTCGCCCGCCACCGCGACGAGGGCCGACTGACGCGCCTGGTGACCGCGGCCCCGATCCCCGTTACGGCCGGCTTCATGGTGGTCGTCTTCGTCGGGTCGATGCTCGCCGGCGTGGTGCGTCAGTACCCGACGTACTCCAACGCGGCATCCAACCTCGACGCGCTGACCGGCGGCTGCGGGCTGGCCGACGACGTCCTCGTCGAGCCTGACTCCAACGCGGGCTTCCTCCCCCCGCTGCCCGGGAACTACGGACCGCTCGGGCCACTCGGCGGCGTCGGGCCGGTCGGTTTCACGCCGAACGGCGTACCGGACCACATCGTCGCCGAGGCGATCCGCAACGACCTTCCCACGCCGGGTACCGACTACGACTGGGCGGCGCCGGTCAAGCTGACGACGCCGGGGGTCAACGCGTCGACGGTGCCGCTGCCGTACGGGCTCGATCCCAACCGGGTACCGCTGGCGGGCACCTACACCGGCGGCCCGGCGCAGCAGCAGAGCCGTCTCACCTCGGCCTGGTATCACCTGCCCGACGGCGGCCGGCGCGACGACGCGGCGCCCCTGATCGTGGTGACCGCGGCGGGCAGCATCACGGGCAACAGCGTGTTCAACGGCCGCACCGAAGGCCAGACCGTCGAACTCGAGTACGCCAGACCGGGGCCCGACGGCAATCCGCTGCCGGCCGGTCGTGTCGTCCCCTACGACCTTGGACCGATCCCGTCATGGCGCAACCTGCGCTTCGACCGCTCGCTGATACCGCCGGACGCGACGGACGTCCGCATCGTCGCCGAGGACCTCTCGCTGACTCCGGGCGACTGGGTCGCCGTCACGCCGCCGCGCATCCCCGCTCTGAAGACCGTGCAGCAGTACGTCGGCTCGGAGCAGCCGGTCCTGATGGACTGGGCCGTGGGTCTCGCCTTCCCGTGCCAGCAGCCGATGTTGCACGCCGACGGCGTCACCGAGGTCCCCAAGTTCCGCATCACCCCGGACTACAACGCCAAGCGCAAGGACACCGACACGTGGCAGGACGGCCTCAACGGTGGGCTGCTGGGCATCACCGACCTGCTGCTGCGGCAGAAGCTCGTGTCGAGCTACCTGAACCACGACTGGGGTCGGGACTGGGGTTCGCTGCGCAGGTTCGACACGATCGTCGACGCCCAGCCCGCGCAGATCGCGCTGGGCACCGCCACCCACAGCGGCCTGTACTCCCCGGGCAAGATCAGGATCAAGCCCTAGGGCCGTCGGGTGTACACCACCCGGGTACGCAGCACGACGTCCTGCACCGACCGGCGCCGGCCGTCGACGGCGACCAGCGCCAGCCCGATCGGGAACACCACGCACGCCACCGCGCGGCACACTGCGACGGCCGGGGACAGCCTCGGGGCGCGGAGGCCGACGACCCGCAGCCCCATCACCACCGCACCCGCCGTGCAGCCCGAGGCGAGCCAGCATCCGGCCAGGTACAGCACCGCCACGCCGAACATCACCGACGTGGAGAAGAACGCGCTCGGCGCGGGGAAACGAAATGCACTGGGCTGCAGCATAAGCCGCGTCAGGGCGACTCCAACGTACAGGATTGCGACCAGGGCGCCCGCCACCACCAGATCGATGACCGCGGCGACGCCCCGGCTGACGATGCCTGCCGCCTGATCGCTCAACGCGGTGCCTGGTTGCGCCCGAGCACGCGGTCGACGAAGCCCGCCACCGCGTCATCCGCGCGCTGGCCCTGCGTGCGCACGTCCGTCATGACCTCCGCCGTGACGCCGGTGGTCGACTCCCGGATGATCCTGGGCAGCTCGACGCCCTCGATGATCTGGTTGGCCAACCCGATGAGGTCGATCCGCACGATGATCGCGTCGACGTCGATTCCGGCGGCGATCGCGTCGACGTCCACCCGCTCGAGCACCAGCGCCGTGAGGTCGATCTGGTCGAGGACCAGTTCGACCACCCGCGACCCGACCGTCGACACCAGCGCCCTGACCTGATCGGTGAGTTCGACCCGGCCGCGCCGCAACGGATCCCCGACGACCGGCAGCGCCTCGCAGAGCTTCAGCAGATCGACCAGGTCGGGCACCTCCGCATCGTAGTGCGGCGCGGCTCACGCGGGACGGTCAGTGTGGCGTGCCCAGGTAGGGAAACTCCGCCAGGGTATCGGTGTGTGGACTCAGCCCGCTCGGCGGGCAGTCCCCCTTGGTCAGGAACGCCAGCCGGTAGTCGATGACGTCGTCGGTGAACACCCGCCCGTTGGGGTACTTCGCAGGCTTCGACGGATCGTAGGACAGCATGTCCGGCAGCGTGCCCTCCTCGTCGATCGCCGCGATGGCCTCCTCCCGCGTGTAACCGCCGGTGTGGCCCATCAGGTGGATGAACATGCCGATCCAGCGCTCGCGATCGTGCACCGGTTCGGACGCGTTGTACTCCTCCTTGGTCTCGTCGGTGTTGAAGAAGCTGCTGACCGACGGGTGACCGGCCCTGTCGACGTGCAGCAGCTCGCCGTCGCGGCGCAGGCTGCACCTCCCCCAGATGCGGACATCCGGGTCCGCACCGAGCGCGCTGGTCGGCATCTCGAGGACCATCGAGCAGACGTTGGCCTCGGTGTTGGAATCCACGCCCGTCCAAGGAGATTCGGGAGCCGGCTGGTACGGCGAGGTGAAGTTCCGCGTACCCGACGTGTCGAACAGCTCCTTGATGCCGTCGAAGTCGAAGAAGAAGGCGTCGCTGCGGGCGCCGGCGAAGAACGTGAAGCTGCCCGACTGGAAGATCTGCGGGTCCGGGCCGAACGACACCTCCACGTTGTCGAAGATCCTCGATCCGACCGCCTCGTCGGCGCGGGCGTCCTCACCGGTGGCCAGGTACACCTCGACGGTCTGGCGTCCGTCGCGCGGCTCGGAGAACACGAAGCTGAACGCGATGTCGTTGCGGAGATTACCGTCGTTGTCGATGGCCAGCCGATAGATGGCGTCGGGGTGCAGGAAGTCCGCCTGCGGGTTGACGTTGAGGATCAGAACGGTGTTCGACGGGTTCGCCGGCGACTGAAAGGCGTACAGATCGCAGAGGTCCAGGCGCTGATCGCCGAGCGGGGGTCCGAGGCTGAGTCCGGTGAAGTGGTTAGACACCCTGACATCCAACTCCCGACCGGTCGCGAGCGTGCGCATTCTCGGGCAAATCGCGGCGTGTCGCGGAACTGACACGCACGGTCGCGGGACGCGCGTGGCCGCCCGGAGTGTGCCCGGTCAGATCGGGGTCAGGCCGTGCTTGCGCTGCACCCGCGAGATCTGCTTGTCGCTCAGCAGCCGGATCGCGCTCCGCAACAGCAACCGGGTCTGGTGCGGCTCGATGACGCCGTCGATGTAGCCGCGCTCGGCGGCGATCCACGGTGTCGCCAAATTCAGGTTGTAGCCCTCGATGAAGTCCGCCTTGATCTTCTGCACCTCGGCGGAGGTCGGATCGGGGAACCGCTTCACCAGCAACTGCGCGGCACCGTCGGCGCCGATCACCGCGATGCGCGCCGTCGGCCAGGCGAAGTTCAGGTCGGCCGTCAGCTGTTTGGACCCCATCACGGCGTACGCGCCGCCGTACGACTTGCGCACGGTGATGGTCACCTTGGGCACGTCGGCCTCGACTACGGCGTTCAGGAACCGGCCGCCGCGTTTGATGATGCCGCCCTTCTCGGGCCCGACGCCCGGCATGAAGCCGGGGGTGTCGACGACGAAGATCAGCGGCGTGTTGAACGAGTCGCAGAACCGGATGAAGCGGGCCGCCTTGTCGGACTCCTCGTTGTCGATGGCTCCCGCGTTGTACATCGGCTGGTTGGCGATCACGCCGACCGGGCGCCCGTCGACGCGGGCGAAGGCCGTGATGATCGCCGGGCCGGCGTTGGCGGCCACCTCGAAGACGTCGCCGTCGTCGAAGATCCGCAGCAGGATCTCGTGCATGTCGTAGCCCATGTTGTCGGAGTCCGGCACGATCGCGTCGAGTTCGAGGTCGTGCGGGGTGATCTCCGGCTCGAGACCGGGGTTGACGATGGGCGCGGTGTCGAAGGTGTTGGGCGGCAGGAAGCTCAGGTAGTCGCGGACGTACTGGAACGCCGCCGCCTCCGACTCGACCACCTGGTGGATGTTGCCGTACCTGGCCTGCGCGTCGGCGCCGCCGAGCTCGTCGAGCGAGACGTCCTCCCCGGTGACGTCCTTGATGACGTCGGGACCCGTGACGAACATGTAGCCCTGGTCGCGGACCGCGACCACCAGGTCGGTCTGGATCGGCGAGTACACCGCACCGCCCGCGCACTTGCCGAAGATGAGCGAGATCTCCGGCACCAACCCGCGCAACAGCTCGTGGCGCCGACCCAGCTCGGCGTACCAGGCGAGCGACGTCGCGGCGTCCTGGATGCGGGCGCCGCCGGAGTCGTTGATGCCGATGATCGGGCACCCCACCATGGCCACCCACTCCATCAACCGGGCAACCTTGCGGCCGAACATCTCGCCGACCGAACCCTGGAACACCGTCTGGTCATGGCTGAACACGCCCACCGGCCTGCCGTCGATGGTGCCGTGCCCGGTCACCACGCCGTCGCCGTAGAACGCCCCCGGGTCGCCCGGCGTCTTCGCCAGCGCGCCGATCTCCAGGAAGCTGCCCGGGTCGAGCAGCGAGTAGATGCGCGACCGCGCCGACGGGATGCCCTTCTTGTCCCGCCGCGCCTTCGCCTTCTCGTCGCCCGGATCCTTGGCGAGCTCGAGGCGCGCGTGGAGGTCGGCCAGTTTCTCCGCCGTGGTGTGCGCTCGGACCGGTTCAACGGCTTCAGCAGTCACGTCGCCTACTTCTCCTCGTTCGCCGACACGGCGCGCTCGATGCGGTTGATCGCCTCACTCATGTGTGCGCCGACCTTGGCAATGTACGGCTCGTCGATGGCCTGGATGTGCTCGCCCCCGATCGGCACCACCTCGAGGTCGGCCACGAATTCACCCCAGCCGCCGTCGGGCTGGCGGATGGCGTACCGCGGCTCGAACTTGATCGCGTCGTCGTGGTAGCGGTCGGCCATGTAGAGCGTGACGTGTCCGTCGTAGGGCTCGATCACCACGGTCTCCAACGCCCGGTTGTCCAGGTAGGAGGTGCGCTGGTGTTCGACGATGCCGCCGGGGATCTGGACGCCGGCGTTCTGGACCGCGTCCAGCACGAACCGCACCTGGCCCGCATCGTCGAGTTCCTCGAGCTCCTCGTACGGGATGGGCGGGATCTCCACGTTGAAGTTCTTCGCCGCGAACTCGGCGTACCGGTCCCAGCGCTTGCGGGTCTCCTCCTTGGTTTGCGGCACCTCCTCGCCCGCACGCACGGTGTCGATCAGCCCGACGAACCGGACGTCGGCGCCATGCTGCTTCAACCCGATCGCACAGGCGTACGCCAACGCGCCCCCCAACGACCAGCCGGTCAGGACGAACGGCTTATGGGCCCCGCCGTCCTCGGTCCAGCCGTTGAGTTCGAGCAGCTTCGGGACGTACTGCGCGGCGCGCTCCTGGATGGTGCCCTCGACACGCTCCAGCCCGTACATCGGCGTGCCGGGCGGGAGTCGCTTGAGCAACGGCTCGTAGACCACCGTCGAGCCGCCTGCCGCATGGAACACGTACACCGGGACGTCGGCGTCGTTCTCCGCCTTTCGGATGGTCCGCACGAAGCCGTCGAGTTCACCTGCCTCGAGGAACTCCCGCACCGTGGTGGCGAGTTCCTCGATGGTGCGCGCATTCCTGACGTCGTCGGCCGTGATGGTGCCCTCGGCGCGCTCCGACAGGCGTTGCGCCATCTTCTGCGCTTCGTCGTCGGACAGTGACCGTAGGGGCGCGAAGATGCCACCCGGCGACTTCCCGGTGACGATCGCCCAGGTCGCGAACGTGACCCGCTCGGCGGCGTCACGCGGAGGCACGTCGGCGTTCAGTGCCTCGGAGATCGCCTGCTGGTTGAGCACCTGCGCGGCACCGGCCAGGTTCGGCCCCGCCGGGTTGGTCGGCGGGGGCGGCGGCGGAGCGGCAGACCCCGAAGGATCGGTTGGCGCAGAGGGGGTCTGGACGGTTGAGGACGCCTCGACCGAGGCAGCCTCGGCCTCGGCGGCCTTCTGCTTCAGCATGTCCTCGAGCTCGGCCACCGTGGTGGCCCCGCCCATCAGCTCGGCCTGAGCCGCCGCGATCTCCTCGTCGGTCTGCGTCTTCTGAACCTCGGCCAGCTCCTGCACCTCGTCGCGGTGCTCGATGGCGTACTGGATCAGCTTCTCGACGGCGTACAGGTTGGCGTCGCGCACCGCGGTCAGCTGGATCGGCGGCAGGTCGAAGTCGTACTCGACGCGGTTCTTGATGCGAACGGCCATCAGGGAGTCCAGACCCAGCTCGATGAGCGGCACCTCCCACGGCAGGTCCTCGGGCTCGTAGCCCATGGCGCCGCCGACGATCGTGCCCAGCCGCTGCGCGATCGTCTCACCCGACTCGGGTGACCACTTGGCGAAGCCGGCCGCCAAACCCGCTCCGGCAGTGAGGTTGTCCTGCAGGATCGCCGCGTCATCCTTCGGCTCCTCGGGCCCCTCGATCGCCACCGGCTGCGCGACGGCGACCTCGGCGACGGCCGAGCCGGCGCCGACGGCGGTGGGCAACGCGCTCGCCTGGCCCGCTCGGGTCACGATCGCGTCGTAGACCAACGTGAAGGATTCGTCGATCCGCGCGTGCACCTGCACCGTCGCCCCGCCGGGGTGCCGGGTCAGCGTCGTCACCAGCCGTGCATCGTCGGCCGGCACCGCGCGCTGCTCGTACGCGGTCATCTTGGCGTCCGGAAGCACCTGCACCGCAGCGGCCTTCACCAGCGCGGCCAGATCGGTCGTGGCGCGCGGGGAGTACTCCCACACGTGGCGGCCGTCGGGCATCGCGACGTGCGTGCCCGGCAGGACGTTGGAGCCGTCTCCGGAGAACCGGACGTCGAGCCAGTGCGGCTTGCGCTTGAACCGCGTCGGGGGGATGTCGGCGTACTCACCGGGCGCGAACAGGGTGCGGAAGTCCAGGTCATGGCCGCAGGTGAACAGCTGCGCCATGGCCGAGGTCATGGAGTCGACCTCGTCCTGCTTGCGGGCGAGCGTGGCGATCAGCTGACCGTCGTGCAGTCCGGCCGACGCGGTGGTCAGGCCAACCTGCATGAGCGCCACGGGGTTTGGCGCCAACTCGAGGAACGTGGTGTGCCCGTTGTCGACGGCGTTGCGGATGCCATGGGTGAAGTAGACGCTGTGCCGCAGCCCCTTCTTCCAATAGTCGACGTCGTGGATGGGCTCGGCGCCCGCGCGGATCAGCTGGCCCTCGTGGACGGTGGAGTAGTACGCCGTCTGCAGCGGATGCGGCTCGATACCGGTGATCTCCGCCGATAGCTCACCCAGCAGCGGGTCCATCTGCTGGGTGTGACTGGCGCCCTTGGTCTGGAACTTGCGGGCGAACTTGCCCTCGGACTCCGCGCGCGAGATGATCGCGTCGATCTGCTCGGGCGGGCCGCCGATCACGGTCTGGGTGGGTGCTGCGTACACGCACACCTCGAGTCCGGGGTAATCGGAGAACACGGTCTTGATCTCGTCGGCGGAGTACTCGACGAGCGCCATCAGGCGGATGTACTCGCCGAACAGCATCGCCTCACCCTCACCCATCAGGTGGGCCCGCGAGCAGATGGTGCGGGTGGCGTCCTCCAGGGACAGCCCGCCGGAGAAGTAGGCCGCGGCCGCCTCACCTAGCGACTGTCCCACCAGCGCACCGGGTTTCGCGCCGTGCGCCTTCAGCAGCTCGCCCAGTGCGATCTGGATGGCGAAGATGACGGTCTGGACCACTTCGATGGGATAGTCGCAGGTCTCGTCGGTGTAGTCGATCGCGTCGTCGAGAATCAGCTCGACGATGGAGTAGCCGCGCTCGTCCTGAATCAGCGCGTCGACCTTGTTGATCCACTCGGCGAACACCTCGTCGCGCAGATACAGACTCTTGCCCATCTTGCGGTGCTGGGCACCGAAACCGGCCAGCACCCAGACGGGTCCGTTCGACACGGGTCCGTCGGCGGCCAGCACCAGCGGGCTCTGCTTACCCCCGGCCAGGGCGCGTAGGCCCTTGACCGCCTCGTCGTGATCGTGGGCCAAGACGACTGCGCGCGAACGCCCGTGGTTGCGCCGCGACAGCGACCGCCCGATCGACTCGAGCGACGACGCCCGGCCCGCCTCACTGTCGATCCAGTCTGCGAGCTCGGCGGCCGTGGCTCGCTTGCGCGAGGTCAGGAAGCCGGAGACGGCGAGTGGCACGAGGGGTGCCACCGGCTCGGCGGCGTCGAGTTCGTCGCGGGCGGCCTCGATCAGCCGGAGCGCCTCGTCGGTGAGTCCGGGCAATTCGGGCTCGGCATCGGCGCCAGCGGCGGGCACGTCCAATCCATCGTCGTCATCGTCGTCATCGTCGTCGAGGATGTCGCCGTATTCGTCCACCCGCACACCGCCGACGAACACCGCGTTGGCGTCCGCCTTCGGCTGTGCGGCAACGGATTCCGCCTTAGGCTCGGGCTCGACCAGATCGGACGGCAGCACCTCCCGGACGACGAGGTGGGCGTTGGCGCCACCGAAGCCGAAGCCCGAGACACCGGCGATCGCGTGGCCGCTGTACCGCGGCCAGTCGGCGACCGTGTCGTTGACCTTGACGTGGATCTTCTCGAAGTCGATGTACGGATTGGGGCCGGCGTAGTTGATCGACGGCGGCAGCTTGTCGTGGCGCAGTGACAGCGCCACCTTGGCCAGGCTCGCCGCGCCCGCGGCCGACTCCAGGTGACCCACATTGGACTTCACCGCACCGAGCAGAGCCGGCTTGTCCGCGGCGCGGCCCTTGCCGATCACCCGGCCCAGGGCGTCGGCCTCGATCGGGTCACCGAGGATGGTGCCGGTGCCGTGTGCCTCGACGTAGTCGACGGTGCGCGGATCGATGCCGGCGTCCTTGTAGGCCTTGCGCAGCACGTCGGCCTGGGCGTCGGGGTTGGGCGCCAGCAGCCCGTTGGACCGGCCGTCGTGGTTGACCGCGCTGCCGGCGATGACGGCGATGATCTGGTCACCGTCGCGGCGGGCGTCGGCGACGCGCTTGAGCACCAGCATGCCGCCGCCCTCGGAGCGGGCGTAACCGTCGGCGTCGGAGGAGAACGACTTGATCCGACCGTCGGGGGCGAGCACCCCGCCGACCTCGTCGAAGCCGATGGTGACCAGCGGGGTGATCAGCGCGTTCACGCCGCCCGCCAGCACCACGTCGGCGTCGCCGGCGCGCAGCGCCTTGACGCCCTCGTGCACGGCGACCAACGACGACGAGCACGCCGTGTCGATGGCCATCGACGGACCGCGGAAGTCGAAGAAGTACGACACCCGGTTGGCGATGATCGAGCTGGTCGTTCCGGTGATCGCGTACGGGTGTGCGACGGAGGCGTCGGACACCGACAGGAAGCTGTAGTCGTTGTTGGACGCGCCGACGAACACGCCGACGGTCTCGCCGCGCAGGCTCGACGCTGGAATCCTGGCGTGTTCCAACGCTTCCCAGGTGAGTTCCAGGGCCATCCGCTGCTGCGGATCGATGTTGTCGGCCTCCATCTTCGACAGCGCGAAGAACTCGGAGTCGAAACCCTTGATGTCGGAGAGGTAGCCGCCGCGGGTGTGCGCCCGGGCGACGCGCTCGGCGATCCTGGGATCGCCGAGGAACTCCTCCCAGCGGCCCTCGGGCAGGTCGGTGATGGCGTCGACGCCCTCGAGCAGGCCGCGCCACATCTCCTCGGGCGTGTTCAGGTCACCAGGGAACCGGGTGCCGATGCCCACGATCGCGATATCGTCGACGTCCTTCGTGCGCGACCAGTCGTACTCGTCGTCGACCGGGGTGTCGTCCTCGGGATCACCCTCGACGATGACCGTCGCCAGCGACTCGATCGTCGGATTGCGGAACAGCACGGTCGCCGTCAGTGTGACACCGGTCAGGTCTTCGATGTCGCTGGCCAGCGACACCGCGTCGCGCGACGACAGGCCCAGTTCGACCATCGGCGCGGCCTCGTCGATGCCGTCGGCGGACTGCCCGGTGGCGTCGGCGATCCAGTTGCGCAGGAACTCGCGCAGTTCGGCGACCGACTTGTCGGTACGAGCCGGCTTCGCCGACGAGCCGCCCCCGGCGAGCGATGGCGAATTGTCTTCGGATTCAGTCATATTCACAGTCACTTTCGCCGAGGTGCGGCCTGGGTGAACCGACGGAGCGCGTTAATCCGCCTGGTCGGGGAAGTCGTTGGCGATCTTGCCGCTGCGCAAACTGCCGTCGAGGTAGGCCGACCGGCAGGCCCGCCGCCCGATCTTGCCGCTCGACGTGCGCGGGATCGCGCCCGCCGGCGTCAGCAGCACGTCGCGCACGGTCACGCCGTGCCGGACGGCGATGGCGGCGCGGATCTCGTCGGCCACCGGCTCGAGGTCCATCTTGTTGGCACCCGCCGCCCGCTCGGCGACGATGACGAGTTGTTCGGAGGTGTCGGCGGGGTCCCGCTTGAGACCGGCGTGTGCGTTGGTGAACACCGCGTCGGGCAGCTGGTTGGCGGGCACCGAGAACGCCGCGACGAAGCCGGTGCGCAGCGCCTTGCTGGCCTCCTGCGCCGAGTACTCGAGGTCCTGCGGGTAGTGGTTGCGGCCGTCGACGATCACCAGGTCCTTGACGCGGCCGGTGATGTAGAGGTCACCGTCGTGGAAGGCACCGAAGTCGCCGGTACGCACCCAGGTGGCGTCGTCGGCCGCACCCTCGGCGTGCGAGGGGTTGGTCCTGGACTTGAGGATGTTGTGGAACGTCGCGGCCGTCTCGTCCGGCTTGTTCCAGTAGCCCGTGCCCATGTTCTGCCCGCTGATCCACACCTCGCCGATCTGCCCGTCGGGCAGCTCGGTGGCGCTCTCGGCGTCGACGATGGTGGCCCACTCCGCGACGCCGACCTTGCCGGCGGAGGCCTGCGCCACGGCCGACGGGTTGTCCTCGGCGACCTCGACGAAGCGGTAGGAGTTGAGCTCCTCGCGGTCCACGTAGACGACCTTGGGCGGCTCGTCGGTCGGCGTGGTCGAGACGAACAGGGTGGCCTCGGCCAGGCCGTAGGACGGCTTGATCGCCTTCGGGTTGAACCCGAAGGGGTTGAACGCGGCGTTGAAGCGGGCGACGGTGGCCGCGGAGATCGGCTCGCTGCCGTTGAGGACCGCCTTGACGTTGGACAGGTCCATCGGCGGCTCGCCCTCCTTCGGCACGCCACGCGCCGCGGCGTGGTCGAAGGCGAAGTTCGGGGCCACGGAGATCACGCCGCCGGTGTCGTCGTCCTTGCGGGCCAGCTCACGGATCCAGCGACCCGGCCTGCGGACGAACGCGGCCGGCGTCATGAAGGTGATGTAGTGACCGACCACGGGCGGGATCATCGCCGTGACCAGCCCCATGTCGTGGAAGAACGGCAACCAGGTGACGCCGCGATCGCCCTCGTCGCCACCGATGCCCTCGATGACCTGGACGATGTTGGTCGCCAGGTTGAGGTGGGTGATCTGGACACCGGTCGGGATGCGCGTCGAGCCCGACGTGTACTGCAGGTAGGCGACCGTGTCGTGGGTGACGTCCTCCTGCACCCAGGTGGCGCCGACCTCGTCGGGCACCGCGTCCACGGCGATGACACGGGGCCGCTCCTTGGCGGGCCGGGTGCGGAAGAACTTGCGGACCCCCTCGGCGGAGTCGGTGGTGGTCAGGATCGCGGTCGGCTGACAGTCGTCGAGGACGGCATGCAGCCGGCCGACGTGGCCGGGCTCGGACGGGTCGAACAACGGGACGGCGATGCGACCGGCGTAGAGGACCCCGAAGAAGCCGATGAGGTAGTCCAGGTTCTGCGGGCAGAGGATGGCGACGCGGTCACCGGGCTGGGTGACCTGCTGCAGCCGGGCGCCGACGGCCTTGTTGCGGGCGCTGAAGTCGCGCCAGCCCAGGTTGCGTGCCACACCGTCGCGCTCGGTGGAGAAGTCGATGAACTGGTAGGCAAGGTTGTCGCCCCGCACCTTCGCCCATTTCTCGACGTGCCGCACCAGGTTGCCGTTGTCGGGAAACCTGATCAGGCCGTTCTTCAAGAACGGGTTGTGGAATCCCATGTCACTCTCCTGTCGACGCCGATCCTGCCCGGACATCGGACGAGACCAAACCTCACGATCGTACCGGGGCGCAGACCCTCGCCTTCGGACCGACTGCGCGGCAAATCCGCTGTGTTTCCACGGCGAGCATTCTTACTTATCTCTTAATGTTAGGTGACCTTGGGGCATAGGCCAAATCTGCGCCCGGCCCGTTTCACCCGTGTTTGGGGTGCGGCGCGCCGTCGATGAGGTTCTGCGCCCAGCCCCTCGTCCACTGGGTCGCCGTCTGCCCGTCGAGCACCCAGAAGTCCGGCGTGTTGTACATGGCGTGCACGGGTTGCCCGGCCCCGCCACTGAGCGTCTCCAACGTCTTGGGCAGGTTGACGATCGAGAACGCGCCCTCGGGCGCCGAGCAGATCAGGTCGCCCGTCGCACAGATCTGATTCGTCCGGTCGTTGAGCGCCCCGAAGCCGCCGGGACGCGGTCCCGTCATGGTCAGGCCCAGCGCCGACAGCGTCGGCACTTCCTGCAGGGTGATCTCCGCACCCTGCCCGGGCGGGTTCGGGCCGACGTCCTGGCCGACGCCGGCCTGCCTGCGGCCGTCGGCGATCAACGTCACGCCCAACACCAGGTCCTGGTCGACGGGTCCACGCCCGTTGCCGATGTCGCTCGCGAGGTCGCCGGCGATGACGGCACCCTGGGAGAAGCCGACGATCACGTAACTCGTCAGCGGGCATCGGTTGTTCATGTCGGTCAGGGCGTTGATCGCCGCCTTGGTGCCCTCGGCGCGACTGTCGTTGTAGGACATCTGATTGTCCGCCGAGAACGGATTGTGGAACTGCGCCGTGTACGGCACCGTGTACTCCGCCACCCGGTCCTCACCGAACGCGGCGCGCAGCGGGTTGGTGACGTTCAACAGCAACGCGATCGGGAACTGCGTCGGGTTCACGGGATCGAGCGCAGGCGAGGACTCCCACGTGCCCGGAATCGACAGCACCATCACGTCGGCACAGCTGGCGTCCTGGAAGTCGGGGCGCGGCTTGCCCGTCGGAGGGACGGCCGTCGGAGGCTGAGCCGTCGGAGGCACCGCGGACGGCGCCGGGGCGTCCGGCTGGCGCAGGAACACCCAGAGCCCGACGACGACGAGGGCGACCAGTACCGCCACTGCACCCGCAGCGGTGAGCGCGAGGGCGCGGTGGCGTTTGCGTCGGCGAGTGTTGGCCATGAAGCGGGGCGTCTCCTACTGGCAGAGGGTGTCGGTGGCGATGCGAATGTAGTCGGCGGTCGCGGAGTTCACCTGACCGGACGGCGGCGACATGGACTCGACGTGGGAGTCCCTGACGTCACCTCGCACCATCGGCATCACGAAGTCCCACACCGCCTGGTCGTCCTGTCGGGCGGCCCGCGCCTGACACACGTACGAGCCGATGCTCAAGGCGGAGAGCTCGCTGGACGGCTTGACACCCGCCTTGCCGAGCTCGTCGAGGAAGGCGCGCTGGGCCGGGGTGACGACGAGGCCGGGTTCCTCGCCGCGCCGCGCGACCGGTGGCTGTCCGAAGGTCTGCGCATCGGCGGTTCCCGGTGCCGCGGTCTCCGAGGGCGGCATCCCGATGGTTGCCATCACGTCGTCGCCCACGCCGCAGCCGCTGGCCACCAACGCGGCGCACGCCATCGCGGCACCAGCGGTCAGTGGTCGGCCCAGTTGCACGCCTCCAACGTACCGGCTGGTGTCCGCGGCACCCCGTCACCGTTTGCCGACGGAGCAATCCGGGCGCCTACCGAATGGTGGCGACCAGCTCACCGGTCATGGCGGCGAGCTGAGGGCCCCAGCTGCCCCAATCGTGTTGACCGGCGCTGGGGAAGTCGAAGTGCCCGTTGTGTCCACCCACGCTGCGGTAGTGCTGGTAGAAGGTCCGATTGCTGCCAAGAGCCTGATCGCAGTAGCCGATCATCGCCGCCGGATCGGTGCAATCCAGCGCCGTCGGGCTGTACACCCACAGCCGGGTGTTGTTGTCGGCGAGCAGGCTGACGTGGACGTCCGGGTCGTGCCACTTCCACCGGCCCAGCTGGGCGGCGCCCCACATGGCTTGGGTGTTGACGCCGCCGAAGCTGGCGAGTCCCGCGGTGATCGCACCGTTGAACCCGGTCTGCGACGGGGTCAGGAAGCCCGAGAGCGAACCCGCATAGCGAAACCGGTCCGGGTGGAAGGCGGCCAGCGCCATCGCGCCATAGCCGCCCTGCGCGGCGCCGACGACGCCGTGGCCACCGGGAGCGAGGCCCTTGTTCGCGGCGAGCCAGTCGGGCAGCTCCTGGGACAGGAAGGTGTCCCACTGCTTGCTGCCGTCGGCCTCCCAGTCGGTGTACATGCTCCAGGCGCCACCCGCGGGAGCCGCGACGGAGATGCCGCGCCCGGCAAGGGTATTCATCGCGTTGCCTGCCGTCACCCAGTTGCTGACGTCGGGCGCTGCGTTGAACGCGTCGAGCAGGAAGACGGCGTGCGGGCCACCGGCCTGGAACGCGACCGGGATGTCACGGCCCATGGCGGCCGACGGCACCATCAGGTACTCCACCCCGTCGGCCCTGGCGATCTGCGGGCTGGCCACCCACAGCGTCAGGGCGAGCGTCAGGGCCAGCGCCAGCGCCCACGTCGTCCGCAACAGCATCGAGAGCAGCCTCATACCCCACCAATCCGTTGATCACCCGACGCCCCGTGACGAGGACGTTGGTAGTGAATCACATCGTCGCGACGGGCCGCGGCGGAAATCAGGACGGCGGCGACCCCCCGAAGGGGATCGCCGCCGCCTGATCGACCGATTCTGACTAGGTCGCGGTGGGCACCGCGCCGAGCACCCGCTGCAGGTCGGGCTTCATCTGCTGGAGCTGCGCTCCCCAGTACGGCCAGTCGTGCGTGCCGTTGTCCGGGAAGTTGAAGACGCCGTTCTTGCCGCCCGCGGCGATGTAGTTCTCCTGGAACGTCCGGTTGGTGCGGATGGTCAGGCCCTCGAGGAACTTGGCGGGCAGGTTGTTGCCGCCGAGCTCACTGGGGGTGCCGTTGCCGCAGTACACCCAGATGCGGGTGCCGTTGGCGACGATCGTCGGGATCTGGACCATGGCGTCGTTGTACTTCCAGGCGGGGTCCGTCTCGGCGGGGCCCCACATGTCGTTCGCCTTGTAACCGCCTGCGTCACCCATCGAGACGTTGATCAGGCCCGGCCACCAACCCTCGGACGGGTTCAGGAAGCCCGACATCGAGCTGGCGTAGATGAACTGGTCGGGGTGGTGCGCCGACAGCACGAGCGCCGAGCCACCTGCCATCGACAGTCCGACCGCCGCGCCGCCCGTGGGCTTCACGCCGTTGTTGGCGGACAGGTAGGCGGGCAGCTCCTGGGTGAGGAACGTCTCCCAGTTGTATGTCTGGCAGCCTGCCTTGCCGCAGGCCGGCTTGTACCAGTTGGAGTAGAAGCTCGACTGGCCACCGACCGGCATCACCACGGACAGGCCGGAGCCGTTGTACCACTCGAACGCGGGCGTGTTGATGTCCCAGCCGTTGAAGTCGTCCTGGGCGCGCAGCCCGTCGAGCAGATAGAGCGCCGGTGAGTTGGGGCCACCGCTCTGGAACTGCACCTTGATGTCGCGGCCCATCGACGCGGACGGCACCATCAGGTACTCGACCGGTAGGCCGGGCTTGGAGAAGGCCCCTGCAGTCGCCGAGCCACCGACGACGCCAACGAGCCCTGCCAGCGTCCCCGCAGCCAGAACCGCGACCGACAGCCGGCGCGCCAACTTCCCTACGAAACTCATGCTTGTCTGGATCCCATCTGTTCGAATGCCGCACGGCAGACTCGCTGCGTGCGGGTGTAGTCAACCACACGCCGGAGCCAAAGCTCACTCCAGCGGGTGTCCTGCCTGGTCAACGCCTCAACCATGGAATGCGGCGATCAGGTCGGCCTCTCGTGCCTCCGTTGCTGGCAGAGAACGCCACCAGCGAACCCACGCCGACGGCGTGGGCCCACTCGACTGTGCATCGCCTGGTGGCACCCTGAGCGTTACCTCCTCACGGTCCCGTCGCAGGTAGGCCCGTATAGGGCGGCACCTTCGGCGGCGGCGCCTCGAGCCCGCACCGCGCGAGTTCGTAGAGCGGTACGCGATCGATCCGGTAATTGGTGAACTCCCACGCGTGCGTGAGATTGGACGCGAAGCGTCGCAGTCCCATCGGGCCCCGCACGGAATTGAGCATGGCGTCGGTCTCCGGGCACGTGAGCGCCACCTTCGCCTGCGCCACCCAGTCCTCGTCGAGGTAGGGCGGGATGTAGGGGTGCTCGGGCAGGAACGGCCCCTCGGCGACGGCCCAGTCCGGGAACAGGTTCTTGTCGTGGCCGATGCGGGCATCCTCGAGGCGTGCCGTGTGGGCGGCCACCGGGTTGGCGAGCCCGATCTGGTCCACCACCCGCACGTCGAGACCGACGTTCATCCCGAGCATCCCGAGGTTGGTGAAGAACACGGTGTGCGGGCCGCGACGCTGCTCCGCGGTGAGCGGCGGCTGACCCGGAGGCGGCGGAGGCTTGGGAATCGCGGGCACGACGTCCCACTGGTCGTAGTTGCCCGACGGGAGCAGAAGGGCGCCCTCGGGCGTGTTGTCGATGGCGGCGATGACGGCGCGCATCCGCGGATAGTCGAGATAGTCCGCGGCGGTCAGCGGATGGGCGTGACCCGTGGCCTGCGCGTAGAACCGCCGCTCGTCGACGATGCCGGAGTACGTCACCCTGGTCGCGTCGGCGCCGAGTCCGGGCGAGTTCGCCGCCCACAGCGACCATCCCACCACCGCCAGCCAGAACACCGTCGTCGCCCCGGCCAGCAGGTAGCCGGGCCCACGGACCGCGGCCAGCCCCGACGGAAGCACGACGGGGATGACGGCGATCGGCGCCAACAGGCAGAACAAGGGCGCCAACAGGACACGACCGTGCATGAAGTCGCCGCCCTGCCGGATCCAGTAGACGGCCTGCAGCAGTCCACTGAAGAGCATGAAGACCACGACGGCCGTTGGACTTTGAACGATGGCCGCCCACCGCCCGCGGTTGCGGGTGGCCGGTCCCGGCTTGCGCCACAGCAGGCTGCGCACGCCGAGCAACAACAAGCCGAGGCCGGCGAGCAGGACCAGTGGTATCCACAACAGGTAGGGGTGATTGAAGTTGGAGAGATAGACGAAGCCCTGCGCCCACTTGGATCCCGACGCATCCTTGGCGACGGCGGTTCCCGGCACGATCAGTCCGTAATACCCCATCCGGAAGATCTGGTATCCCACGGGAAGCAGACCACCGGCCACCACGATCAGCAGCCGCCGGCGCCACCCGTGTGACACGACCAGCATCATCACCAGGGCGAGTCCGCCGATGAGGGCGAGTTCGGGCCGCATCAACACGCTCAGACCCGAGACGAACGCCAGCACCCCGTCGAAGGTCCGGCCCGAGGCGTTGCCAGGCGGCTCGTTCGGCGCACGGGGATGGATCCTCGGCGCCTGTGACCAACACACCATCATCCACCACAGCAGGCCGAGATAGGCCAGTACCAAGCCGTTCTCGAGCCCCGAGGACGCGAAGTCGCGCGCCGGCGGAATCGCGATGTAGACCAGCGCACCAGCGGGCAACAGCAGCGCCTGCCTGCCGCGCAACCCCGGCGCGTACAGGCGGCCGGTGCCCAGCATCACGAACACGATGCCGGCGACGCTGAGCGTCAACGCCAGGGTCAGCGCCACGTATTCGAGCCGCACCGGGCCGCCGATCCACGCGCTGAGCGTGACGAGGTAGGTCCACACCGTCGAGGTGTTCGCCTCGACCCGCTCGCCGGTGTTGAAGACGGGGCCGTTGCCCGCCAACAGGTTACGGACGGTCCGCAGGACGATCAGGCCATCGTCGGCGATCCACCTGCGCTGCCAGGCGCCCCAGCCGAAGAGCGCGCCGACCACGACCACGCCAACCCACAGGCTGACGCGCACCGTGAGTTCACGGGGGAAGGTGGGCCGGCGCGCCAGCCACGCTCCGACCGCGGAGTCCAGTCCGTCAGTTGAAGTAGGCCGCTGCACAGACGCTTCCGATCCACGCCACGGCAAGCAGCTGCAGCACCCGGTCCCGCACTGCGATGTCCTCCGGCTCACCGGCCAGGCCGCCGTCGACGTCCACGGCGTAGCGCAGGATCGCGATGGTGAACGGGACCATCGACACCGCGTAGAGGGATCCACCCGCGAAGTCGTCCCGCTCGAACGCCCACAGCCCGTAACAGAGCACGACGGCGGTGGCCGACAGCGTCCACACGAAGCGAAGATAGGTACTGGTGTAGCTCTCCAGCGACTTGCGGATCTTCGCGCCGGTGCGTTCGGCGAGCTGGAGTTCGGCGTATCGCTTGCCCGCCGCCATGAACAGCGAGCCGAACGCCATCACGAGCAGGAACCACTGGGACAACGGGATGTTCGCCGCGACGCCGCCCGCGATCGCGCGGATGAGGAAGCCCGACGAGACGATGCAGATGTCGAGTACCGCTTGATGTTTCAGGCCGAAGCAGTAGGCCAGCTGCACGGCGATGTAGATGCCCATCACCAGCGCGAGGTTCGGCGAGACGTACCAGGCCAAGCCGAGCGAGACAGCACCGAGCAGCACCGCCAGTGAGTAGGCCAGCGGGACGGGGACCACGCCCGCGGCGATCGGGCGGTTGCGCTTGGTCGGATGGGCGCGGTCCGCCTCGACGTCGCGGGCGTCGTTCACCAGGTACACGCACGACGCGGCGAGGCTGAACGTCACGAACGCGATGAGGACGTTGACGCCGTCGTGGTAGTCGAACTTCACGTCGCGGCCCAGCGCCGCCACCGGCGCCGCGAGGACCAGGAGGTTCTTGATCCACTGGCGCGGGCGGACGGCCTTCACGATCCCGGCGATCAGGTTCTTGGGCGGACCGGCCACCGGCGGCGCTTCCTCACTCATGCGTGCTCACCTGTTCCGTTCGGGTCCGAGACGACGCCGACCGTCTTGGCCACGATGGTGCCGACTGCGACCCCGGTGAGGACGTCGCTGGGGTAATGCACGCCAAGGATCAAGCGAGACAAGGCCATCGGAGGTACCAGCACCCAAGGCAGCGGCAGCCCCGTGACCCGCCCCAGTAGAATCGCGGCAGCAGTCGTCGAGGTGGCGTGTGCCGACGGGAAGCTCAGCCGGCTCGGCGTCGCCACGTTGACCGCAATGGACGGGTGGTGCGGACGTTCGCGCTTCACGATGCGTTTGACGACCACCGCGGCGGCGTGGGCGAGAAAGGCCCCGACCCCGGCGGTCAGCCACGCGCGTCGCCGCGTCGGTTGCAGGGCGGCGCCGAAGAGGGCGACGGCGACCCAACCAGCGCTGTGCTCACCGAAGTGCGACAGACCCCGGGCGGCGGGAAGGACCCCGCGGCGCCCGGCGAGCGTCGACTGCACGGCGACGAGGGCGACCTCCTCGCCTCGCAGGGTGTCGGTCACCGGCGCGCTTCTGCCGGGGACACCGGACCGGGCATCAGCACGGTCTCCCACTTCTGCTTGCTGGTCAGCACGGGAAGGGCGTCGCGATAGACCCTGCGCATCTTGTTGAACCTGCGAGCCAGCGCGACGTGCTGCCGCAACGACGCCCTCAGCAACGCGAACATCTTCGCCCGGTCCCGTTGGCGGTACACGACGCCCCGTCCGTCGGCGGTCGTGACGGTGACGCCGTCGACCTTGCAGAGCAGGAACCAGCGGGCGTCCTGGGTGGCGACGTTGAGCTGCGGCCGCAGATGGTGGGCCGGGTCCTCCTTGCGCAGCTGGTGCACCACGCCACGGCTGAGCCGAACGGCAATGGCGGGCAGGGACACCGGCGGCTTGTGCACCTTGCGCCTCCCCGACGGCGTCGGCAGCGACGTGGCGCCGGGCAGCACCACGGCGTCGGGGTAGGACTCGCGCATCTTGCGCACCTCGGGCAGCGCGCTCTCGAGCAGGGAGAAGATGCGATCCGGGCCGCCCAGGAAGTCGGCGATCGCGCGGTTCTGAATCGCAACTGTCGAATACTCAAGGCACAGAAGGTGTTTGAACGTGGCCTTCAGTGAGCTGGCCAGCAGTCCGTTCAGGTTGCCGTCCCAGTGCATGGCGGCGACCACCAGCCGGTTGCGCAGGTGGAAGTAGGCCTGCCAGTCGATCGCGTCGTCCTTGTCGCTCCACGCCATGTGCCAGATCGCGGTGCCCGGCATCGTCACGGTGCCGTATCCGTGCTCGGCCGCGCGCAGCCCGTAGTCCGCGTCGTCCCACTTGATGAACAGCGGCAGGGGCTGACCGAGCTCCTCGGCGACGATGCGCGGGATCATGCACATCCACCAGCCGTTGTAGTCGACGTCGATTCGTCGGTGCAGGCTCTTGCTCGGCTCGCCTTCGAGAGCGAGCGGGAACTTGGCGAAGTCGTGGTCGTACTGGGTGTTGGGCGCATTGGTCCACATGAAGTCGTCGCGGTCGACCACCTCACCCATCACGTGCAGGTGGGACGGCTCCTGCAGGTTCAGCATCTGGCCGCCGACGAGCGTGGGCGTCTTGGCGAATCGGCTCAACGCCAGCGCCCGCAGGATCGAGTCCGGTTCGATGCGGATGTCGTCGTCCATGAACAAGATCTGTTCGCAGTCGGTGTTCTTCAACGCCTCGTACATCACGCGGCTGTATCCGCCCGAACCACCGAGGTTGGGCTGATCGTGTATCGAGAGACGGTTGGTCAGCGGCGCCGCCGCGGCGGCGAAGCCGGGGTGGTCGCGCGCCTTCCTGGTGCCCTGGTCGGTGACGATGACTGCGCCGATGACCTCGTCCACCATCGGATCGGAGGTCAGCGCGGCGAGTGCGCTGACACAGTCGGCCGGCCGGTTGAAGGTCGGGATGCCGACGGCGACGTTGGCCCGTCCCGGCGCAGCCGAGGGGGCATACCAACCGGCGCAGTGCACCGTCACCTTCGTGTCGGTGGTGATGTCGAACCAGATCCACCCGCCGTCCTCGAACGTGTCGAGGCCGATCTCGAACTCGACGGCGGCCGGCGTGTCCTCGTCGGGGCTGGTGGCCTCGGTACCGCCGAAGGTGATGCGCGCTCCGGTGGCCTTGGAACGGTAGACGTCGACCCGCGCGCTGCCGGTGAGTTCGACGCGCAGGACCACCGAATCCAGGATCGACCAGCGCCGCCAGTAGCTGGCGGGGAAGGCGTTGAAGTAGGTCGCGAACGACACCTCGGACTCGGCGCCGATCTCGAGCGTGGTGCGGGTGGGCGCGTGGGCGCGCCGGGTGTTGGTCGTCGATTCCTCGATGTAGAGCTTGCGCACGTCCAGCGGTTCGCCGGGACGGGGCAGGATGATGCGGGACAGCAGGCTGACCGCCTTGGACTGTCCGGCGGCCAGCGCGCCAGACGGGGTGTCACTCATTCTCGGCTGCTTTCTGTTCCGTTCTCGAGGCCAGGCCGGCCGAGCGGCGCACCGTCGCGCAGGTGCGGCGCAAGCGTGTTGTCGTACATGTTGAGCGCACTGGCGATCGCCATGTGCATGTCGAGGTATTGGTAGGTGCCCAACCGTCCGCCGAACAGCACGTTCGCCGAGGCGGTCTCGGCCATGGCCCGCGACCGGTAGGTGGCGAGCACGGCGCGGTCGGCTTCGGTGTTGATCGGATAGTAGGGCTCGTCGGAGTCGTCGGCGAAGCGCGAGTATTCCCGCATGATGACCGTCTTGTCGGTGGGGTACGCGCGTTCGGGATGGAAGTGCCGGAACTCGTGGATCCGGGTGTAGGGCACGTCGAGGTCGTTGTAATTCATCACCGGCGTGCCCTGATAGTCGCCGGTAGGCAGCACCTCGAGCTCGAAGTCCAGGGTCCGCCAGCCGAGCTTGCCCTCGTCGTAGTCGAAGTACCGGTCCAGCGGGCCGGTGTACACGACGGGCGCGTCCGGGTTGGCGGCGCGCAGTTCCTCCCGGACGTCGAACCAGTCGGTGTTCAATCGCACGTCGATGCGGTCGTCGGCGGCCATGTTCTCCAGCCACGCGGTGTAGCCGTCGACGGGGAGACCCTCGTAGGTGTCGTTGAAGTAGCGATTGTCGAAGGTGTAGCGCACCGGCAGGCGGGCAATGTTCGCGGCGGGCAGATCCTTGGGGTCGGTCTGCCACTGCTTGGCGGTGTAACCCTTGACGAACGCCTCGTACAGCGGCCTGCCGATCAGCGAGATCGCCTTCTCCTCGAGATTCTTCGCGTCCTCGGTGGAGATCTCGGCGGCCTGTTCGGTGATCAGCGCACGCGCTTCGTCCGGGGTGAAGTATCTGCCGAAGAACTGCGATACCAGGCCCAGCCCCATCGGAAACTGGTAGGACTGTCCCTCGTGCATCGCGAAGACGCGGTGCTGATAGCCGGTGAACTCGGTGAACTGCCTGACGTAGTCCCACACCCGGGCATTCGAGGTGTGGAAGAGGTGCGCACCGTACTTGTGGACCTCGATGCCGGTCTCGGCCTCGGGTTCCGAGTAGGCGTTGCCACCGAGGTGAGGCCTGCGCTCGAGCACCAGGACGCGCTTGTCGAGCTCCGTCGCGACCCGTTCGGCGATCGTGAGGCCGAAGAAGCCGGAGCCGACGACGAAGAGGTCGTAGCTGCCGGCAGCGACCCGGGGAGTAGGAGCTGTCATCGGCAGCAAGGGTATCCGACGGGACGCTCGCGACCCGAATGTGCGGTCGGCCGGTCGCCTCGGCGTCGTAGGTCGCAATTCGCTCACGATTTCGCATCGTCACTCTAGACACATCAGTCTCAGCCGTACCATCGAACGGGTCGCATCCGAACGAAAACACGCACTTGAGGAAACACTGAGGAGACTTCCGTGCCTAACCGTCGTCGACGCAAGCTCTCGACAGCCATGAGCGCAGTCGCCGCCCTGGCCGTTGCAAGTCCAGTCGCAGTTGCCGCGCTGTCCAACCCGTCCACCAGCACCGACGCAGCCCCCCAGCACCGCGAGTTCGTACAGGCCGCGCTGGTCACCGATCTGCCCAACGAGCTGCTCGGCGCCCTGTCGCAGGGTCTCTCGCAGTTCGGCGTCAACCTGCCACCCCTGCCGACCGGCCTGCTCACCGGTAGCGGCGCCCCGTCGGCCACGACGCTGACCAGCCCGCTCACCACCCCGGGTCTTACCGCGCCGGGTCTCACCGCACCGGGCCTGACGGCGCCGGGTCTGACCACTCCGGGTCTCACCGCCCCGGGCCTGACCACACCCGGCCTGACCGCACCGGGCCTCACCACACCCGGTCTGACCGCACCGGGCCTCACCACACCCGGTCTCACCACCCCGGGCCTCACCACGCCCGGTCTCACCACCCCGGGCCTCACTACGCCGGGTCTGGCGGATGCCGGCCTGACGAACCCGGCGCTGACCAATCCGGCACTGACCAGTCCCGCCGGCGCCCTTCCTGGCCTGACGACCCCGGCGGCCAACACCGGTCTCGGCTTGCCCGGGGCGGGTGAGGTTCCCATCGCCAACCCGATCGGGCTCGACCCGTCGGCCGGCAGCTACCCGCTGCTCGGCGGCGATCCGTCGCTCGGACTCGGGGCGCCCGCCGCCAGCAGTGGCAGCGGTGGATTGCTCGGCGACCTGAGCAGCGCCGCCCAGACGCTGGGGGCCGGTCAGGCGATCGACCTGCTCAAGGGCATGGTCATGCCGATGATCACCGGCGCCATCGCGCAAGGCGCCGCAGCTCCCGCCGCCGCAGCGGCCGCAGTTCCCGCGGCAGCGGCTCCCGTCGCCTGAACCAGCTGCGAGCACGGCACCGCAGAAGCCACCAGCGGGCTCTGCGGTGCCGTCGCGCGTGTTACCCACTCCAACCGTGTCGAAACACTGTTAACACCTGACCCATACGTAACATCGTCTCGTGCCGAGCCGCCAGCGCGTTCCGTCGCTGCTCTTCTCTGCCGTCGCGGCGACCGCGGTCATCCTGCCTTTGGCTGCGTTCGGCCTGCCCAATGAACCCGATCGCACACCGCCTGCCACCACCCCGCTGATCGTCGAACGCCCACTGGACGGAATCGGCAACGGCGAGACGATCCGCGAACTGCACCAGGACACCCCGTTCGCGATGGTGGCGCTCACCGCCGATGATCTGGGCGGCACGTCTGCACGCATCCGAGCCATGAAGGCCGACGGCTCGTGGGGACCGTGGTACGAGGCGGAATCCCTCGACGGCCTCGGTCCCGACGGCTCCGGGGTTCGCGGCACCGAACCCGTCTTCGTGGGCCGCACCACCGACGTCCAGATCGCGGTGCACCGCGGTGGGTCCGCCGCTGCCGGCGACGCTCTCCCGACCACTGCGCGCAAGGCCGGCCTCGGGTACGAGCCGGTCAACGTCGAGCGGCCGCTGGCCAAGGACCTCAAGGCCGTGCTGATCAGTCCGCCGACGGCGCCGGTGGACATCTCGTCGCTGCCACCGGAGGCAGCCACCCCACCCGGTGTGCCGCCGGCCATCATCGGCCGGGCCCAATGGGGCGCCGACGAGTCACAGGTATGCGGAAAGCCGGTGTACGACAACGGCATTCGCGCCGGCATCGTCCACCACACCGCCGGCAGCAACGACTACGCCCCCGAGGACTCCGCCGGGATCGTCCGGTCGATCTTCGAGTACCACACCCGCACACTCGGCTGGTGCGACATCGCCTACAACGCGCTCGTCGACAAGTACGGTCAGGTCTTCGAGGGACGCGCAGGGGGAGTCGACCGGCCCGTCGAGGGCGCCCACACCGGGGGCTTCAACCTCGACACCTGGGGCGTGGCGATGCTGGGCAACTTCGACGACGTGCCGCCGACTCCCATCCAGTTGCGCACCACCGGTCGGCTGCTGGGCTGGCGCCTCGGCCTTGACCACGTCGACCCCATGGGCAGCGTCGTCCTGACCTCGGCCGGCGGCTCGTTCACCAAGTTCCCGAGGGGCGTCGCCGTCCCGCTTCCGACGATCTTCACCCACCGCGACGTCGGCAACACCGACTGTCCCGGCAATGCGGCCTACGCCGCCATGCCGCTCCTGCGCGACACCGCCGCCCACTTCAACACCCCCATCGGACCCCGCGACCTGGCCGACACCCTCCGCGGTGGCGCGATCTTCCTGAAGTGGTCGTCGATGGGCGGCGCGGCCAGCCCGCTGGGCGCGCCTCAGACTCCGGAGACGCCGGGAGCGGGCGCGTCGCGTTACGTGACCTTCGACAAGGGTGCGGTGTACTGGTCACCGGACAGCGGAGCCGAGCCGGTGACGGGCTCGATCTACGAGGCCTGGGGCAAACTGGGCTTCGAACGCGGCGCCCTCGGTCTGCCGACCAGCGGCGAGATTCAGGAACCCCAGTGGATCGTGCAGAACTTCCAGCACGGCACGCTGAACTTCGACCGCGAGAACGGCACGGTCACCCGCGTCATCGACGGCATCGCCCTCGAGATCCCGCTCTCGGCCGCGGACTCACCCGTCCAGCTCGAGCGGTTCACACCCATCGACACCAACGCCTGAACCTAGAGCCACCACCGCTCCAGGACGCGGGCGAGCCCGTCGTCGGTGTTGGGCGTGGTCACCTCGTCGGCGGCGGCCTTCGCCTCCGGATGGGCGTTGCCCATGGCGACGCCGAGCCCGGCCCACAACAGCATCGGAATGTCGTTGGGCATGTCACCGAAGGCGACGACGTCGTCGGCGGTGATGCCAAGCGGTCCGGCGACCTCCTCGACGCCGGTGGCCTTGCTGACGCCCAACGGCACCACTTCGATGAGACCGTTGTTGGTCGAGTAGGTCAGATCACCCTCGAGCCCCACGTGGGGCGCCAGTGCCTCGGCCATGTCGGAACTGCGTGCGCCCGCCTTGCGGATCAGCAGCTTGACCGCGGGCGCGCTCAGTACGTCCGCCAGCGACACCTCGGTGTTGTCGGGGTTGAGCCATGCGTGCTCGTAGCCCGGTGAGCTCAGGAACTGCGGCGTCGCGGCGTCGTGTGCGGTGCGGCCGACGCGTTCCACCGCGAGCCCGGCCCCCGGGATGACGCGGGTCGCCACCTCGGCGAGTTCGGTGAGCATCTCGGCCGACAGGGTGCGGGCCGACAGGATCCGATCGGTCGCGGAGTCGTACACGACCGCGCCGTTGGCGCACACCGCCATCGGCGCGAAGCCGAGGGCGTCGACCACCGGTGCGACCCAACGCGGTGGGCGGCCCGTCGCGAGCACGAAGCGGGCGCCCGCATCGACCGCGGCCAACACCGCCGCCTTGGTGCGCGGCGTGACGTCCTCGTGTTCGTCGAGCAGGGTGCCGTCGACGTCGGTCGCGATGAGAAGCGGTAGCACTAGTGATTCTCCGACTGCTTGCGGGCACGCTCGGCGAGCTCGGCCTCGTCGAGGGCGCGTGCCTCCTGGGGGGTGGGGGCACTACCGCCGAGCCGGCGCGGCACCCAGTACGCCCCGGCCGGGCGGTCGTAGGACTCCTGCACCGAGTACAGCAGCGACGTCATCGCAGCACGCAGTTCGCCCTGCAGTTCGTCGGCGGAACCCCGCGGCGCCAGCGGGGCACCGACGGCCACGGTGACGGGCACGTGGCCCCCGAGATCGCGCGGATGATCCTTGGTCCACAGGCGGTGGGCGCCCCACACGACCAGCGGGATGATCGGCACCCGAGCCTCCAGCGCCATCCGCGACGCACCCGTCTTGAATTCCTTCAGCTCGAAGCTACGGCTGATGGTGGCCTCCGGGTAGACCGCGACGAGCTCCCCGGACCGCAAGCGCTCGACGGCGACGGCGTAGGCATCCGCGCCGGCGCGCCGGTCCACCGGAATCGACTTCGCGTGTCTGATGAGGAAGTCGACCACCCTCACCCGCTGCATCTCGGACTTGATCATGAACCTCAGGCGCCGCTTCCGGTGCATGGCGGCGAGGGCGGCCGGTAGGAAGTCGACGTAACCGGTGTGGTTGATCGCCACCACCGCGCCACCGACGGCGGGGATGTTCTCCAACCCCCGGTAGGTGATCTGCGTTCTGGTGGCTCGCACCGCCGTCCTGCCCGCGATCTCCAGAGTGCGGAAGACCGGTTCCACGCCACTACCCCGAGGACTCGTCCGGTTCGGAGCGCAAGCGCTCGTCACGACGCCTCGCCTTTTCGGCCGCCTCCTCGGCGTCCATGCGGTCGGCGTCGGCGAGCGTCGGTGCGCCACCGCCCATCCGGTGCGGCACCCAGAACTCTCCGGCGGGATGCGCCCCGTAGGCATCCTGGACCTGCTCGAGCAGATGCTGCATCCGGTGGTGCAACAACGCGGTGAGTTCGGCGGCAGGCAGCGTCGGCATGATCGGTTCGCCGACTGCCACCGAGATCGGCACCTTGGGCCGCACCATGTTCCGCGGATGCCCCTTGGTCCAGATGCGCTGAGCGCCCCACACGACGTGCGGGACGATCGGCACGTCGGCGGCGATCGCCATCCGCGCCGCACCCGACTTGAACTCCTTGATCTCGAAGCTGCGGCTGATCGTCGCCTCGGGATAGACGCCGACGAGCTCGCCCTCCTTGAGCCGCTGGCACGCCTCGGCGAACGACGCCGCACCACTGTCCCTGTCGACGGGGATGTGGCGCAGACTCCGCATGATGGGACCGCTGACCTTGGAGTCGAAGACTTCCCGTTTGGCCATGAACCGCACCTTGCGGCCGCGGCCCTGCTTGAAGGCGGGCAGACCCGCGAAGGTGAAGTCGAAGTAGCTGGTGTGGTTGATCGCAACGACGGCACCACCGGCGGTGGGCAGGTTCTCGACCCCGGTGACGGTGAACTTCAGTCCCTGAAGTCGCCATGCCACGCGAGCGGCCCTGATGACGGTCCCGTATACCGGCTCCACGGCATCAGCCTAGTGTGGCGGAACCGGTGAGCGGTCGGGAAGCCGCTCGCCGCCGGGCGCGACGAAGGGCCACCGGTAGGATGAACCGGACGCATTCACCGCGGAGAAGGGCAATCAGTGCAGGTCACCAGCGTCGGACACGCCGGCTTCCACATCGACACCCGGGCGGGAAGCATTCTCTGCGACCCGTGGGTCAACCCGGCGTACTTCGCCTCGTGGTTCCCGTTTCCCGACAACAGCCAGTTGGACTGGGACCGGCTCGGAGACTGTGACTACCTGTACGTCAGCCACCTGCACTCCGACCACTTCGACCCGGCCCATCTGGCCGCCCACGTCAACAAGGACGCCGTCGTCCTGCTGCCGGACTACCCGGTGCCCGACCTGCGCCGCGCATTGGAGGCACTGGGTTTCCATCGGTTCTTCGAGACCACCGATTCGGTGAAGCACCGGGTCAGCGGCCCGAAGGGCGATCTGGACGTGATGATCATCGCCCTCCGCGCGCCGGCCGACGGCCCGATCGGGGACTCCGGCCTGGTCGTCTCCGACGGAGAGACGGTCGCCTTCGACATGAACGACGCGCGGCCCGTCGATCTCGACATGCTCGCCGCCAACTTCGGGCACGTCGACGTCCACATGCTGCAGTACTCCGGTGCGATCTGGTATCCGATGGTCTACGACATGCCCGCCCGCGCCAAGGCGGCATTCGGCATCCAGAAGCGCCAGCGGCAGATGGACCGCTGCCGCCAGTACATCGCGCAGGTCGACGCCACCTGGGTGGTGCCGTCGGCGGGCCCGCCCTGCTTCCTCGATCCGGCGCTGCGCGACCTCAACGACGACCACGGCGACCCCGCGAACATCTTCCCCGACCAGGTGGTGTTCCTCGAGCAGATGCGCACCCACGGCCACGAACACGGACTGCTGATGATCCCGGGCTCGACCGCGGACTTCACCGGCTCGCGACTGGATTCGCTGAACCATCCGGTCGCCGACCCCGAGTCGATCTTCACCACCGGCAAGGCCGCCTACCTCGAGGACTACGCGCAACGGATGGCGCCGGTGCTCGCCGCCGCCAAGGCCGGGTGGGCCGCCGGTGACGGTGAGCCGCTGCTCGAGCCGTTGCGGGCCCGGTTCGAGCCCATCATGCTGCAGAGCGACCAGATCTGCGATGGCATCGGTTATCCGGTCGAGCTCACGATGGGCCAGGAGACCATCGTCCTCGATTTCCCGAAAAGGACTGTGCGCGAACCAATTCCGGATGAGAAGTTCAGGTACGGGTTCGAGATCGCGCCCGAATTGGTCCGCACGGTGCTGCGGGACGACGAGCCGGACTGGGTCAACACCATCTTCCTCTCCACCCGCTTCACGGCGTCGCGAGTCGGCGGATACAACGAATACCTCTACACGTTCTTCAAGTGCCTGACCGACGAGCGCATCGCCTACGCCGACGGCTGGTTCGCCGAGGCGCACGACGATTCCGCGTCGATCACCATGGAAGGCTGGGAGATACAGCGCCGCTGCCCACACCTCAAGGCCGATCTGTCGAAGTTCGGAGTGGTCGAGGGCACGACCCTGACCTGCAACCTGCACGGCTGGTCGTGGAACCTGACCGATGGCAGATGCCTGACGTCCAAGGGGCACCCACTGCGGAGCTCGCCGGCATGAGCCAACCCGACCCGCAGTACGACGACGGCCTGATTCAGCTGGATCGTCATGCGATCACGTTGCGGCGCTACCACTTTCCATCGGGCACGTCGAAGGTGATCCCGTTGCGGACCGTCCGAGGCTACCGGCAGCAGCCCCTTGGTCTGTTGGTCGACCGCTTCCGGCTCTGGGGTAGCTCGGACTTGCGACGCTGGCTGCCACTGGACGTCTGGCGTCCGATCAAGTCGACACTGATCACCCTCGACGTCCCCGGCACGCGTCCCAGCCCCGCCTTCACCCCGCTGCGCGCGAGGGAATTCGTCGCAGTGCTCGACGACCTGTTGGAGCGTTAGCCCTTCTCGCGCAGCACGGTCACTTCGAGAAGTCGCTGCGCCCGCCGGGTTGCGGCCTTGCCCACCGCGGACAGCACCCGGCGGCCCGCGCCCGGGGGTGCCGCGGGTCGCACCGACACGACGTCACCGACGCGGAGCAGGCCGGGCCGGGTCACGTCGGCGTACACCCCGAGGAAGCGGTCGGTGCGCTCGGCGAGGGCCCGGGTGATCCCGCGGTCGAGATCGAGGTCCGGTTGGGGCCGCGACGGCACGACGCAGCGGATGGTCGGAATCGTCACGCGCAGGCTCGCCGAGCCGATCTCGACCTCACCGCCCACCCACGCCGCCTCCGGAAACTCCGATTCGGGTTGCTCGACGTCGACCAGCACGTTGGGTCGGAACCGTCGCGCCGAGTACGGCTCGTCACCCGCCGCCAGCGACGCCAGGCTGCACGAACTCAACAGGTGAATCGCAGCCAGGTCGACGAAGGTGCCTGGTGGCGTGGAGAACCGGGCCAGGGTCAGCATCTGCTTGGTGGTGAAGACGGAGGTGTCGGGAAGGGCCTCGGACTCCGAGAGGCCGAAGTCACGGCGCACCTCGGCTGCGGAGAAGTTGGCCTTGGACTGCTTGACCGAGAGTCGGTGCGTGCTGACGTCGTCGCGCGGGGGCAGGGCGGTGAGCCGGACTTCCCGACCAACCAGGTCCGAGAGCCTGCCGTGCACCGCGGGATCGGAACTGGAGTACACCGTGCCGCCGGGAAACGTGATCGCCACCTCGGGAACGTTGCCGGGACCCGCGTCGGGGCCAGGTGCGGTGACGTACGCCGCCGAGCAGCCAAGGAGTTTGGGCACGCGACGGGCGGACGCCGTGATGTCGTTCTCGAGATCGCGCACCGCCCAGAGCCGGTCGGCATGCCCGCCGCGGCCGTCCACGCGCAGCTGGTCGACCTGCTCCCCGCCCATCGACTTCACCGGGAAGCGCCACAGTTCTGCTACCGCCACGCCGGCCATGGCAACGCTACCGCGCCGAAACCACTTGCCGCAGCTCGGATGCGGCGTCAGATTCGGTGTCGTAGACCCGCACGATCGCCTCGTCGCCAGGCTGCAGGAAGGTGGACTCACCGAGGTCGGTGTACCGCGTGGCGCCGATGCCGATCAACACCTTCGCCGGGTGACCCGACGCGACCATGAGTGCGCCGACGTCCTCGAGCGGTGTTCCAGGAGCGCCCTTCTGGTTGGCGAGGCGCTCGGTGATCCAGTCGAGCAACACCTCGCCGTAGTACGAGTAGCCGAGCAACGGGCTGTCCACCCCGTAGGCGTGCTCCTGACCGTCGGCAGTGCGCAGGTGGCACACCAGTCGCAGCGTCGAGGTCGGACCGTCCGGCGTGAGGTCGCCGATGTCGAAGTACCGGGCGGCCACTCCCTTGGACGCCGGGCCCCAGTTCTTCTTGTGGCTGATCTTGGGGGCGTTGGGCCGTCGGATCGAGCAGTCGTTGAATGCGCCGAGCGCGAACGGCGCAAGCGACACCACCGTGTCCCCCTGCCAGGCGACGTGGCAGGCCAGACCGACCTCCGGCTCGATCTGGAGGTTCAGCGGGCTGCCGCTGTCCGGGAGCAGGATGGCGTCGTGGGACAACGGGTAGTCACCGAGGAAGCCGTCGTAACCCGGTGCGTACCAAGGGAAGATGCCCTTGGGTGCGGTGTCCTCGCCATCGCTGGCGACGTTGGCGAAGTCGGCGGCCTCACCCGCCTGCTCGAGGTGCCCGGCGAAGTTGCCCGCGACACCGAACCCGAACCAGGTCCGCAACTCCGCGTCGTCGAGATCGATCATCCTCAGTTCCGTCTCGTTCTGGCTCATGATTCTCTCGCCCGCTCGTTCTGGCTCATGATTCTCTCGCCCGCTCGTTCTGGCTCATGATTCTCTCGCCCGCTCGTTCATGCTGTCAGCACCGACCTTCCGACGTAGGGCACCAGCGCATCCGGGATGCGGACGCTTCCGTCCGGCTGCTGGTGATTCTCCAGAATGGCCACCAGCCATCGGGTGGTGGCCAGCGTTCCGTTGAGGGTGGCCGCAATCTGCGGTTTGCCATTCTGATCGCGGTAACGCGTCGACAACCGCCGCGCCTGGAAGGTGCTGCAGTTCGACGTCGAGGTGAGCTCGCGGTAGGTGCCCTGGGTGGGCACCCAGGCCTCACAGTCGAACTTCCGGGCGGCCGACGAGCCCAAATCACCTGCCGCGGTGTCGATCACACGATAGGGCACCTCGATCTGGGCAAGCATCTCGCGCTGCCAGCCCAGCAGCCGCTGATGCTCGGTCTCGGCGTCCTCGGGCGCGCAGTAGACGAACGCCTCGACCTTGTCGAACTGATGCACGCGGATGATCCCGCGGGTGTCCTTGCCGTAGCTGCCCGCCTCACGGCGGAAGCAGGACGACCAGCCCGCGTAACGCCGTGGCCCGTCGGAGAGGTCCAGGATCTCGTCGGCGTGGAAACCGGCCAGCGGCACCTCCGACGTGCCGACGAGGTACATGTCGTCGCCCTCGAGGCGGTAGACCTCGTCGGCGTGCGCGCCGAGGAACCCGGTGCCCGACATCACCTCGGGGCGGACCAACACCGGTGGGATGACCAGCGTGGCACCGTTCTCGGTGGCGAGCTTCACGGCGAGCTGCATCACGCCGAGCTGGAGCAGCGCGCCGAAGCCGGTGAGGAAGTAGAAACGCGAGCCCGACACCTTGGCGCCGCGTTCCATGTCGATCAGCCCTAGGGACTCGCCGAGCTCGAGGTGGTCCATCGGGTGGTCGATCCTGGTGGGCTCGCCGACGGTGTCGAGCACCGCGAAGTCGTCTTCGCCACCTGCGGGGACGCCGTCGATGATCACGTTGGAGATCGCCAGGTGGGCTGCGGTGAATGCGGCCTCGGCGGTCGCCTGCTCGACCTCTGCCGCCTTGACGCCGTCGGCGAGCGTCTTGGCGTGCGCCAGCAGGGCGGGTCGCTCTTCGGCGGACGCCGCACCGACGCTCCTGCTCGCCGACTTCTGCTCGGCCCGCAGATTGTCGGCTGCCGAGATCGCCGAACGCCTCGTCGCGTCGGCCGCGAGCAGCACGTCGACGAGAGCCGGGTCTTCTCCGCGGGCCCGTTGCGACGCGCGGACCCGATCGGGTTCTTCGCGTAGCAGCTTCAGGTCGATCACGAACCAGACCCTACGTTCGGTGCCTTCGGCAGGAGAAACCCGGGCGTTCCAACACCGGGTGTGCGCGGCGGGACAGGCGTCCCGACACAACCACATAACGCTACATTCGCAACACTTGTCACACCACCCGGCGCGCCTGTCACAATGGAGCCGATGTTGGATGCACCCGCGACCACCGAACGAGGCGACGAACGGGCGGCTGACGAGGCTCGAGAGCCATCGGGCCGTCCGGCGTGGTGGCAGAGCCTGCAGGCCGCATCCACCCGGCGCGCCCTGCTGCTGACCGCGCTCGGCGGCCTGCTCATCGCGGGCGTCATCACCGCCCTTCCCGGTGGCACCGTCGGACGGAGTCCGATCGGACTCAACGCCGGCGTGGCGGCGCTCGGTCCGCGGGGGAACGCCACGTTCGACCACGCCAAGAGCGGCACCTGTCTGAGCTGGCCCGAGCAGGTGCCCGACGCGGCGCAAGTCGTCGACTGCAAGGACGAGCACCGCTTCGAGGTCGCCGAGACCATCGACATGAGGACGTTCCCCGGCACCGAATACGGCCCCGACGCGGCGCCTCCGTCGGAGGCCCGGATCAAGCAGATCAGCCAGGAGCAGTGCCAGGCGGCAGCACGTCAGTACCTCGGCGCGAAGTACGACCCCAACGGCCGGTTCAGCGTGAGCCTCGTCTGGTCGGGCGACAAGGCGTGGCGTCAGGCCGGTGAACGGCGCATGCTCTGCGGCCTGCAACTGGCCGGCCCCGACAACCACCAGCTGGCATTTCGCGGCAAGGTCGCCGACATCGACCAGTCCAAGGTGTGGCCCGCCGGCACCTGTCTGGGCATCGACCCGGCCACCAACCAGCCGACCGACATCCCGGTCGACTGCGCGAAGCCGCACGCCATGGAGGTCACCGGCTCGGTGAACCTCGCCGAGAAGTTCCCCGGCCCGGTGCCGCCCGACGGCGACCAGGACCAGTTCGTCAAGGACTCGTGCACCCAGCTCACGGACGCCTACCTGGCTCCCGTCGCGCTCCGCAAGACCACGCTGACGCTCATCTACAGCACTATCTCCCTGCCGAGTTGGACTGCTGGCAGCAAGCAGGTGTCCTGCAGCATCGGCGCCACGCTCGGCAACGGCGGCTGGTCGACGCTGCTGAACAGCGCCAAGGGGCCGCTGATGATCAACGGGCAGCCCCCGGTGCCGGTGCCCGACATCCCCGAGGAGCGGCTGGACCTGCCACCCATCCCGCTCCCTCCGGTGGACACCTCGTCGCCAGTGTCGTCGCAGATCGACCTCAGCGATCAGAGCGACCAGAGCAGCCAGGGTTCGCAGCATCTGCCCGGCCAGCAACAGGTCACGCCGAGCCAGACCACCGCCACGGCCACGCCGTCCACGTCCGCCAGCACGTCGGGCGCACCACCCCCGCCACAGGGCAACACCTTCCTCAACGGCCCGCCACCACCGCCGGCACCGCCAGGTGACGGACAGGGTCCACCACAGGACGGCACCCCGCCGCCCGCCGACCAACCCGCGCCCGGAGCGCAGGAGCCGGCGGCCGGCGGGCAGGCACCGGCGGCACCGGTGCTGCCGGGCCCGGCACAGCCCCCCTTGCCGGGGCCCTGACCGGGTGGCCGCGGCGATGAGCCCGCAGCGGTTCGATGAGCTGGTCGCCGATGCGCTCGACGAGATACCTCCACAGCTCGCGAAGGCGATCGACAACGTCGTCGTGCTCGTCGAGGACCGCCACCCCGGCGAACCCGAGTTGCTCGGGCTCTACGAGGGGATCGCCCTGACGGAGCGCGACTCGATGTACGCCGGCTCGCTACCCGACACCATCACCATCTATCGCGGTGCGCTGCTGGACATCTGCGCTTCCGAGGCCGACGTGGTCGACGAGGTGCGGATCACCGTGATCCACGAGATCGCCCACCATTTCGGGATCGACGACGAGCGGCTGCACGAGCTCGGCTGGGCGTGAGACCCGCGTGGCGCGGAATGCGCAGCGCGGCAACCGGAGTTCGCCCTGCCGGAGTGCTACACATGAGGGATGTCCAGTGGGTGTCGCGAGTGCCGCGAGGACCTCGAGCATTGCCACGGCACCGTCATCCACCACGCGCTGTTCGCCCGCGAGTGCACCGAGGACTGCGCCACCCCCGAGGTGGTGCACGCCTTCCGGATCGACTGCGAGGCGATCGGCTGCCCGTGCACCGTGACCGACGCCCGGTCGACGGCGGCGTCGTAAGCCTGCGTCACCCCATGGGGTCGGCGCCGTGCAAGGCATCCTCGACCGGTTGTGGATCGGGCTCGGGTGCGAACGGCGGCGTCAACGTCGACCACTGCACGCAACTCCACCGCCCGTCGGTGATCGGGCTCAGGACCACGCTTTCGGTGTTGGCCAGGTGATGCTCGAGCGCGAAACCAGCGTCGACTCCAGAAAGCAGGGCGCCCACCAACCGAATGGCGGCGCCGTGGCTCACCACGACGACGTCACCCGTCCACGCGTGATCGTCGAGATGGCGCAGCCGCAGCTGTGTGATCACCGGTAGATACCGGTCGAGCACCTGCCGGGCGCTCTCCCCGCCGGGCATCGGGAGGTCGAGGTCCCCTTCGTGCCAGCGCTGATAGATGGCGTTGAACTCCTCGATGGCGACGTCGTCGTTCCGGTTCTCCAGCTCGCCGACCTGCACCTCGTGGATGCCCTCCAGGGCCACCGTGGCGTGCCCGAGGTGCCTGCCGATCTCGGCGGCCGTCTCGACCGCGCGCAGCGCCGTGGAATGGGCCACCATCCCGATGGAATGGCTCCAGTCGCGGGCGAACGTCCTTGCCTGTTCGCGGCCCAGGTCGGTGAGAGCCGCGCCGGGCGGCCGCGTGTCGAGCCGCCGGTCGACGTTGCCGTACGACTGCCCGTGCCGGAGCAGGACCAGACGCCCGGTCATCGGACCTGCCCCTTGCGCAGACCGGCCAGCCATTCCCTGGCCTCGTCGATCACCGGTGGTGACGCGCCGACGGCGGTGCCCGTCGACCATGAACCCAGATAGCGCACGTCTGCACAACGTCGGTGAAGCGCCTGAAGTGCCTCGGCGACCGGATCGTCGTCGATGTGGCCCACACAATCCAGGAAGAAGACGTAGGTGCCCAGTTCGATGCGCGTGGGACGCGATTCGATCCGGGTGAGGTCGATGTCGCGGACCGCGAATTCGGTCATCGCGGAAACCAGTGCGCCCGGCACGTTGTCCAGGCGCAGCGCGACCGACGTGCGATCCACGCCGGTGCGGCGGGGAGGAGGTCCCGGTGGGCCGACCAGGACGAACCTGGTCTTGGCGTTCGGCTCGTCGACGACGCCGTCGGCCAGCGTGACCAGCCCGAGCCGCTCCGCCGCGAGGTCGGTGCTGACCCCGGCGTCGGCCCTTCCCTCCGCAACGTCGTAGGCGGCGGCCGCATTGGACGTCGCGGGCACGATGCGCGCATCCGGAAGGTGTTCGGCCAGCCACCGCTTCACCTGCGCGGCGGCCACCGGGTAGGCCGCCACGGTCTGCACGTGCGAGGGCTCGACGCCGCTGCGGACGGCGATGCTGAAGGCGACGTCCAGGGTGTGTTCGGCGTAGATCTGCAACGGAGCACCCGCGGCCAGGCTGTCCATCGTCGGCACGACGGAGCCGTCGATCGAGTTCTCGATGGGGGCACACGCATAGTCGGCGTCACCATTGCGGACCGCGGCCAGTGCGCCGCCGGTGCTGTCGCACGCCAGCGGGGTGTAGTCCGGGGTGCCAGCCGACGCGCCCGGGATCAGCTCTCGTGCCGCCATCTGCCTCAAGGCCGCTTCGGTGAAGGTCCCCTCGGGACCCAGGTAGGCGACGCGTGGCACCGCCCAACCCTATCGGCTCACCCAGGAGTCCACCGGACCATTCGCGAAGCCCCGCCCGTTGAGTTAGGGTCACCTTAATTAGGCTTACCTCACTCGCATGAAAGGGCTTACCGATGGTGGCACCCACGACTGCCGAACGAATCCGGAGCGCGTGCGCGCGCGGAGGCGGCGCCATGCTCGCCGTCGAGGGCGCCGAACCCGCACCGACGCCCGTGCATCACCTGCTCGACGACGGCTCGTTCGCCATCACCGTGGCCGCCGAAAGCCTCTCGGGCACCGCTGTCCCCGCGGTGCTCGAGGTCACCGACTACGCGCCGCTGGCGTTGCGCGAGCCAGTGCGCTCGCTGGTGTGGATCAGCGGCCACGTGTTCGGCGTCCCGACGGCCGACGTGCCGGAGCTCCTGGACCTGATCGCCGCGCGCCATCCGAATCCCGCCCTGTTGGACGTCCACGGTGGTGCGCGACGCGCCGACGGCAACGACCTGCCGTTGACGTTGGCGCGGCTCGAGATCGACTCGGTCGTGGTCGCCGACTCGACCGGTGCGGAGTCCGTCGGCGTCAGTGCCCTCCTCGACGCCGAGCCCGACCCTTTCTGTGCCCTGGAGTCGTGCTGGCTGCAACACCTGGAGACAGCGCACCGGGAGGTCGTCGACCGCCTGGCCCACCGACTCCCGTCGACGCTGCGACGCGGTCGCGTGCGCCCCCTCGGACTCGACCGCTACGGAGTCGCACTGCGGATCGAGAACGAGGACGGCGACCACGACGTGCGACTCCCGTTCGCCATGCCGGTCGACGACGTCGCGGGACTGAGTCAGGCCATCCGCGTACTCATGGGGTGTCCGTTCCTCAACGGACTGCGCGCCCGCCGCAGCTGATCTCGTGGCCGCGGCGGCTACCGTAGCTCCGGTGACCGGGCCGAGCGATCCGAGCAAGCGGGTCATCCGCCTCGAGATCGCCGCCGTACTCGCCGTCACCTTCGGGCTGTCCGCGTACACCTCACTGGTCAGCCTCGCCGAAGCGGTCATCCTCGGTCTCTCCGGCCAGAAGGTGGCGCTCAACCGCAAGCTCTCGCCGATCGACCTCATCAATCTCGCGTTGAACCTGGCGTCGGTGTTCCAGCTGCTCGCCTGGGGAATGTTGGGCCTCTTCCTGCTGTGGCGCAATGGTTTCGGGCCGAGCCGCATCGGTCTCGGTAGATTCCGCTGGCGGCCGGACCTCCTCGGCGGCCTCGGCCTCGCGGCCCTCATCGGTGTCCCGGGACTCGGCCTCTACGTCCTCGGTCGGGCGCTGGGCATCGGGGTCGCCGTCGTGCCGTCCGAGCTCGGTGACACCTGGTGGCGGATCCCCGTGCTGCTGGCGGTCGCCTTCGCCAACGGTTGGGCCGAGGAGGTGATCGTCGTGGCGTTCCTGGTGACCCGGCTGCGACAGCTCGGCTTCACTTCCGCGGTGGCGCTGGTGGCATCGGGCCTGCTCCGCGGCGCGTACCACCTGTACCAGGGCTTCGGTGCAGGCATCGGCAACCTGGTGATGGGACTGATCTTCGGCTATGTGTGGCAGCGCACCGGACGACTGTGGCCGCTCATCGTCGCCCACGGCATCATCGACGCCGTCGCCTACGTCGGTTACGCACTGCTCGCCGGTCACCTCGGCTGGCTCCGATGATCATGGCCGTACATTCATTCCCGTGACCGATAGCCGGCCTCCCCGACCCGGGCCCGACCCACCGGGCTGGATCAGGCGGCCGAATCCGTCGCACGAGCCGTCCCAGGTGATCCGTCGCGATCCGCACTACCGACCGCCACCACCACGAGTGGCACCGCCGCCTCCGCCACCGCCGCCACCACCTCCTCCACCGTGGGTGCCACCGCCACGGGTGCACCGCCCAGCTCCACCGCCGCCACCACCGTCGTCACCGCCCGCGCCGGCACGGCCGCAACGCCGTCCTCCCCCACCGGCTCCGCCGAAGGTCCGCGCGCGCCGGCGTCGGCGGCACTGGGGCCGCATGGCGACGGCGCTGGTGCTCGTCGTGGTCGCCGCCCTCGTCGGCACCGGCGTCTGGATCGACACCTCGCTTCGCAGGGTTCCGGCGCTCACCGGACTGCCCGACCGTCCGCCGTCGGGCAGCGGAACCACGTGGTTGCTCGTCGGTTCGGACAGCCGGCAGGACCTCACGCCGCAGCAGCAGGCCGAGCTCGCCACCGGCGGTGATGTCGGCGACGGCCGAACCGACACCATCCTGCTGGTGCACGTCCCGAGCCTCTGGTCGGACGTGCCCACGACGATGGTGTCGATCCCGCGGGATTCCTACGTGCCGATCCCTGGACACGGTGAGGACAAGATCAACGCCGCCTTCGCGCTCGGTGGCGCGGCGCTGCTGGCCCACACCGTCGAGGCGGCGACGGGCGTGCGACTCGACCACTACGCGGAGATCGGGTTCGACGGATTCGCGGTCATGGTCGATGCCGTCGGAGGCGTGACGATGTGCCCGCCCGAGCCGATCAGCGATCCGCTCGCAGGCATCGAGCTGCCCGCCGGATGTCAGACGCTGGACGGTCGCAACGCGCTCGGCTACGTCCGCACCCGGGCGACGCCGCGGGCCGACCTCGACCGGATGACCAACCAGCGTCAGTTCATGGCCACCCTGATGCGTCGCGCCGTCAGCCCGGCGGTCTTCCTCAATCCGCTGCGCTGGTATCCGGTGGCCCACGCCGCCTCCGGGGCGGTGACCGTCGATCAGGGCGCGCACGTGTGGGACCTGGCCCGGCTGGGATGGGCCCTGCACGGCGCCGTGACGACCACTACGGTGCCGATCGGGGAGTTCACCGGCAGCGACGCCGGCTCGGTGGTGATCTGGGACCACGACGCCGCCGCGCGACTGTTCGAGGCGATCACCACCGATTCCGCCGTGCCGCAGGACGTACTCGACGAGGGCAACACTTAGGGCATCCTCTGTTTGCCCACCCACGCAGCAAACGATCATCCGCTGCCGGAGCCCTCGCCCCCACACTTAGGGAACCCTGACCTCAATGAGGCAGACCTTGCCTGACAGTGCGGCCTGACCTGCACTATCGTCACGTCCATGAACGACGCAACGACACACGGCACCAAGTTCCACCGGCTGCTTCAAGAGCAGATCCGCAACGAGTTCACCGCGTCGCAGCAGTACACCGCGATCGCCGTCCACTTCGATTCCGACGATCTGCCGCAACTGGCCAAGCACTTCTACGCCCAGGCACTCGACGAGCGCAATCACGCGATGATGCTGGTGCAGTATCTGATCGATCGCGACGTCGAGGTGGAGATCACCGGGACCGATGCCGTGCGCAACGCGTTCGCCACGCCGACCGAGGCGCTGCGCCTTGCGCTCGAGCAGGAGCGCGCCGTGACCGAGCAGATCAGCCGACTCGCCGCAGTCGCCCGCGACGAGGCCGATTACCTCGGCGAACAGTTCATGCAGTGGTTCCTCAAGGAGCAGGTCGAAGAGGTCGCCCTGATGACCACGCTGGTGCGGGTCAGCGAACGGGCCGGCACCGACCTGTTCCACCTCGAGGACTTCGTCGCCCGCGAGCTCGCGGAAGCCGGCGCCGACGCCACCGCGCCGAAGGCCGCCGGCGGCAGGCTCTAGGAGCCATCCCCCCGGTCGGGTCCGGCATCGGTCAGCCCGCGGCGCAACCAGTCCTTGGTGCGCCCCGGGTGATTGGTGGCCACCCAGGCCACGCCGACGTCGCGGCAATAGCGCACGTCTTCGTAGTGGTCGACCGTCCAGCAGTACAGGGCACGGCCGTGCGCTGCTGCGCGGTCGACGAGCTCGGGGTGCTCGCGCAGGGTGCCGATCGACGGCCCGACCGCGGTGGCTCCGACGGTCGTCGCGGCGCTGCCGCCGAGGAAGCGTGATGTCTCGCCCAGCAGCACCGTCGGCAGCATCGGGGCCGCGCGGCGGATCCGCCAGGCGGCGGCCGCCGAAAAGGAGATCACGACGGCGCGCGACAGGTCGGCCGACGCGGGTGAGGCGATCCCGTACCTGTGCAGCAGCGCCAGCACCTTGCTCTCGACCAGGGCGCCGTAGCGCACCGGGTGCTTGGTTTCGATGAAGATCTTCACCGGTCGGTGCCAATCGAGGACCAGCGAGATGAGGGCGTCGAGCGTGAGCAGGCCGGTGTCGCCTTGGCCGCCATTCTCTGCGCGGCTCGAATGCCACGCGCCATAGTCGAATTCGCGTAACTCGGCGAGGGTCATGTCGCTGACCAGTCCGGTGCCCGTCGACGTCCGGTCCACCCGTCGGTCGTGAAGGCAGACCAGGTGGCCGTCACGGGTGAGCCGCACGTCGCACTCGACGCCGTCCGCCCCTTCCTGCAACGCAAGCTCGTAGGCGGCGATGGTGTGCTCCGGACGCGCCGCCGAGGCACCGCGGTGCGCCACCACGAAGGGGTGGCCCCCGAGCGCGCCGTCGGCCGAACTCATGAACCGATGGCTGCCGGTTCGTCCCGCTCGGATTCGACCCGGTCGGTGGCATCCGGCGCGTCGTCCGGGGAAACCATGGCGGCAATGACCCATCGCCTGACCGGCCGGTCGACCGCCGTGTGCTCGAATCCGCGGTACATCCTGACGGTCAACAGCAACGCCGCCAGCGCGGTCAGGTACGCGACCGTGGTGGCCACCGTGTTGTTGGCGATCCCTTGGGCGTCCTCGGTGAAGCTGGTCGCGAACGCGAAGGCGGACACCAGGAAGCTTGCCCACCAGCCACACCACCATACGACGATGGGAGTCCGCAGCCACGTCAGGCGGCCCTCCAAGCGCGCGAGCTCGATGACGAACACCGGCGCCCAAAACAGGTTGGCGACGGGGACCAGACATCCCAGCCACAGCACCCAGACCGGGCGCGGATCCTCCACGTCGTGCTGCGCGTAGGCGACCGCCCGTCGCGAGATGAGCCAATTGGTCAGCACGACCGCCGTGGCGATCAAGGCGAAGAACGCGAGAACGCCCGCGACGACGCCCACCCACGTCGTCACGCCCGCCACGATCGGGTTCAGCAGCCTGGAACGGTTGTAGAGCAGCAGCGCATAACGCGCGATGTGGGCGACCCCGGCGAACGCGAACGCGATCAAGGTGATCAGCAGTGTCACCCGCACCATGTGCGAGGAGGCCCGCGGCGGCTCTGCCGCGCGCACCGGACCTGCGAGTTCGAACTGGTCCTGCAGCCCCCATCGCGGGATGGTCGCGTATCGGGGCGTCGGCCCCAGCGGCGGACGGCGGCGCCGGGTCTGCGGCGGCGCTCCCGGCCGCACCGCGATCCAGCGGTAGCCGGCGGGCAGACGTTGCGCGGACCGCGGAGCGCCCGACTGCGCCGCGTGCGACGGCCGCGCGGCCCAATCCGGCTGGCCGTCCGCGGACGGCGGGAGGAGCGAGCCCTGGCAGCGCGGGCACCACTCACGCTGACGGTCGCGGACGTTCCACCGCGTGCCGCACCGTGAACAGACCTGAATCACGCGACCAGCCTACGGTCCCTCAGACGGTGCCCGCAGAGCCGTCGTCGGTGACGACCGAACGTCCGGTGCCTTGCCATGCGAGCATGCCCCCCGCCACGTTGATCGGGTCGTAGCCATTGCGCCTCAGGTATTGCGCCACCCGCAGGGAGCGACCTCCGGCATGACACACCACGTACAGCGTGGCGTCGGCGTCGATCTCCGCCATCCGGGCGGGTACGTCGCCCATTGGGATGTGTCGAGCACCGGGCGCGTGCCCACGCTCCCACTCGTCGTCCTCGCGCACGTCGAGCAAGATGACGGACTGATCGAACGCCGCGGGCACCTCGCCGATCTGGGCCTCCCCGACCTGCTCGTCACTCACTGACCCTCGCCTCGTTGCCATGCCGCGCCATCGATCCTTCTCTCTCCACGGGATACATGCTGGCACGGTGATGCCAGCAACCCGTCGCCTATCCACAGTTTCCACAGTTTCATGCACAGGCACACACCTGCCGATATGCGCGTGAACCGGCGAATCTGGGAGTTCCCTGATTTTGGCTGGGGATAACGCTGTGGCCGACGAGGCCACTCATCAACAGGCTGCGGCGGCACGAGCGAAACAGTTCGCTGAGCTAAGCGGTCTCCTCCGGGACCGTCGTCTCGCTGCTGATTTCGCCGCCAAACGCTCAAGCGTTATGATCGCGCTCACGACTATCGTTGTGACAGATCTCACGTGGGGGAGCAGATTGATCGCGCAGGTCAGGAGCTGGTGATGGCATCACATCCGTATGGGCCCGGAGCACTACCGCCGACCGAGTGGCAAACCTCTTCGCACGTCTACACGCAGAGCCATGCGATGGCGTGCCTGCGCGCCGGCGTGATTGCGCTCGTCCTTCTTGCCGTCCTCGCCCTGATCATTCTGAGCTGACCGGCTCCTCACGCCGAACGAGGCCGGCTCGGCGCTGAGTGCGCCGGCCGGCCTCGTTCGCGAGAAGCCGCGGCCGCCGTCAGGCCGGCGGGTAGACCCCCATGTCCTTCGACTTCTCGGTCTGCCAGAAGATGTCGGCGATCTGATCGATGGTCGCGAGGAGCTTCTCGGCGACGGCGACGTCGGTCGACTTCTTCACGTCGCCCGCGCCGTGGACGCCGTCCCAGAACAGCTGGTGCAGATTCGGGAACTGCTCGAAGTGGTCCTTGGTGAAGAAGTCCGCCCACAGCACCATCAGGTGATGCTTGACCAACTCGGCGCGCTCTTCCTTGATGATCGTCGCGCGGGTGCGGAAGTGCTCGTCATCGGAATCGTGGAACTTCTTGAGCGTCTTCAAGCAGGAGAGCGCTTCGATCTTGGCTTGCGCCGGATCGTAGACACCGCAGTAGAGATCGCAGTGGGCGTGGGCAGGCGTGGCGTTGGAGAAGAGTCGATGCAGCATGCGCCTAACCTACCCTTTGAGGGTGGGCCACAACCATCCCTCCGCACGCTGGCCGATGCGCCGATTCGCGGTCGTCGAGAATTCGATGCTGCCGTCGCTTCGCCCCGGCGACGGCCTACTCGGGTTGCGCGTGCGAGGCGCGCGGCGTGGTCAGTTGCGAGTGTTCCCCGACCCGACGTCACCCACGCGGTGGCTCGTCAAACGGGTTGGCGCCGTACGAGGCTCCGGTGCCCGCACGGTGTTCGAAGCCCGCTCCGACAACGCTGAGGCGGCCGGTGTCGTCGACTCCCGACAGTTCGGCTGGGTGCCCGCGGCGGGGTCCTACCGGGTGGTGCTCACGGTCCGTGGACGCCGCGACTGACCTTGCCGGCGCGCAAGCCCTCGGTTGCTGGCACTCGTGTCCTCTTGCCTGCTAACCATCCTGTACCTCATCCTGAGGTGTACCTCATCCTGAGGTCTCGACCCAGAGCCGTGTCGGGCGGCAGTCATGCGCACCGATCGGAGGCCGACATGGACACCGGATCCCGTGGAGCCATAGAAATCGCTCCATTTCACTCCCATGGCTCACTCAAGGGTTTCGTCGTCTCGGGCCGATGGCCTGATTCGACCAAGGAATGGGCCCAGTTGCTCATGGTAGCCGTACGCGTGGCATCGCTACCGGGCTTGCTCTCCACCACAACGATTTTCGGTGTTCGCGAGGAGCTCCCCGACGAACCCGCACCCGGCACCGTCGGCCTGGTCCTCGCGGAGGGCACGGTAGTTGGCGAATCGGCAATACCCCCAGGCTATTTCGCCGACCGTCAGCCGTCGGCACTGTTGATGCTCCACCCGCCGTCGGAGACGATGCCGTCGCTGCCGGAATGTGCGGGCGCCGCCTCGGGGTGTGTCCTGCTGCCCGGTCTACCGCATCTCGGCCTGGACCATCGCGCGGCCTGGGTCGAGGCCGAGTCCGACGGCACGATCACGTCGATGGTCAGCCGGGTCGGCGTCGATCCGATCACCCATCCCGACACCGCCGTTTTGGCTATGCTGCTTGCCGCATAAGGGTTTTCGAAGCCGGTAGTTCGCTTTCCGAAACCGCGGATGCGGGCGCCCGAAACCTCGTCGCGACTGGCGCGGGGAGCAAAACGCCACTACCGTCGAGGCGTAATCGAAGGGGAGTAGCCCCCAATCGTCGTGTCGACATACTGGCGCACCGCCCGGCCGACGAACCGCCGCGCGCGGTGGGCGAGACCTTCGACCGAATGTCCGGCAGGTTGGCTGAACCGACCTTCCGGCGACGTGTCGAAAGGTCCGCAGTGCTGTCCGCCACCCTGCTGAGTCTCAGTGTCGTCTTCCTCGCCGAGCTCGGCGACAAATCGCAATTGATGACGATGACCTATGCCTTGCGGCACCGGTGGTGGGTCGTCCTTTCCGGCGTCGGCATCGCCGCGTGCCTCGTTCACGGGTCGTCCGTGGCGATCGGGCACTTCCTCGGCCTGACGTTGCCGGCCCGGCCGATCGCCTTCGCCGCGGCCACCGCCTTCCTGTTGTTCGCGGCATGGACCTGGTACGAGAACCGTAAGAAGGAGGACGGGGACGGTGACGTCACGCCAGTGGCAGAGCCCCGCTACGTGATCTTTGCGGTGATGTCCTCATTCGTCCTGGCCGAGCTCGGTGACAAGACCATGCTCGCCACGGTCGCGCTGGCCGCCGACCACAACTGGGCAGGCGTGTGGATCGGGTCGACCATCGGCATGGTGTTGGCCGACGGCGTCGCGATCGTCGTCGGTCGACTGTTGCACTCCCGACTGCCCGAGAGCTTCCTGCACGACATGGCCGCCGTCCTGTTCGTTCTGTTCGGCCTGTGGCTGCTCTTCGACAATGCCCTCGGCTGGCGTCGGGTCGCCGTGGCGTCGACGACCTTCGTCGCCCTGGCCGTGATCGCGACCCTCACCGTCGCCGCCGCGAAACGCCGAGGGACCCGCCGGGATGCCACGTTGGAACGCGATTCGTCGCCAGACGCGGCTGCGATTACCACTGGCTACTGTCATCCAAACGACTGACGCTGCCGAGCCGGTCGGCTGAGTCCGCCGACGACGTGCGCGAAGGCGGGATGCTTAGCAACCCGGCCGACGGACATTTCACTTTTTGAGCTAATTACCGATGTCGTTGCAACCTGGGCGTCAACAGATAGCCAGGCGCCGTGGGCGGGCCCAGCCGGGGCCCACGTCGCGGCTTCGATGAGCAGGGCAAAACAACTCGAGCGTTAGTATTAGCTTAGCGGGGCTGCACTTCGGCGAGGTCTGTGCTCGAGATAATGCCTGCTAGAGAACATGATGACCGGTGGCGACCGACTGTGTAGCGGACTTTTCGGTGGTTTGCACTTGGTTGTCGGCAGAACTCTCGCTACGATGATCAGCAAATACGCCGCCAGTGAAGACCGCTCGTAATGCAAAGTGAGGACAGATCGATGAGCATGACTTTTTCCGCCAGGCTGAACCGCCTGTTTGACACCGTCTACCCGCCGGGACGTGGCCCCCACACGTCCGCCGAGGTGATCGCTGCCCTCAAGGCCGAGGGCATCACGATGTCCGCGCCGTACCTGTCCCAGCTGCGTTCAGGCAACCGCACCAATCCTTCGGTGGCCACCATGGCCGCCCTTGCGAACTTCTTCCGCATCAAGCCGGCGTACTTCACCGACGACGAGTACTACGAGAAGCTCGACAAGGAGCTGACGTGGCTCGCCAGCATGCGCGACGAGGGCATCCGTCGTATTGCGGCGCGCACGGTCGGGCTGTCCCCCGAGGCGCAGCAGGACCTCGTTCAGAAGGTCGACGAACTCCGCCGCCAAGAGCACCTCGACGATTAGCCCGTGGCCGCCTCGAGCGGCCACGGGACCTGGCCGGGCGAATCGGCGATTCGTCAACGGTCAGGAAGCCGCAACACTGACTTTGTCATCGAGCATGCGGTATTGATCGCCGATGGCGAGTATCCACTCGCGATCCGAGAACGACGGTGGCTGGCGTAGCCAATGTGGACCGGGGAACGTGGTCTTCACGGTGTCCGAATCGGCCCCGCGCCCGGAGTGAATCCACTCGGCGATCCGGCGCGCCTGCTCCTCGGGAGCCACCGGCGGTGACTCCTCCTCGACCGTCGCCGTGACGGCGTCACCACCCAGCTCCTTGGTCGCCTCGAGGAACAATGCGTCGGAGATCAACGACATCTGCTCGGCCACCCGGAACAACAGCGGGCCGCGGGGACGAACGCCGATCCCGACGTTGGGATGCCTGCGACTCAGCTCCTCCAGCAGCGGCTGAATGATGCGGAGCTCACGCCGGGCGCCGAACCAGTCCTCGACGCTGGGCAACAGGGACCCGCTCGCGACGACCAGCATCGCGCAGCCCAGGATGGTCGCCGCAGCCCCGACGCCGACGATTCCGGTGTTGCCGACCGCTCGCAGTAGGAAGAACGCGCTGGCCAGCACGATGAGCACCACACCGCTGGTGAACACGAACAGCGCGCGACCGCGGCGGGTGCGGTTCGAGTGGCGGACCCCCGCCCACACCACCAACGTGAGCGCGAGCATCACGTAGAGCAGCGGCAACATCCACGACAGCGTCATGGCGCCAGGTCCGAGGTTGCGCCGCAGATACTCCTCCGGTGCCATCTCCGGTTGTTGGGGGGACATGAAGAACACCACCAGCGTGAGCACCGCGATCAGCGTGGCCACGCCGTACTGGATCATCGCGATCCGGCGGATGACCGTTGGTCTGCGATTCGACGACGCCGAGGTGATCATCACGCAGCTGCCCGCGGCACACGTCACCAGCGCCACTTGGCTCAACACCGTCGAGACGTTGGGCCACCGCAGGAGGGTGTCGATCAGAAGCGTCAACGGCTGCCAGTTGAGGGCCGCCACCAGACCGAGACTGCCGAGCGCCAGGATCATCGCCGCGCTGACGAGAGACTGCTTGTTTACCAGGGCCCAGCCGATGCGCAGGCCGGTTGCCAATCCGAGGAGACCGGCGATCACCCAGATGATCAACCAAACGCCTCTCCGAGGCGCACCTGCACCATCGACGCACGATCGGACGGCAATCGACCCAGCCGGTAGATGAGCAGAGCGGCGAAGTCCTCGGCCTCCTGCTCGAGATCCTCACCGCTCGGACCCATGCATCCCGTCCGCTGGTTCAGCATGTAGCCGATCAGATCGGAACTCGCGAACTCCGTGTGGTCGCGGGCCGCCTCGACGACCGAGATGCCCTCGTGCCCGAGAACGAGGTGGCCGAGTTCGTGGGCCAGCGTCCGATCTCCGGCGGGGAGCCCCTTCTGGATGAGGAACACGTCTCGGTCGGCGTACTGACGCCATTGCCCGCAGACGCCCGGTGGAAGATCCGCCATGGTGAGCTCGATGTCCCTACCGCGGTCCTGCGCCACTGATTCGACCAAACGTGAGAGTGACACTTCACCGCGTCGGGGCGCGAGATCGAGGACCTCGCTGACGGCGCGCGTGACACGACGGCTGGCTGGCATACAAACCCCCTCTCGATGGATCCACTATCCCCTGTCCGTGCGTACCGGGCGAACCAATCGGATCAACCCACGAAACGGGCGCTTCCGCCGGCCCGGACGGTCCGTCCCGCGCGTGCCTGCCGATAGCCCAGTAAGCCTCCGGCTCCGGTGAGCGCGAGGAGGCCCATCACGCCGGGCACCGCCACCGCCGCCATTTGCGCGACTCCTGCGGTGCGGAGGTATTCGCCGTACCCAGCGCGGTATGACGCGGGTACCGCGCCGTTGCTCGCTTCGAACGCGGGCGAATTGCGTTGGCCTTGTTGTGATGGCTGGCTCCTCCCTGGGGCACCCGAGCCCGGAGGCGCCGGCGCCGGACCCGGCCGTGCCCCGCCACCGCCGGCGCCGGCGCCGGTGATGGGAGCCACGATCGCGGGAAGGGCGATCGGGGCGAGGGGTAGCGCGGCGGCAGCGGAGGCCAGCGCTCCGGCGACGTCGGCGACCGAATCGACGGCACCTGGTGTCACGGGCGGCAGTTGCGTGGCAGGGGGGAGCTGCATCACCGGCGGGTTTACCCCAGGACGGCCTATCGGCGGAACGCCCGTGCTGCCACCTCCGCCGCCACCACCTCCAGCACCGGGGGGCGGCAGGCCGGGAAGTCCACCACCGTCGTCGGGCGGACAGTCTCCCCAGCCGCCATCGTCGCCGCCACCCGGATGGTGCGGACCATGACCGTGCCACCCGCCTCCGCCGCCGTGGTGCCAGTGACCGCCATGCCCGTCGTCCCCGTCACCCCCGTGCCCGCCGTGACCATGCCCGTCGCCCTCGTGGTCCCCGCCGTGGCCGCCTTGTCCGCCATGCCCGTGGTCCCCATCGCCGTTGTGGCCGTGCCCGCCATGGCCATGACCGCCGTGACCCCCGTGGCCGTCCCCATCGCCATCGTGGTTCCCGCCGTCCCAGCCATGCCCGCCATCCCAGCCATGGCCGTCGTCGCCTTCGTCGTCCCCGTCGCCCTCGTGGCCGCCGCCGCCACGCGGAGGTCTCGGTTTCATGGGATCATCCTGCCCGGACTCCCCCGGGCGAATCGGTTCGCCAGATGGAGGGTTACTTGTTTGCCGTGGCGGTTTCGGACGTCCTTCGGATTGTTTGCTGTCTTGCTGCCTATCCGCACTTCCCGCCGATCCGCCCGAGTCAGGGCCCTGCCGACCGTCGCCGAATCGCGGCTTCGGCTTGGGTGATCCCGCGCCGCCCTTCGAGGGCGACCCCGACCTGCTGGCGGATTCGCCGGCCGGCGACTCGACGGGTTTGGGTCCCGAGCCCGTTCCCGCGGTGGCGCCGCCTGCGCCGTCGGGGGGCGCGCCGTCGGTTCCGCCGCCGTGGCCAGGCCCCGGGTCGGCGACCGCGATCGCCGCACCGCTACCAGCGACGAACAGGCCGGACGCCAGGACGCAGGCGGCCGCGACAGTACTCACTCGCGAAGCCACGTACCCAACACCTCTCACGACACCAGGAAGTGCCCGTCCGGCACCACGGTCGGCATTGCCGATTCTGCAATGATTCTTGCACAATCACGCTCAGTTGTTTGCTGACGGGCGAAACGAACCACTTTTCGACGGGGCGGAACAGGTCGGCCGCAGCGGCGGCATTAGTGTTGGCTGCACCAGCGCAGCCACGATCGCCAGATCACGACGAAATGACCGGGAGGCAGCCGGGATGGGCCTGTTCACGAGGCGTAAGAGCCGAGCAACCCGGCGTGCCGAGGCGCGCGCGATCAAGGCCAAGGCGAAACTCGAGGCCAGACTCGCCGCGAAGAACGAAGCTCGACGCATCAAGGCGGACGGCAAGCGGGAGGCGAAGGCCATCAAGCTCACCGTGAAGGCGCAGAGGGACAGTGACCGGGCCGCTGTGAAGGTTGCTGAAGCGCAATTGAAGGCCGCCCGCGAAGGGAAGCTGCTCTCAGCGGCGCGTGTTCGCCGGACGCTGACCGTCGCACGAATGTTGGCCCCCGTCGTCGTCCCGATTGCCTACCGCGCCGCCATCGCGGCACGGGGCTTCGTCGACGAGCGGCGGGCCGACCGACTGGGTGTTCCCCTTGCCCAGATCGGGCAGTTCTCCGGAGCCGGTGGCGCGCTGTCCGCGCGGATCGCCGGCGCCGAACAGACACTCGACCAGCTCGCCGCGAAGAAGCCGAAGGACGCCGAGACCAAGCAGTTCGTCGCCGCCGTGACCGACAGGCTGCGCGACCTCTCCGCCGCGGTGACGGCCGCCGAGAACATGCCGACCCCCCGGCGCAGGGCCGCACATGCCGCAATCACCGAGCAGTTGGACGGCGTCGACGCCGATCTGGCGGCACGACTCGGAGTGATCTGATCAAGCCCACGCGCCCCGGCCCGGCCACCTCCGCAGCACGTCTGCGCGGCGGGGCTGCCGGGGCGTTGACCGCGGCGTTGTCCGTCGTCGCGCACGCGACCGCGGGGGGAGGCCTGCCCACCGGTTCGACGGTCGCGGTGCTCGCACTCCTCTCGGTCGCGCTGGGAGCGGTCGTCGCGACCATCCGAGACACCGGGGACGTCAAGGGCCTCGTCGCGGTGCTCGCGGTGGGGCAACTGCTGAGCCACGCCGTGCTCGGTGCCGCGGGACACTCGCATCCCGGCGACACCGCCGCACCGTTGGGTCTGATGATCGGCGGGCACGTCGCCGCGATCGCCGTCGGCGCGACGCTCATCGTGATGGGCGGACGCCTGTGCGCCTCGATGTCACGCGTGTTGCAGGCCGCCTCACCTCCCCGAAACGAACCCGTCACCACCGCGGCCATGGTCCGCCTCCCCAGCGCCGACCAACCACGTCACTCGGCGCTCAGCCTCGCCGCTTCGGTCTCACACCGCGGTCCACCGGTCAGCCTCGCCTCCTGACCCACGACCCGACCACACCGAAGGCAACAACTCAATGAGATCCACTTACCGGGCGTCTTCGCGCGCCCTCATCATGACCGCAACCGCTGGTGCCGCCATGTCCATCGCACTGCTCTCCGGGGCGGGCCATGCCTGGGCGCACGTGCACGTCGATGCAGAGGACGCCGCGCCGGGCAGCACGTCCGTACTCACCTTCCGCGTTCCAGGAGAATCTGAAAAAGGCGCTATGACAACGGAATTCAGTGTCGCTCTGCCCAACGTGGCGTCAGCCCGGACCGAAGTCATGCCTGGCTGGACGGCGCGGCTCGACCGTGATGCGGCCGCAGGCACGGTCCGGTCCGTCACATGGACCGCGGCTCCGGCGGTGGGCATTTCCTCCGAACAGTTTGCACTGTTCGACGTCGAGGTGACGTTGCCGAATCAGCCGACGGTGACCTTGCCGGCCACCCAGACCTATTCGGACGGCACCGTCGTGCACTGGGATCAACCACCGCTCGCCAACGGCGACGAGCCCGAGTTCCCCGCACCGATGCTGAAGCTGACCGGCTCACCGGCGGAGGCGGATCACGCTCCGATGGGGATGGCTTCCACGGGCGCGCCGCCCGCCGCACAGCCGCCCGCTGCTCCTTCGGCTTCGGCTTCCGCTGCTCCTTCGGCGGCGCCTTCGGACGACACGGCGCGTTGGCTGGCCGGCGGCGCATTGGTGATCGCCGCGGCGGCCGTCGTCACCGCCCTGGTGGGACGTCGTCGGACGTGATCCGCAGAGTCGCGGCCACCACGATCGTCAGTGCCGTCCTGGCGGCACTGGCCCTCGTGGGGGCGGGCACCGCGTCGGCGCACGCGATCCGGATGTCGACCGATCCGGCACCGGACACTTCCGTCGGCGCGGGGCCTCCCCGTGTCAGCGCCACGTTCAACGAGAAGTTGCAGACCAACTTCGCGGCGATGACCGTGGTCGGACCCGACGAGAATCTGTGGTCGACGGGCCCCGTGCAGATCGAGGGGGCGGTCGCCAGTGTCGCGCTGAGGCCGTTGGGGCCCACCGGCACCTACACGGTCAACTACCGGGTCACCTCGGCCGACGGGCACGTGGTCAGCGGGGCATGGTCGTTCGACCTCACGGTGAAGGGCAACGGGACGCCCGGTCCGAAGGTGGCCCCCGCGGGTGACGACGGCGGCCTGCCCGTCTGGCCGTTCGTGGCAGTGGCGGCGGTGATCGTGGCCGTCGGGGCGTGGGTGGCGGTGCGGCGGCGCGGGTGACAGGCCTGCGGACGGCGCCGGCCGGCGCGCTCTGCGTCGTGGTCGGCGCCGTGGCCGCGTGGGGTCTGGCGTATCCGCAGAACGAGTTGGTGACCACCCTGACACGGGCGGTCGCCGACTGCGCCGCGGTCGTCACCCTCGGCCTCCTCCTGGTGCCCCTCGCCGAGAGTGGGCGGCACCGCGGCGCACTTGCCGAACGCGCCGCCCGTCCGCTCATCGGGGCGTCGGCGGCGTGGGTGACGGGCGAACTGGCTCGCCTCTTCGTCGGGGCGGCAGCGGCGGCGGGCGCGTCGACCGGGCGGGTCGGCGTGCGAACGACCGTCGTGTTCGCCCTCGACACCGCCGTCGGCCGCGCGGATCTCTTGTGCCTGGCGGCGGCGGTGATCGTGTGCGTCGTGGCGGCGTGGGCACGGCAGGGCAACGGTCCGTGGTCAACCGTCGGCATGGTCGCGCTCGGCTCGGCGGCAGTGGGCGTGGCGGGCCGCAGCCTGGTCGGACATCTGTCGGAGAGCCCGTTGGGCGGGTTGGCGGTTGCCGCGCACGCCCTGGCCGCGGCGGTGTGGTGCGGCACGTTGGCGGCACTGGTGCTGACCGTGAGCCACCGCGGCCAATGGGCCAGGGTGCTGCCCCGGTTCTCCCAGATGTCTCTGGTCTGCGTCGTGGTCCTGGTGACCTTCGGCGTGGTGGGAGCGTTCATGACCGTCGACTCCGCCACCGCATTGTTCGACACCGGGTACGGACGGGTGCTGGCGGCCAAGATGGTCGTCACCGCAGCCCTCGTCGTGCTCGCGTGGCGCAACCGCACCGTCTGGCTGCCTGCCGCGCAGTCTCATCGCGCCACCGCAGGGGTATCCCACGTCAGGTCCAGGATCGAGGTGGCGCTGATGGCCGTCGCCCTCACCCTGGCCGCGGCGTTGGCGGTCACCGGCTGACCGATCTGGCCAACTGGCATGATGGTCAGCACTGTCGAGCCCCACCGCACGCCGACTCTTGCACCCGAAACAGGCAAAGGAGCAGCCACCATGGCCGACGAGCAGGATCGTCCAGGCGAACCGCCGAGGGATCAGCCGCTGGGCGCAGGCGGGGATCCGGCACCACCCCAGCCCGCCAAGAAGGCGCCGGCCAAGGCCGCGAAGAAGGCTCCGGCCAAGAAGGTACCCGCGAAGTCACCGGCGAAGAAGGCTCCCGCGAAGAAGGCCGCGCCGGCGAAGAAGGCACCTGTGAAGAACGCCGCGCCGCCGCCGGTTGCCGCCGCACCGCCGACCCTGGCTGCCACCAACGGCGACCGGCCGCAGAGCACCCCCGCCAAGGAAGCTGCCGCGCAAGCGAAGTCCGCCATCGCGACCGCGCCATCACCGATTGCGCTCCCCGGCCCCGACCCGTCCCGCCTGCCCTTGGTCGCCGCCGTGGCCGCCGGTCTGCTGGCCGCGCTGGTCGTGTTGCTGGTACGACGAAGCAGCGACGACGCCTGACGAGGCCTGAGATGGAACCCCGCGCCACTGCCGACCTCGTCGACGACATCTACCCCGACGTTCGGAGTTGCGACCTGCAGCTTCAGAACTACGGCGCGATGGTGATGTTCGCCGGGCCGATCACCACGGTGCAATGTTTCCAGGACAACGCCCTGCTGAAGTCGGTGCTGTCCGGGCCGGGCAACGGCGGCGTGCTGGTCGTCGACGGCGGCGGTTCACTGCACACGGCCCTGGTCGGCGACGTCATCGCCGGACTCGCCGTCGACAACGGCTGGGCGGGGCTGATCGTCAACGGTGCGGTACGGGACGCCGCGGCGTTGCGCACCATGAAGATCGGGATCAAGGCACTCGGCACCAATCCCCGCAAGGGCACCAAGACCGGCGAAGGCCACCGCGACCGTGCGGTCACCTTCGGCGGCGTGACGTTCCTGCCGGGTGAGATCGCCTACTGCGACGACGACGGCATCGTGGTCGTCTCGAGCTAGCTGCTCCGCGCGACTAGACCCGCACCGCCGCACGGTGTTTGGTGAAGTGCAGCGCCTCGTCGTCGACCTTGCCCTGACGGATCATCCGCACGTCGAGGAGGTAGTTCTGCTTGAGCTTCCATGGCGTCTTGGAGCCTGCCTTGGGCAGGCTGTCGAGGGCACGCAGCACGTAACCGGGGGTGAAGTCCATCAGCGGGCGCTCGTCGACGGAGTCACCGGGATGCTCGGGCACCACGGTGTCGAAACCGTTGGCGTCCATGTAGTTCAGGACACGGCAGACGAATTCGGAGACCAGGTCGGCCTTCAGCGTCCATGACGCGTTGGTGTAGCCGATCGTGAAGGCCATGTTCGGCATGCCCGACAGCATCATGCCCTTGTACGACATGGACTGGGTCAGGTCGACGGGTTCGCCGTTGCGGCGGATCTCCGCTCCACCGAACAACCGGAGGTTGAGCCCCGTTGCGGTGACGATGACGTCGGCGTCGAGCACCTCGCCGGAATTCAGCTTGATGCCCTCCGGTACGAAGGTGTCGATGGTGTCGGTGACGACGTCGGCGTTGCCCTTGCGGATGGTCTTGAAGAGATCTCCGTTGGGCGCGAGGCACAGCCGCTCGTCCCACGGGTTGTAGCGCGGGCCGAAGTGCTTCTCGACGTCGTAGCCCTCGGGCAGCCTGCGTTGTGCCATGGTCAACAGCGTCTTGCGCATGTAGTTCGGGAACTTGCGGGCAATTTGGTACTGGGCGGTGCTGAAGAGGATCGCCTTCCAGCGGTTGATCACGTGGGCGACGTTGGCGGGCAGGTACTCGTTGACCTTGACCGCGATCGGGTCCACGTCGGGCAGTGAGCCGATGTAGGACGGCGAGCGCTGCAGCATCGTCACGTGCCCGGCACCGCTGTTGACCAGGGCGGGGATCAGCGTGATGGCCGTGGCACCGCTGCCGATCACGACGATCTTCTTGCCCGTGTAGTCCAGGTCCTCCGGCCAGTGCTGCGGGTGCACGATCGTGCCCGAGAAGCCCTCGGCGCCGGGGAAGGTGGGCGAGTAGCCCTCGTCGTAGTTGTAGTAGCCGGTGGTGGCGAACAGGAACGAGCAGGTCATCATGATCTCTTCACCGCCGGTGTCCACGGTCACCGTCCACAGGTTGTCCGCGTCCGACCACTCGGCGGCGGTGACCTGGTGGCGGTACCGGATGTTCTCGTCGATGCCGTTCTCGGCGGCGGCCTCCTTGATGTAGGCGAGGATCGACGATCCATCGGCGATCGCCTTGGCCGAGGTCCACGGCTTGAAGCGGAAGCCGAGGGTGAACATGTCGGAGTCCGAGCGGATGCCCGGGTATTTGAACAGGTCCCAGGTGCCACCCATGCCCTCACGACGCTCGAGGATCGCGTACGTCTTGGAGGGCGAACGGTCCTGCAGGTGCCAGGCGGCACTGATGCCGGAGATGCCGGCGCCGACGATGAGGACGTCGAGGTGTTCAGTCATGGCGACACGCTATCAACACCATGTCGAATAGGTCAACAGTGTGTCGACAACTTCGACATGCCGTAAAGTGGCGGGCGTGACCACTGCCAGCGCGGCTCGATCCGGACGAGGCCGCCGTTCGACGCGTCCGTCGGGCGACGACCGGGAGGCCGCCATCCTCGCGACCGCCGAGCGCCTGATGGAGGACAAGAAGTTCGCCGACATCTCGGTCGACGACCTCGCCAAGGGGGCGGGTCTCTCACGCCCGACGTTCTACTTCTACTTCCCGTCGAAGGTCGCCGTGCTGCTCACGCTGCTCGACCGGGTGATGGTCGAAGCCAACTCCCGGCTGGCGTCGTTCGGACCGGAGCTGGCGACGGATCGGAGCGCCTCCCTACGCGCCGGCATCAACGCCTTCTTCGGGACGTTCGCCGCCCACCCAGCGGTGTGCACCGCCGCCGTCGAGGCGAAGGCCGGCAGCCCCGAGGTGCGCGGTCTCTGGGCGGACTTCATGCAACGCTCGATCGACCACACCACCGGCGTCATCCACGCGGAGCGCGCCAAGGGCGGAGCCCCGGACACCATCCCCGCAGAGGAACTGTCGACGGCGCTGAACCTGATGAACGAGGCGGTGATGACGTCGTCGATCGTGGGCAACCAACCCTCGCTGCCCGGGAACCGCCTCCTCGACACCCTGGTGCACATCTGGAGCACCAGCATCTACGCCGGCAGCCAGTAGCGCCCGTCGGACGTCGATGCGAACATGTGTTCGTGTCTTCCGGCGGACAGAAGCGTAGTGACCCGCGGAACAGACGTCAGTCCGCTTCCATCCTGCACGCCGACCTCGACTCGTTCTACGCGTCCGTCGAGCAGCGCGACGATCCGTCCCTGCGCGGGCGCCCGGTGATCGTCGGTGGCGGCGTGGTGCTCGCGGCGAGTTACGAAGCCAAGGCGTACGGGGTGCGCACCGCGATGGGCGGACGCCAGGCCAGACAGTTGTGTCCGCACGCCATCGTCGTGCCGCCTCGGATGTCGGCCTACTCCGAGGCCAGTGCGGCGGTGTTCGAGGTGTTCGACGACACCACCCCCCTGGTCGAACCGTTGTCGGTGGACGAGGCGTTCCTCGACGTGAGCGGGTTGGGCCGGGTCTCGGGCACTCCGGTACAGATCGGGTCGCGGCTGCGCGAGCAGGTGATGAGTCGGGTCGGGTTGCCCATCACCGTCGGGATCGCCCGCACCAAGTTCCTCGCGAAGGTGGCCAGCCAGGAGGCCAAGCCCGACGGGTTGCTGCTGGTGCCGCCCGACCGCGAGTTGGCCTTCCTGCATCCGCTGCCGGTGCGACGACTGTGGGGTGTCGGCGCCAAGACGGCGGAGAAGCTGCAGGCCCATGGCATCCACACGGTCGCCGACGTCGCCGAGCTGAGCGAGACCATGCTGGGCTCGATGGTGGGCGGGGGCATGGGACGCCAGCTCTTCGCGCTGTCGCACAACGTCGACCGGCGCCGCGTCGTCACCGGCGTCCGACGCCGGTCGGTGGGAGCGCAGCGGGCGTTGGGCCGCGCGGGGAACACCATGTCCCCCAGCGAGGTCGACGCCGTGGTGGTGAACCTGGTGGACCGCATCACCCGCCGGATGCGCCGGTCCGACCGCACCGGACGAACCGTCGTCCTGCGGCTGCGATTCGACGACTTCAGCCGGGCGACCCGGTCGCACACGCTGCCGCGCGCCACCGCGTCGACCGACGTCATCCTCTCGGCCGCAAGGGCTCTGGTGGCAGCGGCAGCACCCGTCATCGCCGCGCGGGGCCTCACGCTGGTGGGGTTCGCGGTGTCGAACATCGATCGCGACGGTGCTCAGCAACTCGAGCTGCCGTTCGACGCCGCAACGGATCTGCTTGCCTTGGACTCGGCGGTCGACGAGGTCCGGCAACGCTTCGGCAATGCCTCGGTGATGCGCGGTGTGCTACTCGGCCGCGATCCGGGCCTCGAGATGCCGATGCTGCCGGACTAGGTTGCCGCCGTCCACGCCAAAAGCCTGTCCACCGGCCAGGTGTTGACGATCCTTTCGACGGGAATCCCATTGTCCAGCGCACGCTGGGCGCCGTAGCCCAGGAAGTCCAGTTGGCCAGGGGCGTGTGCGTCGGTGTCGATCGAGAAGTCGCATCCGATCTCCAGCGCCATCCGCAGCAGCCGGGTCGGCGGGTCACGGCGCTCGGGTCGGGAGTTGATCTCGACGGCGGTGCCGTGGTCGCGGCAGGCGGTGAACACCTTCTCCGCGTCGAACTTCGACTCCGCCCGGGTGCCCCTGCCGCCCTCCACCAGTCGGCCGGTGCAGTGGCCCAGCACGTCAGCCTGCCCCCCGGAGACGGCCTGCACCATCCGCCGCGTCATGGCGGCGGCGTCCATGGCAAGCTTGGAGTGCACGCTGGCGACCACGACGTCGAGCCGCTCGAGAAGCTCGTCCTCCTGATCGAGGGCTCCGTCGTCGAGGATGTCGACTTCGATGCCGGTCAGAATCCGCATGGGCGCGAACGTGTCCCGCATCTCGTCGATGACGTCGAGCTGTTCGCGGAGCCGCTCCGCGGAGAGCCCGTTGGCCACCGTCAGACGTGGCGAGTGATCGGTGAGCGCGCAGTACTCGTGGCCAAGTGCCTTCGCCGTCGCCATCATCTCGGAGATCGGCGCAGATCCGTCCGACCAGTTGGAATGCAGATGCAGGTCACCCCGTAGCGCAGCCCTGATCTCGCCACCACCGAGATCCGTTGCTGCCGAACGAATTTCGACGAGCGTATCGGGCTCACCGCCCGCCCACGCCTGGGCGATGACCTTCGCGGTCTTGGGACCGACGCCGGGCAACGACTGCCAAGAATTCGCCTGGCCGTGCTTCTCGCGCTGCGCGTCGTCGAGGCGTTCGACGGTGTCGGCGGCCTTGCGGTACGCCATCACCCGTCGCGGGTCCTCGCGGGCACGGTCCTTGTAGTAGGCAATCTCGCGCAGCGCGGCCACCGGATCCATGTAGGCCAGTGTGCCCGCGATGTGGTGGGTGGACTACACCCCGGGGATACCCCTCAGCGTTCCGCCGCGATCGGGGTTGCCGATGGTCCTCACAGGACGCGCGATTTCTTGGTGCGTCGAGGGTGACCGGGACGTTGCTAGGCTCGTCCAAGGGGGGCGCATCCGTGGGCTAGCGGAAAGACCTGGTCAACGTCGGGGACGGCCGTCGGGAAGTCCAGTTCTTCGACGACACTGGCAAGCGCCTCGGCAAGGAAGGCGTGAGCGGTTTGCTCGGAACTCATTCGACGGACTTGCCAATCGTCGGTCTCGCATCGGGCGGGTGGGCGGTCTTCACGCCGGACGGCGGCAAGCTGCTACAGGGTGCGGGGAAGATGCCGCAACAGGCACGACTCATCGGCAGCACGTTCTTTCTCGAGGACCCCGAGGACACCCTGTCTCGGCGCTGGCGGTCATACGATGTACGAACTGGGGCGAAGGGCGAGGCGTGCAGCTACGCCCTCGACAGCGGCTACCTGGGCACCGACGGCCACGTCGGCGTCTTCGACAGCGGCAATCCGAACGTCGGGTTGGTGACCAAGGGGATGGACCTCGCCACGTGCGACGTCCTGTGGCAGATCGACTCGGCGAAGGGATCGTTCCGTGACGTCTGGCGGATCAACACCACCCTGGTGCAACTCTCCGACGACGGAACCGAACTCACGTCGCTAGTCGCGCCGGGCTAGCCGTCCACGTGGGTCACGGCCACTCAACGCCAGCACCCGCTCGAAAGTCGGTGCTGCTTGGTCTAATTGGATTGCCGGGCCGAACAGTCCCTCGACCGGGCCGCCGGCCGTGAACCCCTCCATGTGGGCCAGCAGGGCCTCGGCCATCTCGTCCTCGACGTCGAAGTCCTGCCCGGTGGCCATGGCGACGTCCCAACCGTGGACCACCACCTCGGTCAGCGCAACCATGCCGCATACCTCGCCGGGAAGGTCGACGCCGCCGACACGGGTCATGCCCTCCCATGCCGCCGGCTCGCGCCACGCCTCGGCCAGGCCGGCCAGGTTGTCGGGGTACCGCGTCCGCCACGCGCCGTCCAACCGGTAGGCGTCGTCGGCGGGCGGTGAGTCGGTGAGTTCACCGAGATCCTTTCGCGCAGCCGCGGCGAACGCCACGCCGAGGCCACCGACGTGCGCGACGAGCTCGCCCATCGTCAGCTTCTCGCACGGGGTCGGACCGTCGAGTTGGTCATCTCGGACGGCAAGGAGAACGTCGGCCGTCCGCGCACACGCCGTTGTCATGTCGATCATGTCCATATCGACTCCCGCCGGAGCGGAAACTCACCGGCGACGTTCAGGTTCCGGGTCTAGGCTTGGACGAGTGCGATTCGCCTTCAAAACCTCTCCGCAGAACACCACGTGGTCCGAGATGCTGCCGATCTGGCAGACCGCCGACGACATCGACGTCTTCGAGTCCGGCTGGACATTCGACCACTTCTACCCGATCTTCTCCGACTCGTCGGGCCCGTGCCTGGAGGGTTGGATCACGCTCACCGCGCTTGCGCAGGCCACCAAGCGGCTGCGCGTCGGCGTGCTGGTCACCGGCATCCACTACCGCCATCCCGCAGTGCTGGCCAACATGGCCTCGGCCTTGGACGTCATCTCCAACGGCCGACTGGAGCTCGGCATCGGGGCAGGCTGGAACGAGGAGGAATCCGGTGCCTACGGCATCGAGTTGGGCACGATCAAGGAGCGGTTCGACCGCTTCGAGGAAGCCTGCGAGGTGCTGACCAGTCTCCTGAGCAAGGAGTCGACGACCTTCGACGGCACGTACTACCAGCTCAAGGACGCGCGCAACGAGCCGAAGGGTCCGCAGCAGCCGCACCCCCCGATCTGCATCGGCGGCAGCGGTGAGAAGCGCACGCTGCCGATCACCGCGAAGTACGCCGATCACTGGAACTTCGTCGGTGGCACGCCGGAGGAGTTCGCGCACAAGCGCGACGTGCTGGCCGCGCGCTGCAAGGACATCGGCCGCGATCCGAAGGAGATCACCCTGTCGGCGCACGTCCGGCTCGGTGAGGACCGCGACTATGCCAAGGTGGTCGCCGACGCGGGTGGCCTCGGCGCCGAAGGCCTCGACCTCGCCATCGTCTACCTGCCGCCGCCATATGACCCGGCGGTGCTGGAGCCCCTGGCCGAGGCGATCCGGGACTCCGGGCTGCTCACCTAGTTCCCCTCACGCGTCGCCTACGTCGACCCATCACGCGTCGCCTACGTCGACCCATCACGCGTCGCCTACGTCGACCCATCACGCGTCGCCTACGTCGACCGACGTGCACGCGGACTCCGTGCTCGGCGATCCTCGCCAACTGTTCGCCGTCGGCCGTCGAATCGGTCACCAGGTGATCGAGTTGATCCAGCGCCGTCATCTTGGCGAGGGTGATCTTGCCGATCTTCGAGCCGTCGACGGCGACGATGACGCGTTGGGCGTTCGCGGCCATGGCGATCGCGGTCCGTGCCTCCGCCTCGTCGTAAGTCGTCGCACCGACCTCGGCCGACATGCCGTCGGCGCCGAGGATCGCGGTTCCCACGGTGATCACCTGGAACGCATGCTCGGACATCGGGCCGACGGCCTCGAGGGAATTCGCCCTGACCACGCCCCCGGTCATGATCACCTTCATGTGGGCGTCCACCGCGCAGTCGGTCGCGATCACCAGTGAGTTGGTCACGATCGTCATGTTGGGTCTGCCCTTGAGCGAACGGGCTGCCTCACCCGTCGTCACGCCACCCGTCAACGCGACGGCTTGCGGACCGGGCGGTATCAGCGCCGCGGCGTGCTGAGCGATCCGTCGTTTGATCGCGGTCATCCGATGATCGCGCAGGCGCACCGGAATCTCGCTGCCACTGGGGTCCAGCGCCTGCGCACCCCCGTGCGTGCGGACCAGCAAACCCTGCTCCTCGAGTTCGCTCAGGTCGCGGCGCAGGGTTGCCGCCGACACGCTGAGTTCGGCGCACATCACCCGGGACGTGACTTCTCGCCGCTCCCGCAACAACGAAAGCACCTCGCGCATGCGGTCGGTGCGCTTGATTGACAACGCTCACGACTCCTCGGACCTTGATGCGACGATCAGTTTTGTTGATCGTTTGGTGGCTTACCATTGCGCACTCTGAGCGATCTTCCCATGATTCATTCATGCGCCCCGTATCCCACCCCACACGACGGCGGGCGTCGTGATAGCAGTCACCAATCCGCTGGCCGAGATGCTCACCCGCCGCGAGGGCGGCGCACCCGTCGGCGTCTACTCGGTGTGCTCGGCCCATCCCACCGTGCTCGAGGCGGCCATCGCCCAGGCCGCCGACGATGGCAGCCACGTGCTGATCGAGGCCACCTCCAACCAGGTCGACCAGTTCGGCGGCTACACCGGGCTCCGGCCGGCCGACTTCCGCGACCTGGTCCACGGCATCGCCGACGCAGCCGGGTTTCCCCGCGAGCGCGTCGTCCTCGGTGGGGACCACCTGGGCCCCAACCGCTGGCAAGGTGAACCCGCCGACGTCGCCATGGCCCACGCCGAAGACCTGATCGCCGCGTACGTCGAGGCGGGATACCGCAAGATCCACCTCGACTGCAGCATGTCGTGCGCCGACGACCCCGTCGCCTTGAGCGACGACGTCGTCGCCGACCGCAGCGCTCGGCTGCTGCGCATCGCCGAAGACACGGCGAACCGACTCGGCCTCGACGGGCCGGTCTACGTCATCGGCACCGAGGTGCCCGTGCCCGGTGGCGCGCACGAGACGCTGAACCACCTCACCCCCACCCCTGCTGCCAGCGCCCGGCAGACCATCCACGCGCACCGGGCCGCGTTCGCCGCCGTCGGGCTGGCGGACGTCTGGCCGCGCATCATCGCGCTGGTCGTGCAACCGGGCGTCGAGTTTGACCACGCACAGGTCATCGACTACCGGCGCGACGCCACCACCGAACTCCGCCGCGTGCTCGACACCGAACCCAACCTCGTCTTCGAGGCGCACTCGACCGACTATCAACGGCCAGCGCAGCTGCGCGAGCTCGTCGAAGATCACTGGGCGATCCTGAAAGTCGGTCCCGCATTGACGTTCGCCATGCGCGAGGCGTTGTTCGCTCTGGACATGATCGAGGCCGAACTCGTGCCGCGACCGTCCCGGTCCAACCTGATGGAGGTCGTCGAGCGCCGCATGCTCGCCGAGCCGCGCTACTGGGAGGGCTACTACGCGGACGATGGGCCGATCGCCCAGCGCACCGCTCGCCGTTACAGCTACAGCGACCGCTTGCGCTACTACTGGTCCGACCCCGAGATCGAAGCAGCGCGAATCGCCTTGCTGGCCAACCTCGGTCGCACCGGCATTCCCCTGCCCCTGATCAGCCAGTTTTTGCCCCACCAGTACGACCGGATCCGCGCCGGTCACCTCGAAGCACACCCGCAGGCTCTCGTCGTCGACCGAGTCCGCGACGCCCTACGCCCGTACGCCCTCGCGTGCCTGACCACAGGAGCAACCCGATGACCGACGTCCACGTGCCCGCCCAGGAAGACGGCGGCGCAACCCTTCTCGAGATCGGGCAGCAGCCCGATGCCTGGCGGGAGGTCGCGGCGCATCTCGACGAGCAGGCTCTCGGCTTCTTGCGCGACGTGACCAGCCGACCCGATCTGCGGATCATCCTCACCGGCGCGGGCAGCTCGGCGTTCGCGGGCGTGATCGCCGCCCCGGCGCTTCGACGTCACCTCGACCGTCGCGTCGAAGCCATTGCGACCACGAGCATCGTCGCCAGCCCGCACGATCACCTGGAGCGCCGCACCCCGACACTGCTGGTGTCCTTCGGGCGCTCGGGGAACAGTCCCGAGAGCCTGGCGACCACCGCCCTGGCCGACGACCTCGTCGACGAGGTCTGGCACCTCGTCCTGACGTGTGACCGCGACGGCCAGCTGGGTCGCGCTCATCGTGAACGGGCCGACTCACTGGTCGTCTACATGCCGGAACGTACCAACGACGTCGGCTTCGCGATGACGTCGAGCTTGACGTCGATGTTGTTGAGCTGCCTGCTGATGCTGGGTACGGCCGAGGTCGGGGACACCGAGGCACTGGCCCAGGCCGCGCAGTACGTCATCGAGCGCAAGGACGACATCCGCGCCCTGGCGCAGACGAAGAGGCAACGGTTCGTCTATCTCGGCAGCGGACCCCTGGTGGGACTCGCGCGCGAATCGGCGCTGAAGTTGCTGGAGCTGACCGCAGGTGAGGTCGTCACCTACTTCGACTCACCGCTGGGCTTCCGGCACGGGCCGAAATCCGTGCTGGACGCGGACACGCTCGCGGTCGTGTACGTCTCGGGCGATCCCCACACCCGCCGCTATGACCTCGACATCGTCGCCGAGATCCGCGCCCAACTGGGCCCGGACAGCGTCACGGTGGTCAGCACCCAGCCCATTCCCGATGCACGCGGGCGCGACGTCGTACTGCCTGGCCTCGACGGTCTCGACGACTCGTCGATCGCACTGGCCTATCTGGTGTTCGCCCAGTACCTGGCGCTGTTCACCTCACTGGAATATGACAAGACACCGGACAATCCGTTCCCCTCGGGTGAAGTGAGCCGGGTCGTCAAGGGCGTCACCATCTACCCGATGAGCGCCAATGACTAGATATCTGGGAGTCGACGGCGGCGGCTCGAAGACGGCCTTCGCGGTGATCGACGGCGACGGCCAGCTCCTGGCGCGCGCCACCGCGCCGAGCTCGTACTACTTCGCCGACGGCTTCGACGTCGTCGAACGCGTACTGACGCAGGGGATCGCGGACGTCTGCGGACAGCTGGGGATCACCGCGTCCGACATCGACGCCGCCTTCTTCGGGCTGCCCGGCTACGGCGAGTCCAGTGGTGACGTCGAGGAGCTCGATGCCGTGCCGGGGCGCGTACTGGGCCATGAACGGTACAGCTGCAACAACGACATGGTGTGTGGCTGGGCGGGATCCCTTGCCGGCGAAGACGGCATCAACGTCATCAGCGGCACCGGCTCGATGACCTACGGCGAGCGGCTCGGCAAGGGGCACCGGGTCGGCGGCTGGGGCGAGCTGTTCGGTGACGAGGGCTCGGCCTATTGGATTGCGACGCAGGGGTTGAACGCGTTCAGCCGGATGAGCGACGGGCGGCTGCCCCGCGGGCGGCTCTACGAGTTGATGAAGGAGCGCCTGGGCATCACCAGCGATCTCGACACCGTCGGACTCGTCATCGAGAAGTGGGGCGGGAACCGCAGTTCCATCGCCGCACTGGCGACCACGGTGTGCCAGGCCGCGCGGGAGCAGGACGAGGCATCGGCGCGCATCCTGGCCGCCGCCGCCGACGAACTGGCGATCCTGGTCGACACCACCCGCGTCCTGATCGGCTTCGGCGACGACGATCCGGTGCCGGTGTCCTATTCAGGCGGAATGTTCTCCGACGAGGCGTTTCTGGTGTTGTTCCGCAATGCCCTCGAGCGACTGCCCGCCAAGTACGACATGCGGCTCCCGCTGCTCGACCCCGCGGTGGGTGCCGCCCTGTACGCCGCCAAACACAGCGGACATCCGCTGTCCCCCAATTCCATTCACGAGGTGAAGTCGTCATGACCGCAGCGCCATCCACCGCCAGCTCCCGCAGCTGGATCTTCTACGCGACGCTCCTCGTCCTGTTCTGGGGCGTGTGGGGCGCGTTCTCCGCCCTGCCCACGACGAAGTACGGCTACCCCAACGAGATGGTCTACTCCATCTGGGCGTTGACGATGATCATTCCGGCGGCATTCGCCCTCCGTGGACAGCGCTTCGACCGGCGCCCCCGGGCCGCGCTCTACGGCCTGATCATCGGACTGACCGGCGCGGGTGGCCAACTGCTGCTCTTCCAGGCGCTCACCATGGGCCCGGCCTACCTCATCTTTCCCATCGTGTCGATCTCACCGGCGATCACGGTCGTGATGGCCATGGTCCTGCTGCGGGAACGCATTTCGAAGCTGGCAGCGGTGGGGTTGGTCGCAGCGCTTGCCGCCATCGTGCTGTTCAGCATCACCAGCGGTGACTCCGAGGGCTCGTCGGGGCCGTGGTTGCCGCTGGCGATCCTGATCTGCGTCGCCTGGGGCGTGCAGGCGTTCTTCATGCGCAAGACGGCGACGATCGGCGTCAACGACGCCACCACCTTCGGCTGGATGGCGATCAGCGGGCTGGCCCTGATCCCCGTCGCCCTGTACACCCTCGGCGGCATCCCGACCGACTTTCCCTGGCAGGCACCGGTATTGACTGCCGGTACCCAGCTACTCAACGCCGTCGGCGCACTGTTCCTGGTGATGGCGCTCAGCCGTGGCAAGGCCACCATCGTGGCGCCCACCACCAATGCACTGGCACCGGCGCTCACGATCGTGATCTCCCTCATCGCCTACCAGACCCTGCCCACCCCCTACGGTGCGATCGGGATCGTGCTGGCGCTGGCGGGCTCGACGCTGATGGTCTACAGCGACGAGAAGCGCGGCGAAGCACCGACTGCAGCAGTGCTGGAGACGACCGCGAAAGCCGGTGGCAAGGCATGAAGCCCACCATCGTCATCATCGGTGCGGGCAGCGTCGAGTTCACCCGCGAACTGCTCGGAGACATCTTCTCGTTCCCCGAACTCGGCTCGGTCCGTGTGGTTCTGCACGACATCGACACCGAACGCCTCGAGACCGCGGAGGCGATCGCGCAGGCGACCGCCCGCACCGCAGGCGTCCAACCCGAGGTCGTCACGTCGCTGGATCGACGCAAGGCGCTCGAGGGCGCCGACTACGTCATCAACGTCATCGCGGTCGGCATGCATCAGGCCACGGTGCGCGACTTCGAGATTCCCGCCTCCTACGGGCTCAACCAGACCATCGCCGACACGATCGGCATCGGCGGGATCTTCCGTGGGCTCCGGACCTTCCCCGTGCTGGCGGCAATCGCCAGCGACATGCAGGAGGTGTGCCCCGAGGCGTGGCTGCTGAACTACACGAACCCGATGGCCATGAACGTCACCTTCCTGCGCCACGTCGCGCCGGGACTCAAGGTTCTCGGCCTGTGCCACTCGGTGCACTGGACGATGGTGGGGCTCTGCGAGCTCGTCGACGTGCCGTTCGAGGAGGTCTCCTACTGGTCGGCGGGAGTCAACCATCAGGCGTGGGTGCTGCGCTGGGAGCGCGGTGGCCAGGATCTGTACCCACTGCTCGATCAGCGCATCGCCGCCGATCCGCAGCTGCGCCGACGCGTGCGGGTCGACATGTACCGCCGACTCGGGTACTACCCGACCGAGACGAGCGAGCACAGCAGCGAGTACGTCCCCTGGTACCTCCACCACCCCGCCGAGGTCGAGCGGCTGCGGATCAACGTTGGTGAGTACGTCTCGATCAGCGAGGCGAACCTCGCCGAATACGCCCGTGTGCGTGCCGAACTGGCTGATGCACAGACCCTCCAGATCGACGAGGGGTCCACGGAATACGCCCCGCAGGTGATCCATTCGTTGGAGACGGGGACGATGCGGGTGATCTCCGCCAACGTGATCAACGAGGGGCTGATCACCAACCTGCCGAACGGTCTCGCGGTCGAAGTTCCCACGGTGATCGACGCGCTGGGTGCCCACCCGATGAAGGTGGGCGACCTGCCGCCGCAGTGCGCCGCACTGAACCGCAACTTCCTCGGGCCGGTCGAACTCGCCGTCCGGGCGGCCGTCGACGGTGATCCGCGACTGGTGCGCGCCGCGGCCATGGTGGACCCGAACACCGCCGCCACCCTGACCGTGGACCAGATCTGGCACCTCTGCGACGACCTCACCGCCGCGCACGGTGCCCTGTTGCCCGAAGCCCTCCGCTCACCGCCAACGAAGGAGTACTGATCATGATCCGCTCCGTGATTCGCCAACGCCTCTGCATCGCGCTGGCTGCGGTCTTGTCGCTCGTGCTTGCCGCGTGTGGTGGTGGCGGCGACTCGTCGTCGTCCGGTCCGACCAAGATCACGGTGTGGCACGGTTATCAGGACACCGAGGGCACCGCCTTCAAGGCCCTGATCGATCAGTACAACAAGGAGCACCCCGACGTCCAGGTCAGCGATCTCTACTCCAGCAACGACCTGGTGCTGCAGAAGGTGCTGACGGCGGTGCGCGGCAACAGTGCGCCCGACGTCGCGTACATGTTCGGCTCGTGGTCGCCCAACATCGCCCAGATACCAAAGCTGGTCGACATGTCGACCTACGTGTCGCAGCCCGAGTGGAAGTGGGACGACTTCTACCCGGCCGAGCGGGCCGCGGCCACGGTCGGGAACAAGACCGTCGGGGTGCCGGCCCTGGTGGACAACCTCGCGATCGTCTACAACAAGAAGCTGTTCGCCGACGCCGGGATCGAACCCCCGAACGCGAACTGGACGTGGGACGACTTCCGCGCCGCCGCAGCCAAACTCACCGATCCCGCCAAGGGGCAGTACGGCTGGTTGATCCCGGCCGACGGTAGCGAGGACACCGTCTGGCACTACCTGCCCATGCTGTGGGAGGCCGGCGGAGACCTGCTGTCCCAGGACAACCAGCACTCGGCGTTCAACTCCGAAGCGGGTGTCAAGGCGCTGACCACGCTGCAACAGATGGCCGTCACCGACAAGTCGGTGTACCTCGACACCACCAACGAGAACGGCCCCAAGCTGATGAACAGCGGCAAGGTGGGGATGCTCGTCACGGGGCCGTGGGATCTGAGTTCATTGTCCGACATCTCCTATGGCGTGCAGGTGCTGCCGACGTATCCCGGCTCGGCGGGCGGGCACCAGACCATCTCCGGACCCGACAACTGGGTGGTGTTCGACAACGGCGACAAGCGCAAGCAGGCGGCCGTCGACTTCGTCAAGTGGCTCACCGCTCCCGAGCAGGTCAAGTCCTTCTCGCTGGCCACCGGTGACCTGCCGACGCGCAGCTCGGTCGGGCAGGATCAGGCGTTCGTCGGCCAACTGGATCAAAAGCTGCCCGGGGTGGGTGTGTTCGTGCAGAACCTGTCCAACGTGCGCAAGGCGAGGCCGACGGTGCAGCAGTACCCTGCGGTATCGGAGGCGCTCGGCCAGGCGATCGTGTCGGTGATGCTGGGCAAGGACCAGCCCGCCGACGCGCTCAACGCCGCCGCGAAGACCGCCGACGCGGCGCTGGCCGGTAGCTAGCGTTGCCGGGGGAGGTGGACGCATGCCAAACCTGCTGGGTCGACTCGGTCGCTCGGAGCACGTGAACGGCTGGGCACTGGTGAGCCCGGCGGTGGTGCTGATCGGCGTCTTCGGTCTGCTTCCGGTGCTGATGTCGCTGCAGCTGTCGTTTCAGAAGTCGGATCTGCTCAGCCCGGAAACGCCGTGGGTCGGTCTCGAGAACTACCGGAAGCTGGCCGACGATCCCGTGTTCACCGAGTCGATCAAGCACACCATCGTCTACACGGCCTTGTTCGTTCCGGGCACCATGCTGGTCGGCCTGTTCGTCGCGGCGGCGATGAACAGGTCGCTGCGCTTCATCTCGGTGTATCGGACCGCCGCCTACGTCACGATGGCGGTGTCGACGATCTCGCAGGGCATCATCTTCCTCTGGCTCACCGATCGCGACTACGGACTGGTCAATGCCGCGCTCAACGCGGTCGGCGTGCGGTCGCAACCGTTCCTGGCGTCGCCGTCGCAGGCGTTGTTCGTCATCGTGGCGATGACGATCTGGGGCTGGACCGGCTTTTCGGTCATCGTGTATCTGGCTGCCCTGCAGGGAGTTCCGGCTGAGCTGCACGAGGCGGCGGCCATCGACGGGGCAAGCGCATTCACCCGGTTCCGCACCATCACCGTGCCGCTGCTCGGCCCGGCGAACCTCTTCCTGCTGGTATGGCTGACGCTGAACGCGCTCCAACTGTTCGACGAGGTCTACGCCACCACGCGCGGCGGACCGCTGCGCGCGACGACCGTGATCGTCTACTACCTGTGGGACCGCGCCTTCGTCCACTTCGACGCCGGATACGCCGCCGCGATGGCCTACGCGTTGTTCGTGGTCATCCTGGTGATCACCGCCGTGCAGTTCCGCGTCGCCCGTCGATACGTGCACTACTCGTGACCAGCATCCGGACCTCCGCCGCCGAGACCGCGACGCCCCGGGTGCCGCCGTCGACACCGTCGCAACCCCGACGGAGACTGCGACTGCCGTTCAGCCCATGGCACCTGGTGTTGATTCCGCTGTCCTTCCTGTTGATCGTGCCGCTGCTGTGGATGTTGGTGACGTCGCTGGAGACCGAAGGCGAAGCCAATCACTTTCCGCCGGTCCTCTTCCCCGCCAGTCCACGCTTTCAGAACTATTCCGAGGCCTGGGCGGCCGCGCCGTTCGGACACTTCTTCCTGAACAGTGCGCTGGTGACGCTGGTGGTGTTGGTCAGCAATCTCGTCGTCTGCAGTCTGGCCGGCTACGCCTTCGCGCGCATCCGGTTCCTGGGCCGCGGCGCGCTCTTCGTCACCTTGATGGCGACGCTGATGGTCCCGTTCCAGGTGACCATGATCCCGGTGTTCCTCATCGTCAAGTGGTTCGGCGACAACGTCTCCGAGGTGCTCGGCATCGACCACATCGGCGCGTTGATGCTGCCCAACCTCGCGACGGCGTTCGGCATCTTCTTCCTGCGCCAGTTCTTCATGACCGTGCCCGTCGAGCTCGAGGAGGCGGCACGCGTCGACGGGACCTCCCGGCTCGGGGTGCTGTTCAAGATGGTCCTGCCGCTGTCCCTGCCGGCGCTGTCCACGCTTGCCGCCCTGACCGTTCTGACGTCCTGGAACGACTTCCTGTGGCCGCTGATCGTGATCACCTCGCAAGATCAGATGACGATTCCCCTGGGACTGAGCTACTTCCAGGGCGCCCACCGGGTCAAGTGGCCCCTGTTGATGGCGGCCAACGTGATGAGCCTGCTGCCGATGCTGCTGGTGTTCATCGGGGCGCAACGCTATTTCGTGCAGTCGGTGGCCAGCACCGGCATCAAGGGTTGAGAGGGGAAGTCGTTGGCAGAGGTGGAGTTTCGCGACGTCACGCGTCATTACCCGGGCGGGCGCTCAGGCGACACCGTCGCCCTCAAGGGTCTCAACCTGACGGTGGCCGACGGCGAGTTCCTGATCCTGGTCGGACCGTCCGGGTGTGGGAAGAGCACGGCGCTGCGTCTGCTCGCGGGGCTGGACAAGCCGACGTCGGGGGAGATCAGGATCGGTGGCGCGGTGGTCAACGGCCTGGCGCCCGGCGAGCGGGACATCGCGATGGTGTTCCAGAACTACGCGCTCTACCCCCACATGACCGTCTACCGGAACCTCGCCTACGGGCTCCGGCAGCGCAGGACGCCGCGCGCCGAGGTTCAGCGGCGGGTCCGCGAGACGGCCGAGCTGCTCCAGATCGGTGAACTGCTCGACCGCAAGCCCGGTCAGCTCTCCGGCGGCCAGCGGCAACGGGTCGCGATGGGACGGGCGCTGGTGCGTCAACCGCAGGCCTTCCTGTTGGACGAACCTCTGAGCAATCTCGATGCGAAGCTGCGCAACCAGGTCCGCGGCGACCTCAAGCGTTTGCACCGCGAGCTGCCGGTCACCTCGATCTACGTCACCCACGACCAGGTCGAGGCCATGACCCTCGGAGATCGGCTGTGCGTGATGTCCAAGGGCGAGGTGCAGCAGATCGGCACGACCGACGACATCTACAACCGGCCGGCGAACACGTTCGTGGCCGCGTTCATGGGCAGTCCCCCGATGAACCTGATGCCGGCCGACGTCCGCGGTGGAGTTCTGCACGTCGGGGGCGCGGCGGTGACGAGCGTTCCCGAACCGGACGGTCCGGTGACGGTCGGCGCGCGGCCCGAGCACCTGCGGCTGGAGCGCACGCCCGCCGACGGCTCGGTGCCCGCCACGGTCGACTTCGTGGAGCCGCTGGGCAGCCACGTCCTCGTCACGGCGCTGGTGGACGGGACACGGGTGATCGTGACGGCGGCGCCCGGCACGGAGCTGGCCGCCGGCGCGCGCATCGGCCTGGTGATGCCGGCGGAGCAGACCTACTTCTTCGACACCGAGACCGGAGAGGCGCGGCGCCGGTCGTTACTAACGCACAGGTAGATATAGCGCCTAAGCAAACTTTGGAGCTAGTGCATCGGGGATCGTTAGCTCTTAGCTAAACCCCGTAGCGGACGAGCTCCGCGGCGGTGACCAACCGCTCGTGCTTGGCCGGGAAATCGCGGCTCTTCACCGGATGCCGGATCAGTGACCAGGCAATACGACCCATCCGGGATCTGGAGAGTGGATTGATGTGCATGGCGTTCGCTCCTGCGGTTCGCGTGAGGCTTCCCCGTGGGCTCACACTAGCGCACGAACCCCGAGCACCATTAGACACCTGTGATCTGGCTAACACCAAACGGCACGCCGAGAACAAAGTCGGATGTTTCTGGTGTGACTGATGTGATTAGTGAGGCGCTCAGCGCTGCGGTGCCGCCGTGGGCTTGATGGGTGCGGGCAGCGCCGTCTGGCCCATCAAATAGCGGTCCACACCCGCGGCGGCCGCGCGTCCCTCGGCGATGGCCCACACGATCAACGACTGCCCACGACCCATGTCCCCGGCGACGAAGACACCGGGAACCGAGGTCTGGAAGTCATCCTTGCGGGCAACGTTTCCGCGGTCGGTCAGCTCGACGCTCAGGTCGGTCAGGAGGCCAGTCCGCTCCGGACCGACGAAGCCCATCGCGAGCAGCACCAGGTCTGCCTCCAGCTCGAACTCGCTGCCGTCCAGCTTCACGAACCTGCCGTCCTGCATCTGCACCTCGTGCACCTGGAGCGCGGTGACGCGGCCATCGGCGCCCACGAACGCCTCGGTGTTGACCGAGAAGACGCGCTCGCCGCCCTCCTCGTGTGCAGAGGCGACGCGGTACATCAGCGGGTAGGTCGGCCATGGCGTCGAATCCGCCCGCTCCTCCGGCGGTCGCGGCATGATCTCGAACTGGTGCACGCTGGCCGCACCCTGCCGGTGTGCGGTGCCCAGGCAGTCCGCGCCGGTGTCGCCACCGCCGATGATGACCACCTTCTTGCCCTTGGCCGTGATCGGCGGTTCGCCGTCGTCGCCGACCACCGGATCGCCGTTCTGCACGCGGTTCGCCCACGGCAGGTACTCCATCGCCTGGTGAATGCCGTCCAGCTCGCGCCCGGGGATGGGCAGGTCGCGCCACGCCGTGGCACCGCCGGTCAGCACCACCGCGTCGAAGTCGGCGCGCAACCGCTCGGCGGTGATGTCCACGCCGACGTCGACACCGGTCCGGAACTTCGTCCCCTCCGCCTCCATCTGCGCCAGCCGGCGATCGATGTGACGCTTCTCCATCTTGAACTCGGGGATGCCGTACCGCAGGAGCCCGCCGATGCGGTCGGCGCGCTCGAAGAGCGTGACGTCGTGACCCGCGCGGGTCAACTGCTGTGCAGCTGCCAGACCCGCCGGCCCCGATCCCACGACCGCGACCGTCTTGCCGGTGACCCGGTCCGGCGGCATCGGGACGACCCAGCCCTCGGCGAAGGCGTTGTCGATGATCTCGACCTCGACCTGTTTGATGGTGACCGGGTCCTGGTTGATGCCCAGCACGCACGACGCCTCGCACGGCGCCGGGCACAGCCGGCCCGTGAACTCGGGGAAGTTGTTGGTGGCGTGCAGCCGTTCGATGCCATCTCGCCACCGGTCCCGGAACACCAGATCGTTCCACTCCGGGATGAGGTTGCCGAGCGGACAACCGTTGTGGCAGAACGGGATACCACAGTCCATGCAGCGCGCTGCCTGATTCTGCAGCACCTCGTGCGAGAAGTCCTCGTAGACCTCGTTCCAATCCCGCAGTCGCAGCGGGACCGGGCGTCGCTTCGGGGTTTCCCGTTCGGTGTACTTGAGGAACCCGCGCGGATCAGCCACGAGCCGCCGCCATGATCGCCTCGTCGACGTTTCCGCCGGTGCGCTCGGCCTGGGCGATGGCGGCCAGGACGGACTTGTAGTCCCGCGGCATGACCTTGACGAAGTGCTCCAGTTCGGACTCCCAGTCGGACAGGACGCGTCGGCCGACGGCTGAATCGGTGGCGTCGACGTGCGCGGTGATGATGTCGTGCAGCCACCCGGCGTCTTCCGACGTGGCGCCGCCCAGTTCCTCGAGCTCCACCATCTCGGCGTTCAGGTGGTCGGGCAGGACCCCTCGCGGATCGTAGACGTAGGCCATCCCGCCGGACATGCCCGCCGCGAAGTTGCGGCCGGTGGGTCCGAGGATCACCACCTTGCCGCCCGTCATGTACTCACAGCCGTGATCGCCCACGCCCTCGACGACCGCATGGGCGCCCGAGTTGCGCACGGCGAACCGCTCACCGACCTGACCACGCAAAAACGCGTGGCCACTGGTGGCACCGAACAGGATCACGTTGCCGGCGATGATGTTGTCCTCGGCCACGAAGCCGCTCGGCGCACTCTCCGACGGGCGCACCACGATGCGGCCACCCGACAGGCCCTTGCCGACGTAGTCGTTCGCGTCGCCGTACACCCGCAAAGTGATGCCGCTGGGGAGGAAGGCCCCGAAGCTGTTGCCCGCCGATCCATCGAAGGTGATGTCGATGGTGCCGTCCGGAAGCCCCTGTCCACCATGAGCCTTCGTGACCTCGTGGCCGAGCATGGTGCCCACGGTGCGGTTGACGTTCGCGATGGTCGTGTGGAACCGGACCGGCGTGCCTGCGTCGAGGGCTTCCCGGCACTGCGTGATCAACTGCTGATCGAGCGCCTTGTCGAGCCCGTGGTCCTGGCGCGAGCTGCAGTACAGATCCTGGTTCATGAACGCCGAGTCCGGTGCGTGCAGGACGGGCGCGAGATCCAGCTTGTGCGCCTTCCAGTGGTCGGCGGCGCGCTTGGTGTTCAACGCCCCGACCTGTCCGACCATCTCGTTGATCGTCCGGAAGCCCAGCTGTGCCATCAGCTCCCGAACTTCCTCCGCGATGAACAGGAAGAAGTTCTCGACGAACTCGGGCTTGCCGTTGAAGCGTTGGCGCAGCAGCGGGTTCTGGGTGGCGACACCGACCGGACAGGTGTCGAGGTGGCAGACCCGCATCATGATGCAGCCGGCCACCACCAGCGGCGCGGTGGCGAAGCCGAATTCCTCGCCACCCAGCAGTGCGGCGACGACGACGTCGCGTCCCGTCTTGAGCTGGCCGTCGACCTGCACGACGATCCGGTCGCGGAGCCCGTTCAGCAGCAGCGTCTGCTGCGTCTCGGCAAGTCCGAGCTCCCACGGCGCGCCCGCATGCTTCTGCGAGGTGAGCGGCGTGGCACCGGTGCCCCCGTCGTGGCCCGAGATCAGCACCACGTCGGCGTGCGCCTTGGAGACGCCGGCCGCGACGGTTCCCACCCCATTCTCGGAGACGAGCTTCACGTGAACGCGCGCACTGGGATTCGCATTCTTCAGGTCGTGAATCAGCTGGGCGAGGTCCTCGATCGAATAGATGTCGTGGTGAGGTGGCGGTGAGATCAGGCCGACGCCGGGCGTGGAATGCCGCACCTCGGCCACCCACGGGTAGACCTTGTGGCCCGGCAGCTGGCCACCTTCTCCGGGTTTGGCGCCTTGGGCCATCTTGATCTGGATGTCGGTGCAATTGGTCAGGTAGTGACTGGTCACACCGAAACGGCCCGACGCGACCTGTTTGATGGCACTGCGTCGCCAATCACCGTTCCCGTCGCGGTCGTAGCGGCTGCTGGACTCGCCGCCCTCACCCGAGTTCGACCGTCCCCCGAGGCGGTTCATGGCGATGGCCAGCGTCTCGTGGGCCTCGGCCGAAATCGAGCCGTAGCTCATCGCTCCGGTCGAGAAGCGCTTGACGATCTCGGCCGCCGGCTCCACCTCGTCCAGGGGAACAGGAGGGCGGAAGGCCTCATCACCCGTGCGGAACTCGAGCAGACCCCGCAGCGACGCCAACCGCTCGCTCTGGTCGTCGACCAGCTTGGTGTACTCCTTGAAGATCGAGTACTGGCCGGTGCGCGTGGCGTGCTGCAACTTGAACACGGTGTCCGGATTGAACAGGTGGTATTCGCCCTCGCGGCGCCACTGGTACTCGCCGCCGACTTCGAGCTCGCGGTGGGCGCGCTCGTCGGGCCGGTCGAGATACGCCAAGGCGTGGCGGGCGGCGACGTCATCGGCGATGTCGTCGAGGTCGATGCCCTCGACCGGGCAGTGCAGTCCGGTGAAGTACTCGTCGAGGACCCGCTGGCTGATCCCGATGGCCTGGAACAGCTGGGCACCGGTGTAGGACGCCAGCGTGGAGATGCCCATCTTGGACATCACCTTCAGCACGCCCTTGCCCGCGGCCTTGACGTAGTTGGCCTTGGCCTTGTCGCTGCTGATGTCGGTGATCACACCGCGATCCACCATGTCCTCGATGGACTCGAACGCCATGTACGGGTTGATGGCCGCGGCACCGAACCCGACGAGGGCGGCCATGTGGTGCACCTCGCGGGCATCACCGGCTTCGACGACGAGCCCGACCTGGGTGCGGGTGCGGTCCCGCACCAGGTGGTGATGGACGGCCGCGACACTCAGCAGCGACGGGATCGGCGCCAGTGACTCATTGGACTCGCGGTCCGACAGCACGATGATGCGGGCGCCGTTGCGGATGGCGGCGGACACCTTGGCGCGGACGTCGTCGAGGGCCTCCTTGAGCCCCTGACCTCCCCTGGCCACCGGGTAGAGGCAACGGATGACCGCCGCGCGCAGCCCGTGTTTGTGGCCGCGGATCTCGTGGTCGGGGTCGACGCAGATCAGCTTCGACAGTTCGGCGTTGCGCAGGATCGGGTTGGAGAGCACGATCTGGCGGCACGACTCGGCGGTCGGGTTCAGCAGGTCGCCCTCCGGTCCGACCGTGCCCTGCAGGCTGGTCACCACCTCTTCGCGGATGGCGTCCAACGGTGGGTTGGTCACCTGGGCGAACAGCTGCTGGAAGTAGTCGAAGAGCATCCGCGGCCGCGCCGAGAGCACCGCCACCGGGGTGTCGGTCCCCATCGACCCGAGTGCCTCGGCGCCGCTGCGCGCCATCGGCGCGACCAGCAGGTTCAATTCCTCGTAGGTGAAGCCGAAGGCCTGCTGGCGCAGCACCACCCGATGGTGCGGCATGCGGACGTAGTCGCCCTGCGGCAGGTCGTCGAGGTGGAAGAGCCCGGCCTCGAGCCACTCCTGGTACGGCTGCGCGGCGGCCAATTCGGCCTTGATCTCCTCGTCGGAGACGATGCGGCCCTGTGCGGTGTCGACCAGGAACATGCGGCCGGGCTGCAGGCGAAGCCTCTGCACCACCCGCGACGGGTCCAGGTTCAGCACACCGGCCTCCGACGCCATCACCACGAGGCCGTCGTCGGTCACCCAGATGCGCGACGGACGGAGACCGTTGCGGTCGAGCACCGCGCCGATCACCGTCCCGTCGGTGAAGCACACCGACGCGGGACCGTCCCACGGCTCCATCAGCGAGGAGTGGTACTCATAAAAAGCCCGGCGCGCGGGGTCCATCGACTCGTGCCGCTCCCATGCCTCCGGGATCATCATCAGCACGGCGTGGGGCAGGCTGCGGCCACCCAGGTGCAGGAGCTCGAGCACCTCGTCGAAGCGCGCCGTGTCCGACGCGCCGGGCGTGCAGACCGGGAAGATCTTGTCGACGTCGTCGTACGAACCGAAGACGTCGGTGTGGATGAGCGCCTCGCGGGCGCGCATCCAGTTCTCGTTGCCGGTCACCGTGTTGATCTCGCCGTTGTGGGCGATGCGACGGAACGGATGGGCCAACGGCCAGGACGGGAAGGTGTTGGTCGAGAAGCGGGAGTGCACGATGCCGAGCGCACTGGTCAGCCGCTCGTCCTGCAGGTCCAGGTAGAACGCCTTGAGCTGCGGGGTGGTGAGCATTCCCTTGTAGGCGAACGTCTGCCCGGAAAGTGTTGGGAAGTAAACGGTTTCGCGCCCTGGGCCGTCCTGGCCCGGCCCCTTGGTGCCCAGTTCGTGCTCGGCGCGCTTGCGCACCACGTAGGCGCGGCGCTCGAGGTCCATGCCCGACGCGCCGCCGACGAACACCTGGCGCAGCGTCGGCATCGCGTCACGCGCCAGCGCGCCGAGCGACGAGTCGTCGGTCGGCACGTCGCGCCACCCGAGGACCGTCAGGCCCTCGGCCTCGATGATCTTCTCGACGGACTCGCAGGCCGCGGCGGCGTCCCTGGAAGACTGCGGAAGGAAGGCGATGCCGGTGGCGTAGCTGCCCTCCGGCGGCAGCTCGAAGTCGACCACGGCGCGCAGGAACTCGTCGGGCACCTGCAGCAGGATCCCGGCGCCGTCCCCGGTGTTGGGCTCGGCGCCCTGCGCACCCCGGTGCTCCATGTTGAGCAGCGCGGTGATGGCCTTGTCCACGATGTCGCGGCTGCGACGGCCGTGCATGTCGGCGACCATCGCAACACCACAGGAGTCGTGCTCGTAGGCCGGGTTGTAGAGCCCCTGCCCGTATCCCTGGTCGCTGGGCGCCATTCCCACCTCACCCTTTTCTACACGCCTTCACACATCGCGGAAGCCGTGTGCTGGCAGTCGTCACCGACGGCTGCTACCGGCCGGGCGATGGGAGTGTCTGCGTGCAGCACTGAACGACGTGACTGCCCCACTCGCCTCGAGTGGTGAAACGATATGACAAACACTGCCTGACATGCCAACTTAGTCAGCCCTAACCACGCTCGTCGACCTGTCGGGCGCCCCCGTGGGCAGACGTCGGCCCAATGCTGAAATCCCTTGCCGCCGTTGCCAAATGGGCGCAATGCCCGTGATGAACGCGGGTGAGTCCGATTTCACGTTGCCGCCATGATCGACCATCATGATTTGCTGCGCATGACGTTCAAAGCGTCGAACTGGGGTGACGCGGCGTCAAGACTTTGCGACAAAGCCTGGTCGGTTTCTTAGACGACGACGCCAAGATCACACCGGGGGCGCCGCTGCTAACGGCGCTTTCACCATCGGGACAAGATTCGGCAACGAACGTTCCACCGGCCCCCGCCGCGTGCCACCCTCGTGGCACGGACGTTCAGCGACGAGCACCGAGAAGGGTTGGCGACATGACCGCACCGACGATGCTGCACCGGCTCGCAGCCGAGTTCATCGGGACGTTCTGGCTGGTGCTCGGCGGCTGCGGCAGCGCCGTGTTCGCCGCCAAGTTCCCCTCCGACGGCACCGCGCTGGGGATCGGGTTCCTCGGCGTTGCGCTGGCCTTCGGTCTGACCGTGCTGACCGGCGTGTACGCCTTCGGCACCATCTCGGGTGGCCACTTCAACCCGGCCGTCACCCTGGGGGCCGCCATCGCCCGCCGCGTCGAGTGGAAGGTGCTGCCCGCCTACTGGGCCGTGCAGGTGATCGGCGGCCTGGTGGCCGGCCTGGTGATCTACGTGATCGCGTCCGGCAAGGACGGCTGGTCCGCCGAGGGCAACATGGCCGCCAACGGGTTCGGTGACCACTCCCCCGGCGGATACACGCTGGTCGCCGTCCTGATCGCCGAGATCGTGCTGACCGCCGTGTTCCTGCTCGTCATCCTCGGGTCCACCGACGACCGTGCGCCCAAGGGCTTCGCCGGGCTGGCGATCGGGTTGACCCTCACCCTGATCCACCTCATCTCGATCCCCATCTCGAACACCTCGGTCAACCCGGCCCGGTCCACGGCGGTGGCGTTCTTCAACGGCGACGGCGCCCCGGCCCAACTCTGGCTGTTCTGGCTGGCACCACTGGTCGGCGCCGCGCTCGCCGGCGCGGCGTACCCGTTCTTGTTCGGCCGCAACGAAGAACTCGCAGATCGTCCGGTCCGTGACGACGCACTGGAGGCGGAGGAGGTGACATAGCGCAGGGCCAAAGGACCCGCATCCCACGCGGGATGCGGGTCCTTTGCGGCCCGACTACTTGACCGGGGCCTTCCGCTTCGCGTTGCGCGCTGCCGACTTCTCGGTCGACGCACCCTGGCTCGACAGCTGGCCACCGGAGTTCTCCAGGTGGGCGCGGACGAACCACTGGAACTTCTCGAGCTCGCCCGCGTGATCGATCAGCATGTCCTCCGTCACCGGGTCCAGCTCCTCCAGACGCTCGATCGCCTTGCGGGTGTCCTCGATGATGCCCGTGTACACCAGGTCGAGCGCCGCCAGATGGGCCTGAACCGTGTCGCGGCCCACGGAGTAGTCGTCCCAGGTGCGGTCCTCGATGATGGCGCCCGGCGTGCCCTTCGGCGAAGCACCGAGGGTGGCGGTCCGCTCCGCCACCTCGTCGGCGTAGCCACGCACCAGCTCGACCTGCGGGTCGATCATCTCGTGGACGCCGATGAAGTTCGGCCCGACGACGTTCCAGTGCACGTGCTTGAGGGTCAAATGCAGGTCGTTGTAGGTACTCAGCTGCTTCTGCAGCAGGCCGGCGACCTCGCTGCCGTCCTTGTTCGACATTCCGGGAACCGTGAACTCTGGCATGGCTTGCCTCCTTCTCACTTGCTCACCAGACGCCTACCCGAGTCGGCGGTCAGCTACACCTCCGCCACCCGGACACGGATCGCTACGCTCGCCCGATGACCGACTCGACACCCGGGGCGACGAGCTTCACCGGGTTCCCCGAGGCCGCACTCGACTTCTACGACGACTTGGAGATCGACAACAGCAGGTCCTTCTGGGAGGCGCACTCGGATGTCTACCTGCACAGCGTGAAGGGGCCCATGCTGGCGCTCATTACGGTGCTGGAGCCCGAGTTCGGCGTCGCCAAGGTGTTCCGGCCGTTCCGCGACGTTCGGTTCGCCAAGGACAAGACGCCCTACAAGACGCATCAGGGCGCGTTCGTCGGTGCTGGTCCGGCGTGCGGCTGGTACGTCGAGATCTCAGCGCGTGGAGTCCGCACCGGAGCCGGTTTCTACCAGGCCAGCGCCACTGACCTCGGGCGGATCCGGGCGTCCGTCGCGGACGGGCTGACGGGTGGCAAGCTGCAACGCATCGTGGCCAAGCTGCAGCGGGCCGGGTTCACGGTCGGCGGCGACCGTCTCAAGACTGCGCCGCGCGGTTACCCGGCCGACCACCCGCGCATCGAGTTGCTGCGGCACCGTTCCCTGACGGTGGGCAGGGACTACGGCTTCGAATCGGTCATCCACCGCCCCGAGCTCGTCGACGCGGTGCGCGCGGACTGGACGGCCAGCCGGCCGTTGGTCGACTGGCTGTGCGAGCGCCTCGGCGGCTAGAGCGCCCGAATGTTCGGAATGGCCTGGCGCGCCCCGAAGCGGGGGTTGCGAGCCATCCCGCTGACCTCGAGCAGCCGCACCGACCGAAACCGGTGCGGCCGAAGCGGTTCGAGCAGCTCCACCATTTCGTCGTCGTCGATCCGGTGTCCGAGCAGCGTCGATCCGACCACGTTGGAGAGGTGGTAGTCGCCCACGGAGAGCGCGTCGGCGTCGCCCCATGCGCGCTGGGCGACCTCGGCCGCCGTCCACACCCCGACACCGGGCAGCGAGGTGATCGACGCGCGGGCGTCCTCCGGCGCACGCGACGACAGCCGCTCGATGGCTTCGGCGCGCTGCGCACAACCGACCACCGTCCGCGCCCGCCCTGGATCGACGTTGGCCAGGTGAAACTCCCACGACGGCACCCGACGCCACACCTCGGCGGGCGGAGGCACGCGCATGCGGGCCGGCGCCGGGCCCGGCGCGGGCGCACCGAACTTGGTGACCAGCAGCCGCCATGCGCGGAACGCGTCCTTGCCCGCGACCCGCTGTTCGAGCACCGCGGGCACCAGCGCCTCCAGCACGCGGTCGGTGCGACCCAGCCGCAGATGGGGCACGCGACGATGAGCCGCCGCAATCGTCGGCTCCTGCGGCGCGAAACCCGTCGCGTCGTCGTCGGCACCCAGCAGTGCGGGAAGCCGCTCGACGAATTCTGCGGCACCGTCGCCCCACACCTCACAGTCCACGGCGCGGGGCGCTGACGTCGTCAGCCGCGCCGTGACGGCGCCGCTCGGCATCAGGCTGGTCCGCCAGATAGCCCCGTCGACCACGTGATAGCAGGGATCACCGGGGCCGCGGCGCTGCGGCGACAGCGTCATCGCAGGGCTGGCCGGCCCGCTGAAGACGACCGTGGCGGAACGGGACACCGGCACAGGCTAGGTCAGCCGACGGCGACGTCCGCCTTGTCGGCGTAAAACGCCACGTGACCGGCAATCGCGGCGACCGCGGGGTACGGCGACTCGTACGTCCAGATGGCGTCGTCGACGGTCTGGCCCGCCGAGGTCACGTGGAAGTAGTTCGCCTCCCCCTTGAACGGGCAGTAGGTGGTGGTGTCGCTGCGCACGAGGGCGGCCGGGACCACGTCGGCCAGCGGCAGGTACTGCACCGCCGGGTACGTGGACTCCTGCAGGGTGAGCGCGTCATCGGTCTCCGCGATGACGTCGCCGTTCACGCGGACGACGACGTGCCGACCGGTCGGGGTGACGGTGATCGGATGAGTGTCGGATGGCTGGAGTACGGGACGTTCGGTCATCTCAAGGCCAACGTACCCAGACGTGGTGACGATTCCCGACGCCGTCGGTCACCTCCGGTCGGCCAGCCCTGCGATGAACCGCTGCAGACTTCGGGTCAGTGACTGCGGCACGTGGTCGGGATCCATGAAGTCGTTCTCCGCCAGCAGGCTCGCCTCACCGGCGACGGTGTCCTCGGTGAACCTGCACAGCGTCTTGCCGTCCCCGCGCAGGCTCTCGATCGCGTGGAGAAACGACCCGTGTTCGAGCACGGCGCCATCGAATTCGGCCCTGGACACACCGAGGTGCTCGGACATCAGGTCGTCACGCACGGCACCGATCATGCGTCGAACGTCGCCGTCCTCCGGTGTCTTCGGGTCCGCCTCCACGGCCAGATCGCACTCGTTGTCGAAACCCATCGACCGGTTGTTGAGGTTCGACGAGCCCACGCGCAGCAGCCGATCGTCGGCCACCAGCACCTTCGAGTGCACGTAGATCGGCGTACCGCCGTCGGTCACCGGCCAGTAGACGCCCAACCGTCCGTATTCGTCCGCCGCCCAGAGGAGTTGCAGGAGCCGGTGCCGCGCACTGTCCATCGCCCGCTCCTCGAGTCGACTCTCCGACTTTCGTGGCATCACGACGACGACTTCCGGGCCGTCCGGCTCGCCTAGTCGTGCGGCGAGCGCGTCGGTGAGCGTCCTGGAGGCGAAGTACTGATTCTCGAGGTAGATGGTGCGGCGTGCCACCGCGATCGCCGCGAGGTTGAGTGCCTCCACCTCGCGAACGTCCTCCCGGGCGCCGAGCGCAGGCAAGGTGCGCGCGATCCCGACGCCGACGCCGCGCAGGCCCGGTTCCAGTCCACGGGGCCACACGACGTGATCGTCGACGGCTACCGGTGCCAGGGTGCGGCCGGTCGCGGTCTGCCACCGCTCGCACGCCAGCTCGCCGAGCGCGGCTGCGGCGGCGCCGTCCACCGCGACGCCCACCTCGTGGCGCGGCCCATAGGGCCGCCCCAGCCCTCGACGAAACCGGCTGTGGTCCGCGTGCTCCCTGGTGTCCCAGCGGTCGACGGTGAAGTCGATACCGCCGCACATTGCGAACACGTCGTCGACCGCCACGATCTTCTGATGCGGCACGGCGCCGGTCGGATGCGCGCCGTCGATGGCGAACTGCATCCGCTCGCTGCTCAGCCAGTTCAACAGGGCGACCGGAGTTACCCTGCCCCACAGGCCTTCGAACGCGGGCAGCAACCGCACGTTGGACCGCAGCAGGTAGATCTCGAGTTCCGGCCGCTCGCGGATCAGCCAGCGAAGGAAGAAGCCCAGCTGGTTGGGACCGGGCAGGGTTGCACCGCCGCGCTCCAGCAGGATCCTGGTGTCGAAGTCCCAACCGATCAGCACGATGCGTCGCCGCGCGCGCAACATCGCCGCCTTGGCGTGGCGGAAGTAGTCCGCCGCGTCGATGATGCAGGCGAACTGCTCGGCGCGCTCGAGCCGCCAACAGGTCTTGCCGGGCACCAGCACGCGTCCGTCGCCCATCTGCTCAGCAGATTTCACGGCTCACGGCGGACATGGCGCTGTGTCTACCACATTCGCGGGGTGCCTCTCCCGCGCTGGCGGTGGTCCCCCATGCGCGTGAAATGCCCGTCGGGCACGCTGTTGTCCACGATGCCTTCCCCGCCACCCTCTCCCCCCGCCCTGATCGACGATCCCGGCGACCTGTCCGCGCTGCGCGCAGCGGGTGCCGATCCCGACGAGCTGTTCACCTCCTTCGCCGCATGGGCCGAGGCGAGCGGCACGGTGCTGTACCCGGCGCAGGAGGAGGCGTTGATCGAAGTGGTCAGCGGCGCCAACGTCGTGCTGGCGACACCCACGGGGTCGGGCAAGTCGCTGGTGGCCACCGGTGCGCTGTACGCCGCGCTGGCCCGATCGTCCGAAGGGCACGGACGCAGCGTCTACACCGCGCCGATCAAGGCGCTGGTCAGTGAGAAGTTCTTCGGCTTGTGCGACGTGTTCGGGGCGGCCAACGTCGGCATGCTGACCGGTGACGCCGCAGTCAACGGAGGCGCGCCGATCATCGCCTGCACCGCGGAGGTGCTGGCGAACATCGCCCTGCGCGAGGGCGCCGATGCCGACATCGGCCTGGTGGTGATGGACGAATTCCACTTCTACGGCGACCGCGACCGCGGCTGGGCGTGGCAGGTGCCCCTGCTGGAACTGCCCAGGGCGCAGTTCCTGCTGATGTCGGCGACGCTCGGCGACGTCACGGACCTGCGGACGGACCTCACCCGGCGCACCGGTCGCCCCACGGCGCTGGTCGCCCACGCCGAGCGACCGGTTCCGCTACACCACTACTACGCCACCACGCCCATTCACGAAACGATCGCCGATCTGCTCGACACGAGGCAGGCGCCGATCTACGTCGTGCACTTCACCCAGGCCTCCGCGCTCGAGCGGGCGCAGGCCCTGATGAGCGTCAACGTCAGCACCAAGGAGGACAAGGCCGCCATCGCCGAGCACATCGGCGCGTTCCGGTTCTCCACCGCGTTCGGCTCGACGCTGTCGCGACTCGTCCGCCACGGCATCGGCGTGCATCACGCCGGGATGCTGCCCAAGTACCGCCGGCTGGTGGAACAACTCGCTCAGGCCGGCCTGCTCAAGGTCATCTGCGGCACGGACACCCTCGGCGTCGGCATCAACGTGCCGATCCGGACGGTCGTCTTCTCGGCCCTCTCCAAGTACGACGGCACCCGGACCCGGCTGCTCAGCGCCCGTGAGTTCCACCAGATCGCCGGGCGGGCGGGCCGGGCCGGCTACGACACCGCGGGCACCGTCGTCGTGCAGGCACCCGAACACGAGGTGGCGAACCTCAAGCAATTCGCCAAGGTTGCCGACGATCCAAAGAAGCGCCGAAAGCTGGTGCGCCGCAAGGTGCCCGAGGGAATGGTGCCGTGGAGCGAGTCGACTCAGATCCGACTGGTGCAGGCCGAGCCGGAGCCCTTGACCAGCAACATGCGGGTGTCGACGGCGATGATCCTCGACGTCGTCGATCGCCCCGGTGATCCCTTCGTCGCGATGCGCAGGCTGCTGACCGAGAACCACGAACCCCGCAAGCGACAGCTCCAGCACATCCGCGAGGCGGTCGGGATCGCCCGGTCGCTGCTGCAGGCCGGCGTCCTGGAACGGCTCGACGTGCCCCAAGACGACGGCAGGCGCTACCGGCTGACGGTCGACCTGCCACCCGACTTCGCGCTCAACCAGCCTCTGTCGACGTTCGCGCTGGTTGCGGTCGACGTGCTGGACCCGTCGTCGGAGACCTATGCGCTCGACGTCGTATCGGTCATCGAGGCGACCCTGGAGGATCCTCGTCAGATACTCGCGGCACAGGAGAACAAGGCCAAGGGCGAGGCCGTGGCCCAGATGAAGGCAGAGGGCATCGAATACGACCAGCGGATGGAACTGCTGGACGACGTCACCCATCCCAAGCCCCTCGACGAGCTTCTGAGCCATGCCTTCGACGTGTACCTGCGGAGCAATCCCTGGGCCGCCGACGCGCGCCTGTCACCGAAGTCGGTCGTGCGGGAGATGTGGGAGCGGGTGCTCACGTTCCGCGAGTTCGTCAGCATCTACGGCCTGACCCGCTCCGAGGGCGCCGTGCTGCGGTATCTCTCCGATGCCTTCAAGGCGCTGCGGTCCGGGGTGCCCGCCAACGCGCGGACCGAAGAGGTCACCGACATCGTGGAGTGGCTCGGCGAGTTGGTGCGCCAGGTCGACTCGAGCCTGCTGGACGAATGGGAACAGCTCACCAACCCGGATCGGCCGCTGGACGCCCCGGTGGCGATCCCGGCGCGTCCGCGCCCGCTCACGGGCAACGAGCGGGCCTTCACCGCGATGGTCCGCAACGCGCTGTTCCGGCGGGTGGACCTGTTCGCGCGGCGCCGCTGGTATGACCTGGGCCTGCTGGACGGCGACGCCGGGTGGACCTCGGAACGTTGGGCCGAGGTCGGCGACGCGTACTTCGCCGAACACGACGAAGTCCGCACCGGCGCCGACGCCCGGGGCCCGGCGTTGCTGATCATCGACCGGCAGCCCGGCGCGTGGCAGGTGCGCCAGATCCTCGACGACCCCGCCGGCGATCACGACTGGGGCTTCGACGTGGCGGTCGACCTGGAAGCGTCCGACGAGAAGGGCGCCGCGGTACTCCGGATGGTCGAGGCCGCGCGGCAGGACTAGGTGCCGTCAGGCCGACAAGGTCCTCGGCACCGCGATCAGCGGTGCCGGCCGGCGGCCGGGGCGCATGGCAGTCGGAGCCGCCGAGCCGATCGTCTCCGGCGGTGCCTCCCGGGGCGTGCCACGGAAGTTCGCGCGGTACCGCTCCAGCTCATCCCGGGTGAGGCCCTTCGCGCCGGGTTGAGGCCTCCAGGGTCGAAACGACGCGAGCGCCCCCCCGAAGGCCCCGGCCATGGCGACCCCGGCGGCGACGGCCAGGTGGCTGCCGAACCCGAGGGCTGCCACGAACAAACCCAGGAACGTGAAGCCGAACAACAGGAACAGATATCCCACGAACGGACGGGAAATTCGGCGGACGACCTTCCTCACCATGCTCACCTCTCGAGTGCTCCAAGGCGGCCTTCGTCGCCACCTTCCCTTCGAAGCGCGTCAATCAATACGCTACGCGTAGCGTGTCACGCTACGCAAGGTGTAGCGTTTGAGCGGCCCGCGGTATTCCCGCGGTGACTGCGGGGAGGGAGCTCTCATGACGGCACGACGGTCCGTCGACGACGCGATCGCCGAGTCGACCCTGCACCTGCTGCGCACCAGCGGACCACGCTCGGTGACCGTCGAAGCCGTGACGGCGCACTCGGGCATCGCGAAGACCACGATCTACCGGCGCCATCGCGACCGGCGAGCCATGCTGTCCGCCGCCCTGTCGAGGCTGACCTCGCCCGCGCCGCTCGGCCCGGACGCGGACGGTGCCGCACGACTGCGGTGGCTCATTCGACATGCCGTCGCGGCGGTGGACGACGGCATCGGGTTCGGCGGCTTCGCCTCCCTTCTCACCGAGGACGATCCGGAGTTCAGCATGCTCTTCCGACGGCTCCTCGGCGCCCATCGGGCGCAGCTGGTGAGCGTGATCGACGCGGGCAAGGCCGACGGCACCATGCGCGTCGACGTGGACGCGGAAACCTTGATCGACGCGATCGTCGGCGCGTACATCGCCGAGCGCGCCCGCCGGGGGCGGGTCGGCGCCGATTGGGAAGCTCGGCTCTTCGCCGTCTTCTGGCCTGCCGTCCGGACATAGCCCACCGGAGCTGCGTTTCGTCCGCCTGTGGACCAACGCGCAACTGTGGATGAACCGCGCTCCCAGCCGCGCTCGGCCACCGTGATGTCACAGCCCCCGGTCAGCCTCGGGAGGAGACACCACAGGAAGGCAGGCACGCCGTGTGCTGGCAATGCGACAACCCCGACAAGACCTTGGACGACTACCTCGCTCTGCTCCGCGAAAGGATCCAGGCGCGCGGCTGGGTGGTGCAGTACGTCGAATGCGACCGGCGGCCGTTCGCCTACACGATCGGATTGCACGCCGGCGGGCTGCCCGAATTCCTGGTCACCGGTCTCGCCCCGAAGCAGGCCCTGTGGCTGCTGGACACGTTCGCGAAGCGGGCGTTGGCCGGGGCAAGGCCGGTCGCCGGACACCAGGTCACCCTGTCGGCGAATACCCACCTGGAAGTCGTCGACGTGGAGCATCCCGACGCGCACATGTGCATGGCCATCGCACTCGAGGGTGCCGACGTCACCGCGCTACAGCTGGTGTGGGCAGACGGTCGCGGCCGGTGGCCCTGGGCGCCGGGCTTCGACGACGGCCGTCGACGGCAGCCGGTACTCGGCGCCAGGACTCAGAATGCGTAGCGGTGGTACTGCGCCATGTTGCGCATGGGCTTCGCCACGGACATCACCGCGCCCATCACCCGGTACGCACCCGGCAGTGCGCGAAACGACGCCGAATCGAACACCGACAGCCACGCGAGGAGCCGCGTGCCAGGCACCGCGTCGAGGATGTCGTCGGGTCCGTCGATGCCCCAGTGCAGCTTCGCCCCGGCACGGCGCACCACCCGGTTGCTCCACTGCATCCTGATGCCGAACGTGCTGAACGCGTCGAATTGCAGCTCGCCGGAGGGGAACCGGTCGACGACCCGTCGCAGCAGGGCGGTCCCCTCGTCACGGGTCAGGTACATGGTGAGGCCCTCGCCGAGAAGCAGTGTCGGGCGGTCGGCGGGGACGTCGGCCAGAAGGGCCGCATCGGTGACGGAGGCGGCGACGAGGTGGTGGTGTTCGTGCTCGGGAAGGAGCTGCCGCCGCAGCGCGATGACGTCGGGGTAGTCGACGTCGTACCACTCCACGTCGGGGCCGGGATCGATCCGGGCGTACCTGCTGTCCAGGCCGCACCCGAGGTGCAGCACGGTGCACGTCGAACCCGTCGGTCTGCTGGCCAGGAACTGGCGGGTCCAGGCGTCGAAGTGGGCGGTGCGCGTCGTCACCGAGGGGGCAGTGCGGGCGGTGATGGCGGTTCGGGTCCAGTCGTAATCGATGCGGTCGACGAGGTCCCTGGCATAGCGGTCACCCAGCATGGGTTTCGGGGCGGCGGCGTCGAGCGCCCTGGCGTAGAGCGTCGCGAGCATGGTCTGCGGCGCGCCGGACAGGTCGACGTGCAGCTTGTCGATCACGGCCTCAGGGGGAGGGCCGGTGGGCGGTTGCGGTGGTGTGCACTCAATGCCCTCGCTTGGGGTGTCTTCGATCGGGGACGGTGGCGTCCTTCCCGAAGTCGGGGTCCGGACTTTCGCCTCCCGGAGGCGTGACGGGCTCGGTCTCGTCGGTGTCGTCGGTCGGACGGTCGTCCCCATGCGGCTCGGTCATGTGACTCCTGTACCCGTGTGTACCCGTTTCATGGGCGAGCTGCGCGTCGTTCAGCGGGTCTGCGTGCTCCTGAGCTTGGCGTCGCGCAGACCGACCCAGAACCTCGACGCCGCACGGATCGCCTCCTCGACCGGCGCTGGGTGCCATCCCAGCTCGCGCCTGGCCTTGGTGCAGTCGACGGGTGCCTCGGCTCGCATCAGACGCAGCGAGCCCAGCGACAAGCGCTCGTCGGTGCGCGTCAGTCGCGCCTTGAGACTGCCGAGGGCGGCCATCGCGTACGCCACCGGCAGCGGAATGGACCGGCTCGGCGCGGGCACGCCGGCGGCCTCGGCGGCGATGCGCACCACGTCGGCATTGCTGATCATCTTCTCCGAGATCAAGTACCGCTCGCCGATGCGACCCTTCTCGGCGGCGAGGATCAGCGCCCTCGCGGCATCGTCGATGCCGACCGCTTCCAGCTCGATGCCGCTCATCACGAAGGGCAGCTTGCCGAACGCAGCGCCCGCGATGATCGCACCATGCGGAGTCCGGCCCCAGTCGCCCGCGCCGTAGGTCGTCGACACGCACATCGCCACCGCGGGCAGGCCACGGTGACGCGTGTAGTGCATGACCATGTTCTCGGCTTGCACCCGCGAGCGCACGTATGGTGTCAGTCCGCCGAGCCGTTTCGTCGGCGACGTTTCCCCTCCGTCGGGGATGACGTCGTCCTCGGTGGCGATGCGGCCGCGGCGGCGCGCCACGGTGGCGTAGCTGCTGGTGAACACGAAACGCCGGAGGTCGGCGGCGATGGCGGGCTCGGTGGCGACGTCGAGGACGTTGCGCAGGCCGTCCACATTGGTGCGAAACAGCGGCGCGGGGTCCCTCAGCCATCCGCGGGTGTCGACCACGCAGTAGTAGACGACGTCGCAGCCTGCCATGGCGTGCCGCAGGACGGTGTCGTCCCAGATGTCGCCGACGAACCGGCTGACCGGCAGGTCGTCGATGCCGAGGGTCTTGGCGCCCTCGCGCACCATCACCCGAACGGCCAGGCCATCGCCCACCAGTTGCCGGGTCACGTGCGAGCCGAGATAGCCGTTGGCCCCGATCACCAGCACCGGCCGGGGCGCGCTCACCGGGCCTGCCCGTCGAACGTCGCCATCCAGGCGGCCGCCTCGTCGGGCAGCGTGCCCAGCTGCGCTGCCTTCCTGCACCACTTCACGGTGGCGGCAACGAAGCGCAGGGGGTTGTAGACGTCTTCCTGTCTGCACCACTTCCCGTCACCGGCATACGTGACGATGGAGATGTTGGTGGCGCTGATGATCGTGCCGTCGCCCGGGTCGCGCATCGGATTGTCGAGCTCGCAGATGACGACGCCTCGCGCTTCATCGATCACCGTCCACAGCGACGGGAACGACGTCATGTAACTGCCGGGGAAGCTCTCCATCGTCTGCCAAATCCAGTGCCGTACCGGTTCGCGCCCGTGCATGGTGCCTGCCGCGTGCTCGACGTAGGTGACGTCGTCGGTGTACTGGTCGACCCACTGATCCCAGTCCCGCGTCGCGGCGGCGCGGCCGACCGTCGCCTCGAACCCCGCGAACGCATCCACCAGTTCCTCGCGGCTGAAAGTGCTACCCCTCACGTACAGAACTAGAACACGTTCTACCAGCGTTTGTCGACCAGGTCGTATCGTCCCCGAGATGAATGCCTGGCCTGCCGTGGCGATCGGCGTGGCGGTCGCGATCGCGAGTGCGCCCACGGCGTCCGCCGACGGCGGTTCCCGCCTCGTCGACATCGGCGGCGGCCGCAGTCTTTTCGTGAACTGCCAGGGCGACGGAGCGCCGACTGTGTTCGTCATCCCCGGCAAGGGCAGCTACGCCGACGCGTGGAATGCCGCCGTGCCGCCGGACGACCCGATCCGCTCGTCGCCGTACGACCTGATCGAGCAGGCGAAGGTGGAGCTTCGGCCCGTCTCGGCGCAGCCCATCATCGCCAGGACGACGCGAATCTGCACCTACGATCGGCCCAACACCCGGCCCGACGGCCCCGACCGGTCCACGCCGGTGCCACAACCGCACACCGTGCAGTCCGACGTCGACGACCTCGTGCAGGTGATCAGCGCGGCCGGACTTCAGACGCCGATGGTCTTCGTGGCCCATTCCTACGGCGCCCTGGTCCTCGACCTGCTCGCCCGCGAGCACCCGGACCTGGTGAGCGGGCTGGTGTTCTCCGAGCCCACCTCGGAGTTCCTGCGCGCGGTCGGCACACCGGAGCAGAACGCGGCGTTCGACACCGACGGCCGCAACGTCACCCCGGGCGACGAGGCGATCCTGGCCGACGACGCGTTCGACGCCATCGCCGCGGCCCCGCCGCTGCCCCGGGTGCCGGCGATCGTGCTCAGCGCGGACAAGTTCGCCGACCCGGCCGTGCTGAAGCCGGACAACTACACCCAGGCACAGATCCACCTGGCCAACGACATGCTGGCCGCCGCGCTCGGCACGTCGAACGTCATCGTCGAGGGCACCGGTCACAACCAGATGCTGTACCAACCACAGGCCGTGGCCGATCACGTCATCGCGGTGGTCGACGAGGTCAGAGCCGAGCAGTGACGGCAGGAACTTCTCGACGGCGCCCACGGTTATACGGATGGCAACTCTAGGAGGCCCCGTGAGCACGAAGTACCACAAGAACCCCGCGGCAGTGAACGCCCTCTCTCCCGAGCAGTACCAGGTCACCCAGCGCAACGGGACCGAGCGGCCCTTCACCGGTGATTACTGGGACAACCACGAACCGGGTCTCTACGTCGACGTGGTGTCCGGCGAGCCGTTGTTCGCCTCGACCGACAAGTTCGAGAGCGGATCCGGCTGGCCGAGTTTCACCCGGCCCGTCCAGGATCCGGACGGGGGCACCCACGTCGTCCAAAAGCGAGACTTCAGTCACCTGATGCTGCGCACCGAGGTGCGGTCGGCAGACGGCGACAGCCACCTCGGTCACGTCTTCAAGGACGGGCCACGCGAAGCGGGCGGGTTGCGCTACTGCATCAACTCCGCTTCGCTGAGATTCATCCACCTCGACGACCTCGAGGCGCAGGGCTACGGCGACTACACGGCGCTCTTCGCTTCCCGTGACGACGGACAACAGCACGACGACCGGGCGAACACCACAGGAGGAACGGGCATGACGACCAAGACGGCGATCCTCGCAGGCGGCTGCTTCTGGGGCATGCAGGATCTCATCCGCAAACAACCGGGCGTGGTGTCCACGCGCGTCGGTTACACCGGCGGCAAGAACGCCAACCCCACCTACCGAAACCATCCGGGCCACGCCGAGGCCATCGAGATCACCTACGATCCCGCGCGGACCGACTACCGCGCCCTGCTCGAGTTCTTCTTCCAGATCCACGATCCGACCACGAAGGACCGCCAGGGCAACGACGTCGGGAGCAGTTACCGGTCGGCGATCTTCTTCGCCGACGACGAGCAGCGGACCGTCGCGCTGGACACCATCGCCGACGTCGAGGCCTCCGGCCTGTGGCCCGGCAAGGTGGTGACCGAAGTGACTCCCGAGGTCGACTTCTGGGAGGCCGAGCCCGAACACCAGGACTACCTGGAGCGCTATCCGAACGGGTACACGTGCCACTTCCCGCGGGCGGGCTGGAAGCTGCCCAAGCGCGAGAACGCCGCCCAGTAGCGGGTTTCAGGCCGGCGCGGTGGCCCGGCGGTGAAGGACCACGCGACCGCCCACGTTCGGGCGGGGTGGACCTTCTCCTCGGGCGCCGTCGTGGTGCGAAACGTGAAGTGCCGCAGCGTCGTTCGCAGAACACGTCCATTCGACGTTCGCGAACACCGCTCCCGCGCAGCGGCGGATGTGGTCGATCGCCACGATGATCGAGCGGTACTACGCTGCACCGGTGGCGGATGGAGTACGGTACCGCGTAGTACCGATCGCCGGCAAGGGGTGAGGATGAACGCCGTGACCACGATGACGAGCGCCGTCAACGACGCATCCCCGTCCCCCTCCGTGGCCTCGGCCTTCCGCCGCCGACTCCTCGACGGTCTGGCCGACTCGATCGCCGACCGCGGCTACCGCGCCACCACGGTCGCCGACGTGGTCCGCAACGCCAAGACCTCCAAACGCACCTTCTATGACGAGTTCGCCAGCAAGGAAACGTGTTTCGTCGAGCTGCTGCGTGCCAACAACGAAGACCTCATCACCCGGATCACCGCCGCCGTCGACCCAGAGGCGACTCCCGACGACCAGGTCGACGCGGCCGTCGGCGCGTACGTTGAGCACATCGAATCCCGCCCCGCCGTCACGCTGAGCTGGATACGGGAGGCGCCTGCGTTGGGAGACCTGTCCCGGCCGCTCAATCGCCGTGCCATGCAGAACCTCACCGACATGCTCGTCGACGTCAGCGACAGCCCGGGCTTCCGCCGGGCGGGGCTCGAGCCGATATCGCGGCCATTGGCGCTCATCCTGTTGGGCGGACTGCGCGAACTGACGGCGCTACTCGTCGAGGACGAGCAGGACGTGCGCGGCATCGTCGGGCCCGCGGTCACCGCGGCGCGGGCGATCCTCGGCCTGCCCGCTAACCCAACATGAGCCGCGCGGACTTCTCGAGACGCTGCGCAATCTCCTGGTAGGACGCGTATCCCATGCCGGCGCGCACCAGTGCGCCCGAGTACAGCAACTCCAACGAGTCGATGACGTCCGGATCGGTGTCCTGGCCAAGCGCCGCGGCCAGCCGCTGCCGGATGTCGAGACCAATCCGTTGCCGCAGCACCTCCACGTCGGGATCCCGGCCGAGCAGCGCGCTCGTCACCGCCCCCGCGAACTCGGGTTCGTCGGCCACCAGCAGCGATATGTGTTGCAGTACGTCGATCACCCGTGTGGCGCGGTCCTCGACCTCGTGCGGCGCCGGCGGCGCGCCGGCGAGCCTGCGCCAGAACACCTCGGCAACGAGGTGTTCCTTCGACGAGAAGTACGTGTACGCCGTGGCCGCGCCAACCCCCGCCTCGGCGGCCACGCGTCGCACCGTCAGGCCGGCGAAACCGTCCCGGTTGAGGAGGTCCACCGCGGCCTTGCCGAGGCGATCCACGGTCTCGGCCTGTTTGACGGTCAGACGGCGCCGGGTCGACTCCAGGGCCGGGTTGGACACATGTCCGGACGCTACTACAACTGACATCGGGCAGCAACGGTAGGTTGGCGTCATGAGCACCACCGAGAGTGTCCTTCCGCCGGCCGTCGCGCGGCTTTTCGCGCTCGCCGAGCAGGTCACCGGTTTCATGCCCGCCGACGAGGGCCGCGCGCTGTACCACGCCGCGGTCACCCATCTGCGCGACGGCGTCGCAGTCGAGATCGGCACGTACTGCGGCAAGTCCACCGTGATGCTCGGTGCTGCCGCCCAACAGACCGGCGGAGTTCTCTACACGATCGACCATCACCACGGCTCCGAAGAGCACCAGCCGGGGTGGAAGTACCACGACACCTCCATGGTCGACGAGGTGACCGGACGGTTCGACACGCTGCCCACCCTGCGCCATACGCTCGACGCCGCCGGGCTCGACGACCACGTCGTAGCCGTGGTCGGCAAGTCGTCGGTCGTGGCGCGTGCGTGGCGGACCCCCTTGCAGCTGCTGTTCATCGACGGCGGGCACACTGACGCCGCGGCACAGCAGGACTTCAACGGCTGGGCCCGTTGGGTCGCGGTCGGCGGGGCGCTGGTGATCCACGACGTCTTCCCCGATCCCCACGACGGCGGGCAGGCGCCGTACCGGGTGTACCGCCGCGCCGTGGACACCGGCGCCTTCCGCGAGGTCTCGGTGATGGGGTCGATGCGAATCCTGGAGCGGACGTCGGGCACCCCCGGCGAGGCGCTGAGCTGACCCGACGGATCGGTCAGGATCCCGCGGCCGCCCTCTCGACGTCCAAGAGCTGCTCACCACGGCGTTCTTCGTCGTAGGCGGCACGCCCACCGCGAAGACCGAACAACCGCTTCGAGAACAGCAGGTAGATCACCGCGGCCACGTTGATGGCGAACGTCACGGCGCGGGTCACCGTGACGCCCTTGAGGAGGTCGTGCACCTCCAGCGGCAGGAAGACGGACGTCGCGATCACCGCGAAGTACTCCCCCCACCGCACCAGCAGCCAGAGGCCGACGCCCTCGACGAGTTCGAGCACCGCGTAGGCGATCAGCGCCATGGTCAGCAGGGCAAGTGTCGACGGCTTGGTCGCCAGTGCCCGTTCCAGCTCGTGGACCGCCGTCATCTGGTCGACCTTGATGCCCGAACTGCGCAGCAGCGGCAGATCGCGGTCGAACGCCGCCTGGATGGACCCCTGCGCACCGTGGAACTTCCACACTGCCCACGCGGCGAGCGCGATCAACACCGCGCGGATCCAGCGCTCGACCGCCAAGACCCGCAGGATGATGGCCTGCCGGAGCGCCTTGCCGCGGATGACCAGCGGTGCGTCGTCCGCGGGTCCCCGGCCGTGGGGCGCTCCCGGGACGAAGTCCCCACAGCGCAGGCAGCGCCACACCTCGCCGAGGCCCGTCGTCCCGCTGAGCCGCTTCGCCAGCGCCTCGTCGTCGGGCGCATAGGTGACGTGTCCGCGGCGCGCGCACGTCCGCAATTCCCACCGGTTGCGGTTCCGCGGTTCTCCCATGGCCGGCTCCTGCTCCCGCTCGCGACCCTCTAGCGACCCGACGTGGCGCAGGCGCAATCGAACTCGCCCTCGAGGCCACGCGGGAGATCGTCGCCTCGGAAGAGACCGCCGGCCCTGGTGGTCGAGGACAACGCATCCGCGGCCAGGATCATCGCCGCGCCGGTCCACGTGGTGCGCTCGACCGGCCAGCGCTTGCCGTCGGAGAACACCAGGCCCGTCCAGTAGGAGCCGTCACCTTCCCGGAGGTGCTGCATGGCGGCGAACTGTTCGCGGGCCCGTGCGGAGTCACCGATGGCGTCCAGTGCCATCACCAACTCACACGTCTCCGCACCGGTCACCCACGGCCGGTGGTCGACGCAGCGGATGCCGAGCCCGGGCACGACGAACCGGTCCCACCGCGCGTCGATGCGCGCCCTGGCGGCCTCGCCGCGCAGCGCACCGCCGAGCACCGGGTAGTACCACTCCATCGCATGGTCGTCCTTGAGATTGAACGACTCCGGATGCGCGGCGATCGCGTGGCCGAGGCTGCCCACGGCCACCTCCCACTCCGGCTGCGATTCCCCGAGGTAGTTCGCCAGCGCCAACGCGCACCGGATGCTGTGGTAGATGCTGGCGCAACCGGTCAGTAGCGCCTCGGGCAGGACACCGGCTTCGCTTCTGGCCCAACCGATTTCGCCGCCATCGAACTGCATGGTCAACACGAAGTCGATGGCCCGGCTGACGACGGGCCACATGCTCTCGGCGAAGCCGCGGTCCCCGGTGATCAACACGTGGTGCCACACCCCCGTGGCAACGTATGCGCAGAAGTTGCTGTCACTGTTGGCGTCCTCGAGCACGCCGTTGCGCATCTGGATCGGCAGGGAACCGTCGGCGCGCTGCACGTCGCGACACCAGTCGAACGCCGCTCGCGCCGGATCCCACAGGCCGGCGACCGTCAACGCCATCGCATTCTCGACGTGGTCCCACGGATCGGTGTGTCCACCGGTGAACCATGGCAGGGCGCCCGACGACTCCTGTGTGGCGGCGATCGACGACGCCGTCTGCCGGCACTGTTCAGACGTCAAAACGCCTGGAACGCAGGGGATCTCATGACGCCGCACCCGCTACACCGCCCGGCCGGTGACGGCCGCCGGCTTCTGAAAGTAGAGAGCGACGCTCTTGCCGATCAGCGGGTTGAGCAACGACTCGGCGCTGCGGGTCAGCCACGGCCGGGCCATCATGTCCCAGACCAGCATCCGGTGGTAGACACTGACCGCAGGGTGATCTGGATGATCGACGCCGACAGCGCACTTCAGCCACCAGAACGGCGAATGCAGGGCATGGGCGTGGTGCCGGTGGTCGAATCGCAGGCCCCTGGCGGCGATCTTGTCGTGCAGTTCGTCGGCGCGGTAGATGCGGATGTGACCGCCCTCGTTCGCGTGGTACTCGTCCGAGAGCATCCAGCACACCTTCTCGGGCATCCACCGCGGCACGGTGACGGCCAGTCGGCCGCCGGGCTTGAGCACCCGGGTGAGCTCGTCGATCGCGCGGTCGTCCTGCGGGACGTGTTCCAGGATCTCTGAGGCGATCACGACGTCGAAGGTGCCGTCGTCGTAGGGCAGGCCGAGTGCGTCACCCTTGACGGCCTCCGCCCGCGCAGCAGCGGGAGCCTCACCCTGCTCCTGCATGGCCGTCAGGATGGCGTCGACGTCGTTGAGCTCCTCGGCGTCCTGATCGAACGCCACGACGTCGGCCCCCCGCCGGAACGCCTCGAAGGAATGCCTGCCCGCGCCGCAGCCTACGTCGATGACGCTGGTGCCGGGACCGACCCCGAGCCGGTCGAAGTCGACTGTCAGCATGCCTTCACCCGCTTCATCGCCCTTTCGTACACCGCCACCGTCTGGGCGGCCACCGACTCCCAGCTGAAGACGTCGACCGCGCGCTTGCGGCCGTTCGCGCCGAGCCTGCGCAACTCGAGCGGAGAGTCGAGCAGTTCGCCCAGCACGGTGGTGAGGTCGTCGACGTCGCCGGGACGGACCAGTCGCGCGCAGTCCCCGTCGTCGCCCACCACCTCGGGCAGGGCACCGGCCCGACTCGCAACGATCGGCGTGCCGCTGGCCATTGCCTCGACGGCAGGCAGCGAAAAGCCTTCGTACAACGAGGGAATGCAGGCGACTTCGGCCGAGGCCAGCAGGGCGGCCAGCTCGGCGTCGGACAGACCGCTGGAACTGTGCACGATGTCGGAGATCCCGAGTTCGGCGATCAATTTCTCCGTGGGCCCATTGGGTTCCAGTTTGGAGACCAGTTGTACGTCGAGATCCCGCTCGATGCGCAACCGCGCCACCGCGTGCAGCAGATGACTGACCCCCTTGAGCGGGACGTCGGCACTGGCAATGGCGATGATCCGGTTGCGCACCCGCTGCTCCCGCGGCCGGAACAGCTCGGTGTTCACGCCCAGTGGCACGACGTGCAGTTGATCGGGGGCGACGGCGAAGTCCTCGGTGATGTCGACGGCCGAGGACGACGAGACGGTCAACAGTTCGGGAATCCTGCGCGCCACCTGCTTCTGCATCTCGGCGAACCCATACCACCTGCGCACCAAGGGCTTTCGCCACCACGCGGCGGCCGCCACGTCGAGCACCCGGTCCCGGGTGATCGGGTGGTGCACCGTGGCCACCACCGGCAGGCCGAGGGCGGCGACCGTCAGGAGGCCGTCACCGAGGCTCTGATTGTCGTGCACCACGTCGAACTCGTCGCGGCGGTCCGCGAGGATCCTCGCCACGCGCATGCAGAAGGTCTTCGGCTCGGGGAAGGCGGCCGTCCACGTCGAGAGCAGCTCCAGCAGATCGATCCGGTCGTGAATCTCGCTGGGCCGCGGGATCCGGAACGGGTCGGGTTCGCGGTAGAGGTCCAGGCTCGGCACCTTGGTCAAGCGCACCCGCGGGTCCAGACCCTCGGGATAGGGCTGGCCCGAGAACACCTCGACGTCGTGACCGAGGTCTGCCAGGCCGCGACTCAGATGGCGGACGTAGACGCCCTGCCCACCACAATGCGTTTTGCTTCGGTACGACAGCAAGGCAACCCGCATGGTCAGTTCACCGCGGCCAGAGTCGGAATGTGCGCTCTGGACATGTGTCCAGACTATAGTTTGACGGCCTAGCCGACGCAACGCGACGGCACCCGCGCCCCGGCTCGTCGCCGTCGTGGACCGTCACGACCGCCCCGTCGGCCGCTTCCTCACCTCGGCGGGAAGCCACCCGTCGCCACCGGCCCCCAGCGCACCGGCGTGACCCTGATCAGGCACTTTCCCTGGTCGACCATCGCCTGCCGGTACTCGTCCCAGTCGGAGTGTTCGCCCGCGACGGCACGGAAGTAATCGACGAGCGGTTCGACGGCGTCGGGCAGCTCGACGACCTCAGCCTCACCGTCGACCTGAACGTAGGGGCCGTTGAAGTCGTCGGACAGGACCGTCACGCTGGCCCGTGGATCACGGCGGACGTTCGCCGACTTCGCCCGCTGGGGGTAGCTGGCGATCACGATCCGGCCCGCCTCGTCCACGCCACCGGTGACCGGCGAGCTCTGCAGCGAGCCGTCGGACCGGAAGGTGGTCAGCACCATCTGGTGTCTGGGCCGGATGAAGTCCACCAGAGCGGGCAGGTCGACGGTGTCAGCGGTGGCGAGCTTGCGGGCCATGGCTGAATACCCTAGGCCTTCCGCCTGAGCGTCCAGGACGGGATCCAGTGCGTGACGGACTTGCGGTGGGCGCCGTAGGCGATGTCATAGGTCACCAGGCCCCACCAGAATCCCTGCTCGCAGAGGCCCCAGCAGCTCAGTCGGCCCTCGACGACGGAATGCATCTGCAGACCCGCGGGGTGGTACCCGCCCGCTCGGTGCGGTTCACGCGGGAAGACCGCGCCCAGATCGACGAGCACGGCCACCGGCGGGTCGACCCGGCGAAAGGCCTGCTGCAACGGCTGACCGTGGTAGCCGATCGACTGAAGCTCGCCCACTCATCGATCATATGTTCGAATGACGTGGCGTCGGCAACGAACGCGGGAGCACCAGGGCCAACGGCCGCGGAAATCCGAGGCCGGTCAACCGCGCGTTGCGCACCTGCGACATCGGCACCGTCCGGACGGCACCCGAGGACGGCTCGTAACAGCGCAGTGCGTCGCCGTCGACCGCCACGATCAGTACCCAGTGCCGAGGTATCGACCACGGCGCGGCGGTGCCGACGAGCAGCGCGACGGGCCACCCTGCGGCCACCGCACCCCGCACGTCTGCCATGGCGGCGCCGTGTCTCCGGGCACCGGGCCGCACCAGTCGCCAGCCGTACCGCCCGCCGTGCCGACCGATCGCCTTCGCCATCCCCCACGGCGTGGTGCCCAGCGCCCGCGGCCAGAGCCGGTTGGCCGCCGCGTGCACCCTGGCCTGTTCGGCGTCGAACCATGCCGGACCCGCCAACCGGGCCCGGTAGCCGGGGTCGAGCATCGCCCCCGCGACCACCGCGACCGCGGGTCCGCAGGACACCCCGTCGCGCTGGACGAGGTGCGCGGCCGGCAGCTTCACCGTCTCAGGCTAGGCCGATTCCCGCCCCGCCCGAGGGGGTATCAGTGAACACATGTCTACTGAAACACTCGGCCGGGCGCCGGTGGGTGAGCGCACGTGAGCTTCGACCTGACACCCACGATCGCCCAGCACGACCTGGCCCGGCGGACGCACGAGTTCGCCGAGGAGGTCGTCCGGCCCGTGGCGCGGGAATACGACCAGCGCCAGGAGTTCCCCTGGCCCGTGCTGGAAGAGGCGGCCGGCCGGGGTTTCTACAGCCCGCTGTTCTATCGCGACCTCATCGGCGACCCGACGGGACTGTCGCTGCCGATGTTCATGGAGGAACTCTTCTGGGGATGTGCCGGAATCGGCCTCGCCATCGTGATGCCCGCGCTCGCGCTGTCCGCCATCGGCCAGGCGGCGACACCCGAGCAGATGCTGCAATGGGGCCCGGAGTGCTTCGGCACGCCGGGCGACCTCAAGCTCGCGGCGCTGGCCATCTCCGAACCCGAGGGCGGCAGCGACGTACGCAACCTGCGCACCACCGCGCACCGCGACGGCGGGGACTGGATCCTCGACGGGCACAAGATGTGGATCGGCAACGGAGGGATCGCCGACGTGCACGTGGTGAACGCCGTCGTCGACCAGGACCTGGGACACCGCGGCCAGGCGCTGTTCATCGTGCCGGGCGGCACGCCCGGCCTCGACATGGTGCGCAAGCTCGACAAGTTGGGCTGCCGGGCGTCACATACGGCCGAGTTGACGTTCTCGGGTGTGCGGGTCCCCGGTGCCAACCTGCTCGGCGGTGAGGACAAGCTCGAACACAAACTGGCCAAGGCTCGCGAGGTGGTCGAGGGCGCCAAGCACTCGGGCTCGGCAACGCTGGGCACCTTCGAGCAAACCCGTCCGATGGTCGCCGCCCAGGCCCTCGGGATAGCCAGGGCAGCACTGGAATACGCGACCGAGTACGCCAACCGCCGACACGCCTTCGGCGGTCCGATCATCGGCAACCAGGGCATCGCCTTTCCGCTTGCCGACCTGGCCACCAAGATCGACGCGGCCCGACTGCTGACCTGGCGGGCGTCGTGGATGGCCGCCACCGGTGTGCCGTTCGAACGCGGCGAGGGATCGATGGCCAAGCTCGCGGCCAGCGAGACCGCCGTCGAAACCACCGAGAGGGCGATCCAGACCATGGGCGGTTGGGGCTACATCACCGATCACCCGGTCGAGAAGTGGTACCGGGATGCCAAGCTGTACACCATCTTCGAGGGCACCAGCGAGATCCAGCGCATCGTCGTCTCGCACGCGCTCGGGGCCGCCGACGGCGCACCGCCGATGCACGTCGACCTCGAACCCACCGGCGGTCCGCTCAACGCCGTGTTCGGTAGGGGCACCCCGGCGCGGACCCGGATCGCCGACCGGGCGATGGGCCTGCGCGACCGGGTGCCACCGCCCGCCATGCGACTCGCGATGAAGGTGCTGCGCCCACCCCGGCGCTCGTGATCGACCACTATTTACCCGGTACCACTGGTTTCGACTGGGAGGTTTCTGGCAACATTACCGGCGGGTAGGAACCGTTGCCGTGCAGACGGCGGAGGGAACGGCAGGCACATGACCGAGCAGACTTCGCCATACGTGGCACAGGGCACCGAGGGTGGCGGCGCCGCCCTCGATCAGGTCATCGGCATGTCCGCGGTCGGGCTGGTCGTCGGACTCGTGCTGCTGTGGATCGGTTACCAGCACCGGATGCGCAAGATCACCTGGCTGCACGACCTCGGGGAGTGGGCCGGGCGCACGTTCCACCGGCCGGCTTGGGTGGCACTTCCGATCGTGCTGTTCATCACCACGATCATCACCGCCCTGTTCGGCTTCATCTGGGACGTCAGCCTGCACATCGGCAAGGGCCGGGATCCCGGTCCGCTGGCCAACCCGGCCCACTACTTCATCCTGTTCGGGCTGTTCATCCTGTTCATCGCGGGCTGCCTGGCGTGTGTGCTGCCCTACGAGAAACCGGGCGCCGCCGCGATCCGGATCACCCGCGACTGGTACGCCCCCGTCGGCGGGGTGCTGATGGCGGGCTGCGGTCTGTACGCGCTGATCGGCTTCCCCCTCGACGACGTCTGGCACCGCATCTTCGGCCAGGACGTCACGCTGTGGGGTCCCACGCATCTGATGATGATCGGCGGCGCCGGCTTCTCGACGCTCACGGCCCTGTTCCTGGAGCACGAGGGACGGCGCGCCGTCGGCGAGGACGCGCCCAAGGACGGACCTGGACTCAAGTTCATCCAGTACCTCGCGTTCGGCGGTCTGGTGATCGGGATGTCGGTCTTCCAGATCGAGTTCGACTTCGGGGTCATGCAGTTCCGACAGGTCTTCGAGCCCATGCTGATCGCGGCGGCCGCGGCGCTCGGGTTGGTGGCCGCACGCATCATGCTCGGGCGCGGCGCCGCGATCGTCGCCGCGCTGCTCGCCATCGCCCTGCGCGGCCTCGTCGCCGTGATCGTCGGACCGGTGCTCGGCGCCCCGATCAACTGGTTCGCGCTCTACCTCGGGCCCGCCCTGGTGGTCGAGGTTCTGGCGTTGACGCCGCTGATCAAGCGACCGATCCTGTTCGGCATGCTGAGCGGCCTGGGCGTGGCCACGGTCGGGTTGTGGCTCGAGTCCCTGTGGATCGACGCCGTCTACGACTACCCGTGGCCGGCCAGCATGTGGCCGGAGGCGCTGGCGATGGCCGTTCCGGTGGCCGTGCTCGTCGGCGCGTGTGGAGCGATGGTCGGCATGGTGCTGACCAACCAGCAACTGCCACGACGGGCCGTCAGCATCGGGTTGGTGGTACTCGCCGTCGTCGCGATCGGCGGAGCCACCGCCAACGGCCTGCGCTACCAGGTGCCGCAGAACGCCTCGGCGACGATCGCGCTCGCCGACGCGCCGCCCATCGGGGATCAACGCATGGCGACGGCCGACGTCCGCATCAACCCACCGTCGCTGGTCGGCGACGACCCCAACTGGGTGTCCGTCCTGGGTTGGCAGGGTGGGCTCGCCAACCAGCGCGGCATCTTCATCGACCACCTCGAGAAGGTCGGTCCGGGGCACTACCGCTCGACGGTGCCCATGCCGGTGTCGGGTCAGTGGAAGACGCTGCTGCGGGTGCATGACGGGCTGACCATGGCCGCCGTACCCATCTACCTGCACGGGGACCCCGGGATCGGCGCCCAGGAGGTGCCCGCCAAGGCCACGATGACGAGGCCGTTCGTCTCGGAGATCACCATCCTGCAGCGCGAGCGCAACCCCGAGACCCCGCAGGTGCTCTGGTTGATCGGCTGTCTGGTGGTGCTCGGCTGCACCTTGATCCTCATCGCCGGTCTGTCCTGGGGTGCCGGCCGGTTGAACAAGATCGAGCCCACCAAGAGCAAGCTCGCCTTCGAGCCGTCCGCGCAGGCATGACGGGCGACGTACGAATCCTCGCCGATCACTCGGCGCTGCTGGCCATCCCCGCCTTCGCGCCGGCGATCCTCGTCGTCGCCGTGGTGTTCTGGGTCGCGCGGCGGGACCGTCGCCGGGGCGAGGGCGAAGGCGAAGGCGAGGGCGAGGGCGAGGAGCGAGGGCAAGGAGCGAAACGACGCCGGGGCTCGCGGTGAGGGTCCCTCGGCCACCCGCCAAGATGGTTCACCGTGATCGAACTGACGACCTCCAGAACACTCGTGGCCCTGACCGCTGCCGCCTTCCTCGTCGCGGGCTGCGGTGGGTCGGACGGGTCGGGTGACTCGGCCAAGAGCTCGCCCGCCGCGCCGCCCGCGTCCGGCGTCCCGCAGATGTCGGACCAGCAGGCGCCGCCGGACCAGGTGGTCATCGACGTCACGATCGCCAAGGGGCAGGTGACGCCGACCAACGAGCAGCTCGCCGCGAAGGTCGGCGAGGCCATCGTCGTGCGCGTCAACAGCGACGCCGCCGACAAGTTGCACGTCCACTCCGACCCCGAGCACACCTTCGACGTCGCCGCCAAGGCCGGTCAGTCGTTCCAGTTCACCATCGCCGTCCCCGGCCGCGTCGACGTCGAGTTGCACGAGCTGAATCGGACCATCGCGACCATCGCCGTGCAGTGACCGCCGATCGGCCGACCGCGGTTCTCGCCCATGGGTTGGGCGGCTCCAACGATCTGCCGATCCCCTACACCTATGCGCTGATCGGTGCCGCGTGGGCGCTGACGTTCACCTTTGCGGTGGTCGTGCTGGCGTGGAAGACGCCGCGTTTCGACCCCGCGAAGGCTGCGCGGCCGCTGCCACCATGGGTGACGAACGTGGTCGACGCACCCGCGGTGCGATGGTCGGTGGCCGTCGCCGGGCTGATCTTCGCGGTGTGGGTGGCGGTCGCCGCGATCCTCGGTCCACCCGACGGGCAAAACGCCCTACCCGGGGTGTTCTACGTTCTGCTGTGGGTGGGCCTGGTGGCAGTGTCACTGGTGTTCGGCCCGGTCTGGCGTCTGGTGTCACCGGTGCGCACGGTGTACCGCCTGCTGCCGCTTTCGCGCCGACCGCCGCCGGGGGCGTACCCGGAGGCATTAGGTTACCGACCCGCGGCCGTCGGGCTCTTCGCCTTCGTCTGGCTGGAGCTCGCCAGTCCTGATCCCGGTTCGCTTGCGGCGGTGAGCATCTGGCTGCTGGTGTACCTCGCGGTGACGCTCACCGGTGCGGTGCTGTGTGGGCCCCGCTGGAATGCCAGGGCCGACCCGTTCGAGGTGTACGGCATGGTGGCATCGCGGCTGTCGCCGCTGCGGCGCAACCCCGACGGCCGCGTCGCGATCGGCAACCCCTTCGATCACCTGCCCTCGCTACCCGTGCACGCGGGCACGCTGGCGGTCCTCGCCGTGCTGCTCGGGTCCACCGCGTTCGACAGCTTCTCGGCAATGCCGCAGTGGCGCAACTACCTCGACGACGTCGCCGGCGATTCGACCGCCACCGCCGTGCTGATGCGGTCGGCGGCCCTGCTGCTGTTCGCCTCGGTGGTGGCGGTGACCTTCTGGCTGGCCGCCCGCGCGACCGGAGGCGTCGACGCGCGACGGCGTCGCGAACTGCCCGGACTGATGGCGCACTCATTGATTCCCATCGTCATCGGCTACGTCTTCGCGCACTACCTGACCTATCTGGTGGAGCGCGGCCAGCAGACCGTCCTCCGGCTCGCCGACCCGTTCGCCACCGGCTGGCTGGGTGGCCTCGCGCCGTCCTACCTGCTGTCGACCCATCCCTCGGTGCTGGCGACGCTGAAGGTCTGCTTCGTCGTCGGTGGCCACGTCGCAGGGGTGGTGGCCGCGCACGATCGCGCCCTGCGCCTGCTGCCGAGACGCCACCAGGTGACGGGCCAGCTCGCCATGATGCTGGTCATGGTCGGTTACACGTTCACCGGGCTGTATCTGCTCTTCGGCGGCTGAGACGGGGGATCAGCGAGGGGTATCGGAGCGGGGAATACTGTCCCCATGCGCGCGTTGATCATCGTCGACGTCCAGAAGGACTTCTGCGAAGGCGGATCGCTGGCCGTGACGGGTGGTGCCGAGGTGGCGCGCAAGCTCACCGAACTGCTGCGCCGGGACGGGTCCGACCATCACTACGACCACGTGGTCGCGACGATGGACTACCACGTCGACCCCGGCGAGCACTTCTCCGAAGAGCCCGACTACCGCGACACCTGGCCGCGGCACTGCGTGGTCGGGACGCCAGGGGTGCAGTTCCACCCGGCGCTGGATCCGTCCACCGTCGAGGCGGTCTTCCACAAGGGCCACTACAGTGCTGCGTACAGCGGCTTCGAGGGCGCCACCGAAGACGACGGCACCACGCTGGCCGACTGGTTGCGGACCCGCGGGGTCGACGCGGTGGACGTGGTCGGCATCGCGACCGACTACTGCGTCAAGGCCACCGCGGCCGATGCGGTCGCCGCCGGCTTCACCACCCGGCTGCTGCTCGACCTGACCGCCGGGGTGTCGCCGACGACGACCGCCGAGGCCGTCGACGCGTTGCGCTCGGCAGGCGTCGGCATCGCCTGACCTGCGGACGAGACCCGCATGCCCGGTGATCGTCACCACACGCCCGTCGGCGCCGGTTTGCACCGGCCGCCAACGGGGCAGTTCAGAGCGGGTAGCCGACCGGCATACCTCCACCTGGTGCATTTCGCCCGCCATGCTCCCGCGGCGGCAAGCACCGTATCGTCACCTTGTTCGATCCACAGCCAACCCGGAGTGTGCACCTTGGCTACATCCAGTTCGAAAGCCGCCAGCTCGAAGGCGGGCAATACCGCAGCCAGCTCGAAAGACACCGCGACGCCTGCCGTCATGCCGGCTTCCCAGCCCGAGGCCCCCCCCAGGGAGGCCATCCAGTGGGAGATGTGGCCGGGCAAGTCCTACCCGCTCGGCGCCACCTATGACGGTTCGGGCGGAAACTTCGCGGTCTTCAGCGAGGCCGCGGAGTTCGTCGAGCTGTGTCTGTTCGACGCAGACGGCAACGAGACCCGGCTCAAGCTGCCCGAGGTCGACGGATACATCTGGCACGGCTTCGTCCCCGACGTCGAGCCCGGTCAGCGTTACGGCTACCGCGTGCACGGTCCGTACGACCCGGCGGCCGGGCAGCGCTGCAACCCGAACAAGCTGCTGCTCGATCCGTACGCCAAGGCCATCGACGGCACCTTCCAGTGGGACCAGTCGCTGTTCGGCTACGACTTCGGCGATCCCGACAGCCGCAACGACGAGGACTCCGCGCCCAGCATGCCGAAGTCCGTCGTCATCAACCCGTTCTTCGACTGGGGCACCGACCGGCCACCGCAGCACGAGTACGCGGACTCCGTGATCTACGAGGCGCACGTCAAGGGCCTCACCTACACCCACCCCGACATCCCCGAACGCAGCCGCGGCACCTACGCCGCAATCGCCCACCCGTCGATCATCGAGCACCTGAAGGGGCTGGGCATCACCGCGATCGAGCTGATGCCCGTGCACCACTTCGCCAACGATTCGACGCTGATCGACAAGGGCCTGTCCAACTACTGGGGCTACAACACCATCGGGTTCTTCGCGCCCGACTCCAAGTACGCGTCGAGCGCGACCCCCGGCGGTCAGGTGCAGGAGTTCAAGGCCATGGTGCGGGCGCTGCACGAGGCCGGCATCGAGGTCATCCTCGACGTGGTCTACAACCACACCGCCGAGGGCAACCACATGGGGCCCACGCTCTCGATGCGCGGCATCGACAATGCCGCGTACTACCGGCTGGTCGACGACGACAAGCGCTACTACATGGACTACACCGGCACCGGCAACAGCCTCAACGCCGGCCACCCGCACGCGCTGCAGTTGATCATGGACTCGCTGCGGTACTGGGTAACCGAGATGCACGTCGACGGTTTCCGCTTCGACCTGGCGTCGACGTTGGCCCGCGAGTTCTACGACGTCGACCGGCTGTCGACGTTCTTCGAGCTCGTTCAGCAGGACCCGACCGTCAGCCAGGTGAAGCTGATCGCCGAGCCGTGGGACGTCGGCCCCGGCGGCTACCAGGTGGGCAACTTCCCGCCGCAGTGGACCGAGTGGAACGGCAAGTACCGCGACACCGTGCGTGACTTCTGGCGCGGCGAGGACGCCAGCCTCGGCGAGTTCGCGTCGCGTCTGACCGGATCGGCCGACCTCTACGAGCACACCGCGCGGCGACCCGTGGCGTCGATCAACTTCGTCACCGCGCACGACGGTTTCACGCTGCGCGACCTCGTCTCCTACAACGAGAAGCACAACGAGGCCAACGGCGAGGACAACAACGACGGCGAGAGCAACAACAGTTCCTGGAACTGCGGCGTCGAGGGGCCGACGGACGACCCGGAGATCCTGGCGCTGCGAGCACAGCAGGTGCGCAACTTCCTGACCACGAACATCCTGAGCCAGGGCGTCCCGATGATCTGTCACGGCGACGAGTTGGGCCGCACGCAGGGTGGCAACAACAACGGGTACTGCCAGGACAACGAGATCACCTGGATCGACTGGAGCTCGGCCGACGAGTCGCTGATCGCCTTCACGCAGTCGGTGTCGGCGCTGCGTGCCGCGCATCCGGTGTTCCGGCGGCGCCGGTTCTTCGACGGGTTGCCGGTGCGGATTCGCGGGTCCCAACGCATCCCGGACATCTCGTGGTTCGCGCCCGACGGCTCAGAGATGAGCGACGAGGACTGGGGCTCGGGTTTCGGCAAGTCGATCACCGTGTATCTCAACGGCCAGGGCATTCCCGACCTGGACCCGCGGGGTCAACGCGTCACCGACGACTCGTTCGTCATGTGCTTCAACGCGCACCACGAGCCCATCGACTTCACGCTGCCGCCGAAGGAGTTCGGCTCCCGGTGGCAGCCGGTGATTTACACCGTCGAAGGTGCGGTCATGGAGGGCTCGAGGCCGGTGGCCGCGGCGGCCGAGCTGACCGTCGAGGCGCGCTCGGTGATCGTGCTGCAGGCGGTCGCGGAGGAAGCCTGACCACTCCCCGTGCGATTTCGGCGCGGAAGCCTTCGCTGCGCGAGGGTTTTCGCGCCGAAATCGTGGGGGCGAGGCAGATAGCTCTGTAACAGAGGTAATGTAAGCGGGGTGGACACCCGCATCGATCTCGCCGCGGAACTGTTCGGCACCGTCGGACGCTTCCGCCGCCAGGTCCGCCGGTCGGCGGCAACGCCGGGCATCGGCACCGGCCTGCCCGAATCGCAGGCCGAACTGCTCCGGCTGATCGCGCGCCAGCCGGGTATCTCCGTACGCGGGGCGGCCGACGAATTGGGCCTCGCGCCGAATACCACGTCGACGCTGGTGTCGCGGTTGTGCACCGACGGCCTGCTGGTGCGCTCGGTGGATCCCGACGACCGCCGCGTGGGCAGGCTCAGACTCACCGAGTCCGCGCAGCGGGTGGCCGACGAGTCCCGCGCCGCACGCCGGGCGGCGCTCGGCGCCGCGCTCGAGCGTCTCGACCCCGACCACCTCGACCGCCTCACCGCGGGCCTCGCGGTGCTGGCCGAGGTGACCCGACTGATGCGCGAGGAGGATTCGTGACACCAACCCCTGCAACGGTGCCGGCGATCGCCTGCCAGAATCTGACGCACCGGTACGGCGACTTCACCGCCGTCGACGATCTCAGCCTGGACGTCATGGCGGGCGAGACCGTGGGACTGCTCGGACCGAACGGGGCGGGAAAGACCACCGTGGTGCGGGTACTCACCACGCTGACCCCTGTCCAAGAGGGTGCGGTGAGCATCTTCGGGCTCGACGCCCGCCGCCGTACGATGGACATTCGCTACAACCTCGGCTATGTCCCACAACAACTTTCGATCGAACCGGCTCTCACGGGACGGCAGAACGTCGACCTGTTCGCCCGCCTGTACGACGTCCCGCGCAAACAGCGTCGGGACCGCGTGGACGAGGCACTGTCCGCGATGGACCTGCTCGACGTCGCGGAGCACCTCGCCGGCACGTTCTCCGGCGGCATGGTGCGTCGGCTGGAACTGGCACAGGCACTGGTCAACCGGCCGTCACTGCTGATCCTCGACGAGCCCACGGTCGGTCTCGATCCCATTGCGCGCGACGGAGTCTGGTCTCAAGTCGCCGACATGCAGGACGAGTACGGCATGACGGTCCTGCTCACCACCCACTACATGGAGGAGGCCGACGCGTTGTGCGACCGCGTCGCCCTCATGCACCACGGTGTCCTGCAGGCCGTGGGATCCCCCGCCGAACTGAAAGCCGGGCTCAGCTCGGACGCCGCCACGACGGCGACGCTCGAGGACGTGTTCCGGCACTATGCGGGATCAGACCTCGCCGCGGACCCGGCCGAAGCCGCCCGACGCGGGCTGCGTGAAATTCGTTCCAGCAGAAGGGTTGCCCGTCGTGTCAGTTGATCGCGCCACCCCCCACCGCCCCGGTACCACCCCCCGTCGCTCCGCTCGCCCCGGTACCACCCCCCGTCGCTCCGCTCGCCCCGGTACCGTCGAACTGATCCGGGCACCCCGCGGCGTGCGACGGGTCGGCGGCCTGCTGCGCCGGATGGGCGCGTTCGCGCTGGTCGAGTTGCAGAAGCTCTCACACGACCGCAGCGAGCTGTTGACGCGCATGGTGCAACCCGCCCTGTGGCTGTTGATCTTCGGGCAGACCTTCTCGCGCCTGCACGTCATAGACACCGGCGGCGTGCCCTACCTGTCCTTCCTGGCGCCGGGGATCATCGCGCAATCGGCGCTGTTCATCTCGATCTTCTACGGCATCCAGATCGTGTGGGACCGCGACGCAGGCATCCTCGCCAAGTTGATGGTCACTCCCGCGCCCGCCTCGGCCATGATCAGTGGCAAGGCCTTCGCGGCGGGAGTCCGGTCGGTGGCCCAGGTCGTCGGGGTCATGGTCATCGCGTACCTGATGGGCATTGCGCTGACCGGCAACCCGCTGCGGATCCTCGGCGCCATGGCCATCGTGGTGCTCGGCTCGGCATTCTTCGCCTGCCTGTCGATGACGCTGGCAGGTCTGGTGCGCAACCGCGATCGGCTGATGGGCATCGGGCAGGCCATCACCATGCCGTTGTTCTTTGCGTCCAACGCGCTGTACCCGATCGACGTAATGCCCCGGTGGTTGCGCTGGCTCTCGGCCGTCAACCCGCTCAGTTACGAGGTGAACGCGCTGCGGGCACTCCTGATCGGGATGCCGGGGAACACCGTGCTCGACGTCGCCGTGCTGGTGCTCGCCGCGGCGCTCGGCGTCCTCACGGCGTCCTCGCTGCTGCGCCGCCTGGTCCGGTGACGCCCGGGCCCTTCGGCGCGGACAGGTCGTAGGCCGTCACACCGCCCACCGTCGTCGAGTGGAAGTGGCCGCGCACCCACCGCAGGATGTCGGAGTGCGGACGGGCGCTGACCTCCACGTGGTCCTCGTCGTGCGCGACGGCACCCTTGGCCGACCCGCGCGGCGCGAGGTAGTACGCGATCCGGTGGTGTCTCACGTCGTTCTGGAACTGCTGCAGCGTCGGCGCCGGGTCGGTGCCCGAGAAACCGCCGATCGCCATCACCGCGGTTCCCGTCGACAACTCCAGGCCGGCCGCCGGCAACGACCGGTCGATGGCGGCCGACCACGGGGTGTGCGTCTGCTCGAGTAGCGCATCCAGTTTCGGGTTGCCGATCCTCGGGAAGCCCAGGTAGCCGGTCCGCGCCGGTCCGACGGACGGCCCGATCCCCTGATGAGATGCGCCAAGGGTGGCCAGCGCGTACGCGGCGGGACCACCCAGCGCCCCGGCGAGCGCGACCGCGAGTAGTGCGGGAACGACGAGCCGGTGCCGGCGGGGCGCCCACCGCATCAGCAGGGCCGCCGACGCGAGGACGGTCGACGCCAGGATGGACCACCGCAACGCGGGCCACGACATGGCGCTGCGCCCGAGCAGCCACCAACCGCAGCCGCCGCCGAGCAGCAGGATCGACGCGAGGCAGATCCGCCAGCGCAGGTTCCCGCGACGGGCCCACGCCTGCTGCAGGCCGATCGCGAAGATGGCAGCGACGGGCGGGGCGATGGACAGCGTGTAGTACGCGTGGATCGTGCCGTGCATGAGGCTCAGCACCAACCCGTCGACCAGGAACCAGCCGCCGAAGAGGATCGCCCCGGCACGCACCGGGTCGGTGCGGGGCGCTCGGCCCCGCCCGACGATCGTCACCACGACGGCAAGCAGCGCGGCCGGCACCAACCAACCCATTTCGAGCGCGAATTCGCCTGACAGCAGACGCGACATGCCCTGCGACCGCCCGCCGAGGTTCGCCAGCCCGCCTGGCCCGGCGGACCCCGCGGTGAGCACCCGGTGGTCGTGACCCAGCACCCGCGCCAGACCGTTGTACCCGAACACCAGGTTCATGAAGTCGTTGTCCGTCGACCCCGCCAGGTAGGGCCGCGACGAAGCCGGCCACACCATCGTCAACAGCACGAACCAACCGGCGGAGACCGTGAACGCCGCCGCAGCGCCCACAAGGTGCGCCATCCGGACCCGCAACCGGACGGGCGCGGCCACCAGGTAGGCGGCGGCGAGCGCCGGCATCACCATGACGCCCTCGAGCATCTTGGCCAGGAACGCGAAGCCGAGGGCGACTCCGGCGCCGGCCAGCCACCGCGCCGAGCCCTTCTCGACGGCCCGCACCGTGCAGTACGCCGCGGCCGTCATCGACAGCACCATCGCGGCGTCGGGATCGTTGAAGCGGAACATCAGCACCGCCACCGGGGTGAGCGCCAGCGTCGCGCCCGCCACCAGCCCGGCGAGCGGGCCGCCGACCCGACGCACCGCGCCGTAGAGCAGCGCCACGGCAGCGACGGCCATCAGCGCCTCTGGAACCAGCATGCTGGCGCTGCCGAACCCGAACACGTGGCCGGAGAGGCCCATCACCCACTGCGACAGCGGTGGCTTGTCGACCGTGATGAAGTTGTGCGCATCCAAGGACCCGAACAGCAACGCCTTCCAGTCCTCCGAGCCGGCCTGCACGGCGGCGGCATAGAACTGGTTGCCCATGCCGTTGACCGTGATGTTCCAGAGGTAGAGCACCGCCGTGGCCAGGAGCAGCAGACCCAGTCGGACGCGTTCGCCGGTGACGACGGGGACTCGGCGGGACCGCCCCGGCCCTGGCAGGACGTTGGCAGCGAACTCCAACGTCCCGATCGCCCTCGTCACATCAAACAGTCAGACACCGCGACATTCGGGCAACCTGTCAACGCATGGTGAGATTCCTGTGACTCAGCCGACGAGGCGGGCGATCGAGGCCATCGGGATGGGCAACCACGCCGGGCGATATCTGGCCTCGTACCCCGCTTCGTACACCGCCTTGTCCAACTCGTAGGCAGCAAGTGGACCGGCCGCGTCGCGGGGATCGGCCCCCGCGGCGGCGGCGTAACCCTCACAGAAGGACGTGCAGTTGCGGTCCACCCAGCTCCTGGCGCGGTCGGCGAGCCCGTCGGGCTGCTTGGCGTCACCGCCGACGAGATGCTGGTAGGCGGCGTACTCGTAGGACCTCAGCATGCCTGCGACGTCCCGCAGCGGCGAGTCAGCGCGGCGGCGGTCCTCCAGAGGTTGGCCCGGCTCACCCTCGAAGTCGATCACCAGCCAACGCTCGGGGGTGCGCAGCACCTGCCCGAGGTGAAGGTCGCCGTGCACGCGTTGCACGGTGATCGAGTCCTCCGCCAACGTGCGGTAGCGCTCTTCGATCGGCGTCCGGTACTCGGCGACGGCGGGCACCATGGCCGCCACCTCGTGCAGCCGGGCCAGCAGGGTGTCGACGGGCACGGCTTCCTGCGCGGTGCCGAGGCTGGTGGCCAGCGTCTGGTGCACCGAGGCGACCGCCTGGCCCAGCCGGTGTGACTCGTCTGCGAAGTCACCCGCACCGTCGCCCGCCGCAAGTGCGCGCGTGCTCGCCGTCGCCATGTCCCAGCCCTCGGTCGAGCCCGCGGCGAACGCGGTCACCATGCCGAGCGCATAGGGCTCGGCGTCCAGGGTCGTCTCGATGGAACCGAGCAGGCGGGCCGCATGCGGGTTACCCGCACGCGCCAGTTCGCGGTTCAGTTCGATGTCGGGGTTGACGCCGGGCGTCACCCGCCGGAACACCTTGAACATCGCCTCGTTCCCGAACACGACACTGGTGTTGCTCTGCTCGGCGCCGATCACCCGCCCCGCCGCGTCCAACGGCAGCTCGGCGCCGGGTTCCTTCAGGAATCGCAGCGGCCCCACCGACGTCGAACGGTCGACCAGCGACAGCAGGTACTGGGCCGCGGACGGGTCGTACAGCGCGTCGTAGGCCGTGTGCACGCCGGACGTGCCGATCGTCGCGGCACCGGCGCCACCGTCACCCGCACCGCCGTCCCAACGAATCAGCACCTGATACCGGTGCGACGTGCCGTCGGTGAATTCGGCGTCGAGCAGCACCAGATCGAGGTCGCCGCGCAGTGGCACCACCTCCCCGGTGCGCACCGCGGCAAGCTCGCGGCCGCGACCGGCGTACCACCTCTGCGTCGGAAGCCATCGGTCGAACGGAAGGTTCATCGCCTCAGTCATCAGTCTTCAAAACTACCCACGGTCTGCGACGTTGAATCAGGACGACGACGCCCGCCGGTCCGGAAGCGCCCGTCACCGCACTACTGCAGAAAGCGCTCGGCGCCCGACCGCAGATACCGCCCGGAGTTCGCCTGCCGATACCCGATCATGCCGCCGCTGGCCGTGAGTGCGATCAGACCGGCAAGCCCCGGCAGCGCCACCGAGGCGACCTGGGTGATGCGCGATGAGCGCAGATACTGCGGATAACCCTCCCGGAGGACGGGATTGCCCATCGGTGACGAGGACGGCGAAGAGGGTGAAGGCGGGGAAGGTTCGGCCTTCGGCGGCGCGTTCGCGGGCGGCGCCGAACCCGGCTGCGCCGCCGCGTCGCGGGGGGCCGGGGCGCGCACCGCGGGCCGACCCGTCCCGAGTGCCTGCGGCGCCGACGCGGCGGGCAGCGACACGTCCGGCAGCGACCCCGTCATCGGGCGCACGGGGGCGAGGCGAATCGGCGGGATCAGGACCGGTGCCTGCACCACCGGGAGGTTCGAGCCGCCGGCCAGGGGGATGGCATCGACCGTACCGCCGGCGTCGACCACGGGCCCGTCCTCCATGATGCGGGCCGAGGGCTTCGGCGGCGGTGGCTTGAACGGGTTGTAGGGGGCGTACGCGTCGGTCAGCAGCGCGTTGACCGTGCGCAGCGTCTGCCCCACCGACGTGTACGCCGCGTACGGGTCGGACAAGTCGAGCGTCCACCGCATGCTCTCGTACCCGGGCACCTGCAGGTCGGGCACCGGTACGGAGATCTTCGGCGCCGAGAACGGCAACGTGACGTCGATGGAGCTGTTGGAGGGCTTGCGCACCGGCGCCTGCTGGACCGGATCCGGGACGACCGGCGGCTTCGGCACCGTCGGCTCCGGCTGCTTGACGGGGACCTTGTCGCCCTTGCGTCCCGGGGTGGCGTCGCCGATCGCGGAGGTGTCCGGCAGGGTATGCGTCCCTGGCACCCGTCCGTTGCCGAAGATGCTGAGCGGCCGGCCCATCATGTCGCGCAGTTGAGTCGCGATGTTCCTCGGAATGTCGAAGATGCTCGGCGGCGTCGCGGTCGTGGGTTGCGGTTCGACGGCCGGCGTCGGTTCGCCGACGGCCGGCGGATCGCCGACATCGCCGGGTTCGGAGGTACTTCCGGTCCCGGCGGGATCATCCGGGTCTGCGGCCGCGACACCCGACCCGGCGCCAGCGACCAACAGCGCTGCCACGAGCGTGCTGATCGAAAGCGTGACGCGGAGCATTGGGTTCGGCCCGACCCCTCCCGTTTCAGCTGAATTCGACGTGTTAGCTGGTCAAGACGTGCGGCCATTGTCTCACAGGATCCGCCCGGCGCGGGAGGGGTTGATTCCGGCCGCGCCGCACCACGACGGGCCCGTCGGGCGCCTGTGCGCCGGGGGCGGCGATGGGATGGCGATAGGGTTCGGACATGGCGTCACAGGACTCGTTGCGCGATCACGGCGACCCAGGCGACGCACCGTCGATCCCACCTCCGTTGGTACCCCCGTCGGCGTCGATCCGCCCGTCGGCTGCTGAGGAAGCACGTACCGTCGCCGCGTCGACCAACGCCGCCACCGTGGCGACGCTGACGGCGACCGGAGACCCGTGGGCGTCGTTGATCACCTACGGACTCCTCGACGGCGCCCCCGTCCTCTGCGTCTCCAACCTGGCCGAGCACGGCCGCAACCTTGCCGGCGACCCGCGAGCCAGCATCTCGATCGTCGGGCCGGCCACCGACGGCGATCCGCTTGCCAACTCGCGGATCACGCTCGCCGGAGTCGCAGAGAAGCCGACCGGTGACGAGCGCGCCGCCGCCCGACGCGCGCACCTCGACGCCGTGCCCGCCGCGAAGTACTACCTCGACTACAGCGACTTCACCCTGTGGGTATTGCGGGTGAGCCGCGTCCGCTGGGTGGGCGGGTACGGCCGGATGGACTCGGCCACCGGCGCCGACTACGCGGCCGCCGCGCCGGACCCGGTCAGGGGGGTGGCCGCCGGGGCCGTCGCGCACCTCAACGCCGACCACGCCGACGCGCTGACCGCGATGAGCAAGACCCTCGCCGGTTACCCCGACGTCGTCGAGGCCGTCTGCACGGGGGCCGACCGCTACGGGCTCGACCTCAAGGTGACCACGCCACGCGGCGTCGCCTACCCGCGGGTGAGCTTCGCCGAACGCGTCGACTCCGCCGCGCAGTTGCGGTCGGCCGCCGCCGAGCTGACGCGGCGGGCTGGCCGCGGCTGAGCTGCCCTACGATCAACCGGTGCCCGACCGTTCCGAGACCTGGCAAGCCGCCTTCGATCTCATCCGCACGCGCGGCTACGAACGCCGCGACGAGCCGTTCACCTTGGCCAGCGGTCAGCTGAGTCACGACTACATCGACGGCAAGTACGCCATCGACACCGGTGAACGCCTCACCATCGTCAGCCGGGCCGTCGCGGACCTGGCCGCGCGCACCGGCATCGACTTCGACGCCGTCGGCGGCCTCACCATGGGCGCCGACCCCCTCGCGCACGGTATCGCCATGGTGACCGGCAAGGCGTGGTTCTCGGTCCGCAAGGACCAGAAGCAGCGCGGCCGCGAACAGTGGATCGAGGGCACCCGTTTCGAGCCGGGCACCCGCGTCCTGCTCGTCGACGACGTCATCAGCACCGGCGGCTCCACCGAGATCGCCTTCGACCGCGCCGTTGCGGCCGGGGCCGTCGTGGTTGGCGTCATCCCGATGGTCGACCGGGGCGACGTCGCCGCCGGCCGGTTCGAGCGCCGGAACGTCCCCTTCGCCGCGCTGGTCACCTACCGCGATCTCGGCATCGAACCCGTCAAGGACGTCTGAGCAACGTAAGGATTCACCCCGGGGCCGTCAACGCGGCGTCAAGAAACCCGCCGGGCGACTCGGCTGGGCGCATCGTGAAGTGGTGACACTTCTCGACTATCTGCCCTCCCTGAGAAGCGCGGCCACCCAACGCGTCGACGCCGCCGCGTGGCCGCGCACGGCCTCGGCCGACGAGCTGGGGCGGTTGTCCGTCGGGGGCGTCGCACTCGCGGACGTGGCCGACGAATTCGGCACGCCCGCACACGTGCTCGACGAGGCGGACGTCCGGCAGCGGTTGCGCCGGTGCCGCGCCGCGGCGCGGGGTCTGGTCCCGATCGTCGAGGGGACCGCGCTGCCCACCACCGTCATGCGGTGGGTGGACGACGAAGGTCTCGGGCTGGTGCTGCGCGGCGTCACGGAGGTGGCCGCGGCGCGCGCCGCCCGGGTGACGCGCGCCCGCCTCGTCCTGCACGCCTGCGGCCTGCACCACGACGAGTTGACGGCGTGCGCCCGGCTTTCGCCGGGACGCCTCGTCGTCGATTCCCCGCTGGACGTGGCCTACCTGGGCGGCGTCGCGGCGCGTGGGCAACGAATGCTCGTCCGCGCGGTGGGGTCCGGTCCGGATCCCCACACCCTCGACCGGGTCCTGCGCAACCCTGATCTGGAACTGGTCGGATTGCATCGCCGGGTCACCGGGACCGTCGATCTCGGCATCCACGAGCTGGTGGCGGCGATGGCCGGCGTCCGCCGCAGCCACGGCGTCCTGCTGACCGAGATCAGCCTCACCGTGGCGAGCCTCCCGTCGGCCGACGACGGCAGCCTGGCGGCCGGGGTAAACGACGACCTCGACGCGGCATGCGCGGCGTTCCGCTTTCCGCGACCGCGCGTGGTCGTCGAGAACCAATGGCCGAGAATGGATCTCGCCACCGTCAGCGTGTACCGGGTGACGTCGGTGGTGGCGCCTGCACGAGGTCCCCGGGTGGTGGTCGTCGACGGCCGCCTCGCCGGGCCCGTACGCGGGTCGGTGATGTTGGCCAATCGCCACCCGCTGTCGGCGGACGAACCGATGACGGTGTGCTCAGCCGACACCGAGATCGCCAACGGAGTGGTACTGCCGAATGACGTCCACCCCGGCGACGTCCTCGCGGTGTCCTCGGGCACCGCTGGTGCGGGCACCATCATCGTCGCGCGGGGCGGCTTGGCACACAACGTGGTTCACTGCTCGTCCGTCGACGACGAGTTACGTCGCGACGTCGGCTTCAGCTGGCGCAGCCGCCGGCACCACCAGCACCGAGGTGGGTGACACCCCGAGCGTGACCCGTTGTCCCGGCGTGAATTCCCCGGCCCGCGAGCTGCTCAACTGGGCATTGACGACGGCGCCGCCGGCTACTTCGACGTACACCCGCGAGATCGGGCCGAGGAAGGCCACGGACTTGACGGTGGCCGCACCCGAGTCGTCGGCAGTGACGGTAACCGACTCCGGTCTCAGCATCGCGGTGCCCGACCCTTGAGCGAGCGAACCCTCCAAGGTCGGCAGCTCCGTCCCGAAGACGTGCGCGCGCCCGGCTGAAACCGAGGCGGGCACTTGATTGTTCAAGCCGACGAACTCAGCCACGAACGGTGAGGCCGGATTGGAGTACACGTCGGCGGGCGGGGCGAGCTGCTCGAGGCGGCCCTTGCTCATCACCCCGACCCGGTCGGCAACCGCCAGCGCCTCCTCCTGGTCGTGGGTGACGAACAACGTCGTGGTGCCGACCTCCAGCTGCACTCGCCGGATCTCGTCGCGAAGCTGCGTGCGCACCTTGGCGTCCAGTGCCGAGAGCGGTTCGTCGAGCAGCAGCACCCGCGGCTGGATTGCCAGTGCTCGGGCCAGCGCCACCCGCTGCTGCTGACCGCCGGACAGCTCGGACGCGTACTTGTGCGCGTGTTCGGAGAGTCCGACGAGGTCGAGCATCTCCGCGGCCCGACTGCTGCGGTTGCCCTTGTCACGTCCTCGCATCTTCAGGCCGAACTCGACGTTCTCCAGCGACGTCAGATGGGGGAACAGGCTGTAGGCCTGAAAGACCATACCCATGTCCCGCTTGTTGGCGGGCACCGCGGTGAGATCGCGACCGTCGACGGTGACGGTGCCCGACGTGGCCTTGTCGAGGCCCGCGAGGATCCGCAGAGCGGTGGTCTTGCCGCATCCCGACGGCCCGAGCAACGCCACGAACTCGCCCGGCTCCATCCGCAGGTTCAGCCCGTCGAGCGCCTTGACCGTTCCGTAGACGCGGGTGAGGTCGGTCAGCTCGACGCTGACCCCCATCGTCGATCTGACCTGAGCTTGGCCGCTCATGCGTGACGCCTCCGTCGGGTGACTAGTGAAAGGACCAGTAGCAGTACGAATCCGAATAGCAACGTCGCCAGTGACGCGGCCACCGAGGTGGGGCCGTTGGTCTTGCCGAGCGCGACGATCTGAACGGGCAGGGTCTGGTAGCCGGACAACGAGGCGACCGTGTACTCGCCGAGGACGACGGCTACCGAGATGAACGCGGCGGACAGGATGCCGGACCAGATGTTGGGCACCACGACCCTGATGATCGTGGTCGGCCAGCCGGCACCCAGCGAACGGGCCGCCTCGGCGAGCGTGGCCAAGTCGATCGCGGACAACGCCGCGTCGATCGACCGGTAGGCGAACGGCAGGACCAGCACGACGTAGACGAAGGTCAAGGTCAGCGCGGACTCGCCGAGCAGATACGTCACCCACAGGTAGACGTTCTTGAGTCCGACGACGACGACCAGTGCCGGGATCGTCAGCGGGAGCAGGCACAGGAAGTCGACCGCGCCCTTCGCCCACGGCGTCCGCAGCCGCACCCAGATCATGGTGGGTACCAACACGATCAGCATGGCCACCACGGTGAGCGCCGCGAGCAGCAAGGAAGTCACGATCGACTGGTAGAGCGCATCGTCGGTGACGAGGTTCGTCCACGCCGCCATCGTGCGGCCGCCCGCCAGAAGGTTTCGCGTGGAGAAGTCCGCCATCGCGTACAGCGGAAAGAGGAAGAACAGGCCGAAGGCCACCCAGAGCCCCACTCTGGTGACACGGGTCATCGCAGCCACCTCGCGGTCCGGCGGATCAACAGGGTGTAGGCCGCCATGACCAGGGCCACGACGACGATCATTTCGAGCGCCAGCGCGTACGCGAAGCCGGCCTGGCCGAGCACCACCTCACTGGTCAGGGCGGCGCGAATCATCAGCGGCACGATCGGGCTGCCCTGGCTGACCAACGCCGCCGCCGTCGCATAGGCGGCAAAGGCGTTGGCGAACAACAGAAGCGCCGAGCCGAGGAAGGCCGGTGTCAGCAGCGGGACGGCGACTTGCCGCCAGTACTGCCACGTCGACGCACCGAGGCTGGTGGCCGCCTCCCGCCACTGTTCGCGCAACCCCTCCAGTGCGGGCAGGAACACGATCACCATCAACGGGATCTGAAAGTACGTGTACACCAGTATCAATCCCGGCAGCCCGTACAACCATCCCGATCCGGCGAGGTTCCAGCCGAGGTAGGCCTGCGCCCACAGCGTCAGGACGCCGTTGAGGCCGATCGTCGCAAGGAACGCGAAGGCCAGTGCCACACCCCCGAACTGGGCCAGCACGCTGCAGAGCGACAGCACCGAACGCCGGATCAACGACGTCGGCGGTCTCGTCACGATCAGCCAGGCCAGGATCGCGCCGAAGACGGCACCGAGGAACGCCGTGCTGCCCGACAGCATCACGCTCCGCCAGAGCGCCGACAGTGCGGTACCGGAGAACAGCGCACCGAGGCGCGCGAGCGTGAAGCGGCCGTCTTCGGTGACGGCACTCGCGATGACGGTGATCGTCGGCACGATCAGGAAGATCGCGACGATCGCGAAGAACGGCAGAAGGGGCAGTGCCTCGCGGAGGCGGCGGAGCGGACCGGCGAGAATCAGCCGACCGCCTTCGCCCAGTTGGCCTCGAGGTACTTCTTGGCCGCGTCGTTCTGCTCCTGCGACACGTACGTCGCGCCACCGTCGACCGGCGGCAGCAACTTGTACGCGGCCTGGTCGATGGTGCCCTTGGTGACCATCGAGTCGGCCCGCACCGGACGGGCGCTGCCCTGCAGGTAGAGGTTCTGGCCCTCGTCACTGAACAGGAACTCCTGCCACAGACGTGCGGCCGCGGGGTGCGGGGCGCCCTTGTTGATGGCCTGGTAGTAATAACCGGCGACGGCGGCGTTCGGCGGAATGGCCACCTTCCACGACGGCAGCTTCTTGGTTTCCGCGACGTTGAGGTAGTCCCAGTCGATCACGACCGGCGTCTGGCCGGACTCGATCGTGGCCGGCGTCGGATCGACCGGCAGGAAGTTGCCCGCCTCCTTGAGCTTGCGGAAGAACTCCACGCCGGGAGCGATGTCGTCGGGCGAGCCGCCCTGCGAGACCGCCACCATCATGACGCCCGAGAACGCGGCACCGGCCTGCGTCGGATCTCCGTTGAGGGCCACCTTTCCCCGGAAGTCGGGCCCGAGCAGGTCGTTGACGTTCTTGATCTCGGGGACCTTCGCCGAGTCGTAGCCGATCGACATGTAGCCGCCGTAGTCGTTCACCCAGGCACCGTCGGGCGCCTTCATGGCAGCGGAGATGTCGTCGAACGTCTCGACCTTGTACGGCGCGAACATCGCCGTATTGGCCAGTGCCACCGACTGTCCGAGGTCGAAGACGTCGGGTGCGCTCGACTTGCCCTTCTGCTGGTTGGCGGCGTTGATCTCGTCCTGACTGGCGGCGTCGGGCTGCGCCGAGTTCACCTTGATGCCGTACTTGTCGCCGAACGCCTTGATGATGGCGCCGTAATTGGCCCAGTCGGGCGGTAGCGCAATGACGTTGAGTTCGCCCTCCTTCTTGGCGGCGTCGATCAGGCCGGACATGTTGTCGCCACCGAAGTCCTTCGCGGAGGTGGCCTCGCTCGAGTTCACGCCGGAGGACGTCTTCTCCCCCGCGTCCTTGGACGCCGGTGGTGCGCACGCGGTGAGACCACCCGCGACGACGAGGGCCAGAGCGCTGGCGACGACGGTGAACCGAGTTTTCTTCATGGGCGAACCTTCTTATGGGCGGACGGCGTGACGGTGGCGTCGAGGTGACTTCGCCTGGTCGCGACGATGAACGAACCAACCTCGGTGGGGACCTTACCGGCGGGCCAACACCGCGGCAGGGATTCGGGGACGGACGCCACGCTTCGTCGGCGCGCCGAACGAATTCCGCACCCGATCGCCCTTTTTCGCTGGTAGCCCCCTAGCATCAGGGAGTGGCTGACAGCGAGGCCTCGGGGGAAGCGAGGCTGCACGACCCGGTCGACGACCCGGTCGACACGGATGAGTTGGCCGTGGTGTCGCCCGCGGACCTGGCCGACACCGACGTAGACGGCACCGACGCAGGTGGCGCCGACGCAGATGGCACCGGCATGCACTGGTTCGAGCCGCCCCCGCCGACCGATGCCGAAGAGCGAACGTTCGACGCCTTCAACGCCAGCACGTGGAACTTCAAACCGGCTCCCGTGCCGTGGTACCGGACGGGACCAACCCCGGCCGTCATGGCGGTGGTGTCGCTCGCGGCCATCGCGCTCGTCGTGTCGGTCGTCCTGCTCGCCTTCAGCGGCCCGTCCGGCGACGTCGAGGTGCCCGCGACGGGTACGTCGACGGTTCCCACCGCGACCGGGACGTCCGGCACATCGGAGACACCCGGGACGTCCGGCACATCGGAGACATCCGGGACATCCGGGACACCCGGGACACCCGGGACATCCGGGACATCTGGGGCGCCCGCGAACACCAGCGACGTGCCACTTCCCCCGCCACCGCCGCCTCCTCCCCCGCCGCCCCCGCCGCCGGCCTCGGAGGTCGACCGGGCACCGGTGATCGTCAATCAGCCGCCGCGGCGCACCAAGAAGCCCGAAATCAACGTCACCCGCCCGCCGATGAGCGTGAGCCCGCAGAAGCCCTCGGGACGATGACCGGGTTCGCCTTCGGGGAGCGGTTCGCGAAGGCGCCGACCGCGGCGCTCGCGACGGTCGGCGCCGACGGCGCACCGCACCTCGTGCCGGTGGTGTTCGCGGTGCGCACCGTCGGTGCGGACACCACCGTCTACACGGCCGTCGATGCGAAGCGGAAGTCCACCCACCGGCTGCGGCGGCTGGCCAACATCGCGGCCAATCCCCGGGTGAGCCTGTTGGTCGAGCACTACGACGACGACTGGTCGCAGCTCTGGTGGGTCCGCGCGGACGGCATGGCGACCGTCCACCACGGCGGCGAGCAGATGGCCATCGGCTACGCCTCGTTGCGGCACGAGTACCCGCAGTACGAGCGCGTCGCGCTGAACGGCCCCGTCGTCACCGTCTCGGTGACGCGGTGGTCGTCCTGGCACGCGTGAGGTCGAGCTGATCCGCGGACACACGACCGGTGGGCATGGGACGGTGACGACATGGCACATCGCATCGTCTGTTGCGGCACGGGCGCGGTCGGCAGGGAAGCGCTCGCGGGTGTGCTCGACACCCGGTCCGGACTCGAACTGGTCGGCGTCAAGGTGTATTCCGAGACGAAGGGTGGCGTCGACGCGGGAGTGCTGACCGGTGGGGAACCCGTGTTGGCTCTCGACGCGGACTGCGTGGTCTACACACCGCGGCTGGCCTCCACCAGCGAGGTGTGCGCGATTCCGTCCTCCGGGAAGAACGTCGTCACGACGGCGTTCCTGTTTCACCCCAACAGGATTCGGATTCGTGACCGCGACGGTGGAGGCGGTCGCGGCCGAGACCGACCACCACGTCTTCGATCGCCAACTGAACGCCGGAACCACGGCGGCTCAGCGGTGGAAGTGGTTGGGGCGACGGGTTGGTCGGCCAGTCGTCGAGATCGAGACGCTGTGGACGGTCGGCAACGAGTATCCGAGACATTGGCCCAAGCCGTGGCCCGGGTGGACGTTGACCGTCGAGGGTGATCCGTCGATGCGCGCACACTTCCTGTCGCTCGCCAGCTTCGAACGCGACGCCTCGATGCTGGAGCACGTCAACTCGGTGAACGTCGCGACCGCGATGCAGGTGCTCAACGCGGTCCCCGCGGTGTGCGCCGCCGCGCCGGCCTTCGCGACCGCCGCCACGCTGTCGTCGGTGCACAGCCTGATCGGCTTCGGCAACTAGCGGTTCGTGCACGCGCACCCGCGGTGACCGCGGGTGCGTATGCACGAGTGGCGGTTTACAGCAGCAGGCCGAGCAGTTTCAGGTCGGTGACGTACTTGACGATCACCGGCGCGCTGATGTGCGGAATGTCCTTGTCCGGTCCGATCTTGGCCTCCTGCACCGCAGCCCGGAACCGGTCCGTGGGGGCGATGGAGCCGTTGAACGGGCGTTCCGGTGACTGGTAATTGTGCAGCAGCGGCAGCAGCGATGCGTTGCGCTGCTTCTCGGGAAGCGACCGCAGGGTCGTGGAGAACCGCTCCAACCAGTCGGCGTAGGAATCCACGCGACGGATCGAATGCCCCGCCTCGATCAACCAGTCGACGAACTCATCCATGCCGATGCCGTCGTCGTACGGGTTCATCACGTGGTACGTCTGGAAACCGGTTGAATTCCCCGAGTCGCTTCGCTCCTGCCCGCCGGATCCATTCCCCGAGTCGCTTCGCTCCTGCCCGCCGGATCCGACCTGCACGCCCAGCGTCGAGATGGCCTCGGCGATGAACTCCACCGGCAGCCCGTCGTAGTGCGCCCGCTGGCGCTTGCCGTCGGCGTCCAGCTCGTAGAACGAGTAGGGCGCAACGCCGGTCGCGATCAGGCTCAGCATCATGCGGGTGAACATGTCGGGCAGGTTGAGCTGCCCGGCATAGGTGGTGTCGGCCAGGATCATGTCGCAGCGGAACACCGACGCGGGCAGGCCGAATTGTTCGTTCGCCTCCCGCAGCAGCACCTCGCCACCCCACTTGCTGTTGCCGTAGCCGTTGGCGTAGCTGTCGTCGACCTTGCGGGTCGCGCTCACCAGGCGGACGTCGGCGTCCTCCGTGTTCTCGGCCGGGTCGATGCCCGCTCCGACGGCGATGGTGGACACGTAGACGAACGGCTTGATCTTCGTCGTGAGCGCGATGCGGATCAGCTCGGCGGTGCCGAGCACGTTCGGCGCGAACAGCTGGCTGTACGGCAGCACGTGGTTGACCAGGGCCGCCGGGTCGACGATCAGGTCGACGGTGTCGGCCAGTCGCTGCCAGGTGGCGTCGTCGAGGCCGAGGTTCGCCTCGCCCTTGTCGCCGGCGAGCACTTCGAGGTGCTCGGCCGCCAGGGAACGGTAGTGCGCCAACAGCTTCGGATCACCGCTGTCGAACGTTGCGTCCAGGCGGGCCCGCGCCGCTGCGTCGTCCTTGGCACGCACCAGGCAGATGACCTTGCCATCGACCAGGTCCATTCGTTCCAGCCATTCCAGGGCCAGGTAGCGGCCAAGGAAACCGGTTGCGCCCGTGAGCAATACGGTGCGGATCTCGGAGGCCGGGCCCGGCAGCGACGCGGCGGCGTGCAGCGTCTCGGAGTCGAGGAACTTGTCGAGGGTCAGATCCGCCGCGCGAACTTCGGTGGCGTCGCGACCGTGCACGGCGTCATAGGTCGGCCGCTTGGCGGCGCCCGTGCGCTGCGCCTCGACGTAGGCGGCGATGGCGGCCAGGTCGCTGGCCGGGCTGACGATCACGCCGACGGGCACGTCGACGCTGAAGATCTCGTGCAGGAGGTTGGCGAAGGTCAACGCCGACAGCGAGTCTCCGCCCAGGTCGGTGAACTGGGCATCGGGATGCACGTCGGCGGCGGACGCACCGAGCAGTGCGGCGGCGGCGCGGCCGACGGTCTCCAGCACCGGTCGATCGGCACCGCTCTGGCGCAGTGCGCGCAGCTCGCCCACCTGTCCGTCGGCCATGTCGACGTAGAGCTGTTCGAGTTCGGCGCCGTAGCGCTCCTTCAGCCGCGGCCACGCCAGTTTGCGAATCCCGGTGAGGAGGCCGTTCTCCATGGTGAACGGCGTCGTCTCGATGATGAAGTCGCGCGGCATCTCGTAGGACTGCAGGCCTGCCACCCGTGCCGCGTCCTTGAGCGATGCACTGATGGCCGACTTGAGTTCAGCTCCGTGATAACGAGTTTGGGCGTCCTCGGTGGGCACCACTACCGCCAGCAGGTAGGGCCTGGCGCTGTTGCCGTAGATGTAGATCTGTCGCACCAGCGGGCTGTTGTTGAACGCCGCCTCGAGCTTGGAGACGGTGACGAACTCGCCCTGCGACAGCTTCAGCACGTTGTTGCGCCGATCGAGGTACTTCACCTGGTCGGGGCCCAGCTCGGCGACGATGTCACCCGTCCGGTAGTAGCCGTCCGCGTCGAACACCTCGGCGGTGACCTCCGGGCGCTTGTAGTAGCCCGGGAAGAGCTGTTCGGACTTGACCAGCAGTTCACCACGGGGATGCGGCACGTCGGTGCCGAAGTATCCCAGCTCGGGCACGTCGACCAGCTTGTAGTCGATCACGGGGGGCCGCCGGATGACGCCGTCGACGAAGACCGCGCCCGCCTCGGTGGAGCCGTAGCCCTCGATGACGTGCATGTCCAGGAACGCCTCGACCCAGGCCTTCAGTTCGGGCGAGATGGGTGCCGAGCCGGTGATGGCGGTGACGTAGCGGCCGCCGAGCATGCTCTGCCGCAGTTCCGACATGACGCGGTCCTCGTCTGCGGCGTCCGTGATGCCGCGCCGATCGATCTCGCTGACGTACTCCTGATAGAGCATGTCCCAGATCCGCGGGACGAAGTTCAGCTGGGTGGGCCGTGCCAGCGCCAGGTCCTCGAGGAAGGTCGACAGGTCGCTGCGCGCCGCGAAGTACACCGTGCCGCCGCTGCCCAGGGTGCCGTAGACGACGCCGCGGCCCATCACGTGGCTCATCGGCAGGAAGGCCAGCGAGATCGCCGGGACCTTGCCCTGGCTTTCGTCCCAATGGGAGTTGACGGCGGCCCGCCACATGTTGGCGACCTTGTTCGCCGGGTACATCGCGCCCTTCGGGGCGCCGGTGCTGCCGGAGGTGTAGATCAGGAGTGCCAGCGGATCTGGATCCGGCTCGGAGCCGTCACCGACGACCGATCGAGGGGCGGTCGTCTCCCGACCGCGGGCCAGCACGTCGTCGAGCGTCTCGACGGTTACGCCGCTGTCCTGCAGGCGCTCCCGCGCGGCGTCGAGTGCCTCGCGGTGGTCGTCGACGCTGAATTGGTAGTCGAACACGATCAGGCTGGCAGGTGCCGGGCCGGCGATGCTCAACTCGACCGCGTCGTCGAGGAAGTCGATGCTCGACGCGATCACGACGGGCTCGGTCTCGGCGATGATCGGCTGCAACTGCGCCTGCGGGGCGCTGGTCTGCAAGGGCACGGACACGGCCCCCAGTTGCGTCGTCACCACGTCGACGACGGTGTAGTCGACGCTGGTGAAGCCCAGGATGGCGATGCGGTCACCGGGTGCGACCGGCTGACGGTGCAGCGCCGCGGCCATGGCCTGCACGCGGTCCCACAGCTCGCCATAGGTGACGCTGTCGAAGTGCGGCAGCAGCTTTGTCGTCGTGCGGCCCGACTGGGTGACGTACTCGACCGCGCGCTGCGCGAGTGCGGGCCGGTCGGCGTAACCCTCCATGACGGTGCGGACGACGTCCGGCAGCCGCAGCTCGGGCTGGGCGGCGGCTGCGCTGACGGTGTCGTCGGGCTGGGCGGCGGCGAACTCGGCGTCGTCGGAGTACAGGTCGGCGAGGCGGCGTTCGAAGCGCGCTTCGCGGTTGTCGGTCGACATGAGACATCCCCTACGTACGGCGGTGAAAAATGTGGTCTGTCGGGCTTCGTTGCCCGGACGCCTTCCACAACGTTAGCAAAACTAAAGATATGCCCCAACTCGTTGACCTGGGAGTTCGCTGTGAGCAAGCCCACCGCTCCAGTGTCGTTATAGTGTCTAAGTAACACTTCGGAGAGGCTGATCATGACGAGAACCAACGACGACACCTGGGATCTGGCGACCAGCGTCGGAACCACGGCCACCATGGTGGCCGCTGCCAGGGCGATCGCCACCACGGACGGCCTGATCGACGACCCGTTCGCAGCGCCCCTGGTACGCGCGGTCGGCGTGGACTTCCTCACCCGTTGGGCCACCGGAGAGCTGAGCGGCGCGGACGTCGACATCGGCACCACCGGGTGGGGCCTGGCTCAGATGCCCGCCGCGATGGCGGCGCGAACCCGCTACTTCGACGCGTTCTTCGCCGCGGCGGCGCAGAACGGGATCCGGCAGGCCGTCATCCTGGCCTCCGGGCTGGATGCCCGCGCCCACCGGCTCGACTGGCCCGCCGACATGACGGTGTACGAAATCGATCAGCCGGCCGTCATCGACTTCAAGTCCAGCACGCTGTCGGCCCTCGGCGCCAAGCCGGGAGCAACGGTGCGCACGGTGGCCATCGATCTTCGCGACGACTGGCCGACCGCGCTCGTCGACGCCGGCTTCGACGCGACGGCGCCGTCGGCGTGGATCGCCGAGGGCCTGTTCGGCTACCTGCCGCCCGAGGCGCAGGACCGCCTGCTCGACGCCGTCACCCGCCTCAGCGCACCGGGCAGCCGCATCGGCACCGAGGCCGTGCCCAACCAGGGCGACATCGACCTCGACGCCGCGCGGGCGAAGATGCGGGAGTCCACCGCCAAATGGCGTGAGCACGGGTTCGACCTCGACTTCGCCGAGCTCGGGTTCCAGGGCGAGCGCCACGACGTCGGCACGTACCTCGACGCCCGCGGCTGGACGTCGGTCGGCACGTCGATGGGTGACCTGCTGGCGCAGTACGGCCTTCCCCCTATTCCGGAGTCCGGCGACGACCAGCCGACGATGCGCGACGTCACGTACTACACGTCGACGCTGGGCTCAGGTCAGGCCGGCGTCCGCGCGGCCAGCATCTCGAGTTCGGCCTCGTAGGCGCCCTCACCGCGGCCGAGCGCAAACGTCGCGGCGGTCATCACGGCCACCGCGCAGACCAGCGCAATGGCCTCGTAGCCGCTGACGTCGAGCTCCTCCCCGAGCAGCACGGCGCCCAGGCACACGGCCACGACGGGTTCGAGGACGAGCATCGTCGGCACCGATGTCTGTAGCGCGCCCGCATGAAATGCCGACTGCTGCAGCAGGGTGGCGACGACGCCGAGCACCACCAGCGCGTAGGGCGCGGGGGTGGCCAACAAGCCGAGGGCGCCACGGACGGCGAGCAGGTGCATGACGATCTTCGTGAGGACGGCGACCACACCGAACAGGACCCCGACGGCGACCGCGAGCAGGACGGCACGCTGCCAACCCGACAGTCGCATCGCGAGCGCGATGCAGCCGAGGATCACCACGCCGCAACCGACGACGACCACTGTCGCCACGGTCCACGACGCCGGGCCTTCCTGCGGACCCGGACGGGCGATCACCACGAACAGTGCGAGCGCCGCCGTCAGCAGGGCCGCCCAGATCCATTCACGACGCGTGACCCGGCGGCCGGCGAGCCGCGCGCTCAGCGGGAGAGCGAACAACAACGCCGACACCAGCAGCGGCTGTACGACGATCAACGAACCCTTGATCAGGGCCAGCGCCTGGAAGACGTAGCCGGCCACCGCGGCGCTGGTACCGGCCCACCAGACCGGCCGGCGCAGCAGGGTGGCCAGCATGACGGCGCTGACGCCCTGGTCCGACGGCACGTCCATGGTGGCGCGCTGCCGGACGACGATGCCGATGGCCATGCACACGGCCGCACACACCGCGAGGAAGACGACAAGCCCATGACCCAACAACGTCCTCGACACCCTTCGTCGGTCATGCGATCCCCGTCGCCCCCACCGTAGAGGTGTCGCTAGCCTGCTTCGAGTCGAGCGTCGTGATCGGCGTGGCGGCGCGCGGCGGGATCGATGCGGTCGCCGACCTTCGCCACGACGGTGTCCACCCGGTTCACCGCGGCGTCGCAGAGGCCGCGGACCTTGTCGCCGGCCGTGTCGACGTCGTCCGCCGCACTGAGGAGGTAGGACCTGACGTTGATCCTCAGCCGATCGGTGGCGTAACGGACCCGTCTGCGCAGCCGCTCGTCGACCTCGACGGTGACGTAGGGCAGTACCCGAATTGCCATATCCCGCTCCCGTGGTTCCAGTCGGCGCGTTCGCCTACCGACCAGGTTAACGCCAGGCGCAGCCGTCGGACGCGATCGTCGGCCGCAGACTTCCCGCAGGCGACTCGCGGGGAGGAGACGCACCGGAGCGCCGCGGACGCGCACCATGTCTGGCATGGACGCAGCGACCGCCGACAGGACCGTCCCCGACCGAACGGGGAGCCGGTGATGCACGACCTCGAGGAGGCCATCGGCGCCCGGCGGTCGACACGCCTGTTCCTGCGGGACCGACCGGTGCCGAGAGAACTGGTGACCGAAGCCCTCGCTCTCGCCGTCCGCGCGCCGTCCAACTCGAACATCCAGCCCTGGCGGGCGGTGTTCGCCTCGGGCCCCGCCCGCGACCGCCTGGTCGAGGCGCTGCTGGTGGAGGCCGACACGGGCGCACCGAAGGTGCCCGCGCTGCCCGACGAATTCCACCACTTCCGCAGGGATCTCGGCGCACTGGTCTACGGCACGATGGGCGTGCCCCGGCACGACGAGGAGGCCAGACGGATAGCGGTCCGGCGCAACTGGGAGTTCTTCCGGGCGCCACTGGCGGGCGTCGTCTGCATGCACCGCGATCTCGACTACGTCGACGCGATCGGCGTCGGGATGTTCCTGCAGACGTTCCTGCTGGCGCTGACCGCCCGCGGGCTCGGCAGTTGCGTGCAGGTGTCGATCGCCGGCTACCCGGACACCATCCGCGAGCAGTTGGGCATCGCCGAGAACATGCGGATCCTGTGCGGGCTCGCCATCGGCTATCCGGATCCGGAGTTCCCCGCCAACTTCCTGACGGTGCCGCGCAATCCGCTCGAGGACAACGTCACCTTCGTCGAGCACTGACACCGCCGACAAGGGACGTCGGACACCGGCGGCGGCGCCGCGTAGCTTCGACGTCGTGAACACGCTGACGGAACCGAAGGTCGCTGCGGCACTCGAGCGGATGTACGCCGAATCCGATGCGCAGATGGCAACGCTGCGCAACGACGCCGGCCGACTCGCCGATCTCCACGAGGCCACCGCCCAGGAACGCGCCGATGCCCTGAGCGACATCTACCTGCCCGTGACGCCGGAGGCCGGCCGGTTGATGTATTCGCTGGTCCGCGCCACCCGCCCGACGACGGTCGTCGAGTTCGGCATGTCGCTGGGATTGTCCGGCATCCACCTGGCTGCGGCGGTCAAGGACAACGGTGTCGGCCGCGTGATCACCACCGAACTGAGCGCGGCCAAGGTGGCGACGGCGGGGAAGAACTTCGCCGCGGCAGGGCTGTCCGACGTCATCACCGTGCTCGAGGGCGACGCACTGGACACCCTGACGAGGATCGACGGTCCAGTGGACTTCGCGCTTCTGGACGGCTGGAAGGAGTTCTACCTGCCGGTGCTGCGACTACTGGAACCGCGGCTCTCCCCCGGCACCCTGATCGTCGCGGACAACACGAACATGGCCGAGACGCAGCCCTACCTCGACTACGTCCGACACCCCGCCAACGGCTACACCAGCGTGAACTTCCTCGCCAGGGACAGCGAGAGCATGGAGATCAGCTGCCGGGTGTGACGCGCGGCCGCGGCGGGCAGTATGGATACATGCCGCCCGCACTGGTCACGTTGCCGCAACGAATCGCGGAGTCCGCACTGTCGGTGCTCGGCGTGCGCATCGGCACGGAGGAGCCGCCGCACACCAGCAGGAAGCTCGGTGACGGCGTGGAGATCCGTGAGTACGAGGCGCGGATCGCCGCCGAGACGACGGTGACCGGCAGTGAGGAGAGTGCGCGCAGCGCAGGATTCCGGCGGCTGGCCGGCTACATCTTCGGCGGGAATCACCGGGACGCGAAGATCGCCATGACGGCGCCGGTGGCACAGCAGAAGGCACAGCGCGTCTCCGACGGCCCCCAGGCCGCCGAGTCGTCCGTACGCATCCGCATGACCGCACCCGTCGCCCAGACTGCAGGGGAGGGCGACGACTGGGTGATCCGCTTCTACATGCCGTCGCGCTGGACGATGGACGAGTTGCCGTCCCCGAACGACGACCGCGTCCGGCTGGTGACGGTGCCGTCCCAGACGGTCGCGGTGCTGAGATTCACCGGCAACCGCGATCCGAAGGCCGTCGCCGATCGCACCGAACGGCTCCGAAACACGTTGCGGGCCTATGGGTTCGACGTGACGGGTGAGGTCACCGCATGGTTCTACGACCCGCCGTGGACGCTGCCGTTCCTACGCCGCAACGAGGTGTCCGTCCCCGTCAGCGCAGGTTCGCCAGATTCTCCACCGACCTCGTGACGTCGCCCCTGATCACCCGCGCGACCAAGCTGCCGACCGGCCCGTTGAGCACGGCGCCGCTGAGGTCCGCCCTCAGATGGAACGTCGTGCCGGGCCGGTCGTCGGTGATGTCGGTGCGCAACGAGATCTGCACCCCGCCGAAACCCCTACCGCACAACTCGATGCGATGTGGCTCGTCGTAGTTCGTCACTTCCCAGTGGATGGTGTTGCGGAAACCCTTCACCTTGATCAGCGACGAAACCGAGGTGCCCTTCTCGATGACGTCGGGCACCGGGCTGCGCCAGCCACCGAAGATCGTCAACCACTCGTCGAAGCGCCCCAGGTCCGACGCCAGCTTCCACGCCTGCTCGGGGGAGAGTTTCGATTTCACCGACACGTCGACGCTGGCCATGCCTCACTTCTACCCGACTGGCGGGCTTTCTACCCGACTTGCGGCACAGCTGCCGGCGGCGCCACGGCAAGCGGTGCGGCGGCGGGCGGCGCGGCGGCAGGTGGAGGCGGCGGCGGCGGCGCGCCCACACCCAGCACTCTGAGCAGATCGGGCTTCATCGCCTGCAGCTGCGAGCCCCAGTAACCCCAGCTGTGGGTGCCGTCGTTCGGGAAGTTGAACACCGCATTGCGGCCGCCCGCGGCCACGTACCGCTGTTGGAACTCCTTGTTCGTGTTGATGGTGATGTTCTCGAGGAACTGGGCGCTGTACAGCGTGCCGAAATCGCCGCCGGGGGTGTCCAGGTCGGACGACCTGCCGTTGCCGCAGTACACCCAGATCGCGGTGTTGTTGGCCACCAGCGTCGGGATGTTGACCATCGGGTCGTTGCGCCGCCACGCCGGATCGCTGGCGACGCCCCACATGTCGGTGGAGTTGTACCCGCCCGCATCCTTCATCGCGAACCCGATCATGGTCGGCCACAGACCCTGCGAGGGGTTGAGGAATCCCGACAGCGATCCGGCGAAGATGAACTGGGTGGGGTAGTACGCGGCCAGCGTCAACGCCGCGCCGCCGGACATCGACAGGCCCACCACCGCGTTACCCGTCGGCGCGACGCCCTTGTTCGCCGCCAGGTACGCCGGCAGCTCCTGGGTCAGGAACGTCTCCCACTTGTACGTCGTCGTGCCCGCGCTGCCCGCCGCGGGCCGGTACCAGTCGGAATAGAAGCTGGACTGCCCGCCGACGGGCATCACCAATGACAGACCGGACTGGTAGAACCATTCGAACGCCTGGGTGTTGATGTCCCATCCGCTGGCGTCGTCCTGCGCGCGCAGGCCGTCCAGCAGATAGACCGCATGCGGGCCACCGCCCTGGAATTCGACGCGGATGTCACGCCCCATCGACGGTGACGGCACCGCGAGCTGCTCGACGGGGAGGCCCTCCCGCGAATAGGCGGCCGCAGTCGGCGTGGGCGCGGCGCCCAACAGACCGGTGAGCATCGCCACGACGAGCACGGACATGGACACGGCAGGGGACAACCGTCGCATCCACACGCGCCGGACCTGGTGAACGATCGTCGCCAACACGGCCTGATCCCCTCTGCTGGTCATCGGTGTCCACCGCAAGCTAACAGCGCCGCGAACCGGCACCGCGTCGCCCACGCGGGGCGTAATCGGCTTGTTATCAAGGCGTTCGGTAAGGGAACGACCCATGTCGCCACGAGACCCGCCCGGGTGCGGGCTGTGAACACCGCTCGAATAGTCTGTGAATCACCTGACCATCCCGGCACCGCGCCATCGGTGGCGGCACACTCTGTTCCACGACCAAAGGAGCATGTCCATGTCAGATTTGGGGTCACCTTCTGCCGCACCCGCCCCGGCGCCCTCCGGACGTCTCGCACGTCGTCTCACCGGCGGAGCCATCCTCAGCGCCGGACTGATCGGCGTCACGCTGTTCGGCGCAGCGCCCTCGGCGTTCGCGAACGAGGACCCCGCCCAGGACCCGCCCAACTGCACCGCGGCGGACCTGGAGGGCGTCCGCGCCGGCGTATCCGCGTCGACCTCGGCGTACCTGTTCACCCACCCCGACTACAACTGGTTCGTCACCAGCCTGGAAGGGCTCTCCAAGGACCAGGTGTCCAAGCAGATGAAGGACTACCTGAACGTCCACCCGGACACCAAGAACGACATCATGGGCATCCGTCAGCCCCTCGTCGACATCAAGAACCGCTGCGGCGCGCCGCCCAGCCCGTAGGGTTCCGGGGTCAGCCCACCCCCGTCAGCAGGCTCGCGGTGCGCCACCAGACCAGCGCGCCCATCAGCAGCACGACCGCCACCGAGAAGCCGACCTGGGTGGGCACCCGGCCGGCCCGCGGCGCATGGGCGAACACGGCACCGACCGCCGCCCCGGTCACCAGGCCGCCGATGTGTCCCTGCCAGCTGATGGAGGGCACCACGAACGTGATGACGAGGTTGATCACGATCAGCCCGATCACCCATCGCGCATCGAAGTTGAGGCGCCGCGACAGCGCGAGCGTCGCACCGAACAATCCGAAGATGGCCCCGGACGCGCCGAGCGTCGGCACGTTGATCGGCGTCAGCAGATACACCAGCACCGACCCGCCGAGGCCACTGAGCGCGTACAGCGCGACGTAGCGCGTGCGGCCGAGCCACTGTTCGAGCGCGGGTCCGATCACCCACAGGGCCCACATGTTGAACAGGATGTGCATCAGGTCGGCGTGCAGGAAGGCCGACGTGGCCAGCCGGTACACCTCGCCGTCGCGGGCGATGCCCACCGGCCACAGCACGAACTCCTGGTAGACCGCGGGGATCGCCTTCTGCAACACGAACATCACCACGTTGGCCGCGATCAGTACGTAGGTCACCCACGGCTTGTTCGCGGATGTGCGGCCGAAGGTTGCCCTTGGTTGCCGTACCGACTTGGCGCCCTCGTTCACGCATTCCACGCACTGGTGCCCGACTGCCGCGGAACGCATGCAGTCGGGGCAGATGTAGCGGTGGCAGCGGGTGCAACTGACGTACGTGCCCCGGTCCGGATGGCGGTAGCAGCTCGGCGGGGCCGCTGGCATGCTCGGTGTGCTCACCCCTCACACTCTCCCAGCCCCGGCGGGTCGGGCGCGCTCTACAGTCGCCACAGCGCCTCCTGACTGGTGCTCGCGACAAGTGACCCGGCCTCGTCGTACAGCGAACCGGCGACCAACCCGCGGGAGTCGCCGTTGTTGCGCGACCGGACTTCGTAGAGATGCCAGGCGTCGGGCACGAACGGGCGGTGGAACCACACCGCGTGATCGAGGCTCGCCGCGTAGCCGACGCCGCTGCGCAGCGGGGTGCCCGGCGGCCGCGCGACCGGGACCGGTCCGAAGTCGGAGATGAACGTCAACGCGCAGGCACGGACGAGTGGATCGTCCTCGATGGGCTCTCTCGTCCTGATCCAGAACGGCGGCACCGCGAACACCGAGTCATCGCCCGGCATGACCCGCATCTCGAAGCGGTGCGCGAATCCCAGGGCGGGCGCCTTGTCGACGGCGGCGCCGAAGTCCAGCTGGCCGGTCGGGGCCGGGTGCCAGTCGGCGCCGCCCTCCTGCCGGTGGAACGACGCGATCATCTCCAGGATCGTCTTCCCGTGCTGCACCGCGGTGACCTGACGGGTGTCGAACGACCGGCCGTCGCGGGTGCGGACCACGTTCAACTCGACGTCGGCGCCATATTCACCGCCACGGACGAAGTAGAGGTGCAGTGACTGTGGCAGCTTGTCCGGCTCGACCGTGGCCCCCGCCGCGGCCAACGACTGGGCCGCGATCAGACCCCCGAAGAGCCGGCTGCCGGGCCCGGCCGACGGTTGGGGCGCGAGGAAGACGTCACCGTCGCGCTCGAAGTCCAGCAGTCGTGCCATCCAGCTGCGTCCGGTGGACTCGACGGGTGTCATCGCCGAGTCAGAGTAACGGCAGGCCGACCGGGGATCAGCCGACGTACTGGTCGACCACGGTCACGTAGATCGCCACCACGGCCAGTGGTGCCACCAACGGCACCCACGGCAGCGTCAACGGGACGGTGGTGGCGAGCACCGCCACGGCCGAAAGACCCACGGCTCCAAGCAGAGTTGGCGGGGTGAGTGACGTCGGGGGATGGCCTGCGGCGTGCCACAGCGCGAGGTAGGCGGTGGCCGCCACGCCCGCCAGCGCCGCGAGGGCCGGTGACGGGGCCGACAGCGCGAGCGCGGCGACGGTGGCCACCACGGCCAGCGTCGCGGCCACCGACGACACCAGACTCACCACCACCGCGAACAGCGCCGCCGACGCCGCGACGAGCGCGGGCCCCGTGCTATGCACCGTCCCCGCAGCCACCATCAACAACCCGATTGCCACGGACAGTGCGCGGGTCACGTCACCTCCGCACCGAGGCACGGCGGGGCCGGCGTGGCACCACACCCAGCACCTGGTCGAGCGTTGCGTCCACCGGCCAGGGCACCACGTCCACGCCGATGGTGCGCATGTCCCGGTACATGAAGGCACGCTGCATCGACCACATCCGGGCTATCAGCGGGTCGTCGAGATCGTCGAACGGCGCGCCGACGAGAACGTCGACCGCCACGACGACGTGACCGCGGCGGCAGAGGTCGATGAGCGCCAAGGCGAAGTCCGTGTCGAGGAGTGTCGAGAAGGCGACCACGATGGCGCCGGGCGGGATCGCCGCCCGCGGGGCGAGGGTGCCGGTCGTGGTGTCGTGCCCGGAGCCGGCGCCGAGTATCGCGTCGAGCACCCGGTAGAACTGCCTGCGCCCGATGTCGGCACTCAGCCATCTGGGCTGACCGCCGAGGGCGACGACACCGGCCCGGTCGCCGCCGCGCAACGCGCTCTGCACCACCTGAACGGCGCCACGCACGGTCCGCTCGGCCGCCTCGGTGGCCGGCCCGGGCGGCTGGTCGTAGGTGTCGACGAGCACGACGACGTCCACGGCGCGCTCACTCAGCCGCTCGGTGACGTGCAGACTGCCCCGGCGGGCACTGACGGGCCAGTTGACGGTGCGCAACTGATCGCCCGGCACGTAGCCGCGGATGCCGCCGTACTCGACGCCCCTGCCGACGTGCCGGGTCAGGTGCGTGCCGAGCCGGTCGAGAAGATCGGTTCGCGGGACCTCCGTCGATTGTGCCGGGGCGACGGGGAACACGAAGACCTCGGCAACCTCGGTCAGATCGGTCGGCCGCCCGGCGAGCAGGCCGCCCCTGGCCGTGACGTGCACCCGCACCGTGATCGGATACCTACCCCAGCGCTGCGCCGAGAGCACCACCTCGAGGTGTCCCGACGACTGCCGGCACACGTCGAGGGATGCGCCCGCAGTCGAGACCGTTACGTCGACGGGCGTGCCGTCGTCGGCCGTCGCCCAGACCGACAGCCGAACTTCCTCGGTCTCGAAGCACCGGACCAGCCCGGGATCGGCGTGCACGTGGACGCTCGGCGGCGGCCGTTGCCACGGCAACGACACCAGCGCCCCCAGCAGCGGAGCCGCGAACGCGACCAACTGCCAACGGGAGAAGATCAGCGCGACGACCAACGCCGCAGCGGCACACGTCGCCAGCGCCAAGGCGAGTGACGAAGCGCGCCAGCGTAGTTCGACGTCAGTGGTGCGGACGTCGATCACGTCACACCGCGGGTGCGGGGTACCGGGAGACGCCGCAGCAGTTCCTCCACCACGTCGGCCGTTCGGACCTGTCGGACCCACATCTCGGGACGCAGGCTGATGCGGTGCGCCAGCGCGGGCACCGCCAACGCCTTGACGTCCTCGGGGATCACGTAGTCGCGGCCCGCGAGCAGCGCCCTGGCCCGGCTGAGTTGAACCAGGTCCAGCTCGGCCCGCGGACTGGCACCGACCGCCACCTGCGGATGCTGGCGACTCGCCGTCGCCAGCGACACCACGTATTGCAGCACGTCGTCGTGGACCGTCACCTGCTCGACCGACTCGCGCATCGCGAGGAGTTCGTACGCGTCGACCACCGGCTCGACCCTCGGCTCGGCCGAACCGCGGTCCAGCCGGCGGCGCAGCATCGACGCCTCGTCGTGCTCGGTGAGGTAGCGCAGTTCCAGGCGCACCGTGAAACGGTCCAGCTGCGCTTCGGGCAGTGGATACGTGCCCTCGTACTCGATGGGGTTGTCGGTGGCCAGCACGATGAAGGGGTCCGGCAGCCGATGGGTGACGCCGTCGATGCTGACCTGCCCCTCCGCCATCGCCTCGAGCAGCGCCGCCTGGGTCTTCGGGGGTGTCCGGTTGATCTCGTCGGCCAGCAGCAGATTGCCGAAGATCGGCCCGGGACGGAACTCGAACCGACCCGACTGCATGTCGTAGATGGTCGAGCCGAGGAGGTCGGCGGGCAGCAGATCGGGCGTGAACTGCACGCGCCGGAACTCGCATCCCAGCGCGGCGGCGAAGCACCGTGCGATCAGCGTCTTGCCGAGGCCGGGAAGGTCCTCGACGAGCACGTGCCCGCGGGCCAGCAGCGCGGTCAGGATGAGCGTCAGCGCCGGGCGTCGTCCCACCACGACGCGGGCGATCTCGTCGAGCACCGCCTCGCAGTGGGCAGCGGTGGTGGTGACCGGCAGACTCATATCCCCTCCAGGCGTCGCAGCACGTCGTCGAGCACCGCGCGACCCGGGCCCGGCTCCTCGGCCCCGCCGCGGGACACGTTGTCGGGGTCGACCCACGGCCACAGCCGCTCCCCGAACAGCGCGATGGCGGTCGCATGAAAGACCCGCGGGTCCTTGCTCCTTCGCACCCCCGTCGCCAGCTCGAACTGCCTCGCGAGCATCGGCCGCAGATACTTGTCCCAGTCCGAGCGGTTGGAGTCGGCGCGAGCGATCATGATCTCGGTCTTCGACCGCCACCGGCGCAGCGACTCGGCAGGGTCGCGGGCCCGCGACTCGTCGACCGCCGACCTGGCGTCGCGATCCAGGAGCCAACGCACCATCAGCAGCACGCCCGCGGCCGCCGCGCCGCCCACCCAGAGCACGACCCGCCGATCGGGATGTGCGAGCGCCAGCACCTGGGCGCCGATCACCACCACGATGGCGGCGGCGAGCACCTTCTTCACGCGTGGCTCCGCAGTTCGTCGAGCACCTGCGTCAGCACCGCGACCGCCGCGTCGCGATGTCCTTCGTCCATCACGTGGGGGCTGAACCGGGCCTCGTCGAAGAGGTCCACCAGCTGTGTCGCACTGTCCGGGGCGAGGGCGTGGTGGTCGACCGCGCGGGCGAGCACCTCCGACGCGGTGTCGAAGTCACGGGGCGCCGCGTCCGGCAGGAGTGCCAGTTGCCGTTCCATCGCCGCGTAGCACGCGATGATCGCCTTGCGCGGCTCGCGGCTGAGATCACCCACCTCCGCGAGGCCGACTTCCGCTGCTCTGACCAAGGATTCGGACCCGGACGCCGGCTCCGCCGCGGCCTCGTCCGCTGCCGCGGCGGAGGCAACCGGCGGCCCCAGCCGGCGTTGCCTGCGGGCGGCGACGACCGAGCCCGCGACGAGGACGAACACGAACACCGCCGTCGCCCCGTAGAAGTAGGCCAGCAGGTCGGCACCCGTGCCCGGCTCCCGCGCCGCCAGGTCCGCCGGCCGGTCGGGTTCGGTGGCGGTTCGGGTGGTGTCGGGGCGGGTGCCCGGGGCAGCGGACACCCCGTCGGCGTCTCCGCCGGGGAACAGCCTGCCGACGACCACGAACAGCAGCAGCCAGCCGAGAATCAGGACGAACGCCACCAACGCCATCCGCCACGTGGGCCTGGTGCGGTCGCCGCGCAGCCAATCCGACCGGCCCGTCACCCGCGGCGCGGTGGCGCCACGGTTGCGCAGCCGGGCGATCACGGCGATCGCGACGACGGCGACCGAGGCGGCGAGCAGGACGACCACGACGGCCAGCGCCACCGGGCTGTCGGCCTGCGCCTCCCGCGGCCGCGGCTCGGCGCCGGGCACGTAACCCCGCAGCGCGGCAGCGGCCACGAACACCAGCGCGACCAGTACGGTCGCGGGTGCGAAACTGCGTGTCCGCCCGCGAGGCTGCACGTGGCCGACGCTACGCGAGACGCTCCGTCACAGGCGAGACGTTCGGCGGAAGAACGTCGGGTGCCGCTACCGGGGTGGCCGGACGACGGCGATCGCGAAGCCGTCCCAACCCTTGGTGCCCACCGTTTGGACGGCGGCGGTGTCGAGTCGGGGATGCTCGCCCATCATCGTGAACATGTCCTTGACCGCGCGCGCCTGGCGGTCCTCGGGTGCCGGATCGAGCACGCGGCCCGAGCGGGCGATGTTGTCGATGACGATCACCGCGCCGGGCATCGCAAGGTCGATCGCCCATTGCACGTAGGCGACGTTGTTCTCCTTGTCGGCGTCGATGAAGAACATGTCGAACCGCTCACCGCGGGCGGCGAGGGTCGGCAACGTGTCGAGCGCAGCGCCCACGATGATCTCGACGCGGTCGCCGACACCCGCCATGGCGAGGTTGGCGAGGGCCACCTCGGCGTGGCGAGCCTGGTACTCCAGGGTGACCACCCGGCCGCCGGGCCCTGCGCCGCGGGCGAGGCAGATCGTGCTGTAACCGGCGAGCGTGCCGATCTCGAGCACGCGGGTGGCGTGCGTGACGGTGGCCAGCAGCGACAGCAGCTTCGCGTGCTGAGCGGACACCTCGATGCGAGGCATCCCCGCGGCGTCGGCCGACGCCCTGGTCGCCACCAGCACGTCGTCCTCGGTGTGCAGCAGCTGGTCGAGCATGGCATCGAGCGCCTGCGGATCGGGTTCGTTCACTCCCGTCACGCTAGCCGCGCACGCCCTCCTTGGCGTACACCACCCGGAGCACGTGACCGACTTCTGGGCCCATCACGACGTCGGCCAACGCGCAGAATGCGCCGACGAAGTGCGGTCCGTGCGGCGGTTCGGTCTGGTCCAGGTGATGGGCGACCTCGTGCAGCACCACCAGCTCGCGCAGCGCCCACGTGGACTGGCGGTCGGGCACCGCGATCGTCGCCAGCGAATCGTCGCGTTCGTAGTGCGCGGCGGTGACGCCTCGACGGGCCCGCACCGCCAGCGCGCCGGCCGTCGGCCACCGCGCCAGCACGGCGGGAAGGCTCAAGACGTCGTCCACATAGCGCTGCACCGAATCCACCGAGGCGAATCGCGCCTCCGGCGGGAGGGTGAGCGTGGCACCGAAGAAGTCCAGCGAACGACTGCCGTGCTGGGCAGCCCGATCGAAGAGCATCCGCACGAATTGCTCGGCGGCGTACACCTTCGAGCGCTGCGTGTCGCGCGGCATCGCGCAGCTACCGTTCCAAAGACGTTCGAGGACGCGACAATTCGGTACTCGGACCAAGCCGTGCGCGCCGTCCGGCGCGGTCCCCGGCCCGGCGGGCCGCCGACGAATACCCGGCAGAGGCACTGGTGGCACGCCAGGTGCCGCGCGCCTTCGACGCTTCGGCGTAGAAACTCTTGAGTTCGACGTCCTTGTTGCGCAGCGCGATCGCGGTGCCGGGACGCTGATCGCGTCCGGTGGTGGCGGCCTGCCTGGCTTCGTCGCGGGCCTGCCCCAGCCGCTGGCCGACGCGGGCCCCGAACGCCAGGTGGAAGTTCAGTCGCGCCGTGATGGTCGGCGTGGGGCGATGACCGCCGGTGGCGATGTAGGCGTCCGACGCGCGCACCATCTGCACCACCAGGCTGGCGTACAGCGAGTGCGTCGCATCGATGTCCTCGGCGAACCCGTAGGCGTACACGAACGTCGAGTTGGAGGCGACGTCACACGTCACGTCGTTGGCCAGCGCGATCGCCACGAACAGCTGGACGTAGGTCCGCAGTCCCCTCGATCCCGCCTCGCCGATGGTGATGGTGCGCTGCACCGGTAGCTGCGCCGGGCTCCGCGTCATGGCGTGCGCCCTGGCCACCGCCAGGTCGATCGACGTCGTGGTCGCCAGCCGTTGGGCGGCCGCCATGAAGGCCTCGGCCTCGTGCGGGTTCTCGGTGTTCTCGGCCTGCCGCAGCAGGGCCGCGATGCGTGCCAGCATCTTGGTCTCAGTCACGCGCGATCCCGCTTCGCTTCTCGCTGCTCCTCATGCGCGATCCCGCTTCGCTTCTCGCTGCTCCTCATGCGCGATCCCGCTTCGCTTCTCGCTGGTCCTCATGCGCGATCCCGCTTCGCTTCTCGCTGGTCCTCACGGCTACGCACGCTAGGGCACCAGTACGACTTTTCCGCCGGCGTGCCCCGTCTGCAGATATCGGTGCGCCTCGGCCGCCTCCTCCAGCGGGAACGTCCGGTCCACGGTCACCTCGAGCTTGCCCGCCGCGGCCAGCCGGATCACCTCGCCCCGCGAACCATCGCGGATCTCCTGACCACCATCGGCGCCGGTGAGGACCGCAATGCCCAGTTCCGGCGCGCGGGCAAAACCGGCGATCGTCGCGATGCGTCCGCGGTCGGCGACGAGTTCGACCGAGGTGTCGAGGGCTTCGTCGGTGCCCACGAGATCGAGCGCCGCGTCGACGGCGCCGATCGCCCGCACCCGGTCCGCCAGTCCCTCGCCGTAGACGACGGGTTCGGCGCCGTATCCGCGCAGCTGGTCGTGCCGCGCCGCGCTGGCGGTGGCGATCACCTTTGCCCCACGCGCCACCGCGAGCTGCACCGCCATCAAGCCGACGCCGCCGCTCGCGCCGTGGATCAACACCGTGTCGCCCGTCCCCACCCTGGTATTGGTCAACAGGTGCCATGCGGTTCCTGCGACCAGCAGTAGCCCCGCGGCGTGCTCGAAGGTCACGTTTCCTGGCTTGTGTCCCACGTCAGCGGCCTCGGCGATGACCTGGTCGGCGTAGCCGCCGCTGATGTTGGTGACGATGACCTCGTCCCCGACCGTCAGCCCCCCGGTGTATCCGCTCGCACCCGGTGCGGCGGCGACCACGACGCCGGCCGCCTCCAATCCCAAGGGCACGGGCAGCTTGGCGGGGTCGCGCCCCATCTCACCGCTGTACGACTTGTAGTCGATCGGGTTGGTGCCCGCCGCGCGGACGTCGACGAGGACCTGCCCCTCACCGCGTTCTGGTAGCGCAATGTCATGCAGCGCAAGGACTTCCGGGCCGCCATAGCTCTCGGCGACGACTGTTCGCGTCATTCCTGGAGTGTAGCCACTACTTGGTGACGAAGCCGTCCAGCGCGGTGACCAACTGGGGCGACAGCGGGTCGTGCTTGGCGTAGTTCCCGACGTTGTCGGTCGGATCGTCCCGCAAGACGTGGTTGACCCCCTTGAACTCGACGACGGTCAGCGCGGTGTGACCAAGCGCGTCGAAGAGCGGCTTCTCGGCCGAGCACATGGCCTGAACGTCGGAGTCGGAGCAGGTGGCCAGTACGGGCATGGCTTCGGGCAGCTTGGCGGCCAACTCGACCGGATCGATCGAGTCGGCCTCGACGACCGCCTTGACGTTGGACGGGTTCAGGATGGCGCCGAGGCCCTCCGGCAGCTGAGCCGGCGCGATGCCCTTCGTGCGGGCCTCGTCGACGGCGGCGGTCCAGGTCTTCAGCACCTCGTCGGCCTGCTCGCGCGTCTTGGCTCCCGCGTTCACGTCGCCGTCGACGCCGGCCCGCACCCGCCCGCTGATGATGTCGAGGTATCGGCCCGCCAGGGGCTGCAACAGTCCGAGCGAATGGATCTTCGGCGCGTCCGGGGCGGTGTCGTCGACGAGGGCCATCGCGTGGACGCCACCCTCGCCGAGGGCGTACGCGGAGATGCGCGTCCCGTCCGTGCCGGGTTGTCCGGCGAGATACCTGACGGCCGCCTTGGCGCCCGCCGTGTACACCGCGCTGCCGACGTCGGACGGCCGCAACGCGTACGGGCCAAGGCCCGTCTTTCCGGTGCCGGCCTTGTCGTAACGCAGGCTGGCAATGCCCTTGCCGGACAGGTATTCCGCCAGTTGTCGCATGTTGCCGACCGGTCCTGCGACCGCATTGTCGCCGTTGCGGTCGGTGTTGCCACTCTCCGAGACCAGCACCGCGGCGGGCCCGCGCGGGGCTCCGACGTCGTGCCGGTAGGTGCCGTGGATAACGAGGCCGTCCGCGGTGAAGGTGACCTCGTCGTCGACCCAGCCGTGCTGCGGCGCGGGCGGCGCCGCGCCGTTGCCGCCGGAGGAGCCCCCCGAGGAACACCCGGCGACCACGATGACGACGCTGACCAGGGACAGGAGCAGGCGACCGATCGTCGTCACAGGTGAACCTCGATCCACGACACGACGTCGTCGAGGACGACGGCACGCTCCGGCTCGTTGAACACTTCGTGATACAGGTCCGGATACACCTTGAGATTCGCATCGGTCGCCCCGACGCACTCGAGTAGGCGACGACTGCCTGCGACGGGGATGAGCTTGTCCTGCTCGCCGTGGACGACCAGAAGCGGCGCGGTCAGTGCGGCCGCCCGCTGCGGCATCGTCTCGCCGATCCCGATCAGCGCCTTGGCGATGCCCGCAGGCAGCTTGCCCTGATGCACCAGCGGGTCGGCGAGGTAGGCGGCGACCACCTCGGGATCGCGAGACACCGCGTCGGTGGGGAGTTGCTCCACCGGCAGGCCCGGCACCAGGCCGCCAACCACCTTGGCGACCAACACCATCACCGGGGACACCCCGTCCTGGGCGTTCACCGCAGGCCCGGACAACACCATCGCGGCATAGTCGTCGGGGTGCTCGACGCCATAGGCGAACACCACGCCGCCGCCCATGCTGTGGCCCAGTACCACGCGTCGTAGTCCGGGATGCTCGGCGGACGCGATGCCGACGAGGTGGTGGAAGTCGTCGGTGTACTCCGAGACGTTCTTCAGGTAGACGGGCTTGCCGCCGGAGCGGCCGTGGCCGCGCAGATCGAGGGCGTAGGTGACGAGTCCGGCCTCGCCGAACCGCTCCGCGACGTGGTCGTAGCGGCGGGCGTGCTCGGCGTAGCCGTGGCAGAGGATCACCACACCGGTCGGCTCGCCATCGGGGGTCCAGACGTCGTAGACGATGCGAACGCCGCCGACGCCGTCGAAGCTGCGCTCGGTGCGGGTTGTGGCCATCAGGGGAGACTAGCGTCCGACCGCTGGTCGAGCGCGCGTCACCGACTGTGCGGCGACTCGTCGGGATCACTCCACTTCCTCGACGACTTCCTACACGGTCGACGCTGAGGCCAGGCTCCACTGACTGGCAGCTGCCCTAGCGTCCGACGCTGAACCGGACACCCGGCGACGGTGTCGGACGTCACACTGTCTGGGTAGGCTCGTTGGGGTGAGCGTGCTTGCCGAAAACTTCGACTCGAAGGACGCCTTCCTCGCCGACGCGCAGCGCTACCGGAGGGAACTCCTGGCGCACTGCTACCGGATGACGGGATCGCTGCACGACGCCGAGGACCTCGTGCAGGAGACGTACCTGCGGGCGTGGAAGTCCTACGACGGTTTCGAGGGCAGGTCCTCGGTGCGCACCTGGCTGTATCGCATCGCCACGAATACCTGTCTGACCGCCATCGAGGGACGTCAACGTCGGCCGCTGCCCACCGGGCTCGGCGCGCCGAGCTCCGATCCCACCGCCGACATCTTGGCGCGGGATGAGGTGCCCTGGCTGGAGCCCCTTCCAGATTCACCGCGGGAGCATCCGTCGGACCCCTCGGTGATCGTCGAGTCCCGCGACTCGGTGCGACTGGCGTTCGTCGCCGCGCTGCAGCACCTGCCACCACGACAACGCGCGGTATTGGTGCTACGTGAAGTGCTCCAGTGGAAGGCCGCCGAGGTGGCAGCAGCGATAGGAGTGTCCGCAGCAGCGGTGAACAGCCTGCTGCAACGGGCCCGCGCGCAGCTCGACGCCGTGCAGCCCAGCCAGGACGCACCGCCGTCGACACCGGATTCGCCAGAAGCGCAAGACCTGCTCAGCAAGTACGTCGCCGCGTTCGAGTCCTACGACATGGACAAGCTCGCCCAGTTGTTCACCGCCGAAGCAGTCTTCGAAATGCCCCCGTTCGACGGCTGGTATCAGGGACCCGAAGCCATCGTCACGCTGTCCAAGACGCACTGCCCCGCCGAAGGCCCCGGTGACATGCGCTTCCTGCGCACCACCGCGAACGGCCAGCCCGCCGCCGCGCTGTACATGCTCAACCGCGAGACCGGGCGGCACGAAGAGTTCCAGCTGCACGTGTTGGAGATTCACGCCGACGGCATCACGCACGTGGTGGCGTTCCACGCCGCAGACGGGATGTTCGCGAAGTTCGGGCTACCCGCGAGCCTGTAGCTGTCGGCCACCCGGCAGCACGCCGCGACCCAGCAGCTCGCCCGAACGATTCCGCCTGCGACCCCTACGCGGCGTCGGGCTCCGGCTCTCCGGGCGTCGGCCCGGCGCGCGTCGGCCGTGTCGGTGTGCGGTGGAAACGGTTGGTCCTGGGTTGACGAGTGGGGTCGACGGACTTCGGCGGATACCAGAGCGTCTGGCCGAGTGACTCTTCGTCGTAGCGGCGGCGAGCTTGCCATTCCTCGTCGGTCGGCCCCGCGGAGAGGTTGCCGTCCTGGCAGGTCAGCGTGAGCCGGTCGATGTCGGTGGTGCCGCCCAGCGACCAGTCGATCAGGTGGTGTACCTCGCAGTTGTAGGCGCCTTGGTCGCAGCCGGGCACCGTGCATCCGCCCTCGACGGCATGCAGGACGATGCGCTGATCGGCTGAGGCAAGGCGTTTGGAGCGGCCGAGAAAGAGTGGCCGGCCGCACTTCTCGTCGTACAGGTACAGGTAGTGGTGAGCGTGTGCGGCCATCCGGAGGGCGATCTCCGCGGGCACCGTCGACCCGCCACCGGTGATCGCGACCCCGGAGGCTGTCTCGAGCTGTTCGAGCGTCATCGTGACGACGGCCGTCACCGGCAGCCCCCGGTGCTTGCCGAGATCGCCGGAGGCGAGCAGGGCGCGCAGGGCCGCCTTGATGGCGTCGTGGTTGCGTTGTTTGGCGCTGCGTGTGTCGCTGCCGGCGGCAACGGGATCGGGATCGCCGTCGACGGCCGGCAGTGGGTCCTCCGCATTGCACATCCCGGGACGGGCCAGCTTGGCCATCACGATCTCCAGGTAGGCCCGGGCTTCGGGATCCAGGCAGAACCGTCCGCGGCTCATGCCGTCGGCGTCCTGGGGTCCGAGCACGAGTTCGCGACGGGCCGCGCGGCTGCGTTCGCGGGTGACGGGATCGTCGCGGGTGGCGTCGTATTCGGCGAGCAGCACGGCGGCGTCGCGACGCAGCACTTCGGGGCGTTCGGCGATGGCGACGCCGGTCAGCTCCAGGTCGAACTGATCACGATCGGTGCTGGTGGCCGTGTCGGGCAGCTTGCCGAGGGTATCGCGGATGATCTTGAGCTGTTCGTCGCCGATGAGACCGTGACGTGCCGCGGCGGCGGTTTCGGGCAGCGCAGGCCGCTCGCGATGGAGGTCGGCGGCCGTCGCGATGCGGGAGCCGGCGTCAGCGGCCGAAAGGTGCAACAGGTTGGCCAGGTGGTCGCGCAGTCGCCGCGTGCGGCGGGTCGTGGCGAGTTGATTGATCGCGTCGTAACCCACCGTCGACAGCCTGCGCGCAGCCGACTCGATGGTGCACAGCACCGAGTCGAGGGCCTCGTCGGGGAGCTCGCCCCACGGCAGCTCGGCGAGATCGGCAACCGCCGATTGCAGACGCGTCTGCCGCGCCGCCACCTCGTCCGGATCGAACACCGTGCACATCCCCTTCGAACACTTGTACGAATCATGGCACTACGGTCCGACATCCTGCTCAGGACCCAGGGATCACCGGCACCGTGATGCTCGACGGGTGGGCAGCGTCATGGAGGATCGTCTGCGTGGCCACCTTGGTGTCGGTGCTCTGACCGAACGGCTCGCCGGTGTTGGGATTCGGGGCGAACTGGGGATAGTCGCTGCTGGAGATCTCCAGCCCGATGCGGTCACCGGCGCGGTACTGGTAGCTGGTCGGCCAGACCTCGATCCGGTACTCGGTCGGCTGGCCGGGCGTCGTCGTCGTCGGGTTCGACAGCGAGTCGCGAAACGACGTCCGCAGGATTCCGTTGTTGAGGTTGACGGTCTCGCCGTCGGGCTTGACCACGGTCAGCTTGGCGGTGAAGTCGGTGTCGGTCGCCGTCGACTCGGCCCAGAGCGTCACCGTCGTCGATCCGGTCACCTCGACGTCGTGGGGCAACGGCGCGCTGCGGTAGACCAGGACGTCTGACCGCTGTTCTAGCGGGGTCTGGTCATACGGCCCCTGGGGGCCGGACTGGGCGCCACAGCAGGAGTGTCCGCCCAGGCTCGGCGCGGGAAAGCGCGGATCGTAGGTGTAGACGTCGGGTGGATCCGCAGCAGGTGGCGCACCGTCCAGCCGTCCGTCGCGATCGGCGACGCCGCCCGACCCTGCCAGGAAGTACGTCGCCGAAACAGTCTGCGGCAGTGGCCAATTGGTCGCCGTCTTCCAGACGTTGGCGCCCATCAGGAAGTAGTCCACGCGCGGTGCGCCCCCGACGCCGTTGTCGGCACCCTTCAGGAAGTGGTCGTACCAGTCGAGCATCAGCTCGTTGATCGGACTGTTCGCCACGGCGCCGATCGCCTTGAGCATCGGCGCGGGTTCCGAAGCCGGCCGACCCCAGTTGACGTGATCCCACGGCCCGATCACCAGCCGTTGGTTGGCGCGAGCGGTGGCGTTCCCACCGTGGGCCACCATGCCCCCGAAGTTCTGCACGCCGCCGGCGAGGAAGGCGTCGTACCACCCTTCGAAGTGCAGCACCGGCACCCCGACCGACAGATACCTGTCGCGGATGCTGATCTGCCGCCAGAAGTCGTCGCGCGTCGAGTGGCGGATCCAGTCGAAGTACCACGGCGCCACCGCCGGGTCGCTCGGCTGCATCGGTGGCAGGTCCTTGAAGGGCCGGAAGTCCAGCCAGCGGGTGGGATCCTCGACGGCAGCGGCGAGTTCGTGGACGGTCGCCTGATCATTGCGGTTCTTCGCGGCAGTCGTGGCGATCGACTCCATCGCCCACGGCAGCACGAACGCCAGGCGGAACTCACCGCCCTCGTACGTCCAGCCGTCGTAGTAGTCCGACGCCGTGTTCGTCGGCACGATCGTGACCAGGTGGGGCGGAGCGGTGACGGCGGCCAGCCATTGCGTCGCGCCCACGTACGAGGACCCGTACATGCCGACCCTTCCGTCCGAACCCGGCAGCGCCGCCGCCCATTCGACGGAGTCGTACCCGTCGCTCTGGTCGTGGGTGAACTCGCTGAACGTGCCCGCGGACGCACCCTGGCCGCGGATGTCCTGCACGACGACGAGGTAACAGTGCGAGGCAAACCAGTCTGGGGACTGATAGCGGGAACCGGCCTGTGCGCCGTCCTTGCCGTACTGGGTGCGCATCAGGATCACCGGCACGCGGTCGGCGATCTTCGGTCGGTAGACGTCGGCACGCAACACGGTGCCGTCGCGCATGGTGGCGGGCACGTCGTGCTGTTCGGTCACCCCGCACGGGCCGCGCCCCGGGTCCGGTGGCCAGGGACCAGCGTTCGACGGGGCGGATCGGTCAGGGGTGCAGCCGGCAAGGACCAGCGTCACGGCGGCGACGATGGCGACCACGCGTCCCACGGCGAACGGCACCCGATGACGCTAGCGCGGGCGTCAAGGATTCCGCACCCGCTCGAGCACCTGCGTCGTCCACCGGTCGAGTACCCGCAACTGGGACGCTCCGACGCCGTCGAAGACGAGGCCACGAACCAGGTCGACGTGTCCCTGCGCGGCCGACGTCAACGCCGCGCGTCCCGTTCCGGACAGTTCCACGACCGCGGCCCGACGGTCGTCTTCGGCGCCGCGCTTGGCGACGAGCTCCCTCGACTGCATCCGCCTCAGCTGATGCGAAACCCGGCTCTGCTCCCACCCCAGCCGCGCGCCGAGATCGTTCACCCGGCACGCGTCGAGTTCATCGAGTGCCACCAACACGTCGTAGTCGGCGAGTGAGAGCCCGCAGTCGCGCTGAAGCTGGCGATTGAGCGCGGCCGCCAGCGCAGCGCTCATCTCCAGGTAATTGCGCCACACCCGCTGCTGATCCTCGGACAACCACATGGAATATATGACACATCATTTAAGTTGTGGTGTCCAGTGACGGCCGCCTAGGCTGGCAACGATCCCGCAAGGAGCTTGGACATGACCTCGACCGACATCATCGACATCCGACGCGCGCAGGACCGCTCCACCACCAAGATCTCGTGGTTGGACTCCAAGCACTCGTTCTCGTTCGGCGGCAACTACGACCCCGCCAACACCCACCACGGGCTACTGCTGGTCAACAACGACGACCGGGTGACGGCCGGCTCGGGTTTCGAGACCCACCCGCACAGGGACATGGAGATCGTGACCTGGGTGCTGCGCGGATCCCTGGTGCACCAGGACTCGACGGGCCACTCCGGAGTCATCTATCCGGGCTTGGCGCAACGCATGTCGGCGGGCCGGGGCATCCTGCATTCGGAGAAGAACGATTCGTGGACGTTGACCGGCGACGCCTCGCATGCCGAACCGGTGCACTTCGTCCAGATGTGGGTGGTACCCGACGAAGCGGGCATCAAGCCCGGCTACCAGCAGCTCGAAATCGACGACGAGCTGTTGCGCGGCAAGCTGGTGACGATCGCCTCCGGCATGCCCGACCACGCCGATGACGCGGCCATCACCATCAGCAACAAGTACGCCGCGCTGCGCGGCGCGCGGCTGCAGCCCGGCGAAGGCGTCGAACTGCCGCAGGCGCCGTACCTTCACCTCTTCGTGCCGCGTGGCGAGGTGGTGCTGGAAGGCGCAGGCCCGCTGCACGAAGGTGACGCCGTGCGCTTCACCGCCTCCGGCGGCCAACGGATCACCGCCACCGAACCCTCGGAGATCCTGGTCTGGGAAATGCATGCGAGCCTGGCCGCGGCGTAGGGCGGTCAGGGCAGTCACTGCCGCCGCCTCGACTTTCGTTCTGCTGCTGGCGGGATGTTCGTCGGGCACCTCACCGGCCGTCGGCACCACCTCCGGTAGTGCGCCCGGCGCTGCAGGCCTCACCGAGGTCACGGTCAGCGTCCCCGATGACCTCACCGCCGCACCCTTCGACGAACCACGAAAGGCGTTGATACCCAAGGGTTGGACGATATCGGTCTGGGCCAGGGTGCCGAAGCCGCGGCTGGCGGCGTGGACTCCGGACGGTGACCTGCTGGTGTCGATCCCCGCCGCAGGACAGGTGCTCCGGCTCGAGCCGACGGGTGCCGGAGCCCATCTGGACCTGCTGATCGGCGGGATGAACCAACCACACGGCTTGGCGTTCAAGGGTTCTACCCTCTACATCGCCGAGAGCGACGAGATCGACGCATTCGACTACGCCGACGGCAAGGCGACCCGACCGCGGACGGTCGCGGTCGGGTTGCCGGATGCCAAGACTGCCGAACTGGGTGGCGCGTATGCCCACGCGCTCAAAAGCGTGGTCGTGGGACCCGATGGCGCGGTGTACTTCTCGATCGGCTCGACGGGAAACATCTCGGCCGGGGACCGCACCGCGACCCCCCAGCGGGCCACCGTCATGCGGATCCCACCCGGCGGCGGCCCGTACGCCCCGTTCGCGACCGGCGTCCGCAACGGCACCGGACTGGCGGTCGCACCCGACGGCGCGGTGTGGACGGCGGTCAACAACCGGGACAACGTCGAGGTCCCCGATCAGGGCTCCTCCTACGGCCAGGTCGACCCGGACTACGTCAACGACCACCCGCCGGAGTCGGTCGCCAAGCTGAGCCCCGGCCGCGAACTCGGCTGGCCGTACTGCAATCCCGACGGTGGCCCGGCGAACCTTCCGCTGATCCGGGACGTCCAGACCAACGCAGACGGCGGCAAGCTGGACTGCGCCAAGCTGGCGCCGATCGAGCAGAGCCTCGGTGCGCACTCCGCGCCGCTGGGGATGTCGTTCGTCGACGGATCTCTGCCCGCCCCGTACGCCCATGGCGCATTGGTCGGCGTGCACGGATCGTGGAACCGCCGGCCGCCCCGCGCGCCCGAGGTGTCGTTCTTCCCGTGGACCAACGGCGTCCTCGGCAATCAGCAGACGCTCGTCGGCGGCTTCCAGTCCGCTGACGGGTCACGGTGGGGGCGTCCGGTGGCGGCGGTGGTGGGTCCCGACGGGGCGGTGTACGTCACCGATGACGCCGCGGACGCCATCTACCGGGTGGCACCGCCGGGACGCTGATCGGGCCTGCGGTCAGGTGACGGCAGACCGTCGAGCACCCTGGTCAGCTGCTTTTGCGTATCGTTGGCGACCTTCTCGAAGACCACCTTCATCGCCGGCCCCAGGAGCCTGGCCGCGCCCTTCATCACCACATCGGCCTGGTAGGTGATCACCGAGCCGGCGCCCGAGGCGTCCACCGTGATGGTGTCCACCGACCTCGACGATTCGTTCTCGCCGACGAAGACCAGTCTGCGGTGGCTCAGGGTGTTCAGGGTGTAGGTCAGTGCGGTCGTCACACCGAAGATCTTCGACACGTTGCGCCACGTCGTACCGACCTCGATGGGTCCGGCGCCGTGTTGGGTCGATGTCTGCGTGCCCGGGTCCCATTCCTCGGCGTTGGCGAAGTCCTTGAGGTACTCGATGACGCGGTCGGGCGGCACGGTGACCGAGAACGTTCGCGACACGGACGGCATGCGGGTCCCTTACCCCTTGGCGGGCGCGTCCACGCAGCGACCGACGAGTAGCAGTGTGCGGTCGATCGCCGCCCCGGTTGCCAACCGCGCGTCCGCAAACTCAATTCCGTTGCTTCCGATGCGGTCGTGGCCCAATCGTAACGATGGCGAAACCCAAGCCGAGCGTCCGTCAGCTGTGATGACACGTGTCACGACTACTGGACATCCGTCAACGAGGAGCACAGTGCCCGATCAACCAGCGAACCTACGGCGGTTCGTGGCCACCGTGACGGCGCTGGCGCTCGGCACCGTACTCGGGACGATGGCGGTGGCGGCCACCGCGTACGCGGCAAGCGGTCGAGAGCTGCTGGCGAATGCCATCGCCACGACGCGAGGGTCGTATCTCGTCTACAACTTCGGCGGCGGCAATCCCGCGCCGATGCTCAACGCAAGCGGCACCTGGTATGAGGCGGGCGGCGGCGGCCACCTGATGATCATCAAGTCGGCGTCGCAACGGTTGACCCCGCGCCTGCTCGTCGACTCCCACTCCGGTTACCAGTCGCGCTGCGAGCGGACGCCGGGAGCGAGGACCAGCGAGGGCCTTCTGCAGGCGTCCGAAACCTATTCGCCGATCGGAGCGTGGAAGGCGCTCGGATCGCCGACCATCGCGATCAACGCCAACTTCTTCGACGTGCGTGGGCAGAAGGCCGGGTCGTGGAAGTCGACCGGCTGCAGCTCACCGCTGGGCGCCTACGTCGACACCACGCGCGGACAGGGGCGCGCCAACGCCGCCGTCACCGGGACCGTCGCCTACGCGGGCAAGCAGGCACTGTCCGGCGGCGACGAGGTCTGGACCGCGCTCACCACGATGATCCTTCCGGTCGCCGGTGCGCCCTTCGTCGTCCCGCCGAGATCTCCGGACGACTATGACGCCGCCTCACCGGTCGTCAGGGATCTGATGGACAAGGGCACGCGGTTCGTCGCCGTCAGCGGCCTCGGACTGCTGGCGCCCGGTGACACGGGTCAGATGAACGACGGTGGGCCGAGCGCCGCCCGGACGGCCATCGGGTACGCCCGCGACAGGGACGAGATGTACGTCTTCCAAGGCGGTAGTTACACCCCTGATCAGATTCAGGACCTCTTCCGCGGGCTCGGCAGTGACACCGCCCTGCTGCTCGACGGCGGCGGCTCGTCGGCCATCGTGCTCCGCCGCGACACCGGTGGGATGTGGGCGGGAGCGGGCGTGCCCAAGGGTTCCTGCGACACCGTGCAGGTGCTGTGCGACTCGCGCGAACGCGCCCTGCCGAGCTGGCTCGCGTTCAGTTGAGCTCACGCGGCCTTGTCCGCGGAGTCGGCGCCCGACGAGCCCGGGGTCGAGGCGGGCGGCTGGTGATCGCGCTGCGCGTGCCTGCCCGGCCGATGGGCCGGCCGGGGTACGGGCCTACGGTTGCCCAAATATCCTGCGGAACAGGGGATCGCGGATGACCGGCGGCAATTTCGGCAGCAGCGCCACCTGAATCCTCGGTCCGAGGCCCACGGCGTAGCGGGCGCGTGGACGCCTCGCGACCAAGGCGTGTTCGACGACGGTGGACACCTTGTCCGTCGGCACGGCCATGCGTTGCGAGATCGGGATTGACTTCTTCATCCCGGCGATGTGCCGTGCGTACAAGTGCCGGAGTTCCGGCGTCAGCGCCGCCTCCGTCTCGGCGACCATCGCCTCGGCGGTACGCCACATGTCGGTGTCGGTTTGCGCGGGCTCGACGACGACCACGGCGATCCTCCACGGCCGCAACTCCATGCGCAATGCGTCGGCCGCCGCTTCCAGGGCGAACTTCGATGCACTGTACGGTCCGAACATCGGCATGGACACCTGCCCGTTGACGCTGGAGATGAACACCACTCGGCCGCGTGACTTCCGCAGCCTCGGCAAGACTGCCCGGGTGACCGCGAGTTGTCCGATGACGTTGACGTCCAGCTGTTTTCGCCAATCCGCGGTGGTGACCGCCTCCAGCGGCCCACCCACCCCGATGCCCGCGTTGTTCACGACGGCGTCCAGACGGGCGGGGAGTGCTGCGTCGAGACCGGCGATGTGGTCGTCGTTGGTGACGTCGAGGATGACCGGGGTGATGCGCTGCGGGGCGACCGCGGCGACCGCGGCGGCATCGTCCGCGGTGCGCACCCCCGCGACGACGTTCCAGTCGTGACGGACCAGGTGTTCGGCGATGGCGCGGCCGATACCGCGTGCTGCTCCCGTGACGAGGACTGTTGGCATGCCGCCAGGCTACGGACCCGAGCCGGCGGCCTGCACGGGCCCGAACGCGAATATCGCGGCACTCGCCGAGACGACGGCCGCTGCCATCCCGATCACCGGTGCGACGGTCCACAACGTCAGCGTCGCTCCGATGACGGCCCCGCTGCACATGGTCAGCACGACGCCGTACCGGAGCTTCTCCCGCTGGCCGGTGCCGCCGGCCAGCCTGCTGTCGAAGCCGATGCCCACGATCGTCTGCGTCAGCACCGTCGTGCTGAGTTCCTGCACGCCGAACTGCCGGGCGGTGGCGTTTTGGCTGCCGAACACCACGGCGAGCGCCGCAATGAGGATCAACCGCCCATTGCCGTCGTAGCGCAGGACCCCGCAACCGGCGAGCACCGACAGCGTCGTCAGCACCAGGACCTCGATGCCGAGAGCCACCACCAGCCAGCGTCGCGGGTTGCCGTCGAGATGCCTCGCCAACCGGCCGCCGAGGATCGCCCCGGCGATGAAGCCGACGAACGCGACCACCGCGGCCAGCAGGTCGATCCCGGAGTGCGGCACGAACCAGAAGCCGAGGAAGATGATGTTGCCCGTCATGTTGGCGACGAAGACGTGGCCGAGGACGAGCACGCTGACGGCGTCGACGAGACCCGTGGCGAACGTCAGCAGGAGCAGGGCGGTGACCGTCAGCCGTTGAGACACCGGAGACTGGACTGCCATGGCGGCGGCGCTCTAGAGGCGGGGTGTCAGGTCGAGCTTCGTGACCGCCACCATCTGCGTGATCAGCCACCGGTTGTCCTGACGCTTCATCGTCAGCCGGTAGGACAGGTAACGCAGGGACGGAATGCCCTTGGTGACGGGGCTGGTTGCGACGGAGTTGGTGTAGACGATCGCGGTCGCCTCCGTCGGCGTCAGCGACTCGACGGCCGCTCCAAGGACCTGGGTGTTGTTGCTGACCTGGGCTTGCTTGTTCGGGGCGACGATCGCGTCGATGTAGCGCTTGTAGTCGCTGGCGAAGTCACCGCCGAGATACCTGGCGGATCTGTCGGGCAGCTTGTCCATGTCCTCGGGGGTGTACGTCCACAGCGTGGTGATGGCGTTCGCGGCGGTCTCGGCGATCGCGAACTTCGTCTGCACGGCGGCACGGTCGGTGAGATAGGGCGCGATGCTGGCGCCGGCGAAGGCGGCCGCCGCGACGAAGGCCACGCTGGCGGCCACCGCGACCATCTTCAATGCTCGCCCCGCCGGGCGATGGGGTACGAGGACGCGTTCGGTCCCGTCGGGTTCCTCGACCGGCTCGTCGAGGTGCTCGGTCACGTGGGTTTCGACGGCCGGTTCGTCCGTGGGTTCAGAGGTGGGTTCGGCGGCGGCTTCGGGGGCCGGTTCGGCGGCGGCGGCTTCGGCGGTGGGTTCGGTCACCTGAGGTTCGGCGGACGGCACCGCGCCGCTGACCGTCCTGTCACGACGCCACGGCAGCCGCCGGCGGGGCCTCGGCGACGGGGCGACGGGTTCCTCGTCCTCGGCGACCTCGGCGGTCTCCGCTGCGTCGCCGGGCTCCGGTGAGGCGGCGGAATGCCCGGGGTCGCCGGCTTCTTCGGTCTCGGGGGCCTCCTCGGCTTCTCCGCCTTCGGCGGTTTCGTCGCCGTCGGCCGGCTGGCCGGGCTGTGCCTTCTGTCGCGGCAGCCGGTGGCGGTTGCGCGCCGCCTTTCCCTGCGGGACCGAGGCGGTGGCGACGTCCGCGGTCAGATCACCTGGATCAGCTGGCTGATCTTCCACTGTTGTCCCTCCTCGATAGTCGTTACCACCCAACGGCTTCCGCTTTCGACGGGTGTCTTTCCATCCGGGCTGGTGGTTCTGATGGTCGTCGCGACCAGGACGTCGGCACTGCCGTTGTCGTTCCACCGCTGCACGCCGGCCTCCACCACGGTTCCGGTGGTGGGTTCGGCGCGCGCGACCTGGACGACGATCTCGTTCAGCTTCTCCTTGAAGGACTTGGCGAAGTCACCCGTGCCCTGGGCCAGGACCTTGTCCGCATAGTCGTTGGCGTGGAACGGATCGAGCGACGTGTACGTGGTCATGAAGCCGCGGACGTAACCCAGCGCCGACGCATCCCTGACCTCGGTCCGTCGGAAGCTTTCGTGACCGACCAACATGAACACGCTGCCCGCGATCGCCGCCGCGGCGAGGACGAACGCCAGCGCGGCAGTCAGGGGCAGTCCCCACCGCACCCGCCGCCTCGGTGGGCGTGCCTGGACGGAGAAGAAGTCCCGGTCGGCGTCATCGACCTTGCGACGAGGGCTCATCGGCCCGGCCCGCTCGGCGATTGACCGGGGGCGGTCGGCGATTGACCGGGGGCGGTCGGCGGCTGGCCGGGGGCGGTCGGCGGCTGACCGGCGGCGGCCTCCTGAGTCTGCCCGGTGAGCGGCTTCTTGAGGACCGTGAGAACGGCCACCCGCCACTGATCCCCCGACTTCTCGAAGTCGGCCCGCACCGTTGCGGTGATGAACCGCAACTTCGCGGGGTCGGCACCGCGCTGACCTTGCAGCGCCAACAGCATGGCCGCCTTGTCCGCCGTCGCAGACAGCACTGCGCTGCTCACCGCCCAGTACTCGTTGTCGGTGACGCCGGACTTCCGCACGGCCTCCTGCTGGGCGATCAACAGCGGCCGGTATCCATCGGTGGCCAACGTCTGCGCCCGGGCGAAGTCGTCGCCGACGGTCTGGCTCCCGTAGCTCAACAGCTGCTCGACGATGCGCGGGCCCTGCTCGGCAATCTGCGTGCGTGCCTGCTCGGTCGCCCGGTCGTGCCGATAGACCTCCAGATACCCCAGCCCGCCACCGGCAGCACACAGCACGGCGGCCGCGACCAGCACGCATCCCGCGACGCGTCGGACATGGCTCCTCGGCTCGTCGGCGTCGCCGACCACCCGAACCTCGGTGCGCAGCAGGAGGTCGGCGAAGGTCCGGTGTCGCCGGTCCCACAGCGGCCAGAGCCAGCCGATCAGCAACGCCGCGGTGTCGAGAAGGTGAGCGACATCGCGGCCGAGCAGCCGAAGCCCGCCGACGCGCTCGCCACTCGGCGTGCTGACCCGGATCCCCACCACGGCACGGCCCATGGACGCGCCGGTGACCGACGGCAACAGCACCCGGTTGACCACGGTGGCGAGGAAGGCGACGCCCAGCGTGCCGATGAACACCCACCACGGCCATCCCCACCTGGGTGTCGTCGACGCGAGCATCGCCATCGTCGCGATCACGGCGACGCCGGGCAGGACGTCGAGGGCAATGGCGCCGGCCCGTGCGTGCCAGGACGCGTACCGGACGGTGCCGTCCTCGGTGGTCGGCATCTTCACGTCGTCTTCCAGCAGCGCCGTCACGACGTGACCTGATCGAGTCGAGAAATCTTGTACGTGCCGTCCGCCGGCGCCATGTTCACCCGCAGGCGGTACCCCTGCTCCTGGTCGGCGGCCTGGGAATTGGTCACCTTCACCCGCACCGCGACGAGCACGTCGACCGAGCCGTCGTCGTTGTGCTTCTCGACCGCGCCACGCATGTCCGACACCTGCACGGCCACGTTGGCGGCCTGGTACGCCTCGACCAGCATGCTGGTGAACAGGTTGGCCTGCACCGCGAAGTCGCCCGTCGCGCATTCGATGATCTTCGTCTGGCTCGCCGTCATCGCTGCGACGTCGGGCGCCTGGGTCGCCGAGACACAATCCTCGGCCCGCTGCAGCGCGGCCGCATCCTCCCGCGCGATCGCCTCACTTCGGTCGTGGGACCGCAGAGCCAGGTAACCACCGGCCGCGACGCCGGCGGTCAGCAACAGCAGACAGACGCAGACCGTGACCAGCCAGCCACGACCGAGCCGCTCCTGGCGACGGGGTACCGCGTCCTCCACGTTCGCGGCAGGAGCTACCGGCCCGTCGTCGACGGCCTCCTCGATTGGGGCGACTTCATCGTCATCGGGCTGGTCCTGCGAGTCCTGGGAGCCTGCGACGGAGTCGTTCGATACCTCCGAGTCGCTACGCTCCTGCCCTCCGGTGTTTTCTCCCGAGTCGCTACGCTCCTGCCCTCCGGTGTTTTCTCCCGAGTCGCTACGCTCCTGCCCTCCGGTGTCTTCTCCCGAGTCGCTACGCTCCTGCCCTCCGGTGGGGTTCAGCCGGCTGGTGCCAGCATCTCCTTCCATCCGTTCTCTCCTGGATCACTTGAGTTGGAGACGGAGTACTTGACTCCGTCCGGTCCGTCGACCTCACCGCTGGACGGGTTGTAGATCGCCGCTGGACCTGATGCCGGAGTGTAGATGCACGGGTTGGGTTGCTGGCCACTGCACGCGACCGTGCCCTGTCCAGGCGCCGTCAGCGGGTCGCTCATCGGCGACACCGGCGGTGGCAACTGGTCGGCGGGCAACGGGTTCATGCCGTTGTTGATCGTCGGCGCCGGCACCACGTAACCCGGTTTCACGGGCTGGTCGCAGCGCGCTCCCGCGGCCGGGCAGGTCAGGATCTGGTTCGGGTCGCCGTACCAGGGGTTGGTGCCCAGCGGCTCGTATGGCGTGTTGCTGCGGCATTCCTCCGGCGTGGCCGCCCGCTTGCCGGGAACGTCGGCACACGGGTAGTTGCGGGCACCGCGCACGACGTTGGCCGGGGTGTCCTTCGGGATCTTGCAGTACAACCCCGAGGGCAGCGGCTTCGTGCTGGTGTCGGCCGGCGCCCGCCATTCCGACGCCGGGAGGAACCCCGTGAGGCAGGGCGGCGGCTGGCCCAGCGACAGACCGAAGTGCAGCAGGCCCTGGCCGTCGAAGATGGTGGCCGCCTGCGCGACCGTCGCCCCCTGCGGCAGGATCACCAGCGCCTGCTCGAGGCCCTTGTGATACCGCTTGAGCAGGTCGGTGACGATCGCGAGGTTCGCCAGCGTCTGCGGCAACGCCTCGCGCACGTCACCGAAGACGGCGTTCAGCTGGTCGGCCGTCGGCGCCGCCTGCTGCAGACCACTGCGCAGCGCCTGGTCCTGCTCGGCGGTCTGCGACGCGATGGTGTTCAGGTTGGCCGCCCACTGCGAGATGGCGTCACCCGAGTTGACCTGACTGTCCAGGATCGGCGTCGAGTTGTTGATGACGTCGTTGACCGGACCGAGGTTGTCCTTGAAGTCGCTGGCGATCGCCGTCGTGGAGTCGACGAGGCGTTGCAACGCCGGGCCCAGTCCACCGACGGCCTGCGACGTCTCGGTCAGCAGTGAGTCGATCTTCTCCTTCGGCAGCGCCGCGAGCCCGTTGTTCGCGGCGTCCAGCGCGGGCCCCACCTCGCTGGGCACGGTGCTGTTGACGATCGTGGTCCCGGGGGCCAGGTACTTGCCCGGCGTATCGGCGGTCGACACCAGGTCCAGGTACTGCTCGCCGATCGCCGACACCGAGTGCACGTTCGCGGTGGCATCCGCCGGGATCTTGATGTCGCTGTCGATGCTCATCGTCGCGCGCGCGCCGCGCTCGGTCGGCACCACGTCGGTGACCTTCCCGATCTGCGTACCGAGGTAGGTCACGTTGGCGGTCGAATACAGGCCACCCGACCGCGGCAGGTCGGCGTAGAGCTTGTACTGCCCGATGCCCGCCACGCTCGGCAGGCGCAGGTAGTACCAGCCAAGGACGACGAGCGCGATGATCGTCAGGATCGTGAAGATGATCAGCTGGATCTTGATGAAGCGGGTCAGCATCGCTCACTCACCTCTCTCGACCAGCGGTCCACCCGGCGCGTCGTGCGGGTTCGGAGTGAACCGCACGTCCGGAATCATCGTGTTCGGGTCGCGGCCCCACGACTGCTCCAGCGCCCGGAGCATGCCGGACACTCCGGTGCCGCTGAGGAAGCCGTTGTCGATCGCCGACAGCGTCAGGTCGACGTTCAGCGAGACGTTGATGTAGTCGCCGCGGATCGCCTTGGGCACGTTCTCGATGCTGAAGGGCGCGGTGCCGATCACCTTGAGCGCGCCGAGGAGGTACGGCGAGGCCTTGCCGAGCTGGATGAGCGGCCGCTGCAGATTCTGCAGGTTGGCTCTGATGTCCGGATTGGCTTGCGACAGCGCGTCACCCGTCGCCTTGCTCACCCGCCCCAGCGCCACCACCGCATCGGCGAACAGGTCCCTGGTGTCGGCGAAGTGCTTGATGAGCGGCGGGAATTCGGTGAGCACCCGGTCGAGCGTGTCGTTGCGCTGCGCCACGATGGCCAGCAGCCGGTTCGTTGAGTCGATCGCGCGGGTGATGTCCTGGCGTTGATCGTTCAGCGAGGCGGTGAACGTGTCGAGCCTGCCCAGGAATTCGCGGATCTGGTCGCCACGCCCGGTGAGGATGTTGGCCACCTCCGTCTGGATGGTCTCGAGGTTCGGGATGCCACCGCCGGTCAGGATGGTGCCGATGCTCGCGAGCGTCCGCTCGGTCGTCGGGAACGAACTGGAGTGGTCGAGCGGGATCGTGTCCCCGCTCTTCAGCAGCGGGCCCGACGCGTTCTGCGGCGGCGTCAGCTCGACGTGCTGTGAGCCCAGCAGTGACGTCTGACCGATGGCGGCCGTGGTGTCGGCGGGCAGCTTCAGATTGGACTGGACGTCGAGCGTCAGCGTGGCGACCCAGTTCTTCAACTCGATCGCCCGCACGCTGCCGACGAACACGTCGGCGACGCGGACGCGGCTGTTCACGTTGAGCGCCAACGTGTCCGGCATCTGGACGTAGATCGTCATGTTGTCCGAACCCGAGCCGGCCCCGCCCGGCACCGGGACGTTGGCGATGCCCTTCCAGCCGCAGGACGTCAGGATCAGCCCGGCGGCGAGCAGGGCGCCGCCGCGCCTGAGGACGGTCCTCAACGTGATGGCCATCAGCCGGCTCCTGCTTCAGCGGGCAGCGGTGGTCCGGCCGGCGCCGGCGCGGCGCCCGGCGCGGGACCGGCGGCCGGGGTGACGGCTCCCAGCGGATCGCCGGGGAGCACGCCGGGAGCGGGCCCTGGCGGCGGGCCCGGCTGCGGATACCACGGTGGTGGCAGCGGCTGATTCTCGCTGTAGGCGTTCGGCGGGCCAGGCAGCCTGCCGTCGTTCACTCCGAACGCGGGCGGCGCATCAGGAGCCACGATGTCGGGGCCGCCCATGAGTTCCGCGAGCGACTCGGGGGTCAGCATGTTCGCTGTGAACGGCTGCACGTCGACGCCCTGCATGCCGGGCGCGACCACCCAGCCGGCCTCGTGGTTTCCGTGGGAGAACAGCGTGTCGCGCGAGAAGATGCCGGGCACCGTCGTGTCCTTGTATCCGGGTGGCGGTTGCAGACGCGGCTCGGAGTAGGCGATCTGCTTCGGCAGTGTCTCTGCCGTCGTCAGCATGTTCAAGCCGAACGGCAGGTTGTTGAACTTGATGGCGTCAAGGATGGGCGCGAGGTATTGGGCACACAGTTCCGCGGAGTCCTGGTAGCCGAGCCTGCTGCCCGCCTGGATCGAACTGCACAGGAACTGCATCGGGTTGGCGAACTGGTTGATGGTCGGCAGACCCACGATGCCACCGGCGTTCGGCGAGGAGATGTTGACGATGTTGGCGGCCAGGTTCGGGTACACGTGCAGGCCGGTTTCGAGACCCTTGAACGGCTCGGGCTGCAGGATCGCGCTCGTCACCTCGGACAGGTTGTTGACGTCCTTGGTCAGGACCTTGGAATTCTCGTCGAGGAACGACCGCGTCGTCGTGAGCAGCTGGTTCAGGTCCTGAACGGCCGAGGCCACCTCGCGGTCGGAGTTGGTGAACGAATTCGTGAACTGGGCGAGGTTGTCGTTGAGCGCGACGAACTGCTGATCGCTCTTGTACAGCGCGTTGACGAAGAGCGCGAGGCTCTTGATCACCCCGAAGAAGTCGCCGCGGCCCGAATTGAGCGTCGTGAGCGCCTCGGACAGGCTGTTCAACGTCTTGTTGATCTGCTCGCCCTTGCCGGCGAGGCCGTCGGAGAAGGACTCGATCACGTCACCGAACGGACCCTTGGGCTGCTCCTTCGTGGGGCCCAGGTCGGTGAGGATGCGATTGATCGAATCGCGCAGCTCGTCGTATTCGACCGGTACCTGGGTGCGGTCCTCCGGAATGAGCGCGCCGTCCTCCATCACCGGGCCACCGGTGTACGGCGGCGCGAGCTGAATGGTGCGGGAGGCGACCAGGCTGGGGTTCAGGATCGACGCCGTGGCGTTCGCCGGAACCTTGTACTTCGACTGATAGCTGAACGTCACCCGCATCTTGTCGCCGTCCGGCTCGATCTTGTCGATCGTCCCCACCCGCACGCCCATGATCTGGACCTTGTCGCCGGGGTAGAGGGCCAGGGTCTGCGGGAACTCGGCGACCACCGTGTTGGTGGTCAGCTTCTTGTACAGCTGCCAGCCCAGCAGCGCGGCCACCAACGCCACGATCACGACGACGGTGCCGATGATCACCGATCCCTTGGTCAGGGCGGGCATCTTCATGTTTCGGACGTTGAAGATCGTCGACATCTCGGCTGCCCCCTAACCTTGTGATCCGGGCGGAAGGAACGGCGGATTGCCTGGTAGCGGTTCGCCGCCGCCACCCACCTGCGGGCCGGGACCCGGCGGTGGCGTCGGTCCGACGAGGGCGGGCGGCAACGGTGAGGTGCCGTCCCCCTGCAGCGATCCGGGGGCGATGTACGGGTCCGACGGACCGGGCGTGACGGGAACCGTTCTGGCGCCAGGGTTTCCGGGCGCGAACGGAGCCGGCGGAACACCCTGTACGGGCGGCGCGTACTCACCGGGGAACGCCGAACTCGGCACACCGGGCGCCGGTGGTGGCGCGTTCGGGTTGGCGGGCAGCCCGAGCACATCCGGCGGCCCATAGTTGTTGGCGCCGTACGGATTCGGACCGAACGGCCCGTCTTCGGACTGCGCGCACGGCAATGGGTTGCCGGGCGTCGGGAAGTTGCCCGGTCCCGGTGCGTAGGAGCACGGCGAGCCGGCGATCACCGCGGGGCCGGGATGTTCGGGCGTGCCCTCCAGCGGCGTGGGCGCAGGCGGGGGCGCACCGTTCGCCTGGCGTTGACCGTTGGGGTCGGGGTACCGGAAGGAGGGCAGGCCCGAGTTGCGCCAGAATTCGTCGGGATCGATGCCCCGCTTCTTGAACGCGGCGTCCACCCACGGCTGAATGATCTGGTACGGAAGCAGATTGACCAGCATGACCTTGAAGTACGGACCCGACGCGATGGCCTCGGCCAGCGACGCCGTGAACTTGCTCAGCGACGTCAGCGTGTCGACCAGGTCGTACTTCCTGGCCACCAGCACGTCGCTGATCGTATTCAGCTGGGTCAGCACCTTGTTCAGGTTCGGGTTGTCGTTGATGAAGCCGCGCACCTGTTGCGAGAAGGCCGAGACCCGTTCGAGCAGCGCGCTCACCGCCGACGAGCGCTCGTTGATGGCGGCCAGCAGGGTCTGCGCGTTCACCAGCAGGGAATTGATCTGCCCGCTGCGGCTTCCGAGCACGCCGGCGATCTTGTTGGCGTTGGCGAGCAGTTGCTTGATGTCCCCGTCGCGCTTGCCGATGGTGTCGGAGAAGCGGGCGACGCCGTCGAGCGCGGCACTGAGATGCGGATAGGTCTGGTCGATGGTCTCCGACAACACGTTCAGCGACTTCTTCACCGACTCGGTGTCCCAGCCGGAGGCGGCCTTGGTGACGTCGAAGAAAGCGTCGTAGATCTGATACGGCGTGGTGGTCTGACCCAGCGGCAGCACGCCGTTGGCGCCCAGTGCGGTCGAGCCGCGGGGCTCGATCTCGAGGTTCTTGCGGCCGAGGATGGTGTCGGTGCGGATGTTGGCCCGGCTCTCGGTGCCGATCTTGGTGCCGTTGAGCGAGTACCCGATGAGCACCTTGTCGCCCTGGATCTCCGCAGAGCGGACCTCGCCGACGTCGACGCCGGCGATGCGCACCTTGTCGCCGGGGTTGATGCCGCCGGTGTCGGTGAACTGGGCGTAGTACTTGGGCTGCGCGAAGATCATCGGCACGCTGGCGAAGCTCTGGCCCACGCCGATGACGAGCACCAGGATGATGATGCCCATCAACCCGTTGCGGATCCGGTTGTTGCCTTCGAGTGTCCTCATTGCGGTGTGCACCTACCGGAGGGCTGCGAGGTGACCTTGACGGTCCGCACCGGGCCGCCCGGCTGCAGACCGTTCAACTTCAGCGTGATGTCGCAGGCGTAGAAGTTGAAGAAGTCGCCATAGATGCCACCGGCGCGGCCGATGATCTTCAGCGCCGCGGGGATCTTGATCAGGGTGTCGTTCAACTCGGTCTTCTGGTCGACCAGCGGCTGCTGGATGATCTCGAGGTCGGTGACGGTCTTCTGCAACAGTGGCCGGTTGTCGCCGAGCAGGTCGGAGACGGAGCCCGCGGCGTCGCTGATGTCGGCGACGGAGGTGGCGATCGGATCGGCCCGGTTCTTCAGGCCGGTGATCAGCACTTCGAAGTTCTTCACCGTGTCGTCGAACTGCTGCTGATGCTTCACCGTCGTGTCGAGCACCGTGTTCAGGTTCTTGATCACCTCACCGATCGCCTGGTCGCGGTCGGCGAGCGCCGACGTCAGCGACGCGGTCTGGTCCAGGATGTCGTTGATGGTGCCGCCCTGGCCCTGGAAGATGGTGATGATCGACTGGGCGATGTTGTTGACCTTCTCCGGGTCCAACGCCCGGAACAGCGGCCGGAAGCCGCCGATCAGCGCGTCCAGGTCGAGCGCCGGCTCCGTCCGCTCGACGGGGATGGTGCCACCCGCGGGGAACTTGGTGTTGTCGTCACCCCGCTTGAGCTCCAGATACCGGTCGCCGATCAGGTTGAGATACCGGATGGACGCGGTCGTGCCGTCGAACAGCTGCAGCGACCGGTCCACGTTGAAGTCGACCTGGACCCGGGTGCCGCCGTCGAGGAGCTGCACCTTGTCGACCTTGCCGACCTCGACGCCCGAGGCACGCACGAACTGGCCCGCACGCAGTCCGCTGGCGTTCTTGAAGATGGCGGAGTAGCCGGTGGTCCGGTCGAAACGCAGTTGTCCGAACACCACGATGATGACCGCGGTGAACAGCAGCAGCACCAGGGAGAGGGCGCCGAGTTTGATCGCTGTGCCGGTGATTCTCATGGGTTGATCGTGTTCTCCCCGATTTGGCGTCCCCAGACGTATTCGATGGCCAAGGGCTGGCCCAGCTCGAGGTGGTTGTAGGGAGCGATGCTCGCGCCGGTGTCCATCACCAGGTAGGGCTGCGGCCACAGGTCGCGGGTGAGCGGTTGCCAGCAGCCCGGCCGGCCCTCGGGACCGCCGCGGGCGTTCACCCGGGGCAGGTTGTCGGGATACACGTACGGGTTGCCCGCGCCGAGGACCTCGGAGTGCGTGTTCAGCGAGTAGCCGTTGCCGCCGAGCGAGGACGCGATCTTCGGTTCGACGTCGTGGTAGTTGCGGATGGTGCAGAACAGCATCGGGCTGTACTCGTCGAGCAGTGCGCTGGTGGGAACCAGGTCCGCGGCGCCGCGGACCAGGTAGGGACCCGCCTTCTCGAACACCTCGCCACCCGTGTTGCCGAACCCGACCGAGGCCATCAACGCCTGGTCGATGGTGCTCTGCTCGTCGTTGAGCGTCTTGGCGGTGGTGACGGCGTTGCGCAGTCCGTCGAACAGGTCCGGCGAGGCGTCGGCGTAGACGTCGGCCAGGTCGGCGAGGCGCTGGTTGTCCTGACGGATCCGCGGCATCAGCGGGTTCACGTCGGCGAGGATCGTGTTGCCGTTCTCGATGGACTGACCGAAGCGCTCACCCAGGCCGTCCAGCGCCTGCGCGGTCGCGGTCAGCGTCTCGTTGAGCTTGACGGGGTCGACCTTCTGGGCGACCGACACCACGGTCTCGAACAGAGTGTTGAACTCGGTGGTCACCGACGACACGTCGATCGGCGTACCCGGTGAGACCCGTTGGGCCGACGGGTTCTTCGGCGAGGCGAACGCCACGTACTTGTTGCCGAACACCGTGGTCGCCTTGATCTGGGCGTCCACGTTCTCGGGGATCAGGCGGACGAACTGCTTGTCGACGTCGAGGGTGACCCGAGCCCTGGGTTCGCCACCCTGGTTGATCGCCGAGATCTCGGCGACCCGCCCGATCTCGACGCCGTTGAAGGTGACCTTCGAGCCGGGATCCATCGACAGGCCCGACCGCGAGGAGATCAGCGTCAGTTTCTCCGGTTCGGCGAAGCCACCGCGGAATTGGATCGCCACCAAGGTCACGACGACGGCGGCGATCAGCACCAGGACCAGACCGGCCACCTTGTACGGCGGTGTCTTCGGCTTGTTGACGGGCAGCTGCCGCTGGCCGGGGGCGGTCACCCGTTACACCGTCAGGTTGAAGTTGGCGTTGGTGCCGTACAGCGCCAACGATGCGAACAGGACCACCAGGACGATCGCGATGAGTGAGGCGCGCATCGACCGGCCGACCGCCTCACCGACACCCACCGGACCGCCGCTGGCGTAGAAGCCGTAGTAGCAGTGATTGAGCATGACGATGACCGAGATGATGATGGCCTGCACGAACGACCAGGCGACGTCGTCCGGACGCAGGAACGTCCGGAAGTAGTGCTCGTAGGTGCCGGTCGACTGCCCGTAGAACAGCGTCGTGGTGACCTGCGCGGAGAGGAACGACATGATGATCGCCATCGCGTACAGCGGGATGATGACGACGAAGCCCGCCATGATGCGGGTCGACACCAGATAGCTGATCGACTTGATGCCCATGACCTCGAGTGCGTCGATCTCCTCGCTGATGCGCATGGCGCCCAGCTCGGCGGTGGCGCCGGCGCCGACGGTGGCCGCCAGCGCCTGGCCCGCGACGACGGGCGCCGCGATGCGCACGTTGACCAGTGCGGCGAAGAACCCGGTGAATGCCTCGACGCCGATGTTGCCCAGTGACGCGAAGCCCTGGATCGCGATCAGCGAACCGCCCGAGAGCGTGACGAAGCCGACGATGGCAACGGTGCCCCCGATGACGGCCATCGCACCGGTGCCCATGCCGATCTCGGCGATCAGCCGCAGCATCTCCTTGCGGTAGTACCTGAAGGCATGGCCGATGGAGCCGACCGCGGTGACGACGAACCAGGCGACGTGCCCGACGCTGTCGAGTCCGCGGGCCGGCGAGGTCGCCAGCTTCTGCGCCCTGGCGGTGCCCCTGGGGAAGCGCTGCCGCAGGACGGTGCCGGTGCCACCGGTGCCAGACGTCATGTCAGCGCCCCGTTCCGAACCGGACGCCGATGGTCGTCATGATGACGTTCACGGCGAAGAGTGCGATGACGCAGAGCACCAGTGTCTCGTTCACCGCCGTGCCGACGCCCTTGGCGCCGCCCGAGACGGTGAGGCCGCGATAGCAACCGACCAGCCCGGCGATCATCCCGAAGATCAGCGCCTTGATCACGGAGATCAGCACCTCGGGGAGGCCGGTGACCAGGGTCAGGGTCGAGACGTAGGCACCTGCGGAGATGTTCTGGATGTACACGCCGAAGACGAAGCCGCCGACGAGCCCGATGGTGATGACGGCGCCGTTGAGGAGAAAGGCCACGAACGTCGAGGCGATCACCCGTGGCACGACGAGGCGGTGGATCGGGTCGATGCCGAGCACCTCGAGGGCGTCGATCTCCTCGCGGATGGTGCGGGCACCGATGTCGGCGCAGATGGCGGTGGACCCGGCACCGGCGACGACGAGCACGGTTACCAGCGGGCCGAGCTGGGTGACCGCCCCCAGCGCGGCGCCGGCTCCGGAGATGTCGGCCGCACCGAACTCGGCGAGCAGGATGTTCAGGGTGAAGATGATGAGCACGGTGAGCGGGATGGCCACCGCGATGGTGGGCAGGAACGCGACCCGCATCAGGAACCAGCCCTGCAGGATGAACTCGCGCCACTGGAACGGCCTGCGGAACAGCGCCTTACCGGTCAGCACGCACATCTTGACGAAGCCGCCGACGGCCTCCAGACCTGGCCTTACCTGGTCGCGGACGTAGTCGCCAAGACCTGGCGTCTGCGCAGTCATCGCCGAGGTTTCGCGATCTCGCGCGACACGCCGGTCGGGACCCGGCCGCCATCACCGCGGCGCAACGGCAGAGCCTGTCGCACGCCTCCTCCTTGCCCCAGCTTCGTGTGTGTGACCACTGTCTCCCTACTGGTGGGTAGTAAGACGGACCACAGGAGAGTACCCGATGCAATTGAGCCGAGGCACCGCATCCGCAGGATTGATGGCCCAACCGTTGGCAAACCCGACGTCACCGGTCAGGTTTCTTCGGGTCGCGTCGAAACCGTTGGAGCAGAGGAAGTTTCACCGGCGTCAGTAAGCACGGCCAGTCCGAAGCGCACTCTCAGCTCCGTCTTCAGGACTTTGCCCGCCGGGTTGCGCGGCAGCGCGTCGACCACCTCGAGCGCCTTCGGATGCTTGTACTTGGCGAGTTTGTCGGCGAGGAAGGCGTGGAGCTCGTCGAGCACGAGGCCGGACGGGGCGGCCGCGGCGAGCGCCACGACCGCGACGGGGACCTCGCCCCATGTGGGATGGGGGCGGCCGATCACCGCGGCCTCGCCGATCGACGGGTGCGCGGCGAGGGCGTTCTCGACTTCGGCGCAGTACACGTTCTCGCCGCCGGAGATGATCATGTCCTTCTTGCGGTCGACGACCCAGACGTAGCCCTCCTCGTCCTGTCGGACGAGGTCGCCGGAGTGGAACCAGCCCCCGGCAAACGACTCGGCGGTGGCCTCGGGATCGTTCCAGTAACCGGCCATCAACGTCGGCCCGCGGTAGACGATCTCACCCACCTCGCCGACCCCGACGTCGTTCATGTCGTCATCGACGACGCGTGCCGAGACGGTGGGGATGACCCTGCCGACCGAGCCGAGCTTTCGGATCGCGTCGTCCGCGAGGAGCATGCAGGTGACCGGAGACATCTCCGTTTGGCCGAATGCGGCGAGGATCTGCGTGCCGGGGAACGTGTCGGCCATGTCCCGCAGCAGCGTGTCCGACGCGGGCGCGGCGCCCCACGACATCACCCGCAGCGACAGTCGGCGGGCCTTGGCCCGCTGCGCCGCACACACTGCCTGCCACTGGGCGGGCACCAGGAAGACGCCGGTGACCTGTTCGGTCTCCAGGACGTCGAGCAAGGTGCCGGGGTCGAAGCCCCCGACGGGATGGATGACCGTCGGCCTTCCCAGCAGCAAACCGGTGATGGTGTTGCCGATGCCTGCGATGTGGAACAGCGGGACGCCGACGAAACCGACGTCGCGGTTCAGGTCGGCGCCGCTGGTGAAGAGGTGCGTCATGGCCTGCCCGGCCAGGTTGACGTGGGTGAGCACGGCACCCTTCGGCCGCCCGGTCGTCCCCGACGTGTACATGATCAGCGCCGGCGAGTCGTTGGGGATGTCGGGGAGCTCCGCGGGCGCGGCGCCGGCCTCCCCGGTGAGGAGGTCGTCGTACCCGAGCAGGCCGTCCTCCGTGGCGCCACCCGCCACGACGACGTCGGCCAGCGTCGCATCGAGGTCCCGGACGGCGGTCGCGACCGCCGCGAGCACCGGCTCGGTGATGACCACCCGGGCCGTGCAATCGCCGACGAGGAAGGCTATCTCGGCCGGGGTCATGCGGAAGTTGACCGGAACGGCGATGGCGCCGAGCAGGTTGGCGGCGAGGACGGACTCGACGAACTCGGTGCGGTTGAGCATCAGGACCAGGACGCGGTCACCGGATCGGACGCCGCGGCGACTCAACGCTCCTGCGAGCGACGTGACCCGCCGGTCGAGGTCACGCCACGTGGTCGTCTGGCCACGGAAACGCAGCGCCGTCGCCTCGGGCTGCATCAGTGCGTGACGGGCCAGCTGATTGGTCCAGTTCTGCCGGCGGGCCCGGTACGGCTGCTCGCTGGCCGGCGAGGCTGGCGTGGCGGTCAACGTCGGAGGCTCCCTGGTGTCGCAGGCGCTGGAAGGATAAGGAAGGACAAGGAAGGACAAGGAAGCAAGGAAGGACATTGAATCAAATCGGGCTTGGCCCCGATCGCACTATGGCGCAAGCACTATGACCGACTGGATCCACAGTGGGCCCGGCACGCAGGGCTCAGCACCCAGGCCGCCGGTCAGCTCGCCTCGGACGCCAGCGCCTCGGCGCGCTTCTTGAGGTTGTCGGCGAGGTGCTCCAGGGCGTCGTTGACCATCTTCTTCACCATCGGCTTGGGTACCGGCAGGGTCACCTCGACGTCCAGGTCGACGGTCAGCAGCGTCGTCGGGCCGATCGCGACGACGGAGAACAACTGCTCCTGCTTGGAGAACAGGTCGCCCTGCTGCATGACGGTCTGGATCTGATTCTCGCCGGGATAGTAGATCGCCTGCACGTAGGTGATGTCGAAGCCGTTCACGGTGGCGTCGAGCCGCAACTGGCTCGGCCGGCCGTCCCCGTAGTGGGCCAGCACCCACACGCCCTTCACCTCTTCGTTCCACTGCGGGTACGCCTCGAAGTCCGCGACGATCTCCATGATGGTTGCGGCCGAGGCGTCGACCTCGACGGTCTTGCTTACGATCGGCATCGGGCGAGCATATCGGCTGCGCCTGGGACGGACGGAGACCAGTGAGCGAGACTCGGGACACGACGATGCGGGTGGCAGTCCTCGACGACTACCAGAACGTGGCGCTCGCTTCGGCGGACTGGTCGCCGGTGTCGGCCCGCGCCGACGTGACGGTGTTCAACGACCACGTTGCCGACGTCGACGCGCTCGTCGAGCGGTTGCTGCCCTTCGACGTCGTCATGGTGATGCGGGAGCGGACCCCGTTGCCGCGCAACGTGATCGAGCGTCTACCCCGGCTGGGGATGATCGCCTCGACCGGTCCGCGGAACGCTTCCATCGACACTGCCGCCGCGGCCGAGGCCGGCGTTCAGGTGGCGCACACCGGCGGCACGGTCGCCGCCACCGTCGAGTTGACCTGGGCACTGATCCTGGGTGCCGCACGCCACCTGGTCGACGAACGCCGGGCGGTCGCCGAGGGCGGCTGGCAGACGAGCGTCGGCCGCGAGCTGGACGGTCGCGTGCTCGGCATCCTCGGCCTCGGTCGCATCGGTGCGCGGGTGGCACGGATCGGCGCCGCGTTCGGCATGGACGTGGTGGCTTGGAGCACGAATTTGACCGCCGATGCCGCGCGCGAGGCCGGCGCCCGTTACCTGCCCCGTGCCGAGTTCTTCGCCGCCGCCGACGTCCTGTCGATCCACCTCAAGCTCGGCGAGCGCACCCGCGGGCTCGTCGGAGCCGCGGAACTCGCGGCGATGAAGCCGAGCGCGCTGCTCGTCAACACGTCGCGCGGCCCGATCGTCGACGAGGAGGCCTTGATCGGGGCGCTGCGGTCGGGATCGATCGCCGGCGCCGCCCTCGACGTGTTCGACACCGAGCCGCTGCCCGCCGGCCATCCGCTGCGCACGTCGGCCAACGTGCTCGCGACCCCCCACATCGGGTACGTAGCGGATCGCCCGTACCAGATCTTCTACCGCGACGCCGTCGACGCCATCGCCGCATGGCTCGAGAGCCGCTAACCCTCGACCCGGGCCGTCTCCAGCAGTGACCGGATGGCCTCGGGGACGGGTGTCGGCCTGCGCGTGGCGCGGTCGACGTAGACGTGCACCCAGTGGCCCACCGCCGCAACGGGCACGGGGGCGGCGCTCTCGCCCGCTCGGAACACCGCAAGCCGGTAGGTGACGCTGCTGGTGCCGAGGCGGGTGACCGCCAACCCGACCGTCAAGGGGTCGGGGAACTGGAGTTCGGTGAAGTAGCGGCAGCCGGACTCGGCGACGACGCCCAGCCATGGCGCCGTCACGGGGTCGAACGACGTGCTGGTGGTGATCCATGCATTGATGGCGGTGTCGAACAGCTCGTAGTACACGGCGTTGTTGAGGTGGCCGAACATGTCGTTGTCGGTCCATCGCGTCAGGACCGGCCAATGCACCGGGAAGGCGCGACTCGTCAGCGATCGCTCGTCTTCGGTCATGGCCGCAGTGTGCCAGGCAGGGCAAGCTGGTACGCGTGAAGATTCGTGGAGCCGTCCTCGACCGGATCGGGGCGCCTCGCCGCTATGCCGACTCACGACCGCTGACGGTCACCGACCTGGAGCTCGCACCGCCGGGCGACACCGAGCTGCTGGTCCGCATCGAGGCCGCCGGTCTGTGCCACTCCGACCTCTCGGTGGTCAACGGCTCCCGGGTCCGGCCCGTCCCGATGCTGCTGGGCCACGAGGCAGCCGGCGTCGTCGAGCAGGTGGGCGCCGCGGTGGCCGACGCGGGCCACCTCGGCGTCGGGCAGCGGGTGGTCATGACGTTCCTGCCGCGATGCGGTGAATGCGCGGCCTGCGGCACCGACGGGCTCGCCCCGTGCAGCGTCGGCAGCGCAGCCAACGGCGAGGGCGTCCTGCTGGGCGGTGGGACACGCCTCACCGCCGACGGCCGTCCGGTCCTGCATCACCTCGGGGTCTCGGCCTTCGCGACCCACGCCGTCGTCGACCACCGCTCGGTCGTGCCGGTGGACGACGGCGTGCCCCCCGTCGTCGCCTCGCTGCTCGGCTGTGCCGTCCTCACGGGCGGAGGTGCGGTCCTCAACGCCGGCCGGCCGCGATCGGGTGACACCGTGGCGATCGTCGGCATGGGCGGCGTGGGGATGGCGGCCCTGATCACCGCGCTCGCCCACGACGACGTCGAGGTCATCGCCGTCGACCAGCTGCCGGACAAGCTCGCGCGGGCCAAGGCCCTCGGCGCCCACACCGCCGTGAGCCCCGATCAGACCGGTGATCTCAAGGCCAGGATCGTCATCGAGGCGGCCGGACACCCAGCCGCGCTGGAGACGGCCATCGCGCTGACCGCTCCAGGTGGGCGCACCATCACGGTCGGCCTGCCGGCCCCGGACGCGCGAATCAGCTTGTCGCCCTTGGGCTTCGTCGCGGAGGGCCGGTCGTTGATCGGCAGCTACCTGGGATCCGCCGTACCGGCGAGGGACATTCCCCGCTTCGTCGCGCTGTGGCGGGCCGGCCGGCTACCGATCGAGGAGTTGGTGTCGGCGACCATTGGGCTCGACGAGATCAACACGGGCATGGATCAGCTCGCCGACGGTCTGGCCGTGCGGCAGATTATCGAGTTCGGTTGACGGACGTCACGTCGCGACGTCGATGCCGAGCGGTTCTTGGGTGCGCAACGCCTCGTCGCGGATCAAGCCCCGCAGCAGCGCCGTGCTGAACTCGACGGCGATCTCCTGCGCGGTGCGGCGGCCCTGCGGCCGCAGCCACCGGTAGGAGCCCAGGGTCATCCCGATGTAGCCGAGGGCGAGGACGTGCGAGTCGCAGTCGTAGAACTCGCCGCTGGCGATGCCGCGGTCGATCACGTCGCGGACGTGTTCGTACACCGACGTCTCCGCCCGGCGGATGTAGGCGACCTGCTCCTCGGTGAACCACTCGGTGAGGTAGGGCGCCTCCTGGAAGTACACGGCACCCCGTTCGATGTCGCTGGCGATGCCGACCAGCAATCGGCGGGTGAAGTGGTAGATCGTCTCCCGCGCCGACGCCGTCGGGTCGTCGTGCAGCGCCTCGACGGTGAAGTCGGCTGCGCTCTTGCAGATGTCGAACAGGATCAGCGACTTGCTGGCGTAGTAGTGGTAGACCGTGGCCTTGTTGAGGCCCACGGCGTCGGCGACGTCGTCCATCCGGGTGCCGTGATAGCCGCGTGCGGCGAAGAGCTTGGTGGCGACGGCGAGCAGTTCCTCGCGCCGGGTCGACCCGTTGGGTGCCGATGAGCCGCTTGCGCGAAGAGAATCAGGTGATGAGCCGCTTGCGCGAAGAGAATCAGGTGATGAGCCGCTTGCGCGAAGAGAATCGGGTGCCGATGAGCCACTTGCGCGAAGAGAACCGGATTCGGCGGGCATGGCGACTCACTTCGGGTAGGCCGGGCGCTCACCCGACACCAATCAACTGGTTGGCTCACTTTATCCACGTCGACCGATCCACTGTCCGTCGCGGGTGCAATCCGTCTAGACTTCGACGAAAGTCGTCTCGCCATGGAGGTACTGATGGACCCGAATCCGGACTACGACGCCAGCGACGAGATCGAGTACTTCTTCCAGTTCGTCCCGTGGGGGCTGCGCGGCGTCTACCCGCCCCCCGCCTATCCGCCGGTCTGAGACCGAACCTCGCCGCAACGCACGACGGCGTCGACCCGTGGGTCGACGCCGTCTTCGTGTGGCTATGCGGCTATGCGGCGGCCGCCTTCACGGCCTTGCCGACTTCGGCGCGCAACCGCGTGTACTCCGGTGACCTCCGCAACTCGTCCGGGTCGATGCCGGTGCGCGGAAGGTCGACCGGGAGGTCCAGGGCGACCTGACCCGGCCTGCGGGTCAAGACCACGATGCGGGAACCCAGGAAGGCCGCCTCATCGGCGCTGTGGGTGACGAACACGGTGGTGCGGCCGGTCTCGGCGCTGACCTGACGGACGTCTTCCTGCAGCCGCTCCCTGGTGAGCGCGTCGAGCGCCGCGAACGGCTCGTCCAGGAGGAACAGCGGGGTCTCGGCGGCCAGCGCCCTGGCGATCGCCACCCGCTGCTGCTGACCGCCGCTGATCTCCCAGATCTTCCGGTCGGTCGTCCCGTCGAGCCCGACCCGGCGCAGGAGCTCCTCGCGGCGTTCGGCGCGGCGCTCCCGCGGCACCTTCGCGTACTTCAGGGCCAGGTCGACGTTCCCGCCAACCGTGCGCCAGGGGAACAGGCGCGGCTGCTGGAAGACGACGCCTGCGGTCAGGCCGGGGGTGGGATCGTCACCGGACACCTGCACCCGGCCCGCGGTCGGGCCCTCGAACCCCGCGATGAGTCGCAGCAACGTGCTCTTCCCGCACCCCGACGCTCCCACCAGCACCAGGAAGGCACCGGGCTCGATGTCCAGGTCCACGGGGCCGAGAGCCGTCACGTTCCCGTAGCGATGGGCGAGGTTCTGGATCCGCACGCCGCCGCGCGCGGCCGGCTCGAGGGCGACGGGTCGATCACTGCTTGAGGGCATCCGGGAGTCCCCTGGTGTAGATGGCGTCCTGGAAGGTCTTCAGCGGCGCTGCCGACGGAATCTGCTTCTGCGCGGCCAGGAACTGCGACGCGCTCTCCAAGTTGTTCGCGATGTTGCCCGGCGTCCCGTCCGAACCCAGCCACTCTTCGGACGACACTTGTTCCGGCGTCAGGTACACGCCCTGCTTGAGCTGTCCCGCAACGGCTTCCGGCGTGAGACCGATTTCGGCGGCGATCGCCTTGGCCGCCGCGTCGGGGTCACCGGAGATGGTCCTGAGCGCGCGAGCCTCCTGCTGGCGCCAGGTGTCCACGACGTCGGGATGCGCGGCAGCGAAGTCGTCGGCGACGGCGCCCAGGTCCAGCGTGGGCTTGCCGTCCTTGGCCAGTTGCCGGCTGGTGATGAGGTCCTTGCCTGTCTTGCGCAGGTCGTCCAGCGTCGGCAACCACGTATAGGCAGCGTCGATGTCACCGCGGTCCCACGCCGCCAGGATCGCCTGCGGCTGCAGATCGACGAGTTGGACGTCGTTGGCGGACAAGTTGTTCTGTGCCAGCGCGGCCAGCAGGCTGTAGTGCGCGGTGGACGCGAACGGGGTGCCGACCCGCTTGCCCTTGAGGTCGGGAAAAGTGTTGACGCCGGTGCCGTTGCGGGCCACCAGTGCCTCGTTGTCCCCGGCGACGTCGAGGACGAACGCCACCTTGTACGGAATGTTCAGCGGCGCAGAGAGACCGCGGGCGACGGGGCTGGAGCCCAGCGCGCCGAAGTCGAGTTCCTTGGCGATGAACGCGGTGTTGATGTCGGCCCCGGAGTCGAACTTGATCCACTTGACGTTGTACCCGGGCAGCGCATTCTCGAGCCACTTGTTGTTCTTGACGATCAGGTCGCCGCTCGGGAACGTCTGGTAGCCGATGCGAATGGTCGGCTTGGCCGAGTCCTGCCCGGAGTGGTCCACCGAGCACCCCGCCGATCCGAGCACGGCGAGGGTGACGGCCAGGGCCGTCAACGATGTCTTCAATCTCATGTCTTTCCTCTCCAGGGGACGCTGCGCCGCTCCGCCGTTCGAAGGACGCCGTCGATGATCAGGCCCGAGAAGCCGATGGCGAAGATGCCGACGAGCACGACGGGGGTGTTGTTGTAGTTGCTCGCGTCCTTGACCAGGCCGCCGATGCCGGGGATGCCGTTGAACAGCTCGGCGGCGACCACCGACGAGTAGGCCATGCCGACCGCCAGCCGGATGCCGGTGAACGTCTCCGGCAACGCCGAGGGGACCACCACGTCGCGGATCACCTGCAGCCGCGTCGCGCCGAGGGCACGCGCCGCCTCGGTCAGCCCCACCGGTGCGGCCACGACGGCGGCCGTCGTGGCGACGGCGGCGGGCGGCAGCGCCGCCAGGGCGAGCAGCGTGACCTTCGGGGCCTCGTCGATGCCCAACCAGATGACCAGCAGGAAGAAGTACGCCAGGGGCGGCAACGCGCGCAGGAACGTCAGCCAGGGTTCGAGCACGCTGCGCACCCAGCTGACCGAGCCCATGATCAGGCCGAGCGCGACGCCGAGCCCGACGCCGACCACCACGCCGGCGAACACCCGCCGCAGCGTCATGTAGAGGTGCTCCCACAGCAGGTAGCCGGCGTATCCGCGGGTGCCGTCGTGTGTCGTCGACACGTCGATGAACGCCTTCCACACCGTGCTCGGGTAGGGGACGAACGTCTGATTCCAGATGCCGCTCGCCGCTGCGAGCTGCCACGCGGCGCCGAACACCACGACCGAGAGAAGGGGTAGCGCCGCCCGGGTCAGACGGCCGCGCCACCTGGTGTTCGGCGGCCCTTCCACCGACGAGTCGATGTGCGACTCGTCGGGTACGACGTCGACGAAAACGGACATTGATCCTGCGACTTTCTCCACAGCGTGGCTGGACGGAACGCGTTCAGCGACAGCAGGTGTCAGCGGCCATCAGGTGGCATCCGAGAGGTTTGTCGCGGTCGCCTGCTGTTTGTACCCGGCGGCTCCGGCCCGTGGAACGGCTGCGATCACCGCGGTTTTTTGTCCGACCGTGCACGCGGTGATCCGAAGGGAGTATGGTGAGAGACGTCCATTGGGACATTCCCGTTTAGTGCAAAGCGGGCACCACGCCCCGCGATTCCTCTGGGTAGCGCCGCATTCGTTGAGACACCTGCGGTTGGTAGCGCCCACTTCTTCCCGCGTGGCCACGGCAAATCGCCGGATCCGTCATCGACGGATCGGGTGCGCTTTGCGCTGAGAAGGTCTCTCGTCGCTGGCTGCACCCATTGAACGCCTCTCAGGGGGTTCAACTGTGGAAGACCAATGCTGCACGAGTGAAAGCCCGATGACCCTTCCGACGAAGGGAGTGCGTTCGTGACCATGCAAATGGAGCGCTCGACGCCCACTGATTACAGCCATGACGTCGACGAGTACGCCGACGTCATGGAGATGTTCACCAAACTGGCCGGCACCGTCCCCGAGTCGGCCGAGGTGGCCCGCCAACGCGAAGCCATCTTCAACAGGTGCCTCGCCCTCGCCGACCGCATCGCCCGCCACTACGGCGGGCGCGGAGAGGACATCGAGGACCTGGTGCAGGTCGCCAGGCTGGGCCTGGTCAAGGCCGTCAACCGGTTCGACCCCGCCAAGGGATCGCACTTCGTCGCCTTCGCCGTCCCCACCATGATGGGCGAGGTGCGACGGCACTTCCGCGATCACGGTTGGTCGATGCACGTCCCACGTCGCCTCAAGGACCGGCACGGCAACATCACCAGGGCGACAACGGAACTGACGCAGACGCTGGGCCGCGCCCCGACCGCGGGCCAACTCGCCGAGCACCTCGACATGAGCCGGGAGGACATCGTCGACAGCATGCTCGCCGCCGAGGCCTACCGGGTGCACTCGATCGACGCGCCGGTGTCCAGTGGCGACTCGGCGCCGCGAATGGTGTCGGACACGGTGGGCGAGGTGGACTTCGAGTTCGACCGGATCACCGACCAGGAGACGGTCCGACCGTTGCTTGCCTCGCTTCCCGAGCGTGAGCGCACCGTGCTCTACCTGCGCTTCTTCGAGTCGATGACGCAGAGCCAGATCGCCGAGCGCATCGGCGTGTCGCAGATGCACGTCTCGCGAATCCTGGAGCGGACACTGCGGGAGCTTCGCCAGCAGCTGTGACGACCGGCTGCGGAAACCAGCTGTAAGAGGCCATCGCGAAGAAGGCCCCTTCCTTGCCTTCACCGGGGAGGGGCCTTCGTCCTCCCTCGAGGTTAGCGTCGGAACGTGCTGCGCTTCACGGCGATCCACGACGACGCGTGGCCGGCCACGCGGGACGTCCGCCTTCTCGTCGCGTCGATCCACGTCGTCATCCGCTGCCGAAGCGCCACCGGCGCGGGCGCGTCGGGCGGTCCCGGTGCGGGTCCGGGCACGAGGTTTTCGCTCGCCCCGGTGAAGTGCGGCGCGACGGGGCTGTGGACTTCGCAGTACGCTTCGCCGCACTTTCGGCAATGCACCTCGTACCGCAGGCAATTCGGTCCCGACTCGACGAACGTGTAATCGGCGACCGCAACGCATCGCGGGCATCGCGCGAGCCCCCGTTCAACCACTACGCTCACGGCAGCAGCACTCCCTCCGGTCGGGCACGAATCTCACTGCCCGCCATCGTGAGGCCCACAGCCCGCTACGGCACCGGGCTGGTGAATCTCGATGCCGGATCGGTGCCCAATCGATACGGACCTCGCGGCGACCCTGGCCACGCCTGCCTCACCCGACGGCTGCGGGATGATGGCGTGATGACGGCGGTGCGCGGACGGATATGGGAAAAGGGCGAGCCGGTGGACGGGTTCACGTTCTCGGCGATCTCGGACTGCCTCGTTGCGGAGGACTCCCTGGTCTGGGCCGACGTCTACGACCCCGACCACGACGCCCTGAGCGCGCTGGCCGACGAGCTCGGCCTCAACATGTGGGCGGTCGAGGATGCGACCGCGCCGAAGGAGCGCACCAAGGCCACGGTCTACCGCAGCCACACGTTCTTCACCGTGTACGCCGTGCAGATGCTGACGCCGCAGGCAGGTGACGACACGACGTCGACACTGGCCAAACACCGCATCTCGGCGTTCGTGCTGCCGCGTGGGCTGATCACCGTCCGGTTGCCGCCGCTGCAGGGCGGCGACGACGACTTCGGCATGGACGAGTTGTCGCAGCGGTTCGACGAGCTGGGTGGTCAGCAGTACGGCGTCGGCGCGCTGGTGCACGGGTTGCTCGACTTCGTGGTCGACGGGCACTTCGACGCCGTGCAATCGCTCGACGACGACATCGAGTCGCTCGAGGACGAACTTTTCGACGACCGCGGTCCCCGCCGCGGTCTGCAGCGCCGCACCTTCCGCTACCGCAAGGACCTCGTCGAGCTGCGGCGGGTGGTCCTGCCCATGCGGGAAGTGGTCGGCGCCATCAAGAGCAGACGTCTGGACGCACGGACCGCCCCGGAACTCGACCCGCTCTACGACGACCTGTACGACCACGTCCTGCGCGCATCGGAGTGGACCGAATCCCTGCGCGACATGGTCACCACGGTCTTCGAGACCAACCTGTCCCTGCAGGACGCGCGGCTGAACACCGTGATGAAGAAACTGACGGGGTGGGCGGCGATCATCGCCGTACCGACGGCGGTGACGGGCTTCTACGGCCAGAACGTCGAATATCCGGGCATCAACACGGTCACCGGCTTCATCGCGAGTTCCGTCCTGATCGTGGTGATGGTCACGTGGCTGTACGTGATGTTCAAGCGCCGCGACTGGCTGTGAACCCCGCGATTTCGGCGCGCCGGGCCGCGCTGAGCGCGGCGGCACGCGCCGAAATCGCACGGGGGTGGGGCCGGGCGCGTCGCCGGGGCGCGGATGGGACACTCTTCGCATGCTTATCGGGATACCGCGCGAGTCTCACGCGGGGGAGACGCGTGTCGCCGCCACGCCGCAGACCGTCGGACAACTCATCAAATTGGGCTACTCGGTCGTCGTCGAGTCCGGGGCCGGCGATGCCTCCAGCTTCTCCGACACCGCCTTCGTCGAGGCCGGCGCGGAGGTCGGCGACGTCTGGGCGGCCGACGTCGTCCTCAAGGTCAACGCACCGTCGGACGTCGAGATCGCCGCACTGAAGGACAAGGCCACCCTGGTCAGCCTGATCTCGCCGGCGCTGAACCCGGAGCTGGTCGAGAAGCTGTCCGCCCGCCCGATCACGGTGCTGGCGATGGACGCAGTGCCGCGCATTTCCCGGGCGCAGTCGCTGGACGTGCTGTCGTCGATGGCCAACATCGCCGGGTACCGGGCGGTGGTGGAGTCCGCGCACGCCTTCGGCCGGTTCTTCACCGGGCAGGTGACGGCGGCGGGCAAGGTGCCGCCGGCCAAGGTGCTCGTCGTCGGCGCAGGCGTGGCCGGGCTGGCCGCCATCGGCGCGGCGGGCAGCATGGGCGCCATCGTCCGGGCCACCGACCCGCGGCCCGAGGTCGCCGATCAGGTGAAGTCCCTCGGTGGGGAGTACCTCTACGTCGACAAGGAGGCCGCCGAGGTCTCGGCCACCGGCTACGCGAAGGAGATGGGCGAGGACTACAAGGCCCGCGAGGCGGCGCTGTACGCCGAGCAGTCGCGCGACGTCGACATCATCATCACCACCGCCCTGATCCCCGGCCGGCCCGCGCCGCGCATCATCACCGCGGAGATGGTCGCGTCGATGAAGCCGGGCAGCGTGATCGTCGACATGGCCGCCGCCAACGGCGGCAACGTCGAGGGCACCGTCAAGGATCAGGCGATCGTCACCGACAACGGCGTCACGATCATCGGCTACACCGATCTGGCCGGGCGCCTGCCCGCGACCGCCTCCCAGCTCTACGGCACCAACCTGGTGAACCTGCTCAAACTGCTCACCCCCGAGAAGGACGGCCAGCTGACCCTCGACTTCGAGGACGTCGTGCAACGGTCGGTGACCGTCGTCCGCGACGGCGAGGTCACCTGGCCACCGCCACCGGTGCAAGTCTCGGCCGCGCCGGCGGCCGCAGCCGCGGCCGCGCCGGTGGTGTCACCGGTCAAACGACCGATGTCGTCAGGGCGCCGGCTGGGCATCACCTTCGCCGCGGCCGCGGTGCTGTTCGCGCTCATCGCGCTGTCCCCGGCCGCGCTGCAGGTCCACCTCACGGTGTTCGCGCTGGCCATCGTGATCGGCTATTACGTCATCGGGCACGTGCACCACGCACTGCACACCCCGCTGATGTCGGTGACCAACGCGATATCGGGGATCATCGTCGTCGGCGCGCTGCTGCAGATCGGCCACGGCATCCAGACCGGCGGGGCCGTCGTCACCGCACTCGCGACCGTCGCCATCCTGCTCGCCAGCATCAACGTCTTCGGTGGCTTCGCGGTGACCCGCCGCATGCTCGCCATGTTCTCGAGGAGCTGACCCGTGTTCACCCTGGAAACCACGGCCACCGCGGCCTACGTCGTCGCAGCCCTGCTGTTCATCCTGGCGCTGGCCGGCTTGTCGAAGCACGAGACCTCGCGCTCGGGCAACACCTTCGGCATCGCAGGCATGGCGGTCGCCCTGATCGCCACCATCGCGCTGGCGATCAGCCGCCACATCGAACCGCTGGGGTTCGGCCTGCTGGTCGGCGCGATGGCGATCGGCGCCGCGATCGGTCTGTGGCGGGCCCGCGTGGTGGAGATGACCGGGATGCCCGAGCTGATCGCGCTGCTGCACAGCTTCGTCGGCCTGGCCGCGGTGCTGGTCGGCTGGAACGGCTACCTGCACGTCGAGCACGATCTCGCCGGGGCCGAGGCCGCCGTCCTGGATGGCCAACACCTGCTCGGCATCCACTCCGCCGAGGTCTTCATCGGCGTGTTCATCGGCGCCGTCACGTTCACCGGCTCGATCGTGGCCAACCTCAAGTTGTCGGCCCGCATCAAGTCCACCCCGCTGATGCTGCCCGGCAAGAACTTCCTCAACGTCGGCGCGCTGGTCGTGTTCGTCGCGCTCACGGTGTGGTTCGTCATCTCGCCACAGCTGTGGCTGCTCATCGCCGTCACCGTGCTGGCCCTGCTGCTCGGCTGGCATCTGGTCGCCTCGATCGGTGGCGGCGACATGCCCGTCGTGGTGTCGATGCTCAACAGCTACTCCGGCTGGGCCGCGGCGGCGTCGGGCTTCCTGCTGTCCAACGACCTGCTGATCGTGACCGGCGCACTCGTCGGCTCCTCCGGTGCGTACCTGTCCTACATCATGTGCAGGGCGATGAACCGGTCCTTCATCTCGGTGATCGCGGGTGGCTTCGGGATCGAGGCCGGCCCGGCCGAGGACAAGGACTACGGCGAGCACCGCGAGATCACCGCCGACGGCGCGGCGGAGCTGCTCACCTCGGCCAGCTCGGTGATCATCACCCCGGGCTACGGCATGGCCGTCGCGCAGGCCCAGTACGGGGTCGCCGACCTGACCCGCAAGCTGCGCGAGCGTGGAGTGAACGTCCGCTTCGGCATCCACCCCGTCGCCGGGCGGCTGCCGGGCCACATGAACGTGCTGCTGGCCGAGGCGAAGGTGCCCTACGACATCGTGCTGGAGATGGACGAGATCAACGACGACTTCGACGACACGTCGGTCGTGCTGGTCATCGGCGCCAACGACACCGTCAACCCGGCGGCGTCCGAGGATCCCAGCAGCCCGATCGCCGGCATGCCGGTGCTCACGGTGTGGAACGCCGACAACGTCATCGTGTTCAAGCGGTCGATGGCATCGGGCTACGCGGGCGTGCAGAACCCGCTGTTCTTCCGGGACAACACCCAGATGCTCTTCGGCGACGCGAAGGACAGGGTGGACGCGATCAACGCGGCGTTGGAGTCCCTGGTCCGGAACTAGGAGGTCGGGGCCGTGCCGGTCGACCGCATCCTGCCCTCGTCTGAGGCCGAGGAGCTCATCGCGCTGACCCGCGACGTCGCGGACAAGCTGCTGGATCCGATCGTCGACGAGCACGAACGCACGGAGACCTATCCCGATGGGGTGTTCGCGCAGTTGGGCGCCGCGGGGCTGCTGAGCCTTCCGCAACCCGAGGAGTGGGGCGGCGGCGGTCAGCCGTTCGAGGTCTACCTGCAGGTGCTCGAGGAGCTCGCCGCACGCTGGGCGGCGGTTGCCGTCGCCGTCAGCGTGCACAGCCTGTCGTCACACCCGCTGCTGACCTTCGGCAGCGACGAGCAGAAGCGGCGCTGGCTGCCCGACATGCTGTCGGGCAGCCAGATCGGGGCGTACAGCCTGTCCGAGCCGCAGGCCGGCTCCGACGCCGCCGCCCTGCGGTGCGCCGCAGAGTTCGTCGACGGGGAATACGTGCTGAACGGGTCGAAGTCGTGGATCACCCACGGGGGCGTCGCGGACTTCTACACGCTGTTCGCCCGTACGGGTGACGGCATCTCGTGCTTCCTGGTGCCCGGTGATCTTCCCGGACTGAGGTTCGGCAAGCCCGAGGAGAAGATGGGGTTGGCGGCGGTACCCACGACGTCCGCCTTCTACGACGATGCGCACGTCGACGCCGACCGCCGCGTCGGAGCGGAGGGCCAGGGACTCCAGATCGCCTTCAGCGCGCTGGATTCGGGCCGACTGGGCATCGCTGCGGTCGCCACGGGGATCGCGCAGGCGGCGCTCGGGGACGCCACGCGCTACGCCAACGAACGAACCACGTTCGGACGCAAGATCATCGACCATCAGGGGTTGGGCTTTCTGCTGGCCGACATGGCTGCCGCCGTGGTCAGCGCCAGAGCCACCTACCTCGACGCCGCGCGACGCCGAGACCTCGGTAGGACGTACTCGACGCAGGCCAGCGTCGCCAAGCTCGTCTGCACGGACGCGGCGATGAAGGTCACCACCGATGCGGTCCAGGTGTTCGGTGGCACCGGGTACACCCGTGACTACCGCGTCGAGCGGTACATGCGCGAGGCCAAGATCACACAGATCTTCGAGGGCACCAACCAGATTCAGCGGCTGGTCATTGCGCGAAGTCTGGCGAAATAGTCGGGTTCTCCTTCGTTTGACACGGCGGCTCAGGGGTATCGAGGTGACGCCATCGTCGGAAACGAAGTAGAGGAGCATCATGTCGACGACAGCCAAACCCCGAGCCGGCACCGCGAGGACGCCGGTACAGCTCGCCGCCCTAGCCATGGGCGCGCTGTTCATTCTGGTCGGCATCCTGGGTTTCGTCCCGGGCGTCACCACCAACTACCAGGCGCTCGGCGGCGCCGGCCACCATTCCGGTGCAATGCTGTTGGGCATCTTCAACGTCTCGGTGCTGCACAACGTCGTTCACCTGCTGTTCGGGGTCGCGGGAATGCTGCTGGCCCGGACCGCGCCGATGGCCCGGTACTACCTGATCGGCGGCGGCCTGATCTACCTGGTGCTGTTCGTCTACGGCCTGGTCGTCGACCACGACAGCGCCGCGAACTTCGTCCCGGTCAACACTGCCGACAACTGGTTGCATCTCGGGCTGGCAGTCGGCATGGTGGCGTTGGGACTGCTGATGGGCAGCCGCGGGACGCGGACGACCGGAACGGCCAGCCGCGCTGCCGCCGAACACGAAGGCCGTCTGCAGTAGCGACCGACCGGGAAGGGACCGGATGACCGAGGAACGGGTCGATGCCCAATCCGTCACCACCGCGCCGATGCTGCTGTACGACGGCGTGTGCGGTTTCTGTCACGGTGCCGTGCAGTTCATCCTGCGGGTCGACCGGCGCGGCGAACTCCGGTTCGCCGCGCTGGACGGCACGTTCGGTCACGCGGTGGTCGAACGCCACCCGGAGTTGGCGGACGTGGACTCCATGGTGTTCGTGCGTGATCCCGGCACCGCGTCGGAGCGGGTGACGGTGCGTTCCGAGGCGGCGCTGCAGGTCGTCGACTACCTCGGCGGTCCGTGGCGGGCACTGGCCGCGGCCGGCTTCATCCCGAAGGGTGCCCGCGACCGGCTGTACGACCGCTTCGCAGGCATCCGTTACCGGGTGTTCGGCCGGCGCGACACGTGCCCGATCCCCGCACCAGGGGTGCGGTCCCGATTCCTCGACTAGCGTCACCGCGGCGCGTGTCCCCCCGTCGGGGGACACCCGGTTCATCCGTGGTGACCGCCGGTCACCCGACAGACGCCGGCCCCGTCCCGCGACATAGTTGTGTCAACGCCGAAGAACCTCGGCAGGGTTTCCAAAGCCTCACTGACACAAGGAGATTGAACGTGAACGGCACCTTCGTCCGCCACCTGACCCGCTATTTCGCCCTACCGCTCGTCGCCGCGGGCATTGCCGGCGGTGCCATCCTCGGCTCGGCGGGCGCAGCCAACGCCGCCCCGTCGATCACCGCCAACGACCACGGCAACTTCCACGCGCCGAGCATCAGGGCCACGCCGCCGACGATGGTGCAGCCCGGTGCCCGCTGGCACCGCCACCACCACCGCGGCGGGTTCGACTTCGGCGACTGACACAGACCACCCTCAATGAGGCGCCCCCCGTCTTGGCGGCCGGGGGGCGCTTCGCGGTGTCCGCCCAACCTGGTTCGAGCTAACCCGGTGCCGAGTCCTCCGGTGGCGAGGTCACGGTGACCAGCGTCCCGCGCCCAGGGGTCGAGTCGATCACCATCGCCCCGCCCATCGAATCGAAGCGGGCCTGCAGCGACGCCAGCCCGATGTGTCCCTCTGCGACGCGCGCGTCGACGATCGCCGGTTCGAACCCGGCCCCGTCGTCGGCGACGGTGAGCAGCACCCGATGACCCCGTCGGAACATCCGGACGGTGACCGCGCTCGCGCCTGCGTGCTTGTTGACGTTGGCCAGCAGTTCGCGGGCCGCGCGGTACAGCAGTGCCTGCGAGGCCGGCTTGCCCACGTCTTCGAGTTCGGCGTCGATGGTGAAGTCACCGCGACTTTCGTACTGGCGCACCAGCTCCCGGATGCCGGGCGTCAAGCCGAGTTGGGCCAGCACCTGCGGGTGCAGTGCGGTCACCGTCGACCGGAGCCCCGCCGCCGTGTCGTTGAGCGCCGCATGAACCATGTCCAACGACGGGTCGGGCATCCGCTCGCGCACCCCGTCGAGTTCCATCCGGGCCGCCAGCAACGTCTGCAGCGGCCCGTCGTGAAGATGTTCGGCCAGTTCGCGATTGGTGCGCTCGTCGGCCTGCATCGACTCGGCCACCAGACGTCGGCGCACGTCGAGCAGCGCCGCCACGCGAGCAGCGCGCCGCGTCAGGACCAGACACAGCGCCGTGGTGGCGGCGGCCAGCCACAGCAGGAACCCGAACTGCAGGTAGACCACGTCGGGCAGGCCGACGTGGTCGTCGCGCTTGGAGTAGACGATCCACGCCCCGAGGTAGCACGCCGCAGTGCCGAGCCCCAGCACGCCCGTCAACACCGGCCGGTCACCGAACGCCACCGACAACGGCAACAGGAAGAACACCGGCAGCAGCGCGGCGGTGGCGCCGCCGGAGACCACGCACAACGACACCACCGCGAGCACGTCGACGCCGGTCGACAGCCAGCCGCCCCACGACGGCACCGGACCGCGGAAGACGGCCAGCGCCCAGATGACCGCCACCACCGCGTAGACCCCGAGAATCGTGGTGTAGACCTCGGGCAACCAGCTGTCGACCTCCCACAGCCACACCAGGAAGCCCATCAGCGCGATGAGCGGCAGACGCAGCAGCGCCGAGACGCGAACGGGTTCCGCGGCGAAGTAGTCGACGAGGCGTCGCGAGAGTCGGTCGACGCTCATTCCAACAGGCCGCGCCGCATCGCCTCGGCGACGGCGGCGCCGCGATCGCCCACGCCGAGTTTCTCGTACAGCCGCTGCACGTGCGTCTTGACCGTCGAGGGCGCCAGGTACATCTGCTTGGCCATCGCCGGGATGGTCCGGCCACCGGCGATGTGGCCGAGGACCTCGCGTTCCCTGGCGCTGAGCGTCGGGGTGTCGGAGTCGTTGCGGCGCTGGATCTCTCCGACCAGCCCCGCGGCGAGGTTGGGTGCCACGACGTCACGCCCCTTCGCGCAACTCAGCACTGCTTCGACGAGTTCGGATCGGCTGGACTCCTTCGAGATGAAACCCGCCGCCCCCTCCTGCAACGCGCTGTACACGATCGCCGACTCGTCGTGCGCGGAGATCAGCAGCACCCGCGTGGGCAGCTCGTCGCGCCGGACCGCGGCGGCGACCTGAGCCCCGTCGAGACCTGGCATGCGATAGTCCAGCAGCGCGACCCGGGGCGAGTGCTCCCGAATGAGCTGCAGCGCCGACATCCCGTCGTCCGCCTCGGCCACCACGTCGATGGTTCCGCTCGCGTTCAGCGCGCGGACCACCCCGTCGCGGAACAGCGGGTGATCGTCGCCGACCACCACGCGCACCTTCTCGACCGTCACGCCGTCAGCTTCGCACAGACCGCGTCGAGTGCACGCTCGTTGCACTCAAACCTGTTTCACTCACCCCTCGGTGCCCGCCTCGTCCGCCCGCGTCCGGCCGGCCAGACCGATCAGTTCTTCGTGCAGCTCGAACCACACCGTGTGATACGAATCGACGATTGGCCGGGTCAGCCAGGACGCGTCTCCGCCCTTCGCCAGGCGCAGAGCGGCGTCCAGCCGGGCGGCGTACGCGGCCAACCGCGGCACCAGGGCGCCCGCCGCGGCGATCACCGGGAGCACGGCGCGATGAAGCTCGTCGATCCGCGCCAGCACGCCCGCGGTGTCCTCGTCCGCCGTTCCCCTGCTCTGCTGCCACCGCGCGATGACGCCCTTCACGTCGGCGTTGACCACCCCGAAGTCGGCGTAGATGCGTTGTGCCGCAGAGGGATCCACCGTCGCACGCTCGGCGTCGAGCAATTCCTCGAGCCGGGACCGTCCGGCCGCGGTGAGCCGGACGGTCGGGCCGTCGAGCAGCAGGCCCGCGTCGATCAGCGCCCCGACGTCGGGCCCGCCGGCCACTCTGCCGGCCAGCTCGTCGCGGCGCATGCGGCCCTTCAGCCGGACGGTCTGCAGCAGTGCGAGCTCGGTCGCAGCGGCATTCATCGGCGTCGGGCCAGCCGGGCGGCGACGAGCATGGCGACGAGCGGCGAGGGCGACACCACGTCCGTGTACCCGGCGGTGAGGGCCGCGCGCACCGAGGACTCCGAATCGTCGGCGAGGGCGGGGTGGTCACCAGACGCGTGCGCCCGCAGCGGGCTGGCCGCACGCACCAGGTCGGCGAATCGGCGCAGCCCGGGGTCGTCGGCCGCCGCCGAGGGCCGGAGGGCGCCGTCGCGCACTTCGCCGGTGTCGCCGTCGACCGTGATCGTCCGGCCCTCCAACAGGGCGACGAGGCCGGCGCCGCAGCCGACCACCGCGGGCCTGCCGAGTTCGCGGGCGACGATCGCGGCGTGGCTGCTCGCGCCGCCGACCTCGGTGACGACCCCTCTGGCGGCCATGAATTCCGGCCACGTCGTCGGGGCTCGTCGTCGGGCGCACCAGGATGACGTCGTGCCCGGCGTCGGCCGCGTCGATGGCGTCGTCGCTGGTGGTGCACGCCAGCCCCGACGCCACGCCGGGGCAGGCCGGCACGCCCGTGGCCAGCGGCGGGCCGGACGCTCGGCCGCCGGCCTGGTCGGCCTGCACCGCCAGCGAGCTGCGCGGGCGTCACCCGGTCCAGCACCCCGCCGTCGTCGATGACGCCCTCGTCCCGGAACGCCAGCGCCAGCAGCACCGCCGCCCGCGGCGACCGCTGCGCCACCCTCGACTGCAGCAGCCACAGCGTGCCCGCCTCGACGGTGAACTCGACGTCCTGCACGTCGGCCCCGGCACGTTCCAGTCGCCGGCCCGCCTCGATCAGCTCGTCGTACACCTCGGGGAGGCGGTCCCGCAACGCGCCGAGCGGGCTCGCAGTCGCTGGTGCCCGAGACGACGTCGTCGCCCTGCGCGGCGGGCAGCCACTCGCCGAAGGGGTCGCCGCGCCCCGGTCGACGGGTCGCGGGTGAACAGCACGCCGGTGCCCGAGCCGGCGTCGAGATTGCCGAACACCATCGCCTGCAACAGGACGGCGACACCGCCGCCCGGTCCAGCCCGTGGTGCGCCCGGTAGGCGGCCACCCGGTTCGACGACCACGAGGACGACCACGGCCTCCATGCGCGCCGCGCAGTTGCGCTAGCGGGTCGTCGGGCACCTGCCGCCGCGGCGCCCACCGCGCGTCGGTAGCCGCGCCGGAACCGATCCCGGACGTCGCCGGCGAACGGCAGCCGAGTGCGCAGCGGCCAGGGCTTCGGCGACGGCGTCGTCGATGCCGACGTTCAGCACGGTCTCGAGCATGCCGGGCATCGAGGTGACACCGCTGCTGCGCACCGCCAGCAGCAGCGGCCGGGGGCCACGACCGAAGGTTCGCACCGTCCGGCTCCTGCAGCCACTCCAGACCGTCCAGCACGTCCTGCCACATCAGGTCGACCGTCGCGGACGGGTCGTCGGCGCAGCCCGCACACCGCTGCGCGGTCACGCAGAACGCCGGGGGCACGGGGAGCCCCAGCCCGGCCATCGCCGCCAGCGCAAAGCCCTTGCCTCCGACGATCGGCCCGGGCGTACCGGTTGCGGCGGCGGTCAGCGGCACGAACGCATGGCGGTGCGCTGCGTGAACGCGGCGGCCACCTGCGCCGAATGTCATCGGCACCCCGTCATCTCGCCTGGTCCGGCATCCGAGTTCTCAGAAGTGCCCGAGTGTAGGCAGTCGGGTGACAACCGGGACGAACCGGGGAACACAATGGCGTACCGAACGCGTACTGAAGGCGTATTGAAGGCGTACTGAACGACGTCCCGAATGGTGGACCGACGCGTGCGGTCCGTCGCCAGCTCCTAGGCTCATCCAACGGGAGCGCGGCACCGAATACTTCAGGGTCTACACCAGGGTCGCCGCACACGCGGTCGCCAGACAGGGGTTTGCACACCGTATGGCCGATCAACTCCAGAACGCCACCGAAGCGCTCCGCAGGGCGCTCGTCCAGATCGACCGGTTGAAGAACCAGAACCGATCACTGCTGGAGCGCTCCGGTGAGCCGATCGCGATCGTCGGGATGGCGTGCCGGTTCCCCGGCGGCGTCGACTCCCCCGAGGGCCTCTGGGACATGGTGGCCGCAGGCCGCGACGTGGTGACGGAGTTCCCGGCCGACCGCGGCTGGGACACCGCGGGCCTGTTCGACCCCGATCCCGACGCTCCCGGCAAGTCCTACGCGCGCACCGGCGGTTTCGTCACCGACGCCGCCGACTTCGACGCCGGCTTCTTCGGGATCGCGCCGAGCGAGGCGCTCGCGATGGATCCCCAGCAGCGCATGCTCCTGGAGTTGTCATGGGAGGCGTTGGAGCGGGCCGGCGTCGACCCGACCTCGTTGCGCGGCAGCGCCACGGGAGTGTTCGCGGGCGTCATCGCCGGCGGCTACGGCATGTCCGCCGACAGCATCGAGGGCTACCGCCTCACCGGCATGACGTCGAGCGTGACCTCGGGTCGGGTGGCCTACGTCCTTGGCCTGGAGGGCCCGGCGGTGTCGATCGACACCGCGTGCTCGTCGTCGTTGGTCGCCCTGCACATGGCCGTGCAGGCGTTGCGTCTGGGCGAATGCGACCTGGCCCTGGCGGGCGGCGTGACGGTGAATGCGACCCCCACCATCTTCGTGGAGTTCAGCCGCCACCGCGGGCTGGCCCCCGACGGCCGTTGCAAGCCCTACGCCGGTGCGGCCGACGGCGTCGGCTGGGCCGAGGGTGGCGGCGTGCTCGCCGTCGAGCGGCTGTCCGACGCGCAGCGGCTCGGTCACCAGGTGCTCGCGGTGGTGCGCGGCTCCGCTGTCAACCAGGACGGCGCCTCCAACGGGCTGACTGCACCCAACGGTCCATCCCAGCAGCGGGTGGTGCGTGCGGCGCTCGCCAACGCGGGCCTCGACCGCGTCGCAGGTCGACGTGGTCGAGGGTCACGGCACGGGCACCCCGCTCGGAGATCCGATCGAGGCGCAGGCGCTGTTGGGCACCTACGGGCAGGACCGGCCGCGGCCGCTGTGGCTGGGGTCGATCAAGTCGAACATGGGCCACACCCAGGCCGCAGCGGGCGTCGCGGGCGTCATCAAGATGATCGAGTCGATGCGGCACGAACGGTTGCCCGCAACGCTGCACGTGGACGCCCCGAGCCCGCACGTCGACTGGACCGCGGGTGCGGTGTCCCTGCTGACCGAGGCGCAGCCGTGGCCCGCGGGTGACACTCCCCGCCGGGCCGGCATCTCGTCGTTCGGCATCAGCGGCACCAATGCGCACGTGATCCTCGAGTCCGCCCCGGCGGGCGAATCGGTCGCCCCGTCCACGCAGCAGCAACCGCCGCTGCTGCCGTGGGTGCTGTCGGCCAAGTCGCCCGCTGCGCTGCGCGAGCAGGCGGCGAGGTTGACCGATCACGTCGGGCGCCACGCCGAGTCCGACGACGGCGACGTGGCGTGGACCCTCGCGGGACGCGCCACCTTCGAGCACCGCGCGGTGGTGCTCGGCGCCGACCGCGACCAGTTGCTGGCCGGTCTGGCCGGGGTGATCTCCGGGGACCTCGCCGCGCGGACCGTCACGGGTGCGGCCACGCCTGCGGGCAAGGTCGCGTTCGTGTTCCCCGGCCAGGGCAGTCAGTGGCTCGGCATGGGCATCGAACTGATGGAATCCTCGCCCGTTTTCGCCGAACGGCTGACGGCCTGTTCGGAGGCGCTGTCCGAGTTCGTGGACTGGTCGCTGGTCGACGTGTTGCGCAGCCGGGCAGGGTCTGGACCGCGTCGACGTCGTCCAGCCGGCGCTGTTCGCGGTGATGGTGTCGCTGGCGGAGCTGTGGCGTTCGGTGGGCGTGTCCGCCGACGCCGTCATCGGCCATTCCCAGGGCGAGATCGCCGCGGCCCACGTGGCCGGAGCGCTGACCCTTCGGGACGCCGCACGCGTCGTCGCCCTGCGCAGCCAGCTGCTCGTCGAGCTGTCCGGTTCGGCGGGCATGGTGTCGCTGGCGTGCAGTGCCGACCGGGCCCGCGAGCTGCTGGTCGGGCTCGACGTCGCGCCCCGCGTCGCCGACGTCGCCGTCGTCAACGGCCGCTCGGCCGTCGTCGTCTCCGGCGAAACCGCGGCGCTCGAGGCGCTGATGCGGCAGTGCGAGGCACTGGAGATCAGGGCGCGCCGCATCGACGTGGACTACGCGTCCCACTCGGCCCAGGTCGAGGCCATCGAGGCCCGACTGCGCGAGGCGCTGACCGGGATCGAGCCGCGTGTCCACCCGCACCGCGTTCTTCTCCACCGTGACCGGCGACCTCGTCGACACCGCGACGCTCGACGCCGATTACTGGTACCGCAACATCCGTGAGACGGTCCAGTTCGACCGCGCGGTGCGGTCGGCCTGCGGACACGGTTACCGCGCCTTCGTCGAGACCAGCCCGCACCCGGCGCTGATCGCCGGCATCGAGGACACGGTCCGCGATTGCACCGGAAACTCCTTCGATCCTGTGGTGGTGCCGACCCTCGGTCGCGACGACGGCGGCTTCGACCGCTTCCTCACCTCGGCGGCGCAGGCGTTCACGGCGGGGATCGCGGTGGACTGGCGCAGCGTCTGCGCCGGGCGGCCGGCTCGCCGACCTGCCGACGTATGCCTTCGAGCGGCGCCGGTTCTGGCTGTCCGGCGGGGGCACCGGAGCCTCGGACGCCACCGGACTGGGGCTGGCCGGCGCCGCGCACGCGCTGCTCGGCGCGGTCATCGAGGTGCCGGAGTCGGGCCAGGTCGTGCTCACCGGCCGGCTGTCGGTCTCCTCGCAGCCGTGGCTGTCCGACCACGCGGTGGACGGCGTGGTCCTGTTCCCCGGGGCCGGTTTCGTCGAGTTGGTCATCCGGGCGGGCGACGAGGTGGGGTGCCCGGTCGTCGAGGAGCTGACCCTGCAGGCGCCGCTGGTGATCGCGCCGTCGGGCGTACCGATCCGGGTGTTGGTCGGGGCGAGCGATGATGCGGGCGCGCGCACGGTGTCGGTGTTCTCCCGGCCCGGCGACGAGGACTCCGCCTGGGTGCTGCACGCCGAGGCAGTGGTGCGGGCGACGGCGGCCGCGCCCAGTGCCGACCTGTCCGCATGGCCGCCCGCGGGCGCCGTCGCGGTCGACGTGACCGACGCCTACGAGACGCTCGCCGCACGCGGTTACGAGTACGGCCCGGCCTTCCGCGCGCTGACCGCCATGTGGCATCGAGGCGACGAGGTGTTCGCCGAAGTCACCGTCCCGCAAGGTGTTCAAGCCGCCGAGTTCGGGATCCACCCGGTACTGCTCGACGCGGCGTTGCACGCGGTGGCACTGGCTGCGGGCGATCACGAGCTGGCACTGCCGTTCTCGTGGCAGCACGTGTCCCTCCACGCCGCGGGGGCGTCGTCCGTGCGGGCCCGCATCGCCCCGACGGGCGCGCACTCGGTGTCCATCGACCTGGCCGACGGCCTCGGCCTCCCCGTGCTGTCCGTCGGCACGATGACCACCCGGCCGGTCAGCGCCGACCAGCTCGCCCTCGCCGGCCGTGCCGGCGGTGACGGCGAACTCCTCGAGGTGCGAGTGGTCACCGGTGACTGCGCCGGACGGTGCGGAGCTCGCCACCGACGGCGTCGTGCTGTACGAAACCGTGCCGGTGTCAAGCGATTCCGCCGACTCTGGTGGCAGCCGTCCACACCGCCACCCGGCAGCGCGCTCGAGCGGCTGCAGTCCTGGCTCGCCGAGCCGCCTCCGTCGCAGTTGTTGGTCGTCACCCGCGGCGCGATCGCGCTGCCGGGCGAGGACGTCACCGACCTGGCCGGTGCCGCGGTCTGGGGCCTGGTGCGGGCAGCGCAGAACGAACATCCGGGCCGGATCGTGCTCGCCGACCTCGGGACGGGCGCGAGCGACGACGTCGCCCCGGCGGAGATCCTCGCCGTCGGTGAGCCGCAACTGGTGGTGCGGGCCGGCGTTGCGCACGCCGCCCGGGTGGTGCGCAGCCGCGGCGTCGACGCCGTGCTGACACCGCCCGACGTCGGGCAAGCCGTGGCGACTCGGCCTCAGCGCACCGGGCACGTTCGACAACCTGGTGCTCGAGGAGGTGCCCAACGCCGATCAGCCGCTGCGCGCCGGGCACATCCGCGTCGAGATGCGTGCCGTCGCCGCCAACTTCCGCGACGTGATGATCACCCTCGGCATGTTCACCCACGACGCGCTGCTCGGCAGCGAGGGTGCCGGCGTGGTGGTCGAGGTCGGCGAGGCGGTGACGGGCTTCGCCGTCGGCGACCGCGTGATGGGCCTGTTCCCCGAGGGCACCGGCACGCGCGTCGAGGCCGATGCCCGGCTCATCGCCCCGATCCCGACCGGCTGGTCCGACGCCGAGGCCGCCGCCACCCTGGTCGTGTTCACCACGGCGTTCTACGGACTGCGGGAACTGGCCAAGGTCCAGCCCGGCCAGTCGATCCTGATCCACGCGGCGACGGGTGGCGTCGGGCTGGCCGCGGTCCAGCTGGCCCGGCACTGGGGCATGGAGGTCTTCACCACCGCCAGCCGTGCGCAAGTGGGACACGTTGCGGGCCATTGGGCTTCGACGACGACCACATCGGTGATTCGCGCAACGCTGGACTTCGAGCAGAAGTTCCTCGACGTCACGGGCGGCCGCGGATTCGACGTCGTGCTCGACTCGCTGGCCGGTGACTTCGTCGACGCGTCGCTGCGGCTGCTGCCGCGCGGCGGAGTCTTCCTCGAGATGGGCAAGACCGACATCCGCGACGCCGACACCGTCGCCGCGCGCCCATCCCGGCGTGCACTACCGCGCGTTCGACCTGTTCGAGCCGGGCCGACCGAGGATGTCCGAGTACATCGTCGAGCTCTCCGGGATGTTCGCCGCGGGCGAGCCTGCGGCCGCTGCCGGTGACGACGTTCGACGTCCGGCGCGCACCCGCCGCGCTGCGGTATCTGAGCCAGGCCCGCCACATCGGCAAGATCGTCATGACGATGCCGCGATGCGTGGGCCGCCGGCACCGTCCTGATCACCGGTGGCACCGGCATGGCGGGCGCCTCGGTCGCCCGCCACGTCGTCGCCGAACACGGCGTGCAGCACGTGATGCTGCTGTCGCGGCGCGGGCTCGACGCACCGGGCGCCGCCGAGCTGGTCGCCGATCTCACCGCGACGGGCGCTCGTGTGCACGTCGTCGCGGCCGACGCAGCCGATCGCGCCGCACTGGCGGCCGCGCTGGAGCGGGTCGACCCCGCGCACCCGCTGTCCGCGGTCATCCACGCCACCGGCGTGCTCGACGACGCGGTCGTCGGGTCCCTGACTCCCGAGCGAGTCGACCGCCGTGCTGCGCGCCAAGGTCGACGCGGCGTGGAACCTGCACGAGCTGACCCGCAACGCCAATCCCGCTGCGTTCCTGATGTTCTCGTCGATGGCGGGCGTGGTCGGTTCGGCGGGTCAGGCCAACTACTGCGCCGCCAACACCTTCCTCGACGCCCTCGCCGCACACCGCCGCGCCCAACGGGCTTCCCGGCACGTCCCTGGCGTGGGGCCTGTGGGAGCAGGCCAGCGAGATGACCGGGCATCTCGGGCAGTCCGACCTCACCCGACTGAGCCGCGACGGCATCCTGGCCATGTCCACCGACGACGGCCATGGCGTTGTTCGACTCGGCGCTGATCGTCGGCGAGCCGCTGCTCGCACCCGTCCGCATCGACCGCGGTGCCCTCCGTACGCGCTCGGCCGCCGGCCTGCTGCCGCCGATGTTCGCGTCGCTCGCCAGCACCTCCACCAGACGGCGCGTCGACGACTCGCTGGTGGCGGCGAAGTCGAAGTCCGTTCTGGCGCAACGCCTCCAGGGATTGTCCGAGGCCGCCCAGCAGGCGCTGATCCTGGACCTGCTGCGCTCGCACATGTCGACGGTGCTCGGCACGGTGGCACCCGAGGCGATCGCCTCGGAGTTGGCCTTCTCCGACCACGGCTTCGACTCCCTCACCGCCGTCGAACTGCGCAACCGGCTGAAGACCGCCACCGGCTTGGCCCTGTCGCCCACCCTGATCTTCGACTACCCGACGCCGGACGCGTTGGCCGGCTACATCCGACAGGAGTTGGCCGGCGCGCCCGACGTGCGCACCGAGACCACCACGACGACGTCGATCGTCGACGAGCCGATCGCGATCGTCGGCATGTCGTGCCGCTATCCCGGCGGCGTCGACTCGCCGGAGTCGTTGTGGGACATGGTCGCCGACGGACGCGACGTGCTCTCGGACTTCCCGACCGACCGGGGCTGGGATCTGGTGGGCCTCTTCAACGCCGATCCCGACGCCCCGGGCACCTCCTACGCCCGCACCGGGGGCTTCCTCTACGACGCCGCCGACTTCGACCCCGCCTTCTTCGGCGTGTCCCCGACGGAGGCGCTGGCGATGGACCCGCAGCAGCGGCTGTTCCTCGAGCTGGCGTGGGAGGCGTTGGAGCGCGGCGGTATCGACCCGACCGGGTTGCGGGGCAGTGCGACCGGCGTGTTCGCCGGGGTCTACGCGCAGGGTTACGGCGTCGCTGCCGACGGTGCGGAGGGATTCCGCCTGACCGGTCAGGCGTCCAGCGTGGCCTCGGGCCGGGTGTCCTACGTGCTCGGGCTCGAGGGACCCGCAGTCTCGATCGACACCGCGTGCTCGTCGTCGCTGGTCGCGTTGCACATGGCGGTTCAGGCGCTACACCTCGGGGAATGCGACCTCGCCCTGGCCGGCGGCGTCACGGTCAACGCCACCCCGGACATCTTCGTCGAGTTCAGCAGACAGCGCGGGTTGTCCGCCGACGGTCGGTGCAAGTCGTTCGCGGGTGCCGCCGACGGGACCGGATTCGCCGACGGCGGCGGCATTCTCGTCGTCGAACGGCTCTCCGACGCCGAGCGACTCGGGCACCAGGTGTTGGCGCTGGTCCGCGGTTCGGCGCTCAATCAGGACGGCGCCTCCAACGGGCTGACCGCACCGAACGGGCCCTCGCAGCAACGGGTCCTGCGGGCCGCGCTCGCCAACGCGGGGCTCAACGCGTCGGACGTCGACGTGGTGGAGGCCCACGGCACCGGAACCACGCTGGGCGATCCCATCGAGGCGCAGGCGCTGCTGGCGACCTACGGCCAGGACCGGCGGCATCCGCTGTGGCTCGGCTCGGTGAAGTCGAACATGGGCCACACGCAGGCGGCGGCGGGCGTCGCCGGCGTCATCAAGATGATCCAGTCGATGCGCCACGAATGGCTTCCCGCGACGCTGCACGTCGACGAGCCGACCCCGCACGTCGACTGGTCGATGGGGTCGGTGGCGCTGCTCACCGAGGCCCAGCCGTGGCCCGCGAACGGCACTCCCCGCAGGGCGGGCGTGTCGTCGTTCGGCATCAGCGGCACCAATGCGCACGTCATCGTCGAACAGGCGCCGCCGTCGGTCCCGACGCCCACCACCGCGGTCGGGCCCGTCGGTCGTGCCGTTGGCGTTGTCCGCGAAGTCGCCCGAGGCGCTCGGCGCTCAGGCGCGCCGGCTCGCCGAACACCTGGAGGCCCGTCCCGAGCTGGACGCCGTCGACGTGGGGTGGACCCTGGGTGGCCGGGCCGCATTCCGGCACCGCGCGGTGATCGCTCGGCACCGACCGCGACGCGCTGCTCGCCGACCTGAGGGCCCTGGCGGCCGATCAACCCGGGCAGCACACCGCCCGCGGCCTGGCCGGCGGTGCGGGCAAGACGGCGTTCGTCTTTCCGGGCCAGGGCGCTCAGACCCTCGGCATGGGCCGGGAGCTGTACGCGGAGTTCCCCGTGTTCGCCGACGCGTTCGATGCCGTCACCACCGAGCTGGACCGGCACCTGCTGCGGCCGATCCGCGACGTGATGTGGGGCAGCAACGCGGCGGTGCTCGACTCCACCGAGTTCGCGCAGCCGGCGTTGTTCGTCGTCGAGGTGGCCCTGTTCCGGTTGCTCGAATCCTGGGGACTGACACCGGATTACCTCGTCGGCCACTCGATCGGAGAACTGACCGCCGCCCACGTCTCGGGCGTCCTGTCGCTGGAGAACGCGGCCGCGCTCGTCGCCGCGCGGGGCAGGCTCATGCAGAGGCAGCCCGAGGGCGGCGCGATGGTGGCGGTGTCGTCCAGCGAGGCGGAGATCCGTGGCCTGCTGCGCGACGGTGTCGGCCGACGGGTGGATCTCGCCGCCGTGAACGGTCCCGACTCGGTCGTCGTCTCCGGCCCCGAGGACGCCGTGCTGGCGATCGCCGAGGAGGCCCGTGCGCTCGGTCGCCGCGTGCACCGGCTCGCGGTGTCGCACGCGTTCCACTCGTCGCTGATGGAACCGATGCTCGACGAGTTCAACACCGTCGCCAGCGGAATGTCATTGAGCCCGTGCAGCATTCCGGTGGTCTCCAACGTCACCGGAGAACTCGCGAGCGACGACTTCGGGTCGGCGCCGTACTGGGTGCGCCACGTCCGCGAGGCAGTGCGGTTCGCCGACGGCGTCGGCGTCCTGGCCGCCGCCGGCGTCACCCGCTTCCTCGAGCTGGGACCCGCGAGCGGGCTGACGGCCGCGATCGAGCAGTCGGTGACCCCGGCCGAGCCCGTGACCGCCTCCACGATCCGCAAGGACCGGTCCGAACCGGTCGACCCTGCTGACGGCGCTGGCCGAGTTGAACGTCACGGGGCTGGACGTGAATTGGCGCGCGGCCTGCCCCGGCGGGCGGCTGCTGGACCTGCCGACGTATGCCTTCCAGCGGCGGCGCTTCTGGTTGTCGGCCCGCACGTCGGGGTCGACGGACGCCGCGGGACTCGGGTTGGGCAGCACCGATCACGCAGTTGCTCGGCGCGGTCGTCGAGTCGCCGGAGACCGGCGGTGTGGTGCTCACCGGCCGGTTGTCGGTGTCATCGCATCCGTGGCTGGCCGATCACGCCGTGGGTGGCGTCGTGCTGTTCCCCGGCGCCGGCTTCGTCGAACTCGCCATCCGGGCGGGCGACGAAGTGGGCTGCGGAGCCATCGACGAGCTGATGCTGCACGCCCCGATGCTGCTGCCCCCCGACGGGGTGGCGGTGCAGGTCGTGGTCAGTCCCGCCGACGAGGCGGGTTCTCGCGTGGTGTCCATCTTCTCCCGCGCCGGTGGGGCGCCGTGGGTGCTGCACGCCGAGGGTGAACTGGCCATCGCCGCGGCCGCACCGAACGCGGACCTCTCGACGTGGCCGCCGGTGGGGGCGATCGAGGTCGACGTCTCCGATGCGTATGCGCAGCTGTCCGCGCGCGGTTACGAATACGGGCCGACCTTCCGTGGGTTGTCCGCGATGTGGCGCCGCGGCGACGAGGTGTTCGCCGAGGTGTCCATGCCCCGGGATCTGCCGTCGAGCGGTTTCGGCGTGCATCCGGCGCTGCTCGACGGTGCGCTGCACGCGGTGGTGCTCAGCCGGGCGGACTCCGCGGACGCCGAGGCCGGTGAGATGGCGCTGCCGTTCTCCTGGCAGAAGGTGTCCCTGCACGCCTCCGGCGCGTCGGCGGTCCGGGCCCGGATCGCGCCGAACGGCCCCAGCTCGATGTCCATCGACCTCGCCGACGGCCTCGGCCTGCCGGTGTTGTCGGTCGAGACGATGGTCGCCCGTCCGGTCACCGCGCAGCAACTGGCCGCAGCCGTCGGCCAGTCCGGCGGCGGCGAGCTCTTCGAGGTGGTGTGGTCGGCGACCACGCCCGCCGCCGAGCATGTGGACTCCGACGCCGAGGTCGTGGTGTTCAAATCAGTTCCTGCGACAGACGAATCCGACGAGCTGGCCGGCGTGTACGGCGCGACTCACGTGGCGCTCGAGCGGCTGCAGTCGTGGCTGGCCCAACCACTCGATTCGGCGAAGGCGGCGACGCTCCTCGTCGCCACCCGCGGGGCCGTCGCCCTGCCGGGCGAGGACGTCACCGACCTGGCCGGCGCGGCGGTGTGGGGCCTGGTCCGGGCCGCCCAGACCGAGCATCCGGGCCGCGTCGTGCTGGTCGACACCGACATCGACATCGACACCGACACCGACCTCGAGCTGGCGACGGTGGTCGCCGCCGGCGAACCGCAGGTGGTGATTCGCGACGGCGTGCTGCACACCGCGCGGGTGGTGCCGAGCCGCGGGGCGGAGTCGCTGTTGACCCTGCCGCCCGACAACGCGCCGTGGCGCCTGACGGTGCCGCCGGAGGCCGGCACGTTCGACGACCTCACCTTGGCACCCGCCCCCGGCGAGCCGCTCGACCACGGGCGCATCCGGGTCGGCGTGCGCGCGATCGGCGCCAACTTCCGCGACGTGATGATCGCCCTCGGTCTGTACCCCGGCGGCGGGGCGATGGGCATCGAAGCCGCGGGCGTCGTCACCGGCGTCGGGCCCGGCGTCACCGACGTCGCCGTCGGCGACCGGGTGATGGGCTTGTTCCCCGAGGGCACCGGCTCGGTCGCGACCACCGACGCGCGCGTCGTCCTGCCCATCCCCGCGGACTGGGGCTATGCCCAGGCCGCCGGCTTCACGGTGGGCTTCGCCACCGCGTACTTCGCGCTGCGCGGGCTGGCCGACGTGCAACCGGGTCAAACGGTGTTGATCCACGCGGGCACCGGCGGCGTCGGGATGGCGGCGGTTCGGTTGGCCAGGCACTGGGGGCTGGAGGTGTTCACCACCGCCAGCCGCGCCAAGTGGGACACGTTGCGCGGCATGGGCTTCGACGAGGACCACATCGGTGACTCCCGCACGCTGGACTTCGAGCAGAAATTCCTGACGGCCACCGGCGGGCGTGGGGTCGACGTCGTGCTTGACTCGCTGTCGGGCGAGTTCGTCGACGCGTCGCTGCGGCTGCTGCCGCGCGGCGGAGTGTTCCTGGAGATGGGCAAGACCGACGTCCGCGACGCCGAGGCCGTCGCCGCAGACCATCCGGGTGTGCGCTACCGCGCGTTCGACCTGTTCGAGGCCGGCGCGGACGGCGTCGCGAAGATCCTGTCCGGCGTCTCGTCGCTGACCGACACCGGTGTCCTCCGGCCGCTGCCCACGTCGACGTGGGACGTGCGGCGGGCCCCGGCGGCGCTGCGCTACCTGGGTCAGGCCCGTCACGTCGGCAAGGTGGTGTTGACCATGCCCGACGCATGGGCCGGCGGCACCGTCCTGATCACCGGCGGCACCGGCATGGCGGGCGCGTCGGTGGCCCGGCACGTGGTGGCGCACCACGACGTGCGTCATCTGGTGCTGCTCTCGCGCCGCGGCCCGGACGCGCCCGGCGCCGCCGACCTCGTCGCCGAACTCACCGACGCCGGCGCCCACGTGCAGGTCGTCGCCGCCGATGCCGCCGATCGCGATGCGCTCGGCAAGTGCCTGGCGGGCATCGACCACCAACACGCGCTGTCGGCGGTGATCCACGCCGCGGGGGTGATCGACGACGCCGTGCTCACCTCGCTGACCCCGGAACGGGTCGACCAGGTGTTGCGCGCCAAGGTCGACGCCGCCTGGAACCTGCACGAACTGACCAGGGACCTGGACCTGTCCGCGTTCGTCATGTTCTCGTCGATGGCCGGGCTGGTCGGCGCGTCGGGGCAGGCGAACTACTCGGCGGCCAACGCCTACCTCGATGCGTTGGCGGCCCACCGGCGGGCGCACGGACTGCCCGCGATGTCGCTCGGCTGGGGCCTGTGGGAGCAGGCGAGCGGGTTGACGGGACATCTCGAGGACGTCGACCTCGCCCGGCTCAACCGGGACGGCATCCTCGCGCTGGCGCTCGAGGATGCGCTGTCGCTGTTCGATCAGGCGCTGACCGTCGACGAGCCCTTCCTCGTCCCGGCCCGCATCGACCGCGGCGCGCTGCGGGTCAAGTCGGCGGCGGGCACACTGCCCCCGATGTTCAACGATCTGATCGCCGGGCCCGCCCGTCGCCAGGTCGGTGACTCGCTGGCCGCCGCACACTCGAGATCCGCATTGGCACAACGACTTTCGGGTCTGCCCATCGACGAACAGCACGGCCTCCTGCTCGAGTTGGTGCGATCGCACATGGCCACCGTCCTCGGGCTGCCGTCGCCGCAGTCCATCGCGCCGGACCTGGCGTTCTCCGATCACGGCTTCGACTCGCTGACCGCCGTCGAACTGCGCAACCGGCTGAAGGCGGCGACGGGCCTGACCCTGTCGCCGACCCTCATCTTCGACTATCCGAACCCGTCGGCGATCGCTGAGCACTTCCGCACGCAGCTCGTCGGCGAGGAGGAGCAGGCCCCCGCGACGACGCCGGTCGACGAAGAGCTGCAGCGCGTGGTGGCGTCGATACCCGTCAAGCGGCTCCGACAGGCGGGCGTGCTCGACATGCTGCTCAACCTGGCGTCTACGCGCGACGCCGCCGACGCCGCAGTGGGCGAGCCGGCCAGGACCCAGGACATCGCCGAGATGGATCTGCAGGACCTGCTGGCCGCGTTCAGCGACGACGACGGTTCCTAGGTCTCGATGAAGATCGTCGTCACCGGGGTGGACGGGGTGGTCGGCCGCGGTGTCGCCGAACGGCTCCTCGGACTGGGCCACGACGTGGTCGGCACCGGCGGCCGCCGTCCGGTGAGTTGGCCCGGTTCGGTCGAGTTCGTCGCACCCCAGCGGTGCGATCCCTCCGGCGCGGAGGCGGTCGTGCACTGCGCCCGCGACGACGCGCTGCTGGCCACGCTCATCGCGACGAGCGCGGGCCGCATCGTCGTCGCGTCGTCGGTGCTGCACGCCGAACCGCCACCCTTCCACGGGCTGCACGTCCGCGCGGCCATGGTGTTGGGCCGCCACGTGGACGCGGCGACGCTGCGCGCGTTCACCGGCCCCGCGGTGCTGGATGCCGCCGGGGTGTGCGACCGGCCGCTGCAGGTGGTCCATCCGCACGACCTGGCGCGCGTGCTGGTCCGGGCGGCGCTCGACACCGACCTGCTGGGCGCGATCGACGTCGCCGCCGACGGTCACACGTCGATCCGTGCCATCGCCGCGGCGCTCGGACGGCCCGTCCTGCGACTGCCGGTGCGACTGCCGGCACGCTTGCGCCGCTTTCTGCCCGACGGGCTGGTGACGCAGGAGTTGCCGAGGCTCGATCCCGATCGGCTGCGCGCGCAGTGGGGCGGCCCGCTCGCCCACGACGCGGCGCAGTGCGTCGAGGACTTCGCCCTCGCGGGGCGTGGCCGCATCGCGGTCGGCGGCGGCCTGTACGCCATGCCCTGGCGGCTACCGCGGGTGCTCGAGATCCCGGCCGTCGACGCTCCGGCACCGGACGGCGTCGAGCCCGTCCCGGCCGGCCGGGGCACCGTCGACGGCGAATTCGACACGCCGATCGATCCCCGGTTCCCGGCCTTCATCGCCACCAACCTGTCGGAGGCGCTGCCGGGTCCGTTCTCCCCCTCGTCGGCGTCGGTGACGGTGCTCGGCACGCGCGCCGCCGGTCTGGTGATCTCCGAGCGGCTGCGGCCGGGTGGCGCGGTGCAGCGGGAGATGTCGGTCCGCACCACGGGCGTATTCGGTCACCGGCTGTATGCAGGCATCACCACGGGACACTTCATGGCGCACACGGTGCCGTTCATCGATCCCGCCATCGTCCTCGCGGGTTTCTTCGGACACACCGAGGAGGGCCTGGAGCTCTTCGGTGCGGAACTTCCGCCCGTGCCGCCCCGCAACCTGGCCCGGCAATTGCGCGGGGGACTGACGTTCGCCAACTGCCTGGTCGGCCTGTCCGCCGGCTCGAGCCGCGACACCAGGGACTTCACCGGAGACGTCGACGCGCTGGAGTCGGCCGCCGGCGATCCCACCGGACTCGACGACCAGCGGCTGCGGGAACTCATCCTGCTCGGTCGCGACCACGTCGTGCACGGCTGGGTGCTGGCGTCGGCCTCGATCCTGCTGTGCGCCGGTTACGGCGTAGTGATGCGGGTCCTGTGTGGGCGCGACGTGCTGCCCGCCGCCGGGTCGGGTCTGGTCAGCGCGCAGGCCCTCGCCGCCGTCCACCGGCTCGCGGCGTCGGCGCGGCGTGATCCGGTCGCGGCCCGGCTGCTCTCCGAGCCCGGTGTCGACGGAACGGCGCTCGCCATGCAGGCGCCTCGGTTCTTCGCCGACCTGACCCGCGAGCTCACGCTGATCGGGCACCGCGGTCCCGGTGAGGTCGAGATGCGCAGCGCGACGTACGCCGACGATCCCGATCTCCTGATCCGGATGGTCACGAAGGCACTGACCGCGGCGCCGCGGGATCTACCGGAGCCGCCGGACGTGCCGCTCCGGGCCCGGCTGGTCGCCGTCGCCGCGGCCACCCAGATACGCGAGCGCGAAGTGCGTCGCGACCGGATGGTCCGCGCGATCTGGATTCTGCGGCGGCTGCTGCGCGAGTACGGCCGCAGGCTGGTCGAGGCGGGCCGCCTCGACTGCGCGGACGACGTGTTCTACCTGCTGGTCGACGAACTCGACGCACCGCCGCCCGATCTGGCCGGCGTGGCGCGGCGCCGGCGGGCCGAGCAGCGGGCGCTGCGCGACGTCGTGCCGCCCGAGGCGTTCAACGGCACCTGGCGGCCCTCCTCGGCCGAGTCGGGCACGCTCGGCGACGGCGAGACACTGCAGGGCATCGGCGTGTCGGGCGGCCGGGCCCGTGGGTTGGTCCGGGTCGTCCGCCCGGAGACGATCGACGACCTGCAGCCGGGAGAGATCCTGGTCGCCAAGGTCACCGACGTCGGTTACACGCCGGCATTCGCCTACGCGGCGGCCGTCGTCACCGAACTCGGCGGCCCGACGTCGCACGCGGCGATCGTGGCGCGCGAGTTCGGCGTGCCGTGCGTCGTCAACGCGCGAGGTGCGGCGGCCCGGCTGACCACCGGCACGCTGGTGGAAGTGGACGGCACGACGGGCGAGGTCACGGTGCTCGGCACCTGACGCCCGCGTCGACCGACGTGACGGGTGTCATATCGTGGCGGTCATGGACTTCGCGATGTCGTCGAAAGCGCAGGATTACCACCAACGACTCACCGACTTCATGACGGAGTTCGTGTTCCCCGCCGAACGTTCGTACGACCAGTACCGGCTCGAGGCCGGGCCCGACGACCACACGGTGCCACCGGTGATCGAGGAGCTCAAGAAGCTGGCCAGGGACCGGGGTCTGTGGAACCTGTTCCTTCCCTCGGAGTCCGGTCTCACCAACGTGGAGTACGCGCCGCTGGCCGAACTCTCCGGCTGGAGCATGGAGCTGGCGCCCGAAGCGCTGAACTGTGCGGCCCCGGACACCGGCAACATGGAGACGCTGCACCTGTTCGCCACCGCGGCGCAGCGCACGCAGTGGCTGGAGCCACTCCTGGCCGGCGAGATCCGCAGCGCCTTCTCCATGACGGAGCCCGCGGTCGCCTCCAGCGATGCCCGCAACATCGAGACCACCATGCTGCGCGACGGCGACGACTACGTCATCAACGGCCGCAAGTGGTGGACCTCCGGCGCCGCCGACCCGCGCTGCAAGATCCTGATCGTGATGGGTCGCACCAATCCCGACGCCGCGTCCCATCGGCAGCAGTCGATGATCCTGGTGCCCATCGACACCCCGGGCGTGACGGTGGTGCGCTCGACGCCGGTGTTCGGGTGGCAGGATCAGCACGGCCACTGCGAGGTGCTCTTCGACAACGTGCGGGTGCCCGTGTCGAACCTTCTCGGCGAGGAGGGCGGTGGCTTCGCGATCGCCCAGGCACGCCTCGGGCCGGGACGCATCCACCACTGCATGCGGGCCATCGGGGTCGCCGAGCGCGCGCTCGCGCTGATGGTCGACCGGGTCAACAAGCGCATCGCGTTCGGCAAACCGCTGGCCGAGCAGGGCGTCGTGCAGCAGCAGGTGGCGTTGTCGCGCAACGAAATAGACCAGGCCCGGCTGCTCTGCCAGAAGGCCGCCTGGACGATCGACGAGTACGGCAACAAGGAGGCCCGCAACCAGGTCGCGATGATCAAGGCCGTCGCCCCCCAGATGGCGTGCAACGTGCTCGACCGCGCCATCCAGGTACACGGCGCTGCCGGCGTCAGCGACGACTTCCCGCTCGCGCGGCTCTACGGCTGGCACCGCGCGATGCGTCTGTTCGACGGTCCCGACGAAGTGCACATGCGCACCATCGCCCGGGCCGAACTGGGTCGCGAGAAGAGTGCGTTCGCGGCCGCGGTGACGGCGTAGTGGCGTCTACCGGTGACGAACTCTCCGGTGCGTGGAACTTCCGGGACGTCGCGGAGGAGACGGGTATTCGTCCCGGCCGGTTCTACCGCTCGAGCGAGCTGAGCCGCCTCGACGACGCGGGCCGGGCGGCCATGGCACGGTTCGGCATCGCCGACGTCGCCGACCTCCGGTCGGCCCGGGAGCTGGAACGCCGCGGCCCGGGTCGGGTGCCCGACGGCGTGGCGGTGCACCTGCTGCCGTTCCACGAGTTGGCGGCCGATCAGGCCGACGCCCCGCACGAGAGTGCCTTCGACAAGATGCTGATCGCCGAGCCCGGCGGCGAGGACGTCACCGAGACGGCCGCGCGATTCATGACCGAGGAGTACGAGCGCTTTCCGTCGCTGCCCGGTGCCCGCACCGCGGTGCGTCAGGTCATCTCGTTGCTCGCCGACCGGCGGCCCGTCATCGCACACTGTTTCGCGGGCAAGGACCGCACCGGCTTCACGGTGGCACTGGTGCTGGAAACCGTCGGCGTGGGGCGGGACGCGATCATGGCGGACTTCCTGCGCAGCAACACCGCGGTGTCCCCACTGCGCGAGCGGATCCTGGAGTCGATCCGCAACCGTGCCGAGGAGACCACGACGCCGGAGATCGTCACGTTCGCCGAGGCACGACTCAACGACGAGGTGCTCGGCGTCCGCGACGAATACCTGGCGGCCGCCAAGCGGTCGATCGACGCCGGCTACGGGTCGTCTGCCGGCTATCTGGAGTCCCTCGGCGTCACCGCCGAGCAGGTGTCGCGACTGCGCGGGTTCCTACTCGACTAACGGTCCTGCGGCACCTCGACGTCGGACATCAGCACCCGCACGCCGCCGGTGGCGATTCGACCCAACCCTTGGAAGAACGCACCTGCCTCCGGTGTGGTCACCGCATCACAGGCCGCGTCGTAATCGGGGTAGTACAGGTCGATCATCCGGTAGGCCGGCGTCGGGGACCCGTCCTCCTTCGGCCACACCTTCGAGGACTCGAAGCGGAGGTGCCCGGGGATGGCGCGGGCGGCCTCCAATTGCTCTGCCTCGTAAGCAGATTCGAAGGCATCGGGATCGGTCGGGTTGTCGTAGATGACCGTGATCTTCGTTTCAGCCATGGCGCTTCTCCGTTTCAGCCGCGGACGGCGGTGTTGTCGATTCCCCCGGTGACGATCCTAGGGCTACCCGAGTGGTAGGTGACGTGGTTGTCGATGCCCTTGAGCGTGATGATGTCGGCCGAGTCGACGGTGACGACGGCGTCGATCCCGGCGACCTGGAGACTGGCGCAGTGGCCGTGGACCGTGACCGGATTGGCGCCGCCGCTGATGACCAGGTGACCGTCGTTGCAGTAGACCGTCTGGGGACCGCTGTCGCTCAGCTTGCCGGTGCCGCCGGGAGCTAGCCGGAGGGCGTTGTGTTCGGTCAACATGTGCGCGGCCGCGCCCGTGCTGATCCAGATCGCGCCGCCCAGCCAACCAACGACGATCAGCGCCCAGACCGCCATGCCGATCATCAGGCGGGCGCGGAGTCTCCCGACCCAGTTGCCCGACTCGTCGCGGTCCAGATCGTAGGCGAACGAGCTCACGCACAACGCGCGTTCGGGGTGTCGCTGGTCGGCGAGGATCACGCCGTCGTCATACGAGCGACCGCTCAGCCGGAGCTCACCCTGATGGCCGTCGAGCGTGTAGCGCACCGTGGTCTTGGTGCTCGGTCCGCTCCACAGCTGCCGCGTCACCGTCCAGCCGTGCGCCTGCGGCAACCACACGTTGGAGTACGTCGTGCCGCTGTAATACGTTCCGCGCGAGTTGACGTCGACGTCCACCACCTGCGCGACACGGCCCCACGTCAGCAAGGCCAGCCGCGTACGGGCCCTCCACAGCTGGCAGGCGTAGATCACCACGATGGTGATGACGGCGGCCGGGGCCAGCAGGCCGGGATTGGTGATCCATACGATGATCGGCGGAATGGCCACCATGAACATGGCAAAGAGGTACCACCAGCGGAACGGCAGCAGCTCGGCGAGCATGAAGCGGATCGGAACCCGGCGCGGCGGATCGGCGAGTCGAGTGTCGGGCGGTGGTGGTGGAGCGCCACCCAGTCCGGTGACGTACGCATTGCCGATGCTCGGCGCCAGCCGTTGGAGCGCCGCAAACGCGTCGGACATGCGATCGGTGGCCGCTTGGGGCATCTGTCGCGACCGCGCCTGCGCGAGTTGCCCTTCGAGGTCGGCGATGCGGCGTGCGTCGGCGACCTGCTTCTCCAGGTCGGCGATCCGCTGCTCCGGGTCCTCCGGCGACGTCATCTGCGAATGCTCCCACGATGTGGACGCGCGCGGGCAGGCTCTGGCTGCGCGTTGCCTGTGAGCTCCTCGGTGACCACAGCCAACTGCCCGCCTTCGAGCGAATCCAGCTGTGTCGGGGGCGTGTGTCATCGTCACGCCATGGACGACTCGGCCACCCTGCGCGGCGTCGAGCTCCGCTACGCGCTCACGATGTTTCTGCTGCAGCACGGCCCCACCAGCATCACGGGACTGATCGCCGGCCTCACCTGGCAGGGCTTCACGATCGTCGGCCACCCACCCAAGTCCGTCTCGGACGCACTCCGGTGGGAGGCGGAGCACGGCCGGGTGTACCGGCGGCGCCGCGGAGTGTACGTCGCGTGGGACGACATACCCCGGTCCACGGAGTACCGCATCCATCAGCGCGTCCTGTCCCTGCGCGCTCAGGCCGACCGTATTCGCTCAGAGGCGGGCAACTAGGTCCAACCTTCGAGAGCGCTGGGCCAGCTCAGGCCAACACCACTCCGAGGACCCAGACCATCGTCGCCAGCAGCGCACCCAGCAATTCGACCCCGACCGACAGGGCGACGCCCTTGATCGCGTGCACCGTCGAAGCCCACGCCAGCCGGTGGTCGTGCCTCGAGCCCAACTCGGCGAGGTACACGCCGAGCACGAACCCGAGCACCAACCCGAGAACGGGGACCACGAAGAAGCCGACGATGCCGAGCGCGGCGCCGGCCAACAGGCTCCACGTGCCGACGTCCGCGCTGCGCATCCGCTTCATCGGCCAGAGGTACTTCACCAGCAGTGCGGCCGCCAGTATCGCGGTGGCCACCCCGAGGGTCACCCACGCCGTCGTCGTGGACTCGACGAACGCCCACGCCGCGATGGCGCCGAACACCAGGATGCTGCCGGGCACCAACGGCACCAGGATGCCGACCAGGCCGGTCGCGATCACCACCGCGACCAGCAGGTTCTCGGCAGCGTTCATCTGCGCAGCTTCACGTCGAGATCCAGGAAGTCGTCCGCGACCACGTCGAACTCGCCGGAGTCGTGCCGGGGTAGTGGACGGCCCGGGCCGTGTTCGAGCGGTCGTACGACGTACGCCGTCATCAAGCCCGCGTCGCGCGCCGCCCTCAGGTCGCTGGGGTGCGCCGCCACCAGCATCAGCTCGCCCGGCGCGACGTCGAGGAGGTCGGCGCATCCGAGGTAGGCCTCGCGGTCGGGCTTGTAGTGCCGGAACAACTCGGCGGAGATCACGCAATCCCACGGCAGCCCGGCGTGCTTGGCCATGTTGGTCAGCAGGGACACGTTCCCGTTGGACAGCGTGGTGATCACGAACCGTTGCTTGAGCCGCGTCAGGCCCTCGACCGAGTCGGGCCACGGATCAAGCCGGTGCCAGGCGCGGTTCAGGTCGTCGACGTCCGCGTCGGGGATGGCGTCGATACCCGCCCGATCGAGCAGTTCGTCGAGGATCAGCCGGTGCAGGGCGTCGATCTTCAACCACGGGAGTTCGCCGGTGCGAACCCGCTGCATCGCCGCCGGATAGCCGGCCCGCCAGTCATCGGTGAACGACGGCCAATCCTCGGCCAGCCCGTGCCGCTCGCCGAACATCTCCAGCTCGCCGACGATGCTGCTCCGCCAGTCCACGACAGTCCCGAACACGTCGAACGCCAACGCGCGTGGCAACTTTGGCACGGTCACGGCTCGAGCACCCGCAGCGCCTTCACGGATCAGCCCAGCTTGAAGCTGGCGGACTGCGCCGCGGACAGATCGGTGATCTCACTCCACGAGCCCGCCACTTCGTCGACCGATGGCACGTGATCGAACGTGACGCCCTCGTTCTGGAACAGCGCGGTGCGCTGCACCTTGCCGCCGCCGACGATGAAGATCGAGTCGGTGTCGGGCAGTTCCTCGGTGCACAGGTAGGCCACCACCGGCGCCACGTACTCGGGAGTCAGCTTCTCGAACACCTCGGGCGGCAGGATGTCCTGCGTCATCCGGGTGGCGGCGATCGGCGCGACGGCATTGGCCTTGATGTCGTACTTGGCGCCCTCCTGGGCGAGCGTGTTGATCAACCCCACCAGGCCCAGTTTGGCGGCGCCGTAATTGGCCTGTCCGAAGTTGCCGAACAGGCCGCTGGTCGAGGTGGCGACCACCACGCGACCGAAGCTCTGCTCGCGGAAGTGCGGCCACGCCGCGCGCAGCACGTTGTACCCGCCGTAGAGGTGCACCTTGAGCACGGCGTCCCAGTTCTCGTAGGACATCTTGTGGAACGTGCCGTCGCGCAGGATGCCTGCGTTGCTCACCACTCCGTGCACGGCTCCGAACTCGTCGATCGCCGTCTTGATGATGTTCTCGGCGCCCTCGGATTCGGCGACCGAGTCATAGTTGGCAACCGCCCTGCCGCCCGCTTCCTTGATCTCGGCGACGACCTGGTCGGCCATGGCCGAACCGGCGCCCGATCCGTCGCGGGATCCACCGAGGTCGTTGACCACGACGCTGGCGCCCTCGCGGGCAAGGGTCAGCGCGTACTCACGCCCCAGCCCGCCACCGGCTCCCGTGACGACGATGACGCGGTCCTGCACTCCGGGCATGGCGTTCCTACTCTCTCGATCTTCGTTGACTGAGCTGACCTAGAACAGCTTGCGCGCCAGCTTCCACGCCTTCTCTGTATACGGCGGGTAGATGAGGGCCGTGAGGTCGGGTCGGGTCGGCTTGGTCAGCACAGACTTGCGGTGGCTGAACTCCTCGAAGCCGAACCGGCCGTGATAGGCGCCCATGCCCGACGATCCGACGCCACCGAACGGCAGCTTGCTGGTGGCGAACTGGAAGACCAGGTGGTTGACCAGCAGACCGCCAGAGGATACCTCTGAGATGACGCGCTCGCGAACGGCCTTGCTCTTGGTGAACAGGTAGGCCGCCAGTGGCTTCGGCCGGCGGTTCACGAAACCGATGGCCTCGTCCAACGAATGGACGGTGACGATGGGCAGAATGGGCCCGAAGATCTCGTCGGTCATCAGGGGCTCGTCGAGCGCGGGGTCGACGACGACGGTCGGATCGATCTCGATGGCCGCCGCGTTCGAGCCACCCCCGACCGCGACGCTGCCCTTGGTGGCGTTCAGCGCGGCGGTCAGTCGATCGAAGTGGCGTTCGTTGACGATGCGCTTACCGGAGTTGCCCACCTCGAACGCCGAGACCGCCTCACCGATCTTGGCGACGAGCTCATCGCGGATCTCGACGTCGGCCAACACGTAGTCGGGAGCGATGCAGGTCTGCCCGGAGTTCAGCAGCTTCGTCCAGGCGATCCGCTTTGCGGCGACGGCAACGTCGGCGTCGGCCGCCACGATCACCGGACTCTTGCCACCGAGCTCAAGCGTGACCGGGGTCAGGTGCGCTGCCGCGCTCTCGTACACCTTGCGGCCGATCTCGGTGCCGCCGGTGAAGCACAGCCTGTCGAAGCCCTGCGCGATCAGTTCCTGGCTGACCGCTCCGTCGCCCTCGATCACGGCGACGGCATCCGGGTCCAGGTAACGCGGAACCAGTTCGGCCATCAGTGCCGACGATGCCGGGGACACCTCGGACGGCTTGAGTACGACGGTGTTTCCCGCCGCGATGGCTCCGACGGCGGGTCCGAGGGTCAGCGCGAACGGGAAGTTCCACGCACCGATGACCAGCACCGTGCCGTAGGGCTCGTACTCGACCCAGCCACGACCGGGCAGCTGGGAGAGCTCGAGCAACCGGTGTCTGCGCTTGGTCCACCTCCCGACGTTGCGGGCCGCGTCGGCTGCCTCGCCCGCAGTGGTGGCGACGTCGGCCAACCACGATTCGAAGGGCTTGCGGCCGAGGTCCTGCTCGAGGGCGGCGGCGATGGCGGGCTCGTTGTCCACCATCAGCGATTCGAGGGCCTTCAGTTGCCGCCTGCGCCAGCCGACGTCACGCGTGCGACCGGTGGCGAAGGTCGCGCGTAGGCGGGCGACGACGGCGGGCACCTCGACCGGCGCCACGGCCGAACGGGACGTCGTGGGAGTTTCGGTGGTCATGGGCGTCCTTTCTGATCTGCCCAACCGCCCAGTGGGCGAACAGCAGTGGTGTGGGCTACGTCACGTCGGCGACGAGCGCCGGCGGCGACGAGTTACTCCGCCAGCTTCCACAGCTTGTTCGCCAACAGCAACTCCAACTTGTCGACGATCGCGGTGAGTTCGTCGTGGCCGCCGACGTAGCCGGCATAGAAGCCCATACCCCACAGGATCGCGACCAAGAGCTCGACGAGCGTCGCGACGTCGGTGTCGGTGCTCAGTTCGCCGCGTTCGATCGCCTCGGTGACGGCCCAGTTCACGTACGCCCGGGACGTCTTCAGGGAGTTGTGCTCGTCGCGACTGAGTTCGGGATGGCGCTGCGACTCCAGCACGGAGGTGACGAGGAACGCCGCCGCCGAGCGATCGCGTTGATCGGCCTGCATGGTCGCCGAAAAGAATGCCGAAAGCCGCTTCAGGAGCGACGTCTGCCCCTCGGCCTTGGCCATGCCGGCGGCAACCACCATCTCGTTGGTCTTCTCGACCACTTCGCCGTACAGCACCCGCTTGCTGGCGAAGTAGTGGTTGATGGCCGGCCGGGTCAGATCTGCTCTGATTGCAATGGCCTGAAAGGTCGCCGCGTCGTAGCCGAGTTCGCTGAAAACCTCGCGTGCCGCGCGCACGATGCGCTCACGGGTCTCCGCCGCCTTCGCTGCAGGCGGGCGGCCAGGTCCTCGGGTAGCGGGATACGGCACGCTCGAATTGTGCCACACGTCACCCCACCGCCAGCCGCCAGATGGTTGCGGTGTGGTAAGGATTTGGTCCATAGCAAACCATCCTCGCCGTCAACCCGGGGTGCCCGCCCGAATTATTACGAATCTGCGACATAGCTGAGCGCCGTTGGTGGCGCACGCCCGCACCCCCGACACTAGGGTTTGGCCTCATGGCGGGTGTGCTGTCCCGGGAGTCATACTTCGAGACCGGTTTCGACGTGCTTGCCGACCTTGGGTACGGCGGCCTCAAGCTCGCCGGCGTGTGCGGTCGCCTCGGCGTCACGACGGGGTCCTTCTACCACTACTTTCCGAGCTGGTCGGCCTATACGCGCGCCCTCGTCGAACACTGGTCGAGGGCTCGGACGGTGGCCATCGACGCGGCGTGCGCGCAACGCGACCCCCGTCGCCGCATCGACAACTTCATTCAGACGGCACTCGTCTTGCCGCACGACGTAGGCGCCGCGATCCGCGTGTGGAGTTCGATCGACCCCGAGGTACGAATCGTCCAGTCCGCGGTCGATCAACGGCGCTTCGACGTGCTGTTCGATGCGGCATACGAGATCCTCGAGCACAAGCATCGCGCGCAGGTCTTCGCCTCCTGGGCCATGTATCTCTTGATCGGCTACGAGCAGTCCACCCTGCGCCGCAGTCCCGAGGATCTCGGCTGGATCGCCGACCAGCTGCTCGAGACGTTGGATTCCGGCCGCTTCCACTCGGTGCCCGACGCGGGCTGACACGCCGGTCTACCATCCGGTGCATGCTGAACCCGGCCGGCCTATGGCACCGGGCGATCGACCGGGTGAGGGAACGCGACCCCGAGAACGACGCGGCGCGGCGGGCAGCCCGGGCTGCCATCGTGCTGCCGATCGCGGCGGCTGTCGGATTCGCCGTCGGCACCGGTCCGCAGACGTCGCTGTTCGCCATCTTCGGCTCGGTGGCGCTCCTGATCACCGTCGACTTCCCGGGCAACCGAGCCGCCCGGGCATTGGCATACGGCGGGCTCGGGCTCAACGGCGTCGTCCTGATCACGCTCGGCACGCTGGTCTCACCGCTGCCCTGGCTGGCGGTGTTGACCATGTTCGTCCTCGGGGTCGCGGTCACGTTCTCGGGTGTGCTCAGTGAGATCGTCGCGGCGGGGCAGCGTTCGACGCTGCTGACGTTCGTGCTGCCTGCCTGCACGCCCGCCGGCCCCATCCCCGAACGTCTGCTCGGCTGGGCCATCGCCCTGTCCCTGGCGATGCCTGCGGCGTTGTTCCTGCTGCCGCCACGGCACCACGACGAGCTGCGTCGACATGCGGCCCTGGTGTGCCGAACTCTCGCCGACCGCCTCGAGGGCACCGCTTCGGCGGACGACGTGACGTCGGCGATGGGCGCGCTGCGCGCCAACTTCCTCGGCGCCGACTTCCGGCCGGTGGGTCTGACCGCGGGTAGCCGCGCGCTGGTGCGGGTGGTCGACGACCTGCAGTGGTTGTCCGACCGCGTCACCGACGGCAGCGGCGACCTGCTGGCGGAAATGCGCGACAGCGTCGTGGCGGTCCTCCACGAGTGCGGCCAGGTGCTCGGCACGCCACGGGTCGTCGACCGCGACGCGCACCGCAAGAGCCTCGCCGATGCCCTGGCGGTGCACCGGCTGATCGCGCAGAGTCGCTACCGCGACGACATCGTCGAGATCCTCGGCGAGCCCAACGACGGAACTGCCATCGGGGTCGGCCGGAAGTTGTTGACCCGCAGAACCATATCGGGATGTGTCGGTACCACCGGCCGGGTCATCGGCATTGCCGCCGCCGCCGATGCGCGACCGGTGTGGGCCCGGGTCCTCGGTCGCAGGCTGCCCGACGCAGGCGCCGCCGAGAGGTTGCTGTCGGAGTCGCAGGCACTGACGTCGTTGCCGACCGGCTTCCTCGCCACCAGGGCGGTGGTGGTGCGCAACAGCCTCCGCACCGGTCTGGGTCTGGCGTTGGCGGTCGCCGTCACGCACGTGTTCCCCGTGCAACACGGATTCTGGGTGGTGCTCGGGGCGATGTCGGTGCTGCGCAGCAGCGCTCTCACCACCGGCACCCGGGTCGTGCGCGCCGTGGTGGGCACGACGATCGGCTTCCTCCTCGGCGTCGCCTTCATCGAGTTGATGGGCGTCGACCCCGTCGTGCTGTGGACGGCGTTGCCGGTGGTGGCGTTCGGCTCGGCCTACGTGCCGGAGGTGGCCTCCTTCGTCGCGGGGCAGGCGATGTTCACGATGATGGTGCTGATCATCTTCAACGTCATCAGCCCCAGCGGTTGGCAGGTGGGATTGATCCGGGTCGAGGACGTCGTCGTCGGCGCGCTGGTGGGAGCCGTCGTCTCGGTGTTGCTGTGGCCGCGCGGTGCCGCCGCCAGGGTGGCCGAGGCGATCGACGCCGCCATCACCGCAGGATCGACGTACCTGATGATGGCGGTCAAGCGGGTCACCTGCGGGGCCTCGGAGTCCGCCGACGACCGTGTCGTCGCACTGGGCTATTACGCGATGACGGCGTCGCGCACATTGGACGACGCCGTGCGCCAATATCTTTCGGAGAGTGGTGGCTCCACCGACCAACGAGCACCGGTGATCCGCGCCGCCAATCGCGCCGTCCGGGTGCGCACCGTGGCCGAGTTGATCGCCGACGTCGGGCCGCCACCGCTGACCACCTATCCGCGGGTGCGGGAGTTGCTCGAGCTGCACGCGGCGTCGATCTCCGAACGTCTGGACGGCCACGCGCCGACGCGCTCACTCGGGCCCATCGCCGACGACTTCGTGCTGGCGCTACGCGCCGAGGCCGGCGAGGGCGATCTGTCGATCAGAGCGGCCCTGCCGCTGGTCACCGTGGCGGCGAACCTCGGCGAGCTGGAGCTGCTGTACCCCGACCCCGTGCGACCGGTCGCCCTGCAGGACCGCTGACGTGCCGGTCAGCTCCGACTTGGCGTTCATCACGAACCGCCCGTAGTGGAGGACGCGCCCGCGGATGAGCCTGCCGCCCGGTCGTCAGGACAGCACGGCACCGGCCGCGGCGCGCGCGTCGGCCGCGGTCGCCGCCGCCAGCGCTGCGTCCGCCGCCTCCCGGCACTGTGCGAGCGTGACCTGGGCGAGTTTGGCGCCCACGCCCGCGACCGCAGCCGCGGCCGCGGACAGGGACGAGACGCCGAGGCCCACCAGGACGCACGCCAGCTGCGGGTCGGCCGCCGCCTCACCGCAGACGCCGACGGGTTTGTCCACCGCCACCCCAGCCTTCACCGCCATGTCGACGAGGGCAAGGACCGCGGGCTGCCACGGGTCGGTGAGGGTGGCGAGTTCCGCCGACATTCGGTCGGCGGCCATCGTGTACTGCGTCAGGTCGTTGGTGCCGATCGACAGGAAGTCGACGTGCTCGAGGATGCGGTCGGCCAGGAGGGCGGCCGCGGGCACCTCGATCATCACGCCCGGCACCAACCCGTGTGCGCGGGTCTCGGCGGCGAAGGCCGCCGCCTCCGCCGGGGTGGCGATCATCGGCGCCATCACCCACGGGGCGCTGCCGGTCTGCCGGGCCGCCGCGGCGATGCCCTCGAGCTGCCGCGTCAGGATGCCCGGATTGCCGTCCGCGATCCGGATGCCCCGGACGCCGAGCGCAGGATTCGCCTCGTCGGGATGGCCCACGAACGTCAAGGGCTTGTCCGACCCGGCATCGAGGGTGCGGATGACCACCTTGTGGCCGGCGAACGCGTCGAGCACCTCGGCGTAGATCTCGGCCTGCTCGTCGACCGTCGGTTCGGTCGCGCGATTGAGGAAGCAGAGCTCGGTGCGGAACAGGCCCACTCCCTCGGCGGGCGTCTCGCGGGCGGCGCGCGCCGCCGCACCGTCCTGCACGTTGGCCAGGATCGCGACGACGTGTCCGTCGGCGGTGGCACCCGGTCCGCTCCAACTCCTGGCGAGTTCCGCTTCGCCGCGCGCGGCGTCCACGGCCCGGGTGGCGTCCGCCTGGTCCGGCGACACCGTCACGGTGCCGCCGGTGCCGTCGACGAGCACCATCGTGCCGGCGGCCACCGCGTCCAAACCGTCGACCGCGACGACGCAGGGAATGCCGAGTTGGCGCGCGATGATCGCGGTGTGGCTGGTGGGCCCCCCCAGCGTGGTGGCCAGCGCCACCACGAGTGAGGCGTCCAGTCCGGCGGTGTCGACCGGCGCCAGGTCCTCGGCACACAGGATCGACGGCACGTCGGGCACCGGCACGCCGGGTTCGGGCAGGCCGGCCAGTTCGGCGATGACGCGGTCACGGATGTCGCGAAGGTCGGTGACCCGCTCGGCCATCAGCCCACCGAGCTGGGTGAACATTGCCGCGAACTGGTCGACCGCGCCGGTGACCGCGCGGACCGCCGGATTGCCCTGGCCGATCCGCTTCTCGGTCGCCGCGATCCAGGCCCGGTCCTGCGCGAGCGTGGCCGTGGTCGCGAGCACCTCCGACGCCGCGCCCGACGCGTTCGCGGCGCGTTCGCGCAGCCGTGCCGCCACGGCGGACGCCGCCGCGGCGAAGCGCGCGACCTCACCGGGGCGCTCCGATTCGCCGAGTTCCGCGTCCGTCGCGGCGTCCTCGACACGCGGCCGCGAACCGGGCCTGATCACCGGTGCGTACTGCACGCCGCCGACGGCCGGAATGCCGTGCAGCACCGTGCCGGCCGGTGGTGGCGCGGTGGAATCGAGGCGCAGTGACGTGGGTGACGATGTCGTACTCATGTGAACCAGGTTACAAGAATCGTTTGACAAGTCAACACAGTCAGGAGTAAAACCAACTATATCAACATTTCGACACGGGATATCCCACACAAACGGAGGATCATGTACGCCGAGGAGCGCCAGCAAGCGATCGCCGAATTGGTGATCAGCCAAGGCCGCGCCTCAGTCGCCGAGCTCGCGCACGCCTACGACGTCACCACCGAGACCGTGCGCCGCGATCTGGCGGCCCTCGACCGGGCGGGCGTGCTGCGCCGGGTGCACGGCGGCGCCGTCCCCACCCGCTCGCTGCACCTCGTCGAACCCGGCGTCGGCGAACGCGAGACCACCCGCGCCGACTACAAGGACGCCATCGCCGAGGCCGCCGCCGAGTTCTTCCCGATGACCGGGGCCAGCGTGTTGTTGGACGCGGGCACGACGACCGCCCGCATCGCCGGCCTGGTGCCCACCGATCGCGACCTCGTCGTCGTCACGAACTCGGTGCCGATCGCCGCGCGGCTGGCCTCCGTACCCACCGTCACGCTGCAACTGCTCGGCGGCCGCGTCAGGGGCGTCACCCAGGCCGCGGTCGGCGAACAGGCCCTGCGCGTGCTCGACAACCTCCGCGTCGACATCGCGTTCATCGGCACCAACGGCATCAGCGCCAGGCACGGCCTGTCCACGCCCGACAGCGAGGAGGCCGCGGTCAAGAGGGCGATGGTCTCCAGTGCCAACTACGTCGTCGTGGCCGCCGACTCGACCAAGGTCGGCCGGGAGGACTTCGTCCGCTTCGCGCCGATATCCAGCGTCGACACCTTCATCACCGACGCCGAGATCTCCGACGACGCCCGCCGCCAGCTGACCGACGAGGGCGTCGAAGTGATCTCGACGGGAGCCCCCGAATGATCGTCACGGTCACGCCCAACCCGAGCATCGACCGCACCGTCACACTCGGCACACAGCTGACCCGCGGCATGGTGCACCGGGTCACCTCCGCGACCAGCGAGCCCGGCGGCAAGGGCGTCAACGTGGCCCGCGCCCTGACCCTCGCCGGCCTCGACGCCGTCGCGCTGCTGCCCGCCGGTGACGCCGATCCCCTGGTGACGGCCCTCCGTTCGGCCGGCGTCCCGTTCCAGTGCGTGCCCGTCACCGGTACCGTGCGCACCAACATCGCCATCACCGAATCCGACGGCACCACGACCAAGCTCAACGAGCCGGGCGCCGAGCTCGACGCAGCCGCACTGGACGCGCTCACCCGCTCGGTGGTCACCCTCGCGGCGACGGCGTCGTGGGTGGTGCTGTCGGGTTCACTACCACCCGGCGTGCCCGCGACCTGGTACGCCGACGTGGTCTCCCGGCTGGCGCAGGCACCGTGCCGCGTCGCCGTCGACACCTCCGAACGCCCGCTCGACGCGCTCGCCGCCGCCTTCGGACTCGCCGCGCCGGACGTCATCAAGCCCAACGCCGAAGAACTGGCCGGCCTCGTCGGCGCGTCGCCGCACGAGTTGGAGAGTGCGGCGGCAGACGGCGATCCGGCACCGGTGGTGGCCGCGGCCAACAAGCTCGTCGACCGCGGCGCCAGGACCGTTCTGGTGACGCTCGGTGCGGCTGGAGCGGTCCTCGTCGACCCGACCGGCAGCTGGATGGCCACCCCGCCACCCATCTCACCGCGCAGCACGGTCGGTGCCGGCGACGCGTCGCTGGCCGGCTACGTGCGCGCCGCCGTCAGCGGGTCCGAGCCCGCCCGGTGCCTGCAGATGGCGGTCGCCTACGGGAGCGCCGCGGCCGCCCTGCCCGGCTCGGCGCTTCCCTCACCGTCCCAGATACACCTGAATGCCGTTCGGGTGGAGGCAATCACGCCTGCATCCACCCGGCCCTGACCCGACAAGAGGAAGAAGCACATGTCCATCATCACCACAGACCTCGTCGCCGTCGACGTCGACGCGGGCGGCGGCAAGGAGGCCGTGATCGGCCTGCTCGCCGCCCGTCTCGCGGACGCCGGGCGGTCCTCTGATCGTGAGGGACTCGTCGCCGCCGCCATGGCACGGGAGGCGCAGTCGGCCACCGGCCTGCCCGGCGGCATCGCGATCCCGCACTGCCGCAGTCCCTACGTCGACCAGGCCACCATCGGCTTCGCCCGACTGTCGCCCGCCGTGGACTTCGGCGCCCCCGACGGCCCGGCGGATCTCGCCTTCCTGATCGCCGCACCCGACTCCGGCGGCGCCGAGCACATGAAGCTGCTGTCCAGCCTCGCGCGGGCGCTGGTGCGCAAGGAGTTCGTCGCCTCGCTGCGCAACGCCACGTCGGCCGCCGAGGTCGTGGAGCTGGTCGAAGGCGTGGTGAATCCCGCTCCGGCGGCGCCGCAGCAGGCCGCCACGCCCCCGGAGCAGCACGAGCCCGCAGCCGCGCGGCGACGCAGCATCGTCGCGATCACCGCCTGCCCGACAGGGATCGCGCACACATACATGGCCGCCGACTCACTGGTCGCCGCGGGCAAGGAGGCCGGCGTCGACCTGGTCGTCGAGACGCAGGGCTCGTCAGGAACGACGCCGCTGCCGCCGGAGACCATCGCCAACGCGGACGCCGTCATCTTCGCCACCGACGTCGGAGTGAAGGACAGGGGCCGCTTCGCGGGCAAGCCCGTGATCGCCTCCGGGGTCAAGCGGGCCATCAACGAGCCGGGCAAGATGGTCGCCGAAGCCCTTGCCGCGGCTAATGATCCGAACGCAGCGCGGGTCGAGGGATCGGCTGGCGGCGCGACGACGCCGAGCCGGTCATCGTCGGGCCAGGTCGGCTGGGGCACCAGGACCAGGCAGATCCTGCTCACCGGGGTCAGCTACATGATCCCGTTCGTCGCCGCCGGCGGTCTGCTGATCGCGCTGGGCTTCCTGCTCGCAGGTTATGACATCGCGAACAAGCCCGACGGTGCGACGCAATCCCTCGGCAACATCATCGCGACCACCAACTCGATCACCAACCTGCCGTCGGGCGGTTTCGTCCAGTATCTCGGTGCGGTGTTGTTCACCCTTGGCGGCCTTGCGTTTTCGTTCCTCGTACCGGCGCTCGCGGGCTACATCTCGTTCGCCGTCGCCGATCGGCCCGGCATCGCTCCGGGTTTCACGGCGGGCGCGGTCGCGGTGTTCGTGGGCGCCGGCTTCATCGGCGGCATCGTCGGTGGTCTGATCGCCGGCTTCACCGCGCTGTGGATCAGCCGCATCGACGTGCCCCGCTGGCTGCGGGGCCTGATGCCGGTCGTCATCATCCCTTTGGTCGCCTCGCTGGTGGTCGGCCTGCTGATGTTCCTGCTGCTCGGCCGTCCCCTCGCCGCGGTCACGTCCGGTCTGACCAGCTGGCTCAGCGGCCTGTCCGGCAGCTCGGTGATCGTGCTCGGGATCATCCTGGGGCTGATGATGTGCTTCGACCTCGGCGGTCCCGTCAACAAGGCGGCCTACGCGTTCGCCACCGCGGGACTCAACGTCGCGGACCCGTCGTCGCTGCGCATCATGGCCGCCGTGATGGCGGCCGGCATGGTGCCGCCGCTGGCCATGGCCCTCGCCTCCACCGTCCGCTCGGGGCTGTTCACCGAGCCGGAACGCGAAAACGGCCGGGCTGCTTGGCTTCTCGGGGCCTCATTCATCTCCGAGGGCGCCATTCCGTTCGCCGCGGCCGACCCGCTCCGGGTCATCCCGTCCATGATGGCCGGCGGCGCCGTCACCGGCGCGTTGATCATGGCGTTCGACGTCACCCTCAAGGCGCCGCACGGAGGCATCTTCGTCTTCTTCGCCATCGGGCACCTGCTCTGGTTCCTCGTCTCCCTTGCCGCTGGCACCCTGGTGGGCGCAGTAGCCGTCATCGCCGCCAAGCAGTTCACCAGAAGCAAGACCGACGTCGACTCGCCCGCCGAGCTCGTCGCCGCCTGACCCGAACACCCGCAATCCCATCCCGAAGGAGATCCACCATGCCCGCCAAGACCGTCATCGTAGGTTCGTCGATCGGCCTGCACGCCCGCCCGGCAGCAATCATCGCCGAGGCCGCCGTCAACGCCGGAGTGCCGGTGACCCTGTCGCTGGACGGCGGTGAGCCGGTCGACGCCGGTTCGGCGCTGATGATCATGACGCTGGGCGCCGGCAACGGCGCCGAGGTGACCGTGTCCTCCGACGACGAGGCAGCCATGTCCACCGTCGCCGACCTGATCCAGCAGGACCTCGACGCCTAGCCGGGCACGTCCAACCTGCACCGCGTGCAGGACCCGGGGGAGGCGCCGTGGCGCCTCCCCCGGCCTTGCCGAGATACCTGCATGAGCCACGGCGTCTTCACCGTAGGATTGCGGGGTGGACGTGTGTAGGGGGCTTGACGTGAGGGGATGCGTCGACAGCGGGGTCGTCATTGCTTTGCTAACGGCGTACGAGCACAGCCCGAGCACGCCGCGGAAACGAGGCGGCGCCGGGTGAGTCGACGTCTCCTCGTACTGATCGCGGTGCTGTTCCTGACGCTGTTCAGCGCTCCGCCCGCCTCCGCCATCGATCCGCCCGCCATCGATCCGTCCGCCCTGCCACCCGACGAGACGGGTCCCGATCAGCCCGCCGAGCTACGTCGCGTGTGCTCGGCGCCCACCGTCTTCCCCGGCGCGAACTTCGCCGACAAGCCCTGGGCGAACGACTACCTCCGGATCGACGACGCGCAGAAGTTCGCAACCGGCGCCGGGGTAACTGTCGCGGTCATCGACACCGGCGTGAACGGCTCGTCGCGCGTTCCGGCCCTGCCCGGCGGCGACTTCGTCGACAAGGCGGGCGACGGCATGAACGACTGCGACAGCCACGGCACACTCACCGCATCGCTCATCGCCGGGCGGCCCTCTCCAACCGACGGGTTCATCGGCGTCGCACCGGACGCCCGAATCCTGTCGCTGCGGCAGACGTCGGACAACTATCAGCCGGTGGGCGCCCGGATGGACCCCAACGACCCCAACACGACGCCGACCGCCGGCAGCTTGCGCAGTCTCGCCCGGGCGATCCTGCACGCGGCGAACCTCGGCGCTCAGGTGATCAACATCAGCGAGGCGGCCTGCTACAAGATCACGCGTCCGATCGATGAGAAGAGCCTCGGCGCCGCGATCGAGTACGCGGTCAACGCCAAGGGCGCCGTGGTGATCGTCGCGGCGGGCAACACCGGGCAGGACTGCGCGCAGAACCCGCCGCCGGACGCGTCGATCCCGTCGGATCCGCGGGGTTGGCGGCAGGTGCAGACGGTCGTCTCGCCGGCGTGGTACTCGCCGTTGGTGCTCACCGTCGGCGGCATCGGACAGACCGGGCAGCCGAGCACGTTCTCGATGTCGGGTCCGTGGCTCGGGGCGGCGGCGCCCGCGGAGAACATCGTCGCCCTGGGTTACGACGGCAATCCCGTGAACGCGCTGCAGGGCCAGGACGGCCCGATCCCGATCAACGGGACGTCGTTCGCCGCGGCGTACGTGTCGGGTCTGGCCGCGATGCTCCGCCAGCGGTTCCCCGATCTGACGCCTGCTCAGATCATCTACCGAATCACGGCCACTGCGCGGCATCCCGGCGGCGGCGTCGACAACTACGTCGGCGCCGGCGTGATCGATCCGGTGGCCGCACTGACGTGGGACGTGCCGCCCGGACCGAAGACCGTGCCGTTCAAGGTCGACCAGCTCCCGCCGCCCGTGTTCGTCCAGCCACCGGACCGTGGACCGATCACCATGGTGGTGGTCGGCGGCGTCAGCCTCGCCGTCGCCTTGGCCGTGATCGCCCTGGCCCGCCGCGCGCTGAGGCGCCGATGAAGAGATTGACCTCGATCTTCGGGTTCCGGGTCACCACGGGCCACCTGCTGTGGGCGGCGGTGCTCATCCCGGCGTGCGTGGTGGTCTTCGTTCACCTCCACCTGCTGTGGCTGGCCATCACGCTGGCGGTGTTGATCACCGTCGCCGCGACGCTCACCGTGCGCGGCAGGCGGGCCACCGGATGGATCGCCGCGGTGTTCTCGTGGCGCCGCAGGCACCAGGTGCCGCCCGCCGCGCCGTCCGAACCGGCGGTGGGCGCGACCGTGATGCCCGGCGACCACGTCGCGGTCCGCTGGCAGGGTGGTCATCTCGTCTCGGTCATCGAGCTGGTCGCGCGTCCCTTCACCCCGACCGTCATCGTGTCGGGGGCGGCGTTCACCGACGACGTCCTCGACACCGCAGTCGTCGAGCAGCTGATCGCGAAGCACTGCCCCGATCTGGAGGCCGACGTCGTCTCCGCCGGATACCGGGTCGGCAGGACGGCGCCGTCGAGCCTGGTGGCGCTCTACGAGCAGGTCGTCGGGCCGTACCCGGCACCGGCGCACCGGCGCACCTGGATCGTGTTGCGTGCGAAACCCGAGGAGACGCGCAAGTCGGCGCTGCGCCGTGAGGCAGGCGTCGCAGGACTGGCCCGTTACCTGGTCGCGTCGACCACGCGGATCGCGGATCATCTGTCCAGCAGAGGAATCGACGCGCGCTGCGGCCGCAGCTTCGACGACTTCGACCACGCCACCGAGATCAGCTTCGAGCGCGAGGCATGGTCGTCGATCAAGGGACGCAGCACGTTCACCGCCGCCTACACCGCGCCCGGCGGTCCCGACGTGTGGTGGTCGGCACGCGCCGATCACACCATCACCCGGGTGCGGGTACGTCCCGGCAAGGCGCCGACCTCGACGGTCCTGCTGACCACGCTGGCGGTGCCGACGACGCCGCGCGGGTTCTCCTGCCTCTTCGGTGGCCAACGCGCCGCCCTGCACGGAGAGAGCCCCGTGACGGATCGGCATTACGAACTGCCCATCGGCTCCGCCGGCGTCCTGGTGGGCGAGACCGCCGACCGGTATCCGGTGTACATGCCGTTCGACGACGTCGACGTGAGCATCAATCTGGGTGATGCGCGGCTGTTCACGCAATTCGTGGTGCGGTCCGCGGCCGCCGGCGCCGTCGTCACGCTGGGACCCCAGTTCCGCGAGTTCGCCGGAGTGATCAACGCCCGGGTCGGGCAGGTCGCCAAGGTGACGTGGCCGAACTCGACCACCTACCTCGGTCTGCATCCCGGTCTCGGCCGGGTGGTGCTGCGCCACAACTTCATCGACACCCCTCGGCACCGCCAGCTTCCGATCCGGCTGATCAATCCGCGTGAGGAAAGCCGCTACCAGATGGCGCTGGAGCAGTGAGGTGACCGCGCGACAGGAAGTCCGGCCGAAGGGGAGCTAGGAGAAGAGATGTCGGGGGAAGTACGAGTGGAGACCAATGATCTGCGGACCAAGGCCACCGAGGTCGCAGACCTTAATTTAATCAAGCAGATGCTGGGTGGGACGGAGCCCCAGGCGCCCGATTCGTTGGCCCTGTCGACGACCGCGGTGGACAACGTTCAGAAGAATTCACGGTTCCTGATCCAAACCCAGATGGCTGGGTCGCAGGAGGCCAACCGCCTCGCCGAGACCTTGAGGTCGGTGGCGCAGGCCTACGACGACGTCGACATTGCCGCCAGGAGGAAGCTGGACGGCTTCGGTCCCGGGCCCGCGCCCGTGACTCCGGCGGCCAATACGACTGTTCCACCGATTCTTCCGGCGCCCTTGGGCACGCCCGTGAAGTTGACTCCCGACGAGGTCGGCGACGTCGAGAAGACCCAGTCCCTGCTATCCGAGGGTGACCACGGTGCGAGCCTGCGCAGCGCCGCGACGGAGTGGCGGAAGAACGCTGGCAAGCTCAAGGCGGACTCGGAGAAGTTCAAGATCCGGATCCAGGACTGGGAGGGTGACGCAGCCGACCAGGCGTATGCGAAGTTCGTGAAGTTCGGTGAATGGTTGTCAGACCTCGGCGACGCGTGGGACAAGCTGGCGGGCGAGGCGGATCGCATCATCGACGCACACGTCGCGGCCCTGCTGAAGCACACTCCGGTGTACCAGGATTACGTCGAGTTGAAGGCCGCGATGATCGCCGCGATCCAGAGCGGCGGCGCCGCCGCCCACCAGTTGGGTGATCGGATGGACCACCTGCACCGTGAATCGGAGGCGATCGTCGACGGCTATGCGGGTCAGGCGACGCCGCAGACCGTCAACCCCGCCAATCCGCTGCCGTCGAGCGGAGTTCCGACCATTCCGGTGACGTCGAACGGTGATCCGCGAGGGCCACAGCCGAATGCCAACCCGCAGACTTCACCCGGTGGTGGCGGCGCGGGTGGAGGCAGCGGCGGTGCGCCGTCGACGCCGCCGTCCTCGCCCATGTCGGTAGACCCTGCGTCCAACGCGACTCCTGGCGGCGAGCCACCGTCGGGTGGTGAGTCGGGCTCAAGCGGTGATTCTCCGTCGGGTGGCGGTTCTCCGTCGGGTGGCGGTTCTCCGTCCGGTGGATCGCCAGGCGGCCTACCGGGTGGTACGGAATCCACGCCGACGCTTCCCGACGGGCCTGCGCTGCGGCCGGCGGCTGCCGACACCGGTGGCGGAGTCGGCGGTAAGGCCGGTGGCGGCTCGGGTGGTGGGGCGGGCGGCGGCGTCGGCGCGATGCCATTGCAACCCAACGTCGGTGGCGTCTCCGTCGGGCCAGGACCTGCCCGCGCCGGTGCCGGTGCTGCGCCGGGAGCCCCGGGCGCCGCGGGCGGTGCGATGGGCGGTGGCTTGGGAGCCGGCGGCATGGGACATGGTCAGGCGCAGGGCGGCAAGGAGCGCAGACGCACGCCCGGTCTCGCCCCCGACGAGGACGTCTACGTCGAGGACCGCCCGTACACCGAAGAAGTGATCGGGGACCGCAAGCGCAGGACGCTCCAAGATCCGAAGGACTCGAAGTGACCGAGGACATGCACCCCGAGGTCGCCGCGGTGTTGCGGCAGGCCCAACGTCTGCAGTCGCTAATGGACGATCAGCTGGCGAAGATGGCTGGCGAAACCTTCACCGCAACAGACGAAGCCAGAACCGTCGAGGTGACGTTGAACGGTCATCACTGGCTGACCGACGTGTTCATCGAGGATGGGTTGCTGCGACTTGGCGCCGAGACCGTCGCCGCAAGGATCAACGAAGCGTTGCAGAATGCCGGCGCCAGTGCGTCGGCGTCCATCGAGGCCGATCGCGACCGGATCGACTCCGCGGTCGCTGAGATCACCTCGGAACTCAATGACACCGCTTAATTGCGGTGAGTGATGGCGGGTCTGGCGCGGGTGTGCGTGGTGAATGCAGGGGTGGACGGATGAACACGGCGCCAGGAGATGACGCGTCACGACGGCAGCCTCGGGATCCCGCGCGGGCGGATCAGAGTCGGCCCTACGGTCAGCCGCCGCCGTCGAGCGGAGAGCATAAGACGTGAACGCAGCACGCGAATCCACCGCCCGGCACGCAGATCGGTCCGACGTGGCTGCTGATCGCCGTCGGGCTGCTCGTGGTAGTCCGCGTGGGGCGTGGTCGTGCTGATGGCATGACCGCGCGGCTTGGCTTCTTGACGCAGCCGCCTGAGTGGAACTCTCGCAGGAGTCGGCGCCAGGGGTAGTGGTGTGGGTGCGGCCGTCGGATGCGGTCAGTCGATGGTGTGTCGGGTGTTGGCAATCTGACTAGCCGCCTCGGCCGGCCCCAGAATGCCTTGACCAGGTGCTGGCGTCGACGGGTAATTTTCACTCCCCGCCATGACTCCTTCTCGAACCGGTGGCGAGCGCGGGAGTCGCAGAGACAGTCCGTCGCAATTGGTGCGAACTGCCCCTTGTTTCCTGACCTAGTCTGGTTGAGCAAACGCATCGGTAAACTCCAATGCGTGATCAGTAGATCTTGCGGGGGTGCGGAAATGGATCGGCCAGCCACGGCAGGGCACGCATGAGCCTGCCTCCTCAAGGCGGATGGCAACCGCCTCAGCAAGCGGGTCCGCCACCGAACCAGGGTCAGTCCTACGGACACCAAACCAATCTGCCCGGATATCAGCCTCCTCCGCCCGGATGGCAGCAGGGTCCGTGGCAGCAGCCATCGAGCCCACCTCCGCGCACTGGCAGCAGCTTCAAGTGGCTGCTGATTGCCACTGCTGTGCTGCTAGTCATCGGCATAAGTGTCGGCGCCACACTGATATTCACCCGTGGTGGCGGCGGTGGCACTATATTACCGACATCTGGTGCCCCGAGCGACATTGCGAGTGCCAACGACACAGGCCCGATTGCGGTAATTACCGATGAACCGACCTGTCAGGCCTACTTCAGCATAAACAATGGGCTAGCGGACGCCGAGGCGAATGGGTGGAGCGACGCACGCGCTACTTTAGGAGCTGTCGCGGATTGGACCGCGGAGCAACAAAGCCAAGTGAAGGCGGTCGTCTCTGTAATGGACAATGCGTCGAATCAAATCGTGGCGCTCGCCAAACAAACACCACACCGCGTGGTACGTGAATTATACCAACAATTTATTGCATATGCGCGTGCTTACGCAGATAGCATTCCGACATACACCCCGGTCGACAATCTGTTGGCCGACGCAAATGTGAACATCGGAAGCTCATTATTAGGAATATGCAATTCGATCACAAATTCCTCCACAAGCCGATCGCTCGCCATCGAGCCGCTATCTCCGCCAACCCGAGTCGCAGCCCCTGAGAGTCCCTTAAGACCGCAACGGTTCATAACCACGTCCGATGTTGCGTGCTCCGGGTGGGTAGAGCGTGAGCGCGAATTCATTGCACAAACCTCGGCTTGGTCGCAACTCGAACCCTCGATCGAAGGTTCGCAGTGGACTCCCGAGCAACGGTCCGTTCAGCTCGCCGTACTGCCAATTATATCGACCATGGCAAATGACATGGAAAAAGTTGGCGAGGAGAGCGGTAACCCGGTGTTCGAGGACTTCGCATTGTTGGGAGCCCAGTACTTTCGCAGCTATGTCACCTCAGGAGAGGGTTATCGCGGCGCCGATAGCTGGCTGAGTTACACGGGCTCGAGGTTGAACAACGCTGTAGCGGCAGCGTGTCAGGCAACTGGGGGTTGATCGTGAACTTGCGTCTGAATTTAACGCGGCACATGGGTCTATTCGTGTGACTATTCCGCGCCCGACGGGCGAATATAAAACCCGTATGACTAGGCCTCCGGCTTGGCCGGAGGCTGACGAAGACGCGCATTCCCATCGCGCTGCCGACCTCACTGACACAAAGAGGGCGCTCGGGGAGGTCTTGCTCCGGTGGATGAGAAGCCACACAGGCATCTTCGACGGACATACGTGGGTAGGACAAGGATCGAGCGCGGGAGAGTCCAGAGTGATGCGTGAAATGGCTCAGATGAAGTCAATTGGTGAGTCGCTTATCGATACAATCACCTTTCACAACAATACCTGCGAGTCGCTCAAAAACGCTAAAAATCATATTATAGCGGTGTGCGACTCGGCGCAGAAGGGAATCGATGAATGCAAGCTACTGCCCTTATCGAAGGACGACGAGTCGAAGCGTGAGGACGCAATAAATGGAATTGTAGAAAAAGCGTTCGAGGCGAATCGCTTGGTCGTATCCGCGGCCAGCAATGCTATCAATGCAGGGCAGTTGTATCCGCCCGCCTCAGACGATGTCCTCCCGACATTCGGCGGCGCGCAACGACTGACTGGAAGTGGCCAGCTGCAGGGCCCGGCCTCATCGGCGACGTCGAACGCGACTGGCCGGGAGTCGGCCGCGACCAGCGCGGATCCTCAGTCCGCAAAGCCCCTCAAGTCGAACGACGCCGCTCGCGGACAAGGCGCAATATCCGTGCCAACCGAGCAGCAAACAACTAAGAATTCCGCGACAAGGGCCCTGGCCGCGCAGACCAACAACATCCTCAACGCCGGCTACTCAAGCCAAACTCCCCTCCACTCACCCGATCACACACCCGCCCACCCAATGACCCCCGGCGCCCCTTCCGCCCCGAGCATGGGCGGCGGGGCGGCACCCGGCCCTGCCGCAGGTGCGCCGTCGAGTGGATCGTCACCCTCCCCCGCGGCCACCAACGCCGGACCGTCGGGCAGTCGAGCGGCAGCGGCCGAGGCCCAACCGGCGAAGACTGAAACCGCAGACCCGAAGAGCAGCAAGGCAGCTCAAGATGCTGCGGACGGAGCGGGAACCGAGAACGGCGCGGCGCCAGCCGACCAGTTCGCGAAAGGCGTTGCCGGCGCGCATGCTGCAGCATCGAATCTGCAACCAACCCTCTCGCCGGCAGCGAGCACCGCCCCACCGGTCACCCCACTGGCCCCGCCGACGGACCCGGCCGCCGCCTCGCCCGTCGCCCACACCGCCGGATCGACCAGCGGAGGCGGCGGCTTCGGCGGCAGTGGTGGAATCTCCGGGGGCGGCAGCGGCGGCGGGGCGTCGTACGGCTCCCCCCCGTCGGGAGCTCCCATGCCACCGCCGATGCCGCTCGGACCGCCGGCCACCCCGCCACCGGCAGGCCCCCCGCCGCCGGGAAGCACGACATCTCAGCCGGCGGCCGCCACCACCGGACCTGGAGTCAATGCAGCGTCGACGACCGGCCGCAGCGACCTCTCGGCGGGAACGGCCCCGGTGCCCGTGTCGGCCGCCCGGATGGAACGCGACGCCGCAATCTCGGCTTCCACCGCCGGTGCCATGCGCCGCCAACGGGGCAACGCCAACGCCGCGATCATGCAGGCCCGCCGCATCGCCGCCGCCCTGAACATGACGACCCCGCACTACGGCTTCTACTGGGTCACCGGCCTCACCGCCGACGGCTCCATCGTGGTCGCCAACAGCTACGGCCTCGGCTACATCCCCGACGGCGTCCACCTTCCCCCGCAGGTGACGATGGCCTCCGCCGACGAATCGATCCCGGCCATCGAGCGGGCGAAGTGGGCCACCTACCCAATCCTCGCGATCCAGGGTTGGGCGCGAGCGCACGATCAGAAGCTGCGCGCCGTCATCGCCACCGCCGAACAGTTCGCCAACTTCGACCCCGGCGTCCCCAAATTCGTCCTCCAACAGGACGACATCCCCGAAGGCGGACGCATGCAGGGCCGCAGTCGCCTCGAGGTCATCGCACCCGGCACCGCCGCGCGCCTCGCCTCGGTCGGCGACGCCTCGCTTCAGGAACTTCTGCCGCCCGCCCCGGCGGACTCCAATGCCCCCGAGGATCAGTCCGCGCCGCTGTGGTTCGAGCTCACCACGCCGCTGATGAGCACCGCTTCCGACCGTGCGATCGTCCACCTTGAGGCCTTCATCGCCTACGCCTACCACGCCCAGGATCTCGCGCTGTACACAGCGCACACGGCACTAGACGCAGAGACGCAGCGAGCCGCCATCGCGGACTGGGTCTACTGGCAGCACCTGAGTGTGATCATGTCCGACGCCATCGCCGCCGACGCCTCGGTCTAGGGGAACCAGCCCTACAGATTGGTATCCGGGTCGGGAGCCGCGTGCCGCGGTGAGCGCTGTTGCGGCTCAATCACTGTCGTCGGCCCATCCTTCTGCGCCGGCTCCAGCGCGCGATCCGCCTGGCCGGCCCCCGGCGCTGCGCCCTGCTCGTCCTCCTTGGGTGCGCCGTCCTCGCCGTGGCGGCCGTGTGCATCCTTCGCGGCGTCCTCGAGCAGCTTCTCGGATCCGCCTTCGGACCCCCCAGGACCACCGGCCATCTGGCTGATCTGCTGGACGCCCTGCATGATTCCCTGCGGCACGGAGGCAACGGCGCCCATCGCCTGCATCGGCATCTGCGCCGCTTGGCCAGCCACCTGCATCGGCATGCTCATCATCTGGCCCATCTGGCCCATCGCTTGACCACCGCCGGCGCCTGCACCGCCGCGGCCGTTACTTGCCGAATCGAACTGATGCTTCTCGTATTCGGCGGCGAGCTGATCGTCGGTGCGCTGATACTGCCCGGCGGCCGACACGATCTTGGACGCGGTGTCCGATGCCTGGGCCTTGAGCTGGAGCAGCTCATCCCCAATCGCACCCTCCATCGCGGGCAGCTTGTCGGCGATGGCCTGACTCATGGGATCGGTACCGGTCACGGTGAACGGCGGCGGCGCCTCCGGTAGACCGCCCGCAGCGGTCAGCAGCTGATTGCCGTACCGCTCCAACAGTTCCGGGTCCACCGTCAGCGGCGGCAGTGCGCCTTCACCCATCCCCATTCACGCCACCTCGCTCAGAACCGGATGTTCCGAAGGACGTCGTAGACGCCCGCGATCCACAACAGCAGCGGGATGACGGCGGCGATCGCGGCGCCGTCGAGCAATTCAAGAATCCGCTTGGTGACCGGTGTTACGCGCCGGACGCCGTCGGTGGCGCCGACCAGGATCAGTGCGATGAGAACACCGGCGCCGTAGATGCTCAACACCAGCCACCCACCCTTCGGGTCCCACAGACAGAGCCTGATCGTCACGCCCGTCGGGATGCCCGCTGCCGCGGCCAGAAGCGCCCAGGCACACCACCGTTCGGCGTACAGGCGAGACCGGAAGCCGCATACCGTCGTGACGAGGCCGGCCACGATCAAACTGTGGAGGAAGAAGTGTCCCTGCACCACGACCGTGATCGCTCCCGTGGCGAGCACCAGTGCGCCGGCGGTCAGGAATCCGACCAACAACTGCTTGGCCAGATGGCTACGCTCGGTCAGGCGGGCCGCCGATTCGGGTACGGAGGCGATGATCGCCTGCCACGTCGGCGTCTCCTCGTCGGTGGCCTCGCGCGCCGACACGGGGTCGAGCAGTTCGTCGTTGGTCACCGACTCACCGGGCGCCGGGATCGGCGGCAGCGCGATCCTCGCGACCGCCACCGTCAGCTTGGCGGCATTCGTGACGACGATCATGCCGAACGCAATCGCACCCGCCGGCACCCAGTCCTGCCAGCCGTAGCCGTATGCGACGGCGGCAGCGGTCACCGCGATTGCGGCCACCGCGAGGAAGGAAGCCACCTCCGCACGCTTGCGCGGACCCCCGCGCGACGCCAGGACCACCAGCAGCAACACCGCCGCCGCACCGGCGACGTTCGGCGCCCCCAACCCGGTGACACCCACGGGCAGCGGGACGGCCAGGGCGGCAGCCCCCGCCAGCGGCGCGAGCGCGGCTATCAGCAGGCTTTCCGACGCGTTGACGTTCTGGTAGCGGTTCCTCGTCAGCACGCTGCCGCTGAGCAACCCGAGACCGAGCACGGCCAGCTCGAGGGTCCACCACCAGGCGTGGCCCGTCTTCGACCAACTGAGCACCGACACCCCGGCGACCAATGCGGCCACCACCGGAATGACGAGGCCCACGAACCGATTCAGCGCGGCGCGGTCGAACTCGGGTGACTCGTCGAGCACCGCGATCGCGTCGATGACGTCCTCGACCAACGGGCGGTACCGCTCGGTGCGACTCACCGACACCAACGTCAGCAGCGCGCCATCGACGACGCCCGCGTCGTCGAGCGATTCGGCCGCCTTCAGCGGCGGAGCACCTGGTCGCGCGAACGCCCACTCACCCTGGGCCTTGAAGTCGAATCCCGCCAGCACGTCTGCGGGTGTGTCCTCGAGTAGCTCGGCCAGGACGGTGACGGTCTCGTCGATGTAGGTCTCCACCGGCGCGACGGCAGGCAGGACGAGGTCCGTCATGCGGCGTCCCGTCAGGACGGTGACGCGCGTCGTCGCGGGCCGGGCTGGTGCGGTGCCCGACGAGGTGGGTGCGGCGGTCGTGGCGGTCAACGACGTTCGAGCCTGTCGAAGTCGTCGGACAGCGCCGCGGCGAGTTCGGTTATCCGCCTGCGGAAGTCGCCGCCGAGAAGGTCGAGCTGGATCTCGGTGCCCGCCGCGATGTGCTTGTCCCATGGCAGGACGATGACCCGGCCCGCCGAAACGTGACGCTCGAACTGTTGCACCAGATCGTCGACGTCGATGTTCGGCTTGCCCGGTACGACGTGGTTGATGACGACGCACGACCGGCCGAGGAGGTCCTGGTACCCGTTCTGCCGCAACCAGTCCATCGTGACCGCCGCCTGGCGGGCGCCGTCGATCGAGGCACTCGCGACGATCACCAGGCCCGACACCGTCGAGAGCACCCCGCGTGAGGCGGGCTGGAACAGGCCGGCGCCGCAGTCGGCGAGCACCAGGTTGTAGTACCGCGAAACGATGTTCACGGCGCCCTTCCAGTCCTCGTCGTCGAATTCACGACGCGCGCCGCTGTACTCCTCGGAGGAGAGCACCTCGAGGTTGGAGCCGTTCATGCTGGTATAGGCGCGAATGTCGTTGTAACGTGCCAAATCCTTGTCGGACAACAGGTCTGCGACCGTCGCGGCGGACTGGCGGCCTGCCCGGTCGGCGAGATTGCCGGCGTCGGGATCGGCGTCGACGGCCAGGATGCGGTCGCCGCGGATCTTGCTCAACGAGGAGCCCAGGGCCACGGTCACGGCCGTCTTGCCAACGCCGCCCTTGAGGCCGAAGACGCCGATCTGATACGAGTCGCGGGCATTCCGCCGGATCCTGGCGTGCAGATCCATCTCGTAGACCTCGTCCGGCGAGAGCCCGAGGTTGATCCGCGTGAGCATGTAGACGATGTGACGCCAGCCCCGCTGCGGGGGCATCTTGACCGCCGATCGCACGCCGACGTGCGAGAGCGCGTCGATGGCGCGATGGTTGCCCATCGTGGCCGCCGAGGTGGGCACCGGCTGCGACGGCGGCTGCTGCGCCGCCGTCCAGGAGGCCTGCGGCTCGGCATGGTGCTGCGGCGACGGCACGGGCGCGGACGTCGGACGCGCTTGCGGGGCGGGCCCCGCCGGTCGCTGCTCGTAGCGAGCCCCGGTCGGCGTAGCGCCCTGCGGGGCGCGCATCAGTCCGTTCTGCATCCGCTGCGCACCCGTTCGGGCCACCGGCATCTGCGTGGTCACCTCGGTCGCATGCAGCGACGGCGCGGGCGCTGGCGCGGCCTGGGTCGGCGGCATGACCGGCAGCGGACCCGAGGACGTGTCACCGTGCTTCGGGGAAGTGGGTGCGGGCGCGACCGGCTCGCGGTCGACGGTTGCCGTCTCCTCGTCGGGCTGCGCAGCCTCGGAGGAGTGGAAGAGCCGGTCATAGTCGGCCGACATGAGGACCTCTCGAACTACTGTTGATTGGGTCGGAACACGTGCTGAGGTAGGCGGAGCGGCCAGTGACCCATCCGCCCACCTCCCGTGCTCCGTCGGTTACATGAAGGTGCTGGTGACGCCGGCTTCGGTCTGGCCCATGTTCTGCCCCGCCTCGCCGATGGTGTGGCCGAGGTTCTGCAGGGCCGCGTTCAATTCCATCGACGCGGCATCCCACTTGCGTTGCACCTCCTGGTAGGCCTGCGAGCCCGAGCCGCCCCAGACGTCGGCCAGTGCAGCGAGCGACGCCTTGCCTTCGTCCAGCAGGCCGTTGGTGGCACCGACGTACGCCTGGATTTCGCCAGCGCCGCCTTCGATTCCAGCGAAGTTGTAAACCAGTGACATGTGAATTCTCTCCCTTGGGTCAGTCGTAGCTCAGAGGACGGAGCCCATGGCCTGCTGCAGTGCAGAAGCCTGGTCGTCGTCGGTGGAGGTGTACTGGACACCCGAGGTGTGAATGTTGTTGGAGATGTCGGTCAGCTGCATGATCTGCTGGTTGCCCGCTTCGGTGAAGCGCTGGATCGCCGACTGCGCCGCCAGTCCCGCCCCACCCTGCAGGTGGCTCGCCAAGGCCCCGGCGGTGGCCTCGACCTGGCCGATGATGGCCTTCAGTTCGCCGGAGATTCGATCGAAGTTACCGGCCTCTTTCGCGAGGACAGCCGCGTCGGTATTCATCTGTGCCATGTGCTGTTGATCCTTCCGCTCTCTCGTGTCCTCGCCAAGGGAATGACGAGTCTTCCAGCCCCCCTGGGCCGGGAAGTTCTTCGACGACGACTACCAGTCGTCGTCTTCGTCCTCGTTCGAGTCGATGGGCAGCAGCGACGGCGTCTTGATTCCCGGCCTGCTGGCTGCGCCCTTCCCGTTCGGGCCGTGGCTCGCCCCGCCCATCGGCGCGCCACCGCCGCCACCCACCGGCGCGGGACCTGGGCCGCCGGCTGCTGCCGCGGCTCCCGGTCCGACCGATGCCGGTGAGACGGACGCCTCCGGTACGTCGCCGACGAGGCTGGTCATGAGCGGCGTGCGCGCGGCGGAACCCCCCATCCCCGGCAACGACGCCGCGCGCACCAACCCCGCCCCCGAACCGGCGCCCGAACCGCCGGCCAGCGGGTGATTCGACACCGGGCTGGCCCCGATCAAGCCGACCTGGGCGCCGTCCTTGGACCCGAAACTGCTCCCCATCTGGCTGAAGATCTGCGTGATCTGCTGCAGCGGCTGGCTGATCTGCTGCACCGGTTGCATCACCATCTGGCCGACCTGCTGCGGCACCTGGGCGACCATCGAGCCGACCTGGGTCATCATCTGAGACGCCATCTGGATGCCTTGCTGCGGCTTGTCCTGCTGCTGGCCGGCCTGTTGACCTGCGTTCTGCGCCTGTTGGGCGGCACCCTCGGCGCGTTGCGCTGCCATGTTGGCCTGGCTGGCCGCGTTGCCCGCCCTCAGCGCCACGGATTGCATCGTGGCCTGGCCGGTCACGTGCGCGAACGCGGTCTCGCGCAGCATCGCACCGCCCATCAGCGCCGCGCTCTGGCCCATGGCCATGGCGGTGGCACTCTCGCCGACCCCGGGCACGACCATCGGTTTGGCCGGCATGATCGGCTCGAACACCGTGTTCATCGTGGTTTCGGCCTGGTAGCCCTCCATCGCGCCCGCGGCCTGACTCCACATCCGGACGAAGTAGTCCTCTTCGTTCATCCCGATCGGCATGGTGTTGATCCCGAGGAAGTTGGTGGCCTCCAGCACCGCATGGGTGACGTGGTTCATCTCGATCTCGGGCAGCGGCGGCGTCGTGACCATCGCGGCGGCATAGGCGCTCGCCTGCGCAATGGCCTGCATCGCCCGCTTCTGCGCTTGCAGTGCCGTCGTCCGCAGCCACACCACCATGGGGGTCGTCGAATCGACGGCCTGCTGGCTGGCGGCGCCCTGCCACGAGCTCTGCAGTGCCACCAAGCTCGCCGCGAGCTCCTCGGCCTGTGTCTCCAGTGAGATCGCCAAGGTCTCCCAGCCGGCTGCTGCCTGGTACATCGGCGCTTCGCCTGCCCCGGCCATCAGCCGCGCGGTGTTCACCTCTGGTGGCAGTGCTCCGTAGAACATCGCCAACATTGCGGGCACTGCGGACATAGTTTGCTGAACTCAGTTCTCTCGATAGTCGATGTGGTCGCTGCTAAAGCAGCGTGGTGGCGTTCGCGGTGTCGACGGCGTCGTAGTTTCCGGCCGCCTCGACATACGCGAGGCCGGTCCGCGAGAGTTCTTGCTGGGCGAGTGCGTTGACGGCGTTGGCCTCCAGCGCCTCGGTGGCGAAGGCGATGGCCGCCTGGACCGAAACTTCGTCGACACCGGCCGGTGCCAACGCGCTGGCCTCGGTCGTCGCCGCCATACCGGTCGACAGACCCCGGATGCCGTTCGCGGACACTTCCGTACCGACTCCGATGGCGCCTTCGTTGTGCTCCAAGGGTTGCATTTGCGGTCACTCCTCACTCGACTGTGAAATTGCTGCATGGCGGGTCTGTGACCCTGCTGGAGCGGTAGCTTGCTCCCCCGCGGAATCGAGCCCCCGACCTCTTTGCTGGCAAAAAGCCACCCACGTTGCTGCGCGTCTCTCAGAGATGTTACCGGGCCGTCGGAGGTGCTGCGAACACTTCTTCTTCCGGTGGATCGACATAGGTCGCCTGCACGACTTCCTTGCCGTCGGGCGACACCAGAAGCGCCTGGCCAGGCGGTCGTCGCTTGAGCTTGAATTCGCTGGACGGAAACTCCATCTTCTCGCCGGACAGGAAGAGCGTCGGAGACCCGGCGCCGAACGCAGCGCCGACGAACCTGTCCATGGTGGCCCGGTGGGCCTGGCTCATCTGACAGGTAACGACGATGTGCAGACCGATGTCGGCGGCGGCGGGCAGCAACGGGCCCAACGGTGTCATCGGCGGGTTCAGCCCGCTCGCGGCGACGATCATGTGCCAGTCGTCGACGAGGAGCACCACGTCCGGTCCGGTCCACCAAGACCTCGTTCGAAGTTGCGCCGTCGTCAGGTCCGGCGGCGGCAGCCGCTTCTGCAGGTTGGCGGCCAACGCCTTGATCGACTCCTCGAGCGATGCGTGATTCCTGTTGACCGCACCGGCCGCCAGCAGGTGGCTCTGCGGTACGGCGTCCAGCAGCCCGGACCGGTAGTCGGCCAACATGAAACGCACCTGCTGCGGGTCGTTGCGCGCGCAGATCGCCGAGGCGACGGCATGGGCGATGGTGGTCTTGCCCGATTTCGGTGCCCCGAACACCAGCAGATGGGGCGACGTGTGCATCGGGCTGTAGGCCACCGACAGGTCCGACTCGCGGACACCGATCGGAATGGTCCACCTGGTGCGGTAGTCCGATTCCGGCCCGGGTGGACTCGGCTCGAGCTCGCGCAGGTAGATGCGGTCGGGCAGCACCCGAACCAGTGGCGCCTGATCGGTGTGCAGGGAGGCGATGTGCTCGACGGCCGCGGATATCGCCGGCACGATGTCGGCTGCGCTGTGCACGCCGTCGAGCCGGGGGACGCCCATCATGAGATGGTGCTTCTCCATCGAGATTCCACGGCCAGGTCGGTTGGCCGGGATCTCACGGGTGATGCGGTCGATCTGGGTCTCGTTCACGTCACCGAGCCGAAGCTCCACCTTGGTGCCGAGATAGTCGCGGATGCGTGACTTGAGCTCAGTCCAGCGCGGCGTCGAGATCACCGTGTGGACGCCATACGCCAGTCCCTGGCCGGCGAGGTCCTGAACGGTCGGCTCCAGGTCGGGGAACTCGGCGACGAAGGCGGGCCAGCCGTCGATCACAAGGAAGACGTCGCCGAACGGGTCCGCGGACGCCGGACTCGCCGGGTCGTCACGCATCTGGCGGTAGGTGGCGATCGAGCCGACGCGGTACTGCTTGAACGTTGCCTCCCGCTGGCGCAGAACGGCTTTCATCTCGGCGACGACGCGGTTGACGCGGTCGGGTTCGGACCGGGTTGCCACCCCGCCGACGTGCGGGAGGTCCTCCAGGTACATGAGGCCACCGCCACCCATGTCGACGCAGTAGAACTGCACCTGTCGAGGAGTGTGGGTCGCGGCGGCCGACAGTACCAACGTCTGCAGGAACGTCGACTTGCCCGTCTGCGGCGCCCCGCCGATGGCGATGTTGCCGCCGGCCGCCGAGACGTCGATCCCCCACACTTCCTGGCGGTGGCGCCGCGGCTCGTCCATGATGCCGAGCCCGAAGCGCAACGGCTGCCGCCGGTCGCGCGCCACCAGCTCGTTGACCGGTGTCGGATCGGTCAACGGCGGCAACCACATCCGGTACGCGCGCGACTCGCCGGTGGTCAGCTGGCCGAGGACCACTTCGCGCAGCACCCGGTGCTCGGACTCGATCGTCACTGCTCGACTCCCACTCGCTCCGGTCCTCGCTCGTGCCTCGCTGCGATCCTCACTCGCGCTCGTCTTCGATCGTCACTGCTCTCGCTCCGCCTCTGCGATCGGCGCCGCCGTGAAACGGCGGATCCGCAGTGGACTCTGCGCGGCGTGTTTCGGCGCGGATTCCGCGAAGCCCTCTTCCGCGGGCGGTACGTAGTTCGTTCCGGTGTAGACGCTGTGGAACTTCACCGGGTCCTCCATGCCGACCCGCAAGAAGCCGACGCCACTTTCCTTGTTGGTGATGTACTGCGCCTCAGGCGTGCCGATGACCGCCTTGGACTCCGCCGAACTCGTCGTACGCAGCGCGATGCGGTACGTCAGGTTGGGTTCCAGCTTGTCGATCCGGACGCCTCCGGTGTTCAACGACTGCGTCGCGAGGAGCAGGTGCACCCGCAACGACCTCCCGACGCGGCAGATCCGGTCGAACAGCGCGATGAAGTCCGGGTGGTTCTGCAGAAGCTCGGCGAACTCGTCCACGACCACGAACAGCGTGGGCAGCGGCGCGAGGTCGGCTCCGCGCTCACGGTGCTTCTCGTACTCCGCGACGCCGGACAGCGCACCCGCGGCCCCGACCTGGATGCCCGCCTGCCGCAGGATCGACTGCCTCCGATCCAACTCGCCGGAGAGCACCTCGCCCATGCGGCTGACCAACTCGGCTTCCTCCTCCATGTTGGTCACCACGGCCGCGGTGTGGGGCAGCTTCTCCATGCCGAGGAACGTCGAGCCACCCTTGAAGTCGGTCAACAGCAGGTTCACCTGATCGGGGTGATGCGTGGCGGCGAGCGAAAGAATCAGTGTCCGAAGGAATTCCGACTTCCCCGAGCCGGTGGTGCCGATGAGCATTCCGTGTGGACCCGCGCCGAACTCGGCGCCCTCCTTGATGTCGAGATACTGGATCTCGCCGGTCTTGAGCTCGTGCCCGAACGGGATCCGCAGCCGGTCGCGGTCGAGATCGGTGAACATCCGCCACCGGTTGGGCGTGACCTCCTCGACCGTCTGGGCCCCGACGAGCTGGTGCCATTCCGTGGCCACCTTCTTCTGCACCCTGGTGCTCTTGTCGATGATGGTCCCGGTGATCGACCAGCCCGCCAGCTTGCGGGCGATGCGTCCGGCCTGGGTCGGTGTCATCCGGTCGGTCGTAGTCGTCACCAGACGGAAGTTGAGGTTGGGAAGCCGGTCGTCCGCGGTACCGTCCGCATCGACCCGGATCCGGTAGGCGGACCGGTGGTTGCCCAGCGTGAGCACGGTGACCCCGGCGCGGCCGTCGACCGGGAAACCCGCCTTGCCGCCGGTCAGGTCGACGACGACGACGTACGGCCCGGTTGGGGCGGCGTCGGCGGTGTGCGGGCCCCTGGCGGTCAGGTCCGCCAGGCCGTCGGTGCGGGTGAAGACCAACCGCGTGGCACCAGCGGCGTCGGTGTCGGTCCGGTGCGCAGCGTGCGGAAGCCACTTGAGCCAGGCCCAGTCGGGGTCCTCCGGGCTGTCCGTCAGCACCCGGATCTGCAACAGGTCCGGCGGATGGAACACCGCCAGGTGGCACACCATGGCGTTGAGCAGACCCGCCGCGCCCGCCGGGTCACCGCCGATCGCGATCGTCGGAAACGTGCGCAACGCCACCAGTTTCGGGCAGTCGTGGATCAGGCCGTGGGTGCGCAGGAACTTGGTCAGCCACATGTGGCTGACCGGCTCGAGGTGCGCCGCGGGTGCGGCTTGCGGCCCCGCGAGTTCGGCACCGGCGGACGGCTTCAGCAGCCGGTCGACGGCTGCCTCGGATCCCGTGCCGATCCGCGTCGCGGCGTAGAAGTCGGCATTCGACGTCCGCGACCACTGCCGGTTGGTCCCGATGATCGACAGCAGGTCGTCGGGATGCGGCGCGTGATAGTTGTAGAACGTCACCTGCGCGGCGGCCGACGCCGTCACCCGGGTCCGCAGCCCCGCCAGATACCGCAGGTATTCCTTGCGGTCGGCGTTGATCTCGGGCACCTTCTTGCTGCCCGGGCCGCCGCCCGCCATGAAGCCGACGGTTCCCATCACCATCATCAGCGGCATCATCAGCATGTAGGGCGACAGCTGCCGGACGCCGGTGAAGATCATGATCGCGACCATCCCGATCATGCCGCCGCCCATGACCCACGGAAGGACCTTCTGGATGCCCGACGGCGGAATGTCCACGCCAAGGTCGTCCGGTGGCGTCACGTTGATCTCACCCGGACTCAGCCGGGGTCCCCGCTTGATGATCGGGGTGAACTTCCTGGTGGTCACGAGCCGCCTCCCGCCCCTGCCATCGCCGGCTGGGGTGCGCCGTTCGCGTTGCCCTCGGGCAGCTTTCGCGGGTTCGGGTCCGGGGGCAGCGTGTCGTGCTCGATCAATGCGGCCTGCTTGGACAGCACCGGACCGTCGACGAGCATGCTCACCACTTGCCACGGTGCCGTCGCCGGCGCGGACAACCCGAGCACTCCCGCGGTGTCCTCGTTGGGCAGTCCGTAGCGGACGCCCTGCGGATCGACGTAGTAGAGGCTCTCCCCGTACCGCGGGTCGGGCGCCTGCAGTCGGACGTACTGTCCCCCGGCGATGAAGACCGTCGAGTCGCCGCCGATCTGGTCGATGCCGGTGTTCATCTTCTCGGCCGGAATCGGCAGGTGCCGGCCGGCGATCACCGCGGTGCGCGGTGTTTGGTCGCCCGCCTCGCGCTGCCACGACCAGCACAGTGTCGGTTCGTCCCCGCGCAGCAGGACGTCCAGCGGCGTCGCCGGAAGTGGCGACGTGAATGTCTGTTCGGTGATCTTCGCGACGACGCTGGACTCCACGGACGGCGGTGAGATCAGCCCGTAGGAGTTCGCGGCCCGCAGCGCTGCCGCCGTGGTGTCGTTGACCTTGGCGACGCCGTCGGGCAACACCACGTACTGCTGCTCCCCGGACTCGGTGACCGTCTGGAAGACGGTCCCGATCACCAACTCCGGAGGCAGGCCGAGAGTATTGGGCGCGCCGCCGCCGGGAACCTGGGGCAGGATCCACGGGCCGGTGTTCGGCAGGGCGTTGAAGAGGCCCTCCGAGATCGGCGTCGCCCGTGCGGTGACGGGAATCCCCACCGCCGACGTCACGGCGCGGTCTGACAAGTCGATCGCATGCCGACCGGTGTCGGTGACGAGCCAGTCCCTTTCCTGGTAGGACACCAGCGTCCCCTGCCCCGCACGGACCGGGCCCACCGCGGCGTCGGTGGCCAGCGGCAGCACGATCACCGACGTCTCGACGCTCGGTGCCACGCTCTCGGGCCTCGTCACGGTGTCGCACAACGTCCACGTCGATTCCGCCGACCCCGAAACGGGCGTCGCGTACGGGGCGCCGGGAATGCCGATCGGCTGACCCTTGGGCATGCGGTCCAGTTCCTCGGACTTCACCGCATTGGGCGTACCCGGCTTGCCCAGCACCAGCCGCGCAGAGGTGAGGTTGTACGCCGGCCGCAGCTGGCCGGACCCCGGCATCACGACGTACAGCTGATTGGTGTTCCGGTCGACGAGGAGGGTGTCGTTGCCGCGCTTGCCGAGCGGCTTGAAATACGCCAGCAGGGCCGCGCCGAGGCATATCACGACCGCCAGCAGGATGCCGAGAGACACTGCCCGACTGTAGAACTGCAGCGGGTCGTCGAACATGCGCGTATCGCGGCGCACGATGGCGTGCTCGACCCGGCGGAGTAGGAACCGCCAGCCGCTGACCTGGACCTTGGTGGTCAACCGGAAACCTGCCACGGGTCAGTCGCCGACGTTCAGTCGACTGTGCACGGCCTCGATCGCGCTCGCCATGTCGTCGCCGTTGATCTCGCTGAGCTGCTCGACGTCCAGGCTCTCGAAGTCCATCGACCTGGCCAACCTCATGTCGCGGCCCTGTTCGCCGGCCTCGACCAGCTGCCGGGCATAGCGGCCGTTGCCGGCGATGTCGAGCGCCGGCTTGCCGCCGAGCGAGCGCTGGCTCAACAACGTGGCGGCCTCCAGCACGCGCTTGGCGGCTTCGTCGCTGAGCGTCGAATCATTGCCGGCGGCAAGCACTTTAGCGATGTCGACGATCTCGTCAGGTCCGTAGGAGTCGAATTCGACCCTGGTGGAGAACCGGGAACGCAGGCCGTCGTTGCTCTCGAGCAGGCGGTCGATGTCGGCGCTGTAGCCGGCGATGATGACCACCAGTCGGTCCCGGTCGTTCTCCATGCGGGCCAGCAGCGTGTCGAGTGCCTCGGTGCCGAACGGGTCGGCCCGCCCGTCGCGCTCCTGCACCAGGGTGTAGGCCTCGTCGATGAAAAGCACACCGCCGACCGCGCGGTCGATGGTGCGCGAGGTCTTGACCGATGACTGACCCTCGTACTCCGCGACGAAGTCCTTCCTGGACGTCTCGACGAGCTTCGGTTCGGCGATGACACCGAGCCCGGCCAGGATGTTGGCGACCACGCGGGCGATGGTGGTCTTGCCCGTGCCCGGTGGCCCGGTGAAGATGATGTGCTTGGACTGCTGGGCGACCTTCATCCCGCGGGCCGCCCGCACCTTCGCCATCTGGGTTGCGGCGCGGTACCTTTCGATCTGCTCCTTGACGCGGCTCAACCCGATCTGGCGGTCGAGTTCGGCCTGCGCCTCGGCCAGCAGCTTCTCCCGGCCCGAGTTGTCGGCCTCGACGCTGGCCGGGTCCCAGGGATCCTTGCGCGACGCGATCTTCTCGGCCGTGGTCGTGACCAGCCGGTAGCTCGGATCCCGCAGGGCAGCGGTGACCTTCGGCTCCGAATGGGTGGCCTGCAGCCATTCGAGCAGGACGACCGCGGAATCCTCGTTGCCGAGGCCGCGCCGCGTCATGGCGAGGTACCAGGCGATGGCAAGCCCGCACGCCTCGCCCGCGGGTGAGGCGTTCGCCTCGGTCAACCGGCGCTCGGCCTCGTTGAACAATCCGAGGTTGGCGGCGGCGACCCCGTGCGCAACCCCTGCGGCCGCCCCCAGGAACTTGTCCGGCCAGGCACTGGCACCACGCACTTCGTGGATGACGTCGGTCCATCGTTCGCCCGCTCCGTAGACCACCGCCTTGGCCCAGGACACCAAGTGGTCGGCGCCGCTGGTATGCACGCCCTCGAGGGCCTCCATGGCGTCGGCGTGGTTGCCGACGGCCGCCTCGTTGACCGCGAAGCCCAGCGTGATCGACAGCGGTGAGTTCACCGGGTAGGTGATGTTGCCGAACTGTCCGCCGATCTCGACCCGGGCCTCGAGGCCGTTCATCGAGACCTCGGCGGCGCCCGCCAGCTGACCGAAACTGCCTCGCGAGTACCAGGCCCGAAACAGCGTGGCACGGTCGGTGTCGCCACAGCGGATGCGGCCAACCCATGCGTCGCAAGCAGATTCATCGATCGCAGTGATCTCGGTGAACATCTGCAGGGCGCGCGCCGGAGCGGTGAGCAGCATGCCGACGGCGCTGCCAAAGAGAGCGGCCAGTTGGTCAGTCATGATCACCTGCGTAGCGCATCGCGAAGATCTGCGCGCGGTCGGCGATCGCGTCCTCCGGCGACGGCAGATCGAGGTCTCTGGTGAGGAAGTCCCGCGTCGCGCCCTCGTCGTGCCCGTGTCGGCGCATCCCGTCGAGCATGAACGCGTACTGCGCGGCCCTGGCATCCTGCGTGGCCAATCCGGCGATGACGACGATCTCCTCGGCCAGGTCGGTCTCCGTCATCGTGATGGCCTTCGGCGACAGGTCGACCTGGCGCACGCGTCCGTCCATGAACGTCGAGACGGTCACCGTCTCGGCTGGGTTCGTCACCGTGAAAATCGGTCCCTGCGGTTCGGATGCGTAGTCATTCGTCGCCAGATCGTCGTCGTCGAAACCGGGCGGCGGAGTGTCGTCCACCAAGAGATCGCCTTTCTCAGTCCGGGTGGTTGCGTCGGCGTCACGGGAAGTCGGCGTCACGGGAAGCCTTCTCGAACCAGGCCTTGGACGGCAGGAAGTCCATCAGACCGTCGAGCGCGCGTTGCAGATTTTCCGAAGTGCCCGGCAGGAAGCTGCCATACAACTCTCCGTTGACCCGGCGGGGAAGCGACACGATCCGCCCCTGGCGGGAGTCGAGGACGCCGGCGGCCACCTCGGCGTGCGTGTACGTGCCGCCGGGGTGCCGCTCGTTGGCCGTGATCTCGACCCAGCTGCTGGGCGCGGCGATGACGTCGGCGTACACCCGGGCCGACTGTGCGTCGATGCCGAACTGGGCGAGCTGATTCGCGGTGGTGGACTCGGCGAGCTTGCTCGCGACCCCGGTGAGCGGTTCCACGTCCGCCGCCAGCGACGGGCCGAGCACGGCCGTCACCATCCCGGCCAGGCCGACCTGCGGGGCGATGCGTTGCAGCACGATCATGTCGCCGTCGCGAGCGGCAACGACGTGGCGGTCCCCCTTGCGACAGACGACGAAGCGCACCATCTTGCCGCCGACGTCCCGGCGCCACCACCGGCCTTCGAGGGTGCGGTCGGGGCGGCTCAACGCGTCGACCATGAGCGCCACCTCGGGATGCGGCGCGCCGAACACGTCCAGCACGTCCTGCGCGGTGAGATCGCGGGCCACCTGCTCCCACACGATGTTGCGCAACTCCAGCTGGGGAATGTTGGGGCGGATCCCCAGCGACGGCGGGAACTCCATCACGTTCAGCCGGTCGGCGATGACGAGCATCCCGTCGATCGTGACTTCTACGGCGACGACGTCGTCGACGTGGGTGCTGGTGCGCACTTCGCCGAACATGTCCCCACCCCCTCGTGTCCACCGTCCACCAAAAGCCTTTGCCCCTGCGGCACGCACATTTGCCGGTCCACCGGGAGCCTCGGCTGCGTCGAGTCGTCCCGACTCCTTGCCGCATCCGAGGGTACCAGCGGTTCGGACGCCCCGAGACACCAAATCGGTGAACGCCCCGGCCCCCGCACCGTGCGCTGCCTCGTCGCCGAGTTGCGTACGTGAGCTGTGTGAATGGCCGTTCGATCCGACGAGGCGCAGCGGCTGCCTGCGACCGGTACCGACCAGGCACCGGCCCGAGGGTGGGCCACCCGGCGGGCGCCCCGCCGGGGTTCGGCGCCCGCGTCGACGCGCGCGCCACGTTGCGCAGCTCGGTTTGCGGCGACGAAAAGCGTGTTTGCTGACCTCCGTGCAACCCACCATGCCGCCGCGGTACGACGGTGCCGTCGCACACCGGTGGTTGATACTTGGGTGAAGCCGACGGGTCCGCCGTCTGTCATCCGGAAGGAGCGCTGGTGCCGTGAGTGATCCCGACGACGCCCTGCGCCGGCAGCTCGGCTGGACCGGGCCCGAGGAGTCTGATTCCGAGCCCGCCCCCACGGAGCCGACTCCGCGAGAGTCCAGCTCCGCCACCGCCGCCTTTCCGGTGCCCTCCCGCCCACCCGTCGACCACCCGCCGCCGGGGCCGCGGGCCGACTCGGAGGTGGAACCGCCCGAGCCACCGCCGTCGGCACCCGCCCCGCCCCCGCCGCCCCCGATCCCGCGCAATGCCGATCATCCCGACAACGTTCCCGCGCCTCCCGCGCCCCGGCAGCGTTACGGCCCGCCCCCGGGCACGCCCCGCGACACGGGTGCGTTCCCCGCTCAGGGCAGGCCGCCCGAACCGCCGCAGCAGTGGGTGCCGCAGCCGCCGAACCCGCCGCCGCCCACGTGGCAGCCCGGTCGTGCGCCGCGCCCCGGTGCCGGGCAGCAGGCCCCAGGTCAGCCACCGCGTCCGCCGCACTACGGCGGCTGGCAGGCGCAGGGGTACGGCCAGGACCCGCGGGCGGCGCAGCAGCCTCCGCCGCCGGGTTCCTACGCGGACCGGATCAGGGCGGACGAGCTGGTCCCCGTCCGTCGGGTCGTGCCTGCCCGCGGTTGGCGTCGGGCCTTATACCGGATGACGTTCGGCCTCGTCAATCCCGGCCAGTCCCCTGAGGAGATCCGTCAGGCGGAGCTCGAAGCCCGCATCAGGGTCATGCTCCGCGGCCACTACAAGGTGGGGGTGATGGGCAAGGGCGGCGTCGGCAAGACGACGGTGTCGGCGAGCATCGGATCGGTGTTCGCCGAGCTTCGCCAGGACGACCGCGTGGTGGCCATCGATGCCGACACCGCATTCGGAAAGCTGGGCAGTCGAGTCGACCCGAAGGCCGTCGGTTCCTATTGGGAGCTGGCGAGCGATCAGCATCTGGAGACGTTCGCCGACGTTCGTAGCCGGGTCGGGAACAACTCGGCCGGGTTGTTCGTGCTGGCCGGCGAGGCGAGTCCAGCGCGCCGCCGGGTGCTCGACGCCGCGATCTACCGGGAGGCCGCCGCCCGACTCGACCGGTACTTCTCCATCTCGATCGTGGACTGCAGCTCGACGATGGACACGCCGGTCACCCAGGAGGTGCTCCGCGATCTCGACGCGCTCGTCGTCGTTTCCTCGCCGTGGGTCGACGGTGCGGCGGCCGCCGGCCAGACCTTGGACTGGCTCGCCAACCGCGGTCTGACGAATCTGTTGCGTCGAACCGTCGTGGTGCTCAACGACTCCGACGGTCATGCCGACAAGCGCACGCGCGCGATCCTCGCGCAGCAGTTCGCCGGCCAGGGGCAGATGGTCGTCGAGGTACCGTTCGATCCGCACCTGCGACCGGGTGGGGTGATCGAGGGAACCTCCGAGCTGTCGGCGCCGACGCGGCGCAAGTTCATCGAGATCGCGGCCGCTCTGGCCGAGCACTTTCCGGCCACCGACGAACGCGGCCGCGACCGGCACTGAGGGCGGAGCCGTTCAGCGCCAGTCGAGTTGCCCGATCAGCGCTTCGATGCCCGCCGTTGCGTCTGCCGGCACGGGTTGCTCGGACTCCACGCGCGTGATGACGTCGTCGCCGACGCCCGCGGCCTGCGCGGTCTCGGCGATGGTCAGGTTGGCGTTCCTGCGTGCGGCGTAGAGCCGCTGACCCAGGGTGGCGTTGCGCGCCGTGGCCGCCCGCGTGGTCAGTTCGTCCACGCGCCGTCGCACGGTGCTGAGCGCACGGATGAGCGCGGGCGTCACCCTGCCGATCCGCGTCGCGCGCGCCGCGACGGCTTCGAGGTGCCTCAGGTCGGACAGGATCGCGGTGACTCGCGGCGTGAAGTCGGGGTCATCGACCGCGGGCAGCGCGTCGATCGTCGAACCGAGTGCGTTGACCGCGGCGACGACGGCTTGGGCGATCAACGATCCCTCATCGCCTTCCGGCTCTCCGTGCACGATCTCGGCCCGCTCGTCGGATGCCGACGGCCGGCCGGTCCTGATCCGATTGATCGTTCCCGGCGGCCACCGGAGGACCTCCTCCAACTTCGCCCGGGTCCTGTCTCGCGGCCAGCTCCGTCCCTTCTCGAAGGCGATCAGGGCGCCGGCGTTGATGATCCCATCGGCGGCGAGGCTGCGCTGGCTGATGTCGAGCTCACGCCGGCGCGCCGCTGCCGCCGCCCCGGCCCGTGCCATTCCTGGGTCCACCACCGAGGTGCTGTCATCCGACCCGGGGTCGGGTGTCGACGCCGGCGGGGTCATCTCGGCTGATACCTCGCCGCCGACGGGTGACGGCAACAGCAAGAACTCGGCTGCTGCGCTTTCACCACGAAACTGTCTCATCGCTACGACTCAACCGTCAACCGTCAGGTACGAGCGTGCCGGCGACGCCACCGCGTTGACACCGGCAACGTGCACTTGACGTGCCGGAATAACCTCACCCGCCGTGCCGGGGGCGTCAAACTGTTGCAACGCTACGGTTACTGCTATACATTCGTGCCATTGCAACATATGCCCATCAGGATGAGGAGAAAGCGCATGAAGGTTGTGGGATTGGGCCCGGTGGCGATCAGCCCGGTGGCACTGGACGGTCTGCCACTCGGCGCGTGCACCAAGGACCCGGAGCGGTGGACCACGGCCGCCGACGAGGAGGCCAAGGCGATCTGCCGCACGTGCCCACGCCGATGGCCCTGCGCTCGCGAGGCGGTCGAATTGCCCCGGGCCGAGGGCCTCTGGGCAGGCATCGTCGTTCCCGAGGCGGGCCGCGGCCGCGGCCATGCGCTTCGCCAGCTGCGCGAGCTCGCCGAACGGCACGGCCATCCCGTCCGTACCCGCCGGATCTTCGTCGATTCGCTGCTCGCATCGGCCTGAACGGCACCGAGACGAGCCCGCACTGCCGACGTTCGAGGGGACGGCAGCGCGGACCGCATCGTCTTCGGCCACAGCGACGGCAGAGGAACCCGCCCGTTGGAATACGCCGCGCCGCATCCGTGGTTACACTGAGTCCGACGGTGCCGGACATGCCCCGGGTACCACTTAAATTCGTCGCCTAGAGCGACCACCTGCCGTGAGGCGCCATGGCGGTACCGTCGCCCGAGCCGCCGACGTTCTGCGTCGGCGGCTTCGTGGTCTCTACGGCCCCGACCTGTGCACAACCCCGACAGCCTGTGGATGGAGTCGGGGCGCTGTCGGACGCGACTCGTAGCGTGACGCCATGACGTACTGGATCAACACCGTCAGCCGCGGCCACGTGCAGCGCGGCGTGGCCGGCGGGTTCACACAGGCCAACCACGGCAAGCCGCACATGCTCCGCAAGATGTCCCGCGACGACTGGATCGCCTTCTACTCACCGAAGACCGACTACCCAGACGGCGACCGGTTGCAGGCGTTCACGGCGATCGGCCGGGTGGTCGACGACGAGGTCTACCAGGAGGACTTCGATCCGCAATTCCAGCCCTGGCGTCGCCGGATCGCGTTCCTGTCCTGCGCGGAGACGCCGATCCGCCCGCTGATCGAGCAGTTTTCGTTCATCGAGAACCCGGCGCGGTGGGGTCAACGGTTCCGTTTCGGCGTGTTCACGATCGACGAGCACGACTTCCGCGTCATCCGGGACGCCATGACGCAGTGAGCGCACCGCTACGCTGGTGAGGTGAGCAACATCGAGGCGGCTCCGGACCAAGTCGCCTGTCATGCTTCACGATTCACCGGCGTCCTTCCCCCGCGTGAGGTGCCACTCGGCGGCCCGCGCGCCATCCGGGTCCGACGGACACTGCCACACCGGAAGCGCTCGCTGATCGGCGCGTGGTGCTTCATCGACCACTACGGCCCGCACGACGTCGGCCCCGGGACCGGTATGGACGTCCCCCCGCATCCCCATACGGGCCTGCAAACGGTCAGCTGGCTGTTCAGCGGAGAGATCGAGCACCGGGACAGCGCCGGCGTCGAGGCCACGGTGCGGCCCGGTGAGCTGAACCTGATGACGGCCGGCGCCGGCATCTGCCACTCCGAGGTGTCCAACGTCAGGTCGCCGATCCTGCACGGCGTCCAATTGTGGGTCGCGCTGCCCGACGCCGCCCGCGACGCCGCGCGGGACTTCATCCACTACGCACCGACGGTGCAGACCCTCGGGGGCGCACGGATCCGGGTCTTCATCGGTGCACTCGGCGACGCCCGTTCCCCGGTGCACACCTTCACGCCACTGCTGGGAGCTCAGGTCGAGCTGACACCCGGCGCCACCGTCGAAGTCCCCGCCGATCGGTCCTTCGAACACGGTGTCCTGCTCGACACGGGCATCGTCGAGGCAGGCGGGACGACGCTGGGTGCACGCGGCCCCGGTGAACTCTGGTACCAGGCGCCGGGCCACGACGGCGTCGTGCTCACCAACCCCGGTGCGGGGCCCGCGCGCGTGCTGCTGCTCGGCGGGACACCATTTCCCGACGAGCTCGTCATGTGGTGGAACTTCGTCGGCCGCAGCCACGACGACATCGTCCGCTACCGCACACAGTGGCAGGAGCACGACGCACGCTTCGGCTCGGTACCCGGGTATCCCGGCACCCGCCTGCCCGCCCCGCCCCTGCCGAACTCCACCTTGCTGCCCCGTCCCAAACCCGCCAATCCAGGAGGATCGTGACCACCACGGACAAGACCGGAGCCGAAACCACGGTCGCCGAAGAGCCCGGTCGCTTCACCATCGCCGTCGACGGCCGAACCGTCGGTCTGGCCGACTTCTTCGACCGCGACGGCAGGCGCACCTTTCCGCACACCGAGGTCGACCGTGCCTTCCAGGGGCGCGGCCTGGCGACCATCCTCGTCGCCGCGGCGTTGGACGCGACCAGGGCAGCAGGTCTGCGGGTGGTGCCGACCTGCTCGATGGTGGCCGACTACATCGACAAGCATCCCGAGTTCGGCGACATCACCGATCCCGTGTAGGACGGAACCGTCAGCCCAGGTACTGAGCGGTCGTTCCGGCCAGCGGCATCTCGGGCATCCCGAGCTTGCGGTGATCCCAGCTGCGCATCCGGATCGGCTCCACCCGTACCGCGATGCGGTTGTTCATCATCTGATCGACGAACGGCTTCATCTCGTCGGTGTAGGGCCCGGTGTAGCGCTCCCACACGCTGATGCCCACGCGGAGGAGCACCTCCGGGTCGCCGGAGACGATCTCCGCCCGGCCGTCGATCGACACCCCGCGCAAGGTGTCGTAGGTGTGACCGTCTTCGATCATCACCGTGACGGTCGGATCGCGACGCAGGTTGACCGCCTTCTGCGACTTCGCCTTGGTCTCGAACCAGATTTCGCCGTCGAGGACGGCGTACCACATCGCGACGAGGTGAGGCCTGCCGTCGGCGGACAGCGTCGCCAAGGTGGCGGTGCGGCTGTGATCGATGAAGTCGACGATCTGCTCGTCGGTCATCACGATCTTCGAGCGCTCGTTGCGTCCCATCTGACAATGCCTATCAGGTGTCCGCGGCGACCACCGTCACCGGGATGCCGTTGAGCGCCCCGTTGCCGGAGGGCTCGTCGAGGAAGTCGGGCGGCGACAGCACATTGGTGTTCACGCCTGGCGCGTAGTTGGCCACGGACATCCTGGTACCGGGTCGGCCGTGTCCCCAGCCGTGCGGCATCGACACCACCCCGGGCTTGATCGCGTCGGTGACCTCCACCGGTACTCGGATCGGCCCGCCGGCCGAGGTCACGGTGACGAGCCCGCCGGTGGCCAGGCCGCGCCGCGCGGCGTCGTCGCGGTGCATCAGCAGGGTGCAGCGGTCACGGCCCTTCATCAATGGCGCGACGTTGTGCAGCCAGGAGTTGTTGGAACGCAGATGCCGACGGCTGACCAGCACCAGCTCCTCGGGCCTGCGGGCGATCCGGTCGACCAGGCGTGGAAGGTCGCCGAGAAGGTACTGCGGCGCCATCCTGATCTTCTGGTCGGCGGTGCCGAGCACCTCGGGCACGCGGGGCACCATCGGGCCGAAGTTGATGCCGTCCGGATGCGCCTTGAGCTTCTCCAGGGTGAGCCCGTCGGGATGCTCACCGTAACGGTCCCCGAAGGGACCGGTCCGCAGGGTGAGGTCGAGCGTGCGCTCGGGACCACCAGCCATGCCGACCGAGTCTCCCGTCGAGTGATAGTGCGCCCGAACATCGGCGCCGTTCAGGCCCTGGGTGAAGCACAGGTAGTCGAAGAAGCCGTCATCGATCGCGGTGACGTCGACGTCCTCGGCCGGCGTACCGGTGCACAATCCGGTGAGCCGGATCAGCATCTCCCATTCGTCGGGAGCGTCCGGATCGGGCTTGGCGAACACCGGTGCCGAGTAGTTCGCGAAGCTGTTCACCGCGAAGTTCAGGATGAGGTCGTCGTGATGCGGCTGCTCCAGCGGCGAGGAACCCGGAAGGATGACGTCGGCGTGACGCGTGGTCTCGTTGAGCCACAGGTCGATCGAGATCATCGCCTCGAGACTCGGCAGCGCCTCGTCGAGTGTGTGTCCGGCGGGAGTGGACAACACCGGGTTGCCTGCGACGGTGATGAGCGCCTTGATCTGACCCTCTCCCGGCGTGGCGATCTCCTCGGCCAGACACGACACCGGGACCTGGCCGAGAACTTCCTTCGCGCCGCGCACGCGGGTGCGGTACCGTCCGAAAATCGGTGCCCCGTCCTCGAGTCCGGGTATCGGCTGCACGGTCACCGACCAGGCTGCGGGCCTGGGGAACATGCCCCCGCCGGGCACGTCGAAGTGCCCGGTCAGGATGTTGACGACGTCGACGAGCCAGCTGGCGAGGCTGCCGAACTCCTGGTTGCAGGTACCTATCCGGCCGTAGACCACCGCGCGCGGCGTCGTCGCGAGTTCGCGCGCCAGGGCGCGGATGCGCTCGGCCCCGATGCCGGCGGCCTCCGCGACCCGGTCCGGGGGCCAGTCGGACAGCACGTTGCGAAGGACGTCGACGCCGTCGAGGTACGGCTCGACGACACCGAGGTCGACGAGGCACCCATGACGACCAGGAGATCGGTCCTTTCGACGTCTGGGACCGGGAAGCTCCACCAGCCGCCGTACATCAGGTGCGATGAGAGGTTCTTGGGCCACTGGTCGACCGTGCCGGGCGAATAGGTGATCGGCATGCCGCTCAGCCCGAGCAGGACGCCCGCGTAGCGGGCCAGTGAGAACGAGTGCGCGAGGGGGTTACCGGTATACGCGGTGACCGCGCCGATCCCGTACTTGGCGATCACGGGTGTGAGAAGTTCGGTGCAGCGCCGGAACGCCTCGGCCCAGCCGACCTCCCGCCACTGACCGTCGACCTTGATCATCGGCGATCGGATGCGGTCGGGGTCTTCGTGCAGGGCTCCCAGCGAGGCGCCCTTGGGACAGATGTGGCCTCGGCTCCAGACGTCTGAGCGATTCGGCCGGATGCCTGCGACGCGGCCGTCGTGTACCTGGATCTTCAAGCCGCACATGGCTTCACACAGCGGGCAGGTGTAGAGGTGCAGCCCGTCCTGACCGACGCCGGCCACCTGTCTCGTCGGTTCCGCCATCGCCGACCTCCTCGCGGGTGTGTCGTGACATCGGATGTGTCGTGACACTGGATTTGTCGTGACACTGGATTTGTCGTGACACACTGTATCGACCAATCCCAATCGGAGGGCTCGAATCGTGAGGTCCCCCGCCACCACGCGGCACCGCCGGCAGGGTTCCCGCCGGGACCCGGCGATCGACTCGGCAGTGTTGGCGGCGACCCGGCGCCTGTTGGTCGAACGCGGCTACGCGGCCACCTCCGTCGAGGCGATCGCCACCGCCGCCGGGGTGAGTCGTCCGGCCCTGTACCGTCGCTGGAGTTCCAAGGCCGAGTTGGTCCACGAGGCGGTCTTCCCCGACCTCGGGCCGGAGCCGGAAGAAGACGACCTCGCCGCCGAGATCACCCGGTTGTGCCGCGGCGCCATCGCGATGTACGGGGATGCCGCCGCGCGCGAGGCCATTCCCGGCCTGCTCGTCGACCTGCGGGACGACCGTCGGTTGCGCCGCGCGATCAGCGACCGTTTGGAGGCCGCCGCCCGCCAACGGCTCGCCGGCCGCCTGGCCGCCGCCGCCGACCAGGGAGCAGCCCGCCGCGGGGTCAGCGCCGACACCGTGATGGACGCCATCGCAGGGGGTGCCTGGTACGCCGTGTGCGTGCGCCGGGTGACCGACGTCGAACGAGCCTCCTCCGAACTGAGCGATCTGGTGCTGCGCGGAGTCCTCTCCTAGTGCGGGAGGCCGAGATACCCTCGCATGTCAGTCGATCACGGAGCCGGGAACGAAGCAGGACATGAGCAGATCGGTGTGCGCACGCAAGGCCGCAATGGCAGCCGCCTGCGTGGCGCTGGTGACCGCCGCGTGCGGGTCGACGACGCAGGGGCGGGCGGTCTCCCCGCTGTACGATCCGTTCCGGGCAGGGGGCTTGCCTGCACGGGACGGCCCCAGCGGCATCCGTGCCGACGCCCCCGTTCCGCAGGGCGACGTCGAGAACTCCGACGGCGGCGACGCCGACCGACTCGCCACCCTGGCCGTCAACGACGTCACCGAGTTCTGGAACCAGAGCTACGCCGATGCCTTCGACGGATCGTTCACCGCCGTCGGGGATCTGGTGTCCTACGACTCGGAGGATCCGTCGAGCCCCGAGATCTGCGGCAGCGAAACCCACGGCGAACCGAACGCATTGTATTGCCCGCCAGACGATCTCATCGCCTGGGACCGTGGCGTCCTGGTGCCCATCGGTCAGCACTTCTTCGGTGACGCATCGATCGCCGCCCTGCTGGCGCACGAGTACGGGCATGCCGTGCAGCACATGGCCCATCTCGTCGACGACGACACTCCCACGATCGTCAGTGAGCAACAGGCCGACTGTCTGGCGGGTACCTACGTCCGATGGGTGGCCGAGGGCAAGTCGCCGCGCTTCCAGGTGAGCACCGGCGACGGCCTGAATCACGTTCTTGCAGGGGTCCTCACCCTCCGGGACCCGACGTACCTCGCCAGTGACGCGCCTTTCCTCGACGAGGGTCACGGCACCGCCCTCGATCGGGTGAGTGCGTTCCAGATGGGCTTCACCTCCGGCGCATCGGAGTGCGGCCGCATCGACATGGACGAGATCACCGAGCGGCGGGGCGACCTTCCCCTCACGCTGCCCGAGGAGAGTGCCGGCGACCCGACGACCGGCGACGTGGCGGTGACCGAGGACGTCGTCAGCTCACTGGTGAACGTGCTCGGCGAGGTCTTCACGCCGAAGGACGCTCCGGCGCTGTCCTTCGGGGAACCGCAATGCTCCGATGCGCAGCCGAGCCCTTCTGCCTCGTACTGCCCGGACAGCAACACCATCTTCGTCGACATGGCTGCGTTGCAGGAGATGAGCACGCCCGCCGACCGCGAGGACTACACCCTGCTGCAGGGCGACGACACCGCGCTGTCCGTCGTGACGTCGCGTTACGCCCTGGCGCTGCAGCACGAACGCGGTGAACCGCTGGACTCCGCCGTGGCCGCCCTGCGCACGGCATGCCTAACCGGCATTGCGCAGAGCGCGATGTCCGAGAACCGCGATCTCGCCCTGGTGCTGACCGCCGGAGATCTCGACGAGGCCGTCGCCGGGCTGCTGACCAACGGACTGGTGGCGAGCAACGTCAACGGCGAGACGGTACCGGCGGGCTTCACGAGGATCGTGGCCTTCCGTTCGGGACTCGGCGGCGACGCGGACCTCTGCTACGAACGCTTCGCGTAGGCCGGCGCGCGCGGGGCAGTGGCGTTTGCCCGTTCGGTCGATGGCTATCATGGTGCTTCATTCCGGTGCAACGAGATTGCGATGGGGGTCCCGAGCGGTGGCAAGGAAGACCGTCGTCGAATGGGTCGACGACATCGACGGGACCGCCGCCACGGAGACGGTCACGTTCGCCATCGACGGTTCGCACTACGAGATCGACCTGTCGGAGAAGAACGCGGCCAAGCTGCGCACAGTGATGGGCAGGTGGATCGACGCGAGCCGCCGGTCGGGTCACCGGCGGACCAGTGGTGGGCACGCCAAGCCCGACCCCGCCGAGTCGACGAAGGCCCGAAAGTGGGCCATCGACAACGGCTTCGACGTCGGTCCCCGTGGCCGGCTCCGCGCCGAGGTACTCGACGCCTACCGGTCGAGGCCGGCCGAGGAGTAGCGGCCCCGCCGCGCCGCCCCGGTGCACGGCTGCTCGAACCCGAGAAGTATGCCGACATTCGCATGTGTCGATGTATGCTCGGCACGTTCGAAGCAGTCGGTCACCGAAGGAGGCGAGCCACGCGATGGGGGACACCGCGCACGACGATCACCCGGGCGGCCACGCCACCGGCGCCCACGCCGAGTCCGGGGGCTCGCACGGTCACTCCCACGGGATGTCCGCCGACGCGGACAAGAAGTGGTTGACCCTCTCCCTCATCCTGATCGTCGGGTTCATGGCCGCCGAGGTGGTCGTCGGGATCATCGCGGGATCCCTCGCGTTGATCACCGACGCCGGGCACATGCTCACCGACGCGGCGTCCATCGTGCTGGCACTCGTCGCCATCCGGCTCTCCGCGCGGCCCGCCCGCGGTGACTACACCTACGGACTGAAGCGCGCCGAGATCCTCTCGGCGCAGGCCAACGGCATCACGCTGTTGCTTCTCGCGGCGTACTTCGTCTTCGAGGGGGTCCGCCGCCTGTTCGACCCGGGTGAGGTCGAGGGGCTGCTGGTCTTCGTCACCGCGCTCGTCGGCATCGTGGTCAACGTCGCGGCGTCGTGGTGCATCAGCCGCGCCAACCGGACGAGCCTCAACGTCGAGGGGGCGTTCCAACACATCCTCAACGACCTGTACGCGTTCATCGCCACCGCGATCGCCGGCGCGGTGGTGTGGCTCACCGGCTTTGCACGGGCCGATGCGATGGCGGCACTGGTCGTCGCGGCGCTCATGGTCAAGGCCGGCTGGGGGCTGGTGCGCGCTTCCGGCCGCATCTTCCTCGAGGCGTCCCCCAAGGGCATCGATCCCGCTGCGGTCGGCGCACGACTCGCCGCGGTGCCCTCGGTCGTCGAGATACACGACCTCCACATCTGGGAGATCACGTCGGGCGAGGCCGCACTCTCGGCTCACGTCATCGTCGGCGACGGCACCGACTGTCACGCGATTCGCGGCGACCTGGAACGGATCCTGTTCGACACCCACCACATCGACCACACCACGCTCCAGGTGGATCACGTCTGCGCCGACGACCCCGACGAGCACTGCGTCGAACCGCACGGCCAGCCCTATCGAGGCGGCTGAGGAACCGGGCGGGCACGCGATGGGCGTACTGCTAGCGGTTACCGGACCTGCGCCGAGCCGTCGCCGCTGCACTCTCGAAGTCGTTGTCGGACAGCGCGATCGAGGTGATCGACGGAACGGCTGAGGTCAGCAGCCTCGCCAGCACCCGGCCGGGTCTCATCTGCACCGCGCAGGTCGCGCCCAACTCGGCCATCACCCGGGTGCCGTCGTACCACTGCACGGGGTGTGCCACGGCACCGGCCAGATCGTCGAGTATCCGCTCGGCGGTGCCGACGCTGCGACCACCGACGTTGGTGAGATAGCGGGCGGTCGGGGTCCGGCGCGGCACCTCGGCCAGGTGCTCGGCGAGTCGTCGTGCGGTGCCCTGCTGCAGGGGACAGTGCGACGCCACGGCCACGTCGAGCACGTCGAAGTCGTTGGCGCCGAGACGGTGTGCTGCCTCACGGGCCGCGGCCAGCGCGGCGGCCGTGCCGCTCAGCACCGTCTGGGTGGCACTGTTGACGTTGGCTACCCACAGCGGCTCGTCGACGGTACCCGTCTGCTCGGCCAAGCGTGTGGCCGCAGCCGTCGGTAGTCCCGTCACCGCGCCCATGCCCCAGTCACGACCCGCGCAGGCCGCGCGCATCAGGTCCCCGCGCAGCCGTACCGCCGCCAGGCTCTCGGGCAGGGTGAGCACGCCCGCCGTCACCGCCGCCGCAAAGGCACCCACCGAATGGCCCGCGACGAACGCGGGCGCCAATCCGTGGTCCTGCATCAGGGCGCGGGCGCACGCGACCCCGGCGACCACCAAGGCGATCTGCACGTCCGTGGTCTGGCTCAGCGCGGCAACCGTGTCGACGTCTTCGCCCACGCCGAGGCCGTGCAGAGTCTCCGTCGCCTCGGCGAGCGTGTCCGCCACGGCGGGGCTGGGCGGCAGGGTGTGCAGCATGCCGGCTTCCTGCGAGCCCTGCCCGGGGAACAGGAACGCCAGGCTCACGCCAACAGCTCCCCGATGGGCACCAGGGCGGCCCCGGTCCCGCGCTTCACCAGCACCTCCGAGCCGGAGGCGGCGATCTCCGCCAGGGCGACCGCTCCCCGCGCCGTCTCGACCTGGCAGTCCACCCTGACCTTCAGACGCTGCAGCCGGCTGTGCAGCTCGGTGAGTCGCCGATGGACCGCCTCGGTGAGCAGCGGCGCCCGCACGACCAGGTCCAGGTCACTGTCGGGACCGACCGTCGCCGCGCCGGTCGCCAGCTCGAACCCGACGCTGCCCGTCGGACCCCACGGCATCACGCAGGCGTCGAGGTGCGCGCGCACCTCGGCGAGGGCGCTCAGGGCGGGCAGGCCGCGGCACCCGGTCAGATCGCGGTGGGCCACGTCCTCCGGTGCGACTACCTCCCGAACGCTGCTCTCGGGGACGGTCAGCGGATGACGCTGCGCGCGGCGGTCACCTCGGACGCCGACCGACACGCAGCCCGTCGGCGGGGTGCTGCGCCGGACGACCACCCACGGTGTCCACGCCAGGGCGGCGGGCACCCACCCGGGCGCATCGCCCACCAGGACCGCTGGATCCGCCAACCGCACCAGGTCGTGGGGACGAAGGGTCATGTCCCCGACTCGCCGGGCCACTGGACGCGCAACAGGTCCCGCACGGCGCGGGAGGCGCGCCTGGTCTGGACGGCGGCGTCGGAGTCGAGCCGATTCGACAGGTCGACGGGTCCGCTGCGGGCCCGTCGAACGGCCTCGGCGATCGCCGCGCCGACGCTCGCGACGTCGTCCTCGGCGGGGTGGTCGGGGTTCTGGACCGTCAACAGCCCATCGCAGAAGCCGAGCTTGGCCCAGTCCCTGACGTCGTAGCTCATCGGCAGCACGGTCTTGGCCAGATCCTGGAGTTGGCGAACCGTACGCATGGTGATCCGGGCGGCCGCGGCCTGGTGCATGGCGTGGATCTCCACCTTAGGATCGTCGAAGGCCAGGATCTGGTTGGCCTGCAGCCCGTGGGTCAAGAATCCGCCGGACAGCGCCGTGCCCACCACGACGGCCACCACGGGGTGCCCGGCCACGCGGGCGGCGTGATAGGCATCGACGGTGACCGCCATCGCCTGATGCAGGCCGGCCATCTCCTCGATACGGCCGTAGGCCTGGCTGGGCAGATCGACGATCGCCACGATGGGCCGCTTGTCGCCGGCGTCCCGGTCGAGGGCGACGGCGTCCCGCACCGCCGTGGCCAGCGCGAGCGACTCGGTCAGCCCGACCTGACCCTCACGCGCGCGGTAGTAGGGGTTCTCCGGGTCCGGAACCACCGCGAGGTAGAGCCCGTCGTCGGTGCGTGCCGCCCGGACCGACGGGATGATCGCCTCCACCTCCGCACCGCGGCTCAGCGCCGCGAGCCAGGTGGCGCCGCGCGTCGGGGCACCGGTCGCCGCCGTGGTCGCGGTGCGCCCCGGTGCCGATGCCCGCACCACCTGGTAGGTGCTGCCCCACAGCGCCGGAAGGTCTCGTGGCGCGGGGGGATCACCGGGGTCCAGCACCGCGAGCCGCGACGCCAGCACGTCGAGACGCTCGCTGCGATGCGACCCGGGCGCCGGGACGCCCGCGGCGACGGCATCGCCGACCGCGGCCCGGAGCGCGTCGACGTCGTCGGGCACCAGCACATCCGCCAGCGCGGTGGCGTACCTCTGTTGGCCACCGTCGACGGCCCAGATGAGGGCGTGGTCGGCGGAGTCGAATTCTTCGATGCCGCCTTCCTGCTCGATGACGGCCGGTCCGTTGAGTCCGATGCGGGCCTGCGGGGTGACGATGAGTGTGGTGCACAGACCCGCTGCGATGCTCATGCCGCCGAAGGACCCGACGGTGCCCGCCACCAATCCGACGACGGGGGCGAGCGGCCGCAGATCCAGGACGGCCGAACAAATTTCGGCGACGGCGTTCAACCCGAGGTTCGCCTCCTGCAACCGCACCCCGCCGGTCTCGAACAGGATCACCGCCGCGGTGGGCGTCCCGGCCCGCGAGTCCGCGGCCGCCAGTTGCAGCGCCTGGGCGATCTTGGCGCCGGACACCTCGCCGGTCCCGCCGCCCTGGAAGCCCTGTTCGATCGCCGCCACCACCACGGGCGCACCGCCGAGGGTTCCCCGGGCGATCACGGTGCCGTCGTCGGCCTGCGGGGTGATGCCCTGCGGGACCAGCCACGGGGATTCGAGTCGGTCGAAGGGCCCAGCCAGCACGCGCAGGGAGTCCTCGTCGACGAGCGCGGTGGCGCGCTGCAGCGCGTCGAGTTCGATGAAGCTGTGCCGGGCGAGCAGTTCCTGCCAGGACTGGCCGGCCAGCAGCGTCTCCGTCATGACGTTCCTTGGTCTCCGGTCGGGGCGGCCGCCTCGAAGGCTTGTCGCAGCCGGAGGTTCACGACGCCGGGGGTGGCGCCGAAGTCGTTGAGTTCCCAACGGCCCGCCAACGCTCCACGGGCGAAGAATCGGCTCACGACGTCGTGCCAGATGGTGTCGAACCCGTTGACGCTGGTGCGCACGCGCACCGTCGCACGTGGTCCCGCCTCGCCGGCCGGGTGTGGTTCGAGCAGGATCTCGAGATCTCCCGAGCCGACGACGCCGACGTGCACCGCCCGCCCGGCCGAGCGGTCGGCGGGGAACTCGTAATTCAGGGTTTGCATGTCGCCGAGGTCCTTTCGTCATCCAGCGCGTCGAGGAACAGGGTGGCCGACAGCAGGTCGCCGCTGCCGCCCGGTGACAAACCGCGCCGGGCACACAACGCGTCCAACCGACGGAAACGCCTCTGGCCCCGAGCCGTTCGGCAGCCGCCGGCACGCAGCACGTCGGCAGCACCCGATTGCACGGCCCGCAGCCCGCGTCGAGCACCCCGGTGCAGCAGGCAGGTGTCGTCGAGGTGCGCGATCAGCGACAGCAGCGCGTCCAGCCGTGCCGTGTCCTCGTCGGCTCCGGCGAGACGGGCGGCGCGCAGCCTCGGCAGCGCGTGGGCGGTGACGTGCGGGAAGCCTGCCTGCGCCTCACCTGCCGCGCCGGGCACCCCGAATCGGAGGCGGACGAGTGCGCCGTGCGACCGCCGGGCGGGTGGCCCGGCGACGAGTGCCGGATCCGGGATGGATGCCAGCCCGGCGGCGAAGGCGACGGTCTCCTCGAGGCCACGCCCGCGCGCCGCGCCCGCGCATAGCAACCCGAGCGCCCAGAGCGCACCGCGGTGGGTGTTGACGCCTCCCGTCGCGGCGAGCATGTTCCGCTCACCGGCCCGGCCAATGACTCCGATCTCGGCACGCAGATCCGTGCTCAGGCCGAATCTCGTTGCCGCGGAGGCGCACTGCGCGAATGCGGTGCGCAACGCTTCGGCGGAGTCGTGCAGGGTGCGCAACGTCATGTCGGCATGCGCGCCCGAGCCGCGCCCGTCGACCAGCCCCGGCTTGGGCGTCAACGCCGCCTCGGACCGGAGTGCGGTGACCGCGAGGTCCGCGATGGCGCCTGCCGCGCGGGGCGCTGGCCGGAGCAGTGTTGCGGTCGGCGTCGTCATCACCAGTCCCTGAACTTCGACGGCGGGTCGTAGAGACCCCCGGACCACGCGACCAGGTCCTCGATGCTGCGGGCGGCCAGGAGCGAACGGTTCGCCAACCGGGTCTCCACCTGCAGGTCCTCGGGGAAGGCGACGAGCCCGTCGCGCCGCAGCGCCTCGGTGCGCTTGGCGTCCGCAGCGCGGCCGACGGGGGTGACGCCGGCGACCGCGGCCAGCGCGTCGCGCCGGTCGGCCAGCGAGTGCGCCTTGTAGAGATAGGCGATTCCCTCTTCGGTGACCACGTGCGACACGTCGTCGCCGTAGATCATCACCGGCGGCAAGGGCATGCCCGCCTCCTTGCCGACCGCCACCGCGTCGAGGGTTTCCACGAACGTCGGCACGCCGCCGGCCCGGAACGTCTGCGCCATCTGCACCACGAGCTTGCGGCCACGGCGGCCGGCGCCCTTGCCGGACGCGAGGTCGAGCCACGCGGCCGACGCGTGCCGTCGACCGTGCGGATCGTGGCCCATGTTGGGTGCGCCACCGAACCCCGACAGGCGGCCGTCGGTCACCGTCGACGAGTTGGCGTCGCGGTCGATCTGCAGGGAGGACCCGATGAACATGTCGATGGCGTATTGGCCCGCCAACTGGGCCAGCACCCGGTTGGAGCGCAGCGATCCGTCCCCGCCGGTGAAGAAGACGTCGGGCCGGGCCGCCGCATACCGATTCATGCCCGACTCGCCGCCGAAGCTGTGAATCGATGACACCCAGCCGGATTCGATGGCCGGGATCAGCGTGGGGTGCGGGTTGAGCACCCAGTGGCGGGCGATCTTCCCCTTGAGGCCCAGTCGCTCACCGTAGGTCGGCAGCAGCAGCTCGATCGCCGCGGTGTCGAACCCGACGCCGTGGTTGAGCGATACCACCTGGTGACGTTCGTAGACACCGCGGATCGCGATCATCGCCTTGAGGATCTCGACGTCGCCGATCTGCCGCGGGTCCCGGGTGAACAGCGGCTCCAACGCGAACGGGCGGTCGGCGGCGACGACGAAGTCGACCCAGTCGCCGGGGATGTCGACCCTCGGCAACCCGTTGACGTCGTCGACGATCTCGTCGGCCTGGACGATCACCACGCCGTCGTGGAACGCGGCGGCCTCGGCGATCGTCGGCGTGTCCTCGGTGTTGGCGCCGGTGTACAGATTGCCGGAGCGGTCGGCCATCGAGGCACACAGCAGGACGACGTCGGGCGCAAGGTCGACGAACATGCGCGCGTACAACTCGACGTAGGTGTGGATCGCGCCGATGCGTACCGTGCCGTCGGAGACCATCTGGGCGATCCGGACGCTTTGCGGGCCGGCGTAGGCGAGGTCGAGCTTCGACGCGATGCCCCGCTCGAAGAGGTCGAGGTGCTCGGGACGCGACACCGACGAGATCAGCATGTGCAGGTCGTGCAAGCGGCCCTGGTCGCAGTCGGCCAGGGTGCGCGACAGGAAGTCCGCCTGCTTCTGGTTGTCGCCTTCGAGGGCAACCCGGTCGCCCGGCCGGATCACGGCCTCCAGGAGGGCACCGAGTTCGTCGGGGCGGACGACCTTTCCGTCGCCGTGGCCGGCGCCCGCCGCGACCCGCTCGCGCTTCGCGGTTCGACGGCTGTCCCAACGCCTGACCGTGTCCATGGTCTTTACCCTCTCAAGCGGGTCGGCGGGAGTTCAGAGCAGGGAGGCGACCGCGGAGTCGAGCACCGCGGTGACGGCATCGGGTTCGCCCCCTACGTGCGCGTGCGGATTCCGTACTGACCGATCTTGCGATACAGCGTCGCGCGACTCATGCCGAGTTCGCGGGCCGCCTCAGCCATCGTCGGCGCCGTGTCGGCGGACAGCACTCGGATGATCTCGCCGCGTTCGAATGCCTCGATGCGGGACAGGTGCCGCGACGTGCCCGCGAGGACCTCCGGCGGAAGACTGCCGACGTCGATGACGTCGGTGCGGTTGGCGGCACGAGCGACGACCCGGGTGAGTTCTCCGACGTTGCCCGGCCAACCGTAACTCTGCAGTGCGCGCGATCCGGCCGGACTGATCGCGACGTCACGACCCCGCGCGCGCTTGGCGATGTGCGCGGCCAGTGGCAGCACGTCGTCGGGACGGTCGCGCAGCGCCGGCACTTCGACGATGGTGTCGATGAGGCTCGCGAGGGCCATCGGGATGTCCTCGAAGCGCTCGGCGGTCACCGCGAAGGGCACCGCGGCGTCGCGGCGTGACCGCACCACCAGATCCCGGAGTCGATCCGCCACCCAGGTCGGCAGGGTGTCCACGTCCCTGACTACGACCGCGGTGTGGTCCTTGCCCAATTCTGGCGCCCACAGCCCCAGCCAGGTGTGCACGTCGGACGCCGCAGGCGCGCTGGCCGACAGGATGCGGTCGCGGGGATGGACGTGGCGCGCGGCCTGGGCGAGCAGCGTCGACCTGCCCACCGCAGGCTCACCGACCGCTGCGACCACGCTGCCCGCGGACATCGCCCGCTCGGCGAGGCCCACCGCGGTGTTCCAGGCCGCCGAGAGCTGGTGCAAGGTGCCCGACCCCGGCTCGAGTCGCGGAACCTCGACGCGGAACACCTGCCCTCTCGGCGTCGGCCGCGGATGACGGCCGTTGGATCTGGCCAGCATCAGCGCCGCGGTGTTGCTCGCCGCCGAACGGGCCAGCGCCAGCAGCAATTCGGTGGAGGACTGTGACCAGGTGGTGAGGTTGACGCAGCCCTCCAGCTGCCCGGTGGCGGCGTCGAGCACCGGAACCGCCGCACAGGTGAACGAGCACAGACTCATCGCGTAGTGCTGGTCGGCGCGGACCAGCGTCGGCGCCCGGTCGGCCAGCGCCAAGCCGAGACCGTTGGTGCCCACGTCACGCTCGGCGTACCCGAAACCCGGCGCCAGGTGCACGTCGTCGAGCGCCCGCAGCAGGCCGTGGTCACCGCTCATCCGGCTGAGCACGACACCGTCCGAATCCGTCAGCATCATGCTGACCGGCTCCCCCGCCAGCGTCCGGTGAAGGTCGCGAAGCACCTCGTTGCCGCATTCGACGAACAGCGACTCCAGGTTCTCGGTGCCGGTGAAGAAGGGTTCGACGGTCTCCTGCGGAACGCCGTACTGCTCACTGCGCTGCCAGGACGCGAGCAATCGACCGGGCACCGGGGGTGCTCCGGGATCGTGCAACTGAGATCGCCGCACACGTTCCGGCAGGGCGTCGGACACCGGTTCTCCTTCGGAATGTGTGATCCACGTTACAAGCTGTGCGGCGAAGCCGGCCCGCCGATGCGGCGGGAGGCGTCTCAGATTGAGACGCCGGCACGTTCGTCAGGTCGCGGCTCCGACCTTAGGCTCCGGATGCAGGGTGTGACAGCGCTCACACCACTGAAAGCAGTTTTCTCCGAGAGAAGCCGAGGCACCTCGTGTACCGCAAGGACGGCACCAGCTACTTCATCGTCGACGCCCATGTCGCACTGTGGGACGCCAGGGAGGACAACCAGCGCAACCTCCACGGCAAGCAGTTCATCGACTGCTTCTACGACTATCACCGAAATCTGTCCCCGGAGTCCGAGGTGTGGAGTTACGAGGACTACCTCTATCAGGGTGGCCAGCGGCTGATGAAGGACCTGTTCGAGGACGGCTACGTGGACCACGCCATCTTCCAGCCGGCGCAGCTCGACGAGTTCTACCATCGGGGTTTCGGCCAGACCGACGAGGCGTCCGAGCTCGCGAAGGCACATCCGGACAAGTTGACCTACAACCACAACTTCGATCCCCGCAACGGCGAGGCGGGGCTCGACCAGCTGCGCGACGACGCCGGCCGGTTCGGGCTCAAGGGAGTCAAGCTGTACACCGCCGAATGGCACGGCGACTCGCGTGGCTGGCGGCTCGACGACCCGTGGGCGTACCGGTACCTCGAGGTGTGCCGCGAACTCGGCATCCGCAACATCCACGTGCACAAGGGCCCGACCATCCGGCCGCTGGATCGCGACGCGTTCGACGTCGCCGACGTCGACCACGTCGCGTCGGACTTCACCGACCTCAACTTCATCGTCGAGCACTGCGGGCTGCCCCGGCTGGAGGACTTCTGCTGGATCGCCACCCAGGAGCCCAACGTGCATGCGGGCCTTGCGGTGGCGATGCCGTTCATCCACACCCGTCCGAAGTACTTCGGCCAGATCATGGGCGAGCTCCTCTATTGGATCGGGGAGGACCGGATCCAGTTCTCGAGCGACTACGCCATCTGGACGCCACGCTGGCTCGTCGAGGCGTTCGTCGACTTCCAGATTCCCGCCGAGCTCGACGAGTACGCCCCCATCACCACCGATCAGAAGCGAAAGATACTCGGGCTCAACGCCGCCAAGATGTACGACATCCCGGTTCCGGTAGAGCTGCGGCTCGCCTCCCCCGACGCCGACCAGCCTGCCGTCGGGCCGCGCGGCGCCGGCGACCTGGTCGAGGCCTGAGGTGTACCGGGACGCCGTGCTGCGCGCGCTCGACGCCGTCATCGACCCCGAACTCGACGAGCCCATCACCGACCTCGGGTTCGTGCACACGGTGATGGTGACCCCGAGCGGCAACGTGAAGGTGCACCTGCGGCTACCGACGTCGTTCTGCGCGCCGAACTTCGCCTACCTGATGGCCTCCGACGCCAAGGACGCCTTGACCGCGCTCGACTGGACCCGGCGCGTGGTCGTCGAACTCGACGACCACCACGACTCCGATATCATCAACCGCGGACTGGCTGCCGACGCGGGCTACCGGGGCACCTTCGGCCACGAGGCCGACCACGACCTCGACGAGCTGCGCATGACGTTCCAACGCAAGGCACACACCGCGGCGATGGAACGCTGCCTGACGGCCCTGCTGCGGGCCGACCCGCAACGCCCCGACACCGCGCTCGGCGAAGTCCGGCTCGGGGACCTGCCGGGTGACGCCATCACCGCGTCGCTGATCCGGCGCCGACAGGACATCGGTTTGTCAACTGCACCAGACGCTCTGGTGATGGTCGACCATCTCGGGAACGGATACGCCTCCGGCGACGTCCCCTTGATGTTGCGTCGCGCCAGGGCCACCCGGATCTCGATCGAGGGGAACGCTCACTTCTGTCGGGGGCTGCTGCGCACCCGCTACCCGGAATCCGATCGCAGACGAGACCTCACACTCGCGGGAAGGAACGCACGGCCATGACCACCATGCAATCCCCGTCGCTCCGCTCGCCCCGGATGAGAGCCGTCCAGGTCGTCGGTTACCACCAGAACCTCGAGATGACCGAGGTGCCCGTGCCCACCGCGACCGGACCGTTCGACGTCGTCGTGAAGATCGGCGGAGCCGGGGTCTGCCGCACCGATCTGCACATCCTCGAAGGACAGTGGGCCGAGAAGTCTCAGGTCCAACTCCCCTACACGATCGGGCACGAGAATGCGGGTTGGGTGGACGCCGTCGGATCGGCGGTCACCAACGTCGCCGAGGGCGACAAGGTGATCGTCCACCCGCTGATCACGTGTGGGCTGTGCCGAGCCTGCCGCTCCGGCGACGACGTGCACTGCGAGGCGAACGCCTTCCCCGGCATCGACACCAACGGCGGGTACGCCGACTATCTGTTGACTTCCGCCCGCAGCGTGGTGAAGATCGACGACTCACTGGAACCTTCCGACGTTGCCGCGCTGGCCGACGCCGGACTCACGGCCTATCACGCTGCCGCGAAGGCGGCCAGGCGCCTGTCGCCGCGGGACCGCTGTGTCGTCATCGGCGCGGGAGGCTTGGGCCACATCGGTATTCAGGTGCTGAAGGCCTTGACCGCGGCCGAGTTGATCGTGGTCGACCGCAACCCGGAGGCGCTCAAGCTGGCCGAGACGATCGGCGCGGACCACGGTGTCGTCGCCGATGGCACCCATGTCGAGCAGGTGCTGGAGCTCACCGGGGGCAACGGGGCCGAGACCGTCGTCGACTTCGTCGGCGAAGGGGGTGCCACCCGCGAGGGCATCGCGATGTTGCGGCGGGCGGGCGATTACCACGTCGTCGGATACGGCGAGAACATCGACGTGCCCACCATCGACGTCATCTCCACCGAGATCAACTTCATCGGCAACCTCGTCGGCTCCTACAACGACTTGTGCGACCTGATGGCGCTGGCCGCACGTGGGGCGGTGAACCTGCACACGCAGAAGTACGCTCTGGACGACTTCCAAACCGCCATCGACGATCTCGACGCGGGCAACGTCCGCGGGCGCGCGATACTGACCCCCTGATGCGAAGGACTGACCTGCCGTGATCTTCATCGTCGTGAAGTGGACACCGAAACCGGAGCACGTCGAGGACTTCCCGAGCGTCGTCGCCGACTTCACCGAGGCCACCCGCGCAGAACCGGGCAATCTGTTCTTCGAGTGGTCGCGCAGTCTGGACAATCCGTCGGAATACGTTCTGGTGGAGGGTTTCCGCGACGGCGACGCCGGTGGCGAGCACGTCAACAGCGAACACTTCAAGACGTTCGTCGCCAAGGCGCCGAGCGTGCTGGCCTCGACGCCGCTGATCATCAGCCACTCGATCGACGCCGACGGGTGGTCCGAGATGGGCGAGATCAAAGTCTAGCGCGACGGTGACGCGAACCGGCCGGCGAAGCCGCGCAGCGGCAGGTCCGCGCTCGTCAGCAGCCCTGGTGGGGCGTCGACGACCGAGGCGATCGCGTTGAGGGCGGGCAGTCCAGTGACGGTCATGCCGATCGAGGCGAAGTTCGCCGGGTCGGACAGGTCGACGCCGGGCTTGGGGAAGATCATGTGCTTGTTGTAGACGCAGGGATCGCCCTTGATCTCAGTGATGTAGCAGCCCTTGATGTCCCAGCTCGGGTCGGTGTGCGGCGTCATCTGCCACTCGAGGTGCGTCTCGACCCTCGATACGCCGTCGACCATGCCCCGGTAGGTCAGACGGTTCCCACCGAGCGAACCCTTGGGCAGGGTGTACCAACCGAGGTCGACGTCCTCGGTGCAGGCGCCGAGCTCGTAGCCGAACGTCACCTCGTCCAGTTCGAGGCCGAAGCAGTCGGCCATCATCAGGACGCTGTCGGCGAACACGCGGGTGTACTTCTCGAGTTTGGCCGGGATCGACGGATCGTCGACCGGTAAGCCGTAGCCGACTTCGATCCAGGTGTCCTTGCTGTGGTGACACGAGACGTCGACCGACTCGATGGTCGTGACGTTCTCGATCTCGGCGACGTCGGCCGAACACACCACGCCGAGTATCTGATTGAGGCCGGGATTCATCCCCGTGCCGTAGAAGGTCGAGCCACCACGCTCGCAGGCCTCGGCCAGCAACTGGGTCACCGGCCGGCCCGACGGGTGCGGATGATTGGTGTCGCGGTGCCACCCGGTGATCCAGTCGGCAGTCGTGACGACGTTGATGCCGGCCTCGAGAACCGCGACGTAGAGGTCCTCGTCGGGGAAGACGCCGTGAAAGGTGAGGACGTCGGGACGCGCCGCCAGGATCTCCTCCACGGTGCCCGTCGCCGCGACACCGATCGGCGCCAGGCCGGCGATCTCGCCCGCGTCGCGGCCGACCTTGTCCGCCGTGTAGCAGTGCAGGCCGACCAACTCGAGGTCGGCGCGGTTGCCGATCCGCTTGATCATCTCGACGCCTAGGTTGCCGGTGGCGACCTGGAATACGTGGATCGGTGAATTCATCTCCGCCTCAGAGACTTTGGTTGGTCGATGCCGCGCGCAGTTCCGCGGCGCTGCCACCACGCCCGTCGGGATAGAACTGGGCGGCCCATGCACGGATGGCAGTGAAGCCCTCGATTTCGGTGGACGACAGCGCGGGCGGATCCGAATACCGCTGGTGACTCCAGATGTGTACGTCCTGGGTGAATTGCCGGATCACTTCCCGGCCGAACTCGTGGGCCTTGGCCGCCGCGCGCGGCGAATCCTTGCCGGGCACCCGTCCGATGTACACCGCGAAGCGCACGTCGCAGGTCCGCTCGTCGACGGGGGTGATGGCCGAGATGGTCCGGTTGTCGATCATTCCCGAACTCTTCGTCACGGCGATGCCGAGGCCGCCGTTGATGGCCTCGACCCCGCTGGTGACGTCGTCGATGGACTGGTGGACGTGCCCTTCGAAGGTGATGGTGAAGTCCACGTAGGACACCGGTTCGGCGAAGTCGTGCCGGGTGAACACCGGGACGATCGGGGTCTGGTGCACGAACGAGAAGTGGGCGACGTCGACGCCGTTCTCCAGCACGTACTGCGGATGCAGTTCCAGCGCCTCGCGGTACAGGCGCTGCTGCGGGTGGTACTGGGCGGCGCTGCTGCCGTCGGAGAAGCTGGCGAAGACGTCCGGCGCCTCGAAGTAGGGCGCGCGCCCGTCGACGTCGTGCCAGAGGTAGATCGCCTCGTTGCGCTCGACGACGGGGTAGGTGCGGATGCGCCGCCCTCGGTTCGGTCGCGGCTCGTAGGGAATGCAGACGTTGGCGCCCGCGGCGTTCCACTGCCAACCGTGGAAGGGGCAGGCGATCACCTCGCCCTCGACGTGGCCGCCGAAACCGAGGTGGGCGCCGAGGTGTTCGCAGTACGCATTCATGACCGTGACACGGCCGGACGTCGTCCGCCAGGCGATCATCTCGGTGTCGAAGTACTTCATCGGGCGCACCGACCCCACCGGCACCTCGTCGGACCAGGCGACCTGGAACCACCCCGTCGGCTTCATCGACAGCGGCGGTATGGCCATGTCGAAGAGAATCACAGAGGGCTCTATCATCGTCAAGTGCCAGAACCGGTGACTCGGCGCCCCAATCGTCGCGGCCAGGCGACCCGCGACGGCATGCTCGATGCTGCGCTGCGCGCGCTGGCGACCGGGGACGCCGCGGCCGCCTCCGCCAACCGCATCGCCAGGGAGGCCGGCGCCACCTGGGGCGCGGTCGCCTACCAGTTCGGCGACATCGACGGACTGTGGGCGGCGGTGCTCCGCCGCACTGCGGAGCGCCGCGGGCAACTGGAGTCGACGCCGTTCGCCGCCGCCCTGGTGGCCAGCTCCCACGTCACCCTCGACGCACCGCTTCGCAAGCGCGTGTCCGCCATCGTCGACGTGCTGTTCGACGGGCTCGACACGCCCGATTCCCGGGCCATCGAGACGCTGCGCTCGACGCTGCCGCGCGACGGCGCGGAACTGGAGCGCAGCCATCCCCGGACCGCGGCCGAACTCCAGTCCTGGGGGCGCAGCTGGATCGAGGCCTGCCAGGCCGCCTTCGCGGACGTCGCCGTCGACCCCGAGCGCGTCCACGAGGTGGCGTCCTTCCTCCCCGGTGCCATGCGCGGCCTCGTCTCCGAGCGTCAGCTGGGGTCGTACTACGACCTCGACCTGGCCAGGAGCGGATTGGCCAACGCCATCGTCGCGTATCTGGAGGGCTCGCACCGCCGCTAGCGGTACCGGGGTCGACGGACGTCGCATGACCCACCGCCACCTCGGCCTCGACTGGCGGGAGCCCGATCAGTCGATCTACGCTGGTCGTCACGGGTGGCTGGTGTCTGCCAGCACATTCCCGGCCAGGTCTCAGGGTTCCTCGCCATGGTGAGGATGGCGACGAATCGAAGGCGGCGGCGATGGGCGGACGGACACGTCGCCATTCCATGCCGTCATCCGGTCGCCGGCCATGGTTCTCCGGTCTCCCCCGACTGCGGCCGTCGTGGTTCCTCCGAGGTGCCGCGGTGGTGGTCGCGGCGGCGGTGGTGGTGGCCACGGGGGCCGGCTGGTGGACCCTTCGCGGGATGCTCGGCGGAATCACGGTGTCGCACGCCCTTGGCGCCGATGCACCGCGGTCGACCGGCGCCGCGGTGAACATCCTCCTGATCGGCCTGGACTCCCGCAAGGATCAGGAGGGCAACGATCTGCCGCAGGACCTGCTGAACCAGTTGCACGCCGGTGACTCGGACTCGGGCGGGTACAACACCAACACGCTGATCCTCGTCCACCTCGCCCCGGACGGCGCCGTGCACGCGTTCTCGATACCTCGCGACGACTACGTCAACGTGTCGGGCATCGTGCCCGGATACCACCACATCAAGATCAAGGAAGCCTACGGGCTGACCAAGGCGAACGCCGAGCAGAAGCTCGCCGACGACGGCGTCGCCGACCAGGCCACCCTGGAAGGCGAGGGCCGCGAGGCCGGCCGCAAGGCGACTCTCGCGGTGGTGCGTGCGCTCACCGGTGTCCCGATCAACTACTTCGCCGAAGTCAACCTCGCCGGCTTCTACGACGTCGCCGACAGCCTCGGCGGAGTGGAGGTGTGCCTTAATCACGCCGTCCACGACGACTATTCGGGTGCCGACTTCCCCGCTGGGCGGCAGACGCTGGACGCCAGTCAGGCGCTCGCGTTCGTCCGCCAGCGCCACGGCCTCGACAACGGCGACCTGGACCGCACGCACCGCCAGCAGGCGTTCCTGATCTCGGTCATCCGGCAACTGCAGAACACCGGATCCTTCACCGACGTCGGCAAGCTCAACGCGTTGATGGACGTCGCGCGCAAGGACATCGTGCTGTCCAGCGGCTGGAACGAGGACCTGTTCCAGCGCATCGGCGAACTGGCCGGCAAGCAGGTGCAGTATCAGACGCTGCCCGTGCTGCGCTACGACTCGGTCGACGGCCAGGACGTCAACATCGTCGATCCCGCGGCGATCCGCGCCCTCGTCACCACCACCTTCGGCGACGCCGGGCCGACCACGCCGACCCTCGCGCCACCGGACGTCACCGTCGACGTCGTCAACGCCACCGGCGTCAAGGGCATGGCCACCGAAACCTCGTTGTTGCTCGGCAACAACGGCTTTCGGCCTGGCGAGCTGACCGTGCCGCCGTCGGTCGACGCGTCGGCGACCGTCATCGAGTACGGCGCCGGCGGTGCGGCGGCAGCTCGATCCGTCGCCACGATGCTCGACGTGGCGGCCCCGCCGCAACCCCGACCGGAGATCGCCGCCGGGCACGTCCGCGTCCACCTCGGCGAGGGGTACACGCTTCCCACCGGCGTCGAGGGCCTCGCCACCGCGCCGTCGGGAGGGGAGTCGCTCGGCATCGGCGTGGGGGACACGGACACCCCGGCGCCCGACCAGGGCGCCCCGATCACCGGTGGCGGCGTGCCCTGCGTCAACTAGCCCGCATTCCTGCCTTCGGGATCTGCTGTGCCCGAACCGCTACGCGAACAGCGGCTGGGCGAGGTAGTGGCCCTGGGCGGGAGCGGGTGGCACCGCGAAGACCGCCGAGCCGATGTGCCGGATGTACTCGTTGAGCAGATCGTGACCACCCAGCCGGTTCTGGAGGCGGACGAAGTTCTGCGGGTCGTTCTGGTAGGAGACGAACAGCAGGCCGGCGTTGAGCTCGCCGTTGGCGTCGAGGCCGTCGGTGTAGTTGTAGCTACGGCGCCGGATCATGACGCCGTCGTTGTTCTCGTGGGCGGCCAGCGCCACGTGCGACAGCGGGTTGATCGTCGGTTGTCCCGAAGGGTCCTTCGCCGCGAACGCGGGCGCGTCCATCTCGGCGCTTCCGGTCAGCGGCGACCCTTCCTCCTTGTGTCGGCCGATGATGCGCTGCTGATCGCCGATGCGGTCGGTGTCCCACGTCTCCAGCAGCATGCGGATCTTGCGCACGACCTGATAGGTACCACCGTCCATCCAGGGCTGGTCGCCGTCGGTGATCCACACGAATCGGGAGTACTGCTCATCGGTACTGACGTTGCGGGTACCGTCCTTGAATCCCAACAGGTTTCGCGGAGTCTCCTGTCCCGGCCCGGCCGACGCGCGCCCGAAGCCCAGCACCGCCCAGAACGGCGCGACGACGTCGCGCCCGATGCGCGCCAGGTTGCGCACGGCGTGATAGCAGACCTGCGGGTCGTCGGCGCACGCCTGCACGGAGAGGTCGCCGCCGGTGAACCTGGCGTCCAGGGTGTCGCCGTTGAGTGGTGGCAGGGCCGAGAAGGCCGCCGGCTTGTGTGGTGCGAGACCGAAGCGCCCGTCGAAGAGCGTCGGACCGAGCCCGATCGTCACGGTGAGGCTGGCGGGACTGAGCCCCAACGCTTCTCCGGTGTCCCTGGGCGGTGCCACTTCGCTGCCGGGTTGCACCGAACCGACGGGCTTGCCCTGCTGCACCACCGCGGCGGCTGCCGACCAGCGCGCCAGCAGCGCCTGCAGCGAGGCCTTGCCCGCGGTGTCGGCGAGGCGGAACGTCATGAAGACGCTGTGCCGCTGCGGCGGGGTGGCGATGCCGCCCTGATGCCCCGGTCCGTAGAACGGGTAGCTGGTCGACAGGTCGAGGGTGTCCTTGTCGGCGGCGGCGCGCTCGGAAGCGGCTCGCGCCCAGGCGGCCGATCCACCTCCGGCGGCGCCGACGACCGCGCCGCCGAGCCCGGCGATCAACGCACCCGAAAGCATTCCGCGCCGGGACAGCCCGTCGGCGCCCGTCACGTCGCCGAGACCACTTTTGCCGCCACGGTGGCCAGGCTGTCGTGCAGCGGTTGGATCACCGCGGTGAGCTTCGGGGCATCGGTGCCGCGCAGCGCCGGGGTCCACACCTCGTATCCGCCGGGCGCCGAGGAGTTCCGGTACCCGTCGAGGGTGGTCAGCACGGTCTTGAACTGCTGATCGAGCGTGGTCACCAGCGCCGGGTCGATTCTCTGCAGCCCGGGACGCAGCGAGGCGTAGGCCTGTTGCGCGCCTTCGACGTTGCCGGCGAAGTCGACGAGGTCGAGGTGACCGAAGGCCTCCTCCTCACCGGTGATCTTGGTGTTCTGCACCTCTTCGATCAGGTCGGCGGCGCCGTTGGCGAGGTCCTCCGGCTTGTACTGCAGCGGCCCGACGACGGTCAACAGGTGCCCGACGTTGCCGACCAGCTCGGCGCTGAGCGCCTTGGTGGCCGGGGTGATGGCGCCGGCTCCGCCACCGCCCTGCCACAGATCGCGCTCGATGGCGTGGAAGCCCTTCCAGCCGACCTTCGCGTCGACCGGCGTCGACTCGCGCATGTCGATGAGGTAGTCGAGGTTGCCCGCGTTGTCGTCGACGGCGAACCCCGGCAGGACGAAGCCCTCCACGCTGGACTCGGCGCGCTCGTAGAAGGGCCGGGCCTTGGCGTAGGCCGCCCTCGCGTCGTCGACGTTGCCCGACTGGACGGCGGCATCGAGCGCCTTCACCCCGCCGGCGAGCTGGTTGACCTGGTCGACGACGTACGCCGAGTAGTCCTTGGTGCCTTGGTCGAGGATGGTCGGCACGGTGCCGGTCGGCGACGCAGTGGCCTGGCCGGTGACCGCGAGGTCGAGGTACTCGTTGCTCGCGCCGGGGCAGTAGATCTTGTACTGGCCGCCGTCGAGGGTGACGGTGAACGTGACGGGATCGAGCCCCGGCGCCAGGTTCTCCTTCTCGCCGACGATGCGCTGATCCTTCAGCAGTTCCATCTCCGTGATGCCCGGCGCGCTGGAGTTGGCGACCGTGAACGTGACGGGTCCGGCGGGCACGCTCTTGGCGTCCACCGCGCAGCCGTCGCCGGCCAGCGTCACGGTCACCGCGGCCACGCCGTTCGAGGGACTCGACGCGCTGGGAGGCGCCGGGTTCTTGGCGGTGTCCCCGCTCGATCCGCAGGCGGCGAGCGCGAGAGCCGTGGCGGCTGCCAGCGCAGGCACGGCCAGCCGGCTTCTAAGCGACGCGGATCTCGCCGTGGGTGGATGATTGGCCTCGTTCGCCGTGTGCATGGTGTCGTGGATCCCTTTCGTTCTTCGAGGTTCTGCGGTGCGCCCGCACTGCGGCGAGTGCGACGCAGGCGGCGGCGGTCGCGAGCACCGCAGGCAGCCATGTCGTCCACAGCGTCCGGTCGATCCGGTCCTGCGCGGACCGGGCCACCGCGGCGGTGACCGCGCGGTCCCCGGCGGGATCGGTGGCCCAGTCGGTCACCAGCCCGCCGACACTCACGGTCTTCTGACCGGTCAGTCCCCCGCCGGTCAGCATCGCCACCCGGGTGCTGATCCCTTGGGCGGCAACGACATTGCTGCCGTGGGTGAGCACCGTGTAGACGGTGCTGGCACTCCACCGTGCCTGGAAGGGTCCTGGGGTGCGGGCGTTGCCGAGTCCGACGGGCAGCCGGCCGCCGGCGAGGGCGGCGAGCCGGCCGAGGGCCATGGGTGCGGTGGCGATCCCGGGGTCGGTGGGCACTCGGGCCTGCCAGACGTCGACGTCGATGCCTTCGAGCGCCTGCGTGCCTGCGGCTTCCAGTCGAATCTGCCGGGGCAGCCCGCCCGCCGGCGCGACGGTGAGCACGCGGGTGGCGCCGTCGGCGCGGAGCGTGGCGGTGACACTCGAACCGCCGACGGTGGCTGCGGTCCGCGTCGCCACGGGTGTCCCACCACCGCCGGACGGGATGAACACCGCCATCGCCAACGCCGTCGCCGCGAGGGTTCCGGCGGTGCCGACCACCAGCCGCCGTTTCGCCTGCGGGCCGGGGGCCAGCCGAGCCGGCCACAGGAACACGGTCAGGACGGGCAGCGCGTACAGCAGCCAGCCCAGGACTTCGACCAGCCGCGGATCGGGCGGGATGCCGAACATGCCCGTGACGATCGCGCCGAGGAAGGAACTCGTCGGCATCCAGGACGAGAAGTCGAAGGCCTTCTGCTGGCCGACGGTGATCCAGCCCGCCTCGTGGGCCGTCCGAAGGGCGCTCATCACCAGACCGGCGGCGATGAACACCAGGAACGCTCCGGTGTAGCGGAAGAACCTGCCCAGGTTGACCTTGAGGCTCCCGACGTAGATCCCCGCGCCGATGACGATTGCCGTGACGATTCCGGCGATGCCGCCGAGCAGGGCGAACCAGCGGTTGCCCTGGGAGGCCTGCGCGGCCGCGAGCAGGAACACCGCGGTCTCGAATCCCTCTTTGAGAACGGCGAGGAAGGCCATCGCGGCCAGGGCGAGCGCGCCACCGTCGTTGACGGCCTGCGCCGCTTCGCGCTCCAACTCGCCCTTCATCCGAAAGGCGTTGCGGTTCATCCAGATGATCATCGTGGTCACGAAGACCACGGCGATGGCGCCGATGACCGTCTCGAGCATTTCCTGTTGCCGTTGCGGTAGCGATGCCGACAGGAGTTCGAGCCCCACCCCGACGGCGATGCTGATCCCGACGGCCGTCGCGACCCCGATGAACATCGGACGGACGGACTTGCCGTTTCTGGTCAGGAAGGCGCCGACGATGCTGACGATCAGCGTCGCCTCGAGGCCCTCGCGCAAGCCGATGAGGAACGTGCCCACGAAGATGCCCTGCACGCTGCTCCCGTCCTCTGCGACCGGAGGTTAGGCTAAGCTTGCCGCACATCGTTGGACAGGGTTCAGCTCACATGTCCAGGCAACTCACACGTTTCACGCAGCCTCGACTCTGCGCTCACGGCGACCGCTACTCGCATTCTCGTGCCCTGGTTGCAGAGTGGAATCCGTGACCACGATTTATCGATTGCCCGGTGCGGGCAATACCATCGGAGGCGCAATGACCGACCACGCCCCAGGTGTCTCGACGGCCGCCGCAGGGCCGGCCGCGGCCCGCATCTCCGCCGAAGCGCGACGTCGTCGCACGTTCGCCGTCATCAGTCATCCCGACGCCGGCAAGTCCACGTTGACCGAGGCCCTGGTCCTGCACGCCAACGTGATCACCGAGGCGGGCGCCATCCACGGCAAGGCGGGGCGCCGCGCCACCGTGTCGGACTGGATGGAGATGGAGAAGGCGCGCGGCATCTCGATCACGTCGACCGCGTTGCAGTTCCCCTACCGCGCCCCGAGCGGGCAGGACTGCGTCATCAACCTGCTCGACACCCCCGGTCACGCCGATTTCTCCGAGGACACCTACCGCGTGCTGACCGCCGTCGACTGTGCGGTGATGCTCATCGACGCCGCGAAGGGGCTCGAGCCGCAGACCCTCAAGCTCTTTCAGGTGTGCCGCCACCGCCGTATCCCGATCATCACGGTGATCAACAAGTGGGACCGTCCGGGACGCGACCCCCTCGAGCTCCTCGACGAGATTGCCGCGCGCATCGGTCTGCGACCCACCCCGCTGACGTGGCCGGTCGGCATCGCGGGCGACTTCAAGGGTGTCCTGGACCGGCGCAGCGGCAACTTCATCCGGTTCACCCGGACGGCGGGCGGGGCGAAGGCCGCGCCCGAGGAGCACATCGCCCCCGAAGACGCCCACGACGCCGCGGGCGTCGACTGGGACAACGCGGTCGAGGAGTCCGAACTGCTGGCTGCCGACGGCTCCGACTACGACGAGGACACGTTTCTGGGCTGTGAGACGACGCCGCTGCTCTTCACGTCCGCGGCCCTGAACTTCGGCGTCAACCAATTGCTCGACGTCCTGGTGCAGCTCGCTCCCTCGCCTCACGGGCAGCTCGACGTCGAGGGGCACCGTCGCCCCGCCGAGGCGCCGTTCAGCGCGTTCGTGTTCAAGGTGCAGGCGGGCATGGACTCCGCACACCGCGACCGCATCGCCTACGCGCGGGTGTGTTCGGGAACGTTCGAACGCGGGGAAGTGCTGACCCACGCCACCACCGGCAAGCCCTTCGTCACCAAGTACGCGCAGTCGGTCTTCGGGCAACAGCGTTCGACGTTGGACACCGCGTGGCCCGGTGACGTCATCGGCCTGGCCAATGCCGCGGCGCTGCGCCCCGGCGACACCCTCTACCGCGACATCCCGGTGCAGTACCCGCCGATTCCCAGTTTCTCGCCCGAACACTTCGCCGTGGCCCGCGGCAAGGACCCCAGCAAGCACAAGCAGTTTCGGCGCGGGATCGACCAGTTGGAGCAGGAGGGCGTGGTCCAGGTGCTGCGTTCGGACCGTCGCGGTGACCAGGCCCCCGTGTTCGCCGCCGTGGGACCGATGCAGTTCGAGGTGGCCAGTCACCGGATGGCGGCCGAGATGAGCGCACCGATCGAACTGGAGCCGCTCCCCTACACCGTCGCCCGGGCAGCCGATCCCGACGACGTCGCCTTCCTGGCGCGGCAACCGTCGGTGGAGGTGTTCACCCGTACCGATGGGGTCATCCTGGCGCTCTTCTCCACCAAGTGGCGCCTCGAGGGCTTCCAGCGCGACAACCCGACGGTGATACTGCGCTCCCTCGTCGCCGCCGGCGACGACTGAGCCGGGCAGATTACGGGTGGCGCTAGGCAGCTTGCCGGTGGGACTTCCAGCCGTATCCCCCGGTGGGAACCATTCCGCGCCAGCGCGCGTGGTGGCCTTCCGAAAGGTCGTCGAGCAAGCCGGCCGGCGGCAATTGACGCCTTTGCTGGTTTCACGACACGGCAGTAGCCATGGCAGGCACGGTGCCCCGTGCTACGAACGGGAAGACGATCGACGACTCGCTGACTGTGGTCGAGTTCGCCAACCGCCGCCGCGGCAGGGGTTCGATCGATGTTCGTTGAGCAGATAGCCGCAATCGCGCTCAATATTTGCTAGCGTCGATCCTTCGCGTCGTTCTCACGGGGGATTGGTGTCACTGATCACGCAGCGGCAGGGGGCTCGTGCCCTCGGCGGCGTGGGATTCGTGACGGTCGTGTTCGCCTCGTGGATGGTCTTCGGTTGGGGCGGACAGTATCTGCCGGTGCTGCTGGCGGGCGCGGTGGGGGTGGCGCAATCCCTTCAGACCATGCCGGCAGGCCCGGTGCTGCCGATCGCGCTGCTGCTGACGGTCGCGCTACTGGTGCGCCAGAGCATGGTCGTCAGGCAGAACGGCCGATTGCTGCGCGTGGTCGCCGACCGGGTTCTGCGCGATCCGCTCACCGGCCTCGCCAACAGGGCGTCGTTCGTCGATCACCTCGACGCGGCGATGACGCGACTGCGTCAGCGCGACGACGGCGCCGTCGCGGTCCTGGCGCTGGACGTCGACGACTTCCAACTGGTCAACGACAATCTCGGTCATCCAACGGGTGACGCACTGCTGCGCAGTGTTGGCGAACGCCTGCTGGGTTGCGTCTTCTCCGGTGACACCGTCGCGCGGATCGGCGGTGACGAGTTCGCCGTCCTCGTCGAAGGCACGTCAGGTCGGGTGCACGTGATCGCCCAGCAGGTCGCCGAGGCCTTCGGGGACCCCTTCGCTCTCGACGGCCGGCGTCTGTTGGTGCGGCCGAGCATCGGGCTCGCCCTCGCCGCCGGCACGCCGACGACCTTGGTGCGGACGGCTTGCTCAAGCGGGCCGATCTGGCGATGTACACCGCGAAGCGGTCGCGCAACGGTTGCGTGCACACCTTCACTCCCGACATGCACCTGATCGAACTGGACTCGAGGGACTCGCCCGTCGCTACGCCTCACGGTGGCCGGGGTGGCGTGACGGCCGTGCAACTGCTGGGCGAACTGCGTCACGCCATCGAGCACGGCGGGAGCGCGGACTTCGCCTCTCGATCGACGACTTCGCAGCGGCTATTCGGCGCTGCGCTACCTGCGGGAGCTGCCGATCGACGAGCTGAAACGCGACAGGCAGTTCAACGCCCCAGTGCTCACCGACCCACGCGCGGGCGCGGTCGTGCGGGCCGTCGTCGACCTGGCGCACGTCCTCGGCGTCACCATCGTCGCCGAGGGTGTCGAGAATCGGGAGACCGCGGACAAGCTTCGCGAATTCGGCTGCGACGTCGCCCAGGGCTTTTACTACAGTCGGCCGTTGAACGGCGAGGCCACGTTCGAAATGCTCTGCGCCCAAACGGCTTCGCTGGCTCGCTCCATCAATTGGTCCGCGTCGGCCACCCGGTCGAACTGACGGGATGCCATTCCGCGCCGCCGCCCGTACCGTCCGGCTGACACATTCGAACGGGCCCACGGGAGCCGCGTGGCGCCCGGCTCAGACGTAGCGCGAGGTGTCCTGCCACACCACCGCCTGGGCCACCACCGCCCGCTGGCCGTCGAGACTGATGGCGGGATCACCGTAGAGCCGGTAGCCGAGGTCGAGCGCCTCGCTCACCCGTGTGCAGAAGGCTTCGTCGTCGGGCCCGGTGAGGAGGCGGTACCTGGGCAGCCCGTTCGGTGGTTCGGTCATGATCCGATGGTGCCACGACCCGTCGCCAGCGGCCTCGGCTCGAGGATCAGGCTGAACCCGAGTGCAACCACGCCGATTGCCGCGCAGATCCACAGTGCCGTGGTGAAGCTGCTCACCGTGCCCGAGCCGACGACCGGCGCGGCCCAGGCGAATCCGATCGAGGAGCCGACGCCGAAGGCGGCGTTGCTGATACCGGGCAGCGAGCCGGGGTTCCCTTCGGGTGCCTGGGTCACGCCCAGCACGCTCATCGCGGTCAGCGTCACGCCCATGAAGGCACACCCGAACGCCGCCATCAGCAACACCAGAACGCTCTTGTCATGCGCGAAGACCGCGAGCAGCGACGTCACCGCGATCGAGGCGACGATCCCGGCGCGGAACACCGGGACGAAGCCGATCCGCACCGCCAGCCGCCCGATCAATGGTGCGGTGATGAGCTGGACGAGCGCGCTCGGGGTGAGGAACAAGATTGCCGTCGTCGTCCCGTCGAGCCCGAAACCGGAGTCCGGGTCCTCGGCGATCTTGAGGATGATGAAGCCGGCCACCGCCATGAACGACGCCATGTTGAGGACGGTCGCGGCGATCAACGGCCAGGCGAGGCGTGACCGCATCTGGTCGACGTCGACGAGTGGCGTGGTGACGCGCTTCTCGACGACGACCAACAGGATCAGCGCCACGGCGGACACCGTGATGAACACCAGCGCGAGCGGCGAGGACCACCCCGCGTTGCCACCGCCGGAGATGAACAGGATCAGGCCGGCGACGCCAAGGGAGATCAACGCCGCGCCCGCCCAGTCCATCCGCCCGGTGGCGGCGCGACCGGGTTCGTCGGCGGGCACGGCCTTCCACCCGAACACGACGCCCGCCACGCCGACGAGGAGGATGAGCATGAAGATCGAGCGGTAGCCGAACCGGTCGGCGAGGTAGCCGCCGAGCAGCGCGTCCACCCCGGCGACCCCGCCGTTGATGGACGTGACGACGCCGCAGCAGACCCCGAACGTCGCTCCGCGCAAGCGTTCCCGCATGATCAGGAAGGCCAACCCGAAGGTCACGTTGCACGCACCCTGCATGACGCGGCCGACGAGCACCACCGGCAGCGACGTGCCGACCACGCACAGCACGGTGCCCACGCACAGCAGCACCAGGATGGCGAGCATGACCCGCTTGCGGCCGATGTAGTCGCTCCACCGGATCAACACGACGTTGGCTACGGCGCCCGCGAGATAGAAGTAGGTCGACATCGCCGCGAACGCACCCTTGCCCAGTTCGGATTCGATGTCGTAGAACGCAGGGCCGAGCATGGTGGCGTTGAGCTGGAACGAGATCACCGACAGGACCAGGGCCGCGACCATGAAGGCGACGCGGCGCCGTGCCAGCACGGCCGTGCCCTCACCGCCGGTCACGGCGGGCGGATGACTCACGACGAGGACTGTAGTTGCTGACCGTCGCGCGCGTCGGCGTCCCGGCCTAGAGTCGCACCGTGGTGGCGCTGCCCTTGCGGGACTGGCTGTTGGACTCCGATCCGGCGTTGCGCTGGCAGGTCGAGCGGGACCTTCTCGCCCGGCCGACCGAGGTGTGGGAGGCGACGCGCGCGGCCGTCGCGACCGAGGGCTTCGGTGCGCGACTGCTCGCATTGCAGGGCCCCGACGGTCAGTGGGCCGGCGGCGCGTTCTTCCCGGCCGGCTTCGACTTCGAGGGGCCGGAGGCGGCCGAGGGCGCGGGTCAGCCCTGGACGGCGACCACGTGGACGCTCAACGCCCTGCGCGAATGGGGACTGGACTCCGCCGTGTTGCGCACCCGTCGGACCGCCGAACTGCTCGCCGCGAACAGCCGGTGGGAGTACGACGATCTGCCCTACTGGGGCGGCGAGGTCGACTGCTGCATCAACGCCTGGACCGTCGCCAACGGTGTGTGGCTCGGCGCGGACATCGGTCCGGTCGTCGACTGGCTGATCGAGCACCGACTCGACGACGGTGGCTGGAACTGTGAGTGGGTCGAGGGTTCGGTGCGCTCGTCGTTCCACTCGACGCTCAACGCGCTCAAGGGACTGCTGGCCTACGACGCCGCCACGGGAGGCAGCGCCGCGACGCGTGACGCCCGACGCGCAGGCGAACAATACCTGTTGGCGCGCAGCTTGTTTCGCCGCCTGTCCACGGGCGAGCCGGTAGCGCCGTGGGTGACCCGGTTCGGTTACCCCATCCGGTGGTGCTACGACGTACTCAACGCCGCCGACTACTTCCGCCGGGCCGCGCTGATCGACGGGACGCCACCCGACCCGCGCATGGAGGAGGCGATCGGACTGATCCGCGCCGCGAGGCAACCCGACGGCACCTGGATCCAGGATCGCAGGCACCCCGGACGGGTGTGGTTCGACGTCGACGTACCGGTCGGTCAGCCGTCGAAGTGGTTGACGCTGTTCGGTTCTCGCGTACTCGACTGGTGGGACGCGGTCGAGCGGTAGGTGAGCAACTCCTGGCGTATCGCCCCGGCGAAGGCATCCACGTCGGCTTCGGTGGTGTCGAAGGCGCACATCCAGCGCACCTCGCCCGTGCCCGGGTTCCAGTCATAGAAACGGAAACGCGTGCGGAGCCTGTCGGCGATGCCGGGCGGAAGGATCGCGAACACGGCGTTGGACTGGGTCTTCTGGGTGATGGTCAGGCCGGGCGAACCCTCGACGGCGTCCCGCAGCCGCGCCGCCATCGCGTTGGCGTGGCTTGCGGAACGCAGATGGAGGTCGTCGGTCAGGATCGCGATCAGCTGCGCGGAGACGAAGCGCATCTTGCTGGCGAGCTGCATGTTGAGCTTGCGCAGATAGGTGAGGCCTTCGGAGGCAGCGGGGTTGAGCACGACGACCGCCTCGCCGAACATCAGTCCGTTCTTCGTGCCGCCGAACGAGAGCACGTCGACCCCAGCGTCGGTGGTGAACTCACGCAAGCCGACACCGAGGTGTGCGGCGGCGTTGGCGAGCCTCGCGCCGTCCATGTGCAGCGTCATCCCGCGCTCGTGGGCGTGGTCGGCGATGGCGCGCACCTCCGCTGCGGTGTACGCCGTGCCGAGTTCGGTGGTCTGCGTGATCGACACCGACAACGGCTGCGCCCGGTGCTCGTCGCCCCAGCCCCAGGCCTCGCGGTCGATCAGTTCGGGGGTCAGCTTGCCGTCGGGTGCCGGCACCGCCAGGAGCTTGAGTCCCGCCACGCGCTCCGGGGCGGCGTTCTCGTCGGTGTGGATGTGCGCGGTCTGAGTGCAGATGACCGCGCCCCAGCGCGGCAGCACCGACTGCAGTCCCAGCACGTTGGCACCGGTACCGTTGAAGACCGGGAACACCTCGACGCCCGCGCCGAAGTGCGCCGCCATGACCTCGTGCAGGCGGGCGGTGTACGCGTCCTCGCCGTAGGCGGTTTGGTGTCCACCGTTGGCGGCGGCGATGGCCGCGAGGATCTCGGGGTGGACGCCGGCATAGTTGTCGCTGGCGAAGCCGCGGTATTCCGGATCGTGCAGTCGCAGGGTCTCTTCGATGGCGTGTGTCACGGCGTCCAGTGTCCACGCGCGTCCTGGACATGGCATCACAGACGTGTCGTCCGTCCCGTCTCAGGCGGGCCGGAGGAAGCCGATGTCGTCGGCGATGACGGTGGTGGGGCCGATCGGCACCATCTCCGGAGTGCTCGGCCCGAGCGGCACCTTCTGGGCGTTCGGTCCGGCGACCGCGACGAATTGCAGCCGTTCACGGGACACCTTGCGCACGAAGTCCTCGAACGCCATGATCGTCAGTTGCTCGCCGGGGCAACGGCGGTAGCCGAAGCCGAAGGGGGCGAAACCGGCGTAGTCGCAGACGGGCAGCGGACGCTCGTCGACGACGGCGAACACGGTGCCGAAACCGCTGTTCCGCAGCGCGGCCTGGCGGCCGTCCTTGACGTCGAAGGACGTCAGGTCGAACGGACACGCCGCCAGCCCCATCTGCCGGATGCGGGCTTCGTCGACGTCCTGGCTGGTCGGCGCCTTCTGGTACCGCGTCGGGTCGAAGTCATCGGGATTCGACCACTGCACCGGGTCGTGGCTGGTCGAGGTGTGCGGACTGACGACGAAACCGTGGCGCTCGAAGGCCGGCGGCCGCGTCTCCGCCACCGCCGAGATGCTTCCGGAATTGGGTGAGATGGTGCGGAACAGTTCCATCACGAAGCGTTCGAGCGGGGGAAACGCCGAACCGTCGGGTGCGTCGAAGTTGCCTGCCATGGTCTCGGCGAACCAGTCCTTGACGTGAGCGTCTCCGGAGTCCCGGCCCAGCTTGGCCATGACGTTGTACAGCGTGTTGCCCCATTGGCTGAACGCGACGAAGTTGTGGAAGCACTCGAAGACGACGTCTTCGTGGTTGAAGTACTCGCTCTCCTCGCCGTTCTTGAGCCAGTACCAGGCAAAGGTCTTGTCGGGTTCCGGGGTCTTGCCGGACTGGATGTCCCCGAGCCGGCCGTCGATCCACGTCTTGAGGAAGTCGAGGTTCTTCCTGACCGCCATGTAGTTGTCGTAGACGATCTTCTGGGTCGGGTCCCGGTATGCCAGCACCGTGTTGAAGTTCTCCCCGATCTGCCGGACCTCGGCGGGGATGCCGCTGCCCGTGACACCCAGGTGGAGGTCCCAGTAGAGATCCCAGAACGTGTCGAGGTAGATCCGCATCAACGGCTTGTTGGCGTTCTGGGCACTGAACAGCTGATCGAAGAACGCGACGATCTTGGGCTGATACTTCGCCTGGTACAGGTCGGGGGTCACCGCGGACATGTAGATCCGCTTCCGGCGGTTGTCCGGCCCGCGTTTCTCCAGCCCCTGGAGGAACACCGTGACACCGTCCTGCGGAGCGGGTTTCCAGCTCGTGCTGAGCAGACCCCACATGTCGTAGGGCAGCGCGTTCTCCTTCGTCAGCGCCACGTCGATCATCGGCAACACGGGACGCTCACCGTCGAAGATGCTGTTCAAGAAGCTCGGTAGCACGACGTTGTCGACGTACTCGGCGTCGAACTGGGCGACGTACTTGGCGCGCAACTTCGCCACTGCGCCATCGAGGTCGCCGGGGTTGACCGGCCCATCAGTGGGCGGCGCACTCGATGGTGCCGCCTGCGAGCAGGCCGTCAGCGCGGACACCGTTGCCACCGCAGTGGCTCCGCCTGCCAGGAATGCACGTCTCTTCACAGGCGCCTCTTTCGACATCCGGGGCTGGAATGCCAGGTGAGCGGTCGCCGGAACGGGCGTCCGCGCGACGCGACGCTACGGCTAATTGTCGTAAGCGTCAACGCCTGCGGATCGGGTTCGTCGGCAATCGGCCGACGACCGCCCCATCAAGATCGCGACGGCATAGGCTGTCCGCACCCGACACAGGAGGCCTGCCATGACACCGGCAAAGACGTCCACTGCACGCGCCGTTCTCGGTGCCCTCGGCGCAGGTGCCGTGCTCGGCGCGGCGACGTTCGCCCTGGCCCCGTCGGCACTGGCCGATCCCCCGCCCAACTGCACCGCCGCCGACCTCGCCCAGGTGCACACCGGGGTGTCGGCGGCCACCACGGTGTACCTCTTCAGCCACCCGGACGTCAACGCGTTCCTCACCGACCTCGAGGGTTCTCCGCGGGATACCGTGAAGGCCAAGGTCGACGCGTACATGGCGGCGAATCCCCAGGTGCGAGACGAGCTTTCGGCGATCCGTCAACCGATGGTCGACATGAGGAACCGCTGCGGCGGCTCGAGCGACGACGAGTCGTGAGCACCACCATGGCGAGGCGGGCGCCCTACGCCGTCGTGCTGGCGGTGACGTCGTGGGTCGCCGTCGGAATGGCCTTCGCATCGACGGCGGGGGCCGACGACCGCACGTGCACGAACACCTCCGCCAACACGACGATCTGCTCGCGCCCCGGAGGCAGCACGTCGATCAACACGTCCCCACCGCCGGTCGTCGGGCCGTACTCGTCGTGCGGATTCGGCGTCGGGATGGACTACCTCTGCGGCGGCGGCGTGACCTGGAACATCGGCGGCATCTTCAACAGACGCTGAGACTGCCCGCGCGCGGCGCGCCGCACCATCGACCCCGGTTCGGTGTGACAGTCTGCGGTGGTGGTCGAGGTGTCGATCGCTGAACCGGGCGAATTGAGCACGAGGCAACTGGCCTGCGCAGAGACGCTGGTGCGGGCGGCGTTCGGTGCCGGCTTCCGCACACACGACTGGGCGCACGCCGTCGCGGGGGTGCACGTGGTGCTCACCGAACACCGGTCCCTGGTGGCGTTCGCTGCCGTCGTCCCCAGAACCCTGCGGCACGGCGGCCGGATCCTGGACACCGGATACGTCGAAGCGGTCGCCGTCCGTGCCGATCAGCAGGGTCGCGGACTGGGCAGCGCCGTCATGGACCAGGCCGAGGCCATCATCCGCACGCGCCACCAGATCGGTGCGCTCAACGCCGTCGAGAGCGCCGCCGACTTCTACGCCCACCGCGGCTGGCGTCCCTGGACCGGACACACCATGGCGGTGGGTCCGGCAGGGGTGATCGATGCGCACGACGACGCCGACCGGATCTTCGTGCTCGACGCGGCCGCGGACGCCCCGCCGCTGGACGCAGGCACCGCCCTGACCTGCGACTGGCGACCCGGAGACCTCTGGTAGTGCAGCCGCACCGCACGGTGTGACACCACCTCCCGGTGGCGGGACCCGGTCGTACAAAACTTTGAGCATGCTGTCGAGAACGTCGGCACGGTCCGTCGCCGTGTGGCACGACCTCGGTGTCGGCGGCTATCTGATGAGCGAGCTCGGGCCGATCACCGGCACACCGGTCGCCGAGCGCCACCAAGGCCATTGCCCCGGCCGCGAATCCTGTGCGGTGATCGCCGAACCGCTCGGCCAGTGCTTGATCTTCAGCGTTGCGCTGCTGGCCGACCTCGATGCCGGGCTGCGCCGCTATCAGAACCTGGACGCCGTGCGCCGCGCCGACGTCGTCGATCTGAGCCTGCAACTGGGCATCTGGCCGGATTAGACCCCGCGGCCGGTCCACCCCACCAAACACAAAGGTCACGAACCCGAAGAGTTCGTGACCTCATGCGTCGCAGTCCATAGAACCGCTCATTGTGGGCGAAGGGGGACTTGAACCCCCACGTCCCGAAGGACACTGGCACCTGAAGCCAGCGCGTCTGCCATTCCGCCACTCGCCCCAACAACCGGGAGAGACTATCACGCCACCGAGCTCACCCCCCAACCGCGCAGATGAACCGGCATGCGCCTAGGTCGACGGCTCTGACCTGGCACGATCGCTTTCCCAGAGTGCCGTTGTTCCCGTGCGCGGGGTGGTGGCCGATACCATGCGTACAGAAAAGGGGACGCACGACACGCAGGTCCACGGATGGCCCGGGACGTCCCGGGGTATCCAGGCACGTATGTCGGCAGCACCTGTGGTGACGACAGCAGACGAACAGCGAGGTAGGCGGTGATATGGGAATCGTCGACCGCTTCGAGCGCAAGCTCGAGTCGACCGTCGGTGACACCTTCGCCCGGGTATTCGGTGGCTCGATCGTCCCGCAGGAGGTCGAGGCCATCCTCCAGCGGGAAGCGGAATCCGGCGCGCGCGACGTGGGAGGTGGCCGTATTTTGGCCCCCAACGACTACGTCATTACCCTCAGTGCATCTGACTTTCACACGGTCCGCGCCGACCCCGACCTCACACCGACGACTTTTGCCCGATACCTGGAGGGATACATCCGTGATGAAGGGTGGCAAACGTATGGTGATGTGGTCGTCGGATTTGAAGCGTCACCGCACCTGCACACCGGCCAGTTTCGCATCCGTGGAACGGTCAACCCAGACTCGACCAGCGGCGAAACCGCCCCTGCACCACCCGACCGTGCGCATCCCGCAGAACCAGGAGTTCCACCAATGACCGACAACCCGAGTTACCGCGGCGGCCATGGACAAGGGCAGCCAGGCGACGAGCATTACGACTACGGGCGTCCGAGCGACGAATCCCGTCCCCCGTATCCGCCCGAGCAGGGCAATTACCCTCCGCCGCCGGCCCAGGGTCAGGGTCAGCCTGCGGTGCCGCCGGGCGGTTACCCGGAGCACGGGGGTTATCCCGACCGAGGCGGATACCCCGATCAGGGCTACCCACCTGCGTCCTATGAGCAGCGGCCACCCGCCGGTTACAGCCCCTACCCGGAGCAGGGCTACCGCCAACCTCCGCCCGGATACGGCCCGCCCGCGGGTTACGGACCGCCCGAGCCGGCCGGCTACGACTACGGGCGGCCCCCGGCCCCGCCGCGCGGTGAGGAGTACGGCCGCCCGGAGGCCCGGCCCGAACCGCCACGACCGGCCTATCCCGACCAGGGCGGCTACTCCGACCAGGGCGGCTACCCGGACCAGGGCGGCTACCCGGACCAGGGCGGCTACCCCGACCAGGGCGGCTATGGCGGCCAGGCGTACGGCAGGCCCGACTACGGGCAGCCGGACTACGGACGGTACGGCGAGCCGGCGGCTCCTGCCGGTTACTCGGACGCGGGATACGGCCAGCCCGCCGACGCCGGATACGGTCAACCCGCCGGTTACGACTACGGACAGCCACCTGCCGCTGCCCCGGTGGCCGGCTACGGCGCCGGGTACGGGGTGGGTGGCACCACGGTGACGCTGCAGCTCGACGACGGCAGCGGGCGTACCTACCAGCTGCGCGAGGGTGCCAACGTGATCGGCCGCGGCCAGGACGCTCAGTTCCGGCTGCCGGACACCGGTGTGTCCCGCCGGCATCTGGAGATCCGCTGGGACGGACAGGTCGCGCTGCTGTCCGACCTGAACTCCACCAACGGCACCACGGTGAACAATGCCCCGGTGCAGGAATGGCAGCTGGCCGACGGCGACACCATCCGTCTCGGCCACTCCGAGATCATCGTCCGCGTTCACTGAGGGACGGGGCTGGACGCCACGGTGGCCAAGCTCTTGCTTCGCCCGCACGGCGGTTGCCGGCCCAAGTATCGTGACGTTGCCGACGACGGCCGGAAGCGCCGCTGGTCGGTCGCGACGCGGCCCGGAAGCGGTGCGGTGGCGCCGACGCGGCGACATCACCGACGGTGACGGAGAGGACGTCAGATGCAGGGGATAGTTCTGCAGCTGACGCGCGTCGGTTTCCTCTTGCTCCTGTGGCTCTTCATCTGGTCGGTGTTGCGCATCCTGCGCACCGACATCTACGCACCGACCGGTGCCGTCATGGTCAAGCGTGGGCTTGCGCTCCGGGGCACCTTGCTGCCCAGCCGGGGGCAACGGCGCAACACTCCCCGCCAGCTGGTCGTCACCGAAGGTGCCCTGGCCGGCACACGGATCCAACTGGGCGCCCAGGCCGTGCTCATCGGACGCGCCGACGACTCGACCCTGGTCCTCACCGACGACTATGCGTCGACACGGCACGCACGGCTGTCCCCGCGCGGATCGGAATGGTACGTCGAGGACCTAGGATCGACCAACGGTACATACCTCGACAGGGCGAAGGTGACGACGGCAGTAAGGGTTCCGATGGGGACGCCGGTGCGAATCGGCAAGACGGTGATCGAGTTGCGCCCGTGACGCCGCACACGCCAGGAGCACGTCCGGTCCAGTGCACGCGAGGAGCGAAGTGAGCCTCGTTCTCCGATACGCCGCCCGCAGCGACCGCGGTCTGGTCCGCGCCAACAACGAGGACTCGGTGTACGCCGGCGCGCGCCTGTTGGCGCTCGCCGACGGCATGGGCGGGCATGCCGCGGGCGAGGTCGCCTCCCAACTGGTGATCGCCGCGCTGGCGCACCTCGACGACGACGAGCCCGGCGGCGATCTGCTCAGCCAGCTCAGCGCCGCCGTCCACGAGGGCAACTCGGCGATCGCCGCCCACGTCGAGGCGGACCCCGACCTCGAGGGCATGGGCACCACGTTGACCGCGATCTTGTTCGCGGGCAATCGACTCGGCCTTGTGCACGTGGGTGACTCACGCGGTTACCTGCTGCGCGACGGCGAGCTCACCCAGATCACCAAGGACGACACCTTCGTCCAGACGCTCGTCGACGAAGGTCGGATCACGGCCGAGGAGGCACACAGCCACCCGCAGCGATCGCTGATCATGCGCGCGCTGACGGGGCACGAGGTCGAGCCGACGCTGACCGTGCGCGAGGCCCGAGCGGGCGACCGCTACCTGCTGTGCTCGGACGGGCTGTCCGATCCGGTCAGCCACGACACCATCCTCGATGCCCTGCAGATTGCGGACGTCACCGAAAGTGCCGACAGGCTCATCGAAATGGCGCTGCGTGGCGGCGGCCCGGACAACGTGACCGTCGTGGTCGCCGATGTCGTGGACTACGAGTACGGACAGACCCAGCCGATCCTTGCGGGGGCGGTGTCCGGCGAGGACGACCAGAGCGCCCCGCCCAACACGGCCGCAGGCCGGGCGTCGGCGTTCAACCCGAAGCGCGTCGCCGCGGCCGCCAATCGACCTGCGGCGGAACCCGAACTCCCCGTGAAGAAGCCGCGCTCGCGTCGAAGGATGATCGTCGGTGCGGTGGTCCTGCTGGTGCTGATCTTGGCGGGACTCGCCGTCGCCCGCATGGTGATTCAGAACAACTACTACGTCGCCGAGCGTGACGGATCCGTGTACATCATGCGCGGCGTGCAGGGCAGCTTCGCCGGAATGCCTCTGCAACAACCCTTTCAGGTCGCCTGCCTCGACGCCCGCAACTCGTTGACCAACATCGGCGTCGACGACGACCGCGCCGGTTGCAAACCGCTGCGGGTCGCCGACCTGCGCGAGTCCGAACGCGCCCAGGTGACGGCCGGCCTGCCCGGGGGGACGCTCGACGAGGCCATCCGCCAGCTCAGGGAGCTCGCCCAGTCCTCGGTGTTGCCGCTGTGTGTCCCGCCCACGACCAAGAAGGCCCCGACCCCCACGCCGTCGGCGCCGTCACCCGCTCCCCCGGCTCCCCCGGGGACGTCGACCACGGCGAGCGCGGCGCCGCCGGCCCCGAGCACCACCGGGGCACCGCCCGCGTCGGAGGTGCCGACCACGGTGACCGCGCCCCCTGCGCCCACCACGCCGTCGCCCACCGCCACCGCGTTGCCGCCGCCGCCCCAGAAGCCGGGCACGGACTGCCGGACGGCGTCATGAGCACGCAGCCGCAGGCACCCGTGACCGTCGTGCCGCCCCTGCCGAACCGGCGCAACTCCGAACTCCTGCTCCTCGGGTTCGCCGCGCTCATCACGACCGTCGCGCTGCTCATCGTGGAAGCCAACCAGGAACAGGGCCTGCGCTGGGATCTCGCCCAGTACACGCTCGGCTTCCTCGCGCTGTTCGGGACCGCCCACGTCGCGGTCCGCCGCTTCGCGCCCTACGCGGACCCGCTGTTGCTGCCCATCGCCGCGTTGTTGAACGGCTTGGGGCTGGTCATGATTCACCGCCTCGACCTCGCCGAGGGGACGCTCGGCCCGGGTGGCCCACGCGGGCCGAGCGCCAACCAGCAGATGCTGTGGACTCTCGTCGGCGTGGTGGCGTTCAGTCTCGTCGTCGCGTTCCTGGACGACCACCGGATGCTGGCCAGGTACGGCTACGTGTGTGGGCTCGTCGGTCTTGTCTTCCTCCTCGTGCCCGCGATTCTGCCCGCCTCGATCTCGGAGGAGAACGGCGCCAAGATCTGGATCCGCTTCGAGGGATTCTCCATTCAGCCGGCCGAGATCTCGAAGATCCTGTTGTTGATCTTCTTCGCCGCCGTGCTCGTCTCCAAGCGGAGCCTCTTCACCAGTGCCGGCAAGCACATCCTCGGCATGAACCTTCCCCGTCCCAGGGACCTCGCGCCCCTGTTGGCCGCGTGGACCGCGTCCGTCGGCGTCATGGTCTTCGAAAAGGACCTCGGTACCTCGCTGCTGCTGTACGCCTCCTTCCTGGTGCTGGTGTACATCGCCACCGACCGGCTCAGCTGGGTCCTGTTGGGACTCACCCTCTTCGCGGCGGGCAGCGTGATGGCGTACTACGCGTTTGCACACGTCCAGGTGCGGGTGCAGAACTGGCTCGACCCGTTCGCCGACCCCGACGGCACCGGATATCAGATGGTGCAGTCGCTGTTCAGCTTCGCCACCGGCGGCATCTTCGGCACCGGGCTGGGCAACGGTCAGCCCGGCAACGTGCCGGCGGCCTCGACGGACTTCATCATCGCCGCGATCGGCGAGGAGCTCGGACTCGTCGGGTTCGCGGGCGTGCTGATGCTCTACACGATCCTCATCATCCGCGGACTGCGGACCGCGGTGGCGGTGCGGGACAGCTTCGGCAAGTTGCTGGCCGCCGGGCTGGCCTCCACGCTGGCCATCCAGTTGTTCATCGTCGTCGGCGGGGTCACCAAGCTCATTCCGCTGACCGGGCTCACCACGCCGTGGCTGTCCTACGGTGGCTCGTCGCTGATCGCGAACTACGTCCTGTTGGCGATCCTCATCCGGATCTCGCACTCGGCCCGCCGTCCGCTGACCGCCGCGGCCTCGAGCGCCACCCCGATCGCCGCCGCCCACACGGAGGTGATCGGACGCGTATGAACACCTCACTGCGCCGCATCTCCATCGCGATCATGGCGTTGATCGTGCTGCTCCTCGCCAACGCCACGCTGACCCAGGTGTTCCGCGCCGACGGCCTTCGCTCGGATCCGCGCAACCAGCGCGTCCTGCTCGACGAGTACTCCCGCCAGCGCGGCCAGATCTCCGCGGGCGGACAGCTGCTCGCGTACTCGACGTCGACCGACGGGCACTTCCGCTTCCTGCGGGTCTATCCGAATCCGGCGGCCTACGCGCCGGTCACCGGCTTCTACTCCCTGCTGTACTCGAGCACCGGGCTCGAGCGCGCCGAGGACTCCATACTGAACGGCTCCGACGAGCGGCTCTTCGGCCGGCGGTTGGCCGACTTCTTCACCGGGCGCGACCCGCGCGGCGGAAACGTGGCCACCACGATCAACCCCCAGGTCCAGCAGGCCGCCTGGGATGCCATGCAGAAGGGCTGCAACAACGGCCCGTGCAAGGGTTCCGTCGTGGCGCTCGAACCGTCCACCGGCAAGATCCTGGCCATGGTGTCGGCCCCGTCGTACGACCCCAACCTCCTCGCGTCGCACGACGGCAACGTGCAGGTGTCGGCATGGAAGCAGCTGCGCGACGACCCGGAGAGCCCGTTGGTGAACCGTGCCATCTCGGAGACCTATCCCCCGGGTTCGACGTTCAAGGTGATCACCACGGCGGCCGCGCTCGCCGGCGGCGCCACACCGGACACCCAGGTCACCGCGGCAGCCCGAATCCCCTTGCCCGACAGCACCGCAACGCTGGAGAACTACGGCGGTACGGCGTGCGGCAACGACCCGATGACGACGCTGCGGACCGCCTTCGCGAAGTCGTGCAACACCGCGTTCGTCGACCTCGGCATCCGCACCGGCACCGACGCGCTGCGGCGCACCGCCGAGGCGTTCGGGCTCGACTCCGCTCCCCCGCCGATCCCGCTGCAGGTGGCGGCCTCGACGGTCGGTCCCATCGGGGACCGCGCCGCCCTCGGCATGTCCAGCATCGGCCAGAAGGACGTCGCCCTGACCCCCCTGCAGAACGCGATGGTCGCCGCGGCGGTGGCCAACGGCGGCGTGGTGATGCAGCCGTATCTGGTCGACGACCTGAAGGGCCCGGACCTCGCCAACATCAGCTCGACGAGCCCCGTGGAACTGCGGCGGGCGGTGTCCTCCCAGGTCGCCACTACACTTACTGACCTGATGATCGACGCCGAGCAGGTGACGCAGCAGACGGGAGCCATCGCCGGCGTCCAGATCGCGTCCAAGACGGGGACCGCCGAACACGGCTCCGACCCGCGGAACACACCGCCGCACGCCTGGTACATCGCCTTCGCACCCGCCAGGGCGCCCAAGGTGGCCATCGCGGTACTGGTGGAGAATGGCGGTGACCGATTGTCTGCGACCGGTGGCGCAATTGCTGCGCCGATCGGGCGGGCCACCATTGCCGCGGCTCTGCGGGAGGGATCATGAGCGCGCGCGTCGGAGTGACGCTGTCCGACCGCTACCGTCTTCAGCGACTCATCGCGACGGGCGGCATGGGCCAGGTCTGGGAGGGGCAGGACACCCGCCTCGGCCGTACGGTGGCGATCAAGGTGCTCAAGGCCGAGTTCTCGTCGGACCCGGAGTTCGTCGAGCGCTTCCGGGCCGAGGCGCGGATCGTCGCCATGCTGAACCACCCCGGCATCGCCAGCGTCTACGACTACGGCGAAACCGAGCTGGACGACGCCGGCCGCACCGCCTACCTGGTAATGGAGATGGTCACCGGGGAACCGCTGAACTCGGTGCTCAAGCGGACCGGGCGGCTATCGCTGCGGCACTCCCTCGACATGCTGGAGCAGACCGGCCGGGCGCTGCAGGTCGCGCACACCGCCGGACTGGTGCATCGCGACGTGAAGCCGGGCAACATCCTGATCACGCCCACCGGCCAGGTCAAGCTCACCGACTTCGGCATCGCCAAGGCCGTCGACGCCGCACCGGTGACGCAGACCGGCATGGTGATGGGAACCGCGCAGTACATCGCCCCGGAGCAGGCGCTGGGCCGCGACGCCACCGCGGCGAGCGACGTGTACTCCCTCGGCGTCGTCGGCTACGAGTCGGTGGCGGGCCGGCGGCCGTTCACCGGTGACGGCGCGTTGACGGTGGCGATGAAGCACATCAAGGAGCAGCCTGCGCCGCTGCCCGCCGACATCCCGCCGAACGTGCGCGAGCTCATCGAGATCAGTCTCCTCAAGGAGCCGGGCCACCGGTACCGGACGGGCGGGGCGTTCGCCGACGCCGTCGCCGCCGTGCGCGCCGGGCGCCGCCCCCCGCGGCCCAACCATGCCCCGACGATCGGCCGCGCCACCCCGGCGGCCATCCCGTCCACCGCGCAGACCCGCGCGGTCGGCGACTACGGCCGTCCCCCGACCGCTGCGGTCCGGACCCGTCCGCCCACCGGCAGTCACCGCACCCCGCCGCCGAAGCGGACGTTCTCCTCCGGCCAGCGCGCGCTGCTGTGGGCCGCGGGCGTCCTGGGTGCGCTCGCGATCATCATCGCCATCCTGATGGTGCTGAACGTCCAGGACCGCAAGGACCAGCGGCCGGCGCCGTCCACCGAGACCAGCACCACGGTGGTGCCGGCGCCGCCCGCCGGCACCGCCACCCCGGGCGCCATGCCGGTGCCGCTGCCCGCAGAGCTGACGAGCCCATGACCACCCCGCAACATCTGTCCGACCGCTACGAGCTCGGCGAGATCCTAGGGTTCGGCGGGATGTCCGAGGTCCACCTGGCCCGCGACGTGCGCCTGCACCGCGACGTCGCGGTCAAGGTGCTGCGCGCCGACCTGGCCCGCGATCCCAGCTTCTATCTCCGCTTCCGCCGCGAGGCGCAGAACGCGGCCGCGCTCAACCATCCGGCGATCGTCGCGGTGTACGACACCGGGGAGGCGGAGACGGCCACCGGGCCGCTCCCCTACATCGTCATGGAGTACGTCGACGGCGTCACGCTGCGCGACATCGTCCACAACGACGGGCCCATCGAGCCACGGCGCGCGATCGAGATCATCGCCGACGCCTGCCAGGCACTGAACTTCAGCCACCAGCACGGCATCATCCACCGCGACGTCAAGCCCGCGAACATCATGATGAGCAAGTCGGGCGCGGTGAAGGTGATGGACTTCGGCATCGCCAGGGCGTTGCACGACGGCGGTGTCAGCGTCACCCAGACCGCGGCGGTGATCGGCACGGCGCAGTACCTGTCCCCGGAGCAGGCCCGGGGCGAGACGGTCGACGCGCGTTCGGACGTGTACTCGCTGGGCTGCGTGCTCTATGAGGTGCTCACGGGCGAGCCGCCCTTCGTCGGCGACTCCCCCGTTGCCGTGGCCTATCAACACGTGCGGGAAGATCCGGTCCCGCCGTCGGAGCGCAACCCGGCGCTGAGTCCCGAGTTGGATGCCGTGGTGCTCAAGGCGCTCGCGAAGAACCCCGACAACCGGTACCAGAGTGCCGCCGAAATGCGCACCGACCTGATCCGCGTGCACAGCGGCGAGGCGCCGGAGGCCCCCAAGGTGTTCACCGGCGCCGAACGGACCTCACTGCTGTCGTCCAACCCGTCGAGTGGACGCAGTCAGCCCACCGAGCACATCCCGACGCATCAACGCACCTACGTGCCGAAGGAGCGCAATCCCGCCATCGGACGGTGGTTCGCCATCGTGGCGGTGCTGGCCGTGCTGACCGTCGTCGTGACGGTGCTGCTGAACTTCGTTGGCGGCAATCCGCGGGACGTGCAGGTTCCCGACCTGGCCGGCCAGGCCTACGACGATGCGGTGGTGTCGCTGCAGAACCTCGGCTTCAAGACGACCCGGCAGAACAACCCTGATCCGAAGGTGCCGGTCGGTGAGGTCATCAGCACCGATCCGCCGGCCAACACCGCAGCGGCCCGCGACGACCAGATCACGATCAACGTGTCCTCGGGCCCCGAGCAGCGGGAGATCCCCGACGTCAAGGGATATCTCCCCAGCGAGGCCGAGCGCAAGCTCAAGGACGCGGGCTTCGCCAACGTCAAGCAGGTGCCCGCCGTCTCGAGCCCCGAGGACAAGGGCAAGGTCACGGGCACCGTCCCGGCGGCGAACTCCACGTCGGCGATCACCAACCAGATCACGGTCGTGGTGGGCAGTGGACCCGACACCAAACTGCTTCCCGACGTCGCCGGCCAGACCGTCGACGTCGCCACGCAGATCCTCGTCGCGAACGGGTTCACCACACCGCCCATCCCGGTCGAGGTGGACGGGCTGGGCAACACCAAGGGCCAGGTGATGGGCACCGTGCCTGCCGCCAATCAGACGGTGGCGGTGGACACGCCGGTTCAGCTGCAGGTGTCGCGGGGCAACCAGTTCCAGATGCCCGACCTTCGCGGCCAGTTCTGGGTCGATGCCGAGCCGTTCCTGCGCTCGCTCGGCTGGACGGGGGACCTGGTCAAGCTGTCCAACGCTCAGAACAGTGGCGTGCCGAGCAACGGCATCGTGACGCAGAGCCCCGCGCCGAGCACCCCGTTGAAGTTCAGTGACTCGATCACGCTGAGCTTCGCGCAGTAGCCGCCCTGACCGTGTCGGCCACGTCGCGTTCGAGCCTGCTCACCAGGGCTTCGTCGACGGGTTCGCCACAGACGGCGAGCCAGTTGGCCAGCATGCGATGGCCACCCTCGGTCAGGATCGACTCGGGATGGAACTGCACGCCGTGGATCGGCAGCGTGACGTGCCGGACGCCCATGACGACGCCGCCCGCAGTCTCGGCGGTGACCTGCAGGACGTCGGGCACGGTGTCGGGCAGGATCGTCAGCGAGTGATAGCGGGTGGCCGTGAAGGGTTCTGGAAGCCCTTGCAGCACACCAACATTCGCATGGTTCACACTGCTGGTCTTGCCGTGCAGCAATTCCGGCGCACGGTCCACCGTGCCCCCGAAGGCAACGCCGATCGCCTGATGCCCGAGGCAGACACCCAGCAGCGGTGTCGACGCGGCGGCACACGCCAGCACGAGGCCGATGGAGGCCCCGGCCCGCTCCGGTGTACCGGGGCCCGGGCTGAGCAGAATGCCGTCGAACTCCTCGGCGACGCGGGCGATGTCGGCGTCGGTGCTCAGTCGGGCGTCGTCGTTGCGCCACACCTCGACCTGCACGCCGAGCTGTCCGAGGTACTGGACGAGGTTGAAGACGAAGCTGTCGTAGTTGTCGACGACCAGAACGCGCATCAGCTCAGGTTAACGGACACCGGTCAGTAGCCGAGCGGCCCGGCGGCCTTGGCGTAACGCATCCGCACGGCCGGCGGGTGGGCGATGACGTCGACCTGAGCCATGGGTTCCTCGGTGTAGCCGAGCCCGAACCGGACCACGTACCGCTTGTACAAGGTCACCATCGGCGACGCCGCCAGGGCGGCTTGCATCGCAGACACGTCGCCGATCGCCCTGATGGCGTAGGGCGGGCTGTACGTGCGGCCGTTGAGCAGCAGGGTGTTGCCCACGCACAGGGGAGCGGACGTGGCGATGATCCGCTGGTCCTGCATCTGGATGCCCTCGGCGCCCGCGCTCCACAGCGCGTTCAACACGGCCTCGACGTCCTGTTGGTGCACCACCAGGTCGTCGGCGGACGCATCGCCGGGAAAGCGGCCGGCGGCGTCCCGCTGCGCATCGTCGAGGGTGACGACGAGGCCCGGACCGCGCAGTGCCTCCAGGCCGGCGTCGACGCCCAACGCGTCGGCACGACGGGTGATCGCCTCGAGCGCCGCGTCGGCGGCGGGGGAGCCGCCGTGATGGTTGTCGACCAGGTCGACGAGCGCCTCGCGTCGTGCCGACAGCCGATCCACCGACGTCTGGGCTTCGCGGACCAGATCCACCAACCGGGGCGCGTCACTGCGTCGGATCTCGCTGCCGCCGGACACCGTGTGGGTGGCGGCCAACAGCAGACCGGCGCACAGGCACACCACGGGCACGCCCACCCGCCACGCCGACCTGGCCTCACCCGCCATGGGCTTTCTTCTCCTCGCCGTCTGCTGCGTTACGCTCTCGGTTGCATCTGCTCCATCGTCGCACCGCATTTCTCTGTCGCCACCGTCAGAGCCGACTGTTCGAAGGTACCCATGCCCAAGTCCAAGGTTCGCAAGAAGAACGACTTCACCATCAGCCCGGTCAGCCGCACCCCGGTCAAGGTGAAGGCGGGTCCGTCGAGCATGTGGTTCGTGGTGTTGTTCGTCGGCTTGATGCTGTTCGGGCTGCTGTGGCTGCTGGTGTTCCAGCTTGCGGCGACCAACCCGGTGGATGCTCCCAGCTTTCTCAGGTGGATGGCCAACCTGGCGCAGTGGAATTACGCGATCGCGTTTGCGTTCATGATCACCGGTCTGTTGCTGACCATGCGGTGGCGTTGACGTACCACCACCACGGAATGAATTCAACTTCGTTCCGTTCCGTTCCTGGTTCGGCAACCTTCCCGTCACGCAATCACATCGATGTGATTCATCCCCATTGGGGATAGCACCTGTGGATAACCCGATCGAAGCCGCGTAGAGGGTGCTTGATGACGCCGCAGCAAACTCAGTGGGGCCCGTCGTCCGTCGGCATTGCGGCCTGCGGCGTGTTCGGTCTGGCACTGGCCGCGGCGGCTGTGACCGTGGTCACAGATGCCCCCGGCCGGTTGCTCGCCGGCATTGCCGCCATCGGTTTACTCGCGTTCGCAATCATGTCGTGGCGCGCGCGTCCGAAGCTGGCAATCTCTCGTGAGGGATTGGTCGTCAAGGGCTGGTTTGGTACGCGCGTACTAGCGAGTCACGACGTCGCCACGATTCGGATCACCGAGTTCCGCCGGATCGGCCGCAAGGTGCGGCTGCTGGAGATCGACACCGCGCCCGACGACCGCCTCTTGGTCTTCACGCGCTGGGACCTCGGCAGCGATCCCCTCGACGTCCTGGACGCACTGACCGACGCCGGGTACGCGGGTCGCTAGCCCGCAGCTCCTCGCCTCCGTCCCAGGCGCGGACGGAGTGCGGGGCGCTCGGTGAGTTGGGGGCCTCGGCTAGGAGATGGTGATCGAGTCGATCACGACCGGTTCGGTCGGCCGGTCGCCCGCGCCCGTCGGCGTGTTTCCGATCGCGTCGACGACCTTCTGCGACTCGGGGTCGACGACCTCGCCGAAGATGGTGTGCTTGCGATTCAGGTGCGGCGTCTTGCCGACGGTGATGAAGAACTGGGAGCCGTTGGTGCCTGGTCCGGCGTTGGCCATCGCCAGCAGGTAGGGCTTGTCGAAGACCAGCTCGGGGTGGAACTCGTCGGCGAACTGGTAGCCGGGGCCACCGCGCCCGGTCCCGGTCGGGTCGCCACCCTGAAGCATGAAGCCCGAAATCACCCGGTGAAACACCGCGCCGTCGTAGAACGGACCCTCGGTGCCGCCCGACGCGTTCTCGGTGCTGTAGTCCTTGGTTCCCTGAGCCAATCCGACGAAGTTGGCGACGGTCTTGGGGGCGTGGTTTCCGAAGAGCGCGATCTTGATGTCACCACGATTGGTGTGCAGGGTCGCGGTCGCTGTCTGTATGGGACTCGTCACGGGATGCCAGTGTGCCATTTCGCGTTTCGGGCGTGGGTTCCGGCCCCCTTGCAATGGGCACCGCATAGTGTGGTCGCCGGACGCGTCCCCGCGCAGAGAGAGAGACCGACCATGAGCTCCACGACGAGCGCCGCCCGCTTGACGCCGCCGGAACGCATCGTCCGCGGACTGAAGTACTCCACGGTCGGTCCCGTCGACGTGACCAGGGGAGCGCTCGGCGTCGGCTTCGGCTCGGCACGATCGTCGGCGGCCTGGATGCAGAAGCGCTACCGGCGGGGCCGGATCACGACGCAGCTGGCCAGGGACCTCGCCGCAGCGCAGGAGGCCCTTGCCCTCGAGTTGGCCGCGGCGCAGGAGGTGGTGGCCAACATTCCCTCGGCGCTGCAGGAGGCGCGCAGCGCCAGGCGCCGGCCTCGGCCCCGGCCTCTGGTGCTCCTCGGCGCTGGCGTGGCGGTGCTCGCCGTCGGCGCGGTCGCGTTCTCCATCATCCGGCGGTCGACGCAACCGGACCCGTCACCGTTGCCACCCAGCGTCGACATCGCACCTCGGCCCTGAGGACCGGCGACCGCCAGGCGGCAGTCTTCGATTGTGGAGCCTAGGGGATTCGAACCCCTGACATCTGCCTTGCAAAGGCAGCGCTCTACCAACTGAGCTAAGGCCCCTCTACGTGATCAGCTCGGCGGACCTTCGGCGACGTGCCACACCTCGACGCGGTGGCGTGACCTGATGATCAGTCCGCCGGCCACGATCACCGCAAGCACCACGAAGATCTTCACAGTGCCCCTCCCTCGGTCGGGCAAACCGTGGGCCTGGGAGGACTCGAACCTCCGACCTCTTCGTTATCAGCGAAGCGCTCTAACCACCTGAGCTACAGGCCCGTACTCATCTACGGCCGAGGGACGAGATTACCGTAACCCCGGCCGCCGTCCCAAACCGCTCGGGTAACCCACGTCGGCCGGCCGGTCGTCAGTCCCTGTCGGCCAGTGTCACTTCGATGCCGCCGACGATGTCGGTGGTCAGGTTGTAGATGAACGCCCCACAGGTTGCCATGGCGGTCAGCAGCACGATGTTGACCAGTCCGATGAGCGCCGCGCCACCGAAAATCGTTCCGCTGGAGACCAATTCACCACCACTGCCACTCGCACTGGTGAGTAGGTCGCCCACGTTGCTGTTGAGCTTGCTCCACACCCCCATGCCTCCCAGCACCAGGTAGAGGAAGGCCACGGCGATCATCCAGACGAAGAACAGTGCCACGCTCAGCACCAGCGAGACCTTGAGCACACTCCACGGGTCCAGCCGCCGGATCTGCATGCTCGCACGAACCGGCCCCTGCGACCGCGACACCTGGGTGCGCATGGCGGTTCCCGAGGGTCGCGCCGTCGGCTCCGACGGCGTGCGGTCGCCTGCCGGCTTGCGCCCTCCGCGGGGTGCCGTGCCGGAGAGATCGGGCAACTCGCTCGCGTAGTTCTCCGCGCGACCGGTGTCCACCCGCTCTGTCCGGTTGGCCGGCGCGGCAGACTCCGAATCCCTTGCCGGCGGCGCTTCCCGTGCCGGCGCACTCTCACGCACCGGCGCACTCTCACGCACCGGTGCAGTGTCACGCACCGGCGCAGTGTCACGCACCGGCGCGCCTTCGCGGGCCGGCCCCGCGGGGGGCCCTCCCGCGATGAAGCGGTTGAGCCTGGCGTCCGTACCTTGCGCGTGCGCCGCGGCTGCCCCGGCACGCGGCCCGTCCTGCTGCCGTGGCCGTCCGCCACCGGGGCCCCGCTGCCACGGTGGTGCCTCGCCGCCGCCCACGGGCCCAGCGTCGTGGGCGCCGTTGGAGCCGTTGGCACCGCCCGGCCCATCGCTGGTGCGCGGTGGTCCAGGCTCGTTCGGTGAACCCACCTACGGCTCCTTAGCTCGGGCCGGCTGCCTCAGGCCGTCGGCCTGCCCACAGCCCGGCATCACGTCTCGTCGGTTTCTGCGTCGTCGTCGGCATCCTCGTCGGCGTTGCGGGCGACGGCAATCAGTGTGTCGCCCTCGGCGAGGTTCATCAAGCGCACGCCCTTTGTTTGCCGCCCGGCCTTGCGCACTTGGCGTGCCACGGTCCGGATGACGCCCCCACCGGAGGTGATCGCGTAGAGCTCGGTGTCCTCGTCGACGATCAGCGCCCCGACCAGAGTGCCACGCCTGCGGTCGTACTGGATCGTCAGGATGCCCTTGCCGCCACGGCCCTGAGCCGTGTACTCGTCGATGGCCGTGCGCTTCGAGTAGCCGCCCGAGGTCGCGACCAGCAGATACGTTCCCTCGCGCACCACGTTCAGTGACAGCAGCTGATCGTCTTCGTTGAACCGCATGCCCTGCACGCCGGAGGTGGCCCGGCCCATCGGCCGCAGCGCCTCGTCGGTGGCCGAGAAGCGAATCGACTGGCCCTTCGCCGACACCAGCAGGAGATCTTCGTCGGCCGAGCACAGCACCGCACCGACGAGTTCGTCACCGTCGCGCAGGTTCACCGCCACGATGCCGCCGGAGCGGTTCGAGTCGAAGTCGGTCAGCTTGGACTTCTTGACCAGACCGTTCTTGGTGGCCAGCACCAGATACGGCGCGTCCTCGTAGCTCTTGATCTGGATGACCTGGGCGATGCGCTCCTCCGGCTGGAAGGCCAGCAGGTTCGCCACGTGTTGTCCGCGGGCGGTCCGCGAGGCTTCCGGAAGCTCGTAGGCCTTCGCCCGGTAGACCCGACCCTGGGTGGTGAAGAACAGGATCCAGTCGTGCGTCGAGCTGACGAAGAAGTGCCTGACGATGTCGTCCTGCTTGAGACCGGCGCCCTGGACCCCCTTCCCGCCGCGCTTCTGGCTGCGGTACAGGTCGGACTTCGTGCGCTTCGCGTAGCCCGTCTCGGTGATCGTCACGACGACCTCTTCGCGGGCGATGAGGTCCTCGTCGGCGACGTCGCCGTCGGCCGGGATGATCCGGGTGCGCCGGTCGTCCCCGTACTTCTCGGCGAGCTCGGCGAGCTCGTCGTGGACGATCGCACGCTGACGTTCCGGCTTGGCCAGGATGTCCTCGAGGTCGGCGATCTCCGCCTCGATCTTGGCGAGGTCGTCGACGATCCGCTGACGTTCCAGTGCCGCCAGCCGTCGCAGCTGCATGTCGAGGATGGCCTGGGCCTGGATGTCGTCGATGTCGAGCAGCTCGATCAACCCGGCACGGGCGATGTCGACGGTCTGCGACGCGCGGATGAGCGCGATCACCTCGTCGAGCGCGTCGAGCGCCTTTACCAGGCCGCGCAAGATGTGCGCCCGCTCGTTCGCCTTGCGCAACCGGTAGGTGGTGCGCCGGACGATGACGTCCAACTGGTGTACGACGTACAGGCGGATCAGCTGGTCGATGCGCAACGTGCGGGGCACGCCGTCGACGATCGAGAGCATGTTCGCACCGAAGCTGGTCTGCAACTGCGTGTGCTTGTACAGATTGTTGAGCACGACCTTCGCCACCGCGTCGCGCTTGACCTCGACGACGATGCGCAGCCCCACCCGATCGCTGCTCTGGTCCTCGATGTTGGAGATGCCGGCGAGCTTGCCGTCCCGGACCTGATCGGCGATGGAGGTGATGAAGTTGTCGTGGTTGACCTGATAGGGGAGTTCGGTGATCACCAGCAGGCTGCGGCCCTTGGAGTCTTCCTCCACCTCGACGACGCCCCGCATCCGGATGGAACCGCGGCCCGTCGTGTAGGCGTCGTGGATGCCTTGGCTCCCGACGATCAGCCCGTAGGTGGGGAAGTCCGGGCCCTTCACCCGTTCGATCACGGCGGCCAGCGTGGCCTCTTCGTCGGCCTCGTGGTTGTCCAGGCACCAGAACACGGCGTCGGCGAGTTCCCGCAGGTTGTGCGGCGGCATGTTGGTGGCCATGCCGACCGCGATGCCGCCCGATCCGTTGGCCAGCAGGTTGGGGAACCGGCTGGGCAGCACCGTGGGCTCTTGGACGCGGCCGTCGTAGTTCGGGATGAAATCGACTGTCTCCTCGTCGATTTCACGCAGCATCTCCATGGCCAGCGGCGTCAGGCGCGCTTCGGTGTAGCGCATCGCGGCTGGGGGATCGTTGCCCGGCGAGCCGAAGTTGCCCTGACCGTCGACCAGCGGGTAGCGCAACGACCACGGCTGCGCCATCCGGACCAAGGTGTCGTAGATGGACGAGTCACCGTGGGGGTGGTAGTTGCCCATCGTCTCGGCCACCGAGCGGGCCGACTTCGCATGGCCGCGGTCGGGCCGGAAGCCGGAGTCGTACATCGCGTACAGCACGCGGCGGTGCACCGGCTTGAGACCGTCACGGACCTCGGGCAGCGCCCGGCCGACGATCACGCTCATCGCGTAGTCGATGTAGCTGCGCTGCATCTCCTGCTGGATGTCGACCGGTTCGATGCGGTCGGTGGTCGCGCCGTCGTCGCCGGGGGGCAGGGTGGTGTCTGTCATGTGCTCCTCGCTCGTCTATTGAGCAGCTTGGTAGTGGGTCGAGACGTCACACATCCTCAGACGTCCAGGAAGCGAACGTCTCTGGCGTTGCGGGTAATGAAGCTGCGGCGGGCTTCGACGTCCTCGCCCATCAGGATCGAGAACAGCTCGTCGGCTGCCGCGGCATCGTCGAGGGTGATCCGGCGCAGCACCCGGGCGCTGGGATCCATTGTCGTCTCCCACAATTCCTTGGCGTCCATCTCGCCGAGACCCTTGTACCGCTGAATTCCGTCCTCGGCGTTGATCTTCCGTCCCGCCGACCGGCCGGCCTCCAGAAGGCCGTCGCGTTCGCGGTCGGAGTAGGCGAATTCGGGTTCACTGCGCTGCCACTTCAACTTGTACAGCGGCGGCTGCGCAAGGAACACGTGCCCGTTCTCGATGAGCGGCTTCATGAATCGGAACAGCAGCGTCAGCAGCAGCGTCGAGATGTGCTGTCCGTCGACGTCGGCGTCGGCCATCAGCACGATCTTGTGGTACCGCAGTTTGGCGATGTCGAATTCGTCGTGGATGCCGGTGCCCAGGGCGGTGATGATCGCCTGGACTTCGGTGTTCTTCAGCACCCGGTCGATGCGTGCCTTCTCGACGTTGATGATCTTGCCACGCAACGGGAGGATCGCCTGGTACATGGAGTCGCGGCCGCTCTTGGCCGAGCCACCCGCCGAATCACCCTCCACGACATACACTTCCGAGAGCCGCGGGTCGGTGGAGCGGCAGTCGGCCAGCTTGCCGGGAAGACCGCCGATGTCCGTTGCACTCTTGCGGCGCACCAGTTCACGCGCCTTGCGGGCGGCCATCCGCGCCTGCGCGGACTGCACCGCCTTGTTGACCACCGTCTTCGCCTCGGCGGGATTGGCCTCGAACCAGTGGCTCAGCTGCTCGTTGCAGATCTTCTGGACGAAAGACTTGACCTCGGTGTTGCCCAGCTTCGTCTTGGTCTGGCCCTCGAACTGCGGGTCGCCGACCTTGACCGAGATCACGGCGGCGAGACCCTCGCGGATGTCGTCGCCGGTGAGGTTGGGATCCTTCTCCTTGAGCAGCTTCTTGTCCTTGGCGTACTTGTTCACCACCGTGGTCAGCGCGCTGCGGAAACCCTCCTCGTGCGTGCCGCCCTCGTGGGTGTTGATGGTGTTCGCAAAGGTGTGCACGGATTCGGAGTAGCCGGCGTTCCACTGCATCGCGATCTCGACCTCGTGGCCGGGACCCTTGCCGTCGAAGTCGATGATGCTCTGTTGGATCGGGGTCTTGGTGCGGTTGATGTGCTTGACGAAGTCCACCAGCCCGCCGGGGTAGTGATACGTGCGGTGTTTGGTCTTCTGCGGGGCCTTGGCCTCCGCTTCCTTCTCGTCGGCGGACTTCGGGGCTTCGGCGGTGTCGCTGACCACCTCGTCCACGACCTCCTCGGCGGTGACCCTCTCGTCGGTGAGTTCGATGGTGAGACCCTTGTTGAGGAACGCCATCTCCTGCAGGCGCCGCGCCACGGTCTCGAAGTCGTAGTCGGTGGTCTCGAAGATGTCCGGGTCGGCCCAGAACCGGATCGTGGTGCCGGTCTTCTTGGACGGCTCGCCCTTCTTCAGCGTGCCGGGGATGGACCGGTCGTAGTACTGGAACCACTCGAACCCGTCACGGAGGATGGTGGCCTCCAGTCGCGTCGAAAGAGCGTTGACCACCGAGACGCCGACGCCGTGCAGGCCACCGCTGACGTTGTATCCGCTGTTCTCGCCACCGAACTTGCCGCCGGCGTGCAACTGCGTCATCACGACGTCGACGGTCGGGACACCGGTGGAGTGCATGGCCACCGGGATGCCGCGGCCGTCGTCGGTGACCTGCACGCTGCCGTCACCACAGATCGTCACGTCGACCCGGGTGGCGTACCCGGCCATCGCCTCGTCGATCGCGTTGTCGACCACTTCCCAGACCAGGTGGTGCAGACCGCGTTCGCCGGTGGATCCGATGTACATGCCCGGTCGCTTCCGGACGGCCTCGAGTCCCTCGAGGATCGTGATCGATTCGGCGCCGTACTCCTTGGGAGCAGTCTTCTTCTGGGCAGCCACGTTGGACGCGTCTCCTTGATCTTGGCAGGGTGCCGGCTAGGGGGTCGAGCGCCCCCGGCGAGTCTCGTCCATCCTACCTTTACCCACCGTCAGCACTGATTCTGAGGCGGCGTTTCTGTGCACCTAATCAAGCCGTGCGCGGAATTTCTCGCCCCTCGGCGCGTCCCGACGACCGATCAGCCTGCTGAAGCCGTTGTCGGCGCTCTCAGGTTGAGTGCGCAGAGCTCACTCGAGAAGGTCAGCCGTAGGTGTCCCGCGGCCCTCGCCCCGGAACGTTGTACTTGCCCTTGCGCCACGTCGGCGCCGCCGGACCGACGATCTTGAGGCTGGTGACGACGCCGTCTCCGACGGCGGCGGCGATCTTCGCCAACAGCTGGGACTGCACCAGCCGCAACTGGGTGGCCCATGCCGTCGACTCCGCTTCCACCGTCAGGACGCCGTCGCGGAGCACGGCGGGGTTGGCGTGTTCGGCGATCTGGTCGCCGACGACGGTCGCCCACTGACCGAAGACGGAACCCTCCGCGACGCGAGGCGACCAACCACGGTTCCTCGCCACCTCGGAGGTGGCGATCCCGAGTGGCTGCGGGTCCCGTGAGTCGGGGCCGGGCCCGGACCACCTCCGTCGGGAACCACGCACCGGTGCGTTCCTCGTCGACGACGTCCGGCCCCGACCGACGTCCTTGCCCTGGCTGCGGGCCGCGCCCCGCGCCTCTTCGAGGGTCCGCCGCACCAGGTCCATCCCGCGCAGATGTGCCAGCTCCGGGGGAGGACCCACCGGCTCGCCCTCCTCCGGCCCGGACGGGTCCGTCATTCGAGCACCTCCGAGAGTCGCCCGGAATCGTCGTCGCGCATGCCTACCTCCAGCCGTCGCACATCCCAGTCCTGAGGGATGTCCTCCTTGACCGCAGCGGTCACCAACACCTGTTCAGCGGAGGCCGCCACCTCGACGAGTGCTCTGCGGCGCGCGTTGTCGAGTTCGGCGAAGACGTCGTCGAGCAGCAGCACCGGATCGCTGCCCTCCGAGCGGAGCAGTTCGTATGCCGCGAGCCGCAACGACAACGCCATCGACCACGACTCACCGTGGCTGGCGAAACCCTTCGTCGGTTGATCCCCGAGCCGCAGTTCCAGGTCGTCGCGATGTGGTCCTACCAGGCACACCCCCCGCTCCAGCTCGACGGGACGCCGGCGGGCCAGTTCCTCCAGCAGTGCCACCTCGAACACCTCGGTGCTCGTCGCCCCCATGAAGGCACTGGCCGCCTCCTGCTCGACGGCGTCCACTGCACTGCGGTAGCGAACCGACGCGGGCCTAGAGGCGGGCGCGAGCAACTGATAGGCCTTCTCGATCTCGGGCGCCAGGAGCGCGACGAGATCCACCCGCGCCGCAATCAGCTTCGCCCCGTGGGCGGCCAGGTGACCGTCCCACGAGTCCAGGGTGTCCAGCGCAGCCGAGTCCCCGCGAAACCGGTTTCCCGCGGCAGTCTTCAACAACGCCGTCCGCTGCCGCAGTACCTTGTCGTAATCCGCGCGGATGCCCGCCACCGAAGGACGCCTCAGGGTGGCCAATTCATCGAGATAGCGCCTCCTTTCGTTGGGCTCCCCACGGACCAGGGCCAAGTCCTCCGGCGCGAACAGAACCGCGCGTAGCGCGCCGAGTATCTCCCTGGCACTCCTGACCGGGGATCTATTCAATCGGGCCTTGTTGGCACGTCCCGCGGTGATCTCGAGGTCCACCGCCAACTCGCGTCCCTCGTTGACCACGATGGTCGACACGATCGCCCGATCCGCGCCGGACCGGATCAGCGGCGCATCCGCCCCCACCCGGTGCGAGCCAAGCGTGGACGAATACCACAGGGCCTCCAGCAGATTCGTCTTCCCGAAGCCGTTGGGACCGACGAATACGGTGCGACCGGGCGCCAATTCCAACTCGAGCCGCGACCAGGAGCGGAAGTCGGTCAGGGCAAGTCGTCGTACGTACACCCATCGTCCCCGTGTCGGTTCACCCGGACTCGCTTATCCTTTGAACGGCGTGCCCACCGAACTGGTTGCGCAGTGCGGCTACTGCCTTCATGGTCGGCGAATCATCTTGACGGGAGAGGAATCTCGCGAACAACGAGGCGGCGATAGCCGGCACGGGCACACGCAGGCGGATTGCCTCCTCCACCGTCCACCGACCCTCACCGGAATCATCGGTGTAACCCCGGATCTCGGCGAGATGCGGATCCTCCTTGAGCGCCTTGGCCAGCAGAGTCTGGAGCCAGGACCGGACCACGGTCCCGTTGCTCCAGGCCTGGTAAACCTCCTGCGGACTCTTGATCAGGTCCTCGGCCGCCAACATCTCGTAGCCCTCGCCGTAGGCGGTCATCATCGCGTACTCGACGCCGTTGTGAACCATCTTGGCGAAGTGTCCCGCGCCCACCGGGCCGGCGTGGACGAAGCCGTCCTCGCGCGGCCCCGGCGGCCGAAGTGCGTCGAAGATCGGCATGACCTTGGCCACGTCGGCGTCACTCCCACCGACCATCAGCCCGTACCCCTCGGTCAGCCCCCAGATTCCACCGGAGACTCCCGCGTCGACGAAACCGATGCCCTTCTCGGCCAACAACGCGGCGTGTGGGGCGTCCTCCGTATAACGCGAGTTGCCGCCGTCGATCACCAGGTCGCCCTCGGTGAGCACCTCGGACAGTCCCACGATGGTGCCGTGCGTGACTTCACCGGAGGGCACCATCACCCAGATCACGCGGGGCTGCGGCAACGCCGCGGCGAGGGCCGCGAGATCCGGGACGTCGGACACCTCGGGGCGGGGATCGTAGCCAATCACCTCGTGCCCGCCCTTGCGCAGGCGTTCCCGCATGTTGAAGCCCATTTTTCCGAGACCGACCAGACCGAGCTGCATGTGCGCCTCTTTCGTGGCGATAGGGCCGGTCAGCCCGGGAGCCGCACCGGCATCAACAGGTAGACGTAGTCGGTTTGAGCGGCCGGGAAGGGACCGCTCGCTCCGACGTACGCCTCATCATCATCGCTCGCCGGCCGCAGCACCGCGGGACGGCTGGACGTCGTGAAGCCGAACGTCACCTTCGGTGAGTGCAGGGACCCCAGACCGTCCGTCAGGTACGTCGGGTTGAACGCAATGGTGAGCGGGTCACCGAGGAACTCCACCGGAAGGTCTTCCTCGGCGCGTCCCACGGCATCCTCGCCACCGGCGGACAATCTCAACGAATCCTCGGTGAACTCCATGCGCACCTGGGCCCCGCGGTCGGCGACGAGCGCAACGCGCTTGATCGCCTCGGTGAGCTCCGCGACGCCGACGGTGGCGATGGCCGTGTGCTCAGCAGGCAGAAGTTGGCGGAACTTCGGGAATTCGGCGTCCAGGAGCCGGCTGGTGGTGCGCTTGCCGTTGCTGCGGATGCCGAGCAGGCCGTCCTTGCCGACAGCCGCCCCGGCACCGAGGGACAGATGCACGTCGGCCCCGTCGGCGCCCGCTCGCGCTGCCTCGGCGAGTGTCTTGGCGGGGACCAGCACCGCGGCCTCGATGTCGGCCGACGCCGTCGACCAGGTCAATTCCCGGACCGCGAGCCGGAACCGGTCGGTGGCCGCCAGGACCACCTTATCGCCGGAGATCTCGACGCGGATGCCCGTCAACATGGGCAGGGTGTCGTCACGTCCCGCCGCGACGGCCACCTGACCGATGGCTTGTGAGAACAGATCCGACGGTACGACGCCGGTCTCCTCGGGCAGCGTCGGCAACGTCGGGTAGTCCTCGACGGCCATCGTCGGCAGGGAGAAACGGGCGCTGCCGCAGCTCAGGGCCACCCGCGTGCCCTCGACGCTGACGTCGACGGGTTTGGCCGGCAACGACTTCGTGATGTCGGACAACAGCCGTCCCGAGACCAAAACGCTGCCAGGAGAAGCAATTTCGGCTGCCACGCGCACTTCGGCGGACACTTCGTAGTCGTAACCGGAGATCACCAGACCGTCATCGGAGCCGGTCAGGAGCACGCCGGACAGGACCGGCACCGTCGGCCTGGTCGGCAGGATGCGGGCAACCCACGCCACGGCATCGGCGAAGTCCTCGCGCACCAGCCGAAACTTCAGGTCGGTACCAATCGTCGTCGTCGCCACGTCCACAGCGTCCCTTCGGTGAAACCCCAGCTATGAGCACTAACAGCGGATCCGTGGATGTCGTGCCGACATGTCACCACGCTGGTCTTCGACGACCGTTCCGGTTGTCGAAGACCCACCGTAGAGCCTCCGGGCCCAACTTGAAAGCTAATCGCTGGGAGTGACAAGCCGGGGTGACGGGGGCGGTGAGGCGCCCAACAGGACGTGTTCCCCAGGAGCTTCTCTTAGGAGAGATTCTCTAGAGATGAACGAGTAACAGTATTAGGTGCTGTGGAACCTGTGGATCGACGGCGTTGTGCGCAGGTCGGCGGGGGCGGCGCTCGTGGGTGACTCGTGGAATGGCGACGAACCGATGTTCAAGATCTGTGGACACCCGCCGACGGTGTGCACGGACGCGGTTCACGGCGGTGGTTCGTCCCGAGTTCGTGCACGAGTAGTGCACGAGGAAGAAGGGTGACTGGTGGTGTCATCGGGTCAGAAGTTTTTCGCGCACCCGGGCATGAAATTCGCGCACTCGGACATGACGAAGCCCACGGTTGGGGTGGGGAAGTGGTGTTGACGGCTGTCGGCGAGTGCCGTCAGCGCTTGGAGCGCTGACGAATACGGGTGGTGAGTTCCTTGACGTGGTCGAAGATCTCACGCTTCTGCGCCATCTCGCCGCGGATCTTGCGTTCGGCGTACATGACCGTGGTGTGGTCCCGGCCGAAGGAATGACCGATCTTGGGCAACGAGAGATCCGTCAGCTCACGGCACAGGTACATCGCGATCTGACGCGACTGTGCCAGCGCCCTGGTCTTGCCGGGCCCGCGGAGCTCCTCGATGGTGATCTCGAAGTACTCGGCAGTGGCGGCCATGATCGTCGCGATGCTGATCTGCATCGAGCTGGCGTCCGAGATCAGATCCCGCAGAACGATTTCGGCGAGGGACTTGTCGATGGCGGCCTTGTTCAACGACGCAAACGCGGTGACCCGGATGAGGGCGCCCTCGAGCTCGCGGATGTTCCGTTCGATGCTGCTGGCAATGAGTTCCAGCACGTCGTCGGGAACGTCGAGCCGGTCCATCTGCGCCTTCTTGCGCAGGATGGCGATCCGGGTCTCCAGTTCCGGCGGCTGCACGTCGGTGATCAGACCCCACTCGAAGCGGGTGCGAAGTCGGTCCTCCAGGGTGGCGAGCTGCTTCGGCGGGCGGTCGGACGAGATCACGATCTGTTTGTTCGCGTTGTGCAGTGTGTTGAAGGTGTGGAAGAACTCCTCCTGGATGCCTTCCTTGCCCTCGATGAACTGGATGTCGTCGACGAGTAGGACGTCGATGTCGCGGTAACTCCGCTTGAAGGACGCCTTGCGGTCGTCGCGCAGGGAGTTGATGAAGTCGTTGGTGAATTCCTCGGTGGAGACGTACTTGACCCGCATCCCCGGGAAGAGCCGCTGTGCATAGTTGCCTGCGGCATGGAGCAGATGTGTCTTGCCGAGCCCCGACTCGCCCCAGATGAAGAGAGGGTTGTACGCGCGGGCCGGCGCCTCGGCGATGGCCAGCGTCGCGGCGTGGGCGAATCGGTTGGACGCCCCGATGACGAACGTGTCGAAGGTGTACCGGCGATTCAGGCTGACGTCGTTGGTGGGGGAGTGCTGGGGCCGATTGGTGAAGTAGGTCGGCCAGCTCTCCTCGGCGCTTGCGAGAGCCTCCTCGTCGTCGTCCACTTCGTCGGAGTCGGGCAACACCGCTGCCGGTGCGGCATCGTCGTCGTCGGATTCGGGATCGGGGGTGGCGATCCGGACCCCGAGTTCGACGCGCTGCCCGAGGCGGCGGCTGAGACTGGACACGATGGGTTCGCGCAGGTGACGTTCGATCTCGTTCTGCACGAAGGGCGTCGGAACCGACAGCAGGGCAAATCCCTCGGCAATGACCAACGGTTTCACCAGCTTGAGCCACGCCCGTTGCTGGGCGGTCAGGTTCGCGGTCGGGAATCCCGGTCGTGGCGGGCCTTCTCCGGCCGCGTCACCGTTGAGCTCCGCCACGACGTCGTTCCAAATTGCGACGAACGGTGGGTCGGGGTCTGCGGTCAACGGAGACATACCCCCTCGTGGCCAGGCAGGGTTGGCCGAATAGGCAATGACCGGATGTCCACATGGTTATCCACAATCTGTGTATAACCGACACCGGTCGTTGTGTCGTTGCGTACTGGCGATGAGGCCGCGTTTCCTGGGCTCGTCACAGTGGTCGATGACAGTCTTCGATGGCACCATGGGCTCGAGGTTTCGGTGGCCGTCCTCGCTTCTTCGTTCAGCGCCGTCTCGTCTGAGATGGCCTTGGCAGAAGTTAACAGTTTTATTGCCGGGTGCCAACCGTTCTGCAACATTCGTCGAGCCTTCCACCGGTACGTGCTGGGCGGCGTGACGGATGTGAGAGCTGTGATGTATTCGCCGTGCAGAGAAGCAGGTTTGACCTAGGGAAATCTCGTCAGTACCCTCGAACAGTCGCCCGAACGTGGCGATACGGCTGCGACTCGGATGGTCGGGTTCACGCGCCGGGGCTAGCAAGCGAGACGAACGAAGCGTACGTACCGTGGCTGCTTCCAGAAGGACATGAGGTTCTCATGCCGGATGGTGGCAGACGCACCCTTCATTGAGGAGTAACAGCCGTGGCCAAGGGCAAGCGGACTTTCCAGCCCAACAACCGGCGTCGCGCACGTGTGCACGGCTTCCGGCTGAGGATGCGCACGCGCGCGGGCCGGGCCATCGTGTCGGGCCGGCGCAGCAAGGGCCGCCGCTCTCTCACTGCGTGATTCTGCGTGGTCTTGAGCAGGGTGTAGTCGAGTGCTTCCGGCTCAGTACCGGATGACGCGGTCTACTGACTTCGGAATCACCGTGAGTCGCGGTCTGCGTGCGGCGCAACCAGATCTGGTCGTGCACGCGCTCGGTCCGACGCCGGATTCGGCGGGCGGTCCGAAGATCGGGCTGGTGGTCTCCAAGTCGGTCGGCACCGCCGTCCAGCGACATCGCGTCTCGCGGATGCTGCGGCACGTGGCCCGCAACGTGATCGACGACTTGAGCCCAGGCGAACGGATCGTGATCCGAGCCCTTCCCGGCAGCCGCCACGCGATCTCGCCTCAACTCGAGCGGGAATTACGGACCGCGCTCAGTCGGATCGGCGCACGGCGCGAGACGCGACGATGAGCCGCGGCCGCGTCGCGAACGCTCTGTCGAGCAGCCTCGTCTATGTGATCCAGCTGTACCGCACGATGATCTCGCCCCTGCGGCCACCGTCGTGCCGGTTCATGCCGACGTGCAGTCAGTACGCCGTCGACGCGCTCGGTGAGTTCGGCGTGTGGCGCGGATGTTGGTTGGCCGTGGTCCGGCTGGCGAAGTGCGGTCCCTGGCACCGAGGGGGATGGGACCCGATTCCCGAGCGACACGAGACTTGTCGCCATCGGCGGGGAGACTCCGCCGAAGACGTGGATGGTGCGACGCTGAGGAGCGATTCGTTTGTTTAACTGGTTCAGTCTCGACGTCATCTACTACCCGGTCTCCGCGATCATGTGGGTTTGGTACAAGGCCTTCGCCTTCGTCCTGGGCCCGTCGAACTTCCTGGCCTGGGGACTGTCGGTGGTCTTCCTCGTCTTCACACTGCGGGCGATCCTCTACAAGCCGTTCGTCAGGCAGATCCGCACCACCCGTCAGATGCAGGAGTTGCAGCCGCAGATCAAGGCGCTCCAGAAGAAGTACGGCAAGGACCGCCAGCGGATGGCGTTGGAGATGCAGAAGCTCCAGAAGGATCACGGGTTCAACCCGATCCTCGGGTGCCTGCCGATGCTGGCCCAGGTGCCGGTGTTCCTCGGTCTCTACCACGTGCTCCGGTCGTTCAACCGGACCCAGCACGGATTCGGTCAGCTGGGTCTGTCGGTCGACGAGAACCGTGCCACCGGCAACTACGTCTTCAGTGCGACCGACGTCGGTCACTTCCTCGACTCGAACCTCCTGGGTGCGCCACTGAGTGCGAGCATGACCCAGAGCTCGGGCCTCGAGGCGTTCAAGAACTTCGACTTCAGCCGGCCCGCGGTCATCGCGGTCGGCGTTCCGCTGATGTTGTTGGCGGGTATCGCGACGTACTTCAACAGCCGGGCGTCGGTGGCCAGGCAGACGCCCGAGGCGGCAGCCAATCCGCAGACCGCGATGATGAACAAGTTGGCGTTGTACGTCTTCCCGCTCGGCGTGGTGGTCGGTGGTCCCTTCCTCCCGCTCGCGATCATCATGTACTGGGTGGCGAACAACATCTGGACCTTCGGTCAGCAACACGTGGTGTTCGGCAGGATCGAGAAGGAAGAGGAAGCCAAGAAGCAGGAGGACTTGGCGCGGCGCGCGTCGAACGCCCCTGCCCCCGGCTCCAAGCCCAAGCGCAAGCGGCCGCCGACCAACGGCACCGCTGCGCAGAAGGCCATGCCGTCGGCCGCGGAGATCACCGAGCACGGCGGTCGGGAGGCCGATGCGAGCACCGACACCACCGACGCCACCGACGGCGACTCGCCGGCGGCGCCAGAGGCGGGCTCGGCCCCGACGGCGAATGGCACCGGCCCCGCTGCCAAGACCGGCGCGGCCAACCGGGTGCCCCGTCGGACGAACAACCGACCGAAGAAGCGAAGGCCCTGACGGGCCCCTGGTTCCGGTGAGCCCGTGGCGGCCGCTGACGGGTGAAGCAGCAAGAAGGTCAGAGAAGTAAGGACGAACATGACTGACGCCGATACGACCGAACGGACCGAGATCGAGGGCGACGCGCCCGAGGCGCCCGATCTCGAGGACCGCTTGGTGGCCGAGGGCGAGATCGCCGGGGACTATCTGGAGGAGCTGCTCGATCTCCTCGACTTCGACGGGGACATCGACCTCGACGTCGAGGGTGACCGCGCGGTGGTGAGCATCGACGGCGGAAGCGACCTCGCGAAGTTGGTGGGCCGCAAGGGCGAGGTGCTCGACGCCCTCCAGGAGTTGACCCGGCTGGCCGTGCATCAGAAGACCGGTGAGCGAAGCCGCCTGATGCTCGACGTGGCTCATTGGCGGCGTGGCCGACGCGATGAGCTGGCGGCGCTCGGGGCGAAGATCGCCCAACGCGTACTCGCGAGCGGGGAGCGAGAAGAATTGGCGCCCATGACTCCGTTCGAGCGGAAGATCGTGCACGACGCGGTATCGGCGATCGACGGCGTGCGCAGCGAGAGTGAGGGCGCCGAGCCGTCCCGCCGCGTCGTCGTGTTGCCCGCTTGATCGACTGAGTTACAACCGTGTAGTTCACCCGCATTGTGAAGGCGGAGGATGTTTCACGTGAAACATGGCGAGGCGCCCGCAGCGCCGCTCTCCGCGGCGGGCGTCTTCGGCGACCGGCTCGAGCTCGCGAAGGAGTACGCCGCCATCCTCGCCGGCGCCGGCATCGAACGCGGATTGATCGGGCCCGGCGAAGTGGACCGGTTGTGGGAGCGTCACATTCTCAATAGCGCCGCCGTGGGGGAGTTGACCAACGCGGGCGATCGGATCGCCGATGTCGGCAGCGGAGCGGGTCTGCCCGGCATACCGCTGGCCCTCGTCCGCACGGATCTGACGATCACGTTGGTGGAACCGTTGCTACGCCGCGCTGATTTCCTGGGGGAGGTCGTGACGCGTCTCGGACTGGACGTCGCCGTGGTGCGGGGTCGCGCCGAGGACCCGGCGGTGCGGCGCGAAGTGGGCGAGATGGACGCGGTGACTTCGCGTGCGGTGGCATCGCTCGACAAGTTGGGCCGGTGGTGTCTGCCGCTGTTGCGCCCGGGTGGGCGGATGCTGGCGATGAAGGGCGAGCGGGCTTCGGCCGAGATCGATCAACACCACCGGGTGTTGGAGACCTTGGGTGCCATCGACGTGAAGGTGATGGAATGTGGCGTGACCTATTTGACTCCGCCCGCAACCGTGGTGGTGGCGGTGAAGGCGAAGACCGTCGGTCGGAGGCGGAGACCGCCGGCGAACAGCACGGCGCCGGACGTTCCGGTGACGAACCGGACGAACCAGAGCGGACCGTCGTCGAGACGGGCCCGTCCCAGGAGGAGCAGCGAGTGAAGCCATCGTCGATGGGCGCCGAGGATGCGCGCGACGCGCCGCCGCCGACCGCCGCCGATGTTTCACGTGAAACATGGCAACCTCCCGCCGAGGAACCGTGGCAGGAACCCATCGCTGCCGATACACCGATCGGTGCCGAGGCTGAACGAGCCGTGCGGATACTGCACAAGGCGAAGGGCAGCCACCTTCCGCGGCCGCCCCGTCAACGGGTCTTCACGATCGCCAACCAGAAGGGCGGCGTGGGCAAGACCACGACGGCCGTCAACGTGGCGGCGGCCCTTGCGTTGCAAGGACTGCGGACGCTGGTCATCGATCTCGATCCCCAAGGCAACGCCTCGACCGCGCTGGGCATCGAGCACCGTCCCGGTACGCCGTCATCGTATGAAGTCCTGATCGGCGAGATGACGCTGGAGTCAGCGCTACAACAGAGCCCGTACAACGAGCGGCTCTACTGCGTACCCGCGACGATCGACCTGGCCGGCGCCGAGATCGAACTCGTCAGCATGGTGGCGCGGGAGGGACGGCTGCGGAATGCGTTGGCGGGTCTGCAGGAATACGACTTCGACTACGTGTTCATCGACTGCCCTCCGTCGCTGGGCCTGTTGACGATCAACGCACTCGTCGCGGCGCCGGAGGTCCTCATCCCGATCCAGTGCGAGTACTACGCGCTGGAGGGCGTCGGTCAGCTGCTGCGCAACATCGACATGGTGAAGGCACACCTCAACCCACTCCTCGACGTCACCACGGTGATCCTGACGATGTACGACGGCCGAACCAAGCTTGCGGATCAGGTGGCCGACGACGTGCGGTCACACTTCGGCGCCAAGGTCCTGCGGACCGTCATCCCACGCAGCGTCAAGGTGTCGGAGGCTCCCGGTTACGGCATGACGATCCTGGAATATGATCCCGGTTCGCGGGGAGCGATGAGCTACCTCGACGCCAGTCGGGAGATTGCCGAACGTGCACACACCGGAACGAAGGGATCTGCATGACTCCGCCGCCCAAGCGAACCGGCCTCGGACGTGGGCTCGCGTCGTTGATTCCAACCGGCCCCAGCGACGACGGACGGGCCGGGCTCGGTCCCGGGATGGGCGCTGCCGCCGCAGACGTTCTCTACGGCAGTGCACCGTCGGCGGTGGCGGAACCCGTGCCCGCACCGGTCAACGACGTCGGAGCGGTGTATCGCGAGATCGACCCGGCCGTCATCGAGCCCAACCCGAAGCAGCCGCGACAGATCTTCGACGGCGACGCCCTGTCGGAACTCGTCCACTCCATCCGCGAGTTCGGTCTCATGCAACCGATCGTGGTGCGGGCGCTGGACGCGAAAGATGGCGTGCAGCGCTATCAGCTGGTGATGGGGGAGCGGCGGTGGCGGGCGGCCCAGGAAGCCGGGCTGGCAGCCATCCCAGCGATCGTTCGCGAAACCGCCGATGACAGCATGCTGCGGGACGCCCTTCTCGAGAACATTCATCGCGCCCAACTGAACCCGTTGGAAGAGGCCGCCGCCTACCAACAATTGCTCGACGAGTTCGGCGTCACCCACGAGGAACTGGCGGTGCGGATAGGCCGCTCCCGACCAGTGATCACCAACATGATCCGGTTGATGCGGCTGCCCATTGCGGTCCAGCGGCGGGTCGCCGCCGGTGTGCTCTCGGCGGGTCACGCGCGTGCGCTGCTGGCGCTCGAGAGTGGGCCGGAGAAACAAGAAGAGCTGGCCGCCCGGATCGTCGCCGAAGGGATGTCCGTCCGGGCGACCGAGGAAGCGGTGACGCTTGCCAACCGCGACGGCGGCCAGGACGCCATTCCGGCGCAACGCCGCAAGCCGATCCAGATGCCCGGACTCCAAGACGTTGCCGAACGACTGTCCTCGGCCTTCGACACGCGTGTGACGGTGAGCCTGGGCAAACGCAAGGGGAAGATCGTCGTCGAGTTCGGCTCGGTGGACGACTTGCAGAGGATCGTCGACCTCATGAACGCTGCGCAGACATGACCCGTCATACCGCGTAATTACGTCACTGTGACACGAAGAGCCGTCCGGCCCGGCGCGCGCGCTGTTCCAAGGAGTTAAGCCATTGCCCAACAAGAGTTTTCGCGCGATGACGGTATCTCTGTGATGTCCGGCGGCGAAAGCGCGCCGGCGCCGGGCGGCGCTTCTATCCTTAAGTGTCAGCCACGCCGGTCCGGCCGATCGAAACTGCGGGGAGTCTAGTGTCAGCACGAATCACGTCGCTGCGGCTCGAAGGATTCGAGCAGCTGCCCAAGCATGCCCGCCGATGTGTGTTCTGGGAGGTGGAGCCGTCGACCCTGCACGGCCCCGATTCCAAGCAGGACCATCTCGCCGACCCGGAGTTCGAGAAGGAAGCCTGGCTGTCCATGGTCATGCTCGAGTGGGGGTCCTGCGGTCAGATCGCCGAGGCCTGCGAACCCGAGCACGCGGAGTTCAGCGGATCGGCGTCCAGTGGGGACGAGCGTTGCCTGGGCTTCGCGTTCTACGCCCCACCCCGTGCGGTGCCACGCGCTGCACTGTTCCCCACCGGTCCGGTTGGCGCCGACGCCGTCTTGTTGACGACCGTCGGAGTCGAATCCGGTGAGGAGGGTGACGCGTTGATCCGTGCCTTGGTCGCCGCGGCGGTGCGGGACCTGGTGCGCCGAGGCGTCCGCGCACTGGAGGCGTTCGGTCGGACCGAGGCTGCCGCCGAACTCACCGATCCCTCGAGGGTGTCGGCTGACCTGCGGCCGGCGATCGAATCGCTCGGTGACTGTTCGATAGAGCGTTGCATCATCGACGCCGGCTTCCTCGCCGACGTCGGCTTCAAGGTCGTCGCACCGCACCGGTACTTCCCCCGCATGCGACTCGAGCTCGAGCAGGGGCTCGGCTGGAAGGCCGACGTCGAGGCCGCGCTCGAGCGACTGTTGGTGAGTGCTCGACTCCAACCGGTGGGAGCGGGTGCCGCCCCGTGTCCGTGAGGACGTTCAGCCCTGGGCTGCGCGCCCGGCGGCCTGTTCCACGGATCTCTCGTGGGCGAGCAATTCGGCGAAGGTGAAGGTGCCGGTCGGCCGGTCGTTCTTGCCGAGTAGGTAGAGCCGCTTCACCGCGGCCAGGATGCCCTCGGCGAGCGAGTCGCGCGATGGAGCCGACACCAGGATGTCGCGGTCATGCGGATTGGTGATGTAGCCGACGTCGATCTGCACGGTGGGCATGCGGGTCAGGCGAAGGAGATCCCACGTGCGACCGTGAGTACGACAATCGCGTAAACCGGTGCGGGCGACCAGCTCTCGCTGAACGAAGTCGGCCAGATTGCGACCGATCGTCGAGACGGAGCCGTGCGAGTTGCCGAAGTGGAACGAGGCGACGCCGTTGGCGGGGGAGCCGGGCAGGGCCGCACACCGCAGGCTGATCATCAGATCGGCACCGACGGTGTTGGCCGTCGCTGCACGCTCGGCATCCGACGGGCTACGCCCGACCGGACGGGACAGGAACGTCTCCATGCCGATCGCCGTCATTCGTCCCTCGAGGCGACTCGCCAAGTCCCACAAGATGTCTGCTTCACTGATCGGTCCGTCGGGCCCGTTGAAGATGGGTCCGTGGTCGTCGCCACCGCGGCCGGGATCGATGATGATGCGCTTGCCGGAGAGCCGTGGGCCCGAGCGGCGCACCAACTCCTCCTCGCGGATGGCGTGAAGGGAACCGCCGGTGACCCGGGAACCAAGAAAGTACAACGACCGCAACGTCTCTGGGCCACAGATGCCATCGGGGTACAAACCGTACTCCCGCTGATAGGACATCAGCCCGTTGTGGGTCTGCAACCCGAAGTGCCCGTCGACCAGGCCGGTGTAGAAGCCGAGGTCCTGGAGCCGCGCCTGCAGCGTGGCGACGTCGTCGCCGTACATCGGTGCACCGAACTGGTGGGCCAGCGTGCGCGCCCCGAGACGGTACGAGGCCTCCTTGAGGGCACGGTACGTCGCCTCGCCGACGACACCGTCGACGAGAAGCCCGCGGTGCTGCTGGAACGCCCGCACGGCGTGGTCCAAATCGTCGTCGAAGGCGTCGAACGCCACGTGTTTGCCGGTGGTCAGATCCGCGTCCGGGCTGTCCAGCAGGCCCAACGCCGCGAGCGCCATCCTGATCTCGACCACCGGGCCTCCCCGATCGCCGCGGCGCACACTAGACATGACCAGAATTGTCGCAGACGGAACCGTAAATTCTGAAACCTCCAGGCCAGTCGCAGACGGCGCGTTCGGTCCGGGACGGCGCCCCTCAGACGACGTCGGACAGTTCGCGCAGCAGCGCGGCCTTGCCCTTGGTGCCGACGATCCGCTTCACCGGCTTGCCGTCCTTGAACAGGATCAACGTGGGAATCGACACCACCTGGAAGTCGCGGGCGGTCCCGGGGTTCGCGTCGACGTCGAGCTTGGCGATCGTCAACGAGCCTGCCTTCTCCGAGGCGATCTCCTCGAGGACGGGGGCGATCATCTTGCACGGACCGCACCACGTCGCCCAGAAGTCGACCAGCACCGGGGTGCTGCTGGACAGTACGTCAGCGGAGAACGAGTCGTCGGTGACGGCGACGGTCGCACTGGTGTCGCTGCTCATGTATTGCTCCTCGGGTTAGGAATCGGTGGAAACTGTCGGGTTCAGCTCGGGGTCGTCGGCGTCGGCGAGCCAGCGCTCGGCGTCGATCGCGGCGGAACACCCGCTGCCCGCCGCGGTGATCGCCTGCCGGTAGGTGTGGTCGACCAGGTCGCCGGCGGCGAACACACCATCGACCGACGTACTGGTGGTGCGGCCCTTGACCCGTACGTAGCCCTCGTCGTCGAGGTCGACCTTGCCGGCCACCAGGGACGAGCGGGGGTCGTGACCGATTGCGACGAACACGCCGGTGACGGCCAGCTTGGACTCCTCACCGGTGACCGTGTCCTTCAGCCGGAGGCCGGTGACCTTGGGCTCGCCCTCGACCTCGGTGACCGCGGTATTGGTGAGGAAGGTGATCTTCGGGTTGGCCTTGGCCCGCTCCAGCATGATCTTCGAGGCGCGGAACTCCTCGCGGCGGTGGATCAGCGTGACGCTGCGGGCGAAGCGGGTCAAGAACGTCGCCTCCTCCATCGCGGAGTCGCCGCCGCCGATGACCGCGATGTCCTGGTCGCGGAAGAAGAAACCGTCGCAGGTGGCGCAGGTGCTCACGCCCGTGCCGATGCGCTCCATCTCGCCGGGGACGCCGAGCTGCCGGGCGGCGGCACCCATCGCGAGGATGACCGCGCGGGCCTGGAACGTCTCGTCGCCCACGGTGACCGTCTTGACGGGGCCGTCGAGCGACACGTCGTCGACGTCCTCCATCCGCATGTCGGCGCCGAACCGCAGCGCCTGCTCGCGCATCTGCTCCATGAGTTCGGGGCCGGTGATGCCCTCCTTGAACCCGGGGTAGTTCTCCACCTCGGTGGTGGTCATCAGCGCGCCGCCGAACTGCACGCCCTCGAACACCACCGGGTTGAGCTGCGCGCGGGCGGCGTACACCGCTGCGGTGTAGCCAGCGGGGCCCGACCCGATGATGATGACGTCGTGAATCGGGGACGCCGGGGAAGGTGCCGGGGATGATGAAGTCATTTCCGCCTTTCTGCGTATGGCCTATAACACCAGCGTAGGCGCGCGTGTTCCAGGTGCGCCGGTGGGCCGCGTCATGGGCGCGAGACGGTCGTCCTGGCGAGCAATCCGGTGTCGACCGCACTGCAGTCGGGTGCGACGACGACGGCGTCGATGCGCTTCGGGACGTCGCCGGGCAACAACAGCAGCATCCCGGGTCGGCCCCGAACCGCCAGCGGCCGGGCCCCGAGCACGGGTGACGAGACCCGATAGCCGAGGCCACTGAGGCATGACGCCCGGCGCTGCGGATCCGTCAACCCGACGAGGTCGGGAGGCACGTCCAGAAGGGCGAGGATCTGCTCGTCCGGCAGCGGCACGCCACCCTGCGGGCGGGGCACCTTCATCGACGACGCGGTGGGTCCGGTGGCCAGCGGTCGATGCGGCGCACTCCTGGTCAGCATCGCGGTGCCGATCACGCCGGCGGCGATGACGGCGCCGAGTCCGGTCGCTGCCGCGACGGTGCGCAGCCGTGCGCCCGGTGCGTGCGCGGCGTCCGAACCCCGCGCCGGGACCACGTCGTTCGGCGGTGTCGCGCGGGCGGCCAGTCCGGCGCCGATGCGGGCGACGAGCGCGGCGGGAACTTCCGGTGCCGACGCGGCGTCGCCGCCGAGCCGGGCGACGTCGCGTCGGACGCGGTCGAGCGCTGCGAGACCGCGGGCCACGTCGGGGTCGGTCCTGGCGCGCCGGCGAAGGCGCGCCGCGGTGTGGTCGTCGAGAAGTCCTGCCTGCAGGTCGGCGAGCGCGTCCAGCGACACGGCCCCGTCGCCCCGGTCGCCGTCACCGTCCACGCCGCCGTCCACGTGCCCGAAGTCCCCGTTCCTGGTGAAGTTCCTTCGCCAGTGTGGCACCGCACGAGCACGTGGAGGAATTCCCGTGGAACACCCCTCGTTGTGCTGTGGGAAGAGGAAACTTGGGCCAAGTGGCCCACACTTGTGAGTAACGAACGTACGAACGAGGCCCTACCATGCGTACCCTGCCACGACTTCTCGTCATCGGCGCCCTCGGCGTCGCGTCGGCCGCCGGACTGCCGGCCCTGGACGCCGTCACCACACCGCACACCGAAGCGGTGGCCTGCGACATGAACGTGGTGCCCTGGGATCCCTACCACCAGACCTGTGGCATCCCGAACGCGGTGCCGTCGGCTCCCGGTCAGTCTCCGGGAGCGGGCGCCATCATCGCCTGCCGGAACCACCCGGGTTGCCTCTCACAGGCCGTCAACGGCCCACAGCTGGTGAACGTGCCGAACCCGGACACCAGGGTCCGCCAGAGCCAGTGACGATCACCGGCGCCCCGCCCGCACGACGGGCGCCGGGTCGTCGAAGTACTGCAGCGACTGGGCGAGCTTGGCCCTGGCGCGGGAACACCGGCTCTTGACGGTGCCCTCGGGCACCCCGAGGATGCGCGCCGTCTCGGCCACCGAGTAGCCCTGCATGTCGACCGCCACGACGACGGCGCGCTGTTCGACGGGCAACCGCAGCAGGGCCCGCTCGACGACCAGGGCGGTGTCGACCCGCGGGGTCGGGTCGCCGAGATGGCAGACGTCGTCTTCGAGAACGCCGGTGGCGTGGGTCTTGTTGCGGCGCAACCGGTCCAGGCATGCATTGACGACGATGCGATACAACCAGCTGCTCACCGACGCGTCGTGCCGGAACGCCGGAGCGCAGCGGTGGGCCGAGAGCATCGCGTCTTGAAGCGCGTCTGCGGCGTCGTCGGGATCGCGGCTGGTGATCCGCGCCAAGCGGTAGAGCTGGCGGTGATGACGGTAGAACAGCTCCTCGAAGGCATAGCGGTCCCCGGCGACGTGTGCCGCCAGCAACTCTGCGTCCGACCGCGCTGGATCAACGATTCCCCCGAAGCTCCCCACATCCGAACACTAATCAACGGTGGACCCCGCAGGTGACACCTCTTGTCGGTGCTCGCGAACGAACGGCCGAAACCGCCGCTGAGCTGCCGACGAGCGACCGACGCCCGATCGCGTCGCCTGGGGATGAACTCCCGGCGACCAGTCAGGAGGCCGACTTGAGGGTGATGTCCGACAGCGCGGTCTCACTCTTTCCGGCGACGTTGCCCATCGTGGTGATCCACACCAGCACATTGGACACCGGTGCCGGGTTGGCTATCGCGATGGTGTTCGTGCCGGTCTTCATCGGCGTCGGCGGGGTGAGCGCGGCGGTGTCCTCGAGCGTGGTCGGCGTCGGCGACTCCGACGACCGGATCTGTATCGACGTGCCCGTGCTGTTGAGATTCACCGTGACCGATCCGATGGCCGTCGGCTGCGGCAGCGCCAACAACAGCCCAACCCCGTTCTTGAAGTTCGGGAACGGCACGGGATCGCTGTAGGTGTCGGTGGACCACGCCGTCGCCGGGTTGCCGTCGATGGCCAGACCGGCATCGGCCGGGTTGTCGGCCTCGCCGCCGGGTGAGAACACCGTCGCCTTCACGGGCTTGACGACGCCGCCGTTCGTGCTGGGGCTGACGCTGGTGCTCGACGGAGCGTTCAGGCCGAGCTCGTCCTTGTCCAGCGATCCCCCGACGTCGCTGAAGACGCCCTTGAGCACGGTCGCGAGCACGATGAGGGCCACCACCAGGATCGAACCCGCGACGGCGGCGCCGATCAGCACGCCGCGTTTCCGGCGGGCCTTGGCGTCGGGATCGTCGTCCGGCCGGAAACGCCCGCGGGACGCGGTGGGTTCGTCGATCGGCGCGATCAACTCGGTGCGGTCGGCGACGGCCGTGGCCTGTTGCAGGAGGTTGAGCAGGGTCGGCGCGGAGCGGATGCCGCCGTTCTCCTGAACGGCGCGGATGGCGGCGGCGGAGATCTGGAAGGGGATCGCGCGGTCCACCGAGCGAGGCTCGACGGGTTCACCCGCCGGGTCCAGGTCAGCGGGCTTCATCCCACTGCGCACACCGGGTTCCGGTAGCGGCCAGCGGTTGACCAGCAGGGCGTACAGCGCGGCGCCGATGCCCCTGATGTCGTCCTCTGGTGTCGCGGACGGCAACGTCGCTGGGAACGCGAGCACGACGTCGCCCTCGATGCTGACGCGAACCCGGCCAGGATGGTCGATGGACAGCGCTACCCCGGCTCGGTGCGCGGCATCCGCCGCCGCGGCGAGGGATTGGATGGCCCGTGCGCCTCCGATGGCCGACGGCGCCGTCTCCGCAACCTCGGCCAGCGAGCCGCCCCGGATCCACTCCGAGACCACCAGGCCACCCGATCCGGTGTGCGCGACGTCGAGCATGCGGGCCACGCCGGGTGCCTCCACCGCGCTCAACCGCATGGTACGGGAGAGGATCTCGGCCAATTCGTCGTCGGGCAGCACCGCATCGGGGTCGATGAAGGTGAGGGCGACCTGCCGGTCGAGCGCCGTGTCGACGGCGTGCCAGAACTGCAGGTGCGGCGGGCCTCCGTGGAACACCAGCAACCGGTACCGGCCACCGGCGATCGTCGCGCCGGGAATGAGGTGGACGTCGTCGTCGGCGGTCGCGGCCTCGATCGCGGGCTCGTTCGGCATGCCGAAGGACAGTGGTTCGCGGGTGGGGTCCCCGCCGTAGTCGGCGGGCGGGCGGCCCGACGGCGGCAGATGGGACTCCGCCGGCACGTCCGGCTGGAAGTCGTCCACGCTCTGCCGGGGAATGCGCGTGGTCGCACCGCCGACGTCGGCGCCGGGCGCCGAACCGGCCGCGGAGTCGTCGGTCACCGCTCGTCCTTTCCGAGGCTCGACTTCGGCAGCTGCTGCCGGAGGGCCGCCCCGCCACGCCGGAGCGTCGTGGCGCGGCCGTAACGGAGGCGAATTGCTCTGACCAGCGTACGTGAGGGGCATACCCGGCCGTGGTCGGTCGCGAACCCCCGTCGGCGCGGCGACCGTAGGGGTGACGACGCTTCCCCGACCGACGCGCCGGCGCACCGCTGCCACCGCCGCCTGGGCGTCGCGGACCTTGGCGGCGATCATCACCGCGGCGATGATCGGCGCCATGATGAGCCCGAGGATGGTCAGCCGCAGGATCGATCCGGCGCCGCCGTGCCGGGTGAGGGAATCCAGGCCGAGCCCGCGGTCCGCGACGTGCGCGACCAGACCGGCGAACAACGAGGCGGCGACCGTCACCAGGATGGTGCGGACCACCTCGAGCGCGATCAGCCTGCCACCGGGCGGCTTGAGATTGGCTCGCAGGACAACGTGGCCCACCACGGCGCCGGCGAGGAAGCCCAGACCGTTGGCCAGGCCGAGGTAACCGGCGACCAGTTCGGGGTCGTCGGTGAGGTGGGGCGTCGCCACGGAGGCGATGACCTTGACCGAGGTGATGACGACGATCAGCAGGATCGGCGTCCACGGCTGCTGACGCGCATAGAACACCCGCAGTTGCAGCAGCACCATCGAGTACGGGATCAGGGTGAAGGCGGACAACGTGATCGCCATCCCCAGATAGCCGGCGTCCACGTCGCCGAAGTTCCCGTACGCGAACAAGGCGCTGCCGATGGCCGGCCCGGCAACGGTCATGACGGCCACCACGGGTATCAGCGTGACCATCGTCAGGCGAGTTGCGAAGGACAGGTCGGCCAGGACGGCGGGCTGGTCGTCGGCGGCGGCGTTGCGGGACAGGCGTGGCATCACCACCGTCAGCACCGTCACCCCGATCATGCCGAACGGCAGCATCAGCACGAGCCAGGTGTAGTTGTAGATCGCCGGACCGGAAGCCGCTGCGGCACTGGCTATCTGGTTGCCGACGACGAGACCGGCCTGGCTGATCAACACGTACAGGACCATGGCCCCGGCCATCGTGCCGAACTTCTTGATCCTGGCGTCGAGGCCCCACAGCGGACGAAGGCTCACCCGCTCGCGCCGGATCGCGATCAAGAGGACGACGGTCTGGGCGACGACGCCGAGGGTGGTCCCGATGCCGAGGACCAGCAGCTTGGCCCCGCCCATCTCGACGGGGTCGATCGAGAGTTCACCTGGGACTGCGAGATACACGCCGAGCGTGCCGATGGCCACCACGTTGTTGACCACCGGCGCCCACGCGGGCGGCCCGAACACGTTGCGGGTGTTGAGGATTGCCATGAAGACCGACGACAGTCCATAGAACAGGATCTGTGGCAGCAGCAGATAGGCGAATGCCGTCGTCAGCGACTCGTCGACCAGGGCGTCACCGCCGAGCATCAGGCGGACGAGCAGGGGTGCCGCCGCCACCGACGCCACCGTGGCGACCAGCAACAAGGTGGTGGCCAGCGTGAGGAGCCGGCGCACGAAGGCGGTGCCGCCGTCGGCGTCGTCACGCTCGGCGCGGGCCAGCACGGGCACGAAGATCGCGGTGAACGTCGCCTCGAGGACCAGCGCGGCGATCAGGTTCGGCAGCTGGTTGGCCACCGAGAACGCGCTCGACAGTGCCGCGCCGAGGATCGCGGCCAACAGCACGATGCGGAAGAAGCCGGTGATGCGGCTGACCAGGGTCGCCAGGGCCATGCCCCACGACCGTGAGACGACGGCCGAGTCCGTCAGCTCGGGCCTGCCCGCGCGTCGCCTCGGCGCGGGACCCTGAGGAATCCGCTGCTGCGGTCGGGCAGGTCGCGGTGTCGGGGGAGGTCCCGGTGGCTTGATCGTGCTCACTTCTCGTCCGGCGAATGGGCGATCGCGACGTCGAGGGGGTCCGGTCTTGCGTTGTCGCGGCGCTTGGGACGGTCCAGGTCGGCACGGTCGGGTTGTCCGCGGAAACGGTGCCACAGTCGGCGTCCCGCGAGCAAGACGAGCACCGCGCCCGCCGAGAGCGTGATGAAGAAGAGCACCTTGCCGTAGGCGTTGGAGTGCACCGACAACCGCACCGGCTCGCCCAGCGGAAGGCCGTCGGCGGTCTGCAGCCCGACGTCGACGGCGACGCGTTGGGTGAAGTGCACCTCGATCGGCACGCGCAGCGGCAGGAAGCCCGGCGGCAGCTCGATCTCGCCCATGTCGGTCACGGTCATCCCCGGTGGGGCGTCGACGTCGAGTCGCACCCGGATCGGCACCGGCAGGTCGTTGCGCAGGGCAAGCGGCAGCGGGCTCCGCTCGGTCGCCAGCGTGTAGGACCCGCCCGGGTTGACGATCGTGACGGCCTGCAGCAGGTCGTGGACCTCGGCGTCGACGACGTCGACGCGTTGGGTGGCCAGTCCATTGCGCGCATCCGGCGGAACCGACTGGCTCAGCGCCCGCAGCATGTCCTCGCGCAGCGGTGCGGTGAACTGCGCGCCCGTCAGCCCGGTGCGCGGGTCGACGGTCAGCGCCGCGGTCAGCCCCCAGAGCCTGCCGGTCGTGTTGGCGATGCCAGCGGTGACGGCCGGCTCGACGAACGCGCGTGGGTTTCCTAGGTTGTCCGGCGGCGGCGTCTGCCCGTCCGCGAGCGGAACGGCGTTGCTCTCGGCGATCACCGCGTCCAGCGGACGCGGCACCGCGAGCCCCGACCGGATGGACGTGGCGAGCGTCGTGAGGATCGACTGCGCGTCCTCGGGGGGCAGGTTCCACGTCATCGGGGGCACCAGGATCTCGGACCGCTGGTCCGACTGTGGCCGCAACGTGCGCCACAGCAGCGCGGCGAGGGCGTCCTCGCGGCGGGCGGCGGGAGAGTCGTGGGTGAGGGGAACACCGAGAGACGGGTCGAGATAGGACGGCGTCAGGGGTACCGTGCCCGCACCGGCGAGCGCGGCGCCGACGGCGGGGTCGAACGGGGCGGTGACCACGTTGGGGGAGTAGCGGCGCGGGGTGAGGTCGACCGTCGGCGCATCCCCGGACGACGAGTCCTGCGCCACGGACTGCCCTGCGCTGATCGCCACGGTGGGACCCACTCCGTTCAACAGCGCCACGGCCGGTCCGGTGAGGGGTCCGTCTCCCACCACGGTCGCCCCGCGGGTCGACGTGACGCCGAGGATCTGGTCGACGATGTCGCCCGCCCCGGTGGTGGCGGTCGTGGACAGGCCGGGGTCGCCGACGCGCGAGAGCGCGCCCAGATCGGTCTGGGCGTACACCGTCGGGGTCACGCACATCCGTTGCGCCAGCGTCTTGAGCCTGCCGAGCCAGCCGACCGCGGCGTCCTGACCGGCGCCGGGGTGAGTCGGTGAGTTGACCCCGCCGGCAGGGTCGTCGTTCACCAGATAACCCGCCGTCATGGCGTTCACGGTGATCAGGAGGTCCGGGTCCACGGCGAGACACAGTGCGCTGCGCGTCTGCCCGCCGGGGTCGACCGGCGCGCTGGTGGCGAAGTCCGCTGCGGACAGCAGTGTGTCGAGGCGCCCGCCGGGGGCCAGCGACGACGCCAGTTCGTCGTCGATCAGCCGGACGGGGGCACTGCCACCCGGTATGCCCGCGGCGAGCCGGGGCTTGTCGGCGAGCGGCCACAGCATCGTCAGGCGGACGGGGTGTGAAGTGTCCGGCGGGACGACCGAGGAGACCGAGTCGTCGGACTCGGTCGTCGGGTCCGCGGGCACGCCGAGGACGGGCAACAGGAATCTGGCGTCGTCCAGCCGGGCGGGTGCGCCGTAGTCGGGCGTGCCGTTGACGTTGACCAGCGCGGGGTAGATGCCGGGCTGGTCGATGCGGAGCGACGGCAAATCGGTCGAGCGCACCGGGTAGGTCAGCGTGAACGGCACGTGCTGGCCCTGCGCCAGCTCCGGCGCCACGGTGACGAAGTCGGCGACCGCCTGGTACTGATCGACACCCCCGGCCAGGCTGGTCCGCAGTCCGGCGGACGACGTCACGGCCGCCGCGTGCTCGAGGCGGACCATCACGTCGCGCACCGGCCGGTCGCCGACGTTGGTGACCGTCCCGGCGACCGTCACCACCGGCTCACTGGTGGTGCTGATGGTGTCCGGGGTGATCTTGTCGATGTGGAGTTGCAGGAACGGGCGTGCCCCTGGCTCACCGGCCGCGGCCCTTGGCACCACGGCGGGTACCAGGACGAGTACGAGCAGTGCGACGGCGGCCAGCAGGCGGGAACCGACGATCCACGCCGCCCAACGCCTCATGGGCTTTGGCCGCAGCCGTTCGCCCGCCGGCCAGGCTGCGGTTTCGCACCCTCGTCTCCTCGGCGGTTACGGGTGTGCGAATGCGTCTGGGGCCGACGCCGCGGCGCGCTGTGCGGCAGCGGTGGCAGCGAGCCGGGGCCGTCGCTCTGCAGTTTGTCGATCAACGCCCCGGCGATCTCGGCGAGCTTGCGCTCGTCGGCATACGCCAGCCGCGACGGCAGGTCGACGAGCGGTACCCACGCCACCTCCGTCACCTCGACGTCTTCGTCCGACAGCTCGCCATCGAGAAACCGCATGAGGTAATGGTGCACGGTCTTGTGGACGCGTCGGCCCTCGGTCACGAACCAGTAGTCAATGCTGCCCAGCGCGGCCAGCACGCTGCCCTGTATGCCGGTCTCCTCGGCGACCTCGCGGATGGCGGTCTGCTCGGCGGTCTCGCCCTGTTCGATGTGACCCTTGGGCAGCGACCACAGCATGCGTCCCCGCCGGTCCACGCGGCCGATCAGCGCCGCGACCTGTCCGTCCCTCGGACCGTCGATGCCGTCGATGACCAGGCCGCCCGCCGAGGTCTCGTGGACGGTGCGGAGGCGGTCGGGTGCGCGGCGACCCTGACGGTGCGAGGTGGCCGCCGGCGCCGCGTCCCCGGAAGGGGAACCGTGCCCCGGCGCGGGGCCGGGGAGGGGGGCCGCAGGTGGCTCCGCGCCATTGGCGGCGCCCGCTTCGGGCGGACCCGCAGAGCGTCGGCCGCGGCGCCGTCCTCGGCGCCGTCGTGGTTTGGCTCGTTCGCCCTCCGACACCCAAGCGATAGTAGCTGCCACTCGGTATCCTCCTCGACGCACTCGCCGTCGTGGTCGGCTTGTCGCCGGGTCGTTACGGAGCCGTGAGCGCCCATTAGGCTCATCGAACGTGCCGAACGATCCCGCTGCCAGCGCGTCCCACCCCGATGAGCTGTTGACTGCCGCCAAGGCACTGCAGCGGCACATCCCGGTACTCCGCGAGCTCGGTCAGTTGTTCGCTGACGCCGGACACGAGCTCTATCTGGTGGGGGGCAGCGTCCGTGATGCGCTGCTCGACCGCAAGGTGACCGACCTGGACTTCACCACCGATGCGCGCCCGGAGCGGGTGCAGCAGGTGGTCCGGCGCTGGGCCGACGGGCTGTGGGACACGGGCATCGAGTTCGGCACGGTCGGCATCGGCAAGGGGGACGAGCGCCTCGAGGTCACCACCTTCCGGGCCGACGCCTATGACCGCGTGACGCGCAATCCCGACGTGCAGTTCGGTGATCGGCTCTCCGACGACCTGGTGCGCAGGGACTTCACCGTCAATGCGATGGCGGTGCGCATCACCCCGGCCGGGCTCGGCGAATTCCACGATCCCCTAAACGGTTTGGCCGCCGTGCGCGACGGTGTGCTCGACACTCCGTCGACGCCGGAGGTGTCCTTCGGCGACGACCCGCTGCGCATGCTGCGCGCTGCCCGGTTCGTCTCCCAGTTGGGTTTCGGCGTCGCGCCGCGCGTGCGCGAGGCGATGACGAGGATGGCCGACGAGCTCGGCCGGATCACCGTCGAGCGGGTGGCGGCCGAGCTGGACAAGATGATGCTCGGCGTCGACCCGGTGGCGGGCATCGACCTGATGGTCCAGACGGGGCTCGGTGACGTGGTGCTGCCCGAGGTGGGCGGCATGCGCATGGCCATCGACGAACACCACCAGCACAAGGACGTCTACCAACATTCGCTGACGGTGCTGCGGCAGGCGATCGACCTCGAGCACCGCAGTGACTCGGGCGAGGGCCCCGGAGGGCAGGATCTGGTGCTGCGGTGGGCGGCGCTGTTGCACGACATCGGCAAGCCGTCCACCCGCAAGCACGAGAGCGACGGGGGCGTGAGCTTCCACCATCACGAGGTCGTCGGCGCCAAGATGGCGCGCAAGCGCATGCGGGCCTTGAAGTACTCGAAGCAGATGATCGACGACGTCTCTCAACTGGTCTACCTCCATCTGCGGTTCCACGGTTACGCCGATGCCAGCGGTGCAGGCAAGTGGACCGACTCGGCCGTCCGGCGGTACGTCACCGATGCGGGACCGCTCTTGGAGCGGCTGCACAAGTTGGTGCGCGCGGACTCCACGACCCGCAACAAGCGTCGCGCGGCGCGTCTGCAGGCCAGTTACGACGATCTCGAGAATCGGATCCGCGAGTTGGCGGCGAAGGAGGACCTGCAGCGGGTCCGGCCGGACCTGGACGGCAACGAGATCATGCGGATCCTCGACATCCCGGCGGGCCCGGTCGTCGGCCAGGCGTGGCAGTACCTCAAGGACCTCCGGATGGAGCGCGGGCCGCTGGCGCACGACGAGGCGGTCGACGAACTACGCGCGTGGTGGAACGCGAGGGGATAGGCGCGCGTCCTAAGGGGGGAACGAAGCGACGGGGGATGGGGATGGACTACTGCTTGGGTGACGGGGACGGGTCGGCGACGATGTGGTCGGCCGAGATGACCGTCGACACCGACGACGACGGGGTGTTCGACGCGATCGGTCTCGACTTCGACGGCGACGGCCGGTCGGACGACGCGTTGGCCGACCTCGACGGCGACGGCACCGCCGATCACCTCGTTCTCGATCTCGACGACGACGGCCGTGGCGAGGCGTCCTTCACCGACGACGGCTCGGGCACCTGGTCGCTCGGCGTCGACGGCCGCTCCGGACCCCTTCGGTGGTTGGGCCTCGACGGCGTGGAGCAGACCGGCGGCCCGCTGGTGGACTTCGACGGGGACGGTCAGGTCGACGACCGCGTGCTCGACGTCGACCGTGACGGACTCGCCGACCGGGTGTTCGTCGCCGGTGACGTTCGATCGGCCTACGTCGACACCGACGCCGACGGGCGCTGGGACATCAGGTTGTCCGACGCGGACGGTGACGGCGCCGCCGATGCGGCGAGCCGGCTGTAGCTGCGTCGACGGTGGGGCTTTCCGTCAAGGATCCGGTTGCTCGTCGACGACAACCCGCACAGGCGGGCCAGTGGCCGGTTGAATGGGGGCTTCTCTTCGTTCAGCGCCCGGTCCCCGGCGGCCCGGCGAACGCCTGCGCGATCGTCAGCCACGTCGCCGCGTCCTCGCCGACGGCCGTGACGTCGAGCTCCGCGCGTGGCCTGCGTTGCGTCACCAGCAGGCAGAAATCCTCAGCGGACCCCGTCACCCGCTGTTCGGCATCGGCGGGACCCCACGACCACGTCGCGCCGTCGGGGGCGCGCAACGCGACGCCGAACGGGTCGGACGGCGGTGCCAGGCCGTGCACGGTGAACGCGAAGTCTCTGGTCCGCACGCCGATGTGGGCGACCGACCGCAGCCGGGCGGTCGCGGGCCGTCGCACGCCGAGCGCGTCGGCGACGTCGAGTCCGTGCGCCCACGTCTCCATCAACCGCGCGGTCGCCATCGACGCGGCGCTCATCGGCGGGCCAAACCACGGCAGTTTCCTGCCGTCGGCCACCTCGAGGAGTTCGTCGTGCAGACGGACCCGCGTGCTCCGCCACTGGGCGAGCAGCTCGGTGGGCGGGGTGGTCGCGAGTTCCTCGGCGCCGTCGTCGACGAAACCGGTCGGATTGGCCGCCGCGCCCTTCACGACCTCGCCGAAGGCGCGCTCATCGGTGACGGCGACGACGGAGACGCGGTCGGTCCACCACAGGTGGGCGATCTGGTGGGCGATCGTCCACCCCGGCGCGGGGGTGGCGAGGCGCCACCGCTCGTCGTCGAGCCCGGCGACGAGATCGTCCAGCGCGTCGCTCTCGGCCCGCAGGTCGGCGACCACGGCGTCGGCTCCAGCCATGGCGTCACCCTAGCCCGGCCCGTCGGCCACCTCGGCGGAGTGGCGGCCGACCGTCCAGTGCACCGCAAACCCGAGAAGGTAGACCAGGGCACCGGCGACGACGAGTCCCGGCGAGTGCCCGTCCACGGGAATGGCCGCCGCGCAGACCGTGATCGCCGACACGAACGCCACCCAGAACAGCGAGTCCTGGACGGTGAACACGTGGCCGCGCAAGGCGTCGTCCACGTCGAGCTGCATGGCCGAGTCCGCGCACAGCTTCACGATCTGTCCTGCGGCGCCGAGCAGGAAGCCGCAGGTGACCATCACCGGCAGGTCCAGGCCCATGGCGGCGAGTTGGATGAACGCGGCCAGCGCGAGCGCGACGTTGACGGTCGTGAACCGCCCCCAGCGTTGGACTGCGGCCGGGGTCAGGAAGTTGGCGAGGAAGCCGCCGACCGCCGCACTGGTGGCGAAGAGCACCGCCACGCCGAGACCCGCCACGTTGGCGGACCCGGAGTGCCGGACGATGACGAGGATCAGCAGCGTGTTGATGCCGAACACCATCCGGTGGGCGACGACGCCGGACAGGGTGGCGGCCACGCTGCGTACGCCGAGCACCGTGCGCAGCCCGTACACCCAGCCCGTCGCCACCGCGTAGGCCACCGAGCCGTGCACGGCCCGCGCGGTGTCGTCCGGACCGAGGACGTGTGGCGCGAAGCGCCGGGACAGGAACCACGCCAGCGCCACGGGCGCCGCGGCGAGGAAGATGACCACCGCGGAACCGCTGTCGCCCGTGCCGAACAGCCAGCGGGGCACCAACATGAAGATGGCGCCGACGAACAGGGCCGCCGCGCTGGTGGCATTCGCCACGGAGTTCATCGCCACCACCTGGTTGCGCGGCACGACGTGCGGTAGGGCTGCGGAGAGCCCGGACGCCACGAACCGGGTGAAGCCGTTGACCACCAACGCCCCGAGCAGGATCCAGCCGTCCACCGCGCCGATGGTGAGCAGCACCGCCACCGCGACCATCAGCAGCATGCGCGCGAGGTTGGCGCCGATGAGTACGCCGCGGCGGTCCCACCTGTCGAGCAGGGCTCCCGCGAACGGGGCGAGCAGCGAATAGGGCAGGTACAGAACGGCGAACGAACCGGCGATCTGCCATGGCGTCGTCGCCCGGTCGGTGTTGAACAGCAGCCCGCCCACCAGCCCGCCCTGGAAGAGGCCGTCACCGAACGAACTCACCGCGCGCAGTTCCAACACCCGGTAGAACTCGGGTAGCGCGCGGACCGACCGCCACAGGGCGACGAATGCGCGTAGGCCGGTAACGTCAGATCCGATCTCGAGGGAGCTACTTCGCGGTTGTCGGGAACTCGCTCGACTCCCACCCTACAAATAGCCCGGCAGGCCGCGCCCGTTCGCCACCGCAGGCCCGTGCTGGTGACATGATGGGGAGGTGGCGCAGTCAGAGGACCCGGAGGACCACATCGCTCCGGCGACACACCGGGTACGCGCCGGAACGCTGCTGCTGGCCAACACCGATCTGATGGAGCCGACGTTCCGTCGCAGCGTGATCTACATCGTCGAGCACAACGACGGCGGCACGCTGGGCGTGGTGCTGAACCGGCCGAGTGATACCGCCGTCTTCAACGTTCTCCCGCAGTGGACCAAGCTTGCCAGCAAGCCCAAGACGATGTTCGTCGGAGGCCCGGTCAAACGGGATGCCGCACTCTGTCTGGCGACGTTGCGCGCCGGACTGCAACCTCACGACGTGCCAGGGTTGCGACACGTGCAGGGCCGCATCGTGATGGTGGATCTGGACGCCGACCCGGACGCGATCTCGCCCGCGGTCGAAGGGGTCCGGATCTACGCCGGGTACTCGGGGTGGACGATCGGTCAGCTGGAGGGCGAGATCGAACGCGACGACTGGATAGTGCTGTCGGCGTTGCCGTCCGACGTCCTCGTCGAGCCGCGGGTCGATCTGTGGTCGCGGGTGCTACGCCGTCAGCCGATGCCGTTGTCGCTGCTGGCCACCCACCCCATCGACATCAGCCGCAACTAGCGCCGGTCACCGGCACGACAACGTGCAGGATGCGCAGGCGCCTGCGCACCCGGTGTCGGCGGCGCCCCGCCGGGCCACCGCGCTTGCGCTCTGGTAGCACCCCGCGGCGACGGTGCCCACGGCCCCGACCACGCACACGACGAGCGCGAGCAGACCGGTCCGATGCGGCGCGACCAGTGCGACGACCCCGCCGGCGCCCAGCATCACCGCGGCTGCCAGTTGCGTCGGCACGACGGCGCGCAACACCTGCGCGACGACGTCGGCCGACGTCGGCCTGGCCATCGACCAGAACCCGGCGGCTGCGGTCGCCACCGCAGCACCGAGGCACAGCACGGCCGCGATCAACATGGGCCCCAGCGTACGAGGCCACCGGCCGACGGTGGTTGCGGGCCTAGCCGTGCAGGCCGAGCGGTTGGGTGAGGGCGGGAACCGCGGCAGGTCCGGCGGGTACCGGCGGCGCAGCGGGCGCGGGTGCTGCAGGTGGCGCGGCGGGCGGCGCATCCGGTGAGCCGACCCTGAACCCGTTGACGATCGCGTCGGTCGCGGAGCCGGCCGCGACCGAGACGTCGGCGCTGGTGGTGACCGAGAGCGACACCAGGTACCGATCCGGCCCGGAGGTGGCGATGACGTGCCGACGCGAGGTGTTCAGCGTCATGTTGTTCTGTCGGTAGGTGCCCTCGATGACCGCCGACGGCATCCCGCCGAAGTCGGCGAGCGAGCCGTCGGTGGCCCGCCACGCCGGGAGCTGCTGACTGTCGATCAGGCCGTGGCTGATGGCTTCCTTGGGATCGAAGTCGCCTCCCAGTTTGTAGACGACGACGGCGGCGTTGGACGTGTACAGCCCGTCGCCGCCCACGCGGTCGGCGATGACCGCGAAGGCGTCCGGCACATTCGGATCGGGGACCTGGCTCCAGCCGGTGGGCATCGGCAGGACGATGTTGAGCGCCTTGAAGCCGGCGGCCTTCTGCGGCTCGAGCGTGACGTTGTGTGCCTTGAGGTAGTCGGTGATCGTCTGGGAGGTGGCCGGGACGATGGTCGAGACGGGTGCCGGGGGAACGGCTGGTGCGGCGGGCACCGCGGCGGGAACCTGCGGTGTCAGCGCACCGGGCGCGGCCACCAGCTGGTTGGGTCCGGCGGCCGCGGCGGGGGCCCCGGCCTGCACCGTGACGGTCTGCGTCACGGTGGCCGGCGCGGGAGCCGGGAGCGCGGGACCGGTGGGATCGGCCGTGGCGGTGGTGCCGGCGAGGCCCAGGACGCAGGCCGTACCGGCGGCGAAACCTCCGGCCAGGAGTCCCCATCGACGGGCATTCTCGAGCATCTAGCGGTCCTTCCGGATCACCTTCGGGGCCATCGAGGGCGGGCGTGCCCGTGGCCAGGCGCCGACTGTATCCACGCGCGTCGCCGCGTCACCAGGCCCGCTATCGACCTGCAACCATGCCCTGACCCCTCTGCAACGGAACCGATACCAACCGGTGGTCCGACGCCGCTGTGCGGGAGGTCGGTGATCACTGTCTACCCTGTTCACGTGACTGAAGCGGATGGCGGCTCGGACGTTTCGGAAACCCCGCTGCACCGCTATGACGCGGCGCTCGCCGGGGAGATCGAACGTGCCTGGCAGGAGACGTGGGCTCGGCGCGGCACGTTCCACGTGCCCAACCCCGTGGGATCACTGGCACCGACGGACGGCACCGCGGTGCCCGCCGACAAGATGTTCGTCCAGGACATGTTCCCGTATCCGTCCGGCGACGGGCTGCACGTGGGTCATCCCCTCGGCTACATCGCGACCGACGTCTATGCGCGCTACTTCCGGATGAGGGGGCGTAACGTGTTGCACGCCTTAGGTTTCGATGCGTTCGGCCTGCCCGCCGAGCAGTATGCCGTGCAGACGGGGACCCATCCCCGGGCACGCACCGAGGCCAACATCGTGAACTTCCGCCGCCAGCTCGGCAGGCTGGGCCTCGGCCACGACGCCCGGCGAAGCTTCGCCACCACCGACACCGACTTCTACCGGTGGACCCAGTGGATCTTCCTGCAGATCTTCAACGCTTGGTTCGACCAGGCGGCCAACAAGGCCAGACCGATCAGCGAACTGATCGCGGAGTTCGTGTCGGGCGCCCGCACCCCCGAAGCCGGCGACTGGGCCACGATGTCCGACGGTGAGCGGGCCGACGTCGTCGATTCTCACCGGTTGGTCTACCGGGCCGACTCGGTCGTGAACTGGTGCCCGGGACTGGGCACGGTCCTGGCCAACGAAGAGGTGACCTCCGACGGCCGCAGCGACCGCGGCAACTTCCCCGTCTTCCGCAAGCGCCTACGGCAGTGGATGATGCGCATCACCGCGTATTCCGACCGACTGCTCGAGGATCTCGACGTGCTGGACTGGCCGGACAAGGTCAAGGCCATGCAGCGCAACTGGATCGGCCGCTCGACCGGTGCCGAGGTGCAGTTCGCGACGGATGCCGGCGACGTCGAGGTCTTCACCACCCGGCCCGACACGTTGTTCGGCGCGACCTACCTGGTGCTGGCACCGGAGCACGTGCTGGTGGATCGGCTCATCTCGGCGCACTGGCCCGAGGGCACCGACCCCCGCTGGACCTCCGGTGCCTCGACGCCGGCCGAGGCGGTGGCGTCCTACCGCGCCGCCATCGCGGCGAAGTCGGATCTGGAGCGTCAGGAGAACAAGACGAAGACCGGCGTCTTCACCGGCGCCTACGCGACGAACCCGGTCAACGGCGAGTGCATTCCGGTGTTCATCGCCGACTACGTGCTCGCGGGTTACGGCACCGGCGCGATCATGGCGGTGCCCGGCGGCGATCAGCGGGACTGGGAATTCGCGACCGCCTTCGGCTTGCCCATCGTCGAAGTCGTCGCTCGGTGGGCAGGAGCTGAGCGACCCGGGACCGAGCCGGGTGGTGACGTGTCGACGGGCGCCTACACCGGCGACGGCGTGCTGGTGAACTCCGGCTACCTCGACGGGCTGAGCATCGCGTCGGCCAAGGAGGCCATCATCGCGCGGCTGGAGGCCGACGGCCGTGGCCGGGCCCGGATCGAGTACAAGCTGCGCGACTGGCTCTTCGCCCGCCAGCGGTACTGGGGCGAGCCGTTCCCCATCGTCTACGACGCCGATGGACGCGCGCATGGCCTGCCCGACTCGGCGCTGCCGGTGGAATTGCCCGACGTCCCCGACTACGCCCCGGTGCAGTTCGATCCCGACGACGCCGACAGCGAACCGTCGCCGCCGCTGGGCAAGGCCACCGAATGGGTGCACGTCGACCTGGACCTCGGCGACGGCCTGAGGCCCTACACCCGGGACACCAACGTGATGCCGCAGTGGGCCGGCAGCTCCTGGTACGAGCTGCGGTATGCCGACCCGCAGAACTCGGAAGCGTTCTGCGCCAAGGAGAACGAGGCGTACTGGATGGGTCCGCGGCCGTCCGAACACGGTGCCGCCGACCCGGGCGGCGTCGACCTGTACGTCGGCGGCGTCGAGCATGCGGTGCTGCACCTTCTCTACTCCCGGTTCTGGCACAAGGTGCTCCACGACCTGGGTCACGTGTCGTCCCGAGAGCCGTACCGGCGCCTGGTCAACCAGGGTTACATCCAGGCGTTCGCCTACACCGATGCGCGGGGCTCCTACGTCCCGGCCGCCGAGGTGGTCGAGCGCGACGGACGGTTCTGGTGGTCCGGAGGGCAGGAGCGCAGCGACCCGGGAAGTGACACTGCACCCGATGGTGAGGTCGAGGTCAATCGGGAATTCGGCAAGATCGGCAAGAGCCTGAAGAACTCGGTGTCCCCCGACGAGATCTGCGAGGAGTACGGAGCCGACACCCTGCGCGTCTACGAGATGTCGATGGGTCCGCTCGAGGCGTCCCGGCCGTGGGCGCCCAAGGACGTCGTCGGCGCCTACCGGTTCCTGCAGCGGGTGTGGCGCCTCGTCGTCGACGAGCACACCGGCGCCGTGCGCGTCGCCGAACACGAGCAGCTGACCGACGCGACGCTCCGGCTGCTGCACAAGACGATCGCGGGAGTCGGTGACGACTACGCCGCGCTGCGCAACAACACCGCCGCCGCCAAGCTGATCGAGTACACCAACCACCTCACCAAGGAGGACGTGGCGGCGCGCGCCGCGGTCGAACCGCTCGTGCTGATGGTGGCTCCGTTGGCGCCGCACCTGGCCGAGGAGTTGTGGCGCCGGCTGGGCCACGCCACCTCCTTGGCGCACGGACCCTTCCCGCAGGCCGACCCGGCGTACCTGGTCGAGGACAGCATCGAGTACCCGGTGCAGGTCAACGGGAAGGTTCGGGGGCGGGTCACCGTCGCGGCGAGCGCCGATGCCGATGCCGTCGAAGCGGCCGCGCTGGCCGACGAGAAGGTGGTCGCGTTCATGGCGGGCGCCGCACCGAAGAAGATCATCGTGGTGGCGGGCAAGCTCGTCAACGTCGTCGTCTGAGTCTGAAAGGACGTCTTCCGAAAAGTCGGTGGTCCGCTGATTGAGCCGGATGACCCCGGGTAACTGGCGGTGTGGCCTGGCGCACGGCCGGGCTCAATCTGCGGCGGGAACGCCGTCCGAGCCGGCGGGGGTGCGCACATGGCGATCGAGGCTCTACCGGAGGTCGGCACGCTCGAGGTGCGGCGGCCGTTCCCGCCGCGGATGGGCCCCAAGGGCAACCTGATCTACCGACTGGTGACGACGACCGATCACAAGTTGATCGGCATCATGTACGTCGTCACGTGTTTCGTCTTCTTCTTCATCGGCGGACTGATGGCGCTGTTCATCCGCACCGAGTTGGCGCTGCCCGGTCTGCAGTTCCTGACCAACGAGCAGTACAACCAACTGTTCACCATGCACGGCACGGTGATGCTGCTGTTCTACGCCACCCCGATCGTGTTCGGCTTCGCCAATCTGGTGCTGCCACTGCAGATCGGCGCGCCGGACGTCGCGTTCCCGCGACTCAACGCCTTCTCGTACTGGCTGTTCCTCTTCGGTGCGCTCATCGCGCTCGGCGGCTTCCTCGTGCCGGGCGGGGCGGCGGACTTCGGCTGGACGGCGTACGCACCGCTCAGCGATGCGGTGCACACCCCTGGTCCGGGAGGCGATCTGTGGATCATGGGGCTGATCGTGGCGGGGCTGGGCACCATCCTCGGTGCGGTCAACATGGTCACCACCGTGGTGTGCATGCGGGCGCCCGGCATGACGATGTTCCGGATGCCGATCTTCACCTGGAACATCCTGGTCACTTCGGTGCTGGTGCTGCTCGCCTTCCCGCTGCTCACCGCGGCGCTGTTCGGCCTGGCTGCCGACCGCCATCTCGGTGCGCATGTCTTCGATGCCTCGAACGGTGGAGCGATCCTCTGGCAGCACCTGTTCTGGTTCTTCGGGCACCCCGAGGTGTACATCATCGCGCTGCCGTTCTTCGGCATCGTCACCGAGATCTTCCCGGTCTTCAGCCGCAAGCCGCTGTTCGGCTACGCGACGATGGTCTATGCCACCATCGGGATCGGCGGGCTCTCGGCCGTCGTGTGGGCGCATCACATGTATGCCACCGGCGCGGTTCTGCTGCCGTTCTTCAGTTTCACGACGTATCTGATCGCGGTGCCCACGGGCATCAAGTTCTTCAACTGGACCGGCACGATGTGGAAGGGCCAGTTGACCTTCGAGACCCCGATGCTGTTCTCGGTCGGCTTCCTGGTGACGTTCCTGCTCGGCGGCCTGTCCGGCGTGCTGCTGGCCAGCCCGCCGCTCGACTTCCACGTCACCGACAGCTACTTCGTGGTGGCGCACTTCCACTACGTGCTGTTCGGCACCATCGTGTTCGCCACCTATGCGGGCATCTACTTCTGGTTCCCGAAGATGACGGGGCGGCTGCTCGACGAGCGGCTCGGCAAGCTGCACTTCTGGCTGACGTTCATCGGCTTCCACACCACGTTCCTGGTCCAGCACTGGCTCGGTGACGAGGGCATGCCCCGCCGGTACGCCGACTACCTGCCCAGCGACAACTTCACGTGGCTGAACATCGTGTCGACGATCGGCGCCTTCATCCTCGGCATCTCGATGATTCCGTTCGTGTGGAACGTGTTCAAGAGTTGGCGCTACGGCGAGCCGGTCGTGGTGGACGATCCGTGGGGTTACGGCAACTCGCTGGAGTGGGCGACGAGTTGCCCGCCGCCGCGGCACAACTTCACCGAGCTGCCCCGGATCCGTTCGGAGCGCCCGGCATTCGAGCTGCACTACCCGCACATGGTCGACCGAATCCGGGCCGAGGCCCACATCGGCCGGCACCCGACCGCGCTGCAAGCGCCGGAGCCTGGCTTCGGGCCGCGCACGGAGGCCGACCGCTGACCCCAGCGATTTCGGCGCGAAACCCTTCGCGAGGCGATGGTTTACGCGCCGAAGTCACCGGGGCAGGGGTGGCGTGCGCGGGGGTGCCGTGCGCCGGCGCCCGGTTGCCTCCACCGCACTGCCGTAGCGCAGCAGTGCGACGTCGTCGTAGGCGCGACCCGCGATCGTCAGCCCGACGGGCATGCCGGTGTCTGGCATCGTGCCCATCGGGACCGTGACCGTGGGGATGCCAAGGTGGCGAATGACCAGGTTGCCGTTGGCAACCCACACGCCGTTGCGCCAACCCAGGTCGGCTGACGCCGGATCGACGTCCATGTCGGCCGGACCGACGTCGGCCACCGCTGGGAAGATGACGGCATCGAGCCGCAGGTCGTCCATCCACTCCTCAAGGTCGACCCGTCGGGTGCGCTCCAGGGCCCGGATGCCCTCGCCGAGGGCGGGGATGTCGGCGAAGGAGTCGATGGGATGGTCGCGGATGAACGCCGGGTACTCCGCGACGTCGTCGTCGAAGCCGGCGTAGCGGTCGGGCAGGGCGCCCGGCGGGTGCGGGAAGATTCGGCTGCCGTCGACGTCGGCGAGCCGGTGCAGCACCGGGTCGGCGTTGGCGGCGAGGAAGTCGTCCCACGCCCACGCCGACAGATCGACGATCTCCCGTCGCAGATACCCGGGGTCGACCCACCCGCGGGTACCGATTGTCGGCGCGCCGGCCCGGTCGCCCTCGTAATTGGTCACCACGGGGAAGTCGACGTCGACTACCTCGGCGCCCACGGCGATCAGCGCGCGCCGCACGGCGTCGAACAGCTCGACGACCGAGGGTCGGGTGTCGATCCGCCGACCGGTCGGCCCACCGATGCCCGCCGCCCCGACGCCGGCGTCCGGATCGGCGTTGACGTACATCCTGGGGACGCCGAAAGCCTTGCCCGACAACACTTCCGGGCCGACGGCGAGCGACGGAAAGGACGGTGGGCGCACCTCTGAGGCGCGCGGCACCGGCACCCACCGTTGCTGCCGCCAGAAGTCACCCCTGGTGTCCGGATCGTCGGCCACCAGGACGTCGAGAACCTCGAGCAGGTCGCGCATCGACCGGGTGTGCGGCACGACGACGTCCATCGTCGGCACCAGCGGCCAGCCGCCCCTGGTGGAGATCACCCCGCGCGACGGCGTGTAGGCGCACAGGCCGTTGTTCGATGCGGGCCCCCGGCCCGAGGACCAGGTCTCCTCGCCGATGCCGAACGCGCAGAGCGAGGCGGCCGTCGCGGTGCCCGATCCGTTGGAGGACCCGGAGGCGAACGGGGCGGTGAGATAGGCGGCGTTGTAGGGGCTTTCGGCACGGCCGTAGACACCTCGCTGCATGCCGCCGTTGGCCATCGGCGGCATGTTGGTGAGTCCGACGAGTACGGCGCCCGCCGCGCGCAGCCGCTCGACGACGAACGAATCGTGCTGGGCGACCAGTCGTGCGAACGCCGGGCTGCCCGCTGCGCAGGTGAGTCCGCGGGCCAGGTAGCTGTCCTTCGCGGTGTAGGGGATGCCGTCCAGCGGCCCGCGCACACGTCCTTCGGCCCGACGCGCGTCGGATGCCTCGGCGTCGGCGCGGGCCTGCGGGTTGAGCACGACGACGGCGTTGAGCTCGCCGTCGAACGCGGCGATGCGGGCGAGGTAGGACTCGAGCAGTTCGACCGCGGTCGCCCGCCCGTCGGCCATTGCGGCGCGCAGCTCGGCGATCGACGCCTCGTGCACCTCGAAGGGGTCGGTCACCGTGGTCGGACGACGATCTCGTGGACGTGCGCGTCGGGCGGTGCCGCGGCCGCCTGCGCGACCAGTGCGGCGACCGTGGCGGCCGAGAGGAACTTCTCGGGGACGTACTCCCGCTCCTCGTAGGCGACCAGGTCGCGCTGCATCTCGGTGTCGATCCGGCCTGGGTGCACCGACGTCACCCGCAGCGTGGGCTCGTCGGTGCGCAGCGAGTTGGCGAACGCGCGCAGGGCGAACTTGCTCGCCGAGTACGACGCCAGCCCGGGCGAGGGGTTGATGCCCGCACCCGAGTTGATGAAGATGACCTGCCCGCGTGCGCTGCGCAGGGCCGGCAACAGGGCCAGCGTCAGCGCCACGGCGCCGACGACGTTGACCTCGAAGGTGGCGCGCCACTCGTCGGCGCTGGATTCGGCGACCCGGCCGGGGTAGGAGACACCGGCGTTGTGGATCAGCACGTCGAGGTCGGTCAGCACCTCCGCTGCCGACTCGATGGAGTCGGGGTCGGTGAGGTCGAGTGGCCAGGTCGGCGCGCCGAGTCGCGCGGCGAGTGCATCGAGCCGGTCGGACGGTCGGCCGGCGAGAAGCAGCGTGTGGGTGGGTGCCAGCGCGTCGGCGATGGCGGAACCGAGCCCGCCGCCGGCGCCAGTGATCAAGGCTGATCTGCTCGTCGCGCGAGCGCTCATCGCCCCAGAAGTCACGCCGCTCACCCTACCGACCTGCGCGCGCGCCCCCGGCGTCGCATGATTGATCCCGATGCCACCGGATTCGAGCTTCGCGCCCACCCAGTTGGCGGCCCGTGCCGCCTATCTCCTGCGCGGCAACGACCTCGGCGTGATGACCACCGCCGCCCCTCTGCTGTATCCGCACATGTGGAGCTGGGACGCGGCCTTCGTGTCGATCGGGCTGGCGCCGTTGAGCGTCGAGCGGGCGGTCGTCGAGCTCGACACCCTGCTGTCGGCGCAGTGGTCCAACGGCATGATCCCGCACATCGTGTTCGCCAACGGGGTCGACGGCTACTTCCCGGGCCCGGCGCGGTGGGCGACGTCGGCGCTGGCGGTCAACGCACCGCGCAGCCGACACACCTCCGGCATCACGCAGCCGCCGGTGCACGCGATCGCCGTCCGGCGCATCCTCGACAACGCCCGCACCAGGGGCCGCTCCACGCGGGCGGTGGCCGAGGCCTTCCTGGACCGCCGGTGGAGCAACCTGGTCAACTGGCACCGCTGGCTGGCCGAGGCACGTGATCCGGACGCCCGCGGCCGGGTGACGATGTATCACGGCTGGGAGTCCGGGATGGACAACTCCCCGCGCTGGGATGCCGCCTACGCCAACGTCACTCCGGGTGTGATGCCGGAGTATCAGCGCGAGGACAACGCGATCGTCACCGACGCGTCGCAGCGACCGTCAGACCTCGAGTACGACCGCTACATGTGGCTGGTCGAGGAGATGAAGTCGGTGAACTACGACGACCGGCTGCTGCCGAAGGTGATGAGCTTCGCCGTCGAGGACGTGTTCGTCTCGGCGATCCTTTCGGTGGCCTGCACGGTGCTGGCCGAGATCGGCGAGGACTACAAGCGGCCGCACTCCGACGTGCGGGACCTGTACGCCTGGGCCGAACGCTTCCGCCGTGGGGTCGTCGATGCCGCGGACGGACGCACCGGTGCGGCAAGGGATTACGACCTGCGCGCCAAGAAGTGGATCGCCACCGAGACGGTCGCGCAGTTCTCGCCGCTGCTGTGCGGCGGCCTACCGCACGACCGGGAACGCGCGCTGCTTAAGCTGCTCGAAGGCCCGCGGTTCTGCGGGCACCCGGATCTGAAGTACACGCTGATCCCGTCCACGTCACCGGTGTCGCGGGACTTCCGGGCGCGCGAGTACTGGCGCGGGCCGGTGTGGCCGGTGGTGACGTGGCTGTTCTGCGGTGCTTCGCCCGTCGCGGCTGGGCCGAACGGTCGTCGAACCTGCGGCGCGAAGGGCTGCGGCAGGCCAGCGACGGCACGTTCGCCGAGTACTACGAACCGTTCACGGGGGAACCGCTGGGCAGCATGCAGCAGTCATGGACCGCGGCCGCGGTACTCGACTGGTTGGGCTGAGCGGCGCGGGTCAATCCCGGCTTTGCTCGGCAAGTCGCGACAGCGGCGCCAACGCGTTCGTCAGGGCCGTGCGCTCGTCGGTGCTGAGCTTGCCCAGCATCTGCGCCAGCCAGGCCCGCCTGGTGGCGATCGCCTCGCGGTGCTGAACGAGTCCGCGCGGGGTGACGTCGACGAGGACGGCACGAAGGTCGGAGGGATCACGCGAGCGTTTGACGAGTCCGAGCTTCTCGAGTCGACGGATGGCGACCGTCGTCGTCGGAGTCCGCACCCGCTCGTGGGCGGCCAACTCGGTCATCCGGATGGGACCGAGGTCCAGCAGCGTCAGGAGGATCGACAGCTGGGCCAGGGTGAGGTCGGCGCCGCCCTCGGGGATGTTGCGGTTGGAGTCGCCCCGCCGTAGCACGGAGAAGAGCTTGGAGAGCACCTGTTGGAGTTCTCCGGCCAGCTCAGTGACCTGCGGTTCGGTCTCCACCATAATTCGTCAGTCTAACCTGTCACCGTCTGTCAGATGCCAAACACGGAGTGTTTGGTGTGCTCGACGGCCACGCGCGACCGCCGGACGGCAGGTCCGCCGGGCTAGAGGACCTGGGACAGGAACTGACGCAGCCGGTCGGTCTCGGCGCTCTCGAAGAGCTGGTCGGGCGGGCCGGATTCGACCACCCCGCCGTGATCCATGAACACCACCGCGTCGGCGGCCGACCTGGCGAATCCCATCTCGTGGGTGACGACCACCATCGTCATCCCCTCGCCACCCAGGTCGGCGATCAGCGCCAGGACCCCCTTGACGAGTTCGGGGTCGAGCGCCGAGGTGACCTCGTCGAAGAACATCACCTGCGGTGCCATCGCCAGCGCGCGGGCGATCGCGACCCGTTGTTGCTGGCCGCCGGACAACGTCGACGGGCGGACGTCGGCCTTGTGCCGGAGACCCACCCGCTCCAGCTGCGCCAGGCCGAGCTCGCGGGCGGCGTCGTGGGAGAGCCGTTTGAGCTTGCGCGGTCCCAGCGTGACGTTGTCGAGCACGCTCTTGTGCGGGAAGAGGTTGAAGTGCTGGAACACCATGCCGATGCGTTGCCTCAAGGCGTCGGGGTCGTCGCGCAGCACGGAGCGGCCGTCGAGCAGGATGTCACCCCGTTCGGGCTCGTAGAGCCGGTTCAGGGTCCGCAGCAGCGTGGACTTACCGGAACCGGAGGGGCCGATGACGGCCGCGGTGGTTCCAGCAGGCACGTCGAGGTCGACGCCCCGCAACACCGGGTTGTGTCCCAGCGAGAGGTGAATGTCGGTGGCGGCCAGGGAGACCGGCTCGAAGGCGGTCTTCGCGGGGCTCTTCGTCGTCACGCCATCTCCTCGGTCCGCGCGGTGCTGGCCGGGTCCAGCGGATCGTCCGGGCCGCTCTGCGTGCGCCCGCGCCGCAGCCGGGCGTCGATGTAGTTGACCAGATGGGTGAGCGGAACCGTGAGCAGGAGGTAGAACAGCCCGGCGGCGACCAGCGGCGACAGATTGCCGGTCTGCGCGTTGAGGTCTCGGCCCACCTGGAACAGCTCCCGTTGACTGGCGATCAAGCCGAGGAAGTACACCAGCGACGACGCCTTGAGCAGGGAGATGAACTGGTTGACCAACGCGGGCAGCACCCGACGGATGCCTTGCGGGACGACCACCAACCGCATCGACGCCGAGTACCCGAAGCCGAGGGCCCGCGACGCCTCCAGCTGTCCGGGCTCGACGCTCTGAATGCCCGAGCGGAAGATCTCGCCGACGTAGGCGCCGGCCATCAGCCCGAGCGCGGCGATGCCGAGTGGATACGGGTTGTTGCTGGTCAACCCCCCGACGACGGGTCCGACGCCGAGCCCGATGATGAGGATCACGACGACCTCGGGAAGCCCGCGGAAGACGTCGGTGTACACCCGGGCCGGCCATCGCAGCCAGCGCGAGGTCGAGATGCCCGCGATGGCCAGCACCATCCCGATGACGAGTCCGATGACGCTCGCGGCGAAGGTGAGGATCAGGGTGTTGGGCAGGCCGGTCTTGAACAGGTCGGGGATGGCTTGCTTGTACAGGTTCCAGTCCAGGAACGAGTCCTTGAGCTGGCTCAGCGTCGACTTGGGCGCGGAGCCGGGCGTGGTGTCGGGTGCCTTGTTCGCGGCGATCGCGGCGAAGTCGGGCAGCTGCGGCACCGGGGCCGCCTTCGACCCGGGCTTCCAGCCCGGGGGCAGGGCACGCGGTACCCAGTCCGCGTAGAGCCGCGACCAGGTGCCGTCGGCGATCACGGCGTCAAGACCGGAGTTGAGCGCGTCGATCAGGGGCTTGTTCTCCTTGGCCACCGCGTAGGCGACGAAGTTGTCCAGGCTGAAGGTGTTCTCGACGATCCGGGCCGGGTCGCCCGGCTGAACCGTGCCCTGCGCCTGCTGCGACGGCGCGACCCAGGCGTCGATCTGCCGGGTCTTGAGGCTGCCGTAGACGGTGTTGTAGTCGGGGAACTTCACCGGATCCAGGCCGAGGGTGTCGACGACGTAGGCCTCCTGCACGGTGCCCTGGACGACGCCGATCCGTTGCCCCGCCGCCAGCTTGTCGAAGCCGGTGATCGCCGACCCGGTCGGCACCACCAGGGAGAAGTAGCCGAAGTCGTAACCGTTGGTGAAGCCGACGGTCTGGCGCCGCGCGTCGGTGGTGGTGATCGATGACGACCCGACGTCGAAGCGGCGCGACGCCACCTGGGCCAGCAGACCGGAGAAGTCGGTGCCGACGAAGTTGACCTTCAGCCCGAGCTTGCCGGCGACGGCGCGCAGCAGTTCGTTGTCGAAGCCGGTGAACTGGCCCGCCGCGTCGATGCAGATGCTCGGCGGCGCGTCGGACAACGTCCCGACGGTCAGCACGCCGGGGGTGCCGAGGCCCAGCGCGTCGGGCCGCACGGCGGTCAGTGGTTCCACCGTCGCGGTGGTGTACTTGTCCTCCTCCGGGCCCTTTGCCGCGGCCGAGAGGTTGGTGGGCAGTGCGCTGGCGCTGGCCTGGCCCGGCGGTGCGCACTGGTCGGTGTCCGCGCCCGCGATCGGCGCCAGGCCCATCGTCGCGACGAACAGCACGGCCAGTGTGACGACGACAGCCTGGTACATGCGTGCGCCGGTCATGGTGAAAAACTTAACCGCACGGGCTACCCGGGCGTCGAATTGGGCTCATTCAGAATGCAAACCGACGGTCCGGACGGCCCGAACACCCGGCGCCGCCGCAATTCTGCGAGCATGATCGCGCCCATTGCCTCGGCCCGTTCGACGCAGGCCGCGCGGGCCGCGGCGGCATCCCCGGCGGCGATCGCGGCCGTCTCCGCGAGGTAGAAACCGAAGAGCTGCTCGTGGTTGCCCAGGTACGCGTTCCAGAACGTCCGTGGCATCAGCGTCTGCGCGGCGCGGATCGCCGCCTGCAGGCGCGGTCCGGCGTACTGCTCGTTGATCCTCTTGCGGTAACGCCAGCCGTGCTCGAGGAAGGCCCGCGTCTCGACGGCGCCGTGCAGTGCCGCCAGCGTGGCCTGCATTTCCTCGACGACGTCGGGTCGGCACGCGGTAGCCGCCCGTGCCGACGGGATGGCGTTGAGCACGCCGTAGATCTCGTGCTGCTCGCATACGACGCCTTCGTCGAAGCGCTCCACGAAGGCGCCGCGGTGATACCGCGTGGACACCACCCCGTCGTGTTCGAGTTGAACCACCGCCTCCTGCACGGGAACCCGACTGAGACCGAGTTGTTCGGCGATCTCGTTGCGGTCCAGCCGGTCTCCCGAGCGCAACTTGCCGGTGAGGACCAGGTTCACGACGTGCGCGACGACCTGGTCCTTCTCCTTGACCCCGTACGTCTTCGGCATGGCGGGGTCAGCTTCTCACGCCGCAGGCTCGAGTCAGGCGCGTTCGTCCCGCCAGCGGCAGAGCGCCTCCACGGCGGTGAGGTCGTAGTCGGGACCGTTGATGCCCATCGTCAACAGACTGACGCCCAGCCCGACGAGCGCCTCGGCATCGGCCAGCATCGAATCGGTGCCCTTGCTGCTCTCCACCCCCGAGGACCGTTCGATCTCCGACGGGTCGCGGCCGAGGTCGGCGCAGTGCCGGTCGAGGACGGCGGCCTTGCCGGGGAAGGTCTCGGCGTCGGTGAAGCCGTGCCAGATGTGGGCGTACTCGGCGACCAGCCGCAGTGTCTTGCGCTCGCCCTGACCGCCGATGAGGATGGGAATGTCGCGTACTGGAGCGGGATTCAGCTTGCCCAGCCGGGAGGTGATGCGGGGCATCGCGGCGGCGAGGTCGTCCAGGCGGCTGCCCGCGGTGCCGAAGTCGTAGCCGTACTCGTCGTAGTCCTTCTCCTTCCAGCCCGAGCCGATGCCGAGGATCAGCCGTCCGTCGGAGATGTTGTCCACGGTCCGAGCCATGTCGGCGAGCAGTTCGGGATTGCGGTACGAGTTGCAGGTGACCAGGGCGCCGATCTCGATGCGCGACGTCTGCTCGGCCCAGGCGCCGAGCATCGTCCAACATTCGTAGTGCGCGCCGTCGGGATCGCCGTACAGCGGGAAGAAGTGGTCCCAGTTGAACGCGACGTCGACGCCCATGTCCTCGCAGCGCCGGACCGCGTCGCGCAGATTGCCGTACTGAGGGGAGTGCTGTGGTTGCAGTTGGACGCCGATGCGGGTGGGGAAGGTCATGGATGACACGTTAGGCGGTCAGCGCTTCCCGCAGGATGTCGACCAGGGCACGCGGCTGGTCTCCTTGGACGGAGTGACCGGAGTCGGCGACGATGCGGGTGCCCAGGAAGCCGGGCGCGCCCTTGGCGAACGCGTCGGCGTCCTCGTCGTTGACGAAGAACGAGTTGGCGCCGCGAACCAGGGTGGTCGGCATGGTGATCGCGGGGACGTCGTCCCACAGTCCTTCGAAGCCGTCACCCGTGCGGAGGGCGTCATAGCGCCACGTCCACGTGCCGTCGTCGAGCCGCTTGCTGTTGTGAAAGACGCCGCGGCGCAGCGACTTCCGATCCCGGTGGGGCGCGGCGGCGACGGTGACGTCGAGCATGGCCGCGAAACTGGGGAAGATGCGGTCACCCCTGACCAACGCGACGGCGCCGAGCTGGGCCTTGGTCATCTCCTCGTGGCGCTCGGGCGCCGACGGCGTGACGTCGACGAGGACCAGCCGCGGCACGAGGGCGGGTTCGGTGGCCGCGATGCGGAGCGCGGTCAACCCGCCGAGGGACATGCCGACCACCAGCCGTGGCGTGGGCGCCCACGCGCGTAGCACCGGCCGCACCGTCTCCGCGCTGAGCCTCGGTCCGTAGTCACCGTCCTCGCGCCACGCCGAGCGGCCGTGGCCGGGGAGGTCGACGGCCAGCGCGGGCAGACCGAGGCCGAGGATCACGGTGTCCCAGGTGTGCGCGTTCTGCCCGCCGCCGTGCAGGAACACGACCTGCGGATCGTCGGAGCCCCACTTCAGGCCGCTGACGTCGCCGGAGTAGATGCGCTCGACCGCCGGTAGCGGGCCGGTGACCCCGATCTGCTCGGCGTTCTCGTGCAGCAGGGCGAATTCGTCGAGGTCCGCCAGGTCGTCGTCGGAGGTTGCCGCCATGGCACGACCCTACAAACTGGGGATAAATCGAATGCGATCGCGGGGCCGCTGTGCCAGCCCGGCGTAACCCGCGATTTGTGGAGTCTCACCGGCGCTCACCGCCGGTGACACTCCACAAATCAGCCGGTGATGAACGTTTCCAGCTCGGCGCGGGCGATGTCGTCGGCCAGCTGCTTGGGCGGGCTCTTCATCAGGTACGCCGAAGCGGCTTCGACGGGGCCGCCGATGCCGCGGTCGAGGGCGACCTTCGCGGCACGCACCGCGTCGATGATGACGCCCGCCGAGTTCGGCGAGTCCCACACCTCGAGCTTGTACTCGAGGTTCAGCGGCACGTCGCCGAAGGCGCGGCCCTCCAGGCGGACATAGGCCCACTTGCGGTCGTCGAGCCAGCCGACGTGATCCGACGGGCCGATGTGCACGTCCTTGGCGTTGAACTCACGCTGCAGATTCGACGTGACGGCCTGGGTCTTGGAGATCTTCTTGGATTCGAGACGCGAGCGCTCGAGCATGTTGAGGAAGTCCATGTTGCCGCCCACGTTGAGCTGCATGGTGCGGTCGAGCTGCACGCCGCGGTCCTCGAAGAGCTTGGCCATCACGCGGTGGGTGATGGTGGCGCCGACCTGACTCTTGATGTCGTCGCCGACGATCGGTACGCCGGCGTCTTCGAACTTCTTGGCCCAGACCGGGTCGCTCGCGATGAACACGGGCAGCGCATTGACGAACGCCACGCCGGCGTCGATGGCGCACTGGGCGTAGAACTTGTCGGCTTCCTCCGAGCCCACCGGCAGGTAGGACACCATCACGTCGACCTTGGCGTCCTTGAGCGCCTTGACGACGTCGACGGCCTCGGTGTCGGAGACCTCGATGGTCTCGGAGTAGTACTTGCCGATGCCGTCGAGGGTGGGGCCGCGCTGCACGGTGACGTTCGTCGGCGGCACGTCGGCGATCTTGATGGTGTTGTTCTCGGAGGCGAAGATCGCCTCGGACAGGTCGAAGCCGACCTTCTTGGCGTCCACGTCGAACGCCACGACGAAGTTCACGTCGCGGACGTGATAGCGGCCCAGCTTCACGTGCATCAGGCCGGGCACGGTCGAGTTCTCGTCGGCGTCGGCGTAGTACTGCACGCCCTGCACCAGGGAGGACGCGCAGTTGCCGACACCGACGATGGCGACCCGGATTTCGTTGGACGTGGCTTCGGACATGGAACGTTCTCCTTCTGGTACTGACACTTCGTGCGGTTGGTTCTCGGCGCGTGGGTTCAGAGCTGAGGCTCCGGGTTCGTCTCCAAATTCCCGGTACCGGCCACTCTTTCGGCCGCGATCAGATCGTTGAGCCACTTGACCTCGCGTTCGCTGGACTCGAGGCCGAGCTGGTGTAGCTGACGGGTGTAGCGGTCGAGTGAGTTGCTGGCGCGCGCGATTGCTTCACGCAGGCCCTCGCGGCGTTCCTCCACCTGACGGCGGCGGCCTTCGAGGATGCGCATCCTGGCCTCGGCCGGGGTGCGGTTGAAGAAGGCGAGGTGGACGCCGAAGCCGTCGTCGGTGTAGTTCTGCGGACCGGTGTCGGCGACGAGTTCGGTGAACCGCTGCTTGCCCGCATCGGTGAGCACGTACACCCGTCGGGCCCGGCGTAGCTTGACGGCTCCGACCGGCACCGCCTCCTCGACGATCAGACCGTCGGCCTGCATGCGGCGCAGCGCCGGGTACAGCGAGCCGTACGAGAACGCGCGAAAGGCCCCCAACAGACCGGTCAGCCGTTTGCGCAGCTCGTAGCCGTGCATGGGCGATTCGAGCAGGAGGCCCAGAATGGCGAGCTCCAACATCGAATCACCTCCCGTGTGGTCGCTGCGACGAGTCGACACCTCGGTGAACTGTATCGCGCCGATATATGTGGCGCTACATCGGCGCGCCGATAAGGTCGGCGGCGACGCGTCGCCGCAGGTCGCCGAGTTAGGTGACGGCGGAGTCGATGCGCTTGATCGTGCCGTCACCGGCGAACGTGACGGCTCCGCTGCCGAAGTCACTGGAGACGCTGGCCCGCAGCGACAGCGCGCCGGGGGTCACCGGGTCGCGGGTCGGGTCGATGCTGAGGTAGGTGCTGTCCGGCTTGACGTCCTTTGCCTGCAGACCGACCGTCTCGGCCACGCCGCGCAAAATGCCGACGGTGGTCTCGACGTCGAAGGCGCCCAGATCGACGAGCACGTCGTCGGCATCCTTGGCTGAGGTCGAAGGATCGTCGAACCCGCCGCGGTAGGTGTAACTGAGCTTCCGTCGCTCGTCGGTGGGATCTGCCCGGGACAGCACGGCGTACTCGGGGTAGACCGTCAGGCTGTAGCCCATGGTGTCGCCGAACCGCTGACGCATCTGCTCGAGCAGTCCGTTGAGACCGCCGAGGGACTGCAGCTGCTTCGGTGGCGTGATCACCTTCGCGGGGATGCCGTCGGACTTCGCGCCGGGGTCCGAGGTGAAGCTCAGCGGTGAGGTGGTGTTGCCGTACAGCCCCCAGCCGATCGCAATGCCGAGGACGACCAGGACCGCCGCCACCGCGACCCGCATACCGAGGCCGCCGCCGACGGCGCCACGGGCGGTCAGCCGCGACGGCTTCTTGAGGTTGGGCATCTGGACCGGCGCATTCTCCGTCTGGAGGTCGTCCACCAGGGCCTGCAGATCACCGAGGGTGGCCGCCTTCGTCGCGGTCGCCACGCGGGTGCGGTGCTCCTCCATCGACAGCTGACCGTCGCTGAGCGCGCTGTCGAGTACCTGGCAGGTGTTGTTGCGGTCGGTGTCCTTCGCCCGTGTTCCTGCCGTCGGCCACCCGGTCCTCGTCGCTGCCACGAGGAGATCGTAGGAGTTCGTCGGGCATCACCGCAGACCAGACGGGAAACCGGCACCGAACGTGACCCGGTCGAGACAGCGCTGGCGGCGGTCCGACGTACTCTGGTCATCGTGCGATTGCAGCGACAGGTGGTGGACTATGCCCTCAAGCGGCGGTCGCTGCTTGCCGAGGTGTACTCGGGACGCACCGGTGTGACCGAGGTGTGCGACGCCAACCCGTACCTGCTGCGGGCCGCGAAGTTCCACGGCAAGACCAGCCAGGTGATGTGTCCGATCTGCCGCAAGGAACAGCTGACTCTGGTGTCGTGGGTGTTCGGCGACCACCTGGGCGCGGTGTCTGGATCTGCCCGCAGCACGGAGGAGTTGGTGATGCTCGCGGCGAAGTTCGACGAATTCGCGGTGCACGTCGTGGAGGTCTGCCGAACCTGCAGCTGGAATCATCTGGTCAAGTCGTACGTGCTCGGTGCGCCACGACCTCCGAAGGCGCGCGGCACCCGCACCGCGCGCTCTGGAGCGCGCACGGCCAGTGAATAGCGAAGGGCGACACGAACGGTCGGTCGACGATGTCCGCAAGGAGTCGGCGGCCGCCGGTGGCTCGCCGTCTCCCGGGTCTGCCCGGCATTCGGCCCCCTCGCCGTCCGACGGCGCGACGAGCGCCATCCCGCATGCCAACCCGCGGGCGCGCGACGCATTCCCTCCCGACGACCGCCGGACGATGCTCCTGCCGCCCGTCGGTGGCGCGCCTCCGCCGAAGTACCGCGATCAGGTCGACGTCGTCAAGGCGGCGATGGACGGCACGCCGCCACCGAGGCAGCCACCGCCGGGACCACCCACCGGCGGCGGCCCACCGGGTGGTTCGGGACCGGGTCGCCAGTTCCACGTCAACTGGAAGTGGGTGCGACGCGGGTCGTACATCGCCCTGGCGCTGTGCGTACTGCTGCCGATCGTGACCTTTGCGATGGCCTACGTGATCGTCGACATCCCCAAACCGGGAGACGTCCGCACCAACCAGGTTTCGACGATCCTCGCCAGCGACGGCAGCGAGTTGGCGAAGATCATTCCCCCCGAGGGCAACCGGGTCGACGTCGACATCGACCAGATTCCGGTGCCCGTGCGCAACGCGGTGATGGCGGCCGAGGATCGCGACTTCTACAGCAATCCCGGCTTCTCGTTCACCGGGTTCCTGCGGGCCTTCAAGAACAACATCTTCGGCGGCGACCTGCAGGGCGGCTCCACGATCACGCAGCAGTACGTCAAGAACGCCCTCGTCGGTGACGCACGGTCGGGCATCGGTGGCCTGGTCCGCAAGGCCAAGGAACTCGTCATCTCGACGAAGATGTCCGGCGAGTGGTCCAAGGACCAGGTCTTGACGTCCTACTTGAACATCATCTACTTCGGCCGCGGCGCGTATGGCATCTCCGCGGCGTCGACCGCCTACTTCGGCAAACCGGTCGAGCAGCTCAACGTCGCCGAGGGCGCGCTGTTGGCGGCGCTGATCCAGCAGCCGTCGGCCTTGGATCCGGCCATCGATCCCGAAGGGTCGGCGGAACGGTGGAACTGGGTGCTCGACGGCATGGTGACGATCGGCGCGCTGTCGCCGAAGGAGCGGGAGGCGCAGGTGTTCCCGCCGACGGTGCCCGCCGAGCAGGCCCGGGCGGCGAACCAGACCACCGGTCCCAACGGGTTGATCGAAAGGCAGGTCACCAAGGAATTGATGGACCTGTTCAACATCGACGAGCAGACGTTGAACACCGAGGGCCTGCAGGTCACCACGACGATCGACCCCAAGGCGCAGAAGGCTGCCGAGGACGCCGTCTCGGAGTACCTGGAGGGCCAGGATCCCGACATGCGTTCTGCGGTCGCATCGATCGATCCCAAGACCGGCGGCGTGAAGGCCTACTACGGGGGCTCGGACGCCAATGGTTTCGACTTCGCCCAGGCCGGGCTGCCGACGGGGTCGTCGTTCAAGGTGTTCGCCCTCGTCGCGGCCCTCGAGCAAGGCATCGGCCTGGGTTATCAGGTGGACAGCTCGCCCGTGGAGGTCAACGGCATCAAGATCACCAACGTCGACGGGGAGGCGTGTGGCACGTGCAACATCGCCGAGGCGCTCAAGCAGTCCCTCAACACCAGCTACTACCGGTTGATGCTGAAGCTGAAGAACGGCCCGCAGGACGTCGCGGACGCCGCCCACGCCGCGGGCGTCGCCCAGAGCTTCCCCGGGGTCGAGCACACCCTCTCCGAGGACGGCAAGGGTGGCCCGCCGAACAACGGCGTGGTGCTGGGTCAGTACCAGACCCGCGTGATCGACATGGCCTCGGCGTACGCGACGCTCGCCGCCTCCGGCGTCTACCACCGGCCGCACTTCGTGCAGAAGGTCGTCCGGTCCGACGGTCAGGTGCTGTTCGACGCCGCTCAGCAGAATGACGCAGGAGAGCAGAAGATCCCCAAGGACGTCGCCGACAACGTCACCTCCGCCATGCAGCCCATCGCCGGTTACTCACGCGGCCACAATCTGGCGGGCGGCAGGCCGTCGGCCGCCAAGACGGGCACCAATCAGCTCGGCGACACCGACGCCAATCGGGACGCCTGGATGGTGGGCTACACGCCGTCGCTGTCGACGGCGGTCTGGGTGGGCACCACCGAGGGCACCAAGCCGCTGGTGAACAAGTCGGGAGGGTCGGTGTACGGCTCGGGCCTCCCGTCCGACATCTGGAAGGCGACGATGGACGGCGCCCTGCAGGGCACCGACAAGGAGACCTTCCCGAAGCCGACGGAGATCGGCGGCTACGCCGGCCCACCGGCGCCGCCCCCGCCGCCTCCGCCGCCTCCGTCTCCGCCGTCCGAGACGGTGATTCAGCCGACGATCGACTTGGGCCCGGGTATCACCATCCCGTTCGGTCCGCCGACGACGGTCACCTTGGCACCGCCAGGGCCCCCGCCGCCGGGTGATCCTGCCGCCACCCCGACGATCACCGCGCCGCCGCCTCCGCCGTGACCGGGCAGGAGCCGAGCCGACCGACGGTGTCCCCGCAGCCGTTGGCCTCCGACGCATCGCCAACTGCGTTGGCCGGCACAGTATCGCCGGCTCCGCCGGCAGAAGACCTGCGCAGCGACGACGACCGCGACCTGCCCAGTCGCACCGACACCATCGGCGCGGCCCTCTCGGGTGTGATCGGCGGCCCCGTCGGCAGGCACGCGCTGATCGGCCGGGCCAGGTTCATGACACCGCTGCGCGTCATGCTGGTGATCGCGCTGGTGTTCCTCGCGCTCGGCTACACGACCAAGGCTGCCTGCCTGCAGTCGACCGGCACCGGCACCGCGGACCAGCGGGTGGCGGTGTGGGAGAACCAGCGGGCGTACTACGAGCTCTGCTACTCCGACACGGTTCCGCTGTACACGGCAGAACTGTTGAGCCAAGGCAAGTTTCCGTACAAGTCGTATTGGGTCGAGAAGGACGCCACCGGCGCGCCGCAGAAGCAGTACGACGGCAGCCCCGCGGTCCGCTACATGGAGTATCCGGTCCTGACCGGGCTGTACCAGTACGTGTCGATGACGCTGGCGAAGACGTACACCGCGCTGACGAAACTCGTTCCCATCCCGATCGTCGCGGAGGTGGTGATGTTCTTCGACATCGCCGCGTTCGGCCTGGCGTTGGCGTGGATGGCCACGTTGTGGGCGACCACGCGCTTGGCGGGTCGCCGCATCTGGGACGCCGCGCTCGTCGCGGCGTCACCGCTGCTGATCTTCCAGATCTTCACCAACTTCGACGCATTGGCGACGGCGTGCGCGGCCGGGGCGATGCTGGCGTGGGCCCGCCGAAGACCGGCTCTGGCAGGCGCCTTGATCGGGGTGGGCGTGGCGCTCAAGCTCTACCCGCTGCTGCTGCTCGTCCCGATGGTGATCCTCGGGCTGCGGACCGGCCGGATGCGCGAGGTCGCCAAGACCGCGGTCGCCGCGGTGGCGACCTGGTTGGTGGTCAATCTGCCGGTGCTGCTGCTGTATCCGCGGGGTTGGTCGGAGTTCTTCCGGCTCAACACCCGGCGCGGTGACGACATGGACTCGATCTACAATGTGGTGAAGTCGTTCACCGGATGGCGGGGCTTCGACCCAAAGTTGGGATTCTGGGAGCCGCCTTCGGTGACCAACGCGGTGACGGCGGTCCTGTTCGCGGCGTGTGTGTGCGGGATCGGTTACGTGGCACTCACGACCAGGTACCGGCCGAGATTGGCGCAGCTCGCGTTCCTGGTCGTCGCCGCCTTCCTGTTGACGAACAAGGTGTGGAGCCCGCAGTACTCGCTGTGGCTGGTGCCGCTCGCGGTGTTGGCGCTGCCGCACCGCCGAATACTGTTGGCGTGGATGACGGTGGATGCGTTGGTCTGGGTCCCGCGGATGCTGTACCTGTTCGGCGAGCAGAAGATGGGTCTGCCCCAGCAGTGGTTCACCACGACCGTGCTGCTCCGAGACATTGCGGTGATGACTCTGTGCGCGTTGGTCATTCGCGAGATCTACCGTCCCGAACTCGACCTGGTCCGCCACGGCGGACGGGTCGACGACCCGTCGGGCGGGGTGTTCGAGCATGCGCCCGACGCACCGCCTGGGTGGTTGCCCTCCTGGCTACGGCCCAGAGTGGAGCGGTCGGCGCAGCCCGTGACCGAGTCCGAGCCGGAGTTGACCCCCGCCCGCTGACCGGCCGCTGGGACATCCGGCTCCTCTGGCGCGAGTTGAGTACCACCTCAGCCACATTCGTACGGTCAGCTGCACGCGATGCATACGCGATGTTGGCGTTCTCGTAACCGCGCGAACCCCTGCTCTGCATCGGGCGCGACCACCATTCGGACGTCTGATCGACACCGCCCGCTGGGCGGAGAGGAGAACTCCGATGTCCGTCCTTACCGCCGTTGCCTCCCGACGTTCGGCCGGCGCAGGCGCCGCCCTGCTGGCCGCCCTGGTGCTGGCCGGCTGTGGCCAGAGCGCCACCACCGGTGGCGGCGACGGCTCCGCGGGTGGTCGCAACCCCGACGAACTCGTGTTGGCCGGCGTGCCGTCCGAGAACGCGCAGAGTCTGCAGCAGGCGTACCAGCCGATGATCACGATGCTGGAGAAGGAAACCGGCAAGAAGATCCGGTTCCAGAACGCCACCAGCTATTCGGCGGTCATCGAGGCGCAACGCACCGACAAGGTGGACATCGCCATGTATGGCCCGTTCTCCTTCGTCACTGCACTCAACAGCGGCGTCAAGGCCACGCCCGTGGCGGCACAGACGACCACCAAGGGCTCCACCCCCGGCTATCACTCGTACGGCATCACCCGGACGGGCAGCGGGATCAACTCCCTCGCCGACTTCAAGGGCAAGAAGATCTGTTTCGTCGACCCGAATTCGACCTCGGGCTTTCTGTACCCGTCGGCGGCGTTGCTGAACGTGGGCATCGACCCGAACAAGGACGTCACCCCCGTGATGGCTGGTGGCCACGATGCGTCGGTGCTGGCGGTCCTGCACGGCCAGTGCGATGCCGGATTTGCCGAGGACAGCATGGTCGACACCACACTGCCCTCGAAAGGCCAGCTGAAACCGGGTGAGCTCAACGTGCTTTGGCGTTCCGAGGTGATCGCCGGAGCGCCGGTCGCCATCAGCGACGACCTGAATCCGGACCTGAAGAAGAAGATCGCCGACGCGTTCGCGACCAAGGCCAACGTCGACTACTTCAATGCCAGTGGCATCTGCACGCCAGCGTGCAGCGCCGCCGACGACGCCGGTGACTGGGGATACAGCAAGGTCGACAATTCGTTCTACGACGGGGTGCGCAAGGTCTGCGACATCACCAAGGCCAAGCAGTGCAGCGGGCAGTCGTGAACGAGGAGGTCGCCGTCCGCTTCGATGGCGTCACCCGGCGCTTCGGCGCGGAGATCCGTGGCCTCGACGACGTCTCGATGACGGTGCGACGCGGCGAGATCGCGGTTCTGCTCGGGCTTTCAGGCTCGGGCAAGTCCACCCTGCTGCGTCACGTCGACGGCCTGCAGCGGCCCTCGTCGGGGACCGTCACGGTGCTGGGTACCGACATCGGTCGCGCCGGCAGCGGTGAGTTGCGGCGACTGCGCACCCGTGTCGGCTTCATCTTCCAGCAGTTCCATCTCGTCGGTCGGCTGAGCGTGCTGGAGAACGTCTGCTCGGGCGCGCTCGGGCGGTTGCGTGGTCCGCGCCTTGGCCTGTTCACCTACCCCAGGGAATTGCGCCGCGAGGCGCTCGGCCACTTGGACCGGGTTGGACTGCTGGACAGGGCCTTTCAGCGTGCCGACACGTTGTCGGGGGGCCAGCAACAGCGCGTCGCGGTAGCCAGGGCGCTGATGCAGAGGCCGGAGATCCTGCTCGCCGACGAGCCCGTTGCGTCGCTGGACCCGGAGTCCTCGACGCAGGTGATGCAACTGATCCGCGACATCAGCGCCGAGCGCGGACTGACCGTGTTGTGCAGCCTGCACCAGGTGAGTCTCGCCCTGAGTTGGGGTGACCGGATCATCGGACTGCGCGCCGGCAGGGTGGTGCTGGACAACGCGGTGGCCGGATTCGACCCGCAGGACGCGATGTCGGTGTACGCCAAGGTCGGCGCCACGCCCACGGCGTTGCCCGCCGCGGTCGGGTGAGGCAGCCGGACCCTCGGCGTACCCTGGCCCGGCCGAGGTCGGCGGCCACCGGCGTCTGGCTGATCATCGTTGCGCTGGCGGTGCTGGGCTGCTGGGCGGTGGCCGCCCTGCGGATCAACGTCGCCACCTTCGTCGACAGCGGACGCAACGCGGTGGACTTCGCGGGTCGCATGTTCCCGCTGGACTTCCCGCCGGCGGCCGAACTGTTGGCCCTGTGCGGGCAGACGATGGCGATCGTGGTGTCGGCGACGCTGTTGTCGGTGGTCATCAGCCTGCCGCTGGCGATCCTGGCGGCCGGCAACACCACCCCGGGGCACGCCGCGCGGTTCGGCGCCCGGACCGCGATCGTCCTGGTGCGGGCGGTGCCCGACGTGGTGTTGGCGATCGTCTTCTTCCGGATCTTCGGTCTCGGCGCGATGACCGGGGTGCTGGCGATGGGGCTGCATTCGGTGGGCATGGTTGGCAAGCTCTACGCCGACGCGATCGAGCAGATCGACGAGGGCCCCCGCGCGGCGGTGCGGGCGAGCGGTGCAAGTCGCGGTCAGGAGCTGATCACGGGGGTACTGCCGCAAGTGCTGCCTGCGCTGGTCGCGACGGCGCTGCACCGCCTCGACATCAATCTCCGCATCTCGGTCGTGCTGGGCTTCGTGGGCGTCGACGGGATCGGCTACGCGATCGCAACCGCCTTCAAGGAGCTCGACTACCGGCGCGGAATGGCCCTGGCGGCAGTGGTTCTGGCGTTGTGCGTCATCGTCGAACTGCTGTCCGGTGCGATCCGGCGCGCGTCGTTGCGCGACGGCGGCGACCACCGTGGCGCGGTCGCACCGATCAATCGCGGTGACCGGATCAGTCCGCCGTGGACGGGGAGCCGGCTGCGCGGGCTGGCATACGCGGTGGTGACCGTGCTGGTCGCGGTGCTGTCCGCTACCGGCGCCGACGTGAATCCGGTCCACTTCGTGACGTCGCTGGCGGCAGCACCGACCACGCTGGGCCTGTTCTGGCCGCCGCAGACCTCCGGAATCTTCACCACCCTGCTGGCTGACCTGTGGGTGACCGTTCAGATTGCGTTGGGGGCCACGGTGATCGGGACGGTGCTCGCCTTGCCGATCGGCGTGCTGGCCGCCCGCAACGTGGCGCCCACCCCGCGGATCGCCCGCGCATTCCGCATGCTGGTGGTGGGCATTCGCGGTGTCCCCGAGTTGGTGCTGGCGATCGTCTTCGTGGTGATCACCGGCCTGGGTGCGGTGGCGGGCACGCTGGCGCTCGCGGTCGGGTCGGTCGGACTGCTCGGCAAGTTGGTCGCCGACTCCCTCGAGGAGGTCGACCCGGGACCCGAGCAGGCGGTCCGGGCGACCGGCGCCGGCCGTTCACAGGTGTTCGCCACCGGAACCTTGCCGCAGGCCGCCCCCGCTGTGCTCGGGCACGTGCTCTACCAACTCGACGTGAACATTCGGTCGGCGACGTTGCTCGGCATCGTGGGTGCCGGCGGGATCGGATTCGATCTTCTCAGCGCGGCGCAGATACTCGAATTCGGTACCGTCACGACGATTCTGGCGCTGGTCGCCGGCACGGTGCTGCTGGTGGAGGCGTTGGCCCTGTGGGTGCGACACGAGGTGCGGTGACCGGCGCGCGACAACCGTTCCGGATGTTCACCTTCGGGCGTTCCGCCGTTGGCGCCGGTGAAGTTGTCCGGACGAGTGGGCGGCGCAACGTGGTGCCCATGACCGCCGCTCGCTACCTGGACATCGCCGACCAGCTGGCCGGTGAACTCGCCGACTGCGCACCAGGCTCCCGGGTGGCCAGCGAACCGGAGTTGGCCACCCGGTTCGGGGTGGGTCGGGCTGCCGCCCGTTCGGCGCTGCAGGAGCTGGAACGCCGGCTGCTGGTGCGCCGCATCCAGGGTGCGGGCACGTTCGTGAACCGCCGGATCGACTATGTGATCTCGCGCAGCAAGCCGCCGTCCTGGCATGCCACCGTCAGCGCTGCGGGCGCGGTGCCCCGTTCCCAGACCAAGGGCGTGGAGCGGGTTCCGCTCGACGTCGAGGACACCGAGCGGGTCGGCCATCCGGCGGGCACGCCGATGTACCGGATCACCCGGCACTTCTTCATCGACGACCTGCTGGCCTCGTTGACCCGGGAGCTGATCCCCGTCGCGGCGGCACCCGACCTCGACATCGCGTTGCACAGCGTCGAATCGGTGGACACGGTGTTGCGACAGATGGGCGGCGCGGACCCGGTGCGAGCGTGGTGCCGTGCCAGCCTGGACATTCCACCACCGGACGTGCTGCGGGAGTTGCGCATCGAGGCAAGCGTGCCGGTGTGGCGCATCGACAGCGTCAACCGCGATGCCGCGACCGGTCGGGTGCTGCTCAGCAGCAGTGCGTGGACCCGCGCCGACGCGGTGCGGGTCGTCGTCGAACTGGAGGACACCACTGGAGGTGGAGGAGATGATGACTGAGCCTGTGGACCGTGCGCGGCGTTGCAGCTTGCTGGCCGAGGCGGAGCCGGACGAATTGCGCATGTTGGCCGACGCTTGCCTTGCCGACGGGGTGCGGGTACGGGTACTTGTTGCGCCGGAGGTCGGATGCGTGTCGACCCAGGTGCGCGAACCCGTTGCAGGAGAACGTTTCCTGCTCGGCGATGTGCTGGCCTGCCGGGCCGAAGTGGAGCTGGCCGGGCAACGCGGGTGGGCGATGCGCCTCGGCGCCGACCGCGCAGCCGTGCTCGCCGCCGCCGTGCTGGACGCCGAGGCGACGGCCGGCCGGCCGCGGGCCACCGACATCGACGAACTGTGTCGGACGGTGGTCCGACGCCAGGCCGACCGGGACGACCGGGAATGGGCGGAATTGGCGCCCACCATCGTCGAATTCGAGGAGTTGACATGACGACGACCGACGCGGCGTCCGCCACCGCGTTGCACCCGGCGGATTCTCAGCAGGTGTTCCGCGCGGTGCTCGAGGCCCTGGCCCGACCCGGCACGGCGACGGCGCTGCCGGATGGTCCGCTGCGGTCGTACCCGGCGGCGGCCCTCCCGGTGTTCGCGCTCGCGGACCTCGGCACCGGCGTCTGCGTGCTCGAGCCGTCCGAGGGCCGTTGGGCCGAAGCCGTCGCGACGGCCACCTCCGCCCCGCTGTGGCCGGCGGAACTGGCCCGTCTGATCACGGCGCTGCGGCCCGTCACCGGCGACGAGGTGCGCAGCTTTCGCCGGGGCACCGCCGAGGCGCCTGAGGACGGCGCGCTGGTGTCGTTGGCCGTCGCCGATCTCGCGGGGGGAGAGCAGCATTGGCGGCTGTCCGGTCCTGGCATCGCCGAGTCGGTCACCCTGGCCCCCAGCGGACTGCCCACGTCCTTCGTCGCCGCCAGGGCCGAGGCGGTCACCGGTTATCCGGCCGGCATCGACGTGCTTCTCGTCACCGCCGACGGGCGCGTCGTCGGCCTGCCGCGCACCACCACGATCACCGAGGAGAACTGATGGGCTACTCAGGAGCGAGAGGTGGGCTCGACGCCATCCTCGCCGCCGAGGACCTGGTTCGCCGGGCCCGCGACCACGCACCGGTGGCGTGGGCGCCGGCCGACCAGATCATCGCGCGGTTCCGCATGGCGGTGGACCGGGTGATGGGCGAGGCGGGACTGTTCGACGAGGCCGCCGCCGCGGCCGCGTTCCGGCAGGCGGAGGGAGACGCGCTGGAGGCGGCGCACGTGTTGCGGGCGCACCGGTCGACGTTGCCGCGGCTGGCGGTCAGCGAACCGGTGGACCCCGACGAGATGGTGATCATGCGCCGCATCGTGCCTGCCTTCCGCGCGCCCGACGGGCCGCAGCTGCTGGGCCGCACCACCGACTACACCCGCCGCCTGTTGGACGAGCCGGAGGAGCCGTCCGGGCAGCCGACCGCCGATCCCGGGCCGAGGGTCACACCGCGAACGGAGGACCAGCGCCGGCCGCGCCGGTTCCTCGACCAGCTGCGCGAGCTCGGTCTGGCGGTCGATCACCGCACGGGCGCGGACCCGGAACCCTTCGACGTCGCAAGAGTGCCGGCCCGGCCACCCGCGCCACGCTCGGCGGTGCTGGCCTCGATGGCGCGCGCCGAGACGGGAGCGCTCGTCGCACTGTGGTACCGCTCGATCCTGGGACCGGACGGTGACATTCACGAGGTGACCCTCGGGGAGGTCAGGCACGGCCGGCTTCCGCTGCGGGTGCGGCACCCGCACACCGGCGACGCGGTCACGATCGGTCGGTTCCGGGTGACCGAGGCCGAGGCGATCGAAGACCTCGACGGCGCCGAGGAGGATCGCAGCCGCTTCGACGTCGGCTACGGGCTGTGCTTCGGCCACAACGAACGCAAGGCCATCGCGATGGCCAACCTCGACGTCGCGAACCGCCGGTTCGGCCGGACCGGCCCGCTGGAACAGCTGCTGCTGCTCACCACCGACGGGTTGGACTCCGGGGGCTTCCTCGAACATCTCAAGCTGCCGCACTACGTGACGTTCCGCTCGATGGTGGAGCGAAAGCAGGCACTGCAGAGCGCCATGGCCGCCGGTGCGGCTCCGACCGGGCGGATCCCGGAGCCGGCCGGAAGGGACTGCGAATGACCTCCACCGCGGAACTACTCGCCGAGGCGAGCGCCGCAGCCACCCCCGCGGGGATCCTCGACGAGGGCGCCAAGCGGGAGATCCGCCGCGCGGCGCTCACCGCGGTGTGCGTCCCGGGATACCAGGTGCCGTTCGGTTCCCGGGAGATGCCGGTGGCCCGCGGGTGGGGCTCGGGGGGCCTGCAGGTGACGCTGGCGGTGATCGGTGCGCAGGACACCGTGAAGGTCATCGACCAGGGCGACGACGGCGGGGTCAACGCCACCAATCTCCGCCGGCTGATCACCGGCACCACCGGGTGCGGCGAAACGGCCGACACCCGGGCCGCCACGGTGGTGCAGACCCGGCACCGGGTGCCCGAGGAGGGACTGTCCCCCGGCGATGTCCTGGTCTACCAGGTGCCGGTGCCCGAACCGCTGCGCAAGGTGGAGAAGTCGGTCGCGGTATGCGCGCGGATGCACGCGGAGGGCGACTACGCGGCCATGTGGGTCAGCCTCTACGAGGACATCGTGCGCAACGGGATGATCACCAGGACAACCGGTTACCCGGTGCTGGTGGCGGGCCGCTACGTGATGGCGACGACGCCGATCCCGCGCTGGGACGTGCCGCGGCTGCATCGCAGCGAGCAGGTGAACCTGTTCGGCGCCGGCCGCGAGAAGCGGATCTATGCGGTGCCACCCCACACCGACGTGGTGCCGTTGACGTTCGACGACGTGCCATTCGAGGTCGAGTACACGCCGGGGGCAGTGTGCAGGTCGTGCGGCAGCGCCGACGTGTTCCTCGTCGAGGCGGGCACCGGCGGCGGATTCGCCTGCAGCGACACCGAGTGGTGTGCCCGGGTCCGCGGCGGGGACGCCGACTTGGCCGCGCACCGCAGGCGGGCGCCCCTGCAGCTGCTGCCGGACCCGGCTCGGCGGGCCGCCGCGACGGCGATGACCCACCGCCGTCCGATACCGCGTCGGGAACCGTTACGCGACAGCCCCGAATGGATGTTGTCGGTCGAATCGATCGGCAAGGTGCACGGCGTCGGCGGTGTCCACGCGGTGCCGGGCACGGGCCCGGTACACGGCACTGCCGTCAGTCCGGCCACCCGCGCGATCGTCGCCGCCTGGGACGTGTCGTTCGACGTCGCACCCGGGGAGGCGCTCGGGGTGATCGGCGAGTCCGGCTCGGGGAAGTCGACGGTGCTGTCCTGCATCATCGGCGACGAGCGGGCCACCGCCGGCTCGGTGCGCTTGGCCACCGTGGACGGCGGCCGCACCGATCTGCTGGCCCTGCCCGACGCGCAGCGCAGGCGGCTGCGGGTGGACGGCATGGCCGTGGTGCACCAGAACGCCGCCGATGGGCTCGACCTGTTGGTGAGCGCCGGCGGCAACATCGCCGAGCGACTCACCGCCGCGGGATGGCGCGGCTACCAAGACATCCGCAACCGGGCGGCCGAGCTGCTCGAGCGGGTCGAGGTACCGCTGTCGCGGATGGACGATGCGGTGGGCACCTTCTCCGGCGGGATGCGACAACGGGTTCAGATCGCCAAGGCGCTGGCCACCGAGCCACCGGTGGTGCTGCTCGACGAACCCACCACCGGGCTCGACGCGTCGGTGGCCGCCGGCGTGCTCGATCTGTTGCGAAACCTGTTGGCCGAGAGCAATATCGCCGCGGTCGTCGTCAGCCACGACTTCTCGGTGATCGAGTCGCTCACCGACCGGACCATCGTCATGCAGCTGGGGCGGGTGATCGAACGCGGTCTCACCGACCAGCTGTTCCACGACCCGCACCAGCCCTACACCCAGCGGCTCGTCGCCGCGGCACGGCGGTGATCGCGGTGGCACCGGTGTTGTCGGTGCGCGCCCTGCGCAAGTCGTTCACGTTGCACACCATCGACGGCCGGACCGTGCACTCGCTGCACGGCATCGACATCGACGTGCGGGCAGGCGAACACGTGGCGCTGGCCGGGCCCAGCGGGGCGGGCAAGTCGTCACTGTTGCGCTGCATCAACCGGACCTACCTTCCGGACTCCGGATCCGTGGTGCTGCACACCGCAGACGATGCTCAGACCGAATTGACCGAGCTCTCCGACCGTGCGATGGCCCGGGTGCGTGGTCGGGAATTCGGGTACGTGTCACAGTTCCTGGCTGCGCCGCCGCGGACCGGTCCGCTGGAGGTGGTGGCGGCCACTGCCCGCAGGCGCGGCCTCGACGGCGAGGCCGCGGGGGAGGCGGCCGTCGACGCGCTGCGGCGGCTCAACATCGACGAGGGACTGTGGGACGTCGACTGTTCGGTGCTCTCCGGCGGTGAACGCCAGCGGGTGAATCTGGCCGCGGGAACGGTCCGACCGCCGCGGCTGCTGCTGCTCGACGAACCGGTGTCGGCCTTGGACCCGGCCAACCGGGAGGCCGCGCTGGAGCTGATCGGCACGCTGGCCGCGCAGGGGGTCGCGGTGCTGGCGGTGTTTCACGATCTGGACGCCATGCGGCGGCTGGCGTCGCGGGTGGTGTTGATGGGTGAAGGACGCATCGTCGCCGACGGCGCGCCGAGCGAGATCTTCGAAGGAGTGGCATGAGCATGAGTGCCGGCACGGGCCTCTTCGAGCCGCGGGTGGGGCATTGGCCGCTGGCCGCACCGCCGGCCGACTACGTCCTCGGCCATGTCCGCGCGGTGCTGCCGGACCGGATGCTCGACGATGCGCTGGTGGCGGTGCGCGACGGGCGGCTGGCCGCCGTCGAACCGCACCGCCCCGGCGTCCTGGCCGACGTGGACGGCGCCGGGCTGCTGTGCGTGCCGGGCCTGGTGGACACCCACAGCGACGGCCTGGAGAAGGAGCGGTTGCCGCGGCCGGGCGCCGAGCTGCCGCTGGACTTTGCGCTGCTGTCGTTCGAGGGCAAGCTGCTGGCGGCGGCCGTCACCACCGTGTTCCACGGCACCGGGTTCGAGAACAGCTTCGGCCGCGGCGTCCCACGAACGGTCGAGGGCGCGCTGGACGTGTGCCGGGCGATCGACGCCCGCCAGGACGGCCGGGTGGATCACCGCCTGCTCTACCGGCTCGACGTGCGGTCACCCGACGGGCTGGCGGCATTGCGGGACCGGCTGGCAAACGTCCGTCAGCGAGTGCTGGTCTCGCACGAGGACCACACACCCGGGCAGGGTCAGTACGCCGATCGGCGCTACTACGAGCGCTACATCGCAGGGACCCGCGGCTTCTCCGAGCGGGAGGCGGCCGAGCACGTCGACGGTCTGATCGCTGAGCGCGACGGCCGGCTCGAGTTCCGCGAGGACGCCATGGCCTGGTTGGGCGAGCAGGCTGGTGCCGGTCGGATCCGGCTGCTGGGCCACGACCTGAGTTCGGCTGCCGAGGTCGATGAACTGGTAGCGCGCGGGGGATCGGTCGCCGAGTTCCCCACCACCGTGGCGGCCGCGGTGGCCGCCAGGGAGCGGGGCCTGCCCGTGGTGATGGGCGCGCCGAACCTGTTGCGCGGCAGCTCGCACAACGGCAATGCGTCGGCACGCGACCTGATCGGGCGGGGCCTGGTCACCTCGATCGCGTCGGACTATCTGCCGTCGGGTCTGTTGGCCGCCGTCTTCTCCTTGGCCGCCGACGGGGTGGTGAGCCTGCCCGAAGCCGTCGGCCTGGTGACGTCCGGGCCCGCGGACGTCGCCGGCCTGACCGACCGCGGCCGGCTGGCGCCGGGGCTGCGCGCCGACCTCGCGCTGATCGCGCCCGGCCCGCTGTGGCCCGCCGTGCGTGCGGTCCTGGTGAGCGCCCGATGAGCCACATCGGTTGGCGGATACCGGAACCCGTGGTGCCGACCGGCACCCATCCCGCCCTCGCCGCGGCCGCGCGGGCCGCCGCCACCGCGTTCGACGCCGCCCGTCGTCGGTACGACCGGGCGGCGCTCGCCGAGAAGGTGCAGATGGGCGCGGACGGCACACCGACGATGCGGCTCGACATCCTGGTCGACACCGCCGTCGCCGAGGTCGCCGATGAGTACCGGGTGAACCTCCTCAGTGAGGAGATCGGTGTCGTCGACAACGGTTCGGCGGTGACCCTGGTGGTCGACCCGGTGGACGGCACCGCCAATGCCGCTGCGGGCGTGCCGCTTTCGGCCTTCGCCGGGGTGCTCGCCGTCGACGGCGTCGCGACGGAGGCGCTCACCTGCTGGTTCGACACCGGCCGGTGCTGGCATGCGGTCGCGGGTCGGCCGACGGCCTACCGCACCACCGGACGTACCGCGCTCGACGGCGCGGCCGTGAGCCTGCTGCGCCCGCACGGGCCGGACGACCCGGCGTGGTGGCGCGTCGCCAACCGGGCGGCCAGGGTGCGCATCCTGTCCACCAGCTGCCTGGAGGCCGCGCTGGTCGCCGAGGGCTCGACCGATGCGTTCGCCGATGCCTGCTCCGACACGCACCGGATCATGGATCTGGCGGCCGCGATGGTGATGGTGCCCGCCGCAGGCGGTGCGGTGCTCGACGTCCACGGCCGACCGCTGGAGATCGACCCCGACCTGAGCCGCCGGTGGTCCGGAGTGGTGGCGGCGACCCGTGAACTCGCCGAGGAACTCGTCAGCGCCCTGCAGGACCGGACGGAGAAGCCATGCCCCTGACCGACGCGGAGATGGCCGTCCTCATCGAGGGCCTGGCCGGGCTGCCCTACGGTGGCGAGCCGGTCGACCAACGCGCGCATGCGCTGCAGACCGGTTGGCAGGCCGCCCAGGCCGGCGTCGACGACGAGCTGCTGCTGGCCGCCACGCTGCACGACATCGGCCGGGCTGCCCCGGTGCAGGCGCAGTGGCCGGGACTGCCGCACGAACTGTCCGGCGCCGAGTTCGCCCGCCGTCACCTCGGCGAGCGGGCGGCATGGATCGTCGCGCAGCACGTCCCGGCGAAGCGCTATCTGGTGGCCGTCGACGAGCGGTATCACGCCGAGCTCAGCCCGGCGTCGGTCGCGTCGCTGGTGCGCCAGGGCGGACCGATGAGCGCCGCCGAGGTCGCCGAGTTCGGGGCGCACCCGAACGCCGCGGAGGCCGTGGCGGTGCGCCGTTGGGACGACGATGCCAAGGGTCCCGACGCCCCCGTGCTGCCGGTCGCCGAGGTCCTGGCTGCCTACCGGCGGCTGCTGCAGTCCCGCTGAGCGCTCGTGGCACGCTGCAAGGCGTGACCGATCTCGAATTCAGTGACTCCGTCGTGGTGGACCTCGACGCGGACCGGCTCTACGCCCTGGTCTCCGACGTCACCCGGATGGGTGAGTGGAGTCCGCAGTGCCGGTCGTGCTGGTGGGACGAGGGTGGCGGCCCGACGGTCGGCGCCTCCTTCACCGGGCGCAACGACGACGGGAAGCGGACGTGGGAGACGCGCAGCCAGGTGGTGGCCGCCGAACCCGGTCGCGAGTTCGCGTGGGTGGTCAACGCCGGCTGGGTGCGGTGGGGCTTCACCCTCGCGCCGGAGGAGGGTGGCACGCGCCTCACCGAGTCGTGGGCGTTCCAGCCCGCCGGCATCGACGGCTTCCGCGAGCGCTACGGCGACCGGGCCGACGAGCAGATCGCGATCCGCACGCGGGCGGCCAAGGAGGGCATCCCGGTCACGCTGGCGGCCATCAAGCGCACCGCCGAGGGCGGCTGACCAGCGCCCGCACGCGGTACGACGATTTCGCAGCTCACGCCGTCCTGCTGTAACCTCGACGAGTTGCCGACGCAGGCGACCCTCCTGCCACGGACAAGCCGTGGCCGCACACGACCATAGGAGGTGATGGGTTCCTCATGCGTCCATACGAAATCATGGTCATCCTCGACCCCACGCTCGATGAGCGGACGGTAGCCCCGTCCTTGGAGACGTTCCTGAACGTCATTCGCAAGGACGGCGGCACGGTCGAGAAGATCGACATCTGGGGCCGGCGCCGGTTGGCGTACGAGATCCTCAAGCACCCCGAGGGCATCTACGCCGTCATCGACGTGAAGGCCGAACCGGCCACGGTGTCCGAGTTGGATCGCCAGCTCAGCCTCAACGAGTCCGTCCTGCGGACCAAGGTGATGCGGACCGACAAGCACTGAGCCCCAACAGGCCGTGCACGTCCGAGCGCTTCCGTAGGCTGCGCCTCAAAGCCGTATCAAGCACAGGAGGACCTCGTGGCTGCTGGTGACACCAACCTCACCATCGTCGGAAATCTGACCGCCGACCCCGAACTGCGGTTCACGCCGTCCGGGGCCGCCGTCGCCAACTTCACGGTGGCGTCGACGCCCCGGATGATGGACCGTCAGACCAACGAGTGGAAGGACGGCGACCCGCTCTTCATGCGCTGCAGCATCTGGCGCGAGGCCGCCGAGAACGTGGCCGAGAGCCTCACCCGCGGTTCGCGCGTGATCGTGACGGGCCGGCTCAAGCAGCGGTCCTACGAAACCCGTGAGGGTGAGAAGCGCACGGTCGTGGAGCTCGAGGTCGACGAGATCGGTCCGTCGTTGAGGTACGCGACGGCCAAGGTCAACAAGGCCAGCCGCGGCGGTGGCGGCGGCGGGGGCTTCGGCGGTGGCGGCGGTTCGCGCGCAGCGGCCGGCGGCGGCTCCAACGAGGGCCCGAAGGACGATCCGTGGGGTAGTGCCCCGGCGTCCGGTTCGTTCAGCGGAGCCGACGAAGAACCTCCGTTCTGACAGTGAATTCCGCGGCGCATCGCGCCGCTCAGCATTGAGAAAGAGATAGAAAATGGCGAAGTCCTCCTCCACGAAGAGGCGTCCGGCTCCCGAGAAGCCGGTCAAGACACGCAAGTGCGCGTTCTGCTCGAAGAAGGGCAAGAACACGGTGATCGACTACAAGGACACCGCACTGCTGCGCACCTACATCAGCGAGCGCGGCAAGATCCGTGCCCGCCGGGTGACGGGGAACTGCGTTCAACACCAACGCGACATCGCGATCGCGGTCAAGAATGCCCGCGAGGTGGCTCTGCTGCCGTTCAGCGCGGCGTCGCGCTAGATCGGGAACGGAAGACCACTGACATGAAACTGATTCTCACCGCAGAGGTGGACCACCTGGGTTCGGCCGGCGACACCGTCGAGGTGAAGGACGGCTACGGCCGCAACTTCCTGCTGCCCCGGGGGATGGCCATCGTCGCGTCGCGCGGCGCCGAGCGCCAGGCCGACGAGATCCGTCGGGCACGCGAGCTGAAGACGGTTCGCGACCTGGATCACGCGAAGGAGCTCAAGTCCGCCATCGAGGCGCTGGGCCCCGTGTCGCTGGCCGTGCGGACCGCCGGTGATAGCGGGAAGCTGTTCGGCTCCGTCGGCACCGGCGATGTCGCCGCCGCCATAAAGAAGGCCGGCGGCCCCAACCTGGACAAGCGGACCATCCACTTGCCCAAGGCACACATCAAGGCGCTCGGCACGTACGCCGTCACGGTGCAGCTGCACCCGGACGTGTCCGTCGCGGCGTCGCTGAACGTCGTCGCCGAGTAGCGACCGCAGCGTCAATAGCCCGGGTGAAGGCGTGATTGATCTCCACCCGGGCTTTGCTGTGCCTGCTGGCGAACATTGCCGGGCGTTTGCCGCCCAGCGAAGGTAACCTGCCGTTAACCCTTAGGGTCCGCGGGCGCAACACAACACGCCCGGGACGGCAACCTCGGCCGACACGCCGAGCGACTTCGCATCCACAGATTCCCACCCCGTCCGTGATGCCCTTATCTGCATTGATGTTGAAAAACAGACGAGTTGTGCACAGGTTGTCCCCAACGGTTCAACATGGCCGACCAACGCTATCCACACTCCACTCACGAGTTCACTAACAGGGCTGGGTTGCGCGGTTTCCAGCAACGTCTAGCGTGAGCCGTCGGAGTCGCCAGGCGGCGACGCCGGATGAAACGCAGAGGGAAGAACGGCGTCTTCGCGAGTGAAGGCCGTCGGGGGGCTGACATACAGTCACAGCCGCGGTGTCGAATGCATGTTCGACGCTGGGCGCGCACGCACGGGAGGTGGGACGCTTAGTGGCCGTCGTCGATGACCTGGGTCGTTCGGGGGGGCACGCAGGAGGTCGTGCCGACCAGGATGGTCCGCCGCCGGAGGACTACGGGCGCCAGCCGCCGCAGGACATGGCCGCCGAGCAGTCCGTGCTCGGCGGGATGTTGCTCTCCAAGGACGCCATCGCCGACGTGCTGGAGCGGCTGCGGCCGGGGGACTTCTACCGTCCCGCGCATCAGAGCATCTACGACGCGATCCTCGACCTCTACGGCCGCGGCGAGCCCGCCGACGCCATCACCGTGTCCGCCGAGCTCGACCGCCGCGGGCTGCTGAAGAGGATCGGTGGGGCGCCCTATCTGCACACGCTGATCTCGACGGTGCCGACGGCGGCCAACGCGGGGTTCTACGCGGGGATCGTCGCCGAGAAGTCGCTGCTGCGCCGCCTCGTCGAGGCGGGCACGCGGGTGGTGCAGTACGGGTATGCGGGTGCCGACGGAGCGGACGTGGCCGACGTCGTGGACCGCGCCCAGGCCGAGATCTACGACGTCACCGAGCGGCGTGCCACCGAGGACTTCGTCGTCCTCGAGCAGCTGCTGCAGCCGACGATGGACGAGATCGACGCCATCGCCTCCCAGGGTGGCATCGCCCGCGGCGTGCCGACCGGCTTCGTCGAGCTCGACGAGGTGACCAACGGCCTGCACCCGGGTCAGATGATCGTCGTGGCGGCCCGCCCCGGGGTGGGGAAGGCCCTCGCCGTGGACACGCCGCTGCCGACGCCGACGGGGTGGACCACGATGGGCGAGGTCCGGCCGGGTGATCTGTTGATCGGGGCCGACGGTGAGCCGACGGGCGTCGTGGCCGCGACCGAGGTGATGACCGGCCGCCCATGCTACGAGGTCGAGTTCTCCGACGGCACGATCATCGTCGCGGACGAGCAGCATCAGTGGCCCACCGAGTCGGGGATCCGCACGACGGCCGAATTGCGAAGCGGCGCGGACCGACTCATCCCGGCGACGCTGCCCACCAGTCGGGGTGGTACCACGGCGCTACTGTCGCTGGGCGTACACGTCGCGTGGGTGCGGGCGATCGACAGCGTGCCGGTGCGGTGCGTGCAGGTCGACAACGAGTCGCACCTGTATCTCGCTGGCGAGGGCATGGTGCCGACGCACAACTCGACGCTGGGCCTCGACTTCCTGCGGTCGTGCTCGATCAAGCACCGGATGTCCAGCGTCATCTTCTCGCTGGAGATGAGCAAGTCCGAGATCGTGATGCGGCTGCTGTCGGCCGAGGCGAAGATCAAGCTCGCCGACATGCGCTCCGGACGGATGAGCGACGACGACTGGACCCGCCTGGCGCGGCGGATGAGCGAGATCAGTGAGGCGCCGCTCTACATCGACGACTCGCCGAACCTCACGATGATGGAGATCCGCGCCAAGGCCCGCCGGCTGCATCAGAAGGCGGATCTGCGGCTGATCGTCGTCGACTACCTGCAGTTGATGACCTCCGGCAAGAAGGTCGAGTCCCGCCAGCAGGAAGTGTCCGAGTTCTCGAGGCAGATCAAGCTTCTGGCCAAGGAGCTCGGGGTGCCCGTGGTGGCGATGAGCCAGCTGAACCGTGGTCCGGAACAGCGCACCGACAAGAAGCCGATGCTCTCGGACCTCCGGGAGTCGGGATCGATCGAGCAGGATGCGGACATGGTTGTGCTGTTGCACCGGCCCGATGCGTTCGAGCGCGACGACCCGCGCGGCGGTGAGGCGGACCTGATCATTGCGAAACACCGCGCGGGACCGACGAAGACGATCACGGTGGCGCACCAGCTGCACCTGTCGCGGTTCACGAACATGGCGCACTAGGAGTGCTGATGTTGTCGAGATGCAGGCTAAATTAGCAAAACGCATTTTGTTGTTAAACTAGACCCAGTAGTATTAATGTCCTGACAATTATAGTCGGCACCGGGTGGACCTGAGATGGCTCCGCAGAATGCCGGTAATCGTCGATCGGCAGGATTCGCTCCATCTCGCGTCCTCAGCTTCTTTGTGCCGGGCGAGCCGCGTCCGTTCTTTTGATGTCCGGTTGTTTTCAGGCAGCTCTAGCCGAAAGGGTCACCCCCGGCCGGGACATCGTTCACCATGGAATTTGGCTGCCTGGGGCGATTGCGTGGAGTGGCCGATGATGCGGTGGTGCTGGACCGGTTGCGGGTTGCGATGTGCGCGTGGCGCTCCGATGTCCCATGTGCACCAAAGGTTTCGACGCGATCGGTTGTCGTGATGGTTCGCCGCTCATTGCCGATCGGTGTGGTTCCTCAGCCGGGGGAAGTTCTCGAGTCCAGGTTGGGTACGTTGGCGACCCGGTTGGACACGACCTTTGGCCAACTATTGGTCGGCATTGGCTCGTCGATCGGGGGTGGCGTCGATCTGCGCCGTCCGGGTCTGTCGGTGTACCTCACCGAACCAGAGGCGACCGCGGTGGCCGCCTCGACCGAGGTTGAGACGGCCCTGCTTCACAAGATGACGTTGGCGCGTTATGACGGGCATTTGGTGTCGATCGACCGGTCGAGCAAGCGACTGCGCTGGTCGACGTGGAATCCCGGTCGATCGCGGTTTTGTCCTGCATGCTTGACGGCGTCGGGTGGTCGGTGGCAGTTGCGCTGGCGCCTTCCGTGGGTGTTCGTCTGCGACGTACATGGGTGCCTCCTCGAGGACGCGTGCCCGGCGTGTGGTCAGGCGCAACGTGTTTCCCCGAGGTGGTTGTCGCCCGCACGGATACCCGACCTGCAGGGGTGCAGTCTGTGGACGCGCCACGAGGCGACTCGTGTGCCGTGCGGGGGCGATCTGAGGACCGCTGCCCCCGCCGTGCTGGCCGAGGACGATCCCTTGGCGGTGGCGCACGCTCGGTTAGCAGGCGTCTTGGCCAGGGCGGCAACGACGTTCGGTGTCTATGCGCTCTCGCCGGCATCGAGTCTGCAGGTGCTGGCCGACCTTCGGGTCTTGTCGGCTCGCATGCTCGCCTCGACAGACCCCGAGGAGCTGGACGACTTCCTGCAGATCCACGGCGGCACTTCGATCCGGGCCCGACTACTCGACCTGGACCTGCGCCGCTGGGGCGAGCCGGAGGTGTTCACCGCCCGCGCGCCGGCGCTGATCACCGGGATTGGCATCGCGTTGGCCTTGACGGTTCTCGCCTCCGAGTCGATCCGCGAAGCGGGGGATCGCCTGCGCAGCGTCATCGGCCGGCGTGGGGCTCGGAACCGAACGGCGACGCCGGGGGAGCTGCGGTTCGGGCACTTGAGTCCCGCACTGGAGGCGGTGCAGCTCAGCGCGATCAGCAGCCACTTCCTCCCGTCGAACAAGTTGCGCTTCCGAACGACGACTGAGTTTCCGCGCTACCCGCGCACGGACGGTAGGGCGGACGGCGTCGCTCTGCAGGCCGTTCCCACGGCGTTGTGGCGTGACTGGAGTCTGCGGCTCGTCGCTAGGCAGCGGCTTCATCTGCGAACGGTGTGTTCGTCGCTGTCGACGTTGTTGTTGATCGTCGGCACACGCATGTCGGTGACCGATGCGTGCGAACAGCTCGGCGGCGCGGTGAAGTCGTCGCAACAGACCCTGGTTCTCGATGCCGTGTACCGACATCCGTTGTGGCCCAACATCGCCGAAGCAATCGTGCGGCTCGCCGATTACCTCGTCGCCCATCCCGGCCCCATCGACTACCAGAGGCGACGTGAACTCCACTACGGAGGGCTGCTACCACCCGAGGTGTGGGCTCAGATCTGTGACCGGGCAGACTTGGGACCCACCGAGGTGAACCTCTCGAGGCAACTCGCGCGGTCGTGGATGTTCGAACGCATCAGTGGTCAACCCGCGCACATGTCCGGGTTCACCCGGGGGATACGCCGCCCGCACCAGCAGCGGGGCAACCTCGTCGAACGGTTCACCCCCGAGGTTATCAGGACACTCGATGGTGAAGCGACACGATTTCTGCACGGTCACAACGTGTTCGATGAACCCGTGCAGTGGTCCCCGCCGATGAACATAATCAGCGACTTGAAGCTTCCCGGGCCCGACCTGGCCGCGGTGTCGATATCGGAGCTGCACCGCGTGCTGGGCGTCGAGTCCGGCAACATCGCCGCCGCCGCACGGCACTTCGGCGTGCCGACCCCGTGCATTCGACTGTTGCTCGAACGCTTCCCCGTCGAACGATCTGCCGGTCGACCCTCAACCCAGCTGCAACGACTCCGAGCGCGCCTCACACCTCAAGATCTCTCCCACCTGCATCAGCGTGACGCGTTGTCGATCAGCGCCATCGCCGCCAGGTTCGATGTGCACCACAGGGTGGTGTCCACCCTTGCCCGCGAATACAACGTCGAGAATAGAGGCGGCCAGCCGAGTCCCCGTTTGGCCATTGATCCAGCCTGGTTCCGGTGCGAGTACGTCGAGAAACATCGAACGCTCACCGACATCGCCCATGAGGTCGGAGCCTCCATCAGTGCCGTCAGCCGCTTCGCTACACGACAGGGAATCCCCGTCATCCGTGACCCCCGTGTCAGCACGAGCCCAGCCTTGAGAAGGGCAAGACCCACGGCCCGAGAACGCTGCCTCATCCTCGGTCCTCCGCGATTGACTCCAACTGGCTGCGCCGTGAGTACGTGGGGAACCGTCGGGCTGCCTCTGAGCTTGCCCGCGAACTCGGCGTGGCCACTTCCACGGTGCACCGCCAAGTGAAGAAGCTCGGATTCCGCGTTGCGCCGAGACCCACGCCGACGAAGCCGAAGAAGGACCCGGTGGTGCGCCCACGACGCAACGTCGATCCAGCATGGCTCCGCGAGCAGTACCTGGAGAAACAGCGCACGCTCACCGACATCGCCGGTGAACTCGGCATGTCGCTCTCCACGTTGGCCAAGGTTGCGAAGACACAGGGAATTAGGGTGACCAGGGGACCTCGCCCCACGCGGAAGCGACCCGAGCGGGTGAAACGATGCTCCATCGTTGATCTGGAGTGGCTCTACCGCGGATTCGTGGTCAATGGCCGCTCACTGACCGACATGGCGCGGGAAGGGGGTGTCACGGCCAGCACCCTGCGGCGACACGCGCGCCGCCATCACATCGGGGATGCCCGACGTCGGGCCCACAATCAGACGTCCATCGATCTGGGATGGCTACGCCGCGAACACGTCGACAACCACCGCGCACTGAGCGACATGGCGCGCGAAATCGGGATGGCCACCTCCAGTCTTCGCCGCCAAGCGGTCAAGCACGGCATCGGCGCACCCCAGCGAAGGCGAACCCGCCAGCCAGTGACCGCCGCGCAACGGGTCATCGCCGACTGAGCAGCGAACCCGAACAAACCGCGTACGGCCCGGCGGTCAGCTCACTAAAATCGATTGCCTCCATCACGCGGGACGTGGAAGAAGAGGCGATGCGTCCGGGTCGAGTTGTCGGCGTCGGTGACGGTGACGGTGACTGTGCGGCCACCGCCAGCAGCACCGACGTGCACGTGCGATGGACGTTCCGACTCGGCCCGGGTCCTCTGTCGGTGTGGTCCTGGCCCGAGCGCAGTGACCCGCCGCTGGATCAGTTGGCTCCGGTGCGCCGGCCCCGGTCCAGCGAGCACAATCGCCACGTGCCGGTGACGGCCTACACCATGACCAATGGCGACTTCGTGTCCTTGGAGTCGGGCTTGGAGCACGACCTGGTTCGCCGGCTTGACCGCGACCCGACCGTGCTGCGTATCGTGGCCCAACCCTTGACGTTGTCTTGGAGGGGATCTGAGCCGGGCAGCCACACCCCGGACCTTCTCACCGTGCACGCGGGTGCCGCGCCAACGGTGTGGGACGTGCGCGCCCTGGACAAACAAGACCAGCAATTCGAAACGAAGAGTGCCCTGACCCGTCGGGTATGCACGTCGGTCGGCTGGGGTTATGAGGTCTTCGCGGGGATGGATGATCTGGAACGACTGAACACGATGTGGCTGAACGGTTTTCGTCGAGTGCCCCCCTGGGCCAGCCGACACGAGAAGCGAGCCCGGGCAGCGGCGGGGTGCGACGGGGCCACGTTGGCGAGCATCTTCGCCCACGACGACGGCAGCGGTGAACTGATCTCGACCGTCTGGCATCTGTTGTGGTGCGGTGCGTTAGATATCGACATGACAGCACCCTGGACGCTGACCACCGCGGTGGCGCTGCACATCAGGCACACCGGTGACTGACGCCCGCACGGTGCTCACCGAGGGCGCACGGATACTCACCGACAGCGGCATGGCGGTGGTGGTCGCCGTGTTGTCGGTGGGAGTCGAGATCCGCGACGCGTTCGGTGTGACCGCGACGGTCGCCTGGGTTGACCTGTCGACGGTGCGCAACGTCCACGACGCCGACGTGGTCGCGCTCACCGAGCCGCTGCGACCGTTGTGGGATGGGCTCGACGAGCACGTCCGCGACGTCACCCGAAATCGGCTGGCGATCGTCCAGGAGATCCTGACCGGATTCCGCGACGGGCACCCCGAGCTCGCCCGCCCCGGCGAACCCCGATACCCCTTCGGCCCCGGCTTCGGGCTCTCGGAAGCACGGCGTTGCCTGGCCATGGCCCAACTCCTCAGCCGTGACAGCCAGACACCACCTCGGGTGGGCGACGGTGATCTGGATTCGGCTGGCTGCAATCCCAGCACCGTGCGCAACTGGGTGCGTGGCTGGAAGACCGGCGGCCTGCGCGCTCTGATCGACGGGCGCAGCCTGCGCCACGGGATGTCCTGGGAGTTGATCGACGGCGCGTACCGCGAGATCGCAACCGTGGTCTTCGACACCCTCGACGGGGACCGATCCACCGTCTCGCTGCGCGAACTCGATCGCCGCATCCGCGTACGCCTTCGGGAAGACGGGTGTCCCGATCCTGTGACGCCGCAACGGATCACGCAGGAATACTTGTCCACCCTCAAGCGCCAAAAGGGTGCCACGACCCGCTCGCAGCGGACCCGGGCACTGCAGAAGGTATCCGGGTCGCGTCACTATCCGGCGGTGCGTCCCGGGCAAGTGGTCGCCATCGACGCCACCCGCGCCGACAACCTGGTTTTCGACCCGCTGAGCGGACGGCCGTGCAGCGTGGAGATCCTCACCGCCATCGACGTGGCGACCCGGGTGATCCTGGCGTTGCGGGTGGTCCCCAGGAGCGCCAATGGACTGGAAGCCGGATTGTTGGTCTACGACGTGTGCCGCCCGTTCTCCCTGACCGTTGCGGGCACCACCATCGGTGATTGGCGGTGGGTGGGCCTGCCGGCGCAACTGGACTTCTCCGAGGTCCACGTCCACGCCGGGCGGCGCCACGTGGCACCGCAGTTCTCCACCCTGCAAGGAGAACACGCCATCCCGTCGGTGATGCCCGATGCCATCCACTGCGACCACGGATCTATCTTCGTCTGCGACTACTTCTATGCACTGCTTCGTGACCTCGGCATCGATCTGCTGCTCAGTCGAGGCAAGAAACCGACCGACAACCCACAGGTCGAACGCTGGCACGAGACCCTGCAGCGCGGTGTCCAACAAATCCCGGGATACAAGGGCCGAAACGTCGCCGAGCGCGGGCGCCTGGTCAGCGAGGAGCCGTTGTTGACCGCTCACCAACTTCAGGAGCACCTGCGACGGTTCGTCGCGCTGGACTACCACCGCAGCTGGCACACCGGGCTGGTGCTGCCCAGGGACCCCGCGGCGCGCCTGTGCCCCCTGGAGATGTGGGATGCCATGGTCGAGGCGACCGGTCGCATCGACGTCCCGCAACGGCCCGACCTGATCTATCAGTTCCTGCCCGTGCGATGGGGCACCATCAGCCACGCCGGCGTCGAATTCCGCGACATGACCTACGATTCGCCCATCCTGGACGCCTACCGCGGGGTGCCGACAGGGTATTTCCGGACCGCTGACCGCGCCGCCCCGTTTTACGTGGATCCCCACGATCTGTCACGGATCTGGTTCCGGGATCCACAATCGAACCGGGTCGAACCGATCGAGTGGCGCGGTGCGCACCGCATGCAGGCACCGATGACGGAGATGATCGTCGACGCTGCGCGTCGCCGGATCCGTGATCGCGGCGGGAAGCGGTCCTCACGAGAGGCTCAGCGACGCGCCAAATCCTCGACGAGCTCACCGAACTCACCGCGGCCTCCACGGATCGGAAGTGGAAGGCCAAGCTCGCGGCAGCTACCCGCCGCGTCGAACAATCCCGCATGGACCACGACGAGTCACAACGCGCCAGCGATCACCTGCAGTCCCGGCAGCCAGCCCCCCGCCTCCTATCGACCGATTCGCTGTGTCGGGCGTGGCCGACCTGCTCGACGAGCAGGACTGCTGAGCCGTGGACGCGACGATGTGGCACGACTACTGCCGCACCGAGATCCCCCGGGAACCGTCGGCATTGACGGTGGCGCAGTGGAAAAGGCTCTCAGACCTGATGCGCGACAACCAGATCGGTCAGCTGCGGCGTTGGCTCGAGCACCTCTATCTGCCGACCGAGGAACTGACCGCAATCAACACGGTGATGACGGCGATCGTGCGGTCCAATGCGAGTCACCTCAGGCGCCAAGACGTGATCGTGGTGACCGGACCGAACGTGGTCGGCAAGAGCACGTTGATGATGCGTTGGGGACGCGACCGCTACGACGAGTGGACGCGTTCGGCCGCCCACGATCGGTATGGGCGGCCCGTGTTCCAGTTGACCGAGGACTGCGAAGCCGACCTGTGCCCGGTGGCGTGGATCAATCTGCCGGCGGGCGCCAAGATCAAAGACGTCGACGTGAAGATCCTGGAGTTCTACGGCCTTCCCGGGCAAGGCCTCATCCGGCATTTGTCCGAGCGCGGATCCGCGCCGCCGCGCGGCACCGCACCCGCGCACTGATCGTCGACGACGCCCAGCTGCTCAAGACGGACTGGAAAGGCGGCCGCGACGTCCTCGATCACGTCAAGCACATCAACACCGAACTCGGAGAGATCGGCGCAACCCTGATTCTGGTGGGAGCCGACCTTGATGGCGGCGACCTGGTCATCGATCCGCAGATCGCCGGCAGACTCAAACTGCAAACCTTCCCGCACTACGGAACCGACAACATCGAACAGATGCGCACCTGGCAGACCATCGTGCGGGAGCTGGAGAACCGGGTGCTCCCGCATCTGCCCGCGGGTAAACCGGGCATGCTGTTCACTCAGCTCGCCGGCGAATTATGGTTCCGCACACAGGGTTACCTCGGCGACCTGACCAAACTCGTTGCCGCTGCCACCCTCGGCGCGACCGAAGACGGAACCCACAAAATCCTCCTGCGACACCTTAACGGTGTGGTGCTCAGTGAGCGCGCCGAGCGCGCCTGCCGCGGACCCCAGCCAACAGCCCGGCCCCATGGCCGTTGACGCAGCGAGCGGCCACTCACGAATCGGTCAGTGCGAGTGCACGGAGGTGGTGCTGCGTCGCCGGCGGCAGCGATGCTGCAAAAGCCCGATACGATGCCTTGCTCGGTGCCGTGGGCCGCCCCACCCAGGCGGGGCTGGTGTCGATGCACCCCTGGGCCACTTCGCACCACATCCAGGTGACGGCGTACGGCAATGACGTGGGTCGCCGCGCCGGCGACGTCGAGGTGCGCCACCGTTCACACCACGTGTCGGGCTGGCGCGCCAGCATCCGGACACGGCCCTCGAGCCGGCGAAAGTCCCGGCCAGCGGGCAGGAGATGGCTGACGCGATCAACGGCGCGGGCAAAGACACTGGGAGACGCAGACATACGGTTGCTTGCGGCGCGCGCCGTGCGTCTCCCCATCTCTGGGTCCAAACCGATCGCGCCGGCTGCGTCGGACCAATTGCGCACGGGTGCGACCACTCTGAGAACGCACAGTGATACATACATCCGCCCCGTCGACTCGTATTCACCTGACATCGATGCGAAGACGTGGCGGTAGATGTCGGTGTCTATCAGTTGCGGAATCGCCGAAGGCCCGAGCGCGGCGTCGCCGCGGATATCGTTGAGACGTCGGCCAACGTGATGCCTGCCCGCGGCGGCCGCATGGATGAGCGGCCATGGTCACGCTGCGTGTGGTCCTATTCACCAGCCACCCGCTGGGGCCGCCGGGCATGCCGGCGATGCACGACAGCCACGGGACGAGTTGTGTGGCGGCCGCGTCCAGACTCGGCTGGCTGAGGACGGCATGGGCTGCGGCCAGGGCGTGTCCGCGGACCACGGCACTGTCGGGTGGGCTGATACCCCAACGTGCTCCGCGAAGCATAGTCGTGCGCCGAGCCGCCTCGATATGAAGGTCCTCCGCCCACGGCGCAACACGCAGCCCGTGGGGTTGGGACACAAGATGCAGCAAGAGCGTTGCGAGATGACGTAGCTCAGCGAGAAAGGTGCCGGGGTCGGCGGGCACACCCAGCATCGTCACCTGCCGTGTGGTCAGCGCTTCCATGATGGCCGTTGCGGCGGCCAGGACCAGCGGCGGCGACGTCTGAGGCACGTGGCGCACGACGGGGTGCCGACACGGGTTACGCAGTCCGACCGGATTCCCGCAGGGCTGCTCTGGCGCTTACCAGGGGGTCGCAGCGGCGCGTGCCGATGCGTGCGAAATCGGCCACCACAGCCCGAACATCGGGTGACCAGGAAGACCCGATGATCGGTGCACGCCGCGACGATCGGCAGCCGCCATCGCAACGCCCAGATCCCGTCCTCGTCCAGACACAATGGGCAGGCTTGTGTTCCGAACGGGGGAAACCATCCCTGGGTCACCACCTGGCGGAAACTGTGGCGCTGACGCGGGTCGAGCCCATCGAACCGAAAGCGGCAAGCCGGCGCCGAACCGCAGCAGTGATGCCCGCCTGACCGCCTCCGCGTCCACTCCGGTGAGCCGCACGATCCTGTCCACGATCAGAGGGTCCGGCTTGATCGTCAAGAAGGCCGCGGACGGGCAGCCCGAATCCTCCGGTGCCGTGAGCAGTCGTAGCAACTGCGGTGGGAGAAGATCGTTGAGCGTCGCAAGCCGTTCAAGGAAGCCGTCGAGGGATTCGTGATCCCCGAGTCTCAGCCGGGCGGGCAGCGCTTCGGACGGTCCACGACCCCCGGTGTGTGGACGAGGCGACGTCCCCGGCATCCACGACTGCACCGTCATGGCAACGGACCCGTCACGTCGATGGCCGCCGCCGGTCACCGCGCCGCGTGTGGCAGCGCGGGGCCGGGCGATCACGTGAGCCGGATGCCGACTGGAGACCACCCTGGAGATTGGTGGCCCCACACACGCCCTGAGGCAACGGGTCATCCCG
>CAWABJ010000003.1:0-1500439 GCA_963780335.1 uncultured Actinomycetota bacterium | reverse complement strand
AAGGAGGACCCGAATTTCGATGGCTCGGTCCTGTGCCTGACCAACGCAGCGGTCGACTTTCTCGGCAACATGGTGTTCGTCAACCCGTCCGGCGATGCTCCTCCGCTCCACGCAGCGCTCGGCCCGATCCCGGAGCTGGCGACGCAGCGTGGCCTACCGCTCGCCACGGCGACCTTCCGAGGACGCAAGTCCGTCGATTTCACGGCCAACTGGAAGATCGTGTGGGACAACAACTGCGAGTGCTACCACTGTCCTCTCGTTCACCCGACGTGGTACCGGTCGGCGCGGCTGGACGGCGAGCATCTCTACAGCTACCCGATCGGGCCACTTCAGTTCGAGGTCGTGATGGAACAGTACGAGGGTCTGCGTGACGACAATTCCTACTACAGCTGGCCCGCGGTGTTCTTCATGAGTTCGGGTGGCGCAGGCAAGCTGCCCGACAGCGTCGTCGACGGTGTAGCCGACGGAGCAAAGGTCGCCGACTCAAAGGCCGATGCAGCCGAACAGCCCGGCTTCATTACCTTTCGGTTCGTCCCCATCAGCACTCGCGAGACGCGAGTCGACATCGACGTATTTAAGGTGTCGAGTTGCTGACCGAACAGCAGGTCGACGACTGGCTGGAACTAATCATGACCGTCGTTCGCGAGGACCGCGACGTCTGCGAGCGCGTCCAGAAGGCACACGAGGTGGGCGACAGCGAGCTGGGCACCCTGATCCCCGGCATCGACAGCGAATTCATGACACAGACCTGGGAAAGACTCGTTCACCGAGCCCTGGTTCATCCCGACGTGCCGCTCTACGAGCCGCTCCTTGAGCGGGCCGCGACCTGGCCACCGGCCGCACGCGCAGGGGTCTGAGATGGCTGAGGTTTCGTCGCGAGCCAAGGTCAGTGTCTCTGCCGCGCGACTCATTACCGATGACGTCGTAGAACTCGTGCTGTCCTCTGCGGAGGGGACGACGTTGCCTAGATGGCAGGCCGGTTCGCACATCGATCTCGAGCTGCCATCCGGGCTCGTCCGCCAGTATTCGTTTGCGGGGGTGTGGACGCATCCACCTATACCGTGGCCGTGCTCCGGGAGCCGAATGGCAGGGGCGGCTCCGTCGGGGTACGAGACCCTGCCGGTCGGCGCGACCCTGATGATCGCGGGCCCGCGAAACAACTTTGCGCTCAGGGAGTCCGGCAGCTATCTCTATCGCTGGTGGCATCGGCATCACGCCGATCCTGGCGATGATCGAGGCGGCGGAGACGCGGCGCGGACTGGACCCTGGTCTACGGTGGCCGTTCCTTGGCGACGATGGCATACCGCGACCGATTGCAGACGATCGGTGGTGACCGTGTCCGCGTGGTTCCCGAGGACACCGAGGGCCGCCCAGATTTGGCGCAGCTGCTCGGCGGCGTCGGCCCAACACCGAGATCTATTGCTGCGGACCAGGCGGACTGCTGGACGCGGTGGATCGCCGGTGCGCGGAATTGGATCTGGGTGAGAGGCTCCACGTCGAGCGATTCGCCGCTGCCGCCGACGCAGTGACGGGACCCGTCGCCGGCGATACGGCGTTCGACATCGAGTTGGTGCAGTCGGGCATCACGGTGCGCGTCGAGTCCGATCAAACGATCCTCGATGCACTCGACGCGGCAGGCGTCGATGCACCTTTCTCTTGCGAAGAGGGCTTTTGTGGCTCGTGCGAAACTCGAGTGGTCTGCGGCACACCGGATCACCGGGACACCGTCGCGTCGCCGGACGCGCATGATGCGGCGAGCACCATGATTCTCTGCGTCGGCCGATCGCGAGGCCCACGGTTGGTGCTCGACCTCTAACACCACCGCGCCGACGGTACAACTAGGCGGGGATCAACGCGGCGAGCTGCTTGCGCAGTCAGACTTCTCGAGTCTCACCCGCGACAGCGCTTGGTGGATCGTGATCCCCTTGAGCATGGCATCGACAGCCTTCACGGACGTGTTGTCCATGTGGGTGGCAAAGAGCTGCTGGGTGGCGACGATCCACGCGTCGGCAATCGCCTTGAACCGAGGGTTACGTGTTGCCAGTCCGTACAACTCGATCGTCACCACGGTGGCGCCCTTGTCTTCGGTCATGTCGTCGATGGCGAGATCGACAAGGGCATCGAGAAGTTCGTCGCGGTTCGTGGCAGGCTCTATCCGCAGGCGGAACATCTGCAGAATGTTGTCGACGTGCCTCTGGATCGCCTCGGCATGCAGATCCTCCAACGTTCCAAAGTAGTACGTGGTCGAACCCAGCGGAACACCCGCGGCCTGGGCGACGGCGCGATGTGTGGCGCCCGCGACACCGCGGGCGGCCACCACCTCGAGTGCGACGTCGATCAACCGGTCGCGACGCCCGGGGTCGCGCGGTACCGACAACTCGGTGTCCGCGCGCGTCGTCATGTGGTCTTCCTCCTGGTGCCGGCGCCGTCCGGTGGGTTGCTCGAGTGGTGTTCGCCAAGTTACCACTTATTCGTGTACGTACGTACACCTTCGTACGTGCGCACACAGCGTGGCAGCCCTCGGCGGGTCTACAGGATGACCACCGACCGGAGCACTTCGCCGGCGTGCATCTTGTGGAAGGCGTCCTCGATGTCTTCCAGACCGATGCGTTCGGAGACGAACTTCTCCAGCGGCAGTCGGCCCTGCCGGTAGAGGCTGATCAGCGTGGGGAAGTCGCGCTCGGGCAGACAGTCGCCGTACCAGGATGACTTCAGCGCACCACCGCGGGAGAAGAAGTCGACCAACGGCATCTCGAGGGTCATGTCCGGCGTCGGCACCCCGACGAGCGCCAGGTGCCGGCCAGGTCGCGGGCGTAGAACGCCTGCTTCCAGGTTTCCGGGCGCCCGACCGCGTCGATGACGACGTCGGCGCCGTTCCCGTCCGTCAGGTCCTGGATGGTTTCGACGACGTCGAGGTCGGTGGCGTTGATGGTGTGCGTGGCGCCGAATTCCCGCGCCCACGCCAGCTTTTGGTCGTCGCGGTCGACGGCGATGATACGTCTGGCGCCCACCAGACGGGCACCGGCGATGGCCGCGTCACCGACGCCGCCGCAGCCGATGACGGCGACGGTGTCGTTGCGCCCGACGTTGCCGGTGTTGATGGCCGCGCCGATCCCGGCCATCACCCCGCAGCCCAGCAGACCGGCGACGGCGGGGTCGGCCTCGGGATCGACCTTGGTGCACTGGCCCTCGTGCACCAGGGTCTTGTCGGCGAACGCGCCGATGCCCAGAGCCGGCGTCAGCTCGGTGCCGTCGGTGAGGGTCATCTTCTGCGCGGCGTTGTGGGTGTTGAAGCAGTACCCGGGCGGCCGCGCTTGCAGGCGCGGCACTGCCCGCAGACCGCCCGCCAGTTCAGGATCACGAAGTCACCCGGTTGCACGGCCGTCACGCCGGGGCCGATCGACTCCACCGTGCCGGCCGCCTCGTGCCCGAGCAGGAAAGGGTATTCGTCGTTGATGCCGCCTTCGCGATACGTCAGGTCGGTGTGGCAGACCCCGCAGGCGAGGATGTCCACCACCACCTAGCCAGGACCGGGATCGGGAATGACGACGTCGACCAACTCGACGGGCTGCTTCTTGGACCGTGAGATCACACCGCGCACCGTCTGACTCATGGGGGTCTACCTCTCCCTTCACCGAGCGGATCGAAGTATCGGTCAAGCGTGAATCGGGGCGACGACTGCGGTCGCGTCCCAAGCCTCCACCGTCGCGATGCTTCGCGGATACGCACCGAAGCCGAAGCCGTTGGCGTGTTCGCGGGGCTGCTGGAGACTGGCCACCTTGGCCTTGATCGAATCGGTCTTCAAGACGTCTGGGTCGATGTAGAACGCCGCGAGTCCCGCTGCGAGCGCGACCTCTGCGTCAACGGTGGTGAGATGTTCGATCGCCGCGGAGAACGCGCGCTCGTCGTCGCTGGGTGGTGTGTAGTTGAGGCATTGCGCCCCTTGGAAGCTGGAGTCGACGGCGGCCGACATGCAGAACGCCGCCTCGATGACCATCGACAAGCGTCGCTGGACGTCGCCGGCCAGCTCGTCGAGCGAGATGTCCGCGTGGATTGCGGCTCGGAGCGCTGTGCCCCCCGATGCGGCCAACGTCATTCCTTGTCCGTAAATCGGATTGAAGGACGCAGCAGCGTCGCCGACCACGAGGAGTCGCCGCGGAAGGTCCGCCGTTTCCCACCGCCTCCAGAGGTTGCCGTCCTGGCGGTACGGGTTGACGTCGCTGACGGGCACGCTCTGCCGGGCTATTTCGCCAAGCAACGGCGACCGGGCCTGATCGAGAAAGTCAAGGAATCCCGCACGATCACGCGGCGGGTAGTCGCGCATCATGCCGACCGCGCTCGCGAGAAGACGCCGTTGTCGGCTGGCAGAAGGATGCCGCCCTTGAGATGACCCGGCTCGGGATGCGCGATCAGCCCCAGAATGCCGTCGAGTGCACTGTCGGGGATCTTCACGAACTGGGTCGTATAGCCCATGTAGGCGTTGGCCTGGACTTCGGTCGGGCTGTGTAACCCTGCTTCCTGCAACCACAGTGGTGTTCTGGTTCGCCGACCCGACGCGTCGATGACGAAGTCGGCGTCGAGTTGCGATCCGTCGCGCAGCGCGACACCCGTTACTCGCGACTTGTCTGCGGTCAGGGTCACGCCGCGCACGGAGCCGTGCCGGATGCTCACATTGCCGAGGGCAAGCACCCGTTCGCGGATGACCTCTTCGAACAGCGGGCGTCGGAAGGCGACCGCATTGGCGCTGTACACCCGCACCTTCCAAGCTGCCTCGCCTAGCGTCGGCACTTCGGCCAGCTGGTCGAATTCCAGGCAACCGCGGTCGATGAACGCCTGCCGGATGCCGGGCAGCAACTGTTCCATCCGGTCAAGGCCCAGCGGGAGAATCACGTGAATCTGAGTGCTCTGCGGCACGCCGGTTCGTGGTTCCGGACCGTCGGGAAGCACGTCCCTCTCGATGAGCGTGACCTTGGCGAACCTCGCACTGGCGGCGGCTGCGGCCATGAGGCCCGCGACGCTTCCGCCGATGATGATGGTGTGGTTCTCTGTCATGTCGCTGCTCCTGTCGTGCAGAACTTGGCGTGACTCGGCGGCCCGGGGATCCTCATGCCGACGCCTTCAGCCGCGTCCACGAATCGGTGACATCCTTGAGGGTCTTGTACTCAGTGGACTCCAAGGGCGGATTGTCGTACATGGGCGCCTGATCGAAGAGCCTCGCAATGTCGTCGTAGGTGTATCCCTCTTTGATCTCGGCTGGAATTGACGCCGCTGCTGCCTGAATGGGCGTTCCTCCTACGAGACTGATCGCGGTGCTCGCCGCCGTGGCGGGCTGACAACTGAAGTCGATGAATGAGTAAGCCGTCACCGCGTTCGTTGACGACTTTGGAATGGCCCACGCGTCGCAGGAGGACATACCGCCCTCACGGGGCAGCACTGTCCTGATCGTGTTCTTCCCCGCGGTCGCGGCGAATGCGTTCATGGCCGCCCATCCGGGAAATGCGAACACCGCGTCACCGGATGTCGTTTGGTGACCATGTCGCCGTAGGTCGGGCTTGACCCTTTGGACTGGGCCAACACGGCACTGACCCATGATTCGACCTTGCTGAAATCGGCATCGTTCATCTTGGTCGGGTCCACTCCGACGACGTGTGCAGCGACCTGATAGATCGACAGGACATCGTCGGTGATGGCGACCTTGCCCTTCCACTTGGGGTCCAGCATTTCGTCGTACGACTGGGGTGCGACGTTGACGACGGACGAGTCGTAAGTGATCCCGTCCCAGTTGAAGATCAACGGAACTCCGCGGACGCTTCCGTCTGGCCGAAGCCAGAAATGCTTGTAATCCGACCTGAAGAAGGGAAAGAGCTGCTGGTAGTTGGACAGCTTGCCCGTGTCGATCGGTTGGAGCAGATCCAGAGAATCGAACTGGGCTGCGTACCCCTGGTTGTAGGTGATCAAGTCAGTAGGGTTGCCGGACTGCTTGCCCGCGGCGACCTTGGCGACGATTTCGTCGTTGGAACCGACGTAAGTGGCTGCGACGTTCGCATGGTTCTGCGCGCTCCACGGTTTGGCTGAGTCCGGCAGGTCGTATCCCTGCCACGTCAACATCCTTAGAGTGCCCCCTACGGTGGTCTGCGACGCCGGCGCGCTACTCGAGCACGCCGCGAGCAGCGGCGGACTCGCCACGGCGAGGGCAGCAAGGCTGCCGCCGCGTATCAGTAGCTGGCGACGGCTCATGTGCGGTGTCCCACGGTTCGCCATCATTGCCTCCTGGTGTGGATGTTCATTGCGGCCTCGGCCGAGCTATGCACACGTGCCGCCACCTGAATGAAGGTGAGACCGAAACCGTCGCCGACCGCGGTGTGTACGTTTGTCCATAATCATGGACGGATGTACATATGTCAATAGACGTTGGTAGCCGGCCGACGGTCGTTTCTGGCGAGCCCAGCGTTGTAAATGCGCATCCGAGGTCGGCCGTCGCGCCCCTCCGGCAAACGTCGACAGGAAACCCTTGACAAGGGCCATGATTCGGAGTTTAGTAATATGTGGACATACGTACACATAGCTTACCGCTTCGAGAATGGAGGATGCCCATCATGTCGGTCGCGGAGCGTGAAGAGCGCAGCACGATGACGAGCGACGTCGACCCCGACGGCAGCATCGGCGCCCAGATCGAACAGGGCCGCACGCTTCCCTCGCAGTGGTACGCCAGCGAGACGATCTTCGAGCTCGAGCAGAAGCTCGTCTTTCAGCGGGCGTGGGAGTGCGTCGGCCATCGCGGCCAGTTTCGAGACCGAGGCGACCGCTTCACCTGCGAGATCGGCGGGGTTCGGATCGTGGTCGTCCACGACGACGACTCGGTCGTTCGGGCTTTCCACGACGGTGACCGCACGCCAGCGTCGGTCGACTTCCTCGGCGACATGGTGTTCGTCAACCCCGCGGCCGATGCCTCAGAACTGCACGACGTCCTCGGCCCCGTTCCCGAACTGGCGCGGAAGAAGGGTTTGCCGATAGACGCGGCCGTCTTCCGGCAGATGCGTTCGGTGGACTTCGACGCGAACTGGAAGATCGGCTACGACAACAACTGCGAGTGTTATCACTGCGCGACTATCCACAGTTCCTGGTACAAGCAGGCTCGCCTCGACAAGGACCACGTCTACAGCTATCCGATCGGCCCGATCCACTTCGAGGTCGTGATGGATCAGCACGAAGACATCATGCAAGACAACTCGTTCTATCTGGCCGGCCGTGTGCGTCACGAGTTCCGGAGGGGCGCAAGGTCGACGGTCTCGACGACGCGAAATCCACTGCAGCAGAGGGTCATCCCGGCTACTTCTGCTGGCGGTTCGTGTCGCTCAGTAGACGCACGAGCCGTATCGAACTGAGTGTCTACAGCGTTGAGGAACTCAGCGACAAGCAGCTCGACGCCTGGTTCGAGACCATCCTCAGCGTCGTGCACGAGGACCGCGACGTCTGTGAGCGGGTCCAGAACTCGCACGACTCCGGGGCGGGGCGGCCGGGAACACTGATCCCTACCATCGACAGCGAGTTCCACACCCTGACGTGGGAGCGTCTCCTGTATCGCGCTCTAACCCAGCCCGGATCAGACCACTACGCGCCCATCCTGCAACCGTCCGAGACGTGGCCCGAGAGCGCCCGGGCATGACGTCGCCAACAGCGAGGAAGAGACCGGTAGCGACGAAGAGCGCAGATGCCGAGCTGCACCACGAATCCCGTGATTCGACCCCCCGTCTATACCCGACGGCGGAACTGCAGCAGGAACATCGAGGCCAACGAGGACGATGGGTGATCCCACCCGCATCGGGCGGCTGGATCGGAGTCGTGGTCGGCGAGTGGGAGCTCACCGCCGCCGGCTGGGAGGACAAGCACCCGAATCCCGAGACCAATTACATCGTCGACGGTGAGCTCCACGTCGAAAGCGGTGGTATTACGGTGATTGCGCGCAAGGGCGACGTCGTGCAGGTGCCAGGCGGCTGCGTTGGCAAGTACTGGGCGCCGACCTATGCGCGGATGGTCGCTTTCCACGGACCGAATCCGGCTGGCGATGCCACCGAGATCAACCGGCATTGGAATCTCTGAGAAGGCGTCGACTGGCTATGGCCCAGCAGATATGAGGGGACTAAACGGATTGAGGCACCGGCTCGAAGCGGGGGGCATCAAATTTCGCCTCGCCGCGTGGTGGTCGTGGGGACGTACCGTGAGCGGCATGCCCACGACACTCAGGCCCACGCTGGCCAGTGACGAAATGGGATCGTGGATGGGGATGCCGGATCGCGCACAGTGGACGTCGACGCGCCCGTTGGGTCCGGGGGCTAGGCGTACGGTCCGTCTGCTACGGCTGATCACTCCGCACGAAGAGTGGTATGCGTGGAACGAGCCGCACCGAGCGGCATTTCGCGTCGACGCCATCAGCGTTCCCGTGGTCTCCGAGGGGGCCGAGGACTTCCAGCTCGAACCCCTGCCCGACGGAGGCACCCGATTGACCTACCGGATGGCGCTCGAGAGCCGACTCCTGCGTCTCGTCAAGATTCCGAAACGTTGGCGACCGGCGATCAACCGGTACAACGAGCAGCTTCTCGGCAAGATCAGCACGATCCTGCCAGCGCCCAAATGATCTCTCCCAAAAGGCCCGTGAGCGGTGGTCAAGTCGTGTATATCGGTCGGCGATGGTTAGTCCTGCCCCGGGTAGGGCAAGGCATCGATGATGGCGCCGCCGTTGCGGGGCGGCCCGAGCAGTACGGTGGTGGTGCCCGCGGTGGGGTTGTACTCGACCAGGGATTCAGCGGGCCCGCACCCGGCCACCATGCCCTTGAGGTCGAGGTTGGCTCCGTTGACACCGACCACGACGGTGCTGTGGTTTGGATCGAGATCAGGCACCGCGACCCGGGTCGTCGTACCGTCGGCGTTGAGCTTGGCGAGGTATACGAAGCCGCACCCACCCGCCGCCTGCACGAACGTTCCCGCCGGTAGTTGCCACGCGTTCAGGTCTCCGAGGTCCGGGGACGTCTGCCCGTCGTTTGGCGCGGTGAGCGCAGTCGGTGCGCTGCCGTCGATGGGTATCTCCCAGAGCCGCGAGCCAGAGCCGCCGGAGCACGTTGCGAGGACGGTCTTGCCGGCGGCTCCGTCCCACCACCTCAGCGGCGAGCAGTCGGTCTGACCCGCGACCGACAGGGTCGGCCCCGCCTTCCCGTCGTTGCCCATGAGGATGAGGCCGGTCTCGGCACCCACCACGAGCTGTGTGCCGTCGGATGTGGAGAGGTAGGTGCTCCGAATGGCAGGCAGCCCCAGTGGGTACGTCAGCTGGGGTTTGCCGGCCAGGTCGACGCGTTCCAGCACCGACGGCTCGTTCATCTTGTACCTGGTCAGCAGTAACGCCTTGCCCTTGGGCCGCGTGTAGTGGACGAGGTTGGCATCGACGACGGCAATCTTGGTCTGCGCTCCGCTGTGCAGGTCGACTTCGACGACCGTCGTCGCAGGAGCGCCAGCTCCCCCGTCCGAGAACAGGGCGCGGCCGCCGTCGCCCGACCAGTCGACCAAGTCGGGGGTCCTGCCGTTGGCACCCGGCGGCGGGAACGTCGTGATGGCGTAACGGCCACCTGCGGGATTGACCAGGTACAGCGTGGTCGCGACCGTCTCGTAGGTCGGCGCACCCGGGGCCGGTGGTACTCCGGGGTCCTGACTGGCTGCTGGGCTCCAGGTGGCGAGCTTCCATCCGGGACCGACCCGTGCCCACGGAATGGACTCGACGGGGGCTTCGGCTCCAGAGCCCAGCGGCTGCGCACCCGTCGAGGTCGATGACGAGACCGAAGGTTCGCGGCTGCTCGACGCGCTCTGCCCCGGGGTCGGGGCCGAGCAGCCGGCCAACAGCAGTGCCGCCACGACCACGACCGCCGCCTGACTCCGCCTTCCGATCGACGGGTGGCGTGCCACGTGAGACCGGCGGCGTGACGGGGTGCTCATGTTGGTTTTCCTTCCCGAACCTGTTCGGGGACGCGTGCTAACTGCCAGCCGTCGAATCCAGCTGTTGTGTCGGTATGGGTAAGCGTGACACCTCGGGCTCGCGGCGAACGACGATCCGTCAAGAATCCTGCACAGCGTTCGTGACAGCCTCTGCGTCGCGCAGAACGCACCGCGCGGCGCCGCAGCGCCGTAGCCTTCGTCGGAAAGGAAGCGAGATGACCAAGGTGTCGCGCCACCGACGATTCGCCAGCATCGCCGCCATCGCCCAGCTCGCGGCGGCTGCATTCGGCCTCACCGGCTGCGGCCCAACACATCTCGCGATGCCTCCTGCGACGCCCGCGGTGACGTCCGTGTTGCCGTTCACCGGGCTCGACCACCCCGGTGGAGTCGCTGTCGATGAGGCAGGCAACGTGTACGTCGCCGACGGCGGCAACAAACGGGTGGTAATGCTCGCGGCGGATTCGACCGCGCAGACCGTGTTGCCGTTCACCGGGCTCGACTACCCCGACAGCGTTGCGGTGGACCGTGCAGGCAACGTGTACGTCACCGACGACCGCAACGACAGGGTCGTCACCTTGGCGGCGGGTTCGACCACGCAAAGGGTATTGCCGTTCACCGGGCTCAACGGTCCCGACGGGGTGGCGGTGGACGGCGCAGGCAACGTCTACGTCGCCGACTATCTCAACGACCGGGTGCTCGAGTTGGCGGCCGGGTCGACTGAACAAGTGGCGCTGCCGTTCTCGCATCTAGAGCAGCCCCGAGGGGTGGCCGTGGATTCGGACGGCGCCGTCTACGTCACCGACTTCGGGAACAAACGGGTCGTGACATTGGCGGCAGGTTCCGCCACTCAAACGGCGCTTCCGCTCAGCGGGCTCAGGGGTCCCGTCGGCGTGGCGGTGGTTGGTGCAGGCAATCTCACCGTCGCCGACTACTTCGGCAACGGCGTGGTGACGTTGCCGCTGGCGGCCGGATCCTGCACCCAGACGGCTCTGCCGTTCACCAACCTCACCGGCCCCAAGGGGGTGGCCGTGGACGCCGCGGGAAATGTGTACCTGGTCGATGGCGGACACGACAGGGTCGTCAAGCTGACCCCGGCGGCCGGGCAATCGCCGCCTCCCGCGTGCCGGCAATCTGTGGTGCCGTTCACCGGCATCGACGACCCGTGGGGTCTGGCCGTGGACGCCGTGGGCGACGTCTACGTCGTCGAAAATGACACGGTGGCCAGGTTGGCGGTCGGGTCCAAGGCGCCGACCGTCCTTCCGTTCGCCAACCTCGCCTCCCCGAGCGGCGTCGTAGTGGACACGGCTGGGAACGTCTTCGTCGCCGACCGCAATCATCATCGGGTGGTGAAGCTGGCGGCCGGCTCGAGGACTCAGAGTGTGTTGCCGTTCAGCGGGATCGAATATCCCGAGGGCATTGCGGTGGGCAACGACGGTGCCGTGTACGTCGCTGACCGGGACAACCGGCGGGTGTTGATGGTGCCGAGCGGGGCAAAGGGCCAGGTGGTGTTGCCGTTCACCGGGCTCGAGAATCCCGCGCGGGTGGCGGTGGACGGCGCAGGCAACGTCTACGTCGCCGAGACCGTGTATGCGGACGGCGTGGAAAAGGGCCGCGTCGTGATGTTGGCGACGGGGTCGAATGGTCAGACCGTGTTGCCGTTCACCGAACTCAGTGAGCCACAGGGCGTCGCGGTGGACGGCGCCGGCAGCGTCTACGTCGTCGACGGCGGCCACGCGCGGGTGCTGAAGCTGGCGGCTGGGTCGGACACTCAAACCGAGGTGCCGTTCGCGGGGCTCGGGGACCCATGGGCGGTGGCCGTGGACGGTGCAGGGAGCGTCTACGTCGGGGACCGCGGCACCGCTCAGATCGTGAAGCTGGCGGCGGCCTGAGGTGGTGGTCCATGACGACAGGGGTCGTTCGACCCAGATCTCCACGGGGAACGTCGACTCAGGTTTCCGTCTGATTGCCCGGCCGATCCGCGGGTAGACCCCTGGTGGACGTGGGAGTCGAGCAGGAGGTGAGTGTGGTGAGTGGTCACGTGGAGGTCGACCAGGACCTGTGGGACGAGTTTCATCGCGTCGTGAACATGACCTCGCGCGAGCTGTCGGAGTGGTTGCGCACCCGGTCGGCCGGGGAGCATGCCGAGGAGTTCCCCGACGAGTCGGGCAGCCAGACCGGCCAGCACGTGCTGCACATCCTCGCCAAACGCCGAACCGATCTCACCGAAGACGACGAACGCGTGATGCGCAACGTGGTCGACCGCATCCACGCCCAGCGCGGGGCAGACCTCGAGCCGACCGCCGGTCAAGACAGCTGGCGGCATCGCCTGATGACGCTGGGACACGATCCGTTGAAGGAGGCACGCTGATGGAACGCGGGCTCTGGGTCCCCGATCCCGACGGCTTCCTCGAATTCTTCCGCGGCGACCTCGAGCCGGCCCTGCGGCAACTGACGCCCGCACGTGCGGCCGCCTGAGTGCATGGAGCCGACGCAGTGACCACCATGACGATGCGGCTGCCCGACACCGCCGACCCCGCCGAGTTCGAGGAGGAGGTCGTGACGGCGCTCTCCGACCGACTCCGCGACGAACACGGCTACGAGCGGACCTCCGGGCCCACGGGTTCCGGCGACTCCGAACACCACTTCCGGCTGGCGCCAACCGGAGCCATCGTGGTGGTGCAGCGGCAGGGGCGGTTGACGGTGCGCCTGCGCGAGATCGACGTCGACTCCCGAGATCTGTTCACCGGTGTGAGCAGTGAGCTGGAGCAGCGACATGACGGACTGGCGGTGGAAATCGGTTGACCGCCGGATGGGAGGTCCCGTCGTGGTTGCGGCCGACGGGCTGATCGTCGCCCACGGTCGGCTCGGCGAGGTCGAACTCGCCCGCGCCAGGACGATGAATCCCGAAGCGGCGGAGAGTCGGCCGTCGCCGCCACTGGAAGTACCTGGCCGAGGATGCCCCCGGGGCCCCGTCGGCCTACCTGGGCACCAACGTGGTGTTCACCACCAGCGGCGTCTTCTCACCGGCCGTTCTGCTTGGCGCGGTCCTGGAGGTCGGAGCCGACGCACTCATGTTCTCCGTCGACTCCGCAGTGTCTCCCCGACATCAACACCGACCGGGACCGGCACCCATCTCGCGGCTTCTCATGGGCATGCCATCGATCACGGCATAGATTGTCCTAAGATCCGGAACCGCGTCGACGCGCAGTTTCTCGCCGCCGTCCTTTCCGATCAGGACGACGCTGAACGCGTCGTCACCGATGGCGTACTGGTTCGCCAGTCGTCGCGACTGTCCGGCGTCGATGGCGTGACCATCGAGCGTGCTGTTGCCCTCGGTCACCACCACGCCGAGCACCATGTCACGACTGACGAAGTCACATCGACTGGCCTCGATCCGGCTCCGTGTTTCGACGAGTCTTTGATCGCTCTCGTTGGGTGCGAAGAGCAGTAAGGGACGACGCTCCCAGCGATAGTCACTCAGTTCGGTTGCCCCAGCCGTAGCTGATCCGAGGGCAGTGCTCGCCACCACACCGATGAGCACGAGCGCGAATCGTCGAGCACTGCGCTTCTTTGACATGGTGCTTCTCGACCTTACCGATCCGAGCTCCATTGTCGAGGGGGCGTTCGGGGCTTCCCACCAACCGCCGCACCGCGCTGCGCCCTAGGATTGGACAGCCCCCGTAACAGAGGATCGCCCATGAAGATGCGCGGATGTCTGCTCGTCGTGATCGTCTGCGCTTGCGCGCTGCTGAGTCCCGGCACCGCCACGGCCGCCGAGAGCTTGACGAGTCTGAACGTGCTCCGCGGGCTGGTGCCGGTCACCACCCTCGACAACACGGAGGCAGGCCGGGCCGCCCTGGCGGAGAACTTCAGGGTCACCGGTGCGATCCAGAACGGGATCGACGGTCAGCCGACCCTCCTGCCGTTCGCCGATCAGCAGCAACAAGCACTGCGCGACGCCTTCATCACCGACGGCAATGCCTATCAGCTCGCCGATGGCCTGGGCACCAAGCTCGGTGACGCCTACCAGAGATTGACGTCCTATACCCGCGACGCCGACGGCAAGGTCGACTACACCAACGCCTCTGCGGCTCTCGCCGATCTGATCGCCTTCGCATCGGGCACCACCAAGTCCGATTCGAACGCGGGCAAGTTCTTCTTCGCCAACGCGACGACCGACGGAAGGAGACCCGTTTCGGCTGAGGCGCTGCCCATCCTGCACCAGGCGGGCGGCGTCACCGACATCTTCGGCAAGGCCTACCACCTGCCGGCGGGAAGCGCGGGAGGCGACGTCTACGGCAACGCCAGGCCGTTCCAGACCGAGCCGCACCTGCTCACCTTCGGCGGTGCCGACTTCTTCGGCGCGGACTCGGACAGCTCGTCCTGGCTGCGCGGGCCGGCGCAGAACTTGGTCGACAGTCCGTCCTTCCCCAGCGGCCACACCACCCACGGCTACACCGAATCACTGCTGCTTGCCCTGCTGGTCCCCGACCGCTATCCGGAGATGGTGGTGCGTGCCGCCGAATACGGCAATGACCGCATCATCCTCGGCGCGCACTACGCCATGGACGTGCTCGGCGGACGCACCTTGGCCACCTACGACGTGGCGCACCTGCTGGCGAACACGCCGGGATACGTCGGTGTCGAACGCGGCGGGGTGCGGATCGAAGACTTTCGCCAAGCGCTGACCGAGGCGCGGACGGATCTCATTGGGGCGCTCGCCGGTGCGTGCGGGAACGCCGTGGAGGTGTGCGCCAGAGACGACCAGAGCCGATTCGCGCAGCCCGAGGGCAACGCGCGATTCTACGACACTACTCAGACCTACGGCCTCCCTGCGGTATTCGGTGAGAACGTGAACGCCACCGTGGACGTCGGCAAGGTGGCGCCAGAAGCCGGATACCTACTAACCGCGGCATACCCCTACCTTTCGCTCGACCAGGCCAACACCATCCTGACGTCGACCCTTGGGCCTGGCGGCGGTTTCCTCGACGACGGCAGCGCCTTCGGGGTGTACTCGCGCCTCGATCTCTATCGCGCGTCGCAACAAGCCATTGCGGCAGCACCCAGATAGGTAGCGCGACCGCACAGAGTCACCTTCGTTCGGATCGAGGCTGGCTTTCGAATTGCGAGGTGCTGATGACATGGCGGTCCATAACCTCACCGACCACAGCGCGTCGATCCTCCGCTACAGGGATCCGAACTACTGGATCGACGACATCCCCCCGGCCCCCGCGCGTTGGGTTCCGCTGATCCGGCCCGGCCGAATTGTCACGGTGCGCCAGTTCCCAAGTGCGTGCGAGGGCCGCCTGAAGACGGTGGAACCGGTATGCCGCCGCGCGGCCCCGGCGCGAAACGGGCGAGTGAGCCGTGCCAGCCAGGTGGACGGGTCTACGTCGTTTGTGCCATTCGGTCTTTGAATGCCCGAACCTGCTCGGTCAGCGCTGATTCCACGGGCAGGCGTTCCATGGACGACGCGCCGTAGAACCCGTGGCAGTGCTGAGCCGCTTGAAATACGTATGCGGCATCGTCGGGCATCGCGATTGGTCCGCCGTGACACAGGACGAGCACGTCCTCGCGGATGTCGAGCGCGGCCTGGGCGCAGTCGTCTATCAGCGCGACGCACTCATCAAGCGACTTGGACGTGTTGGCGCCGATGGACCCTCCGGTGGTCAATCCCATGTGACACACGATGATGTCGGCACCGGCTGCCGTCATCGCCCGCGCGTCGGCGGCGGAGAACACGTACGGGGTGGTCAACAGGTCTGCGCCGTGGGCGGCTTCGACGAGGTCGATCTCGAGGTGGTATCCCATCCCGGTCTCCTCCAGGTTGGCCCGGAACACACCGTCGATCAGGCCGACGGTCGGAAAGTTCTGGATCCCGGCGAAGCCGAGATCGGCCAGCTCTCGTAGAAATCGATCGGCGAGCATGAACGGGTCGGTGCCGTTGACTCCAGCGAGAACCGGTGTGTGCTCGACGACGGGCAGCACCTCGGCGGCCATCTCGACCACGACGTCATTGGCATTGCCATAGGCAAGGAGGCCGGCGAGTGATCCGCGGCCGGCCATTCGGTAGCGCCCCGAGTTGTAGATGACGATCAGATCAGCGCCGCCAGCCTCCTCGCATTTCGCTGACAGTCCAGTGCCTGCGCCAGCGCCGATGATCGGCTCACCGGCGAGCGCCATCGCACGGAACTTCTCGACCAGCTCCGCGCGGACGAATGGCTTCATCGGAGCACCTCCTGCCACGTGGCGACGGCCACGTCGGCGAACTCCGCGTCGTTGATGTGATGAGGGACTCGCTGGACTACGCCCGTGCGGTGCACGGTTGCCTCGATCGTCGAGAACAACGCTTCGTCCGCGGCTGGATCCCAGAATGGCTGCTCGGGGGCGTCCAGCGCGGACACTCCGCCGGTAGGCAGCAGCATCCGCGCCGGGCCCCGGCAAGCGTTGAGTTTCTCCCCGAGGAATCGGCCGATCGCGACGTTCTCCTCCGGCGTGGTGCGCATGAGTGTGACGTTCTCATTGTGCTGATAGAAGAGGCGGCCGTCGAATGTCGCAGGGACCGTGGCACGTGCCCCGAAATTGACCATGTCCAAGGCGCCGCACGAGCCCACGTACGGCACGTGGGTGCGCGCGATGGCATCGAGCCGGTCGGGGCCCGCTGCCATCACACCGCCGACGATGAGGTCACACACCTCGGTCGTGGTCAGGTCGAGCACCGAACTGATCATGCCGTCGTCCACCAGCTTCTCCATGGCCTTACCGCCGGTGCCGGTCGCGTGAAACACCAGCGGGTCCACCTCATCACCGCCCCCGCGGCCGGTGATGCGCGCAATGCGCTCTGCCACGGCGCTGACACACGGCGTGGTGACGCCGAACATCGTCAGGCCGACCGCCGGCCGCTCGGTCGCCGCGGGAATCGAGTGGCACGCGATCCCTGCCAGGGCGTGGGCAGCGTTGCCCAGGACCTGCCTGGATATCCGGTTGAGGCCGGCGATGTCGGTCACGGAATACCACATGGCGATGTCCGAAGCGCCGACGTACGGAGCGACGTCCCCGGAGGCTACCGTCGAAACCATCAGTTTGCCGACCCCGACCGGAAGGGCCCGCATCGCTGCCGCGATGACTGCGGTGCCACCAGATCCACCGAGTCCCAGCACTGCGCGAACATCGTTGCGGGAAACCAGAAATCGTTGTAAAGCAACGGTCATCGCCTCCAGGGCGCTACCGCGATCACCAGTGAAGACGGCAGCGGCGCCTCCGGGGTGATGCGCTGCGACGTCATCGGCAGTGACATTTGGTGCGGCACTCCGCTGCCGTCCGGTGGACACGTCCACCGTCACGACGTCGACACCGGCCGCGCGTACGAGGTCGGCCACGTACGACACTTCATCGCTCTTGGTGTCGAACGTTCCGATCACGTATGCACGACCCATGGCACCGGTTGTAGCACGAACCACAACGTTCTCCAATTGCGTGGCCGCCCTGGTCTGGGGACCCACCGGCGATGTGGCCCGCCGCCATCTCCATCACCGCGTTCCGGGAGAAGGCCGCACTCAAGGGGCTCGCTCCGACGTTGTTGCTCGCCTTCATGGCGGCGTACGCGATCGTGCGCGGCATTGGTGGATTCCGGCTGCGGCCGTACGACACCCGCTGGCGATCATCCTGCCCTCCATCGCATTCGCCATCCCGCTGTCGGTGCTGATTCTGGCCAACTTCATCCGAGACGTGCCCAGGAGCTGCAGAGCCGGACCAGCGGACTCTGCCGCGGAGCAGGTCGATGTCGAGCCGTTGAGTGCGCATCGCGGTCAGTGCACCGTTGAGCGCGAAGGCGAACGTACCGATGAGGTCGAGCACCAACAGCAGCGGCGTTTCAGTCGACACGAGGCGAGGTATACCTCGCGCAACTGCCTAGTGCGCTACTGCCCACCAGATCGCCGTCAAAGGGTTTTCACATGACCGCGTCAACACACCCCGCCGAAGCGGTGCTTCACCGACTCGCGGACGTCCGCGGCTGGCAAGAGGACTTCTACCGAGATCTGCACGAGCACCCCGAGCTGTCCCATCAGGAAGTCGAAACGGCTCGCAAGGTCGCAGACCGACTCGGCCGATGCGGTTATGAGGTGCACTCTGGGATAGGTGGCACGGGCGTCGTCGGAGTCTTCTACAACGGGTCGGGACCCACAGTTCTGCTGCGGGCCGACATGGATGCCCTACCTGTGCAAGAGGCCACCGGACTCGAGTACGCCAGTGCGGTACGGGCTGCCGACGCCGACGGCACCGAGGTCCCGGTGATGCACGCCTGCGGACATGACGTGCACGTGACCGCGCTGCTCGGCGCGGCGCAGCTGCTCGCCGAGGGCTGCGAGCACTGGGCCGGCACGGTGGTCGCCTTATTCCAGCCCGCCGAGGAGACCAGCGACGGCGCCCAGGCAATGGTCGACGATGGCCTCGCCAAGGTGCTGCCGAGGGTCGACGTCGCACTGGCCCAGCATGTGCTGCCTGCGCCGGCTGGGGCCGTCGGCACTCGGTCCGGCCCGGTGTTGTCAGCCGCCGACAGTATGCGCATCACCGTGTACGGTCGTGGCGCACACGGCTCGATGCCCCAAGCTGCCGTCGACCCAGTGGTGCTCGCCGCGATGATCGTCGTGCGGCTGCAGACCGTGGTTTCTCGGGAGGTCGCTCCCCACGAATCCGCGGTGCTCACCGTCGGCAGCATCCAGGCCGGAAACAAAAGCAACGTCATCCCCGATTCCGCTGTCCTGCAGCTGAATATCCGTACCTACAGCGAACAGACGCGCACCGCTATGCTCGACGCGATCCGACGTATCGTCACCGCCGAATGCGAGGCGTCCGGATCACCGAAACCACCGGACGTGGAACTGTTCGACCGTTATCCCCTCACCACCAACGATCTCGACGCCACCTCGCGGGTCAGCGAGGCGTTCTGTTCGTTCTTCGGAGAACGATCGCAGACGATGCCAGAACAGTCGGCAAGTGAGGATTTCAGCGACATTCCAGCGGCGCTCGGGGTGCCCTACACCTACTGGGGAATCGGCGGCATCGACCCGTCGGCCTACCGGCAGGCCGACGAACAAGGCCGAGTGTCACAGGACATTCCGGTCAACCACTCCGCCACGTTCGCTCCGGTCATTCAACCCACGCTCGACACCGGCACGCAAGCACTCGTGGTCGCCGCGATGGCGTGGCTGTCATCGACGACGTGACAGCGGCCGGGACCTTCGTCAACGGTATTGATCGCGGTACCGCTGATCGGCGTCGTCACGAACCGCTCATCGTGAGTGCCCTCGTGCGGCGACGTCGACGACGGCCGTGGCGAACGGTTGGGGCGCTTCCTGGGGGACGTTGTGGCCAATGCCGTCGAGCGTGCGGTGCTCGTACCAGCCGGTGTACAGCGAGCGGTACGGCGCTCCGTCCTTGGCGGGGCCGTCGAAGTCGCTGCCGATGGTGATGGTGGGAACGGTGATGGGTGGTTTGGCGGCCAGGCGTTGTTCGTCGGTGTCGTAACGGCTTTCACCGGGTGCGAGGCTAAGTCGCCACCGGTAGTTGTGGATGACGACGTCGGCGTGGTCGGGATTGTCGAATGCCGCTGCGGACAGGTCGTAGGTGGCGTCGGCGAAGTGCCACAGCGGGGAGGCCTTCGCCCAAATGAGACGGTTGAAGTCCTTGGTGTTGCGGCGGTAGCCGGCCTCACCGCGGGGTGTGGCGAAGTAGTACTGATACCACCAGCCGTACTCCGCCTGCGGCGGGAGGGGTTCCAGGTTGGTCGCGAGGTTCACGACGATGTAACCACTCACTGCCACTAACCCGGTGCACCGCTGGGGCCACAGCGCCGCGACGACGTTGGCGGTGCGTCCGCCCCAGTCATACCCGGCGAGGATCGCCTCGGGGATTTCCAGGGCATCCATCAAGGCGATGAGGTCGTGTGCGAGTGCGGCCTGCTGGCCGTTGCGGACGGTTGCGTCCGACCGGAACCGGGTGCTGCCGAATCCGCGCAGATGAGGCACGATCACCCGGAAGCCCCGCGCGGTGAGGAGGGCGCTGACGTCAGCATAACTGTGGATGTCGTAGGGCCAACCGTGCAGCAGGATCACCGGTTGACCGTCCCTGGGTCCGGCTTCTGCGTAGCCGATGCTGAGAGCCCCGGCGTCGATCTGCCTGATCGGGCCCAACTGGTGTGTCGGCGCGGGCGGTGGGCCCGCGCTGGCGGGGGTCGAGGTGCACGCCGCAACGGTGATGGCACCCGCAGCGGTTGTGGCGAGAAGGCCGAATTCCCTTCTGCTGAATCGGTTCACGGTTCGTGTTCCCTTCCGATGACGACGCCGGGCGCCATGGTCCTGCCGGTGGTGACTCGCGGCATGTCATCCATCTCAACCGACGACCAACGTCGAGTCCAACGATTGCTTTTGATGTCGACTATCTATTACAGAGATATCGTGGTGCAGTGGAGTTACGCCAGATCGAGCACTTCCTCGCCGTCGCCGCCGAGATGAGCTTCACCCGTGCCGCCGATCGCGCCCACGTGGTGCAGTCGGCGTTGTCGACGTCGATCGCGAAGTTGGAGCGCGAACTGGGTGTCGCGTTATTCGACCGGTCCCGCCAGCAGATCAGGCTGACCGCCGCCGGTGAGCGGTTCCGCGCCCACGCCTACGAGGTGATGCGCACTAGTCGATCCGCCGCTGAGTCGGTTGGTGAGTTTCGTGGCTCACTTTCGGGGACAGTGGAATTCGGGTCGCTGATCTCGTTCGGGCCGATGGACGTCGCACGGGCGCTTGGCGACTTTCACCGTGCGCATCCCTTCGTCCGGCTCCGGTTGCGGCTGAGCCAGTCGGGTGCGTCGGCCTACCTCGCTGCACTGGTGGAGGGCTCGCTGGATCTGGCGCTGGTCTCGGTTCCCGACCGGTTCCCCCGTCAACTGGACATGCGGCTGCTCTTCGAGGAGCCCATGGTCTTCGTGTGCCGCGAAGATCACGCGCTGGCCGCTCGGGGACCCCTCGAGTTGCGTGATCTCGATGGGGAGGATCTGGTGGGGTTCCCGCCCGGGTTCGGCCTGCGCCGGCTGATGGACGACGCCTTCCATGCCGGCGGCGTTGAACCCCGCACCCAGTACGAAGTGCCTGCGGGATTCGCCGCCATCGCCGCCCTCGTCGGCAACGGCTTGGGCACCGCCTTCATGCCCGCATCGGAAGCCCGTCGCTTCACCGACCTGCACCCGGTCGAACTCACCGATCCCGTACTTTGGCAGATCTATTTGGCGTCTCCTCCCTTCGATGACCTGACCCCGGCCGCCGGGCGCTTGGCGGACGCGTTGCTCGTTGCGGCCGCTCGTGCTTGCGAGTCGTAGCCGAGCCGTATGAGGCGAAGACGACTCGGTGCCATTGCGCATCACCGACGATTCCGCTGTGGCGGCCGGCCTGATCGAGGTACTCACCGTCCGCCCCGGAAGGGCGCCGACCGCTTGACGCCGACCCTTGCCTCCGCTTCGCCCACAGGTGACGATGGGGCCATGTCGCCGTCGAAGCGTGTTCTCGTGCTCGGGTCCGGATTCGCCGGTCTGTGGGCAGCTTTGGGTGCGGCCCGACGGCTCGGCGAACTGGGCGCAGCTCAAGGCGAGGTCGACGTCATCGTCATCAGCGCGCAGCCTTACCACGATATTCGCGTCCGCAACTATGAAGCCGACCTGAGCCCATGCCGAATACCGTTGCAGGAACTGCTCGATCCGGCGGGCATCAGGCACATCACCGCCGACGTGACCAGGATTGACGCTTCGGACGCCACGGTGAACACGTCCGACGGCGCGGTCCATCGCTACGACCGCTTGGTGCTCGCAGTGGGCAGCAGGGTCGCCAAACCAGACCTTCCCGGGCTCGCAGAATTCGGTCACGACGTCGACACCTACGACGGTGCGATGAGGCTGCAGGCCCACATCCGCAACCTCGATGCCACCGATCCGGCGTCGGCGACCGCCGTCGTGGTAGGCGCGGGGTTGACCGGCATCGAAACCGCCTGTGAGCTGCCGCAGATGCTGGGCGGTGCCGGGGTGACACCGCGGGTGATCCTGGTCGACCACAGTCCGCGCGTCGGATCAGACATGGGGGACTCGGCCCGGCCGGTCATCGAAAAGGCCTTGGTCGACAACAAGGTCGACATCATGACCGGAGAAGGCGTGGTCGCCGTCGATGAGCGAAGCGTGACGCTGTCGTCCGGTGAGGTCATCCCGGCTGCGACGCTGGTGTGGTGCGCCGGGATGCGAGCGAACCCGTTGACGGCCCAGTTCGGACGGCCGCTCGATCGACTCGGTCGGCTGCACGTTGACGACTATCTGCGAGTCGCGGGTGTCCAACGTGTCTTCGCCGCGGGCGATGTGGCAGCGGCGAAAGTGGACGATGGACATCTCTCGGTGATGTCGTGTCAGCACGGCAGGCCGATGGGCCGCTACGCCGGATACAACGTGGTCGGTGACCTGCTGGGTGCTCCCATGCTGTCGCTCCGAATCCCCTGGTATGTCACAGTTCTCGATCTGGGACCGGCCGGCGCGGTGTACACGGAGGGCTGGGACCGCAAGGTGGTCAGTCGCGGCGATGTGGCCAAGGCGACCAAACGGATGATCAACGGCGAACGCATCTATCCTCCGCTCACCGGCGACCGTGCGGCGTTACTCGCCGCGGCCGCGCCGAACCTGCAGGCTCCTCCCGCGTACGGGCAGCAATAGCGGGGCGTCCGCGGCGAGACCGTCCATCAGAATGGTGGGGAAAGACGAGTGGTGGACTACTCACCTCGCTTGACGTCGACGGCGGGATGCTCAGGTCATGGCACCCGGCAAGCAACGCAACTCATCCGGTGCTTCCCGGCGCATGTCGCCACAGCACCTCGTGCGGGGCACCGTAGCCGGAGTGGCCTTGGGATGCGTGGTGATGTTGGGCACGCCCGGCCACATCGCCCCGGCTGCCGCGGATCCCGACGACGACTCCAGCTCGGTGGAAGCCACCTCCACATCGGCGGCCCCCACGCCGTCCGGAACGCCCCCAGACGAGTCTCCGGACGCGGGACCGGCGGCGGTACCGCCAACACTCACACTCGGGCCCGGCCAGGGCCGCGCCGGAACGCGGATCACGGCCACGACCACTGGCTTCTTGATGTGTCGCCGCTTCCCGAATCTGATGACGCAGCAATGGGACGACCGGTCGCCGACTCACGCCGGCGCTACGACCACCGACTTCGACGGCGTCGTCCTGGAGGCCGAATTCACCGTCCCGGAGGACATCGCGGCCGGTCAGCACACGGTGATCGCGCAGTGCGGAGTCGAACTGGCCAGCGCCGGCTTCACGGTCGACCAGGCCGAGGCGCCCGGCCTCACACTCGGCACACCGGAGGGCGAACGCGGCTCACAGGTGACGGTGTCGGGCACCGGATTCGCTTGCGAGAAAGGCATTGTCGATTTGCTCTGGGACGGCAGGGTGCGGTTGAGCGCAGTTGCACCCGGTGCATTCGAGGAACCGCTGACGGTCCCGTCGGACGCGCCCATCGGTCTGCACGACGTGGTGGCATCCTGTCGAGAACAGCCCGAGATCACCGACCAGCAGCCGTTCACGGTGACGTCCAGCGCGACGGCGCCGGTAACGACGAGCGAGACAGCCACCCCGGGGGTCGCCACGCTGACGTTACTGCCGACCCAGGGAGCGGTCCGAGAAGACGTGCGGGCGACCGGCGGGACCTTCGGCTGCCCCTCCAATACGGTCGACCTGTTCTGGGACGACGGAACGTACCTGCGTAGCGTCCCCGTCGACGCGTCAGGCCGTATCGATGCCGCAATCGTCGTTCCGGCCAACGCCGACGGCCGCCGCCACACCGTAAGCGCCGGATGTTCGGGCGAGCCGGCCGCTGTCGCCGCCAGCTTCACCGTCGTGGCAGATGTCGGCGTCGAGGGCGGCGATCCCTCGAATGGCACTTCCCATTGGTGGGTGGTGATGGCACTGATCGCCGCAGCGATGGTGGTGTTGGCCCTGCTCATCTGGCTGCGGCACCGGCCCAAGCCCAAGCCCAAGCCCAAGCCCAAGCCTGTCAACGTCCGAGCCGTCGCACGTATCAGCAGCCCCCCGCTCGTCACAGTGCGCGAAACGGGACCCCCTCGGGAAGCCACGTACACGTTCCACCTGCAGACGCGTTACGACCCCGGCACCCTGATCATCAGAGAGGTGGACCATGACCGCAAGCGCCCATGACGAAATGGCAACCGTCCGCGACCTCATCTTCGGCGACGCGCGCGGCGAACCGACTCGAGCACTCGCTCAGTCGATGCGCGACCGTGGTGCGGTCAAGAACGTCGCTGCCCGCTTCCCCGGCCTCAATGGCGCCATCGAGCACGAGATAGCCGCTGAGGCCGGCGGCGCTCTCGCGCTGAACCTGTGGGATCTTGCCGTCGCCGGGTGGAAGAAGTACGAGGAGGTCCGCAAGGCAGCCCGCCGCACCCTCGACGCGCCACCGTGGAAGGAGACGGTCGTGATGGCGAGACATCAGATCGTGTCCAGCCACCGTCCGACCATCGACCTGTACATCAACGGCAGGCCGGCGGGCGCGATAGACGTGGAGTTGACCGTGACGTTCGACATGGCCGGTGTCCGCGCCGTGATCTGCCGAGGCCGGCTGACGGAGATCCAATCGGGTGACTGCACGGTCACCGGAACCCTGGCGATCGATAAGGCCGTCGTGGCCAAGAAGCAGCGCGAGTTCGACTTGCCGGGGGCGGTCACCTTGCGCCACGGTGTGGCGCTCGTCGAACCCATGGCGCCCACGCTCGTCTTCAGGGACACTCCGGCGCGGTCTGCGCCTGCGCACTGACGATCAGTCGCCGCTCCAGAGGCGTCGCGAGACGTTTGCGAACCCGCGCCTCGGGCACTGCAGTGCCATGAACCCCGACACCATCGCCACCACCATAGAAGAGGCGTCCTTCCTGGATCCGCCCGCCACGGCCGCGTCGAACTTGATCCACAAGGTGCTGCCCGCCGGGCCCGTCAAGGACCTGCTGTCGGGCACGCCGCTCGGCCATCCCGCCCACCCGATGCTGGTGACCGTCCCGATCGGGGCGTGGATCAGCGCCAGCCTGCTCGACGTGTTCGGCGGTGCGGGGGCCCGCCCCGCCGCGCGCCGCCTGGTCGGACTGGGCACGGTGATCGCCCTGCCCGCGGCTCTGACCGGCGCCTCGGACTGGTCGGACACCATGGGTCCCGAGCGCCGGGTCGGCCTGGTTCACGCCGCCACCAACTACACCGCCATCTCGCTTTACGCGGCGTCGTGGATCGCGCGCCGCAGGGGTCGCCACGCGTCCGGCGTCCGGAGGGCTGTCCTAGGGGCGGTCGTCGCGGGCATCGGCGGCTGGCTGGGCGGCCATCTCACCTACGCCGCGGGCGTCGGCGTGGATACCACTGCCTTCCTCGGCGCACCCACCGAGTGGACCGACGTCATGGTCGAATCCGACCTTCCGGACGATCGGCCAGTCGCGGCGATGGTCGGGGTCGTCCCGCTGATGATCCTTCGTCGGGGCGATCACGTCGTGGCCCTCGGTGATCGCTGCACGCACCGCGGCGCACCCCTGCACGAGGGTGACCTGGCCGACGGCGGTGACTGCATCGTGTGTCCCTGGCACGGAAGTCGCTTCGACACGACCACCGGCGAGGTGATGCAGGGGCCGGCCACCCGGCCGCAGCCGCGGCTGGAGGTACGCATCGAGCAGGGCCGGGTGCAGGTGCGACGGGGTGCCGAAGCGAATGCGTTGCGCACCAACCCCGTTGCGTCCACCTAGGACCCGATGGCGGGGTCAGTGGGCCGCGAGGACGCGCTGGCGGGATGGTGTGACAACGTGGCGACGAGGGGTAGGTAGACGGTGTCGATGATCTCGGCGATGGTGTCGGGACCGACGGCCTTGCGGGAGAACAACAGCTCGTCGCGCAGCAGCATGCCGATGCTGGTTGCCGCCCGTTTGGGGATGGCGTGGGGACCGAGTTCGCCGCGCTCCCTTGCGTGCTCCAGTGCCGGCACGACCGTCCGCTCGGCGAGGCCGGTCACTTGGGTGTCGAGGACTTCGAATAAGTCTCTATCTGCGTCGGCGATGAGGCTGCGGTAGTTTCCGATCCCGATCGCGGCGAAGTTCTCCACTGCGGCGCCGAACAGCGAGAGAAGGTCGTCGCGCAGCGACTCACCCGACAGCAGCTCGTCGTCGGGCTGCCAACGCAGGTTGGGCATTGCGTCGACGACCATGTGCGCCCGTGATGGATAGCGGCGGTAGAGCACGGGTTTACTCGTCTGTGCGCGTCGAGCGACGCCTTCGAAGGTCACCCCGCTGTAGCCATGGTCGGTCAGTTCGCCTCGGGTTGCGGCGCGGATCGCCGACATCAGCACGTCGTCGCGCCGGCGCCCCTTGGGGGGCGGACCTGAGGAACCCTTGGCATCAGACACGTTGCGTATCGTATCGCCGCGGCGTAGCGTCGCACGTAAGATACGGCTCGTATCTTGCCGGCGGTGTGCGTGGTGCGGAACGAGCCTGATGTAGGGAAGGCGACGACGGCGTGAGCAACGAGCAAAAGGTCTTCGTCCCGTCCGAGCCCCTCCCGCCGGGGCGCACTGGCGTGTTGACCCCGTTCGAACTCGGCGTGCAGACATTGCCGGCGGGCTTTCAGATCGCACCGGAGTTCCTGGCGCTTCCGGTGGACGTCGTGTTCGAGAAGGACGTCGCCGTCACACTGCGCGACGGTGTCACCATCCACGTCGACGTGTTCCGCCCGGTCGGCGACGAGCCGGTGCCGGTGATCGTGGCGTGGAGCCCGTACGGCAAGGGCCAGGGCACGTCGGCCAGCGTGAAGGGCGTCTTCGCGATGGTAGGTCTCGACGACGGAATCGTCTCGGGCCTTGAGAAGTTCGAAGGGCCGGACCCGGCGTACTGGTGCGCGCAGGGCTACGCGGTCTGCAATCCCGACATTCGCGGCGTCATCGACTCTGAAGGCGACAGCGTGCTGTGGGACCGCCAAGAGGGCCGCGACTGCTACGACGTCATCGAGTGGCTGGCCGATCGGCTGTGGTGCTCGGGGAAGGTCGGAATGAGCGGAACCTCCTACCTCGCAGTGTCCCAGTGGTTCGCCGCCGCCGAACAGCCGCCGCACCTCGCGGCGATCAATCCGTGGGAAGGCATCAGTGACGTCTATCGCGACCTGGTGATGCGAGGCGGCATGCCCGACACCGGCTTCACCCGTCAATTGCAGGAGGGGAGTTTCTTCGGCAAGGGCCGCAAGGAAGACGTGTTGGCCGAAGTCGAGCGCTATCCGCTGATGACCGAGCTGTGGGAGAACAAGACGGCCGATCTCGAGCGCATCACGGTGCCGGCCTACGTGGTCGCGAGCTACTCGAACACATTGCACACCGCGGGCACGTTCCGCGGCTGGCGCCGGATCGCGTCCCATGACAAGTGGCTACGCATCCATGACTCCCAGGAATGGCCCGATTACTACGACGAAACCAATCGAGAAGACCTGCGACGCTTCTTCGACCGCTACCTCATGGACGAAGACAACGGCTGGGAGTCCACCCCCCGCGTCCGGTACTCGGTGCTCGACCTCGAGGGCGGTGGCCAGGTCGGGCTTGCTGCGGAGGAATTCCCACCGCGCGAGGCGGTCTCGACGAAGTACTACCTCGACGCACGCCTGCGCACGCTGAGCACCGAAGCCCCGACTGACGCCGCCGAAGCCGTGTACGACGTCGACGCGAACCCCAACGCAGTGTCGTTCATCGCGAGATTCGACCGCGAGACCGTCATGGTCGGCTATCCGAAGGCGCGGCTGTGGGTCGAGGCGCGGGGCGCCGACGACATGGACCTGTTCGTGCTCGTGCAGAAACTCGACGCGTACGGCACACCGCTACAGCAGTTCACCGTGCCCAACCAGAACGCGCGGATCCACGACCTCACCGACCACGGCGCGTCGATTCTCCGCTACAAGGGATCCGACGGACGTTTGCGCGTGTCCGCCCGCCACCTCGACGAGACGATGTCGACCGAGGACGTTCCCGTCCACACCTTCGACCGCATCGAGAAGCTCGCCGCCGGCGACGTCGTCGGCATTGACATCGACCTATTGCCGATCGGCCTCGTGTTCCGCCCCGGTGAACAACTGCGCTTCGTGATCAGCAGCCGCAATCTGCTCGGCACGTTGATGCCGGCAATCCGAGAATACGTCGGCGTCAACCGCGGCCAACACGTCATCCACACCGGCGGAGAGCACGCCTCCTACCTCCAACTTCCCATCCAGACGCACTGATTCGCCGTCCGCCACACCCGAAAAGGGTGTCGTCGGACCTCCGCTCCAGGAAAGTGAGGCGTGATGTGGGCGCGCCACCCGCCCGAGAAAGGACCGTCATGCGCATCATCACCGTCGAAGAACACTTCGAACATCGGCACGTCAGTGCCCGCGTCGCGGAGCTGGCCGGACCGCCCCCGCTGCCCGCCGAGGGGCTCGCCGACTTCTCCACGGCCTTCACGTCCGACACCGATTCGGTGACGCGGCTGGGCGGCAACCGGCTCGCGCACATGGATGAGGTCGACATCGACGTTCAAGTCGTCTCCCATGGCAACGGCAGCCCGAGTGTGCTGGACCATCCCGAGGCCGTCGACCTGTGCCGGCGCGTGAACGACGACTTGGCCAGCCAGATCGCCGGACACCCGAATCGGTTCCGAGGCTTCGCCACACTGCCCCTCTACGACCCCGACGCCGCCGCCGAGGAACTGCGGCGATGCGTCGGCGAGCACGGGTTCGTCGGCGCCCTCATCATGGGCAGCTTCCACGGATCCTTCCTCGATGACCGCCGGTTCGATCCGATTCTGACCGCCGCCGAAGCCGTCGACCTACCCATCTACGTGCACCCCGGGCTTCCGGACGCGCCCGTCTCCATGCACTACTACGCCGGCGATTGGCCCGCATCAGTCCAGATCATGTTCTCCGGGCCAGCCTTTGGATGGCACGCCGACGCCGGCATCCACGTCATCCGCCTCATCGTCTCCGGTGCCCTCGACCGTCATCCCGCACTGAAGCTGCTCAGCGGCCACTGGGGTGAACTGGCCGCCTTCTACCTGGAGCGGCTCGACGAAACCCTGAGGTTGGTGCCCACCGGACTGGAACGAGCACCGAGCGACTACTACCGCCAGCAGGTGTGGATCACCCCGTCGGGGATGTACAACCAGAATCAGCTGAACTACATGACAGCCGAGTTGGGCGCCGACCGGATCATCTACTCGGAGGACTTCCCCTACATCGTGCGCGACGACGTCTCCACCTTCCTGGAGCGGGCGGGTCTGTCCGAAGTCGACACCCATGCCATAGCGCATGCGAATGCCGAAGCATTACTGAGGATCTGACGTTTGATGCAGAACGTGATGCATGGAGGAAGGTAGACCAAGCGATGCAGTCAGCCGGATGTCCCTGTTGCGCGTATCCCCAGCCCTCGTCAGGGTCGGGCCTGGTCGGCGTTGCCCAGCGCCGAAGGGAACGGGCCGGGCCCGTCAGCACGTGGAATGTCGCGGTCGGCGCCGGATCGTCGCCCACTCTGGTTCTCGACGGTGCAACCGTGGTCGATCCCCGTGACGGCAGCATCGCCGCCAACGTCGACGTTCGGATACACGACGGACGCATCGTCGAGGTATCACCGCACGGAACGGGCCGGGAGGACCCGACCGCCGATCGCATCGACGCGGCAGGCAAGTTCATCGTGCCGGGCTACAACGACATGCATTCGCATGCGTTGAACCTCAGCGACCCGTCTGCGAGCCTGGCCCTGATGCTCGCCGAAGGCGTCACCGGGTTTCGCCAGATGTCCGGATCGCCGTCGCTGCTGAAGAAACGGCGCGACAACACGTTGCCCATTGCACCGGCGGCGCCGGCGCTGCTCGAAACAACCGGAACGATTCTCACCCCCCTCAATGCCGGATCGACGAAGGCTGCCGCCGCCGAGATCCGGCGTCAGCAGGCACAGGGGGCGGATTTCGTGAAGATCGTGATGGCCGATCCCGAGGTCTTCATGGCGGCGGTCGACGAAGCCGTCGCGGTGGGCATTCCGATTCTCGGTCACCTCCAAGAGGGCGTCGACGTGGTGGCGGCCTCACGGGCCGGCTTCCGGTCCGTCGAGCATCTCGGGCCAGGTTCACCGGTGTGGGCGGCGTGCTCCAGCATCGGCGAGCAATTGCGCTCCGAGGCGGGCCAGAGACCAGTGATCAAGGCGCCGCCCTTCAAGATTCCCTTCCTCGAGCACATCGCGGGGTGGCGGATGAAAAACCTACTGGTCAATCCCGCCGCGTTCTCCGATCCCGTCGACGTCGCCCGGATTCAACGCGCGTTGGACACCTACGACGCCGACAAGGCCGCCGCGGTGGCCGGGCAACTCGCTGAGCACGGTACCTGGCAGGTGCCGACGCTGGTTCGGCTGCGCAGTATGGAGTATGCCGGGGCGCCGGAATACGAACATGACGAACTACTGGCTTACCTACCGGCCAAGAACGTCAAGCGATGGCGCAAGGTGACTGCCAAGTTTCTGGCACTGCCCACCGAGGCGCGGGTGACCTACCGAGGTCTCTATCGGCATCAGCTGAGTCTTGTGAAACTGTTCGCCGACAGTGGGGTTCGGATGATGACCGGCACTGATGGCGGATCCATGATGGCGCCCGGCCTGACCCTGCGTCAGGAGTTCGGCGAGTTGGCCAAGGCGGGCCTGTCCGCGCTGGAGATCCTGCAGATGACGACCATCAATCCCGCCCGATACCTCGGTAGAGACGGCGTGATGGGTACCGTCGAACCTGGGCGCAACGCCGACCTGGTGGTGCTGGACGCCAACCCGCTCGACAACGTCGAAAATCTGCACCGGATCGATGCCGTGGTCAGAGCGGGTACGCGCTACTCGGCTGCGGAACTCGCAGCACTCAAGGTCCGCGTAGCCGCGGGTCGTGGCCGCTAGCCGGCGCCGGACGCCGCCTTCATCGCGCAACACACGTTTACGCGCTTGCGGATGTGGGCGCCGATAGTTGGTCTTCGAGTGCGTCGATGGCTGACGCGGTCAGGCTGTTCTCGATGTGAAGTCGTGCCAGGGCCTGGACGGCGGCGGAGTCGCGGTCGACGACGAGTTCGAGCATCTGGTGATGCTGGTTGAAGTCGACGATGCGGGGTTCGTCGCCGGCAGGCAGCATCAAACCTAGGCGGCGGTAGCGATCGGACTTGGCCCACAGGTCGTCGAGGGTCTTGATCATCACGTCGTTGTGCGCGGCGACGTACAGGGCGCGGTGAAATGCGGTGTGGGCGCATAGCCCGTCCTCACCCCATTCTCGAGTGACCGGGACCAGATCGGCGAGGGTCGTCCGCATAAGCGCGATGTCGTCGTCGGTGCGGCGTTCGGCGGCCAGCGCCACCGCCGCGGGTTCCAGGGCCAGGCGTACCTCGAACAATTGGCGGGCTTCGTCGGCGCCGATGGATGACACACGGGCGTCTTTGTGATTGTCGAGTTCGATGAGTCCTTCGCCGCTGAGGCGTCGAATCGCTTCGCGTAGCGGGGTGATGCTCATCCGCATCTGCTCGGCCAGTTCGTACTGCGAAAGGCGCGACCCCGCCGGGAGGCCGCCGCTAAGGATGAGGCGCCGTAATTCCGCGTACGCGACGTCGCTCTTGCTCGAGAAGACGTTGGTGACCTGCGGTGACGTCATCTGCGCTCCATCTCGTCGAACCCACCTCGGTGGCCAGTGCACACAGGCCCTTGTGCTCGCGGTCACAGAAGTCTAGCATCGCTCATCAGATACATCTCACATCTTATAAGATACAAGAAAGGTGGGTCATGAAGATTCTGTCCATCCATGAAGGCGTCGTCCCCATCAGTTCCTCGATCCGCAATGCGTGGATCGACTTCAGCTCGATGGACTGCTCGATCGTGGCGATCGTCAGCGACGTGGTCGTCGACGGCGAGCCGGTCGTCGGCTATGGCTTCAACTCCAACGGCCGCTACAGCGCGGGAGAGATCCTGCGCCGCCGCGCCATCCCGCGCCTCCTCGACGCCGCACCCGAAAGCCTGCTCAACGACGACGGTGACCTGGACCCGACTCTGGCGTGGCCGATCATGATGAACAACGAGAAGCCCGGCGGCCACGGCGAACGCTCCGTCGCAATCGGCGTGCTGGACATGGCCCTGTTCGACCTGGCCGCCAAGATCGCCGGCCAACCGCTCTACCGCTACCTCTCCGACCGCTACGGCGACGGCGCGCCGGACGACTCGGTGTTCGTCTACGCCGCCGGCGGGTACTACGCCCCGGGCAAGACGCTGAGCGACCTGCAAGACGAGATGCGCCGCTTCCTCGACATGGGTTACTCGGTGGTGAAGATGAAGATCGGTGGCACTGATCTCACCGACGACCTCAAGCGCATCGAAGCGGTCCTGGAGGTCCTCGACGGCGACGGTTCCCGCCTGGCGGTCGACGTGAACGGCCGCTTCGACCTGCAGACTGCCCTGGACTACGGCAAGGCCATCGAGCCCTACGGCCTCTTCTGGTACGAGGAGATCGGCGACCCGCTCGACTACCAGCTCAACGCCACCCTCTGCGAGCAGTACAGCGGTCCGATCGCCACCGGAGAGAACCTGTTCTCCGTCCAGGACGCCCGCAACCTGATCCGTTACGGCGGAATGCGCCCCGACCGCGACTACATTCAGGTCGACCCGGCCCTGAGCTATGGACTGACCGAATACCTGCGCGTCCAGGACATGCTCAAGGCCCATGGCTGGTCCTCGCGTCGCTGCATTCCTCATGGCGGCCATCAGTTCTCGCTGCACATCGCGGCAGCCCTCAAGCTCGGCGGCAACGAGTCCTACCCCGGTGAGTTCCAGCCCACCGGCGGCTTCGCCGACGACGCCGTGGTCTCCGACAGCCACGTGGGGCTCACCGAAATTCCCGGCATCGGCTTCGAGGCCAAGAGCGCCTTCTACAAGGTGCTGCGCGAACTGCACCACTGACCCAGCGCTCTTCGGTGCCCCCGGCGTTTCACGCACGGGCGGCGCGCACGTCCCCGCTGCCGCGCAGCATTCCCGCCGGACCCGCCACATCCCATCGTCACCAGGAGCACCAGTGCCATGAACACCACCACTACCAACTCCCAAGTGCCACAGCGGCGATCCCGCGTCGGCTCCATGATCCGCCAACTCTGGTTCCAAGTCGTCGTGGGCGCCGTCCTCGGCATCGCCGTCGGTGTCCTGCTGCCCGACGTCGGCAAGGCCGTCAGTCCGCTCAACGACTGGTTCATCGGACTGGTCAAGATGATCGTCGTCCCCGTCGTATTCTGCGTAGTCACCCTCGGCATCGCCTCGATGGACAGCCTGCGCAAGGCCGGCCGAATCGGGGTCAAGGCCTTGAGCTACTTCCTGGTGCTGTCCCTGGGTTCGATGTTCATCGGGCTGATCGTCGCCAACGTCTTCAAGCCCGGGCAGGGCATGAACATTGACGTCTCCACCCTCGATGCCAGCAAGATTCCCGGCGTCGACTCCGGGGAGAAGGTCGGCGTCGTCGAATTCGTCACCAACGTCATCCCCGACTCCCTGTTCGGCGCGATCACCGGCCACGCCATTCTCTCGGCGCTGCTGGTGTCGTTGCTGATCGGCTGCGCCCTCAACGTCACCAAGGTCCACAGCGCTCCCGTCACCACGATGATCCAATCCTTGTCACACGTGGTGTTCAAGATCGTCGGTTGGGTGATGCGACTGGCCCCCATCGGCACTTTCGGCGCCCTGGCCTCGGTGGTCGCCAAGTATGGCGCCTCCAGCCTGCAGAACCTCGGCTTCCTGATCCTGTTGTTCACCGGAACCTGCGTCATCTACGTGGTCGTCATCCTCGGACTGATCTCACGGGCGTGCGGACTCAACGTCTTCAGCGTGATGCGGTACTTCAAGACCGAACTGCTCATCGCGCTCTCCACGTGCTCCAGCGAAGCCATACTGCCGCAACTGGTTCGCAAGCTCGAGCACCTCGGCGTGGAACGCTCCGTCGTCGGCCTGGTCATCCCGGCCGGCTTCTCCTTCAACCTCGACGGGTCCGCGGTCTACCTCACCATGGCCTCGCTGTTCCTGGCCCAGGCCGTCGGCATCGACCTGTCGTGGCAGCAGCAGTTGGTGATGGTCGGAGTGATGATGCTGACCAGCAAGGGCACCGCCGGAATCGCCGGTGGAGCCTTCATCGTGCTGGCCTCCACCATCACTGCAGTCGGCCACGTTCCGCTGGCTGCACTGGCGCTGATCGTGGGCATCGACCGCCTCCTGAACGAGGGCCGAGTGTTCATCAACGTCCTGGGCAATGCGCTGGGTGCCATCGTGATCGGCAAGTGGGAGAACGGCTTCGACGCCGACCGTGCTCACGAGGTGCTCGCCGGCAACATTCCCTTCTCCATCGAGAGCGCCGACGACACGGACGACCCCGCCGCCATCGAGGAACACCCCGCCGACCCGCCGCGGACCGTCGCGCACGCGTCCACCTAACGCGTCGACGCGATCGCCGTCGACGACGGCGGATGCTACGGACCTCGGGCAACCGATGAGATCCGCGCATCGGGGAGGTCTACCGAGCAGAACCACTCGATGGTTTGGCGCGAGACGGCGTCATTTCTCGACACGAGTCCGAAGGAGCAGCGGTGAGCATGAAGCCCTCGCGTGCAGGCTATGTGCCGATCAACGGGTTGAACCTCTACTACGAGGTGCATGGCGACCTCACCGCCGCGAAGCTTCCATTGCTGTTGATTCCCGGCGCATTCATGGCCACCGGCTCGATGACCGCGTGGACGGAGACCTTTGCGCGCGAGCGTGCCGTCATCGTGTTCGACCAGCAAGGGCACGGCCGCACCCCCGATACCTCCAGGGACATGTCGTACGAGCAGTTCGCCGACGATGCCGCGGCGTTGCTGCGCGCCTTGAAGGTGGATCGCGCGGACGTCATGGGTTATTCGCAGGGGGGCGGTGTCGCGCTGCAGCTCGCGATCCGTCATGAGTCACTCGTGGGCAAATTGGTGTCGATGGCGGCGACGTTCCGCAGGGACGGCTGCTACCCGTCGGTGTTCGAAGCCATCGGGGGACTCACTGCCGACGCCTTCGCCGGTTCGTCCGTCGAGAGGGCGTTCAAGGAACACACGCCCGAAGCCGCGGCCTTCGAGGCCTACCTAGAGAAGATGAAGGCATTGAACATCGACGACCAGGACATCGGCGACGAGGAGCTGCGGTCGATTCCGGCCAAGACGATGATCATCGTCGGTGATGCGGACGGTGTGAGGCTCGAACATGCGTTGGAGATGTTCAAGCTGCGTGGTGGCGGCGATGAGCAGGCAGCGGCGTCGGGCGTGTTGCAGGAGGCTCCGGATGCGCGGTTGGTGGTTCTGCCGGCGATGTCACACGTCGGTCTGTCGGGGGAGTCGAAGCTCCTCGCGCCCTTGATAAGTGCATTTCTCGACGACGTCCCGCCAACGGCTCCGCAATTGTTCTAGTCCAGTTCGGCCATCGCCAGGTGTTGAGCGAGCCGCGGGTCGCTGAGGGGACGGCCGCGGTCAACGCACTTACCGCGGATGCCCGACGTCCGTATCAGGGTGATGCAACGCCGAAGGTGGACGGATTCTCGTAACCGGGAGGCTTGTCGTCGCCGGCGCCGCTGAGCGGCCGTCGAGCCTGTCGTCGACGGGCGACCAACGCGCTGGTGAGCGCTGCGGCGAGCACGATCGCCACCAGAACCGCAGTAGGGCTCGACGAGAGCGATACCGCGGCATTCTTCGCGTCATGCCGGCCATGGGACAGGCGGCTGGCGATCAGGGGGTGTCCTCGCCGTGGCGGGTGCCGGTTACCTGAGCGGGTGCCTGCACTCCGTCGTCGTCGGCTCGGGTTTCTGAACCCTCTGATGCACGGTGTTCGTCAGCTGGCGATGCGGTCGCGCCAGCGGGTGTGTCTGCTGGTGGGGGCGAACGATATTCGGGGTCTTCCTCTGGCTGGGTCGCTCCGCCGGTGCCTGGATCATCGGTTTGGCCAATGTTTTTGGCGCTGGTTTGGCGACCTTCGTAGGGCGGGATCGCGGCGCCGGGGGTTTCGCCACCGGTGTCTTGGGCCGGAATGGTTCCGGCTCCGTCGTAGACGGTCTCTTCGTCCGGGTCGCTGATGGGCGGATTCGCGTCCTCATCGACGGTTCCCGCTGGACGACCCGCGCCTGTGTCGTTCTGTTCGTGTTGGTCGGTCATGGTATGCAGCTCTCTGTCCCGCGCCACGTCGCTGTGTGACGCCGCTCACATGCGAATACCCCGACGGGCTACTTGGAAACTCCGGGCCGTGGTGACGGCCGAGTACGAGAGTCCTCACCGCCATTGCGCGTTCGACGGCAAGACGTTCGAGATCATGCTTGGCGCGGGCTTGGCAGTGCTCAGTCGGGACCCGCTCCTCGTCGGCCGGCTGCTCGCGGCGTTCCGGCCGCGGCCAACAACAATTCCACGGCGCGGGCCTGACCGAGCGCATCCTGGCGACCGAGCAGCCCGGCGCGACTGCCGGTTTCCACTGCGGAGGCGAAGTGACGCAGTTCCATTGCGTAGGAATCGGTCGGCTCGAAGGTGTGGGTTTGCGACCGACCGTCCTGCCACGTCACGGCGATGCCGGGTTCATGACAGTGCCAGGGATCGCTCACCTGTACCGTCGCCTCGGTCCCAACCACCTCCAGTCGGCTGCGGTCCGGGAGGTGGAACCCGCAGTCGAAGTGCGCGAGCACATCTCCCGGGAAGGACATCGTCGCCGCGAAGGCCATGTCGACGCCGGTGGGCCCCCACCGAGCGGACGCCGTGACCGACGCCGGCTCTCCCGCCAACCACCGAGCCACGCTGACGGGGTAGACGCCAACGTCCAACAGACTGCCACCGTCGAGGGTCGAGTCGAGCCGGATGTCCCCCGGCGCATCGGTCGGCCAGGTGAAGGCGGCGTTCACCAGGCGCAGATCTCCGATCGAGCCGGAGGCGACGATCTGACGCAACGCCTTGATCTGCGGGTGGTAGCGAAACATGAAGGCTTCGGAGAGCACCAGTCCCCGCCGGTCGGCTTCGTCGAAGGCCTCGACCACCTCGGCCGCATGCCTGCTGTAGGGCTTCTCGCACAGCACGTGTTTGCCTGCCCGCAGCGCGCGTAGCGTCCACCGATGGTGCAGACCGTTGGGCAGGGGGACGTACACCGCGTCCACCTCTGGCGACGACAGTAGGTCGTCGTAGCGTCCGTAGGTCCGCGGAATGTCCCACTCGGCGGCGAAACGCTCAGCCCGGCTGTGCTCCCGGCTGGCCACCGCGACGACCTCGACCTCGGGAACGAGGCGGGCGCCGCGCAGCAGCTTCCCATTGATCAGCGCCGTCGAAAGGATCCCCAGGCGTAGGACGGGCATTGCACTCCTTCACGCGAGAATGACGTCGACACCGGCGTCGCGCAGTGCTGCGACACGAGCGGCGGGCGCCGCCGTGTCGGTGACGACCACGTCGATGTCGTCGACCGGACAGACTCGGGCGAACGCGACGGCCCCGAGCTTCGTGGAATCGGCGACGATGATCGATCGCCTGGCGCTGCGCAGAGCGGCCCGCTTGGTTTCGGCGTCGTCGTATTCGTATTCGGTGATGCCGTGGACCACGTCGATGCCACCCGTCGTGAGGATCGCCGTGTCGAACACCAAGTTCTCGAACGTGCTCAAGGTGAGCGCGACGAAGGACCGTTCGTAGGGGCGAACCCGACCGCCGGGGATCATCAATGTCACGTTGGGTTGGTCGGCGAGGATGTCGGCAATCCGCAGGCTGAGGGCCATGACGCGCAGCCGCAGATCCGACCGCAGAGCTTCGGCGACGTGCAAACTGGTCGTGCCCGCATCGAGGATCAACGTCTCGCCGTCTCGGACGAGCCCTGCCGCGGTGCGGCCGATTCGCTGCTTCGCCTCGACTTGCTGCGAGCTCCGTACGGCGAATTCTGGCTCGAAACTGCGTGAGGTGGTGGATGCGGCTCCGCCGTGGACGCGGACGAGCAGCCCGCCGCTCTCCATCTCCTCGAGGTCGCGGCGGACCGTCATCTCCGACACCGCCAGGGTTTCGGCGAGTTGGATCACTCGTACTCTGCCCGCGGCCTGCACGCTACCCAGGATGTGCGCTTGCCTCTCCGACTTGTTCACGGCGCCAGCACCAATGCCGCCGCGCCGACACAACCCGCCAACCCGCGCAGCTCGCTCGGCCGGACCGAAACCCCGCCGGGCGGCGCGAAGCGGTACGTCTGCACGTCGAGGCGGACCCTCGCGAGGAGTGCCTCGACGTCGCCGATCGCGTTTCCTGCGAGGATGACCGTGTCGGCTCCGTGGACCGCGATCAGCGTCCGTGCCGCGGCGGCGATGGCGCTGTGGGCGAGCTCCACGATCGCGGCGGCCCTCGGATCGTGCCCAGCTGCCTGGTGCACGTCCTTCGCCGATCCGCTTGCGGGGATCACTCCGGCCGCGATGCCCGCCGCCGCGACCGCGGTGGCGGAGGCCAGTGCCTCCGCGCAGCCGCGAGCACCGCAATAGCAGCGTGGACCGGCCGGGTCGACCACGAGGTGGCCGGCTTCGGGATGCGTCCCACGAGCGCCATGGTGCACCACTCCTTCGTGGACCACACCCACCCCGATGCCGGTGCCCACGGTGATGCAGACGACGACGGAACCACACCGCGCGGCACCGAATCGCACCTCGCCAAGGGCGGCGACGTTGGCGTCGTTCTCCACCACCACCTCGAGGCCGAAGGCGGAGCGCAGCGCGCCGACCACGTCGCCCTGCAGCGATGCCGGCAGGGTGTGGGGATTGTCGACCGCCCCGGTGACGAGATCGACCGGTCCCGTGACGCCGAGTCCGATTCCCACGGGCGGCGTACGGGGCACGGCGTCCAGCAGCCTGGAGGTCAGCGCCGTCAACTGGGCGAACGGCACGCCCGGCGAGAAGTCGACCGGGTCGGTCAGCACCACCCCGACCGACCCGTCGGAGCGCACCTCGGCGGCACGCATGTTCGTGCCGCCGACGTCGAGGCCCACCGCCCAGGTATCCATCTAGTCAGCAGGCACCGTAGAGGTTGTCGGCCACCTCGGGAGTCGCGATGTTCCCGGTGTTGCCCACCACCGTCGGCAGCGCGGTCTCCGCGGGAACCTTGTCGCCGGCGATTGCCTTGAGGGCATAGTCGATTGCCGTCGCCCCCATCGTGCGGGCCTGCTGCACTACGAGTGCCTTCACCTGACCTGCCTTGAGTTGTTCGACTTGGAATGGTTGCGCATCACCGCTGACGAAGTTGACCCGATCTGCGGCATTGGCTTCCCGCAACGCGGTCACCACACCCTGAGAGTCGCCGCCGTTGAAGGTGAAGATACCGGTCAGGTCGGGGTGCGCGGCGAGCGCCGCCGCCACGATGGACGCGGACTTGCCGGCTGCGCCGCTGCTGTACTCGAAGGGCAGGAGTGTGATGCCTGGGAAGCTCTTGAGGCCGTCGGTGAATCCTTGCCGCCCCTGATCATTCGTCGAGACACCCGGTGGTGAGAAGATGCCCAGTACGGTGCCCTTGCCGCCGGTGATCTTGCCGATCTGTTCCGCCCCCTGCTTGCCGTAGAGCACGTAGTCCGAGCCGATGTGACCGGCCGCGATGTCCGCCTGCTTCAGCGTCGTGTCCACCAGGACGAGCTTGCTGCCCGCGTCGGTCGCCGACTTGAGTGGCTCATAGAGCGCGGTGTCGTCGGTCGGGGCGATGATGATCGCGTCCGGCCTGCTCGCGGCCACGGCGTTGACGATCGGTACCTGAAGCGCAGGATCGAATTGTCCCGCGCCCTGCACCGTGAGGTTCACCCCCTTCTCCTTGCTCTCGAGCTTCGCGCCGCACTCGATCGACTTGTAGAAGTCGTCGCTCGACGTGCCAAGGATCAGGGTGACGTTCTTGCCTCCCGGCGCCCCGGAAGTTCCGGAGGACGCGGACTGTCCGCCGGATCCGCAGCCGGCCAGCACCAGCGCGGCGGCAACGGCGGCGCTGAGCGCAACCACTCCGGAGTGAAACGGCTTGTTGCTCATGGCTTCTCCCAGCGTTGGTGGACGGTCGATCAGGACATTTGGCGCAAACGTCGGCGTTGGTCGATGAGCACGGCAACGATCAGGACCGCACCGACTGCGACGTACTGCCAGTAGGGCACCACGCCGCGGATGATGAATCCGTTGGCCAGCACGATCGGGATGAAGACCCCGATGGTCGTACCGACCATCCAGCCGACGCCGCCGAACAGGCTGGTGCCGCCGATGACGACGGCCGTGATGACCTGAAGGTTGGTCGTGGTGTTGCCCGCGATCGTGGTGGTGCCGAATCGCGCGAGCGACAGGAACGCTCCGAATCCGGCGAGTACCCCGGCCATGACGTACACCTGCAGCAGGGTGCGTTCGACGCGAATTCCGGCGCGGCGGGCGGATTCTTGGTTGGACCCGATTGCGTAGGTACGGCGCCCGAACACGGTGAACACCAGGACGACACCGGCGATCAGCGTCACGGCGAGTGCGACCAGCGCGATGATGGGAATGCCCAGCAACCGCCCGTTTCCGAGCTCGACGAGCTGCGGCGGCACCGACCGGACGTCGATCCCGTCACTGATCACCAAGGCCAAACCGTAGGCGGCGCCGAGGCTACCGAGGGTGACGACGAAGGCGGGCACCTTGGCGTGCGCGACCAGCACTCCGTTGGCGAGGCCCCACAACGCGCCGGAGAGCACGCTCGCCGTGAAGCCCGTGGCGATCGCCGTCCAGGTTTCCCCGCCGACGATCTCCATCGCCTTGGCGCCGACGACGGCGGAGAACACGAGCACCGAACCCACGCTGAGGTCGATTCCGGCGGTGATGATGACGAACGTGGCGCCGACGGCGAGGACCAACAGAATCGCCGCATCGCTGAAGATTCCCTGAGCGTTGCTCACGGTGAAGAACGTGGTGGGCGACAGAACACTGAAGGTCACGACGATGGCGATCAGGACCAGCAGCATCGTCGTCGTCGGCCGCGCCAACCAAGACGACAGTCGTTCAGGCATGATCGCCGTTCGTACCGTCGAGGAGTCCCGACTCGCCGGCTCCAGTCATGGCGGCGACCACCTGTTCGGCCGTCGTGCTCGCGACCTGAAATACGCCGACACGGCGGCCCAGCCGCATGACCTCGATCCGGTCTGCGACGGCCATCACCTCGGGCAGGCTGTGGCTGATGAGCACGACGGCAATCCCGCGGTCGCGAACCCGGCGAACGAGGTCGAGGACCGTACGCGTCTGGCGGACCCCGAGCGCTGCGGTCGGCTCGTCGAGGAACAGGACGTGCTGCGCCCAGGTGGCGGCCCGACTGACCGCGATCCCCTGCCGTTGACCCCCGGACATGTTGCCGACCGGGTCCCGCTCCGATCGCAGCGTGACCTCGAGGGTGCGGAAGACCTCGGCCGCGCGTTCGCGCATGGCGCGGTTGTCCAGGAACCCGAGCGCTCCCAGCAATCCGGTGCGTCGAAGCTCGCGTCCGAGGAAGAGGTTGGCCGCTGGGTCGAGGGTGTCCGCCAGGGCCAGATCCTGATACACCGTCTCGATGCCCGCGTCGCGGGCGTCCTGCGGCGAGCTGATGTCGACCGGGGCCCCGTCGACGAAGACTTTCCCCGAGTCGGGTCGCACGACGCCGGAAAGCACCTTGACCATCGTCGACTTCCCTGCCCCGTTGTCGCCCATCAAGGCGACGACCTCGCCGCGGCGGACGTCGAAGTCGGCACCGCGGAGCGCTTCCACACGGCCGAACGTCTTCCGGACATCACGTGCCTCGAGGACGATCTCGGTGTGCGATTCGATCACAAACCCGAGGCTATGAGTTCGACTCAAACACGTCAAGTGTTTGTTTTCGCGGTGTACTCGACATAATGTGGTCGGCATGACGGACACCCGCGCCGACGCTCGCTCGCCCTACGAGCACGACATCCACGCCCAGCCGGAAGTACTCCAGCATCTCCTCGACGGCGGGCTGGGACGCGAGGAACGACGACTCCTCACGTCGGCTGCCACGGTCGATCGGATCGTGCTCACCGGGATGGGTGCCTCCCTGCACGGGCTCTATCCCTCCTACCTGAGGCTGCTGAACGCGGGGTTCCCGGTGTGGTTGGTGGAGACTGCCGAGCTGCTCGGACCGGCGGGCGGACTCCTCACCGCGGACACGCTGCTCTGGGTCACGTCGCAGTCGGGGCACACAGCGGAAGTGATCGCACTGCTCAACGACTTTCGAGTTCGACCGGCTGCGATACTCGGTGTGACCAATTCGTGCGACAGCCCGCTCGCCCGCGGCTGCGACGTAGTGCTTCCCCTGCGCTCGGGGACCGAGACCACCGTGGGAACGCGGAGCTATACCAACACCTTGGCGATCTCCGCCCTCGCCGTCGACGTGATCCTCGGTGTCGACACCTCCTCGCCCGCTGTGGGTTCGGTCCCGCAGGCGCTGGCGGACTACCTCGATGACTGGGATCACCACGTCGCGCGTCTCGACGGAGTGGTGCCGCCCGGCACCGCACTGTTCGCCCTTGGGCGGTCGTCCTCACTCGCCGCGGCCGCGACGGGTGCGCTCATCGTCAAGGAAGCCGCCGCGCACCCCATCGAGCCGTTGAGCGTTCCGCAGTTCCGCCACGGCCCGCTCGAGATGGCCGGCTCGGCGACCACCGCGCTGATCCTTGCCGGCGACGCGATGTCCCGACCGCTCAACGCGCGGCTCGACGAGGACCTGCGCTCGTTCGACGCCACCACCGTCTGGCTCGACCCGAGCGAAGAGAGTCACGGACCGCGGCTTCCGCGACTGAACGACGACGTCAGCCGTCCATTCGCGGAAATCCTTCCTTTCCAAGCATTGAGCGTCGCCCTTGCGCACCGGGCAGGGCGCGTGCCCGGCACCTTCAGCAAGATCAACAAGGTCACCACGACGCTCTGAGGCCGGACGGCCTCGAGCGCACACCATTCGCGCATCGACGACGTCGATGTCAACCATCGAGAACAATTGCTTCCGATCAATGCTCCACGGTCCGTAACGTCCTCGTCACCGGCATACCGACTGCCGCCCACCTCAGTCCTTGGGGTGGTCGGCGTGGACGGAGGAGGACGACGCAATGACCTTGCTAGGCGAGGCAATCGAGCTATCCCCCCTCGCGGTCGCGGATGAGCAACTCGATCATCTCGACCGCCGACTGGCGGATGCGCGGTGGCCGGATCCGGAAACGAGCACTTCGCAGGGACCCCGCCTCGAACAGGTCCGAGCGCTGTGCGACTACTGGGCCACCGGTTACGACTGGCGACGCTGCGAACGCGCGATCAACGAGATGGGATCCTTTCGCACCGTTCTGAACGATCTCGGCGTTCACTTCCTACATGTCCGCTCGCCCGAGCCGTCCGCGCTGCCACTCTTGCTCTGCCACGGCTGGCCCGGCTCGATCCTCGAATTCCGGCGCCTAATCGGACCTTTGACCGATCCCGTCTCGCACGGTGGTCGGGCCGAGGACGCGTTCCACCTCGTCATACCGTCGATGCCGGGTTTCGGCTTCTCCGACAAACCGACCTCGACCGGCTGGGGAGTCTCTCGAATCGCGGACACCTGGATCGATCTGATGAAGCGGCTGGGATACGACGCGTGGGCCGCCCACGGCGGCGACTGGGGCTCGGCCATCGTCGAAGCGATCAGCCGCAAGCGGCCGCAGGGGCTTCTCGGCATGCACGTCAATCTGCCGATCGTGATGCCCACCGACGAGGAGGTCACCGAGGCAACTCCCGATGAGCAGCGCATGATCGCAAAGGCGCAGGCCTACCACACCGAGATGGACGGCTATGCCAAGGAGCAGTCCACGCGACCACAGACGATCGGCTACAGCCTTGCGGACTCACCCATCGGGCTTGCCGCATGGATCTACACGGTCTTTCAAGACGTATCGGACTCCGACGGGGAGCCAGAGACCGTCGTCGATCGCGACGACATCTTGGACGACGTCATGATGTATTGGCTTCCCAACGCCGGAGCCTCGTCTGCCCGCTTGTACTGGGAAGCGCGGCGCGAAGACCAATTTCCGGTGGAGCCGAATCCCACCCCGGCCGGCTTCAGCATCTTTCCCGGCGAGGCGATCCAAGCCTCACGCCGATGGATCGAGCGTCGCTACTCCACCGTGTTGCGCTACCACCGGCTCGACCGCGGCGGGCACTTCGCGGCGTTGGAACAACCGACACTGCTGACCGACGAGATTCGCGCGACCTTCCGTGCGGTGCGCTGAGCGCAACGCCCTCGGTCACGGATCGGCGGGCCGTGTCGTTCCCGTCGACCGCCCGGGCGCATGCTGCTAGCCATGGTCAACGTGAACGACATGGTCGATGTAGAGCGGCCATTGCGGATCGGTTCGCTGATCTTCGACGGCATGGATCAGATCGACCTCACCGGCCCGTACGAAGTGTTGGCGCGACTGTCGAACTCCAGCCATCAGCTGTATGGCACGTCGACCCAAGCGGTTCGTGACATCCACGGTCTGGTGCTACGGCCCGACGCCACCATCGCCGACGCGCCGCAGCTCGACGTGGTGCACATCCCCGGCGGGTTCGGGCAGGAAGCGTTGATGGAGGACACCGACGTCCTCGCCTGGATCACGCGGCAGGCCGCCGGCGCTAGGTGCGTGTTGTCCGTGTGCACGGGTGCGCTGTTGCTGGGGGCGGCGGGCCTCCTCGTCGGCCGCCGGGCAACCACCCATTGGGCGTCATTCGACTTGCTGCCCCTGTTCGGGGCGATCCCGGTGGACGAGCGGGTAGTCGTCGACGGCCACTTCGTGTTCGCCGCCGGTGTCACCGCCGGGATCGACGGGGCACTTCGGGTGGCAGCGCAGGTCCGCGGCGACCACGAGGCGCAAGTCATCCAACTGTGGATGCAGTACGCACCGGAGCCACCGTTCAACGCGGGGACACCGGCGACAGCGCGGGCGTCGGTGCTCGCGACTGCCCGCGCCCAGCTCGCGGACATCACCCGCCGGCGAGAAGCGACCGCCCGCAGCATGGCGGCGCGCCTTCGAGCAAGTTCACTTGGTTCCAAGACGACGTCGCCGCGACCACGGTGAGGTCGCGCGGCGGCCGACACTGTTGCGCAACACCTTGCGTTCGTCGTCGACCTCAGGCGTCGGTATAGCGTCGCTGGGAATCACTGTGCGTACTGGTCGACGGTTCCCGCTGGTCCGCCCGAAGGACACGTACAGGTTCAGGCGAGAAAGGAACGTTTGACACGGTATCGCGTGATCCGATGACGGTATGCTGGCCGGATGCCCCGTACCACCAAACCGCGGTCGACGCCGAGTCGGGCGACCGACCGTCCGGGAGACGAGTCACCGTTTGCGATGGGGCTGCTGTTGCGGCGTGCCCACAATCGCACGGCCACGGCGCTGACCGCGGCGGTGCGTCCGTACGGGCTGGAGCTGCGGCACTTCGCCATGCTGATCGTGTTGGTCGACCGCGGCCCCACCCTGCAACGCGACCTGGTCGCCGCCACCGGCTTCGACAAGGCCGCGGTTGGTCGCGCCATCGACGACCTGCAAGCCGATGAACTGGTGACACGCCTGGGCGTCGAGGGCGACCGTCGGGTATGGATGGTGCAGATCACCGAGCGCGGCCTCGAGGTTTTCGACGAGGTGCACGGCGCGGCGCAGAGCATCGCCGACGACTTGGTGGCACATCTCAAGGCTGGCGAGGCGGATCAGATCATGGATCTGCTCACCCGTTACACCTATCCGGATCTCTGACGTCAGCGGCGGCTGGGTTCGCCAACGCGTTGCACGATGCTAGCGGTGCATCCCTTGGCGGGACCGAGGTTTGACCGGCAGACGCTTCGTCAAGCGTGCACTTCTCAGGAGCTGGAGGGTGATGTTCACGGAGGTGAACATCGGGATCACCCCCAGAAAGGTCCGCTCCGAGGGCGTGGCTCCATGCAGGTGCTCGAGACTGCCGAACACGTAGAAGCAGCCAATGCTGAAGATCGCGGCTGGGATGGAATAGGCGAGCAGGGACCGGCGCCTCGCGATGACGTCCGTGGCGATGGCCATCTCCTCGTTCGAGAGTGGTTCACGTTTCCGTAGTTTCTTCAGCACCGCAGGTGCTACCGCAACGTCTTCGCCGCCTTCGGCGGTCGGTCGGGCCAGCGACCGTTGTACGAAGACGAAGGCGACGCAGGAGAATACGACGACGGCAACGAGGGAACCAATCGTGAGGTAGCCGAACAATGCGGTGCCGGTCATCGTCTCACTCCGGGGAAGTCCGTCGGCACTCGTCGTGGCCGGGTCCGCACCAGGGTCGGCCACCAGAACCAAGGCCCCAGGATGCGCAGCAGGCACGGGACGACGAAGGATCGCACCACCATGGTGTCCAGCAGCAGGCCGATGCACACCGTCGACCCGACCTGCCCGATGGTCCTCAGATCACTGGTGAGCATCGCCAGCATCGTGAACGCGAACACCAGGCCCGCCGAGGTCACCACTCCGCCGGTGCTCCCGAGTGCGCGGATGAGCCCGGTATGCAGTCCGGCGCCCACTTCCTCCTTGACGCGGGCGATCAGCAGCAGGTTGTAGTCCGAGCCGACGGCGACCAGGATGATGAAGGTGATCGGTAACACCAGCCAGTGCAGGTGAAGCCCGATCAGGTGTTGCCACACCAGAATCGACAAGCCGAAGGCGCCGGCGAAGGAGAACGCCACGGTGCCGGGAATGACGATGGCAGCGATCAGGCTTCGCGTCAGGATCAGCATGATCAAGAAGATGAGGACGAACGCGGCGATCGCCACGATGAGCAGATCGGCGGTGGCGAGCTCCTTGATGTCCTTGTCGTTGGATGCCGCGCCGCCGATGTAGACCCGCGCGCCGGCCAGTGAGGTCTCCTTCAGAGCGATCTTCACCGCGTCGGGAAATTGCTCGACGTGTTCGACGCCCTCGGGTCCCATGGCATTGCCTTCGTGGGTGATGATGAAACGAGCGGCCTTGCCGTCCGGGGACATCATCAGCGCGATGTCGGTCTTGACGTCGTCGTTGTCGAAGGCCTCCCGCGGGATGTAGAAGAAGTCGTCGCTGCGGGACGCGTCGAAGTCGTTGCCCACGTTGATGAGGTCGTCGAAGGTCTGCTGGGTTTGGGTGGATTGCAGATGTGCGGGTCCGTAGGAGTTGACGACGATGGCCTGCAGTGCCTGCGAGTTGTTCAACGTGATCTTCAATTGTGCGATCAATTGGGGGAGCAGCGCGTCGACGGCCTGCAGATCGGTGACGGCGTTCCCAATCTGCTCACGGAGGGCGTCGATGCCGTCGAGCCCGTCGAACAGTGACCGAAACGCCCAGCAGACGGGGATGTCGAAGCAGTGCGGCTCGAAGTAGAAGTAGCTCTTCAGAGGCCGAAAGAAGTCGTCGACGTTGGAGAGGTCCTGGTTGATCTCCTCGGAAACCGCCTGCAGGTTCTCCAGGGTGAGCACCGTCGCATCCAGATCGTGGGACAGCTGCTGGACGAGAGCGATGGTGTTGGCCAACGCCGCCACGCTGTCCGCCTGGATCTCGGCCTGCTCGTCGGTGTCGGCGTTCTGCTGCTGACTGAACGGAAGCTGTTGGCCGGCTCCGCTGCCTTGCGTGGTGAACAGGTAGGGAATGCTGGCGTGCTCCAATGGTCGGCCCAGGGGTCTCGTGACGCCCTGCACCATCGCGACGCCGGGCAGCCGAATGAGTGCCTTGGCAACCCGGTCCAGCGAGATGAAGTCCGCCGAGTTGCGCATGTCGTGATCAGTTTCGACCATCAGCATCTCGGTGAAGAGCTTGCTCTGCGGAAAGTGTCGGTCCGCGGCGGCGAAGCCCTCGTTGGCCGGGGCGTCGGCGGGCTGGTAGGTGCGGTCGTCGTAGCTGACCCGGTAGGTCGGCACGAACACCGCGCCGACCATGACCACGGCGCAACTGGCCGCGAGGATCGGCACCGGCCAGCGCACGACGCTGGCCCCGATCCGCCGATACAGGTGCGCCTTCACAACTCGTTTGGGGTCGAAGAGACCAAAGATGCTGCCGACGGTCAAGATGGCCGGCCCGAGTGTCAACGCAGCGGCGATGGTGAACAGCATGCTGATGGCGACGGCCGGTCCCATGGTGTGGAAGTAGTTCAGCCGTGCGAAGCTCAAGCAGAAGCCGGCGCCGGCGATCGTGAGTCCCGATCCGATGATGATGGGCGCGACGCCTCTGTAGGCGGTGTAGTAGGCCTCTTCCCGGCTGTCGCCGGCTTGGCGGGCCTCCTGATACCGGCCCATCAGGAAGATGCCGTAATCGGTTCCCGCGCCGAGGGATAGCGCGACGACGATGTTCACCGCGAACGAGGACAGTTCGATGTAGCCGAGATGGCCGAGGGTGGCGATGACGCCCTTGGCGACCAGCATCTCGATGAGGACCGAGGCCAGCGGCATGAATACCGTGGGCACCGAGCGGTAGACCAGCAGCAGCATGCCGATGATCAGGAAGATCGTGACGATGGTGATGTTGTTGAGGCTGGAATTGGCGATCGACACCGTGTCGGACGCCAGCGGCGCCGCACCGCTGACGTAGGCCTTCAGCCCGGGCGGGGGAGGCTGCCCCGCGACGATGCCGCGAATCGCGTTCACGGATTGGTTCGCCTCCATCTGACCGCTGTTGCCGGCGATGCGCAGCAGCACGTAGGCGGACTTGCCGTCGTTGCTTTGTGCTCCCGCGGCGGTGACCGGCTTGCCCCACAGATCCATCACGTACTGCACGTGCGCAGTGTCACGCTTGAGTCGCTGCATCAGGTCGTCGTAGAACCGGTGGGCCCCGTCGTCCAACGGTCGGTCGGCCTCGAGCACGACCATGGTCAGGCTCGTCGACGTGGATTCCTGGAACTTCTCGCCGATGTGCAGCATCCCCGATTGCGACGGCGCATAGGTCGGCACCATCGGGCCTGCGAGTTCCTCGGCGACCCTCTCCACCTGGGGGATGAAGGTATTGGTGGTGACGGCGAGCAATGCCCAGCACACCACGATCGGTACCGAGAAGATGCGGACGGCGCGGGCGAACAACGGCCTCCGTGCCTGATGTGCGCTCACGCGGACTTCACTCGGCACGTGACGTCGGCGTCCTGGCGGGTGGCCGATTGCTCGTCGCGGACGACGCCGTTGACGAGGATCCGGCAGCCGATGTCACCGCCAGCGACCTGCGCCGAGATGCTACCGGACACCACGGTCAGCGTGGTCGTCTCGGTATGCGACCACGGCAATTCGGTCAGGTCGACCCGTTGCGGATGTCCATCGACGTCGATGTAGGAGAGCATCCCGCCGTCACCCAATTTGCCAAACAACTCATAGGTCAATTGCTTGGGGGTGAACTGCTCTGCAGCTTGCGGACCGTTGACGGTGATGACTGGCGGCGGAGCCGACATCTGGTGCACCTGCCACATGCCCACCGCGCCCACGCCGACCACGATCACCGCGGCGATCGGTATCCACCCCCTCGTCAGGATTTTGTTGCCAACCGAAGGTTGCTTCACGCGAGGATTTTCAACGACGGACCAGCGTTTTTCACGCATGATACCGTCGCATATGAAGCAATCTCATGCAAGCCCGTCACATGCGTGACCTTCTCACCTTCCCATCAGGGATCGCAGTCGCTGTGACCCGGATATGATCTGATGGATGAATCCGCCCGGCGGAGACCGTTCTGCATCGACATCGCACTGGTCGCAGATTCACGGCTGGTGCTGGCGCGATCTGCAGGAGGAGGCGGTGACGGCCTTCCCTTCGGGCAGCACGTTCGTCGAAGTCGGCTCGTACCTCGGTCGCAGTCTGTGTTCGCTGGCCGAGGTGGTGAGCGAGTCGAATCGCGCTTTCACCGTGGTCGGCGTCGACTACTGCCGCGGCAGCGGACGCGAGGGCACCGCGGACAAGGACTCTCATGCCGCCGCGGTCGCCGAGGGCGGCGGAACCCTGGCCGGGCAGTTGCACCGCAATGTCATCGCGTGCGGGTTCGCCGACCGGGTGCAGCTCGTGATCGGCCCGTCACTGTCGGCTGCCGCGCTCTTCGCGGACGGGTCCCTGGCGTGGGTGCACCTCGACGCCCGCCACGAGTACGACAGCGTCCTCGCCGACATCGACGGCTGGCTACCGAAGATCGCACCGGGGGGTTGGCTGTCCGGAGACGATTATGACGAGCAGTGGTGGCCGGGTGTGGTTGCAGCAGTCAGGGATCGCGTGCCCGACGCCCGGGAATGCTCCACGCGGCAGTGGCGCTGGGTGAAGCCGCAGAACCCGTCGCAATGAGCACCCGAAGCGTCCCGACGTCACGCGAAGGAATTGCCCGGCTTGGCATGCGGGAAGCTCAGTCAGGTAGATCCACCTGCCACGGATCGTAGCGGTAGACGGTTTCCGTGCTGAGTCCGGAGCTCTCGCCGCGGAGGAAGTCGTTGGCTCGGGAGCCGGCCTGTATCGAACTCGTGCGGGGGATGCGCGCCGTGGCGTAGCGGCCGAGCGCGCCTTCGACACCGCTAGTTGGGACGCCGTCGAGACAGCGGGCGAGCACGGCGGCATCTTCGAGCGCCATGCCCGCTCCTTGCGCCATGAAGGGGAGCACGGGATGGCAGGCGTCGCCCAGCAGCGTCGTTCTGCCTTCTCCCCACACCGGCAACGGGTCCCGGTCGTAGAGAGCGGACCGCATCAGCGTGGAGGCGGCGCCGGCCACCCGGCGGGCGGGTGGCGCGAAGTCCGCGAGTGCGTTCGAGAGGTCGTCGGGATCGCCTTCGGCGGCCCAACTCTCCTCATCCCACGCGGGCTCTGGCACGGGAGCGACGAAGTTCAACTCCCGGCCGGCAGACACCCAGTAGTGGACCAGGTGGCGGTCCGGGCCCCACCACTTTGCCGCGATCGGGGCGACGTCCGGGACCCGTTCCCGTGGCGCGATGCCGCGGTAGGCCACCAAGCCGGAGAAGGTGGCTTCCATGCTGCCGAAGAGGATTTCGCGGACCGCCGAATGCACGCCGTCGGCGCCGAGGACCACGTCCGCCGTCGCCGTGTCGCCGTCGGCGAAGGTGACCACCACGTCGTGGCGGCGCTCGTCGACTCCGACGACGCGATGGTTCAGATGGACGTCACCGACGGCGGACGCGAGAACGTCGTGGAGGTCGCCGCGGTGAACGTGAAGGTAGGGCGCCCCGTACTGGCGTTCGATGTCATCGCCGAGCGGCACGCGCAGTTCGAGGACGCCGTCGGCTCCGTTGAAGCTGCACCAGGCAGTCGGCCGGACAGAGACGGCTCGAACGCGGTCCAAGACGTTCAATCCGCGAACCGCGGCGGTCGCGTTCGGGGCGAGCTGCAGTCCGGCTCCGACCCGTGCGAAGGCGCGCGCCTGTTCGTGGACTTCGACGTGCGCCCCGATGGTTCGCAGCGCCACGGCGGCGGCCAGGCCGCCGATGCCTGCACCGACGACGATGATCTTGAGTGGTTCTGCGGCGGTCATGGGGTGTCCTCGTCGATGAAGGTGACGTTTGCGTCAAGGGGGTTGCGCGGCACGTTGAGGTCGTTGGCGGGGAAGCTGGGATCGGGATAGCCGATGGCGATTCCGCAGAGGATGCGGTCCTCGTCCCGGATGCCCAGCTGTCGGCGCAGAACATCGGGGTAACCCGCGACGGACACCTGAATGCAGCTGCCCAAGCCGCGGGCGGTCAGCGCGAGCACGAACGTCTGCAGAAACATGCCGACCGCGACGGCGTCGACGTAGTCGAGATCGCGATGCATGGAGACGATTCCAGCAAGTGGCGCGCGGAAGAACTCCCAATTGCGCAGAACGGCCAGTCGGCGGGCTTCCGTGTCGTGCCGGGCCACGCCCATGGTGCCGTAGACGAGCGCGCCGAGGTCGCGGCGGTAGTGGGTGAAGTCTTCGGGCAGGGGTGGGACGTTCGGCGTGGCGATGTCGGCCTGGGTGAGCAGTGACTCGACCAGTCGATCCCGCGCCGGCCCGGAGGCGAACACGACCCGCCACGGTTGGATGTTGGAGTTGGACGGTGCGTGGATGGCCAGCTCGAGAGCCTCGGTGACGAGTTCGCGCGGGACCGGCTTGTCGCGGATGAACAACCGGGTGGAGTGCCGACTGGTGATGGTTTCTTCGAGGTCGTACATGGTGTCTCGCCTTTCTAGTTGCGGAGGGACAGAACGGTCTTGCCCGGCCGGCGGCCGGCGTGGCCGCCGCTTTCGAAGGCGGCACGGCCTTCGCTGAGCGGAAAGGTGCCGGCGATGGGGACGTGCAGCCGGGCTTCATCGACGTAGCGGGCGAGCCGACGCAATTGGTCCCGGTCCGGTTCGACGACGAAGAAGATGGCGTGGATCTCGAACGCCTCCGCCTTGCCCGGCGGCGGGGGAGCCGAAAGGGTGATCAGTGTGCCGCCTGGGCAGACGATCTCGAACGAGCGGTCCAACGTGTCGCCGCCGACGGTGTCGATCACGACGTCGTAGCAGGCGTGCGGGTCGTCGAAGTCGTCGATGCGGGTGTCGATGACGCGGCTGGCGCCGAGAGTGGCGGCGAAGTCGCGGGCGGCGTCGCTGCGCACGGTGGTGCTGACCCGCGCGCCGAGGGCGGCGGCGAGTTGGACGGTCAGGGCGCCGACACCGCCGGCCCCGCCGTGGACGAGGACGCGTTGCCCCGGGCTCACGGCGGCGTGGTCGACCAACGCTTGCCAGGCCGTCAGCCCGGCCAGTGGCAGTGCCGCTGCCTGCACGTGGGACACCGAGCTGGGTCGCGCGGCCAAGTCGCCGGCCGGGATCGTGACGTACTCGGCAGCGGCGCCGTCACGGTCGAAGCGGATCAGCCCGTAGACCTCGTCGCCGACCGCGAACTCCGTGACGTCGTCGGCGGTGGCGATGACGACGCCGGACACCTCGTGCGACGGGATGACCGGGGTGCGGTCGCGCCCGTCGCGGGACCAGGTCTCCTCCCACGACAGTTCGTCGAACGTGATGGCGGCGGCGTGGACTTCGATGAGTACCTCGCCAGCAGCGGGCACTGGGCGGGGTGCCCGCTCGACGATCAGTACGTCGGGACCGCCGCGATGGTGTGCACGCAGCGCGATCATGTCGGTCATCGTCAGAACGCCTTCTTCTCGGGCCATGTCAGCGGGACTGTTCATGACTTCGACGATGCGCCCCGGTCGGTGCCGGAACATCGGTCGTATGACTGCACCGATGACTGCATCCGTGACTGCACCGAATGACTGCGTCGTTGACCGATGACTGCTCCGGGCGGCTGTGAATGACGTCGTTGCCCGGGAGGAGGCGTCGTCGATGCAGTAGAACCGTGGTGTGCGCGCGGGAATCGGCCTGATTGGTCGCGACGACGAACTGGACGCCCTCGATGAGTTCCTGGGTGGATCGAGTCGGTGTGCGCTGGTCGTCCGCGGGGACGCAGGCGTTGGCAAGACCGCTCTCGCCGACGAGATCGCCCACCGCGCGGTCGAGCAAGGCTGGCGCGTGATGCGCGCCACCGGGGTGGAGGCGGAGACGACGTTCGCGCTGGGTGGCCTCAACCAGGTCGTGTTCGCCCTTCGCGAGGAGTTGGCCGGACTCGATCCCCACGATCAGGACGTGCTGGCCCCGGTTCTCGGTGCGGATCCCGTCGCAGCACCGGCCCCGATGACGCTCGCGATGAGTCTGTTGGCGCTGGTGGCTAGCGCCGCCCGCGCCGCCCCGCTCCTGTTGGTTCTCGAAGACCTGCAGTGGTTCGACGACGTCAGTGTCACCGTGCTCAACGCGGCGGGCCGACGCCTCTCCGACCCCCGCGTGCGATTCTTGGCCACCGCCCGTCCCCAGCCCGGACGGCGCGTCGCCGATGGATGGGAAGAACTCGACGTTCGCCCGCTCTCCGAGGACGATGGTGCACGTCTGGTCGATCAAGCCGGCGTCGCGATGAGTCCTGCGACGCGACAGATGATCCTCGACGCCGCCGCCGGGAACCCGCTGGCGCTGCAGGAACTTCCCCGCAATGCCGAGCAGATCGACACTTGGACCGCGGCGATGCCGCTGAGCGACCGACTCGTCGACGTGTTCGGCGCCAGGCTGCGTCGACTCGACGAACACGTGCGCACCGAACTGCTGCGCGCCGCGCTCGACGGAACGCCGGCAGCCACCACCGGCGACACCACCGCCCGGTACGCCATGCTGGACGTCGAGCCGGCGATCGAGCAGGGACTGCTCGTGTCCGACCCGTCGGGAGACGTCGTCTTTCGCCACCCCCTGGTGCGGGCTGCCGTCATCCATCAGGCCAGCGCGAGTCAGCGCCGAGAGGCGCACGCACGGCTGGCGGGGCTCTACGGTGACGTGCTGATGCGTCGCGCGACGCATCTGAGCGCTGCGGCCACCGGTCCGGACCAGGCGGTGGCCGACGTGCTCGACCGTGCGGCACATCTGTCCATCCGCCGCGGAGGTGCAGCGATCGCCGTCGACTGGCTGCGGCGGGCAGCGGAGTTGTCCACCGAGGTGTCCCGTCGGGAGCAGATGCGTGCGGACGCTGCGTTCGTGGCGTCGCAGTCCAGTCGGTTCGAGGACGCCGAACAGCTCGCCGAGGACCCCGACGACGAGCCCACGGCGGCTGCCTCGATCCTGACCGCGGCATACCTCGCGCTCTACCGCGACGGTGACGTGCTGGCCAGCCACCGGCAGATCCTCTCCGTCCTGCATCATGCGGAGGAATTCGACGACGCCCTCGTCGCGCGGATGGTCAAACTCCTCCTGGCGGTGACGATGTACTGTGGCGAGCCCGAACGGTGGCGCCAAACCGATCAGGTGGTCGACCGATTGGCCGCGCGCTTGGACGTCGACGCGCGGATCTGCCAAGACGCCTGGGGCGATGTCACCCGTCGAGGCCACACCGTGTTGGAACGCCTCGCCACCCAACGCGCTCAGCTCGCGCGGCGGGAACCCTGGGACGTGATGCGGCTGGGCGTTGCCGCCTATTACGTGGATGGGCTGGCCGACTTCAGGACGCCGCTGCGCCAGGCGTTCGAACGCGAATCCGATCGGGGAGCGATCACCAACGCCATGACGATGCTGCACCTTCTGTTGCTCGACCAGATCGCAAGCGGAGACTGGACCCGGGCTCACCAGTCGATCCGACTCGGTCTCGACTTGTCGGCGACGCACCGAAACGAGCTCTTCCACCAGCAGTTCGTCGCCTATGACGGATTGCACGCCGCGATGACCGGTGATGCCGCGACCGTGCGCCGCTGCACTACCGACGTCGAAGCGTGGGCTCGACCAAGGCATTTGGGCCTGCTGCTCACCATCGCTCGGCGCGCGACGACCCTGAACGGGCTGGGCGGCGGTGACTTCGCTGCCGCATACGCCTCGGCAACCCGCGAGCACGTCGCCGGCGAACCACCGCCCTATTCCAAGCAAATGACCGAAGAGCTCCTCGACCTGGTGGAGGCCGCGGTGCTTTCCGGCCACGTGGAACGCGCGCGGGCGTACGTCGATCAAGCGATCAGCTCGCGTGTCGGTGACATCTCTCCGCGGCTCACCGCGTTGGTCGACGCGGCCCGCGCGATGACCGCGACGGGCGAGGACGCAGCTGCGCTCTACGAGCGGGCGCTCACACATCCTGGACTGGCCGGATACCCGTTCGAGCAGAACCGGATTCGGCTGTCCTACGGCATGTGGTTGCGCCGGCAGCGCCGCACTGCGGAGGCCAGGAGCCTTCTCACTCTCGCAGTGGAGCAGTTCGGTTTACTCTCGGCGCGCCCTTGGGAGGAACGCGCCGCGTCCGAACTGCGTGCCTCCGGTGCGAACGTGACACGGAAGCAGGGTAATACAGTCCTGCTGACGTCGCAGGAGCGCAAGATCGCCGAACTCGCCGCAGCCGGACAATCGAACAAGCAGATCGCCGCCCAGCTGTACCTCTCCCCGAGAACCATTGGCGCCCATCTGTACCGGATCTTCCCCAAACTCGGTGTAACCAGCCGCGCCGCACTCGGACAAGCGTTGAACGACCTGGCTGAGTGATGACCTCTCCGGCACGCCGCGCGCGGTGGCTGGTGCGGGACGAGCATCGGAGTCGGCGGGCTGATCCGCTGGGGTCGGTTTACGACCTCACGGATGCAGGTTCCACTGGCCACAGTCCTGGGCCATGACGTCGTTGACGTCGACTTCGAGTCCGCCAACCACCGGGCCGGGGTTCGACGCCGTGCTCACCACCCGTTGGTAGAGAACGGCGGCGGGGTAGATCTGACCGCGCGACCATGACCGCGTCTGCCACGCCCACACGTGACCGGGTGTGCCCGATCGTCCGATCACTCCATCGGCGGTGGCCCACTGGCACGGATTGACACCACCGTAGATGCCGGTGCGCTGCACGCCGATCACCGAATTGATGCCGCGAAACCACTGCAACGCGACGTTGTTCCAGGTGTCGCGGTCGATGTCGTCGTCGACGCTGAAGAAGATCGGCGCACTGCGGCCGCCACCCGCGGCGGTGTGCAGCTGCCACGCGGTACGGGCGTCGGCGACGCCTCCGGCGTACCCGCGGGTGAAATCCGACGGCGCGCTCCCACCCGGCTTGCCGTATTGGTAGTTGCTGACGATCGCCAGCCCGGCGGCGGTCAGTGACTGTGCGTAGGGCAGGGTGATCGGCTTGGCGCCGAAGGACGAGCCGGGCCGCGACGTCGAGACGTAATTGATGACCCCGGAGTGGCCAGCGGCCAGGATGTCCCTCGCCGCAACCTGGCGCATGGCGAAGTCGATCAGGGTGGGCGCGGCGGCCGACGCCGCGGGCGCGCCCGCACCTGCCGCGGCAGCGCCCAGTCCGACCAGTGCCGACGCAGCGGCGGCGTAGCGCAGTGCGTCGCGCCGTGAAAGCGGGCGCGACAGCCGTAACTCAGGCGTCCGCGGCGAGTCCTGCACCGGGCGACGTTAACAACGTGACTGCCGTTATTGGCGTAGGCACGTGGACCGTGTCCGGTTCGCGATCCAGGTGACGCGAAGCCGAAACAGTCATTGTTTCCGTTCCTCGCGTCACCCGTGACGTCCGAACGATTGGGCATCCACCGGTGGATTCGCCGCGAGGTACATCCGACGTCGTCAACACACGAAGTCGAGGTGAACGTCGTGCGTCTGACGATTCGCCGTCGAGTCGGTCATGGTGCCCATGAAGACGTACGCGTGGCCGCCTGTTCGGTTCAATACCGAAGGCGCGGGGCCCGCGTCGGGCTCCGTCGGCCCGATCATGCTGAGCGCCTTCGCATCCGCCGACGCACGTAGCGCGGTGATGGACACTGCCGATACCTTCGGTGGGGCGCTGTGAAAGGTGATCGTCATTCGGGTCGCGCGATGGTCCTCATCCCATGGATGGCGAGACGCGACGAAATTCGCACCGCTCCACACGAAGCGGTACACGTCCTCACTGAGTCGGCGGCATTCGACGTACGTAGTGTCGGGAATGTCAATCGGGCGACCGTCGACTTCGACCGCAAGCATGGCAGCCGTCGACTCGGGGACGGTCGAGGTCGTCAAGCTCGACTCTGACGCACCGCATTGCGCAGCGGCGACCAAACCAGTGACCATCGCCGTCGCTAGGGCGTGCCATTGCCGTGTCATCGACGATCGGCGACGGCGATCTGGCGCGATTCAACGGTCATCACGCGTGGCGCCGCGTCTTCTTCGGACCGATCCGGGTGACTTCAGCGAATGGCCGATCGTCGGACTGGGCCTCGCCACCACGCATCATTCGAGCTTAGGAGGACCGCCACAGCCGAAGAAGACCCGCACTGAGCAACCTTCGACTCGATGTCTTCACATCGTGTGGCGCCCGACCTTCACCATGTTCAGGGCGCCAGCCGTCATGGCGGAATGATGATGCGGCGAGTTGGCGCCCACGGTCAGCCGGCAGACGCTCGCAGCTGTCTATGGCGCAACGCAGCAAGCGTCAGAACGATAGCCGTAATACCGGGCGCGTTCGACCAACAGGCCGCGCAGCGTCCGGCGGCCTCGATGCAAGCGCGACATCACCGTGCCGACGGGGATGTCGAGGAGTTCTGCGGCTTCTGCGTAGGGAAATCCCTCGACGTCGACGTAGAACACGGCCATGCGCTGTCCTTCGGGCAGCGCATCGAGTGCCGCTCTGACGTGATCGTCGCCGAGCGCTTCGAGGGCTGCCAATTCGGCGGATGCCGACGCGACGGCCGAGCGCCGGACTGCTGGATTGAATTCCAGATCGGTGAGCTGCTCGGTCAGCACCTCCGCCGGTCGCCGTTGAAGCCTGCGGTAGCGGTTGATCCACGTGGTTGTCATGATGCGGAGCAACCACGCCCTGATGTTCGTTCCCTGGGAGAACTGGTCAAAGCTGCGGTACGCCTTCAGCATCGTCTCCTGAACGAGGTCCTCGGCATCAGCACCGTTGTGCGCATATCGCCAAGCGGCCCTATGCAGCTGGTCCAGCATCGGCAGGGCCTGTTCGACGAACCTGTCCCGTTGATCTTCCGAGCCGTCGACCGCAGGGACGAGGGTCATGTTGTTGCTCCTCCATGATCGGTTGTGAAGAACTGATCCCACTAGGTAAGTGACGATTTACGTGGTGGTCCTGTGACGAGTCGGACGGCAAAGGTGGCCGAACTCACGCCGCGCTGGCTACGTGACGTAAGAATGTCGTCGGGCCGTAGCCGTCGCCGGGTGTGTCAGCGTGGCCTGATGCCGCGAAACAGGTTGTCCACCAAAGTGTTCACAAACTGTTCGTCGAGGGGTTGATCCGGAATAAGCAGCCGGTGATAGCAGGCTCCCCACAGCTGATCGACCACTGTCTCGAGGTCCAACCCGGCCGGCAGTTGCCCGCGCGCCTGGGCGCGATCCAAGGCCGACACCGCCAACGCACGCCGCGGTGCCGAATACCCCGATAAGAACGCCGCTTTCAAATCCGGATCGGACTGCGCCTGACCGATCAGCTCGGCGATCACCGGACCGACGCGGCCGTCGCGCAGCAGGACGAGGAAGGCGTGCAACTGGGTGCGCAGGTCGACCTCGATGTCACCGGTGTCGGGAAACGCCAGTTGGTCCTGCACGCGGTGGAAGTAGCCGTCGAGCGCGAGGGCACCCTTGGACGGCCACCACTTGTAGATGGTCATCTTGCTGGCCCCGGAGCGCCGGGCGACCTCGTCGATGGTGAAGTTGCCCATGCCGCCGTCGATCAGCAGATCGCCGGCCGCGGACAGGATCGCCGCGCGCACCTCGCCGGCGGGGCGGCGCCCCCGACCGCGACGGGGTCGGTGGTCGGCGGTGGCCATCGGCGGCACCTCCGAACGGGAATAGATCGACGAGGCATCCACTTGAGCCCTATATGGACGTATCGTACACAACAGTGAGGAGTGGAGTGCGATGACCGAACGCATAGCGCTGGTGACCGGTGGGTCCGGCGGCATCGGGCACGACGTCGCGATACGACTGGCCCGAGACGGCATGGCGGTGGCCGTGCACTACGCCGGCAACGGGGACCGAGCCCACGCCGTCGTCGAGGAGGTCCGCGCCGCCGGAGGCCACGCCGTCGCCGTGACGGCCGACGTCGCCGACGAAGCCCACGTCGCCGCGATGTTCGACAAGGTCGAGACCGACCTCGGCGGGATCGACGTGGTGGTCCACACCGCGGGCATCATGCTGCTCGCACCGCTGGCAGAGCTGAACTTCGACGACTTCGACCGCATGCACCGCACCAACGTGCGCGGCACCTTCGTCGTCGACCAGCAGGCCGCACGGCGGGTCCGCCAGGGCGGTGCCATCATCAACTTCTCCACCTCGGTGACCAAGATCGCGGTGCCCGGCTACAGCGCCTACGCCGCCACCAAGGGCGCCGTCGATGCGATGACCCTGATCCTGGCCAAGGAGATGCGGGGCCGCGATGTCACCGTCAACGCCGTCGCACCCGGCCCCACCGCCACCCCGCTGTATTTCGAGGGCAAGTCCCAAGACATCATCGAGCGAGCGGCCTCGGCCGCACCGCTGCAGCGGCTCGGGGAGCCCGCCGACATCGCCGAGGCCGTCGCCTTCCTCGCCGGCCCCGCACGCTGGGTCAACGGCCAGATCATCTACGTCAACGGCGGCGTCGTCTGACGGTGACCGGCGAGTGGACATCGGCGATGCCAATTCGTAGCCTGTCCGGGACGCACGTGCCGGACCAGGATGGGGTCCCCGACGCCGAAGGATCGTGACAAGCCGAATGACCCGGGTGCGCCATTCACGTCGGCGTGCGGCCTACGGCGCGGCCGCCGCGGTGCTGGTGCTGGCGACGTCGATGGGCGACGTGATGGCGGATCCGGCGGCTGACGCGCTGGCGCGCCTCAATGAGCTGTCGCGTCAGGCGGTGCAGACGCGCGATGCCGTCACGGCGGCCCAACACCAGGCCGACGTCAGCCTGGCCGCCCGGACTGCGGCCGACGAGCGTCATCGCGTTGAGTTGGCTGCCCTCGAGGCCGCGAAGGCCCAGCTCGAGCCGTTTCAGGCCGCGGTCGATCGCATGGCCGGCATGGCGTACACGAGCGGCGGCGGCGACCAGTTCGCCGCGGTGCTGACCGCGGCCTCCCCGAGACAACTGATCGACCAGCTGTCACTACAGCGGGCGATCGCCGATCAGACGGCCGATCGGATGAGCGCCCTCGGGTCAGGTCGTGAACGTGCCGCCGACGCGGCCAAGGCCTCAGAGGCTTCGGCCGCCGACGCCCGCGCCGCGGCCGCACATGCCTCCGCGGTGCGCGCCGACCTGCAATCCACGTGGAGCGCACTGATGCGTCAGATCGCCGCGGCGGAGGCGCAGTACGCAGCGCTGACACCGCAACAGCAAGCGGCGGTGGAGGCCGCGAGCCCGGTTGCGCCGCCGAGTGCGCCCGCTCCCGCCGACCCGCCGAGTGCGGTAATGCCTGGCGACCCGTCCCTCGCCGCCGCCGTGGTGGAGGTCCCGGAGGGGTTGCCCGTCGGCGTCGCATCAGAGGCCGGGCTGCAGCCCAACACCATCGTCGCCGCGCGGGCCGTCAGCGCGACGTTTCCTCAGATCGCCGACATCGACGGCGTTCGGCCGGACTCGAAACCGTGGCATCCGAGCGGTCTGGCGATCGACGTCATGATCCCCAACCCGACCAGCCCGGAGGGCATCGCGCTCGGAGACGAGATCATGGCGTTCGCGCTGAGCAACGCGGCCCGGTTCGGACTACAGGACGTCATCTGGCGCGGCACGTATTACACGCCGAGCGGTCCGGCGGGCTCGGGCTACGGCCACTACGACCACGTGCACATCACCACCACACGCCGCTAATGGGCAGGCGTCACGTCCACACCCGAACCCTTGATCGTCGACTTGGCGCGCTTCTCCGCCCGCACCGCCCGACCGTTGCGCACGAAACCGGTCGCCGAGATCGACGCCGACAGCAGCGCGTCCTCGCCGTTGACGAACGGATGGAACGCGACACCGGCGCCGCCGCGGCCCTTCACCGGGATGTCGGCGACGTCGGTGACCTTCCAACCTCTTTCAGACGTCGACAGGATGGCCTCGCCGGTCGCGCACGACACCGGCAGCGCGGCGATCACCGTGTCACCGTCGCCCGCGCCCAGCTTCACGCCAGCCACCCCGTTGCCGGCCGCGCCCTGCGGATTCACCGCGGCGGGATCGATCCGCAGTACCTTGCCGCCCCGAGTCACCAGAGCCAAGTGGTACCCATCGGAGAGCACTCCAGACCGCACCAGTCCGACGATGTCCGGCGCCACCGGAATGTCGCGGATCTTGTACGGCAGACCGCCACCCGTGGTGAACTTGACACGTCCGTCGGTCCACACCGCCCATCCGAGACCAGAGGTGAGCAGATCTCCGTGGCTGTCGGAGAACACCCCCCGATCGTCGAGCCGCCAGGCGGCATTGACCTTTCGATCGCGTGGCCCGTCCTCATCGGTGCTCGACGTCACGGGGATGGCGTCGAAGTCCAGCACGGTGCGCCGGTCGAATTCGGGGCCCTTGAACAGTTTTGCAGTCTCCACCAACTCCTGGTCGATCACCTTCCGGCGCGCGTCGGGGTTCGACACCAACTCGGTCAACGCCGCGAACTCGGCGTCGAGCTTCTCGGCTTCGGCCTGCAGCTCGATCACGTCGAGCTTGGTAAGCCGTCGAAGCTGAAGCCCCAGAACGTAGTTGGCCTGCTCCTCGTCGATCGTGAACCGTTCTTGCAGCCCTTGGCGCGCGTCGTCGACGGTGTCCGAGTTCCGAATGACCGCGACGGCGGCATCGATGTCCAGATGGATGGTCATCAGACCCGCCACCAGATGACGCCGCGCGGTGACCTTGTCCAGTCGATACTCGCTGCGGTGCAACACCACCGAATCCCGCAGCTGCAGGAACGCGCCGATCAGCTCCCGCACCGACCACCAGCGCGGCACCCGATTCTCGTCGAGCGCGACCAGGCTGGCGGCGAACGACGACTCCAGCGGTGTCAGCGCGAGCAGCTGGTCACGGATCGTCTCGGCGCTGTGTCCGCGCTTGGCCGTCACCACGATGCGCAACCCGTTGCGTCGGTCGGTCAGATCCGACATGTCGGCCACCCCCGACATCTCGCCGGATTCGACCAGGGCCCGAATCCGGTCCTGGACGGTGTTGCTCGCGACACCGGGCGGGAGCTCGGTGATGACGCAATTCTTTCCGTCGACGGACACCGTCCCGCGCACCGTGAACAGTCCCCGGCCGGTGGTGATGTACTCCCGCAGCCCGGTCGCGCCGACCACCGTGGAACCGCAACCCCAGTCCGGGCCGGGAATGAGCTTCATCAACGTATCGTCGGTCGTGTTCGGCCTGGCCAGTAGGGCCCGACACGCCGCCATCACCTCGCGAGGGTTGTGCGCCGGCACCTTGGTGGCCCAGCCCTCGGCGATGCCCACGGCACCGTTGCACAGCAGCACCGGCCACTGGGCCGGCAGCACCGTTGGCTCGGTCCACTCGCCGTCGAACGTCTGCACCATCGGTACGGCGTGATCGTCGAGTTCGGCGGTCAGCGCGGCACCGGGCGCCGACAACCGCATTTCGGTGTATCGGTCCGCTGCGGGAATGTCACCCTGGATGCGGGGGAACGCGCCCTGCCCGTCGATGACCTTCACGCGCTGGAACTCCGCGGCCATCAGCGCCGCGGCACCGTACATCGACGCACCGCCGTGCGGATGCAGGTTGCCCGTGACCGCCGAGCAGACCTTCGAGGACTTCTGCGGCTTGTTGCCGGGCAACAGTTTCGAGTCGTGCATCTGGTAGAGCAGGCGCCGCTGGCCCGGTTTCAGACCGTCGAACGCGGAGGGGATGGCGCGGTCGCTGACGCTGTAGAGCGCGAAGGTCAGCTGGTAGCGGTTCCAGTAGTCGTCGGCACTCTGGTCGAGCACCAGATCGGGATTTTGTTCAGGAACATCCAGCGTGGCGGTCACGGTACTTCTTTCCTAGTCGAGGTCCAGCGACGCGGTGTCGACCCTGGAGGCGACATCGGCCATCCACGTGCGTCGACCCTCCGGCGGTCCGCCGAACAGCGTGTGATGCAGATCCTTCTCACCGTCATCGAGATGCACGCGAATCACGGTGCGACGCTGCGGATCCAGTACGGTATTCCAGAAGTCGTCGGCGTCCATCTCGCCGAGCCCCTTGTTGCGCTGCACTTCCACCCTGCGTTTGGACGTGGCCTTCATCTGAGCGACGGCGGCGTCCCGCTCCGACTCGTCCTGGCAGTACACCCGCGCGGTCCCGTCCTTGACGACGAACAGCGGCGGCAGCGTCACGTAGACCATCCCGGCGTCGACGAGTGGCCGGTAGAAGTCGAGGAACATCGAGATGAGGCTCGAGTTGATGTTGCCACCGTCGGGGTCGGCGTCGGAGGCGAACAGGATCCGGTCGTACCGGCACGCCTCTGGGTCGCAGTTGTCGCGCACCCCGCAGCCCAGGATGCGTTCGATCGAGTCGAACTCGTCCTTGACCCGCGCCTTGCTCACGGTAAATCCGAACACGTTGGGCGGCTTGCCCTTCAGCGGGAACGCCGCCTGGAACGTGGCGTCCCTGGCCGCCTTGATCGTGCCCAGCGCCGAGTCGCCCTCACACAGGAACAACTCGGCGCCCGAACCGCGACCGGTCTCCCGGCTGGGCAGCAGCTTCGGGGGCAGCGACAGATTCGTGCCGAGACCCTTGGCCTTCGATGCCGCCCTGGAGCGGGCCTTCGCACCCTCGGCGCTGCGGCGCGCCCTGGCAGACTCCAGGGCCAGCTTGGTCCACAGCGACACGGTGTCGCCGTTGGCGGGGTTGGCCGCCCAGATGGTGACGCCCCGCGCCACGTCGGGCGCCATCGCCACGTTCAACGACCGCGACGACACCGCGGTCTTGGCCTGGGAGTCCCACGACACGTCAGGCGCGCGGGTGTCGACGGCCAGTGCGGTGACTGCGGCGAAGTCCTGCGGCTCCGGGCCCTCCTCGCCTTTGGCGAGCCCCAGGTCGCGGATCCGGGACGCCCGTTCCGCCAACGCTTCTGACATCCCCTTCACCGCGGCCGTGAGATGAGATCCACCGCCCGGGGTGCGCACGGTATTGCAGAACGCGGCCACGGTGGCCGGCTCGGCGGGTCCCGCGCTCAGCGACCAACGGAACGGGGTGGGCCCACGCCCGGTGGTGTACTCGCCGCGACCCGCCACGACAGCCCGCACACCGGGCGCGGGACTGCCGGTAGCGGCGCACATGAGGTCGAGCAGCGTCTCGGTGCCCCACGGCCCGCTGAACGGCTCGAGCAACTCGGGCCTGACCTCCTCGCCGGGCCAGCCTTCGTCGACGACCACGAGGTGCACACCCGGCGACATCCGCGCTGCGGCGTGCGCCCGCAGCAGCACCTCGTTGATGTCGACGGTCGAGTCCGGCACGACGACCGGGTCGAACAGGATGCGCACCGTGGTGCCGTGCGCGTCGGGCTTGCGGTTACCGGTGCCGCGCAGCTTTTGTGTGTCGGCGCGGGTGAAGGGGGCATTCGGGTCGAAGTCCGTGCCCCCGAACTCGCCTGGGTAGCCGCCGCCGAAGCTCTGCAGGTAGGTCTTGCCGCCCCGGCGCACCGTCACATCGGTCCGCGCAGAGATGAACACCGCTGCCGCGGCACCGATTCCGTTCAGCCCGGCGCCCGTGCTGGCAGCGTCGGCGTGGGCCGAGAACTTACCACCCGCCCGTGCGGTACCCAGTGTCTTGACGATGCCGTTCTTCCCGTTCACGGGGTCTGAGTCGACGGGTAGGCCGCGACCGTCGTCGGCGACGCTGACCGATCCGTCGGCGTGCAACGTGATCGTCACGCATGCACCGCCGTGGCCGGGGTCGGCGACCTCTTCGATCGCGTTGTCGACGATCTCGCGCAACGCGGTGTTGAGCACGTCGAGGCCCAGGTTGACCGCCGGCCGCAAGCGTGTGTGCTGGACATCGTCGAGCTCGGTGATGTCGGCGGCGGTGTAACTCACTGCTGGTCCCTTCCCTCAGAGCAGACGCGTGCCGGGGTGCGGCACGGGTCGCGTACGCATTCTGCCCCGACCTGCCGACACCCGGCCGCACCGTTCCCTCCGTGTCGTCGTGGTCGATCGCCTTCTCGGCAACCGCATCTCCGACCGTCCGGGGCACTCGCCAAGGTTCGCCGCCCGATGCTCAACCGTCCGGTGGAGATCATGCCGTTCGGCAAGTGTGGATCAATCCACCAGTGAAACCGAGCCGCCTGCGCGGCGAGCCGGGCCGAAGGGAAGTATCAGCACCACCATGAACATCCACCGTGGCTTGTAGCCGTGCACGCCATGCACCGAAGGAGATTCACGATGACGCGGTTCGAGAACCGGGTGGCGGTCGTCACGGGCGCCGGGGCGGCCGATGGTATCGGCGCAAGTATCGCACGAGCACTGGTGGGGGAGGGCGCGCGCGTCGTGGTGGGGGCAACTTCGCAGCGAATCGACGACCGGGTCGGTGAGCTCGGTCCGAACGCAGTCGGGGTGGTGGCTGACCTCACTCAGGAGGAAGGAGCCGACAGCCTGGTCCAGGCCGCCTTGGACACATGGGGTCGTCTCGACATTCTGATCAACAACGCTGGTATGACCTCGGTTTCGTCGGGCTGGGATGCCGACGGTGACGTCGCCGATCTGTCACTGGCCCAGTGGGACGCAGCGCTTGCCCGCAACTTGACGACGGCGTTTCTGATGTCCCGGAGGGCAGTATTGGCCATGCGTCCCGCCGGCTACGGACGCATCGTTTCCATCGGGTCCACCACCGGCACGGTGAACGCGATGCCGGGTCAAGCGACGTACACCGCGGCCAAGGCGGGCCTCTTGGGCCTCTCACGAGCGTTGGCACTCGAAGTGGTGGGCGACGGCATCACCGTCAACGTCGTCGCGCCGGGCTACGTCGCAACCGGCTCACAGTTGCCGTTCGAGGCCGCTGCGGCTCGGCAGGGACCGATCGGACGAAGCGGTACCCCTGCCGAGATAGCTGCGTGCGCATTGTTCTTGGCCGATGAGTCGGCATCCTTCGTCACCGGCGCAGTGCTGGTCGCCGACGGCGGACACGGTCTGCCCGAGACATGGCCGCGGCCGTAGTCATCCGCCACGACCCAGCGAGCCCGCCGTGACCATGACGCGGATTAACTCCCAGGCACGATTCCGAGGGCGGTGTTGGTGTGGGCCATCCACTCGGCGAACTCCTTGGACGCGTGGAGGCGGCCGAGGCAGCGGGTATCTGTCAGTCGTAGATGACGGCGGTCCCCTTGCGCCGCAATTCCGCCAAGCCGGCCCGGAACGCTCGGAGATACTCGGGCGAATGCCCGACCCAGTCCGTGATCTCCCCGACGATCTTGACGGGATTTCGGCTGCGATAGGAGTGCGTCGGGTTGCCGGGTAACTTCTTGTCGGTGACGTTCGGGTCGTCCTCGAGGTGGTTCTGCGGCTCGACGACGTAGACCCGGCATCGGCCGTCTCCCAGCGCCATTTCGGCGGCCAGTACCGCACCGTCCAACACCTTCGTCATGTACACGTGATTGGAGATGCGTCCAGCCTGATAGTTCGACTCGTGACCGGGTTCCAGCATGTCTCCGATCCGAAGATCGGCCTTCGTACCGTGGAAGTACGCCCCCGACGGGTGCACCACGAAACGTTCTGGCGTGTCTGCCATGTTCGCCATACAGGACCTCCTTCTCCGCGAGTCGCCGAGCGATTCTGCACCAAGGCCGGGGTCTTGCGGCAAGACCCCATGTCGGCCATATAGTGAGAGTGGGTAGGGTTCCAACCGCACCTCGATCGCTACCGGGACTCTCGGCCCGTCGCGGTCGTGCTGTTCGGGATGGTCGAGAACGGCGGCGATGACGTAGGCCTGATCCTCACCGGCGATCGGTGCGTGCCGGCCGTCGCCCATCGGCGGCCGAACTACGCCGCTGATGCCGCCGGTGCCCCAGTACCAGTCCAGCCATTCGGCGAAGAAGGTGGGCCGCAGGTGGCGGTCGCATCGGCATGCGGTCCAGCAGTCGCTCTCCCGATCCAAGTGGTTTTGCGCGGCATGGCTCTTGGCGTCCTCACGCGCCGAGATCTGCAACATGTTGGCAGTAGCCGCTGGTGCCTCATCATGGACGGGTGACGTCGGGATGATGCGGTGATGTTTTCGGCGGGTCGTCCGGCGATGGTGGCCCTCGACATCGACGGCACCGTGCACGCCGCGTCGGACACCGATGCCCGGGCCCACGAGTCGATCAGCGCGGCCGTGCGGGCCGCCGTGCGGGCCGTCGTGCGATCAGGTGTTCACGTGGTGCTGTGCACCGGCCGACTGTCCCTCGCCACGCTGCCGTTCGTGCGTGCGCTCGACATCTCCGCCGGATTCGCGGTGTGCTCCAACGGTGCGGTGCTCATCGACGCCGCCACCGGGCAGGTCGTCGAGCAGATCGTGTTCGACCTGTCCGATCCGATCGCGGTGCTGCGTGAGCAGCTGCCGGGCGCCATCTTCGTGGCCGAGATCCCGGGTGTGGGGGTGCGGGCCACCGGTCGGGTCGATGACGCGGACACGCGGTACGGTCACGTCGAACTGGTCGGCGTCGATGAGTTGGCTGCTACCTCGACCACCCGGCTGGCGGTGCACTGGCCGGCGCACCGCGGCTGGACGCTGTCGGATGTCCTGACCGACATGGACATTCCCGGCGTTCGGTGCTGCTGCTATCCGGATGAGCCGTTGGCCGATCTGACGGCCGCAGGGGTGAACAAGGCCACGATGCTGGAGCGGCTGCGGGTCGCGTTGCGTGTGCCGGCCACCGAGACCTTGGCCGTCGGTGACGGCGTCAACGACGTGGAGATGCTGATGTGGGCCGCTCATGGCGTGGCGATGGGCCACTCGCCGGCCGAGGTGCTGGCCGTTGCCGACCAGACCTGTCCCGCCGCTGTCGACGACGGTCTGGCCACCGCACTGTCGCAATGGCGTTGGTGACGGCCGGCGCACGGGTGCAGGCCATCACGCCCGACTGCACCCGCCGATCGGCCCGCCATGCTCACGGTCAGTCGATCTGCGCCGTGTCGGCGTCCCTGAACTCCATCACCGGGGGCTTACGGCTGAAACCGCGCGTGAGAATACCGAGGATCACCACACCCACCGCGACCCAGATGAACCCGGCCACGAACGTGGTCTCCGACAGACTCGTCCACAACCACACCGTGAGCATCAGGCCGATCGCCGGTGCCACCAGGTACTTCAGGACGCCCGCGGCAGTACGCTCGTGCGCTCGGACGAAGTAGTGCACGATCACCGCCGCGTTGACACAGCTGAACGCGACCAAGGCGCCGAAGCTGATCACCGAGGCAACGGTGTCGAGCGGCAGCAGGATCGCCCCGAGTGCTCCCACGACGCCGACGATGATGACGGACAGATAGGGCGTGCGGAGCCGCGGATGGATCAGCGCGAACACCGAGCGGGGAAGTTGGCCGTCGCGGCCCATCGCGAAGAGGATCCGGGCCACCGAGGCCTGGGAGGTGATTCCGGACGCGAAGCTGCCCGCCACGTAGGCGGCCGCGAAGAACGTGAAGAGAGCACCTCCGCCGGCGCGCAGCATGACGTCCTTGGCCGCGGAGTCGGCGTCCGTGAAGTTCGCGAAGTCGGGGAAGACGAGCGTGGCGACGTACGCGGTCACGATGAACAACAGGCCACCGACGACCGTGGTCAAGACGATCGCCTTCGGAATGCTGCGGGTGGGGTCCTTGGCCTCTTCGGAAAGTGTGGACACGGCGTCGAAGCCGAGGAAGGCCAAGGCGAGGATCGCCGCGCCCGCCATGAGTGTCCCGATGCCGGCGCTCGCCGAGAAGAAGGGGGCGAGCGGACTCACGGTGGTGCCGTGATTGGCTACGTAACGCAATCCGAAGCCAACGAAGACGACCACGAAGATGACCTGTATCGCGATGAGCGCGAAGTTGGCCCCGGCGACCATCCGGATGCCGATCACGTTGAGTGCGGTGATGATGAGCATCGATCCGATGACCCATACCCAGACGGGTACGGCCGGGAGGGCGGCATTGAGATAGATGCCGATCATCAGGAAGTTCAGTAGCGGCAGCACCAGGTAGTCCAGCAGTAGCGTCCACCCGGTCATGAAGCCGAAGTGGGTGCCGAAGGTCCGTTGGGTGTAGGTGTAGGCGCTTCCGGCGGCGGGAAAGGCGCGGCCCATGTTGGCGTAGCTGTACGCGGTGAACAGCATGGCGATCGTCGTCACCAGATACGCCCCGGGCAGATGGCCATCGGTGGTCTCGGTCGCGATTCCGTACGTCGTGAACACCGCGAGGGGCAGCATGTAGGCGACCCCGAACAGGGTCAGGGCGCCGACGCCGAGCGTTCGGTTCAGGGTGGGTGCCGCTGCCGTGACTGGTGACGCTGAGAGGAACGATGCCATGCGAGATCCTTCTGACGAGGGTCGAGACCACAGTTGGGAAAGCGCTATCCAGAAGATACTCCGCGACCGCGCATGCGCAAGCCTTTTCCTACGGTGGACTTCGTGAATTCCTCCGGCGGCGCGGCTCTTCGAGGGTCGCAACGCGTATTGACTTTTGGAAAGCGCTATCCAACACTGACAGTGCATCTCGAAAAAGGAGTGTGACCGTGACCGCCTCGATCGTTGCCCGCCAGTTCCGTGACCCGCGGGTTCATCGCGCCGTGGCATCCCCGAAGCCCGACGAGATGGCGGCCGTCCGCGCTCTCTTGACGCGGGACGGACTCCTCGGGGAACAGACGCGAGTGGCCTACTTTGGACTCTACGAGCCGGACAAGCACGAGCTGTTGGACTCCATCGCGGCCGGCGAACCGGCCGATCGCTGCTTCAGGGTGATGGTGTTGGACACGTCCAGCGGCGACGAGTACGACGTCGTGGCGTGTCCCGCTCAAGATCGCGTCGTCTCGGCCGACAAGCACGATACGAGTGATGGCCGAATTCCCGTTCTGCTCAGCGAGATGATCATGGTGGAGGAGATCGTCCACGCCGACGAACGATGGCTGACCGCGATGGCGAAGCGCGGCCTCACCGACCTGTCGGTGCTGCGAGTGCAACCGCTGTCCGCCGGGGTGTCGGTGGCGCCCGACGAGAACGGCCGACGACTACAGCGTTGTTTCACCTTCATCCAGGACCACCCGGACGATCTGCCGTGGGCGCATCCCGTCGACGGTGTCACCGCGGTCGTCGACGTCATCACCCGCGAGGTGATCTCGGTGATCGACCACGTCCAACTCGACGTGCCAACCGAGGCGGGCAACTTCCATCTCGACGCGTTCAATCCGTCGCCGCGACGCGGCTTCCAACCCATCGACGTCGTCCAGACGCACGGGCCCAGCTTCACCGTCGACCGCGAGACCAACGTCATCGAATGGCTCGGCTGGAAGCTGCAGGTGAGTTTCGACGCCCGTGAGGGTCTCGTCATCCGCAACGCGACGATCGAGGACCGTGGCCAGGATCGCTCCGTGCTCTACCGCGGATCTATCTCCGAAATGGTGGTGCCGTACGGAGATCCGAGTGCACAGCGGTCGTTCCAGAACTTCTTCGACGGCGGGGAATTCCTCCTCGGCCAGTGTGCCAACGCCCTCGAGTTGGGTTGCGACTGCCTTGGTGAGATCACGTATCTGGACGCGCACGTCATGGCCGAGGACGCGAGCGTGGTGACGATCCCGCAGGCGATCTGCATCCACGAGGAGGATGACGGCGTGCTGTGGAAGCACACGTCGAACTTCACCCGCACGACGTCGATCCGGCGCAACCGCAGGTTGGTGGTCTCGTTCTTCGTCACGGTCGGCAACTACGACTACGGCTTCTACTGGTACTTCTCCCTCGATGGCACCATCGAATTGGAGGTCAAGGCCACCGGAGTCGTGTTCACCTCGGCGCTGCCGGTCACCGACGGTAGCTACCCGTGGGCAACGCAGATGACCCCCACCCTGGGTGCGCCGAACCACCAGCACCTCTGGGTCATGCGGCTGGACCTGGCCCTGGACGGTCACCATGGCGCCGTCGACGAGCTGGAAGCCGTGCGGCCGACACCCGGTGAAGGCGATCCGCAGGGGATCGGGCTGACGCAATCGGTCACCCGATTGCGGCGCGAATCTGAATCGGGCCGGACGGCTGACAATGCGGTGGGTCGGGTCTGGCGGATCGGCAACCCGGACAGCACCAATCGGCTCGGACATCCCGTGGCCTACGTGATCTTCCCGGAGGGCCATCCGGCGTTGCTCGCCGACGAGGGTTCGGACATCTACCGGCGGGCCACGGTGGCCAGCAAGCATCTGTGGGTGACCGCCTATGACCGCTCCCAGCTGTATCCCACCGGAGACTTCGTCAACCAGCACCCCGGGGATGCGGGCATGCCTTCGTGGATCAAGGCCGACCGTGACATCGACGGCACCGACACCGTCGTCTGGCATACGTTCGGTCTGACGCACTTCCCACGACCCGAAGACTGGCCGATCATGCCCGTCGACACCGCGGGGTTCGTGATGAAACCGTACGGGTTCTTCGACATAGATCCAACGCTGGACGTGCCCAAGCAGGACCACTGTCACACGTCGTGCGAGGGCTGAGCCGAAACCGCCGTCGCCCTAGGCGGACGGCGGCAGTCGCAGGACCGAGAAGCGCTCGGCCACCAATGCCGTCGCGGCGTCCAACGGCATGTCCCACAAGGTCTCGTTGAAGACTTCCACCTCGACGTCACCGCGATAGCCGGCCGCGCCCACGGCGGCGGTGAGGCCCCGCAAGTCGATGTGTCCGTCGCCCGTCACCCCGCGCGCCAGCAGGGCATCCGGCGGGAGGGGCGTGATCCAGTCATTGACCTGATAGGACGCGATCCGTCCCCCTGCCCCCGCGCGAGCGACCTGCGGCAGCACCTCGGGGTCCCACCAGACGTGGAACGCGTCGATCACCACCGCCACGACCTCCCTGGGGAAGTCCTCGGCGATGTCGAGCGCCTGACCGAGGGTCGAGATCACGCCGCGGTCGGCGGCATAGAGGGGGTGCATCGGCTCGATCGCCAGCACCACGCCGGCAGCTGCGGCATCGTCGACGAGCGCCCCCACTGCGTCGCGCACACGTCGGCGTGCACCACTGATGTCTCTGCTGCCCAGCGGAAGTCCGCCGGGGACCAGGACGAGCACGGCCGCCGATCCACGCGCACCGGCCCGCGCCAGCACTGCGGTCTCGTCGATCGCGCGTCGGTTGTCCTCGATCGACGCGCGGCGCTGAGCCGGGTCGTCGGCGGTGAAGAAGCCGCCACGACACAGGCTGGAAACACGGAGGCCGGAGTCCCCGATCACCTCGGCCGCATGCGCGAGACCGACGTCGGCGACCGGTTCGCGCCACAAGCCGATCGACGAAATGCCCTCGGCAATGGCGGCCTTGACGGCCTCGTGGAGATCAGCATGCTTGATGGTCGCCTGGTTCAGCGACATTCGCGGGTGCGCCGTCATGCCGACCGCCTCACGTGCGAGGCGGTGTCGACGCCGTGCAGGTGAAGCAGATCGGTCCAACGCTGGGCGGCCAACTCCGGATGCTCGAGGGCTCGCGCCGCGTCGGCCAGACGAACCAGTCGCGACAGGTGGGGCAGGCTGCGGGCCGAGTGGAGACCACCGACCATCGCGAAGGCCGCCTGATGTCCGTTGAGCCAGGCCAGGAATGCGACTCCGGTCTTGTAGAAGGACGTCGGCACCGCGAACACCTCCCTGGACAGCGCTTGGGTGGGTTCGAGCAACGATCGATACCGGGCGTCGTCGCCGTCGTCGAGTGCAGCCAGCGCCGCAGCGGCCACGGGTGCGCAGGTCGCGAACGCACCGAGAAGCGCATCCGAGTGGTGTCGTCCGTCACCTGCGATCAGGTCGACATAGTTGAAGTCGTCACCGGTGAACACCCTGACGGACTCGGGAAGCTCCCGGCGCAGCGATATCTCGGAGACGGCATCGAGCAGGCTGATCTTGATTCCGGCGACGACGCCGACGTTGTCCTCGATGATCCGGCGGACCACGGCGCGCGCCGCGCGGACGTCGGTGGAGCCGAAGTAGCCGTCGAGCCGACCATCGAACGCCGGTCCGAGCCAGTGCAAGATCACCGGGCGGCTCGCGCGTGACAGCACCGCGCGGTAGACCCGTTCGTAGTCTTGCGGTGAGCGTGCTGCGCGCACCAGATGCCGGCTGGCCATCAGCACGACGTCGACGCCGTTGTCCTCGGCGAACTCGAGCTGCTGCAGATAGGCAGCCACCACCTCGTCGAGCGAGATGCTCTCGGCGTCAACGTCATCGGTGTTGACACCGACCACCAGCTTGCCACCGACACCCCTGGCTTCGGCTGCCGACCGGGTGATGAGTTCGCGGATCGCCGTCGCGTCGAGACCCATGTTGCGCTGCGCGGTGTCCATCGCATCGGCCACGCCAAGACCGCACGACCAGAGGTGGTGACGAAATGCGAGGGTGGCATCCCAGTCGAGGTCCGCGGCCGCACCGGGGACGTTCTCTGCCGCGATGCGGGGCACGACGTGCGCGGCGGCATAGGCCATCCGCGACACCGGGGCACCCGTAGCCGGTGCGCTCACCGCAACGCCGCTGAGCCGATGCTGCTCGAGTTCTCCGTCGCCGTCCAGCAGGACCACGGATGTCATCGCACGCCGGCCTGTGCCAGTGCCACCGGTGGCGGGACGCTCAATTCGTCGAGGGTGACCCGTTGTCCGGTGCGGGCGCTCTGCAACGCGGCCTCGGCAAGGCGTACTCCTCGGGCACCGGAGAGGAAGTCGAACGGATGCGGCGCGTCTTCGACCACGTGGCGGATGAACTGCTCCCACTGCACCTTGAAGCCATTCTCGACGGGTGCGTTGTCCGGCACCGGCGACCAGTCGGTGGAGTAGTCGTGCGGGTCGGCGATGTCGGGGTTCCACACGGGTTTGGGCGTACTGACTCGGTGCTGGGCCTTGCAGGAGAAAAGACCTGCGACAGCGCTGCCGTGGGTGCCGTCGACCTGGAACTCGACCAGTTCGTTCCGGTTGACCCGGACTGCCCAGCTCGAGTTGATCTGCGCCACGATGCCGCCGGTGAGTTGGAAGATCCCGTAGGCGGCGTCGTCGGCGGTCGCCGGGTAGAGGTGGCCGAGTTCGTCGACGCGGGCGGGGATGTGCGTGGCGGTCTGAGCGTAGACGGATTCCACCGTTCCGAAGAGGTGCTCGAGCACGTAGTTCCAGTGCGGAAACATGTCCAGCACGATCCCGCCGCCGTCCTCGGCACGGTAGTTCCAGCTCGGCCGTTGCGCGCTCTGCCAGTCGCCCTCGAAGACCCAGTAGCCGAATTCACCGCGGACGGAGAGGATCCTGCCGAAGAACCCGGAATCGATCAGGCGCTTCAACTTGATCAGGCCCGGCAAGTAGATCTTGTCGTGCACGACGCCGTTCTTGATCCCGGCATCACGTGCCCTGGCCGCGAGGTCCACGGCGGCCGTCACGGTTTCGGCGGTCGGCTTCTCGCTGTAGACGGCCTTGCCTGCGTCGATGGACTTGCGAATCGCCGCAACCCGCGCATTGGTCACCAGGAAGTCGGCGTAGATCGTCCACCTCGGGTCCTGCAGGCACGCATCGAGATCGGTGGAGACGTTCTCGATGCCGTGGCGGCGCGCCACTTCCGCCAGCTTGCTCGGGTCGCGTCCGACCAGAATCGGCTCGACTTGGACCCGCGTGCGACCATCGGACAGCAACACGCCCCCCTGCTCGCGGATGGGCAGGATCGACCGGGTCAGATGCTGCCGGTATCCCATCCGTCCAGTCGCGCCGTTCATGATGATTCCGACCGTGGGCGATGGTGGCATCTTCGACTCCTCAGCGAGTAACGCACGGAACTCCAGTGGGAAAGCGCTTACCATCAGAGCATAGGGTGCGCGCGCAGGCAAGCGCTTACCCTGGTGCGTGCGCCGGTCGGTGACATCGGGAGAGCGCGATCGGCGTGGAGACGGCGTGGCGATAGTCTTGGCCTGACGAGGAGGGCGCACCGTGGGCGATGGGGGAGTCACGCTGCAGGACGTGGCCGCGCGCGCCGGCCTCTCCCTCGCGACCGCGTCTCGAGTGTTGAACGGAAGCAGCCGATCGGTCGGGGAGCAGACCGCGGCGCGGATCCGCCGTGTCGCCGACGAGCTCGGCTACGTGTCGAACGGACCGGCCCAAGCCCTGGCCCGATCGGCAACCGCCGTCGTCGGCCTGGTGGTTCACGAGGTGGACGACCCCTACTTCGCATCTATCGCGTCCGGTGCGATGGTGGTCGCCGCTGAGCAGAATCTCCTGACGACGTTGGCGTGCACCTTTCACGACCCCGAGCGCGAGGTGCAGTACGTCCAGCGGATGCAGGCGCAGCGGGTCCGTGCGCTGTTGTTGGCCGGCAGCGGAACAGTCGCCACCGAGCATCGAGACGCGCTCGACAATGCCTTGAGCAGTTTCGAACGGGGCGGTGGCCGTGTTGCCTTGATCAGCGGACACGACTTGCCGTATCCCAGTGTGCTGCCGGCCAACTCAAGTGGCGCGGCGCATGTGGCACGACATTTGCACGACCTTGGGCACCGCACCGTCGGCATCGTCACGGGACCGCCGACGCTCATCACCGTCAGGGACCGTCTCACGGGGTTCACCAAGGCGTGGGCGGCCCTTGGTCACGATGTCGACGCGCTGCCCGTCCTCGACGGAGGGTTCAGTCGTGCCGGCGGATACTCCGCGACGTTGGAGTTGGCCCGAAGGGAGCCGCACGTGACCGCGGTGTTCGCACTCAACGATCTGATGGCGGTCGGGGCGATGGCTGCGCTCACCGACGTGTACGAATGTCGCGTGCCCGACGACGTCACCGTCATCGGTTTCGACGACCTGTGGATCGCGAAGGATCTGCGCACACCGCTGACGACGGTGCGCCTGCCGCTCGAGGAGATGGGGGCGAGCGCCATGCAGTTGGTGCTGGATCAGTCGGGCGATGCCGGAGCCAGCCCGGGGAACGTCCACGTCGCCACGGACCTGATCGTGAGGGCCAGCTCCGGACCGCCGCCAGCCGCGCGACGCCCCTTGCGTCCGGCCAACTGACTCGGCGACTCGCGCAGTCGAACGCGGTCCTGCCGATGTCACCCTTGCCAGGGCCGGTGGCCATGCCGTAGCGTTCGGGAAAGCGCTTGCCCATTGGTCCCGGCGGTCACCCCGCCCGGTACGACTCGAAGACGAGGACCCATGACAACTACTGAAGTCGCCGTCGTCCATACCTGGAATCCCGCCGACGGGCGTCAGCTCGCCGCGTATCCCGTCCACTCGGACCACGACGTCGACCTGGCGGTTGGCGAGGTCGTCGCGGCGCAGGAGCGGTGGGCTCAGGTTGATGCAGCCAATCGCGCGTCAGTGTTCGCGCGGCTCGCCGAGGCGTTGGAAGTTCGCAGCACCGACCTCGCAGAACTGATCAGCGCGGAGATGGGTAAGCCGCTTGGTGAGTCGACCGCGGAAGTGGCCAAGTGCGTGTGGGCTTGCAGGCACTACGCGGAGAACGGCGCGGCGCTGCTGGAACCCGAGGCCATCGAGACGGCAGCGGAGTCGACGACGCTCGTCTACGAGCCGCTGGGCGTGATCTTCGCGGTGATGCCGTGGAACTTCCCTCTGTGGCAGCTGTTCCGGTTCGCGGTGCCTGCGGTACTGGCAGGCAACGGCATTCTGCTCAAACATGCTCCGAACGTCAGCGGATGCGCGCTGGCCATCGAAGAATTGTTCGGCGACGCGGGATTCCCCAGCGGACTGCTGAGGGCTCTGATCATCGACGAGGCGCGGGTGGCCGACGTGTCGTCGATGGTGATCGCCGACTCGCGCGTGGCGGCGGTGACGTTGACGGGGTCCACCCGGGCGGGCGCGCACGTGGCGGCCGCCGCGGGGAAGGCGTTGAAGAAGAGCGTGCTCGAACTCGGCGGCTCCGATCCCTTCGTCGTCCTCGCCGACGCGGACCTCGCCACCGCCGCAATGCATGCCGCGAAGTCGAGGCTGATGTGTGCGGGCCAGACGTGCATCGCGGCCAAGCGAATCATCGTGCACGCCGATGTCGCCGCGGAATTCGAGCGGCTCTTCGTGGAGAAGGTCAGCGCCATGGTGGTCGGCGACCCGTTCGCGGAGGGCACCAACGTCGGACCGTTGGCTCGCGCCGACATCCTCGAACAACTGGAGCGCCAGGTCCAGGAATCGGTGGCTCTCGGCGCACGGGTGTTGTGCGGTGGGCACCGCATCGAGGGATCGGGGCACTTCTTCGCGCCGACGATCCTGACCGACGTGACGGCCGCGATGCCGGTCGTGGCAGAGGAAACGTTCGGCCCCGTCGCCGCGCTGATCATCGTGCGCGACGACGACGAGGCGGTGGCGGTGGCCAATGACACCGAATACGGGTTGGCCGCGAGCGTCTGGAGCCGAGACACGAATCACGCCCTGGCAGTTGGTCGCCGGGTCCGGTCCGGCGCACTGTTCGTCAACTCCTTCGTGTCCTCCGACCCGCGCGTGCCCTTCGGCGGGATCAAGCGAAGTGGCTACGGTCGTGAGCTCGGGGCCGCGGGAGTCCGGGAATTCACCAACCTGCGCACGTTCTGGGTAGCCCCACAGGCGAGCTAGGGTGCGGATCGTCAGATCGTCCCAGCGGGGAACATCGTCTTGACGGCTCGGGTGATGTTCTGGCGGGCGGCTTCGGCGCTGGTGGGGTCGAGCGAGCTGATCGCCATGACGTAGCGGCGGTCGGGTCCGATCATGCCCGTCGACACGTGCAACTGGTTGGCGCCGTTCCAGCAGCAGAACCAGCCCTGCTTGACCGCAACGGGTTCGGCGAAGAGGCCCTCGGGGATGCCGAACCGCTGCGGGTACCCGTCGGTTCCCGTCGGTGTGGATTGAGCGAGGTCGCCGATGATGACGTTGGCCTGCGCGGGTGGCAGCCCACCGGTCCCGTCGAGCAACATCGTGTAGTAGCGGACGAGATCGCCTGCGGTGCTCTGCGTGACGTCCCAGTGACTGTTGGAGGGCGCCGTCGTGCCCGCCAACCCATACCTGGCCTTGACGCGCGCGATGATCGCGTTTTGACCGCTGCGATCCCAGAAGTTCTGGGCCGCACTGTCGTCGGAGGAGCGCAGCATGACATCGAGTGACTTGCGGTCGGCAGCGGACAGGTTCGTCTTGCCCTGCGACTCCTGCAGTAGCAGGTCGTCGGCGATGAACAACTTCACCACGGACGCCATCGGGAAGGGCGTGTTCGCCCCGTTCGAGACGATCTGGCCGGTGGTGCGGTCCAGCACGACGGTGTCCATCTTGGCCCCGGACTTCGCCGCGTCGGCGGTGGCTTGACGGACGCGGGCGTCGAGTCCGTCGAGTGGCGCCGTCGGCTGCGCGGGTGGACCCTCGGGCGGCACGGTCAGCGGGGCCTGTGGCGCGACGGCAGGAGTCGGCGGGGTGTTCGGCGCATCCGGGGGCGAACCCCAGACCTGTGCCTCACATCCGCTCAGCAGCAGCGCCACGCCGACAATGGCCATCCTCGTCATCGCCCACTTCGGCAAGCGCCGACGCATAAGTCTCCTCAGAGCAGATCCTGAAAAAGGGGAGCGGGCCAATGAAGCGCCCACCGGTGTCCCCAGCCTAATTCCCCGCCGAAACCGCATCTGACTCGAGTTCCGCAACGAAATCTAGGAGGTTGGCGTCGACCCCGGGCTCATCCCTTCGTGAACTGGTCGACGAGCAGTTGCACGCGTGCCGATGCGTGTCCGGCGCGGAGCCGTCCGGTTCGGCTGAGGATGACCAGACCGTGCATCGCGGCCCAGAACACTTCGGTGAGCGTGTCGACATCCTGCCCGCCTGCGGCGTTGCCGACCGCCTTACGCAATGCTCCGAACGCGGCCTCCAACTGGGGTGGGGTGTCCTGCGCGGCGAAGTGCAGAGTGGTTGCACGCGTGAACATTGCGTCATATACCGCCGGGTGGTCGCTGGCGAAGTCGAGATAGGCGTGCGCGACCCGGATGAGGGCATCGCCAGCCGCGCCGGCGCCGGAACCGGCGGCCCCCACCGCCTCGGCAAGCTCGCCGAAGCCATCGATCGCGACGGCCTCGGCGATGTGGTCCATGCCGGTGAAGTGCTTGTACAGGACTGGTTGGCTGTATTCGATCTCGGTGGACAGTCGCCGCGTGGTCACGGCGTCCCAACCCTCGGCCTCGGCCAAGCTGCGCGCGGTGGCGACGATCAGACGCCGGCGGGCGGCCCGCTCCCGCTCCCGCCGATCCTGGATGGCCATGCCTTAACGTATCATGGCTAGAACTTCTAGCGTCGCTATTGACTACTGCGCGAAGCAGAGTTAGCGTTGCTAGCACTCAGGATGGATGAGAGGCTCGACCATGAACGTGGACGACATCGCGCGTGTCACCGCGCTGATCGCCGTGCTCGCCAGCGCTGTCGTCTACGGAACCGACGCGTTCTGCGCGATCGTGCTGCGGCCGGCCCTGGCGCCACTCGCCGACGACGCCATGGTCGCGGTCATGGGAAGCATGCACCGCTACGGCGATCGGCGCATGCCGTTTCCCGGCGTGCTCGGCGTCGCCGCCGCCGCGGCAAGCGCGGTCCTCGCGGCAGTCGCCGACCACTGGGTGCAGGCTCTCGCAGCCGGCACCGGACTGGCCGCCCTGTTGATCTGGCTGGCGCTCTACCTCCGGGTGAGCGCGCCCATCAACCGCCAACTGACGGCGGCCGCCGACGCCGGGCACGGGCTCCCGAATGGGCGTGCACTGCAGGCGAAGTGGGACTCGATCATCGGTTCGCGTGCGGCGTTGCAGGGCCTCGCCGTCGCGGCCCTGTGCGTATCGCTGATGGCGTGACCCGCAACCGAAGACGTTCACCGACCCCACTGATACGCCAGGAGTGCTCGACATGACCACCACCATCGCCTACGTCCTCGCCGGAATCCTCGCGGCGGGCATCGTCTTCATCGGCGCCCGCTTCCTGGTCGCGCCGCGCGTGGCCGCCACCGGTTACGGCGTGTTGCCGGACGTGGATCGGGAGTCCGTCCGCGCATACACGAGCGTCAAGGGCGTGCGCGACATCGCCACGGGAGTGTTCGTCTTCATCGTGATGGCCGCGGGCGCCACCCATCTGATCGGCTGGGTCATGTTGGCGGCGACGGTGATTCCCGTCGCCGACGCCGCGATCGTGCTCCGCAGCGGCGGCTCCAAGTCGATCGCCTACGGGGTCCACGGCGGCACTGCCGCCGTCATGCTCGTCACCACGGCGCTCCTGCTCGCCTCCTGACCGCGCGGATGCCGGGCGCACGCGCGCTCCGCACCGCAATGCGCGGGCAGGCCGTGTCGAACGGCCGTGCTCGACGCCAGCGAATGGCAACGCCAGACCAAGTAGCCATGACAGCAGCGCATGTCCCTTGCGGACCGCCGTGAGCGTGCGCACACCACCGGACGGCGGCTAATCGTCACCACCGGGTTCATATCCGAATTGATTGGTGAGATGAGGTTTCGCCGTCATCGGTCAGTCACCAGCACAACCCGCGGAAGGTGGTTACCATCCGGCGATACCGTTCTGGCGAATCGGCGCCGCGCTGCCCCCAGGCTCCTACCGGTTCTCCGCCGCACCGATCGTGGCTGCCCGTGCTGCGACGTTGCAGATCCGTTCGACATTGGGCGGCGTCACCGGCGCGCTGGACGGACGACCCCTGCCCGTGTCACCGAGGACGGTCCAAGAGTGCCCGGAGGAGATCCAGAAGCACGCGTCCTACATCAACGTTCGGTCCGGTCTCAACGAGGCGCTCGAGCGCGACCTCGCGGCCGGCGACACCATGGTGATCCCTTGGGCGGCGGACGTCGCGGCAACCGCGAACATCGGGACCCGCGGGCGTCGGCGGAATCGAACTGGTGCTCCAGCGCGGCTACGGGTCAGGCGGGCTACGAGTCGGTGCCGATTCGCGAAAGCGCATGCGCAAGCGCTTGCCTGACCCCTAGGCTTCGTCACGACACGCGGCGCGATCGGCGTCGCACCGGGGACAAGGGAGTCCGCATGTTCGCAAGGCGCAACGGGAGCACGCACGTGGTCGGGGCGGTGCTCGTGGTGGGCTCACTGGCGCTGGGTCTGACCGGCTGCGGCGGATCGGGGTCGGACAGCGTCAAGGTCGGACTGATCACGAAGACCGATTCGAACCCGTACTTCGTGAAGCTGCGTGAGGCCGCACAGGCGCAGGCCGACAAGGATGGTGCCAAGCTGATCGCGCTGGCCGGTGCGTTCGACGGCGACAACGAAGGTCAGGTCGCGGCCATCGAGAACATGGTCGGCCAAGGCGTGAAGGGCATCCTGATCACCCCGAACTCCTCCACCGGCGTGCTCGACGCGATCAAGAAGGCACGCGACGCCGGCGTCATCGTCATCGCCCTCGACACCGCGACCGACCCCGAGAGCGCCGTCGACGCCACGTTCGCCACCGACAACAAGGCCGCGGGCGTCAGCCAGGGCAAGTGGGTCAAGGCCGCACTCGGTAACGCCGCGCCGCAGGTCGTGATGCTCGACGGCACCCCCGGTGGCACCGTCGACACCTTCCGTCACGACGGATTCCTCGAGGGCTTCGGCATCACGAACGACTCACCGGAGATCGTCGGCCGGGAGAACACCAACGGCGACCAGACCAAGGCGCAGACCGCGATGGAGAACATCCTTCAGCGTGCTCCGGGCATCAACGCGCTCTACACCATCAACGAGCCGGCCGCCGCCGGCGCCTATCAGGCGATCCAGTCCGCCAACCGCACGACTCAGATCACCATCGGGTCGATCGACGGAAGCTGCACGGGCATCGCGGACGTGAAGGCCGGAAAGATCGGCGCCACGGTGTTGCAATTCCCGGCAAAGATGGCCGAGCAGGGCGTGCAGGCCGTGGTCAAGTTCGCCAAGGATGGCACCAAGCCGAGCGGATTCAACGACACCGGCTCGCAGCTCGTCACGGACAAGCCGGTACCGGGACTCGAGTCGCAAGACACCGCCTGGGGCGAGAAGAACTGCTGGGGCACAGCCAGCAAATGACCACTGGCGCTCCGGCAACGGCACCGTCCACGGCGACGCCATCGGCGTCGAGCCGGTTCAACGCAGGGACGCTGCTGCGTGAACCGTTGCTCGGCCCGCTGGTGGCGCTCGTCGTCGCCGTCATCATCTTCAGCTCCATCGCGGATTCGTTCCTCAACCCGCAGAACGTGTCGCTGATCCTCCAACAATCGGTGGTCGTCGGCATTCTCGCCGTGGGCCAGACGCTGATCATCCTCACCTCCGGCATCGATCTCTCGATCGGCGCGGTGGCCGTCTTCGGAACCATCGTGATGGCGCAGAGTGCGGGTGCAAGCGGGCCCGTCGTAGCCCTAGGGGCGACGCTCCTGGTGTGCGTGGTGTTCGGTGCGATCAACGGCGGACTCGTCACGGCCCTGCGATTGCCACCGTTCATCGTCACCCTGGGAACGTTCACCGCGATACTGGCGGGCACCCGACTGCTTGCGGGCTCCGAGACCTACCGCGTGGAGCCGGGCCCGCTCACCGTCCTGGGCACGTCCTTTCGCATCGGATCGTTCTCGACCACGTTCGGCGTGGTGGTGATGCTCCTGGTCTACCTGGTGATGTGGTACGCCCTGTCCCAAACGTCATGGGGAAAGCACATCTACGCGGTCGGAGGCAACCCGCAGGCGTCTAACCTTTCGGGAATCAAGTCCGGGCGCGTGCTGTTCTCCGTCTACCTCACCACGGGTGTGATCGCCGCGATCGCCGCCTGGGCTGCGCTCGGCCGAATCCCCAACGCCGACCCGAACGCCTACCAGAACGCCAATCTGGAGACCATCACCGCGGTGGTCATCGGCGGCACCAGTTTGTTCGGCGGCCGCGGCGGCGTCGGCGGCACCCTGGTGGGCACGTTGATCGTCGGCGTCCTCCGCAACGGTCTCACCCAGGCCGGCGTCGACAGTCTCTACCAGAACATCGCGACCGGCGTTCTCGTCATCGTCGCGGTGGCGGTGGACCAATTCACCCGCAGGAGATCACAATGACGACCGGGACGAGCGCGGCACCCGTTCTCGAAGCGCGCGGACTCGTCAAGAAGTACGGCAACGTGACGGCGATCAACGGGGCCGACTTCGAGCTCCGCGCCGGCGAAGTCCTCGCAGTGATCGGGGACAACGGCGCCGGCAAGTCGAGCCTGATCAAGGCGTTGGCAGGCGCGGTGATTCCAGACTCGGGTGAGATCCTGATGAACGGAACGCCCGTGTCCTTCAAGAACACGCGGGACGCCAGAGCTGCCGGAATCGAAACGGTGTATCAGGATCTCGCGGTGGTACCAGCTCTCGACATCGCATCGAACCTGTACCTGGGACGAGAGGTGCGACGAAATGGCCTCGTGGGCAGCCTGTTTCGCCGCCTCGACATGCCGAGAATGCGCCAGGAGGCGTCGCAGCACCTCGCAGACCTGAAGATCGGCATCAAGTCGGTGAACCAGGCCGTGGAGACGCTCTCCGGTGGGCAGCGTCAGGGTGTCGCGGTGGCGCGCGCCGCTGCATTCGGCCGCGGTGTGATCATCATGGACGAGCCGACCGCTGCCCTGGGCGTGCGTGAGTCGGGTCAGGTCATCGACTTGATCCGTTCGATCCGCGACCGCGGCATTCCCGTGGTGCTCATCAGCCACGACATGCCGCACGTCTTCGAGGTGGCCGACCGGATTCACATCCACCGGCTGGGGCAGCGTGCCGGCGTCGTCGATCCGAAGAAGCGCTCGATGTCCGAAGTGGTGGCGCTCATGACCGGTGCGGAGGAACCGACCGATGAGGAACGCGCCGGTCTCTGAGAAGGCTCCGGTCGGGGTCTTCGTCGGGTTGTCCACTCTCGACGTGATTCATCGCATCGCGAAAGCACCTGGGGTGAACCAGAAGATCACGTCGAGCGCCCAGTTTGTCGCGGCGGGCGGACCGGCCGCGAACGCTGCCGTCACCTTCGCCGCACTGGGCGGACACGCCATCGTCGTGACCGCACTCGGTGATGATCCGGTGGCCGAGCTCGTCCGCACGGACCTCGCCGCGTACGGCGTCCACGTCGTCGACGCGGCGTCGGGCACCACCCGAGCGGTACCCGTGTCCGCGGTGTCGGTGATCGAATCGACGGGAGACCGCTCGGTCGTCTCGATGGACGCCGTGCACTCCGATGCACCGCCACCGGCGGACCTCGACGACCTCATGGCGGATGCCGACGTGGTCCTCGTCGACGGGCACCACCCGTTGATGGCCCGTGCGGCAGCTCGACATGCGGCCACCCGGCACACCACACTCGTCGTCGACGCTGGGCGATGGAAGCCGGTGATGGGCGACCTCGTCGCGCAGGCGACGGACGCGGTGTGCTCCCACGACTTCCGGATGCCGGGTTCGGACACCTCCGAGGCCACCGCCGCGGCTCTGATCCGTGGCGGTGTCCGCACGGTCGTCTGCACCCACGGCGGCGACCCGGTCGAGTGGTGGTCGGGCGGCGAGTCCGGGTCCGTGGCGGTGGAACCCGTGGTGGTGGTCGACACACTGGGCGCCGGCGACGCATTCCACGGCGCGTATTCGTATTTCGCGACACAGCTCGAGACCACCGTGCGCGAGCGCATCGACCGCTCCGCTCGCGTGGCGGCACTTCGGTGTTCGGTGGTTGGGCCGCGCGGCTGGCTGAGCCGACTCGCCATCGAACGTCACACCGACCAGACGCGAGGCCGACGGTCGTGAGCCTCGAGCACGACGTGCAGGACGCCACGCTGGATGAGTTGGTCGAGTCGGCCAAGGCGCTCGTCGTTCCCGGCGAGCGTCGCATCCTCGGACTCACCGGCGCTCCGGGAGCGGGGAAGTCCACGGTCGCCGAGCAACTCGTCACCGCGTTGGGGCCGGAGATCGCCGTGCTCGTCCCGATGGACGGCTTCCACCTCGCCAACGACGTCCTGCTCGACCTGGGGCGCCGGGATCGCAAGGGTGCGCACGACACCTTCGACGACGACGGGTACGCACGCCTGATCGCGACCCTTCGAGCGCAGCGCGCCGACGACCCGGTGGTGTACGCGCCCCGGTTCCGGCGCGACATCGAAGAGTCGATCGGCTCGGCCATTCCCGTTGCGCCCACGGTGCCGCTGGTCGTCACCGAGGGCAATTACCTCCTGTTGGACTTCGATGCGTGGCCGATGGCGCGGTCCGGTGTCGACGAGGTCTGGTTCCTGGCCCCCGACAACGACGTTCGCCATGCTCGGCTGCTGCGCCGCCACGAGTCCTACGGGAAGTCGCCGGAGGACGCGGCGCGCTGGGCCCTCGGGCCAGACGAGCGCAATGCCGAACTGATCGAGTCGACCGCAGGTCGCGCGAACCGCATCGTGCGTCTCCGGTGACCACGATGGGCGATGTCGCCCGCATCGCAGGCGTGTCGCCGTCCACCGTCTCGCACGTGCTCAACGGCACGCGCAAGGTCGACACCGGCACGCGCTTGCGCGTCGAGGCGGCCATCGAGGAGACCGGGTACCGGCGCAACGTCGTGGCACGCGCACTCGCGGCCGGGCGCACGCACACCGTCGGACTCTCGATCTCCGCGTCGACAAATCCGTACTTCGGCAGCCTGGTTCACGCCGTGGAGCGGGCGCTGTCGGACGCCGGATACGTACTGATCGTCGGAGACTCCCACGACGACGTGGAATCGGAGAAGCGCGTCACCGACTCGCTGTTGGACCGGCAGGTCGACGGGATGATCGTCGCACCCGCGTCCGGATCGGAGCGGGTCACCCTCCCCGACATCGCCCGCAGTGGAACCCCTCTGGTTCTGATCGACCGCGCCGTCGCCGTCGCCAGCGATCAGGTCGGCCCGGAGAACTTCTCGTCGGCGCGGTCGTTGACCGAGCACTTGCTCGACCTCGGGCATCGTCGGATCGCCGTCGTACGCGGACTCGCCGGGATATCCTCCACCACTGAGCGATTCGATGGCTATGCCGCCGCACTCGCCGACCGCGACATCGCCGTCGACGCAGCGCTGGTCCTCGACGGCGACTCCAACACCGACGCGGCGGAACGCGCAGTCCACGCGCTGATGTCGGGCGGGGAGCGTCCGACCGCCCTGGTGTCCCTGAACAACGCCATGACCATCGGGACGCTCAAAGCCGTGCGGCGTCTCGGTTTGTCCATTCCGGCTGACGTCGCCTTCGTCTGTTACGACGACTTCGAATGGTCGGATCTCTTCGAGCCCCAGCTCACCGCGGCGGCGCAGGACGTCGAGACGATAGGCGCCACCGCGGTCGACCTACTCTTGCGCCGCATCCGGGGAGACGATGATGAGCCACAGCGCATTCGCGTGCCGACGACCATTCACCATCGCAACTCCTGCGGGTGCACGTAACGCTCGCCGTCAGGACCCTTGATCATGCCGAAGGGCGGTGCAACCGGAATGACACGCAGCAACTTCGTCTGACCGCTGTGGAGCATGGTTCCGTCGACCTGCGCGTCGTATTGCGCGGGCCGGGTTTGGACACTGGCTTGGGGGGTACGGTCCCGCCATAGCACCACCTCAACCCAGGGGAGAATCGAATGAAGATCAGGAAAGCGGCCGGAGCCGTCGCCGCCACGGCCGCCATGTTCGGCTTCGGCGTCGTCCCGCCGGCCTCGGCGATCAGCAATATCCAAGTGATGGGAGTGCAGGAAACGCTCAAGGACGTGAATGGCCCCTTGGCGGGGTACACCGTCACGGGGCTCAGGCCGAGCGCTGATCCCGTTCCGTATCCGGTTGCCGGCCGGCTCTACGAAGCCACGGTGACAGCCAACGCGTTGGTCGGGACGGTTCTTCCCACGGTGTGGGACTTCAACGCCCGCGCCGAGAGTGGCGCCACCTATCCCGCACTCGCCAATGTGTCGAGCCTCAGTGCGGCGCCCATAGGGCAGGGTGGCAGCGCTACCGGCAAGGTTTACTTCGACGTCGTCGGTGACGTGCCGAACAGCGTCGTCTTCAACAATGGCTTCGAAGACATCCTCGGCTGGATCCAACCGCCCGGCATCTCTCCCGCAGAGGTAGCGCCCGGCGGTGGCAGTGGCGGCGGTGGCGGTGGCGCTGCCGGCGGTGGAGGAGTGACCGGCTCTACCGGACCCAACCAAGTCACCCCCAACACGACGGCCGGCGGCGGTGGTGGTGGTGGTAATGGCATCGAAGGCGGGGCCAACGGCGCCAATGGCGGCGGCGGAGGTGGCGGAGGTGGAGTTGCCGGCGGCGGCGGTGGCGGGGGATAGCACCGAGGGGTCGGTCCTGCATGCTGCGTGACCGTTGCCGCTGCAGACACCACGCCTGCGCCGGCAGCACCGACGCTCGGAACCCACCGGCGAGGGCGATGTGGTGATCAACACCTCGTCGTCCATCACGCGGCTGGCGATGCGACAGCACGTGGTCGGCTGCGGAGCGGTGACTTGATGCGGCTGTCGACCGCGTTGCGCATCGCGAGCATCATCATCGTCGCGAAGGCGGTCCTGATCGGCGTCTCCTACTGGCGCCGCGCCGAAATGCTTGGCCATCCACTCCGCGTTGGGGCCGATGGCTGGATCGGTCCGCTGGCCATGCTCGCTGGTGGATCGGCCATCGCGGCGGGGGTCTACGTCGCCGCAACGCACTCCCGTCGACATCGCTGACGTTGCTCCCCCGGCCGCACCTCGAGAACCGGCGGCCGTCGTAGCACCGTAGGGTGCGCCGCCCACGATCTCGTCGAGCGTCATCTGGCCGGCATGGCTGTACGGCAATCCGACGATCGTCATGCCGCAGTGCAGCAAGTTCGTGATGATCGAAAACAGCGTCGTCTCGTTGCCTCCGTGCTGCGTCGCCGACGAGGTGAACGCGCCGCCGACCTTGCCGCTCAGAGCACCTCGAGCCCACATACCGCCGGCCCGGTCGAGGAAGGCCGCCATCTGACCAGACATCCGGCCGAAACGCGTGGGCGTCCCCAGCCACGGCGTATGCCATCCCCTCGATGTGTCCGTACGTGGAGTAGTAGAGCACGAGGACCGTTGCCATGATGAGCTCCCTTTCTGGCAGGTGAGTAGCTGGCCGATGAACTTCGTTGACGAAACCTGCTGAATACCACGAACTTTCACGCAGCCCCAGGTTGCCGTAACGCGGCGGACGGGTTGCGCTTTCCACGACCATTGCAAGTTTCGGCTTCCGTCGCAGGTTTGCATGGCGTTCGTCCGATAAAGTGGCAACGTGTCACGTCGGGACGGTTTCGGCACTGGCAGGGCGCCGGTGCCCGCTTCGTTCGCCACGTCCGACGTTCCGGAGCTCATGAGGATCGCGTCGTGGGAGCACCACAACGCGCACGCCCTGATTGGTTTGCGTTGCCGGACCATGACTTCTGGCTTTCTCGACGCTGAAGAGCGCAACGTGCAGTTCCGCGACGTTCACCTCGCTCGCGTGCGCGGGTCGGCTCATGTCGTGGAGCGCGACGCGGACCTCATCGAGCGATCGCCGACCGAGTCGATCGCGTTGTTCTTCGGAATGGCCGGAGAGGCCTTCTTCTACTCGGGAGACGCGGTTCACACCACGCGCCCGGGACAGCTCATCGTCTGTGATGCCGACCGTCCCTTCATACGCGGCTTCTCAGAAGGACTGGAAGAGCTCGTTCTGACGGTCCCGCGAGAGCTCATCACCGATCTGACGGGCATCGACCGGTTTCACGCCACCGCGGTACTCAACTTCGACACGACAGTCGGTGGCGACAAGATGGCCGCGATCGCCGCCGCGCTGGCCAGCCGGATCGGCACCGCAGTGCGAGCGCAGGATCCTCGTCCCACCGATGAAAAGACATTGCTCGACTTGGTGCGGGCCCTCCTTGGTGGCAGGGATGAGCAGCCGTCGGTTCACCTTGCCGCCATCGAGGCGTACGTCGAACGGCATCTGTCCGATTCCCAACTGACAGCCGCTCGAGTGGCCGCAGCCGTCGGCGTCAGCAGCCGCCACCTTTCGAGAGTCCTTGGCAACACCGGGCAGAGTTTTCCCGGGCTGCTGATGAACCGCAGACTCGACGCCGCACATGCCCTCCTGCGCCGTGCAGACGGTGAGAAATTGCCCGTCGCCGACATCGCGCGCCGCTGCGGATTCGCCTCCGCCGCGCACTTCTCGCACTCATTCGCCGTCCGGTTCGATCAGCGGGCAACCGATGTTCGACGCGAGGCCATCGCGGCCAGGGCGCTGCACCGCACTGTGCCGCACCTTCGCGAATCGGCCACTCCTTCGTGTACTCGCCCACCTTTGCCCGTTGGACGCTCCCACGCACTGTGATGGCCGACACTGAGCACTCAGGAGCCGGCGATCGACCGGTACGCGAAAGAGGAATTAGCGATGCCTGCCTTCGATGACGGACTGGAACAAACCGAACTTCCCACCGCCGGCGTGGTGGAGACCGAGGTGCTGATCGTCGGGTCCGGACCCGCCGGGTCGTCGTCGGCGTTGCTGCTGTCGAGCCTCGGGATCTCCAACATCCTGATCACCAAGTACCGCTGGACGGCGAACACCCCTCGCGCCCACATCACGAATCAGCGCACGATGGAGGTGTTCCGGGACCTTGGCATCGAGGACCAGGTGTTGGCCGACGCGAGCCCCCACGAGCTCGTCGGCGATACCGTGTTCTGCACCTCCATCGCCGGTGAGGAGATCGGACGAATTCGTACCTGGGGAACCAGCTGTGAGCGGGAAGCGGACTATCAGAGGGAATCGCCCTGCCTCACGGTCGACATCCCGCAGAACTACCTGGAACCGATCCTGGTGCGCAACGCCACCGTGCGCGGCACTCGCAGCCAATTCTCCACCGAATACCTCTCGCACACCCAGGATGGCGAGGGGGTCGACGTCCGGGTTCGCGATCGCCTCACCGGCTACGAATACACGATCCGGGCCCGGTATCTGATCGGCGCCGACGGTGCACGCTCCAAGATCGCCGCTGACATCGGGTTACCGTTCGAAGGTGAGATGGACGTCGCCGGTTCGATGAACATCACGTTCAAGGCGGACATCGCCGCATATTGCGATCACCGACCATCGGTTCTCTACTGGGTGATTCAGCCGGGTTCCAACGTCGGCGGCATCGGCGCCGGGCTCGTCCGCATGGTGCGCCCGTGGAACGAATGGTTGATCGTCTGGGGCTATGACATCAACGATGAGCCACCGGTCGTCGACGACGCCGCTGCGACGCAGATCGTGCGGAACCTCCTCGGGATGCCCGAACTGGACGTCGAGATCACCGGCACGTCGCTGTGGGGCAACAACGAAATGTTCGCCACCCATCTCCAGGCGGGGCGCGTCTTCTGCGCAGGCGACGCCGTGCACCGGCACCCGCCGAGTAACGGTCTGGGGTCCAACACTTCGATCCAGGACTCGTACAACCTGGCGTGGAAGATCGCCGCCGTGCTCCGCGGGTACGCCGATCCGTCCCTCTTGGCGACGTACTCGGTGGAACGTGCCCCGGTTGCCGAGCGGATCGTGCGGCGCGCCAACAAGTCCAGTCGCGAGTTCACCGACCTGTTCATCGCGCTCGGCGTCACCGACGCACGAGACGAGGACGAGATGATCGAGCGGATCGAGGAACGCAAGGCCAACACGCCCGCAGGCGCGGCCAAGCGCGCGGCATTGGCCAGGGCGATGGACATCAAGAACTACGAGTTCAACGCCCACGGTGTCGAACTGGGGCAGTTCTACGAATCGGCCGCCATCGTGACTGATGGCACCCCTCGCCCCGAACCGACGCGGGACCCCGACCTGTACTACCAGGCCTCCACCTGTCCCGGGTCCAGACTCCCGCACGCCTGGGTCGGTGACAACAAGACCCGCCTCGCGACGCTCGATCTGGCTCCCTACTCCAGGTTCACCATCATCACCGGTATTGCGGGGGAGGCCTGGTCAGACGCTGCCGCGAAAGTGTCTGCAGACCTGTCGGTCCCACTCGACACGGTCGTCATCGGACCGGGACGAGAGGTGACCGACCTGTATTTCGACTGGGCGAGGCGGCGTGAAGTCGAGGAGAGCGGTGCCCTGCTGATCCGTCCAGACAAGCACGTCGCGTGGCGGACCTCGTCGTTGCCCGACGATCCACAGACCGTCCTGCGCGACGTCCTCGTCTCCCTGCTCGGCAGACGGGAATGGTCGTGAACCTGACGTTCGCCCACGAGACACTCGGACAACGCGTCCGTTTCGCCCCCGGCGGGGCACGTGAGGGATTGGCCGCTGAAGTCGAGCGCCTCGACGCAACGAAGGTCATGGTGATCGCATCCGCACGCGGAATGGAACGCGCACGGTCGATCACTGCCGATCTGCCGGTGGCCCACTTTCACGACGAGGTCGTCATGCACGTGCCGGTGCCCGTTGCCGAGCGCGCCAGGGAGGCAGCGACGGCGCACGGGGTCGATGCGCTGGTATGTGTTGGCGGCGGATCCACGACGGGTCTGGCAAAGGCCATTGCACTCACCACGGGCCTGCCCATCGTTGCCGTGCCGACCACCTACTCCGGCTCCGAGGCCACCAACGTATGGGGTGTTACCGAGAACGAGACCAAGACGACGGGGGTCGACGCTCGGGTGCTCCCACGTGCGGTGGTCTACGACGCCGCACTCACCGCCTCGTTGCCCATCGACCTGACCGTCGCTTCGGGGCTCAACGCCCTTGCGCACTGCGTCGATTCGATGTGGGCACCGCGCGCCGACCCCATTTGTACGGTCCTTGCGGCGGAGGGAATTCGGGCTCTCGCAGACGGTCTGCCGATCGTCGTGCAGGCCGATGACACCGTCTCGGGGCACGAGATGGCGTTGTACGGGGCATACCTGTCCGCAACGGCGTTCGCGTCGGCGGGCTCGGGGCTGCACCACAAGATCTGTCACGTCCTGGGCGGCCGATACGACTTGCCACACGCGCCAACGCATGCGGTCGTCCTGCCGTACGTACTCGCTCTCAACGTTCCGGCAGCGCCCGAAGCGGAGCGGCACATCGCGCGGGCGTTCGGCAGCGCTACCGCCGTTGACGGTTTGCAAGCGCTCCGCACGGTCCTCGGCGCCCCAGTCGCGTTGCGCGACTTCGGCTTCGAAGAAGGGATGGTCGCGGACGCGGTGCAGGCGATCCTTCCTTCGGTGCCAGAATCCAATCCGGCATCCGTGACGTCGACCAACCTGGAAGAACTGCTGCGCAGGGCGTGTGAAGGAGCTCCACCACTATGAACCGCGACACCAACGCGCATCGGTCCGCAGTCACCGAGGAGCAGGACACCCGCGAACGCGAACTCGTCGCACGCGTTGCCCGGTCGTTCGAGGAGACACCCGACGAGCGCCTCAAGACGATCATGCAGGCGTTGGTCCGCCATGCCCACGACTTCGTCCGCGAGGTCAGACCGACCGAGGCCGAATGGCTGGCGGGCATCAGATTCCTCACCGAGGTCGGCCACATCACCGACGATCGACGGCAGGAGTTCATCCTGTTGTCGGATACCCTCGGAATATCCATGCAGACGATTGCCGTCAACAACGAAGCTCGGGGAGATTCGACCGAAGCAACCGTCTTCGGTCCCTTCTTCGTCGAAGGCTCCCCGAGAATCGACCTTGCCGAGGACATTGCCTTCGGCGCGACGGGGCAGCCATGCTGGGTCGAGGGAACCGTTCTCGACACCGACGGGAACCCCATCGGTGGCGCACGCCTCGAGATTTGGGAAGCCGACGACGACGGCTTCTACGACGTGCAGTACGGCGACGGACGAACCGCCGGCCGGGCGCATCTGTTCAGCGACAGCGACGGTGCGTTTCGTTTCTGGGCAATCACACCCACGCCGTATCCGATTCCACACGACGGACCGGTCGGAAGAATGCTCGACGCCACCGGCCGATCGCCGATGCGCGCCGCGCACCTTCACTTCATGGTGACGGCACCTGGCATGCGAACGTTGGTGACCCACATCTTCGTCCGAGGAGACGGATACCTGGACTCCGACACCGTCTTCGGTGTGAAGGACTCCCTCATCAAGGACTTCGTGTTGCAGGAGCCCGGGACACCCACGCCCGACGGTCGAGATCTGGACGGACGAAGTTGGAGCCGGACGCGATTCGACATCGTCCTGGCCCGCGAGCACGACTGAATCGTGTGTGGCGGCCCTCCATGCGTTGCAACGGGCCGACCCGGCTAGCCTTCGGAGAAGCGGTGCTGCGGGATCCCGACGTCGCGTTTCGATTGAACGTTGACCCGGAGGCATCGCCCGAACTGCTGGAGGAGGTCACCGCATGACGATACGGGCCCAGCCGTCTACCAGTGCCGCCGCCGAAGCCCTCGTCCACGATCTTCGAGCCGTGCTGCCCGAGGGACGGGTCATCGTCGACCCCGACGTGGCACGCAGCCTCAGCCGCGATCAGGCGGCCGGTGCTGCCGCCGGTGAGCCGGCCGCCGTCGTGCGCGCCCACAGCACCGACGAGGTTCGTCGGGTCGTGGAGACGTGTCTGCGACACCGCACCCCGGTGGTACCGCGCGGAGCGGGCACCGGGCTGTCGGGCGGCGCGAACGCCATCGACGGCTGCGTGGTGCTTTCCCTGGAGGCGATGTCGGACATCGTCGCGATCAACCCGTTGGAGCGTTTGGCCGTGGTCCAGCCCGGCGTGGTCAACGACGACCTTCGCGCGGCAGTGGCGGAACACGGATTGTGGTACCCCCCAGATCCCGCCAGCTCGCCGTGGTCGACCCTCGGCGGCAACGTCGCCACCAACGCCGGCGGGGTGTGTTGCGTCAAGTACGGCGTCACCCGTGAGTACGTGCTCGAGCTGGAGGTGGTCACCGGCTCGGCGGACGTGGTGCGCATCGGACATCGGACCGCCAAGGGCGTCGCCGGCTATGACCTGGTCGGCCTACTCGTCGGATCCGAGGGCACGCTCGGCATCGTCACCGAGATCACGGTCCGGCTCCGCAGCCTGCCGAACGCGCCGATCACAGTGGCGGGCTTCTTCCCGTCCCTGGTGACGGCGGGCGCAGCGGTCCGCGCGGTCGGAGCGGCGGGCATCACCCCGTCGGCGTTGGAGCTGATGGACCGGTACTGCCTGCGCGCCGTCGATGATTGGAAGCAGATGGGCCTGACGGCCGCCGGGGACGTGCTGTTGCTCGCGCGGGTCGACGATCCCGAGCCGACCGGCTCCGCACTCGCCGATGCCATCGTCGAACACTTCCGCGCGAGCGGGGCGTCGTGGGCCGAACGGTCGACTGACCCCGACGAAGGCGATGCGTTGTTCGCGGCCCGTCGGTTGGCCTACCCGGCGCTCGAGCGGCTGGGGCCGGTGATCACCGAGGACGTGTGCGTACCACGGGAGCACGTGCCGGAGATGCTGGCCCGCATCGAAGCGCTGGCTGAAGAGCACGGCGTGCAGATCGCCAACGTCGCGCACGCCGGGGACGGCAACCTGCACCCCCTGATCATCGGTCCGCACGACGACGATGCCGACCTGTGGCAGCGGATCCACGGCGCCTTCGACGGGATCCTGGACGCCGCGCTGTCCCTCGGTGGCACCATCACCGGCGAGCACGGCGTCGGTCTCCTCAAGCGCGGCGGGCTCGCGCATGAATTGTCGCCGACCGTATTGGGCCTCCACCGGGCGATCAAGGATGCACTCGACCCTGCGGGCATCCTCAACCCCGGCAAGATCTTCCAGTAGCCGGTGTGACCGTCCGGCGCTTCGTGACGCCGCGCTAACCGCACGCATCGTTGCTGGCCACCGCGGGAAGCAGGGCCGACGTGACGAGGTGCCGGCGCAGCCGACCGCTGGATGTCCGGAAGAGACAGTTCATCGCGGCGACGACGCCGCGGACGTCGTCGCGGGCGGTGAGGTACGTCCAGCGGTGCGGGTCCGGAAGCCCGAAGAACTGCTCGAAGAAGCCAGGGACGTCGGCCGGAGGCATCCGCAGCAGCGATTCCAAGCCGATCCTCCGCACGTGGTGGACGACCCGCGCATCGAGCGGCCACACGGTCTTCTGCGCGGCTGCCAGGGCCCGGCCCGGGTCGTCGGGCAGGTGGGTGGCGAGCGCGGTGGCCACCCGTGGAGCGAGTCGTAGGGATGCTGCCAGGCTGAACCCGGTGGCGGGGTGGATCAGTGGCGCGGCGGCACCGAAGCCGAGCACCCCGGGCCCGCGGTGCCGCGGATGGTCGACCCGGAACGACACCTTCTCGCAGCGAGCATCCTTCGGTGGCTCGACACCGTGATGCGCCAGCCGAGCGTGAAGCCGGCGGCGCAGCGTCGACAGCGGCAGCCCCGGTCGCCGTGCCAGCGAGGTCTCCTCCGCCAGCACCTGGCCACCGCCGAGCGGTATGACGTAGAGGAATGTCGGCCAGCCCGCGTCGCCATGATCGCCGCGCCAGTCCATGAACAGGGCTTCGCCGGGGGCGACGAAGGGCGCGGCGGCGTCCTCGTCGAGGACCAGTCCGTAGGCGGTCTGCGCCGCGGCCGGCTGGCGTGGGGTGGTGCGGTCCAAGGGTCGGGCCCCACCCCCGGCGTCGATGACGACCGCGGCTCGCAGGTGCGACCCGTCGGCCAGGGCAACGACGCCGGCCTCCGGAGATCCCACGACGCGTGCCGCGTGAACGTGTACGTCGGTCAGGCCGTCGACAAGATGCGCACGAAGGGCGGGTACGTCGAGAACGGCGTATTCCCAACCCAATTGGTGCTCTGACACCGCGATTGCTCGACCGGCCGCACGCGCCGCGACCACGGACGCCGGTAAGTCAGCCGGCAGTTCCCCGCTCCACATCCCGTAGGTCGCCGTCCACGGCCGGTCCGGGGCCGGATCCACCACCCCGGTCGCCAATCCGAGTTGACCGCACGCCCCCGCGATGGCGAGGCCCGCCGGGCCGCCCCCGACCACTAGAACGTCCATTGGTCCCATCGTGCCCTGTCGTGACAGAGGGCAGCGCCGGGATCGGTGAGTCCGGTGACTCCTACGTGCGCGCGCTCCACTCGGAGGTCCGTTCGGGCGTCGCCTCGGCCAGTGCCCTGCGGGTGTCGTCCGCGTCGAAGTCCTTGCCATACACCGGCGTTCCAGGCTGCTGACGCCACGATTCGGAGATCGGACCGGCATCGACGGGGTCGAATCCGAGTCGTTCGACGATACCGTGGATCAGTTCGCGGCCCGTTTTGTTCTCGCCGGCGATCGGGAGTGCGATGCGGTTCGGTGTTCCACTGGGCTTTCCGCTCTCGAGCAGGTGCTTCCACCAGATTCCGTTGAACACCTTGTACACCGGCGCGCCGATCTGCTCCGCCACCCACGCGCTTTCGACCTGGCCGTCCTCGATCGCCGCGATCTCGCCGTCGCGCTGCTGCGGGTAGTAGTTGTTGGTCTCGATCACGGGAGCACCTGTCTTGCGGGCATCGACGATGCCGTCTGCGAGGTCCGGCACGTTCTTCTGCGGAATGCTCACGACGACGAGGTCGGCATCGGCCGCGGCGTCCTTGGCCCACACGGCGGTCGCACCGGTTTCGTTCGCGAGGTCGGCAAGCGTTTCCGGAGAGCGCGAGTTCGCCACGTACACCTCGTGGTCGAGTTCGCGGAGCCGGCGGACCAGCGTGCCGCCGATCTGACCTGCCCCGATGATTCCGATTCTCATGCAGTGCCTCCGTGTCGTCGTTTCACCGCCAACGTTCGGCGCGGGGGCCCTATTCCGGGACCTACCCCCTGACGCTGGTCGACGTCAATCGAAGTCCGGCTGCGCCCGCAGGAACCCCGCGAAACCGGGGATGGTGAAGCGCAGCAGGCCACGGCCCGCCGACTCGATCAGGCCGCGGTCGATGAGCTCCTGCCGCGGGCGGCTCAACGCCTCGGAGGCGATGCCGAGCCGGCCGGCGAGCGCCGCACGCGTCACGGGCTGGTCGCCCAACTCCGCCATGGCCATGACGACGCGTCGCTGCTCGGGATTGATCTTCGCCATTCGGCTGCGGAACACCGCCGCCATCCGCTGCTCGGCCCGCTCGGCACCCAGCATCACCTGAGCCACCCCGATGACGTCACCCTCCTGGGGTCGGCCCGCTTCCCACGCGGCGTCGCCGATCAGCTGCACCCGGTGGGGATAACCCGCGGCGGCCTCGATGGCCGCGACGATGGCGTCATCGGACCACGACACCCCCAGTTGCTGGGCCGGCAGGCGCAAGGCCTCGGCCACGGCAACCTCGCCGAGAAGACCGATCTCGACGAAGTCGGTGCGTTCGCCGAAGGTCGCAGCTTCTGGGACCGCCCCGAGGAGTGAGGGGAGGCCTGCGGCGATGATGGCCACCGGGTAACCCTCCGGGGCGCCGTCGAAGTGCTGGAGCGCGATGAGCAGTGATCGCCGGTCGGCCAGTTGGGCCTCCTGGAACTCGTCGACGAAGACTGCGAGACCGTGGTGATCGTCCTGGCGTGCGAATCGGCCGGCGTCGGCGAGGTTGCGTTCGACGGCGGCAGCCGCGCGGGTCCTGTCGGCCTCGAGGCCGACCTTGGCGCCCGGAACTCCCACCTCGACCTGGACCTTGCTGAGGTTCTGCAGCAGCCCCTTCGCCTTCTGGCTCGTCGATCGGCGGCTGATCTCCTCGGTCAACGACGCGGCAAGGTCCGGGGCGAGCGCGGCGTCGTCCCGGCCGGTGACCCACACGGTGAGATAGCCGGCGGCCGCGGCCTCACGTTGGGCCGCACGGAGCAACGAGGTCTTGCCGAGGCCACGGGATCCGTAGAATGCGAGCAACGGCCCACCCGAGCGGCCCAGCATCCTGGTGCGGGCCAGACGGGCTCGGATGACCTCGAGCTCGGTACCGCGGCCCGCGAGATAGACGGGCACCGCGCCGGGGGAATAGGGACTAGGCAGCACGGGCGCTCCGTATCGAGTCGTATAGATGTCGCTCGACTATACGCACCGATACGGTGTGCCACCGAGGGACTACCGGCTAGCCGGAAGTCGAAATTGGGTGCCAGCCGCCACTGCAGATGGGCGCCACCACGGCAGACCAGGGCTCCCCTCGGCGTGACGATGTATCCACGACGTCCGTCGAGGCGAGGAGTCACGATGATGACCTCAATGATGGCACTGGCCGCGGTGGCCACCGGCTTCACGGTGGAATGGGCCCAGCGCAAGTGTGAGCTGTGGGCCGCCGCGCGCGACCGGCACCTCTGACCAGTGCCTACTCCGGCCGAGCCGCACCCGCATCGAGCCCCGCTGGTCGCGCGCCGACGACGGTCAGCGGCGCCAACGTCACGGCCGGCCGTGGCCGCTGCCACCGTTCGCAACCCGCGCGCAATGCGTCGTCGACGGCGGACACGATCGACGTCAACTGTGGCGCTGAGTCATCCAGCCAGATCTCGGCGGGCCCCCCGCTGAGCATGATGCGGTGGATCGGCGCACCGCAGGTCTTCAGCAGCGCGGTCCGGCACAGCAGGCGCTCGGTCGCCGAGGCCCATTCGACAGCGCCACCGGAGTGATCGACGTCGCTGTGTAGGCCGATCACCGTGAGCCGCCGGTTGCTCAGGACGAACGGAGAGCGGTCGTCGAGGTAGACGTAGCACGTCCGTCGCGCGCACTCGGTCAAGCGGATGATCTGGTGCTCGGTGAAGACGATGAAGCGGAAGACGCCGAGGTTCACCGCCCGGCGGATGGAGTCGGTGACCGGGCCGCACCGAAACAGCACCTGGGTGGGCCGGATGCCCTGATACCGCACGGAATCGAGGTCCATCTCGTCGTGCGCGGTGACCGTGATCCCATGGGTCCGGACCCAGGTCGCGACCGTGCGGTCCCGCAGTGCGGCCGCAGGCACGCCGCAGCCGGCTCCGGGAAGGACTCTTCGCAGCAGGTGAATCGAATGATGAAGGCGTAAGGCGGGATCCGGTGCGTCGAGAGCAAGTGTCATTCGTCCAGGTCTACGCCGGGCTTGGCTCGATCGACCGATTCCGTACGCGTTCCTGACGCCCCTCGGGCGAATTCATACGCGGAGTTGACGCACACCGCCCAGGCCCGTTCAGTCGGTGTCGCCCAGCAGCGTTCGCCGCACGTGACGCAGATGGGTGCGCATGGCTTGACGCGCGCTGTCGGGGTCGCGGTCGGCGATCGCCTCGACGATGTGGTCGTGTTCGGCGCAGTACTCCATGTGGAGCTCTGGATTGAAGGTCCGTTTCTTGAGCCCGCCCCAGATCGGCTGCCGTCGGCTGTCGATCAAGAGCTGGCTGACTCCGATGATGACGGCGTTGTGGGTGGCCAGGGCGAAGCTGTGGTGCAGCGCGATGTCCCACCGCTCGAACTCCTCGGAGCTGCGGGCCTGTTCTCCGCCGCGGAGGCAGCGACGCATCTCGGTGATGTCGGCATGAGTGGCGGCCGCCACCGCCAACGGAAGCAGTTCCGGTTCCACCGTCAGCCGGGAGGTCATGATCTCGCCGGGACTGGGGTGGTCGGATCCGTCGATGGCGCTGGGGTCGGTCGGAGTGAGGAAGGTACCGCGTCCCACGTGACGAAGCAGTACGCCGCGCGCCTCCAAGTCGTCGAGGACCGATCGGATCACGGCCCGGCTGACGCCAGCTTGAGCGGCCAGTTCGCGTTCGGTGGGCAGCTTGTCACCGGGCTTGAGTCCGCTGTCGGATACCAGCTGATCGATGAATCGCAACGCGACCGCCGCCGGTCCCACTGCCATGGTCATCGCACACCTCCGTAGTACCAATTCGGACCAATGCTACGGCATGCGAACGCCGGCAGTGGGTTGCAGGCGGTGGGTGAGTGTTGACGATCACATTGCGGCGACCTATCGTAGCCAATACGAACCGAAGCTCCTTTCTGGTCCACAATGGTTTAACGGAGGATGACACGTGCGACTTGCCCGGATCGACCACACGGAAGGCCCTCGGGTGTGCGCAGTAGACCCGGACGGCACCGCCCGCGCACTATCGTTCGCCGACACCGGCGCACCCGTCCGCAGCGTTCAGGAAGTCATTGCCGCCGGCCCCGGTGCGGCAGCCAGGTTGACGACGGCCGCGACCGCCGAACCCGGCAAGCTGCTGGCACCGCTCATTCCCCACCGCAACGTCTTCTGCATCGGCCGCAATTATGCCGAGCACGCCGCCGAATTCGCCGCCAGCGGCTTCGATGCGACGGGCAGCAACGACGGCGAGCACATGCCCGAACGTCCGGTGGTGTTCACCAAGCCGGCCGCGGCCGTCATCGCCTCCGGCGACCCGATCGACCCGCACACCGACATCACCTCGGCGCTGGATTACGAAGGCGAGATCGGTGTCATCATCGGCAAGCGCGCCTCGAAGGTGTCCAAAGCCGATGCGCTCGACTACGTTTGGGGTTACACCCTCGTCAACGACGTGACGGCTCGTGACCTGCAACGCGATCACAAGCAGTGGTTCATCGGCAAGTCACTGGACACGTTCTGCCCGCTGGGGCCGTGGGCGGTCAGCGCGGACGAAGTCGACATCGCCAATCTGGAACTGCAGACGCGCGTCAACGGCGAACTGCGCCAGGACACCAACACCTCACTGCTGATCTTCGACGTCCCCACCATCATCGAGACGCTGACGGCCGGAATCACGTTGGAACCCGGCGACGTGATCGCGACCGGAACGCCGGTCGGCGTCGGACTCGGTTTCACGCCACCGAAGTACCTGCAGCCCGGCGACGAGGTCACGGTGACCGCGACCGGTCTCGGCGAGCTACGCAACGTCGTCGCGGACCCGGCCGGCGCCGAGACCCTCTCCACCGCGGGCCACCGGCGCCTCTTCGTCGAGAAGACCGGGTCCGGGCCGACCGTCGTGCTCATCCACGGACTCGGCGGTGCCACCACCGTGTACGAACCACAGGTCGCCGCGCTGGCCGAAACCCACACCGTCGTGCGGTACGACCTGTCCGGGCACGGTCGCTCGCCGTACGCCGGCGCTCCCAGCATCGACGGTTGGGTGCAGGAGCTCGCCGATCTACTCGAGGCCGAGGGAATCGAGCAGACCGCCCTGGTCGCCCACTCGATGGGCACCCTGGTGGCCAACACCTTCGCCGCCCGCCATCCGGAGCGAGTCGTCAAGATGGCCCTCCTCGGTGCCGTCCGGGCGCAGAACGACCAGGCGAAGGCCGCCACCCGGGGGCGGGCCCGCACGGTGCGGGGCGGCGGAATGTCCGCGGTGGCCGATGCCATCGTGGCTGCGGCCCTGTCCCGATCCACCCACCGCGACCGCCCGGTCACCGTGGCAGCCGTCCGTGAGTTGCTGCTCGGCCAGGACCCGGAGGGCTACGCCGGCGCATGCGAGGCGCTGGCCGCAGCGGCGGAACCGGACTTCGCCGCCATCGACACCCCCGTTCTGCTGATCACCGGCGACGAGGACAAGGTCAGCCCCGTGGCGACCAACGAGGCACTGTTCGCCACCTATCCCAATGCGCAATTGCACGTCCTCGAAGGCGTCGGGCACTGGCACAGTCTCGAAGACCCCGCCGCCGTCACCGCCCAGCTCATCGAATTCCTCACCAAGCCCTGACCTGCCAACGGAAGGAGTGACGACGATGTCCTCTGCACTGCCCACCGAAACCTCCGTGCTCTTCACCAACGTGCGCATCTTCGATTCGACGGGAGCCGATCCGTTCGACGGTGAGGTCCTGGTGCGCGGAAACCGGATCGCCGCCGTACGTTCCGGCGCCGGCGGCCTCCCCCGCGAGGGCGCTCGCGTCATCGACGGGAACGGGAAGTTCCTGATGTCCGGGCTGTGCGACGCCCACACCCACTTCTCGTGGGTGAACTCCGCGGACCTTCCCGGACTCGGCTCCATGGGCGTCGAGGAGCACATCCTGCTCTGTGCCCGCTCGGCGCAGACCTATATCGATTCCGGCTACACCATGTGCGTCGGAGCGGCCGCCGCCAAGGCCCGCCTGGACGTGGTGATCCGCAACGCCATCAACGCCGGCCAGATCCCCGGTCCCCGCTACCTGGCCAACTGTCAGGAGATCGCGGTGACCGGCGGTGCCCTCGTCATGGGCATCACGGCCTTCGCCGACGGGCCCGAGGAAATGCGAAAGGCCGTGCGCAAGAACGTCGAACTCGGCGCCGACCTGGTCAAGCTTTCGATGTCGGGTGAAGAGATCACCGGGAACCAACACGCCAAGGACAACTACTTCTCCGACGAGGAAACCCTGGCGGCGACCACCGAAGCGCACCGCCGCGGTTTGCGCGTGTGTTCGCACGCCCGCTCCGGCGACTCGGTGAAGATGTCGGTCCGCAACGGAGTGGACATCATCTACCACGCCTCCTTCGTCGACGAAGAAGGACTGGACATGCTCGAAGCCAAGAAGGACGAGATCTTCGTGGCGCCCGGGCTGAACTGGTTGGTGGCCACCCTTCACGACGCGGCCGACTACGGCTACCCGCCCGAGGCCGCGGAGGCCGCCGGGTACAAGCACGAACTAGAGTGCGCCATAGACGGTTTGAAGAAGATGAAGGAGCGTGGCATCCGGGTGCTGCCCGGTGGAGACTACGGGTTCGCCTGGACGCCGCACGGAACCTACGCCCGCGATCTTCAGCACTTCGTCGAGTTGCTCGACTTCACCCCCGCCGAGACGCTGATCGCCGCCACCGCACTCGGCGGCCAGATCATGCGGATGCCCGACGAACTGGGCCAGGTGAAGGCCGGATTCCTGGCCGACATGATCCTGGTCGACGGTGACCCGCTGGCCGACATCACCATCCTGCAGGATCAGCGGCGCATCGTCGGCATCATGAAAGATGGTGTCTTCCACAAGGATCCAGGAGACGGCACCCAGTCACGTGCCCGCGACCTGGATGAGATCCACCGCGGCACGCCTGTGCCCGCCTGACCCTCCCATGTCCGGCTTGGATTGGAGAAGGTGATGAACATGCCTGGCAACGAACAGCATTCGGCACGCAGTGCCTCGGCCGCTGGAACCTCGTCGCTACCCGCGCTGAAGATCACCCACGTCGACGATCCTGCCGTGGTGGCGCAAGCGGCCCGCGATGACTACTCGCTGCACGTGGTGCCGCGGACGTGGCGGCTTTCCTCGCCGAAGATGGCGCTGGCGTGGTCGGCGGTCATGGCAGCAATGTTCTGGGTGGTGGTCGCGGCGGGCGCCTCCCTCGTGGTGGGTACCGTGCAGACCCTCATCGGCCTCGCTGCGGCCGTGGTCGTCCATGGCGGGATCTGCTACTACATGTCGAGGACCGCCGCGGAGACCGGCCTGACGGTCGGGCTGTTCTCCCGCTCGATGTTCGGCTACTACGGTGCGTCCATCGCGACGCTCTTCTTCGCCGTGACGGGCACGTGGTTCGCCGTGTTCGAGGGCTCAGTGCTCGCGGTAGCCGCTCAGACGCAATTCGGCGGCCCGATTGCGCTCTGGTACCTCATCGTGACCCTGTGCGCGATTCCGCTCGTGCTGGGCGGGGTTCGGGTCTGGTTGGAGAAGATCAACGCCTTTCTGCTACCAATCTTCGCCATCGGCCTGATTGCCGCCGTCATCTGGTCCACCGCGGTATTCGGCTACGACGGCGGGTGGCTCACCTCCACACCGTCGGAGCCGACGGCGATGGGCGGACCGGGTTGGCTGTTCGTCTTCGCCATCTACATGGGCGTCTTCTCCAACATGTTCTATACCTTCGACTTCGCGAGGATGGGACGTACCGAGGACATCCGCGTCAACGGCGTGCACACCTTCGGCTTCACGTTCTACTTCTTCACCATCTTGGTCAACGGCGCCGTGGGCATCTATCTCGTCCACACCATCCCGCTGGACAGCGGAGGAGTCACGGAGGCCGGCCTGGTCGTCGGCATCGTGAAGTTGATGGGAATCTTCGGTCTGATCTTCATCGTGGCGACGCAGACCAAGATCAACACGGCGAACTTCTATCTGGCGTCCACCAACTTCCAGAGCTTCTTCTCGCGCGCGTTCAACGTGACGTTGCCGAGGTTCGTCTGGGTCCTCTTCGTCGGAGTGGTGTCGTTCACCGTCATGGTCCTCAACGTCTTCAGCTTCATCGGAACCTGGCTCTCCTACCAGGGTGCGGTCCTCGTCGCCTGGGTCGGAATCGCCCTGGTGCACATCACATACCACCGAATCACCGACTCACGCAACACATTCGAGTTCCGGCCCGGACGGGTGCGAAACGCCGGCACCGGTGGCATCACCGCTTGGGTGGCTTCCTCGGGGGTCGGGATCTACCTCATCGCGTCGAAGAGTGGGCTGGCCTCGACGTGGGCGCTGGTGATCACGTTCGTCCTCGCCGTCGTCGTCTATGCGGCATTCCTGGTGGCGGGGAGAGGAAGCCAGACGGTGTTGGACCGGCCCTTCGATCCGCACACCGAGGTGGACGACCTCTGGAACGACCGCATCCAGTGCGCCGTATGCGACAAGTCGTACGTCGCCATCGAGATGGACCGCGATCCCGGCAATGGACACCGGCCGATCTGTGCCTCGTGTGCCACCGGCCGGAACTTCCGGGCCGCAACGCTGGCCGAGGCGTCGGAGAACGGGTCCTGACGGTTCCGAGGCGAACCCGCCCTCGACGCGTCATCCGGCACGTTTCGCTGAGGCTGCGCCCCACGACTGGCAGAGTGACGCCGTGGCCGAAGACGACGACGCCATCCGCGCCTTGCTGGCGTATCTCGGCGCCGCGATGGTGGCGACGGGGCAGCCGGTCAGCGACGTGGAGGACGAACTGGCCGAGGTGAGCGCCGTGCTGGGCTACCCCGATGTGCAGATAGCGGCATCGCCGACCGGGGTCATCCTGAACCTGGCCAGCGGTTCTGCCGCGACGTTCGAGTCGGTCCAGGGTGGGCTGCGTCTCGATCAGGCCGCCGAGGTCCGCGCGATCCGTCATCGGTTGTCGGTGTCCACCCTCACGGTGTCGGCGGCCACCGTGGAGCTGCTCGATCTGCGCCGTCGCCCACCGCGGTATCCGCAGTGGGTGGCCAACCTCGGGTGGATTGCCATCGCCACGGGCATCGCCCTCATCCTTCAACCCGGCGGCGCCAACGTCGCCTTTGCGGCCGTCGGCGCCGTCGTGGTGGTCGCGTTGTTCCGGTTGGGACAGCGGTTCGCGCTGATTGCCACGCTGCTGCCGACGCTGGCGGCCTTCCTGCTGGCGTGTGGGGTCTTCGCCGCCGCCAACGCCGACTGGCTCGACGGTCCGCTGCGCACCCTGCTGCCACCGCTGGCCGTGCTGTTGCCGGGCGCGTTGATCGTCACCGCGATGTCGGAGCTGGCCGCGGGCGACATGGTGGCCGGCGCGTCCCGGTTGACCTTCGGGTTGGTTCAGCTGCTCCTGTTCACCCTCGGCATCGTCGCAGCCAGCCACGTGATCGCCGTGCCGGCAGCCGAATTGACCAATCTCCGCGTCGACACCCTCGGGTGGTGGGCCGCACCACTCGGGCTCATTCTGATCAGCATCGGAATCGGCGTCCTGGAGGGTCCACCGGTGCGACTGCTGCCGTGGATCACCGTGGTCCTGATCCTCGCCTTCGCCGCCCAGAGCTTCGGGCAACACGTCGGGGGGGCGGCGCTCGGCAGCTTCCTGGGTGCCGTGGCCGCCAGTCTTGGTTCGTCGCTCGTCGAGGCCGTGCGTCCGAACCTGCCGCGGCTCGTGGTGTTCCTGCCGGCGTTCTGGCTGCTCGTTCCGGGCAGCCTCGGTCTGCTCTCCACCACCGCCCTCATCACCAACCCGGGCGGTGGTGGCGCGAATGCGCTCGGAGTGGTGACGGTGGTCTGTGCGATTGCGGTCGGGTTGTTGGTCGGCGCGGCCGTCGCGCGGTCGTTCCGCGGTGTCGTCCACCGGCTGCGCCGCGGACACCCGCTGCGTCGACGCGGTCGGACGGGCCGCAGCCTGCTGCGCTGAACGCACCGCGGAGTTGGCCGGAGTCGTGCCGCCGGCGTCAGCGCGGAGGAGTAGACGACGTTGGCATGGGTTGACGATCGGCCTCGAGGACAAGGATCGCGCGGGTGTACAAGAGCTGAAAGCCTCGCCGCGACACGTTCCGTTGCGACCGTGACCCGGGACTCGTTGTGACGACGGCAATTTCGCAGCCCGCGGCAGCCGCATCGGCGAGCCGGGCGCCCAGCAGCGCGGTCTGAACGCCGCGGCGGCGGTACGCGGGCGCAGTGGCCGCCCCCACCAGTTGTGCGACCCCTCCCGCAATCCGGATGCTGCCGGCGCCTGCCAACACCCCGTCGGACAGCGCACTGTACCTGGCCACTCCGGCCGCCACGACGTCCCGCTCCGCATTGGCGAGGACCTCGCGCGGGAAGGCTTCGTGGGTGGGTACGCCCTCGTCGTCGGGATGGCCGAAGGCATCGGCGGTGACGTCGATCCAGGTGTCGAAGTCGGCGTCCTTGCTCAGCCGAACGTCCACCCCGGGCACGGCCGGCGGGACGCATGTGGCCGATAGCGGCATTCCCAGCACGTTCTCGAACGACACCAGCCGGTATCCCCGTCGGGTCAGCGTGTCCGCAATCCCGGGATCGGCGAGGTTGGTGAGCTCGACCTGCACCGGGGCATCGACGGCGCGGTAGGCCGATTCGATCTCGCCGAGCGCGGCAGCGGACGGTGTACCCGCGAATCCCACGCCCACGACCTTGTTCATCGGTGAACCGTGCTCGGCGTAACAGGCCGCGCCGCCGGATGTCTCGTGGACGAATGTCATCGACGAGCCGGTGCGGCGCCCACACGCACGGGTGGCCGCCGCGATGAAGTCGCGTTCGGCTTCCTCGATCCGCCGGGCCAACTCCGCACCGCAGAACAGCAGCGGCGCTGCGTCGCTTCCGTCCGGCACGATCAGCCCTCCTCCGGCGTCGGGGATGCGCAACGAAGGTTAGCCGTTGCGGGAGGATCGGTTCGTGAAGCTGACCTTCTACGTCTTCCTGTGGTCGCATCCCGGTATGGACGATGCCATGATCGCGTATGAGGACGCGGTGCTGGCCCTGGTGGGCGAACATGGCGGGACGGTTCAGCGGGCGCGCAGCGACGGCCGCGCCGGGCGCCCGCTGGAGATCCAATACTACGAGTGGCCGTCTCAAGCTGCCATGGACGGTTACCTGTCCGATCCCCGGCGAGCAGCTTTGTCCAGTGAACGCGACCGGGTCGTCGCCCGCACGGAAATCGTTCCGGTACAGCCGGTCTGAGGTGCCGGCGGACGCGGTGGCGTCGTCGGGCGGCTCCGCCGCATCGGCCCGGCGGAGTTCCCATGTTTGGTCCTCGTATCAGTGGGGAATCGCCGCCGTGACGGCTCGTTGACAAGGGGAAACAGTTGAAGACACAAGCGCGGGTGGCAGCGGCAGTGGTGACGATGGCGGTGATGGGGTTGGGCAACCCTCTCGTCGTCGGCTCGGCGAACGCGGCGGCGTCCTGCCCCGACACTCAGGTGGTGTTCGCCCGAGGTACCGGTGAAGCACCCGGTGTCGGTCCGACCGGACAAGCCTTCGTCGACGCGCTCCGTGCGCGACTTGCTCCCCGATCGGTCGACGTCTACGCGGTCAACTACCCCGCCAGCGACCAATGGGCCACCGGCGTGGACGGCATCCGGGACGCGGGTGCGCACGTGGTGTCCATGGCCCAGACCTGTGCCAAGACCAAGATGGTGCTGAGCGGCTACTCCCAGGGTGCGGCGGTCATGGGTTTCGTCACCTCGGCGGCAGTGCCGGACGGCGTCGATCCCGCGACCGTTCCGAAGCCGCTGGCACCGGAGGTGGCCGACCACGTCGCCGCGGTCGTGTTGTTCGCGGTGCCGAACGTGCGCGCGATGAACTTCCTCGGTGAGCCGCCGGTCGTCATCGGGCCGACCTATGAAGCCAAGACCTTGAAGGTGTGCGCGGTCGACGACGCCGTCTGCTCCGATGGGCTGAACTTCGCCGCGCACGACAGCTACGCGATGAACACCGATCTGGTCACCCAGGGAGTCGACTTCGCCGCCGCCCGACTCGCCGGACCGCCGCCCCTGCCGGCTCCCGCCTCGGGTGCTTCCGCTGCCGGGCCGTCACCGTCGCTCGGTGACTGGGCGGCACCTCCGCCTGCGGCGCCTCTGCCTGTGGCGCCCCCACCTGCGGCGCCCCCACCTGCGGCGCCTTCACCCGCCGCGCCGGCTGCGGCGCTCCCCCCGGCGGCGCCCCTGCCTGCGGCACCTCCGCCCGCGGCACCTCTGCCTGCGGCGACGCCGTAACACCAGCGGGGCTCAGCAGCCCGACGCGGCACCCACGAGCTGGGCGGCGGCGAGCGCCACGATCAGCAGCGACACCAGCAGCATGAGCGTTCCGTCGCCCGTCTCGCCGCGCCGCAGGGCACCGGTGCTGCGGGTGCGACCGACGACGATCACGGCCAGGGCCGTGGCGGTGCCGGCCAGACCCACGGTGAGCGCCTCGGTCAACGGGTTCGTGTGGCAGGCGAACGCGAAGCGCACCGACGTCAGGGCGGCGACCATGCCGGCCAACGCCGTGCGGGACCACGCCAGTGTCGTGCGGGGACCGGCCGACCCCGCGTCGTCGACCGTGTCGTCGCGCGCGCGTGGGCTCACCCCCATCCGAGGCTCACTGCGAGAAGACAGAGCACGACGAGGACACCCACTATCACTGCGACGGTGAGCCCCGGAGCGGGTAGCGGCTCACCGCGACGCAGCGCCCGTTCGGCGCGCGCCCACCGACACCAGGCACCGATCGCAATCATGGCGCTCAGCGCGATGAGGCCGATCGAGGCAGGCCGGCGGGCGGGCTCGGCGAGCGCCGACGTCAGCACGTCGAGGGCCAACGCCGCCAGCGCCAGGGCCAACGAGGTCCGGATCCACGCCAGGAACGTCCGCTCGTTCGCCAAGGAGAAGCGGGGGTCGGGCTCGACGCCGGTGCGATAGACGTACCTCGGAAACCGTCTGAGGACCGGATCTTCCGGCGTCGACTGGCCTGCCATCGTCACTCCTCGGGTAGCCCGCGGCCACGCTCGGCGTAGATCTGCAGCACCCGATCGCGGGGAATGACGCCGCACCGGTCCGCCCAGAGCTGATGGGCGGCCTCCAGATCCGTCACGAGTTCGGGATGTTGCGGCGCGAGGTCGTGCAACTCGGTGCGGTCGGCCTCGATGTCGTACAACTCCCAGGCATGGCGATGTTTGCGGACCAGCTTCCACTTTCCGCGCCGCACCGCGCAGTTCCCCTCGTGCTCCCAGAACAGGTCGCGGTCGGTGTCGGTCTCGCCACGCAGCACCGGCAGCAGGCTGCGGCCCTCCACGGGTGGGATGGGTCGTCCCCGGCGGTGATCCGGGTACGCGGCACCGGCGGCGTCCGCGACGGTCGGCAGTACGTCGACGAGTTGGCTGGGTCGTGCGCACAGACTGCCCGCGACGTCGCCGAGTGCGGCGGGCCAGTGCACGATGAACGGGGTCGAGATGCCGCCCTCGTGCACCCAGTGCTTGTACTCCCGGAACGGGGCGTTGGACAGGTTGGCCCAGGCCCGTCCGTAGCTCTGATAGGTCTCTTCCGGCCCGGGTCGCAGGCCGGGCACATTCCCCGGCACCACCGGCTCGCCGGCCCGTGAGGTGTCCTTGAGCGGAACGAACGCCGTGACGAACTCCTTCACCGACTCGGGCGGCATCTCCTCGGCGCAGCCACCGTTGTCGGACAGGAAGATGATCAGCGTGTCGTCGAGTCGGCCGCTGGCCGCCAGCTGATCGGTGATCATGCCGATGCCCTGATCCATCCGGTCGATCTGCGCGGCGTAGACCTCCATCCGGGATGACTCCCACGCCTCGTCGGATACCTGCTCCCATGCCGGCACGCGCTCGTCCCGGTCCGACAGCCGCCAGGCCGGGTCGATGATCCCGGACTTGACCAGCCGCTCGAGGCGCTGCTCGCGCAGGACGTCCCAGCCGTCGTCGAATCGATTCCGGTACTTGGCGATGTCGTCGGGGTGAGCATGCAGCGGCCAGTGCGGCGCGGTATAGGACACGAACATGAACAACGGGTCGTCGGGCCGCTCGGCGTCGTGGTCGCGCAGGTATTGAACGGCGTTGTCGGAGATCGCGTCGGTGTAGAACCACCCGTCGGCCGCAGCCTCGTCCTCGATGTTCTGCTCATCGCGGACCAGTGTGCGCGGCTGGTAGAAGCTGCCGGCGCCCTCGAGGGTGCCGAAGAATCGATCGAATCCCCTTCGGGTGGGCCAGGCGTCGTTCGGTTTCTCCATGTCGACCGCCAGGTGCCACTTTCCCGAGAGATAGGTGGCATAGCCCGCATCCTTGAGCACCTCGGTGACGGTGGCGCAGTCCTCCGCGAGGTTCCCGGGGTAGCCGTCCGGGGTGTCGTCGAAGTTCAGGATCCCGATGCCGACCTGATGCGGGTGGAGCCCGGTCAGCAGCGACGCCCGTGACGGACTGCAACGGGCCGTGTTGTAGAACTGCGTCATCCTGACGCCGCCCTCGGCGAGGCGGTCCAGGGCGGGGGTGTGGACTTCGCCGCCGTAACTGGCGATGTCGGAGAAGCCCATGTCATCGGCGAGGATCAGCACGACGTCGGGACGACGGCCAGGGGTGGTGCCGGATGTCATCTCACGGGGTCCTTGTCCGGTCGGTCTTGGTGGCAGACGGATTCGCCGCGGCGCCCTGGCGGCGGGTGGCGGTGTCCGCATCGTCGACGTCGCGCTGGTTGGTCTCGGGCAGGAAGTACAGGGACACCAGCGTGATCGCCGCCATCGCCATCACGTAGACCGCGACCGGCCACGCCGATCCGGTGAATGCCGAGACCAGCGACGTGGCGATGAGGGGCGCGACGGCGCCGGTCGGGATGACACCCAACTGGTAGACGATGGACATCCCCGAATACCGGACCCGGGTGGGGAATATCTCGGCGAACAACGCCCCCTCGGGGCCGAACATCATGCAGGCGGCGATACCCCAGCCGATGACGACTGCCAACGTGATGAGGTACGGATTCTCGGTCGTGACGAGCCAGAAGATCGGAAATGCACTCGCGAAGGCGATGGCGGCACCGGCGCCGAAGACCGGGCGACGACCGATGCGATCGGAGAGGCGGCCGGCGGCGAGGATGACGACGAAGCCGACGACGGCGCCAACGAGCAAGGCATTCAACACGATTGACTTGTCGAGCTTGAGCACCGTGACCGTGAAGGTCAGCAGGAAGGCGTTGTAGACATTGAAGGTCACGCTCTCGGAGACGCGCGCCCCCATGGCGAGCAGGGTGACCCTGGGGTGTCTGGTGATCACTTCGAGCAGGGGCAACCTGGCCTTCTGATCGGCGGCGGCGAGCGACTTGAACGCCGGCGGCTCATCGATCTTGAGTCGGATCACCAGCCCGACGACCACCAGCACGATGCTGATCAGAAAGGGCACGCGCCATCCCCACGCCCGGAACGCCTCGTCGGGCAGGGCGGTCACGGCAGAGACCGCGACGGTCGAACTCAATAGGCCGATCGGCACGCCGAGCTGCGGCCAACTCGAGTACCAACCCCGTTGGCCGGCGGGTGCGTGCTCGACGCAGAGAAGGATCGCCCCTCCCCATTCACCGCCCAGGCCGATGCCCTGCAGCATCCGGAGCACCAGCAGCAGGATCGGGGCGAGGATGCCGATCGCGGCGTAGTTGGGCAGCAGGCCCATCGCGAACGTCGAGAAGCCCATGATGAGCATCGTCATCACGAGCATCTTCTTGCGCCCGATCCGGTCGCCGAAGTGGCCGAAGATGAACCCGCCGAGTGGGCGGGTGACGAAGCCGGCCGCAAACGTGGCGAACGCGATCATCGTCCCGACCAGTGGATCGAACGTCGGGAAGAACTGGCTGTTGAACACCAGCGCCGCCATCGTCCCGTACAGGAAGAAGTCGTACCACTCGACGACCGAACCGAGGAGGCTGGCGCTGGCGACCTTGCGGATCGAGACGCCGTCCCGGGGACTGGACTGGACCATGAGCCGCGCTCCTCAACCCTTGCCAGTGGAACCATGTGTCCCATATAGTGGGTCATCGATGTGATCAGCGGGACAGTTCAAGTCTGCAGGTGGCGGTCACCACGTGTCAAGAAGGGAAGCGGCCGTGACTAACGGCGTCCTCCAACGCGCCGTGCGTGTGCTCGAGGCGCTTGCTGCCGCACAGCAGCCGCTGTCCATCCGCTCCCTGGCCGAGAAGACCGGCCTCTCCAAGAGCGCCGTGCAGCGACTGCTGGCCGACCTGGTGGCCACCGAGTTGGCCTCGCAGGACCTCACCACCCGCCAGTACCACCTGGGCGCCCGGACGCTCGCGCTCGGCATGGCCTACCAGCGGCGGGTGGACGTCCGGCGCGCGGCGCTGCCACACATGGTGCGGCTCCGGGACGCCACCGGAGAGACGGTCGGCATCTCGGTCGGCCTGGCGGATCAGATGCTGCACGTCGACCAGATCGAAAGCGAGTCGCCGCTGCGGGCGCACTTCGACATCGGCCGGCCACTGCCGCTGTGGAGTGGTGCCCCAGCCCGACTGTTGCTCGCGGTGCGCAGTGACGAGGAGATCCGCCGCATTCTGTCCGAACGACTCGACGCGGACGTCACACCGGTCAATCCGCCGAGTGCCGACGAATTCATCCGGGACGTGCAGGCCGTGCGGACGGCGGGCCATGCCTGCGCGTTCGAGGAGACGCTTCCCGGGGTCGCGACGATGTCGGTGCCGGTGTACGGCCCGAGAGGCGATCTGGCCGCCGTGCTCTCGTTGACCGCGCCGAGCATCCGCCTCACCCGCCAGCGCGTCGAGCAACTGCTTCCGGAGGTGTTGCGCAGCGCGGCGGCCATCAGCGCCGAGTTGGGTCACCTGCCCGGCACCCATGTGCCGGCCCGAGAGCAGGTTGGAGGAGGCTGCTAACGCTCCGGTCGTGGTCGTCGACGACACAGGCATGAACGTCGCCCGGAGCGCCTGCGCACTCGCCGTGACGCTGGCGGCGCCATGGTGGTGGGCGGCAGCAGCCCACGCCGACGCCTTCGCGCAGCTCGGTCCTGTTCCGGTTCAGCCGTCCCCGGCGTGCGGCGGGAAGGTCGGCGCCGAGGCTCAGGTGACGCCGGTGCAGATCGGCGATCGTGTCGACGACGGCGTCCGCGTGGCGATCCACTACGACGCCGGCGTCTACGACGGCTCGTGTGCGCTCACCGTGACCGCCGCGTGGGCGAATCTCGATACCGGCGCCTCGGGAAGCGGCGACATCACGGCAGGATCGACGATCGACGGGCACTACGGTTTCATCGGTTACGCCAACACCACGTTCGCCACGGGTGGTGGCACCGTGGTCGTCACGGTCAGTTCACATCCCGGTGCCGAGATGCGCGTCACGGCATGAGACGTCACGGCGCCCCGTTCCCGGCCGGCTGCGGGGTGCGGTAGAGGGGAACTTCGGTGCGGCAGGTGGTTCTCACCACGAATTCGTGCCGGGTCATCTCCCCGGCGTTCGGCGGCATCCAGCCGTTGATCGTGTACGCGTCATCGACCTTGGTGGCCCACAGCGCACCACTGTCTTCGGTGAAGCCGCTGGCACCGGGAACCCGAATGCCGACCTTCTCGACGATGAGTTGATTCTCGCGCCTCATCAGTACCCGTACCTTGGCGTTGCGGCCGTCAGTGGCGAGGATGACCAGCTTGCCGTCGGGCTGGGCGGTGCAGGTGATGGGACCCTCGATCGTCTCGGTTCGCCCGTCGACGACGACGGTCGTCACACCGGTTGGTCCGGCGTGCACCGTACAACCGCCCAGCGTCGTCAGCAGGAGCGCGGCGCCGGCACGGTATGCCACGCGCGTCCGGTGCCGTACGCGTGGCTCGACGGCGCCGGGATCGGTCGGTCGTGCCGATTCGTCGTTCATGCTCGCCCCCAGATGGTGTGCCGGTAACTATGCCTGGTGCGGACCGGCGTGGCAGCGTAGTGGATTACCTGTCGTGGCCTCATTGGTCGAATGGTCTGCCCTTGATTTGGTATGACGTCAGACCGTAACGTAGGTCACATGCCGTCTGGACCACAGCCCGCGCATCTCGTCGCAGACGGGGTGCGGATCGAGTACCGCACGGCCGACAGCCGGGATTCGCCCACGCTCGCGGTCGACGGTGTCAGCCTCGACGTCGCACGCAACGACTTCGTCTGCGTCGTCGGCCCATCCGGGTGCGGGAAGACCACCTTCCTCAACGCCGTCGCGGGGTTCATCCCGATCCAGGACGGATCCCTGCGTCTGGACGGCCGCGACATCCCGGGGCCCGGTCCCGACCGGGCCATGGTGTTCCAGCAGCCCAGCCTGTTGCCCTGGCGCAAGGTGATCGACAACGTCACCTACGGACTGGAGTTGGGCCGACGATACAAGCGGCGCCAGGCCAGGGAACGTGCCGGCGATCTGCTGGATCTGGTCGGACTGTCCGGGTTCGGCGACCGCTATCCGGCGCAGCTGTCGGGCGGGATGCAACAGCGGGTCAACCTGGCCAGGGCGCTGGCCGTCGAACCGCAACTGCTGCTGCTCGACGAACCCTTCGCGTCGATCGACGCGCAGACCCGGGAGGTGATGCAGGTCGAACTGCTGCGCATCTGCACTGCCCAGAACGTAACCGCACTGTTCGTCACCCATGACATCAGCGAGGCGGTGCTGCTGGCCGACCGGGTGTGCGTCTTCGGCCCGCGGCCCGGACGCATCCTTCGCGAGGTGCCGGTGCCGTTCCCGCGCCCCCGCGATCAGAGCATTCGCCGGTCGCCGGAGTATCTCGCACTGATGGAGGAGATCTCCGAGCTGTTGTACAGCCCCGCCACCCTCGACACCGCGGCCGCAGGAGGCGCGCACCGATGACGCTCACGGCAACCCGATCCGCCCGCACCGGCGCACGCCGGAAGGTCGAGAGCGCGCCGCCGCGGCAGTGGTTCCACCAGAAGTACGCCTACGGGGCGGGGGCCGTGATCGGTGTGCTCGCACTGTGGCAGCTGGTGGCCGCCCTCCGGATCAAGCCGGCCATCATCCTGCCCGGGCCGATGGACGTCGTCCATGCCTTCGGGCAGCTGTTCGCCACCGACACGATCTGGGCTGATCTCGCCACCAGCGGAAGGGAACTGCTCTACGGCCTGATCCTGGCCACCATCGTCGGCCTGCCGTTGGGGCTGCTGATCGGCTGGTACCGCAGACTGTCCTGGGCGGCCGGGCCGCTGATCAACTTCCTCTACGCGACGCCGCGGATCGCACTCACACCGCTGCTCATCATCTGGCTCGGAATCGGGCAGACGTCCAAGATCGCGATCGTCTTCCTGATGGCGATCTTCCCGATTCTGATCAACACCGCCAGCGGTGTGCAGAACCTCGATCCGGCGGTGGTGCGGGTCGCCCGATGCTTCGGCGCAGGCGACCTTGCGATCTTCCGGACGATCGCCCTGCCGGGGTCCGTCCCGTTCATCATCAGCGGTCTGCGGCTGGCCGTGGGCCAAGCCCTGATCGGAGTGTTCGTCGCCGAATTGAGCGGCGCCACCCACGGCGTCGGCATGCTGATGAACAACGCCGGTCAGCAATTCCAGACATCCGTCGTCTTCGCGGGCCTCTTCATCTTCGCGATCACCGGTGTGGTGCTGACCGGGCTGCTTCGGGCGGTCGAGCAGCGCTTCGCCGCGTGGCGACCCCAACCATAAAACTCGTTGACGGAGAGAGACGATGACGAACAACCGGATGCCCAGGCCCGCCAAGATCGCCACCGCAGTCGTACTGGCCGCAGCCACCGCGCTGGCGATGACCGCCTGCAACGACGCCGCTCCAGGAACGCAGGCGTCCGGGGACGCCAACTCGATCACGTTGAGCTACAGCCAGGTGGTGGCCGACGAACTCCCGTTCTGGATCGCCGACGAGTCGGGGATGTTCAAGGCACAGGGGCTCGACGTCGCGCTGACGAACCTCAGCAGCTCGGACGGCTTCCCCGCCTTGATCTCCGGACAGACCCAGCTTGCGTCGATCGGCGCACCGGAGATGGTGGCCGGAGCGGCGTCCGGCGGACAGGTCAGCTACCTCGCCACGCTGACCCCGGTGTTCACCTACGAACTGTTCGCCAAGGTGAACAGCGCGCAGGAACTGAAGGGCAAGCGTATCGGCATCACCTCGACGAGTGGCTCGCTCTACATCGCGACCGTGGAAGCCCTTCAGCAGCTGGGGCTGCAGCCCAGCGACGTCGCGCTCACGCCGCTGGGCTCGGTCACCAACGTCAACAACGCGCTCGTCGCCGGCACCATCGACGCCGCGATGTCCCATCCTCCGACGACCACCCAGCTCGAGGCGGCCGGCTACCACTCACTGCTCGATCTTGCGGCACAGCACATTCCGACGTCGAACGTGGGCGTCGCCGCGACCGACGATTACGTCAAGTCGCACGGCGACCAGATCCGCCGCTTCATGACCGCGGTGCAGCAGGCCATCAAGCGGGAGAAGTCCGACGAGCCGTACGCCACCAGTGTGCTGTCCAAGCATCTGAACGTGACCGACCCCAAGGCCCTGCACGAGACGTGGGCGTACTACACCAGGGTGCTGCCCGACGTGCCGACACCCACCGTCGATCAGTTGCAGACCTCGGTGACGGAGCTGGCTCCGACCAACCCCGCCGTCAAGAACCTGGATCTCTCGACCTTGGTGGATGCGTCCTTCGTCAGCCCCGAGTAGCACGTGGCGACCACCTTCGTCCTCAGATTGATGGCCGGCCGTGCCACGTTCGCTCTCGACATGACCGACGACGAGCGCGAGATCATGAGTCAGCACTCTGCGCACTGGCGGCCGTGGGTGGATTCCGGGCGCATGGTGGTCTTCGGGCCGGTGCTGGACGGTGGTGGGTCCTGGGGTCTGGCGGTCTTGGAGGCTGACGACGAAGACGAGGTTCGCGCGTTCGCCGCCACCGACCCTGCGGTAGTCAACGACGTCGCGCGGATCGAGATTGGACGCATGCTCGCCGGATTCGTGCGATCCGGCTGCCACCCGTCTTAGCCACCCGTGGCGGCGATCAGCCGTCCGTGAGCGGCGGTCCCGGGGCGCCCGATCAACAGCTTCTGCCAAGGCCTTTCGCAGGAAACCCGCGCCTGGTTCCAGGGTCGCACCCGCGGCCACGACTACAGTTGGGGGCAGTCGCATGGGTGCACGGCTACTCGAAGTCCTGCCGGTAGGGCAGAGGAGCAGAGCCGCGTCGCGGGCCGAGGCCAACGGGCAGTGCCACCCGGCTCAACGTACGGAGACGTTTTCGAATGCATGTCGCACTGTTCACCGACCTCCACCCCGACAGTCTCGGGGGCACCCAGGTGTCGGTGGCCACGCAACGTCGCGCGCTGGAGAAGCGCGGGCACCGGGTCACGGTGTTCACGGCCCCACTACCCCACACGGTCGACCCGGATCCAGGCGTGGTCGAGTTGAGGCCGGTGCCCGTGGTGGCTCCCCTCATGCGCAGACTGGGCAGGCATGACGACTTCATGTTCGTGTGGCCGTCCAAGGTGAATCACGCGATCATCGACGAGGCGTTTCGCGTCCGCGAGCCCGTCGACGTCGTGCACACCCAAGGTGATCTCGGCGTGGCGGTGGCGGGCGTGGAAGCTGCCCGCCGGCATGGTCTTCCGGTCGTTCAGACCAAGCACACCCGCTTCGACGTGTACTTCGAGCAAGCAACCGCCACCCCGCTTCCCCTGGCACTGTTGTTCGGCGTGATGCAACATCGGCATCTGCCCAGGGAATTCGATCTGGTCCGGGTCAAGGAGAGCGTCGCGTCACGTCTGGCATGGCGACTCATGGTGGCGCACGCGCAAGCCGTGGACCACGAGATCACACCGACGAGTCACTTCGCCCGGGCACTGGCCCGACGTGGGGTGAATCGACCGATCTCGGTCGTGTCGAACGGGGTTGACGACGACGACATCGATCGGGCGCGAGCAGTCGACGTGGTCGCGTCACCTGACACCGAACCCCTTCGGCTCATCTGGTGCGGGCGCCTGTCATCGGAGAAGCGGATCCTCGCCGCCGTCCGGGCCGTTGCCCTCGTCGAGCACTGCACGCTCGACGTCTACGGTGAAGGCCATCTGCAGGCGTCCATCCGCCAGGCCATCGACGCTGCTGGCCTGGACCAACGAATTCGATTGCACGGCAAGGTGGATCGCGAACGATGCCTCGTCGCCATGGGATCGAGTGATGCCCTGCTGTTTACTTCGTACGACTTCGACACCCAAGGATTGGTACTGCTCGAGGCGGCAGCCATGTCTTTACCCACCATCTACTGCGATCCCGCCCTACGCGAAACGGTTCCCGAAGGCGTCGGACTCCTCAGCGCCGACGCTTCGCCCGCGTCCCTGGCCGCGGCCATCCGCGTGCTCGCCGACGATCGCGACGAGCTCAGGAGGATGGGCGGCGTCGTGGCCGCACGACGAGACAGTGCCCGACAATCGCTGCACACCGAGAAGATCCTGGCCATCTACCAGAGCCTGGTGAACCGCGTTCCGGCGTGATCTGGCGCCGGCGTAGTCGGTGATCTCGTCCACTTTCGTGGGATTTTTGTCGTTCTCTGCCGTACCGCTACCGATGAGCGGCGTCGAGAGTAGAACCAGGTCGATACGGCTCCTCTTGGGAGTCGGCGGCAGGGTGCCGACGCCGTTCACGAGTAGGGAGAGCATCTGATGGTCTTCGAGGAGAACACCAAGCCGTTGACGACGGCGGCGGGTGCGCCGGTGGTGGACAACCAGAACAGCATGAGTGCGGGTCCGCGGGGGCCGTTGTTGCTGCAGGATCTGTGGCTGATCGAGAAGTTGGCCCACTTCGACCGGGAGGTGATTCCGGAGCGGCGGATGCACGCCAAGGGCGCCGGGGCGTTCGGCACCTTCCGGGTGACCCACGACATCTCGGCGTACACCTCGGCGGCGCTGTTCTCCCGGGTGGGCAACAGCGCTGAGATGTTCGCCCGGTATTCCACGGTGGCCGGTGAGCGCGGCGCCGCCGACGCCGAACGCGACATCCGCGGGTTCGCGTTGCGGTTCTACACCTCCCAGGGCAACTGGGACGTGGTGGGCAACAACACCCCGGTGTTCTTTCACCGCGACCCGTTGAAGTTTCCGGACCTCAACCGCGCGGTCAAACGCGATCCCCGCACCAACCTGCGCAACCCGGAGAACAATTGGGGCTACTGGACGGGCCTGCCGGAGTCGCTGCACCAGGTCACCTACATCATGGGTGACCGGGGGATCCCGCGCTCCTATCGCCACATGCACGGGTTCGGGTCGCACACCTTCAGCCTGATCAACGCCGCCGGCGAGCGGCACTGGGTGAAGTTCCACTTCCGCACCCAGCAGGGCATCGAGAACCTGACCGACCAGGAGGCGACCGCGCTGATCGGGCAGGACCGCGAGTCCCACGGGCGGGACCTGTTCGAGGCGATCGAGCGCGGCGAGCACCCGCGCTGGAAGCTGTTCATCCAGGTGATGCCCGAAGGTGACGCGGCGACCTACCGCTTCCATCCGTTCGACCTGACGAAGGTGTGGAGCCAACAGGACTACCCGCTGATCGAGGTCGGCGAGTACGAACTCAACCGCAACCCGGACAATTACTTCGCCGACGTCGAGCAGGCCGCGTTCAGCCCGGCCAATCTGGTGCCGGGAATCTCCTACAGCCCGGACAAGATGTTGCAGGGCAGGCTGTTCTCCTACGGCGACGCCGCCCGCTACCGGGTGGGGGTGAACCATCACCAGATTCCGGTCAACCAACCGCGGGCTGCGGAACTGGTGAACACCTATCACCGCGACGGGGCGATGCGGGTGGACGGCAACCAGGGCGGGGTGCCAGGCATCGAGCCCAACAGCTTCGGCCGGTGGGCCGAACAACCCGGCTACGCCGAACCACCTCAGGCGATCGGACACACCGGCGCGCACTTCGACTTCCGCGAGGACGACGACAACTACTTCGAGCAGCCGGGGAACCTCTTCCGGCTGATGACCGGCGAGGCGCAGCAACGGTTGTTCGACAACACCGCCCGCGCCATCAAGGGCGCCCGCCCGGTCACCGTCGAACGACACATCGCCAACTGCACCCAAGCCGACCCTGCCTACGGCGAAGGCGTCCGCAAGGCCTGCGAGGCACTCGGCGCACTCTGACGACCAACGGCTACAGTCGCAGCCATCAGTCGGGTGACGGTGGAGGTGCCATGTCGTTGATCGCGCTCGAGGAGCACTACGCGTGGGATCCGGCAAGCGCTGACAACGTCGTCGCGACCTGGTTGCGGTCCCATGACCACGTGGCGTACGAGCGGTTGTACGACAGGGGCCCGCTTCGCCTCGAGCAGATGGACGCCGCCGGAATCGACTTCCAGATCCTGTCGCTCTTCGATCCCGGCGTGCGAGACGAGTCGGACACCGGCCGCGCCGTCGACCTGGCCCAGCGTGCCAATGACGACCTCGCCGACACGGTGCACGCCAACCCAAGTCGATTCGGTGGCTTCGCCACGTTGCCGACGCAGGATCCCGCGGCCGCGCAGGCCGAATTAACCCGCGGCGTAGCCGAATTGGGCTAGTCGGCGGTCTCGTCAACGGGCACTGTCAGGGCCGCTACCTCGACGACCCGGCGTATGAGGAGCTCTTCGCGTGCGCGGAGTCGATGGGTGTACCGATCTATCTGCACCCCACGACGCCACATCCAGCCGTCATGGCGGCGTGGTTCGCGCCGTACGTCTCGGACGGCATGCACCTGGCCTCGTGGGGCTTCGCCGCGGAAACCGGCACGCACGTCCTGCGGCTCATCTACTCCGGGTTGTTCGACAAGTTCCCCCGACTCCAGATGATCATCGGACACCTCGGCGAGATGCTGCCGTTCGCCGCCTACCGGATCGACCGTTATTACGGGCTCGGTGGCGGTGGAGGGTCGAGCCGGGGGCTGCGGCGCCTGCCGTCGGAATATCTGCGAAACAACTTCTACGTCACGACGAGCGGTAACTTCTGTGCACCGTCCTTCGGCTGCACCCTGGAGGTGATGGGCGCCGATCGGGTGATGTTCTCGGTCGACTACCCGATGGACGACGATCAGACGGGCGCCGAGTTCATGGCGTCCGCTCCGATGGACGACGTCACGCGCCGGATGGTCGGCTCCGACAACGCCATCGGGCTCTTCGGCGGACGAATCCCCGAGACGATCGGGCGCGACCCCGCCTAGAGTGCGAAGACCTGGCCGTCGTGTGCCACGCTGATCTTTCCGGAGGAGTGCTTGCCGATGGCGTCCTGCCATTGGGAATCGGGGAGATCCGTGGGCGAGTAGTGGCTCAGGATGACGTGTTTGGCGTTGGCTGCTGCGGTGACCTCCCCCCAACCTGCTCCGCCGACGTGTGCGAGTTGACCAGGTAGTTCGGCGGGAACCTGTTGTGTCCTTGGCCAGCAGAATCAGGTTGTCGGACTTCGTCGTATCGCCCGAGAACGTCACGGACACAACGCTTCATCAAATCGAACCGAAAGCGGAATGCCGGGCACACGGCGTAATGCGATACCAGGGTGGCCGTCACGGTGACATCGACGTCCGCTGCCGACACCGACGCGGTCAGCAGCGACCGTCGCGAGAGCTGGCCACGTTCGACGGTGCCGTCACCGCAGCTGCAATCCACGCCACGAGGTTAACGGCGCAGTGGCACGATGCGCTGTTGTTTGCCGGCGACCGTCCGTGCGGCGTCCGTCACGGACGATGTGCTCTGGTGGCGTTGGTGATCTGGTCGACGACCGCGAGCAGTCCCTCGTCGGCTCCCATGGGCAGAGGTTGGCCACCGAGTGCACGGTTGAGGGCGTTGTAGTACAGGCCGTCGCCGATCAACTTCACCGCGCGCGCGACGTCCAGGTCGCCGAGCACGTCGTGCAGGATGGCTAGCCAGTCGTTTGAGGCAGCTTCGATGGTCGCGCGGGCCCGTGCGTCGCCGGATTGGCGCAGCCGGGAGACGGCGACCAGGACGCGGTCCAGAGGCGTGCTGGCGTACTGCGACGACCGGACGTAGTAACGCGCCGGCCCCTCGTCCGCCGTGCGCATCGCGTGCGCGTCGGCGGCGGCGAGTTCCTTCAGCCGGTCGCAGAGGCCGGCGGCGAGTTGGTCCTTGGACGGAAAGTGGTAGAGCAGCCCACCCTTGGAGACACCCGCCCGCGCGGCGACCGCCTCCAGCGTCGCATGGCGCTCGCCTTCGGTGATGAGAAGATCCGCGTACGCGTCGAGGATGCGTTCCCGCGAAGTGCTCACCATCACAGCTTAAGGTGACGGCAGCAGTTTTGTACCGTCCAGACGGTACAGTCGGTGGGAAAACCGACGGCGAGTGATGGAGACGAGGACATGGGGAGCTACCGGGGCCTGCTGAGGGTGCCCGGCGTCCTGAACGTGACGGCATCGCAGTTGTTCGCCCGTCTGCCGTTGGGCACCCTGTCGCTGGCCATCCTGCTCCACGTCCAGAGGTCGACCCATTCCTTCGCGCTGGCCGGCACCGTGGTGGCCTGCGTGGGAGTGGGGGAGGCCGTCGCGATGCCGGTGACGGCGCGGTTGGCCGGACGCGTCGGTGTGGCCCGGACGTTGACCGCCGCAGCCGTGATCCATGCGCTGAGCACGTTGGGGCTGGTCTTCGCCAGCTCGTCGGCTCCGCTGCTGATCGGGCTCGGATTGCTCGTCGGCGGATCCGTGCCGCCGCTGATGCCGGTCGTGCGCGCGCTGTATCCGGCGATGGTGGCCGACGACGAAGTCCGCACGCTGTTCGCCCTCGACACCACCGCGCAGGAACTGATCTGGGTGATCGGACCCGTGGCGGCCACGTTCCTCGCCTCGGCGGTGTCGACGGCCTTCCCGTTGATCCTCTGCGCAGCGGTCACCGTGGCGGGAACGGCCTGGTTCCTGCTCGGATCCCGGCGTCTGCACCCGGCCGCGTCGCCGAGCAGGGCGAAGTTCGGCCGCGTACTCCTGCACCGCGCCGTGGTGCTGGCCATGGTGGCCAGCCTCGCGCTGGTGGCGTCGTACACGGCGCTGGAGGTCGGAGTCATCGCCGTACTGGGACGCGACGGCGTCACGGCGGGCGCGGCGATCGCCTCGGCGAGCGTCGGCTCACTGCTCGGCGGCCTGGTGTTCGGGCATCGGCGGCTCGGACTGGCAGGTGTCGTCGCGGCGCTGGCCGTCGTGGTCGCCGGGACCGCCCTCTACGGGATCGTCGACGGACTCCCGCTGCGATTCGCGGCGTTGTTCGTCTCGGGGGTGGGTTTCGCACCGGCGATGTCGGCCTTGTACCTCATGGTCTCGCGCGAAATCGGTGAACACGTCGCGACCGAGGCGTTCGGGTGGCTCAGCAGCGCCGCCTTGGTGGGTGGCGCGATGGGTACCGCCATCGCCGGCATCGCGACCGATGCTCGCGGACCGGCCGGCGCCGTCGTGGTGTCGGTCGTGATGGCGGTGCTCGCCGCGGTCAGCCCGGTCACCGCTCGGGCGTTGGGCCCGCTGCCCGGCCTCGCCAAGGAACCGGCGACCCTGCCCTGCCGCTGAGGCGGCCCTCCCGCAGGTGCCGTCGGTGCCTCGGGGTTGAGCACTGTCCGCGGTGACCTTTGACGTGCCGGGTCGGGACGGCGCATCGTTGACGGTCGTCGACCATCCTCTCGAATACGGGCCGACACGACGGCGAGGAGCGCTTGATGAGCGAGACGACGGGTGGCCGCGTGTGGCTGATCACGGGAGCAACCAGCGGTTTCGGTCGCGCTCTCACCGAAGCGGCGCTATCGGCCGGCGATGTCGTGGTCGCCGCGGGCCGTCGCACCGAGCAGCTCGACGATCTGGTGGCCGCGCATCCCGACCGGGTCGAGGCGGTCCGCCTCGACGTCACCGACACCGCCGCGGCGGTGGCCACCGTCGGCGACGTCGTTACGCGGTACGGGCGGATCGACGTGCTGGTGAACAATGCCGGCCGCACCCAGGTCGGCGCGTTGGAGGAGACCACCGAGGACGAGCTTCGCTCCTTGTTCGAGCTTCACTTCTTCGGTCCGGCCGTCCTGACCCGGGCCGTGCTCCCGCACATGCGCCGTCAGGGCCGGGGAGCCGTCGTGCAGATGTCCAGTGTGGGCGGGCAGGTCACCGCGCCTGGATTCGGCGCCTATTGCGCCACCAAGTTCGCACTCGAGGGCTTGACCGAAACACTCAGCCAAGAAGTCGATTTCGGCGTCCGGTTCTTGATCGTCGAGCCCGGCGCCTTTCGGACCGGCCTCTTCAATCCCGGTGCGGCCCACCAGTCGGAGGCCATGGGCGAGTACGCCGGTACCGTCGGCCGCACTCGGGAGTATCTCGACACCGGTGATGGCACCCAGCCGGGGGACCCCGCCAAGGCGGCCCGTGCCATCCTCACCGCACTCGACGCGCCGAACCCTCCGCTCAGACTGGTCCTTGGCGGCGATGCCGTCGATGGCATCCTGCAACGCCTGCACGCCGTCGAATCCGAAGTGCGGCAGTGGGAGTCGGTCTCCCGCGATACCAGCTTCACCGATCCGAACGTCGGCGATGCATGACGGCACCAGACGGACGGTGACCTACCGGTGGCCAAAGGGTTAGGAGACGGCGCCGCGCGGGAACCAGGGAGTATGGACGAAACGAGTGCGGGCACGCCGTCCGCGACCATGGAGGTCGAGCCGGGCTCGGTGCGTCAAGCCATCGTCGGCGCGGCGATCGGCAACACCGTCGAGTGGTACGACTTCGCCATCTACGGCTTCCTTGCCACCTACATCGCGGAGAAGTTCTTCCCCTCGGCGAACCCCACCGCTGCGCTGCTCAGCACCTTCGCGGTCTTCGCCGTGGCGTTCTTCATGCGCCCACTGGGCGGCTTCTTCTTCGGCCCGCTGGGTGACCGGATCGGACGCAAGCGGGTGCTCGCGATCGTGGTCGTCGTGATGTCGCTGTCCACCCTGGGTATCGGTCTGGTCCCCGGATACGACTCCATCGGCGTGGCGGCGCCGCTGCTGCTGGTGGTTCTGCGCTGTGTGCAGGGTTTCTCGGCCGGCGGCGAGTACGGCGGCGGGGCTTGCTTCCTCGCCGAGTTCGCCCCGACGCGCCACCGCGGGCTGGTCGTCGCCTTCCTGGTGTGGTCGGTGGTGATCGGATTTCTGCTCGGGTCGGTCACGGTGACGGCGCTGGAGGCGATCCTGTCCCCGCAGGCGATGGACGCCTACGGCTGGCGCATCCCGTTCCTCCTCGCCGGCATCCTCGGCGTGGTTGGTCTCTACATCAGGCTGCGGCTGCGCGACACCCCGGAATTCGAGGCGCTCCGCGAGACGGGCGAGATAGCCCAGTCGCCATTGAAGGAAGCCATGCGCACTGCATGGCGGCCGATACTCCAGATCGCCAGCCTGGTCATCATCCACAACGTCGGCTTCTACGTGGTGTTCACGTACTTGCCCACCTACTTCACCAAGACGCTCAAGTTCACCAAGATCGACGCGTTCCTCTCCATCACCGTGGCCGGCGTGGTCGCGCTGCTGCTGATCCTGCCGCTGGCCGCGCTGTCGGATCGCGTCGGCCGGAAACCGCTGCTGATGGCAGGCGCCGCGTTGTTCGCCGTCTTCTCCTATCCGCTGTTCGTGCTACTGAACAGCGGCTCGTTGGGTGCTGCGATCGGTGCGCACGCCGGACTGGCGGCGATCGAGGCGGTGTTCGTGTCGGCATCGTTGGCCGCCGGCGCCGAGTTGTTCGCCACCCGGGTGCGGTCCACCGGCTATTCGATCGGCTACAACGTCTCGGTAGCTATCTTCGGGGGGACCGCGCCCTACGTGGCCACCTGGCTGACCGATCGGACCGGCAACAACGTCGCCCCGGCGTACTACGTGATCGTGGCCGCCCTGGTCAGCCTGGCGACGGTGTTCACCATGCGGGAAACGGCCGCCCGCCCGCTTCGGGCGGTCGACTCGCCGCGACCGCGGGCGGCCTGACCCCGGCCTGCTTCGGAAGCGCCGCGACTCACGGCGCGGTGTCACCTCGGTCGATCACCGGGCGAAGCACCGTCGTCAGATCGACTTCGGCGCCCAGCGTGGCATCGAGGACGGCCATGCACAGATGCTCTACCTCATCGCGCGAAATCGTCTCGCCGGCAAGCCATTCGACTGCCACCTCACGGATGTAGGCGATCCAGCCGGCAAGCGCCGCCGAGGCGACGGCGCGCGAATGGCCGGTGGCGCCGCTGGCGTCCAGGATCCGGTCGCACAGCGAGCGCATCCCTTCGGCGATCGGTATGCGCAGCGCCGGGTCGGTCGCGATGGAACTGCGGTTCGCGATCATCACCAGCGGGACGTGGGTCTGGTAGAAGCTCAGGTGGCGTGCCAGCGCATCGGCGACGACATCGCGCAGCGATCCGCCGTCGTCCGTCGCGATCCCCGTCAGCAAGCGGTCGTGTGCGCGCTGCCATATCGCGGCGAAGAACTCGGGCTTGGTGGGGAAGTAGTGGTACATCAGCGCGCGCGAAGCACGTGCACGGTGGGCGACGTCCTCCATCGCCACGTCCTCGTAGGCAGTTTCGCTGAAGAGGGCCACACCGGCGTCCAGCAGTTCGTCGCGGCGTCGCTCCGGGCTGAGGCGTCGCCGGGTGGGCACGCGCTCCATCCTAGATTCCCTGATTGACGACCTCCCGGCGTCGGCGTACGGTCAAATCTATTGGATGAGATCTAATAAGGATACCGATGAAGCGGGTCACGGAAGTCTGGTTGGGCACCTTCGGCGTGGTGTGCGCCGGAATCGGTGTGGCACACCTCCTGTTCGGCACCTCGACCGTCATCGGCGGCGGTCCGGTCAATGCGACGATCGACTCCGACATGCGGTTCTATGCGTTGCTCTTTGCCGCATACGGTGTGGCGTACGTGTGGTGCGCTCTCGACATCGCCCAGCGGGGGCGGTTGGCGAACCTTCTCGGGGCGGTCTTCGTCGCCGGCGGCGTCGCCCGACTACTGGCCTGGGCCGCTACCGGCCGGCCGAATTGGTTCTACGTGCTGATGATCCCGGTCGAGCTGGTCGTCCCCCTCGTCAACTACGCCCTCCTGCGACGATGGGGTGCCCGCGGACGGGGCGTCACACAGTGGGAGGGGGCCGGGTCATGACGCAGGGATGGTTCAAGCGCGGGTATCTGCGGGTGCTGGCGCACACCATCAACCCGGTGGCGCTCGCCGCCGCCCGGTCGAGTCATGGACCGTTCTCCGCCCTGCGTCACGTGGGGCGACGTAGCGGCAGGACCTACGAAACGCCGTTGATCCTCGCCCGCGTCGACGACGGTTTCGTCGCCGAACTGACGTACGGCCCCGATGTCGCCTGGTGCCGCAACCTGGCGGCCAACGGTCGCGGCGAACTGCTGGTGAACGCGTCGACGTACCGCGTCACGGGAATCGAGCCCTATCCCACCTCCGCCGGTCTGGCAGCGTACCCGCAGCCGCAACGCACGGTGTTGAAGCTGTTGCGGCGGAAGGATTTTCGTCTCATCACCGTGGCCGACGCGGATGCCGGTCCTGAACGAGAGGGCAGTCGCCCAGCGCCCTGACCCGACCGTTGGGATGGCTCTTTCGACGGCGTCAGGCCTCGCCGACGGCGTCGGCGTGGACGACCCTGTTCCGTCCTGCCTGTTTGGCGCGGTACAGCGCCTTGTCCGCTTCGTGGAAGAGGAATTCGTCGTGTTGGTCCTGCCGTGGTATCGCCGATGCGACGCCTGCGCTGACGGTGACCCTGGAGTCGCCGAAGACCATCTGGAGATCGTCGAAGGATCTCAGGATCGCGCGTGCGATGGTCTGTGACGCCGCCGCGTCGGTGTCTCCGAGCAGCAGGGCGAACTCGTCGCCACCGAGTCGCGCGGCGAGATCGGTGGCTCTGCGGGACGACGCCTGCAAGATCTGGGCCACCTGCTCCAGGCAGTGGTCGCCGGCGAGGTGCCCATGTTGGTCGTTGTACTTCTTGAAGTGATCGACGTCGACCGCGATGAGACTGATGGGCGATCGCTCACGCCTGCTCCGCCGGAACTCCCGTCTCAACGTCGCGGTGAAGTGGCGCCGATTCGCCAGACCGGTGAGCGGGTCGTGCATGGCCAGGTGTTCGGCCCGTTCGACGGCCAACTTGCGTCGCGTGACGTTCTGATGGGAGATGGTGAAGAGGCGCCGTGAGCCGTTCTCGAGGGGATTGACCCGCATCATGAACCAGCGCTTCTCGACCGGGCTGTGGCACGGATACTCGAAGTAGAACGACGCACGCCGATCCCCGAGGACACCGGCGATGCCATCGGCCGCCTCCCCGGCGAGGCTGTCGCCGCGCGCATGGGAGTCAGCGACGACGCCGAGATAGTTCTGCCCTCGCCACACGTGATCGGGAGAGATGCCGTTGGCGACGCCGAAGTTCGTCCACGCCGCATTGACGTCGATGATCGTGCCGGCCCGATCGATCACCGCGATGTGCTCGGACAGCGAGTTGAAGACCCGCGTGTGCAGCGCAGACCGATCATTCCCGATTCCCATGGTGCCCCCCGGTTCAGCCGGCGAACCGTGACACGAGCTTCGCGGCCGCCGACCCCACCATAACGACGGCGGCCATGAGTTCCGTGCTGTTTTCCACCCTTTACCCGGGCTGGTCGATCCGGGTCAGGTCGAGCGCCGCGCCGATCAAGGCCAGATGACTCAGGCACTGAGGCAGGTTGCCGAGGAAGGGTTTGTCGTCGGGGTCGATCATCTCGGCGTAGACACCGACGTCGTTGCCCAGTGCCACCATGTCGTCCATCAGCTTCCCCGCCTCGTCCGTCCGACGTGGTACAGCGCGGACACCATCCAAAAGGAACACGCGACGAAGGCGCCCTCGCCTGGGGAGATCCTCGTGGAACGGCAGGTGCGCGCCCCTCCGGATGGTGGCACGCACCCTGCCCGGCGGCCGTGTCACCCCGATGGCCGGCGCTCGTGGCCGGAGAGACCACGAGTTCGTCTGCGGTCCTTCATCTCCGACTCGAAGACGTGCCGTTGCCCTCCTTGCAGATCCGTGCGCACCCGTCGTTCGTGATCGCGGAAGACGCTCCAATAGCCGTCGTCGAATTCCTCGACGATCTGGAACGTCCAGCGTCCATGCAGGACGTTGCGTCCCACCAGATCGGATTCGAGGCGGTCCGCCACCTCGGCGTGACCGGCTTCTCGAAGGCGATCACAGGCTTCGCCGAGTTTGAGGTCCGCGCCGCCGAGCAACTGGTGAAACGAGTACAGCGCCCCACGGGCCCGCTCCACGTACTCGAGCGCTTCGGACACCAGCCCCACCGCGTCCACCGTGGCGTCGGTGACTCCCTCGGGTCGTCGTGGTCCCTGGTCGTCCTTCACCACTGGGATGTACCCGCGCTCGCATCGTTCGAACACGCGCGGTGGTGAACGGCAACCGCCGGCGCCGACCGCGGCGCGGAACGCCTTCCCGAACTGGTATACCGCTTCCATGACCTCTCGACGTACGGACCGGATGGGTGTCGGACTCGCCGCGCTGGGACGGCCCGCCTACATCACCGGCGGTCGCGACCGCGACGTCGGCGCCGCCCGGTCGGTCCGGGAGATGCGCGACCGCACCGCCGAGGTGCTGGACGCCGCCTACGCCGGCGGTGTCCGCTACGTCGACGTAGCGCGGTCCTACGGCCGCGCCGAGCAGTTCCTGGCCGACTGGCTGGCGTCACGAACTGACGTCACCGACGTGCGGGTGGCCTCCAAGTGGGGCTACCGCTACGTCGGCGACTGGCGGATGGACGCGCAGGTGCACGAAGTCAAGGACCACACCCTGGCCGCCTTCACCACACAGCTCGGCGAGACCCGGGCACTTCTCGGTGACCACCTCGACCTCTATCAAGTTCATTCGGTGACGCAGGACAGTCCGGTACTCGGTGACACCGAACTCCACCATGCGCTCGCGGACCTGCGCGACACCGGGACTCGAGTCGGGTTCTCCACGTCGGGTCCCCGGCAAGCCGACGTGATCCGCGCCGCGCTGCAGGTCCACGTCAAGGGTGCACCGCTGTTCTCCTCGGTGCAGTCGACGTGGAACCTGTTGGAGACCTCGGCGGGGGCGGCACTGTCGGAGGCCTACGATGCCGGCGTCGCCGTGGTGATCAAGGAAGTGTTTGCGAATGGCCGCCTGGCACCGGGAAGCACCGACACCTCGCCAGGTGTGTTGCAGGCGGCGCGGGCGGCCGCCGAGTTGGGGATCGGCCTCGACCAACTGGCGATCGCCGTTGCGCTGCAACAGCCGTGGTGTCCGCGAGTGCTTTCCGGTGCGGTCGCCGCGTCTCAAGTCGAGTCCCACCTCACCGGCGCCGACATCGAGCTACCGACTCACGTCACAGGTGCGCTCGTGGCGTTGGCCGAAGACCCGGTCGAGTACTGGACGGCGCGGGCGCACCGCGCCTGGGCCTAGGCTCGCACCCCCGAGATCACGCTGCTGCGTGGACCATCTCGCCGCCGACCATGGTCAAGACGGCGCGCAGGTCACCAATGTCGGTGGCATTCATGACGTCCCGATCCAGGACGACGAGATCGGCGAGCCTTCCCACTGCTATCGTGCCGGTCCGGTCATCGCAGTGGTTGGCGTAGGCCGAGCCGGCGGTATAGGCGGCAAGGGCGGCGCGCAGGGTGAGCCCCTCCTGAGGCTGCAACGGCGAGTCGAACACACCGTCACCCACCGCGTGGGGGTCCGCGCGAGGTCCGGTCCGGTGCACGGCGGTATGGATCGCCCACAACGGGTTCGGATCGGTGACGGGCCAGTCACTGCCCATTGCCAGGCGTGCGCCATGGCGTTGCAGCGAGGCGAAGGGGAAGTGCAGGTGTTCGCGTTCGGGCCCCAGCAGTGGCAGTTTGCGTTCCACGATCTCGACGTCGCGGCGGGCCCACAACGCCTGAATGTTGGCCACCACTCCCAATTCCGCGAACCGGGTCATGTCCTGCGGGTGGACGACGTCGAGGTGGGCGATCTGATGTCTGCCATCGAACCCGGGCCGCGCCCGATCCGCGGCCTCGAGCGCGTCCAGACATTCCCTGACGGCTCGATCCCCGACTGCGTGCATGTGAATCTGGAAGTGCCGGTCCACCAGTAGCGTGGCAATGCGGGTGAGCTCCTCCGGCTCGAGGAAGGACGATCCGGACGTCGCCGCAGACGACGATGCCGTTCGGTAGGGAGCGAGCATCGCCGCAGTGCAGTTCTCGCAGATACCGTCTTGCATGACCTTGACCGTGGTGGCACGAAACCTCGACTGGCCCGAAGCCGCTCGGCGGGCGCACAGTTCGTCGATCTGATCGGGACCGTCGTCGGCGGACCACCACAACGCCCCGACCACCCGGGCGGTCAATGCGCCGGAGGCGTCGGCGTCGAGGTAGGTCGGGAGGATGTCCTTCAAGCCGAACAAGGGGATGCCCACACCGGCGTCCTGCCACCCGGTGACACCGACGGAATGCAGACGGCGCTGTGCCTCCAGGAGCGCACGGCTCATGAATTCCGGTGTCACGGCTGGAATCAGGGCGTTGAAGGGATCCGCCGCACGCTCGATCAGCATGCCGGTGGGCTGACCCGCGTCGTCGCGAACGATGCGGCCACCACTGGGATCGCTTGTCCGAGCGCTGATCCCACATACGCCGAGGGCCTTGGAATTCACCCACACACCGTGTCCATCATGACTGGTCAGCACCACCGGACGGTCGGACACCACCGTGTCGATGTCGGCGCGATGCGGCGACCCGCCGGCGAAGGCGTCCCCGTACCAACCGCTCCCGGCGATCACGGGCTCGCCGGGATGGGCACGTGCATACTCGCCGATGGCATCGAGATAGGCCCGACGGTCGTGAGCCAGGCCGGACAGATCGCAGCGCAATGCCTGCATGCCCGCCGCGACGGGATGGACGTGCGCGTCGATGAAGCCTGGCAACAAGGTGGCACCGCGGACGTCGATCGTTTCCGTCGCCGCGCCGACGAGTCCCGGCGCCACGCCATGGCCTACGTAGACGATCGTCGCACCGCGCACCGCGACCGTGTCCGGTGCCCAACCAGTGACGGCGTCGGTGAATACGGAGGCATTGAGGAAGACGTAGTCGGCGACCGCGGGGCTGATCTGCGGAGTGGGCATCGCTTGCTCCTTCGCATCATGCGGACCGACGACGTCATCGTCGGCGGCGGGCATACCGCAGTCAACTAGACATTTCAGCGGATCGACATCGTCGAAATCGATCCGGGCCGGTGCTTGGTCGGCCCAGCGGTTCCGTGCTCACGGCGTCACGCGACCACCTTCATGGCCGCGGCCAGCGATCGATCGGTCCTGGCACGGTCGTCGCCCATTCCTACGATCGCATCGACGGCGAGTGGCGTAAGGACGTGGGTGAGGCCGTGGCCAACGTGTCCGAAGAAACCGGCCAATTCGAGCATCACCTCCCCGTGGCTGAGGCTCCAGAGGCGGCCGGCGACGTTCAATTCGCCGTCGTCGCGGATCCGCCCCGCTGCGATCATCCGGCGCACCACGGTGCGCAGTGCGTCGAACGACGCGGCCCACTCGGCGCGGTCGGTGGCACTACCGGTGCTCGTCAGGTCGGTGCGGTAACCGGCGACCGACGCCGGTGACGCAGCCCCGAAGATGAGTTGATAACGCTGCGGATTCGCCAGCGCGAACGCGCGATACGCCGCGCCCATCACGAAGAAGTCCGCGACGGGATCGTCGGTCTGCGCGGCCTCCGTCAGGGCCTGGGTGAACCGGGAGAACGCTTCACCCGCGACGGCGTCGATCACCCCGTTCATGCCGCCGAAGTGGGTGTAGACCGCCATCGTCGAGGTGCCTACCTCGGCGGCCAGGTTGCGCACGCTGAGTGATTGCAGGCCATCGCGCTCCAGCAGGCGGATGCCGCCGTCGATCAATCTTCTGCGGACGTCACTCACCCTTGTTATCTTGCCATAACGCTGTTATACGTAGAGAGTCATAACGTCGTTATGGAAGGAACGTCATGGGCAACCGCTATCTCGAAGACTCGTTCGCGCCGCTCGCCGAGGAGTTCACCCTGACCGACCTCGACGTGTCCGGCACCATCCCGGACTTCCTCGACGGGCGATACCTGCGCAACGGCCCCAATCCGATCGGTGAGATCGATCCCGATCTCTATCACTGGTTCATCGGCGACGGCATGGTGCACGGCATGCGCATCCGGGACGGCAAGGCGGAGTGGTACCGCAACCGGTGGGTGCGTGGGCCGCATGCCTCGCGCGTGCTGGGCGAGACGCCGTCGAACCGGCACCCCGGGCTGTCGCCGATCGGCGCGAACACCAACGTGATCGGTCATGCGGGCAAGACGCTGGCGTTGATCGAGGGCGGCGTCGCCAACTACGAACTGACCGACGAACTGGACACCGTCGGCCCGTGCGACTTCGACGGAAGGATCACCGGCGGATACACCGCACACCCGAAACGCGACCCCGACACCGGTGACCTACACGCGGTGTCCTACAGCATGTACCGCGGCAACACCGTGCAGTACTCGGTCATCGGCGCCGACGGCGAGGTACGGCGCACCGTCGACATCGAGGTCACGGGCAGCCCGATGATGCACGACTTCTCCCTGACCGAGCGACACGTCGTCTTCTACGACCTGCCCGTGACGTTCGACAACCGCCAGGCCGCGGAGATGACGGCGCCACGCGGGCTGCGGTTGCCCGCCCGACTCTTGTTGTCCGCGTTGATCGGTCGCGTCCGCATCCCAGACCCGATCAGCGCCAGCGCGCCGTCGGGGAAGAGCGCCGACCGGCGGTTCCCCTATTCGTGGAACCCGCGCTATCCCGCCCGCGTCGGGGTCATGCCGCGCAACGGTGGCAACGCCGACGTCCGGTGGTTCGACGTCGAACCGTGCTACGTCTTCCACCCGATGAACGCCTATGACCTCGACGCATCGGAGGGGGATGGCGTCGTCCTCGACGTCGTGCGGCACGCGAAGATGTTCGACACCGACCACCTCGGACCCAACGAGGGACCGCCCACGCTGGACCGCTGGACCGTCGATCTGGCCGACGGCAAGGTGCGCGAAACCCGGCTCGACGACCGCGGGCAGGAATTCCCGCGCGTAGACGAACGCCGCGTCGGCAAGCGACACCGGTACGGTTACGCGCCGGCGGTCGGCGAGGGCACCAAGGGCGAGCACACCCTGTTCAAGCACGACCTCGTCGGGGGAAACAGTCAGGCGCGGTCTTTCGGCGCGGGAAAGGCACTCGGCGAGTTCGTCTTCCATCCTTCGTCGCCGGACGCCGGGGAGGACGACGGGGTGTTGATGGGTTACGTCTACGACCGGCCGACCGATCGGAGTGAGTTGGCCATCCTGGACGCGCAGACCTTGGAGCAGGTGGCCGCCGTCAAGCTGCCACACCGGGTCCCGGCCGGTTTTCACGGCAACTGGGTGCCGACGCCGTCGGGGTAGCTCCGCGGTACGGCGTCGTCCAGCGTGTCGGCGCTAGTGCGTCAACCAGATGGAGCCGTCGCGGATCTCGACGTCGAATCGCCGCAGCCGGGCGACGTTGCCGAAGACCTTGACGGCGAGCGAATACGGTGCGAACCCGAAGATGCGCCCCTTCGGACCCGACCGCATTCTCCCGTCGTCGACGTCGAACTCGGCACGGTGCCAAGGGCATTGAAGGCAGCCTGCCTCGGTGACGCGACCACGGCCGAGCTTGGCCCCCTGGTGACGACACACGTTGCTCGTGGCGAACGGGGTGCCATCGGGCTTGAGACCGACGGCCAACACCCCGTGCGCAGTCGTCTGGACCTCGGTGACACGTCGTGAGTCGAGATCGTCGACTCGGATCAGACGACGTCCCTCGGCCCGCGCCGGGTGATCGTGAAGGACCGGCGGCAGCAGACCCGGGGTGTCCACCCCACGTTCGTGCGGGCCGTAACGGAGTTTCGACATGGAGGGCCGGTACCCCATCGCCTCGAAGGAAAACGGCTCGCCCGCGTGTCGCAACTGGCAGAATATTGTCCTAGGACGTCTTTCCTGCCACTGTTGGGCGTCGCGGTGCTGGAGGACATTCGATCCATGGCAGACGCAATGACGCTGGTGGTGCTGATCGTCCTGATCTCCACGCCCGGTTGTCTCTTGGTCGCCTTCGCCATCCGGCGCCGGTGCCAACGACCGGACTGGACGACGCCCCACGCGCGCGGAGCCCACCACCACTTTCGCGGGCAGCCGTCGGTGTGAGCACCGAGACGCCCCCCGCCGGAATCGGCTGTGCGCCCATGGCGGGAATGGGTGGTCGTTTCCGCCCTCACCGCACAACCGACGCCGCCAGCGCACACTCGATGGGCGGCGCCCGCTATTTCCAAGCCAGCGCGCGGCGTGCGGCCGACGTCGTCATTCCGTAGAGCAGCCTGGCGCGGCTGCCCGGCAGCTCCCGGTGCAGGACGCGGGCGACCACCAACTTGCCGAAGCGGGCCGGCGCCGGCGCACCGTCCAGCCGTCGAGGCCAGCGGAGGTCTCCCAGCCGACGAACCCGCCGTGGCCGCCGCCGCGTCGGTACCGCGCGTACCAGCGTGCATCCATCGCGGCGGCACCCAGCGCGCCCGCCGTGGCGCAGCGCCACCATGCCGTCGTGAGCCGCCCCGACGACGGTCGGCTCGTCACGCCTCTCGCGCCGCCACCTCGGCGAGTTCGGCTGAGAGGCTGACCATTTCGCGCTGGACACCGGGGACCGACGCCATTGCGCCGCTCGACGCCAGCGTCAGCGGAGCGCCCGCGTAGTCGGTGCACAGCGCTCCCGCAGCGCGCGCGATGGCGTGCCCGGCGACGACGTCGTAGGGATTGTTGTGAGCCAGCACCAAGCCCTGAATCTGGCCGCCGGCAAGCCACGTCCACAGCACCGAAGCCGCGCCGACGCAGCGGAAGCGCAGCGCCCGTCGGTGCACGCTGGCCGTCAGGTCGAGATACGCGTCGAGTCGCGCGCCACCGCGGTGAAAGGCGTCACCCATCCCGATGATCGCGTCCTCGAGGGTGGACACGTCGGCGAGCTCGCCCGAGTCGATCCGCACGTCGAGGAACGGCAGTTCGATCACCCCCAACGTCGGCACGCCGTCCTCGAGCAGGCCGAGCATCACCCCGCACAGCGGTGACCCCGTCGCATAGTTGACGGTGCCGTCCAGCGGATCGGCGACCCAGACCTTGCCGGTGTGCAGATCCGCCCCGCCGCCCTCCTCGCCGTAGAAGCCGATCTCCGGGGTGGATGCCGCCAGCGAACGCTTCATCGCCGACTCGCTCTCCAGATCGACCTCGGTGACAAAGTCCTTGGCGGCCTTGGCCACCCGCTGGTGCGGCCGGGCGCGACCGGCCCGCAGGATGGCGACCGCCTCGTCGACCGCGGCGTGCGCTGCCGCCAGCTCCCGCCTCACGCCGTGGTTCCGGTGTCGGGCGACAACACCGTGACCACGCTGGAGTCGTCACGAGCGCCCAGACCCGCGGCCTCGGCGATCAAGAAGAGCTGCTGCGCGGCCGCGGCCACCGGCAGGGGGACGTGGGAGCTGCGACCGACGTCGGCGACGATGCCCATGTCCTTGACGAAGATGTCCACTCGCGACTTGACCTCGGCGCCGCCGGTGTACGCCTGCAGCATTCGGGGACCGCGATCGGCGAACATGAAGGAACCCGCAGCACCCTGCGACAACGCCTCGATCACTACCGCCGGGTCCAAGCCGAGTCCGCGAGCCAGGGCGATCGCCTCCGCGGCAGCCGCGATGTGGACGCCGGCGAGAAGCTGGTTGATGGTCTTGAGGGCCTGCCCGTCACCGGCCCGTGGTCCGACGATCGTGAGGGTGGAGGCCAGGTGGTCGAGCACCGGGCGCACCCTGTCCAAGGTCGCGTCGTCGGCGCCGACGACGATGAGCAGGTCCCCGTTGCCCGCACGGACCGGGCCACCGCTGATCGGCGCGTCGACGAGCGGATGACCGGCCGCCGCCAGCCTTTCGGCGAGTGCGCGCGCGCCGTCCGGGCCGACCGTGCTGGTCAGGATCACCGGAGCGCCCGACGCAAGGGCTTCGGTCACCCCGTCCGGACCGAACAGCGCAGCTTCCGCCTGTGCCTGGTCGCGGACCGCAAGCAGGGCGACGTCGGCCGTGTGGCACGCCGCCGCCGGCGTCGACTCGGCGGCGATACCGGCCTGTTCGGCCTGTCCGCGGCGCGGCTCGTGAGGTTCGTAGCCCGTCACGGTGAACTTCGTGGCCAGGTGGGTGGCCATGGGCAAGCCCATGGCTCCCAAGCCGATCACCGCAATGTGCGGACCATCGTTCTGGGTCATGCCGCCACGCTCCTCTCCGCGGGCCAAGTCTCTTCGCACTACCCGCTGCGGAGCTTGGTCACGACCTCGGCAAGGGCATGATCGTCACCGACGTTGCCGGCGAAGACGACGTACGGAATGCCCTGGGCCGGTCCGGCGACCGGCTCCCACAGCGACACTATTCCCGGCAGCATGTTGCCGCGGGACCAGGCCCGCCGGATCCCCAATCCCTCGGTCGCGGTGTCCGACGACGTGATGCCCCCCTTGGCGAGCACGAACGCCGGCCTGACGAGCTTGACGACTTCGCGCACGGTGCCGACGAGGGCTGCGCTGACCGTGCGGGCGATCTGCAGGCTCTCCGTCGCGTCGGCTCCGGTGATCAGCGTGCGGCTGGTGCCGATCACGACGTCACCGTCGGACGGGTTGTCCCGCAACAGCCGGGCTGCCTCGGTGGCGATGTCGGTGACGTGCTGGTCGCGGGTGCCCGGCTCGAGCAAGGTCGGCACGTGCAGTTCCAGCTCCAAGATCTGGCCCGCCGCGCGTAGCCGTTCGAGCTGACGGGTGGTGAGGCCGACGTGCGATCCGACCACGATCAGCCCGTGCCGCACCGACGGGCGATCGTCTTCGGCGCGTTGGGAGTTCGCTGCCGCCACGATCCGCGCGAGCCGGTCGGCATCGATGGGGGGCGTGGCCTGCTGGCCGCTACGGGGTCGGACGAAGGAGGGCGCGATGCGATACACGAAGGTCTTCCCCGCCGCTTCGGCGCGGATCAACGCGAGGACCACCACTTGGAGGTCCGCGTAGTCGGCGGCGTCGACCACCACCGGTCGGCCGTCGGCGAGGCCGCCGAGGATTTCCTGGACGCGATCGGGGCCACCCTCGCGAATGTCGGTGAGCGTGACCGTGGCAACCGCGGAACGGGGAATCCGACCGCCGGTCTTCTCCTCCACCCAGTCGCGGAGGTCGGAGTTGAGGTAGCCGAAGCTGGCGTCCTTGGCAAACTCGCTGTGCGCCACGGGAATCATCCCGTCATCGGTGCGCATCCAGTGCACCGAGTCCACCGTCACGCGCCCCGGTTCGACGTAGGCCGGGCAGATGACGACCCCGTCGACGGCGGTGCCTAGTCGCGCAAGCTCGGCGGATATGACATCGGTTTCGAGCGGAAAGTACCCGCGTAGCGTCGAGTCGCTCCGGCTGGCGATCACGTACGGCACGTCGCCCTCCAGCCGCGAGGCCTCGGCGAGGGCCCGCACGATGTCCTGGTTGCGCTGCGCGGCGTCGGCTTCGGACAGACTTCGCGTATTGGTCAGCACGAAGAAGCCCGTCGTGGGCTGGCGAAGAGCCCACTGGAGGTCGGCAACCTCCCAGCGGGTCAGAACCGGCAGGTCGGCGATGCACTGGGTGCCGGTGGGGTCGTCGTCCAGCACCACCAGGCGATGGCTCGCCCGGACCTCGTCGAGGTTGGTGCCGACGTCACGGACGGGAGGTTGATCGTCCAACAACGTCTGCAGTGCAACCGCGCCGGTGAAGGGCGGTTGGGGGACCCTTGGGCTCTGCGCGGTCATGAGGAGCCTTTCCTGGGCAAGCCGAGGGTGTGGCCTGGCGGGAAGGTTCACTCCATCACGTCGCAGGCGCGGATTCAATCGGCCGGCCGGTCGCCGCGGCACTTGATCGCGGGCGCCCATCCATGCAATCGTGAACAGCTCTTCGGCGGGCCCGGGTCACCCTGCCCGCGCTCTGTGTTTCAGATCACAATCTTTGGTAATGCCATGAACGCTGCTTCACGTCCGGAATTCCACGATCAGCCGAGAGGGTCCAGCCGAGCATGACGAGTCAGATCGAGCGGGTCGCCGTCGTCGGCGCCGGCTACATGGGTGGCGGTATCGCGCAGGTCTTCGCCATGGCCGGTTTCGACGTGGTCATCGTCGACGCGGACGCCGACCTGACGCGTCGCCACCTCGAACGGCTGTACGCCGAGGCCGAGGACTTCGAAGCCAAGGGACTCTTCGACGCCGGGTCGACCGAGTTGATCCGGGCCAACCTGCGCGCGGCCGACAGTCTGCCGGAGGCGGTCGACGGTGCGGACCTCGTCGAGGAAGCCGTCCTGGAGCAGCCCGAGGTCAAGGTGCCGGTGCTCAAGGACATCGAGGCGGCCGCCCGGCCGGAGGCGATCATCGGCAGCAATACCTCGACGATCCCGATCGGTGACCTGACTGCGGGCCTGGTGCACGCCGAACGGTTCCTGGGAATTCACTTCTCCAATCCCGCGCCGTTCATCCCCGGTGTCGAGCTGATCGCGCACACCGGCACCGACGAGGCCGTGGTCGAAGCCGCCGAGGCAGCGGTGGCGCGCACGGGCAAACTCAGCGCCCGAGTCAACGACAAGGCCGGGTTCGTGCTCAACCGGCTGCAGTACGTGCTGCTCAAGGAGGCCATCAACCTCGTCGAGGAGGGGGTGGCGACCGCCGAGGACATCGACGTCGTGGTGCGGACGACGTTCGGCTACCGGTTGCCGTTCTTCGGTCCCTTCGCGATCGCCGACATGGCCGGCCTGGACGTCTACCGGGCCTGCTTCCGCACGTTCGAGACGCACTACGGCGAGCGGCTGGCCGCACCCGCCATGCTCACCGACCTGGTCGACGCCGGCCATTTCGGAGTCAAGCAGGGCGGCGGCTTCGTCACCCCCGCCGGCGACCAGGCCGAGCTCATCGCCTACCGCAACACCGCCTACGCCAAGCTCGGGCAGCTCCTACGCGAGCTCGGTCCGGCTCCGACGGACGGTCAGTCCGCCCCGGCGACGAAGGGAGCGTAAAAGCCCGTGACCACAACGCCTTACACTGCCGAGAACTGGCCGATCGCCGCCGCCATGCTGCCCTTCGGCAGCGTCGACTCGCACGGCGGACCGATCCACGACGCCGAACCGGGCGAGTGGGCAAAGCACCTGAACCTGGTGGCCCGGTTGGGTTTCACCGAGGTCGACCCGACCGACACCTGGGTCCGGGTCGCCGATCTGGGCAAGGAGCGCCGCGCCGACTTCCAGAGCGTGTTGAAGGACGCCGGTCTGACGATTCCGGCCATCTCCACCTCGCGCCGCAGCGTGATGGATCCCGAGCGCGGCAAGGAGTACCTCGAGTACAGCCACCGGTTGCTCGACGTCGCGGCCGAAATCGGGGTGCCAGTCGTCAGTTTCGGGTTCTTCCAGGCCTTCACGCCGGCCCAGGAGAAGGCGTTGTGGTTCTGGCTCGCGGAGGGGTGGCACGACGACGAGAGTGCCGAGGCGCGGGGTCGGGCGGCGTCGTTGATCCGTGAGCTGGCCGAGCACGCGCAGACCAACGGTCAGCAGATCACCCTCGAGATGTATGAGGACACGTACGTGGGCACCGCCGACGGCGCGATCGGCTTCCTCGAGGAGGTCGGGCACGACGCCTGCGGCCTGAACCCCGACATCGGCAACTTCATCCGGCTGCACCGCCCCATCGAGCCGGTCGACGAGATGCTCGACAAACTGTTGCCGTACGCCAACTACTGGCACGTGAAGAACTATCTGCGCGACGAAGACCCGGACACCGGCCAGGTGATGACCTTCCCCGTGCCGATGGACTTCGGCTTGATCAACTACCGGTCCGCGATCACCAAGGCCATCGGCCACGGTTTCCGCGGCGCATTCCTGTGCGAGCACTACGGCAGCGACGCGATCACGGTGATCGCCAAGAACCGGGCCTACATCCGCGACGTTCTCGCCACGGTCATCGACTGAGCACCCGGAACACGAAGGAGCGCAACCAATGACCTCCGAACCGCCCACCGCCGACCCGGCCCGGCTACCCGAGGCGCGCACCGCCGTCATCACCGGTGCCGGCGGCCCGGCGGGGATCGGTCGGGTCACCGCCCGGATGCTTGCGGACCACGGCTGGGCGGTCGCCCTGGCCGACGTCAATGCCGAGGGCCTCGCCGCGGTGGAGTCCGAGTTGCGCGACGCCGGCCACGACGGCGTCATCGCCGTTCCGACCAACGTCGCGTCCGAGGACTCGGTCGAGGAACTGTTCGCCAGGGTCGATGCCGATCTGCCGCCGGTCGTCGGGCTGGTCAACCTCGCGGGCATCGCCTCGCAAGCCACCTTGCACGAGTGCGAGTTCGACGAGTTCACGCGGGTGATGTCGGTCAACGTCACCGGCTCCTACCTGATGCTCAAGGCGGCCGCCGCACGCATGATCCCGCAGGGCGTCGGGCGGATCGTCAACACCTCGTCCATCACCGCGTTCGACGGCGGCGGCACGTTCTCGAAGGGTGTGTACGCCACCGCGAAGGCTGCCGTGATCGGGATGGCGCACGGCGGCGCCAGGGAGTTGGGGCAGTACGGGATCACCGTGAACGTGTTGGCACCGGGACCCATCGACACCGAGATCATGGGTGGGAGGCTCACCGACGAACGGAAGGTCTCCATGTCGGCCGGAATCCCGCTGGGCCGCGTCGGCCGGCCGGACGAGATCGCCGCCACCATCGCCTTCTTGCTCACCGACGGCGCTGGTTACATCAGCGGAGCGACCATCCAGGTCGACGGCGGCAAGTACATGCACTAAACCCGCTCGGGGATCGACGACGCAGTGCACGTTAGGGAACCGGCCACTTGAGACTAGGAGACGACATGTCGGACGACACGACGGCGACGGCCGCGAAGCGCCGCCTCGAACTGAGCGAGCTGGCGACCAAGAAGGTGTTCCGCCGACTGGTCCCCTTCCTGCTGCTGATGTACATCATCGCGTTCCTGGACCGCAGCAACGTGTCGTTCGCACAGAAGGAATTCGAGGTCGACTTCGGCATCAGCGCCAGCGCCTACGCGTTTGGGGCCGGTTTGTTCTTCGTCGGCTACGCGATCTTCGAGGTCCCCAGTAACCTGCTGTTGCACAAGGTGGGGGCGCGATGGTGGCTGGCCCGAATCATGGTGAGCTGGGGCATCATCGCCGCCGCCTTCATGTTCGTGCAGGGGCCGACGAGCTTCTACATTCTGCGATTCCTGCTCGGCGTCGCGGAGGCCGGCTTCTTTCCCGGTGTCATCCTCTTCCTCACGTACTGGGTCCCGGCGCGGCACCTGAGCCGGGCGCGCGGGTACTTCTACGCGGGCATCGCGCTGGCCGGCATCCTGGGCAATCCACTGTCCGGCGGACTCCTCGAGTTGGACGGAGTCTTCGGGCTTCGCGGCATTCAGTGGATGTTCATGGTCGAGGGCGTGCTGGCGGTCGTCGTCGGCGTGTGGTCGTTCTTCTATCTCAACGACAAGCCGAAGGACGCCAAGTGGCTCCCCGATGACGAGCGCCAGGCGTTGGTGGAGACCATCGCCACCGAGGACACCGCCAAGGCGGAGGGCCACGGCCCGCAGAAGGTGTGGCGCGCTCTCGGGAACTGGCGGGTGTGGTACTTCGCGCTGATCTACTTCTGCATCCAGATTGCGGTGTACGGCGTGACGTTCTTCCTACCGACGCAGGTCACGGCCATCACCGGCCAGAAGCTGGGCTTCCAGGCCTCGTTGGTCACGGCCATCCCGTGGGTGTTCGCCTTGCTCGGCATCGCCTTCTTCCCCGGCCTGGCGGATCGCACGCGCAAGCACCGGTCGATCGGGACGGGCCTGCTGCTGATGACCGCCTTCGGCATCGTCGTCTCCGGCGCATTGAGCGGTACGCCGGTACTGGCCATCGCCGGGCTGTCCATCGCGGCAATGGGTTTCGTGGCGATGCAACCGATCTTCTGGACACTGCCCACGGAGTACATGACGGGGTTCGCCGCGGCCGCGGGCATCGGCTTGATCAACTCGTTGGGCAACCTCGGTGGATTCCTCGCGCCGAACCTGCGCGACTTCTTCAAGGAGGGCTTCGGCGGCAACGGCGGTTTGTACGCACTCGCGGTGGGTGCATTGCTCGGCGCCGTGCTGTTCGCGTCGACGGCGTTGTTCAAGAAGGCGAACGAGCTCGAGGCGGGCAAGCTGGACACGGTGGACGCCGCGAAGCTCATCCACTGACCGATGCCGCCGGCGCCCGTCAGCGCGTGATGTTCTCCAACATCACCGCGACGTCGTCGAGGAACTTCGTCGTGGGCGCGTACCCGCAGGCCACCATGCGAAGGACCCCCTCATAGGTGGTGACGCCGATGACGGTGTCCTCGGCGATCTGAGTTTCGAGCACGGGCGCCCAGAGCGCGACGGGTCGGATCGGTCCGACGTCGGGAAGGTCCTGGACGCCGAGGTTGCTGATCAGAAGCTCGAACGGCAGACCGGTGGTGATCAGGCCTTCGGCGGTGTCGACCTCCGCATCGACGCCGGTGGCCTGCGCCATTGCCGCCGACGCCGCCAACACACCGGATGCCGAACGGGCGACCGCCAGCGCGGTGGTCGCAGCGCGGGCCTGGTCCCAGAATGAGGAATCGTCCCCTGGCGCCATGCCCGTGCGGTGGTTGCCGAAGTAGGCGGCGCACTCGCGGTCGGCGCCGATCAGCGACCGAAAGCTGATGGGGCTCAGCACACGCACGAAGTCGTCGCCGTTGCGTCGACGACGAACCCGGGACGCAGCGCTCACGATCGCGCCGTGCACCGTGGTTCCCTCGGTGCGGCAACGACCGACCAGTCGTGCGGTGTCGGAGGCGTTCAGCGCGACGGAGTGAACTCGAGGCGCGGTCCCGTCGAACGGTCGGATCGAGGCGGCGGCGAGCATTCGAGGATCCGGCGCAGCGACATCGGCTGCGGCCGGGTGATCGTCGGTGGCGACGACGCGGGCGAGCATGGTTTCCTGCGACGGAGGCACCGGAAGGGTGTCCAGTGCCTGGCCGTTGAGTGCGGCAATGAAATCGCTCGTGACCCGAACAGCCGAGATGCCGTCGGCGATGGTGTGTTCGAAGGTCACCACGAGGGCGGAGTAGCAGGTACCGATGCCGAGGACCGCGCGCAACTGTGGAGCGGCGGAGCGGTCGAACGGGAGGCTGAGCTCTTCGGCCGCCAGCGATTGCCACGGCACGTCGGAGATCACGCGCAAGGGAATGGGCGCGGCGGGCGAACGGTAGAAGCCGAGCCGGGTACCTGGGTGGTCCTCGACGTGGGCGGACATCAGCGGGTGGCGTCGCCGAACGGCCTCGAGAGCGGATGCAACCTGGCTCACGTCGAGTACGACGTCGAACTCCGCGACGATCGAGAAGTTCGCCGGGTTGCGTTCGCCATAGCGGTAGAACAGCCGCTCCAAAGCGCCGAGCGGGCGGATCAGCCCCACCGATGCTCTGCGGTCCGACTCCAAGGTGGGATCCGTCAATGTCACGATGCGCCCTTTCACTGCCGAAGAAGCCTTCGGTCAGTGAGACGCCGACCCACCCCCTTGCGTTCGGTGCCGAGACGCGGGTCACACAGACGTGCGGTGGCGAACCCTCGAGTGCGGCACGCCGCACGGTCACGTCATCGCGTACCGCAACACCGCGGCGACCCCGTCATCGGGCGTCAGCCGCTCATCGGTGCGAATCAGCGCCGCTCCGGTCCTGATGGCCGCCAGTGGCAGCGCCTCGTCCGCGCGCAGCGTCTGCACGGGTGCGGCACCGAGATCGGACAACACGTCCGCGTTCGGTGCGACGGTCGACAGGTCGTCGCCGGCCACGACCGTCGCGTCACCGAGGTCACCGATGATCAGTGTCTCCACCGCACCGGCGCGCAGCGCCCCGCAGACCCCGGGCACGCCCTGGGTGGCCAGCCCCGCACGCTGGCCGATCGCCTGCGAGAACTGTTCGGCCGCATGGCTTATCGCCGTCAGCCGACGTTTGAGGAACTCCTGGTCGATTGCGTTCTGCAGGTCGGCGTCGTCGAACCCGCTGTTGCGCGCACCGACCTCCAGTTCGACGACGCGCTCGGCCACCCGCTGCTCCAGGGTGGGGGTCAGGTCGGCCCGCGACCGCACCTCACCGACGACGAAGATCACCTCCGGCGATTCGTCGTCCACCAGATTCGCGAGTCGTTCGGCCACCGCGCGCAGGTTCTTGCGGCCGGCCTCCATGGTGCGCCGTTGAGGGTCGCCGTAGCCGGCGGTCTCCGCGCCGTCGGCCTTGTGAATCGGATGACCGCCGCCGTCGACGGACTCGGACGTCACCGTGCGGTCGCGGTGAATCACCACGTCGCCGCCGGCGTGGTCAACGAGCACCACGACGTACGTCGGGTGCAAGGCGCCGTGTTCCACCACCGGCACCAGGTAGGGCAGGGACGACACCCGAACCACCGGCGTTTCGAGCGGCCGGATGAGGCGCTCGTCGAGCAGGAGGCCGTCCGCGGCCGCCACCAGGCCGCGACCGCTGCGGCCGACCGCGGGTGGCCCTTCCAGGACCACCCGCTGCAGGGCCTCGACGATCTCGGGCGACACATCGTGCTGCTCGAGTTCGTCGCGCATCGCCCGCCACTTCAGGTCCTGCTGAGCTGCTGCGTCCTCGGTGTCGTGTGAGTCGTCGTAGTAGACCGACGCATAGGGTCCCTTCGACTCCACCAGTGATCGGAAGCGTTCGGCGTGCATGATCCTCCGTCCTGATCGGTTGCGACGCACGTTGAGTGCCCACGGACATTCGGGACAAACGCGACCGTGCCGACTGCATCGCTCGTGCTGCACACCCCGGGCCGCGAAAGGTTTGAAGGCGCTCAAATCGAGCACCACGCTCGGTGAGCCGTTGGGCTCCTGCAGTCAGTTGCGTCCAGCCCCGGCGCTTCTCGCACACTCGCGCCGGATCCGCCGTCGAAGCGGTACGTCGCCCCACGTTCAACGAGGAAGTCACATGTCATCACGAAATACCGTTGTCCGCTCCCTGCACGACGTCGGCGCCGCCGCGTGGTTCGGCGGGTCATTGATGGGCGCCGTTGGCGTCAACGGTGCCGCCGCCGCCGTCCGCGATCCCCGCGAGCGACCCGCGGTCTCCGCCGCCGGATGGGGGAAGTGGAGCCCGGTGAGCGCGGTCGCCATCGGTGCGCACCTGGTGGGCGGCGCCGCCATCCTCTACTCCAACCGCGGTCGGGCCAAGTACCAGACCGGCGTCACCTCGAACACCGTGACCAAGCTCGTGGTCACTGGGGCAGCGCTCGGTGCGACCGTCGCCAGCAAGGTTCTCGGCGAGAAGGCGGCGCAGGGTGCGGGGCAGGCCGTCCAGGGAGCGACCGAACCGTCTCCGTCGACGTCGGACGACGTGGCGAACGCGCAACGGCAACTGCGCTATCTGCAGTGGGCGGTCCCCGCGCTCACCGGCGCCATCATCGTGCTCGGCGCACAGCAGGGCGAGCAGCAGCGCCCGGAGCAGATCCTCACCGGGCTCGGCAGCACACTCGCGCGGCGCGTCCGCGACTGACGGTCGGGCAGGCGCGTCGACTTCTGCGTAGCGGTCGTGAATGTGCAAGATGCGCGACTCTGCTGCAGAAGTCGCGCGGCGCCGCCTGCCCGCGACTTGCCGTCAGGTCGGCGGCAGCAGCGGTTCGAGCAGAGCCAGCTCGGCCGCGCTGACCCAGGACGGGTTGGATTGCTGGGGCGCGCGCAACACTTCCATCGAGCGCAGTGCCGGCACGGAGACGATGGCCGATGCAGTGACCGGTTCGGCGAACAGCGGGACATCGACGGGCACGTGCAGCCGACCGTCCACGTTGGTCGGACGGCCCGTGACCGTACCGTCGCCCCAGAGGCCCCTGCTCGGATGCGCGGAAACCCAGAACAGGACGCGTTGACCCGGCCGGATCAGTCGGGAACGGTAATTGTCGGCAACGCACCAGGACGGCTTCGCCGCACCGGCCGCACGCATCGGATCGACCGGCGTCTTGCCGGGATTGCACTTGATGACCCACGCTCCCAGCGTCTCGAGGGTCACACGGCGTTTCGGCGCCATGAAACGACACCATCCTCGCGCTCGGGGGTGACGGGATAGTCGGCGAGGAGGACGTCGTCCGCCGCGCTGTGGGCGAGCCGCCCACCGACGGCGTGCATGGCGGTGCGCCCAGCGGTGCTGGCCGCGAGCCGGGCCACGGCGTGCAGTGCGCGGATCCCGGACCGGGTGCGGGGGTTGGCCCGGCGCAGTGCGTCATTGCCGAGGGGGCGGGCCGACGCGGTGTGGGCGCGCATGACGCGTTCGTACCTGCCGAGCGCACCGAGGTGGTCGGCGTTGCGGGACAGTTCTCCGGCGAGCACATAGGCGCCGATCAAGGCAAAGCTGGTGCCGACACCGCCGAAGGTGGCATTGCAGAACGCGGCGTCGCCGAGCAGTGCGATGCGGCCGCTGCTCCACCGGGGGGTGTCGACCCGTCCCGCCGCGTCGAAGTACAGCGGTGCGTCGTCGAGTTCGGCCGTGATGCGTGGGGCGAGGCCGCCGGCGTCGGCGAAGGTGCGCCGGAGGATGGCGATCTGGTCGGCTCGATCCAGGTCCTCCAAGCCGCGGACGTCGGACATGAACGTCAGGATGGCGCGGCTGGTGCCGAGGTTGTCGGGCCGCACGTGCATGCCCAGCGAGCCGGGTGCGTGCTGCCAGTTCCACCACTGATCGTCGGTGTCCCGCCGAGGGATGGTCAGGTACCCGAAGTACATGCCCAGTTCAATCACCTCGGCGCTGGTGACGAAGCGGCGGGACCGGGACCGCAGCCCCTCGGCGACCACGACCAGATCGGCGTCGATCGTGCTGCCGTCCTGCAGGGTGCTGGTGACGTGGTCGCCATGGTCGACGACGTCGGCGAGTTGGGCGTCGAAGCGGTACTCCGTGCGGTCCACGGTGCGCTCGATCAAGATCCGCGACAACTCGCCACGCAAAATCTCCAACTCCGCGGTGGGACCGTCGCCCCGCCCGGCGGCGCTCACCGGGAACGATGCGACCGCGGTACCGTCGCCGCGGACGAAGCGCATCCCTACCTCACCGGTGTTCGAGGCGCGGATCGCGGCCTCGATTCCCATCCGGCGGGCGACGTCGCGGGCGGCGCCGCGCACGTCGACGTTCTGACCCTCCGCGCGATGCTCCGGGAACCGTTCGAGGACGGTGGTCTTCCAGCCGTGTGCGTTGAGTTGGTGGGCCAGGGCGGGGCCGGCGATGCCTGCGCCAGAGATGAGGACGTGCGGTGTCATGGAGTATCGAGGCCTCTGCGGTCAGTCGGGGGCGGGTGCGCCCTGATGGCCACGATCCACGGTGTCCGGCCTGAGGGGCAACAATGCCCGGTCACGACGGGTGGCGGCGCGCCGCTGCCCGCCGTCGGGTCACACCGTCTCTGCCTGTGCGGTGAGCTGCGCCCTCAGCCAGCGGTGAGCCGGGTCGTCGGTGCGGCGCGGACCCCAGAACATCGTCTCGACCAGACCTCCCAGCGCCGCCGGTGCCTGATGCAGCCGTAGCTGGGCGTGTTCTTCGACAAGTCGCCCGAGCCGTTCCTGCACCAAACACACCAACGGGGTGCCCTGCACCAACATGGGCGCGATGACGAAGGCCTCGGTGCTGACGTCGATCCTGAGTTCCACGCCGAGCTCGCGCAGACGCAGGGCGAGCAAGGACGTCATCGGACCGGTGACGGCGACGAAGGGCAAGGTCGCGAGGAGATCCAGGTCGATCGGTGCGACGGCTCGGGACCCGTGGCCGTGCTCGGCCCAGGCCGCCAACGCCGCATTGTCCCGGTCGGCGGCCAGAACGAACCGATCCTCGAACAGCGCCTGGCGTGGAAGCCCATCGAGCGCGCCGGCCAATTCGGCGGGGAGCAACACCAGGTCGAGTGCTCCGCGGCGCAAGGCGTCTCCCAGGTCCGCCATGATCGGCACGATCCGCAGACGCACGCCTGGGGCCTGTAGGGCGAGCTCGTTGAGCAAGGGCCGTAGGAACACCAGCGCGACGTAATCGCTTGCGGCGATGGTGAACGTCCGGCCATCCGTGGCGGGCGTGAAGTCGCGCCGCGATGCCGTCGCAGCGTCCAGGACGACCATCGCCTCGCGCACGGATTCGAGCAGAGATTCGGCAAAGGCGCTGAGGTGATAGACCCGGCCCTCCCGAACCAGCAGGGGGTCGTCGAAGTGTCGGCGCAGTCTGGCCAGGGCTGCACTCATCGCTGGCTGCCCGATCGACACCTGTTCGGCAGCCCGCGTCACGTTGCGCTGCTCGAGGAGCGCATTCAAAGCCGGAAGGAGGTTGAGGTCGAACGTTCGCATCGCCACGGGGCAGTCCTCCGTCGTATTGACGGATCCAATGGTAGCCATCCCAATGGATTGTTTCCGTATATGGCTTTGGCTCGTTAGCTTCGATGAAGAGAACGAACTTCGCCCACGCAGCTACGCCATGAGACCCGAGAGGAAAAGTCCATGAACGCACAGCACGGCGGATCCACTCGCAATGCCACGGTCGTGATCGCCGGCGCCACGGGCGACCTCGGTGGACGCATCGCCGAACGGCTCATCGCCAGGGGCGCGACCGTCCGGGCGTTGCACCGTCCGGACGCGCCCGACGATGCGCTCACGCGAATCGCCGCGCTGGGCGCCATGCCCCTGGCCGCCACTGCAGGCGACGTGGAGGACGTCGCGGCGGCATACGAAGGTGCCGACTGCGTGGTGTCGGCCCCGAGTGGGCTGCGCGGCGTCATCATCGACCGTCAGACGGTGCTGATGAACGCCGCGGTGACCGCCGGCGTACCCCGCTTCGTCTCGTCGGACTTCTGCTCCGACTACACCAAGACCGCACCGGGGCACAATCGCAACTTCGATCTGCGCCGGGAATTCATGGCTCGCGCCGACCGGGCGCCCATCAGGGTCACCTCGATCATGAATCACCGAGCGCAGCCGCGGAACGATGATCGTCGGACTCCTCGCCGCCCTGGCGCGTGGGGTCAAAGCGGTGGTGGTGCCTCGACGGCAGGAGACGTTCCCGGCGTGGCAGGGCATGCAGTACACGCACGACATGTTCGCCGGGCACGCCCGCCTCGATCCGCTGGACAACGGCCGTTATCCCGAGCTCCGCTGGACCACGGTGCGCGATCGGTTCGCCGCCGGACACCTGCCCGGCCACCGTCCCTGACGTTCAGTGCAGGGTGGGTTGGTAGACGAGCTCCTGGGTGTGACCGTCCAGCGTGCGGTGCTCGACGAGCTCGAGATCGAAGTCGGGCGCACCCGCGAAGATCGGCTGGATGCCGGTCTCTCCCGTGATGACGGGAAAGAGGGTCACCTGCACGTAGTCGACCAGGCCGGCGGCCATCAGCGCCCGGTTCATCGAGAGGCTGCCGTGCGAACGCAACGGCACCTCGGACTCCTCCTTCAACCGTGCGACGACGTCGACGGCGTCACCGCTCACGACGGTGGCATCCGGCCAGTCGAGGGGTCCCTTCAGCGTCGTCGACACCATCGTGGCCGGCGTGTTCCACATCCGGGTGACCCATGGATCGCGGACCTCGGAGTCTTCGGTACTCGATGCCAACATGGCCGAGAACTCCCGGTAGGTGTTGGCGCCGAACACCATTCGTTGCTGGGCGTGGTAGAGCTGCAGGCGGCGATCGAGCAATTCGGGGCCCTGCTTGCCCCAGTAGCCGGTCCAGTTGGCGCTCGCCGCGCCGTAGCCGTCGAGGCTGGAGAAGACGTCGAAGGTGTAGCTGGCGGTCATGTCGTTTCCTCGGGTGCGATCATCGGTTCCGTCATGGGGACAGACCAGCGGTCGCCGCGAGACTCATCGCCCGGTCAGCGGAAACGGACGTGCGACGTCGCGAGGCCGAAGATCTTCCGGCCTGCGGACTTCGCGGCGACGAGGACCACGCCGGTGCGGGTCGCCGGGTCGAGTGACTTGACCCGGCCGCTGTACTCGATGTCGGCGCCGCCGGTGGCCGGCACGATCGCGGGCTGCGACAGCCGGACCGCGAAGCGGGTGACCGCACCGGGGTCGCCCACCCACGCGGCGGCGAAGCCGGCCCCCAACCCCATGGTGAGCATGCCGTGGGCGATGACGTCCGGTTGTCCGGCCAGCTTGGCGATGGCCTCGTCCCAGTGCAACGGATTGGCGTCGCCGGCCACGCCGGAATAGTTGACCAGGTCCCCGCGGGACAGTCGCGCATGGTGCGCCGGTAGCTCGTCGCCGACCTTCACGTCTTCGAAGGAGGCCGTCCCCGGCGTGCGAGTCGTGCCTCCTTCGGCGATGGGTGCGGCGCCCTCGGGACGCACCGTCTTCTGATAGGGGGCATCCGACTCGTCGACGCCGAGCATGTTCACGTCGTGCATCATCACGTTCTGCACGGCCGGCCTGATGGCCGGATCGACGTCCTCGGCGGTCACGCCGACGACGGTGGTGTGCAAGGTGTGCACCCGCTCGCCCGCGGCGTCGGTGAAGGTGTTGGTGACGGTGATCAGGTCCCGTCCGGCTATCCGGCGCACCGACGACAGTTCGACGTCGATGCGCAGCTCGTCGCCGGCCACGATCGGTCGGTGCTGTTCGAAGACCTCCTCGGTCTGCAGGTACATGTCATAACCGATGACCACCGACTCGAACATGCGCTGGTTGCAGGCCATCGCCGGGGTCGAGGTGAACGTCATCGGCGCCACCAGATCCGGGTACCCGAGTGCTCCCGCGGCGGCCACGTCCCAGTGCGCGGGGTGATAGTCCTGCACCGCGCGGGCGTACTCGCGCACCTTCTCGCGGCCCACCAGATAGGTCTCGTCCATCTGGTAGTAGTGGCCGACCCGCGATTCGAGAGCCGACGGTTCTGGTGCTGCGGTCATGATTCTGCTCATCTTCTCTGCCGGACGATTCGGCCGGCTCGTGCGCCGAGGCCGACCGAAGCACATTAACGCGCGACCTCTGAGTGGTCGTCACGCACCGTCGCGGTGCTGGACCGGCGTTGCCCGGTTCGGTCCGGCGGGCCGCCGCGGTCAGCTGGCCGGGACGGCGTCCACCGGGTCGGGCACGCGTTCGACGCGGCCCACCAGAAACACGTAGGACGCGATCCCCAGCGCGGTGATCACCGTCATGTAGGCGAACCCGGGCGCGAAGCTGGTGTCGGTCACGATGAGGCCGATGATGATGGGGGTGGCGATCGACGACAGGTTGCCGATGAAGTTGAACATGCCGCCGGTCAGACCGATCAGCCGGATCGGCGCCAGCGCCGACACCAGCGACCACGTGATCGACGCCAACCCGTTGCCGAAGAACGCGATCGACAAGAACGCGATGACGAGGGCGGTCGAGTCGGTGTAGTTGGCACCCAGCATGGCGGTGGTCAACAACAGGCCGGTGATGATCGGACCCTTGCGGGCTGCCCCCAGCGACGCACCGCGGCGCAGCAGGAAGTCGGAGAACACGCCGGAAACCAGGACGCCGACCAACGCGGCGATGAACGGCAGCGAGGCCAGGAAACCGGACTTGATGTAGTCCATGTCGCGGTATTCGACGAGGTAGGTCGGAAACCAGGTCAGGAAGAACCACAGCGTGGAGGTCAGGCAGAACTGGCCGAGGTACAGGCCCCACAGCTTCCGTCGCCCTAGCACGGTCGCGACGTCGGCGCGCGTGATGGCGGCGCGGGACGTTCTGCGGTCGGCGAGGTCCACCAGTCCGCCGCCGTCGGTGATGAGCGCGATCTCGGCGTCGTTGGCCCGCGACTCCCGGGGCTCGCGGTAGAGCAGGTACCACACCGCGGCCCAGCTGATCCCGATGGCGCCGGTGGCGATGAACACCCAATGCCAGGAGGTGACGGCCTGCAGCCACGACAGCACCGGGGTGAGCAGAGCGAGCCCGATGAACTGGCCCGACGTGTAGAAGCCGATGGTCGTGGCGCGTTCCCGCTCGGGGAACCAGGCCGTGGCCACCCGGTTGTTGATGGGATAGGCGGGCGCCTCGAACGTGCCGACCATGAGCCGCAGCACGATCAGTGCGACGAAGCCGCCGATGATTCCCATCAAAACCGTGGCCAGCGACCACAATACGAGGCACACGGGATACAGCACGCGTGGCGGAATCCGGTCGACCAGCCATCCACCGGGAAGCTGCAGAGCGGCGTAGGTCCATCCGAAGGCCGACAACAGGAGGCCCTGTTGCGCTTTCGTCAGGTCCATTTCACCGGAGATCGCCGGCATGGCGATCGAGAGGTTGGCGCGGTCCACGTAGTTGATCACCACGGTGATGAACAGCATGACGGCGATCAGGAACCGTGCCTTGCTGGCCGGGTTGGCAGTGCGCGTTGCGGTCTCAGTCATGGTCGGAGTTCCTCACCATTCCGCGACGGAGCCGTCGTCGTGCCGCCACAGGGGGTTTCGCCATCGGTGCCCCTCGGCGGCGCGTTCGGCGACGTATTCCTCGTTGATGGCGATGCCGAGGCCCGGACCCGACGGGATGTTCACGTATCCGTCGCGGTAGTCGAACACCGTCGGATCGACGAGGTAGTCGAGCAGGTCGTTGGTGGTGTTGTACTGGATGCCGAGGCTCTGCTCCTGGATGACCGCGTTGTAGCAACCGGCGTCGATCTGCAGGCACGCCGCCAGCGCGATCGGTCCCAACGGGCAGTGTGGAGCCAGCGCGACGTCGTAGGCCTCGGCCAGGTGGGCGATCTTGCGGGCTTCGGTGATGCCGCCACAGTGCGACGGGTCCGGTTGAATGATGTCGACGGCGCCGCTGGCGATCACCGACTTGAAGTCCCAACGGGAATAGAGCCTTTCGCCGAGGGCGATGGGAATCGGCGACTGACGGAGGATGTCGGTGCAGCTGTCGAGGTGCTCGGAGAGCACCGGCTCCTCCACGAACATCAGGTGAAACGGCTCCAGTTCCCGGAGCAGCACCTTGGCCATCGGCTTGTGGACTCGGCCGTGAAAGTCCACGGCGATGCCGGTGTGGGGCCCGACCGCGTCGCGCACCGCGCCGATGTTCGACACGCATTGCTCGACCTTGTCCCAGCCGTCGACGTATTGGAGCTCCTGAGTTCCCAGCAGCTTCACGGCGGCGAACCCGCGGTCGACGACCTCGCGCGCCGCGGCCGCGGTGTCGGCGGGCCGGTCACCACCGACCCACGAGTAGACCTTGATGCGGTCGCGCACCTTGCCCCCGAGAAGCTCGTAGGCGGGGACGCCGAACACCTTGCCCTTGATGTCCCACAGCGCCTGGTCGATGCCGGCCAACGCACTCATGTGGACACCGCCACCGCGGTAGAAACCGCCGCGGTACAACACATTCCAGTGATCTTCGATCTGGGTGGGATCCTGCCCGACGAGGTAGTCCGACAGCTCCTCGACGGCGGTGGCCACGGTGGCTGCCCGGCCCTCCAGGACCGGCTCGCCCCAGCCGACGGTGCCGTCGTCGGTCTCGATCTTGAGGAACAACCATCGCGGCGGAACGGCGTAGGTGGTCAGCGAGGTGATCTTCACGAAGTACTCCTGTCGTCGGGACGGGGTCGTCAGAGGGGCGATCGGTGGGTGGTCGACCAGATCTCGGTCAACGTGCGGGCACGGGCACGGACGTCGTCGCCGCCGTCCCCGGGTCGGTAGAGGCAGCTGCCGATCCCTGCGCCTCCGGCGCCGGCGTCGGCCCATGCGGCGAGGTTCGACTGGTCCACCCCTCCGACGGGGAGCATCTCGACCCCGCCGGGCAAGACGGCCCGGATCGCGTTCATTCCCGCGACGCCGAGGGTGTCCGACGGGAAGAGCTTGAGGCTGCGTGCACCGGCCTTCACGGCGGTGAAGGCCTCGGTCGGGGTAGCCACCCCCGGGTACGGGCGGAGTCCCCGGGACACCGCCTCGGCGATGACCTCGGCGTCCGTATTGGGCGCGACGATGATGCGCGCGCCGGCGGATTCGGCGCGGATCACGTCGTCGACCGAGGTGACCGTGCCGGCACCGACGACGCAGTCCGCGCCGATCGCCTCGACCAGCAGACCGATCGAGCGCAGGGGATCCGGCGAGTTCATCGGCACCTCGATCGCCGGGAATCCCTCCTCGATCAACACGGCACCGATGCCGACGACCTCGGCGGGAGTGACGCCCCGCAGGATCGCCACCAGGCCGGTCGGGGTCATGTGCTCTGCGGTCATGGGCGGTGCTCCTCCTTGGCGTCGGTGAGTGCGGTGTCGATCAGGCCGGCGTTCGCGGCGATGGTCCACAAGCCACGAGCCGTGGCGTCTTCCGCGACGACGCGTGACCGAACGCCGAAGTGCCTCAAGGCCAGCGCGTAGCGCCCGCACAGGTCCGGGTCTCCGCAGACGACGAGTGGCCCCGGGCTCGCGTACTTGGGAAGTTGGTGGCCCAATTCGTCGGCGATGAGGACACCGGAGACGTAGTCGGGTAGCGAACCGGGGTCGAGCAGACCGTCGAGGACGAGTGCCCGGCCGCCGAACAACTCGGCGGGTAGTCCGCGGCCCGGGGCGGTCCGGAGACCACGCTCGAATGCATGGTGGTCCACGCGACCCGTCGACGCCGTCCGTGCCAGCAGACCGTGGTGGGTGACCAGTCCGAAGAGCTCGCCGGTCATCACCGTGGTGAAGGAGGTGACCTTGCCGTTGTCCACACGAACCCACTTGGTATGCGTGCCAGGCAGAACGAAGGTCTGCTCCGCGACGTCGCGGCCGATCAGGTCGAGCGCGCCGACGAGTTGGCTCTCCTCGCCGCGCAGGAGGTCGCCGGGGGCGTCGTCATGGGAACCGATTCGCAGGCCGGGGACGAGGTGGAGCCGGCCCCCGGCATGGGGTATCACGGTCAAGGCATCCGTGCCGAAGGTGAGCTCGGTGGGAACGGTGAGATAACCGGCGTCCGCCCAGCCCTCCGTGCTGCCGACCATGCCGCACGCGATGGCGGGCAGTGCGGAACGCCCACCCGTCCAGTCGGCGGTGAGGTCGGTGAAGATCCGCTCGTACTCAGCGGCACGTTCGACGGCGGGTCGCTCGGCGATGTTCAGCAGACCCTCGGCGCGACGCCGTAGGGACAGGATCTCGCCGTCCGGCCCCATCAACCACGCCCGCAGCGAGGAGGTGCCCCAGTCGACGGCGATCAGGTGGGGTTGCCGGGCGGTGGCACGGGTCACACCTCTACTGTGAAAAACGCTGTCCAGATACGCAATCATCGTCCCGATATATGAAACGACGAGTCACGTGAACGCACCCATCGGCGACTTTCCGGCGGGGACCCAGACGTTGGCGCGCGGCCTGTCCGTCGTTCAGGCCGTCGCCGATGGCGCCGCGGACCTGAAGACCGTCGCCGAGCGCACCGGTCTCGGACGGAGTACCGCGCACCGGCTCGTTCGACTGTTGCTGCAGCTAGGATACCTACGCATCGCGGGCAAGGGCTACTCACTGGGGCCCGCCCTCATCGACCTGGGATTCAAGGCGCTGCACGGCAATCCGTTGCCAGTGGTCGCGCGTCCCATCCTGGAGGAGCTGTCCACCCAGGTCAGCGACACCGTCCATCTGGCCGTCGAGGACGGTGGTTCGGTCCTGTATCTGGACAAACTGCCCGGTTCGCGCGGCGCGGAGATGCGCTCACGGATCGGGTACCGCATGCCGCTGACGCGGGCCGGGGTCGGCAAGGCCCTGCTGCTCGACTCGCCCGACCGCTGGCAGGCTGCCTTCGAGGCAGACGCGGCGACACCGTCGCCGTCCGCAGCCGTCAAGAAGGCCTCCTTCGAGGAGTTCCAGGCCCGCATGCGGGACTACGCCCGTCGGGGCGCGGCGATGGATCTCGAGGACAACGAGCCCGGCATCCGTTGCGTGGCGGCACCCGTGCGCGACGTCACCGGACACATTGTCGGTGCCGTCAGCGTGTCGGCGACCCGGCCGTACATGCCGGCCGCCAGAATGCGCGGGCTGGTGGCGGTCGTGATCCGGGCGACCGCACGGATATCGGCCGCCCTTGGCTATCGGGAGCCCTGAGTCGCCTGGGAACCGGAACCGACCGCGCTCTGGTTCTCCAGGAAGGCGGCCGTGTCGTAGTACGTGCGGAAGGCGTCGATGGTGTCGTCGCGGGATTCCAGCACGCTCACCCCGTCATAGCTGAACTGCGAGCCGTCGGCCAGCGTGCCGTGCGAGGTCCACTCGAGGTAGGCGATGCCGTCGTCGGTGACGGTGTGGCTGAAGGACGCCTCGATCTCGCCGAACACGTCGCGGTACTGCTGCCAGAAGGTGCGTGCCCCATCCTTGCCCTGCTGGCCATGTGGCATCCCGGCCTTGTTCAAGGTCGCATCGTCGCTGAACAGTTCGACGAGGGGCTCGACGTTGCCGTCGCGGTGCAGCTCGCCGAGGGCACTTACGAACTTGTCGGTTACCTCGTGCATGATTCGCGCGTACCCCGTGCCGGCCGGGTCAACCACGACCGCTACGTCAACTTCGGCCGATGGTGGGGTCGACGAATCGCGTGTCATCGTCGCTCTGCGGTACCAGGAAGTCGAGGTCGGCGCCCAGCGGAGCTTGGTTGACGTGGCGTTGATACAGCGCCGGCCATCCTCGGCGATGCTGGACGGGGCGTGGCACCCGGCGCGCGAGGCGTTCCTCGATCACACCGGCGGTCACGTGCACGTCGAGGCGTCGACGCCCGATGTCCAGCGTGACCAGGTCGCCGTCTTCGACTGCTGCGAGAGGACCGCCCACTGCTGCCTCCGGCGCCACGTGCAGGACGCACGTGCCGAAGCTGGTGCCACTCATGCGGGCATCACTGATGCGGACCATGTCCGTGACACCCCGTCCCGCCAACTTCTTCGGAATCGGGATCATGCCCCACTCGGGAAAGCCGTCACCCCCGCGCGGTCCACACCCGGTGAGGATCAGCACCGAGGTCTCGTCGACCTGCAGGGCGGGGTCGTCGATCCGGCGCATCAGGTCGTCGTAGCCGTGGAAGACCACCGCGGGACCGGTGTGGGTGGTGAGGTCGCCACGGGCCGCGGCGGTCTTGATCACGGCTCCGTCCGGTGCCAGGTTCCCGGTGAGCGCGGTGAAGGCCGGTGCGGTGGTGACGGGATCGTCCCGACGCCTGATCACGTCGCCCGACGTCCGGTCACCGGATTCGCTGACGGCGCCTACCGGCCGCTCCAACTGCCTCAGGACCGCTTGAATCCCTCCGGCGGCATCGAAGGCAGCGATGTTGTGCCGCCCGATGGGCGCCACGTCGGCCAGCACCGGGACGTCGCGCGCGGCGGCGTCGAAGTCGGCCAGTTCCAAGGTGATACGGCGTCGCCCGGCAATTGCGCAGAGGTGGATGATGGCGTTCGTCGAACCGCCGATCGCCGCCAACGCAAGCATGGCCCGGCGGAAGGACGTCGGGGTCAGCATCTGCTCCGGGGTGATGCCCTGGTGGACCAGATCGACGATGCGTGAACCCGTCTCGAGGGCCTTGGCGTCCAGGCGGGGATCGTCGTGGGGCAGGGTGCTGGCACCGGGAAGCATCATGCCGAGCACCTCGGACATCATCGCCATCGTCAGCGCCGTCCCCATCACGTTGCACGCCCCCTGGCTGCAGCCCAGCGCCGCCTCCAGGCACGTCCAGTCGTCGTCGTCGAGGTGGCCGGCGCGGCGTTGGTCCCAGTACTTCCACAGGTCGGTGCCCGCCCCGACTTCGTTGCCACGAAACGTGCCCGGCCGGCGATAGCCGCCACTGACCTGTAATGCAGGCACGTTGGCGCTGGCCGCGCCCATGAGTTGCGCCGGAAGGGTCTTGTCGCAATTGCCCAGCAACACCACGGCGTCAAGGGGATTGGCGCGGATGGTTTCCTCGATCTCCATCGCCATCAGGTTGCGGTAGAGCATGGCGGTCGGCTTCATCAGGTCTTCACCGAGTGAGATGGTGGACAACTCGACCGCGATGCCACCGGCGGCCTCGACGCCCGCCCGCACGGCGCCGCCCAGGCGCTGCAACGGCATGTTGCACGGGTTGAGCTCGCTGACGGAGTTGACGATGCCGATCACCGGTTTGGCGTTGGTCAGGCCGACCGGGTGTCCGGCGGCGTGCATGGCTGCGCGGTGCTCGAGGCCCACCTCGTCGTCGCGGCCGAACCAGCGGTCACTGCGCAGTGCCACGCCGCTAGACCTTGACGCCGACGACGTCGGCGAGGCGTTCGAAGAGACGGTCGACCTCGCGCTCGGTGGCCGGGTCCAACCGGTAACCGACCGGGCCCCTGGCGGCAGTGTGCGGGATGACGCCCTGGCGGCGCAGGAGATGCTTCTGCACCGCGACGAACGAGTCGAGGCTGTTCTGGATGGAGATGATCGTGCAGAGCGGGCCCTGGATTTCATCGACCCGTGCGTCGTCGCCGCTTTCGAGGGCCCTCCACAGCGCGACGAGGGCCCAGGCGACGTCGGGGCCTGGCATCGTCCCGACGATTCCGCGCTTGTAGCTGTCGACGAGGGCGAGGCCGCCGGTGCCCTCGTACACCTTCGCCGCGCCGTCGGTGGCCTCGAGCAACTGCGTCAGTCGCGGGCCGATCGGCTGGGCTTCCGGCTTGAACAGCGCATGGTCTGCGTAGCAGGCGAAGAGTTTCGCCTGCAGCTCTATGGTGAGCGGGCGTCCGAGGTAGCCGCTGGCGTCCTGTACCACCACCGGAATGTCGATCGACTCGATGAGCCTGGAGTAGTAGGCATACAGTTCGTCGTCGTCGCACGACGTGCTCATGGGCGGGATCGCCATGACGGCGTCTGCGCCGGCCGCCTCGGCGTGTTTGGCGTAGCGGATCGCGGTGTGCGAACTCTCGGCTCCCACACTGGTGGTGACGCTCACCCGCCCCGCCACGGCCTGGCAGGTCGCCTCGGTGAGCGTCTGGCGCTCCTCGCTGGACAGGCGGAGCACCTCGGACACCATGCCGAGGACGACGCCGTCGACCTGCTGGTCGACCACGAAGTCGATCTCACTGGCCAGCGCACTCAGGTCGAGCTCGCCGCCTTCGGTGAAGGGCGTTGCCAGCACGGGCAGAACACCTTGGGGAAGTTGACGCATTTCTCGCCGCCTCTGTCGTTCGTCGGAGTCAGGAATGGGGGAATTCGGCGGGCTGCGGCATCGGTATCCGCGACACCGCGCCCAACACCTTGTCGAACACGGGCCGGCGCGCGACCTGATAGGAGAGCTTCTTGCCGTAGGTGTTCTTGAGCAGCTGATCGGTCAGCTTGGGACGCGGAACATGGGCTGGCCGAGCCAGTTTCGCCAGTTTCAGGTCTTCGAGCATGGCGTAGGCCGCGTTGTGCCCGTTGGCGCCCATCACGCCGCCGCCGGGATGGGTGCCGGCGCCGCAGAGGTAGTAGCCGTCCACGGGGGTGCGGTACTCCGAGAGTTCTTGCAGCGGGCGGCCGCTGAAGAGCTGGTCGTCGAACATGGCGGCGTGGAAGATGTTTCCACCCGTCAGCGACCACTCGTCCTCGAGGTCCTTGGGCGTGATGACGTACTGCTCGAGGATGTGATCCTTGAGGTTGGGTGCGTAGTCACAGAAGCGGTCGACGATCTGATCGGTCCACGCCTGCTTCGCCGCACCCCACCCGCCTTCGGTGGACAGCTCGCCGGGAAGTTGCTGCACGCCCAGAGTGAGGGTGTGCAGACCCTTGGGAGCCAATGTGGGGTCGGTCGCCGATTGGATGACGGCCTCGATCGCGTAGTCATCGGCGATGACGCCGCGCTGTTCGGCCGTCCATGCCCTCTCGAAGTTCTCGACGGAAGCACCCAGCATCTGATGGCCGAGGTGCTGCGGACCCAATCCCGTTGGGAGCCCGACGTAGTGGGGCAGTTCGTCGATCAGAAGGTGGATGCGGGCCATCGAGCCGCGCTGGTCGATGTCGGCGATGCGCTTGCGCAGCCCGGGGTCCAGCACGTCCTCGTCGAGGAACCCGATCATCGACCGGATCGGGTCGGCGTTCGAGACGACCTTGCCCGCGTGGTATTCGTCGCCGTTGTCCAGTGCCACGCCGGTGACTCGGCCATCGACGGTGAGCACCTTGGCGACCCGCGCGTTGGTCTTGATCTGGACACCATGATGGCGGGCCGAGTCGGCCAGGGCCTGGGTGAACCCGCCCATGCCGCCCCGGACGAATCCCCACACTCCGAACTCTCCGTCGAAGTCGCCGGACGAATGGTGCCCGAAGACGTAGGAGGTGCCGGGGGTGGACGGGCCGGCGAACACCGACACCATGCCGTAGAAGGTGAGAAAGCCCTTGATGAGGTCGTTTTCGAAGTAGCGGCCCATCAGATCGCGGGTCGAGGACTCGAAGAAGTCGCGGTAGAGGTCCAGTTCGCCGTTGCGTTCGAATTCAGCCCGGATGTATTCGCGCGTCGGTGGGGCCGACATCAGCCACGGGCGCATGTAGTCACCGAAGCGGCGCAACCGCGCGCCCCACTCGAGGAAGTTCTTGGCATCGGCGGCCGAGTGCTTCTCGAGCTGGCGCAAGGTGTCGGCGACGCGCTTGTGCAGGAACAGATGTCGGCCGTCGGGGAACAGGGCGAATCCCATGGTCGAGGGGCTGTACATGTGGAAGCCGAACTTCCGCAGTTCCAGATCCGCGACGATCTCCGGACGGATCATGTCGGCGATGAAGGCGCACGACGACCACTTCGCGCCGGGGATCAGTGCTTCGGTGACCGCTGCCCCCCCGACGACGTCGCGGGCTTCCAGTACCAGTACGTGCTGACCGAAGCGGGCCAGATAGTTCGCGGTGACGAGTCCGTTGTGGCCGGCACCGATGACGATTGCGTCGTAGGGCGTGTCGGTCATGTGATTGCACTCCTGTGTCGTTCGGGTAATGCGCCGGCTCCCAGTTCGGAGACGGCACCGGTGGGGGATCGCTCAGCCCAGTGGCAGAGCTGAGGCGGGTGATGCGTTCTTGGATCCACGTCCGGTGAGGAAGCGGACGCTCGCCAGCAGAAGGGTGACGCTGACGATCACGATGCAGGTGAACAGGGCGTTGATGGCCGGGGTGAAGCCGAACCGCAACTGGTTGTAGACGTAGACCGGCAGTGTGGGTTCTTCGCCGGTGAGGAAGAACGTCACCAGCACTTCGTCGAAGGACAGCGTGAAGCCCAGCAGGCAGGCCCCGATCAAGGCGGTTTGTAGCTGCGGGGCGACGATGCCGAGGAAGGCGCGCAGCGGAGTGGCACCCAGGTCCGCCGCGGCCTGCACGATGCTCGGATCCATCTGGCGCAACCGGGCGAGCACCACTGCCATCACGATCGGGGTGATGAAGGTGGTGTGGCCGAGGATGATCGTGGTCACGCCGAAGGGGAGACCGATGGTGCGAAAGACGATGGCCAGTGACAAGCCCAGAATGACGCCGGGGAGCAGGAAGGGCAGGGTCAACGCGCCCTGTAAGAGGCTGGCGCCCTTCGGTTTGCGGTAGGCGAAGATCACCGCGAACACCGTGCCGAACACCAGGGACAGGGCGACGGCCCCGACTGCCACCAGCACGCTGCGCTGGAACGCGGCGATGAGCTCGGGGGAGTCCAGCAGCTGGCGGTACCACTGGAGGCTGAGGCCCTTCATCGGCAGGGTCTGGATGTTGGAGTCGTTGACCGAGAACAGCGCGATCATCAACAGGGGCAGGTAGAGAAACGCGTACGTCAGGGTGAGGTAGCCGTAGGAGACCGCGTTGGCGAGGTGGCGGCGGGTGGTCGAAGCAGGGACGGCATCGGTGGGAATGCCTGCCCCGATGTCGCCTTCGAGGATGCCCCGGGTGCGCCCGAGGCGGGCGACGAGTGCGGCGACGGCAATGACGGCGATCAACAGGATGACCGCCAGGGCCGCTCCCAGCGGCCAGTTGTTGGCGACGCCGAACTGCGAGACGATGACCGAGCCGACCATGGTTCCGCTCAGGCCGCCGACGAGGGATGGCGACAGGTAGTCGCCGACGGCGAGCACGAACGCGAGGGTGAATCCGATCGCGACGCCCTGGCGGGCCAGTGGCCAGATGATGGTGCTGAACCGCTTGACGCTCGACGCGCCCAAATCGGAGGAGGCTTCCAGGATGGAGTGCGGGACGCGCTCCAACGACGTGTACACCGACACGAAGACGTAGGGAATCGTGACCGTGGTCAGGGTCAGGAAGACCGTGAATCGGGTGTAGAGCAGGAAACCGATCGGCTTGTCGATGATGCCGAGGGTGATGAGTCCGGTGTTCAGCACACCGGTGTCGCCGAGAATGATCTTCCAGGCGAAGACGCGGATCAACAGCGAGACCCACAGCGGCACCACGACGAGCATGACCGCGATGAGACGGCCCCGCTTGAGCTTTTGGCTGACGATGAACGCCATCGGAAAGGCGATCAGGGTGGCGAAGAACGCCACCGCGACGGCAACGCCGACGGTCTTGAGGATGAGGCTGGTGTTGGTCGAGGACGTCAGCACCGAGGCGTAGTTGTCCAAGCTGAAGGTGCGGTCGATCCCGAGGTCACCGGAGGTCCAGAAACTGTAGGTGAGCAGCAGCAGGTTGGGCGCGGCGACGAGCAGGAGCAGCCAGACGTAGACGGGAACGGCGCTCAGGTGGCGCAGCGGGGATCGTGCCGCGGCACGGGTGGGCGTCGACGGCGCGACGACGGTGTCAGTCACGGACCCGCCTCATGTCCGAGGGCAGGATCTGGACGTGGACGTCGTGTCCGGGCCGGCACTCGGCGGCAACGCCGGTGGGTACCTTGGCGACCAGTTCGTGGCCGTTGACGACGAGGATGACCTCGTCGGCGTCGCCGAGGAAGACCCGTTGACGCACGCGCGCGGTAAAGGTGTTGACCGCCTCCGCCACGCGCTCGGCCGGAATGATCCGCACGGCCTCGGTACGCACGACGACCGCGGCCGCGTCCTCGGTGGCGGATGGGCCGTCGACCCGGAGTTTCAGTCCGCCCCATTGCAATACGCCGGCGTCGAGGCGGCAGTCCAGCAGATTCGACTTGCCGATGAAGCTGGCGACGAAGCGGGTCGACGGCTGGTAGTAGACGTCCTTCGCGGTGGCGCACTGTTCGATGCGTCCGAGGTTCATCACGGCGATGCGGTCGGACATGGCCAACGCCTCGCCCTGGTCGTGGGTCACGTAGATGAAGGTGATCCGCAGCTGTTGGTGGAGGTCCTTCAAGACGACCTGCATCTTGTGTCGCAATTGCAGATCCAGCGCGCCCAGCGGCTCGTCGAGCAGGACCACCTTGGGACGGGAGACGAGCGCCCTGGCCAGTGCGACCCGTTGGCGTTGGCCACCGGACAGTTCGTGAGGCAGTCGTTTGGCGTAGGAATCCATGCCCACCAGTTCGAGGGCCTCGTGGGCTGCCGCGGTGATGGACGATCTGCCGGTGCCGCCCCTCATCTTCAGTGGGTATTGGACGTTCTTGGCGACGTCCATGTGCGGGAACAGTGCGTAGTTCTGGAAGACGGTGTTGACGCTCCGCCGGTAGGGCGGCACCCGCGTGACGTCCTGGCCGTCGAGCAGTACCACTCCGGAGTCCGGGCCCTCGAAGCCTGCGATGAGACGCAACGTGGTGGTCTTGCCCGACCCGCTCGGTCCCAGTACCGAGAAGAACTCACCGTCGGCGATGCTCAAGGAGAGGTTCTCCAGGGTGGGTTCCTTGGCGCCGGGATACGTCTTGGTCAGATCACGCAATTCGATGCTGTGCGTGTCGGCGGTCGTGGTGGCGGGTGCCGCATAGTCGATCGTGGTCATGTCAGCCGCCGGCCTTGAATTCGTTCCACACCTCGAGGCGTTTGGAGATGCTCTCGGGGTCTTGCAGGGGGCGCATCTTCGACCAGAACGCAGGGTCCTGCTGATCGAGGATGTTGGTGGCCTTCAGGACGTCGGTGGGGATGTTGGCCTGTCGGGCCTCGTCCGCGCTCAGGATGCCGTTGTTCGTGGAGGCCTCGATGAATCGGGCTTGCCACGGCGTCGCGGTCCCCGCGTCGATGAAGTCGTACACCTCTTGGCGTTGACCCGCTGACGTCAGGATGGCGTTGTCCTGCCAGGACGGCGTGCCCTCCTTCGGGAAGGAATAGGCAAATCGCTTGCCCGCCTTGTTGAGTGCGGTGACCTCGCTGATGTTCTGGCAGTAGCCGATGACGCCGTCACCTGCGGCGAAGATGTTGACCGCGTCGTCGAAACCCTTGGCGATCGTGCGCACCTGCGGCCGCAAGTCGTTGAGCGCCTTGCGAACCTTGTCGAACTCCTCGTCGGTGAGGTGGTAGGGGTCCTTGGCGCCGACGTAGAGGGCGACCATGGGAATCGTGACGTCGGCGGCGTCGAAGAGGACGACCTTGCCCTTGTAGGCGGGATCCCACAGCGCGCCCCAGCTGTCGGGTGGCGTGGTGATGACCTCGGCGTTGTACATCAGCGGTTGAGTGCCCCAGTTGTAGGGGACGCCATAGAGCTGATCGGAGAAGGTGTTGTTCTTCTTCCAGGCCAGTCCAGGAGTGATGAGGCCGGTGTTCTTCAGGCGGTCCACGACGATCGGTGCGACCAGGTTGGCCTTCGCGAAGCGGGGGATCAATCCGCTATCGAAGTACATGATGTCGGGTTTGACGGTTCCGGATTGCGCCTTGGCGAACATCTCGTCCCCGGAACCCACGGTGATGGCGTCGACCTGCACTCCGGATTGGCTCTTGTAGGCATCCAGCCACGGTTTGTCCTGGTAGGTCTCCCACGTCAGGATCGTCACCTTGCCGGTGTCCTTCTGCAGCGCCGTCGACTGCGTGGTCGTCTTGTCCGCGGACGAACAGGCGGCCAGGAATGCCGCGCCGCCCAAAGCCAGGCCGGCCCCGAGGGCTTGGCGCCGACTCAACATGAAGCCGGGTGATGAGCCGCGTGATGTTGCCGTGTCCCGCATGTGTACTCCCCAGAGGTGAGTTTGTTCGGCTGAGCCGAATACTGTTTCGGTGAAGCGACCATACGTCTGTGATGTTGATCATGTCAACGGGTTCTTGCCAGTTCAAGTCACTTGTCTTCCAGCGACGACTGTTGGTAAGTTGTTCGGCATGCCAATCCAGAGTTCAGTTCAGCCGAACAACTCGGCGGGTGAGGGATCCAGCCGTAACAGTCTGCAAGGGGTGTCCCGCGCCTTGAAGCTGCTCAACGCCCTCGCCGCCGCCGGCGGTGAAGGGCTGTCACTCACCGAGGCGGCCCGTCAGATCGACACCACCAAGTCCACCGTGCTGACGCTGCTCCGTACGCTGATGGACTTCGACTACGTGACGTCGTTCGACAGGGGGCCGCGCTACCGGATCGGTCCCGCGGTGGTTCACCTGGCCGAGGGGCACAAGGAATCGCTACCCTGGCTCGACGTCGCCAGGCCGGTGGCCAGAACGCTGACCGAACGGTGCGGGTGGACCTCGCGCATCGCCTCCCACATCGACGGGCACCCGGTGTTCGAGGACCGCGTGGATGCGCCAGGGGTCATCCGCTTCTTCACCCCGCTGGGCATTCGCGAGATGCCACACGTGAGTTCGGCGGGCAAGGCGATCCTGGCGTGCCTGTCCGAAGCCGAGGTGCGCCGCATCGTCGGCGAGACCGGGCTGCCCCGCCGCACCCGCAACACCATCACCGACGTCGAGGTGTTGCTCCGGGACCTGGCCACGGTCACCGAGCGCGGCTACGCCGTCGACGACGAGGAAGACGACGAAGGCGTGTTCTGCCTCGCCGCGGCATTCCAATCCCGCGACGGCGTGCCGATCGGGGCCATCAGCATCACGGGCCTCAAGTCGGAGATGCCGGCCTGGCGGGTACCCGAGTTCGGTCTGATGGTCCGCGAGGCGGCCAACGACATCGCCCGCACGCTGGGTGGTCGAGTATGGGTGCCCACCGACGGTGCCGAGACCGCCGAGACGGCCGACGCGGCCGCCGGTGGTCCGGCGTGAGCGCGCCCACCCTGTCCGGTCCGGCGCTGGTCGTCCGCGCCCCGGGAGACGTCGCGATCGAGCAGCGGACGCAGGGTCCTCCCCGGTCCGGTCAGGTCGTGGTGCGACCGCACTACGTGGGTGTGTGCGGAACCGACCTCGAGATCCTTCGCGGTGACCTCGACCCGGTCTACGTGCGCTACCCCGTCATCCTCGGTCACGAATGGTCGGGCCGGATTGCTGCGCTCGGTGACGGCGTCGACGGCCTCGCGGTGGGTGACCCCGTCGTGGTCGAGGGAATCCTCGCCTGCATGACGTGCGCCGCCTGCCGGGCCGGGAAGACCAATCTCTGTCAGAACTACGACGAGCTGGGCTTCACCGCCGACGGCGCGGCGGGCCCGGGCGTCTCGGCGCCGGCCGCCCTGACGCACCGGCTGTCCGGCGATGTCTCGCTGGAGGCGGCCGCGCTCGTCGAGCCGGCCGCGGTGGTGCTGCGGGGGTTACGCGAGATCGGCTTGGTTCCCGGCCTCCGGGTGTTGGTCGTCGGAGACGGCACGGTGGCGCTGCTGGCCGCTCAGCTGGTCGGCATGTGGTCACCGTCCGTCGTCGTGATGGCCGGGCGGCGGTCCGAGCAGGACGAGCTGGCCCGGGCCGTCGGCGTCGACGAGTTCACCGTCGAAGCACCGCCGAGCCGCGCCTTCGACGTGGTGATCGAGGCGGCGGGCAGCACGGCCGCGGTCGAGACGGCGCTGGGTTCCGCCGACCGCGGCGGAACGGTGCTGCTGTTGGGCATCGCCGGACACGGCAACGCTGCAAAGCTCTACGTCGACGACGTGGTGAACAACGACCTGTCGATCCGCGGCAGCTTCAGCTATACCGCGGCCGCATGGGCTGAGACGGTGCGGCTGCTCAACGCGGGCACCTTCCGCCCGCACCCCCTCATCACCCACCGGTATCGCCTCGACGAGCACGCCGAGGCGCTCGACGCGCTCGCGGCAACCGGCGGCGGTCCGCGCGGCAAGATCCTGCTCGACATGGCCGTCGAGGAGTGACGGTCATGGCCTGTCTCGACGTGGACCTGCTGCGCGCCGAACGAATCGTGGCCATCGTCCGCGGCGCGTCGGTCGACCACTTCGGTGCCACGGCACGCACGCTGGTCGACGCCGGGGTGCGCGTGCTCGAATTCCCGCTCACCACACCGGGACTGACGACCTGGCTGCCGGGCATCGTCGATGAGCTGGGAACCGATGCCCACGTTGGCGTCGGAAGCGTGATGACGCTCGCACAGGCCCAGTCCGCCCACGCCGCAGGCGCCCGGTTCCTGGTCACCCCGAACGTCGGTGTCGCGGTCATCGAGTACGCCCGCGGGGCCGGGCTCCCGATCCTGGTCGGCGCGCTGAGCCCGACGGAGATCATCACCGCGTGGAGCGCGGGCGCGACGGCGGTGAAGCTGTTTCCGGCGTCCCTCGGTGGACCGGGCTACGTTCGCGAACTGCGCAACGGTCCGCTGCCCGACGTCCCGCTGATCCCGACCGGCGGAGTCACCCTCGCCGACGTTCCCGCCTTCCTCCGTGCCGGAGCGCTCGCCTTCGGCATGGGCGGATCGCTTCTCGGCTCCGCCCCCGATGGCGGCGACCTCGGCGAGTTGCGCACGCGGGTGCGGACGTTGCGCGCCGCGGTGACCGACGCCCCGGCACGGGCGTAGCAGATGGTCACGTTGCTGACGATCGGCGAGACGCTGGGGGTGGCCGCCACCGCTCCCGGGGTCCCGTTGCGCACGGCCGCCGAGCTGAGGTTGTCCACGGCAGGGGCCGAGGCGACCGTGGCGGTCGGCATGCAGCGCCTCGGTCACAGTGCCGCGTGGGTGGGTAGTCTCGGCGCCGACGAGATGGGGCGACGCATCGTCAGGGAGCTGGCCGGCGAGGGCGTGGACACCCGGTTCATCCGGACGGCGCCGGATGCCAAGACCGGCTTCATGCTTCGCGATCACCGCACCGCGGAATTCACCACCGTCGACTACTACCGCACCGGTCTGGCGGGATCGCTCCTGTGCCCCGACGACGTCGACGCCGCGTTCGACGGGGTCGGCGAGGTGTCCGTCCTGCATCTCACCGGGATCACCTCCCTTCTCAGCGCCTCCTGCCGCGCCGCGGTGCATCACGCCGTGGAACGCGCCGAGCGGTGCGGCGCGACGGTGTCGTTCGACGTCAACTACCGCCGCGCGCTGGCCACGCCGGAACAGGCCGCCGGCGACGCGCGGGAGTTGACGAGCCATGCCGACATCGTGTTCGTCGGTGACGATGAGCTGCAGCTGCTGACCGACGAAACCGCGCCGGCCGCCGCGATACGGGCGATCGCGGCCGGTGGGCCGTCGGAAGTCATCCTCAAACGCGGTTCCGACGGGGCATGCGCATGGCACGGTGACGACGAGATCGCCTCCACGACGGCGCTTCCCGTCACGGTTGCGGATGTGATCGGTGCAGGGGACAGTTTCGTCGCAGGGTATCTGGCCGCTCGGTGCCACGGCCTGGGCATCGTCGAGCGGCTCCGGTGGGCCACCGTCTGCGCAGCGTGCACCGTGGGCACGCACGGTGACTGGGAGGGCCTGCCGAGTCGGTCCGAACTCGCCGTGCGAGCACGTGTCGCACACACGCTGCGCTGATGACGTCCGAAACAATCGGCACCGCAACGTCTTCGTTGGACTGGGCACACCGCGCCGGTGCCGCCCACCGGCGCGAGCACGCAAGACCCTCGAGAAAAGAAGGTTCGATGAGAGAATACGTCGCGCACTGCGCGACCACGGAACGTTACCGGCTCGCCGAAGGCCCGGTGTGGGACGCCGACGATCAGCGGGTGCTGTGGGTCGACATCCCCTCCGGTGACGTGCACGTCGGGGAGCTGCGCGGTGATGCGATCGTGCCGACCGCCAGCCATCACGTCGACACCACGGTGGGTGCCGTGGCTCTCGGCCGCGGCGGCAGTCTGCTGGTGGCCGGGCACCAGTGCGTCTACCAGCTCGACGAGGCGGGTGAGGCGACGGAGGTCACCCGGCTGGTCGCCGAGGGTCAGGCGCGCCGGCTCAACGACGGCAAGTGCGACCCGCAAGGCCGTTTCCTCGTCGGAACGTTGGCCTTGGGTGACGACGTCGGAGAAACGCTGTACCAGGTCGATCCCGAACGCGGTACCGCCGTCGTCGACGACGATCTGCAGCTGTCGAACGGGCTGGGCTGGTCACCGGACGGGCACACCCTGTATTCCGTCGACACCACCCCCGGGCTGGTGTTCACCCGCCCCTACGACCCGGACAGCGGACGGTGGGGTGAACGAACCGTCGCGTTTCAGTTGCGCGGCGCCTTCCCGGACGGGCTCTGCGTCGATGCCGAGGGCAACCTGTGGGTCGCCGTCTGGGGGGCCGGGGAGGTGCGCCACCTCACCCCCGACGGCGAGCTGCTCGGCGTGGTGCGGGTGGCCGCACCGTACGCGTCCTGCGCGACCTTCGCCGGGCCCGAGCTCGATCGGCTCGTCATCACCACCGCCATCGACGACCTCACCCCCGAGCAGCTCGCGGCCCACCCCGAGTCGGGCGGCCTGTTCATCGCCGACGTCGAGGCGCGCGGCCTTCCCACGTCGCGCTGGCGCCGGTAAACCCCCCAACGACATCGGCCGTCCGGGCCACCCGAGAGAGGTTGCATCACCATGATCGAAGACAAGGCCGTAGCGGTCGACGGGCTCGAGGTCCAGGTCGTCACGTTGTCCAACGACACGTGCCGGGCGGTGCTGACCGACCTCGGCGCACGACTGCTCGAACTGCACGTCCCCGACGAACACGGCACGCTCGCCGACATCGTTCTACAGCGGCCCACGCTGAAAGACGTTGCCACCGACGACAATTACATGGGATCCACCGCGGGCCGCTACGCCAACAGGGTGCGCGACGGCAAACTGGTCATCGACGGTGAACCGGTACAGCTGTCCGTCAACGAGGGCGCCAACCACCTTCACGGCGGACTGCGCGGCTTCGACCGCAAGGTGTGGAGTGTCGAGTACGGCCGGGACGCCGACGAGGACGCCGTCACGTTCTGGCGTGTCTCGCCGCACGGTGAAGAGGGCTACCCGGGCACGCTGACCACCAGCGTGACCTACCGGCTGGAGGGCTCGGCCCTGAGCGTCGACATCCAGGCCACCACCGACAAGCCCACCGTGGTCAACATCGTCCACCATTCCTACTTCAACCTCGGTGGCCACGATTCCGGCACGATCCTCGAGCACCTCCTGCAGATGCGTAGCTCGTTCTACCTGCCCGTGGACGACGACCTCCTGCCGACCGGCGAGGTGCTCTCCGTGGCCGGCACCCCGTTCGACTTCCGGACGCCCACCCCGATCGGGAAGAACATCGGCGCCGTGACGCACTCGGGCGCCGGGCGGGTCACCGAGGGCGGTGTCGGATATGACCACAACTGGGTCCTCGACGGGGTGGGCATGCGTGACGTCGTCGATCTCACCGACCCGAGAAGCGGTCGTCACCTCACCATGTCCACCAACCAGCACGGCGTGCAGCTCTACGTCGGCGGGTACCTCGAAGGCGTCAGCGGCAAGGCGCCGGTCGGCGCCTACCCGGCCTTCGCCGGATTGACCCTGGAAACGCAGTCCTTTCCCGACGGTGTCAACCACTCCCACTTCCCGCGGGCCACCTTGCTTCCCGGCGAAACCTATCTGAACAAGGTCCGATTCGAGTTCGGTACGCGCTGAGGGGCTTGACAACTTACAACCGTCTGGTTGTATGTTGGCGAAGTGACCGGCGACGAGGACCGGGCGGACGCCCTGTTCCACGCGCTCGCCGACCGCACCCGACGTGACATCATGCGCCGGGTACTGGCCGGGGAGCACTCGGTTTCGGCGCTCGCGGTGAAGTACGACATGAGCTTCGCCGCAGTGCAAAAGCACGTCGTCGTGTTGGAGAAGGCCGGCTTGCTCACCAAGCGACGCAGCGGTCGCGAGCAACTCGCCAGCGGCGACGTGGCGGCGGTGCGGTCGGTGGCCTCCATGCTCACCGAGTTGGAACAGGTGTGGCGTGGGCGCATCGCACGCATCGACGAACTCATCTCATCGGAGTCGACCAAGGAGGACTGACCCATGCCCGTAACCGACGTCCAGCAGGACCTCGAGAACCTGACCCTGACCATCACCGCCGACTTCGCCGCGCCGGTCGAGCGAATCTGGCAGGTCTACGCCGACCCGCGCCAGCTGGAGAAGGTGTGGGGACCGCCCACCTATCCGGCGACCGTGGTCGACCACGAGCTCGTCCCCGGAAGCCGGACGACGTACGTCATGACCGGCCCGGATGGCGACAAGCACGCTGGATACTGGGAGATCACGGCCGTCGACGAGCCGACCAGCTTCTCCTTCATCGACGGTTTCGCCGACCTGGACTTCACCCCGAACCCCAACCTGCCCGTCTCGAGGAACGTCTACACCTTCACTGCCCGCGACGGCGGGACCCGTGCGACCTACACGAGCACCTTCGAGTCCGCCGAGGGGCTGCAGCAGGTGTTGGACATGGGCGTGATCGAGGGCGCCTCGTCGGCGATCAATCAGATCGACGGCTTGATCGTCTCCTGATTGCCGGGGTGCGCCGGCAGGAAGGCCAGCACGAACGCGGCGCCGCCCAGGCACACCGCCGCCGCGGTCACGCAGCCGGCGTGCAGGCCGGCCATGAACGCATCGGCAACGGTGTCGCGGACCGTCGCCGACACCGGTGGCGGTGCCTGGGCGGCGACCTGCAGGCCCTGGGCCAACCCTTCGCGGGCCGTCGCCTGGGCGGCCGCCGGCACCAATTGCAGCACCTCGCCGTCGGACAACCGATCGATGTACAGCGTGGAGAAGATGCTGCCGAGCACGGCCACCCCGAGCGTCCCGCCGATCTGACGGGTCGCGTCGTTGACCGCCGATCCCGCCCCTGCCTGCTCGGGCCGCACCACGCCCATGATCGAGTCGGTGGCGGGCGCGGTGGTCAGGCCGAGACCGCCGCCCAGCAGCACCATCTGCGCCGCAACGTGGAGATAAGGCACGTCGACGTCGACGGTCGACACCCAGGCGAACGCCGCGGTGAGCAGCAGCAGGCCGGTGCACACGACCGCCTTGGTGCCCAGTCGGGTGACTGCGAGCCGAGTGCCCAACACCGACCCGACGGCGATGGCGAGTGCGACCGGGAGAATGCGCACGCCGGTCTCCAGTGGGCCGAAGCCCTGCAACAGCTGGAAGAACTGCGTGATCAGGAAGATGAAGCCGAACAGGGCGAAGAACGCGACGGTCACCGCGCCGCTGGCGGCACTGAACCGCAGGTTGGTGAACAACCCGACGTCGATGAGCGGATCGTCGTGGCGTCGTTCCCACCAGATGAACGCGAGCGCGGCAGCCAGCGTGACGCCGAACCCCACGACGGTCCGAGTCGCGGTCCAGCCCTGATCGGGCGCCTCGATGATCGTGTACACCAGGGCGCCCAGCATGACGACCGACGCCATCAGGCCGCCGCGGTCGAGGTGAACGCCCGGGCGCCTCGACGTCGACGGCACGACGACGACCGCGCCGATGGCAGCGATGACGGCGATGGGGACCAGCGCCAGGAACAGGGTGCCCCACCAGAACGACTCCAGGAGCGCCCCACCGAGGATCGGGCCTATTGCCACCCCGAGCCCCGTCACCGCTCCCCACACCCCGATTGCCGCCGCGCGCTGCCGGGGATCGCGGAACGTGTCGGTGATGAGCGCCAGGGTGGTCGGGTAGATGAGTGCCGCCGCAACGCCCATCACCGCGCGCATGCCGATCAGGGAGATTGTCGACGTGCACAGAGCCGCTGCAGCACTGCTCGCCGCGAACAACGTCAGTCCGGCGATCAGGGTGCGCCGGCGACCGAGCTTGTCGCCGACGGTGCCGCCGGCGAGCACCAGGGCGGCGAACGCCAAGTTGTAGGCGTCGACGATCCACTGCAGGCCGCGCGTCGATGCGCCGAGGGCCGAATTCAGCGTCGGCAGAGCAACGTTCACAATCGTCGTTTCGACGTTGATGGCCAACGCTGCGACGAGCACCACGCTCAGGACGAGCACCGGACGCATCCGCGGTGGGGCGTCGTGCCCACCGCGGTCGGATTGTCGTGAGACGTCCATGGCCATGGGCCCTACCACCTCAATGTTGACGGCACTAACATGGGCAGCATGGCACCGTATGTTAATACTGTCAACATCGAGGTGGGCTACTGCAGTCCCTCGGCGATCACGTCCAGCAGCCGGTCGGTGATGAGTTGTTGGCGGGCGGCGTCGGCCGCGCCGAGCGGCCCGTCGATGAAGAGCGTGGCAAGGCCGTGCACGGCGGCCCAGGCAGCTTCGTCAAGCCCATCACGTCGGTCTGCGGACAGCACGCCGGTGGTGACGAGTTCGTCGATGCAGCGCACCAGGATCTGAAACGGGTGGTGCTCGTTCACCACGGCGTCGATGTCATCGCCGGCACGCGAATGCGCGCTCTCGCGTGAGTCGTCGGCCGCGAAGGCAGTTCGGAACAACCCCGGTTCGGCAAGGGCGAAGTCGACGTAGCCCTGCCCGGTGGCGCGGACCCGGGCCAATGCCCGCGTGGCCTTCGGCCCTCGATTCGGCACGCCGTTCAATCGGGCCACCATTGCATCTGCAAGTCGTGCCTCGGCCTGGGCGGTGACTGCGTTCAGCAGGGCATCCCGGTCGGCGTAGTGGCGGTATGCCGCCGAGTTGCTGACACCGGCCATGCGCTGGACGTCCCGCAGCACGACGGCGTCCGGGCCGCCGGCCCGGGCCAGTTCCACGGCATGCTCGAGAAGGGCCTGCCGCAGATTGCCGTGGTGATAACCGTGTTCGGCGTCGCGAGATGCTTTGCGAGTCAGTTGGTTACCCCTCTCGTGACAATGTTCGCGATAGTAACATCGGTGTCCCGGCCGGGTGGCGTCGTCAGCCACCGGCGCGCAGCTCGTGGTTGAACGTCCGCATGGCGTCGACCACCGCGCCCAGCACGCGGTGTGCCGTCGCCAGTTCTGCGGTGGAGAAGTCGCCGAGCGCAGCAGCGGTGTGTTCACCCAGCGGCGTGAAGAACGAACGTGCGACGGCGCTGCCGTGGTCGGCGTAGCGCAGGAGTGTCTTGCGCCGGTCGGCTGGGTGCGGCTCGCGGATGAAGTGCCCCGACTGCACCATCCGGTCGACGAGGTAGGTGGTGGCCGCACCGGACACCCCGATCCGTGCGCCCAGTTCGCTCTGGGTCAACGGGGCGTGCTGCTGGTCGGCGACCATGACGTGCAGCAAGGCGCGAAAGTCGTTGACGCCGAGGTCTTGCTGCGCGCAGAAGGCGCGACTGAGCTCGTCGGACTCGGCGGACACGGCTTGGACGTCGGCCACGATGCCGGCCTCGGCGGCCCGACGCGAGGGTGAAGCTGCCACGTCATTGTTCCTTAAGTTGATTAATGATTAAACAAATTAATATACTCGGCACATGACACCGTGGGAACGATTCGCCGCCCTCGCGTGTGCGCGCTGGTCATGGGTGCTCGCACTCCTGATCGCGGTCGCCGCGGGCGCGCTGATGGCCGTGGCCGGTGAGAACGCCGGCGCCAACCAGTCGCCCGTACCCGTCCCCACGTCCGCGGAGTCGGCCCGCGCGGCGGCCGCCGCCAAGGACTTCGCGCAGGGCGGCACGGCGCCGGTTCTGCTGGTGGCGTCCCGGACCGACGGTGCACCGCTCACCGAGGCCGACCTGAACGCCGTCGGGCAGAGCGGCCAGCGGGTGCTCTCCGCCGCAGGGGCAATCGGAGGTCCGCCCCCGTCCACGTCCGACGACGGCATGGTCGCGCTCCAGCCGGTGCCGATCGACTCGGCCCTGTCCGGCTTCGACCTGCGCGACGTGGTCCAGAAATTGCGCGCCGCGGCCAACGACGGCGCACCGCAGGCGCTTCGACTGCAGATCACGGGAGGCCCGGCGTTCGGTGCCGACATCGCCGGCTCGTTCTCCGGCGCGAACGTCACCCTGCTGGCGGTGACGGGCGCCGTCGTCGCGCTCCTGCTCATCGTGACCTACCGCTCTCCCGTCCTGTGGTTGGTGCCGCTGACCGTCATCGCGTTCGCCGACCGGGCGGCGGCCGCCCTGGGCGGCGCGGTGTCCGAGCTGACCGGGCTGACCGCCGATGGTTCCACCACCGGCATCACCAGCGTGCTGGTCTTCGGCGCCGGAACCAACTATGCACTGCTGCTGATCTCGCGCTACCGAGAGGAACTGGTCCGCACGACCGATCACCGCGCCGCGCTCCGCACCGCCGTGCGGCATGCCGGTCCGGCGATCCTGGCCAGCAACGCCACCGTCGTCCTGGCGCTGCTCACCCTGCTGCTCGCCATCGTCCCGTCGACCCGCAGCCTCGGCGCCCAAGCGGCCTGCGGGCTGGTCGTCGCGGCGGTGTTCGTCCTGGGTGCACTACCGCCGCTGTTGGCCCTATTCGGCCCGAAGCTGTTCTGGCCGTTCATTCCTCGGCGCGGTAGCCACGAAGCCGAGGACGTCACCGCCTGGTACCGGGTGGCCAGCTGGGTCAGCGGGCACGCCGGCCGGGTCCTGATCGTGACCGTCGCGCTCCTCCTCCTGCTGGCCACCGGACTGTCGGCCACCCCCATCGGCCTCTCGCAGACCCAACAGTTCCGGGTGAAGGCCGAATCCGTGTCGGCCTACGAGACCCTCGCACCGCACTTTCCCAGCGGACTCACCGATCCGACCCGGGTGATCGGGCGCACCGACCGCGCCGCCGATCTGCAGCGGACGATCGCGGGCACCCCCGGCGTCGTATCGGTCGCGCCCGTGGGTCAGTCGCCGAACGGACTGACGCAGTTCAGCGTCGTCGTCGATGCCGCCCCCGCCTCCGACGACGCCTTCGACGTCGTCGCCGGACTTCGTTCCTCGGTGCACGGCGTCGACGGTGACGCGCTCGTCGGTGGCTCGGATGCCCAGGCCCTCGATGCGCGGGACGCCGCCCGACGCGATCAACGGGTCGTCGTCCCCGCCATCCTCGGCGTCGTCCTGCTGGTGCTGTACGTCCTGCTGCGGGCGGCGTTGGCGCCACTGATCCTGGTCGTGGTCACCGTGCTCAGCGCACTGGCCGCACTGGGCCTGGGCGGCTGGGTCAGCGTGCACCTCTTCGGGTTTCCCGCGCTGGACAACACCACCCCGCTCTTCGCCGTTCTCTTCCTGGTCGCCCTCGGCGTCGACTACACCATCTTCCTGGTCACCCGCGCACTGGAGGAGACCCATGTACACGGCACCCGGGAAGGCATCGTCCGGGCGGTGTCGGCCACCGGTGGGGTGATCACCAGTGCCGGGATCGTGCTTGCGGCCGTGTTCGCCGTGCTCGGCGTCCTGCCGCTGATCGTGCTGACGCAGCTGGGCATCGTCGTCGGCCTCGGCATCCTCTTGGACACCTTCGTGGTGCGCACCGTGGTCGTGCCTGCCGTGTTCTCGCTCATCGGCCCGCGCATCTGGTGGCCGAACCGCGTCGAGCCGGCGAGCACGGCCGTCGAGCCCGCGACGTCCGAGGCCCGAACGTGAGAGCCGCTCGTGATCGTTCAGTACATGTGCAGAGACGTCGCCGACCCCTCGATGCCCTTCATCCGCTCGAGGGCGCTCTCCCCGAGCGCCGCGAGGACGCCGGTGACGAGCAGCTCGGCGACGGCGAGGGTCGGGACCATGCTGTCGTAGGGCGACGGCGCATCAACCTTGCAGGGCAACACGATTGACGCCGACGACGCCGCCGGTGACAACCACGGATCGGTGAACAGAATCACCAGGCCACCGCGGTCGCGTACCCATCGCGACAGCTCGGCCGTCGCGGGCTCGTACCGCCGGTAGTCGAAGAGCACGGCCACGTCACGCTTTCCGAGGTCGGAGAACGCCGCCGCCCGTTCCACCACGGTCGACGGCAGCATCTGTATGTCCGGCCGCATCTGGGTGAGGTGCAGGCTCAGATAGTGCGCGATCAAACCGGTGAACCGGCCACCCTGCAGGAAGATTCGTCGTTTGAGATCGGCCAGTAGTTCCACTGCGGCGGACAACTCGGTCGGCGGCAGGTTGTCCAGCGTGTCGCGCACGGCGGTCGCCAACATCGAGCCGGTGCGACTGGTCAACTCACCGGGGTCGGTCGTCGACGTGGCGGAGAACTTCTGTGCATCGTAGAGCGCGGTCGGGGATCCCACCCCGCTGGCGAGCTCCGCCCGAACGGCCTGCTGGAAGTCGGGGTATCCGCGGTAGCCGAGCCTGGTGACGAGCCGGATGACCGTGGGCGTGCTCACCTCCGCCCGAGTCGCGACCGTCGTCGCCGTTTCGAGCGCCAGGAGGGGGAAGCCGGCCAGCAGTACGCGGCCCGCTTTCCGTTCGGCGGGACTGGCATCGCCGAGCCGGTCCCGGAGAACGTCGGCGATGCTGCTCACGTCGGTAGCCCTTCGGTCAATGATTCGGGGTCGAGTCGATCGCAACCTACCGTGGACGACGCAGCCACCCGGCTGATCACCCCTGCGAGCATCGCCACCCGCGGCACCACACTGGCCAGATCGAGCCATTCGTCCACCGAATGGTCGTCACCGCCGACGGGGCCGAGGCCGTCCAGGGTCGGCACGCCGGTGGCGGCGGCGAAGTTTGCGTCGGCGGCGCCTCCGCTGGCGACGGCGTCGACCTGGAAGCCGAGATCGCGCGCCACCGCACGCGTGTGTGCCAGCAGCCGCGCCTGGCCCGGTCCTGACCGCATGGGTGGACAGGCCCCGGACACCGTCATCGACGCGACCACCCCGGGGACGTAGGTGGTGTCGACGAGAGCGCGGATCCGGTCGAGTGCCACGTCCAGGCCCGGCTCCGGGTCGACACGCACCTCCATGTCCACGGTCGCCGTCGCGGCGACCACGTTGACGCGCTCACCGCCGCGCAGACGCCCGACGTTGACCCGGATACCGGGCACGTCGGTGTTGAGGCGATGGGCGTCGGTGACCAGCATCGCCGCCGCGACCACCGCATTGGCGCCGCGGTCGAAGTCGACGCCGGGGTGCGCGGCACGTCCGGTCACCGTGATCGTCACGTCCGCGATGCCCTTGCGGTTCGACACCACCGAACCGTCCTCGCGTGCGCACTCCAAACTCAGCACGGCATCGGCGTCGGCGGCCAACCGCATCACGTCGGCCCGACTCGTCGGCGATCCGATCTCCTCGTCCGGGGTACAGAACAAGACGAGCTCGCCGTAGTTCTCCCGACCGGAACCGGTCAGCACGTCGAACGCCGTCAGACCGGCCAGTACGCCGGCCTTGTCGTCGCACACTCCGGGGCCGTGGGCACGGCCGTTGCGGATGCCGAAGGGCCGCGACGCGGCGGTGCCGTCGGCGAAGACGGTGTCCATGTGGGCGAGAAGGAGAATCCGCGCCTCGCCGTCACCGGCCCGGCGGACGACGATCCGATCGCCGAGCGTCGTGCCGTCGTACCGGAGGCCGGGCAACCGTTCGACGTCACACCCCGATCGTCGGGCGCGTTCGACGACGAAGTCGGCGATGCGGTTGACGCCGTGAGCGTTTCGCGATCCGGAGTCGATGTTCACCAGGGCGCCGAGATCGTCGACGAAGGCGCCGTATCGATCGGCTGCGAGGATCCGCGCCCGGTGCGGTGTCAGCACCAACTCACAGCACCTTGGACAGGAAGGCGCGGGTCCGGCTCTCCCTGGGGTCGACGAGTACCTGCCGTGGATCGCCGGCCTCCACGATGACCCCACCGTCCATGAACACCACGACGTCGGCGACTTCGCGGGCGAACCCGATCTCGTGCGTGACCACCACCATCGTCATGCCGTCCGCCGCGAGGTCGCGCATGACGCCGAGCACGTCACCGACGAGTTCCGGATCGAGGGCCGAGGTCGGCTCGTCGAACAACATCAGTTGGGGCTTCATGGCAAGCGCGCGAGCGATTGCCACCCGCTGCTGTTGGCCTCCGGACAGGGCCGACGGGTAGGCGGCTTCCTTGTCGGCCAACCCCACCCGGTCGAGCAGGTCGCGGGCTTCGGCGACGGCCACCTCGCGTCGGACGCCCCGCACCCGCATCGGCGCCTCGATGACGTTCTGGAGCGCGGTCATGTGGCCGAAGAGGTTGAACCGCTGAAACACCATGCCGATGCCTGAGCGGCGGTGGCTGATCTCCTTGGTGGTCAACTCCCGCAGGCGGTTACCGTCGACCCGGTAGCCGACCAGCTGCCCGTCGACCGACAGTCGACCCGAATCGACCTTCTCGAGATGGTTGATGCAGCGAAGGAAGGTGCTCTTCCCGGAGCCGCTCGGACCCAACATGCACATCACCTGGCCGGCCTGGACCTCGAGGTCGATGCCCTGAAGGACCCGAAGCCTCCCGAAGTGCTTGTGAACGTTCTCTGCCTTCACCATCGGTTGCCGGCTGACCTTCGCGGTGCTCACGATTGTTCTCCTCGGGCGGCGGACGGGCGGGTGAACCGGAATCCGGTGAGACGCGTGAACGGACCGTCGTGCGGTGTGGGGCGCGTGCCCCGGGAGTATCGGCGTTCCAACCACGCTTGGGGAATGGACAGCAGACTGGTCAGGACGAGGTACCAGGCGCTGGCGACGATGAGCAGTGGAATCACCTGGAAGTTCTGCGAATACACGTTCTGGAGATTGGTCAGGAGGTCGTGTCCCGAGATGACCGAGACGAGCGCGGTCGACTTGAGCATGGTGATGGTCTCGTTACCCATCGGTGGCACGATCACCCGCATGGCCTGCGGCAGCACGATTCTGCGGGTCGTCGCCGCCGGCGTCATGCCCAGCGAGTAGGCCGCCTCGGTCTGACCGTCGTCCACCGCGAGGATGCCGGCACGCACGATCTCCGACGCGTAGGCCATCTCGTTGAGCCCGAGCGCGAGCAGGGCGGCGACCGATCCGGTGACGATGGCGCTCGTCGATTCGTCGAGGAACGTGACGTGGGTGAACGGAATGCCGATGATGAGCCGGGGATACAGCGCGCCGAGGTAGCCCCAGAAGATGATCTGCACCAGCAGCGGCGTGCCGCGGAACACCCAGACGAACAACGCCGCAAGACCGGAGAGGATCGGATTGGCCGACAGCCGCATGACCGCCAGCACCACACCACCGAGGATGCCGACGATCATCGCCACGACGGTCAGCCAGACGGTCGTCCAGAGGCCCTCGAAGACCAGTCGGCTGAACAGGTAGTCGCCGACGACCGACCACTTCAGGTTGTCGTTGGTGGCCAGCGACACCACCAGGGCCGCGGCGATCAGTGCGACGACGACCGCGCCGCACCAGCGCAGGGGGTGTCGCGCCGGCGCGGTTTCCAGCTTCTCCGGTTTCGGCGGAGTGGTCGGTGTCGAGCGGTCCGTGGGCGTACCCGTCGTGGTGTCCATGCCTCACCCCTTGCCTGCGTTGATGGTGGCCTTGTCGATGCCGATCCCCGACTCACCCCAGGCGTCGAGGATGCGTGCGTAGGTGCCGTCGTCGATCAGGTGCTGTAGTGCCTGGCGGATCGCGTTGGTCAGGTCGGGTCGCCCCTTGCGGACACCGATCCCGTTCGGTGTGGCGTCGGTGCCACCGGGGGCGTGCGGGTCCTCGACGACGTCGAACAGCTTGCCGTCGTTGGCGGTCCGTGCGGCATACCCCGCCGCCGGCTTGTCCATGAAGTCGGCGACGACCTGCCCACTCATCAGGGCAAGCTGCGCGTCGGTGTCCTTCGGCTTCTGCGCGACGATCGCATCGGGTCGCCCCGCCGTCCGGCACGGATTGTCTTCTCCGGTCAGCATCTTTGCCTGCTTGCTCCCGCTCTGGACGGCGACGTCGCGACCGCAGAGATCGGCGAGCGTGCTGATGCCATGGGGGTTTCCGGCCGACACGAGGATGCCGCTCCCCGAGACGGAGTAGTCGACGAAGTCCAGGACGCCCTGGCGTTCGGCGGTATCGGTCATGGCCGACATGACGATGTCGTACTTTCCCGCCTGGATCGCCGGAATGATGCCGTCGAACGCCTGTTGGCCGAAGTCGAATCCCACGCCCAGGGTTCGCCCCAGGGCCTGCCCGATGTCGTAGTCGAGGCCGACGATGCGATTGCTGCCGTCGGCGGCGAACATCTCGAAGGGGGCGTAGGGAACGTCGGTCGCGACCCGCACCACCCCGGCGTCGCGGACGTCGGCCGGCAACGATGCGCGCGCTGCCTCGTCAACGCCGACGTCGATGCCGGCCAGGCCGTCGATGGTGGGCGTTCCAGAGGCGGCCGTGGGATTGCTGCAGCCGCTGCAGGCGATCGTCGCGGCGAGCGCAACGGTCGCCACCTCGCGGATCAGCCGTCGTGGATGCATGACCGCCATGATAAGCAGATTACAAATGATGCGTAAAGATCTCAAACTGAAAAATATTTGACAACGCCTAGGCGACTGATCGGGTGACTGCGCCTCGACGTGGCCGATGTGACGGTTTCGGCGCCGGCGGATCACGGCCGCTGGGCTCGCCGGTCAGGTGCGCCGGACGACGCCACCGGGGGAGCCGGTCGAACGGGCCGCGCGGGCGCCGGGACCGGGGCGGGGCAGCGTGTCGCGAGCAGTCAGGTGGGCATGGCCGTCCGTGCAGGACAGCGTCGCCGCGACGGGATGGCCGCAGTCGCGATGGGTGATCACCACGGCTGGTCCCTCCGGGTCGGCCTCCCAGCGGTCACCCCACTGCATCAACGCCACCACTGCCGGCAGCAGGTCGAGGCCCTTGTCGGTCAGCCGGTACTCGTGGCGAGCCCGCTGACCCGGTTCGCGGTAGGGGACGCGTTGCATGACGCCGGCCTCGACCAGCGTGTTGAGTCGTTCGCTGAGCAAGTTGCGCGCGCACCCGACATGCGCCTGGAATTCCTCGAATCGATGGGCTCCGTAGTACGCCTCGCGCAGGACGAGCAGGGTCCACTTCTCGCCGACGACCTCGAGCGTCCTTCGCACCGAGCAGTTCTCGTCGCTGTAGCGGTCACGGTCGGCGAACATGCCCCTCACGATACCAGGGTTTGACTTTGCAACTCAGCGCACCATAGGCTACATAGCGAAAGTCAACTCAGACTTTCGTCCGACGTCCGGAGGTTCCCGACATGCCCATGCTCGACGCCTACATTCCCGAAGGTGCCCTCTCGGCCCCGAGCGAAGCGCAGTTGCTGTCCACGTTGACCGATGTGCTGCTCGAGCACGAGGGCGCCGACCCGACCAATCCGGCCGCCCGCGCGCTGGCCAAGGTGTGGCTGCACCGTCCTGCTGCAGTGCTGCACGCCGGCGCGGAGCCCACCCAGCCGCACTACAAGATCGTCGCCTCCGTGCCCGAGGGGCAGTTCGACGACGAGCGCCGCGCCAGCATGGTCGCCGCGGTCACCGACGCCATTCTGGATGCCGAATCCGACCGCTACGATCGCGACCCACTCCGAATCTGGCTGTTCGCCAACGAGATTCCCGATGGCACCTGGGGTGGCGGCGGGCGCATCGCCCGCCTGGCCGACATCGCCGGCCTGGTGTTGGGTGACGCAGGCAAGGGGCGCGCCTACGCCGCCAAGCGACTCGGAGACCGCCGCTCGACATCGGTCGAGGCGTAGGCCCGGCGCCGCGCCGCCCTCACGTCCCTCCGTTGGCGTCCAGTGTCGAACCGGTGACGCATGCGTTCGAGTCCGTTGACGGTGGCATCGGCAACGACACCGGCGCTGGTGGCCGACACTGCTTTCCTACTCACGCCAAATTCAGACCTTCAAGGTGGGAATGAGAGCTGCGCTGAGGATCGTCGCGTCGCGGGTGGCGACGGTGAGATTGCGGCGCATTGCCTGAGCGACGATCGCCCGGTCGAACGGGTCGCGGTGATCCCACGGAAGTGATCCGGCGAGGATCGCGTCCCCGGAGTCAATGGGCAGATCGTCGACCCGCATCGCCTCGAGCTGGCTGGTCCAGGTGGCCAACAGCGTTGAGCCGTCGAGCCGGCCGAGCTGAGTCTTGATGGCGATCTCCCAGGCCGATGCGGCACTGACCGATACCGAGGTTGCGGGATCGGCCAGTCGGCTGAGCGCCTCCGGTTCCATGGTGCTGGGCCGGCTGAGTAGCCAGAGCAAGGTGTGGGTGTCCAGCAGGATGTTCACGGCATGTCTTCGCCGTCCCAGCGTGCGAGCTCCGCCTCGGGCAACGGATCGTCGAAGGTCTCCGGGACCGACAGGTTCGGCAACTGGCCGAACTGCCGCGGAGTCGGGCTAGCGGGCATCAGGCGCGCAACGTCGCGGCCGTGGTTGGTGATGATCACCGTCTTCCCGGTGCGCTCGACGTCGGCCAGGAGCGCGTTCAGCCGATTCTTGGCATCAGTGCTGGAGATCTTCTCCACGGCCATGCCAACAGATTAGCCGGTCTCTAGACAGTCGCGCTAGCCTTACTAGCGCACTTATGCATCGTCATGCTGATGCCCCGGCTCGGCGAGCTGTCCGAGGGGCGGCCTTATCTGGCTGCCGGTGCCGTGATGGGCGCTGGCGCCGGGATCATCGGTGTTGCTCGTCGTCGGCACGGAGCCCATACCGTGGGTTGAGTTCGGCGGCGATGCGCAACTCGGTGCCGGTGCCGTCGACGTAACGTTCCTGGGATATCGGCAGCTCGCCGAGCAGCTGCTGGTGCTAGCGAAGGAACAAGGCGTCGACCTGGTAGGCCCCAACGGTTGCTCAACAGTTGACCAATATCGTGCTCGAGACGGCGTTGATGCGGAGATGACCGAACATCTCGAGTACGACAAGCACGACCCGGCCGGACGCGGCAGCGGTAACTCCCGCAACGGCATCCGGACCAACACGGTGTTGACCGAGATCGGCCCGGTCGACATCGACATGCCCCGAGATGTGAACTCGTCGTTCAAGCCACAGATCGTCAAGAAACGCCAACGCCTACTCACCGGTATCGATGAGATCGTATTGTCCTTGACCACAATGTGATTGCCGACCGGTGAGATCGAGGTCGCTGCTCACTTCCAGGAAACCTACGGAGCGACGGTGTCCATGGACACCATCAGCCGGCCTCGTGGTACCTGGTGTCGGGAATCCGTGGTCTTCTCGTTGCCACGGTGACGAAACTCGATGAGCGACGATTCAGGCCGCGTGGGCCGAAAGCAACCAGGCCGGTGCCGGCTTGCGGCCGTTGCCTTCCTCGCGGACGTCGTATGGGCGAGTCTTCAAAGCCGGGAAGGTTGTCGCCGACGACGTGGATGCAAGCGGCCCGAATATCGGACGATGGCCCGGAAATTGCCCGCCACGTCGGCAAACTCGTCGGAGGTCACCGAGTTGACCACTCCGGCGGGCATACCTGCGCTGTCGAACACCAGCATGAAGTGGGACGCACCCCGGTGCAGCGGCACCCACGATCGACTGTTGGTAAGCCTCGTGCAGCTCCACGGGAATGGAGTGGAACTGCGTGCTGGCGACGATGGTATCGCGGTCGGGCAGACTTCTCACACCGTAAGTGCGACCTTACGTTTGAGCCATCAGCTCATTTCTGACTTCTTCCAAGTAGAGGGCCACAGAGCCGTGGCTGCAGACGGTCATGCGTAATCGGTGGCCGTAGGTGACGACCCCGATGACATACTCGCCGGAGATGTGCATCTGCACGGCCGGCCCCCAGATCGCCGTGGGTGCGATCGGCCCGGAATCAGTCAACTCTTGGATACCGAGGTTGGTGATGACGATGTCGAAAGGCATTACTTCGGTGAAGAATCGCTCCGCTTCTGCCGACTTCGCGTGCAACGGGACGTTCTGCTGCATGGCAACTGAGCCAGCCGCTACGCCGGCAGCCGACCTGGCGAAGTTGAGCTGACCGGCTATTTTGTGTGCCTGGTCCCAGAACGGCCCCTCGTCGAGTGTCACGCCCGTGCTGACGCCAGTGAAATAGTTCGCGCAGTCACCGTGGACGTCCAGTAGATCCCGGAGGTTGATCGGGCTCATTACTCGCGCGAAGTTTTGCCCGCGCCTCTTCGCGGCGACCGCGCCGGCCGCGACGACCAGCGCGGCGTGAACCGTAGTCTCGTGGGCGCGGCAACGCTCAACGAGTCGCGCGGTCTCGGAGGCGCTCATCGCGAGGGAGCGGATTTCCGGTGGGGAGCCGTCGAAGATCCGGTTAGTGGTGGGTGTCTGCATACGGGGGTCGGTATAAAGATCAGCCATTTCTATTGTCTCGTAAGAGTCTGAATCGTGCCGTTCGCTGAACACGTCTTCCACGGCCTTGGGCACCGGCAACGGCATCAATTCGTTATCGTTCAGTGCCGCTACCAGATCGTCGATGATCGTGACGCAGGATATTCCGTCTGCCACCGTGTGGTCGACGGTAATGATGACTACGGATCGGACGGCGTCGGCGAGCACCACTGCTCGCACGAGCGGAGCACGAGTTCGATCGAAGAGTTTGGCACGTTCCTCGGCGAGAACCTTCTCCCATTGATCAACTTCGTTGTGCCGGAATGTCAATGGTATGGCCGGAACATCATCGGCTCGGTAGAACGCAATTGGATGGTGTGCATTGGGCGCGTCAACCACGAGCACGCCGAGCAGGGGGTGTCGCGACTGCACTGCTGACAACGCGCACCGAACTTGGGTTTCATCGATGCGTTGGTCGAACTGTGCGACGAGAGACAGGTTGAGCGGATTTCGCTCCGCGAAGCGATACAACACCCGCTCGAAGGCGCCGACAGGTCGAGTGAGTGTTCCTGGTGAAACGTCTCCGTCATGTAGATCTTCTGCGGTCATGGAGGTTCCCTTTTTCGATGGACTATTGACCGCGCCCCGCACAGATATTCGACGTCGATGGACGAGCGATGCGATCGGTTGTGTGCGCCGCAGTGATCAAATGGGTTGCGACCTCATGAGAATAGGCCCGTCGTTTTACCCGTGCAGTTGATCGAGATTGCTACATGTTGCGATACGCTCTTCTTTCCATACGAGTAGGGCGCAGCGGTGATCGGCCGTGACTGCGGTCGGACAATTGCGGCGACGAGATCATGCCAGAATCCTTTGCATCTATTGATTGACGTGTCGATATCTGTTGACGCGTGACGAAGCTGATGGACTGATACGCGCGGCAAGAAGGCGAGTGCACGGCGTCCCGCTCGAAAAATGGCGTGCAAAATAGTCCTCCCCGCCTTGATTCCTTCGAAAACCCCGGAGTGAGTGACGCACTCGATCAAGTGTGATCTCGTCCACGCGTGGAAGGCAAGCCCCAACTTGAGCGCTCCTCAGCTAGCAAAAGAACTGAGCTACAACGTAATACGTTGGTCATGTTAGCTGATCTTTGATGTTGGCGTCGAATTCGGTGCCGTCAACGAGTCGACTCCGTGGAGTGCACGCGCACCGCCCCCGGATATCTTTGGCCGCCTTAAGTTCGGCAAAATGAATGGTGAGCAGATTACTCCGATGCGCCCCTCGTTAGGCGCCGTGGTCGTTACGGCATTGGAATAGGGTCATCCGGCACTCGACAACTCGCCAGCGCGTCGAGTCTGAACTGACTTGACGCTCCGATCGCCAGAGACGAAGCCTGTGAAGCAGAAAGGACTTGAGGCAAAGTGTCACCGCGACAATTCAGCGCCTCGGCTCGTCAGCGGGTCGCAAAAAGCTCCAGTTAGGGCTTCGCATCGGCGTCGTTGGAGGCGCTGCTGCACCGGTGAGTGAGGCGAGCATGAGGGCAATCGCACCCGCGAGGGTCAAGTCGAGGGACGTGGTGTAACGACGTCGTCGTATGATCGTTGGACCAGATCTGGCGCCAGATCTGCTTGCGGAAAGCGGTGAACACCAGCGGGTCCGGTCCGGCGGGCTTCGAGGTGCTCGGCGACCTTGGGAAGCTTGTCCGATAGGGCGTCGACGATCTGGTCGTATTGCGCAGCCACGGATTCGGAGTCGGGTTGATCGAACACCGAGTGCAGCACGGTACGTACCCGCGGCCACGATGACTTGGGGGTGACGGCCATCAGGTTGGTCGTGTAGTGGGTCCCATCGTCTTCGGCGGTGCTGAGGTCGACGCCCAGAATCTCGCGGCACCCTCGGCATTGACCCCGATCGCGATCAACGCGTGCACGCTGACCACCCGACCGAGCTTGCGGACCTTGAGTACCAGCGCGTCCCCGGCGACGAACGTGTACGGGCCGGCGTCCAGCGGCCGGGTGCGGGAAGTAGGAGCCGTGGTGCAGCTCGGGGATACCAAGGTCCAGTGAGCCTGTGCGGATGTCGGATTGGCGGTGCCGGTATCAGTTGCGGTAGTTGGCGCGCTCGATACTGCGTCGCCGAATCCCGCGTCGCACAGGGCGTCGGCCTCAGCACCATCGGGGTGTGGATGGACGTGGCGAGTAGCTCGCGCAGCACGTCGGGGTGGGTGGTGGTGGTGAGTCGTTCGGCCGGCACGGCGGGCAGGTCGATATCGTGGGCAGTGGTCATCGCGTGTGTTCCTTTCTTTGCTCGAGTGACTTTGGTCGGCCTCTCGAAGAATCACGCGATGACACTCGATCAATTTGCTCGACACGCCGGTACCGCTGATCAGGTCCGACTCGTACACCACCTTGCTGGACGCAACCGGGTTCAGAAATTCATTCTATCGGTAGCCAGGCGAAGGCCGCGGTACTCGATTGGCGGTTCCTCTGGTTCAGTAGCGTTGTTTGCCTTGAAGACATGGTGGTTCGTGCCGCGTCGCTGCCTGGTCGTCAGATCGGGTTTCATCAGCGGGCGTCAGCGATTCGCTGATCACAGCGCATCGGATGTCCTAAGTGGTAGCAGGTGCGCCGCGTCCGGCCATCGACGTCATCCGCTGCGAGCGCCAGTGCGATCGTGGTGGCGTTCCTCGGTGTCGGCTGGTCCGGCACGTCGCCGCTGGCGTCACAGGACACCACAGGCTGTTGAAGACGGTTGAAAACCAGGACAGTCGTGACGTCGCTTCTGGCCTAGGTTTGGACCGTCGTCAACACAGGCCTGTCCGGCACGTCACCCAAGCCCAAAACGGCGATCGGGGCGAGGATGATTCACGTCCACGGCCTGCTGAACCCTTGCGATATCCGCCATGTTGGACGTTCGCCGAACGTCATCAGGCCCTGTCCCGTTGTCTCGGTAGTGATCACAAATGATTTCCAGGGCGACGATCGGTGCAGTTTAGTGGATCTGGACGGAAGTCGGGAGCGATGAGCGCGGAGCGCTACATCGTCGAACCGAACGTCCAGCAGGTCTACGTCGCCAATCGAACAGCCATGATGTTTCTCCCATTCCTGCTGCCGCACCTACGTCCTGGGCTATCCATTCTCGACGTGGGCTGTGGCGTCGGCGCGATCGCGCTCGACCTGGCTACGACGACACAACCATCACTCGTCATGGGCGTCGATCCCGATGTAGTTCAGATCGAGCTGGCTCGCGCGACGGCGGAACGGCGTGCAATTGCCAACGTGAGCTTCGAGGTCGGTTCGGCCTACGAAATTCCAGTCCCGGACGCCTCCTTCGACGTCGTGTATGCCAACACCGTCCTCCTTCACGTGCGGGAGCCGGCGCGAGCGCTGGCCGAGATGCGACGAGTGCTTCGGCCGGGCGGGGTCGCGGCGGTATCCGATGACGACCTCAGCACGGTCGTGTTCTCACCTGACCTACCGGAGTTGCGGCGCGCCATGTCGTTGTTCGAACAGTCGATAACGCACGCGGGAGGCGACCCGCGGTATTCGCGCCACCTGCGTGGCCTGATGCGTGACGCTGGCTTCGTGCGATCGGAGGGCATCGCGTGCGCGCCTGAGTTTTATGGCAATGCCGAGACCACGAGGTGGTGGGCAAACCTCTTGATCGCTGTGTTGAGCGCGCCGACCGCGGTACAGACGGCCGTCGACGAGGGTTGGATCACCGAGGCCGAGCTCAGTTCGGTCATCGGATCACTGAACCGCTGGGCGGGACGCGACGATGCGTTCGCGGCATGGCTCTACTGCGCAGCCCTGGGGTGGGTCGACTGACCAGCCGAAGGTCCTAAGCGCCTGCCGTCGGGCATTTTTGAGCTGACGCTCGGTCCCCTCGCGGTCGCCGACCGTCAACCGCATGGCGAGCGGCCCGGAGATGGTGGTGGGCTGACGCGGCGTCAGATCCAGGGCACGGTGGTGCGCGTCGACTTACCGCATGGTGCCGGCGCCCCTAGCCTCATCGGTGATGGCAAGCAGCTGGCGACGGTATCGAACTGGTCGGGCTGTTGACGACGGGTGTCGAGATGCAGCGAAGATTGACAAGACACGCCTGGGTACTTAGACAAGACTTCGGCGTGTCTCGAGAGCTTGTTAATCTTCGTTGCAAAACCCCTATGTGCCACCCAGCGAGCCCAACCTTCCGGCCTAACGCCCAACCGAGCGAATATGCGGGACATCGGTGGACGCGCTTTCATCTCGACCGGTTGACCACATCCGCACCGCGCCCTGAGCCGTGGCGTCCGGCCAAGGAGTCAGCATCGCGGTGACCGGTCATGTGACGAATGCCTTTCGTGGGGCGTTCACGCGATGTCTTGGCGTGTGCTGCTCGGGATGATCAGTTTGGCCACTCGACCACACCCGCCGGCACGGGATGTCAGTTCCGGTCGAAAAGTGAGCAGGTGATTCCGGGGTGGTTTCTAGGGGCGGTCGCAACACTTCTCTAGATTCTGGAGGTTGTGTTGGCATCGTCGCGTCGGGTGAAGAAGGGGCCGGGGCGTCGTCCGCTGTCGGCCAAGCGTCAGCGGTTCATGGAGTTGCGCGCCAGGGGGTGGAGCGTGCGGGCTGCCGCCCGTGAAGTCGGTGTGTCCCGGTCGGCGGCGACGAACTGGACCCGCGGGCACAAGGTCTTCCGCAACGGTGTCGAAGTCAAGTTCGTCCCGCCGTTGGATCGGCTCGAGGTACGCCAGGTCAGCCCGCGATTCTTGTCCCAGGACGATCGCATCGAGATCGCCGATCTCCGTCGTTGCGGGCTGAGCATGCGTGCGATCGCCCGCCGACTCGGCCGAGCGCCGTCGACCATCTCCCGGGAACTGCGGCGCAACGCGCCCGCCGGTCGCGGGTACAGGCCCTTCGATGCTCATCGGCACGCGGCTGCGCGTCGAGCACGTCACCATCGACGCCGTGTCGATGTCAACGTTCAGCTGGGCCACGTGGTCGCCGAGCTGCTCGGTCGGCGGTGGAGCCCACAGCAGATCAGCCGGCACCTGCGTCTGCGCTTCCCCGAGGACCGGTCGATGTGGTTGTGCCATGAGAGCATCTATGCGGCTTTCTACCAAGCGAATTCGCGCTTTCTACGGCCATCACGGTTGGCGCCGCACCGCCGCTCACCGCTGCGCACTGGTCGAGATCACCGCCGCGCGCACCAGCGACAGCAGCGCCGACGAGGCCGCTTCCAACAGCCGATGCTGTCCATCCACGACCGCCCGTTCCCGCCAGTCGATCGAGCAGAGCCAGGGCACTGGGAGGGTGACCTCATCATCGGTGACAACCACCTCTCGGCGATCGGCACGTTGGTTGAGCGTCAGACCCGAATGCTGCGACTGGTCCATCTGCCCCGCGCTGACTCCGACTCGCTGCATGCCGCCCTGGTGGCTCGCATGCATGATCTGCCGCCGGCGCTGATGCGGTCGATCACCTGGGACCAGGGCACCGAGATGGCGCGCCACCTCGCCACCGCCGACAAGCTGCGCGCGCCCATCTACTTCTGCGACTCCCGATCACCGTGGCAACGCGGCACCAATGAGAACACCAACGGGCTGCTTCGGGATTATTTCCCGAAGGGAGTCACCCTGGCCACCCATTCGTCGCGGCATCTCGAGGCAGTCGAGGAGGAGCTCAACAATGGGCCTCGAATAGTGCTGCAAGACCGTTGTCCGGCTGACCTATTCGCGACGCTGCTAACCTCCGAAAGTCGGTTGTTGTTGCGACGTTGACTAGAACCCACCCCGGAACAGGCTGCTCACAATTCAGCCGGAACCGACAACGGGATTGTCGGCGCAGACCGGCGGACCGGGCTCCGCGCTTGGCATGGTGACGCCGCAGCCATTGGCATGGCGCACCGGCCATCTCGACCGAACCGCGGCCACGTCGTCGCGGTGCGCTTCTCGACCATGTCACCACGAACGCCCGCCGCGCAAGTACCCAAGCCGGTGCGACAGACAATCACATTGGCCTCCACGACAACACAATTCGCCGCTACCGCCGCGCACTCTCCGTTCACCGTCCTGCGCACTAGGTACTGAGCACCTCCTCCGCCCTTGGCAATGGGGCCGAGTGCCGCCATCGGAGCACGAGCCACCTGCACCTCCTCCTCAGTGAGGAAGACCCGGGCGTCCCTTGGGGTGTCGGCGATCAGGTTCCGTCCGACAAGGCGACCCGCTCCAATACTGGACTGCCGAACGGTTAGACATCCCAGGACCGTAGGTTGTCATGCAGCTTGGGTGTCGGGGTTGATTTGACGGTGCGCCCAGGCTTTGTGTTCGTCGTAGGTGCTGTGCTGGCGTAGGCAGCCGTGCAGAATGCCGACGAGGCGGTTGCCCAGAGCGCGTAGCGCTTGGTGGTGTAGGTCGCCGGCGGCGCGGTGCTGGTCGTAGAAGGCCCGCGCACCAGGACTGTTGGTCAGGGCGCAGAAGGCCCATTGGTCGATGGCGTCGTAGAGGCGGCGGTTGCGGACGTGGCGGCCCAGCACCGTGCGTTTCTTGCCCGACGCGATCGTCAATGGTGAGGTTCCGGCGTAGTTCTTGCGAGACTTGGCGGTGGTGTAGCGGTTCGGGTCGTCCCCGAACTCAACGAGCACCCGGGCGCCGAGGATGACACCGAGTCCTGGCAGTGAGAGGTAGATGTCGGCGTCCGGGTGTGCCTCAAAATGCGTGGCCAGCTCGGCCTCGAGGTCGGCGATCTGGTGGTTCAACTCGGCGATGATCCCGACCGCGGCGCGGGTGGTCGCCCCGAACGCCGCGGTGACCGCGGCCGGCGCGGCGAGCTGCTCGGTGCGCAACGCCGTCTGAATTTCCAGTGCCCGGGTGTCGAGGTTGCGTTGTCGCCCAGCTGCTTTGAGCGCCGACCGGATCTTCGACAGGCTCAGGCGTGCGGCTTGGGTCGGGGTGGGAGCACGGCCCAGGATGGCCAGGGCATCCCGGTCGGCCAGAGAGTCGAAGGCCTGCAACGCCGCGGGGTAGTACTCCAGCAACGCAGAGCGCAGTGCGTTGGTGTGCCGGTTGCGGGTCCAGATCAGGTTCTGATGCGCCCGGGCCAACACCTTGATCGCCTCCACGTCCGGGGTGTCCCCGGCGATCAGTCGGTGATTGTGCCGGTCGGTGCGCACCAAATCGGCCAACAGCTTGGCGTCCCCGGCATCGGACTTCGCGCCCGAGAGGTGGTGGCGGTCGCGGTAGCGCGCCGCTGCGAGCGGGTTGACCGCGAACACCTGATAGCCGGCCGCGGCCAGCGCTTCGATCCACAGACCGCGGTCGGTTTCGATGCCGATCACCACCTGGGCGGGTTCGGCGGCGTGAGCAGCCACCAGTTCGTGGAACCCGCGGATCCCGGCCAGTCCTTCCGGGTAGTCGACGCGACGCCAGCTTGGTCCCCTCGGCGTCCATCAGGTGAATGTCGTGATGGTCCTCGGCCCAGTCGTCTCCAACGAATACGTTCAACTCGCCTCCCCGCTCGATGGGTGAAACCTATTCGAGCCGAAGGACACCCGGCGGCAACCTAATGGATCAGTGCTCGAACGGCACGACACCCCATCAGCGCTATAGGCGACCTCACCAACCGGCCGGGGCGCGATCTAACCCTAGGAATCGACCAACACTCCAGGCGAGAGAAGTGCTCACCGGCCAGCGGCTCGGTGATCAGCGTCCCCCGAACGGGCCACTACCTTCCGAAGGCTCGCTGATCAGTTCCCATTAGGCGAGCGCGGCTCACGAGTCGCCCATCTGCGCTGAATACCAGCACTGCCGCCGAGGGTGCCGGTACCGGGTGTAACGGATGGTGGGCGAGTCGACACTACGACGCGAGAGTTCGAAGAGCATCGATCGGGAGCGCTGCGTGATTCGTCTGATATCCCCACAGGACGCGCCGGACGTGGTTCGTCTGGCGGTGGACTCCGAGCTGTTCTCCCCCTCCGATGAGCCGATCGTGGAGACCATGCTCGCGGAGTACTTCGGCGGCAAGAATGCGACCGGTCACGTCTGCGTCATCGCGACCGAGGAAGACCACGGCCCCGTCGCCGCCGCCTACTACGAGCCGGCCAAGGCGACCGACGGCACGTGGTACCTGACGATGATCGCCGTCCGATTGAACCGCCAGCGACGTGGGTGTGGCGCTATGGTGCTGCAACACGTCGAGGACGACCTCCGCGCGAACCAGCAGCGGGTCCTCTTGGTGGAAACCTCGGGTCTCCCCGAATTCGCTCGCGCTCGAGGTTTCTACCGCAACAGCGGTTACGACGAAACCGCCCGTGTGCGTGACTATTACGCCCCAGGTGATGACATGGTCTTGTTCTACAAGGCACTTGGTGGTGGTTCGACGTCTGCCCCGTAGAAGTCCGGCTGCTCCTCAACGCGCCAGGTCCCTCCGTCGGAGCCTTTCCGTGTTGCCGTGGTGTGGACGACGACGGGTTCACGAGGTGTCCAGTTATATTCGATGTGGTCTCATCTGGGAGGTCTACGCCTTGACACACGACGAACGCCTGCGTCGTTACCGCCATCCCGCGACCGACGTCACCAGCTACGACACGGCGCTCTTCTCCTCGCTGCGCCCGACACGGACACTGATCCCCAGCAGCCGGGGGTTTGGAGTGCTCGAACAGTTCGGTAGCCACGATGAATACGAGGTAGTCGTTCCCGCGAAGGACCTCGCGGTGATCTTGATGTACTTGGGCCATGACCGGCGTCCGACCCACTTCACCCTCGCCGACCAACCCGGCCGTCGGACCCACCGCAAAGGCGAAATCGTGATCGTCCCGCCAGGTGTGTCTAGCCGATGGATCTATCCCAGTGGACATCCCGCCGTCCTGCACGCCCACTTGCCGATGACCCTCTTCAAGGACCTGGCCGACGACGACGCCATGGTGACGGCAGATTTCGAACTGCGCCCCAGCACCGGCCTGGGCGGCGGATACTTGGGCACGTTGATGGCCAAGCTGCTCGCCGAACAGACGCAGCGTCAGTTCGGACACCGAGCGATGACCGACCTGATCGCCCAAGAACTCGTCGTAGAGCTGGTACGTTCCCACTCCACCTTGACGGTGAAGCCGCCCCCCGAGCGCCCCCCTGCCCTTGCTGGTCGTCGAGTCAAGACGGTCGAGGAGTTCGTCGAAACCCACCTCGACGGCGACCTGGCCCTCTCGGAGATGGCCGCGGTAGCCGGCTTGAGCACATTCCACTTCGCCCGTGAGTTCAAACGCGCAACCGGCCTTACCCCGTTTCGCTATCTGACCGACCGTCGGATTGCCAGGGCCAAGGCCCTTCTGGAACGCACCTCGACGCCGCTGGCGCAGGTGGCGCTGACGTGTGGTTTTGCCAGCCAATCGAGCTTCACGACCGCGTTCAACCGCGAGACGGGATACACCCCGGCGCGCTGGCGTGCGATCGGGGCGACGCACGACGGTCGCGAGCTGCGCTGAACGGGCCACCACACGCACTCTCGGCGCCATTTAGGCGTCTGCCCCTAGCGCTCTCATGACCTTGATGACGTACTCCCCGGGCCAAGCTCGTGCGAAGTACTCGGCGCGACCGGCCACGGTATTCGCCAATGGCGCGGCCAAGGCCGGCCACGAGCAGGCACGTCTCGGGTCATGGCAATCTGACGAAAATCAGGCGTTTTCGCGAAAGACAACTCCGCCGAGAACCACCCAGAATCGAACCCGCACAACGTAATCACCTGCGTCCACCGAATCGGTCGAGCCCCGGGCCGAGTAACCCCGGTGCGGCGGTTGAAGCGCAGCTCGCTACGAGCCAGCGTCGTAACGACGAACTTTTGCGCGCATGCGCGCCACCACCGGCCCACGAGGAGAACGATGACGACCCCGACCACACACCGGGACGGAACGCGTTTCGCCCATTCGGGCCGAGCTAGCAAGCAGTTGTTCGATCTGGACGAGATCGACGGCAAGTTCTACTCCAACGGGTGGCGCGACGGGGACCAGAGCGTGGAGGTCATCGAGCCGGCGACCGGTGCCACCCTGGCCCGGGTCGGCCTAGGGTCGGCGGCGAGCGTGTCCGCGGCTGCCGAACGTGCGCTCGCAGCGCAGCAACAGTGGGCGCTGGTGGCGCCGGAAGACAAGCGCAAACTGTTCATCGAGGCCGAGCGGGTGATGCGCAGCTACGCCGAGGACTACACCGAATGGGTGGTCCGCGAAGTCGGCGCCCCACGATCCAAGGCGCGCTTCGAGATCGAGTTCTTCGCCGACGAGTTCCTCGAGGCAAGTTCCTACCCCACCCAGATGCACGGCATGGTGCTCGCCGACCGGGACAACCGGCTCAGCTACGGGCGGCGGATCCCCTACGGCGTCACCGCGGGCATCACCCCGTCCAACGTGCCGCTCACACTGGGCGCGCGCTACATCGCGCCCGCGCTGGCGATGGGCAACGCCGTCCTCCTCAAACCGCACCGCACCGCGATCATGTGCTCGGGCTTCGTGTTCGCCAAGGTCCTCGAGGAGGCCGGCTTCCCGGACGGCATCTTTCACTGCATCCCTGCCGAGGGCGCCGACGCGCAAGCCTTCGAAACCGACCCCAACATCTCGATGGTGCACTTCACCGGCTCCACGGTGACCGGTCAACGCGTCGCCGAAGCCGCCAGCCGCACGTTGAAGAAGGTGTCGATCAGCGGCAGCGGTAAGAACCCGTTCATCGTGCTCGACGGCGCCGACCCGCTCGACGACGTCATCACCGCCGCGCTGTACACCGCGTTCTACTTCTCCGGACAGGTGTGCATGGCCGCCGGACGCCACCTGGTGCACGAGAGTCTGCACGACGACTACGTCAACGGGCTCGCCGACGCGGCCAGCCGCCTCGTCGTCGACGACCCCTGGATGAACCCGGACGCCAGCTACGGACCCATGACGCTGCCCGGCGCAGTGGACCGGATGCAAGACATCGTCGAGGACGCCGTCGCCAAGGGCGCGCACCTCGTCCTGGGCGGGACGAAGAACGGCCCCTACTTCCCGCCGACCATCCTGACCGCGGTGGCACCCGGGATGCGCGCCTGGGACGAGGAGATCTTCGGGCCGATCGCCGCGGTGACGGCCTTCTCCGACGACGACGACGCCGTCGCCAAAGCCAACGACACTCAGTACGGATTGTCGGCGGCGGTGTTTGGCCCGGTCCAACGCGCCAACGCGGTGGGCCTACGCATTCAGTCGGGCATGGTGCACGTCAACGACAAGTCCACCGACGACGCCGCCTACGTGCCGTTCGGCGGAGTCAAGGGCTCGGGCAACGGCGGCCGCTACGGCAGCTACGTCAACTGGGACGAATACACCCAAACCCAGTGGATCACCGTATCTGCCACGCCACAGCCCGCGCCGTTCGGCCACTAGCCCGTGGCCGCCGCACCCTCGAAGGACTCGTGACGCGATGACCGAGTGGATCACCTATCACGACGGGCCCGACGCCCTCACCGGCTTCCTGGCGCCCTCGCCGTCGGGTCGCAGTGCGCCGGCGGTCCTGATCTTCCCGGCCTGGCTGGGAATCACCCCGTCCATTCAGGACCGCGCCGAGCGCCTCGCCGCGCATGGCTACACCGTGTTCGCCGCCGACATGTTCGGCCGGCCCACCGTGATCGAGCATGGGCCTCATGCCATGGTCGATCCCTTCGTGAACGACCGGGCGTGGATGCGGCGTCGGGCGCGCGCCGGGCTGGCGGCGTTGCGGGAACGCCCGGAATGCGACCCCGACCGCATCGTCGCCATCGGTTACTGCTTCGGGGGCTGCGTGGCCTTGGAACTCGCACGCGACCGCGCCCACCTGCAGGGTGTGGTGAGCCTTCATGGGGAACTCGACACGCCCGCCACCGCCCGACCCGGTGACATCGCCGGCAAATTGCTGGTGCTGACCGGCGACGCCGACCCCGTCATCCCATTCAGCCGGGTCGCCGCCTTTCGCGACGAAATGCGTTCGGCCGGAGTCGACTTCGAAATCGACGTGTACAGCGACGCCAAGCACAGCTTCACCGGCGAAGGATCACTGGGCGCCGAACGCACACCCGAGGCGGTCCTGCACCCCCAAGCCGAGGCACGGTCCTGGCAGTCGATGCTCAACTTCCTGAGCGAAGTCTTGGCCACACCGGCCGTCCCGCACCGCAGCCCAGAGCAGAGACCATCGTGAATCACCACCACCACCATGCAGTCTCGCCGAGGTCGATACCTCCGACCGGGATCAAGAGCGTCGCACCGGTCCTCGGCGACGCGTGGGGCGGACACCCCCAGCAGAAAATCGTCGATGAGCCCGATGCCGACGCTCAAGAGACCCGAGAGACGACGGTGTCGTAGTGACGGCGACACCCGACGACGCGGTCTCCCCGAGGGTGCTGATCGTCATCGACAGTTGGCAGGGCCACACCCGGCACGTCGCCCGACGGGTCGTGTCGGGAGTCGAAGCCGAGAAGGCGACGGCCCGGCTGCTGACGGCTGACGACGCCACCCGAGATGACGTGCTGGCCTGTGACGCGTTGATGATGGGTTCGGCGGTCCATCAGCGCGGCATGACATGGAAGATGAAGCGCTTCGCCGACGAGGTGTGCGAGCCGGCCTGGTTCTTCGATGACCTGGTCGGACGGGTCGGCGCGGTGTTCACTGCCGGCGGGGGCCACGGCCAAGCCGGCGGTGGCGCCGAGACTGCCCAGATCGACATGCTGACCAACCTGGCCGCGTGCGGCATGGTCATGGTCCCCCTCCCGAAGTGCACACCAGGGTTCGAACACGCCGGCCTGCATTGGGGACCGACCATCAAGACCACCGCCGCCGACATGCGCCCCTTGGCGCCGGAGGCACTCGACGAGGAAGCCCAACGGGCGTTTCACCACCACGGGGCCAACGTCGTGCGCGTCACCCGCCTATTGCAGGGCGTGCAATTGAGTCGCGGCAACCGGTGGCCGAGCGACGCCGATCGCGCGGCACGGGCACGTCAACCGCCCCGGCCGCGCCCGAACATCGGGTGCCCACCCGGGCAGTGACTCGCCCGCTCAACCGAATTCCGCCGCCATGCCGCCAGCCACCGCGACGGCGTCACCACTGAAAGGACTGCCACCGCCATGGCCGACACCGTTCCCCCCGATCGGTTCACCGGGTACCAGCTACCGCCGTTGCCCTACGCCTATGACGCCCTGGAACCGTTCATCGACGAGGCCACGATGCGACAGCACCACGAACTACATCACCGTGCCTACATCGACGAACTGAACGCGGCCATCTCGCCGTACCCCCAATTACACGGCATGATCATCGAAGACCTGGTGCGCCGCCTCGACGAGGTCCCCGACGAGATCCGTGACACGGTGCGCGACCAGGGCGGCGGGCATGCCAACCATCAGTTCTTCTGGAAGGTGATCGGCCCTCCGCGCGACACCGCTCCGCACGGGGCACTGGCCGAGGCACTCGAGCGTGACTTCGGCGGCCTGCGCGCCTTCCAGGACGCGTTCACCGCCGCCGCGACCGCCCAATTCGGTTCCGGCTGGGCATTTTTGGTGGTCAATCCCGGCACCGGGCGCCTGGAGATCTTGGCGCTGCCCAATCAGGACAGCGTGTTGTTACACCAGCGGCCCGGCCTGCTGGCTTGTGACGTCTGGGAGCACGCCCACTACCTGCGCTACCAGAATCGCCGCGCGGACTACCTCGAGGCATGGTGGAACGTCGTGGCGTGGGACGTGGTGTCACGCCGCCTCGACAACTTCCTCGCGGGCAAACAACAACTTTGAGCGCGGCCGACGCCGCCAGGCTGCCGACCGTTGCCGCACCTCCCACCCCGTGCCACACATACAGCCACCCATCACCCAAGAGGACCACATGACCACTCCTCCGCCCGTTCGCGTGCTGGCCTTCTCGGGCAGCCTGCGCCAAGGCTCCTACAACACCGCCACCTTGCGCGCCGCCCAGGAACTTGCCCCTGAGGGAATGACCATCGACATCGCCGACATCGCCGCCATCCCGATGTTCGACGAAGACCTCGAACGATCCGGCTGGCCGCACCAGGTGACCCACCTGGCGCGCCACGTCGCCCGGGCCGACGCCGTGCTGCTGGGCTGCCCGGAGTACAACCACTCGTTCAGCCCGGTCGTCAAGAACGCCCTGGACTGGCTGTCGCGGACCCCGCCAGGCGCCCCAACCGGTCAGTACGTCCTGGCCCGCAAACCGGTGGCCATCCTCGGGGCCTCCATCGGGCGGTCCGGGTCCGGGCGCGCGCAACTGGCGCTGCGGCAGTCGCTGAGCTACTTGGACACCTACCCGCTCAACCAGCCCGAAGTCCTCATCGACCGCGCCCGGGAGAAGTTCGACGCCAACGGGCGACTGACCGACGAACCGACCCGCACCCTGCTCGCGAAGTTGCTCCGCGACTTCGCGGCCTGGATCGCACGGGTCGGCGGCACCTCCCCCGGGGTCGAGGTGATCACCGCGGGCACCCCCACCGCGCACGTCAGCAGAGCCGGCCACGGCCCGGTCTACGCGGTGGCGGGAGACAACTACACCGTCAAGGCGGGCACCGAACACACCGGTGGCGCCTACGCCGCGTTCGAGTTCCTGATTCCGCCCGGAGGCGGACCCCCGCCGCACGTCCACCACCGCGAGTACGAAGGGTTCTACGTGCTCGACGGCGAGCTGACGTTCTACGTCGGTCCCGACCGCACCAAGGTGGTCGGGCAGCGCGGTGACTTCGTCGCCGCCCCCGTCGGCGTCATCCACCAGTTCTGCAACGAATCCGACCAGCCGGCAAGGGCATTCGTCATCGCGGCACCTGCCGGCGTCGAAGAATACTTCGCCGCAGCAGGCCAACCCCTGCCGGAAGGCAGTACCGAAACTCCCCCGGCCAGCGCCGACGGAATCGCCCGGCTGACCGATCTGGGCCCCACCTGGGGCATCGCGATCCACCCACCGGTCACGACGTGACGACACGGCGGCGACAACGGGTATGTCAAATCCGTGGCGGTGTCTTGGTCGTCGCGCGGGTCCTCCTGATCACCGGCGCGTGGGAGCCACCCGGGGCCGACACACTCGGCCGAATGCAGTAGCGGCACGCCGTCGCCGCGAGGACGTCGAACATCGGCTGGACGTCCACATCATCGAAAGCAAGAGGAATCTACCCATGGCCACATTGACGGGCAAACGTGCCCTGGTAACCGGCGGAGGCCGCGGGATCGGCGCGGCCATTGCGCGGCGGCTGGCCGCCGACGGGGCGGCCGTGGCAGTCAACTACCGCGCCGACGAATCCGCGGCCACCGCACTCGTGGCGGAACTGCGGGCAGCACACGGAGTTCAGGCCAACGCGTACCAGGCCGACGTCAGCGACGCCGCCTCGACCCACCTGCTGGTGCAGAAGGTCGTCGACGATCTCGGCGGCCTCGACATCCTGGCCAGCAACGCCGGGGTCGAGCACTTCGGCGCCTTGCCGTCTCTCACTGAAGCAGACTTCGACCGGGTGTTCCGGGTCAACGTAGCCGGTCAACTGTTCGCCGCCCAAGCCGCTACCGCGGCCATGGACGGCGGCGGCCGGATGCTGTTGACGTCGTCGGTCAGCGCCCGCATCGGCGTTCAACATCACACGCTGTACGCGGCTAGCAAGGCTGCCGTGTCGGCCATGGTGCTGAACTTGGCGCCCGAACTCGCCGAGCGCAACATCGCGATCAACGCCATCGCACCGGGCGGCACCGCCACGGACATGGCCGCCGAACACGCGGCGAGCTACACACCAATGTCTCTCCGGTCAGTGGATTCAGAAGCCGTCACGAAGTCGATGACGTCGTTGGGCCGGTGGGCCCAGCCCGCCGAGATCGCGGCCGTGGCGGCATTTCTCCTCTCCGACGATGCGTCCTACATCACCGGCACCACCGTCGACGTCGCGGGCGGCTGGATGTGAACTGCGTTGCGAGATAGTCCGTTCCATGTCACCGCCTTCTGACACGTCGCGAACAAACCCTCGCCGGCCGCGACTGCTGGCATTGGTGAGACACGGCCACGCGGCGCGCGTAGGTCGAGGCGTACGCCCACGCACGAGCTTCCAGCCAGTCAATCCAGGAGTTGGGGGTACGCGTGGCCAGATGGGTTGAGAACCATCGGGTCGCTTCGCTGACACAGGCGTCGAACTGGCCCTGGTAGGCGTCGTAATGCCCGCCGGGGTAGGTGAAGAGTCGCTTGGGGTCATCTGGTCGGCCGAACGCTTCGAGGGCCAGATCCGAACCGTTCAGCGAACCCGGGGAGGTCCATCTCCTCGACCCCGGGGAATCCGTGGCCATCGCGATGCCGGGCAGCGTGGCGCCCGCATCGACGTGGTCGGGCCAGTCCGCCGTCCGCGAATGGTTGCCCAGCGCGTTGAGGGTCGTCGCCGAGCGGACCAGCGCCCGCCCCCCGGATCCGATGGCGGCGAACGTGGCCGAGACCTTGGCCGATCGGTCGCGCGAGTCTCTGTCCTGTCTGGCAACGGAATTGCGCGTCAGCGACCGTCACCTTCGTCGCCACTTTGCGCACGCGACCGGCATGGCCCCGGCTTCCTACCGGCGCATCGCCTGAATGAAAAGCGCCGTGGCACAGGGCAAAGCTTGGTGGGCGAACGAGAAGAAGTGGTCCCAGCGCTCTCGGCCGAGGTGTCTCGAAGGCACCGATAGACACGATCCGGTCCACCGGCTCGTCAAACTGGTCCCAGCCCTTGAGCGATACCCGCTTGGAGCGAGCACCTGCGAGTCGGCCAATAGACTTTCGACATGCGCTGCCTGATTCTCCGACAAGGTCAGCCCGACGACGTTCACGTCGAATTGGTCCGCTACGCGCAGCAGCGTTGCGCCCAACCACATCCAACGTCCAACAACGTCATGCCGGGTTTCAAGTCAAGTTTGCTCAACGCGAGGTCGATCTTGGCGAGCTGCGCCTGGTGCTGCGACATGTCGTCGCGCAGGAAGTACGCGCAGCTGCATGTCTGGGTCGAATCGAGGAAAGACGATAGAAGTCATTCGACTGGTCGTAGTGCGACTGCACATCAGCGAAATGCGCCTGAAGTCTCAGAGTCCTGTCCGCCATCGATCGGTCTACTCGGCGAGCTCAACCCGTCCGCACGAGCACTGGACAGCGTGTCGGTTGGCAGTGCCTGCCGCGGGCCGGCTGAAACCAGGATTGCGGTGGCAACGCAGGCTCTTCGCTAGACCGACCACGCCACGTCGATGATAAAGGATGTCGCTATCGCGACGCTCGTTCGCCCCGAGGTCGATTGCCGACTAGGTGTCGTGACCCGGCAGGTTGTTGACGGCGTGCCTGCTTGAAATTGGGAGGACCTCCTGACGGAGTGGATGTGTCTGGCATTCACCCGTAGGAGGTCCTCGTGTCTCACGCTAACGCCCGTACCAACCTGTTCGCTCGTCGCCTGATCGTCGAGCGTGTCGCCGCTGGCTGGCCACCCTCGCATGTCGCCGAACAGCTGGGCGTGTCACGCTCGACGGTCTACAAGTGGCTGCGCCGTTACGCCGAGGGCGGCGATGCAGCGCTGGCCGATCGCAGCTCGCGGCCGATCCGGATGCCGCAGCAGACCAGCACGCGGGTCGAGCAGAAAGTGCTGGCCGCCCGGCGGTGCCGCAAGCGGGGAGCCGTCGTGCTCGCCGCCGAACTGGGTCTCAACCCGTCCACGGTCGGACGGATCCTGGCACGCCACGAAGTGCCGCATCTCTCGGCGATCGACCCGATCACCGGAGAGTCGGTGCGCTCCTCACGGCGCAGTGCCAATCGCTACGAACACCGCACGCCCGGGTCGTTGATTCACGTCGACGTCAAGAAGCTTGGTCGCATTCCCACTGGTGGCGGTTGGCGGCTACACGGCCGCGACGCCGCGGTCTCAATTGCCAACCGGCACAAGAAGGTCAGGATCGGCTACGACTACATCCACACCGCCATCGACGACTACACCCGGATGGCCTACAGCGAAGTGCTCCCTGACGAGAAGGACGCGACCTGCGCTGGATTCCTACACCGGGCGTTGGCCTGGTTCGCCACCCACGGCGTGCGGGTGCGGCGTCTGCTCACCGACAACGCCTTGGTCTACCGGCGCGGCACGAACTGGGCCTGGGTCTGCGTGGCCTGGCAACTCAAACGCCGATTCATCAGACCTGGCTGCCCCTGGACCAACGGCAAAGCCGAACGCTTCAACCGCACCCTGCTCAACGAATGGGCCTACACCCGGGCGTGGTCGTCCAACAGCCTGCGCACCCGAGCTCTTGACCGATTCCTACGCCGGTACAACACTCAACGAGGCCACTCCGCCCTTGGCGGAAAACCACCCATCAGCCGGCTCGCCGCCTGACAACAACGTCTCAGGTCACGACAACTAGGCGGTTGCGTGCAGAAGTTCGGGAATGATCAATCCTCGGATTTTCTTGGCGCTATCGGCTGGGCGTACCCACGGAGGAATCCATCCACGTGTGCGGTGAGGAATCGATCGATGTCGATGGGGTCGTCGCGGGTACCGCCGAGGTCGTTTTGGTGGTGGAAGGCGAATATCACCGGCGCGACGAGCGCGACCGCGGCCGTACGAGTGTCGCAGGGACGCATCTCGGCGCGGGCAACGTGTGCTGACAGTCGCTGGGAGACCGCGTCGATGCTGACGTCCAGGATTTGGGTGCGGTAAGCGCGTCCCACCGGGCTGCGGCGGATGCCTTCGGCTTCACCGATTGCGTGGAGCGCCCGGATGGTGTCCTGTCGCTGCCCTTGGGCAATGAATGCGACGGCCTCGTTCACCGAGGCTGTGAAATCCCCGGATGGTCGGGCCAAGTGCAGCAGGTATGGCCCGCCCTCGCGACCGGCGTCATCGAGGACGGCGGTGATCGTCGTGGTCAGGTCCCCAAAGTAGTGGCGCAGGGTGGCTTCACTGACCCCCGCACTTTGAGCGAGTTCGCGGAAGCTGGGGTGAGCGCTGTCGGGACGTGCGAGGCGCTCCCGCAGCCGTGCCAGCAACGCGTCTCGCTTGGCGGCGTAGTCCGCGTCGCGTGATCCCCGGAGCCGAGCCATCGTGCACCTCGCTATTGATTAGATCAAGTGCATTAATCTATGGTTGGCCGGTGACCATACCCATCGACGAAAGAGGGTGACATGGCGTCGATGTTCCGGCCGCGGACACCGTCGACCATCCCACGGTGTGACCTGATCCGAGTCGGGTTCTCGGCGGAGGAACTGGCGACGTCCGCGGGAACCATGCGACTATTCCACGCGGGCCAGGGCCCGGCGCTACTGCTGTTGCACGGCATCGGGGGCGGCGCGAGTTCCTACTACTGGTCCCGGATGGCACCCCTGTTGACCCCGCACTTCACCGTTTATGCCCCCGACTTCGTGGGCTGGGGCGACAGCGAGCATCCGGCCCGCTTCTTGCTGTTCGACGACTACATCGCCCAGGTGCGTGCCGTAGTGGAGGCGATCGGCTCGGAAGTGGTGATCGTCGCGCAAGGGCTGGCAGCGGGCTTCGCGATCGCCGCACTCCGCGCTCACCCTCCACTGGAGGTGCCACGGCTGGTGTTGTTGGCCCCGTCTGGGGGCCGCGACTTCGGGGTGGACGCCTTCGATCCGCTCTTTGCATGGACGCTGAGCCTGCTGGCGCGCTGCCCCGGGGTGAACCTGGCGCTCTACCGCGGCTTCTTTCACCGCCGCGGGGCTTACCGTTCCTGGTTCACCCGACGCGGTTTCCTCGATCCCCGGAGAGTGCCGGAGGATCTGATCGAGGCCGGCTTGCAGTCTGGGAGCCGACCAAACGCGGCGTATGCCGCGTTGCCGTTCGTGGCTGGGTCGCTGCGCTACGATCTCGCCCCCCTGCTGCAGGCGGTCGATCGACCCACGCTGATGCTGTGGGGCGCGCAGGAAGCCCAGATCTCCTCCGACGTGCGGCGGCGGCTCAGCGCACTCAACCCGCGCCACATCGCCGTGGGTGAGATCGCGGGCACCCGAACCAACTTCGAGAACGAAGCGCCAGAGGCGACCGCGCGGGCGATCCTGGGATTCCTGGCGGTGCCTCGGTGAAGGCGATGAGCTTCGCCACCTATGGCGGCACCGACGTGCTGCAACTCACCGATCTGCCCCGGCCTACCCCTGGTCCGGGTGAACTCCTCGTCGAGGTGGCCGGTTCCAGCGTCAACCCGGCCGACTGGCGGATCCGGTCGGGCCAATTCAAGCGCGGCATGCGCCTACGGCTGCCGTTCATCCCCGGCAACGACCTCGCCGGGCGGGTCATCCAAACCGGCGCGGGGGTGACCGGCTTTCACGTCGGCGATGAGGTGTTCGCGATGACCCCGCTCAAGGGTGGCGGCGCCTGCGCCGAGGTCACCGTGGTGAACGCCGCGTCCACCGCTCCCGCACCCCACGCACTGTCCCTGGCCGACGCGGCCACCATTCCGCTGGCCGGGCTCACCGCCTGGCAGGGTTTGCGCCATCACGGTGGGCTCCGTCCGGGGCAGCGGCTGCTCGTCGTCGGTGCCTCCGGCGGTGTTGGGCACTTCGCGGTACAGATCGGGGCGGCACTGGGTGCCCTTGTCACCGGGATGTGTGGGGCCCGCAGCGTCGAGTTCGTCCGCGCACTAGGCGCCCACGCGGTCCTGGACTACGCCGACCCCACCAGCTACACCGGGGAATCCGGGCGCTTCGACCTGATCTTCGACACCATCGCGACCGTCCCATTCATCCGCTGGCGCCCCCTGCTCACCCGCGGCGCCACGGTGGTCACCGTCAATCCCGTCATCGGCAAACTCCTACCCGACGTCATCACCAGACTGCTCGGCGTGCCGCACCTACGGTCGTTCTTCGTCCACCCCAGTGGACGGGATTTGCAGCACCTCGCCCGCCTCGTCGACGACAGGCAACTGAAACCCGAAGTCCAGGAACGCTTTATGCTCGCCAACCTCACCGCCGCGCACCAACTCAGCTCCCAAGGCCACGTCCGCGGAAAACTCGCCATCACCATCGACGAGACCACCGGCCCTCATTAGGGTCTCCCAGCCCATCAACGAGGGTGAATTCCCACTCCTAGAGAGTTGAGGGGAACACGGCGGAATCGACTACGGCGGCCACCTGCGTCGTCCCTTATTCCGTTCAGCTCTATGCGACGAATGCGCCGGATTCGAATATTCAAGTTCACCGGTAAAGCCCCTTCGTTCGTCGCCTGCGGGTAGGTTGTTCGCGCGGCCTCGTCATCGCGCTCTATGAGCGCCAACTCGGCCGCATCGACTGCCCCGCCGCGGCGGTGATGGGCTGGGCGACCGCGACGAGAAGGTCTCGAACCCTTGGGTCGTCACGAACGGAGCCGTGAACTGGGGCATGATACCGAGGCCGCCGCTGCTGGTAATGGTGCCTTCGTCGGGCTGCAGCTCCCCGGCGATCAGGCGCATCAGCGTGGACTTCCGGCGCCGTTAGGCCCAACCAGCGCCACGGCCGCGCCTTGTTCGATCGTGCAGTCAGCGAGTGCCGATCGTGCGGTAGTGGAAGTAGCGGCGCCCGGGCCGATAAAACCGTCGATGGTTCGCTGTGCCCAGGAGAATGCGTGGTCATTGGCCCTTCGCCTCGTCGGAGCCGCGCCCAGCGGGTGGCCGCACCTGCACGCGGCCGTAGGCGGAGCACTGCGGTAGGGCTGGGTGGACCGCTGGTGATCGCCACACCCAGGGCATAGATCGACGAAGAAGCAATGTCATGCATGCACGCGAAGGACCAGCCGAGTCGCCATGCCAACTGCCATCGGCTGTTTGTTTCGCGAATGCATGCGGGACAAAACCGCGACCATGACAACGGGCCGAAGGGAAAGGTGGGATCGAGGCGGTGCGATTCCGGGTCGAGTCTTAGCGCGAGGCCGTCATAGTGACTGAGCGTCATCGCCTCTAGAGAACTCGTCGGTAGCCCTGCGGCCTCAGCTAACGCCTGTGCTTGAGTTGGCGAAAGCCAGTTCCGCCAGGATGGCCTCGCGGTGGCCGGCAATCCCCCGACGGCGGCGAGTGCCCCGTTGGTCAGGCCCGCGGAAATGCTGTCGCCTCCAACCAGGAATCGAGTGACTCGCCTTCGAGTGGCTCCACCTGCAGCGGCAATTGCCGACGCTCGGCCCTCATTTTTGGCGGCTACATTAACAAGCTCTTCGTGCCGGCGGCACCAATAGCGGCCTGACCTGCACTTACGGAATTGGAATTGTCAGGTCGACTAACGATGTTGTTTAACAATCGGTGCACGCTTGTTAATAATCACTGCATCTCGACAACGGGTGAGTTCTAGTCAACGTCGCGACACCGACGGACTATTGCGCATTGGCTAACAGCGAATAAGTCTGCGGCGCGGCACGACGCTTTCTCAGCCGAAGTGGTGTTCGGCGAGGCACGGTCACGGGATGTGCGTGAATGCGACCACCGGTATGCGCCTCGGTCCGGCGGTGTCCTCGTAGTGACCGTAGGGGGACGTCGCACCCTGGGCGAGTGCGTAGAGGCGGTCGCGCTCGGGGCCGGTCACCTCCTCGGCGAGGAACCTGCCACTGAACCGGCCTGCGTCCAGCCCGCACCTCGGGATTGGCCTTGACGTTGTGGTAACAGGCCGGGTTGCGCGGTGAGCCGAAGTTGGAGGCGATGACGATCACCCGATTCCGCTCGGTGGAGTAGACGATCGTGGAAGTACGGGACAGTCGCGACTTGGCGCCGGTATGGGAGAGCAGCAGCGCCGGAAAAGGTGCGACCATGGACAACCGGCCACGCGTGAATCGGATCAGGGTTGGGTCGACATACGGGGCGACATTGCGCGTCACCCAGATACCCGCCGTCGAGGTGGCGACTCGGCTGACGCCCGGGCGGCCGACGGTGCTGGTGGGTGATATTTCGGGAATTCTCACTGGGTCGCATTTCATTCGGTCAGTTCGGTGGTTCGCGGATGTTGGGTGAGCAGATCGGTGGCCGCCCGCCACATCCGGGCGACGACCTCACCCGCAGGATTCTTTGGTGGCCAGCGCGGCATTTTGACCAGCCCAGTGGTTGACCGCGTCCACGTCGTTGGGTCCGCGACGGTCTGCGTCACCGAATCCGTGCCATGCGATGTCAGTCCATTCTCGATGCCTCGGGTGATCACGCTGGTCCCGAGTTTCGGCCGGAGCGACGACGCGGACATGTGGGCCCTGTTACGACCACGTGCCGGTAGCGCGCCATCGACGTCGTGATCGTCACGCCCCAAAGACGTTGATTCACTGTTAATCTCGTGGCGAACTGACCGAAGATGGCATTGTGCCTCGCGTCGTGATGGGCGAGCACCGACTCAACCGCACCGACTCGAGCGGTCCGCCACACTAACCGAGTTTCACGGTTCCGCTTCAGCGCCCGACCCTTCTTCGCTATCGGTCGACTGCCGCGATCAGTTCGATCGGTTGGGGGGGATGACGGGTTTTGCGATGCCCGTACTGGTCGCCCTGTTAGTCGGGACCACACCCGCTTGAGGTCGGTGTCGTGAACACCGCGCAGTCCGTGCCATTGGCCCAGCGAAGCCGTTTCGACACGAAGCTGGTACGTGCGGCGAGTCCGCGACGTCAATTGGTGGACTGTCACCGATGCGCTTCGGCCAGCACCGGAACGATGTAGTCCCACACGGCGTCCAGGATGTCGGTGGTCGGTCCGAGGTAATGGGCCGTCAGGCTCACGCAGCTGTGATGTTCGGGCAGCATGATCCCAAACTGGCCGTAGAGCCCGTCCATGCGCCAGGCCCCGTCGCGGCTGCACACCCAAACGTGCAGCCCGTAGGTCTGGTTGTCCGGCTCGTCCCGTCCGGTCTGCGTTGTTTCGGTGGTCATCCGTGCGATGTACTCGAGCGGGATGAGCCGTCGGCCGTCGTGGATACCGTCGTGCAGGAGCAGCTGCGCGATCCGGGTGATCTCCGAGGTTCGCAGCTGCAGTCCCATCGCACCGAGCGGGAAGCCGAGCGGGCAGCGCAACCACTGCGGATTGCGGATTCCGAGCGGCCCGAACAAGCGTGGCAGCAGGAAATCTCGTAGGTCGAGCCCGGACACCGCGTGAACGATCCGACCGAGCACGTAGGAGTTCCCACCCCGGTAGTGATAGGCCGTACCCGGCTCGGCGACCAACGGCGTCGCGAGGAAATCACGGGCGGGATCCCCTGGGTGATCGGCATCTTCATCAACCCAGCAGTAGTCGTTGCCCGCGGTCATGCTGAGCAGATGACGTATGGTCATCGCCTCGGCGCCGGGCGCCGCCGTGTCCGCCAGCTCGCGTAGGTGCACGAGGACCGGGTCGTCGAGGGTGAGCAGCCCGTCACCGGCGAGCATTCCGACCGCGAGCGAGGTCACCGTCTTGGAGACCGAGAACACGTCCCGGCGGATGTCGGCGATCCAGCGGCGTTCGCCGACACGGCCGTCGTCGGTGACGACGCGCACCCCTTCGATGCCCAACGGCTGAGCAGTCGCGGCCTCACAGAACCGGTCGAGCGCCTCCTCCAGTCCCACCATCCGATGCTATCTAGAGCACTGCGCCTTAACGGACTGAACCAACTAAACGTCTGCGCTACGAGGTGCACGGCGACGGGATCCCGGCGCACCGTGCGTTCAAGCTCTCGTCGATGCGGACTGGACCCGGCGCTACTGCCAAGACGTCGACACCGCAGGAAGGCGCTGGTGGCAGAATGACCCGCCATGGCCGCTGCCCGCCAGTACCCGTCCGCCCTCGAATCGAGAACACGTGACCATCGCGCTTGATGTCGCACCCACGCCGCGCGTGGGCTGCGTCTACCGACCACAGTTCGCCCCGGAGCGAATCGGGACTGCGGCCGCTGCCGCGGACGCCGCCGGTCTCGACGAATTGTGGCTGTGGGAAGACTGCTTTCTGGCCGGCGGCATTTCGGCGGCGGCCATCGCACTCGCACACAGCAGCCGCCTCACCGTCGGTGTCGGCGTCCTGCCCGTGCCGATGCGCAACGTGGCCGTGACCGCGATGGAGATCGCCACGTTGGCGCGCGCCTTCCCCGGGCGGGTCCGCATCGGCATGGGACACGGAGTCCTGGACTGGATGGCGCAGATCGGAGAACGGGTCGACTCTCCCATGACCCTGTTCCGGGAATATCTGACCTGCTTGACCGCCCTGCTGCGCGGTGAACCGGTCACGTTCGACGGCCGTTACGTCCACCTCGACGACGTTCGGCTCGACTGGCCGCCCGACCCTGGCACCGAGGTCCTCGCCGCGGCGACGGGCCCGCGCACCCTGCGACTGAGCGGTGAACTCGCCTCTGGCACCGTCATCAGCGGAGGCACCACCCCGGACGCGCTGCGCTCAGCCGTCGCCCACATCCGCTCCGGATTGGCCCGACGGCCCGCATCGCAACGAGCCGCCCCGCACTCGGTGGTGACCTACCTGCTGTGCACCACCGGTCCCAATGCCCGGCAGGACCTGTTGGACGAGATCAGGCACTGGCAGCTCGATCCCGACAGCGACGTCGGGGTACAGGGCACTGCCGACGACATCGCGACGGGGGCACGGAGATGGCTGGCGGCCGGCGCGGACACCATCATCCTGCAACCCACCGCCGACACGGCGATCGAGGAATTCGTCGAATTCGTTGGCGCTCAGGTCCGTCCGCGGCTGTTGTCCGGGAACGCCGCACCGCGGGACTGACGCTCGTCCGGTCGCAAGCCCGGAAGCAACCTTGAAGCCGGCACATTGCCCGACGGTCACCCGTTGACGAGTTCGGCGGCCGTCGTCCACAGCCGCTCGGCGTTGTCGGGGTCGAGGGCGTAAGCCGCCACACCGCCGCCACGTCCCAAGGACGCCGGTCGCTCGAAGACGACGGGTGCTTCGGCGTTGTTCTCGAAGTATCGGCCGCTCACTCCCGCGACGAGCGGAGAAGCCGCCAGCAGCACCGCGGTCGAGGCCCCCTGGGGCACCGTCTTGCGGAACTCCTCGGGCGTCTTGAGCCCACCGCTGTACTGCTGCAGTCCGGTGGCGATCGCACCGGGATTGAGCGCGTTGGACTCGATGCCATCCGGCGCCCAGCGACGTCCGATCTCGACGGCCAACAAGACGTTCGCGGTCTTCGACTGCCCGTAGGCCCGCGCCGGGTCGTAGGGACGAAATCTGAAGTGCAGGTCATCGAAGACGATCGGTGACCAGAGGTGCCCGGTCGAACTGACCGACACGACCCGCGCCCCATCCGCCGCCCGCAACGCTTCGTGCAGCCCCAGGACCAGTTGGAAGTGACCCAAATAATTTGCCGCGAATTGCATTTCACACCCCTCGATGGTCCGTTGCAGCTCGGGTAGGGCCATCACACCCGCGTTGTTGACCAGGATGTGCAACGGGCCGGTCCACTGATCGACGAACGATGCCACCGACGGGCGGTCGGCGAGATCCAGCCGGCCGACGTCCACGGCATCGTTGCCGGTGAGGTCGCGGAGCTCTTGGGCGATCCGTGCCCCCGCGTCCGGCCGACGCACCGCGAGCGTGACGTGGGCGCCGGCGGCGGCAAGAGCGCGCGCCGTCTCGACGCCAAGGCCACTCGTCGCGCCGGTGACTACGGCGCGCTTGCCGTCGAGACGTACCCCCGACAGCACGTCGTCGGTGGTGGAATCGAAACCGAACGGTGAACGAAACGTCATCGTATTTCCCGTCTTACGTCGTGTCGGCCCCCGCTCGTGGACGAGGTTCGGTCTACTTCGCCGTCACCACTGAGACGTTCAGACGGTGCGCAGGCTGCCGCCATCGATCACGAACTCGGCCCCGGTGACGTAGGCGGCCTTGTCCGATACAAGGAAAGCTATCAGTTCGGCTACGTCGGAGGGCCGGCCCGGTGCACCCAGCGGGATGCCGCCGATCGAGTCCATGATCTTGGTTCTGGACGCATCGAGGTCGATGTTCTCGATGTCGGCGATGCGCGCCACCATGGCGCTGGCCGACTCGGTCTCGATGAAGCCGGGAGCGACGGCATTCACCCGAATCCCCGACGGCGCAAGCTCGTTTGCGAGTGCCTTGCTGTAATTGGTCAGTGCAGCCTTCGCGGCGGCGTAGGGCAGCGTCGTGGGAAGTGGGTTCCGGCGCTGGATCGAGGTCACGTGCACGATGGACCCGCGACCGCGTTCGACCATCCCGGGGACCGAGACCCGGTCCAGCCGCACGGCCGCGAACAAGTTCTGGTCGAAGGCCGCCTGCCAGTCGCCGTCGGCCAGGGTGGCCGCGCCGCCGGCGGCCTGAGCGGATCCTCCGACGTTGTGCACGACGACGTCGACGCCGCAGAGCCGCTCGAGTACCTGCGCGCGCGTGGGGTCGGCTACCGATCCCCACGCGCACCGTGGATGCCGAAGAACCGCGCGGCGGTGGCAGTCGCCGGCAGGCCGGCCGGCGCACCGAACAGGCGGGTCTGCTCGGCGTCGTGCGCGCCAGGCCAGCCGTGTCCGGCGCCGGCAACGGCGATGAGGGTGGCAAGACAACGCCCGTCGGAACGATTCCACCGCGTGATCCGGGAGTCCCCGGCCGGGGTGGTCACCGAATCGGTACACCCCAGGGTCGACGCCCACGCCCGGACGGCGGCGGGCACGGACTCCCGCCAACGGCGTCGGTCGCCGCCCGCGAAGGGGTTGACGTCGTCGGCCTCACCGTGGATCGCGAGCAGCCGGGTTGCGGTGGAACCCGCAGGCGTGCGGACGCCGCTGACGCAGCACGCCGCCGCGAGGTCGTTCCGGGGATCCCCCACCCAATGCGACAGCAGACGGGCCCCGCCGGAGTATCCGAGCGCATATTCACTGGTCGTGTCGGTATGCCACCTTCGGCGGACGTAGCCGAGCAGTTCGTCCAGGAACGCCAGGTCGTCGACGCGCACCTGGTCGTCGCGCAGGTCGTCTTCGCCCGGTAGGGGGCTTCCGGGCACGGCCCACGCCCATCCCGGCGGCGTGGCCGGTTCGAAGGTGAACGGGATGGCAGCACACGGAGCGATGACGACCACGCCGGCGGACGCCCAGTGGTTCGTACCGGTCACCGAGACGTGGCGGTGCGGGTCGAAACCGCTGCCGTGCAGGTCGAGGACCACGGCGGCGCCGTGGGGATCGTCCGGCAGCCAGATCGCCGCCCAGCGCGGCACGCCACCCACGGAAATCGACACCCGGGTGGGTGGCGCGGAGTCGCGTAGGGGCGCGTCGGTCGGCACGGGCACATCCTCCCAGCTTGGCTATCATCACGGGCGCGGACGCCGACGAGCCGCCACCGAGATGCGAGGAGCACCATGAGGATCGAACACAGCGTCGCCTTGGTCACCGGAGCCAACCGCGGGTTGGGGCGCGCGTTCGTCGAGGAACTCCTGGCCCGCGGCGCCGGGAAGGTCTACGCCGGCATGCGGACCCTCGATGCCTCGGCCGTGCCAGGGGCCGTGCCCGTCCAACTCGACGTCACCGATCCAGAGTCGGTTCGCGCTGCGGCCGTAACATGCTCGGACGTCACGCTTCTCGTCAACAACGCCGGTGCCGGCAGCGTCCACGAAGGCGTCTTGGACCCCCACCTGATCGACCTCGCGCGGGACGCGATGGAGGTGAACTTCTACGGGGTGATTCGGGTCAGTCAGGCCCTGGCGCCCATTCTCGTCGAGCACCGGGGCGCCATCGTGAACGTGCTCTCCGACGCCACCTGGTTCGCGTTGCCGCCGTTGGCCGCATACGCGGCGACGAAGTCCGCGGCATGGAACTTCACCAATGCGTTGCGGGTGGAGCTCCGTCCGCGCGGAGTCGAGGTCGTCGGTGTGCACGCCGGATTCATCGACACCGACATGGCGCGCGGCGTCGACGCCGTGAAGAGCCACCCGCGGCACATCGCGGCCGTCACCCTCGACGAGCTCGAGCGCGGCGGTGAGGAAGTCCTGGCCGATGCCCAGTCCACGGCGGTCAAGGCTACGCTGGCGTCCGCCACGGCCTACTACCTCGATCCGCCGGCCCTGCCGGGAGCGGCGGATCCCGCGGCGGGCGTGCCGTAGGCACGTGCTCGCACCGGGTGTCGCCCGCGGGCGAACGGGATCAGGGCGCGTCGCGTTCGCCGGTGCCACCCGGAACGTCATCCGGACCGTCACGGGGAACGCCGATGACGACGTGGCAGCCGTTCACCGACCGAACGACGTCAGCGGCGTCGAGGAGGTTCATGGCGTGACGAACGGTGTTGCGGGAGATGCGGAGCTGCTCGGCGACCTCCCCGATGTGACCGAGACTCATGCCGGGTTGAAGTGCGCCGGCCCGGATGGCGCGCGTAATCGATTCTGCGAGTTGGTAATACAAGGGCACCGGGCTGGACGGCCGCAGATCCACCACTGACTGGATTCGTCGGTGCTCCGTCGTTGCGTCTGGACGCATGTCATGCGATCCCTTCCCTTGCCGATGACCTGCCGCCGCGGGGGCCGATTGCTCGTTTCCTATTGCGCAAGGTCACGGCGTGTGCCCATAATCAAAGCCATCTGGAACGTTCCGGACGATGAGCATAGCGTGACGATCGCGTCGCGGAGAGGCGGAAGCATCCCGTGAAGACCCTGGTAGCGCCCCCGGAGGGGCGGCCGGCCGATCGTCGGCGTGGGTACCGGTGGTCGGGCCTCGCTCTGCTCATGCCGGCAGTGGTGCTGACGGTCGTCTTCTTCGTCTTCCCCGTGCTGTACGCGGCGATGATCGGATTCACCAACCTTTCCCTGGTCGGACCCAACGCCGTGAACTACGAGTTCACCGGCCTCGACAATCTGGTGCAACTGGTCGGTGATTCCGTGTTCTGGGGTTCGGCGGGGGTCACCGCCGTGTTCGTTCTCGGATCGGGCGTCGTGGGCGTGACGGTGATCGGGTTGGTGCTCGCGCTGCTGATCAGGTCGTCCCACCGCATCGTCGGCGTGGTGGTCAGCAGCATCGTGCTCGTCTCCTGGATGCTGCCGCCCGTGACCGCGGCGATCATGTGGTACGCGTTCAGTACGCAGGGCGGCGCCATCAGTCATCTGATCGGCCAACCGTCGGCCAATCCACTCACCAGCACGCCATTGCTCATGGTGTGTCTCGCCAACGTGTGGTCGACGACCGGCTTCTCGATGCTGGTGATCTCCGCTGGATTGGCCGGCATCCCCACCGAAGTCGAGGAGGCGGCGGAAATCGAAGGAGCGAGCGCCTGGTACCGGCTGCGCCGAGTCACCCTGCCGCACCTGCGTCCGACGTTGATGACGAACATCGTCCTCGTCATGCTGCTGACCATCGCGAACTTCACGATCGTGTGGATCATGACGCAGGGCGGACCCGGCGACGCCACCAACGTCTTGCCCGTCTATGCCTACCGTCAAGCCTTCACCTATCAGCATCTGGCCTACGGCAGCCTGCTCGGGCTGGTATTGATCGTGATTGCCAGCCTGATCGCGATCCCCTTTGCGAAGCTCAGCGGACGGAGCGAGGCGTGAGTGCCCCCGCGATCGAACGACCGGCCCCGATGGGGGACCGTCAGGACCGTCCACCCGTCACAGGCCGCAAGGTCGCGGTCGGCGTCGTCCTCGCCGTGCTGGGCGTCGCGTTCCTCCTACCGTTCTGCTGGATCGTGCTGGCAGCGTTCGACTCCGAGGCGTCCTTCGCCATCCAGCTGCCGCACCTGACCGTGCAGAACTTCGCCGATGTCTTCAACGGCGACAATCGGCAGGCGCTGTGGAACAGCGCCTATCTGTCGCTGGCCAGTACCGCGATCGCGACCGTAGCGGCTTATCTTGCGGCGTACGTCATCTCACGCAAGCAGGTGCCCTACACCTCGGTGATGATGTTCGCGACGCTGTTCCTCAGCGGGTTGCCGATCAACATTCTGGTCGTGCCGCTGTTCCAGATGTACACCAATCTCGGCTGGCTCTCCTCGATGAACGCGACGGCCGCCTTCCTCGCGGTGACCAGCATGCCCTTCATGATCTGGATGTTGAAGAATTCGATCGACGACATCCCCCGCGATCTCGAGGAAGCCGCCTGGATCGAAGGGTCGTCCCTCCCACGGGTGCTGCTGCGGGTCGTGCTGCCCATGTCGCTGCCGGGCATCGGCGCCGCCGCCATCTACGGATTCGTCACTACGTGGGGCAACTTCCTCGTGCCGATGGTGCTCGACAGCGACCCGGCGCACCAGACGGCGCCGACGGTGGTCTACGGGTTCATCGGAGCCGCCGCCGTGCGCTGGGGGAACATCGCCGCCTACTCCCTGGTGTATTCGCTGCCGGTTCTCGTCCTGTATTTCGTGATGGGGCGGATCACCCGCGGCAACTACGCGACGGGCGGCGCGGTCAAGTGAGGAGAGCACGGACATTGAACGGAGCGAAGCGCTGTTCGCAGCGACGGAATCGAGGCGACCGTGGCATCTGTTGACTTTCACCAGGTCTGGAAGTACTTCGGCGAACACCCCTCGGTATCGGACCTCTGCCTGCACATCGACGACGGTGAATTCATGGTGTTGGTCGGTCCGTCGGGCTGCGGGAAGACCACGACGCTGAGGATGCTCGCCGGCCTGGAACGAGCCTCGTATGGTGAGATTCGCATCGACGACGACGTGGTCAACTCCCTGCGGCCGGCGAAGCGCGACATCGCGATGGTGTTCCAGAGCTATGCGCTCTTCCCCCACATGAGCGTGTATGAGAACCTGGCCTTCGGGCCGCGATCGCGCGGAGACCGCAAACGAACCTTCGACCCCGCGGTGCGCAAGGTGGCCGAGACGATGGGGTTGACAGAGCACCTCGCACGGCGCCCCGCCGCGCTCTCGGGCGGCCAGCGTCAGCGCGTCGCGCTGGCTCGGGCGCTGCTGCGGACGCCACGGCTGTTCCTGATGGACGAGCCGCTGTCCAACCTGGATGCCGCCCTGCGTCTGCAGATGCGGGTCGAAATCGCCAAGCTGCAACGCGAGCTGGGGGTCACCACGGTCTACGTGACGCACGACCAGGTCGAGGCGATGACCATGGGCGATCGCATCGCGATCATGAAAGACGGTGTGTTACAACAGGTCGGCGCACCCGAGGAGGTCTACAACAACCCTGCGACGAGCTTCGTCGCCGCCAGCATCGGGACGCCGAGGATCAACATGGTCGACGGGCGTCTCATCATCTCCGACAGCGGACCCGAGATCGACGTACTGGGTGTTCGGGTGGCGTTGCCGTTCGAACGGTCTGCCCTGGCACCCGATGAGGCCGACGGCGGGTCGGTTCGGGTGGGATTACGGCCCGCGGACCTGCAGCCGGCCAACGACGTCGGGCACGGAGCCGTCATCGAACTCGTCGTCGATGCGGTCGAGCCCATGGGCCCCGAGACGTTCGTCACCGGCCGCTGCGGCGAGCACACGATGACGGCGCGATTCCCGGCCGACCACAAGCCGGCGGTGCTCTCGAAGGTCCAGGTTCGCATCGATCCCACGAAACTCTACGTGTTCGGCTCCGCCAGTGGCGGTTCCATTCTCAATCGGTCCCGCACCCCGGGGCCCGTCGCAGTGACCAACCTTCGGTGAAAGCGAGGTAGCGGTTCATTCGTACCGACGACGCGTACCGCACCGAGCGATGCGCTCGATACTCACGACGACCAGGAGCAGTTAATGCGCATGCACAAGGCTTTGTTGACAGTTCTGACCACAGCGGTGTCCGTGGCGGCGCTGAGCGGATGCGGCGGAGGGTCCAGTGGCGGAAAGACGGAACTGACCGTGGCCTACGGATCGACGTACGTGTTCGACAGCGAGGATCTCGCGACGAAGTATTGGAACAGCATCAAGCAGCAGTTCGATGCCAGCCACCCCGACGCCACCCTGAAACTGGTGCCGATCCCCGGCTCCTACAACGACATCGTCTCCAAGATCAGCCTCGACTACCGGTCACCGTCCACCGCGCCGGACGTAGCACAGCTGCCGACGGGGCAGCTCGGTGACTGGCAGTCGTCGGGCTATCTGACGGCACTCGACGACAAGCTCGCGTCCTCGGACTTCTGGTCGACCTTCCCGAAGCCCGTCCAGCAAGAGACCAAGTTCGACGGAAAGACCTATGCCGTCAGCATGGGCGACAACGTGTCGTCACTGTTCTACAACAAGCAGATGTTCCAGCAGGCGGGGCTGCCCGTGCCGTGGAATCCGCGCAACTGGTCGGACATCATCTCGGCCGCGAACCGCATCAAGCAGGCCGTCCCCGGCGTGACGCCGCTGTGGCTGGCTGCCGGAACCAGTCAGGGCACCAACGGGATCCTGCAAGGCGGCGGTAATCTCATCAACGGGTCCAGCACACCCACGATCTACGACGCGGCCTCCAACAAGTGGATCGTCGACAGCCCCGGACTCCGTCAGACGCTGGACTTCTATCGGCAGGTGTATTCGGGAGGCCTCGGCGCAGCCCAATCAGACCTCTACTCACCATCGGCGGTGACGGTTCCCTTGACGCTGTTCCAGCAGAACAAGCTCGCCATCGCCGTCGGGTCGAACTATTACTTCGGCAACTGGTCGAAGTTCGTCTCGGCGCCCTACTGGGAGGGGGCGGCCGACGTCATGGACGTCGCGAAGATCCCGACCGCCGACGGCCAAAACCCAGGATTCGCAAGCACACTGGGTGGATGGGCACTCGGCGTCTACTCGGGCACCAAGCACCCGGATCTCTCGTGGGACCTGGTCAGGCTGATGGAGAACGAGCAGAACATCGTCAACGCGGCGAACTGGGCGGGCTTCGTCCCGCCGAACTCGAAGTTCACCAGCAGCCCGGACTACGTGAAGTTCGCGCCTAAGCAGGAGTTCTTCGGATCGATCCTCCCCTTCGCCACGCCAACCCCGTCGAACGCCGACTACAGCGCGTGGGGCCAAGGGTTCGAGGAGGCGACCGGGTTACTGGTCAGCAACCCGGGGACGACGGTCGACGAGGCCATCGCCCAACTCAAGAACACGGCGACCAAGGCGCTCGGGGACGGGAAGGTGAAGTCCCTGCCGTAGCACCGCGCGCGAAGCGTCCTTCGAACCGACTCCCATCCCTTCATCTTCAGGAGAAGCATCGCCATGGCCCATGCGCCCCTGCGCGTGGCAGTCATCGGGTGCGGTGTGGTTGGGCAGGTCATGCATCTGCCCAACCTCCACGCGCTGCCCGATCTGTTCACGATCGTCGCGTTGTGCGACGCCTCACCGACGGTCCTCGACGGGTGCGCGAGGCGTTACGGCGCGTCGATCACCACCACGAGGTGGAGCGACCTGCTCGATCACGACCTCGACGCCGTGCTGGTGCTGACGCCCGGCAGCCACGCTCCGATCGTGTCCGCCTTCGTCCGTGCGGGGGTGGCGGTGTTCGTCGAGAAACCGATTGCGTTCTCGGAAGCGGAGGGCGACGAAATCCTCGCCGACATCGCGTCGTTCGGTACCCCGGTGATGGTCGGCTACATGAAGCGCTATGACCCGGCCTACGAGCGGCTGCGCGAGGTGCTGCCCACCATCGGCGCCATCCGGTTGGTGCAGACGATGACGATGGAGACGGCGTTTCGGCCCTATCTCGAGCATCAGCCCGTGCTGGGCGCGGACGACCTTCCACCGGAGATGCTTGCGGACTTCGCCGCCGACGACGCGCGGCGAGTCCGGGCAGCGCTCGACAGCGACGACGAACCCGTCGGGTCGGTGTATCGCAAGTTGCTGATCGACGGTTTGGTCCACGAATTCAACCTGCTGCGGGCAACGCTCGGCGAGGTGACGGCGGTACGCCATGCCGACCTGACGATGGACCGCATCTCGATTGCCCTTCGCTTCGGTGACGTGCCGTGCTCGATCGACTGGGTCGACATGCCAGGGCTGGCCCGCTATCGGCAACGCTTCGCATTCGTCGGCGAAAACGGCAGGGCGACACTGACATTCCCGTCACCGTATCTTGCGAACATGCCCACCCGGCTCGACGTGGAGGGGGGCCGAAGGGATTCGCCGCATTCCTGGGCGACCACCGAAACCGTGTCCTTCGACGAGCCCTTCAAGCTGGAATTGCAGCGGTTCCACGCACTGGTGACCGACGGCGCCCAGGTACCCACGACCGTGGCGGACGCGGTCGCCGACATCCGCCTGTGCCAGCAGGTCGCGGCGGTGCACCAGCGGTTGGTGAAACAGATCGACGAAGGAGAGACATCGTGCTTGTCATCGCAAACGCTCCGGTGAGTTATGGCGCCTTCGAGCTGACCGTCGGCATCTACCCGGACGTCCCCGATGGGGAAGGCGTGCTCTCGGCCGTGGCTTCGGCGGGATACCGGGGCATCGATCTCGGCCCGGTGGGATATCTCGGTGACGGCGCGGCGCTCGCGGAGAATCTGCGGCGGCACTCCCTCGGGCTTGCCGGCGGGTACCTCGAGATTCCCTTCCACGACGACGATCAGTTTCGCGCCGCGTTGCCCGAGCTCGACGAACTGCTCGCCGCCTTCGACGTCGCCGCACCGGTGAACGACGAGCTCGGCGTGCCCGCTCCGCGGGCGACCATCGCGGTGACGAGTCAGGGCGACCGACGGAACGTCCCCGGGCAGGCGGCGCGCGACCGATCGCTGGGCTACACCGAAGTGCAGTGGAGCGCGTTCGCGCGCAACGCCGAGCAGGTTGCCCGGTATTGCCGTGAACGCGGTTATGCCCCGGTGTTCCACAACGAGAGCGGCGGCAACGTCGAGGCACCGTGGGAACTCGAACGCGTCCTGCTCTCGACGTCGTTCGACCTATGCCTGGACACCGGTCACCTGCTCGTGGGCGGGGGAGAACCGGTGGCGTTCTACGCCGAACATGCGCAGCGCATTACGCACCTTCATCTGAAGAGCGCCCACCGCTCGCAGATCGAGGAGATCGTCGAGAACGGTGAGGACGTCGAGGCGCTGTGGCGACGCCGGGTGTTCTGTCCGCTCGGCGAAGGCGACTTCGATCTGAGTGGATTCCTGCGCGCAGTACGAGAATCCGGCTACGACGGCTGGTTGGTCATCGAGCAGGATATCTTCCCTGACCCGGTGAGCATGGCCGCCGCCGCGCAGAACCAAGTCCACAACATCGACGAGTTGCGCCGCGCGTTGGTCGGTGAGGGTCTGTCCGCATGACGACCCAAGCCGCGACGTCCGGCCGCCCGCGACGTTCACACGCGGCAGTCACCGAGGAGCCCGGGCGCATCGCGATACGCGAGTTCGACGTCTCCGACGTTCCGCAGGGCGCGGTGTTGATGCGGGTGTCGCTCTCGGGCGTGTGCGGTACCGACAAGCACACCTTCCGTGGCGAGTCGCGGCAGTACGCGGGCACCCCCAACGAGCGCGACATTCACTACCCACTCATCTGCGGGCACGAGAACGTCGGCGCCGTCGCCGAGACGGGCGGCGACGTCTACGCCACCGACGGCACGCTCCTGCGGCCGGGTGATCGAATCGTGCCCGGCGCGAACGTGGCGTGCGGTACGTGCTTCTACTGCAAGAACGGCTACCCGTACTACCTCTGCAGCCGGCTCGACGACTACGGCAACAGCCTGCACTGTGAACGCGAGCCCTACCTTCTCGGCGGCTGGGCCAACTACATGTTCCTCCTCCCCGGCACGCCGATCTTCCGAGTGCCCGACGAACTGCCCGACGAGGTCGCGGTGATCACCGAGGTCATGGCGGTGACCCACGGTCTGGAAGTCGCACAGAACATCGTCGGGATGTTCGGCGGCAACCGGTCGGGCGGCTCGGTCGCCGTTCTTGGGGCCGGACCGCTCGGGTTGAGCCACATCGCCAAGGCCGCCATGCTTGGCGCATCGACCATGATCGCGACGGACTTGTTTTCCCAAAGGTTGCGGCTCGCCGAGGAGTTCGGCGTCGATCGCGCGTTCGACGTGACGGAGACGACCATGGAGGAGCGGATCGCGCTGAGTCGGGAGGCCACCGACGGCCTCGGCCCCGAGATCGTCGTCGACTGCAGCGGGGTTCCGTCGACGTTCGTCGAGGCACTGCGCATGGTGCGAATGGGTGGCGTCGTCGTCGAAGCCGGTGCCTTCGTCGACATGGGTCCGGTGTCGGTGAATCCCAACATCGACTTCTGCACTCGCAACGTCACCGTCGTCGGCATCGGCGGTGAGACGGCACAGGCCTACCAACCGGCGATGAGGGCGATGGCCGCCAGGCTCGACCGGTATCCCTTCGAGCGGATCGTCACCCACCGCATGCCGCTGCAGAGTGCCGAGCGGGCAGTGGTGACTGCTCAGCGCGGTGAGGCGATGCAGGTGGTCATCGACCCGTGGGCGGACGAGGCCGTCGAGCGCCCCCTGCGCTAAGTGCTGACGACGACCGACGCCAAGGCATCGGTGTCGGAGTGCGGCTTCTGAGTCGAATGCCGCCCGGTCGTCGAGCGGCGGGCCACCAGGGTCACCGGCAACGTGACAAGCGTCGGTGGACCGGTCAGCTCCTCGTTGATTCTGCGGATCAGCAGTGACAGCGATTCCTCGGCGGCCGCGGTGAACGGCTGGGCCACCGTCGTCAATGAAACCGAGTGCAGTGCAGTCGAACTGATGTTGTCGATGCTCGTGATGGCGAAGTCTGCCGGCGTGGCGAAGCCGAGTGCGCTCGCCGAGTCCAGCAGGGCGACGCCGATGAAGTCGTGCACGGCGAAGATTCCGGAGAACGTCGGACGGTCGGCCAGCACCGTCTTGAGGTCACGCCGGACGCCGTCCACCTCGATGGTCGAATCACCAGGTGTCCACGTCATCTTCGGTCCGTCGGACAACCCGCCCGCCCGCAACGCCGCGCGATAGCCGTCGAGGCGTTCGGCGTGAGCGACTGATTCGATGGACTTCGACGACACGAACGCGATGCGTCGATGCCCCAGTTCGAGCAGGTGGCGGGTGGCGAGGTACGCCGCTTGCCGGTCGTCGATGCACACCGAATCCGCCCAGTCGGCACGGCACGTCGCGAAGACGACGGGCACCCGGCCGCCGACCGCGTCGCGCAGCAGGTCCGTCGACGCCTCCATGCTCAGGAACAAGATGCCTGCGACCTGCTGCTGAAGCAGCCGAGCAACCGCGCCGAGCTCGCGGTCCGGGTCACCGAGCGTGTTGCAGAAAATCGTGCTGTATCCGGCATGGGTCGCGCTGCGTTCGACGTGCACGGCCATCTGGGCGAAGAATTGGTTGCTGAGGTCACCCACCACGACGCCGAGCAATTTGCTCTTCGCGCCCACGAGTTGGCGTGCCACGTTGTTCGGCTGGTAGTCGAGTTCGACGATCGCGCGCCTGACCCGCTCGATCGCTTGCGAGCTGGTGCCCGGAGTGCCCCGAAGTACCGCGGAGACCGTCGATTTCGAGACCCCGGCCACCCGGGCGACGTCGATGATGGTCGGGCGCCGGGGACGAACGCCGCGGTGACCGCGTTCACGGGAACCGTCGGGCATCGGACGAGAGCCGCTGTCGCTCATGCGCCCTCCTTCGGTGTCGAATCACGGCCGCATGACGAGCAGTCGGGCCCAACGCGACGATTTTACCCGTAGGCGGTGGCGCGCTTCCGCCGTGCACGGCGCACTGCGACGAGAGCGCCACGCGGTGGACGTCTTCGACGACCGGAGGTTCAGGCACCGCCCTGGACGGTCGTCAGCGTGTCGAGGAAGGCGTTGACGGCCGGATTGCGGACACGGCTGTCGGGTCGGAAGGCCACCGCCAACGCCAAGGTGCGGACGGGGTGAAGTGGTAGATAGCACACCCCTTCGAGGCGCAGGGCGCGGGCCGATTGCGGCACCACCGTCAGGCCGAAGCCCAACGCCACCAGGCCCAGCATGGTCGTGGTGTGGTCGGCCTCCACGGCCGCGACCAGCGGCACGCCGACGGAGCGGAACACCTCGCCGACCTCGTCCCAGTAGCCGGGCCCACGTTCCCGCGGGAAGAACACCACGGGTTGATCGGCTAGCTCCGCGGCCACCACATGTGTTCGTGCGGCCAGGTGGTGGGCCGCGGGCAGGGCGACGACCAGCGGTTCCTGCCACACGACGCGCGCGTGCAGTCGGCGGTCCACGGGTGGACGGAGGAACCCCACGTCCAACTCGCCGGTGAGCAGCGCCTCCACCTGGCCGGGTGTCTCGACCTCGCTGATGCGCAACTCCAGGTCGGGCAACTGTGCCCGCGCCGCCCCGAGCAGTCGGGGCAACGCCTGGTAGAACGCGGACCCGACCGCTCCAATGGCCAGCCTCCCGCGCGTGCCGTGGTGCAGTCCCGAGGCCAGCCGGGTGAGCGAGCGCGCCTCGGCCAGCACCCGCCGCGCCTGCGCCACCACCTCGACACCGGGTGCGGTGAGTGACACCCCTTGGCGGTCCCGGTCGAACACACGCACGCCGAGCAGCCGCTCCAGTCGCTGAATCCGGCTGCTCAACGGTGGCTGCGCGATGCCCAACCGCGCCGCCGCCCGGCCGAAGTGCAGTTCGTCGGCGACGGCGACGACCGCCTCGAGCAGCCTGATCTCCAGGCTCAGCACGGCCCGTTCGTCGGGCGGCTCAGACGACGGCAAGGTCGTGGGTCAGTGAGTGCAGCTGCCGCGGGCCGTCCGTGGTGACCACCAGCATGTCCTCGATCATGATCGCTCCGACGTCGGGTGTGTAGGTGGGTAGCTCTACGGCGAACACCATGCCCGGTTCGAGCACGGTGTGGCAGTCGGGTGTGATGTAGGGCGGCTCCTCGTGAAAGGTGTCGATGCCCACGGAGTGGCCGATGTGTCCACGGTTGTACCCCGGATATCCGTGCTCGTGCACATACGAGATGGCCGCCCGGAACACGTCACCGACGACGGTGCCCGGGAACATCATCCCGCGCGCGATCCGCTGTGCCTCGGCGAGCACTGCGTACAGGCGTTCCGCCCCAGGGTCCACCCGCTGGAACGCGAAGGTGCGTCCGCCGTCGCAGCGGTAGCCCCCGACGGTGGTGCCGCAGTCGAATTTGACCAGGTCGCCCGACTGCAGTCCGGTCCCGCGGTCACCGTAGCTCGCCGAGGTCCGGCCTCCGACGGACGGCAGGACCCAGTTGTCGGTGTAGCCGGCGAACCGCGGGTCGGCGGTCGCCGCTTGCAGCACACCCGCCTGGTACAGCAGGCGCACGTCGCCCGCGGTGAGTCCGGCGCTCAGCTGCTTCGCCGCGTGCACCATGCCGGCCTCGGAGAGTTCGACGCCGAGCGCGAGTCGCTCGATCTCCCACGGCTCCTTGATCAGTCGCACTCCGTACAACACGTCGGACACGTCGGTCCACGTGGCCCGCGGAGCGGCCCGGCGCAGTCGGTCGTAGGTCTCCACGGAAAGGAAGGGTAGGTCCGTGCCGACGGTCCCCGAACTCATGTTCAGCTCGTCCAACGCGGCCGTGACGGCGGCGTCGAGTTCGCGCGGGTCGTACTGGGCAGGCCGGGGCGGCTCGGTCGCGCGCACGCCGGCATTCGCCAGTTCCGCTTCCGTGTGCAGATCGACCCACAGGCGATACGGCTTCGTTTCGACGTCGGGCGCCGTCGTGGTGGCGACGTTGCTCTCGAAGTCGCTGAGCACCAGCGTGACCGGTGCCGTCTCCTCGACGGGCACGAAGTGCGAACACGGTGCCATGCATCCGCCACCACTCGGACAAGAAGTAACTGCGAAAGCCGGTGACGTAGAAGACATTCGACGGCGTGGCCGCCACGTACCCGGTGAGGTTGGCCGAGCGGAGGCGGCGCCGAATCTTCGCGACGGCAGTGGTGTTCATCGGGCCCCCTCGACGACGGGCTTCGCAGCCGGTGACGAGGTGACGTCCTCGGCGAGCTGCCTGTCGCGGGTCTCTCGGGCGAGCAGCGCGCTGACACAGGCCAGTACCGCCGTCAACGCCACGTACACGGTGACCGCGAACGTGGTGTGGAAGCGCTCGATCAGCAGGGTGGCGATGAGTGGCGCCGGTGCGCCGCCGAAGATCGCGGCGACCTGGTATCCGAACGAGGCGCCCGTGGTCCGCAGTCGGGTATCGAAGAGCTCGGCGATGAACGCCGCCATCGGTCCGTACATCACACCTTGGCCGGCGATCCCGATCGCCAACGCGACGAGCACACCGACGACGGTGCCGGAGTCGATCATCGGCCAGGCCACGAACGCCCACACGCCAACCCATACCGCTCCGGCGACGTACACCGGTCGGCGGCCGACCCGGTCGGACAGTGCGGCGGAGCCGGGGATCACGAACAGCTGCAGGACCGATCCGATGATGACGCCGTACAACCCCCAGTTCTTGGGCAGTCCGAGCGTGCTCGTCAGGTAGGACAACGCGAAGACGGCGAAGACGTAGTAGGAGACGTCCGAGCAGATGCGCATCCCGATCGTCAGGAGCACGGAGCGCCAGTGCGTCCGCAGCACGTCGGTGAGCGGCGCGCCGAGTTTCTCGACGGCGCGGAACAGCGGCGACTCCTCCACCGCCAGCCGCATCCACAGCCCCACGATGATCAACAACGCGCTGGCAAGGAACGGCAGCCGCCACCCCCAGGACAGGAAGTCGTCTTCGGACAGCAAGACGCTTGCGCCGGTGAACGCTGCCACGGCGGCCAAGTTGCCGACGGGCACCCCGAGCTGCACCCACGATGCCAGCGCGCCGCGGGCGCGTTGCCGGCCGTGGGCGTCGGCATGCTCGGCCGACAACGCGACCGCGCCGCCCCACTCGCCGCCGAGGCCCAGGCCCTGCACCAATCGCAGGATCACCAGGAGAACCGGGGCCCAGACGCCCAGGGTGTCGTAGCCGGGAAGGCATCCCATCAGGAAGGTGCCGCCACCCGTGAGCAACAACGTCGCCACCAGCGCCGCCTTCCGACCGGCGACGTCACCCATGCGGCCGAAGACCACACCGCCCAGCGGGCGGGCGAGGAAGGCGACGGCGTAGGTCGCGAACGAGAGCAAGGTGCCCGTGGTCGGGTCGCTGCGGGGAAAGAACACGTGGGGGAAGACCAGGGCCGCGGCAGAGCCGAACAGGAAGAAGTCGTACCACTCGATCGTCGTGCCCGCGAAGCTCGAGAGCAGGACGCGCCGCAGGCCGCGCGGCGGTGCGGCGTGTTCGTCGGTTCGATTCCCGTCCACTTCGCGCCCTCCTCGCACCTCCCCAAGGACATTAGGGAAGGTCGTCAGACACGTCCAATATCACCTGCATTGGTAGTGATATGCCAGATGTATCAGAGGTCAGGCGGGATGCCGCATCGCACCGACGATCTCGTCGGTCGAGACGACGGCGTGCGCCAGGAACGCGTAGTTGACCAGGGCGGCCTGGTAGCCGTCGCCGCGCGTGGGGTGCCGGGGGCCCGCGGTGGCGTCGCGGACGACGGCCACCTCGAAGCCGTTCTCGAGCAGGTCACGGAGGTGGGACTCGACGCACATGTTGGCCAACATGCCGCACAGGATGACCTTGGCGACGGCTCGCTTGCGCAGTTGCAGGATGAGGTCGTTGCTCTGCGGGCTCCACACCTTGTGAGGGCTGGCGACGACAGTCTTGCCGTCCTCGATGAACGGCGCGAGCTGATCCAGCCAGTCGGCCCCGGATCCGGTGAACCCGTCGAGACGCAGCGGGCCGACTCTGGCGAAGGTGTCGGTCCGAAGCTCGTCGGATTCGAGTGGGCCGTTGAACAGCCAGGTGTGATCGGTGGGATAGAAGTAGTGCGGTGACACGAAGACGCCGTAGTCCGCTGCCTTGGCCCCGGCGAGGATGTCGACCAGGTGCTCGACGGTCCGGTTCTCCGTCACACTGGCGCCGACGCTGGCCCAGTTCTTCCCGTTCGGACTCAACACGTCGTTCTGTGGGTCGATGACGACCACTGCGGTGTCCGCGACGTCGTAGCGCATGTTGGATCAGCCGGCGGGGGGAACTGATGACGGGGCGGCCAGGGCGCGCGGCATGAAGTCGCGGATGTAGCCACTTATCTCCTCGCCGTGGGTCTCCAGCGCGAAGTGCCCGGCGTCGAGGAGGTGGAATTCGCCGTTGGGGAAGTCGCGACGGAATGCCTCCGCGCCTGGCGCGCCGAAGATTTCGTCATTCTTGCCCCAGGTGACCAGCAGCGGTGGCTGATGGGTGCGGAAGTACTCCTGGAACGCTGGATAGCCGTCGAGGTTGAACTGGTAGTCCCAGAACAGTTGAAGCTGGATGGCGTCGTTGTCCTTGCGGTCCAGGCCGAGCTGGTCGAGCTCCCACGTCTCCGGCGCGATCCGGTCGAGTCGATCCGCGGGCACGCCGTGGGTGTACTGCCAGTAGGTGGTCTCGGGGGTGAACTTCTCGCGGACCCCGTCCTCGTTGGCCGCCCGGTCCTTGGCATGGGCGAACAGGATGTCCCAGAACGGCGTGAATCCCTCGACGTAGGCATTGCCGCTCTGGCTGATGAGCGCGGTGATCCGTTCGGGGCGCTTGCTGGCGATCCGCAGGCCGATCGGGGCGCCGTAGTCGTGGATGTAGAGCGCGAACCGTTGCAGCCCAAGGTGCTCGATGAGGCCTTCGGTGATCTCGGTGAGGCGGTCGAAGCTGTAGGTGAACTGGGTCGTCGTCGGCATCGCCGACCGGCCGAAGCCGATGTGGTCGGGCGCGACGAGGTGATATTCGTCGGCCAGCGAGTTGATCAGATTGCGGAACATGTGCGAGCTGGACGGGAAGCCGTGCAACAGCAGCAGTGTCGGATTGTCGGGGACACCGGCCTCCCGGTAGAACACGTCGAGGCCGTCGATGTTCGCGGTGTGATAGCGAGTGGCAAAGGCGTTCATGGGCGTCACCCGTTTCTGGTGCTCACTGAAGCCCGCGCGGATTCGGGGCCCGCAACGAAACCTACGTCGTGCAGAGGACGTGCGAGAGCCAAGCTGCAAAATGCCGATCTCGCATGCGCGGCGTCGATGGTCACCCTTCGGAGGCCCATGGAGACGTCAGGCGCTGCGCCAGCGCGATGCGACGTGGCTTGCCGTTGTCGGTGCGAGGAATCTCGGAGCCGAAGACGATGCGGCGCGGGCAACGATGGCGGCCCAGCCTCGCCATGCAGAACTCGATGAGTTCAGCCTCTGAGACGGATCCGTCGACGACGGCGAAGGCGGCGATTTCCTCGCCGTAGTAGTCGTCGGGGTAGCCGAAGCTGAGCGCCTCCCGGACCGCGGGATGTTCGTTGAGCACGGCGTCGATCTCCAGCGGTGAGATGCTCAACCCCCCGCGGACGATGATCTCCTTCAAGCGACCCGTCACGGTGAACCACGGCTGCCCGTCGGGCCCCGGCTTCCAGGCTCCTTGATCACCGGTGTGAAACCAGCCGTCGCGCAACGCGTCTCGAGTCTCCTCGGGCATGCCGAGATAGTGCTCCATGATCATGGCGCCGCGCGCGACGAGTTCACCCCGCACGCCCTCGGGACGGGGACGGCCGTCTTCGTCGACGACGGCGACGTGGGCGTGGGGGACCGCAGGCCCGGCGGACGTGCCGGGAGAGACGTCGACGTCGGCGCGGCGCGAGCCGTCCCGCGGGGTGACCGTGAGGACGGCGGTGGTTTCGCTCAGTCCGTAGAGCTGGCGGACGGGGACGAATCGCGCCTCGAAGTCAGCCGCCAGTCGAGGCGCCAGTGGCCCGCTACCGGAGACGACGTCGCGGAAGAGCGGAGGCGCGGAGCCACCACGCTCGAGCAGGGCGGCCATCACGGTCGGTACCACGCTCGAGGTGGTGGCATCCTCTGCGTGAGCGACCGCCCAGAAGGAGTCGGCCGCGAAGCGCTCGCACAAGATCATGCCGGCGCCGGCCAGCCACGGCATCAGGGAGCCGATGACGAGGCCGTTGCCGTGGCTGATCGGCAACACGGTCAAGACGGTGTCGCGCGGAGTCCATGCCAAGGCGTGCAGCATCGCGTCGGCGTTGACGTGCAGGTTGCGTTGCGACAGCACGACGCCCTTGGAGCGGCCGGACGTTCCGCTGCTGTGCAACACCAACACCGGGTCGTCGAGGTGCGCCGGTGCAGACGTCTCGACGGCTGCGGTCGCCGCAGGCAGAGCCGACACGCTCAGACGCGGACAGCCCACGGGCCCGAGGTGCGCCAACAGTTCCTCGGCGGTGCCCGCCGCGAGGACGACGGTGGGCGCCAGGTCGGACAACGTCCGCCGCACTTCGTCGGCCCCGCCCAGGGCATCCACCGGGGCCGTCGCGGCGCCGAGCACCCAGCACGCGAAGATCGTGGCGAGCGTGTCCCCGTCGCTGCGGCTGGCGACGGCGACCGTGTCATGGCCGTCGACGCCCGCTGCCGACAGTCGCCCGGCGATGTCGCGCACGTGACGTTTCCACGCCGAGGTGCTCCACGTGCGCCGTCCACCAACCCGGTCGAACGCGGTCAGGAACGGCCGGTCGTCGTCGGGTCGAGCCAGGATCAGTTGTGCCAGCGACCCATGGGACGGCGTGAAGTCGTCGACGGCACGGCGCGGGTCGCGTTGCGGATCGGACACGGTGGGCGGTTCTCGTGGGGAAGGTGTCGGGGTACTTCTCAACTCTGCCGCAGCGCCGGCGGCAGATAGGAATCGGGTACGTCCTGCAAGGCGACGAGCCGCAGGAACCTCTCGATGGCGGCCGTGCCGACCGAGGTCGTGGTGGGTGCCGTGGTGGCCGGATACGGTCCGCCGTGCGACATTGCGTCGGTCACTGCGACGCCGGTCGGCCAGCCGTTGAAGACGACCCGGCCCACCCGCGGCATCAGCGCGCCGAGCAACGGCTCGACGACGTCGTGGTCGTCGGGTCCGCAATGGATGGTGGCGGTGAGCTCGCCGGTGAACGCGGTGGCCGCGCGGATCAGATCGGCGTCGGCTGGTGTGTCGACGATGACGGTGGTGGGTCCGAAGCATTCGTGGAGTACCTCGGCGGCGTCGGTCAGCGCGTTCGCCAGATCGACGCGCAGCACGGTACCGGCGGCACCGTCGGCGGTGACCGCACCGAGGTGACACGTTCGCACACCCGGTTCGGTCCGCAGTCGTTCCACGCGCGTCCGGTACGCCGCGTGGATCCGGTCGTTCAGCATCGGGGCGGGGCCCTGCGCGCCGATGGTGGCCACGACGTCGGCCACGAAGGCATCGGCTGCGTGTCCGGGCACGAAAACCACTCCCGGGCTGGTGCAGAACTGCCCGACGCCGAGCGTCATGGAAGCGGCCAGGCCCGACGCGATCTCTGGCCCGCGTTCCGCGATCGACGCGGCGGTGACGAAGACCGGATTGACGCTGCCCATCTCGGCGTAGAACGGAATGGGGTCGGGCCGACTCGTCGCAATCTCGAACAGGGCGCGCCCACCCGACGGCGAGCCGGTGAAGGCGGCCGCCTTGATTCTGGGATCGGTGAGTGCCGTGCGTGCCTGTTCGTCGCCCTCCAGCACGGCGAAGGTTCCCTCGGGCGCGCCGGCGGACGTCATCGCCTGCCGGACGATGCTGGCGGTGGCGCGAGAGAGCTTCGGGTGACCCGGGTGCGCCTTCACGATGACCGGGCAGCCCGCGGCCAGTGCGGATGCGGTATCCCCGCCCGCGACGCTGAAGGCGAAGGGAAAGTTGCTTGCGGCGAAGTTCAGCACCGGGCCGACGGCGAACCGGAACGCCTGCAGGTGGGGCCGCGGGCCGGAACCCCACTGCGGGTCCGGCGCATCGGTACGGACGCCGAGATGCCGGTCGGCACGGACGAAGTCAGCGAACAGGCGGAGCTGAAACGTCGTGCGCGCGAGCTCGTTGCGCAAGCGGGACGTAGGTAGGTGCGACTCCTCGTGGGCCAGTTCCACCAGCTCGTCCACGGTTTCGTCGAGGGCACCGGCCACCGCGTCCAGGACGCCGGCGCGGAACCGACCGGAGCTGTTCGCCCACGGGGATGCGGCGGCGGCGGCCGCCGCGAGCAACGGCTCCACGTCCGTGGTGACGGAGGGTGTTGAGGTTGTCATGCGACTCCTTATCGATGCGGTGTGCTGGGTTGCGCTCGGATCCGCGTTACCATCGTGCCGGTATTTCGACAGGCTGACGAGGGTGGGTGTGATGGCTCGCACGGTTCCGGCGGTGAACAGGGCGCTCGACATCTTGGAGTTGTTCGAGGACACCCACGAGCTCACCGCGACGGAGATCATCACGACACTGGCACTGCCGAGAACGTCGGTGGGGGAACTGCTGAACACCCTGGTCGACCGTGGGTACCTGATCCTGGTCGACGCGAAGGCAAAGCGCTTCCGTCTCGGCATCCGCGCCTTCCGCGTGGGTAGCGCGTACGCCGATCGGTTGGATCTGGCCGCTGAGGCGCAGGCGGCCAGCAAGCTGGTCGCCGAGGCATGCGGTGAAACCGTCCAGGTCGCCGTTCTCGACGGTGCATCGGTGGTGTACATCGCAAAGGTCGACAGCGTCCACTCCGTGCGGCTGGTGTCGGCGATCGGACGCAGCCTTCCCGCGCACTGCACCGCGGTGGGAAAGATGCTGCTCGCCGGCCTCGACGACGACGAGTTCGACGGCCTCTTCGACGGCGTGGCCGGACTGCAGACGCTGACGCCCAACAGCATTTCCACGGTGGCGGGGCTGCGTGCCACGGTCCGCGACGTGCGCGAGCGTGGGCTGGCCCACGAGGACAGCGAGTCCAACAACGACGTCGAATGCGTTGCGGCACCGGTGTACGGACCCGGACCGAAGATGGTGGCGGCGATGAGCATCGCCGTCCCGACGAGCCGGCTCACCGATGCCATCCGCTCGACCTTGGCCGAGGACGTGCGGCGCGGAGCCGAACAACTGTCCGCCCGGCTGGGTCATCGCGGTGTGCGTCAACTGATTGCGCCCTGATCTCGCAGCGCCGCCAGGTCCGCATCATCGAGACCGAGGCGAGTGCGAAGAACCGCGGCGGTGTCCTGGCCTAAGCATGGCGGGGGGCGGATGTCGTTGCGGGTGTCGACTTCCGAGAGCCGCACCGGTGCCCGCACGACGGTGATCTCGCCGACGGTGGGATGCTGCAGCGTCGCGAGGCTCCCGTTGTGTGTGACCTGCTCGTCGCGGACGACGGCGTCGTAGTCGAGCACGGGCGCACACAGGACGTCCCGCGCATCGAGCCGGGCGGCGGCGTCGGCGGTGGTGTACTGGCGAAACGCCTGATCGAGCAACGGCCACAGTAGATCGCGGTTCGCCAGTTGAGTTGTCAGATCGGTGAACTCGGGCCTGACGGTCAGGTCGTCGATGTCGAGTGCCTGGCAGATGTCCCTCAGTGGTCGGGGCCGGAACAGTCCAACCACGGCCAGCCAGCCGTCCGCGGTGGCGAACACACCGGCCAGGTTGTCCTTCTCGAAGTTGGTCTCCCGTTGCCGCAATCGCCATTGGCTGAGTTCCTGGAGCTGGGCGAACAGCATGGTGTCGAGGAGGTTGACCTCCACGCGTTGTCCCATTCCCGTAGTGGCACGGGCGATGACCGCGAGCAGCACGCCTTGGACCAGGGCCATCCCGGCCCCGAAGTCGGCGAAGGACACCGGGTGGAGCCGGGGACGCCCCTCGTCGTCGCGGGCGTGGTGGGCGACCCCTGACATAGCCTGCGCGAGCATGTCCTGGCCACCCTTGCGGGACAGGGGTCCGTCGGGTCCGAAACCGGTGCCGGAGGCATAGATGACCTGCGGATGATCGCGGTGAATCTGCTCGTATCCCAGGCCGAATCGCTCCATCACGCCGGGCCGGAAGTTCTCGACGATGACGTCGGTCTGTGGCAGCAGGCGATGGATGAGGGCGAGGCCATCGGCGTGCTTGAGGTCGATGCACACCGACTGTTTGTTCCGGTTGAGGCTCAGGTAGTAGGCGCTGTCGTCGATGCCGTCGGCGTAGCCGTCGATGTGGCGGATGATGTCGCCGTGTCCGGGGCGTTCGATCTTGATGACGTCGGCGCCGAAGTCCCCGAGCGTCTGGGTGGCGATCGGACCGAACTCCACCTGGGTGAAGTCGAGAATCATCAGGCCCGACAACGGCTTCGACGGGGCTGGCGTCATTTCTCCACGCCTTCGACCTCGTCGAGAACGTGCAGCAGGTGGGTGCCGACGGCCACGAGTTCGCCACGGTTGTTGGTCACCTCGATCTGCGACGACCCCCGCGCCCCATTCTTGAGGACTTCGGTGAGCCGGAAGTGCACGCGTACGGTGTCGCCGAAGAACACCGGCTTGAGGAAGCGGATGCCGTCGTATCCCAACGTGACTGCCGTGACACCCAGTTTGTCGATGAGCCGGGCCGACGCGGTGGACATGAACGCGACGATCAGCGCGCCGTGCGCGATGCGCCGTCCGTACCGGGTCGTCGACATGAACTCCTCGTTGGTGTGATTCTCGCTGAAGTCACCGGAGATGCCGGCGAAGAGCACGACGTCGGCCTCCGACACCGTCTTGATGAACACCGCGGTCGTACCGATGGCGTGGTCATCGAGCATTGGGCGCCTCCTTGGGATGGCCACCGAGTTCGGGCACCGACACGTGGCCGAGCGCCACGGCCAGGCCTTCGGTGAGAAAGTAGCTGCCGAAGATCAGTTCCGCATTGGTGACGGCGTCGTGTGCACGGGCGTCTGCGCGTTTGGTGAAGCACCCGTCGACGAGCATGCCGGGCGGCCGGTGATCGTCGGCCGAGGTGGGGGTCAGGTGGCCGGCGATCAAGGATTTCATGGTGTCGACCGCAACCGCCCAATAGTGCTGCGCCCGATCGGGTTCGGAGACGGACAGGGAATGGGACAGTTTGAGTAGCCCCGAACACGCGATCGTGGTGGCTGCGGTGTCCCGCTCGGTGTCGGGGATGGCCGGGTCGTCGAAGTCCCAGTAACTCACCCCGTCGGCGGGGACTTTCCGTATCCACCAGTCACCGACGGCGCGGGCGTGGGCGAGCCAGTCGTCGCGCTCCGGTCGCAGGGCATGACACTGTGCGGCGTACAGCACCGCCCAGGACTGGGCGCGTGCCCACGTACTACGTTCGTCGAAACCCTTGTGCGTGTGGTGCCGGATCACGTTGCCGCTCAACGCGTCGAGCGTCGTGGATTGGATCACCGAGGAGTCCGGCCGCACATGGAGGTCGAGGACGCGGGTGGTGTGGTTCACCGCGACCCGCTCCAACTCCGGATCGCGGGTTTCGGTGGCCGCCCACAGCAGCACGGGCGATGCCTGTAACGAGTCGACGCTGGACTCTGCCGAGCCGACGGCCGAACCTTCCTCGGCATCGTTGCCGAGCGGAATCAACCCGAGGGCCGGATCGTACATGGCGGCGAGGTCCCGCGCGCACTCCAGTGCGTCGTCACGACAACGCTCGTCGCGCTGCAGGCACCAGCCGAGGACGGCGGCGTGGAAGAAGCCGTACCCCTTGAACGCGGTGCGCTTGGCCAGCCGGGGCTGCATGCGGCGTTCCCATCGGGCCGCGTCGCGGGCCCACTTCTCGTCTCCGGTGATCCGCGCCGCCAGCCACAATTGGCCCGGCCACGATCCTCCGGTCCAGTCCCCGTCCGGTGTCGTCGTCCAGTCACCAGTCGTCGGGTCCGCCCAGTGCGGGAAGGCATCACCGATGCGCGTCCGGGTGTCCTCGACGCGGTCGAGCACCCGCTGCAGTCCGTCGTTCAGGGTGTCGCGGTCGGTGTCGTTGAGCACGTAGATGTCCTTCATGACGGGGTGGCGAGCGGGTCCGGCGTCGCGTCGTCGATCAGCGGCCGTCCCGTGCGGTCGGGGAGGAAGCGCAGTGCGACAGTGGAAATCGCGCACAGCACCAGTATGTAGCAGGGGATCAGCCACACGCTGTGGGGTAGTAGTGCGGCGGCGATCATGGGTGCGAATCCACCCCAGATGGCACCACCCAACTGGTAGCCCAAACCTGCTCCGCTGGCCCGGACGGACGCCGAGAAGGACTCGGCGATGAACGCCGGCTGCGGACCGTACTGCAGCGACCACGGCAGCAGGGACAGGCATACCGCGGCCAGGATGATGACGACGTTGTGGGTGCCGAGCATGCCGAAGTAGACGAAGGCCCAGACGGCGCTCGCGGCGATGCCGATGGAGATGATCTTCTTGCGCCCGTGACGATCGGAGAGGTGGCCCATCAACGGCACGGTCACCAGCGTGAGGCCGGCGGCGACCGTCACCCCCACCAACAGCAGGTTGCGGCCGACGCCCAGCTCCTTGGAGCCGTACGACAGGATGAAGGCAGCGAACAGGTAGTAGGGGCCGTTCTCGGCGGCGCGAATCATGCCTGCGACGACGATCTCCCTGGGGTGACGCTTGAAGACCTCGAGTAGTGGCTGGCGGACCGTCTTGTTGAGGTGTTTCGCTGCAAGGAATTCCGGACTCTCCTCGACTCGGAGGCGGATGAAGATGCCGACGGCGATGAGCAGAATCGAGAGGTAGAAGGGCCAGCGCCACCCGGCAGACATTCCGGAATCGGCGAACGATCCACCGCTGACGGTGGACACGACGAGGATCACGGTCGTCGAGATCACCGATCCGAGGGGGGCGCCGAATCCCGTCCAGGACGCAAAGAATCCGCGCCGGCTGCCGTCGGAGTCCTGTTCCATGGAGATGAGCACGGCGCCACCCCATTCCCCTCCGACGCCGATTCCCTGCACCAGCCGTAGCGTGACGAGCAGGATCGGTGCGGCGATGCCGATGGATTGATAGGTCGGCAGGAAGCCGATCGCCACGCTCGCGGCGCCCATCATGATCATCGTGAGGGTCAGCGTCAGCTTGCGGCCGTACTTGTCGCCGAGATGACCGAAGATGGCAGCGCCCAACGGGCGGGCGGCGAATCCCACGCCGAAGGTCGCGAAGGAGGCGATCAACGCCACCTGTGGATTGGCGGTGGGGAAGAACAGCGCGGGAAACACCAAAGCCGCTGCGGTGCCGTAGATGTAGAAGTCGTACCACTCCAGGGCGGTGCCCACCGTGGAGGCTGCGATGGCCCTGCGCACCTTCTTCGGTGAGCGCGTCGGGCGGGTGGCGGTCGCGTCCGTGACGGTCATGGTCGGCCTCACCGGGCAATCGGAGCCATGGCGGCGACCGGCCGCAGCCGTGCACGTGGAGATCCTCCGGTCGGCGGCTCGGGAACGGCCAGGCCGTCGGCTCCGCGCTTCGACGTGATGGCGTCGGGCAATTCGCGCGCCAGGATGTCCAGGCCGATGCGGGCCCGACGGACCCGCTCGCGGGCGAGAGTGCTTGCCACGTCGTCGAGGTGCGATCCGCTCGGATAGATGAACGGTGAGTTCTTCAAGCCGAACTTGACGTAGACCGGTGCGGCGACCCGGACGATTTCGGCGATCTCGTAGTGGCGGACGAACCCGCCGAGATCGTCGGGGGACTCGATGTAGACGTCGATCGGGATGTCGACGACCGATCGGATCGCCGCCAGCTGAGAAATGCTCAGATCGGTCGGCACGTTGTAGGTGTCGGCGCCGACTGCTGCGGCCAAGGCGATTGAGGCCGGGTTCGCCAGCCCCATCTGCACGCTGACCTTCATCTGCATGGTCGACGGCAGAAGGCCTTCCCCGCGCATCTGGTCGGCGAGTTGCAGCACGCCGAGGTCGGTGACCAGCACGCTGCGGATGCCCGTCTCGGCGATCCTGGAGATTTCCTTGAGGCAGTGCACGACTTGGTTCATGCCCCTGGCCTGCGAGGCGAGCGCGGCACCGGTCGGAGCCAGATGCGCCGCACCAACGTCCCAGGACGCAGTGGGCCGGGTGAAGAGACTGATCTCGGTGTCGTGGTCGTAGGCCATCTCGGCCATCTCGGCCAACTCGTCGTCGGTGGTCAGCAGACCCCCGCTGCCCTGCGAGATGCGGTGGACCGTGACGCCTCTGCGGTCGGCCTCGTCGAGGACGGCGGCCAACGCCGCTGGTCCCTCGACGCTGGGAATCTCCACCCGGTACTGGGCGCCGTCGGGAAACGTCTTGGCACTGTCCGGTGCGCTGCCCGAGTCGTTGTCGGGCAGGCCATGGGCGCTGAGGAAATCACGAAGGGAAGCAGTCACGGCCATGCTTTCTGTCGATATTTCGACACAATGTCGAAACTATGTCACAAGCTAGCGGCCCAGATCACATTCGGTCAAGGGTGGTTGAGCACCACGACTGTGGGGCCTGTACACGGAATTCGGCGAGATACCGTGCAGGAGGCCCACAATCGTCAGGTCAGGACGACCACTGGGTGGGCGACCACCGACTGGTACATGTAGCCCAGTTCGTTGTACGGCGTGCAGTCCGGTTGCACGTTGCCGTGGTCGTCGGTGGCACGCACCCGCACGACGTGTTCGCCCGGCTCCGGATCCCAGTCGAACTGCCACCGCACCCAGACCTTGGGTGACGCGGCGGTCGTGATGTCGGCGGCGAGCCATGGCCCGTCGTCGATGCGGTATTCGACCGTGGACACCGCATTCTCACCGGCAAAGGCGCGCCCGCGGATGAGCTGCCGCCCGGCGTGTAGGCGGGCCGGCCACGGCAGTTCGACGAGGGTGGACACGCCCAGCGCGGTGATGGCAGCCCCGCGACCCGGACCGTCCGCCGGATGGTCGGGACCGATGCGCACGTAGTCCTCGGTGTTCCAGGGCACGTGCAGCCGCTGCTCGGATACCTCGATGCGACCGAGCCACTTGATGCTGGCGGCGCCCAACCATCCCGAGACCACGAATCGGGCCGGGAAGCCGTGGTCGGGTGGCAACGGCTCGCCGTTCATCACCGTGGCGACGATGGTGTCGTCGGCGAGCGCCTTGGCCACCGGAAGCGGTCGCCTGGCCCGGATCGCGTCCAGCGATTCCGCCATCACGTCCACCGCGCCGACGGTGATGCCGGCGGGCTCGAGCAGGTCGCGCAACCGCACGCCCGTCCACTCCGCGCTGCCGATGGCGCCGCGGCCCCACTGGGTGCCCGAGAATGGCCGGCCGAGCTCCTCGCCGAACAGCACCCGACGGTTGCCTGCGCACTCGATCGTTCGCTCGATCGAGACCAACGGAAAGTCCGCGCACAATTCGGCGTAGCTGAAAGTTGTTGCCCGGCAGACCCCGTTCCCTTCGATGCGCAATTCCCACGTGTCCGCGTCGAGGTGCGGAGTGGGGGCATGACTTCGGACGAAGAACCGGTCGATCGGGGTGATCATGCCGAGCATCCGGTCGGGTCTGGTGCCGTAGTCCAGTCCCGATCCGGTGTCCTCCATGAGCTCGGCCGGCGTCGGTTTGACGATGCCCTTCATGCCCTGGGTCTCCGATACGCCCACGTCTGCACCTTCCACTCGTCGTTCCCTCGAGAGGCACGGACCGCCGGCGCCGAAGCCTACGGTGCGTCGTCGATGAGAACCGATGCGGCGCCTGCCATGTGCGAGTGCACGGCAGCGGCGGCCTTCGCCGAATCGCCCGACTCGATGGCGTCGACGATGTCGAGGTGCCGCTTGGCGTCCATGTTCTTCAAGGCGCGCTCGACGCCGGCGTACATGATCGACATCCGGATGCTGCCTTCGAGCGACGACCAGGAGTGCAGCAGCGTTTCGTTGCCCGACAGCCGGCACATCATCCGGTGGAATCCGAGGTCCGCCTCGACACGCGCATCGAGGTTGGACGCCGACCCGTCATCCATGTCTGCGACGGCCCGACGCAACTCGGCCACCGCCGCGGAGCGGTCGTCGCGCGCAGCGAGCTGCCCGGCGGCGAGCGACTCCAACGCGGAGCGGACGTGGAAGATGTCGGCGATCTCCTTGTTGTCGAGGTGGCGCACCGACAACCGGCCGCGCGCACCGGCGGAGATCAGACCCTCCTGCTGAAGTTGGCGCATGGCCTCGCGGAGCGTGCCGCGACTGATGTGAAGCGCCTCGGACAGTTCTGTCTCGACGAGGTGGGTTCCCGGCTGCAACTGGCCGGTGGTGATGGCGCGGCGGAGCGCCGACAGTGCCTGCTCGCGGAGGCTGGTCTTCTCCAGGCGAAGTAGCGACGGGCTTTCCACCACCAACGGACGACTCCCTCGACGCGATCTGTCGACATTTGAATGTCAACAGTGATGCTACAGCCGGTCGAGCACCGTGGCGACGATCCGCTGCGTCGACAGGCCGTAGCGGTCGTGCAAGGTGGGCAGTGCGCCCGCCGCGAGGAACTCGTCGGGCAGTCCGATCGGGGTGATCTGCTTGCCGATCCCGCGCTGCACCGCGGCAGCGGCCACCGTTTCGAACAAGCCACCCACGACCGTGTGGTTCTCCAAGGTGACGGCGAGCCGGTCGGAGTCGATTTCGTGCAGCACCGTCTGCGCGTCGAAGGGCTTGAGGGTCGGGGAGTGGACCACGGCGACGTCGACCCGGTGTGCGGCCAGCGCGTCGGCGGCGAGCAGTGCCCGCATGGTCATGAGGCCACTGGAGACGAAAACCACGTCCGTCCCGTCGCGCAACACCTTCGCCTTCCCCAGTTCGAACGTGTAGTCGTACTCGTCGAGCACGGTGGGGACCTGGCCGCGCAGCAGCCGCAGATATGTCGGGCCGGGGTGCTCGGCCAGCTGCGGCACCGCCTGGGAGATGTCGACCGAATCGCAGGGGTCGACGATGGTCAGTCCGGGCATGCCGCGGAAGATCGCGACGTCCTCGGTGGCCTGGTGGGAGGGGCCGTACCCGGTGGTGAGGCCCGGTAGGCCGCCGACGACGTTCACGTTGAGCCCCGGTTCGGCGATGTCGAGGCAGATGAAGTCGTAGGCGCGGCGCGCCGCGAACACCGAATACGTCGAGGCGAAGGGAATCAACCCCGTCTCGGCCATGCCCGCGGCGGCGCCGAACAGCAGCTGCTCGGCCATCCCCATCTGAAAGAACCTGTCCGGGAACGCCTGGGCGAAGACGTGCATGTCGGTGTACTTGCCGAGGTCGGCGGTGAGCCCGACGATGCGGTCGTCGGCCTTGGCCGCCTCGACCAGCGCGTGACCGAACGGGGCGGGCGTCGTGCGCTGCCCGGGGTCGGCGAACGAGGCGATCATCGCGGAGGTGCGCAGCGGTGCGGGGGGCGTGACGGTCATACGGTTGCTCCTTGGTAACCGGCGGTCAGCTGCTCACGGCAGGTCTGCCACTCGTCGGCGTCGATGCGCATGAAGTGCGCCTTCTCGCGATCCTCCAGCAGCGGCACGCCGCGGCCGACCCGGGTGTCGCACAACAGGACTGCGGGTTCTCCTACGGGCTTGGCGCGAGCGGTCACCTCGTCGAAGGCGGTGAGCAGCGCGTCGACGTCGTTGCCGTCGACGCGTTGGGTGAACCAGCCGCAGGCCGTCCACTTGTCGGCCACGGGTTCGGTGCGCAGCACGCCGGCGGTCGGGCCGTCGGCCTGCAGGGCGTTGATGTCCACCATGGCGATCAGGTGACCCAGTCGATGATGCGCGGCGCCCATCGCCGCCTCCCACGTCGAGCCCTCGTCGAGTTCGCCGTCGGAGAGGAAGTTGATCACGCGCGCGTCCACGTCCTGGTGGCGCAGACCCAACGCCATCCCGACGGCGACGGTGAGACCGTGTCCCAACGAGCCGCCGGAGATCTCCATCCCCGGCGTGTAACTCGCCATGCCGGACATCGGCAGCCGGGAGTCGTCGGACCCGTAGGTGTCGAGCTCGGAGGGGTCGATCAGGCCGGCCTCGGCGAGCGCCGCGTACAACCCGATCGCGTAGTGGCCGGTGGACAGCAGGAACCTGTCACGACGTGCCCAATGAGGATCGGCCGGACGATACCGGAGTTGGTCGGCGTACACGGCGGCGAACATGTCTGCGGCCCCGAGGGCCTGCCCGACGTATCCCTGGCCCTGGGCCTCGCCCATGTCGAGCACGTGGTGACGCATCCGGTGGGCCGCGGCGCGGACGTCGTCGGCGCGCATCAGGCCGCCACCGCGGGGTGACTGGGCGACCCGGCCGCCTCGGCGCGTGCTGCCAGTGTCCGTTCACGCGGACCCCATGTCTCCCTCGTGGTGAGTGCGGCGATCAGTCCGATCAGGGCATAGCCGCTGAACAGCAGCGCCGGGCCCACCCAGCCGATCCACTCGAAGAGCAAGGTGGTGATGAACGGGGTGAACCCGGACACCATCGCCGAGATCTGGTAGGCCAACGAGGCACCAGAGGCTCGGGTGTTGGCCGTGAACAGCTCGGGGAACCACGCGCCCTGCGCACCTGCCATGGCGTTCTGGCACACACCGTAGGCGACGACGAACGTGGCGATGATGAGCAGGAAAAGTCCGGTGTTGACCAGCAGGAACATCAACACGCCGAAGGGAATCGCGAAGGCGCAGACCCAAAGGTAGACCGTGCGGCGGCCGATCCTGTCGGTGAGCCTGGCCCATGCCATCGTCGCGACGATGCCGATCGCCGAGGCGATGCACAGAGCCGTCAGCGTCTCGGTGGGGGTGGCCAGCTTCGCGCCCTTGAGGTAGGAGATCATGTATGTGATGGACACGGCGTAACCCGCCGTCTCGGCGATGCGAAGCCCGATGCCCCGGAGGATGTTTCGCCAATCCGACTTGACGACCGCCACGATCGGCGACTTGACGATCTCGCCCTTGTCCCGGACGTTCTCGAACACCGGTGACTCCGGCACCCTGGCACGGATGATCAGGCCGACGACGACGAGCAGGATGCTGGCCAGGAACGGTACGCGCCAGGCCCAGTCACCCCCGAGGTGCACGCTGACGAGGAAGACCAGGTTGGCCAGCAGCAGACCGACGGGGAAGCCGGCCTGCACGATGCCGGTGTAACGGCCCTTCTGGCGCCACGGTGCGTGCTCGTAGCTCATCAAGATGGCGCCACCCCACTCGGCACCGAAGGCGAGCCCCTGCACGATGCGCACGGTCACCAGAAAGATGGGCGCCAGGATGCCGACCGACGCATAGGTCGGCAGCAGGCCGATCGCGAACGTCGCCAGTCCCATCACGATCAGCGAGGCGACCAGAACCGGCTTGCGGCCGAGCTTGTCACCCAGATGCCCGCCGACGATGCCGCCGAGAGGTCGGGCGGCGAAGCCAACGCCCAGCGTCGCGAACGAGGCGAGGGTGCCCGCCACTGGACTGGCACCCGGGAAGAAGGCGTGGCCGAAGTACAGCGCGGCCGCCGTGCCGAAGCCGATGAAGTCGTAGGTTTCGATGACGGCTCCGACGCCGGAGCCGATCGCCACCCGCCGGGCGTCAGGGGTGCCGTGTACCGGCCCCCGCATCCTCAGAGCGTCATCGCTCATGGGCTCATCCTTTCAAGCCGGGCCCGTGAAGTGGGCGTTCGAGGTCACTGTCAACGGTCAACAGTGCGGTGCACATCCAGTGTGAGCACCGACACATCGAGTTGTCAACGGTTAACATTGATGAAAGTCGGCAGTTGACTGTTAACAGTCGGTCGGTTAACGTGTTCGGCATCACACCATGGACGGAGGACGTGCTCGATGACCGAACGTGACCGCCGGCTCGGCTGTTCGACGATCAGCTTTCGGCATCAGGATCTCGGCACGGCGTTGACCACGATCGCGGGCCTCGGCTTCTCCGAGATCGACCTTGGCGCGCTGCCCGGTGTGTGCGATCACGTGCCGTTCGTGCTCGACGATGCTGCCGTGGCGGACGTCGCGCGCACCGTCGTCGCGTCGGGTCTGGCGGTGCGCTCCATCAACGCGGACATCGGAGACCTCAACGTCCCGCTCGACGACACCGCCCGCGGGGCGCGCCGGGCGCATCTGGACAACCTGGTCGCACTCGCCGTCGCCACCGGTGCCCGCGCGCTGGTCCTGCCGTGTGGCGCCATCGGCCACGCGCCCGTCGAATCGTTGGAGGCGGACGTCCAGCGCGTCGCCACCGAACTCGCCGTGGCGGCCGGTGCCGCCGCGGCCCGCGGCGTCGAACTGTGGACCGAGACGCTTCATCTGCACCGGCTGTGCCACGACCTCGACCGGGCCCACATGCTCGCCGACCGGCTGACCGGCGACGTCGGCATCGTGATGGACTTCAGCCACGTGGTCGCCTCCGGTGGAGATCCGGTGGACTTCATCGACCGCTTCGGTCCCCGCATCCGCCACGTCCACGTCCGCGATGCCACGCCGGGCAACATCAACGTCTCGGTGGGCAACGGCCACGTGGACTTCGCCCGCGGCCTCAAACAGCTCGCGAGTGCGGGCTACCGCGGCCACTTCGCGCTGGAACTCGAGACGCGCGACATCACCGACGACCAACGTCCCGCCGCCACCGCCGACGCCGCCCGCCTCATCTCCGCGCTGATCTGATCCTGGAAGGGAATCACCATGACCACCACCCGCACCGCAATCGTCACCGGAGCCACCTCCGATCGTGGCATCGGCATGACCGTTGCCCAGCGCTACGCCCGTGAGGGCTGGGCGGTCGTCATCCTCGACCTCGACGGCGAGAAGTCGGCGAAGGTCGCCGCGGAGATCGGCAATCAGCACGCCGTGGCCGCCTTCGGTCACGCCGTCGACGTCACCTCCGAGGGGTCGGTCGACGCCGCTGCCGCGGCCGTCACCGCCGAGGTCGCGTCGGGCAACCTGCCACCCATCGGCGCCCTGGCGAACATCGCCGGCATCACCTCACCGGTGCCCTTCCTCGAGACGACGCTCGAGCTGTGGAACACCGTCATGGCCGTCAACGCCACCGGAACCTACCTCGTCACCAAGGCATTTCTGCCGGCGATGATCGAGACGGGCTGGGGGCGCATCGTGAACATGTCCTCGGTCAGCGCCCAGCGTGGCGGCGGCGTGTTCGGCAAGGTGCCCTACTCCTCGGCCAAGGCGGCGATCCTCGGCTTCACCAAGGCGCTGGCCCGTGAGATCGCCGACACCGGGGTGACGGTCAACGCCGTCACGCCGGGCGCGGTCGACACCAACATCCGCGTCGGGGCCACCGATGCGTCCGAGGCCGCGCTGGCGGCGGGCATCCCCGTCGGGCGCACCGCCACCACCGAAGAGGTGGCCGCCGTCGTCACCTTCCTCTCTAGCGAGGACGCCAGCTATCTCACCGGGACCACCGTCGACGTCAACGGCGGCAGCCACATGCACTGAGCGCGCCGCGCCTCGCGGTGGGTCAGTGCGACGGGAGTGGGACGAATCGCCTGAGCTTGCCGCTGGCGGAGTTACGGCCCAGCGTCGCCACGTCGCATATCCGGATCGACGGGTGGGCAACGCCGTAGCGCTGCATCGCCGTGACCAACGCCGGGGCCAACGCCTGTACGTCGACGGCGGCGACGACGAGCACGTCGGCGCCTCCCTCGGTCTGCACCACTTGATACTCGACGATGCGGGAATCCGTGCCGAGCACGTGCCGAAAGGCGCTGGCGGGAACCGAATGCGATCCGTAGACGAAGTCGTCGTCACGACGGCCGCTGATGTCGGCGACCCTGGCGAAGGCGCTGCCGCACGCACACGGATCCGACGTCATCGTGATCTCGTCACCGAGGTCGTAGCGGATGAAGGGGAACGTCCGGTTGGACAGGCCGGTGGCCAGCGTGCGCACCGCCGGTTGGTCGGCAGCCACGGGAGCGCCGCTGGCGTCGACGCGTTCGAGGATGACCTCGTCCTCACAGACGTGCAAGCCGGAACCCTGCCCGCAGCCGACCGCCTGCACGCCGAGTTCGGTTGAGCCCCAGAGGTTGTGCAAGGGCGCGTGCCAGGCGTCGACGATCGCGTCACGATCCTCGGGCAACAGCGGCTCGGAGTTGGTGCTCACGCGCGCGGGGGTGATCCGGAGGTCACCCGCCAACGAGGCCCGGGCCAGTCGCCCGATCACGCTGGCGTACCCGACCAGGTGGGTGGGAGCGTGCCTCTCGACCGCCGCGAGTACCTCGTCGAACGGGGCACCGGCTTCGATGACCACGGTCTCCATGCCCGCCACGGTGGGCACGTCGAACAGTGGGGTGCTGGCGTGCGGTGGCACACCGGCGGTGAGCACGGCCAGCCGGGGACGTGGCATCGGCTCGCGGCGCCGTTCGTCCCGGGTCTGGATGCGCCAGGCGAGGCACGCCGCGGTGACGAAGAACTGCCAATCCCAGACGTACACGCCGCGCACACCGCTCGAGCCGCCGGAACTGAACACCTGCTGGTCCTGCCGAGTGTAGGAGAACCACGTCTGGTCGCTCAAGATGCTCTCCGCCGCTGCATGATTGAGGTCGGTCGTCGTCACGATCGCATCCCACTGCCCCTGCGCCTCGGCCTTCGACAGCATGGGGATGGAAGCCAGATCGGCCGCCGTGACGGTCGCGAAGTCGAGGCCGCCCAGCCGCTCGGCGTAGAACGGGGAGCGCTCGTGGGCATAGGCGAGCAGCGAGCGCAGCCTCTGGTCCCGGTGCCGCCGGATCTGCTCGGCGGACCAGTCGAGCCGGCCCACGTGATCGTCGAGCGCCGCCTGCACGTCGGAAAGGTGAGCGGCGCGGACGCGTCGATATTCGGACCGGCTCATGGCTGGTTCCTTCCTTCGCTGCTGAGTGTGACCGAGAAGCCGGCGGTATGCCAGGCACGGGGGCCCGGCGTCGGGTCATGCCGCCGCCCCGGCCCGTGACGTGTGCTTCGCCGCCAGCGTCAACACGATCACCAGGCCGGCTGCCGCCGCCACCCAGACCCAGCCCAGCGGCGCCTGCGACCGCTCGGGCAGCCAGGCCATCAACGCGGTGGCCAGCGTGATCGACCCGTAGCAGAAGGTGCTGATCAGGCCGGTGACCAGCCCGACGTTGCGGGAGAACACCCCCATCGCCAGGCCCTTGGTCAGCGGATCGAGGACGCCGATGCTGACCATCGCCAGGGCAGCGCCGCCGGTGATGGCCAGCGCGGACAGTCCGACGCACTGCGCCGAGGCGAGCAGCACCGCACCGCCCAGTGCCAGCACCGCTGATGCGCCGATGGCCAACCGCCGCGTGGTGGTCCGCTGCGCCAGCGCACCACACGCCGCCGCCCCGACGAAGTTGGCCGCGCCCACGCCGAGGGCCACGAATCCATATGTGGCCGAGGAGAAACCGAGTCCGACCTCGTACAGGAAGGGGCCGACGACGCCGAAGACCGTCTGTGCCGCCGCGACCAACCCGAACATGGTCGCGAATGCGACGAACGCACGATGGCGCAACGCCTCACCGAGCACGCCCGCCGCGGCGCGCAGGTCGATCGGTGATCGGCGTTCTGGCCGAAGCGTTTCCGGTAGCACCACGGCAACGAGGAGACCGACCGTTGCGGTCATGACCGCCAGCACGACGAACACCAGACGCCACGATCCGAACTGGGCGATGAAACCGCCCACTGCGGGAGCGACGACGGGCGCCGAACCCCATGCCGCACCGAGCAGGCCGAGGACCGACACCAACTTCGCACCGCGGAAGCAGTCCGCCGCCACGGTGGCGGCCAGCAGCAGGCACGTCCCGGCGCCGAGTCCTTGCACGAAGCGCAAGGCGATCATCGTCGGCAGGTCGTCTGCCACCGCGAGGCCGATGCTCGTCAGCGTCATCAACCCGAGTCCGGCCAACAGGACCCGCTTGCGTCCGATCGCGTCGGCGATCAGTCCGGCGGGCAGCACCACCAGCGCCATGCCCAGCACGTAGGCGGTGACGGTGTTCTGCACCAGAGTGTTCGACGCCGCGAAGTGCTCGGCGATCTTGGGCAGCGCGGGTGTGTAGATGTCGAACGCGACCTGTTCGAGCGGACTGACCAGTAGCAGCACGCCGATGATGCGCCGGGTGGCGGAGGAACCGCGTTCCAGCATGGGAGAGTGGCTGTCGGCCAACGAGAGTGACATCGGATGCTCCATCCTCGGGATCCTGGGGTACCACCTGTGGTGGTGTGTGCCTTGAAGTTAGTGACGGCGAGCGGCCGCGTCGTGCTTGTGCGCACTAGGTGGGGTAAGCCTCGATCGACGTCTTGTGCGCATTGTGCTCAGGCCGTGCGGGACCGGGCCGGCGGCGGCATGATGAGCGCCATGGCCATCACTGCGTGGAACGGTGTCGCCGACTACGGCCCGCTGTTCCTCCCCGTCGTCGTGACGGTGGGCGCCGCCGTGCACGCCTGGAGAACACGCGAGCGACGGCCGGGTCGGACCGCCGAGATCGTCTTGTCGTGGTTCTTCGCCGGTGTGGTCGGGGTCGGCGGGATGGTGGTGACCGCCTCGCACGTGTTCTTCGCCGATGCCACCGCCGAGCAGATCGGCTTTCCCGCCGGCAATCCGTTCCAGTTCGAGGTCGCCACGGCCAATCTCGCGTTCGCGGTACTGGGCCTGCTGTGTCTACGGATGCGTGGCGGGTTCTGGTACGCCACGGGCGTCGGGTTCGCGGTGTGCTACTGGGGCGCGGCGGTGGGGCACTTCGTCGAACTCTTCGCGCACGACGACCAGGCGCCCTACAACGCAGGCCCGATCCTGATCACCGACATCGGCGTTCCCGTCGTCATCCTGGTCGCCCTGTGGCGGTTACGCGTCGCGAACCGTTGCGGCCGTGAGTGATTCGCCGGGATCGATGGCGCGGCCCAGGGCGACGATGGCGGCGGTCAGAGCCGTGCGATCAGCGGCGAGCGTGCCGTCGATCCAACCCGTCACGACATCGGTGACACCGGAGACGACGATCCGGGTGACGAGTCGACGTTCGGGGGAGTTCGCCGAATCGGGGGGCTGGTCATCGTCGACAAGCAGACCGGTGAACGCGACGATGGCGTCCTCGCGGCGGACCAGGCGTTGATCTCCGCGCTGCTGCCCAGCTTTCTCGACCGGTATGGGCACCGCATCTCCCAGGAGCACGTGGAGGTGTGCCGCGGCTTCGTCGCCGTGCTCGACGCGTGGGCCGAGGATCGCCGCGCCCCGCTCGGGCTCGTCCACGGCGACTACCGGCTGGACAATCTGCTGTTCACCGCCGATGCCTGCACGGCGGTCGACTGGCAGACCGTGTCCTGGGGTCCGGTCATGCGTGACGTCTCGTACTTCCTTGGCAGTGGGTTGACGGTCGACGACCGGCGACGGCACGAGCGAGCCCTGGTGCGGTTCTACTACGACGAGCTGGTGCGGCTGGGCGTCCGCAACCTCGAGTGGGAGTCCTGCTGGGACGAGTACCGCCGCCAAGCCTTCGCGTGCCTGGTGGTCACGATCGCGGCTGGCGTCGTGGTCGAACGCACCGACCGCGGCGACGACATGGCGACGACATGTTCGTCACCGTGCTCGGGCGGGCCGCACAACAGATCCTGGATCTGAAGGCGATGACGCTGCTGCCCGCCGCCGGAGCGCCGCGTGCTGCGCTGCGGCCGGCGCCGTTGGACGAGAGTCGACACGATCCCGGCGTCGACGCCCTCTGGAGCGAGAGCTGGTACTTCGACGCGGTCGACGAATGGAAGTTGCTCGGCGTCTACCGGCTGTGGCTGCTCCCCACCGTGCCGAACATGCCAGGCGGGTTGGCGGTCGGGTACGTCCAACACGGCGATTCGCTCGACGAAGTGCACACCGGGACGTCGACGCACACCGTGACGTCCGACGGACTCGTCGGCGCGGCCACGCTTGCCACCGGACCGCACGACCTGGTCCTCGCCGTCGAGCCGGTCGCGTTCGGCGCGCTGCGCCTCGTCTCCCCCGACGGCCGTGTCACCCACTCTCCGCGGGCGATGGCCACGGTCCGGGCGGGTGACGGACGGACGGGCACGGGCTGGATCGAATGGAACCTCAACCAGTAGCGCCGCCGTCCGAACACCCGGTGGCCGAACGGAGCCGTGCCAGGCGAGCGCGCCGTGCAGGACCTTCTTTCGACGGTGCCGCGCATCACGCCCACCGGCCCGATGGGTAAGCCGGGTCGCGGATTTTCGCGGTCGACCCAACCAAGGCATCAACTGCTCCGAATCAACTTTCGGGTCCCGCCTCGTGCGTGAGTGCGCGGGGCCCGGGAATGTAGCGGGATGACTTCGGTGGCGGCGAGACGAGGGAGTGCCCATGAGCGAGGTTGACCGCGGGACGCGGGAGCGCGTCGGGCGTCGGCGCACGTCCGGGCGCCGGAACCGGGTCCACGGAGACCTCCGTGGCGCGTGGTTGACCGACGTGCGGGCCGGCGTGCGCGTCCATCTGTCGACGTTCGTCGCGGATCAGTGCCTGGCCGATCTCGGCGGTGCCAGGGTCGACGTCGCAGGGGAGGTGCTGTCCGGGTTCCTCGAGGGCGGCAAGTACGTGCGATCCACCTTCATGTATCTGGGTTGGCTGTGCGGCGCCCGCGAGGACGAGGCGGCGATGCGCGCGTCGGCGAGTCTGGAACTGCTGCACGCCTTCGCGCTGGTCCAGGACGACGTCATGGACGAGTCGGCGCTGCGGCGCGGACGGCCCTCCGCTCACGTCCTGTTCGCCGAGTGGCACCGCCACCGCGGACTCAGCGGATCGTCACACCGATTCGGCGAATCGGCGGCGACGCTGCTCGGTGACCTTTGCCTGGTGTGGGCGTCGAAACTGCTGCGGGAAAGTGGGATCGACGCCGATGCGCTCGCGCGCGTCTGGCCCCGATACGACGACATGCGGATCGAGTTGGCGATCGGCCAGTTCGCCGACCTGGTGAACGATGCCCGGTCCTTTCCAACCTTCGACGACGTGCTCGACGTGCTCAGGCGGAAGTCGGGCAACTACACCGTGCGGCGGCCGTTGGAACTCGGAGCCGCGATGGCGGGCTGCCCACCGCAGGTGATCGACGCGCTCGGCGGCTACGGGGCTGCGATCGGCGAGGCGTTCCAATTGCGCGACGACCTCTTGGGCATATCCGGTTCGCCCGCGGTGACCGGCAAGTCCGTGGGCATCGATCTGGCGGCGCAGAAGGCGACCAGCGTGGTCGTCGCCGCGCATCAACTCTCCGGGGCGGGCGTCCGGCGCCAACTCACCGAATTGATGCGCACTCCGGCGCTGGGTCCCGCCGACGCCGAGCGCTGGCGGGACATGATCATCGCCAGCGGTGCCGTCCAGTGGATCGAGAACCTCATCGACGAGCGGCTCACCGCGGCGATGAAGTCCCTCGACGACGTCCACCTCCCGCACGACACCCGTGCGGCGCTCGAAGACATGGCCGTCGTCTGCGCTCGAAGGGCCGCATGATGCGCACCGTGCCGGGAAAGACGGACCGGGTCGTCGTCGTGGGCGCGGGCTTGTCCGGGTTGTCGGCGGCGCTGCACCTGGCCGGTCGCGGACGGGACGTGACCGTCGTCGAACGAGCCGAACATCCCGGTGGTCGGGTGGGGCGCGCCGACATCGCCGGCTACCGACTCGACACCGGGCCGACGGTGTTGACGATGCCCGACATCATCGACGACGCGTTCGCCGCCGTCGGGGAGACCTTGAGTGATCGCCTCCATCTGCAACCGGTGCACCCCGCCTACGATGCGCTGTTCGCCGACGGCGCCACACTGCGCGTGCACACCGAGCCGGCGGCGATGTTCGCCGAGATCGAACGGTTCGCCGGCCGGCCGGAGGCCGACGCGTACGTGCGGCTCCGTCGTTGGCTGACGCAGCTCTACGAAACCGAGTTCGACGGGTTCATCGGCGCCAACTTCGACTCACCGCTGTCGCTGCTGACTCCACAACTGGCGAAACTCGTGGCGCTGGGCGGCTTCCGCCGTTGGGAACGGGTGATCCGTCGATTCATCACCGACGAGCGACTGCTGCGGGTGTTCACCTTCCAAGCCCTGTACGCCGGTGTGCCGCCGCAGAGCGCGTTGGCGGTGTACGCCGTGATCGCCTACATGGACACCGTCGCGGGCGTGTACTTCCCGCGCGGTGGAATGCGGGCGCTGCCCGACGCGATGGCGGCCGCGGCAGCCGCTGCCGGCGTCGAATTCCGCTACGAATCCACCGTTTCGGAGTTGGAGTGGAGCGGTTCGCGAGTCGTCGGGGTGCGCACGGCGGCAGGGGATCGAGTCCCGGCGGACGCCGTGGTCCTCACCACCGAACTGCCGGACACCTACCGGCTGTTGGGCCGCACGCCACGCCGGCTGCTGCGGTTGCGCCCGGCCCCCTCGGCCGTCGTGGCCCACGTCGGCTGCGCTTCGGTCGACGACGGCATCGGGCACCACACCATTCTCTTCGGGGACGCGTGGCAACAGACCTTCCGCGACATCATCGACGACGGCCGCGTGATGGGGGACCCGTCACTCCTGGTCACACGACCCACCGCGTCGGACCCGGGTCTTGCGCCGCCCGGGCGCGACCTCCTCTACGTCCTCGCGCCGGCGCCGAACACCGAGGTGGGCGCCGTCGATTGGGATGCCACGTCGTCGACCTACGTCGAACACATGCTCGGCACCGTCAGGGCGCGGCTGCCTCAACTCGGCGACGACATGGAGGTGCTGTCCGTGGTCACCCCCGCCGACTGGGGTCGCCAGGGCATGGCCGCGGGCACCCCGTTCGCGTTGGCGCACAACTTCGCCCAGACCGGACCGTTCCGGCCCGCCAACACCGTGCGCGGCGTGGAGAACGTCGTGCTGGCCGGCTCGTCGACGGTACCGGGAGTGGGGGTGCCCACCGCCGTCATGTCCGGCCGGTTGGCCGCCGACAGGATCACGGGCGTGCCGGCACGGCAACCGAGTCGGGAGGCCAGTCCACGATGATCGGGTCAGAACTCGACGCGGCGGGAGTCCGGGAACCCTCGCTGCGGGAGGCCTACCGGCGGTGCCGCGAAATCAACGCCAGGGACGGCAAGACGTTCTTCGCGGCCACCCGGCTGCTGGCACCAAGCCAGCGGCCCGCCGTCCACGCGCTGTACGGATTCGCCAGGCGCGCCGACGACATCCTCGACGACGTCGACGACACCCGTGGCCACGAGCAGCGCGCCGAGCAGCTCCAGCAGCTCTCCACGCAGTTGTTCAACGGTTTGCGGGGGAACCGGTCCGGCCAGGGCGACCCCACGTTGACCGCGGTGCTGCACACCGCCCGCACCTACGACATCGGGTGGGACCTCTTCGATGACTTCCTCACCTCGATGCGGATGGACCTGACCGTCACCGACTACCCCGACCGGGCCGCCTTGGAGCGGTACATGTACGGGTCGGCGGAAGTGATCGGGCTGCAGCTGCTGCCGATCCTCGGGACCGTGGGGCCTCGGGAGGACGCGGCACCCCGTGCCGCCGCGCTCGGCAAGGCGTTCCAGCTCACGAACTTCCTGCGGGACGTCGACGAAGATCTGAGCCGAGGACGGATCTATCTGCCCGCCGACGAGCTCGCCGCCCACGGCGTGGACCGCGACCTACTACTCTGGTGCCAGACCCATCGACGGACCGAGCCCCGCGTCCGTCGCGCCCTCGTCGAACAGCACGCCATCGCGCGTCGGGTGTACACCCAGGCCTGGCCGGGAATCGCCCTGCTCAAACCGGTGTCGCGGCCGTGCGTTGCGGTGGCACTGACGCTGTACTCGGAGATTCTCGACTCGATCGAGGACCTCGACTTCGAGATCTTCGGCCGGCGCGCGTCGGTGGGACGGGTCCGTCGACTCACCGTCGCCGCAGCGGGCGTGGCGCGGGCGTGGGGGGCGCGGATTCGGCACGGCAGCGAGTGAGCCCGACGGCCCCGCACTGGGCGTGACGAACATCAGGCCCTCCCCCGGGGATGTTCGGGGAGGGCCTGATGGGTCTTCGGGGGTTACTTGCCGTCGAGGTGGGCGATGTGGGTGATGCCGTGGTGGTTGTGCCAGCCGGGCTTGGCGGTGGGGGCGGGCTTGGCGTGGGTGTCGGGGCGGTAGGAGTAGCCGGGGCCGGTGGGGGCTTGGCCGCCGATGGTCTGGGCGCTGGCGAGGCCGGCGAAGCCGAGGGCGGCGCTGCCGACGATGGCGGTGGCGGCGATGGTGCGGATGATGGTGTTCATGGTGAGTTCCCTTGTCTGAGTGAGGTTTTCCGGTTGTCTGGCCGGGGTGTTCCGGCGATGGGACAACTATCTCTCAGTTCGAGGGGGTGGTCTGTCGGGTGACCGGTGGGGGTGGGGGAGGAAACCCGTGTCCACCGAACGGGGGAACGCGGAGCGGCGCTCAGCGCCTTCCGGTGGCCGATGTCGATGGCGCCGGTCGCCAGGCGCCGGCCGCCTCGAGGAGCGGCACCTGCTCGACCATCCACGGGCTGATCGCCCATCCGAACCCCGCCACCGTCACCAGCTGCTCCCACGGCACCCAGGCGAAGTCCATGATCTCGCCGGGATCCGCGTCCACCGTGCCGACGGCGCGACCACGGAACACCGGGCACACTTCGTTCTCGACCACCCCGTCGGCCGCGACCGCGTGGTACCTGAACTTCGGCAGCACGCAGTGCACGTCGTCGATGCCGACCCCCAGCTCCTCGCCACCGCGGCGCACCACGGCGTCGACCACGGACTCCTCCGGCATCGGATGCCCGCAGAACGAGTTGCTCCAGACACCGGGAAAGGTGCGCTTGGTCAGCGCCCGTCTGGTCACCAACACCCGGCCGGCATCGTCGAACAGGTAGCACGAGAACGCCAGGTGCAAGGGAGTCCGGTGGTGGTGCACGCTCGACTTCGGGGCAGAACCGATGGTGCGACCCGCCTCGTCGAGAAGGACTACCAGCTCGTGGCTACTTACCGGACTCATTGAACATCCCCGCGATCGCTTCGTATGGACCTCGTATGGACGAGGAAGACCTCGACTCATACGAGATTCGGCGCCGCGGCGGATCCGGATTGACCGATGCCGATGAAGACAGGCGTCCTCAGCCCAACATGTCCTCGATCGGCACCGGCTTCACCCCGAGCTCCGAGGCGACCGCGACGACCGCCTGTCGCGCCACCTCCAGGTCGATCTTGCCCTCGGGAGTGAAGTGGGGCGCAACGTAGTGCTCGTAGTGCCGTTGCACTTCCTCGCGGGTCAGTCGCTGGAGGAAGGAGCCGAGGTAGTCCACGGCACGCTCCGGCCGTCCGGCGATGAGCTCCAACGCCCGCTGGTTGGCCCGCACCAACGCCTGCAGCGCCGGGCTGTCCAGGGGAATGTGAACGGGATCCACGGCAACCCCCACCGTGGGGATCTGGAAGTGGTCGCCAACCCACGCCAGCAGATGGAAACCCTCCTCCTCGGCCACCTGTTCGGGAGAGAGCGTGCTACCGACGTAGGCAGCATCGATGCTGCCGTCCCGCAGGCGCCGAATGTCCATCTGGTAATCGCCGGGAGCCCGCGCCACGCACTCCAGGTCCAGGTCGGGGTCCAGACCGTGCCGACGTAGGACGATCCGGGCGAAACAACCCGGCGCGGTATGACCGGCGTGGACGGCCAGGCGCCGGCCCCGGAGGTCCGCCATCGAACGGACCTCGGCGTTGCCGAGGAACCAGAACAGGGGACGGTGGGTGTTGACGCTGAGCAGCGTCCAGTCGATGCCGTCGGTCAGCCGGGACAACATGGCACGACCAAGGCCGATCGTCGCACCGCGGCGCACCCGTTCCATGTCCCAGCCCACTCCGTCGCGGATGGCGACGTGGACGCCCTCGTCCTCGTAGAGACCCTCTTGATCGGCCACATAGGCGATGAGCTCTTCGTGGTATCCGTGCCCGACATAGCTCAGGTCGATGGTCTGCATTGAGGAAGTCCTTGTCCTTCGGGGTGTTTCACTGTCCTACACGGTGACCGGGTCGACCGCCTTCAGTCCATGGCGAGGCCGCCGTTGACCGGCAGGTAGTGCCCGGTGGTGAACCCGGATTCCTCACTGGCCAGGAAGGCCACCGTGCGGGCCACCTCGTCGGGACGCACCAGTCGACCCATGGGATTCGTCGCGCCGAGACCACGCACCTGCTCGGTCGTCAACTGCCCGGTCACCTTCGTCTCGTCGACCGTCGCCGGTGCGACCAGGTTTGCGGTGATCCCACGCGGCGCCAATTCCAGTGCGACGTAGCGGACGAACTGGTCGAGGGCCGCCTTGGCGGTGCCCAGCGTGATCATCCCCTCGCGTGGCCGGCGTGACAATCCGGTGCTGAGGTACACCAGACGGCCGTACTGCCGGGAGGTCATTCCCGGGACGACGGCCTTGGTGATCAGGTAGGCGGCGCGCAACTCGCGATCCACCTTGCCGCCGAGCTGATCCCAGGTCAGATCGGCGAACGAGGTCACGTCGAACGGGATCAACGCGTTGTGGACCAGCACGTCGACCCCGCCCCAGCGTCCTTCGACGTCCCCCACCATGGCGGCGACATGGTCGGCGTCGGTGACGTCGGCCCGGATGGCCACGGCCTCTCCGCCTGCCGCGGTCACCGCCCGAACGACGTCTGCCGCCCGATCGGCACTGGAGAGGTAGTTGACGACGACCCGAAACCCCTGTGCGCCGAGGACGTGTGCGGTCGCCGCCCCAATTCCTCGGCTGGCGCCGGTGACCAGTGCGACACGAGCCATGTTCTTGATTCCTCTCACCACGTCCGCGGGCGGTAGCGCCCGATTCCACTGTGATCCGGGACCGATACCGAGTCAAAGACATGATTCGACGGAGCTTCCTCAACTAAATTGAGGTGTGCGCATGACGTTGCGGCAGATGGAGTACTTCGTCGCGGTGGCAGAACGGGGGTCCATCTCCGCAGCCGCCGCAGAGCTGCCGATCTCGGAATCGGCGGTGTCCATGGCCATCTCGGAGCTCGAGAGGATCGTGGGCGTGCGGTTGCTGCACCGCGTCAAGGCCCGGGGCGTCACGCTGACCGCCGCAGGCACCGCGCTGCTGCCGGAATTGAGGTCCCTGGTGGTGCGGGCCAGGGAGCTCGAGCGCAATGCTGCCGACCTCGGCAGCGCGATGGCAGGTGAGTTGCGGATTGCGCTCGATCCCGTCTTGACGCCCGTGCTCTTGCCGCAGGTGATGTCCGGGTTCCTCGAACGCCATCCCGCGGTGACGTTCGGCTTCCAGGAAGGCACCAGTAGTGAGGCCCAGGACTGGCTGGTCCAGGGCCGCTGTGACGTCGTCCTGATGTACGACCTCGGGGTGCGCGAGGGACTCAGCACCCGGCCACTTCTCACCGCCCGCCCGAAGGTCCTCGTGTCGGAGGCTCTCGTCGGCCCGGACGTCCGAAGCGTCACGTTGCGCAGCCTCGAGGACCGGCCGATGATCCTGATCGACATCTCCCCGGGCGAGACGTTCTACCGCGCCATCCTGTCCACCGCCGGGGTGACGCCGCGCGTGGCCCATCGGACCTCGAGCGTCGAAGGCGTGCGTGCGCTGGTGGCACGGGGATACGGATGGTCGATGCTTCTGCAACACTCGCGCACGAAGCTGAGCTACGAGGGCCTGCCCTACCTCGAACTCGACATTGCCGACGACGTCCCCGACGTCGCGGTCCTGGTCGTGACACCGCGCGGTCGGCTCACCCGCAGGGCGGCTGCCTTCCGCGACTACTGCACGGAACTCTTCGCGGCCAGCGGCTGAGCTGGCCCGAGCCCGGCGGGCGGCGGTGAGCTTCACCGATTACGGCAGGCGGCGAGGTGGTGCGACGATGTGGCCATGACTGCAACGCTCGTCGCGAAGAACGTGGCCGGCGGCTTCGCCAACCGCACCCTCTTCGAGGGGCTCGACGTGACCGTGGGGCCTGGCGACGTCGTCGGAGTCGTCGGCGCGAACGGCGCGGGCAAGAGCACGCTACTGCGCATCCTCGCAGGGGATCTCGAACCGCTCGACGGCGTGGTCAGTCTCGCGCCGGCCGACGCGTTCGTCGGGTGGTTGCCCCAAGAGCACGAACGCGTGCCGGGGGAAACGGTGGCGCAGTACGTCGCGCGACGCGCCCACTGCACCGAGGCGACCCACGCCATGGAGGCGGCCGCCGAGGCCTTGGCGGACCCGGCACACGCTCCGGGCATCGACCCGGCCGACGCCTATTCCGCTGCGCTGGACCACTGGCTCGCATCGGGGGCGGCGGATCTCGACGACCGGTTGCCGGCCGTGCTGGCCGACCTGGGGCTCGGCTCGGATGCGCTGCAACCGGAGTCGACCCCGATGACCGCGCTGTCGGGTGGGCAGGCGGCGCGGGTGGGCCTGGCGGCACTGCTGGTGTCGCGCTTCGACGTCGTCCTCCTCGACGAGCCGACCAACGATCTCGACCTCGACGGACTCGCCCGGCTCGAGCACTTCGTCCGCGACCTCCGTGGCGGTGTGGTGCTGGTGAGTCACGATCGGGAGTTCCTGGCCCGCACCGTGACTCGCGTGCTCGAGTTGGACCTCGTGCAGAATACCACCACCGTGTTCGGCGGCGGCTACGAAAGCTACCTCGAAGAGCGTGAAGTCGGCCGCAGGCATCGGCGCGAACAATACGACGAGTTCGCCGAGAAGAAGGCCGACCTGGTGGCGCGCGCACGCATTCAGCGGGAGTGGTCGAGCCAAGGCGTGCGCAATGCGATGCGCAAGGCACCCGACAACGACAAGAACCGCCGACGCGCGGCGACCGAATCCAGTGAGAAGCAGGCGCAGAAGGTGCGTCAGATGGAGAGCCGGATCGCTCGCCTCGAGGAGGTCAGTGAACCGCGCAAGGAATGGACGCTCGAGTTCACCATCGGCGCCGCACCGCGGTCGAGTGCGGTCGTCGCGACGCTCGACGACGCCGTCGTGCGGCAGGGCGAGTTCGTCCTCGGGCCGGTGTCACTGCAAGTCGACGCCGGCGACCGGATCGGGATCACCGGCCCCAACGGGGCGGGGAAGTCGACGTTGTTGCGGTTGCTGCTGGGCCGGCGCCGGCCCGACGAGGGCCGAGCCAGCCTGGGTGCGAACGTCGCCGTCGGCGAAATCGACCAGGCACGCACCGATTTCACCGGTAGCGGGCGACTCGTCGACCGCTTCGAGGAACGCGTGCCGAGCTGGTCGACCGCCGACGTGCGAACGCTTCTCGCGAAGTTCGGACTGCGCGCGGACCACGTCGAGCGCGCGGTCGACGACCTCTCGCCCGGGGAGCGGACCCGCGCCGGACTCGCGTTGCTGCAAGCCCGCGGCACCAACGTGCTGGTGCTCGACGAGCCGACCAACCATCTCGACCTCGCCGCCATCGAGCAGCTCGAACAGGGGCTCGAGAGCTACGACGGAGCGTTGTTGCTGGTCACCCACGACCGCCGCATGCTGCAGAACGTTCGGCTGGACCGGTCGTGGCTGGTGGACGGCGGGCGTGTCACCGAGCAGTAGCCCGGATGCCGGCTGGGCGCCGGAGATGGCGCGATCTGCGTGGATGTCGGCCGGATCCGTGTCAGCTCCGCCCTTTCCGACGAGCATCCTGGTGGACACCACCCAGGACACCTGGGATCGATGCCAGGAGGATCACCATGTCGCTCGGCCCCTCGACGCTGCACGGCGTCGACTCTCAGTACGCCGCCCCCAACCTGACCGTCGAGGCCCCCGACGGAACGGTGTACGCCTACCGCAGGTTCGGCAAGGCCGGCACCGTGCCGGTGCTGTTCCTGCAACACTTCCGGGGCAACCTCGACAACTGGGATCCCGCGCTCGTCGACGACATCGCCGAGCTGCACGAGGTGATCCTGCTCGATCTCAGCGGAGTCGGGTCCTCCGGCGGCCGGGTCGGCGACTCGGTCGCGCACTACGCTGCGGACGCGTTGGCCTTCGTCGACGTGATGGGGCTGACGTCCATCGACGTGTTCGGGTTCTCGTTGGGCGGCTTCATCGCTCAGGAGATCGCGCTGCTGCGACCACATGTGGTGCGCCGGCTCATACTGGCCGGGACGGGGCCGCGGGGCGGTCGTGACATGCACGGCTGGAATGACGAAATACGGTCCCACGCCTACAAGGACGTCCAGGACGCCGGGGACGTGCTCTACCTGTTCTTCACGCCATCGGCGCAGAGCCAGGCCAAGGGCGTCGAATTCGTCCAGCGCATCTTCACGCGCACCGACGACCGGGACCTCGCAACGACGTTGGAGGTGCGTGACCGCCAAGCCGCGGCGATCATCGAATGGGGAATCCAGGACTTCGGCAAGCTTGCCCGGTTGTCGAACATCTCGGCGCCGACCTTGGTCGCCAACGGGGACGACGACGTCATGGTGCCGACGGTCAACTCGCATCTGCTGGCGGGGCACATCCCGAATGCGAAACTGATCATCTACCCTGACGCCAATCACGGCTTCCTGTTCCAGTACCCCCACGAGTTCGCCGCCGCGGTCAACGAATTCCTCGCCGACTAGGCCCACCGAAGGTCCGTACACCGGAAGGTGAAGAGATGCAAACGAACACGATCGGCGTCCTGGTCGATGCGCTGCAATGCGCGGCGACTGCTCACCAGTTCCACGAGGACGAGATCGGTGCTCTCGACCCGGACTGGGCGCATTGGTTTGCCCTGCACATGGCCGAGACGTTGCGGGAAGGCGGCTACCGGCTCAGCCACGCCTCGCCGAACGGTTCCGACCTGTCCAGATGACATGCCACCGGCGGACCTATGCTGATCGGATGGCTCCGATCACCCGACGCGGCCGCAGCAAGCACGTGATCGCCGTGCTTGTCGTGCCCGATACGGTGGCGATGGGCGTCGCGACGACCCAGGAGATCTTCCGGTTACCGGCGTCGTCGCTGGCCGCGGTCACCGGTGAGAGGGACAACCCGTACGACGTCGTGCTCTGCGGTGAAGACCGACGCTACGTCCTGCCGACGGGTATCGACGTCGGAGAACTGGCACCGTTGGAGACCATGCTCGACGCCGACACCGTCATCGTACCCGGCGTCGAGGAGCCGCTGGCCCCACGCAGTGAGTCGCTACTGACGGCGTTGACGGCGGCCGCTCTTGCCGGCCTGCGCATGGTGTCCTTCTGCACGGGCGCGTTCCTGCTCGGCCAGGCAGGCGTCCTCGACGGGCGCCGCGCGACCACGCACTGGATCTGGGCCAAGGAGTTCCGCGCGGAGTTTCCCCGCGTGCACCTCGATGTCGACCACCTCTACGTGGACGACGGTACGGTCCACACCTCCGGCGGCATCTTCTCGGCCACCGACCTTGCGCTGCACCTGATTGCGCTGGATCGCGGTATCGCCTACGCCAACGACGTCGGCCGCCTCCTGGTCAGCCCGCCCCACCGATCGGGCGGTCAGGCCCAGTTCGTGAAGGATTCGCTGCGGGCGGACGGTGAACCGGCCATCGGCGCGTTTCAACGGTGGGTCCTCGCCCATCTCGACGAGCCGCTGACACTTGCCCGGCTGGCCGGCCACGAGCACACCAGCGAACGCAGCCTGGTGCGCAACTTTCGCCAGGCCACCGGTACGAGCGTCTTCGACTGGATCGCCAGGCAACGCATCAACCGGGCCAGGGTGCTGCTCGAGACCACCGATTTCCGGATCGGCGAGATCGCCGCCATGTCGGGGTTCGGCACTGCGGAGACCATGCGGCGCAACTTCGAGAAGGTCCTCGGCACCACCGCGGGCGAATATCGGACCACGTTCCGGAAGGAGCCATCGCCCTTCGCATCGTGAGTCGCACGACACCCCGCCCGTCAGTAACGGGCGGCGCTGGCTCGCAGCGGGGGGAACACCTGCGAGGGCAGCCCGTCCACGGTGGCCCCGGCGAACTGGAGCGTCCGCGACAGCGATCTGTTGTTCACCGCGGGGAAGTTCAACGCCGGGGCCGACACCTCGTCCAGGGCGGCGCGGTGGGCATCGGTGAGCGTCAGGTCCAGCGCGTGCAGGTTGTCCTCGAACTGGTCCAGGCGCCGGGCGCCGACCAGCGTCGACGTAATTCCCGGTCGGCCTCGGATCCAGGCCAGCGCCACCGCGGCGGAACTGGCGCCGGCTTCACCGGCAACCTCGTCGACGACGTCGATCACGGCATGGTCGGCGCGGCTCGGGACGCCGACGAGCCGTGAGCGTGCGGTGTCCACAGCGCCTGCGTGGCGGCCCGAGTACTTCCCGGACAGGAAACCGCTTCTCAACGGGCCCCACGCCATCACGCCCATGCCCATCGCCTGGGCCATCGGGATCAGCTCGCCCTCGGAGGTCCGCTCGAGAAGGGAGTACTCCAACTGGACCGCGACGATCGGATTCCAGCCTCTGGCCCGGGCGATGGTCGCCGCCTCCGCCGTCGCCCATGCCGGAACGTCGGAGAAACCGATGTAACGGACCTTGCCGTGGCTCACCACGTCGTCGAGCGCGCGGAGGGTCTCCTCCGCCGGGGTGGACGGATCGAAGTTGTGCATCCAGAAGATGTCGACGTAGTCGGTCCGCAGCCGGCGCAGCGAGTCCTCCAACTGGTGCACGATCGCCTTGCGGCCGGGTCCGCCACCGTTCGGATCGTTCTGGTAGAGGTTGCCGAAGAACTTCGTGCCGATCACCACCCGGTCGCGGAGCGTGGGCTGGCCGCCGAAGTACTCGCCGATGATGGCCTCGGAATGACCGTTGGTGTAGATGTTGGCCGTGTCGATCGAGTTGCCGCCCCGGTCGAGGTAGGCGGCCAGGATCGACTTGGCCTCCTCCGGGTCGCTACCCCAGCCGTGGTCTTCCCCGAAGGTCATGGTGCCGAGGGTGAAGGGACTGACCCGCAGTCCCGAATGACCCACGGTGACATACGAACTCAACGACATGACGGAACCTCGTTCTCGGACTCGCGCGGCTCGGCGGGACGCTCCCCCGCTGTGCTTCCAGTCAACCGTCAGCCGTCCCGGCTACCTAGACCGATGCGGTCACGTCGTTGCACGATCCGCTCGTGCCGAGTCGGATCGGGCATGGTTGCTGTCGGCGATCGTGGTTCACTGGTCCGATGAGCCACCTGGGCCGACTGCGGAGCGAGATCGCGAGACTCGCCGGGACCGGGGCGGGCCCGGTGTGCGTCGGGGGCATCACGGTGCTGTCGTCCGAGCGCGTGACCGAACCGTTGGGCTCGATCAACGAGCCGGTGTTCGCGCTGGTGGCTCAGGGTGCGAAGCGGGTGGTTCTCGGTGAGCACGTCTACGACTTCCGGGCGGGTCAGTGCCTCACCGTGACCGTCGAGCTGCCGGTGACCTCGCAGATCACCCACGCCACCCCGGAGGCGCCCTACCAGGTCATCGGTCTTGCGCTCGAACCCGCCGTCATCGCGCAACTGTTGCTGGAGGCCGGCCCGCCCGTCCGCCGTCCGTACCACGGGCCCGCCATCGCGACCTGCGACGCCGACGACGACCTGCTCGACGCCGTCGTCCGGCTCCTGCGCCTCCTCGACCGGCCCGCCGACTTCCCCGTGCTGGCACCAGCCGTGCGGCGCGAGATCCACTGGCGACTGTTGAACGGACCTCAGGCCGCTCTGGTCGGCGAGATCGGACTCGCGCAGGGCCGCGTCACCCTGGTCGCCCGAGCGATCGAATGGATCAAGACGCACTACGACGAAGTCATGCGCATCGACGACCTCGCCGACAGTGTCGGTGTGAGCGTCTCCTCGCTCAACCGGCACTTCCGGGCTGTCACGGCCATGAGCCCGCTGCAGTACCAGAAACAGCTCCGGCTCCAGAACGCCCGCATCCGGCTCATGGCGGCGGGACACGACGTCGCCGCGATCGGACATGCCGTCGGCTACGACAGTGCGTCACAGTTCAGCCGCGAGTACCGGCGCATGTTCGGCGTGCCGCCGGGACAGGACGCCATGCGTCTGCAGAGCGGGGCCCTGCCCTCGGCCTGACGCCGGGCGTCCCGGCCGACGCCGAACTGGCAGCATCTGGCAGCGGGTGGCATCGACACGGCAGCGCGGCGCGAGAGATCCTGTGCCACATGACGAATTCTGCGCGGACGACTCTCGGCGTGATGCGGCTACTGATCGGAGTGGTTTCACTGGTGACCCCGACCGCCTCGGCCCGGGCGTTCGGGGTCACCCGAGCACCCGCGGCGGCGTGGATCACGCGGCTGTTCGGGTCGCGCGAACTGGTCCTGGCGGCGGCGCTGCTGGCCGCTCCGGCCGAGCAGACATCACGGGTGGCGGCCCTCGGCGCCGGCATCGACGCGCTCGACGTCGCGTCGTCGGCGGTCGAGTTCGCCGGCGGACGCATCTCCGGGTACACGTTCGTCAGCGGTGGGGGCGGTGCGGCGGTGTTCGCCCTCCTCGGACTCGCGGCGATGCGCAACCCCGGGTCCGCCACGGCGCCGGCGATGACTCAGCGGGTGGCGCGCCCGACGACGAGCGGGTGAACGATGCTCGGCATGCCGCGCCACGTGGCGTCGTCGGCCGTGATCTCGAAGCCACCGGACCGCATCAGGTCGACGGTCGGGCGGTTGCAGCAGCATCCGCCGGCGAAGCGGCGCCACGGTTCGACCAGGCGGTCCTGCCACCTGGCCAGGAGTGGCGACCTGGCACGCACGTGTTCGACGAACAACAGCTGCCCGTCCGGCCGGAGCACGCGCGCGATCTCCCGCAGGGTGCGTTCGGGGTCGGCGACGGTGCACAGGACCAGTGTCGAGACGACGGTGTCCACCGACGCATCGTCGAACGGAAGGCGCTCCGCCGGCGCGTCGACGATGTGCGCGACGCGCTCGAGCCGCTGCAGGCGACGCGCGAGTCTTCCGCGCATCGCGGCATCGGGTTCGGTCAGCACCAGCTCGGCGATCCCGTCGGGATAGAGCCCGACGTTCAGCCCGGTGCCGGCGCCGATCTCGACGACGCGTCCGTGGGCGGCGTCGAGGAGCGCGCGCCGACGTTCGCGCATGCCTACGTTCTCCCCGAGCCAGACGAACGGGTCATAGACGTGGGCGAGAATCCGCAGCCAGGCGCCCGACCCCGGGCGCCCCTCCCGTTCGGTGTCGGTGATGTCCGTCATGCCCGAAAATGTACGACCATGACTGCCGGCGGGCATCCCCCGGACCAGCCATGTTGGGCCGGTGGCCCGTCGCGGCCACCTCAGAGAAGGCCGAGGCGCGCGGCCTCGGCGACGGCGGCGGTCCGCGAGGTGCGACCCAACTTGCGGCGGATGTTCGCGACGTGCCGATGCACGGTGTGAGAACTCAGTACCAGCAGTTCCGCGATCTCGCGATCGCTCAAACCCCTTGCCACGCAACCGATGACCTCGCGTTCACGACTGGACAGCAAAGCCTGTTCCGGCCGGGGAGCAGCGGGCGGTGACGGCTGGTTCGGCGCCAGCCAGGCCCGGCAGGCGCGAACGACGGCATCGACGTCGCCGTGCCAGGGAAAATGGGCCGTACCCGGCAGCGGTGTGAAGGTCGCGTCGGGGATCGCCGCCGCGACTTCGCGACCCAGCCGGTACGGTACGGCGCGGTCGTCGCGGCGGTGCACCACCAGCGCGGGTGAGCGGACGTGGGGCAGGTGCGCCCGTACGTCGAGGCGGTAGACGAGGTCCAACAGGTCCGCAGCAGTCTCGGCGGACGCGGCCTCGCGCTGCAACCGTGCGAAGCGTTCGTGCTCGCGGGAGTCGACGGGCCCGAGGAAGATGTCGCTCAGCAGACGCGAGCCCAGCCCCCAGTGCGCGCGCACGGCCGCGAGGATGGCGGCCGACACACCCGGCGCGGTGATGGCCGCACCGTCGGGATACGACCCGTACAGCACCAGGCGATCGACCCGCTCGGGGAAGGCTGCCGCGAAGGCGATGGCGGTACAGCTCCCGACGGAGCCGCCGATCAGCGATACGCGCTCGAGTTCGAGCGCGTCGAGCAGCGCCCGCAGCATCGCCACTTCCCCGTCGATGGTTAAATCCGACTGCCGCATCGAACGGTCGGACATGCCGACGCCAAGCCGGTCGTAGCGAATCAAGGTGTAGCCGTCCGCGACGTCCTCCCAGAAGCGCCTGAATTGCGAATTCTGCCAATCGATTTCGAGATGACTGACCCACCACGCCGGAGCGACCAGAGGTGGACCCTCGCCCCGCATCTCGTACGCCATGCGGCGGCCGCCGTGCGGGATGAATCGGATCTCGGAGGTCCCCCGCATCGGGTGAGCCTACGCCTCGCGCCGTGGCAGCGCCCCTGCCTATTGGCCGGCGTTGCGAGCCAGGTTGATGGCGTACTGGTTCATGAAGCGCCCGGGTGCGGGCTCGCCGCGGCCGCACGACCCGTCGGATTCGCCGGGACGCTTGACCCAGAGGTAGGCATCCGCGTGGGCACCCGCGGTGGCCGTGGTCGGCGGGGTGCCCAGCGCCCGACCGCTGGGATTGCACCAGTAGAGGGCGTCGTCGGTGGGCCCGGCGCCGTTGCGCGAGGTGTCGATCACGTAGTGCGCGCCGTTCGTGAGCCCCGAAATGGCCTCGCCGTAACCGATCTCCTCGTCCGTGGTGAAGAAGTTCGCGGTGTTGAGGCTGAAACCCCTCGCCTTGCCCACGCCGACCTGGTTGAGGCGGGCCGCCATGTCGTCGGCGCTCACCCAGCGCGAGTGGCCGGCGTCGACGTAAAGGGCGGTGGCCGGGTTGCGGGTCAGGGCGTCCACGGCGTAACTCATCAGGTCGAAGCGTTCCTGGCGCTGGTCCGCCGACAGGCAGTCGGCCATGGCGAGCGCGTCGGGTTCAAGGATGATCGCCGCCGGACCGGAGCCCACCTCGGACGCTACGCCGTCGATCCACGCGCGGTAGGCCGCTGCCGACCCGAAGCCGCCCGCCGCGAAGCTCCCGCAGTCGCGGTGGGGGATTCCGTAGAGAGCCAGAATCGGCGTCATGCCCGCCGCCTGCGCTGCCGCGATGTACTTCGCGTCCACCGCCGGCGTGGACAGCTGGTCCATCCAGTACGCCTGCGGCGTGTTCGCGATGGCGGTCAGTTCCGGACTCGGTGGATCGGCGCTACGCGCGGCCCTCATGGCTGCCGAATCCGGGTTGACGTAGAACGACGCACCCGCCAACGGGTTGATCTCGTCGGCCAGCCGCAGCTGGGGGGCGGGTCCGCCCGATGCGGGTTCGGCGCCGACCGTCAGGCCGACGACGGTCGCCACCGCCAGCAAGGGCATCATCCACCGCGCGACTGCACCAGCAGCTCTGGAAATCACCTTCAAGAAAGTAGTGTCGCGGGGCATGGCGCGCCAACTCGCGGTCACCGCGCGCCCGGCCGAGCCGTCAGGCCACCGCCGACACGCGGCGGCACTGGCCGATCCGTTCGAATCGGCGTTCGCGCTCCTCGAGTCGCCGCGTCTCGGGGAGCTGCCGCAGTGCCGCGAGCGCGTCCGCGATGGCAACGCCGACGCGGTGGCAGAACCGCTCGGGTTCGTCGGCAGCGTCGGGGTACTCCGGAATGACGTGGTCGACGATGCCGTCGGCCAAGAGATCGGCTGACCGGACCCCTTGCCGCTCCGCCATGGCCGCGGCGTGGTCCGTGTCGCGGAACAGGATGGCGCTGGCCCCTTCCGGCGGAAGCGGAGAGAGCCATCCATGTTGGGCGCTGAGGATGCGGTCAGCGGGCAGGAGGGCGAGTGCGCCACCCCCGGTGCCCTGCCCGAGAAGCACCGAGACGGTGGGCACGTCCAACGCCACCATGTCGGCGATGCTTCGCGCGATCTCGCCGGCCACCCCGCCCTCCTCGGCCGCGCGTGACAGCTCGGCGCCCGCGGTGTCGATCACGGTGACCAGCGGAAGGCGGAGGTCGGTGGCGAGCTGCATGCCGCGGCGTGCCTGTCGCAGCGCGCCGGGACCAAGCGGGGTCTCGGGCGTCTGCCCCTGGCGGTCCTGGCCGAGAAACACGCACGACGTGTCACCGAATCGAGTGAGCGCCAGGACGAGCCCGGGTTCGTTCTCGCCGTGGCCCGTGCCGCTGAGCGTGACGACGTCGGCGGCGGCATGGCGAAGAAGCTCGCGGACGCCCGGTCGCTCCTGACGTCGGGACGCCGTGACCGACGTCCACGCCGGTACCTCGGCGCAAGCGTCCAGCGGCGGACGGCGGGCGGCGGTCGGGCCTGGCCGGTGGGCGATCAATCCAAGCGCCCGATCCACGGTATCGGCGAATCCGCCGACCGGGACGACCCCGTCGATCAGACCGTGGGCGCAGAGGTGCTCCGCGTTCTGCACACCGGAGGGGAAGGGGGCGCCGTACAGCGCTTCGTACACCCGGGGCCCGAGGAAGCCGATCAATGCGCCGGGCTCGGCGAACGTGACGTGTCCCAGTGAACCCCAGGAGGCGAACACTCCACCGGTGGTGGGGTGGCGAAGGTAGACCAGGTACGGCAGGTGGGCGGCCTTGTGGGCGACCACCGCGGCGGTCACCTTGACCATGGCCAGGAAGGCGGTGGTCCCCTCCTGCATCCGGGTGCCGCCGGACGTCGGCAGCGCCAGGAGCGGCAGCCCTTCGGCGGTGGCCCGGCGGATGGCCTGGGTCAGTCGGTCGCCCGCGGCAATGCCTATCGAACCGCCGAGAAAGCCGAAGTCGCACAACAACATCGCACATCGGCGGCCGCGGACGTTCGCGGCGCCGGTGATCACCGATTCGTCGAGCCCGGTCGTGGCGCGCGCACGCGCCAGGTCGTCGGCGTACGACTGGTCCGCCGCGATCTCGAGCGGAGGCCGGTCCCAGCTCTCCCACGTGCCCGGGTCCGCCATGGCCGCCATGACGTCGTATGCGCCGAGCCGGGTCATCGGTGTTCCGCCCGCAACGCCGCCAGCAGGTGATTGTCGGCGCCGAGCACGGGTGGGGCGGTGTGTGCGCGGCGGGTGCGTTCGGTGCCGTCCTGGTCGAAGAACCGCAGCGGAGGACCCGGCAGGGTGATCTTCCCCAGCGTGGCGTGCTCGACGTCGACGAGCAGCCCCTGGGACCGCGTCTGTTCCCACTCGTAGACCTCGCGGATGCTGCGGATGCGCCCGGCGGGCACGCCGATGCGATCGAGTTCCTCGAGCAGCTCGTCGGTGGAATAGAGGGCGAACGCTGCCTGCACCATCTCGTTGACCTGCTTGCCGTTGGCCACGCGCTCCGGGTTCGACGCCATTCCCTGCGCCTCCGGATCGAAGCCGAAGCCGTCGCAGAAGCGCTTCCACAGTCCCTCGCTGCCGACCGCGATCTGGACGGCGCCGTCGGCGCTGTCGAACAAGCCGTACGGGCAGATCGACGGGTGATGGTTGCCGGTGGCCTCGCCGATCTCGCCGGCCACCGTCCACTTGGTGCCCTGGAAGGCGTGGACGCCGACGACGGCGGCGAGCAGGGACGCGCGGACCACCTGACCGCGACCGGTCCGCTCGCGTTCGGCGAGTGCGGCGAGCACTCCGAAGGCGCCGTACATACCTGCCAGCAGGTCGGCGATCGGCACCCCGACACGCTGCACGTCGCTCGGCCCGGAACCGGTCACCGACATCAACCCGGCCTCACCCTGGGCGATCTGGTCATAGCCGGCCCGACCGCCCTCGGGTCCGTCGTGGCCGAAGCCGCTGATGGACAGCGTGACCAACCTGGGGTTGACCTCGGCCAGATGCTGCTGGGAGAAGCCGAGACGGTCGAGGACCCCCGGGCGGAAGTTCTCCATCAGCACGTCCGCCCGGCGCAGCAGCGCCTCGAGGGCTGACGTGTCGGCAGCGTCCTTCAGGTCGAGCGTCACCGACTTCTTGTTCCGGTTCGCGCTCAGGAAGTACGTCGATTCGCGTTCTGCGTGATCGGGCTGGACGAACGGTGGCCCCCACCCGCGGGTGTCGTCGCCGCCGCTCGGGTTCTCCACCTTGATCACCTCGGCACCGAGGTCGCCGAGCATCATCGCTGCGTGCGGCCCGGCCAGCGCACGGGTCAGGTCGACGACGACCACACCGTGGAGGGGGCCCGTGGGTGCGGCAGTGTGTGGGGTCATGATATCGCCTTCGGCCTAGTGACTTGGTGTCCTAGTGGACTAGCCAATTTTATCGAAACACGGTCGCAGCGCGATGTCAACGGGTCGGCGCGGCCGATCGGTCACCGGACGCGGGATCGACGTCACCCGGAGACACGTCTGACCGCCGGCCCAGGACACGGGCCGGCGGTGACGTCGTCTCGGGTCGTCGGCTCAGTCGGGCAGGGCCGATCCGCGCGTCTCGGGCGCCAGCCGGACCATCGCGATGCCCAGCACGAAGACCAGGGCGGTCAGGCTGATGGGGATGGTCAGTGATCCGGTGGCGTGGATCCCGTAACCGATGAGGAAGGTCCCGATCGCGGCGACCCAACGCGAGAGCGTGGTCGTGAAGGCGAATGCGGTGGCGCGCATTCGGGTGGGGTACTGCTCGGGAAGCCAGATGGTGAAGACGGCGAAGTTGGCCCCGGCGATGCCGAGGATCGGCAGGAACGCGAAGGTCAATGCGATCGACTGCAGCGGGTAGGCGATCCCGTAGGTTCCGACGGTGCCGACGGCGAGCAGCCCGAACAGGGTGGCGAGCGTGCGCCGGCGCCCGAATCGGTCGACCAGGCGCGGGACGATGAAGCAGCCCGCGATGGTGAAGACGGCGACCGTCATCGCCGATACGCCGGCGAGACGCACGGTGGCGTCGTGACCGTAGCCGGCATGTTCCGCCAGCGTCGTCATGGCGGTCGGAACGTAGGTGGAGCCCGCCCACAGCCCGATCACGCACACAGCGAGCAGGACCAGGTTGCCCAGGGTGCGCGCCCGGTAGGGCGGAGAGAGGATGTCGACCACGGGCTGCCAGAACGACTGGATCTCGCCGGCGTGTTCCTGCCAGCGTTCGGGTTCCGGTGTGGTCCGCCGGATGAGGAAGACCGCGAAGGCAGGTATGCCGCCGATGAGGAACATGCCCCGCCAGCCGAGTTGGGGACCCGCCACCAGATAGAGCGCGGAGACGGCGAGGACGCCGAAGTAGGCGGCGGAGTGCATCGCCCCGCCGAACCGTGCGCGAACGCGCTCGGGAAGGATTTCGGCCAGCAGGGTGCCGGCCATGGCCCATTCACCGCCGATCCCGATCGCGGCGATGAAGCGGTAGCCGTTCCACTCCCACATGTTGGCGGCGGTGCCGGCCAGCGCGGTGAAGACGCCGTACATCAGGATGGACGCCGTCATGGCGGGCATGCGCCCGAACCGGTCCGCTATCGGGCCCCAGATCGCCGAGCACCCCCACCCGAGGAGGAAGATCGCTGCACTGATCTGGCCGTACCAGCCGATGTTGGCGGCGTTGGGTTCGATGCCCGCCCGGGGCAGCAGGGTGACCATTGTGGGCGCGAGAACGAGACCGAAGACGGTCCAGTTGAAGCCGTCCATCGCCCAACCGCCGAACGAGCCCCAGAAGGCCCGGCGCTGGACCTTGGTCAGGCGGTTCGGCTGTTCCGCATCGACCTCCGGGCCGATGGCCTGGTCGACGTGGACGGGCTGCGGCGGATCTTGGTTGATCGTCACGGTGAGCCTCGATTCTGATCTCGCTCCGGTGATGCCGACTGTGGTGAACCATGACCCATGCTGTATGCGGCCTATTGGCTCACTGGCTAGTCCAGTAAAACAGTGATCGAGGTCACCTGTCAATCAGCATGTCGCGCACAACGGGGGTGCCCTCGGCGGGTATTGCGGTAGCTTTGGTTCAGAGAGTAGGTGAGCCAGTGGCAGGGCAACTTGGCCCCGTGACGAGGCCGCGGCTGTACGAGGTGATCGTCGAGCAACTCTGTGCCTACATCGAGGACAGGAACTTGTCCGAAGGCGACCGGTTGCCCGCCGAACGTGACCTGGCCGCGAAGCTCGGTGTGAGCCGGGCGTCGGTGAGCCAAGCCCTGGTGGCGTTGGAGGTCCAGGGCGTGTTGTCGGTGCGGCACGGCGACGGCGCCATCCTCGTTCGCCGCCCCATCGAGGAACGTGCCATCCGCGCGCTGCGTGAGCACGCCGATCGAATTCCCGACATCATCGAAGCCCGCGTGGCGCTGGAGGTGAACCTGGCGGGACTCGCCGCGGCCAGGCGCAGTGATGCGGAGATGGCTGCCATCGACGCGGCGATCGCCACCATGGAGGCCGAGGTCGAGGCGGGGGACCGCGGCGTTCTCGGCGACGAGATGTTCCACGAGGCCATCACCGTCGCGGCGCACTCCTCGCTGTTGGCCAAGTTGATGCACGAGATCTCCGGCCTGATCCGCGAAACGCGCATCGAATCGCTGTCGCAGCGGAACCGTCCCCGGGCCTCGCTCGAGGGCCACCGCCGGATCGCCGACGCCGTGCGCAAGCAGGACCCGGACGAGGCCTCCCGCGCGATGGCCGATCACATCAAGCTGGTGTCCGACGTGGCCCTACTGCGCGACGGGGACTGAGCCACCCGACTCGCCGAGGTCACGCCTCCCATCTCAGGACTCGGCCTCTTCGAGCGCTTCGCCGATCTCCTCGGCCACCCGATTGTGGTGTTGATTGGCCAGGACGTGACCGGAGGCGATGATCAGGGCGACCGGCCAGTCGATGATCTCCAGTGCGGCGAGCGCGGCCAGCCCGCCGAAGTAGGCCAACTGTTCCGGACGCGGAATGCGCACACGCCCGACGACCGGCAGCGCCACGACGAAGGATTCGGCCGCGCGGATCCGTTCCACGGCGCTGCGGTGCGAGTCGGGTTTCGGTGAAACGTCGGCCATTCGTCGCCTCCTGGTCATGTCGTCTTCAACTGGTCGGCGTCTGGCATCGTGATGCTGGACTCCGTGTCAGAGCCTACGAGCGGCCCCGGTGCAGATCCGTTGACCGGGGCCATCACCGAGTTGTTGGCGGTGCCGCTGCGCGAGCTGTATGCCGTGCTGTGGCGCGCTGGGGTCGTCAAGATCGACGACTGAGCCGGTTCGACCTGCGCACCGCCCGCGCCTGAACCGTCGTCGGCATCCGGCGACGGTTCTGCAGAAAGCCGTTCGATGAGCATTGGCACCACCGCGGCCCCGGCCGTCGCCACCGCTGCCGCCCCCAGCGCCTGCGCCCACCCGACCGGTCCCAACGGCGTGCACCCGAGCAGCTGACTGAGGCCCGGTGTCATCACGGCGCCGGCCAGCACCGTCATGGAACCGGCGGCGGTCACCACCACCAGGGGGCTGCGCGAATCGAGCAGTGTCTGACCGAGCTGCGCTCCGACCAACGCGACCAGCCCCACGGTCGAGGCCCGTCGCGGGCGCCCGGTCAGACTGGCCGCCGCCCATGCCCCGGTCGCTGCGGCCGCCGTCGCACCACCGCGCACCGCGACCGTGCGCCAGAGCGCAGCCCCGTCCGGCCCCCGGCCCGCGGAGTGCCACCCGGCGCTCGGTGGACTGACCGCAAGCGCGGCAGCGGGCAGCGCGTCGGTCAGCATGTTGACCAGCAGCAGCTGGCGCGCGTTCAGCGGTGACCGGCCGGTGATGGCGCTGCCGATGATGGCGAACGCGACCTCTCCGGCGTTGCCGCCCAACAGGACCGCGACCGCGGCCTGCACCCGGCGCCACAGCTGGCGGCCCTCGTCGAGCGCCTCCAGCAGCGCTTCGATGCGACCGTCGAGCAGCATCACGTCCGCCGCCAACCTCGCCGGATCGCTGCCGCGGGACGCCACCCCCACCCCCACGGTGGCAGCGCGGATCGCCGCGGCGTCGTTGGCGCCGTCACCGACCATCGCGCAGACCAGCCCGATCCGTTCCAGGGTCTGCACGATCTGCACCTTGTGCTCGGGGGACATCCGCGCGAACACGACGCGTTCGGTGACGGCGCGCTCCTGTCCGCGGCGGGGCATCGCATCCCACTCCTGGCCGGTGATCACCTGTTTCGCGCCGACGTCGAGCCCGAGCTCCGCCGCGATCGCCATGGCGGTGATGGGATGGTCGCCGGTGATCAGCCGGACCCCCACCCGCTGGGCGGCGAGGGCGGCCAACAGTCCCGCCGATTGGGGACGAGGGGTGTCCGACAGACCGAAGAGGCCGACCATCTGCAGACCCCCGACACACAGCTCGGCGAAGGCGTCCGGATCGGCGGTCGCGGCGTCCACCTGCGCCGCGGTCAAGGTACGCCGCGCCACGGCGATCACCCGCAGACCCTCGGCGGCCATCTCGCCCACCAGCGGGCCGGTGGCGTCGTCGCGGCCACCGCACGCGGCCAGCACGACCTCCGGGGCGCCCTTGACCGACAATTCCGAACCGCACACCGAGGCCGAGAAGGGCCGCCCGGAACGGAAGGGCAAGTGCGCCAGTCTTTCTTCAGGCTGAGGTGGTGCCTGCGTGCCGGCGGCCGCCTCGACGACCGCACCGTCGGTGGCATGCAGGTGGCGTCCGCCCACCGGTTCGGCGGTGGCGCGGGAAGCGCACGCGAGGACGTCCGCGGCATTGACGCCCGGCGCGGGCTGCACGCGCGACACCCGCAACCTGTTCTCGCTCAGCGTTCCCGTCTTGTCGAAACAGACCACGTCCACCCGGCCCAACGCCTCCACCGATCGGGGACTGCGCACCAGCGCGCCGACTCGGGTCAGTCGGCGCGCGGAAGCCTGCTGGGCCAGCGTCGCCACCAGCGGCAGTCCCTCGGGCACCGCCGCGACGCTGACCGCCACTCCGCTGGCCACTGCCGTGCGCAGTGCTCCGCGCCGCAGCAGCCCGAGGCCGGTGACCACGGCGCCGCCGGCCAGGCTGATCGGCCACACCCGGTCGGTCAGTTCGGCCAGTTGGGCCTGCAGGCCGATCGTGGCATGGCCGGTCGGGGGGCCGCCGCGCAGGGCACGACGGGCCTCCGTCTGATCCCCCACCGCGGTGACCACCGCCAGCGCGGTGCCCGTGACGACGGTGGTCTGGGCGTAGACCATGCAGGCACGGTCGGCCACCTCGAGGCCGGGGGTGGGGGCGATCTGCTTGCTCACGGGCAGGGATTCGCCGGTCAGGGCCGCCTCGTCGACTTCCAGGTCGGTGACCGCGATCAGCCGTGCATCGGCCGGCACCACCTCGTTGGTCCGGACCTCGATGACGTCACCGGGCACCAGCGCCAGCGCGGGGACGTCCTCGTGGCGGCTTCCGTTCTCGCCCTCGAACACCCGCCGCGCGGGTGGGGTCTGAACGGCCAGCAGGCGGCGCAGCAGCCGTTGCGCGTGGACCTGTTGCGTTGCCGCCAGCGCGGCGTTTCCCGTCAGCACCGACCCGACCAGGATGGCGTCGACCGGCGAGCCCAACACCGCACTGGCCGCCGCACCGATGGCCAGCACCGGGGTGAGCGGATCGGCCAGCTCGGTGCGCATCGCCCCGGCGAACTCCGAGACCAGCCGCCGGGGCGGTCGCGCCAGCCGCCCCACGGTCCCGATCGACGCGTTCACCACCGCACGGGGGCGCGACCGGCTCGAGTCGCGAATGCCGTCGCGGTCCGGTGGCGTCAGGACCGCGCGCACCTCGGCCACCGACATCGCGTGCCACTCCCGGACGTCGACGGGAGCGGGGGGATCGACCAGCAGCGCGCCGCGCGCGAGCCGATATCCCGTCCACAAACCGGCCGCCGCTCCGGCGGTCACCGGCCCGGGGCCCCGGCCACGCACGCCGGGCACCATCAGCAGCGACCCCAGCACCGTCGCGCCGATGGAGAGCTGCACACCGCCGAGGCTCGCGGCGCGCGCCGACGGCAGGCAGTGCAGCAGCCGCCATACGCAGAGCAGGTCCTCGACGATCAGATGTGCGTGCCAGGTGGGCGGATCGCGGTCGGAGCGCACACCGATCGCGACATCGGCGGCTGAAAGAGCTTGCGGGGCAGCCGAAGTCACCAGAGCGACGGTGTGGCCGCCATCCTGCAGCTCGTACACTGCCTGCGCCAGCGCCGCGTCGACCGATCCGCCCGCCACCGTCTGCAGATCGTCGAATGCCGACCGCAGGTCCCCCAGATCCTCGACGTCCAGGGACATCACCTCGCCACCACCGTGGCGGACCTCGGCGATCACTGCCGAGGCCAACGGGTGTGGGGCGTGGCAGATCGACACGTCGAAGTGCGCTCGCCGCTCTCCGGTGGCCGCCCACGGCGCCCGTAGCCGGTGTCGGCCGACGGTGAGGTTCCCTTGTTCGAGTTCGGCCGTCGCGGCCTGCCAGGCCTGCCCGCGGTGGGCTTCGGGCACGTCGTGGATGGCCTGGATCCGTGGTGCGCCGGTGCACAGCACCCGCGGGTCGATCAGCACCGCGTCGACCCGGTCCAGGCGCCGAAGCGCCTCGGGATGCAACACGAGGACGCCATGACGGTCGGCCAGTGTGCGTCCGAGCGTGCCGGCGAAGGACTCGCGCGCCGTGCGCGTGGCCCTGGGGACCGTCACGGCCGCCGCCGTCGCGGCGGCCGTGATGCTGCGGGTCCCGAGACCGACGGCCGTGACCCCCGCGAGTTGGGCGACGACGCTGCGGTCGGCGTGCCGCTCGATCGGCCCCGGCGGCCGTGGCCGGGGCCGCGATGATGCCACGACAAGTTCGGCGTCGTCGGCATGCTGGGCCAGTGACTCTTCCCAGCGCTCCCAGGAACGCTGACCCGCACGCGCCTCGGTGGCGTGCACCAGCTGGATCATCAGTTCGACGGCCAACGCCGCGGGCACCTGTGTCGCGGTATTGGCGGCCGCAGCGGCCACGCCGATGACGGCGTTGGCGGCCACCGACCCCAACCGGTCCTCCAACAGTCGGCGCAGTCGCGGCTGGTAGTCGACCACGGTGACCACGGTCGAGACCATTCCCGGCAGCCGCGGCCACCCCGTCGCCCGTCCGATCAGGGCGACACCGAGTCCCATTCCGTTGGCGGTGACCGCGGCGAGCCGGCCCAGCAGCACGACGCCATCCCCCGGGAGATCCGGCAGCCGGTGGTCGCCGGGAGAGCGCCGGACATCGCTTCGAGCCTCGGCAGCGTCCACCAGATCGCAGAGCTCGCGCAGCGAGGGCCCGTCAGCGGTCAGCGAGACGACGACCCGCGACAACGCAGCATTGAGGCGCGCCGTCCGCACGCCGGGATGTGACCGCACGGCGGCGAGCACGGTATCACCGACCGCAGCATGGGCCGGGTCGCCGAGCCCACGGACCTCCACCCAGGCGCGGTCCTGGCCCCGCCAACAGCGCCGACTCGGCGCTCCGCCAAGCACTTCGCGCGCCACGGCGGTCACCGAGTCCACCGATCCGGCACCAAGGACGAGGTCCGTGCCGACGCGCAACGGCAGTGTCGCCAGACCGACGCCACCGGCGACCACGCCGGACGCCGCACGGACCGACGCCGCGCCCGCCGCACCCGCAACCTCGACGCAGGCGGTCGTCAGGGCCACACCCGCACCGGCGCAGCGCCACACCGTCCTCGCTATGTCCACGGGGATCCCGCCTCGACCGGTACCAACTCCGCAGGGGTGGGGCTATTCACCAGGAGCTTGGGCTGTTGCCTTGCGCGCGCCCGACTTCGAGGCTCTCGGCGCGGTCCTGGTGGTGGCCTTCTTGGCGGCCTTGGCGGGGCTCGCCTTGGACGGACTCGACTTCGACCCGGCGGCCGTGGATCTGGTGGCACTGGACGGGGTGGCTCTGGATGCGGCGGTCGGGGTCGATTGAGTCGGCGCCCGGGTCGGCACCGACTGCAGCGGCCTGTTCGGCGCCGCGTCCCCGGAGGAACGGGTCAGCTGGCGGACCGCCAGCGCCGTCCCTCCGGCGACGAGCAGTACCGGCCACTCCACCAGGCCGACGGCCCCGACTGCCGCCAGTGTCAACGCCGCTGCGGGCGTCGAGCGACTCCCGCTGCTCAGTCCGCTACGAATCCCCTCCGCCGTGCCGCGGACGCCGCCGACGACACCGCTGATCGCGGCGCCAGATACCGCCCCGGCGGCGGCGGTCGTCGCGTTCACCGCTCCGGCCACGCCGCGCGTGATGCCGTGCACTACACCCATGATCTGCTTCCTCCGAACCACCGACCGCCGTGAGAACTTCGCGTTCATCCTCTGATACCCAGCATTCAACACCCGGACACCGGGCGGGTCGAATGACAGTGCTTGGTCAGGAACTCCGCAGGCATCCCGCGACCGGTACGGTCACGCTCGCGGGGACGCCGGTGCCGGAGACACGGGGGACGCCGCCATGCTGCTGCTGCGCACGATCAACTCGGGTTCGAGGACGACCGACTCGGGTTGCCGGCCGGCAAGCACGTCCAACAACAAACCGACTGCCCGACGGCCCATCTCGTGCATCGGCGATCGAATCGTCGTCAGGGCCACCGCGCCACCCTCGGCCAGCGGTGTGTCGTTGTAGCCGACCAGCGCAACGTCGTCGGGCACCCGGATGCCGCGGTCCCGCAGGACGCCGAACGCGCCGATCGCGGCGAAGTCGTTGGTCGCGAAGATGGCGTCGGGGACCGGACCCGTGGCGAGGATCCGCTCGATCGCCGCCCGGCCGCCGGCGGGGTCGAAGCCGGAGTGCACCACCCGTCCAGGTGCCACGTGAATCCCGTTGTCGCGCAGTGCCGCGACGCAGCCCCCCGACCGATCGCGGGCCGTCGACGCGAACTCCAGGCCGGCGAGCACCGCGACGTCGCGTCGCCCGGTGTCGGCGAGGTGCTGGCCGACCAGGCGACCACCTCGATGGTCGTCGACGGTCGCGGACGGATAGCGGCCCGCGGTACGCGACACCAGGGCGAACTTGATGCCTTGCTGGTGCACCTCGTCGAGGAACTGATGGTCGAGGTGGGCGTCTCCGTAGATCAGGCCGTCGACGCGGCGGCCGATCATCATTCGCGTCCGGGCGCGTTGGTTCTCGGCCACGTCGAGGGAGTTGGTGACGAAGGTCGACAACCCTGCTTCCGAGGCCGCCTCTTCGATGCCTTCGTAGATCGTGGCCAACACGTAGTCCTGCAGGCGCGGCACCTGCACGCCGATCAATCCGGACCGGCGCGTGCGCAAGCTCGAGGCCTGTGGATTCGGCGAGTACCCGTGCTCGTCGGCGAAGGCGCGGATCCGCGCGACGGTCTCCGCCGAACCCCACCGCAGCGCGTCGCTGCCCGCCGTGGCGAGGACCCGGGACACGGTCGAGGGGCTGACCCCCAGTTCGTCGGCGATCTTGCGCAGGGTCATGGGGCCCTGTTGTGCGGCCACGGGTGACCATCCTCCCGATCGTGGACCTTCAACGTACAAGACGCGCCACGATGCGGAGGGATTAACACAAACGTTTGGCGGATGTTACACAAACGATTGCGGCAATCGTTTGTGTCGTGGTTCACTCGAAAGATGCCTCGCGTTGCAGTGATCGCCACCGGCGGAACCATCGCCTCGACGGCGACCAGTGGCGGCGTCGTCGCCACCCGCACCGCCGCCGCCCTCCTCGACAGCGCCCAGGTCACCGACATCGACGTGGAGACCCACGACCTGATGACGGTGGGTTCCTACCGCATGACGCTGGCTCACATCCGGTCCATCAGCGACGCGGTCGCCGACCTGCTGCACCGCGAGCGTGACGCCGTCGACGGCATCGTCATCACACACGGGACCGACACGATGGAGGAGACCGCGATCCTGCTGGACCTCGTGCACGACGATCCCCGCCCCGTCGTCCTGACCGGTGCGCAACGGGCCAGCGACGCCTCCGACGGCGATGGACCGCGCAACCTCGCCGACGCGATCTTGACCGCCGCGGCCCCACAGTCCCGGGAACTGGGGGCGATGATCGTCTTCGCCGGGCGGATCTTCCCGGCCCGCGGAACGCGCAAGGTGCACACCACGGCGCTGGCGGCGTTCCGCTCGGTCGTCGGCGGCGAGCTGGGTGAGGTCGTGGACGGCGCGGTGACGATGACGGTGGTGCCGCTGCCCGCGACCAGTCCGCGGCCCGAAGCGCTACCGCGTCCGACCCCGGCCTTCGACGGCATCCGGGTCGACCTCGTCGACGTCTACCCCGGTGCGGACGACGTGCTGCTGCGGGCCGCGGTGGCGGCCGGCGCAGCAGGCATCGTCCTGGCGGGGACGGGGATCGGCAATGCGAACCCGGTGATCGTCGAAGCCGCCCGCGAGCTGGTGGACGACCGGGTGGCGGTGGTGTTGTCCACTCGTGTTCCCGAGGGCCCGGTGATGGGGGTGTACGGCAACGGCGGCGGCGCCGACGTGGTGGCGGCGGGCATCCCGACCGCCTCCGGTCTGCCGGCTACTCAGCTGCGAATGTTATTGGCGCTCTGGCTATCTCAGAACCAGATGGATCCGGCGCTTGTCAGATCGATGATCGCGCGTTACGCGGACAACAAGGAGGAATGACCCATGGCAAAAGAAATCTTCGTCGCCTTCGGCATCGACGTCGACGCGGTCGGCGGTTGGCTCGGGTCCTACGGCGGCGAGAACTCACCCGGCGACATCTCCCGCGGTGTCTTCGCCGGCGAGGTCGGCGTACCCCGCCTCAACCGGCTGCTCGAACGCTACGACCTGCCCGCCACGTGGTTCTGGCCCGGGCACTCCATCGAGACCTTCCCCGAGCAGTTCGACGCGGTGGTCGCCGCCGGGCACGAGATCGGGCTGCACGGCTACAGCCACGAGAACCCCATCGCGATGACCCGTGACCAGGAATCCGAGATCCTGGACTACTGCATCGATCTCATGACTGCCCGGACGGGCAAGCGGCCCACCGGATACGTCGCCCCGTGGTGGGAGTTCAGCACGGTCACCAACGAACTCCTCGTCGAGCGCGGCGTCAAGTACGACCACTCGCTGATGCACCGCGACTTCGAGCCGTACTACGTCCGGGTTGGCGACTCCTGGACGCCGATCGACTACGACAAGCCGGCCGCCGAGTGGATGAAGCCGCTGGTGCGCGGTGAGGAGACCAACCTGGTCGAGATCCCGGCCAGCTGGTACCTCGACGACCTGCCGCCCATGATGTTCATCAAGGGCAGTCCGAACAGCCACGGGTTCGTCAACCCGCGTCACATCGAGGAGATGTGGCGCGATCAATTCGACTGGGTGTACCGCGAATCCGACTATGCGGTGTTCACGTTCACCATCCACCCCGACGTGTCGGGGCGTCCGCAGGTGCTGCTCATGCTGGAGCGTCTCATCGAGCACATCAACTCCCACGACGGCGTCACCTGGGCCAACTTCGACACCATCGCCGAGGACTTCCTCAAGCGGCGTCCGCGCGCCTGACCGAGGCCTCCCGACTACTGCCCGAAAGGTCGTCCCATGTCAGATCCCAACCTTCCGAAGGCTTCCGGCCTCCGGCGTGTGACGGGCAAGGAGACTCGGCGCGCGTCGGGCATCGCCTTCATCGCCTGGACCATCGCCGTCTACGACTTCATCTTGTTCGGCACCCTGCTGCCGCGAATCTCCGAATCCTTCGGATGGTCGACCAGCCACGCGCTGCTGGTGTCGACCCTGGTGAGCGTCGGCACCGCCATCGTGGTGCTGCTGGTCGGCCCGATGGTGGACAAGCTCGGCCGCCGCAAGGGGATGATCATCTCGGTCGGCGGCACCGCGGCCTCGTCGGCGGCCACCGCGGCCTCCATCGGTGCGGCGTCTCTGATCGGCGTCCGATCCATCAGCGGACTCGGCCTGGCCGAGCAGTCGGTCAACGCGACGTACCTCAACGAGCTCTACGAACTGACCGAGGACGAGGCGATCAAGAAGCGGCGTGGCTTCGTCTACTCGATGGTGCAGACCGGCTGGCCGACCGGGGCGCTGCTCGCCGCCGGATTCGTCGCGGTGGTCACCGCGATCTTCGGGGCCGACGCATGGCGCATCGCGTTCCTGCTCGCGACCGTTCCGGCGGTGCTGGTGGCGCTGCTGTGCCGCACGCTCAAGGAGAGCCCCCAGTTCGAGGCGCAGCACCGGATCCGCGTGCTGCGTCGCGAGGGCAAGCACGACGAGGCAGTGGCCCTTGCGGCCGCCACCGCCACCGTGGAGCAGACCGCTGCTCCGTTCAAGCGCATCTTCTCCGGCAAGCACCTGCGCAACACCCTGGTGTTGTCCGCGGCGTGGTTGCTGAATTGGTTCGGGATCCAGACGTTCTCGGTGCTCGGGACGACGGTGTTGGAGACCGGCAAGGGCATCGACGCGTCCAGCACGCTGATCCTGGTCGTGTTGTCGAACATCGTGGGTGTCGCCGGCTACCTCGCCCACGGCTGGGCCGGTGACCGCTTCGGCCGCCGCAACACCATCGCCGTGGGATGGCTCTTGGCCGGCGTCTTCTTCGCGGCCATGCTGCTCGGGCCGTCCAACGACGGCTACGTGCTCGCCACCTACATGATGGGGCTGTTCTTCCTGCTCGGACCGTACGCCGCGATCATGTTCTTCCAGGCCGAGTGCTTCGACACCGACTGCCGCGCCACGGGCAGCGCGTTCATCGGCGCGATGTCGCAACCCGGCGCCATCATCTCGGGCTTCATCCTCACCGCCCTCACCGCGGCGAACATCGGATACTCCATCGCCGCGTTGTGGGTGGGAGCGCTCGGGACCGTGGTCTCGGGAGTGGTCGTGCTCGGCGCGCACAAGATCGCACCGCCCAGCGCATCCGAGGCGCTGCAACGTGCGAAGACGATCACGGAGGTCCAGTGATGACCGATCAGCCGGTCGCGATGATCACCGGCGCCGCCTCCGGCATCGGCGCCGCCACTGCAGTGTGCTTGGCGGAGCGCGGCGTTCGCGTTGGCATCGGCACGTTTCCCGGCGACCCGCACGACCCCGAGACCACGCTGCGCGACGTGCGCGATGCCGGAGGCGAGGGCACGATCATCGAGGTCGACGTGCGATCGACCGATTCCGTCGACGCGTTCGCCGACAGTTTGGTGTCGTCGTGGCGCCGACTCGACATCGCCATCGCCAACGCGGGCATCTTGCGGGAGGCCGCCTTCGACGAGCTCTCCGACGAACAGTGGCACGAACTCCTCGACGTCGACCTGCACGGCGTGATGCGCACGGCGCGGGCGGGGTTGCGGCACATGGGCGAAGGGGGGTCGGTGACGGCGATCTCGTCGATCGCCGGCGGCGTCTATGGCTGGCAGAAGCACGCGCACTACGCCACCGCCAAGGCCGGCGTCCTGGGTCTGGTGCGTAGCTTGGCAGTGGAGTACGGACCGCGCGGCATTCGGGCCAATGCCGTCATCCCGGGTCTCATCCGCACCCCGCAGTCCAGCGATCCCGTCAACTCGCTCGGGCCCGACGGCCTCGACCGTGCCGGCGGCTACATTCCCTGGGGTCGTGTCGGCGTCCCGCGGGAGGTGGCCGAGGTCGTGGCGTTCCTCTCCAGCCCGCAGGCCTCCTACGTCAGCGGTCAGTCCATCGTCGTCGACGGCGCCCTCACCACCGCCATGCGCGACTGAATCACGGAGGTTACCCATGAACGACGTCCTTCGCGGCAGGCGAGCACTCGTCACCGGTGCCGCCTCGGGCATCGGCCACGCCATCGCGGCGGCATACGTCGAAGCCGGCGCATCGGTCACCCTCGCCGACCGTGACCCTCGGGTCGTCGACGTGGCCGAGACCATCGGCGCCAAGCGCGGCGAGATCCTCGACGCCACGTCCGAGGACGCGGTCGACGCACTCGTCGACCGCATCGTGGCCGAGGACGGCGGCCTCGACGTCCTGGTCTGTTCGCACGGAATCTTGACGCAGTCGCCTGCCGTCGACATGTCCACCGCGACATGGCAGGAGACCATCGACGTCGACCTCACCGGGGTCTTCCTGCTCAATCGCGCAGCGTTGCGACCGATGCTCCGACAGCGGGACGGGCGGATCATCAACGTCTCGTCGCAGTTGGCGCTCAAGGGCGGGGTGTCGCTGGCCCACTACGCGGCGGCCAAGGCCGGCGTCATCGCGATGACCAAGTCCATCTCCCTGGAGACCGCCGAACACGGGGTGTTGGTGAACGCCATCGCCCCCGGGCCCATCGACACCCCGATGGTGGCGGCCATCGACGAGCAGTGGAAGCGCGACAAGCGGGCTGAACTTCCCCTCGGCAGATTCGGCACGCCTCAGGAGGTCGCCCCGACCGCCGTCCTTCTGGCCTCCAACCCCGGCGGCAACCTGTACGTCGGCCAGGTACTCGGTCCCAACTCGGGCGACGTGATGCCCTGATGTGCGGTGGATGCGGTAATGCACCACTGGATCGGTCTGCCGTACTCGTCAGCGGACCTCGACGCAGATCGGCCATCGCCGGGCGGCTGTCCATGACGATGACCCGTCACCGGGTGCGTGCCATCCCGTCGGGCTGGACGGTCAGCGGTCCGACGGGTTTCACGGTCGTGTGCCGGACCTTCGACGAACTCGTCGCCGTGGTCAGTAACCGGTCGGGGATCGATCCCGCGATCGTGAGTGCCACCGGCCTTGCCGTGGCCGAATCGTGACGAAGGCTTGACCGAAATAGCAACGCGTGCCGACAGTTTGGGCACTCCGCGCGCTCTACGATGACATCGGATAATGACGAGGTGGTAAATTCGAGAGGATCCGAGCGATGCGGACGGTCATTCACTTTGCGTCGGCGGCCGTCGTGATCGTCGGGACCTTGGCTGCGAGCACGCCGGGCGTCGACACGGCAGCGGTCAGCCTTCCGTTCAGTTCGGCCATCAAGTCGGTCGTGCCGACCCCGGGGGAGGTCGTCGGTGTGGCGCACCCCGTGGTGGTGACCTTCAAGACGCCCATCACCGATCGGCGCGCCGCGGAGCTCGCCATCGGCGTCAAATCCACCCCAGCCATGACCGGAAAATTCGAGTGGCTCGATGACAAAGTGGCGCAATGGGTTCCAGACCGCTTCTGGCCGGCGCACACCACGGTGAAGTTGTCGGTCGGCGGCCTGTCGACGGAGTTCAACACCGGCGCCGCCGTCGTCGGTATCGCCAGCATCTCGGACCACACGTTCACCGTGACCGTCGACGGCGTTCCGTCGGGACCCGCGCCGCACCACCTGCCACACCTTGGCGAGAACGGCGTCTTGTTGGCGTCCCTGGGTCGAGCGGACTACCCGACACCCGTCGACACCTACACGGTGCTGTCGAAGGACCGCTCGGTCATCATGGATTCCAGCAGCGTCGGCATACCCGTCAGCGATCCCGACGGCTATCGCCTCGTGGTCGACGACGCCGTCCGCATCAGTAGCCGTGGCCTGTACGTGCATTCGGCACCGTGGGCGGTCCAGTCGATGGGCTTCGAGAACACCAGCCACGGATGCATCAGCCTCACTCCCGCGGCCGCAGAGTGGTACTTCGACACGGTCGACGTCGGAGACCCCGTCATCGTGCAGCAATAGCACCCCGTCGACCCCCGCCACCCGGGTGCAGACTTCTGCGGAGGGCTGTGACGCAGCGGTTTTCGCGACTGTGGTGCAGATGTCGGTGGCGTGGCGCCAGGAAGCGGTGGCCCTACGACGACGCCGGCCCGGGCACGACTCGACGAGTCGTGCCCGGGCCGGCGGTACGTTCGCTACGGCTGATCGGCCGGACCAGGCAGGGTCGATACGCCGGACGTCGGTCCGACGCCGGCCGGCGGTGGACCGGTCGGTGCGCCCTTTCCGGTGGCCATGCCGCCCATTTCGGCCAGCGGAGCGACGACCGGTGCGGGCACGGCCAGCGGAGCACCTACCGGCACGGGTGCGGCGATGGGTGCACCGACGGGTACGGGTGCCCCCACCGGCAGTGGTGCGCCAACGGGCAGCGGTGCGGCGACCGGCACGGGTGCGGCTATCGGTGCGGCGACGGGCACGGGGGCTGCCGCGGGGGCAATGATTCCGGCGGAATCGACGGCAGCAGCGCTGCAGGGCGCCACGGCGGCTCCGCCCTCTCCGAGCGTTGCGCCGCCCGCCGAGTCCTCGACGCAGTGAATCCCGCCGGTCATCAGCGGGACGGCGGCCGCGTGCGGGCTCAACGCCACTGCGGCCGCGCAAAATCCTGCGCTGGCGACTACCTTGATAGCGAATCGATCAAAGATAATCGTCACCATCGACTCCTTTTTTATTGTGCTCTGAAATTACAGCGTTGGAATTACGCAAGCAGAACCGTATAGCAGTCCAGGAATGGTGTCTAGAGAGGACTCGCTTTGGATGCCAGCCTGACGTGAAAACGAACTCCGTCGTGACCGCACCGTGGTCATACCGTGACACGAGCAGCGTCCAGCGGTGGCATCGGCGCAGTTCGCGCGGGCGTTCCCGCCGGGGCCGGCCGGCATACGTCGCGAGATCAAATCTTTACCGAACGGAGTTCGCCTCGAGTCCATTGCCGACGATCCGGGCATTTGTTTAAGTTTCCGTACGAATTGCAGCCCGGCCGACGGAATGGTCGAATTGCATTTCGTTCCAGCGGCGCTGAAGGCCTTCGGCCGTCACCGGGGCCTTTCTTCGGCCTCCGATACCTGGCAAATTCCCGCCCGCCGACCCCGCGTCGGGTCAGGATCGTCGCACCAGCCGGCTGACTGCCTCGGCGATCTCCTCGGGGCAATCCTCCGGGACGAAGTGCTTCGCCGGGAGGAGCGTTGCCTGCGTGAGCCCGGCGGCGCGCTGGATCGCCCGCCCGTGCCGCTCCCAGGACAGCATGCGGTCCTCTGACCCCCACACGATCTGGACGGGATACGGGGTGGCGTGAACGGCGTGCCGGTACGCCTCGCGCTTGGCGGCGGTGAGTTCGAATCCGCGCATGATCTCGAGGAAGGCGCTGCCCCCGTCGTCACCGAACAACAGAGGAACCCAGCAGTCGAGCTCGGCCAGCGGAACTCGCCGACTCACCCCCACGACGCGCATGATCGTGCTGAATGCGTAGGGAAGGCGCAGGGACGCCAGCCATGCCTCCCCGAGGCCCCGGTGCGCGAAGGGCTCCATCGGCCAGGGCCGGTGGAAGTCCTGCACTTCGACGATCGTGTTGAGCAGCGTAAGGGACAGCACGCGGTCGGGCACCGCGTTGGCCACCTCGAAGCCGACGGGTCCGCCGATGTCGTGCACGACCAGGTGGAACCGTGGCACGTCGAGGGCGTCGATCGCCGTCAGCAGCCATCGACCCAGGCCGGTCCAGGTGTAGTCGGCACCTGGGGGCCGGTCAGCCAGTCCAAGCCCCGGTAGGTCGACGGCGATGCCCCGCAGGCCTCGGGCGGCGAGTTCCGGCAGCAGCTTTCGGTAGAGGAACGAGGAGGCGGGCACGCCGTGAACGCACACCACCGCAGGCGAGTCCTTCCCGCCCGCCTCGAGGACGAACGACGACATCCCACCGGCCACGAACCGCCGACCGGAGCGCCGGTGCGCGGTCAAGAGCTCCCGTGCCGCGGCGCTGGTCACCTAGCGGCCTCCTGTCCTGGTTGCCCTTTGGCACACCGACCGTCCTCCTGACGGCGGGGCAGCTTGCGAGTCACGACGTCGCTTCCGTCGAACGCCGCTGCCGGCATTGGCGTGTTACTCCTCGACACCCTTGTCATGATCGCGGAAGAATGCGGCGTCTCGTGCGGTGTCGGTCATAGGTGAAGTGACCCTCGGGGGCGCTGCGCCATTCCGCGTCGCGGCCTGTCTCGGCCTCTGGCAGGGCATTCGCAGCGGGTAGGAAGCTTCTACAAAATGTGGAGAGTATTTCAACAGTTTGTTGTAGTGTCGTCCGCATCACACCTTGGAGGTCTCGATGCGATCACCCGCGCGCAACCGTTCCCCGTTCGTCGTCGTGCTCTGTGCAGTCATTTCGCTTGCCCTCGCCGGCTGCGGAAACGGGGTCGGCAGCGACAGCGCAAGCCAACCGGAGGCCGGCGGCGGGCAATCCGCGATCCCCGACAACGGCGCGCTCATCGCCGCCATCCGGCCCGACCCGACCCTGGTGGCCGGGTTGCCGCCCGCCGTCGCCCAGGCCAAGACCGTCAATGTCGGGTCCAACGTCCAGTCGGCGCCCAACAACTTCTACGCTGCCGACGGCAAGACGCCGATCGGTTACGAGGTCGACCTCGCCAAGGCGATCGGGTCGAAACTCGGCGTCGAGATGTCCTACCAGGACATGGCCTTCGGCTCGTTGATCACCAGTCTGCAATCCGGCCGCATCGGCATGACGATGGCCGCGATGAACGATACCAAGGAGCGGCAACAACAGATCGACTTCGTCGACTACTTCTCCTCCGGTATCACGATCATGGTGCAGAAGGGCAATCCGCAGGGCATCACGGGACCGGACACATTGTGCGGCAAGGATATCGCCGTGGTCCAAGGCACCAGTCACCAGAAGTTCGCCGCCGCCCAGAGCGACAAGTGCGTCCAATCGGGCAAGCCGGCCATCACCGTGACGGCCACTGACAGTGACACCCAGAACCAGAACCAGCTGCGCACCGGGCGCGTCGCGGCCATTCTCAACGACCTGCCCAGCGCGGTGTACATCTCCCGAACCGCAGGCGACGGCAACACCTTCGAGGTCGTCCCGGGGCCGCCGATCGAAGGCGGCCCATACGGTATCGGGTTCGCGAAGAACAATGCCGCGCTCCGCGATTCGGTGAACAAGGCGCTCGGCGAGCTGATGGCGGATGGCACCTACCTCAAGATCCTGCAGAGCTGGGGTGTCGAGCAGGGTGCCCTGAAGGAACCGGCGATCAATGGAGCCTGAGCCTTCCTCCCGTCGCATCGCTCGCCCTGACCCTTCCTCCCGTCGCTTCGCTCGCCCTGACCCTTCCCCCGACCCCCTCCCGATCGTCCGGCTCCGGCATTGGGGCCGGTGGGTCAGCGCGGTGATCATCGTGGCGCTGCTGGCCGCGCTGTTCGTCGCGCTGGCGCAGGCGAAGATCGAGTGGGCATCGGTGCCGGACTTCGTGGTCTACCGGGTGATGATCATCGGGCTGGTCAACACCGTCCTGCTCGCGGTCATCGCACAGTCGGTCGCCATCGTGATCGGCATAATCATCGCGTTGATGCGCCGCAGCGCGAATCCCGTTGCCGTCTGGTTCGCCTCGGCCTACATCTGGCTGTTCCGCGGCCTGCCCGTGCTGCTGCAGATCCTCATCTGGTACAACCTGGCATTGGTCATCCCGGTCGTCGCGATTCCACTGCCCTTTGGTGGACATCTGCTCAACGCGCCCACCAACGTCCTCGTCAGTGCCTTCACCGCCGCACTGCTCGGGTTGGCGCTCAACGAGAGTGCCTACATGGCCGAGATCGTGCGCGCCGGCCTGAACAGCGTGGACCACGGCCAGACCGAGGCCGCGAAATCGATTGGCATGGCGCCGAGTCTCACGCTGCGCCGGGTGGTGCTGCCCCAGGCGATGCGGGTGATCATCCCGCCGACCGGCAACGACTTCATCGACATGCTCAAGGGCACGTCGATCGCCTCGGTGATCGGCGTGACGGAGCTGCTCCACGCGTCCAACAACATCTCGTCCCACAACCTCCTGGTGATGGAGACGCTGTTCGCCGCGGCGATCTGGTACATGGTGGTGGTGACGGTCGCGGGGATCGGGCAGCACTATCTCGAGCGCACGTTCGGCGCCGCCGAGCGCAGCATCGCCGCGCAGGCCGGCAAGGCGTTGCGCGCCATCCCGCTCACCAGGGGCGCCCGTGTCTGAGCCACTGCTCCGCGCGATCGGCGTCCGGAAGAGCTATGGGCACGACGAAGTCCTGCGGGGCATCGACCTGGACGTGCAGCGCGGTCAGGTGGTGTGCCTGCTCGGTCCGTCGGGCGCGGGCAAGAGCACGTTCCTGCGGTGCCTCAACCACCTGGATACGCTGGACTCCGGCGAGGTATGGGTGGACGGCAAGCCCATCGGGTTCCAGTTGCGCAACGGCAAACTCCACGAGCTCCGGGAACGCGACGTCGCCAAACAACGGCGCGACATCGGGATGGTGTTCCAGCGGTTCAACCTGTTCGGCCACCGAACGGCGCTGGAGAACGTCGTCGAAGGACCGATCCGGGTGCTGGGCACCGCGCCCGACGTGGCGCGCCGGGAAGGGCTGGAATTGCTGGACCGGGTGGGTCTGGCCCAACGGGGCGACGCCTACCCGGCGCAGCTGTCCGGAGGCCAACAGCAGCGCGTCGCGATCGCCCGCTCACTGGCGATGAAGCCCAAGCTGATGTTGTTCGACGAGCCGACCTCGGCGCTGGACCCCGAACTGGTCGGCGAGGTACTCGCAGTGATGAACGCGTTGGCGCAGGAGGGCATGACGATGGTCGTCGTCACCCACGAGATCGCCTTCGCCGCCGAGGCCGCCGACGAGGTGGTCTTCATGGCCGACGGGTCGGTCGTGGAGACAGGGCCGCCCGAACGCATCCTCAAGGCGCCCGAACACGAACGCACGCGCCAATTCCTGGCCCGGGTGCTGGCGTGAGACCCCTCTCTCCGCGCTACCTCTTGCAGTTCTCCGAACCGGCCGGATACGTCGACTTCGCGCGATTCGGGCCACCGTCGCATGACGTGCTCGACACCACGGCCAGGCTGTTGGAGCTCGCGACACACGCCGGGCCGTCCACCGTCGACGAATTGATGCGGCAGGAAACCCGGGCCAAGGCCGCAGCGGCCCGCTTGTGCCGAACCGACGTCGATCACGTCGTGCTGCAACCCAACACCAGCCTGGGCTTGATGCAGGCGGCCTTCAATGCCCCCGGCGGAACCGTGTTGGTGTCATCCGCGGAGTTCCCGGCGAACACCTACCCGTGGGCCAGGGCCGAGCAGGCGGGGCGAATCGTGTTGCGCCGCATGCCGATGGGATACGTCACCGCCGACCGGGTCGCATCGGCCCTGACCGAGGACGTCACGATGGTCTCGGTCAGCGCCGTCGACTACCGCACCGGCTACCGCGCCGACTTGGCCGCCCTGCGAGAGGTGGTCGGCGACCGACTGCTCGTCGTCGACGGCATCCAGGGTTTCGGCGTGATCGAGGCGCCATGGGAGGTGGCCGACATCCTGGTGGTGGGTGGGCAGAAATGGCTGCGGGCCGGCTGGGGAACGGGATTCGCGATGCTGTCGGACCGGGCGTTGGAGCGCATGGACCCGGTGCTGTCGGGGTGGACGGGCGCACGCGATCCCGGGCTGTTCGACGACGAGATCCACCCCGCGGATTTCACGGCGGCGGCGTGGTCGATATCGAACTTGAGCCCCGTGACGTCCGGCGCGTTCGCGGCGGCGCTGGAACTGGTCGAGGAGACCGGTGTCGCCGTGATCGCCGCGCACGTCACCGCGAAGGTCGAGATGCTCGAAGACGCGCTCTCGTCGCGGGGGGCGCAGATCGTCTCGGCCCGGGACCGCCGCGCCGGCATCCTCGCGTTCACGCTGCCGGCGCATCCGCCGGAGCAGGTCGGGGCGATCCTCAATGCGGCCGGCATTGCGGCGACCGTTCGGCCCGAGCACATTCGGCTGTCGCCGCATGCGTCGACGTCACCGGAGATCGGCGAGCAGATCATGGCGGCCCTGGACTCGCTGACGCGGCCGAGCCGGGCCGGCACCACACCTCGTCCCGTCGCGTCCGGCGGCGCCACGCATGCGCTCCTTGCACCGTTGGTTCCAGCGGTGCACGGGCTGGCGGCGATGCTCGGCCCAGGCAACGAGGTGCTGTTGCACGATCTGTCCCGCCTGCCGGATTCGATCGCGGCCATCGCCGGCGATCTGACGGGCCGGACGGTCGGCGGACCGATGACCGATCTGCTGCTGGGACTGGTGCGGCGCGGCACCACCCAGGACCTCATCAACTACCGCACCAACGGGCCGGACGGTCGGCCGATCCTTTCCTCGACGCTGTTCGTGCGGGACGCCGAGGGCGTCGCCATCGGGTGCCTGTGCGTGAACAGCGTGCTGCCAGAAGCTGCTTCGCCCGATGCGCCGCAACAGCGGGAGAGCTTCCCACCCGACGTCGACAGCTTGCAACGGTTCCTGGTGGACCGTGCGATCACCAAGGTCGGCGTGCAGGCGGCGCAGATGAAGAAGCATCACAAGGCGGCGGTCGTTCGCGAACTGGACGAAGCGGGCTTCTTCCTCATCCGGGATTCCGTCGACCACGTCGCCGGGCGGCTGGAAGTGACCCGTTACACGATCTACAACTACCTCAACGAGATTCGGAGCTAGCGGGGCGTCGGGAGGGGGACGTCGAAGCCCGCTCCGGAGAAGGCGTGGTCGGTTGTTCCGATGCGGTCGCTCTCGGATCCGTCGACGCCGTCGACGTCGGTCCGCGACAGCCCGTCCACGTGACGGATCAGCAGACCCTTCTCGCGAATCGCCGCCGCGCGGCCGGGACGCACGAGCAACGTGACGTCGCGGGCCGCCTGACTCAGCAGGGCTCCGAACTACCCGCCGACCGCGCCGACGATCGCGATCCGCATCCCGCGAGCGTACCCACGGGTGCGGGGAGGTCAGTTCGGGGCGCTAGGCATCGGGGCGGGACACGTCCCCGCGCCACGCGCCCGTCTCCGCCGGACGATTTTCGATGAACTCCTTGAACCGCTTCAGGTCACCGTTCACCCGGGCGGTCAGGATGCCCAGCTTGTCGGCTGCGTTCTCGACGAAGCCGTCGGGATCGATGCCCATCTACGTGGTGACGCGCGTGGTGTCGTCGTCGATGCGGTGAAAGGTGACGACGCCGGCATGGTCGGGTCCGCTGTCGGACTTCCACGCCACCCGCTCCTCGGGATGTTGCTCGGTGATCGTGGCGTCGAACTCGCGCGTGACGGGTCCCACCTTGATCCGCCAATGGGTGTGGGTGTCGTCGCGCTGGTCGATTTGTTCGACGCCTTCCATGAACTGCGGGAAGGATTCGAATTGCGTCCACTGGTCGTACACCGTCCGGATCGGGCGGTTGACGTCGATGGACGCGGTAGTCGTACCCATGGTCTCTGGCTCCCTGTCTCGACGAGTGATTCGACAGTGCACTTACCCACTTGCGCAACGGACTAACGCGTCGGCGACACTTCCTCGCCGCGCGCGCGGCCGGAGCCACCGTGACGTCCGTCCTCGCCGCGGTCGCCCCGTCGCGTCGCCGCGCGCGCCAGCAGGTACAGCACCGCGCCGACGGCCAGCAGCACGACGGCGAACAGCCAGACCTTCGCGGTCTGCTGGGTCAGCAACAACACGCAGGAGGCGACGCCGAGTACGGGCACCGGCGTCCACACCCGGAAGTGTTCGTGTTCGACGGTGTCTCGCCGCAGGACCAGTACGGCGACGTTGGTCGAGATGAACACGAACAACAGCAGCAGCACCACCGTCTCGGCCAGCGTCGACAGGTTCCCGACGAGGGTCAGCAGCATGGCCACCGCGGTGGTCGCGACGATCGCCACCCACGGCGTCCGCCGCCGTGGCAGCACCCGGCCCAAGGCGGCGGGCAGAAGTCCGTGTTCGGCCATGCCGAAGGACAACCGACTCGACATGATCATGGTCAGCAGGGCTCCGTTGGCGACGGCGACGAGTGCGATCGCGCTGAAGACCCAGTCCGGAATGCCGACCCCCGTGGCGGCGACGACGGCCAGCAGCGGGCCGGACGACGCGGAGAGGTCGCTGGGGTCGAGCGCGGTGGCGCTGGCGACCCCGACCAGTGCGTAGACGAGGCCGGCGGTGATCAGCGCACCGAAGAGTGCCACCGGGTAGACCTTGCTCGGATTGCGGATCTCCTCGGCCACGTTCGCCGACGTTTCGAAGCCGACGAACGAGTAGTAGGCGACGATCGCCCCGCTGAGGATGGCGAGCGCCGGCACCGCACCGTCCGGGAACTGTCCGACGCGGCTGACGTCGCCCCGGCCGCCGCCGACCATCACCGCGACCGCGATGATGACGATGAGCAGGCCGCTCAGTTCTATGACGGTCATCACCACGTTGCTCTTCACCGATTCGCTGATCCCTCGGGAGTTGAGGCATGCGACGAGGCCGAGGAAGACGACGGCCGCGGAGACGGCGGGGACGTCGATGAACGTGGTGAGGTAGTCGCCGGCGAAGGCGAGCGCAAGGCCGGCTGCACTCGTCACCCCGGCGGCAAGCATGCAGAAGCCGACCAGGAACGAGATCACGGGCCGTCCGAATGCCCGTTCGGCAAAGACGGCGGCCCCGCCCGCCTTCGGGTACTTGGTGACCAGTTCGGCGTAGGAACCCGCGGTGAGCAGGGCGAGGACCAGCGCGGCGAGCAGTGGCGCCCACAGCACTCCTCCGACGTCCTGGGACAGCACGCCCACCAACGCATATATGCCCGCCCCGAGCACGTCGCCGAGGATGAAGAGAAAGAGCAGTGGGCCGGTGATGTTGCGTTTGAGCTTGCCGTCGGCCACCCCGTCATCGTTGGCGTCCCCCTCGAGCCTCCGCGCCCTGGCCTCCGATGTCATGTTCGCCTCCTGCGATCTCGAGAGCCGTCGTCTCCGGCGTAGGACATACCCCAAGAACCGGTGGCCATGCCTTGGGCTGGGCACACTGGATGCATGGAGACGATCGAGTACGCGCCGGGCCGGCTGACCGATCTCTTCGGTGAGCCCACCCGGCCCACGGCGCTGATGTGGCACGGCATGCAGACCGACGCACGGGCAGCGGTCCGGCCACTCGCCGAGCGGCTGGCCGCTCGCGGTGTTCACGTCGTCGTGCCCGACTGGGATTCGCACGCCACCGACGGTGGACGGCGCGACCTCTTGACGTCGACGCGATTCGCGTTGGCGCGCAGCACGACTCCCGGTGGTCTGGTCCTGGTCGGTTGGTCCATGGGCGGCCTCGCCGCGGCCGGTGCGACGATTCAGGCGGACCGGCTTCAGCTTCCCCTCCGCCACACCGTGTGTCTGGCGGGCGCGTTCGGCGCCAGGGACCCGATCTCGGGCGGATACCTCGAGGCGGCCCTGTCCACCGCGGCGGTCGGGGCTCCATTCACCCTGTTGCACGGTGTCGGGGACGACGTCGTCCCGGTGGCGGCCAGCCGGGCCTTCGCGGCCAGCCTGCAGCGGGTGGGCTGGCCGGTCGAGGTGGTGGAACTGGCCACCGATCACGGCGCGATCGCCGGCGCCCGACACGACCCGGGCGCCGACCGCTACGAGGCCGCGGAGGATGCACCCACGCTGGCCGTGGCAAGCGATGTCGCCGACCGGATCGCCGCCGTCGTGGCCCGCTGGCCGAACTAGGTACGGACCGGCCGCCGGTAGATGACCTTGTCGAACTCTCCGCCGTGTTCGTCGACGGCCACGACGTCCATCTCGCTGACGAAGACGCCCGGCCGCACGTCGACGCGGATGAAGGCGTAGTTGCGGTAACGCACCCGCGACCAGTTGACCGCCTCGGCCCGTTTTCCCCCGTCGGCGGTCCAGACGTAGCTGTTGGGCACCAGCGTGTCGTCGAGTTCGTGACCGCGGTAACTTTCCTGCTCGCCGGGCTGGAAGCCGTACCGCGGTCGGCCGGCGGAACCGACGGTGTAGTACACGGTGCCGTCGGTCTCGGGATAGACCACCGAGTTGTCGGTGGCCGCGGTCGTCGGTGTGCCGCCCCGGATGGGATCGGTGCGCTCGAAGACGTGGTTGTGACCCTGGAGCACGAGATCGACCCGGTACCGGTCGAAGAGGTCACCCCAGGCCGCCCGCACGCCGCCGTCGCTGGCGTGCGTGTCGGTGGTGGAATACGCGCAGTGATGGAAGAAGCAGACGATGAAGTCGACGTCGGGATCGGCGCGGTGGGCGGCCAACGTGCGCTCGACCCAATGGTTTTGGGCTCCGTCCGAGTAACCGGTGTTGGCCGTGATCTCATAGCTGACGTCGTTGGCGTCCAGTGAGAGCACCGCGACGTTGCCGTAGGTGAACGAGTACACCGACGGGCATCCAGCGGGTCCGTTCCCGGGAAGGTCGAGGCGGGCGAGGTGGCCACCGTAGCCGTGCGACGGGTAGGCGGCCTCCATGTCGTGGTTCCCGGTGGCGAACATCCATGGCGTCGTGGAGGCGCTGGCCTCGATGGACCCCAGGTACACGTCCCAGACGTACGGATTGAACTTGTCGAAGCCGGCCGGCAGGTGCCCACCGGAGGGGACGAACTTCGGCGGCTTGCCCGCTCCCGAGGGATCGGCGTAGGCGATGTCGCCGGCCAGCACGTGAAAGTCGGGACGCGACAGCGTGATCTGAGTCATCACGTTGTCGGTGTGGGGAGTCGCCGGGTCGTCGTCGGCTTTGTAGTAGGCGTCGTCGTAGTCGCCGCGGGCGAGCCCGGGTGGGAGCGCGGGCGTGTCGTCGGTGCCTTGGTCGCCCATCATCGTGAACCGGAAGGGGCCGACGGCGTCGCGGGCGCTCGTCATCGCCGTCGCCGCCGAGCGGACGTCACTGATGAAGCCGTCCTCGGTGCGCCACTGGTAGTAGTGCGGCAGGCGCGACGGCAGGCCGTCGAGGGGCGCGTGGACGTAGAACTGCTCGGCTGCCAGGACCCCACCGTCGGCGTCCGGTATCTGCGTCACCAGATTGCGGACCTCCGCCTCCAGCGTCGCGCCGAGCCCAGGTGTGGGACCGTGGTCGAGAAAGACCTTGAGGCGGCCGGGATTTCGCGACAGCTGCGCACCGAGCCGCAACTGACTGAATGCCTCGGCACCGTACCCCACCCGCCGGTTCGCCACTGCCAGCGGTGCGTCCTGCGCGTAGGCGCGGCGGCCGAACGGCGACAGTCCCACCGCTGCGATCGCCGCGGTGGCGGCCGATCCCCGCAGGAAGTTTCGCCTCGACACGCGGTGGCGTCGCAAATGGGCCTGGTGCCAATCGTATTGCTCGGCCATCGTCATCCGGGCGGCCAGCCCCGGCGGAATGCCGGTGTCGGGTATGTCGCCGGGCGCCGTCGAACGGTTGTTGGACATCCCTGACATGGTGTCGTGCCCACCATCCGGCGGCCAGCCCGCGAATCAAACCCGGGGAGAAGTTTCGCTGAACATCTCGGGCATCGAGTCCGGCGGCCGACGACGTTTGGCGGCGCCATGGCCGGGTAGCCCGCCACCATGGCAAGAGGTCTCGCGTTGGTGACCGGCGCCTCGACCGGGATCGGATTCGAACTGGCGAAGATCTTCGCCAGTGACGGGTACGACCTCGTCGTGGCCTCCGATGACGACGGGCTCGACGCGGCCGCCGACGAGCTCCGGGTCGCCGCGGTCGACGTGCGGGCGGTCAGCGTGGATCTGCGCAATCCCGATGACGTCGATCGCCTCTACCGCACCGCGACCGGCGACGGACGCACGCTGGCGGCGGCCGCCCTGAACGCGGGCAGTGGGCGGGCCGGGCCCTTCGTCGACGGCAGCCTGGAGGACGACCTCGGCATCGTCGACCTCAACGTGCGCTCCACCGTGCAACTCGCCAAGCTGGTCCTGACCGACATGGCCGGCCGGAGGAGCGGAAAGGTGCTGTTCACGTCATCGATCGTGGCGGGCATGCCGGGCTGGAATCAGAGCATGTACAACGCGTCCAAGTCCTTCGTCCAATCGTTCGCCGAAGCGCTCCACGACGAGATGCTCGGTACCGGAGTGACGGTCACGGCGTTGATGCCCGGACCGACCGCGACGCACTTCTTCGCGCGGGCCGGTATGCCCGACACCGTCATCGGCCGGATGCCCAAGGACGACCCGGCCCGTGTCGCACGGCAGGGCTACGACGCGATGATGAAGGGCGACCGGAAGGTGATCGCCGCGTCCTTGTTCTCGAAGGCCATGGGAGTGACCAACTGGTTTCTGCCCGACTCGGTCAAGTCGGCGGGCAACCGCATGATCGTGGCTCGCACGCGGAAGTCCGCGGACACTCATTGAAGGGACGTGACGATGCCGCAAGAATCGGCGGTCGACAGCTCGCTGACCGCAGAACGAGACATCATGGCGACGCGCCAACGGGTGTGGGACGTCATCGCCGACGGGTGGACCTATTCGCAGTGGGTGGTCGGCAACACCAGGATGCGCGCGGTCGATCCGAGATGGCCCGCCGTCGGCGCCACCATCCACCACACCGTCGGTATCTGGCCGGTGGTGCTCAATGACGAGACGGAGGTCGAATCGGCGACACCGCCGCAGGAGATCGTGCTCCTCGCCAAGGGCAGGCCCCTCGGCGGCGCCCGAATCACGCTGCGCCTGACCGAAAGCGGCCAAGGCTGCCACGTCGAGATGGCCGAAGCGCCCGTGGGCGGGCCGCTCAACTGGGTGCCGCGTCGATTGGCGCTGGCGGCGGCCTATCCCCGCAATCGCGAGTGCCTCGCGCGACTCGCGGCGATCGCGGAACGGCGGGACACGCCGAGGTGAGCCAGCAGAGCGCCGACGCGGTGGTGATCGGGGCCGGGCACAACGGACTGGTCGCCGCCGCGATGCTGGCCGACGCCGGCTGGGACGTGATGGTGTTGGAGGCTCAGCCCGAACCGGGCGGAGCGGTCAAGAGTGCTGAATTGTTTCCGGGTTACGTCAGTGACCTGTACAGCGCCTTCTATCCCCTGTCCGTCGCCTCACCCGCCTTGGGCGCGCTGCATCTGGAGGATCACGGTCTGCGGTGGACACACGCCCCGGCCGTGGTGGGGCACCCGCGATCCGCCGACGACGATGATGCGCCGGTGATCTACCACGACATCGACCGCACCGCCGAGGAACTCGAACGGCGTGACCGCGGCGACGGCGACCGTTGGCGAGCGCTCTTCGATCAGTGGCTGAGTATCAAGGACGGCATGCTCGAGACGCTCTTCGCACCCTTCCCGCCGGTGCGGGGTCCCGCGCACCTGCTCCGCAAACTCGGGTCCGCCGAGGCGCTTCGGCTGGCCCACCTAATGCTGCTGCCCGCCGGAGTGATGGCCGACCGCCTGTTCACGGGAGAATCCGCGCGACTGTTGCTGCTCGGGAACGCCATGCATGCCGACGTGCCCATCGACGCTCCTGGCAGTGGGGTGATGGGTTACCTGCTGATCATGATGGCGCAGGACGGTGGTTGGCCGGTACCCGTGGGCGGGGCGGGACAGCTGACGCGGGCACTGGTGAATCGCGCCCGCGCGGCGGGTGCCGAGGTCGCGTGCGGCCGCGAAGTCGACGCGATCCAGGTCAGCGGCGGTCGTGCTGTGGCCGTCCGGACGGTCGACGGATCGACCGTCCGCGTCCGCCGCGCGGTGATAGCCGACACCTCCGCGCCCAGGCTGTATGGCGGTCTGCTGCCCCCCTCCGCGGTACCGGATGCGGTGACCCGCGAACTCGAACACTTCGTCTGGGACACCCCGGTGCTGAAGATCAACTATGCGCTCGACGCCGCCGTCCCGTGGCGGTCGAAGAGCCTCCAGGGCGTCGGTACGGTCCACCTGGGCGCGGACCACGACGGGCTGGTCCGGTGGATGGCCGACCTGAACACCGCCACCGTGCCGCTGCATCCGTTCATGCTCTTCGGGCAGATGACGACGGCGGATCCCACTCGGTCGCCGGCCGGCACCGAAAGCGCCTGGGCGTACACCCATCTGCCGCGGGGAGTGGCCGACAACGCGTCGGCCGACCAACTGTCGGCGGCGGTCGACGTCGTGCTCGAGCGCTACGCCCCCGGCTTCGGCGAAAGGGTGATCGGCAAGACGATCCAGCGTCCGTCCGATCTCGAGGCGAGTGACGCCAATCTGCACACCGGCGCCGTGAACGGCGGGACGTCACAGCTGCATCAACAGTTGATCTTCCGACCGGCACCGGGTTTCGGTCGGGCCGAAACCCCGGTGCCGAACGTCTTTCTGGGAAGCGCGGGCGCCACGCCGGGCGGTGGGGTGCACGGCGTGTGTGGACGGAACGCGGCGAGAGCCGCGCTGGCCGGCGACGGGGCCCGCGGCTGGCCCAGGCGGCGGCTCACCCGCACCGTGATGTCCCTCGTCACGCGGTGATCCACCGGTGGGCGCGACGCACAACGAAGTGTGAGCCTGGCCTCGTGTCGACGGTGAAGGCCCTGGTGCCCGGGCCGCGGAAGCGCCCGATCGGCCTCGGCAGCCACCGCGGCTGAACCGGCGGCGGCGTCGCTCCGTGTCAACGATCGCGTCAATCGTCGTGCCATCACCCGAACAGAAGGGCCCTCATGTCCGTGACCGTCCAGTCCTCGGATCCTGCATCCGTGTCGTCCACCCCGTCCAGCCGGTCCCTCGTCTTCGGCGAGCGCTGGCTGCAGGGCGCCGCGGTGGTGCGCATCCTGTTCGGACTGCTCTGGGCCGTCGACGCCGCCTTCAAGTGGCTGCCCGGCTTCATCGGCGGGCAGACCCTGTCCGAGGAGCTCGGCAAGGCCGCCAAGGTCGACACGCCCGTCGTGCACCAGTGGCTGGTGCTGTGGCACACCGTCGGCCTGGCCGACCCCGCGGCGTCGGCCACGCTGATCGCGATCGTCGAGACCTTCGCGGCGGCTGCGCTGATCTTTGGGGTGCTGTCGAACGCCGCGTTCGTCGGGACCGCGGTCTGGTCGTTCGGCATCTGGTCGGGTGCGGAGGCCTTCCACCTGCCGTTCCACGCCGGGATGACGGACCTGGGTCCCTCCGTGGGCTACGTCTTCGCCTCGCTGGCGCTGTTCTTCGCGGCGGCGGGCTCGACGTGGAGTGTCGACACCTGGCTACGGCCCCGGCTCGGCCGGTTCGGTTGGCTGGCGGCGCCGCACGTCGGCCGCACCTAGTGTCGAGCCCTCCCCGAGACGCATTGACCGTGGGCGGTACGGCAGCGACACGCTGACGGTGCAACCGGTCCCGTGGCCCTCGCTGTGGGCCTCGATGTGCCCGTCGTGTGCTTCGACGAGTGCCTTGGCGATCGAAAGCCCGATGCCGGCGCCGCCGTGTCGGCGGTCGCGAGCGGCGTCGACCCGATAGAAGCGATCGAACAGCTGGTCCAGATGTGCGGGCGACACCCCGTCGCCGGTGTCGGTGACGGCGATGACCAGTCGACCGTCGTGGTCGAAGGCCGTCACGACCACCCGCCCGCCGGTGGCGGTGTGACGCAGCGAATTGTCGAGCAGGTTGCCCAGCACCTGACCGAGCCGCTCGGGGTCACACCACAGGTCGGGCAGGTGGGTGCCGACCCGCGCATCGATCGACACCCCCTTCGCGCCATAGCGCGGCGCGAACGCCGAGACGGCGGCCGAGACGATGTCCGCGGCGAAGGTGCGTCGTGCGTCGATGGAGGTCGTGCGTCGTTCGGCGACCGCCAGCGACGAGACGTCGGTGCTGAACCGGGTCAGCCGCCGGGTCTGGTCCCGCAGCGTGGCGATGGTCTTCTCGTCCAGGGTCTGGACGCCGTCCTCGAGCGCCTCCATGTAGGCATCCAGCACCGAAACCGGCGTTCTGATCTCGTGGGCCAGATCGGCCAGCATCTGACGCCGCGTGTCGGCGACGACACCGAGCCGATGTGCCATCGTGTTGAACGCCGCCGCCACCGCGTCGACCTCCTTGCCGAGCCCCGGTGACGGCACCCGGATGTCGTAGTGACCGTTGGCAACTGCGCAGGCAGCTTGGGACAGGGCGGTCGCCGAACGGTGTACCCGTCGGCTGAGGTACCAACTCAGCGATAGTGTCGCCAGTGCGGAGACGGCAATGGCGATGCCCACCGAGAGTGCCGTCGCCTCGCGGAACGCACGCTCGTACGGATGGGTCCCGTTCGCTCCGGGTACGACGGCCTGATCCATGAGGCTGCGGATCATCGGGGGACCGACGACCATGGCCACGAGGGTGGTCGTCGCCATGCCGGCGGCCACCACCGCGAGGATCGTCACCATCAACCGCAACCCGATGCCATGACGGCCCGACCGCGCCGTTCGCCGGGCCGCGTTCTCCGACACCGGTTTCATCCCACGCCCATTCGGTAGCCGACGCCCCGCACGGTGACCACGTAGCGCGACGCCGTGGCGTTGTCACCGAGCTTGCGGCGCAGGTGACCGACGTGGACGTCGACGATGTTGTCGGCGCCCACCCACGCGTCACCCCACACCGACTGCAGCAGTTGGCGTCTGCTCAGTACCACGCCCGGCCGCCCGGACAGCGCCGCAAGGATGTCGAATTCGGTGCGGGTCAACGCAACCGGACTGGCGTCGACGTGCACCCGGCGACCGTCGAGGTCGATGTGCAGTGCGCCGAACCGGCGTGGCGGGCTGGTCTCGTGTCGCCCGTCGGAAAAGTCGGTGGAAGGACGGCGTGGCCGGCGCATCATCGCGCGTACGCGGGCGACCAATTCGCGTGGACTGAACGGCTTGGTGACGTAGTCGTCGGCGCCGACGGCGAGTCCGACGATCTTGTCCACCTCGGTGTCGCGTGCGGTCAACATCACGACGTACGCGTCGGAGAACTCGCGAAGCCGCCGGCAGACTTCGACACCGTCGAGACCGGGCAGGCCGATGTCGAGGATGACGACGTCGGGATCAACCTCGCGTGCCATCGCCACGGCGCCACTTCCGTCGTGGGCCACGTGCACCTCGAACATCTCCCGCCTCAGGTAGCCGGCCACCACGTCGGCCAACGGCGCCTCGTCGTCGACGACCAGCGCCCGAAGCCCGTACTCCCGGCTCGAGGCGTCGACGATGTTCATGGCACCCATACTGCCCGTGGATTCCCCGACCTCCCATCCAGGAGTGCGACGGCGACCGGATCTTCAGCAGAACTTCAGAATGGGGGTGGCGCCCCCACTTCACCCGAACTTCAGGGAACCACCAATCAACCGTCGTCCCGCTCGACCACGCTGGGCACCACGTCGAGAAAGGCAATCCATTGACCACGTGTGCACTCTCCTCACCTCCGACCACGGCGAGTCGCGGCCGGCGGGCCGCCTCGATGCTCGCGCTGACGGGACAGACCGTCGTACGGTACGGCCTCGTCGTCGTGCTGGCCTGGATCGGCGCCGGCAAGTACGTGAAGATGGACGCGCGGGTTCTCATCGAACACAGCCCGCTGATGAGCTGGGTGTTCGACGTCTTCAGCGCCACGACGGTGGCCCGCGGACTGGGAACCATGGAGATGGTCGCCGCCGTCCTCATCGCGCTGCGGCCGGTCTGGCCGCGTGCCTCGATCGCGGGCAGCGCGCTGGCCGTGGTGCTGTTCCTCGGTACGTTGAGCTTCCTCTTCACGACGCCGGGAGTCGTGGTGGCCCGCGTCTCGGGTCTGCCCGTCCTCTCGGCGCAGCCCGGCCAGTTCCTTCTCAAGGACCTCGTGCTCATCGGCGTCGCCATCTGGATCTTGGGCGATTCACTCCAGGCCGTCCTGACCGGGGATTACCGGCCTCGGTCACGGTGAGCGGCCACGATCGCGGTCAGTGGCAGTGAGCCGAGATGCGGACCATCACCACGTCGTGGGGGGCAACCACGCGGCTGACGGCACCGGTCTCCGTGGTGTCGGTGTGCGTCCAGAGGTCGCGCACCAGATGGCATGGGGCCGGGGGCAGCCCGAGAGCTTCCACGGGCGCGGTGATGGTGGCAGGACGGTCGTCGGCGTTGTCGAGGGCCACGGCGACGTCGCCCCCATCGAGTCGCTTGACCAGGACGCGGGGATCGCCGGCCGACGGGACTGCCCGTGCCGCCAGCGGGTCCTGATCGATGGCGATGACGTCGCGGTTCGTCAGGATCTCACGGGTCGCCTCGGTCATGTACCGCACGTCGTTCCCCGCAATGAGGGGAGCCGCGAGCATTGCCCACAGCGAAAGGTGGCTGCGCTGTTCGGTTTCCGTCAAGGACGGCTGGGCATTCGCCCGCCATGCCAGTTGATCGTCGGACAGCGTGAACTTCTCGCTGAGTTTTTTCAGGCGCTGCGGCGTCACCTGCTCTCCGGCGACGATGGCGCGATTGACGGCCAAGTGATTGTCGAAGTATTCGCTCCAGGGCAGGCCCACGACGAGCATGTCGGGGTCGGCGAAGTATCCGGGCCCCGTCCCGGCGGCCTTCACCGACGCGGCGAACTCGTCCGGCACGCCGAGGTTCGTTCCGGTCAGGAAGGCATCCGAGTCGTTGAGCGGCGACAGCGTGCTCCGCCACACCGGGACGAGATCGGCGGTGGTCCTCGACATGTCGGCGATGCCGGACCAGTCGTGGTTGGTCCCGGCTCGGTGATCGTCGGAGCTGTTGGGATTGATGCTGTAGAAGATGTGACGGCCGGTGGCCCGCAACGCCTTTCGCATGGCGGTAAAGATCTGCACCTGATCGGCGTGATCAGCTTCGGTACGGCACCAGTCATACTTCAGGAAGTCCACCCCCCAGTCCGCGAAGGTGCGCGCATCCGTGGTCTCGTGCCCCGAGCTCGCGATCCGCAAATCCTGCCCACACGTCTGGTCGTACGGGCTGGCATAGATGCCGAGCAGCATTCCGCGGTCGTGCGCATAGGAGGCGAGTGCTGCGATCCCGCCGGGGAACAGGTTCGGGTCGGGACGCAGCTTGCCGTCCGAACCGCGGGTCGGTGCGGCCCAGCCCGCGTCGAGGTTGACGTATCGGTACCCGGCATCGCGCAGACCCGAGGACACCATCGCGTCGATGGTCTGCTCGACTGTCTGCTCGGTCAGGGGGATGCCGGAGTTCCACGAGTTCCAGCCCATCGGCGGGGTCTGGCGGGTCGGGGTACCGGCATCCGGCGTCGGCGAGCTCCCGCATCCTGCGACGTTGAGGCACATCAGGCAAAGGGTGGCGACGATCGACGCGAACCGGGGCTTCATCCGATGAGATTCGTCGGCTCACGTGGGCAAGAGCTGTGTACGGTCTACGTCTTCGCTGCGAGTGCGACGGCGCCTCGTTCCACCGTTTCGCTGATCGGCTGCGCCCAGCAACCCATACTGCAGTGAGATCCGGCGATCTTGACGGGTCACGAACGAAGGAGACAACGGGTGAAGCGTGCGCTAGTGGTCGCCGTCGGTTGCACGGCCATCGTGGTCGGGGGTCTTACCGGCTGTTCCAGTGACAAATCCGCCTCGGAGAATGCCAGTTCCGCGACCGAAACCGCCAAGACGGCGGCCAGTTCCGCCAGCAGCGCCGCAACGTCGGCCACGGATGCGGCCAAGGGCAATCCGCCGCCCGGCGCCGCGACCGTCAGCATCGACGGTCAGGACCAGAACGTGCAGGGCACCGTGGTGTGCTCCACCATGGCCGGCAACGTCCAGATCGCGATCGGCAACGCGACGCAGGGGATCGGCGCCCAGCTGAGCGATGCCGACCCACCGGAGGTCAAGCAGGTCGGACTGGGCAACGTCGGCGGCACGGCGCTCGGCTACGCGGCCGGCGTCCCGGGTGGTGAAGCCTCCGCGACGAAGGACGGCAGCACGTACAAGATCAAGGGCACGGCCACCGGAGTCGACATGGCCAATCCGACTCAGCCGCTGACCAAGCCCTTCGAGATCGCGGTGACCTGCCCCTAGCGCCGCTGCACGTCACCGGCGTCCACGGCCGCCCGGAAGGCAGCGGTGATCTCGGCGACCCGCGGGTCGGCGCGCAACTGCTCGATCGTCGCCGGCAGCGGGATCCGCCAGTTCGGGTATTCGTCAACGGTGCCAGGCAGATTCGGCTGTCGGGGCTCGGCCACCACGTCGTACGGCGAGACCAGTTTCAGCCGGCTCGGCGTCGATGCCAGGAACCGGTGCATGGCGACGATCACCGTTGCCTCGTCCGGCTCGGGCGGTGTGGTCGGCATCAGCCCCTCTGAGCGGAGCAACGCCAGCCACTCGGCTCGTTCCCGGTCGGCAACCGCTTGCTCGGCGGGGACGTCGTCCAACAGACCGAGATCGGCGCGGGCGCGGACGTGTTCACCACGCAGGAACCCGGCCGCGGTGGGCAGGTCGTGCGTGGAGAGGCTGGCCGCCGCCCGCGTCGGCCACATCGCCGACGGGAGCAGCGGCTGATCGGGTGCGGTCTCGTCGCGGGTGAACCACGACACCGCGCAACCGAGCATCTCGTTGTCGGCAAGCGCTGCGGTCACTTCGGGTTCGACGGTGCCGAGGTCCTCGCCGACGACGATGGCGCCCGCCCGCTGCGCCTCAAGCGCGAGGATCGCAAGCATGACGTCGGCGTCGTAGTGCACGTAGGTGCCGCGATCGGGTTCGTCGCCAGGCGGAACCCACCACAGCCGCCACAGACCGGCCACGTGGTCGATTCGCAAACCGTCGGCGTGGTCGAGTACCGCGCGCAGCATGTCGCGCAACGCGGCGTATCCGGTGGCCGCGAGGCGGTCGGGCCGCCACGGCGGCAGCCCCCAGTTCTGACCGCGCGGGGTGAAGTTGTCCGGGGGCGCGCCCACGCTCACGCCGGTGGCGAGCACGTCGGCCAGCGCCCACGCGTCCGCCCCGTCGGGGTCGACGCCCACCGCCAGGTCGTGCAGCACACCGAGTTCCATGCCGGCATCGCGCGCGCCGGCCCGTACCGCGGTCAGTTGTTCGGCACAGCGTTGTTGCACCCAGGCGTGAAAGGCCACCCGGGGGGACAGCTCCTGGCGTGCCGCCGCCACGGCCCGTCCCGCGATGTCCCGCAAGGGCTCTGGCCATCGGGACCAGCGGCCGCCGTGACGTTCGGCCAGTGCGCAGTAGGTGGCCCAGTCCGACAATCCCGGTGCGAGCCCAGACGAAGGCCCGTCGAACGGGCTGGGTCGACCCTCGGCTCGCCACAGCATTTCCAGGGCTGCCTTCTTGGCCGCCCACACCAGGTCGTGGTCGATCCGCTCGGTGCTCGCCGAGACCCGAAGGGCGTCGACCTCCGTGCGCGTGTCCGGATCGGCGCGCCGATAGGCGTCGAGGTCCTCGATGCGCAGGGCGAGCGGGTTCGCGAACCGTCGGCTGGACGGGGTGTAGGGCGACGGTTGGACGGGATGCGTCGGGCCCGGCGCGTGAAGCGGGTTGAGGAGTACCGCGCCGGCGCCATGCTCGCTGGCCGTCCACTGCACGAACTCCCGCAGGTCGCCGAGGTCGCCGATGCCCCAGGAGCGGTCCGAGCGCAGGGCGTAGAGCTGCAGCATCCAGCCCCAGGTGGCGGGGGCCGGCGGCACGTGCCGGGGAGCTGCCACCAGGGTGGACGACTGCCCGTCACGCAGCGCAAGCCGGTACCACCCCGGCTCCAGGTCGGCGGGCAGTTCGTCGTGAACCTCGATGCGGTTGCCGTCCTCGGCCTCGAGCACGGTGGCGCCGGGCAACGGCTGCGCACGACCGTCGAGGCGGACCGCCATGGTCGGCCGCACCACGCCTGCCCGCTCGCGTTCGGCCAGCCGAGCCAGCTCGCGGCGCCGGTCGGCCTCCGTGCTCGCGTCGACGTCCAGAAGCCCGAGCACGCGGACTACTACGTCCGCATCGACGTCGACCGGCTGACGTCGCTCGTTCCGGTAGGAGGTACCGACCCCATGGGCGGTCGCCAACCGGCGCAGGTCTTCGGGCACCGGCTTGGGGTCGATGATCACGGTTGATGGCATACCCGAGTCGTGCTGTCTCACACGGACGGACCGCCGGGAACGGCGGTCCGTCGAGGTCACCGGTGGTTGCCGGCCGACCCGCGCCCCGGCATGTCGCCTGGATCAGGCAGTGGCGTGGCCCTCGTCGTCGGGGCGCGAACACGCCATCGTCGGATACCGGGGTGCGGGCCGCTCGGCTCGCGGTGGTTCGTGCCTCACCTGCCTTTCACGCGTACGTCATCAAATGTCGTCGGCATGGGCGCTTGCGCGCTCGAACGGAGGGCTGCGCTGGACGGCCCGGATGGGACGCGATGGCGCACGCCATGCGCCGGTCGATACCCCCCGACAGCGATCGGTCGGTGACCATCTACGCACGGCGCAGCCGATGGGCGTAGGCACGGAAGTCTTGACCGGCGCGCGCAGGGTTGCCTCCAACAGGATGGTCTCGATCTCGGCGAACAGGGCCGCCACGTCGGGCTCGATGGGCGAAGTGGCCGCCGGTGTCACCGGCGTCTCCGGTGTCGACGTCACCGCCATGGCTACCTCCTCTCGTCCGGATAGGCGATGTCCTGTTCACACAATCTGTGTCTCACGACATAATTTTTATATAGCACGTGTACCTTGTAGTGGCAAGTATCCCGTTGCCACTCACGTGGAAGGAAAACTCAGGCCACCATGACCGACCACCCTCGGGACTCGGCACCGGAGTCCGACCACGGCGTCTACGGCATCTCGGTCGCTGCCGAATTGTCGGGGGCGCCCATCCAGTCGATCCGACTGTGGGAACGTCGCGGCTTGCTCACACCGGCGCGAACCGACGGTGGCACGAGGCGTTACAGCGCTGAAGACCTCGCCAGGATCGCCCGGATCACGGCCCTGGTTGCCGACGGCATCAATATCGCCGGCATTCTTCGCATCATGGACCTCGAAGACGCCAATGCCGCCCTTCGGGCCGCCGTCAGTCGAGTCCGCGGGCGAGGACGGCGAGCCAGTCTGCCTCGGTGACGACCCCGATCGGCCGGCGAGACTCATCGACCACGAACACGGCGCGCACCCGTCCGTGCGCGTAGTGTCCGAGCAGATCGATCACCGGTCTGTCGGGGGCGGCCATGGTGGCCACCGACATCAGTTCGGCGACCGTTCCGTCCTGCGTGGCGAGTTCGCGTAGGCCGATCGAGCCGACGACCTGTCCTTGATCGTTGAGCACCGGCAGGCGCCGGACGTCGTGCTCCAGTACCAGGGTGCGCACTTCGGCCGGCGAGGCGGAGCGGTGCACCGGGACGATGCCCGACATCAGGTCGGCGCACGTCAGCTCGGCGTAGGACCGCCGGACGGCCCGTCGTTCGACCCGACGCAGCAGGCGGACGAGGTCGTCGGCGTCCACGTCGAAGGCCTCACCGATGTCGTCGACGGCGGCGGTGACGTCGGCCTTGCTGAAGGTCCACGGCAGGTCCTCCGCGCCCGCGGGTGCCGCCACGTGTGGGTAGGCGTGACCCGAGAAGCGGTGATAGATCCAGGCGCTCAGCACGAGCAACAGGGCATTCAACCCGACCGGCAGGAGCGGGTAGGCATAACTCGTCGAAGCTCCGGCGAAGAGGCCGACGAGGGCGGCGGCCCCGCCGGGCGGGTGCAGGCAGCGCAACAGCGACATGAGTCCGATTGCGCCCGCCACCGCCACCCCGGCCGTGAGCGCCGAGGCATGCCAGTGGTGCGCGATGACGACGCCGACCGCCGCCGAGACGACGTTGCCTCCGATCGCCGGCCAGGGTTGTGCCATCGGGCTGGACGGCACCGCGAAGAGGAGCACCGCCGACGCGCCCATCGGCGGGACCAGCCACAGCAGTTCCTTCACGTCCGTCGCTGCCAACCCGCAGACCAGTCCGGTCAGGAGGATTCCCGCCAGTGCGCCCACGCAGGCCAGCAGGCGATCCCGCAGGGTGGCGCCGGTGAGGATGGGCCGGAACAACCGGACGCGCAGAAGTGCGCCGGGTCGAAGCGATCGCACGGTCACCATCGACGTATATCGTATACATTTAACGTGATCGCAACATGATATCGGGGATATCGTCGTTGAGGCGGACCCGGCCACGGATGCCGGGCCGCCGACATCTGCATCACGGTCGTGAAATCCGCCGTACTTCAGCCCTCGTGCAGCACTCGGCGCGCGGAAACGTCCAGTACCGGACACCGCGGCTGGGCATCAGCCCTCGGGCCTCGAGGGGCGGCCCAAGTAGTAGCCCAGACGCAGTTCGTAGTCACCGGGCTGATTGCGCCCGGCAGCCAGCGCGGCGGCGAGCCGACGCTTGGAACCTGGCCACTGGAAGGAGCTCGTGTAGATCTCGAGGGAGGACATCATGTCCTCTGGCGAGGGAAGCGTGTGGCGGTTGATCTGTTGCTTGACGGCGGCGATCGATTCCTTGTCGTATGAGGCGATCCGACCGGCCAGGGTGTCGACCAGCGCGTCGAGATCCTCGTCGTCGACGGTCCGGTTGACCCACCCGTACCGCTCGGCCAGTGTGCCCGGGTAGTCGTCACTGGACAATGCGACTTCCAATGCACGGGCGCGGCCCATCAGGCGCGGAAGGTGCTCGAGACCGCCCCCTCCTGGCAGGTTTCCATTCGCGGTTTCGGGTTGACCGAAGAGCGCCCGGTCACTGGCGAACCGCATGTCCATCGCCTGGGTGAGCTCGCTGCCGACACCGCGCACCCGTCCTCGGATCTTGGCGATGGACGCCACCGGAAGGTGTGAGAGGCGGGTGCTCGTGTCGATCACCGGCGGGTAGCCGGTCACCCCCGGGTCCGTGGGCGTCTCCGCCACGCGCGAAGTGTCGTAGTGGTTCAAGAAGTAGTCCGGATTGGCCGATTCGAACACCACCACCCGCAGCTCGCCCGCCGCCTCCATCTGGTCGATCAGCGCGGGCAGCTCGACGAGCATCTCCGGGGTCACCAGATTGATCGGGGGGTTGTCGAATGTCACCCGCCACAGGCCTGCGCTCTCGGCGACGACGGAGAACTGGCTTCCCTGCTTCGGGTTCATGGCTTCTCCGACCAATCCGATCGAAGCGGCATCTGATGGCCTTCCTTCGTGACGGGCAATCGCCAACCTACGCGCCAGGCGTGTCCTCAGGTGGCCGAGTTGGCGGCGGTCAGCCGCTGGTCGCGGAGCAACATCGCGCTGGCATGCTCGGCGACGGCCATGACGGTGCCCACCGGGTTCACCGAGGGCAGGGTGGGGAACACCGACGCGTCCACCACCCGCAGATGGGCGATGCCGCGCACGCGTAACCGGGAATCGCACACCGCCATGGGATCGTCCTCGGCGCCCATCCGGCAGGTGCCCGACACGTGGTAGACGGTCTGATGAGTGGCGCGCAGCACGTCGGACAGTTCTTCGTCGGACTGGGCTTCGGGGCCGGGGAACACCTCCCGCGCGATCCACTGCGACATCGGTGCAGTAGCCGCAATGCGGCGGGCCAGGCGGATGCCCGCGATCAGTACCGCCTCGTCGTGGCCGTCGGGGTCGGTGAAGTACCGGTAGTCGATCGACGGTGGCCGTGCGGGATCACCGGAGGTGATCCACACCCGCCCACGGCTGTGGGGCTTGGCGACGTTCGGTGCGATCGACACGATCCGGTCGGGCATCACCACGCCGTGGGCGACGGCATGGTCCGCCACCGCTTCGACCGGGAAGTGCATCAGCACGTCTGGCCGGGCCGCGCCGTCCTCGGTGAGCCGTACGGCGGCGCCGGCGTCCCAACCCGTCGCGCAGGTGTCCGGGACCTCGCGGGCGGCTTCCCACACGATCAGCCCTTCGGCGTGATCCATCAGGTTCTCACCGACGCCGGGCAGGTCGACGACGACCGGGACCCCCGCGGCATCCAGCACCTCGCGCGGCCCGATCCCGGAGAGCTGCAACAACTTCGGTGAGTCGATCGCCCCGCAGCACACCACCACCTCGCGGCCGGCCCGGTATTCGCGCTCGACGCCGCCGCCGTCCCGGGTCAGCACGCCGACCGCGACACCGTTCTCGACGAGCAGCCGTTGCGCCTGCCGATCGTGCTCGACCACCAGATTCGGGCGGTTCCGGATGGCGTCGTGCAGGTAGTGCACCGACGTCGAGGACCGCAGGTAGCTCTCCGGGGTGTAGCCGATCTCGAAGAAGCCGGCGCCGCGCCCGGTGGCGGCGAAGTCCGGATCCGAATTCCACGTGCGGCGGGCGGGCAGGTCCAACGCCCGTCGGGCGGAGTCGACGACGTCGGCGACGTAGGGATTGCGGTGCTCGTCGGCGACCGGGTGCACGGGAGCCAGGATGCGGTCATAGGCGTCGTGAACCGATCGGGTGTCCCACCCGAGCACCCCGTACGCCGCCCATTCCTCGAGATCGGCTGGCAATGGTCGCCACGTGATCATGGTGTTGGCCGTCGAGCAGCCACCCAGGATGCGCATGCGGGCCTGGCGGATTCTCGAATTGCCCCGCAGCTGAGGAACACTGCGGTAGTCGAAGTCGTATTCGCCCTCGAGCATCTCGGCCCAGCGGCGGATGTCGCGGGCGCGGGGTTCCCGCTCGTCGGACGGGCCCGCTTCGATGACGGTGACCGTGACGGCCGGGTCCTCGGAGAGTCGGGATGCGACGATGCACCCGGCGGTGCCGCCCCCGACGATCAGGTAGTCGCTCGTGGTCACGCCACCGTCTTCGCGTCGTTGGGCAGCGTCGTGAGCCGCAGCTCGGCATCGGAGGTCTTCGCCCGCATCAGCACGTAGTACAGCGGGCAGATGACCGTCAGCCCGACGATCCAGGAGATGTCGGCGCCGCCGAGTGCCTTGGCGACCACCCCGGTGAAGATCGTCGTCGACAGAAACGGAATCTGCACCGCGATGCCGATGAAGTAGCACGCGATCGCGACCCAGTTGAACCTGCCGTACCGGCCGCCGTCGCGTTCGAAGAGGGCGTCGATGTCGTAGACGCCGTGGCGGAGGAGGTAGTAGTCGACGAGATTGACTGCAGTCCATGGAATCAACACGCACAGCAGCAGTGCGAGGAAGTTCGCGTAATTGGCCAGGAAGTCGTCGGCGCTGACCAGGGCCGGGATGATCGCGATGACGAACAGCGCGACGGCGGTCACCGCACGGCTCATCGCCGCCGGCTGCCAACGCGGAAACAGGCTCTGCCCGACGGTGATCGTGGACAACGCGCCGCAATACAGGTTCATCGCGTTGGTGGCGGTGATGCCGATGGCGAAGATCGCGAACACTCCGGTGCTGACGCCGCGGGTCAACGTCGAGAGCCCGTCGAGCGTGTCGTCCGTCGGCAGCGCCGCGCCCACCAGGACGCCGAGCAGCATCGGGAGCACCGAGCCGAACAGGCACCCGGTGTAGGTGCCCCAGAACGCAGCCCGGCGTCCGGTGTCCTTGGGCATGTACCGCGTGTAGTCCGACACGTATGGCGCGTAGGCGATCTGCCACAGCGCCGCGACCGAGAGGCTGGCCATGAAGCCCGCCCAGGTGAAGCCGTCGGCGTGCCACGTCGCGCCGGGGACGCCGTTGACGAACACCATCCAGACGAAGGCCACCAGGAGCGCCGCGCCGGCGACGACCGACAGGACCGCGGTGACCCGGTGGATCAGGCGATACCCGACGATCGTGGCGACCACGCTGATCAGCCCGATGATCGTGATCGCCCAGTTCGTCGGCATGCCGGTCACCTTCGCCAGTGCCTGACCGCCCAGCACGGCGTTGGACGCGAAGAAGCCCAGATACATGAAGATCACCAGGACGACGACCAGGAGGCTGCCGTAGGACCCGAACTGCGCGCGGGTCTGCAACATCTGGGGTACGCCCATCTGCGGCCCCTGCGCGGCATGCAGCGCCATGACGACGCCGCCGATCACGTTGCCGAGCACGATCGCCAGCGCACCGGCCCACAGCGGCAGGCCGAACACCGTCGTGGCGAGCGCACCGGTGATGATGGTGAGGAGCATGATGTTCGAGCCGAACCACACGGTGAAGAGGTCGCGGGCGCGGCCGTGTCGCTCGTCGACCGGCACGTGTTCGATGGTCCGACGCTCGACGGGCTCGGAGACCGCAGGGTTTTGGGTCATGTCGCGTTCACTTTCCTATGCGGAGCCGGGCCTCGTGGCGGGGCGGCGTCCCGCCACCCGGCATCATCAGTATTTGTGTTGAAGTCCCGGACATAAAGCGCACAAATCCGATGCGACCGATCGGATTTGCTGATGACGGGACGGTTAACGGCGCGTGGTCGCCGCGTTACAGCGCAATCCAGGTCGTCTTCAGACCCGTGTACTTGTCGAGGGCGTGCAACGACAGATCACGGCCGAAGCCGGATTGCTTGAATCCGCCGAACGGTGTCTGCGCGCTGAGGGCATCGACGGTGTTGACCGAGACCGTGCCCGCCCGTAGCGCTGCCGCCACCCGGTGGGCCCGCGACAGATCCTTGGTCCACACGGAGGCGGCCAGCCCGTACACCGTGTCGTTGGCCATCCGGACCGCCTCGGCTTCGTCGTCGAACCGCTGTACCGCCAGCACCGGGCCGAAAACCTCTTCGGTGATCAGCTCGGCCGCCGGCGCCAGATCGGTGACCACGGTCGGCGCGATGAAACAACCTCGACCACCCACGGTTTCGCGGGTACCGCCCACCACGACCCGACCTTGGGCACGCGCGCGGTCGATGAAGCCGAGGACCCGGGTGGTGTGCTCTTCGTCCACGATCGCACCCATCGTGGATTCCGGATCCAGGGGATCGCCCGGCCGCACGGTGGCGGCGCGTTCGACCAGTCGGGAGACGAATTCGTCCGCGATCGACGCGTGCAGCAGCAGGCGTGAATTCGACGAGCACACCGCCCCCTGGTTGTAGAAGGCGCCGAAGATCGACTTCTCCACGGCCTCCTCCAGATCGGCGTCGGCGAACACGACGTTCGGACTCTTGCCGCCACATTCCAGCCACACCTGTTTGGCGTTGGAGTCGGCGGCGTAGCGCAGGAACCGCCGGCCGGTTTCGCCCGAGCCGGTGAAGGCGATGACGTCGACGTCCGGATGGCGGCCCAAGGCCTCGCCGGCGGTCGGCCCGAGTCCGGGCACGACGTTCAGCACGCCGTCGGGCAGGCCGGCCTCGACCGCAAGCTCCGCCAGCCGGATCGATGAGAGCGGAGCTTGCTCAGCGGGTTTGAGGACCACGCTGTTACCGGCTGCCAACGCGGGTGCAACCTTCCAGACCGCCAGATCCAGCGGGAAGTTCCACGGTGTCACCGCACCGATCACGCCGAGTGGCTCGCGGGTGATCAGCGCCAGGTTGCCGGGCTCGGTGGGAGCGATCTCGCCGCCCCGCTTGTCGATCGCTTCGCCGTAGAACGCGAAGAGTTCGGCGGCCGACGGCACGTCGACGTCGTGGGCCTCGGTGACGAGCTTGCCCATGTCGAGTGAATCCAGTAGTGCCAGTTCATGACTGTGCTCGTTGATCAGTGCGGACAGCCGTTGGAGTACGCGCTTGCGGGTCGATGCCGACGTCCGCGACCAGGATCCGGACTCGAATGCGGCACGCGCCGCGGCGACGGCCTCGTCGACGTCGGCCGAGTCGGCCGACGCGACGTGCGCCAGGAGTTCGCCGGTGGCCGGATTGACCGAGTCGAAGGTGGCCCCGGACCGGGCTGCGCGGTACGTGCCGTCGACGAAGATCTCGGTGCGTGGTTCTATTTCACCGGCGAGCCGGGTCCATTCGTGCAGTGTGGTGGTCACGGTGCTCCTAGGTTCGAACGGGTTCGATCGGCGTGATGGGGAGGTGGATGGCCGACGGCGAGGCCAGCTCGGCGACCTCGCGCAGGTAGGGCACCGGACCCGGCGCCTGCGGCTCGTCGAGTTCCTCGGCGTAGCGGTGTCCCGACCAGACCGCGGCGGCGATGGTCGCGGGGGCCCAGGCGTCTCCGATGGCGCGGACGCTGCGCAGGTCCGCACCGGCCCATTCGCTTCGGCGGGCCATCAGTTCCTGGTACAGCGCGTCGTGGGGCAGACGCGCGGTCACCATCACCACGCTGTCCGCCGACAGGGCTCCCTCATCTCCGGTGAACACGCATGCCGTGCGGACGCCGTCCGACGTGACCGCGATGACCGCCGTGTTGGTGTGCACCCGGACGCCGGCGCGGATGACCCGCTTGCGGATCCGCGCCACCTCGAGGGTGTTGGTGGTCCACTGTGAGACGTGGGCGGCCGGGGTCACCAGGCTGACGTCGAGGCCCTCGCCCGCCAACAGCTCGGCAAGGACACCGCCCAGGTAGTAGTGGTCGTCGTCGAAGACCACCACCCGTTCACCGCGGGGCCGTGACCCCGACATCACGTCATCGGGACTGAGCACCTCCGCGCCCTCGGCGATGTCCATGGGCCTGGTGTGCCAACGACCGACGCCATCGTGGCGCCACGCCGCGCCGGTCGCCGTCACGACGTGGTTGAAGTCGTTCTCGATGACGTCGTCGGCCGTCATCTCGCTCTGCAGGAAGACCTCGACGTCGTCGAGCCTGCGGAGCTGTTGCGCCCGGTAGTCCACGACGCGGATCCACGCCGCCAGCCCCGGCAACGTGGCTTCGCGCGCCACCCGGCCACCCAGCGTGCGGCTCGCCTCGGCCAGGCTCACCGCATACCCACGGTGCCCAAGGGCGCGGGCGGCCTCCAGTCCGGCCGGCCCGGCGCCGACGACCAACACGGTCGAATCGCTCGACTTGGCCCTGATGCGCTCGGGATGCCAGCCACGCCGGAATTCCTCGCCCATGGTGGGGTTCTGGGTGCAACGGATCGGCGACATGGTGAAGTCGCCGGAGACGCAGATGTTGCAACCGATGCACTCCCGGATGTCCTCGAGGTCGCCGGCTTCGATCTTGCGGGGCAGGAAGGGGTCGGCAATGGACGGTCTCGCCGCCCCGATCAAGTCGAGGACGCCGGTCTTGATCTGGTGCAACATCGTGTCGGGTGAGGTGAATCTGCCTACTCCCACAACGGGTTTGGTGGTGAGTTTCTTCAAACCGCGCACGTAGGGTTCCTGCTCGGCCTCCGGGCCGAACCGCGACGTCACCGAATCGTCCTCCCAGCTGCCCAGCACGAAGTCCCACAGGTCGGGGTGCTCGCCCAGCATGCCGATGACCTCTTCGATCTCGGCACGGCTGATGCCCTCGTCGCCCAGCAGTTCGTCGACCGAGATGCGGCATGCCACCGCGGCTTTGCCGTCGCACTCCTCGCGAGTGTCCTCGAGGATCTCCCGCAGTAGTCGGGCGCGGTTGGAGATGCTGCCGCCGTACTCGTCGCTTCTGTTGTTGTAGCGCCGGGACAGGAAGTGGTGCAGGCCGCCGATTGCGTGCCCGGCGTAGACGTACACGATGTCGTATTCCGCCTTGAGTGAGCGCTTCACGGCTTCCCGATGCCAGAACCGCATGTCGGCGATGTCGGACTTGGTCATCTCGCGGGCCTGGACGGGGTCGTAGTTCCACGACACCACCGGTAGGGCCTGCGGGCCCAATGGCGCCTCACGACTGATGAGGTTGGGGCTGTTGAGCCCGTTGTGGGCCAACTCGATGCCGGCCAACGCGCCACCCTCGTGAATCTTCTCCGAGATGCGCGTCAGAGCGGGCAGATCCTGGTCGTCCCACAGTCGCAATTCGATGAACGGTCCGATGTCGGAGGTGGGGTGGATCTCCACCTGTTCGGTGCACACCACCGCCCATCCGCCCTCGGCCTTCACCTGGCGCATGTAGGCCTCGCCGGAGGGATCGCGGTAACCCATGCCATTGCAATGGGGCACCTGGTAGAACCGGTTCCTGGCCGTGACGGGACCGATCGCGACGGGTTCGAAGAGGATGTCGTACCGCGGGTCTCGCATCGGGATTCACTCCTGTGTGGGCGGGCTGATTCGCCGGGTGTACGGGTTCGGTTCCCGGGCCGACGTGACGCCGGTCACTGTCGGTCACAGCAATCGTGATCGAGGCCGCTACGCCGGTCAACCAGTTGTTTCAGTGGTTTTGCATCAGCTGTTCCGATGCGCCGGGCATTGCCGCCGGGACTAACCCCTTGGCCACAGACCACATCGCCAGATCAGATCGCGATCGACGGAAAAGCATGCTTTACAGCTGCCGACGTCGGCGTCACTGTGGTCGCGGTCACACCCTTCGACATTCGAGAATCCCGCAAGCCCTGACGACGAGGACATCGTGAAACCACCATCATCACCGGACCGGCCCGACGATCGTGCGACCGCACAGGCGGATCGCGAGGTCACGCACCTGAAGAAGACACTCGGCCGGCTGGACGTCGTCTTCTTGATCGTCGCCGCGGTGGTGTCGATCGAAGCACTCGGTCAAGTATCGGGTTTCGGCGCCGAGACGTTCACCTGGGCCCTGGTCCTCGCCGTGTTCTTCCTGGTGCCCTATGGGCTGATCTTCGCCGAGACCGGTGCCGCGTTCACCGGCGAGGGTGGCGTCTACGTATGGTGCCGCAAGGCCCTCGGCCGTCCCGCCGCGGCGATCGCATCCCTGTTGACGTGGATCACCCAGCCGGTATGGGTCGGCGGGTCCATGGCGTTCATCGCGTCGGAGGCCTGGAGCAGCTACGTGACCCCTTTCGAGCACGGCTCGATCACCGACTACGCCTTCAAGCTGACGTTCATCTGGCTGACCGTGCTCGCGGCGATCGTCAGCCTGCGGCGCGGCAAGTGGATTCCCAACGTCGGCGCCATCCTCAAGATCGTGTTCCTTGCCATGTTCCTGGTGACCACGGCGCTCTATGCGGTGCGCAACGGAGTCGCCGGATTGACCGCCGGTGACTTCACCCCGACCGTGGCGGGACTGCTCGGCGTGACGCCACTGCTGTTGTTCTCCTACCTGGGCTTCGAATCGGGCAACAGCGCGGCGGGGGAGATGAAGAACCCGGCGCGCGACGTCCCGATCGCCATCGGGCGGTCGGCGGGTATCGCCGCGGCGGCCTACCTGCTGCCGATCTTCGCGATCCTCACCGTGTTGCCGGCCGACGAGATCACCGGCATCGGTGGCCTGATGGAGGCGGTCGCCAAGGTCTACGGCGTCTACGGTGCGGCCGCCCCGGCGATGCTGACCATCACCGGCGTGGTCTTCGCGCTCGTGCTGATGACCCAGGGCTCGGCGTGGATGATCATCAGCGACCGCATGCAGGCGATGGCGGCTGCCGACGGCGCGTTCTTCGGCGGCTTCTTCGGCCGGTTCCACCCCACCCTCGGCACGCCGGTGCGCGTCAACCTGCTCTCGGGTGTGGTGGCGACCGTGTTCCTGCTGGTCGCCATGCAGGTCACGGGCTCCTCGGCGGCCATCTTCGGCGTGGTGCTGTCCATCTCCATCTCCACCTTCCTGCTGAGCTACGTGATCGCGATCCCTGCCGCGGTCCGGCTGCGCATCCGGTTCCCCGAGGTGCCGCGGCCGTTCCGGGTGCCGACCGGGAACACCGGGTTCCGGCTCCTCGGCGGCGTCTGCCTGGCGTGGGTGCTGCTCGGCTCCTGGGTGGCCGTGTTCCCAGGCACCCTGGAGCGCGCATTCGGCATCGACTACGACTTCGTCGAGACCTGGGGAGTCAGCCAGGCCACCTTCGAGGTGTTCACCGTCGGGACGCTGGTGGCGTTGGGCATCCTCGGCGCCGTCGGCTATCTGCGGGCGGGGTCCGTCCGCGCCGAACGACCGGTCGGCGGACCGGCCGAGGACGCGCTCGATCCGACCGGTGGTTCAGTGCGGGCGCATCTGTAATGCTGGCTCCGGGTAGTACCGATGAGCAGGCGAGGAGTACGTGGATGCGCCGACGCCCCGATGTCACGCTGACCCAGTTGCGGTATTTCGTGAAGGCCGCCACGTACTACTCGATGACCAAGGCCGCGGACGAACTGCACATCGCCCAGTCCGCGGTCTCGGCCGCCATCAGCCAACTCGAGCAGCAGATCGGGACCCAACTGTTCATCCGGCATCGCGCCCGCGGGCTGGCACTGACCAGCGCGGGTGAGGACATGTTGCGCGATACCCGCGCGCTGCTGGCCCACCTGGACGAGGTGCTCGACGGCGCCAGCGGCCACGTCGACCAGGTGCGGGGCACGGTGCGGTTGGCCTGCTTCATCACCCTCACGCCGTTCGTCCTGCCCCGGCTGCTCTCCGATCTGGGCGCCGAACATCCCGATCTCGAAGTCGAGGTGATCGAGACGTCGGCCGACGCGATGCGCACGGTGCTGCGCAACGGGACCGCGGAGCTCGCACTCACCTACGACCTGGCACTGGGCCAGGGCCTGGAGACCGAGTACCTCGGTGTCGCCCACCCGTACGTGGCCTTGCCGCCCGATCACCGACTGGCCGGCCGCACCTCGATCCGCCTGACCGAGTTGACCGGCGAACCGATGGTGCTTCTCGACCTGCCCGACAGTCGCGACTACTTCGAATCGATGCTCGCCGACGCCGGCGTGACGCCCACGGTCCGCCATCGCTCCGCGAACTACGAAACGGTGCGCGCCCTGGTGGCCCGCGGCCATGGCTTCTCGATACTGAATCAGCTTCCCACGCACGGTCAGACCTACGACGGCGGCAAGGTCAGCGCCGTACCGATCCGCGACGACGTACCGGGACTGCCGATCGTGCTCGCGCGCGTCGCGAGTGTGCGGGCGACCGCGCGGGCCCGTGCCGTGGCGGCGGCGGCACGGGACATCTTCGCCCAGCAGGGTGAGTCGAGCTGACCCCGCGTCCGCGCGCTCGGCATCTGAATTCGTGACGAGGCTCGTCGGATATCCATGTTGTACAGATTCGCCGCGGGGTCCGATGATGGACCGATGAGCGTCCGCGTAGAGCACGACCTGCTGGGTGAGCGTGAGGTCCCCGACGACGCCTACTACGGCATCCACACCCTGCGGGCCACCGAGAACTTTCCCATCACCGGAATCCCGATCTCGACCTATCCGGACTTCGTCGAGGCGTTGGCGAGCGTGAAATCGGCTGCGGCCAAGGCGAATCGGGAACTGGGTCTGCTCGACGAACAACGCGCCGACGCGATCGTTGCCGCGTGTGACGAGATCCGCACGGGGGCACTGCACGACCAGTTCGTGGTCGACGTGATCCAAGGTGGTGCCGGCACGTCGTCGAACATGAACGCCAACGAGGTGATCGCCAACCGCGCCCTGGAAATCCTCGGCCATCCGCGGGGTGACTACTCGCGGCTGCATCCCCTCGAACACGTCAACCTCGGTCAGAGCACCAACGACGTGTATCCGACCGCGGTCAAGGTGGCGCTGCAGCTCGCGGTGCGCCGGCTTCGGGCCGCGATGGATCAACTCGCGAATGCGTTCGTCGACAAGGGCATCGCGTTCGCCGAGCACCTCAAGATGGGCCGCACTCAGCTGCAGGACGCCGTGCCGATGACACTGGGGCAGGAGTTCGGCAGCTATGCGGTGATGGTCCGGGAGGACGCCGACCGGTTGGGCGAGGCGGCCACACTGATCGCCGAGATCAACCTGGGTGGAACGGCAATCGGTACCGGCCTCAACGCGCACCCCGATTACGCCCGCCTGGTGTGCATCGAGCTGTCGGTCATCACCGGCCTGCCGCTGGTGACCGCCCAGAACCTGGTCGAGGCGACGCAGGACGTCGGCGCATTCGTGCAGATCTCGGGTGTGCTCAAGCGCACCGCGGTGAAGCTGTCGAAGATCTGCAGCGACCTGCGACTGCTGTCGTCGGGTCCCCGCGCCGGACTCGGCGAGATCAACCTGCCGCCGGTGCAGGCGGGATCGTCGATCATGCCGGGCAAGGTCAACCCCGTGATCCCCGAAGTCGTCAATCAGGTCGCCTTCGAAGTGATCGGCAACGACGTCACGGTCACGATGGCGGCCGAGGGCGGGCAGTTGCAGCTCAATGCCTTCGAGCCGATCATCATGCACAGCCTCTTCGAGTCGGTCACCCATCTCACCGCGGCGTGCGAGACGCTGCGGTCGCGGTGCGTCGTCGGCATCACGGCGAACGTGGAGCACATGCGCGCCACCGTGGATCGCTCGATCGGTCTGGTCACCGCGCTCAATCCGCACATCGGCTACGAGGCGGCCACCGCGCTGGCCACCGAGGCGCTCGCGTCGGGCCGAGACATCGCCGCGCTCGTGGTGGAGCGCGGGCTCCTCACCGCCGAGCGGTTCGAGGAGCTGATGCGGCCGCAGAATCTGACCGCGCCAACGCGCCGGACCTAGATCTTCCCGGCCACCAGCCGGTGACGGAGGGCGGGCACGGAAGCAGCGTCGGCGACCGTCCCGGCCAGCGCGAGCGCTCCCTGCGCGATGGCCGATTCGGCGGCGGCGGTGAGGGTGGCGTCGGCGAACTCGGCCTGGTGATTGACCGCGGGCAGCGAGTCGATGCCGATGTACGGGTGAATGGCGGGCAGCACCTGGGAAACGTTGCCCATGTCGGTCGACGCCCGCGCCATCATGGCGTCCGATCCCGAGCTGAAGTGCCTGCCGACGGCGCTTGCGCGCCGTTCGTAGCAGGCGAGAAGTTCGTCGTCGGTGCGAAATTCGGCGTACGGCTTCGACTCCGGGGTGATGGTGAGGGCGGCACCCGATGCCCATGCGCCCGCTTCGAAACAGCGCATCACGCGGGCCTCGACGTCGGCCAGCTCGGTGAGCGTCTCGGCCCGGACGTACCAACGTCCTTCGGTGCGTTCGGCGATGGCGTTGGGTGCCTCGCCGCCTCGCGTCATCATCCCGTGAACGCGTACCGATGCGGGTAGTTGCTGACGCAGAAGGCCGATCGCCACCTGCGCGATCGTGAATGCGTCAGCGGCATTGATGCCCCGCTCGGGGTAGGCGGCGGCGTGTGCCGCCTTTCCTCGATACTCGATGTGACTGTGCGACACCGCAAATGGCCGCGCCATCGCCACGTCGACCGGACCGGGGTGCACCATGGCGGCGGCGTGTTGTCCGGTGAAGCCCTGGCGTTCGAGCAACTCGATCTTGCCACCGCCACCTTCCTCGGCCGGGGTGCCGATGACCGTCAGCGTCAGACCGAGGTCGTCGACGACGGCCGCCAGTGCGAGCGCTGCCCCGACGGTGATGGCGGAGATCAGGTTGTGGCCGCACGCGTGACCGAGCCCGGGAAGGGCGTCGTACTCGGCACACAGCGCGACGTGCAGATCGCCGCTGCCGATCCGGGCGGCGAACGCGGTGTCGAGGCCGCAGTAGCGATCGGTGACGTCCAACCCGTTGTCCGACAACTCAGTGGCGACCCGGCGCGCGGAACGTACTTCCTCCCATGCCGTTTCGGGGTGGTCGTAGAGATCGCGGGACAGCTCGACGAGCCGCGGGTGAGCCGCGGCCACCCGTGCCGTCAGCACGTTCTCGACGGACGTCACAGGTCGCCCGGTACGCCGTAGGACGGAGCGCGGGTCGGGTCGACGGCACGCACGCGGTAGTCGTCCTTCTGCGGCATCCACAACCGCCACAGGTCGGCCAGCTCGCGGACCGGATCGTCGGCGTAGTCGACCCGTAGATCGGTGACCGGCCATGGCACGTCCTCCACCACGAGCATGCCCGCGGAGTGCACCTGACCCGCCTCGCCGCCCGCGGCCGACGCCGCCCGCAGACCGTCGAGCAGACGCTCCTCCAGGGCGGCCGCAGCGCTGTCGGCATAGCCGGCCAACAATTCGGTGATCACCCCGTCGTGGGCGAGGAGGTTGCCGGCAGCAGCTGCCTGATCTCCTTCGACGTGGGTGTGCACGCCGAGGCTGCGGGGCCCGGAGTGCACCGCGGTGTGGCCGCGGCCGTCGACGACGAGCACCTGCCGGTAGTCCGGGAACTGCTCCCGTGCCAGCGCGGCGCGCAGCGCGGCGTCGGCATCTGCGCCACCGGCGAGCCCGTCGAGCGTGCGTGGGCCGAGCGCCGGGTTGGTGACGTTCTGGGACGCGACCACGCCGACGCCCGCCCTGGCATGGGCGCAGCGCGCGGCCACCGCCGGGCTCGACGAGCAGACCACGATGCCGAACGCGCCGGTGGACGGGTCGCGGGCAACGAGGGAGAACGTCATCGATCCGCGTCCCCCGGTCCGCTCAGAACGGCCGTGGCGTCGATCTCCACCAGCCACTCGGGGCGGGCGAGCGCCTCGACGACTAGGCCCGTGGAGACGGGATGGACACCCTTGAGCCACCGACCCATGATCCGGTACACCGTCTCGCGGTAGCGGATGTCGGTGAGGTACACGATGACCTTGACGATGTCGTTCAGGGAGCTGCCCGCCTCGTCGAGGAGCATGGCGATGTTGCCCATCGCCTTCTCGGTCTGGGCCGCGACGTCGCCGATTCCCACCGACTCCCGGGTGTCCAGGTCTTGACCGATCTGTCCGCGCAGATAGACCACCCCACCGGCGACCACGGCCTGGCACAGGTCGTTGTCCAGGTCCTGTTCGGGGTAGGTGTCCTTGGTGTTGAACGGCCGGATCCGCTGGTGCGTCATCGGGCCGCCACCGCCCGCGATGCGTCGTAAGCGAGGTAGCTGCGTTGCAGCGCAATGTGGTCGGCCAGGTACTTGGCGTCGTGCCAGACGCCCCAGATGAAGCTCGATCCGCGTCGCGACAGCCATGGCAGCCCGAGGAAGTAGACCCCGGGTTCCGATGAGACGCCGCGCTGGTGTCTCGGCCTGCCGTTCTCGTCGAAGGCGTCCACCTGGAGCCAGTCGTAGTCGACGGCGAAGCCGGTCGCCCAGACGATGGACGTGATCCCGGCAGCGCTGAGATCGAGCTCGAGGATGGGGTCGGTCATGCACTCCGGATCGGGGGCGAAGACGCGGGCCGCCGGCTCCTCGGGCAGATCGAGACCGTTGCGGTCGACGTAGGCGTCGGCCTCGTCGAGCATGGACAGGTAGTTCGCGTCGCCGTTCGCGACGTTCGTCCGCAGGTCGGGGGCGAAGTGCATGGTGCCGCCGTCGAAGGCGTCGGCCCTGCCGAGCAGCGTGATGCCGCCGGCGGCCAGGGCCCGGAAGTCGACGGTGTCTCCGCCGTGGGCTCCGCTGACGGCGATGGTCACGTGCTCGGCGCCACGCGGAGGCGCCGCCGCCTCCCACTTGCCGAGGACTCCGAGCCACCAGCAGAAGTCCCGGCCGCGGTAGCTGCGTGGCGGTCGGTCATGAGGTCCCACGGCGAGGTAGACGCGGAGGCCCGCCTCTCGAAGTTCGTCGGCGATCTGCACCCCGGACGATCCGGAGCCGACGACGAGGACGCCACCGTCGGGCAGCTGTCGGGGGTTGCGGTAGGAATTGGAGTGGATCTGATGGATTCCGGCGTCCTCGGGGACGACCGCCGGGATGACCGGCCGCTGGAACGCGCCGGTGGCGGCCACGACGTAACGCGCCTCGATCGTTCCGTCGGAGGTGTCCACCTGGAAACCGCTCCGGCCGTCGTTCTTTCGCACCGACCGCACCTCCACGCCGGTACGGATCGGCGCATCGATCTTCTCGGCATAGGTGACGAAGTAATCCGCCACCTGTTCCTTCGTCGCGAACGCATCGGGGTCGACGTCGAACTCGAGCCCCGGGAATCGGTCGTGCCACGCGGGGCCATTGGCCACCAGGGAATCCCATCGCCACGAACGCCACCGCTCGGCGATGCGGTCCCGCTCGACGACCAGGTGTTCCACACCATGTGAAGTGAGGTGCTCGCTCATCGCGATCCCGGCCTGACCCGCACCGACGATGAGAACCTCGATCTCTGGGTTCGACACCTATCCTCCACTGCTTCACGCACACTCGATGACGGATTCCATGATTCATCGACCCGTCGCATCTGTACAGCTCATATATTCGATGCATCGCATCGCCGAAAACGATTCGCGGCGGCCTGCTCTCCTTGACGGGGCATCGACGGCACGACGATAGTCGGCGGTGGTCCGTGGGCCACCGATCGGCAGCCGACCGGGAACGCGAAGGGAAGCGTGGTGACGTGAGCGACATCGTCGCCATCGGGATGGCGCAGTGGTTGCCGAGCTGCAACCAGGCCGAGCAGAACGTCCGCGACGCCGTGTCGTTCGTGGCCGCACTGGCCGGGCGCGGATGCGACCTCGTCGTCCTGCCGGAATTGTGGCCGTGCGGATACGACCCGGCGACCCTGGCCCGAGATGCGGCCGGCGCAGCCGAACCACTCGACGGCCCACGCGGTCGACGGCTGTCCGCGGTGGCGCGTGCGCACGGCATCTGGCTGTTCGCCGGCTCGGTACCCGAACGCGACGGCGACCTGCTCTACAACACGGCGGTGGTCTACGGCCCGGACGGCACACTGGAGGCCGCGCACCGCAAGGTGTACCTCTACACCCCGCTCGGCGAGGACGAGGTGTTCACCGCGGGCACCGAGCCCACCGTCGTGCACGTCGACGGGATCGGCACCGTCGGCATCAGCACGTGCTTCGACGGTGACCATCCGGTGTACGCCCGGCAGCTGCACGACCTCGGCGCCCGGGTGGTCGTGGCACCGGCGGCGTACGAGCTCGGCGCTGAATCGTGGTGGGACGTCCTGTATCCGGCCAATGCACTGGTGAACGGCCAGTGGTGGGTGATGGTGAACCAGTGCGGCGGGGCGCTCCTGGGAAAGAGCAAGGTGATCGCGCCGGACGGCACGATCACCTTGCAGGCAAGCCGGGTGGGTCGGGGCGATGCCACCGAGCTGCTGATCGCCAGGGTCGACCTGCTCGAGGGCATCCGGGCCGCCGAGCGGACGGCGGGAGCGCTGTGGGCCGACCAGTCGTCGGCCGCACGCTGACGACACCCCACTCAGCCGGTCAGGACCCGCCCTTCTTCTTGTTGTAGATGTCGAAGCCGACCGCCGCGAGGAGGACGAGGCCCTTGATGACCTGCTGCACGTCGCTGCCGATGCCGATGAGCGACATGCCGTTGTTCAGCACGCCGAGCACGAAGCCACCGATGATGGCGCCGAGCACGGTGCCGACGCCACCGCTGGCCGACGCGCCGCCGATGAACGCCGCGGCGATGGCCTCCAGCTCCATCCCGATACCGGCCTGTGGTGTCGCCGAATTCAGCCGCGCCGCGAACAGCAGACCGGCCAGTGCCGACAGCAGGCCCATGTTGACGAAGACCAGGAACGTGACGCGCTTGGTCTTGACGCCGGAGAGCCGTGCGGCCGCCTCGTTGCCGCCGACCGCGTACACCTGCCTGCCGAACACGGTGCTGCGCATGACGAAGGCGTAGATGACGAAGGCGACGGCGAGGATGATGCCGACCACGGGGACGCCACGGTAGCTGGCCAGGAGCAGGGTGAAGGCCGCCAGCGCCGCGACGATGGCCGCGCACTTGAAGACGAACCAGCCCAGCGGTGACACGTCGAAGCCATAGCGCGACTGCGTCCTTCGCTGACGCACCTGTTGCCAGACGGCCGCCGCCATGACGAACACGCCGAGGATGACAGTCGGCCAGTGATAGAGCCCGCCGCCACCGCCGATCTCGGGTAGGAAGCCGCTGCTGACCTGGCTGAAGCTGCGGGGGAACGGCGCGATGGACTGGCCCTCGAGCAGGTACTGCGTCGCGCCGCGGAACACCAGCATGCCGGCCAAGGTCACGATGAACGACGGGATGCCGACGTAGGCGATCCAAAACCCTTGCCACGCGCCGATCAGCGCGCCGAGGAGCAGACACAGCCCAACTGCGACCGGCCATGGCATGTCGTGGCGGATCATCAGCACCGCGGACATCGCTCCGACGAACCCGGCGATCGAGCCGACCGACAGGTCGATGTGCCCGGAGATGATGACGATGACCATGCCGATCGCGAGGATCAGGATGTAGCCGTTCTGCTGAACGATGTTCGTGACGTTCAACGGCTTCAGCAGGATGCCACTGGTCCAGACCTGGAACAGGATGACGATCACGGCGAGTGCGGCGACCATGCCGTATTGCCGGAAGTTGCCCTGCAACACCGCGCGCAGCCGCCCACCAGGCGAGCTGGGTGGCCGCGACGGCGTGGGTGCGCTCGAGGCGGTGCTCACCGTTCCGGTGGTGGTCATCTAGCTGCGTCCCTTCATCATGTAGCGCATCAAGGTCTCCTGCTTGGCATCCGCCCTGGCCACCTCGCCGGTGAGCCTGCCCTCGTTGAGGGTGTAGATGCGGTCGCACAGACCGATGAGCTCGGGTAGTTCGGACGAGATGACGATCACGGCCTTACCCTGGGCAGCAAGGGAATTGATGATCGTGTAGATCTCGTACTTGGCGCCGACGTCGATACCGCGGGTCGGTTCGTCGAGGATCAGGACGTCGGGGTCGGCGTAGATCCACTTGCTCAGCACCACCTTCTGCTGGTTGCCGCCCGACAGGTTTCCCGTCGTCGCACGCACCGAGGTGGCCTTGATCTGCATGTCCTTGCGGAAGCGTTCCGCGACGACCGTCTCGTCGTGCTCGTTGATGACTGACAGCCTGCTGACCTTCGGCAGTGAGGCCAGCGTCACGCTGCGCGCGATGTCGTCCATCAGGTTGAGTCCGTAGTGCTTGCGGTCCTCGGTGGCGTAGGCGATGCGGTGGGCGATGGCCTCGGGTACGGTCCGGGTGCGAATCTCTTTGCCGTCCTTGAAGACCTTGCCCGTCGCCCGCTTGCCGTAGCTGCGGCCGAAGACGCTCATCGCGAGCTCGGTGCGGCCCGCGCCCATCAGTCCGGCCAGCCCGACGACCTCGCCCCGCCGGACGTTGATCGACACGCCGTCGACCACCTTGCGCTGTTGATCCAGCGGGTGGAAGACCGTCCAGTCCTCGATGGCGAAGGTGACGTCACCGATCGGATGGGCCGTCCGTTCGGGGAAGCGGTCGGTCATGTCGCGACCGACCATGCCGCGGATGATGTGCTCCTCGGTGAGTCCCTCCTCGACGGTCAGAGTCTCGATGGTGCGGCCGTCGCGCAGGATCGTGATGGTGTCGGCGACGCGCATCACCTCGTTGAGCTTGTGCGAGATGATGATGCAGGTGAGCCCTTGATCGCGGAGTTCGACGATGAGGTCGAGCAGGTGCCTGCTGTCCTCGTCGTTGAGCGCGGCGGTCGGCTCGTCGAGGATCAGCAGCTTCACCTTCTTCGACAGTGCCTTGGCGATCTCGACGAGCTGCTGCTTCCCCACGCCGATGTCGGCGATGCGGGTGCGTGGGCTCTCGGCCAGCCCGACGCGGGCCAGCAGCCGGGCGGCGTCGGTCATGGTCTCGTGCCAGCTGATCACCCCGGCAGAGGCATGCTCGTTGCCGAGGAAGATGTTCTCGGCGATCGACAGCACGGGCACCAGCGCGAGTTCCTGGTGGATGATGCCGATGCCGCGGCGCTCGCTGGACCGGATGTCCTTGAAGTCGCCCGGCTCGCCGTCGAAGGTGATCTCGCCGTCGTAGCTGCCGTGCGGGTAGATGCCGCTCAGCACCTTCATCAGCGTCGACTTCCCGGCGCCGTTCTCACCACAGATCGCGTGGATCTCGCCACGGCGCACGGCGAGGGTGACCTCGTCGAGCGCCGTGACCCCCGCGAAACGCTTGGTGATGCCCCGCATTTCGAGAAGTGGGGACATCCCCCCGTCGCTTCGCTCGCCCAGTGCGGTGTCGGTGACCGTCACGCCAGCTGTCCGGCGGTGTAGTACCCGGAGTCGACCAGCACCTTCTGGTAGTTGGTCTTGTCCACACTGACCGGCTGCAGCAGGAACGAGGGCACGACCTTGACGCCGTTGTCGTAGGTGGTGGTGTCGTTCACCTCGGGCTTGCCGCCGGTGAGCAACGAATCCGCCATCTGCACGGCAGCTTTGGCGAGCTCACGGGTGTCCTTGAACACGGTCTGCGTCTGCTCGCCCGCGATGATCGACTTGACCGAGGCCAGTTCCGAGTCCTGCCCGGTGACGATCGGCAGCGGGTTGGCAGGCGTGCCGTAGCCTGCGCTCTTCAGCGCCGAGATGATGCCGAGGGACATGCCGTCGTACGGCGAGAGGACGGCGTCGACCCGGCCACTGGTGTAGGCCTTGCTCAGCAGGTTGTCCATCCGCGACTGCGCCAGGCCGCCGTCCCAACGCAGGGTGGCCACCTGGTCGAAGGAGGTCTGCCCGCTCTTGACGACCAGCTTGCCGCTGTCGATGTACGGCTGCAGCACGCTCATCGCGCCCTTGAAGAAGAAGGTGGCGTTGTTGTCGTCGGGGGAACCGGCGAACACCTCGATGTTGAAGGGGCCCTTGCCCTGTGCGAGGCCGAGCTTGTCGGCGATGTAGTTGGCTTGCAGCACGCCGACCTTGAAGTTGTCGAAGGTCGCGTAGTAGTTGACGTTCTCGGTGCCGCGGATCAGGCGGTCATAGCTGACGACCGGGATCTTGGCGTCCGCCGCGCGCTGCAGCGTGTCGGTCAACGACGAGCTGTCGATCGGTGCGATGACGAGGACCTTCACGCCCTTGGTGATCATATTCTCGATCTGCGACACCTGGTTCTGCACCACGTCGTCGCCGTACTGCAGGTCGGTCTGGTAGCCGAGTTTCTTGAACTGCTCGGCCATGTTGTTTCCGTCGGCCACCCACCGTTCGGACGACTTGGTCGGCATCGCGATGCCGACGGTGCCCGTGCGTTGGCTGCTGCTGCTGCCGCCACCGCTGCCAGTGGGCTCGGTCGTCGTCGAGCGGCCGCAGCCGGCGCTGGTCAATGCAGCCACCGCCGCAAGCGCGCCCACGACTCGAATAATGCTCTTGCGCATGAAACCCTCCGTTTGGTGTTGCTGCCCATCGCCAGCGCGCCGATGACGGCGCGAGTGATGTGAGCGCTAACATCGATGATCCTGTGACGCGGCTCACGGCTTTGTCAAGGCCCGGTCGGGTCACGATGTGAGCGCTCACGAGCCGTTGACAGCCGCTGAATGTTAGCGTTAACATCCGTCCGGTGTAACGCCGGTCACATCTCGACCGCACCATTCGGGCCAGCGCGACACTGCCGCCGAGGGGCTTTCCTCGCTGACCAAGGATCGAAGGAGTCGTCGTGAAGAGGATCGTGACTGCGGTGATCGGCATCGCCACGGCAAGCGTGCTGGCAGCCTGTGGCAGCGGACCGGCCCCGGGAGGTGGAGCCGGCGGTGGCTCCGGCGGCGGCCAACTCGTGATGGGCTTCTCCCAGGTGGGAGCCGAGAGCGGTTGGCGAACCGCCAACACGAAGTCGATACAGGACGCGGCGAAGGCCGCCAACGTCGACTTGAAGTTCTCCGACGCCAACGGCGAACAGGAGAACCAGATCTCCGCCATCCGGTCGTTCGTGCAGCAGCGCGTCAACCTGATCGCCTTCAGCCCGGTGGTCCGGACCGGCTGGGACGCGGTCCTCCTGGAAGCCAAGAACGCCGGCATCCCGGTCATCCTCACCGACCGTGCCGTCGACACCCAGGAGAAGGACGTCTACAAGACGTTTCTCGGCGCGGACTTCGTCCAGGAGGGCCAGCGCGCCGGCGACTGGGTGGTGCAGCAATATCCCGCATCCGCCGGCCCCGTCAACATCGTCCAGCTCGAGGGAACTACTGGTGCCGATCCGGCCATCGAGCGCAGTACCGGCTTCTCCAAGGCCATCGCCGCCAACCCCAACCTGAAGGTGATCGCGTCCCAGACCGGGGACTTCACCCGCTCCGGCGGCAAGCAGGTGATGGAGGCCTTCTTGAAGGCGAATCCCAAGATCGACCTGGTCTTCGCGCAGAACGACGACATGGGACTCGGCGCCATGGAGGCCATCGAGGCGGCCGGCCTCAAGCCGGGACGGGACATCAAGATCGTCGCGGTCGACGCCACCCACGACGGCATGCAGGCGCTGGCCGACGGCAAGTTCAACTTCATCGTGGAGTGCAACCCGCTACTCGGTCCGCAGTTGATGGACCTCGCCAAGAAGGTGGTCGCCGGCGAGCCGGTGCCGGCGCGCGTCGTCACGCCGGATGAGACGTTCGACCAGCAGCAGGCTGCCGCGGTCCTTCCCGAACGGAAGTACTGACCCCCAAGGACCGTCGACGCCGCCCGGACACCGTTGCCCTCCTCCCGTCCGGGCGGCGTCGACTACTACCGAAGGACCGTTGACATGAGCACACCGGTTTCCGGGACCATCGACGCCCCGGTGGTCGACATGCGCGACGTCACCGTCGACTTCCCCGGCACCAGGGCACTCGACGGCGTCGACTTCCGGTTGCTTCCTGGCGAGATCCACGCACTGATGGGCGAGAACGGCGCGGGCAAGTCGACGTTGATCAAGGCGCTCACCGGGGTGTACGACATCGACTCGGGAACCATCGCGGTGGACGGTGTCGAGCGACGGTTCAGCGGGCCGCGACAGGCGCAGGAGGCGGGCATCAGCACCGTCTATCAAGAGGTGAATCTCTGCCCCAATCTGACCGTCGCAGAGAACATTCTGCTGGGCCGCGAGCCGCGTCGCCGTGGCCGGATCGACCACCGTGCGATGAACCGTCGGGCGGCGGAACTGCTGACCGAGCTCGACCTGGGCATCGATCCCCGCTCGACTCTGGGTACGCACCCCATCGCCCTTCAGCAGCTGGTGGCCATCGCCCGCGCCACCGCGGTGTCGGCCCGGGTGCTGATCCTCGACGAGCCCACGTCCAGCCTCGACGCCGACGAGGTTGCCGAGCTGTTTCGAGTGATGCGGCGCCTGCGCGACGGTGGCACGGCGATCCTCTTCGTCTCGCACTTCCTCGACCAGGTCTATGAGATCTCGGATCGCATGACGGTGCTGCGCAACGGTCGTCTGGTGGGCGAGTACGCCACGGCCGCGCTGGACAGGGTGCAGCTGGTGGCGGCGATGCTCGGCCATGACCTCGACCTGCTGGAGGAAATCGCCGACACCGCCGCCTCGGGTGCCGTCCCCGACGAAGAACCGCTGCTGAGCGCACGCGGCATCGGACGCCCGCCCGGTGTGAAGCCCCTGGATCTCGACGTGCACCGCGGCGAGGTGATGGGCCTGGCGGGGCTGCTGGGCTCGGGTCGGACGGAGTTGGCGCGCCTGCTGTTCGGGGCCGACCGCACGACCACCGGGCGCATCGCGATCAACGGCACACGCGTGTCGCTGCGCTCACCGCGCGCCGCCATCGCACGCGGTTTCGCGTTCTCCTCGGAGGATCGCAAGGGCGAGGGCATCATCGGCGACCTGACGGTGCGCGACAACCTCGTCCTGGCCCTGCAGGCGCGTCGCGGATTCGCGCGTCCGCTGTCCAAGCGGACCAAGGATGACCTGGTGCAGCGCTACCTCGAGGCGCTCGACATCCGGCCGCGCGAGCCGGGCGCACTGGTGAAGAACCTCAGTGGCGGCAATCAGCAGAAGGTGCTGCTGGCCCGGTGGCTGATCACCGAGCCGCGGTTGTTCATCCTCGACGAACCGACCCGTGGCATCGACGTTGGAGCAAAGGCCCAGATCCAGAAGCTGGTCGCCGAGCTGGCGACCGACGGGATGGGGGTCGTGTTCATCTCCGCAGAGCTCGACGAGGTCGCGCGGATCAGCGACCGGATCGCGGTGATGCGCGACGGGCGCTGCACGGCGCAGGTCGGCGGCGACTGCACGGTCGGGGAATTGACGGCGCTCATTGCGGGGGTGGGTGAGCCATGATCAAGAAGGTGACGTCGTCGCCACTGGTGTGGCCGGCGTTGGCGCTCGTCGCGCTGCTGGTCGTCAACGTGTTCCTGACCCCGAACTTCCTCGAGATCCGAGTCCGGGACGGCCATCTCTTCGGCAGCCTGATCGACGTGCTCCGCAACGGGGCGCCCACCATGCTCGTCGCTCTCGGCATGACGCTGGTGATCGCGTCGCGGGGAATCGACCTCTCCGTCGGTGCGGTCGTCGCCGTCAGCGGCGCCCTCGCCTGCGCCCACATCGCCTCGGCCGCGGACCCGGCCAGCCCTGGCGCGGTCCTCACCGCGATGGGCATCGCACTCGCGGTCGCCGTGGTGCTCGGGTCGTGGAACGGGGCGCTGGTCTCGGTATTCGGCGTCCAGCCCATCATCGCCACCCTCGTCCTGATGACGGCGGGCCGTGGCATTGCGCTGATGATCACCGACGGCCAGATCGTCACCGTCACCAGCGCGCCGTTCAAGGTCCTCGGCGCCGGGTACGTGGGCGGGTTGCCGGTGGCGATCCTGGTGAGTCTGTCGGTGTTCGCGCTGGTGGGTCTGCTCACCCGGCGTACCGCGCTGGGCATGCTGCTGGAGTCGGTCGGCGTCAATCCCGCCGCCAGCAGGCTCGCCGGGGTGCGTCACCGCTCGATCATGTTGGCGGTGTACGTCTTCAGCGCGTTGTGCGCCGGCATCGCCGGGCTGATGATCGCCTCGAACATCTCGGCGGCGGACGCGAACAACGCCGGACTGTGGATCGAGATGGACGCCATCCTGGCCGTGGTGATCGGCGGAACGTCACTGCTCGGTGGACGGTTCAGCCTTTCCGGCACCATCCTCGGGGCGCTCATCATCCAAACCTTGACGACGACCGTCTACACCGCGGGAATCACCCCGGAGACCACCCTGGTGTTCAAGGCCCTCGTCGTGATCGCGGTGTGTCTGATGCAGTCGCCGAAGTTCCGTGCCGTGCTGTCGCGGCGCCGTCCCCGACCCGGCCCGCACCGCAGACCTCGGGCAACGACGGATGCGAAAGCCCCTGCGGCACCGCATCCTTCGACTACGGCGCCGGCCACCGGCCCGGCCCCCTCGGGTTCTGCGATGGCGGCGAAATGAGCACCCAGGCCGCGACCAGGCCCCGCACGGCCGCCAACCACCTCCTGGCCCGGGCGCGGGGGCGCTACCTGTCACCGCTCGCCTCACTGGCCCTGTTGGTGGTGATGTTCGTGGTCCTCATCACCCGGTACGATTTCGCCAGTCCGACGCAGGTCTTCCTGAACCTGTTGGTGGACAACGCCTATCTCATCGTCCTCGCCGTCGGCATGACCTTCGTGATCCTCACCGGCGGCATCGACCTCAGTGTGGGATCGGTGGTGGCGCTGTCGACGGTGATCGTCGCGACCACCCTGCGGGCCGGATGGCCGATGCCGGTGGCCGTGGGTGCGGTGTTGGTGGTGGGGCCGCTGCTCGGGCTGCTGATGGGCCTTGTCATCGAATTCTTCGACGTCCAACCGTTCATCGTCACCCTCGCCGGCATGTTCCTGGCCCGTGGGCTGTGCTACGTGATAAGCGTCGACACGCTGCCGATCAAGGATCCGGTGTTGCGGGAGATCGGGCTGAACTACGTGTACCTGTACGAGGACAAGTTCATTCGATGGACCGTGGTGATCGCGGCCGCGGTCGTGGTGGCCGCGGTCTACACACTGCACCAGACCAGATTCGGCCGGACGGTCTACGCGGTCGGTGGAAATCGTCAGTCGGCGCAGCTGATGGGGCTCAGCGCCGCCGGGGCGCGGGTCTCGGTGTACGCGATCAGCGGGCTGTGTGCGTCGGTGGCAGGTCTCCTGCTGGCGGTGCAGAAACTCTCCGGATACAGCCTCAACGGCGTCGGTCTGGAACTGGACGCGATCGCCGCCGCGGTCATCGGCGGGGTCCTGCTCTCCGGCGGCGTCGGCTTCGTCCTTGGCTCGGTGCTCGGCGTGCTGGTGCTGGGCACCATCCAAACCTTCGTGACGGTCGAGAATCTCGACTCCTATTGGACCCGGATCATGACCGGGGCCCTGCTGCTGGTGTTCGTCCTGGTTCAACGTCTCGTGGTCAGGAAGCCCGGGTGAACGGGCGGCCGGCACCACCGGTGACGCCGAAACCCGTCATGGCCGACGTCGCCCGGCTTGCGGGCGTGAGCCACCAGACCGTCTCCCGGGTGATCAACGGGTCGTCCAGCATTCGGCCGACGACGAAGGCGCGGGTCGAGCGGGCCATCGAGGAACTCGGGTACCGGCCCAACACCGCTGCGCGGGCGCTGGTGACCCGACGCTCCGGAATCATCGGGATCGTCGGAACCAACAGCGCGCTGTACGGACCGTCGAGCATTCAGCGATCCGTGCAGGAGGCCGCCCGTGCGGCCGGATACTTCTCCAGCCTGGTGCCCCTCGCCGAGGTGACCCTGGAAGAACTCCGGGACGCCCTGGACCACCTCGCGCGGCAATCGGTCGAAGCCATCGTGATGATCGCCGCGCAGGAGGAGGCTCTCGCGGTGGTGCACTCCGCCGACGCCGGACTGCCGATGATCGTGGTGGAAGGCGATCTGTCCGGGCGCGGGCTCAGCGTCGGCGTCGACCAGATCGACGGGGCCCGCCAGGCCACCCAGCACCTGATCGACCTCGGACACGAGGCCGTCGACCACGTTGCGGGTCCGCTGACGTATACCGAGGCGAAGGGTCGGCGCACCGGGTACGAGGCCGCGATGCACGACGCCGGGTTGGACCCCGGACCGCTCTGGGAGGGTGACTGGACCCCGGCGAGCGGCTATCAGATCGGTCGCGAATTGGTGCGCGCTGCGCGTTCGACCGCCGTCTTCGTGGCCAACGACCAAATGGCGATCGGCGTGCTGCACGCCTTCGCCGAAGCGGGCGTGCTGGTTCCGGGTGACGTCAGCATCGTCGGTTTCGACGACATCCCCGAAGCCCGCTACCTCAACCCCGCGCTCACCACCGTCAGGCAGGACTTCCAGGTCATCGGCCAGCGAGCGATCGACCTGGTGACCGCCACGTTGGAGGGGACACCGACCAGCGTGCCGCTCCTTCCCACCGAACTCATCATCCGCGACAGCACTGCAAGGCAACAGGAGACATCTTGAGCGACGAGAAGTACACCGTGGGAGTCGACTTCGGCACCCTTTCCGGACGCGCGCTGGTCGTGCGGGTGAGGGATGGCCACGAATTGGCCAGTGCCGAACACACCTACGCGCACGGCGTGGTCACCGAGGCGCTACCCGGCAGCGAAGTTCGCCTGCCGTCGCAGTGGGCTCTGCAGGTGCCGAGCGACTACGTCGACGTCCTGCGCACCGCAGTGCCCGAGGCAGTCGCCAAGGCGGGAATCGACCCGTCGGACATCATCGGCATCGGCACCGACTTCACCTCGTGCACCATGGTGGCAGTGCGCGCGGACGGGACGCCGCTGTGTGACCTCGAGGAGTTCGGTGACCGGCCGCACGCCTACGTGAAGCTGTGGCGGCACCATTCTCCGCAACCTCAGGCCGATCGCATCAATGCCGTTGCCTCACAACGCGGCGAGTCCTGGCTGTCGCGTTACGGCGGGCTGATCTCCAGCGAGTGGGAATACGCGAAGGCCCTCGAGATCCTGGATGAGGACCCGCAGGTGTACCGGGCGATGGACCACTTCGTCGAAGGTGCCGACTGGATCGTGTGGCAGCTGTGCGGCACCTACGTCCGCAACGCCTGCAGCGCGGGCTACAAGGGGATCCTCCAGGACGGCCGCTACCCGTCGCGGGAGTTCCTGGCCGAAGTGCGTCCGGAGTTCGCCGACTTCGTCATCGAGAAACTGGATCATCCGATCGGTCAGCTCGGCGACCGGGCGGGATCCCTCACCGCGCAGGCCGCGCGCTGGACCGGCCTGCCCGAGGGAATACCCGTTGCGGTGGGCAACGTCGACGCACACGTCACCGTGGCGGCGGCGGACGCGCTCGAACCGGGACGACTCGTCGCGATCATGGGGACCTCGACCTGCCACGTGATGAACTCCGACGTCCTGCGCGACGTCCCTGGCATGTGCGGCGTGGTCAGCGGCGGCATCAGCGAGGGCAGCTGGGGCTACGAGGCCGGGCAGTCGGGCGTGGGTGACATCTTCGGCTGGTTCGTCGACAACTGCGTACCGGAGAGCCATCAGGTCGAGGCGCGCGAGCGCGGAATGTCGGTGCACGGGTACCTCACCGAGCTCGCGAGCCGACAGCAGGTCGGCCAGCACGGCCTGGTCGCACTGGACTGGCACAGCGGAAACCGTTCCGTGCTGGTCGATCACGAGCTGTCCGGTGTGATGATCGGACAGACGCTCGAGACCACGTGCGTGGACATGTACCGGGCGCTGCTGGAAGCCACTGCGTTCGGCACCCGGATGATCGTGGAGACCTTCGTCGACAGCGGTGTACCGGTCAGCGAGCTGGTGGTGGCCGGCGGTCTGCTGAAGAACGAGCTGCTGATGCAGATCTATGCCGACGCAGTCGGCTTGCCCCTGTCGACCGTGCCGTCGGCGCAGGCGCCGGCGCTGGGTGCGGCGATCCACGCGGCGACGGCGGCCGGCGCCTTCGGCGACGTCCGCGCCGCCGCCAAGCAGATGGGCAGGCGAACGCATGACGCGTACGCCCCCATACCGGAGAACGCCGCCGCGTACAACCAGCTGTACCGCGAGTACGTCGCGGCCTACGACTGGTTCGGTCGCGGCAACGAGATGATGAGGCGGCTCCGGAGAATCGGGTCGCGCGAAGCGGTCGGAGCCATGTCGTGACGATCACCTCCGACGTCAGCCGCGTCATTGCCGACATACGCCAACAGGTCTGCGATCTGCACGCCCAACTCACGCACTACCAACTGGTCATCTGGACCGCGGGCAACGTGTCGGCCCGGGTACCCGACCGCGACCTGATGGTGATCAAGGCCTCGGGCGTCGACTACGACTCACTGTCCGCCGACGACATGGTGGTATGCGACCTGGCGGGCGATCTGGTCGACGGCGCACTGTCGCCCTCCTCGGACACCGCTGCGCACGCCTACGTCTACCGCCACATGCCGGAGGTCGGCGGGGTCGTGCACACGCACTCCACCTACGCCACCGCATGGGCCGCCCTCGGTGAGCCGATACCGTGCATCTTGACCATGATCGCCGACGAATTCGGCGGTGACATACCGATCGGACCGTTCGCCCTCATCGGCGACGACTCGATCGGCCGCGGCATCGTGGAGACGTTGCGGGACAGCAGGTCTCCCGCAGTGCTGATGCGCAATCACGGCCCGTTCACCATCGGCCGCACCGCACGCGACGCCGTCAAGGCCGCCGTGATGGTCGAAGACGTGGCCCGCACCGTGCACGTCAGCCGCCAGCTCGGTGCCGTACCACCGCTCGGTGACGCGGACGTGACCGCGCTGTTCGAGCGCTATCAGAACGTGTACGGCCAGAGTGACCGGCACGCCACCCCTTCAGAGGAGATTCAGCGATGATCGCGTCCCGACTCGTCACCAGCCAGGTATGGCTGATCACGGGCAGTCAGTCCCTGTACGGGCCGGACATCCTCGACCAGGTCGCCGATCAGTCGCGGCAGATCGCCGAGCGGCTGGATGCCAGCACCGAGATCCCGGTCGAAGTGCGCTGGCTGCCGATCGTCACCGATTCCGATGACATCGCCCGAGTGCTCAGTGCTGCCAACACCTCCGAGGAGTGTGTCGGCGTCATCGCCTGGATGCACACCTTCTCCCCGGCGAAGATGTGGATCCGCGGGCTCAAGACGCTGCGCAAGCCGCTGCTGCACCTGCACACCCAGTTTGGCGTCGAGTTGCCGTGGCGCACCATCGACATGGATTTCATGAACCTCAATCAGGCCGCCCACGGGGACCGCGAATTCGGTTACATCCAGTCGCGGCTGGCGCATCCCCGCAAGACGATCGCCGGTCACGTCAGCGACCCGCACACCCGTGCGCGGATCGGCTCCTGGGTGCGCGCTGCGCTCGGCAACGCCGAGTTGTCGACCCTCAAGGTGGCCCGGTTCGGCGACAACATGCGTGGCGTCGCCGTCACCGAGGGCGACAAGGTGGAGATGGAGGCGCACTTCGGGGCCTCGGTGGACGCCTACGGCGTCAACGATCTGGTGGACGTGGTGGATCGCGTCCGGCCCGATGAGGTCGACAAGCTGATCGGCGAATACGAACAGACCTACCGGGTGGCCGCCGAGCTGCTGCCCGGTGGTGATCGGCACGCGTCGTTGCGCCAGGGTGCGCAGATCGAGGTGGGCCTCCGTAAGTTCCTGCAAGACGGCGGCTTCCACGCGTTCACCACGAACTTCGAGGACCTCGGCGGGCTGTGCCAACTGCCCGGGCTCGCGGTCCAGAGGTTGATGGCCGAGGGCTATGGCTTCGGTGGCGAGGGCGATTGGAAGACCGCGCTGATGTTGCGCACGGTGAAGGTGATGGCCGAGGGGCTGCCCGGCGGGACGTCGTTCATGGAGGACTACACCTACGACCTGACCCCCGGTCGCGAGCGCATCCTCGGCGCCCACATGCTCGAGGTCTGCCCGAGCATCGCGGCAGCCGTCCCCACGCTGGAGGTGCATCCGCTGTCCATCGGTAGCCGCAACGATCCCGTCCGGCTCCGGTTCACCGCCGCTCCCGCCGACGCCGTGATCATCGGGATCTGCGACATGGGTTCGCGTTTCCGCTTGGTGGCCAACGAGGTTCGCGTCGTCGAGCCGACCGAGGAGCTGCCGAATCTGCCCGTCGCCTGCGCCGTGTGGGAGCCGTTACCGTCCTGGTCCACCTCTGCTGAGGCGTGGCTGATGGCCGGTGCGCCGCACCACACGGTGATGACGACGGCGGTCGGCACCGACGTCATCGACGATTTCGCCGCGATGACGGAGACCGAACTGCTGGTCATCGACGCGGCCACCACGGTGCGCGGATTCCAGCACGAGTTGAAGTGGAACGACGTGTATCACCATGTCGCCGTCGGACTCTGACGGGATGTCGGCCCAGTGATCGCAGCCCGTCTCCATGGCGCCGGTGACCTTCGGGTCGCCGCCGAGCCCGAACCGGCCGACGTCCCCCCCGGCTGGTCCCTGCTCGCCGTGACCTCGGTGGGCATCTGCGGATCCGACCTGCACTGGTTCACCGAGGGCGGCATCGGCGAGGACCGCATCGAGAACCCCGTCGTTCCGGGGCACGAGTTCGCCGCGGTGGCGATGACCGGGCCCTACGCGGGCCGACGCGTCGCGGTCGACCCCGCCATCCCGTGCGAGTCGTGCGAGATGTGCCGGGCCGGGTACCACAACCTGTGTCCCACGGTGCAGTTCGCCGGGCACGGCACACTCGACGGCGGATTGCAGGAGCAGTTGGCCTGGCCGGATCGCCTGCTGCACCCGCTGCCCGATGACGTCAGCGACGATGCCGGCGCCCTGCTGGAGCCGCTCGGGGTGGCGATCCACGCGGTCGGCGTCGGTCACGTGCGGCCCGGGGCGGACGTCCTGGTGGTGGGTGCGGGACCGGTCGGCGTGCTGGTGTCACAGGTGGCGCGCACCAGCGGGGCGGCGCGCGTCTTCGTCGTCGAGCCGCTCGAACACCGGCGCGCCACCGCGCTGCGCAGTGGCGCGGATGCGGTGTGGTCTTCCGAGGACGGCGCCGCGGCGGTCCTCGACGCCACCGGTGGTCGCGGTGTCGACGTGGCCATCGAGATGGCCGGAACCGACGCGGGGATCGCGACCGCCGTCGCCGCCAGCCGTCCCGGCGGTCGCATCGCGCTCGGCGGCATCCCGTCGGAGGACACCTCCGCGTTCCCCGCCGGAGCGGCGCGCCGCAAGGGGCTCACATTCGCGATGGTGCGACGGATGAACGACACCTACCCGCGTGCGCTCGCGCTGGCCGCCGGCGTCGTCGACCTGGACGTGCTGGTGACCGAGCGCCATCCGATCACCGACGCCGCCAAGGCCTTCGACGCGGCGGCGGCCCGCCGGGGTGACAAGGTGGTCGTGGCGGTGTCGAGCAGCTGAGCCCGTCACCGTTGCGGCGGCGCGGGGCTTTCCTCGACCGGCGCGGGACCGCGGCGCCGGCGACGCCACCACAGCACCGTGCCCAGCGCCAGTACCATCAGCGCGACGCATCCCGCTCCGATGGGCACCCACGCGGGCCCACCGGCCGAGTCCCGGGTCGATTCGGACGCGACGCCGTCGGAACCGATCGACAGGTCGGTGACGGTGCCTTCGGGGCCGGCCGCCAACACGTCCCCGTCCAGACCGGCCCAGCCGTCCGGTCGCTGATCGACGTAGTCGAGCACCGGTTCCAGCAGCGACCACGCACCGGTGGTGGTGACCAGGACGACGGTGCGCCCACGGGGCGTGTCGGCGAAGGCCTGGATCGATCCCAGTCCCCGGTCGATGTCGGCCCTGAGTTCGACGGGAAGGTCGATCCGGACGTCCGAACCGTCGCCGCCCATCGGTGGCCGCAAAGACGTCGGTTTCAACGCAGCGGGATTCGCCACGATCAGCGCGCCGGTGGTGGCATCGGCCGCGGCCATGACGTCGACGACACGCGGCGTCAGCGTCGACCCGGTGAGCCGCGCCATCTGCGCGACGACGCGGGCCGCGTAGCCGAGCTCGTCGGGGTTGGCGCCGTCGAGGGCAACGAGGAACTCGGGGCTGAATTCGGACGGCACGGCCGTGAAACCGCCGGCAGCCGGGCCGCCGCGCCGCACCGTCAACGTCGACCGGGGGTCGAGCTGGAACGTCATCGGCGCCATCGTCGGATTGCACGGTTGTCGTGGGCTGAAGGCCACGTCGAAGTCGACGATGATTCGCTGTCCGAGGAATTGACCGGGTACGTCGAACGTGGCGTCGACGCGACCACTGTCGTTCAGCGCGGCGGTGTAGACGGCGTGGCCGTCCACGTTGACCATCAGACTCGCGGTGTCCATGGTCGAGACCGGTGTGTAGGTCGCCAACAGGTGGGCCCGGACGCCGTCCACCCGCCCTGCGCCCAACGCCGAACGATCCACGCCCACCGTCAGCTTCGACGTTCGCAGGACCTGACTCTCACCGCTCAGCCGCAACTGTCCGAAACTCATCTCGTCGCCATCGGAATCACCGCGCGAGCCCGCCTTGTCGACACGGGCGGTCGGGACCTGCACCAGGGAGTCCAGTCCGTTGACCACGAGGGACGCCTGATCGGTGAGCTGGTCACCGCGCCCGGTCAACTTCAGGTAGACGTCGGGCCTGCCGGCGTTGACGACCGCGAGGCCGGCGTCGCCGCGTTCGACCACGATGGCGCGGGTGAACTGCAATGCCGGTGGTGGCGCCGCGCCGCGGGGTTGCTCGAGGACCGTCACCGCCGTGGACTGCGCCTTGTAGGTGCGTGAAATCGCCGACACCAGCGTGAGGACCGCCTGCTGTTCGGCGCCGTCGGCGTCGGACGGTGCGTAGATCAGCAGCCGCGAGAGGATCGGCGGAAGGAACGTCGCGATGCTCGTCGGTGCCGGCTCGTTTCCGGCGAACACGGTGACGAGATCGCTGAGCACCACCTGCTCGCCGAGCCCGCACCGTTGTTCGGGTGGGATCGCGGCCTCACGCACGGTGAAGGAGAGTCCGGCCGCGGAACCGCTGGTCTGAGCTGCCGAGAGGTCGACGTCGAATGGCACGACGGCCTGCGTCGGCGCTACGGCGGGAAGATCGACGGTGGCCAGGAATCTGCCCGTGCCGTCGCTGATTTCGACGAAACCGGCACCGAAGTCGACCGGAGCATGGATGAGCCCGCGCAACCGTCTGACGTTCAGTCCGGTGGGTACCGGAAGCGTGAAGTCCTGGTTGGTGTTGGCGCCGACGAGGGTGATCCGGTCGGGCAGACCGAGTGTGGCCCACGACAATGCGATGTCCTCCCCGGCGGCGACATCGGCGGTCAGCGGGTCGGCGCGCGCCTCGAGGGGGACGCCGAGTGTCGTCACCAGTGCCACCAGCGTCGCCGACAACAGCACGTTGATTGCAGAGCCGACGGCTCGCCAGATGTCGTCACGCCTCATCAAGCCGGTCTCCGGTGGTGTCGACGGTAGGAGAAAGCCCCAGATCCTGGCGTCGCACGCTACGGGCAAATCCGGCGCGACCGAAGGCGGCGCGCCGTCGAGGTGCGGTCGGGAAACTCGATGCCTCTGTCTGACCCGGTAAGCGGTCATGCGCAGCTACCATGTTGATCGCATCGGGATAGGGACGGAGCGCAATAGAGTTGTCTGTCAACGTGTCGAAGGTGCCTGCGTCCGCAGTCGCGCTGGTGTCGTCGATCGAGACGCGCTACGTGATGACGAAATCGTTCGTCGGCGCCGTCGTCGGGATCTGCGTCGGGGCGCTGATCGGCGGGTTGGTCTTCGGCATGCTGGCCACCGACACCACCGCGACGGCCTTTCTCCGGCTCCAGAACCCGGCCGACCTGACCGCGATCGCCGGGGGCGCGACTCAAACCACCCCCGAAAACCACGACATCACCAGCCATTTCGTGGCCGGCGAGATCTCCTACCTGTCAGGCGAGGGTTTCGCCGCGGCAGTTGCGAGGAAGATGGCCCGCAGCGAACCCGCCACGCTGAACGTGGCCCAGTCCAGTGAGTCGTCGATCGTCACCGTGAGTTGCAGCAGCAGATCCGGCGACGAAGCCATCAGAACCGTGCAGGTCGCGATCGACCTCTACGGGCAAGAGCTCGCCCAGCGGGTCGACGAGCAGTTGCGAACGCTGTTGCCCACGCTGACCGAGTGGCAGCAGCACGATGCCGCGGACCCGGTCCGGGCGCAGGAACTGCAGCGGCTGCGCGAGAGCGTGGAGCTGCAGGCGGCAAGGTCCAGCACATTGCTGGTGGTGCAACCGCCGACGGCGAACCGGCTGAGCTCCCAGCAGTGGGTCATCGGCGCGGTGCTCGGCGCGCTGGTGGGCGGGTCCGCCGTGGTGGCCGTCATGCTCGCTCGTCGTCGCCGTTCGGGCCGTGCAGCGTTGGTGGACACGTTGACCGAGAGCGTCGATGGCGTGCTGCTTCCCGTCGTCGACCTCGGCATGCCGCCGCGCGAGGCATGGGCGGATGACGAGACCCGGCTCGCGAGGACGCTGTACGCGCAGTGTCCGTCCGCGGGGCCGAATCGACTGATCCTCGTCATTGGTGCGTCGCCGTCGTCCGGGAGCGCGGTCGTGGCGTCGCTGCTCGAAGACGCCGCGGCACGAAGTCTGCCCACGACGGCCGCGACGACCGATCGGGGGAACCATTCGGTGCCGGTGCCCCACGACACCGTGACGACACGCGTGGTCCACGGCGGAGCCGTCGGAGATTCGACGCTGACGGTCGACACGATCGCCGTCGCCACCGACATCGTCCTGGTGGCCCGATTGGACGTCGACACCGTGGCGCGCGCCCTAGCACTGCGCTCGGTGGCGGCCGTCAGCGCCGCGCCGGTGGTGGCGGTGTTCACGTGCCGTATCCCGCTGCGGTGGGGACCCCGGAAGCGGCGGCCCGCCGACGACGACGATCGGAGCCCGGTGTGAGGGTCGCGATCGTCCACGAGCGGCTCACGGAGGTCGCCGGTTCGGAACACGTCGTCGCCGAGCTCTCACGGGAGTGGCCTGATGCGCCGATCAGCATCCCCATCGTGGATCCCCGGGTGAGCGCCTCGTTCACGCCACGCGTGACCACCGGCCCGTTGTCCTCGGCCTACCGCTTGGCGGGCTACCGCAGCTACGCGCCGCTGCTTCCGATGGTGCCGGGGTGGCTGAAGCGGCGCGACTTCGGCTCGGCGGATGCGGTCCTCATCAGCCACCATGCGTTCGCGGCTGCCGCCGTCGCCGCCGCAGGGCACCGGCCGACGGTCGTCTACGTGCACTCTCCCGCGCGGTGGGCGTGGGACGAGAACATGCGACTCGAGGAGACGTCGTCACTGCCGGGACGCATGGCACTCGACGTGCTGTCCCGGTTGGCGATCAGGACCGAATTGGCGGCTGCCCCGAAGATCACGACCATCGTCGCCAACAGCACCGCGGTGGCGCAGCGAATCAGGCGGCACTGGAATCGTGAGCCGGACGTCGTGCACCCTCCGGTCAACATCGACTTCTACACACCGGATGCGTCCGAGGCGCGCCAGGACTACTTCCTCCTGGCGGGACGGTTGGTGGGGTACAAGCGTCCGGACGTCGCCATCAGGGCAGCCGCCGAGAGCGGCGTGAAACTGGTCGTCGCCGGTGACGGCCGGGATGCCGCCAAGTGCCGCAAGCTCGCCGACGGCGCCGACGTCACGTTCCTCGGCCGGGTGTCCAACGAGGAGTTCCGCGGCTTGTACCGCCGCGCCAGGGCGATGGTGATGCCGGGAGAAGAGGACTTCGGCATCACCCCGGTCGAGTCGATGGCGTGCGGCACGCCGGTGATCGCCCTCGGCGTCGGTGGTGCCCTCGACAGCGTCGTCGCCGGCAGCACCGGAACCTTCATCGGCGGGGCGAGTGACGCCGAGGTGGTCAGCAACCTCGCCGAGACGTTCGCATCCTTCGACGGCAGCCTCTTCGATCCGGTACGGATTCGACGGCACGCAGAACAGTTCTCGCCGGAAGCGTTTCGTGCCAAGATGGCGGGAGTGGTGTCGCAGACACTGGTGGCCCACCGAGATGGCTGACGATCGACCGAGCCGAAGCCGTCGCCGTGGCTGACGGCAAACATCTCCACACCGCCGTCCAGGTCATCGCCGGTCTCGCACTGAACGTCTTCCCCGCGATGTTCATCGCCATCTATGCGCGCATCGCGCCCATCGACACCCAGGGCTTCCTCGCGCTCTCACTGGTCGTCGGCGTCTATGTCGCGCAACTGTTCAACGCCTTCTTCGTCGAGGGCCGCCTGGCGACGCCCGAAGCCCACGGTGAGCTGGGCCTGCCTGCATGGGTGGTGGCGTTCACCGTCGCCGCCGGTGCGCTACTGGTGATCGGGCCCGCGGTCGCGCCGTCGGCCGTGCTCATGGCGAGTTCGGTCGGGGTGATGACCGGCCTGCTGATGTCGCGCTCGATCGGGGTCGTCAGCGGCGACTGGAAACGCGAGGGTTTCGGCGCTGCGACGCTGATCGTCGCCAGTGTGGTCGCCCTCTGGATGGCCGCACAGCACAATCCACACTGCGTGCGGGTGTTGGCAGTCGGGGCCGTGCTCGCCGTCGTTGCCCGGTATCGGCCACGAAAGGCCATGCCGCGCATGGGTTTCCCACCAGACGTCCGCAGGTCCAGCTGGGTGACCGCGGAGACGGCGGTCGTCGGAGCCGTTCAGCCCGCGATCACGTCTCTGCTCTTGGTGATGGTCGGCCCGGTGGCATCGGTCACCTTTCGCGTCATCTCCACGGTGGCGGGCGCGGTGGAGCCCATCCTGGCGTACGGCAGGTACAGGTTGCTGGCCCACGGCCACCGCGGTGAACTCGCCCCGTTCCTCGCCGTGTTCGCCGCGGGATTGGCCGCAGTCCTGATTGCCGCCCTCGGTGGGCTGGGCAGCCTGGTATTCGGGCCGGCCTGGCGCGACGTGGGTGTCGTCGCGCTCCTGCTGGCCGCACTGTGGAAGGCCGTGATGCTGTTGTCCACGGTGCCGTTCGCGGCGCTGCGCAAGGCGGGCAGGACGGTCCTCGTGTTCTGGATCCGCGGCGGCAGCACGGTCGTCTATCTCGTGGTCAGCGTCGGCTTTCTGGTGGTGTGGCAGACCACTGCCGCGATATTCCTGGCCTTCGTCCTCTCCGAGGTGATCACCGCCGTCGTGTACCACTACGCCGCGGTCAGGGGCGCACCGGACTACGCGGCGACGTTCGGGTTCGGTCGCCCACACCAGCGGTCCGGCTAGCGATGCTCACCGAGCTACGCACCCATGCGACCGGCCGCCGGGGTGGCACATCGCCAGAAGCCCCGCTGTGGTTCAGTCCAGGGGTCCTGATCCTGGCGCCGGTGAGCGTGTCGTTCCTGGCGTGGGCGGCCTTGGTGGCCAGGCAGCGGCTTGGCGGACGTCAGACCATGTCCGAGGCGTTGAACGGGTTCTCGGCTCCGGCCGAGGTCAGTGTCAAAGGCGTTGCGCTTCTGGTGCTCTGGTACGGCGCAATCGTGATGGTGTCGATGGTGGGCTTCCGGCTGGGCACGCAAGCATCGCGGTCCCCAGCGGCCGACGCCCCCACGGGCACCGCCTGGTTCGAACGTCGCTACTTCTTCCTCCTGCTGGCGGCAGGCGCCGTCGGCGTCGGTTACGCCTTCTTCAAGGTCGGTGGAGTCTCCGCGATCGTCGATTCGCTGAGCAACCAGACCGCCAACGACTTCAGCAATGCGCTCTCCGGCTTCGCCGGGCCACAGACACTGCGGTATGCCACTATCCTGGCGGCGCCGGTCGGCGTGCACCTCTGGCGCAGGAAGGTCGTCGGGTGGCCGTACATGGTCGCCGCGGTGCTGCTGCTGGCGGCCAATTCGATGATCGCCTCCCGCCTTTCGCTGTTGATGGCATGCGCCGTCTATCTGGCGGCGCAAGTCAGGAGCCGCGCGCCGCGGCGGGTGACCCGCGGCTCGCGGACGCGTGCCGTGATCGCGGTGATGGTGATCGCGACGAGCGGATTCGCCCTCCTCACGGCGCTCAACTACGTCCGCAATGCGAACTACTACCGCGAAGCCGGAGTGTCGAACCCGATCGAGATGAACTTCTACCAGACCGGCGCCTATCTGGCCGTACCGGCGCAGGTCTCGTTGGGGGTGTCGGATGCGGTGGTACGTGGTGCCTGGGAGAAACAGGGCGGTGCGGTGTCGTCACTGGCTGCCGTACAGCCAACCTTCCTGCAGTTCAACAAGGTCACCAAGGACGACAGCTGGAAGCAGGCGTCGGTCTATGGCTACTCGGTGACGTTCGCGGGCAACTTCTTCACCAATTCGGTCTTCGCCGACACCTATGCGGTGTACGGGACCTGGGGCTGGCTCTACACGATTCTGGCCTTCGGGCTGGCGGGTTACGCCTTCGCGCGCATGTTCAGCTTCAGCCCGGTGATCGCGGCTTCTGCGGGAGTGGTGGGGTACTGCTTTCTCGAAGTCTGGCGCGTGCAGATATTGGTCTACGGCATCGTCATCTTCCTGCTGATGCTGACGGTGGGAAGCGCGCTGCTGGCTGCCCGGCTTCGACCGCCGCAGACCGCCCAGGACGCCGGTTGACGTACCGGGCTACGAACAGGTGACCGTGGCATCTCCCACCGCAGCGAGGTCCAGGTTCGTCGTGTCGACCGGCTGTTCACGCACCACGTCACCGCACCGGCCCGCGTTGGACAGCCGCACGGCGCGCCACTGATCCGGTGCGGCCGGCCAGCGCAGGTCCAGTTCGTCGATGGCGCCATCGGCATCCTCGATCGACACGCAGGGTGGTGCGGGGGTCGCCGGCTGCTCGGACGCGGCGATCGACACGCTCAGCCGGTCGACGGCAAGGCGCCCCGCGTCGACGGCCGTGAAGGAGACGACCGGCTGAGTGTGACGGATCGACAGGTCGCCGAGAGTGACGTTGTCCGCGTTGGCGATCCCGACCCCGCCGTTGCCGCCAGAGGTCGACGTGGCGGTGATGTGGCATCGGGAGATGCGGAGGCCGCTCGCCCGGCGCGGGGTCAGTGACTCCGCCCGGACCGACCAATTGTCGCAGCCGTCGAGCCGAGCTTCGTCGATGACGACGTCGAATCCGGTGAACCGCTCGTCGCCGGAGGCGCCTGGTCGGGCCAGAAGATGAATTCCCGTGTCGCAGTTGGTCGCCGCGACGGTGCCGAGGCGTACCGCGCGGCTGGCCACGTAGTCCCACCCGACGTCGGAACCGGGCTCGGCGGAGTCGACCATCACCGCCGAACCCGACCGCATTCCGGTGACCCTGAGCCCTCCTACTGTGAGGCGATGTGTTCCCGCGATCCGCACGCCGTTGGCCTTGCCGCCGACGACGTCGACGTCGTCGATGACGAAGTCGGCATTGGACCAGTTGGTCAGTGCGGGGAACGCGAAGGTGTGTGCTGCTTCGTCGAAGGTGAAGTCGCGCGCAAAGTACGTCACCAGCGCCAGTCCGTCGTCGCCGGTGTTCCTCGCGTGGAAGTCGTCGATCCTGCCGCGTCGGCAGGCGTTGAAGTGCAGGCCGTCGGCACCGCTGTCGGCTACCCGCAGTCCGGCCACGGTGATGTCGGACGCGCCAAGCATGATCACACCCGCCTGGGGGCTGCCTCGAATGATGCAGTCGGACAATGCTATTCCGCGGATAGGCGCCCGCGGTCCGGACCACCCGGTGGGGAGGGCGTCACCCTCGGCGGGGCAGCCCATCACCCTGATCCCGTCGCCCAGTGATCGCCGGGCACCTGCGGCCCACCGAATGTTGACCGCATGCAGTGCGATTCCCGATGCCGGTCCCCGTATCAGGAGGCCGTGGCTGGTACCGGTGCGTTCGGTCGCGTCGAGGTTGTCCATGAGCAGCTCGGCGTGATCGAACTCGACGTCGACGTCCGAGAGTCCGGCGATGACGATCGCTGCCGTTCCTGCCGGATGCCGCTGTGCGAATCGGTACGTACCCCTGGGGAAGTACAGCGTCCCCCGCGGTCGTAGTGCTCTGACGGCGGCCTGGATGGCGAGCGAATCGTCCGTCACACCGTCGCCGCTCGCGCCGAAGTTCGTGACGTCGACGACGGTGTTCCCGCCCCGCCGGCACCCACCCGCCACGCCTACCGCGGCCAAGGCGGCTGCGGCAGGCGTACTGGCCAGCAGCGTGCGCCTGGTCATCATCGGCGCCGGCTGCCGACCAGATCGATGCATACCTGGTCGGCGGCGGCGGTCGCATCGATGCCCCGCTGGCGTCTCACCACATGGGAGTATCCCCGCGCGGCCACGTCGGCTCGCGCCCCGTCATCGGCGCACAACGTCCGCAATGCCGAAGCCAACCCGTCTCCGTCGTCGGGCCGGAAGTAGTCGGCACCGTCACCGCACGTCTCCCGCAACGCCGGAATGTCCGACGACAGAACGGCGGTACGCGAGGCCATGGCCTCCAGCGGCGGCAGCCCAGCACCCTCGTACAGGGACGGCATGACCAACACCTCCGCCCCGGCGACCAGCGCACGCAACGCCGGAAATCCGAGTTGTCCCGTCACCACCATCCGGTCCCGGTTGTCCTCGGCGATTCGGCGGACCCGCTCGTCGAGCGTGCGCAGCGAGGACCCGCCGCCGGCGATCACCAGCTGGTGCGGAACGGTATCGGTCAAGGTGGAGAACGCCTCGAGCAGCAGTGGAAGGTTCTTGTGGCGCTTGGTGTTTCCGACGTAGAGCAGGTAACGACCGTGCACCGGTGACAGGCCGGGATCGACTGGCTCCAACCACACCTCGTCAACGGGTATCGGCGTTACCGAGATGCGGGCCGACCGCACGATCGTCCGCAGGGTCGCCGCGGTCGCCTTCGACGGGGTGAAGATTCGGCGACACCACCGAGCGTCGGCAGCGAGCATCGCGCGCGCATACGACCGTCGTGCAAAGCCTTGGCCGCTGATCGCTCGTGGCAGGAGGTGGATGGCGTCGTGCACCGTGACATAGGTCAGTATCCGGCTGTGGCGCGGCCACATCCGGGCCAACGGGAAGGGGTAGTGCGGCAGCCATACGGCCCGGGGTTCCGCCGCGGTGAACGCACGACGCCACACCAGCTGTTCAGCCGGCGAGTACATCGCCGCCGACGACGGGGAGGCGAGCACGACACCGGTGCTCGGGCGGAGCTCGGGCACGGTCTCCGGATCGGCCAACACCGCCAGTGCGACGCCGTGCCTGGCCGCGGCCTCCTCCACGTGGGGAAGTTGGGTGCGGATGTAGGTGCCGATGCCGCTCTGGCGCACGTGTCGCGCATCGAACAGCAGCTCGACGGGGCCGCCATTCGTCGGCGCTTTTGCCACGTCCCCTCCTGATCCTCGACGTCGCGGCCAACGTTACGTTGCTGACGCGGTACGCGAGCTTGCTGCACCTGCTTCGGATCGGGTCGAGTTCGGATACCGTTGATCGGTGGATAGCCGGGTGATGAAGTTCGACGATTGGCTCAACCGCTTACTCGAAGAGTGTGCGCGCGAGGCCGGCCAGGACGTCGCCACCTACGTAGCGCGCGCCGTGGCGTCACAGATGGTGGCGGACCAGAGGCGTGCCAGCAGCCCGCTGCTCGACGAGCTGATGGACCACCTCGCCGTGTCCGGCGCGTTTGCCGAGACCACGATGCCCAGCACTTCTGCCGCGCTAACCGACCCGCAGCGGCTGCGCGCCCTGTATGCCACCGGTTTGTTGGACTCCCCCCCGGAGGCGGTCTACGACCGGATCACCCGGGCGGCGGCCGACGCCCTGGACGCGCCGTCCGCGGCGGTGTCATTGATCGACGTCGACCGGCAATTCTTCAAGAGCACTGTCGGCATGAAAGCCGACACCCCGCAGGAACGGCAAACGACCCTGGACCGATCCGTGTGTCAATACGCCGTGGCAAATGGCACGACGCTCATTCTCGAGGACGCGCGGATGCACCCGGTATTTCGAAACCACCCCGTGGTCCGAGACGGCAGCGTGGTCGCCTATCTCGGCGCACCTCTCGCCGATGCCGACGGCAATGCCATCGGCACGCTGTGCGTATTCGACAGCAAGCCACGGTTGTGGAGCACCGGACACGTGCAGGTGCTGAGTGATCTGGCCAGCCTCGCCGTCGAACGGATCTTTGCCGGGCGGCATGACGCAAATGGGTGACGACGGCAGTCGGCAACGCCCGCCGACGGCGGTTCATGCAGCGGGCGGGCAAATGATGAAACGCCGTCTGCATTCGACTGCGCATTCACCTCGGCAACACCTACAGTTGATCCCGCAGACGACTTGGGCCGGGAGATTGATGCATGCAGCTGAAGACGGAATCGACGGTTTTCGCCGCGACGCCGCCTGTCCGCTACGACGTCTCGGCGCCCGCCTGGATCGAACGCCTGCGCACCGACCGGTGGTATTCGACGATCCTCGTCGCGTGTGACGTCCTTGCCGCCGCGGGGGCGGTCCTGCTGGCCCAGTGGTGGGTCGTGGGTCCCGTGCACGAGCGCAACGTCGCCTCGTACTCATGGGCTTTCGTCCCGATGGTGGTGCTGGTACTGGCCGCCCGGTCGATGTACAAGCGCAAGCTGAACTTCAGGTTCCTCGATGACGTCGAACCGGTGGAGACGGCGGTCGCCGTATCCGCGCTGGCGACGCTGACCATCATGTTGGTGCTGGTTCCGCCCTTCGCGCCCGGTGACGTGGTGGTGGCGCACGTCCGCCCGAGTGACTTGTTGGTGCGGTTGTGGGCGTGCGCGGCGGTTCTCATGCCGCTGGCACGTCTGGTCAGATCCTTGGTGTACCGCAACCTGCGAAGGAAGTTTCGCGTCGGAGCTCCCGCGCTGATCATCGGCTGCGGACCGATCGCCCATCAGCTCATCACCCGCATGCGGCAGGTACCCGAGTACGGGCTGCGTCCCGTCGGCGTGCTGGACGACACGCGACCGGCCGACACGGACCTGCTGAGCGTGCCCTATCTGGGGACCACGGACGACCTCGAGAGCGCAGCGCGCGCCAGTCGCGCCGAGGAGCTGATCGTCGCGCCGTCATCGGCGTCGGACGAGCACCTGGCGCACACCGCGCTGTTGGCGCAGAACCTCGGCATCCGGGTGCGGGTGGTGCCGCGACTGATGGACGCCGTGGGCCTCGGCGCCCGGGTCGAGCACCTCGGCGGGGTGCCGCTGATCGTGCTGATCCGCGCGGATCCGAAGGGGTGGCAGTTCTCGCTCAAGCACGCCTTCGACCGGGCCGCAGCGAGCGTCGGACTGTTGCTCATCTCGCCCGTCTTCATCGCGTTGGCGCTTCTGGTCAAGTTCAGCTCACCCGGGCCGATCCTCTACCGACAGGAACGTGTCGGACGTGACGGCAAGGTCTTCGACTGTCTGAAGTTCCGCAGCATGTGTCCCGTGGACTCGGCGACCGTGGGTTTCGCACCGAAGGCAGGGGCGGCGCCCGGCGGCGTCGAAGGCGACGACCGACGGACCGCGATCGGGAAGATCATGCGCAAGACGTCGTTGGACGAATTGCCCCAGCTGCTCAACGTGATTCGGGGCGACATGAGCCTGGTCGGCCCGCGTCCCGAGCGGCCCGCCTTCGTCGAGTTGTTCGAGATGCAGGTGCGGCGCTATGGCGACCGGCACCGGGTGAAGGCCGGGATCACCGGCTGGGCTCAGGTTCACGGTCTTCGCGGGCAGACCTCGATTGCCGACCGGGCCGAATTCGACAACTACTACATCGAGAACTGGTCGCTGCGGCTCGACTTCAAGATCCTCGTCCTGACCGTGCTTGCGGTGCTGCGAAGCGCGGAGGATTGAGCAGCCGCGGTGGGTGGTCGGGACGTCACGAACCTGCTCACGTGGGTGTGATCCCCGACGGATTGCGGCGTTGGGCCGACGCACATGGCACGAGCTTGACCGACGCGTACCTCCGCGGCGCGGAGAAGGTCGTCGACGTCCTGGAGGCGCTGCAGCGCAATGGCGTACGCACCGTGACGGTGTTCAATCTGAGCGTGGCGAACCTGGCGCGTTCCGACGCCGAGTTGACGGCCGTGTACACCGCTTCGATCCACTTTCTCACGACGCTGGTCCCCGCCCGGTTCGACCCGGCCGTCTGCAGCGTGCGCGTGCATGGAAATCGCCACCTGCTTCCGGCGGACTACCGGATGGCTGCCCGCGCCCTGGAAGAGGCGATGACCGGTGACGACTTCCGCATCAACGTCCTCGCGGCCTACGACGCTCGTGACGAGCTGCGCATGGCCTACCAGCGCGCCATGCGGGAGGGCTGCGACGTCAACGCAGCGTTCGACATCGACGACGTCGACATGGTCATTCGAACCACTCCCGAGCCGCTGCTCAGCGGCTTCTTGCCGTTGCAGACCCAATACGCTCAGCTGGTCTTCCTGACGACGCCGCTCAACGAACTCACCGGATGTCACATCGACGAACTCGTCGCGCAGTACCGACGTTTCCCCCAGCGTCGCGGAAGGTAGTGCCGCCATGACGTCGAGTGCGGGTCCGGTGATCATCGGTGCCGGTCCGGCGGGACTCACCGCTGCGCTCAGATTGGTGGCCGGCGGGGTGGCGCCGCACCTCTACGAGGCGGCGGGGCACGTCGGCGGACTGGCACGGACGCCGAACGACGGAGCTTGGCGCGTCGACCCCGGCGGTCATCGGTTCTTCACCCGGAGCGCAGAGGTATTGGAGCTGTGGGACTCTCTGCTCCCACTCGACCAGTGGACCTCCGTGCAGCGGCGCTCCGCCATGTTGGTCGACGGTCACTACGTTCGGTACCCACTCGTGGGTCGTGATCTGTTGACCCAGATGGGACCGTGGCGCGGGTTGCGCGGGCTCGGCAGTCTGCTGTGGTCGAGACTTCCCCGCGGGAGCCCTGGTGTCGACGAGTCGGCCAGCTTCCGTCAATGGGGCACCCACCAGTTCGGCCGCTACTGGTACGACATGTTCTTCGACGGCTACGTGCACAAGACCTGGCAGGCCGATCCCGGCGACATCGCCAGCGACTGGGCGAATCAGCGCATCAAGCCGATCGATTGGCGCCCGCGGCGGCGGGCGGAATCCGCACACGAGGACGTCTTCCGGTATCCGTTGCTCGGGCCCGGCCAGGTGTGGGAGGCCGCGGCGGCCGCCCTGGCAGATGCCGGAGTCTCCACTCGCCTGGACGCCCCGGTCATCGGGGTACGATTCGACGGCCGACGCTGGGCCGTCGAATTACACCACGGGGAAACAGCTTTCGGCGACGCGCTGTTCTCGAGCATGCCGCTGCGGCTGCTGGTGAACGCCTTGGACCCCGCACCGCCGAAGCCCATCCTTGCGGCCGCCGCATCGCTACGGCACCGCTCACTGATCACGGTCGCGGTCGCCGTGGGCCAGCGCTACGACATGCCACATCATTGGGTCTACACGCCGGGCACGCGCGTCCGGTGCGGTCGAGTGCAGAACTATGGTCTCTGGTCGAGTGCACTCGCGCCGGCGGGCTGGCAGGGCACCCATCTGGGGCTCGAGTATTTCGTCGGTCCGGATGGCGACCTGATGGCGGCCGATGACGAGCACTTCGAAGGCATTGTCGCGCAAGACCTCCGAGCCCTCGGCATCGACGACTCAGCCATGGAGCACATCATGTTCGTCCGTTCCCCGTTCGCGTATCCGATCCGCGATCCGGCTGGCAATGCCGGCGTCGCCCGAATCCGTGACTTCCTGCGTCGCGAGTACCCCTCTCTACACCCCATCGGACGCAACGGCATGCACAGGTACGACAACCAGGACCATGCCATGTTGAGCGCGATGCGCAGTGTGGCGAGATATTTCGGATCGGACGTGGATCCGTGGCAGGTGAACACGGATCGGGCCTATCACGAGGTCGGGCTGTTGAAGAAGTAGACAAGGGGAGCCCGGGGGGTTTGAGGACCCCGAACCGGGGGGATGTCCACACGACCACGGTGACGGGAGACTGGACATGACGGCAACTCCGCCCGACCCCGACCCGGCCGACATTCCGGCCGTCGCGAACGGGGGAGGTGTCGAACCGGGCGACACACCGCCGGACTCTGCGCAGACGTCGGCGACGAACAACCAGGATCCACCCGCCACCCGCAGGTTCACCCCGACCACCATCGCGTCCCTGATCGTCGTCGGGGTGCTGGCCGCCGTCTTCCTGGTGGTGGCGGTGATCTATCTGCTGCAGATCATGGGCGTCATGGACCGGTGGTGAACGCACGTCCCCAGGTTTGACTCGCGCTCTGACGGAAAATTGGCGCGGGTGCGAGATGAATGGGAGTGCGTCGTCGTCGGTGGAGGTGCAGCCGGTCTGAGCGCCGCACTGGTGCTGGGCCGGGCGCGTCGGCGGACGTTGGTCGTCGACGCCGGATCGCCGAGCAATGCGGATGCAGGTGTCGTCGGCGGTGTGCTCGGGTTCGACCAACGGTCGCCGGGCGACCTCTACGCGACGGGGCGTCGCGAGCTGGCGTCCTATCCCGGTGTCGAGTACCGGGTCGGTGAAGTGGTCGGGGGCACGCCCTTCGACGACCACGTGGAGTTGGACCTCGACTGCGGGCAGCGCATCCACGGCCGCCGGGTGCTCCTCGCCACCGGCATGCAGTACTGCCCACCCGACCTGCCCGGGCTGCGCCGATTCTGGGGAAACTCTGTGTTCCAGTGCCCGTTCTGTCACGGCTGGGAGATGCGAGACACGCGGCTTGCCGCGTTGGCGGGCGGCAAGGAGGGCGTCCACGCCGCGTTGATGCTCCGCGGGTGGACCGACGACGTCGTGGTGCTGACCGACGGGCCGTCTCGGCTAGACGCACACCAGGGTCGGTTGCTTGCGCGGGCAGGGGTGGCAGTGGACGAGCGTCGAATCGCCGAGCTGGCAGGTGACGCCGAATCACTCGCCGAGATCGTCTTCGTGGACGGCACCCGCATGAAGCGGGACGGCCTGCTGGTGCAGGCGCCGCTGCGGCAGCGGTCGACGCTGGCCGGAAAGCTGGGTGTCACCTGCCATTCGGCGCCCGCGGCGCCGGACGCCATCAAGGTGGACGCGTTGTTCCGCACCGACGTGCCCGTCGTATTCGCGGCCGGTGACGTCTGCACCGAACAACCGCACCTCGCCGGCGCGATCGCCGCGGGCTCCAACGCCGCGATGATCGTCGTCCAGAGTCTGTTGGCGGACGAATTCGGGTTGCCCTACCCGCCCGCCTGAGCGCGTCTACGGCCGGTGTCTGCCACGGGCCGCGGCTGGCAGTGCGGCCACCACCAGGTACGCCGCCGCTCGGGGTCGTTGGCGACCTCGGCGACCATTCGGACGGGTGTTCGGCACCGCAGACACGGCCGACCGGCGCGACCGGCCACCCAGTGCTGCTCGCCCCATCGCGCGATCCCCGTCGTCCTGCATCGCACCGGGCCCCGTCGCCGACCGCCGCAGTGCCCGGGCGCCGAGGTCCAGCCGGACGCCGTAGGCCGCGGGTCGGCCCGTGTGCAGGATGACCCGGACGTCGGGCATGACCGCCGGGATCCTCCGACAGCCGGGTCAGCAGGTGCTTGCCGTGGGCGAGGTGAGCCACCACCGTCCGACCGGCGAGGTCGGCCGTGGCGTGCCTCGGCACCCGCAGCTCGCCGTGCCGTACGGCATCCGGGTCGAGGATGAGCGAGGATCGCCTCGACGTCCTGGCGGGTCACCTCCCGTAGCATCGGAAGGTCCCGAACGTGCCCGAGGAGACGCGTGCAACCAGAGCGCCCGGCAGTGTCGTCACGAGCGGTGTCATCGAAAGCGCTGTCACTCGGCACCTGGCCGACACCGATCGAGAGGGCTCCACGACTCTCGGCTGCCGTCGGGCTGGCCCCGGATGCGCTGTGGATCAAGCGCGATGACCTGACGGGGCTCGGCGGTGGCGGCAACAAGGTCCGTAAGCTGCAGTGGAGTTGTGCCGACGCGGTGGCCGCGGGAGCGGACACGCTGGTCACCAGCGGGGCGCCGCAGTCCAACCACGCCCGGCTCACCGCCGCCGTCGGCGCTCGACTGGGCTTGCGGGTGGTGCTGGTTCTGGCCGGCGACCCCGCGGACCACGCTGACCTGAGCGGAAACCTGGCCTTGGACGTCCTGTTCGGGGCAACGATCGTGTGGACGCCCGCCGGCGACGGGGATGCGCTGCACACCCGTGTCTCCGAGGTCGTCGCCGACGTGCAAGCCGGCGGTGGGCGCCCGGCGTTGATTCCCTTCGGCGGATCCAGTCCCTTGACGACCAACGCCTACCTCGACGCGGCGCACGAGATCGTCGCTGCGGGCGTCGATCCCGACCACGTCGTGGTCGCGGTCGGTTCCGGCGCGACGATGGCGGGGCTGGTGAAGGGCTTCGGGCCGCAGCGGGTTCTCGGGGTGCATTGCGGTGCGGTCACCGACCCGCGCGCCACGATCCTGACGTTGTGCGCCACGCCCGACGTGGCGCCTGCGGACCTGCGCATCCGGATGGATCAGGTGGGTGCCGGCTACGCCCGCCTCACCCCCGAGGTCACGGCGGCGCTGATCATGGCCGCACGGACCGAGGGCATCCTGTTCGATCCGGTCTACACGGGTCGGGCGCTGGCCGGACTCGTCGCCGAGGTGGGCGACGGCCGCATCGATCGCGAATCCACCGTCGTCCTCGTGCACACCGGCGGGCTGCCGGGCTTCTTCGGGCACCCCGAATTGCCAAGCGCCCTGGGCGAACTGGCTCACTAGACCCGGCGATTCGACGGCGCGCGACCGTCACGGCCTAGGAGTGGAACGTCCCCAGCCGGTGTCACGGGTGGTCTCGTCCAGCAGCGGGATCACCCGGTAGGGCAGTGGAGTGGTCAACGCCAGCGTGGTGCTCGAGTGCGCCACCCCGGGGATGGCGAGGATCCGCACCACGAGTTCCTGGAGTTCGGCCTGTGTGCCGGTGGCGACCCGGACCAGGAGGTCTTCGCGCCCGGTCGTGGCGTGGACCTCGAGCACCTGTGGGATCTGGGCCAGCCCGTCCACCACCGAGGACATGCTCACCTGGTTGATCTCCAGTGCGACGAAGGCCTGTACCGCCAATCCCGCCTGGGCCAGATCGACGCTGGGCTGGTAGCCGGTCAACAAGCCGGACTCCTCGAGACGACGCACCCGTGACTGCACGGTGTTGCGCGACACGCCCAATGCCGAGGACAGCTCGACCACGCCGGTGCGCGCGTCGTCGGTCAACTTGCGCAGGATCTCGAAGTCGAGCCGGTCCATGCTGAGCATTCTTCCTACCTTACGGGGTGACGACGATCACCAACTGATCCATCGGTTGTGTTCGGTCGACGTCAGTTGACCGATCGGTATCTACCTCGGAGGATTGAGCAATCGAAGCGATCACCGTTGGAGGTGTGTCTCCATGACCGACCTGGCCGACAAACCCGTTCCCGCCGAGTTCGACCTCGCCGCGCGATACTCGCCGACATCCGGTCCGGTGCTCCTCACCGGCGTCCAGGCCATCGCCCGCCAACTGGTGGAACAGCACGAGCGTGACAAGCGGGCCGGCAAGCGCGTGGCCACCTTCGTCTCCGGCTATCAGGGCAGCCCACTGGCGGGGCTGGACAAACTGCTGGCCGGCCTCGGCGACCTGAGATCCGCGCACGACGTGGCGCTGGTGCCCGGCGTCAACGAGGAACTGGCCGCCACCGCGGTGTGGGGCAGCCAGCTGGAGCTACCCAAGGGCCAGCGGACCCACGACGGTGTCGTCGGCGTGTGGTACGGCAAGGGCCCCGGGCTGGACCGGGCCGGCGATGCGCTGAGGCACGCATCGATGTACGGCGCTCATCCGACCGGTGGCGTGCTGACCCTGGTGGGCGACGATCCCGCCGCCAAGTCGTCGACCGTACCCGCCGCGAGCGAGCGGACGCTGGCGGCGCTGTCGATGCCGGTGTTGTTCCCCCGCAACGCCGAGGAAGTCGTCGCCTTCGGGCTGTACGGCGTCGCGCTGTCGCGGGCGTCGGGATGTTGGCCGGCGCTGAAGATCGTCGCCGACGTCGCCGATGGGCTCTGGACGCTCGACCGCGACTTCTCCGACTTCGGCATCACCGTCCCGACGATCGAGTGGGACGGTAAGCCCTGGACCTACCGTCAGCGCATCATGGCGGCTCCGGCCGACAGCCTGTTAGCCGAAGCCGACCTCTATGGACCCCGCTGGGCGATGGTGCAGGCGTTCAACGCCGCCAACCCGATCGACACCATCGAGACCGATCCGGCCGACGCCTGGCTCGGCATCGTCGCCGTGGGCACGGCCTACGACGCGGTGCGCCAGGCGCTGACCGACCTCGGCCTCGGCGAGGCGGATCTGCGTGCCTCCGGCGTCCGCATCATGCGCGTCGGCATGCCCTATCCACTCGGCGCAGGCAAGGTGCGGCAGCTGGCCGTCGGGGTCGAGCGGGTGCTCGTCGTCGAGGACAAGACCGCCTTCGTCGAGTCGCAGGTCAAAGACATCCTCTACGGTCGGGTCCATGCTCCCGCCGTGCTTGGCAAGCGGGACCTCGACGGACGCCCGCTCATCCCGCCCGACGGTGAACTGACGGCAGCGCGCCTGACCGCACCGCTGCGCAGGATCCTCTCCGAACGCATCGGGCTGACCGCGCCGCCACCACCGTCCCTGCCACTGACGGTGTTGAGTGCCAAGCGCACCGCGTACTTCTGCTCCGGATGTCCGCACAACCGATCCACCGCGGTCCCCGCCGGGTCCCTCGCGGCCGGTGGCATCGGTTGCCACACCCTGGTGACGATGTCCTCGCGAACCGATTCACACGTCACCGGTCTGACCCAGATGGGCGGCGAGGGAGCGCAATGGATCGGGCAGGCGCCGTACACCGACGTCGAGCACATCTTCCAAAACATCGGCGACGGAACGTATTTCCATTCCGGCCAGCTCGCCCTGCAGGCCAACGTGGCGGCCGGGACGAACATCACCTACAAGATCCTGTACAACTCCGCGGTGGCCATGACCGGCGCGCAGGACGCCGAAGGGGCGCTGTCCGTGCCGGACCTCACCCGCAAGCTCGCCGCCGAGGGCGTCGCCAAGATCATCGTGTGCGCGGAGGATCCCGACCGGCACCGTCACGCCGCCTTCGCCGACGGTGTCACGTTGTGGCATCGGGACCGCCTCGACGAGGCGCAACGCGTGTTGCGCGACACCAAGGGCGTCACGGTCCTGATCTACGACCAGCAATGCGCTGCCGAAGCGCGCCGCAAGCGCAAGCGCGGTACGTTGCCGGTCCGGCGGACCCGGGTCGTCATCAACGAAGCGGTCTGCGAGGGCTGCGGCGACTGCGGCATCAAGAGCAACTGTCTGTCCGTCCAACCCGTCGACACCGAATTCGGTCGCAAGACCCGGATCGACCAGACGAGCTGCAACACCGACTACTCGTGTCTCGACGGTGAGTGCCCCTCGTTCGTCACGGTCGAGATGCCCGAGACTCGTCCCAACACGCCACGATCGATCCCAGCGCCACCGCGCGTGCCCGACGTCGACATCCGGCAGGTGACGGCCCCCTACAACGTCTTCCTGGCCGGTATCGGCGGCACGGGCATCCTCACCGTCAACCAGGTGCTCGGCATGGCTGCGCTGCGCGCCGGGCTGCACGTCGACGGGCTCGACCAGACGGGATTGAGCCAGAAGGCCGGCCCGGTGACCTCGCATCTGCGACTGAGTGCCGGGCGGGCGGAGTCGAACCGGATCAGCCGCGCAGGCGCCGACTGCGTATTGGCGTTCGATCTGCTCACCGCCGCCGACCCCGCGAACCGGGCTACGGCAGCCCGGAACGGACGATCACGGTCGCCTCCACCAGCCGGACGCCGACCGGCGACATGGTCTACGACGGCTCGGTGTCCTACCCGCAGGACGACGATCTACTCGACCGCCTGCGCGCCCGGGCCCGAACGCTGGTCGCGTTCGACGCCCTCGCGGCAGCGCAGTCGCTGTTCGCCAACACCGCCGCCGCCAACTTCCTGCTCGTCGGCGCCGCCTACCAGGCCGGCGCGCTGCCGGTGCCGTCCGAGGCGATCGAGGAGGCCATCGCGATCAACGGCGTTGCCGTCGAGGCCAACCGGGCCGCCTTCCGGTGGGGCCGAGTCGCCGTCGCCGACCCGGCGGCATTCCGGACCGTGTCCGCCGCCGCGGCACCGTCCCGTCGCAGCGACACGGTGGTGCCGACGCATCTGCTTGACGGCATCACCGGTGGCCGGCGCGACGCGCTCGATCGTCGAACGCGCCATGGCCAACCTGGTGGCCTACCAGGGTGACCGGATCGCCGGCCGCTACCTCGCCGTCGTCGAGGCGGCGTGGGCCCGCGAACGACCAGTCACCGACCGCACCGACTTCTCGGCGGCCGTGGCCACCCATCTCCACAAACTCGTGGCCTACAAGGACGAGTACGAAGTCGCGCGCATGTTGACCGATCCGGCCTTCGTGGAGTCGTTGCAGGCCGAGGTGCCGGGCGGAGCCAAGCTGACCTACATGCTGCATCCGCCGACGATGCGGGCGCTGGGACGCAAGACCAAGATCGGCTTCGGCCCTCGCACGCATGGTGTGCTCAGGCTGCTGGCGAAGGGAAAGTTTTTGCGCGGCACGGTGTTCGACCCGTTCGGTCATGCGCACCTGCGCAGGCTCGAGCGCGCGCTGGTCACCCACTACGAGGCCATGGTCGCCGATCTCTGCGCGTCGCTGTCGGTCGATTCCTTCGACGCCGCAGTCGCCGCCGCCTCGGCCGCCGACGTGGTGCGCGGATACGAGGACGTGAAGCTGCGCAACGTCACGACCTACGTCACGCGGCTGAATGCACTCGGCGTCGACACCACGATGCTGTGTCGCTGATCCACCGCGGCGGTGTGAATTCCGTACGGCACCACTTCGAGCACGGTGACGACGTGGGCGGTGCCATCGGACAGACGAAGGAAGCGGCGTTCGCCGGGATGTGCGCCTGCGATGGCGGACCCGAGGGGTGACTGGATGGAGTGGACCTCCATGTCGGCATATTCGGCGCCATGCACACCGAGTAGGAAGGTGTCGGTGTCACCGGTGGCGTCGTAGCGGATGGTGACGACCATGCCTGGCTCGGCAATCCCGTCGTCGGGTGGATCCTCGCCGACGACGGCATCGACCAACAGGTCGTGAATCTGTTGGATCCGCCGCGCCCACGCACGCCGGACGGCGTGGGCGTTCTCATCGGAGTCGGCAGCGGAGAATCCGGCGGAAAACAGAAACTGCAAGGTGTCGAGTTCTCGGCGTAGCCGCTCGTGGGCCTGTGTCGAGATCCAGACTCGGGATGGAGCGCGCACGGTGATTCCCTTCATCGAGATATGGCGCTGGGCGTGGACCGTACGTGCCGTCACCTCGAGGCATGCGTCCCGTAGGGCACCGCCTCGAGCAGCGTCACGGGGATCCTTGCCCCACTGGGGATGGCGTAGGTACGTTGATCGCCCAGACGTGCTCCGGTGATCGCACTGCCCAGCGGAGATTGCACCGAATACACCTCCACTTCGGCGTCTTCGGCGCTGCGCACGCCGAGCAGGAACGTCTCCACCTCGCCGGTGTCGTCGTAGCGAATGGTGAGGACCATCCCCGGTTCGGCGACGCCGTCGTCGGGTGGGTCCGCACCGGCGGCGGCATTGGTGAGCAGGTCTTGAATAGCGCGGATGCGTGCATGCCGCGCCGCATGGTCCGCCACCAGGATGTCGTCATAGCTGGTGACGTCGGTGAGGACGTCGATGCCGGGACGCGAACGCAGGGCGTTCATCTCGGCTTGCAGGCGAGCCTTCGCCTGCGGGGTCATCCACATGCGTTCGCGAGCGATCATCGTGGTGGAGTCCGTTCTATGGATGTGGTCGTCGTCAGGGGCGGGCGGGAACATCGGCGCCGCCCCTGACGACTGGGGACGAGTTGGTGTGGTCTAGCGACCGCTCCGGCGCCGCGGGTCGAAGTCGCGCAGCGCCTCGGGCTGTTTGCCCGTGGTGATGTGCTCGGCAAGGAGTCGACCGGTCACGGGGCCATGTGCCAACCCCCACATGCCATGCCCGCCTGCGACATACAAGTTTCTGGAAAGCTCACCGACGAGCGGGCGTCCGTCCGGTGTCACCGGGCGTGGGCCGACCCACGTGTCACTGCGTTCGTCCCAGCGCACGCCGTCGAGCAACGGGCTAGCCGACGCGACGATGGCGCCGACGCGCTCCCTTGTCGCCGGGTCGTCCGGGTCGCGAAACTCCATGGTTCCCGCGACGCGCAGACCGCCTCGGTACGGCGTGCACGCCACCCGCACCTCAGGCAGGTAGACGGGGCCCGGCAGTGGACGGTCCACGGGCACGGTGAACGAATAACCGCGGCCGGCCCGTACCGGGACGCGCATGCGGCGGCCCGTGAGCCGCGACAGCCATGCCCCGCTGGCGATCACCGCGATGTCTGCGGTCAACGGATCACTCACGCGCGGAAGCACTTCGACGCCACTGCCGGACGGGAGCACGTCGGTGACCTCCAGCGTGCGGATGGTTGCGCCCCTGGCCGCGACGGCATCGCCGAGCGCCCTCACGAAGCGACCGGGGTCGATGAAGCGCTGGCCGTTGACGTTGAGTCCGGCGGTGACGGCCGCAGAGGCCATGGGTACCTGTTCACGCAGCGCCGCACCCGACAAGCGGGTGACGGAGATCGTCTGTCCGGCGTCTTCGAGCAGACGAAGTTCACCCGCCATGCGGTCCGCAGCCTCAGCGGTGCGGAAGGCCGCGGTGATCGGGGCGTCAGTCACTGGAGCATCGACCCCGTTGGCTGTCAGCACGTCGAATGCCTCGATGCATTCGCCGTTGAGTGGCACGTTGGCCCGCATCGCCCGATTCGACGACGACCGGCTGCAGTTGGCCGCGAACTGGATCAGGAATCGGGCGAGGCCCGGGTCGGCGGTCATGGGGATGTGCAGGGGCGCGGCCGGGTCGAGCAGGGCCCGCATCCCGTAACGCAACACGCCGGGGGCGTTCAGCGGCAGGGTGAGAGTCGGGGCGATCCATCCGGCGTTGCCCCAGGAGGCGCCTGCCGCAACACCGGTGCGGTCAACCACGGTGACGTCGACTCCGCGCTCCTGCAGGAACCACGCCGTCGACAATCCGACGATGCCCGCACCCACCACGATCGCCGATCGCGGCCCCCCATCCATGCGTTGGACGCCGACCATCGCCTACCTCCCATAGCTGGAACATTTGGTGTGTGCCCTCCATGGTGGAGTGGCTGGTCACGAAGTGGTGTGCGCCATTTCGACAATCACGCCGCTGGAGGTTGTCGCGATCCGACAACGCCGCCGGGATTGCCCATCGGCGGGGTGACGGTGAACAACGCCGCCGCCCCGGCGGCGAAGCCCGCCCAGCTGACGAGTGCCACCGCCACGCCCTCGGCGGCGGCGGCGTGGACTCGCAGCGGGCGTCGTACACCTGGACGCCGATTGCCGCGTTGACCGGCGCAGCAGCCGTGGCCCGCGTGCGAGGCGCACGGCATAGGTGTCCATCGCCTTCGCCGAACTCGGCTGGTGTGCGGTTCCCCGGTGCTGGCGGGGGTTCATCGACGTCTCCTATCGACGCGTCGGACGGCAGGTGCCAGTCACCCAACTCGACCATCGGTCGTCTCCGGGACGATGCGGATGACGCTGCCGGGGATTGCCACCGCCGGACAAGGGTGCCGCCGCACTTTGTCGTATCGCGACAGACGCCGCTCAGTCGGTGTCGGCCGCCGCGAGTTCGATCATCATGGCGAGCCGCTTCCTTCCATCGGTCAACTGCAGGTTGGTGAGATCGGCCATCTTGCGTAGCCGGTAGCGGACGGTGTTCTCGTGCACTCCCAGTCGCTCACCGGCCTCGACGGGGTCGCCTTGCGCTTGCAACCAGGCCTGCAGCGTCACCACGTACTCGGTGGCGTTGGCGCGATCGTGCCTGCGCAGCACGGCGACCGGGCCGCGGTCCGGGGACCGACCGGTGCGCGCGGCCGTGCGCAGTCGCTGCAGGAGGATGCCGTCCCATGATTCGTCGTAGGCGGCCGGTTCGACGCGTGACCCCTCGCCGAGCGACAGACACTCGTCGGCCTCGTCGCGTGCCGTGGGCAGCTCCGCGACCTTGGCGGCGCCGCTGATGCCGGCCACCAGGGTTACCTCCTCCGGTAAGGCCGCCTGAACACCGTGCACCCACCGGCGGGCGGCCTCCGCCGACTCGCCTGGAAGCAACGTGTACACCGTGTTGCCGGCGAGGGCGCTGCGTCCCGGCCGGGACCAACCGAAACCGGTGGTGGCGCGTTCGAACGACAGCAGCAGCGCGGCGTCGCGCTCGGCGCCGATGGACGCCTGGACGGCGATTACCCGTAAGGGGCTGTGCGGCAAGCCAAGTCGACTGGCCGCGGTGGCAGCGTCGGCGGAACCCTCCAACAGCCGCATCACCAGTTCGGATTCCACCTGGCGCTCGAGGTCGGCACTGGCGCGCGACCGCAACAGGTGCAGGGCGACCGTACGGGCGCCGTCGGCCAGCGCGGCGCGCGCTCCTCCCTGCAGTGGTGCGGAGCACGCCACCCACACCGATCCCATCAACTCACGGCCGGACCGCACCGCGACGACCATGCGTCCGGTCAGGCCGCGACTGGCGTCCTCGGCAACGAACAGCGGATCGTCAGACGCCTCCAGGTGTGCGAAGACACCACGGGCGTCGAAGAAGGTCCGCAATTCGTCGGGTGCCTGGCGGCCGACGATGGTCGCCACCCTGGCTGGGTCTGCGTGTCGTTGCAGCTTCGAGTAGGCGAGTATCCGGGAACGTCCGTCCTCGATCGTCACGGCGCCGCCCGCGGCCTCGGCCAGACTGTCGGCCAGGGCGAAGAGATCTGTTGGGCCACGGCCGGATTCGGTCTCGCGGCCCTCCAGGACCAGGCCGTAGATCAGCGCCGCCAACTCACTCCACGACACCGCGGGGTCGACCACCATCACTGCCACGCCCCGATCGGCTTCGTCGAACGTGGTGGCGTCGCCGCGGATCAGCACGACCACCGCCCGGGCCGAGGCGGCCCAGCCCACGGCTTCTCCGACCGAGCAGGCACCGATGCCGAGCAGCACGTCACCGAGCACCGTGCGATCGTCGGTCACCTCGTGCAGGATCACGCTGCGCAATTCGGTGGATCGCGGAATCGGACAGAAACGCAGCCGGACTCCATAGCTACCGAGCACATTGACCAGGCGGTCCAACGTGACCACGAGCCGCTCCTCACGCCGATCCGATCAATCAGCGTAGCCAGGAGCCACCCGAGCGGTCGGAGAACTCGCGGTCAGCCGAATTCGAGCAGGGTGTAGGCGCCGCGGAACTGTTTGGTCAGTTCGAGCTGCCAGAAGGCCGGGAACAGCTTCTCGAAGACCAGGCCCCGGCCGCGTGGCATCGGCAAGTCGTGCACGGCGTGGATGCCGGGCACGGTGTTGGCCAGGTCGGCCAACTGCGCGGCCGACAGACTGAAGGGCATCGGTGGCACACGGTACCGGCGGGACGCCCGCATGCCCTTGGGGGCGAGCTTCTTCACCAGCACGGGCGGCAGGTCGAAGATCATCTGACCACCCGGGAATCGGTGGGCACACTCGGCGATGAGGCCCATCGCCTCGTCGGGCTGCAGGTACATCAGCAGACCCTCGGCAGTGATGAAGACACCGCTGTCGGCGTCCACCTCGTCCATCCACCGGTAGTCGAGTGCGGACTGCGCGATCGTGGTGATCCGCGGCGACGGGGGCAGCAGCCGTTGACGCAACTCCACGACGGGCGGCAGATCGACGGTGACCCAGCGGAACCGGGCGTCGGGCAGCGCACGGTCGAGACGCCAGAAGCTGGTCTGCAGCCCTTCGGCGAGGGCGACGACGGTGGCCGCCGGGTGTGTCACGAGGTAGTCGCTCGCGGCGCGATCGAACGCCAGCGCGCGCAATGCCATCTCCTGGCCCCGGCGGCCGAACTTGTCGAAGTCGAACTCGATCGCGTCGACGAGCCGGATGGCCATCGGATCGTCGATGATGGCCCTGGGGTGACGGGCCTGCGCCGCTCGGCCGCTGAGCGTCAGGAGAGCAGTTTCCGAGACTCCGGTCAGGGTGCGGGCGTCCACCTTGTCGCCGTGTGCGTCTTCCACCCACATAAGTTACCGGATCGGCGTGGCCGCACATCTCGAATTCATCTCCAAGACCTTGGCAGCGATTCGGTATTCGACGGTCAGATTCGGAACCGTTCCTGTGAAAACTTGGGGTAATGGTAATGTGCGTTAAGGTTAATCTTATTAAACATGCCGTGAGCAGTGGTTATAGCGCGTTCACACGGTTATGGACCAACGGGTGCGATATGTCACGAGGCGTGAATGCATTGAACTGAACCCACGGTGCGTCCCGTTATCGGGGCATGACACAAATTTCCAATTCAACGCTCGCGCGCCCGCTTCTCGACGCGGGGACCAAGGCGCCACGCATCGCAGGCACGGCTTTGGCCCTCACGTCGCACCGCTACTCCCAGGACGAGGTGGTGGGCGGGTTCACGTCGATCGTCGACCCGCTCTTCACCCGCTTCGCACAGACCAGCGGCGTGGAACATCGCAGCCTCGCCCTGCCCATCGAGCGCTACGGTGAGTTGGCCGGCTTCACCGAGGCGAACGCCGCCTACATCGAGGTGGCATCCGAACTCGGTGAGCAGGCCGTGCGTTCGGCGCTGGAAGCCGCGAAGCTGCAACCGCACGACGTCGACGCCGTGGTGACGGTGTCGAGCACGGGGGTCGCCGTGCCCACGGTCGACGCGCGGATCTTCCCGCGACTGGGTTTCCGGCCAGACGTCAAACGCCTTCCGCTGTTCGGCCTCGGCTGCGTTGCCGGGGCGGCCGGGCTGGCGCGCGTCCACGACTATCTGCGGGGGTTCCCGGACCACGTCGTGCTGCTGCTGTCCGTGGAACTCTGCTCCCTGACGCTGCAGCGCGACGACACCTCGATACCTGCCCTCATCGGTGTGTGTCTGTTCGGCGACGGAGCGGCCGCCGTGGTGGCCACGGGCGCCGACCGCGTCCCGGCGGCCGGTGACGCGACCGGGGGCCCGCGCGTTCTCGCCACCAAGAGCACGCTGTTCCCCGACACGGTGGGCGTGATGGGCTGGGACGTCAGCTCGTCGGGCTTCGGGCTGGTGATGACGAAGGACGTTCCGACGATGGCGCAGGAGCACCTCGGCGCGGAGGTCGCCGACTTCCTCGCCGACCATGGGCTCACCGTCGGCGACGTGACCACCTGGATCTCCCATCCCGGAGGCCCGAAGGTGCTCGACGCGATCGGGCAGGCACTGGACCTGCCGAGGAACGCCTTGCGGCACAGCTGGGATTCGTTGCGCGACAACGGGAACATGTCCTCGGCCTCGGTGCTCGACGTGCTCGATCGAACCCTTGCCGAACCTCCCGTCGCCGGATCGATCGGGCTGATGCTTGCCATGGGTCCCGGGTTCGGCTTCGAACTGCTCCTTCTGGGCTGGTAGGGCACCGACGATGTACTACGACGTCTTCATTGCCCTGATCATCGCCGAACGACTCGTCGAACTGGTGGTGTCGCGCCGCAACGCCTCATGGTCATTCGCCCGCGGCGGAAGGGAATTCGGTCAGGGGCACTACCCGGTGATGGTCGGGATGCATGCGGCGCTGCTGCTGTCCTGCCTGGCCGAGGTCGCGTTCGCGCACCGGCCGTTCATCCCGGCGCTGGGGTGGCCGATGGTCGCGGTGGTCGCGGCCAGCACCGCGGTCCGCTGGTGGTGCGTGTCGGCGCTGGGCAAGCACTGGAACCCGCGGCTGATCATCGTCCCCGGAGCGGCACTGGTGCGAAGTGGTCCGTATCGTTGGGTGCACCACCCCAATTACCTGGCGGTCGCCGCAGAGGTGGTGGCGCTGCCGCTGGTCCACTCGGCGTGGGTGACGGCCATCGTCTTCACCATCGCTAACGCCGTAGTGTTGAGGGTTCGGATCGGGGCGGAGAACGTGGCGTTGGGCTACGCGTGAGGGCGGGCGTGACGGGGGGGCAGCGCGGGAGCCTGAAGGGGGCCATCGGAATTGCCGATGGGGGCCATCGCCGATTCCCATGGAGTCCGGGCAATGGGCGGTGCCGCACCGCAGTTGAATGGAGTGAAGCCGAGACGAGACCCACCAGGGCCGCGCCTCGGTCACCCCCGCCGCCCGGCGCCGTCACGAGGGAACGACCATGAACGATCTGCACGACTACACCGCACTCGTCACCGGCGGCACCGCCGGGATCGGCCTGGAGACGGCCCGCCTGATGGTGGACCGCGGCGCCCGGGTCGTCGTCACCGGCCGTGACGTCGAGCGAGGCAAGGCGGCGCTCGCCACCCTGGGAGACGGTCGCGACGTGGAGTTCGTGGCCGCCGATCTCGGCGATCTCGAGTCGGTGGACCGACTCGCCGAGAAGGTGGGGGCGGTCGACGTCATCGTCAACAATGCCGGTGCCTTCCCGACGGCGGCCACGCTGGAACAGGACGTCGCCAGCTTCGAGAGGGTCTTCGACACCAACGTGCGCGGCGCCTACTTCCTGGTCGCCAAGCTCGTACCCCACATGTTGGCCGCCGGCCGGGGCAGCATCGTCAACGTCTCCAGCATCGCCACTGCGAAAGGTGTCGCGCACGCGTCGGTCTACAGCGCCTCCAAGGCGGCACTGGAATCCCTGACGCGCACCTGGGCCGTGGAATTCGGCCCGACCGTGCGGGTCAACGCCGTGGCACCCGGGCCGACGCGCACCGAGGGCGTGCTCGTCGACTGGGGCGATCGGGTCGAGGAGTTGGGACAGGGCACCGCGCTTCGCCGCACCGCCGACCCCACCGAGATCGCCGAAGTCATCGCGTTCCTCGCCTCTCCCGCCGCCAGCTACGTCACCGGTGCCCTGGTGCGCGCCGATGCCGGCGGCGCCATCCTCTGATCGCCGAACCGGTGGCGGTGACAATGGACTCCGACGAACGAGGTCGGAGGCGCGGTGGAGATCCGGGAATTGCGAGTGTTCCTCGCCGTGGTGGAAGAGGGTGGTCTCTCCGCTGCGGCGCGACGACTCCACATGAGTCAATCGTCGCTGTCCCAGATCGTCCAGGCGCTGGAGAAACAGATGGGCGGGCGTCTGCTGGAGCGCGACCACACCGGTGCCCGGCCCACCGCCCGAGGGCGCGTGCTGCTGCGGGAGGCGCGCGACCTGGTGGCCCATCACGACCGCGTCGTCGCCGAGATGGCGGGCGCCGACGACCCCAGGGTGCGGCCGTTGCAGATCGGCGTGCCCCTTGAACTGCCGCCCAACCTGCTGCCCCCGGCGATTGCGCGGGTCAGCGCGACGTTTCCCGACCTGGTCGTGCAGCTGCGGCACCTTCGCAGCACCGACCAGCTGTCCGCGGTGAAGGCGGGGGAGCTGGACATGGCGCTGTTGCGCGATCGTCCCGCCGACCCGGTCATCGACAGCGCTCTCGCGGTCGAGGAGTCGATGGGGGTGATCCTGACCGCCGAACGGGCCGACGAGCTGGCCCGGCCCGACGGCGTACCGCTCGGGCACCTCGCCGACCTCCGGTGGGTCGGCTTCGCCCGGGGCGACGCACCCGCCTGGCACGACCAGGTGAGCGCCACGCTGCGAAGTCAGGGCGTCACCGGGACGGACTGGGTCATCGACCAGGACCGACCCGTCACCCCGGAGGTCAAGCTCGCCGCCGCCGGCACCGGACGCGCCTTCGCCCTTGCCGCGCCCGGATGGGCCCGGCCACTGCCCGACGGCCTGGTGTGGCACCGACTGCGTGGCGACCCCCTGATCCGACGGACCTGGGTCGCATGGCACACGGAGTCCAGGCGGCGGGACCTCGCCTGCCTCGTCGCCGACCTGGACCTCGGCAATCGGATCGCCGACGGTGTCGACGGCGGGTAGCCGCCGCCGCCGACCGATCAGTCGACCACGCGCTGCAGTTCGACGACGGGAATCAGTCGCGTGGTCTTGCGCTGGTACTCGGCGAACACGGGTTCCGCCGCGGCCTGCTTGGCGTAGACGTCGTCGCGCTCCGTGCCGGCGAGCACGCGGGCGTTCACGGCGAACGTGTCGGCGCCCAGCTCGACCACCGTGCGCGGGTGCGCCACCAGGTTGTGATACCAGTCGGGATGGGTGTCGGCGCCGCCCTTGCTGGCGAACACGAAGATGCGATCCCCGTCCAGGTACGCGGCCAACGGCGCGATGCGCTCCACGCCGGACTTCGCGCCGACATGGTGAACGAGCACCAACTGCTTGCCCTCGAACATGCCACCGGCCGTGCCTCCGGTCTGGCGGAACTCGGCGATGACCTCGCGGTTCATCTCGTCGAAGTCGACGGCATCTGACATCGGTTGACTCTCCTGCTCGCTGGGTGGGGAACGTACGTCGCTCAGCACGTTCGAGGCGGTGCGGTATTCCCCCGGCACCGTGCGCGGACATGGCCAGCTGGTGCATGACATCGGGACTTCGTGGGTAAGTACACCGCGCCATGGAAATGGCCAAGGAAATGGTTGCGAGGCAGCCCAACACAGAATCGAGTGACAGAACATGACCGACGATCGAATCGCCCGTCGTTTCCCCGTCGCCGCAGGGATGGCCGCCGCGGTGATCGCCTTGAGCACCCTGACGGCGGCATGCGGCTCGAGTGACGACAAGACCGACAGCACGTCGACGAGCTCGGAGACCTCGACCACGGCCCCGGCCTCCACGACCGCGCCGAGCAGCGCCGCCGCCACACCCGCGTCGCCCTCGGCGGGCACCGGGACGGGTGCGCCCGGCGCCGGTGCCGGTCCCGGTGGCGCGACTGCCGGGGTGCCCGGTGCGGGTGCCGGTGCTGGTCCCGGTGGGGCGTCGGCGGGCGTCCCCGGTGCGGGTGCCGGTGCTGGTCCCGGTGGGGCGACTGCCGGGGTGCCCGGTGGAGGTGCCGGTGCGGGTCCGGGTGGGGCGTCGGCCGGCGTTCCCGGTGCGGGCGCCGGCGCCGGACCTGGTGGCGCGAGCGCGTGTGCGGGCGGCGTGTGCGTCGGGACCGGTGGGTAGGAACGATGGCCAGTGGTGTGGCGACGGTGTGGATGCCCGTCGAAGACATGAGTCGTGCGCTGCGGTTCTACGGGGAGACCCTCGGGCTCTCGGTGACCAACGAGGGCGATGACTGGTCCGAGCTGAACGCCAACGGGGTCAAGATCGGCCTGAATGCCCGCGAATCGCCGCGGGGTCCCGGAGGCGGAGGAGGAGCCATGTTGACGTTGCAACCCGACGGCACCCTGTACGACGAGCTGGTGCGCCTCACGGACGCAGGTGTGGAGTTCCTCGGCGAGGTCAGCGACAACCCGTGGGGCCGTATCGCCTCGTTCAAGGACTCCGAGGGCAACCACCTCCAGCTCTTCGAGCCGCCGTCCGAGTAGCTGGTGGGTCCGTCAGGTCCCGTCACGTCAATGTCGGGATGGCTCGTGTGACCTCGCGAAGGGCGGGTAACCGCCGGAGGGCTCCGTGCCGCCCCGTTCCCCGACTGCGGCGGCACGGAGTTCCGCGCCCGACAACCGGGACGCGGGCCGTGTTCGCGAGGGAGGCCACATGAGGGCGTCTGACGTCATCGCACTGCCGATGCAGCTGGGCTCGGCCATCCGGCACCGCCGGGTGTTCCATCCACTGGGCGTGCTCGCCACTGGGCGCATCGAGCGAGTCGCGCCGCCGGGTCGGGGTCTTCCCGTCGAGTCGGCCGACGTCCTGGGGAGGGTGTCGAAGGCCGTTGGCGTCCCTGGCGCGCTGCCGGATCTGATCGGGCTGGCGTGGCGGATGCCACCACGTGCCGACGCGGCCACGCCCTGGGACGTGTTGATGGTGTCTGCTGGATCGGGAGTGCTGACGCGATGCGTGCTGAGACCGACGTCGTCGTGGACGGGTACCTCTCTGTCGACCCTGATGCCACTGCGTCGGGCCGACGGCTGGTGGTGGGCGAAGGCCGAGATGACGACACGAGTCGACGGCGCGCTGTCGCTTCAGAGCGCCCGAGACGCGATCAACGGTGGCGGCGTCGTGTTCGACGTGCAGCAGGCCCACGGTACCGGTCCCTTCGAGCCGCTGGCCGAATTGACGTTGACGACGGTGATTCCGACCGACGAGGAGCACGACGTGTCGTTCGACCCGGCGCGCAACACCACGGTCGGCGTGGAGTTGGGCCCCGCCTGGCTGACCGGGTTGCGAGAGCGTGCCTATCTGCGCAGTCGCCGCGGTCGCCATGCTCCCGACGAACCCGATCGATGAGACTCCGGGTCGGAGACACGCGGGGCGGCAACGTGTTTCACCCGGTGACGCTGGTACGAATCCATGGCGCCGGCGCGGAGGGGGCGGTCCCGCCGGCTACGGAATGAACCGGCGAGACCTGAACGGATGTGGTGGCCGGCCATCGCATCCGTCTACCCGCCCTGCTACCCCAGCGCCTCAACGCTAAACACGGTGCGGCACAGAGCCGCATCGCCGAATGAGCCACTCGGCCGAGGACAAGGCTCCGACCAAGGCCAATCGGCGCACGGGCGACGGGCACCAGCTCGAGGGTAGGTTTGCGTTTGGAGCGCGCCGATCAGGGGGAACGCTGAGAGCATGTCGGCGCTGCCCAGCCAAGAACTCGCCGTCCGCATGGCGGACCTGGCGAGAACGATCGCGCGAGACCGGACCCTGGACGCGGTGCTGGTCGAGGTGACCGCGGCCGCGGTGGAGCTCATCCCCGGCGTCGACACCGCAGGGATCCTATTGGTGACGCCGGGGGGCGGCTTCGAGTCGCTGGCCACCACGTCGGAGCTGCCTCACCAGCTCGACGTCCTGCAGATGACGTTCGAGGAAGGACCATGCGTCCAGGCTGCCCTGGCGGACACCATCGTCCGCACCGACGACTTCCGCGACGAACCGCGCTGGCCCAAGTACTCGCCGGCCGTGGTGGAGGTCGGCGTGCTCAGTGGCATGTCCTTCAAGCTGTATACCGGCGACCGAACCGCGGGCGCGCTCAACCTGTTCGGCTTCCAGCCACGGAGGTGGGACACCGATGCCGAGACGGTCGGCAGCGTCCTTGCGGCGCACGCGGCGGCTGCCATCATCGCCACCCAGGAGGAGGGCCACCTCAGGGCCGCCCTGCTGACCCGCGACCGCATCGGGCAGGCGAAGGGAATCATCATGGAGCGGTTCGACGTGGACGACGTGCGTGCGTTCCAGATGCTGCGGCAGCTGAGCCAGGAAGAGAACATCAAGCTGGTGGAGATCGCGGGCCGGGTCATCGACACCCGCGGAACGTAGTCCCGACGGGCCCTGCGGGGATCAGCGTTCCTCGTCTCGCGGGGCGAGGCACTCGGCGGCCGGTATCACCGTCGCGCGCATGTTGCTCTCCATCATCCGCAGCGCCGCCGCGCCGAGTTCGGGGTCGATGTGCGCCACGGCGTCACAGGCGATGACCACCTCGTAGTGGCGGACGTAGGCGTCCAGCGCGCTGTAGAGGATGCACTGCTCGGTGACCTGCCCGGTCAGGATGACCCGTTTGATCCCGAGCTGGGTGAGAAGGTAGCTCAACGGCGTGGCGTAGAAGGCGCTGTGGCGCACCTTCTCCAGGAATCGCCACTGCGGCTCCGGCACGATCGGCTTGACGAGGTCGGGACGCCTCCCGTCGAGGGCCCGCGCCACGATGGTGTCGCGGGTGGCGGTGAAGTCGCCGTAGTTGTCGTTGACGTAGATCAGGTTGACGTCGTCGCGGTCCCGCGCCCGTGCGACGAGACCGGCGAGGGGCTCGACGATGTCGGCAACGCCGTCGGCCAGCGCGTCGGCGTCAACGTGCTCGTAGGTGTTCAGCATGTCGATCACCAGAAGGGCAGTGTCACTCACGCGTGGCTGATACCCCGTCGCATTCATCCGACACCGCTCCTCGGCACCACAATTCGGCACTGCGGACGATGGCGGCGTATTCCAGCCCGGTCATTGGTCACCCCTTCGGTTCGATCGGTCGTCGTCATCGCTGACCGGCTCGTCGTCGTCGGCCGGCTCGTCATCGTCGGCCGGCTCGTCGTCGTCCGCCGGGCCGGCATCGTCGACCGGCTCGGCGGGCATCCGCTCCCGAAGGGAATCGTAGATTGGTGGCGAACCGAGCAGTTCTGCGACGAGCACGGCGGCGGCGGTGGCGGCCAGCATCGGCACCGCCACCGAGGTCGTGGCCGTCATCTCGATGACCAGGACCATCGCCGTCACCGGTGCCCGCACGGTGGCGCCGAAGAACGACGCCATGCCGACGATCGCCATCGGAAGGGCGAGGAAGGTGTGGTCTCCCGGCCACACCGCGTTGAAGCCGCCGACGAACAGCACTCCCCACAGCGTCCCGACCGCCAGCAGTGGGGCGAACAACCCGCCCGGTACGGCGGCGGCGTAGGACAGCGGACCTGCGACGAATCGAAGTGCCAGCAAGCCCGCGATCGCGGTCAACGCCATGCCGTTGCCGCCGAGGATCAGTTGCGTCAGGGTGTCGCCACCGCCGCTGGCCAGCGGCGCGACGAACGTCACCAACCCCATGATCGCACCGATCACGGTGGCCTTCGCCACCCTCGGGGGCCGTGGAAGTCTTCCGACGTGGTCGAGGAACGCCAACACCAATCGGTTGTAGGCGGCGCCGAGGCAGCCGGTGAGCAGACCGAACAACACGAACAACGGCAGCCATCGAAGTGCCGGGGCAGCAAGGGTTTCGACGCGGAAGTCGGCATGGTTTCCGGTGATGAGTCGAGAGCAGCCGACCGCCGTGGCCGTCGCCAACACCGTGGCGAGAACCGTTCGGAGGCGGAAGCTCTTCGTCACCTCTTCGAGGGTGAACAGCGCACCTCCCAACGGTGCGTTGAAGGCGACGGCCAGGCCGGCGCCACCCAGGGCGGTCTGCAGCATTCTCAGCTCGGGATCGGGTAGCCGCACGCGACGCGCGGCCTCCGCCCCGATGGCCGCGCCCATGTGGACGGTCGGTCCCTCGCGGCCCAGCACCAGCCCCGAGCCGATCGCCAGCACGCCTCCGACGAACTTGGCGGGAATCAGCCGCAGCAGCGGGGGCGTGGCGTCGCCCCGGTAGGCGGCCTCGACGTGCTGGATGCCGCTGCCCGCAGCCAGTGGCATCCATCGCACGATCAGGGCGGCGATAGTTGCGCCGGTCGCGGCGGCGGCCATCAGCACGAGCCAGCCCGGCCCGGGCAGCCGGTGTGCCCAACCCGCGACGTCGACGCGCAGCGTGTCGGCAGTCGAGAGGCACCAGCGGAACGCACCGCCGATGAGGCCGATGACCACACCCGCTGCGGCGGCGGTGACACAGATCAGCACGGATTCTCGCCAGAAGTCGGCGGACGAGGTGCGATCTGGCATCGATTTCGTCATCCGCCGACGGCGCGTTGCCCGGTCAGGATTGAAGTCGGTCGCGGATGGCGCTGAGCCGTCGTTCCAGTTCGGTCTCGTCGATGATTCCGCGCACCACCAGTGAATGGGCGAGTGACATCAACTGGTTCTCGGGATGGGGAAGGCCGGCATACAGGGTCGAGGAGAGGGCGTCCTCCTCGTCGCGCCGTTCCTTGAAGGTCGGCACGTCGGTGCTGCACGACGCGTGGTCGAGAGCGTCGCACATCCCGTCCAGGCTGGTCTTCCATGGTGGGATGTCGTTCTGGACACCGTATTTGGCCGCCATCTTGGCCCACACCTGATCGCGTTCGACGATGCGTTGCAGCGGCGCGATGGGGTGCATGGTGTCCTCTGACGTGCTCACCTGGTGCCCCCGTCACTCGGCGATGGGATGGATGGCCGGACGGGTATCGGTGATGACGTTGGTCGTCACACCCGCCCGGGGCAGCGCGACGCCGATCAGGCAGTCGCGCGTCACGATCTCGGCGAGCTGGTCTTCGGTCCATCCGTCGGTACCGTCGGGGCGCATGGGCATCACCATGAAGCGGTGTTTCTGGTTGGAGTCCTGCACCCGCACCTCGACGTCGTCGGGTAGGTAAAGGCCGAACTCAGCGAGCACCTGGCGGGGCCAACGCACCAGCCGCCGACGGTAATTGGGGGTGCGGTACCACTCCGGGGAGTTGCCCAGGATCGGCCGCGGGTAGCAGGAACACAGCGCGCAGACGATCACGTTGTGCAGCGTGGGTGTGTCTTCGAGGATCTGGAACGCGGTGAAGTCGCTCGGGGTGCCGAATCCGGTGGGTTCCATCCAGTCGACGCCCACCTCCTTGCTGGCCGTCATCGGCTCGGAGAGTGCGAGTTTTTTGAAGTCCGGGTTCAGCCAGGCCCGTGCCACCAGGGTGGCGGCGGGCGTGGGGCCGATCTGCTCGGCGAATTCGGTGAAGTGGCGATGCTCGGCAGCGGTGAAGATACCCTTTTCGATGCACAGTTCGCGCAGGGCGACTTCGAGCACCTCGAAGTCGGTGATCTCGTCCACCATCGGCGCAACGGTCCGTGCGTGGTCGTGGTCGTGGTCGTGCCCGTGGTCATGGTCGTGGTCGAGGTCTGGCATGACTTCCCTTCTGGCGGGTTGGTGTTGACGATCAGAACTCAGCCGGCCGCCCGCAGCCAATGCTCCGGGATTTCGGTCTGCAGGGTGTCGGTGTCGGTGCCGGTGTAGCCGTCCCACAGCTGGGACATGTTGAACCGCACCACGTAGAACCATTCGGCCGGGGCATCGGGATTGTCCCAGCTCTCGTCCTCGGCGGCCGGGCTCTCGTAGGCCACGGCCGCGATCTCACCCGTGGCGCCACGCACGTACTCCGGCGTGCGGGTGTAGAACAGCACGGGCAGTTCGTCGCGCACCACCACGGGGTCGCCCACCCCGAACGCCGGCGTGCCGGCCGTGCCGGCATACACCTGCGGGTCGCCCTTGCCGACCGCGTGAACGTGGTGGCGGTTGCGTTTCACCTGGGATCCGTCGCCCTCGAACTTCGGCGCGGCCTCGATCGACCTTCCGTTCAGGCCGCCTGTGTACCGCGACGTGACCTCGGCCATCCGCTCTGTGAGCTCGGTCAGGCCGATGTGGCGCTTCTCCACCAGAATTCGCGCCACCGACAATAACCAGCGGCCGTAGTACGGGAGGCCCAGGTACTCCGCGCGTCCGACGTCGACGTTGCCCATGCGACGACGTTCCTCGGACAGCCAGATGCCGCGCCACGCCAGCACCTCGCACATCACATAGGTCAGTTCCTCCCATGCCTCGTACTGCTTGTTCTCGTACTTCATCGGAGCGTCGGGCTCACCGCCGACGTCGTGAACGGGTTTCAGGTATGCGGTGATCCGGGCGTGATCGAGGAGGTCGGGAGTCGGCGCATCGGGCAGTTCGGGATAGGACGACTTCAATCGGGCGACGAGATCCAACTGGGCGGCACGCTGTGCGGCGGTACTCATCGACGCCTCCTCCTCGGAAGTGTGTGGGGCACCGCTGATGGCGTTCGACGGGCGGCCCACACGTACTGGAACACCGGATGGCAAACAGACTCTAGCCAGGAAAGGCCGCCCGAACGGCGAAATCTCGAGTTTCGAATGCACCGTGGCGGGAAGCCGCCCCTGGTGACCAACGACGTCGAGAAGCGCTGGCACGACCCGAGGGCGTTGCGCGCGGCGGTGGCCTACGTGGTCGGGGTCCTGCTGGTGGCCGTCGTCGCCTTCACGGTGTATGCGCTCCGCGACCGGCATGACCTCCTCTGGGCCTTCGCCACGCCGGGCGTGCTGGCGGTCGGTGCTCTCGGTGCGTTCGTCAAGACGTACCGCGATTGGCGCGCCTACCGCACGTGGCCGATCTGGCAGGGCGCCGGTTGGTTTCTGATGGCGACGTCGCTGCTCGCACTGGGCATTCCGTCGATGGGCGTGCTCGGCACGTGATTGCTTCCGGTTTCGACGATTCAACGTCGGCATAACGGGGCAAGTGTCGGTCGACGGCCACCTCACGAGACGCGATGGAGTAGCGCAGTGACCACACCCCTCACCGACGGCGTGATCGACCCGTCCGCGGCGATCCGAGTTCCCGAGGGCGTGTACGCCCCGCAGCAGGATTCGGCGCTGCTGATCGACGCCCTCCGCGCCAGCGGCCGCGTCCCGGGGAGCCGGGTGGCCGACCTGTGCTCGGGTAGCGGTGTCGTCGCCTTGGCGGCGGCCGCCCGCGGGGCCGCCTCTGTCGAGGCGTTCGAGATGAGTCCACGCGCGGTGACGTGCGCGCGGGCGAACGCGGCGGTGGCCGGTTTGAACGTGACGGTGCATCGTGGATCCTGGTCCCGAGCAATCGAATTCGACCCGTACGACGTGGTGACCTGCAACCCGCCCTACGTGCCGTTCGACGAGGGCGCCGACGATGGGCCGATCCCCGCCGAGGCGGGTCCGGAGGGTGCGTGGAATGCCGGGCGCGACGGTCGCCAGGTGCTCGACCCGTTGTGCGAACGCGCACCGGAGCTACTGGCCGATGGCGGCACCATCCTCATCGTGCACTCGGAATTCGCCGACGTCGATCAGACGGTCACCGGCCTGCGTGCGTCGGGTCTGCATGCGCGGGTGGTTGCCGAGCAGTGGATCCCGTTCGGCCCGGTGTTGACCGCGAGGGCCCACTGGCTGGAGCGCGTCGGACTGGTGGAGGTCGGCAGGCGCGTGGAGCGCATCGCGGTGGTGCGGGCGGACAGGCGGTGACGCCGGTGGCGTCAGCCCGTCGGGATCCGGTTCCGTAGCGACGACGTGCCGGCGCGCCAACTGGCCACCATGTAGTCGGCCAGCCGGTCCTCGACCACGTCGCGGGCGCGGATGCCGAACACCACGTCGCGCTCCAGTGCGGGTTCACGGGCCACCAGTGACCCGACGACGTCATGGCGCACGACCTGCTCGTGCACGGCATCCGCCTCGACGTGCTCCCGGTAGAACAGCGCGCACCGCTGCGGTGCGCCCATTCTCTCGAGCGCCGCCACGATCCGCGCCGACCCAGGTGGTGAGGTGATCTCGGTGGCGGCGAAGTGTCCGACCGCGGCCCCCCGCAGCGCGCGGTGCAGACCGAACATCGACATCAGATTCACGACCGCCAGAGCGTCGGCGGGGACGTCGTCGAGGTAGCCGAGGTAGGACGCATCGAGGTCGGCTGCCTCGAGCAGGTCGGCGAACAGTTGCTGATGAACCCGTTCGCCGCGACCCGCGCCGTACTCGTCGAACTCGATGGCCACGAACGCGGCCTTGGCGCCGCCGACGAGTCGGGGTATCGCGAACGCGTGCGGGTCACCCTCCTTGAGGTGATAGAGCGACCGGTGAACGAAGTACTCGCGCATGTGCTCCCAGCTGCCCTCGTCGCGCAGGAAGTACGACAGGCCCGTCCCGTCCACCGGTTCGACGGACAGCGCGGCCATCGCCTCGGCAGCGGTCTCCTCACCGGCGGCGTCGCCGACGTCGCGACGGACCGCGTCGAGGAAGACGCTTTCGAGGTCGCGGCGCAGACCGAGGAGGGTGGGATCCCACTCCCAGGAGCCGCTGACGCCGGCGAAGCCCCGGTAGTGCAGTTCGTAACACGTGTACAGCGCCAGCTGCAGGTCCAGCCCGTAGGGATCGGCGCCGTCGACGTCCACGTCGTCGTCGGACGTCGTCCACGCGCCGCCGAGCAGGTCGAGGACGCGGGCCGAGATCGGGCCGACCGAGGTCGGGAGCAGCGGCTCAACGGTGGGGGCTGTCGTGGTTTCCATCGTCACGGGCTGCACTTACCCGCGACGGGCCCCCGGTAATCGCCCGTCGAGGAGGTCGGGGAGGGTCATTCCGACGGGACCGTGTCGGCCGCGCCCCTGGTGTCGCGCAGCCGCCTGCCCCGCTCGACGTCCCTGTGCTCCTTGGCCTCGTTCTTGTCGACCACCGTGGTGTCGCGCAGCGGCAGCTTCAAGTCGGCCTCGGCGGCGATGCCTGCCTGAAGTTGGCGTCCGCGTTCGAGTTCGGCGTCGACCTCGGCGCCGAACAGCAGGGCCAGGTTCGTGATCCACAACCACAGCAGGAAGACGATGACACCGGCCAACGCGCCGTAGGTTTTGTTGTAACTGCCGAAGTTGGCGACGTAGAGGCCGAACAGCAGCGACGCCACGATCCAGGTCACGATCGCGATGACGGCCCCCACGCTGACCCAGCGGAACCTCGGTTGCTCGACGTTGGGTCCGGCGTAGTACAGCACGGCCACCCCCACGGCGACCAGCGCCAGCACCACCGGCCACCGACCGATGGTCCAGATCGCGAGCGCGGTGTCGCCGAGCCCGAGCACGTTGCCGATCGACTCGGCCAGTGGTCCGCTGACGGCGAGCATGAACGCGACCGCAGCGACGATGACGAGCCCTCCGGCGGTGAGAAGGAGCTGCTGAGGTCGCAGCTTCCAGACGGGGCGCCCCTCCTCCACCTCGTAGATGCGGTTCATCGCGCGGCCGAAGGCCCCGATGTATCCGGACGCCGACCAGAGCGCACCCACGATGCCGAGTACCAGGGCGATGCCCGCAGACGGCGCGTTCACCAGCTGCTCGATCGTCGGCCGAAGCGTCTGGACGGCCGACCCGGGTGCGACGTCCTCGACGATGTCGAGGATGGCGTCGGACGTGCGCTGACCCTGGCCGAAGACGCCGAGCAGCGACATCACGACGACGAGCGCGGGGAAGATCGACAGCACGGCGTAGTAGGTCAGGGCAGCGGCGAGGTCGGTGCACTGGTCGCTGCCGAACTCCCGCACCGTCTGGCGCAGGACGTACTTCAGCGAGGGCTTGGTCAGATCGGTGAGGGAGTCGGGCTTTCGCGGGTCGTCGGGCTCCGGCTCGGCGGCGGCATAGTCGCCGTCGACCGCTGGGGCGGGGGGAGAGTCGTGGCGACGATCGGGCGACCGTCCGGAGTCGTTGCGCACGTGGTGCGTGGACGACTCCCGTCTCAACAGCATGACCACCGTCGTCACCAGCAGGCCGGCGAAGGCGCTGCCGACCCACTTTCTCCGGTGCGGTGCCGTTGGGTGCGCGGTAGGTGACCTCACGCGGTCGTAATGCCCCGGCCGATCGCCGTCAAACGTGCAATCTGCGCGGCCGTCAACCCGTCGACGGTGCCTCGGTCAGCAGCGCTGCGGCGAAGCGCAGATCGGCGACGAGTCCGTCGAAGGCCTCGTCGCGGGTCTGCGGCGGCCCGCGCAGTATCGAGGAGGGATGCACGGTGACCACGAGATCGACGTCGAGGTCGGGCAGGTCAGGGTTCACGGGCGGCCGGATCACTTCCCTGCGGTGGGCCGTCAAGCGAAAGTCGTTGCCCAACAGCGACTTCGCCGCGGTGGCACCCATCAGCACCGCGACGTCCGGCATCACGATGTCGAGTTCGGCGAACAGCCAGGGGCGGCACGCGACCACCTCGATGCGGCTGGGCGTCTTGTGGATCCGGCGTGGTCCGCGTTCTGCGCGGACGAACTTGAAGTGCTTGACCGCATTGGTCACGTACAGCGCGTCACGCTCGATGCCCGCCGCGTCGAGCGCCTTGTCCAGCACCCTGCCCGCCGGGCCGACGAAGGGCGCTCCGGCGCGGTCCTCCTGATCGCCCGGCTGCTCTCCCACCAGCATCATGCGAGCGGACTCGGGTCCGTCACCGAACACGGTCTGGTCTGCGTCGCGGTACAGATCGCAGCCACGACAGCTCTTCGCCGCCTCGGCCAGTCGACCGAGGCTCCGCGCGTCGGGGACGAATTCTTCCGCGCCAATCGCAGCCACGGGGACGGACTACCCGCGGCGGGCGGCCCCAATCAGGTGAGGGGTTTCATCACGGGAGGCGTGGGCACGCGACGTCCATGAGCACCAAGGAGCGGGCGGACGACCAGTCCGTCCACGACGAGTTCAGCGACGCGGTCAACATGACCGCCAAGGAGATCGAGGACTGGCTCGGCACCGACGATTCCAAGAAGGTGGGCCAGAAGTCGGGCGGGGATGACGAGTCCACCGGGCACGCCAGCGGCCGTCGCATCGTGAAGATCCTGCAGACCAAGAAGGCCGACCTCGGCGACGACGACCTCGCGCACATGCGCAAGGTCAGCGGCTACGTCAAGCGGCACCTGGCGCAGCGGCCCACGGGCGACGTCACCGACACCCCGTGGCGGTACTCCCTGATGAACTGGGGTCACGATCCGACCAAGAAGTGACGCGCTCCGATCCGGACCGCGGCGTGCCGCTGGGCCTGCTGCAGGAGCTGTTGTGGACCTACGGCCCGTGTGGTCAGGAGGACGCGGTGCGCGAGGTCTGCCACCGCGAGCTGCGACCGGTCACGGATGAGGCGCGGGTCGACGCCGCCGGCAATCTGGTCGGTCTCGTCCGGGGTGACGCCGATTCCCCCGCCATCAAGGTGCTGGCACACATGGACGAACTGTCGATGCTCGTCAAGCGGGTCGAACTGGACGGCACCCTGCACCTGACTCCGCTGGGGACGGTGTATCCGGCCAACTTCGGGCTCGGGCCGGTCGCGATCCTCGGCGACCGCGAGACGGTGTGCGGGGTGCCGTCGCTCGGCTCCGAGCACACCACCAAGGAGAGCCGGCGCACCTGGGAGACCAAGCCCGACCAGGGCGACACGTCGCTCGACTGGACCCATGTGTACGTCTTCACCGGCCCCACCACCGAGGCACTGAGCGCGGCCGGGATTCATCCGGGGACGCGCGTCTGCGTGGCCGTAAGGCGATCGTGCAACAGCTGGAGAACTCGTTGCGCCGTTTGCGCACCGACTACGTCGACATCTACTGGATGCACAACTTCGATCCGACCACGCCGATAGAGGAGACACTCCGCACGTTGGACGACCTGGTCAGCCACGGCAAGATCCGCTACGTCGGTTTCTCCGACGTCCCCGATGGGCGGCGGCGGAGGTGGCCACCATCGCCCGCACGCGGGGTTGGGCTCCCGTCATCGCGCTGCAACTCGAGTACAACCTCCTCGAACGGACCTCGGAGGGAGAGTTGATTCCCATGGCTCAGGCGATGGGCATGGGCGTGATGCCGTGGGGGCCGCTGCGGAGTGGATTCCTGTCGGGCAAGTACTCGAGCGGCACGACCGGCGCGGTGGACACCACCCGCGCCCAACTCGTCGGCGCGCCGAGCAAGGCCGACTACGCCGTGATCGACGTCCTCAACGAGGTTGCCCGTGAGGTGGGCGCCACCTCTGCCGCGGTCGCCCTGGCCTGGATCCAGGGCCGCCCTGGGATCACCTCGACCCTGCTCGGCGCTCGCCGTTTGGACCAACTCCAGGCCAACCTGGCCGCCCTCGACGTGACGCTCACCGAAACCCAACGAGCCACCCTGGACGAGGTGTCGAAGCCGTCGTTGAACTTCCCCGCGCAGAACAACCGCACGCTGTCACGGTCCCTGCAGTTCGCCGGGGCTACGGTGGACGGAATCCCCTCGGCCGTCTTGCCGTTGTTGCACGCCCACGCGGCGCGCTACTGAACGTCGAATCTCGTCGTGGAGTGACCGGAGTGCCAGACACCAGCCAGAACGGACGTGCCGCTCAACGGTTCTGCGCCATCCGTCCAGCACGGCGACCCGTCCTCGCGCACTCTAGACTTCACGACGCACCTCGACGGGCAGGGCGGGACGGCCGCCACCGAAGGAACTACTGGCACGGTCAATCTCGCCGAAGAAGACCATGACGTCGTTCGGGTCCGTTCCAGCCGCCTGCAGGTGAGTCACGATCGCAGAGAGAAGCGAGCGCTTCCTGTCTTCGGCAGTCCCCGACGAGAGCACGGCCTCGATCATCAGGACGTTCTCGCTGCGAGGCTTCTGCAGATCGGGATAGCGAGGGTTGAGGCGAAAGTCGGCTTGTTCCAGAGAGATGAACCTCTGGAAGTGATCGTCCTCGGGATAGCCAACGCTGACGCTTGCGTCATGAATCGCGGCGGATATTGCGTCCTTCTCCCTCACCGTTCTCCCGGCACGCATTGTGACCGTGAAAAGTGGCATGGCACTCCCGTCGTTTGGCGTGTACGCGGCGGTTTGAAAACCGCGACATTTCCCAAGTCTGACCTGATACACCCGAAGCGAGCACCCGAGCGAACTAGCCGCCGGTGTAGGTGGCGTTGCCCGGGCCGTCGGCGAGGAAGCTGACGACCGCGCGTCGCAGGTCGTCGGTGGCGAAGAGTGCGCCGGACACCTCCGGGGTGACGGCGTCGGCGTGCCGGACGCCGCCGGAACGCCATGCCGCGATGATCTGCTTGGTCGCCGCATGTGCGCTGGTCGGACCGTCGGCCAGCCGGTCGACGAGGGTGCGGGCGGCCGCGTCCACGTCGTCGTGGACGGCGTTGACCACGCCCCACTGCGCCAATGTCGCCGCGTCGTAGAGATCACCGGTCATGACCAGTTCGCGGGCGCGACCGGAGCCGGCGCGCTCGGCCAGCCGCTGCGGTCCGCCCATCGACGGGGTGAGACCCACGACCGTCTCGACGAGCCCGAACCTCGCCTTCGGTGCGGCGAGCACGATGTCGCAGGCGAGCGCGATCTCGAACGCCGCGGTCAGGGTGAGGCCGTGCGCCGCGAACACCACCGGGCAGGGCAGCGCCTCCAATGGGTCGACGATCTCGGCGAACAGCGTGCGCCACAGGTCGGCGCCCTGCTGCGGGGTGAGGTCCCGGAAGAGGTGCACGTCGACGCCTGCCGAGTTGACCTTGCCCTCGGCGCGCAGCAGCAGGGCCCGCGGCGGCGTGGCCACCAGTGCCGCGATGCACGCGCTCAGCGAGTCGAACATGGCCTTGTCGAAGAGGTTCAGCGGGCCGTGGTCGAAGGTCAGGACGGCGACGTCGGCACCGGCGGGCGTCGAGGATCGCACGACTGTGGTGGGTTCGGTGGACACCGTTGTCAGCGTGCCACATTGGCGGCGGTCGCGGCGCTGGGCGGTTACCCGTCGGTAGCTATGCTCGAAGGACATCCGCCGAGGAGGAATCGATGAAGCGCACTCTGTTCGACGCCGACCATGACGCGTTCCGGGAGTCCGTCCGCGAGTTCGTCGGCCGGACCGTCGAGCCGGCCGAAGAGAAGATGATCGAGCAGCGGTACGTCGATCGGGCCAGCTGGGTCGAGGCCGGCCGGAACGGCTATCTGGGGTTGGAGGTGCCCGAGGAGTACGGCGGGAGCGCAGCGGATGACTACCGGTTCAACGCCGTCCTGAACGAGGAGCTGGCCCGATCCAGTGCCGCGGTCGCCTCCGCCTTCAGCATCCAGTACGACATCGTCGCGCCGTATCTGGTCACGCTGACGACCCCCGAGCAGCGGCAGCGGTGGTTGCCGGGATTGTGCTCCGGCGAATTGATCACGGCGATCGCGATGACCGAGCCGTCCGGCGGGTCCGACCTGGCCGCGCTCAAGACCACCGCGGTCAAGGACGGTGACGACTACGTCATCAACGGTTCGAAGACCTTCATCACCAACGGCACCCAGGCCGATCTGGTGATCGTCGCGACCCGTACGTCGCCGGAGCGCAAGGCCAAGGGCATCACGCTGTTCGCGGTCGAGGACGGTGACGAGGGGTTCACCCGGGGCCGCAAGCTCGACAAGGTCGGACAGCCCGAGGCCGACACCGCCGAGCTGTCCTTCCAGGACGTGCGCGTGCCGTCGTCGAGGATGATCGGCGAACTGGACGGGGGCTTCATCCACATGATGCAGCTCCTGCCGCAGGAGCGCATCAGCGGCGCCGTGCAGAACCTGGCCCACGCGCGGCGCAGTCTCGAGGACACGTTGGACTACGCCAGGGACCGCAAGGCATTCGGTCAGCAGATCGGGTCGCTGCAGTGGAACAAGTTCCTGCTCGCCGAACTGGTCACCAAACTCGATGTCGCACAGGCGTTCATCGACAACTGCGTGCTGGCACACACGCACGGCGAGCTGTCGGCGGTCGACGCGGCCAAGGCGAAGTGGTGGAGCTCGCAGGTGCAGAACGAGATCCTCGACCACTGCGTGCAGTTGTACGGCGGCTACGGCTACATGAACGAGTACCGGGTGGCGCGGGCCTGGAAGGATGCGCGGGTCACCAAGATCTGGGCAGGTTCGAACGAGATCATGAAGGAACTCATCGGCCGCGACCTCGGCTTCTGAGCGCCCGCTAGGGTCGTGCGGTGACGATCACCTACGACGAGGCGCTGCGCGAGCGCATCCACGCGCGGCTGGCCGGGCACCGCCGCCGGGTGGTGACCGATCCGTCGAAGCGGCACGCCGCCGTCGCGGTGGTGCTGGTCGACTCGAGCGCGGGTGAGGACCGGATGGATCCCGCGCCCGTGGACGACTGGATCGCGGGCCGTCCGATGGATGCCGGTCTCGACGGCCGGATGGTGGACGTGTCGGGAGGTGCGGCTTTCCTTTTGTGCCGCAGAGCATCCCGGCTCCGTGCGCATGCCGCCCAATGGGCGCTTCCCGGCGGCCGGGTGGATGGCGGTGAGAGCGTGGTCGACGCCGCGCTGCGGGAGCTCGCCGAGGAGGTCGGGATCACGTTGCCCGACTCGACCGTGCTCGGACTCCTCGACGACTACCCCACCAGATCGGGATACGTGATCACCCCGGTGGTGATCTGGGGTGGCGGTCGGCTCGATCCCCGGCCGGCGCCGGACGAGGTGGTGGCGGTCTACCGGGTGGGGCTGCATCAGCTACAGCGCGCGGATTCGCCGCGGTTCATCGCCATCCCGGAGAGCCCGCGTCCCGTCGTCCAGATCCCGTTGGGCAACGACCTCATTCACGCGCCGACGGGTGCGGTGATGTTACAGGTGCGGTGGCTGTGCCTGGAGGGTAGGCACGACCCCGTCGACGACCTCGAGCAGCCGGTGTTCGCCTGGAAGTAGGCGAGCTCTACAGTCGCGACGGGAACGCCCGTCGCGCAAGCAGACTTACCAGCAGGCCGATGCCGATCAATGCGGCGCTGACCCATGGCAGCCCCTCGATGCCGATGCGGGGCAGCAGTGCCGCGCCGATCGCCGCCCCGCCTGCGATGCCGACGTTGGCGGTGGCGTTGACCCAGGCGCCCGCGACTTCCGGCGACACCGCGTTGCTGCGGACGGCGCTGGACTGATAGATCGAGGGGACCCCGCCGAAGCCGGCGCTCCAGACGGCGGCCGCGGCGATGACCGGAAGCAGCATGGGCAGGCCCGCGCCGACCGCGAGGACCGCGGCGATGACGACGGTGAGGGTGATGGCGGTGGTGCGACGCGGGCGGTGATCCAGAGTCCGTGCGGCGACGGCAAGGCCGGCCAGTCCGCTGACCCCGCACATCAGCAGGAGCGGTCCGATGAGGGACGGGCGCGCGCCTGCGGCGAGGAACAGCAGGCTGACGAACGTGTAGAGCGTGAACTGGCCGAGGAAGGTGATCGCATTGGAGGACACCGCGGCGGCCAGCGCGGTCCGCGCGCCGCGAACCCGGCCCGACGCGCCCGCAGTGCCGTTGCCGACCGGCGGTAACAGTCTGGCCACCAGGACGAGCGTGAGGACGGACAGCCCGGCGAGCACCCCGAACGAGGTCCGCCACCCGAGAGCCGTGCCGAGCGACGTCGACAGCGGGACCCCGACGATGAAACCGGCCGTCGCCCCACCGGCGGCGATCGCGAGCGCCTTGCCGACGTGGGAGCCGCTCACCAGGCGTGGGACGTAGCCGATGCACAGGGAGAAGAACAGGGCGTGGGTGATCCCGCCGATGGCCCGTCCGGTGGCCAGCACGGCGAACGTCGGCGCGACGGCCACCAGGGCGTTGCTGACCGCGTAGCACAGCACGGTGGTCAGCAGCAACGGCTTCCTGGGCATTCGGGCGGTCACCAGCGTCAAGGGCACCGCAAGGACGGCAACCATGACGGCGTAGAGACTGACGAGCATCCCGGTGACCGAGTCGTCGACGTGGAACGACGTGCCGATGTGGGGCAGCAACCCGACCGGCAGCATCTCGGTGGTCACGGCCAGACAGGAGGCGAGGGCCAGTGACGACAGGCCGGCAAGGTGCTCCCGGAGGTCGCCCGGGGGACGGTCGATGGCGGTGGTGCTCATCGCCTCGAATATACTCAGCCAGTGAGTTTAATCAAACTGATTACCATCACCTGACCATGTCACAGGGGCAGAGGCCGGCAGCGCAGCAGCGGTGGTTCGGTGCTGCCCAGCTCATCGGTCTGATCCGGGCCGAGCCGGGGATCACCCGGGCCGGCGCCGCGCAGCGACTCGGCATCGGCACCGGAGGCGCAGCCGACCTGGTGGCGCGGTTGCGGCGGATTCGACTGCTCGACGAAACCCCCGCACCTGCGGCGGGCCGGGGCCGGCCGACCACCGTGCTCGGCGCGCACCCCGGTGGACCCTTGGTGCTCGCGGCGGAAATGCGTTCGGCTGATTGGCGATTGGCGGTTTCAGGGATCGACGGGCAGCCGCACGTAGTGGCCGGGGGCAGCGACGGGGGTGAGGGGCCGAACCGTCTGGCGTCCGAGATCGGCGACGCGGTGGCGGCATTGCCGCGGTCCCACCGCGCGCGGGTCCGGGCGATGGCCGTCTCGGTGGCGGGCACGGTCAGTGATGCGCGCCTGGTGCAGTTCACCAGCCGCGGGTGGTCGGACGTCGACCTGTCGGCGCTGACGGCGGCACTGCCCGGCGGCGACCCGGTGCCGCTGCTGCTCGGCAACGATGCCACCCTGGCCGGTCTGGCCGAAGCGCGCACCGGCGCCGCGCGGGGCGCAGGCACTGCTCTGCACCTGCTCGTCGCGGTGGGGCTGGGCGGCACGCTGGTGATCGACGGCGAGCCGGTCACCGGTGCGCACGGCGGCGCGGGCGAGTACGGCCACGTCCCGTTCGGGGACCGGAGTCGGCAATGCCCGTGCGGGGCCCACGGCTGTTGGGACCTGTCGGTGGATGGCCGGGCCCTGGCGCGACACCTCGGCGAACCGGCGCCCACCGACCCGGTCGGGTACGCATGGGAGGTCCTCGGGCGTGCCGTCTATGACAAGACGACACGTGCGTTCGAGGCCGTGGCATCGGCGCTCGGCTCGGGAATCGGTGGGCTGGTCAACCTGCACGACCCCGACGTCGTCACCCTCGGGGGTCTCGCCGTGCCGCTTCGGGCGGCAGCCCCCGGGCATTCGACGACGGGTACCGCGATGGCCTGATGGCGTTCCGCAAGGCGTCGCCGCCGCCGGTCCGTGACGGCGCTCACGGTGAGGACGGTTCGCTGCGTGGCGCCACGGCATGGGCGCTGGACCACGCCACCACCGAGGCCGCGCTGGCCGCCTGGGCGCGGCGCACTTCCTGAGCCGGCCAAAGTCTTGGGCTCCGTAGAACCGGTTCTCAGTCCCGTCTCAGTCGGCCACGGCATGGTGAAGGCAACACTTTGCTGCACTGAAGAGAAGGTAAGACGCCACCACATGACGAACCCGCCGCGACCGCCGCTGCCCCGCCCCACCCGTGACTCAATGCCGAATCATCAGGTCGGACAGCAATATCCAGGACAGCCGTATGCAGGACAGCAGCATCCAGGACCTTACGCGCAGAATTCCCGCCAAGGATCCCATGACTGGCGCTACCCCCACGCCCATGCGCACTTTCCCGACCAGACCCCGACGGTGGCCTTTCCCCCGGTGGCTCCTCCGAAGCCGCGCAAGCGTTCTCGCGCCGGGGTGGTGATCACCGGCGCCGCTGCCGTCGCCGTGGTCACCGCCGGAGTCGGCGCGGTGGTGCTGACCAACCAGCCGGACCGCTCGGCCGCCAGCGGTCTCGCCAGCGCGCTGAGCACGGCGCCCAGCAGACCCGCCGTCCCAGCGCAGGCGGCGGGCCCGTCCGGCGTGACTCCGGGTGCCGGATCGGTCGAGCAGGTCGCCGCCAAGGTGGTGCCCAGCGTGGTGAAACTCGAAATCGACATGGGCAACAAGAGCGAGGAGGGCTCCGGCATCGTCCTCGACTCGAATGGACTGATCCTCACCAACAACCACGTGGTGGCCGCCCTCGCCGGACCCACCGGCGCCCAGGGGGTGCCGGGCAGCGACGAAGGACCCGGCGGACAGGCCGCTCCGAGCGGACAGCAATCGCCGGGTGGCCAGGCCACCCAGGCGACGGTCACGCTGTCGGATGGTCGGACGGCTCCGTTCAGCGTCGTCGGCGCGGATCCCTCGAGTGACATCGCCGTGGTGCGCGTCCAGGGGCTGCCCGGGCTCACCCCCATCGCGCTCGGTTCGTCGAAGGATTTGAAGGTGGGTCAGAACGTGGTGGCGGTCGGATCCCCATTGGGCCTGCAGGGCACGGTGACCACCGGCATCGTCAGCGCCCTCGACCGGCCGGTCTCCACCGGCGACGGACCCGATCAGAACACGGTTCTCGATGCGATCCAGACCGACGCGGCGATCAACCCGGGTAACTCCGGAGGCGCCCTGGTCAACATGAACGGCGAATTGATCGGCGTCAACTCGGCCATCGCCTCGCTGGGCGGCGGTGGGGATTCGTCAGGCGCCCAGAGTGGTTCGATCGGACTCGGGTTCGCCATCCCGGTGGACCAGGCCAAGCGCATCGCCGACGAGCTGGTGTCCACCGGCACGGCCACCCATGCCTCGCTGGGTGTGCAGCTCAGTGACGACGCCAGCGCGCACGGTGCCGCGGTCGCTCAGGTCGTCGACGGCGGGCCCGCCGCCGCGGCGGGCGTTCCCGGCGGCGTGGTGGTCACCAAGGTGGACGACCACGTGATCGACAGTGCCGAGGCCCTGGTGGCGGCGGTCCGGTCCAAGGCGCCAGGGGACCAGGTGACGCTCACGTACTCGGACCCGGGCGGCACCAGCAAGACCACGCAGGTCACTCTCGGTACCGCCCAGCAGTGACCCCGTCCCTGCCGGCGCCGACCATGGCACCGGCACGGCGGGCCACGCGGGGGGTCACGCCGGTGCGGCGCGCCGATGGCGGGTGGTGGCCGACGTCGTGGAGGCGTCGCCGGCAGGTTGGAGCGGACGGACGGCCAACACCCGGGCCGCCGACACCGGCCGGCTGCAGTAGTGGCCCTGAATGACGTCGCAATGGTGCTGTGCGAGCCGGGCGGCGGTGGCCCCGTTCTCGACTCCCTCGGCGACACAGGTCATCTCGAGGCGGTGGGCGAGATCGATGACGGTGCTGACGATCGCGTCCGCCCGACGGTCGGCCAGCATCGGTGCGATGAACTGCCGATCGAGCTTGATCTCGTCGATCGGCAGCTCACGCAGGTAGCTCAATGCCGAGTAGCCGCTGCCGAAGTCATCGATGGCGACGCGAATCCCGAACTCGCGCAACATGTTCAGCACACGACGCGCGCGCGTGACGTTGCCGAGCAGGAAGTCCTCGGTGATCTCTACGGTCAGACACTCGGTGGTGAGCCCACCGTCGGTGACGATCCGGACGATGCGGCCTGGCAACTCCAGATCCGCCAGCGACGGAGGAAACAGGTTGACCGCGAAGGGCACCTCGACGCCGCGCTCGCGCCAGCCCGCGGCATCGTGCACCGCCCGGTGCACCACCGCCTCGGTCAACGCGCCCATCAGCCCGTTCTGCCGTGCCAGCGGCAGGAATTCACCGGGCAGCAACAACCCCCGCTGTGGATGCTCCCACCGCACCAGCGCCTCGACGCCCGCCACCTGCCCCGTGGAGACGGTGAACTTGGGCTGGTAGACCAAGGTGAGTTCGTCCTGATCGATGGCCCGCCGGAGTTGCGCGAACAGTTGTAAACCCATGGCGCCGTGTCGTCGGTTGCTGGGCGCGCGCCCCCGCGCCGGATCGACCTCCATGAGATCGATCCTCTTCATGTCTGCGGTGAAGGCGTGTACGCCGCCGTGCTGACTGCGCTTGGCGGCGTACATCGCCAGGTCGGCCTGCTTGAGCAAGCTTTCGGCGGACGCCGTCGGGTCGTCCCCCGGCGGCTTGAACGCGACACCCACGCTGGGGCGCATGAACACGTCATGTCCTTCGACGGTGAAGGGCTGATCGAAGACGTCGAAGATCCGGTGCGCCACGATGAGCGGCGGATCGGGGCCGTCCTCGAGCAGGACGGCGAATTCGTCGCCGCCGACGCGGGCCACCGTATCGCCGGGGCCGACGCATCGCAGGACGCGTTGCGCGACGGCGTTCAGCAGGGCATCACCCGCGGAGTGGCCAAGCGAATCGTTGACGAGCTTGAAGTCGTCGAGGTCGATCAACAAGACCGCGACGCTGCCCGCGTCACGGACCTGCAGGGCGACGGCATGGGCCAGGCGATCCTGAAAGAGGGCGCGATTGGCCAGGCCCGTCAGGGGGTCGCGGAACGCCTGGTCCGCCACGGTCACCAACAGACGCCGGTTCTCGTCGGCCACGATGAAGTGCCGGATCAGCACGGCCGTGACGATCGACAGCGCCGGAACCAGCAGCGTGACGGACGGCGGGCTGGTGACCAGGCAGATGGTGGTCACGGGCAGAGGCAGGTACGGCAACCAGAGCGCCATCCGCGACGGGGCCCGGGCCAGCCCGAACTCGATGGGCGTGGACCGGGCGGCGATGATCGCCGCGCCGCCGACGAGGAGTAGCCCCGCCACCCAACCGACGTCGGTGAACCCGCCGCTGACGTACGCGTCGTCCGCACTGAGCACGACGAACGCCCCGTCGGTCACGGCCATGATCGCCAGCGCCACCGTCAACACCGCGACGACCGCACGTTGACCCCTCCTGGCCCGGGTCAGGATCAGCAGCGCCACCGTCACCAACACCAGATCCGTGACGGGATAGGCCACCGACACGACGAAGGCGAGCCGGCTCTCCCCGACGTCGCGGAACACGTCGTCCAGCCCGATCGTCCAGAAGATCACGAACAGCGAACCGGACACCATCAAGCCATCGAGGAGCAGCCGTGTCTGCGACTGACCGACGTTGCCGATCGGCAACAAGATCAGCGCGACGCACGCCGCCACCGGAAAGAGCAGATAGCCCGCGTCGGCGACCGACGGGAACGGCGCCGACCCTCCGCCGAGCACCAGCTCGTAATACGCCCACACCGCGTCGCCGAGCAGCCAGCCCGCCAATCCCACCGTCATGGCCAGCCAGGCGTGTCGCTGTCGTCCTCGACTCGACCGGGCCGTGGTGGCAGCGCACACGGTCGCGAAGCCGCCGGCGAGGAGTGACCCCACGTCGCTGACGGCGCCGAGTGTGGATCGACCGCCCCAGCCGCCGATCAGCCAGGCGGCGAACACGACGAACAGTGCGCCGACGACGCCGCCCGTCAGGTACAACCTCGATCGGGACATGGACCTCCCAGCTCATCTTCGGAGCTCGGCAGAGGCATGTGCTGGCGAGCGCCGAACCTCCAGACTACGGGGCTGCTCGTTGCCGAGAGCTGGCAATCCCTGATCGTCGAGCCACCGACGATCGGCGGGATCAGCTTGCTGACCGGCACCGTGGCCGTGGTCGTCGCAAACACCGGCCGACCGCAGCAACGACCCTAGGCGGGCAGGAACGCGGCGAGCAGTTCGAGGAGGCGGTCCGCCTCGTCGTCGGTGTTATACGGCGCCAGTCCGATCCGCATGCCGCCCGCTGATCCCAACCCGAGGCGGATCGATGCCTCGAGCGCGTAGAACGAGCCGGTGGGCGCATTGACGTGGTGTTCGGCCAGCACCGCGCTCGCCGCCGCGGCGTCCCGGTCGGCGAAGGTGGCGAGCAGCGTCGGGGTCCGCCGCGCGGCGCGGGAGTGGATCGTCACCGTCGGCAGCGAGCTCAACCCCGCCTCGAGCCGGCGGCGAAGCCCGTCCTCGTGCCGCTCGACGACCCCCATGCCGGCCACCAGTCGCTCCCGGCGGGAACCCGCCGCACTCGTCAGACCGGCGAGAAAGTCGACGGCCGCGGTGGTGCCCGCCATCAGTTCGTAGGGGAGCGTGCCGAGTTCGAAGCGCTCAGGGATCCGGTCTGTGGCCGGTGACAGCTTGGCCGGCCACAGGTCGGCGAGGACCTCGCTCCGGCCCGCCAGCACCCCGCAATGCGGCCCGAAGAACTTGTACGGCGAGCAGGCGAAGAAGTCGGCGCCGAGGCCCCGGAAGTCGACCACGCCGTGGGCGGTGTAGTGCACGCCGTCGACGTACAGCAGCGCCCCCGCCTCGTGGACGCGGGCGGCGATGCCGCGGACGTCGGGCATCGTCCCGATCAGATTGGAGGCGGCGGTCACCGCGACGAGCCGCGTCCGTGGACTCAACTGGGCTTCCACGCTCTCGACGGCCAGCTCGGACGTCGCGGCGTCGAAGTCCACCCAGCGGATCACCGCCCCCGCCGCCGCGGCGGCGATCACCCACGGCCGGACGTTCGCATCGTGGTCGAGCCGCGTCACGACGATCTCGTCACCGTCGCGCCACTGCGCAGCCAGCGTCCGCGCCATGTCGAAGGTGAGGGCGGTCATGCTGCGCCCGAAGACGACCTCGTCGGGGTCGGCGTTGAGCAGATCCCCCAGTGCCGAACGGCACCGCAGGACCAGCTCCTCGGCGTTGCGCGCCGCTGCGGTGGCGCTCCCGCGGTTCGACAGCGGATTCAGCAGTGCGTCACGGATGGCGTTCGCGACGACCGTCGGCGTCTGCGAGCCTCCCGGGCCGTCGAAGTACGCCGTGCCGTCACCGAGTGCGGGGAAGCAACTCCGAACGGCGTCGACGTCGAAGCCGGTGCGTTCGGTGGCACTGTCGGGGAGCCGGGACACCCCGGAAGTCTCCCACCGTCGACGAGCAGCAGCCGGGCATGCCCCCACTGACGGGAGACCGGGTGTAACGCGCGGCGGACCGTCGAACGATCTACCGGCTGACGCGGCAGTGCACCGAACGCCTCCCCGCCGCGAGGGTCGAAGGGAAGCTCGTCGTGATTCGTCGTCTTGGGTTGGCCATCCTGGTGGCCGGCATCGGGTTGGCCGGCCTGGCCACCGGCACCGCCGCGGCCGCACCGTCGTGCGGTGACTACCACTGGCTGGGCGCCGCCGGGTCGGGCCAGCGCGACGGCGCGGGTCTGACCACCAACGGAGGCATGGGCGCGGTGGTGTACCAGTCCTATCTGCAGCTCCAGTCCGACCTGGCGGCCAGCGGGCGGACCATCACCGCCGAGGCCGTGCAATACCCGGCGGCGCCGGTCCCGCTCGAGGGAGGGCTGGGCGGCTGGATGAACTTCATGGACAGCGTCAAGGACGGCACCGACGCGGCGGCCGATCAGGTGAAGGCGTTCACCGAGCGGTGCCCCGACACGAAGGTGGTGCTGGCGGGCTACTCGCAAGGCGCCATGGTCATCCACCGCAACCTGCACGACCTGGCAGACGATCCGCACGTGGCCGCCGCACTCCTGATCGCCGACGGCGACCGTCTGCCCGCCGACACCACCATCGACCTGGGATCGACGGCCGTGACGCCCGACAAGGGCAAGGGCGTCGCCCAGGTGCACTCGTTCCTCGCGTCGGCCCCCACCTCGATGCTGCCGCCGGCGATCGGTGCGCGCACCGTCAGTGTCTGCGACGTCGGTGACCCCGTCTGCGACTACGACCCCGACACTACGACCGACGCCCCGTCGCCTGCCGCGCTCGCGATCCACACCTCGTACGCGCCGGCATCCAGCGGCCTGCACGCGTGGGTCAGACCGCTCTACGAAGTGGTGATGAACGCCGCGCCCGCGACCGTGCCGGCGCCCGCCGCCGCGTCGGTGGTCGCGCTCGCCGCCAACTGATCAGACGATCGGCTCGTCCTCGGGGCGCAGCACGCGGAGCCACCGGTAGCCGTAGGGCTCGAGGCGGGTCTCGACCCGGCCGTGGACGTCCAGTTCGGTTTCGGTAAGACCGTCGAGCAGGTCGACGAGGACGGAACCCGCCGGCACGTCGGCGAGTTCGAGCGGGACCAGGCAGCTGTCCGCACTGAAGTTGTGCAGCGCGACCATCGCCCAACCGGACTCCTCCCGGCACACGTGGGCCAGCACCGCCGGATTGGACTGGGAGAGGATCTCCAAGCTCGACCAGCCGATCTCGGGCTGCTCGCGGTAGGTGTAGACGAGATTGCGCATGAACCACCAGAAGGAACCATGATCGCGGCGCTGGTCGGCGGCGTTCACCCGGTCCGGCCCGTACAGGCCGTCGGTGACCGGCCGGGTGAGCCGTCGCTTCGTCGCCCTGGAGAAGCCGCCATTGGGTCCGCCCGTCCACTGCATCGGTGAACGAACGGCGAATCTCCCTTCGATGTCCAGGTTTTCGGCCATCCCGATCTCTTCGCCGTAGAACAGCACCGGCGTACCGGGCAGCGAGAACGCCAGCGAGTAGGCCATCTTCATGCGCCGCTCGTCGCCGCCGAGCATGGCAGGCAGCCGTCTGCGGAGACCTCTGCCGTAGAGCTGCATGTCCGGCTCGGGACCGAAGGCGTCGAACACCTCCTGGCGCTCGGCCTCGGTCAGCTTGTCCAGGGTGAGCTCGTCGTGGTTGCGGAGGAAGTTCGCCCACTGACTGGTCAGGTGAAGTTTCGGCCGCTGCCGCAGCGCCTTGGCGATCGGCCGGGCGTCACCACGGGCCATCGACAGGTAGGTCTGCTGCATGCCGATGAAGTCGAACTGCATGTTGAGTCCGTCGCCATCGGGGCCGCCGAAGAAGGCCTTCTGGTCCTTGTAGGGGAGGTTCACCTCGCCAAGCAGAACGGCGTCCCCGACCCGGCGGTCGACGAAGGTGCGAAGGTCGCAGAGGTATTCGAACGGATCGAATCCGTTGTCGGCGGGCACCGCGTCCTTTGCGAACAGGAACGGGACGGCGTCGACGCGGAATCCCGCGACGCCCAACTCGAGCCAGAAGCCGAGCGTCCGCGAGATCTCTTCGCGAACAAGTGGATTGGCGATGTTGAGGTCGGGCTGGTGTTTGTAGAAGTGGTGCAGGTACCACTCACCGGTCCTCGGGTCGAGTTCCCAGATGCTGTCCTCCTGATCGGGGAAGACGACGTCCGCGGGGCTCGACCGGGGCTCGGTGGCGCTCCACACGTAATAGTCGCGGTAGGGGTCGTCGGTGCTGCGACGGGCCGACCTGAACCAGGGATGCGCATCCGAGGTGTGGTTCATGACGAAGTCGACGATGACGCGAATGCCGTTGGAGCGCGCCGTGCGCACCAGCTCGACGAAGTCGCCGAGCGTGCCGAGGCGCTGGTCGACGCCGAAGAAGTCCGTGATGTCGTAGCCGTCGTCCCGGCGGGCGGTCGGGTAGAACGGCATCAGCCACAGACAGGTCACCCCGAGGTCGCCGAGATACTCGATGCGGTCCGTCATGCCGCGGATGTCCCCGGTGCCGTCGCCGTTCGAGTCGTAGAAGGTCTCGATGTCGGCGCAGTAGAACACCGCGTTCTTCCACCACAGGTCGCCCGTGTCGGCACGCCTCATGCGGAGACCAGTGCAGGCGCCGTCACGGACAGCTGCGGCAGCACGCGCTCGCCGAACGCCTCGATGAAGGCGGTCTGGTCCTGACCGACGAAGTGCAGGTACAACTCGTCCCAGCCTTGGTCGACGTACTCCGCCAGCCACGCCGCATGCCGATTCAGATCACTGGACACCCGCACGGACTGCATCACCTGCTCGGGTGTCACGGTCTCACCGACCACGTCGAACGCCTCGACCGTCTCCAGGTCCCACGACACCGGCGGGGCGAAGACGTTGTTGCGCCACTGGTCGTGCGCGATCGCGATCGCCTCGTCGTCAGTCGGCGCCCAGCTGAGGTGGATCTGGAGCCGGGCGGGACCGCGGCCACCGGCGTCGCGGTAGGAGTCGAGCACCTTCCGCTGCGCGTCCGCCGGCTGGTTGACGGTGATCAGCCCGTCCGCCCACACCGCGTGCCGGGCCGCGGTGCCCGGCGTGACGGCCGGGCCGACCATGTCGGGCACCGCCTCGGGCAGCGTCCACAGCCGGGCCCGGTTGACGTGCACGAGCCCGTCGTGGCTGACCTCCTCGCCGTGCAGGAGGCGACGGATCACGTCGACGCACTCGACGAGGCGCCGATCGCGTAACTCCTTGCGGGGCCACGCCTCACCGTTGACCCGCTCGTTGGACGCCTCACCGGATCCGAGCGCCGCCCAGAAGCGGCCGGGGAACATCTGCGCGAGCGTGGCGATTGCCTGGGCGATGATCGCCGGGTGGTAGCGCTGTCCCGGTGCGTTGACCACGCCGAACGGCAGCGACGTGGTGGCCAGCGCCGCGCCGAGGAAGGACCAGGCGAAGCCGGACTCGCCCTGGCGGTAGCTCCACGGGCTGAAGTGGTCCGACGACATGCCGGCGGTGAAGCCGGCGCGCTCGGCCCGCTGAACGTCGCGCAGCAACTGGGCCGGGTTGATCTGCTCGTGCGAACAGTGAAATCCGATGACCGTCATCAGCACGGCATACCCGTTCTCAGGTGACTCCCATCAACCTTTCAGGGAGGCGGGGTCGGTGGTCGCGGTCTCGCCAAGCGCTCCGGATCGGTGACAGGCTGTGGCCATGTTCACCGTGCCACCGACCACCCTCGCCGTCGCCGGATCGGACGTCCGCTTCCCGGTTCGCCGGGTGTACTGCGTGGGACGCAATTACGCCGACCATGCCCGCGAGATGGGATCGGACCCGGACCGCGAGCCGCCGTTCTACTTCACCAAACCGGCCGACGCCGTGTTCACGGTGGCGGAGGGCTACCGCGGCGGCCCACCCGGCGTGGTCCCCTATCCGCCGCTGACCCACGACCTGCACCACGAGATCGAGCTGGTGGTGGCGATCGGCGCCCCCGTCGACGACGGCTCCGCCGCGACGGCGCTGCAGCACGTCTGGGGCTACGCCGTCGGGGTCGACCTCACGCGTCGGGACCTCCAGGACCAAGCGAAGGCCACCAGGCGGCCGTGGGACCTGTCCAAGGGCTTCGACGCCTCCGGTCCGCTGTCGCCTCTGGTGCCCGCGGCCGACGCCGATCCGGGGTCGGGGCGAATCTGGCTGACCGTCGACGGCCGGCTGCGCCAGGAGGGTGACCTGGCCGACCAGATCTGGCCGGTCGCCGACGTCATCGCGCAGCTCGCCGCCTCGGTCGCGTTGCAGCCGGGGGATCTGATCATGACCGGAACCCCCTCCGGCGTCGGCCCGATCGCCGCGGGCCAGACCGTCGCCGGGGGCATCGACGGCATCGGCGAGCTCGAGTTCGTCGTCGAGTAGGCCCCGAACGGGCCGGGAACCGGGCGCGGGTGTCGGCCGCGAAGCTGCCACGCAGCTGTGAAGTGACCCGTTATCGTCTGTGAATGAGCGACGGGCCCACCACGGCGACCGGTCCGACACGGGCGCCGATCAGCACCCGACGAGCGGTGCTCAACACCATGCGGGGTTCGGCAGGCAACCTCGTCGAGTGGTACGACGTGTACGTCTACACGGTGTTCGCGTCCTACTTCGAGGCGCAGTTCTTCGACAAGAGCGACAAGAACTCGACGCTGTACATCTACGGGATCTTCGCGGTCACCTTCGTCATGCGTCCGGTGGGCTCCTGGTTCTTCGGCCGCTTCGCCGACCGGCGCGGCCGCAAGTCGGCGCTGATGCTGAGCATCACCGTGATGTCGGCGTGTTCGTTCGTGGTGGCGGTCATGCCGACCCGGGAGGTCATCGGCTACTGGGCGGCGGTGATCCTGATCCTCGCGCGGTTGGTGCAGGGCTTCGCCACCGGCGGCGAGTACGGCACCTCGGCGACCTACATGTCCGAGGCGGCGACCGCGAACCGACGCGGCTTCCTGTCGTCGTTCCAGTACGTCACCCTCGTCGGCGGTCACGTGCTGGCCCAGTTCACCCTGCTCATCGTGCTCCACTTCCTGGACACCGAGGCGCTGAGCGCCTGGGGCTGGCGGATCGGCTTCTTCATCGGCGGCATCGCCGCGCTGGTGGTGCTGTGGATTCGCCGCTCGATGGACGAGTCGCTGAGCGAGTCGCACCTGGAGGCGATCCGCGAGGGCAAGGACCGCGGGGCGGGATCGATGAAGGCCCTGTTCACGGTGCACTGGCGCCCCCTGCTGCTGGTCTTCCTCATCACCGCAGGCGGCACGATCGCGTTCTACACCTACAGCGTCAACGCGCCGGCGATCGTCAAGTCAACCTTCGGGTCCGACCGCGCACTGGCGGCGACCTGGGTGAACCTGCTCGGATTGATCTTCTTGATGGCGCTGCAGCCCGTCGGTGGACTCCTCAGCGATCGCGTGGGGCGCAAGCCGCTGCTGGTCTTCTTCGGCGTGGGTGGCGTCCTGTACACCTATGTCCTGCTCACCTTCCTGCCGCAGACCACCTCGCCGCTGCTGGCGTTCGTGCTGCTCGCGGTGGGCTACGTGATCATCACCGGCTACACCTCGGTCAACGCCATCGTGAAGGCGGAGCTCTTCCCCGCCGAGATACGGGCGCTGGGAGTCGGTCTGGGCTACGCACTCGCGAACTCCGTGTTCGGTGGCACGGCTCCGTTGCTGTATCAGGCCGCCAAGCCGAATCACGTCACGCTGTTCATCGTCTACGTCACCGTGGTGATCGGTGTGAGTCTGGCGGTCTACGTCTTCGCGCTGAAGAACAAGGGCGTCACGGTGCTCGACCGCGAACAGGGCAGTGCCTGGACGGTGCCCGTCTCCACGCCGGCTCGCTGACCCCAACCCGGGCCGTCCCGCATCACGAGACGGCACGCCCCGTCGGGAACAAAGCCGGCAGGCACGATGTTTGCCAAACACGTGCTGTGCCGAAATCTGCCGACAACCCTCCCGGCTCGGCGTCGCCAAGCGCCCTGGATGCCCTCGATGGTCACGGGTGGGCAGCGCTGATGCGTCAGGGCCCGCTTGCCGGTCGTTATCCGGCGGTGGCCGCCATGGTCACCCTCGCGTTGATCCCCTATCTGGCGCTGTCGGCCGCGCTCGATCCGCTGGTGCCGATCATCTCCGAGCAACTGCACATGAGTGCCCAGGCGCTGAGCCTGAGCTCGGGCCTGGGCAATGCCGCCTACGCGGTCGGGACGGTGCTGGCGGTGCAGTTCGCCCAGCACCTGCCGCAACGCCGGATGCTGCTCGGTTACGCGGTGATCCTCGTCGTGGGTTCGTCGATCGCGGCGGCGGCACAGAACGCGGCGATGTTCATCGGCGGCCACGTCCTTCAGGGCCTCGCCACCAGCATGCTGCTGATCGCCGCCGCACCGCCGCTGACCATCGGATTCCCGAAGGAGAAGCTGCGTCACACGGCCGTGATCATGAACATGTGCGTGTTCGGGGCGGTGGCGCTCGGACCGTTCCTCGGCGGTGTACAGGCCGAGGCGCACGCCTGGCGGCCGCTGTTCTGGGTCGTCGCCGCGGTCGCCTTGCTGGCCTTGATCATGGCCGCGTTGACGTTCGACGACGCACCGCCCGCCGATCTCGGGGCGCCCCGCGACCTGCGGGCGATCGGGCTGGCGGCGGTCGGCTGCTCCGCCGGCTTCATCGGCGCAGCGCAACTCACCACCCACGGATTCACGGACGCCGCGGTGACCGTGCCGCTTTTCGGCGGCTTGGCGCTGATCGTGGTCCTGATCGTCTACCAGTTCATGGCCCGGCGCCCGCTGCTGACCATCCGGACGATGCTGACCAGTGCGATTCCCGTGGCAGGTGTCGGCGTCGCGTTGTTCGCCGCGGCCGCCTCGGTCGCGGCGACCGCCTTGACGGCGAACGTGCTGTTGGAGACCTACAGCCCGGTCCGCGTCGGTCTGCTGTACCTGCCGGAACTCGGTGGCGCCGTCGTGATGGCATTCGTGTTCGGCATCGTCATCACGCGGCGTGCGATGCACTACCTTCCGTTGGTCGGCATGGGCCTGCTGGCAGCCGGGATCGTGGTCTTCCGGCTCGCCATTCCCGCCAATCAGCCGCTGGTCCTCCTCGGTTCCGCACTGACGGGTCTCGCCCTCGGAGCCACCGTGGCGCCCGCGTTGTTCGTTGCGGGCTTCTCACTGCAGTCGGCGAGCCTGCAGCGGGTGTTCGCGATCATCGAGTTGATGCGCGCGGTGGCCGCCTTCATGGTGGCGCCGATATTCGCCCACTTCGCAGTGACCGCGGCGGCGGACCTGGCGACGGGCACCGGCTATGCGCTGTGGATCGGTTTCGGGCTCGCCATCGGCGGGGCCGTCTTCGGTGTCGCGATCTACGCCCTCAGCGGTGCCCGACCGCAGCGGCCCGACCTCGACGAGTTCATCGACGGCGACTCTCCGGCCTGGTACTCGCCGCCGCTGCTGGCTCGGCTCCGCCCGGGTCTACCGCCCAGGGTCCCTGCCACCGAGCACGCCACCCGCGTCGCACCGCCGCTCGCGCGTCGCGCCCCGGATTCGGTCGGGCCGGTGCTGTTCGCCTACGACGGAACCGAACTCGCGGCCTCGGCCATCGCGCGGGCTGCCGCCCAGCTGGGATCACCGCGCGAAGCGCTGGTGATCTGCGTCTGGCAACCGGTCGACGTCGGATTCACCCCCACCGACCCGAGGTCGTTCGATGCGGGGCGGGCCGTCGAGGTACGGCACGCCGCCGAACGGACTGCTGCCCATGGCGCGTCGCTGGCGGAGGCGGCGGGTTTCGTGGCGCGAAGTGCGGCCGTGGAGGCGGCGCCGACATGGAAGGGCATCGTGGAGGCCGCGGCCGACAACGACGCAAGCTTGATCGTACTGGGGCCGCACCGTCGCAACGGGCTGCTCGGGCACCTGCAGGGCAGTGTCGCCGCGGCGGTCGTCGCGCACACCACCACGCCGGTGCTCATCATCCCCGAACCGCTCGAGGCCGGCGTCGTGGCGCCGCCCCTGGCTCCGACGGTGGCCTACACCGCGGGGTGACATCCGTTGCGGCGGAACCGGTTACGTGTTCACCGGTCCGCCGAGGCGACCGTTGGTGGCGTCTCGGATGGCGCGATCGATGAGCGCCAACGCGTCCTGCCGACCGACGTCGCGCTCGTGCACGACGATGGCGACGCTGACCTCCTCGTCGACGACGCGCAGGGCACCGGTGACCGCGGCCGCGCAGAGCCGGACGGTCAGCTCGTCCGTCCCGAGGCCGAGTCGCCTGGCGATCAGGGGAATCAGGCCACGCTCCATCGCGTCGTGCACCATCAGGTACGACGTCCGTAGCGCGGCGTCCGTCAGCGACAAGGTGGCGATGCGCATCGCGCTGATCTCGTCGTCGACGTCCTGCGGCGTCAACGGATGCGCCACCACGTCTGCGGCCATGTGGTCGGCCAACGACGCATCCAGCGGCCAGCGATCCGTCGTGGCGAGGAACCGGTCCAGGGACTTGGCGAGGACCGGCTCGACGCAGCTCTCCTTGGTCCGGAAGTAACGCCAGATCGTGCGGGTGGAAAGGCCTGCGGCAGCGGCGATGTCGTCCCCGCTGGTCGCGGACACCCCACGCTCCCAGAACAGGGTCGCGGCGAGTCTGGACACCGCGAGCCGGGCTTCGGCGTTGTCGGCGATGCGAACCACCCCTCGTCGATGCACGTCCCTGGTGGCACCGTATGGTGTCACTAAGTGACAATACGTCACGCACACCCGCGAAGCTCCGTGGACACCGAACGATTCTGGCAGGATGCCGAACGGCACGTGGTCCGCTACGGCGTGCCGTTCGTACCGCGAATCATCAAGCGGGCCAACGGAAGCTACCTCTACGACGAGGCCGGGACCGCCATTCTCGACTTCACCTCCGGGCAGATGAGTTCGGTGCTGGGACACGCGCATCCCGATATCGTCGCCACGGTGTCGTCGGCCGTTGCCACCCTCGACCACCTGTACAGCGGAATGCTCAGCGAGCCCGTGGTGGACGTCGCGCGAACGCTCGCCGCGACATTGCCCGCGCCGCTGAACAAGGTGCTGCTGCTGACCACCGGCGCGGAGTCGAACGAGGCGGCCATCAAGATGGCGAAGCGGTACACCGGTAGGTACGAGGTGGTGTCCTTCGACCGCTCCTGGCATGGCATGACCTCCGGCGCTGCGTCGGCGACCTTCAGCGCCGGGCGGCGTGGTTACGGACCTCCGATGCCGGGCAATCTCACGCTGCCGACGCCGAACGCCTACCGGTCGCCGTTCCGTCGCGTCGAGGGCACCTACGACTGGGAGTCCGAACTCGACTACGGATTCGCCGCCGTCGACGCGCAGTCATCGGGCAGTTTGGCCGCCTGTCTCGTCGAGCCGATCCTGTCCTCCGGCGGCATCATCGAACCTCCGCCGGGCTACCTTCGGCGGCTCAGAGAGCTCTGCACCGAACGTGGCATGCTGCTGATCGTCGACGAGGCGCAGACCGGGCTGGGCCGCACCGGACTGATGTCCGCACGTGTCCGATCCGCTCGCGGCTGCCGTCGCAGCGACCGTTTCCGACGTCGTCGGCAGGGACGACCTCGTCCACCGGGCCGACGTGCTCGGCAAGACCCTCTCGACGCGGTTGACCGACATGCGCGACCGATACGACGAGGTCGGCGACGTCCGCGGGCGGCCTGCTGCAGGGCATCGAGCTGGTCTCGGACAAGGCGACCAAGGCGCCTGCCCGACGCCGTCGGCGCCGACGTCACCGCGGCATGCCTTCGACGCGGATTGCACATGAACATCGTGCAGCTGCCCGGCATGGGCGGAATCTTCCGCATCGCACCACCTTTGACGATCACCGACGCCGAACTGGAGGCCGGCCTCGACATCCTCGACGATGCCTTGTCGGACGTCCTGACGCGCTGAACCGTCGCGGGCTACACGCGGCTCGCGGCGAAGGTGGCCGCCTGGGTGACCATTCCGTTCACGGGGTAGAGGGCGTGCGCCACGGTCGGCCCACCCCCTGGCGTGCCGTCGCAGATGGTGTCGCCCTGAGCGCACAACTGGGTGGTCTTGGGCGCATACAGCGGTCCGATGGTGATCGGGGGTGCGCCGTAGGACTGCAGGAACGCCGGTGACGGCGTGCCGAACAACGCGACGGCCGCCACGTGGTCGGCCACGTCCGGCGGCATCGGCGCGGGCACCGCCAACGCGGGGACGCTCGGCGGGATCGAGTCGGTGGTCGTGAACCCCGTCACCACCGCACCCTGGGAGTAGCCGCCGAGCACCATCCGGGTGTTGGGACACGTCGCCGCCATCGACTCGACGTGATTGGACTCGTCCCGGATTCCGTCGACCACCGTGCTCGCGAACGCCATGCCGTCGGAGAAGTCGCCGCTGGCGAGGTAGTCCACCGCGTACACCCCGACCGACTTGCCGCCGACCTGGCTGCGCAGGGCGTCGACGAACGCCTGACCGACGCCGCCGACGCCAGGGGGTTCGCCGGTGCCGCGGGCGAACACCACTTCGACGTCCGGACAGGGTGCGGCCGACGCCCGGGTAACGGCCGCCGGTGAGCTCAGCAACGCCATGGCCGTGACCGCCGCCGCTCCGGCGACGCTCGCTGCCCTTGCCCACCTCATGCCAAGACCCCGGTCCGCGTGGCGTCCAGCAATTCAACGATGTTCATCGGAAACCTCACCTGTCGACGACCCGACCCACCGGCACATTGCCCGGACCACGTCGCGGCAAACCTCCCGACGGGAGATCAGCCCGGCGCCGTCTCCGACGTCGCGGGTGGTGGGCTCTTCGGGGGGCGGACGGGCGTCAGGTCGGCGCACGCCGACCAGGTGTAGGGCTGCTGGGAATTGGTGGGGCTGCCCAGCATGAAGGTGCGGTCGGTGCGCCGCGCGCGGGCGATCGTGCCCAGCCACGTCACGACCGTGCTGAACCGGTTCTGAATGCCGGTGAGGAAGGCGATGTGGATGAAGCCCCAGGCCAACCAGCCCAACAGACCGGCGAGCTTGACCGGACCCAGTTGCAACAGGGCGTGCCCGCGGCTGATGTAGGCCGCCGAGCCGACGTCGCGGTAGCGGTAGTTCTTCCGCGGCCTGCCCTCGACGTCGTGACGGATGCAGGAAGCGGCGTGCAAGCCACCCTGCATGGCGTTCTCGGCAACGCCGGGCAATCGGTCGCGGCCGACGAGGTCCCCGACGACGAAGACCTCGGGGTGCCCGGGCACGGACAGGTCGGCGTCGACCGCGATGCGGCCGGCATGGTCGGCGGTGACGCCGAGCACCTCGGCGGCGCGACGTCCGAACGGCACGGCCTCCACCCCCGCGGTCCAGAGCACGGTCCTGGCGGCGTAGTCCTCGCTGGGGGCGCCACCCTTCGGCGTGACGGTGATGCCCTCCTGGCGGACGTCGGTGACGTGGACGTTCATGTGCATCTCGACGCCGAGGCGCCGGAGGATCTTTGCGGCCTTGGCGGCCAGGTCCGGCGCGAAGGCGTCCAACACCTGGTGTCCACCGTCGAAGAGCAACACGCGGGCGTCTTCTGGCTCGATGCTGTGGAACTCGTGCACCAGGGCACGGGTCGCCATCTCCCGGATCTGACCCGCCAACTCCACCCCGGTGGGGCCGCCGCCGGCGACCGCGAAGGTCAGCCAGCCGTCACGCTCCGGACCCGGGGACAACGTCTCGGCGATCTCGAACGCCGCGTACAACCGCCTGCGGATGCTCAACGCGTCGTCGAGCGTCTTCATCCCGGGCGCCCACCTGGCGAATTCCTCCTTGCCGAAGTAGGACTGGCGCATCCCGGCCGCGATGACGAGGACGTCGTAGTCGAGCGTGAACGTCGAGTCGTCGGGCCGGCGCGCGAGGACGCGGCGTGCGTCGGGTTCGAGGTCGATGGCCTCGCCGAGCAGAGTCGTCACGTTGCGGTGCTTCGCCAGCTCCTCGCGCAGCGAGCGACTGATCTGCCCGATGCTGAGCGTCCCGGTCGCACATTGATAGAGCAGCGGCTGGAACACGTGGCAGGCAGCGCGGTCCAGCAGCGTGACGTCGACGTCGGCGCCCCCGAGACTGCGCGCGCAGAACAGGCCGCCGAAGCCGCCGCCGATGATCAACACCTTCATCCGGTCAGTCACGGTGAAAGGTTAACCGGGCCATCAAGGCCGCACGGTCGACCAGCTGTCCTTCTCGGCGGTTGCTGGCCTTCTCCGGCCGTGGTGGGTAATCTGGAACGTCGCGGTTGAAATCCCAGCCCCACGCGCCCGGCCGAAGTACGCAAGCCGGCGATGCGGCACCCGACAATGCTTTCGTTACCGCGGTAACGCTGCGACCGACGCCCCACCGGGCGAGGAGGTCCGTCGAATGTCCCTCGAACCCGTGGTCCCGGACCATACGCACGTCGACCCGTTCGTCGAGGCGCGCACCGGCGATCGACTGCTCGACGAGGTCAGGGTCGGCTTGTCCGGATCGCTGAACTTGCGCCGCACGGCGCTGCGCCTGCTGGTGATGATTCGGCCGCGCCTTGCCGACTGGGGCGTGGTGGTGGTTCCCGGCGACCGCCCCGGCGCGCTGATGGTGGTCGGTGGCGACGATGCCGGCTTCCACGTCGACGTCTCGCAGGCATCGGTGGACGAACTCGGCCTGGGCCGGGTGCTTCGCACGGGCAGCACCGAACTCCTGCACGTCGTGTGCGAAGGCGATGCCGAGGCGGACCTCGCCAGCATGATTCCGCATCCGCGGCTGGTTAGCGAGGCCGCGACGATGCGTCCCGCCGACCTGCTCGGCGTCGGGCTCACCGCGCGGGGCACGACGATCGGCGCCCTGGTGATGGTCCGGGGTCAGGGCCGGGGTTTCGACGTCGAGGACGTCGCTCTCGCCGAACGCGTGGCGACGCATGCCGCCATGGCACTGGACTCCGCCCGTCTGTACGAGGAGCGCGGGCGGATCGCCTCGGTCCTGCAGCGCCCGCTGAGGCCACCCTCGCTACCCGAGATCGACGGGGTGCGGTTGGCTGCGAGATACCGGCCGGCCGCCGAGCACCTCGACGTGGGCGGCGACTTCTACGACGTGCACGGCGACGGCGACGACTGGCTGCTCGCGCTCGGCGACGTCTGCGGCAAGGGCGTCGAGGCAGCGGCGTTGACGGGGCGGACCCGCCAGAGCATCCGCACGGCCGCGTACTTCGATCGTCGACCGGAGGTGCTGCTCGGCGTTCTCAACTCGGTGTTGTTCGACGAGCACACGCGACAGTTCGTCACCGTGGTCTGCGCCCGCATGCGTCGATGCCAGGGCCATCTGGAATTCGACGTAGCGGCCGCCGGGCATCCCGCGCCGATCGTGTTGCGTGCCGGCGGCCGCGTCGAACAGGTCGACGTCTACGGCACCGCGGCGGGCATGGTGGCCGACGTCGAGTACGGGACGGTCGGTGTCCGGCTCGACCCCGGCGACACCATGCTGATGTTCACCGACGGCATCGAGGAGGCCTTCGGAGCCGGCGGTCAGTACGGCGTCGACCGCCTGCTGGCGTTGCTCCCCGCCTACGCCGGTGCGGGTCCCGAGGTCATCTGTGAAGCCATCGAGCAGAGCGTCGTCGAGCACCTCGACGGACGCGCGCACGACGACATCGCGCTGCTCGCGGTGACATGCGCGACGTAGGCGTTTCTCCAGATCCCTTGCAGTCGTACGGCGTTGCGCTGTCACGCGGTGACGACGCCGCGGTGACCGGGCTCGTCACGGAGTTGCTGGAGGCGGGCATGGAGCCGGTCGCGGTGCTCACCGACGTCGTCGCCGCCGCACAGCGGGAGGTCGGCCGACGATGGCAGCGCGGCGAGTGGTCGGTCGCCCAGGAGCACGCCGCCACCGCGCTGGCGATTTCGGCGACCAAGGTCGTTGCCGCGCACGTCCGGCGCACCCCGGTGACGCGGGGGCGCGTGCTCGTCGCGTGCGCGGAACGGGAGTGGCACGCGCTGCCGGCGATGATCGTCGACTGCGCGCTGCGCGCCAACGGCTGGGACACCACGCTGCTGGGCGCCTCCACCAATGCGCTTCGCCTGAACCAGTATCTGCAGGACCTGGGTCCCGAGGCGGTCGCAGTGAGCTGTTCGGTGCTCGGGTCGCTCGCCACCTGCCGTCGGTTCATCGAGGCGACCACTACCGGCGGCATTCCCATCCTCGTCGGTGGCCCGGCATTCGGCGGCGATGACGCCCGCGCCCGGGCGCTCGGCGCCACCGCGTGGGCGCGGGACGCGCACGACGCCGTCCGTGCGATGGACGCCCTGCCTGCGGTCGTCGCGCCGGCCACACCGCTGCCCGGCGGCCCCGCCGCCGAGCAGGCGGCCCTCGAGGAGGACCACCGGCGGCTGGTCGCGCTGATGCGCGAACGGTGGTCCATGGTTGCCGCGGTCACCACGCCGGAACCCGACTGCCTGCACAGCGTCATCGACATCGCCGACGACGTGTTGCACCAGCTGTTGCACGCCGTTTCGGCGACACTGCTGACCGGCGACCGCCGCCTGCTTCCCGAGACGGCGGCCTGGGTCGCCGACCTCCTGCGCACCCGCGGCGCCGATCAGACGATGATGCAGGAGCTCATCCGGGTGGTGGTGGTGGCGATGCGCGACTATCCGCTGGCGAGCGATGTGGTGAAGGACCACTTCGGCGTCGCGCCCTGACGCCCGCGGGAAGCTAGGCGGCCAACCGCCCGGCGAGCGCCGTCCCGAGCCGGAGCCCGGACAGCCAGGCCGACTCGATGCGAGGCGCGCCGCTCGGGCACCACGCGTCGTTGCAGAGGCCGAGCGGACGGCCGCCCCGCGACACCAGACCGAACGGCGCCTCGCCGTGCGTTCCGGCGGGTTTGGCGTACGTCCAGCGGTGGGCGTGGGTCCACTCCGGCTCCGCCGTCAGGTCGAGGACCCGGCGCAGCGCCGCCAGAACGGGACCGACGGCCCCGTCCGGACCGTCGAGGTGAGCGCGGGCGCGTTGCGCGGTGGTGTGGGCGACGAGCACCGCAGCGCCGTCGCCGCGGCGGCTCCCGTCGTCGGCGACCATGGTGAGGTCGGGGTCGTCGTTGACGAACGCGGCGTGGGTGACCGACCAGCACCGCTGCGGCCAGCCGGCGACCACGGCGATGACCGGTTCGTAGTCGATCCAGTCGGCTGCGTCGGGAACCAGCCGGGCCGCCTGCGGATCGGGCATCGCCAACACGTAGCCGTCGTAGGCACCGTGGGCACCGTGGTTGAAGACGTCGTCCAATTCGTCGAGACTGCCGACGGTGTGGTCCGTGCGGACGTCCGCCGGCAGCGATGCGCGGACCAGCGACCGCAGACCCCCCGGGGTGGCATATCGGACCGGTCCCGACGTCCGGCTGCCACCGTCGGCGGAGAACACGTCGAAGGTGTCCGTCCATGCGCGGACGAGTCCGCGTGCCGCCCACGCGTCGACCACCGCGACGAAGTCGGGTTCCTTGGCGGTGAAGTACGCGGCTCCGACGTCCACCAGGCGGCCGTGCAAGGTGGGCGATGCCATCCGTCCGCCGGGCACGCGGCCGCGTTCGATCAGGTCGACGGCGATCCCGCGCGCGCTCAGGGCCTGCGCACACGACGCCCCCGACAGGCCCGCTCCGACGACTGCGACACGTGGCGTCATGGCTCAAAGGTAGCCACCGCCGCCGTCAATCGGTCGATGCGCCCGGACCGGCCACCAGGTTCGGGGGCAGGTCGCCGCCGAGGTAGGTCTTGATCTGCTCGAGTGCGACGGCGCCGGCCCGCTCCCAGGCGCCCACCGTGCTCCCGGCCACGTGCGGCGTGAGCAGCAGCCCCGGTGCGGACCACAGCGGATGTCCGGCCGGCAGCGGTTCCGGCTCGGTGACGTCCAGCGCGGCGCGAAGCCGACCGGCGTTCAACTCCGCGAGGAGCGCATCGGTGTCGACCGCACCTCCCCGGCCCGCGTTCACCACGATCGCGCCGTCGCGCAGCGTGGCGAGGAACGCGGCGTCGACGACGTGGTGGGTGGACGGTGTCTCGGGCAGCATGGCGACCACCACGTCGGCGCTCGGCAGGACCTCGGCGACGTCGCCGAGGACGCGGACCCCGGCCCTGGCGCGACGCCCGAACATCGTCACCTCGGTGCCGAACGGCGCCAGCCGCGACGCCAGGTTCACGGCCAGGTCCCCGGCGCCGAGGATCACGACCCGCTTGTCCTGCAGTGTGTCGGTGTCCTTGGGCTGCCACACGCCGCTGGCCTGGTCGTCGTGGAACCGAGCCAGCTCGCGGTAGATCGCGAGGAGGGCGGCCACCACCCACTCGGCCGACGAGCCGCCGTGTGCCCCACGGCCGTTCGACAGCATGACGCCGTCGGGTAGGTGCGGCAGCCACTGTTCGTAGCCGGCGTTGAGCGTCTGGACGAGGCGCAGCTTCGGCAACTCGGCGAACCTGGCCCCGGTGGCGGCGGCGTTCTCGTAGCCGACCACGACGACCGTCGCGTCCACGTGTTCGGCGGGCCAGGGCTCGCCCGGCGCATACCGGACCGCCTCGATCAGCGTCGAACTGCCGAGCACTTCCAGTTCGATGTCGTCGGGGACGAGCACCTTGGGCGGCTCCGGAGAAGTCACGCCATCAAGGCTAGGTCACGTCGCTGTCACGTCTCTGGCACGTCTCTGACCCGTCTCGCCGCTGCCTCACAGGTACGGGTCGGCCCATGCGCTGATGATGCGGGCCGCCCGCGCCGCCTGGTTCTTCTCGGTGAGGAGGTGGTCGGCGCCCTCCAGCGAGACGAAGCTGCGCGGATGGCGGGCGGTCCGGAAGATCTCGCTCGCGTTGCCGATGCCGACGGTGTTGTCGGTGGGCGAGTGCATGACGAGCAGGGCGCGGCGCAGGGTCCGGATCCGCTCGCGGAGATCGGCGCTGCGGACGTCGTCGATGAAGTGCCGCTTGAGCGTCAGCGCCTTGCCGCCGATGAGGAACGGCGCCTCGCCGTCGGCCTCGATCCGGTGGACCAGGGCGTCGTAGTTGTGCTCGACGTGGGCCGGTTCGTAGGGCGCCCCGATGCTGGCCACCGCGGCCACCGTCGCGCAGTCGTGGGCGCAGGCGATCGCGGCGGCACCGCCGAACGAGTGCCCGACGAGCAGGCGGACCTCGCGGTCACCGCCGTTCATGAACTCCACCGCGCGAACGGTGTCGGCGACCTTGTGCGAGAAGGACCCGTCGCCCCAGTCACCCTCGGAGTCACCGAGACCTAGGTTGTCGAAGCGCAACATGCCAATGCCGTCGGCAGCCAGCTGTTTGCAGATCCGGCTCGCCGCCGGAGAGTCCTTCCCCAGGGTGAAGCCGTGCGCGAAGACGCCCCACCCGCGCGGCGTGCCCACCGGAAGATCGACGAGACCGGCCAGGACGGGCCCGGTGCTGCTGGGGAAACTGACGTGCTCTGCCATCCGCGTCATCCTGTCACCGTCCTCCGAGGCCCGTCACTAAGATCGGTAAACCATGACCGTCATCCGCTACGACCGTGCGGTCACCGGGTTGCTGGTGATCGATCCGTACAACGACTTCATCTCCGAGGGCGGCAAGGTGTGGGATCGCCTCAAAGGCGTTGCCGAGGCCAATGATTGCGTCCCCCACATGAAGGAGCTCGTCGACGCCGCCCGCGCCGCCGGCATCCGGGTCTTCTACGCCATGCATCACCGGTACCGTGCCGGTGACTACGAGACGTGGGAGTACGTCGCACCAATCCAGCGTGCGGCATGGTCGCGCAAGACGTTCGAGTACGGCACGTGGGGTGGTGAGATCCATCCCGACCTGCAACCCCAACCGGGCGACGTGGTTGCCCAAGAGCATTGGTGCTCAAGCGGTTTCGCGAACACTGATCTGGATTTGCAGCTCAAGAAGCATGGGCTCCACCGGCTGGTCGTGGTGGGGTTGATCGCCCACACGTGTGTGGAGGCAACGGTCCGCTACGGTGCGGAGCTCGGCTATGACGTCACGGTGGTCGCGGACGCGACCGCCAGCTACTCGGACGTCGAGATGCACGCCGCCCTCGAGGTCAACATCCCGAACTACGCCGCGGTCGCTACGACGCGCGAAGTGGTGGAGGCAATGTCGGAGCCCGGCGGGTAGGCGTCAGTCCGCCGACACGGGTTCGGCGTCCACGCCGGCATCCTGGAAGGTGCGCACGGCCCGTATCTTGTTCATCGCGTCGAGGGCGGCCACCTTGTAGGCCTCGGAGAACGTGGGATAGTTGAACACGGCGTCCACCAGGTACTCGACGGTTCCTCCGCACCCCATCACCGCCTGGCCGATGTGGGCCAGCTCCGTGGCGGCGGTGCCGAAGATGTGGACGCCGAGCAGCTCGTGACTCTCGGTCGACACCAACAACTTGAGCATGCCGTAGGAATCGCCGGCGATCTGGCCGCGAGCCAGTTCGCGGTAACGCGACACCCCGAACTCGTAGGGCACCGAATCGGCGGTCAGCTCCGACTCGGTGGCGCCGACGAACGACACCTCGGGAATCGTGTAGATGCCGATCGGTTGCAGGCCGGTCATGTCGTTGGCGGGTTCACCGAACGCGTGATAGGCCGCGAGGCGGCCCTGATCCATCGAGGTGGCCGCCAGCGCCGGAAAGCCGATGACGTCGCCCACGGCATAGATGTGATCGACCTTGGTCCGGAACTGTGAGTCGACCTCGATGAGGCCGCGGTCGTCGGTGTCCAGACCCGCCGCGTCGAGATGGAGCGACTCCGTCCGACCGGTCCGACCCGCCGAGTACATCACCGCCTCGGCCGCAATCTGTTTGCCGCTGGCCAGTTTCGTCAGCGTGCCGGTCGACGAGACGTCGACGTCGGTGACCTCCTCGCCGAACCGGAACGTGACGGCGGAGTCGCGGAGGTGGAAGCGCAGCGCCTCGACGACCTCGGGATCGCAGAAGTCCAGCATGCTGTTGCGCTTCTCCACGACCGTCACCTTGCTGCCGAGGGCGGCGAAGATCGACGCGTACTCGATGCCGATCACGCCGGCGCCGACGACGACCAGCGACTTGGGGATGAACGACAGGTTGATGATCTCGTCGGAGTCCAGCACGCGCTCGGCGTCGAAGTCGATCCCGTCGGGTCGGCGGGGGGTGGTGCCGGTGGCGATGACGATGAATTCCCCCGTCAGCGCCCGGTGTTCGGCTTCGTCGGCTCCCTCGACAGTGACGGTGTTGGCATCGGTGAAGCTGGCGTGACCGGTGTACAGGTCGACCCGGTTGCGGACGAGTTGGTCACGGATCACGTCGATCTCGCGCCGCACCACGTGCGACGTGCGCTCGGCGAGGTCGGCGGGGGTGATCTTCTCCTTGACCCGGTAGCTCGCGCCGTACAGCTCCCGCTGGTTCATGCCGGTCAGGTACATGACGGCTTCGCGGAGCGTCTTCGACGGGATGGTGCCGGTGTTGACGCACACGCCGCCGAGCATCCGGCGGTGTTCGACCACCGCCACCTTCTTGCCGAGCTTGGCGGCCGCCACCGCCGCCTTCTGCCCACCAGGACCGGACCCGATCACGATCAGGTCGTACTCCGTCTCCGTCGCCATGGCAGGGGAGTACCCGCCAGGGCCGCCGAAACTACGGTAGTTGCGCCGAAAGCCACGAAAATGCGTCAACTAGCGCAGTGTCGGCGCGCCGAACGCCTAGACCACGTAGCCGTCGGCCACGGTCAGGGCGGTGTCGAGGATGCCGAGCCCCTCGGCGACCTCGGCGTCGGTGATGTTGCAGGCGGGCACCGCATGGATACGGTTGAAGTTCGCGAACGGCAGCAGGCCGCCGGACTTGCACGCGGCCAGCACGGCGTTCATCCCCGGGCTGGAGCCGCCGTAGGGGGCCAGTGGTTCGCGGGTCTGCGGGTTGGCGACCAGCTCGATCGCGTGGAACACCCCGAGCCCCCGCACCTCGCCGACCGACGGGTGCCGGGCGGCGAGATCCCGCAGGCCGGGCCCGAGCACGTCGGCGCCGATCCTGGCGGCGTTGGCCACCATGCCCTCGTCCTCCATCGCGTTGATCGTCGCGACGGCGGCGGCGGTGGCGAGCGGATGGCCGGAGTAGGTCAGCCCGCCCGGGTAGGCGCGTTCGTCGAAAGTCGCGGCGATCTTCTCGCTGATTGCGACGCCGCCGAGCGGCACGTACCCCGAGGTGACGCCCTTGGCGAAGGTGATCAGGTCGGGCACGACGTCGAAGTGCTCGATGGCGAACCACTTGCCGGTCCGACCGAAACCGGCCATCACCTCGTCGGCGATGAACACGATGCCGTAGCGGTCGCAGATGTCCCGGACGCCCGCCAGGTATCCCGGCGGCGGCACCATGATGCCCGCGGTGCCGGGCACCGACTCCAGGATGATCGCCGCGAACGACGTGGCACCCTCGTGCTGGATCAGGCGCTCGAGGTACTCCAGCGCACGCTCGGATTCTTGCTGCTCGTTCTCGGCGAAAAACGACGAGCGGTACAGGAACGGGCCGTTGAAGTGCACGACACCGCTGCTGGCGTAATCGTTGGGGTAGCGGCGCGGGTCGCCGGTCAGGTTGATCGCGGTGTCGGTGCCGCCGTGGTAGGAGCGGTAGCGCGACAGCACCTTGTACCGGCCGGTGTGCAGCCGGGCCATCCGGACCGCATGTTCGACGGCATCGGCCCCGCCGTTGGTGAAGAACACCTTGTTCAGGTCACCGGGGGTGCGTTCGGCGATCAGCCGGGCCGCCTCCGAGCGGGCCGCGTTGGCGTGCTGCGGTGCGACCGTGCACAACTTCGCCGCCTGCTCGGCGATGGCGGTGACGACCTTCGGGTGCTGGTGCCCGATGTTGGTGAACACCAGCTGCGAGGAGAAGTCGAGCAGCTTGTTGCCGTCGCCGTCCCACACGTAGGACCCCTCGGCGGCCACGATCGTCATCGGCGTGAGCGCCGCCTGCGCCGACCACGAGTGGAACACGTGCGTGCGGTCGAGTTCGTAGGCCCTGGCCGCCTCCGCGCGGGCGGTCTCGGGGTCCTGGCCGTTGGGCAGGACCCCGGCAGGAGAGGTCGTGGCGGGGGAAGTCGACGTCGTCATGCTGGTTACCTCGTCCGGATCAGGTGTTCTGCGGGAAGCCGAGATTGATGCCGCCGTGGCTGGGGTCGAGCCAGCGCGTGGTGACGACCTTCGCGCGGGTGAAGAAGTGCACGCCCTCGGTGCCGTGAGCGTGGGTGTCCCCGAACAGCGAGCTCTTCCAGCCGCCGAAGCTGTAGTAGGCGGTGGGCACGGGGATCGGCACGTTGATGCCGACCATGCCCACCTCGACCTCGTTCTGGAACCGCCGCGCGGCGCCGCCGTCGTTGGTGAAGATCGCGGTGCCGTTGCCGTAGGCGTTCGAGTTCACCAGGTCGAGGGCCTCGTCGTAGGAGTTCACCCGCACCACCGACAGCACCGGACCGAAGATCTCGTCGGTGTAGATGCTCATCTCGGTGGTCACGTTGTCGATCAGTGTCGGGCCCAACCAGAAGCCGTCGTCCTCACCGTCCACGGTCACGTTGCGCCCGTCGACGACGATCGTGGCGCCGTCGGCCTCGCCCGCGTCGACGTATGAGGCCACCCGGTCGCGGTGCGCCTTGGTGACCAGGGGACCCATGTCGCTGTTCCTGGTGCCGTCGCCGGTCTTCAGCTTCCTGGCGCGGTCGGCGATCTTGGCCACCAGTTCGTCGGCGATCGGTCCGACCGCGACGCAGGCCGAGACCGCCATGCAGCGCTCACCGGCCGAGCCGAAGCCGGCGTTGATCATCGCGTCGGCGGCGAGGTCGAGGTCGGCGTCGGGCAGTACGATCGCGTGGTTCTTGGCGCCGCCGAGCGCCTGTACGCGCTTGCCGTGCAGCGTGCCGGTGGCATAGACGTACTGGGCGATCGGCGTGGAACCGACGAAGCTGATCGCCTTGACGGCGGAATTGGTGAGCAGTTCGTCCACCGCGACCTTGTCGCCCTGGAGGACGTTGAAGACACCGGCGGGCAGGCCGGCCTCGGCCCACAGCTCGGCGATCCACATCGCTGCCGACGGATCCTTCTCGCTCGGCTTGAGCACCACGGTGTTGCCGGCGGCGATGGCGATGGGGAAGAACCACATCGGCACCATGGCGGGGAAGTTGAAGGGGCTGATGACGCCGACGACGCCGAGCGGCTGGCGGATCGAGGCCACGTCGACGTTGGTCGACGCGTTCTCCGTCATTCCACCCTTGAGCAGATGCGCTATGCCACAGGCGAATTCGACGACTTCCTGGCCCCGGGAGACTTCACCGAGGGCGTCGGAGACGACCTTGCCGTGCTCGCTGGTGATGATCTCCGCCAGCTCGTTCTTGCGGGCGTTCAGCAACTCGCGGAAGGCGAACAGGATCGCGGTGCGCTTGGCGAGGGAGGTGTCGCGCCAGGCCGGGAAGGCCGCCGCGGCGGCGTCGATGACCGTGCGGGCGTCGGTCACGTCGGCCAGGGCCAGCTCGCCGGTGATCTGCCCGGTGGCCGGATTGGTGACCGCAAGCGTGCGGTCGCCGGTGCCGGAGAACTTCTTGCCGTCGGCCCAGTGTGCGATGGTGCGAACGCGGGTGCTGAGTGTCACGTGGATCCTGTCTGTCCGGGTGTGTCCTACCTTCTTCATTCTCCGAGACTGATCCGGCCCCGAGGGCCGACGACAAGTAAGGGAAACCCGCGTTTCCCTTACGATATGTCAATGCTGCCAACGGTGCGGGAAGTTCTGGACCTTCCCGTGCTGCGGGCCGGGGCCCCGGAGGTGGTCTGTGGCGCGGACGGTCCCGGCGCCTTGGACCGACCGGTGCGCTGGGTTCACGTCAGCGATCTGCCGGACCTGTCGAACCTGCTGGAGGGTGGCGAGATGGTGCTCACCACCGGCCAGGCACTGGTCGACGTGCGGCACCGCGACGACTACCTGCCGCAGCTGGCGCGGGCCGGTGCGGTTGCGGTGGTGATCGAACTCGGCACACACGTCGAGGAGGTGCCGCGCTCGGTGCGCGACGTCGGTGCCACCCTCGAACTCCCCGTCGTCGTCCTGCATCGCCGGGTCCGGTTCGTGGAGGTCACCGAACAGGTGCACCGCAGGATCGTGGCGGAACAGTATGCCGAGGTCGACTACGCCCGTCGCGTGCACGAGGCGTTCACCGGTCTCAGCATGCGCAGGGCGTCGGTCGACGAGATCGTCGCCGCGGCATCCGACATGCTCGACACCCCCATCGTGCTCGAGGACCTCAACCATCAGGTGCTGGCCTTCGTGCGGCGCGACGTGGCGTTGACCGACCTGCTCACCGACTGGGAGCGGCGGTCGCGACTGGCCCAGGTCGCCGGCCAGGGCACCTGGGTGTCACGTCCCGTCGGCCCCTACCGGCAGGAATGGGGGCGATTGCTAGCGCCGTGCGGCCGCACCGCCGGTGGCGATGTCGACGACCGCACCGTCACCACCCTCGAGCGCGCCGCGCAGGCGTTGGCGCTGCACCGCATGGTGGAACAGAACCGCACCTCCCTCGAGATGCGCGCGCAGAGCGGCCTCGTCGACGAACTGCTTCGCGGCCGGATCCGCGACGAGGGGGAGGCGACCACCCGTGCGCACGCGCTGGGCCTGCGCACCGCGCTGACCTACGTGCCGATCACCGCGAGGCTGACCGAGAACCTGAACGTCAACCAGCTGTTGATCCAGCAGCGGCGGGGCCGCACGCTCGATGCGGTAGTCCAGGCGATCCGCTCGGCGGGGCACACCGCGCTCGCCGCCAGCCGCGACGACGGGCAGATCGACCTGTTGCTGGCGCCTCAGCCCGCCGCGATGGCGGCCGGTGGCAGCTCCCGAGACCGGGTTCACGGCGGGGTTCACGGCGACGTCCTCGGCGGGGTCCTGGTCGAGGTGGCCACGGCGATCCGCCGCGCGGTGCTCAGGGTCGACGGCGTCGCGGATTGCGTCATCGGCGTCGGACCGGAGTCGAGCCGGCTCATCGACGCCGCGGGCGGGCTCGCGGAGTCGGGACACGTCGCCGGGGTCGCGCTGGCGCTGAGCGGGGCGCGGACGGCCGGAGCCGACGACGTGCCGTTCTACCGGGCGGCCGACGTCCGGCTGCGCGGCCTGATCGCGTTGATCCGCGACGATCCGCGGGTGCAGGCCTTCGCCGAGACCGAACTGCGCGGCGTTCTCGAGCGGCGGGCGAAGTACGGCGACGAGATGTTCGACCTGCTCGCCGGCTTCCTCGACGTGGGCGGCAACAAGGCGGAACTCGCCAAGCGCCTGCACATGTCGCGGCCGACCCTGTACGCCCGGCTGGCCGCCATCGAGCGGCTGCTCGGCGTCGACCTCGACGACGCCGAATCGCGGACGTCGCTGCACGTCGCGATGATGATCCTCGCGCGGGGCTGAGTGATCCTCGCCGTGGCGGGTATACCAGCGGTTCATGGCGAAGTACGTGCTCAACGAGGCAGCGGTGGCCAAGGCGCGCGAGCTGATCGACGCGCGGCAGTACGTCCTCGACAGCGACTGGGGTGCCGTGCAGCCGAAGGCCGACGACCAGAACGCGTTCCTCGACAACCACGCCTGGGACGAGTACGCGCGGTGGCACCTCGGGCTCACCGACGGTGCGAAGGACGAGACCAAGGCGCGATACGCATTCGTCTACGGGGACTTCCGGCGGGTGCACCGCACCGCGTTGATCGCCTGCGTCTACCGGGCGTCCGAGTGGCGGCACAAGGACGTCGAACTCGCGGCCCACGACCTGTTGCAGCAGCTGGACGCGGCGACGAGCTAAGCGGCGTGAGCGTGCTTGCGGCGCAAGCGGATCACGTGCACGAGCGTCACCACCACCGCGCCGACGACCAGCCCGATCACCGCGGAGATCCCCGTGTTGACCAACCACGCGAGCAGGCCGCCCGCGGCCCCGGTGGCGTGGCGGACCCCCTCCTCGAGATGGTGGACGAACCCGTACGGCGGGTGCCAGCCGAGGGTGTCGGTCCCGACGAGCAGGATGTGGCCACCCACCCAGAGCATCGCCACGGTGCCGATCGCCGAAAGCGCGGCGAGGAGCTTCGGCATCGCCGCGACCAGACCGAGTCCGGTCTTCGTGGCGATGCGCGACGAACGTTGCGCGAGGCTCAGCCCGATGTCGTCCATCTTCACGATGAGCGCGACGACGCCGTACACGGCGGCGGTGATGACGAGGGCGACGACGACGAGGATGATCAGGCGCGGCACGAACGGCTGGTCGGCCACCTCGTTGAGGGCGATGACCATGATCTCGGCGGACAGGATGAAGTCGGTCCGGATGGCGCTGGACGTCATCTGCTTCTCGGCGTCCGCGCCCGTGGTGGCGGTCGGCGCGGCATGGCCGTCGTGACCCCCGCCCTTGGCGAACCGGCCCACCACCTTCTCGGCGCCCTCGAAGCAGAGGTACGTGGCGCCCACCATGAGGATCGGGGTGAGCAGCCACGGCACGAACTGGCTGAGCAGCAGCGCCGCGGGAAGGATGAACAGCAGCTTGTTGCGCAGCGACCCGAACGCGATGCGCTTGATCATCGGCAGTTCCCGCTCGGCGGTGATGCCGTGCACGTACTGCGGGGTCACCGCGGTGTCGTCGATGACCACGCCGGCCGCCTTGGCGGTCGCGCGGCCCGCCGCGGCGCCGATGTCGTCGACGGAGGCGGCGGCGAGGCGCGCGAGCGCGGCCACGTCGTCGAGGAGGCCGAACAACCCCGCACTCATGGGATCTCCGTCATGGCTCACAGGATACGGGCAGGAAGGCCGCGACATGGGGGCCTGCCGGCCCGACGGCTGACCGGCAGTCAGCGTCCAGACGCGATCGGCTTCTACTCGGGTGGGGTGTGCGGATGACGACGACAGCCGCCGACGTCGTCGTGATCGGTGGCGGCATCGCGGGCGTGTCGGTCGCGTATGAACTGTCCACGTCGGCCACCGTCTCGCTGCTGGAGATGGAGGCGACGCTGGCTTACCACACCACCGGCCGGTCGGCTGCTCTGTTCCTGGAAACGTATGGTGGCGAGCAGGTTCGAGCATTGACGACCGGTAGTCGAGGCTTCTTCGAGGAGCCGCCGGAGGACTTCGATCCGGTGCTGATGACGCCGCGACCGCTGCTGCAGATCGCGGGCATCGGTCGCGGCGAGCGGGTGGCCGGCATGCACGCGGCCGTGCTGCCGCTGGTGTCCGACGCCGAGCTGTTGGACGGCGCGCAGTGCGGCGAGGTCTTTCCGCTGTTGCGGCCCGAGACGGTCGAGCGCGGGATGTACGAGCCGCGGGCGATGGCCCTCGACGTCGCCGCGATCCATCGGGGATACCTTAGCGGTGCCCGTCGGGGCGGCGCCGCCGTCTTCCGCCACGCCAGGGTGACCGCCCTCGAACGCAGTGGTGACCGCTGGTCGGTGTCCACCAGCGACGGACACCTGCACCTGGCGCCCGTCGTCGTCGATGCGGCCGGGGCCTGGGCCGACGTCGTCGCCACGGCCGCCGGTCTCGACGGCGTCGGCCTGACGCCCCTGCGACGCACGATCTTCATGGTGGCCTCGCCGCTGGGGGAGGCGACCAGGGGACTGCCGACGTGCAGCGACGTCGACGAGTCCTTCTACGTCAACCCCGAGGGGACGCAATTCCTCTGCTCGCCCGCCGACGAGACCCCGTGCCCGCCTAGCGATGCCCGGCCCGACGAGGTCGAGATCGCGAGGGCCATCGAGGCGATCAATGCGGTCACCACCATGGGCGTGCGGAGCATCGGGGCGTCGTGGGCAGGTCTGCGGACCTTCGCGCCCGACCGCAACCTGGTGATCGGCGAAGATCCGGACGCGCCGGGTTTCTTCTGGCTGGCCGGCCAGGGTGGTTACGGGATCCAGACGGCACCCGCCGCCGCCCGGCTGGCGGCGGCGTTGGTGCTCGGTCGACCGGCCCCCGCCGACCTGGTCACCAGGGGCCTCGACGTCACGGCCCTCGCGCCACGCCGAACCGGTCGGAGTACACCGCGCCGTCCTTCCCGACCAGCAGGAGGTCCGGACGTCGCGCAGTGAGGTTCGCACGAGCGGTTCCCAGCCTCCGCCGGTATCACGGAGGGCGAGAGGAGGCCGACGGATGCACGAGCCACTGCGGATTGCGATCGTGGGTGGAGGCATCGGCGGTCTCGCCGCGGCGGTGGCGTTGCGGGCGCGCGGACACGACGTCACCGTCTACGAGAAGGCAGCAGAATTCACCGAGATCGGCGCCGGTCTCGGGGTCGCCCCCAACGCGCTTCGGCTCCTCGATGGCGTCGGCATCGGGGACCAGGTCCGCAAGATCGGCAGCCCCAGAAGCATCGCCACCGTGCGCACGTGGCAAGGCGAAGTGCTGCCCGTCGTCAACTGGCCGTACGCGTCCGCGCACGCCGGTGTCGACCACACCGTGCACCGCGCCGAACTGCAGAGCGTTCTGGTGAACGCACTTCCCGTCGAACGACTGCGGCTGGGCCATCGGGCGGTGTCCGCCGAGGAATCCGCGGACGGCGTCCGGGTCTCCTTCGCCAACGGTGCTCGGGCCGAGGTGGACGTCGTCGTCGGAGCGGATGGCATCCACTCCACGATGCACGCCGCCGTCGGCGTCCGATCGCATCCCACCAGCGAGCACGTCATGGCCTACCGCGGGCTGATCCCGATGGAGAGACTCACCTGGGTGGACGACGCGAAGCACGGCGCGATGTGGGTGGGACCACGGCGAAGCTTCCTCTGCTTCCCGGTGTCCGCCGGCCGGCTGATGAACGTGGTCGCCTTCGTGCCCACCGATCACGATGCCGAGGAGTCGTGGTCGGCACCCGGCGAGGTGTCCGCGCTGGCCGCGGAGTACGCCGGGTGGGACCGTCCGGTCGGCGAGACGATCGAGGCCATGGACTCGACGTTCCGCTGGGGGATCTACGACCGCGCTCCGCTGCCGCGGTGGTCGACGCCACGCATCACGCTGCTCGGCGATGCGGCCCATGCCATGGTTCCGCACCTCGGCCAAGGCGCCAACCAGTCGATCGAGGACGGCTTCGCGTTGGCCGTTCTGCTGCAAGGTGCAGCGCGCGAAGAGGTTTCGCGACGCTTGCAGATCTACGAGGAAGTGCGCCGGGCACGTACCAGCCGGGTGCAGAGCCAGGCCAGGCTGGCGGGCCGGCTCTACCGCTCCGGCGCCGACGACACGGCGCAGACGGCCCGCCGGATCGACGAGCTGTCGGACGGATACTGGCTGGCCGACTACGACGCCGAGCGGGAGGCGATGAGCGCGCTGCAGCGCGCCGGATAGAGGTTGACCCCGGTGAGACGATGAGCCGGTGGACGGGGTGACCGGGCCGGTCGATCGGGTGGTCGTCGTGGGCGCGGGCATCGCCGGACTCGCCACGTCGTCGGCGCTGCGGGAAGCGGGCGTTGCGTGCGTGGTGCTCGAGGCGCGCGACCGCATCGGTGGCCGACTGCACACCGTCGACCTCGCGGGTGTGCCGGTCGACCTCGGCGGCTCGTGGATTCACCACCCGGTCGGCAACCCGCTGTCGGCCCTGTGCGACGACCACGGCATCGCGCGTGACCCCGGCGATCCGATGCCGTCGCTGGTGGCCTACGACCGCGTCGAGGAAAGAAGGCTCAGCCGTGCGGAGGTGGAGACGTCGTTGCGCGAGGTGTTCGACGCCTTCGAGCAGGCGGTCCCGACGATCCGCGACCGACTGAAGCCCGGGGCGACGGCGGTCGACGCGGTCGAGGCGTTCATCGTCGAGCGCGGGTTCGTCGGTGGGTGGCGCGACGGGCGCGCCAAGGACTTCTCGCCGAGATCGAGGCGGACGCCGGTGACGCGGCCGAGCGCCAATCCCTTCGCTGGTACGGCGACGCAGAGCTCTACGGCGGCGAGCTCTTCGGCGATTTGCCAAGGGGCGGTTACCGATCGGTGGTCGAGACCTTGGCAACCGGACTCGACGTGAAGGTCGCCGCCGAGGTCACCGAGGTGGCGATCTGCCCCGACGGAGTCCGCGTGAGCTGCGCCGACGGTGCGGTCGAAACGGGCTCCCACGTCGTCGTCACCGTCCCGCTCGGGGTCCTGAAACAGGGCCGACCGCGCGTCGACCCGCCGCTTCCCGGACCGGTTCGGGCGTCGATTGACGCACTCGGGTTCGGCCGCTACGAGAAGGTCGCGTTGCGCTTCGAGACGCCGTTCTGGCGCGACGCACGTGTGTCGCACCTGACGGTGTTCTGTTCCCGGTCGACGACCACGAGCCGGCACTGTGGGTGTTCGACCTGAACGGCTTCGGCGCGGGACCGGTGTTGTGCGCGCACCTGTTTCACAGCCTGACCCCGAACGCTCCGAACCGTTCCCCCGCCGACGCGGTGACCTGGCTCGGGGACGTCCTGGCCGAGGCGGTCGGTTCCGCCGCGGTTGGGGAGCCGACGGCAGTCGCGGTGACGTCGTGGGCGCACGACCGGTTCACCGGCGGTGCCTACACGCACTGCCCACCGGGCGTCGATCCGTCGGTGTTCGACGTGCTCGCGCAGCCGGTGCACGGCCGGCTGCTGTTCGCGGGCGAGCACACCGATGCCGAACGCACCGGCTATGCCGACGGTGCGTACACCAGCGGCCTCCGCGCGGCCCGCCTGCTGACCGGTCACGGCGGCTGACGACGCCCGGCACTCGTGCCGGAACTCTCAGCGACCTCGGGGCGCCACCCGATGCGGTCACCATTACGGTGGCAGCGGTGTCGTCCGCCGCATCCTCTTCCGCACGGGACTCCTTCCCGAGGGGAATGGCGCTGCTGGTGGCCGGAGCGTTCTTCATGGAGATCCTGGACGCGACGATCATCACCCCGGCAATCCCCCTGATCGGGGCGTCGTTCGCGGTCGACCCCGTGGACGTCAACGTCGCGATCACCGCCTATCTGGTCACCGTGGCCGTGCTGATCCCCGCCAGCGGCTGGATGGCCGACCGGTTCGGTGCGCGTCCGGTGTTCTGCGCCGCCATCGCGATCTTCACCCTCGCCTCCCTCGGATGTGCGCTCAGCGTGTCGCTGCCGATGCTGGTGGGCATGCGCGTCCTGCAGGGCGTCGGTGGCGCGATGATGGTCCCGGTCGGCCGCCTGGCAGTGCTGCGGTTCAGCGGGAAGGCCGACCTGGTCCGGGCGATCGCGCTCCTAACGTGGCCCGCGCTCGCCGCTCCGGTGGTGGCTCCGGTGCTCGGCGGCGGCATCGCGACCATCGGATCATGGCGATGGATCTTCTTCGTCAACATCCCGATCGGCGTCGTGGGATTCCTGTTGTCGCTCAAGCTGATCCGCGGTGACGCCAGCCCGGTGCGTCGACCACTGGACTGGCGCGGCCTGCTGGCGCTCGGAGCGGGAGTGGGCGCCGCCCTGATCGCGCTCGAGCGCATCAGGGTCAGTGGCACGCAGTGGGGGCTGGTGGCCGCGGGCACCGGCCTGGCGGCGGTCCTGCTGGGCTGCGCCATCTGGCATCTGCTGCGGTCCCGGCATCCGCTCGTCGAACTCAGGGTCCTGCGGATACCGACCCTGCGGATCACGGTGTCCGCCGGGTCGCTGTACCGGCTGGTCATCAGCGCGGTGCCGTTCCTGCTGCCGCTGCAGTTCCAGCTGGTCTTCGGGTGGACGCCGTTCGCCGCCGGCCTGATGGTGGCGGTGCTGTTCATCGGCAACATCGCGATCAAACCGGCGACGACGCCGTTGATGCGGCGCTACGGGATTCGGCGGGTGCTGCTCGTCAACGCCGTGCTGTCGGTCGGCTGCTTCGGGCTTCTGGCCGTGCAGAGTCGAGGCCTCCCGATCGCCGCGATGGCTGCCATTCTCTTCGTCAGCGGTGCACTGCGCTCGATCGGCTTCACCGCCTACAACAGCCTGGCCTTCTCCGACGTGGACGGCGCCGCGCTGACCAACGCGAACACCCTCAACGCGGCGGTGCAGGAACTGGCGACCGGACTCGGCATCGCCATCGCCGCGCTGTCCCTGAGCACGCTGAGCCCGCCGGCCTCGACCGGCGGTCACGGGCCGGGTGCCGCCTACGCCTGGACCTTCCTGGTACTGGGTGCCCTGATGGGCGTGACGATCATCGAGACGCTCCGACTGCCGCGCGACGCCGGCTCCGCGGTGACCTCCACGCGGTGACGGAGCGTCAGGCGCCGGTCCCGTCGGGAAGGTCGACCGAGAGGTGTTCGTGGATGCCCAGCCAGCGTCCGTCGGCGTTGCGGCGCAACACGATCGTCTCGCGCTCGCGCTGTTCGTCGTCGACCCCCGCCAGCCGGGTTCGCACGCCGTGGGTGAACACCGCGACGTCGTCGGTGACGAGGTCGAGCCGCGGATCGACGGACCGACACGACATGACCCGGAAGCCGTCCCGCTCCCATTCGGCCCACTTCGCCTCGTAGACCGCGCGGGACGGGATCAGGGCGGGCTCGGCGTGGAACAGGAACGTCGCCTCCGGCGCGAACCCGTCGAAGTACCCCCGGGTGTCGTGCGAACCGAAGGCGGCGATCAGGTCGGTGGCGGCCCGCAGGGCTGCGGCGGCGGGTGAATCGGCATCTGACATGGGCTCTCCCTCTCGGCGTCTTCGGCTATCCCGGCACCGGCTACGGCGTCTCGGCGAAGACTGCCAGGGCCGTCTGGTAGCTGTCGAACGCGCGGGCCGCGCCCGCGTAGGCCTCGAGGTGGATGAACAACTCCACCACCTCCTCCTTGGTGACGCCCGACTGCAGGGCGATCCGGACCTGGCCCCGAAGCGGCTCGTGGGTACCCAGCGTCGCGGCGATCGCCACCGAGACCAGCGCCCTGCTGCGGGTGTCGAGCACCGAGGTGCGCGACCAGGAGTCACCGAAGGCATGGATGGTGGCCAGGCGCCGGAAGTCGGCGCCGGAGGCGGGTTCGCCGGGAGCCAGCGGTAGTTCCAGGGGCCGACCGAGCAGTTCTTCGGCGACGTCGAGGGCACGGCGGTGGCGATCGGTCGAGTCGGGGTCCGGAGCCGTGGTCATCGTCGCAGCCTAGCCGTCGCGGGCCGCCCGGCCGCGACGCCGAGGACGGGTCCTCAGCCCAGCAGTTCGGTACTGCGCTGGTCCTCCCAGAGCGCCATCCGGGTCCGGGCCGTCTCCCCGATCGCGTCCATCACCAGCGGGATGAGCAGTTCGGTGAGAAGGAATCCGGCGGCCATGCTCTGGTAGGTGGTGCCCACCGTGCTCGAGGCGGCCAGCACGACCTCGGCCTCCGGGGCGACCGGGCAGGCGAGGTCGTCGGTGACGAGTAGCACGGTGGCGCCCGCCCGGTGCACGCGCGCCGCGAGGTCGGCGGCACTGCGTTGATAGCGGTGGTAGTCGAACAGCACGACGACGTCTCTTCTGGTCAGTTCGATCATCGCGCCGAGGTCGCGGCCGCTGGGGTCGGCGAGCAGCCGGACGCCGGGACGCAACTGTTCGAGGTGGGCGCCCAGATGCATCGCCAACAGGTGGGAGAAGCGCCCGCCGTGCAGATACAACGGGCGGGTGGTGTCCGAGAGCAGCGCCACCGCCGCCTCGACCGCGGAGGCCGGTAGGTGGCCCAGCGTCTCGGCAGCCCGTTCGTTCTGCGCGTGCGCCTGCCGCAGCAGACGGTCGAGCAGACCGTCGGCGGCGGGGGCGCTGGGCAGGCGGGTGAGGGGGCCGTTGGACCTGGCCGACAACTCGGCGCGCAGGGCGACTTGGAGGTCGGTGAACCCTTCGTAGCCAAGGGATTGCGCGAATCTCAGTACGGTCGGGGGACTGACCTCGGCGCGCTCGGCGAGGCGGGCAGCGCTGGCCAGCCCGGCACTCGGGTAGTCGGCGAGCAGTGCCCGTCCGACCCGCCGTTCCGCCCTGCTGAGCGTCGCCAGCGCGGCACCGGCCCGCGCCGACACGGTGGCCACCGGGTCGGCGGTCTCCTCCTGGATGGCCACGACCGTCACCCCGCTGCCAGCGGTACCTGCGACACCGTCAGGTCGCGCATCGATATCGCGGTCACCGACTCCGGTGTCAACGGCTCCCAGTCCAGGTCGCCGAAGCCGGTGGAGCCGACCACCACGATGCCGTCCACCGGTCGGGCGATGCGTAGGGCGAAGTAGTCCTCGAGATGTTCCGCGGGCAGATCGGTCGCACTGATCTCCTCGACGTCCTCGGCGAGCAGGCGGCTCCTGGCGTGGGCGTGGACCACGATCAACTGACCCTCGCCGAGCACGAGCGCGTTGAGGCTCGCGTCGGGATGGTTGACCCGGAGGTGACCGACCGCACGCCGAACGGCCTCGGCGAGACTCGGTGCGGTGCGCCGATGTTGGCGGATCACCGCGAAGTACCGCTCGCTGTCGGTGGTGCCCTTCAGCGAGGCGGCCATCGACGGTTCGATCAGCTCGTCGAGCAGTGCCATCGGCTTGATGGAACCGTTGTGCGCCATCGCGAGACCGTCGGCGAGGAACGGATGGGAGTTGCGCGGCTCCACGGCAAGGCCGCTGGTCGCCCAGCGCAGATGGACCAGTGCGCCGGCGGAGCGCGGGGCGTGCATGGCCTCCCCGAACCGCGCGTCGTCGAGTGCGCTGCCCGCCGACACCCGCACCCGGGGCGCGTCGGCCGGGTCTTCGGCGTCGGCGACGCCCCAGCCGTCGCCGTGGATCTTCGTCAGCGCCACGAAGTCCTTGAGCACGGTGTCCCCGACGGCGTCGGCGATCGAGACGGGCACTGCGGACACCACACCCAAGAGCCGACACATGGGGGAATTCTCCGTTCGGTGATCTTATGAATCAACCATGAGCCGTCGATTTTAAAGAATCTGAAACATCCATGACATAGATTTCTCTCACACTGTGGCTGTCCGACTACGAGGAGGTCGATTGCCGGTGGGCAGCGAGGAGCGCATCGAGGAACTACGCGCCGACGGCGTCGAACTCGTAGCCGGATCGGTGACCGATCTGGCTGGCGTCACGCGAGCGAAGTACATCCCGTTGCGCCGGCTCGGTGACTTCCAGCGCTCCGGGATGGGCGTGTCCCCCTCGTGGAGCGTCTTCTGCGTGGACACCGGCATCGCGTTCACCCCGACCATCGGCGTCGCGGGGGATCTGCGGATCCGCATCGATCCCGCCGACACCCGGCTCGTCGACACCGGCGTCGCCTGGGCGCCGGGCAATCTGACCGATCAGGCGGGCGGCCCGGCTCCGCTGTGCGTGCGGTCGATGCTGGCCGAGGCCGAGCGTGCAGCGGCCGAACGGGGACTGACCGTCCGCGTGGGCGCCGAGCTCGAGTGCACGATGCTCGCAGCGGACGGCGGTCGCGCCTCGACCCACCCGTGGTCGCCCTACGGGATCCGCACGTCGCTGGACCGTTCGGCGTTCCTGGTGGACCTCGCCGTCGCCGCCGAGCGTGCCGGGTTGACCGTCGAGCAGATCCACACCGAGTACGGCCACGATCAACTCGAAGTTTCGCTCGCACCGACCACGCCCGTCGCCGCGGCCGACGCGGTGATCCTGACGCGAATCGTGCTCGGCCGGGCAGCCGCGCGGCACGGTCTACGGATCTCGTTCTCGCCAATGCCCTTCGAAGGTGGTGTGGGCAACGGGGCGCATCTGCACCTGTCGCTGGCCGACGATCGGGGGCCCCTGTTCTCCGGCGGCGACGGGCCGCACGGCATCCGTGCCGCCGGGGGGTCGGCGATCGCCGGGGTGATCGACACCCTGCCGGATCTCCTCGGTGTGTACGCGGGCTCGGCAGTGTCCGCGCTGCGGCTCAAGCCGGGCAATTGGGCCGGCGCGGTGGCGTGCTGGGGTCTGGAGAACCGGGAGGCCGCGGTCCGCTTCATCGCGGCCACCCCGGGCAGCCCGCACGGCGCCAACGTCGAACTGAAGCTGATCGACCCGAGTGCCAACCCCTACCTGGCCGCGACGGCCTTCCTTCACAGTGCACTACGCGGCTTCGACCGCGGTCTGGACCTGCCGGCCGAGATTCCGGAGAACCCCTCGCTGTCGGCCGACGCGCCGCCGCCGCTCGCCACGGGCCAGGCCGACGCGGTCGAGGCCATCGCGACATCTCCGGTGGCCGCGGAGATGCTGACCCCCGCCGTCGTCGAAGCCCTTGTCGCCGTGCGACGTTACGAGATCAACACGTTCGGCGACCGGCCGGCCGCCGAGATCGCCCAAGCTCTGCGCCTGGCGTGGAGTTGCTGAGCAGAGGCACGTCTTTCGAACACGACGAGAAGGAGACATCGATGAGCACGAACACGTCGTCGGCAGGTCCGTCGGAGGGAACCGACCAGATTCCCCACCGGCGCCTGCCGTTCTGGGTGGCGCTGGCCATGTCCGTCGCCCTGGTGGGGCCGACCCTGGCCATGTCCGGGAACGGCCAGGGGCTGATCGCCACCGTCGGCAAGTCGATCCCGCTGGTGTTCGTGATCGGCTTGGTCGGCGTCTCGCTGGTCGGGTACAGCTTCGTCCGGCTCACCCGCCACCTCAACCACGCCGGCTCCGCCTACGGACTGGTCGGTGGCACCATCGGACCGCGGACGGGGTTCTTCTCCGGATTCGCGATGCTCGGCGCGTACGTCGGGTTCGCCATCGGCACCCTGGCGCTGACCGCCGCGTTCGTCAACGCGTTCATCGCCGAACTGCAACCGGGCAAGGAGAACCCGTACCAACTCCCGTGGCTGGCCGTCGTAGTGGTGGGCGCGATGGTCTCGTTCCTGCTGTCGGGCCGCGACATTCGACTGCTCGGGAAGATCCTTCTGGTCATCGAGGGCGTCGGCATCCTGTCGATGATCGTGCTGGTGGTGGTGATCTTCGCCCGCGGAGGCGCGCCGACCACCGGCATCGACTTCGGCGCGTTCTCGTTCCAAGGGGTGCCCGCCTCCGCGGTGATCAGCGGCGTGGTGGCGGCCTTCCTGTCCTGGGCGGGCTTCGAGGCCTGCGCGTCGATGGGTGAGGAGACCGACAACCCGGGCCGCAACATTCCCCGCGCACTGGCAGGCACCCTGATCCTCACCGGCGTCCTGTTCGTCGTCGTGATGTTCGCCGAGGTCGTCGGATTCGGCACCGACGCCGCGGGTCTGGAAGCCTTCGGAAGTTCGGGCAACACCTTGGGCGACTTGGGCAGCACGTACATCGGGCAGTGGTTCAGCCTGCTGATCATCTTCACCGCGATCGTGTCGGCGTTCGGTTGCCACCTGGCGTGCTCGGCGACGTCGGGCCGGATGCTCTACGCCTTCGGGCGCGACGGCTTCGGCCCGAGTGCGCTGGCGCAGATCCACCAGGGCACCGGCGGCCCACGCAACGCCACCTGGTTGGTCGTCGCGGTCGCGCTCGTGGTCGACCTCATCTGCGGTGCGCTCGGCTGGCCCGACATGGGCACCGGCAACGACGCGATCAACACCTACTTCCTGTTCGCCGTCGCGGGCTCGGTGTGCCTGATGGTGTGCTACCTGCTCGTCGAGGTGGCGGCGGTGTACTTCGTGGGCGCGCCGAAGTTCGTCGACGTGCACGGCGGCAAGGGCAAGGTGCTCGGACTGCTGCTGCCGTCGCTCGGCGCCGTGGTGATCGCGGTGGTCCTGTGGTTCAACGTCAAGGGAGCGGTGACGTGGTCGGATGCGCCGCTGCTCGGATTGTACTGGTGCATATTGGGTTTGGTGATCGCCCTGGCGGCGTCGCGGATCGCCAAGCGGGTCGGTGAGTCGTTGACCGCCGAACTGGCGCAGACCCCACCGGGGCAGGTCGAGTGAGCACGCTCTACGCACGCGATGAGGCGGCCGTCGCGGGCATCGAGAAGCTGCGCTTCTTTCCGCTCGAGGTGGTCTCGGGCCACGGCTCGACACTGGTCGAACCCGACGGCCGTGAACTGCTGGACCTGTCGGCGACGTGGACGGCCAGCGGGCTCGGCCATGGTCACCCGGCCGTCGTGGCGGCCGTCAGCCGGGCGGTCCGCGATGCGCCCGGCTCGGGTGGTCTGTCGGCGGTGCACCCCGACTCGGTGGGTCTGGCCGAGGATCTCCTGGCTCTGGTACCCGGTGACGGCCAGCGGCGGGTGTACCTGGGCCACGCGGGCTCCGATGCCAACGACGTGGCGCTGCGGGCGTGCCGGCACGCCACCGGACGTCGCACCGTCATCGCCTTCGAGCACAGCTACCACGGCGGCGTCGGTGTCGCGATGGGCGTGTCGGGCGTCCACGTCGACGCCGGCGCGGCCGCCGACCCCGATGCCGTCTTCCTGCCGTACCCCAACCCCTTCCGGCCGGGCCCCGACGGCATCGAGGCCGACGTCACCGCCTGTCTCGAGCTCGCCGAGCAGCACCTGGAGGGCGGCTCGATCGCCTGCCTGATCGTCGAGCCGATCCTCTCCGACGGCGGGCTGGTCGTGCCGCCCGACGGCTTCCTCGCCCGCCTGCACGAGCTGTGCCGCCGCCACGCGGTGCCGATGATCTGCGACGAGGTCAAGATGGGGCTCGGCAGACCAGGCACCCTGCACGCCTTCTCCCACGACGGCATCACACCGGAGATCGTCACGTTCGGGAAGGTGCTCGGTGGCGGCCTGCCGCTGTCGGCGGCGGTGGGCCCGGCCGACGTCCTGGATCACCCGCCCGCGGCGGCACTGCTCACCACCGCGGGCAATCCGGTGTGCACCGCGGCCGGTCGCGCGGTGCTGGCCACCATCGTCGGCGACCGCCTGCCGGAACACGCGGCCAAGGTGGGCTCGCGGCTCGCCGACGGGTTGCGCGCGCTCGCCGGCTCACCCGGTGCCGAGCGCATCGGCGACGTCCGCGGACGCGGCCTGGCCATCGGCGTCGAGCTCGTCGACCCGGGGACCGGAGATGCCGACCCCCGCCTCGCCGCGCAGGTGGTCTACCGTGCGTGGGAGTTGGGAGCGGTCGTCTACTACGTCGGCGGCAACGTCCTGGAGATCACGCCACCGCTGGTGCTCACCGAGACCGAGGCCGGCCGTGCGGTCGAGATCCTCGGCGCTGCCATCGCCGACGCCGCCGCGGGGAAGGTGAACGCCGAGGAGGTGGCACGATATGCCGGCTGGTGAGATGCAGGACGTGTTCGCCGGGGTCGACGACCGGGTTCCCGGCGCACTGGCCGAGCACCTGCGCTCCGTCGCGCTGATCGACCATCACGTGCACGGGGCCTTCAACGAGGCGGTCGACCGCGGCACCTTCGAGGCCGCCATCAACGAGGGCTCCACCGATCCCGTTCCCGACTTCATGACCCAATTCGACTCTCCACTGGGCCTTTCCATCCGGCGCTGGTGCGCACCGCTGCTCGGCCTGGAGCCGCTGGCGGGCGCCGACGAGTACTGGGCACGGCGCAGCGAGCTGTCACCGGACGAACTGGCCGGCGTGATGCTGCCCGCCGCGGGCGTCGCACGCTGGGTCGTCGACACCGGGTTCAAGGGTGACCTCATCATGACGCCTGGGCAGCTGACCGCGCTCAGCGACGTCCCGACCTCGGAGATCCTGCGGCTCGAACGCCTCGCCGAGGACCTGCTGGAGGGCGGCACCGCACCGGAGGACTTCCCCGACGCGTTCCGATCGGCGTTGGCGACGGCCGCCGACGCGCCGGACGTGGTGGGCACCAAGACGATCTCGGCCTACCGCACGGGTTTCGACATCGACTGGTCGGCCCCGTCCGACGCCGACGTGGTGGCCCATGCCCGGGAGCTGAGCGCCAGGCCCCGGCCACTGAGACTCGACAGCGAGGTGCTGATCGCGTTCGCCGTGCACGAGGCGGCCGCCCACGGTTTGCCCATCCAGGTGCACGTCGGCTTCGGCGACCGCGACCTCGACCTGCACCGCACCGATCCGATGCTGCTGCTCCCACTGCTGCGCGCGATGCCGCCGGTGCCCGTGCTGCTGCTGCACTGCTACCCGTTCCACCGGCAGGCGGGTTATCTGGCGCAGGCGTTCGACCACGTCAACTTCGACGTCGGCCTGGCCATCAACTACGTGGGCGTGCGGTCGACGGGGGTGGTCGCCGAGGCGCTCGAAACGGCGCCGTTCGCCAAGCAGCTGTACTCTTCGGATGCGTTCGGGCCGCCCGAGCTGCACGTGCTCGGCTCGGTGCTGTGGCGCCGCGCGATGGGGCTGGTGCTCGGCGGCTGGATGCGTACCGGCGACTGCGGGATCGACGATGCGGTGCGGATCGTCGACATGATCGGGGTGCACAACGCCGAGCGGGTGTACGGGATCTGATGCCCGCCGACGGGCAGGACGCCGCACCGCTGTTCGACTCGCTGAGGCACTTCGTGGAACGCGGGCAGGCGCCGTTCTACAGCCCCGGTCACAAGGGCGGCCGCACGCTGGATCCGTGGTTCCGGGAACACCTCGCCGAGCTCGACCTGAACAACCTTCCCGACACCGACACCCTCCACTGCCCGGAGGGCCCGATCCTGGCAGCCGAGCGGCTCGTCGCCGACGCCTGGGGCGTCGGTGCCAGCTTCCTGCTGGTGCAGGGCTCGACGAGCGGCAACATCGCCGTCGCGCTGTCGGCGCTGCGGCCCGACGAGCCGGTGCTGGTGGCGCGCAACGCCCACAAGTCCGTGCTCGCCGGCCTGGTTCAGGTCGGCGCCCGACCGGTGTGGGTGGAACCGCGGTGGGACGACGACTTCGGCGTTGCGCACGGCCTCGACGTCGACGCGGTGAAACGCGCGTTCGCCAACAGTGACGCCACGGCGCTGTGGATGCTGCACCCCACCTACTACGGCACCACCGGTGACATCGCGGCGCTGTCGGAGCTGTGCCGTCGTCGCGGTGCGCGACTGCTCGTCGACGGCGCGCATTCGCCGCACTTCGCGTTCCACCCCGACCTCCCGACGCCGGCCGAGACGTCGGGGGCGGCGGCGACCGTCCAGTCCGTGCACAAGATCCTATCCGGCCTGAGTCAGGCCGCGGTCCTGCACGTCGACCCGGCCGTGCTGGAACCGGCGTCGATCCGGCGTGGGCTCCAGCTCATCCAGACCACCAGCCCCCACTTCGCCATCATGGCGTCGATCGACCTGGCGCGCCTGCAGATGGCCATGCACGGGCACGCGATGCTCGAGGCGACGCTGGACCGGGCCAGGAGCGCAGCGGCCCGGCTGGCCGCCATCCCGGGTCTGACCGTGTTGCGTCCCGAGCACCTCGCCGGGGCAGGCACCGGGCTGCATCAGCTCGACGAGACGAAGCTCCTCATCGGCACGGCGGGGTTGGCTGCCGACGCCCGGGACGTCGTCGCGCGGCTCAATCGCGTCCACGGCGTGCAGCCGGAGCTCAGCGGCTCGGGTCACGTCCTATGCATCACCACGATCGGCAACACCGACGCCGACATCGACCGTCTGGTAAAGGGTTTCGACGAGGTCGCTGGTCACTGCGGACGGCGGGCAGCGGGTGCTCGCGCCGGCGTGGTCGCAGACCTCCTCGCCGTGCGTCCGGAAACGGTGCTCAGTCCGCGTGAGGCGTTCTTCGCCGTCGAGGAGTCGGTACCGGTCGCGCGCGCATCCGGTCGCGTTGCGGCCGAGGCGATCACGCCCTATCCGCCCGGCATCCCGCTGGTGATGCCGGGGGAGCGGCTCGACGCCGAGGTGCTCGAGTTGCTGACGGTGCTGCGCGACGCGGGCAATCCGATCAGCGCGTCGGATCCGACGATGGAGAGCGTGAAGGTCGTGCGTGGGTAGCTGCCGCTCACCGTACGACGTCGATGCCCTCGGCGACGAGGATGACGCGGATGGCGTCGACCTCCTTGTCGGTCAACGGTAGTAGTGGGTCGGCGCAGCGCGGCGTCGCGATCACCCCCCGCAGGTATTGGGCGACCTTGAACGCGCCGAGCGCCCCGGCGGTGAAGCCGATGCGGCGGCGATCCGCCACGTCGACGATCGAGAACAGCCGCAGCAGCCGTTGCTGCTCGGCTGCCGCCGTGGCCCAATCGCCTACGCGCGCGGCCTGACCGAGGCGGACGTAACCGTGCGGATCGACGTTGCCCAGCCCGGGTACCTGTCCGTGTGCGCCGAGTTGCAGGGCGAGGTCGGTGATGGTCTCGGAGCCGGTGAACATCCGCAGCCCGGTGTCCGCGGTGCTGGCCAGCAGGTGACGGAAGGCGGTCAGGTCACCACTGGAATCCTTCAGGGCCGCAATCGTTCCCGTCGACGCCAGCGCCTCGACCGCCGCCTGCGGCAGTCGGGTGTGGGTGGCGCTGGGAATGTCGTAGGCGATCACCGGGACGTCGACGGCGTCGCGCAGCATCTCGAAGTGGCGCACCACCTCGTCCGGGTGGGGTGCGACGTAGAACGGTCCGGTCGACACGACCGCGGCCGCACCACGCTTGGCTGCCGCCCTGGCGTGGTCGATCACCCTGGCGGTCCCGGTGTCCAACGCGCCCGCCACCACCGGCACCTGACCGCCCGCAGCACCGACGACCGTCTCGATAGCCGTGTGCCGCTGCGAGTCCGACAATAGGGCAGCCTCGCCGGACGAGCCGCCGACGAAGAGTCCGTCGACGCCCGCGGTGACGAGGAATTCGCACAGCCGCTCGAGTGACGCGGTGTCGACGTCGCCGTCCGGGGTCAGCGGGGTGGTGAGCGGCGGGATCAGCCCACTCAGTGCGCCGTCTGCCATGGTCATGCGTCAGCTCCTTGAATCTGATTGCGCGCGAGGTTCATTCGTCCGAGGCGACCGGCGACGTCGAACCCGACTAGGACCGCGACCAGGACAGTGAAGCCGAGCGTCAGCACCGTCAGCGCGGTGCCGAGGCCCAGCGAGGCCGCGACCGAGGCGCCCATGATGGGCGCGATCGCGCCGCCGAGGGCGCCGACGTTGTAGCAGAACCCGAGCCCACTGGCGCGCACGTTGACCGGCAGGTGGTCGGAGACGAACTTCGGCAGCAGTCCCGAAATGCCCTGGCTGAAGAACTGGAGACCGAAGAGCAGCACCCAGAGCCACACGACCTGTGCGCTGCTCAGCGCGAACACCGGGACGACGAAGAACAGCGAGATGACCAGCCCCAGGACGTACGTCCGCCGCGTGCCCAGCCGGTCTGCGACGATGCCGGACACCACCGACCCCGCGGCGTAGCCGAGGCCGGCCCACAGCAGCACGTGCGCGACCTGCGCGGGATCGAAGTGCAGTTCGGTCTTCAGATAGGTGGGCAACAGCGACTGAAGCGGCCAGGAGTAGAGGAACGCCGTCAGCACCGTGACGATCAGCATGACGAACATGGCGGTGGCGCCGGCGGCCATTTGCCGGGCCAGCACCACGAAGCAGGCGGCGGCCAGCACGGCGAGGACGACGACCCAGGGGCCGGTGACGGTTCGGCTGAAGATGACGACGAGGTCGAGGGCGGCGACCACTGAGATCGCGATGTTGACCACTCTCCGTCGAGGACTGAACAGCAGCTGCATCGCGGTGTTCTCTCGCATCGCACCGCGGGCGACGTTGTCCTCCCATTCCCTGGCCTCCGGCAGCGCCCGTCGCATCCACAGGGCGACGGCGGCGGGAAGGAGCCCGATGAAGAACATCCACCGCCATCCCAGCGTCGGCACCACCAGCGGGTAGAGCTGGCTGGCGAGCACCACCCCGATGGGATAGGCCGACAGCAGGGCACCGCTGGCCCGGTTGCGGAAGCGCTGGGGCCAGGACTCCATGGCGTAGGTGACGCTGGAGGCGTACTCACCGGCCATGCCGATGCCGACGATCGCGCGGAAGACGAACATCGGCCAGTACCCCCAGGCGAGGCCGCAGAGGAAGCTGCCTCCCGCGAAGCACAGGATGCTCAGGATCATGGCCCCCTTGCGGCCGAAGCGGTCGGCGATGGCGCCGAGCAGGAGGCCGCCGAACCACCGCGAGACGAACGCGGCGCTGACGAGAGTGGTCGCTTGGACCAGGCTGAGTCCGAATTCGTCGGCCAGCTCGGTCAGCACCAGGGTGATGAGGATGAAGTCGAAGCCGTCGAGGAGGTAGCCGATCCAGGCCGCCCAGAACTGCTTCCAGTGCGTCCGGGTCAACGTCTCGTGGGCGTCGGTGTCGCGGGGCGTCGCGGTCATCGCTGCACCTCTATCAGATATCGGATATGTGAGAGCGGATATCTGCACGTTACAAGATGACCCAGGTCACATCAACCCCCTTCCTCGAGCGACTTCGGCGCGGAACCCATCGGTCAGCGAGGGTTTTCGCGCCGAAATCGCGGGAGGGGTCAGGCGGGGTGGGTGTCGAGGCTGCGCTGCAGATCCTCGAAGTGCCGCGCCACCGCGTCGGTCATCGCCGCACGGTCCCCGGAGCGCAGTGCCGCCACGATCGCGGCATGGTCCTCTGCCGTCGGCCTGCGGAGATCGAGCACCACGTGGTCGGCGGCGTTGCGGAAGATGGTCCAGAACACGTCGATCAGCTGCAGCACGAACGGGTTGTCGAGCGGTGCGAACAGGGCCTGGTGGAACGCCTGGTCGACGTCCGCGGGGACCCGCCCGTGGTCGGCGCGTGCGCGCATCTCGCCGACGAGACCGTCGAGCCGCTGCAGGTCCGCGGTGGTGACGACCTTGGCCACCTCGCCGATGAGGCCCTCCTCGAGGGCTCGTCGCGCTTGCAGCAGCTGACGCAACGGAACGCTGTCCGCCTGCAGGCCGTAGGGAAGCTGCTCGATCAGCGGACCGAAGCTGAAGGCGCCGACGAACAGTCCCTTGCCGCGCCGCACCTCGACCACGCCGTGCGCCTCCAGCCGGCGAAGGCCCTCGCGCACCGACGTCTTGCCGACGTCGAGCAGCGTGGCCAGCTCCGCCTCCGACGGGAGCGGATCTCCCGCCTTCAGCCGGTGCTCGACGATGAACGCACGGATGGCCGCACCGGTTTCGTGTGACAACAGGGTCCGCATCCATGCTCCATCGGTTCGCGCGGCCGAGGGCCACGCCTTTTCAGATATCAGTTAGGTTACCGGTCCGCGGCAATGCCCGTGGTTCGCCCGCCACCGGTTGACGGACTTCCTGCGAGGTAGTTGTGTGTTCCTCACCCGAATGCCGACCATTGACCCGGAGGCTGTCGTGACGACTGAAGCCAAGCCCGAGATCACCATGCCGGAACCACGCAAGCGTCGGCGGGTGGTGGGCGCCCTGCGGTCCCCCTCCGGCGAGGTGATCCCCCATCCCGCGCTGGACGTCGCCGTCGAGGAGACCGCGCAATCGCGTGGCGGCATCGACTGGATCGTGTTCGGCGTGACCGCCGCCATCGCCGTCGGGTTCCTCGTCTGGGGCTTCCTCAGCACGCCGTCGTTGAGCAGCGTGTCCGGCTCGGCGCTGACGTGGACCATGGAGAACACCGGCTGGTTGTTCGTGGTGACGTCGTCGGCGTTCGTCCTGTTCGTGCTGTGGCTGGCGGTCAGTCGCTTCGGTGCGATCCCCCTCGGGCGTGACGGCGAGGAGCCCGAGTTCCGGACGGTGTCGTGGATCGCGATGATGTTCAGCGCCGGGATGGGGATCGGCCTGATGTTCTACGGCGTCGCCGAACCGCTCTCCCACCTCGTCACGCCGCCACCCGGGACGGGCCCGGCCGGCAACCCGGAGGCCATGCAGACGGCCATGGCGACCACCCTGTTCCACTGGACCCTGCATCCGTGGGCGATCTACGCGGTGGTCGGTCTGGCGATCGCCTACGGCGTCTACCGCAAGGGTCGCCTGCAACTGATCAGCGCGGCGTTCGCGCCGCTGATCGGCGACCGGGCGAACGGACCGCTCGGCAAGGTGATCGACATGCTGGCGATCTTCGCCACGCTGTTCGGATCGGCGGCGTCACTCGGGCTGGGCGCCTTGCAGATCCGCAGCGGTCTCGACATCGTCGCGGGCATCGGCACCGCCGGCAACGCGGTACTGCTCGGCATCATCGTCGTGCTGACCATCGCCTTCATCTTCTCGGCGGTCTCGGGCGTCGCCAAGGGCATCCAGTGGCTGTCCAACATCAACATGGTGCTGGCGCTGATCCTGGCGCTGTTCGTGTTCGTCGTCGGACCGACGGTGTTCATCCTCAACGTCATCCCGACCTCGCTGGGCAGCTACGTGCAGGACCTGGCGATGATGTCGGCACGCTCCGGCGCGGAGGGCGGCGCCGTCGACACCTGGCTGCAGAGCTGGACGGTGTTCTACTGGGCGTGGTGGTTGTCCTGGACCCCGTTCGTCGGCATGTTCATCGCACGCATCTCGCGCGGCCGCACCATCCGCCAGTTCGTCACCGGTGTGCTGCTGGTGCCCAGCGTCGTGTCGCTGGTCTGGTTCGCGGTCTTCGGCGGCGCGGCGATCAGCATCCAGCAGGGCGGGGTCGACCTCGCCGGTGAGGGGACCACCGAGGGGCAGCTGTTCACGCTGCTGGACCAGTTCCCGCTGTCGACCGTCGCCAGCATCCTGGTGATCGTGCTGGTCGCCATCTTCTTCGTCTCCGGCGCCGATGCGGCGTCCATCGTGATGGGATCGTTGTCCGAACGGGGAACCATCGAACCGTCCCGGCCCACGGTCGTATTCTGGGGCGCCGCAACGGGAGCCGTCGCCGCCGTCATGTTGTTGGTCGGCGGCGACGACGCCCTCACCGGCCTGCAGACGCTGACCATCCTGGCCGCACTGCCCTTCGTACTGGTGATGGTGGGCCTGGCGGTCGCACTGGTGAAGGATCTGCGCAAGGACCCGATGATGGTGCGGCGACGCTACGCAGCGGAGGCCGTCGACGATGCGGTGATCGCCGGCGTCGTCGAACACGGGGACGACTTCGTCATCGCCGTCGATAAGGACCCCGCCGCGCGCACCTGACTCGCGCTGAGGGACGGCGCGGACGCAGGTAGCCTCGGCGTTGATCCCGACGACGAATCGAGGCGCTCGGTCATGTCCAACACACCGGCAGTCGCGGTGGAGACCACGGCGCGCCACCCGGCGCGCAGGCCGATCCGACTCCTGGTCGTGTCCGCGATCATGCTGCTCCTGCTCGGGGTGCCGTGGTGGACGTTGCTATGGGCGGGTACGGCGTGGCCGACCGCGGTCGTGGCCGCCGGGTCGCTGGCGTTCGTCGCCGTCCTCGTCGGGCTGCCGGTCACCCTGGTGCTCGGACACGGTCGGCGGCATCACGATTGGGCGGCCGTCACCGCCGACACGCTGCTCGGCGCGGTGTGGGTGCTCTTCGTCTGGTCGGTGCTGGCGGCGCCGTTGCGGCTTGCGCTTCTCGGTGTCGACGACCCGGTGCGGTCGCGAATCGTGGCAGGCGCGCTCGTCGCCGTGGTCCTCGTCCTGCTGGCCTGGGGCCACGCCGAGGCGATGCGACTGCCGCGGACCAGGCACGTCGACGTCACCCTCGACCGGCTCGGCAGCGGGTTGGACGGTCTCCGGGTCGCGATGATCACCGACACGCACTACGGGCCGATCAACCGGACCCGGTGGTCCGCACTGGTGGCGGACCGCCTCAACGAGATCGACGCGGACGTCGTGTGCCACGTCGGGGACATCGCCGACGGAACGGTCGCCGTGCGCGAGGAGCAGGCCAGGCCGCTGGCCGCGGTGCGGGGACGGCTGGCCCGCGTGTACGTCACCGGCAACCACGAGTACTTCAGCGAGGCCCAGGGCTGGCTCGACTACATGCAGGACATCGGCTGGGACGCGTTGCACAACCGGCACGTCGTCGTCGAACGCGGCGGTGACCAACTCGTCATCGCCGGCGTCGACGATGCGACGGCCGAGAATTCCGGCGCCGCCGGGCACGGTGCCGATCTCGAGGCGGCACTTGCCGACGCCGATCCCGCCCTTCCCGTGTTGCTACTGGCCCACCAACCGAAGCAGGTGCCGATGGCGGTGGCGGCGGGAGTGGATCTGCAGCTCTCCGGGCACACCCATGGCGGCCAGATCTGGCCCTTCAACGCCCTGGTGCGGCTCGACCAACCGGTCGTGCACGGGTTGAGTCGGCACGGCGGGCGCACCCAGCTCTACACCAGTCGCGGCACCGGTTTCTGGGGTCCGCCGTTCCGGGTGTTCGCGCCGAGCGAGATCACGGTGCTGACGCTGCGTCGTGCGTGACGTCGTGTGAGGCGACGTCGGCGGCACGTACCGGTCGGGGCGTTCGACCCCGGGGCGCATCGATGGATCGACGGCGCGTCACCCGCCGACCACGCGAGCGCCGTACCACCCTCCGCGCGGAGCTTCACGACGTTCAACGTGTGGTTCAGCGACTACCACGCCCAGGAGCGCTTCCGGGCGATCGCCGACCTGTTGTCCCGAAACGAACCGGACGTCATGGTGTTTCAGGAGGTCACGCCGGCCGCGCTGGACGTCCTGCTCGCGGCGCCGTGGATCCGCGAGGGCTACCACCGGGCGGAGGTCACCGGTGGCGACGTCGGAAACTACGGCATGCTGATGTTGTCGCGGCTGCCGATCGACCGCGTCACCTATATCCGGCTGCCCACCCGCCTGGCGCGCGGCTTCCTGCTCGCCCACCTGATCCTCGACGGCCGGGCCGTTGCCGTGGCCTCCGTTCACCTGGAGAGCGGCAAGGCGGCGGCGCGGCTGCGCGCGTGGCAGCTGAAGCTCGTCTTCCGGGCGCTGCGACGGTATGACAGTGCCGTCGTCCTCGGCGACTTCAACATGCGCGACGCCGAGAACGGTCAGATCGGCGCGCCCTTCCACGACGTCTGGACCGTCCTGCGGCCGCACGACGACGGCTACACCGAAGACACGGCCATCAACCTGATGCGGCTCGACAGCAAGAACAAGCACCGCCAGGTCCGCTTCGACCGCGTGCTGGTCAAGGGCACCGCCGTGGTGGCCACCCGCATCGAACTCCTCGGAACGGAGCCCATCTCCAGGACTCTGCCGCGGGTGTATCCCTCCGACCACTTCGGCGTGCGGTGCCTCTTCGAGCCCCAGCCGTGCGGCGCAAACGACCCGCCACCAAGGGTTTTCACGCCCCGACTCATCGTTCAGAAGCTGAGTCGACGGTACCGCTGAAGGCGTCGGACCCCGGCGGCCGAGCCGGTGCCGTCGCGCGGGCGCAGTGCGTCGTCCACCCGGGCCTGCACGGCGCCGACGTCGAAGTGCGTGCCGATCGCGACCAGCGTGTTGGTGTCGGCATCGTCCCGCGCGGTCGCGACGTGGACCGATGCGCCGACCACGTTGACGACGTAGCGGCGCACGCGTCGAGGGGAGCGGACCGCGACGGTTCCCTTGATCCGGTAGACGCCGGCGGGAGGATCCTCGAGGAGGTCGACCAGCACGCCCGGGTCGACGCATCCGTCGCTGGTCGCGGTGACGGAGACGGCGTGGACGTGGTCGTGGTGATCGGCGTGGGCGTCGACGAGCAACTCGCGCAGCGACAGCTGGCCCGGCCCCTCCTCGGAGTGCGACACGTCGTACAGCAGCTGCGGGTCGATTCTCCCGCCGACCGCGCCGACGACGTGCGCGTGCGGGTTGCGTTCGCGAATGCGGGATTCGATGCGGTCCAGCTCGGCGGCCCGCGCTCGTTCCGGGATCTGGTCGAGCTTGTTGACCACGATCAGCGACGCCGCCCCGTACCTGGCGAGCGGCGCGCCGCCGGTGTCCACGACGTCGAAGTGCGTGGCGGCGTCGACCACGTCGACGACACCACCCGGGCGGACGCGCTCGACTCCACTGAAACGGATCAGCCGCGACACTGCGACGGGGTCGGCGAGACCGCTGGCCTCGACGATGACGACGTCCAATGCCAGGCGGGGATCCGTGAGCTTCTCCAGTGCCTCGTCCAGCCCGCCGTCGTCGGGTAGGCAGCAGACACACCCGCCGGCAATGGACACCGGATCGTCGACCTGACCCGTCACCAGCGCGGCGTCGACGTTGATCACGCCGAAGTCGTTGATGACGACACCGATTCGGGCGCCCGGCGCCTGCAGCACGTGATTCAGCAAGCTGGTCTTGCCCGCGCCGAGGTACCCGGTCAACGCGATGACGGGAATGGCCGGCACCCGAGGAGTGTAGGGTAACCGGGCCGGAAGGAATGATCCATGGGCGATGCCGACGCCGCATCGAATCGTGGTGCCCGAGAGGATTGGGCCGACGAGCACCTGCGTAGGTACCTCGGCTCGGGCGGCACCGAGGGACACATCCTCGATCTCAGCTCCGTCGGCGGTCACGCACTGACGACGCACTGCCTGATCAGGGTGGTGGGACGCAACTCCGGCAAGGTCTGGGTCAAGCCGTTGATCTACGGCAACGTCGGCGGTGAGGTCGTCATCGTCGGGTCCCGGGGCGGCGCCGACGCCCACCCGGAGTGGTACCTCAACATCCGGCGCAGCGAGACGATCGGCCTCCAGATCGCCACGCAGGCCTTCGACGTCACGTGGCGCGAGCCCGAAGCCGAAGAGCGTCATCAGGTGTGGGCGTACATGACGCACCTGTTCCCGCCCTACCTCGGCTACCAACTCGCGACGACGCGTCACATTCCCGTGGTCATGCTGAAGCCGGTCGGTTCGATCGACGTCTTCACGGAGTGACTACGCAGCCGGGGGTGACGGCTATCCGGTCTCGCCCGGCGGTCCTTCCGCCAGCACCGTCGAGGCGATCCGAAAGGCGGTGTTGGCGTCCGGTACGCCGCAGTAGATGGCGCTCTGCATCAGGACTTCCTTGATCTCGTCGACGGACAACCCGTTGCGGCGTGCCGCCCGTACGTGCATGGCCAGCTCCTCGTGGTGGCCACGCGCGACGAGCGCGGTGAGCGTGATCATCGAGCGGCTGCGGCGGTCCAGACCGGGACGCGTCCAGATCGTGCCCCACGCGTACTCGGTGATCATCCGCTGGAAGTCGGCGGTGAATTCGGTGGTCGCCGCCACGGCACGGTCGACGTGTTCGTCGCCCAGCACGGCCCGTCGCACGGCCATTCCCGCGTCGTGCACCGCAGCGGTGGTGTCGGGCCGGCCGATGGGCAGGCCGCAGTGGCGGGCGATCAGCCGGGCCACGTGCACCGGGCTCTCGGCAGGCGCCAGATGCCCGATGCCGGCGAGCACCTCCAACGTTCCGTCCTTGACCCCGGTGGCGATGTGCCGCAACGACTCCGGCGGAGTCGGCACGTCGTCGGCGCCGGCCACCGCCAGCAACGGCGTCGAGACGTCACCCAGCCGGTCGCTGACGTCGAATCGGGCCAGGCCCTCACACGTCTGGGCGTAGCTCTCGGGGTCGGCGTCGCGCAGGGCGCCGAGCAGACCCGCGGCCAGGTCGGGTCGACGTGCCGCGAACCCCGTGCCGAACCAGCGTTCGGCCGCGCCACCGAGGACGGCGGCCGTGCCGCCCGCGCGCACGGCGGCGGCACGCTCGCGCCACCCATCGGGGGTTCCGATCACCGCGCCGGTGCACAGCACGGTGGCCGACCGCAGCCGCGACGGGGCGTCCAGCGCGAGCCGAAGGCCGACGCAGCCGCCGACGGAGTCGCCGGCGTAGTGGAAGGTGTCGGCCCCGAGCCGGTCGGCGAGCGCGAGCACCCCGGCGGCCAGGTCGGCGATGTCGAAGGGTTCGGCGGCGGGGCTGCGCCCGTGCCCGGGCAGGTCCCAGGCGACCACCCGCAGGCGCTCGCGCAGCAGCGTGGCGGATTCGGCCCACAGCGTGTCCGCGGAGGTGCCCAGGGACGGGCCGAGCAACAGCAGGGGAGCGTCGTCCGGGCCACCGAAGTCGGTCCCGACCAGCCGTAGCGGGGTCATCACAGATCCTTGAGGTAGCGACGTGCCCGGTCAAGGGCGGCGTCGACGAATGGGTGCGCAGCCCCGAGGTACGACGGATTCGGTTCGCGCCCAGTCAATCCTGCCATCGTTCGTTGTTCGGCCCGCAGGTCCCCCGCATCGGAGAGGTTGGCCGCGGCCCGGTCCTGGTCGACCACCAGCCCGGTGAGCAGTTCGGAGGTGTGTGCTGCGGCGACGACGGTGCGGCGGGCGAGTGTGCGGGCGGTGGCCCATTCGGCGTGCCAGGCGCCATCGGCGCGTTCGTCGACGCTGAACGCCGACGCGGTGTGGAGGGTCGCCGCAAGGGGGCCCGCGGTCAACGCGGCCCGGCGGATCAACACCGAGCGGACCGGATTGTTCTTGTGCGGCATGGTCGACGAGCCGCCGCCGTTGCCCTCCGCGAACTCGCCGATCTCGCGGCGGCTGCCGGTCGCGACGTCGGCGGCGAGGTGACCCCAGGCGTCGCAGAGGCCGGCCAGCAGGTCACCCACCCGGGTGATGGGTGAGCGCGCGGTGTGCCAGGGCGGCGAGGACGTCAGCTCGACCGTGCGCGCCAGCGCGTCGCGCACCGCCACCGCGGCCTCGACCGAGCCCGCCAGTTCGACGACCGCCGCCAGGGTTCCCACCGCTCCGCCGACCTGGACGGGAAGCGAGTGACGAAGGGCGGCAAGGGGTTGCGCCGCGTCGAGCACGCCCGTCAGCCAGGCTGCCACCTTGACACCCACGGTGGTGGGGAGTGCGGCCTGGGTCAGCGTGCGCGCCAGCGACGGGGTGTCGCGGTGCTTGTCGGCGAGCCCCGCCAGTGCACCGACCTGGACGGTCACCTCGGTGGCGATGCGGTCCATGGCGTCGCGCAGGCAGATCATCAGCGCAGTGTCGACGACGTCCTGGCTCGTCAGCCCGCGATGCAGCCACCGCGACGCGGGTTCGCCCGTCCGGTCGCGCAGCAGCGCGACCAGACCCGAAACCGGGTTGCCATCGACGTCCGCGCGGCGCGCGATCGCCTCGAGGTCCTCGGAGGTCGGATCGGTGTCGACGAGGCCGGAGACCGTGGTGCGCGCCGCCTTCGGCGCGATGCCCGCATCGACGAGCGCGCCGAGCCACGCATCCTCGACGGTCAGCATCGCGCGCAGGAAGGCGCCGTTGCTCATCACCTCACCGGCGAGGTGGTCTCCCGGCCAGTACGGGTCGGTCGTGGCACTGGCCTTCCCGGTAGTCGTCATGTGTGCGCCTTCTCGAAAGGGCGGCCCCAGGGACCGAAGTGTCCGTGGGGCAACCATTCCGCTCTAGTGGTGGACGAGATTCTCGGCAGGGTGGGATAGCTTCTGACCGAGCGCCACGGTGGGAACGTCCTTGGTCTCGCGCGCAGTCAGGGCCGACGCCGCCGCGATCACGCAGACCACGGCGGTGAATACGCTGATGACCACCCAACCACCCTCGCGGACGCCGCCGAACGCGGTCACGATCGACGGGGCGAAACCCGCCACCAGGAACCCGAGCTGAGTGCCGATCGCGACGCCGGAGAACCGCACTCTGGTGCTGAACATCTCGCCGTAGAACGTCGGCCAGACGGCATTCGCGGCGCCGTAGCCGCACGAGAAGGTGGCGATCGCCAGCACGAAGGTCAGCGCGGTGCTGTCGCCGCTCATCGACAGCAGGTAGAAGGGCATCAACGCGGCCGACGCCAACGCACCGTAGACGAACAGCGGCTTGCGGCCGATCCGGTCGGCCAGCATGCCGAACAGCGGCTGGGTCAACAGGGCCACCACGTTGGCGACGACGACGAGCCACAGCGTGATGCCCGCGTCGAGGCCGACCTTCTTCCCGTAGGCGATCGCAAGGGTGCCGAACACCGTGGACACCGCGGCGATGAAGGCGCAGAAGAAGACCCGCAACACGTCGCGCCAGTGGTCGCGCAGCAGCGGCGCCAGCGGCATCCGAGCGATGGTGCCCGCCGCCTTGGCCTCCTCGAACTCCGGTGTCTCGTGCAGCTTGCGCCGGATGAAGTAGGCGACGAGAACCACGATTGCGCTGAGCCAGAACGGGACCCGCCAGCCCCAGGAGAGTTCGGATGCGTCCGACAGCGAGACGAAGGGAATCAGCACCAGCGACGCGAGGATCAGCCCACCCTGGGTGCCGGTCAGCGTCCACGACGTGAAGTACGCGCGCCGATGGTCGGGGGAGTGCTCGAGCGTCAATGAGCTGGCGCCTGCCTGCTCACCTGCTGCCGAGAAGCCCTGCAGCAGCCGGCACAGCACCAACAGACCGGGAGCGAGCCAGCCGACCGTGCCGAAGGTCGGCAGGCAGCCGATCGCGAACGTGGAGATGCCCATCAGGATGATCGTGAACATCAGCACGCGTCGACGGCCGATGCGGTCCCCGAAGTGTCCGAGAACGAAGGCGCCGACGGGCCTGGCGACATAGGCCACCCCGAAGGTCGCGAACGACATCACCAGCGCGGCCTCGTCGCCGGAGGGGAAGAACACCTTCGGGAAGATGAGCGCCGCGGCCTGCCCGAACAGGAAGAAGTCGTAGTACTCGACCGCGCTGCCCATGAAGCTGGCGAGTGCCGCGCGGCCGGGGGTGCGCGAAGCTTCACCGTCGGGCGGCGCTCCGCTGGCCGGGTTCGAATTGGTGGCTGTCATCGGATTCCTCCTAGTTTCGTGCGACTTCGCATCTGATGGGCGGGTTTCGAACGATCGACGAGGCGCCGTGCGGCACGACTCAGGTGACGAGGCTTCGGAAGTGCCTTGACATCCTGGCGGCGTCGGGCGTGATGCCGGTGATCAGTTCGAACGCGGTGGTGGCCTGGTGGACGGCCATGTGGCCACCGTCGAGCGTGCGGCATCCGACGCGTCGGGCGGCGGTCAGCAGGGCGGTGTCCAGTGGTCGGTAGACGATGTCGGCGACCCAGAGTCCCGGATGCAGCAGGCCCTCGTCGAAGGGCAGACCGGGATGGTCGGCCATGCCGGTCGGCGTGCAGTGCACGACGCCGTCGCTCTGCGGTAGCAGCGCGGCGAGTTTGTCGAAGGCCGATGCGTCGACCCTGGCCTCCTGGTGTCGGGCCGACAGCTCACCGGCCAGTGCGGCGGCCCGGTCGACGTCGAGATCGACGACGGTCAGGTGGTCGGTGCCCAGTTCGAGCAACGCGTGGCCGACCGCCGCGCCCGCCCCCCCGGCGCCGAGCAGCACCACGCCGCCGGTAGGTGCCCCCGGCAGGCCCTCGGCGAATCCGGTGGCGAAACCGGGCGCGTCGGTGTTGTAGCCCACGGTCCTGGTTCCGTCGAACACGACGGTGTTGACGGCGCCGAGGGCGGCAGCGGCGTCGTCGACGGTGTCGAGGTGTTCGATGACGAGCCGCTTGCAGGGATGGGTGACGTTCAGCGCGTCGAAGCCCAGCGCGCGCGCCCAGCGCAGCACCTCGCCGACGTCGGACGGCGCGACGCCGACGTCGGCGAGGTCGATGGTGCGGTAGACGTAGTCCAACCCGTTGGCGCGGCCCTCGGCCATGTGCAGGGCGGGCGTGAGAGACGGCGTGACGCCGATGCCGACGAGGCCGACGAGGAACGGCTTTACCGTCACGATGAACCGCCTCCGTTAATGTACGAACTAGTACGTACAAGAAGTACAGCAGTGTGGCGTGGGTCTCGTCAACCCCCGGCCCGTGGCCGGCGTCTCGAATCAGCGGACGGTGAGCCACCCGATGACGACATCGCCGATCATCCGGCGCATGTGCGCGCGCTGCGCGAGCTCGGTGAAGTCGACCCCGAAGAGAAACCCGAAGGTGTGCCGGTTGGCCACCTGGAAGACGCAGTACGAGCTGATCACGATGTGGACGTCGAGGGCGTCGACGTCGCTGCGGAAGGCGCCCTGGTCGCGCCCGCGGGAGAGGATGTCGTCCAACAGCGAGGTCGCCGGCCGCGAGATCGACCGCAACGAGTCGAGCTGGCCGATGAACTCCCCGCGATGGATGTTCTCGATCGACACCAGACGGATGAAGGCCTGGTGATCGAGGTGGTGGTCGAAGGTCAGCTCCGCGAGCCTGCGCATTGCGACCACCGGGTCGACGTGGTCGACCTGCAACTTCTGCTCCGCCTGTCGAATGCCGAGATAGGCGCTTTCCAGGACGGCCAGGTAGAGCTGTTCCTTGCCGCCGAAGTAGTAGTAGATCATCCGCTTGGTGGTGCGGGTGCGCTGCGCGATCTCGTCGACCCTGGCACCCGAGTAGCCCGATTCCGCGAAGACCTCCGTCGCGACGGCGAGGACTTCGGCGCGCGTGCGCTCGGCGTCGCGTTGCAGTTCCCGTCTCGGCTCGGCCGCAGTCACGATCGGAGCTTACTGCCCGTCGGGAAATCGCCGACCCGCATCGCTTCCCAATGTATTAACTGTTTAGTACATTGAAGTGTGATTGGAGGCACACCATGAAGACGTCCATCGCGACGGTGTCGATCAGCGGGTCCCTCGTCGAGAAGCTCCACGCGTGTGCTGCCGCGGGATTCGACGGTGTCGAGATCTTCGAGCCGGATCTGATCGCCAGTGACCACAGCCCCGAGGAGATCCGTGGCCTAGCCCGGCGGCTGGGTCTCACGCTGGATCTCTACCAGCCGCTGCGCGACATCGAGGGCGTCGACGAGTCCGTGTTCGGCGACAACCTGCGCCGCGCCGCCGCCACCTTTGCCACCGCCCGGCGGCTCGGCATCGACACGGTGCTCGTCTGCAGCAACGTCGCCACGGCCACGGTCGACTCCGACGGGCATTCCGCCGACCAACTGCGTCGACTCGGCGACGTCGCGCAGCGCCACGGCGTCAGGGTTGCCTTCGAGGCGTTGGCCTGGGGACGCTTCGTCGACGACTACCGCCGCGCCTGGCGCATCGTCGAACTCGCCGACCATCCCGCGGTCGGCGTGTGCCTCGACAGCTTCCACGTGCTCTCCCGCGGCCACGATCCGGCGGCGATCGAGCAGATTCCGGCCGCCAAGATCTTCTATCTGCAGCTCGCCGATGCGCCTGCGCTGTCGATGGACGTGCTGTCCTGGAGCCGCCACCACCGGCTCTTTCCCGGGGAGGGCGACTTCGATCTGGCCACCTTCGTCGCGCACGTGCTGAAGACCGGCTTCGACGGACCGCTGTCGCTCGAGGTCTTCAACGACACCTTCCGGCAGACCGATCCCGACCGCACGGCCGTCCACGCGTTGCGCTCGCTGATCTGGTTGCAGGACAAGGTGGCTTCAGCGCCGGGACTGGTACCGGGTGCGGTGCCGGGATCGGTGGGGCGCCCCGCGCTGACGCCAGTGGCCGACGCCAAGCCGCCGCTCGGCTTCGACTTCGTCGAGCTGAAGGCCGAGGACACCAGTGAGGTCGAGATGCTCCTCGAGCAGTTGGGCTTCACGTCAGGCGGCCGCCACCGCACGAAGCCCGTGTCCCTGTGGACCTCGGGCGACGTTCGCCTCGTCCTCAACGAGCATCAGGCGCGCGACGTCGAGCCCCGGATCGCCGCCGTGGGTCTGTCGATGCCCGACGGTGACGCGACGTCGCGGCGGGCCGCCGATCTGATGGCACCCGCGGTGTACCGGCGCACCCATGCCGCCGAACAGGCACTCGGTGGCGCGGTCGCTCCCGACGGCACGGAGTTCTTCTGGGTCGAGGCGCCACGGGACGGGTCCCCACCGGCGTGGGTGAACGAGTTCGAGAACGGACTGCTTGCCGCGCCCGGCACACCATTGCGCGGGATCGACCACGTGAACCTCGCCGTTCCGTGGCAAACCTCGGACGAGGCCGTGCTGTTCTTGACGAGCGTCTTCTCGCTCGCCGCCGAACCGCCCACCGAGGTCGCCGGGCCCAGCGGACTGGTGCGCAGCCAGGTCATGCGCACCGACGACGGTGCGGTACGCCTGCCGCTCAACGTCGGGCCGCAGGTTCTCGGAGAAGCCGTCATGCCGCAGCACGTCGCGTTCGCGTGCACCGACGTCGTCGCCTTCGCCCGCGCGGCCCGCTCCCGGGGAATGCGCTTCCTCGCCATTCCGGACAACTACTACGACTACGTGGCGGGCCGGTTCGGGGTGGACGCGGACACCATCGCCGAACTGCGCGAGCTCGACCTGCTCTACGACCGCAGTACCGGCGGTGCCTTCATTCACTTCTACACAGGCACCGTCGGGAAGGTGTTCTTCGAATTCGTCCAGCGCATCGGGGATTACGACGGTTACGGCGCGGACAACGCACCCGTCCGACTGGCCGCACAGCGCCGGCGTAGGACGAACCCCGACCTCTGAACCGCTCCGGTCGGCGTCCGTCTGTGGTGGGCTGAGGGGCACACCGACCGGGAGGAAGCCATGCCAGACGAGGACAGCGCCGAGATACCGACGTACACCGACGTGGCGGTGGGGTTGGACGCACCCGGAACGCGCAGCGAGTTCGACAGTCTCGGATCGGTGGACGTGCCTGCCGACCGGTACTGGGGCGCACAGACCCAGCGCTCCCTGGTCCACTTCTCGATTGGCAACGACCACATGCCCATCGAGGTCTATCACGCCTACGGATTGGTGAAGAAGGCTTGCGCACTGGTCAACCAGCGCGCGGGACGGCTGGCCGACTGGCGGGCCAAGGTCATCGTGCAGGCGGCCGACGAGGCCATCGAGGGCAAGCTGGACGGCGAGTTCCCCCTGTTCGTCTGGCAGACCGGCTCGGGCACGCAGAGCAACATGAACGTCAACGAGGTCTTGTCCAACAGGGCCATTCAGCTCCTCGGCGGCGAGTTGGGCAGTCAGCAGCCCGTCGGGCCGAACGACCACGTCAACATGGGTCAGAGCAGTAACGACACGTTCCCCACCGCGATGCACATCGCCGCGGTGACCGAATTCGACGACCGGCTGATCCCCCGGGTGGAGGCGCTGCGCGACGAGATCGCGGCCAAGGCCACCGAGTGGGACACGGTGGTCAAGATCGGCCGCACCCACCTCGAGGACGCGGTGCCGTTGACCGTCGGGCAGGAATGGTCGGGGTACGAGGCGCAGCTCACCGCGTGCGTCGACGAGCTGCGACACGCCCGAAAGGGACTGCTGGAGTTGGCAATCGGCGGGACCGCCGTGGGAACGGGCCTCAACGCACCCGCGGGGTTCAGCGCAGACGTCGCCGCGGAGCTCGCCGAGCTGACCGGGGCGGCGTACGTCACCGCCCCGAACAAGTTCGCGGCGCTCGGCTCGCTCGACCCGATGGTGCGGGCCCATGCGGCGCTGCGCGGACTCGCCGTTGCCCTGATGAAGATCGCCAACGACATGCGCTGGCTGGCGTCGGGGCCGCGGTGCGGGCTCGGCGAGTTGCTGCTGCCCGCCAACGAGCCCGGCTCCTCGATCATGCCGGGCAAGGTCAACCCCACCCAGTGTGAAGCGCTGGTGATGATCGCCATCCAGGTGATCGGCAATGACACCGCGGTGGCGCTGGCCGGCTCGCAAGGCAACTTCGAGCTCAACGCGATGCGTCCGGTCATCGTCAACAACTTCCTGCACTCGGCGCGGATACTGGGAGACGGCTGTGAGAAGTTCCTCGAATTCTCGGTGCGCGGAACGACTCTGAACACCGAACGGATCGAGCGGTACGTCTCGGAGAGTCTCATGCTGGTCACCGCGCTCAGCCCGGTGATCGGTTATCAGAACGCCGCGCACATCGCCGAGAACGCATTGGCCGAGGGCACCACGCTGCGCGAGGCGGCGATCGCCTCCGGACACGTCAGCGCCGAACAGTTCGATTCCGTGGTGAATCCCCTCGACATGGTCGGTGACGGTCCGGGCGGCGCTTGATGCCGGCCGACGACACCGGCCCGCTCGACGTCGTGCTCGCCGCTGCGGCGCTGCTTCAGAACGACGGCCAGTCCACGGGGATGACGCTGACGGCCGTCGAGCGTCTCAACCGCGGTTTCGGCGTCACCTCCACCCTGATCGCGAGCTGGCCGTGCCTGCAGCTGACCGGAGCGGACGGCTCGGTGCGCGTCGCGGACGTCTCACCGACTGCGGTGTCCATGCGCCGTGTCGCGGCGACGATGGCGATCGTCGACAAGGCGCAGGACGGGCCGCTCGACGTCGCGGTCGTGCACCGCGAACTGGCGCTCGCCCGACGACAACCGGTGTCGGGCGAGCTGGCGTTCGCCGTGGCGTGTGCCACCGGCGCCGGCGCCCTGGCGGTGATCTTCGGAACCAGTGATCCGCTGACCGTGTCGGTGGTGGCCCTCAGCGCGGCAGTCGGCGGTCTCGTCCGCCGCGGGGTGGGTCGGCTCGGTGGCGGGATACTCACCCAGGCCTTCGCGGCTGCGCTGATCGCCGGCCTGATCGGCGTGGCCGCACACCACGCCCACGTCCCGGACGCGCTCGGTCTGGTGGTGCTCTGTCCGGCCATGGTCCTGGTACCGGGACCGCACATCCTCAACGGCGCGCTCGACCTGTTGGCCCTGCGGGTGACGCTGGGCATCGGCAGGCTCGGCTATGCCGCGCTGATCCTCGCGGCGATCGCCACGGGGCTGATGCTCGGGCTGGCGGCGGGTGGCTCGACCATCTCCGTCGCGCAGCCCGCCGCGACGGTGCCCCTGTACGTGGACGTCGTCGCGGCCGGAATCGCGGCGGGCTCCTATCCGGTCTACTTCTCCATGCCGTACCGGATGATCTCCTGGCCGGTCGGATTCGGGATGCTTGCGCACGCCGCGCACTGGTGGGCCGTGGCCGTCGGGCACGTGGACGTCGCCACGGCGGCGCTGGGGTCGTGCCTGATCGTGGGCGTGCTGCTGGTGCCGGTGTCCCATCGACTGCGAATCCCGTTCGCCGCGATCGGATTCGCCTCCGTCGTCGCGATGGTCCCCGGCGTGTACCTGTTCCGGATGCTCAGCGGCGTGGTCCAGTTCGCGGGCGTCCCGACGGCGGAACTCCTGACGTCGATCTCCTCCGACGGTGCCGTCGCCACTCTCGTCATCGCGGGGATGGCCACCGGACTCGCCGTGCCGATGCACGCCTACGCCGTCTTGAGCACGGCCGCCGACAAGCGGCGGATCTAGTGTGAGCTAGGCGTTTTCGGTCGACACGAAGACGGCGACGTACCCGATCGGGATGCCGGTGCGCGCGGCGATGCACTCCCGCGCGGACATTTCGACGGTCTCCCGACGCCGGGCGTGCGTGGCGGCACCGATCTCGGGGATGCGGATGCTCCAGCCGTCGACCTCGCGGCTGACCTCGATGTCGAAGCACTGACCCACGGTCGGGCGAGGTGCCGACGAGGTGAACCGCTGCCTGCGGGCGCTGCGGAGGGACTGTGCGCGCCGCAGGGTGGGCTGATGGGGCATGAGGATTTTCCTGTGTCGACGACGGACCGCGGGCAAGAGTAGTGCGTCGTGCCGCCGAACGCCTAATTCGCCGGCGATGGCCCGACGGGGCGCGCGCCTGCGCTCTGGTGGCGCCCTCGATCGCTGCGGCGACGGGCTTCGATGTCCCCGGCCGACAGCGGGTGTCCGTCGGTGCAGCGGATCTCGACGCTGATCGGGTGGCCGCAATCGGCGTGGTCCATCGCCACGCCACCGCCGTCGGTGCGCAGCCAACGGTCGCCCCACTGCTTCAGCGCGAGAAGCGTCGGAAGCAGGTCCTCACCCTTGGCGGTCAGGTGATAGTCCTCGCGGCTGCGCTGCCCGGCAACGCGATACGGACGCCGCTCCAGGAGTCCTTCGTCGACGAGTTCCTTGAGCCGCGCGGCGGTGATCTTCTCGCTGAGGCCGGTCCGGCGGACGAACTCGTCGAATCGGCGCGCGCCGTAGAACGCCTCGCGGAGTAACAGCATGCTGGCCCGTCGGCCCACCACGTCGAGGGTGGCCGCTACGGAGCAGCGCTCGGCCGACCAACTGTCGCGGTCGCTGAGCGCACCCTTGAGCGTCATGGAGGTCACAGCACCATCATGCCAGGCTAACTTGCCTAAAGTAAAGCTAGCCTCGTAGAGTGTGGTCCGACCGGTCAGCGGTCAGCAGCGCGCCGCCCAGCGGGAGGTAGGAATCATGACCAGCACGTCAACCGGGAACCCGACGCCGGGCAGCGAGGTCGAGCTGATGGCGCAGCTGATGCGCGACGACGACCAAATTCGCGCTGCCACACCACGTCCCGAGGTAATCGATGCCGCGCGGACGCCAAGTCTGCGGCTGCCCCACCTGCTGGCGACCCTGGTCGAGGGCTACGCCGACCGGCCCGCGCTCGGCAGCCGCGCCCGGACGCTGGTGACGGACCCGGAGACCGGCCGGACCACGTCGGCGCTGCTACCGCGCTTCGACACCATCACCTATCGCGAACTGTGGTCGGACGTCCGCGACGTGGCGAGCGCATGGCACGGCGCCACCGCCGATCCCGTGCGGCCGGGCGACTTCATCGCCACGGTGGGTTTCGCCAGCAGCGACTACCTGACCATCGATCTGGTCTGCGCCTACCTGGGCCTGGTGGCGGTACCGCTGCAGCACAACGCCCCGGTATCGCGGTTGCAGCCGATCCTCGCCGAGACCGAACCACGGGTGCTGGCGGTCAGCGCGGCCTATCTCGACGTTGCGGTCGAGTCGGCGCTGAACGTTCCGTCGCTGCGCAGGTTGGTCGTCTTCGACTTCACCCCGGAGGACGACGACGACCGGGACCGGCTCCGGCGTGCCACCGAGGCGCTCGCCGCCGCCGGCACGTCCGTCACCGTCGAGACCCTCGCGGACGTCGTCGAGCGGGGCCGGGCCATGCCGGAGACCCCGATGTACACCGGCGCCGACACGGACCGGCTGGCGATGATCCTCTACACCTCGGGCAGCACCGGCGCTCCGAAGGGCGCGATGTGGACCGAGAAGATGCTGTCGGGGTTGTGGACCCTGGCGTTGAAGTCGCCGGGCACACCCGTGCTCAACGTGAACTTCATGCCGCTGAACCACCTCGGCGGTCGCATTCCGCTGTCGTCGGCGTTCCAGGCCGGCGGGACCAGTTACTTCGTCCCCGAGAGCGATCTCTCGACGCTGTTCGAGGACTGGTCCCTGGTGCGGCCGACCGACCTCGCCCTGGTGCCGCGCGTGGTGGAGATGCTGTTCCACCGGTATCAACAGGGCGTGGCACGGCTGGCGTCCGAGGGCGTCGACGACGCGACGGCGGATGCCGCCGTCAAGGCCGAGCTGCGTGACGACGTGCTGGGCGGGCGGGTCCTCGGCGGGTTCGTCAGTACCGCTCCGCTGGCCGCCGACATGTCGTCGTTCATCACCTCGACGCTCAACGCCCACCTCGCGGACGCGTACGGACTCACCGAGATCGGAGCCGTCAGCACCGACGGCGTGGTGACGCGCCCCCCGGTGATCGACTACCGGCTCGTCGACGTTCCCGAACTCGGCTACTTCGGCACCGATTCGCCGCATCCGCGCGGCGAGCTGCTGGTGAAGACCGCCGCCGCCACGCCCGGCTACTACAAGCGGCCCGAGATCACCGCCGAGGTGTTCACCCCCGACGGCTACTACCGGACCGGCGACGTCGTCGCCGAGATCGCACCCGACCGGCTGGTGTACGTCGACCGGCGCAACAACGTCATCAAGCTCTCGCAGGGCGAATTCGTGGCCGTCGCCAACCTCGAGGCCGCCTTCGGTGGGGCCGAGGGCGTCCGGCAGATCTTCCTCTACGGGAACAGTGAACGTCCGTCCCTACTGGGTGTGGTCGTTCCGACGCCGGAGACGTTGGCCCGCTTCACCGGTGACGACGACGGGCTGAAGGCAACGATCCGCGCAGCCCTTGCCCGAACCGCCCGCGCGCTGGAGATGCAGTCCTACGAGGTTCCTGCGGACATCCTGATCGAGCGCGAACCCTTCTCCGCCGACAACGGCCTGCTCTCCGGGGTCGGCAAGCTACTGCGGCCCAAGCTCAAGGCGCACTACGGGACCGTCCTGGAGCGGATGTACGCCGACCTGGACAGCGCCAGGATCGACGAGCTGCGCACCCTGCGCGAGACCGCGAATACCCGGCCGGTCCTCGACTCCGTCATCCAGGCGGCGCAGAGCCTGCTGGGAGCCTCCGGCCCGGCACCGGACGGGAGCGCGCACTTCGTCGACCTCGGCGGAGATTCCCTGTCGGCGCTGACCTTCTCGAACCTGCTGCAGGACGTGTTCGACGTCGACATTCCGGTGGGCGTCATCATCGCGCCGACGGCGACTCTCGCCGAGATCGCCGCCGCGATCGAACGGGAGCGGGCCGGCGGATCGACCCGGCCGACCATTGCGGGCATCCACGGACCAGGGGCGAACGTCATCAGGGCCTCGGACCTGAAGCTCGACCAATTCCTACCTGCCGCAACGATCGACGAGATCCCAGAGCTCGCCCCCGTCGCCGCCGGAGCGCCCCGCACGGTGCTGATGACCGGCGCCAACGGATATCTCGGCCGGTTCGTGATGCTGGACTGGCTGCGACGGCTGTCCGACACCGGTCAGACGTTGATCTGCCTGGTCCGCGGAAACGACGCCGAGTCGGCCAAGGCCCGTCTCGCGGACGTCTTCAGTGACGACCCCACGCTGCTCGCGGAGTTTCACGCCCGAGCCGGCGAACATCTCGAGGTCGTCGTGGGTGACGTCAGCGAACCGGAGTTCGGTCTCGGCGAGGAGGTCTGGTCGAGGTTGGCGCACGACGTCGACCGCATCGTGCACGTGGCGGCGCTGGTCAACCACGTGCTGCCGTACTCGCAGCTGTTCGGACCGAACGTCGTCGGCACCGCCGAGGTGATCCGGTTGGCGTTGACGACGCGGCGCAAGCCGGTCACCTACGTGTCCACTGTGTCGGTGGCGATGGGCGTGGATCCGAGCGCCTTCGCCGAGGACGGCGACATCCGATCCATCAGCCCCGCCCGCCCGATCGACGGGTCGTACGCCAACGGTTACGGAAACAGCAAGTGGGCCGCCGAAGTGCTCCTGCGGGAGGCGCACGACCTGGCCGGCGTGCCGGTGTCGGTGTTCCGGTCCGGCATGATCCTGGCCCACCGCGGCGTTCCCGGGCAGGTCAACGTGCCGGACATGTTCACCCGCTTGATCTTCAGTGTGCTGGTGACGGGTCTGGCACCCACCTCCTTCTACGTCACCGACGCCGCGGGACGTCGGCAGCGGTCGCACTACGACGGCCTGCCCGTCGACTTCGTCGCCGAGGCCATCACCATCCTCGGCGCCGAGGCGACGACGGGATTCCACTCCTTCGACGTGATGAACCCGCACGACGACGGGGTGTCGCTCGACGTCTTCGTCGACTGGCTCATCGAGGCCGGACACCCGATCCACCGCATCGACGACTACGACGAGTGGTTCCGCCGCTTCGAGACCGCGCTGAAGGCGCTCCCGGAGCCGCAACGGCAACATTCGGTCTTGCCCCTGCTGGATGCCTACCGCAGACCCGACGCGCCGCTGCAGGGCTCTCAAGCACCGGCCGAGGTCTTCCGGGATGCCGTCCGGAAGGCGAATATCGGTCCAGATCAAGACATTCCGCATCTCTCCCAGGACTTCATCGAGAAGTACGTGTCGGATCTGCGCCTGCTCGACGTGCTGACCTGATCGCCCCGACCCTCGCGATCCCGGCGTAACGCGCAGGATGCGGGAGGACACTGTCACCTGTCCGGTCCGCATACGGCGACGAATGGGTAGACGTGCAGAGTTCGAGTCCGAACGGTGACGACGCAGCTTCCACGGTGGATTCCATCGCACAGTCCACGGCAGAACCCGAGGTGGATCCCGAGCCGGATGCCAGGCTCCGGCACGGCTTCCCGGCAAGCCTGTGGCGAGCCCTGGAGGATCACCCGCCGCCGGGACTGAGCCGGATCCGTTGGCGCAGCCCGTTGCGCGGGCCCTGGCTGACCTCGGTCTTCGGGGCGGTACTCCTGGTGGTCCTCCCGATCGTCATCCTGACGGGCCTGCTGTCGTACATCGCCTACGGGCCGAGGTTCGGCCAGGCGATTCCCGGCGACGTCGGTTGGTTGACGTTGCCGACCTTCGACTGGCCGAGCAACCCGAGGTGGCTGTACCGGTTGACTCAGGGCCTGCACGTCGGCCTCGGGTTGATCTTGATTCCGGTGGTCCTGGCCAAACTCTGGTCGGTGATACCCCGACTCTTCGCCTGGCCGCCGGCCCGTTCGGCCGCCAACCTGCTCGAGCGGATCTCACTGCTGATGATCGTCGGCGGCGTTCTGTTCGAGATCGTCACCGGTGTGCTCAACATCCAGTACGACTACGTCTTCGGGTTCAGCTTCTACACCGCCCACTACTTCGGCGCCTGGGTCTTCATCGCCGGATTCGTCTCCCACGTCGCGATCAAGCTGCCGACGATGATCCGCAGTCTGCGGTCGCGATCGATGCGGACGGTCCTTCGCACGTCGCGCGCGGACACCGTCCCCGAGCCGCTCGACGAGGACGGCCTGGTCGCGATCGATCCCGATGCGCCGACGCTGAGCCGCCGCGGCATCCTGGCCGTCGTCGGCGGTGGCGCTCTGCTGGTCGCCGTGCTCACGGCCGGACAGACCATCGGGGGCTGGACCCGCCACCTGGCGATTCTCTTGCCCCGCGGTCGGACGTACGGCGATGCCCCCAACGATGGCCCCAACGACTATCAGGTCAACCGCACCGCGTTCGCGGCCCGCATCGACCCGGTCCTGACGGGCGACCGGTGGCGACTGCAACTGCTCGGAGGTCCGACACCGGTGGTGTTGGACCGGGCGATGCTGGCCGCGATGCCACAGCACACCGTCGAGCTGCCGATCGCCTGCGTCGAGGGATGGTCGACGGTCCAGACCTGGACCGGTGTCCGACTGGCGGACCTCGCCACCGCTGCGGGCCGACCCGACCCGGGCTCGGCCGTCGTCTTCTCGCTGGAACGGTTCGGTGCCTTCAACCACGCGCGGCTCCAACGAAATCAGGTACTCAATCCCGATGCGCTGCTGGCCCTTCGGGTCAATGGCGCCGAGCTTTCGCCGGATCACGGTCACCCCGCGAGGATCATCGTGCCGGCTCTGCCCGGGGTGCACTGCACCAAGTGGGTCGCCTCCATCGACTTCCGGGCGGTCTGATGCGCAGCGCATCCGCACTCGTCAGGCGGTTGTACGGCGACCGCCTCCTGCATCTCGTCGTCGTCCTCGGCGCCCTGGCCCTGGGGGCGTACACGATCTCGGTGCTCGGGGTGCACCAGTTGTTCAACCCCAGGGTGTGGTGGCAGTCCATCGCCGTCTGGTTCGTGATCGCCGTGATCGGCCACGACCTGATCCTGTTTCCGCTCTACGCGCTGGCGGAGCGACTCCTGCCCAAGGGGCGCTCGGCAGCCCGACCGGCGAAGCCGAGGGCCGCCCCGCCGACCAACTACATCAGGTTGCCCACGCTGGCAACGGGTTTGACGTTCTTGCTGTTCTTTCCGGGCATCATCCAGCAGGGCGCGTTCACCTACACCGCTGCCACCGGTCTGACTCAGGAGCCGTTTCTCGCGCGTTGGCTGCTGCTCACCGCGGCCTTCTATCTGACCAGTGCGGCCTGCTACATGGTGCGGATCGTCACGACCAGGACTCGTCGAGCTCGCCCAGTGACGCGATGAGGGCGCTGTTGGCGCTGTAGTCCACGGGACAGGCGATGACGCTGACGGTGTTCGCCGCCAACGACTCTCGCAGCGTGGGCAGCAGCTGATCCGCGGCGGAGATGCGATATCCCTTCGCGCCGAAACTCTCGGCGTAGGCCACGAAGTCCGGGTTGCCGAACCGCGTGTCGACGTTGTGGCCGATCTCCAGGTCCATCTTCCAGCTGATCAGCCCGTACGCGTCGTCGACCCAGATCAGGATGACCATCGGCGTGCCGATCCGCAGTGCGGTCTCGATCTCCTGGGAGTTCATCAGGAACGCTCCGTCGCCGGTCGCCACCAGCACGTGGGCCTCGGGCCGGGCGATCTTGGCGGCGATGGCGCCCGGCAGCGTCCATGCCATCGTCGAGAGGCCGTTGGAGATGAGGCAGGTGTTGGGTTCGTAGGTCGGGTAGAGCCGGGCCATCCACATCTTCAACGCACCGGTGTCGACCAGGACGACGTCGTCCCGCGCCAGTGCCGTCCTCGTGTCCGCAACGATCCGGGCGGGGGCGAGCGGAAACCTGTCGTCGGAGCGACCGCCCTCGAGCTCCTCGGTGAGCAACGTGCGGATGCGCTCACGACCGGGTGCGGGCGGATGGTTTCGTTGCACCGCGGCGGCCAGCGCGTCGAGGCATCGCCCGATGTCGGCGTGCAGGCCGACCGCAACGTCGTAGTGTTCGTCGACTTCGGCCGGAAACCGGTGCACGTGGATGATCTTCGTGTCACCGCGCGGGTTGATGCGGACCGGATCGAACTCCTGCAATTCGTAGCCGACGGCGACGATGACGTCGGCCTGATCGAACCCGAAGTTCACGTAGTCGTGTCGCATGAAGCCGACCGCGCCGAGCGCGAGGGGGTGGTCGTCGGCCAGGACGCCCTTGCCGTGGAACGTGGTGGCGACTGGTATGCCGAGTTGCTCGGCGAACCTGCGCACGGCGTCGGGGGCCCCGCCACGCGCGGCGCCGTGTCCGGCCAGCAACACCGGATTGTCGGCCGTCTGCAGGATCTCCGCGGCTCTGGCCACTTGAGCCACCGACGGATCATCGGGCCGAGGCACGTTGACGTGCAGGGGATGCGCCGCCGCCGGGGCATCGGCTTCCTCGACGTCCTCGGGCACGGCCAGGTAGACCGCGCCGGGACGCTCGGTCTGTGCGAGCTTGAACGCCTTGCGCAGCATTTCCGGCACCGCGCCGGGAGTGGCGACCAGTGCCGACCACTTCGTCACCGGCGCGAACATCGACACGAGGTCGACGCCCTGATGCGACTCCTTATAGCTGCGCCGCATGCCGACCTGCGCCGAAATAGCCACCAGCGGAGTCGAATTGGTCGTGGCGTCGGCGACTCCCAGCAGCAGGTTGATGGCGCCGGGCCCGAGGGTCGCCGAGCACACCCCGGCCTTGCCGGTCAGCCGCCCGTACACCTCCGCCATGAACGAGGCGCCCTGTTCGTGGCGGGTGAGCACGTAATCGATCGACGATCGCGACAGCGCGTCGACGAACCGGATGTTCTCCTCACCGGGTATCCCGAAGACGTGGGTGACGCCCTCGTTCTCGAGACATTCGACGATCAACTCGGCCGCGGTGCGACTGTGGTCTGCCATCCGTCGAGCCTAATCACCGATGCGGCGTACGGGCGGCGTCGTGCGGGGGCGCTACCGGGTAGCAGGTATGCCGGATGGGGGCGAGCGTCGACGTGGCGTGGCCGGCGCGGGTCGGCACGCCGTCGACGGCGCGGCGGCCCTCCTCCATCAGACGGTGTTCGACTTCTTGGCGCGGACGCTGCGTGAGGGCTGACGCAGATCGGCGGGGTCATGCCGACGACGAAGGGTAGGTCTCCTCGTCGATGAGGAGACCTACCCTTCGTCGCGCAGCGCGGTGTCCTACTTCGACGCGCCACTCTTCGAGGAGGCCGCGGCGCCCGATGCGTGCGAGCCCTCACCCTTCTCGGGAGACGACGACGCGGTCGAGCCTTCCGAGGTTCCCGACGTCCCCTCCTTCCCGGCCGTCCCGGTGGAGGTGCCGCCGGACTTGGTCGACGGCGCTCCGGTCGGGGACTTCGGCTCGACCTTGTTGCCGGTCTTGACGTCGGGATCCGTGCTCGTCGGCTGCTTGCTGGGTGCCGAGGTGGCGGTTTGACCGTTCGCCGGGGTGGTGGTGCCGGCCGGGGTCGTGCTGGCCGGGGTGGTGGTGCCGGCCGGGGTGCTGCTCGCGGGCGTGGTGCTGGCCGGGGTCGTGCTGGCCGGGGTCGTGCTGGCCGGGGTCGTGCTGGCCGAGGTGCTGCTCGCGGGCGTGGTGCTGGCCGGGGTCGTGCTGGCCGGGGTGCTGCTCGCGGGCGTGGTGCTGGCCGGGGTGGTGGTGCCGGCCTGGGTGGTGGTGCTGGCCGGCGTGGTGGCGTCCGCAGGCGCCGTCGTGTCCGCGGCGGTCCCGGTGACGCCCTTCACCGTGCCCGCGGTGGTCGTGGCGGCGCCCGCCGCAGGAGCCGTGGCGGGCGACAGCGTGATCGTGGCCGCGCCGGCTGCGGGAATGCCCGCGATGGCGGTCGTCGCGGCCGGTGTCGCCTGCGGAGTGATGGCGACGGCGATCTGGTGCAGGATCTGCTCGATCGCGGCGATGGGGCCGCCCGTGGTGAGGGAGGGCGTGCCGTCCGGGTTGATGACCAGAGTGGGCGAACTGAGCAGGCCGCCGGCGAATACCGGGATGCCCGGTGAGACCAGCGGGCCCAGGTCCGGGCCGTAGCCTCCGTTGAGGGCGCCGTCGATGACGGTCGCCGGGGCGTTGAGCACCGCGTGCGCCACGGCGGCGAGGTCACCGGTGCCCGCGGCGTCGAGCACGTTCTGCACGGCGACGGCGATCGCGCCGGTCGTGCTGATCAGCGGTGCGATGAAGCCGCTGACGGTCAGCAGGGTGCCGAGTGAGTCATTCGTGAACGAATGGATCACGTTCACCAGGTTCTGCAGCGGCTGCGCGAGGATCGTGCCCAGCGCGGGCAGCAGGTTCATCGCGGGCGCGGCCACCGCAACCGGGATCGCCAGCAGTGTGTTCACCGCGCCGGAGACATTGCCCGCGGCGAGTTGGTTCACCGCCGTGGTGAGCGCCGTCGGCACCTGCGACACCGCCGCGGCGAGGGCCCCGCCGGTGGCCTGCAGGCCGTTGACGAGCGTCGTGGCGTTGCTGATCTGGTTGGTGATCAGTTGATTGAGAACTTGACCGGGCAGCGAGTTGGCACCGAGGGTGTCGAGGTTGGCGACGGCGTTCTGGAACACCTCCGCGTAGGTGACGAGCGGATTGGTCAGTGCCGCGAGGCTGATGTTCGGCGCATGGATCGCCGGAAGCGAAACGTCCGGGAGGTGAATGTCCGGCATGGGCGCCACGGCGGAGGCGGCGATCACGCTGGCTCCGAGGAGCGCGACCCCGGCCGCGAGATGTGGACGACGGGCAGCAAGCTGCATGGGAACCCCTTGACTGGTGTGAGTTCCGACACAGCGGAACTTACTTGCGAGTAACATCACGATCGGAGATGACTCAACCATCGCGGCGCGCGCGTGCACATCGCACGAACTGATGATCTCGTGGATCGCCGAGGAGGTTCTTTGCCGACCGGCGACCATCGCGCTCGGTTCGAGCAGGTCCATTGCACGGGCACTGCGGTGCGCGCGGTCGCTGAACCGTGCGTGCTGCGCTCCGCGACGTGCTCGGCGCGCTCCCGATGACGCATTCGGCGACGGACGCGGGGTCGTACCGCGTCGCCGTACCGTGACCTAAGCGTCAATATCGTCAGTTCGGGTGAGCCGGCCGCCGGCCAACGGAACACGGCGGGAAATTTTTCCGGCGGGTCGGCGTTCTCCCACTCGGGTTCTTCGGCACGTCGCCGCCCGGTGCCCACAGCTCGGGTCCGACTGACGCGCCTAGTGTCGACGGTCGGGCGTGACGGATCGGAAGTGTTCATGGCGCAGACCGTGCTCAGGGGTCGCAGCGACGCGATGTCCCGCGCGCTGAGCGCCCTGCGTCATGCGAGTCGGTCCGGGCAGGGCGCTCTGATGGTGATCACCGGCGAACCCGGCATCGGCAAGTCGGCGCTGCTGCACGCCGTGGCCGAGCAGGCGGCGCGCGCGGGGTTCTCCGTGGGCAGCGGAAAGGCCGAACCGGGCGACCAGATCGCGCCGGGCGCTCCCCTCCTGGTGTCACTGCGGTCCGGTCCACGGCCGCTGCTGCCCGGTGAGGCGTTCGCCGCCCTCGCCAGCGTGTACGACAGGCCACTGTGGTTGGTCGACCGGATCAGCGCCCTGTTGGAGGAACGTGCGCTGGACGCCCCGGTCCTGATCGCCATCGATGACGTGCAGTGGGCCGACCGGCTGACGCGGTTCGCGCTTCGCGTGTTGCCTGCCCGCCTGGCCGGCTGTCCCGTGGTGTGGATCATCACCAGTCGGTGGGCACCCGCCGGTCCCCTCGAGGAGATCGTCGCGGGCATCTCCGACACCACCGATACCGCCATCACGCGAATCTCGTTGGGACCGCTGACCGGCGACGACGTCGACGCCCTCGCCGCCGACCGGCTGGGTGCTCCGCCGTCGGCATTGGTCCGCAGCCACTTGAGCCGGGTTGGCGGCAACCCGTTCTGGGCGGTCCAGGTGCTCGACGGTCTGGCGCGCCGGCGCGAGCGCGGCCAGGGCGTCGACGACCTTCACGCCGAGCTGGCGGTCGGGGTGCGCGACCTGCTCGCCGGCCTGTCGGCCGAGGCGGCCGCGCTGGTCCGGCTTGCCGCGGTGTGGGGACGGGCATTGGACGTGCTCGACGCGGGAGGACTGCTGGGGAAGGTGTCCGAGGCGCAGATCGGACTGCTGGCCCGCGAAGGCGCCGACAACGGCTTGCTGGGCAGCAGCGACGGAGAGGTGTTCTTTCCGCACGATCTGGTGCGCGACGCGGTGTACGCAGCGATCGCGCCGGGCGAGCGCCGCGCGCTGCACCGGGCCTGTGCCCGGTACGTCGTCGGTGCGGGCCGGTCGGCGCTGGCGGCGGCGATCCACTACCGGGCGAGCGCAGCCGTCAACGACGAAGAAGCGGTGCTCGCGCTGGAACGGGCGGCCCGCGAATGTCTGGTGTCCATGCCCGAGCAGGCAGCCGAGTTGGCGTTGCAGGCGTTCGCACTGACGTCCGAGAACCATCCGCTGTGGCTGTTGGCCGGCATCCGTTCGGCCGAAACGCTTGTCAACGTCCAACGGGAGGCGGAGGCGCTGACCATCGCCGACCGTCTGCTCGCGGTGGCCGTCGAACCCGAGGTCATCGCCCGTGTCGAAGTGCAGGCATGCCGAGCACTCTGGTGCGCGGGCGACGGCGTCGAGATGGCGCGGCGTGCGGGCGGGGCGCTGGCCCGGGGCGGCGTCTCCTCGGTGACACGCGCACAGCTGTCCTCGGCGCTGGCGTTGGCCGCATCGAGGACGGAGTCGGCGGCCGACACCGAGTCCAAGGCCTTGACGGCTCTGCACGAGGGCCGTCGCCTGGACGACCCGTACTCCCAGCGAATGGCCACCGTGGCGCTGATCGAGGCGGCGCGCATGGAGGGCAGGCACCGACGTGCGCTCGACCGCTTCACCGACCTTCGCCGGCTGTCGGACACGGCGTATCAGGCCGAGGAGATCCGGACGCTGCAGCACCTGGATCGCTACGACGAGGCCGACGCCATGCTCGCCAAGATCCGCGAGGCGCGGGACGAGGTCGACACGCGGTTGCCCCCGATGCTCTACGCGCAGATGTGGCAGGACCACAACCTCGCCCGCTTCGACGCCGCCGAAGCGGGTGCTCGCACACTGGTGAAGCTCGCCGAGGAGACGGGCAACGACGGGTATCTGCTCAACGCGAAGATGGTGCTCGCCGCCGTCGGGTCGTATCGGGGCGATCGCGGTGCCACCGAGGAGCTGCTCGACGAGGTCCTCCGCCGGCACCCGGACGAACTTCGGGCTCCTCGACTGCTGCTGATACGGGGCTGGACGAAGGCCGGCGTCGGCGACTTCGCCGGCAGTTTGGCCGTTTTGGAACCACTCCTGGACGGTGTCGAGGAGTTCCGCGATGCGTGGCCGTGGTCACCGCCGTGGATGCGGATACTGGCGCGCATCGGCCTCGAAGCAGGCAACCGCGAGTTCGCGCAACGGGCGGCCCACATCGCCGACCTCGTCGCCCGTCGCAACCCAGGGGTGGCGACGTTGGACGGCACCGCCCTGCACATCGGGGGGCTCCTTGCCGACGAGCCGGGGGTGCTCGCCGATGCGGTGCGCAGACTGCGCGATTCGCCGCGCCCGCTCCTGCTCGCGGACGCGTTGAAGGATCTCGGCTCGATGTTGCTGGCCCAGCAGCGCCCCGCCGCCGCCGCCGAGGCACTCGTCGAGGCGGCCGACGTCTATCAGCGCATCGGTGCGCTGTCGAACGGGCGGGCAGTGGTGAATCTGCTTCGCCGGCAAGGCATCCGTGGTGTGCGGATCAGCCAACCGGTGTCGCGTCCGCCAACGGGCTGGGAGGCGCTGACGCCCACGGAACTGCGGGTCGTCCACTTGATCAGCGCAGGTCACACGAACCGGTCGGCGGCAGGGGAGCTGGGCATCTCGACCAACACGATCAACACCCACCTGCGGGCCGTGTTCCGCAAGCTCGACGTCAAGTCACGCGTGCAGTTGACCATCGCCTTCCGGGAGATGTCGGCCGCCGGTGGGCTCGACCTCGCCGACTGACCGAGTCACCCTCGCCGCGCTCGTGTGATATCGACCACGAACGCGAAAATAGTTGAAGCGGTTCGCGTTACGAGGCGTCTTAACGTGAGGGATCAGGGCTGTTCGGGTTGGTCGGCTGGCGCGAGACGAGGTCATGGAAGCCGCACCAGCTGACCCGGTCGCGATCTCCTCCCCGTAGGTACGTCGATTGGAGCGCAAGTCATGCGGATGCCGGTACTCGATGCCACGAAGACCCATCGGTCCGTCGCGGAGTTGCTTCTGAACGCTGCGCAGCAACATCCGTCGGGTGGCACGACGTACCTAAGAAGGGCCTTCGACGGTGGCTCATTGGTGCGCTCTCGTCAGTCGAACGCGGAATTACTAGATGCAGCAACTCGTTTGAGTGGTGCACTTCGGGATCTGGGCTACCGTCCACAGTCGACCGTGGTGTTGATGCTCGACGAGCCCGAAGACTTCATCACGTGCCTGTGGGCGTGCTTCCTGGGTGGTTTCGTCCCATGTCCGATGGTCGCCCCGTCCGCTGACCCGGCGCGGTGGGAGGCGGCGCTCCGCCACGTGCACGACCTGCTCCAACAGCCCCTCGTCGTGACGACCGAAGCGACGAGGTCACAGATGCCTGCCGTGACGGGGATGGCGGTGGCGACCATCGAGACGCTCCGGCGTCGCCCGGCAACCGAAGCCGCGGCGCCGCACATCGCCGACGGCGACGACCTCGCTCTCCTCGTGCTCACATCCGGATCGACTGGCAACTCGAAGGCCGTCGCGTTGACGCACGCCAATCTGCTCGCGTCGATGACGGGCAAGCAGGCAGTGCAGCGCATCGGCGCCGGGGACACCACCTTCAACTGGATCTCGTTCGACCATGTCGCAGCGCTGCTGGAAACACACCTCCTGCCGCTCTATGCAGGCGCACACCAGATCCATGCCACGTCAGAAATGGTCATCGAAGATCCACTGGAATTCCTGCGGATCATCTCGCGCCACCGGGTGAGCATGACGTTCACACCCAACTTTCTCCTTGCGCGACTCAATGAGTTGGCCGATGCCTTCACCGCGATGGAGTCCGACGGGCAGGAACTCGATCTGAGCTGCCTGCGCCAGATCGTCAGTGGTGGGGAGGCGAATGTCGTCGCCACCGGCCAGGCGTTTCTGAGGAACTTCGCTCGCCACGGTCTGCGGGGCGCGTTGTGGCCGGCGTTCGGGATGACCGAGACCTGCGCGGGCTGCATCTACAACCAGGACTTCCCCTCCGCCGACGCCGGTCTGGAATTCGCCGGCCTCGGACAGGCGATCCCAGGGCTCGACATGCGCGTCGTCGCCGACGACCCCGCCCGAGCCCTGCCGGACGGAACGGTCGGCGAGTTGCAACTGCGTGGGCCGATGGTGACGAAAGGATACTTCGGCAACGAGCAGGCCACCACGGACGCGTTCACCGCAGACGGTTGGTTCCGTACGGGCGATCTCGGTCACATCCGCGATGGCCGGCTCACGCTCGTCGGCCGCAGCAAGGACAGCATCATCGTCAACGGGGTCAACTACTTCAGTCACGAGATCGAAGCGGCGATCGAGGAAGTCGACGGTGCCGCCCGCGGCTACGTCGCAGCCTTTCCGACGCGGCGTGCCGGCAGCGACACGGAGCAGCTCGTGGTCGCGGTCGGAATTCATCCCGAACAGGACGAGTCGGACCGACACCGGCTCCTGACCGCAGTCCGTTCCACGGCCGTGCTCACGTGTGGCTTTCGCCCGAGTCTGGTTCTACCCGTGCCCAAGTCCGAGTTCCCGAAGAGCAGCCTCGGCAAGACGCTGCGCCCGCGGATGCGGCAGCGGCTCGAATCCGGTGGATACGATGACATCATCGCCGAGACCGTCGCGGCGACCGCGCGCCAACTTGGCGGCTACACTCCGCCCACCGGTGACGTGGAGGTCGCGCTCACCGGCCTGTTCGCCGACGTGCTTGACATGCCCGTCCACGAGATCAGCGCCACCGCGAGCTTCTTCGACCTCGGCGGGACCTCACTCGACATCCTCAGGCTCCGCCAGCGCATCGCCCGGCGACTCGACGTCGAAGACCTGCCGGTCATCACCCTCCTCACCTGTCCGTCGGTCCGGCAACTCGGCGACCGGCTGCGCGCAGCCGCAGACGGTCGGGTCCCGACGTACGACCCGATCGTGCCGCTGCAGACCGGTGGCGCCAAGACGCCGCTCTTCTGCGTGCACCCCGGCGTCGGCGAAGTGCTGGTCTTCGTCAACCTTGCCAAGTACTTCGTCGGCGACCGGCCCTTCTACGCCCTGCGCGCCCGAGGCTTCAACCCCGGCGAAACCCCCTTCGACTCCTTCGAGGACATGGTGGGCAGCTACGTCAGCGCAATCCGGGAACGTCAGCCGTACGGGCCCTACGCGATCGCCGGCTACTCCTACGGCGCCGCGGTCGCGTTCGAGATCGCCAAGCGACTCGAGTCCGTCGGCGAACGCGTCGACTTCCTCGGCAGCTTCAACCTGCCACCGCACATCCAGTACCGCATGAACCAACTCGACTTCACCGAGACGGCGACGAACCTCGCCATGTTCCTCGACCTGATCACCAAGGCACAGGCGGCTCAGTTGCCGGCCAAGCTCCGCGATCTTCCCAGGGAACGACAACTGTCCGAGCTTCTGCACCTTGCCCCGGCCGGGCGTACCGAGGAACTGGACCTCGACCTGACGAAGTTCGCCGCGTGGGCCGAACTCGCCGACGGCCTGACCCATCTCGGCCGCGGCTACACCCCCACGGGCCGGGTACGGTCGATGACGGTCTTCTGCGCCATCCCGTTGCGTGGCACCAAACAGGACTGGATCGACAACGAACTGCACCGGTGGGACGAATTCACCACTGACGCCAACCGGTACATCGACGTCCCTGGCGAGCACTACACGCTGATGGGCCCCCGCCACGTGGTGGCCTTCCAGTCGATCCTCCGCGGTGAACTCGACCGCGCGCTGGGCGATGCCCCCCAGTGACCGGTTGCTCACGCCGAGAACAGCTCTCGGTCGAGGCTCGGAACAAGCTCTCCGGACTCAAGCGAGACCGGATCAACTCACGACTTCAAGGAGATCGTCCATGGTGATGTCCAAGCTTCCACCGGCCAGAGTGGCACGAGCCATGGAACTGGTCAGGCATTACGTCGGATGGCTGCACCGGAACATGGCCCCGGCCCCGGCGGTGATGCTGGAGATGATCACCGCAACCTGGGCTGCCCAGGCGATCACCGCGGCGGCGGACCTCGGTATCGCCGACGCGCTCGCCAAGGGACCGCTGTCGGCCGATGAGCTGGCCAGCGCGGTGGATGCCGACGTCGATACTCTGCGCCGACTTCTCCGGGCATTGGTGTCGCGGGGCATCTTCCGCGAACGCCGCGATGGCCGTTACGATCTCACGCCGCTGGCCGACACGCTGCGTACCGATGCCGCGGTCTCGTTGGCCGCGTTGGCCCGGTTTCAAGGTTCGCCGCAGCACCGCGAGCACTGGAGCCACCTCACCGACGCCATCCGGAGCGGTCGGGCGGTCGTGCCGGAATTGCGCGGTAAGCCCGTCTTCGAGTATCTGGCCGATGAACCGGAACTCGGTGAGTTGCTCAACGACGCGATGACGAGCGTATCGGGTCTCGCGACCGGATCGGTGATCGCCGGCTACGACTTCTCTCCCTTTGCGACGATCGTCGACGTCGGCGGTGGCCACGGCCGTATGCTGGCCGCGATACTGGGCGCCGCGCCGCATTCGCGCGGCATCCTCTTCGATCTGCCGCAAGTGGTGTCCGGCGCAGCGGCCGTGCTTGCCGAACATGATGTTGCCGAACGGGTCCGGATCGAGGAGGGGTCGTTCTTCGAGACCGTACCCGACGGCGCGGATGCGTACGTACTTCAATGCGTGATCCACGACTGGGCCGACGACGAGGCGGTACACATCCTTCGAAACGTGCGGACGGCGGCCGGAACGGGCAAGCACGTGATGCTCGTCGAGTTCGTCCTTCCACGGCACAACCGCGACTTTGCGGGCAAGTGGACGGATCTCGAAATGTTGGTTCAGGCGGCGGCGCGCGAGCGCACCGCCGCGGAATACGAGCACCTGTTGAGCCTTGCCGGCTTCCGCACCACACGCATCGTCGAAACGGCCTCACCGCTGAGCATCATCGAAGCTGTCGCCATCTGAAGCCATGTGGGCGCCCCCTGGGGTTCCTCCTCGGTTCTCGGTCTCACGTCAGACAAGTCGAAAGGTGAACAATGTCTCCCATAACGTACGGCGCGCTGCCGGATGATCGTCGCGACGCGGACTCCCACGTGGCGACCGGATAGTCACATGGTCACCGAATCACGCGAAGTCGCCATCGAAGCGACGCCCGAAGCGATCATGGCCGTGTTGTTCGACCTCGAGTCGTTGCCCGAGTGGTCCTCGGCACACCAAGAGGTCGAGGTCCTCGAGCGCGACGGGCAGGGGCGCCCAACCCGCGCCAGGCAGGTGCTCAAGGTCGTCGGGGTCACCGACGAGCAGGAGCTTGCCTACACGGTGCACTCCGACGGCGTGAGCTGGACGCTGGTCGGCGCACAGCAGCAGCGCGCTCAGGATGGGCGTTACACGCTGACGCCACAGGGGAGTTCGACCCATGTCCGGTTCGACGTCACGGTAGAGCCCCTCGTGCCACTTCCGGGGTTTCTCGTCAAGCGGGCCGCAAGGGGTCTGATGAAAACGGCGACCGATGGTCTGCGCAGTCGGGTGCTGAAGGTCAAGGAAGGTTGAAGGTCATGTCTACCTACGAAGACGTTCCTCTGGGGCCGACTGCCGAGGACTTCGATACGGCCCGCACGATCGTCGCACCGTTGCGTCGACTCATCAGTCCCAAGTTCTACGGGATCGAGCACGTGCCCGCGGGCGGAGCGCTGATGGTCGGGAACCACACCCTGTACGGCCTGCTCGACATGGTGATGCTCTACGCCGGACTGCACGACAGAAGAATCGTGGCCCGAGGCTTGATGGATCACGCCGTCCCCCGAGTTCCGGGCATCCGGCAGCTGGTCAGTTTCGGTGGTGGGGTGACCGGGACGCGGGCCAACACGCGCGAGCTCATGCGGCGCGGTGACCTGATCGTGGTCTTTCCCGGCGGCGCGCGGGAACTGGCGAAACGCAAAGGCGAACAGTACCAACTGATCTGGAAGAATCGGCTGGGCTTCGCGAAGCTGGCAATCGAACACCGCTATCCCATCATCCCGTTTGCGTGCGTGGGTAGCGAGCACGCTCTCGACATCGTGATCGATGCCGACAGCCCGCTCATGGCGCCCGCGCGCTTCTTCTTCGAAAAGGTGCTCGGCACACCCGACACCCCACCGATCGTCCGCGGGATCGGGCTCTCACCGATTCCGCGGCCAGAGCGCGTCTACTACTGGTTCGGCGAACCGATCCCCACCACCGTGTACGACCGCGTCGCCGACGAAGTCAATGCGCGCGAGCTGCGGTCGCGCACGGCCGACGCGATCGAAGCCGGCATCGAGTTTCTGCTCGACCAGCGCGCGCAGGATCCGGGGCGCTCGCTGACCAACCGCCTCCTTGGACGTGGCGGCGACTGAACGATCGAACTCGTCGTCTGACAAGGTGGAGGCGAACGGATCCCGACCCGCCGAGGAGAAACCATGCCCGTCACCGTGTTGCTCGAACTGCGCTTCAAGCCCGAATCAGTTGCGCAGGCACGTGAGGTGTTCGGCCGCGAGCTGGTCAAGACCCGCGGGTTCGACGGCAGCGTCGCCCTCGACGTCCTCGTCGACGAGGACGACGAGGCGCACTGGATCATCTATGAAGTCTGGGAGTCGGTCGAGGCCGACGAGGCCTACCGCGCCTTCCGCGCCGGTGACGGCAAGATCACCGACCTGCCGCCGCTGCTGGCCGCGCCCCCGGTCAAGACCAGGTACACGACCATCGATGTCTGAGACCGGCTGCCCGGATTCATTCTGCGCTGGCGGTGCTCCTCACTCGCACATCGGCGCCGTGGGCGCAGAGTCGAGCAGCGTGGTCGACTTTACAAATCGCAGCGGCGCCGCCACGCTCACAGGCATGCCCTCCCACACTGCCGTTGGTCAGCACCACCCGTCGAGGCAGGCGTGAGGCCGGTCGGCGACCCGAGCGAGGTCGAAGAGATCCTGGCGCGGTCGGCCATCGTCCAAGGCGTCGATCCGGCTGCGGTCGCGGCGCTGATCGGCCAGCTGCAACCGGTCGACTTCCCCCGCGGGCACACGATCTTCGTCGAGGGCGAGCCTGGGGATCGGCTGTACATCATCATCTCGGGCAAGGTGAAGATCGTCCGCAGTGCACCGGACGGCCGCGAGAACCTGCTCACCATCCTGGGACCGTCGGACATGTTCGGCGAGTTGGCGATCTTCGACCCCGGTCCGCGGACCTCGAGCGTGACGACGGTGACCGCGGTGCGTGCGGTGTCGATGGACCGCGATGCGCTGCGCGCCTGGATCGCGGGGCGCCCGGAGATCGCGGAGCAGTTGCTGCGGGTGCTCGCCCGCCGCCTGCGGCGCACCAACGACAACCTCGGCGACCTCATCTTCACCGACGTGCCCGGCCGGGTCGCCAAGCAACTGCTGCAGTTGGTTCGGCGCTTCGGCGCCCAGGAGGGCAACGCGCTGCGGGTGACCCACGACCTGACCCAGGAAGAGATCGCCCAGCTCATCGGTGCGTCCCGGGAGACGGTCAACAAGGCGCTCGCCGACTTCGGCCAACGCGGCTGGATTCGGGTCGAGGGCAAGAGCGTGCTCATCCTCGACCCCGAGCGGCTGGCCAAACGGGCCCGCTGAAGACCGTTGACGGTGCCGCCGACATGGTGCACCCTCGAAGTTACCGGTCGGTAGCCCGCGGACGTGCACGGCCGCGTCGGATCGAGCCGGAGCGGAGGGATCAACGATGAACGACGTCAAGTACCTCGAATTGCACGGTGACCGGGTCGCCTACCGGGACGAGGGCAGCGGCGAGGTGCTGCTGCTGATTCACGGCATGGCGGGCAGTTCGGACGCGTGGCGCGAGTTGATCCCGCGCCTGGCCAAGTCCTACCGGGTGGTGGCGCCCGATCTGCTGGGCCACGGCCAGTCGACCAAGCCGCGGGGCGACTATTCGCTGGGTGCGTTCGCGGTGTGGCTTCGCGACCTCCTCGACGAGCTGGGTATCGCGCGGGCGACGATCGTCGGGCACTCGCTCGGCGGCGGCGTGGCGATGCAGTTCATCTACCAACACCCCGACTACTGCGAGCGCGTCATCCTGATCAGCAGCGGTGGGCTGGGTCCCGACGTGGGCTGGATCCTGCGGCTGCTCTCGGCGCCGGGTGCCGAGCTCATCTTGCCCGTCATCGCGCCGAAGCCGGTGTTGAGGGCGGGCAACAAGATTGGGTCGTGGTTCACCTCGGCGGGCATGCGGGCACCCCGCGCCAGTGAGATTTGGCGGGCTTACTCCTCCTTCTCCGACCCGCCGACGCGCGACGCGTTCCTGCGCACGCTGCGTTCGGTGGTGGACTACCGCGGTCAGGCCGTGAGCGCACTGAACCGGCTGCACGTCCGATCGGAGCTGCCGACGTTGGCGATCTGGGGTGAGGACGACGAGATCATCCCCGTCGAACACGGCTACGCCGCCCAGGCGGCCCGGCCGGGCAGCCGCCTCGAAGTGTTGCCGGGCGTCGGGCACTTCGCGCACGTCGAGGCGCCCACCGAGGTGGCCGACATCATCGACGACTTCATGAGGTCGACCAGGCAGGACACGGGCGTCGATGTGGAGATCCCCCCGTCGACCGTGCCGAAGGTGTAGATCCGATTGCCTTCGGGTAATCGGTGTACATGTGTTCACTAATTAGGCGTTCCCACCTCGGGCGGCCGCAATGGCGCTGAGACTCCGCGACGTGACGCGATGGAGCGAGGCGCCCGCCAGGGGCGTCGAAACGGCTACCACTCCCAAGGTCAACGTGCTCCGGGGGCTGGCCGCACGCGCCACCACGCCGCTGTTGCCCGACGACTACCTGAAACTGCTCAATCCACTGTGGTCGGCCCGCGAATTGCGCGGCGAGGTCGTTGACCTGCGGCGGGAGACCGAGGACTCGGCGACCGTCACCATCAGACCGGGCTGGGGCTTCTCGGGTGACTACCGACCCGGCCAGTACGTCGGCATCGGGTTGAGGGTGGACGGCCGGTGGCACTGGCGGTCGTACTCACTGACCTCGATCCCGCGGCGAGACAAGAAGCTGATCTCGATCACCGTCAAGGCGACTCCCGAGGGCTTTCTGTCGACACACCTGGTGACCGGCGTCCAGCCCGGAACGATCGTTCGCTTGGCTGCCCCGCGCGGCGACTTCGCCCTGCCCGACCCGCCCCCGCCCAAGCTGCTCCTGGTGACCGCGGGCAGCGGCATCACCCCCGTCATGGCGATGCTGCGTTCGATGACCCAGCGTCGTCAGACACCCGACGTCGTGCACATCCACTCGGCGCCGTCGACACAGGACGTGATCTTCCACGACGAGCTCGTGGAACGGGATCGCAGTGGCGACGGGTACTCGCTGCTGCTGCACCTGACCGACGACCGGGGGCACCTGGACTTCGCCCGCGAGCTCGACGGGCTCGTCCCGGATTGGCGGGACCGGCCGACGTGGGCATGCGGCCCGCCCGCGATGCTGGACGACATCGAGAAGATCTGGGAGACAGCGGGTCTCGTCGACAACCTGCACATGGAACGCTTCGTGATCGCCCGCACCGACAAGGGTGGTGAGGGCGGTACCGTCACCTTCGCGCTCTCGGACAAGACCGTCGAGGCCGACGGCGCCACCTCGCTTCTGGAGGCCGGCGAGAAGGCCGGCATCCAGATGCCCTTCGGGTGCCGCATGGGCATCTGCCAATCGTGCGTTCTGCCCCTGCAATCCGGGCACGTACGTGACTTCCGTTCCGGCGCCGAGCACGGCGCGGGCGACCGCATCCAGACCTGCATCTCCGCCGCATCCGGCGACTGCACCATCGACGTCTAGGGAGAAGACATGGCAATCACCGACATCAAGGAGTACGCGCACCTCACCGCCGAGGACGTCGAGGAACTGGCCCGTGAGCTCGACGGCATCCGGTCCGACATCGAGGAGTCCAGAGGCGAGCGCGACGCCCGCTACATCCGGCGGGCGATCCAACTCCAGCGCGGGTTGGCGGCGGCCGGCCGGATCACGTTGTTCGGCAGCAAGAACAAGCTCGCCTGGGCGGCGGGCACCGGTATGCTCGCCGTCGCCAAGATCGTCGAGAACATGGAACTCGGACACAACATCACCCACGGTCAGTGGGACTGGATGAACGATCCGGAGATTCACTCCACCGAATGGGAGTGGGACACGACCTCACCAACGGTGCACTGGAAGAAGTCGCACAACTTCATCCACCACAAGTACACCAACGTCGTCGGACTCGACGACGACATCGGCTACGGCATCATGCGACTCACCCGCGATCAGCGCTGGGAGAGATGGATGATCGGCAACTCCCTGTACAACTTCCTGCTCGGCACGCTGTTCGAGTGGGGCGTCGCGTTGCACGGGGTCGAGACCACCAAGTACCGCAAGGGCGAGAAGTCGATGGACGAGGTCCGCAAGGACCTCAAGATCATCGGCAGGAAGGTCGGCAAGCAGGTCGGCAAGGATTACCTGGTGTTCCCGGCGCTGACCGGACCAGCCTGGAAGCACACCCTGGGAGCGAACGCGGTGGCAAACCTCGTCCGCAACTACTGGGCGTACATGGTGATCTTCTGCGGGCACTTCCCCGACGGCGCAGAGAAGTTCACCAAGGAGGAGTTCGAGTCGGAGACTCACGCGGAGTGGTACCTGCGACAGATGCTGGGCTCGGCCAACTTTCACGCCGGACCGTTGATGGCCTTCATGAGCGGAAACCTCTGCTACCAGATCGAGCACCACCTGTTCCCGGATCTGCCGAGCAACCGGTACGCCGAGATCGCCGAACGGGTCGAGGCGCTCTGCGAAAAGTACGATCTGCCCTACACGACGGGTCCATTGCTGCGACAGTACGCACAGTCGTTCTGGACGATCGCCAAGCTTGCGCTGCCGAACCGGTTCCTGAAGAGCACCGCCGACGACGCACCGGAGACGAACTCCGAGTTGAAGTTCCGCATCCGCGGGGGCATGCGCGAGACCTTCGGTGTAGACCCCGAGACCGGCAGGCGGCGTGGGCTGCGCTCGGCGCTGCGGGAACTCCACACGGCGGGCGTCGCAGCGGCATAGCCGGCGCCCGGACCCGTCGACGACGAGGATCGACCCCGGCCGACAGCGGGGTCGATCCTCGTCCGATTCGGTTACCTGGTCCGCGTGGTGCGGCGTCCGCCGACCCTGGTCCAGATCAGCAGCACGATGACGGCGCCGATGATCGATCCCAGGATCCCGGACGGCTGCAGGAAGCCGTTGGCGGCGTCCTTGTGGAAGATCAAGTACCCGAGGAATCCGCCGACGAAGGAACCGACGATGCCCAGGACGATGGTCATCACGATCGAAAGGTGCTGCTTGCCGGGAATGAGCAGCCGTGCGACGGCGCCGGCGATGAGTCCGACGACGATGATGCTGACGATGAGTCCGAGCATGGTGTGAGCCTTTCCGAGTCGCGCCGTCGAGGCGCCTGATGCCTGGTCGAGCGGTTGCCCGACGCTGATACGAGTTCACACCCCTTGGGGGGGTACCGGTACACCCCAAAGGGGGTAATGATGGACGACATGGCGTCATCGACGAAGGGTCCGATCACGGTGGCGCTCGTCGACGACTACGACGTGGTGCTGATGGGCGTGGCCAACATGATCGACGGGTACCGAGACCGGGTCGTGGTGGCCGAACTCGATACGAACGCACCGCTCGACGATGCCGTCGACATCGTCCTGTACGACTCGTTCGCCCAACCCGAGGCCGACCACGAGGAGATCGCCGTCCTGGTGGCCAATCCGCGGGCCCGCCGCGTCGTCGTCTACACCTGGAACTTCCATCCGGACCTCATCGCCAGTGCCCGGCGGCACGGCGCGCACGGATATCTGTCGAAGACGCTGCCGGCGCGCGATCTGGTGTCGGCGCTGGAGGCGGTGCATGCCGGCGAGGTGGTCATCAGCGACGTCCCACAGCGGGTGCGCAGCGCGACCGGGCTCGACTGGCCGGGTCGGGGGGAGGGGCTCAGCGATCGCGAGTCCGAGATCCTTGCGCTGATCACGCAGGGCAAGAGCAACGCCGAGGTGGCGGCGCTGACGTACCTGAGCCCCAACACCGTCAAGTCGTACATCCGCTCGATCTATCGCAAGATCGGCGTGGGTAGTCGCACGCAGGCGGTCCTGTGGGGTATCGCGCACGGCTTCACGCCGGACCACAACCGCATCGAACACTGGAAGGGCGGCCCGTGACGCGGACCCGGCCCGGTGCTACACCGGCGGCAGGCGATCGGGACTGCGGGCCGAGCGCACGGCTCCCACGCTCGCCGAGGTGACGAGTGCGATGGCCGCGCAGGCGATCCCGCCGAGCTGCTGGCCGAGGATGACCCAGCCCGCGAGCACCGCGATCACCGGCGACATGCTCGTCAGCACGGCGAACGTCCCCGGCGCGAGGCTGCGCAGGGACCACAGTTCCAACGAGTACGGAACGACCGAGCTCATCAGTGCGACAACGAGCGCCAAGGCCGCCACGTGCCAGTGCAGCGCGGCGGCCCCGTCGACGGTGAAGACGGCCAGCGGTGCCGTCAGAACCGCCCCGATCACGGTGGCGATGGCCAGGCCGTCGAGTTTCGGGAAGAGTCGGGCGGCGCGCGACGTCGCCACGATGTAGCCGGCCCAACTCACGCCTGCCCCGGCGGCGAAGGCGACGCCCACGCCATTCAGGTGGGCCGCCCGGTCGGGGGTGAAGCCGAGTGCGGCGACCCCGGCGAAGGCGGCCACCGCCCACAGCCAGGCGATCCGCCGTCGGCTCAGCACGACTGACAACGCCAGTGGGCCGAGCACTTCGATCGTCACTGCGATGCCGAGCGGAATCCGGGAGAGCGCTTCGTAGAAGCAGAGATTCATCGCCGCCAGCGCGCAGCCCAGGCCCGCCGCCGCCAGCCACGCGCGGCGCACGAGGCCGCGCGTACGGGGGCGGATGATCGCCGAAAGGACCAGCCCCGCCAACGCCAGCCGGGTGAATGTCGCACCGGGGGCGCCCAGGGCGGTGAACAGTCCCACGGCGAATGCCGCGCCGACTTCCTGAACGGTGGCGGCGCCGACCACCAGCAGGGCCGGTCCGACGGGAGTGCCCGAATGGTTCGCCACCTCTAGGTGATCGTCACGCCGCCGTCGATGGTGATGGTCTGCCCGGTGACGTAACCCGCGGCGGACGATGCCAACCAGACCAGCGACGCGGCCAGTTCGGCGGGGTCGCCCATCCTGGGTAGGACGAACCGGGCGCTGAGCGATTCGAGATAACCCGGCTTGTACTGCTCGGTCATCTCGGAGGAGAAGAACCCAGGGGCGATGGCGTTGACCCGGATGCCCTTGCGTGATCCCCACTGCTGAGCCAGGTCCCGGGTGAGACCGACGATGGCCGCCTTGCTGGCGCTGTACGCCGCCTGTGGCAGGCCCGCGGTGGTCAACCCCAGGATGCTGGCGATGTTGACGATCGCACTTCCCGGCTCCATGACCCGGGCGCAGGCCTGTGCGGCCCAGTAGGACCCGTGCAGATTGATGTCGACGACCGCGCGGAACTCCTCGGGCGTCTCGCGCGTCGCGGGCACGGCAGTGCCGACGCCGGCGTTGTTGACCAGGACGTCGACCCGTCCGAATTCCGCCATGGCGCGGTCGACCATGGCCTGGCACTGGTCGGGTTCGGTGACATCCGTGCGCACCACCAGTGCCCGCCTGCCTGCGGCGCTTACCAATTCGGCCGTGGCGGTGAGCTTCTCGATGCGTCGGGCGGCCAGCACGACGTCCGCACCAGCCTGTGCGCACGCCTGTGCGAAGGCAACGCCGAGCCCCGACGATGCGCCGGTGACGATCACGACCTTGCCGTCGAGTCGGAACATGTCCATCACGTCCATGGTTCGCAACATGGTTGCTTTCTACACGTCGTGGTCGGCGCCGAGGCGGCGGGGTCCGCGGGCGGCGGCGATGGTCGCGCACCCGACGACGAGGAACAGCGCCGGATGGACGGCCACGACGAGAAGCCGGACCGACGGGGTCATTTCGGCGACGGCGGCGCCAGTCGCGGCCGCACGGGACGGGTAGTGGGTCAGCAGGGCTTGCGTCTCCCGGTACACCCAGACGGTGAACCACATGAACACCGCCAGGTAGACCGCTGCGGCACCGGCCGCCCACGCCAGGCGTGCATGCCCGGTGCAGCGGGCGGCGCGGTCCACGATGACCGCCAGCAGGGGCACCGTCCACACCCAGTGGTGACCCCACGCCAACGGAGGCACGGTGCACGACAACAGCCCGACGATGGTGACGGCGAGGAGACGGTGGCCGATGCGCTCCGCCGCTCGGGCCGCGCACAGACCCAGGGCCGTCGCGCCGACCGCACCGGCCAGCCACCACGTGGTCGGCATCTGCCCCGGCGCGGCGAGGGTCGCCACGATGCCGCCGACGGAGTAATTGCCGGGATGGTCCAGCGGGCCGATGCGATCGGTTCGGACGACGGCATGGAACCAGTAGTCGGCCGAGTCGGTGGGGAGGACCAGCCAGCTCGCCGCCACGGTCAGCGCACCAGCGGACACGGCGGCACCCGCCGCCCGCCATTGCCGCGTCACCAGCAGGTACGGCACGAAGACCACGGCAGTCAACTTCACGCCGGCCGCCACGCCGACAGACCAACCCCGCAACCGGGAACCGCTGGGGCGGGTGAGATCCCAGACCACCAGCGCCATCAGGACGAGGTTGACCTGGCCCTGCCACAGGGTTCCGCGCACCGCCTGGACGTCGAACGCCACGGCGCCCATCGCGACGGCGAAGAGGGCCAGCCGGCGGTCGGGTCGCCATCCCAGGGTGGTCGCGCAGCGCCAGCACGTGGCGACCAGTGCAGTGAAGGACACCAGCATCCAGAGCACCTTGGCCACGCCGAAGCTCGACACGGCGAGTGGGACGAACGCGATGGCCGCGAACGGGGGGTAGGTGAACCAGCCGCCGGGGGGAACGGCGGTGGCGTAGAGCGCCTCGCCGTCGAGGACCCGCAGCGCCCCGTGGCGGTAGATGTCCAGATCACCGCCGTTGGTGAAGAGACCCTGGTGCGAGCCCGCTCCCAACGGCAGCAGCAGGTGCTGGACGAGCAGCGCTGCGAGGGCCGCCAGGTAGCCGACGCCGACGATCGTCCACGACACCGCACGTGGCTGATCGGGAGGGATGATCCACCCACCCTACGTTTTCGGTTCACGTCTGCGGCGGTGCCCCTTCGGCTAACCGCGGATCATCCTGACGGGCAGACGTTCGTGGCGCCGGATGACGTTGTTGACCGCCCACGTCGGCCGGTCAACTCGATGCGCTCGACCCGTTCGAGGAGGGCCCGCAGCACTGCGGTGGTCTCGAGTCTGGAGCGCTCCGATCGCATCTACCGCGGGGCGCTGGCCGCTACCATGCCTCGATTACGCGCGATGGGCGCTCTTTTGAGCGATTCGATGATCAGCGGGCCGCCGATGTTCTCTGGTTCTACTTCGGTCACCAGGCGTGGCACACCCTCATCGACGAGATGAGCTGGACATGGGATGAGGCCGAAGTCTGCTCGGCAAGCAGGCGGCGGCCGGCCTGCTCAAACCGCGCTGAGGTTCCTCGCGACGACGTCAGCGATGACTCCACGCGCGGCGCTCACAACAATTGGCCGACGCGAACCTGAAGTGTCGTGTCCGGTACTTCCACGCAACTCGGAGTCGGGGCCCCACACCGCAATGAATGCGCTGCCCGAAGGCCAGCGCATGGTGTTGTTCTACGTCGGCCTCGACGGATTCCGATACGCAGAAGTAGCAGAGTTACTCCACATCCGATCGGAACGGTGACGTCGCGCTTGCATCGAGGCCGGCGGGCGTTGCGTGAACTGCTGGTGCAGCACGCCGGCTGTTACGACTATCGGTTCGACCATCATCCGGTTACCCGATGAATACGACGAGATTTCGTGTTTCCAATCTCGGTACCGGTGGTGTCAGATGACCGCGCCCGCCAGGCTGAATTTGGTTGAGGCGTAGAACATTTCAGTCGGGACGCTCCTGCACATCATGAATGGAAAGAGGAAGTCCGCAATGCTTTCGACGATTCGTCTCTGCCGCCTGCCGCGCCCACGGTTACGTCGCCGACCACGCGCGCTCGCCCCTAGAAGGGGATGAACTTCTCGCTGTTGAGGGCCTTCCACACCCGTCGGCACACGGCAGCGACCCGGCGCCAGGCGCGCCCGCGGGACATGGGGCGGGTCGGGTCGCGGCCGACGATGGCCTCGGCGATGACGTAGCCGCCGTCGAGTCGGCGCCACCAGCCGGCCAGGCACAGCTCGAGGGCGGCGATCGTGGTGACCCTGCCCGGCGCGATCCCGTCGAGGCCCGCGTCGTCGATGAACTGCGCGCCGGTGGTGCGGGCCAGATGGCGGACGGCGCGCACGTGGACCTCGAGGGAGGCCGGTGACACGACGGGATGCACGGCATCGACCTGGTTGAACACCGGCTCGTTCATGTCGACACTGTATCCGCAACATGGACGTAACACGCCCTTTACATGGTCGCCTGCCGGCGACCACTGCAGGGCGGCGCCGCTACAGCGCGTGGCGGAACCCGGCGGGCCCGTACACGACCACGGCGCCGACCCCGGCCGGTGGTTGCCAGACGGTGCTGCCCTTGGCCTGGACCACCACCCATTCGGATTGCCGGCCGGCGTCCGTGGCGTAGTACAGACCCACCGGCATGTCCGCGGTGCCGCCGTTGGCGAGGTGCACCGACGACGCCACCCTGGCTGCCGTCAGCGCGTAGGGGACCGGTCGCTGATTACGGGTGCCCGCTTCCTGATGGGGCTGGTCGCCGGACGTCGCGGGCAGCGGCTGCGCAGGCAGCTGCGTCTGGCGGTCCGCCGCGGCGACCAGGGCGGCAGTGTCGGGAAGTCGAGGTGGCGTTGGATCGAACGACGTGAAGTCGAAGCACTGCGTCAGGTCCCCACAGACCGACCGGCGCCACGCGCTGATCTTCGGTGCCCGGACGCCGGTCACCTTCTCGAGGAATTGCAGCACCGAGGTGTGGTCGTATACCTGTGAGCTCGTCCAACCGCCGGTGCTCCACGGCGACACCACGGTCATCGGCACCCGCGGCCCGAGCCCGATGGGCAGGCCGTCGACGAATTCGTCGGGGGTTCCGGGGGGCGGCGACGGTGGAATCACATGGTCGAAGAAGCCGTCGTTCTCGTCGAAGTTGACGAGAACGGCGGTGTGTTCCCATGTCTCGGGATTGGCCCACAGCGTGCTGAGTACCTTGTTCACGTAATCCGCGCCATCGGCGGGTCGTCCCAGCGGGTGCTCGCTGTACAGATACGGCGACACGACGTAGGAAACCGTCGGCAGCGAATTCTGCTGGACGTCCGAGATGAAGCCACTCAGCACGTGGTCCAGATCACGACCGCGCCCGGAGTTCGGCTTCCAATTGCCGTGCACGGCACCCTTGGCCGCCAGCTGCGACGCTCCCGCCGCGGCATTCAGCGCGTCGTGGTAGGCGTGGAATAGCCACAGCGGGTTGTCCCCGTAGTCGCCGACCCAGCCGTCCTCGCCGTCGCCGTCGCCCACCTCGTCGTTGGCGTAGACCTTCCAGGAGACCCCGGCTGCCTCCAGTGCTTGCGGATAGGTATCCCAGTCGTACACCGGTTCGTAGTCGGGCGGGTTTGCGGTCGCGGGACCGCCGTGCGTGCCACTCGGGTCGATCGTGCCCGTCCACTGAAACAGGCGGTTCGGCATGGTCGGTCCGGAGATCGAGCAGAAGTACTGGTCGCAGATCGTGTAGTGATCGGCAAGTGCGTATTGCCACGGGATGTCGTCACGGGTGAAGAACCCCATCGTCTCCGGTGTCTTGGCGGGAATCCACTGGTCCCACTGCCCGCCGTTGCGGGCCTGATGGGTCCCCTCCCAACTGTGGTCGAGGTCTTCGGCCTGTTGGGTGTTGAAGTAGCGGGTGTCCATCCGGTACGGGCGGAGCGTGGCGGCGTCGGGGTCTGCGGTGCGCGGTTGCGCGAATACGTCGCTGCCGTCGGGATCGGTGAGCGCGCCGGGGTCGTCGAAGCCGATCACGCCGCGCATCGAACCGTAGTAGTGGTCGAAGGAGCGGTTCTCCTGCATGACGACCACCACGTGGCGGACGTCGGCGATGGTGCCGGTACGTTTCGGCGCCCCGCCGGCCCGGCTGATCGTCGCGCCGGCGAGTGCGGGGTTGATCGACGCCGCCGTCGCGGCCAGAGCGGACGTCACGATGAACGATCTGCGGGAGAATGGGGTCACGCGAAGTGTCTACTCGTGGAACGTGGCCGACGGGTGGCCGAAGGTGACCGTCGCGCATCGGCTCGGTGAAATGCGCTGGTACTCCGCGGCATCACCCTGCCCGCGGGCCGTCAGCCGGAGATGCGGTCCGCGATGAGGGTGGCCAGGAAATCGGGGCGCTCCTCGGGGATCCAGTGCGAGCCCTCGACGATCTCGAACCGGTAGGGGCCGGTGACGAACCGCTCGCACAGCGTCGCTGCGCGCCTGCTCAGTGCCGTGTCACCGGTGCTCCACACGTAAGTCGTTGGCGCAGAGACCTTCCTGATGTAATGGGGGCTGACGAACGGCATGGCCCGATACCAGTTGATGCTCGGTGTCAGCGCCCCACTGTCGAACACCTCCGTCCGGACCCGGCCGGCCTGATCGGGGGTCATCCCGATCCCCGCGAGCATGCGGTCGGACAGGCCGCGTCGGCGACAGAGGAACTCCGGAAGCCGCGGGAGCTGGAACACCCCGATGTAGTAGGACCGCAGCAGTTGACTGCTGACGAGCATCGAGCCGAGGAACGCCGACGGATGAGGCACCGACACGGCGGTGAGCGTGCGGACGAGCTCCGGTCGTGCCGCCGCCACCGACCACGCCACCGCAGCGCCCCAGTCGTGGCCGACGAGGTTGACCGGCGCGCCGGCGACGTCGATGAGGGCTGCGACGTCGGACACCAGGCGGCTCATCCGGTAGGCGCGCCGACCACGGGGACGGGCGGTCTGCGCGTAGCCGCGCTGGTCGAACGCCAGGGTGCGGTACCCGCTCGCGTGGAGACGCTCGGAGACCGGGTCCCAGGACGTGGAGGTCTGCGGAAACCCGTGCAGTAGCACGACTACTTGGCCGTCGAGCGGACCGCCATCGGTGACGGGGAAGGTCCAGCCGTCGTTGCGGAATTCGGTGATTCGGTCAGGCATCGTCGCTCCCGGGTCCGCGTGTGAGTAGTGCCAACGGCAGCGGGATGCGGCGCGCCTCGACGATCGTCGCGATGCTGGCGTCGAGCAGGCGGGCGACGTCGTCCTCCCGCCGCTGCCGTTGTGTCATGGGCACCTCAGCCGGCCACCGTCGCACGGTCCGTCGGACGGGTGGCCGCGGTCGCCCGCAGGAAGCGTCCCGAGCGGGTGGTGTGGCCGTAGCCGTCCCGGAACTCGCCGTGGCGGAACACCACCTCGCCGTTGACCGCGGTCGCCACGACCGCGGCGTCGTTGCGGTTGACCATGCGGCTCAGCCCGCCGTAGAACGGCACCGCCGCCTCGTGATACCCGTCGACGGAGTCGTCCAGACCGGCTGGGTCGACCACCACGAAGTTGGCGGCGTCGCCCGTGCGGAGCCGGCCCGTGTCGAGCCCGAACCAGTCCGCGACCTCCGCGGTCAGTCGGTGCACCGCGTGTTCGATGGTGATGAAGGGGCGACCGGCCCGGTCCGCCTCGTGCGCCCGCTTGAGCAGACGCAGGGCGTAGTTGTAGAACGCCATGTTGCGAAGGTGCGCCCCCGCGTCGGAGAAGCCCATGTGCACGGTTGGTTCGACGGCGAGCCGGTCCAGTTGGCGCCGGCGGTGGTTGCCCACGGTGGTCTTCCACCGGACGTTGCGCTCGCCGTTGTCGACGAGGACGTCGAGGAAGGCGTCGAGTGGGTGCAGCCCGCGCTCGTCGGCGATGCCGCCGAACGTCTTGCCGATCAGCGTCTCGTCGGGGCACTCGACGATCACCGCGTCGTGAAAGTCGCGGTGCCACAGCGTCGGTCCGAGCTTCTTGCGGTCGAACTCGCGCCGGAACTCGCGCCGGTACTCGACGTCTGCAAGCAAGGCGTTGCGCTGCAGCTGATCTCGTAGGTGCAGCGCCGCCGTGCCCGCCCCGAACTCCTCGAACACCGGCAGGTCGATGCCGTCGGAGTAGAGCTCGAACGGAACGGGCAGGTGCTGAAACCGCACGCGCGCGCCGAGGACGGCGTTCAACAGGCGGGTGCCCCGTCCGATGACGGTGGCGGCCCCCGGCGCGGCCTTGGAGTCGGCGGAGACGAGCAGGCTCATCCGCACGCCGTAGCGACGTCCCAGCATCCGGCTGCTGGACAGGAAGAACAGCAGCGCCGTCCAGGGTCGCGCGACGTCGGGTGCGCTCTGGAGCATCCGCCGCCTCCGCCGCAGCACGGCGATGAGCGCGCGACGTTCGCGCCAGGTGGCGAACGTGGACGGTAGCCCACGGGATCGATAGCGGTCGCCGTCGAGCTTGTCGATCGCCGAATCCATGCCGGACATGCCCAGCAGCCCGGCATCGAGCGCCTCGTCGAGCTTCGCCTTCATCGCGTTCAGTTCGGCGGCCGTGGGTCGCACGGTGTCGTCGGTGGCCCGGCCGAGGCCGAGCACCGACGTCCGTAGGTCCGAATGTCCCACCAGCGAACTCACATTGGGCCCGAGCGGAAGCGCCTCGAGTGCGTCTACGTAGGCGGCGGCCGTGCGCCAGGTCTTCTTGGCGGTCAGTGCGCCGAGGACGAATTCGCGCGGCACGGCCTCGACGCGGCTGAACAGGTCGGCGGCATCCTCGTCGTCGGCGTAGATCGCCGACAGCGAGCAGTTGCCCAGCAGCACGGTGGTGACGCCATGGCGGACCGACTCACGCAGGCCGGGATCGAGCAGCACCTCGGCGTCGTAGTGGGTGTGCACGTCGATGAAACCCGGCACGACCCATAAGCCGCGTGCGTCGATGACGTCGGGGCAGCCCGTCTCGTCGAGTGGTTCGGCGGCCACCGTCGCCACCACGCCGTCGCGGATGCCGAGGGTCCGCACCAGCGGGGCGGCGCCCGTCCCGTCGAACCAGAGACCGTCGCGGATGATGACGTCGTAGGGCATGGCCGGAGCCTACCCATTTCTCACGGCTCGACTCTGCGCCCAGGGCGACGAAGTGCGGGACAGCGGCACCCTCACCGCAGAATCGGCGGCCAGCTAGGCGGCGGCCTCGACGTCGTCGGTGTGTTCGGGCTCCGCGGGCATGCCGAAGACGGCCCTGGTCACGGTGGCGGGGCTGACCGCCGAGCCCGCCCGACGCACCAGGTCGCTGGGCGCGAAGTCGTTGGGCAGCGACAGCGTGAAGACCTTCTTCCACGCCGAGGCGACCTGCCGCGGCAACGAGCCCGTCGTGTACGTCAGCCCGTAGCGCTCGAAGAGCTCGCGGACCTTGGGGGCGATCTCCTGGTAGCGATTGCTGGGCAGGTCGGGGAACAGGTGGTGCTCGATCTGGAACGACAGGTTGCCGGTCATGAAGTGCATCAGCGGGCTGCCGGAGATGTTGGCCGAACCGAGCATCTGCCGCAGGTACCACTCGCCACGGGTCTCGCCGTCGATCGAGTTCTTCTCGAAGGTCTGCACGCCCTCGGGGAAGTGGCCGCACATGATCACCGAGTGCGTCCAGAGGTTGCGGACCAGGTTCGCCGTCAGGTTGGCGGTGATCGTGGTCAGCGCCGACGGGCCGGACAGCAGCGGGTGCAGCAGGTAGTCGCGGGTGGCCTGCCTGCGGATCTTCGCCAGGACGCGCTTACCCCTGGCCTTGAAGTCGGCCTTGTCGGAACGTCCCTTGAGGTACTTGCCGATCTGCAAGTCGTACGCCGCGATGCCGTACTCGAACAGGCAGGCGTTGATGAAGTTCCACAGCGGTTGAGCGAGGTAGAACGGCACCCACTTCTGGTTCTCGTCGACGCGCATGATGCCGTAGCCGAGGTCGTGGTCCTTGCCGCGGACGTTGGTGTAGGTGTGGTGCACCTCGTTGTGCGAGTGCTTCCACATCTCCGCGGGCGAGGCGTTGTCCCACTCCCAGGTGGTCGAGTGAATCTTACTGTCGCGCATCCAGTCCCACTGGCCATGCATGACGTTGTGGCCGATCTCCATGTTCTCGACGATCTTGCTGATCGACAATCCGACGGTGCCGATCAGCCAGGCGGGCGGGAACAGCGAGAACAGCAACACGGCCCGGCTGCCGAGTTCGAGCTTGCGCTGGCCGTCGATGACCTTGCGGACGTAGGCGGCGTCGCGTTCGCCACGGCTGGTGATGATCTGCTCGCGGATGGCGTCGAGTTCGCGCCCGAGGTTCTCGACGTCCTCGGACGTGAGGTGGTTGACGTCGGCGTTCGTGGTCTTCATGTCGAATCTCCTTGTGTTCAGAGGTCGATGTCGCAGGTGCCCGCGGCGGCGGAGACGCAGGTCTGGATCTGGACGTTGTCACCGGCGGATGCCGTGGTGACGTCGCCGGTGCGCAGGTCGCGCACGGCGCCCTGACGCAACGGAACGACGCAGCCGAAGCAGATGCCCATCCGGCAACCGGATGGCATGAGGACGCCAGCGGCCTCGCCGGCGTCGAGCAGCGTCTGGGCGCCGCCGGCGTCGACGACGGTGTCGGACTTGCTGAACGTCACCGTGCCGCCATCGCCTGCGGCGATGATGGTCGGGCGGAAGCGCTCGGTGTGCAGGCGGTCGGCGATGTGCGCTGCCGCCCAGCGGGATTCGAGCGCGTCGAGCATGCCGGCGGGCCCGCATGCCCACGTCTGCCGGTCGGCGAGATCGTCGACGAGGTCCTCGAGGTCGGCGACCTCGAGCATGCCGTCGGCATCGGTGTGTCGCTCCAGCAGACGAATGCGACCGCGGCGGGCCATCATGCGCAACTCACCACCGAAGATGACGTCGTCGGCGGTGGGGGCGGAGTGCACGACGACCACGTCCGCGGCTGACTCGGTCATGTTGCGCAACATCCCCATCACCGGCGTCACGCCGCTGCCCGCGGTGACGAACAGGATCTTCGGCGGTGCCGACGCGCCGAGGGTGAATTCGCCTGCCGCCTGGTCGAGTTGGACGATGGTGCCAATGGTGGCGCGCCGCACCAGGTGGTTGCTGACCGTGCCGTCGGGGATGGCCTTCACGGTGATCGCGATGCAGCCGTCAGGCCTACCCACCTCGGAGGTCAGTGAATAGGCGCGCCACTGCCGGACGCCGTCCACGTCGATGCCGATGCGCACGTACTGGCCGGGGGTGTGGCCGAGCCAGCCGCGCCCCGGCTTGATCACGACGCTGACGGCGTCGCGGGTCTCCGGGTGGATGGCGACGATGCGGCCACGCAGATCGGCGCTCGACCGCAGCGGGTCGATCACGTCGAGGTAGTCGGCAGGCACCAGGGGAGTGGTCACCCTCTCGGCGAATGCGATGACCCGCGCGCGCAGCGCGCCGACGGCGGTCGGGCGGGGTGCAGTCGTAGTCATGACTCTAGTTTCGGTGAGCGGGGGTATAAACTCTTGGTCGATAGGCGTGAATAGTCAGGTAGTTATTGTTCGTGAGGAATAGTTTTGGCTGAGTCGGAGCTTCGCTTCACCGGTTTGGACCTGGCCGACGACGTCGTCGCCGGGTTGCAGGCGGTACTGCCGAGGATGGCCGAACGCACCGTGACCGCGGTGACGCTGGAGGTGCCGAGTTATGCGCGGGCCTTCAGCGGTCGCATGGGCCAGACCATCGAGAACGCCGTTCAGATGGCACTCGGGGCGTTCCTCCAGTTGGCGGTGCGAGCCGAAGACTCCGATCCGGCGGCGACCCTGCGGCCCGCCCTCGACGGGGCCTACGAGCTGGGCCGGGGCGAAGCCCGCCAGGGTCGTTCCATGGACGCGCTGCTGTCGGCCTACAGGGTCGGCGCGCGGGTGGCCTGGCGCGAACTGTCGTCCACCGCGGTGGCCTCGGGGCTGTCGGCCGACACCGTGGCCAGGTTCGCCGAGTTGGTCTTCGCGTTCATCGACGAGCTGTCGGCGTCCAGCGTCGCGGGGCACGCCGACGAGCGGGCCACCACCGGACGGGTCCGGCAGCGCTACCTGGAACGGCTGGCACGGCAACTGCTCGCCGGGGAACCCGCCGAGGCGTTGCGGGCCAGCGCCGAGAAGGCCGGGTGGCAGCCGCCGGCGACCCTGACCGCGGTCGTCGTCCACGAGGCGCAAACCCGGGGTCTGGCCGCCAGGTTCGGGCAGGCGACGTTGCAACTCGGTGAAGACCTCCCTGGTGTCGAGGCCGCCGATGCGCTTGCCGTCCTCCTGGTTCCCGATCTGGACGGCCGCCACCGTCGACAGTTGCGGTCCGCACTGCAGGGCCGCCGAGCGCTGGTGGGCCCCGCACGTCCGTGGATGCTTGTGCAATCGTCGTACCTGCGCGCGCTGCGCGGTCGCGATCTCGCCCTGGCCGAAGACGTCGACGTCGTCGACACCGACGAGTACCTCGTCGAACTGGTGTTGACGGCGGATCGCGAAGCCGCCGACGATCTGCGCCGGGACGTACTGGCGCCACTTGGCGGCTTGCGGCCCAACACCGCGGAGCGGCTGGCCGAGACGCTGCGGTCCTGGCTGCTGCACCAGGGCCAACGCGACGCCGTCGCCGCCGATCTCTTCGTGCATGCGCAGACCGTGCGATACCGCATGACGCAGCTGCGCGAGCTGTACGGCGACCGGCTGGAGGATCCGCGCACCATTTTGGAACTGACTGTCGCACTTGGTGTTCCGCCGTCACCACGGCCGACCGAAGCGGTCGGACGGTGAGTGTCAGGTGGGCCGCCACCTGCTGGCTCGTCGCGGGCGTCACCTATCCGACTCTGGAGGCCATCGCCGCTCGCGCGGTTCCCGGCTACCACTACACCCGCGACTACATCAGCGACCTCGGCAGGCCTGACTCGCCGCTGAGCCACCTGATGAACACCGCGTTCGTGGTTCAGGGCGTGCTGTTCTTCGGCGCCGCAACGCTTCTGGTGCGCGCCAGACCGGCGCGCCACGCGCTCCCCTTCCTGGCGGCCGCCGCCGCCAACGCCGTCGGCAACGTGGTGGTGGCAAGCGTGCCGAGTGGATCCGCAGGCACGGCGTGGGTGCACGTCACCGCGGCGGTGCTCGCCATCGTCGGCGGCAACGTCGCCATCGTGGCGGGCACTCCGTTGGTACGCGCCGCCGGCGCCCCGAGGATCTACTCCGTCGTCTCCCTGACCATCGCCGCCGGCGGCCTGCTGAGCTTCGTCCTGCTCGCAGTCGCCTCCACGACTTCGCTCGACGTCCCCGGCGCGGTGTGCGAGCGGACGAGTGTCTACACGATCATCGCGTGGCAGGTGCTTTCGGCGGTCGAGCTGCTGGCCCGGTCTCGAGGTCGGCGCACGTGAAATCCCTTCGCCAAGACCGCTGGTGGCGCGCCCCACTGAGACCGTGACCAGCGAGGCAGTGCAGCGCGAGATCGGCTCGACATTGGAGCAACACCTCGCCAGCAGTGCAGCCATGGAGGCCCGGCTGCGCACCGGCGTCGCAGCCTCCGCGCACTGGGTGCCCACCGACGGCCGCACCGTCTCGGACATCGCCGCGAGCGTCATTGCGCTGGTGAATTGGCATCGCCCGCCGGGCTCGGGCGCCCGTCACTGAGGCTGAGCCGGCCCCGGCGCCACCGGAGCCGGGTCCGCCGGTGCAGCGATCACCGGGGCCAGTGCCGGGGTCGGAGCCGGTCCGAGGGTCGTCGGCGCCGGTGGCACCGGTCCGAGCCTGCCGACCACGAAGTCCGCGGCCTGAGCCGGCAGCCCGTCGGTGATGTACTCGTTGTGGAGGGCATAATCCCCACCGTCGTCCGAGCAGATCGGGTCGCCCGGCACGCAGGAGTCGAGGGTCTTGGCGGCGTAGAGCGGACCGACCACCACGTTGGGTTCGTCGATGAAGCCCATGAACCGGGGCGACGGCTTGCCGAACAGGACGACCGCGGCGACGTGGTCGGCCACCGCGGGCGGCATGGGGCCGGTCACGCCGGAGTCGACCGCGCCGGGCGGAACGACGTCCGAGGTGACGAAGCCCGCGACGGCGGCGCCCTGCGAATAGCCCCCGAGCACGATCTTGGTCTTCGGGCACCGCGCCGCGGTGGCCTGGATGTGGGCGGCGGCGTCGTTGATGCCATCGACGGCGCGCGGGAAGTCGATGGTGGCGGGATAGTCGACCGCGTACACGTCGACGGTCTTCGCGCTCACCTTCGACCGAAGGGCATCGACGAACGCCTGGCCCACGGCGCCGACGCCGGGCGGTTCGGTGGTGCCTCTGGCGAAGACCACCTCGACGTCGGAACACCCACGGGTCGCCGTGTCCGGCTGCGGCTCGGCGAGGGCAGTCGGGGCGATGGCAGTCAGGGCGATGGCAGTCGGCAGCACGCAAGCGGCGGCGGCGACGCTCAGTGCACCAGCGAGGTGACGTGCGCTCATGCCGATCTTGTTGCCGAATCCCGACGGCGGGAAACCGTCGCGGGCTGTGGTGAGCCCCTCACCGCGAACGGGAATGAACCGCCCCGGTGCTACGTCCCGCAGAAGGTTCGGTACGGTCCCGCGTCGTCGGGCGCAGGGGCGGCGTACCGCTGCGCGCCGGGCCTTTCCCGATACGGCGACGCCGTGACCTCGAGCAGCCCGGCGAGGGGGCCGAGGTCCCCATCGGTCGCCGCACCCAGTGCCTCCTCGACGACGTGGTTGCGGGCGATGTACACCGGGTTCACCCGGTCCATGGCGTCCGGGTCGGGGCCCAGCGAGCGCCACCGCCCGAGCCACGCGTCGAAGGCCGGCAGGTCGAGGAACAGACCCCGCGCGGGTTCGGCGTCCCCCCGGGGCGCCTCCGCGAGACGACGGAAGAACGACGTGTAGTCGATCCGGCTCTGCCGAAGCTGTTCGAGCAGGTCGTCGGCCAGAGCCTTGACGTCCGCGTGTGCGGTGCCGGCCGGGAGCCCCAGCTTGTTCCGCATGCCCGCCGTCCACGCCTCCTGATACCGGTGACCGAAGGCGCCGAGCGAGTTCACGGCCAGATCGATCGCCTGCTGCTGATCGTCGGCGATCAGCGGTAGCAGCGCCTCGGCGAGGCGGGCCAGGTTCCACTGCGCCACCACCGGCTGGTTGCCGTAGGCGTACCGCCCGGCGTGGTCGATCGAGCTGTAGACCGTGGCGGGGTCGTAGGCCTCCATGAAGGCACACGGTCCGTAGTCGATAGTCTCCCCGGAGATGGTCATGTTGTCGGTGTTCATCACCCCGTGGACGAATCCGACGAGCATCCACCGTGCCACCAGCGCGGCCTGGGCGGCCACCACGGATTCGAACAGCGCGAGAGGGGGCCGTGCGGCGTCCGCCGCGTCGGGGTAGTGCCTGGCGATCGCGTGGTCGGCGAGCCGGCGCAACAGGTCGACGTCACCGGTCGCCGCAGCGTACTGAAAGCTCCCGACGCGCAGGTGGCTGCCGGCCACGCGAACCAGCACCGCGCCGGGCAGGACGGTGTCCCGCTGCACCGGTTGGCCCGTCGCGATGACCGCAAGGGACCGCGTGGTGGGAATGCCCATGGCGTGCATCGACTCGCTGACGACGTATTCGCGCAGCATCGGGCCGACGGCCGCGAGCCCGTCGCCGCCACGGGCGAACGGTGTGCGCCCCGAGCCCTTCAGGTGCAGGTCGCGGGCGCGTCCGTCGACGTCGACGAGCTCGCCGAGCAGCAGCGCGCGCCCGTCACCGAGGCGCGGAACGAAGCCGCCGAACTGGTGCCCCGAGTAGGCCTGCGCGACGGGGGTGGCGCCGCTGGGCACGTCGGCGCCGACCAGGAATCGCACTCCGTCGGACGTCCGGAGCCACGCCGGGTCCAGCGCGAGCTCGGCCGCCAGCGGTTCGTTGAGCACCAGCAGTCGTGGATCGGGGGGCGCCTCGGCCCGCCATCGGACGGCCATCTCCGGCAGTTCGCGGGAGAATCGGTCGTCCAGAACGACGGTGGTCACCGGTGAAGCACTCACCTCTCCCAGATTACGGAACTGGGCGGGAAGGTGAAGGTAGCGTCGCGAGATGCACCACGTCGTCATCACCGGTCCTGGCGCCGTCGAGGTACGCGAAGCACCCGACCCGGTGCCGCCGGGATCCGACGGAGCGGTGGTCGGCGTCGAGGCGTCGGCCATCTGCGGGTCCGATCTGCACTTCTACGACGGCGACCTGCCGGTGGGCGACGGCGGGATCGCCGTGGGTCACGAGTTCATCGGCACCGTCACCGACGTCGGCGCCGACGTGCGGGGTTTCCGGGTCGGAGATCGCGTGCTCGCGGCTTCGGTCACCGGCTGCGGGCGCTGCACCGGATGCGCGACGGGCAATCCGGTGACGTGTGTGCGCGGCATGCAGATCTTCGGGTCGGGAGTGCTCGGCGGCGGTCAAGCCACGTCGGTGGCGGTTCCGGCCGCCGACTTCCAGCTGCTGCGCATCCCGGACGGCGTCGACGACGAGGCGGCGCTGCTGCTGACCGACAATCTGTCGACCGGGTGGATCGGTGCGAAGAAGGCGGACATCCCGCCGGGGGGCACCGTCGTCGTCATCGGCCTCGGTGCGGTCGGGCTGTGCGCCGTCCGGGCGGCGTTCGCCCACGGAGCGGCCACCGTTCTCGCCGCCGATCCCGTCGCGGGCCGCCGCGCGCTCGCCGTCGATTCCGGGGCGACCGCCCTCGACGGTCCGACGGTGGCCGCCGTGCTCGAGAAGACCGGCGGCCGAGGCGCCGACAGCGTGATCGACACGGTCGCCCTCGACGCCACGTTGAACGACGCGCTGGGCAGCGTCCGCGCGGACGGCACCGTGTCCGTGCTCGGCGTGCACGACCTGAATCCGTATCCGCTGCCGATCCTGATGGCGCTGATCCGCAATCTCACCCTGCGCATGACCACGGCGCCGGTTCAGCAGACCTGGCCCGAGCTGCTGCCACTGGTGAGCACCGGAGCGCTGCGCACCGACGCCATCTTCACCCACCACTTCCCGTTGTCCGCGGCTGCCGACGCGTATGCCGCGGCGGCGGCGCGAAGTCCTGAGTGCGTGAAGGTGATCCTGGAACCGGCGTGACGGTCGGCTGGTCAGGCGCGTTCGAGCACCACGACGGGGATCACCCGGTCGGTCTTCTGCTGGTATTCGTCGTAATCCGGCCAGGCCGCGGTCATCTTGGCCCACATCTCCGGCTTTTCCTCATCCGTAGCCACGCGCGCCCGCACGGCGAAGCGGTCTCCCTTGATCTGGACCTCCGCCGCCGGGTTCGCCTGCACGTTGAGGAACCAGGTCGGCGGTGCGTCGTTGCCGCCCTTCGATGCGACGACGAGGTATGCGTCACCCCATTCCTCGAAGATCAGCGCATGACTGCGCTGCTGCCCGGACTTCCGCCCGGTCGTGAAGAGGATCAGGATCGTCGTCCCGTTGCGCCAGTGGAATCCGTCCTCGCCGTCGGTCTCGAGGTAACGCTCGACGTGCGGGTCTCCGTGTAGTTCTTCGGCTGTGGTCACGGTGCGCTACCGGGAGGGGGAGCGACGGCCGGTGATGCCGAGGTAGCCGGCGATGAGCACCACGGCGAAGATGATGCCGACCAGGAACGGGATGACCTTGAAGCCGCCGTTCTGGTTGGAATAGCCGAGCTTGTAGGACACCCAGGTGCCGAGGAACGAGCCGAGCGCGCCGAGGACGACCGTCATGATCACCCCCACGTTCTGCTTGCCCGGCATGACGAGTCGGGCAAGCGCACCGACGATGAGGCCGACGACGATGGCCCCGATGATGGTTCCGATCACTTCCACTCCTTGTTCGCGTTTGGCAGTGGTCCTGCTCGACGCCCGGGTACCCCGTCGCGCGGCGTCGGACACCAGAGCGGATGAGAGGATCTCGGTCGTGCGGTACGGCGTGGTCGTCCTGGTGTTGTGGCTCGTCGCCGTGGGAGGTGCGGGCACGGTCCGTGCCGACGGAGACCCCGGTGCGCTCTGGCGGATCGTCGACGGCCAGTGCGTGCCGAACCAAGTGGCGCATGGTGATCCGGCTCCGTGTGCGGCGGTGGATCCCGCGGGCGGCTGGGCGGTGCTCAAGGACCTCGTCGGGGCGACCCAGTTCCTGCTCATCCCGACGCGACGGACGTCGGGCATCGAGGACCCGGCGATCCTCGCTCCCGACGCGCCGAACTACTTCGCTGCCGCATGGCGGGCACGCTCGTTCGTCGACGAGCGAGCCGGGTCCACGTTGCCGAGGGAGCAGCTGAGCCTGGCGATCAACTCGACCTACGCGCGGTCGCAGAACCAGTTGCACATCCACGTCGACTGCGTGCGGCCCGACGTCGACGCCGCGCTGACCGAGCGCGGCGCCGCCGTCGGGGCGGGGTGGGCGCCGTTTCCGGTACCGCTCGCCGGGCACTCCTACGACGCGATCCGGATCGCGGATGCGGATCTCGACCAGGTGAACCCGTTCGTGCTGCTCGCCGACGGCGTTGCGGGTGCGCGCGAGGACATGGCCGCTCGGACCCTCGTGGTGGTGGGGTCGGTCGACGCCGACGGTGGCCCCGGGTTCGTCGTGCTCACCGACCGCGCGGACACCGCGACCGGCGACCTGGCCGAAGGCGAGCAACTGCAGGACCACGACGTCTGCGGACCCTCGACTCTGCGCCCCTGGCGCTAGCTTCTCGCACTTCTGCGCCCACGTTGCAGAGTCGACCGCGCGGGCTCAGTCCGGCTCGCCGTACTCGTCGAACCAGTACGCGAGCTTCCCGCGGCGACTGACTGCGCGAAGCCTGCGTTCGGCGGCGGCGCGGGTCTTGGAGGTGGTGACGATCAGCAGTTCGTCGCCCGACTCGATCCTGGTGTCGGGCAGCGGGACGAACGTGTGCCCGTCCCGGATGATCAGCGTGATGACGCTCGGGTCCGGCAGGCGCAGTTCGATGACGGTCACGTTGTGCAGCCGGGACGACGGCTGCACGGTCAACGTCAGCAGCTCGGCCTCGAGCACGTCGAGCGGCGCGGCCTCAACCTGGATCTCCCGCGGGGCGTCGCGGGGGATCAGGCCGAACAGGTGCGCGATCGGGCGGAGGCTGGGCCCCTGAATCAGGGTGAACACGACCACCAGCAGGAACACGACGTTCAACAGGCGGTTGCTGTCCGGCACGCCCGCCACGATCGGGAACGTCGCCAGGACGATCGGCACCGCGCCGCGCAGACCGGCCCACGACAGGAAGATCTGCTCGCGCAGCGGCACGCCGAACATGGCCAGTGAGCCCATCACCGACAGCGGCCGCGCGACCAGCAGCAGCACCAACCCGACGACGATCGCCGGTACCACGTCGGCGGCCAGTTCGCTCGGGTCCACCAGCAATCCGAGCAGGACGAACAGACCGATCTGCGCCAACCAACCCAGGCCCTCGGCGAACGACCGGGTCGCCGACCGGTGCGGCAGGCCGGAGTTGGCGAGCACCACGGCGGCGAGGTAAGCCGCGATGAACCCGCTGGCGTGGACGAAGCCGGCCGCCGCGAACGCCAGCATGCCGAGACCGAACGTGCCGATCGGGTAGAGACCGGACGCGGGAAGCGCGATGCGGCGCAACGCGAGTGCGCCGAGGAAGCCGAAACCCAGTCCGATCGCGGACCCCGCCACGAGCTCGTACACCAGGCCGGCGACCGCGCTCTCCGGTTCGAAGACGAACGGCACGGCGCTGAACATCAGCACCAGGATGACGGCGGGCGCATCGTTGAAGCCGGACTCCGCCTCGAGGAGGCCGGCCACCCGGCGCGGCAGGGGCAGCACCCGCAGCACCGAGAACACCGCCGCGGCGTCGGTGGAGGAGACGATGGCGCCCAGCAACAACGCGAGCTGCCAATCCATCCGCAGCAACAGGTGCGCCCCCGTCGCGGTGATCACCATGCTGATGACGACGCCGATGGTGGCCAGGGCGCCCGCCGGCGCGAGCACCTTGCGGATGTCGGCGAACTTGGTGGTCAGACCGCCTTCGACCAGGATCACCGCCAGCGCCGCCGTGCCTACGTTCCTGGCCAGCTCGACGTCGTCGAACTGCAGTCCGAGGCCGTCCTCGCCGATGGCGACCCCCACCAGCAGGAAGAGCAGCAGGCTGGGGAAGCCCACGCGGGTCGCCACCCGGGTGCCGACGATGCTGGCCAGCAGCACGAAGCCGCCGACCAGCAGGGTCAGATACAGCTCGTGCAGACTCAACGCGTTCCATCCAGACATCGTCACGGCGGCGGACGTGCGTGGGTCAGTATCTCAGGACGGCCGACGTGGGGCGTCGTAGCGTGCGCGCCGTCGGCGATCCCTCGCAACGGCCCGCGATGCGGGAAGATGACGGGGTGACGGAGAGGAAGACGCGGATCGCCATCGCCGGGGCGGGCAACGTCGGCCGGTCCGTCGCGCAGGAACTCCTCGACAACGGCCACAAGATCCTGCTGATCGAACGCGAACGCCGGAAGTTCGAACCGCACGTCGTGCCGGACGCGGACTGGCTGTTCGCCGACGCGTGCGAACTGTCGACGTTGGAGGAGGCCGGGGTCGAGACCTGCGACGTCGTCATCGCCGCCACCGGTGACGACAAGTCCAACCTCGTCGTCGGTTTGCTGGCCAAGTCCGAGTTCGGGGTGCCGCGGGTGGTGGCGCGGATCAACGAGATCAGCAATCAGTGGTTGTTCACCCAGGCGTGGGGCGTCGACGTGGCGGTCTCGACGCCGGGGGCCATGGTCGCGGGTGTCGAGGGGGCCATCGACGTCGGCCACCTCATTCGACTGATGGGACTCCGGCAGGGGCAGGCCGATCTCACCAAACTGACTCTGCCCGAGGACAATCCACTCGTCGGCCAGCGGATCGGCGACCTCGATCTACCGGCGAACACCGCGCTGGTCACGCTACTGAGGGGCAGCAGCGTGATACTGCCCACCGCCGGTGAGGTGCTCGAGGCCGGCGACGAGATGTTGTTCGTCTCCGACAGTTCGGTGGAGAGTTCGATCAGGGCGGCCATTCACGGCGCCGAACCCATCCGCGGCCTGAAGGATCTGTTGGGCTACTAGCGTCGACACCGAGGAGGGCGTCCCGTGGGCACCGTGATCATCGCCGCCGTCGTGGGAGTGCTCGGCGTGGGGTTGGCGGTGAGCCAGTTGCTCCGGCTCAAGACCTGGCTGAGCAGGCCACCATCGGGTGAACCGCCTCCGACCGAACCGAGGGAACCGCAGGACTAGCGCGGGGGTCGACTAAAAGTCAACGGTGCTTTGTTGATTCACGCCGTCGGCGCACACGAACGGGCATGAAACCAGGATGGCCGAGCGCGGATTCGCAGCCGAACGGACATCGTGAGGTCGACTTCGCGCCATTGTTCACATCGGTGACCGAAGGGGTGTAATACGGGAACTACGTGACGTGCATCACAGTGCGCGTGCACTCGACCGAGAGGGGCGGCAGGTATGACGACTACCGAGCACGCCGATCAACCCGCCGACGAACTCGCCGACGGTGCCACCGCACCACTGGTGTACCCGAAGATGTGGGTGCTCTTCGCGGTCCTCATCTGCTGCTTCACCGCCTGGGGCGTGGCAGCCGACCTGACCACGCCCATGGTCGCCGGCTTCAAGCGCATCTTCGAGATGAACACGTTCCAGGCCTCGCTGGTGCAGTTGGCCTACTTCGGCGCCTACTTCCTGCTCGCCATCCCGGCCGCCTTGATCAACCAGAAGTTCGGCTACAAGGCGGGGCTGCTGTCGGGCGTGCTGCTCGCCGCCGCCGGTGCGATCGCGTTCTATCCGGCCAGCAAGATCATGACCTACGAGGCCTTCCTGGCGGCGTTGTTCGCCATCGCGGCCGGGTGTTCGATCCTCGAGACGTCGGCCAATCCGTACGTGATGTCGCTGGGCCCGGAGGCGACGGCCACCCGACGTCTCAACTTCGCGCAGGCATTCAATCCGGTCGGCACCAACATCGGGGTGTTCCTGGCCGCGACGTTCATCCTGCCCAAGTTGGACGAGCCGATGAACATGGCGAATCTGTCACCGGGACAAGAACAGTCGATACGCGCCGGCCAACTGGGTGCGGTGATGGGACCCTACCTCGGGCTCGGATTCGTGTTGATCGCCATCGGATTGGTGATCGCGATCAAGAAGTCGCCGCCGATCGTCGAGGAGTTCGAGTCCGGTGACCTCGACGGCAAGAGCCCGCTGAAGATCCTGGCGTCGAACAAGCGTTACGTGTTCGGGGTGGTCGCGCAGTTCTTCAACGTGGCGGCACAAGTCTGCACCTGGACCTATCTGATCCAGTACTCGCAGCAGGCGCTGAACGGGTCGCTCCAGCAGGGTGGCTACCTGCTGCAGGTCAGCCTCATCGTGTTCCTCGTCTCCAGGTTCATCATGACCTGGGTGATCGGCAAGGTCCGCGCGACGAAGGTGCTCCTGGTGCTCGGCGCGCTCGCCGTCGTGCTGTGCGTCTTCGCGATGTTCTCCCCGAACGTTGCCGGGGTCACCGCGGTCGTCGCCCTGTCGTTCTGTCTTTCTCTGATGTTCCCGACGATCTACGGGGTGGCGCTCCAAGGACTCGGTCCGGCAACGAAGTTCGGTGCCGCCGGTCTAGTGATGGCGATCGTCGGCGGGGCGATCATGCCGCTGATCCAGGGTGCGATCCTCGATGCGACGAGCCCGGCGATCTCGTTCATCGTTCCCGCGCTCTGCTTCGCGGTCGTCACCAGCTTCGCCCTATTCGACCTCAGGGCCGCATCCGAGAAGGTAGGAGAACCGGCATGAAGCGTTGCGTGATCCTCGCCCTCGCGCTGCTCCTGGTGGCGTGCGGCGGCGGACAGAAGGCGAACTTCTCCGAGCCGACCGACCAGCTCGACGTGGTGTCGTGGTGGGTCTCGCCCTCGGAACATCCCGCCTTCGAGGTGCTGCTCGATGCCTTCCGCGCCAAGAACGCCGACGTGACGGTCACCGATGGGACGATCGCCGGTGGCGGTGGCAGCAATGTGCAGGTGGCGCTCGCCGCGCGGCTCCAGGCGGGAGACCCGCCCGACGTGTGGCAGACGTTCCTGGGCAGCTCGCTGCGCGCCTGGGTCGACGCGGGCCGCCTCGCCGATGCGACGGCGGTCTACCAGAACGCGAAGCTCGCCCCGACGATGCCGCCGACCCTGCTCGACGCCGCGACGCAACGGGACAAGCAGTGGGGTGTGCCAACCGGGGCGCATCGCGGAAACGTGCTGTGGTTCAACGAGAACGTGCTCCGCAAGGCGGGCGTGCCCGCGCCGGGACCCGGTTACACCGCCGAGGCGTTCGGTAGCGACCTGGCGAAGGTGGCGGCCAGCGGGGCCACCGCGCTGTGCCTGGGCGGCAAGGACCGGTTCACCGCGACCGAGCTGTTCGAGAACACGCTTCTGGGGGTGGTCGGCCCGAACGGCTGGACGAGCATCAAAGACGACCAATTCGATTGGCGTGGAGCACAGGTGAAGGAGGCCCTGGCGCGCTTCGGGCGGATCGTGGCCCTGGCCGATCCCAACGCCGGTGGTCTCACCTGGGATCAGGCCGCGAAGAAGCTGGCCACCGGCGAGTGTGCCTTCCTGTCGATGAACGACTCGGTGTACGGGGAACTGGTGGCCGACAAGGCCGTCGAGGGCAAGGACTTCGGGTACGTGCCGTATCCGGGAACCACCGGGGCCTACCTCGCGATCGTGGACACGTTCGTGGTGTCCGCGGACGCCAAGGACGGCGTCAACGCGATGAAGTTCCTCGAGGCGATCGCCGACCCGGCCACGGCGCTGGCGTTCAACAAGGTGAAGGGGTCGGTGCCGATCCGCAATGACGTGGACGTGGCCTCGCTGCCCGAGTATCAGCGGCAGGCCTCGAAGTCGTTGTGGGGGGACAAGATCCTGCTGTCGATCACCCACGGGGAACTGATGCCGTCCGGATTCCAACAGGCCGTCTACGACGCGGTGGCGACCTTCGTCCAGAGCAAGAACGAGGGGGCGTTCATCGACACGCTGCAGAAGTCCATCGACGTGCCCATCCCGGGTCGATGACCGACCGGCCGGCCGACGGGGATGACCCGGACACGCCGCTGTTCCTGGTCGTCACGATCAGGCCGCGGCGTGACCGGCTCGCGGAGGCGGAGGCGCAGTTGCAGTCGATGCGACGCCACACCCTTGCCGAGCCGGGTTGCGTGTTCATGCACCTCACCCAACCGCAGGACGACCCCGAGTCCTGGGTGATGCTCGAGATGTTCCGTTCGCGTGCGGCCTGGGACGAGCACATGCGTGCGCCCTACAACACCGAGGGCAACGCGATTCTGGAAGGCCTGCTGCGAGAGCCCTCCGAGCTGCGCCTGCTCGACGAGAAGTAGAAGACGGCCGGCAATCATCCGGCCGGGTGATCCCCGCCCTTCAGCACGATGTCGACGGCGGCCTCGATGACGGCGTCCTCGGGCACGGTGCCGAACATCAGCGACGGGCACGCGACCACACCGGTGAGCATCGAGACCGCCGCGTCCAACTCGGCGCCGGAGAAGACGTCACCGAGCATGGCGTACATCTGATGCTGCCCGTCGGTGTTGACCTTGGTCCTGATCCGGTCCATCTGCTCTGCGGAGGCCCACTCGGCCATCCCGGACAGCACCTTGTCCAGTCGCATCTCGAGCACGGCCCTGCGGAACACGTGGAGCTCGCCGATCAGGTCGGCCCGCAGGTCGCCGGTGCGCGTGTGGTGAGGCATGTCGCCGAGGCTCTCGATCGCCATCGCGATGAGATCGACGCGCGCCGGCCAGTGGTTGTACAACGTGGTCTTGGAGTAGCCGGCGATCTCGGCGACCCGGGCGTGGGTCACCGCATCGGAACCCTCGCCGGTGAGCACCTCCAGTGCGGCCCTGGCCACGTCGGCACGGGTGCGCGCCACCCGGGCGTCCTCGCCCGCGTCGCCTACCTTGCTGCTCTCGGCGGGTGCCATCTGAGCGCGTCAACTCCTCTGCATGCTCGGTCGCACGTTGCGCGGACCTGGACAGGAAGTTAACTGATGAACACCCAAGTCAGTACTGATCACGACATTCACTAATGAACGTTTACGCCACTAGTGTACCGGGCATCCACGATTCCGACGCGCAACGTCAACTCTGGCGACGCGGCGTGACCGACCCCTCTAGAGAAGGAACCCCCATGTCAGCCATCCTCTTCGGCTCCATCAGCACCCTCGCCGACACCTCGGAACTGCAGCGTCGGGCGTTCAACGACGCCTTCGCCGCGTACGGCCTCGACTGGAACTGGTCGCGGGACGACTACGTGGCGATGCTGGGCTCCAACGGCGGCGCGCAGCGCATCGCGGACTACGCCTCGTCGCGCGGTGACGACGTCGACGCCGCGGCCGTGCACGCCAAGAAGTCTGAGATCTTCCAACAATTGCTCGGCTCCTCGTCCGTCGCGCCGCGGCCCGGCGTCGTCGAGACGGTGGGCGAGGCCAGGCGCAACGACCGCAAGCTGGGCTTCGTCACCACCACCTCGCAGGGGAACATCGACGCGCTGCTGGCGGCGCTGAAGCCACACATCAGTGCCGAGATGTTCGACCTCATCGTCAGCAAGGACTCCGTGTCGCATCCGAAGCCGGACCCGGACGTCTACCACTACGCGCTGGCGCAACTCGGCGAGGAGGCCGGCGCCGTGGTCGCGATAGAGGACAACGTCGGCGGCGTGCGGGCCGCGACCGCCGCCGGCCTCACGTGCATCGCGTTCCCCAACCAGAACACCTCGGGCGGCGACTTCAGCGGCGCCAAGGAGACGGTCGACACCCTCGAGGCGGCGAGGGTTCTCGGACTCTCGTCATGACGTTCGAGTGCGACCCGACCCATCCGGAGAAACGAGGAGCAGCAGTATGAGCAACCTTCAAGCCCGAGTAACGGTGAGCGATCGCACCTTTCACGTCACCGGCTACGAGAAGATCGAGTACGACCTGGTGTACGTGCACGGCGTATTCGCCGTCGAGAACCCCGAACTCGCCGACAGCTACCGTCCGTACGGCCGCGCATTGATGGTCGTCGACGAGACGGTCCACGAACTGTACGGCCACGCCATCCGGGCGTACTTCGAGCACCACGACATCGCCCTGACCGTGTGCCCGGTGCAGATCCGGGAGACAGCCAAGTCGCTGGAGACCTTCGAACGGATCGTCGGCACGTTCGACGAGTTCGGGCTGGTGCGTACCGAGCCCGTCCTCGTGGTGGGCGGGGGATTGACCACCGACGTCGCCGGATACGCGTGTGCCAGCTACCGCCGCAACACGCCATACATCCGGATTCCCACCACGCTGATCGGGCTGATCGACGCAAGCGTGTCGATCAAGGTGGCCGTGAACTTCGGCAAGCACAAGAACCGTCTCGGCGCGTACCACGCATCGCAGAAGGTGCTGCTGGACTTCTCGTTCCTCAAGACGTTGCCGGCCGATCAGGTCCGCAACGGGATGGCCGAGTTGATCAAGATCGCCGTGGTCGGCAATGCGGAGATCTTCGACCTGCTCGAAGCGCACGGTGCCGATCTTCTGCAGACCCGGTTCGGCCACCTGGACGGGACGCCGGCACTGCGTGCGGTGGGTGACCGACTCACCCACCAGGCCATCGCCACGATGCTGGAACTCGAATCGCCCAATCTGCACGAGATCGACCTCGACCGGGTCATCGCGTTCGGACACACCTGGAGTCCGACGTTGGAACTCACCCCGCCGACGCCGTTCTTCCACGGCCATGCGATCAACATCGACATGGCCCTGTCGACGACGCTCGCCGAACAACGGGGCCATCTCTCGGCAGGCGACCGGGACCGCGTGCTTGGCGTGATGAGCGCGCTCGGGCTCGCGCTGGACAGCGACCATCTCACGCCGGAACTGCTCGAGCGGGCGACGGGGTCGATACTCAAGACGCGCGACGGGCTGTTGCGCGCCGCCGTACCGGACCCGATCGGGCGGTGCCGCTTCCTCAACGACGTGACGACCGACGAACTGGCCGACACCTTGACGCTGCACAAGAAGATCTGTCTGGACTACGCGCGTGCGGGTGACGGGGTGGACGTCTACACGCTTCCCGAGGCAGTGGCGTCCGATGAGTGACGCCGCCGTGCTCAAGGACGGCACGACGTTCGCGGCCCGTCCCGTCACACCGTCGACCATCCTGGCCGAGGAACTCCGGGACGTGTGCGCCCAGATCGCGGACGTCCCCGGCGTGGACTCGACACTGCTGCAACGGTTGCGCCGGGCGCGTGATCTCGCCGCGGGGCTGGATCCGTACCTGGATCAGTGCACCACCGCGGAGTCGGCGGCGCTGACCGAGCTCGCCAGGCGTACCCGCGAGACCGACTGGGGCGCGCCGTCGGCCGGCGGCGGCCGGCTGGAACAGGAGATGCTGTCGGGACACGTCGAAGGCCAGGTGCTGAAGTTCCTGGTGCACCTCGCTCGCGCCACCCGGGTGCTGGAGATCGGCATGTTCACCGGATACTCCGCGCTGGCGATGGCGGAGGCACTACCCGACGACGGAGTCGTCACCGCGTGCGAGATCGACCCGGTGGTGGCGGGTTTCGCGCGGGAGTGCTTCGACGCCTCACCGGTCGGCCACAAGATCGTCGTCGAAGTCGGTCCCGCGCTCGACACGTTGCGGCGGTTGGCGGACGCGGCCGACGCGACGGGACTGCAGTTCGACTTCGTCTTCATCGACGCAGACAAACCGGGGTACCTCGACTACGTCGAGTTCCTGCTCACCGGCACGCTGTTGTCGCGGCGCGCAGTGATCGCGGTCGACAACACCCTGCTCCAAGGCCAGCCCTACGCGGACGTGGACCCGTCCGTCAACGGCGCCGCGATCGCCGGATTCAACGCGGCCCTCACCTACGACCCCCGCGTGGAGCAGGTGTTGATCCCGCTGCGCGACGGGCTGACCCTGATCAGGCGGGCGCCGTGACGGCGGTGCTGGATCGCGGCGGGCGGACCGCGACGCGGTTGCCCCGACTCGTGGACGACCATGTGGTTCGCAGCCTCGCCGCCCTCGCCGGGCTACTGTTGACGCTTCCCGTCGACCTGTTGCTGGTCGTCGGCGCACTGCTGAGCCGGACGCGGGATCCCCTCGCGCACAGCGCCGTCGCCGGCACGGATCGTCGGACCATCCTCGTCAGCGGTGGCAAGATGACCAAGGCACTCCAGCTGGCGAGGTCGTTCCACTCCGCGGGCCACCGCGTGGTCCTCGTCGAGTCGGCGAAGTACCGGCTCACGGGGCACCGGTTCTCCCGTGCGGTGGACGCGTTCCACTGCGTGCCAGAACCAACGACGCCGGGATATGCCCAGGCGTTGCTCGACGTCGTGCTGCGCGAGGCCGTGGACGTCTTCGTCCCGGTGTCCAGCCCGGCGGCGAGCCGCTACGACGCGCGGGCGCGCGAGTTGCTCGACGACGTGTGCGACGTCGTGCACGTCGATTCCCACACCGTCGAGTTGCTGGACGACAAGGAGCAGTTCTCCAGGTTGGCAAGGGGATTGGGGCTTCGGGTACCGGAGTTCACGAGAATCACCGACGCGCAGCAGGTCGTGGACTTCGAGTTCACGACGGGGCGGAGCTACATCCTGAAGCGGATCGCGTACAACCCGGTGGGACGCATGGACCTCACCCGGCTCTCGCGCGAAACACCGGCGGAAAACGCGGCGTTCGCACGCTCGCTCTCCATCTCCGCGGACGACCCGTGGATCATGCAGGAATTCATCGACGGGCAGGAGTACTGCACGCACGGCACCGTGCGGCGCGGGTGGTTGCAGGTCTACGGGTGTTGTGAATCCTCGGCGTTCCAGGTCAACTACCGGGATGTGGACAAGCCGGAGATCCGTTCCTGGGTCGAGGAATTCGTCGGCGCGCTGGGCCTCACCGGACAGGTCTCCTTCGACTTCATCGAGGCGGCCGACGGCCACGCGTACGCCATCGAGTGCAATCCTCGCACCCATTCCGCGATCACGATGTTCTACGACCATGCCCGGGTGTCCGCCGCGTACCTCGACGACGGGCATCCGATCATCACGCCGCTGCCCGGCGCGCGCCCGACCTACTGGATCTATCACGAGATGTGGCGGCTGCTGACGGAGCGGGGGCGGCTGGCCAGGGTCAGGACCATCGTGGCGGGCAAGGATGCCATCTTCGCGTGGTGGGATCCGCTGCCGTACTTGATGGTTCACCATCTACACATCCCGTCGCTGCTGTGGGCCAACCTGCTCGGCCGCCGCGGATGGTCACGCATCGACTTCAACATCGGCAAGCTCGTCGAGCCGGGAGGAGACTGAATGCCCACGCGATCACCGGTCTCGGTCCTGCACCTCGCCGGGTCGCCCACCGACGACTTCCACGCCGACCTCTCGCGCCTGTATGCCGCCGACTGCCTCGCCGCGCTCGAGGGCACCGGGCCTGGTGACGTTCACCTGGCGTACGTGTCGCCCGACGGATCTTGGCGCTTCCCGACCGACCTCGGCGCCGAGGCCCTGTCGTCGGCGGTGGCGATGTCCCTGGCCGAGGCCGTCACGCACATCGGCCTGTTGCACGTCGACGTGGTGGTGCCCCAGATGTTCTGCCTCCCCGGCATGACGTCCTACCGGGCGCTGTTCGACGTCCTCGGCATCCCCTACGTCGGCAACGGTCCCGACGTGATGGCCATCGCGGCCGACAAGGCCAAGGCCAGGGCCATCGTGGCGGCCGCAGGCGTCCCGGTGCCCGCGGGCCAGGTGCTCCGCCGGGGCGAGCGGTCGAGCCTTCGGCCACCGGTCGTCGTGAAGCCCGTCGGCGCCGACAACTCGGTGGGTGTGTCCCTGGTGCGCGATCAGGCGCAGTACCAGGCCGCGATCGAGCTGGCGCTGGCCCACGGTGACTCGGCGCTGGTCGAGTCCTACGTCGAACTCGGACGGGAAGTGCGGTGCGGCATCATCGTCCGCGACGGGGAGTTGGTTCCACTGCCGCTGGAGGAGTACGCGGTGGATTCGACGACCAATCCGATCCGTGGCCGCGACGACAAGCTCGACCGCACCGCAGGCGGCGATCTGTACCTCGTCGCCAAGAACGCCAGCCGGGCGTGGATCGTCCCCGAGGACGACCCTGCCACCGGCGCCGTCTGGGAGGCGGCCCGGCGATGCCACGTGGCGCTCGGCTGCCGGCACTACAGCCTCTTCGACTTCCGTATCGACCCGCAGGGCAGGCCCTGGTTCCTCGAGGCGGGCCCCTACTGCTCGTTTGCTCCCACCAGCGTCATCGCCGTAATGGCGGCCGCCAGGGGGATCGGCGTGCCCGAACTGTTCGCCGCCGCGCTGGCCGAGCTCGGCGTGGAGGAGGCGCGGTGTTCGAGCATCGGGCGCTGAAGCCACTCGGAGCGGTCGTCACCGGCCTGAGGGTCGACGCCGTGGACGGCCGGGACACATCCCGACTGCGCACGCTGTTGGGCGAGCACGGCGTGGTCGTCATGCCGGGGCAGGACGTCGACGACGACGCGTTCCTGCGCTTCCTCCGTAGTTTCGGTGACACCGTCTTCACCGCGGGGGAGACCCCGGTGCCGGGACACCCTGAGCTGAACCTCATCAGCAACGTCGGCCGCGCCACACCGCCGCGGTCGACGTTCCACACCGACACCAGCTACGTGCGGAGGCCGCCGGCGTACACCGCACTACGGGCGGTTCGGGTGCCGGTGCGCGGCGGCCAGACTTTGTTCACGAATCAGTACGCGGCGTACGAGACGCTGCCGCCGGAGCTCCGCAGCTGGCTCGCCGGCCGCACCGTCACGCACGTCGTCACCGGTGTGGAACTCGACGCGGATCAGGAGGCGTCGGCAGAGCACCCGATCTTCCGGGTCCACCCGGTGTCGGGGAGGACTGCGCTGTATCTGACGACCCCACGACGGTGCGCCGCGGTGAGCGGGCTGTCACCGCGAATCGCCACGGAGACGATCGCCCGCCTGGTGGACCACTCGACCGCCGAGCACAACGTGCATCGCCACTCCTGGTCGCCGGGCGACGTCGTCATGTGGGACAACCGGTGCGTGCTGCACCGGGCCGACCACAGTGCGGTCGCCGGCGAGCGCGTGATGCATCGCGGCATGGTGGCCGATCACACCTGATCCGCCGCGCCGAGTGTGGCGCCTCCCGTCGAGGATCCGCCCCATCGTCGACGGAACGCCACACAGTCGGCAGAGGCCCTATCTGGTTGGCCAGGCCTTCCTCGGCTACCGGGTGGTCCTGGTCAGGCTGGGCAACAGGACCTGATCGACGAGCGCCGTCACGGTGGCGCTGTTCGGCGGCCGGCCCGGGATCATGTTCCGGAAGACGAGATAGCCGGGAAGGACGTCCCAGAGTTCGTCGCAGATCGCGGCTGCGTCGATCTCGCCGCGGTCCACGGCCTGGTGCAGGACGTGGGTGATCAGCGCCTTGCGCTGGTCGGTGAACTGTTGTCGCATGGCGTCGCGCAGTGCCGGATTGCGGGCCAGTTCGGGCAGGACGGCGCCGATCGTGCTGGCGTGTACGGCGGCCTGCTCGCAGATCACGGCGCCGAGCGCCAACAGGTCGTTGCGAAGGCTCCCCGTCTCCGGCGGCACGGCCACCTGCCGGATGCCCTCGGTGAACGCCGCCAGCACCAATTCGGCCTTCGACGGCCAACGCCGGTAGACCGTGGCCTTGCTCGCCTTGGCGCGGGTCGCGACGGCGTCGACCGTGAGCCGCTCGTAGCCGTTTTGCTGCAGCAACTCCAACGTCACCGTGAGGAACTCCGTCTCGCGCGACGACCACTGCGACGGTGGGGCGCAAGCGACCGGTCGGGGTGGGGTCATGAAACTCACAGTAGGACTTCGGACGTAGTACGGTCCAGTACCGTACCGCTGGTTTCGAGCGGAAGCGCAGCACAGACGGGGGCGATCGGCCACCTGCGACGTGCGCGGGCCGGTCGCCGCCGCGGGGGAATCGGGCAGGAGGGCCCGGCCTAGGCCGGCTCCAGGGGAAATCGGTAGGGTGGCGTCCCGGCAGCCCGCAATTTGCGGGTCACGCGCACGGAGCGCACGCCGACCGGTGGATGTCGCAAGGAGCAGTCTCTTGGCCCTCAACACCATTGCGCTGGAGCTCGTCCCCTCCACCGTCGAACGCGGGCCCGGCTTCGCGGCCGAAGAGGCCCACAAGGTGCTGCAACTGTCCGCGGCCGCCGGCATCGAAGGCCGGATCCGCCACGTCATGATCCCCGGGATGATCGAGGAGGACGACGACCGTCCCCTCGAGATGAAGCCGAGACTCGACGTGCTCGATTACTGGTCGATCCTCAAGCCGGAGTTGCCAGGCCTGAACGGACTGTGCACCCAGGTGACGTCGTTCCTGGATCAGCAGGCGCTCGGCAGCCGCCTCGGTCGACTGCGTGACGCCGGTTTCGACGGCATCGCGTTCGTCGGCGTGCCCCGGACTATGAGCGACGGCGAGGGTTCGGGGGTCGCGCCCACCGACGCGCTGGCGATCTACCGCGACGTCATCCCGCACCGCGGCGCGATCCTGATCCCCACCCGCGACGGTGAGCAGGGCCGCTTCACCTTCAAGTGCAACCAGGGCGCCACCTACGGGATGACCCAGCTGCTGTACTCGGACACGATCGTCGACTTCCTCGTCGAGTTCGCCCGCACGACCGAGCACCGTCCCGAGATCCTCCTGTCGTTCGGTTTCGTCCCGAAGCTGGAGGCGGACGTGGGCTTGATCAAGTGGCTCATCCAAGACCCGGGAAATGCCGCCGTCGCCGACGAGCAGGAGTTCGTCAAGAACTTGGCGCTCGCCGACCCGGCCGACAAACGCAAACAGCTGATCGACCTCTACAAGCGGGTGATCGACGGCGTCGCCGACTTGGGCTTCCCGCTCAGCATCCACTTCGAGGCCGCGTACGGGGTCTCGAGGCCGGCGTTCGACACGTTCGCGGAAATGCTCGACTACTGGTCGCCGGATCGCTAGCCGAGATACTCCGCCAGAGCGGTGCCCACGGCCGCCGCACCCGTGCCGTTGGGATGCAGGGGCGCCGCGGGTTGGGTCGGCACGAAGCCCTCGACGTAGCGGTCCTGCGGTGGTGCGCAGATGTCGTGTCCCCGCGACAGTGGCCTGGTGTCGAAGAACTCGGCGCCCTGCGCCGTGGCCACCCGTTCAAGGCGACCGTCCAGCTCGTCGAGCTTGGCCTGGAAGTACGCGGCGTCGACGGGATTGATCGGCTGCGTCGGGAAACAGCCCTCCGGCCGGACGTAGGTGCCGTACCCCACCACGATCACCCTGGCATCGGGAGCCTTCGCACGCACCGTGGCGATGAGGGCGGACCACTGGCCGGCCTGCTGGTCGATCGCGCGTGAGATGGCGTCGACACCTCCCGCGACGAAGTCGCTCGAGCACGGCGGTTCGTCGAGGGTGGTGCGTTTGCAGGTCATCGCCCTGGCCGGCAGCTCGACGTCGTTCCCGCCGATGGTGATGGTGACGAGCTCGGTGTCCGCCGCGACCGCGTCCAGTTGCGGTGGCACGTCTCCAGACCGCGTGGCCTGGGAGCGTGCGACGAGGTCCTCGGTTCTCGCCCCGCTGCACGTGACGTCCCGGAACGAGGCCGCGCGGATGCGGCGCGCGAGCACCGACGGGTAGTCGTTCGTCGACTTGAGGCAGCCGACGGGATCGGCCTGGTCGGGGACCAGCGGCGCCGCCGCGGCCGAGTCGCCCATCGCGACGTACCGGGGCCCGGTGCCCGGTGGCGGGATTGCCGAGCGCAACGGCGTCGCCGCGTCCGGCGGGGCCGGGGCGGCTTCACACGACGCGGTGACCAGCACGACGACCGACGCCGCCAGCGCAGCGGCCGCCGCCGTCGACCGGACGCGGATCAAGCCCATCACTCGTTCATACCGGAGGCCCCCGACCACCTCACCCGGGGCGTGCGACGATTTGACGGATGCTTCCCGCCGACAATCACGTGCACTCGCAGTTCTCCTGGGATACCGGCGTCGACGCCTCGATGGAGAACACCTGCCGACGCGCCGTCGAGGTCGGTCTCCCCGCCATCGCGTTCACCGAGCACGTCGACTTCACCGAGTGGGGTGAGGCCGACGTGCCGCCCGCCGGCGCGCAGATCGCGCGGCGCCGACGGGTGCGCCCGCTGGACGTCGAGGGCTACCTGGCGAGCATCGAGCGGTGCCGCGACCAGTTTCCGGAACTGCGCATCCTGTCGGGCATCGAGGCGGGCGAGCCGCACCACTTCGCGGGCAGCGTCGCGGTCGTACTCGCATCGGGCACCTTCGACCGCGTGCTCGGTTCACTGCACTCGATCGTGCACGAGGGGCGAATGGTGTACGCCAACCACGTCTTCGAGTCGCTTCCCGCCCACGTCGTGGTCCGCGACTACTTCGCCGAGTTGCTGCGCCTGGTCGAGGGCTCCGACGTCTTCGGCGTCCTCGCGCACTGTGACTACCCCAGGCGCTACTGGCCGGCCGCCCGCGAGGGGCAGTACCGTGAGGCGGACTTCGAGGAGGAGTACCGCACCGTGTTCCGTGCCCTGGCCGCCAGCGACCGGCCGCTGGAGCTCAACACCGCGAGTCCGCTGGCGACCGCCACGCTGGTGCGGTGGTGGCACCAGGAGGGCGGTGGCGCAGTGTCGTTCGGCAGCGACGCGCACGTGCCGTTGCGGGTCGGGGACAAGTTCGACGTGGCCGTGGACATCGTCGAGGCGGCCGGCTTCCGGCCCGGCCGCGACGAGTACGACTTCTGGCGCCGCTGAACCCGGGACCTTCGCAGCGTCGGCCACGCCTATCGTTGAGCGAGTGTCCGAACCGACCCCGGAGGATCTGCGCGGACTCCGCGGCCGCCTCGACGGGCTGACCCTGCGCGATGCGGACCGGTTGCGCCGCCGCCTGCGCGGCCTGCGATCGACCGACCCGGCAGCGCTGACGAAGCTCACCGCGCAGTTCACCGCGGCCGAGGCGCTGGTGGCCGGCCGCGTCGCCGCCGTGCCGGAGATCACCTATCCCGATCTGCCGGTGAGCGAGCTGCGCCACGACATCGCCACGGCCATCGGCGAGCACCAGGTGGTCGTCGTCGCGGGGGAGACCGGCTCGGGCAAGACCACGCAGCTGCCGAAGATCTGCCTCGAACTGGGCCGCGGTATCCGCGGCACCATCGGTCACACCCAACCGCGCAGGCTGGCGGCGAGGACGGTGGCGCAACGCATCGCCGACGAACTGCGCGTCCCGCTCGGCGACGCCGTCGGCTACACCGTCCGGTTCAACGATCAGGCCGGCGACCGCACCCTGGTCAAACTCATGACCGACGGCATCCTGCTCGCCGAGATCCAGCGTGACCGCCGACTCCTGCGCTACGACACGCTGATCCTCGACGAGGCCCACGAACGCAGCCTGAACGTCGACTTCCTGCTCGGCTACCTTCGGGAGCTGCTTCCGCGCCGGCCCGACCTGAAGGTCATCGTCACGTCGGCGACGATCGAGCCCGAACGCTTCGCAGCGCACTTCCGCGACCCCTCGGGCGGTGCCGCGCCGATCGTCGAGGTGTCGGGACGGACGTACCCGGTGGAGATCCGGTACCGGCCGTTGGAAGTGCTCGCGGCGTCGGAGGACGACGACAACCCCGACGATCCCGACCATGACGTGATCCGCACCGAGGTGCGCGACCAGACCGAGGCGATCATCGACGCCGTGCACGAACTGGCGGCCGAGCCGCCCGGCGACGTGCTGGTGTTCCTGTCCGGCGAGCGCGAGATTCGCGACACCGGTGAAGCCTTGAGTGGCGTCGTCGGCCCCGGCACCGAGGTGCTGCCGCTGTATGCGCGGCTGCCCATCGCGGAGCAGCAGAAGGTGTTCGCCCCATCGCACTCGGGGCGAAGGGTGGTTCTCGCCACCAACGTCGCCGAGACCTCGCTGACGGTGCCGGGGATACGGTACGTCGTCGATCCGGGCACCGCGCGCATCTCGCGGTACAGCCGGCGGACGAAGGTGCAGCGACTGCCGATCGAGCCCATCTCGCAGGCGTCGGCGGCGCAGCGGGCCGGTCGGTCGGGGCGTACCGCGCCCGGGGTGTGCATCCGGCTGTACTCCGAGGCCGACTTCGAGGCCAGACCCCGCTACACCGATCCCGAGATCCTGCGGACCAACCTCGCCGCGGTGATCCTACAGATGGCGGCTCTTGGTCTCGGCGACGTCGGGAACTTCCCCTTCCTCGACCCGCCCGATGCCCGGAGCATTCGCGACGGCGCGGCACTCCTGCGCGAACTCGGCGCCTTCGACGCCGAAGGGGCCATCACCGATCTCGGGCGCCGCCTCGCCAAGCTGCCGCTCGACCCGCGCGTCGGCCGGATGATCCTGGCGGCCGACGCCGAGGGCTGCGTCCGCGAGGTGCTGGTGCTGGCCGCGGCGCTGTCGATACCCGACCCGCGGGAGCGGCCGAGCGACCGCGAGGAGGCGGCGCGGCAGAAGCACGCCAGGTTCGCCGACGAGACGTCTGACTTCACCTCCTACCTGAACCTGTGGCGCTATCTGAGCGACCAACGAAGAGCGTTGTCGGGCAACGCCTTCCGGAGAACCTGTCGCGACGAATTCCTGCACTACCTGCGCATCCGCGAATGGCAGGATCTCACCGGCCAGCTGCGAGGGATCGCGCGCGACCTCGGCATCCGCGAGAGTGACGATCGGGAGCCCGCCGATCCGGCGCGAGTGCACGCCGCGCTCCTCGCCGGTCTGCTGTCGCATGTCGGCTTGCGCGAGGGGGACGGCCGGGAATATGCCGGGGCGCGCAATTCGAAGTTCGTGCTCGCACCGGGGTCGGTGCTGACCAAACGCCCGCCACGGTGGGTGGTGGTCGCCGACCTGGTGGAGACCAGCCGCCTGTTCGGCCGGATCGCCGCGCGCACCGAACCGGAGACCGTGGAGCGCGTCGCGGGCGATCTGGTGCAGCGGACGTTCAGTGAGCCGCACTGGGACGCCAAGCGCGGCGCGGTCATGGGCTACGAGCGGGTGACCCTGTACGGGTTGGCGCTGGCGACGCACCGCAGGATCGATTACGCACGAGTCGATCCGGCGCTGGCCCGCGAGCTCTTCATCCGCCATGCCCTCGTCGAGGGGGACTGGCAGACGCGTCACCACTTCTTCCGCGACAACGCCGCGCTGCGCGAGGAACTCGCGGAGTTGGAGGAACGCGCCCGCCGCCGGGACCTGCTGGCCGACGATGACGACGTCTACGCCTTCTACGACGCCCGCGTGCCGGCGGACGTGATGTCCGCGCGCCACTTCGACGGGTGGTGGAAGAAACAACGGCACCGCACGCCCGACCTTCTGACGATGCACCGCGACGATCTGCTACGTCGCGACGACGGCGCCGACCGGCCGGACGCGTGGGAGGCCGATGAGCTGTCGCTGCCATTGACGTACCGGTACGAGCCGGGCGCCGAGGACGACGGCGTCACCGTGCACATCCCCGTCGAGGTGCTCGCCCGCCTCGGTGGCGACGAATTCGATTGGCACGTGCCGGCGTTGCGTGAGGAACTGGTCACCGCGCTCATCCGGTCGCTGCCCAAGGACCTGCGCCGCAACTTCGTACCCGCCCCTGATACGGCCCGGGCCGTGCTGCGGACGCTCGAGGCGGGCGCCGGCCCCCTCCTGGAGGCGCTGCAACGCGAACTGCAGCGAATGACCGGTGTTCTGGTGCCGATCGACGCCTTCGATCTGGGCAAGCTACCGGACCATCTGCGGGTCACCTTCGCCGTCGAATCCAGCGACGGCGTCGAATTGGCGAGGGGCAAAGACCTTGTCGCACTTCAGGAGCGGCTGGCCGCCCCAGTGCTGGAGGCGGTCGCCGATGCCTTCGCAGGTGGGATCGAGCGCACCGGCCTGCGGGAGTGGCCGACCGATCTCGAGGAACTGCCCCGGGTCGTCGAGAGCGCGCGTGGCGGACGTGCGGTGCGCGGATATCCGGCACTGGTCGACTCCGGAGCCGCCGTGGACGTCCGCGTGTTCGCCACATCGGCACAGCAGCACGCCGCGATGGGAGCGGGCACCCGCCGGCTGCTCAGGCTGGCGGTGCCGTCACCGGTCAAAGCCCTCGAGAAGCAGTTGGACACCCGCACCCGCCTTGTCCTCGGCGCCAACCCGGACGGGTCCCTTGCCGCGTTGCTCGAGGACTGTGCCGACGCCGCGGTGGCCGTCCTCGCGCCGGATCCGGCATGGACCCGAGTGGAGTTCGCCGCGCTCCGCGACCGGGTGGCGCGGGCCATGGCGCCGACCGTCCGCGACGTCCTCGGCCGGGTCGAGCGCGTCCTCGGCGCACTGCACGACGTGCAGGTGGCGCTACCGGCCACGCCGACGCCGGCCCAGGCCGACGCCATCGCCGACATCCGCGCGCAGTTGGACGCGCTGTTGCCCGCGGGCTTCGTCACCGCAACCGGGGCCACCCACCTGATGGACCTCGCCCGTTACCTCACCGCCATCGGCAGACGGCTGGAACGACTTCCGCAGGGCCTGGCGGCCGACCGGGAACGGATGCTGCGGGTGCATGCCCTTGCCGAAGCGTATGCCGAACGGGCGGGGGCGCTTTCGCCCTCGCGGGCGGCAATGGACGATGTGCGCGACGTCACGCGGATGATCGAGGAGTTCAGGGTGAGCCTGTGGGCTCAGCAGCTCGGCACCTCAAGACCGGTCAGCGAGCAGCGCATCCGCCGCGCCATCGACGCGATCAGACCCTGACCGTTCCTTCGGAAAGCCCCCGCGAACGACGAAGGGGCCCCCGCGGTGCGGGGGCCCCTTCCTCGGGCTGCGGTCAGCGGCTCTGGTGAACCGTGGTGTCCACGTGCGGAACGCTGACGGTCTGCGTGATGTCGTTGATGAACGCGTGGTGATCGATGTCAGCCTGCGCGGGGCCGGCGAATCCGAGGACCGCGGCGGCCATTCCACTGGCGACGATGGCGGCAAATCCGAGCTTCTTCATGGTGTCTCATCCCTTCGCTTCGAACGTGTTCGAGCCGTGGCCTTCGTGCCGCGGTTCGGACGCTCTTCCGGTCGAAGTTCCCTTCGTTCCGGTCTGTCTGGTTGAACCTGCATGGGAGAGGATTCATTCCGGTTGTGTCGCGAAGCACATGGTAGGAGGCATGTGAGGCGGTCACGTGCGCAGTCGGGAGGGTGCGACGGCTAGCTTTGGACCATGGCACTGTCACCGGACATCGTCGGCATGACGTACTCCCATCCGGACTACTTCGAGGTCGGTAGGGAATCGATTCGTCAATACGCCGCCGCGGTGAAGAACGAGGACGCGTCGTACGTCGACGAGGATGCCGCGCGTGCGTTGGGACACGATGCGATTTTGGCTCCACTGACGTTCATCTCGGTCTTCGGGTACCAGGCCCAGATGGCGTTCTTCGCACACGCGAACATCCCGATCCACGAGGAGCGGATGATCCAGGCCGACCAGGGTCTGAAGATCCAGCGACCCATCAAGGCCGGCGACCGGTTGTACTGCCACATCCGCATCGACGCATTGCGGCGGGCCTTCGGTGCGGACGTCCTGGTGCTCAAGATCAGGATCAGCGATCAGAACGGCGACACCGTGCAGGAGAACTACACCACCCTCGCCGGACGCACCGAGCCGGCGGATGGCGCCGACGCGGTGTGACCGACGTCGCCCACGTCCCTCAGGACGACCGGAATTTCGTTGTGACACTTGCGTGTTGATGTAAATGAAACCCAGTCAATCGTTGATGTCATGACGCAGTCAGAGGATTCATTGATGCCCTTCTCAGTCCGATCCCTCCTACCGTTGCTGGTGGCAGGAGGCGCGGCCGCCGCGATCGCAGCGGCTCCGTCGGCCACCGCCTCCCGGCTCACCTGTACCGACACCGGGTCCGCCACGCAATGCGGATCCCCCGGGAACAGCCAGGTCACCGCGGGCGCTCCCTCGGTGCAACGGCCACCTCAGATCATCATCATCCACCGCAACCATCGGTAATGTTTGCTAGCTCGGCTAGTAAAGACGACCCGCACTGGCGATTTGGCCCGGTGGGCCGGGTGCGACGCGCCGAATCCTGCCATCGGCCGAACAATTGCTGCCATGGGAATGAGCGGGCTGAACTGTGCGTTGGAGCAGTCAGATCAGCCGGATCGGTTCAGACGACCCCGAAGACCGCACCGGCTCGGTCACCAAGAGTATCCAGGAAGAAGGCTTTGAGATGAAGAAGTTCGGATTTGCCGCACTCGCCGCCGCCGGAATCACCGGCGCCCTGGTCGGCCTGGCCGCGCCGGCCACTGCCACCACCGTCGCCGCGCCCGCCGCGGTCACGTCGGTCGACGTGGCGAACGGCATCGACCATCACCAGTGGCTCGACGACATCCGGCAGCAGGTGAAGACGCCGCCCGCGCCCATCGTGGGCAACGGCCGCTGATCCGGCCAAGAGCAGAAAGGGGCACCCGGTAACGGGTGCCCCTTTCTGCGTCCGGGTGGCTAGCGCGCGGCCCGGCGGAGCGCCTGCTTCCTGAGGGAGTCGGTGAGGTTGTCGGCGGCGAGCAGTTCGGGCAGGAGTTCCGGTGCGCGCATCAGCGCGCGGTAGACGAATGCGATCGTGATGCCGTGGGCGGGGCGTTCGACGAGCTCGATGGGATCCCCACCACGCACGGTCCCGGGTTCCAGCACCCGAAGGTAGGCGCCCGGCGAGTTGCCGTCGGCGAACGTCTTGATCCATCCGGCGATGCCGAGCCGGTTGGCGAAGGTCTTGCACGGCGTCCTTGGCTGGGTCACCTCGAGGAACAGGCCATCGGAGCCGATCCGCCACCGCTCACCGATGACGGCTCCGCTGACGTTCACGCCCGAGGTCGTGAGGTTCTCCCCGAACGTGCCGTTGGTCAGGTCGCGGTCCAGCCGGGCCGCCCACGCGTCGAGATCCTCGCGCGCGTAGGCGTAGACGGCCTGATCGTCGCCGCCGTGCAGCTTCGCGTTCCCGATGACGTCGCCCACCAGGCCGCCGCCGAGGCCGCCGCGCTTCGGTCCCGGCGCCCGCACGGCGACCGGCTCGTCCGTTGGGCGCTTGTCGATCCCCGTCGTCGGAACGGCGCCGTCCGGACCGACATATGCGCTGTTCACCGTCAACACCGAAGCCACCCCAAGAGGGTAATTGGGCTGCCGGGCCCGCGCCGTGGGGACCGGTGCGCTAGCCGGCCCCCCGCGCCGCGGCATCCTGCAGGATCTGCCGGAGACGGTCCAGCGGGTCGCCGGCGCCGGGGTCGAGCCGCAGCTGGCCTTCCGGCGCGGTGCCCGTCGACGTCGGGGACGGTGGCGGCGGCGGTGGCGGCGCCGCCCGTGGCGGAGGCAGCGGGGGAGGCGGCGAAGCCGGCACTGCGGCGATCTTGGCGTCGAGTCGAGCGGCCGCGTCGTCCAGCACGGCGCGCCGCTGCTCGTCGGGGTCGGTGTTGCCCGTGAAGCACCCGTCGGGCGCGTGCTGGACCACGTCGCGCGCGCCGCGGTACCAGGTGACCGCCGAGTCACCGTCCAAGCGTGCCGCCGCCCGGTCACCCAGTGTCTCCCTGACCAGCTCGAGGTCGACTCTCACCGGGCAGGACCCGGCGGGTTCGGTTTGCGCCAGCGCCTCGGCGAACTGTCGGTCGGCGTCGTCGAGACGGTCGTCCAGCACGGCAAGGCCGCCCGCCGCGAGATGGGCCTTCTCGGGCTCGACGACGTCGAGGACGCGCAGCGTGTCGACGTCGCCGCGCAAGGCGTCGGAGTCGCGCCGGTCGAAGTCGGAGACGGCCGAACCGCCCGCGATCACCACCGACCACAGCTTGACCAGCACGACCAGCACCACCACCACGACGGGTGCGGAGTACACCAGCAGTCGCCGGCGCTGCCGGGTCACACGACCACGTCCCTGTTCACCAGTCTGGTACGGCGAAACTCACGGAGCACCACGGAGAGCTCGACGAGAAGCAGGACGGCGGCGAGAGCGGCGGGCAGCCAGTAGAGCTCGATCCGGCTCGCGGTGTCGACGCCGACGGCGGGTCCGGGCGCCGCGGCCGGGGCGTCACCCGGCAGCGCGGCGGCGAGTGGTCCGGCATCGCTGCGCGCCACGTAGGGCACGCCGATCTGCGCGGCAACGTCGCGGAGGGACTGCTCGTCGATGGCCGACCGCGCGACGTCGGTGCCCGGGACCGGTCCGCCCCCCGCGGTGCCGTAGCCGAGTACCGCTCCACCGTCGACTGCGGCGTCGGGAACGTTGAACTCCCGTGGCGGCGTCTGCGCCTCCGCGGCGCCGGCGCCGAGGTAGTAGACCAGGGTCTTCGCCAGCGGATACTGCTGCTTGGCCCCAATCAACTGGTAGCGCAGCATGTTTCCGGCCGCACCCGCGTTGGCGTTGGCGATCGCCTCGGGTGTCGCCGGGTACGGTTCCCACGTCGACGTGAGTGGCCGCAAGCTCCACGTGTCGGCCGAGAGCGGCCAGTCCAGCGTCGGCCGGGCGGCGAACGAGATCACGGCGATCCGAGCCCCCGGGTACCGGTCGATCAGCGCCGCGACGTCCTCCTGCGCGAGGGCCATCCTCGGCCTGCCCTGCCGGTCGTCGGCCACCAGCATGTCCGGAGACCGGTCGAGAACCAGGAAGACGTTGGGTGTGTCGCGGTCCGCGACGCGGGTGGCGCCGTGCGCGCCGGGCTCGACGACGGGCCGTACGGCCGCCACGATGAGCAGGAGTGCCGCCAACGACACGCCGCCCCAGCGGAACAGTGCGCCGCGGGTGCGTGCCCTGGCGGGCATGCGCTGCAACGCGACGATGCGGGCCACCACGATCGCCGCGGCGATCGCCGCAAGGACCAACGGCGGCAACACGGGCTCGAAGGTCATCGGCGCTGCACCACCGGCCACCACGTCAGCAGCATGATCGCCGTCAGGGCGATGACGAGGGGAACGTCCGGGGAGTCGACGGATGCGGTGCGCACGGCATCGGATTCACTCGACCTGGTCGCCGGCGGGTGGGCCCGAATGTCGGCGGCGTGTGCGGCAGCGTCGGCACCCGCGGAGAACGACTGGCCGCCGCTGTCCTGAACGAGTCCCGAGAGGAATGCCGAGCTGGAACCGGTGACGAGCGCGTTGACCTGGATGTCGGCGTGGCGCGCCATGTCCTCGATCTGGGCGGCGGTGAACAGCGAGGGACGCCCGTCGCGTGGCGACTCGAGCGCGCCGGGACCGACGTAGATCAGCGAACGACGTTGGGCCGACGGCTTATCGAATCCCGGGAAGCCCGTGATGCACAGGCCCAGCACGTCCTCGACGCTCTCGGCGTAGTCCACGTATGACACGGCTGGTGCGAATGCCTCGACGTCGCCGCGTTGCCCGGCCGGCTGGGCGTAGTCCGAGAAGACGCCCTTCGCGTACTGGTAGTCACGGGTCAGTGGGACCACCCGCCGGTTCGGCGAGGTGAGTCCGATGCGCGCAGTGCCGAAACCGTCCATCTGGTCGGCGAAGTAACGCAGCGTCGCGCCGACGGCCGGATCGGCAACCGGCGCCCCGACGCACACCATGACGTCCTCGGGGTCCGCGCCCTCGGATCGGCTCGCCGACGTGGGGAGTCCGGTGGGTCGGGCCGCCACGGCCACCGAGCCGGCGAAGGTCACGACCAGCAGCACGATCGCGATGACCGCCGACCTGGTCCGGGCCCGCCGCGCGCGGACGTACTCGGGTAACCGGGTGAGCCGGGCCGAGTTCGCGATGGGGCGGAGCCGTCGGCGTTCGGCGTCCATCGGATGCAGCATCACCAGTGCGATGCAGATCGCCAGGGCGATGCATCCGGCGATCGCCACCGCCAGCCAGATCAGGTCCACGACCGGATCAGCTCCTCGGCGGCCACGGTGATCCGGCCCACGTCGACTTCGGATTCGGCGTTGAACCGGACGTCGACCAGCTCCTCGAACAGCGGTGCGGCCGGCGCGATTACGCTGCGCCGGACATCGGCCAACTGCATGTACTCCGCGGGTACGCCACTGCGCACCTGCAGGAACCGGCGCAGCTCGCCGTTGATTGCCGCGCCGGCTTGCGCCGCGTCGATGTCACCGGATCGGTAGCGGTCCCCGATCCTGCGTACGGCCCTGGCCGAGCGGCTGCCAAGCGCGCGGTTGAGCGCCGCTCCGACGAGTGGGACGTCGCGCAGGCCTCGGCGCGGCATCGTGACGAGGAAGACGCCGGCGTACCAGAGCACGACGGCGATCGAGAGCGCCACGGCGAGCCACCACCACCACGGCGAATACGGGGTGGGGCCGGTGACGTACCGGAGCAGGTCATCCGGCACGGGCATGTGTTTCGGTCATCGCCAGCATGGCGTATCTGATCGCGGCGCTGCCATGCACCAGCGCATGCGGCACACCGTGTGACGTCATGAATTCTGAAAGTCGCTGCCGACGTTCGTCTTCCGCGCGCCGGTACGCGTCCACCACCCGCGAGTCGAGCTCGGCACTCAGCACGAACCCGCCGTCCCGCACGTCGTAACCGTTGCGTTCATCGGTTCCCGTGCCCACCGCGGGAGCGTCCGACACCATCGCCCACAGCAGGTCGTGCCTGCCGGCGAGCCGGCTCACGATGTCGTGCAGCTGAGCGTCGACCTCGGGTTCGTCCGACACTACGAAGATCAACAGTGGGTGACGGTAATGTCTTGCCACCCAATGTAACTGGGTAACGACATGGCTCGGAGCCGGTCGCGTCGCGGCGTGGTTGGCGTATCGGTGCAGCATGTGCTCGATGTGCGTCTCACCGCGCCGCAAGCGGATGTCCACGCAGCCGCGGCGGTCACCGAAGACGATGCCGATCTCGTCGGACCGCGGCAGCGTGACGAGCCCCATCGCCCCGATGAGGTTGGCGGCGACGTCGCGCTTGGTCTCGCCGGACGGCGCCGGTGCGGTCATGTTCCTCCCCGCGTCGGCCACGACCAGGATCTTGTGGTGTTTCTCGCTGACGAAACGCTTGATCAGCACGTGGCCGGAGCGGGCCGACGCCTTCCAGTCGATGTCGCGGACGTCGTCACCGGCCACATACGGTCGCAGGTCGTCGAATTCGAGGCTGCGGGTGTGGACCAACGCGTAACGCCCACCTTCGAGCATGCCGCGGGTGTCGCGGCCCACGTGCGCCCTCGCCCGGTCGAGATGAGTCCCCACGGTGTCGGAGTACCTCGTGGCCTCAGGGCACCGGCACGGCGCGGAGCACGGCGTCGACCACCACGTCCGGTGTCACGCGGGCGCTGGCCGCCTCGAAACCGAGGATCAGCCGGTGCCGCAGCACGCGGTGCGCCAACTGGGCGATGTCGTCGGGGATGACGTAGCTGCGCCCCCGCAGGACGGCCAGCGCGCGCGCCGTCCGGCAGAAGGCGATGGTGGCGCGTGGGCTGGCGCCGTACTCGATCAGCCGTGCGGTGCCGGCCGACAGGTGCTGTTCGGGTTCGCGCGTCACGTTCACCAGGCGGCTGGCGTAGTGAATCAGGGCGCGGTCCATGTGCACCGAGCAGACCAGCCGCGCTGCGCGTCGGATGTCCTCGATGTCCACGACCGGCGCCGTTCGGTGATCCTTGTCGTAGAGTCCCGCATCCATCCGCGAGATGACCTCGACCTCCTCCTCCGTGGACGGGTAGTCGACCACCTCCTTGAGCATGAATCGATCGGTCTGCGCCTCCGACAGCGGATAGGTGCCCTCCTGGTCGACCGGATTCTGCGTCGCGATCACGAGGAACGGCTCCGGGATCGGGTACTCGACGCCGGCGATGGTGGTCTGCCGCTCCTCCATCGCTTCGAGCATGGCGCTCTGCGTCTTGGCGCTGGAGCGGTTGATCTCGTCGAGCAGCACGATGTTGGTGTGCACCGGCCCCAGCTGAGTGACGAACGAATTGCTGGCCGCCTCGTAGATCTGGGTGCCGATGATGTCACTGGGCAACAGGTCCGGGGTGCACTGGATGCGCCGGAATCCACCTCGGATCGACTCGGCGACGACCCGGGCCGCGGTGGTCTTGGCGAGCCCCGGGACACTTTCGACCAGCAGATGGCCACCGGCGAGCAGCCCGATCAGGATCGATTCGCGCAACCGGTGCTGCCCCACGACCTTCGCGGCGAAGGCGGTCCCGACGGCGCTGACGATGCGCTGCACTTCGGCCATGTCGTGCTGGTCGAGTGGAGGCCGTACTGCCGTCATGGGTCCTTCCGAAAGCTGCCGAGGTGTGGGGTACCCGCAAACGCCGACTTCACGCCATGGCATCGAGCGGCACGCGCCGGTCGCGGTCCGATGGCGGCCAGACGTACGGCAGGTCGTCCGGTACGTCGGGAAAGCGTGCCTGGTAGTGGGCGGGATCCTTGCGGGCGAGTGCGGACTGGTGGCTGCGGTGGAACGCCGGATCGCCGAGCCACGGTGGCAACTCACGCGCCGCGGCCAGGGCGGCCTGGTCGCGGACGACGTCGAGGCCGGTGCTCGAACGCAGATCGACGAGCAGCGTGGCCGCGGTGGTGTCCGCGTGACCCCGGCCGCGCCACTGCGCGCACACCTCGAGCCCGTAGCGCACCAGCGCCTCCTCGTAGCCCGCCCACATCGCCGCGGCGGGATGGCGGCGCCACCCGTACCCCGGCACGGTCAACGCGCGGAGCACCTGAATGGTCTCGCCGCGCTGTTTGCCGAGCCGCCGGGAGTCGAGTACGGCCGCCGAGTCGGCGAAGTCGGGGTAGGGCAGGAAGGTCTGCATGGATGCGTCATACCCGCCCGGCAGCTGCGCCTCCCGGCGCGGCTGCCGGGGCTCTGCCGTAGGTTCTCATTCGTCATGCTGGGACTTCTACTGCCTCTCCTGGGGTTCGCGTTCCTGGATTCATTGAACGTCCTCAACCTGGGAGTGACGTCGGCGGTGGTGTACGACAGCCGGTTGAGCCGCAGGTCAGCGCTTCCCGGCGGGCTGAGTTTCGTGGGCGGCGTATTCGTCGCGACCACCACGTTCGGGTTGCTCACCGTGCTCGGGTTGAACTTCCTCTCCGGTCGGGTCGAGTTCGACCTGACCCCCGCCGTCCGCTACTGGGGACAACTGGTGCTGGGACTGGTCCTGGTCGCCGTCGCGGGCTTCTCGGCGTCGGCCCGGCCCGCGCCACCGCTGTGGGCGCTGAACCTGACCAGGCGCAATCCATGGCTGTTCGCGCTCGTCGGACTGGTCATCGGGGTGGGGCAGGCGGTGACGTCGGTTCCCTACCTCAGCACGCTCGCGCTGGTGTCGGCGCGCAGTCCACTGCCCACGGCGTGGCCCGCGTTGCTGATCGTGTACTGCGGACTCGCCGTGGCACCGTCGCTGTTGGTGTTGGCGCTCTCGACGCAGCGGACCATCCGGTCACGGCGGGTGCAGCGCAACGTGGTTCGCGCGATGACCCGCTTCGGGCCGATCACGGTCCGCATCCTGTTCCTCGCCGCCGGCGTCGTGCTGGTCGTCGGCGCCCTGTCGAACTACCGTGCGCTGTGGTGAGCGGCGGGGTACTAGGTGAGTACCAGGTCGAGTACTAGGTCGAGTAGTAGTCACCGCCGCGGGAGAACTCGACGAACGTGCACGGCTCATCGCCGACGGTCCATGCGTCGTGCCCGGGCGGAAGCAGCATCACGTCGCCCCCGGCGAAGACGTCCTCGGATCCGTCGGTCATCCGGACCCCGAGGGAACCGCTGACGACGACCGCGACGTGCGGCAGTTCGCACGATTCGGTACCCGCGTACTCCTTCAGGTCGCTCGACCAGCGTGCGCCGGGGCCGAAGGTCACCTGGGTGACCGCTACGCCGTCGAGCTCGGCGGTCTTCTTGGAGATGCGGCCGTGGACGTCGGCGTCGATGTCGGCGAAACGCGCCTTCTGCATGCCGGGGTGATAACTGGTCATCCGGTGATTGCAGCACGGCGGCCCGGCGAGCGACAGACATAAGCGCAGCGAACGTGCGCGGACTGCGGTATCGGGGCGGCGTGTCGCCCGCAAACACGCACGCTCGCGGCAGGTCAGGTGGTGGGGGTGCCGTCGGCGACGCGTGGCGGCTTCTCCTCCGACGCGGTGTCGAGGACGAGGTCGGCCACCCGCGACCGGTGCTGCTCGGCACTACCCAGCAGCGCCGCGTCGGCGGTCGCGCGCTTGAAGTACAGATGCGCCTGGTGCTCCCACGTGAAGCCGATGCCGCCGAGCGTCTGGATGGCGTCGGCGGCGATCCGGCTGAACGCGGCCGAACACGTCGCCTGGGCGATGCTGGCGGCCAACGCCGGGTCGTCGGAGCCGTCGGTCAGTGCCCACACCGCGTGATAGGCCGTCGAGCGGGCGTGCTCGAGGTCGACCATCATGTCGGCCAACCGGTGCTTGACCGCTTGGAAGGAGCCGATCGGCCTGCCGAACTGCAGCCTGTCCTTGGCGTATTGGACGGCGACGTCGAGCAGGTGCTGCGCCGCCCCGACCTGCTCGACCGCCAGCAGGGCCGACCCGACCTGGAAGGCGTGGGTGAGGACGCGCTCGGCCTCGTCGGGCCCGGCCACCAGACGGGCGGGCGCGTCGGTCAGCGTCACCACGGCCTGCGGTCGGGTCAGGTCGACGGTCAGTTGGTTGGTCCGCTCGACGCCGGTTGCGGTGGCGTCGACCGCGAACAGGCTGACGCCGCCCGGGCCGACCGCCGCGACGAGGAGGTCGTCGGCCGCCCCGGCGTCCACGACGCCGGTGACGGTGCCGCTCAGCGTCGGGGAGTCCTCCGATCCGGACGCGGTCACCGTGACCGCGGCGGCGTCGAAGGCTCCCGCCCGGTCGGGCACGGCGAACGCCGCCGTGCAACGACCCTCGACCAGCTCGGCCAGCAGTTCGTCGCGGGCCGGGCCCGCGGAGGCCGCCACCAGCGCCGGGATGACGAGGAAGACGGTGCCGAATATCGGGCCACAGGCCAACGCCGCACCGAGTTCCTCCACGGCGACGGCCTGGTCGACGAGCGTGCCACCGACGCCGCCGTCGGCCTCGGGGACCGACAGCCCGAGCACGCCGAGCTCGCTGCCAAGGCGGTTCCACGACTTCGGGTCGAACGGCGGGTCGGACTCCATGAGCCGACGCACCGTCTGCTCGTCGAAGTTCTCGGCCGCGAACCGGCGGACCGCCGACAGCAGCTGCTGTTGTTCGTCGGTGAACATGAACTCCGCGCGGGGTTCGTCCACGAGCTTCTCAGCCACTTCAGCCACCTTGCCGGGCTGATCCGCAAGCTTCTCAGCCACGAGGGATCTCCTTCCACGGCATGCCCGCATCGGCACGCAGGTCACCGGGCAGGCCGAGGACCCGCTCGCCGAGAATGTTGCGCATCACGTCGGACGTACCGCCTTCGATGGTGTTGGCGCGGCTGCGCAGATACCGCTGCTGGATGGGCCCCCGCCAGTCGGTGTCTTTTGCCGACTCCCGTCCCTCGTCCGGCTTGGCGTAGCCGTGATACAGAATGCCTTCCGGCCCAAGCAGATCCATGCAGAACTGGTAGATCTGCTGATTCAGTTCGGCGCCGACCAGCTTGCCGATCGAACCCTCCGGGCCCGGCCCGCCGACGGTGGCCGACACCCGGGACCGCTCGGAGGTGAGCCGCTGCGCCTCCGAGCGCAGCCACAGCTGACTGAGCCGGTCGCGCAGCACCGGTGTCTGCCGATCGGGCCTGGCCGCCCAGAGTGAGACGGCCTCGGAGATGGTGCCCGCGCCGCGTCTAGTGCCGCTGCCCCCGAGGGCGCTGCGCTCGTTCATCAGCGTGGTCATCGCCACGGCCCAGCCGTTGCCGACCTCGCCGAGGCGGTGCGCGTCGGGGATCCGGGCGTCCGTGAAGTACACCTCGTTGAACTCGGCCTGGCCGGTCAGTTGGCGCAGCGGCCGGGTCTCGACGCCCGGCGAGTGCATGTCCACGACGAAGTACGTGAGGCCCTTGTGCTTCGGCACGTCGGGATTCGTGCGCGCAAGCAACAGTCCCCAGCGCGCCCGGTGCGCCAGGCTGGTCCAGACCTTCTGACCGTTGATCACCCAGTCGTCCCCATCGCGCACCGCCGAGGTCGCCAGGCCCGCGAGGTCCGAACCCGCGCCCGGTTCGGAGAACAGCTGACACCAGATGTCCTCCGTCGTGGCGAGCGGCCGCAGCCACGACTTCTTGAGATCGTCGGACTGGGCGTGTTCGCGTAGCGTCGGCGCCGCCATCCCATATCCCATCGGGTTGAGGCCGAGCGGTACGGGTCCGCCGGCGCCCTGCAGGATCCTGTCGGCGACCGCCTGGTTTCCGCGTGAAACACCCAGACCGCCAAGCCCTTCCGGGAAGTGCACCCAGGAAAGGCCGGCGTCGTAACACGCGCCGAGGAATTCGGGAATGGGGACCGACGTCGGGTCGTGGTCGTCCACGACCCGACGCGCCAATGCGGCGACCCGGTCGGAATCAGCAGCGTTGCTCATCCAGCCACGATAGGGAGTGGACACCCGTCAACCGCCACCGGGGCCGCCGGCCGGCGACGGGTCAGGCCGCGGTGCCCTTGAGCGCGTCGCGCGCCCGGTCGAGCAGCGAGGCGAACGGGCCCACCGCGAAGTTGACGGCACCCGACTCGACGCCGGGATGCGGATGCGTCGGTGCGATGCGCTCGGCGAACACGACGGCGTCGGTCAGCTTCTTCAGCTCCGCGGCGTCGAGCTCCTCTTCGAGGCGGGGGAACTCCTCGGTCTCCTCCTTCTCGGCGTGCTGCAGCACCGCTGCCTGCAGGTGAATCAGCGCCTTGCTGAACTCGGCGGTGCCACAGTCGAGTTTCTCGATCTCGGCGAGCGCCACCTTGGACTCGTGCTCCTCGGCGAGGCGGGCGTCGACGATCTCGTCACCGCCGGAGACCTTGCGACGCACGCGCGGGTGCACCATCATCTCCTCGGCTGTCTCGTGGATGGCGAGCATCGCCCGCAGGGCGTCGAACGACTTCTGTTGCGTCGCAGCGTCAGCCGCATCCAGCGTCTGGACGAACAGCCTCTTGATGGCCTCGTGCTGCTCGGTCAGGAACGCGACGACGTCCTGGTTGGTGCTGATGGTCCTGTCACTGTCGGACATGGATCTACCTCATCGGTCGGACTACGGATGGCGGCGCGCTGGGCTGAGCGCCTTGGCCACCGCGTACCCGACGGTCGTATCCGCGAAACGACGACGGGGACGCCCCGGCACCGACTCAGTAGCGGTCGAGTTCGACGAGCCGCTCGTCACTGATGCCGAAGTGGTGTGCGATCTCGTGGAGCACGACGTGCATGATCTCCCGGTGAAGACGGTCCGGGTCGGCGGCGAAGAGGCGCGTGAGCGGACCTCGGAAGATGCTGATCTTGTCGGGAAGTACTCCGCTGTACGCGCTGGTCCGTCGCGTGAGTGGAACGCCTTGGTACAGGCCGAGCAACCGTTGTCCGCCAGGAGGCTCGTCCTCGACGACGATCTCGACGTTGCCCATCGCGGCGACGAGTTCGGCGGGTAGGGAGTCCACCGCCTCGCCGATGGCCACGTCGAACGGGTCTTCGGGCGCCGGCGCCGAGGGTTTCTCCACGTCTTCGAGAGTGCCAGAACGACGACGGGTCGGCGTCGGCCGCGCGAACTAGAACGTGTTACATTTTGGCTCGTCGGAACCCGAGGAGCCAATGAGTAAGACCCGGTCGCTGGCGATCGTCACCGTCGCCTACGTCGTCGCCATCGGTGTCGGTGCGGCCTGGTTGGCGTGGGGCCCCCGCACCGGTCAGCTCTGGTTGGACACGCTCGTGGCCGACCTGCTCGGCACCGTCGCGATCTTCGCGTTCAGCCGGGCGTACCGGAACTCCAGCTTCTACGACGCCTACTGGAGCGTCATCCCGCCGCTACTGCTGTTCTACTGGTGGAGCCAGGCCGGGCCGGGCGTGGACCAGTTGCGCTGCCGGCTGATCTCGATCGTGGTGGTGCTCTGGGCGATTCGTCTGACGGCCAACTGGGTCTACGCCTTTCCGGGGCTGCACCACGAGGACTGGCGCTACCCGATGTTGAAACAGCGCGCGGGCCGCCTCGAGCCGGTCGCCGACCTGGTCGCCATCCACCTCATCCCGACGTGTCAGGTGTTCTTGGCCATGGTGCCGGCGTACGTGGCCGTCACCCGGCCCGGCGCCGGTCTCGGGTGGCTGAGCTGGCTGGCCTTAGGCATCGGACTGGCCGCCGTCGCCCTGGAACTGGTGGCCGACGTCCAGATGCACCGCTTCGTGCGCCACCGGCAGCCGGGGGAGGTGATGGACCGCGGACTGTGGAGTTGGTCTCGGCATCCAAACTACTTCGGCGAGTTCGGCTTCTGGTTCGCCGTCGCCCTGTTCGGCGTCGCGGCGGCGCCTGCCGACGCCTGGTGGCTGGTGCTCGGCGCGGTGGCGATCATGGCGATGTTCCTCGGCGCCAGCATCCCCATGATGGAGGCACGCAGCCTCGAGCGGCGCCCGGCGTATCGCGACGTGGTGGATCGGGTGTCCCGCTTCGTGCCATGGCCGCCGAAGGCGCTGCCGTGATCAGGAAGCGCGTCGTCGTCGCCGGACTCGGCGACAGCGGCATCCTCACCGCGATCCGGCTGGCGAAGCACGCCGACGTCGTCGGAATCTCGGCCAAGCCCGCACTGGTCAGCGGTCAGGAACTGGGCCTGCGGCTCAGCCGGCCCGACGACTGGTCACGCGACTACTGCATCGCCTTCGACAGGTTCCGCGGGCTGGACCGCGTGCGGACCGTCCACGCCCGGCTCACCGGCGTCGACCCCGTCGCCCGCCGGGTCGTCGTCGAACGTGACGACGGCACGTCCGAGACCGAGGACTACGACGCGCTGGTGATCTCGACCGGGGTGACCAACGGGTTCTGGCGCCGGCCGACATTGCAGTCCGCCGACGACGTCGCGGCCGACCTGCGCGCCGCCCACGACCGGATCGCGCACGCGGCGTCCGTCGTCGTGATCGGCGGCGGCGCGGCGGCGGTGAGCAGTGCCGCCAACCTCGCTCGCACGTGGCCGCGCACCCGCGTCGACCTGTACCACCCCGGCCAACGGCCGCTGCCCGCACACCATCCCAGGGTCTGGGGACGCATCCACCGTCGGCTGCGCGAGCTCGGGGTGGGGGTGCACGGAGGCCACCGCGCCGTCGTCCCGGACGGGTTCGGTTGCGACGAGATCACCACCGGGGCCGTGCACTGGAGCACCGGGCAGGAGCCCGTGACGGCGGACGCGGTGCTCTGGGCGATCGGCCGGGTGACCCCCAACACCGGCTGGTTGCCGTCGGACATCACCGATGACGGCGGCTTCGTCCGGGTGACGCCCGACCTCCGGGTCCCAGGGCGGCCCGGGGTGTTCGCCATCGGCGACGTCGCCGCCACCGACCCGCTACGCAGTTCGGCCCGCAACCGGGCCGACGGTCTGCTGGCCCACAATGTCCGGGCCGACTTCGCCGGCGCGCCGCTGCGCGACTACCGGGCCCCGACGCGGCGTTGGGGTTCGGTGCTGGGAGCCCAGCCCGACGGCCTGGAGATCTTCACGCCGAGAGGTCGCGCGTTCCGGATCCCGGCGTGGTCCATCGATCGGGTCCTGCAACCGGTGATCGTCCGCCGGGGCATCTACGGCGGCGTCCGCCCCTGACGCGACGTCAGCCCAACGGACGCAGGCCCGGATGCCGTCAGCGACCTCGTGGGCATCGCGCCGCCGGCGATCACGCGCGACACCGTGACCGCCTTCGGGCTGCGATGGTTGCGGCAATGCGTGCGGGAGGCCTTTGCCGACGTTTCGGCCGTGAAACCCGATAACGATTCGATCACGTGGTCTTGGCGTCAGATCACGATCAATTAAGAATCAGGCGCCGACTTTGAAGATCCTGGCTCTTCGCTTACCGAAATCGGTCGGATTGTCGTCGACGTCACCTAATTTCGGCGTAACGCCTGGCAGAGCTCCTACGAATGGTGATTTTCGTGCACCTGGCAGCCTCCTGTGCGAGCGGTACCGTGGAATTCGGGTCGAGTACACGGCTCGTTCACACGTGACTTCCAAGAGGAAATCGATCATGAAATTCAATGGTATGTCCATTACTCACATGCGTCGCGCGACTGTCGGCCTGGTGGTCGGCGGACTGTTTGCCGGAGTTGCCGCCGCCACCATCACGGCGCCCGCGGCGTCGGCCGCGCCGGACTGCAGCGGACAGGGCGTGGCGAACACCGTCAGCTCCGTGACGGGCTCGGCCCGCGACTACCTGCGCGCCCACCCGGGTGCCGACCAGGTGGTGTCCGCGGCGCGCAACCAGCCGCGCGACGAAGCGGCCGCCAACATTCGGAACTACTTCACGGCCAACCCGCAGGAGTACTACGACCTGCGCGGCATCATCGCTCCGATCGGCGACACCCAGCGGGCGTGCAACGTTTCGGTGCTGCCGCCGGACCTGGAGTCCGCCTACGCCGAGTTCATGGCCGGCTGACCTACCAGGTGTCGACGAACCGCGGTCGCCGAGCATCCAGCGGGTGCTCGGCGGCCGCGGCCAGCGTCGCGGCGATCACCCGCCGGGTGTCGGCCGGGTCGACGACGTCGTCGATCTCGAACAGCGCCGCGGCGTTGAGCGCCCGGGCGTTCTCCCGAGCCGCGGCGGTCGCCTCACGGACGCGCTCCTCGCGCTCGTCGTCGTCGCCGATCGCCTCCAACTCCTTGCGCAGGCCCAGCCGGACCGCGCCCTCCAACCCCATCGGACCGAGGTGAGCGCCCGGCCACGCCACCGTGAGCAGTGGTTCGTGCAAGCCGCCCCCGCACATCGCCTGTGCGCCAAGACCGTACCCGCGGCGCAGGATCACCGCGACCAAGGGCACCCGGATCGACGCGCCCGCCACCAGAAGGCGGGAACCGTGCCGCACCAACGCCTCCGCCTCGGCGGCCTGGCCGACCATGTACCCCGGGCAGTCGACGAGTGACACGACCGGAAGTCCGAACGCGTCGCACAGCTGCAGGAAGCGCGCCGCCTTGTCGGCCGCTCTCGCCGTGATCGCGCCCGCCATCACCCGGGTGTTGTTGGCGAGCACGCCCACCGGCCGGCCGTCGATCCGCGCCAGTGCCGTCACCATCTCTGGTGCGAACCGTTCCCTGAGGAACGTCACCGAGCCTTCGTCGGCGATGGTCTCGATGATCGGACCGACGTGATAGGCGCGGCGGGCGCGCTCGGGAACCATCGAGCGCAGCGCGATTTGGTCGACGGCGGCGCCCGGCGCGGTGGCGCCACGGAAGTAGCCCAGGAGCTTCTTGGCCGTGACGGTTGCCGCCGCCTCGTCGGCCACCACCACGTCGACCACGCCGTTGGGGGCCTGCACCGAGATCGGCCCCACGTCGTCGGGCGCCACGGTGCCGAGCCCGCCGCCGGCGATCATGGCCGGGCCGCCCATGCCGATCGACGCGTCCTCGGTGGCGACGATCAGATCCGAGCACCCCGCAATCACCGCGTTGCCGGCGAAGCAGCGCCCCTTGGCCACGGCGATCCTCGGCACCACACCGGAGAGCGCGGCCCACAGCTTGAACGCACGCACGTCCAGGGACGACACGACGGGATAGTCGGTGTCCCCGGGACGGCCTCCGCCACCCTCGGCGAAGAACACCGTGGGCAGTCGCAGGCGTTCGATCACGTCGAACAGCCGGTCCTTCTTGCGGTGACCGAGCGCGCCCTGCGTGCCTGCGAGCACCGTGTAGTCGTAGGCCAGCACCGCGCACGCTGCACCGTCGACCGTGGCCGTGCCCGCCACCATGCCGTCGGCGGGAGTGCGGGCGATCAGATCGTCGATGTCGCGACGAAGCCGTTGCGCGGCAACGGCGTATCTGCCGTACTCGACGAACGACCCTTCGTCGACCAGGTCGGCGACGTTCTCCCGCGCGGTGCGTCCGCCCGCGGCGTGCCTGCGCTCGACGGCATCCGGCCTGGCGGCGTCCTCGGTCTGGGCTCGGCGGCGTGCCAGCTCCACCAGGTCGTCACGCAACGTCTCGTCGGTCGCCATGGGTGCTCTCCCGTGGAATAGTGTGTGCCCGGTCACGGGTTGGGTTCTGACATGACCAGCTCCTCATTCAACCCGCGAACCCTGCTGGCCGACGCGCGACTCGGCGTGCTGGCCACCATCAAGGCCAACGGCCTGCCGCAACTGTCCCCGGTCACCCCGTTCTTCGACCAGACCGCCGACGTCGTCTACGTCTCGATGACCGAGGGGCGCGCCAAGACCGCCAACCTGCGCCGCGATCCGCGGGCGGCCATCGAGGTCACCAGCTCCGACGGATGGTCGTGGGCGACCGCCGAGGGCACGGTCACGCTGACCGGGCCGGGCACCGACCCGCATGGCCCGGAGGTGCAGGCACTCGTCGACTACTACCGCAGCGCGGCGGGGGAGCACCCCGACTGGGACGAGTACCGGTCGGTGATGGTCTCGGACCGCCGGGTGCTGATGGCACTGACGGTGCAGAAGGTATACGGCGAAACCATCCGCTGACGGCGCGGGGTGCGTCAGCCGAGGTCGTTGAATCCGGCGGCGATGGCGTCGAGCACGGCGGGATACCGCTTGGCGTCGCGGTGCCCGCCCGGCTTGCCGCTGCTGACCACCCCGACCGCGAGGTCGCGATCGGGGTCCGCCCAGACGGCGATGTCGACCAGGCCGGTATGGCCGAACGCCGCGGGAGCGTTCAGTCCGAACGGGCCAAACCGCTTGGACCCCAACATGTATCCAGTGCCCCACCGCATCGGCATCAGTCCCACGGCGATGTCGGGTCGCAGCCGTCGCGCCTGGGTCGTCGCGGCGCGCAGCGTCTCGGGCGTCATGATGCGGACGCCGTCTAGTTCGCCACCCCGGCGCAACATCTCGGCGAAGCGGGACAGCTCGTGTGCGGTCGACACCGTGCTGGACGACGGCACCACGCTGGTCAGGAATTGTGGGGTGTTGGTGAACGGAATGAGCTGGTGCGTCGTGCCCCCGATGGCCAGCTTGAAGGCCGCCGCAATCGGTGCGGGCAGTGGCGTGCCCGTGGCGTGACTCGGTGCCACCAGCGGAACATCGTGCGGACTGACACCGTAATTGGTCCACCGGAAGCCGAGCGGGTCCAGGATCTCCTCGGCGAGCACGTCGCGGATGTCCTTGCCGGTGGCGGCCGACACGATCTCGCGCGTCAGCGGTCCCCACGTCAGCGCATGGTAGACGTGCACCATTCCCGGCGGATAGATGGTCCGCAGATTGCCGAGCATCTCGCGGGCGTATTCGCTGTCGTTCATCCGCTTCAGGTCGGGCTTGGGCCCGGTGGCGAAGGGCACGCCCGCGCTATGGGTCAGCACGTGGCGGATCGTGGTGCGGTCCTTGCGATGGCTGGTGTAACTCGGCAGGTACTCGCACACCCGGTCGTCGAGGGAGAAGACGCCACGTTCGGCCAACAGGTGAAACACCGTGGTGGTCATCGCCTTTGCTGCCGAGTAGACGCAGAACGGCGTCTCGGTGGTCACCGGGATCTTCTCGGCGTCCGGCGGGTCCTGCGGGCCATTGCCCCAGCCGTGGCCGATCGCCCGGTCGAGAACGACCCGGCCGCGGTGGCGGACGCATATCTGGATGGCGGGGTGCATGCCGGCCGAATACCAGTGGCGGGTGGCCTGCCAGATGCGTTCGACCGCCGAGACGTCCACCTCGGAGTGGTCCTCCGCGCCGCGCGAGGTGACCGCGTCGAGATCGCTCGGTACCCGGATCCGTCCGTCCGCCGTCATGTCGTCTTCCTGTGCAAGGTCGCGGCCAGGTGATGCTGAAGCGGCTGACCCACCGCGCCGAGTCGAAGGGTGTAGGTCAGCTCGTCGCCGTCGAGACGGAATGAACGGCTGAGCGCGGTAACGTCTTTCGCGGAGGCGGTGAGTCCGATCGAGGTCGCCGTCAACTCCAGCTCCACCACGTCACCGTCGACGGTCACCGTGCCCTCCTGGATCTCGGTGACGCCCGTCGGATGCGCGAGCACCAGTTCGACGCGGCCGGCCGACGGCACCCGCAGATACCCGGTCTCCGCGTGCAGGGGTCGCCCGTCGTCGGCGGCCCGGGTCCGCTGCCCGTAGCCGAGGAATGGCTTGCCGACGTGGCCGAACGTGACCTCCTCGAGGTAGGAGAACGACGGAATCGTCGGGTACTCGCCCGCGCCGGCACCGGCCCACGTGCCCAGCAGGGGAGCGAGGACGGTCAGCGCGGGATGGAGGTCTGGGAGGGCGCCGGGCGTCATGGACAAAACCCTACTCACCTCGTCGGAGGTCCTTGAGGCCGCGCGGCCCCGACTTGTCGGACCCCGCTTCTATGATTGTGACATGTTCACGGCGACAACATCGTTGACTCCTCTGGAGCGTCTGGAGTCGTTGTTCGGTGAGATGGAGGAGTTGGCCGGCCAGCGCAATGCGATCGACAGCCGGCTGGTGGAGATCGCCGCCGAGATCGAGGGTGAGGGGATCTGGGGTGCCACCGCGGCGCGGTCGATGCCGGCGTTGGTGGCCTGGAAGTTGGGCGTCTCCCCACACAACGCGCAGACGATCGTGACCGTGGCGCGGCGGCTCGAGGAGTTCCCTCGCTTGGCCGCGGCGATGCGCGAGGGTCAGCTGTCGTTGGATCAGGTGGGGGTGATCGCCGAGCGGGCCGGTGACGGTTCCGACGAGCACTACGCCCAACTCGCCTCGGTCGCGACCGTCACCCAGCTGCGCACCGCGATCAAGTTGGAGCCGCGACCCACGCCGGACCCCGAGCCGGAACCGGGGCGGTCGTTCAGCTCGACCGTCGGCGAGACCCATACGACGTTTCGGATCCGGTTGCCGAAGCTGGAGGCAGCCAAGTTCGAGGCGGGGTTGGCGTCTCATCGCGACGCGCTGGTCGCCGCATGGAAGCGTGACCACGGCGGTGAATCTGAGGGCGACGACACTCACACCGGCACCGACGGCCAAGGCAACGTGTACGGTGGCGTCCGTCACGGCGGCGATGCGGAACATTCCGTTCAGGTGCCGCCGTTCCCCGACACCGTCGACGCATTCACGAGCCTCGTCGAAGCCGGCTGGGACAGCGACGTGGCGCGGCGCCCGCATGGGCAACACACCACCGTCGTCGTGCATCTCGACCTCGAAAGCCGCAACGCCGCTGTACATCTGGGCTCGTTCCTGTCCGAGAGTGACCGGCGGTACCTGATGTGTGAGGCGGACTGCGAAATCTGGTTCGAACGTCACGGCCAAGTCATCGGCTCCGGCCCGGCCACCCGCCAGATCAGCCGCCGACTGCGCCGCGCCCTCGAGCATCGCGACCGCTGCTGCGTGGTCCCCGGCTGTGGTGCCACCCGCGGGCTGCATGCCCACCACGTTCGGCACTGGGAGGACGGTGGGCCCACCGACCTCGACAACCTGGTGCTGGTCTGTCCGTTCCATCATCGCCTGCACCCAGTGGGGGCATCACCATCACCGGACCGGCCCAGCAGCCCGTCGTGACCGACGCCGACGGCAACCGGCTCAACCCTGGTTCGCTGGCGCGGACACCCACACAACCGCCGCCCGTGGTCACACCGTGCCGCGGCCCTCTCGGTGAACGCGCCGACTGGTGGTGGTATTCACCCTTCGAACCCCAGCCACCACCTAACAATTAGGGGCAGAGCGCGTCGCGGGTATGACGGCTGGACGCCGGTTGGTCCAGTTGGAGGTGCTCGCCGCACGGGTGACGGCATTTCACGCAGGACTACGCGCGCTGATCTCGAGAGCGGGCAGCACGACGGACGCGGATTGGCCGAGTCGCCTTGGCGGCGCTGGACGAATCGCCGGCGGCGTCGAGGTCCTTGGACCGAGCACCTAGCCGCACACCGCCCCGGTGGCGGCGGAGCCGACGAGCTTGCGGTACTTGGCCAGCACGCCGGTGGTGTACTTCGGCGCGGGCGGGTTGAATCCCGGCTTGCGCGAGTCGAATTCGTCGGCGTCGACCAAGACGTCGAGCGTACCCTTGCCGACGTCGAGGCGGATGCGGTCGCCATCGTGCAGGAAGGCGATCGGGCCCGCATCGACGGCTTCCGGCGCGACGTGGCCGACGCACAATCCCGTGGTACCCCCGGAGAAGCGGCCGTCGGTCATCAGCAGCACGTCCTTGCCGAGGCCCGCACCCTTGATCGCACCGGTGATGGCCAACATCTCGCGCATGCCCGGGCCGCCCTTGGGCCCCTCATACCGGATGACGACGACGTCGCCCGCGGTGATGGTGCCGTCCTCGAGGGCGTCCATGGCGGCGCGTTCACCGTCGAAGACCCTTGCGGTGCCCTCGAACACGTCGGAGTCGAAGCCCGCCGACTTGACCACGGCGCCTTCGGGGGCCAGCGAGCCGTGCAGGATGGTGATCCCCCCGGTGGGGTGAATCGGATTGGACAGCGCCCGCAGCACCTTGCCGTCGGGGTCGGGCGGGGCGATGTGCGCCAGGTTCTCGGCCATCGTCCGACCGGTGACGGTCAGACAGTCACCGTGCATCAGGCCCGCGTCGAGCAGGGTCTTCATGATCACCGGCACGCCGCCGATGTGGTCGACGTCGAACATCACGTGCTTGCCGAACGGCTTGACGTCCGCGAGATGTGGCACCTTCGCGCCGACGCGGATGAAGTCGTCGAGGGTCAGCTTGACGTCGGCCTCGTGGGCGATGGCCAGCAGGTGCAGCACCGCGTTGGTCGATCCGCCGAAGGCCATCACCACCGCGATGGCGTTCTCGAATGCCTCCTTGGTCATGATGTCGCGGGCGGTGATGCCGCGCTTGAGCAACTCGACGACGGCCTCACCGCTGCGCCGGGCGAACCCGTCGCGACGGCGGTCGGTGGCCGGGGGAGCGGCGCTGCCCGGCAGTGACATCCCCATCGCCTCCGCGGCACTGGCCATCGTGTTGGCGGTGTACATGCCTCCACAGGCGCCCTCGCCGGGACAGATGGCGCGTTCGATGGCGTCGACGTCCTCGCGCGACATCAGGCCGCGCGCGCAGGCGCCGACCGCCTCGAACGCATCGATGATCGTGACGTCCATCTCCGTGCCGTCGGAGAGTTTCGCCTTGCCGGGCAGGATCGACCCCGCGTACAGGAAGACGCTGGCCAGGTCGAGACGGGCGGCGGCCATCAGCATGCCGGGAAGCGACTTGTCGCAGCCGGCGAGCAGCACGGAGCCGTCGAGGCGTTCGGCCATCATCACCGTCTCGACGCTGTCGGCGATGACCTCGCGGGAGACCAGGGAGAAGTGCATGCCCTCGTGGCCCATCGAGATGCCGTCGGAGACCGAGATGGTGCCGAACTCCATCGGGAAGCCACCCGCGGCGTGCACACCGTCCTTGACGGCCTTGGCAAGCCTGTCCAGAGACAGGTTGCACGGGGTGATCTCGTTCCACGACGACCCGACGCCGATCTGCGACTTGACGAAGTCGTCGTCACCCATCCCGACCGCGCGCAACATGCCGCGGGCGGCAGCCTTCTCGAGGCCGTCGGTGACGTCGCGGCTGCGCGGCTTGATGTCGGGCTGGCTACCAGGTGACGCATCTGAGGGCATCGGTCAAGTATGCCTTCGGGCGGGTCGCCGACCAAACGGGTTTCGATACCCCACCGGGGTATCCGGTAGGATGCCGTTCATGAAGTCGTTGATGGCCCTGCCGGCCGCCGTCGTCACGGCACTGGTGCTGTCCTCCTGCACCACCCCGGCCTCGGACGGTCACGCCGACCACGACCACGGCGCTGGGTCGAGCGCAGCCGCCGCACCGCCGAACGGGCAGCCCGCCCCGATCGCCACGGCCGACCCCACCGGGCACAACGCCGCCGACGTGACGTTCGTGACCGACATGATCCCGCACCACCAGCAGGCGGTGAAGATGTCCGCCCTGGTCCCGGACCGGTCGACCGATCCGGCGGTGATCGGACTCGCCGCCACCATCTCGGCCGAACAGGGCCCCGAGATCGAGACCATGAAGGGGTTCCTCGGCGCGTGGAACGCCCGCGGCACCGATCACCAGGGCCACGACGGCGAGATGTCCATGCCTGGCATGGTCGACGAGGCGTCGATGACCACACTCGAGTCACTCCGGGGTGCCGAATTCGACCGGCTCTGGCTGCAGTCGATGGTGGGCCACCACGAAGGAGCCATCGCAATGGCCAAGACCGAGATCGCCGACGGCGCCAACGCCGACGCGAAGACGCTCGCCGAGCAGATCGTGACGGCACAGCAGGCGGAGATCAGCCAGATGAAGCAGATGCTGGGAGGAGCGTGACGATGCCGGACACGGGGGAAACGCCGGATCCAACCGGGCGGGACGACACCGTCCCGAAGGACACCGCCGCGCACGACCATGGGTATTCGCCCAACAAGGAGAACTACGCGAAGCGGCTGCGGCGCATCGAGGGTCAGGTCCGCGGCGTGGCGAAGATGATCGAGGACGACAAGTACTGCATCGACATCCTCACGCAGATCAGTGCCGTCAACAGCGCACTGCAGTCGGTGGCGCTCGGCCTGCTCGACGAGCATCTGGGCCATTGCGTGAGCCACGCCGTGGCTGAGGGCGGCGACGAAGCCGACAAGAAGCTGGCCGAGGCGTCGGCGGCGATCGCCAGGCTGGTCAAGTCCTGACCCAGGCCGCCGAGGCCTCTGCGGACCGAGCTACTGCTTGCTGACGCCCGTCGGACGCACCACCAGCACGACCCGGTCGGGATGGTCGGGTGGCGGTTCGGTGAACGGCCCGCTGTAGCGGTCGTTGAGGTGCATGTAGAACGCCCCGTCCGGGTCGGGCAGGATCTGCGTCACCTCGCCGCGCACCTCGAGGTACTTGTACGGGTTGTCCGGGTCGGCAATCGACATCGCCACCTGCGGATGCGAGGTGACGTTGCGGTACTTCTGCCGCTTCGAGGTGTGGGTGAAGCGGAGCACCTCGCCATCCCAGTCGAACCACATCGGGTTGACCTGCACGGTGCCGTTCGGGCGGGTGGTGGCCAGATGGCCGTACAGCGGGCGTTGCAACAGGTCCTCGTAGCCTTCGGGTATCTCGACCATGGGCGTCCTCTCGGGGTTTGTCGGGCCGTGCGTCATACCCGGCGTGCAACGTCGAACGGGGCCCCGCCGTTACCGGCACGGGCCGACGAATGGGCAGGCGAACGGGTGGGCCGGGGTGAGCCTCAACAGAGGGCGGAGTGAGGCCAAGGTAACGAACTGGCGCCCGTCGCCGATCAGGTCAGCAGGTCAGCGACCTTTCGACGCAGCGGTGATCGGAGGTCGGCGAGGTCCGCCGGCGGTAGCCGGTGACCGCGCTGTGCGACACTTGGTCAATTCGGTATGGGAGGTGGCGTATGCCCCAGGGAACTTTCACGCGGACGATTTCCAGACGTGCCACGGCGATCATCGCGGCGGGTCTGGTAGGCGGATCGATCATGGCGAGCCCGTCGGCCTGGGCCGATCCCGAGGTCAGCCCGGATCCCGCCGCCATCGACTCGCAACCGATCGAGCAGCCGGCCCCACCGCCGCCGATGCCGTTCGGGTTCCCGCCGCCGGCCGATCCGTTCGCCCCACCACCGCCCGTGGATCCGCTGGCTCCGCCGCCCGCCGATCCGTTCGCGCCGCCTCCGGCGGCCCCGCTCGCCGCCCCGACGGTGATTCCGGAGGGCACTCCCGCGGGCCAGGACCCCACGCCGTACACCGGGCCGCCGGTATTCGCGGCGCCCAGCTTCAACCCGAGCAACGGGGCGATGGTAGGGGTGGCCAAGCCGATCGCGATCAACTTCGCCCGGCCGATCGCCGACCGGCAGATGGCCCAGGCGGCGGTGCACGTGTCGTCGGTTCCTCCGGTGCCGGGCAAGTTCTACTGGTTGAGCAGCACCCAGCTGCGCTGGCGCCCGATCGACTTCTGGCCGGCGAACACCACCGTGAACGTCGACGCCGGAGGCACCAAGTCGAGCTTCCGGACCGGTGAGTCGCTGGTCGCGACGGTGGACAACACCACCCACCAGATGCAGATCGTGCGCAACGGGAAGCTCGAGAAGACCTTCCCGGTGTCGATGGGCAAGACCGGCAACGACACCCCCAACGGCACCTACTACGTGCTGGAGAAGTTCCCGAGCATCGTGATGGACTCCGCGACGTACGGCGTGCCGAGCACCTCGGCGCAGGGGTACAAGCTGACCGTGCAGAACGCCGTCCGCATCGACAACAGCGGCAACTTCGTGCACAGCGCCCCGTGGTCGGTGGCCGATCAGGGCAAGCGCAACGTCAGCCACGGCTGCATCAACCTCAGCGCGGCCAACGCGCAGTGGTTCTTCGACAACTTCGGCAGCGGTGACCCGATCGTGGTGAAGAACTCGGTCGGCACCTACAGCCAGAACGACGGCGCCCAGGATTGGCAGATGTAGGACCACGAACGCGAGAACGGCCGCCCCTTCGAGGGCGGCCGTTCTTCGTCGTGGGTCAGTTCCAGATGCGCACGCGCCGTTCGGGCATCAGGTAGAGTTCGTCGTTCTCCCGAACGTCGAAGGCGTCGTAGTACGCGTCGAGATTGCGGACGACGCCGTTGCAGCGGAACTCGGGCGGCGAGTGCGGATCGATGGCGAGCCGCCGGATGGCCTCGGCGTCACGGGACTTGGTGCGCCACACCTGCGCCCAGCCGAAGAACACCCGCTGCACGCCCGTCAGACCGTCGATCACGGGGGCCGGCGTGCCGCCCAGTGACAGCTCGTAGGCGAGCAGGGCGATCGACAGGCCGCCGAGATCGCCGATGTTCTCCCCGACGGTGAACGCGCCGTTCACGTGCTGGCCGCCGCTAAGCTGACGAGGGACGAATTCCTCGTACTGGGCGATCAATGCCGCTGTGCGGGAACCGAATTCGGTGCGGTCGCTGTCGGTCCACCAGTCGACGAGATTTCCGTCGCCGTCGTACTTGGCACCCTGATCGTCGAATCCATGGCCGATCTCGTGGCCGATCACCGCGCCGATGCCGCCATAGTTGGCCGCGTCGTCGGCATCCGCGTCGAAGAACGGCGGCTGCAGAATGGCTGCGGGAAAGACGATTTCGTTCATGCCGGGGTTGTAGTACGCGTTCACGGTCTGCGGCGTCATGAACCACTCGTCGCGGTCCACCGGTCCGCCCAGCTTGGCCAGCTCGCGATCGTAGCCGACGGCGTTGCCGCGCTTGTAGTTTCCGTACAGATCGCCCCGGTCGACTTTCAGGCCCGGGTAGTCCCGCCAACGCACCGGGTAGCCGATCTTCGGCGTGAACTTGTCGAGCTTGGCCAGCGCGCGTTCCCGCGTCTCCGGCGTCATCCACTCCAGGTCGTTGATGCTGACGCGATAGGCCTCCCGCAGGTTGGCCACCAATTCGTCCATCCGGGCCTTCGCGTCCGGCGGGAAGTGCCGCTCGACGTAGAGCTTCCCGACCGCATCGCCCATCAGGTTCTCGACCAGGGCGACGCCGCGCTTCCACCGGTCGCGGATCGCCTCGGTGCCGCTGAGGGTGCGCCCGTAGAAGTCGAAGTTCTCGGCGACGAGCTCGTCGGTGAGCATCGGCGCGCGCGAACTGATCAGCCGCCAGCGCAGCCACTGCTTCCAATCGTCGAGGTCGCCGTGCGCCCATCGGGCGGCGAACGCCGTCAGGGCGTCCGGCTGGCGTACCACCAACTCGGCGGCGGCCTCGGTGGTCGTCCCGATCGCGGTGATCCAGCCCGCCCAGTCGAATCCCGGCGCCTCGGCGGTCAGCTCGGTGAACGCGCGCAGGTTGTACGTCAGGTCGGCGTCGCGGCGCTTGACGACGTCCCAGTGCGCGGCGGCGATCTCGGCCTCGAGGGCGACGATCCGCGCGGCGGTCTCGGCGTGCCCGTCCGAGGGGCCGTAGACCAACGCGAACATCCTGGCGATGTGACCGGGGTACGCGTCGAGGATGTCGGCGTGCTGCGCGTCACGGTAGTAGGACTCGTCGGGCAGCCCGAGGCCGGACTGCGACAGGTGCAGCAGGTAGCGCGTGGAGTCCTTCGAGTCGGTGTCGACATACAGGCCAGTGCCCCCGCCGACGCCGGTGCGCTGCAAGCCGCCCAGCACGGCCGCCAGTGCGGTCGGATCGGCGGCGGCGTCGATGGTCGCCAGCTCATCGAGCAGCGGCTGCACGCCGATCCGCGCGACGGCGGCTACGTCCATGAAGCTGCCGTAGAGGTCACCGACCCGCTGCTCGTCGCTGCCCTCCGAGGGGTTGGCCTCACTGGCTTCGACGATCAGGTCGCGGACCTGCTCCTCGGCGCGATCGGCGAGCGAGCGGAAGGCACCGTCGGTGGCTCGGTCGGCCGGGATCTCGTAGTCGGTCAACCAGCGGCCGTTGACGTGACCGAACAGGTCGTCCTGGGGGCGGGCGCCGTCGTCGACGTAGGACAGATCGATACCGGAGTGGGTGGCTTTCAACGTCACCCCGCCATCCTGCCATCGCCGGGGCGGCCGCTGCCGCGCCGCCGGTCAGCTACCCCGCCGGGTACCCTCACGGCCATGCCAGACGAGCTCGTTGACGAGCACACCGACGCAGCCGGCACGGGCATCACCGGGTTCGGCATCGGGTCGGCGGTCCTCGGTGTCGTCGGCGTGGTCGCGGTGGTGCTGGCCACGCTGATGTGGACCGGCCACCGCCACGAGACCGACGACCGCGCGTACCAGACCCGGGTCCTGCAGGCGGCCGCCGACTGGACCAGCGTCCTGATCAACATGAACTCCGGCACCGTCGTGAAGAGCATGCAGACTCTGCACGACGGCACCGTCGGCCAGCTCAACGCAAACTTCGAGACCGCGGTGCAGCCGTTCAGCCAGGTGGTGCAGAAACTGCAGTCCCAGACCGTCGGACAGGTCGAGTCCGTGGCGATCGAGTCGCTGTTCCACGCATCGCCCGGCGATGCCGGGCTGCCACCGGTACCGCAGCCCGAGCTGGCGACCGTGGCCTCGCGGACCGACGACGTCATCGTCGTCGCCACGTCGGTCAGCCAGAACGCGGGCGCCAAGCCGCTGACCGTGCACTGGACACTGCGACTGGCCGTCTCCGACGTCGACGGCAAGCTGCTCGTCTCGCGCTTGGAGACCATCCGATGAGGAACCGCCTGCGGGTGCTGGCCTTCGACGTGGCGGCCCCGCTCGCCGCGCTCGTGGCGTTGGTCTACCTCGGCGTGGCGCTCGGCTGGCCGCTGTGGTGGGTGTCGGTGTGTTCGGTGCTCTGCCTGCTGATCCTGCAGGGCGTGCTCGTCAACGTCCTGCTGTTCCGTCGCGACGGCGTCACGGTGGGCACCGACGACGACGGCCCCGGGCTGCGACTGGCAGTGGTGGGGGTGGCCACCGCCGCGTTGGTCGTTGCGGTGGTGGTGGGTTACACGCGGTGGACGGCGCCCGAGGCGGCGCTGCATCGCGACACCGCCGAGGTGGTCGGCATCGCGAGCAGCGCCGCAGAGGCGTCGGCGACGTTCACGCCGCAGGACCCGAACGCCAACATGGACCGGCTGACCGCGATGATGACGCAGCGCGGGGCCGATGGCTTCCGCGGCGAATTCGAGGCGATGGCCAAGGATCTGACGAGCAAGGGGCTCACGGTGGCGGCCAGCACCGTGTCGGCCGGGGTCGAGGCCATCGGCCGCGACGCCGCCGTCGTCGCGGTGATCATGCGAGGCACGCAGAATGCGGGCGGACGGCCCCCGGCGAGCGTCGCACTGCCGCTGCGGGTCTCGCTACTCAAGCAGGACGGACGCTGGCTGGTCGACGACCTCTCGCCGATCAACTCCCGCTGAGCGACTCCAGCAGCCGGGCGCTCAGCTCCCCGGGCCGGCTCAGCGCCATCAGGTGTCCGCCCGGCATCACGTCGACCTCCACGCCGAGCCGTGCCCGGACGATGCGACGCTGGAACTCGAGGGGAAAGCAGCGGTCGTCGCTGCCCTGGATCACCCGCGTCGGCACGTCGGGCCACGCGTCCAGGGGCCACGCCCGCTCGAAGGGCGTGTCGGACTGCGCGGGCTCCGGCCGGCGCAACGCCTCCTCGCGGACCGCGGCGGGAACGTCGTGGAAGAAGTCCTCCAGCATGTCGAAGTCCCTGTCGCCCAGTCCGATCTGCGCGAAGTAGGCGATCCGGGCGGCGCGCTGGCCCGTCGCCTCCCACCACGCGCCCGGCGACTCACCGGCCGCCGGCACCATCGGGTTCACCAGGACGATCGACGCGGTGGGCACCCGCGTCGCCACGACGGGTGCGGTGAAGGCACCCATCGACTGGCCGACGACGACGAGCGGGTCGGCGGCGTCACCAACGGCGTCGCACACGATGTCGGCATAGGTGTTCAGGTCCGCCTCGTCGTCGTCCATGGGCAGCCCGACCGCGATGGCCTCGACGCCGGCGTCCTGCAGCAGCGGCACCACGCGGTGCCAGTACCACGCGTCGCCCCCGGCGCCGGGGATCAGCACGAAGGTGGCCGCCACGGGTCGCCTCTAGTGCGGACGGCCGTTGCGCATCTTGGCGAACCGGTCCGAGAGCCGGCGCATCCGGATCATCAGCGACGCCGGCGGGCTCGTCGCACCCTCGAGGTATCCGGCGAACTCGTCACTCGGAACGCCGATGCGCGAGGCGAACTCCTCGGTTCCGAGCCCGGAGCGCTGCACCAGCATGTGAACGTGGCGGGCCACCTCGGCGCATTCGTTGGACTCCAGATGGGCGCGGGTGCGGGTGAGCACCTCGTCGAGCGCCTTGGACACACCGTAGGGCGGGGCGCTCTCGAGCACCTCTTCGACCTGCCTGGCGGTCCGGCCGTACGGGTCGCGCTTGATCGCCGCGACGATGCGCTGCCAGACCGCGAGGTCGTCGGTCTCCAGCGCGGACCGGATCGACGACGTCGGCCAGAACTCGACCGGCCGCCGGTCGACGGGCGCAGGTCGCCGTTCCGTCGACGCGGGGTGATTGGGGCGTCCGGCGGCACCAGCGTCGCTACGCGAGTCCCGCGTATCCGATGCCAACGTCACCTCGCCTCCTCCAACATCGCCACCGCCACCGCAAGGCAGCGCTGCCTGACACGAGCCCAGTCGGACTCTGCGTCGGCACCCATCGCGCCGGCATCCTCGTCCGACGGGTGCGGGTCGGCCAGCCGCCGCACCAACTGCGTAGCCACCCACTGAGACCTCAAACGTTGACCACAGTAGTACCGGTCCATCCCGGCCAGCACCATTGCCGCGGTTTGAGTCTCCATGCACTCGACCAGATCGGCAAACTCGGCATAGTCCCTGGCGTTGTTCCGGCACATGACCAGGTAACTCTTCAGACGCAGCGTTTCGGCACCGGTCGGGATCTGCAGCCGGTCGCCGGTGGGCAGCAGCACGTTGGTGGTCTCCATCGGCCCGAGCCGTCGTACCACCGGTCGTTCGGCGTCGGCCGCGGTCGCCAGCGCATCCAGCGCGACCGCGAGGCGGCCGCGCCACATCGTCACCGGATGGACCGGCTGACGCGCGACGTACCTGCCGTTGCCGGTCCCGTTCCTGCCGCCACGCCCGCCGCCAACCCTGCCGAGCCTGACGCCGCCCTGGTGGTAACCCTGCTGGTGGCTGGGGAGCCGAACGGTGTCACCAGGACGCAGCGCGGCCAGCGGCTCGTCGCCACCCTTGACGTGCTCGGCCAGCGAACCGGCCGGCGGCAGGCAGCCGCTGAACGCCAGCGGGTCCGCGACCGTGATGGTCTGGGGAGCGAGGGTCTTGAGCTTCGCCGCCGACTTCACCACGTTGCGCAGGTCCGATCCGGACGGCCCCATCGTGGAGATGTCCTCGGGGATCACGACCAGGTCACCGATGTCGGCCTTGGGCAGGGGTTTCTCGAAGTCCACCGACGGCAGGATGCGGTCCAGCCAGCCGGGCAGCCACCAGTTCCACTGCGCGAACATGGCCATCAACGCGGGCACCAGCACCAGTCGGACGATCGTCGCGTCGACGGCGATCGCGACGGCGCACGCCACACCCAGCTGCGCGACCAGCGGCATCCCCGCGAAGGCGAAGCCGATGAACACCGCGATCATGATCAGCGCCGCGCTGGTGATCGTCCGCGCGCTGGTGCTGACGCCGTACGCGACCGCGTCGCGGGTGTTGTTGGTCTGCAGGAAGCGCTCGCGGATGCGGGTCAGCAGGAAGATCTCGTAGTCCATCGACAAGCCGAAGGTCATCGCCAGCACCAGCGGAGGGATCGTGCTGTCGAGGGACTCCAGCGGCTCGAAGCCCAACGCCTCGAGCCAGCCCCACTTGAAGACGACCACCAGGCTGCCGTAGGCGGCGGCCACCGACAGCACCGTCATCAGGACGCCCTTGAACGCCAGGAACACCGAGCGGATCGAGATGAGGAGCATCACGAACGCGATCAGCGCGACGAACCCGAACACCAGCGGCTGGGTGACGGCGACCCGGTCGTCGAAGTCCTTGAGCAACGCCGTGGGACCCCCGACGTCGACGATGGCGGGGGAGCCGGGGGCCGCGCGCGGCAACTGGGCCCGCATCCAGTCGACCGTGTCGCGCGCCGCAGGGTCCTCGGGGTCGATCGACAGCACCGCCGCGAGCAGCGCGCTGTGATTGTCGTCGCCGAACACCGGCGGCAGCACGGTCTCGACGTCCGGCCCCTGCGACATCTTCTGGGCGAGCGCGTCGAGGGCGCCGGTGTTCTCCGGCCCGTTCGCATTGCCGCCGGGGAAGTCGACGAGCACGCGGATGGGGCCCAGCGCGCCGGGGCCCAGTGCCTGGGCTGCCGCATTGATGCCACCGCGGATCTCGTGGGTGGGCTCGAATTGTCGCTGCAGGCTGTTGCCGAGTGTCATCGCGAAGGCCGGCGTCGCCAGCACGATCAGCACGATCGCCGCACCGCATGCCGACCACCACTGGCGCCGCATGACCCAGCCGACCCAGCGCGTCCAGAACCGCGATTGCGTCGTCTCGGGCCGCCGCGACACGTGCAGCCACGACGAACGCCTGGACGCCGCCTTGCCGACGGTCGCCAGCACGGCGGGGATCAGGGTGGTGGACGTCAACACGGCGACGGCGACGGCGAGGATGGCGCCGGTGGCCATCGATGCCAGCACGGGCGTGTGGATCAGGTAGATGCCGGTCACCGACGCGATGACCGTGAGGCCGGACAGCAGCACCGCCAGGCCGGACGTCGCCATCGCGGCGTCGGCCGCCTGTGCCGGTTCCCGGCCCGACCGCAGCTCCTCCCGGAAGCGCATCAGTATGAACAACGAATAGTCCACCGCCAGGGCGATGCCGAACATGGACACGGTCGACGTGACGAACACCGACATCTGGGTGACCATCGACAGCAGGTAGACGAGGCCCATGGTCACCACCACCGTGCAGATGCCCAGCACCAGCGGCATGGCGGCGGCCGCCAGGGAGCCGAACACGGCGAGCAGCACGATCAGCACGATGGGCAGGTTCCACTTCTCGGCCTGCGCAATGTCGTGCTTAGTGGCCTCGCTGGCCGCGGCGCCGAGCGCGCCCTGTCCGATGACGTAGAGCTTGACCTTGCCGTTCTCGAACTGCCCGGGTTGGTCGCCGTCGATGCCGACCTTCGTGCGCAACTGCTTGGCCACGTCGGAACTGCCGCTGTTGAAGTTCGTCTGCAGGCTGACCACGTAGGGCCGGTCCGGCTGGGGTGGCGGCTGCTGGGGGCTGGGGACGACCTTCACGCTCGGTACTCCGGCGGCGATCTGCCGGAGGTGCGCGACGGCGGCGTTCATGTCGTCGTACGAGGCGTCCGCCCGCGGCGCCGCGACCAGTGCCAGTGGCGACGCGCCCTGGTCGGGGTAGTGGTCCTGGACGGCGTGCTCGACCCTCAGTGACTGGGACCCGGCAACGTCGAACCCGCCACCGGTCAGGTTGCCCGAGTGATTCAGTGCCAAGTACACCGAGGGCACCAGCAGGAGGAGCCACGCTGCGAACACCGCCCAGCGGTATTTACGCAGCTTGCTGCTCAACCGCAACATGAACTGCTGGATGGCGGACCCCTGCCTTCCTCGCCGCGTTTCTTAGCGCTGAGGGTACCGCAGCACGAGGTAGGGTGCCCGCGCCTTGAGAATCGGGCCGCAGGGCGGATTCCCGGCCCCCGGCGACGGGCCGGCGACGGCATCGGGCCGGTCTCCAACACCCGCCGCAACGAGCGCACTGTTTGCTGTCCGGATTGGTGGCACCGCTGCCCCGATGGCATCATGGCTCCTGGCCGCCCCCCGTCTCGAGGAGTTACCCATGACGACCATCACGACGACCGTGCGTCGCCGTCTCGCCACCGTGTTCGCCATGTGTGCGACGGGTGGTGTGGCAGTGGCGTCGATGGCCGTGCCGTGGACGCCGTCGGCCACCGCCGCGACCGACCCGTGCGCCGCCAGCGAGGTAGCCCGCACGATCGGTTCGGTGGCCACCTCGACCGGCAGTTACCTCGACGCGCACCCCGAGACGAACACGGCGCTGACGACCATCTCGCAACAGCAGGGCGGGGCGCAGTCGCTGGTCGCGCTGAAGACGTACTTCGACGCCAACCCGCAGGCCGGCAAGGACATGCAGGCCCTACAGAGCCCGCTGGTGAGCCTGTCGAGCCGATGCAGGTTGCCGCTGACCCCCACGCAGGTGTTCGGCCTGCTTCAGGGTGCGCAGTCGCCGTCCGCGACGCTGCCCGCGACGCCGCTCGGCGGTTTGCCGGCTGCATCTCCCGCGGCGCAGGCGGTCGGCGTGCCGGGAACCGCGGTGCCCGTGCCGTCATCGCCCGCGGCCACGGCCACGGCGGGCACCGGTCCGCTGCCAGGGCCCGCGGCGACGACTCCCAGGTAGTTCACACCGACTCGCGCCCTCTTTCACGAGTGGGCGCTGAACTGCTCTTTTGGCATCCCGCCCGACTGGTTGTGCGCAAGGCAAGAAAGTCGTGTCCGATTCTGCTTAGCTTTTCGTTGTCGATCTCCCCCCGGGGTCGTCGACGCCGACGGAAACCGCCGGACCAGGTATCACTCTGCACATTGGAAGAAGGAGCTCGACCATGTCACTCTCGGCCCGTGCTGGGCGACGCGCGTTAGCTGGCGCGATGGGCGCCAGTGCGATCGCAGGCGCGATGTTGTTCGGTGCGCTCCCGTCTGCCATGGCAGATGACCCGGCCCTGAACCCCCCGAATTGCTCCGCGGCGGATCTGGCGGGCGTGGCGTCGGGCGTCTCCGCGTCGACGTCGGCGTACCTGTTCACCCACCCCGACGTGAACTGGTTCTTCACCAGCCTCGAGGGTCTCCCGCGTGACGAGGTACGTACCCAGGTGGCCAAGTACATGGACGACAACCCAGGCGTCAAGGGCGACCTCACCGGCATCCGTCAGCCGCTGGTCGATCTGAAGAACCGCTGCGGCGCCGCGCCTGCGCCTGCCACTCCGTAGACCGCGTGCGGTTGGCAGAACCACCCGCGCTCGACGGCGCGGGTCGGACGGTGTTGATGGTCGACGACGACCCGGACGTGCGAACGTCCGTGTCTCGTGGACTGCGGCACTCGGGCTTCGACGTACGGGTCGCGGCCAATGGCAAGGAAGCGCTGCGTCTGCTCTCCAGCGAGACGCACGATGCGCTGGTGCTGGACGTCCAGATGCCGGAATTGGACGGGGTGGCCGTCGTGACGGCGTTGCGGGCGCTCGGCAACGACATCCCGATCTGCGTGCTGTCCGCCCGCGACACCGTCAACGACCGGATCGCCGGGCTGGAGGCGGGCGCGGACGACTACCTGACGAAGCCGTTCGACCTCGGTGAACTGGTCGCCCGCCTGCACGCGCTGCTGCGCAGGTCCAGTCTGTCCGAACGGTCGCCGGACACCATGACGGTGGGACCGCTGACCATCGACACCGCCCGGCGACTGGTGTTCGTCGAGGGGGAACGGGCGGACCTCACCAAGCGGGAGTTCGACCTGCTGGCGGTGCTCGCCGAGAACGCGGGCGTGGTGTTGTCCCGGCAGCGGTTGCTGGAGCTGGTATGGGGCTACGACTTCGACGTCGACACCAACGTCGCGGACGTGTTCGTCAGCTACCTGAGGCGCAAACTCGAACGCGAAGGGCACCCCCGGGTGATCCACACGGTTCGCGGGATCGGGTACGTCCTGCGCGACGAGCCCTGACGTGCGGCTGACCCGGTTCGGCCGGTCGGCGTCGTTGCGCACGCGCGTCGCGCTGGCCGCGGCGGCGGCCGCCGCCGCCGTGGTCGCGGTCTTCACCGTCCTGACGTCGCTGGTGTTGGCGAGCAACGACGCCGCGCAGCTCGACCGACGGCTCGACTCCATCGTCGATGCCAGCGTGTACGACCAGACCAACGGCGTGCTCCAGACCGGCCGGTCGCGGTCCACGGGGCAGGTGGTCTTCCAGCGCGGCTTCCAGTTGCCGCAACTGCCCCCTGGCAGCGAGACCGTCGCGGTCAACGGCATCGAATACCGGGTCAGGACCATCCCCGTCGACCAGCAGGGCGGGGTGCTGATGTCGGTGGGAATTCGCGCCGACAGCATCTTGCTGAACCGGGCCAGGATTCCGCTGTACACCGCGGTGGGCGTCGTCACCGTGCTGCTCGCCGGGGGGCTCGGGTGGCTGCTCGCGGGGCCGGCGATCCGGCCGTTGCGACGGCTCACCGAGCAGACGATGCGGCTCGGCAAGGGCAGCGATCGGATGACGGCGGTGAAGGGCGCCAGGGAGGCCGAGGAGCTGTCCGACGCGATGGCCGGGATGCTCGATCGGCTCGCCGCAGCCCAACGCGCGACGACGAACTCGCTGCAGGCCGCGCAGGACTTCGCCGCCAACGCCGCCCACGAACTGCGGACCCCGCTGACCGCGATGCGGGCCGACCTGGACACGCTGCGGATCCACGATCTGCCCGCCGAGGAGCGTGACGAGGTGGTCGGCGACCTGGCGCGTGCCCAGCGCCGGGTGGAGGCCATCATCACCGCGCTCGGGCAGCTCGCCTCGGGCCAGCTTGCGCAGCAGGAGGATCGTGAACTGATCGACGTGACCGACATGCTCGACAGGGTGGCGCGCGAGAACGGGCGGGCCGGCAGCCGAAACGATGCCGTGGCGATCGACGTGCTCGGTGACGACGACATCGGCACGATCTGGGGGTGGCCCGGTGGCCTGCGGCTCGCGGTGGACAATTTGGTGCGCAACGCGATCGCGCACGGCGGCGCCACGCGAATCGTCCTGACCGCGCACCGGCTTCCGCCTGCGGACGGTCGCGGCGAGGTGCTGACCATCATGGTCGACGACGACGGGTGCGGACTTCCTGCCGAAGAGCACCAGTTCGTGATGGGCAGGTTCGCCCGCGGCAGCACCGCGACGCCGGGCGGCTCCGGCCTCGGGCTGGCGCTGGTCGCGCAGCAGGCCGCCCTGCACGGCGGTGGCATCGAGCTGTCGGACGGACCCCTCGGCGGTCTTCGCGCCACGTTGACGGTGTCGACGTCTCCTACGGCCGAGTCGGATCCCGGCATCGACGCACCGGTCAGGGGTTTCTTCGGAGGTGAGACCGGACCCTTGCGCCGAGGCGCCAACCGAGTAGCAGGATGGCGGTCGAAAGCGAAGCGACCACCACGAAGCTGACGGCGGTGCCCGCAGAGGTGGCCTTGCGCAACAGCATTCCGACGATCACGGTGCACAACCAGATCGCGAGTCCCGTCGGGGCCAACGACGTGGGACGCTGCCACGCGCGGCTCACCAGCCAGCCCGTGGCGGTGCCGGTCAGGAAGGGCCACGCCGTCTCGGCGATCCCCGCGACGGTGAGGCCCTCGGCGTGACTGCGCCTGCCGATCGCGCAGAACACCAGCACGCACGCCGCGTCGGCGAGCAGGGCCGCCGCCGCGGCGCGTGCCACGGCGGGCTCAGCCGCCGGCATAGGTCATCACGTCCAACACCAGTGGGCTGACGTTCGTCTCGTCGCGTGCGGTGACACCGGGCGCCATCGGTGCCGGCGATCCCGTCAACAGCGGGCCGAGCGCGTCCATCGACGCCAGCCGTCCGTCCAGCGCGAAGTTCTTGAACACGAACGGCAATCCGTTGGAGCGCAACGGGTCTGGTGTGCTCATCACGTGGAAGTGCAGGTGCGGCGCGTCGGAGTTCCCCGTATTGCCGAGGTTGCCGATGACCTGCCCGGCAGTCAACCGGTCGCCGGGCTTCACCTTCACCGTGCCGGTCTTCAGGTGTGCGTAGAGGGCGTAGTAGTGGCCGCCCCGGCCGTCGTCGATGTCTTGGACGACGTGGTTGCCGGCGTACTGTTCCAGCGGAAGTCCGGTGGGGCTCTTGCCCGGCACCTGTTCGGGCAGCCCGTCGAGCACCGACACGACGGTGCCGTCGGCCACCGCGTGGATGTCGGCGCCGAAGTAGGGGTAGCTCTCGGGCTTGGACCCGTCACCGGTGAAGACGGTTCCGTCCGCGCTCACCTGGAGGTAGTCGATCGCGAAACGTTCTGCCGCCCAGAGCCCTCCGTCGAGCGGATTCATGGCCATCCGGTGCGCCGTCATGTCACAGCAGCTGTTGGCGTCGAGCCACCGCGGACCGTCCAGTGGTGGCGAGATGACGGCGGGCCGCTGGGCGGAGGGCGTCACGGGTGCGATCTCGTCCTCGGTGACGGTGGCGGGCATGAGCGGCGGCATCGGCTTGGCCAGGTCGACGACGACGGTGTGCGACAGCTCGGTCGGCACGGGCGCGTCGCGGTCGAGCACGACGTCGAGCCACACGATGCCCGCCTGCCCGGGCCCCAACGTGGTGGTCGGGACCGTGCCTGCGCCGAGGGCGCGCGTCCAGTACCCGAGTCCGTCCCCGGCCAGGGTGAGCACCTCGTTGCGACCGGCCTTGACGGACAACGACTTCAGCGTCACGTCACCGCCGATGGTGTTGGTCACCTGCAGTTCGTAGGCGAGGTGCACCTTGCCGTCGGTGGCGGGCACCGGCACCGGCGCGGCGACGACGCTCGCGATCACCGGCGTAACCCGCACCGGCGCGGAGGTGGCGGAAGTCGCGGGTGCGCCGGTCGTGGTCGTCGTCGACACCTCCGGTGCAGCGGACCCCGTCGAGTCGGACGTCTTCTCGGAGGCGCCGCCACACGCGGCGACGAGGGCCGCCACACCGAGCACCGCGACGGTGTTCCGGATCGCGCGGCGCATGCGCTGATCCTATGGCCCCGGGCCGGGCGGCGCGCCCGTCCGCACCCGGGTCAGTCGGATGCCACGGCGGGTGCCGGTGCGCCACCCAGGCGTGCGGAGACGTTCCTGGCCGTCTCGACGACGGCATGTCCCAGGGGTTCGAGCATGGCCTGGGGTACCCGGAACCGGGGCGCGGAGAGCAGGACCGCTGCGACCAGCACGCCGCGATGGTCGTGGATCGGGGCGGCGACGCCGACCTCTTCGATGGAGGTGCGGCCGTCGTTGAGTGCGTAGCCGCGTGCGCGGGCGTCGGCCAACTCATCGACGTACGCGTCGACGGCACCAGCGCCGTCGGGCCCGACGAGGAGTCGTCGGGTGAACAGGTTCAGCACGTCGGCTCGCGGCATCTCCGAGAGGAACACCTGCACCGACGAGCTCTGGTAGGTGTCGTAGCGCGTGCCGACCGAGGCGCTGTGCTTGACCTGCTTCGGGCTGGGCACCTGTTCGACCACCACGGATTCGTGCCCGTTCCACACCGCGAGTGCGCTGGTCTCACCGGTGCGTTGGGTGAGTTCGACGAGTTCGGGCTGCGCCACCCGTCGGACGTCCAGGTTGGCCAGCAGGGGTCCGGTCAGCGCGATCAGACCCAGCCCGAGCCGGAAGCGGCCGGAATCGTCGTCGCGTTCGACGTAGCCGGCCTTCTCCAGGGTCGCGAGGATGCGCGAGACGCTGCTCTTGTGAAGGTCGACCTTGCGCGCGATCTCGGTGACGCCGAGCACCGGTTCGGTGATCGTGAACGACTCCAGCACCCGCAGCCCGTTGAGCAACACCGATGCGGACGGCCTGGAGTCACCGTCGCGCCCCGGGAGTCGGTCGACGTCGTCCACGCTCATGGCCGGTGGCCCTCCTGCCGCATTGCGAGACCTCATTGTCACCCACCACCATCGCCGGGCCCCGCCGCGACGGGCCCGGCGACGGGCTCATGCGTCGACGATGTTGTGCTCGGGGCCGAACGGGAACCCGGTGATGTTCTCGGCGCCGTCGTCGTGAAGGACGAGGATGTCGTGTTCGCGGTAGCCGCCGGCACCCGGACGGCCTTCGGGGATCATGATCATCGGTTCCATCGACACCACCATCCCGGGCTCGAGGACGGTGTCGATGTCCTCCCGCAGTTCCAGGCCGGCCTCGCGGCCGTAGTAGTGCGAGAGCACCCCGAAGGAATGCCCGTAGCCGAAGGTGCGGTGGGGCAGCAGCCCTTCGGACTCGTAGATCTCGTTGAGCTCGGCGGCGATGTCCTTGCAGACCGCGCCCGGCTTGATCAGTTCCAGACCACGACGGTGCACCGCGACGTTGACCTCCCACAGTCGCAGGTGCTCCGCGGAGGGCTGACCGTAGAACAGCGTGCGCTCGAGTGCGGTGTAGTAGCCGGCGATCATCGGAAAGCAGTTCAGCGACAGGATGTCACCGCGCTGAACCTGGCGGCTGGTAGCCCAGTTGTGCGCGCCGTCGGTGTTGATGCCGGACTGGAACCACACCCAGGTGTCGCGGAGTTCGACGTGCGGGAAGGTGCGGGCGATCTCGCGAATCATCGCGTTGGAGCCGGCGATCGCCACCTCGTACTCGGGTACGCCCTCGGTGATCGCCTCGCGAATGGCGTCGCCGCCGAGGTCCGCGATCCTGGCGCCGTGCTTGATCAACTCGATCTCCGCGGGTGACTTGATCATCCGCAGGCGCATGGTCGCAGCGGCGACGTCGACCGGCTCCATGCCGGGCAGCGCCGCGGCGATCCGGGCCAGCAGGTCGGGGCTGATGTGGTCGTTCTCGACACCGAGCCGGCCCGTGCTGATCCCCTGCTTCTCGAGCACCTGCTGCACGGCGTACTCGAAATTGTCGCGCCGCCAGTCGGTGTAGACGACGTTGTCGCCGACACTGCGTCGCCATGGCATGCCCGCATCGATGTTGGCCGACACCGTGGTCGCACCATCGGGGGTCACCACCAGGGCGTAGGGGCGACCGAAGGCGGTGAAGAGGAAGTCCGAATAGTAATTGATGTTGTGGTAGCTGGTGAATACCGCTGCGTCGAGACCGTCGTTGGCCATCTGTTTGCGCAACGCACTCAACCGCTGCTCCATCTCGGCGGCACCGAAGGTGGGAACGACCTTGTCGCCGTTGTGGATGTCCTTGAGACGCTCGAGGTTCACGTGGGTCCTTTCGTATGATGTTGCCCTGAACGCAACCACGTTGCATCGATGAAGATATTTCACCCTGAGTTCGCTTGTCAACCGTTCACATGAGGTCTGTACGGCGCATATCTGTTGACACATGCGCAACATCGTTGCACCATTAGCGAGAGATGTGATCCAGTCCACCCCGTCCACCCCCGCCCACCCCCGCTCGGCTCGACAGCGAAGGACACCTGCACATGAGCATCGACCAACCACCGGACAGCGACCAGCCACTTTCGACGGCGATGATCGGTGCGCCGGCGGCCGACCTGCCGCCTGCGGTACCCGACATCCACCAGATCGAAGAGGTGCTTCAACCCATCCCCGACGAACTTCGCACCCGGCGGGTCTCCGGGCAGTTCTGGATCTGGGCCGGCGCCAACATCGCCCCGATCAACTGGGTCCTCGGGGCGCTCGGCATCGGACTCGGGCTGGGGATACGGGACACGCTGATCGTGCTCGTGGCCGGAAACTTCGTCGGCATGGCGCTTTTCGGCATCTTCGTGCTGATCGGTCAGCGGACCGGCGTGACGGGCATGGTGCTCTCACGCGCGGCCTTCGGTCGCCGCGGCGCCTACGTGCCCGCGGCGATCCAGGCCGCCCTGGCCGTCGGGTGGTGCGCGGTCAACACCTGGATCATCCTCGACCTGGTGATGGCGCTGCTCGGCAAGGTCGGGCTGGTCGACCCGGATGCGCCGAACGTGCCGGCGAAGATTCTCGTCGCTGCGGTCATCATGGGCCTGCAGGTGACGATCGCGTGGTTCGGTTATCGGGCCATCGCCGCGTTCGAGCGATGGACGGTTCCGCCGACGCTGGCGGTGCTGGTGTTGATGTCCGTAGTCGCGTGGTTCCATCTGGACATCGACTGGTCCTACGCCGGGCCCGCCGGACAGGTCCTGCACGGCGGGGAACGCATCGCCGCCATGTCAGCGGTGATGACCGTGATCGGAATCGGCTGGGGCATAACCTGGTTCACCTATGCCTGCGACTACTCGCGATTCGTCAGCACGTCGGTGCCGCGGCGCAAACTGTATCTGGCCAGCACGCTCGGGCAGTTCATCCCGGTGGTCTGGCTCGGCGTGCTGGGGGCCAGCCTGGCGACCACCAACGGATCGGTGGACCCCGGCAAGCTGATCGTGGACAACTACGGGTCCCTGGCGCTGCCGGTGCTGTTCCTGGTCGTCCATGGCCCGATCGCGACCAACATCCTCAACATCTACACGTTCTCGGTCGCCACGCAGGCCCTCGACATCAAGATGACCCGTCGCAAGCTCAACGCGTTCGTCGGAGTGTTCGCACTGGTGGTCGTGGTCTTCTTCATCCTCCAGTCCAATCTCGCCACCGTGCTCAGCACCTGGCTCGGCGCGATCGTGGCCTGGATCGCCAGCTGGGCCGGCATCATGCTGGTGCACTACTTCGTCGTGGAGAAGGGCGCGCTGAACGCACAGCGCCTGTTCGACCCCATCGGCTCCCGGAGGCTGCCCGACGTCAACTGGGCGACCATGGTCTGCTTCGCCGTCGGCATCGGCGCCACGTGGATGTTCATGTACGGATCGATGGACGTGATGCAGGGGTTCGGGTCCCGCGCCCTCGGTGGATTGGACCTGTCCTGGTTGGCGGGCAGCATGGTGGCGGCGGGACTGTACGCACTGCTCGGACCGCGCGCATACCGTCGTCACGAGGCGTCTCAGCGGACGGCGACGACCGGTGCGGGCACCAGCATGGCGTCCGAGAGGGGTCTGTCCCGATGAGCAGTCCCCTCAACGCCGGTCCCCACGACCTGGTCTGGCCGCCGGGCTACCGCGCCGCGGCCGCCTTCACCTTCGACGTCGATGCGGAATCATGCGTGCTGGCCCACGATCCCAGCGCAGCGGCACGAATGTCGTTGATGAGTCATCAATCCTATGGGCCGAGGGTGGGGGTGCCGAGGTTGCTGAGGATGCTCGACCGCCAAGACGTCCGCGCCACCTTCTTCGTACCCGGCTTCACCGCCGAGTGTTATCCGGACACGGTCAAGGCGATCATCGATGGCGGCCACGAGGTCGGCCACCACGGGTATCTGCACGAGCCGATGCAGGGCATCGACGCCGTCACCGAACTGGGTTACCTCGACCGCGGCTTGGAGGCCCTCGACAAGGTGGCGGGCGTTCGTCCCGTCGGCTACCGCGCCCCGTGGTGGGAAACCAATTGGCACACACCGGTTCTGCTTGCCCAACGCGGATTCCGGTATGACTCGAGCTTGCTGGACGGCGACGTGCCCTACCGCTTCGCCGTCGCACCGGACGCCACGCAGACGCTCATCGAGATTCCCGTGGACTGGGCGCTCGACGACTGGGAACAGTACGCGTTCTACCCCGGTGTCACCGGCAGCGGGGTGATCGAGAGCCCGGCGAAGGTACTCGAGATGTGGACGCTGGAAGCCCAGGCGCATCACCTCGAAGGCGGCTGCTTCGTCCTCACCAACCACCCGTTCATCTCCGGGCGGCCCTCGAAGGCCGTGGCACTGGAACGGTTGGTCGAAACCGTCAAGGCCATGGACGGCATGTGGGTGACCACGCTCGCCGACATCGCCGACCACGCCGAACGCTCGTGCACGGAAACGCGCGTGCACGCCAGGTTCGACATCCCGACCTTCCCCAATGTCGACATCCGCCGGGCCGCCGGGAGGTGACCGTAAGCCGTTCTACGGCAACGGTTCCAGCGGCTCCGGCTCGTGTCTCGCCTCCGGATCGGGGCTGAACGGGCGGGACCCCGGCAATCCGACCGGCGACGGCACCGCACCGCCGTCGTCCTCGGCGAGGGACGCGTCCGGATCGACGTCCCGCTCGGTGCGGAACATGAAGAAGAACACCACCCAGCCGATCGCCGAGACGAAGACCCAGCTGACCAGCCGGTAGATCAGCATTGCCGAGATCGCCGAGGCGAGCGTCATCCCGCTGGACACCAGGCCGGGCACCAGCACCGCCTCGACGACCAGCAGTCCACCGGGCATCAGGGGGATGGCGCCGACGGCGCGCGCCGCCGCATAGGCGACGGTCAGGCCCGCCAGCGAAGGATGTCCGCCTGCGGCGTAGGCGGCGAAGGCCAGGCAGGCGACGTCGGCGACCCAGTTGAACAGCGACCAACTGAAGGCCGTTCCGAGGGCGCGCCGGCTCAGGCTGACCGACTCGAGCTGCCGGAGCAGCTCGCGCCACTTGTCGAGCCCGGTGTCGGCGGGCTTGCCGCGCACGGAGTTGAGCCACGACAGCAGACGTACGCCGATGCCGTCGATCTGTTGCGGGTTCGACGCGACGGTCTGCGCCAGCACGAGCAGCGCCACGAAGCCGCCGAGGGTGAAGATGAGCGACAGCGGGTTCTTGCTCGCGCCGAGGAGGAAGGCGCCGGCCAGTCCGAGCAGGGCCAGGCCGACCACCTGCAGCACGCCCGACATGACCAGCTGCCAGGACGCGACGATCGGCGAGGCGCCCCACATGCGCTGCTGCCGGTAGACGAACGTCGCCGACAGGACGGGTCCACCCGGCATGGTCGTGGACAACGCGTTGCCCGCGTAGAACGCGGCCTCAGACCGCACCTGCTTGACCTGTACTCCGGCGGACGACAGGAGCGTGCGCTGGATCTGCGCGAAACTGTGCATCGAGCCGAGCGCGGCGAGCGCCGCGGCGAACACCCACCAGCCGTTGGCCGAGAGCAGGCTCCGCAACGCCTTCGCGAGCTGATCCCACACCAGCACCAACTCGACCCCGAGGACCGCGACGGCGACCCCGATGACGACCCACCGCAGCCACCAGTAGCGACCGCGCTCTGGACTTACGTCCCGGGTCGCTTCGCTCCTGCCCTCCGGAGCCACATCCCGGGTCGCTTCGCTCCTGCCCTCCGGAGCCACATCCCGGGTCGCTTCGCTCCTGCCCTCCGGCGCGTCACGCGACACGGGTCCAGCGTAACGGCGGCTCACCGCCAGGTGAGCATGCCTCGGTTGGGCGCGCCGAGTCGTTACGCTACCGGGATGCCAGAGCCCATCGACTCGTTTGCCGACACCTCCGTGCACCCCCTCGTCCGCAAGGCCGCGGCCTGGTCGTGGCGATTGCTGGTCATCCTCGGCGCGCTGGTCGCATTGCTCTGGGTGGTGATGCACCTCGAGGTCATCGTCGTGCCGGTGCTGCTCGCCACCATGGTGACGGCGATGCTGCTGCCGCTCGTCGACTTCCTCGACCGTCGCGGACTGCCGCGGGGCGCGGCGGTGGCTTCGGTGATCCTCAGCGGCGTGGTCGTGGTCGGCGGGCTCCTCACCTTCGTCGTCAGCCAATTCATCCAGGGCGCACCGGCACTGGTCGAACAGGTGACGCGAAGCATCACCAGCGCCAGGAACTCGCTCAACACCGGGGTGTTGTCCCACTTCAGCAATGACCAGATCAAGAGCGCGACGGACACCGCGATCGACGCGTTGAAGAACAATCAGTCGAAGTTGACCAGTGGCGCGCTGTCGACCGCGGGAACCATCACCGAGATCGTCACCGGCGCGCTGCTGATGCTGTTCACGTTGATCTTCCTGCTGCAGGGCGGGCGCCACATCTTCGCGTTCGTCACCAAGATCTTCCCAACGACCGTCCGCGACCGGGTGCGCGACGCGAGCCGGGCGGGCTTTCACTCCCTGATCGGGTACGTGCGCGCCACGTTCCTGGTCGCGCTCGTCGACGCCGTCGGCATCGGCACCGGCCTGGCGATCATGGGCATCCCGCTGGCCCTGCCGTTGGCGTCGCTGGTGTTCCTCGGCGCCTTCATCCCGCTGATCGGTGCGGTCATCGCGGGCGGGCTGGCAGTGGTGGTGGCCCTGATCGCGAAGGGATGGGTGTTCGCGCTGATCGCCCTGGGCCTGATCATCGCCGTGCAACAGCTCGAGTCCCACATCCTTCAGCCGCTGGTGATGGGGCGCGCCGTATCGCTTCACCCATTGGCCGTGGTGCTCGCGATCGCCGCAGGCGGGGTGACCGCCGGCATCATCGGGGCGCTGCTGGCGGTGCCGATCGTGGCGGTGCTGAACAGTTCGATCAGGGTGCTGATCGCGGACGATCCCGCGGCCGAGGAGGCGGCGCTCGCGGCCGAGGAGGGGCCGACCGTCGCGGGGACGACCGACACCGTCGACTCCCGGACTACAGCCGGCCCTCCCGGCGTAGGAGATCAGCGGCACTGACGCCGCCACCGCGACGCTTGGGGTTCTCCTCGGCGGCCTTGCGCGTGTCGATCTTCTCGGTGGCGTCGGCATCCGGTCGCTGAGCCGGGATCGCCGTGGTCGGCGGCTCGGTGGCGGGTGCCGCGGCCGGCGGCTGACGCCGTGCGGTGGGCGGCGGACGCTTCGCGTCGGCGGCCCCCTTGGACGTCGCGGCCGAGCCCGCCGCGCCGCTGCGCAGGTCGCCGAGCCAGGACTCGATCTCACGGCTGCCGTTGGCGTTGGAGCCGCGGCCCGACGAGGACCCGCGATTGAGCATCGCGCCCCGCGGCGCGGCCGGCTCGGCGCGCGGCGTGCGCGTGGTGGGCGGTTCGGTCGACCCGGTCGGCGTGGGGATCCGCGTGGTCTTGTCCGCGGCGGGCGTGGACAGACGGGTGGTCTGCGGCTCGCTCACCGGTGTGGCGACGGGGATGCGGGTCGTGCCCGCCGCCGACGGCGGGCTGACGCGCTGCGGGAGGGCCTTGCCGGTGCCGAGGGCCCGCTGCCCGCCCTCCGGGTGCGTCGGGTCGTGAGGCGGCCTGGCGCGAGCCGACACCGGCGCGCCGGCGCCGACGAGTGCCTCCGAGTCGAGCTCGGCTTCCCGCACCGTGGGCCGCTTGCGTTCGTCGGGGAGTTCGACCTCGCCGAGGCCAAGGCGTTCCTGGATGCGCTTCATCCACCGTGGAGCCCACCAGCAGTCGTCGCCGAGCATCTTCATGATCGCCGGCACCAGGAACATCCGGATGACGGTGGCGTCGAGCAGCAGCGCCAGGATCAACCCGAACGCGAGGTACTTCATCATGACCAGGTCGGAGAACACGAACGCGCCGGCGACCACCGCCAGAATCAACGCGGCACCGGTGATCAACCGGCCCGTGGTCGCGGTGCCGATGCGGATCGCCTCCGCGGTGGACATGCCCCGCGCCCTGGCCTCCACCATGCGCGACACCAGGAAGACCTCGTAGTCGGTCGACAGGCCCCAGATCACCGCGATGATCAACCCGATCATCGGCGCCATCAGGGGCTGCGGCGTGTAGTTCATCAACCCGGAACCGTGCCCGTCGACGAACATCCACGTCAGGATGCCCATCGTGGAGCCCAGCGTCAGCGCGCTCATCAGCGCGGCCTTGATCGGCAGCACCAGCGATCCGAACGCCAGGAACATCAGGACCGTCGTCGTGAGGATGAGCACCACCACCATCAGCGGCAGCTTCGAGAACAGACTGTGGATGCTGTCCTGCTCCAGCGCCGGAGTCCCGCCGACCGACACGGTGATGCCCCGCGGCGGTGACATCGCGCGCAGTTCGTTGATCTTCTTGGCCGCGTCGTTGCGCACCACCAGCCCGTTCTGGATGACCCGGACCGACGGATCCTTGGAGGCCCCGTCCAGGTATGAACGCTCCTTCCACATGGTGGTCGGATCGTTGTTCTGCTCGATGAAGCCCGGGATCTGCATCGCCTCATTGCGGACCTCGGCGATCTGCTGGTCGGTGACCGGCTGACCGTTGTCGCTCTGCAAAACCAGGGTGAGGGGTTCGGTGCGGAAGCCGGGGAAGGTCTTGTCGAACTCCTCCTGCGCCTGCCGCACCGAATTGTCGGGGGGCAAATACTTCTCGCTGATGCCGCCAAGCGCCAGCTGACCCAGCGGGATGATCAGCAGGATCATCACGATCACGATCGGTATCGCGAACGCGGCGGGACGCTTCATCACGCGGTTGACCAGGACGCCCCAGAAGCCCTTCTCGACCTCGGCCCGGGTCTTGGTCTTCTGGGTCTTCTCGGCGAGCCAGTTCAGCCACCACACGATCGGGCGGCGCAGGACCGGCACGGCTCGCGCGAGCGCGAGCCCGCCGATGACGAACGCGACGAAGATCACGATGCCCAGCAGGATCCAGTACAGCGCGCCGTCGACGACGCCGGCGTCCCGCAGGGCGATCACGCCGTAGCCGAGCGCGGACATCAGGCTGACGTAACCCAACACCAGCCCGATCAGTGCCAGTCCCGCACCGCGCTCACCGGTCGTCCTGATCCGGGACCGGGCGATGTGCCCGAACGCGATGCCCAGCGGCGGAAGCAGGATGCCCACCGGGATGGACGCGAGGGCGAGGGGATTCGAGCGCGGGTTGGCGGGGTCGGACCTGATGGGATCGGGCTGCGCGAACCGCACCAGCATCTTGACCCCGACGGCGTCCACGCGCGGGCCGAGGATCGCCAGTGCGGCGGCCAGCACGGTGATCGACAGGATCGCCGCCAGCATGACCGAGGCGATGATGGCATAGGTGATCGACTTGAGGAAGCCCTGCGGAAAGAGCAGCAAGGGGACGGACGACGCCACGATGATCACGGCGGAGAAGACGACGGTCCGGCCGGAGGTCATCATCGTGCGCCGGACCGCGGCCTCGGTCTCGTAACCCTCGGCGAGCTCTTCGCGGAACCGGCTGACGATGAACAGTCCGTAGTCGATCGCGATGCCCAGCCCGATCAGCGTCACCACGGGTTGGGCGAAGAAGTGCACGGGCGTGAACTCGGCGACCAGGCGCATGATGCCCAGCGCGGCGGCGATCGACAGGCCGCCGATGACGGCGGGGAGGCTGGCCGCGATGACTGTGCCGAAGACGAAGAACAGCACCACGGCCACCAGCGGGATGGCCGCCACCTCGGCGCGTTTCTGGTCTTCGCCGATGGTGCCGGTCAGCTCGCTGGCCAGCGGCTGGAGACCGGCCTGTTGCACCTCGACGCCGGGGATGTTCAGGGCTTCCTTGACGGTCTTGCCGTCCGTGCCGACGTTCTTGTTGTAGTTGCTCAGGATGGTGTCGTCGTTGTTGCCCTTGAGCTGGACGGACATGAACGCGCGCTTCTTGTCGCCGTCGGACATGTTCTTGAGCAACTCTGGGCTCTTGAAGTAGCCGATCGACCGCAGAATCTGGTCGGGGTGGTCCTTCTCGACCTGAGCCAGGTTGTCCAGGACCTTCTTCTTGAAGGCCGGATCGTCGACGGTCTTGCCGTCGGGGGCCGTGTAGATGGCGATGATGTGACCCGACGTGTCACGGCCGTATGCGGCGTCGCTGACCACCGACGCGTGGACCGATTGGCTGCCGTCGTCGTAGAACCCGCTCTGGGTGACGTGCTGACCCAGGCTGATGCCGTAGACGCCACCACCAAGGCACAGTGCGACCATGATTCCGATTACTGCGTATCGGAAGCGGTACACCGTCCGACCCCACCAGGCGAACACGTGAGCTCCTAACTGATCTTCTTCAAGTTCTCTACCTCGGCTGCTTCATCTGCGTCACGCGCGCGAGGTCAGTAGCGAGGACAGCGGCCGGAAGGGCTGCAGCCACGCACCCTGCTGAGGGAGCGAATCAAGGCCAATTCTCGGTAACGGCTCCCGGAAGACGCCGGGGATGTCCTCGAGGTCGACGAACTCCAAGGTATCCGACGCTAGCGCCCAACTGGCATGTTCGCGAAATCCGAGAACGCTCACCGGAATGCCGTCGCGCGCGATGTCCTCGAGGGGAAGGCGGAACGCCTGCCCGTCGGCGGACGCCACGAACACGCTGGCGAGACCCTCGCTGCGCCGCAGGGCGATGTGGTCGAGCATGTCGCTGTCGACGTCGCTGTCGTCATCGATCTTCGGTTTCGCGAACACCGCGAAACCGACGTTTCGCAGCGCCTCCACCCACGGCCGCACCACGTCGGCACTGCCGGGCGCGATGTTGGTGAAGACCGTCGCCTCCGGCTCGAGCACGAGCTGCGGTTCGTCATCTGCGCGACTGCTCGACAGGTCGGCGGTCTTGGCGAGGAGCCACCGGCCCAGCGCGTCGAACCGCGGTCGGTGCGCGGCGGTGGGACGCCCGCCGAGAATGGATCCGAGACCCATGTCGAGGTTCGGGGCGTCCCACACCAGCAGTACCCGCTGCGGGTTGGTCAGCCGGGGCGCCTCCACCTCGACGGTGGCCCCGGTGAGCCCGGAGAACTCCTCGATGTCCTCGGTGAGGCTCATGGCCTCTTCTCCCAGACGAATTCGGCCACGGCGCTGCCCGCACGCTGCGCCTTGTCCTCGTACTTCGTCACCGGTCGCCGCACCGAGATGGGCAGTTCGTCCTCGGTGCGCAGGGCGAACGGTGCGCTCACCCGGCGCAGCGCGGGCTCGGCGTCGCCGACGTCACCGATGTGGGTGGCGTAGCCGGCGTGGTCGGTCGCGGCGTGCAGGATGCCCCCGGGGACGAGCCGGTCGGCGATCAGGGCGACGGTCGCCGGCTGCAGCAGCCGCCGCTTGTGGTGACGGACCTTGGGCCATGGGTCGGGGAAGAACACCCGCACGCCGGTGAGGGACGCCGGCGCGAGCAGATGCTCGAGGACGTCGACGCCGTCGCCGCGGATCAGACGCACGTTGGCGAGGGCTTCGCGGTCGATGCCGTTGAGCAGCTGCGCGAGACCGCGCTTGTAGACCTCGACGGCGATGACGTCGAGGTCGGGCTCCGCTGCCGCCATGGCGAGGGTCGAGACGCCGGTGCCGCAGCCGATCTCCAGCACCAGTGGGGCCTGGCGGCCGAACCACGACTCGGCGTCCAGGGGGCCGGTCAGCTTCCCGTCGGAATCGCGCGCCTGCATGCCGAGCTCCGGCCAGCGCCGGTCCCACGTCTCCCGTTGCAGTCCGGACAACGCCGACCGGCGTGACCGGAAACTGGCCACCCGGGGAAAGGGGTGCGCGGGCCGGCCGGTCACCGCGGGAACGGTGGCCTCCCGGGCCTCCCCGGCGGCCTCCTCGCGCTGCACGTGCATCCGTCCATGGTGGCCCATCGATGGCGGTGTACCCGCATCGTGGTGCATTTCGATACCCAACAGTTGTCTTCGCCCGCTATGGGGTGGCGGCGGCGCAATCGCCGCACGCGGGGTGTTCGCGGGGGTGCGACGATGGATGCCGGGGGATCACACCGTGACAGAGACGTTCGGCGCCGACCTGGCGTGCTTCGCCACACAGGTCGACTGCCCGCACTTGATGCCGATCATCGCGCGTTTGCGGGCACCGCTGCGCGTTGCGGTGGTCGGTCGGGACGGGGTGGGTCGCGGATGCGTGGAAACCGCGCTGCGGCAACGAGGTCTCACCGTGGTGCCGCGCCGGCCCCACGGCGCGGCGTTCGACGTCGGTGTGCTGGTGATCGCCGAGGCGGCCAAGCCCGAGGATCTCGTCGCGGCGCGATCGACCTCGGCGCCGGTGCTCGTCGTGCTGACCAAGGCGGATCTGGCGGGCGCGGGGGCGGGCGGCCCCGTCGCGGCGGCCCGTCTCCTCGCCGCCGCCAGCCAGCGGGAGACCGGCCTTCCGACCGTGCCCGTGGTGGGTCTGCTGGCGGCCCTCGACGGCGGCACCCGGCTCGAGGGCGATCTCGTCGCCGCGCTGCGTGCGTTCGTGGCCGAACCGCCCGACCTCACCACCGTCGACGACTTCGTCGGCGGTCCCCACGGGGTGCCCGGCGAGGTCCGCACGCGGCTGCTCGCACGGCTCGACAGGTTCGGCGTCGCGCACGCCGTCCTCGCATTGGCCGGCGGTTGCCCGCCGGACCGGCTGCCGGAAGTCCTGCGCGACCTCGGCAACGTCGACGAGGTGATGGCGGCGCTGCACGCACGTGCCGCCGAGGTGCGGTACCGGCGCGTGCGCACGGCACTGGCCGAGGTGCGCGCACTCGCGGTGCAGCGAAAGGACGATGCGCTCGCCGGTCTGGTGACCTCTGACGCTGCGGCCATGGCCGCGATGAGCGCCGCCGTCGACGTCGTCGAGGCGGACGGCATGTCCGTCGAGCGCGGCGACACGGTGGCCGAACACCGCGAGCGCGCGATCCGCTGGCGCGCATACGGCCGCGGGCCCGTCACCGCCTTGCATCGGCATTGCAGCGCAGACATCGTCAGGGGCTCGCTGCGGCTGATGGACGGTGTCGTGGGGGGATCGGCGTGACGGGCGTCGGAGCGACGGGGCCGCAAGGGGTCGTCCTCGTGGTGGGGCCGCCGCGCGCCGGCGTGGACGGCGTGATCGGGGCGTTGCGCGAGCGACTGCCCGGCCGGCAGGTGGTGGGCGTCAACCGGCCCGCGGGGCCGGCGGTGCCCGACGGGGTGGTGCCCGACGGGGTGGTGCCCGACGTGGTGGTGGCCGTCGTGTCGGCGGCCGCGCCGATGGTGCGATCGGACTGGGACCTCGTCGAGCGGGCGGCGGCGGGCACCGAGGTGATCGGGGTGGTGTCGAAGCGGGACGCCCACCGCTCGTGGCGCGCGGTCCTCGATGCCGACCGAATGCTCGCCGCCCGGTGGAGCGACGGTCGTCGCGGCATGGCCTGGGTGGCGGTCGCCGCGGCGCCCGATCTCGGTGAGCCGTGCGTCGACGACCTCGTCGAGGTGCTGCGCAACCCTCGCCGGGGCCGCTGGGAGGCGCCAGGTGGCCGGCGGCGCACCGCACCCGAGGCGTCCCGGGCCGACGCCGTCGTCCGCCGAGCCGCGCTTGCGCGCCTGCGGCTGGAGCTCCTCAGGACCATCCACGACCGGGCCGCCACGCTGCGCTCGGACCTTCGCGACGGGGCGGCCGGGGTCGCGGCCGGTGGTTCGGACGGCTTCGAGGCCCTGGTGCGGGACGAAGCGCGTCGGTTCGAGGCAGACCTGGAGGACCGGATCACCGGTGCGCTGCGCGCCACCGCCGCCGAACTCGGCCGGGACGGACCCGCCGTGGCCGCGTCCACCGGCCGCCGGTTCGAGGAGCCCGACGCCGTTCGCCGGGTGCCGTCGTCCTCGCGGCGACTCGAAGCCAGGCTGATGGCAGTGCTCGGAATGGGCTTCGGGCTCGGCGTCGCGCTGGCGTCGAGCCGGCTGCTGACGGGGCTGGCACCCGGGCCGTCGATCGTGGGCACCGTGGGCGGCGCGGCGGTGGGGCTTGCGGTGGTGGTGTGGGTGGTGCGCGCGCGGGGTCTTCTGCACGAGCGGGCTTTGCTCGACAGGTGGGTGGTCGAGGTGGTGGCCGGCCTCCGGTGGCATGGCGAAGCCGTCGTCGCCGAACGCTTGATCGAGGCCGAGGCGCGGTGGTCGGCGGCCCGACCCGGGCGCGCGCCGGACGTGGTCGTCGGCCGCGCCCGAGAGGGCCTCGGAGTCGTTACTGACCAGTACGAATGGTGACCGGGAAGGTCTCGGAAGCAATTCGACGGGAATCGCTCATCTGAATCGTTCCTGTGAGAGAACGGACATAGTCCCGATTTACCGCGGGTATGTCACCCACGTTAACCTCCAGGTATCACCGCGACCGCCGGCAGGAGACTTCGATGACCTCAGCGACCATTCCGGGTCTGGACAGCGCACCGACCGAGCACGAGGGACTTCTCGCCTGGGTTCGCGAGGTTGCCGAGCTGACCCAGCCCGACCGTGTGATGTTCGCCGACGGCTCCGACGAGGAGTACGGGCGGTTGTGTGCCCAACTCGTCGAGGCGGGCACCTTCCAGAAGCTCAACGATAAGAAGCAGCCGAACTCCTACCTCTCGCTGTCGGATCCGTCCGACGTCGCGCGCGTCGAGTCGCGGACCTTCATTTGCTCCGAGCGCGAGATCGATGCGGGCCCGACCAACAACTGGATGGATCCCGCCGAGATGCGGGAGCTGATGTCGGGCCTGTACCGCGGGTCGATGCGCGGCCGGACGATGTGGGTGGTGCCGTTCTGCATGGGCCCGCTCGGCGCGGAGGACCCCAAGCTCGGCGTGGAGATCACCGACTCGGAGTACGTCGTCGTCTCGATGCGCACGATGACCAGGATGGGCCGGGCCGCGCTCGACCTGATCGGTGACGACGGATTCTTCGTGAAGGCGCTGCACTCGCTCGGCGCGCCCCTGGAAGATGGGCAGCCGGATGTGCCGTGGCCCTGCAACGACACGAAGTACATCACCCACTTCCCCGAGTCCCGCCAGATCTGGAGCTACGGGTCCGGTTACGGCGGGAACGCGTTGCTCGGCAAGAAGTGTTACTCGCTGCGGATCGCCTCGGCGATGGCCCACGACGAGGGCTGGCTCGCCGAGCACATGCTGATCCTCAAGTTGATCTCCCCGGAGAACAAGGCCTACTTCATCGCCGCCGCGTTTCCCTCGGCCTGCGGCAAGACCAACCTTGCGATGCTGCAGCCCACCATCCCCGGGTGGCGCGCCGAGACCGTCGGCGACGACATCGCCTGGATGCGCTTCGGCAAGGACGGCAGGCTCTACGCCGTCAACCCCGAGTTCGGTTTCTTCGGTGTCGCGCCGGGCACCAACTGGAGCAGCAATCCCAACGCGATGAAGACGATCGCGGCGGGCAACACCGTCTTCACCAACGTGGCCAAGACCGACGACGGCGACGTGTGGTGGGAGGGCCTGGAGGGCGAACCGGACCACCTGATCGACTGGAAGGGTCACGACTGGTTCCTGCGTGAGACGGAAAGCAAGGCGGCACATCCGAACTCGCGCTACTGCACGCCGATTTCGCAGTGCCCGACGCTGGCGCCCGAGTGGGACGACCCGCAGGGCGTGCCGATCTCGGCGATCCTGTTCGGCGGCCGCCGCAAGACGACCGTCCCGCTGATCACGCAGGCCCGCGACTGGCAACACGGCGTGTTCATCGGCGCCACGCTCGGCTCCGAGCAGACCGCCGCGGCCGAGGGCAAGGTCGGCACGATCCGTCGCGACCCGATGGCCATGCTGCCGTTCCTCGGGTACAACGTCGGCGACTACTTCCAGCACTGGATCGACCTCGGCAAGAACGCCGACGAGTCGAAGATGCCCGCGGTGTTCTTCGTGAACTGGTTCCGGCGCGGCGACAACGGACGCTTCCTGTGGCCCGGGTTCGGCGAGAACAGCCGCGTGCTGAAGTGGGCGATCGAGCGCATCGAGCACCGGGCCGACGGCAAGTCGACGCCGATCGGCATCGTCCCGACGGCGGCCGACCTGGATCTCGACGGTCTCGACGTGGACCCCGCCGACGTCGACGAGGCCCTGGTCGTCAACGCCGACGAGTGGCGCGCCGAGCTCCCCCTGATCGAGGAGTGGTTCGATTTCGTCGGCGAGAAGCTGCCGACGGGCGTCAAGGACGAGTTCGACGCACTCAAGACCCGGCTCGCCGAAGCCGACTGACCCCCGGCTCCCCAGCCCTCTTCCCGCGAGCGTGCGTGTCAGAGGGCGACACGCCGGCGGGAAATCCCAGTTCACGCACGTTCGCTGCTGCCTACGTCGCGCCGAGACCACTCGGGCAGGCCGTGACGCGCCGTGATGGCAGCACTTCTGCGACCGCCACGCGGCACGATGGCCCCCGTCGACACCTACTTGACACCCGTCAAGTAGCTACGTCGTAGAGTGCTGGCCATGCAAATCCGCGACACCGCCGAGGCCACTCCCGACAAGCCGGCCGTCATCATGCATCCGTCGGGCACCGTGGTGACCTTCGGAGAACTGGAGGCACGGGCCAACCAGTTGGCGCACCACTTCCGATCGGCGGGTCTGGTCGAGGGCGACGCCGTGGCGATGCTGATGGAGAACGGCGAACACGTGCACGCGGTGATGTGGGCTGCGCGCCGGGCCGGGCTCTATTACGTCCCGATCAACACTCATCTCACCGCCGCCGAGGTCGCCTACATCGTCGACAACAGCGGCGCCAAGGCCATCGTCGGTTCGATCGGGTTGCGCGACACCCTGGCCGGACTCGACGCGGAACTGCCCAACGGGCTGCCACCGATCCGGCTCATCGCCGGCGGGACGCTCGACGGCTGGCAACGGTATCCGGAATGCGTTGCGGGCCAACCCGTCACTCCGATCGCAGACGAGTTCGACGGTGACCTGCTGCAGTATTCCTCCGGCACCACCGGACGCCCGAAGGGCATCAAGCGCGGTCTGCCGCACCGGCCGCCCGCCGAGGTGCCGGGGCTGATGGCCGCGCTGGTGGGATTGTGGATGCACCCCGACGCCGTGTACCTGAGCCCCGCTCCGCTGTACCACACGGCGCCGTCGGTGTGGTCGATGCAGACGCAGGCGGGCGGGATCACCACCGTCGTACTGGAGAAGTTCGACCCCGTGGGAGCATTGGAGGCCATCCAGAAGCACCGGGTCACCCACGGCCAGTTCGTGCCGGTGATGTTCACCCGGATGCTGAAACTGCCTGCGGCAGTGCGGGATTCCTACGACGTCTCCAGCCTGGAGCGGGTGATGCACGCCGCGGCGCCGTGTCCGGTCGAGATCAAGAAGCAGATGATGGACTGGTGGGGTCCGATCGTCGACGAGTACTACGCGTCCTCCGAAGCCATCGGCTCCACGCTGATCACCGCCGACGACTGGCTGAGCCATCCGGGATCCGTCGGCAGACCGATGAGCGGCGCGCTGCACATCCTCGACGAGCAGGGCAATGAGCTGCCGCCCGGTGCACCCGGCGAGATCTACTTCGAGGGTGGCCTGGACTTCGAGTACCTCAACGACCCCGGCAAGACGGCGTCGTCGCGGGATGCGCACGGCTGGAAGACGGTGGGCGACATCGGGTATCTCGACGACGAGGGCTACCTCTACCTCACCGATCGGCGGCATCACATGATCATCTCCGGCGGAGTGAACGTGTATCCGCAGGAGGCGGAGAACCTCCTGGTCACCCACCCCAAGGTGATGGACGCCGCCGTCTTCGGAATCCCCGACGAGGACATGGGCCAGCGCGTCAAGGGCGTCGTGCAGACCGTGGACAGCGCCGATGCCACCGAGGAATTCGCCGACGAACTCCTGGCCTGGTTGCGGGAGCGGTTGGCGCACTACAAGTGTCCACGCTCGATCTCCTTCGAGGCGCAGCTGCCGCGCACCGACACCGGCAAGCTCTACAAGCAGGAGCTGATCGCCCGGTACTCCTGACCCCCGCGCCGCTACCTGAAGCGGCGCAGCGTCACCCGGTAGGTGTACTGCTCGGGAAGGAAGTGGCTGACCGCCAACTCGACCGGAGTCCCGGACGCGTCGGAGTAGAGACGGTCCACGCGCAGCATCGGATGACCGTGCGGGCAGCCCAGCGCGGCGACCACGTCGTCGTCGGCGCGCGATACCGTGATCGATTGCGCCGCTTCGGCGATCGGTGCGCCGAGCTGCGGCTCGGTGAGCCCGATGACGGTGCAGGTGCTGATGGCGCCGTCGACCAGCTCGGGGCGCCCGCGCACGGTCCTGGCCACCGGCTCGGGCAGGTGGACGCGCGTCAGCACGAAGGGAATTCCCGGGTCCGATCCGTGCAGCCTGCGGAAGAGGACCGTGTGAACGACGTCGTCGTCGAGTCGCAGGCGGCTCGCCGCATCGACGTCGACCCGTCGCCGCAGACCGGAGACGACCTCCATCGTCGTGTCGTCGGACAGGCTCATCAGATCCTCGACCGATCCGAGTTGCCTCAGGTAGCGGTGTCCCGCCGGTGACGCGTCGTCGTAGGCGTAGGTGCCACGGCCGGGCACCCGGTACACCGCGCCCTCGGCCACGAGGTCGGCAAACGCACGGCGGACGGTCTGCCGGGACAGCCCGTGCTGGGCTGCGAGCTCGGATTCGGTGGGCAGCCGTACCCCGTCGCGGTACAGTCCGGCGGCGATGTCGTCGCGAAGGCGTTGGCGCAGAGTCTGATACGCCGGCGCTGTCTTCATGATCAGATGCCGCCCCTGGCGATCAGTTGCCCCACGATGACGTTGCGCTGGATCTCGTTGGTGCCCTCGCCGACGATCATCAACGGCGCGTCGCGGAAGTAGCGCTCGACGTCGTATTCGCTCGAGTAGCCGTACCCGCCGTGGATCCGCACCGCATCCAGCGCGATCTCCATCGCGGTCTCCGAGGCAAACAGCTTCGCCATGCCGGCCTCCATGTCGGCGCGCTCACCGCTGTCGTAGCGGTCGGCGGCGTAGAACGTCAATTGCCGGGCGGCGGTCAGCTTGGTGGCCATGTCGGCGAGATGATGCCCGACGGCCTGGTGCCTCCAGATGGCCCTGCCGAAGGTCTCCCGCTGCTGCGCGTACGCCAGGGCGTCCTCCAGCGCCGCGGACGCCACGCCCAGTGCACGGGCCGCCACCTGGATCCGGCCCGTCTCGAGGCCCTTCATCATCTGCCCGAATCCGCGTCCGGGTTCGGCGCCGAGGATGGCGGTGGCGGGCACCCGGTAGTCGGCGAAGGCGAGTTCGCACGACTCGACCCCCTTGTAGCCCAGCTTGGGCAGATCGCGGGACACGGTGAGCCCGTCGCCATGTTCGGCGAGCACGATCGAGATGCCACGGTGCGTGGGCGACGCGTCGGGGTCGGTCTTGCAGAGCAGCGCGATCACCCCCGAACGCCGGGCGTTGGTGATCCAGGTCTTGGCACCGTTGATCACCAGGTCGTCGCCATCGCGGCGGGCGACGGTGGTGATGGCCTGCAGGTCCGAACCCCCGCCCGGCTCGGTCAGCGCCATGGTCGCCCGCACTTCGCCGGTGGCCATCGCGGGCAGGTGGCGCCGCTTCTGGTCCGCGGTGCCGAAGAGGGCCAGGAGTTTGGCGACGACGGTGTGACCACCCATCGCCCCGGCCAGACTCATCCAGCCCCGTGCAAGCTCCTGGGTCACCAGCACGTAGCACCGGGTGGACACGGGCGTGCCGCCGTACTCCTCGGGCACCGCCAGCCCGAAGATGCCGATGCGCTTCATCTGGTCGATCCACGCCTCGGGGTAGGCGTTGGCGTGCTCGACCTCGCGCACGGTCGGCTTGACGTCGCGCCGGACGAATTCACGAACCGTGTCGACCAGCACGAGTTCTTCATCGCTGAGTTCCATATGTGCGGCCATATTGACACCTCGAAGGAAATACTGCCAGCATGTGACGCTGTGACTTTGTACGGCCATAGATCCGGCGGTCCGTTCTTCGATGATCTGGCGGTCGGCCAGGTCTTCGAGTGGGCGCCCTCGATGACGCTGACCCCAGGGACGGCCGCGGTCCACCAGTCGATTCTCGGCGACCCGATGCGGTTGCCCCTCGACGCCCCGCTGACCCATGCGGTCACGGGTGCCTCCACCGCGCTGGCCCACCCCGCAATGGTCAGCGACGTGGCGATCGGTCAGAGCACGCTGGCCACCCAGCGCGTGAAGGCCAACCTGTTCTACCGCGGGCTGACGTACTTCCGGTATCCGGTCATCGGCGACACGCTGTACACCAGGACCGAAGTCGTTGCGTTGAAGCAGAACTCGACCAAGCCCGGGCGCCCGCCGACCGGGCTGGCGGCCCTGCGGATGACGACCATCGACCAGGCCGACCGCCTGGTGCTGGACTTCCACCGATGCGCGATGCTGCCGTTGAGTCCCGACGCGCCGGAGACCGGCCACGCCGACGACCTCTCGGCCATCGGATCCGAACCGGTGGCGGCCGCCGATCCGACCGCCGACTGGGACGCGGAGGCCTTCCGCAGGTGCGTGCCGGGGCCGCACTTCGACGCGGGCATGGCGGGCACGGTGCTGACGAGCACGGGAGACGTCGTCAGTGGCGCGCCGGCGCTGGCCAGGCTGAGCTTGAACATCGCTGCGACTCATCATGATTCACGGGTCAGCGGACACCGCCTGGTGTACGGCGGGCACACCATCGGGCTGGCGCTGGCGCAGGCGACCCGGCTGATGCCCAACCTGGTCACCGTGCTGGGCTGGAAGTACTGCGATCACACCGGGCCCGTGCAGGAGGGGGACACGCTCCACAGCGAACTGCGCGTCGAGGACGCGACGGCCCTGCCCGGCGGGCGGGGCGGAGTGCTCGCGCTACGGTCGCTGGTGTACGCCGTCGGGGAACCCGACCGCCAGGTGCTCGACTGGAGTTTCACCGCCTTGCAGTTCTGAGGCGGACGCCGGCGGCGGTCGTGTCAGTCCCGATCGGTGAGCAGTGCCTCGAAGGCGACCCGGTCACCGCGGTAGAGCGATCGCACCACTTCGATCGGGCGGTCGGCGGTGTCCAGCGACCGCCGGTAGAGACGCAGCATCGGCATGGCGGTCGTCGACTCCAACAACCCGGCTTCGCGTGGGGACGCCAGCACGGTCTCGACCCGCTCGACCGCCGAGCCGAACCGGACCCCCGTGGCGCGGATCGCGGCGTACAACGACGTCGTGGGATCGAACGTCTCGGTGAAGTGCCCGAACCGGTGACGGGGCAGATACGTGCTCTCCAGTCCGATCCGCTGCCCGTCCGCGAGGAGCACGCGCTCGAGGTGCATGACCGCCTCGTGCTCGGTGACCCCGAGCGCCGACGCCAGGTCGCCCGGCGCCTCGACGTCTTCGAAGGCGACTAGGATCCGGCCGGGCTTGCGACCCATCAGGACCGCGCCCTCGGTGTACGAGCGCAGCGAGAGCGGTTGTATTAGCTTGGGTTTGGCGACCACGGTACCGCGGCCGCGGCGTTCGATGCGACCCTCGACCAGCAATTCGTGCAATGCCTGACGGACGGTTTCACGTGCGACGCCGAACCGGACGGCGAGTTCACGCTCGGGAGGGAAGGCGTCGCCCTCGACGAGGGCCTCGAGGATCTCCTCGAGGGCGGTCCGCACGGCGTACGGCTTGCTCACGACCGATGACGGCTCTCGCGTCGTCGCACGATCCGTTCGGCGACGGCTACGACGTCGTCGACCGTCGCACCCGTGCCGCCGGGATCCTTGGCTGCGTCGTCGTAACGACGGAGCCGCACGGCGTCGGGCCACCACGGATGTGCGACGAGGGCCGCGTCGACGTCGGCTCCGCCCTGGGCCCGCAAGGACAGCATCGACGTCTCGGTCAGCCCGGTGCCGTACCCGGGCTCGGTGGCGACCAGGTACCGCTTGGCGGCCACGTGTTGGCCCGCCAGCCAACCGACGCGGGCGCCGAAGCGCGGGGTCAGCCACTGCCGTGCCGTCTCGTCGTGGTGGCGTGCCGACGCCGCGTCGAACAGCGGGCTGTGCGCCAGGTCGTGGAGTGCGGCGGCGAGTGTCAGTTCGTCGTCGGCTCCGTCGGCGATGGCGCGGGCAGCCGACTGGAGCGCGTGGTCGAGTTCGTCGACGGCCTCCTCGTCCCAGACGCCACGCAATGAGTGCAACAACTGTTCGGTTTCGGCGAGCACGTTCATCGGTTGCAGCCTACCCCCGATTGGTCTATACCAATTGTTAACCTGCTGTTCCGATGCGCATCACCGGAGCTTCCGCAGGCCGTATCCCTGAGTCTGGAAGGTCACTGCACATGCGCGTCACGATCGTCGGCGGGGGAATCCTCGGCACCGCCCACGCCATGGAGGCGGTCCAGCGCGGCCATCACGTCGTCCAACTCGAGCGCGAGGTCGAGGCCCGCGGCGCGACCGTGCGCAACTTCGGCCTGGTCTGGGTGTCGGGCCGGGCCGAGCACGAACTCGAAGCAGCGCTTCGGTCCAGCGAGCTGTGGGCGCGGATCGGCGCGCTGGTGCCCGGGGTCGGGTACCGCCTCGCGGGCTCACTGACGTTGCTGCGCACCCCGCGCGAGATCGCCGTCGCCGAACAGGCCGTCGCACGTGCCGACGCCGGGGCGCGGGGCTTCGACCTGCTCGAACCGGAGGCCGCGCGGGCGATCAATCCCGCGCTGCGGGGCACGTTCCTCGCCGCGCTGCACTGTTCGCGCGACGGCGTCGTCGAGTCCCGGCAGGCCCTGCCCGCCATCCGCGCCCACCTCGCCGCGACCGGCCGCTACGAATTCCTGCCCGGAACCGAGGCGCGGTCCGTGCACGGCACCACGGTCTGCGATGACCGGGGCCGGCGCCACGAGGGCGACCTGGTGCTGATGTGCCCCGGCGCGGTGCGCGGCGGACTGACCCGCGACGTCGCCGGTGACCTGCCGGTGCGACGGGTCCGCCTGCAGATGATGCAGACCGACCCCCTCGGCGAGCCGCTCACCACGGCGATCGCCGACGGCGACAGCTTCCGCTACTACCCGGGCTTCGCCGGACGTGCGCTCGACGACTTGCAGAACGACGAACCCCAGCACCCGGTGGCGGCACGCGGTCGCATGCAATTGCTGTGCGTCCAGCGACAACACGGCGGTCTCACCATCGGTGACACCCACGAGTACGACGAGCCCTTCGCGTTCGACGTCGACGATGCGCCCTACGACTACCTCGTCGCCCTGGTCGAGGAGTTCCTCGGCCGCCCGCTGCCCGCCGTCCGGCGCCGCTGGGCGGGCGTGTACAGCCAGTGCGTCGACCCCGGACAGTTGGTGTGCCGCATCGAGGCGGCCGACGGTGTCTGGGTGGTCACGGGTCCCGGCGGGCGCGGCATGACGCTGGGACCGGTCATCGCAGAGCAGACCGCCGAACTGATCGGACTATGAAGGGAATGAATTTGTCGGACGATGTTTTTCAACTTGCCGTCATCGACATGGCGGGAACGACCGTCGCCGACGACGGTCTGGTCGTCAGCTCGTTCGAGGCGGCCGCGACGGCGGTGGGAATGGCGACCGACGGCCCCGAACGGGAGCATGCCCGCCAGTACGTGCTCGACACGATGGGCCAGTCCAAGATCGTGGTGTTCCGAGCGCTGTTCGGCACCGACGAGTTGGCGCAGCGCGCCAACGCCGCCTTCGAGAGTGCCTATGAGGCGGCGATCGACGACGGCAGGGCAGTTCCGATAGACGGTGCGGCAGACGCGATCACACGCCTGCGGGACGCGGGCGTGAAGGTCGCGCTCACCACGGGCTTCAGTGGCGCCACGCAGCAGAAGTTGCTCTCCGCGCTCGGCTGGCAGGAGGTCGCGGACCTGGTCCTGGCCCCGGGTGACGGAGTTCGTGGCCGCCCCTACCCGGATCTCATCCTGACCGCGCTGATGCGGCTGCGCGCCGACGGAGTCGGCAACGTCGCTGCCCTCGGTGACACCAGCAACGACGTCGACAGCGCCGTTCGGGCCGGATGTGCCGTTGCCGCAGGCACTCTCACCGGTGCGCACGACGAGAAGCAGTTGCGCGACGCAGGCGCCACCCACGTGGTGCCGACCGTCTCGGAGTTTGCCGACCTGATCCTCCACCACCAATCCAAGGACTGAACCCATGAAACTCAGCATGACGTTGACCGTCGCCGCACTGGCCGTCGCGTTGACCGCGTGCGGCGGTACCGGATCCTCGGGCGCGGGAAGCGGCGAGACCGTCACCGTGTACAGCGCCGACGGGCTCGGCACCTGGTACAAGACGCAATTCAATGCCTTCACCAAGAGCACCGGGATCAACGTCAACCTCGTCGAAGCCGGTTCGGGGGAGGTGGTTTCGCGCGTCGAGAAAGAGCAGTCCAACCCCCAGGCCGACCTCCTGGTGACCTTGCCGCCGTTCATCCAAAAGGCGGACTCCGCCGGCCTCTTGCAGCCCAGCGGCGCCGACACCAGCGGCATCGCGGCGCAGCAGGTCGGTCCGGGCGGTGACTACCTGCCCATCGTGGACAACGCGTTGAGCTTCATCGCGAATCCCGGCGCGAATCCGCCGCCGACGACGTGGAACGACCTGCTGGCGCCGGAATACAAGGGCAAGCTCCAGTATTCGACGCCCGGGCAGGCCGGGGACGGCACCGCCGTGCTGGTCCTCCTGCAGCACCTCATGGGCAAGCCGGGTGCGCTGGACTATCTTGGCAAGCTGCAAGCCAACAACGTCGGCCCGTCGTCCTCCACGGGGAAGTTGCAGCCGAAGGTGAGCAACGGAGAGTTGTTGGTGGCCAACGGTGACGTGCAGATGAACCTCGGCTCGATCAAGGACGAAGGCTCCAAGTTCACCCTCTTCATCCCCGCGTCGGCCGACGGCACGAAGACCACGGTCTCGCTGCCGTACGTGGCAGGCGTGACCAAGGGTGCGCCGCACGGCGACGGTGCCAAGAAGCTGATTGCCTTCCTCGTCTCGCAGGACGTGCAGAAGACGGTGGCCCCCGACGCCCTCGGCATCCCGGTGCTCACCTCGCTCGCCGGTCCGTCCGAGGAGGCCGCGGGGCCCAATACCCCTGCCGGCGTGCTCAAGGGCACCGACGTGTGGGTGCCGGATTGGAACGCCGTGCTGGCCGATCTCGACGCCGACGTCGCTGCCTACCAGAAGGCCACCGGTAGCTGACCATGGCCGAAGCCGGGCTGGAGCAGACGAAGGCAGGCACCAGCGGGCGCCGGCCCGGGACCGCGGACACCGCCTCGCCCGCCATCACGTTCGACCGGGTCGGCGTGGCGTACGGCAGCGGCAAGAAGGCGACCAGTGCGCTCGTCGACTTCAACCTGAGGGTCGCCGCCGGTGAGACGGTCGCCCTGCTCGGCCCCAGCGGCTCGGGAAAGTCCACCGCGCTCAACGCCCTCGCGGGGTTCGTGCGGCCGACCACGGGTGCGGTCCGGCTCGCCGGTCGGGACGTGACCGACCTGCCGCCCGCCAAGCGGGGGATCGGGGTGGTGCTGCAGTCCTATGCCCTGTTCCCGCACATGCGGGTGGCCGACAACGTCGCCTTCGGGCTGAAGTCGCAGCGGGTACCGCGCCGCGAAATCGGGTCCAGGATCACCGAAGCGCTCGACATGGTCGGGATGTCGGCTTTTCGAACGCGCTTGCCCCGTGAGCTCTCCGGCGGGCAGCAGCAGCGCATCGCGATCGCCAGGGCGCTGGCCATCCGGCCGAAGGTCTTGCTGCTCGACGAGCCGCTGGCCGCCCTCGACGCGCAGCTGCGGCACTCGATGCTGGCCGAATTGCAGCGGCTCAAGGAGGCGCTGCCCGACACCGCGATGCTGTACGTCACGCACGATCAGAGCGAAGCGCTGGCCCTCGCCGACCGGATCGTCGTGATGAACGACGCCCGCCTGATGGACGTGGACACCGCCGAGAACCTGTGGAAGCGACCGCCGAGCAGTTTCACGGCCGCCTTCCTCGGCGGCGCCAACCTGATCCCGTGCACGGTCGGCCGGGTCATCGGGACCTCGGCACTCGTCAGCTTCGCGCACAAGACGGTCGGCGCCGAGGCGCCGAAACCCGCCGTCGGTCGCCACGACTGGGCTCCGGGATCGAGGGCGCTGCTGTGCATCCGGCCGCACGCGGTGAGACTGGTCGGCCTGGGCGACCGAGATGCGTTGCGCGCCAAGGTGAACGCAGCGGTGTGGCGCGGCGCCACCACGCGCCTCGCGCTGTCGGTGCACGGGTTGCCCGACCAGCTGATCGACGTGGACGTACCAGGCGGCGTGCCGTTCGACGTCGGCAGCGAGGTGGGGCTGCGCTTCCCGGAGCCCGCAGGCGTGCTGGTTCGGGTCACGCCGTGACGGCGCTGCTCGAACGGCCGTCCGACGCCCCGTTGCGGCCGGCCGGGCCGCGCTCGTTCGCCGGGTGGTGGGCGGTACCACCGTTGGTCGTGGTGCTGGCGGTCGCGGTGTACCCCCTGATCAGGGTCTGCCTCGAATCGACGAAAGTCGGTGCCGCCGGACGTGGTTGGTCCACCTGGACGACGGTGCTCTCGTCGGCGGCCTTCGCGGATGCCGCGTGGCGGACCGTCGCCATCGCCGTGGCGTCGACCGGGGGCTGCCTGGTCCTCGGGACGTTCCTCGCCGTCGTGCTGGCGTTCGTCCCGTTCCCGGGCAGCCGCCTCGTCGGTCGCCTGATCGACACCGTGCTCGCGTTGCCGTCCTTCCTGATCACCTTGGCCTTCACGTTCCTCTACGGCAGTGCGGGCGCGGTCAACGCCGCGATCGCGGGCGTCGCGGGCGACCGGCGGCCCGTGCTCGACTTCCTCTACACGCCGGTCGGCGTGATCGCCGCGGAGGTCACCTTCTTCACGCCCTTCGTCGTCCGGCCGCTGCTGGCGTCGTTCGCCGTGCTGCCGAGGGCGCAGCTGGACGTCGCGGCCAGCCTCGGCGCCTCGCCGCTGCGGGTGTGGCGATCGGTGGTGATGCCGGAGGCCTGGCCCGCGCTGATGGCCGGCGGGAGCCTGGTACTCCTGTTGACGCTCAACGAGTTCGGGATCGTCTTGTTCACCGGGGCCAAGGGCGTCACCACACTGCCGGTGCTGGTCTACACCCGTGGGATCGTGACCTTCGACCTGCCGGGGGCGGCCGTCATCGCCACGGTTCAGATCGCCCTCTCACTGGTGCTGTACGCGCTGTACCGGATGGTCTTCGCCCGCGTGACGAGCCGAAGGGGTGAGGTGGATGTTGTTGTGGACCCGCCGCAGTAGGGTCGTCGTCCTGGGCGTCTTCCTGACCGTCGTGGCGGTGGTGTTCCTCGCGCCGCTGGCGACGGTGGCCGTGGCGGGCCTGGCGGGAGCGTGGACCAGCGCACTGCCGTCCGATCTCGGTGTGACGCACGTCGCCGATGCGCTCTCGGGGGAGAACCTGGCCAGTCTGTCGGTCAGCCTTCAGACGGCCGTCGTCGCGGGCGGGCTGGCCCTGGTGCTCGGCGCCTGGGCCGCGCTCGCGTCGCGGGCCGCGCCGCCCTGGCTGCGGCGGGTCACCGATGCGGTGTTCCACCTGCCGATCGCGGTGCCGTCGGTCGCCATCGGCCTCGGCCTGCTGATCGCCTTCAACTCCCGGCCGCTGCTGCTCGGCGGCACCCGGTGGATGGTGATCCTCGCCCACGCCGTGCTGGTGCTCGCGTTCTCGTTCAGCGCGGTGTCCGCCGCGCTCGACCGGCTCGATCCGGCCTACCGTCACGCGGCGGAATCGCTTGGGGCCGGCTCGTTTCGAGTGTTGACGCGCATCACGCTGCCGCTGCTGCTTCCGGCGCTCGGCGCCGCGGCGGGACTCGCGGTGGCACTGTCGATGGGCGAACTCGGCGCCACGGTGATGGTCTACCCCGCGACGTGGAAGACATTGCCGGTGACGATCTTTGCGCTCACCGACCGGGGCCAGGCGTTCCAGGCGGCGGCATGCACCACGGTCCTGCTGCTCGTCACCCTGGTGGCGCTGGTGGGGCTGGGACGCATCAGGGGCAAGGCCGCCCTGCGCTGACCGTCACTGCGCGGGCACCGGCCCCGGCGGGGGGCCCAGCGGTGCCGGCGGCGGTGGTTCCGGCGGCACGTACCCGGGCAGCGTGATGGCGGGCATGCCGGGAATCTCGAGGAGTCCCGGCTGCGGCGCCGGGCTCTCGCTCGGCGGTGGCGCCGGTGTGGGTGTCCCGGCCGTGGTGGTCGGTGCCGCCGTGGTGGACGTCGCAGGCGCCGGGCTCTCGGTGGTGGTCGTGATCGGCGGGGCCGCGGGGGCTTCGGTCGGAAGGGGGCCGACCGGAATCAGGGGCTCCTCGTACACCGGGGGTGGAGGCGGGGACGCCGACGGTGGGGGCGCCGCGGGCGGAGCAGCCACGGGTGCCGCAGCCACGGGCGCCGCCGGCGGCGGAAGGTCGGTGGGGGACTGGTGGCGTGCGCTCCCCGTGATCGCCGTCCACCCCTGTTCGGCCGGTCTGCCGACGTTGCACGACACCTGTCTGCTGCCCGCCGCCCAACTCGCGGGTGGGATCGTCTCGTAACCGAGGGTCATGCCCGAGGCGGCCAGGGTCGCGGGAGCGAGGTAGACGTCGGCCGCCTTCGTGCACGCATTGACGATGAACGCGCGCTGATCGGCGTCGGACGGCAACGCCCCGGGAAAGCGCTCGGCCAGGCTGATGGAGCCGGTGACCTCCAGCCCGTGTGGTGCTGCACAGTCGACGGGGAGGTCCGTCGACCGATTCGCCGAATCGATGCCCAGGCAGGTCCCCGCCGGCCAGGTCTTCGACTGGTCGAGCTCCACGATGCGCCCCCGGAACGGGGTGGGCTTGCCGTCGGCACCGAGGAGTTGCAACCCGCACAGCAGGTTCCGGCCACCGGTGTCACCGGCATCGCCGGCCCACAGGACGCTGATCGTGAACCGGCTGTTCGGGTCGTAGCGGGTGCCGAGGTACTCGCGCACGGCGAGCTGACACGGCTCCCCGAAGCTCGACATGCCCACCGGCTTGGCGACCTCGAACATGTGGTCGGAGCGGCATTGGACGAACGACGGCTTGTCGGGGGCGTCCGGCGGCCAGGAAAGGCAGGTGCCGGCCTGGGCATTGCTGAACACGATGCTGGCGCGGCTGCCCGCGTCGACCGCGGGTCGGTTCTCCGACGTCGCGGTGAGCAGCTCGATGACGCCCCCGACGAGGAGGGCGATCATCACCAGGGTCAGCAGCCCGCGCCGGTGGGTACGGTTGCGTCGGGCGCCGGCGGGGTCACCGCCGGAGCACCTCTTCTCCAGTGCGGCCAGCACGGACGCGAGGTCGTCGGCGCCCTTCGGTGCGGGCGAGGGTGTCCCGGGCGGCGCGGACGTCCTCGACGGGTCGGGCTCCGTCACTGCCTGTCGGCCCCTTCAAGTGTCGGCACGTTCCCGCTTTCCGCGACGGTGAGCTGGCCTGATTCGCTAGCCACGGACATAGAGCTTGGCACAGCGCCAGCACCCTCGCTACGTCTGCTGCCGTACCGTGACCTGCTCCAATGCCCACCCGTATACCCATTGTTATCTCGTTTACCTGTGATTAGACCCGTTTCGTGCGCGTCCCGCAGCTGTGAGGTATGTACTTGATCGACGGCCCGATCGACGACGCGAGGTGAGCGTGATGGCACGAATCGACATGACGGCGAAGATCCCGCTGATCGGGATGACGATGGTGTTCCTGGCCATGGCGATCGTCGCGGTCACCGCCTATCTGCACGCGGGCTGGTGGTCGATCGTCGGATACGGGCTCGCGGCCGTCATCGCGGTGTTCGGCTTCGCCTTCACCTTCAAGGACATCAACGACCTCTCGAAGTCCCCGCCGGTCGTCCGGCCGTCCGCGCCGTCGGACGGCGCGGGCCGATGACCGCCACCCCCGAGAAGGCGGAGTACGACAACTCGGCACTGACCAGCGAGGACGCCGGCTACGAGAAGGGGCTCAAGCCGCGCCAACTCCAGATGATTGCCATCGGCGGGGCCATCGGCACCGGACTGTTCCTCGGCGCGGGTGGACGGTTGGCCAGCGCGGGCCCCGCCCTGTTCCTGGTGTACGGCTTCTGTGGCATCTTCGTGTTCCTGATCCTGCGGGCGCTCGGCGAACTCGTGCTGCACCGGCCGTCGTCGGGCTCCTTCGTCTCCTACGCCCGGGAGTTCCTCGGCGAGAAGGCGGCCTTCGTCGCCGGCTGGATGTACTTCCTGAACTGGGCCATGACGGCCATCGTCGACTCCACGGCGATCGCCACCTACTTCCACTTCTGGAAGGCGTTCGCGCCGATCCCGCAATGGCTGATCGCGCTGATCGCGCTGGCCATCGTGCTCGGGATGAACATGATCTCGGTGAAGGTGTTCGGCGAACTGGAATTCTGGGCGGCGCTGATCAAGGTCGTCGCACTGGTGACGTTCCTGGTGGCGGGCACGATCTTCCTGGCGGGCCGGTACAAGATCGAGGGGCAGGCGACCGGCTTCAGCGTGATCTCCGACCACGGCGGACTGTTCCCGACCGGGCTGTTCCCCGTCGTGATCGTTACCTCCGGCGTGGTGTTCGCCTATGCCGCAGTCGAACTCGTCGGCACGGCCGCGGGTGAGACGGCCGACCCGGAGAAGATCATGCCGCGTGCGATCAACTCGGTCATCGCCCGCATCGCGCTGTTCTACGTGGGGTCGGTGTTCCTGCTCGGGCTGCTGCTGCCCTACACGGCCTACAAGTCGGGGGAGAGCCCGTTCGTCACCTTCTTCTCGAAGATCGGCATCGAGGGCGCGGGCACCGTGATGAACATCGTGGTGCTGACCGCGGCGTTCTCGAGCCTCAACGCGGGTCTGTACTCGACCGGCCGGATCCTGCGATCGATGGCGATGAACGGCAGCGCACCCAAGTTCACCTCGCTGATGAACAAGCGCGGAGTGCCCTACGGCGGCATCTGTCTGACCGCGCTGATCGGCCTGTTCGGCGTCCTGCTCAACGGGATCGTCCCTTCGGAGGCGTTCGAGATCGTGCTCAACGTCGCCGCGCTCGGCATCATCGCCTCCTGGGCGACGATCGTCATCTGCCAGATCCAGCTCTACCGCTGGTCGAAGCGGGGCGTGCTGGAGCGCCCGTCGTTCCGCCTCTGGGGCACGCCGTACACCAGTTACCTCACGCTGGTGTTCCTCGCGGGGGTCCTGGTACTGATGGCGTTCGATCCGCCGATCGGCACGTGGACGGTGGCGTCCCTGGTGCTGATCATTCCCGCGCTCGTCGTCGGCTGGTTCGCCGTCCGGTCCCGCGTGCTGGCCGTGGCGCAGGAACGCGAGGGTTACACCGGTCAGTTCCCGGTGGTCGCGAACCGGCCGCCGCCCGGCACCAAGGATCACTGACCACAGTGGTGGCGCCGGTGCCGGCCGGCGCGCAGTAGACAACTTCCCAGAGTTGTCGTTTACCGGCCGGTAACCGGGGTACGCTGCGGAAATGACGGTTCGACCGGACACCCGGTACCCCGGCCCGACCTGGACGACCCGCGCTCGCTGGCTGATGAAGGCCGGTCCGGCCGACTACCTTCTCGCGATGAGCGTTGCGGCCGCGTCGATGCCGGTGATCGGCAGGCACCTCGAGCCGCTCGGTGGCGCGACGGCCATGAGCATCTGGGGGGTGCGGCACACGCCGGACTTCGTCGCTGCCGCCGTCAAGTCCTGGTTCACGCCAGGCATCGGCGAGGTGCGCAGACGCGAGCGCGATGCGACCAGTGCCGTCACGCTGGCGGCGCTGCGCGGCGTGGTGCCCGCCGAGGACCTCGACGTCAGCTGGCCCGCGCCCGAGCGCACCCCGCCGGTGTGGAAGGCGCTCGAGCATCGACGTCAGGTGTACCGGTCCTCGGTTCGCTACGGCGACAGCACCACTCAGCTGCTCGACGTGTGGCGGACCGAGGAGCTGCCCGTCCAACCCGCCCCGGTGATGATCTTCCTGCCGGGGGGTGCGTGGGTGCACGGCGGCCGGCTGCTTCAGGGTTACGCCCTGATGTCCCATCTGGCCCAGCTGGGTTGGGTGTGTCTGTCCATCGACTACCGCGTCGCGCCGCACCATCCGTGGCCCGCGCACCTGACGGACGTGAAGACCGCCATCGCGTGGGCCCGGGCCAACGTCGACAAGTTCGGCGGCGACCGCAACTTCGTCGCGGTGGCGGGCACGTCGGCGGGCGGCCACCTGGCCGCGTTGGCCGGCTTGACGCCGAACCACCCCGACATGCAGCGCGATCTGCCCGAGGGGTCGGACACCTCGGTCGACGCGGTGGTCGGCATCTACGGCCGGTACGACTGGGAGGACCGCTCCACGGCCGAGCGCGCCCGCTTCGTCGACTTCCTGGAGCGCGTCGTGGTGAAGCGACGGCTCGACAGGCATCCGGAGATCTTCCACGCGGCCTCGCCCATCGCCCACGTGCGCGCCGACGCCCCGCCGTTCCTGGTCATCCACGGCAGTGGCGACACCGTGATTCCCGCGCAGCAGGCGCGCGACTTCGTGCAGAGGCTGCGCTCGACGTCCCAGAACCCGGTCGGCTACGTCGAGCTGCCCGGTGCCGGCCACGGCTTCGACATGACCGACGGTGCCAGGACGGGCTCGATGGTGACGGCAATCAGGTTGTTCCTGGCGGAAGTTCACCGAAACCAGACGACCACCGGGGAAAGGGCGGTTATATAACCGCGTGAAGAGGCTGAGCGGGTGGGACGCGGTGCTGCTGTACAGCGAAACGCCTTCGGTGCACATGCACACGCTCAAGCTGGCGGTGATCGCGCTCGACGATCTCGAGGGCAGGACGTTCGGCGTCGAGGACTTCCGCAAGGTCATTCACGGCAGGCTGCACAAACTCGACCCCTTCCGCTACGAACTCGTCGACATCCCGTTCAAGTTCCACCATCCGATGTGGCGGGAGAACTGCGAGGTCGACCTCGACTATCACATCCGCCCGTACCGGGTGGACAGCCCCGGCGGACGGCGCGAACTCGACGACGCGGTCGGCAGGATCGCCAGCACGCCCTTGGATCGCAGCAGACCGTTGTGGGAGATGTACTTCATCGAAGGGCTGGCCAACGGCAGGATCGCCGTCCTGGGCAAGATTCACCACGCCCTGGCCGACGGGGTGGCGTCGGCGAATCTGATGGCGCGCGGCATGGATCTGACCGACGGCCCGGACGATCGGCCTTCGTACGCGACCGACCCCCCGCCGAGCCGGTCGGAACTGGTGCGGTCCGCCTTCGGCGACCATCTGCGACAGATCGGGCGGTTGCCGGGCGTCGTGCGCTACACCGCCCGAGGTGTGGGCCGGGTGCGCAGGAGTGCGCACAAGCTCGGCCCCGAGCTGACCCGGCCGTTCACGCCGCCGCCGACGTTCGTCAACCACATGGTCGACGGCACCAGGAGGTTCGCGACGGCCACGCTGGCGCTCGCCGACGTCAAGGAGACGTGCAAAGCCCTCGACGTCACCATCAACGACATGGTTCTGGCGGTCTCGGCGGGTGCCCTGCGCGGGCTGTTGATGAAGTACGACGGGCACGCCGATCATCCGCTCCTGGCCTCGGTGCCGGTGAGTTTCGACTTCTCCCGGGACCGCATCTCCGGCAACTACTTCACGGGCGTCATGATGGTGCTGCCGGTCGAACTGCCCGATCCGCTCGAGCGCGTACGGGCGGTTCACGATGCCGCGGTGTCGGCGAAGGAAGCCCATCATCTGATGGGGCCCGAGCTGGTCAGCAGGTGGTCGGCCTACTTCCCGCCCGCGCCCGCCGAGGCGATGTTCCGATGGCTGGCCAACAAGGACGGTCAGAACAAGGTGCTCAACCTGCCGATCTCCAACGTGCCGGGTCCCCGCCGGCACGGCCGGGTGGGTGGCGCGCTGGTGACGGAGATCTACTCGGTGGGCCCGCTCACCACCGGGAGCGGCCTCAACATCACGGTGTGGAGCTACGTCGACCAGCTCAACGTGTCGGTGCTGTCCGACGGTGCGACACTGGACGACCCGCACGAGTTGACCGACGCCATGATCGAGGCCTTCGTCGAGATTCGCCGTGCCGCCGGTCTTTCCGACGATCTCACGGTCGTGCAGGGCGCGATGTCACCGTAGCCGGAGGCGAAGCAATGTCACCGTAGCCGGAGGCATCGGAACGGTTGCGACACGGTCACGGACCGGTATCCATCCATGACTCATCGACCACGATAGTCCCACTGATCACTATCGTCACAGTGGTCAACTGCTGGCGTCGTTGCGACGTCCCTGCCGGGAAAGGTGTGCGATGTCGCCGCGTCTTCGCGTTGCCTCCATGTCCGTGGCGAGGTCCTTGGCGGCTGCCGTCGGACTGATCGCCGTGATCGGCGTGGCCCCGCAGGCAAACGCCGAGCCGTGCGAAGGGGCCGCCGCCGAAGCGCAACCGCTTCCCACCCAGGCCTTCGAGATCCCGAGTCCTTCGCGGCTCGCGCCGTTCAACCGCCCGATCGGACACATGCCGTCGGGCGCGAATGATCAAGCGGCGCTGCCCAAACTGGGACTGTTGCCCGCTCTCCTCAAGGCTCTCACCCCGCCGCGGGCCGCTGCCGTGCAACAGCAGGCCGCGGTGGTGCCCTCACCGAATCCCAACGGCACGACGCAGCAACGAGCCCCGGAGGCCGCCAAGCCGGCTCCGGCTCCGGCCGCGGCCGCGGTGCCCGCCGCACCGCCGGGCACGTCGATCGTCGGGTGGGTCACCGGGCCGGACAGCCCGAATCAGACCATCCAGCGCTTCGCCATCACGGGAACCGATCTCGGAATCATGTGGGACAACGGTGATCCCGCCAATCGTCAAGTGCTGATGGCGTTCGGCGACACCAACGGCTACTGTGGCATACCCGGCAAGCAGTGGCGGTACAACGCGTTGTTCCGCAGCCAGGACGGTGCGCTGTCGAAGACCGTGGCCGTCCCGGATGGCGTTGTGGCCAATCGTTATTCGGGCTCGCCCGTCTGGCGGCCCGGCATCTCCAAGCAGATCATCAACAGCATCGGACAGGCGCCCGAGGAGACGGGCATCATTCCCACGGCCGGCGTCTCAGTCGGAAGTCGCCAGTACCTCAACTTCATGTCGATCAGGAACTGGGACAGCCCGGGCACGTGGTCGACGAACTTCGCCGCCACGGCGACGTCGACCGACAATGGCGAAACGTGGGGCGTCTACCCGGGCACCATCCGCGCGCCGGGAGCGGGCAACGAGAACTTCCAGATGAGCGCGTTCCTCAAGCCGGGACCGGGGGACTCCTACCTGTACACCTTCGGGACGCCGGCCGGTCGCAGCGGCTCCGCCTACCTGGCGCGGGTGGCACCGGGTCTGGTGCCCGACCTCACCAAGTACGAGTACTGGAATGCCGACAACGGGGCCTGGGTGCCGGGCAACCCCGCAGCGGCGACACCGGTGATCCCCGGCCCCGTCGGTGAGATGTCGGCCCAGTACAACACGTACCTGAAGCAGTACCTGGTGTTGTACGGCAACGGATCCAACGACGTCGTGATGCGCACCGCACCTGCGCCTCAGGGCCCGTGGAGTCCCGAACAGCTGCTGGTCCCGTCATCCCAGATTCCCGGCGGGATCTACGCCCCGTATCTGCATCCGTGGTCCACCGGCAGGGAGCTCTACTACAACCTGTCACTGTGGTCGGCCTACAACGTGATGCTGATGCACACCGTGTTGGCGTAGCGGGCGTCGACGGTCACCCGGTCAGCCGCGGGTGGCCTTCACCCAATCGAGGAAGTGTGCGACGGCCGTGGCGGTGAAACGTCCGTGCGGCGAGCCGAAGAAGTCGAAGGCGTGCTGGGCGTGCGGGATCTCGGCGTACACGACGGGACTGTCGGACTTCTGCTCCAGCGCGTCGACGAACTCCCTCCCCTCGGACACCGGGATGATCGAGTCGTCCGTGCCGTGCAGCACGAAGAACGGCGGGGCATCGGCGCGCACCTTGGTGATGGGCGAGGCGTCCAGGTACACCTGCCGGTTGTCGCGGAAGCGCTTCTTGACGATGTAGCGCTGCAGAATGCCGATGAACTCGGGGCGTCCGGAGCCGTCTCGGGAGAACCAGTCGTAGCGCCCGTAGATTGGCACGGCCGCCACCACCGAGGTGTCGGCGTCCTCGAAGCCGGGTTGCCACTCGGGATCGTTCGGCGTGAGCGCCGCCAGCGCGGCCAGGTGGCCGCCCGCCGACCCGCCGGTGATCGCCACGAAGTCGGGGTCGCCGCCATGGGCGGCGATGTTCTCCTTCACCCACGCCAGTGCGCGTTTCACGTCGACGATGTGGGCGGGCCAGGTGTTCCGCGGACTGACGCGATAGGCCATCGACACGCAGATCCACCCGCGATCGGCCATGTGGGCCATGAGCGGGTACGCCTGTGGGCGGCGCATGCCGATCGCCCAGGCGCCGCCAGGCACCTGGAGCAGCACCGGCGCGCGTCCGTCGCGCGGCAGGTCGCCGCGGTGCCAGACGTCGGCGACGTTGGCACGGTGCGGGCCGTACCGGATGACGTCGGACTTCTTCACGTACTGCCGCCGTACCCACGACGTGCGGAGCACACCCCAGCGCCGGCGGCGGCGTTCCTCGGCCGCAATCGCGGCATAGTCGTCACCGAGCGCCTCGCGCAACGGATCCTCGAAGCGGTGCTGCGACGTCGCGCTCCGGCGGTACACGTAGCCGAGCATGCCCCAGCCGATCGCCGTGAGCACCAAGGCGATCCGTCCGCGCGGTCCGGCGAAGTCGCCTCGCCATCCGCGCCGGAGGGCGTCGAGAACCGAGATGCCCGCCACCACGGGCGCGGCCTCACCGGTGGGCCAGCCGAACGCGAACACCGGCAGCGTGACGTAACCCTTGCGGCCGAGCGGTCGAACGGCGTTCGCGGCATTGACCAACTCGGCGGTCGCGCGCAGCAGCGGATGGCGCCTACGTCCTCCGCGCATCGTCGCCCTTCGCCGGGATGAGTTCGTAGAGGTCACGACGAAGGATCTTTCCCGTGCTGCCGCGCGGCAAACCTTCCAGCACCGTGATCGTGCGAGGCACTTTGTAATTGGCGAGGGTGGTGCTGACGTGGGCGCGCAGGGCATCCGGGGTGACGGACGCCCCGGCGACGAGTACCACGAAGGCCGCCAGACGCTGACCGTACTCCTCGTCGTCCACGCCGAGCACCACCGCGTCGGCGACCTCCGGGTGCGCGGCAAGCGCCGTCTCGACCTCGATGGGGTAGACGTTCTCGCCACCCGAGACGATCATCTCGTCGTCGCGACCCACGACGAACAACCGGCCCGCCGCGTCGAGGTGGCCGACGTCTCCGCTGGACATGTAGCCGTCGTGGAAGTCCTTGGTGGCGCCGGTCGTATAGCCGTCGAATTGGGTCGAGTTGCGCACGAAGATGGTGCCGACGTCCCCGGTCGGCACCTCGCGACGCTCGGCATCGAGGATGCGGATGTCCGTGCCCTCGGCCGGTCTGCCCGCGGTATCCGGTGCCGCTCGCAGATCGGCGGGTGTGGCGGTGGCGATCATGCCGGCCTCGGTGGCGTTGTAGTTGTTGTAGACGACGTCACCGAACCGGTCCATGAACGCGGTGACGACGTCGGGCCGCATCCGGGAGCCCGACGCGGCGGCGAACCGCAGCGACCTGCCGCTGTACCGCGACAGCACATCCTCGGGCAGTGCCATGATCCGGTCGAACATCACTGGCACGACGCACAATCCGGTCGCGTGGTGGCGGTCGACGAGCGCGAGGGTCGCTTCCGGGTCGAACCGGCGCCGGGTGACGATCGTGCACGCCATCGACGCCGCAAAGGCCAACTGCGAGAAGCCCCATGCGTGGAACATCGGCGCGACCACGACGGTGGTCTCCTCGGCGCGCCACGGCGTGCGGTCGAGGATTGCCTTGAGCGTCGCCGGGCTGCCGCCGGAATGCCTGGCGCCCTTCGGTGTTCCCGTCGTACCGGAGGTCAGGAGGATCACCCTGGACCTGGTGTCGGGGCGCTGCGGGCGCGCACCGAAGTTCACCGTGATCAACGTCTCGACGGTCAGCTCGTGGTCGGTGCCACCCACGTGGCTCGGGTCGCGCCACGAGACGATGCGCACGGCGCCGGGTTTCTCGCCGAGCGCCCGGTCGACCGTCGCGGTGAACTCCTCGTCGTAGACGATCGCGAACGACTTTCCCGCGCACTCGCGCTCGACGACCTCGGCGAGCGCTGGTCCGGCGAACGAGGTGTTCAGCAGCAGCACGTCCGCACCGATGCGGTGCGCTGCGATCAAGGAGGCGACGAAGCCGCGATGGTTGCGGGCCATGATGCCGACGACGTCCGGGGCGCCCCCTGGCAGCGCCTGCAGCGCCGCGGCGAACGCGTCGGCCCGCTGATCGAGGTCGCGCCACGTCAAGGTGCCGAGATCGTCGACGAGGCCGGGTCGGTCGGGACATCGCTGGGCCGCACTCGCGAAACCCGATGTGATGCCCATGTTCTCGCGCGCCATTGCGGTCGCGATCCGCAGATACTTGTCCGGGCGCAGCGGCGTGATGACCCCGGCCCTTGCCATGGTCGCGAGCAGTCCGAGCGTGCCGGTGAGTTGTTCGGTGAGTGCCACGGCGTCGTCTCCCGCGGGTCAGCCGAGCACGGGAAGGCGTCGTTCCGCGACCAGATCGTCGAGGGCCTTCTGCATGACGTGGCGGACGTGGGCATCGACCTCGTCGACGTCGGCGGCTTCGCCGAACGTCGCGACGACGTCGATGGGCGGCAGCACATGGGTGACGATCTTCGTCGGCAGCGGCACGTTGACCGGGAGCACGGCAGACAGGCCGAACGGGAAGCCGAACGAGATCGGGAGGATCTTCACCCGCAACAATGTGTCCAGCCGCAGGGCCTTGGCCATCGACTCGCCGCGGGACAGGAAGAGCTGCGCCTCCTGACCGCCGATCGACACCGAGGGGACGATCGGCACGCCGGCGTTCAGCGCGGCGCGGACGTAACCGGTACGGCCGTCGAAGTCGATGCGGCCTTCACTCGACGTCGGGCGGTAGACGTCGTAGTCGCCGCCGGGAAAGACGATGACCACGCCGCCGGACCGCAGTGCCGCGTCGGCATTCTGGTGGCTGGCCGGGATGAAGCCGGTCTTGGAGAAGAAGGCGCCCGTCGGCCCGACGAAGATGAGGTCGTGGCTGAGGGTGTATACCGGCCGTCCGTAACCGAACCGCTCGTAGAACCCGGTGGCGAAGACCGGCACGTCCATGGGGAAGAGGCCACCCGAATGATTGCCGACGACCAGCGCGCCGCCGGCCGGGAAGTCGTCGAGCCCGCGCACCTCGGCGCGGTGGTAGCCCTTGATCAGCGGTCGCAGCCAGCCCATCACCCGTTCGGTGAGTCCGGGGTCCCACTTGGTGACGGCGCTCGGGACGACCTCGGACGAGTCGACGTCGTTGGCGTTCACGGGTCCCCCTCACGGAATTGAAACGTGTTCTAGTTTCAATGTACCGGGGGAGGTCCGGCTAACGGAAATCGCTACAGCGGGGCCGCGAACTCGGAGGTGTAGAACTCGGCGGGGGTTTGGGAGTCCGTGGCGGGCCGCTCGACCAGGACCCAGGCGCCGGACGCCCCGGGTGCAATGGGCCCCGAGAACGTGGTGGTTCCCGCGCCCGCGGCGTCGGTCTGCAAGCCACCGACGATGACGCCGGAGGCACCGGGAGCGCAGTCGTTCGAGGGACGTGGGATTTGAATGACCCGCACGTCGTAGTCGGTGTTGGGCAGGGTTGTCGCCATGTCGACCGTCGTCACGATCGAGCCGGAACCGTTGTTGGTGACGTGGGCGATCGCGCGGGCTTCGCCCACCGCCGGGACCCAGTTCAGCTTGGTGCCGTCGCATGCGCGCCACTGGCTCGACAGCGGCATGACGGCGGCACCCGCCGGCGGCGCTACGGCGAGCAGTGCGGGCAGCAGCGACGCGGCCACGGCGACAACTATCGTGGGCGTCAATTTGATCATGTCGGCCATCATAATGCGCGGTCAAGAGGGGTGAGCGTGTCACACCCACGGCGCAGGCAGTACGGCGAAGAGACGCCACTCACCGGGTACGCCCTTGAGCTGGTGAGCGCCGCGGTCCTCGAATGCGAGGCCCGACCCGATCACCAGGTCGCGCACCGTGCTGGACACCAGCACGTCGTTCGTTTCTGCCAGTGCGCTGACGCGCGCACCGATGTGCACGGCGATGCCGCCGATGTCGTCGCCGCGAACCTCGCACTCGCCGGTGTGCAGTCCGGCCCGCACCTCGACGCCGAGCGCCCGCACCGCGTCGCGGATCGCCATCGCGGCGCGGATCGCGCGCTGCGGGCCGTCGAACATCGCCAGGAAGCCATCGCCCGACGTGCTCACCTCTCGGCCCCGAAACCGGGACAGCTGAGCTCGCACGACGGCGTCGTGGGCATCGAGCAACGCATGCCAGTCCCGGTCGCCCATCTCGGCGGCCCGGCGGGTCGACTCGACGATGTCGGTGAACAACACCGTGGCGAGAACGCGATCATCCGGCACGTCCGGATGCCGGCCGGTGAGGAACTCGGCGATCTCCTGGAAGGACTCACGCCACGGTTCGACGAAGTGAAGCCTGTTGCGACCCGGTAGTCCAACATATTTCGCGTCGGGTATGTGCTCGGCGATGTACTCGCCCTTCGCGGGCGGGATGAACACGTCGTCGGTGTGGTGAAGGACGAGGGTTGGCACACGGATGGTCGGGAGGACCGCGCGCACGTCCAATTCGCCCACCAGGGGCAACACGAGGGCGAGGGTCCGCGGGCTGGCCGCCAAGCGTTCCATTCGAGCCCACGTCGCCCGGATCTCCTCGTTCCACGGCGTGTCCGGATTGCCCAGACGCTGAACCTCCCCACTGCCCCATAAGCCGGTGAACGCGGTTCGAACGTCGTCGCGCACGAGCGCGGTTCCGCCCGCGTCCGCGTAACCCTCGAGCACGACCAGCGCGGTGGTGCGTGACGGATGTGTCGAGGCGAACAGCGCAGCGGTGGGCAACGCGAAGTTCGACGCGACGAGAACCGCTTCGCGACTCCCGACTTCGTCGAGCACTGCGGTGATGCTGTCCGCCCACTGCTCCAACGTCGGCAGAGCCCCTGGTGTGATGGGATCGGAGGCTCCCATCCCCGGCTGGTCGAAGAAGATGAGCCGACCGAGCGACGTCATCGCCTCGATCCACCCCTGAATCGAAGGCAGCTCCGGAAGAACCTCGCAACACGTCAACCAGTTCGGCACGAACACGATGTCGCGAGGGCCTTCACGCGAGGCGCGGTAGGCGACGCGCAAGTCCCCGTTCAGGGCGTAGCGCGTCTCCGAGAACATTGCGGAAGTGTATGCCGCGCAGCAGGCCAAGCGATGCGTGTCAGCGGCGTTCCTGCTCCTCTGCCGGCCCCACCACGACGCTCCACGGATCGTCGGCCGTCAGCGCCATTCGGCCCAGCCGACGGGCGTACCGGCCGGTGGTGCCGAACTCATCGGCCCAACTCCGGGCGCGCATCGTCGCCAGCCACAGCCGGTGTTCGGCCGTGACCCCGATGGCGCCGTGCAACTGGTGGGCGATCGTGGTGACCGGGCCGACGGCCCGGCCGACCGCCACCTTGGCAACCGTGACCGCGTACTCGGTTCGGGCACAGTCGAACCCATGCTCACCGGCGGCGGTGATCGCCAACGTCGTTGCAGCGCGGCTTTTCTCGACTTCGCCGATCAGAGCGGCCAACGAGTGCGCGACGGCCTGGAACTGGTCGAGGGTGCGGCCGAACTGCACCCGCTCGCCGGTGTGGGCGATGGTCAGGTTCACCGCGGCGTCGAAGGCGCCCATGGTCTGTACGCAGCGCGCCCAGGCGCCGCGGCGGACCAACTCGTCACCGGCGCTGCGGGGAAGGTGCACGACGCCGGTCAGCGGCAGGTCGAAGCTCAGCTCGCCGCGCGGTTCCCCCGCGAGATTGTGGGTCACGGCCGACGGCGGTCCCTCGAGCACCGCGACGTAGGTCGCGTCGACGGCACGCGCCGCGAGCACGACCGGTCCCGCGGCGGGCCATGGCACCTCGCGGACGGTGCCGACGATGCGGCCGTCACGCGATCCGACGTCGGCGAAGACATCCGCCACGGCCACGGTCAGCGGTCCGTCGGCGGGCACCGGCAATCCGGCCCTGGCTGCCAACCACGCCCCGAGGTCGGTCTCGGCGATGGGCACCGCAGCGGCGTTGCGTGCCAGACCGGCGAGCACCACGGCCGACTCCACCGGTCCGGCAACACCTTCGGCGGTCAGTCGCGTCAGCCCCGAGGCATCGAGCGCACGCCACAGATCGTCGTCGAAGGCCGCTGGCAACCCGCGCCGGCTCCATCGCGTACCGAACGACCGGCGGCCGATCTCGTCGACCAGCTCCGCCAACTCCTCGTTCGCCGTCGCTCTGGTCGCCTCGTTCACCCCAGATGCCGCAGATGCCCTGGCCGCCTTGGCCACCACGCCGCGCAGCACTTCGTTGGTGCCGCCCCGCAACGTGAACAGGGGGGCATGCCCGCGCGCGGCCGCCAGCATCGCGCGCAGCCGACTGGCGTCCGGCCCGTCGACGTCGTCGATCAGGTCCGCGGCGGCCTCCACGGAGTCCTGCTCGAATCGGGTGCCGAGATCCTTGACCAGCGCCGCCCGCGTGTTGGCGTCTCGCCCCGCGGTCAACGCCCTCGCCACCGACACCGACAGCTGCCGCAGCGAGATCATCCGGCCGAGGAGATCGCCGATCTCGGCTGCGGTGCGATCGTCGACGTCACCGCGGCGCAGGCACCGGATGACCTCGAACAGCAACGTCGCCGTCGAGAGGAGACGTTCGGGACCGCTGCGCTCAAAGCCGAGTTCGGAGGTGACCTGATGCCATCCATCCCCGATCCGGCCGAGGACGTCGTCGTCGGTGAGGCGGACGCCGTCGAACAGCACCTCGTTGAAGTGGTGCTCACCGTTCATCAGCGGGATCGGGCTGATGGTGATCCCCGGCGAATCGGTCGGCACGATGAACTGGCTGAAGCCGGCGTGCCGGTGCGCGGGGTCCAGCGGGCTGGTCCTGGCCAGCACCACCACCTGGTGTGCGAGGTGCGCCCCACTGGTCCACGCCTTGGTGCCGTTGAGCAGCCACCCGTCGGCAGTCCGCGTCGCTCTGGTCGCGACGGCGGCGAGATCGGAACCCGCGCCGTGCTCGCTCATGCCGATCGCGGAGTACAACCTGCCGGCGGCGATGCCCGGCAACAGGTTTCGGCGTTGCTCCTCGGTCCCGAACGCCAGAAGGCCGGGGGCCACCTGCCGGTCGGCGATCCAGTGCGCGCCGACGGGCGCGCCACTGGCCAGCAGCTCCTCGGTCACCACGTACCGATGCAGATACCCGTTGCCGTCGGCCGGTGCGCGACCGCCGTACCGCGTCGGGATCGTCAGGCCGACGAATCCCGCGTCGGCGAGTCGGATGCTGAAGGCGGTGTCCCAACTGGACAGCCAGCAGTCGACTGCGGGCGTCCACCCGAAGGCCTCCCGATCGTCCGCCAGGAAGGCCCGGACCGCGCGGCGCAGCCCGGCGAGGTCGGCGTCATTGGCGCACAGCGCATCGAGTTCGCTCACTGGAGTGCCGAGTCTAGTGGCGGCGACACGCCGACGATCGTCACGACGTTCGGGCGGCCGCTGGACCATACTGCTGCAGCGTGGCCACGATCTACTTCACCGCGTCGAGCCTGGACGGCTTCGTCGTCGACGATGCCGGCAGCCTTGCCTGGCTGATGTCACGGGCGCTCGACGCCGACGGGCCCTTCGCCTACCAGACCTTCGTGAAGGACGTCGGGGCACTGGTGATGGGAGCCAGCACCTACGAATGGATCCTCGCCGACCAGCCCGGCGACTGGCCGTATGACCAACCGAGTTGGGTGGTGACACACCGGCCGCAGATCGTCGCCGACGGCCATCCGGTGCAGACCTTCGCCGGAGAGGTCACCGACTTGCATCCCCGGCTGGTGGCGACCGCCGGCGCCAGGCACGTGTGGGTGATGGGCGGCGGGCACCTCGCGTCGCAGTTCGTGGCTGCGGGCCTGGTGGACGAGGTCATCGTCAGCTACGCGCCGTGTTCGCTCGGTAGCGGCGCACGGGTCCTGCCGCTGCGGTCGGAGTGGGTACTGCAGGAGGTCGCGCGCAACGCCGACTTCGTCTGCGCCCGCTGGTCGAGATCGACTTAGCGCTCGACCGGCGGCATCCCGAAGCGATGCACGAATTCCGTCGCGTCGATCAGGAACTCGATCTGCTTGGCGACCGCGTGCAACGGCTCGGCGGTGCGGGTGGACCGGCACAGCACCACCGCGCCTTCCAACGCGGCGATGCAGGTGACCGCCAGCGAGGCGGAATCCGCGTCGTCGAAGCCATCGGCGACGAAGGCGCGTGTCAGCCCCTCGCGCCACTGACCGAAGATGCGCCCGGCAATGGCGTTCAATGCCGGTTCGTCGTCGGCCGAGCCGATCGCGGCCGCCACCACCGGGCAGCCGGCGGTGAAGTCGCTGTCGGCGAGGGTCCGTTCCCAGAATGCGACGAATTGCCGCACCAGCCGGACGCACCCCTGGTCGGTGGCCTGATCGATGACCGCCGTGATCGAGTCCCCGGCATATTGCAGCGCCTCCACGAGCAGCTGACTCCGGCCGTCCGGAAAGTGGTGATAGACCGACCCGCGCGGGGCGCCGCTGCGGGACAGCACTTCGTCCACGGTGACTCCGGCGGCACCCTTCTCCCGGAGGACTTCGGCGGCCGCCAGCAGCATCCGGGTCCTGGTGGACCCCCGCGGATTCGTGGGCTTGGCGGGTGCCGGCATCAGGCTGCGGCTCGAGGGGGACGCTGCTTCCATTGGCGCCATGGCGCCAGCCGGGGTGGCAACCGCAACGCCTCCGACCCGGGCCCGACGGGGTTGACGTGGCGGACGTACCTGCGGCCGAGGATGTTGACCTCGATGATCCACATGGGCGCCTCCCTGGCTATGCGACGGAGCATAGAAGAGACAACACACGAGAGTGGTGAATGTATTTCCGATCACATCGGTTCACAGGAAACAGGCAGGTGACCTGCGTCGTCGCCGCGACCAGACGGGTCGGCCAACACCCGACTATGGTATTGAGCATATTTTGGTGCCGTCGCTCGTCGGGTGCGACGGTCCCCGCTCGGTCCTCACGTGGTCCTCGGTTCGTGCCCGCCGGCGAGCGACCGGACTACGCTGCAGGGCGCAGTTCGATCGTGAAAGGGGCGAGGCATGGGCCACTACAAGAGCAACGTGCGTGACCTCGAATTCAACCTCTTCGAGGTGCTCCAACTCGAGAAGGTGCTGGCCGGCGGCGAGTTCGGCGACCTGGACGCGGCGTCGATCCGGGACATGTTGAACGAGGCGGCGCGGCTCGCCGAGGGCCCGCTTGCGGAGGCCTTCGCCGAGACCGACCGCCATCCGCCGACGTTCGACCCCGATACGCACGAGGTCGCGCTGCCGGAGCCCTTCAAGAAGTCGTTCCGGGCCTGGCAGCAGGGGGAGTGGTTCCGCATCGGACTGTCCGAGGACATCGGCGGCGTGCCCGCGCCCTCGATGCTGACGTGGGCGATCAACGAACTTCCGTTGGGCGCTCAACCGGCGGCCTTCATGTACCTGGCCGGCCCGGTGCTCGCGAACATCCTGTACCACAACGGCAATGAGCAGCAACGGCATTGGGCCGCAATGTCGATCGAGCGCAACTGGGGCGCGACCATGGTACTCACCGAGCCCGATGCGGGCTCCGACGTCGGCGCCGGACGTACCAAGGCGGTCGAGCAGCCGGATGGCGCCTGGCACCTCGACGGCGTCAAGCGCTTCATCACCAGCGGTGACTCGGGCGACCTCTTCGAGAACATCCTCCACATGGTGCTGGCCCGACCCGAGGGCGCAGGCCCCGGCACCAAGGGTCTCTCGCTGTTCCTGGTGCCCAAGTTCCTGCCCGATCCCGAGACGGGGGACCCCGGCGAACGCAACGGCGTCTACGTCACCGGCCTGGAGCACAAGATGGGCCTCAAGGCATCGGCGACATGCGAACTGACCTTCGGTCAACACGGCAGGCCCGCGGTCGGGTGGCTGGTGGGCGACGTCCACAACGGCATCGCGCAGATGTTCGAGATCATCGAGTACGCCCGGATGATGGTGGGCACCAAGGCCATCGCCACGCTGTCGACCGGTTACCTCAACGCGCTCGAGTACGCCAAGACCCGGATCCAGGGTGCGGATCTGGTTCAGATGACCGACAAGACCGCGCCGCGGGTCAGCATCCTGCACCATCCCGACGTCCGACGGGCACTGCTGGTGCAGAAGGCGTACGCCGAGGGTTTGCGGGCCTTGTACCTCTACACCGCGGCCCACCAGGACGTCTCGGCGGCCGAGGTCGTGTCCGGCGCCGACGCCGCCCTCGCCGGCCGCGTCAACGACCTGCTGCTGCCGATCGTCAAGGGGGTTGGCTCCGAACGCGCATACCAGACCTTGACCGAGTCGCTGCAGACGTTCGGCGGCTCCGGCTTCCTGCAGGACTATCCGATCGAGCAGTACATCCGCGACGCGAAGATCGACTCGCTCTACGAGGGCACCACCGCGATCCAGGCGCAGGACTTCTTCTTCCGAAAGATCGCCCGCGACCAGGGGGTCGCGCTGGCGCACTTAGCGGACCAGATTCAGGTCTTCCTCGAAAGCGATTCGGCCCGTGCCGAACTCGCGGGCTGCCGCAGTCTGCTGGCCACCGCCCTTGCCGACGTGCAGTCGATGGTCGCCACCATGACCGGTTACCTCGTCGACTCTCAGCGCAATGCCCGTGAGCTGTATCGGGTTGGGCTGGAGTCGGTGTCGTTCCTGCTGGCGGTGGGCGACCTCCTGATCGGCTGGATGCTGCTCCGCGGCGCCGAGGTCGCACTCGAACGACTCGACGGCGCCGGCGACGACCGCGACCGTGCCTTCTACGGGGGAAAGGTCGCGGCAGCACGGTTCTTTGCCAAGAACGTGCTGCCCCGGCTCAGCGCCGAGCGCACCATCGTCGAGTCGGTCGACCTGACCGCGATGGACCTGGACGAGGACGGGTTCTAGACCGCGACCGGCCGGGGGGGCGATCAGGGGGTGTAGCCGAACGGCAGCAGTACGCTCTTGGACTCGCAGTACGCCTCGATGCCCTCGGGACCGTTCTCGCGACCGATGCCCGAGTTCTTGTAACCGCCGAACGGTGCGCCCGGATCGAAGGCGTACATGTTGACCGCGTAGGTGCCGGTGCGGATCTTCCTGGCGATCTCGATGGCCTTGGGAAAGTCCTGGGTGAACACGCTGCCCGCCAGCCCGTAGACCGAGTCGTTGGCGATGCGGACGGCGTCGTCCTCGGTGTCGTAGGGAATCACCGCGAGCACGGGTCCGAAGATCTCCTCCTGGGCGATCGTCATCGAGTTGTCGACGTCGGCGAAGACCGTCGGCTGGACGAACCAGCCACCGTCGAGACCCTCGGGCCGGCCGCCGCCGGTGACGATCCGCGCACCCTCGGCCACGCCCTTTGCGATGTACCCCTCGACCCGCTCGCGCTGCTTCTCCGAGATCAGCGGGCCGATCATCGCGCCGGGGTCATCGGGCAGCCCGATGGGCATGGCTGCCACCGCGGCGGCAAGTCTTTCCACGACCTCGTCGTACCGGGTCCGCGGCGCCAGGATGCGGGTCTGACCCACACAGGCCTGGCCGCAGTTCATCAGCCCGGAGAACACCAGCATCGGCAGGGTGGAGTCCAGATCGGCGTCCTCGAGGATGATCGCCGCGGACTTGCCGCCGAGTTCCAGGGTGCAGGCCTTCAGGTTGTCGGCCGCGATCTTCGCGACCTCCTTGCCGACGCCCGAGCTTCCCGTGAAGGTGAACTTGTCCAGTTCCGGATTGGCGGTCAGCGCGCGTCCGGTCTCCGCGCCGCCGGGCACGACGGAGAGCACGCCCTCTGGCAACCCCGCCTCGGCGAACATCTCGGCCATGGCGAACACCGAGAGGGGCGTCTCGGCGGCCGGCTTCAGCACCACCGTGCAGCCGGCCAGCAGTGCGGGTCCGAGCTTGTTGGCGGCCAGGAAGAAGGGCACGTTCCAGGCGGTGACGGCGCCGACGACGCCGATCGGTTCCTTGAGCACCAGCGTCTGGCCGTAGATGCCGTCCCGGATGTCCTGCCAGGTGAACTTGTCCGCGGCGCCGACGTAGTAGGTGAAACACGACATCGCCGCGCCGTACTGCATCATCTCGACGATGGTCGGGGGCTGACCCGTCTCGGCGGCCAGCAGGAACTTCAGCTCGTCGGCGCGCTCCTGCATGAGCGTGACGGCGCCGCCGAGGACCGCGGCCCGCTCCTCGGGCGACATGTGCGGCCACGGGCCCTCGTCGAACGCCGTGCGGGCGGCGGCGCAGGCGGCGTCGACGTCGGCGGCGGACGCCAGCGGCACCGTGCCCACCAGCTCACCGGTCGCGGGGGAGTGCACCTCGATGACGTCGGACGTGGCCGGCTGCACCCACCTGCCGCCGATGAACAGCTTGTCCCAGTGCGTCTTGAAGGCAGTGCTCTGTGTCATGAGCGTCACACTACCCATCGCAGCGGTAAACGAGAACCTGTTGCAGTTCGGTGATTCAGGACGGTTGCAGCACCAGCACCAGGTTGCTCACCAGCATTTCCCGCAGCAGGGGTGTGCGCGTCATCCACCACGCCCATCGCGGGTGGTAGCGCGGAAAAGCGGCGATCAGCGTGCCGGTGCTCGCCGCCCACCGGAGCCCGTCGGCCGCCGACACCGCGAACAACGACGATCCGTAGTCGTTCTTCGGTCGGTGACCGTGTCTCCTGGTGTACCGGTCGGCAGCCCGCCGGCCGCCGAGGTAGTGCGTCAGACCCATCTCGTGGCCGCCGAACGGGCCGAGCCACACCGTGTACGACAGCACCACCAGTCCGCCCGGCTTCGTCACCCGCAACATCTCGCGTCCCATCCGCCAGGGGTCGGCGACGTGTTCGGCGACGTTGGAGGACAGGCACACGTCCACGCTGTCGGCGGCGAAGGGTAGCGCCATCCCCGAGGCGCGCACGAACGACCCCGGGCCCCGGGGACCGGCGTGCGTCGCGTGCAGCTCGCCGGGGTCGGGCTCCACGCCCACGTAGGCGAAGCCCGTGTCACCGAATGCGGTGGCGAAGTATCCGGGACCGCCGCCGACGTCGAGCAGGACGCGGTGTGCCGGGGGACTGCCGTGCACCGACGTCCACAACGAGCCGACGAGGGTGACGGTGTCGGCGGCCAGGGCGCCGTAGAAGCGCGCCGGATCGCTCTGCTCGAACCGGAACCGACCGAGGAGTCGGACCGACCGGGCCAGGGTGGCATGGCCTGCGAAGAGATCCGTAGCGGCGCCCACCGGACGAGCGTAGGCGGCGACTATCCTCTTCTGGGTGTCCGTCCGCTCCGTGCTGCTGCTCTGTTGGCGCGACACCGGTCACCCGCAGGGCGGCGGCAGCGAAACCTATCTGCAGCGGATCGGCAGTCACCTGGCGGCGGGCGGCGTCGACGGTCACGCTGCGCACGGCCCGCTATCCCGGCGCCCCGCGGCGGGAGGTCCTCGACGGCGTCACGGTCAGCCGCGGCGGTGGCCGCTACGGCGTGTACGTCCTCGCCGGGCTGGCGATGCTGGCCGCCCGCATCGGTGTCGGTCCGCTGCGGGGAGTGCGTCCCGACGTCGTGATCGACAGCCAGAACGGCATCCCCTTCCTGGCGCGACTGGCGTTCGGCCGACGGTCGGTGGTGTTGGTTCACCATTGCCACCGCGAGCAGTGGCCGGTGGCCGGGCCGGTGATGAGCCGGATCGGCTGGTTCGTCGAGTCGAGGTTGTCACCGCGGCTGCACCGGGGGAACCAGTACGTCACGGTGTCCCTTCCCTCGGCGCGCGATCTCGCCGATCTGGGTGTGGGCCCCGAGCGCATCGCGGTGGTGCGCAACGGCCTCGACGAGGCGCCCGCGGACACGCTGACGTTGCCGCGGTCGACGACGCCGCGCGTCGCCGTGTTGTCCCGGCTGGTGCCCCACAAGCAGATCGAGGACGTGCTCGACGCCGTGGCCGGGCTGCTGGTGCGGCAGCCGGAGCTGCACCTCGACGTCGTCGGAGGCGGGTGGTGGGAGCAACGGCTGGTCGCGCACGCCGCCCAGCTCGGCATCACCGATGCGGTCACCTTCCACGGGCACGTCGACGACCGTCGCAAACACGAAGTGCTGCAACGGTGTTGGATTCACGCCCTGCCGTCGCGCAAGGAGGGCTGGGCGCTGGCCGTCACCGAGGCAGCGCAACACGCCGTGCCGACCATCGGGTACCGGTCCTCGGGCGGGCTGACGGATTCCATCGTCGACGGCGTGACCGGAATGCTCGTCGACGACCGCGCCGAGCTGGTGAACGGGATGGAGCGGCTGCTGACCGACCACGTGCTGCGCGAACAGCTCGGGGCGAAGGCCCAGGTCCGCACCGGCGAGTTCTCCTGGTCTCAGAGCGCGGATGCGATGCGCACGGTCCTCGACTCGGTACTCGGCGGGCGGCGGATCGGCGGCATCGTCCAGCTGTCGTGATCCCCGGCTGGACCGGCGCGACCCTAGATCGCCATCCGCCGGTCGTCGGTTCCCTGCCAGGCTTCGACGGCGTCCTGCAGGGGCATGCCGAGCGCGGTGCAGACGCCGATCACGGTGCCGAAGCTCGGGCTGGGGATCCTTCCGACCTCGATCTTGCGCAACGTCTCCGGTGAGATGCCGGCGTGCCGGGCGATCACCTCGGGGTCGCGACCGGCGCGGGCCGCCCTGATCAGCGCGCCGAGTCGTTGCCCGGCCGCCACCTGTTCCTGGCTCAGGGGTACGCGCACCATGGCGCTCAGCATAGCCGGTATTGAAATACCGATCCTGGTACCGTGGCGCGGTATAACAATACCGATCCTGAAGGAGGCCGGTGTGATCGAACTGAAGAGCCCCGCCGAGATCGACAAGATGGCGGTGACGGGTGAATTCGTCGCGCAGACGCTGGCCATCCTGTCGGGCGAGGCCCGCCCGGGGGTGAACCTGCTGCAGCTCGAGCAGCACGCCCGCACGCTCGTCGCCGACCGGGGCGCGACGTCGTGCTACTGGGACTACGCCCCGTCGTTCGGTCGGGGTCCCTTCCGCAACGTCATCTGCCTGTCGGTCAACGACGCCGTGCTGCACGGGATGCCCCGCGACTACGTGCTCGGCGACGGCGACGTGTTGAGCCTGGACTTCGCGGTGTCGATCGACGGTTGGGTGGCCGACTCCGCGGTCACCGTCATCGTCGGTGACGACAGCGGAGACGGCGCGGGAGACAACGCCGCAGACGGCGGTACCGCCGGTGACCGCGCGGCCGACGCAGCGCTGGTCGACTCGACGCGACGGGCGCTCGACGCCGGCATCGCCGCGGCCGTGCCGGGGGGTCGGCTCGGGGACGTGTCCGCTGCCATCGGCGACGTGGCCGGCGCGGCCGGATACCGGGTCAACGTCGAGTTCGGAGGTCACGGCCTGGGACGGACCATGCACGAGGACCCCCACGTGCCCAACCGTGGACGCCGTGGGCGAGGACTGCTGTTGCGTCCAGGGATGACCCTCGCCCTCGAACCGTGGTGGGCCCGGGGCAGCGACCGCCTCACCATCGACGCGGACGGCTGGACCCTGCGGTCCAGGGACGGATCGACCACCGCGCACTCCGAGCACACCATCGCCATCACCGAACGCGGTCCACGGGTCCTCACCTGACCCGTGGCTCAGCCGTCGACCGGCTCCGAGCGCGCGCGCCGCCTGGCGCGGATGCCCGTCACGAGCATTCCGGCCGCCCCCGCGCACAGCGCCGCCAGCCAGATCGCGTGCGCGACGATCATCGTCGCCCGGTGGGAGGCGCCCGGTCGGTCACCACCCACCCGGTACACCACGATGTCGTCGTCGGCGTAGGCCACCGGAAGCGCCAGCCGCGGGGGGGCATCGCCGCCGCCCTCCACGACCACCCAACCGACCCCGGCCCCGGCCAGCTCCTCGGCGCCGGCGCCGGCGAGCAGCAGGCGCTGCACGGCCCGCGCGCGCTGACCCTCGCCGGGCACGGTCTGTCCGCCGATCAGCAGGTCACCGGTGGTCAGCACGTCGGCTGACACCCAGCGTGGCAACGGGTCGAGCACCGGCGCGGCACCGGCCCACGGATACTGCCGCATGCTGTCCGGCGGCAGCACGGCCACCGGCCGCGGGTCGGCGTTGACGATCTCGGCCGCCGCACTCCATCCCGCGGGGTAGCGCACCGGCGTCATCTTCCCGCCGACGCCCCATGCCAGATCCGGCAGCACCGCCAGCACCGCCAGACAGCACACCGCGGCCGTGACGCCGCCCGGCAGCCGACGGTACCGGGCGGCCACGGTGGCCACCGCCCCCGCGCCGGCCACCGCGTATCCGGGCATCGCCAGCGCGACCCACTTCTGCCCGTCCCGCAGCACGCCCAGACCGGGCACCGCGCGGGTGATCCCCTCCAGGGCCGCCACGCCCGGACCCGTGGCCATCAGGGCGGGCGCCACCACCGCGACGGCGGCCAGCACCAGCAGCGGCACCGCCCCCGGCCGCCGCACCACGGCGGGCACGCCGAGGCCGACCACGACGAGGAGCACCACGGTCGCGACCGCTGCGAACGCCGTCGTCCTGGAGTCGGGCACGGCCTGACCGTTCCAGATGCCGCCCAGGCCCGCGAGGGTGCCCAGCGTGCCGAGGCCCGGCTCGGCGCGCGCGGCGAACTGGGGCACCCCGGCAGCCTGCGTCAGCGACAGCGACCCCGCCAGCACGGGCGCAACCAGCCACGGCACCGCGCCGAGGACCGCGGCCCCCAGCGACGCCGCCGCGCACCGCCACCGGGAGCGACCCGGTCCCTTGGCCGTACAGCAGACCAGCGCGACCGTCACCGCGAGCAGCAGTCCGGTCGGCGTCAGACCTGCCAACGCGATGAAGAACAGCACGGCCCACCAGGAACGCCCACCGTCCGCCGCTGCGGTGTGCCTGCGCAGGCGCAGCACCGCGGCCGCGATCCACGGCAGGCAACCGTAACCGACGAGCAGACTCCAGTGACCCTGCAGAAGTCGTTCTGCGACATAGGGATTCCACACGGCGACGGTCGCCGCGACGAACCGGCCGCCGAGGCCCGAGGCGGGCACCACCAGGGCGGCCACACCGGCGGCGCCCCACCCCGCGAGCCAGAGCCCGGCGATCACCGACAGCTTGACCACGGCCCCGCCGTCGAAGACGTGCGACGCCAGGGCCACCGCGAAGTCCTGGGGAAGGGCTCGCGGCGCGGCCTCGGTCAGACCCAGCGCAGCGTCGGTCAGATAGGACCGCGGGGTGGACACCGCGTCACGGAGCAGTAGGTACCCCGGCGCCAACAGGGGCGCCGTGACCGCAAGGGAGAGCGCCAGCGCGTAGGCGGGCGCCGCCCACCGCAGGGCAGGAGCGCAGCGACCCCGAGGGTGCAACGGAAAGCGGACGATCAGACCGGTCGGTCGGGCGGCAGGTCCGACGGTCGCTGAGTGGGGATCTTCTCGGTCGCGGCCTCGGCGGCGGGCATCGGCCCGGTGTCGGTGGGACGCCGACCGAAGAACCCGCGACCGGTGTCGTCGAGACCGGGATCGATCAGTGCCGACTCGGCGCGCAGGGTGAACGATCCGAGCAGCACACCGCCGATGAGGGCCAGCAGCCCGATGGCGGTGAACGTGATCGGCAGGATGCGGCCCCACAGCGCGACCACGTCGCCTTCGTCGCGCGCACTGGCGACCTGCGCCTCGACGGTCGCCTCGTTCGTCGTGACCTTGTAGTCGGCGAACGTCACCTCCGGCTTGAGGGCGTCCCGTGCGTAGTAGTGGTAGCCGTGCTCCTCGGCCTTGACGATCGTGCCCGAGACAGGGTCCACCCAGAAGGTCCGCTGGGCGGCGTAGTAACGGGTCATCGTGATCTGTTCGTCCGGCTCGCCGGGCAGGCCCCACAGCTCGGCGCGGGCCGAGACCGTGGCGTCCGCGTCGTCGCCGTACAGCGATGCGTACTTCACGGGTTCGACCAGTTTGCCGTCGCCGTCGTACCCGACGTTCTGGGTGAACCGAAACGTGTTCAACCCGTTGACGTCCTCTTCGCCGTCGTAGTTGGCGTCGTAGGCCTTCTGCGCGATCGGATCGAAGTACGGGTAGGTCTTCTTCTCGGTGTCGAACGGAAAGCGGTAGGCCAGGCCTTCGTGCGGCAGGGCGATGTTGGTCGGCGGCTGTGAGTCGTCGATGCTCCGCGGCTTCTGCACCGAACCACCGGGATTGGTGTCGCTCGACACGGCCAGCGCCGTCCTTCGGTCGAGGGTGACGGTGTCGACGAGGGCCAGCAGCAGACCGTTGTCCTGCTGCTTGTCCGTCCGTCGCACCGTGTTGCCGACCTGCAGCGTGACCACGTCGGCATTCGACGGCGACTCCACGCTGATCTGCTGCTGCAGGGACACGGGCACGTTCTTGTCGATGACGAACTTCGGCTGGGAGAGGGACGCCGGGTCGAATACGGTGCCGGTGCCATCGCTGACCAGCGTGGTATCGATGTTCAGCGGGATCTTGGCGATCTTGCCCTCGGTGTAGGTCGTCAACAGCAGAGCCGCGATCAACAGGGCGGCACCGAGGCCCATGAGCCCGCACGCCGCGATACGCAGCGCCACAGCGCGGTTCAAACCGTGCCTCCTTCTCGTCGCTTCTCGTCGCGAGACGACTTCACCCACGCCGTCGCCTGCCCCCGACGTCAGCTGGGGCAAACCGTGTCGACCCTAACAGCCCCCGATGAGGGCGGTACTCAGTCCAAGGTCATCGGGCACACTGGCTGTCGTGGACGGTGAGGGTGGCGTCAGCTCGGTGTCTCGCGGCTTCGTGCCCGCCCTCGAGGGAATGCGTGCCTGCGCCGCCATCGGCGTGGTGATCACCCACGTGGCGTTCCAGACCGGGCACACGACGTGGAGCACCGGACGCCTGCTCGGGCGGTTCGACCTGGCGGTGGCGGTGTTCTTCGCCCTGTCGGGCTTCCTGTTGTGGCGCGGTCACGCCGCCGCCGCGCGAGGACTGCGCCGGGTGCCGCCCACGGGTCACTACCTGCGCTCGCGGCTGGTCCGGATCATGCCCGGCTATCTGGTGGCCGTGGTGGTGATCCTGCTGTTGTTTCCCGAGGCCAACGCCGACCTCACCGTGTGGCTGGCGAACCTGACGTTGACACAGATCTACGTTCCGCTGACGTTGACGTCCGGGCTGACCCAGATGTGGAGCCTGTCCGTCGAGGTGAGCTTCTACCTGGCGTTGCCGTTGCTCGCGTTCGCGGCGCGCAGGTTGCCGGTGCGCGCCAGGATCCCCGTCCTCCTCGTGGTGGCGCTGGCGAGCTTCGCCTGGGGTCTCATCCCGTTCTCCGTGCCGTTCGGCGTCAACCCGCTCACCTGGCCGCCGGCGTACTTCTCCTGGTTTGCCGCCGGCATGGTGCTGGCCGAACTGGCGACGGGCCCGGTCGGACGGGTGCATCGGCTGGCGCGGCGCAGAATCCTGATGGCGGTCATCGCGGTCGCCGCCTACGCCCTGGCGGCCTCGCCGGTGGCCGGCCCCGCCGGTCTCGCGCCGGGCACGCTGGGTCAGTTCCTCATCAAGGTCTCGTTGGGCGCGGTGGTCGCGGGTGCGCTGTTGGCGCCCCTGGTGCTGGACCGGCAGTCGGGGGACAACGGGGAAGCCGCTACGTCGCACCGGATTCTCGCGAGCACGCCGATGGTGACCCTGGGCCAGTGGTCCTACGGCCTGTTCGTGTGGCACCTGGCCGCGTTGGCGATGGTGTTCCCGATCATCGGGGAATTCCCGTTCGACGGTCACATGCCGGTGGTGTTGGCGCTGACGCTGGTGTTCGGCTTCGCCATCGCGGCGGTGAGTTACGCGCTGATCGAATCACCGTGCCGGAACGCGTTGCGGCGCTGGGAGAGGCGCCACGCGGTGACGCCGTTGGACAGTTCGGTCAGCGACGCGCCCGAGCCTGCGATCGCGCGATGACCTCGGCCCGGACCGCGGAGCGGCGGGCCTTGCCCGCGTCGTCCCGCACGGGCCGGTCGACGAACTCGACGGTGCGTGGGACCTTGTAGCCGGACAAGCGCTGCGCGAGGAAGGCGCGCACGTCGTCGGCGTGCAGCGCCGTCGCGGCCTGCACCAGGACGTGCGGCACCTGTCCGAGGTCGTCGTGCGGCACCCCGACCGCCAGGCAGGACAGGACCTCCGGATGTTCGGCGAGCGCCGATTCGATCTCGGCCGGGTAGACGTTGCGGCCGCCGACGGTGAACATGTCGACCCGCCGGTCGGAGAGGTAGAAGTACCGGTCGGCCCCGTCGTCCTGGTAGTGACCGAGGTCACCGAGTGATTCCCAGCCGTCGCGGGTCTTCGCGGTGGTGCCGATGTAGCGGTAGGTCGGGGAGCTGCCGGGACTGCGGCGCATGTAGATCTCGCCGACGACGCCGGCGGGACATTCGTTGCCGTCGTCGTCGAGCACCTTCATCTCGCCGGCGACGACGACGCCGACCGACCCGGGATGGGCCAGCCACTGCGCACCCGAGATGACCGTCAGCGCCTGAAGTTCGGTGCCGCCGTACAACTCCCAGACGACCTCCGGCCCCAGGAGGTCGATCCACGCCCGCTTGATCGCCGGCGGGCACGGGGCGGCCAGGTGCCAGAACCGCCGAATGGACGACAGGTCGTAGGCGTCCGGGTCGGCGCGGTGCACGGGCAGCAGGCGCTGCATCACGGTGGGCACGGTGGCCAGGAACGTGACGCGGTGTTCGGTGACGAGCGCCAGGAATTCCTGCGGATCGAAGCGCGGCATCACCACCAGGTGATGGCCCAGCAGCAGACCAGAGGTGGCCGTGTTGAACCCCGTGGAGTGGCTCAACGGCACCGAGATGAGGTTGACGTCACCCACCTGCGCGCCGAGACCGTTGCCGCCCTCCGCCGGAAGCCGGCTGTCACCGCCCGCCTCGATCAACTTGGGTCGTCCGGTGCTGCCGCCGGAGGTCATCGACTTCCACACGGGGGACACCGCCTCCGGCAGCGGTCCGTCGGACAGTGCGGCGTCGGGCGCGAAGTCGGCGGGCACGCTGGGCACGCGACCCCGTGGATCGGCCAGGCCGACGATCAGCGCCCGCGGCCTGAGGTCGAGGATGCCGGTGAACTCCGGGGCCGGCAGCCGTGCCGACAACGGTTGCGGCACGGCGCCCAACTTCCAGCACGCGATGACCGCCTGGATCCACTGCGTCGAGTTCGGCATCGCGAGGGACACGTAATCCCCCACGCCGACGCCGAGTTCGGCGTACGCGCGGGCTAGCCGGTTGGTCGACGCATCCAGTTCCGCGCGCGTCAGGGTGCGGCCCTGGCAGGTGACCGCAGGTGCGTCGGGCTCGGTGGCGGCCAGCATCGAAATCTGCGTGCCGATCGGCGGCGGTCGCGTCGAGCCGTCCGACGGGACAGCTTCGGCCACGCTAGTAGCCGCCGCTGGTGGAGAAGATCTGCCGCGGATTGTCGACGAGCATCGTGGTGAGTTGTTCGTCGGTCACGCCGCGTTGGCGCAGCGCCGGGATGACGTCGTCGTGAATGTGGAGGTAATGCCAATTGGGCAGCGCGACGGGCAACGTCTCCTCGGGGAGCGCGTCGAAATAGCAAGAGGCGTCGTGGGACAACACCATCTTGTCGGCGTGGCCGCGCTCGCACATCGTGGCCACCGTGTTCACCCGATCCTCGAAGCCGAGGTACACGTCGACGCCGAAGCGGTCCATGCCGATGTAGGAGCCCTCGGCGATCAGCTCCTCGAGGTAGGCGATGTCGGTGGTGTCGCCGCTATGGCCGATCACCACCCGTGACGGGTCGACGCCCTCCTCGGTGAAGATCCGCTGCTGCTCGAGGCCGCGACGGGTGGCGGCGTGCGTATGGGTGGAGATCGGGACGCCGGTCTGGCGGTGTGCCTGGGCGACGGCGCGCAGCACGCGCTCGACGCCGGGCGTGACGCCCGGTTCGTCGGTGGCGCACTTGAGGATTGCCGCCTTGATGCCCGTGTCGGCGATGCCGTGCTCGATGTCGCGGACGAACATGTCCACCATGATCTCGGGGCCGCCCAGCGCACCGCCGGGGCCGAGATAGTGAAAGTACATCGGCACGTCGTTGTAGGTGTAGAGGCCGGTCGCCACCACGATGTTCAACTCCGTCTGCGCGGCGATCCGGGCGATCCGGGGGACGTAACGGCCCAGGCCGACCACGGTGAGGTCGACGATCGTGTCGACGCCACGGGACTTCAGCTCGTTGAGGCGCACCACCGCATCGGCCTCGCGCCTGGCGCCGTCGCCCCAGCCCTCCGGATAGTTCTCCGTGATCTCGGTGGTCATGACGAACACGTGCTCGTGCATCAGGGTCACGCCGAGGTTCGCGATGTCGATCGCGCCGGCCGCCGTGTTGAGGAGTGCCACTCAATCGATGGTAGGGGTGTCTGCGCGCGGCGCACGGGGAACCGGCACGACGGAGGCCGCCAGGGCGCCGAGGCTGATCAGCGCCAGCAACTGCACGCCCCATGCGTGCCCGATGTAGCCGTCGACCGATCGCCAGGGATAGCGGCTGAGCACGGCGCCCGCCACGATCAGGCCGCCCGCCACCGCCCCGAGGGTCAGCCCGTCGCCGAGGCGGGGCCGTGCGCGAAGCAGGTGGCGCAGCCCGACTGCGGCGCCCACCACGACGACGCCCACCCAGCCGGAGATGAGGAATCCGACCGCGACCACCGCGGCGGCCGTGGCGGTGCGCCCCGGTCGCCACGGCCGGGCCGGGCCGTCCGCTCGGCGCGGCCGACACCCGAGGAAGGCCAGCAGCAACAGGGATGGCAGCAGTGCGAGACCGCCGAAGAGACCGATCCGGTAGGCGGTGTTCGCCGCGAAGTCGAGCGTGATGGTCCCCGCGGTGCCCGGCGGGAGAATCCAGCCCTGTTGCCATCCGTTCACCGTGATCGGCCGCAGCGTGCCGCCGTCCGCGGTGCGCGCGGTCCAGCCCCGGTTGACGCTCTCCGGCACCACCAGCACCCGCTGGTGCTCCGCGGCGCTCACGTCGACCCGCCTGTGGTCGGACTGCCACCCGGCGGTCTGCGTGGGAATGATCGGCGCACCGGTCAACTGGGCCGCGAGGGGACCGGACAGTTGGACGCCGTCGGCGATGAACGCGGCACCGGGGCTGATCACCAGTTCCTGCTGCCCGGGAGGCAACGTGATCGGTGTGGCCCGGCAGGGCGTGGCGGCAATCGGTTGTCCGTCCAGCAGCGCTCCGACGGTCGTGGTCACCGACGTCTGGACGAACTGCCCGGCGACGCCGATGACCGGACCCTGGCCGCACGCCAGGGTGACCACCCTGGCGCGGTTGCGGGCGGCGTCGGGGGCGGCGATCGGTGCACCACGACCGTCGAGCGCCGTGACCTCGGCCAGCCCCGGCGGCTTGACCTGGTCGAAACCCAGTGCGGTGCGGTCGATTACGTCGGTCCAGTCCAGGATCGACAACGTGACGGTGTCGGTGACGCGCGGCGTGAGCGGCACCGTCTGGGGGCCGTCCGGTCGCAGCGTTCTGACCTGCGGACCGCTGCCGAGGTCGATGGCGACCAGCGTGGGGTGAGCGGGCAGTTCCGACGGGCTGGGGGTGAGCCGCAGCGCCGCCACCTCCGTGGGCTGGGGCAGCTTGAGGGTCAGGTTGGCCGCCATGCGGTGCGGAACGATGGTCTGCGGCGCCGTCCACGACGTGCGGGGGTCCCCGTCCCCGGCGGCGTAGGCCGAACCGAGTACGTCGATCACGTCGGCGTCGCCACCGGTGCGGGCCGTGCCGGGCGGGGCGACCAGGTCGGCGAGGTGCGGGCCCTGGCGTGCCCGCACCCAGACCGTCGGCGTCACCGTCGTCGCCTCGGGCACCGTCAGGGTGCGGCTCAGGTTGACCTGCTCCTCGGGCGAGACCGCCATCGTGGCGGCGCACCGCACGGCGTCGGGCCCATCGGCGCAGCCGGGGCGTCCGAGCAGTTCTTGACCCAGATCCCATTGTGCGACAGTCGAACCCGGCGGTGGACCGGGGACGTCGACGGTGTGCCGCAGGCTGACCGGCTGGGCGAACCCGGACGCGTCGTACTGGGTGATCGCGAAGTCGGTGATGCCGAACTGGACACCCGGCGATCCGTCGTCGGTCGCGACGGCGGTGAACCGCACCCAGGACGTCTCGCCGAGCGGCAACGCGGCTGATATCGGTTTGCCGGCGGCGTCGAATCGCATGGTGCTGGTGCCGTTCTCGGTGGACACCTCGATGCGCCGCACCTGCGCGCCGACGGCGGTGGCGCTGGGGGTGATGGTGACTGCGGCGTTGGCGATGGGACGGTCGAAGTCGACCTGGAGCCACTGTCCGACAGCCGATTGCAGCGAGTTCGACACCCAGCTGGTGGCGGGGTCGCCGTCGATGGCCGCCGCTGGGCCGGTCGCGGGTGCCACGTTGGGCAACGCCGTGGAGTCCGACGCCGAGCTGGACACCGAAACCCGTCCGCCGGGCCACCGGCCGTAGACGACGTCGGCGCCGCCGGCCGGATAGTCCATCACCCGGTTGTACGTGTTCCGCGCATCGCCCGGTGCCCGGATCGCCGAGGAGTGGTCGTCCACGCGCCCGTAGTCCGTCTCACGGCCCAACGGGGTGTCGGTGACCGTGACGACCGGGGTGGGTAGACCGGCCGCCCTGGCGTCGGCGGTCAACAGCATCGGGCCCAGTGGCGGTTGACCCTGCAGGCGGCGCCGCTCGTCGAGGCGCAGCAGCGCCTCCGGCCCGCCGTCGACGCGCGCCATCGCGTCGGTGTCGGTGAGGTAGGGGTGCAGCGGCTGGGCGTCGTCCCCGGCGCCGTTCACCCGGTAGATCTCCACCGCCGGGTAGCGCGGCCGCAGCCCGCTGTCGGTGATGAAGCCCTTCAGCGTGCCGGGGCCGACGGGATCGCCGAACTGTGCCACCTTGGTCAGGCCGACCGAGCCGTCGACCACGCGGTGGACGAGCAGCGGGCGCGCCGACCGGGAGGTCTCCGGATCGAGATCGTTGCGGACCACCAGGTACGAAATGCCTTGCCGCGTCAGGGTGTCGGCGAGCCCGGCCGACGGTCGCCCCGACGCGAAGAGGCGCTGCACCGAGTCCAGCGCCCGAATGGTCTCCGGGGGCGTCAGGGGAATCGAGTCGCGCACCCCCCACGGGCTGCTGCCGAGGACCTGAAGGGGCTCGTCGTGGGTGTTGCCCCACACCTGCGTCGCGAACGGCGCACCGGGGACCACCAGCACCCTGCCCCGCTGCCCGTCGTGCTGATCCAGCCAGTCGGCGGCGTCGTGCCAGTACTGCGGGATCGCGGTGAACGAACCGGGCGGGGCGAGCCGCCCGGTCCACGCCAACGACGTGGCCGCGGTCAGCGCGACGAGGACGACGGTGCCCACCGCGACGCGCTTGTCGCGTTCGGGATGGGCCAGTGCCGCGAGCCACTCCCGCCGCGGCGCGCTGCCCGGCAGCGGAACGCGGCCGAGCAGGTGCGCGATGCCGAGGACCAGCGGCAGCCGGATCAGCGGCTCCAGCTTGTGCACGTTGCGCAGCGGCGTGCCGTCGGCGTCCAGGAAGGTCTGCACGTCATGCGCGAGCGGCGACCCGAGACCACCGGAGTAGCCGACCGCCAACAGCGTCACGCCGACGAGGAGGATTGCGATCAGCCTGCCGCGCGAGGGCATCGACCTCAGGGCCAGCCCGGCGAGTCCCGCGGCGGCCACCAACGTCGTCGCCAGGACGGCGACCGCTCCGGTGACCAGCGGCGTGCCCGCGGTCGCATTCGGTGCGACGAACGGCGTCCAACTGTAGGTGCCGCGCAGCACCTCGGTGAGCGACAGCCACTGCGTGGTGACGCCCGACGACTCGATGAAGTCGAGGAACGGCGGGCTGACCCGGCCGAGCATGACCAGCGCGGTCACCCACCACGCGACGGCAGGCACCATCGCCACCGCCCACCACGCCGTGAACCGCCACCACGTCCGGTCGGGCCGGTGCGACGCCCACCAGATGACCGCGGCCAGACAGGCCGTCAGCGTGGCGACCGCGTTGACGGCGCCCATCAGTGCCACCGCCAACGCCGACCGGGCCGCCAGCGCCCGCACCGACGTGGCGCCCGACCCGCGCAGCGCCACCACCACCGGCAGCAGCACCCACGGCGCCAGCATCATCGGCAGTGTCTCCGACGAGATCGCCCCCAGGGTCGTGAGTACCCGCGGCGATAGCGCGTAGGCGAGTGCGGCGATCACCCGTGAGGTGGGGGAGCCGATGCCCCGCCCGTCGTTCAGTGCCTCGGCCAGACGGACGACGCCCCAGAAGCCGGCCACCAGCAGGAGCGCCCACCACAGTCGCTGCGTCACCCATCCCGGCATCCCGACCAGGTCACCGGCCAGGAAGAACGCGCCGTGGGGGAACAGGTAGCCGTAGGCCTGATTCTGCGTCTGGCCGAACGGCAGGTCGCTGTTCCAGAGGTTGGCCGCCCGGGCCAGGAACCGCAGGGGATTGGCGGTGAGGTCGAGCTTGGTGTCGGGGGAGATCTGCCCCGGCGACTGCGCGAACACCAGCCCCAGCGCGATGGCGGTGACGGGCCACAGCCAGCGGCGGGACAGAGGCGAAGAGACCGCGGAGTCGGGTTCGGCGGGCAGGAGCGTGGCGACCAGGGACTAGGTCCGGTCGCCGTACTCGACCCTGTTGAGCACGGATGCCGCCGGGTCGCCGGCCTGCAGCGGTGGCTTGGTGTCCTGCTGGACCATCAGTGTCACGCCGAAGACGGCGGCGGCACCGAGCAACAGCCCGACCACGATGCTGGCCGCTGCGGGCAAGATGAACCGATCCACCCGGCCAAGGTAGCACCGAGCGCAGCGCCCAGTGCGCGGCAGCCGGACCGACCCGCACCCAGAAAACGCCTCAATAGAGGACGACGACGGCGTCGCGTCCGCCGCGACAGGTGATCCACGGATCGGTGCCCTCGGCCGAACAGGTGACCAGGAAGTCGTCGCCGACGCACGCCGCCCCCTCCGAGCAGGGGATCGCACCGGCGGCGACGACCGTGCGTGGTTCGGTGCTGGGGTCGGCGGCATTCCAGTACGCCCGCAGCACGCTGCCGACGAAGAAACAGGTTGCCGCGGGGCTGCCGCGGACGCCCTGGCTGGCCCACCCGCCCTGGCCGTCGACCTGATAGCCGTCTTCGCAGTCCTCGCCCGTCGGATCGGCACCGCGGATCGCCGGCGGCCTCGGCCGGCCGCCGACGCCGGTGCTGGTCGGTGCGGCGGCCGACGGACGACCGGCGGTGGGCTGCGCCGACGGGGGTGCGCCCGCCGACGGGCGGGGCGCCGCACCCGGGGTGGCCTCGTCGCTCCCGCCGCGGGTCACGACGACCGCCAGGACGACCGTGAGCGCGACGACGGCCACCACCCCGGCCACGACCCAGGTCTTGGCCGTCGGCCCGGACCCCTCCTCGGAGTCCCATTCCGGCACCGGTGGCGGCGGCTGTCCGGTGTCCGGTAGGGCCGTGGCCGACATCGTCGGGGAGAATTCGGGCTCGGACCCTGCCACGTCGTCCGACCCGAACACCGGGTCGGGGGTGGGCTCCTCGGCCGACCATGCCGGGATGGGGACATAGGGGGCGGCGGCGGTCGGCACACCGTCCACGTAGCCGGTCGGTGCGTCGGCGGCGGGGTCGACGGCCGGCCGCGCCCGGGTGTCGGCGGTCACCGTCTCCCGCAGGGCCGCCGCGAACTCCGTGCAGGTGGCGAAGCGTCGCCGCGGATCACCGTCGCACGCCTGGGCGATGGCGGGCACCGACGCGGTGTCGCGGTATGCCGATGGTAAGCGGCCGGTCAGCAGGTGGTGGGCGGTGACGGCGAGGGAGGACTGGTCGGGAGGCGCACCGCCGTCGCAGGGGACGTCGAATCCGGTCAACAGGACGTGCCGGGCCCCTTCGCCGGCAAGCAGGATGGTCGCCGCCGTGAGGTGGCCGTGCGTCACCCGCCGGGCGTGGGCGTAGTCCAATGCCTCGGCGACCGCGGTGACGACGTCGACGGCCAATTCGGGAGGCAGACCGCGGGGGTACCGCTCGCGCAACAGGACGTCCGCATCGGTGCCCTCGACGGCGTCCGTCGTGACCCACAGCCTGCCTTGATGCTCACCGTGGGCGTGCACCCCGACGACGTGGGGGTGCCGGAGTGTCGCGGCCCGATCGGCCGTGCGCTGGAAACGGGCGCGGAAACCCCCGTCGGCCGACGCCGGCGCGGGCAGCACCCGCAGCACCTCCCGGTTCGAGGTTCCCGGCCGACCCCGCTCCGTCGTGACCAGGTAGCGCGTCCCCGAGGCGTCGTCGCCCAGGTGCCGGACCACGGTGTAGCCCGCGAACACCTCGCCCGATCGCAGCGGCATGGTCGGCAGATTACCGACCGGCGGTGCCCTGCGTCGGCGGCTGTGGTGCGCCCGAAGTCGCACGCTACGATTCGCCTCATGTCGCTGGGCCCGGATTCCGAGGATGGCCCGACGGGTCCCAGTCAACGGGCCACCATCGTCAAGATCGTGCTCGCCGCCGTGGTGATCGCGGTCGTCGCCGTGACGGGCGTGCACTTCGTCAGGAACCGCAACGCCGCGAGGCCTGCGCCGGAAACACCCTCCGCCTCGCCCGCCACCAGCGTTCTTCCCGCGGCGGGTGCACCGGCCTGCGGGGAGGGCGACGCGCTGCTGACGGCGATGTCGACGCGCGACAAGCTCGCGCAACTGCTGATGGTGGGTGTCACCGGCGCCGACGATGCGCGCGCGGTGGTGGCCAACGACCACGTCGGCGGCATCATGATCGGCAGCTGGACCGATCTGACCATGCTCGGCGACCCGCTGAAGGAGATCGCCGCGTCCGCGCGTCCGCTGCCACTCGCGGTGAGCACCGACGAGGAGGGTGGCCGCGTCTCGCGCCTCAAGACCCTCATCGGCACTGCGCCGTCGGCCCGCGTCCTTGGCCAGACGGTGTCGGTCCAACAGGTTCACGACATCGCGCTCGAGCGCGGTCGGGCGATGCGGAATCTCGGCATCACCGTCGACTTCGCCCCGGTCGCCGACGTCTCCGATCAGGGTGACGACACCGTCATCGGCGACCGCTCCTTCAGCCCCGACCCGGAAGGGGTCACCGAATACGCGGGGGCCTACGCGCGCGGGCTCCTCGAGGCCGGTATCACCCCGGTGCTCAAGCACTTTCCCGGTCACGGTCACGCCTCGGGTGACTCACATGAGGGTGGGGTCGTGACGCCGCCGCTGTCGGTGATGATGACCGACGACCTGATCCCCTACCGCACCCTGGCCCAGTTGCCCGGCACCGCGGTGATGGTCGGACACATGCAGGTGCCCGGGCTCACGGGTTCCGACCCGGCCAGTCTGAGCGCGGCGGCCTATGGGCTGCTCCGCACGGGTGGCTATGGCGGGCAGCCGTTCACCGGCGTCGTGTTCACCGACGACCTGTCCAGCATGGGCGCGATCAACCAGCGTTACGACGTCCCCGAGGCGGTGCTGAAGTCGTTGCAGGCGGGCGCGGACATGGGGTTGTGGATCACCACCGACGAGGTCCCCGCCGTGCTCGACCGGTTGCAGAAGGCGGTGGACGCCGGCGAACTCGACATGAAGCGGGTCGACGAATCGGTCCTGCGCATCGCGGGTCTCAAGGGCAAGAGTCCCCTCTGCGGCGGCTAAACCGCCGTTGATTGCCTACCCTTGACCGATGGCAGGTGGAACGAAGCGTTTGCCGCGCGCCGTGCGCGAGCAGCAGATGCTCGATGCCGCCGTGCAGTTGTTCTCGGTGAACGGATATCACGAGACGTCGATGGATGCGATCGCCGCGGAGGCGAAGATCTCCAAACCGATGCTGTATCTGTATTACGGCTCGAAGGAAGAGCTCTTCGGTGCGTGCCTGGACCGCGAGCTGGGCCGGTTCGTCGACACCGTGCGCGCCGACATCGACTTCACCCAGAGTCCGAGAGACCTGCTTCGCAACGCGGTGGTGGCGTTCCTGAGCTACATCGACACCAACCGCGCGTCGTGGATGGTGCTCTACACGCAGGCCACCAGCTCGCAGGCATTCGCCCACACCGTGCGGGAGGGGCGTGACCGCATCGTCGACCTCGTCGGCAGGCTGCTGCAGTCGGGCACCCGGAATCCCGAGCCGGACACCGACTTCGACATGATGGCCGTGGCCCTGGTGGGGGCCGGCGAGGCGGTCGCGACGCGCGTGAGCACCGGCGACGCCGAGGTCGACGAGGCCGCCGAGTTGATGATCAACCTGTTCTGGCGCGGACTGAAGGGCAGACCGTCCGAGCGCGACGCGGCGGATCCCGCCGCTGCCGCAGCCAAGTGAGTGCCGCTACAGCGCCGTCACCGTGCCCGTGAGATGCGGGTAACCCTTGGACACGTTGCGCAGCGCCAACTCCCAGCCGTTGGAGATGCGCTCGACGTAGAGCCCGGCCCGCGCGGGGAGCAGGATCGGCTTGCCGAAGCGCACCGAATACCGCACCGCGTCGGGCATCTGGCCCTCGACGTTGGCCAGCACCGCGGCCGCGCCGAACATGCCGTGTGCGATCGACGTCGGGAAGCCGAACAGCTTCGCCCCTACGGAGCTGGTGTGAATGGGATTGTGGTCGCCGGCGACCGACGCGTAGTGGCGGATCTTCCCCGGCGTGATGTTCAGCACCGCGTTCGGCGGTGGCAGCTTCGCCTGCTTGCGCTGCTCGGGCCTCGGCTCGTCCGACAGGCTGGTCCGCTGCTGGTGCAGGAACGTCGTGACCTGGTGCCAGTTGACGTCGTTGCCCACTGTGACGTCGGTGACCAGATCGACCAGCAGGCCCTTGCGGTGTTCCCTGAGATTCTCCGCATGCACCTCGACGCCCACGGTGTCGGTGACGGCGATCGGCCGGTACTGGGTGACGTGGTTCTTTACGTGTATCGAACCCATTGCGGCGAAGGGGAAGTCGAAACCACTCACCAGTGACATCACGGACGGGAACGTCAGCGCGAACGGATAGGTCAGCGGCACCGCGTCGCCGAATCGCAAGCCGGTGACTGCGGCATACTCCGCGACGTTGGCCGGGTCGATGGCGAGGCCCTCGACGGTGACGGTGCGGTCGGGGAGCGTGTCACCGCGCGGGACGAACGGCAGTGCCCCGGCGGCGGCGAGCAGCATGTTGCGGCGCGCACTGGGCTGTTCGGTCACGTCATCTCCCCCGTCACGCGCCCAGCATCGCCTGGCCGCACACCCGAATGGTGTTGCCCGTCACGGCGTTCGAGGCGGGGCTGGCGAAGTACGCGATGGCCTCGGCCACGTCGACGGGCTGTCCACCCTGAAACAGCGAGTTCATCCGGCGGCCGACCTCCCGCGTGGCCAGCGGGATCGCCTCGGTCATCTTGGTCTCGATGAAACCCGGTGCCACGGCGTTGATGGTGATGCCCTTGGCGGCGAGTACCGGCGCAAGGGCCTGCGTCATGCCGATCATGCCCGCCTTCGTGGCGGCGTAATTGGTCTGACCGCGGTTGCCCGCGATGCCCGCCATGGATGACAGCCCGACGATGCGTCCGCCGTCGCCGATCGTCCCGTTGTCCACCAGGCCCTGTGCAAGCCGTTGCGGCGCAAGGAGATTGACGGCAACCACCGAGTCCCAGCGGCCGTCGTCCATGTTGGCCAGGAGCTTGTCACGGGTGATGCCCGCGTTGTTGACCAGCACGTCGGCCTTGCCCCCGTTGAGCTCGAAGTAGTGCTCGCGGAGGTGCTCGGTGATGCGGTCGACGGCATCGGCGGCGGTGACGTCCAGGGTCAGTGCGGTGCCGCCGACTTCCGTCGCGGTCTTGGCCAGGTCCTCGGCTGCACTGTCCATGTCGATCGCGACCACCTTCGCACCGTCGCGGGCGAAGACCTTGGCGATCTCGGCGCCGATGCCACGTGCGGCGCCGGTCACCAGCGCCACCCTTCCGTCGAGCGGCTTGTCCCAGTCCGCGGATGGCACCGAGTCGCCGGCGTCGACGTAGAAGACCTGCCCGTCGACGTAGGCGGACTTCGCCGACAGCAGGAAGCGCAGGGTCGACTCGAGTCCGGTGGCCGCGGGCTTGGCCTCCGCGGCCAGATACACCAGGTTGATCGTGGCGCCGCGCTGCAATTCCTTGCCCAGTGAGCGGGTGAAGCCCTCGAGCGCACGCTGTGCGATCCGCTCGTCCACACTGCCCGCCTGATCGGGGGTCGTGCCGACGACGACGATCCGGCCGGACGAGCCGAGGTTGCGCAACAGCGGCGTGAAGAACTCGCGCAGCGCCTTGAGGCCCTCGGGTGCGGTGATCCCGGTTGCGTCGAAGACCAGCCCGCCGAAGGAGTCGGCCCAGCGGCCGCCGAGGTTGTCGCCCACCAGGTCGTAGTCCTCGGCGAGCGCGGCGCGCAGCGGCTCCGCGACCCGGCCCTCGCCGCCGATCAGGAGGGGACCCGCCAACGGCGGCTCGCCGGCACGGTAGCGGCGAAGGGTCTCCGGCTGCGGGACGCCGAGCTGCTTGGCGAGGAACGACCCAGGTCCGGAGTTGACGACTTGGGAGAACAGATCGGTAGCCACGGAGCTGCCTTTCGAGTGGGAAACGGGATGCGGGCGGGTACGTACGGGACGGGGGTACCCGTATCCAGCGCCCGCCGTCGTATCGGGGACGAACTTACTCCAGAGTAATAACGCTGGGTAGTATGACCCTCGACACCCGTACCGACCGAGCAAGGGAGATGGACGTGGCCGACCCTCAGGCCCCCACCAAGGCGACCCGTCGAGTAGCCGTTCTCGGCGGGAACAGAATCCCCTTCGCCCGCTCCGACGGCGCCTACGCCGACGCGTCGAACCAGGACATGTTCACCGCGGCGCTCGGCGGCCTGGTCGAACGGTTCGGACTGCGGGGCGAACGACTCGGCGCCGTGGTCGGCGGCGCGGTCCTCAAGCACAGCCGTGACTTCAACCTCATGCGGGAGTGCGTGCTGGGTAGCGCGCTGTCGCCGTACACCCCCGCCTACGACCTCCAGCAGGCGTGCGGCACCGGCTTGCAGGCGACCATCGCCGTCGCGAACGCGATCGCCCTCGGGCAGTACGAGTCCGCGGTCGCAGGCGGCGTCGACACCACCTCCGACGCCCCGATCGCGATCGGCGACGACCTGCGGCGCGTCCTGCTGGGCCTGCGCCGCGCGAAGTCGAACCTCGACCGGCTGAAGCTCGTCGGCCGGTTGCCTGCCGCGCTCGGTGTCGAAGTCCCCACCAACGGGGAACCCCGCACGGGCATGTCGATGGGCGAGCACGCCGCCGTGACCGCCAAACAGATGGGCATCAAGCGCGTCGACCAGGACGCCCTCGCCGCGGCCAGCCACCAGAACATGGCGGCCGCCTACGACCGCGGCTTCTTCGACGATCTGGTCACCCCGTTCCTGGGTCTCTACCGCGACAACAACCTGCGGGCCGACTCGACGGCCGAGAAGCTGGCCAAGCTGAAGCCGGTCTTCGGCGTCCGCAACGGCGACGCGACCATGACCGCCGGCAATTCCACCCCACTGACCGACGGCGCGTCGGTCGCGCTGCTGTCGTCCGAGGAGTGGGCGCAGGCCCATTCGCGTCCCGTGCTGGCCTACTTCGTCGACGGCGAGACCGCCGCGGTCGACTACGTCAACGGCCCGGACGGTCTGCTGATGGCGCCCACCTATGCGGTGCCTCGACTGCTGGCCAGGAACGGGTTGACGCTGCAGGACTTCGATTACTACGAAATCCACGAGGCCTTCGCGTCGGTGGTGCTCGCCACGCTCACCGCATGGGAGTCCGAGGAGTACTGCAAGGAGCGCCTCGGCCTCGACGCGGCGCTCGGCCCGATCGACCGATCGAAGCTCAACGTCAACGGCTCCTCGCTGGCCGCGGGTCACCCGTTCGCCGCGACCGGCGGGCGCATCGTCGCGCAGCTGGCCAAGCAACTGAGCCTGACCAAGGCCGAGACCGGCCGACCCGTGCGCGGCCTGATCTCGATCTGCGCGGCAGGCGGGCAGGGCGTCACGGCCATTCTCGAGGCCTGAGGAAACTCCCGGCGGATCGTGTAACGCTCCGCGACGGGTGATCGATATGGGTGATAGCTCCGTGTTGCCGTCTGACCCCCCGACCCGACGGCAACACGGGGCACTTTCTTGCCCCTAGCTCGTCGACTCGCCTGCGGCCCCGATCAGCGCCCCGCAGGCGCCAGCGGCGCCGGCGCCGCCGCGGGAGCCGCACCCGCGACGGGTGGGACCGGCGAGCCCGCGGGCAGCGGAACCGCCGCGACGCCGGGCGTGTGCACGGCCCCGAAGAGCCAGGGCATCGATGCGGTGAAGACCTGCGTCGCCAACGGCCAGTCGTGACGGCCCGTCGTGGGTACCACCGAGCACGTGATGCCGTGGCTCCGGCCCAGCCCGCAGAGCGTGTTGGCGGCCTCCGTCTGGTCGCCGGGCATGCCCTGGGCGTCGCGCCCGCCGAGCCCCACCGCGCCGTCGCCGCCGGAGAACTTGTGCTGCTTGGGTTTGTCGGTGGAGATGGCGAACCAGCCGGACACGCCCGTGTAGGGACCGTGTCGGGCCATCACGGTCGCCGGGTCGAACTGCGCCCAGGCGGCGGTGTTGCCGCCGTACAGCCGGGCCACCGTCTGGTCCTTGGTGCCCGCGTTGGGGCCCATGTCGCCGGCGATGTCGACGAAACTGCCGAACAGGTCGGGATGCATGACGGTGAGGTCGACCGCGCACGTGCCGCCCATCGACCAGCCCACGATGCCCCAGTCGGCGCCGTCGGCACTGGTGCCGAAGTGCGAGTCGACGTAGGGCACCACGTCCTTGGTCAGGTGGTCGGCGACGTTGCCGCGGACGCCGTTGACGCACTCGGTGTCGTTGTTGAACGACCCGCCGGAGTCGACGAAGACCAGCACCGGCGCGTTGCCGCCGTGGGACGCGGCGAAGCCGTCGACGATCGCCGCGGCGTTGCCCGTGCGGAGCCAGTCGGCGGGGGTGTTGAATTCACCGGCGATCATCATCACCACCGGTAGCTTGGGCGGCGGGTTGCTGGCGAACCACCGGGGCGGCAGGTAGACCAGCTCCGTGCGGTGCTTGAAGCCCGACGCCGTCGACGGAGTGTCCACCGCCACGAGGCTGCCGTGGTCGAGCACCGTACCGGCCTTCTGCATCGCCTCGACGGTGGCGAGATCCGTCTCGTCGGGCAACGGTCCGGCGGTCAGCTGGTTCCAGGCGATCTGCACGGTGGGGAAGTAGCCGACCCACGAGTTCAGCGCCAGCCCGGTGCCGAGCAGACACAGCGGGACGGCGGCCACGGCGGCGACCCGCCGCCACCTGATGCCCCGCCAGCCGAGGACGACCGCGCTGAGGGCGAAACCCGTGAGGCCGGTCCACACCCAGAGTGAGTCCGGTGCGGGGTCGCCCGCCATCCCCTGCGAGTCGACGTACCAGTGCGCCCAGGCGGCGACCACCAGACCGACGGCCACCGACACCGGCAGCCACACCAGCCGCCACCGGCGGGTGCGCCAGCCGATGCCGACGATCAGGACGGCGACGGCGATGATCTGCAGCGTCAGCGGAAGCCAGCCCTGCAACAGCGACGGTCCGTGCCGGTAGGGCGCGGGATCGTCTGCGGCCAACACGGTCACGGCGAGGGAAACGTGCACTCCCTCATCGTGGCGGTCGTTCCTGAGCAGTTCCCAAAATGGACGCGGTCGCCGTCAGAAGGAGGCTTCGTCGAGCTCCATCACCTCGTTGTCGAGGTTCTCCAGGACCACCTTGGTGCTGTTCAGCAGGGGCAGGAAGTTCTTCGCGAAGAACGACGCGACGGCGACCTTGCCCTCGTAGAACGCCCGGTCGTCACCGGACACGCCCGCATCGAGGGCGGCGATGGCGACGGCCGCCTGCTTCTGTAGCAGCCAGCCGAGCACCAGGTCACCGACGCTCATCAGGAACCGCACCGACCCGAGCCCGACCTTGTAGATGCTGGTCGGGTTGTTCTGTGCATCCATCAGGTAGCCGGTCAGCGTGGCGGCCATGCCCTGGACGTCGGCCAGCGCGTTGGCGAGCAGTTCGCGTTCGGCCTTCAGCCTGCCGTTACCCGACTCGCTCGTCACGAACCGTTCGATCTCGTTCGCCACGTAGCCCAGCGCAACGCCCTTGTCGCGGACGATCTTCCGGAAGAAGAAGTCCTGCGCCTGAATGGCGGTGGTGCCCTCGTACAGCGAGTCGATCTTGGCGTCGCGGATGTACTGCTCGATCGGGTAGTCCTGCAGGAAGCCCGAACCACCGAACGTCTGCAGGCTCTCGGTGAGCTTGGCGTACGCCTGCTCGGAGCCGACACCCTTGACGATCGGGAGCAGCAGGTCGTTGACCTTGGTGGCCAGTTCGGCGTCGACGCCGTGCACGGTCTCGGCGACGGCGGCGTCCTGGAACGTCGCGGTGTAGAGGTACAGCGCGCGCAGACCCTCGGCGTAGGCCTTCTGGGTCAGCAGGCTGCGCCGGACGTCCGGGTGGTGCGTGATGCTCACGCGGGGTGCGGTCTTGTCCGTCATCTGGGTCAGGTCGGCGCCCTGGATGCGGGTCTTGGCGTACTCGAGCGCGTTGAGGTAACCGGTCGACAGCGTCGCGATCGCCTTGGTGCCCACCATCATCCGGGCACCCTCGATGACCTCGAACATCTGCGCGATGCCGTTGTGGACCTCGCCGACCAGCCAGCCCTTGGCGGGCACGCCGTGCTGTCCGAGCGACAGCTCGCACGTCGCGGAGACCTTCAGACCCATCTTGTGCTCGACGTTCGTGACGAAGACGCCGTTGCGCTCGCCGGGCTCGCCGGTCTCGGGGTCGAACAGGAACTTCGGCACGAAGAACAGCGACAGCCCCTTGGTGCCCGGTCCCGCGCCCTCGGGGCGGGCCAGCACCAGGTGCAGGATGTTCTCGCCGATGTCGTCGGCGTCACCGGAGGTGATGAAGCGCTTCACGCCGTCGAGGTGCCACGAACCGTCGAGCTGCTTGACGGCCTTGGTGCGCCCGGCACCGACGTCGGAACCGGCGTCGGGCTCGGTGAGCACCATGGTGGACGTCCACCCGCGCTCGGCGGCCAGCACCGCCCACTTCTTCTGCTCTTCGGTGGCCTGGTTGTAGAAGATGTTCGCGAAGCCCGCGCCCATCGAGTACATGTACACGGCCGGGTTGGCACCGAGCACGTGCTCCATCAGCGCCCACTGCAGCGGGCGCGGCATGGGCATACCGCCGAGCGCTTCGTCCAGCCCGATCTTGTCCCAGCCGCCGTCGATGACGGTGCGGACGGACTTCTTGAACGCCTCGGGAAGCGTGACGGTGTGCGTGTCGGGATCGAACACCGGCGGGTTGCGGTCGCTCTCGGCGAACGATGCCGCGATCGGTCCCTCGGCCAGCCGGGTGATCTCCGCCAGCATCTCGCGGGCGGTGTCGACGTCCAGATCGGCGTACGCGCCTTCGCCAAGGACCTTGTCCACGCCGAAGACCTCGAACAGGTTGAATACCTGGTCACGGACATTGCTCTTGTAGTGGCTCACGGTGTCTCCTCGATGAGAATGCCAACTGTGGTTGGGTACCGGCTAAGTTACCCACCAGTAACTGCATTCGACTATACCGGCTGGTAACTTGTTCGCAAAGCACTGTCGAGCAAATTTCTGCTGGCTAACCAACCCGACGGTTGATCGGGCCGCTCGGCGTACCCGTGCATGGGCACTGAGCTGGTCTTTCGTCAAGGTGTGATGTCCGCCACGAGAGCGTCCAGCACGCCCGTTAGGGTGAGGCGGATGAGGCGCGTGGTGGTATGGGGAACCGGCAACATGGGCGCGACGGCGATCCGGTCCGCGACCGCCTTTCCCGGAGTGGAGCTGGCCGGGGTCATCACTGCCTCGCCGGAGAAGGCCGGTCGCGACGCCGCGACGTTCGCCGGCCTGGCCGCCGCCACCGGTGTCACTGCCACCCTCGACGTCGAGTCGGGCCTGGCGAACTGCGACGCGGTGGCCTACATGGCCTCCGGTGACCTCCGCCCCGAGGAGGCGGTCGCGGACATCGAACGGTGCCTCCGCGCAGGCGTGCACGTGGTGACGCCCTCGCTGTACTCGCTCTACGACCCGAGGACTGCGCCACCGGAGTGGGTCGACAGGCTTTGCGCGGCGGCCGAGGAGGGCGGCGTCACGCTCCTGGTCAGCGGCGTGGACCCGGGGTGGGCCAATGATGCCCTTGCCGTGCTGGCCGCCGGCCTGTGTACCCGGATCCGCACCATCTCCTGCCTCGAGATCTTCGACTACTCCACCTACGACCAGCCGCACGCGGTACGGGTGAGCTGTGGATTCGGGATGCCCATGGGCGCCGACGACCCGGTGCCGATGATGCTGCTGCCCTCGGTGCCGACCATGGTGTGGGGAGGGAACATCCGCCTCATCGCACGCGGGCTGGGGCTGGTGATCGACGAGATCACCGAGGTCGTCGAGCGGCTTCCGTTGGAGGAATCCTGCGACAACGCGATGGGCCGCTTCGAGAAGGGCACGCAGGGCGCGTTCTGGCTCAAGGTCATCGGTTGGTCCGCAGGGCGGCAGCGCATCGTCGTCGAGCACGTCACCCGCATCCATCCCGACTGCGCGCCACACTGGCCACGGCCCGACGATGCGCATCTGGGCGGCGCGGGTGATCACCGGGTGATCGTCGACGGCGATCCCCGACTGACCATCGTCACCCGCGCCGACGTGCCGGGCGGCACCCGCGCCGACGGCGGCAACACCACTGCTGCGAACCGTCTGCTCGGTGCCATCGAGTGGCTGGTGGCCCAGCAGCCGGGCATCTACGACAGCCTCGACGTGCCCATGCACACGCAGCTCCCCGACGCGGTGGAAGCGACGCGCTGGGCGGACTAGGACGCGCGGCGCACTGGCCGCCCGGTTATCCACCGACCGGGCTTCACAGGCCTTTGTACTGGACCTTTCAGTTTCGCGGCAATGCAGGCAAAGGACGCAAATCGCCTATCCGCCTTACGTTTGCGCACGTCTTCAGGGCTCGGCCACGAGCGCGCGTCCCGGCGCGAGTCGCTAAGCTACCGCTGACGTTGGAAACCTGAACCCCGGTGCAACGCGGCATCGACGGGGTGCACCGGCGCGGGGGGTCGTAAGACTTGCACCGGCAGTATGACTGCCGGACGGGGCGAGAACAGGGAGAACGCACTTTGCGCGACGCGACCGCCACACCCGTTGCCGTGATCGGCATGGCCTGCCGGCTGCCAGGGGGCATCGATTCCCCGAAGCTCTTGTGGGAGGCGCTGCTGCGGGGCGACGACATGGTGGGCGAGATTCCCGCTGACCGGTGGGACGCGGACGCGTACTACGACCCCGAGCCCGGTGTCCCCGGCCGGTCGATCACGCGGTGGGGCGCCTTCCTCGACGACGTCGGCGGCTTCGACTGCGACTTCTTCGGGATGACCGAGCGTGAGGCCATCGCGATCGATCCGCAGCACCGGTTGCTGCTGGAGGCCTCCTGGGACGCCTTCGAGCACGCTGGGCTCGACCCGGCAGATGCCGCCGGGTCGCAGACCGGCGTGTTCATCGGGCTGACGCATGGCGACTACGAGTTGCTGGCCGCGGCCAGCGACGCCGTCGAGGGCCCGTACGGATTCAGCGGAACGAGCAACAGCTTCGCGTCCGGTCGGGTGTCCTACGCCCTGGGTCTGCACGGTCCCGCCGTCACGGTGGACACGGCGTGCTCGTCCGGCCTGATGGCCATCCACCAGGCCTGCCGCAGCCTGGACGACGGTGAGAGCGACCTCGCGGTGGCCGGCGGCGTCGCGGTCGCGCTGGAACCGCGAAAGTCGATCGCCGGCTCCCTGCAGGGCATGCTGTCGCCGACCGGCCGGTGCCACACCTTCGACATCGACGCCGACGGGTTCGTGTCCGGCGAGGGCGTCGTGGTGCTGCTGCTCAAGCGGTTGACCGATGCGCAGCGGGACGGTGACCGGATCCTGGCCGTGGTCCGCGGCACCGCCGCCAACCAGGACGGCAGCACCGTCAACATCGCCACGCCGTCCGAGCCCGCTCAGGTCGCGGTGTACCGGGCCGCGCTGGCCGCCGCGGACGTCGACCCGGCCACGGTGGGCTTCGTCGAGGCGCACGGCACCGGCACCCCGGTCGGGGACCCGATCGAATACGCCAGTCTCGCAGCGGTTTACGGGACGGCCGGGCCCACCGTCCTCGGTTCGGCGAAGACCAACTTCGGCCACCTCCAGTCGACGTCGGGTCCGCTGGGGATGATGAAGGCGATCCTCGCGCTGCAGCACGGCACCGTTCCGCAGAACCTGCACTTCCATCAATTGCCCGACGAGATGGCGGCGATCGAGACGGGACTGTTCGTCCCGCAGGAGAGCACCCCGTGGCCGCAGGACGGTGACCGGCCCCGCCGGGCGGCGGTCTCCTCGTACGGCATGTCGGGCACGAACGTGCACGCCGTCCTCGAGCAAGCCCCGGCGGACCCGGCGCCCTCGGCAGCCGACACCGACGGGGCGGCGAGGATCTTCCCGTTGTCGGCCACGTCGGTCGAGCAACTGCGCGTGACGTCGCGACGGCTGGCCGACTGGGTCGACGAGCGCGGCGGCGACGTCACGCCCGCGGATCTGGGCTATACCCTGTCGCGCCGCCGCGCCCACCGGCCGGTGCGCACGGCGGTGACCGCCACCAGCGCGAGCGAACTGAGTCACGCGCTGCGGGAGTTCGCCGACGGCGAGGTCCCCGTCGAACCGGCCGTCGGCCAGGACGACCGGGGACCGGTGTGGGTGTTCTCCGGTCAGGGGTCGCAGTGGCCGCGGATGGGGGAAGCCCTGCTCGCAGCCGAACCGGTGTTCGCCTCGACCATCGCGGCCATGGAGCCGGTGATCGCGAGGGAGTCCGGCTTCTCCGTGACCGAGGCGATCTCGGCGCCGCACACGGTGACGGGCATCGACAGGGTCCAACCGACGCTGTTCGCCATGCAGGTCGCGCTGGCCGAGACGATGAAGTCCTACGGCGTCCGCCCCGGTGCCGTCATCGGACACTCCCTCGGCGAGGCCGCCGCCTCGGTCGTCGCGGGCGCGCTGTCCTTGGAGGACGGGCTGCGCGTCATCTGCCGCCGCTCCAGGCTGATGGGCCGGGTTGCCGGCACGGGCGCCATGGCCTCGGTGGAACTGCCTGCGCAACAAGTTCTTTCGGAGCTCTCCATCCGCGGCGTCACCGACGTCGTCATCTCGGTGGTCGCGTCGCCCACCTCGACCGTGGTCGGCGGTGCCACCCAGACGGTCCGCGACCTGGTGGCCAACTGGGAGCAGAAGGACGTGATGGCCCGTGAGGTCGCCGTGGACGTCGCCTCGCACTCGCCGCAGGTCGATCCCATCCTCGACGATCTGCTCGAGGCACTGGCCGACCTCGAGCCGCGCAAGCCGGAGGTCCCGTATTACTCGGCGACGCTGTGGGATCCGCGTGACCGGCCGTCGTTCACCGGCGACTACTGGGCGGACAACCTGCGTTTCACGGTCCGCTTCGGCGCGGCCGTGCAGGCGGCGCTGAACGACGGATACCGCGTCTTCGCGGAATTGTCGCCGCATCCGCTGCTCACGCACGCCGTCCAGCAGAACGCGAGCAGCCTGGACATGCCGATCGCCGCACTCGCCGCGATGCGGCGCGAGCAGCAACTGCCCTCTGGTCTGCGCGGTTTCGTCGCGGACGTGTTCGCTGCGGGCGCCGAGGTCGACTTCTCGGTGCTCTATCCGGGCGGACGGCTCGTCGACGCCCCACTACCCACGTGGACCCATCGCGAGCTGATGTTGAGCCGCGAGAGTCACGACCATCCCACCCACGGCGGCGCGGTCAAGGCCGTGCACCCCCTGCTCGGCGCGCACGTGCACCTGTTCGAGGAACCGGAGCGCCACGTGTGGCAGGGCGAGGTGGGCACCGCGGCGCATCCCTGGCTGGACGATCACCAGATCCACGGCGTGGCAGCACTTCCCGGCGCCGCCTACTGCGAAATGGCACTCACCGCCGCCCGCACCACGCTGGGTGATGCGTCCGAGGTCCGCGCCGTCCGGTTCGACCAGACCCTGCTGCTCGCCGAGGAAACCATGATCTCGGCCGGCGCCTCGGTCGTCGCACCGGGAGTGCTCGACTTCTCCGTCGAGACGCACGAGGACGGCGAACGCATCCGCCGCGCCGGTGCGGTCCTGCACGCGCTGGACGAAACGCCGATCCTGCCGCCCGCCCACGACCCGGCCGCGCTGGCCGCTGCGCATCCCCTCCGCATCGACGGCACCGAACTGCGCAAGGTGTTCGACAGCGTGGGCATCCAGTACGGCCCGGCCTTCACGGGGCTGACCACGGTGCACACGGCCGAGGGCGACGTCACGACCGTGCTGGCCGAGGTCGCCCTTCCCGGGCTGATCCGCTCCCAGCAGTCGGCGTACGCGGCCCACCCCGCGCTCCTCGACGCGTGCTTCCAGTCGGTCGTCGTCCATCCCGACGTCCAAACCGCAGGCGCGGGAGGCCTGCTGCTGCCGGTGGGGGTCCGCCGGCTGCGGTGCTACCACCCCACCCGCAACGCGCACTACTGCCTCACCACGGTGACCGCCTCCGGCCCCGGCGAGTGCGAGGCCGACCTCGAGGTGCTCGACGAATCCGGCACGGTGCTGCTCACCGTGGAGGGACTGCGGATGGCTGGCGGCTCGTCGGAGGCCGAGCGCGCCCACCGCATGCTCAACGAACGGTTGCTGACCATCGAGTGGGAGGCCGCCGAACTGCCCGCCGCGGCGCAGCACGATCCGGGTTCCTGGCTGCTGCTCAGTGCCTCGCACTCCGCCGATGTGGTGGCGGCGGCCCTGGCGGACGCGTTGACCGCCGACGGGGCGCACTGCACCATCGTCAGCTCGCCCGTCGGCGCCGACGATTCGGGCGAGAATGCCGCGCTGCGTGCACATGTCGACGGCGCGAGCGCCGTCAACGGCCACGACCGCCTCAAGGGCCTCACCGGGGTGGTGGTGGTGACGGGCGCACCGGCGGGACCGCCCGACGAGTCCTCGCCGCGGCTCGGCCGCGATCACGTGGCCCAGCTGGTCGGGGTGGCGCGCGAGCTCGCCGGCCTACCCGGCGAGTCGCCCCGGCTCTATGTGGTGACGTCGAACGCCGCCAGCGTCGTCGACGGCGACGTGGCCAACCTGGAACAGGGAGGCGTGCGCGGCCTGATGCGGGTGATCGACTCGGAGCATCCGCACCTCGCCGCCACCCAGATCGACATGGACGCCGGTACCGACGCCGGCCGGGTCGCCCTGCAGTTGCGCAGCGGTGCCAAGGACGACGAGACCGCTTGGCGCGACGGCACGTGGTACACCGCGCGCCTTCGTCCAGGACCACTGCGTCCGACCGAACGGCGAAGGGTCGTCGTCGATCACGACCATGACGGCACGAGGCTGCAGATCCGCAATCCCGGTGACCTCGAGTCGCTGGAGTTCGCGGCCTTCGACCGGGTGGCGCCGTGTCCCGGTGAGATCGAGGTCGCGGTCACCTCGTCCAGCGTCAACTTCGCGGACGTGCTGGTGGCCTTCGGCCGCTATCCCACCTTCGACGGGTACCAGCAGCAGTTGGGCATCGACTTCGCCGGCGTCGTCACGGCCGTGGGACCGGACGTCACGGGTCATCGGGTCGGCGACCGGGTGGGCGGCATGTCGGCAGCGGGGTGCTGGAGCACGTTCGTCACGTGCGACGCCCGGCTCGCGGTCACCCTGCCGCCCGAGGTGCCGCTGGCCGAGGCGTCCGCGATTCCCACCGCATCCGCCACGGCCTGGTACGGCTTGCACGACCTGGCGCGGATCTCGTCGACCGACAAGGTGCTCATCCACTCCGGCACCGGCGGTGTCGGCCAGGCCGCGATCGCGATCGCCCGCGCCGCCGGCTGCGAGATCTTCGCGACCGCGGGCAGCCCGCATCGGCGGCAACTGTTGCAGGACATGGGCATCGAGCACGTCTACGACTCGCGCAGCGTGGAGTTCGGCGAGCAGATTCGGCGTGACACCGACGGTTACGGCGTCGACGTCGTGCTCAACTCCCTCCCCGGCGCCGCCCAGCGCGTCGGCCTCGAGCTGCTGGCGTTCGGCGGCCGGTTCGTCGAGATCGGCAAGCGAGACATCTACGGCGACACCAGACTCGGGTTGTTCCCGTTCCGGCGCAACCTGTCGCTGTACGCGGTGGACCTGGCGCTGATGACGCACAGCCACCCCGAGACTGTCCGGGAACTGCTCACCACGGTCTACCGGCGCACCGCCGAGGGCGTGCTGCCGATGCCCACCACCACCCACTACCCGATGGGCGACGCCGCCACGGCCGTGCGGCTGGTCGGGGGCGCTGGTCACCGCGGCAAGGTGGTGCTTGACGTGCCGCGCGGCGACCGGAGCGTGGCGGTGCTGCCGCCCGAGAACGTGCGGGTGTACCGCCCCGATGGCGCGTACGTGATCACCGGCGGCACGGGCGGTCTCGGGCTCTTCCTGGCCGGCGAGATGGCGGCCGGGGGCTGCGGGCGGATCGTGTTGAACTCACGCTCGGCACCGGGCCCGGAGGCCCAAGCGGCCATCGAGCGCATCCGCGCCACCGGGGCCGACGTCCAGGTCGAGCTCGGCGACGTCGCCGAGCCGGGAACGGCCGAGCGGCTGGTGGCGGTTGCGACCGCGTCGGGACTCCCCGTGCGCGGCGTGCTGCACGCCGCCGCGGTGGTCGAAGACGCCACGCTCACCAACGTCGGCGACGACCTGATCGACCGCTGCTGGGCTCCAAAGGCGTACGGAGCGTGGCGGATTCACGAAGCACTGCGCGGTAGGGAAGTCGATCAGCCGCTCGACTGGTTCTGCTCGTTCTCCTCGGCTGCCGCTCTGGTGGGCTCGCCGGGGCAGGGGGCGTACGCCGCGGCCAACAGCTGGCTCGACGCGTTCGCGCACTGGCGCACGGCCCAGGGGCTTGCCGGCACCTCCATCGCGTGGGGCGCATGGGCGCAAGTGGGTCGGGCCACCGCCTTCGCGGAGGAGTTCGGTGTCGCGATCGCGGCCGACGAGGGCGCGGGGGTACTGAAGACCCTGCTCGGCCACGACCGCACCTACACCGGTTACGCCCCGCTGGTCGGGACGCCGTGGTTGACGTCGTTCGCGCAGCGCAGCACGTTCGCCGAGGCGTTCCAGTCCGCGGCGCAGGGGCAGACTGACACCGGCAAGTTCCGTGCCGAGCTGCTCGCGCTGCCCCGCGAAGAGTGGCCGGGCACGGTTCGGCGGCTGGTGTCCGATCAGATCAGCGTGCTGCTCCGACGCAGCATCGACCCGGACCGGCCGCTGTCGGACTACGGCCTCGACTCGCTCGGCAACTTGGAACTGCGCACCCGCATCGAAACCGAGACCGGCGTACGCATCGGCCCGACGCACATCACCACCGTGCGTGGTCTGGCCGAACATCTGTGTGACGAGTTGGAGACAAGGGAAGCGGCCCTGGCGACCTCGCTGACGGCAGACCGTAGGTCTGCCGGATCGGGCAAGTGCGGGTGAGAACGAGGAGAGAACGTTGCGGGTAGGGCCGTTGGCGGTGGGCACGCTCACCGATTGGGAACCGAGTGCGGGAACCGCCGTGTCGTGGCAACCGGCGCCGGGGACGCTCGCCGCGGTGTCGCGCGCACCGGTCAGTGACGTGCCGGTCAGTTACATGCAGGCACAACACATCCGTGGCTTCTACGACCAGAGGGCAGCCGGGCTCGACTACTCGCGGCTGATGATCGTGAGTTGCGATGCGCCGGGCCGATGCGACGTCCGGGCGATGACCTACGTCATCAACGCTCATCTCCGGCGTCACGACACCTACCGCAGCCTCTTCGAATACTCGGGCGCCAAGGATGCGACCGGTGGGACGGGTGCGATCGTCCGCCGCACGATCGAGGACGCCGACGACATCGAATTCGTGCCGGTGCGCCACGGCGCGCTGACGGTGGAGCAGGCCCGCGAACTCCTCGTCCAGACGCCCGACCCGCTGCACTGGGATTGCTTCCGGTTCGGGATCATTCAGGGCGAGGACCACTTCACGTTCTTCGCCAGCATCGACCACGTGCACGTCGACGCGATGATCGTCGGCACCACGTTGGTGGAGTTCCACATGATGTACCTGGCGCTGGTCGGGGGTCACCCGCCGATCCCGCTGCCGGACGCCGGAAGCTACGACGTGTTCTGCCGCAAACAGCTGCGGTACGTCAATGCACTGACCGCCGATTCGCCCGAGGTGAAGGCGTGGACCCAGTTCGCGGAGGGCAACGGCGGCGGCATGCCGGCATTCCCGTTGCCGCTCGGCGATCCGTCGGTGCCCGACCCCGCCGACATCGTCACCGTCACCGTGCTGGACCAGGAGCAGACCGCGCGGTTCGAATCGGCCTGCACGACGGCCGGAGCACGGTTCATCGGCGGGGTGCTGGCGTGCAGCGCCCTGGCCGAGCACCACATGACGGGTGCCGACACGTACTACGGGTTGACGCCGAGCGACACCCGCCGCACCGCGACGGACGCGGTCACCCAAGGCTGGTTCACGGGCCTGATACCCATCACCGTGCCCATCGCGGGGACGTCGTTCGAGGAGGCCGCCCGCACCGCCCAGGTGTCGTTCGACTCCGGCCTCGGACTCGCCGAGGTGCCGTATGACCGCGTGCTGGAGCTGGAGCCGTCGCTGGGCAAGCCCCGGCCGAACTTCCCGGTGGTGAACTTCCTCGACGCGGGGACCGCTCCACTGTCGGTGCTGCTGACGGCAGACCTCGGGGATCTGAACATCGGGATCTACAGCGATGGCCGGTTCTCCTACCAGCTCTCCATCTACGTGATGCGGGTCGAGAAGGAGACCGCGGTGGCGGTGATGTTCCCCGACAATCCGCAGGCGCAGGAGTCGGTCGCGCAGTACCTGGCCGCGCTCAAGTCGGTTTTCGAAGGCGTGGCCGAGAGTGGACACTGGCGCAATGTCGCTTGAGCCGCACCGCGGCGTGTCGCCTGAGCCGGGGGTAGACCCATCTTCGAACGCCTAGGTCAATTCGTCGTCAGGTGGCCGTGGGTCGTCATCGCCTGCTGGGCGGTGCTGGCCCTGGGGTTGCCGCTGACGGTCCCGTCGCTGACCGTCATGTCCGAGCGCCATCCCGTCGCGATCCTGCCCGCGGACGCACCGTCGGCGGCCACGGCGAAGCAGATCTCGCAGACGTTCAAGGAGTCGGGTTCCGAGAACGTCCTCATCGTGCTGCTGACCGATCCGAACGGTCTCGGACCCGACGACGAAAGGGTCTACGCCACCCTCGTCGACCGGCTGCGCCAGGACAACGCCGACGTGGAGATGCTGCAGGACTTCCTCAGCACCCCCGAATTGCGGCAACTGCTGGCGAGCAAGGACGGCAAGGCCTGGATCCTGCCGGTCGGCCTGTCCGGCGAACTGGGTACGCCGGAGTCCTACACGTCCTACACGCACGTCTCGGACATCGTCGCGCACACCGTCGACCGAACGGCGCTCACCGCCAACCTGACGGGGCCCGCGGCGACCGTCGCGGACCTCACCGCCGCGGGTGCCAACGACCGCCTTCCCATCGAGTTGGCGATTGCGATCCTGCTGTTGGTGATCCTGGCGGTCATCTACCGCAGCCTGGCGACGATGATGTTGCCGCTGCTCACCATCGGGGCGTCGCTGCTCACGGCCCAGGGGGTGGTCGCCGCCATCTCGTCGTTCACCGGATTGGCCATCTCCAACCAGACGATCGTCTTCCTGAGCGCCATGATCGCCGGCGCGGGAACCGATTACGCCGTCTTCCTCATCAGTCGCTATCACGACTACGTCCGGCTGGGCTCGGGCTCGAAGGAGGACTCCGAGGTCGCAGTCCGGCGGGCCATGGTCTCGATCGGCAAGGTCATCGCCGCGTCCGCGGCAACCGTGGGCGTCACGTTCCTCGGAATGGGATTCGCCAAGCTGGGCGTCTTCTCCACCGTCGGGGTGGCACTGGCCGTCGGGATCGGAGTGGCGTTCCTCGCGGCCGTGACCCTGCTGCCCGCCATCCTGGTGCTGGCCGGACCGCGCGGTTGGGTCGCGCCGCGGCGGGAACGCACGGCCGGCTTCTGGCGGCGCACCGGCGTACGGATCGTGCGTCGGCCGGCGGCTCATCTGGTCGCCAGTCTCGTCGTGCTGCTGGCGCTGGCCAGCTGTGCCGGCCTGGTGAAGTTCAACTATGACGACCGCAAACAGCTGCCCGACTCGGTCGAGAGCTCGATCGGCTACGCCGCGCTGGAACGCCACTTCCCGGTGAACCAGACCATTCCCGAGTACCTGTTCATCACGTCGCCCCAGGACCTGCGCACCCCGCGGGCGCTCGCCGACCTCGAACAGATGGCGCAGCGCGTCAGCCAGATCCCCGGCGTCGCCATGGTGCGGGGCGTCACCCGCCCGACCGGCGAGTCCCTCGAACAGGCCAGGGCCACCTATCAGGCAGGCGAGGTCGGCAACCAACTCGGCGGAGCGTCGAACCTCATCAACGGCAGTACCGGTGACCTGAATCGGCTGGCCACCGGCGCCGACCAGATGGCCGACGGTCTCGGCGACGCGCGCGGCCAGATCAACCAGTCGATCGGCAGCGTCCGCAGCCTCATCGACGCCTTCGCCACCATCCAGAGCCAATTCGGGGGTGACACGACGCTCGGGCAGTTCGGCGACGCCGACAAACTCGTCAAGAGCATGCACTCGCTCGGCGAGCTGATGCAGCGGGTCTTCGGCAATCTGTCCGCCGACTTCAGCTGGCTGGACCCGGTGATCGCCTCGCTCGACGCCAGCCCGGTGTGCAACGCCAACCCGGTCTGCATCACGGCGCGCGCCCAGTTCTACCGACTGCAGGCCGCCCGCGACGACGGCACGCTGGACAAGATGACCGCACTCGCCAAACAGCTGCAGGACACCGGACCACTGGACAAGCTGTCGTCGACGGTGGACAGCCTCAGCAGGACCCTGCAGTCGGCGTCCGGTGCGTTGCGCAAGCTCGGTGTCACCGACGCCCGGAGCGCCCGTTCGCAGGTCATCACCGTGCAGAAGGGTGCGAACGACCTCGCCGGGGCCAGTCGTCAGGTCGCCGACGGAGTCGCGCTGCTCGTCGACCAGACCAAGCGGATGGGTGTGGGCCTGGACCAGGCGTCGAGCTTCCTGATGTCCATGGGGCAGAACGGCGCCAACCCGTCGATGGCGGGTTTCAACATCCCGGCACAGGTGCTGGGCACCGACGACTTCAAGAAGATGGCGCAACTCTTCATCTCTCCCGACGGGCATTCGGTGCGGTACTTCATCCAGACCGACCTCGATCCGTTCAGCACCAAGGCGATGGATCAGGTCAACACGATCCTGGACACCGCCAAGGGGGCGCAGCCCAATACGACGCTGGCGGACGCGTCCATCTCGATGTCGGGGTATCCGGTCACGCTTCGCGACACCCGCGACTACTACGACCGCGACATCGAGCTGATCGTCACCGTCACCGTCATCGTCGTGCTCCTCATCCTCATGGTGCTGTTGCGGGCGGTGGTCGCCCCGCTCTACCTCGTCGGGTCGGTGATCATCTCCTACCTGTCGGCGCTCGGCATCGGCGTGCTGTTCTTCCAGGTGCTGCTGGGACAGCAATTGCATTGGAGCGTGCCAGGATTGGCGTTCGTCGTGCTGGTGGCGGTGGGCGCCGACTACAACATGCTGCTCGCCTCGCGACTGCGCGACGAGTCCCAACGGGACGGCGTGCGGTCCGGCGTCATCCGCACCGTGCGGTCCACCGGCGCCGTCATCACGGCGGCCGGGCTCATCTTCGCGGCCTCGATGTTCGGTCTGTTGTTCTCCAGCATCGGCGTGGTCGTGCAGGGCGGCTTCGTCATCGGAGTCGGCATCCTGGTGGACACGTTCCTGGTCCGCTCGATCACCGTGCCCGCCATCGCCGCCCTGTTGGGGCGCGCCAGCTGGTGGCCGTCGCGACCCTGGGAGCGGACCGCCTCCGATGAGTCCGACGAGCCGGAGGAGCGCCGGACGGTGTTCGACGCGGTCTGAGTCGCGTCAGCGCCCGGCTCGGGCTTGAGGGCTAGGGCAATGGGCCGATGATGCCGCGCGCGGTCGCGAAGCCACTTTCGATGGTGTCGCGGGTGGCGGGGTCGAGGATGCCGATCGGGTCCATGCCGTGCACCGGGTCGACCGACACCGGCCGGTTCTGCGGATCGTCGTACCGCGAGTACCCGGAGTCCACGATCGGCTGCAGGACGCTGTCGATCTGGTCGACGAAGCCATCGGACATGCCGAGATAGCGCAGCGGCAACGTCAGCGGCAGGTGGTTCACCGGGATCAGGTACGACGTCTCCGTCGCGCCCTTGGCGTTGACGGTGGTCCTGACGTTCGCCGGCGGCACGTCACCGGGACCGGTGAACGCCGCCGGTGTGTGCACGATCGCCGAGGCCGCGAAGGCGTTGGCGTCGGCGACCACATTCGTCGGACGGTCGGGGAAGTCGGACAGTCCGTCGTAGGAGGCGACGACCCGGTTGCTGTCGTACTGGCTCTCCACCGGCTTCGGCATCGTGTAGTCGATGAACGGGATGTAGCTGCCGGGCGGGAACAGACCGGCGAGGAAGCTCTTCCCCCACGCGTTGTGCCCCGTCGGATCGCCGATCGTGGTGAATTGGAGCTTGTCCGTCGGTGGCGCCTTCGGGTCGTGGGCGAGGCGGACCTGCTCCTGGTCGAGGGCCAGGGTGCCCTGCGACAGGCCGACCGCCGCCGCCGGCTGGGTGCCGTTGCGGATCGCCTTGTCCAGGTTGTTCGTCGCATCGGTGGCGGCCACCCCGATCGACACCCGGTCCGGGGAGTAGCCCTTCGGCAGGAACATCGACGGCACCCAGCTGAACGGTGCGCCCGCGGGGTAGTCGACGAGGTCGCGCTTGGCGCCGGGGAAGTATTCGCTGCCCGCCCGGTTGGTGTAGTCCACCCACGGAATGCCGGGCGGTCGGGCTCCGCCGAGGGCGTAGACCTCCTTGGCCGTCGAAGCGTCACCGACGGGGGAGGGCACCGGGTGGGGAGTCGGCCCGCCGGGATCGGCGATCGAGACGCCGGTACCGAATCCTCCTGCCGTGCCGACGACCCCCAAGGCCATCGCACCCGCGAGTAGTCGTCTCAAGGTCTTCTTCGTCTTCTTCCTCGATGGCCCGGTCGCCGTCGTGCCTCGCGGTGACGCAGCCGCACCGAAAAACGCGATTGATGGCCGGATTTCGTTCCCACGTTACTGCAGCCCGCCCGGCGGTGCACCACCGGCGATGACACCCGCACCGAGCTGGGAGCGCTCTGATGGCGCAATCACAGGCCCATCAGCCCGGCCACGATGAGGATGGCTCCGATCCCCCCCAGCAGACCGGCCACGTCGCGTCGCCGACGCGATCGCAACCAGGCGTGCAGGCCGTCCATCGCCGCCCGGGTTCGTCCGGGCGACACCAGGTAGGCGACGAGCGGAATCTCGACGAGGGCGAAGGCCACGACGTTGAACGCCACCAGCGCCGCCGCCTGGGTCCATGCCGGTGCGGCCGAGGCCAGGATGACCGCCAGTGCCGCCAGGTAGTCGATCGACGGCAGCGCGATGCCGAGGCCTGCGACCGCCGCCACCCACGGTGAGCCGCCGTCCGCCAGCCGCCGACCCCACGTCGCGAGTCGACCGGGATCGTCCCCACCGCGCCGCAGTCGCACGCCGGTGGCCAGCACGCAGGAAGTGACCAGGGCCAGCCCGCCGATCACCAGCTGCACCCTCGGCAGCGTGAAGTGCGCCGAGCCCAACAGCGCCGGGCGCACCGCGAACAGCACCACCAGGCCGACGGTCAGGCCCATCGCGAAGCCGCCGCAGAGGAACGCCAGCAGTTGCCGCAGCGGCCCCGGCCGGTTGAGCATCAGCACCGTCATGCCGATGCGGAACGGTTCCAGGCTCACGGCGACGCCCATCACCAGGAGGGTGAACCACATGGCGCAGCGGTGCCGACCCGCTACGCATCCACCCGGGTGAACCGTCCGGACCGGTACTGCTCGACACACGCCGCCCGCCGCACCTTGCCGCTCGTCGTCGTGGGGATGGACCCGGGCGGGACCAGGACGAGGTCGGCGGCATTGAGGCCGTGCACCGCCGAGATCGCCGCGGTGACGTCGTTCTTGACGATGCCGAGCTTCTCCATCGCCTTCTCCTCGGAGTCGCCACGCTTCTTGAGTTCGATGATGGCGACCAGCTTCTCCATGTGGTCGACGGACACCGAGATCGCCGCGACCCGGCCGCCGGTGATCTCCTGCACCGTCGCCTCGATGTCCTCGGGGTAGTGGTTGCGCCCGTAGACGATCAGCAGATCCTTCATCCGGCCGACGATGAACATCTCGCCACCGGAGAGGAAGCCGAGGTCACCGGTACGCAGCCAGCCGTCCTCGGGGATGCCCGCGGCGGGCGAGACGAGCCTGCCGCCGAAGGTGCGCTCGGTCTCCTCGGGTTTGCGCCAGTACCCCTGGGCGACGTTCTCGCCGTGCACCCAGATCTCCCCGACACCGCCCTCGGGACGTTCGATGCCGGTGTCCGGATCGACGATCCGGACCGTCGGCGAATCCGGCACGCCGTAGCTGATCAGCGGCGTGCCGGTACCGGCGTCGCACCGACGTGCGGTGCCCTCGGACAGGTCGTCGGACTCGAACGAGACGATCTGGGGCGCGTCGCCCGACGAGCGACTGGCGACGTACACGGTGGCCTCGGCCAGGCCGTACGACGGCCGCATCATGTGCTCGCGGAAGCCGAACGCGGCGAATCTCTCGCAGAACCGGTCCAGCGTCGCCGGGTGAACGCGCTCGGCGCCGCTGACCACGCTCAGCACGTCGCCGAGGTCGAGTCCCGCCATGTCCTCGTCCGAGGTCTTGCGGACCGCGAGCTCGAAGGCGAAGTTCGGCCCGGCCGAGAAGACGTGCGAGTGGGCCGCCATCGACTGGACCCACCGCGCCGGCCGCTGCAGGAAGGCGATCGGGCTGGTCAGCTCACTGCGGTAGCCGCCGAGGATCGGTCCGCAGACCCCGAGGATCAAACCCATGTCGTGGTAGAAGGGCAGCCACGACACGATCGTGGTGTCCTGCGGTGCGACGCCGCCGTACTCCACGAAGTAGTGCGCCATCAACTGCTGGAAGTTCGACTGCAGGTTCCGGTGCGAGATCATCACCCCGGCCGGCAGCCGGGTCGAGCCCGAGGTGTACTGCAGGTAGGCGGTCTCCGGGGCGTTCCGCACCCGGGGCCCGGAACCGTTGCGGGCGTCCAGGTCGAGGGCATCCACGACGATGACCTTGGGGAGGGTCTCGGTCCTGGCGTCGCCGAGGTATTCGGTGAGGCTCGGCGCGATGTCCTTCGTGGTGAGGATCACCGCGGGTGCGGTGTCCTCGAGCACCGCGCTGACCCGCTCGTCGTGCGCGCCGAACGACGGGGTGGACAGCGGTACCGCGATGAAGCCCGCCTGCATCGCGCCGAGGAAGGCGGAGACGTAGGCAAGGCCCTGCGGGGCCAGGATGACCGCCCGATCCCCGACCTCGCCGTGGAGGGCGACTTCACCGGCAACGTTCACCGTGCGTCGGTACGCCTGCGCCCAGGTGAGGCTCTCGGCGTCGCCTGCCCAGTTCTGGTCGTAATCGGTGTAGGTGAACGCCGGATCGTCGGGTTGAAGACCTGCCCGCTCGCGCAGAATGGACAGGAGGGTCGGTGCAGGCATGGCCGTCAGATTACCGCCCGTAGTCTGGTGAGGAGATTGCGGTTGGGCTTGCCGCGATCCCGGTGTGGTCGAGTCAGCAAACCTGGGAACGGGTTGAGAGAGGTCGGCTTTCGTGGCGACGCGAGCCCCGCCCGACTTGGGTTCACCGAGATCGAGAAGGTCGCCAGAGCACCGTTGCGCGGCGATCATGGACACGGTCGCGCGGGGAAGGTCGAGTCGGTGTGGGCGGGAGCAGCGAGGTGGGCGGACGTACGTGTGAAGATGGAGTGGCTATGACCGGCACCGACTTGAGCCCGTCCTCGCTGCGCGAGGCGTTCGGGCACTTCCCCTCCGGGGTGATCGCGATCGCCGCGGAGGTCGACGGCGCCAAGGTGGGTCTCGCTGCGAGCACGTTCGTCCCGGTGTCGTTGGATCCGCCGCTGGTGTCGTTCTGCGTGCAGAATTCGTCGACGACCTGGCCCAAGCTGAAAGATCTGCCGTTCCTGGGGATCAGCCTGCTCGGCGAGTCACACGACGAGGCCGTCAAGACACTCGCCGCCAAGACCGGCGATCGTTTCGCGGGGATGGAGACGCAGTCGACCAACCGGGGTGCGGTGTTCATTCACGGCACCAGCGTCTGGCTGGAGAGTGCGATCGAGCAGCTCGTCGTGGCTGGTGATCACACCATCGTCGTGTTGCGCGTACACGCCATCACGGTGCACAACGACCCCGACATCGAAGCGCCCATCGTGTTTCACCGCAGCACGTTCCGCCGCCTGGGCAGCTAGGTCTGGCTAGCTAGGTCGGCTGCGGCGCCCGCGTCACGGCCGGGCGCCGAGTTCCTCGCGGTAGCCCTGGATCCTCTTGTCGAGTTCCGACGCGTCGTCGAGCCTGCCCTCCTTGCGGGCTAACTCGGCGCGCGCGGTCAATTGGCGGATCGCGGTGCGAATCTCGTTGACGCTCTGCGTTTCTCCAACCTTCATGCGGCGCTCCCTTCGTCATTGAACGGGCCGATTGGTTGCCATCCCGAGGGTACGCCTCGGTCGCTCACCTCTTGAACAGTTTGTTGCCCAGCCACACGATCGGGTCGTATTTGCGGTCGGCGACGCGTTCCTTCATCGGGATCAGCGCGTTGTCGGTGATCTTGATGTGCTCCGGGCACACCTCGGTGCAGCACTTGGTGATGTTGCAGTACCCCAGCCCGAACTCGTCCTGCGCCATGTCCTTGCGGTCCACGACGTCGAGCGGGTGCATGTCCAGCTCCGCCACCCGCATCAGGTAACGGGGTCCGGAGAAGGCCTGCTTGTTGTCCTCGTGGTCGCGCACGACGTGACAGGTGTTCTGACACAGGAAGCACTCGATGCACTTGCGGAACTCCTGGCTCCGCTCGACGTCGATCTGCTGCATCCGGTACTCACCCGGCTGCAGGTTCTTCGGCGGCGTGAACGACGGGATCTCCCGGGCCTTGGCGTAGTTGAAGGACACGTCGGTCACCAGGTCGCGGATCACGGGGAACGTCCGCATCGGCGTGACGGTGACGACGTCGTCCTCCCCGAAGGTGGACATCCGCGTCATGCACAGCAGCCGCGGGCGGCCATTGATCTCGGCCGAGCACGAGCCACACTTGCCCGCCTTGCAGTTCCACCGCACCGCGAGATCGCCGGACTGCGTCTGCTGGATCCGGTGGATGATGTCGAGCACCACCTCGCCCTCGTTGACCTCGACGGTGTAGTCCTTGAGCTCGCCCCCGGTGTCGTCACCGCGCCAGACCCGCATGCTCGCTTGATAGCTGGTCATGTGCTGCTCCGTTCCGGATGTTCGGTCAGTTCGTCGGCGGTGTAGTACTTCTCCAACTCCGAGAGTTCGAAGCACCCGAGCAGATCGGGCCGCATGGGCTGCTGGGGCTCGGGCGTCACGGTCACGTCGGGGACGATCGGGTCACCGGCCTCGTCGTCGAGCACGGCGCGGCACACCAGCAGTTTGTTGCGCCACGTGTTGTCCATCTGGGGATAGTCGTCGCGGGTGTGCCCGCCCCGGCTCTCGGTGCGCTGCAGCGCCGCCTTGGCGACGCACTCGCTGACGAGCAGCATGTTGCGCATGTCGATGGCCAGGTGCCAGCCGGGGTTGAAGTGGCGGCCGCCCTCGACGGTGACGTTGTGCATGCGCTTCTTGAGCTCGTCGAGCTTGTCGAGCGCGGCCTGGATTTCGTCTTCCTTGCGGATGATGCCGACCAGGTCGTTCATCGCCTCCTGCAGTTCGGCGTGCAGGGTGTAGGGGTTCTCCGGGTCGGGATGGTCCTCGTAGGGCACCAGCGCGACCCGGACCGCGTCGTCGACCGCATGCTCGAGGACCTTGGGCCGGTCCTTCAGCGCCCGCACGTAGTCGGCCGCGCCGAGACCCGCGCGGCGGCCGAACACCAGCAGATCCGACAGCGAGTTGCCGCCGAGACGGTTGGACCCGTGCATGCCGCCCGAGCACTCACCCGCGGCGAACAGGCCAGGCGTGCGTGCCGCACCGGTGTCGGGGTCCACTTCGATGCCGCCCATCACGTAGTGACAGGTCGGCCCGACCTCCATCTCGTCCTTGGTGATATCCACCTCGGCCAGCTCGATGAACTGGTGGTACATCGACGGCAGTCGACGCTTGATCTCCTCGACCGGCATGCGCGAGGCGATGTCGAGGTACACCCCGCCGTGCGGCGTGCCACGGCCGGCCTTCACCTCCGAGTTGATCGCACGCGCCACCTCGTCGCGGGGAAGCAGGTCAGGTGTGCGGCGGGCCGAGTCGTTGTCCTTGAGCCATTCGTCGGCTTCTTCCTCGGTCTCGGCGTATTGGCCCTTGAACACGTCGGGGATGTAGTCGAACATGAAGCGCTTGCCCTCGGAGTTCTTCAACACCCCGCCATCGCCGCGCACGCCCTCGGTGACCAGGATGCCCTTGACCGACAGCGGCCAGACCATTCCCGTCGGGTGGAACTGGATGAACTCCATGTTGATCAGCGACGCGCCGGCACGCAGCGCCAGGGCGTGACCGTCACCGGTGTATTCCCAGGAGTTGGACGACACCTTGAAGGACTTGCCGATGCCACCGGTGGCCAGCACGACCGCGGGCGCCTCGAACAGGATGAAGTTGCCCGACTCGCGCCAGTAGGCGAGGGCGCCGGCGATCCGCGGCTGGACCTCCCCCGTCGCATCGCTGGCCCCGTGGTCCAGGATCAGCTCGGTCACGCTGCACTCGTGGAAGACCCTGATCCGCGCCTCGTAGTCGCCCAGTTCGGCCTTGTCCTCCTGCTGCAGCGAGACGATCTTCTGCTGCATGGTGCGGATGATCTCCAGGCCGGTGCGGTCACCGACGTGCGCCAGACGCGGGTAGGTGTGGCCGCCGAAGTTGCGCTGGCTGATGCGGCCGTCCTTGGTGCGGTCGAACAGCGCGCCGTAGGTTTCGAGCTCCCACACCCGGTCGGGGGCCTCCTGCGCGTGCAGCTCGGCCATCCGCCAGTTGTTGAGGAACTTGCCGCCCCGCATGGTGTCGGCGAAGTGGATCTGCCAGGTGTCCTTGGCGTTGGCGTTCTTCATCGACGCCGCGCAGCCGCCCTCGGCCATCACGGTGTGCGCCTTGCCGAAGAGCGACTTGGTCACCACCGCGACGCGCAGACCCCGCTCGCGGGCCTCGATCACCGCGCGCAGCCCTGCGCCGCCGGCCCCGATGACGACGACGTCGTATTCGTGCCGCTCTATCGTCGACGAGCCGCTCGCGCGAACCCCACCCGACTCAGCCATGAATCCCCACTTGTCTCGAAATGATTTGTCAGCCAACGAATCTCAGGTCGGAAATGGTGCCGCTGGCCACCAGCATGACGTAGAAGTCGGTCACCATCAGCGTGCCGAGCGTGATCCACGCGTACAGCTTGTGGCGGGTGTTCAGCTTGCTGATCTGCGTCCAGAGCCAGTAGCGCACCGGGTGTTTGGAGAAGTGCTTGAGCCGGCCACCTGCGACGTGCCGGCAGGAGTGGCAGGACAGCGTGTACACCCAGAGCATGACGACGTTGACGACGAGTATCACGTTGCCGAGCCCGAATCCGAAGCCACCGGGTCCGTCGTCGGAGTGGAAGGCGATGATGGCGTCGTAGGTGTTGATCACCGAGATGATCCCGGCGATGTAGAAGAAGTACCGGTGGGTGTTCTGGACGATCAGCGGGAAGCGGGTCTCGCCGGTGTACGTCGCGTGCGGCTCGGCCACCGCGCAGGCGGTCGGCGACTGCCACACCGACCGGTAGTAGGCCCCGCGATAGTAGTAGCACGTCAGCCGGAACAGCAGCAGGAACGGTAGCGACGCCGCGGCGTACGGCAGCCACCACACGTCGGGAAGGATCTGCGGCCAGAAGTGGCTCGCCTCCGGGGTGCATCCCTTGCTGATGCAGGGTGAGTAGAACGGCGTCAGGTAGTGGTACTCGGCGACGTAGTAGTTGTTCTGCAGGAATGCCCGCACCGTCGCGTAGACGACGAAGGCGGCGAACCCGAGGTCGGTGATGACCGGCGACCGCCACCACTGATCGGTCCGGAGCGTGCGCTGCGCGATGCGCGCCCGCGTCGGGGAGAAGACACCGGTACCGGGGCGGTCGGCGGTGGGTGCGCTCAAGTGTTGTGCCTCACTTCGGTCGTCATGCGGACTCTCCTAGACTGCCCGGTCACGTGCGACGTCAAGCGCTCAGGGTGCGCTCATCGCGTCCCGCCGAGGCCCTCGTCGTCCACGTCCTGCCAGAAGTCGCTGGCGTACTGCGTGTCGGGGATGCCGATCTTCTCGAGCGTGTGGTGATGCTGGGTTACCCCGCTCGCCAGATTCAACTCCTGGGCGTCGATGTCGAGTCGGTCGACGTCGTTGAGGATGCGTTCGGCGTCGTTGACGATGCGTCGCATCGCCGCGCTGTCGCCGTAGCGTGAGGCGAGTGACGTGACGCAGCGACGCAGGCTGCCGATCAGCTCGTGTAGCTGGTCGAGTTCGGTAGTTGTGGACAACGGAGTTGACCTCCTCGGGCGGAAGGGTGTCACGAATCACAGTACGACAATCGATGGTAGTCACTTGTTGGGTTCTTCAGTGACACGTGTCACGTCCAAGGGTGGAGGTTGGAGAGTGTCGAAAGACGTTTTGCAGGAGCGCGCGAGGGCGCTGAAGGCGTTGCACGTGCCTGGCGAGCCGGTGGTGTTGCCGACGGTGTGGGATGCCTGGTCGGCGACCTTGGCCGTCGAGGCCGGGTTTGCCGCATTGACCATCGGCAGCCATCCGGTGGCCGACTCGGTCGGCAAGGCCGACGGGGAGGGCATGTCGTTCGGCGACCTGACCACGCGCGTCGCCCAGATCAGCGGTGCCGTGGACGTGCCGCTGTCGGTCGACTGCGAGTCGGGGTACGGCGAGCCGGCGGCGCGGCTGATCGAGGGCCTGCTCGACGCAGGTGCGGTCGGCCTCAACGTCGAGGACACCGTGCACGCCGAGGGCAAGCGACTGCGCACGCCCGAGGAACACGCCGCGCTGGTCGGGGAGCTGCGGAAGGCCTCCGACGCGGCAGGCGTGCACGTGGTGATCAACGCGCGCACCGATGTGTTCCTGCGCAACGACGGGGACGATTCGGATCGGGTGGACCGTGCCATCGCCCGCCTTCGCCTCGCGGCGGAGGCGGGCGCCGACAGTTTGTATCCGGTCGGCAGACACGATCCCGACACCATGCGTCGGCTGACGTCCGAACTGCCGTTGCCGGTGAACGCGATCGCGCTGCCCGATCGGGACGATCCGGCATCCTTCGGCCCGCTCGGAGTCGGTCGCATCAGCTTCGGCCCGTTCTTCCAGCAGGTGCTGTCCGGGCACGCGGCGACGCTGCTGAGCCGCTGGCGCTGAGGGTTCGTCTGCCGTTCGCCATGCGGCCCTATCATCCCGGCCGTGCGGAACGACGAGGACGACGGCTGGCACTGGCACGATCAACGCACCGTCATGTGGGCGGCCGGTCTGGCCGCCGTCGCGCTGATCGCGCTGCTGTTGGTGGCGGTGGTGCGGACGTCGGAGTCGTCCGACGCGCCGCCGGTCGTGGCGCCCGCACCGTCGGCGGACACCGTGTCGGTATCGACGTACACGACCTCGTCGACGTCGACGAGTTACGCCGTGCCCAGCGTGCTGACGAGTGAGGACACCGGCGCTCCCGTGACGACCGGTGACCCGACGACCGAGGACCCGTCGACCGACGAGTCGACCACGCCGACGTCGACGTCGAACCCGTACGGCACGACGACGCCGACCAACGCGGGTCACGTCTGACCGCTCACACCATGCGGCGCCCCGGGGTGAGCAGACCGTGACGGGCGCTTCACGCGGCGCGACACGGTGGCAATCTCGGCTGCCTAGCGTGGCGCCATGCAGTCGCAGAGGCACGTCGTCGTCGTCGGGCACGGCATGGTGGGGCACCGGTTCGTCGAGGCGCTGCGGTCACGTGACGTCGACGACCGGTGGCGGGTGACCGTCCTCGCCGAGGAACGCGAGGCGGCCTACGACCGCGTGGGCCTGACCGGGTACACCGAGCACTGGGACCGTACGCGGTTGGCACTGTCGGGCAACGACTACGCCGGCGACCGGCACGTCGAGCTCACCGCGGCGGATCCCGTCACCCGGATCGACACCACCGCCAAGCACGTGACGACGGCACGGGGGCGGCGGATCTCCTACGACGCGCTGATCCTGGCCACCGGCTCATACGCCTTCGTGCCTCCGGTTCGTGGGCACGACCTGCCGCACTGCCACGTCTACCGGACCCTCGACGACCTCGATGCCATCCGGGACGACGCGCAGCGCGCGGGCCGGGGCGCGGCCGGCGTGGTGGTGGGCGGTGGCCTGCTGGGTCTGGAGGCGGCGAACGCGTTGCGCCAGTTCGGCTTGTCGCCGCACATCGTCGAGCGGGCGCCGCGGCTGATGAGCCAGCAGCTCGACGAGACGGGCGCCGCTCTGCTCAACCGCATGATCGGTGCGCTCGGCATCTCGGTGCACCTCGACGTGGCCACCGATGCGATCGAGACCCGCGGTGGGGGTATCCGCGTCGCTCTCAGTGACGGCTCCAGGATCGACGCGGCCCTGGTGATCTTCGCCGCTGGCGTCCGTCCGCGTGACGAGCTGGCCCGCGCCTGTGGTCTGAGAATCGCCGACCGGGGCGGCGTGCTCACCGACTCGTCTTGTGCCACGGCTGATTCCGACGTCTACGCCATCGGTGAGGTGGCGGCGATCGATGGCCGCTGCTACGGGCTCGTCGGCCCCGGCTACACCAGCGCCGAGGTGGTCGCCGACCGTCTGCTCGGAGGCGTCGCCGAGTTCGGGGCGGCCGACCTGTCGACCAAGCTGAAGCTGCTCGGCGTCGACGTCGCGAGCTTCGGCGACGCGATGGGTAGCACTCCCGACAGTCTCGAAGTCGTGGTCAACGACGCCGTCAATCAGACCTACGCGAAGCTCGTGCTCTCCGATGACGCCACCACGCTGCGCGGCGGCATCCTGGTGGGCGACGCCACCGCGTACGGCCTGCTCGCGCCGATGGTCGGCGAGCGACTTCCCGGTGATCCCCTGACGATCATCGCTCCGAACCGGTCGGGAACGGAGACAACGGGTTTCGGCGTCGGGACGCTGCCGTCGACGGCGCAGATCTGCTCGTGCAACAACGTCACCAAGGGCGATCTCACCGAGGCGATCGCGGGTGGCTGCACGGACGTCGCTGGCCTGAAGTGTGCCACCAGGGCGGGCACGTCGTGCGGATCGTGCGTTCCGTTGCTCAAGCAGCTCCTGGCGGCCGAGGGCGTTGCGCAGAGCACCGCGCTCTGCGAGCACTTCGCCCACTCCAGGGCCGACCTCTTCGAGATCGTCGCGGCCTGCGGGGTCCGAACCTTCTCCGGGCTCATCGCCCGCTTCGGCAGCGGAACCGGTTGCGACATCTGCAAACCGGTGGTTGCGTCGATCCTCGCGTCGACCAGTTCCGGGCACATCCTCGACGGTGAACAGGCCTCGCTGCAGGACAGCAATGACCACTTCCTGGCCAACATCCAGCGCAACGGCAGCTACTCGGTGGTGCCGAGGGTGCCCGGCGGTGACATCACCCCGGACCAATTGATCCTCATCGGCGAGATCGCCAAAGACTTCGGCCTGTACACCAAGATCACCGGCGGTCAGCGCATCGACATGTTCGGCGCGACCGTGGACCAGTTGCCCCTGATCTGGCGCCGCCTGGTCGACGGCGGCATGGAGTCGGGGCACGCCTACGGCAAGGCCCTGCGCACGGTGAAGAGCTGCGTGGGCAGCGACTGGTGCCGCTTCGGACAACGGGATTCGGTTCAGATGGCCATCGATCTCGAGCTGCGGTACCGCGGACTGCGCGCCCCCCACAAGATCAAGATGGGCGTCTCCGGCTGCGCGCGCGAGTGCGCCGAGGCGCGCGGCAAGGACGTCGGTGTCATCGCGACGGAGAACGGCTGGAACCTGTACGTCGGGGGAAACGGTGGCATGACGCCACGACACGCGCAGTTGCTCGCAGGCGACCTGGACGACGAGACACTGATCCGCTACGTCGACCGGTTCCTGATGTTCTACGTCCGCACCGCGGACCGTCTGCAACGCACCGCCCCGTGGCTGGAGAGCCTCGAGGGCGGGCTGGACCACCTGCGCGACGTGGTGTGCCACGACTCCCTCGGCCTGGCGGCGGAGTTCGAGGACGCCGTCGCGCGCCACGTCGACGGCTATGCCTGCGAATGGCGGGGCGTGCTGGACGATCCCGCCAAGCTCTCGCGGTTCGTCTCCTTCGTCAATGCCCCCGACGTCGTCGATCCGACGATCGAATTCACCGCACGCTCGGGACGCAAGGTGCCGTTGGCCATGCCGACGGTTCGACGAGGGGAGTAACCGTGACACTGCTCGACGATGCCGGCGACGTCCAGGTCTGGACGCCCGCCTGCGCCTACGACCGGCTGCTTCCCGGCCGCGGAGTCGGGGTCCTGCTCGCCGACGGTACCCAGGTGGCGCTGTTCCGGCTGGACGACGGATCTCTGCGGGCGATCGGGAACGTCGACCCGTTCTCCGGCGCCGCCGTGATGTCGCGGGGGATCGCCGGGGACCGGGCCGGGCGCGCGTGCGTCCAGTCGCCGATCAAGAAGCAGGCGTTCGCCTTCGACGACGGCACCTGCCTCGACGATGCCGAGGTGGCGCTGCCGGTGTACCCGGCCAGGATCACGGCCGACGGCTGGGTCGAGATCGGTATCTAGAGCGCACGCAGCACTCGGCTCCCGGACCGCGCCTGCTCCGCCAGCAGGCCGACGCGCGTCGGGGTGCCCCACAGTTCGACGGTCTGCACCATCCAATAGATGGCGAACTCCACGATCAGCGCCGCCTCGACGATGATGACCGCATGGTTGAAGCCGTCCAGGACGAAGTGCGCGCCGACGGTCAGGACCAACGTCAGCAGCATGACCACCGAGATGCCTTGGTAGATCCTCTGGTAACGCCTGCGGTGCGGACACGTGCCGACATCCTGGGCGCCTGCCACGAAGGCGGTGATCGCGACCGTGACGATGATCGCGGCGAACATCGCCACCGCGGCGACGCCGTGGGCGTTGACGCGGAACCAGTCGGGTGCCAGCACCAGCGTCGCCAGGCCCGACCCGAGCAGCACGCGCTGCACCCACACCGCCGCCGTGCCGAGCGCGCTGCGCGGTGGCACGGTTCCCGTCCGGCGGTGCATCCACCACGACGCCGCCCGGGAGACGGCCAGGGCGATCACGACGGCCCACACGTTGGCGACGGCCCATTGGTCGCCGACGGCCGGACTACCACCACCGCATTGCATCACGGGACGCGAGGTCGGGACCATGGCGACCACGAAGGCCAGGATGCCCGCCAGGTTCAGCAGTGCGTCCTCGGTGTCGTTGCTGCCCCGGTACACGATCAGCAATGCGCCGATGACGCAGAGGGAGGCGATGAAGACGCCGTGCGCCGAGGTGAAGTAGTAGGCACTGATCGCGGTCTGCCAGCAGCTGGCCTGCAGCCGCGCGATGACCACGGCCGCCCCCAGCATGACGATCATCACCGCCATGCCGCCGCGCAGATAGCGGTAGGTCTCGAGGACCGCACTGCCGTTCATCGCGCCGAGACTACGGTTCCTGCGCGATTTCGCCCCGATATCGGGCAACAACCGTCGTCTCGGGGAGGGCCAGCTGCGGTCGCCGAGGTGCTCGGCGAGGAAGCACTCGACCGCGTGGTACAGCACGTCAACCGGCTCGACGACCTCAGGCGGCCACCGGCAGGTGGGCCCGGCGGAATCGGCGTGCGATCAGCCGGGTGACGCCGGGGTGAGTGCCCAGCGGGGACGTCACCACGTCGGCGCCCGATGCGTGCAGCCGGTCCTGAAACAGGCCGTCGGCCAAGAGATACGACGCGACGACGATCCGGGACGCGCCACGGGAGCGCAGATCCTCGACGGCATCGGCGACCGCCGGGCGGCCGGTGGCGGCGTACGCGAGTTCGACCCGTCCGCCGATGGCCGCGGACAGCAGCGTGGCCGTGATCCGGAGGTCTCTCTTCGCGCGGTCGTCGGCGGTCCCCGCGGCCGCCATGATCACCGAGTCCGCTGGGCGCCAACCAGCTTCGATCAGTCGGTCGACGAGCACCCGGACGACGTGCGGGGAGGGGCCGAGCGCCTCGGTGACGGTGACGTCGCGGTGTCCGCTGGCCGCGACGAAGGCCGGGATGTCGACGCGCACGTGGTGGCCGGTGGCCAGGAAGGCGGGCACGACCACGGCGGGACCGTCGGGCAGTGCGGACAGCACGTCGGCCGGGGTGGGGCCGAGCACGTCGACGAACGCGGTGTGTACCCGCCGGCCCAGGTGACGCCCGACGCGGTCGGCGAGCTCGGCGATCATGGCGACGCCGCCCGGCTTGCGGGTGCCGTGGGCGACCAGCAGCGGGTTCACGAGACACCCGCCGGCTGGTCGTCGATGGCCAGCCGGTAACCCCGCTTCACGACGGTGGTGACGATCTGCTTGTCGCCCAACGCCGTTCGCAGCCGCAGCACGGCGGTTTCGACGGCGTGCGTGTCGGTGCCCCCGCTGGGCAGGGCATTGAGCAGGTCGCTGCGCGACACCACGTTGCCCGGCTGGTGCGCCAGCGCGCGGATCGTCGCCATGCCCGCGGGCGGTAGGTCCTTGACGACGCCGTCGACCAGCACGCAGGTGCCGCGGATCTCCAGCAGGTGACCTGCGACCGTGACGGTCCGTGCCTGCAGGAGCGGCAGTTCGTCGATGATGTGGCGGGCCAGCGCGCCCAACCTCATCCGCTCCGGCGCCGACGTCGGCACCGCGAGGCGCACCAGCGGGCGGGCGGTCACGGGACCGACGCACATCGCGTGGACGTCGCTGCGCAGGGCCGCGAGCAGCTCGTCGCCGACGCCCATGTCGACGGCCCGCCCGAGCACCGACGCCACGGCCGGCGCCGAGGTGAAGCTCACCGCGTCGAACCTGTGCTCGGCGATGCCCGCCACCAGCGCGTCGAAGCCGCCGCCGCGCGGCGCCGGGTGCCACCGGTACACCCGGATCGGCACCACGTCGGCCCCCGCGGTGCGCAGTTCGTCGAGGAACTCGGGGAACGGATCCCAGTCTTCGGTGGCACCGTGCAACTGGACGGCGATGCGCAGGCCCGAGATGCCGCCCTCGCGCAGGTAGTGCAGAACCTCCCGGGAGGACTCCGACTCCGGCGACCACTCCTCGGGCAATCCGGCAGCCCGCAACGCTCCGGTGGCCTTCGGTCCGCGGGACACGATGCGCGCCCTGCCCAGTGCGGCGATCAGGTCTGCGGCCAGGCCCCAACCGTCGGCCGCGGCGGTCCAGCCACGGAAACCGATGCCCGTCGTCGCGATGACGATGTCCGGCGGCCTCGCGATCAACGCCTCGGTGTGGTCGTGCAACTCGTCGTCGTCGGGCAGCGGCACCATGGTGATCGCGGGGGCGTGGGTCACCGCCGCGCCGCGCCGCGTCAGCAGCGTGCTCAGTTCCTCGGCCCGTCGGGCCGACGTCACCGCCACCCGGAAGCCGGTGAGCGGTGCCCAGTTGGGGTCACGCATGGCGTCCAGTCAAGGCATCGTCTGTTGCGAAGCGGTTACCCCGCCATTGCCGCGGGGTGTCGCGGCGCGGGAGCGGTGACGGGATGGTGAACTTCGGCTCACCCTGGCAGCGAACCACCGGTGAGCTGCCCGTCAGCTGGTCACCACACGTCGCCGTCGCGCCAATCACACGTGATTTCCCCGGTGACGTCGACGTCCACGCCCATCGGGAGCACGAAGGTCGACCGGTCGTCGTCCGGTGTGCGGGTGACACCCGACGGCGCGAGCACCGACGTCGTGCCCTGCCACGGCTGCCAGCCCCGCGCGGCGTAGATCGGCCGGCCCGCCGCCGACGCGCTGAGCGCACCGATCTGGTACGCGCCTCGCAGCACCTGTTCGAGGGCGTCCATCACCGCCGTGGCGAGCCCTTGGCCGCGCCAGTCCTGCGCAACCGCGACCGCCTCGAGGTAGCCGCAGCGCAGCGCGACGCCCCGGTGGATCATCCTGCGCTGCACGACGGCGCCGTGCGCGATCAGCGCGCCGCGCACGGCGATCAGCGCATGCATGCCGCCGAGCGCGTGCTCCCAGTCGGCGTCGGTGAAGTCGATCTCGCCGCCGAACGCGTCGACGACCATCCGGTGGGCCGATGCGCGGGTTTCACCGTCGAGGTCGGAGGTATGGACCAGGCGCGCGGTGTGGAGCACACCTCGTTCCTACCAGGGCCGGGCGACGAACACCGGCGCAATCGGCCGCGAGGAGGGTCAGGACGCGCGTCGCGGGCGCGACCACCGCAGTCGCACCTGTTGGCCGGGCCGCACCTGGGCGATCTTGTCGGTGTCGCGGTCGGTCACCACGCCGATCACGGGATAACCTCCGGTCACCGGATGGTCGGGTCCGAGGATCACCGGCAAGCCGTTGGGCGGCACCTGAATTGCCCCACGGGTGGCGCCCTCGCTGGGCAGCTGACGGTCGGGCCAGCGATGCGTCAGCGGAACTCCGGTGAGCCGCATGCCGACCCGGTCGCTACGGTCCGACGCCACCCAGGCGGTGTGCACCAACGCGTCGGGGTCGGTCACCCAGTCGTCGCGCGGACCCGGCACGACCGACAGTTCGAGTAGGTCGTCGGCGATCGCCGCCACCGGCGCCTGATCCAACTCGGGGAAGTCGGCGGAGTGTTCGCCGACGCTCAGAACGTCTCCCGTGCGCAGCGGTCGTGGACCGATCGCCGACATCACGTCATAGCTGCGCGAGCCCAGGATCGGCTCGGCGTCGAATCCACCACGTACGGCCAGATAGGTGCGGAGGCCGGAGTGCGGCGCCCCGAGCGAGATCACCTGGGAATCGTGTGCGTAATGAATGCTGTTGGTGCCGAACGAGAGTCCGTTCACCGATGGATCGGCGTCGGCTCCGGTGACGGCGATGGCGAGGTCGCCGCCCCTGACCCGCGCCGAGAAGCCGCCGAAGGTGACTTCGATGGTGGCCCGGTCGTGCGGGTTGGCCACCAGCCTGTTGGCCAGGGTGTGGGATCGCCGGTCGGCGGCGCCGGAGCGGGTGACCCCGAGGTGCGCGAGGCCCGGCCGGCCGAGGTCTTCGAGCAGCGCGAGCGGGCCCGTCTTCAAGATCTCGAGGGTGATCACGTCGGCTGCCCCTCCACCGCCCGGAACCGGACCCACGATCCGGGGACGAGCAGTGCCGGTGGATCCCGGTCGACGTCCCAGAGCACGGCGTCGGTGTGCCCGATCAGCTGCCATCCACCCGGCGTCTCCCGCGGATAGACGCCGCTGAATTCGCCTGCCAGGCCGACCGATCCGGCGGGCACCTCGGTGCGGGGCTCGGCCCGACGGGGCACGTGAAGCCGCTCGTCGCCGCCGATGAGATACGCGAAGCCGGGCGAGAACCCGCCGAACCCGACGCGCAGCGGGGCGGCGGTGTGCAGCTCGACGACCTCCCGGCGGGACAGGCCGGTCAGCCGCGCGACCTCGTCGAGGTCCGCACCGTCGTAGACCACGTCGATGGTGACGTCGGGGGCTCCGGGGGCCTTGGGGGCTGTCGCCGTGACGTCGACCGCGGGCGCCACCCGCAGCTTTTCCAGGCGTGCCCGCGTCACCGGCTGGTAACGCGGAGCCGCCAGCTTCAGCAATACGCTGCGGGAGGCGGGCACGATGTCGACGACGCCGACGAGCGCGGCGTCCCGCACCGCGTCGCACCACGCCAGCACGTCGGCGGTGCCGTCGAAGTCGAGGAGCAGGGCGTGGTCGCCATAATCGTGCACCGCTGCGGGCACCGTGCCGGGAACCCGTGCATCCGCTACGTCAGCCGAGACCGTCATCATCACAAGCTACCCACGGGTAGCCCCGTTGTCCGCAAGCTTTAGCACCTCGCCAGAGGAGCCTCAGAGATGCTTCATACGGCTGGCTCGTAGGTGGGTTCGTTGCGCTTGACGTACGCGATCACGCGGTAGGTGATGGGCAGCATGACGACCTCGACGGCGGTCTTGTAGACCCAGCCGAGAGCGGTGTAGACGGCGAAGTCGCGAAAGGTGGTGATGCCGATGGCGCCGGCGGCGATGCTGCAGAACACCAGCGTGTCACCCAGCTGACCGGCGAACGTCGAGCCGACGAGGCGGGCCCACAGGTGCTTCTCCTTGGTCCGCTCCTTGATCGCCACGACCACCCAGGCGTTGATGGTCTGCCCGACGATGAAGCCGGCCAGTCCCGCGATGATCAGCTGGGTGTAGGCGTGCACGACGTTCTCCAACGCCGCCTGGTTTTGGTAGAAGTCGGCCGCGGGCAGATAGAGCGTCACCCAGAATGCGAGCGCGGCGAGCACGTTCATCGAGAAGCCGAGGACGATAGCGCGGCGGGCTGCCGTGAAGCCGTACACCTCCGAGAGGACGTCACCGATCACGTAGGTCAGCGGGAACACGATGAAGCCGCCGTCGGTGATGATCGGGCCGAAGGCCACGCCCTTGGTGGCGGTGACGTTGGAGATGATGACCAGCGCGGTGAACACGGCGACGAGAATCGGATAGTAGGCCGAGCCGACCCGGGCGAAGGCTGGACGCTCTGATGGCTTCTCGGTCTCGCTCGTCACCGGGTCATCTTGTCAGGCGAGCACCCTGGAGATCATCGGCGGTAACTGCTCGGCGACCACCGGGTAGGACAGCACCGAGGTGAAGGCGAGCGCGCCGGCGAGATCCTTGCCGGTGAAGACGTTCCTGCCGGCTCTGGTGGACCTGAGTGTGGCGAACATGGGGTCGGCGGTCAGGGCGGCCTGTTCCTCGTCGCCCTGGGTCGTCCACACGACGACGTCGGCGGTGTCGAGCACCGAGGCGAGGCGGTCACCGGGCACCTGGGCACGGTCGCCGGAGACGAAGTCCTTGAGCCCGTCCGGCTCGGCGAAACCCATCTGGGTGAGGAACTCGGTGCGCCAGCCGGGTGGGGTGACGTCGTAGTCGCCCTGGTAGGTCGTCGCACTCACCACGGCGAGCTTCTTGCCCGCGAACCGGGGGTTGTTCTTGCCCACGTCGGTGAACTTGGCGTCGACGTCGGACACCATCTTGGTCATCTCGTCGAACTTGAACACCGCCTGCCCGATGACGTTCGCCTGGTCCTTCCACGGTTCGAAGAACGCGTCCTGGCCGGACTGCGCAATGGTCGGCGCGATGGCCGCGAGTTTGGTGTACGTGTCCTTGTCCAGGCCGGCATTGGTGGCGACGATCAGATCCGGCTTCAGCGCCGTGATCTGCTCGATCTGGATGCCGTTCGACAGGTTCAGCACGACCGGCTGCGCGGCGCCGAGTTTGGGCAGCGCCCATGGCCACACGCCGAACGGTTCGCCGCCGAACCAGTCGGTGGTGGCGATGGGTACGACGCCAACGGCGAGGAGGTCGTCCTGCTCGGTGAAGCCGGCGCTCACGACGCGGGTGGGCGTCGAGGGGATCTTGGTCTCGCCGAAGGCATGCTTGACCGTGACGGACCCGTCGCCGGCCACCGTTCCGGGTTCCTTCGAACTGCAGGCCACCGCGGTCACGGCCAGGCCCGCACCGATGGTCAGGAACCTCCGCCGGGACCAGGTTGACGACACGCGCCGAGCATATTCGGTATCCGAGCCGGAGGCCCTCGAAAGGCAGATCACCTGATCCGACGAAGCCGGAAAGGACCTGTCAGACTGCTGGATACGTGGTGTGAAACCGTCGTCGACGGATTCCCGCACGACGCTTCGGGTTACCCGATCCCGATGGCGACCCTCGCCGGAACGTTCTCACTCGAGGAGGTGACCGCATGTTGCACACGGTCGTACTGGCGGCGTCGGTGGACGTCGAGGCGGCGGGGTTCATCCTGCGCGGCATCAAGGGCATCTTCGTCGCCATCGGCAGCATCATCGCCGCCATCGTCTGCGGCGTGATCGCCGCGACCAAGGGCCGAAGTGCCTTGGGTTGGGGAATTCTCGGACTGTTCTTCAGCATCCTCACGCTCATCGTCGTGATCGTGATTCCGCGCAAGAAGAGCTGAGTGCGCCGACGCGCCGACGTCAGATGAGGTCGACGCGTCCGGAGTCGAGGTCGTAGTAGGCGCCGACCATCGCGACCTTGCCCTGCTTCTCCAGGGGCGCCAGCACCGGCGACCGGCGGAGCGCGGCGAGCGTCAAGGCGACGTTGGCGCGGACCGCGTTGGTGACCCGGTCCCCGGGCTGGCCGGCCGCCTGACGCACCGCCGGGGCGAGGGCGGAGGCCAGATAGCCGAGATCGTCCGGGTCGGTGGTCTTGTCGTCGTACGCCTTCACCGCGGCCGTCAAGGCTCCGCAGCGTTGGTGCCCGAGCACCATGAGCAGCGGGGTGTTCAGCTCTGCCACACCGAATTCCAGGCTTCCGTTGACGGCGTGGTCCAAGACCTCGCCGGCACTGCGGATGACGACGACGTCACCGATGCCCCGATCGAAGAGCAGTTCCACCGGGACTCGGGAATCCACGCAACTCAGGACGGTGGCGAACGGGCGCTGGCCACTTCGCACCGCGAGTCTGCGGTCCACGTCGTCGTCGAGGTGTTGGGCGTGATCCTCGGCGAAGCGTTGGTTGCCGTCCTTGAGCAGCTGCAGGGCTTCCTGGGGTGTCGTGGCCAGTGGAGCCGGGGGCGGTCCGCTGGCGGGTGTCGACGGCGGCGGACCCGATGCGGTCACCGACGTCGCGGCGGTCGAGGAGCCGGCCTTGGCCCCCGAACCGCAGGCCGACAACGCGAGAGCCCCCAGCGCACCGAGGCCGCCGACGGCGGTGGCGGAGAGGAAGCGTCGACGGGATGCATCGCTGGAGCTGGACATGCGGTGGGCGCCTCCTGAGGCGGGTGCAGCGGATGGGAACATCACCACTGTATGCAATATCCAAACCACTTCCGGCGGCGTGACCGGCGTCTCGGCGTCGTCGAACTATGGTGAGGGACATGAGTGTTGTGGCGGTGGAACGGCAGCTGCACGTCGGGAGTTTGCACCGCTACCCGGTGAAGTCGATGCTCGGTGAGACCGTCGCCGAGTTGTTCGTCGACGCCGGCGGGGCACGGGGGGATCGGCGGTGGGCGCTGGTCGACGACCTGACCGGTCGGGTGGCGAGCGCAAAGCAGGCTCGGCTGTGGCGTGCCCTGCTGACGTGCAACGCCACCACGGGTGCTGAGGGCGTGCGCATCGAACTGCCCGACGGGACGACGATGGCAGCTGGCGAGGACGGCGTCGACGACGTGCTCTCGCAGCTCGTCGCGCGAACGGTTCGTCTGGCCGACCACCGGATCAGCGGCGCATCGGTGGAGCGCGCCAATCCCGAGGAGGTCCTCGAGCGGGGTGTGGACGCGGAGGTCGACGCGCCGCTTTTGGAGCTGGCCGAGGCGACTCCGGGTGACTCGTTCGTCGACTACGCCCCCCTGCATGCGATCACCACTGCCACCCTCGAACGCATCGGTACCGAAGCGCAGCGCTACCGGCCCAACCTGGTGATCACGACACCGGCCGGCCATCCGGCGTACTCGGAGAACGACTGGACGGGGCGCACCCTGACCGTGGGGGACGTGCGGCTGAGCGTCCTCGGGCCCACGCCCCGCTGCGTGGTGCCCACGCTGGAGCACGGCCGACTCGGTCGGGCGCCGCACGCTCTTCGGACGCCGGCAGCCGAAAATCGGGTCAGCTCATTCGACTTCGGAGTGCTCCCCTGCGCAGGCACCTACCTTGCCGTGCGCGGCGAGGGCGTCGTGCGAACCGGCGATCCGGTCTTCCTGGAGTGAACGTTCGCCGCGTGTCACGCCCGCGCGAGCCGCTTGTTCACCAACCGGGTCAGCCATGCCGGGGAGAACCTCGCGCCCAGCGCCATGGTCTTCGCCTGCCTGCCGACCGGGTAGTGCACCTGGTGGATCAGCCTGCGCGGCAGGGGCGGATTCACGGCCATCACGATGTCGTCGGCCACGTCCTGTGCGGTCAGGCGGATGCCGAGCGAATCCGTCGTGCCGGTGGCGATGTCATCGGTCATCGCGGTCCGCACGTACAGCGGCCACATGGCGATCACGCGGATGCCGTACCTGCGCCATTCCACGTCGAGCGCCTCGGTGATCGCCCGGACGAAGAACTTCGTGGCGCTGTAGGTCGCCAACTCGGCCTGGCCGTAGATCGCCGACGCGGACGCGAGGTTGACCACCACCGAACCGGGCGTGGACTTCAGGTGGGGAAACGCCGCATGTAGTCCGTTGATCAGGCCCTTGGTGTTGACGTCGATCTCCCGGTGGTGCGCCTCGACCGCGATCTCCTCGAAGCGCCCGGCGACCATGATGCCCGCGTTGTTGACCATGACGTCGAGGCGGTTGCCGGCGGCCTCGGCGAACTCTGCCACCCGGTGCCTGGTCTCGTCGGCGTCGGTGACGTCGAGGTGCCCGGTCACCGCCCTGGCGCCCAGCTTCTCGATCTCTTGCGCGAGGGACGTCAGCCCGGTCTCGTCGACGTCGTAGGCGCCGACGACGTAGCCCGCGGTGGCGAAGGACAATGCCGTCGCACGCCCGATTCCGGCCGCCGCGCCGGTGATGAAGACCGCCTTCTGCAGAGCCATGGAGTCATGATCACTCACGAGGCTCCCGATGGGTGCATGCTTGAGGGGCACCAAGGGAGTGATCATGGGAATGCGCCCGCGTCTGGCAGTGCCAGGTTGTCTCGTCGTGCTCGCAGCGGCCGGCGTGGTCGCCGCGCCGACCGTGGCAGCCGCCTGCAACGATTCCAGCGGCACCACCGTATGCGCCCAGGGGGACATCCGTGGCACGAACGCCCCGCCGCCGTCGCGGGCGGATTTCGGGCCCGTCTTCGGCGCCTGGTGCCGAGGTGGTTCCTGCTTCGGCGGTTCGGGATTCGGGATCATCGTCGCGCCGTAGCGTCCGACGCGTCAGGACACCAGGAGTGAGACGCCGAGGCCGATCATCGTGGTGGCGATTAGGCAGTCGAGGACGCGCCAGGTGTTCGGCGTCGAGAACAGCCCGGCGAGGCGGCGGGCGCCGAGCCCGAGACCCGTGAACCAGACGGCGCTCGCGGTGATCGCACCGACGCCGAAGAGCCAGCGTTGGTCGCGGTGTTCGTTGGCGAGCGCGCCGAGGAGGACGACGGTGTCGAGGTAGACGTGCGGGTTGAGGAACGTCATGGCCGCGCACGTCACCAGTACCTCGGCCAACCGAGCCGGTGCCGCCTCCGACGGGGTCAACGCGGCCGGCTGCCACGCGCGCTTGGCCGCCAACAGTCCGTAGCCGACGAGGAAGGCCGCGCCGCCGAACCTGGCCACCGTCAGCGCGCTCGGATGCGCGCTGATCACGGCGCCCACACCCGCGATGCCGAGGGCGATGAGCGCGATGTCGGCCATCGTGCACATGGCCACCACCGGAAGCACGTGCTCGCGACGGATGCCCTGGCGCAGGACGAACGCGTTCTGCGCGCCGATCGCGGCGATGAGTGCGAAGGACGCGAAGAATCCGACGATCAACGGGGAGTGCATGCCCCAACGCTATGGCCCTGCCGCGCTGTAGTAAAACTAATCATTCTTCGGCATCATTAGCGAAACTGATGCCGTTCGTAATCGGTCATCGGCATCATCGCTTACTTCCATGAAGCAGCCGATCTAGTGTCGAGGGAAGGACGACGACTCGCGAGCACGGCAGTGCCGACCGACCTCGACGCTGGATTGGGGCAGGTCACTGCTTCGGTCGCCAGGTCTGCGGCGTGATGCGGCCGCCGTAGACGGGCAGTTCGATGGGCCGGTCGGTCTCGGCGAACTGGGACCACGGCGTGGTGACACCGGCGGTGCCGTGGGTGCGGGTGCGGCGAACCTCGTCGAGGTCGATGGTCGCCGCCAGCACGGTCGGCTCGGCGCCGACCGCGGCCGCCAGAATGCGCCCCTGGGGGTCGACGAGCAGGCTGCGGCCCTGCCCGCGGGGCGCGGCGGCGTTGACGCTGGCGACGAAGACCTGATTGACGATGGCATTGGCCTGCGCCAGCACCACCTCCTGCGCACGGTCGCCGGTGGGGGTCAGCACGACGTTGAGGAGTAGTTCGGCACCCATCCACGACAGCTGCCGGGCCACCTCGGGGAACCAGGCGTCGTAGCACACGGTCAACCCGACGGTGCCCTCACCGACCGGCAGCGTGACGAACTCGGCTCCCGGCTCGCACGTCTCGACCGGACGCCATGGGAACACCTTGCGGTACGTCGCGGCGAGTTCCCCGGCCGGCGAGAAGACCACCATGGTGTTGTAGACCAGCCCGGACTCGGAGCTCTCGAGGATGCTTCCCGGTACCAGCCAGACGTTGAGTTCGGCGGCCAGCGAGGCGAGGTCCTTGCACAGCGGACCGTCGAGCGGCTGGGCGTGCCGAGCCGTGCTGTCCGGGTCCCACGGATCCCAGGCGCCCTGGAGGTGATGCTCGGGGAACACGAACATCGATGTCTTCGGGTACTGGCGCACCAGGTCGCGCATCCGGCGGCCGAACTCCTCGACGGAGCCGACGGCGTCGTCCTGGACGAGCGCGAGGGACAACTCTTTCGACATGGCAACCTTCCACAACTGAAGTTTATTTAGTTAAGTTACGGTAGGGCCGGGCGATGGGTACTGTCAAACGCGCTCGGACGATCAAGGGCGGGAGGCCGGTGCCGATGGCGCGCAAGGACAAGCGGGCGCTGATCATGGACGCCGGCCGCGCGGCACTCCTCGAGCGCGGAATCGCGCAACTGCGACTGGCTGACGTGGCGGGCGCGGCGGGCCTGACGCCGCCTGGGGTGCTCTACCACTATCCGGACATCTTCAAACTGTTCGAGGAGGCCTTCGCCGTGTCGGTGGCGGAGTACTGCGAAGCCCGCCGCGCAGCGGTGGAACGGGTCAGCGATCCGAGGGAACGACTCCGCGCGTGCATCGCCAGCGGTGTCCCGCGCGCCCCACACCAAATCGACACCACCCGGCTGCTCATCGAGTTGCATCCGTACGTCCTTCGCGAGCCCACCCAGCTCGAGCGGTGGCAGGAGTACGTCGCCGACCAGGCTGAGATCTACCGCGCGGTCCTGGACGAGGGCGCCGCGGCGGGCGCCTTCGTACTGACCGACGCCGCCGAACGGCTCGGTGAGGACTTCGTCGCCCTGGAGGACGGCTACTCGGGGTCGGTCGTCGCCCGCACGCGCACGGCCGATTACGTCGAGGAACGCCTCTGGGCCTTCGCGATCGGCGTGTGCTCGATCTCCACCGTCTGATTCGTGGAGTCTGACCAGCGCTCACCGCACAGCGCTCACCGCCGGTCAGACTCCGCAAATCGCGGGTTCGAGGCACATGATGAACCCATGGACCGGCAGTACCGTGAGGCACGGCTCGACGCGCACCAGCTCGTAGCGCTGGCGGCGGTGATCGAATTGGGCAGCTTCGATGCCGCGGCCGACGCGTTGCACGTGACGCCCTCGGCCGTGAGCCAGCGCATCAAGGCACTCGAGCAGCGGGTCGGCCAAGTGCTGGTGGTTCGCGAAAAGCCGGCTCGCCCAACGGCTGCCGGTATACCGCTGCTCAGGTTGGCCGCGCAGACCGCCATCCTGGAGGCCGAAGCGCTGGCCGAGACGACGGGCGAACATCCGGAGCTCACCCGCATCGCTCTCGCGGTCAATGCCGATTCGATGTCGACGTGGTTCACCAAGGTGTTCGTCGAATTGCCGGACGTGTTGTTCGACATCCGGATCGAGGATCAGGACCACTCGGCCCGGTTGCTGAGGGAGGGCGCGGTCATGGGGGTGGTGACCACCGAACGGACACCCGTGCCCGGTTGCCGGGTGCAGAAGCTCGCCGTGACGCGCTACCTGCCAATGGCGAGTCCCGCCTACGCGTCGCGATACCTTGCCGACGGGTTCACCAGTGGTGCTGTCGCGGCGGCGCCGTCGATGGCGTGGAACCGTGCCGACGCACTGCAGGACCGGTTGATCCGCAAGGTGTTTCGACACCCCATACGTCGGCCCGTGCAGTACGTGCCGACCGCCGAGGGCTTCGGCGCCGCGGTCCGCGCCGGCTTGGGCTGGGGGATGTTCCCCGAACAGCTGGCCGAACCCGCGCTCGCCACCGGGTCGTTGATTCTTCTCGCCGACGTCCACCTCGACGTCCCGTTGTTCTGGCAGTGCTGGAAGATCGACAGCCGGCTCATCGGGAGGATCACCGAGGCGATTAAGTCGGCCGCGGTGAGCCGGCCCCACTGAGCGGCGGGTTCGCCGGTCGGTGTCATTGGGCGATGCAGCGGAATCCGATGTGGGTCGTCGCGCTGTCCTGCGACTGGGAGGACCGCGCGGCCGGCCGGTAGCGATGGCAGTACTCGGGTGCGCACAGATGCGAGCCGCCCTTGAGGGCCTGGAACTTCGTCGGATCGCCCGTCGGTTGCGGGCAGCAGTCCGACGCTTCGTCGCCCGGCCGATGACGGAGTGCGTATGCCGTGGTGGTCCACTCCCAGACGTTGCCGATCATGTCGAGGAGGCCGAAGGCGTTGGGCGGGAAGGTGCCGACCGGTGAGGTGCCCGTCCAGCCGAGCGCCGTGTCGTTGCGATACGGGAATCGGCCCTGCCAGGTGTTGGCCATCAGCCGGCCGCCGGGCGCGACGTCGTCACCCCAGGCGTAGGCCGACTGGGCACCGGCCCGGGCCGCGTACTCCCACTGCGACTCGCTGGGTAGCCGCCGGTCGGCCCACGCCGCATACGCCAGGGCGTCCGGATACGCGACCTGCACGACGGGATGATCCGGCCGGTCGGAGATCGACGATCCCGGACCCCACGGCCGGTGCCAGCACGCGCCCGGTACCCACGTCCACCACTGCCGCCAATCGCGCAGGTCGACCGGCCCACTGGTCGGCTGGAAGACGAGCGCCCCGGGCATCAGGTCGTCCGGACCCACGCCGGGATACGCGGCCGGGTCCAACGGCTGTTCGGCGACGGTGACGTATCCGGTCGCGGCGACGAAGTCGGCGAATCGCGCGTTGGTGACCGGATGGCGCTCGATCGCGAACGGCGCGACGGTCACGTCGTGGACGGGCGATTCCTCCGGATAGAAGTCGACCGAGCCCATGCGAAAGCTGCCACCCGGCAACTCGATCATCTCGGTCAGCATCACACCAGGTTAGGCATACCGCGCCACGGGCTCACCGACCCTAGCGGTGTCCGGCAGCCGCCAGTATCAGTTGGGCGACCCGCTGGGGTTCGGTGACCAGGGACAGGTGCGAGGTGTCGAGCTCGATGGTGTGCGCCCCCATCCGCTGCGCCAGGAACCGTTCGAAGTCCGGGTTGATGGTGCGGTCCTGCGTCGACACCTGGTACCAGCTGGGCTTGTCATGCCAGGCGGCGGCGGTCGTGCGTTCGGTGGGCAGCGTGGCGAGGTTGCGGCCTTGGACGGCGTAGAGGGCACGGGCCCGTTCGGTCGGGACACCCCCGGCGAAGTCGGTCAGGAACGTCTGCTCGTTCAGCTGGGCGTAGCCGTCGGGGGCGACGACGATGCCGGCCGATGCCGGTGGGGTGGGGAACTGCTTGGCAAGGGCGGGGAAGTCCTCACCGGCGTCGGGAGCGCGGGCCGCGACGTAGACGAGCGCGCTGACGCCGTCGTCGCCCCCGATCTCGCTGACGATGGTCCCCGACCACGAATGACCGACGAGCACGCTGGGGCCGTCCTGCAGTGCGAGGACCCGTCGGGCCTCGGCGCACGAGTCGGCCAGGGTGGTCAGCGGGTTCTGGACGACCGCGACGGACAGGCCCGCGGCCTGCAGGTGCGGCACGACGTCGATCCAGGACGATCCGTCGGCGTACAAGCCGTGCACCATCACGACGTTGCGCGCCGCGACGTCGGCGACGGGTGTGCCCGGCGCGGGGGTGTCCGCACGCGCCGGGGTGTCGAACCCCTTGGCGACGCCCGCCGCGGCGACGGCTGCCACGCCCAGACGTCCTAGGTCACGACGTGACAGGGCCATGTGCAATTCTCCGGATTCGCTCGAGCGCTTTGGGCGAGTGTGAGACTAGGCAGCGCTGATCCGGTCTGCAACACCGCGGAGCAGCGCCGCCGCCGCACGGCGCAGCGGATCGATGCCCGCGCGGTTGCTGGCCGAGCCCGGCGAGACGACCGGGTCACCGGTCCTTGAGGCTGCCGATTCCCAACGAGGAGTCCGTCGGACGCTTCTCGGCGACGGTGTCCACGTACGTCTGCGGGTCACGGTCGACGATGCGGAGGCCGTCGGTGGTGGGGTGCCGGGCCATGAACTCGGCGTACTGCCGGCCCAGCGACTCGCGCAGACCGGCCGGTGCGTGGCGACGGAAGTCGGAAAGCCCTTCGCGCTCTTCCTCGCCCATGTGCTCGTCGTTGGCCTCGCGGGCCCGGCCAACCCCCGCCCACCACTCATCCGTCCCTGGCTCGGCGGCGTCGGCGGCGCGCACACCGTCGCGGATGTCGTTGTGGTCGCCGATGGCGTCGAGCGTCTCACCCTCGGGGTCGTCGGCCCCCCGCGTGAGCAATTGCGGGTAGAAGATCGCCTCTTCGACATAGGCGTGGACGTCGAGCTTGTCGGCCAGTGGGCGCCACACCTTCTCGAGCGCCGCGGCGTCGGTGCGGCTTTGCGCCTGCAGATAGTCGAGGCGGGCGAACTGTTCGCGGAACCAGTTGTGGTCCGCGAGGATCAGCATCGTGATGTCCGCCATGAGCTAGAGGTTCACGCGGCAGGCGTGTCGACCGTCGCCGATGCGCAGTCCTCGAAATATTCGTTGCCGCAGGGGCGGCACGACACCTCGTAGCGAAGGAGTCCGTCGGCGCTCTCGTCAAAGCGGTAGACGGCCGGCGCCATGCACCGCGGGCACCGCGCCGCACCACTCTCGACCACGCTCATCGCCGAACCCTTCCGCCATCGGTAGCCACCCGGCTGCCGTCTCGAAGGGCGATACCCGTTCCGGCCGGGGGCCAATCCTGCCGGCGTTTGGCCGGCGGGCCGGCCGGGGATAGCGGAACGCCATGGAGCTCGGACTGCGCAAGGGCATGTTGACCGTCGAACGCGCGATGGCGGTGCCGTCGGCTGCGGCGTGGCGGGTGCTGACCGACCTCGACACCTGGCCGCAGTGGGGGCCGACGGTCCAGCGGGCCGAGTTGGCCGGGCCAGGTCCGCTTCGGCTCGGGTCCCGGGGCACCGTGTGGGCTCCGCTGGGTGTGGCGCTGCCGTTCGAAGTCACGGAGTTCGACGACGGTCACCGCTGGGCCTGGAAGGTCGCAGGGGTGCCCGCCACCCGCCACGTCGTCACACCGCGACCCGGCGGCTGTGTGGTGTCGTTCGGCGTGCCGGTCTGGGCGCCGCCGTACCTCGTCGTGTGCGCTGCGGCGCTCGTGCGCATCGAGTCGCTGGCCGCCCGGTAGGCACCCGACCGTGCCTGAACTCGGCCGACTCCGGGTCGCGTCGTCCGTTGCGCAGGCGTGACGGTCAGGTCATTTTCGCCGGAACGGCTTCCGTACCGCCAGCTCGTGCTCGACAATGTGAACGTCGAGGGGGAAGCACGTAGACGGGGAGTAACCATGAGCGAACTCGAAGATGCCGACAGCGGTTCAGCGCCGGACGGAGTGACGATCACGGCGCGGGTGCGCGTGTTCCCGAGCACCGACGAGGAAGTGCACGGTGTCGTCGTGGACGACTTCGGTGATGCCGTCGGAATCCCGGTGGAGATCGGCGGGAACCGCATCGCCGGCCCGGCCCGGCGGTGGGCCGTCATGCTCGACGACGACAACCTGGTCTTCGTCGACAGCCATCAACTCGTCGCGGAGTGATCGACCGCCGAACGGTCCTGTGGCACTGAGTCCGCCGGGCGGGACCTGTCGAATCACCGACTCGGTGATGACCGTCACGTCGGCAAGGTGCGTCGACTACCCTTCGGCGGAGGTCGTTTTCGGGCCCGTCGCAGGTCCGTGGTGTTTACCGGACCGCTTGTATGGCGCCGCCCACGGCGATCCGGACCGGCTGCCGGCCTGCGCGGATGGCCGGCCACGGGTTTCGCCGGCAGCGAGCAGTAACGCAACGGGGCTGCGCGACGGTTAAACTCGTGGACGACACATCGATGGTGCCGTCGGATGACGTGTCGGAAGGTGACGAGGATGATGTTGAGAATGAAGATCGCTGCTGGCCTTGGCGGTGTCGCCGTGGCGCTGGCAGCGGGTAGCGGGATCGCTTCTGCCCAACCCGACGTGAACGCAATCGCGAATTCGACGTGCACCTACCCACAGGTGATCGCCGCGCTGAACGCGCAGTCACCGGACGCCGCCGCCAAGATCACCGGCAATCCGTTGGCCACCGCATGGCTGCAGCAGCTGGTCGCCTCACCGCCGGATCAGCGCCGGGCGATGATCGCGCAGTACCAGAACGTGCCCGAGGTCCAGCAGTACAGCGGCGTGATCTCCGGAGTCACCAACACCTGCAACAACTACTGACGTCACACGGAAAACTGCGGTGAGATCGCCACGCGATCTCACCGCAGTTTCGTGTTGGTGGTCGGCGCTCAGAGCAGTCCGAGCAGCTCCAGATCGGTGGCGTACTTGACGATCACCGGTGCCGTGAGGTGCGGGATGTCCTTGTCGGGGCCGATCTTCGCGTCCTGCACCGCCGTCCGGAAGCGGTCGACCGGTGCGATGGATCCGTTGATCGGCGGCTGCGGCTTCTGGTAGTTGTGCAGCAGCGGTAGCAGTGAGGCATTGCGTTGCTTCTCCGGCAGTGCCCGCAACGCCGTGTCGAACCGTGCCAACCACTCCGCGTACGACGGCACCCGGGTGATCGGGTGGCCCGCCTCGACGAGCCAGTCGACGAAGGTGTCCATGCTGATGCCGTCGTCGTACGGGTTCATCACGTGGAAGGTCTCGAAACCCTCGGTGACGCCGTCGACACCGAGGGTCGAGATGGCCTCGGCGATGAACTCGACCGGCAACCCGTCGAAGTGCGACCGCTGCCGCGCGCCCTCGTCGTCGAGGTCGTAGAAGGACTCGGGCGCCACGCCGGTCGCGACCAGGCTGAGCATCATGCGCGTGAACATGTCCGGCACGTTGAGCTGACCGGCCCAGGTGGTGTCGGCCATGATCATGTCGCAGCGGAACACCGAGACGGGCAGACCGCACAGGTCGTGGGCCTCGCGTAGCAGCACTTCACCCGCCCACTTGCTGTTGCCGTAGCCGTTCGCGTAGTCGTCGTTGACCTGACGGGTGGCACTCATCTGCCGGATGTCGGCATCCTCGACGAACTGACCCGGTGCGATGCCGTCGCCGACGCCGATCGTCGAGACGTAGACGAACGGCTTGATGCGGGTGGTCAACGCGATGCGGATCAATTCCGCAGTGCCCACCGCGTTCGGCCCGAACAGCTGGCTGTAGGGCAGCACGTGATTCACCAGGGCTGCGGGATCGACGATGACGTCGACGGTGTCGGCCAGTCGTTGCCAAACATCTTGCGGCAGTCCGAGATTCGCCTCGCCCTTGTCGCCCGCGAGTACTTCGAGGTGCTTGTCGGCCAAGGACTGGTAGTGCTCGAGCAGCGCGGGATCCCCGGAGTCGAACGTGGCGTCCAGGCGGTGTCGGGCATCCTCGTCGGACTTGGCGCGAACCAGGCAGATCACCTTGCCGTCGACGAGCGCCATCCGTTCGAGCCACTGCAGGGCGAGGTAACGGCCCAGGAACCCGGTCGACCCGGTGAGCAGTACGGTGCGCACCTCGCGGTTCGGTCGCGGCAGCGAGGGGGCCGCCGCGAGCGTGGCTTCGTCGATGAACGCGTCCAACACCAGATCGCGCGCGTGTACCTCGGTGGCGTCGCGGCCGTGCACGGCATCGTAGGTGGGGCGCTTCGATCCGCCGGCGCGTTGCGTCTCGACGTAGGCGGCGATGGCGGCGAGGTCGCTGGCGGGGCTGGTGATCACCCCGACGGGCACGTCCACGTCGAATATCTCGTGCAGCAGGTTGGCGAATGTCAACGCCGACAACGAGTCCCCACCGAGGTCGACGAAGGCGGCGTCGGGTGCCACGTCAGCCGAGGCGGCACCGAGAAGCGCTCCAGCGGCCCGTCCCACCGTCTCGAGCACGGAGCGCCCGGCGCTGTCCTGGCGAAGTGAGCGCAACACGTCCGCCTGACCGTTGGCGAGATCGATGTAGAGCTGCTCGAGTTCGGGACCGTAGAACTCCTTGAGCTTCGGGCGGGCCAGCTTGCGGATTCCCGTGAGCAGACCGTTCTCCAGCGTGAAGGGCTTCGTCTCGACGAGGAAGTCGCGCGGGATCTCATAGGACTGCAGACCGGCCGAGCGCGCGACGCTCTGCAGCGCATCCACCAGCAGTGGCTTCACCGCGGCGGTGTCACCACCGACACTGGCGAGCGCATCGTCGGTGGGCACGATCACCGCGAGGAGATACGAACGAGAGCTGTTGCCGTACACGAAGATCTGACGGACCGATGGATGTCCACCGTAGGCTGCCTCGAGCTTCGACACGGTGACGAACTCGCCCTGTGACAGTTTCAGGACGTTGTTGCGACGATCGACGTACGTGAGCCGGTCGGGTCCGATCTCGGCGAAGACGTCACCGGTGTGATACCAGCCGTCGGCGTCGAAGAGTTCGGCCGTGACCTCCGGACGCTTGTAGTAACCGGGGATGGCATTGGGCGTCTTGACCCACAACTCGCCGCGCGGGTGTGGCCGGTCCGTCGCGAAGTAGCCGAGGTCGGGCACGTCGACCAGCTTGTAGTCGAGCAACGGCGGGCGCTGAACCTCATCGTCGATCAGCACGATGCCGTCCTCGGTGGATCCATAGCCGTTGATGAGGTGGACGTCGATGAACTCTTCGACCCATGCCCGCAGCTCGGGTGAGATCGGCGCGGACCCGGTCATTGCCGAGAACTGGCGTCCACCAATCAGTTTCTCGCGGAACTCGGCCATCACGCGAACTTCGACTTCGCTTCGCCGGGCACCGTCGGAGGCCGTGCGGCGGTCGACCTCGCTCTGCACCTCCTGGAACAGCATCTCCCAGATGCGGGGAACCAGGTCGAGCTTGGTCGGGCGGACCAACGCGAGATCGTCGAGCAGCGTCGAGAGGTCGCTCTTCGCGGCAAAGTACGCGGTACCGCCCGCACCGAGGGTGGAGTAGAGGATCACGCGACCCATCACGTGGCTGATCGGCATGAAGCTCATGGTGATGGCGGGCAGCTTGCCTTCGGTGTCCCAGTCGGGGCTGAACCATCCACGCCAGCAGTTGGCCATCAAGCGGTCGGTGTACATCGCGCCCTTGGGGGTGCCGGTGCTTCCCGAGGTGTAGATCAGTAGCCGCAGGGCGTCGTGGTCCCCGCGCTGAACGAGGGGGCCGTCGGTGTGCTGTGCGCCCCGCGCGATGACGTCGCCGAGTGCCTCGACGACAACGTTCGCCTCGGCGAGGCGCGCGGTGGCCGCCTCGAACGCTTCACGGTGGTCGTCGACCTCCTGGTGGTAGTCGAACACCACCAGGCGCTTCGGTGCATGGGCCGTCAGCGCGAGCTGCACCGCGTCTTCGAGGTGGTCGACGCTGGTGAGCATCGCGACCGGCTCGGTCTCGAGCATGATGGGGTGCAGCTGCGCGACGGGGGCGCTGGTCTGGAGCGGAACCGCGACGGCTCCCGCCAACGACAGGGCCATGTCGACGACGGCGTAGTCGGCACTGGTGAAGCCGAGCGTCGCGACGCAGTTGCCCGGCTGGACGGGATCCCCGGCCAGCGCGTCGGCCAGTGCGCGAACGCGGGCCCAGGTCTCGCGATAGGTGAGCGTGTCGAACCGGGGTTGCAACTCGGCGACGGTGCGCCCGGCGGCGTCGGTGACGAACTCGACGGCGCGCTGACCCAGTGCCGGCCGGTCGGCGTAGCCGGTCATCGCGATGCGGATCACGTCGGTGAGCATGACGTCGGGTCCGTCGAGGGCGGCGGCGACGGATGGATCCGGCTTGGCGGCGACGAGTTGCGGATCCCCGGTTCCCGATTCCGAGGTCAGGGCCTCGAATCGACGGGCTAGCCGTGTTTGGCGGGCGTTGGCGGGAGCCGACATGGTGATCTCCTCAGACAATGAGCATGCGAATCGCTAATAGGCGCGGTCGAATCTGCGCTATCAAGAAAAATAGGTTAGGAAACCTATATATTCCTGAGCGCTTGCTGTGAGGAGCGCACACCCAACTCCCCGTCCGGGATCCGGCGCGGGTGTGGGGTCGGCGCACGGCGGTGCCACTGCGCGTACCGGCTACCGGGTCGGCACGGCGCACTGCGCCGCCGCCGACCGCGTGACGTGCGGATTGCGTTCACTTCCGCTCATCCGCGACGCCACCGGCCCCGGCGTGGGGTCGACACCGAGGCGGATGGCGTGCCCCGCCGTCGCGGTGCGATCCGGTGACCAATCTCACCGGATCGCCTGCGTCGGCGACTGGGGGTCAGCTACCGGGCCACTCGCCGGTCCAGCGTTCGAACACGCGGGCGCCCTGGCGATCGATCACCGTCTTGACCACCGAGAAGATGACGCCCTGGAGTGCGGCCGCCACGAGGATCTGCTTGAACGGATACTCGGTCTGCAGTGCGGTCGGCGGATCGTCCTCGGCGCCGGGGGACGCCCGCTTCCAAACTTGTTTGAACAACGCGCCGGCCACCAGGCCGCCGAGCACCGAACTGATCAACCCCACCGGGCGGTAGAGGATCTTCGCCGCGACGGACGAGGGCTTGCTGGACATGGCCTGCTCCTTCGGTGATTCGGACCTCACGACGGTCAGCGCCGGCGCCGCCACACCACGATGCCGAGGATCACCGCGACCACGGCGACGGCGGTCAGTGGGACGCTTCGTCTGACCGAACCGTCGGGTGTCGTCGTGTGGTCGATCACCGCGGTCTTGGCATCCTGCGCCTTCACGACGGCTCGGTCCTTCGCGTCGGACGCGGCCTCGGTGACCCTCGCCTTCACGTCGAGCTTGTGCGTCAGGGCCTGCGCGGTGTCACCGAGTTCGGACCGCGTCTGCTCGATGTCGGCCTGCAGTTCCTGCGTGCTCGCGTCGGGCCCCGGTTCGGGGCTCACGGGGTTAGGTCCGGCCATGGCGTGCGTCCTTCACTTCCTGGATATCGTCCTTCACGTTGGCCACCGTCTGCTGCGGGACCGGCGACGCCTCCTGCACCTGCTTCTTGCCGACGAGTGCCGCGATGCCGCCCGCGGCGAGCAGCACTGCGCCGACGATCAGGGCGGCTGCCCACACCGGCAGGGCGAGGGCCAGCGCCGCGACCACCGCCGCAATCAGGGTCGCCACGCCGAAGACGGCCAGCACGCCTGCGACGCTGAACAATCCGGCGCCGATGCCGGCATGCTTGGCCGACTCCTGGAACTCCTTCTGCGCCAGGCGCATCTCGTCGCGGACCAGACGCGACGTCTGGCTGGTCAGCTGGGCGATCAATTCACCGGTGGACGCATTCTCGGTCGGCGTCGTTCCCGCGCTCATGTCGGCTCCCTTCGTGCGAGGAAGTTCTCGGTGGTCAGGCATTTCCCGGCGTTCGCACAGCGCAAACATCACCTTCGCCCACACTGGCTCTGTGTCCACCCCGCCGGCAGATCGCGATCCGTTCGTCCGCGTCTTCGGGTCGCGGGTCCACAACCTTCGTGCCGTCGACGTGGCTGCGCCGCGGGACGCCTTCGTCGTCTTCACCGGGGTGTCCGGATCGGGGAAGTCCTCGCTGGCCTTCGGCACGGTGTACGCCGAGGCGCAGCGCCGGTACTTCGAGTCGGTCGCCCCGTATGCCCGGCGCCTGCTGCTGCCCGCCGGGGCGCCCAAGGTCGACGACGTCACCGGGTTGCCGCCCGCCGTCGCGCTGCAGCAGCGCCGGGGAGCGGGTTCGTCGCGGTCCACCGTCGGCACGGTGACGACGCTCTCGAACCTCTTGCGGATGCTGTTTTCGCGGGCAGGCACGTATCCGCCTGGGGCGACGGAACGACTGGACTCCGATTCGTTCTCGCCCAACACGGCGATCGGCGCGTGCCCGCGATGCCACGGTCTCGGCAGGATCCACGAGGTGACCGAGCAGACGCTGGTCCCCGACCCGTCGCTCAGCATCCGGGAAGGCGCCGTCGCGGCGTGGCCCGGAGCGTGGCAGGGCCAGAACCTCCGCGACATCCTCATCACGCTCGGCTACGACATCGACACGCCGTGGCGCCGGCTCCCGAAACGCACGCGGGAGTGGATCCTGTTCACCGACGACCAGCCGACGGTGGAGATCGACCCGAGTCGCCATCCCGTCACGGCCGACTACTTCTACAACGGCACGTTCTCCAGCGCTGAGCGCCACGTCCGGCACACGCTGGCGAACTCACAGAGCGCGATGATGCGGCGACGGGTGTTGCAGTTCGTCGACAGCGTCGAATGCCCGGTGTGCCGTGGTTCGGGGCTGCGGCCCGAGGCCCTGAGCGTCACGTTCGCCGGGCGGACGATCGCCGACTTCGTCGCCATGCCGCTGACCGATCTGGCGGCGGCCTTGACACCGGCGGCCGACCGGGTAGACGCCGAGGCTGCGTACGAATCCACCGATTCCGGCGAACTCACCGAGGTCGCAACGGTGATCGCCGCCGACCTCGTCGCCAGGATCGACGTCCTCGTCGACCTGGGTCTGGGCTACCTCAGCCTGAACCGGCGCACCCCGACCGTGTCGCCTGGGGAGCTTCAGCGCCTGCGGCTGGCGACCCAACTGCGGGCCGGGCTGTTCGGCGTTCTCTACGTCCTCGACGAGCCGTCGGCGGGTTTGCACCCGGCCGACGCCGAGCCGCTGCTCGACGTTCTGGATCGTTTACGGCGCGCAGGCAATTCGCTCTTCGTCGTCGAGCACGACATGGACGTGGTGCGCCGCGCGGACTGGATCGTCGACGTCGGGCCAGGCGCCGGTGAACTGGGCGGGGCGGTCCTCTACAGCGGGCCGGTGACGGGGCTGGCCGACGTGCCCGAGTCGGTCACCCGTCGGTACCTCTTCGACGACGAGCCACCTGCGGCCCGACCGCAGCGCGTGGCGTCGCGATCGCTGCGCCTACGCGGCATCGACTTCCACAATCTGCACGGGCTCGACGTCGACCTGCCGCTCGGCGTGTTCACCGCGATCACCGGTGTCTCCGGCTCGGGAAAGTCGACGCTCGTCTGCAAGGTCGTCGGTGACGTCATCACCCGCCATCTGGGTGCCGGCGGCGTCGAGGCGTCGGAGGAACCCGGATCCACCGAGTCCGACGGCATGCTCGTCGACGCCGATGTCGATGCCAGCATCGGCGTGACCGCCCACGGGGTAGAGGCCGTCGACCGGTTGGTGACCGTGGACCAGAAGCCCATCGGCCGGACGCCCCGGTCGAACCTGGCGACCTACACCGGCATGTTCGACGCCGTCCGCAAGGTCTTCGCGGCGACGGCAGAAGCGCGCCGCCGCAGGTGGACCGCAGGGCGGTTCTCCTTCAACGTCGCCGAAGGTCGCTGTCCGACCTGTCAGGGCGAGGGCTTCGTCGCGGTCGAGTTGCTGTTCCTGCCGGGGACGTATGCACCGTGCCCGACGTGTCACGGCGCCCGGTACTCGGAGGAGACGCTCGAGGTGCGGTACCGCGATCGCACCATTGCCGACGTCCTCGCGATGACGGTGGACGAGGCGGCCGAATTCCTCGGCGACGTTCCGGGCGCTGCGCGGAGCCTGGCGACGCTGCGGGACGTCGGGCTGGGCTATCTGCGCCTGGGCCAGCCCGCCACCGAACTCTCCGGAGGCGAGGCACAGCGGATCAAGTTGGCCTCCGAGCTGCAGCGAGCCCGCCGAGGGCACACCTTCTACGTGCTCGACGAACCGACCACCGGTCTGCACCCCGCGGACGTCGAACTGTTGGAGCGCCAGCTTCACCGGCTGGTCGACGCGGGTAACACCGTCGTGGTGGCCGAGCACGACATGGGGGTGGTCGCCGGAGCGGACTGGGTGATCGACCTCGGCCCGGGCGCCGGAGACGCCGGTGGACGTGTGGTGGCAGAAGGCTCACCGAGAGACGTCGCGAACGTGGCGGCCAGCCGAACGGCACCGTATCTGGCGGCCAAGCTGGGGCACCCGTCACCGGTGTGACGAGCTACCCGTCGACGTCGAAGTAGTGCCCCTCGTCGAGGTCATCGACGAGGCCGGGTCCGGTTGGCTGCCAGTCGAGCGTCCTGCGGGTCTGCTCGCTCGAGGCCGGGCCGTTGGCGGCGAGAAAACCGGCCAGCCAGCCGAAGTGTTCGCCCGCCTGCTCCGACGCGATGGGCACTACGGGGAGATCGAGGTGCCGCCCGATGATCTCGGCGATGGTGTGCACGGGCACCCCCTCGTCGGCGACGGCATGCAACACCGAACCGGCCGACGCGTTCTCGACCGCCAGGCGGAACAGCCGCGCGGCGTCGGTTCGGTGCACCGCGGGCCAACGATTGGCGCCGGCACCGACGTAACCCGACGCCCCCCTCTCGCGGGCGATGGCGATCTGCGTGGGGACGAAACCGTTGTCGCCCTTACCGTGCACGCTGGGTGGAAGGCGCAGTACGCACGACCGGATGCCGCGGGACGCCAGCGACAAGACGAGGCGCGCATTGGCCATTCGTCCTTGCACTGCAAGACTTTCCGCCGTCGATCCATGTTCGCGGCCGTCCTCTTCGGTCACCACCCGGCCGGGTGCGAGACCGAGCACACCCGATGCGATGACGAATGGCCGGTCAGACGTCGCGAGCGCGTCGCCCACCGTCTCGATTGCCCTGCGATCCGCGGCCACCGCGCCGTCGAAGTGCCCGGAGAAGGCGAGGTCGTGTTTGAACGCGAGGTGAATCACGCCGTCGGATTCGGCGGCCGCCCGGCGCAGCCCGTCGAGATCGTCGACGTCGCCGGCGATCGCGTCTGCGCCCGCAGCTTCGAGTACGGCACGCGACGCATCCGAGCGGGCAAGGCCGACGACCTGATGGCCTGCGGCGAGCAGTTCCGGTACGACGGCCGAGCCGATCCAACCGGATCCGCCGGTGACGAGGACACGCACGAAGGACTCCCCACATTGATGTCAGTTACTGTTATCACAACCCTAGCGCCTATGTCAGCAACTGTCATCCCCTAGGATTTCGACATGGCCCGATGGCAACCGGATGCGCGCGGCCGCCTGCAGCAGGCGGCCTTGGAGCTCTATGGGGAGCACGGTTTCGAGCCGACCGCGGTAGCGGACATCGCCGAGCGTGCCGGCCTCACCGAGCGGACGTTCTTCCGGTACTTCGCCGACAAGCGCGAGGTGTTGTTCTCCGGCTCCGAGGAACTTCTCGCACTGTTCGAGCACGCCGTTGCCAACGCACCGGACTCGCTGACGCCCCTCGACGCCGTCGGCGAGGCCCTCGCCGCGTCAGCGGCATTCTTCGACGGCCGCGTCGAGCACTCGCGAACGCGTCAGGCCGTGATCGACGCGAATCCGAGCCTGCGGGAGCGCGAGTTGATCAAGTTGGCGTCGCTCGCGGCCGCGGTGGCCGCCGCCCTGCGCCGCCGCGGCGTCGCCGACCCCGCGGCGATGCTGACCGCCGAGGCCGGGATCGCGGTGTTCAAGGTGGCCTTCGGGATCTGGGTCGACGCATCGAACGAACGCGGACTGGCCGACGTGATGCGGCAGACGTTGGCAGACCTCAGACACACACTCACATAGACTGTGCCCGGAGACATCCGCCGTCGCACTGCTCCAGGATCAGCGGGCGAAGTCGGCGGGACGAAACGTGCCCGCGCTGAGCTTGCCCTCGATCTCCTCGAGACTCCGGCCGGTGAGGTCGGGCATCCGAAAGTAGACGAACAGCCACGCGGCGACGTTGAACAGGCCGTAGAGCCACATCGCCTGGCCGACACCGATCCCGTTGATCAGGCTGAGCAGCGTCAGAGTGATCACCAGGTTGGTGCCCCAGAGGGCTGCGGACTGGGCGGCGGTGCCTGCGGGTCGGACTGCCAACGGGTAGGTCTCCGAACCGGTCAGCCACCCCATCAGTTGCAGCCCACCCGCGTTGAAGAGCATGAACACGACCAGGCACGCGATGATGAACGGCACCGACTCCTTGCCGCTGTGACCGGTGACGAACAGCGCGCCGAGCACGAACAGGCTCAGTGCCGCACCGGGGATCATGATCAGCGTGAGCCGACGACGGCCGACCTTGTCGATGATGGACAGCCCGACGAGTTGGGCTACGAGATAGCTCACTCCCAGCGCAACGGAAACCTGCAGGGCGACGGACTTCGAGAAGCCGTTGTCGGTCAGGATCGTCGGCGAGTAGTAGATGATCATCTCGATGCCACTGAGCTGCGTGAAAATGGCGATGCCGCAACCCAATACGAGTGCAGGCCGGACCCAGGCCTTGCGCAGCCCGGCCCACCCCCGGGTCTTCGCCGTCTGCTCCTTGCGGGTGAGCTGCGCCATCTCGTCCAGCTCGCCGTCGACGTCGTAGCCGTCCGGCCGCACGCGCTCGAGGATCGTCCGGGCTGTGTCGAGGTCGTCCTGCTTGACCAGCCAGCGCGGGCTCTCCGGCAACCGCAGCAGCAGGCCGAGCATGATGGCGGCGGGGACGGCGGCAGCGCCGATCGACCACCGCCAGGGGATTGACTCCGAGGCCCCGACGATCGTGGCGATCACGATGCCCACGCCGATCGCGATCTGGAAGCACAGCACCAGCCGCCCGCGGTACTTCGGCGGTGACAGTTCGGCGACGTACATCGGCGCGGTCTGCGTCGCGCCGCCGACCGCGAAACCCAGTACCAGCCGTCCCAGCGACAGGACGACCGGGTTCGGCGAGAGTGCGCACCAGATCGCACCCACGACGAAGACGACGGCCAGCATGATCAACGTCCCCCGGCGGCCGCGCCGCTCCGAGAGATGACTGCACGTCAGGGCACCGACGACGGCGCCGAGCAGGATGCTCGCCGCGATCACCTGCTTCCAGTTCTCGGCGATCCCGAAGTCCTTGGTGATCTGCAGCAAGGCACCGGAGATGATGCCGGTGTCATAGCCGTACAGCATTCCCGAGACGGCTGACACCAACGCGACGATGACCACCGCGCCGGTCAGCTGCCCCGGCGCCTCGCGCCGCGACTCGGAGGATCCCTTGGATGCGCGGTCGATAGAACTCATGGGGTAGGCCTCCAGCCGTGGTGACATCGCTGTCGCAGACGTGCTGAGTAGCCATACCCCGATGCGTGGGGTGTCGAACTAGGCCGCGAATGGTCGCGAGCGCGGCACCGACGGGTGGGAACGCACCCGATCTAGCGCGAGGCGGCCGCCTTGTGGCGGGGGTGAATGAGGAAGCGCAACCAGCGGACGTCGATCAACATGTTGGATCCTTGCGCTCAGGCGGACTTGGTCAGGATGGGAAGGATGCGCCGCCGTTCGCCGGCGACGTCCGAGAAGTGGTGCAGCGCATCGGGAACCGACGGCGTGGTGGGAAAGACCTCCTCGACGCCGCACAGGCGCAACGTCCTCGCGACCGGTGCGCTCGCGACGAGTGACCACTGGTCGCCCGCGGCGAAGCACGCCTCGTCGATGACGTCGAGCAGCGCGATCGCCTGCGCGGAGAACGCGGTCAGGCCGCTCAGGTCGAGGACGAAGGGCTTCTCGGCGATGATGCAACCCTTGGCCTGCTGGGCCACCAGGTCGACGTTGAGTTCGTCGATGGCACCGGTGATCGTCAGCACGGTGGCGAGTTGGCGGCACTGCTTGTGGAGCTCGGCGCCATTGCACTCGACCGACGGATTGCCATAGCGGAAGCGGGAATTCGATGCGGCGGGGATGCCATTGATCGACATTGAAAGCCTCCTTCGGTAGTTGCCGACTGAGCAGGCAGCGATGCCGTCACTTCGACTGAAACCCAAGGTAAGCGGCCAAAATAAGGTACCGGGGAGTAACTCCTAAATCATCGTTAAGAGTGTGGCAAGGCCGGGACCGGTCAACTCCGGCGCCCTTGCGTGCCCGAGTAGCCCTCCCACGGCGAGTAGTCGGCGATCAGCTCTTCCTGCGGCGGGCGCTGGTCGGACGGCACGTGCTGAAGGTTGATGCGGACGCGGTACCAGATCGAACTGGGACCGCGCATGCCGTCCACGAGGACGTCGACCGGTTCGAGCAACTCGGCCACCGACGCGTGTGCAGCCGTCCACGTCGCCAGCGCAGCCATCGCCTCGTCCTTGGTCTTCGTGCGGGCGATCTCGATGAGCGGCTTGCTGGAGACACGGCCGCGCGAGGCCGTGCCCCGGCGCGCGCCGGTGGGCGCCTTCTCGGCGGGCCCGAGCTCCGCCGCCAGCTGCAGGAGACCCTCGAGGCCGCCCGGCGCGTCGTCCATGCCCTCCCAGGGGTCCCCGACGTCGGCGTAACGGGCGGGCACCGTCGCCACCGTGAAGGCCTCCGGCCGGCAATCGGGCACTTCGTCCCAGTGCAGCGGCGTGGAGACCCTCGCGTCGGGCCGGGAGCGCACCGAGTAGGCCGACGCGACGGTCCGGTCCTTGGCGTTCTGGTTGAAGTCGACGAAGACGCCTTCGCGCTCCTCCTTCCACCATCGACTGGTCGCCAGCTCCGGTGCGCGCCGCTCGACCTCGCGGGCGATCGTCTCGGCGGCGAGGCGCACCTGCTTGTACGGCCAGTTCGGCTCGATCCGGGCGTAGACGTGGAAGCCCCGCGAGCCCGAGGTCTTCGGCCACGCCGTCAGGCCGTAGTCGGCCAGCACGTCGCGGGCCACCAGCGCCACCTCGACGATCTGCGGCCACTCCACGCCGGGCATGGGATCGAGGTCGACGCGCAGTTCGTCGGGGTGATCCAGGTCGTCGGCGCGGACCGGATGGGGATTGAAGTCGACGCACCCCAGGTTCACGGCCCACGCCAGTCCGGCCGCATCGTCGATGACCGCCTCCTTGGCCGACGTGCCCGATGCATACTTCAGTTCGGCGACGTCCACCCAGTCGGGCCGTTTCTCGGGAGCCCGCTTCTGGAAGATCGCCTCTTGCGCGATGCCCTTGACGAAGCGCTTCAGGATCATCGGCCGGCCGGCCACCCCACGCAGCGCGCCGTCGGCGACCGACAGGTAGTACTCGATCAACGCCAGCTTGGTCACTCCCGCGTCCGGGAAGACGATCTTGTCCGGGTTGGTCACCAGCAGCGAGCGGCCGCCGATGTCCATCGACAGCGAAGACGCCATGACGGCAATGGTAGTTTGCCGGTTTACCGGTGCCGGATGCGACGGCCGTCACATATTGTGGGCGCATGCCCAACCTCACCGACATTCCCTTGCAGGCAGCGGCGAAGCTTGCGCAGTACGTCGAGCGCGGCTCGGCCGAACTGCACTACGCCAGGAAGATGTTCGAGGCAGGTGCCCTCAAACTCGAGCCGCCGCAGAACGTCGCCGCCATGCTCGCCGACATCCGGCGCTGGGGCGAGTTCGGCATGATCCCCGCGCTGAACGCGCGGCGAAATCCCCACGGCACGGCCATCATCGACGATGACGGCGAACTGACCTTCGCCGAACTCGACGAGGCCGCCAACGCCGTCGCCCACGGCCTGCTCGACCTCGGCGTCAAGGGCGGCGATGGGGTCGCCCTGCTGATCCGCAACCACCGCTGGTTCCTCGTCGCGTTGTACGGCGCCGCGAAGGTGGGCGTGCGAATCATCCTGCTCAACAGTGAGTTCTCCGGCCCGCAGATCAAGGAGGTCTCCGAGCGCGAGGGCGCGAAGCTGATCATCCACGACGACGAATACACCAAGGCGTGCGCTGCCGCCGATCCCGAACTCGGGAAGCTGCGCGCACTGCCGACCAATCCGGACAAGGTCGAAGCCTCCCCGGCTGCCTCCGAGGACGAGCTGGCCGAGAGCGACGCCGAGACGCTCGCCGACCTGATCGCCCGCAGCGAGAGCGGTCCGCCGCCGAAGTCGAGCAAGCACTCGAAGATCATCATCTTGACCAGCGGCACCACCGGCACCCCCAAGGGCGCCAACCGCAGCAGCCCCCCGTCGTTGGCGCCGATCGGCGGCGTGCTCTCGCACGTGCCGTTCAAGTCCGGTGAGGTGACGTCGCTTCCCGCGCCGATGTTCCACGCGCTCGGCTTCCTGCACGCCACCATCGCGATGATGCTGGGCAGCACGCTGGTGTTGCGGCGGCGCTTCAAGCCGGCCACCGTCCTCGCCGACATCGAGACGCACCGGGTGACCGCAATGGTCGTGGTACCGGTGATGCTTTCGCGCATCCTCGACGAACTCGAGAAGACCAGCCCGAAGCCCGACCTGTCGAGTCTGCGCATCGTGTTCGTGTCCGGATCGCAGCTCGGCGGCGAACTGGCCACCCGCGCGCTGAAGGATCTCGGACCGGTCGTCTACAACCTGTACGGCTCGACGGAGATCGCGTTCGCAACCATCGCCCGTCCCCAGGACCTGTCGATCAACCCGTCCACCGTCGGTCCGGTGGTCAAGGGCGTGAAGGTCAAGCTCTTCGACGACAACGGCAACGAAGTGCCCCAGGGTGAGGTGGGCCGGATCTTCGTCGGAAACACCTTCCCCTTCGAGGGATACACCGGCGGCGGTCACAAGGCGATCATCGACGGGCTGATGTCCTCCGGCGACGTCGGCTATTTCGACGAGCACGGCCTGCTGTACGTCAGCGGTCGCGACGACGAGATGATCGTGTGCGGCGGGGAGAACGTCTTCCCCGCCGAGGTGGAGGATCTGATCAGCGGTCACCCGGACGTGGTGGAGGCGACCGCACTCGGCGTCGAGGACGCGGAGTGGGGTCACCGCCTGCGTGCGTTCGTCGTCAAGGCCGACGGCGCCTCGGTCGACGAGGATGCGATCAAGAGCTACGTGAAGGACAACCTGGCCCGCTACAAGGTGCCTCGCGAGGTGATCTTCCTCGACGAGCTGCCGCGGAATCCGACGGGCAAGATCCTCAAGCGCGAGCTGCGGGACCTATCCCTCGAGTAGCTGCTCCAGGCCGGTCCAACGGCCATGGGGCGTCCTGCCCAGCATCGCCCCGATGCCGGCGTCGTCGAACGCCGCGACGACGTCGTCCATGCCCTCGGTGAAGTGGGCCCACGAGTCGAGGTGGGCCGCCACGACCAGCCGCGGCGCGAGCACTTCCGCGGCAGCGGCGGCCCGGGCGCCGGTCAGGGTCAGCGGACGGCCACCCTGCTTGGACGGCACGCGCGCGCCGCCCGCGAACAGCACCGCGACGTCGATCGTGCCGACGGTGTGCGCGATCGACGACACCGCGGCGAGCGAGGCGTTGTCGCCGCTGACGTAGATGGTCGGCAGTCCCGGCCCGGACAGGACGAAACCCGTCACCTCGCAGTTGACGTTGCCGGAGTCGTCGCGGTCGCCGTCAGCCGGTCCGTGCACCGCGGGCACCGCCTGCACCCGAAGGTCGCCCACGTCCGTCGTCTCCCAGACCGCGAGACCCCGGGCCGGTGGCCCGAGACGTTGGGCGGCACCGGGATTGGTGAGGATCAGGGGTGACGACAGTGCCATCGCGCGGCCGGCGTCGTCCAGGTTGTCCAGATGCTGGTCGTGGCTGATCAGCACCACGTCCACCCGGCCGAGCGCCGCCGCGTCGACGGCGGGTGCGGCCGTCTTGGTGAGGTACGCGTGCGGACCCGGCGGGTCGAACGTGGGATCCACGACGATCCGGTGACCGGCGATGTCGATCACCGTCGTCGGCCCACCCAGCACCGCCACCGCGCAGCGGCGCCTCGAGTCTGTGACGTCGTCGTCCATGGTCCCCCAGGTTAGGTGGTCGTCGGGGTGGCGCCCAGCACCCGCTGGATGTCCGGCTTCATCGCCTGCAGCTGCTGACCCCAGTAGCCCCAGTCGTGGGTGCCGCTGTCCGGGAAGTTGAACACCCCGTTGTTGCCGCCGGCGGCGAGGTAGTTGTCCTGGAAGGTCTTGTTGGTGCGCAACGTGAAGCTCTCCAGGAACTTGGCGGGCAGGTTGTCCCCGCCCAGGTCGCTCGGGGTGCCGTTGCCGCAGTAGACCCAGATCCTGGTGCCGTTGGCGACCAACTTCGGGATGTTCACCATGGGGTCGTTGCGCTGCCACGCCGGATCACTCGACGGGCCCCACATGTCGTCGGACTTGTAGCCGCCCGCATCACCCATCGAGGTATTGACCAGTCCCGGCCACCAGCCTTCGGAGAGGTTCAGGAAGCCGGAAAGCGAACCTGCATAAGGAAATTGCTGCGGATGGTAGATCGCCATCGTCAGCGCCGCCGATCCGGCCATGGACAGGCCGACCACGGCGCTGCCGGTGGGCTTCACGTCCTTGTTGGCCTGCAGGTAGGCAGGTAACTCCTGGGTGAGGAAGGTTTCCCACTTGTAGGTCTGGCACCCGTCCTTGCCGCATGCCGGCCGGTACCAGTCGCTGTAGAAGCTCGACTGACCACCGACGGGCATGACCACCGAGAGACCGGAGCCGTAATACCACTCGAACGCCGGGGTGTTGATGTCCCAGCCGTTGAAGTCGTCCTGGGCGCGCAGACCATCGAGCAGGTAGAGCGCGGGCGCGTTGGTTCCGCCGCCCTGGAACTGCACCTTGATGTCGCGACCCATGCCCGCCGACGGCACCATCAGGTATTCGACCGGAAGGCCCGGCCGGGAGAAGGCGTTCGCCGTGGCGTAGCCGCCCGCGAACCCTGCCACCACGGGTAGCAGAACCGCCATCAGCGTCGTGATGAACAACCGGCGCACAAAGATCTCCTCATCGTCAACGGGGCCCGGGTTCCGCGCGGGGCCCACTGCGGTCGAAGCCGTCGAGGCCAGGGGATGGGTGTCTCACATCGACTGGCTCCGTCTGCGCATCGTCGCCCGGACGGGAACGGCTCGTGGTGAAAACGGTGTCACGGTCTCCTGTGAATCCCTCGTGGAAGCCAACGCGCAGAACGAGAATCGACCAACTCGACGTAGGTGACGGCGCAATGTTACGCGGCCCCGCGCGCTGGTAACACTGCGGGCGTGAATATCGACCTGACCGGAAAGACCGCACTCGTCACCGGATCCACCCAGGGCATCGGCCTGGCGATCGCCAAGGGACTGGCCGGAAGTGGCGCCCGCGTCGTGGTGAACGGACGGACGATGGCCCGCGTCGACGAGGCGGTCGCCGAATTGAGCAGGTCGGCGACCGGTGAGGTGGTCGGTGTCGCCGCGGACGTCACCAGCGCCGAGGGCGTCGCCGAGCTCGTCGCGCGAGCTGCCCAGCGTCGACGTCCTCGTCAACAACCTCGGCATCTTCGGTGCGGTCCCGGCACGTGACATCACCGACGACGAATGGCGCCGTTACTTCGAGGTGAACGTGCTGTCGGCCGTGCGACTCATTCGCACCTACCTGCCAGGGATGATCGACAGCGGCTGGGGCCGGGTGATCCAGATCGCCAGCGACTCGGCGATCGTCATCCCGGAGGAGATGATCCACTACGGGACCTCCAAGACGGCGCTGCTCGCGGTGTCGCGCGGCTTCGCCAAGGACGCCGCGGGCACCGGCGTCACCGTGAATTCGGTGATCGCCGGCCCCACGCACACCGCCGGTGTCGAGGACTTCGTCTACCAACTCGTCGACGCGTCGCTGCCGTGGGACGAGGCGCAGCGGGAGTTCATGCGCGTGCACCGTCCGCAATCGCTGATCCAACGGCTCATCGAGCCCGACGAGATCGCGGCGATGGTGACGTATCTCAGCTCGCCGCTCGCATCGGCGACCACCGGTGGCGCCGTCCGCGTCGACGGTGGGTACGTCGACTCGATCGTCCCCTAGGTGTGAGTTTGGTTCGCGTCGCCGTTGGGTACCGTTCAGCCGACACGATGCGCTGGCCGCGCTTCCCAAGCACGGAGAGTAGTGGTGATCCCATGAGGCGCGAGGTCGGCGCGGAGCTGCAGGTCGAGGTCTTCGACCCGACGACGCTCGAGTTCCAGATCGCGGTCGGCCCGCAGCCCGGCGCCGAGGTGAGCGAGGAGTTGTCGTTCACCTTGAACGGCAACCCAATCGAACCCATGGAGCTGGTCGGTCAACACGGCACCCGCATCCACAAGTTCGACGCGGGCAAGGGGACGGTGCTGGCGAACTACTCGGCGACCGTCATCGGTCAGGCCGAGCCGGCGCCGGTCACCGAGATCGACCTGTCGACGTATCTGCGGCCCAGCCGCTACGCCGAGGCCGACAAGTTCTTCGGTTTCGCCGCAACGGAATTCGGTCAGCTGGCGAAGTCCACGGCGCTGCTGGAGAAGGTGTCGTCCTGGGTGGGCACGCGGCTGCAGTACGTGCCGGGGTCCAGCGACCCGATCGACGGTGCCGCGGACACCGTGCTCGCCGGTCAGGGCGTGTGCCGCGACTACGCGCACCTGGTGATCGCCCTGCTGCGCGCCGTCAACGTGCCGGCCCGCCTCGTCGCGGTGTACGCACCGGGATGCCAGCCGATGGACTTCCACGCCGTCGCCGAGGCCTACGTCGAGGGATTGTGGCGGGTGGTCGACGCGACCTGCCTGGCGCCGCGGCAGTCGATGGTCCGCATCGCCACCGGCCGCGACGCCGCGGACACCGCCTTCCTCGACAATCACGGCGGGGGCATCAACCTGACCACCATCAACGTCCGCGCCTGGGTCGAAGGCATGCTGCCCGTGGACTCCGTCGAGGAGCTGGTCTCACTGGGCTAGTACTCGATGGCCTCGATGAGCGGGCCGGGCTCATCCATCAACGCCCAGAAGCGATCTCGGATCGCGACTGTCATCGGTCCCGGCTCGCCGGCCCGATCGCCCCTGCCGATCGGCTCGCCGTCGAGGGTGTTGATCGGGGTGACGCCGCCTGCGGTGGTGACGGCCATGATCTCGTCGGCGTCGTAGAGCTCGTGGCTGGTGACGTCGCGCAGGGTGGCCTGGATGCCCATCTGGTCGGCCAGCTCGAAGACCGTCTTGCGCGTGATGCCCGGCAACGCGTTCCGGGACGGTGACGAGAGCTTGCCATCCTTGACGATGCAGACGTTGAAGCCGGGGCCCTCCGCGACGCAGCCGTCCGAGTCCATCAGGATCGCCGTGCGTGCGCCCCGGTCCTTGGCTTCGAAGCTGGCCGCGGTCAGGTCGCCCCACTGGTAGTTCTTGACGGTCGGGTCGACGGTGTTGCGGCCCGCGCGACGGACGTGCCGGGGCACGATCGCGGTGGTGCCGAATATCTGCTCGGCCGGGGGGAAGGCCCAGAGATACGGGATGGCGTAGATGTAGACCTGGTGGGTGAGCTTGGTGAGATCCTTCTCGCCCTTGCGCTTGCCGTAGCCGCGGGTGATCGTCAGGTTGACGAAGGACTCGCGCAGCTGTGACATCGAGATGCACTTCTTGGTGATCGCGGCGAGCTCCGCCTTGCTCATTCCTGCGTCGAGACGCAGCTTGCGGGCGCCGTCGAGGAGGCGGTCGATGTGGTCGTCGAGTCGAAAGACGTTCCCGTGCCACACGTGTGCGACGGTGTAGGTGACGTCGGAGTGTCCGAAGCCGGTGTCGAAGATCGAGATCCTGGCGTCCTCGGCGGGAATGAACTCGCCCTCGATCCAGGCCACCCCGCCCGCGTACGGGCTGCTGGTGTCCAGTTCGTAGTCGCTGTACTGGATCACCGAGCCGGGCGGGGTGTCCTCGCGGATGGCGCCCGGTTCGACGGCGACCAGGTTGCTCGAGAGGCTGGTGGTGAGTGTCATGTCAGTTCCTTTGCTGGCTAGCGAGTTTCAGGAGGTGTGAGTCTTGGCGTAGTCCGGTCCGGCCTCTCCGGTGGCCAGCCGCCTGCGCAGTCCGGTGACGGCCCAGAGCGCGGCGAGCACCAGCAGGCCCGCGAACACGTAGCCGTTGCCCGCGAACTGCGGCAGGAAGATCAGGGCCGCGCACACGAGGGTGAAGGCGATGGCCGCGACGACGGCCACCGGGACGCGAGCCTTGCCGAGGTCGAACGTTCCCGGCTCGGCCGTCGGAATGGTTCCGCGGCGGGTGGCGATCATGACCGCGATGGTTTGTAGGAGGTACATCGCGCAGACGGCGAGCGAGGAGAGCCCGAGGATGAGGAAGAACGCCTTCTCGCTGACCAATGCCGAGAGCAGCAGGATCACCGAGAACCCGAAGATCCCGAGCACCGCGTACGTGGGCGTGCGGTTGCTCGGGGACACGTGCCGCCACACGTGGGAGAACGGCAGCATGTTGTCGCGGGCCATCGAGTAGGTGAGCCGGGTGGCGACCAGGATGTTGGCCAGGATGCACGCCAGCACGTTGGTCAGGGCCACCGCGACGACGATCTTGCTGATGACCGGGCCGACCTGCTGAGTGATGATCTCCTCGATCGGCGCCGCGGATGCGGCAGCGACGGCGTCCTGGTTCTTGATCGCCAGCACGAAGACGACGTACATGCCGAACTCGATGACGATCGAGGCGGCCAACGCGTAGAACATCGTGCGCGGAATGACGTGGCGGGCGTTGACGGTCTCCTCGGCGATGTCGGCACTGGCCTCCACTCCGATGAGCCCGAAGAAAGGTCCGAGCGACGCAGCCAGCCAAGCCAGGACGTACGGACTACTACCGTCAGACGTGCCGTGGAACAGCACGGAGAGCGGTTGGTGATTGTCCGGTGAGGAGAAGGCGACGATCGCGACGAGGATCGTGGCGCCGACGGTGATCACGAACTCCAGGCTCACGCCGATGTTGTTGACCATCGTCGCAAACCGCACGCCGTACAGGTTGATGAGCATGCAGACGGCCATCACTCCGATGGCGACGAGAATCTGCGAGGTCTGGCCCATGTTCCAGCCGAACAGGCTGCCCAGGTAGCCGGACAGGATGTAGCCGACACCGGTCATGCCGCAGATCCAGCCGGCGAGGGCGAGGATGCCGGTGAACAGCGCCATCGTCGAGCCGACGAGGCGACTGGTCCACTGGTACGAGTAGCCGGCCAAGGGGATCTTGGCGGTCAGGTCCGCGGCGATCAGGACCCAGATCACGAACACCGCGGCGGCCAGCCAAAGGGTCCACACGAACGGTCCGCCGGCGGTGAGGTAACCGGCCCCGAAGCCGGTGAACACCGCGGTGGTGGCGCTGATGGTGGCGAAGCCGATTGCGAACGAGGCCAGCCGGCCCACCGAGCGGTCGAGTTTCTGGGTGTAGCCGAAGTGCGCGAGCCGGGCGTCTTCGTCGTCGTGCGGTGGTTGCGTGGTGACGTGCGGTGCGGTGTCGGTCATGAGTGCTCCAGGTCAGGAGGTTCGAGCGGGCTCGAAGTAGTCATAAGACCTCGTGGTCGAATGCTCCGAGGAAACTCCGATCCGTCGGCATGCGGAAGTTCCGGTTTCTGATCTACTCATAACCCGAGTTGATCAATGGCCATTGATCAGAAGTACGTGGCGGGGCGTTCGACGGACTGTCCCTCACCGAAGCTCCACTCCTCGCGGACCTGGCGGACCAGCGCCGCCGCGTCGTCGCTCAACCCGTCGGGGTGCCAGGCCAGGGCGGTGTAGTTGCGCGGGCGATCCACGATCGGGACGTAGGCGATGCCCTGCCGGTTGTACAGCCGTGCGCTGGCTTCGCTGGTGAAGCTGATGCCGAGACCGCGCGCGATGGTGGTCGTCTCCTCCTCGTAGGTGGCCGCGACCGCCGCGATCGTCGGCGGCTTGCCGTCGCGCGCATCGGTCGCCATCCAGTAGTCGCGCCACCGGCCCGCGCTGCCCGGCGCGACGACGATCGGATCGTCCAGCAGCTCGGCGATGGACAGCTCGGATCGATGGGCGAGTCGATGGTCCCGCGGTAGGCAGGCCACCCAGTTCTCCGCGTCGAGGATCAGCATCCGGTGCTCCGGCAAGTCGACCGGTGGGCGGATGATGGCCACCTCGGTGGTTCCGTCGGCAAGTCCGGCCGTCGGGTCGGAGAAGTCGAATTCCCTTGGCTGCACGCTGATTTCGGGATAGGCGGTCTCGAAGTGGCGGACCAGCCGGAACAGTACGTCGGCGCCGGTGCCGATGAGGTAGCCGAGCCGGATGCGGCGGTCCCGCCGGGACAACGCGATGAGTTCGTCGACGGCGGCGTCCACACCGCCCAGCGCCTCCTGAACCTTGGGCAACCAGACCGCCCCGAGATCGGTCAATGCCACCGCCCGGGTGTTGCGCCGGAACAGCGTCACACCGGTCTGGTGCTCGAGTGCCTTGATGGCGGTCGACAGCGCGGGCTGGGTGATGAACAGCCGCTCGGCGGCACGACGGTAGTTCAGCTCCTCGCCGAGCACGGCGAAGTATCGCAACTGACGCAGCGTGACATCGGCGCCCATGCGCCGAAACTACGGTTGTTGACGCGACACGCCGAGCAGCGCGTCATCACGCGGAGTGTCGGGGGCCTACGGATCGCGCGGCAGGCCGAGCAGTCGTTCGGCGATGATGTTCAGCTGCACTTCCGACGTGCCGCCGTAGATCGTGGTGGCGCGGCCGGCGAGCAGGTATTCGGCCCACTTGCCCGACGGCTGCCCGAGGTCCCCGATGGCGGCGTCGGTGCCGAACGACGCCACCCCGAACTCGGCATAGCCCTGACCGGTCTTCATGGACAGCAGCTTGCTGATCGCGGCGGCGGGCATCGGATCGCCGCCGGCGAGCGTGAGCAGCGTCGACCGCATGTTGAGCAGCTTCGCCGCGTGCCCCTCGGCGATCAGGCGTCCCGCGTGGTTCTGCTCGATCTGGTCGAAGTGGCCCTCGCGCAGGAACTCGACGAACTGGTCGAGGCTGGCGAGGAACGGCGGTTCGCTGCTGCCGATCGACACGCGTTCGTTGGTGAGCGTGTTGCGGCTGACCTCCCAGCCTCGGTCCACTTCGCCGAGGACGAGGTCGTCGGGGACGAAGACGTCGTCGATGAACACGGTGTTGAACATCGCATTGCCGGTCAGCTCGCGCAGCGGCTTGATCTCGACGCCGTCACTTTCCATGTCGAGCAGGAAGTAGGTGATGCCATTGTGTTTCGGAGCGCTCGGGTTCGTTCTGGCTAGCAGCGCGCCCCACTTCGAGTACTGGGCGCCGGTGGTCCAGATCTTCTGACCGGTGATGCGCCAGCCCCCGTCGACCTTGGTGGCCTTGGTGGTCAGGCCGGCCAGATCGGATCCCGCGCCGGGCTCGGAGAACAGCTGGCACCAGATCATCTCGCCGCGGAAGGTGGGCGGCAAGAAGCGTTGCTGCTGTGCGTCGGTGCCGTAGGCGACGATCGACGGGATGATCCACGCGGCGATGCCCATCTGCGGCCGCTTCACCAGACCGGCCGAGAATTCCTGGGCGATGATGATCTGCTCGATCGGCTGCGCGGCCCGGCCCCACGGCTTGGGCAGATGAGGCTGCACCCACCCGCCCTCGGCGATCGCGGTGGTGCGCTCCTCGCGTGGAAGTGCCTTGAGGCCGGCGACGTCCGCGCGGATCTCCTCGCGCAGCTTCTCGGTGTCCGGGTCGAGGTCGATGTCGATCGAACGCATCCCCGTGCTGGTGGCGACGTCGATCACCTGCTGCGGGTAGTCGGCCGCCCGGCCGAAGCAGGCGGCGAGCACGATCGCCCGGCGGTAGTAGACGTTCGTGTCGTGCTCCCAGGTGAAGCCGATGCCGCCGTGCACCTGAATGCAGTCCTGGGCACAGTGTTGGGCGGCCGCGGGAGACAGGGTGGCGGCGACCGCGGCGGCGAATTCATAGGCGGAGTCGGCATTTCCGCCACTAACACGTCCCGAGTCGCTGCGCTCCTGCCCTCCGGTGAACTCGTCGATGGCGCGGGCGGCGTCCCACACGGCGGCGGTGGCCCGCTCGGTTTCGGCGATCATGTTGGCGCACTTGTGCTTGATGGCCTGGAACTGGCCGATCGGGCGGCCGAACTGCTCGCGGATCTTGGCGTACTCCGACGCGGTGTCGGTGGCCCAGCGGGCGACGCCGACGCATTCGGCCGACAACAGCGTCGACATCAGCGCGCGGGCCAGTGTCCGGCTGAGGTTCGACAGCACGCGCTCGTCGGCGACCTCGACGGCATTGGCGCGGACGGTGGCCAGCGGGCGCAGGGGGTCGACGCTGCGGACCGGCTCGATCTCGACCTGGTCGGCGTCGAGCACGATCCATTCCTCACCACCGTCGATCGCGACGGGCAGTACCAGCAGCGCGGCCTCCGCGGCAGCCGGAACGGCACGCACCTCGCCGCGGATGACGAGGCCGCCGCCCTGACGGGTGGCGGTCAGTCCCGAGTCGATGGCATAGGCGCCGATGGTCTCCCCGGAGGCAAGTCCTTCGAGCAACTTGGCGTGGGGGTCGTTCGCGGAGATCAGCGCGCTGGCGATCACCGACGGCACGAACGGGCCGGGAACCGCTCCGTAGCCGAACTCGGCCAGGACGATCGCCAGCTCGAGGACGCCGAAGCCCTGTCCGCCCACGTCCTCCGAGAGGTGCAGGCCGTGCAGGCCCTGCTCGGCGGCGGCCTTCCAGAAGCTCGGCGGGTTGGGGATCGGGGTCTCCAGCGCCTCGTGCAGCACCTCCGACGGCGCGACTCTCGCCACGAATGACCGGACCGAGTCGGCCAGGTCGTGGTGCTCGGAGTTGATCGCGATGGGCATGTGTGCCTCCTGGACTGTGGCCGATTAACCGGTCGGTTGGGATCGAGGGTACCTGGGCCGTCACCGCCCCCTCCTCGCGACCTCGTTCACCAGGTTCACCAAGTCGCGGCCGGAGTCTCGGCGGCTGGGCTCACCGCCACCGCTTGGCGATCCACTGTGCGATGGTGTCGGCCAGCTCGCTGCGGGCGCCCGGCGTGGTGAAGTAGTGATCGGTGTCCATCGAGACCAGGGTCTTGTCGCTGCCGGCGAGCGCATCGTGGATGCGGTGGGCATCCGACGGGTAGACGCCGGTGTCCTGATCGGCGTTGATCACCAGGGCGGGGCAGTCGATGCGGGCCAGATGCGGCTCGGCGTTGGTTTGTGCGGTGCGCAGGCTCCACATTCCCAACCAGTTCCGCAGCGTGCAGGCCGCCGCGATCCCGTGGGCCGATCGATTGGCCTTGACCGGCACCCCGGCGTAGCAGGTGTTCGCCGGGCGCTTGGTGGGCTCGAGAGTCGGGTCCACCATGCGCGGATCCGCCCACGTGCGCAGCACCGTGAAGGGCCGATCGGAGAAGCCGCGCACGCGAATCCGCCTGAATTCGTCGAAGACCCAGTCCGTGATGGCGTGATTGCGCGCGACCTGCGCCGCGCGGTACCGCTCGATGAACGCCTGCGCGAACGGGGGGCCGTTGCGCGCGTCGAAGATGTCCAGGCTGGCGTCGGCGGCGATCGGGTCCGTCTCGTCGACCACGGATCCGTCCATCCAGGCGGTGAGCACTTCTGGCCGGCCTGGATGGGCTGCGCTGGCGACGTAGCCGTCGGCCGGGATCAACTCGGTCAGCCCCCGCGCGGGCCGCATCCCGTCCAGCGGCGTCACGTGCGGATCGACCGCCTGGGACTGATAGGCGGCCATCAACGAACCCCCGCCCGAGTTACCCAGCAGCACAACCGTATCGACGTGCTGTACGTCCCGCAGCCAGTGCATCCCCACGCCGATGTCCACCAGGGCGTGGTCGAGCAGGAAACTGCTCTCGTAGCCACGGAACCTGGTGTTCCAGCCGAGGAAGCCGATCCCGCGGGTCGCCATGTAGTCCGCGAGATAGTGCTCGGAGAAGTCGATCTGATAGTGCGCGGCGAGCATCGCCACCTTCGGCTTGCGGCCGACGCCCCGGTAGTAGATGCCCTGACAGGGATGGCCTCCCGATCCAGCCCGCCGCGCAGTCGGGGAGTCGACCCCGACGAACTCACGCGTCACCCCGGGGGTGGTCGATGCTCCCGCATTCTTCGGCACGGCCGCGACCCTCCCTCGTAGTACACGGTTCGGGAGAAGGCGAATCTGAACCCGATGGTAGTCCTGTGTGCGCTCAGGGCGGGTTTCGACGAGGAATCCCGCCGTCGTCGCACACTCGACGACGTGAGCGCACACCCGGGTGATCGCGGCTGCTAGGTGCGGTGCAGGGTGCGCGCCGCCAACTGGTCGACGATCAGGGTGAGACGGTCGACCAACGTGTGCCGATCGCACGCGATCTCGCCAGACACCCAGGCGCTGATCGTCTGGCCGACGCCGCCGACCACGAAGTGCGCGACGGTGTCGACCCATTCGTGGTGTGGCACCCGGTAGGCGTGGGCGACGTGCTGACCCGACAGCAGGGCGAAGACGCCGCCGAGTTCGGCTCGCTTGCGCGCCAGCACCGGGTGGGAAAGCCGTGAATCGAACAGCAGGCGACCGACTCTCGGGTCGTCGGCGATGCCCTGGACCAGGTTGGCGATGCCCGCGCGGTTCTGCTCGTCGCGTGGTGCGGCGGCGACGGCGGCCTGGGTGGTCGCGGCGATGTCGGCGATCACGCCGTCGAACACGGCGGCGACGAACGCGTCCTTGTCGGTGAAGTTCTCGTAGAAGTACCGCGCCGAGGTGGCCGCCTCGGCGCACAGCGCACGCACCGTGAGTTCGGGCGGCCGATCGGCGCCGCCGAGCAGTTCCACCCCCGCGTCGAGGAGACGGCGCCTGCGCAGCGCCACCCGGTCGCGCGCTTGGACGCCGCCGTAGGGCCGGACCGTGGACATGCCCACGATCTTGACACCCGTCAGACGTCCGGGGCAATATCGGGAAACGCCCGTTCGCAGATTCGACGACGAGGGAGAGTCCGATGACGGTCGGTGGTGGCCACGTCGAGCGCCCGGTCGGCGCAACCGCGGCGCGGCGCCGGCCGCTGGGGAGGCGACGAGCACCGGCCTTCGACGAGGGACTGCTCGGCATCGGCCTGCTGTTGGGGCCTGCCAACGTGATCATGCAACTGTCCAGGCCCGGCGTGGGATACGGCGTGCTGGAGAGCCGCGTCGACAGCGGTCGGGTCGACCTCCATCCGATCAAGCGGGCGCGCACCACGTTCACCTACCTGGCGGTGGCGGGCAGCGGGAGCGACGCGCAGAAGGCGGCCTTTCGCCGCGCCGTCAACGGAGTTCACGCCCAGGTGTATTCGACCGTGGACAGCCCGGTGTCCTACCACGCCTTCGACCGGGATCTGCAGCTGTGGGTGGCGGCGTGCCTGTACAAGGGCGCCGTCGACTCCTACCGGACGTTCGTCGGCGAGATGGACGACGAGACCGCCGACCGGCACTACGAGCAGGGCATGGCTCTGGGCACCACCCTGCAGGTACCGCCGCAGATGTGGCCCGCGGACCGGGGTGCCTTCGAGGACTACTGGCAGCGGTCGCTCGACGAGGTCCACATCGACGACGCGGTCCGGGAGTATCTGCATCCGATCGCCGCGAGCCGCCTGCGCGGGGTGACGTTGCCACGGCCGCTCCGGCGGCCAACGGAAGGCGTCGCCCTGTTCATCACCACCGGCTTTCTACCGCAACGCTTTCGGGACGAGATGCAACTGCCGTGGGATGCCGGGCGGCAGCGCAGGTTCGACCGGTTGATGGCGGTGCTGCGGGCCGCCACCCGGCTCTCGCCGCGCGCAGTCCGGCAATTCCCCTTCAACGTGCTGCTCAAGGACCTCGACTGGCGGATCAAGACGGGCCGCCCGCTGGTCTAGTGCTGTCAGCTCGCGGGCGTAGGGTCGGTTCGGTGCGTACCGATGACGACACCTGGGACATCACCACGAGCGTCGGGTCCACGGCGCTGTTCGTCGCCGCGGCGCGGGCGTTGGAGGCGCAGAAGCCTGAGCCGCTGGCGCTCGACCCCTACGCCGAGGAGTTCTGCCGGGCCGCGGGCGGCCAGTGGGCGGCGGTGCTCGACGGTGACGACGGGTCGGTGGGGGATGGCGCAGGCCGGCTCCGCACCGAGTTCGGCGCCTACTTCGTGTCCTACCAAGCCGCGCGCACCAAGTACTTCGACGGCTACTTCGTGGCGGCGGCCGAGGCGGGGATCAGGCAAATCGTCTTGTTGGCGGCCGGCCTCGACTCGCGCGCGTACCGGCTGCCGTGGCCCGACGGCGCGGTCGTCTACGAACTCGACCAACCCCGAGTCCTCCAGTTCAAGCGTGACACCCTGAGCGAGCTCGGGGCCGAGCCGACGGCGGTCCGTCGGGAAGTGGCCGTCGACCTGCGCGACGACTGGCAGGGCGCGCTGACGGCGGCCGGGTTCGATCCCTCACGGCCGTCGGCCTGGATCGCGGAGGGGCTGCTCATCTACCTGCCGGCCGCGGCGCAGGAGCAACTTTTCGCCGGGATCGACGCGCTGTCGGCGCCGGGTAGCCGGGTGGCCGTCGAAGAGGGCAGACCGATGCCGGAGCAGGCGTTCGCCGCGAAGAAGCAGGAGGAACGCGACGCCGGCCTGACGGGCACGTTCTTCACCCTGGTCTACAACGAGCAGCACGCGCCGGCCGAGGAGTGGTTCACCGGGCGCGGTTGGTCGGCGGAGGCCACCGCGCTGTCTGGGTATCTCGAACGAGTGGGACGCCCCATCCCGTCCGACGATCCGGAGGCGGGTCCGATGGCCGAGTCGATCAGCTTGGTCAGCGCCGTCAAGGCCTGACGGGGCGCGGTCACCCCAGTCGGTAGACCAGGGACGTGCCCACCGCGAACCCCCGATAGTGCTCGGCCACCCAATCGGCGATGTCCCTGCTGTGCGAGGCGCCGCGACTTTCGGAGTAGATGACCTTGCCCTGCGGTCGGGCCGCGCCGGCCCGGCCGGCCTCGACGTAGTAGGTGAGCCGTCCGGCCCGGACGTCCGCGACGAACTGCGCCAGCGTCGGTGCCGGATCGCCGCTCCAGCCCCCGATCGCCATCACCGACGTGTGCGTCTCGAGTTCCAGTGCGGCAGCGGACTCCGACCCGTTGGTGGCCGCCGACCACGCGGTGGTGGTCGCCGCGAGCATCCTGGAGAGCTCGGGATTGGTGGCTTCGTCACCCGTCCAGCTGCCGATGTCCACCTGCCCGCCATGTCCGGGCGACCGATCCACGGCAAGGGGGATGGCGCCGTGGTGCGCCGTGGCGGCGGTTGCCAGCGCGAATCCGATCGTTCCCGCCGCCGCTGCCGCGGCGCCCGCGACCGAGCCGACGGCCAGCACCCGGTGGCGTCCGAGCAGGATGCACGACGCCGCGACGACGCCCGTGCCCAGCAGGGCAGCTGGTAGCCAAGCTGGGCCGAAGTGGTTGCGGCGCAGCAGAATCGACGACCACCACGTGCCAAGTCCGAGCATGGACACCAGGGCGAGCCGGCCGTCCCACGCGCTTCTGAGCCGCCATGCCCAGACCGACGCCACGCCGCAGAGCGCGGCAACCGCGGGGGCCAGCGCCACGGTGTAGTACGGATGGACGGTTCCGTGCATGTAGCCGAACACGCCGGCGGTGACCAGGAGCCAGCCGCCCCACGACACGACCGCTCCCTGCTCGTCGCGGTCGAGCCTCCCGCGCACCGCCAGGTAGCCGCCGAAGGCCACGGCGAACAGCGCGACGGGCAGCAGCCAGGAGATTTCGTTGCCCATCTCGGTGACGAACAGCCGGCCCGGGCCGGCCGAATCGGTGACCGGGTGAGTCGTCGCCGCGCCCCAGCCCGCCTGGTGCCGGACGAGTCGATCGATCCCGTTGTAGCCGAAGGCGAGGTCGAGCACCGTGTCGTTGGTCGAGCCGCCGATGTAGGGGCGGTCGTTCGCGGGTGTCAGCGCCACCGCGAGCACCCACCAGCCGGCCGAGATCACCAGCGCTGCGGCGGCGCCGCTCAGGTGGAGCAGGCGTCGGCGCCACGTCGTCGGGGCGGTGAGCAGATAGGCCAGCCCCAGTCCCGGCAGTACCAGGAACGCCTGCAGCAGCTTGGTGAGGAAGGCGGCGCCGACGACCACGCCGACCAAGGCCAGCCATCGCCATGACGCCACCCCGACCGCACGGGCGAGGCAATAGGCCGCGGTCGTCAGCAGCAGGCAGAGAAGGGCGTCGGGGTTGTCGTAGCGGAACATCAGCGCTGCGGCGGGCGTGCACGCGAGAACGCCACCGGCGATGAGGCCCGCCACCACGCCGTGCACGGGATCCGCCACGGCGCGGCGGACGGCGGCGAACAGCATCGCCACCGCCGCGACGCCCATCAGGGCCTGCGGTGCCAGCACCGACCAGCTGTCGAGTCCGAACAGCCGCACCGACAGCCCGGTCACCCACAGCGATGCGGGGGGCTTGTCGACGGTGATGAAGTCGTGGGCGTCGAGCGAGCCGAAGAACCAGGCCGACCAGCTCTGAGACCCGGCTTGGGCGGCAGCGGCATAGAACGCGTTGCCGTAGTCGGACGACGACAGCCGCCACAGGTACATCGCGGCGGTGAGCGCCAGCAGGGCAGCAAGGCACCACCGTGACCACCGGGCAGGCACGCCCGCCACCTTGGCGGGACGGCCTGTCAGCGCACCGGGGTGAGCACTGTCAATCAGCTGTGCACGGGGAGGCTGAAGACGCGGGCGGCGTTGTGGTGGAACACGGCGCGCAGCCACTCGTCGTCGACGCCGTCCAGTGCCGTCAGGACCGACATGGCGGCGGAATAGCCGTAGGGGATGTTGGGGAAGTCGCTGCCGAACAGCACGCGGTCGCCGAGGGCCAGGACGCGGTGCAGGTCCCCGCGCGGGAACGGCATCGCCTCCTCGATGAACGGAGTGAACGCCATCGTCGTGTCGAGCAGCAGTCGGGGATGGGTCTCGCAGAGGTCGAGGAACTCGCCGTATTCGGGCATCCCCAGGTGGGCGATGATGAGACGCAGGCGGGGATGGCGGCGCAGCAACGACCGGATCGGTTGCGGCCCGGTATGTTTCCCGGGCTGGGGGCCCGAACCGCAGTGGATCACGACGGGAACGCCGGCGTCCTCGATGACCCCCCACACGCCGTCGAGCAGGGGATCGGTCGGGTCGTACCCCCCGACCTGGAGGTGCGCCTTGAAGACCCGGGTGCCGCCTTCGATCGCCGTGGCCACGTACGCCGGCGCCTCGGGCTCGGGAAAGAAGGTCGCGGTGGGCAGGCAGTCCGGCGTGTCCGAGGCGAACCGCGCCGCCCACTGATTCAACCACGCCGCCATCTGCGGCTTGTGGGGATAGACCAGCGAGGTGAACGCCAGGACGCCGAAGCCGCGTAGCACCTCCAGGCGGTCCGACTCCTCGGTACGGTAGGCGATCGGCCAGGGCCGACCCACCAGCGGACCCGCGGTGTCGAAGTACTGCCAGACCTTGTCCATCACCCGTTTCGGCATGAAGTGGGTGTGGACGTCGATGACGCCCGGCAGGCCGAGCGATTCCCAGATTGTGCGTACGGCCGTCGATTCGTCCATGATCACCGAGGATGGCAGGCCCATTCGCGAGGAGGACAATCGCACCCATGTGGAACCCCGACGTCTACCTCACCCACGCGGATCACCGCGGCCGCCCGTTCTTCGATCTGCTGTCCCGGGTCGGGGCGTCCTCGCCCCGCCGCGTCGTCGACCTCGGATGCGGGCCGGGAAACCTGACCGCGACGCTGGCGGAGCGTTGGCCCGAGGCGGTCGTCGAGGCGGTCGACAGCTCGCCGCAGATGGTCGAGGCCGCGCGGGCGCGCGGGCTGGACGTCAGCCTCGGTGCGCTTCAGGAGTGGTCACCGAAGCCGGATACCGACGTCGTGCTCAGCAATGCGGCGTTGCACTGGGTTCCCGCACACCGGGAGCTGCTGGTCCGCTGGGCCGGCGAGCTGCCGCCCGGTGCCTGGATCGCCGTGCAGGTTCCCGGCAACTTCGACGCACCCTCACACGCCGCGGTGCGCGAGTTGGCCAGCAGCCCCACGTGGATCGATGCCCTGCGGGACATCCCCTTTCGCGTCGGCGTGATCGTGGACCCGGCCGTTGACTACGCATCGATGCTCACCGACGCGGGCTGTACCGTCGACACCTGGGAGACCACCTACGTCCACGAGCTCACCGGTGCGAACCCGGTGCTGAGCTGGATAGCGGGCACCTCGCTGACACCGGTCCAGGACGCGCTCGACGAGTCGCAGTGGAAGCAGTTCCGCGGCGAGCTGATCCCCATGCTCGACGAGCGGTATCCGGCGCGGCCCGACGGTCGGACGTTCTACCCGTTCCGCCGGATCTTCGTCGTCGCCCAGGTGGGTTAGGCCCCGTCGCGCTTGCGCTCGAGTACCTCGAGGACTTTGGCCACCAGTTCGTCGATGTCGGCTCCGGTGGTGTCCAGCACCAGATCCGGGTGCTCCGGTGGCTCATAGGGTGCGTCGATCCCGGTCAGGCCCTTGAGTTCACCGGCTCTGGCGCGGGCGTAGAGGCCCTTGGGATCCCGCTTCTCACACTCCGCCACGGACGTGCAGATGTACACCTCGATGAACGGCAGCTTGGCGGCGTCGTTGAGGGCGCGGGCGATCTCGCGGTCGGACTTCAGCGGCGACACCAGCGACGCCAGTGCCACCACTCCCGCATCGGCGAAGAGGCGGGTGAGATGCCCGACCCGCCGGATGTTCTCGGCGCGGTCGCCGGCCGAGAAGCCGAGGTCGTCGGACAGGCCGTGCCTGATGTTGTCCCCGTCGAGGAGGTAGGCGACGTCCCCGGATTCGACGAGCGCACGTTCGACGGCGACGGCCACCGTCGACTTGCCGGATGCCGGCAGTCCGGTGAACCAGATGGTGGCACCACGCTGACTCGTCGCCCGCCACCGGTGCGCGCGGTCGAGAGCCGAGGGATGCCAACGGATGTCGTTGCGGCTCTGGGTGCCCGGCTTGACCTCGCGCGGCTCGATGATGGTGCCGGCGCCGATGGTGTCGTTGGACGTCTCGTCGATCAGGATGAACGCGCCGCTGTCGCGGTTGTCGGAGTAGGGGTCGGCGATGACGACCGAACTGGTGCGAAGTGTCACCTCACCGATGTCGTTGAGGGACAACTCGACCGGACCGTCGAGCTCGTCGAGGGTCTCTGGGTCCAACCGGTTGTGCAGTGCCTGTACCGTGGCTCGCACGGTCCTGGTCGTCTGTTTCAGGGCGACCCGGTCACCCGCACGCAACGGCGTCTCGGTGAACCAGCACACCGTGGCGTCGAGCTCGCGCGCGAGGACCGGCAGCGTGGCGTCGTCGGCGGCGCTGACGAACACGTCACCCCGGCCGACGTCGATGTCGTCGGCGAGCTCGATCGAAACCGACAGCGGTGCAACGGCAGTCGTCCGCTCATCGTCGAGGGTGTCGACGGCCGTGACGGTGGAGCGAGTGCCGGCGGGCAGGGACACCACCGGGTCCCCCACGCTGATGGTCCCTGCCGCCAAGCGGCCGGTGTAACGCCGCCGCTCGTCGGCGACGGGCCGGGACACCCATTGGACGGGCAGCCGCAGCTTTCTCGGCTCTGGTTGTGGGGCTTGGAGTTCCACGCCTTCGAGGTACTCCAGGAGCGTCGGCCCGGTATACCAGTCCGTGTTGGCCGAGCGATGGACGACGTTGTCTCCGAGCTTGGCCGCAATGGGGATCACGGAAAGGTCGGCGCCCCCGAGGCGGGCGGCCATCTGACGCAGTTCGGCGGCCACCTCGTCGTACCGCTTCTGGTCGAACTCGACGAGGTCGATCTTGTTCACCGTCGCCACGAAGTGCTTGATGCCCAGCAGTTTGGCGATCCTGGCGTGGCGCCTGGTCTGCCGAAGGACGCCCGCCCGCGCGTCGACCAGGAGGATCGCGACGTGCGCATTGGACGCACCGGTGAACATGTTTCGGGTGTAGCGCTCGTGTCCTGGGGTGTCGGCGAGGATGTAGCTCCGCGATGCGGTGGAGAAGAACCGGTAGGCCACGTCGATGGTGATGCCCTGTTCGCGCTCGGCGCGCAGACCGTCCGACAACGCCGCCAGATCGGCGATGCCCTCCTCGTCGGTGACTGCCTCGAGGTGGTCCAGCGGCAGGCTGTCGGTGTCGTGCATGAGCCTGCCGATCAGCGTGCTCTTGCCGTCGTCGACCGACCCCGCGGTCGCGATGCGCAACAGTTGGCGGCTCGCCCCCGGTACAGGCATCAGAAGTACCCCTCCCGCTTGCGGTCTTCCATCGCCGCCACCGACGTTCGGTCGTCGGCGCGGGTTTCCCCGCGTTCGGAGACCGTGGCGGCGGAGATCTCACCGATGACGCCCTCGACATCGGTGGCGCGCGAGCGCACCGCACCGGTGATGGTCAGATCGCCCACCGTGCGGTATCGGACCCATTCCACCGCGGCGGTCTCGTCACCCACCGGCTGCACGTACTCCGAGACGGCGAGCAGTATCCCGTCCCTGGCGACCACCTCGCGCTGGTGCGCGAAGTAGATCGACGGCAGCTCGAGGGCCTCCAGTTGGACGTAGCGCCAGATGTCGAGCTCGGTCCAGTTGCTCAGGGGAAACACCCTGACCTGTTCGCCCTTCTTGATCCGGCCGTTGTACAGCGACCACGGCTCGGGGCGCTGGGCGCGTGGATCCCACTGTCCGAATTCGTCGCGGAAGCTCAGGATGCGTTCCTTGGCCCTGGCCCGCTCCTCGTCACGCCGTGCACCGCCGAAGGCCGCGTCGAAGCCGCCGGCCTCGAGCGCGTCGAGCAGCGTGCGCGTCTGCTGCCGGTTGCGGGAGGCCCCTGGTCCGGGGTCGGGCACCCGGCCCGAGTCGATCGACTCCTGGACCGAGCCGACGATCAGCCGGTGGCCGTGCTCGCCGAGGCGTCGGTCGCGGAACTCGATGACCTCGTCGAAGTTGTGTCCCGTATCGACGTGGAGCACGGGGAATGGCAGCGGTGACGGCCGGAAGGCCTTCTCGGCCAGCCGAAGCAGGACGATCGAATCCTTGCCTGCGGAGAACAGCAGGACCGGCCGCGCCAGCTCGGCGACGACCTCGCGGATGATGTGCACCGACTCGGCCTCGAGGAGCCTGAGTTCCTCGACGTGGGTGTCGTCGTGCAGCTGCGCCGTCATACCGGCAGTGCCTCCCTCTCCGCGTCCTTGCGGTACCGCTCGACCCACTCGTCGGACCGCTGGTCGGCCTGGCGTTGGAGCACCGGCGCCGGGGCGAGCCTCGGGTCGAGTCCGAGTGCCTCGAGAACGGTGCCGACCACCTCGGTCAGGTTGCGCCACAGGACGGGGTACGAAACATCGATCGGGTTGACGTCCTCCTCGGTCGAACCACGCCCGCCAGGACTCCTCCTGGGCCCGCAGCATGGTCACCACGTGTGCGATGGCGCCCGCGTGGTACTCGGCCCGTCCGTCGCGGACGGGATCGGGGCGACCTCGCCAGACGCGGGTCTGCACGGCGCGCCAGAACGACACCGCCTGTGAGACGACGTCGGGCCGGTACACGTGCACGAGCACCGGGTCGGAACCGACGACGTCGCGGATCGCCGAGAGCAGACCCGTCCCGGAGCGGTCGGGCAGGCCGTCTGCCCGCTCCTGCAGCAGCGGCGTCTGATTCCACATCAGCTTTCCGCCCCACACGCCGTTCGGGGTGCGCCCGACGGTGCGGATGTAGTCGCGCCAGATCTCGGGCGGGGCCAGATCGGGCTTGCCCTCGTCGAGGGGATCCAGCAGCCGGAGGATCGATTCGTCCTCGACGCCGGAGAACCACTGGCGGGGCTGGGGGGACATGCTGGTGGTCGGCAGGTATTGGAAGAACTCCTGTGGTTCACCGGCCACCCCGGTGGCACGCAACGATTCGACCAGAAGGGTGCTGCCGCTTCGCTGCGAGGCGAGCACCATGTAGGCGGTCGGCGTGGGCATGCGCCAGAGCCTAACGGGATTGAAATGGCTGCGCAGGAGCGCGAACGGCGCGACGATAAATTCGCCACGAGTATAACTATTCCGGTGCGCGGACCTCGTCTTCGATGCCGCGTTCGGCCGCCAGGGCGGAGCGGCTCGGCAATTGTATTCCGTTGATGCGTCGGTACGTTTCGGTGTACCGGTCCGAGATGCGCGTGCCGGCGAACTCGGAGGGGATGACGTCGTTGGTCTTCTCGCGCCAGTCGTTGAGCCGCATCGCCATCGTGTTCGCCGTGGCCTCCGATTCGCTACCGATGGCACCGGTCAGCAGGTTGTTCCGCTCCGTCGGATCGGTCCGTAGGTCGTATAGTTCGCGACCCGGGCGTCGGCCCCGCGTTCAACGGCGCGACGGCTCGCCCGGGTGCGCTCTGCTCGATGTCCAAGGGGAGGTCCAAGAGCGGCCGCGTCGCGTAGTTCTCGATGTAGCTGAACTCCTTGGTCCTGATCGCGCGGATCGGGTCGAAGGAATCGTGATAGGTCTTCGTCGTGTAGACCTCCGTGCGCACCGGCGGGGTGCCGGTGATGCCGTCGAGCAGGTTGCCCGCGTGGGACAGACCCTCGACGTCGTCGGGAATCGGCAGCCCCAACATGCCCAGCAGGGTGGGCACCAGATCGACGCCGCTGAACAGGTCGTCGTACACGCGTCCCGGCGCCCCGAAACGGGTCGGCGGCCGGACGATCATGGCGATCCCCGTGCCCGCGTCGTAGAGCGTCGACTTGGCGCGTGGCAGGGCCGGACCGTGGTCGGTGAGAAACACCACCCAGGTGGAGGCGTCGAGCCCCGTCTCGGCGAGGGTGTCCAGCAGTTGGCCCACCGCGGCGTCGGCCACCGTGATGGAGCCGTAGAAGTCCGCGAGATCCGCGCGCACCTCGGGGAGATCGGGCAGGTAGTCGGGCAGGTCGACGGCGTCGGCGTTCGCCGGCTGGTAGCGCTCCCGGGGGTATGGCCGGTGTGTCTCGAAGAAACCCGCGGTGAGCAGGAACGGCGCCTCGGGCGCGGCCCGGAGCCACTCCACGGCCCGTTCGACCACGTATTCGCAATAGGAGTTGGAGACGTCGTATTCGTCGAAGCCGAGCCGAGCGGGAAACGACGTCTCGTGCTGCATGCCGAACAGCGCGGTGTGCCATCCGGATCGCGACAACAGCGCAGGCAGGGTGCGGACTCCGGCGCGGTACTCCCAGCCGTGGTGCGCAAGCCCGACGAGTCCGTTGCTCTGCGGATAGCGGCCGGTGAACAGCGATCCGCGCGATGGCGAGCACAGCGGGGCGGTGGCGTGCGCGCGGGTGAACAGGATGCCCTCGGCCGCCAGTTGGTCGAGTCGCGGGCTGGCCACGTCGTCATGACCGTAGGCGCCGAGGTACCTGCCGAGGTCGTGCCAGTGCACGAGGAGCACGTTGTCGGTCATCGTTGATATACCGAACAGGTTCTTCGCCGAATCGGCAACCGTCGGGCTCCTGCGGCGAGTCGTCCACGAAGCGAGTCGAAATTGTGTTCGACGCGCACGCGCTCGGTCCGCGGGGCGCGGTGCATGCCGCCGATCGCGCGCCCGATGCGGCGTTCCGCCGCCCGCCGGCGTCCTTCTGGGGCATGATTCGGCACATGTTGCGGCTCTGCGCCTTCGCGATGGCGGCCGTGGCTCTCGGGGGGTGCGCCGCACAGCCGCCGGCAGACGCCACCGCCGGCGACAAGGCGTCGATCGAGGCTGCGCTTCGCCAGTGGCCCAAGGACTTCAACGCGAGGAACGCCGACGGAGTGTGCGGCTTGTTCACCGACGACGTGACGCTCGCGTACCCGGGCGGCGAGGACAGCGGCCGCGGCGAGTTCTGCCGGCGGATGCAGACGCTCTTCGACGATCCCGCCAAGCGGTACCGCTACGCGCAGCCCGACATCCGCGAGGTGCTGGTCGACGGTGACCTTGCCACGGTGAAGCTGTTCTGGACGCTCACCGTCACCGATGCGGCGGGCAAGGTCCTGGACACCGGCGTCGAGGACGGGCTCGACGTCTTCGTCCGCCAACCCGACGGACGTTGGAAGATCCACGTGTCGCATGCCTTTACGAAGTAGCGCGTGCCCGTGCGGCACCGGCGTGGACTATCACGCGTGTTGCGGTCCGCTGCACCACGGTGAGCGCGAGGCCGCGACCGCCGAGGAACTGATGCGGGCCAGGTACGCGGCATACGCCCGCGGTGACTCCGACTACCTGTTTCGTACCTGGCACCCCCGGACGCGACCCCGTGATCTCGACATCGACGCCGAGATCGTCTGGCGTGCACTGGAAGTCACCGACACCGTGGCGGGGGGCGTCGACGACGACCACGGCGAGGTCGAGTTCACCGCCCGCTTCGACTCGGATGGTCGGCGCGAAGAGATGCGCGAGCGCAGCAGGTTCCAGCGTCGGGTGGGCCGGTGGGTGTACGTGGACGGCGACCTCCGGTAGGCACGTCGGGCGACTATCTCTGCGGCACACCGCAGATGGAGTAGACGAACTTCGGTGGCACGTCGAAGACGAAGGACCGCTCGGGGATCCGCATCAACACCTCGGCCGACAGCGGCACCTTGTAGTGCAGTGACGTCGAACCCGAGAAGGTGGGGTCGATCACGGACAGGTCCGTGGCGCTGAGCAGCAGACCCGACTCGTCGAGCGTGGCCTCGACCATGGACCCGTCGGACGTGTTCCACCGGTGGTCGACGGCCCGGCCCGCCTTCTTGGGCACCGAGGACAACGTCGCCAGCACGCGTTCGCCGGTGAGTGCCAGCGCACCGACGTAGCTGCTGAGGTTTCCCTTGGCGACCTTGCCGGGAAGCCGACCCGAGAAGCGGAACGTCACGGGCACGAATTCGGCAAGGTGCAGGACGCCTTCGGCCTCGACCTCGGCGCGCATGTCGTCGGGGAGCTTGCCGATGCCGAGCATCTTGCGCAAAAAGACGGCCATGGCCATCGAGAATATCGGCCGTGACCGTCCCTTCGGCCGGTTCTACGTTTGTGCGGGGAGCACGTTCTCGCCGGTCTTGTCGGTGGACAGGCACAGCGAGCAGATGAACCCCTCGTCACTCGCCGACTTCACCATGTCCGGGCGCTCGTAGTCGTGGTGACAGACATGGCATTTGAGGTGCGTGTCGGACGGATTCCCATACTCGTCGAGCATGGGTAGGTCGATGCCGTCGTCGGTGCGGCGCAGGTAGTAGCGGCCCTTCGTCGCGATCGCGATCACGGGCGGAAGCACCAGGGCCAGCCCGATGGCGACCAGCGGCGAGTAGGGGCGGATGGCGGCGCCGAGGCCGCCGAAGAATGCGATCACCGACAGCCCGGCCGCGATCAGCATCGATCCGAATCCGACCGGGTTGAAGCCGTACAGCATCCCGCGGCGGAATTCGGGCTGCATCGGCGACAGCTTCAGCAGGTACTTGTTGAAGACGATGTCGGAGGCGACCACCACCACCCATGCCATGCCGCAGTTGGCGTAGAAGCCGAGGATCGTGTTGAGGAAGTCGAACATGTTCGCTTCCATCAGGAGCAGCGCGATCAACAGGTTGACGCCGAGGAACACCAGTCGGCCTGGATAGGTCTTCGTCACCCGGGTGAACGAGTTGGTCCAGGCCAGTGAGCCCGAGTAGGCGTTCGTCACGTTGATCTTGATCTGGCTGATGACGACCAGCACCACTGCGAGCGTCATCGCCAACCAGGGCGGCAGGAAGTTCTGGTAGATCTCCAGGAACTGGTGCACGGGCTGGTTGGCGATGCCCGCACTGTCGGCGACGTTGGCGATCAGGTACACCGCGAGGAACAGGCCGACGATCTGCTTGATGGCGCCGAAGATGACCCAGCCGGGGCCGGCCAGGAACATCCAGGTCCACCAACTGCGCTTGTTCTCCGGGGTCTTGGGAGGCATGAAGCGCAGGTAGTCGTTCTGCTCGGCGATCTGAGCGATGAGCGACAGGCACACGCCGGCGGCCAGCAGGGTCGAACCGAGGTCGAACCCGTGCCCGCCGTTCTGACCCTGGTACGCGAAGAACTGGCCGACCGACTCGGGATGACTGATCACCAGGTAGACGAACGGCGCGACCATCAGTACCAGCCACAGCGGCGTCGTCCACACCTGCAGCGTCGAGAGCACCTTCATGCCGTAGATGACCAGCGGGAAGATGATCAGCGTCGACGCGGCGTAACCGAGCCACAGCGGGATGCCGAGGCCCAGTCGAAGCCCCTGCGCCATGATCGACCCCTCGAGGGCGAAGAAGATGAAGGTGAACGTCGCGAAGATGACGTTGGTGACCACCGAGCCGTAGTAGCCGAAGCCGCTGCCGCGGGTGACCAGGTCCAGGTCGATGTTGTACCGCGCCGAGTAGTACGCCACCGGGAAGCCGGTCAGCATCACGACCACGGCGAAGATCAGAATGCCCCACAGCGCGTTCGTGGTGCCGTAGGAGATGCCGATGTTGGCACCGATGGCGAAGTCGGCCAGGTAGGCGATCCCGCCCAGTGCCGAGATGCCGACCACCCGCGTCGACCACTTGCGATAACTCCGCGGCGCGAAGCGCAGCGTGTAGTCCTCCAAGGTCTCCTTGGTGGCGGTGAGCGTATCCAGGTCGGCGTTCGCGAGTCCCGTACCGTTCGGGGCGTCGGGCTCCTTGCTGAGCTCTTGCGTCATGGAAAGCAAGCTAAATCCGGCGTGTTTCGGGATCGTGACGCCCGTGTTCCCAGCAGAAGCCAGGTGGCCCGCGCTGCCGTCAAGAGTCGGGGTGGTGACGGCAGCGCGGGCGCTACTCGATTCATCGGTACGGTTGTGCAAGGTGTTACAGGTGGGGCAGGTTGAGCGCATGACGCATCCGGTTCGACGCACCGCCTTGGCGGTGGTGGCCGTCATGGTGTACGCCGCCATGTGGTGCGGATGGGTGCTGGACTGGGGATGGGTGGTCGACACCGATGCGGTCACCCTCGACGTGTCCCACCGCATCGGCGCCGAGCAGCACGCCTGGGTGACGTTCTGGAACGCACTGTGCACCGTCTTCTCGCCGGCGGTGTTCCGGCTGGTCACCCTGGTGATGATCGGGTACGAACTGGTGCGGCGCCGGGCGCGGGTCGCGCTGTTCCTCGCACTCAGCGTCGAACTGTCCGCGGCACTCATCGTGCTCGCGAAGTACCTGGCCGACCGGCCCCGGCCCGCTACTGCCCTGGTGTCCGCGTCGTCGACGTCGTTCCCGTCGGGACACGCGGTCGGTGCGATGGTCGCCGTACTGGCGCTGACGCTCGTCTACGGGCCGCGCTCGGCCGGTGCGATGCGCAGTGCGGTGCTGATCGCCGGTGCTCTCGTCGTGGTTCTGGTCGGAGTCGGGCGGGTGGCGCTCAACGTCCACCACCTGTCCGACGTGGTGGCGGGATGGGCCCTTGGCTATCTGTACCTCGCGGTCTGCCTGCCGGTGTTGCGCGAGCCGCGGGTCAGGGCAGCGGCCGAAAGACCGGAAGCGCCCGATACAGGACGCTGAAGTTCGCTTCGTCGAGTTCGTCGGCGAGTTCACCGTCGTGGGCGAGCACCGTCGGTCCGTCGACCACCTTGAAGCTGAACTCGGGCACCTTGAGTTCGTGGTACAGCGGACTGCGGACCAGTCGCCCCAGCGCGAGCGAGGTCAGGATGCGCAGCCTGCCGAAGCGCTTCTCGGTCTCCAGGATGCGCACGTCCATCAGGCCGTCGTCCATTCTCAGCCGTCGGGCCGGTGCGAAGCCCGACGGGAGATACGTCGAGTTGCCGAGGAAGAACAACGACGTGCGGAGCGTCTTGTTGTCGTACTGGATGCGCACCGGGTCACCGCGGCGCAGCGTCTGGAACATCGCATACAACCCCGCGAGCGGCTTGCCGATCTTGTGTTCCAGCTTCTCCCGCTTCTGGACGAACGTGGGGTAGGCGCCGATGCTGGCCGTGTTGATCACGGTGCCGGTCTCGTTGAGACGCAGCACGTCGACGTAGGCGACACTGCCCTCGCGGATGGCGTCGACCGACTTGGCCACGGTGTCGCAGCCGATGTCCTTGGCGAAGTGGTTGAACGTGCCGCCGGGGAACACGGCCAGGGGACGACCCGCGCCGAGGGCCACCCCTGCCGCGGCCGCCACCGTTCCGTCCCCGCCACCGACGGCGAGCACGTCGGCGCGTTGAGCCGCGGAGGTGAGTACATTCTCGACGTCGTCGTCCTCGGTGAGCTCGACGATCTCCATCCGTGGCAGGGCCGCCCGCGCCTCCTCGACGACCCGCGCGCCGGTGCCGCTGCCAGAGGCGGGATTGATGACGAGCACGACGCCCTCGCCATCGGGGCGTCGCGGCGTATCGAGGCGCAGCGGGTCGGCCACCGGCATGCGCGCCTCGACGATCGGCGGGACGATACGGGCGCCGAGCACCGCGATCGCGGCACCCAGACCGAATCCTGCAAGCACGTCACCGGGATAGTGCGCACCCGTGGCCACCCGCGAGACGCCGACCATCCCGGCCAGCAGTGCCAGGCCGAGGCCGACGGGCGCGCTCTCCAGACCGACGCCGACGGCGAACGCGGCGGCGCTTGCCGAGTGCCCCGACGGCAGCGAGTTCGACGTCGGCATCCGGCGAGACCGGCGGATCACCGGGACCGGCGTCCAGTTGGGCCTTGGCCGCTTCCACACCCGCTTGGCGAGCTGGTTGGTGACCAGGCTCGTGACGGCCAGCGTCGCCACGCCCCGACCGGCCCCCCGCTGCACCGACGGATGTCGGGTGGCCATCAGTGCGGCCGCGATGGCGAACCACAGCTTCGAGTGATCGGCGGCCGCCGTGATGCGTGGCATGAAGCCGTCCAGGAGCGGGCTGGGAGACTCGGCGATCGCCTCGAAGACCTCGCGGTCCAACGTGCCGAGACCCGCGCCGATCTGCCGGATGCCGCTGTGGCCAAGTCGAGGCGTTCGAAGTAGCTCCATGGCACCCAACCTAGCGGGGTAGTGAAAGGGCTTCAGGCACAACTCATTTCTTCCCCCACACATCGTTGTTAAACCTTTACTTGACCTCAAGCACGGCGTGTGTTGACGTTGAAGCCGTGCGTCGACTGCTGATCTTGCTGTGTGCGGTGGTCAGCGGCGTGGTCGGCGCACCCCTGGCGCGCGCGGAGCTGGTGCCGTGGTTCGCACCGAACGTCGGCACCGCCACACAAGTCGTATCCGTTGTGGGAGTGGGTGGTTCAGATGCCAAGGTCGACGTCTACGAGCGCACGGCGGCGGGCTGGCAGGCGGTCGCGGCGGGTATCCCGGCCCACGTCGGCGCGGCCGGAATGGCACCGGAGACGCACGACGGCCAGATGAAGACGCCGATGGGCATCTTCTCGCTCGACTTCGCGTTCGGCACGGCTCCCAATCCCGGCGGCGGACTGCAGTACGTGCAGGTGGGTGCCGACCACTGGTGGGATGGTGACATGAAGAGTCCCACCTACAACACCATGCAGGTCTGCAAGAAGGCTCAGTGTCCATTCGACACCGATCCCAGCAGCGGCACCGAGAACCTCCGGATACCTCAGTACGAGCATGCCGTGGTGATGGGGGTGAACAAGGCGCGGGTGCCGGGAAACGGCGGCGCGTTCTTCCTGCACACGTCCGACGGCGGACCGACCGCGGGGTGCGTCAGCATCGACGACCAGACGCTGGTCGCCATCATCAAGTGGCTACGCCCCGGGGCGCTCATCGCCGTCGCCGAGTAGATCGCCCGGCGGGCGTCAAAGATGAATGGCCTTACCGGGTTTCGCCTTGAAGTCGAGGTTCTTGGTCGATAGCGAGGCATCGTAGGTGCGGTCGTAGCCGGTCGCGCTGATCCGCCAGCCGTCCACGGTGCGCCGATAGCGGTCCCGATAGAACCCCGCCCCGATCAGCATGAAGTCGAACTTCGGAATGATGACCTTGTCCTGCAGATACCAGATGGCGGTGGCTTCGTCACCGTCGACGTCGATCTCGGGGTGCGTCACCCGGTGCTCGGTGATGACGTCGGCGGGCATGGCGTTGCGCATGAAGTCGACGAGCGACGCGCGGTCGGTGAAGTGGTGCCCTTCGCCGAGGGATTCGCCGTAGTCACCGACCACGTCGTCGGTCAGCGTGTCCGCGAACTCGTCCCAATGCTTGGTGTCGAGGGCGCGAAGGTACCGGTACTTGAGTCGCGCGATGTCGTCGATGTCACCCATGCGGTCATTGCAACACAGTCCCCGCCGACGCCACGGCGTTCCGCCACGAGTCGGATTGACGGTTGCGTCAACGTCACCGGGCGCCGCGCCGGTGGCACCCGGTGTTAGTTCGCCCGGCCGAGTGGCACGTCCCGTCGACCGGCGTGCCTCGCCGGTCGAGCCGATCGATCGGATCGCGCCGTTGACGCTGGTGACGGCAACGGTGGCATGGTCGACCGCGTCCGGTGCGGTGCCTCACGGCCGTGCCCGAGCAGCGCCGTGAGGCCCGATCGCGTTCGCTGCGCCGGAGGTGGCAGCCAAAGCCCAATCGCCAGAACGCCGTTCGTCAACGCGCGCGGCGGAGTGTCGGCCGGGAGCACGGCGCTGGGCGGGTTATCGTTGACGCCGTCATGAGCGATCCGTTGGGGTTGTCGATCGGGACGACCAACCTGGTCGCGGCCCGGGTCGGCAATCCACCCATCACACGGCGATCCGTGCTGCCATTCGCCGGGCAGGTGTTCAGCGGCTTCGTCGAACGCATCGGCGATCCGGTGCCCCTGATTGCCGATGACGGCACGCCGTACGGCGCGGACCTGCTCGTGGTGGAGGCGCTCGACGCCATGGTCGTCGAAGTGGGCGGTGATCCGTCGGCGCAGGTCGCTCTGGCCGTGCCCGCCCACTGGAACGGCGCCACCCTGCGGTCGCTTCGCGAAGCCATGCGCACCAAGCCGAACCTCGCCCCCAACGGCACGCCGGTCCGGCTGGTGTCGGATGCCGTCGCGTCGCTGACCGCGCTCGGCGCGAACCCGGGCCTGCCCGAGCGGGGCGTCGTCGTCCTGCTCGACTTCGGCGGTGGCGGCACCAGCATCACCCTCGCCGACGCCGCAGCCGCCTTCGAGCCCATCGAAACGACGCGGCTGACCGACTTCTCCGGCGACCAGCTCGATCAGGCCCTGCTCGGGCACGTGTTGGACGAAATCTCGGGCGAGGTCGACCCGGCCGGGACGGCCCCGGTCGGATCGCTGAACCGGTTGCGCGACGAGTGCAGGCGAGCCAAGGAGGAGCTGTCGGAGTCGCCGGCCGCCGAGGTGCACGTCGATCTTCCCGGACACCAGTCGACGGTTCGGATCACCAGGGAGCAACTCGAAGCCTTGATCGAGGCGTCGCTCGCCGGAGTCCTCGCCGAACTCGACGAATCGTTGTCGCGCAACGGCGTTGCGGCTTCCGACGTATCGGCGGTGGTGGCTGCCGGCGGTGGTGCCCGCATCCCACTGGTCAACCGCACGTTGTCCGAACGCGGCCACGCCTCCTTCGTCACCACGCCGCACCCCGCCATGGACGCCGCCGTCGGCGCCGCCCTCTTCGCCGCCTACGGCGCCGATGCCGACGCGCAGACCGGGGTGGCACCGACCGCGCTGGTCACCAGCTCCGTAGTCGCGGGCGATGCCGCTCCGGGTTCGTCCACGTTCCGCGCGCTGGCCTGGTCGCAGGACGACGACAGGGTCGGCGACCCCGAGCCCTACACCGGCGAGGATCCCTACGCCGATCCGTACGCAGACTCCGGCACCACGCGCGTCGTCGCCCAGTACCACCCGCGAAGGGACGACGAGCCGCGGTCGTGGCAGCGTCTCCCGCAGTTGATCCTCGGCGTCGCGGCGGTGATCGCCGTCGTCGCGGTCGGCGGTGTCGCCATCGCCCTGACCAGCGCGACCGAAGAGACGCGACCCACGCCGAGTACCGCGCCCGTCACCGCATCGCCGCCGCCTGCCCCTCCCCCCACGAGCATCGCGCCACCGCCGGTCACCCAGGCGCCGCCGCAGAACGTGGTGACCATCACCAGCGCGGCACCGCCACCGCCACCACCGCCACCGCCGACGGAGACCGTCACCGTCGAGCGGCCGGTCACCACCATCACCAAGACCCAGACCACCACCACCACCACGACCACGGCCACCACGACCACGCCGACCACCACCACCACGTCGGAGACGCCGACCACGACGACCACGACGTCGGAGACGCCGACGATGACGACGAGTTACATCACGCTGCCGTTCGTGCCGGTGCCGATCCCCATTCAGGTGCCGTCGACGCCGGCGCCCTACGCGCCGCCGCAGTACCAGCAGCCGCAGTACCAACAGCCGCAGTACCAACAGCCGCCGTACCAGCAGCCGCAGTATCAGCAGCAGCCGCAATTCCCCTATTGACCCGACCGGGCCATCGCGACAAGCAACATCACAGCCACGTTCCAGCGTCCCGGCGGCTGAACGAGCCACCATCGGTGAATGAATCGGACCAGAACGCAGGCGAACCGCGTGCGGACATATGCAGTCGGACTGGCGGTGGCCGCCGCAGCATCGGGGGCCGCTCTACTGGGAGCCGGTGTGGCGCAAGCCGGTTCGTCGCCCGACGTCGTCGGGCAGAAGTACAGTGACGCCCAATCCGCCATCAGTGGCGCGGGGCTTACACCGGTGGTGTCGACCACGGTCGGCGACCAGAAGTCCTGGCCCGACTGTGTGGTCACCAACACAGTGGCGCGCACCGTTCCGCCGCCCGAGAACACCGGCGGGTCGGCGACGAACCAGTTGCTCGTCTCGCTGAACTGCGACTCAGGCGAGGCGTCGGGCAAGACACCCGGATTCTCCGCCGCCAGCCCCGAGGGAAAGGCCGCCAAGGCAGCCGCCGACGCGGCCGCCAAGACGGCTTCTCCCTCGAGCTGATCAGTTCTGCTCGACGAGGTTCCGCGGGTGGTGGCATGCCGCCACGTGGTTGGTCAAGAGCTCGCCCAGGACCGGATCGTCGACGTCGCACACCTCGGTACGCCACGGGCACCGGGTGTGGAAGTGGCATCCGGAGGGCGGGTCGATCGGGCTGGGCACGTCTCCCTCGAGTACCAAGCGCTCCCGTTCGAAGTTGAGCTTGGGGTCGGGGATGGGCACCGCCGACAGCAGCGCGTTCGAGTACGGATGCAGCGGATGGTTGTAAAGGTCTGCGGCAGGGGCACTTTCGACGATCCTGCCGAGATACATGACGGCGACCCGATCCGACACGTGTCGAACCACCCCGAGGTCGTGCGCCACGAACAGGTAGGACAATCCCAACTCTTCCTGAAGGTCCTTGAGCAGGTTGACGATCTGCGCCTGGACGGAGACGTCGAGCGCCGAGACCGGCTCGTCGGCGATGATCAGCTTGGGCTGCAAACCGAGCGCCCTCGCGATGCCGATGCGCTGGCGCTGACCGCCGGAGAACTCGTGCGGATAGCGGTTGGCGTGTTCGGCGGCGAGACCGACCCGGTCGAGCAGTTCCTGGACGCGCCTGTTCACGTCGCGTCCACTGGCCAGCCCGTGCAGTTCGATCGGCTCGCCGATGATCTGGCCGACGCGCTTGCGTGGGTTCAGCGACGCGTACGGATCCTGGAAGATCATCTGCATCTGTCGCCGCACCGGACGCAGGCTGCGCCGCGACCGTCCGACGAGCTCTTCGCCGCAGAACCGGACCGAACCCGACGTCGGGGCGGTCAGCTGCAGGATCGTTCGGCTCAACGTCGACTTCCCGCAGCCGGATTCGCCCACCAGGCCCAGCGTCTCGCCCTCGTTGATGTGCAGGCTGACGCCGTCGACCGCCTTGACATGGGCGACCGTGCGGTCGACCACGATGCCGGACTTGATGGGGAAGTGCTTGACGAGGTCGGTCACCTCGAGCAGCGGCTCGGTCACGGTGCCTCCACCTCGATCATCGGCACGTCGGCGTCGGCCCTTCGCAGCCCGATCCGGCCGTCGACGTCGCGTAGCTGCCTTTTCTGGTCCTTGGTCAACCAACAGCGGTCACCGTCGAGAGGCGGTGGCTCGGCGCACTTCTCGAACTCGTGCGGGCAGCGCGCGGCGAACCGGCAACCGGTCGGCGGATGCAGCAGTGACGGCGGCTGGCCGACGATCTGCGCCAATCGCACCGGGCGCGGCTGGTCCAGCCGCGCGATCGAGCCGAGCAGCCCCCAGGTGTACGGGTGCTGCGGGTCGTAGAAGAGGTTCTCCAGGGTCGCGTCCTCGACGATTTGCCCGGCGTACATGACGGCCACCCGGTCGGCGATCTCGGCGACCACGCCGAGGTCATGGGTGATCAGCACGACGGCGAGTCCGCGTTCCCTGTTCAGCCGCTCCAGCAGTCGCAGAATCTGTGCCTGCACCGTGACGTCGAGTGCGGTGGTGGGTTCATCGGCGATGAGCACGTCGGGATCCAGGGCCAAGGCCATCGCGATCATCACCCGCTGCCGCATCCCCCCGGAGAACTCGTGGGGGTAGTCCTGCACGCGCCGTTCCGGATTCGGAATGCCCACCGAACGCAGCAACTCGATGGCCGTCTCGTGGGCCTGACGCTTGGGAACCTTGCCGTGCGCCCTGATCATCTCGACGATTTGATCGCCGACGCGGTAGACGGGATTCAGCGACGTCATCGGATCCTGGAAGATCATCGCGATCCGCTTCCCGCGGACGTCGCGCAACTTCTCGTCGTCCAGTTCGGTGAGATCGCGGCCGTCGAACTCGACCGATCCGGTGATGGTGGCGTTGGGAGCCCTGGTGAGACCGAGGATGGTCTGCGCGGTGACGCTCTTGCCGGAACCGGATTCCCCGACGATGGCGAGGATCTCGCCCTTGTCGAGGTTGAACGAGACGCCCTCGACGGCGCGCACCACGCCGCCGTCGGTGGCGAAGCTGACCGCGAGGTCCTTGACCGAGAGAATCATGCCGGTGCCGCCTCGCCGAGTCGGATGCGTGGGTCCAGGAACGCGTAGAGGACGTCGACCACGGTGTTGAACAGCACGATGAAGAATGCGCCGAACATCGTGACCCCCATCAGCGGTGGTAGATCGAGGCTGCCGATGGCCTGGCCGGCATAGAGCCCGACCCCGTTGATGTTGAACACGGTCTCGGTGAGGATCGCGCCGCCACCCACTACGGCGCCGAAGTCGAGGCCGAACAGCGTGATGACGGGAATCATCGAATTGCGCAGCACGTGCTTGATGCGAATCTGGCGTTCACTGATGCCCTTGGCCCGCGCCGTGCGCACGTAGTCCTCGTTCATCACGTCGAGCATGTTGGAGCGCAGCACGCGGCTATAGAACCCGACGAAGAGCACTGCGAGCGTGATCCACGGCAACACCAGGTGATACGCCCACTGTCCGGGGTTCTTGGTCAGCGGCACGTAACTACTCGTCGGGAACAGCTGAGCCTTGAAGCTCAAGTAGTACAACAGGATCGCCGCGAGCCAGAACACCGGCACCGAGATGCCGACCAGCGCGAGGATCGTCAGCGTGCGGTCGGTGAACTTGCCGGCGTGCACCGCGCTGAGGTAGCCGAACACCACCGCGAGCGCCATCCACAGGACGGCCGCGCCGATGCAGAGCGACAGCGTGGCGGGCAGGCCCTTCCAGATCTGTTCGCCGACGTTCTGTGAGCTGGCGTAGGACGTCAGTTGACCGGTGAAGATCTGCTTCATCATCGTCAGGTACTGCACGGGCAGCGACCGGTCGAGTCCGAGGTCGGCGCTGACCCGGGCGATGAGCGCAGGGTTGGCGTTCTTGCCCGCGATGCGCTGTGCCGGATCGGAGTTGGGGATCACGTTGAAGATCAGGAAGACGATCACCGAGATCGCGAAGAGGACGGCGATCATCCCGATGATTCGCCGGGCGGCGAAGGACACCATGGTCTAGTGCTCCAGCCTGATCTTGGCGCGTGGATCCAGCGCGTCACGCAGTCCGTCACCGAACACGTTGAGCGACAACACCGTCAGCACGATCATGATGCCGGGAACGATGGTCAGGTGCGGCGCCGTGTAGATGTTCTGGTACCCGTCGGCGATCATCGTGCCCCATGACGCGCTGGGCGGTCGCACACCCGCGCCGAGGAACGACAGCGACGACTCCAGCAGCATGTTGTTGGCGATGTTGAGCGTGAAGAAGACGATGATCGTCGACACCACGTTGGGCAGCAGCTCGGAGACCATGATGCGGATGGGCCCCTTGCCCTGCGCGACGGCGGCTTCGACGAACTCCTTCTCGCGAAGTGCCAGGATCTCACCGCGGATGGGCCGTGCCATGTAGGGCACGTAGACGAACCCGATGATCATGATCGGGATCCACAGCGAGTCACCCGCCACGATGAAGTCACCGATCTTGAGGCCGCCCAAGGCGAGTGCCGTGCCCAGCGCGATGCCAAGCAGAAGCACCGGGAACGCCCAGACCACGTCCATGGCCCTCGACAGGATCGAGTCGATCCACCCGCGGTAGTAACCGCACAGCAGGCCGACGAGCACCGCCAACACCGTCGTGACGACGGCGGCGGCGACCCCGATGAAGATCGAGGTGCGACCGCCGTAGAGCAGCCGGACCATGACGTCACGGCCGTTTTGGTCGGCACCGAGCAGGTAGCGACCGTGCAGGCCGGGACCCATCGGCGTCCCGTCGGGCGACACGACGTACTCCTCCTGTCCGTCGATCAACACCTTGTCGGTGATGTGGTTCTCGTCCGGCCCGGTGTGTGCGACGTGGTCCGCCCACAGCGGTGCCCCCAGGCACGCCACGACGATTGCCACGAACAGCACGCCGAATCCCAGTGCCACCCTGTTGCGGCGCAGCCTGATCCAGGCCAGGTACCACGGGCTGTGACCGTGGATGGCTTCTGGGGCGACGCCGGCGGGTACCGGCGGGATTCCTGGTGCCTGGACCTGTTCGGTGTGGGCGGTCATCTACTTCAGCGCGAAGGCCGAGTAGTCCTGGCTGAACAACACATGGCGGTACGCCTTGTCGAAGTCCATGCGCTCGGACAGGAACGTGGTGAACTCCTCGTTGCCGTAGGGCGCCCAGACCGCCTGATCCATGTAGGCCTTGTCGAGATCGGCGTACTGCTTCTTGACGTCGTCGGTGAGCTGCTGCGCGCGGAGCGCATCCATCTTGGCGTCGAGCTCGGGGATGGCGACGTGCGAGAAGTTGTTGCTGTTCGTCGGCAGGATGTTCTTGCCGTTGAGCAGCGGCCGGAAGAAGTCGTCCGGGTGCGGGAAGTCCTGGAACCAGTCCGCGAAGCCGGTGTCGAGGTCGGGCGTGGACTGGTTTCCGATGGTGGTCCAGTACACGTCGCCGGCGATCACCTTGAGGGTGGCGTTGAAGCCGAGCTGGGTGAGCAGGTCGTGGTAGTACTCGCCGATCCGCTTGCGGTCCGGCTCGTCATCGGTCCACACCGTGATGTTCTTGTCGGCCGGATTCGCTTCTGCCAGTAGCGCTTTGGCCTTCGCCATGTCGGTGGGATACGGCTTGTTCTCCTGGTAGCCCGGCATGCCCGGCGGGAGGATGTTCTGCGTCGGATGCAGGCGGCCGCCGAAGACGCGGTTGAGCGCTTCGGGGTCGATGGCGTAGTTGACCGCCTGGCGCACGCGGATGTCGTTGAACGGCGCGGTCTGGGTGTTCATCCAGAAGTAGTAGGTGTTGATCGAGTTGACCATCCGGAACCGGTTGGCGAACTTCGACTTCACCTCGGCGAGCCGGTCGGCGTCCGGCGGGTCGTGCATGAAGTCGGTGGTGTTCTGCTCGATGCCGGTCACCTGTGCCGAGTTGCTCTTGTTCTGCGTGACGGTGATCTTGTCGACGTGGGCGTCGGCGACTTCGGTCGCGCCGGCGTCCTTGACCGTCTTGAAGTTGGGGTTGCGCTCCATCGTCAACGACTGAGGGGCCTCGACCTTCGAGATCATGAAGGGTCCGCTACCCGGCGGCGGGTTGTTCGTCGCGTCCTTGTCGAGTGGGGTGCTCGGCGGAACCGGTGCGGAGAACGGCAGCGCAAGCAAGTCGTTGAAGGTGCCGTTGGCCTCGGTCAGGGTGATGGTGATGTCGCCGGTGGCGTCATCGGTGGTGATGCCGCTGATCGTGGGCGCCTTGCCATCGGCGTAGTCGGTGGCGCCGACGATCGGTTCGAAGAACACCGACCCGCCCGAGTCGGCCTTGAACAGCCGCTGAATGGCGTAGGTGAAGTCGGAGGCCTTGATCGGCGTCCCGTCGGAGTACTTCATGTTGGGGCGCAGCGTCAGCTTGTAGGTCTTGCCGTCCGCGGAGACCTCGGGCATCGCCTTCGCCAGGCCCGGAACCACCTCGGTGCCGGCTTCCTCCTTGGCGTGCTTGTAGGTGAGCAGCGGGGTGTAGACGTTGTAGAGCACCTCCCAACCCTCGGTCGTGTAGGACAGCTGGGGGTCGACGTAGTCGGGGAAGGACGTCATCGTGACGTTGATGTCCCCGCCTCCGTTGCCACTGCCGCCGCCACTGCCACTGCCACTGCTGCCGGAGTCTCCTCCGCAGGCGGCCACGCCGAACGCCGCCAGCGCCGCGACGACGCCGACGGTCACCGCCTTGCGCATCTTGTTCATCTAAATCCCCTTGATCTCTGTCCCGACGGTGTCATCACCTGTACGCATCCTGTCGGGGTGCCATTGCATCTTGTCCGAAAAACCCGCGATGGCAAGTCGAACTCCCAGGATTCGATGTCGATTGGATGCCGGTTGGCCTGGGAAAACCCAGGAGGCATCGGTTCGGCGCGGAGGTGATCGGGTACCAACGAGGTTGCTGCGACCGCGGCGCCGCATCTTCAGCGCACCCACACAGACCGGAATTATTCCTGCTGTCGGCCTGTTTGGCCGGAAAAGTGGTGTGTGCGATTATGCGCGGCAATGGTAGCGGACGATCGAATGGCAGCGTCTGCCAAAAAATCCGCGAAAAAAGTCCGCGTGTGTGGCGCGCCCACCGCGTCGGCGCCGCGCGACTCGGCCTGCGCGGACGCCGGTGACGCGGCACCTGAGCGTTAGCATCGAGACCCGTGGCCCGTAATGACGGTCCGAGTGGACCCACAGACGACCCGTACTACTCCGACAGCGAGCCGACGCAGTACGACAATCTGCCGCGAAGCGAGCCGACCGCCTGGAGCGAGCCGACCGCGTACGTGAACTACGGCGCGCAGCAGCCGTACGGCGATGGGCCCGGATACGGTCAGCCGCCGCCGCCCGCGCCGCCGACCCCGTGGTACCGCCAGCCGGCCGGCCTCGTCAGCATCGGGGCACTGGCCGTCATCCTCGTCGCGGTGATCGTCTACGCCATCGTCTCGTTGAGCGGTGGCGACGCCTCGAGCCCGACCTCGACCACATCATCACCTTCGACGTCCACTTCGACGACCTCTCCGTCGGCCGGCGTGGCACCGGTCCCCACCGGCGGCACCGAGACGGTCACCCAGAGCCAGGAGCCGACCACGACCACCGACGCCGAGACCACGACATCGTCGACGGAGAGCACCACCACGACCACGACGACGACCCCGACCACCACCACGCCACCCAGCACCAGCACCACGGTGTCGACGAGCGTCAGCACCAGCACCAGCACCGTCACCCAGACGGTGACGGTGCCCCCGACGAGCACGCCGTAGCGGCGGCGGTCGACCCTCCGCGGACGCGGATGCCGGTGACCCAGTTGAGGTTCGGCCGTCTCCGGTACCCTCGGCCGTGTGGGAAACGTCTCATCACGGCGCCATCCGCCCCGCGTACATGGGTTTTCGGTGCCCGGCGTCTTGACGCTTCGTTGACGTTCCGGTTCGGGGCAGCGCACAATTTCCGGATGGCTGACTTGAGCGAACAGGTGGCAATTGCAGCACTCGAACAGCGGTTGAGCAGCAAGTTTTCAGATCTCCCGCCGGACCGCATCGCGGCCGCCGTACAGGGAGCCAGAGCCCGGTTCGAGCAGAGTCCGATCCGTGACTTCGTGCCGTTGCTCGTCGAGCGTCGCGCTCGCGCCGAGTTGAGCACGCCGCCGCTGTAGCGGTTCGTCCGGCAGTTCCCTACTGGCCGCCGGCAGGCGTCTCCTTCGTCGAGTCCGCGGCCGCTTCCAGGCGGGTGACGATGTGGTCGGGGTCGATCTCCTGGTGAAGTCGGTCGTTCGCGCCGGCGTCGATCGGTAAGCGGATTGCCACGTCGGTGCCATTGGGGTCGCGGTACCACAGGCGCACTCCGCCGGCGTCGTTGGTGGCGCGGTGGTGACGGGAGCCGATCGCGACGAGTCGCCTGTGGGTGTCGAGGGCATCCTTCGCGGAGGTGGCCGCCAACGTGAGTGATACGACCCCGGCGACTTCGGGATTGGCGTTCATCGCGATGTCGGAATGCTCGATGACAACGCGTAATCCAGCTGTCTCGACGACCGCGGTCTGGTGACCGACCGTGCGGGGATCCGTCCCGAGAAGGGTGCTCCACCAGGCTCGCATCGAAACCCACTCGTGGGTCAGCAGGACGATCTCGTCAAGGTGTGCGTTCATGGCTCTCCTCGACGGTGGCCGTCAGACCCAGTTGATCGAGCGCCGCAACGATCGCGTCGGCGCACCCACTGCCCGTTGGGTCGAGCACTGCGGCGATGTGCGAATCCGGGCGCAGCAACAGCGCCTGCCCTGCAGCCAGCGAGCGCAGCGGCGATGCGCAGGCCGCGAGGTCGACGCCTATCACCGTCAGCGGGTATCCGACCGCTGTCTGCGCGTCGAGCCAACTCGACTCGTAGTGCGACGTGGTCAGAACCGTGAGCGTGTCGCGTGCCGGGAGGTCGAGCGTGGAGACTCTGGCTCCGTTGTACCGGACCCATGCGTGGGGTACCCGTCCGCCGACGCGCACGACAGGGGTGTAGAACTCGATGTCCCCGGCGTCGTTGGAGATGTGGCCCTCGTCGAGGAATCCGCTGTCGTAGTGCACACCGAGGTCGAGCCCCCACGTGCGATAGTGGCTGCCCTGGCCGGCGATCACCTCGTGAACCCTGCGCCGGATGCGCGCTCCGATGCGGCCCCGGGAAGTCGCCAGGGCAATCCGCCGCAGCGCCATCGCCACGAGCGCGGCCACGATCCGGCGTGACTCCGAGCGCGGCAGTGCAGACATCAGTCGGGACCCGGCCAGAGCCCGCATCGCGCGCATACCTGATCGGGGTAAACCGAGCGCGTCGAAGACATCCATCAGACCGTCGAAGTTCTTCACTGAATGCTCTGTGTTGGCGATGCCGATCGGCCGACGTTCCGCCTCGTAGGTGTCGAGGAGGCCGGCCGGCCCACGCCCAGAGATGTCCCACGCCAGTTTCCAGGCCAGGTTGTGAGCATCGTGCACTCCGGTGTTGAGTCCGAGACCGCCGGTCGGTGGGAATCGGTGCGCGGCGTCACCGATGAGGAACGTCCGTCCCTTGCGGTAGCGATCGGCGACTTGAGCCGTCATCGCCCAGCTCTGCACCGAGTGGATGTCCACGGCCAGATCCCTGTCTCCGACCGCATCCTGGATTCTGCGCCGACATTCCTCGGCGGTGAAGTCCTCGAGACGCTGAGCTGGTGGGAAGTAGGGGATTTGGAACACGAAGTCACCGGGTGAGCTGTGCACGATGATGATGCCGAGCCCGCGGGGGGTGAACGTGAACAAGACGGGGCCCCGCCGCGACCACAGGTAGGGACGCAGGTCGGCGGTGAAGTGAACGCTGATCACGTGTTGAAGCACGGGGCCGCGCATCTGAAGTCCGCATGTGCGCCGGACGGCGCTGCCTGCACCATCGGCGGCGATCAGATACCGGCCTGACGCGATCCACTCGCCATCGAGGTCGGGGCCGGTGGCGCGCACTTCGACGCCGTCGGACGTTTGGCGGTGATCTTGGTACGTGCTGCCGCGCCGGAAATCGACACGCTCGTCCGCATCGAGCTGCTCCCACAGCAATTGCCCGAGTACGTGTTGGGACAGGTTTCCCGCGCGAGTCGGGCTCAGGGTCTGAAGCATCTGCGCTTCAGTCGATTCGGGGTCGTAGATGGTGATCCGGCCCAACTCGGGTCCGGTCAGACTCGTGGCATAGATGCCGTCACGCAGTTCGTATATTCGCGAGCTGAGGCGGCGCACCTCGTGTTCGAGGCCCAGTTCGCGGAAGACCTCCGAGGTACGGGTGGAGAGCACGTGTGCGGCCGGGTGGGGCGACGGGGCGATGCGTCGTTCGACGACGAGCGTGTCGATCCCGTGCTCGGCGAGCAGCAGCGCGGCTGTCGCTCCGGCTGGACCGGCACCGACGATCAGGACCCGCGAAGTGCCCATGTCACTGTGTCGTCGCGCCGCGGTGTTCGGTGTCCGTCGCGCCGGGCCAGCGGGTCGTGGGATTCATCGCATCCGCCCTTCACTCGCGGTTGCCTGACCTTATCTCCGAATCGGAAACTAGCGAGCGTTTGAACCGGCGGGAACCGTTACTCGTATCCCATGTGTGCAGTCGGCTCCCGGCCACGTCGGTCGCGTCTCGTCTGTACGGAAGGTAACCGTGATTGATCTGCGGTGGCACGCCACCGCCAGCTACTATCTGGATGGGTTCGCAGCTGACCCGGTTCGCGGTCGTACGCGAGTCGGCTGAACAGGGGACGTCGGCCATGCCGATCGAATACGAAGTCGAACGCGACATCGTCGAGTACCTGGGCGCACACTACGGCGTCGAACCCGATCAGATCACCGAGGAATCGACGCTGGACGATCTGGGACTCGATTCGCTGGGGGTTCTCGCCATCGCGGACATCGTCGAGAAGAAGTACGGCGTTTCCCTCGATGACGAGCGCATCGCCGGGGTACGCACGCTCGCCGACTTCAAGCAACTCATCGTCGTGAAGATTGCCGAATCGGCCTCGCGGGCCACGCGGCCTCGTTGACGAACCGATCATTGGAGCCGCGTCAACATGAGTGCATACATCACGGCCACCGGCGCCTTCCTCCCCGGCTACCCGGTGTCCAATGACGAAATCGAAGACTACATCGGCAAAGCCGGACGCGCGTCCTCCGATCTGAAGGACTTGATTCTCGCGAACTGCGGGATCAAGACACGCCACTACGGGATCGACAAGAACCAGCAGACCGTCATCTCGAATGCGGCGATGGCGGCCGGAGCGGTGCGCAACGCCGTCGAGCGCGCCGGACTCGAATCCGACGAGGTGGAACTGTTGACGGCGGCGACGACGCTGCCTGACCTGATGGGTCCCGGGCATGCCAGCATGGTGCACGGCGAGTTGGGGTACGGCCCACTCGAGATCGCGACCGCACACGGCATCTGCAGTTGCGGCATGATGGCGTTGAAGAGCGCCTATCTGCAAGTGGCGATCGGCGAGAAGCGGAACGCGGTCTGCGTGGCCAGCGAGTTCGCATCTCGCGGGTTCAAGAGCACCCGCTACGACGAGATGAAGGCGATCTCGGAGGACGGGTCGTTGCCGATGGAAACCGCGTTCCTGCGCTACATGCTCTCCGATGGCGCGGGCGCCGTCGTCATCGAGAGTGCACCCGCGGCATCGGGGATCAGCCTTCGCATCGACTGGATCTCGTTGACGTCCTATGCGAACACCGAACAAGCGTGTATGTACTTCGGCAGCAAGGACAACTCGTGCTCCAAGACCTGGGCTGACTACCCGACCGCCGCGGAGGCCGCGGCCGACGGTGCGCTCGCCCCACGGCAGAAGCTCTCCCTGTTGCCGCACCTGGTACGCGTCGGAATCGACGAGTACCAACGCCTCTGCGCGATGGGCAAGTTCGACCCGGAGAGGGTGACGTGGTTTCCCGCGCACTACTCGAGCGAACGCATGAAGACCCTGATGTTCGGCGAGTTGTCCAGGCGCAACGTTGCCATGGGTCGTCCCGAAATGTGGTTCAGCAACCTCACGACAGTCGGCAACATCGGCAGCGCGGCCATCTTCGTCATCCTCGACGAGATGATGACGAACGGCCTGATCAACGAGGGTGACACCCTCTTGTGCATGGTGCCGGAATCCGGCCGGTTCGTGGTCTCGTTCATGCACCTCACGGCGGTGTCAGCGGTTGCGGTGTCGGGAGCCCGGTCATGACCCTTGACTCCGGGGCCGTCCGGGCCCAGCAACCTCGGTCGCGGGCGGTGGTGTACGTGTATTCGCAAACCGGACAGCTGCGCGAGGTCGCCGATGCCTTGACTGCCCCACTCGTCGCCTTCGGGTGGGACGTCAACTGGGTGGACGTCCAACCACGCGTCGCGTTTCCGTTCCCGTGGCCGATTCGACGATTCTTCGGGATATTCCCTGCTGCGGTGGATCCGGAGGCGCTCGTGGAGCTCGTCGAGCCGTCGGCCGGCTCCGCAACGGACCCAGAGGAGTTGGTGATCCTGGCCTATCAGGTGTGGTATCTGGCTCCCTCGCTTCCCGTCCGATCGCTGCTGAATGCGCATCCCGAGGCCTTCCGGAATCGGAGGGTCGTCTCACTGATCGCGTGCCGCAACATGTGGTACTCGGCGGCGATCGAGGTGTCCGGGCTGCTGCGAGCAGCGGGTGCCCGATCCGTCGAGGTGATCGCCGCGACCGACACCCGGGCGCAGGCCTCGACATTCGTGACCACACTGCGCTGGTTGCTGGCCGGCAGGCGCGACCCCTTCCTGTGGTTCGGACGGGCCGGTGTCGGCCCCACAGAGCTGAACCGAGTCGCCGAGGTGGGGCGAAACCTCGCCGCGTCAGGGCACTGTTCGCAAGACGCGGCCCCCGTCGTGCCAAGCCTGGCGGTGGCAGACCTTCTCGCAGGCAAGGCATTTCGCACATGGGGCGCGAAGGTCAGGTCGGCCCGGCGATTCGGCGGCGTAGCGCAGGCCGCGGGCATGGCGATCTTCCTGGTGGGTCTGGGCGTGGGCATCGCGATCGGCCTGCCGCTGATCGCCGGTGCGGCGCTCATCGGCGGCGCGCGGTTCGACGGTGGCGTGCGTGCTTTCGTGCGTCGCCGGATCTCGTTCGGCGACGCAGTGCCCAGCCAGGCGGTCAGTGCCACGGCAGGCGATGAGCCCGCTGCAGAGAGCTGGCCGGGAGTGCTCGATGACCGCTGACGCCTCGGAGTATCAAGAACTGGCCGATTGGCTGACCATCAAGGTGGCCGGATACGTCAACGTTCCGCCCGACACGATCGACGTCGACACCCCCTTGGCCGATTGTGGGATCGATTCCGTGTTGGGCATGACGCTGTGCGCTGACCTCCAGTGCGAGAAGGGCTTCGCCGTCGAGACCACCATGGTGTGGGACTATCCGACGATCGATGCCATCGCGACCTACCTGGCCGCCGAGCGAGCCGCGCCGTGACGCCGATCGCCGTGATCGGCATCGACTGCCGCTTCCCGGGCGCGCGCGACAAGGACGAATTCTGGCAACTGCTGATGAACGGGGTCGTCACCGACGCCGAAGTGCCGCAGCAGCGTTGGGATGTCGACGCCTATTACCACCGCGACGGTATCGCCGGATCGACGAACACCCGACGCGCGCACTTCATCGACGACGTGGACGCATTCGACTACGACTTCTTCGGCATCGCGCCGATCGAGGCGGCGGCGCTCGACCCGCAGCAGCGACTACTGCTGCAGGCGACGTGGCGCGCACTGGAAGATGGCGGAATCGATCCCCGATCGTTGGCCGGCACGCCGACCGGGGTGTTCGTCGGCCTGATGTCCAGCGAGTGGAGCAGCCGCCAGATGTTCGACTTCCCCGGCGTCACCGCTTTTCGTGGTGCCGGCAGCGGCTATTTCATGGCGGCCAACCGCATCTCCTACCACCTCAACCTCACTGGACCGAGCATGGCCATCGATTCCGCCTGCTCGTCATCGTTGATGGCTGTGCACCAAGGCTGCGCTGCACTGCGGTCCGGCGAGGCCGACGCCGTCATCGCGGCCGGTGCGAATTTGCTTCTCACACCTTCGCTTTCGATCTTCTACACACAGTCCGGGCTCTCCGCGCCGGATGGTCGCTGCAAACCCTTCGGACAGCGCGCAGACGGCATCGGACGGGGTGAGGGCGTGGCCGCCGTGGTGCTGCGCCGACTGGACGATGCCATCGCCGATGGCCAACCGATCTATGCAGTGGTGAAGTCTTCGGTCGCCAACCACGATGGCCGTAGCAATGGGATCACCGCCCCGAGCCGCCGGTCGCAGGTAGCGCTGATGCGTCGCGCGCTCGATCTTGCCGAAGTAAAGGCCGCACAGATCGCCTTCGTCGAAGCACACGGCACCGGCACTTTTCTCGGCGACATGATCGAGGCCAACGCCCTGGGCGATGTCCACGAGACCCGCGGCGGCGACCCATGCCTGCTGGGTTCGGTCAAGGGAAACATCGGGCACACGGAGGGCAGTGCGGGGATTGCGGCGTTCATCAAGGCGTGCCTGGCGCTGCACCACCGCGTGCTCCCGCCGACGGTGTTCGGCGACAGTGCCAATCCGGGGTTGCATCTCGACGCGCAGGGGCTCCGGCTGGCGGAGCGACCCGAGCCGTTGCCGGTCAAGGCGCTGGGTGGGGTGAGCTCATTCGGGCTTGGCGGCAGCAATGCGCACGTGGTGCTGGAGTCGGCGACGCCCGCAGCGGCACCCGAGCCGGGCACGGCCGGTGTGCTCACGCTGTCGGCGCCCTCGGACGAGGCGCTGCGGCGCAACGCGGAGGCGATCGCCACCGCCCTGCGCAACCTCGATGATCAACGGGTCGCCTCGTGGTGCCGCGCGACCAACGTGGTGAAGAAATCGCATCGGCATCGCCTGGTACTGGAGGGCGACCGCGGCACGCTGGTTCACGGCCTGGTCGAGTTCCTCACCGGTACCCGCACCGACCTGACGTCATCTGCCCCGCCGCGCAAGGTCGCAGCCCGTGTTGGCCTCTTGTGCCCCGGGCAGGGCACGCAATATCCAGGCATGACGCGGCCACTTTATGACTCCAACTCCGTCTACCGGGCACATCTGGATGCCGCGGTGGCCGCCCTCGACCCGCACCTGCCGTGGCGCCCGTTCGATGGAATCTTCGGCGGCGCTGCCGACGACCCTCACACCAACCTCGCTCAGCCCGCGTTGTTCGCGGTGTCCTACGCGTTGGGACGGACGTTGCTGCAGAGCGGGGTTCGCCCCGCGTTCGGGATCGGCCACAGCGTCGGCGAGGTCGCCGTCGCCTGCCTGGCGGGCGTGCTGTCACTCGAGGACGCGGCCAGGCTCATCGCGGTCAGGGGACGGCTGATGGCGGCGTTGCCGCCCGGTGGGGCGATGATCGCGGTCGATTCCGGTGTCGAGCAGGCTGAGGCAGTCGTCGCCGACGAGCCCGGGTGCGTGATCGCGGCCGTCAACGGGCCACGCTCGGTGACCATCTCCGGTACCGCCGCCACGGTGGCGCGGGTGCACGATGCGGTCCGCGGGCAGGGCGGCCGAGCGGTACACCTCAAGGTTTCGCACGCCTTCCACTCGCCGCTGATGGAGCCCATGGTGGCGCTGTTCCGGCGCGAGCTGGCGGGACTGCCGGCGCCAGGTCCCGCGGAGTTCCCGGTCTTCTCCACGGTTCTCGGCAGGGAGGTCGAGGGACAAGAAATGGACGTCGACTACTGGGCGAACCAGATCTGTTCGCGGGTGCGGTTCTTCGACGCAACCCAGGCCGCGGTCAGTGCGGCGAATGCCGACTATGCCGCCGAGGCCGGTCCGCGATCCACGCTGCTCACGCTGGCCCGCCAATGCGGACTGCCACCGCAGACCCGGTCGCTGGCATTGTGTGGCGGACCGGATTCCCGGGGAACGGAACTACTGGGCGTCGCTGCGACCTTGCTGCGCGACGGGTACTCGCCCGACCTGACTCCGCTCTACGGTGGGCCGACCGGCCCGCTGCAGCGGATTCCGCCGTACGTCTTCGACAGCTCCAGTCGGTTCTGGTTCGACGGCGGGGTCGCCGCCGCGGTGCCGATGGCCCAGCCCGCGGTCGTCACGCCAGTCGTCGAGCGGCCACGGCCCGCACGGATGCCGGCCGCATCGGAGGGCACGCTTCTGGCGGTGATCGCCGACGTCGGTGGCTATTCGGTCGGCGCGCTTGCGCGGTCCAGCCGGCTCAGTGACGATCTGGGCTACGACTCGCTTCTGCAACTTCGCCTCTTCGACCGGCTGCAGGCGGACTATCCACAGTTGGGGCGTATCGCCATCGTCGAGGTGCTGCCGAAGATTCACAGCGTCGGCGACGTCGTGGACTTCGTGATGGAGCGGCTCGGTGCCCAGAACTCCCAGGTGACTCGGTGACTCCCGTGGAGTTGGTGTGCTTCCCCCACGCCGGCGGCGGGTCAGCGTCGTTTCATCCGCTGCGCCGAGCGCTGGCGGCCATGGGCGTCGAGGCGACGCTCACGGCGGTGAAACTGCCCGGACGGGAATCGCGCTGCGATGAGCCACGCTACGTCGACGTCGACGCGTGCGTGCGGGGCATGGCCGACGAGCTTGCCGACCCGTTGAGCCGACCCCACGTCCTGCTCGGTCACAGTATGGGTGCCTTGCTGGCGTATTTGATTGCCGTATATCGTATTTCGCGCAATCAAGGTGCGCCGCAGGCCGTCATCGTCGCGGCCTACCGCGCTCCCGGGCTGCGCACACCAGGGCACGATCTGCGGGTCCACGACGATCGCCAGCTGGCCGCCGAGCTGGCGCGCTACGGCGGGCTGCCGGCCGAGATCCTGTCCCGCCCCGAATGGCTTGAACTGCTGATGCCGGTCGTCCGTGACGATCTGCGGCTCTGCCAGTCCTACCGACCGTCGGGCGAGCCGCCGTTGCCGTGTCCGTTGTACGTCTTCGGCGGCCGCGGCGACCCGTTGGCGCCACCGGATACATTGTCCGCCTGGTCGAATCACTCGGTACGGCCGCAACCGGTCCGCCTCTTCGCCGGCGGCCACTTTCTGTTCCGTGAGCCGGATCCCGAGTTGGTAGTCGCGATTGCTTGCATCGTCGAGGACGTGGCGCTGGAAAGGACCTGATTCGATGAGCATCTTCACCCGTCAAGTGTTCGCTGCTGCGGCGTCGTCGTCGCGCGGCTTGAGCGTCGGCACAGTCGCCGAACCCGTGCGGTTGACGTGGCGGGAAGTGCACGAGCAGGCCAAGCGGATGGCGGGATGCCTGGCACTCAGGGGAATTGGCCGCCACGACTCGGTCGCGGTGCTGGCCGCCGACGCGGCGGATGTCGCACCGCTGGCGCAGGCGATCTGGATGCGCCGCGCCGCGCTGACGATGCTGCAGCAACCCACACCACGCGCGGACCTGGCGGTCTGGCTCGGTGACACCGTGCGGGCGATACGGATGATCCGCGCCGACGTGGTCGTCGTCGGAGAACCCTTCCTGATGGCGCTGGATCACCTGGCGGCCTACGATGTGGCGGTCTACACGGTGGAATCGATGCGCGCCGCCGAGCCGATCGAGCCGGCGGATGCCGATGAGGACGACGTCGCGCTGCGGCAACTGACCTCGGGGTCGACCGGCATACCGAAGGCAGTGGAGATCAGCCACGGAAATCTCGCCGCGAACACCGTGGCGATCAGCGCGGGGCTCGACATCGACGTCGACCTGGACGTGATAGTGAGTTGGCTGCCGTTGTCGCACGACATGGGCATGATCGGGTTCGTGTGTTTTCCCATGCAATTGGCGCTCGAAGCCGTCGTCGTCACCCCCGATCAGTTCGTGCGGCGGCCGATCGTGTGGGCCGAGTTGATCAGCAGGCACCGCGCCACCATCACTGCGGGCCCCAATTTCGCGTACTCCTTGCTCGCTCGCGTTCTGGAGCGGACCGACCCGGACGTCATCGACCTCTCGTCGCTGCGGGTGGCGATCAACGGAGCCGAGCCCATCGATCATCGCGACGTCGAGAATTTCGTGGCGGTGGGCGCGCGTTTCGGGCTGCGGCCGAGCGCACCGATGCCGACTTACGGACTCGCCGAAGCCACGCTGGGGGTCTCCTTCGGCGCCCACGACGACCCCCCGATCTTCGACACCGTATCCCGGCACACCGTCTCGGGTGCCCACCGCGCGCAGCAGGTTCCCCGTGACTCGACGGACGTGCAGCACATCGTTTGCCTGGGATTCCCCTTGACGGGCATGGACGTGCGCATTACGCGCGACGGAACGGTGCGGGGAGCCCGGGAGATCGGCGCCATCGAACTTCGCGGTCCCGCGGTTGCCGGCCGCTACCTCACGATGGACGGCGTCGTTCCACTCGCCGCCAGGGATGGCTGGTTTGACACCGGCGACCTGGGCTACCTCGACGACGCGGGGCGGATCCACGTGTGCGGGCGGACGAAGGATCTCATCATCGTGGCCGGAAACAATCTGTATCCGCACGACATCGAGCGTGCGGCCGCCAAGGTCGACGGTGTGCGTCAGGGCTGCGTGATCGCGCTGCGGATCGGCGTCGAGCGGGAGGGCTTCGCCGTGCTCGCCGAAGTGCTCGACGCGGAGGAGGAGGACGTGTGCGTCCGGATCAGCCGCGACATCGTAGCCCGGGTGAATCACCACGTGGGGCACGCCCCGCGCGAGGTACGTTTGTTCCCCGCCGGAACCCTGCCGAAGACATCGTCGGGTAAGTTGCGCCGCAACAGCGCTCGGGAGTTGCTCGCTCAGTCGGCCAAGTAGGACGCCCGCTACGCTGGCTCGCGCAGTGTCTGAGCGCCGAGTGTGCGATGCTCCACTGTGTCGCTCAGGCCGAACCGATCGTGCAGGCGGACAAGTGGTTTGGGTGCCCACCAGTTGGCGCGGCCGAGTACGCGCATGAAGGCAGGCACCAGCAGCATCCGGACCAGGGTCGCGTCCATCAGCACCGCCACCGTGAGCCCGAGGCCGAGCATTCGCAGCATGGACACTTGCCCAGCCGTCAAGGCGGCGAACGAGATGGACATCAGTAGTGCGGCGGCGGTGATCACCCGGCCGGTGTGCGCGAGGCCAAGCGCGACGCTTTCGCCGTTGGCAGCGGGTGTGCGGTCCGATGCGAGCCAGTATTCACGGATCCGTGAAATCAGGAAGACTTCGTAGTCCATGGACAGGCCAAACGCGATGCAGAACAACAATACCGGCACGTCCACGTCCAGCGTGCCCGTCACCGTTGAGCCGAGCGCGCCAAGATGACCGTCCTGAAAGACCCACACCAGCGCACCGAACGCGGCCGTGAGCGACAAGATGTTGAGCACCACTGCCTTGACCGGCAACACCACGCTGCCGGTCAAGAGGAACAGCAGCACCACCGTGATGCCGGCGATGATCCCGAGCACCAGGGGCAGCCGACTGGTGATCGCTTGCACGCTGTCGTGATTGGCTTGTGCGACTCCGGCCAGCTGAACGGTTGCGCGGGCGGGCGTGGCCACGGCGTGCAGCGCATAGAGCTGGCTCGCCGAGGCGTCGGAGAACAGCGGCGCGGTGCTCGTCACGGTCAAGAACGCGCTTCCACGTCTCATCCCGCTCGCGGCCGACGCGGGCCCGGCGGGCCCGCCGTCGACGAATGTGCCGCCCGGTGCCGACACCGCCGACACATCGGGTACCCGCGAGAGTTCGGTGGCGTAGCGGGTGAGCTCGTCGGGCGTCACCCCGGATGCGTCGGGAAGCACCACGGTGACATTCCTCGAGGAGTCGACCGTGAAGTCGGCGCGCAGCTGATCGCCAACCTGGCGTGCCGATGCCGACTCGGGCAGCACACGGTCGTCGGGGAAGCCCCATCGCACCCCGAGGAACGGCGCGCCGAGGACGAGCAGCAGTGCGATGATCGCGATCCCGACGGGCAGGGCATGACGCATCGCGAACTGCGTCGAGCGATACCAGAACGTCTTGCCGACCGGCGTGGGGGTCGGCTCGGGACGGCCCAGCAGACGGCGAAGCAACCGTCGCACGTCCAGCGAGTCCAGGCGCCTGCCGAGCAGCACGATGGCCGCGGGGCTGACGATCACGGCCGCGGCCGCGGCGAATGCGACGACTGCGACGCCCGCGTAGGCGAACGACTTCAGGAAGTACTGCGGGAACAGCACCATCGTCACCATCGACAGCGCGACCGTCATCGCCGAGAACAGCACGGTCCGGCCGGCGGTTGCCATGGTGCGGGTCAACGCCTGTTGGCGGTCGGCCCCCTCGGCCACCTCGTCGCGAAACCTGCTCAGAATCAGCAGTGTGTAGTCGATCGCCAGCGCCAGTCCCATCGCGACGGCCAGATTCAACGCGTAGATCGACACTTCGGTGAACATCGAAACGATGTGCAACACAGCCATCGACCCGAGGATCGCGAAACCGCCGACCGCGATCGGCAGTGCGGCCGCCAGTAGACCGCCGAACACCCAGACCAGCAGAAGAAAGCTCAACGGGATCGCAAGCGATTCCATGAACAGCAGGTCCTTCGTACTCTGGCTGTTGACCTGGGCTTCGATGGCGGCCTCCCCGCCGGCACGCACCGTGACGCCGTCGCGGTCATGCAGGAATTCGTCAGCGAGTGCCTTGGCGTACTTCGGTGCCTCGTTGTCGCTGCCGGACATGCTGGCCACGATCAGGCCCGTCTTGCGGTCTTCGCTGATCATCGAGGGCGCAGAGGTTGCGGTCCACGCCGAGTTCACCTGGACGACGTGCGGTGAACCCTGCAACTGTCGGACGATGTCGGTGCCCACCGCCCGGGCCGCGGGGCTCGCGACGCCGTCGTTCGACGTGACGCTCACGATCATCGCCATGTCGCCTTGATCGAACTTCTCCGACAGCAGTCTGGTCGCCTGCGATGACTCCGACGTCGGATCACGCAGCCCGCCGGCCGAGAGGCTCTTGGTTACCGGGATGCCGACGACCGCGGTGGCGACCATGACGAGCAATACCACCGTGATGACGCGCCGCGGTGACGAGATGGCGAGTCGACCGATTCGCTGGAGCAAACCGCACCCCCATCCGTCCGTGATTGCGTGCGTCCAACGAGACGTTACGGCCACACGAGGAGCTGACGTGCCACATCCCTCGACCCCGCAGGACTGCAACCTGCTCGGCGGACCGCGCCGGTGAACCCAGCACCGGGGTCCTGCGTTGCCTCACACGGGCGTGGCTTCGACGACGCTGTACGGTGAGGCGGTTTCCACTACCCGGTTCATCCGAAAACCGGCTTGCGCAAGCAAGACTCGATATTCCGCGGGGCCGCGTTCGCGCCCGTTCGCGTCCAGCAGCATTTCCACGTCACTCCACTTGCCCGCGAAGTCGCGGTCGTGTTCCGGGAGCACCATCTCCACCAGGAGCACCGTCGAGGTGGCGTCGACGGCCGCACGCACGTTACGCAGGATCGCAACGGCCTGATCATCGGGCCAGTCGTGGATGACGTTCTTGAGGACATAGGCGTCGCCGCCGGACGGAACGCTGTCGAAGAACGACCCGCCTTCGATTCGCACCCGGTCTTCGACTCCCCGCGCCGAAAGCAGCGCGGACGCCCCGGCCACGACCTCGGGCAAGTCGTAGAGCACGCCTTGCGCGTTCGGTGTCGCCGCCAAGATGATGGACAGCAGCACCCCGTGTCCGCCGCCGACATCGACGATCGTGCGGTAGGGACCGAAACCGTAGCCGCGAACGATGGCAGTCGCCGCCAGGCCGGCGAGGTCGGACATGGCATCGTTGAAGATCTTCGCGAGCGCGGGTTCATCCTTGAGATAGTCGAATCCGTCCTTGCCGCGCAACTCCGGAATCATCGGCTTGCCGGTTCTGACCGACTCGACCAGCAGGCTCCAATGTTCCCGGTGCTGCGGCGAACCGACGAGGCGCGCATATCCCTGCATCGAAAACGGGGCGTCCGAGCGCAGGGGTTCAGCGAGAGCGGTGAGCTCATAGCGGCCGTCACGACGCTGGCGGAAGATGCCGCGGCTGATCAATGCCCGCATCAGTCGTCGGAGGCCGTCGGGGTCCGCGCCGACGCGGTGTGCCAAGTCGTCAGCGGGCAGCGGACCCTCCGCGAGGGCGTCGGCGATGCCGAGTTCGGCGGCCACCTGAATCGCCTGCGATACCCATGCGGCCATGATCATCTCCATCACCGCCACCGGCGCGGGGGCCGATCGTTGATGCAGCCGATAGAGATAGTGGCGCAAACGCTCGCCGACACGAGCCACTTTGGCGGGCGGGATCTTGATATCTCGTGGCATCGCGTCTCCCTCACCCTTACGAACGCCGAAGGCAGGGGCGGGACAGTCGATCGTCCCGCCCTGGACCCACATCGCCGACGGCCACTGCAACGCTACCGCTGCGGCACCCAGGCCCGACCGAGTCGAACTCGAATGGGCCGATCACGACCAGTCGCCTGCACGGACACGACGCCAGGTCCAGGGACCCTCAGCGATCGCCGATGAGCGAAGACAGTTGCGAAATCGTGCCGAAAACGTTGTGCGAAGTGGCGAGTCGCAGCATGGCGGCGGGTTTTTGCCACAGTTACATTGATGGCCTCGGGATGCCCTCGCGCCGCGACCTGCATCCGACCAGAAGGGAAGTCAGCAGCGGCGAGGGAGCCATCGGATGGGATAGGGGATCGGCCCGATGTCGATGATCGAACAGCCGTGCTCGTGATGCTGCGCGCCGGTGTACGGGCGGTCGCCCTGTGTGTGTCCACCGTTCTGTCACTGATGCTGCTGCCGGGTCACGCGGCCGCCGACCCGGTCGCCATGGCACCGAAGTACCTGTTGAAACAGACCCGCGACGGATGGAACCTGTCGATCTCCATCGAGGCCGAGCGCATCAATTCGGTGCCCAACCTGGCGTCCGCGACGACCTCGAAGGAAGGGTTCGTCAGCCTGTCGGCCACCGCCACGGCGGAAGGCGGTGAATCACCCATCACCGACAGTCTCTTCATCACCGGATATCAACTGGGCTGCCAAACCGACGTGTCCAGCGGCTTGGGTGTGGGCGGAGCCGGCGCGGGCGGCGGCAACGCGGGGGTCGACACGAATTTGACGAACCCCGCGGGCGTGTCGGACAACATCGGGGCTGCCGGCGGCGGGGCGGGGTTCGTCCAGACCACCATCCAGCCCGGGGTCATCGTGGAAGTGCCGATGATGAACATGGCGCTTTCCCCCGACGGCCGCGCGATGCTGGATCTCGACAACATCCACATCAAGGCCGACGCGTGTGGCGGCGACGTCACCGTCCGGTCGTACGCCTACCTTCGGGTCTCCACGGCCCTCACCCACACCGGATTCGCCATCTACGGCGACCCCCTCAAGATCTAGGAATTGGAGGTAGGCCTCATGGGTTTGCGAATCGTTCCCGGGCGTCGGACCATCGCGGCGGCCGCCGGTCTGTGCACGCTGGCCACCATCACCTCGGCACCCGCGGGGGCCGAACCTGCGCCGCCGACCCCGCCCGGTTACCCGATACCCCAGCTCATCGTTCCCGGCAATCCGGGGAAGCCCTTCTTCACACAGGACTTCTCGCAGGAGTTCCTGCCGTACACCCCTCCTCCGCAGACCGATGCCCGTGGGGTGTTCGTCGCCACGAACGCCAATTCCGGTCAGACGGTCGTCGGCATGCCGGGGTCGCGACTGGGGGTGGTGTCGCCCAGGATCGGTCCCTATGCGGGTTCGCCCGGCTTCCAGACGCAGGGTTTCGGCCCGGGGGTGATGATCGGCAGCATGGGGGAGCCCGCCGCGGAAGTGGACCCCTACGGACACCGCCCGCCGACCTCGTCGCCGGGGGGCGGGGAACTGTCGCCGTTCGGGATCACCGCCAACACCGGCACGGCATTGGAGAGTGCGGGGGTGGAGGTGGCCACCATGGGCGACGGTGCCGGACTCGAGGATCCGCACGGCCAACCACCGGTAGGCCCGGGTCCGGTGGGTCTGCCCCTCCTGCCGCCGCCGCAGCCGAATCCCTAGCGCGTCAGCGCCTCACCCGTCGCGCGGTGCGCCGCGCCATTGCGGGCGGGCTCACGCCAACGGCGCAACCGGCGACGCCGAGGCGGGGATGGCCGGGTCGGGAAGCGGGGCCGGACCGGGGAGCGGTCCGGACGTCGGCCCGATGCCCCCTGGTGCGACGGTCCCCAGCGGAGCGGACATGAGACCGGGGGTGGGCGTCGACGTCCCGGTCGGGTCGGCGGTTGCCCAACTCGTTTGCAGCCGTTGCACGGCGAAGGCGACGCCCTGGTCCACCAGGCCGGTTTCGACGTACTGGTTGTGGGCGGAGAAACTTCGTCCGTGCGGATCGCACACCAAGTCGTTGTCGACGCACAGCTCGATGGACTTGGCCGCGTAATTCGGGCCCACCACGACATCGGGGTCGTTGATCACCTTCATGAAGCGCGTCGACGGCTTGCCGAACAGCGCGACGGCGGCCACGTGATCGGCCACCTCGGCTGGTATCGGTGCGGGGATGTCCAGTGCCGAAACACCTTCGGGCACGACGCTTGCCGTGACGAAGCCCATCACGGCCGCGCCTTGGGAGAATCCGCCGAGCACCATCTTGGTGTCCGGACAGGTGGCGGCGGTCGCCACGATGTGGTTGCGCGCGTCGGTGATGCCCTGGACGGCGGTCGAGAACTCCGTGGTGGCGGGATAGTCGACGCCGTAGACGCCGAGCGTCTTGGCGCCGAGCAGTGGTCGCAGCGAGTCGACGAACGCCTGGCCGACCGGACCGAGGCCTGGCAGTTCGGTCGTGCCGCGTGCGAACACCACCTCGGCGTCGGGGCAGGCTGCGGCGGACGCGGTCGGCGCCGCCGACACCGCCGCGGGCTGCACCGTCGACAGAATCAGCGCCGCTGCAGCGGTCATCCCGGCAATTAACAGTTTCCCCACAGGCAAATCGTGACACATGAGTCAACTGGGCGCGCCGCCAGCGGCCGAAGGCATAGAGAACCCTCATAAACGGGGAGGACTCTTAGAGGCGGTCGCTCGTTAGCGTCGGCGAATGGGGGTTGGGTCGATGCTGGCGGTAGCTGCAGCTGCGCTTGCGTTGGCGGGTTGCGCCGCCGAGCCAAGGCCAGCAGTCCGTGCCGAGGTCTCGAGAGCCGAGTGGCGCAGCGAGTCGAACCACGGCATGTGGCCATTCACCGTCGCCGGGGGCGTGCTGACCTGCGATGCGCCCGACTGGGTGACCATCGCGGCCGACGGAACGGAATACGCGCTCAGCGACAACGTTCGTTGGAAGGGCCGCTATCCGAGCGTTTGGCCCATCTTGGTCAAGGGCTACGTCGAGATCGGCACTGAGCGACAACGCGTCCCGACCCGATTTCGACGAAATGACCGACCGGGGTCGCGAGCTGTGTTCTTGACCCCCCGCTCGGCGACGGCGCCTGGAGCCGATGACGGTGTGATACGGCAGGACATGCATAGCGTGTCGCAAGACATCGGAATAGGTGCCGGCGCGGCAGTGGCTGCTGCGTGGCGGCCGTAAGAATGTCGACGGACCAATCAACCTGTGCGACAAAGACTGCAACGACGAGGCGTGATGCACACCTACGAAGTAACCGTGACTCGGGAAGACCGGTGGTGGATGATCACCGTCCCCGAACTGAACCGCTACGTGGCGGCCGACGGGTCCATCAATCTCTCCGACACCACTCAGGCGCGTCGGCTCGCCGACGTTCCCGGCCAGGCGCACGACTTCATCTGCACCATCACCGATAAGGCACCCTCCGAGGTGGGCGTTCACATCACCATAAGCGTGGGCGGTATCGACGTGACCCTCGGGCGAGCCAGGCACGCCACGACCGCGAACTGGCCGAGAAGGAACTCGGCCGTAGCGAACCAAGAGGCACGGGGACTTAGCCCACGATCTGACAGCCAAGGGGATCACGGTGCGCGACGTGGCCGAACTCCTAGGGGTTTCGCCTCAGCGTGTTAGTCAACCCGCAAGCGCTGCGAGCTGAACGATTACCGGGAGGCCGATCCGCAGTGGCATCGGCTGGGATGTCTCGTGCGCAGCCATCGCACGCAGCACGGGCTAACGCAGCGCGGGCCTGCCGTGACGCCGAGCTGGGGCCGGTACTGCGCAAGATCTGGAAGGACGCAACCGGGTTTATGGGGCGGTCAAGCTGTGGAAAGCTGCACGTCGCGCCCGCCGCGACCAGGTCGCTAGCCAGATGCGCAGCCTCGGGATCCAACGGTCCGGCGAGGCAAACGGCTCAAGACCACTAACGCTGACCCGGCGGCGGCGCGGCACCCGGATCTGGTCAAGCGAGCCCACGCCCGAACCCACGTTCTGACGCTCGGCCGCGACCTCGACGTCACCGTCCTCAACGCCGCCACCGGAGAAGTCATCCGCACACTCACCATCGACCCCACACGACTACCAACCCCGCAACGTCCCCACCGGCGCCCGTTCGTAGCACGGCGGGGACTCCGAATGCACCGCATTGGCCACGGTGTTACGCGCCAACTTCAGCCGCCGCGCGATCTCAGCCTGCGACAATTCTCCGACCGATACAACCGGCGGATCTCGGCCCAGTCCTCCACAGTGATCACTCTCCAATCAGAAGGGTGCTCACTTTTCGACCGGGTGGTTTCTAGGTGCGGTCGCAACACTTTCTCTGGGTTCTGGAGGTTGTGTTGACATCGTCGCGTCGGGTGAAGAAGGGGCCGGGGCGTCGTCCGCAGTCGGCCAAGCGTCAGTGGTTCATGGAGCTGCGGGCTCGGGGTGGAGTGTGCGGGCCGCGGCCCGCGAAGTCGGTGTATCCCGTTCCGCGGGGGCGAACTGGTCGCGTGGGCACAAGGTCTATCGCAACGGTGTGGTGGTGGGGTTCGTCGCACCGTTGGATCGGCTGGCGGTCCGTCAGATCAGCTCGCGCTACCTGTCCCAGGACGAGCGCATCGAGATCGCTGATCTGCGTCAGTCCGGGCTGAGCGTGCGGGCGATCGCTGGTCAGCTCGGGCGCGCGCCGTCGACCATCTCACGGGAGCTTCAGCGCAACGCGGTCACCGGCCGCGGGTATCGCCCGTTCGATGCTCATCGCCGCGCCACCGTGCGGCGGGCACGCCGGCACCGACGCCGAATCGACATCAACAGCGAGCTCAGTGGTGTGGTCGCCGAGCTGCTTGGGCAGCGGTGGAGCCCGCAGCAGATCAGCCGTCATCTTCGGTTGCGCTTCGTCGACGACCCGTCCATGTGGTTGTGTCATGAAAGTATCTATCAAGCGGTGTATCAACCGAATTCGCGCTTCCTGCGGCCCTCTCGGTTGGCGCCGCAGCGCCGTTCACCGCTGCGCACCGGTCGTGATCACCGCCGAGCCCATCAGCGCCAGCAGCGGCGGCGGCCGAGGTTTGAGCAGCCAATGCTCACCATCCACGACCGGCCGTTCCCGGTTGACGACCGATCCGAGGCCGGGCATTGGGAGGGCGATCTCATCATCGGTAACAACCACAGCACGGCGATCGGCACCCTGGTCGAGCGCCAGACCCGGATGGTGCGGTTGGTGCACCTGCGTCGCAGTGACGCCGACTCGCTACACGCCGCCCTGGTGGCGCGGATGCGGGATCTACCACCGAGGCTGATGCGGTCCATCACCTGGGACCAGGGCACCGAGATGGCCCGCCACCTGGCCACCACCGACAAGCTCGGCGCGCCCGTCTATTTCTGCGACTCCCGATCACCCTGGCAACGCGGCAGCAACGAGAACACCAACGGACTGCTTCGCGACTACTTCCCCAAAGGCGTCAGCCTTGCCAACCACCCACCGACTCACCTGCTGGCCGTCGAACACGAACTCAACCGCCGACCCCGCAAGGTCCTCCAAGACCGTTGCCCCGCCGATCTATTCACCGCACTGCTAGCCTCACAGAATCAGTCAGTGTTGCGACGTTGACTAGAACCCACCCCGGAATCACCTGCTCACTTTTCGACCGGAACTGACAGTGACATCGTCGTGACACCAAGCGCTCTCGGATAGATGGCTGATGGCAGGGTTCGCGGGGCCTCGTCGCTGTCGCGACCTCTTCCTCCCGAACGACACCAGCAGCGGGTTTGGTATTGAGGGTGAAGTTTGAGGGGCTTGATATTCGAGGTTAGACCGTTGGTTCTGTTTGCGGCCTGTAGGCGTAGACGGAGCTATTGCGGACTGCTAGCGGACTGGCGATCCGTCGGCTCCTCCAGCCAGACCTGCTCGACTTAGTCGTTGCCGCTTGGCCCTAACTGCATAGAGCCTTAAGCGCTTAGCCTTCGGCTTTAGCCTTGTTCCCTCGGCGGTCGCACCGGGGAGAGAGAGCGGGCGCTGGCGGTTCCGTGCGAAGCCTTCGGGCGCTGAGGGTCACCCTCTGTACTGTCTGCTCACACACCGACGATCCGGCTCCGACGTTCGAGTAGCTGCACATCGCGCCACCGACCCCGCAGTTGGCCCAGAGCCTCACGGAATCCCACGACTCGGAAACCGCAGACCTGGTGGAGGGCCAGACTCGTGGTGTTCTCTGGAAAAATCTCGGCCTGGATAGTCCAAATGCCAGCGTTTTCTGCCGACTCGACCAGGGCGGCGAGGAGACGTTTGCCGACTCCGCAGGCGTGGTTGCGTGGGTCAACGTACACGCTGCTCTCGATGACTCCGCCGTACACGCATGGAGACGAAATCGGGACTGCGGCTGCCAAGCCGATGATTTGATCGTCCTGACCGAGCGCGACAAAGCGGTGTTGGTCGAGGTGTTAGGCATTGAAGGCTGCCCAGGTTGGGGCGGCAGTCTGGAAAGTGGCATCGCCGGTATCAATGCCTGACTGCATGATTCGAAGGACTGCCTCGGCGTGATGCTCGTCCATCGGGAAAAGCTGATCATCGGCTAGTGGTGCTGCTGGGCAGCAGGGTGCGGCGCCATCAGGCCCGATGTCAGCCCGCCTGTGTTGACGCAAGACATCTACGGCCGGAACGTGTATACCGGCAGGATTCCCTTCGATCCGACCTGGTTCATCAACGGGGACGACGAGGTTTGACCTCCGCAGCGGTCACCGTCACCGCGGGCACGTTGGGCCAGGCGTGCTCGCGCACACTGACCAGCATGTGGTCCAGCGCCTGATGCGCACTGTCCAGGTCGGTGGTCAGGATCTCACTGATCAGCTCGCCATCGCGTCATAGAGCCGGGCGACGTCACCGGGGCTGACCTGCTGCGGACAAGACTGGCGCAAGGATCGCAGCGGGGAGGCGATGCCTTGCAGCTCAGACCATTCAGCCTGGTGGGTGGCGAAGTAGGTGCGGATGGCGTTCTCGTCGGCCGTGTTGACCGCCGCCTCGGCCTGTGGGTGGGCGCTCAGCCAGGCCCCGGTGGAGGTGGCGACCTGGCCCAGGGCAGAGGACAGCGCGGAGGCCGTACAGCCCGGCGCAGCATGCGCCTGGCCGTAGCCCAGGCCCAGCGTGGCGACGATGGTGGCGGCCGCCACTGCCAGTAGCATTCGCAGCAATTCGACAGCTATCTTTCGGCTTTTCGAGGGCAACACCACAGTAATACTGTTGGCTAACTTGAGGTTTCACCGCTTGCCGTTTGGGTTATTCCCTATCCGGAGGGTTCGCGTCTGGCCCTCTCCAGGTTGGCTGGAGCGAATCACCGACCGAATGGAGTGGTCAAGGTGAGAACTGCACAGTGGACATGGGGATCGGCGACTATCGGTATCAGCGCGGTAGTCGCCATGGCAGTGCTTGGTGCGATCTTTGGCGACGTCAGCTCCGCTGACCCCGCACAAGTTGCCGGCCCGCTCGTGCCGCAGGCGACCGAGCAGACGATCACGACGACGACACCTCCGACCGCGCCGGAGACCAGCGTGGCGACGCCGACCGTGACCGCAACGACGCCATCGGGCTACTCACCGGCTCCCCATCCGTAGTTGCTGCCGGACCGACGCGCAGGACTGCAACTGTGCCCGTTGTGCCCGTTGTGCCCGTTGTGCGGGACACAGTCGGCACCCTGCCGTCGTCAAATCGACATGGCTCTGCACCGAATCGCACTAACCGAAATTAGGGTAGGAGCCCCCGGCGCCGAGTACTACCGCAAGCGCATCAACGACGGGGGCACACCCACCATGGTGCGCCGGGGCCTGAAACGACCTCGCACGAGCCGTCTATCGCCGACTTCTCAAAGGCCGCAAGCGGACAACCACTGGCGACAGCACTTCCACAGGGACACCGTCGACGAGCTTGGATGGCTAATGCAGTACCACGAGGTCCGTATTCTGGCTGAGCTGCGCAAGCAGGCCGAGCACGACAGGGCCGAGTAGTTTTGCCTCAAGGCCACGCGCCGTACCCGCCGCCGCACGCCTGATCATCTGGTGCCCTAAGCTGGACCCCCTCGGACTCCCCGCCCCCGCAGGTCGCCGACCGGTACGCGGCTGGGCGTAGGCATGGCTGAACTGGACTTGGTCAGGCCGCGTGAGTTGGCGGCCGAACTCGGCTACTGGGCCGCCTCCACCGACGCGGAGCACGTCGCCCGGCTGCGCGCCCGGCACGCCCGCTACAACGAGCAGGAGGCCCAGGACCCCGATGGCACCAAGTGGCAGAAGATGATGGGCGCCTGGGTCACCCAAGTCACGAAATCTAGTGTGCAAGAGCGAAAAGACCGCCTCTCGGCAAGTATGGCCATCTGAGGGCCGCAGTTGCCGAGCGCGCCGAGGAGGCGCAGCGCATCGCCGAGGCCAACCCTAGGTCCAAGGAACGGCCGACGGGGACGCACCGGTGATCACCGTCGCTGTCGACGACGTTTCGACGGGACGAAGCAATGAGCGCTGAGCGCGGCTGGACCTGAGCGCATATCCCGACCTCGTCGTAATTTACCTGGGCATGCGCGTGCGGCGTCCGCGCGGGATGCTGCGCTTGCTCGAGCTGGGCCCCAAGCCAGAAGTCGTGGAAGAAGCAGCCGGATGGCCTGCTACTGCACAAGGACATCATCTGGTCGCTGATCCCGCCGCATGCCGGGATACGCAGTACTGGCGCGACCTTGAGAGCCTGGAGCGCTGGACCCGCTCAGAGCCTCACCAGCGCTGGTGGCAGCAGTTCCTGAGGAACTCTGGCGGAACTGGCTTCTGGCACGAGACCTACTTCATGCGCGGCGGCGTCGAGGCGATCTATGACGACATGAACCGTTCGACCGGCATCGCACGCTTTGCGCCGATGCACCCGGCGCGCGGTGCAATGTTCGCGGCGCGGCGCGGCGCGGGGCGGGGCGCACCGAGGCGCCGACGGTCGAACCTGTAATTGCCGAGGCGGCGTACTACCCCCGACTAACTCGCGGCGATGGCTCTCGGCGCCCACCGACGAACTCAACCGAGTGGGCTGCCGAGGCCGCCTGTCAGCATTAGGCTCGCGCCCGCCGAGATCGGGGGCGCTGAGGTGGTACTAGCCGACGGTTCTAGCCGATCAGCTTCACGCGCGAGCGGGCCGCCTGCGTAAGAACGATCTGCGCACGAAACGTCGGATTGCTCTTACTGACAGCCTGGTTAACCGCAGCTAGCAATCTCCTCGGTGTCGTGATAGACAGCCGAGTCGCCTAGCATCCGAACACCCGGCGCACCCGCACCCGGCCGAGTGCCTCGTCGACACCGACCTCGGCGAACACCGGCCCGTAGGCGTACATCGAGTATCGCTTGTCGGCGTCGTCGGGGGTGTACGTCATCCGGGCTTCGAGACTGGGCCTGCCCTTGCGGCCCAACGCGTCCTGGTACGTCTCGACAGCGCCCGGGTCGTCCGTCCGGTAATCCGGCCGTCCGCCACCGCAACGTTCTGCGGGGCCGTCCCGTGCAGCGGCGAGCGGGATCGACCACTGCGGTGCGGACGAACTTGTCGCGCAGTGAGTCGCGGCCAGCGATACCGCCGCACCGACACTGACCATGGTCGGCGAGCCGGTATGTGATTGTGCACTGGGGAACCGGTTGTCACCGATGGTGAACCTGACCGCGGCAGCGGCAGCCCGAGTCCGTCGGCGGCGACCTGTGACATCGACGTGTACGTCCGGGTCCCATGTCGCAGGTGGCGCTGAACGCGGCGGCCCGGCTGGTCCCCGCCGCCCGCCGGCAGTCGCTGTCGGACAAGTTCGACACCGGTGACGTCCGGCTCGTGATCCTGGTGTCGGCGCCGGACGGTGCACGCGCCGCATCGCGTTGGCGTCGCACTTCGTCGACGAGTCGATAGTTGACCCGGCGGTAGGCGAGATCGGCGAAGACGGCTGTCGGCCGTCATTTGGCCCGAGGCGGTAGCCGGTGCCGCGCACCGTGTAGCGCGGGATCGCCGGTCGACGCCGGATAGCAGTCGGCGCCGGAGCGACGTCGATCAACTGCCGGTCACCGCGATTGGACCGATGGCGCCGACGCTGATTACGCCCTCGGTAACACAATCAATGGCGGCCAGGTTCGCCGGCGTACCGGGTTGCAGACACCACGCCCGACGACGCAGGGCCAGGCGACCTATCACCCCCGGCGGCGCGGGCGCTCAAGCGGCTACCGCACAAAGCAGCTGCTGCGATTGCCGAGTTCGTCACCGCCGCATACCGTGGTCCGCCGTGACGGATCTGCCGGTGGCCGATATTCGTTGGTGTGGCAGGCCGCGAAGCCCGCTGCCGATGCCTGACCCCGGCGGTGTGGCGCTCGGTGTTCACCAGGACCTGGGCACGTGAGCCGCCTCGCGCTTGCACGACGCGCCGCTGCGCTCGTATATGTCGAGACGGCTGGTGATGACCGCACCACAGGGTGGGCAGTTGCCGCTGAATCGGGGTGTCCTGGCACACCGTGACGCTGATCACGACGCAAGGTCGACGGCAACCTGTTCCTCAGCACGTCCCGCCGCGCTTTGGGCCCATCGGCGCGTCCGTTCGGCTCGCGACGTACACCACCGTGCTCGCGTCATCTCACAATGTGAGCGGTGTTACGCACACATTCAGCGGAGCTGACCATCGCAATGTTGCCACATTGTGAGCGATGACGCACAAAGTGGTTGATGATTGATTCGACCATCGATGCCTCGGGACCGCTTCATGGGTGCCGCTTACTCGAACTCGGCAACTACATCGCGGCACCAACGGCGCCGGGCGTCTACTGGCCGACTTCGGGGCCGAAGTGATCGAGGTGGAACGGCCGGTAACTGGTGATGAACTTCGCACTGGCGGCTCGAAGCGGGGGCGTCAAGGAATGCGCGGATGTCGACGCCGTGTTTGCCCTGATCGATCCTGCCTCGATCGCCCGCTTGGACGTGTCACAGGCGGTGTTCATCGCCGCGGCGGACCGTGAGTCCGTTGAGGTGTTCCCGACGCCGCTGCGCCACCCGACTGGCGCGGATCGCGTGGGACTGCGCAAGCTGGCTGGTGGCCGTAGCGCCGTTCGTCGCAACCTGGCTAACCAGCCACGACGGCGTCGCGCACGTAGGTCTCTATTTGGCCGTGACAGCGGTTGTGTCTTTGAGTGCGCAACTGTTGATGCCTGAGGCGCAAGGCATTTCGCTCGATACCACCTTCGAGATCACACCAGCCTGAACCCCTCCGTAAATTGAGACTCGTGGGTGGCCTTAGCCATCTCGGGTTCCAACCCATGCCGAGAAAGTTGGCAGCATCAGCGGGTCATCAAGGCATTCTGCCGAACTCGCAGTACTGATTTAGGGATCAACCTTTTTTACTCAAAGGAGCAATAGATCGATGAATGTGCGATTGATGGCGCTACTGCTCGCGACTTCCGTGATCGCCGGGTGCGGCGGCGTCAACAACTCAAGCTCAATCACATCGACGCCAACTCCAAGCACAGTTGCTCCGGCGGCACCTACTGGAGCACCACTGCGGTTGTTGACCAATATCGCAGTGCCGAACGCGTCCACGCCGGCGTTCGGCTTCGACATCGGCTATGTCGAAGCGGGACGCTATTACCTGGCGAACCGCAGCGGCGCAGCCGTCGATGTTGTCGATACGAAAACCAATGCCCTGCTGGATTCGATCCCGGGTGGATTTGCGGGTATGGGCGCCACTGCTAAGGTGTCCGGTCCGGACGGAATCGTCGGCGTTACCGGAACAAACACGCTCTACGTCGGTGACGTCGATTCTGTCAAGATCGTCGACACCTCCGCCCTGAAAACAGTTGGGACAGTAGTGATCAGCAACTCGGGTTCACGTGTCGACGAAGGCTGTTACGACCCTGATAGTCACCTCATCATGTACGCCGGTTCCGCCGTCGCGCAGCCCTACGTCGTCTTCATCTCGACGATGACGCAGACCGTCGTCGCGAAGCTCGCATTCAACGGATCCAAGGGCTTGGAGGCGTGCGCCTACGATTCGGCATCCAAGAGCTTCCTCATCAACAACGACGGAACGCCGGCGAATCCAGATGGCGAGCTTGACACCATTACTGCCAGTTCCGTCGGTGCGGGTGGCCCAGCGGTCAGCAAATCGTTCCCGTTAGGCAAGTGCCCACCGACAGGCATCGCGCTCGGCCCCGACAACGACGTGCTTGTCGGTTGCGATCCGAGTCCCGGCAATCCTTTGATCACCGAAATTCTCGACCGGAATACCGGAGTCCAACAGGCGTCCGTTCCGTTCGGAGGAGCAGATCAAGTAGCCTACGATCCAGCAACGAAGCGTTACTTTCTGCCAGCACAGCACTTCGTGAAAAGCGGAACATCAGCGCCGTCGGGGTTCAGCCCCACGATGGGCGTGATCGATGCAGCGACGCGGAAACTGCTCTTCACCATGCCCGTGGGCGCCGGCGCACATTCCGTTGCAGTCGATAGCACTACCGGACAGGTCTACATACCCTTCCAGCCCGGCGCCGCAGGATTCCCCAACGGGGGTGTATCGGTCTTCTCGACCAAATGAAGCGCCCCTCCAATGGTGGCGCACCTGCAATCCGCGCTCGCGCAGAGCCGTTGGCGAGTCCTCGAGACTGAGTTCACCCGCAGCCCTTTCGGCCCACAAGTTCGACGTTGCAACAGGTTCCGACAGATAAATGCTCTGGGTAACGCCTACGGGCGGCCGTCTCGCGACCGGATAATGACCGTCGCCCCTTGGTCGTATGTCTTGGGCACCTAGTCGCATCGCCGTCGACGCGCCGCTTGGGTACAACACGCTGTTTCAGCGATCAGTCGGCTAATTTCACTGCGGATGCGGATGCGGATGCGGATGCGGATGCGGATGCGGATGCGCGATTTTTGGCAAAATGGGTTCGCACCGTGGTGCAGACGCCGCTGGCGGTATCCGTCGTGCTTGCTGTGGTCACTGGTCCTCAATTGCGCGCAGCTGCCTAAGGTCCGATGGCCCGGCCACGGCCGGAGTGAGATATTTCGCGCTCACACCTAGGCGTCCGGGCACAGGTAACGGTGTGCCGCGACGACGATGTCGTCGGCCTTCGCGCTGCCCATCTGGCGTTCCAACTGGCCGATTAGGACTTTCTCACTGCTGGCCGCCCGCAGCGCGGCGCACTGGTTGAACCCGACCTGCAACAGATCCCCGTCGACGCCGTGGATGATCAGACCTGGTCATACTGGTCGTTGTTGCTACCCGTGTCCACATGCGCCGCCGACGTGCCGCAGAGGATGGCCACTGCCGGGGCGGCCGGGTATCACCAGTGCTTCTTGATCGAGTCACCATTCTGCCGAATCCTGCGCGCCGCGGTACTCCAGTACATCAAGTGGCCGCTGTCGCCGCTGAAACACTGGACCGCTGTCAACTAACGTCTCTCATAGCCAATCCCGCCGTCGGAACACGACGTACAGCACGATCATCAGCACCACCATGAGCGAACTGCTGGCCACGAAGCCCGCCGTGGACTGAAAACCGGGATAGGGAACGTTCTGACCGAAGTACCCGGTGATGGCCGTCGGCACCGCGACGATGGCCGCCCAGCCGGTGAGCTTCTTCATGACGGTGTTGAGCCGAGCGTCTTGCAGGGACAAGTTGGTCTCGAAGATCGTGGTGATCATGTCGCGCAGCGACTCAGTCCACTCCGAGGCGCGCAGCACGTGGTCATAGAGATCTGCGTAGAGCGGGTCGAGTTCCGGGGAGATCTTGCCATCCATGCGGCGATGCTGGATGGCGTTGACGACCTCGCGCATCGGCAACACCACCCGGCGCAACTCGACCAGATCCTTGCGTAATCGGAACGTCTTGCGCTGCAACCCGCTCGTCGGGGTGTCCTCGAACAGGGCGTCTTCGACCTGTTCGATGCAATCGTCCAGCACGCCAACCGCTTCGAAATGCCCGTCGACGACAACGTCAAGCAGTCCGTGCACGAGCGAACCGACGCCGTACTGCTGGCCACCGAGTTCATCGAAGCGTTGGGAGACCTGCTTGACGTCGAACCACGGCGATAGACGCACCGTGATCAATCCGCGCGGCAGGACGAAGCCGGAGATGCGGTGCAGCGAGAGCGCGGACTCGTCGTCCTTCACGGGCTCGGTCATCGCCACGGCGTAGACGGTGAAGAACGTGTGCGTCTTGTAGACCGTGGCCTTGGTGCGTTCGGCGGCGGCGACCGCGTCCTCCACGGCCCAGCTGTTCAGTCCCAGCTCCTCGGCCAACGCCGCCAGCGTGTCGTGGTCGGGGTCATAGACGTCGGCCCACACCAAGGTGTCGTCCTCGGCCAGGTAGTCGGACATCGCAGCCATGTCCAGCTCGACGTCGACCGGTTTGCCTGCGCGCCACACCCGACCCGAGAACTCCGTCATGGCCCAAGGATCTCATCAGCAACTGGCAACGTCCTGGCGTGGCGAGCGGCTCCGCGCTGTCGGTGCGGCGACCGACTGCCATCGGAGACGCACATCCACTACCTGTTGGCTGAAGTCCTGCGTCCGCCTACAAGACAGCGTAGAGGGACAGCCCTGCAAAAAGGCAGTCGCCGTTGCGGCACCACATGACAGCTTCACCGAGCGAGACCGGGCGCGTCGATCGCCGGGGCGACTACCCCATTGGTGCTGGAGGCGTTGCTAGACGCCCGGACTCAGCCCGTCTCTTGACTCCGGTGACGGGCAGCCGGGCCAACCGCGACTGAGACTGTTGCTCACGTGGTTCCCGGTTTCGGTCGGCTTCGGCTCATCCATGTAAGCGGTTGACGTGAGGTGGGACTCTTGACGTCGAGACATGGATTCGCGGGGAGACATGTCGGGAGGGAGTACCGAGGTGGTGGACGAGGTCTCGATGATCGGTTGCGTCGGATTGTTGATCATGGCAACCAGGGGGGCTAGGGGCGCGGGGGAAGTGCTTCTGGCCGTGCGCGGGTCGAAGGAGGCCTACTTGGCGTGGTCGCAGGAACCCCTCCCTAAGGGCACCGAGGTGTTGGTGGTCGACACCTGCGGTCCGCGGACTGTCCTGGTGGAGGAGTGGTCCGGCCTCGGCTTCTGACCACTCACGACGACGGCAGATACGACACATAGAGGAGTGCACATGTTCGGTTACAGAGTTCCCGCACCCGATCAGGCGATGCTGATCTCCGGAGGCCGTGGCGCTGGTGATGCACCGTTTCGCGTGGTTACCGGTCACGGCGCGTTCATCATGCCGCTGTTCAGGAAGGTGCGGTTCCTCACCTTGGCGATGTGTGAGGCCGAGGTCGAGGAAAAATGCGTCACCCAGCAGGGCATCACGCTGAACGTTCGGGCGGTCATCGCGTTCAAGGTTGGCAATGACAGCGGGAGCGTGGTCAGCGCTGGCCAACGATTCCTATCGGATCAGAATCAGATGGCGGTGCTGACGGGGCGGATCTTCGCCGGGCACCTGCGTTCGATCATCGGGTCGATGACCGTCGAGCAGATCATCAAGGAACGCCAGAAACTTGCCACCGAGGTGCTCGATGGATCCAAGGAGGAGATGATCAAGATCGGGCTGACCGTCGATGCCCTGCAGATCCAGTCCATCGACGACGGCTCGCTGGGATACATCCTGGCCATGTCGGCACCGCACAACGCGGCCATTCAGCAGCAAGCGCAGATCGCTCAGGCCAGGGCCAATCAGGCTTCCGCCGAGGCGGAGCAGGAGTCACAACGCGCTCAGGCCGAGTTCGCGCGGCAGACTGCGATCGTCAAGGCGCAGTACAAAGCCGAGGTCGACAAGGCTCAGGCCGAGGCCGCCCAGGCCGGGCCACTGGCCGAGGCGCAAGCGCAGCGTGAAGTGCTGCAGATGCGTACCGAGTTGGCGCAGCGCGCCGCCGAGCTCCGTCAGCAAGAGCTGGTCTCAGAGGTGGTGAAGCCCGCCGAAGCCGAGGCGGAGCGAGTCCGGATTCTGGCCGTCGCCGACGCGGAGAAGATGAAGATCCAGGCCGAGGCGGCCGCCTCTCACAACCGGGTGGCGTTGGACCGGATGTTGATCGACCAGCTCCCCGAGATCGTCAAGCAGGCCGCCCAAGGGTTGTCGGGGGCGAATCTGACGGTCCTCAACGGTGCCGACGGACTCAGTGAGATCGCCACCGGCCTCGTCGGTCAGGGCCTGGCCATCTTCGAGTCGCTGCGCAGCGGCATCGACCATAAGCACTCCGACGAGGTCGCCGATCGGATCGGGATTGCCGCCGCGCCCAGCGAGCAGCGATAGTGCCCGGGCGAGTGACGGGGTGACCAATGGCTTATATGCGGGCGGTCTTCGGCTAGCACCTACCGCACGACCAAAACTCGTACAACGGCCTGATTCGAGCACGCGCGATGGCCACGACGTGGGCCTACGAAAATGCCACCCTTATCGAATAAGTCGTTGAAAGAGACGGATCGCCCCGTCACTGGGGCGTTCTCGGCGGGGGTCGGTCACGGAACTAACGCGACTACCTGAGAAAACTTTGATGCGTCAGTACAGTCTCGGGACCCGCCAAGAAGATGAAAAGGACGCTCCCCCGGGTGCCGCGATGTTCGTCGCCGGGGGTGCCCTCATTGCGTTAGGTCGCGCCGTTCACGGCGTCACCGAGGTGTCTTCTTTCTCTTGATACGCGGTGCACTCGCACTGACTAACTTCGGGTCGGTTGTGGAAGCCCCGGGTACCCGTTTCGGTATTCTCGCAGCGGCCCTGGCTCTTGCGGTGCCAGCTGCGTTCGTGGCCACACTGGCACTTCATGTCGTCCCCTCTCGGTGGTGGCGTTTAACTCAATACCTACCCCTCTTGTCCAGGTCACAAATCACGTGCCGTTCCTGCGCTGCCCGTTCGTACCTGCCCGAACCGTGACTAGCCGCGGGCCCCTTATGGCCCCCGCTTAGCGGCGCTTTTCCCGGTGTCGCCTTCCTGGCTTGCAGTTCATCAACGAAATCCAACGCCGGGCAATGCGAAGGGCTATCACCGGGCCGCCGCTGAAGACATCGTCGATGCGGCCGATGACTCGCCTCACCCGAATATGCGGTCACCTACCGACTGTCGCGACGCCCGTGCCCTTACTGACGCCGCCGATTCGTACGGCGCTGCCCCCACAACCGTCATCGTGCAAGCACCTCCGCCGCCGCCCAAGCAACGCTCGACGGGACCGACCCTGTACACGACCTATATCAGCTGGGCCTGTGCCCCATGCATAGAAGTTCGGCACCAGACGGCGATTCAATGCCAGTGGAGACGACTTGCGGCGCCACCGGCACCGATAGAGCCCAACACCGGGCCGTCACGGGCGAGGTCATCGGAGCTGACCCAATCATGGGTGAAGCGACTGAGCTAGCGTGCAGGGTCATGGCCGACGCCACGAACGTGACGATCAAGTTCGATTCAGGAACCGCTGGAGACGGGCACGACATCAACTGCTTGGTCAATGCCCCATGAAGCAACCCCTCGGCTTTCGTCTTCCTCGTCAGGCCTCACGGTCGCCTACTGGCACTGGGTGCATGCCATCGTGGTGCTGGTGTTGGTCGTGAAGACCGCACCGATGGCGTGGCGGGGGGTCCAGGCCGACCGTGCGGAGTCTGCCCGTCGTCGAGCCGCACTGGTGGCTCGAGCCGACGAGCAACACCAGTGGGCGATGAGCGGTGACCCACGCGGAACCTAAGGAGCTTTTCCGATAACTGATGGAACCGAACGGTTTAGCTCCGCGTCCTATCTACCGGTCGATCCAACTTGTACCTTCGGTGTCATGGGTAATCAGCATGGGCGTGACGGCGTGAGTGAGCAGGGCGGTTTGAGTGCCGAGTTGCGACACTGGTGGCACCGTCTAACAGAGGATCAGCGGACCCGCTTGCACACGTCTGCCCAGGAAGACATTCTTGATGACGCGGTTTATCAACTGCTAGTCGACACCCGCTGTCCGTACGGTTCTATGGCGGATAAATCCACACCCGGCTATAGCTGGAGCTGGCTGACGTCGGTTCGAGGATTCATATTGAAACAGTGAGCGGGTTCCCGGTCCCCGCGTAGGGGGTCCGACCTGAAGTCTGTCAGTGCTCGTCGTTACAGTGCCCGCCCATGACGAACGCACACAATGCGGCGCAGTGGGCCACCTCGCAGCTATCAAGTTCCGCGAAGTCGCACGCACGACCGATAACCCGACGACGAAGCAGCTAGCGGGGCTGACGCACTTGGCCGAGGGGATCAGCGCGCTGTACGCAAAGTGACGAAGCGGACCGGTCCTGGGTAGCTTGTCGCAAATTCCACCGCTGGACCGAGGTCGGCGATCCGAGAAGCACGCTCGGTGTCTATCCGCCAGTGCAGATGTGAGAGATTAGTCAGTCGTCCTGCAAACACGACCGGCGTAAGGTTCTCCCGTGCCAGCCGAGAAACCCGCTGAGCGTACCCCGACGTTCGCCAGTCAGTCCGCCGCCGACGCGGCAGAGATGGGCGTCGACGGCCACCACCCATCGCAGTTGACAAAGCACTCCTGGGTGGCCCACCCCAAACAACGGGTCGCCTCGAGTACCGCTACGACACCGACGCATGGACGTGGTCAGACACCGTCGCCCGCATGCACGGGTACCAACCCGGCCGGGTCTATCCGACGACTGACTTGGTTCTCAGCCACAAGCATCCCGACGACCTCGCCCAAGTACGGGCCCTGCTCACACAGTCGTCGGCACCCTTCAGCAGCCGGCACCGCATCATCACCACCTCGGGCGAAGAGCGCAAAGTGGTGGTCGTAGGCGACGCCGTCCGAGGTCAGGATGGCAACGTGGTCGCCACCCGCGGCTTCTACGTCGACGTCACCGACACCTTCACCACCGATCTGCGACGGTCTGTCACGGGGAAGGTGGACCTCATCGTCGCGCATCGACAGACCATCGACCTGGCCAAAGGCATGTTGATGGCGATCTACCGCATCGATGCCGACGCCGCCTTCGGCATCCTCAGATGGCGATCACAGGAAACTAACGTCAAATTGGTCACCATCGCCGAGCGACTCATCGCCGACCTCCCCAACCTTTTGGGCGCCACGCCGTCGCACACCGCGCCGGTCGACCACTACCTCATGACGCAGAGTTTCCATCTAGATCAGTGACCGCAAACTGTCTTGCGGCAAGACGGCAGCGACCGATCAATGTCAGCGTGATGGGCAGTCCAAGACGGACGCATAACCGCCCTCAAGTGGGGTAGACCCGGGTTGGAGCGGAGTGTAGTCCGGACTGCGATCCACTCAAGCCCTTGGTGGTTTAAGCCAAAGAAGCCACCAAGGGCCCGGGAAAAGGTGCAACACTGCGAGAGGATGCCCCGCTCCGCGCTCTTGTCTGAACGCATCTATATGCAGCGGGGCATTTCTGGTCCCTCACTTGCCTCGAAACGAAGCGGACCCGGTCATGACATTCCCGCTGCGTCCGTCCCAAACCGGAATTCAGAGAGTCGCATCTCAATCGTGACCCTCGCAGCAACAACGGTGTTGGCGACCGTGGGTTTACTGCGAGGGGTCATAGTCGGTGTCAGTGCCCGCCGCTACAGTGCCCGCCCTTGACCAACAGTCACAATGCAGCGCAGTGGGCCACGTCCGCCGCGAGCAAGTTCCGTGAGGTCGCGCGGGAGACCGAGAATCCGACGACGAAGGCATTGGCTGAAGGGCTAACGCACCTCGCCGAGGCGATCAGGGAGCTAGACGCGAAGTAAGCCGCCGCCTAAGCAGCCTTGGGATGTCAACGGCAATTGAAATCTGACCATCTGGGGGCAAGGTGGTTTCTAGGTGCGGTCGCAACACTTTCTCTGGGTTCTGGAGGTTGTGTTGACATCGTCGCGTCGGGTGAAGAAGGGGCCGGGGCGTCGTCCGCAGTCGGCCAAGCGTCAGTGGTTCATGGAGCTGCGGGCTCGGGGTGGAGTGTGCGGGCCGCGGCCCGCGAAGTCGGTGTATCCCGTTCCGCGGGGGCGAACTGGTCGCGTGGGCACAAGGTCTATCGCAACGGTGTGGTGGTGGGGTTCGTCGCACCGTTGGATCGGCTGGCGGTCCGTCAGATCAGCTCGCGCTACCTGTCCCAGGACGAGCGCATCGAGATCGCTGATCTGCGTCAGTCCGGGCTGAGCGTGCGGGCGATCGCTGGTCAGCTCGGGCGCGCGCCGTCGACCATCTCACGGGAGCTTCAGCGCAACGCGGTCACCGGCCGCGGGTATCGCCCGTTCGATGCTCATCGCCGCGCCACCGTGCGGCGGGCACGCCGGCACCGACGCCGAATCGACATCAACAGCGAGCTCAGTGGTGTGGTCGCCGAGCTGCTTGGGCAGCGGTGGAGCCCGCAGCAGATCAGCCGTCATCTTCGGTTGCGCTTCGTCGACGACCCGTCCATGTGGTTGTGTCATGAAAGTATCTATCAAGCGGTGTATCAACCGAATTCGCGCTTCCTGCGGCCCTCTCGGTTGGCGCCGCAGCGCCGTTCACCGCTGCGCACCGGTCGTGATCACCGCCGAGCCCATCAGCGCCAGCAGCGGCGGCGGCCGAGGTTTGAGCAGCCAATGCTCACCATCCACGACCGGCCGTTCCCGGTTGACGACCGATCCGAGGCCGGGCATTGGGAGGGCGATCTCATCATCGGTAACAACCACAGCACGGCGATCGGCACCCTGGTCGAGCGCCAGACCCGGATGGTGCGGTTGGTGCACCTGCGTCGCAGTGACGCCGACTCGCTACACGCCGCCCTGGTGGCGCGGATGCGGGATCTACCACCGAGGCTGATGCGGTCCATCACCTGGGACCAGGGCACCGAGATGGCCCGCCACCTGGCCACCACCGACAAGCTCGGCGCGCCCGTCTATTTCTGCGACTCCCGATCACCCTGGCAACGCGGCAGCAACGAGAACACCAACGGACTGCTTCGCGACTACTTCCCCAAAGGCGTCAGCCTTGCCAACCACCCACCGACTCACCTGCTGGCCGTCGAACACGAACTCAACCGCCGACCCCGCAAGGTCCTCCAAGACCGTTGCCCCGCCGATCTATTCACCGCACTGCTAGCCTCACAGAATCAGTCAGTGTTGCGACGTTGACTAGAACCCACCTTGCCGCGCAGTGGTCAGTAATCAGTTGCCGCCGACAGTGACGTCGTCGAGTGTTGTACTGCTCTAGCCAAGGCGCAAGAGCCTGAGCACGCTCGGCGTTGCTGGTGAAGACCTGCTTGTAAGCCCATTCGGTCTGCAAGGTGCGGTTGAGGCGTTCGATGCTCCTATGTTTGTCAAGCCGGGGCGGGATAAGTGCTTTTGGTAGGTGAGTCCCCCTGTGGTCGTGGGAGGTTGGCATGAATTCGCGGGCGATGTAGCGCTTTAGGCAGCGGATTATTTCTCTTTTGCTGAGTCCTTCGTTGGTGCGTCGTTCGACATAGGCTCGGGTGGGCTCGTGGCGGCGCAGTCGCACGATTGTGACGATGTAGAGCGCGCTATTGGCTTGGCGGTCTCGGCTGCGAGATAGACGGTGACGCCCTTAATTCGTCCACTGCTGGCGGGCTGAGGGGCCACGCCACAGAGCTTGGCGAAGGGTCTCTCGTTGTGGAGGCGTTGCGCGTTGTCTCCGGCGGTGACGAGGAACTGGCCAGCGAGTTCGATGCCGACGCCGAATAGGTCGATTAGATCGGGAGCGGCGCCACGAACGACGATCTCGATCTGCTTCTTCAGGGTCTTGATCTCGCCGTCAAGCGCTTTCCACCTGCGGGCCAGGTCCCGGAGAGCGGTCGTGATACTAACCATCAGCAGGCGCTCGGGTTGAGTGTGTAGCTGGGAGAAGCAGGGACGCATCACCTGCAGCGATGCTCCCTACGGTGGTGCTCGGTCTGGCTCGTCGTACGCCTGTCGCCTGCGGGTTGACTCCAGAGTGGCTTGTCGGCCGGTCACTACCGCCGGTGGAGTGGCTGAAGAGAGGCCTGTTAGACCTAAATTCAACTCCGACGTCGCACGCCTGGCCCATACTTCCGGCATGAAGGCCTCGACACCCCTCGCCAATCTCATTACCCTCGGCGCGCGCGATTTCTCCAGCCTCCGGGACTTCTACCGCAACCTTGGCTGGCCGCAGATTATCGACGACGGCCAGTTCGCGGCGTTCGAACTTCGAGGTATCGTCCTCGCACTGTTTCCCATCAACCAGCTCGCCCGCGACGGAAACGCCGCACCCGAGCGGGGTACCGGCGGCATCCGCTTTACCATCGGAATGATGGTCGACACCCCCGACGAGGTCGACCGGCTCACAGAGCAGATGCGCCACGCTGGCGCCCGCGTGACCAAAGAGCCAGTCGACGCGGAGTTCTTCACCGGCCGTTCGGCTTATCTGTGCGACCCGGAGGGCAACTACTTCGAGATCGCCTGGTCAGACGAGCCGCGCAACCCAGTCCTGGCAGCAGCACGCCGCGCCGCCGGGGCCTGAGCCGCCCTGACACGCGCTCAAGGACGCAGGAGTCGGCCCGTATCCGATTCCGCCGTAACATTGCCGCGACAGGGGGACGCATGCCGAAGACGGGCGGGTCACTCTCGTAGGAATTACGACAGTGGGCCCGCACTCGTGCATCACGACGCCACGATCACCGTGACCGGCTTGATCGGATCGATCCGGCCATGCCCGCGGGAGCATCGTGGCGATCGCCTTGGGCACATCCACGAAGTCGCCGACCAACGCGTTTCCACCGTCGGTCAGCCGCAGGTTGTCCACCCGGCCGAGAGCGGGACCGCCATCGATTCTCGGATCTTCGTGGCCGATCTGAGCACCGGCTTGCGCATGACACTGTCTACTGCGCAAGTTATCTAGACTGAACCAACGCAACTGGCGCTTCCACCAGCGCGCAGCCCGACGACGGACCTGAATCCGATATGGGCGGCTGATCTACCAATCGTGAAAAAGCTCCGTGTCAGCGCTCTGGGTGATTACCCGCCTCAGCCCGGTGATTGCCCGCCTCAGCCCAATGGTTGCGGCGGCGGTGAAGGGGGCGGTGGTGGAGGGGGATATCGCGGAGGTGGATACGGTCCCTGCGCGCGAGCTGCCGACGCGAAGTCGAACCCGCACCCAGCACAGGACAAACGTTCCCTCCTCACCGTTCGCCCACAGGCGGTACCCGTGTCGTACGAGTCGTCGACGGCGGAGCGAGGTTCGGCTCCTTCCGCTCGTCGTCGTTGCCAATCGAACTGAGACGGCAGCAGGGTGCGGCGCCATCAGGCCCGATGTCAGCCCGCCTGTGTTGACGCAAGACATCTACGGCCGGAACGTGTATACCGGCAGGATTCCCTTCGATCCGACCTGGTTCATCAACGGGGACGACGAGGTTTGACCTCCGCAGCGGTCACCGTCACCGCGGGCACGTTGGGCCAGGCGTGCTCGCGCACACTGACCAGCATGTGGTCCAGCGCCTGATGCGCACTGTCCAGGTCGGTGGTCAGGATCTCACTGATCAGCTCGCCATCGCGTCATAGAGCCGGGCGACGTCACCGGGGCTGACCTGCTGCGGACAAGACTGGCGCAAGGATCGCAGCGGGGAGGCGATGCCTTGCAGCTCAGACCATTCAGCCTGGTGGGTGGCGAAGTAGGTGCGGATGGCGTTCTCGTCGGCCGTGTTGACCGCCGCCTCGGCCTGTGGGTGGGCGCTCAGCCAGGCCCCGGTGGAGGTGGCGACCTGGCCCAGGGCAGAGGACAGCGCGGAGGCCGTACAGCCCGGCGCAGCATGCGCCTGGCCGTAGCCCAGGCCCAGCGTGGCGACGATGGTGGCGGCCGCCACGGCCAGTACGGCCGGGATCTTGTGCGTGGTGGTGATCAACATTGGGTGTTGCCTCTCATCTGGTTGAGAATGTCGTGCTGTGCTTGAACACGTCGGTGGTGGCCTTGAGCAGCAGCGCTCCGGTGGGGAGGTGGCCAAGGCCTTGCCTAGAAACTCCTTGTCGATGCCATCGGCGGTGGCCTTGAAGATCTCATTGAGGTCGTGTATAGCTCGATGGCCCGGCGCTCCAGTTCTTCAGTCGCTTCGCTCATCACTGTCCTCATCGTAAAAACGCTGGCATTCGTTGCACCGGCTAGTCGTCGTCATCCTTGAGCCCGATCTGGCTCACCCGCTGCGGGGTGATGTCCAGCAGGAAGGCATGTCGCGTACCGGGATACCGGCGGAACGACACAGCGCAACTTAACGGCTGGTAGCGGCGCTGAGTTGGGCCTTCACGCCTGAGCGCGGGCGCGGGCGCGGGCCGCACGCAGCTTGGCTGCTCTTTCCTCGGCCCCGCAGGCAGGGTAAGAACATCACCAGGTCGATCGTCGCGGAGCACGCCATCTGCGGTCGTCGGGTGCACTTACCCGGTTGGCTGAACACGACCGGTGGTGTGCGACCACCCCTGACCGAAGCCGCGTCTGACGCGATCCTTCTAAAATCAAACTGCTTCATGAGAGGTCGCACCAAGCTCCGACTTGCGGCCCGCCAGCCCCACGCTCGTTGGGTGGCTCGGATGAAAGAAGCGGCCTGCATCAATAGGTGCGGGCAAGGGCGCCTCCTGTGCGGAGGCCCGCGTACGGGACGGGCAATGACCGAGAACTCGAACTCCAGCGATGACAACGGCGCAGGCGAGATCGCCATGACACAAACCTGTTCGGGTGGACTGGGTATGGCGTGCACTGGGCGTGGCAGAGGTGTGGCCTGCTACGAAATACCGAAGGTCCTGATGCACTCGACCAACCCCGGCCACCTGGTTCCCCGCGTGGCGTTGCCGACGAATATCCCGCCCCTGCAGGTCGCCGACCGGTACGCGGCTGGGCGTAGGCATGACTGAACTGGACTTGGTCAGGCCGCGTGAGTTGGCGGCCGAACTCGGCTACTGGGCCGCCTCCACCGACGCGGAGCACGTCGCCCGGCTGCGCGCCCGGCACGCCCGCTACAACGAGCAGGAGGCCCAGGACCCCGATGGCACCAAGTGGCAGAAGATGATGGGCGCCTGGGTCACCCAAGTCACGAAATCTAGTGTGCAAGAGCGAAAAGACCGCCTCTTGGCAAGTATGGCCATCTGAGGGCCGCAGTTGCCGAGCGCGCCGAGGAGGCGCAGCGCATCGCCGAGGCCAACCCTAGGTCCAAGGAACGGCCGACGGGGACGCACCGGTGATCACCGTCGCTGTCGACGACGTTTCGACGGGACGAAGCAATGAGCGCTGAGCGCGGCTGGATCGGTGATCGGCAGCCGTCGGTGGCGAGCGCACTAGAGGGATGGTTCGAGCAACACGGAGCACTAGGCCACCAGGTGGTGCGGGTGGAGCCGGGCGATCCCCGCCACACTCGGTCGGCGGAATCCGAGGGGCACTGCGACTGCGACGGGATCTGGCGCATCCTGACCGTCGAGCAGATCCGGTAGAAGTGGGCACACCTGACCGAGGCTGCGCGTCAGCGAGAGGTCGAGCAGCGGGGCCGCGACGAAGTCGCCGACCTGTACGAAGAACCCCACTAATCGAGGCCGCAATTTCGATCACTCGCCTGCGGGCAGGCTGTCTAGCTTTTTGCGTAGTTGCGCGGCCTCGGATTCGAGCTTCTGTAGGCGTCGTTCGAGGGTCATGCGTGGGATCGGTTGCGGCTTAGGCGGTTTCGCCTTCATCGCTAGCCAGCCGACGCGCTGGTAGGCGGCGATCGTGCGCAAGCGGGCACATGTTCGGCATCGCGTGAACGGCGCGGGATCAGGGTACTTCTCGGCGTGCATCCGACGCCAGTACGCCTCCTCGTCAGGATCGCCCCTAGCGATCTCCTCCCACACTTGATTGAGCGGGGGCTGCTTCTTGCTCTTCCGGTGAACCGGGCCGTCGTCGGGCTTCCATCCGGGATCGGTGTGCTCCTGCGTGAAGTGCCCGCAGCTGAGCACGACATCCCAGACCGCGTACTCGCGGGCCTTCAAGACAGTTTCGCCTGTCAACCTCGAGCGCTTCCGTCATGAACGGCGCATCGCGGAGCCGCGCCCATTCGATGATGTCGCGTACTGGGCCGCGAATTCGGTATTTCGGGCAGCTCGGATCTTCGCAGAGGAGCTGACCAGCCCTGAGGCGTGCCCGGCCGGAGATGCTGGGCCTTTCCGGTTCTTCCGCGACGTCGGCGCCCCGCCATCTTCGCTTTGGCGACTCGCTCGGCCTCTTTCCCAGCTTGCTGCCTGGCTTCGTGGATCTCCCGCTCGGAGGGTTGGACGTGGCCCAAGAAGTACGTCGCGGCCAGCTCGCCGAGCCGCGTCACGTTGTCGGCTGGCTTGTCGTCGGTGTGGTGCCGGGTGAGGGCATCACGTACACAGCCGCAGTCGAGCTGTACACGCCACTGGTAGCTCTTCTCCGGCTTCGAATAGTGAACATCGAACGGGAAGCTGGCCACCGGACCTTTGATCAGGTTGCGGCGGCGCAGGTCCTCCCACTCAGCGACCAACCGTTCGCGAGGAATAGGAGTTCCGGGCAGCTGACGTTGAACCGGCGCGTTCACTGTGCCTCCGTCAGCCACGTCTCGACATCAGTGCGGCGGTAAAGCACCCGCCGTCCCAGCTTTACCGAGGGGGGACCACCGGAGCCCGTGTGCCGCCAGTACCGAAGCGTGCCAACGGACAGCCGCGTCAATGCAGCGACATCGGCGACGGTCGGCAGTTCACTGTTGTTCGGCCCTGCGCCGACGGCAGTAGGCGGTCGTGCCAGCTTAGTGTTCGGTGCACCAAGAGGGCCTCCGCTATAGCCAAGAGCGCGTAAGTGGTGGCGGCTTCCACGGCGCGGAGTGAGCTGGTTCGATCCTGCCTGCCGCCTCGACCGCTTTCTCGAACCAGCCCGACGCCCCGAGTTCGGCTCGCCCGTCGACATCCGCGAGCCATTGCTCAACATCTTCGCGGCGGTAGAGCGTGCGGCTGCCCGCCTTGATCGCCCTAGGTCCCTAGCCGCTTTGCCGCCAGTAGCTAAGCGTGTGCACCGACAGCTCGGTCAGCTGCGCGACCTCGGCAGCAGTCAGGTTGCCGGTGCCCAGCGGCACCCGTGCGTGAGCGGCTTCCAGGAACTTGCGACATTCGCAGTCCGGGGAAGCGCATGACGAGCCGCCGGGCCGTCCGCCCCCACCACCGTGATGCACGCTCGCGAAGTGGCCGCACTGGCCGCAGGCGGCCATCGCCTTGATCGAGCCGGGATCTCCGCTCACGATCGTCGCTGCTTCCGAACTCGCGGCGGAGCGTTTAGCGGGCGCATTAACTGCTCGTCGATCTCATTGGGGTCGTCCCGCATCGTGCGCCTCGACCGACCCATCCGGTGACCGTTCAACTCGCCGTCGGCGATCAATCGACGCACTGTGCGGCCACTAATCTGCAGGTACTCAGCAGCTTCCGCCATGGTGATGTAACGCCGTGTCACGGCGCCGTCCACATATGGATTCGGCCGAGTCCAAGCAGTGAGTCCCGGTCTATGCGGATGGCCCTGCCGGAGCCGATGCGCCGGGCGTCAAGCTGCTCATGCGCGATCACCTGGCGAATGAGGTGCGCGCTGACCTGGTAGTAGGTCGCGGCCTGCGTGAGTGATCCACGTTCGACCCGGACCAACCGGCCCCACGGCGCAGCGCCACCTCGAACACCGATCCGGCGGACCTCCAGTTTCTGCAGCAGGTGGTAGTACATCTCGGCCGGATCGACACCGCAGTGCTCGGCCACCTGCGCGGTGGTCACCCAGGGCGGAAGTGTGCTCATCGCTCGCGTGTCTTGCTGAGGCATCGTGTGCACATGGAGGCGGTGAGCGTTGATTTACTTCCCGAACTCGAAGGCGTGCTGCACCGGCTGATCGACCTGGGCGGCGGTGTCACGATTCATGTCGCCGACGCTGGGCCAGCCGACGGCCCGCCGGTGATGCTGGTGCACGGCTTTCCGCAGAACTGGTGGCAGTGGCAGGGGCTGATCGGGCCGCTCGCGGGCGACGGCTACCGCGTGTTGTGCCCGGATTTGCGCGGTGCGGGATGGAGTTCGGCCCCTGACGACCGCTACTTCAAGACCGACATGGCCGAGGACCTCGCCGCTGTGCTTGATCGTTGGGCCGGTGCGGCTTGTCGGCCACGACTGGGTGGCCCCGTCGCTTTCCTCATGATGTTGCGCCACCCGGAAAAGGTGTCGGGCTTTTTTGGGCTGAACACCGTGGCATGGATGAGAATGGATCTGGCGCTGGTTCGGCATCTGTGGCGGTTCTGGTTTCAGTTCCCGATCTCGGCCCCGATAGTCGGGCCGCGAGTGATTGGTGATCCGAGGGGCCGCTACACGCGATTTGTGGTTCGCTGGGCCGGTAGGGGATTCGTGCCAGCAGATCTCGATCTCTACGTCCGCCGGATGGGAGAGGCCGGTCACGCCGTTGCCGGGTCGCGCTGGCTACGCGCGTTCCATACCCGCGAGATATGGCGTTGGCTCCGTGGCGAGTACGCCCAGACCCGGGTGGACGTCCCAGTCCGCTGGCTGCACAGGATGGATGACTCAGCGATCACTCCGACGCTGCTGCGCGGTTATACCGAAAACCTGTCTCATAGACCTGTGGTATCGCCACCAAGAAGTTGACTGGATTGCGAGACAGGGAATGTGGCGGTCATTGATCCGTCGGAAACGCGTTCGGGAGCCATCCCTCACCCAATGTTGCCCCTGTCCGCGTACCACGCATTCTTGTGCCGGATCACCCTGTTGTAGGCGCTCTCGCTGCTCCTGTCGTCAGCCTCGCGGACCAGCTGGACCGGCGGCCGACCATCGGTGTACAGCACCCACGCCTGCCAGGTGGACCTCGATGGGTCGTTTTTAGCGCCACGGGTCGTAGCTGCTCATGTCATCCGGCATGATCCAGTACGTGCCCCCGTCGGGAGCCGGTGCCCAGCCAGGCACTGCCCAGTGGCCGTACTTGGCCTTCGTCTTGGTTCACCGGAGATCCCGGACTAATGTGGCCGGGACGGGAAGTCGCCGAAACCGAGAAACTGAGCCGAATGGACGACTTCTTGAAGAGGAATGCTGGCGCATTCGCTGGCGCATCCTTGGTTATAAGACCGGCGCCGACTGCAAAAGCGGATGTCAATAGCAAAGAGGAAACAACACGAGTAGGCATAACTAATCCGCAGACGGCCCGAAGGCAGCAGGCGCGGCGACGGTGCGCGACCGAACGGGCAGCCCGTGACGCGCTAGCCCAGATCGCCGACGCCACCGCCAGAGGGCAGTTCGTTTAACGCTCGTCCATGACAGTTGACCAATTGTGCGTTGACTACCTGGCAGGTCATCGCAAGCTGCGCGAGTCCTCGAAGGCGAAGTTGGAGTACGACCTAGCACCCCTTCGGGAACGGTACGGGCAGCTACCGGCGCAGCGGCTCACTAAGGCTCACATCGACGCCCTTGTGCTTGATCTCGTCGCAGGGGGTACCCAGACGGCAAAGGGTCGGCAACGGAAACAATGGTCAGCGGATTCCGTGAACAAGTTCATTGGCAGCGTCGAGCAAGTTCTGGCCGACGCCAAAGCTCAGGGAATCATCGGGCGCAATGTCGCGGAATTGGTCAATCGAGTTAGTAAGCCGTACAAGCCCTTCGATACATACCCGGAGGCAGAAGTTCAATATCTGCTGGCAGCCATCGCGGACGACCGGCTAAGCCACGCACGGGAGTTGGCGCTCTCCGGCCTTAGGCGAGGCGAGATCGCGGGCCTGCGCTGGTGTGACGTCGACCTCGACGCTAAAAACTTTGTCAGTTGTCAATAATCGGGTCGACGCGGGCGGCACTGCGGTGGAGAACGACCAGAAGTCGCTGTCATCGCGCCGAACATTGCCGCTGCCGGACCGGCTGGTGTCGGTGATGCGGGCAGCGAAGGCCCGGCAAGCGCGCGAGCGATTAGCGCTCGGTGCCGAGACTGGCCCGTGGGAGTACGTCGTTTCGAATGAAGTCGGGCTGGCATACCACCCTCAGGTGCTGTCCCGATACTGGGCGTCTGCCCTCAAGGCAGCAGGTGTCCGCCACATCAAGCTGCATGCGGCCCGGCACACCTGTGCAACGCTGATGCATCTGTCCGCCGTGCCAGTGTCGGTGATCGCGACATGGATCGGGCACAAGGATGCCAGCCTGACGATGAAGCGGTATGCGCACAGCCAAGACGAGGCGCTCAAGGCTGCTGGTGCGACGCTGGATCGAGTTGTCCGCAAGTTGTGACAACGTGTGTGGAGCCGATGACGGGAATCGAACCCGCGTATTCAGCTTGGGAAGCTGATGTTCTGCCATTGAACTACATCGGCCGGGCCAGCTGTGCTGGTGATCACGAAGGCTAGCACCCTCGACGCGGGCCGCGGGCGGCGGTTTCGGGTCTAGGAAGCCGCGAGTTGCTCGTCGATCAGGACCTGCTGCTGCGCCGCCTCGTTCTGCTGCTCGGCTTGCTGCCCGGTGGCGATCATGTCCTGCTCGGCCTGTTGCTGGGCCCGTTGGGCTTCCTCGTCGTCGCGCTGCTGCTGATCCTGTTCGTCCTGTTCCTCCTGCTGAAGCAACGCGCTGTCGTCGTCGGCGGTGGTCCGGCTCGGCGCCGTCGGCACGGTGATCGCGAGCGCGGTGACGGCGGCCGCCGCCGCGAGCAGCGACGCCACCCGCAGGGCCCCGGTTCGCATGTCACCCAGTGTCGGCCGGTCTGCTGGACACTGCATAGCGGGAAGGTGAGCGCCAGCTGTGACTTGGCCCCACGGCCGGCGGCTACGCTCGTCGGGTGCTGCTCTCCGATCGCGACATCCGGGCCGAGATCGCCGCCAACCGGTTGGGCATCGACCCCTTCGACGACGCCCTGGTTCAGCCCTCGAGCGTGGACGTCCGGCTCGACAACCTGTTCCGCGTGTTCAACAACACGCGCTACACCCACATCGACCCGGCCAAGCAGCAGGACGAGCTGACCTCCCTCGTCCAGCCGGCCGCGGGCGAACCGTTCGTGCTGCATCCGGGGGAGTTCGTGCTCGGCTCGACGCTGGAGCTGTGCACCCTGCCCGACGACCTCGCGGGCCGCCTGGAGGGCAAGTCGTCACTGGGCCGGCTCGGTCTGTTGACGCACTCCACCGCGGGCTTCATCGACCCCGGCTTCAGCGGCCACATCACCCTCGAGCTGTCCAACGTCGCCAACCTCCCGATCACACTGTGGCCGGGGATGAAGATCGGCCAGCTGTGCCTGCTGCGGCTGACCAGTCCCGCCGAGCACCCGTACGGCAGCGCCGAGGTCGGGTCGAAGTATCAGGGCCAGCGCGGACCCACTCCGTCGCGTTCCTACCAAAATTTCGTCAAGCACTGAGCACCGCTTCGCGAGTAGGGTCGAAGTGCGGGGCGGAACGCCGAGGTGTCCCCGGGTGTCCGATGTAACGCCGGTGCCGGCGAACGCGATGAAACATCGGGGCGGGCTGTGGCGTTTAGTCCTCTGAGACACGAACATACGTAGCCCAGTTATTACTTTTGGAGGATCTCGTGGACATCGTGCTTGGTGTGTCACTGACACCAAAGACGGTGCGGTTGGTGCTGGTGGAAGGTGTTCAGGCCGATGGCGCGACCGTCGACCACGACACCTTCGACGTCGTGCCCGCCGACGGCTCAGCAACGTCGAATGCGTCCGCGCAGGTGGTCGCCGCCATCCTCGGAACGTTGGAGAGCGCCCGCGAAGGTGGCCATCAACTCAAGGCCATCGGCATCACCTGGAGCGACCACACCGAGGCCGCCGACCTCCGTGACGCCCTCGCCGCACACGGCGTCAACGACGCCATCCTGGTGTCCGAACTGCACGCCGCCGGTGCGCTGGCCCAGGCCGCCGGTCGCGCAGTGGGTTACGAGACCACGGGCCTGTTGTTCCTCGACCGCGACACCGCGACGTTGTCGGTCGTCCGCACCGACGACGGCTCGATCGTGAAGGTGCTCAGCAAGAGTCTGCACAGCACCGACGCCATGGCGGTGCTGACCGAGATGGCGTCCGCCGTCGCGGCCCAGGACTCGTCGCCGGAGGGCATGTTCGTCGTCGGCTCCGGTGTCGACGTCGCCTCCGTCAAGTCCCATCTGCAGGATCTGGTCTCTATTCCGGTGAACGCCCCCGAGGAATCCGGGCTCGCGCTGGCCCGCGGCGCGGCGCTCGCCGCCGCCAGTGCGCCGATCTTCGACGCGTCCACCGTCGGTCTGGCCTATTCGCAGGACCCGGACGGGGCGACGGCCGGCAATGACTACCCGGACATCTTCACCGAGGACACTCAGCTGGGGGCCGTCGGAGCCCCCGTTGCCCTGCACGGGTTCGACGACGACGTCGAGGTGGCCTCCAGCGAGGAGGGCCGCAAGCCGTTCCTGCTCGTCGGCAGCGCCCTCACGTCGCTCTTCATCATCGGCGTCGTCGCACTGGTGATCTCGCTCGCCGTCAGCATCCGGCCGACGGCGGATCAACGGCCCGATCCCGGCCAGAACGCGATCATCCCCAGCGCCGCACCTCCGGTCGCCGCCGCCCCGCAGGCCGTGGTGCCGCCCGCGCCGGCACCCGCGCCCGCCCCGGCCCCCGCCCCGGCCCCGGAGACCATCAAGGCACCGGTTCCCGTGGTCCAAGAGCAGCGGCAGCCGCAAGCGCCGCCCCGGACGGTGTACGTCGATCAACCTGCCGCGCCCGCGCCGCAGGCCCCGCCGCCGGCGGTCCCCGACCCGCCCGCCGCGCCGCCGCCGGACCCGGTGCCCGCGGTGGTTCCACCGGTCGTGGTGCCGCCGTTGCTGCCACGGATCTTCAGTCCGCCCGTGCAGCGGTCGCCCTGGCAGCAGTGGCCCGGCCAGCAGTACCCGCAGTACCCGCAGTCCCAGTACCCGCAGTACCCACAGCCCGACTATCCGCAGTGGCCCGGGCAATCGCCGCAGCAGCCGCAGTGGCCGCAGTCGGGTCATGACGACGGACCTGGCCGCGGTGGCGACGACGGCGGTCCCCGGCCGGGCCGCGGTGGCTACGGTGGCGGCGGCGCGGGCAACGGCGGTGGCGGTGGCGCCTGCTTCCTGATCTTCTGCACGGGTGGCGGGGGTGGCGGCCGGCACTAGGCCCGTGACGTTCACTCGTCACCCGCTGTTGGCCGTGTGCTGGGTGTCACTTTGCCACTAGCTCATCGCGGGAGCCTATCCAAGCAGTATGCGATGCACTGTGTTCGGTACGGGCTACCTCGGCGCGACGCACGCCGCCGGGATGGCAGAGTTGGGCCACGAGGTCGTCGGCGTCGACATCGACCCGGGCAAGGTCGCCAAGCTCGCGTCGGGGGACATCCCGTTCTATGAGCCCGGGTTGCGAAAGGTGTTGCGCGACAACCTCGACGCCCGTCGTCTCCAGTTCACCACCGACTACGACGCCGCAGCGGAATTCGCCGACGTGCACTTCCTCGGGGTCGGGACGCCGCAGAAGAAGGGCGAATACGGCGCCGACCTGCGCCACGTGCACGCGGTGATCGACACCTTGGTGCCGCGGCTGAGGCGGTCCGCGGTGATCGTGGGCAAGTCCACCGTGCCGGTGGGTACCGCAGCCGAACTGGCCGACCGGGCCCGGCGGCTCGCACCCGCCGGCATCGACGTCGAGATCGCCTGGAACCCGGAGTTCCTGCGCGAGGGCTTCGCCGTCCACGACACCTTGCACCCCGACCGCATCGTCCTCGGCGTCGAGCGCCGTTCGCAGCGCGCCGAGGCCGCGGTGCGCGAGCTGTACGCACCGCTGCTCGGGGACGGCGTGCCGTTGCTGGTCACCGATCTGCAGACCGCCGAGCTCGTCAAGGTGTCGGCGAACGCGTTCCTGGCCACCAAGATCTCCTTCATCAACGCCATCTCCGAAGTGTGCGAGGCCGTCGACGCCGACGTCACGGTGCTCGCCGACGCACTCGGCTACGATCCGCGGATCGGCAGGCGATTCCTCAACGCCGGCTTGGGATTCGGTGGCGGCTGCCTACCGAAGGACATCAGGGCGTTCATGGCCCGTGCGGGCGAGCTCGGCGCCAACCACGCGTTGACGTTCCTGCGCGAGGTGGACAGCATCAACATGCGCCGTCGCACCAGGATGGTGGAACTGGCCACCACGGCGTGCGGCGGCTCGCTGCTCGGCGCCAACGTCGCCGTCCTCGGCGCCGCCTTCAAGCCGGAGTCGGACGACGTCCGCGACTCGCCGGCGCTCAACGTCGCCGGGCTGCTGCAGCTCAACGGGGCCACGGTCAACGTCTACGACCCCAAGGCGATGGAGAACTCGCAGCGCCTGTTCCCGACCCTGAACTACTCGACGTCCGTCCTCGAGGCATGCGACCGCGCCGACGCCGTGCTGGTGCTCACCGAGTGGAACGAGTTCGTCGACCTCGATCCCGCTGAGCTCGCCTCCACCGTCCGCGCGAAAGTCGTTGTCGACGGCCGCAACTGCCTCGACGTCACCAGGTGGCAGGACGCCGGCTGGCAGATGTACGCGCTGGGGCGCCGCGTTGCCGCCCTACCGGGGCGCTCGTAGCGTGAGGCCATGTCCTCTCCTGCTCCCGGCGACGCCGGGCCGATCTACGCGCTGAACCTGTTCGACGTCGCCGACCGCGACGAATACCTCGCCTACTCCAAGCGGTCGCCCGCCGAGGTGGCCAGGCACGGGGGCCGCGTGGTCGCACTGGGGCGGTTCCGTGAGGCCGTGCTCGGCGACGTCGCGCCCCGCACGGTGCTGATCCTGGTCGAATGGGAGTCCAAGGAGGCGTTCGACGGCTACTGCAACGATCCGGGCCTCGTGGACCTGCACGCGCACCGCGAGGATGGATCGTCGTCCTACGTCTGGCATCTGTTCGACCGCTTGGACGATCTGCGCCCGCTGCTTAAGCTCACGTCATGACGCTGCGTCAGCGCACACACTGGTTCGCTCTGCACGGGGTCATCCGCAGGTTGTCCGCGTTCGGCGCCAAGCACGGTGACATGCAGGGCCGGCTCATCGCCGACCCCGCCGTGCGCGCCGACCCCGGCGGCTTCGCCGACGAACTGCGCGCCCGCGGTCGGCTGGTGCGCGGCCGGGCGGCGTGGATCACCGCCGATCACGCCGTGGTCCACCAGCTGCTGCGCTCCGACGACTTCGCCGTCACCGCCCTCGGCAAGACGCTGCCGCGCCCGCTCGGCTGGCTCGAGCAGCGCACCGTGGCCAAGGACCGGCTCCATCCGCTGCTGCCGCCGTCGCTGCTGTCGGTCGAACCGCCCGAGCACACGCGCTACCGCAAGACGGTGTCGTCGGTCTTCACGCCCAGAGCGATAGCGGCACTGCGGGATCGGGTGCAGCAGGCGGCGGTGGCCCTGATCGACGACCTCGGCACCAGCACGCCCGGCTCCGGCGACGGTGTCGTGGACGTCGTCGAGCGGTACTGCTCGCAACTGCCGGTCACCGTGATCGGGGACATCATCGGCGTGCCCGACGGGGAACGGCCCCGCATCCTGGAGTTCGGCGAGCTGGCCGCACCCAGCCTCGACATCGGTCTGAGTTGGTCGCAGTACCTGCGCGTCGAGCACGGGCTCGACGGCTTCAACACCTGGCTCGCCACGCACATCCGCCGGCTCCGCGACGCCCCGGGCGACGACCTGATGAGCCAGCTGATCGACGCCAGCGAGGGCGGCACCCGCCTCGACGACGCGGAGCTGCGCGCCACCGCCGGCCTGGTCCTCGCCGCGGGCTTCGAGACCACGGTCAACCTCTTGGGCAACGGCATTCGCCTGCTGCTCGAGCATCGCGACCAGCTCGACCGGCTGCTCGCCACGCCCGAGCTGTGGCCAGGGGCCGTCGAAGAGATCCTCCGACTGGAATCACCCGTGCAGTTGAGTGCCCGGGTCGCGCTCGTCGACACCGAGGTCGCCGGAACTTCGGTCAAGGCCGACGACCTCGTCATCGTCTACCTCGCCGGCGCCAACCGCGACCCCGACGTCTTCGCCGACCCGCACCGCTTCGACATCACCCGCGACAACGCGGGCAAGCATCTGTCCTTCTCGGGCGGCAGGCACTTCTGCCTCGGCGCCGCGCTGGCCCGCGCGGAGGGCGAAGTGGGGTTGCGGACCTTCTTCGAGCGCTACCCAGACGCGCAACTCGCGGGAACCGGCAGCCGGCGCGACACCAGGGTCCTGCGCGGGTGGTCGACGTTGCCGATCAGACTCGGTGAAGCACGCGCGACGGTAAATTCCTAGCGTGGACTTCCGCGCGACGCTGCTCTCCGAAACCCAGGCCCTTGGCGACGTCATTCGCCACGCCGACCCAGGGACCGAGGTCCCGACCTGCCCCGGCTGGACCATGAACCAACTGCTCAAGCACGTCGGTCGAGGCCATCGCTGGGCGGCGCAGATCATCGGCGAACGCCGTCACGAGCCGCTCGATCCCCGACAGGTGCGCGACGGCAAGCCACCCGAGGACCCCGACGCCGCCACCGAGTGGCTCAGCGGTGGTGCGCAACGGGTGATCGATGCCGTCGACCGGGTCGGGGCGGAAACCAAGGTGTGGACGTTCACCGGGGCGCGACCGGCGGGTTGGTGGGTCAGGCGTCGTGCGCACGAGGCCACGGTGCACCGCGCCGACGCCGTCCTCGCCGCCGGTGGCGCGTTCGACCTGTCGGCCGAGCTGGCATCGGATGCCGTCAGTGAATGGATCGACCTGGCCACCCGCGACCGGACCCGGCCGTCGCCCCTGCAGCGCGGTCACACGCTGCACCTGCATGCCACCGACGACGGTCTCGGTCCGACCGGCGAGTGGACCATCACCCACGACGAGGACGGCCTGAACTGGTCGCACAGTCATGCCAAGGGTGAGGCCGCGGTGCGGGGCCGGGCCAGCGATCTCCTGCTGGCGCTGACCCGCCGCCGCGCGGCGGCGGACGTCGGCGTCGAGGTGTTCGGCGACGACGGCATCTGGGATTCTTGGCTGAGCCATACCGCGTTCTAAGCTGCCATCATGCGGGGGATCATCTTGGCCGGCGGATCGGGCACGCGGCTGTACCCGATCACCATGGGTGTCAGCAAGCAACTGCTTCCGGTCTACGACAAACCGATGATCTACTACCCGCTGTCCACGCTGATCATGGCGGGCATCCGCGACATTCAGATCATCACCACCGCGCACGACGCCGCCGGCTTCCACCGACTGCTCGGCGACGGATCGGATTTCGGCGTCGATCTGAGCTACGCCGTGCAGGACGAGCCCGACGGGCTGGCGCAGGCATTCGTGATCGGCGCGGGGCACATCGGCAGTGACACCGTCGCATTGGTGCTGGGCGACAACATCTTCTACGGGCCGGGTCTCGGCAGCAGCCTGCGGCGCTTCCAGAACGTCAGCGGCGGAGCGATCTTCGCGTACTGGGTGGCCAACCCGTCGGCGTACGGCGTGGTCGAATTCGACGACGACGGCAAGGCGACGGCGCTCGAGGAGAAGCCGGCCGTCCCGAAGTCGCACTACGCCGTCCCGGGGCTGTACTTCTACGACAACGACGTCGTGGAGATCGCGAAGTCGCTGTCCAAGTCGGCGCGCGGGGAGTACGAGATCACCGACGTCAACCAGACCTACCTCGACGAGGGCAGACTCGGCGTCGAGGTGCTTGCACGGGGCACCGCCTGGCTCGACACCGGCACCTTCGACTCGCTGCTCGACGCCGCCGACTACGTCCGCACCATCGAACGGCGCCAGGGGCTCAAGATCAGCGTGCCCGAGGAGGTCGCGTGGCGGGTGGGCTTCATCGACGACGATCAGCTCGAGGCCCGCGCGCGGACGTTGCTCAAGTCGGGCTACGGCGCCTACCTGCTGGAACTGTTGAAGCGGTAGGGCGGCCGGGGGCGCCCAGCCGGGGGGTGGCCAGGACGGCGGCGATGGCGGTGGTCAGCGGCACCGACAGCGCCAGCGCGATACCGCCCACCGCGGACCGGGCGATTTCGATGGCGACGCTCTCGCTGGTCAAGACGTCGCTCAACGACCGGTTCGCCACGCTGAACAGCAGCAGCAGCGGCAGGGCGCTGCCCGCGTACGCGAGCACCAGCGTGTAGACGGTGCTGGCGATGTGATCGCGGCCGACCCGCATCGCGCCGGTGAAGATCTCCCTTCGGCCGGCGCCGTGCTCGGCGATCTCGAACGCGGTCGATGCCTGCGTGACGGTCACGTCGTTGAGCACGCCGAGCGATCCGATGATGAAGCCGGCCAGGAGCAGCCCGGTGATCGACACGTTGCCCAGGTACGCGGCGACCTCATTGTTCTGGTCCTCGGACAATCCGGTGAGATGGACTGCTTCGATTGCCGCCCATGACAATCCGGCTGCGAGCAGCAACGCCGACAAGGTGCCGAGCAGTGCGGCACTGGTGCGCAAACTGACGCCGTGCGCCAAGTAGATGACGGCGTACAGGATCGTTCCCGAGGCCACCAGGGCAACGGGTATCGCCGGTGCTCCGTCCCGCAGCGCGGGGAGCAGGAACACCATCAGGACGCCGAAGGCGACGACGATGCCGACCAGCGCCCGCAGCCCGCGCCAGCGGGCCACCGCCACCACCACGACCGCGAACGTGGCGGCGAGGACCGCCAGCGGCCACGACCGTTCGAAGTCGTAGAAGGCGTACGTCGTGGTCCCGTTCTGGTCGACCTGCCTGCTGACGCGGACGTCGTCGCCGACGGCCAGGCTCGGCTGGCCGGGGCCGCCGCTGAACTCCAGCATCGTGTTGGCGCCCTTGTTGGGTCCGGTGTCGATCTGCACCAGCGACTGCACGCAGTCGCCGGCTCCCGGCGGCGCAGTCACCGGCGCGGAGGTCAGCACCGCACCCGCCGACGGACTGCCGCACGGTCCGATGGCGCTCGAGGTCACCCTTCCGGCCTCCGTGGTGACCGCGCCGCCCTGCGCGTTCTGGAAGGGCAGCGGGATGTCGACGCTCTGGTGAGTGGGCCACAGCAGCGCCATGCCCGCGATGACGGCCACGCCGATGACGATCAGCGCGCCCACGACGATCTTGGCAGCCAGCGGCCCGAGGGGTGCCGGGCCCGAGGGCGCGGCATGCGAGTGGGAATGCGCCACCCGGACAGGGTAGAGGGGTGGCCTGGGCAGGACCGCAGGAACTTTACTGGCGGTAGCCGGCCAGGAAGTTGCCGAGCCGCTCGATCGCGTTGGCGAGGTCACGGGACCACGGCAGCGTCACGATGCGCAGGTGATCGGGCGCCGGCCAGTTGAAGCCGGTGCCCTGCACCACCAGGATCTTCTCCTGCAACAGCAGGTCGAGAACCAGCTGTTCGTCGTCGTGGATGTCGTGGACCTCGGGATCGAGTCGGGGGAACGCGTAGAGCGCGCCCGCGGGTTTGACGCAGGACACCCCCGGGATCTCGTTGAGCCTGCTCCAGGCGACGTCACGCTGCTCCAACAGCCGCCCGCCGGGGAGAACCAGATCGTCGATGCTCTGGTGTCCGCCCAGTGCCACCTGAATGGCGTACTGGGCGGGTACGTTTGGGCACAATCGCATGTTCGACAGCAGATTGATGCCCTCGAGGAAGCTGGCGGCGTGCTCCTTGGGGCCGGTGATGGCCAGCCAGCCGGAGCGATATCCGGCGACGCGATACGCCTTGGACAAGCCGTTGAACGTCAGGCACAACTGGTCGGGCGCCACCGATGCCAACGCGATGTGCTCGGCGTCGTCGTAGAGGATCTTGTCGTAGATCTCGTCGGCAAGCAGCAGTAGCTGGTACTTGCGCGCCAAGGCAGCGATCTGTTCCAGGTTCTCCCGGCTGTAGACCGCACCGGTCGGGTTGTTGGGGTTGATGACCACCAGCGCCTTGGTGCGATCGGTGATCTTCGACTCGAGGTCGGCGACGTCGGGCATCCAGCCCTGGGTCTCGTCGCAGAGGTAGTGCACGGGCGTGCCGCCGGCCAATGCCGTCGACGCCGTCCACAGCGGGTAGTCCGGCGCCGGGATGAGCACCTGGTCGCCGTTGTCCAGCAGGGCCTGCAGCGTCATGGTGATGAGCTCGGAGACCCCATTGCCGAGGTAGACGTCGTCGACGTCCAGACGCGGAAAACCTTCGACCAGTTCGTATTTGGTGACCACGGCGCGGCGGGCCGAGATGATGCCCTTGGAGTCGGAATACCCCTGGGCGTAGGGCAGTGCCTGAATCATGTCGCGCATGATCACGTCCGGCGCCTCGAACCCGAATGGCGCGGGGTTGCCGATGTTGAGCTTCAGGATGCGGTGACCCTCGGCCTCCAGCCTGGCGGCGTGATCGTGCACCGGCCCCCGGATCTCGTACAGCACGTCCTGCAGCTTCGTCGACTGTGCGAGCGTGCGGTGCGGCGGCTGATGGCCCGTGTGCCAAGGCAGCTGGTGGGTGGTCACGCCCTTGATCGTCTCATCGCTGTCCACTCCATTAGCCCGGCCGTCAGCGCTTGCCGGGGCGCCGCACACCGGGTGCGATGCCCAACCCCTTCACCGGCGGTTCGGGTTTCGCGGGTTCGTCCTGCGCCGCAGCCGTCGACGCAGGCTCCGGGGTCGAGTCGCCGTTGGTCGAGGCCGGTTGCGTGGCAACGTGTTCCGGGGCATGGGGGGCGTCCGGAACCTCCGCGGGGGACTCGGCGGTCACCTCCGCCGACTTCCTTCCGGGGCGACGCGCGCCCTTGGCGATCGCGAGGCCCTTCACCTCGGGCTCCGGCCGGGTGGGGGGCGCGTCGGCCTTGGCCTCGGGCTCGAGGCCGAGATCCGAGTCGGCCGACGTGTCGGGATCCGGGCCCGGCTCGGCCTTGTCGGGCTCCACGTTGGCCGGCTGCACCACCGTGGCCGGCGCAGCCTTCTTGCCGCCCGGCTTGCGGGCCCCGGCGGCGATGCCGAGTCCGCCCTTGGCGGGCGCGACGGGCGTGGCGGACGCCTCGGCCTTCGCGGGTTCGGCAGGAGCCGTCGCCGGTTCGGCGGGAGCCGTGGCGGTCTTCTTGCCCCCCGGCTTGCGGGCTCCGGCGGCGATGCCGAGGCCACCCTTGGCGGGCGCCGCGGCAGCAGGAGCCGCTGGGGGAGGAGCCTCGGCGGCAGGGGCTGCTGGGGCGGCCGCGGCGGAGGGCGACTTCTTGCCGGGCTTGCGGGCACCCGTCGCGATGCCGAGTCCGCCCTTCGCCGGTGCGGTGGGGGCAGCCGCCTCGACCTTGGCCGCAGGCGAGGTCTCGACGGTCTCCGTCTGTACCGGCTGGGGCTCGGGCTCCGGCTCGGCCGGGGCGGCCTTCGACGCCTCCTTCTCTCGTTCCCCGGCGCGGGCGGCCGCAGCCTCGGCGGCGGCACCCTTGGCGGGCAGCGTGACGGCGTCCTTGTCCAACGCCGCGAGCAACAGCTGGGCCACGTCGAGGACCTCGGCCTCCTTGCCCATTTCCTCGGCCATGTCGCCGACACCGTCGGTCATCATCACCCGGCAGAAGGGGCAGCCGGTCGCGATCTTGGAGGCGTCGGTGTTCAACGCCTCCTCGGCGCGCTCGTGGTTGACGCGCTTGCCGATGTGTTCCTCCATCCACATCCGCGCGCCACCCGCGCCGCAGCACAGGCCGCGGTCGGCGTGGCGGGGCATCTCGGTCAGGGTGGCGCCCGAGGCGCCGATCAACTCGCGCGGCGCCGAGTACTCCTTGTTGTGCCGCCCGAGGAAGCACGGGTCGTGGTAGGTGACGTCCTGGGTGACCGGGCTGACCGGAACCAACTTCTTGTCGCGCACCAGGCGGTTGAGCAGCTGGGTGTGGTGCAGGACGGTGTAGTTGCTGCCCAGCTGCGGATACTCGCGACCGATGGTGTTGAAGCAGTGCGGGCAGGTCGCGATGATCTTGCGGTCGACTGTCTCGACGCCGTCGAAGACGCCGTTGATGGTCTCGACGTTCTGCGCCGCGAGTTGCTGGAAGAGGAACTCGTTGCCCGCCCGCCGAGCCGAGTCCCCGGTACAGGTCTCCCCGGTGCCCAGCACGAGGAACTTGACGCCCGCGGTGGCCAGCAGTTCGGCGACCGCCTTGGTGGTCTTCTTGGCGCGGTCCTCCAGGGCGCCGGCGCAGCCGACCCAGAACAGGTACTCGAAACCGTCGAAGGAGTCGACGTCCTCGCCGTAGACGGGTACGTCGAAGTCGACCTCATCGATCCACTTCGTGCGTTCCTTGGGGCTCTGGCCCCAGGGGTTTCCGTTGCGCTCGAGGTTCTTGAACAACCCGTTCAGCTCGCCGGGGAACTCCGATTCGACCATCACCTGGTAGCGGCGCATGTCGACGATGTGGTCGATGTGCTCGATGTCCACGGGGCACTGCTCCACGCACGCACCGCAGTTGGTGCACGACCACAGCACGTCGGGATCGATGACGCCGCCCTGCTCGAGGGTGCCGACGAGCGGGCGGGTGGCCTGCTCGGGGCCCGAACCCAGGATCCGCTCGAAGCCCGACTCCGGTACGTGGTGCCGCGAGTTCTCCTCGGAGTGCTTCTCGCCGCGCAACTCCTCGCCGATGCCGCCGACGGGCGTGTTCTCGAGCGGGGTCTCCAAGGCGCCGAGAATGTAGGGCGCCTTGGCGAACAGGTGGTCGCGCAGGTTCATGATGACGAGCTTGGGAGACAACGGCTTTCCGGTGTTCCACGCCGGGCACTGCGACTGGCAGCGGCCACACTCGGTACACGTCGTGAAGTCGAGATAGCCCTTCCACGTGAAGTCCTCGATCTTGCCGCGGCCCAGGACGGCGTCCTCCGCGGGATCCTCGAAGTCGATGTATTCGCGGTTGTACTCCATCGGCAGCAGCGGGCCGAGACCGTTGGGCAGGCGCTTGAAGGTCACGTTGACCGGGGCGAGGCCGATGTGAAGGTGCTTGGAGTGCAACACGATCAGCAGGAAGACGAGCATGACGCCGATGTGCAGCATCAGTGCGACGGTTTCGATGATCTCGTTGGCGGTGTGGCCGAGCGGTGTGAGTGCCGCGCCGATCCCGTGGGAGAAGAACGCGCCCCACCCGTAGGGCAGGTTGCCGTTGGCGACGGCGGCGCCGCGGAAGAGCGCGTAGGTCCAGATGACGTTGAAGATCATGAACAGGATCAGCCACGCGCCGCCGGTGTGCGAGCCGTAGAAGCGCGAGTCGCGGCCGTATTCCTTGGGCTCGGACCGCAGGCGGATGATCGAGAAGGTGATGATGCCCAGCAGCACCGCCAGCGCGAAGAAGTCCTGCAGGAACCCCAGCCCGTCCCAGTGCCCGACGAAGGGGATGGCGAACTTGGGGTTGAACAGCACCCCGTAGGCCTCGAGGTAGACGGTGGCCAGGATGAAGAAGCCCCACATGGTGAAGAAGTGGGCGATGCCGGGCAACGACCACTTCAGCAGCCGGGTTTGCCCGAAGACCTCAGTGAACTGGGTGGTGATGCGGGTCTTGAGGTCGTCCTTGCGGGCCCCCTCGTCGATGGTGGGCTGCCCCGAGCTGATGAGGTTGACCAGGAAGAGCACCCGTCGTGCGGCGAAGGCCAGAACGATGGCCGTCATCAACAGGCCAACGATCATTCTGATCAGAGTCTGCGTGTCCACGCGCGCCTCCCTGGTTCAAGTTACCGAACAGTACGCGGTCTGGTTACTGGCAGGTAACTTACGCTAGATGCCTGCTCATAGTGGCATCTGGCGGTTTGACAACGCTACGAAGGTTCGCCTAACTCACCGGTTGGTCGCCTACCGTCACGATGCCGGCGCGCGCCGTTGCCACCCGGCCCGCGGGCCGGGCCCCGCAGCCCTTGACCTTGAAGCGATGCTGCTTACGGTGCCCGGTGATGGGCCGGGGGTCGGTGCAGGACGGCGCGACCGGCTGCGCGCTCACTGTCGAGTTGCTGTGGCGGTTGTCACTGCGCGCGTGTCAGGTCGGCGTGCCGAGCATTGCCCGCAGCATCGAGATCAGCTCGGAACGCGACTCCGCCCCCAGCCTCCGGCGGATCCGCGCCACGTGGTGCTCGACCGTCTTGGCCGAGATGAAGAGCTGGCTTCCGATGTCCCGGTACGGCATGCCCTGCAAGAGCAGCTCGGCGACCTCGCGTTCCCGGTCCGAGAGCCGCGACGACGGCGTCGGCGACGGTCCCCTGGTAGGGCCCGGCACCGCCGGTACACCGGCGACGTCGGCGGTGTCCTCACCGTCGGGCGTGGCGAGCTTGAGGTCGCGCGCCAGTTGGAGCATCGCCCCGGAGAGGCGGCCGTCGGGCGTCTGCAGGGCGGCCTGACTGGCGAGTCGCGTCGCATCCCACGTGAGCCCGAACTGGGCCAGCGAGCGGGCCGCCGCGGTGACTTCGTCGGTGTCGACGTGGTTGGCCAGCACCCGAAGCCAGGTCCGTCCGGCGTTCGCCAGCGCCCGTGCGAAGGGGCTGGTCGCTGCGGCCGTGGCCAGCGCCTGACCGTGCGGCGCCACCGAGGCGGGGGAGTTGGCGAGAATGCCGGCGTGGACACCCGCCCAGTGCAGCGGGACCGACCAGAGTGCCGGATCGCCGAGAAGGTGGAGGAGTGCGAAGGCCTCGTCGAGCGCCGGCGCGATGGCATCGAGCTGGCGCAGCCGGGCGGCGGCCACCCACAGCTCGCCGAGCGGCAGCAGGGCGAACAGGTCCACCGAATACTCGGTGAGCACCTCCACGGCGGCGTACCAGTGCTTCTGCATGGCTCCGCTGTCACCGTTGCGGCGCGCGACGGCGGTCTGCAACGCGGCCGTCCACAGGGCGTCGCGGGGGTGCAGGTCATGCGTCGCGGCCCCGGCGGCGTCGGCGCCTGCGGCGGCGAGCTGGCCGTCCAACATGCGGGCCCAGCCCAACAGCAGCGTGTGTCGCTGGGCCACGAAGCCTTCGTCGTCACCGGTGCGCCGCACGGCCCGACCGATCACGCTGCGGGCGCGGACCGAATCTCCGCCGTGCATGGCGATCAGGGTGACCAGGGCCGCGGGAGTGTCCGGGGTGACGACGGGCGTCGACTGTTCGCTGACCGACTGGCCGAGGCGGGCGATCGCCGTCGGGTAGGTGTCGTCGAGCGTCAGCAGCAGTCCCTCGGCGAGACCGCGGGCAGCACGCGCGGTGGACGTCGGTGGCCCGGTCGCCTGGACCTCCAGTGCCGCGCGTGCCGATGCGACGTCACCGACACCGAGCGTGGCCACCACGGCCGCGGCCCCCACCACGGCATCGGAATGTGGTCCGAGCCAACGGAACAACTCCGCGGCCTGCGCGGCACTCCCGTCGTGCATGGCGACGCTCGCCGCGATCCGCACCGCTGTCGCCCGCTCGCCCGGGTCCGCGGAGGCGAGCAGTTCGTCGGCGAGGCGTCCCGCCGCAGCGCAATCGCCGGTCAACGCCAGCGCGTCGGCGAGGGTGGCGTCGAGGTCGCTGGCGCCGACATCGGCGGCGGCTCGGTACAGGCGGGCCGCCAGCGCGGGTTCGCCCTTGCTGCGCGCGGCGAGGGCGGCCAGCGCGTGGGCGAGCTGCGGATCCCGCAGCCCGTGCTCGGCAAGACGCAGGGCGAGGTCCATCGACAGCGTCGCATCGTCGAGTTGGGTGCGTAGCAAGGCGGTTTCGAGGTGGTGGTGCCGGGCCGCGCCGATGATCTGCGCCAGACCCTGGTGCAGGGAACTGGTGAATGCGGGACTGTGCGACGGCGCGATCAGCCCACTGGCCCTGGCGATGTCGACGAGCCGCTGCGCCTCGTCCTGGTCGGCGCCCAGCGCGGCCGCGACGTCGTCGGGCCCGATCTCCTGACTGAGCGAGGAGAGCAGGAGCGTGTCGAGCACCGGCTCGTCGATCCGGCGGAGTCGTTCGATCAGTGCGACCCGGGTGGCCCCGGTGATGGCGTCGGTGATCGCGTCGGGGGGCGGCGCGCCGTCCGGGGTGGCCACGGCGGTGATGGCAGCCGCGACGAGGAACGGCAGCCCTGCCGTCGCCGCCATCGTCGCCCTGACCAATTCCGGATGCGGTGCCGCACCGAGGGCCTCGGCGACCATCCGGTGCACGTCCGATGCCGTCAGCGGTTCCAGCGAGACGACGGGCGCCTCGCGTGCCATCGCGGTGTGCAACGCCGTCAACGCGGGCTGCTGCCACCGTGGTTCGGTGCCGATCACCACCGTGGCCGCCGGCTCGCCGACCAGGTCGAGCAACCGCTGCAACTCCCCGGCGTCGAGCAGGTGGGCATCGTCGACGACCACCGCCGCGTCGCTCGGGTCGCCGGCCCGCGGCGCCCTCGCGATCACCGTGACGCCTGCGGCGCGCAACGCCTTGCGCAGGACGGTCAGCGTCGACGTCTTCCCGGTGCCGACGCCGCCCGACACCAGCACCTTGGCGGGTTCGGTCGGGGACGTCACCAGCGTCGCGACCGCGTCGCGCGCACTCACTGACTCTGGGGTACCACCGAGGTTGCGGGCGGGACCACCGACGTCGGCGGCGACGCACCCGAGGTCGGCGGCTGGGGCGGCGGGGCCACGGTGGTCGTGGTGGTGATCGGCGGCCGCGTCGTCGTGGTGGTGACCGGCGCCGTCGTGGTGGTCGTCGGCGGAGTCGTGGTGGTCGGGGGCGTGGTGGTCGTCGTCGTGGTGGTCGTCGTCGTGGTCGTCGTCGTGGTGGTGGTCGTCGTCGTGGGCGAGGTGGTGGTCGTGGTACTCGTCGGCTCGGTCGTGGTCGATCCGGACGTCGGTGCGCTCGTCGCCGTGGACGTGGCGGTCGATTGGCCGTTCTCCGAGGACGGTGCCGAGGTCTTCGTGGACAGGCTCGTCGTCACCAGGCCGTTCGCACCGGTCGACGAGATCGTGACGATCTCGGTGACGGTGCCGCTGTCGGTCGAATTGCCGGTCAAGGTGATCGCCAGACCACCGACCGCGAGCAGGGCGGCGGCAGCAGCGGCGCCGAAGAGGATCGGCGGCCGTTTGTACCAGGCCAGCGGCTCCGAATCGAGCGGTTCACCCTCCCCGTCGTGCGCGAAGGCGATCTCGGGCCTGGCATCGGTCTGCCCGCCGTACCCCGACTCGTAGTCGGCTCCGGCGTAGGGCACCGGCTCGCCGGTGGGGGCGTCGTCGTCCTGCGACCACGCCAGTGCGCGGAAGGTCGACGACCCGTCATTCGGCGGTGGGGGCGGCGCACCGGCAGCCCATCCCATCGTCGGCGCCAGGCCCGTCGGGGCATCGGCGGTCGGCGCCATTCCGGTCGGGGCCATGCCGGTCTGCGCGTCGTCGTCGAACCCGCGCGCCGCCAGCACGGCTGCGCCCGCGGCGCCCGACAGGATCGGCGCGGGGGTGGTGACGACGGGTGCGCGCAGTTGCTCGGAGAGCCGTTGCGTGACGAGGGGGATCGTGGCACCGCCGCCGACCGTGGCGACCGCGGAGACGCTGGCAAGCGGAATGCGGAAGCGCTGCAATGTCTGTGAGATCGTCGAGAGCAATCCGGCCAGTGGCGGATCGATGAGCCGCTCGAGCTCGGGCCGGGTGAGGCGGACGTCGGAGGAGTAGCCGGGGAGCTCCGCCGCCATGACGGTGGCGGTGTCGCTGGACAATCTCTCCTTGGCGCTCCGGCACTGGTCACGCAATCGGGCCAGCGACCCGACCGCTGCGGTGCTCGCCGGATCGGCGGACCTGGCCGCGGCGATGTCGGCGATGACGTGGTTGAGCAGCGCCTGATCGATCAGATCGCCGGAGAAATCCGGATAGCGCACGGTGTCGCCGATGAGCGCAAGTCCTGCGCGGGCATCGGCCAGGGTGACGCTGGTGCCCCCGCCGCCGAAGTCGCACAGCACCACCACGCCGTCGGCCGGCAGTCCCGGCGTAGTGTGCAGCGCGGCCAGGGCGGCGACCGCATCGGAGACGAGCGTCGCCGGCACGCCGTCCGGGGACAGGATGGGCTTGGTCCGCACGGCGCTCCGGAGGGCGCCGACGACGCCCGGTCCCCAGTGCGCGGGCACGGCGATCGTGACGGGTGCACTGCCGCCGACGAGGCGCGCCATGACCTCGAGTGCCTCGACGAGGACGACCTCGCCCCGGTGGGTGGAGCCGTCGGCCGCGACCAGCGGCACCGGGTCACCGACCCGGTCGACGAAACCCGTCAGCACCAGCCCCGGCTGACTCGGACCCGGGATCTCGCCGACCTCCGGCGCCCGGTCCCCGAACAGAGTCAGAACCGACCGTCTCGTGACGGGGGCGCCACCGACGCGCGCCGCCACCAGGTTGGTCGTCCCGATGGACAATCCGAGTGCGTCACTCATGAATCACTCATTCCCTACCGGATCGGAGAAATCAGCACTCACCCTAACGGCTGCCACCCGCCGCGACACGTTTCAACCCCCTAATGGCGGCAAACCCCTAATGTGGCGTCCCCTAATGCAGCCCTGCCCGGGGTGGGCTCAGCACCGATCCCGGCGGACGGCGTCGCCGCTAACATTCGTGCTGAAGGATGGTGACGCCAGTGTCGCCATCACCGGCAACGCGCTCGTCCAGCGGATTGGAGGTCCTCGTGGCGAACTCGCTCCTCGACTTCGTCATGTCGCTGGTACGCGATCCCGACGCCGCCGCCCACTACGCGGCGAACCCCACGCAGGCCATCGCCGACGCCAATCTGACGGACGTGACCAGTGCGGACGTCAACCATCTGATCCCGGTCGTCGCCGAGTCGATGTCCACGATCGTGCCATCCGGGAATGTCGCCGCGGGTGGCGACGACCTCCTCGACGCGGCGCACAACGTGTGGGCGAGTGGCGCTGCCACGGCGGCGTTCGACGCGTTCGACGACCATCTGCCCATCCAGGGCGCCGACGCCGTCGCGGCCCGGGTTCCCGTGGTGACCAGCATGATCGACCACCCCGCGGAATCGGCGCCGACGATCGTCGACCCCGGGTTCGAGGACATCGGCTTGCCGTCGATTCAGGCGCCGGACCTGGACCTGCCGGTGCACGGCGACGTCCAGGACGTCCATGACGTTCAGGGGTTCGATGCCGCGGCGGTGGCGTCCGACGACGTGCACCACAGCCTCTCGGGCCTGGCCGGTGCCGAACCCGTGGCCGGCTCCGGTGCCGGAGACGAGCATCTCGATCATCCGCAGGACCCCGGCTTCGACATCTTCACGTGAGCCCATCGACGGAACCACCGAACAGTCCTCTCCACCAGACGACAGCGCGGCCGAGAACGGTCGCGCTGTCGTCGTGTCCGTGCAGGTCGACACGGCAGAGTCGCGACCCCCGAGCAAACCCCTAATCCCCTAACAGATGCCCCTAAGCCACCCCGTAACGGCCCCCGCGAGCAAGGGGCTCCGGCCCCGTTTCCGGGCGCTCGAGCGGCCCATAGCGTAGTCACCAGATCGCCGAGCACCGGCGACCGGACACCGAGATCGGCAAGAACCGCACACCCACCACCGAAAGGCACTCCCATGACGAACCTCATCGACTACATCCTCGATCTGTTCCGCAGCCCCGCGGTCGCCGCGAACTTCGTCCAGGATCCCGACGGCGCCTTGCGCTCCGTGGGCCTGCAGAACGTCAGCGCCGCGCAGTTCCAGGCGGTGGCCGCCTCTGCCGCGCCGGCCGGAGTCCTGCTCGGCGGCGGCGACCCGGTCCAAGGTCTGCAGCACGCGGTGGCCGATTACCACAGCATCCCGACGGCCTTCTCGCCGCAGACGGCCTTCTCGCCGCAGACGGCGTTCGCCCCGCAAACCGACTTCGCCAGCCACAACGCCACCGAGGTCGCGAGCAACAACGACTTCATGAGCCCCGATCAGTCGGCGGGTGCCAACGCTCAGAACGGCGCGTTCAACCTGGGCTTCGGCGACATCACGCTCGGTGACAAGACCAGCAACACCGCCACCGACGGCGGCGTGGTGAACACCGGCACCGCTGGTCACATCGACACCACCAGCGTCAACGGCGATGGCAACGTGGTCGGTCACGGCAACAACGCCAACACCGGCGTGATCGAGGCGGGCAGCCACTCGCCCGTCACCGTCGGCGAGGGCAACGACACCCACGTCAGCGACACCTCGCAGCACTCCGGCGGCGACATCATCGACGGCAACCAGGGGACGGTCATCAAGGACAACGACATGTCCGGCGGCCACGGTGGCAGCGCGAGCTCCAGCGGCGGCGGCGGTCTGCTCGGCATCGGCACCGGCGGGAACGAGGCCAACGCCGGTGGCGGCGGTGGCGGCGGCTCCATCATCGTCAACGATCAGGGCAACCACTCGAACACCACCGCGGTGGGCGGCAACCAGACCACGGTCGGCCACGACCTGGGCAGCGGCAACAGCACGAGCGTCGACTCGTCCACCCACACCGCCAGCTCGGTGCACGAGGACAACACGTTCGAGCAGGACAACTCCACCCACACCGACAGCTCGATCCACAGCGACAACACGTTCTCCCAGGAGAACTCGTTGCACCAGTCGGCCGACACGCACATCGAACCGGACACGCACATCGGCTTCTGACCCGGCAGCGCAACTGGCGGGGATCCCCTCGGTGGGGGTTCCCGCCAGTTCCCACGCCTACCGTGGGGTGCCGCCAGCCGTAGCTCGGACAAGCCCGGATACCGCCCGGGATTCAGCGAGGAAGAAGCCGCATGACGCAACCGAACGACCCGCGCAAGGTCAAGGTCATCGTCGAGTTGATCGACCACAGCACCAAGATCGCCGGCGCCTACGAGCGCGGTGACCTCGTCGAACGGCTCGCCAGGGCGAAGGAGCGGATCACCGACCCGCAGATTCGCGTGGTCATCGCCGGCCAGCTGAAGCAGGGCAAGAGCCAACTGCTCAACTCGTTGCTCAACGTTCCGGTCGCCCGCGTCGGGGACGACGAGACGACCACGCTCGCCACCGTCGTCACCTATGGCGAACAGGCCTCGGCGCGGCTGATCGTGGCGCGCGGCGAGGGCGCGGAACCCGACGTCGTCGAGATTCCGATCGCCGACGTCCGCAACGACCTGCGCAGGGCGCCGCAGGCAGGCGGCCGCGAAGTGCTGCGCGTCGAGGTGACGGCGCCAAGCCCGTTGCTGCGCAACGGATTGGCGTTCGTCGACACCCCCGGCGTCGGCGGGCACGGCCAGCCGCACCTCTCGGCGACACTCGGTCTGCTGCCGGACGCCGACGCGGTGCTGATGGTCAGCGACACCAGCCAGGAGTTCACCGAGCCCGAGATGACCTTCATCCGGCAGGCGGTCGAAATCTGTCCGCTGGCAATGATTCTCGCGACCAAGATGGACCTCTATCCGCACTGGCGCGACATCGTCGCCGCCAACGTCGGTCACCTCCGACGGGCCGGCCTCGACATCCCGGTCACACCGGTCTCGTCGACCCTGCGCAGCCACGCGATTGCGCTCGACGACAAGGAACTCAACGAGGAGTCGAACTTCCCCGCGATCGTCAAGTTCCTCAGCGCTCAGGTGCTCGGCCGCGAGAACGACCGCGTGCGCGATCAGGTGCTGGCCGAAGTGCGTTCGGCAGCAGAACATCTCACCATGACGGTCGAGACCGAGCTGGCGGCGATCAACGACCCGGATGCGCGTGACGCGCTCAACGCCGACCTCGAGCGACGCAAGCAGGAGGCGCAGGAGGCGCTGCAACACACCGCATTGTGGCAGCAGGTGCTCAACGACGGCATCGCCGACCTCACCGCCGACGTCGATCACGACCTTCGCGCCCGGTTCCGTGCGATCACCCAGCACACCGAGCACGTCATCGACGGTTGCGACCCGACCCAGCACTGGGCCGAGATCGGCACCGAACTCGAGAACGCCGTCGCCACCGCGGTCGGCGACAACTTCGTCTGGGCCTACCGGCGCGCCGAGGCGCTCGCCGAGGAGGTGGGCCGCACCTTCACCGAGGCCGGGCTCGAAGCGGTCAAGATGCCGCAGCTCGACGCCCGCGACATGGGGGCGGCCTTCGGCGAGATGAAGTCACTGGGCAGGTTGGAGGCGAAGCCGATCGGCAAGGGCCACAAGGTCGTCACGGGGATGCGCGGATCGTACGGCGGCGTGCTGATGTTCGGCATGCTCACGTCGTTCGCCGGCCTCGGCATGTTCAATCCGCTCTCGCTCGGCGCGGGCCTGGTGCTGGGTCGCAAGGCCTACAAGGAGGACATGGAGAACCGCATGCTGCGGGTGCGCAACGAGGCCAAGACCAACGTACGCCGCTTCGTCGACGACGTGTCCTTCGTCGTCGGCAAGGAAAGCCGGGACCGGCTCAAGGCCGTCCAACGTCAGCTCCGCGATCACTACCGCGAGATCGCCAACCAGACCACGCGGTCGTTGAACGAGTCGCTACAGGCCTCCCTGGCGGCCGCCAAGATGGAGATGGACGAACGCGACGCGCGGGTCCGGGAACTCGATCGCCGACTCGACATTCTGCGGCAGGTCCTCGAGCATGCCGTGAAGCTCTCGCCGACGCGGGACGGCGACCCGGTGCCCACGGCGGCGACGTGACATCACAGCCGCGGTAACTAAGCTGATCCGTTGACATGAGCACGAGCGATCGAGTACGCGCCATCCTCGGCGGCACCATCGCGGCCTACCGCAGCGACCCCGTCTACCGGGAGCGTCCCGACGTCCACCACGAATTGGACCGGATCGGTAGACGTCTCAATCAGCCGATCCGCATTGCGTTGGCGGGCACGTTGAAGGCCGGCAAGTCGACGTTGGTCAACGCCCTCGTCGGCGAGGACATCGCCCCGACCGACGCGACCGAGGCCACCCGACTGGTGACGTGGTTCCGCTACGGCGCGACCCCCAAGGTCACCGCGAACCATCGCGGCGGCAGACGCTCGCACGTCCCGATCGCACGTCGATCACCCGACCAGTCCGAGCAGCGGGGCCTGACCTTCGACTTCGCCGCGGTCGACGTCGGCGACGTCGTCGACCTCGACGTCGAATGGCCGGCTTCCGAGCTCGCCGACACCACGATCATCGACACGCCGGGCACCTCGTCCTTGTCGCGGGACGTCTCCGAACGCACGCTGCGGCTGCTGGTCCCCGATGACGGCGTGCCGCGCGTCGACGCCGTCGTCTTCCTCCTGCGCACGCTCAACGCCGCCGACATCGCACTGCTGCGGCAGATCGGCGCGCTCGTCGGTGGATCGGCGGGCGCACTCGGCGTCATCGGCGTCGCGTCGAGGGCCGACGAGATCGGGGCGGGCCGGATCGACGCGATGCTCTCGGCGAAGGACGTCGCCGCCAGGTTCACCACCGAGATGGAGCGCACCGGCATCTGCCAGGCCGTCGTCCCGGTATCCGGGCTGCTCGCGTTCACCGCCCGCACCCTGCGCCAGAGCGAATTCGTCGCCTTGGAGAAGCTGGCGGGAGTCGATGCCGCGGAGCTGACCAAGGCGATGCTGTCGGTGGACCGGTTCGTGCGGGAGGACGGCGCGCTGCCGGTCGACGCCGCGACGCGCGCCGCGCTGCTGGACCGCTTCGGCATGTTCGGCATCCGGATGTCGATCGCCGTGCTGCGCGCGGGTATCGGCGACTCCGTCGCACTCGCCGAGGAACTGCTCGAACGCAGCGGCCTGATCGCGCTCCGCGAGGTCATCGACCAGCAGTTCGCCCAACGGTCGGACCTGTTGAAGGCCCACACCGCCCTGCTGTCGCTGCGTCAGTTGGTCGAGGCGCACCCGATCCACGCAACGCCCTACATCCTGGCCGACATCGACCCGCTGCTCGCCGACACCCACGCCTTCGAGGAACTCCGGCTGCTCGCCCAATTGCGTTCCAGGGAGACGACGTTGAACTCCGACGAAATGGCCTCGCTGCGGCGGATCATCGGCGGCTCCGGCACGGACGCGGCCAGCCGGCTCGGGCTCTCGGCCGAGGCGCCCTACGACGGACCGCGGGCGGCGTTCTCGGCCGCGCAACGCTGGCGACGGCGCGCGGACCATCCGCTCAACGACCCGTTCACCACGAGGGCCTGCCGCGCCGCGGTGCGCAGCGCCGAGGCGATGGTCGCCGACTTCGCGGCGCAGGGCCGCTGACTCAGGGGCGGGGGTAGAGCGTCCTGGTTTCGTTGAAGCGCGGGCGCCGATGACCGTCGTCGTAGGTGGTCGAGGTCTTGGTCCTCGGCAGGTTGGACGGATCGAACGACGTGGTTGTGTCGGTGCTGCTGCTCGTGGTGGTGGTACCGGACGTCGTGGAGGTGTCGTCCGGGTCGATGTCGGTGGTGACCGGCGGACTGGTGCTGGTGATGGTCTCGGTGCTGGCGGCGGTGGTCGTCGGCGCACTGCTTCCCGAGGCGCTCGGCTCGGGGTAGTACTGCGACACCGGAGCGGGATCGGTGAAGGCGTTCGACGCGTAGGAGATGACGAGCCACAGCAGACCGATCACCGCGAGGCCGGCGACACTGGCCCCGACCACGGTGGACGTCCGCTCGTGCCAGGCGGGCTCCTCGTCCCTGGGGTCGTCGCTCTGATCGTCGCTGCCCGTCACGGGCTTCGATAGTAGCCGCGCACGCCGGGCCGTCGGCCGGTCAACCGCATTGCGGGATGACGTCGCCGGCGAAGAACTCCAGGTGGTCGAGATCGGACACGTCGAGAAGTTGGAGGTAGACGCGCTCGACGCCGGCCTCGGCGAATGCCGCCAGCTTGTCGGCGATCTCCGCGGGCGTGCCGACGACGGGGGAGTTGCCGCGGAGTTCGTCGACCTCGCGGCCGATCGCGGCCGCGCGCTTGGCGACCTCGGCGTCGTCGCGTCCCGCGCAGACCACGAAGGCCGCCGAGTACGTCAGTGACTCGGGGGCGCGGCCCGCGTCGGCGACGGCCTTCGCGACGCGGCCGTACTGCGTCGTGAGGGTGTCGACGTCGACGAACGCGATGTTGAACTCGGTCGCGTACCTCGCGGCGAGGGCGGGCGTCCGCTTCGGGCCGCCGCCGCCGATGATGATCGGCGGGTACGGCGTCTGCGCGGGCTTGGGCAGGGCAGGCGAGTTCTTGACCGAGTAGTGGCTGCCCGCGTAGTCGAAGGTCTCGCCCACCGGCGTGCTCCACAAACCGGTGAGGATGTCCAACTGCTCGCCGAGGCGGTCGAAGCGCTCGCCGAGCGGCGGGAACGGGATCGCGTACGCCTCGTGCTCGGCCTCGAACCAACCCGCACCGATGCCGAGATCGACGCGGCCGCCGCTCATCTCGTCCACCTGCGCGACCGAGATGGCCAGCACGCCGGGGTGTCGGAAGGTCGCGGAGGTGACCATCGTGCCGAGCCGGATCGTCGAGGTCTCGCGGGCGATGCCCGCCAACGTCACCCAGGAATCCGTCGGTCCCGGCAGGCCGTCGCCGGCCATTGCCAGGTAGTGGTCCGAGCGGAAGAAGGCGGAGTAGCCCGACGACTCCGCGGTCCGCGCGACGGCCAACTGGTCGGCGTAGGTGGCACCCTGCTGCGGTTCGACGAATACCCGGAAGTCCATGCCGTCAGCCTAGAGGCCGCCGCGGCCGCCCCGCACCGCGCGCACGGCGTCGTCGTCGCCGGACAGCGTGACCTTGGCCTCGTCCCGGCCGGAGACGAACATCAGCAATTCCCCGGGCGCACCGGTGACCACCACGGTGGGCCCCTTGCCGACGGTGGCGAGCGTCTTGCCCTCCGGCGTGCGCAGCGACACGTGCCCGGGTGTCCCCGACATGGCCATGCGCGCCATCAAGGACACCTGCCGGGCCAGCGCCGAGCTCGTGTCGTCGTCGAGTTCGCGCGGCTCCCAACCACTAACGGCACGACGGACGTCTTCGTGGTGGATGAACATCTCGCTGACGTTGACGAACGGGTCGAGAAGCCTGAACGGTGACAGGAGCGGCGGCCCCGAGGCGATCTGCTCCAGTAGGACGTTCCAGTCGTTCTCCGCGGCGACCTGGTGCTGAACGCGCCCGGTGTAGTCCGCGAACCTCGGGATCAGGATGCCCGGCGCGGCGTCGAGCCGCCGCTCCCGGATGACCAGGTGGGCGGCGAGGTCGCGGGTGGTCCAGTCCCCGCACAGCGTCGGCTGCTCGGGCCCCGCGCCCCGCATGGTGGTCACGAGCGCGGCGCGCTCCCGTTGGGCAACCGTCATGAGTCGTCTCCCTTGTCGAGTGCGCGATCGAGGTTGATGGCGGCGCTGATCAGTGCGAAGTGCGTGAACGCCTGCGGGAAGTTGCCGACCTGATCCCCGGTGGCGCTCACCTGTTCGGCGTACAGGCCGACGTGGTTGGCGTAGGTGAACATCTTCTCCAGGGCCAGCTGCGCGTCGTCGAGCCGGCCCGCGCGGGTGAGCGCCTCCACGTACCAGAAGGAGCACAGCGAGAAGGTGCCCTCGTCGCCGTCGAGGCCGTCGGTTCCCCTGCTGTAGCGGAACACCAGGCTGTCGGTGACGAGCTGGTCCTCGACGGCCTCGAGCGTCGAGAGGAACTTCGGGTCCGCGGGGGACAGGAACTTGACCATGGGCATCAGCAGGACGCCTGCGTCGAGGGTGGTGCCGCCCTCGGTCTGGGTGAACGCCTTCAGGTCCTCGTTCCAGCAGCGGGTCATGATGCGTTCGTAGATCTCGTCGCGGACCTTCGACCAGGCGGCGAGGTCGCCGGGCAGGCCGCGCTGGCGCGCGACGCGGATGGTGCGCTCGATCGCGACCCAGCAGAACAGCCGCGAGGTGGTGTACGCCTGGTCGTCACCGCGCACCTCCCACATGCTTGCGTCGACGCGGTCCCAGTTCTCCATCACCCACTCGACGACCTCCACGACGTCGCTCCACGCCGAGCTGCTGATGCCTGCCCCGTACTTGTTGAACAGGTAGACGGAGTCGATCAGCTCGCCGTAGATGTCCAGCTGCAGCTGATCCACCGCCGCGTTGCCCACCCGCACCGGCTTGGAGTCGCGGTAGCCCCGCAGGTGTTCCAGCTCGACTTCGTCGGTGGGCCGGTTGCCGTCGATGTCGTAGAGCACCCGCAGGGGGCCGAGTTCATCATCCCCTGAGTGTCTTTCGTCACCGAGACGCTCGGACAGCCATCCGATGAAGGCCCGGGCTTCGTCGGTGAAGCCCAGCCGCAGGAGCGCGTACAGGCTGAACCCGGCATCCCGCACCCAGACGTACCGGTAGTCCCAATTGCGGCTTCCACCAACGATTTCTGGAATACTGGTGGTGGGTGCGGCGATGATGGCACCGGTGGGTTCGTGGGTGAGCAGTTTGAGTGTGATCGCCGAGCGATGAACCGTCTCGCGCCACCGGCCGACGTAGCGCGACCGGCCGAGCCAGGAACGCCAGTACGACGTGGTGGCCGTCAACAGCTGGTCGGTCATGTCCATGGTGTTGTAGGACGGCAGTTCGCCGTCCGTGTCGGAGCCGTCGAGGAGTTCCAGCACGAACAGCGCGGTGTCTCCTTGGGACAGTTCGACTTCGGCGCCGACCCGGGTGTTGTCGGGACCCTCTTCGATCGTCAGGTCCGTCGAGGCGATCAAACCGAGCCGGACGCCGTCGCCGGTGATGAGCACGCCGTCGCCGCTCTCCTCCGCGCGGCACCGCTGGCGGCCGTAGTCCGGTCGGGCGTCCACGCACATCCGCAGTGCGATCGTGCCGCGCACCCCGCTGACGCGGCGCACCAGCCGCTGCCGGTGCTCGGGGTCACCGACCCCGAGCACCGGCATGAAGTCGTGCACCTCGGCGACGCCGTCCGGGGTCATGAAGCGGGTGATGAGTATTGCGGTGTCCGGGAAGTAGAACTGTTGCGTCCGCGACACTTCGCCGACGGGTGCGAGTCGCCAGCAGCCGCCGTCGTCGGTGTCGAGGATGGCGCCGAAGACGCTGGGGGAGTCGAAGCGTGGGGCACAGAACCAGTCGATGGTGCCGTCGGTGGCGACCAGCGCGCAGGTGCGCAGATCACCGATCAGGCCGTGTTCGGCGATCGCCGGCCAGTCATCAGGCATCGGGCAGGCGCCAACCCCGCGGGCCCGGCAGGGAAAGGGCGTCGTCCGGCCCCCACGAGCCGCGGGCGTAGGGCGCGGCCGCCGGCGGGTGGTCCAGCACCGGTTGGCAGATCTCCCACAGTCTTTCGACTTCGTCGGCTCGGGTGAACAGCGTCTGGTCACCGCGCAGCACGTCGAGGAGCAGGCGTTCGTAGGCTTCCAGCGGGACGTCGTCGGGATCCTCGTGGGCGACGTCGAGGTGGAAGGTCAACGGGATCAGGTCCAGATGCGGGCCCGGCCGCTTCGCCATCAGGCTGACCGCGAACTCGGGGGCGTCGCTCAGTTCGATCACCAGCTGGTTGGGGCCGTAGCGGCTCTCACCGAACCGGCCCATCGGCGGGGTGCGGAACGTCAGGGTGACGGTGCGCCGGGTGGCCGCGAGAGCCTTGCCGGTGCGGAGGTAGAAGGGCACGCCCTGCCATCGTTCGGTGTCGACGAAGGCCTCCAGCGCGACGAACGTCTCGACTTCCGAGTCGTCGGCGACACCGTCCTCGTCGAGGTAGCCGTCGTACTGGCCGAAGACCACGCGCGCCGGATCCAGGGGCGCCATGGCGGCGAACACCTTTGACTTCTCGTTGCGCAGGGACCGTTCGTCCAGGTGCACCGGCGGTTCCATCGCCACGAACCCGAGCACCTGACACAGGTGGGTGGAGATCATGTCGCGGAAGCAGCCCGTCGACTCGTAGAAGGCGCCGCGGCCCGCCGCCGTCAGCTCCTCGGGCACGTCGATCTGGACGGACTCGACGTGTTCGCGGTTCCAGGCCGGTTCGATGAGGCCGTTGGCGAAGCGCATCGCCAGGATGTTCTGCACCGCCTCCTTGCCGAGGAAGTGGTCGATCCGGTACACCTGCTGCTCGCTGATCACGTCCTTGAGGGCGGCGTCGAGTTCGCGGGACGACGTCAGGTCGGTGCCGAACGGTTTCTCGATCACCACCCGGGCGTCCGCGGTCAGACCTTCCCGGCCCAGCATGCCGATCATCGGCCGCATCGCGGTGGGTGGCACCGACAGGTAGATGAGTGTCCTGGCGTCGGCGCCGAGGCGGTGGCGCGCCTCCTTCACCGCGGCGGCCAGCTCGGCACCGTCCTCGGCGTCGGAGGTGTGGAAGGACAGTCGACCGACGAGGTCGGCGAGTACGTCGTCGTCGACGTCGGAGACGGCGTCCCGCAGGCTCTCGCGGACGCGGTCGCGGAAGTCGTCGTCGGATCCGGGCGAATGGCGCCCCGACCCGATGATCGCGTAGTCGGCCGGCAGCCGCGACGCGGCGGCCAGACGGTAGAGACCGGGGAACAGCTTTCGCTTGGCGAGGTCGCCGGTGGCGCCGAACAGGACGAAGACGTGTGGGGCGGGCTGGTCCTCGGCGGGTGCGCCTCGGCCGTCGGTCACGGGGTCCGCGTCTCGATGGTCACGATCTCGAGCTTTCCCGCCAGGGGCGGTTCGCTAAACCGCCACGGCGATGCGTCAGAAGACCTGGACCCCCTCGATGGCGACGACCATCCCGTGGCCGGTGCCGTCGTTGGTGAAGCGCGTGCCGTCCTCTCGTCCGACGATCGTCCAGCCCTCCGCGGTGTAGGTGCGGTAGTCGATGGCGACGGTGGGAATGTCGCCGAGGTTGCCGACGATCCACCGCTGCTGGCCCTGCGCACTCACCTCGACCCCGTTGGCGGGTGCCCCGTCGACCTCGGGGGGACTGGTGAACGGCGCCTCGCAGCCGACTTCGTCGGCGCTGATCTGGCACCGGGTCTGGCCCGACTTGGTCTCGATGAAGACGTAGCCGTTCTGGGGCGGAAGCGCCTCGGCGCCAGGACCCGGTGCGGCCGTGGCGGGCGGGGTCGGCGCCGGGGACGGGGACGGGGGGAGGGGAGTCGCGCTGCTGCGCGAGGGCCGCGGCGTGGGAACGCTCGGCTCGGTCGCGTTCGGCTCGCCCGCCCGGGGCTCACCGGGAACCGTCGACTGGCAGCCGGCCAACAGCGCGCCCGCCGCGAGCGCGCTCGCTGCCATCAGCCGCGCCTTCATGGGTGCAAGGCTACGCAAGGAGTGACGGAAGTTACCGTAGTGACGCGCGGTGCATAGCGGCTCACTCGAAGAGATCGGGTTGCTCCCTGGTGATCTTGGCGAACAGCGGCTGAAAGCTGAACCAGCCGGCGAAGTGGCTGCCGACCTGGCCCCGGGTGAGACGCGCCATGTCGTCGTCGATCAACACCGGAGTACCCGCGGCCTCGGCCATCAACTGTGCCTGGCACGACCGCTCCATGGTGATGAACCACCACGCGGCCTCCTCCACCGTGTGGCCCACGGTCAGCAGCCCGTGGTTGCGCAGGATCGCCGCCTTCCCGTCGCCGAGCGCGTGCGCGATGCGCTTGCCTTCCTCGACGTCGAGGACGACCCCGGAGTAAGCGTCGAAGACGGCGTGGTCGTCGTAGAACGCGCAGGCGTCCTGGGTGATCGGGTCCAGCGGCCGGCCCAGGGTCGACCACGTCTTGCCGTACACCGAATGCGAGTGCGCGGCGCCGACGACGTCCGGGCGGGCCGCGTGCACCTGGGAGTGGATGGCGAACGCCGCCTGGTTCACCGGCCGGTCGCCATGGACGATCTGACCGTCGTGGCGCACCAGGAGCAGATCGCTGACGCTGATGTGCCCGAAGTGCATGCCGAACGGGTTCACCCAGAAGTGGTCGGTCAGTTCGGGATCACGGGCGGTGATGTGTCCGGCCACGCCTTCGTCGAAGCCGAAGCGGCTGAACAACCGGAAGGCGGCGGCGAGGTTCTGTTTGCGGTGCAGTCGCTCCTCGTCGACCGTGCGGTCCGTGCGCGGGAGCAACGCAGCGACGTTGCCGCCGGCGAGCTTGGTGGCGTCTTCGATTCCGGTGTCGTCCATGCCCGATGATACGTCCGCGGGCGCGCGCCGAGACGACGGTTGGCGACGGGATGGCGGGCGAAATCGCGCAGCAATCGCAGTCTCGCCGGCGCGGGGTGCTCAGCCCTCGGCGTCGAGGCGGACCAGTTCGGCCCGGGAGGTGATGCCCAGCTTCGTGAACACCTTGTGCAGGTGGTAGTCGACGGTGCGGGGGCTCAGGAACAGCTCCGCGGCGATCTCGCGGTTCGTCCCCCCGGCCCCCACCAGCCGTGCGATGTGAAGTTCCTGCGGCGTGAGCTGGCTCAGCGTGCTCGGGTCGCGTTTGCGCGTGGTCTCCCCGGTGGCCTGCAACTCGACGCGGGCGCGGTCGGCCCACGGAGTGGCGCCCAAGCCCTCGAAGGCTTCGCATGCCGCGCGCAGGTGCGTGCGGGCCTGCGCGCGACTGCGGCGTCTGCGCAGCGACTCGCCGCGCAGCAGCTCCGTGCGCGCGGCGTCGAACGGTCTGCTGCTGGCGGCGTGGAGCTCGGCGGCGCGGGCGAAGTGCTCCTCGGAGCCCTCGTCGAGCAGGGCATCGCAGCGCGCCGCGAGGGCCAACGCCCACGGCGCCTGCACGTGGCCGGCCCACGCCCGCAACGTGATCGCCGCCGCCGCGGCTTGATCGGGACGATTCACCCGCATCGCCGCCTCGACGCGATCGGCGGCGGCGAAGGTCGTCACGACGTCGTGCCCCTCCCCCGTGCGCGCCGTGGCCATGGCCTGCAGGCGATCGAAAGCCGATGCTGCCCTGCCCATTCCGAGATCGAGCAACGCCAGAGACCAGGACGCGATACCGGCTTGCGGGCCGAGTCGATGGCCGATGGCGCGGGCGAGTGTCGCTGCGGCGGCGTCGCGACAATCCTGTTCCCTGCCCTGCACCGCTGCCATCCAGGCCAGCACGCTGCGATGGTGGGCGGCGGGGTTCCCCTGACCGGTGTCGAGGGCGAGGCGGAGTCCCTCGGTCGCGGTGGTGGCAGCGGAACCGTACCGCCCGGTCCATGCCTGCAGGGCGCCGAGAGGGGCCATCAGCATGGGCAGGGTGTCGACGGCGCCCGCCGTCCTGGCGACCGCGACGGCCCTGGTGAACATCGACAGCGCCCGCGCGTCGTCACCGACGAACAGTGCGGCGCTGGCGATCTGACCGAGCAGCATGGCATCGTCGGACCGCTCCACGGACTCGGCGACGCGGTGCAACGCGGCGGTGGCGGCCGCGGTATCGCCCTGCAGGAAGCTGGCCAGGCCGACCACCAGGGACGCAGTCACCGCCGTGCGGTCGGTCGGTGCCGGCAGCGCCAGCAGTCGGCCGGCCGCGTCGCCCACGCGTCGTGCGTCACCGACCACCCACGCGATCTGCCCGACCTCGGCCAGCATGCTCGCCGCCAGCGCCGGGTCCACGGCCTCGATCAGATCCGCCCCGTCGCGCAGGTGCTCGTACGCCGCGTCCGGCTCACCGCACGCGAACGCGATCCTTCCGTGCAGCCGACTGATTCCCGCCCGCAGGTGCACGTCGGTGGTGAGTGGAGCCGCCTTCTCCAGCGCAACGCCGGCCCGCTCGGGTTTGCCTGCCCGCCAGGCGGACCGGGCTGCCGCCAGCAGGCGTCGGGCCTGGGTCTCGGCGCTCGGCGTCAGCTCGGCCGCGCGCTCGAGGGCCGTCGCCGCCGAGGCATGACCGCCGCGTGCGGTGGCCGCGTCGGCGACCGCGGCGAGCTGCGCGGCGAGGGTTTCCTCCGGGCCGACGGCCGCCGCGGCCAGCTGCCAGGTGCGTCGCTCGGCGTCCTCGCGTCGAGTCAGGATCGCCGCCAGCGCCCGATGAGCCGCGCGACGCGCGAGGAACGGTGCGCCGCCGTAGACGGCGGACCGGACCATCGGCTGACGGAAGGTGACGTTGTCCCCGACGACCGCGACGATGCCCGCCGCTTCCGCGTCGTCGAGCGCGTCGGCCGGGAGGTCGAGCAGATCCGCCGCCGCCAGCACGCCACGCACGTCACCGGTCTGCTCGGCGGCGGCCAAGAGCAACATCGTCTGGGTCGCGTTCGGCAGCAACCGAATACGCTCGAGGATCACCTTCCCCAGCCCTTCGCCGAGCGGCAGTCGGTCGGGCAGCGGGGCGCGGCCATCGAGTTGATCGGTGCTCAGCGAGGCGGCCAGTTCACGCAGCGCAAGCGGGTGGCCTGCGGTGAGGTCGACCAGGAGATCGCGCACCCGAGCCGAGACCGGCGGCCCATCGGACAGCAGGGCAAGAGCCGACGCGGTGTCGAGGGCCCCGAGGCGTGCCTCCGGCAGACCGGCGGCCGCGAGCACCGTCGCGTCGTCACGGACGGCGAACAGCATCACGATGCCCTCGGCCTCCAACCGTCGGGCGACGAAGGCGAGGGCGTCGGCCGACGGCACGTCGAGCCATTGCGCATCGTCGATCAGGCACAGGACGGGGCGCTCGTCCGCGGCATCGGACAGCAGACCGAGAATGCCGAGTGATACCAGGAATCTGTCGTCCCCGGCCGCGGGCCCGCGACCGAACGCCGCGTCGACGGCCGTCCGCTGACGTTCGGGGAGGACGGCCGTCCGGTCCCACAGCGGACCCAGCAGCTGGTGCACCGCGGCGAACGGAAATTCCGATTCGGACTCCGTTCCGGCGCCCGCCAGGACGCGGAAACCGTCGGCGTGGGTGGCGGCGTAGCCGAGCAGTGCGGACTTCCCGATGCCCGGCTCGCCGCGCAGCGCCAGTACACCGCTGCGGCCCGACCGTGCCGCGGCGAGCAGCTCGTCGATCCGGGCCCGCTCCGCGGACCGACCGTGCAGCATGACCGGAATGCTACGGCCGGCATCACCGGCCGAGACTGGTGATTACACGGATTCGACCGGTGCCGAAACACCGCAGTGTGGTGGTCAACCGATCGAGGAGGACGCCATGAAGACCGACGACGTGATCATCGCGGGAGCAGGCCCCACGGGTCTGATGCTGGCCTGCGAACTTGCGCTTGCCGGGGTCCGGTGCCGGGTACTGGAACGCCGCGCCGGGCAGTCGAACGTGACGAGGGCGTTCGCGGTGCACGCCCGCACGCTCGAACTGCTCGACGCCCGCGGCCTCGCCGAGGACCTGGTGCCGCGCGGTGTGCCCGTCCGGCAGGTGGCGCCCGCGCCAGGAGCGGTGCTCGACCTCACCGAATTCGACACGCCCTACCCGATGGTGCTGATCGCGCCGCAGAGCGCGACCGAGAAGCTCCTCGAGGCCCGCGCGCGGCGGCTCGGCGTCCGGATCGACTACGGCGCCGAGCTGACCGGTCTGCGCCAAGACGCCGAAGGGGTGTCCGTGGACGTCCTCCGTGACGGCGTCCGGACGGAGGAACGCACCGGGTACGTGGTCGGTTGCGACGGCTCGCACAGCAAGGTGCGGGAGCTGGTCGGCATCGACTTCGTCGGTGAGCGCTATCCGACGCACATCCTGCTCGCCGACGTGCGGCTCGCCGATCCGCCGGAGGAGGCGATGTTCGCCCGCAACGGCGTCGAGGGCGTGGTGCTCTGCGTCCCGTTCGGCGACGGCTGGTACCGGGCCATCGCGTGGGATCGACTCCGGCAGCGCGCGCCGCTCGAGGAACCGGTGACGGCCGGGGAGATGCGCTCGGCGTTCCGCCGGATCGCCGGCACCGACTTCGGCATGAGCGAGCCGCGGTGGAGTTCACGGTTCCTCAGTGAGCACCGCCAGGCCCGGCACTACCGGGTGGGCCGGGTGTTCGTCGCGGGCGACGCCGCCCACGTGCACTCGCCGCTGGGTGGGCAGGGGATGAACACCGGCATCGGCGATGCGATGAACCTGGGCTGGAAGCTGGCGGGCGAGGTGCACGGGTGGGCACCGCCCTGGCTGCTGGACGGCTACGAGAGCGAGCGGCACCCCGTCGGCGCGCAGGTGCTCAGGATGACCGACGTGTTCAACAAGATGATGGTCGGTGACTCGCCGCTCGTCCGCGCGGCGGCGCGTCGGCTGGTGACCCTCGTCCTGCGCTTTCGCCTGCCGAGGTTGGCCGTCGGCGGACGGCTGACCGGGATCGGCATCGCGTACCGGCCGCGGGGTCGCGGTCAGCACGCCTGGATCGGCAGGCGGATGCCCGACGTGGTGAGCCTTGACGGGCGACTCTACGAGTTGCTGCGCGACGGCAGGTTCGTGTTGGTCGCGGCGCCCGGCCCGGCCGGCGTCGACAAGGTGGGTGCCCGCTGGTCGGATCGGGTGCGCACCGCCCACGCCGGGCGCGGTGCCGTCACGGAACTGCCGGCGGTCGTCCTGGTGCGGCCCGACGGTTACGTGGCGTGGGCGTCGGACGCGCCGTCCGACGACGAGGTCACGACCGCGGTGACCGCGTGGTGCGGGCGGGCCACGTTCGCACCGCACCGGGCGTGACGAACATCAGGCCCTCCCCCGGGGACGTTCGGGGAGGGCCTGATGGGTCTTCGGGGGTTACTTGCCGTCGAGGTGGGCGATGTGGGTGATGCCGTGGTGGTTGTGCCAGCCGGGCTTGGCGGTGGGGGCGGGCTTGGCGTGGGTGTCGGGGCGGTAGGAGTAGCCGGGGCCGGTGGGGGCTTGGCCGCCGATGGTCTGGGCGCTGGCGAGGCCGGCGAAGCCGAGGGCGGCGCTGCCGACGATGGCGGTGGCGGCGATGGTGCGGATGATGGTGTTCATGGTGAGTTCCCTTGTCTGAGTGAGGTTTTCCGGTTGTCTGGCCGGGGTGTTCCGGCGATGGGACAACTATCTCTCAGTTCGAGGGGGTGGTCTGTCGGGTGACCGGTGGGGGTGGGGGAGGAAACCCGTGTCCACCGAACGGGGGAAAGCCGACCCGACCCTCAGTGCGTGACGGTCTGCGAGATCGATCGTGCCGGCCGCCAGAACAGGGCGCCGAGGACGAGCCCGGCGAACGGAATGGCCGCCAGCACGGTGCTGAGCGTCGCGCTGCCGCCGGTGACGAGGGTGAAGTTCGTCAGCACAAGCCACATGCTCGCGATGAGGCCGAGGCAGGCCAGCGCGGGGGCGATGCGCGTCTGCCAGACCCGCCCGCCGGCCTGGTCGCGGTGCCGCACGAAGTAGGCCAGCACCGCCACCGACGTGGCGAGCATGAGCAGCACCATGCCGACGGTCGCCACTCCGGCCATCGAGCCGAAGACCCCGACCAGGGGATCGATCCCCGCAAGGGCGAGGATCCCGAGGATCACCGCGGCCGTGCACGTCTGCACCAGCGACGAGAACGCCGGCGAGTCGTGTCGGGCGTGCACGTGCGCCAGCCGGGCGGGAAGGAGCCCCTTGCCGGCGAGCACGAACTGGTAGCGGGCGATGACGTTGTGGAACGACAGCACGCAGGCGAACAGGCTGGTCAGCAGCAGGACGTTCACGACGTCACGGCCGACGCGGCCCAGGCTGGCCTCGGTGGTGTCCAGCAGCATGTTGCCGTCACCGTCGAGGGTGCGCTGCGCGACGGCGACGACCTGGTCGGGTCCGATGGCGACGACGAACGCCCAGCAGGTCAGTGCGTAGAACGCGCCGATGATGAGGACGGCCGCGTACGTCGCCCGGGGGATGGTGCGCTCGGGGTCGCGGGCTTCGTCGCGGAACACCGCGGTGGCCTCGAAGCCGATGAAACCGGTGAGGGCGAACAGCACCGCGATGCCCAGTGCGCCATGGGTGAAGACGTCGGGCTGCAACGAGGTCAGGGTCAGGCCGGCCGGTCCGGGCCGTGCGACGATTGCAAGGTCGAGGAGCACGACGATGCTGATCTCGAGGACGAGGGCAACGCCGAGAACCTTCGCGCTGAGCTCGATGTGGCGGTAGCCCAGCAGCGCCACGATGGCCAGCACGGCGAACGAGTAGACGGGCCACGGAATTCGAGGTCCGTCGTAGAAGCCGACGGTGTCGGCTATCGCCCATCCGATGTAGCCGTAGATGCCGACCTGAATGGCGGTGTAGGCGATGAGTGCGACGACGGCGATGCCCTTGCCCATGCGTTGACCGAGGCCGACGCTCACGTAGGAGAAGAACGCGCCCGCCTCTGGTACGTGCGGCGTCATCGTCACGAAGCCGATGCTGAAGACCAGCAGCACCAGCGCGGCGATCAGGAAGCCCACGGGCGCGCCAGCGCCGTTGCCGAGGCCCATGGCCAGCGGCATGTTGCCGCCGATGACGGTCAACGGCGCCGCAGCGGCGATGACCATGAAGACGATGCCCGCGGTGCCGAGCCTTCCGGTGAGGCGTTGCGCCGGGGTGGCGATGTGTTGTTCGGTCATCGGATCTCCTGATGTCGACGGGTCTGGGGTGTCGGATGCGCGAGTGCCCGGCTCAGCAGGCCGTGGTCGAGCGCATGGGCGGTCAGGCCGTTGCGCCCGACCAGGGTGGTGGCGGCGGTGAGTGCGTTGACGATGGACTCCTCGGTGGCCTCGATCACGAGATCGAAGAGGCGGGTCATCAGTTGCGGTGCCACCATGCGCAGGGGCACCTCGGGTGCTGCGGTGTCGGGATCCTCGTCCCACGCATACGGCGGGATGCCGCGGTTGCCGGTGGCGAAGGCGAGCATGAGATCCCCGCTGTACTGTTCGCCGCTGCCTCCCAGCCGGCCCACCGCGATCGCCGACCGCTGGGCCAACCGGGTGCACTGGTGCGGAAGCAGGGGGGCGTCGGTGGCGACGACGACGATGATCGAGCCGGAGCCCGGCTCGTATCTCGAGGGGATCGCGGGCAGCGGTACCTCGTCGGGTCCGATGCTGGTGCCGACGGGCGCGCCGTTGATCCGGAGTCGTTCGCGGCGGCCGTGATTGGCCTGAACCAGAACACCCACGGTGTACCGGCCGCGAGCGGTGTCGGTGACCCGGGACGCGGTGCCGATGCCGCCCTTGAAGCCGTGGCAGATCATGCCGGTACCCCCGCCCACGTTGCCCTCGGGCACCGGTCCGCCACGTGCGGACGCGAGTGCGGCTGCCACGTGTTCGGCGCGGACGTGGTGGCCGTTGACGTCGTTGAGGAGGCCGTCGTAGGTTTCGCCGACGACGGGCAGCGACCAGTAGAGGCCCTCTCCGCGGGCCCGCACCTGAGCCGACACCAGGGCGTCGCGCACCACCCCGACACTGTGGGTGTTGGTCAGGCCGATCGCGGAGGTCAGCTCGCCCGATTCGCGGATCCACTCCAACCCGGTCATCTCGCCGCTGCCGTTGAGGCGGTGCGCTCCGGCGAACACGGGTTCGTTCCAGATGTCGTCGTGCGGGACGACGACGGTCACCCCGGTGTGGACGCCCGGTGACCCGGGTTCGTCGAGCGTGGTGTGGCCGACGCGCACGCCGGCCACGTCGGTGATGGCGTTGTCCGGCCCGGTGGGGTGTTCACCGACAATGACGCCGAGATCTCTGGCGCGCACGCGAGTCCTCCCGATCGAAGAGTTTTTTTCTTGATTGGAAAAGAATGCGCCTGTGACGTGGATTACGCAAGGGTCGCGGGCGGACGAATGCGGGTCCGGTCCTGGCGCAAGGGGGCGCCGAGTAGTCTCGCCCCATCAGCAGCCCAACCGACTCGACCGGCGACAGGAAGCGGACGTCCCGTGGCAAGGCCTAGCCGACAAGTGGAGCGACGTGGCGAAATACTCGACGCCGCAATAGCTTTGATCGAACGACACGATCTGGCGAGCCTCAAGCTTGCCGACGTCGCCGCCGAGCTCGGGCTGACCACCAACGCGGTTCGGTACTACTTCAAGGACATGGCACAGCTGCTGACCGACTTGGCCCTGCGCTCCGACGTTCGCTTCTACGACGAGCGGCTGGCGGTCGTCGCGCGCACCGACGACTTCCCGACCCAGCTCGCCCTGACGATCGCGGCGGGGCTTCCGACGGGTCCGGAGGACGCCGAGTGGCGGGCCATCTGGCGCGCCGTTCTCGCCGCCGGGTTCGAACTCGACCGACACCGCGACGTGCAGGGCATCTATCACCGCCAGGTCGACCTGTACGCGGGCATCCTCACCGCGGGAGCGACGGCCGGCGTCTTCCGCCTGGGGTCGCCCGCCCGCGACATGGCGATGACGCTGATGTCGATGGAGGACTACCTCGGGTACCGCATCGTCGCGCGGGACCCGGCGCTGGACCGCGAGACGGCGTTGCGGCTGATGCGGGAGTATGCCGAGCTCGCGACGGGTGTGCGCCTCCCGGTCACGGTCTGACGGCCGAACTGCGGGTCGACCGGCCCGTCGACGTTGCGCGGGGAATGAATCGAGCGGCCGCCCCGTTGACCACATCGACAACAACTTGAGTGATACAGACTCAACTCTGGCTTGACACCATCGCACCCGCGAGGGCAAGCTTGAGCGTGGTCCACTCAGACCCGCAATACTTTCTATACAGGAGGCAGTAACTATGGCTCGTGCGGTCGGTATCGACCTCGGGACCACCAACTCCGTCGTCGCAGTGCTCGAGGGCGGCGAACCCGTCGTGGTCGCCAACTCGGAGGGCTCGCGCACCACGCCGTCAGTCGTCGCGTTCGCGCGCAACGGCGAGGTGCTGGTCGGTCAGCCCGCCAAGAACCAGGCAGTCACCAACGTCGACCGGACCATTCGTTCGGTCAAGCGGCACATGGGCACCGACTGGTCCGTGGCCATCGACGGCAAGGACTACACCGCGCAGGAGATCAGTGCGCGCATCTTGATGAAGCTCAAGCGCGACGCCGAGAGCTACCTGGGCGAGGACATCACCGACGCGGTCATCACCGTGCCGGCGTACTTCAACGACGCCCAGCGCCAGGCCACCAAGGAAGCCGGCCAGATCGCCGGCCTCGAAGTGCAGCGCATCGTCAACGAGCCCACCGCGGCGGCGTTGGCCTACGGCCTGGACAAGGCCGACAAGGACCAGACCATCCTGGTGTTCGACCTCGGTGGCGGCACGTTCGACGTCTCGCTGCTCGACATCGGCGACGGTGTCGTCGAAGTCCGCGCCACCTCCGGTGACAACCACCTCGGTGGCGACGACTGGGACGACCGGATCGTCACCTGGCTGGTCGACAAGTTCAAGGCCTCGGCAGGCATCGACCTGACCAAGGACAAGATGGCCATGCAGCGTCTGCGCGAGGCGGCCGAGAAGGCCAAGATCGAACTCAGCTCAGGGCAGTCCACCTCGATCAACCTGCCGTACATCACGGTCGACGCGGACAAGAACCCGCTGTTCCTCGACGAGCAGCTCAGCCGCGCCGAGTTCCAGAAGATCACCCAGGACCTGCTGGACCGCACCCGCAAGCCGTTCCAGTCGGTCATCAAGGACGCCGGCGTCTCGATCTCCGACATCGACCACGTCGTGATGGTCGGCGGTTCGACCCGCATGCCCGCCGTGACCGAGCTGGTCAAGGAACTCAGCGGCAAGGAGCCCAACAAGGGCGTCAACCCCGACGAGGTCGTGGCCGTCGGCGCCGCGCTGCAGGCGGGCGTGCTGGCCGGCGAGGTCAAGGACGTCCTGCTGCTCGACGTCACCCCGCTGAGCCTTGGCATCGAGACCAAGGGTGGCGTGATGACCAAGCTCATCGAGCGCAACACCACCATCCCCACCAAGCGGTCGGAGACCTTCACCACCGCCGACGACAACCAGCCGTCGGTGCAGATCCAGGTCTTCCAGGGTGAGCGCGAGATCGCCTCGGCCAACAAGCTGCTCGGCAGCTTCGAGCTGACCGGCATCCCGCCCGCCCCGCGTGGCACGCCGCAGATCGAGGTCACCTTCGACATCGACGTCAACGGCATCGTGCACGTCACCGCGAAGGACAAGGGCACCGGCAAGGAGAACACGATCAAGATCCAGGAGGGCTCCGGCCTCTCCCAGGAGGACATCGATCGGATGATCAAGGACGCCGAGGCGCACGCCGAGGAAGACCGCAAGCGCCGTGAGGAGGCCACCGCCCGCAACGACGCCGAGGCGCTGGTCTACCAGACCGAGAAGTTCATCAACGAACAGCGGGACGCCGAAGGTGGCTCCAAGGTTCCGGAGGAGACGCTGACCAAGGTCGAGTCCGCGATCAGCGACGCGAAGTCGGCGCTCGAGGGCACCGACATCACGGCGATCAAGTCCGCGATGGAGAAGCTGGGCGTCGAGTCCCAGGCACTCGGCCAGGCGATCTACGAGGCCACCCAGGCCGAGCAGGCCGCAGGCGACGGTGCCGGCGGATCTGCGTCGCAGGCCGACGACAACGTGGTGGACGCGGAGGTCGTCGAAGACGACGAGCAGGAGCGCAAGTGACCCAGGAGAACGATCCGCACGAGCCGGTGACCATCACCGACAGACGGCGCGTCGATCCCGACACGGGCGAAGTTCGCGAATCGGCCACCGACCCGGCGTCGACCCCCAGTGGGTCGGCGCCGGAGCCGGCGGATGCGAGCGCGGCTCCCGAGACCGACGAGGCCGCCGAGCTCAAGGCGACGCTGCAGCGCGTCAAGGCGGAATACGACAACTACCGCAAGCGGTCGGTACGCCAGGAACAGGCCGCCTCGGAGCGGGGCAAGGCCTTCGCGGCCACCCAGTTGCTGCCGGTGCTCGACGACCTCGAGCGTGCCCGCCGCCACGGTGACCTGGAAACCGGCCCGCTGAAGTCGGTCGCCGACAAGCTCACTGCCGCACTGCAGGCCATCGGACTGGTGGCCTTCGGGGTGGAGGGTGACCCGTTCGACCCGTCGCTGCACGAGGCCGTGCAGCACGAAGGCGACGGTTCCAACCCGGTGATCGGCACCGTGATGCGCCAGGGCTACCGGCTCGGGGACGGACCGGTGCTCCGGCACGCCATGGTCGGCGTCGTGGATTCCGTCGAGGCGCCCGACACGACCGACGCCGCGGCGGCCGGTGCCGCGCAGAACGGTGACGACGACCCAGAATCAACTCGGTAGGAACGACGTGGAGCAACGAGAGGAGGTGACGCAGGATGGTCCAGCGAGAATGGGTTGAGAAGGACTTCTACAAGGAACTCGGCGTCGCCTCCGACGCGAGTGACGACGAGATCAAGCGCGTCGCACGCAAGTTGATGGCCGAGAACCATCCCGACCGCAATCCCGAACAACCCGGTGGCCGAGGAGCGTTACAAGGCCGTCGGTGAGGCCAAGGACGTCCTGTTGGACAAGGCGAAACGGCAGGAGTACGACGAAACCCGCCGGCTGTTCGCCAGCGGGGGTCGCCGGTACAGCGGTGCCGGCACCGGCAACTTCGGCGGATTCGGCGGCGATGGCGTCGAATTCAACCTCGGCGACCTGTTCGACGCCGCCCCGCAAACGGGTGGCGCGAACATCGGCGACCTGTTCGGCGGGTTGTTCGGACGCGGTGCCCAACAGCCGCGTCCGAGCCGCCCCCGCCGCGGCAACGACCTGGAGACCGAGACGGAGCTGTCGTTCCTCGAGGCCACCAAGGGCGTCGCGATGCCGCTGCGGCTGACCAGCCCGGCGCCGTGCACCAACTGCCACGGCAGCGGCGCGCGGCCCGGGACCAGCCCGAAGGTGTGCCCGAACTGCAACGGCGCCGGCGTCATCAACCGCAACCAAGGTGCCTTCGGCTTCTCCGAACCGTGCACCGAGTGCCGGGGTAGCGGCTCGATCATCGAGGAGCCCTGCGACGAGTGCCAGGGCACCGGGGTGACGACCCGCACCCGCACGATCAACGTGCGGATCCCACCCGGCGTCGAGGACGGGCAACGCATCCGGCTGGCCGGCCAGGGCGAGGCCGGTCTCCGTGGCGCGCCGTCGGGTGACCTCTTCGTGACGGTGCACGTGCGGCCCGACAAGGTGTTCGGCCGCGACGGTGACGACCTCACCGTGAGCGTTCCGGTCAGCTTCCACGAACTCGCCTTGGGCACCACGCTTTCGGTGCCTACGCTCGAGGGCAAGGTGGGTGTCCGGGTGCCCAAGGGCACGTCCGACGGCCGGATCCTGCGGGTCCGCGGCCGCGGGGTGCCCAAGCGCGCAGGCGGCCACGGCGATCTGCTGGTCACCGTCAAGGTCGCCGTTCCGCCGAACCTCGAAGGCGAGGCCGCCGAGGCACTCGAGGCCTACGCCAAGGCCGAGCGGGCAAGCGGGTTCGATCCGCGGGCCGGATGGGCTGGTACGTGATGAGCGGCCGGAACGCCGACGACGCCCGCACCTTCCTGATCTCGGTGGCGGCCGAGCTGGCGGGCATGCACGCGCAGACGCTGCGTACCTACGACCGGCTCGGCCTGGTCAGGCCGCAACGCAGTTCGGGCGGCGGGCGGCGGTATTCGCAGCACGACGTCGACCTGCTGCGGGAGGTGCAGCGGCTGTCGCAGGACGAGGGCGTCAACCTGGCCGGCATCAAGCGCATCATCGAGCTGACGAATCAGGTCGATGCGCTGCAGTCCAGGATGAGCGAGATGGCCGCCGAACTGGAACGGCTGCGGAGCAGTCAGCGTCGCGACGTGGCGGTGGTGCCGAAGAGCACGGCCCTGGTGGTGTGGCAGCCGGCCGCCCGACGGCGGCGTCAGGAGTAGCCAGCTAGGTCACCGTGAGGGAGAACCTGGCCTTCTCCGCCTTGCCTGCGACGGCGAAGCGGTAGTTGCCGCGGCGCAGCGCGTCGGTCGGCGCGGCCATCGGCTCGATTCCCACGACGTCGTCGCTGCTGGGCGCGAAGAGTTGAGCTGCGGGGTAACCCCTTTCGAATGTCACGTCGATCCGGTGGTCGCCTCCGGAGAGGGCGAAGACCGCACCCTCGGGCACCTGGTCGAACCCGTCGTCGTACACGCTGGTCTTCAGCGGTTCGGTCGAACCGGTCCACTCCTGGTGGGCCCCGGTCGGGATGCCCCAGTTGTCGACCAGAAGGTGGCGCATCGTCGGGGTCTGCAACCGCCACTGTGCGCGCGGCACGCCGGGGATCTGAAGATACGGGTGGAAGCCGAAGCACAGCGGCACGGACGCCGCGGTGGTCGGCATCACGGTGGTCTCGATGGTGAGCGTGCGATCGGCGAGCGTCAACTGCTGGGTCAACACGTGCGGGAACGGAAACGACGCCAGTAGCCGTGGCCTGCCTGCGTAATCCAGGACGGCCTTCAGGGAGTTGTCGGACCGTTCGGTGACCAACCAGCCCGGGTACGCGGCGAGGACGCCGTGGATCGGCACGCCGTGCTCGTCGGTGCGCACGCCGCCGGTGCCCGCCGTCAGCGATACGACGGCTCCATTGATGCCATACTTGCTGGCGCTCAACCGATTTGCCCACGGATACAGAATGGGGATGCCCATCGTCTTACCGGCGGTGATGTATGCGTCGAGGCCGCGGCGCTGACCGAGGAACTCGTTCTCACCGTCATGCAGCGATGTGACGATCATGCCCGCCAGCGGGACGACGGTGGTGGTGAGCGGCGATGACGGGTCCCGAAGGGTGACGGCCTCGAACTCGGACATCCGGCGATTCTGTCATGCTCAGCTGGCGAGTGGATCGTGTTGGATGCGCTGTGGATCGGCGCCCTTGGCGATCAGCGCCGCCGTCGTCGCCCGCACCATCTGCGGTCCCCCGCAGACGAGGATCTGCCGGTCGCCCCAGCTTCCGTACCGCGTGACCACTTCGGGCAACGTGCCGGTCTGGCGGACGTGAAGGCCGCGGGGCGGTGCGACGTCGGGATACTCGGTGGCCCACGGTGGGTTGGTGGAGTATTCGCTCACCGGGGTCACCGACAGCCAGGGGTTGGTCGACGCGACCTGCCACAGCGTCTTGAGGTCGTAGAGATCGCACGGAAACCGGGCGCCGAAGAACAGATGCACGCGTGGGTTCACACCCCATCGGGCCAGGTCCATGACGATGGACCGCAGGGGCGCAAGGCCGGTGCTACCCGCCACCATCAGCACGTCGCCCCCGTTGCGGTCGACGTGCATCGCCCCGTGTGGGTTCGACAACCGCCACCGGTCGCCTGGCGTCGCTTCGCCGACGATCGCGGTGCTGACCATGCCCCCAGGCACGGAGCGCACGTGGAACTCGATGGCTCCACTACGGTCGGCGGGGATGGAGGGACTCAGGTGCCGCCACCGACGGGGCCACTGGGGGACCTCCACGGTCACGTACTGACCGGGATGGAAGAACAGCGGGCCGTCGAGCTGCAGCCGGATCACCGACACGTCGCGGGTGACCCGGATGTGCTCGGTGACGGTGCCGTCCCAGAAGGGCGGACCTTTGTCGGCGTCGGCGGCGCCCCGCATGATCCCGACGATCAGCCCGACCGCCTGCCCGGTGGCGTCGGCCAGCCGTTCATCCCACCGGTCGCTCAGGTGACCGCGCACCGTCACCAGCAGCGCATCGTGCATCGTGTCGTAATGGGATTGCGTCACACCGTATTTGCGGTGATCGCGACCCAGTTGGGCGAGGAATGCGACCGGCTCTTCGGCGCGCCGGGCGATCAGTTCGCCGAGCAGCCACGTCAGGGCCTGCGCGAACACGCTCCGCTGGCGGTCCATGTCGGGCGGAAACAGGTCCCGGATAGAGGGGTCGACGGCGAACCAGCGGGTGTAGAACCGACGGATCAGCTCGTCGGAACCCGCCGCGGGGTCGACGGCGGCACGCAGCGTCGCCAGCGCTTCCCGGTCGTCGAGTCCCACGCCGATGCAGTGTAAGTGAGGTTCGGGTCGCGGTTGCTAGAGACCGTGAATGCCCTTGTACAGAACCAGCAGGCCCAGCACGACGAGAATCGCCGCGACCAGGGTGGCGTGCTGTTCCTGCATCCACTCCCTGAGTCGGGCCAGCGGTTGGTCGAGGCGGTCGCCGGACACCGCATAGGCCAGGATGGGGAGTGCGACGGTGGAGGCGGCGATCGCGACGTAGTAGAGGAGTCCGAGGGTGGCTCCCGTACGGCCCAGCCCTTCGGTGCCGATCGCCAAACCGGCTGCTGCGCACATGAACAGGACCTTGGGGTTGGCGACGACGAGCACCATCGCCGTCAACGCCGCCCTGGCCGGGGTGATCTTGGCGAAGCTGCTCATCCACTTCGGCGAATGTTCGGCCCGCGTGCGGGTCACCCACTTGAAGATGCCGAAGGCGATCAGCGCCGCACCGGCGACGATGCGGACCCACGACGCCCACGGCGGAGGTTTGTCGAGCCCTCCGCCCAGTAGGCTGGACACCTCGACGAAGATCTGGGTCAGCACGGCCAGTCCGAGGATCCAGCCGACCATGAACGACAGCCCCGTCGGCCGCGGCCGCGGCGAGTGCAGCACGAGCACCGCAGGGATGATCGACAGCGGAGACAGTGCGACCACCAGCGCCAGGGGGATCAGTTCGGCCAGCATCGCTCGTCAACCTAGCAAGGCGCGCAGCGAATGGCGGCGATTGCGGAATGCCGGCCCTCGACGGTGGCCCCGTTGTAGTCTCCCGCTCAGCCCGGCAAACACACCGGAGCACTGCGGCAGGAGACGTCATGGGTGTTCGCCGAGGCAGGTCGGCCGTCGCGGTCGTGGTCGTGATGTCGATGATCGCCATGTCGACCGGCTGCTCGACGAGCTCACCCGAGATCTCCACCAATCCGCCGCCGGGCACCAATGCGGGCCCCGACGGCAAACCGGCTCCCTTCCGCGAGCCGGTCCGGCTCTCGAGCCGGGACGGCGTCCTGGAGGTCCGCCTGTCGGCGCACCAGGGCACCGTCAACCTCGACACCGTGAAGGAGCCGGTCACCAACTTCCTGGTCTTCGGGTTCGACCTGATCAAGGGCACCAGCTCGGACGGCGCGACCAAGGGCGACAACCTCTATCCCGCCCCGACCCTGCACGTCGACCCGGGCCAGCGGATGATCGTCCACTTCGACAACGACCTTCAGGACCTGACGATCAAGGACTTCTACGACCCCGCGATGACCCCCAAGGGCGGTGAGGTGCCCATCTATCCTCCGACGCTCGCCGAGGCGCCGCTGAACCTGCACACCCACGGACTGCACGTCAGCCCCTCGGGCAACGCCGACAACGTGTTGCTCTCCATCCCCGCGGGGATGGGCAACACGTACACCTACGACGTGCCGGAGACGATGCCCAACGGGCTGTACTGGTACCACAGCCACCGGCACACCATGACCGCGCAGCAGACCTACTTCGGGCTGGCCGGACTGCTCGAGATCGGTCGGCCCGACGGTAACCTGCCGCTCGTCGCGAAGAACGACATTCCCGTCCGGGACATGGCGATTCAGTACAACTACGTGTTCGACCGCAACGGGCGGGGTCATCAGCTGAACAACTACAGCTGGGGTCAGTGGGTGAGCACGGCCACGCCGCCGCAGGGCAACCAGCTGGCCGACGGCACATACCGGCCGAGCCTGGCTCCGGTCAACATCGCCGACACCGCCATGGGGGCCAGGTACGTCGCGCCGTGGTGGTCTGGCCCGTTGTCACCGAAGAACAACCGCGGTCAGACCAACTTCATGCCGTCCAACCTGATCGCCTTCGACGGCGCAGGCGACAAGATTCCCGAGAACCCGGCGTTGCCGGAGAATCAGCGAGATCTGCAGTACACCGTCAACGGCCAATTCCAACCCGAACTGACGATCAAGCCCGGCCAAACGGAGATCTGGGCAGTGGCCAACATCAGTGACATCTCCTACATGACGCTGCGGTTGACCGAGACCGCGACGGGCAACCACCCGAAGTTCGCCATCGTCGGGCAGGACGGCAACCCGTACACCCAGGTCGGCAGGCCCGTCTACGGTGACGGCACCAGGCTCGACATCCCGCCGGGATCGCGGTATGCGATTGCGGTGACCATGCCCGCCCGCGGCGATCTGGTGCTCGAGTTCCCCCCGGATCCCAAGGCCACGGAAATCACCGATCCGGCTGTGCTGTATACGAACAACGGGACCGAGAACACCCCCGCGGTGCTCGGTGAGTTGAGCGTGGACCCGAAGTACATCAGCTACGCCGACGGATTCTTCGTGTTCCCGACCCAGACCCTGATCCGCGCCACGCCCGACACCACCGGGCAGGGGCGGACCACCGCCTTCGAGCCGGGCCAGAACCTCGACGCCTACACGTCCTTCGTCGACACCTCGGTGATGACACCCGCGGTCACCCGTGAGATGACGATCACCGACACCATTGGTGGCGACAAGGCCAGCAACGGCGATCCCAAGGCCGTCATCTACTTCTTCGAACCCGCCGGATTCCCGAACGTCCCGCTGATCCAGCCGCGCCTCAACTCGGTCGAGGAGTGGAAGATCACCAACCAGAACAACGATGCGCATCCCATGCACATCCATGTCAACGACTTCCAGGTGATGGCGATCGACGACCCACACCGAGGCAAGACCGGGGTGCAGCCGTGGGGACTCGACAACGTCAACGTGCCCGCCCCGATCTTCGACGACATGCACGTCGTGACCACTCCGGCCACGCTGGTGTTGCGTCAGGAATTCCTCGAGTACCCCGGCACGTACGTCATCCATTGTCATCGGCTCAACCACGAGGACAACGGCCTGATGGCCACCATCAACGTCATCCCGGAGGTCTCGTCCTACGCGGTGGCGATACCGGGAGCGAACGGCAGGCCCGCGTCGGTTCAGGTGCGGGACGGCAAGGGTGACGGAGTGGTGCAGACGGTGGTCCCCTTCCCCGACTTCGAGGGCACCCCGTCGGTCGCGATGGCCGACGTCAACGGCGACGGCATCCTCGACCTGATCGTGGGCACCGGCAAGGGCGTGGCCTCCCAGGTGGTCGCCTACGACGGCAACGACACCACCGACGGCGTGTTCAAGACGGAGCTCACCCGCTTCGCCCCCTTCGCCGCGGGCTTCACCGGCGGGGTGACGGTCGCGGGCGCCGACATCGACGGCAATGCACGAGCCGACAACATCATCGTGGGCTCCGGTCCGGGGATGGAATCGCAGATCAAGGTCTTCTCGTCCACTGTGCCAAGGGAATCCGGCACGGCGCCCGACGAATTCTCGGTGTTCACGCCGTACCCCGGCTCGGAGTCGGGAGTGACATTGGCGACCGGAATGGTCGAATCCGGCTCGGGGCGGGAGAGCATCGTCACGGCGCCAGGTCCTGGCGAAGCGCCGTTGATCAAGACCTTCCGCTACGACCTCTACGAGCCGACGGCGCGCGCCCGTGCCAACGGCACGACGCCGCAGGGACATTCGACCAAGCCGAACGAGCCCCGGATGACGTCGCAGTTCATGGCGTACGACGAGGGCTATACGGGTGGGGTGTCGCTGTCGGCGGGTTGGGTCGCCGGCGCCGAGGGTGGCGCCAAGAGCATCGTCACCGGTCAGCTCGACGGTGACGGCGACGTGCGGGTGTGGTCGTCCGGATCACTCCTCGACGGGCAACCGTCGATCTACCTGGACAACCCGAATCATCACGAGGAGAACGCCGAGTACGCGCAGATCGCGTCCTTCGCCCCGTTCCCCGGCGATCACGGTGTCGCCGTCGCGACCTCGAGTACGACCGTCGGCGCGGACATCCTGGTCGCCGGGGCGACCCGGGTGCGCAAGTACACCCTGGATCGCAGGACCCCCGAGGCGACGACACTCGACCCCACGCTGGTGACCACGCTTCCCGCGATACCGGGCCTGACACCGGCGGCCCCGCTCGCCGGTCGCTAGGGCAGGTGCCAGACGACGGTGGTGACGAGGTAGAACACCACCACCCAGAACAGGTTGAGCGCGGCGATGACGGCGATGCCCTGCCAGTACGACCGCACCTTCGGGGCGTCGTGCGGCGGCCGCAGCCAGCGCTTCAGCAGGGGGTTCACGTAGTACGGCATCGCCACGAAGCTCATCGCGAAGCTGGACAACAGGTTTCCGATCAGCATGCCCAGCCACAGCGGCATGTGCAGCGGCGACAACACGAGCGTCAGCAGGACCACCGTGGGGTACAGCCCCATCCAGACGGCCAGCGAGGTCTTGACGTCCGAGGGCGGCGGAGCCTCGCGGCCGTGGTCGCCGAACGCGAACCAGCTGCCGAACGAATTGTCGACGGTCCGCAGGTGGAAGTCGTGGAACTTCTCGCCCTCGGCCAGCAGCCGTCGGCGCTCGTCGGAGGCCAGCCACTCCTCAAGGTCGGCCGCGGAGTCGTACCTGTACATGGCGGTCCACTCGTCCTGGACGCCCTCGATCGGCCGGAACAGCTCGGATCCGCGGAAACCACGAAACGCGCTCTCCGCCAAGCGCAGTCGGTCCTGCCACGCCAGGAATTCCTCGACGTCGTCGGGACCGACCCGGTGGCTGATCACGACCGTGACGAGTTGGTCGGTCGGCTTGGCGGCGCCACCGACCACTTGTTGCGTCGGGGGACCGGCAAGGAACCGGCGCCCGGCCACCAGGCGGTCTTGGCGGGTGGCGCTGTTGATCCAGGCCTGAACGTTGGCGATCGAGTCGAACCGATAGACCACCACCCAGTCCGGCTGCACGGGCGTGGGCGCCGAGACCTCGGCGCCGAGGAAACCGGGATAGTGCGAGGCCGTCTCGTTGAGATCGTGCTGCCAGGCGGTGAATTCGTGCTCGAGCTCCGGCCGGACCCGTTGTCCGATGATCACGGTCGCCGCGTTGTCGGTGGCCGTCTCCGGCGGCGTCTCAGTGGGCATGGTCGGCCGTCACTTCGAGTGGGTCGGGCTCGACGGCAGGCGACCGAAGATGCGCTCCGGGGTCAACGGTAGCTCGCGGTAGCGGACACCCGTCGCGTCCTCCAGTGCGTTGGCCAACGCCGGCGCGACGGGGTTGATGCAGCACTCCGCCATGCCCTTGGCCTTCATCGGCCCCAGCGAGTCCGTCGACTTGGCGAACAGGATGTCGGTGCGGGGCACGTCGGCGTAGGTGGGAATGCGGTAATTGCGCAGGCTCGGGTTGGCCATCACGCCGGCGTCGTCGACGTGGAAGTTCTCGGTCAGCGCGAAGCCGATGCCCATGGCGACGCCGCCCTCGACCTGCCCGCGCACCTGGGCCGGGTTGATGATCACGCCGGCGTCGGTGGCGTGCACGCTGTAGAGGATGCGGATCTCGCCGGTCACCCGGTGCACGGCGATCCGGAAGCCGTGGCAGTTCGACGTCACGCTGCGCGGCGAACCATATGCCTTGCGCGACTCGGTCAGCCGGAATCCGCGCCGCCGCGCCGCCTCGGCGAGCGCGGTCAGGGACATTCGGTCGTCGCCACACCGCACGCCGTCGTCGTCCATCGTGCAGTCGGCCACGTCGACGCCGGTGTGCCGCGCCGCAAAGGCCTGGATGCGTTTGCGCAGCGCGGTCGAGGCATGGTTGACCGCGTTTCCCGCCACGAACATCCCCGCACTCGCGAACGCACCGGTGTCGAAGCCGGTCCGGTCGGTGTCGGACTGGACGAGGTGGATCCTGCCCGGCGTGGTGCCCAGGTTGGTGGCCGCGATCTGCACGTGCACCGTGGAGGTGCCTTCGCCGAACTCGACCGTGCCGACCGCGATCTCGTAGGTCCCGTCGTCGCACAGCGTCGCCCAGGCATCCGAGAGGTGATCGGTGGGTGGCGCGGTCTCGTGCATCGAGCTTGCGGAACCCGCGCCGACCAGCCAGTCCGGGCCGAGGTCCCGGCCGCTGTCGTCGAGGTGCAACGCCTCGTCGACCAGGTCGATGCACTCGGCGATGCCGTCCTCGGTGAACTCGACGTCGTCGGCGTGGTCGGCCAGTGCCAGCAGCGCATCACCGGGGCGAACGACGTTGCGTCGCCGCAGTTCGGGGGGATCGATGCCGAGCTTGACCGCCAACTCGTGGATGGCGCACTCCACCGCGTAGCCCGGCTGGGTCATGCCGTAACCGCGCAGCGCCCCGCTCGGCACGGTGTTCGTGTAGACCGACCAGGCGTCGAACTTCTTGTTCGCGCAACGGTAGAGGGCGATCGCGGCACCGGCGGCGTAGAGCGTCTCGCCGCCGTGATTGCCGTAGGCCCCGGTGTTGGAGACGTTGCGGTAGCCCAGTGCCGTCAGCGTCCCGTCCGCCTTGGCACCGAGGGTGACGGTGATCTTCATCGGGTGGCGGGGGGAGGCGGTGGTGAACTCCTCCTCGCGGGTGAACTCCCACGACACCGGGCGGCCGGTGTCGAGCGTGGCGAGCGCGGGCAGATCCTCGGAGATCAGCTCCTGCTTGCCTCCGAAGCCGCCACCGACGCGGGTGCAGAACACGCGCAGCCGGTCGGGCCGCAGGCTGAACAGATGAGCCAGCTTGAGCTTGGCGACCGACGGTGACTGCGAGGCGGTCCGGACGTTGAGCCTGCCGTCCTCCATCCAGGTGATCGTCCCGTGCGTCTCGAGGTGTGCATGTTGCACCCGAGGCGAGAAGTACGTGCCCTGGTGGATCACGTCGGCTTCGGCCAATCCCGCGTCGAAGTCGCCGATCTCGCCATGCAGCTCGAGCAGGATGTTGTGGCCCTTGTCGTGCGCGAAGGGGTCGTCGCCACTGTGCAGCTGCGGGGCGCCGTCGACCATCGCCTCCTCGGGATCGAAGACCGCGGGCAGTATGTCGTAGTGCACGACGACCCGTCGACAGCCCTCCTCGGCGGCACGGACCGTGTCGGCCAGCACGGCCACCACCCGTTGGCCGGCGAAACGCACGACGTCGTCCAGCATGTAGGTGTCGTCGGGATCGACGAGGTGATCGGTATGGATCGCGGTGCTGTAGCGCTTCCTCGGCACGTCCTGCCAGGTGTAGACGCGGTGCACGCCGGGGACCGCGAGTGCGGCCGACGTGTCGATGGACACGATGCGGGCGTGGGCGTGGGGCGAGTGCAGCACCTTGAGGTGCAGCATGCCCTCCATCTGGACGTCCATCGTGAACTCGGCCGTTCCCGTCACCACGCCGGTGGCCGCGGGCGCCCCGACGCTGGCGCCGACCGCCTGGCCAGGGGCGGGCTCCTCGATGGCGCCGACGCCGTTGACCGCATCCTCGATGGCACGGTAACCCGTGCAGCGGCACAGGTTTCCCTTCAACGCGCGCGGCAGATCCTGCTTCTGCTCCTCGGTCAGCGTCGCCGCCGTCATGATCATGCCCGCGGTGCAGAAACCACATTGGAAGCCGGGAGCATCGCGGAACTGCCGCTGCATCGGGTGCAGATCGTCGGGCGTGCCCAGGCCCTCGATGGTGGTGACCTGGTGGCCGTCGGCGCGGAACGCCGGAGTGACGCAACTGTGCACCGCCCTTCCGTCCAGCCAGACGGTGCAGGCTCCGCAATCACCTGCGTCGCAACCCTTCTTGACTCCGTGCACGCCGAGTGAGCGGAGATGGGTGCGCAGACACTGGCCGGGTTCGGGTTCGGTCTCGAAGGTCTTGCCGTTCACGGTGTACGTCACCTCGGACCTCCCGTGCCGAGTTCGGTGCGGATCTCCTCGGCGTAGTGCCTGGCCAGGTGCCTGCGGTGGTCGGGGGAGCCGTTGGGGTCGTCGAACCAGACGTCGTCGCCGATCGAGTCGACGAGGTGCGCCAGTCCCTCGGCCGTCGGCACGGAGTCGAACGCCAGCCGCACCGGACGGGTGGTGCCCGCGGTGATGACGAGCGACAGGTCGTGACGGTCGGGAGATGCGGTGCCGACCAGGAAGATCGTCGACCGTCCCAGGCGGGTCAGGCTGAATCGGCGGTGCGCCACCCGCGCCCGCAGGGCGTGCGTGGGGATGTGGATGCTGCGTAGCAACTCGCCGGGCCCGAGGACGTTCTCGTGGTTGCCCGTCACGAAGTCGACCGCCGCGACGGTGCGCTCGCCACCGCCGGTCGACCACAGCTGGTAGGTCGCCTGCAGCGCCACGGTCATGGTGATCATGGGACCCGCGGGCAGGGCCATGCAGATGTTGCCGCCCACCGTCGCGGAGTTCCAGACCTTGAACGACGCCAGGAACGCTTCGCAGCTCGTCCGCAGCAGCGGCGCGGCGGTCCAGTCCGGGGGGGCGGTGAACGCATGGAGATCGTGGATGGTGCACATCGACCCGATCTCGAGGCCGTCGTCATCGGCGGTGATGCCGTTCCAGCCCAGCGGTGCGAGGTCGATCAGCCGGCGAAGGTCGGGCTGTTGATCGGAGAACAGCCAGGTGCCGCCGGCCAGCCAGGCGTCACCCGGGCGCCACGTCGGGCCCGGCGGGTTGGGCGGGTTGCGTACGACGTCCTCGATGGTGGTGATGTCCACTGGATGTCCTAGCTCGTATCCGTTTGCCTGGCTCGTCGAATCGACGCACCGAACGGCTGACTTTAGAGCACCGGACGCAGCGGGGCGTGGAGTCGGCGAAAGTCGTTGCGGCGTGCGCGTGATCCTCGCGCGCCGCGACGGGGACGGTAACGATCGTTTGCTGTGGCGCGGTCTGACCAGCCCTGGCACCGGCGTGGTGGGTGTTCAATGGTCGGGTCCGACACGAGAGGTGCTCTTTCGATGCTGAACCCGGTACACCTGCAGACCCTGCACGTGGTGGTGACGACCGGTTCGTTCGCCTCGGCGGCACGCGAACTCGGGTACACCGCGTCCGCCGTCTCGCAGCAGATGGAGGCCTTGGAGCGGGCGGCCGGGCTGACGTTGTTCGAGCGCGGCGCGCGGGGCGTGCAGGTCACCGCGCCGGCGCGACTGCTCGCCGAGCGCGCCCGACGGGTGCTGGCGGGGCTGGAGGAACTCGACGCCGACGCCCGCGCAATCGCGGCAGGCCGGACCGGCCGGCTCAAGGTCGGCTGCTTTCCCACGGCCGGGGCGCGGATGTTGCCCGCGGCGTTGTCATGTCTGCGCGCCACGCACCCTGCCGTCGAGGTGAGCCTGCGGATCGCCGAGCCCACCGAGACCGTCGCGCTCGTCGAGTCCGGTGAACTCGACGTCGCGTTCAGCTACGAATATGCGGCGATGAGGCGCACCTGGCCCGCGACGGTCGTCCGCGACGAGCTGGTGGTCGAGGATCTCGTCTTCCTCAGCCCGCCGGGCAGCGGGGTGGCCGATACCGACGCCATCGCCACGGACTTCGCCGAGGCGGACTGGATCACCAGCGGATCGGGAACCGCCGGCGAAGCGACGACCTACCGGATCTGCGGCGAGCTGGGTTTCGTGCCCACCGTGGCGCTGCGCACCGACTTCTACGACCTGATCACCGAATTCGTCGCCGCAGATCTGGGCGTCGCCATCGTCCCCGCGCTGGGCATCGTCTCCCGCGAGCGGGTGAACATCGTTGCGGTGCAGTCGAAGTGGGCACGACGGACGGTATCGCTGATATCCCGTCGGAGTCCGTCGGACCCACTGGTTCCCGCGGCCATCGAGTCGATCGCCCGCACGGTGCGGGCATCGGACTTCGGGCCCTACGTCTCGCCGGCGGGCTGACGCACTGGGCTCGAGGTGCCTCGTGTTCTGCGGTTCGGTGTCTTTCGATCAAGGGTGGTCCAGGACCGCCTGTCTCCAGACGGCGGCGCCGTCGAGGTCGGACCCCTGGTCACGGATGGCCTGCTCGATGAGCAGCGTGCCGGTGGAGGTCAAGTGGGTGCGCATGGCGTCGGCCGCGTCTCGTGGCCGGTTGGCGATGATGGCCTCGATGATGGGCCGGTGTTCGGCGTCGATGTCGAAGAGGCTTCTGGTGCGGTCTGCCGTACGGGCGCCGAGAAGGCGGGTCGACTCGCGCAGCACCCCGACGATGACCCGGGCCCGCCGGTTGCCCGCCGCCTCGAGCACCTGGTCGTGCAGCAGCTGGTCGTGCCGGGCGAAGGAGGCTTCGTCGCCCGTCGTCGCCGCGGTGTGCAGCAGCCTCATCCGGTCGGCGAGCGCCGCGGCCAGCGGTCCCTCGCAGACGCGGGCGGCGCGGGCGGCGGCGGGCAGTTCCAGCGCCAGACGGACGGCGAAGACGTCGGCGATCTCGCGCGGGTCCGGCAGCAGGACGCGGAAACCCTGACGGGCCTCGAACCGGATCAGACCCACTTCCTCCAGCCGCAACAGCGCGTCGCGGACGGGAGTCCTCGACACGCCGAGGGCATCGGCCAGTTGGTACACCGAGTATTTGACGCCGGCCTGCATGACCCCGGCGTCCAGGGCGGCGCGAACGGCCTCCATCACCTGTTCGGCGCGCCTGCCGGCAGAGGCGGGAAGCGGTGCCAGCTCGAGCGGTGCACTGGCCATGTCCGCATGCTAGCAAGTCCGCCGTTTTGTAGCATGCTACGAACGGCGTAACATTCGGCGACGTGATCACCGGTGACGTCTTGCGGAACGGGTTGCGCGACGCGGGGGTGGCGGACGTCCGCACCGACGCCACCACGCGGGCGGCGTACTCCTCGGATGCGTCGCTCTATCGCGTGACGCCGACGGCGGTGGTATTTCCCGCCGACCACCTCGAGGTGGCGACCGTGCTCGAGCTGTGCGGCGCCGAGGGCGTAGCCGTCACCGCCCGCGGTGCGGGTACCTCGGTGGCGGGCAATGCGGTCGGGGACGGCGTGGTCGTCGACTTCAGCCGCTACATGAACCGCGTGCTGTCCGTCGATCCCGAGGCGCGCACCGCGGTGGTGCAGCCCGGTGTGGTGCAGTCGGCGCTGCAGGCCGCGGCGGCGCCGTTCGGGCTTCGTTTCGGACCGGACCCGTCGACGCACACCCGGTGCACGATCGGCGGGATGATCGGCAACAACGCGTGCGGGTCGCGCACCCTCGGTTACGGGCGCACGTCCGACAACGTGGCGGCACTGCGGGTGCTGACCGCCACCGGCGAGGACCTGCGGCTGGTCGCCGTCGGGCGGGGCGCCACGGCCGAGCCGCCGCCGTCGGCCACGCTCGACGCCCTGTCGGCGGTGACCCGATCCGCGCTCGCGACCATCCGCACGGAATTCGGTCGCTTCGGCAGGCAGGTCTCCGGCTACTCGCTCGAACACCTGTTGCCGGAGAACGGCTTCGACGTGGCGCGCCTGCTGGTCGGCAGCGAGGGCACCCTGGCGGTCTGCACCGAGGCGACGGTGCGCCTCGTCGGTGAACCCGCACACCGCATCCTGGTGGTGCTCGGCTTCGAGGACATCGCGTCCGCCGGCGATGCGGCACCGGCGGTCCTCGCCCACCGGCCGACGGCCTGCGAGGGCATCGACTCGCGCATCGTCGACGTGGTGCGCGAACGCAAGGGCCCGGAAGCGGTCCCGCCCTTGCCCGCCGGGGGCGCCTGGCTCTTCGTCGAGGTCACCGGTGACACCCTCGCCGAAGCGCTGGTCAGGGCCCGGCGGCTCGGAAGCGGCTGCGGCGCGGTCGATTCCCTGGTGGTCGAGGATTCCGGGCAGGCGTCCGCACTGTGGCGGATCCGGGCCGACGGCGCGGGTTTGGCCGGTCGCAGTCCGGCAGGCAGGCCCGCCCACGCCGGCTGGGAGGACGCCGCGGTGCCGCCCGAGCGTCTCGGCGACTACCTGCGGGACTTCGACGCGTTGATGGCCGACTTCGGCGTCACCGGAATGCCTTACGGGCACTTCGGGGATGGTTGCCTGCACGTGCGGATCGACCTGCCGCTGGACCGGCCGGGTGGCACCGCGGTGTTCCGTCGATTCCTCGTCGCGGCAGCGGAATTGGTCAGCGGCTACGGCGGATCGCTGTCCGGCGAACACGGTGACGGCCGGGCCCGCAGCGAGCTGTTGCCGCTGATGTACTCATCGGATGCCCTGGCCGTGATCGCGGCGGTGAAGCACGCATTCGATCCGCGGGGTCTGCTCAATCCGGGCGTGGTGGTCGACCCGGCCCCCCTGGACGCCGCTCTTCGGGTGCCCGCCGCGCCTGCGCTGCGCCGCGATCTCGCCCTGGCCTACCGGCACGACGGAGGGGACTTCACCCAGGCGGTGCACCGGTGCACGGGGGTGGGCAAGTGCCGCGCCGACAACACCGCGGCAGGCGAGGTGATGTGCCCGTCGTATCTGGCCACGCGCGAGGAGAAGGACTCCACCCGTGGGCGGGCCCGCGTCCTGCAGGAGATGCTCAACGGCAGCGACGTCCGCGACGGCTGGCGCTCACCGGAGGTGCACGCGGCGCTGGACCTGTGTCTGTCGTGCAAGGGCTGCGCCTCGGACTGCCCGACCGGGGTGGACATGGCGGCCTACAAGTCCGAGGTGCTGCATCAGACCTTTCGCGGCCGGGTCCGGCCCGCGTCGCACTATTCGCTGGGGTGGCTGCCGCGCTGGGCGCGGTTGGCGAGCATGGCACCCCGGTCGGCGAACGCGTCGATGCGGTTGCCGGGAGCGGGTCGGACGGCGCTCGCGGTGGCGGGGGTGGACCACCGTCGGACGATCCCGCCGCTGGCGCCGACGACGTTCCGCTCGTGGTTCCGACGGCACGCCCCGAACGGGTTCGGCGACGAGGTGCTCGTCTTCGTCGACACCTTCACCAACTACTTCACGCCCGAGGTCGGCATCGCCACCGTGCGGGTGCTCGAGAGCGCCGGCTACCGCCCGACGTTGACCGATGAACAGCAGTGCTGCGCGCTCACCTGGATCTCCACCGGGCAGCTGGACGCCGCCAAGCGCATCCTGGGCCGCACGCTCGGGGCGTTGGCGCCCGCGGCCGAGCGCGGCGTCCCGATCGTCGGGGTGGAGCCGTCGTGCACGGCGGTGCTGCGCTCGGACGCCACCGAGCTCGTCGGGGGCCGAAGCGCCGAGGCGGTCGGTGCCGCGACGCACACCCTGGCCGAGCTGCTCACCGCGCGCGGGTGGCAACCGCCGTCCATGTCCGGGCGGCGGGTCGTCGCTCAGCCGCACTGCCACCATCACTCGGTGATGGGGTGGAGTCCGGACGCCGAGCTGCTGCGCTCGGCCGGGGCGGCCGTCACACGCCTCGGTGGCTGCTGCGGCCTGGCCGGTAACTTCGGCGTCGAGAAGGGCCACTACGAAGTCTCCGTCGCGGTGGCCGAACAGCAGTTGCTGCCCGCCGTCCGGGCGGCAGGTCCGGGGACCGCGATCCTGGCCGACGGCTTCTCCTGCCGGACCCAGCTCGACGATCTGACCGAGCGTCGGGGCATTCATCTGGCCGAGTTGCTCGCCGACGGCCTCTCGTCGCACGACGCTGGGAAATAATCAGACTTGAGCGGAACAGACTCAACCTTGACTGCGTTGCACAAGCCGAGAACGATTTTCCCTGGCCAGTCGCTGGCCGTGAACTGATGAATGGAGGTGTCGTGGATTCGTTCAACCCGACCACGAAGACCCAGGCGGCGCTGACCTCGGCGTTGCAGGCCGCCACCGCCGCAGGCAACCCGGAGATCAGGCCCGCGCACCTGCTGATGGCGCTGCTCACCCAGAACGACGGGATCGCCGCGCCCCTGCTCGAGGCCGTCGGCGTCGACCCCGCGATCGTCCGGACCGAGGCCGCCGGCTTCGTCGACCGCCTGCCCAAGGTGAGCGGCGCCAATTCGACGCCGAACCTGTCCCGCGAGTCGCTGTCGGCCATCACCGCGGCCCAGCAACTGGCCAAGGAGATGGACGACGAATACGTCTCCACCGAACACCTGCTCGTCGGTCTCGCCACCGGCGACAGCGACACGGCCAAGCTCCTCGTCAACCACGGCGCCTCACCGCAGGCGCTGCGTGAGGCGTTCACCAAGGTACGCGGCAGTGCCCGTGTCACCAGCCCCGATCCCGAGGGCTCCTACCAGGCGTTGGAGAAGTACTCCACCGACCTGACCGCCGCCGCCCGCGAGGGCAAGCTGGACCCGGTCATCGGGCGCGACAACGAGATTCGACGTGTCGTGCAGGTGCTGAGCCGTCGCACCAAGAACAACCCGGTGCTGATCGGCGAACCCGGCGTCGGCAAGACCGCGATCGTCGAGGGACTCGCTCAGCGCATCATCGCGGGCGACGTGCCGGAGAGTCTGCGCAACAAGACCGTCATCTCGCTGGACCTCGGCTCCATGGTGGCCGGCGCGAAGTACCGCGGCGAGTTCGAGGAGCGGCTCAAGGCCGTCCTCGACGACATCAAGAACTCGGCCGGGCAGGTCATCACCTTCATCGACGAGCTGCACACCATCGTCGGCGCCGGCGCCACCGGCGAGTCGGCGATGGACGCGGGCAACATGATCAAGCCGATGCTCGCCCGCGGCGAGCTGCGTCTGGTGGGCGCGACCACGCTCGACGAGTACCGCAAGTACATCGAGAAGGACGCCGCCCTGGAACGGCGCTTCCAGCAGGTGTTGGTCGGCGAGCCGTCCGTCGAGGACACCGTCGGCATCCTGCGCGGACTCAAGGACCGCTACGAGGTGCACCACGGCGTGCGGATCACCGACTCGGCGCTGGTCGCGGCGGCCACCCTGAGCGACCGCTACATCACCTCGCGCTTCCTGCCCGACAAGGCCATCGACCTGGTCGACGAGTCCGCGTCGCGGCTGCGCATGGAGATCGACTCCCGGCCCGTCGAGATCGACGAGGTCGAGCGGCTGGTCCGGCGCCTCGAGATCGAGGAGATGGCGCTGGCCAAGGAAACAGATGAAGCGTCCGTCGACCGCCTGGCGAAGCTGCGCTCCGAGCTGGCCGACTACAAGGAACGGCTGGCGGAGCTCACGACCCGGTGGCAGAACGAGAAGAGCGCGATCGACATCGTCCGCGAACTCAAGGAACAGCTCGACACCCTGCGCGGCGAGTCCGAGCGGGCCGAACGCGACGGTGACCTGGCCAAGGCCGCCGAGCTGCGGTACGGGCGTATTCCCGAGGTGGAGAAGAAGCTCGACGCGGCACTGCCCGTCGCCGAGGCGCGCGAGAACGTGATGCTCAAGGAGGAGGTCGGCCCCGACGACATCGCCGAGGTGGTGGAGGCGTGGACCGGGATCCCCGCGGGCCGGATGCTCGAAGGCGAGACCGCCAAGCTCTTGCGCATGGAGAGTGAGCTGGGCAAGCGCGTCGTCGGACAGCGCAAGGCCGTGCAGGCCGTCTCGGATGCGGTGCGCCGGACCAGGGCCGGCGTCGCCGACCCCAACCGGCCGACGGGCTCGTTCATGTTCCTCGGCCCCACCGGCGTCGGCAAGACCGAGCTGGCCAAGGCGCTGGCGGAATTCCTCTTCGACGACGAGCGGGCGATGATCCGCATCGACATGAGCGAGTACGGCGAGAAGCACTCCGTCGCACGGCTCGTCGGTGCGCCTCCCGGCTACATCGGCTACGACCAGGGCGGTCAGCTGACCGAGGCCGTCCGTCGGCGCCCGTACGCGGTGGTGCTGTTCGACGAGATCGAGAAGGCGCACCCGGACGTGTTCGACGTCCTGCTTGCGGTGCTCGACGAGGGCAGGCTGACCGATGGGCAGGGCCGCACGGTCGACTTCCGCAACACCATCCTGATCCTGACGTCCAACCTGGGCGCCGGCGGTTCGGAGGAGATGGTGATGGCCGCGGTGCGCTCGGCGTTCAAGCCGGAGTTCATCAACCGGCTCGACGACGTCATCGTCTTCGACGGGCTCAACCCCGAGGAACTGGTGTCGATCGTCGACATCCAGCTGGCGCAGCTGCAGAAGCGGCTCAGCCAGCGCAGGTTGACGCTCGAGGTGTCGCTGCCCGCCAAGAAGTGGCTCTCGGCGCGTGGCTTCGACCCGATGTACGGTGCGCGGCCGTTGCGCCGGCTGATCCAGCAGGCCATCGGCGATCAGCTCGCGAAGATGCTGCTGGCCGGCGACGTGCACGACGGCGATCTGGTACCGGTCAACGTCAGCGCGGACGGCGAGTCGCTCATCCTGGGCTGACCGTGTTCACGAACGTGACGCCACTGCGAAATTCGGGCTGATCTCGCGCAGTGGCGTCGCGTTCGCGGCCGTGACGCGTTTGTGATCGACACGAGGTCGAGCGAATCGGCCGGCAACAAGTAGGCTGGGGCCCAATGGTGCCACTTTGGTTCACGCTGTCCGCACTCTGTTTCGTGGGTGCGGGCGTGTTGCTGTACGTGGACCTGGACAAACGCCGCGGTCTCGGCAGGCGTCGCAAGTCATGGGCCAAGTCGCACGGCTTCGACTACGAGCACGAGTCGACCGAGATCGTGAAGCGCTGGACGCGCGGTGTGATGTCGACGGTCGGCGACGTCACGGCCAAGAACGTCGTCCTCGGACAGATCCGCGGCGAGGCCGTGTTCATCTTCGACCTGGAGGACGTGGCGACGGTCATTGCGCTGCACCGCAAGGTCGGCACCAACGTGGTCGTCGACCTGCGGCTCAAGGACATCAAGGAACCTCGCGAGAGCGACATCTGGCTGCTCGGCGCGATCGGACCACGGATGGTGTACTCCACCAACCTGGACGCGGCCCGTCGGGCATGCGACCGGCGCATGGTGACGTTCGCGCACGCCGCGCCGGACTGCGCGGAGATCATGTGGAACGAGCAGCACTGGACGCTCGTCAGCATGCCCGTCACCAGTACCCGCGCGCAGTGGGACGAGGGCCTGCTCACGGTGCGCCAATTCAACGACCTGCTGCGGGTGCTGCCCCCCATACCGCAGCCGGGCCAGAGCGCGACCGGCCAGGCGATCGCCAGGCGCGGCGCCTCGCCGAGTCGCCCGCTGGCGCAACGGCCCGCGGAACTGCCGGCCGGCCGCACCGACGCGCCCCCGTCGCGCGGTGACGTCGGGCGCTACACCCAGCAGCGTCCGCCGGTACGCAACGGGCGTCAGTCGCCCCACTATCAGCGCTGAGCAGTCGGCCGCCTCGGCGGCGATGAGTACCCTGTCGGCATGTCACGTCCCGTCGCACTGATCACCGGACCGACGTCCGGACTGGGGATGGGGTTCGCCCGCCGCTACGCCATCGACGGCTACGACCTGGTCCTGGTGGCCCGCGACGTGGCGAGGCTGGAACGCCTGGCCGCCGAACTGCGCGACGAGGCCGGGGTGAACGTCGAGGTCCTCGCCGCCGATCTCGCCGTCGCGGCCGACCGCGCCAAGGTGGCGGACCGGCTCGCGCTGGGGGTCCGGATCCTGGTCAACAACGCGGGATTCGCCACCTCGGGGGAATTCTGGAGCGCGGATCTCGCGGTCCTGCAGTCCCAGCTCGACGTGAACGTCAACGCCGTCATGCAGTTGACCCACGCGGCGCTGCCACCCATGCTGGCGCAGGCGGCGGGCACCGTCATCAACGTGGCCAGCGTCGCGGGCCTGCTGCCAGGGCGGGGTTCGACGTACTCGGCGTCAAAGGCCTGGGTCATCTCGTTCTCCGAAGGGCTGGCCAACGGTCTAGACGGCACGGGGGTGGGCGTTCACGCACTGTGCCCGGGCTTCGTCCACACCGAGTTCCACGACCGCGCGGGCATCGACATGGCGGGTACGCCGTCGTTCCTCTGGCTCGACGTGGCGGACGTCGTGCGCGACTGCTTCGCCGGCGTGGCGAAGGACCAGGTCGTGATCATCCCCGGCCTCCAGTACAAGGCGCTCACCACGGCCGGGCGGGTCGTGCCGCGAAACCTGGTGAGGGCCATGACGAAGGCGGTGGGTCGCGGCCGTGGTCGGACCTGAGTGCGCGCACTAGTCGCCGTGCTGACGGCGCTCGTCGTGGCCGTCGGCTCGGTTGCCTGTGGCGATGATCGCCCACCGAGCCCCTACGCCACCGAGGGCGCCAAGATCGGCGAGTCGCTGGCGGTCTTGGGCTGGAACCTCTCGGCGTCCAACCTCCGCTTCGACGGCGACTACGTGCTCGTCGACGTCGACGCCTCGCCCTCGACGTCGGGTGGCCGGCACGCCAAGGCCGACAGCCTCCGATTCGGTCTCTACGGTGCGCTGGCCCACCCGATCGAGAGCACGGCGGTAGGCAGTTGTTCGAGCGTGACCACCCTGGACCTTCGGCCCGCGGCGTCGCCGACTCCCGACACGCTCTCCGGGACCGTGTGTTTGGGGCCGCTGCGCGATCACACGCAGGTGCGCGGGGTGTATGCCTACTCGCCGCAGGACCGCATCGCCGGGACCATCGCTGCGTACGGGGCGTCGTTCCCGGTGGGGCTGTCGGCCACCGACGACCACGAGACGGGTCTGGTGCTGAAGTCCACCAGCGTCGATGCGTTCGGGGCGGACGGCGCGCAGCTGCTGCCGACGGCGCTGGGCGAGCCCAACGCCTTCACCGGCAACGGCTACATGCTGCTGGGACTCGAGATCACCGGTCTGGCCTCCCGGTACCGCGAGGACTCCGTCCGGCGCGGTGGCCCGATGATGGTGTTGGTGACGCCGACGCTGCCGGGCAAGGGACTGTCGTATGCCTGCTCGGTGTACGGCTCGTCGCTGCTGGTGCTTCCCGACGCGGCGCTGGATGCGGTCGCGGTGCGCGGGTCGCTGTGCTCCCAGGGCGAGATCAACCAGGCGCTGCTGTATGCCACCGTCGCGGTGGTCGGCACCCATGCGGCGCTGTGGACGACGCGTGCCTGAGGATGCCGCCGGGAGCCGCGCCGGCGGCGACATTGGCGCCGGCCCGACGGAGTGGGGACAGGCGCCGGGAGTGGGGCCCTGGCTGGACGAACGGCCCGGTCCGCTGCCCGACGACCCGCGCTATGACCCCCACCTGCTCCGCGACGGCGATGCCCGCAACGTCGTCGACGCGTACCGCTACTGGACGCGGGAGGCGGTCATCGCCGACGTCGACGGTCGTCGGCATCCGCTGCACGTCGCAATCGAGAACTTCGGCAACGACGCCAACATCGGCACGGTCGTGCGCACCGCCAACGCCTTCGCCGTCGACACCGTCCACATCGTCGGACGTCGCCGGTGGAATCGGCGCGGCGCCATGGTGACCGACCGGTATCAGCGCCTGCGGCATCACGACAGCACCGCCGACCTGCTCACCTTCGCAGCCGAGCGCCGCCTCGAGGTGATTGCGGTCGACAACGTGCCTGGATCGGTGCGCCTGGAACACACCCGCCTGCCGCGACACTGTCTGCTGATCTTCGGGCAGGAGGGCCCCGGCATCACCGAGGACGCCCGGCGGGGGGCGGTGAAGACCGTGTCGATCGCCCAGTTCGGTTCCACGCGCAGCATCAACGCCGCGGTGGCCGCCGGTATCGCGATGCACGCCTGGATCGCGACGCATGCCGACACATCCCGGGCCTGGTAGGGCAGGATCGAACCCATGGATCAGCTGTGGGCCAACCGTGCGGCGAGCGCGGAGGCCGCGATCGAGAAGCGCCACTACCGGCGACTCTGGCGCCTACCGGGCACGCAGCTCGGCGTGGTTGCCTGGCCGCCCGCCAAGAATCAACTGGCCTTCCGCACGTGGCATTACTGGTGGCAGGCTCACCTGTTGGACTGCCTGGTGGACGCGCAGCTCCGCGATCCGCAGCCCGAGCGCAAGGTCGTGATCGAGCGTCAGATCCGTGGACACCATTGGCGCAACACGGGTCGGTGGGTCAACGACTACTACGACGACATGGCGTGGCTGGCGCTGGCATTGGAGCGCGCGGGCAGCCAGGTCGGCGTCGCGCAGCCGAAGGCGCTGGACAAGCTGGCCGAACAGTTCCTCGGCGCGTGGGTGCCCGAGGACGGTGGCGGCATCCCATGGCGCAAGCAGGACCAGTTCTTCAACTCCCCCGCCAACGGGCCTGCCGGCATCTTCCTGGCGCGGTACGACCGGTTGCGTCGGGCCCAGCAGATGGCCGACTGGATCGACGAGACCCTGATCGATCCCGACACCGGCCTGGTGTTCGATGGCATCAAGGGTGGCTCGATGGTGCGCGCGCAGTACACCTACTGCCAGGGCGTGGTCCTCGGACTCGAGGTCGAACTCGCCGGTCGGACCCGGGACGTCCGCCATTGTCAGCGGGTGCACCGACTGGTCAAGGCGGTGCGCGACAACATGGCGCCCGACGGAGTGATCGTAGGGGCGGGCGGCGGCGACGGCGGTCTCTTCAGCGGCATCCTGGCCCGCTACCTCGCACTGGCCGCCACCCACCTGCCGCCCGACTCGCTCGAGGACGTCGAGGCGCGGGACATCGCCAAGGACCTCGTCGTCCGGTCCGCGGAGTCGGCATGGGACTTCCGGCAGACGGTCGACGGGCTTCCACTGTTCGGCGCATTCTGGGACCGCAACGCGGAGCTGCCCAAGGCCGAGGGCAGGGACGCGGAGTTCGTCGAGGGCGCGGTCAATGCCTCCGAGATCCCGGAACGGGACCTGTCGGTGCAACTTTCGGGCTGGATGCTGATGGAGGCCGCGTACGCCGTCGCCGACGAACCGCCCGCCGACACCGCCGCCGAGGACGTCGCGCCGTGAGTTCGACCGGTCGGCTCGCCGGCAGCTGGGCCCCCGACCAGGACACCCTCGAGGACGCCAACGTGACGCGCTTCCTGCGGTGGCTCGCCGACACCGGACGCGGTGAGTTCACCGGCTACCACGACCTGTGGGAGGCCTCGGTGCGCGACCTCGAATGGTTCTGGGACGCGGTCTGGAAGTTCTTCGACATCCAGGCGACGACGGCACCCACGGCGGTGCTCACCGGCGACGAGATGCCCGGCGCGCGTTGGTTTCCCGACGCGACGCTGAACTACGTCACCGAGGTGTTCCGGCACGCCGTCGACGACCGGCCGGCCATGGTGGTGGTGGGCGAGGACGGCTCGTCGGAGTGGTCGTGGGCGCGACTGCGCCAGGAGACCGCGGCGTTCGCGGCCCATCTGCGCAGCCTCGGCGTGGCGCCGGGTGACCGCGTGGTGGGGTATCTGCCCAACGTGGGCGAGGCCGTCGTCGCCCTCCTCGGCGCCGCCAGCGTCGGCGCCACCTGGGCGGTGTGCAACCAGGACATCGCCGTCGGCGGTGTCGTCGCGCGGCTCGGACAGCTCGAACCCACGGTGCTGGTGGCCAGTGACGGATCGGTGTACGCGGGTAAGCGGCGCGACCGTCACGCCGAGCTGGCCGAGATCCGGTCCCGTCTGCCGACGTTGAAGGCGACGGTGATGGTTCCGCGCCTCGGTGAGGCAATCGGGAGCTCCGACGGCGTCACCACGTGGACGGAGATGCTCGAGCGCGGGGCGGATGCCGACCTCGACATCGCGGCCGTTCCCTTCGACCACCCGCTCTGGGTCTTGTTCTCCTCCGGCACGACCGGCACGCCGAAGGGCATCGTGCACGGGCACGGCGGGGTCGTGGTCGAACACGTGAAGTATCTGAGTCTGCAGCTCGACCTCAAGCCGGTGGACCGCTTCTGCTGGCAGTCCAGCACCAGCTGGATGATGTGGAACCTCCTCGTGTCCGGGCTGCTCGTCGGCGCGACGATCGTCGTCTACGACGGCAGCCCGACCTTCGGTCGTACCGACTACCTGTGGCAGGTGGCCGCCGAGCAGCGGGTGACGGTGATCGGTGCCGGCGCAGGTTACTGGTTGGCGTGCGCGAAGGAGGAACTCCAACCGGGGAAGGAATTCGCGCTGGCCGCCCTGCGCGCGGTGGGGTCGACGGGTTCGCCCCTGCCCGCCTCGGGATTTCGCTGGTTGCAGGAAGGCCTTGGCAGGCCCGTCCCGGTGATCTCGATGAGCGGTGGCACCGACGTCGTCACTGCTTTCGTCGGTGGTTCACCGTTGGTGCCCATCGAGGCCGGGGAGCTCAACGCGATCTGTCTGGGCGTGGCAGCCGAGGCATGGGGCGAGGGCGGGCGATCGGTGACCGGGGAGGCGGGCGAGCTGGTGGTGACCAGGCCGATGCCCTCGATGCCGGTGTGCTTCTGGAACGACCAGGACGGGGAGAAGTACCGCACGGCCTACTTCGAGAAGTATCCCGGGGTGTGGTGTCACGGTGACTGGATCACCATCACCGAGCGGCATTCGGTGCTGGTGCACGGACGTTCGGACGCGACGCTCAACCGGGGCGGAGTCAGGATGGGCAGCGCCGAGATCTACGACGCGGTCGAGGGCATGCCGGAGATCGGCGACTGTCTCGTCGTCGGCGTCGAGTTAAACGACGGCGGCTACTGGATGCCGTTGTTCGTCTCGCTGACCGACGACGCCGAATTCGGCGACGATCTGCGCGCGCGCATCATCGCCGCCGTCCGGCACCATGCCTCACCGCGCCACGTCCCCGACGACGTCATCGCGGTGCCCGGCATCCCACGGACCATGACGGGCAAGCGACTGGAAATCCCCATCAAGCGAATCTTGCTGGGCGCCAAGCCTTCGGAGGTGCTGACACCGAGCTCGGTGGACCGGCCGGATCTGCTCGACGCCTTTGCGGAGCACGCGAGGACGTGACCCAGCCCCATCCGGACGTCGCGGTCCCGAGTCGGTTCGGGCGCGACCCCACGGCGGTCCGCAGCGGTGAGAACGTCGCGGCCGCACTCCTGCTGGCCTTCACGGTCATCGCCATCGTCTGGGCGAATTCGCCTTGGCCGCAGACGTATTCGACCTTCTGGAGCACCGAGGTCGGTCTGCGGGTCGGCGACGTGCACGCCGAGCTCAGCGTCAAACACCTCGTCAACGACGGTCTGATGACCTTCTTCTTCTTCGTCGTCGGCTTGGAGGTGAAGAGCCAGTTCACCATCGGAGAACTCACCGACCGGGCCCGCGCCGCCGTGCCCGTCCTCGCCGCGCTGGCGGGTCTGATGGTGCCCGCGGTCGTGTTCCTGTTGTTCAACCCGTCGGGCGACGACGCCCGCGCCTGGGGTGTGGTGATCTCCACGGACACCGCCTTCCTGGTGGGCGCACTGGCCATCGTCGGACCACGCTGCCCGGCCCGGCTTCGCACCTTCCTGCTCACGTTGGCCGTGGTGGACGACGTCGGCGCACTGCTGGCGATCGCGCTCTTCTACTCCGAGCAGATCCGGCTGGTGCCGCTGTTGCTCGCCGCGGCCCTCGTCGCGGGTATCGCGGCGGTCCGGCTGCTGCCGGCGGGCCGGGGGCCGGCGTACTCCATACTCGCGTTCGCCGTGTGGCTCGCCCTGTTCGTCGGCGGGGTGCACCCGACGCTCGCCGGGGTTGCGGTGGCGCTGCTGATCCCGGTCTTCACGCCGGAACGGCAGCGGGTGGAGGAGGCGGTCGAGGTGATCCGCGCCTTCCGGCAATCTCCCAACTCCGAGTACGCGCGCGCGGCCACCCGCAGTCTGCGCGACTCGATCTCGATCAACGAGCGCCTGCAGACCGGCTTCGGTCCCTACGTCTCCTTCCTGGTGCTGCCACTGTTCGCCCTGGCCAACGCCGGGGTGCGCCTCGACCACGACACGATGGCCGCGGCCGTGCACTCGTCGCTGACCTGGGGTGTGATCGCCGGCCTTGTGGTGGGCAAGTTCGTCGGCATCACGGGGGCGACCGCCCTGGTGCGGGCGACCGGCCTTGGTGTGCTGGCCCCCGGTTTGACGATCCGCCGCGTCACGGGTGGCGCCGCGCTGTCGGGGATCGGCTTCACGATCTCGCTGTTCATCATCGAATTGGCGATCGACGACCCGGCAAAGCAGGACCAGGCGCGCGTCGGCGTGCTGGCCGCCTCGGTGCTCGCCCTGCTGCTCGGGTGGGCCACCTTCCGCATCACCGACTGGCTCAGTCCGCCGGTCGCGGTGGGCATGACCCTGATCCGCGACGTCGATCCCGATCGAGACCACCTGCGCGGCAACCCGAACGCCGAGCTCACGCTGGTCGAGTACGGTGACTTCGAGTGTCCGTTCTGCAGCCGTGCCACCGGTTCCATCGATGAGGTGCGCGCCTACTTCGGTCCCGACCGGCTGCGCTACGTGTGGCGGCATCTGCCCCTGGAACGGGTGCACCCGCATGCGATGGACGCCGCCAGGGCGAGCGAGGCCGCTGCGCTGCAGGGCCGGTTCTTCGAGATGGCGGCGAAGATGTTCGAACTTCAGGACTACCTGGAGTGGGAGCACATCTACCGGTACGCCGACGGGGTCGGCGTCGACATCCGCAGGTTCGACGAGGACCTGCACTCGTCGAGGGTGCTGCACCGGGTACAGGACGATGCGCAGGACGCGGAACTGATGGACCTCGGCTCGACCCCGACGTTCTTCGTCAACGGCCGACGCCACCACGGTCCCTGGGACGCGGCCAGCCTGATCCGGGCGCTGGAGGAGGACGACCAGTCGCAGCAGTAGCGCGTCCCTCGCCGGTTCGGATTCTTCAGTAGTGAGCTACTGACGTCGATGGGCATCGGGCTCCCTAGCGTCGATGACACGTCCAGACGTCCGGTCCGGACACGGAGGGGGCCAATGATGGCGAATGAGCATCTCGCTACCGGGACGAAGCGACTCGTCGCCGCCTGGGGGTTGGTGTTCGGACTGGTGGCCTGCGTGCTGTTCGCCGGCACCGACTCCGTCGTCACGGCAACGAAGCCCGACACGGGCACCTACGACGAACTTACCGACCTCGCACAGGAGGCATGCTGGGGCAGTGTTGCCCCACAGCCGGTCCCGTGGAAGGTCGGCAATGCCGAGTCTGCCGGCTGCGCCCATGTGCGCTAGTTGTTCGCGGGTGCGACACGGCGGGTAGGCGTTTCGCCTTCCAATGGCCAACCGCAAAGCCCACCGGGGGATGGGCGGGAGGACGGCATCGCTGCGGCGGTGCCGTCCTTCTTCTCAACTCCACAGTGTCACGTGCACTTTGGGTCCGAAGCGCGTCACGCCGACCCCCGAGCCACGGATCATCGCCTGCGTGCATCGACACGCCGGCGTCGGACATGCCGAGCTCGGCGGCCGCGGAGTGCACCGAGCCGAGTCGAACCACTGCCGAGTTGTGCCGGTGTCACGAGGCGAAGCCTACGCAAGGCCTAGATTGGAAAGGGTGCGCGACGTCCTGACCGATCTGCTGGCCGTCTGGCGCGCCGGTGGTACGGCGGGCGTCGGGACGGTGGTGCGGACGTACTCGTCGGCCCCGAGGCTGCCGGGAGCGTCGATGGTGGTGGCACCCGATGGCACCGTGAGCGGGTCGGTGTCGGGCGGCTGCGTCGAGGGTTCGGTCTACGAGCTGGCCACCGAGGTGGCAGGCACGGGCCGACCGGTACTGCAGCGCTACGGCGTCAGTGACGACGAGGCCTTCGCGGTGGGACTGACCTGCGGCGGCACCATCGACGTCTTCGTCGAGCCGATGTCGCAGAACGCCTTTCCCGAACTCGGGGAGCTCGCCGACGACATCGCGAACCACCGGTCCGCCGCCGTGGCCACGGTGATCGCCCATCCGGACGCCGGCCGGGTGGGTCGCCGCCTGGTCCTGCGCGGCGACCGGGTGACGGGCTCCCTTGGCTCGGCGCGCGCAGACGCCGCCGTCACCGACGACGCTCGCGGGCTGCTCGCCGCGGGTCGCACGGGCGTGTTGACGTACGGCCCCGACGGTCAGCGGCGGGGAGTCGGCATGGAGGTGTTCGTCGCCAGCCACGCACCACGGCCCCGCCTGCTGGTGTTCGGTGCGATCGACTTCGCGGCGGCCGTGGCCCAGCTCGGCACCTTCCTGCGCTACCGCGTCACGGTGTGCGATGCCCGTCCGGTGTTCGCGACCTCGGCACGGTTTCCGACCGCCGACGAGGTCGTCGTCGACTGGCCCCACCGCTATCTCGCCGCCCAGGCGGAGGCCGGATCGGTCGATGCCCGCACCGTGATCTGCGTGCTGACCCACGACCCCAAGTTCGACGTCCCGCTGCTCGAGGTCGCGCTGCGGCTGCCCGCGGTCGCCTACGTCGGGGCGATGGGATCCCGCCGCACCCACGACGACCGCATGGCGCGCCTGCGGGAGGCGGGGCTCACCGACGCCGAACTGGCCGGGCTGTCCAGCCCGATCGGGCTCGACCTCGGCGCGAGGACGCCCGAGGAGACCGCGGTGTCGATCGCGGCCGAGATCATCGCCGCCCGATGGGGTGGAGGTGGCCGGCCGCTGACCGAGGAGCAGGGCCGAATCCACCGCCACGACGGTGGGCAGGGGCGGAGCGACGCGGGGTTCGATGGGGACCAACACAGCCAGTTGAGCGATTACTTGAATCGCTACTGACGACTCCGTCAGACCGCCCGAGATGAGGCCTCCCTTCGGCGACGCCCCGAGGTTCCGGTGTGCCCGTCTAGACCTGGTCGGTGGCCGGCTCGCCGGCTTCGCCCGTGTCGCCGGCGCGCTTGGCCGCCTTGCGCCGCTTGAGCCATTCGACGACGATCGGGGCGATCGACACCAGGGCGATCAGGACGAAGATCGGCTCGAGCAGCTTCTGGATGATGGCGAACTGTCCGAGTCCGTATCCGAGCAAGACGAGGCCGACGCCCCACACCACCGCGCCGATGACGTTGAAGAGCGTGAACACCCCGTAGTTCATCTTCGCGGCGCCCGCGGTGATCGGCGCCAACGTGCGGACGATCGGTACGAAGCGCGCCAGCACGATGGCGAACGGGCCGCGCTCCTCGAAGAACGCGTGGGCCTCGTCGAGATAACGCTGCTTGAGGACCCGTGCGGTCGGCGTGAACATCGACGTGCCGATGCTGCGGCCGACGAAGTAGCCGACCTGGCCGCCGAGGACGGCCGCGATCGGAATGAACACCAGCAGCTTCCACAGGGCGAAGTCGCCCCGATCCACGTTCTGTGCGGTCTCGGTGCCCGCGGCGAGCATGCCGGCGACGAACAGGAGCGTGTCGCCGGGGAGCACGGGGAACAGCACGCCCGATTCGATGAAGACGACGACCAACAGTCCGATCAGCGCCCAGGCGCCGAAGTACCCGATCAGCGTCACCGGGTCAAGGAAGTCCGGCATGAGCGCGAGGGTCGTGGTGGTCATGGCTCCCCAAGATACCGGCGCGCGCCGATTCGCCCAGACGGCGTCACACCGCGGGTGGGTTCATTAATCTCAGGGAATGCCCAGCCACAAAGCCGTACACGTCGCCGAGGCCGGCGGCCCGCTCACCCTGGCCGACGTCGAGACCACTTCACCGCCGCGCGACCACGTCCGGATCGCGGTCAGGGCGTGCGGGGTCTGCGGCACCGATCGCGAGTTCCACGCGGGTCACTTCCCCGGCATGACGTGGCCACTCACCCTCGGCCACGAGATTGCCGGCACCGTCGCAGAGATCGGCGACGGCGTCGAGGACTTCGCGGTCGGTGACCGCGTGGAGGTCGGCTGGTTCGGCGGCAACTGCAACCGCTGCGTGCCGTGCCGTCAGGGCCACTTCATGCAGTGCGAGCGCGGACAGGTGCCGAGCCTGCACTACCCCGGCGGGTACGCCGAATCGGTCACGGTGCCCTTCACCGCGCTGGCCCGCATTCCCGACGGGTTGTCCTTCGTCGAGGCGGCCCCCCTGGGCTGTGCCGGCGTGACGGTCTTCAACGGCCTGCGCCAGACCCGTGCCAACGCAGGCGACCTCGTCGCGGTGCTCGGCGTCGGTGGGCTCGGACACCTCGGGGTGCAGTTCGCGAGGGCGATGGGGTTCGAAACCGTGGCGATCGCCCGCGGTGCGGCACGGGAGGCCGCCGCCAAGGAACTCGGTGCGCACCACTACGTCGACTCGAGCGCCTCCGACGTCGCCGCCGAGCTCAAGCGGCTCGGCGGCGCGGTCGTCGTGCTGGCGACGGCGGCAGCCTCCACGGCGATGGCCGCCACCATCGGCGGGCTCGCTCCGGAAGGTGAGCTCGTCACCGTCGGCGTGACGGCCGATCCGCTGCCGATCAGTCCGCTGGACCTGATCACCCCCGGTCTGTCGGTGATCGGACATCCGTCGGGCACGTCGCGCGACGTCGAGGAGACCATGCACTTCGCCATGCTGGCGGGGGTCCGCCCCGTGATCGAGGAAGTGCCACTCGATCGCGCCGCCGAGGGCTTCGAGACCATGAATTCCGGCAAGGCGCATTACCGGGTGGTTCTGACGGTCTGACTGTTCCTGCTGCGCCACGACTTGAGATACTCGACAGACTGCAGGATCGCCGAGAGGAAATGCCATGCCCATCGCCACTCCCGAGATCTACGCCGAGATGCTCGACCGTGCCAAGGAGCAATCCTTCGCGTTCCCGGCCATCAACTGCGTCGGCTCGGAGTCCGTCAACGCCGCGATCAAGGGCTTCGCCGACGCCGGCAGTGACGGCATCATCCAGTTCTCCACCGGCGGCGCGGAATTCGCGTCGGGCCTCGGGGTGAAGGACATGGTCACCGGCGCGGTGGCGCTCGCGGAGTTCGCACACGTGGTGGCCGCCAAGTACGACGTGACCGTCGCGCTGCACACCGACCACTGCCCGAAGGACAAGCTCGACGCCTACGTCCGTCCGTTGCTCGCCATCTCCGCCGAGCGGGTGGCCAAGGGGGGCAACCCGCTGTTCCAGTCGCACATGTGGGACGGCTCCGCGGTGCCGATCGACGAGAACCTCGAGATCGGCAAGGAACTGCTGAAGCTCGCAGCCGAGGCGAAGATCATCCTCGAGGTGGAGATCGGCGTCGTCGGCGGCGAGGAGGACGGTGTCGAGGCCGAGATCAACGACAAGCTCTACACCACGGCCGAGGACTTCCAGAAGACCATCGACGCCCTCGGCGCGGGGGAGCACGGCAGGTACCTGCTGGCCGCGACGTTCGGCAACGTGCACGGCGTCTACAAGCCGGGCAATGTCAAGCTCAAGCCGGAGGTCCTCGCCGAAGGTCAGCGGGTGGCGGCGGCCAAGCTCGGGTTGTCCGAGGGCGCCAAGCCGTTCGACTTCGTGTTCCACGGCGGCTCGGGCTCGCTGAAGTCGGAGATCGAGGACTCGCTGAAGTACGGCGTGGTGAAGATGAACGTCGACACCGACACCCAGTACGCGTTCACCCGGCCGCTGGCCGGTCACATGTTCGGCAACTACGACGGCGTGCTGAAGATCGACGGCGAGGTCGGCAACAAGAAGGTCTACGACCCGCGCAGTTACCTCAAGAAGGCGGAGGCCGGCATGACCGAGCGCGTCGTCGAGGCCTGCAACGACCTGCACAGCAGCGGCCGTTCGGTGACCGCGGGCTGACCCGGGGTCACTGGGGGGCTTGGCAGATCTTCCACTGCTCGTCGCGGAACTCCAGGTCGAAGCTCCGCGTCGAACGGGTGGACGGGTCGAACGCCATGAACGTCGTGACGTTCGCCTCGGCGTGGCGGTCGTTGACCACCACGTCGTCGATGCTCGCCACGACGGGATACTGCCTAGCGGCCGCGACGCGCGAGTGGATGTCGGTCCACCGCTGGTCGTCGTAGCGGACGTAGTTCTCGGCGGTGTCCCCGCACGTGATGGTGCGCAACGTCGAGAGGTCACCGCGCTGGATCGCGGTGTCGAAGTTCTGAATGGTCGTGCGCACCATGTCCTCCTGGGACACCGCGCGTGAATCGTTGCGGGTCAGCAGCAGCGTGCCCAGGATGGCGACGGCAGCCAGCGCCGCGATGACGAGCAGCACCGCGATCACCCAACCCCAGCTGCGGCGCCGGTGCGGCGGCCGCGGAGTTTCGCCGCGGCCGGGAATGACCTGCGGCGCAGCCGTTCCGAGTTGCGAGAGGGGTTCGGTGGAGGCGCCCGCTCCGGCGGGGGACTGCGATGCGGCGAAGATCTCGGTGGCCGGCTCCGGCGCGGTCTCGATGATCTGGGTCTTGCCCGCGTCCATTCCCGACGGTGCCGTGAAGCGGCGCTCGGGTTCCTCCGGCTGCTCGGATTCTGCCGCCTTCGCCAGCGCCGCCGGGTCGATCACCTCGGTCTCGGGCGAGGACCCGTCCTCCGCGATTGGCTCGCCGTTCTCGTCCGTCCCCGATGGCTTCGACATGCGTGCCCCAGTCCTCCCTCGCGACTCCTGCAAAGCTTATCCATCCCCTCGCGACCAAGCCTGAAGACGTCGGCGTGGGGACCGCACGGCACAATAGGCGAATGACTCACATGGGCGATCTGTTGGGGCCTGATCCGGTGCGACTCCCTGGCGACCCCGACGCCGAAGCCGAGCTGGCCGCAGGCGAGAATCCGGCAATCGTCGCGGCCGCCCACCCTTCGGCGTCGGTGGCATGGGCGGCGTTGGCCGAACAGGCCCTCGACGACGACCGGGCGGTGACCGCCTACGCGTACGCGAGGACCGGATACCACCGGGGTCTCGACCAGCTTCGCCGCAACGGCTGGAAGGGCTTCGGCCCGGTGCCCTACGCACACGAGCCCAACCGTGGTTTCCTGCGTTGCGTGGCTGCCCTGGCGCACGCCGCGGACTCCATCGGCGAGACCGACGAGTACGTGCGCTGCCTCGACCTCCTCGACGACTGCGACCCGTTGGCGCGTGCGGAGTTGGGTCACACCTAGCGGGTGTTCCGCCGCAGGGCGTCGCGGAGTGCGCCGACGTCCGCGGCGAGGAAGGCCGGCGCCTCGACCTCCGGTGGTGCAGCGGCCGTCCGCAGGGCTACGGCGAGTCCCTGCAATTGGGTGCGGAAACCCTCCGCGCGGTCGGCGCCCAGCACTGGGCCCGTAGCCCGGTCGTCCATCTCCCAGCACGCCGCGATGGTGTGGTAGGCGAGGTGTTCGGCAGCGACCACGGCCGGTTGCAGCCGCCGCCCCTCGGCACGCATAGGCACCGAACCGGCCGCGGCGGCGTCGGCGGCGTCGCGCATGTCGATGACGGCGAGCTGCAGGTCCCGGCGGGACGTCCTTGCGGCCAGGGTGGCGGTGTCGGCGGTGAGGTGCGTCGAGGTCGCCGCGACGGCCTCCACCGTCTCGGCGATCGACTCGAGCAGCCGGTGGGACTCCTGGAACCGGGTCAGGAGCAGGAAGACCGCCACGCCCGTCGCGCAGCCGACCAGGGTGTCGGCGCCGCGCGCCAGCAGCAGCCCGGCGACGTCGACTTGTCGGCTTCCGGTGGCGATCGTCAGGGCAGCCGCGGTGATGAAGATGGTGGCCAACCCGTAGTGACGAACCACCAGCATCTCGATGACGAGTTGCAACACCCCCAGGATCAGGGCGAGCCACGCGCCCTGCGGATGCAGCCACAGGATGCCTGCGGCCAGTACCAGACCCACCCAGGTACCGACGAGCCGATCGGCGCCGCGTCGTAGCGTGTGGCTGCGATCGGCACCCTGGTGCAGCACCAGTACCGCGGCGGCGATTGCCCAGTACGCGTGGCCGATGCCCAGCGCCGTCGCGGCGCCGCCGGCGAGCGGCGCGGCGATGGCCACCCGCACCATGACGTGCCGGACGTGGGATCCGGGCTGCAGCGCCCGAACCAGCAGGGTGCCTGCGGGAGGCCGGCCCAGCGGCACCCGGTCGGTGTCGCGGACCGCGATCGTCTCCGGGCTCAGCTCGCCGCCGGCGACCCGGCGGGCCGTCGCCGCGGCGTCCGGCAGCGGTCCGTCGCCCACCGCGGCAGCGGACATCGCGTCGGCGAACAGCACGTGCAACGCGTGGGTGGCGGCGCGCAGGTGCGCCAGGGTGTGATCGGAGCGGCGCACCGCCTGAAAGCTGATGAGGGCGTTCCACGCGCGGTGCAGCGCCGTCGCGGCGTGGTGCCTGGCCGCCGTCTCCGCGGCAGATCCCACCGCCTCGACGTAGTCGGCCACGGCAGCGCCCGCGGCGCCGACCGCCACGCGTTCCGGGCGTCGGCGGTCGCGGACGACACCGGCCATCTGCACGGTCCACGCGACGGCGCCACCCGCGAGCACCAGCAGGCCGACCTGCCAGGGGGTCAGGTGTGACGCCGAGGCGCCCACCCCTGCCGCGCATGCCAGCGCGAACACGTAGGCGCCGGGCGGGCCGACCGCCAGCGCGTTGCACAGCCATACCGCGGCGACCGCGACGAGGGAGACCACCACCACTCCCACGACGGCCTGCGGGGCCGCCCAACAGCCCACCGCCACCGCGGCCGCCAGTGCGACCGAGACCACCGCGAGCTGCACCCCGCGGTTCCCGTACGGGCGGTCCCCGCCGAAGCGCGACGTGAACGCGCCGAGGGTGGCGATGAGACCCGAGCCGATACTGCCCGCCGCCCATCCGGCGAGCACCGGGATGGCGGTGCTGGCCGCCGCGCGCACCGCAAGGGGCCAACGCGGATTCATCGTCCGGCCCGATCAGAACCAGTTGGACCAGAACCGGGTCAGCTGGCCGCCGATCCACCACAGGCCGCCGGGAACACCGGACAGGTCGACGAACCAGGCCACCAGGCCGAAGAACCACTGGTTCAACATCGGCGCCATCAGCAGGACGAACAGGATGACGAAACCCCACTGCTTGGCGGGCGCCAGCTGACGTTGTGTCTCCGGCTTGAGATGCGGCTCCAACGCGCCGTAGCCGTCCAGGCCAGGGATGGGCAGCAGGTTCAAGAGGACGGCCGTCACCTGGAGGAAGCCGAGAAACGCCACCCCTGCCCAGAACACCGCGTGCTCGGGGGAGAACAGCGCCCTGGTCACGACCAGGAGCACGATCGCGAGCACGACGTTGGCGAACGGCCCTGTAAGGCTCACGGTGGTGCGCTGCCGCTTGGTCATCGACCACGTGCGCAGGTAGACGGCGCCGCCGGGCAGGCCGATCCCGCCGAGTGCGATGAACAGCACGGGAATCCCCAGTGACAGCAGCGGATTGGAGTACTTCAACGGGTTGAGCGTCAGATAGCCGCGGATCTCGACGTCGTGGTCGCCGTAGCGCCAGGCCGTGTGGGCGTGGCCGAATTCGTGCAAGCACAGCGACACCAGCCAGCCGAACACGACGAAGACGAACACTCCGACGTAGGCAAGCGGGCTGCGGTCGAACCCGGCCAGCCACGCAACCGCCCCGCCGACGGCGGTGATCGCGACGATCGCCAAGAACACCGGGCTGGGGCGCACGGACTGGCGCAACGGACGGATGCTCACCCCACGAAAGTACGTCACGGCACCGCCAACCAGCCCTGCGTGTGGCGGTAGAAGGTCGACCGGCGCGCCGGTCGGGTCGCGGTCACCCCGTCGCGCACCACCAGCACGCCGGTGGTGCCCAGCTGCGTCGCGCGTCCCTTCACCCACCGGCGCGGTCGCATCCGGGCGGTCAGCACGCTGGCGCGCAGGCCGGGCAGCTCGGCGGTCGGCTCGATGCGCACTGCGGTCACCGCGCCGTCGAACAGCAGCGTGTCGTCGACCACCGCCTCCCCGACGACGGTGCGGGCGTTCTCGTCCGGCGGCAACCACAGCGCCGCGCGCACCAGTACGGTGCCGGTCTCGTCGCGGATCAGCGGCACCCGCCTGGCGGACGCCGTCCGCGCCCGGCGGGCCCGCCAGCGATGCCGGACCAGGGCCACCTCGACGTCGAGCCGGTCGGTCCGCAGCAGCCGGGACAACACCACCGCGAGATCGCCCGGGGTGCCCAGCACGATGAGTCTGCGCACGTCGGGGGTGGCATCGGGAGTGGCATCGAAGGCGGCATGGACGGCGGCCGGATTGGTTACGGTGACGACGGGTAACCCCGCGAGGGGGCGAGGCACGCGCCGCCCGCCGAAGCGCAGGACGATGACGTCGGGAGAGGCATCCAGGGCAGCCAACGCACTCCTTGCAAACAGCCGGGCATCTTCTCAGATAGGGTGTGTCACCGGCTGCACACAGTATCGATGCAGATGAGCGGGAGACAACGCATGCCGGCTATCGTCCTCATCGGCGCCCAGTGGGGCGACGAGGGCAAGGGAAAGGCCACCGACCTGCTCGGTGGCCGCGTCCAGTGGGTCGTTCGATACCAGGGCGGGAACAACGCCGGGCACACCGTCGTCCTCCCCAGCGGGACGAACTTCGCCCTCCACCTCATCCCGTCGGGCATCCTGACGCCCGGCGTCACCAACGTCATCGGCAACGGCGTCGTCGTCGACCCCGGCGTGCTGCTCGCCGAACTGAAGGGACTCGAGGACCGCGGCGTCGACACGGGGCGCCTGTTGATCTCGGCCGACGCACACCTGCTGATGCCGTACCACGTGGCGATCGACAAGGTCACCGAGCGCTACATGGGCAACAAGAAGATCGGCACGACGGGCCGCGGCATCGGGCCGTGCTACCAGGACAAGATCGCCCGCATCGGCATCCGCGTCGCCGACGTCCTCGACCCCGACTCGCTGGCCCAGAAGATCGACGCCGCACTGGAATTCAAGAACCAGGTGTTGGTGAAGATCTACAACCGCAAGGCGCTGGACCCCCAGGAGGTGCTCGACACGCTGCTCGGGCAGGCCGAGGGTTTCAAGCATCGCATCGCCGATGCGCGGTTGTTGCTCAACGAGGCGCTCGAACGCGGTGAGACGGTGCTGCTGGAGGGGTCCCAGGGCACCCTGCTCGACGTGGATCACGGGACGTATCCCTATGTGACGTCGTCGAATCCGACGGCAGGTGGCGCCTGCGTCGGCTCCGGGATCGGACCGACGAAGATCACCACGGTGCTGGGGATCCTCAAGGCCTACACCACGCGGGTGGGGTCCGGGCCGTTCCCGACTGAGCTCTTCGACGAGTTCGGCGCCTACCTCTCCAAGACCGGCGGGGAGGTCGGCGTCACCACCGGACGGGCCCGCCGGTGCGGTTGGTTCGACGCGGTGATCGCGCGCTACGCCACTCGCGTGAACGGGATCACCGACTACTTCCTGACCAAGCTCGACGTGCTCTCGAGCCTCGAGACGGTTCCGGTGTGCGTCGGCTACACCATCGACGGCAAGCGCACCAACGAGATGCCGATGACCCAGAGTGACATCGCCCGCGCGCAGCCCGTGTACGAGGAGTTGCCCGGCTGGTGGGAGGACATCTCCGACGCCAGGGAGTTCGACGACCTCCCCGCCAAGGCGCGCGACTACGTGATGACACTGGAAGAATTTGCCGGCGCCCACGTTTCGTGTATCGGTGTCGGTCCGGGGCGGGAACAGACGATCGTCCGTCGCGACGTTCTGGCGCCGCCCCGGTGACGGGTGAGGAGCGCTTGCGCGACGGGCGGATGACCGCAGCACAGGATCCCGACTACGACACCCACGGCGGCTTCCCCGTCTTCGAACCGGCCACGCCCGGCCCCGGATTCGGCCCATTCCTGTCGTCGATGCGACGACTGCAAGACCTCGCCGTGTCGGCCGATCCGGACGGCGACACCTGGGTCGATGCGGCCGCGCGGGTGGCGGACCTGGTGGAGCTGCTCGAGCCCTTCGAGGCGGCCGAGGGTGTCGGCCCGGCCGGGCGGGTACCCACGCTTCCCGGGTCGGGCAGCCTTCTGATGCCGCCCTACCACCTGAGAAGATTCGACGCCGATGGCGTCGAGTTGAGCGTTCAATTCAGTCGCTTCCACGTCGGTGGCAATTCGGCCGTACACGGCGGGGTGCTGCCGCTGCTGTTCGACTCGATCTTCGGCATGGTGATCCACGCGGCAGGCCGACCGATCAGCCGCACCGGGTTCCTGCACGTCGACTATCGCAACGTGACGCCGATCGGCACGCCACTGTCGGCCGCGGGCTGGATTCGCGAGACCGAGGGTCGCAAGGCGTTCGTCAACGCCGAACTGCGCTGCCCGGACGGCACGCTGTGCGCCGAGGCCAACGGTTTGATGGTGCGGCTGCTTCCCGGCCAACCCTGACGCGCGAACGGGTCGGCATGTCACCATGATCCGGTGACTCCTCACCCCGCAGCGCCGAAGCCCAACCGGTTGTCCACGCCGCGGGCGGCGGGCGTGGCCGGCGTCCTGTTCGCGGTGCTGTTCGGTACGGCGCTGGCGCTGCTCGAGATCGCGAGGCCGGCCGGGGGCTCGCGGGGCTCACAGTGGGCCGACGGCGCGGAGGGCAACCTCCGGGTGGCGGCACTGCTGATGCCGTTCGCGGGCATCACGTTCCTGTGGTTCATCGGCGTCGTGCGCGACGGCATCGGCACGTTCGAGGATCGCTTCTTCGCCTCGGTGTTCCTCGGCAGCGGACTGCTGTTCCTGGCGATGATGTTCGCCTCGTCCGCGGTGGGCGCCGGGCTGGTCGCGAGCCGCCGGTTCGAGGCGGACGCGGCCGCGCACGACGAGGTGGTGGCGTTCGGTCAGGCACTGCTGACGACGCTGAGCAACACGTACGCGCTGCGGATGGCCGGGGTGTTCATGATCTCGTTGGCGACCATCTGGCTCAAGACGCGGCTGATGCCGCGCTGGCTGGTGTACGGAACCTACGCCGTCGCGGTCGCCGTGCTGATCGCCAGCGACGTCAGCATGTGGATCACGATGGCCTTTCCGGCCTGGGTGCTGGTGGTCAGCCTGCTCGCCCTCGTCCGTGCGGGGGTCATCGACCTGCACCATGACGGCGAGCCCGACCTCAGATCAGGCGCAACACCGACGCCGGACAGATCCTGACGGCCTCGCGGGCGTGGCCCTCCTCGGCCTCGGGGACCTCGTCGGCCAGCAGGACGACGGTGCCGTCGTCGTCCTGGTCGAACAAGGCGTCCGAGATCATCACGCAGTTGCCCGACGCGATGCAGGCGCCGCGGTCGGCTTCGAGCCTCAAATCCTCACCACCTCATCTCCTCGTCCTGTTACCAACTCACCGCCAACGACCGTAGTCCGTAGATGAAGTGGAACGACCGGAACGCGACGTCGTCGAACTCCTCCGCCAGCGCGAGCCGTGGAAACCGTTGCAGCAGCGCGGGCCACGCGATGCGCATCTCCATCCGCGCCAGCGGTGCACCCAGGCAGTGATGTACGCCGTGACCGAAGGCCAGGTGGCCGGGTGCGCCGCGGTGAACGTCGAGAACGTCTGGCGCGTGGGTGAAGTGGGGATCCCGGTTGGCCGCGGGCAGTGACGCGAAGACCAATCGGCCCGCGGGAATCGTCATCCCGGCGACCTCGACGTCGGTGGTGGTGATCCGCGGAATGGCGGTCTGGACGATCGAGAGCCACCGCAGCAGCTCCTCGATGGCGGGTCCGACGGCAGCCGGCTCATCGCGCACCGCGGCGAGCTGGTCGGGGTGGCGCAGCAGCGCCAGGGTGCCGAGGCCAAGCATGTTCGACGTCGTCTCGTGTCCCGCCAGCAGCAGCAGCCCGGCGATGCCGACGAGTTCATCGTCGGTCAGCTCCCGGCCGTGGTCCCGGACCAGCATGCCGAGGATGTCCTCCCCCGGATCGGTACGTGCGCGCCGTACCAGCGAGTGCATGTAGTTGCGGCCCTGTCGCTGCAGGGCGAACCGCTCCTCGACCGGAAGCGACAGGTCGAGCTGGCGGGCGGAGCGGGCCTGAAAGCCGGCCCGGTCCTCATAGGGCACCCCGAGCAGTTCGCAGATCACCAGCGAGGGGATCGGGAGCGCGAAGTGCTCGACGAGGTCCGCGGGCGCACCGGCGGCCGCCATCGCGTCGAGGTGTTCGTCGACGATCTGGGTGATGCGTGACTCGAGGCGCTTGATGCGTCGAATGGTGAACTCGGGCGCGAGCATTCGGCGCAGTCGCTGGTGCTCGGGTGGGTCGAGGCCCAGGAGGTTGCCCGCCCGTGCGCTGGCCTGCTCCTCGTCCGGCATCACCGGAGCCCCGGGCACCACGAACCCTGGCGGCCGGGCGTTCGAGAAGTGCTCGTGGTCGGAGAGCACCCGCTTGACGTCCTCGTGCCTGGCGACCAGGACCACCGGCATCCCGAACGCGTTGACGATCTCCCGGACCCCTTCGCGCTCCCGCAACTCACCGAGCTCGGGTGTGGGATCGAACGCGTTGCGGCGCATGTGCACCGGTGGCAGCGACGGGGCGTGTGTCATGACACCGACGGTACCGACGGTTTCCGGGTGCGGGTGGGTCAGCGGGTCGGGAAGTCCTCCACCACGGCGTCGACCATCGCGGGATCCACCGACCCGGCAGCGAGAAGTGCTCACTGCCGGGTCATTTCACCCTGGATGTGCTCGCGCCGGCGTCCGCAAGCCCCGCGTGGCCCACCGCGGCGCCCGGTGAGCTCGCAGATCCGCATCGCGGTTGCGTACTAGCAAACTTTGATCAATAGCTGTGGACATGCCGTTTACACTTGATCACATGACGGTTCGGGGGGAACGGGAATGATGGAGCCCGCGGTGGAGGTCGCCTCGCGCCGGGCTCAGCTCGAGCGGCTCCTTGGTGCGGATCTTCGGGAGCTGACGTCGGAGTCGGATTGGATCGCCCGCTCCTTCGCCGAGCAGAACGATGTGTCCGCCAACGAGTTTCGGGCGCTGCTCTTCGTGATGATCGCCGAGGCCAAGGGGGTACGTCTGACGGCGGGTGAGCTGCGTCGGCAGATGAGCCTCTCGGGCGCCGCGATCACCTACCTGGTCGAGCGAATGACCGCCGACGGCCACCTACGCCGTGAAACCGATCCGGCCGACCGGCGCAAGGTGATACTTCGCCACAGCGACCATGGAAGGGACGTCGCCCGGGCGTTCTTCAGCCGGCTGACCCGGCACAACCACGTGGCACTGGCGGCCCTGCCCGACTCCGATCTCGAGGCCGCGCACCGCACGTTCAGTGCGATGGTCGAGGCCATGCAGGACTTCCGTGCGCAGCGCCCGGTGCCCGTTGACGCCGAGTTCCGCACTTAGTCGCGATCGAGCGTCGCCTCCTCCAGATCCAGCCCGCGCAAGGCCGACCTCAGTACCTCGTCGTTGATCCTCCCGGCGTCGCGCTCGGCGATGAACGTGGCGCGCTCGGCCTTGAGCATCTCGAGCCGCAGGCGTCTGAACGCCGATGCGGGGCCCTCGCCGATCTCGTCGTCGCTGCGACCGAGCTGTTCCCACGCCGCGTTGCTGCGGCGGTCGTTCCAGTGCCGAAGGATCTTCGCGGCGCGCTGGTGAACGTCTGACTCCGGCCGCTGCCTGGCCAAGATCTCGTCGAGCCGGTCGGCGGCGGCCTGGGCGGCCTTGGTCTGAGCCGCGGCCTCGTCGAGGGCGTCCTGGTGTGCGTCGTCGCCCTGGACGTCGAGCACCTTGATGATCCAGGGCAACGTGAGCCCGTGCAGCAGCAGCGTCCCGATCACCACCACGAAGGTGAGGAACACCAGCTGCGCTCTGCCGGGGAAGGCGGCGCCCGACAACGTCATGGCCGGGACCGCGAACGCGGCGGCCAGCGACACCACGCCGCGCATGCCCGCCCACGCCACGATGAAGACCTGTGCCGCCGTGGGTGCTTCCTCGTTCTCGCGGATGCGCCGGGACAGCTTCCTCGGCAGGAAGGCCATCACGAACACCCAGGCGATGCGGACGCCGATGACGGTGGCGAGGACCGCCACCGAGGCGATCGCGAGCACCGACGCCCTGATGCCGGCGAGTTCGGCGACGACGGTCGGCAGCTGCAGGCCGATCAGCAGGAAGGCGAACGACTCGAGCACGAATTGCAGGGTCCGCCACACCGCGGCGTCCTGAAGCCGGGTGGCGTAGCTGGCCCGGGTCGACCGCTGGCCGAGGATGAGGGCCGCGACCACCACCGCGATCACCCCGGACCCGTGCACCTCCTCGGCCAGCAGGTAGATGAAGAACGGCGCGACCAACCCGATCGCGCTCTCGACCAATGAGTCGCCGAGCCAGGCCCGGACCCAGGTGATGAGTGAGCCCATCGCCGCGCCGATCACCGTGCCGCCGACGGCGGCGAGGGCGAACGTGAGCACCGGGGTGTGCCAGGTCGTCGCGGTGCCGATCGCCGCGGCGAGCGCGACCTTGTAGGCCGTCAGGGCCGTCGCGTCGTTCAACAGGCTCTCACCACCGAGCAGCGTCATGATCTGCCGCGGCAACCCGAGCCTGCGACCGATGGCGGTCGCCGACACCGCGTCGGGCGGGGCGACGATCGCGCCGAGTGTCAGCGCGGCGGCGATCGTCAGTTCCGGCACCGTGTGATAGGCGACGATCCCGACGGCGAACGTCGTGACCAGTGGCAACCCCACCGCGAGAAGGCCGATCCGCCGGGTGTTCTTGCGTAGCGCGACGTAGCTGCTCTCCAAACCGGCCGACCACAACAGCGGCGGCAGGATCACGAACAGGACCAGGTCCGGCTCGAGTTCGATGCCACGGAATCCCGGGATGAGGCCGACCAGGAGCCCCGCGACGACCAGCGCCAGCGGGCCGGACACGTCGTAGCGGCGCGCGATGCCGGCCAGCAGCACCGACACCACGAGAACCGCGAGCAATGAGGCGCCACCCACGTTGCCAACCCTCCCGTCTCGGGGCCCGACCAGAAGCGCCCTATTGTGAACGCCATGCGGAGGAGAACGCGACGGCGCGACGTGAATTCCCCACCGCCCGCCAGCACGTGCGAGCACCTGGCCGAGGCCGCCGACGCAGCCGTCCCGGAGCCCGTCACGCCAGGTCGTTGCCAGGAGTGTGAAGAACTCGGTGAGAGTACCTGGTCCCATCTGCGGATGTGCCTCGCCTGCGGTCACGTGGGCTGCTGTGACTCGAGCCCGCACAAGCACGCGAACGCGCACTTCCGTGCCACCGACCACCCCGTCATGCGCTCGGTCGAACCGGGTGAGGACTGGCGGTGGTGCTACGTCGACATCCGCCTGGGTTGATCGGTCTGGCAGGGTGGAGAGGCGATGACTGAATCCACTGACCTCTCCCGGGTGGAACGAGGCCTGCCCGAGCGACCGGCTCGCACGGTCGTGCTGCTCGGTGGGGGTGCAGGGGCACGGGGACTGGCCCTGGCCTTCGAGCGACTCGGCGCGGTGGCGGTGTCGGTGGCCGACTGCTCGGATTCCGACGAGGTCGCGGCGCTGCTCGACGAGCACCGACCGGACTACGTGGTCGCCGTCACGGCGGACGTCTCGCCCGCCGTGCTGATCGCCGCCGCCGAGCGTGAGAACGTCGAGGTGTTTCCGACGCCCCGGGCCACGCGGCTCCAAGCCGACCGGGAGGGGCTGCGCAAGCTGGCGGGTGACGAGTTGGGCTTGCCCACCGTCCCGTTCTGGTTCGCGTCCTCGCCGGAGGAGTTGGCCGCCGTCGCCGGGCATGCGGGCTTCCCGCTGGTGGTCACACCGCTGACGGGCACGGTCAGCGACGGTCAGTCGGTGCTGACCCGGCCGGACGACGTCGAGCCGGCGTGGCGGCGTGCCTTCGCGGCCGGTCCGGCGTGGGCCAATCGGGTGATGGCCGAGACCGTGGTGGACGTCGACGACGAGATCACGTTGCTCACCGTCCGCACCACGGAGCCGTCGGGACCCGGGGTGCAGTTCTGCGAGCCGATCGGACACCGCCGGGGAATCGCACCCCTGGAGACGTGGCAGCCGCACCAGCTGACGCCGGCCGCGCTCGACGCCGCGCGCTCCATCGCCGCCCGCATCGTCCATGCGCTGGGCGGCCGGGGGCTGTTCGCCGTCGAACTGCTGATCCGTGGCGACGAGGTCTACTTCGCCACCGTTCGCGCGCAGCCGTGCGACGTCGGCATGGTGACGCTGCGCTCGCAACGGTTGTCGCAGTTCGAACTGCACGCGAGGGCCATTCTGGGGTTGTCGGTCGACACGATCATGATCTCGCCCGCCGCCGCCGAGGTCGGACCGCGGCGGACGCTCGCGGGCAGCTCGCTGGTGGAGGCGCTGGCCGTCCCGGAGAGCGACGTGGTGCTTCTCGACGGGACGTCGGTCGCCGTCGCCACCGCCCCCGACGTCGTCCGGGCTCGCGATCGCGCGCACCGGGTTTCGACGGTCGTGCACGGGCTCGGGTCGTGACCGGGTCGGATCCCGGCTCCGAACCCACTCAGCTGCCCGAGCCAGAGCCCGAGCGCCCCACGATGGCGCCGTTTCTGGGTGCCCTGGCCGTCATCGCGATCGTCGTGATCGGAATCGTGCTGTTCAACGTCCTCGGCAGCCAGCACACCACCCCGGGCGACCAGGTGGCCCGGGCCGCCGTCGGCCAGAACGACGCGCTGCAGCGTCAGGACTACGCCGCCTGGCGGACGTTCACCTGCCGCGCGGATCAACGCACCGAGGCCGAATTCCTGGTCCGCCAGCGCGATTCCGTGGCACGCGACGGAGAGCGCTACCTCGACGACGTACCGACGATTCACATCGACGGTGCCCGCGCGACCGCGACGGTGACCTACCACTTCGCCAAGGGCCCCGAGACCCCCGTCGAATCCGACCTGGCGTTCGTCGAGGAGGACGGGGCGTGGAAGGTTTGCTCCAGCTAGATGTGGGACACTCGCCACCGTGAGTTACGCGGGAGACATCACGCCTGACGAGGCATGGAAGCTACTGGCCGCCGATCCCGATGCCGTGCTGGTGGACTGTCGGACCGCGGCCGAGTGGCGCTTCGTGGGCGTACCGGACATCTCGTCGTTGCAGCGCGACGTCGTCTACATCGAGTGGAGCCGTACCGACGGCACGCACAACGACGGCTTCGTCGACGATCTCAGGGCCGCAGGCATGGCGCCCGGTGAACGGCCGGTGATCTTCCTGTGCCGCTCCGGCAATCGCTCGGTCGGTGCGGCGGAGGCCGCCACCGACGCGGGCATCGGGCCGTCCTACAACGTGCTCGACGGCTTCGAGGGCGCCCTCGACGAGAACGGGCACCGCGGCAGCACCGGATGGCGCGCGATCGGGCTGCCGTGGAGGCAGTCGTGACCGGCCCCCAGGACCACGCGGTGCAGTCGGTCCGCATCCCGACCGCCCTGCCCGACGGCGTGAGCCAGGCGACCATGGGGGTGCGCGGTGGGCTGCTGCGGTCGGGTTTCGAGGAAACCTCCGAGGCGTTGTTCCTCACCTCCGGCTACGTCTACGAGACCGCGGCCGACGCGGAGAAGGCATTCACCGGTGAGATCGACCGCTACGTGTATTCGCGCTACGGCAACCCGACGATCTCGATGTTCGAGGAGCGCCTCCGGCTGATCGAGGATGCGCCTGCGGCGTTCGCCACCGCGACGGGAATGGCGGCCGTGTTCACCTCTCTCGGTGCGCTTCTCGGCGCGGGAGACCGGCTGGTCGCCGCCAGGAGCCTGTTCGGCTCCTGCTTCGTGGTGTGCAACGAGATCCTGCCCCGCTGGGGCGTGGAGACCGTGTTCGTCGACGGTGAAGACCTCTCCCAATGGGAGGAGGCACTATCTGACCCTTCCAAACCCACCCGAGCGGTGTTCTTCGAGACGCCGTCGAACCCGATGCAGTCGCTCGTCGACATCGCCGCGGTGAGCGACATGGCCCACGCGGCGGGAGCGAAGGTGGTGTTGGACAACGTCTTCGCCACACCGCTGCTACAGCAGGGCCTACCGCTCGGTGCGGACGTCGTGGTGTACTCCGGCACCAAGCACATCGACGGCCAGGGCCGGGTGCTCGGGGGCGCCATCCTCGGTGACAAGGAGTACATCGACGGGCCGGTGCAGAAACTGATGCGCCACACCGGCCCGGCGATCAGTGCGTTCAATGCGTGGACGATGCTCAAGGGCCTCGAGACGATGGCCGTCCGGGTGAACCACTCCAACGGTTCGGCGGCGCGCGTGGCGGAATTCCTCGAGGGCCATCCCTCGGTGAGCTGGGTGAAGTACCCGTTCCTGGAGTCCCACCCGCAGTACGACCTCGCGAAGCGTCAGATGCGGGGTGGGGGCACGGTCGTCACGTTCGAGCTGGCGGCGTCCGAGGGCGGCGGCAAGCAGCGGGCGTTCGAGGTACTCGACAAGTTGCGGCTCATCGACATCTCGAACAACCTGGGCGACGCCAAGTCGTTGATCACGCATCCCGCCACCACCACCCACCGGGCGATGGGACCCGAGGGTCGCGCAGCCATCGGACTCGGCGACGCGGTGGTGCGAATCTCGATCGGGCTCGAGGGCACCGAGGACCTGATCGCAGACCTGGACCAGGCGCTCGCCTAGATGTCGCGGTCGAGCACGGCGAAGAAGGCGCGGCGCAAGAGGCGGCGCGAGGCCCGCAACGACGCCTGGCTGCCCGACGAGGTGCACGCCGATGTCCGGGGCGTGGCCCGCATCGCGGCGGAGATCGTTCCGCGCGGCTGGGTCTTCGATGCGGACTTCTCCACCGACGCATTCGTGACGTGGTACTTCGAGCCGTCGGGCACGGAGATCGCCGACGAGTCGGTGGAACCGGTGACCCGGATCTGGGTGACCGATCCCTCGGCGCCGCACGTGATCCTCGTCGGCTCGGGCGAGGATGCCGACGACGTGGCCCTCACCGTCGATGAGCTGTTCGCCCGGCTTCCCGAGATCGAGGCCCACCGGCTCGGCGATCCGCTACCCGCCGTCGGCTAACGTTTCGGTCGGCGCGGCAGCCGGCGATCGCGGTCACAATGTCGATGTGCTGAACGGCTCATGGCGAATATACGTTTCCCTCCCGCCAGCCCGGACATCGTTGACAGTTATGGTTTGGTTGTTTGCTGAATGGACGTGTCGCGGTCTCGTTGGCTGACGTGTGCGTCAAATAGCGGTATGTTCACGCCGGTAGGTGTGGTCGTGAGCCTGGTCCTCGCGCAACGACAACCACAAAGCCTGCGGTGATGCGTTCGGCAACGGATGGCGAGAAGGGGCCGGACGAGCGGAAGACGGTACGCAACCGACACGGCGCTCGAACCGAACGCAAGCCTCTCGAAAGCAAGGTGGTGTCGTGTTGTCCGCGATGGGAACGGTCTCCGTGGAGACCTCGATTCCGAGCTTGTTGCACGAGCGCGCCGTGCGTCAGCCCGACGGGGCGGCGTACACCTTCATCGACTACGAATCGAACCCGGCGGGCTACGCCGAGAGCTTGACGTGGTCGCAGGTGTACCAGCGGGTGCGCGTGGTGGCCGAGGAGCTCTCGCACTGCGGATCGACCGGGGACCGGGCGGCGATCCTCGCCCCGCAGGGACTGGACTACGTCATCGCGTTCCTTGGTGCGCTGCACGCCGGCTTCGTCGCCGTCCCACTGTCCGTACCGCAGCTCGGGTCGCACGACGAACGGGTGTCGGCCGCCCTGCGCGATTCCGCGCCGACGGTGATACTGACGACGTCGGCGGTCGTCGGCGCGGCCCGGGGCTGTTCGGCCGCCGTCGGGCGTTCCGCACCGAGCATCGTGGAAGTCGACGCCTTGAACTTCGACGCGTCGGTCGGATCGGAGCCGGCCCGGAACGTGCGCTCGAGACCGGCCTATCTGCAGTACACCTCGGGCTCGACCCGCGTGCCCGCCGGCGTGATGGTCTCGCACCGCAACGTGATCGCCAACCTCGAACAGGTGATGACCGACTACTTCGCCGACCACGGAGGGCTGCCGCCGGCCGACACCACGGTCGTGTCGTGGTTGCCGTTCTTCCACGACATGGGGTTGATCCACGGCGTGTGTGCACCCATTCACGCCGGCCTACACGCGGTGCTGATGAGTCCGATGGCGTTCCTGCAGCGTCCGGCGCGGTGGATCCACCAGTTGGCCACCAACACCCATTCCTTCTCGGCCGCACCGAACTTCGCCTTCGAGTTGGCGGTGCGACGGACGTCGGACGCCGACATGGTGGGACTCGACCTGGCAGGCGTGTCGGGCATCATCAGCGGAAGCGAACGCATTCACGCGGCCACCGTCGCCCGGTTCAACGCGCGGTTCGCGCGATTCAACCTGCCGCCGACGACGGTGCGACCGTCCTATGGCCTGGCCGAGGCGACGGTGTACGTGGCGACGGCCGAGCCGAAGCGGGCCGGCAGCTCCGTTCGATTCGAGTACGAGAAGCTCTCCGTGGGCCACGCCAAGCGGTGTGAGAACACCTCAGGCGGCGGAACCGAGCTCGTCGGCTATGGCACTCCCGACGCATCGACGCTGCGCATCGTCGATCCACACACCCTGCAGGAGAACTCCGCGGGTGCCATCGGCGAGGTGTGGGTGCACGGCGAGAACGTCGCCATGGGTTACTGGCGCAAACCCCAACAGACCGAGCGCTACTTCGGCGCCTGCCTGCGCGACGCCGCACCAGGCACCCCCGCCGAGGGTTGGCTGCGCACCGGAGACCTCGGCGTGATGTCCGACGGTGAGCTCTTCATCATCGGGCGCATCAAGGACCTGCTGATCGTCGACGGCCGCAACCACTATCCCGACGACATCGAGGCAACGATCCAGGAAATCACCGGCGGGCGCGTCGCAGCCATCGCCATCCCCGACGACCGCACCGAACACCTGGTCGCGATCATCGAACTCAAGGACCGCGGAGAGTCCCGCGAAGACGCGATCGAAAGACTCCACGGAGTGAAACGACAAGTCACGTCGGCGATTTCGCAGTCCCACAGTCTTCGGGTAGCTGACATCGTGCTGGTGCCCCAAGGCGCCATCCCGATCACGACCAGCGGCAAGGTGCGCCGCTCGGCATGTCAGGACCGCTACCGGCTCGACGACTTCGCCCGCCTCGATGCACCGGTGTGACGCCGAACATGCGCACCGGGACGACGGACGAACCGCGGCTCTACATCTTCCCCCACACGGGCGGGTCACCGGCCTTCTACGTGCCCTTCGCCAGGGCGTTCATCGGCGGCACGAAGTGCGTGGCGGTCCAGTATCCCGGGAAGCGCGCCGGCAAGGACTTGTCGCAGTACACCACCATCCCCGAGCTGGCCGATCGACTCTGCGCGATGCTCAAGCCCGCCGACGGTCCGGCAGGCCAGGTGGCGTTCTTCGGGCACAGCATGGGGGCGCTGCTGGCCTTCGAGGTGGCCCTGCGCTTCCAGCGAGCCGGCAATCCGATCGCGGCGTTGTTCGTATCCGCCAGCGCCGCACCGGGTTTGGCGCACCACGGCGCCGATCTACGGGGTTCGGACCTTGAGCTGCTCGGCATGGTCAGTGACGTCACCGGCGCCAACCCGGAGTTCCTCGCCGACGACCGGTTCGCCGCCACCTTGTTGCCGACCCTGCGCGGGCTGAAGGCCATCGCCTCGTACGACTGCCCGCCGGAGGCGAAGTTGTCCAGCCCCATCCACGGGCTGATGGCCGACGACGACGAGTTGGGCACCGCCGAACTGATGACCCCATGGGCGCAGCGCACCGAGTGCGATTTCGATCTGACCACCTTCGTGGGCGATCACTTCTACATGAACACCAACCTGCCACGGCTCGCCCACTGGGTCGAAGAACGCGTGCTCGCCCGCTGCTCGGGTCGTCAACCCGCCCTGATTTTCCCCGAGGACGCGTGAAGCGGTTCGCGCATGGCGCCGCACCCCAACCGAGGGCCGCGACATGACGCCGTCCGGCGATCGCGAAGCCGAACTGCGCATCTGGTTGGTCGACTACTTCGTCACGAACGTCGGGTGCAACCCGGACCAGGTCCGCCTGGACGCGCCCGTGAACGAACTCGGCCTTGGATCGCGCGACGCGGTGGTGTTGTCCGGTGAACTCTCCGAGCTGTTGGGACGACCGGTGTCGCCGGTGGACTTCTGGCAGAACCCCACGATCAACGGCCTGGCCCATGCCTTGACCCATCCCGAGGCGGAGCCGGCGGGCGCGGCGACCGGCGCCACCGACGCCTCGGCGCGGGAGCCGATCGCGGTCATCGGCATCGGCTGCCGGTTGCCGGGCGAGATACACGGACCCGACGCGCTGTGGGACTTCCTCGCTGCCGGCCGTTCGGCGGTCACGACCGTGCCCGACGGCCGATGGGAGGCCTTCGACGACGGCTCAGCCGGCGCCGCCGCGGCGTTGGCACGCACTACCCGGTGGGGCTCGTTCCTCGACGACGTCGCCGGCTTCGATGCCGACTTCTTCGACATCACACCGCGCGAGGCCGACCACGTCGACCCGCAGCAGCGCCTGCTGCTCGAAGTCGCCATCGAGGCCCTCGAGCATGCCGGCGTCCCCGCCGAATCACTGCGACGCTCGCAGACCGGGGTGTTCGCGGGCGCCAGCGTCAGCGAGTACGGATACCTGGCCGCACGTGACCTCGGCCACATCGACGCCTGGACGGGCACCGGCGGTGCGCTGAGCATCATCGCCAACCGGCTGTCCTACTTCCTCGATCTGCGGGGACCGTCGCTCGTGGTCGACACCGCCTGCTCGTCGTCGTTGGTCGCCGTGCACCTGGCCTGTCAGAGTCTGCGGACCGGCCAATCCGAACTGGCACTCGCAGCGGGGGTTAACCTGCTGCTCTCACCCGCCGTGACGGGCAGCCTCGACGCGGCCGGAGCGCTGTCGCCCACCGGTGCCTGCCATGCCTTCGACGCCGCCGCCGACGGATTCGTCCGCGGTGAGGGCTGTGGCGTCGCGGTGCTCAAGCGGCTCTCCGACGCGCTCCGCGACGGCGATCGGGTGCTGGCGGTCATCCGCGGTTCCGCGGTCAATCAGGACGGTCGGTCCAACGGGTTGATGGCGCCGAACCCGGCGGCGCAGGCCGCCGTGCTGCGGGCCGCCTGCGCCGATGCGGGCGTCGCGCCATCGGAGGTCGACTACGTCGAGGCGCACGGCACCGGCACGTTGCTCGGCGATCCCATCGAAGCGCGGGCGCTGGGGGCGGTGTACGGACGTGGACGGCAGCCGGCCGCGCCGCTGCTCGCCGGTGCCGTCAAGACCAACCTGGGTCATCTCGAGGCGGCCGCCGGCATCGTCGGACTGATCAAGACCGTGATGGCGCTGCGCCGCGGTGCCATCCCCGCCAACCTGCACTTCGACAGTCCCAACCCGCACATCCCGTTCGACGAGCTTCGGTTGAAGGTCGTCGCCGAACCGACCGCGTGGCCGGTGACCGGCCGTCGGCGCCTGGCCGGGGTGTCGTCATTCGGCTTCGGTGGCACCAACGCGCACCTGGTGCTGGAGCAGGGGCCCGACCCCGGGGTGCCCGACGCCTGGGTGGCCCCGGCCGTCGTCACGCTGGTGGTGAGCGGTAAGGACGCCGCGCGCGTCGCCGTGCTCGCCTCGACGCTGGCCGACTGGATGTGCGGAGCCGGGGCACTGGTGCCGCTTCCCGACGTCGCGCACACCCTCAACCATCACCGCAGCCAACACGCCGCGTTCGCGACCGTGTGCGCGGCCGACCGCGCCGAGGCCATCGCCGGGTTGCGGGCCGTCGCGGCCGGGGAACCGGCCACCGGCGTGGTCCACCCGCACCGGGGACCGTGCGGCTCCGGAACGGTGTTCGTGTACTCGGGTCAGGGCTCGCAGTGGGCGGGGATGGGTCGACGGCTGCTCGCCGACGAACCGGACTTCGCCGCGGCGATCGCGGCGCTCGAGCCGGACTTCGTCGAGCAGGTGGGATTCTCGCTGCACGACGTGCTCGCCCGGGCCGAGGAGCTGCACGGGATCGAGCGGATCCAACCGGTGCTGGTGGGCGTGCAGCTGGCGTTGACCGCGTTGTGGCGCTCGCACGGGATCGAGCCGGACGCGGTGATCGGGCATTCGATGGGTGAGGTGACCGCCGCGGTGGTCGCGGGCGCCCTGACTCCCGCGCAAGGCCTTCGGGTGATCGCGACCCGATCGCGGTTGATGGCCGAACGTGCCGAGCGGGGTGCGATGGCCCTGCTGGAACTCGCCGTGCCCGCCGTCGAAGCGCTGATCGCCGACTTCCCCGGGGTGACGGTGGCGGTACACGCCTCGCCGACCCAGACTGCGGTCGCCGGGCCGGTCGAGGCCGTCGACGCCGTCGTCGCCGCGGCCACCGCGCAGAACACCTTCGCCAGGAGGGTGGACGTGCACGTCGCGTCCCACCACGCCATGATGGACCCGATCCTGCCGGAGTTGAGGCAGGCGTTGGCCGGCCTGACACCGCGGCTACCCTTGATGCCGCTTCTCAGCACGGTCGAAGGTGTCGGTCCCGCACCAGCTTTCGATGCCGATCACTGGGTGGCCAATCTCCGCCGCCCGGTCCGCTTCAGCGAGGCCGTCGCCACCGCAGGGGCCACGCACTGCACCTTCATCGAGGTCAGCCCACATCCGCTGCTCACCAAGGCGATCTCCGACACCCTCGATCACCCGGCCACGGGCAACGCGCACCACCACAGCCTCGCCACGCTGGCGCGCGATGCCCGCGACACGGTCGAATTCCACACCAATCGCAACGCCACCCACACCGTCCGCCCACCGCACGGCGAACACCAGCCCGAGCCGCATCCCGCCCTCCCGATCACCCCGTGGCGCCACGTCCGGCATTGGATCGACACCCCATCTCCGTTGTCCATCAACGACTTCGGTGGGCACCGTGCGCACCGCCCGCCGGCCGGCGACACCAGCCCGATCCCGGCCGACTGGCTCTACGAGCCGACGTGGCCCGTGAAGTCGCGGACGTCGACCGGAACTGCCGGCGTGGGTACCTGGCTGGTCGTCGGCGATGCCGAGCTGGCGGCAGAACTCGGTCGTTCACTGGACGCTGCCACCGACGTGGCCGCAGTGCGCGCCATGCTGCAGGGCGTGGACAACGTGCTGCTCGCGCCGGGCGCCACGGCCGCCGCCGTCGACGTCAGGTCGGCATACTTCTTGTTCAACGAGGCGAGAAGCGTTGTCCGAGAACTGCTCGCGATGCCTTCACCGCCGCGGTTGTACTTCCTCACGCGCAATGCCCAGCCGGTCACCGACGGGGATCGCGCCAATTCGACGCATGCCGTCCTGTGGGGACTGGGCCGGACGCTGGCACTGGAGCATCCCGAGATCTGGGGCGGTGTGCTCGACGTCGACGCCGCGATGCCTGCGGTGTTGACCGCGCGATGCGTGCTGGCCGAGGCACGGGCCGGCCGCGGTGGCGCCGACGGGGACGACGGCGTCGAGGACCAGGTCGTGTACCGGGCCGGTGCGCGGCACGTGCCCCGTCTGCAGCGCCGGACCCCGGTGCGGGTGCCGTCCGGTCTGCTCGCGAAGGACACCAGCGCGCTGGTGATCGGCGCCACCGGCCGCATCGGACCGCATCTGATCCGGCAGCTCGCCGACATGGGCGCCGGAACCATCGTCGCGGTGTCGCGTCAACCTGCCGGCCGGCTGGACGAGTTGGCCGCACGACTCGCGGCGGCCGGGACGGCGCTGGTCCAGGTCGCCGCCGACGCCACCGACGCCACCGCGATGGCAGCGCTGTTCGACCGCTTCGGCACCGAACTCCCCGCGCTGGAGGGCATCTACCTGGCCGCCTTCGGCGGCGGGCCGGTCGCGCTGTCCGGCATGACCGACGACGACGTCGACGCGATGTTCGGTCCGAAGCTGGACGCGCTCGGGCTCTTGCACACCCTCTCGCTGCGCACGGCCGTTCGACAGTTCGTGCTGTTCTCGTCGGTATCGGGTCTGCTCGGGTCACGCTGGCTCGCGCACTACACTGCGACCAGCGCGTTCCTCGACACCTTCGCCCAGGCCCGGCGCAACCTCGGTCTACCGGCCACCGTCGTCAACTGGGGACTGTGGAAGTCGTTGGCCGAGCAGCAATCCGGCGCGAACCGGGTGATGTCGGACGCGGGGCTCGCACCGATGCCCGACGAGGTCGCCATTCGCGCGCTGTCGGTGGTACTCGGCCCGGATGCGCCCGTGCGGTCCACCGTGGTGAACGCGGACTGGCCGCTACTGGCCGCCGCGTACCGCACCAGGGGAGCGCTGCGCATCGTCGACGACCTGTTGGGGAACGACACCGCAACGGACCCGGCCACGCCGGAGACCGAGTTCGGCAAGGCGCTGCGGGAGTGCCCACCCGAACGGCGGCGCGCGTTGCTGGCCGAGCACATCGGCCTCCTGGCGTCAGACGTGTTGGGGCACCGCGACACCGAGAATCTCGACCCGAGTGCGGGCTTCTTCCAACTCGGCATGGATTCCCTGATGAGCGTATCCCTGCAGCGCAGCCTCGGCGCCAGCCTCGGCATCACGCTGCCGGCAGCGGTCGTCTACGAACACCCGACCATCTCGCGCCTCACCGACGCGCTGTGTGAGCGGCTGGGCTACGTGGCCGCCGACACTCCGGCGACGGCTCGATCCGGACTCGGTGCACGAGCCCAGCAGCGCGCCAAGGCCCGCCAGGAGGCGCAGGCGGGCAGACGAAGGGGACATGGAAGCTAGACATGCACACCGATCACGATTCGACACAGTTCCCGCCCCATGCGATTGCGGTCATCGGGATGGCGGGCCGGTTCCCGGGCGCCAACTCGGTGACCCACTTCTGGGACAACCTGCGCCGTGGTGAGGAGGCGATCACGACGCTGTCCGAGGAGGCGCTCACCGCCGCAGGCGTCACTGCGGAGACGCTGGCCGATCCCGCGTACGTCCGGCGCGCAGCGCTGATCGACGGCATCGACGAGTTCGACGCCGAATACTTCGGAATGACCCCGTACACCGCTCGGATGATGGACCCGCAACAGCGACTGTTCCTGCAGACCGCATGGCACGCGTTCGAGGACTCCGGCTACGACCCTGCCACCTACGACGGCGCGATCGGCGTCTTCGGATCGAGCACCGCCAGCGGCTACCTGCTGCACAACCTGATGTCGCACCGCGACCACAACGCGCTCGTCGGTGAGGGCATCACCGTCGAGATGTTCAACCTGGTCCTGTTGAACGACAAAGACTATCCCGCGACGCGGGTGTCGCACCAGTTCAACCTGCGGGGACCGAGCATCTCGGTGCAGACCGCCTGTTCGTCGTCGCTGGTCGCGGTGCACCTGGCCTGCCAGAGCCTGCTGTCCGGCGAATCCGACATGGTGCTCGCCGGTGCCGCCGCAATCCGGGTGCCGCACCGCGTCGGCTACGGATACGAGCCGGGGGCGATGGTGTCGAAGTCGGGCCACTGCCGGCCCTTCGACGTTCGGTCCGATGGCACGATCTTCGGCAGCGGAGTCGCGGCCGTGGTGCTCAAACCCATGCAGGCAGCACTCGACGACGGTGACCGGATCCACGCCGTCATCCGTGGCTCGGCGGTCAACAACGACGGCGCGGTGAAGATGACGTACGCCGCACCCGCCCTCGCCGGTCAGGCGGAGGTGATCGCCGAAGCCCACGCCGTGGCCGGGGTCGACGCCTCGACGATCGGGTTCGTCGAGACACACGGCACCGGAACGCCGCTCGGGGACCCGATCGAAGTGGAAGCCCTCCGTCAAGCCTTCGAGGTCTCGGAGACCGACCGGTCCGGCCCGTGCGTGCTCGGGTCGGTGAAGTCCAACATCGGCCATCTGGATGCGGCCTCGGGCGTCGCCGGCCTCGTCAAGGCGATCCTGTGCCTGAAGAACCAGGCGATTCCGCCGACCCTGCACTACACCGCGCCCAATCCCGAGTTGGGTCTTGACAACAGTCCCTTCGTGGTTCAGAACCACCATGCGGCATGGGAATCCGACGGGCCGCGCCGAGCCGGCGTGAGTTCGTTCGGCGTCGGCGGCACCAATGTCCACGTCGTCCTGGAAGAGGCGCCGCAGCCCCCCGCCACCGTGCCGGTCCCGAGCGGTCCGCAGGTGCTGCTGCTGTCCGCCCGCACCGCCGAGTCGCTGCAGGAGGCGCGGGCGGCGTTGGCGGCCGAACTGATTCGCGACGACCGGCTGGCGTTGCCGGAGGTGGCCTTCACGCTGGCGGGTCGGCGTCCCTACGAGCTGCGGATGGCCGCCGTCGTGGCCGACCGTGCCGACGCCGCCGCCGTGCTTTGCACCGTGCCCGGTCACGACGAGCACGACCGGCTTGCGGTCGGGCAGTGTCCGCCCGCGACGACGTCGGACGGGCAGCGGTTGGCGTTCCTGTTCCCGGGGCAGGGTGCGCAACACGTCGGCATGGGCCGCGGGCTCTACGACACCGAGCCGGTGTTCCGGGAGAACTTCGACCGGTGCGCCGCCGGATTCGCCGAGGCACTCGGCATCGATCTGCCGGCCGAGGTGTTCGAAGCGTCGGGCGGCACCTCCGGCCTGGAGCGGACCGACCTCGCGCAGCCGGCGCTGTTCGCCGTGGAGTACGCGCTGGCGCAGTTGACCATGTCGTACGGCCTCACCCCGGCGGCGCTGGCCGGCCACAGCATCGGCGAGCTGGTGGCCGCCACCGTGGCCGGGGTGTTCGACCTGCCGACCGCCATCAAGGTGGTGTCGATGCGCGCACGTCTGATGCACGCCGCACCCGGGGGCGCCATGGTCGCCGTCGCCGCGACGGCCGATGACATCGCTGCGCATCTGACCGCCTCGAACGGATCGGTCGACCTCGCCGCCGTCAACGAAGCGGGCAGCTGCGTGGTGGCGGGCTCGAAGGAGGCAATCCGTTCCTTCACCGAACTACTTGCCGCGCAGGGTGTCCCGGCCCGCCGCGTTCGCACCTCGCACGCGTTCCATTCCGGGTCGATGGATGGGGTGCTGGCACCGTTCGCCGAGTTCTTGTCCACCGTGACGCTCAGCGCTCCCCGAATTCCGCTGCTGTCCAACGTGACCGGCACGTGGATGACCGACGAAGAGGCCACCGATCCCCATCGCTGGGCCCAGCACATCCGCTCCACCGTACGGTTCGCCGACGACGTGGAGACCCTCCTCGCCGACACCCACCGGGTGCTCGTCGAGGTGGGACCCGGCGGCAGCCTGACCGCCGCGGCCGCCCGCCTGCCGGCATGGACGGCGACGCACCGCGCGGTTCGCCTCGATGCGGCACCCGTTGCAGAACACCGACGACCGGGACGTCTTCCTGCTCGGACTGGGACAGCTGTGGGCAGCCGGTGTCGACGTGGACTGGACGCCTCGGCATGGTGGTCGCGTCCAGCGAGTGACGCTGCCCGGTTACGCCTTCGCCAGGCAACGGCATTGGGTCGATCCCGGCGCCATGATGCGGTCCACCCCGCCGGGGGAGGGCCCGGCCCGTGGTGGCGCCGTGGCCGCCGAACCGCCGAAGGTGGATCACCGACCCGGAAGCGTCGCCGACGCCCGGCTGCAGATGCAGGCCACGCTGCAGCAGATCTGGTCGCAATGTCTCGGCGTCGAGTCGATCGGGCCGAATGACGACTTCTTCTCGCTCGGCGGCGACTCGCTGCTGGCGATCGGCGTCGCGATGACCGCGTCGCATCAAGGTGTCGAGCTCACCCCACAGGACCTCTACGATCACCGCAGCCTGGCCGCGCTCGCCGACACCCTCGTCGCACGTTACGCCTCCGGCGGCCTGGCGAGCCAGGACACCGGCGACCTGAATCCGCCACTCCCACCGAACATCCTGCGCTTTCTCGACAGCGGATTGGCCGAGCCCGGCCGCTGGCGGGCGCCGTTGGTGCTGCGCCTTGCCTCGAGCGTGCGTGCCGAGGACGTCTCCGCCGTCATGACGGCGCTGGTCAACCACCACGACGCGCTGCGCATGCGGGTCGTCAGACGGGCGGGGACGTGGGAGCAGCACATCGCCGAACCAGGGGACTTCGCCGATCTGACGCGGCGGGCACTGCCCGCCGACGGCGGCACGGGCAGCTCCCGGGAACGCGAGGCGCTCTCGGACATCGTCTCCGAAACCCTTGCCGGGCAGGATCTGACCAGCTGGCCGTTGACCGCCACGTACGTCACCACCGCGGACGGGGAGGCGCGTTTCCTGGTGCTGACCGTACACCAGATGGTCGACGACGCCACGTCCCGCGAGGTGCTGGTGACCGACGTGTTGACCGCCTTCTCCCAATGCCTTGCCGGCAGCGACATCGCGCTGGAGGCCACCACCACCGGGTGGCGGGAATGGTCGCAGCGGTGTGCGGCACTGGCCGCCCACCCTGCGGTGCTCGACCGGCGGAACCACTGGATCGACAACGCCCCGACGGCGACGGCGTGGCTGACCCGCGCCGACACCGCCACGATCGACGGCGCACCGGGAGCCGCCGACATGGTCCGACTGCCCGCCGCATTCACCCCCGAGCAGACGTCGCACGTCGACAACGCGCGCCGGATCTTGCAGTCGTCGGCGGAGGAACTCCTGTTGGCCGCACTGGCGCGCACCCTCGCGATGACCTTCGGCGACGGCGTCGCCGCCGTCGACCTCGCGGGCTCGGGACGGTCGGTGCTGCGGCCCGAGCTCGACGTACGCAGGACGATTGGCTGGTTCTCCACGATCTATCCGATCGCGTTGCCCTGTCTGGACCGACCGAGCGCCAGCGCGGCGCAACTGCTCGCCGAGGTCGGCCGGACCGTGGCAGCGGTCCCGCACCACGGGATCGGACATGGACTACTGCGCCATCTGCACGCGCCGACCGCCGGGCTGCTGGCCGCGGCGGCGCCCTCGGAGATCTTCGTGTCCTACCTCGGCATGGTCCCCGAATGGCGGGAGACGGACGCACCCGTGCAGTTCGACGGGGACGCCGAGCTGACCATCCGGCAGACCCTGCCCGGGTTGGGACATCCGCTGGAGTTGCGGGCGTTTCGTCAGGGCGGCGCCCTCCACGTGGACTGGTGGTACGACCGCAGGCGGGTGCGCGGCGAAACCGTCGAGGCGCTCGCGGAGCGGTTCGCAGCCACGTTGATCGCGCTGATCGGCGAAGCGGTCAGCGACGACGAGGACGGTGCCGACGGCGAGGCCGAAGACGAGGCGCTTGCGCTGGTGGACCTTTCGGCGGCCATTCTCGATGACGATGAGTAGGTAGGGAAGCGATGTCGCAGTCCGTCTCGGGCGTCGAAGTGGGCGTCCACGTCGAAGCCGTTGGCAAGTCGTTCGGTTCGGTGGTCGCCCTGCGCGACGTCTCCTTCGACGTGGGCCGCGGTGAGGTCGTTGCGCTGCTCGGCCCCAACGGTGCGGGCAAGACGACGACCGTGGAGATCTTGTCGACCCTGTCCACGCCGGATCGCGGTCGAGCCAGGGTCGCGGGTCACGACGTCGTCACCCACCCGGCACTGGTGCGTCGATCGATCATGCTCACCGGTCAGCACGTCGCTCTGGACGACATGTTGAGCGGCTATGAGAACCTGGTGATGTTCGGCCGGTTGCAGGGATTGACCAAGACCGCCGCCAAGGCGAGGGCCGGCGAACTGCTTCGCGACTTCGATCTGGAGGATGCCGCGGGCCGCCGGGTCAGCACCTATTCCGGCGGCATGCGCCGACGCGTCGACATCGCCTGCGGGCTGGTGGTCCGCCCCGAGGTGGTGTTCCTCGACGAGCCGACCACCGGACTGGATCCGCGCAGCCGCCAAGCGATTTGGGAACTGGTCGGCACCTTCAAGGAGGCCGGCATCGCGACGTTGCTGACCACGCAGTACCTCGAGGAGGCGGACGCGCTGAGCGACCGGATCATCGTGATCGACCACGGCACGATCGTCGCCCAGGGCACCGCCGACGAGCTCAAGGAGCGCACCGGCGGCACGTTCTGCGAAATCGTGCCCCGGAACCCGGCCGACCTTGGCCACGTGATCGAAGCGCTGGGTCCGCTGCTGCCCGCCGGTAGCCGGGCCGCGATCGACGCGGACGCCGACCGGGTCAGCCTGCCTGCGCCCGACGGGCCCGCCATGTTGAGTGCAGCCCTGCTGCGGGTGAACGCGGCGCGCATCGAGCTGGCGGACGTCGTGTTGCGCAGACCGTCGCTGGACGACGTCTTCCTCGCGCTGACCGGGGACGCGGCCGGCGACCGGACCAGGGAGCGCGTGGCCGGCGAGGCGATCTCGTGACCGCGTTGACCGCGGCGCGACCGGAACCGTCGGGACGGCAGCAGTGGTGGGTGCTCACCACCCGGTTGATCGCCCCCACCTTGCGCAACGGCGAGGTGGCAGTGGGCGTGGTGGTCTCGGCGGCGGCGACCGCGAGTCTCTACATCCCGCTGAACCGGCTGATGGATGGTCCCGACCTGGAGATGAGCAGCTACGCGCAATACCTGGTGCCGCTGATCGTGTTGCAGGCCATCGCGTTCGCGTCGATCTCCACTGCGTTCCGGGCCGCGACCGACTCGGTGCGGGGGATCAACCGCCGTTTCCAGTCCCTGCCGATCGCGTCGCTGACACCGCTGGCGGGGAGGATCACCGCGAGCGTCTACCGCTGTGTGATCGGGCTGGCGGTGGCGCTGGCATGCGGCCACGTGATCGGCTTCCGATTCCACCGCGGGCCGTCCGACATCGCGATGTTCTGCCTGCTGGTGTTCCTCACCGGCCTGGCACTGGCGCTGTTGGCGGACACCATCGGCGCGAATTCGCGGAATCCCGCCGCGACGGCCCAGTGGCTTCTGTTGCCGCAGTTGATATTCGGATTCCTGTCGGTGGGAATTCAACCGTTGCACCGCTTTCCCGGATGGATCCAGCCGGTCGTCGACAACCAACCCATCTCCCGGCTGGTCTACGCCATGCAGGCCTTGGCCGGCGACTCCGCGCCGGGGGTGCCGCCGGTCACCTGGTCGGTCATGGGGCCGGCGCTGGCCTGGCCCCTCGGCATGATCGCACTGACCCTGCCGTGGGCGATCGTGGTCTACCGGCGGAGGAGCTGATGGTGGTCCTCGTCGGTGCTCGTGACGACATCGCGCGCCGGTCGGAGACTCTGTTGTCGCAGACCGTGGTGCTCACCAAGCGGCTGTTGATCCGGTCGGGCCGCAACCCGATGACGCTCGTCCACGCCCTGTTGTTGCCCGTGGCGTTCCTGCTCACGCTCAAGGTGGTATTCGGCGACTCGATCACGTCGCTCACGGGCGAGGATGCGCTGTATCGCAGCGTGCCGCTGGTCGCCTTGGTGGCGACGATGTCGGGGTCGACCACCGGGGTGGTGGGCATCAACGCCGAGCGCCTCGACGGCTTCCTGTCCCGGCTGTGGGCGCTACCCATCTACCGCGCCGCCGGGCTGCTGTCGCGGCTGGCCGCCGAATCGATCCGCCTGCTCGGCACGACGCTCGTCATCCTCGGCGCGGGCATGCTGCTCGGCTTCCGCTTCCACGGCGGACTGGGTGCCGCCGTGCTGTGGGTCGCCATTCCGGTGGTCTTCGGCGTGGCCTTCGCCGCGCTGGCCAACACGGCTGCGCTCTACTGGCCCAAGGCCGTTCTGGTGGAGGCGATGCAGCCGGTGATCATCCTGGGTGCCACCTTCTGCACGGGATTCGTCCCGTTGGAGCGCTACCCCGACTGGGTCCAGCCGCTGGTCCGGCATCAGCCGATGTCACCGGCCGTCGACGCGATGCGGGGACTGTCGATGGGCGGGCCCGTGCTGTGGCCGATGATCAGCGTGCTGGTGTGGTGCGCCGCGATCCTCGCGGTGTGCCTGTGGCCGATCGTGGTCGGGTACCGCAGGGCGAGTACCGGCCGGTGAGCGTGCGGGACACGGAGAGAGGAGGGGCACGGTGTTCGGCTCGACGCCCATCCGCCATCTGACGCCGAGCGAGGAGTTCTACGCCAGGGCGGAGAACTTCATCGGCATCACCCTGACGCTGCACGGTCCGGTGGACGTCGGCTCGATGTCCGAGGCGTTCGAGACGTTGCTGCGCGCGCACCCCGCGCATGCCGGGCACCTCGACCGCCCCGGCCCCGACGGCAGGCATCAGCTGGTGGTCGACGGGTACGAGCACCAGGGGATGTGGCTCGAGACGGTCGGCGACACGTCTGCCGGGCGGCTGCCCGATCAGTCCGAGGCGCTGCTCGACCTGCGCCTGAGATGGGGTGAGGAGCGTTCCGAACTCACCCTGTACACCCACCACGCACTGGCCGACGCGCACCACCAATTCGCGTTGCTGGAGCAGCTGTTCGGCTGGTACACCGACCTCCTCACCGATGCCGGCGTGGGTCCGGTCGCAGTAGAGCCCGTGCCGGAGTCGTTGGAGGCGGTGCTGTCCGAGCGCGGCATCGTCAAACTCCAGCGGTTCGGCCTGGAGCGCTACCTGCCCGCGATGTTCGCCTACGACCTGCCGCCCTCGCATCGCAACGTGGGACGTGTCGGCCCGCAGTCGGTCCGGGTGCCGTCGGCCAGCTGCCGGCTCTCCCGGCAGCAGACCCGCGACCTCGATGACGTCTGCGCGGCCCGCCGGGTCAGTCGCAATGCCTTGGTCGCCGCTGCGATCCTGTTGGCCGAGTGGCGGATCAGGGACGCCCCGCACCTGCCTATCCCGTACATGTACCCGGTCGACCTGCGCTTCTTCCTGACCCCACCGGTCGGCGCGACGCAAGCGACCAACCCGGTGGGGATGGCGATGTACCTGGCCGAGATCACTCCGACGACCGACATCGTGAACCTCGCCCGCGACATCGTCGAGGCGTTCCGCGCCGACCTGGCCGACGGCGTGATTCAACAATCCTTCCTGCACTTCGGTCAGCAGTACGAGGGGAACCCGCCGGGGCTACCCGACGTGGTGATGGTCACCGACGGTGGGCAACTGCCGCCGCTGCGCACGCCACCGGGTCTGACGGTCGAGCAGTACGACGCGGAAGTGCTGTTCGCGTCGACGTCGGCCGGGGTCGACATGTACTCCACCGCAACGTACGACGGGCGCCTGGTCATCAGCTACCACAGCCACGGGCCGAGCCCCGATCGCTACGTCGGCAAGATCCACGAACTGTTGGCGGCGGTTCCCTCCCGATACGGACCAAACGCCGAATAGTCAACCGACACAGGCCAGCAGCTCGGTCAAGCCCGCGGCGAGACCGTCGGCCAGGGCGCGGGGTTCCGGCAGCAGGTCCGGGCACGAGATCACGCCGAAGTGCAGTGTGCCGTTGACCGACCACATCGTGATGTTCAGCCCGGCGCCGTGCAGGACGGGTCCGAACGGGTACATCGCCGTGACCTCGGCTCCCAGGAAGTACCGTGCTCGCGGCCCCGGCACGTTCGACACCACGACGTTGTACATCGGCCGAAAACGGGTGAGGCGGGCGTATCCGCGCTTGGCAACGGACGAGCCGAAGCGGCCGATGATCTGGCACCAATCCTGCAGCAGCGTCGCACCGATCGCCGAACTGTGTTCCTTGGCAAGGACGTTCGACGTGGCTAGCGCCCTCAGCCGTGCCACGGGATCCGCGATCTGGGTGTGCAGCCGGGCGTACATGCCCGAAACCTGGTTGCGTTCGGGGCGGTCGGGAGCCGTGGTGTGTTCGTGCACCGACACCGGCACCAACGCGATCAGGGAGGACGCGGGCAACTCGCCACGCTCGAGCAGGAACGCGCGGAGCACGCCGCCCACCAAGGTCATCACCACGTCGTTGACCGTGACCCCGAAGTGGTTCTTGACCTTCTTGACCTCGTCGAGGTCCAGCCGGGCGAACGCGACCTCGCGATTCGCGGTGAGACTGCCGTTGAGCACGGTCCGCGGCGCGGTGAAGGGGGCTGCCATCGCCCGGCCACCCGCCGCCCGCCGGACGCCGTCGATCACCGCTCTGACGGTGGCGGGCAGCAGCGTGACGGCGAGATACCAGGGGCGGCCCGCGAACCGGGCCAGACCGCCGATCGCGATCCGCAGCGGGTGGGCGGCGGGCGTGGCCTCGAGCAGCACCGGTGGCGGTGGATCCGGTTCGGTGCTGCACAACTGCGTCAGCATGCGGGCAAAGGTCACGCCGTCGGCCGCGGCGTGGTGGACTTTGATCATGACGGTCAACCGATCGGCGGGCAGCGGGCCCCGGCCGCCCTCGATGACCCACATCTCCCACATCGCCCGATGAGGATCGAGCGGCGAAGCGGCCAACCGCCCGCAGACCTCCCCGAACGTCGCCGGCCGTCCCGACGACGGGAGATCGACGCGAAGCACGTGGCGGCCGACGTCGAAGTCGCCGTCGGCCTCCCAGACGGGATGATCGAGGTTGAGCAGGCCGGCCGACGGCTTCTCCCGCAACGCCGGGATCGCCCGCAGTCGCACCGACAGCGCGTCCCGGAAACGGTCGAAGTCGTAACCGCCGGGAATCGTCGACGTGTCCAGTTCCAGCACCGAGATCACCTGCAGCGGCTGCGTCGTGGTCTCGAGGTAGAGGAAGCTGGCGTCGAGTCCGCTCATCCGCTGCGGACGTCGCACGGTCATGATCATACGGTCACCGCGGTGGGGTGCCGGTGCGCTGCCGGGCGGCCGATGACCCGTTCCGAGGAGAGCAGGCAGTGGCGAGATCCATGGCAACCCTGATCACCGGGGCGTCGACCGGCATCGGCGCGGAGTTCGCCCGCCAGTTCGCCGCCCGCGGCGACGATCTCGTGGTGGTCGCCCGCAGCGCGGACCGGCTCGAGGATCTCGCCGCACGGTTGCGCCGGGCGCATGGTGTCGAGGTCACGGTGGTGGTGATGGACCTGTCGCGGCCCACGGCCGCCGGCGAGCTGTGGCAGCAGACGAATCGCCTCGGCCTCGAGATCGCCGTGCTGGTCAACAACGCCGGATTCGGCACCCACGGCGACGTCGCCGATGCCGACCCGGCGCGCCTCGAGGAGGCGGTCGAGCTCAACTGCCGGACGTTGGTCGGCACGACCGCCCGGTACCTCCCCGAGATGCGGGCCGCAGGTGCGGGCACGATCATCAACGTGGCATCGACCGCGGCGTTCCAGCCATTGCCGAAGATGGCGGTCTACGGCGCGACGAAGGCCTTCGTGTTGTCGTTCACCGAGGCGCTCTGGGCGGAGGAGCGTAGGCACGGGGTCCGTGTGCTCGCGGTGTGCCCGGGGATGACGGACACCCCGTTCTTCGACGTGGCCGGCGACGGGGCCGCCCGCGGCGCGGCACGTTCGGCGGCCATGGGACTCACCCGCACGCCGCAGCAGGTGGTCGCGGCCACGATGCGGGCCCTCGCCGGCGGCAAACCCAGCGTCGTCGACGGCGCCGCCAACGCCTTCGTCGCGCGCGTGCTCACCAGGGTGCTGCCGGGGCGGGTGTCCATCGCGGTGTCCGGACGGTTGGTGGAGGGCTGACGCTACCCGGACCCCTCGATGGCCTCGGTCAGATGTCCGGCCAGCGCACGCGGCGTGCCGTAGGTGACGATGGTCTTGGGGGTCAGGCGAATTCCCGTCTGCGCTTCGATGTGCGTCCGCAACTCGAGGGTGCCGAGGGAATCCAGACCGTGATCGGCGAACGAACGGTCGGGATCGACCGTCCGCCGCAGGATCAGGCCGACCTGGTCGGTCACCAGGCGGCGCAGCCGGTTCGGCCACTCGTCCGGCGCCAGCCCGGCGAGCTCGGCCAGCACGGTGGCGACGCCGGTGCCGTGGCCGTCGGCCTCTCCGAACGCCTCGCCGAACGGGCTGCGTGCGGCCAGCGCTGCCAACAACGGCATCCCGGTCAACGGAAGGTAGCCGGTGTATCCCCGATCGTGACGCAGCAGCGCGCGGAACGCGTAACCGCCGTCTTCGGGCCTGATCATCGTCACGTCACCGCGATCCGCCACGGCGACGCCACGGCCGATGTCCGCCCATGCGCCCCATGCGATCGCACGGGCTGGAACCCCTTGACTGCGTTGCCATGACGTGAACGCGTCCAGCCAGCTGTTGGCCGCTGCGTACGCGCCCTGTCCCGGCGAGCCGAGCAGCGCGGCGGCCGAGGAGAAGTTGCAGAACCAGTCCAGCGGTTGAGCCGAGCCCGACGTCCCCGACCCGGCGGCCGCCTGGTGTAGGAACCACGCGCCGTACACCTTTGGCGCCCAATCGCGTTCGATGAGTTCGTCGGTGACGTTGGCGAGGGTGGCATCGTCGACGACGGCGGCGGCGTGCAGGACGCCGCGGAGCGGGAGCCCGGTGGCGGTGGCGGCGCTGACGAGCCGCTCCGCGGTGGGCGGGTCGGCGATGTTGCCGCGCTCCACCACGATGTCGGCTCCGTTGCTCCGCAGGCGCGCAATCATCTTCGCAGCCGTGGGGTTCGGCTCCGACCGGGAAGCCAGCACGATGCGTCCGCATCCTCCGGAGGCCATCACCGCGGCCAGGAACAGTCCGAGGCCGCCCACCCCGCCGGTGACGAGGTAGGAGCCGTCACTGCGGAAGACCGCGGCCCGATTCGGCGGCACCGCCACGCGTATCGGCCCCCTGCGGGGCACCGACAGGACGAGTTTGCCGACGTGTTCGGCGGCGCTGATCGCCCGGATGGCGGTGGCCGCCTCGGTCAGTGGGTAGGACGTGTGTGTGGGCAGCGGCAGCGAGCCGTCACCGACCAATCCGTAGACCCTGTGCAGCAGTGCCCCGATGCGTTCGGGGTCCTCAGTGGTCATCAGTGCCAGATCGGCGTAGCAGAACGTCAGATTGCGTCGGAACGGATAGAGGTCGACGCGGGTGTGCTCGTAGACGTCCCGTTTGCCGATCTCGACGAAGCGTCCGCCGAAGGCCAGTAACTCGAGTCCGGCGCGCTGGGCCGGCCCGATCAGCGAGTTGAGCACCACGTCGACGCCGTACCCGTCGGTGTCACGGCGAATCTGGTCGGCGAACTCGATTGACCGAGAGTCGTATACGTGCGCGATGCCCATCTCGCGGAGCAGCTGTCGCCGTCCGGGGCTACCGGCCGTGGCGAAGATCTCGGCACCGGCCCGGCGGGCGATCGCGATCGCCGCCTGCCCCACGCCGCCGGTCGCGGAATGGATGAGCACGCGGTCCCCGGGTCCGATCCTGGCGAGGTCGCACAGCCCGTACCACGCGGTGCCGTATCCGGTGGAGATGGCCGCGGCCTGCTCGGCGGTCAGGCCTGCGGGCAACGGCGCGACCAGCCGGGCATCGCAGGTGACGTAGGTGCCCCAGCATCCGCCTGCACCGAATCCGCCGACGGCATCGCCGACCCGGAGCCCGCTGACGCCGGGCCCGACGGCGGTGATCACACCGGCGAAGTCCAGCCCGAGCTGCGGTTGCTTGCCATCCAGAGTCGGGTAGCGGCCGAAGGCGGCCAGCACGTCGGCGAAGTTGATGCTGGACGCGCTGACCGCGACCTCGACCCGACCGGCCGCCGGTGCCTGCCGTTCGGCGGCGACCAGTTCCAGGGTCTGCAGATCACCCGGGGTGCGGATCTGCAGTCGCAGGCCGTCGGACGCGGGGTCGGCGAGGATGGTGCGTCGTTCCTCGGCCCGCAACGGGGCCGGTCGCAGCCGCGCCGCGTACCACGACCCGCCGCGCCAGGCCGTCTCGTCCTCGCCGGAGCCACTCAGCAGTTCCCGTGCCAGGTGGGCGGCGGGGGTGTGGGCGTCGACGTCGACGTGGGTGGGGCGCAGCGGCGCCTGCTCGGCGCCGATCACCCGCATCAGCCCGCGTACGCCACCGTGGTCGAGGTTGACGGGTTCCCCGCGGGTGACGGTCTGCGCGTTGCGGGTGACGACGTAGAAGCGCGGCGGCGCCGGGTCGCCGTTCGATACTTCGCTGTTGGACCCATCGGTGTCCGACCAGCCCTGCGACAGTGCACGAGCGACGGCCACGACGTGCGCCACCAGGTCGCGGCCGCGCCGGAGGCAGCCGTCGTCCGGGTCGCGGCCGGCAGGCGCGGTGACGAGCACGACGCCCGTGACGCCGTCGGCGGCCACCGCGCGGACGAGCTCGCCGGTGGCGGTGTCCAGGCGCGCCGTCCGGCACGCGGCGCCAGCCGCCGTCAGGGCGTCCGCCAGATCGGTCAGAAGCACGTCGGGCGACGACGTGTCCGCGGGGTTCGTCGGGTTCGGGTCCGCCTGACCGATCAGCAGCCACCTCCCGGCCCGGGTGCCCGCCGCGGCGGTCGGCACCTCGCGCTGCTCCCATTCGACGGTCACCAGTCGATCGGAGAACACGCGTTCACGTTCGCTGTTCCTGCCGGCGCCGCTGCCCATCCGGAGTCGTTCGATCTCGAGGATCACCTCGCCGTCTGCGTCGAGCACCTCGAGGTTCGCCTCGATCACCCCGGCGTCGGCCGTGGTGACGGTGACGTGGCACCAGCGGGCGTCCCGGCCCGACCCGCGGCGGCGCAGCCGGCCCACGCCGAGCGGCAGGAGCAGACCGCCGCCGTGCCGGGCGCCGACCGCCGGATGTGCGCCGACCGATTGGAAGCACGCGTCCAGCACTGCCGGGTGAATTCCGAAGGGGGACTGCGCCGCCCGGATTCCGGCGGGCGCCCCGATCTCGGCCAGCAGCGTGGCACCGTCGGCCGCGATGCGCACCAGGCTCAATCCGCTGAAGGCGGGACCGAAGTGGATGCCCCGCGACGCCAGCGACGTCCGGACGTCCTCGCCACTGACCGTGCCAGGATGCGCGGTGATCAGACGTTCGAGATCGCGGCGGTCCGCGCGGCGCCCGGCCGCGACGGCGTGCAGGGTCGCCGCCGCGCGGCCGACCCGTTCGCCCGCTGCGGCCCCCGCCTCGTCGGTCTGCACGGCGAATACCGCGACACCGGGCGCCTCGACCGACGCGACGGCGGCGACCTCGGTGTGGTCGTCGAGCAGCAGCAGTTCGTCGAAGCGAACGTCGCGCACCTCGGATCCCGTCGGGAAGAGTTCGTCGGCGGCCGCCATGGCCATCTCGCAGTAGGCGGCCCCGGGAAACGCCGCCACGTCGCGCACCCGGTGGTCACTCAGCCACGCAGATGCGGCGACACCGACGTCCGCCTGCCAGGCGTGGCGTTCGGGTTCCTCCAGCAGCCGCACGTGGGCGCCCAGCAGGGGATGGACGGCGATCAGGTGGTCCCGCGCCTGCCCTCCGGTGCCGGCGCGGGTGAGCAGCAGCGGGCGGCGTGTCCAGGTCGGCAGCGGGGCGTCCACCAGGCGCCCGCCCGGATGCAGCACGGCGAAGTCGACCGCGGCACCGGCGCCGTGCAGATCGGCGACGAAGCCGAGCGCGAAGTGGGGCGCCCGCTGCTCGCGCCGCAGGCTGGCCAGCGCCGCCACCGGGGTCTGCATCCCCTGGGCGGTCTGTTCGACGGCGCGGGTCAGCAGCGGATGTGCAGACAACTCCGCGAAGACCCGGTGGCCGTCCTCGAGGGCGGCCCGCACCGCCCCGGAGAAGCGGACCACCTGCCGAAGGTTGGCCACCCAGTAGTCGGCATCGCACACCGGCAGTGCCCGCGGGTCGGCTCCGGTCGACGAGTAGAAGGGGATCGACGGGGCGGTGGGTGCGAGGTCGGCCAGCGCGGCGGCCAGGTCCTCCAGGATGGGGTCCACCTGCGGCGAGTGGGACGCGACGTCGACGGCAATGTCGCGGGCCATCACGTCGCGCTGCTCCCAGGCTGCGACGAGGTCGCGGATGGTCCGGGTGGCACCACCGATCACGGTGCTCTGCGGGGAGGCCACCACCGCGACGACCACGTCGTCGATGCCGCGGGCCGCCAGCTCGTGGCGGACGACGTGCTCGGGCAGGTCGACCGACGCCATCGCGCCGGCACCGGACAGCCGGTTCAACAGCGAGGACCGGCGGCAGATCACGCGCACCCCGTCCGGCACCGACAATGCGCCCGCGACGACCGCGGCCGCGACCTCACCCATGGAGTGCCCGACGACTGCACCGGGACGGACCCCGTAGGACTCCATCGTCGAGGCCAGCGCCACCTGCATGGCGAACAGCGTCGGCTGAATCCGGTCGATCCCGGTCACGGTCTCCGGCGCCGACATCGCCGCGGTGACCGAGAACCCGGACTCCTGCGCGATCAGCGGCTCGAGGCTCGCGACCACGCCGGCGAACACCGGTTCGGTGTCGAGGAGTTCGGCGCCCATGCCCGCCCATTGGGAACCCTGGCCGGAGAACACCCACACGGGACCGCGGTCGTCGCGGCCGACCTGGGCGGGGTACTGCGCATCGCCCGCGGCGATGTCCTGCAGGGCGGCCCGCAGCTCCGCGACGTCGCCGGCGAGCACCGACGTGCGCACCGTGCGGTGTCCGCGCCGGCGCGCCAGGGTGTAGCCGAGGTCGGCCAGCGTGACCGGATCCACGCGCCGGTGCAGCCAGTCGGCCAGCAGGCCGCAGGTGCGCCGCAGCTCGCCGGGTGAGCTCGACGACACCGGGATCAGCACAGGGCGATCGACGATGTCGGCGCAATCGTCTGCGCGAGAACGGCTTTCGGGCGCCTGTTCGAGGATGGCGTGCACGTTGGTGCCGGAGATCCCGTAGGACGACACCGCCATCCGGCGCGGTCCGACGTGGCCGTCGGTGGGCCACGGGGTGACCTCCCGCGGCACGAACAGTCCGGTCTCGATCCGAGCGAGAGCCTCCGGCAGGCGGGTGAAGTGCACCATCGCCGGTACGACGCCATGCTGCAGCTCGAGGATCGCCTTGACGAACCCGAGGGCGCCCGCCGCGGACTCGGTGTGGCCGAAGTTGGACTTCGCCGACCCGAGCGCGACCTTGCCGGTGCGGCCGTACGTCTGGGCCAGGCTGCCGAACTCGATCGGGTCACCGACCGGCGTGCCGGTGCCGTGCGCCTCCACCGCGCCGATGGTGTCGGCGTCGACGCCGCTGGTGGCCAGCGCCGCCCGGCAGGCCGCCACCTGGGCGTCCAGGGACGGCGTGGCGATGTTCCTGGTCCGGCCGTCCGAATTGGCGGCGGTGCCGCGGACCACGCCAAGGATGCGGTCACCGTCGCGCAGCGCGTCGGGCAGCCGTTTGAGCAGCACCACGGCACAGCCCTCCGAGCGGACGAATCCGTCGGCCGCCTCGTCGAACGCCCGACACCGTCCGGTGGGGGAGAGCATGCCCTGTGCCGAGGCCCAGAAGTTCTTGCGCGGTTCCCTCATCACCATGGCGCCGCCGGCCAGGGCGAGGTCGCTCTCCCCGCCGTCCAGACTGCGGCAGGCCATGTGCACGGCGAGGAGACCCGACGAACACGCCGTGTCGAAGGTCATCGCCGGACCGTGCACGGCGAGGGTGTAGGCAACGCGGCCCGACGCCATGCACGCGGCGGTTTCGGTGTATCCGTACGCGTTCGCGTCGAGGGTGACCGGCGTGTGATCGTCGTGGGACAACCCCAGGTACACACCCGTCGACGTGCCGGCCAACGACGACGGCGCCATCCCGGCGTGTTCGATCGCCTCCCAGGAGGTTTCCAGTAGCAGCCGGTGCTGCGGGTCCATGGCCGTGGCCTTGTTTTCGTGCAGCCCGAAGAACGCGGCGTCGAAACCGCCGACGTCGTCGAGGAACGCGCCCCAGCGCGACACCGAGCGGCCGGGCACGCCGCGCTCGGCGTCGAAGTACTCGTCGGCGTCCCAGCGGTCCGCCGGGATCTCGGTGACGAGGTCGTCACCGCGCAGCAGCGCCTCCCACAACCGTTCGGGGGAGTCGATGCCGCCGGGAAGGCGGCACGCCATGCCAATCACCGCGACAGGCGTGATCGTGGATCGAGCCACTGAGAGATCCTTCACGTTCGGATGTGTCCCAGTGGTGCCGATCGGGGTGCCGAACCAGCACTGCGGCGGGATCTGGACGCAGCCACCCGGGGGTCGCGCGAGAAACGTCTCGCACGGTCGCGGCCAGCGTAACTGACGGCCGTGTCAGAAATCGCCCCCCTTGCGCCGGGCCAGCCGGCTCGGGCGCGGTCGGGGGAGGCCGGTCCTAGTCGTGCCGTCCGGGGACGTCGTCGACCACGCCCGTCGCGCTCTGGGCCCTGGCCTCGTAGGCCTGCCTGGCCGTCCTGTCGTAGTCGAGGAAGACGTGGTCGTTGCCCATCTGTCTGGACAGCCAGCGACGACCGCGCGGTCCGAGCATCGACGTGACGGCGCCGACGAAGCGCAGCGGGGTCGGGACGGAGACGTGGGTCTTGGGCTTGTCGAGTGCCTTCACGATGGCGGCGGCGATGTCCTCCGGTTGCACGGGCTTCTGCGCACCGGTGTTCTTGGTGCCGGCGATCAGTTCGGTATTGGTGAACGTCGGCAGGATCACCGTCACCTCGACGCCCTGCGGGGCGAACTCGTCGGCCATCGCGGTGGACAGCCCGACCACCGCGAACTTGGTACCCGCATAGACCACCTGGCCGGGAACGGCGACCATGCCCGCCATCGAGGCGATGTTGACGACGTGCCCGCGCCGGCGTCGCACCATCTCGGGGAGCACCAGCTGGCATCCGGTGAGCACGCCGTAGAAGTTGACCTCGATCGACGAGCGGATCGACTGCTCGCTCTGTTCGAGGAACGGGCCCACCGGCATCACGCCGGCGTTGTTGATCAGCACGTCGATGTGGCCGTCACCGTCGGCGCGGGCCTTGTCGAGGAAGGCGGCGAACGAGTCCCTGTCGGTGACGTCCAACGGGTATCCGGTGACCGGCCCGACGCCGGCGAGCCCGGTCACCGCCGACTCGAGGACCGCCACGTCGCGGTCGCCGATGACCACCCGGGCGCCGCGGGCCAGGAGGGCCTTCGCGGTGGCGTGTCCGATGCCGCGGGCGGCGCCGGTGATCGCGATGGTCCGGCCCCTGATGTTGTCCACGAGGCGAAACTTTACACGTGTCAAGTTTGGCTGTGAACCCCCGGAAGTTGCGATCAGCACGAGGCGATGTGCGTCGGCAGGAATGCGGGCGGCCTCTTCGCGGTAGACATGAGGGTGATGTCCCTGCCCACCGTCGGAGTGCGATTCGTCGCCGTCGGCCAGCGCGATGCCCTTGCCGAGCCGTTGCTGGCCGAACTCGCCGTCGAGTACGCCACCAGATACGGCAGCACGCCGGAGCTGGTCGGCGGCTGGTTGCGCGGCTATCCCGCCGACGAGTTCGAGGCGCCCGGCGGCGGCATGCTCGTCGGCCTGCTCGACGACGAGCCCGTGACCGGCGGCGCGTACCGCCGCTTCGACGCCGAAACCGCCGAACTCAAGCGCATCTGGACCGCCGGCGGGCATCGCCGACGTGGTCTGGCGCGGCGGCTGCTCGTCGAGTTGGAAGCCGAGATCGCGGCGCGTGGCTACCGCCGGATCTACCTCACCACCGGGGACCGCCAGCCGGAGGCCGAAGCGCTCTACCTGGCGACCGGGTACCGCAAGCTCGACGAGCCGCTTCCCGCCGAAGGCGAGGTCTATCCGATGGCGTTCCTCAAGGAGCTGGTGCGGTGAACGTTCCCCTCTCGGTCCTCGATCTCTCGCCGATCAGCGAGGGCAGCGACGCGGCGACCGCATTGCACAACACCGTGGACCTGGCCCGGCACGCCGAGACGTGGGGCTATCGCCGGTACTGGCTCGCCGAGCACCACTTCGTCGCGGTGGCGAGCTCGGCGCCTGCGGTGCTCATCGGCCAGCTCGCCGCGGCAACCGAACGGATCCAGGTGGGTGCGGCCGCCGTTCAGCTGGGTTACACCACCGCCGTCGCCGTCGTCGAGAGCTTCGGCATCCTCGACGCGCTCCATCCCGGCCGCATCGACCTCGGCGTCGGGCGTTCGGGCCAGCGGCGCAGAGAAGCCATCGCGAAGACGCCGGACACGCCGGGGAGCGAGTCCGCGCCGGCGCCGAGGACGTGGCACGAGGTGGACGGCGTCGTCGTCCCGGCGCCGTTCGACATGGGTCCGATGATGCGCAATCCACGACTGCGGGCCAGGATGTCGCTGCTCGAGCAGTCGGGGGCCGATGCGCCCGACTTCGCCGACCAGGTCGCCGACATCCTGGCGATGCTCGACGGTGCCTATCTCCTCGACGGGGTGCGGACGGACGTCACGCCCTCGTCCCGCGGACATTCGCTGCGGCCATGGGTTTTCGGCAGTAGCAAGGGGCAGAGCGCACAGGTGGCCGCCGCGTTCGGACTGCCCTTCGTAGCGAGCTATCACATCACCCCGGCCACCGCGCTGGAGGCGGTGGACGCCTACCGCAACGCCTTCGTGCCGTCGGACGCACTCGCGCGGCCCTACGTGGTCGTGTCGGCCGACGTCGTCGCGGCCGACGACACCGCCACCGCGCGGCACCTCGCCTCCACCTACGGCAAGTGGGTGTACGCGATCCGCTCGCGCGACGGCGCCGAACCCTACCCTGACCCCGACCGTGCCGGGCGGCTGACGGACAGCGAGTACGAGGTCGTGAAGGACAGGGTCGCAACGCAATTCGTCGGTGACGGCGACGAGGTGGCACATCGGCTCGATGCGCTGCAGCGGGCCACCGATGCCGACGAACTCGTCATCACCTCGGTCACGCACCGCCACGAGGACCGGCTGCGCTCCCACGAGTTGGTCGCGAAGAGCTGGGGGCTGTAACCGTCGCCGGAGGACGGCGGGCAGGTCGGCGTACGGGGCGGTGCGGGCTACCCTGAAGATCATGCTGTCGGCGCTGACGGTGGGGTGGCTCATCTTGGCGGCTGCCGTGGCGACGTTCCTGGCCGGAGTGGGTCTGCGCTCCTACGTCGGCCGCAAGCCGCACGCGCGTGTCGGGCGGATGACGCGTACGTTCCGGGAATCCGCCCTCGGTGGGGTGATCTACGGTCCCGTCGCCACGGATGCGCTCGACCCCGAGGAACTCGATCAAACCATCCTGATGCCCACCATCGTCCTCGGCTGCGGGCTGCTGCTGACCGCGATCTTCCTTCTGGGCTACGAGGTACTCACCTGAGGGCCGGCCGCCAGCTCGGTCGCCTCCCGGACGGGTCCCCGCCACACGGGGCCGTGACCCGGTAGTAGAACGTCGGTGTCCAGGTTCCCCAGTGTGGACAGGCTGTGGGTACACGCATCCTGATCGTGGTTGAACATCCCCGGAAGCAGTTGCGGCCCACGACGCGTCGAGACGGGGTGCCCGGTGACCAGTGCGTCACCGCTGACGAGGACGCCGTCGACCAGGAACGAGCAGTGCCCGCCGGTGTGTCCGGGGGTGGGGATCGCCATCGGGTTGCCGGGCAGCGCCGCGGCGACCTCCTCGGTGAAGGCCCGCGCGGTGGGAATGCCCTCGTGGGTCAGTGCGCCGGCCCTGGCGATCCGCAGCGACCACGTCAGGTACCGCGGATGCCAGGCCTTGGCCGCCACGTCCATCGGAGACGCCTGCTCCAGATACTCCCGATGTGCGTGGCCGACCTCGCCGGCATGGCAGAACACCGGCGTGCCATGGGTCTTGGCGAACCAGATCGCGGTGCCGAGGTGATCGACGTGGGCGTGGGTGAGCAGGATCGCGTGGATGTCGCCCACGCCGAAACCCAGTTCGCGCACCGAGTCCACGACTTCGTCACGCTGGCCGGGGAACCCGGCGTCGATCATCACCACACCGGCGCCATCGGTGACCAGCGTCCAATTGACGAGGTCGGTCTGCGCGAAGTGCACGGTATCGGTGATGGCTGTCAGAGCCGCCATGCGACGAGTGTAGGGGCAGGAGTAGAAACGAGACGTGGCTGAACTCAAGTTGGGATACAAGGCGTCGGCGGAGCAGTTCGCCCCACGCGAGCTCGTGGAGCTGGCCGTGGCGGCCGAGGCGCACGGCATGGACAGCGCGACGGTGAGCGATCACTTCCAGCCCTGGCGGCACGAGGGCGGCCATGCGCCGTTCTCGCTGGCCTGGATGACCGCGGTGGGCGAGCGCACCAAGACGTTGGTGCTCGGCACCTCGGTGCTGACCCCGACCTTCCGCTACAACCCGGCGGTGATCGCGCAGGCGTTCGCCACCATGGGCTGTCTCTACCCCGACCGGATCTTCCTCGGCGTCGGCACCGGCGAGTCGCTCAACGAAATCGCGACGGGTTACGAAGGCGAGTGGCCCGAGTTCAAGGAGCGTTACGCCCGGCTGCGCGAGTCGGTCCGGCTGATGCGCGAGCTGTGGCTCGGCGACCGCGTCGACTTCGAGGGCGAGTACTACCACACCAAGGGCGCCTCGATCTACGACGTGCCCGAGGGCGGGATCCCGATCTACATCGCGGCGGGTGGACCGCAGGTGGCCAAGTACGCCGGCCGGGCGGGTGACGGGTTCATCTGCACCTCCGGCAAGGGGGAGGAGCTGTACAAGGACAAGCTGATTCCCGCCATGAAGGAAGGCGCCGAGGCCGCGGGCAAGAACCCGGACGACGTGGACCGGATGATCGAGATCAAGATCTCCTACGACACCGACCACGACGCGGCGCTGGAGAACACCCGCTTCTGGGCGCCGCTGTCGCTCACCGCCGAGCAGAAGACCAACATCCACGACCCGCTCGAGATGGAGAAGGCCGCCGACGAGCTGCCCATCGAGCAGGTGGCGAAGCGGTGGATCGTGGCGTCCGATCCGGACGAGGCCGTCGAGAAGGTCAAGCAGTACGTCGACTGGGGTCTGAACCACCTCGTCTTCCATGCGCCCGGCCACGATCAGCGCCGGTTCCTCGAATTGTTCCAGCGGGATCTGGAACCGCGACTGCGCAAACTCGGCTGATACGGCAGGGTTGCAGGAGTGCCCGAACCGAGCATCTCCGCGATCTACGTCGCCTCGCCGGAGGGCGACACCGGCAAGTCGACCATCGCCCTCGGCATCTTGCACCGTCTCGCGGCGTCGGTCGCCAGGGTGGGCGTCTTCCGGCCCATTACGCGCACCCGGGGTTCGGGGGACTGCCACGGTGGCGACGGTGGCGACCACCGCGACTACATCCTCGAACTGCTGATCGCCCACACCACCGCGGGGCTGAGCTACGACGACTGCGTCGGCGTCGGTTACCAGCAGCTGCACGCGGATCCGGACGCCGCGCTGGCCGAGATCGTCGACCGCTATCACCGGGTCGCCGAGAAGTGTGATGCGGTGCTCATCGTCGGCAGCGACTACACCGACGTCGCCTCACCCAGTGAGCTGTCGGTCAACGCGCGCATCGCGGTGAACCTCGGTGCCCCCGTCGTGCTGGCGGTCCGGGGCAAGGACCGGACGCCTGCGGAGGTCGTGCACGTCGTGGAGCTGTGCCTCGCGGAGCTCGCCGGTCAGCACGCCCACACCGCCGCCGTGGTCGCCAACCGATGCGATCCCGGGCAGCTGACCGCCGTCGCCGACGCGCTCAAACGCCTGTCGCCGAAGAGTTACGTGCTCCCCGAGGAGCCGTTGCTGGTGGCGCCCTCGGTGGCCGAGCTGCGCGCGGCGCTGGACGGCACCGTGATGAGCGGTGACGAGGACCTGCTCCATCGCGAGGTGCTCGGCGTCCTCGTCGCGGGGATGACCGCCGAGCACGTCGTCGAGCGGCTCCGCGAAGGGATGGCGGTCATCACGCCGGGCGATCGCTCCGACGTGGTCCTCGCGGTGGCGAGTGCCCATGCGGCGGCAGGCTTTCCGTCACTGTCGTGCGTCATCCTCAATGGTGGTCTTCCGCTGCATCCGTCGATCGCGGCGCTGGTGGAGGGACTGGGCCTCAAGATGCCGATCGTCACCACCGGCCTCGGCACCTACGACACCGCGCGTGCCGTGGCGCAGACCAGGGGACGGGTGACGGCGACCTCGCAGCGCAAGGTGGACACCGCGCTGCGGTTGATGGACACCTACGTCGACACCGCCGACCTGATAGCGCAGCTGTCGATTCCGATCCCGTCGGTGGTGACCCCGCAGATGTTCACCCACCGGCTGCAGGACCGGGCGCGGTCGGACCTCAAGCGGATCGTGCTGCCCGAAGGCGACGACGACCGCATCCTCAAGGCCGCCGGTCGCCTGCTGGCGCGGTCGGTGGCCGAGCTCACCATCCTCGGCGTGGAGTCCGCCGTGCGGGCCCGCGCCGCCGAACTCGGCGTCGACCTGTCCGCGGCGACCGTGGTGGATCCGCAGACCAGCGAGCTGTGCGACGGGTTCGCCGAGCAGTACGCCGAATTGCGCAAGCGCAAGGGCGTCACCAAGGAACAGGCCAGGGAGGTCATCCACGACGTCTCGTACTTCGGCACGATGTTGGTGCACAACGACATCGTCGACGGCATGGTCTCGGGCGCACGGCACACCACGGCGCACACCGTCCGGCCCGCCTTCGAGATCATCAAGACCGCGCCCGCGGTGTCCACGGTGTCGAGCATCTTTTTGATGTGCCTTGCCGACGAGGTGCTCGCCTACGGGGACTGCGCCATCGTGCCGGATCCCTCCGCCGATCAGCTCGCCGACATCGCGATCTCCTCGGCCAGGACGGCCGCCCAGTTCGGCATCGACCCGAGGGTGGCCATGCTGTCCTATTCGACGGGCACGTCGGGGACGGGCGCCGACGTCGAGAAGGTGCGGGCGGCCACCGAATTGGTGCGATCCCGCGAACCCGACCTGCTCGTCGAGGGCCCGATCCAGTACGACGCCGCGGTGGAGCCATCGGTGGCGGCCACCAAGATGCCCGACTCCAAGGTCGCGGGGCGGGCCACCGTGTTGATCTTCCCCGACCTCAACACGGGCAACAACACCTACAAGGCGGTCCAGCGAAGCGCTGGCGCGATCGCGATCGGCCCCGTGCTGCAGGGGCTCGCCAAACCGGTGAACGACCTGTCGCGCGGCGCCCTCGTCGAGGACATCGTCAACACCGTCGCCATCACCGCGATTCAAGCCCAAGGACGACGATGACATCGCCCAAGACCGTGCTGGTGCTCAACTGTGGCTCGTCGTCCCTGAAATATGCCGTCCTCGAACCGGATTCGGGTCGCCACATTGCCGACGGGATCGTCGAGCGCATCGGGGCCGGGCCGGTCGCCGACCACGAGGCGGCCTTGCGCACCGCGTTCGACGAGCTCGCCGGGGCCGGGCTCGACCTCGACCGGCTCGGGTTGGTGGCGGTGGGCCACCGGGTCGTGCACGGCGGCCCCGACCTGCATCGCCCCACGCTGGTCGACGACGCCATGCTGCGCACGCTGCAGACGCTCTCGGCACTGGCGCCGCTGCACAACCCGCCCGCGCTGCTCGGCATCGAAGTCGCGCGCAAGGTGCTGCCGGACCTGCCGCACGTCGCGGTCTTCGACACGGCGTACTTTCACGACCTGCCGCCCGCCGCCGCGACCTACGCGATCGACCGGGACATCGCCGAGCAGTGGCACATTCGGCGTTACGGCTTCCACGGCACCTCGCATCAGTACGTCAGCGAGCAGGCCGCCGAATTCCTCGGCGCACCGCTGGCGTCGCTCAACCAGATCGTGCTGCACCTCGGCAACGGCGCCTCGGCATCGGCCATCGTGGGCGGCAGGCCTCAGGACACCTCGATGGGGCTGACGCCGATGGAGGGCCTGGTGATGGGAACCCGGTCGGGGGACGTCGACCCCGGAGTGCCGGTGTACCTGATGCGGACGGCCGGGATGAGCGCCGACGAGGTCGAGACGATGCTCAACCGTCGCTCCGGGGTGTTGGGCCTTGGCGGTGAGGTCGACTTCCGCCAGCTGCACCGGCGCATCGAATCCGGCGACCAGGACGCGCAATTGGCCTACGACGTGTACATCCACCGATTGCGGAAGTACATCGGCGCCTACCTCGCGCTGCTCGGCACCACCGATGTCGTGACGTTCACGGCGGGCGTCGGCGAGAACGACGTCGCGGTGCGCCGCGACGCGCTCAGCGGCCTGGCGCCACTGGGGATCGAGCTCGACGAGCACCTCAACGACAGCCCCGCCCGGTCACCGCGCCGCATTTCGTTCGAGACGTCACCGACAACGGTGCTGGTGATCCCCACCAACGAGGAGCTGGCGATCGCGCGGGCCTGCGTCGGCGCGATCGACGCCTAGGCCCACCCCTCACTCATCGGGTGTGCGTCCACGGCGGTGGCTGTGCGTCCACGGCGGGAATTCAGGCGGAATCCCGCCGCTGGCGCACACCGGATCGTCGCATCTCCACGGCATCTCGGGCGCGACGAACGACGTCCGCCGAGCGGTCCTCGGCGACGACGCGGATGACGAGCCAACCCATGCGTTCGAGCATCTCGATCCGACGGATGTCCTTCACGTACTGCCATCTGTCCGTCCGGTGCTGGTCGCCGTCGTACTCGACGGCGACCATCCACCGTTCCCACCCCATGTCGAGGTACGCGACGGGGTGCCCGCCGTCGTCGCGGACGGGAATCTGAGTGGTCGGCCGCGGCAGGCCGGCGCGCATCAGCAGCAACCGGATCGCCGTCTCCCTGGGAGATTGCGCTCCCGCGTCGACCAATTCGAGGGCCGACTCCAATCTTCGCAAGCCGGGTGACCCCGGGTGGCCGGCCGCGACCGCCTGCACGTCGGTGCACGTGACGCCCGTCGCTCGAGCCAACGCGTCCAGGCGCGCCACCGCCGTGGTCAGGTCACCACGCCGACCGACGTCGAACGCCGTCCGCGCAGGCGTGGTCACCGCGATGGCGTCGAACGGTTGCCGTTCGTCGTCGAACAAGGCGAAGCGGCGCGTGACGATTCCGGACGGCGGGCGGGCGTTGTCGTGGATCAGTTCGATTCGGATGTCGTCGTCGATCCAGTTGGCGCCGTGCATCGCCGCCGCGGCCAGTCCGGCGACGACTCCCCTTCGTCCTGACCACAACCAGGCCGCCGTGATGCGCGCGCGCAGCGGCAGCGTCACCCGCCGCGGCACGTACACGTCGGGGAAGACCGCGTTGAATCGGGTGCGCAGCTGATGGCGGTTGAGCTTCCCGCCGGCGAGGGCCGCACTGCCGACGAACGGTTCGATGGACTCCGACACGTCCGCAGAATCACTCAGACGTCCGACAGCGGCGATCGCTCGTGCGCCCCTGGCGCGATTTCATCCACGAGCGCGCCCTGGACGCACGGGCGGCACCCGGAACGCACACTCGATGGTCGACGGCGGGCGATCAGCCGGGCAGCCGCCGGTTGACCAGCAAGCCCGCCAGGAGCGCGGCGGCCACGGAGAGCGTGGCGAGGATCAGCCAGCCCTCGCTCGCATCACCCGGAACCAGCTCGAAGCCGATCTGTTGTTGCAGGCTGCCGTAGGCGCTCTTCAGCTGGGCCAGCGTGTCGGCGTGGAAGACCTCCCCGCCGCCGGAGAGATCGCTGATCTCCCTGAGCGTCTCGTCGTCGACGGGGACGGCGACCTGCTCACCACCCAACGCGACGTGACCGTAGGGCGTGCCGAACGAGATGGACGAGATGGGCACGTCCTGGTCCTTGGCCGCGCGGGCCGCCATGTATGCGCCGCGGGACGCATCGGGGTTGGCTGGCACCGTCTCCTTGCCGTCGGACTCCAGCACGATGCGGGCGGGGGGCGGTCCGTCACCACCGCCGACCTCGCCGCTCACCGAGGCAATGGCCTGCAGGGCCGTGAAGATGCCCTCGCCGGTGGCGGTGCGATCGGCGGTCTGCAGCTTGTCGATCGCGGCCTTCATCAGCCTGCGGTTGATGGTGGGCGGCACCAGGACCGACGCCGTGCCCGCGAACGCGACGAGACCGAGGTCGATGCTCGGCGTGAGTTCGTCGGCGAACTGCTTGCCCGCCTGTTTCGCCGCCTCCAGCCGGCTGGGTGCGACGTCGTCGGCGGCCATCGACTCCGACACGTCGATCACCAGCATCACCACCGCACGGTCGCGCGGGATGCGCAGGTCCCGGGTCGGTCCGGCCATCGCCACGGTGAGCAACAGCAATGCCACCACCAACAGTGCCGCGGGCAGGTGCCGGAGGCGACGGCGCCGTCGCGGGGCCACCCCGATCAGCAGGTCCATGTTGGCGAACCTCAGCGCCGTCTTCGGCTTGGCCAGCTGTTGCCGGGTGTAGACGGCCACCACCGCAACCGCGACGAGCGCACACAGGAAGAACCATCTGTGTTGGAAACCCGAGAACGAGAGCGGGGCCAGCGCTTGGAGCGTCATGCGTGCCAAGGCTGAGAACCCGCCCTCCGAGGCACAAGTACAACTCCCTGACGGAAACCTGCCAGCTTCGTTGCGTACTTTCGGCGCAGTGCCGCCGCTGAGCGTACTACTCGGTTCGTGGTCCCCCGACGTGGTCTCGGGATTGGCCATCGTGCTCGTCGGCGCCGGCTATTACTGGTGCTACCGAAGGGCCCGTGCGGTGCATCGGCCGGCGCAGGCGTGGACCTTCGCCGCGGGCCTGGTGACGTGGACGCTGGCCACGGTCAGCGCCATCGCGGTGTACGCGCCGGTGCTGTTCTGGGTGCGGGCGCTGCAAGTGCTCCTGCTGCTGTTCGTCGTCCCGTTCCTGCTGGCGATGGGCCGGCCCGTGACGACGCTGCGGGCCGCGCTCGGTGAACCGGGCAGGCGACGGCTCGACGGCGTGCTCGCCTTGCGTGCCGGTCGGCTGGTGTGTTCGCCGGTGTTCACCTCGGCGTTGATGTTGGGCACGCCGTGGCTGCTCTACCTGACACCGTGGTACGTGGCCGCCCTCGGCAATGGCCCGGTGGCGTCGTCGACACGGATCCTGCTGCCCGTCATCGGGTTTGCGTACTTCTATGCTCGGCTGCAGTCCGATCCCGTGCCGCGACGGTACTCGCCGTACCTGTCGATCGGGATCAGCGTGGTCGAGACGTTGGGCGACGGACTGCTCGGGCTGGTGTTGTGGCTCGGACCGCTGATCGCCTACGACTACTACGCGGCCCTGCACCGCACCTGGGGTCCGAGCGCGCGGACCGACCAGTCGATCGGGGCGGGGATCCTGTGGGTGCTCGGGGACGTGGTGGGTCTGCCCTTCCTGATGGTGCTGATGCGGTCCGTCGGTTCACACGAGAAGGCGTTGGCGCACGCCGCCGATGAGATCGAGGACGTGCGTACGGATTCCGCAGCGCCGACATTGTGGTGGGAGGCCGACCCGCAACTGCGGGAGCGCTTCGGCGGCTGAGGCGCCCGAGGGCTAGAAGGTGCTCATCGGACGCACGCTGTTGGCCAGGTCGACCAGTGCGTAGCGGTGTTCCTGGGTGGGCGCCACGCGGGACAGCCCGCGCAGGGCGGCCTCGACCCCCAGCCGCAGACCGTGCTCGGTGAACGGGAAGCCGAGGATGTGATTGGTGCTCGCGGTGTTGTCGGCCAGCCAGTCCATCGCGGTGCCCAGGACCAGGGCACGGATCTGCAGGACGCGGGGCTCGGTGTCGGGCAACACCTCCACCCGCCGTGCGGCGTCGCGGATCTGCTGTTCGGAGATCTCGCTGCCGGAGCGACCGGACAGCAGGGTCACCGCGCTGGTGAGTCGCGCCGTGGTGAAGTGCCTCGAGGTGGGCGGAACCTGGTCGAGCGTCGTGACGGCGTCTTCGCGCTGGCCGTTGGCCGACTGGGCCCGGGCCAGCCCGAAGCCCGCCGAGATCACCCCGTTGTCGGTGTTCCACACCGTCTTGTAGAACGCCTGCTCGTCGGCCGACCCGCTCAACTCCGCCGTCGCGGCCAGTGCCAACTTGGGGGCCAACTCGCCGGGCAAGGTGTCCAGCACCTCGGTGAAGTGCTTGGTCGCGGACTCGTAGTCGGCGGAGAGCAATTCGGCGACCGCGCGAAACCACACCAGACGCCAACGCCAACCGACGCGCTCCTGGAGGTCGTCGAGTTTGCGGTTGGCCTTGGCCACGTCGCCCAGATCGAGCAGCGCCCGCACCTCCATCAACGGAAGCTCCACGGACTCCGAGATGTCGACGCCGCCGTCGGAGTCCAGCGCGCCGTACCGTACGGCCCGCAACGAGTCGAGGGTTTGAACCGGTTGACTCAGCACGTTGGCCGACAACACCGCGGCGCCGACGTCGGCGGGATCGACCAGCGGTACCTGAAGAGCCTTGACGATCTCCTGGGCGGTGAGCTTCTCGGAGTGCACCTGGCCGTCGAGGTACACGTCGGTGTGGGCGACCAGCAGATCGACGCCGAACGTCGACCGTGACGGACTGAACACCGCGGAGAGCCCGGGGCGGGGCATACCGGAGTCCTGCGCGACCACTTCGCGGAGCACGCCGATCAACTGTCCCGACATCTCCTCGGCGCTGGCGAATCGTCGGCGCGGATCCGGATCGATGGCGCGCCGCAACAGCCGGCCGAACGAATCGTATTTCGCCAGCACCGGATCGCCTTCGGGCAGACCGTCGTCGTAGCGGCCGTTGTGCGTCCGCAGGTCCAAGGTCAGCGCGGCCAGCGTGCGGCCGACGGTGTAGACGTCGGTGGCCATCGTCGGGCCCGTCTTGACGATCTCGGGTGCCTGGTAACCCGGTGTCCCGTACAGGAATCCGTAGGAGTTCAGTCGCGACACCGCACCGAGGTCGATCAGTTTGAGTTGCTCCTCGGTGACCATGATGTTCTCGGGCTTGAGATCGTTGTACACCAGGCCGACGGAGTGCAGATAACCGAGCGCCGGGAGGATCTCCAACATGTAGGCGATGGCCTGCGCCACCGGCAGTTTCGCGCCCTTCGCCTGCTTGAGCGAGGTACCGCCGACGTACTCCATCACGATGTAGCCGACGGGGTCGCCGTTCTTGTCGTCGTGCTCGACGAAGTTGAAGATCTTGACGATCCCCGGATGGGTGACCTCGGCGAGGAACTGGCGCTCGGCCATCGCGATGGACTGGGCCTCGGCGTCACCCGAGTGCACCAGGCCCTTGAGCACGACGGGGCGGTCGTTGACGTTCTTGTCGAACGCCAGATAGATCCAGCCGAGCCCGCCGTGGGCGATGCAGCCCTTGATCTCGTACTGGTCGACCACCATGTCGCCCGGACTCAGCTGCGGGAGGAAGGAGTACGGGCTGCCGCAATGCGGGCACCACCCCTCGGAGAGGGCCTCACCGTCGGAGGACGAACGCCCCACCGGCTTGCCGCAGTTCCAGCAGAACCGCTTGGCCTCCGCGACGACCGGGTTGATCATCAGGGCTTCCAGCGGGTCGCGTTCGGGCACCCGCGGTACTTCGACGAGGCCGCCGCCCAGCCGGCGGATCGGTGACCAGTGCCGCGTCAGCATCGTGGTCTGGTCGTGCGGTTCGGTCTCGACCGTGCTGACCGAGACTTCGTCGGAGTCGTCGAAGTTCGGCCGGAACACCGCCTGGGTCGCCATCGGCCGCATGGTCGCCAACGAGTCGTAGGTCATGGCATCGGCGGGTTGGGTGCCCGGGTACGCGTCGTGCTCGGCGGCCACACCGTGCTGCTGGCCCGGCCCCTCGTCCCGCTCGGCGTCGGCGTCGGCGTGGTCGTGGGGATGCTCGTCCTGTCGGTCGGCGGTCATCAGTCTTCGTACCTCGGCACGGGCGGCGCAGGGGAGGGCCCGAGCACCGTCAACCACTTGCGGTACAGGGTGTTCCACGTGCCGTCACGGCGGATCCGCTCGAGTGTTCCGTTGACGAAACGCACCAGGCCGGTGTTCTCCTTGTTGATCCCGATGCCGTAGGGCTCCTTGGCCATGGAGGGTCCGACGATGTGCAGGTACGGGTCCTGTGACACCAGCCCGGCGAGGATGGAGTCGTCGGTGCTCACGGCGTCGACCTGCCGTTGTTGGAGCGCCACCAGGCAGTCTGCCCACGTGACGACCTCGACGATCACCGGCGGTGGGCTGATCTGCTGAATGCGTTGCAGCGACGTCGTGCCCGTCACCGCGCAGACCCGCTTGCCTCCCAAGTCGGACGCCTGGCTGATCGCGGAGTCCCGCGGCGCCAGGATCCGCTGATTGGCCGACAGGTACACGGTCGAGAAGTTGACCTTCTCCTTGCGGTCGCACGTGATGCTCATGGTCTTGACCACGATGTCGACCTGATCATTCTGCAACGCGGAGATCCGGCCTGCCGACGAGAGGATGCGGTACTCGACCTGAGACGGGGTGCCGAAGATGTCGCGGGCCACCTCGCCTGCGATGTCGACGTCGAACCCGGTGATCTCACCTGTGATCGGGTCGCGGAAGCTGAACAGGTTGCTGCCGATGTCGAGACCGACGATGAGCCTGCCGCGGTTGCGGATGTTGGCGACGGCATCCTGGGCTTCGCCCTTGGTCTGGAACGGTCGGAGACTGGCGGTGCAGTCGCTCTCGGGCTCGGGGATCTGCACGGCTTCCGGCGCGGCTTCCTCCATGCCCGCGGGGGTCGGCGGCGCCAGCGTCACGCCCGGCACGGTGGCCACCGGCGCGGTCTGACCACAGCCCGCCAGCACCACGGCCGCGGCAAGTGCGGTCATCAACCGTTTGATGCTCATGGGTACGGGTTCCTCGGACGCGCGCTCATCACCTGTACTCACTTAACCTCGGCCACAGCCCGAGCGCCACCGCGATTGCCGCGATGATGCTGAGAACGGCCGCACCGACCGTCGCGCCGGAGAGCACCCGGCGTGCGTTGACGATGTCGTTGCGCAGCTGCTGGCGACTCTCCGCGATGCCCTTGGTCAGTGCCGCGTCGAGCTTGTCGAACGCGGGCGTGGAATCGTCCTCGCCGGTACCGAGCGCCACCTGCGTGGCGGCCTGGTAGTTGCCGACGGCGATGTAGGCGTTGATCCGGTCGTCGGCGGCCCGCCACCGACGGAGCAGCTGTTCGGCGTCGGCCAGGTCCGCCTTGTCGATGGCGTCGGAGCGGCCTAGGTAGTCGGCCAACTCCTGCTGCATGGTGTCGATGCGCTGGTAGTAGGACTGCTTGCGGACGCCTTCGTCGCCACGGCGAATCAACGACAGGGTCTCGTCGGCGCGGGCCTGCTGCGCGGTGATCGCCATCGTGGTGACGGTCTTGAGTGATTCGGCGGCCGTGCTCTTGGCGCTGCGGCTGTCGGCGGTCGAGATGGTCAGGGCCGTGCCGACCCAGACGATCATGATGAGCACCGCCAGACCACCCGCGACGAACCCGATGTTGACCCGGCGCCGGGTGCGCCGCGCCAGCCACCGGTTGGCGAACGCACCGAACATCAGCGTGGCCAGCACCACCAGGATCACCGGGGCGGGGATCCTGGTCGACGTGGTGGTCTCGGTGTCGACCTGTTTGCTGGTCTGCTCGTACAAGCGTTGGGCGCCCGGCAGGATCTGCGTCTGCATCAGCGACGACGCCTCCGAGAGGTAGGACGACCCGACGGGATTGCCCGCGCGATTGTTGGTGCGCGCCGTCTCGACCAGTCCCGTGTAGACGGCGAGCTGGGCGTTGACCCGGCCGAGCAGCTGAACCATCTCGTCGTCGGTCAGCCCGCTGGACGCGCGGGTGACCGCGACGGACGCGTCGGTGATGGCCTGTTCGTAGCGTTGCCGGACGGCGCGGGGCTCCGCGCCCGAGATGAAGGCGGTGGCGGCGGCGGCGTCGGCAACCGACAGCGTCGTGTACAGCTGGCCCGCCGCGAAGGCGAGCGGCTCGGTGTGGTCCAGCACGTTGGACAGCACCTGCTGGCGATTGTTGATGGTGGTCGACGTCGCGAACGCGCACGCGATCACCAGTGCCGCCAGCACGAATCCGATGGTGAGGATGCGGCCCGGGGTCGTCCAGAGGAACCACCAGCGCGGGTGCGCCGGCCTGGCCTGCGAGCGGGACGCGAGGGGCTCGGTAGAAGGATGCGCCAACTCCACAGTCACCTGTGCGCGGACCTCCGCTTTCCGGCTGCTCTCCCGACTCCTCCAACTGTAAAGGAATTCTAAGAGCAGGGGGCGGGACGCGCGGGACATTCACCGACACCCACGCAGATCAGCGAACGCGGACGGTGTGTCCCTATCCTGAATCCGTGCGTGGCGACGGGGACGGTTGGGTGTTGTCGGACGACGGTGCGCACTTCTGGGGCAGACACGGTGCCGCGGGTCTGATGTTGCGGGCGCCCCGGGCCGACGGACGCGCCGCCGTGCTGCTGCAGCACCGCGCCCCGTGGAGTCATCAGGGAGGCACGTGGAGTCTGCCCGGCGGAGCCCGCGACAGCCACGAGACCGTCGAGGAGGCGGCCGTCAGGGAAGCCCACGAGGAGGCGGGTCTGACCGCCGATCAGCTCGTCGTTCGGGCGAGCGTGGTGACCGCCGAGGTGGCTGCCGCCGAGGGTGCGACGTGGACCTACACCACCGTGATCGCCGACGCGCCGGAAGCACTGGCCACCGTGCCCAACCGCGAGAGCTCCGAACTGCGCTGGGTCGCCGAGGAGGAGGTCGCGGACCTTCCGCTGCACCCGGGGTTCGCCGCCAGCTGGGAGCGGCTGCGCACCGAGGCGGCGTCGTACCCCGTCCGGGTCAACCGCGGGCCACGAGCTCCGAGCGCAACGCCCGGGCGGCCGCCGTCGGGTCCTCCGCCGCAGTGATCGCCCGCACCACGACGACCCGGCGGGCACCCGCGTCCATCACCTGGGCAAGGCGCTGGGCGTCGATGCCGCCGATCGCGAACCAGGGCACCTCGGCGCCCGCCGCCGCCGCCGTGCGGACGAGGTCCAGGCCCGGCGACGGCCTGCCGGGCTTGGTCGGGGTGGGCCAGCACGGACCGACGGCAAAGTAGTCGATGCCGCCGGCGTGCCCCTCCGACACGGCGGCGGAGACCTGCGCCGCGTCGTGTGTCGACCGTCCGATCAGCGACCGGGTGCCGACGATCTCACGGGCAACCGCCAGCGGCAGGTCGTCCTGGCCCAGGTGCAGCACGTCGGCGCCCGCGGCGCGCGCCACGTCCGCGCGGTCGTTGACGGCGAACAGGGCGCCGTGACTTCGTGCCGCGTCGGCGAGCACCTCGAGCGCGGCGAGTTCGGCGCGAGCCTCCAATGCGCCGAACCGGCGCTCGCCCTCGGACCCCTTGTCGCGTAGCTGGATGACGTCGACACCGCCTGCGAACGCTGCGTCGGCGAACTCGGCGAGGTCTCCGCGCTCGCGCCGAGCGTCGGTGCACAGATAGAGCCGGGCGGTTGCTAGGCGCTGCCGTGGGGCGCCCGGATCGGGTGGCGAAGAATCAAGCACATCACGAACGGTAGCGACCTGCGAGTATCCTCGACCACGCGACACGGGAGTCCCGGGACCGGGGACTGAGAGTGGGTGCGAGCCACCCTTACCGTCACACCTGATCCGGGTCATGCCGGCGTAGGAAGGAGAGGGACGTGCTCAGTGGGCAGGCGGGTCGGTCGGTGGCCGTCATCGGCGGTGGCGTGATCGGACTGTCGGTGGCGCGCCGGGCGGCGCTCGACGGCTGGTCGGTGGTCGTGCACCGGACCGGTGCGCACGGCGCCTCCTGGGTGGCGGGGGGGATGTTGGCACCCCACAGTGAGGGCTGGCCGGGGGAAGACCGGCTGCTCGAGATCGGGCTGTCCTCACTGCGCATGTGGCACGACGGTTTCCTGGACGGGTTGCCTCCGGAGGTCGTCACCGCGCGAGAGTCACTGGTGGTCGCGGTCGACCGAGCCGACGCGGCCGATCTCGCCACCACCGGGGAGTGGCTTGCCGCCCAAGGGCATCCGGTCACCAGGACGACGGCCGCCCGTGAGGTGGAGCCCCTGTTGGCACAGGGCATCCGTCACGGCTTTCGCGCGGAAACCGAACTGGCCGTGGACAATCGCGCGCTGGTCGATGCGCTCGCCGCGCATTGTGAAGCGCTGGGCGTCGCGTGGGCGCCGCCGGTGACGTCGTTGGACGAGGCGCGGGCCGCCGACGTCGTCGTGATCGCCAACGGCATCGACGCGCCCCTGTTGTGGCCGGGCCTCCGGATTCGGCCCGTCAAGGGCGAGGTCCTGCGGCTGCGGTGGCGGCGGGGTTGTATGCCGTTGCCTCGGAGAGTGATCCGGGCCAGGGTTCACGGCCGGCAGGTGTACGTGGTGCCGCGGTCGGATGGCGTAGTGGTGGGTGCCACGCAGTACGAGCACGGCCGGGACACCGCGCCGGTGGTGGCGGGCGTACGGGAGTTGCTCGACGACGCGTGCACGGTGATGCCTGCGCTCGGGGAGTACGAGCTCGCCGAGTGTGCGGCCGGCCTGCGGCCGATGACACCGGACAACCTTCCCGTCGTCGGCAGACTGGACGACCGAACCCTGGTCGCCGCGGGGCATGGCAGGTCGGGCTTTCTGCTGGCGCCGTGGACTGCCGAGCGCATCGCCGCCGAGCTGAGGGTGAGCGTGCCTGCATGAAGGGACGTACGGACATGAAGGGTCGTCGCAGATGAGGGTGATCGTGAACGATGAGTTCGTCGAGATCGATGAAAGGACTACCGTGGCAGAACTTCTGGTGAAGCTGGGCCTACCGGACAAGGGCATCGCCGTTGCCGTGGACTGGGCGGTCCTGCCCCGCTCGGAATGGGACAGCGCGTTGTCCGACGGCGCCAAGGTCGAAGTGGTGACGGCGGTGCAAGGTGGTTGACACCGATGATGGGCTCGTCATCGCAGGGCGCAGTTTCGGTTCGCGACTGATCCTCGGTACCGGGGGTGCGGCCAATCTCGCAGTCCTCGAGGAGGCGCTGGTCGCCTCGGGAACCGAGTTGACCACCGTCGCAATGCGCCGGGTCGACGCCGACGGCCGCACCGGCGTGCTGGATCTGTTGAACCGGCTGGGGATCACGCCGTTGCCCAACACGGCCGGCTGCCGCGGCGCGGCGGAGGCGGTGCTCACGGCCCAATTGGCCCGCGAGGCGCTCGGGACCGACTGGATCAAGCTGGAGGTGATCGCCGACGAGCGCACCCTGCTGCCTGACGGAATCGAATTGATCAGTGCGGCCGAACAATTGGTCGACGACGGTTTCACGGTGCTGGCGTACACCAACGACGACCCGATACTCGCCCGGCGCCTCGAGGACACCGGCTGTGCGGCCGTGATGCCGCTGGGGTCGCCGATCGGCACCGGACTGGGCATCGCAAACCCGCACAACATCGAGATGATCGTCGAGCGGGCGGGCGTGCCGATCGTGCTCGACGCGGGCATCGGCACCGCGAGCGATGCCGTCCAGGCAATGGAACTCGGCTGCGATGCGGTGTTGCTGGCGACCGCAGTGACCAGGTCGGCGGACCCGCCGACGATGGCTGCGGCGATGGCGGCGGCCGTGACGGCGGGCCGGCTGGCTCGCCGGGCAGGCCGGATCCCCAAGCGCTTCTGGGCTCAGGCGTCGAGCCCGGCCACCGTGTGAGTGGTCGTCCGCACGGTGGCGGCACTCCGGCCGCGGTCGTAGAGATTTGCGTGAAGTATCATCCATTGTCAATCATGTAGTCATGTCCGAGAAGGTGTGGTTGACGCCGTCGCAGGGACGAACCTGGCTGAAGTACATGGGCGTGTATCACCGGCTCGAGTTCGAGATGAACCGCCATCTGCAGGCCGAGTGCGGACTGTCGTTGGCCGACTACACCGTGCTCAACGCCCTGTCCTCGGCCTCCGGACGGCGATTGCAGCTCTCCCAATTGGCTACCACCATCGGGTGGGAGCGCAGTCGGTTGTCCCACCACTTGCACCGAATGTCGGTGCGAGGGTTGGTCCTTCGCGTGCAGTCGACGACCGACGGCCGAGCGACCGACGCGATTCTGACCGATGCGGGTTGGAACACCGTGCTCGTGGCGGCACCCAAGCACGTGGCCTGGGTCCGTCGGCTGTTCTTCTCCGACCTCGACGAGGACGGTGTCGTCGGACTGGGTGACCTACTCGACGAGGTCTATCAGACCATCCTGCGAGAGGGCACGCTGCCACGACCGGAATGATTGCTAGGTCTGTACCTCGCCACCATCGACGAACATCTCGCTGCCGGTCATGAAGCTGCTCGCCGAGGAGGCGAGGAAGACCACCGCAGCGGCGATCTCCTCGGGCCGGCCGATGCGTCCGAGCGTGACGTCGGCGGTCAGCTGCTCCAGCAGTTCCTTCTCGCCGCCGCTGGGCGCGAGACCGACGAGGCCGGGCGTCTCGACCGGGCCCGGCACCAGGGTGTTCACCCTGATGCCTCTGCCGGCCAACTCCGCCGCCCAGGTCCGCCCGAAGGAGCGGACCGCGGCCTTGGAGGCGGCGTAGACGCCGAATGCCGGGATGCCCCTCGACGCCGACGTGGATCCGGACAGGATGATCGAGGCTCCGTCGTTGAGCAGCGGCAACATCTTCTGCACCGTGAAGAGCGTTCCTGCGACGTTGCGGTTGAAGGTGTCGAGGAAGTGCTCGACCGTGACGTCCTGAAGCGTCGCGAACTCGCCGCCACCGGCGTTGGTGAACACGGCGTCGAGGCCACCGCCCCGTGCAGTCACGGCGTCGACGATCGCCTCCAGCTGCGTCGGATCCGCGACGTCACTGCGGACACCGGTCGCCGACTGCCCGATCGACTCCACTGCCGCATCGATCGTCGCTTGATTGCGGCCAGTCAGGAAGACGTGTGCGCCCGCCTGCGCCAAGGCGCGCGCCGACGCGAGCCCGATGCCCGCGGTGCCGCCGGTGACGAGCGCGTTCTTCCCGTCCAGTGCTCCCATGTCCCACTCCTTCGCGTGATCTTTCACTTAATTCGAGCGTGCCCGCACTTACGTGAAATGTCAACCAAATGGATGGCGCTGCCGATCCTGGCAGAGACCTGACTAACGTTGAGACATGCGACGTAGATCACCGGTGATAGTGGCAGCGTTGACGATGATCGTGCTGACCGTGGATGCGACGGGTTGTGCTCGCAACACCAACGGCGCGGGTGCTCCGTCGACATCGTCGATGCCGCCCACCGCGTCGACCCCGGCCACGGACTTCGCCACGTCGCTGAAGGGCCGCGTGACCGCCGACGGCATGTTGGTGCACCTCAAGAAACTCCAGGACATCGCGAACGCCAACGGCGGCAACCGGGCCCTGGGTTCGCGCGGATACGACGCCAGCGTTGACTACGTCGCTGGAGTGTTGCGGGACAAGGGCTTCGACGTGCAGACGGCGGACTTCGAGGTCCGGATCCCGTTCGCCGACGAACCCGTGGTCACGGTCGGGGGCGAACGCGTGAAGGCAGCGCCGCTGGGTTACACGATCGGCACGCCCGAAGGCGGCGTCAGCGGGCTCCTGGTGCCGGCCCGCACGGGCCCGAAGCCCGGGTGCGCGGCGACCGACTACGACGGCATCGACGTCAAGGGCGCCATCGTCCTGGTGGACCGCGGAGCGTGTCCCTTCGGCGTGAAGCAAGCCGTCGCGGCCGAGCGCGGGGCAACGGCGCTGATCGTCGCGAACAACGCCGACGGTGACGGCATCGGCGGCGGCACGCTGGGCGAGGGCACCGACGTCAAGATTCCGGTGGTCAGCATCGCCAAGGCCGACGGCGCCCGCCTGCGGGCGAACCCGGCCCAGACGAGCATCGCGCTCAACGCGGGCATCCGCGTCGACCGGACCCGCAACGTCGTCGCCCAGACGAAGACGGGATCCCCGCATAACGTCGTGATGGCAGGTGCCCACCTCGACAGCGTGCCTGAAGGTCCCGGCATCAACGACAACGGTTCTGGCGTGGCGGCAGTGCTGGAGACGGCCGTGCAGCTGGGCAGTTCGCCGGAGGTTCGCAACGCGGTGCGGTTCGCCTTCTGGGGTGCGGAGGAGGAGGGTCTGGTGGGGTCGACGAAGTACGTCGAAACGCTCGACGTCGAAGCGTTGAAGGACATCGCCCTCTACCTCAACTTCGACATGCTGGGTTCACCGAACCCCGGGTACTTCACCTACGACGGTGACCAGTCCGCACCCCGGACCGACAGCGTGCCGCGCGTTCCGGAGGGGTCGGCCGGCATCGAACGCCTCTTGGCCGCCTACCTGCGCGGCGCCGGCAAGGAGCCGCGCGACACCGGCTTCGACGGGCGCTCCGACTACGACGGCTTCACGCAGGCGGGCATCCCCTCCGGGGGCCTGTTCTCCGGAGCCGAGGAGAAGATGAGCGACGACGAGGCGAAGATCTGGGGCGGTGAAGCGAGTGCGCCCTTCGACCCGAACTATCACGAGGACTCCGACACGTTCGACCACCTCGATCGCACCGCACTGGAGATTCATGGCAAGGGGGTCGCCTTCTCCATCGGCTTCTACGCGCAGGACGAGACCGGCCGCAACGGTGTTCCCGGCCGTGACGACCGGACGCGCCATCTGGTGCAGGCGTCGTGAGGGCGGCCGCAGTCATCGGGCTGACATGTCTGCTCCTGGTGGCCGCGTGCTCGTCGAGGCCACCGGCGCCCGCTCCGCAACCGGAATCCGCGCGTGATCTGGCGGCCAAGGTCACCGTTGACGGCATGTTCGGGCATCTGGAGAAACTCGCCGACATCGCCGCCGCCGCGGGCAACGACAGGGCCGACGGCACGCGTGGCTACGACGCCAGCGTCGACTACGTCGTCGGGGTGTTGCGCGACAGGGGGTTCGACGTAGCGACGCCGGAATTCGAGCGGCTCGCGACGTCGTCGCCGGGTCGGCCCACGTTGGTGGTCGCGGGCCGTAGCCTTCGGGTCGATCAGGCGTCGCTGCTGGTGACCACGCCGCCCGGCGGCCTCAGCGCAGTGAGTCTAAGGCCGCAACGGCCCTCGGGTTGTGACGCTGCCGACTACGGCTCCAGTGACGTTCGCGGCGCGTTCGTGATCGTCGACGACAGAGGGTGCTCCGTCGTCGACAAGCAGGACGCCGCCGTCGGGAGGGGGGCGGTGGGATTGCTGGTGGTCAGTGACCCCGGTGCCAACGGCAGCCCCGCAGGTCTCTTCACGCCGGGCTACTACCAGAAGCTCACGTCGCCGGTGGCCGTGATCGACATGGACGCCGACGCGCAACTGCGCCGCACCTCGGCTCCGGTGCGGCTGACGCTGGACGCCAAGAGCGTGGTGGTGAAGTCACGGAACGTCCTGGCGCAGACGAAGACCGGCAACCCGCACAACGTCGTCGTCGCCGGTGCCCACCTGGACTCGTCGCCACGGAGCCCCGGCATCAACGACGACGGGACCGGCGTGGCAGCCCTGATGGAAACCGCAGTGCAGCTGGGGAGTTCGCCGTCGGTCACGAATGCGGTGCGGTTCGCCTTCTGGGGCGCGGAGGACGCGGGGCTGCAGGGGTCGACGAAGTACGTGCAGAGCCTGGACCGCGGCGCCCTCGACGACATCGCGCTGTATCTGAACTTCGACATCCTCGGTTCCACGAACGCGGGTTACTTCACCTACGACGGTGACCAGTCCGGTCAGCCCAACCCGGACGTACCCGCGGCAAGCGTTCCTACCGGCTCCGCGGGTCTGGAACGCACGCTGGCGGGCTACCTCAACCTCGCGGGCGTGCGTCCTGCCGACCTGCCGCTGAGCCGCACCACCGACTCCAGCCCGTTCCTGGAGGCCGGCATACCGATCGGCGGAGTGACGACGGGTGCGTCGCAGCGCAAGACCGCCACCCAGGCCCGGCTCTGGGGCGGTCGCGCCGGGCTGCCGTTCGACCCCAATGACCACGCACCGGGGGACACGATCGCCAACGTCGACCACGCTGCCCTGGCCATCACCGGCCCGGCAGTGGCCTTCGCCATCGGCACCTATGCGCACTCGACGGCGGGGCCCAACGGCGTACCGGCACGGGGTTGACAGCAACTCCTACGTCTTCGCCCACCCGTGTCGCAGTGGTTCTCACAGCTGGCGTGCGTATCAATGTCGTTCGTGAACAACAGACCTCGACGACTGGCCGCTGCGACCGGCATTGCGACCGCCGTGCTGATGGGTGGGCTGTCGGTAGCCTGTGGCTCGCCGGGCACCACCTCGCCGTCCACGGCACCGTCGACGACGTCAGCCACCCCGACCACGACGCCGACGACGGCGACGACCAGTTCCACCCACCGCGAGCATTCCTCCGGTGGGGGGCAAGTCACCGTGGAGACCGAGGCGCCTGCCACCGTCACCAACACCGAAACGGACACCCAAACGGTGGCGCCGCAGGTGTCGACCTCCGTCGAAACCGACACGCAGACCTCTACTGCGACGTCCACTCAAACCGTGACGGTCACACCGAACCGTCAGCAGCAGGACCAGCGGCCACAGCAGCGCGACTTCGGCCCTGGTACGAACGGGCAACACGGGTGACGAACTGGTAGACGCCGTCCTCGTCGGGTGCGAGCGGGCCCGGCCGTGCGTGCGGCGAACTCAGCCCCCGCTGCACCGACTCGCAGGCCGCCCAGTCCTGCCGATTGGTCAGATCCCAGAAGTCAACGGCGTAGGAGGGGTCGAAGTCCGCCTGTGCCGCAACGTCCTTGGGGAACGCCCATGCGCACTCCACGTGTGTGCGGTCCGCCGACAACGGTGTCATGAGATGGGTCATGACGTAGTCGGGATGAAGGCTCACCAGCAGGTTCGGGAATCCGACGAGATACATCACGGTGCGCAACTCGTGGTCGGACAAGCCCTTGATGGCCACGCCGCCGCTCTTGCCGGTCAATGACATGGTTTCGGCGCCCTCGATGATCGACATCCAGCCGCCCATCCAGGTGCCGTTGAATTCCAGGTTCTCCCCACTGGTGGGTGGGCTGATCCGGGAGAGCTCCGGGTGGATGGTCGAGCAGTGATAACACTCCTGGTAGTTCTCGGCGATGATCTTCCAGTTGGTGGCCAGTTCGTAGGAGTGCCGATCGACGATCACCAGATCCTCGGGCCGGTATGACCCGACGACCTGCTCCAGGCCCGCCACGTGGTCGGTGAATTCGGCGTCCGCGCCGCTCGGGTCGGCGAACAGCCAACCGTGCCAGTTGACCAGCCGAAGCTCCTTCAATCCGAACTCGCCCGGTTGGAAGCCTTCGACGTGGCCGAACCCAGGCGCGTTGCGTAGGCCGCCGTCCAGACGGTAGGACCACGAGTGGTAGGGGCAGACGATGTTTCGCCGCTTCGCGGTGGCCCCGCAGGCGAGGAGTTCGTGGCCACGGTGGCGGCACGTGTTCGCGAACGCGCGGATCACGCCGTCGTCGCCGTTGACCAGGAGCATGCCGTTGGCGCCGGACCCGATCGCGCGTTGGGTGCCGGTGCCTTCGAGATCACTGGCGTGGCCGACGCAGGTCCAGCCCGCGAAGATGTTTCGCTGTTCCCAGTCGAACACCGCGGGATCGACATACGCCTCGCGGGGCAGCATTCGGGACTCGCCGAACGGCGCGAGGCTGGCAGCCAGATCATCGGCGGGCACGGGCGCGGGATCGTACTGTTTGAACATACAGTCAGGATAGTCGCCGGGATGCCGTTGGTCTACCGGACGATCGGCACACGCCGCGGCCGGTGGCTCGCTACGCCTCGCCCGCGAACGCGGCGAGGCCGCGGTCGGCGGTGGTCCCGTCACCTCGGGTCATCCGCCGGTACGCCAGGAATCCGATGACCACGGCGGCGAGCGAGGCGAGCAGCAGCAGCGTGGCGAGTGCGTTGAGAGCGGGCGTCGGCGCTGCGCGGGCCGTGTTGTAGATCTTCACCGAGACCGGTTCGGTCGATGCGCTGAGCGACAGATACCGCACCAGCACGAAGTCGTCGATGACGTCGGCGAAGACCAGCACCGTGCTGGCGAAGATCGCCGGCTTCAACATCGGCAGCGTGACCCGCCACAGCGCCCCGGTCGGCGAGGCGCCGAGATCCATTGCGGCCTCTTCATATTGCTTGCCGATGGTGGCGAGCCTGGCGCGCACCAGGACGGCTGGGTAGGCCACTTGATAGGTCACCAGACCGACCACCTGTGCGGAGGTGCCCAAGCCGATCGGCAGCGCCAGATTGGTCACGACGAACAACAGCGCGACGGCGAGCAACACCTCCGGGATGACGAACGAGATGAGCATGAACACGTTCGCACCGGACGGTAATCGGCCTCGCCACCGGTCGACGCCGATCGCGAACAGCACGCCGAGCGGCACGGTGATCAGGGTGGCGATCAGCCCGAGCTTGAGCGTCTGGATCAACGCCGTGTGCAGCGCGGCGTCGTGCCAGACCGATCGGGTCGGGTCGCTCCAGTACCACCGGAAGGAGAAGCCCTGCCAGTGCGTCCGGGACCTGCCGTCGTTGAACGAGAATGCGATGGCGATCAAGACCGGAACCAGCGACCACGCCAGATAGGCGACGGTGATCGCGGCCAGCACCCGGGGACGCCGCCACGGATCGCGGAACCAGCCGACGGGTCCCCGGATGCCGGTGCTCGGCGGTGTTGCGACCGGAGGAGCGTCGGTGAGTCGGGCCGTCATGTGCGTACCTCGTCCCCGCGCAACGTGACTCGCACGTAGTAGAACATCGGGACCACCGTGGCGAGGAGCACCAGCATGACGAACGCACCGGCTTGCCCGGTCTGGCCGGGCGCCTGCACGCTGTCGTTGATGAGATTGCCGACCATGGCCGTCTTCGGTGACGCGGACAGCAGGTCGTTGGTGAAGTAGTCGCCCAGCATGGGCAGGCACGTCAACAGCACCGCCGCCAGGATCGTCGGTCGACACAGCGGCAGTGTCACCCGCAGAAACGACGAGACGCGGTTGGCGCCCAGGTCCCGGGAGGCTTCGAGCATCGGTTGCGAGAGTCGGTCCAGGCCCGCATACAGCGGCAGGATCATGTACGGCACATAGCCGTAGGCCATCCCGAGGATCACCACCAGCGGCTGACCCGTCAACCAGTCCACTTGTACGTCGAAGATGCCGCCGAAGCTCAGAACGCGGTTGAAGAGGCCGTCGTTCTGAAGGAGGTTGACCCAGGCCAACATTCGCATCATATAGCTGATCCAGAACGGTGCGATCAACAGCGCGATCAGCAGGCCCTTGCGGCGCCCGGCCAGCCGGGACACGTAGTACGCCACGGGAAACGCGATGAGCAGGCACAGGATGCTGGCGATCCCGACGTATGCCACGGTGCGCACCAGGGCCGGAAAGTAGACGCCGTCGGGGCCGATCCGGGACAGTACGTAGGTGAACTGATCGGGGTTCCACTCCAAGGGATTCCACACCGGCACCGGCGTGCGGAACAGCGGATCGACGGTGCCGAAGACGATCGCCAGCACCACGTACAGCGGGGCCAGGAAGAACAGCAACAGCCAGCCGATGCCGGGGGCGGCCAAGGCGGCCCACAGCCGGGCGTTGGGTTCGCGGGACCGCATCGTCGACACGGGTCTACCTCGTGCTCCTCAGGGCCTAGGACCCACCGGCGTTGAAGGCGTTCCAGACGTTGCGCCACGCGGCGTCGTTCGGGGCGTCGAGTTCGAGCAACCGGTATCCGGAGTCGAAGTACTCCGGCTTGACGATCGCCGCCCGCAGGTTCTCGGGGATGAACTCCTCGGCGATCAGCGAGTCGGGCGTGATGGAATTCTGCGGCGGCTGGTAGCCGATCGCGGAGAAGTTCTCCTTGGCGACGGCGGGATCGAGCATGTGGTTGAGGAAGAGGTGGGCGAGCACCGGGTTCTTGCCGCCCTTCAGGGTGACCAGCATGTCGTTGTCCACCAGCCCCTTGCCGTCCTGCGGGAACCAGTACCGCAGGACGTCGACGCCGACGCCCTCGGGCAGGTAGGACTGGGCGTTGATGATGTCGCCGGACCACATCTGGCACAGCCCGATCTGGCCGGCGGGCATGTCGCTGTACATCGTGATGGTGACCTTGGGCGAGGTCGCCTTGACCAGAGCGGTCAGCTGCTCGCCCACCATCTTCAGGTCGTCGGCCGACGACGTATTGACGTCGGTGATGCCCTGCTTCAGCAGCACCAGGGCCATCGCGGTGTGGAAGTCGTCGATGATGGCCGTCTTGTCCTTGTACTTCGGATCCCACAGCGACTCGTACGGGTTGCTCATCGCCCCGATGTCGGCGGGCACCTGGTCGGCGCGCCAACCCATTCCGGTGGTGTAGATGGTGTACGGCACGGTGAACTGCCAGCCCTGGTCGTACCACGGGTTGGTGAAGGTCGGCCACACGTTGGTGATGTTCGGGATGTAGCTGTGATTGATCGGCCGGAGCAATCCACCGGTCACCAGCCGGCTGATCTCGGAGTAGCTGGCGTTGTAGATGTCGAAGTCGACGCCGCTGCGCAGCTTGGTGATCGCCTCGTCGCCGTCGTTGAACGTCGAGACCTCGATCTTGCAGCCGTACTGGTCCTCGAATCCCTTGATCGCCTGCGGGCTGAGGTAGTCGGCGTAGTTGTAGATCTTGAGCGTGGCGCCCTTCTCCGGCACCAGCCCGTCGGCGATCGGCTTGTTGTCAGCGGGGATGTTCCACTTGACCGGGTTGTCGGGTTTCGCGATCGTCAGGGTCGGCGCCGACGAGGAGCCGGTGCCCGATTTCGAGCAGGCGGCCAGGAACGCTCCGAGAGTGGGCGTGGCGGCGGCCAGAATCGCGGCGCGCTGCAGGAATTGGCGACGGTTCGACAGGCTTCGTTCGGGTCGGTAGGGCACTGGCATCTGGGCCTCCCCGCAGGTTCGCGTCTTGTCGGTGATAGGACTCTCGCATAGACTGAATGCTCAGTCAACCGCTAGCGAGTGGAGGTTCGGCCGTGTCGTCGACGGTGATGCAGGGCCAGGTATCGGATGCGGTGGACGACCTGATCGCCGCCGAGGAGCAGGTGTTTCTCCGCCGTCAGCCTCGTAGCACCGAAATGATCGGACGGGCCCGCGAGCACCTTGCCGGTGGCGCGACCTCCAATTGGCAGATCGCCGAACCGCAGGCCGTCTGGATGAGCCACGGCGAGGGCTCCAAGGTTTACGACGTGGACGGCAACCAGTACGTCGACATGCATGGCGGATACGGCGCTTCCATTGCGGGACATGCACATCCAGCCATCGTCACCGCGGTGAGCGACCGGGTCCGCCGTGGCACGCACTTCGCTCAGCCCACCGAGGACGCCATCTGGATCGCCGGTGAGCTGGCCCGCCGGTTCGACCTGCCGCTGTGGCGATTCGCCAACTCCGGCACCGAGGCGACGATGGACGCGGTTCACCTGGCCCGCGCACTCACCGGACGCGACCTCATCATCAAGGTCGAGGGGTGCTACCACGGACACCACGACTCGGTTCAGGTCTCGGTGCTGCCCGAAGCCGACGAGATCGGCCCACGCGACCATCCCACCGGCGTGCCCGGCAACTCGGGCATCCCGGCGGCGATCCGCGACCTGGTGGTCGTCGTGCCGTTCAACGACGCCGACGCGGTGGCGCGCGCACTGGCCGAGCACCGCGGCCGGGTCGCCGCGATGATCCTCGAGCCCATCATGATGAACGCGGGCATCATCCCTCCGGCGGACGGCTACCTGGCCGCGATCCGCGACCTGGTGCACCGGGACGGCGCGCTGCTGATCTTCGACGAGGTGAAGACCGGCTTCACCACGGGACCGGGAGGTGTCACCGCGATCTCCGGTGTGGTACCCGACATGGTTTGCCTGGCAAAGGCATTGGGCGGGGGCATCGCGGTGGCCGCGATCGGCGGGACCACCGCGGTGATGTCCGCGATCGCCGACGGCCGGTATGAACAGGTCGGCACGTTCAACGGCAATCCCCTGGCGATGGCGGCCGCTCGGGCCACCCTGTCGGAGGTGCTGACCGACGACGCCTACCGTCACCTCGACGCCCTCGCCGCGCGGATGCGCTCGTCGCTGGAGGGTGTGATCGCGTCGCACGGTTTCGACTGGCACGTCGTCTCGGTCGGCGCCAAGGGTTGCGTCACCTTCCGGCGCGACCCGGTGCGGGAGTTCCGGGATTTCCTTCAGGCCGATGCGCGCCTGGGACATCTGCACTGGCTCATTCAGCACAATGGCGGCGTGTTCCTGCCGCCATGGGGGAAGGTGGAGCAATGGCTTCTGTCCGTGCAGCACGACGTGTCCGACGTCGACCGGTTCACCGCCAACTTCGCCAGGCTGAGTCACTCCTTGTCGCGGCTCGCCGCGGTGGCGGTGACGCCCTGACCGGGTGCGGGTGCGCCGTGCGTGGCGGCTCCCGATGAGCGCCGCGGCGGGCGGCCACATCGGGCTACACCAACTGGCGAAGGCCTTCGACGGCGTACCGGCGGTGACGGGTATCGACCTCGACATTCCGGCGGGCCAGTTCTACTCGTTGCTCGGTGCCTCGGGTTGCGGCAAGACCACGACGCTACGGATGATCGCCGGCTTCGAGAAACCCGATTCGGGGCGCATCGAACTCGACGGGCGCGATCTCGTCGGCGATCCGCCGCACCGCCGCCCGGTGAACACCGTCTTCCAGACCTACGCCCTGTTCCCTTTCATGTCCGTGTGGGAGAACGTGGCGTTCGGGCTGAAGTACCAGAAGCCCTCGCGCGAGGAAACCCGGCGCCGCGTGGACGAGGCGCTGGACCTGGTGCAGATGGGCAAGTTCGCCAAGCGGCGACCCGCCCAGCTGTCCGGTGGCCAGCAGCAGCGGGTGGCCCTGGCGCGCGCGCTGGTGCTGCGCCCGCGAGTGTTGTTGCTCGACGAACCACTCGGCGCGCTGGATGCCAAGCTGCGCAGGCAATTACAGCTCGAGTTGCGCGCGGTGCAGCGCGAGGTCGGCATCACGTTCGTCTACGTCACCCATGATCAGGAGGAAGCGCTCACGATGAGCGACCAGATCGCGGTGCTCGCCGACGGTCGGGTGGAGCAGGTCGGCCCGCCACAGGAGATCTACTCGTCACCGGCGACCACGTTCGTCGCGGGCTTCCTCGGTGCCGCCAACATCTTCGACGCCGACCTCGTCGAAGTGTCCGGTACGACGGCCGTCTGCTCGGCGATCGCCACCCGCCTCGGCGCTGTCGTCGACCACTCCGTGCCCAAGGGCCCGGCCGCGATCGTCATCCGACCGGAGCGCATCGGTTTGCAGAGCCCAGAAGAGGCCGTGCCGCAGGGGCGCAACGCCATCGCCGGTACGGTGCGGGAAATCGTCTACCTCGGCGCGTGCACGCAGGTCCACGTCGACGTGGGCACCACCGAGGCCCTGGTCGTCGAGGTGCCCAACACGGCCGGCCCCACGTCGGTGGTACACCCGCCCGGCGCTGCCGTCACCTGTGTCTGCGCGCACGACGCGGTGCGGGTGTTGCACCGCAGCACCGCATCGCTGGTCCAGGACGCCGCCGCCGACGCCGAGCCCGAGGAGGCGCTCAGCCCTTCTTCGGCCTGAGCTTGGCCGCCGGTGTCCTCTTGGCCGAACGTGCCTTCTTCGCCGGGGGCAGGTCGAGTTCCCGCTCGCAGAACCGCATGGCGATGTCGTAGGCCACGTCGGAGTCGACCTCCGGATCTTCGAGGGCGACCTGAATCGAGAGGCCGTCGAGCAACGCCCCGAACTCGAGGGCGAACATCCTGGCGTCGACGTCGCCCTCGAGTTCGTCGGTCGCCTCGCCGGACTTGATGGCGTCGACGATCATCCGACGCCAACGCGCGTCGAGTTCGACGCGGCCCGCCTTCACCTCGTCATGGCGGAACGCTTGCGCCCACAGGTCGAACCAGAGTCCCCAGGCGCCGGGAATCTCGTTGTCCGTCTGGGGCACCACCGTCCACTTGATCAGAAGCGACAGGCGTTCCCGCATCGAGCTGACCTCCGCCAGCATCTTCTCGGCCGCCTCGTAGAACGACTCCTCGGAATGGCGGAGCGCATCGACGAGTAACCGGTCGCGGGTGCCGAAGTAGTAGATGACGAGCGCCGAACTGACCCCGGCCCGCTTGGCGACGTCGGCGATGCGCGTGTCGCCGAACCCCCGTTCGCAGATCAGCCCGGCTGCGGCATGGAGCATCTCGATGCGGCGGGCCTCGTTGTTCTCGGTCGCGGGCGCGGGGTCGGCCATGTCGCTGTCTGCTCCTCCTCATCAGTGGCGGCGCTGCTACTTGTCTGCAAGCCTAACACTCGATTAGATTGAACAGTCAGTCAGGCGAGCACACGAAAGAAGGTCTGCCATGGCCAACAGCTACGACGCCATCGTGATCGGCGGCGGTCACAACGGCCTGGTCTCGGCCGCCTATCTCGCCCGCTCCGGCGCGCGGACCCTGGTCCTCGAGTCGCGGGCAGCGGTGGGTGGGGCGGCGACCACCGAATCACCGTGGGAGGACGCACCGCATCTGCGGGTCACGCGGTTGTCCTACGTGATGAGCCTGATGCCGCCCACGATCGTGCGCGAGCTCGGCCTGGAGCGCCACGGCTACAAGGTGCACCCGATGGGTCCGTCGTACCAGGCCTTCCCCGAGGGCGGGTCGCTGATCATCTACGAGGACGATCCCAAGCGGACCCACGAGCAGTTGGCCAAGTTCTCCAAGAAGGACGCCGACGCGTTGCCCGAGTACCACGCGTGGATCGAGGGCATCGCCGAGGTGATGGGCCCGCTGCTGACTCAGGTGCCGCCGAACATCGGCTCGAAGCGGCCGTCGGATCTACTGGATCTGGCCAAGCTCGCCTGGCCGCTGCGGAGCAGCATCACCCCACGGCTCACCGCGGACATCACCCGACTGCTGACCATGAGCATCGCCGACCTGCTCGATGACTGGTTCGAGTCGCCGCAGGTCAAGGGACTAATGGCCGTCAACGGCATCATCGGCACCTGGGCCGGACCCTGCGAACCCGGGACCGCCTATGTGATGGCCCACCACTCGATCGGCGACGTCGGCGACGGACAACTCGGTAGTTGGGGGTTCCCCGAGGGCGGAATGGGCGGGGTGTCGGCGGCGATCGCGAATTCGGCGCGCAGCTTTGGTGCCGAGATCCGCACCCAGGCAAGGGTTTCCCGGGTGTTGACCAGCGGCGGCCAGGTACGCGGGGTGGTCCTCGAGAACGGCGAAGAGCTCACCGCGCCGCTGGTGGTCACCACACTGCACCCGAAGATCGCGTTCCTCGATCACCTTTCGCGTGCCGAGCTGCCCGACGACTTCCTGGGGGACATCGAGCACTGGAAGACCCGCAGCGGCGTCGTCAAGATCAATGTGGCATTGTCCGAGCTGCCCAGCTTCACGGCCAACCCGAGCTCCGGCATGGCCGAGCACCACACCGGCTCGATCGAGATGGCGCCGACGCTGGAGTACCTCGAGACCGCCTTCCAGGACGCCCGCACCGGCAAGGCCGCCGCGCTGCCGTTCAGCGACGGCGTCATTCCGACGACGTTGGACAAGACCCTCAATCCCGATGGCACGCACGTCATGTCGCTGTTCACCCAGTGGGTGCCCGCCGAGTGGGCGAACGCACCGCACACCGAAGAGCTCGATGCCTACGCCGACCGGGTGATCGACACCTACGACCAGGTCGCACCCGGCTTCAAGGCCTCGATCACGCACCGCGACGTCGTGGGCCCCCACGAAATGCAGGAGGACTACGGGTTGGTCGGCGGCAACATCTTCCACGGTGAGCTGTCGCTGGAGCAACTGTTCCACATGCGGCCCGCACCAGGGTTCGCCGACTACCGGACGCCGATAGCCGGCCTCTACAACGGAAGCTCGGCGACGCACGCCGGCGGCGGCGTGTGCGGGATCCCCGGTTGGCAGGCGGCCAAGGCGGCGATGGCCGACAAGAAGAGGCAGGGACGGTTGTCCGCGTTGCGGCGACGGTCCTGACCGATGGCCGACGCGCGCCGGTCGGCCGTCGCCGCCATGCTGGGCGCGCGGTCGGTGGCGGTGGTCGGAGCCAGCCCGAGGCCGGACAGCTTCGGAGCGCGGATGGTCATCGAAGCGCAACGCGGTTCCGCGCGCGTGCATCTGGTGAATCCGCGGTACGACGAGATCGATGGCATGCCGTGCGCCGGGTCCCTGGCGGATCTCGACGAACCGGTCGATCTGGCGTTGCTCGGGGTGCCCGACAACGTCCTGGTCGACCAGTTGGAGGCCGCGGTCGAGGCGGGCACGCGATCCGCAGTGCTGTACGGGGCAGCATACGGGGTCCGCGACAAGGTCGCGGCCGTCGCCACGACCGGCGGTATGGCGCTGTGCGGCGCCGGCTGCATGGGGTTCGTCAACAACGCGCTGGGTGTGCGTGCGCTCGGTTATCTGGAGCCGGATCCCCTACCGCCGGGCGGGGTCAGCCTGGTCACGCACTCGGGGTCGGCGTTCTCGACGCTGCTGCGTTCGCGGCGTGGGTTCGGGTTCCGGCTGGCGGTGTCGTCGGGACAGGAAATCGTCACCGACACGGCTGATTACGTCGACTACGCCCTCGACGACCCTGGTACCCGACTGGTGGCGCTGCTGATGGAGACGCCGCGGGCGGCACCCCGACTCCGGCGGTCACTGCTGCGGGCCGCCGCACGTGGTGTCCCGGTGGTGATCCTGCCGGTCGGAGGGTCCCCGACGGGACGGGCCATGGTCGCCGCCCACTCCGGCGCGCTGGCCGGAGAGGAGGCGGGCTGGCACGCCTTCTGTCGCGCCGTCGGCGCGGTCCGGGTGCGCGACATGGCGGAGTTCGCCGACACGATCGAACTCTTCTCCGCCGGCCGGGTGGCCAGTCCCGGCGCCAAGGGCATTGCCACGGTGCACGACTCGGGAGCAGAGCGGGCACTGACCGCCGATCTGGCGCATCAGCTGGGCGTGGGGTTCGCGCCGCTGTCCGAACAAACCGTCGATTCCATCGAGGCGCTGCTCGACGAGGGACTGAGCGCGACCAATCCGCTGGACGTCTGGGGGACCGGCGCCGATACCCTCGGGCTGTTTCGCGCCTGCCTGCGGGTGATCGCCGACGACCCCGCGGTGGCGGTCACGGCGCTGGCGGTGGATCTGGTGACGGAGTTCGACGGTGACACCGCATATGCGGACGCCGTCCTCGCCGTTGCGGCCGATACGCCGGCACCGCTGGCGGTGCTGACCTCGTTACCGTCGTCGATCGACCTTCTTACGGCAAAACGACTGCGCGACAACGGCGTTGCGGTGCTTGAAGGTGCGTCGAGTGGGATTGCCGCGCTCGGCCACCTGGCGGCGTGGCCACCGCCGGTGGAGGACGGCCGGCCACGTCTCGACCAGGACCGGCGGCGACGCTGGCGCGAGCGGCTGGCCGCGTGGGATCCCGGCGAGGCCTTCGACCTGCTGGCCGACTACGGGATTCCGGTCGCGCGGTCGGCATCTGCGTCCACGCTGGAGGCGACGCTGGCCGCCGCCGCGGACGTCGGTTATCCCGTCGCGTTGAAGACCCTCGGCGCGGCGCACAAGAGCGATGTCGGCGGCGTCGCGCTCGGGATTGCCGACGCGCAGGCCCTCACGGCCGCGTACGCGTCGATGGCCGACCGATTGGGACCTACCGTCACGGTGCAACCGATGGTCGGGGTCGGCGTCGAGGTATCGGTCGGCGTGGTCCGCGACCCCGCCTTCGGCCCCCTGCTGGTCATCGCGGCGGGCGGCACGTTGGTCGAACTGCTCGACGACCGCGTGGTCGCGCTGCCACCGCTGTCGCGGACCGGCGTGATTCGGCTCCTGGACGGCATGCGCCTCCGTCCGCTGCTGGCTGGTTGGCGCGGCGCGGCAGCGGCCGACGTCATGGCACTGGCCGAGGTGATCACCGCATTCTCGAGCCTCGCCCTCGAACTCGGTGAGGCGCTGGAGGCCGTCGAGGCCAACCCGGTCATCGTGTCCTCACGGGGCGCCGTCGCGGTCGATGCCCTGGTCGTAGTGCGCAGCGGGGTCTGACAACAGCGGCGCGAAGGCCAGTTCCGCGGCTCCGATCATCAGCGTCTTCGATCCGAGGCTGGCAGGCACGATCCGGACCAGGTCACGTGGTGCGCGGAGGCTGTGCCGCGCGAGCGCGGCGTCGAGTGCCTCGGGCGCCAGTGCGGGGAATACCCGGAGGAAGCCGCCGAGCACGATCAGCCCCGGATTGAGCACGTTGACGGCGTTGCCGAGTGCGATGCCGAGGTAGTCGGCCTGGCGTTGCACGGTCGCTGCTTGGGAGCCGGGTTCGGCGTCGAAGGTCTGCGCCTGGCTCACCTCGGTCTCCAGGCACCCGATGCTGCCGCAGTGGCAGGTGCCCGTGCCGCCCACGAACGTGTGACCCAGTTCGCCTGCGTAACCTGCGGCGCCGTCGAGGAGTTCACCGGCGATCACCACGCCCGCACCGATGCCGCCGGCGCCGCCGTTGACGTAGATCATGTGTTCGGCGTTCGGATGCCGGCCGAAGACGTGTTCGGCGATCGCGCCGAGGTTGGCGTCGTTGGCGGCTAGAACGGGCAGTCCGGTTGCCGCGCCGAGCATTCCGCCGACATCGGCATCGTGCCACTTCAGGTGGGGCGCAAGGCGCACCATGGAACCGTTCCGCACCAGGCCCGGGACGGCGACCCCGACGGCGGTGAGGTAGCGATCGGGGGACAGCCCTCGCCGGAACTGCTCGATCGATTCCGCGGCGGCCGCCACCGCCTCCCCGACGCTGGGCACCGTGGTGGTGGGGCGCCTGACCACGTCGAGCACCTCTCCGCCCAATCCGACCAATCCGACTGTGATCGAATCGATCTCGGGGTTGACCGCGATGGTCAGGGCGCGGTGTCGGGGGCGGACGACCGGGCTCGGTCTACCCACCTGGGTGGACGCGCCCGGGAGCGCCTCCTCGACCAAGCCATGCTCGACGAGTTCCTCGACGAGGTCCTTGACGGTGGACCGCGACAGCCCGGTGCGGCGGGTCAGATCCGAGCGGCTCAGGCCGCGGTGCCGGTGGACGAGCGTCAGCACGCCGGACAGGTTTCGGCGGCGGACGTCGTCGGTGCTGGTGCCGATCCGTGCACTGCGTCCCACGGTGAATCCCTTCGCATCGCTTCGACGCCAGTCGTTGACAGTGTCCTACGCCACATCATATGTTCGGAGCCTGAACAAATCCATGCCAAGGAGGCCGGAAGATGTCTGTTCTCGTGTCAAGCACCTCGGTGGCCGTCGACCTGACGCCGCGACCGTCCGACAAGTTCTCGTTCGGACTGTGGACCGTCGGCTGGACCGCTGCGGACCCGTTCGGCGTTCCCACCAGGCCCGAGCTCGACGTCGTCGAGGCCGTCGAGCGGCTCGCCGAACTGGGGGCGTACGGGCTCACCTTCCACGACGACGACCTGTTCGCGTTCGGCAGTTCCGATGCCCAGCGCCGCCTCGCCATCGGCCGGCTCTCGGCGGCGCTGCACGCCACCGGCATGGTGGTGCCCATGGTGACGACGAATCTGTTCACCCAACCGGTGTTCAAGGACGGCGGTTTCACCAGCAATGATCGTGCCGTGCGTCGGTTCGCGTTGCGAAAGGTCCTGCGCAACCTCGATCTGGCCGCCGAGCTCGGCGCGCAGACCTTCGTGATCTGGGGTGGCCGGGAGGGCAGCGAATACGACAGCGCCAAGGACGTGGGGGCGGCGCTCGAGCGCTACCGGGAGGCACTGGACGTGCTCTGCGACTACGTCACCGACAACGGTTACCCGCTGCGCTTCGCCATCGAGCCGAAGCCGAACGAGCCGCGCGGCGACATCCTGCTGCCGACCGTCGGCCATGCCTTGGCCTTCATCGAGACCCTGGCCCGCCCCGAACTCGTCGGCGTCAATCCTGAGACCGGGCACGAACAGATGGCGGGACTCAACTTCGCTCACGGGATCAGCCAGGCCCTCTACAGCGGCAAACTGTTCCACATCGACCTGAACGGCCAGCGCGGGATCAAGTTCGATCAGGATCTGGTGTTCGGCCACGGTGATCTCGCGAACGCCTTCGCGCTGGTCGACCTGCTCGAGCACGGCGGCGTCGGGGGTGGACCGAGCTACTCGGGTCCTCGCCACTTCGACTACAAGCCCAGTAGGACCGAGGACGTCGACGGCGTGTGGGTCTCGGCCGCGGCGAACATGCGGATGTACCTGCTGCTCAAGCAACGGGCCGCGGCCTTCCGTGCCGATCCCGAGGTTGCCCAGGCACTGGACGCGGCACGGGTCGGTGAGCTTCGGCGGCCGACGCTGGGCGAGGGGGAGTCCTACCGGGAGCTGCTGGCCGACCGGTCGGCATACGAGGACTTCGACGCTGGATCGTACTTCGGTGCAAAGGGTTTCGGCTTCGTCCGGCTCAACCAGCTGGCCCTCGAGCACTTGATGGGTGCGCGCTGAAGTCGAGACGGTCAAGTGCTGGACGTGACGTGAATCACGCTATATGTTGTCTCAAACAACAAATCAAAGGATGGGATGTCCATGAAGCGACTGGGTCTCCGGATGCTCGCCGTGCTCGCCGTTCCTCTGGTGGCCGGGGCGGGCCTCACCGCATGCAGTAGCGGCGGCGGTGGTGGTGGCGGCCAGGCGAAGTCGGGCAAGATCGGCGTGATCCTGCCGGACACGAAGTCGTCGGTCCGATGGGAGTCCAAGGACCGGCCCGCGCTGGAGGAGGCCTTCAAGGCCGCAGGCGTGCCGTACACGATTCAGAACGCCGAAGGCTCGGCCGACAACATGGCGACCATCGCCGACGGGATGATCGCCGACGGCGTCACCGTGCTGGCCATCGTCAACCTCGACTCCGACAGCGGCGCCTCGATCCAGCAGAAGGCGGCCAGCCAAGGCGTGAAGACCATCGACTACGACCGGCTGACGCTGGGCGGGTCGGCCGATGCCTACATCTCCTTCGACAACACCAAGGTCGGCCAGCTGCAGGGTCAGGGTCTCGTCGACTGCCTCGCCGGCAAGCCGTCGAACGTCGTGTTCCTCAACGGTTCTCCCACCGACAACAACGCCACCCTGTTCACCGCGGGTGCCCATTCGGTCATCGACAAGACCCCGACGGTCAAGGTCGTGGGGGAGCAGGCAGTGCCGGACTGGGACAACGACAAGGCGGTCACGATCTTCGAGCAGATGTACACCGCCGCCGACGGCAAGATCGACGGTGTGTATGCCGCCAACGACGGGCTCGCCGGCTCGGTGATATCGATCCTGCAGAAGAACCAGCGGGCCGGCCAGGTGCCGGTGACCGGACAGGATGCCACCGTCGAGGGATTGCAAAACATCCTCGCAGGGACGCAGTGCATGTCGGTGTACAAGTCGGCGAAGGAAGAGGCGGGCGCGTTGGCCAAGGCCGCGATCGCACTCGCGACGGGCAAGGACGTCTCCACCAACAGCACGTCCCGCGACGACAAAGGCAAGCGCGACGTTCCCTCGGTGCTGTTGACTCCCAAGTCGATCACCAAGGACGACGTCGACGTCGTGTTCAACGACGGCGGCCAGTCCAAGGGCGAGGTGTGCACGGGTCAGTTCGCCGCGATGTGCACCGCCGCGGGGCTCTGACCGGCCGATGACCGAGCCGATCCTCGAATTGCGAGGCGTCAACAAGAGTTTCGGCGTGGTGCACGTTCTGCACGACGTCGACTTCCAGGTGTATCCCGGTGAGGTGACCGCGCTGGTCGGTGACAACGGCGCCGGGAAGTCGACGCTGGTGAAGGCCATTGCCGGCATTCATCCGATCGACAGCGGCAGCTATTTGTTCGAGGGCAGGCCGGTGACAGTGCACGGCCCCAACGACGTTGCCGCCCTCGGCGTCGAGGTCGTGTACCAGGACCTCGCGTTGTGCGACAACCTCGACATCGTCTCCAACATGTTCCTGGGGCGCGAGATCACGGGCCGAGGAGTCCTCGACGAAGCCCGGATGGAGACCATGGCCCGCCAGGCGCTGGCATCCCTGTCGGTGCGGACGGTGAAGTCCGTCCGGCAGACGGTGTCCAGCCTCTCGGGCGGTCAGCGACAGACGGTCGCGATCGCGAAGTGCGTGCTGTGGAACTCGAAGGTGGTACTCCTCGACGAGCCGACCGCGGCGCTCGGCGTGGCACAGACCCGTCAGGTGATCGACCTCGTTCGGCGGCTGGCCGATCAGGGGCTCGGCGTGGTGTTGATCTCGCACAACATGGTCGACGTTTTCGAGGTCGCCGACCGGATCTGTGCGCTGTACCTCGGTCGGGTGGCGGCCGAGGTCAAGGCGTCCGACGTGACCCACAGCCAGGTGGTGGAGCTGATCACCGCCGGACGCTCCGGCAGCCTTGGGCTGGCGCCGGCCGAAGCAGCCCAGTCGATGTGACGCGCCACGTGAAGGGTGAAGCCACGACCACGTTGAAGAATGACGTCGCCGAATCGGACTTCGCAGCCGACAGCGCCTCGGACGCGACGCTTCGCGACGCCGCCCGCACCTACGTCCGGCGCGTCCGCGGTGGCGACATGGGCTCGCTGCCGGCGGTTCTCGGTCTCGTCGTGCTGTTCGTCGTGTTCGGACTGGCCAACGAACGGTTCATGTCCGCGCTGAACCTGGCCAACCTGGTCACCCAGGCCGGCTCCATCTGCGTGCTGGCGATGGGACTGGTGTTCGTGCTGCTGCTCGGCGACATCGACCTGTCCGCAGGTGTCGCCGGCGGGGTGTCGGCCTGCGCGATGGCACTCGTCATCACCAATGAGGGTTGGCCGTGGTGGGCGGCGGCGCTGGCCGGTGTCGTGTGTGGCGCGCTGATCGGTCTTGCCATCGGCGCGCTTCGGGCCAAGCTGGGGATACCGTCCTTCGTGGTGACTCTCGCGTTCTTCCTTGGCCTACAGGGAGTTACGCTCAAACTCATCGGCGAGGGCGGGTCGGTCCGCGTGGACGATCCGGTGATCCGGGGCATCACGATCGACAACGTGCCGGTGACGGTGGGCTGGGTGGGTGCGCTGTTGGTCGTGGGTGGCTTTGCCGCTCTGGAGCTGCGGCGACACCGCGCCAAGGTCAACGCGGGCCTGCACCACTCTCCGTTCGGTGTGGTGGCCGCCCGCATCGTCGGCGTGGCCGTCGTGACCCTGGGGGTGACCGCGTTGCTCAGCCTCAACCGCAGTGTCAACCCGAACGTCGAGATCCGCGGGATCCCCTACGTCCTTCCCATCGTCGGCGTGCTGCTCATTGCGTTGACGTTCGTCCTGACCCGGACGTCGTACGGCAGGCACGTCCACGCCGTCGGCGGAAACGCGGAGGCGGCTCGGCGGGCGGGCGTCAACGTCAACCGGATCCGGATGTCGGTCTTCGTCGTCTGCTCGTCGTTGGCCGCCGTGAGCGGCATCATCGCTGCGTCCTACGGCGGCAAGGTCTCCGCCTCCTCTGGTGCCGGCAACGTCTTGCTGTATGCGGTCGGGGCGGCGGTGATCGGCGGTACCAGTCTCTTCGGTGGCAAGGGTCGGGCACTCGACGCGGTGATCGGCGGCGTGGTGGTCGCGACCATCGCCAACGGACTGGGCCTGCTCAACCAGTCGTCCTACATCAACTTCCTGGTGACGGGCGGCGTTCTGCTGCTCGCCGCGAGCGTGGATGCCATCTCACGACGACGGCGGTCCGCAACGGGTCTGAGCTGAGTGGGATGCCAGGCTCGGGTGCGGGCGCCGGATCCAACCGGGACAGCGTGCGGCGGCACAACCTGAGCACGCTGCTGGGCCACCTGCACCGTCGCGGTCAGCTGTCGCGGGCGTCGCTGACGACGCTGATGGGCCTCAATCGCAGCACGATCGGGGATCTCGTCGCCGAGGTGGAGGATCTCGGGCTGGTCACCCAGCAGCCGCCCGAGGCCGGTGGCCGCACGGCCGCTGGACGGCCGTCGGTCGGCGTGTGTGCGGCCGAACGGGCGTACGTCCTGGCGGTCGACGTGCGGGTGTCCGGCTTGGTCGTGGCCAGGGTCGGCCTGGGTGGTCGGGTGCTGTCACAGGCCACGGGTCCGCCGGCGGCCGGCCATGATCCGTGGGCGACGGGGTCGGAGATCGCTCGGCTGGTGCGCCGCTCGGTCCGAAACGCCGCGCCGTCCTCGGTGCTGGTCGGGATCGGCGTCAGCGTGCCGGGGATCATCGCGCGCGACGTCGGTGTGGTTCGGCTGGCACCCAACCTCGACTGGCACGACGTTCCTCTCGCCGACCTGCTGGCCGACGCATTGCCGACGTCGTGGCGACCGCTGCTGGGCAACGACGCCGACCACGGCGCGCTCGCCGAGCACCTGCGTGGCGTCGGCCGCGGTGTCGACGACCTGGTCTACATCTCCGGCGAGGTCGGCGTCGGTGCCGGGGTGATCGCAGGCGGTCGGCCCATCAGCGGATCGTCGGGCTTCGCCGGTGAGATCGGCCACGTGCCGTTCGGGGAGGGTTCGAAGTCGTGTCACTGCGGTGCCAAGGGCTGCTGGGAGACCGAGGTCGGGGCCGCGACGATCGCTGCCGCCGTCGGTTGCCCGTCCGGACGGCTGTCGGACCTCGGTGCTCATCTCGACGGAATGACCTCGTGCCCAGAAGAACTCGTCACCGTCGGTCGGCATCTCGGCCGCGGCGTGGCCGGGATGGTCAACCTGCTGAATCCGAGCCTGGTGATCTTGGGCGGCTATCTGCGCTCGCTGTACCGGTGGGTCGAACACGACGTCCATGCCGAGATGGCGGCGCGGGCGCTGCGCATACCGGGGATGACGCCACGGATTGCCTTGCCGGCGTTGGGCGATCGGCCGGTGCTCATCGGTGCGTCGGAGGTCGCCTTCCGTGGCCTGCTCGACGATCCCGTCGGCCACATGGCGGCGGCCCCGAGGACGTCCGAGCTGTTCGCCGTGGGCAGGGCGCGCTAGTTGCTCAGAAGATCGAGTACACCTTGCGCACGGTCTCGTGGATGTCCCAGGTGCCCGTCCACCCCTTCGGGAACACCGCGACGTCACCGGCGCCGATGTCCGACGGGTCGCCACCGTCCGGCGTCACCGTCATCTGGCCGGCAACCAGGTAGATCACCTCGTTGGTCTCCAGGACCCACCGGGACGGACCGGGACCGCACTGCCAGATGCCCGCCGAGGAGTCGCCGTCGGCCCACACCTCGAGCCCGTGGGTCGCCATCGGTGCGCCGGTGGCCTCGTCCAACGGTCCCCAGTCCTCCAGGTCGGCGTCGAGGGCGTTCGCGAGCATCGGGGTGATCATGGAAGCGGTCATCAGGAAGCCCTCTCGGGGAACGGGAGCGAAATGGGTTCGGGCGCAAGCCTACTGTTGCCCTCGGCGTCGAAGCGGTCGAGGCCGAGGTCGGTCAGGTCCAACCAGTCGCAGCCGCCCGTGGTGGCGAGATCGGCTGCGACCTGGGCCACTGCTGGCCCCCACATCATGCCGTGGCCGGCCGCGCTGGCCACCACGGTGCCGTCGACCGGTCCGTCGTCGGTGAGCAGTGGACCGAGGATGGGCAGGTGGTCGGGTGTGTAGTCGATCGTCGCGGCCCACGATCGACGCAGACCGAGTCCGCGCAATGCGGGAAACAGGTGCTCGATGCGGTCGCGGGCCTTGCGGTAGTAGAGGGTGTCGAAGTCCACGGCGGTGCCTGGCGGTTCGTCGGGGTTGCTCATGCCCCAGAGCAGGCCGCCGTTCTCCCCTGGCCGCCAATAGATCCCCGACGGCAGGTCGAACACCATCGGCAGCTCGTTGACGTCCAGGTTCGGCAGCTTGGCGGTCACGACGACCTGATGGCGGGTGCCTCCGGCCGGGATCCTGGCGCCTGCGCGGGAGCCGACCTCGGCGAGCTGCGGACCACCGGTGAGCACGACGCGGTCCGTGTCGATCGGGCCCGCGGTCGTGTCGACGCCGATCACCCGGCCGCCACCGGTGCGAAGTCCGGTGAAGGCGCAGCGCTCGCGGACGTCGACGCCGCTGACGGCGAGTGCCGCGGTGTAGGCGAGCACGTTGCGTGGGGCGTCGAGATAGCCGTCGCCCGGCGCGAACGACGCGCCCATGGTGACGCCCTTGGCCATCCCGGTGTGCCGCGCGTCGAGTTCGTCGGCACCGCACCATTCCACGACCAGGCCGAGGCTCTGCTGCAGTGCGATCCGGTCGTGGGCCTGGCGCACTTCGGCTTCGGAGAAGCATGGCATGAGATAGCCCTGCGCCTTGAAGCCGCAGTCGAGGGGGAAGCGGTCGCCGCTGGCGGTGTAGAACTCCTGCGCGCGGAGTCCGAGGCGGATCGCGGTCTCGGTGCCGCCCTGCGCGCGCACCATGCCCGCGGCGCGGCTGCTCGCGCCGTCGCCCAGTGTGCTCGCTTCGAGCAGGACGACTCTCCGCACGCCGGATTCGGCGAGAAGGACTGCCGTCCATGCACCGACCGTGCCGCCTCCGACTACCACCACGTCAGCGGTCTCGGTAGTGGTGCTGGTTCTGGCCATAGTCTGGAACCGTCGCATAGACTGAACGCTCAGTCAAGAGGATTGCCGAGGATCGGGGCACGGATGTACGGACTGACAGCAGAGGATCGGCGCATTCAGGACACCGCGCGTGAGTTCGTCGATTCGCTGATCCCGCTCGAGGTGGCGGCCGAGCTCGCGGGCGGTGTGCTGCCCAAGGAGGTGACGGCCGAACATCACGCCAGCGCAATCGAATTGGGTCTCTACGGCACCAACATGCCCACCTCGGTCGGGGGCCGTGGTTGTACCGCACTGCAACAGGTGCTGGTGCAGGAACAGTGCGGCCGGGCCACCAACGGGCTCGCCTGGGTGATGGCCACGCCGCCCCAGTGGTGGGTGGACGTGGCGACGGACCATCAGCGCGAACGCTGGCTGCTGCCCGCGGTGCGCGGGGAGAAGCACGAGGCGTATGCCATTACCGAGGAGTTCGCCGGTTCGGACGTCTCGGCGTTGCAGACGACCGCACGTCGGGAGGGCGACGAGTACGTTCTCGACGGGGTCAAGTGGCACGTCACCTCCTACAACCTGGCCGACTACTGCTTCGTCCAGGCCGTCCTCGACGGTGGACCGTTCACCGGCCAGCACGTCCTGCTGGTCGTGGACCTTCCGTGGCCCGGCGTGGAAGTGGTTAGGACGCCGCACTTCTCGCATCACATCGCCGACGAGCATCCGATCGTCGCCTTCAACGGGGTCCGCGTACCCGTGGCGAACCTGGTCGGCGCCGAGGGCGAGGGGATGACGTTCACCCAGGACTGGTTCCGGTTCGAGCGCCTGATGGTCGCGGCCCGGTGCGTCGGAGCGGCGCAACGACTGCTCGACGACGTGACGTCCTTCGCGAAGGACAGGGTGGTGGACGGCAAGCCGCTCGGCGACCACCAGCTGGTGGCAGGGATGCTCGCCGACAGCGCCACCGAACTGTTCGCCGCGCGCACGATGCTCTACGAGGTGGCGCGCTCGATCGATTCCGGCACCGACCGCAAGACGCTGCACGCGCAGGCGTCGATGGCGAAGCTGTACTGCTCCGAGATGGCGGGCCGGGTCGCCGACCGCGCCGTGCAGGTCTTCGGCGGCCGCGGCTACATGCGGGAGAACGTCGCCGAACGCATGTACCGCGAACTACGCGTCGAGCGGATCTGGGAGGGCGCCAGCGAGATACAGCGGATCATCGTGGCCCGCCAGCTGATGAACCGCGGTCCGGCGGCGGTGTTGGAGGGGGCGTGAGCCCCGCCCGTCAGCAGGGGTCGCCGGGCGGCGTGTAGTACGGCACCCCTTCGACCGTGTAGCAGGGGACCTCCCCGTACACGTACGGCGTGTCGGCCGAGGCGATGGCGACGCCCCGGGCCACGTCTCCGGCGACGTCGGTGCAGCCGCCCACCGACACGTGCCGCCCGCCGGCGCCCGCGCAGATGTCGGCTTGCGCCGTCGGTGCGACGGCGAACGGCAGAGCCGCCATCGCGGTGGTCGTCAACAGCACTGCTGCGAGCTTCTTCATGCGCATCCCCTTGCTAGGCCGACCCGGCGCCATTATCGCGCCCATCACCGTCGATGATCGCGGATTCGCGAACTTCGCCCGACCGATCACCGTCGAACCTCGTCGAGCGGAAACCGAGCAGGCGCATGCCGTGGTAGATGACCAATGCGGCGATCGACCCGAGTGCGATGCCGGTGAAGATCAACGTTCCTGCCTGCCAAGTGAAGTCGGCAATGCCGATGATCAGCGGGATGGCGGCCGTCATCTGGTTCACCGGCAGGCTGAAGTCGACGTGGTTGGTGAGCCAGATGCGGACGCCGAGAATGCCGACCAACCCGTACAGCACGATGGTGGCGCCGCCGAGCACGCCGGGCGGGATCGCGGAGATCGCCGCCCCCACCTTCGGGCACATGGCGAGGACGATCGCGACGGCGGCGGCGATCCAGTACGCGGCGGTCGAATACACCCGGGTGGCCGCCATCACGCCGATGTTCTCGGCGTAGGTGGTGGTGGCCGAGCCACCGCCGAAGCCGGCCAGCGTCGTCGCGATGCCGTCGGCGGCGATGGCGCGGCCCATCACCGGGTCGGTGTCGGTCCCGGTCATCTGGCCCACCGACTTCACGTGCCCGATGTTCTCGGCCACCAGCGCGATCACCGCGGGCAGGAACAGCGGCAGGACCGACAGACTGAACGACGGCGCCTGGAATTCGGGGAGGCCGAGCCACGGCGCCCCCGCGATCGCGGCGGTGTCGACGTCACCGAGGACGAGCGCCAGCAGATACCCGATGACGACCGCCAGGAAGATGGCCAGCCTGCCGATGATGCCCCGGAAGAACGCCAGGATCGCGACGAGCAGGACCAGGGTGACGATCCCGACCAGCGGGCCCTTCTCGAAGTTCGCCTTGGCCGCGGGTGCGAGGTTGAAGCCGATCAGGGCGACGATCGCGCCCGTGACGACCGGCGGCAGTGTCACGTCGAGCCAGCCCGTCCCCACGACGTGCACCACCGCGCCGATGACGATCAGGAGCAGGCCGACCGCGACCAGTCCGCCGAGCGCGCTGCCCGCACCGTTGGAGGCCACCGCTGCGGTCACCGGGGCGATGACCGCGAAGCTGGAGCCGAGATAGCTCGGCAGCCGGTTGCCGGTGATGACCAGGAAGAGCACCGTGCCGACCCCGGAGAACAGGAGGGTCGTGGCGGGCGGAAAACCCGTGAGCACGGGCACCAGGAACGTGGCGCCGAACATCGCCACGACGTGTTGTGCCCCGATGCCGACGGTGCGTGGCCAGCTCAGCCGCTCATCGGGCGCCACGACGTGCGCATCGGACGGGACGGGTCTCCAGGTCATTCTTCCGTTGGCTGGACTCACGGTTGTCGACTACACACCATCGCCGGGGATCTCGCGAGTCATCCACCGAATGTCTTGCACGCCGCCGCCATCCGACCGGTGATCGGAGGGTTTCCCAACCCACTCCGAGCGACCGCCGGCTACCGTCGCAGCACGTACGCCACGGCGCCCACCGCCACGACCGCCACGCCGACGGCGACCGACGTCGGCGGCAGCATGAACGCGAGGAGCAAGCACCCGGCGAGTCCCACCACGGGAAGGGTGCGCGCACCGAGCGTCAAGGCCGAGGCGTTGGCGATCGCGTAGTACACCAGCACCGCGAACGACGAGAAGCCGATGGCGCCCCTGAGGTCGAGTACGGCCGCGAGGCCGGCCACTACGACGCCGACGGCGATTTCGGCGCGGTACGGGCTTCCGAACCGCGGATGCACCGCCACCAGCGCATGCGGCAGATGCCGGTCGCGCGCCATGGCGAGTGCGGTGCGCGACACTCCGAGAATCAGGGCGAGCAGTGCGCCGAGCGCAGCCACCGCCGCTCCCACCCGGACGATCGGAGTCCATCCCGGGTGTCCTGCCGACAGCACCGCATCGGCCAGCGGCGCACTGGTGGAAGCCATTTCCTCGGCGCCCAATTCGGCCAGCACGGCCACGGCCACGACGGCGTAGACGATGAGGGTGAGCAGCAAGGCGACGCGGATCGCCCGGGGGATCGTCCGAGCGGGGTCGCGCACCTCTTCGCCCAGGGTGGCGATGCGCGCATAACCGGCGAACGCGAAGAACGACAGTCCCGCCGCCTGCAGCACGCCAAGGGCTTTGACGTCGTCCAGTGCGAGGCGGCCGGAATCGGCATGACCCGACCCGAGGATGATGACGACCACCGCGGCAAGCAGCGCGAGCACGACGGCGACGATGGCCCGGGTCAACCACGCCGACTTCTGCACGCCGACGGTGTTGACCATCGTCAGGGCCACGACCGAGGCGACGGCGACCGCGTGGGCATGCGACGGCCAGAGGTAGACGCCCACGGTGAGGGCCATGGCGGCGCACGACGCCGTCTTGCCCACCACGAAACTCCACCCCGCGGTGTACCCCCAGAACGGTCCAAGCCGTTCGCGCCCGTAGACGTAGGTGCCGCCGGACTGGGGGTAGCGGGCGGCCAGTCGCGCCGACGACGCGGCGTTGCAATAGGCGACGAGCGCGGCGATCGCCAGGCCGAGGAGCAGCGCCGAACCCGCCGCCGCTGCGGCGGGCGCCAGCACCACGAAGATCCCCGCGCCGAGCATCGAGCCGAGTCCGATGGTGACGGCGTCCGCGGTGCCGAGCCGTCGCCGCAGCGCTGGCGGTTCTGGCGATGCCACGCGCTAGAGGTTAGCCGGGATAGGGCGACACGAGGCGGGCCGCCTCCGGCTTGAGGAAGACGTCGTCGAGGGTCACCGTGCGGAGCTTGCGCTCACCGATCATGTCGACGAGTTGGTGGTAGGTCGTGGTGACCGGCGGGTGATTGAGGTGACCGATGACCACCGACTGTGCGGTGTAGTACTTCGCGGCGTTCGCGACGATGGTCTGCGGCGCGAGGATCTGATCGTCGCCGATGTTGCCGTTCCACAGCGCCGTCACCGTGTACCCGAGATCGGCGGCGACCGATTGGACCAGGTCGTTGTACGCGCCGTACGGCGGCCGGTAATACGGCGTTGCGTCGATCCCGAAGGTGCCCCTGAGGAACTGGTCGGTGTGCTGGAGCTCGTCGGCGATCTGACCGCCGGTCAACCTGGCGAGGTTCGGATGGATCCAGGTGTGGTTGCCCAGCTGGACCTGCCCCTTCTCCACCAATGGTGCCAGCAGGTCCCGGTTGTCGGTCCACGAGGAGTACACCCCGGTGACGAACAGGGTGAGGCGGATGCCGGTGTCCTTGGCCAGCTGGCAATAGGCGCGCACGACGCCGGTGTCCACGCCGTCGTCGAGCGTGATCGACAGCAGGTCACCAGGACCCGGCAGCGCACTGAGCACCCCGCCGCCAGGGAGCAGCATCCGCGCCGACGCCGGCGGAGGCGCCAACAGCTCGGGCCAGGTCGGCAGGGGCGGCGAAGCGACTGGAGCAGCGGCCTCGAGCCGAGCCGGCTGGTTCGAGGCGCCGGCGCCACCACGGACCAGCGCGATCCCGGCGACCGAGGCCGCCACGCCCAGCAGCACGTTGCGGCGTGACAACATCGCCGCATCCGTCACTTTGGTCACATCGGGCACTTCCAGAGGGTAGCTGCCCGACCTCCCAAGCCGGGGTAGGCCGGCGACCGCGTCAGCGGTTGCGCATCGCGTTGACCGTCAGGTACGCGCCGTAGCCCAGCAGGCCGAGGACGGCCAGCTTCCGGGTCTGCCGCACCGCCAAGCCGAGGCCCACCGCGGTCTCGATGCCACCGTTGGTGTACAGGTGCTTGCGGGTGTCGTGGGGAAAGGCGGACCGGGTGATGCCCTCGAACACCTGCGGCCTGACGAAGTGTGCGACGCCGGTGCCGGCCAGCGCCAGTCCGGTGAACACGGGCAACTTCGAGCTCTTCTCTTGCGGCACGTGGTGTTCCTCTCCAGTCATCTCGGTTGCCTGGCGATCAGGCGATCTGATAGTCGCTCAAGGGAAATTCGGATGCCTCGGCGATGGCGCTCTCCGTCGACGTCGGCCGCAGCAGGCTGGGCTCCCCGGCCGGGTTGAAGTAATAGGACCGCGCACTCGCGCAATTGCCGAGGGTGAACAGCGAGTCGCCGAGCAACTCGGTCATCCGGTCGAGATAGCGCGTGTTCGCCTCTTCGGTCACCTCGAAGGTGGCCGCACCGCGGCGCTTCATCTCCGAGAAGAGCCGGTCCATGAGTCGCATCTGGTATTCCATCGTGTTGAAGAAGTTCAACCCGAGGAACGCATACGGGCTCGCCAGACTCAGATAGTTGGGGAAGTACGGCATCGACACCCCCTGATAGGCCTGGAACCTGGTGGTGCGCCACCACTTTCCGAGGTCGCGCCCGTCGCGGCCGATGACCTCGATGGCGGGGAAGTTCGCTTCCCACAGATCGAAGCCGGTGGCCAGCACCAGCGTGTCGATGACGCTCTTGGTGCCGTCCCTGCCCACGATGCCGTCGGCTTCGACGTGGTCGATGCCCGCGTCCTGCAGATGCACGTGCGGCTTGGTGAAGGCGCGATAGTAGCCGTTGGAGAACGTCGGCCGCTTGCAGCCGAAGTCGTAGTCCGGTGTCAGCCTGCGGCGCAACTCCTTGTCGCGGATCGAGGCGAACCGGTGCATCTTCGACAGATCTGCCGCGGCGATGTTCAGCCGACGGAAGTGCCGGTGGTGGATGACCGCCGTATTGATCATCACCTCGTAGATGGAATCGGTCAGCCAGCGAAGAGCCCTCTGTGTCAACGGGACTCGCGCGAACAGTCGCTTGGCGCGCTCGCCGAACCGCAGGTCGATCTTCGGCACCACCCAGATCGGGGTGCGCTGGTAGACGGTGAGGTCGGCGACCTTCTTGACGAGCTGTGGGATCAATTGCACGGCGGTGGCGCCGGTTCCGATCACGGCCACCCGGCTGCCCTCGAGTGGGTAGTCGTCCTCCCAGTCGGTGGTGTGGATGATCTTGCCCGCGAAGCTCTCGATACCCGGGATGTCCGGGATCTTCGGCTGGGAGAGGAACCCCGTCGCGGTGATCAGGTAGCGCGCCGTCAGCGTCACGCCGTCGGCCAACGCGACGCGCCAGAGCCCGGCATCCTCGTCCCAGCGGGCGCCCTCCACCGTCGTGTTGAAGCGCATGTGCCGCCGGACGTCGTACTTGTCGGCGACGTCGTCGGCGTACTGCTTGATCTCCGGGCCGGGGGTGAACAGTCGCGACCAGTTCGGGTTCGGCTCGAAGAAGTACGAATACGTGGTCGTCGGCACGTCGACCGCGAGGCCGGGGTAGTGGTTGACGTACCAGGTGCCGCCCAGGTCGTCCTCGCGGTCCAGGATCACGAAGTCGTCGAAGCCGAGCCGCTTGAGTGCGATGGCTGCGCCGATTCCCGCGAACCCGGCCCCCACGATGACCGCGTCACATGCCTCCGAAGTCATGAGGGGACGGTACCTCAGGTACCGGCTACCCCTTGATCGAGCCGCTGCGCTTGGCGTCGGTCGTCGCGATGCAGACGATCGCGCGGTCACCCTGGGCCCAGGTCTCCGCCGTCGGATACAGCACGAACACCCCGATCGAGTCGTCGGTCATGGCGTCGGGGGCATACGACTCGAGTTCCGCGGGGCACTTGTTCTGCCACTCGTCGATCGTGGACTGTCCCGGGTAGGCGCCGTCCGGCATGGTCAGCACGGCATACGCCTCACCGGCGTGCGGCTGGCTGCAGTCCGTCTTGGGCACGAGTTGGACGAGCGAGCCCTTGGGGATGTCGGTGATGCAGTCGCCCGCAGCGAGATTGGTGGCGATCACCTTGTCCTTGGTCGCCACCACGAAGACCGCGACCGCGGCGATCACGCCGCCGAGGAGGACCACGGCCAGGACGGCCAGCCCGATGATGAGGCCCTTCTTCGACTTCTTCTTCGGCGGACCGTGGTGGTACTGCCCGGGTTGGCCGTACTGCCCGGGCGGGCCGTACGGGCCCTGCTGATAGGGCATCGGCGGTGGTGGCGGCGGGTACTGCGCGCCGTGCGGTGGATACGCAGGCGGCTGATCCGGGTCTCCCGGCGGCCAGGTCATCACCGGAAGATAGCAGGATCACCGACCGCAGCGCCGGAGTGCGGCGTCGACCGCCAGCGCGGGCACGTCGACGGTCTTCGAACCCAGGTCGTGGCGGGCGCCGGTCACCTCGATCACCTCGGTGGGCGCGGGGATCATGGCGGCCGCGGCGCGGACCTCGTCGATGGCGCCGAACGGGTCAGAGGTGCCGTGGGTGAAGACCGTCGGCACCGTGATGCGGGGGAGGTGTTCGGTGCGCGCGCGTTCCGGCTTGCCGGGAGGATGCAGGGGATAGGAGAACACGGTGAGGACGTCGACGCGCAGGCCGAGCGCGACCGCCATCGACGTCATCCTTCCGCCGTAGGAGTGGCCGCCTGCGACAACCGGTCCGTCGGTCAGGGTCCGGGCCAGCCCGACGGCGTCGGCGATGCCCGCCTGATCGGCGGTCGACGACCCCGACGGTGGGCCCTTGGGTCGCCGTCGCCGGTACGGAAGGTCGTATCGCACCGCCAACCAGCCGCGCCCGGCCCACTCGTCGCACAGCCTGACGAGCATCGGCGATTCCCGGCTACCGCCGGCACCATGGGTGAGCAGGACGATGCCGGTGGGCGCGCCCGCCGGCGGGTGCGCGACGCCGGCGATCGCGTCAAGATCCATCGCGGAGCCGGAAGAGCGGCGACACGGGACCGTGGCCGTGACCCAGGGGATATGCCTCGCGCAGGCACTCCGTGACCCAACCCTTGGCGAAGGCGATTGCGTCGGGTACCGCGTAGCCGTGTGCCAGTGCGCACGCCGTCGCGGCCGCCAGCGTGTCACCCGCGCCGTGATCGTGGCCGGTGTCGACCCGTTCGGCGTCGAACTCGTAGAAGTCGGTGCCGTCGAAGAGCAGGTCTCGACTGCGCGACGACGAGCGCAGGTGGCCACCCTTGACCACGGCCCACTGGGGTCCGAGCGCGTGCAGGGCCCGAACCGCGTCGCGTTGCGTTGGGTCGTCCACCACGTCGATGCCGGTGATCAGAGCCACCTCGTCGAGGTTCGGCGTGACGAGGGTGGCCAGCGGGAAGAGTTCGGTGCGCAACGCGTCCAGGGCCGACGGGTGCAGCAGCGGGTCACCGTGCATGGAGGCGCACACCGGGTCGACGACGAGCGGTGGTGCGGTGCCGAAACCCCGCCAGGTCTCGGCGACGGCCTCGATGATCTCCGACGACGCCAGCATTCCCGTCTTGGCGGCCGCGATGCCGATGTCCTCGGCGACCGCCTGGATCTGCCCCGTGATGACGTCGACGGGTATCTCGTGGAACGCCTTGACGCCGACGGAGTTCTGCACGGTCACCGCGGCCACCGCGACGCAACCGTGGACGCCGAGCATCGCGAAGGTGCGCAGGTCCGCCTGGATGCCGGCGCCACCGCCGGAGTCGCTGCCCGCGATCGTCATCACCCGCAGCGGGGTCTGCCCGCGCGGCGGGAGTGGTAGGTACTCCGGCATCATCGGCTCCTCCCTACGCCGGCATTACCCGGTCAGGTTCATACGGTCGACGGCACCAGCCGTCCTCTCAGCGCACTTGGCGTGTGCTCCCGCGCGGACCGTATCAACGTAGCGCAGCGCGGCAGAGCCACGGTCGGGGCGCCACCCGAGACGTCGCGCCACGTCAGATCGGCTTTCTGCAGACGGCTACTCGCACATCGTCTGCGATGCGTGGATCCGGTGCCGGGAATAGGAATTGCCCCCAGATCTTTTTCATAGCTAACATATGTGTTTTGGGCAGTGTCGCCGACGACGAATGCCCGTGATCAACAAGTGCCCGTGACTACCGATGCCCGTGATTACCAAGAGCGATGTGCAAGGCGACGCCGATGACGACTGAGATTGAGATGACGAAGCCACCACTAGTGGAGGACCGCGACACCGCGCTCGCCGACACCGCCACCCGGCGTCGCCGGATGGACCACGACCACCCGCACTACAAGTGGGTGGTGTTGTCGAACACGACGCTCGGCACGCTGCTGGCCACCATCAACGCCTCGATCGTGTTGATCTCGCTGCCCGCCATCTTCCGCGGCATCGGCCTCAACCCGCTCGCGCCGGGCAATGTCAGCTATCTGCTGTGGATGCTGATGGGCTACCTGGTGGTGACCGCCGTGCTGGTCGTCCCGTTCGGTCGCCTCGGCGACATGCTGGGCCGGGTGAAGATCTACAACTGGGGCTTCGTGGTCTTCACCCTGGCCGCGGTCGCGCTGTCGTTCGACCCGTTCCACCTCGGCGGTGGGGCGCTGTGGCTGATCGGCTGGCGGGTGATCCAGGGCGTCGGCGGCGCGATGCTGATGGCGTCGTCGTCGGCGATTCTCACCGACGCGTTCCCCGCCAACCAGCGCGGCATGGCCCTCGGGGTCAACATGGTGTCCGCCGTCGCGGGATCCTTCCTCGGTCTGCTGATCGGTGGCTTCCTGTCCGAGTGGCACTGGAAGGCCATCTTCTGGGTCGGCGTGCCGATCGGCATCCTCGGCACCATCTGGAGCATCCGTTCCCTGCGCGAGCTCGGCGCCCGCACGCCGGGCCGGCTGGACTGGCCGGGCACGGCCACCTTCGGGCTGGGCCTCACGGTGCTGTTGGCGGGCATCACCTACGGCATCCAGCCCTACGGCGACTCCAGCACCGGATGGACCAACCCGTGGGTGGTCGGGGCGATCGCCTTCGGGCTGCTGTCCCTGGTCGCATTCTGCTTCGTCGAACTTCGCGTCGAGTCGCCGATGGTCGACATCCGACTGTTCCGGTCCGCGTCGTTCGGCATGGGGAACCTGGCCGGTTTGATGTCGTCGATGGGCCGCGGCGGTCTGCAGTTCATGCTCATCATCTGGCTGCAGGGCATCTGGCTGCCCTTGCACGGGTACAGCTTCGAGTCGACGCCACTGTGGGCGGGCATCTACCTGCTACCGATCACTGTCGGGTTCCTGGTGGCCGGCCCGGTCGCGGGCTCGCTGTCCGACCGGTTCGGCGCCCGGCCGTTCACCGTCGGCGGCATGCTGCTGATGGCGGCCACGTTCATCGCGCTGGTGCTGATCCCGGTCAACTTCGACTACTGGGTGTTCGCCGTCCTGGTCTTTCTCAACGGGCTCGGCGGCGGCATCTTCACCGCGCCCAACACCGCGGCCATCATGTCGAGCGTGCCCGCGGCCCAGCGGGGCGCCGCGTCCGGCGTCCGGGCGACGTTCTTCAACGCGGGCTCGTCGCTGTCCATCGGCGTCTTCTTCTCGTTGATGATCGTCGGACTGGCCCACACGCTGCCCGCGGCGATGAGCAGTGGCCTGCAGAGCCAAGGCGTGTCGGCGTCCGTCGCGCACGACGTGGCGAACCTGCCGCCGGTGGGGAGTCTGTTCGCGGCGTTCCTCGGATACAACCCGATGGGCGAGCTGCTCGGGCCCTCGGGCGCGCTGACCCAACCGGGCGTCGACGCCGACGTGCTCACCGGCAAGACGTTCTTCCCGCAGTTGATCACCGAGCCGTTCCACTCCGGGCTGACGGTGGTGTTCATCGCGGCCGCGGTGATGATGCTGCTCGGCGCGGCGGCGTCGCTGTTCAACCCGGGGCGCTACGGCTCGGAGGCGGGCGCCGACAACGCCGCCTGACGCCCACCCCGCCACTCCCTCCCCGTCTCCCCCCGCCGCCCTCCCTCCCCGCGAGCGTGCGGGTCTGAGCCCGACACGCCGTGCGGAAAGCCGAGTTCCCGCACGCTCGCGGGCGGTCGGGGCCGAAGAAGAGGTGTGACGACGGGCACACCCGGGGTAACCGACCGGTCATGACGTCCACCAGTGATCGATCACCCGAGGTTCGTCGCCAGGCGCAGCACTACGCGGAAGCCGCCCGCGATGCGGTGGCGGCCAGACGCCGCGACGCCGGCGATGGCGTCGCCGGATGGGTGGCCGACCGCGCGTCGCGGTGGGATCTCTCGGGGCAGGACGAGACGACGATGCAGCGGCAGAAGTTCCTGTGGAACGCGCTGGTCGACTATTGGTTCCGCATGGAGATCGACGGCTGGGAGAACCTGCCGGAGCCGCCGGTGCTGCTGGTCGGCATCCATTCCGGTGCGCCGTTCGTGTGGGACGCCTGGACGGTGGGCGTGCAGTGGTGGCGTCGGTTCGGCCAGGAGCGTCCGCTGCACGGCACCGCCCACGACGCATTGATGGCGATCCCCGTCATCGGCAGGTACTTCCGGGCGATGGGCGTGCTGCCCGCCGCGCCGGACTCGATCGCCACCGCGCTGGCCGAGGGGAGAGACGTCGCCCTGTGGCCCGGCGGTGAGGTGGACTCACTGCGACCGTGGATCGAGCGGGACGTGGCGAACCTCGCCGGCCGGAAGGGCTTCGTGAAGATGGCCATCCGGGCCGGCGTCCCGATCGTGCCGATCGCCACCGTCGGCGGCGCCGACGCCATGCCCGTGCTGATGCGCGGCGATCGGCTGTCCCGGGCCCTGAAACTCGACCGGGTGTTGCGGCTCAAGGTGTTTCCGCTGGCGGTCTCGCTGCCGTGGGGCATCGCTCCTGCAGCGCTGCCGCAACTTCCGCTGCCGGCCAAGATCAGGACCCGGTTCATGCCCGCGGTGAGCGTGGACGACGATCCGGCCCGCGCGGACGACGACCGGTACGTCGAGCAGAAATATCAGGAGGTGCAGCGCAGCATCCAGCGCGGGATGGACGCGCTGGCCCGCAAGCGCGCACTTCCGCTCTTCGGGTGACTTCGGCGATCTCTACTGTGGATGCCATGACGACCCTCTCGCGCCGAACGCTCAACGATTCGATCACGCGTTTCTGGAGCTTCGCGGCACCCGCCTACGATCAGCGGTGCCTGCAGCGGTACGTCTACCAACCTGCGCAGGACGAGGTACTCGGCGCCCTCGGCGCCCATCAGTCGCGCCGGGTGGCCGATGTCGCCTGCGGCACCGGCATTCTCGCCGCTCGGATCGCCGACGAACTGAGGCCCGAGGAGGTGTACGGGGTCGACATGTCCGACGGCATGCTCGCCAAGGCCCGGCAACGGTCGCCGTCGGTGTTCTGGAAGAAGGGGCCGGCGGAGGAGCTGCCGTTCGCCGACGACTTCCTGGATGCGGTCGTGACCACCTCGGCGTTCCACTTCTTCGACCAGCCGGCCGCATTGCGTGACTTTCACCGCGTGCTCGCCCCCGGTGGGCTGGTCGCGGTCGCGACGATCAGCCCACGTCAGGTCCTGCCGTTGCGGCTTCCCGACGCGAGCCGGTGGGCGCCCGCCCACAACCCGTCACCCGCGGAGATGCGGGCACTGTGCGTGGATGCCGGATTCGCGATCGAGGATCAGCACCGCGTCCGCAGGCCGGCCTGGACGCGGCTGGTGTCGGACCTGATCACGATCGGCGTCAAGCCGGGTCGTTGAGTTCCACCACGACCGGCGCGTGATCGCTCGGCGCCGGGGTGCCCTTCTTGCCGGGCTTGCGTTCGTCACGGACGATCTCCGCGTGCGTGACGCGGGCGGCCAGCGCGGGCGAGCCGAGAATGAAGTCGATGCGCATGCCCTGGCGCTTGGGGAACCGCAGCTGCGTGTAGTCCCAGTAGGTGTAGACGCCGGGACCCGGCGTGTAGGGACGCACGACGTCGGTGAACTCGGCATCCACCAGTGCGCCGAACGCCGCCCGCTCGGGCTCGGTGACGTGTGTCGAGCCCTTGAAGAACTCGACGTCCCAGACGTCCTCGTCGGTGGGGGCGATGTTCCAGTCGCCGACGAGGGCGATCGGCGCGACCGGATCGGCCAGGAGCCAACCCGCAGCGCTGTTGCGCAGGGCGGCAAGCCAATCGAGCTTGTATCGATAGTGTGGATCCTCGACGGTTCGGCCATTGGGCACGTAGAGGCTCCACACCCGCACACCACCGCAGGTGGCCCCGATGGCCCTGGCCTCGTCCGCGTCGTTCCACGACGGTTGTCCGTCGAAACCCACCTCGACGTCGTCGAGCCCGACCCGCGAGGCGATCGCCACGCCGTTCCACTGGTTGTGACCGCAGTGCACGACGTCGTAGCCGAGCGCCGCGAACGGCATGGTCGGAAACTGCGCGTCCGTGCACTTGGTCTCCTGCATCGCCAGGACGTCGACGTCACCGCGCTGCAGCCAGTCGGTGACCCGGTCGATGCGGGAGCGGATCGAGTTGACGTTCCAGGTGGCCAGGCGCACGCGGCTACCCTAGCGACACGTACCGCGACCGGTGGCGACCGCTTGGATGAGTCGTAACCGGTTCTCCCGAGCGTTGGTGAGGATGTTCCTGCCCTTGGCCTGAATGTCGGGCACCAGCAGCTGCAGGCCCCCCGGCTCGAGTGGCGCCTCGAAGACCGGCGTCATCGCGGCGACGGCGAAGTCGGTGAGGTCGTTCCAGGTGTCGATGGTGAAGCCGGCGGCCCGAAGTTCGATCGCGAGTTGCTCGGGGCTGATCAGGAAGCTGCGATCGGGGGTGTCGGCCCACGGCACGGGATAGCGGATGGGTTGCTCCGGCCCGGCCGTGACGTCCCACAGGGCCAGTCGGCCACCCGGTTTCAGAACGCGGCGCAGTTCGCGGTACAACGCCGCCTTGTCCGCGATGTTCATCTGGACGTGCTGGCTGACGACGAGGTCGACGCTGGCGTCGTGCATCGGAAGCGCGATGATGTCGCCCTCGACGACGTCGATCAGGTCGGTGAGGCCGACGAGCTCGTTGAGCCAGCGAGCGGTGTCGCAGTAGTCGGGGGTGAGATCGACGGCAACGACGTGGCAGCCGTACTCGGCGGCCAGCAGCCGTGCGGTGCCACCGATGCCTGCACCGGCGTCGAGCACCCGGTCGCTCGGGGTGACCTCGACGGCCTCGAGAAGGCTGATGGTTCCCAGCCGACCGAGGGAGTGGAAGTCCTCGAAGGCGGTGAAGTCGCTGGACGCCAGGGTGGCGAGGTCCTTGCCGGCCGCCCGCAGGGCTGATTCGATGCGGGCGCGGGTCCCGCCGGCGTCGTATTGCGCAAGCACGCCCGGGCCGGTCATCGGGCCAGCTCGGCGGGGGGTCGCAGTTGATGGCGGCTGTCGTGCGTGGCGTGCCACTGCGGGGAGTCCGCGGCGAGGGCGCCGTACTCGAGGCCGTCCTGGTGGGCCGCGAGGTAGCGCTTGAGGCTGGGTGTGGGCCGCACCACCGTCCTGGTCAGCACGGTCATGGCGCGGGCCATTCCCGCGGGCCCACGGGTGGTGCCCGGCGTTGTGGACAGGTAGCGCCGCGCGATGGTCTCCATCGACTCCGGTGCCCGGCCGGTCAGTGTCTCGACGACATCGGTGGGGCCACCCACGGCGAAGGTGCCGCGCTTCAGTTCCTCCGCGTACCAACGCAGTTGAGCGACCGTGTAGTCGTCGAAGCCGACAACCCTTGCGGCCTTGGCCATGATGGCGAACGGTACGTCGACGTAACGGATCCGGCGTCCGAGGATCCGGCCGAGGATGTCGGCGACGTCGCCGGTGCTCACCAGTTGCGGGCCGGTCGGCCGATAGCTGCGGCCGAGGTGAGGGCCGGGTTCGGCCAGCAGTGCGGCAGCCACCCCTGCGATGTCCTCGTTGGAGGGCGGCGCGTTGAGTCCGTCGCCGTACGGTGCGGTCAAGACGCCGAACTGAGCGACCGCATCGAGGCTGTACAGGTAGTTCTCGGCGAAGAATCCAGGGTTGACGGTGATCGAGGCGACCGTCGGCATCCAGGCGAACACCTGATCCGACAACCATTCCGCGCGGGTGTGCGCCGAGGGATGGCCGGGGTCGGCCAGCCACTGGCTCATCGACACCACCACCTCCAGACCTTGCTCTTCGGCGACCGCTGCGAACAACGAGGCGGCCTCGAGCGCCGTAGGCGCGATGGGTGCGGCCCAGTAGGCGCGTTGCACGCCGTGCAGCGCGCGGCGCACGTCGGTGACGTCGGCGATGTTGCCCACGACGACGTCGGCGCCGCGGGCCCGGAGGTCGGCCGCGCGGCCGTCGTCGCGGCGGGCCATTGCCCGAACGTGCAGCCCGCGCTCGAGCAGGGACAGGGCCGTCTGGCGGCCGGTCTTCCCGGCTGCGGCTGTGACCAGGATGGTGGGTGGTGCGGTCATCGGACTTCTTCCCATGGACGGTCGGCGGATCGGACCGTTCGAGCATTGCACGCGGTTACTTTGTTTTCAAGTAGTAAATGCAATATATTTATGAAGTAAGAACGAGCAGGGAGCATGCGATGAGCGGACCGGCGAATGTCGGGCGGGACCCACTGGACACGGCACTACGCGACATGCACGATCGGCAGTCATGACGACGTCGCGCAGCTATGGGCAGAACTGCAGCCTCGCCAGGGCGATGGACCTGCTCGGTGAGCGATGGACCGTGCTGATCGTTCGGGAACTGGCGCGCGGGCCGAAACGCTTCGGCGACCTCAGTGACGGCCTTGCCGGCATCGGGACCACCATGCTCGCCGCGCGGCTCAAGCGTCTCGAGGCAGCCGACGTCATCGATCGGGGCGAGCCGGGCACCCGGAACGGCGGTTATCGACTCACCGTGCGCGGGGAGCGTCTCGCCCACGCCCTCGGTGACCTGATGCTCTGGGGGCTGGAGCTGGCCGACTTGTACCAGCCCGACGATCAGAGCCGGGCGGTGTGGCTGGCCATGAACATGCAATCCGCGCTCGACCGCGCCGAGCGGCCCGCGCCCGCCGGCACCTATGCCTTCCACGTCGGCGACGAACACTTCTGGTTGCACGTGAACGACGCCGACCGGCCCTCGACCCTGCGTGACGGCACACCACCGCACCACGCCGACGCCACGGTGACGCTCGCGACCACCGCCGACTTCTTCGCCCTCGCCAGGGGAGCCTCGATCGAGGAGCTCGACGCCGTCGTGGACGGAGATCGCGACCGCCTCACGCGGCTCCTCGAATTTTCGGCATTTGCAGGCTCTTTCGAACCGTCGGACGCTACGGGTGCCCGGCGATGAAGCCGCTACCCTAGCGACACGTACCGCGAGCGGTGGTGCTCGTCGAAGCCCATCGATTGATACAGCCGCGCCGCCGCGGCGTTGTCGGCGAGTACCTGCACGTAGGCACGGGCCGCATCCCGATCGGCGGCCCAGTTCAACAGCGACCCGCACAGCGCGCGCGCCAGTCCCCGGCGGCGGGCGCCCTCGGCGACGTGGACCGACGACAGGCCGGCCCACCGGGTGCCGTCGGGTGCCACGGTGACGGCGCAGCGACCCACCGCCGCGTCTGCGAGGCGCCCGAACGCCACCTCGCCGTCGACCACGGCGGCCAGCACGTTCTCGGGCACCTGCCGCGGGTGCAGGCGCAGCCAGTCGTCGTCCGGTCGTGCACTCAACGTCACCGGCGCATCGGGGCAGTGGTCGCCCAATGACCTTGCCATCACGACGTTCTCACCGTCGGCGGGTAGGCCGTCGGGTACGCGGAACAGCCGGTCCGGGGCTGCGATCAGCGGCGGTGCCGCGCGCGCGGCGTACCAGTCGACGATCGCGCCGAGGTCGGTGGCGGGTGAGGGGAGCAGGGGCACCGCCGAGTTCGCCCGCCTGGTGCTGCCGTGGCCGAACCGCAGCAGCCATCCGTCGAGCCACTGCTGCTCGACGCCGGGCCACCCGAGCGCAGCGGCATGCTCGAGATTGCGGATCTGCGACGTCCGGACCGGCGCCGCCGGCAGCGGCCGGACCGTCACGACGTCGGCCGCGGCCACGGTGACGACGTCACCGCGCTTGTCGCGGACCCGCAGCGTCGGGCCCACGTCGACCAGGTGTCCGACCACGTCGCTCAGCGGTGGCACCGACCCCGCCGGCAAGCGGTATCGCAGGCTGACGCGGGTGCCGAGCTCCGGAAGTTCCCTCACTGCGCCGGGTGCACGGTTGGCGTACACGTCATGCGCGGGCAGGGGTGGACGGCCGTGCGGTCGGCGGGAGGGAGCATCAGTGCCCGAACGGATCCGGGTCCTCGCCGGGTGTCCAGGTCAGCCCCGGCACGCCCCAGCCGTGCGACTTCACGCTGCGCTTCGCCGCCCGCGCGTGCCTGCCGATCAGACGATCGAGGTACAGGTAGCCGTCCAGGTGGCCGGTCTCGTGTTGGAGCATCCGGGCAAACAGTCCCGAACCCTCCAGCGTGATCGGCGTGCCGTCGGCGTCCAGTCCGGTCACCCGCGCCCAGTCGGCCCGTCCGGTGGGGAAGGATTCGCCCGGCACCGACAGGCAACCCTCGTCGTCGTCGTCGGGGTCGGGCATCGTCTCCGGCACCTCGGAGGTCTCGAGGACCGGGTTGACCACGACGCCGTGGCGGCGGGTGGTGCGGCCGCGTTCGTCGGCGCAGTCGTAGACGAACACCCGCTTGGAGATCCCGATCTGGTTGGCGGCCAAGCCCACACCGTTCGCGGCATGCATGGTGTCGTAGAGATCGGCGATGAGGTCGGCAAGGTCCGCCGGCAGCGACCCGTCGGCACCGACGGGAATCGGACTGGTCGCGGTGTGCAGGACGGGATCGCCCACGATGCGGATCGGTACGACGGCCATGCGAGAAAGGTTAGTGGGCAGCCACCAGTCGGCCGACTCGCGGGCTCGGCTCACGCTCGTGCTCCGTCTTACGTGGTTCAATGTTGGCCGACACCACCGGAATGTCTCGAGTGCGGGGAAGGGTCCAGAGAGCACATGGACGGCGCCATTGCGCGGACCGACAAGTCCGGGGACGACGCGGCTGACGCCGACGGTCTGACCCGCCGCGAGCACGACATCCTTGCATTCGAACGGCAGTGGTGGAAGTACGCGGGATCCAAGGAAGACGCCATCAAGGAGCTCTTCTCGATGTCGGCGACCCGCTACTACCAGGTCCTCAATGCGCTCGTCGATCGGCCCGAGGCACTTGCGGTCGACCCGATGCTGGTCAAGCGTCTGCGCCGGTTGCGGGCCAGTCGCCAGAAGGCCCGAGCGGCGCGACGCCTCGGCTTCGACGTCACCTGACCGTTTCACCCCTTCGCTGCGGCTCGATACAGTGAGTGCGATGAATCAACGAGACTCCTCCGGGCTGCCGCTGCGCGCCATGGTCATGGTGCTGCTGTTCCTCGGCGTGGTCTTCTTGTTGGTCGGCTTCCAGGCCATGGGCTCCGACGACGACGACAGCGGCGTGTCGAGCTCCACCACCACCGTCACCACCACCCCGCCGCCCACCACGAAGACCTCCGAGGCCGCGGCGGCACGGCCCGACGTCCGGGTGTTCAATCTGACCGACATCGCCGGTCTGGCCGAGGGCACGGCCAACCGCCTGCGCGATGCCCAGTGGAACGTGACCGAGACCGGCAACCTGACCCTCGACGGCGTGACTGCGACCACCGTGTACTTCGGCCAGACGCCGGGTGAGCAGGAGGCGGCCAACGAAATCGGATCCCTGCTCGAGGCACCCGTGGAACCACGGACCCCCGCTGTCGCGGAGCAACCGCCCGGCGTGATCGTGGCCGTCACCAGTTAGGCTCTCGGCATGCCGATCTCTGCCCCGCTCCGCCTCCTCGCCGCCGCGGCACTCATCGTTCCGATCGCGAGTGCATGCTCCCCCAACGAGCCGGTGGCGACCTCACCGGGGACCACGCCGCCGGTGTGGACCGGATCCCCGCCGCCGTCGGCGGCAGCCGGTGGAGCGGGCGCCGGCGCGGAGCAGGCCCCGACGGGCGAGACGCTGCGCGCCGACATCAAGACGCCCGACGGCACCTCCGTCGCGACCGCCGAGTTCGTCTTCTCGGACGGCTACGCCACCGTGACGGTGAAGACCACCGCGAGCGGCCAGTTGACCCCGGGGTTCCACGGGATGCACATCCACTCGGTGGGCAAGTGCGAGCCCGCCTCGGTCGCCCCGACGGGTGGCGCGCCGGGCGACTTCAACTCCGCGGGCGGTCACTTTCAGGTCGGCGGCCACACGACGCACCCCGCCAGCGGCGACCTGTCGTCCCTGCAGGTGCGTGGGGACGGGTCGGCGATGGTGGTGACCACCACCGATGCGTTCACCGCGGCGGACCTGCTCGCCGGGCAGAAGACCGCCATCATCATTCACGAGAAGTCCGACAACTTCGCCAACATTCCACCCGAGCGCTACCAGCAGATCAACGGCACGCCCGGTCCCGACGAGATGACGATGGCCACCGGCGACGCCGGCAAGCGGGTGGCGTGTGGCGTCATATCCCCCCAGTAAGGCAGCGGCGGTCACCAGGCCGCAACGGATAGACTTCGCCGGATCGTCCCGGCCGACCATCGGCGTCGAGTGGGAGTTCGCTCTCGTCGACCCGGTGACCCGTGAGCTGAGCAACGAGGCAGCCGCGGTCATCGCCGAAATCGGCGAAAGCCCGCACGTGCACAAGGAACTGCTGCGCAACACGGTCGAGGTCGTCACCGGCATCTGCGCCAACGCCGCCGAGGCGATGGACGACCTGCGCGCCACGCTCGGACCCGCCCGGCGGATCGTGCGCGACCGCGGCATGGAGTTGTTCTGTGCGGGCACGCATCCGTTCGCGGAGTGGTCGGCCGAGCAGCTCACCGACGCGCCGCGCTACGCCGAACTGATCAAGCGCACCCAGTGGTGGGGTCGCCAGATGCTGATCTGGGGTGTGCACGTGCACGTCGGGGTGTCCTCGGCGCACAAGGTGATGCCGATCATCACCTCTCTGCTCAACCAGTACCCGCACCTGCTGGCGTTGTCGTCGTCGTCGCCGTACTGGGCGGGCGGCGACACCGGCTATGCCAGCAACCGCGCGATGATGTTCCAGCAGCTGCCGACCGCGGGACTGCCCTTCCACTTCCAGGAGTGGTCGCAGTTCGAGCAGTTCGTCCACGATCAGAAGAAGACCGGCATCATCGATCACATGAACGAGATCCGTTGGGACATCCGACCGTCCCCGCATCTCGGCACGATCGAGGTGCGCATCTTCGACGGGATCTCCAACATCGCCGAGCTGGGCGCGTTGGTCGCGCTCACCCACTGCCTGATCGTCGACCTCGACCGACGACTCGACGCCGGTGAGCACCTGCCCACCATGCCGCCGTGGCACGTGCAGGAAAACAAGTGGCGGGCAGCACGATACGGCCTCGACGCCGTGATCATCCTGGACGAGGACAGCAACGAGCGGTTGGTCACCGAGGACCTCGACGAGGTCGTGAACCGGCTCGAACCGGTCGCGGCGGCACTGGGATGCGCCGACGAGTTGGGCCAGGTGTCGGAGATCCACCACACCGGCGCCTCCTATCAGCGCCAGCGCCGTGTCGCCGAGGAACACGACGGCGACCTGAGGGCCGTGGTCGACGCGCTGATCGCCGAGCTGGTGCTGTAGCTTCCGGCGAGGCGGGAGCGCGACGACGAGGGGACCCGTGAGCATGTCCATCAGGCCGATGTTCCCGCTGGAGTCCGTCCGACTGCCGGGGGAGGATCTGCCCCTGCGCATCTTCGAACCGCGCTACGGGGCGATGGTGCGCGAATGCCTGGACGGTGCAAGAGAGTTCGGGGTGGTGCTGATTGCCGCGGGCCGCGAGGTGGGTGGTGAGGACGCCCGCTGCGACGTGGGCTCGATGGCGCACATCGTCGACCATCGGGACTTCGGCGACGGTCTGTACCAACTCGACTGCGAGGTGCGGGAACGCATTCGCGTCACCAGGTGGCTGGACGACGACCCGTACCCGCGGGCCGACGTCGAGCCGTGGCCCGACGAACCGGGGTCGGCCGTGACGATCGGCGACATCGGCGTCATCGAGGATCGGCTGATGGAGGTCTTCGAACGCATCGCATCGGCCCGCAACGCGACGCTGCCGTCGCGCACTGAACTCGTCGGCGAGCCGGAACCCGGGGACGACGCGGGCAGGAGGCTCTACACCCTCGCGGCTCGGGTGCCGATGGGCGAGGCGGACCGGTACTCGGTGCTCGAGGCGCCCAGCGCGGCTGCCAGGCTCGACGTCCTACGCGACGCGGTCGAGACGGTCGCAGCGATGATCGAGTTCCAACTCGCGGACGGGTCAACGGATTAGCGACCGGCCGGCCGTCAAGTGGCCGGCCAATGCGCGATCCTGTCCGCCGGTCGGAGCCAGCCGCGCGTCCGTGGGGTGGAGCCAGGCGCCGAGGTTTCGGACGTAGTCCATGAAGACCTCGAGGCGTGCCGGGTCGGCCGCGATCTGCGTGCCGGGCGGCTCGGTGACGAACGACGGCGCGCCCCGATCGACGTTCCAGTTGTAGTCGGCGAAGTGGTGGAAGGTCGATTCGGCCACCGCCCGGCCCATCGGCCGGCCGGCCGCGGTCCTCTCGCCGTCCAGCGCGACCGCGAGGGTGAAGCGACGTGCGGTCGCGGTGCTGCGGCCCTGCGCCACGCAGGTGGCGAAGGGCAGGTCCGCCGTCACCAGACCTTCGTGAGGATGGGCGGGAAACCACTCGATCCGTCCGCTGGCGGTCCTCGTGGTCCGCAGGACGTCGTGGAAGGGTCGTTCGACGAAGACCGGTTGGTAGTCGCCGTTGGCGCCGGAATGGAAGTTCGGCCACGAGATGGCAGGGGTGTCCTGGTCATCGCACATCGTGGCCGGGTCCACCTCCTCGTCGTGAAACCGGTTGATCTGGCCCACGGAACCCAGCTTGCGCAGGCAGCAACCGAGGTCTTGATGGTCGCGAGCCGTCAGGAGTCCGCCGCCGTTGCCGCGGAATCTGAGGATGGCGGCCGCTTCGGCATCGGTGAGGCCCTCGCCGACGTCGACCGCCAGCAGCCACAGCTGGTGGTAACCGAGCTGGTCGACGTGGCTCAAGACCGGGTCGTCGCCGCCGAGCCGGTTGCGGGCGACCACCTGGTGCCCTGCGGCGCGCAGGACGCCCGCCAGCAGCGAGAAGCGGCCGACGTGCCAATCGTCCGGATTATCGGTGATCGTCGTTTGCAGCAATATGGTGGACATGGGCAATGCCTTCGCTAGGTGGATGCGTTCGATTCGGTTGACATGCCTGGCGTTCGAGATGAGCCAGTGCGATGCGCAGCCGGCCCCGGGCACGCGAGACGCGCGACATCACCGTGCCTTGCGGGACGTTCAATATCCTGGCGGTCTCGGCGTAGGTGTATCCCTGGACGTCGGCGAAGTACACCGCCTCGCGGAAGCCGTCGGGCAGGTCGGCCATGGCCGCCGTGATGTCGCCGTGGGGCATGGCATCGAGGATCTCGGCCTCGCTCGACCGGTGGGCTGCGGGAAGTCGTGCGGCCGTGTCGGCCAGGTTCCGCTCGGTGACGTGGTCGACCGGAACCTCGGCCGGGCGGCGCTGTTTGGCGCGGTACGTGCTGACCCAGCGGTTGTAGAGGATCCGGAACAGCCATGCCTTGAGGTTGGTGCCCTCCTGGAACGACCCGAAGCCGGCATATGCGTGAAGCAGGGTGTCCTGCAGCAGATCTTCGGCGTCGGCATCGCTTCGGGTCAGTCGCCGCGCCCCCCGGCCCAGGACGTCGAACAACGGCTCTGCCTCGCGGGCGAAACGCATGGCGAGGTCGCGATCCGAGTCGGCCGAGCCGGAAAGCTTGCTGGCGGTCATGATCTCACCGGGCATGCGCGTGTTGACGACCTTCACGGTGAACCTCCACCTACCGGGACCCGACGGGCTGACACACTCAGCGTGCAACGGGTACCGGTCGAAGCGCGCCCTTGGAAGTGCGTAGTCGGCGGTGGTGGTCCGTGGTGACCACGGATGGGCTGCTATTGAACGAACGTGACCGTTTCGGCGAGTGCGGCCCGGCCCGTCCTGACGTAACTCACCGACGGGTCCTCGTGGCCGATCGACATCCCACAGAACAGCACGAGGTCATCCGGCGGTGACACGATCTCCGCGACGGTCTCGCGCACCTGCGACCACGCCATCTGCGGGCAGCTGTGCAGCCCCTCGGCGCGCAGCAGCAGCATGACCGTCTGCAGATACATCCCGAGATCCGACCACTGGGGGCGGCCGAGCTCGCGGTCGATGTAGCAGAAGAGGGCGGCGGGCGCGCCGAAGCAGTCCCAGTTCGCGACCGCGGCCCGTTGACGCGCCTCCCAGTCCTCGCGCGTGATGCCGAGCGCGCTGTAGCGCTCCCTGCCGAACGCGGCGCGGCGCTCGCCGTACGGTGCCTTCATCGCGGCGGGGTACATCTGGTACTCCCGCTCGTCCCACGGGTCGCCGGTCACGACGCGCTCGACCGCAACCTTCTTGAGCTGCGCCAGCGGCGAGCCCGTCACGACGTAGACGCGCCACGGTTGGACGTTGGACCCCGACGGCGACCACGCGGCGGCAGTCAGGACCCGGTGAAGCACCTCTTCCGCCACGGCTTCGTCGGTGAACCCTCGCACGGCCCGCCTGCTTCTGACCGCCTCATATACGTCCACGGTCGCCTGCCCTTCACTCGTCCCGAGGTCCCACCCCTCACTCGAGGGTGGCCGATGCAGACCGCGGATGGACCCTTGTCAATCCGTAGTCCGAGTGAAATCGGCCGAGGTGTCTAGGGGCCGGGCAGCCGCCGACCTTCGACGAAGACGCTGCCCGGCACCAGTACGTCGGACGCGGTCAGGTCGGGTTTGTGACGGTTGATCAGGTCGGCCGAGGTGTCGGAGGAGACCTCCCAGCCGTGGTCGCGCAGCCAGTCGGCCACGTCGGCGTGTGGCTCGTCGAAGAACAGGTTCGAGACGTCGGCCATCTCCCGCCCCGCCTTGGCGGCGGCGTCGCGCATCTCCTGCATCTTGGCCCGACGTTCCCGAACCTTGTCCTCCTCGAAGTACTCGGGTCCGAACGCCTCCACCGCGATCCGACTGTCTGGCGCGCTGAGCTGCTGGAGCCGTTCGAACAGAAGGTCCTGGGCGGCCGATGGGAGGTAGGGCAACAGTCCCTCGGCCAGCCACGCGGTGGGCCGGTCGGCGTCGAAGCCGGCGTCGAGCAACGCGCTCGGCCAGTCCTTGCGCAGGTCGATGGGGACGGCGACGTCGCGTGCCGCCGGTCGGGCGTCGTGCGCGCGCAACGTCTCGGCCTTGAACTCGAGCACCTTCGGCTGATCGATCTCGAAGACCACGGTGTCGCTCACCCAGGGCAGCCGCCAGGCACGCGCGTCGAGCCCCGCTGCCAGGATCACCACCTGCTGGATGCCTGCCGCCCCTGACGCGACGAAGAAGTCGTCGAAGTGCTTCGTCCGCGACGCCGTGTAACCCCAGATGGTCTCGATCCGGCGCTGCGCCTGTTCGAGTGCCGGTTCGGCGTCCGGCGGTGCCGCGGTGGCGGGGCTGCCGAACGGTGAGTGCCAGCCCCGTGCGATCGCCGCGTCGACGAACCACTGGGCGTACTCGTCGATGAACAACGGGCAACCCGAACGGGTTTCAGCGGCCCGCGCCATCGCCACGCCCAGCGCGGTCGCCCCCACGCTCTCGGTGATGTCCCAGGTGTCGTCGTCACTTCTCGTCATGTTCGGCCATCTCATCCGTCGTCATCAGATCGTCGCGAAAGCTGTGTTCCCGGTATGCGAGCTGGCCCACCCGATTCGCCACCACCGGTGCCGTGATGATGGTGAAGAGGCCGGCGAGGATCAGCATGCCGACGTCGGGATGTCCGCGGAGCCGGATGGCGGCGCCCGCGAGCACCAGCAGCAGACCCAGAACCTGCGGCTTGGTGGCGGCGTGCATGCGCGAGAGCGTGTCGGGGAACCGCACCACGCCGATCGCAGCGGTCAGCGCGAGCAGCGAGCCGCCCAGCACCAAGACCGCCGCCAGCACGTCGAGGACCTCGTTCATCGCGGGGTTCATCGCGGGCCCCCGGCGCGGTCGGTGTCCCGCACGCGGAAGCGCGCGACGCTCACCGAGCCGACGAAGCTGATCAGCGCCAGCGCCGTCAGGCTGTAGGTCACGGTGGTGTCGAGACTGTAGGCGGCCCACGTGCCGATGGCGCACATCGTCACCGCGACGAAGGTGTCCAAGGCGACCAGGCGGTCCAGGGTGCCGGGACCGGCGAGCAACCGGAACATCGTGATCGCGGCGGCGGCGGTCAACAGCACCGCAGCGATGATCCATACGGTATTCATGCGCGATCCCGCTCCGCTTCTCGCTCGGTATTCATGCGCGATCCCGCTCCGCTTCTCGCTCGGTATTCATGCGCGATCCCGCTCCGCTTCTCGCTCGGTCCACGGCCGCCAGTCGTCGTCGCGTTCGAACGTGGCGACCATCAACCGCTCCAGATGGGCGACCTGGCGGTAGAACCGCTGCACCGACGTGTCGGAGCCGGCGTCGATGACGTGCACGTAGATGATCCGGCGGGCTTGATCGATCTCCAGCACGATGCCTCCCGGAATCAGATTGCAGACGTTGACCATCAGCGCCAGCACCAGGTCCGACTTGAGGGTCACGTGCGCACGCAGTACGGCATTGCGCGGCGGCGGCCCCGGCTTGATCGCCAGCCAGGCCACCTGTACCGACGAGGACACCAGGTAGTAGGCGATCTGCACGACCAAGCGCACCAGTGAGAGCGGGTGCAGCTTGCCCTCGGTGGGAACCGACGGCAGCGGGAGCAGCAGGGTGATCACCAGGGCGACGGCGAGCCCGCTGGCGATGTTGGCAGCGGACACGTTGCCCCACAACAGCATCCACACCAGCGTCAGCCAGCACAGCACCCAGGCGCGGAGCAGTATCCGCCGCATCATGGCCCGTCACCACCCAACACGGCCGAAATGTACCGACCGCGGTCGATGACCTCGGCGGCCGCCCGCTCGCTGTAGGCGAAGATCGGACCGGCGAACACGGTGAGCGCCAGGCCGACCGCGATCAGGGCGCCGGTCGGGACGAGCATGCCCACCGGCATCCGGCCGACGTCGTCGCGATCGGAGTAGGCGACGTCCACCTCGGAGTCATCGAGCAGTGCCGACGGCGAGGCATCCGCCAACGCGCCCTCGGGGGCGTCCGCCCGCGCGCGCCAGAACGCCATCGTCCACACCCGCGCCATCACGTACAGCGTCAGCAGGCTGGTCACGACGCTGCCCCCCACCAGGATCCACGCCAGCACCGCGCCGTCCTGGGCACCCGCCTCGAGCAACGCCACCTTCCCGATGAAACCCGAGAACGGTGGTATACCGCCGAGGTTGAGAGCGGGCACGATGAACACCAGGGCAAGCAGCGGACTGGCCGCGGCGAGGCCGCCGAGGCGCTGCAGCGTGGACGCCCCCGCCTGGCGGTCGATCAGCCCGACGACGAGGAACAGCGTCGTCTGCACCACGATGTGGTGGGCGACGTAGTAGATGGCTCCCGACATGCCCAGTTCGCTGCCGAGGGCGATGCCGAACACCATGTAGCCGATGTGGCTGACAAGGGTGAAGGAGAGCAATCGCTTGATGTCGCTCTGCGCGATCGCGCCGAAGATGCCGACGAGCATGGTGACCAGCGCCGCGACGAGCAGCACACCGTCGAGCGCGCCGCCGGGGAACAGCAGGGAGTGCGCCCGGATGATCGCGTAGACGCCGACCTTCGTCAGGAGGCCGGCGAACACCGCCGTGACGGGGGCCGGTGCGGTGGGGTACGAGTCCGGCAGCCACGTCGACAGCGGGAAGACGGCCGCCTTGATGCCGAAGGCGACCAGCAGCACCGCGAACAGCGCGTCGCGGGTGCCCGAGGGGACGTCGCCGAGGCGGACCGCGACCTCGGCCATGTTCAGGGTGCCGGTCGCCGCGTAGATCAGCGCAAGACCGATCAGGAAGATCAACGACGACACCATCGACACCATCACGTAGGCGATGCCCGCGCGGACCCGGTCGGTGCTCGCGCCGATCGTCAACAACACGAAACTGGCCGACAGCAACACCTCGAAGCCGACGAACAGGTTGAACAGATCGCCGGCCAGGAACGCCGTGCACACGCCGGCCGACAGCACCAGGTAAGTGGGCAGGAAGATCGACACCGGCTGACGCTCGTCGCCGTCGCGAATGCCCTGACCGATGGCGTAGAAGACGACGGTGAGCAGCACGATTGCGGACACCAGCAGCATCATCGCCGAGAGCCGGTCCACCACCAGGGTGATGCCAAGCGGTCCCATGCCGGAAAGGGACTGGCCCCACCCCCCGACCTGGACGGCGATCGTGCCGTCGCGGTCGGCCAGGTGGACCAGTACCGCGCAGACCGCCACCACGGCCGTCAGGGCCAGGACCGCGATCGTCCGCTGCAGCCGCGGCCTGCGACCCGCGAACAGGGTGGCGGCGGCAGCCAGGGTGGGGATCAACACGGGCAGCGGTGTCAGGACCGTCGAGGCGCTCATCGAGAACCCTCGTGCCCGGGAAGCGCGTCCAGCTCGTCGGGCGCGTCGGTGTCGCGTTGTCGTCGGTGGGTGGGGAGATCCTCGTCCACCGCGCCCTCCGACCGCTCCGACAGCCGGGAGACGCGGGCGTCCTCGGGATCGTTGCCGACGTCCTCGGCGCGGGACAACCGGTAGGACCGATAGGTGAGCGCCAGCACGAACGCCGCGATGCCCATCGAGATGACGATCGCGGTGAGGATCATGCCCTGCGCCAACGGGTCGGCGGTGACCGTCTCGCCGTCGGAAGTGCGCCCGCGGATCGGGGGATTACCCCGTCGGCCGCCGACCGTCAGGATGAGCAGGTTGACCGCGTTGCCGACCAGCAAGAGCCCCAACAGCATTCGGGTGAGATTGCGTTCGAGCAGGAGATAGACCCCGGCGCTGGTGAGCCCACCGACGAGGAGCAGGGGGATCAGGTAGGTGGTCATCGGGTCGCCACCATCGCGTCGTCGACGCGTGCGCCGAGGCTGCGCAGGACGTCGAGGACGAGGCCGACGATGACCAGGTACACACCGAGGTCGAAGAACAGCGCGGTGACGAGCTTGACGTGTCCCAGCACCGGGACGTCGAGCTCGACGACGGCCGACGACAGGACCGGCGCACCGAGGAGCAGCGACGTCACGGCCGTGCCCGCGGACAGCGCGAGGCCGACGCCGAGCACCTTGCCCGCGTCGACCGGCAGTGCTTCGCCGAGCTCGTAGCGGCCACCGGCGAGGTAGCGCAGGACCAGCGCGAGTCCGGCGGTGAGACCGCCTGCGAAACCGCCGCCGGGTGTGTTGTGGCCCGCGAAGAAGAAGTACGCCGACAGCACCATGATGAGCGGGAAGATCATCCGCGTCGCCACCTCGAGCACCAGCGACCGGTACCGCGGGTCGCGGAGTTCGCTGCCGCGCAGCCAGGTGATCTCGCCGACTGCCGGGCTCGTCGACGGCATCGGGATGCCGCCGGTGTCCCGTCGGCCGGCGTCGGCGACGCGTGGCGCCGACCCGAAACGCCTGTGGCGGAACACCATCGAGGCCACACCCGTCGCCGCCACCAGCAGCACCGAGATTTCGCCCATGGTGTCCCAGGCCCGGATGTCGACGAGCAGCACGTTGACCGTGTTCGAACCGTGGCCGCGGTGGTACGCGGCGTCGGGCAGCAGGTCGGCGATCGGCCGGGTGGTGCGGGCGGCCATGGCGAACAGCGCCAGCATGGTGACGACCGCCCCCACGGCGAGCGAGAGCGCGACGCGCGGTAGCCGTTTGCGCTTGACGTTGGCCTGCTCTGCCTCGGCGGGCAGGGTCCGCAACACCAGGACGAAGATGACGAGTGTCAGCGTCTCCACCAGGAACTGCGTGAGTGCGAGGTCGGGGGCGCCGTGGAACACGAACATCAGCCCGCACCCGTATCCGGTGACGCCGACCACCAGCACGGCAGCCAGCCGGTTGCGCAACACCGTCGCGCTGATCGCCGCGGCGAGGATGATCAGCCCGACCACGACCTGCAGCGGCGAGTCCCACCACTCGATGCGTGGACGGTCTCGCGCGCCGAGCACCAGCATGGCGGTGGGCAGCACCACCAGCGTGGAGAGGATGACCGATTGGGTGGCGGGGATCGACCCGCGCTGGGTCAGGGCGGTGAGCCGGACCGCGAAGAGGTCGGTGCCCCGGATCGCCGCGTCGTACCTCCGGTCGGCGTTGCCGAGCGGCAGGTACCCGACCCGGGCGCGGCGCAATCGGCTTCTGGCGAGGAACGCGACGGTGCCCGCGGCGAGCACCAGGATCGACAGCAGCAGCGGCAGGTTCACGCCGTGCCAGAGTTCGAGGTGGTAGTCCGAGCCTCCTGGCACGGTGTCGGCGTACTCGTCGAGCACGTGGTCCAGCCCCGTGGGCCAGACGCCGAACACCAGGCCAATGCAGGCCAGGATCGCAGGTGCGACGAGGAAGGTGCTCGGAGGCCGGTGCATCTCGGCGACGCGGGTGCTCGGCTCGGCGCGGCCCTTGCGGGCGAACGCACCGTGCAGGAAGCGCAGGCTGTAGACGGTGGTGAACACGGAGCCGAACGCCACGCCCGCCAGCACCCAGCCGGCGGCGGGGCCGAGGGAGGCGCCGTCGGCGAGCGCGGTGAAGTCGGCCTCCTTGGCGACGAAGCCGAGGAACGGCGGCAGCGCGGCCATGCTGGCGGTCGCACCGATCGCGATGATCAGCAGCGGACGTTGCCGGTCGCCGAGCCAGGCCAGCCGCCGGATGTCCCGGGTGCCGGTGGCGTGATCGACGATGCCGACCACCATGAACAGGGCGGCCTTGAACATCGCATGCGCACACAGCATCGCGAGCCCGGCGAGCATCAGGTCGCCGCCGCCCGCGCCGACCATGAGGATGATCAGGCCGAGTTGGCTGACGGTGCCGAACGCGAGGATCAGCTTGAGGTCGTACTCCCGCACCGCGCGCCAGCCGGCGAGCAGCATCGTGAGAAGCCCCAGCGTCACGATGACGGGGCGCCAGCCGGGTGAGTCGGCGAAACCGGGGGTCATCCGCGCGACCAGGTAGACCCCGGCCTTCACCATCGCCGCCGCATGCAGGTAGGCGCTCACCGGCGTGGGAGCAGCCATCGCGCCGGGCAACCAGAAGTGCATGGGCACGATCGCCGACTTCGACAGCGCGCCGACGAGGACGAGGAGGACCCCGACCGCGGCCGCCGGGCCCGTCGGTGGCGACGCGACGAGTTCAGATAGCCGGTAGGTGCCCGACAGCGTCCCGAGGACGACGATCCCGACCAGCATCGCCAACCCGCCCGCCGTCGTGACCAGGAGCGCCTGGGTGGCGGCACGCCTGCTGGTGGCGCGTTCGGCGTAGTGGCCCACCAGCAGGAAGGACAGCACCGTCGTCAGTTCCCAGAACAGGTACAGCATCAGCATGTTGTCGCTGACGACGAGCCCGAACATGGCGCCGGAGAAGGCGACCAACTCGGCGGCGAAACTCGGCAGCCGTCGTTCGGTGTGACCGTCGTGGTGATGGAAATACTCGCCGCAGTAGAAGAGGACCAGCGCACCGACGCCGAGGACGAGCACGCTCGTGATCGCCGCGAGCGCGTCCAGCCGGAAGGTGACGTCCATCGACAGTTCCGGCACCCAGTCGAGGTGGACGGTCTGCTCGCCACGGCCCGGCCAGTGCAGCACCACCCACGGCAGCGAGCCGAGGGGGACGAGCGCCAGTGGGTAGAACGCCCGCCGTCCGAGGCGACGCACCAGAATCGGCGCCACCAGGGCGGCGATCGCGTGGGCGGACAGGATGGCGAGCATGGCACTCCGATGTTCGGGGTGTCAGCCGTCTGAGGGCTAGGTCTGGGGGACAGTTTACGGTGGCGGCCGTCCCGCCCGGGTCGGACGTGGCCGTCGGCTTGCCGGTGCGTCCGTGCTATCGGCGCGGTCGGGTGACGGCCGCCAGGGGTATCGCGTGGGCGGCCAGACCGACGCCCGCGCCGAGGATCGGCCAGACCGGCCAGAAGTACCAGGCGCCCCCGGACAGCGCGACCGTCAGCCAGATGGTGAGCACGACCGCGACCATCAGCAGGTAGGCGGCCGCGTGCAGACGAACCGACGTGCGGGCGGCCGCGTGCCGCGCGGCTCGCCTGCGGGGATCGTGGCGGCGCAGGCGCTCCACCGGTAGGTCGCCCAGTAACCGACCGAGGTCGGCGGTGGTCTGGGCGCTGAACGCCGCCTGGACGCGATGGTCGTACTCGGTCGTGTCGAGGTAGCCCTCGGCGAGGGCCTGACCGAGTGTGGTGGCGGTCGCCTCGCGATCGCGGTCGCCCGCGCGGGCCGTCGCAGTGGTGGACATCGGGCCTCCCTATCTTGGCATTGACTAGTTCTTCACGCTCCGACTATGACATGTCAGCTATGGAACGTCAACGGTTGCGGTTGAATGGGTCCGTGACGAGCGACGACCGGATCATCACGGCCACCATGGACGTCTCGGCGCCGGCCGAGCGCATCTTCGAGCTGATCGCCGATCCGTCGCAGCAGCCGCGGTGGGACGGCAACGACAACCTCGCCGAGGCGCCGGCAGGTCAGCGGGTGCACGCCGTCGGCGACGTGTTCCGGATGATCCTCACCCACGGCGGGGCCCGCGACAACCACGTCGTCGAGTTCATCGACGGCCGGCTCATCGCGTGGCGACCGTCCGAGCCCGGATCGCCTCCGCCGGGGCACCTGTGGCGCTGGGAACTGGAACCGCTGGACGCGGCGACGACACGCGTCACGCACACCTACGATTGGTCGCGGCTGACCGACGCGAAGCGCCTGGCGCGCGCACGGGCCACGACCGCGGACAAGCTGTCGGGCTCGTTGGCGCGACTGGCCGAACTCGCCGAACGGGGCTGATCAGCCGTACCGGCACCGCGCCGACCGCACTGATCGTGCCAAAGCCCATCGATTGGCCCGCGTGGCGCTCACCATGGGTTGATCATGACCCGACGAGTGAGACGAGCACGCCATGGCTGTCGACGAAGGCAAGCTGAACGAGTTCCTCGGTCACGCCGTCGGCGACCTCGGGGCCGCGATGAGCGCGGCGCTGATGCTGGTGGGCGACCGACTCGGGCTGTACCGCGAACTGGCCGGCGGTGCACTGACCCCGGGTGAGTTGGCGCGGCGCACCGGTACCCACGAACGCTACGTCCGCGAATGGCTGGGAAATCAGGGCGCCGGGGGATACGTGCAATTCGAACCCGCCTCCGGTGAGTGGTCGCTGAGCGAGGAGCAGGCGCTGTGCCTGGCGGACCCGAACGGTCCGGTGGACCTGCCCGGTGCGTACAACATCGTCGAGGCGACCTTCCACGCGCTCGGACGCACGCTGGAGAACTTCACCACCGGCGCAGGCCTCGAGTGGGGCGAACACCACCCCTGTCTGTTCGACGGGACCGAGCGGTTCTTCCGCGCCGGGTACAACGCCAGCCTGATCAGCGCTTGGCTGCCTGCGCTGGATGGCGTCGTGGACAAGCTGCAGGGCGGGGCGAAGGTCGCCGACGTCGGTTGCGGGCACGGCGCCAGCACCCTCCTGATGGCGATGACCTACCCGGATTCGGAGTTCATCGGGTACGACTACCACGCCGAGTCGATCGACGTCGCACGCGAGAAGGCCGCGACGGCGGGGGCGCAGAACGCACGGTTCGAGGTGGCGGACGCGGTCGGGTACCGCGGCGGCGAATTCGACCTCATCGCGTTCTTCGACTGCCTGCACGACATGGGCGATCCGATCGGCGTCTCGCGCCACGCCCGCCAGGCGCTGGCCGATGACGGCACCGCGATGATCGTGGAACCGTTCGCCAACGACCGGGTGCAGGACAACCTGACTCCGGTGGGCCGGGTGATGTACGGCGCGTCCACCCAGATTTGCGTACCCGTCTCACTCGCCCGCAACGGGCCTGCGCTCGGCGCGCAGGCGGGTGAGGCGCGACTGCGCGAGGTCGTCGTCGACGGAGGCGGCTTCTCGCGTTTCCGGCGGGCCACCGAGACACCGTTCAACCTGGTCCTCGAGGCCCGCCCCTGATTCGCTCTCGTCAAGCCGGGCGCAACGCCCTGCGGGCGTGCGGCCAGAACGGCAGTCCGGCGGCGATGGTGGCACCCGCGGCGACGACGGTGACGGCGGCATCGACGCTGGTGCGGCCCTCGCGTGCCCAGTAGACGTCCTTGAGGTCGATGAGCAGGGCCAGTTCGTCGACGATGAGCGCGACCGCCGAGCCGTAAGCCGCCGCGGTCAGCGGGTGACGCCGGTGCCGTTCGCGACCGCGCAAGCCGACCGCGCCGATGGTCGCCAGCCCCGCGATGCCGATGTTGTAGTGGTGAAAGTGGTGCCCGCTCACCGACATTCCGCCGCCAGAGGGACCGTGGCCGTCGTGAATCCAGTGCGTCAGTACCCGCACGCCCACGAAGGTCGCGGTGAACGACGACCACGCGAGCACCACGGACTGCTCGCCGGGTCGAAGGTGCCGATCCCATTCCGCCCTGAGTCGCTGCCAACGCCCGGCGGCCGCCTGGTGGTCCGGTGCGTTCGAGGATGGGGCGGCATCGCCGGCGACGTCACCGACGTCATCGGGGCGGGTGGTCGATTGTGTCATCTGCGTCCCGTCGCCGTGCGGGCCGCGTTGCCCGCTCTGAAACCCTAGAGTCGGTTCTTGGCTCTCGACGAGGGCCGCGGCTGGGAGTTTGCTGTCAACTACCGTCCTTCGGCGAACGCCCGGAGCGCGTCGACCTGCGCCGGGTTCAGCGACGGTCGCACCGTGGTCCTGGCCTTCTCGACGTCGGCGGCGGTGACGTCGGCGGCGTCGATCGAGCGTCGCATCGCCGTCAGTGCCGATTCACGAAGCAACGCAACGCAGTCGGCGGCGCTGTATCCCTGCAGCTGTTCGGCCAGTTCGTCGAGGTGCACGTCGGAACTCAGGGGAATCGACTTGCCCGCGGTGCGCAGGATGTCCCGCCGCGCATCGGCATTCGGTGGTTCGACGAACACCAACTTCTCCAATCGCCCGGGCCGCAGCAGTGCCGGGTCGATCAGGTCGGGGCGGTTGGTGGCACCGAGCACGACGACGTCGCGCAGCGGATTGATGCCGTCGAGTTCGGTCAACAGCGCGGCGACCACGCGGTCGGTGACGCCCGAGTCGAAGCTCTGTCCGCGGCGCGGCGCCAACGCGTCGATCTCGTCGAGGAAGACCAGGGATGGCGCCGAATCGCGGGCGCGGCGGAACAATTCGCGAACCGCACGCTCGGAGGACCCGACCCACTTGTCCATCAGCTCGGCGCCCTTGACGGCGTGCACCGACAGACGCCCGGTACTGGCCAGTGCCCGTACGACGAACGTCTTGCCGCAGCCCGGCGGACCGTAGAGCAGCACCCCGCGCGGCGGCTCGACCCCGAGCCGCTCGAACGTGTCGGGATGTGCCAGCGGCCACAACACCGCCTCGGTGAGCGCCTGCTTGGTCTCGACCATGTCCCCGACGTCGTCGAGCGTCACCGACCCCACGACGACCTCCTCGGTCGCCGAGGAACGCGACAGCGGACGGATCACCGACAGCGCACCGGTCAGATCTTCCTGGGTCAACGCCGGTGGCCGGCCGTCGGTACTGGCCCTCGCCGCCGCCCGCAATGCGGCCTCACGCACCAACGCGGCCAGGTCGGCGACCACGAAACCTGGTGTGCGTTCGGCGATCTCGTCAAGCCTCAGGTCGTTGGCCGGAACTGCCCGCAACAGCACCTCCAACAACGCCCTTCTCGTCGATCCGTCGGGGAGGGAGAGCCCGAGTTCCCGATCGCAGACGTCGGGCGAACGCAATCGGGCATCGGCGTTGTCGGGCACTGCGGACGTCGCGACGAACGCCACGCCCGGCGTGGCGACGGCGGCGCGCAGCTCGGTGAGGATCAACGTCGCGACGGGCTCGGCCGTCGCCGGCAGCAGCGCGTCCACGTCGGTGACGAGCAGGACGCCGCCCCCCTCGCGCAGCGTCGCGACCGCCGCCGAGATGCACGCCAGCCGGTCCTCGGCGCGCAGCGCCCCGACCTCCGGTCCGTCGAGTTCCACCAGGCGCCGCCCTGCGCACACCGCACGCACCAGCGTCGCCTTCCCGACGCCCGCCGGCCCGGACACCAGCACCCCGAGATTGGCCTTGGCGCCCAACGTCTCCAACAGCTCCGGCTGATCGAGGGCCAGCTTCAGCCACTCGGTCAGGCGACCGGCCTGGGCGTGTGCGCCCCTGAGGTCGTCGATCGACACCGGGGGATTGGCCCGCTCGGCGGTGGGTCCTCGACGGGGCCCGGTGACGGTGTGCGCGGCCGTGCTCTGATCGGTGGCGAGCGTGGTGCCGTCACCCCACGCGACGAGCGAATTGGGCTGTACGCTCACCGGTCCCGCCGGGTCCACGCCGGTGACCGTGAGCAGCTCGGACGTCCAGGTGATGCCCACCGACGACGTCAGCGCCGACGACGCGGCAGACGTCGAGGTGCCCGGCCCGAGATCGCGCGGCAACAGCGAGACCGTGTCGCCGACCGTCATCACCTTGCCCAGCAGTGCAAGTCGCAGCGTCGCCGATGAGATCGACTGGGTGGCGAGCTTGGACCCGCTCACCGTCACCGATCGGGCGCCGTACACGGTGACCGGCGCCACCAGGACGATGGAGTTCTCCCGTACTCCGGCGTTGGACAGCGTCACGTCGTCCAGGAGCGCCGTGCCCGCCGGGGTTTCGGGGCTCGCCAGCCCCGCGACCGCGGAGGTGGTACGTGACCCGGTCAGCGACACCGCATCCCACTCGCGGATGCCCAGCGCGGCGAGGGCTTCCGGGTGCAGGCGGACCACACCGCGTCGTGAGTCCATCGCCGAGGTGTTGAGCCGCGCCGTGAGCGGCAACCGACCCAGCGGTCGTTCGTCGTCGAATACCTCGGTGGCGTGGTCGGTCATCGCCGGGGACCGGGTCTGCGCAACCCGAGTCGGGCCACCGAACGACGATTCGGCGCGGCACGCCGGGCGGCGCGTCTGACGGCGCGGCGCTGCTGGGGTTTGGCGTCCCAGGCCTCGGGGCGCGCGGCGACCCAGCGTTGGGACCTGATCGTGAACGGGATGATGCACACGTATCCGGCGATGATCAACAGCACCAGGATGTACGGGAACAGCAGCAGCCCGGCGGCGGCCAGGGCGACCAGGATCAACAGGATGGGCGCCGCGTTGGGGGGTACCGAGATCGCCTTCAACGCCAGCGTCGGCACCCGACTGACCAACAGCGCCGCATTCGCCGCCAGCCAGGCGCAGACGAACCACTGCGACGTCCACCAGCCGTGGCCGAACTCCAGCATGGCGACCAGTGGCCCGATCGACCCGATCGCGCCGCACGGAGCCGGCATGCCGGTGAAGAATTCGCGGGTGTACGCCGGGCGGGTGTCGTCGTCGAGCAGCGCGTTGAAGCGGGCCAGCCGGAGCACCACGCACACGGCGTAGAGCAGCACGAAGATCCAGCCGATCTGCGAGTGCTCCAGCAAGCTCACGTAGATCACCAGGGCGGGTGCCACGCCGAAGTTCACCGCGTCGGCGAGCGAGTCGATCTCGGCACCCATCCGGGATTGGGCGTTCAGTGCGCGGGCGATGCCACCGTCGATGCCGTCCAGGATGGCGGCGGCACCGATCAGCGCCAACGAGATCCACGGCTTCTCGTCGAGGGCGAACTTGATGGACGTCAGCCCGGCGCAGATCGCCAGGACGGTCGTCGCGCTCGGCAGGATTCGCAGCCCGCGCTTGCTCGCGTTGCTGGTCACGCCGGCTCCGCCAGCACCGTTTCGCCACCGATGGCGCGCTGACCCATCTCGACGAGCACGCGTGCGCCGGTCGGCAGGTAGGTGTCCAGGCGCGAGCCGAAGCGAATCATCCCGTAGGTCTCGCCGAGGTCCAGAAGGTCACCGGCGTGCGCCGTGCAGACGATGCGGCGCGCCAGCAGGCCAGCGATCTGGACGGCGGCCACGTCGACGCCCTCGGGGGTGCGGATCCACACGCTGTTGCATTCGTTGAGCTCGCTGGCGCTGTCCTTGTCCGCGGACTGGAATTGACCCGGCCGGTACTTGACGGCCACGACCTTCCCCCCGACCGGAGCCCGCTGCACGTGCGCATCGAACAGCGACAGGAAGATGCTGATCCTGGTCATCGCGACGGCAGGCATGCCGAGTTCGGCGGGGGGCAGGGCCTCTTCGATGAGCGTGACGAGCCCGTCGGCGGGCGCGACGACCACGCCAGGCCGGCTCGGCGGCACGCGGGACGGGTGCCGGAAGAACAGTGCGCACGCACCCGCGGCGGCGAGTCCGGCGTTGCGCACCCAACGGTGTCGGCGTCCGGCGGCCGCCAGGCCGACGCCACCGGCGATGAACGGCAGGCCTGCGGAATACACGGGAGGAACGGTGGAACGGACCAGCTCGACGAATCGTGCAAGCTCGGACTCGTGGGCTGCGTCGGCGGGTCGCGCGGGTCTGGCCATGGGACTTTCGATGATACGTGGGCGGCAAACCCCTACGTCAGATCCCACACCCGCACGGGTGAGCCGGCCGCCAACTCGACGACGTCCTCCTCGATCTCGAGCAGGCAGTTGGCCGATGCCAGCCACCGCAGGTGATGTGATGCCGGCGGGCCGTAGCTGGTGACCGTGGGCGGTCCGGAGACACCGCCGTCGGTGGTGAACACCCCGCGACGGAACTGCCGCCGCCCCGGTGGGGACTTCAGATCGTCGGTGACCGTCGCGTCGAGGCGTGGGCGGTCGGGATGCGGCAATCCCATCGCCGCGCGGAGCGGCGTGCGGATGAAGACCTCGAACGACACCAGCGCGCTGACGGGATTGCCGGGCAGCGTGATGATCGGCGTCCCCGACACGGTGCCCGCACCCTGAGGCATGCCGGGCTGCATCGCGACCTTCACGAACTCGACCTCGTCGACGAGCGTGTCCTTCACCACCTCGTACGCGCCCGCGCTGACACCACCGGTGGTGATGATCAGATCGGCGTCCCTGGCATGCGTCTGCAGCGCCGCCCGGAACGCGTCGACGTCGTCCTCCGTCATCGAGGAGGTCGACACGTCGGCGCCGGCCTCGCGGACCGCGGCCGCCAGCATCACGGCGTTGGACTCGTAGATCTGACCAGGTTGAAGGGGAGTGCCCGGACTGACCAGTTCCGAACCCGTCGACATCACCAGAACACGTTGTCGCGGAATCACTCTCAGCTCGGCGAGGCCGAGGGCCGCGGCCAGGCCGAGGGCCGCGGGTGTCAGGACGTGTCCGGCGTGCAACACCGTCGTGCCCGCGCTGACATCCTCACCTGCGCGTCGTACGTGCTGACCGGGCTGGGCGCCGGCGCGGATCGACACGGTGTCCACCGCCCCGTCGGTGGCCTCGACGGGGACTACCGCCGTCGCGCCCGCGGGCAGTGGAGCACCCGTCATGATCCGGTGCGCGGTCCCCGGCGCCAGCACCAGGGCGTCGGTGCGGCCGGCGGGGATGTCCTCGGCCACCACGAGGCGCACCGGCCGTTCCGGTGACGCCGATGCGACGTCGGGCGCCATCACCGCGTAACCGTCCATCGCCGAGTTGTCGAAACCCGGCAACGACAGCGGCGCGACGACGTCGGCGGCGAGGACGAGGCCCAGCGCGTCGCCGACGGGAACGCCGACCGGGTGCCGCGGGGCGATCAACCGCGCGACGACACGCTGATGCTCTTCGACGGATCTCATGGTCACACCGGGTACGTGACGCCGGTGAGCTCCTCGGAGACGCTCCACAGCCGACGGGCCACGTCCTGGTCGTGCGCCTGCTCGCTCGACTCCACCAGCTCGGGATGGCCGCGCAATTCCCGAAAGCCGTCGGGGCCGTAGTACTGGCCGCCCGTGACCGCAGGGTCGGTCGCGGCCCGCAGCGTCGCCAGCGCACCCATTTCCGGACTGTTGGTGACGAGGCTCGCCGCCTGGCGGAAGCCCGGCAGTCCGGAGCCGGGGATGTGGCGCATCAGCTCGGTGTTCGAGATGCCGGGGTGCGCGGCCACGGCGATCGTCGACCCGCCGGCTGACCCATTCCCCCCGTCGCTGCGCTCCTGCCCGCCGGACCCATACCCCCCGACGCTGCGCTCCTGCCCGCCGGACCCATACCCCCCGTCGCTGCGCTCCTGCCCGCCGGACCCATTCCCCCCGTCGCTGCGCTCCTGCCCGCCGGACCCATTCCCCCCGTCGCTGCGCTCCTGCCCGCCGGCTGACTCAAGCCGCCGTTGCAGTTCGTAGGTGAAGAGCAGATTCGACAGCTTGGACTGGCCGTACGCCGCGACCCGGTTGTAGTGGTGTTCCCACTGCAGGTCGTCGAAGTGGATGGCGGCCTGGATGCGGTGCGCGATGCTGGCGACCGCAACCACGCGGGACCCCGGCACCGGCAACATGTTCTCCAACAGCAGCCCGGTCAGCGCGAACGCCCCGAGATGGTTGGTGCCGAACTGGAGTTCGAAGCCGTCCTTGGTGAGCTGCTTCGGCGGATACATCACCCCGGCGTTGTTGATCAGCAGGTCGATGCGCGGGTGCGCGTTCGTGAGCTCGGCCGCCGCCGTCCGGATGGACTGCAGGGACCCGACGTCCAGCGGCTGCACCGTGACGTCGGCGCGGGGGACTTCCCCGACCAGTCGGGCGGCCGCTGCGCCGCCCTTCCCGACGTCGCGGACCGCGAGGACGACCTGCGCACCCTTGGACGCGAGGACGAGGGCGGTGGCGTAGCCCAGGCCGGTGTTGGAGCCGGTGACGACGGCGACGCGACCGGTCTGATCGGGGACGTCGGCAGCCGTCCACTTGGCATTGACGGTCATGGACAAGACCATACTCATGGTGATGGTGACACTCGTCGACCCGGCGAACCCGCCGAGCCGCAGGGCTCCGATGGCATGGGCGGTCGGGGCGGCCATCCCCTGGACGCTGCTGTCGGCGGCACAGGCGGCGTGGTTCGCCCTGGACGGGCGGTGGGCCTGGTTGCACGTCGGGGCGGCAGCCGCGACCGCGATCGGCATCGTCACGTTCGTCGTCGTCGCGCCCTGGTGGCGATACCGGGTGCACCGCTGGGAGCTGTCGCTCGAGACGGGGACGCCCGCGGTGTACACCCGGTCCGGCTGGTTCGTGCAGGAGCGCCGGATCGCGCCCATCTCACGGGTGCAGACCGTCGACACCCATCGCGGTCCGCTCGACCGGTTGTTCGGCCTCGCCGACGTCACCGTGACGACCGCCTCGTCGGCCGGCGCCGTGCGGATCGTCGCGCTGGACTCCGAGATCGCCGACCGGATCGTCGCCGCGCTGACCGATGCCGCCGCGATCGGTGACCGGGACGCGACGTGACGGTGTCGGCCGCGCAGTGGCGCAGGCTGAGCCCCCGCATGCTGCTCGTCCATCCCGTCCACGAGGTCCTCCGCCGCCAATTACCGCTGCTGATCGGGTCGGTGGTGCTCGGGTCGGCGACGGGCAACTCGAGGTGGTCGATCGCGGTGGTCGTGCTGCTCGTCGTGTTCGGCGTCGCCCGCTGGTTCACCACTGCCTACCGCATCGACGCCGAGCAGATCCAGCGCCGTGACGGCGTGCTGCAACGTCACGTCCTCTCCTTGCCGCGCAACAGGATCCGCTCGGTGTCGACCGATGCCCGGCTGCTCCACCGGCTGCTGGGCCTGACCGTGGTCACGGTGACCACGGGACGGGAGGCCAAGGGGGACAACGAGTTCGCCCTCGACGCCGTCCGGTCCGGTGAGGTGCCACGGCTACGCGCGATCCTTCTCGCGGATTCGCTGGAGTGCGCCGACGGCCAACCGCCGCCGAAGGACCGGGTGATCGCCCGATGGCACCCCTCGTGGTTGCGCTACAGTCCCTTGAGCTTCACCGGCCTGGTGATGATCATCGCCGCGGTCGGCGTGGTGTACCAGACCGGAGCCCTTGCCGCACTGAGTGATTCACGGCTCGCTCGCGAGGGTTTCGATGCCGCCCAGCGGGCCGGTGTCGTCCTCACCGTCGTGGTGGCCGTCCTGGTCGTGCTCGCCGTCTCGGTCTTCCTCTCGGTGCTGCGTTCGCTGCTGACCTTCGGGAACCTGGTGCTGTCACGGCGCGAGGGTGAGCCCGTGCTGCACCTTCGGCACGGGCTGTTGCGGGTCCGGGAGCACACCTTCGACATGCGTCGCCTGCGCGGCGGTACCGTCCGTGAACCCCTTCTGGTGCGGGCCTTCGGCGGCGCCCGGTTGGACGCGGTGATGACGGGTGTCGGTGGGTCGGGTGAGGCGTCGCTGCTGCTGCCGCCGTGCCCCGTCGACACCGCGCAGGGCGTGCTCGCGGAGCTGATCGGGCGGGCCGACGTCGTCACCGGTGCCTTGCGCCGCCACGGTCCGGTGGCCACGCGCCGGCGCTGGACGCGGGCGCTGGCGTTACCCGGACTGCTCGTCGTCGGACTCGCGGTGGCGGCGTTCCTCGTGCCGGTACCGGGGTCGGCGTGGGCGCTGGGGACCGCCGTGACCGCGACGGCGGCGCTGCTGGCCGCCGACCGGTCCCGCGCCCTCGGGCACCGGGTGGGCGACGGCTGGCTCGTTGCCAGGGCCGGCAGCCTGGACCGGCGTCGGGACTGTATCGACGCCGAGGGCATCGTCGGCTGGACCGTGCGGCAGACGCCGTTCCAGCGCCGTGCCGGGGTGGCGACGCTGATCGCGGCCACGCCGGCGGGGATCAAGGGTTACCGGGTCCTCGACGTGCCCGCCGAGCACGCGTGGTCGATCGCGGGGGCTGCGTCGCCCTGGGTTGCGGCGAATTGCTGGGTCCGCGATCGGCGGGGTCCGAGTTGCGCCGGGGAGTTTGCCGTTTAACCTCGGCAGCATGGCTGTCGGCGGAGTGTTGTTCGACATCGACGGCGTGCTGGTCACGTCGTGGGAGCCGATTCCCGGCGCGGCGGACACGTTGCGCGTGCTCGCCGACCACCAGATCGCCAGGACCTACCTGACCAACACCACCACCAAGACCCGTGCCCAGATCGCGGCGCTACTGGCCGGGGCCGGCATGGACGTCGCCTCCGACGAGGTCGTCACCGCGGCGGTCCTGACGGCCGACTACGTCCGGGACCGCTATCCCGACGCCAGATGCTTCCTGGTCAACAACGGGAAGATCGGCGAGGACATGCCGGGCATCGAGGTGGTCTACGCCCATGACGTGATCGATTCCGATCCCGGCACCCCGGACGTCATCCTGCTCGGCGGCGCAGGTCCGGAATACGACCACGTGACGCTGAGCCGGGTCTACGAGTGGATGGCGCGGGGCGTCCCGGTGGTGGCGATGCACCGCAGCACGTCGTGGAACACGTCGGAGGGGCTGCGGGTCGACACCGGCATGTACCTGGTGGGTCTGGAGGAGACCTCCGGCCGCAAGGCCACTGCGGTCGGAAAGCCCGCGCCGGGCGGCTTCCTGGCGGCGGCGAGCCGGCTCGGGGTCGACCCCGAGGAGATGTACGTCGTCGGTGACGATCTCAACAACGACGTGCTCGCCGGGCAGGTGGTCGGCATGACCGGCGTGCTGGTGCGCACCGGGAAGTTCCGCCAGGACACGTTGGACCGTTGGGCTGCAGACGAATTCGCGATGCAACCCAACAACGTCATCGACTCCGTCGCCGACCTGCCGGGCCTGCTCGGGCTGTAGTCGCCTGAAGCCGTCTGCGGTTTCAACCCGATCTACGGACACGGCATGACGAATTGCCGCGGCGATTCCCTCGCGCCACGGCGAAGAAGATCAGGGTGGCCTGGTGTTGGTGGATGGCCGCGTCACGGGGTGATCGTCAGCAGCAGCCTGACCAGCTCCGCCTGCCGATGGGTGTCCGTCTTGGCGAAGACGTGCTGCAGGTGCGTCTTCACGGTGGCCATCGACAGCGACATGTCGTCGGAGATGGGCCGCAGGCCGTCACCGCGCAGCACCCGGAGCGCGACGTCGGACTCCGCCCTGGTCAATCCGTAGAGACAGTTCAGCAGGTGCCTGGGCGGTTCGGACCGTCGTTCTGGATCGATGACGATCACCAGGGCGCGGGAGTCCCGGGTGGCGGTCGTGGGCGAGGCGAACGGCACGACGTGCACGATGTAGGACCGCTTGCCGTCGGTGCGCGGACAGAGCAGTGAGCTACTGGCGCGGCCCTCGGCGCCGCCGTCGCCGAGGGCGCCGGGGATGCTGCGCTGCAACGCCGCGTCAGCACAGCACACCCTGAATCCGAGGCGACCCGATCGCACCTCGAGTCCGTCGTCGAGCGCCACCAGGTCCTCGGCGACCCGGTTGGCATGGATCACCATCGATCCCCGGCCGACGACGAACACCCCATGCCGCATGCCGTCCACGGCGTCGGACAGGTCACTCGCCTCGTGCACCAGGTCTCGAAGGTAGCGCTGCGTGCGCAACGCCTGCTGCAGGTGCGGGACGAGGGCGCTGACCACCTGGACGCGCTCCGGTGTCGCGTACGGCTCCGATCCCGTGGACGCCGCGATAAGGAAACAGGTGGGAACGGGCCCGTCGGTGAGGCGGACGAACAAGCCGTCCTGCATCCCGTGGGGATGCAGCCAATCGGCGTTGAACTCCGATCGTGCGTTCAAGGCGACGAGCGGCTCGCCGCTGCGAATCAGGCCGATGGGGCCGTGCTCGACGGCGTCGAGGACATAGTCGACGTGGCGGTAGTGCTCGCTGTAGGCCCGTTTCGCGTCTTCCGGGAGATGCGCGCTGTGGATGACCCGGCTCGACCCGTCGGCGGTGATCAACCCTGCGCTGGTAGAGCCGAAGGCGCTGCGAATCGCCTCCATCGCTGCGATCCAGTGTCCGGGAGTGATGGCAGCGGCGTGAACGGCTGAGACTATGCGCGAGTACTCGACGAGCGAGACCATCGCCAGCGCCTTGGTCGGGGCCTTCGTCGGGGCCTTGGCCGGAGCCCTGATCGGAGCGGCGAAATCATCGAACCCCCCACGGGTCGTGTAATCTACGGCACCGTCAAACTAACCCCGCGGTGGCTAGGTTGTCACCTGTGTGGTGTGTCCCATCGCGGCGAGGTTGTGCGCCACGTCACATCGGGAGCTACGGCCGAAGGGCGCGGACCGCTTCGATGCGCGCGGCGATCTGGTCCGAATTCGCCGCCGCGACGACCGGGCCGCCGCAGATCCGTCGCAGCTCGTTGTGAATCCAACCGTGCGGCTTCCCGGTGCGGTGATGCGCGAGTGTCACCAGCGCGTTGAGTTCACGGCGCAGATCCCGCAGTTGCCCGTGAGTCGTCGACATCACCGGCACCGTACCGCCGGCGGCCGTCCGCTTCTCCAATTGCTCGTCTTGCCTGCGCCGCAACAGGTCTCGCATCTGCGAGGAGTCGAGCAGGCCCGGGATGCCGAGATAGTCGGCCTCCTCGTCGCTGCCCGCCGGGGTCGCGGTGCCGAAGGACGAGCCGTCGAAGATGACCTGGTCCAACTCGGCGTCGGCCCCGAGCATCTCGAAGCCGTTGTCCATCTCGTCGCGTTCGGTCTTCTCCTTGGCGGCGTCCGCGGCGGCGTCCTCGTCCCATTCGCCCTGCGACTCGCGGTGCGGCTTGCCGAGGACGTGGTTGCGCTGCGCCTCCATTTCGCTGGCCAGCTGCAACAGATTGGGCACCGACGGCAGGAAGATGCTGGCGGTCTCACCGGGACGCCGGGAGCGCACGTAGCGGCCGATGGCCTGGGCGAAGAACAGGGGCGTGGACGCGCTGGTGGCGTAGACCCCGACGGACAGCCGCGGGACGTCGACGCCCTCGGACACCATCCGCACCGCGACCAGCCACCGGCTGGTGCCCTGGGCGTAGGCGGTGATGCGGTCCGAGGAGCCCGGGTCGTCCGACAACACCACCGTGGGGGCCTCGCCGGTGATCGTGGTGAGCAGGCCGGCGTACGCCCTGGCCGCCGTCTGGTCGGAGGCGATGATCATGCCGCCCGCGTCGGGCACGTGCCGGCGCTTCTGCTCCAGACGCTTGTCGGCTGCGGCGATCACCGCAGGCATCCAGTCACCGGCCGGGTTTAGCGCGGTCCGCCACGCGCGGGCGGTCTGCTCGGCGTTGAGGGGCTCGCCCAGTCGGGCCGCGTGCTCCTCGCCGGCACTGTCCCGCCATCGCGACTCGCCCGAATACGCCAGGAACACGACGGGACGGACGACGCCGTCGGCGAGCGCCTCGGCGTACCCGTAGGTGTGGTCGGCTTGGCTTCGCTGCAGTCCGTCCGGACCGCGTTCGTAGGTGACGAACGGAATGGCGCTGTCGTCGCTGCGGAACGGCGTGCCCGTCAGGGCCAGCCTCCGCGTCGCGTCTCCGAACGCCTCGCGGACGGCATCGCCCCACGACTTGGCGTCGCCGCCGTGGTGGATCTCGTCGAACACCACCAGCGTCTTGCGGTTCTCGGTGCGCACCCGGTGCCGCCCGGGATGGCTGGCCACCTGGGCGTAGGTGATGACGACGCCGTGGTACTCGTCGGAGTTCTGTGCCGAGCCGTTGCTGAACTTGGGGTCGAGCGAGAGGCCGAGCGCGGCGGCGGCCGTCGCCCACTGGATCTTCAGGTGTTCGGTGGGCACGACGATCGTGATGCGCTCGACGGTGCGGTCGGCAAGGAGCTCGCCGGCGATGCGCAGCGCAAAGGTGGTCTTGCCCGAGCCGGGGGTCGCCACCGCGAGGAAGTCCCGAGGTGCAGCCGTAAGATACTTCACCATGGCCCGACGTTGCCAGCCCCGCAACGATTGGGTACTGGGCGAGAGGTAACCCTGCACCCTTGAGACTCCTATCTGATCGAAGGGCAGTCTAGGGCAAGGGGTTACGGCTGCGCACATCTACCGGGCGTGTCACCCGAAGAGTCGGCGTGTCACTCGACGAAGTAGTTGTCGTTGGCGATGAACCACTCCCGCCGCTCGTCGTCGGTCAGCTCACCGAGGTGCGCCAGTCCCTCGAAGTAGTGCTCGCGGGGTGCGCCGGGAGCAAACAACAGGAGGATCGACGCAGGGGCGTCGGCCTCGTTGCGGAAACCGTGGATGCCGCCCGGTGGCACGTAGAGGAAGTCGCCCTGGTCGCCGTCGATCCAGTCGCGACCATCGTAGAGTCTCATCCGCCCGGACACGACGAAGAAGGCCTCGGACATGGCGCGGTGGAAGTGTGGTCCGGGTCCGCCCGCCTTCGGTGACAGGTCGATGCGGTAGAGACCGTAGGCGCCGTGCAGGCCGTCCGGCTTCTCCGCGGTCGGCGCGGTACCCACCAGGTAGTGGTACTTCACCATGCCGAACGAGTCGTAGTCAGCGGGGTGGTCGGCGCTTCGCAGGGCCGCGCTGACTTCCGGCTGGTCGTCGGTGTAACTCGTCGGAGGGTACGGCGGGACGTCGGCGGGGTTCCACAGTGACATTCGCACTCCGTTGCGGGTCGACGGCATCGTTGCGGTGTGCTCGACCTTCAGGATAGGTGCCGCCGTGCCACCGGCAGCCGCCGCGAGCCCTAGACCGGGAACGTCACGCCGGTGAGCTCCTCGGACACCGACCACAACCGGCGGGCGACGTCGACGTCGTGGGACCGGGCGCTGGAGGCGACCACCTTGGGGTAGCCGCGCAGTTCCGCGACACCGCCGGGTCCGTAGTAGTCGCCCCCGGACGCATGGGGGTCGGTGGCGGCCCGCAAGGTCGGGAGCGCCCCCATCTCGGCGCTCTGATCCAACGGCCGGAAGACGAGCTGAATCGCATTGGGCAGGTAGCGCGACAACTCGGAGCTCGAGGCCCCGGGATGGGCGGCGAGGGCGACGGTGTCGGTAGCGTGCAACCGCCGCTGCAGCTCGTAGGTGAACAGCAGGTTGGCGAGCTTGGACTGTCCGTACGCACCGATGCGACGGTAGCCACGCTCGGACTGGAGGTCGTCGAACCGGATCCGGCCGATGCGATGGCCGAGACTGCTGACCGTCACCACCCGGGACAGCGGCGTCGCGAGGAGCAGCTCCATCAGTCGGCCGGTGAAGGCGAAGTGGCCGAGGTGATTGGTGCCGAACTGCAGCTCGAACCCGTCCTTCGTGGTGGACCTCGGAGTCATCATCACACCGGCGTTGTTGATGAGCAGATCGAGCTGGTCGTGGCGGGATCGCAACTCGTTGGCCGCGTCGGCGATGGACGTCAACGACGTGAGGTCGAGTTCCTGCACCGAGACGTCGGCGCCAGGGTGGGCCCGCCCGATGAGGTCGGCGGCGGCCTTGCCCTTGTCCAGGTTCCGGACGGCCAGCACCACCTGGGCGCCCCTGGCTGCGAGCGCGGTCGCCGTCTCGTAGCCGAGCCCGGTGTTCGCACCCGTGACGACGGCCGTCCGGCCGCTGAGGTCGGGAAGGTCGGCGAAGGTCCAGTGACCGGTGTCTTCAGGCATGTCGCACTCCTCGGTAGGATGAACCGGAACGTAGGCTCCGTTCGTTTCGACTATACGGAACGATTACTCCGCTTTGTCAACCGAAGGACGAGAAGTGACCGAGAATGCGCGCCCGATGCGCGCCGACGCAGCCCGAAACCGGCTGCGGCTGCTGGCGGTCGCCTATGAGACGTTCGCGGCCGAGGGCCTCGCGGTGCCGATCGACGAGATCGCCCGCCGGGCCGGCGTCGGACCGGGCACCATCTACCGACACTTCCCGACCAAGGAAGCCCTCTTCCGCGCCGTCATCGAAGATCGCGTGCGCAGCATCGTGGCGCAGGCCAGGGCGTTGTTGGCCGCCGATCCCGGCACGGCGCTCTTCGACTTCCTTCGCGAGATGGTCAGGACTGCCGCCACCGACCACGGCATGGCCGATGCGCTCGCCGGTTACGGGGTCGACATCGACGCCGCGGCGCCCGGCGCCGAAGCCGCGTTCCTCGAACTGCTCGACGACCTCCTGACCGCCGCGCAACGGGCCGGCTCGGTGCGGGCCGACGTGGGAGCTGCCGAAGTGAAGGCACTTCTGATGGTGTGCAAGTCGACCCAGGAGTTCGGCGACGGGGTGGCCGATCGCGTGGCCGAGGTCATCGTCGACGGCCTGCGGGTCACGCGCTGACGTCGCACACAGCCGTGCTCCGGTCGGCAGCAACAACTCCGAACTCCTCGTCGTGGCCCCTCGGACGAACCGGAGCGCCGGGGCTCGGCATGCAGCGCGCCCGGCCGCGATGCCCGTAACGGTCCCCCGTCATCCTCATACCGGGCGAGCGCGCGACCGAAGACGGCATTCCCAGATCGTCGTTGATTTTCGGCAACGCACAGGTTCCCGTTTGTAGCAATCTTGTTCGATACGGCACGATGATCGGCGGAGGGCGGCGTACCGCACGGTAAGAGTGGGTCGATGGCAAACGCCAACAAAACCATTCCGGCCTCTGGTTCGTCACGTGGTGAACCATTGAATTGATCCAACGCGTTGATATATTGACACGTCGACTGCTGGCTGCCACGTGCAGTCCATAACTGTCGATCGCGGTGAAACGTCGGCTATCGCGACGGCGAATGCGATTAGCGGCAATTACGAGCAATCTCTTGGTTACCTCGTGACGACCGTGTTATAAGTGAACGCATGAGTCGGAATCCGTTCGACCACGAAGACAGCAGCTACTTCGTCTTGGTCAACGAGGAGGAGCAGCACAGCCTGTGGCCGACCTTCGCCGAATGTCCGGCTGGTTGGCAGGTGGTGTATGGCGAGGCGGCTCGCTCGACCTGTCTCGAGTATGTCGAACAGCATTGGGCCGACAGCAGACCCGAGAGCTTGCGCGGCCGGCCGGCAAACGATGTCGAGGCGTAACCAGCCACGACTGGATGGGCTCGGAGGGTGCGCCATCTGGCCGTCTGCCGCGGGCGCGTTCATTGACCGCGGGCGGGTCGGGCGCCCATGGCCTGACCTTGCACTCGCCATGGCCGAGTGCTAAGAATGACGTTGGCACTCGCGATCAGTGAGTGCCAGGTCGGGACGGTGAGACAACGGGCCGCACCTGCGGAGCACACCCGAGTCGTCCGTCGCGGGCACTGAGCCCGACCACGAATCGTGCCATCCCTAATCCGGAGGAACACTTCGCAATGGCTAAGACAATTGCGTATGACGAAGAGGCCCGCCGTGGCCTCGAGCGCGGGCTGAACGCCCTCGCGGACGCAGTAAAGGTGACGTTGGGACCCAAGGGCCGCAACGTCGTCCTGGAGAAGAAGTGGGGCGCCCCCACGATCACCAACGATGGCGTGTCCATCGCCAAGGAGATCGAGCTGGAGGACCCGTACGAGAAGATCGGCGCAGAGCTGGTCAAGGAAGTCGCCAAGAAGACCGACGACGTCGCCGGTGACGGCACGACCACCGCCACGGTGCTCGCTCAGGCACTCGTTCGCGAGGGTCTGCGCAACGTGGCTGCCGGCGCCAACCCGCTGGGTCTGAAGCGCGGCATCGAGAAGGCCGTCGAGAAGGTCACCGAGACGCTGCTGGCGTCGGCCAAGGCCATCGAGACCAAGGAGCAGATCGCCGCCACCGCCGGCATCTCCGCCGGTGACCAGTCGATCGGCGACCTGATCGCCGAGGCCATGGACAAGGTCGGCAACGAGGGCGTCATCACGGTCGAGGAGTCCAACACCTTCGGCCTGCAGCTCGAGCTCACCGAGGGCATGCGCTTCGACAAGGGCTACATCTCGGGGTACTTCGTCACCGACGCCGAGCGTCAGGAAGCCGTCCTCGAGGAGCCCTACATCCTCCTGGTCAGCTCCAAGGTCTCGACCGTCAAGGACCTGCTGCCCCTGCTGGAGAAGATCATCCAATCCGGCAAGCCGCTGCTGATCATCGCCGAGGACGTCGAGGGCGAAGCCCTGTCCACCCTGGTGGTCAACAAGATCCGTGGCACCTTCAAGTCCGTCGCCGTCAAGGCCCCGGGCTTCGGTGACCGCCGTAAGGCCATGCTGCAGGACATCGCCATCCTCACCGGTGGTCAGGTCATCAGCGAAGAGGTCGGCCTCTCCCTGGAGACCGCCGACGTCTCGCTGCTCGGCAAGGCCGACAAGGTCGTCATCACCAAGGACGAGACCACCCTCGTCGGTGGCTCGGGCGATGCCGACGCGATCGCCGGACGGGTCGCCCAGATCCGCGCCGAGATCGAGAACAGCGATTCCGACTACGACCGCGAGAAGCTGCAGGAGCGCCTGGCCAAGCTGGCCGGCGGTGTTGCGGTGATCAAGGCCGGAGCTGCCACCGAGGTGGAGCTCAAGGAGCGCAAGCACCGCATCGAGGACGCCGTCCGCAACGCCAAGGCAGCCGTCGAAGAGGGCATCGTCGCCGGTGGCGGCGTAGCCCTTCTGCAGGCCGCCCCGTCGCTGGACGAGCTCAAGCTCACCGGTGACGAGGCGACCGGTGCGAACATCGTTCGCGTCGCGCTGTCGGCCCCGCTCAAGCAGATCGCCTTCAACGGTGGCCTGGAGCCGGGTGTCGTCGCGGAGAAGGTCACCAACCTTCCTGCGGGTCACGGTCTGAACGCCGCGACCGGTGAGTACGAGGACCTTCTCAAGGCCGGCGTCGCCGACCCGGTCAAGGTCACGCGCTCGGCGCTGCAGAACGCGGCGTCCATCGCGGCGCTGTTCCTCACCACCGAGGCCGTCGTCGCCGACAAGCCGGAGAAGGCGTCCGCACCCGCGGGCGACCCGACCGGTGGCATGGGCGGCATGGACTTCTAAGTCCCGTACGACAATGCCCCGGTGCGCTCCGCGCACCGGGGCATTGTCGTGTTCGTCCCCAGTGTGGGCTCTATGCACAGCTTCGGCCCGGATCGCGTACGCAGGGCCCACTGTCGTCGGCGATCGCGGCGACGGTATTGCCATGGAACCGTTCATCGGCAGCACGGCCATCCGCAGCGGCGGTCTGAACCGTCGCTCGCTCGCCCGCGACAACGTCGCCGTCCACCGCGACGTGTACCTGCCACGGGGCGTCGAGATGACCGCGCTGATCAGAGCGCATGCGGCGTGGCTGGCTACGGGTGCGACGTTGTGTGGGCCCTCGGCCGCCGCCATGTTCGGCACGAAGTGGCTCGACCCGTCGGCGCCGGCGGAGGTCGTCCGGGCGGATCGGCACGCTCGGCCGGGCATCGTCGTACACACCTGGGAGCTCGCGCCCGCCGAGGTGTGCAGCGTCCGCGGCGTCGGCGTGACGACGCCTGCTCGCACCGCGTTCGACATCGGCCGCACGTGTCCTGACGATCGGGCGGTCGCAGCGGTCGACGCCGTGCTGAACGCCACGCGCATCACGCCGCCAGAGGTCGTCGCGGTCGCCGACGCACACCCCGGCGGGCGCGGCGTGGCCCGATTGCGACGTGTACTCGACCTCGTCGACGGTGGTGCCGAGTCCCCTCCGGAGAGCAGGCTGCGGCTGCTCATCGTCGGCGCCGGGTTGCCGCCGCCGGAGACGCAGATCGAGTTCCGACGCCTCCGCATCCGGGTCGACATGGGGTGGCGGGAGTGGAGGGTCGCCGTCGAATACGACGGCGTGCAGCACTGGACCGACGGGCGGCAGCGGTCGTGGGACATCGAACGCATCGCGCTACTCGAAGCCGCCGGCTGGGTGGTGGTCCGAGTGAGTTCGGAGATGATGTCGCGACCGCGCGTGATCGTCGAGCGCGTCCGTGCCGCGTTGCGTGCGGCGGGCTGCCCCGTCTGACTGCGAGTGTGGGCCTCGTGCACGAAATACCCATCGAGTGCGTGCACGGGCCCCACACTCGTCGGTCAGCGGTGCTCGCCGAATCCGGCGTGACCGCGGCCGCGTCCGTGCCACGATGGGGCCGTGATCGACCACTTTGGCGTCATCTGCGCCGACTACGCGAAGTCCACGGCGTTCTACGACGCGGTGCTGGCCGTCCTGGGGTACACCCGCCAAATGGACGTGGGTCCGGCCGTCGGCTACGGCCGCGACGGCAAGCCGGACTTCTGGATCGAGGACGGTACCGGCAGGCAGGCCACCGAGGGCATTCACTTCGCCTTCCAGGCCGCGGGCACGGACGAGGTGCAGGCGTTCCACGACGCGGCGCTGCAGCACGGCGCGGAGTCGCTGCACGCACCGCGCCTCTGGCCCGAATACCACTCCGGGTACTTCGGCGCCTTCGTCCGCGATCCGGACGGCAACAACGTCGAGGCGGTGTTCCACGGTGCATCCTCCGGCGATTGACGTCCGCCGGACTGCGCCGTCGCGAGCCATGCTTTGCGAAGACGTGACCGGGTAACTTCGAGGGCATGGCTGACACAGACATCTCGGCTGCGCGCGAGTTGCTACGCGACGCGTTCACCCGCCTCATCGAGCACGTCGACGACCTCACCGACGGGTTGACCGACGACCTCGCGTGCTACCGGCCGACACCGGACGCCAACACCATCTCGTGGTTGCTGTGGCACAGCGCGCGCGTCCAGGACGCCCAACTCTGCGACGTCGCCGGCATCGAGCAGGTGTGGTTCCGCGATGGATGGGTCGATCGGTTCGACCTCGACCTGCCGGCGGACTCGCACGGCTACGGGCACACTCCGGATCAGGTGGCGAAGGTGCGTGCGCCGGCCGACCTGCTCTCCGGTTACTACCACGCGGTGCACGAAGTGACCCTGGAGTTCGTCGCCTCAGTGACGGCGAAGGAACTGGAGCGGATCGTCGACGAGCGGTGGACGCCGCCCGTGACCGCGAGCGCGCGGATCATCAGCATCGTCGACGACTGCGCGCAGCACCTCGGGCAGGCTGCCTACGTCCGGGGCATCGCCGGCAAGGAATGACGTCAATCAGAGCGCTCAGGTATTGGCCTCCCATCGGTCTCGCCGCGATGGCGGTGCTGGGTCTGGTGGTGGGTCGCGGCTCGACACGCCTCGATGACTGGTTCTCGCATGCCGGTAAGTCCCACGACGGCGTGGACGACCTGCTGTTGTTCACCAAGCCCGTGTTGCTGGCGGTGATGCTGCTGGCCGCTCTCGCCGTCGCGTTGTTTCAGCGCCGCTGGCGGTTGGCCGCGGTGGTCGCGCTGACCCCGGCGGTCGGGCTCGCCGCCGTGCGTATTCTGAAGCCGCTGTTCGAACGGAGCAAGGGTGACGCCGGCCTTGCCTACCCCAGCGGGCACGTCACCGTGATGGTGGCCGTGGTCGGCATGATCGTGCTGGTCGCCGGAGCGCGGGTTTGGGTGCTGGTGTCGGCCGTCGCGTTCGCGCTGCTCGGACTGACCGGACAGGCCCTCACGTATCACTACTTCACCGACACCATCGGCGCTGCGCTGTTGGCGTCGGCGCTGGTGTGCCTCGCGGTGCGCGCGGCCGGACTTGACAGGTGTCAACCCCGCTGCGATCCAGATCACAGCAGCGGTTAGCATTGCAGTCATGACCGCAACGCCCGACGTCGACGCGACCGCCACGATCCGCAATCCCGCCACCGGCGGGGCCGCGGGCACGGTGCGGTGGACCGACCCGGCCGACGTTCCCCGCATCGTCGCCGGTCTGCGCCAGGCGCAGCGGGAATGGGAGGCCCGCGGCGCCGCCGGCCGTGCGAAGGTGCTGGCGCGCTACGCCGTCTGGCTGGGCGAGCATCGCGCCGAGATCGAAGCGCTGCTGATCAAGGAAACCGGCAAGTCGGCGACCGACGCCGCGCAAGAGGTGCCGTTGCTGATCATGATCGCGTCGTACTACATCAAGACGATGGAGAAGGCGCTGGCGCCGGAGCGCCGTCCGGCATCGCTGCCGTTCCTGTCCATCAAGAAGGTCACCGTGCACTACCGGCCACGGCCGGTCGTCGGCATCGTCGCGCCGTGGAACTATCCCGTCGCCAATCTCCTGATGGACGGCATCGCCGCGCTCGCCGCCGGCTGCGCGGTGCTGCTGAAGCCCTCCGAGCGCACGCCGTTGACCGCCGAGCTGCTGCTCCGCGGGTGGCTGGACTCGGGTGCGCCGGAGGTGATGGCGATCGTCCAGGGCGCCCGTCCGGCCGTGGAGGCCGTCGTCGACAACTCCGACTTCGTTCAGTTCACCGGTTCCAGCGCGACCGGCGCCAAGGTCATGGAGCGCGCCGCGCGCCGCCTCACCCCGGTCAGCCTGGAGTTGGGCGGCAAGGATCCGATGATCGTCCTCGAGGACGCCGACGTCGAATTTGCTGCGCACGCCGCGGTGTGGGGCGCGATGTTCAATGCCGGCCAGACGTGTGTGTCGGTGGAACGGGTGTACGTGATGGAGCAGGTCTACGACGAGTTCGTCAACGCGGTGGTGCGTGACGTCCAGAACCTGAAGATGGGTGCCGGCGACGGCCACGACTTCGGTGCGCTGATCGACGAGGACCAGGTGGCCGCGACCGAGCGGCACGTCGCCGATGCACTCGCCAAGGGCGCCAAGGCGATCACCGGCGGGGAACGCCCCGCTGGCCCTGGCAGCTTCTACGCGCCGACCGTGCTGATCGGCGTCGACCACTCGATGGCCTGTATGACCGAGGAGACGTTCGGTCCGACACTCCCGATCATGAAGGTGTCGACGGTCGCCGAGGCGGTCCGCCTGGCCAACGACAGCCCGTACGGTCTCAGCGCGGCGGTCTTCTCGCGTGACGTCGAGCGTGCGAAGGACGTTGCACTGGAGCTGGACTGCGGCGCGGTGAACGTCAACGACGTCATCTCGAACCTGATGTGCACGACGGCGCCGATGGGTGGCTGGAAGACCTCGGGCATCGGGGCGCGTTTCGGCGGTGCCGACGGGCTGCGGAAGTTCTGCCGTCAGGAGACGGTGGTGGTGCCGCGCACCAGCGTCGGTGCGGGCGGCAACTACTACAACAATTCCCTCGCCGCCATGAAGCGGATGAACACGATGATGACGAAGCTTGCGCTGATCCGGCCCAAGCGCGTCGCGAAGTAGCCGGCGGCGCTCACGCCACCTTTCGTTCACGTCGTCGCCACCTTCGCTTCGGCCGGGGTGGATACCTTCTGGCGATGACCCTCGATGCTTCTGCCGTTGACGGCTATACCGTCCGCGACGACGACGACGACGATCCCGAGCTGCTGATCGTCCCCACGGGTGAGGTCGTCGACACGTGGCGGGAGAACTACCCGTACGACGAGCGCATGCCGCGCTCGGAGTACGAAGAGCAGAAGCGGTTGCTGCAGATCGAGCTGTTGAAGTTGCAGAAGTGGAGTCAGTCTCACGGCCACCGCCACGTCATCGTGTTCGAGGGCCGCGACGCCGCGGGCAAGGGCGGCACCATCAAGCGGTTCATGGAGCACCTCAACCCGCGCGGGGCGCGCGTCGTCGCGTTGGAGAAGCCCACCGAGCGTGAGACCACCCAGTGGTACTTCCAGCGCTACGTGCAGCATCTGCCCGCCGCGGGGGAGATCGTGATGTTCGACCGGTCCTGGTACAACCGCGCGGGGGTCGAGCGGGTCATGGGCTTCTGCAGCCAGAAGCAACATGCCGAATTCATCCGACAGGCACCGCTTTTCGAGCAGATGCTGGTCAACGACGGGATCAGCCTCACCAAGCTGTGGTTCTCGGTGACGTCGGCCGAGCAGCGCACCCGCTTCATCATTCGGCAGGTCGACCCGGTGCGGCAGTGGAAGCTCTCACCGACCGACCTGGCGTCGCTGGACAAGTGGGGCGACTACACTGCCGCCAAGGAGGACATGTTCGCGTGGACGGACACCGAGGTGGCGCCGTGGACCGTGGTGAAGAGCAACGACAAGAAGCGCGCCCGGATCAACGCCATGCGGTACGTCCTCGGTAAGTTCGACTACGACAACAAGGACCACGAGGTCGTCGGCCGTGCCGATCCCCTCATCGTGGGGCGGGCGCTGGCCGACTGACCGGGCGGCGACATACGGCGCCCGGAGCCGCCCCGGCGGCGACATACGGCGCCCGGAGCCGCCCCGGCGGCGACATACGGCTCAAGCCGGACGGGAGGACGCGCGCGTGCGGTTTCTCGCGGCGTTCCTACTGTGGCTCCTCACCACGCTCGCGCTCGCGGTCGCGCTGCCCGCCACCTGGGCGCAGCACAACCTGGTGGACCGCAACGGGTACTCCGCGCTGGCCTCGTCCGCCGCGAAGGATCCCGCGCTGCAACAGGCCATGGCCGCCGAGCTGACCACCCAACTGCTCAGGCTCGCCGCCAGCTCCGGCTATGACGTGAACGAGGCGCTCTTCAGCGGTGCTGCACGGGCCTACACCTCCGGTGATGCCTTTCCCGGTCAGTTCGCCCTGGCCAACCAGGTGGTGCACCGGTGGCTGTTCACCGACACCGTCGGCCAGTCCGACTCCTCGGGGCGTTGGGAGATCGACCTGTCGCCCATGCTGGCCGACAGCTCGTTTCAGCAGACCCTTGCCGACTTCGGCATCAAAGCGCCTTCGTCCCTGCAAGTTCCGCTGACCGAAGACGTGTCGGATTCGCTGCGCCCCGGCCGGCTGCGCGCGGTGGCGAAGTGGGGCCCGTGGGTGAGCGTGGGCGCTGCGGTACTCGCCGGCGCGTTGGCGCTGCTGACCTTGGCTGTCGCCGCGCGACGCGGCAAGGCACTTGTCGCACTGGGGGTTTCGGGGCTCATCGTGGGCGCCGCCGGATGGGCGGGGATAGAGGTGGGGCGTCGACGGATCACCCAGGCCCTCGACACGACGACGGGAGACCTCCGCAACGTCGCGGACGCCATGGTGGAGCACGCCATCGGAAGCCTGCACCTCTGGCTCAATCTGGCGCTGGCCGCGGGCGGCGCACTCGTCGTCCTCGGCGCACTGGTCTCGATGCTCGGTGGACTGCGCGAGAGGACCGTCAGCGAGCCTGCGCGGTAGCTCACGGATCGATGACGTGTGACGGGTCGGGGCGCCGCGACGGGGGAGCTTGACCGTAGTCCCGCCACGGACCGTCCCGCCGTTCGACCGCGGTGTGCACCCCGTCGGTCTGCGCCGTCTCGACGAAACGCAGGGCGTCGGGGGTGTTTCGCATCAGCCCGTCGAGGATCCCGCCCAGCGTCTGCGTCGAGGACAACCCCATGTTCTCGTAGGCCTGGTTGACGATCAACTTCTGCGCCTGCAACTGGGACAGCGGAATCCGTGACAGACTCGCGGCGATCTCGGCGACGCGTGCCTCGAGGCGCTCGAACGGCACCGACTCGTTGATCAATTCGACCTTGGCGGCCTCGACACCGCTCAGCGGTTCACCGGTCAGCGCATGCCACTTCACCTTGGCCAAGCTCAAACGGTAGAGCCACATTCCGGTGAGATAGGAACCCCACAGCCGGCTGTAGGGCGTCCCGATGACGGCGTCGTCGCTCGCGATGACGATGTCCGCGCACAGTGCATAATCGCTGGCCCCGCCCACGCACCACCCGTGCACCTGGGCGATCACCGGTTTGGACGCCCGCCAGATCGCCATGAACTTCTGCGTCGGGCCGGTAGCACGCGCCGACACGAAGGCGAAGTCCTTGCCGGGGTCCCACCGGCCGTCGGTGTTCATCAGCTCGCCCCAATGGCCGAAGCCGCCGCCGAAGTCATACCCGCCGGAGAACGCGCGTCCGGCGCCGCGCAACACGACGACCTTGACCGCCGGGTCGCGCTCGGCGCGATCGATCGCCGCCTCGATCTCGTCGGGCATCGGCGGCACGATCGTGTTGAGGTGCTCGGGGCGGTTCAGCGTGATGGTGGCGACCGGTGGGTCGCTCGCGTAGAGGATAGTCTCGAACGGCGGCATCAGTGCAGTCGAACGAGTCCAAGGCGGTAAGTCAAGCGTCGCGCCTGCGACGCGCGCGCTACGAGCGGTTGGCGGGCGGCGCCGGGTCGGGCTCCCGGTTCGCCGGGTCGAGTGCCCAGATCCGGTCACCGATCTTGATGTTCGGAGTGCGGGTGTACGCCCACCCGCCCATGAGCACGACGGCCATCGCGACGAACGCGATCGAACTCTGCGAATCCGGCCAGCCGGCCGCGAACAGCACGGGGATGGCGACCACCGTGGCGGCCCAGTAGATGCGGCGCTTCACCGCCCGCTTCGGCAGCGACGCGGTGTCCCAGCCCGGCACCAGAAGTCCCACCAGCAGGATGGCCACGCCACCGTAGAACAGATAGAGAGACAGAGTGCTCATACCGCCCACCCTATTGACCCGTCCAGGGTCGGCGGCCGGGCAAGCTCAGCGCCAATTCCTGAAGGCGTCCAGGAGACGATCCCGGAAGGCCGCCTGGATGTCGTCGTCGCAGATGGTCCCGATGGTGTGCACCGCGGCGCGGAACTGCTGAAGGTAGTGCTCGCAGCCGTCGCATTCCTCGAGGTGGGCGTCGAATCGTTCCCGGGTGTCGCGGTCGAGGGCGCCCTCCAGGTAGGCCGTGACCAGTTCGACGAGTTCGTTGCAGTCCATCGGTCCGGCACTCATCTGCGATCCCCCAGGTAGTTCTCGAGCGCCTGTCGCACGACGGCGCGGCCCCTGTGCAACAGCACCCGCTGGTTGGCGACGCTGATCTCGAGCACGTCGCACACCTCGGCCGAGTCGAATCCGAGCACGTCGCGCAGCGTCACGACCGTGCGCTGCCGCATGGGAAGTCCCTCGAGCGCCGTTCCTGCCACGGCCATCAACTCCGCAGCCAGCAGCGACCCCTCCGGGGTGTCGGGGAACGGAGCCGGCTCGTCGGTGTCGCGCCAGTGGCCCGCCCACTCCTCGCCCGCGGCCCGGAAGCGGGCCGGGTCGACGGTGCCGCCGGTGAAGGCGGCCACCGCCACGTCGGCGTCGCGTCGCTCGCGCATCCCGCGCTTCTTGGCGATGTTCACCATGACGGTGAAGAGCCACGTCCGCAGAGTGGATCGGCCCTCGAACGCGTCGATGCCCCTGAGCAACGCGATCCATGTGTCCTGAACGACCTCCTCGGCGATCGCCTCGCTCGGCACGTATCCCCTCGCCACCCGCAACATCGCGGGCGTGTGCCGGTCGACCAGCTCGGCGAACGCCGCCTCGTCGCGGTTGCGCAGCGCCGCGACGAGTGCGGTCTCCTCGGACGCGGCCCGCGTCACGGGCACGAGTCGAGCGCGCGGTGGAGGAATTCGTAGATCAGCGCCGACCGGAAGGCGGTCTGGGCGTTGTCCGCAGCGCCGGCGTGCCCGCCCTCGACATTCTCGTAGTACTGCACCCGGTGGCCTGCCGCCTCCAACGCCGCCGTCATCTTCCTGGCGTGGCCGGGGTGCACCCTGTCGTCGCGGGTCGACGTCGTCACGAGCAGCGCCGGATACTCGCGGTCGGCCGAGATGTTCTGGTACGGCGAGTAGTCGGCCATGAAAGCCCAGTCGTCGGGGTCGTCGGGGTTGCCGTACTCGGCCACCCACGAGGCGCCCGCAAGCAGTAGGTGATACCGCTTCATGTCCAGCAGCGGCACGCTGCAGACCAGCGCGCCGAAGAGTTCCGGGTACCTGGTCAGCATGACGCCCATCAACAGTCCGCCGTTGCTGCCGCCCTGCGCGCCGAGTTGCCCGACCGTCGTGATGCCCCGGGTCACCAGGTCTGCCGCCACGGCGGCGAAGTCCTCGTACACGAGATGCCTGCCCTCCCGCATGGCCTGGGTGTGCCAGCGAGGGCCGTACTCACCGCCGCCACGGATGTTGGCGAGCACGTACGTACCGCCGCGCGACAGCCACAGCCTGCCCAGGATGCCGCCGTAGCCGGGGGTGTTCGACGACTCGAAACCTCCGTAGCCACCGAGCAGCGTCTTCGTCGGACCCGACACCCCGCGGTGGCCGACGACGAAGTACGGGATCATCGTGCCGTCCGCGGAGGCGACGAAGTGCTGCGTCACCTCGATTTCGGATGCGTCGAAAAACGCAGGCGCGCTCTTGATCTCGGTCACCGGATCACCCGCGCGGCCCCAGAGCAGACGCGAGGGGCTGTCGAATCCGCTCGAGTCCAGGAAGATCTCGTCGCCGTACTCGTCGACGTCGACGAGCACCGTCGTGGCATTGGCCGGGACGCCCGCGATGGGCTCCCGCGTCCACGAACCGGGGGTGGCGAGCTCGACGCGGGTGGCGACGTCGACCAGCGTGACGAGGACGAGGTGGTCGCGGGTCCAGGCGAAGTCGTTCAGGCTGGTGTGGTCGTCGGGCTGGAACACCACGCTGAGCGTGACTGTCCCGCCCAGGAATTCGGCGTAATCGGCGGCCAGCAGGGATCCGGCGGGGTAGGTCGACGAGCCGACGGTCCAGTCGGTACGCGGGCGGATCAGCAGCCACTCGCGGTGGATCGAGATGCCCGCGTCGGAGGGCACGTCGATCTTGACGAACTCCTCACCGCGGATCTCGAAGTGCTCGCGGTTGAAGAAGTCGACCGACCGCGAGGCGAGCAGCCGCTCGAAACCGGGCGTCGGGTCGAAGCCGACCCCGGCGCTGACGTCCGTGGCGAGACCCGAGTACACGGTGGGCGCCTCGGCGAGGGGGCATCCCCTTCGCCACCGCTTGGTGATGCGTGGATAGCCGGACTCGGTCAGCGAGCCGGGCCCGAAGTCGGTGCCGACCAGCACGGTGTCGCGGTCCTCCCAGGAGACGCTGGTCTTGGCTTCGGGCAGCTCGAAGCCGCCGCTGACGAATTGGCGGGTCGTCATGTCGAACTCACGCACCACGGTGGCGTCGGACCCACCCCGCGACACCTCCACCAGTGCCAGCGTGAAGTCGGGCTCGATGACCTCGGCGCCCGCCCACACCCAGTTCTCGTCGTCGGCGTCGGCCAGCGCGTCCACGTCGATCAGCACGTCCCACTCGGGTACGTCGTCGCGGTAGCCCGCCAGCGTCGTGCGCCGCCACAGCCCGCGCGGATGGCTCTCGTCGCGCCAGAAGTTGTACACATATTCGCCGCGACGGCGGACGTACGGAATGCGTGCGTCGGTGTCGAGGATCTCGAGCGCCTGCCGGCGCATGTCCTCGAAACGCTCGCCACCGAGGTCGGTCAGGGTCGGCTCGTTGTGCCGTCGCACCCAGTCGAGCGCCTCGTCCCCGGTGACGTCCTCCAGCCACAGATACGGGTCCTGCTCGGTCGTCTGTCGTTCGCGCACGCGCTCATCACCCACGGGAACCATTGTGGCCTCCAGGCGTAGTGTGAGCTGTGTTACACCTCGTCGATCCCCGACCTTTCGACCGAATCCCGATGACCAAGAGCCGAAGGAGTCTCTGATGACTGTTTATTCACGTCCCGGTTCCGCCGATGCCCTGATGGCGTTCGAGTCGCGGTATGGCAACTTCATCGGCGGTGAGTGGGTGCCGCCGTCCGGTGGCGAGTACTTCGAGAACCCGACGCCGGTGACGGGTCAGACGTTCTGTGAGATCCCGCGCTCGACCGAGGTCGACGTCGACAAGGCGCTCGACGCCGCGCACGGCGCGGCGACCGCATGGGGCAAGACGTCCGCGGGTGAGCGCGCGGTGATCCTGAACAAGATCGCCGACCGCATCGAAGCCAACCTCGAGTCGATCGCGCTGGCCGAGGCGTGGGACAACGGCAAGCCGATCCGCGAGACGCTGGCCGCCGACATCCCGCTGGCGGTCGATCACTTCCGGTACTTCGCCGGGGCGATCCGTGCGCAGGAGGGGTCGCTGTCCCAGATCGACGACGACACCGTGGCCTACCACTTCCACGAGCCGTTGGGCGTGGTCGGGCAGATCATCCCGTGGAACTTCCCGATCCTGATGGCGACGTGGAAGCTGGCGCCGGCACTGGCCGCGGGCAACGCGGTGGTGCTCAAGCCCGCCGAGCAGACCCCCGCCTCGATCCTGTACCTGATGTCGCTCATCGGGGATCTGCTTCCCGCCGGTGTCGTCAACGTGGTCAACGGATTCGGCGTCGAGGCGGGCAAGCCGCTGGCCTCGAGCAACCGGATCGCCAAGATCGCGTTCACCGGCGAGACCACCACCGGCCGGCTGATCATGCAGTACGCCAGCCAGAACCTGATCCCCGTCACCCTCGAACTGGGCGGCAAGAGCCCCAACATCTTCTTCTCCGACGTGATGGCCGCGGGCGACGACTATCAGGACAAGGCGCTGGAGGGCTTCACCATGTTCGCCCTCAATCAGGGGGAGGTGTGCACCTGCCCGTCGCGGTCGCTGATCCAGGCTGACATCTACGACGAATTCCTCGAGCTCGCCGCGATCCGCACCAAGGCCGTCCGCCAAGGCGACCCGCTGGACACCGAGACCATGATCGGATCGCAGGCCTCCAACGACCAACTCGAGAAGGTGTTGTCCTACATCGAGATCGGCAAGGACGAGGGGGCGCGCGTCGTCACCGGCGGTGAACGCGCCGAGCTGGGCGGCGACCTGGCGGGCGGCTATTACGTGCAGCCGACCATCTTCGAGGGCAACAACAAGATGCGGGTGTTCCAGGAGGAGATCTTCGGTCCCGTCGTCGCCGTCACCTCGTTCACCGACTACGACGACGCGATGGCGCAGGCCAACGACACCCTCTACGGGCTGGGGGCCGGGGTGTGGAGCCGCGACGGCAACACCGCCTACCGCGCCGGCCGCGACATCAAGGCCGGCCGGGTGTGGACCAACTGTTACCACGCCTACCCGGCGCATGCCGCGTTCGGCGGCTACAAGCAGTCCGGCATCGGTCGCGAGAACCACAAGATGATGCTCGACCACTACCAGCAGACGAAGAACCTGCTGGTGTCCTACAACGACAAGGCGCAGGGATTCTTCTAGGCGACCAGCGTTGGCGAGAAGGGAAGTCGAGATGCCCGACGCACCGTCGCGCGCACTGATCACCGAAGCGGCCGCCCAGCTGCTGCGCAAACTCCAGGACCGCCACGGCGCCCTGATGTTTCACCAGTCGGGCGGGTGCTGCGACGGTTCGTCACCGATGTGCTACCCGGACGGCGAATTCCTGGTGGGTGACCGCGACGTCCTCCTCGGCATCCTGGACGTGGGCAACGGCGTGCCGGTGTGGATCTCCGGGAGCCAGTTCGACGCGTGGAAGCACACCCAGCTGGTCATCGACGTGGTTCCCGGCCGTGGCGGCGGCTTCAGTCTCGAGACGCCCGAGGGCATGAGGTTCCTCAGCCGCGGCCGCGCCTACCGCGAGGAGGAGAACCGCCTGCTCGAGGCGGCTCCGCCCGTGACGGGGGCCCGGTTCGCGGCCGGCGAGCGACCCCATGACCACGGCACGCACGTCGTGGCGCAGGCGCAGGATGCGTGTCCCGTCCCCGCGGCTCGCACGGCGAGCACGCAGAGGTAGCGGATCGACCGCAGGCGGCGCAGCCACGACCATTAGGCTGGGGTGGTGACTCACTATGACGTCGTCGTGCTCGGTGCCGGTCCCGGTGGCTACGTGGCGGCCATCCGCGCTGCCCAGCTCGGCCTGAACACCGCCATCGTCGAGCCGAAGTACTGGGGCGGGGTCTGCCTCAACGTCGGCTGCATCCCGTCGAAGGCGCTGCTGCGCAACGCCGAGCTGGCGCACATCTTCACCAAGGAGGCCAAGCAGTTCGGCATCAACGGCGACGTGTCGTTCGACTACGGTTCGGCGTTCGACCGCAGCCGCAAGGTCGCCGAGGGCCGCGTCGCCGGGGTGCACTTCCTGATGAAGAAGAACAAGATCACCGAGGTCCACGGCTACGGTGAGTTCACCGACGACCACACGCTGTCGGTGAAGCTCAACGACGGCGGCACCGAGGAGCTGACCTTCGACAACGCGGTCATCTCGACCGGCGCGCACACCAAGCTGGTGCCCGGCACGTCGATGAGCAAGAACGTCATCACCTACGAAGAGCAGATCATGGAGCGCGACCTGCCCTCCTCGATCGTCATCGCCGGCGCCGGCGCCATCGGCATGGAGTTCGGCTACGTGATGCGCAACTACGGCGTCGACGTCACGATCGTCGAGTTCCTGCCCCGCGCCCTGCCCAACGAGGACGCCGAGGTCTCCAAGGAGATCGAGAAGGCGTTCAAGAAGCTCGGCGTGAAGATCCTCACCGGGACCAAGGTGGAATCCATCGAAGACGATGGCGACCAGGTGACGGTCCGGGTCAGCAAGGACGGCAAGTCCGAGGACATCAAGACCGACAAGGTCATGCAGGCCATCGGCTTCGTGCCCAACGTCGAGGGCTACGGCCTGGACAAGGCCGGCGTGCAGCTGACCGAGCGCGGTGGGATCGGCATCGACGACTACATGCGCACCAACGTGCCGCACATCTATGCCATCGGTGACGTCACCGGCAAGCTGCAGCTGGCGCATGTCGCCGAGGCCATGGGCGTGGTGGCCGCCGAGACCATGGCCGGCGCGGAGACGCTGGCGCTGGGTGACTACCGGATGATGCCGCGTGCCACGTTCTGCCAGCCGCAGGTCGCCAGCTTCGGGCTGACCGAGCAGCAGGCCCGCGACGAGGGCTACGACGTGAAGGTCGCCAAGTTCCCGCTCACCGCCAACGGCAAGGCGCACGGCCTCGGCGAGCCCGGCGGCTTCGTCAAGGTCATCGCCGACGCCAAGTACGGCGAGCTGCTCGGCGGCCACCTGATCGGCCACGACGTCTCGGAGCTCCTGCCCGAGCTGACCCTGGCGCAGAAGTGGGACCTGACGGTCAACGAGCTGTCCCGCAACGTGCACACTCACCCCACGCTGTCGGAGGCGCTGCAGGAATGCTTCCACGGCTTGGCCGGCCACATGATCAACTTCTGAGTGACGCTCGCGTGAGAGCGACGGTCGTCGCGGGGCTGGGCGGCCTGATCGTCGGGCACATGCTCTGGCTCATCGCGATCTCGCTGGCCACCAAGACCACCACGGTGAGCACCTGGGTGCTCGTCATCGCGGCGGCGTCGTTGGTGCTGGCGATCGCCGGTGGGTTGCTGGGACGAATGTTCCATCAGCGCAAGGTGTTCGCGAAGGCGGCCTTCCTGTGGTGCGTGCCCGTCTCGCCCGTGCTGTTCTCGCTCAGCGTGCTCGCGGTCACCTACGTCTGAGCGGCGTCAGTCGGCGAAGTCGAGCGGGATGCGCAACGTCGCCATGGTGGCGGCCAGCCCGTCGTAATGGCTTGCCAGCATGCAGAACTCGATGAGCTGCTTCTTGGTCAAGTGGCCCGACAGGGCGGTCCACGTCTCTGTCGACATCGACCGGGTGATGACGAACTCGTCGGTCGCGGTGATCAGCACCCGCTGCCGACCGGTGAGGCCCCCGGCGTCGGGTCCTTCGAAGATGCGGGCCTGGGCCTCGGCGTCGACGCCTCGGCTGCGGGCCAGGCGGCGGTGCTGCTGCAGTTCGTACTCGCAGTTGCGCAGATGGCCCACGCGCAGGATCACCAGTTCGGCTTCCTGCCTCGGCAGCTTCCCGGCGCCCAGCAGGATTCCCGAGTAGGGCAGCCAGGCCAGGAAGAGCAGGTGATGTTGGCCGAGGACGTTGAACAGGGCGAAGCGGGGCGCGCGGATGGCCCTGGCCCCCAGCTTGGCGATCAGCCAGTTGATCGGCCCGAGTTCGCGGAAGCCTCCCGGCTGGATGCGGGCGGGGGCGGTGCTGGGGATGCGGTCGGGAGCGCTCACCCGTCCGAGTCTAGGAGTGCTTCACCAGGTAGGGGGACACGGTGCTGCGATGCTCGTCGAGGTCGAGGGCCTTGCCAAGGGCGGGGAAGGCGCGCTGCGGGCAGTTGTCGCGTTCGCACACCCGACAGCCGGCGCCGATCGGCGTGGCCGAGACGCTGAGGTCGCCGGACAGGTCGAGACCTTCCGAGTAGACGAGCCGTTGCGCGTGCCGCAGTTCGCAGCCGAGGCCGATTGCGAACGTCTTGCCCGGTTGCCCGTAGCGGGAGGCGCGGCGCTCGACCGTTCGGGCAACCCACATGTAGTGGCGCCCGTCGGGCATCTCGGCGATCTGGACTCCGATCTTGCCGGGGTTGGCGAACGTCTCGTAGACGTTCCACAGCGGGCAGGTGCCACCGCTCGAGGAGAAGTGGAACCCAGTGGCGGACTGGCGTTTCGACATGTTTCCCGCGCGGTCGACGCGGACGAAGGACAACGGCACGCCGCGCATGGACGGCCGCTGCAGGGTGGACAACCGGTGGGCGATGGTCTCGTAGCTGACCGAGTAGAACGCGGAGAGCCGTTCCACGTCGTAGCGGAAGTTCTCCGCGACGTCGTGGAACTGGCGGTAGGGCAGGACCGCAGCCGCGGCGAAGTAGTTGGCCAGACCCAGGCGGGCCAGGATGCGCGACTCGTCGCTGGTGAACGTGCCGTCGTCGACCTGGGCGTCGATCAGCGCGCCGAACTCGAGATGGGCCAGTTCGGCGGCGAGCCTGAACACGTACTGTCCGGAGGACAGGTGGCTGCCGATCTCCAGGGTCTTGGTGGCCGGGTCGTAGCGGTGCAGGACGGTGTCACCCAGATTCATCCGCTTGACGATGTGGACGCCGTGCACGCGCACCAGCCGGTCGGACAGCTCGCCGGCCAGGTCGGCGCGGTTCATCCGCATGCGGATGGTCAGGTCTTCGGCGGCCGTGTCGAGTTCGTGGAGATAGTTCTGCCGTTGGTAGAAGTAGTCGCGCACCTCTTCGTGCGGCATGGTGATGGAGCCCGACCCCGAGCTGAAGCCGCTGCCGTCGGAGAACCGGTCCTCGGTGAGGGCGGCAAGCTGGGTGGTGGTCAGGCGGTATCGCCGGTGCATGTTCACCATCGCCCGCGCGAGCGCCGGATGTGCGTTGACGACGTCGGCGATCTCGGACATCTCGACGTCGATGCCGACGTCGCCGTCCATCGTCACCTCGCGCAACTCGGCGACCAGACGGGTGTCGTCCTGGCTGGCGAAGAACGTGGCGTCGACGCCGAACACCTCGGTGATGCGCAGCAGGACCGCCACGGTCAGCGGTCGTACGTCATGCTCGATCTGGTTGAGATAACTGGGCGAGATGTCGAGCGTCTGCGCCAGCGCGGCCTGGCTCAGACCGCGCTCGCCGCGAAGCTGGCGGATCCGTGATCCGACGAACGTCTTGGCCACGTCAGCCAGGGTAGCAATGGTGCGAAGGCCGTCTTCGCATGATTGGCAGAACCCGGCTCGTGGCAGGATTCATTGCCGTGAACACCACCGGGGGAACCGCCACGGGCCTGTCCAAGACGATGATGCCGGTGCCGGATCCGCACCCCGACGTCTTCGACGTCGAGTGGCCGCTGCGGGTGGCCGACACCGACCGGGAGGGCAGGCTGCGGTTCGACGCCGCCACCCGCCACATTCAGGACGTCGGGTCCGATCAGCTGCGGGAACTCGGATACGAGGAGACGCATCCCCTGTGGATCGTGCGGCGCACGATGATCGACATGCTGGGCCCGATCCACTTCAAGGACATGCTGCGGTTGCGGCGGTGGTGTTCGGGGACGTCCAACCGGTGGTGCGAGATGCGCGTGCGGATCGACGGTCGCCGGGGTGGCCGCCTCGAGTCCGAGGCGTTCTGGATCAACATCAACCGCGAGACCCAGGGTCCGGCGCGCATCTCGGAAGACTTCATCGCCGGACTACGGCGGACCACCGACGTCAACCGGTTGCGGTGGAAGGCCCATCTCGCGCCGGGCGGCCGGGAAGGCGCCGACCAGATCCGTGAGTACCCGGTCCGCGTCACCGACATCGACATCTTCGACCACATGAACAACGCCGTCTACTGGTCGGTGGTCGAGGACTACCTGTACCACCACCCCGAACTGTTGGCGCGGCCGCTTCGCGTCACGATCGAGCACGATCTTCCGGTGGCGCTCGGCGATCGGCTGGAGATTCTCACCCACGTTCATCCCGCCGGCTCGACCGAGGAGTTCGGGGCAGACCTCGCGGATCGCGCCGTGACGACGCTCACATACGTGGTGGGTGCCGAGGTCAAGGCCGTCGCCGCCCTGTTCGCGCTCTGAGCCGATCGTTTAACAGTACGGGCGTACTGACCTGCGAAAACTTGCTACCCAACAGTAACTTCTGAACCGTTTCAGTGACGACGCCATTCGCAAACTTCGCAAAATCGCAGCGTGTCTTGGCGAAAATTGACAGTCGCAACGGGTGGACCTGCGAGTATGTGCTGTGTCATCGTCGAGTGAGCACAACATGATCACGCGGGTGACGTTAACAAGATCGACGTCCACGTCACCGGCGCCTCGTAACCGAAGGAGCACCGATGTCCACCGTTGGCACGCCGAAGAGCCCCGAGCAGATTCAGCACGACTGGGATCACAACCCACGCTGGAAGGGCATCACCCGTACCTACACTCCCAAGGACGTCGTCGCCCTACAGGGCTCGGTGGTCGAGGAGAGCACGCTGGCCCGGCGCGGGGCCGAGGTGCTCTGGGAGCAGCTGCACGACATGGACTTCGTCAACTCCCTCGGCGCGCTGACCGGCAACCAGGCGGTGCAACAGGTGCGCGCCGGGCTCAAGGCCATCTACCTGTCCGGTTGGCAGGTTGCCGGGGATGCGAACCTGTCCGGCCACACCTACCCGGACCAGAGCCTCTACCCGGCGAACTCGGTGCCACAGGTGGTGCGCCGGATCAACAATGCGTTGCTGCGCGCCGATCAGATCGCCAAGGTCGAGGGCGACCGCTCGGTGGAGAACTGGCTGGCCCCGATCGTCGCCGACGGTGAAGCGGGCTTCGGCGGCGCGCTGAACGTCTACGAACTGCAGAAGGCCATGATCGCCGCCGGCATCGCCGGATCGCACTGGGAGGACCAGCTGGCCTCGGAGAAGAAGTGCGGCCACCTCGGCGGCAAGGTGTTGATCCCGACCCAGCAGCACATCCGCACGCTGACCTCCGCCCGGCTGGCGGCCGACGTCGCCGACGTGCCGACGCTGGTGATCGCCCGCACCGATGCCGAGGCGGCCACGCTCATCACCTCCGACGTCGACGAGCGCGACCGTCCGTTCGTCACCGGTGAGCGCACCGCCGAGGGCTTCTACCGCGTCCGCAACGGCCTCGAGCCCTGCATCGAGCGCGCCAAGTCCTACGCGCCGTTCTCCGATCTGATCTGGATGGAGACCGGCACCCCGGACCTCGAGCTGGCGAAGAAGTTCGCCGAAGGCGTCAAGAGCGAGTTCCCCGACCAGATGCTGGCCTACAACTGCTCACCGTCGTTCAACTGGAAGCAGCACCTGGACGACGCGACGATCGCCAAGTTCCAGCGGGAGCTCGGCGCGATGGGCTTCAAGTTCCAGTTCATCACCCTCGCCGGGTTCCACGCCCTGAACTACTCGATGTTCGACCTGGCCCACGGCTACGCCCGCAACCAGATGACCGCGTACGTCGAACTGCAGGAGCGCGAGTTCGCCGCCGAGGAGCGGGGTTACACCGCGACCAAGCACCAGCGCGAGGTCGGCGCAGGTTACTTCGACCGGATCGCCACCATCGTGGATCCGACGTCGTCGACCACCGCGCTCGCGGGCTCCACCGAAGAGGGCCAGTTCCACTGACGATCGAGGCGTGACAGCATGAGCCCCGCCTGGAATTCCGGGCGGGGCTCATTGCCGTGTGAGGGAGATGAAGTGGGCATCGAACGAGTGGGCGTGATCGGCGCCGGGCAGATGGGTTCGGGCATCGCGGAGGTGTCCGCAAAGGCCGGCGCGCAGGTGACGGTCTACGAGCCGACCGAGGAGCTGGTCGCCGCGGGCCGCGACCGGGTCACCGGATCGCTCGAGCGCGCCGCGAGCAAGGGCAAGCTGTCCGACGACGACCGCGACGCCGCGCTGTCGAGGCTGACGTTCACCACCGACCTCGCCGACCTGGCCGACCGACAACTCGTGATCGAGGCGGTCGTGGAGGACGAGGCCGTCAAGGGCAGGATCTTCGCCCAACTCGACGAGCTCGTCGCCGATCCCGATGCCGTGCTCGCGTCGAACACGTCCAGCATCCCCATCATGAAGATCGCGGCCGCAACGAAGAACCCGGGCCGTGTGCTGGGTCTGCACTTCTTCAACCCCGTTCCGGTGCTGCCGCTGGTCGAGCTGATCAGCACGCTGGTCACCTCGGAGAGCGCCTTGTCGCGCACCGAGGAGTTCGCCAGCGGGGTGCTCGGCAAGAAGGTGGTGCGCTGCGGTGACCGGTCCGGCTTCATCGTCAATGCGCTGCTGGTGCCCTACCTGTTGTCGGCGGTTCGGATGGCCGAGGCGGGCGTGGCCACCGTCGAGGACATCGACACCGCCGTGGTCGCCGGGCTGTCGCATCCGATGGGCCCGCTGCGGCTGTCGGATCTCATCGGCCTGGACACCATGAAGCTCATCGCGGACTCGATGTACGACGAATACAAGGACCCGAACTTCGCCCCGCCCCCGCTGCTGCAGCGGATGGTCGAGGCCGGTCAGCTCGGTAAGAAGTCCGGCAAGGGCTTCTACAGCTACTAGCTGTCCGCCGAGACTGCGGTTGTTGTGCGTGTGTGCGAGCCAAACGCGTAGCAAGCCTCGCCCACCGCGGCTGGACGATCATCCGGGTCAGTAGCCGGCACCGGCGATGTCAGCGACCCGCGATCGTCGACCGCGTCGAGACGGCGCTGGGACGGAGCGGCGGCCCTTCGCGAAACTACGTTCGTTGACGGATTCGGGCGCCGAAGCGCGCATCTTCCGTCGTCTCGGCGGGGGCTAGAGGGACGACAGCCGCTTCTTCTCGAACTCGACGTCGAAGGTGGCCTGCGGCCAGGACAGGTCGAGCCCCTCCAGCGCCTCGATCAGGAGCTCGGTGACCGCGAGGCGGGAATACCACTTGTGATCGCACGGGATCACCTGCCACGGCGCGTAGTCGGTCGACGTCCGGTCCAGCATCGCCTGGTAGGCCTCCTGATACTTGGGCCACAGTGCGCGCTCGTCGATGTCGGCCGGGTTGTACTTCCAATACTTGTCCGGCCGGTTCAGGCGCTTGGCGAGCCGCTTGCGCTGCTGGTCGAGCGACACGAACATCGCGACCTTGACGATCGTGGTCCCGTCCTCGACCAGCTCCTTCTCGAAGGCGTTGATCTCGTCGTACCTCGTGCCCCACACCTCGGGCGCAACCAGGTCGTGCACCCGCACGATCAACACGTCCTCGTAGTGCGACCGGTCGAACACGCCGATGTGCCCCGCGGTCGGCAAGGCGTTGCGGATCCGCCACAGATAGTCGTGCGACAGTTCCTCCTCGGTCGGCTTGCCGAAGCTCGCATACCGGATTCCCTGCGGATTACCTGCTCCGACAACGTGTTTGACGATGCCGCCCTTGCCTGCGGTGTCCATGCCCTGCAACACCAGCAAGACCTTGCGGGTGTCGCCGGACCGGCTGCCGGCATACAGCATCTCCTGCAGCTCGGCGAACCGCTCGTTGCGCTTGTCCTGCAGTTTGGTGGCGTCCGACTTCGATCCACCGAAACCCGGGGTGGCGTTGGTCTTGATGTCGGCGACCTCGTCGCCCGGGGTGAACTCGAGATAGACGCGGGGCTCCCGCGTCCACATCGGGGGCGCGTCGGAGAAGTCAGCCATCCGCTCAGTCAAGCAGGTGCGGCGGCAGAATCGGGGAAGGATGGGGCGTCGAATTGAATCTGTCGAGCGATCCGCCGACCTCGACGATGCCGCGCAAGGCATTCCACGAGAGCATGGTCAGGTAGTCGATCAGGTCGTCGGCGGTCATCCGTGGGTTCGACATCCACGAGTGGGTGGCCAGCTGAACGCCGCCGACGATCATGAACGCCCACGGATTGGCGCCGCTGGTGTCCATGCCCACCGAGGCCATCCGTCGGCGCAGCATCACCCCGAGCATGCGGGCGATGATCTGCTCCGACTCGGCGACCGCCTTGCTCTTGCTCGCCGCGCTGTTGGCCATCACGAACGGATAGATCTCCGGCTCGGCGGCGACCGTGTCCACGTACACCCGGATGATCTCGCGGGTGAGGTCGTAACCGTCGAGGTTCGACGACAGCGCCGCGGCCATGTTGGGGATCAGGGTGGTCTGCGCGAACCGCATCATCACCGCGGTGGTGAGGTCGTTCTTGTCGACGAAGTAGCGGTACAGCACGGTCTTCGAAACGCCGATCTCGGCCGCGATCTCGTCCATGCTGACGTTGCTGCCACGTTGCCGAATGGCGTCCAGCGTGCCGTCGACCAGTTCATTGCGCCGATCGACTTTGTGCTGGTGCCAGCGCCGTTTGCGCCCGTCTGTCTTCACCGGGCCGGCCGGGGTCTGCTGTGCCACTTCCGCCGTATTCCGTTCTTTCGTTCCACCCGATGATACGGCCGAAGCTGGCAAAAGCCTCGACGTGAGAAGCCTCCGCGGTGCGCATGCAGGATGATGGGGTCGTGGTACACAGATCCGCCCCCGAACAGCGAACGAGCTTTGCGGAATCGATCGCCGGCGTCGACTCGTCGGCCGACGCCGAGCGTCTCCGCGGGCTCCGCCGGATGAAGGTCGTGGCACTGGGTTTCCTGCTCGGCGCGACGATCGTCTTCCTGCTGTCCACCTGGGCGCAGTCCCGCGGCGCCGCAGGATGGGTGGGCTACGTGCGCGCGGCCGCGGAGGCGGGCATGGTCGGTGCGCTGGCCGACTGGTTCGCGGTCACGGCGCTGTTCAAGCATCCGCTGGGCATTCCCATCCCGCACACCGCGATCATCAAGCGCAAGAAGGATCAACTCGGTGCGGGGCTGGGCTCCTTCGTCCGGGAGAACTTCATGTCGGCGGAGGTGGTCGAGACCAAGCTGCGCGAGGCCCGGATCGCCGACCGCCTGGGCAAGTGGCTCGCCGACCAGACCCACGCCGGACGGGTTGCGGCCGAGGCGTCGACCGTGCTGCGCGTCGTCGTCGAGATGCTCCGGGACGACGACATCCAGCAGGTGCTCGACCGCATGATCGTCAAGCGCGTCGCCCAGCCGCAGTGGGGACCGCCCGTCGGCCGGGTGCTGTCCAGCCTGCTGGCCGAGCATCGCCAGGAGGCGTTGTTGCAGCTGTTGGCCGACCGTGCCTTCGAGTGGTCGCTCGGCGCCGACGAGATCATCGAGCGGGTCATCGAGCGGGATTCGCCGACCTGGACACCGCGGTGGGTCGACAGCCTGGTGGGGGATCGGATCCACCGCGAGCTGATGGACTTCACCGACAAGGTCCGGCGCAATCCGGACCACGAACTCCGCCGGTCGGCGACCAAGTTCCTGTTCGAGTTCGCCGACGACCTGCAGAACGACGAGGCGACGATCGCGCGGGCCGAAAAGGTCAAGGACCAGATCATGGCCCGCGACGAGATCGCGAAGGCCGCGGAGACGGCCTGGACGACGGCCAAGCGCATCTTCCTGGAATCCGTCGACGATCCGTCCTCGACGCTCCGCACCAGGATCGCCGACTCGGTGGTGCACATCGGGGAGTCGCTGCGCGACGACGCCAACCTGCGCGACAAGGTGGACAACTGGATCGTGCGGGCCGCTCAGCATCTCGTAACGCAGTATGGGACCGAGATCACAGCAATCATCACCGAGACGATCGAGCGCTGGGATGCCGAGGAGGCCAGCCGCCGCATCGAGCTCCACGTGGGCCGTGACCTGCAGTTCATCCGGATCAACGGTACCGTCGTGGGTTCACTCGCCGGGCTGGTCATCTACACGGTGGCACAGTTGCTGTTCTGATCGCGACCGATCAGCGCTAACAAGCGCTTGCAATAGTTAGCACCCCGCCCTACGCTTGGTGTCGAAGCCGATTCGGATAGCCAACGCGGAGGGGGTCAGCATGTCGCAGGACGAAAATCTTGCCGCCGTCGTGTCCACCGCCGCACAGGACATCGGAGGTTTCATCCGGAGTCAGCGCGAAGCGGCGCAGGTTTCGGTGCGGCAGTTGGCCGAGAAGGCCGGCGTCAGCAATCCCTACCTCAGCCAGATCGAGAGGGGGTTGCGGAAGCCCTCCGCGGAGGTGCTCAACCAGATCGCCAAGGCGCTCAGGGTCTCCGCGGACGTGCTCTACGTCAGGGCGGGACTTCTCGAGCCCAGCGAGCCGAGCGAGGTACGGGACGCGATCGTCACGGACACCGCGATCACCGAGCGGCAGAAGCAGGTGCTGCTCGACATCTACACGTCGTTCTGCGAGCAGAACGAAGCCATGGATGGGAAGCCAGCCACTGACTGACATCCGAACCATCTGCGCAACAGCCACCCCGAAACGAAGTTCGAGAGGAACCGAGAACATGGCCGACAAGAGCCAGCCCACCGTTGAAGACCTGAAGACCCCGCTGCTCGCCGCCGTCGGCGCCGCGGACCTCGCACTGGCCACCGTGAACGAGATCGTGGCCACCCTGCGCGAGCGTGCCGGTGAGGCCCGCAGCGAGGCGACCACCCGCGTCGAGTCGCGTCGCGCCAGGGTCAACAAGCTGCAGGAAGAGCTCCCGACCCAGGTCGCCGAGCTGCGCGAGAAGTTGAGCGCCGACGAACTGCGCAAGGCCGCCGAAGGCTACGCCGAAGCCGCCACCACCACCTACAACAAGCTCGTCGAGCGCGGCGAGGCTGCCCTCGAGCGCATCCGTCAGCAGCCGGCACTCGAAGAGGCCGCCAACCGCGTCGAGAGCGTGACCGACCAGGCCGTCGAACTCACTCAGGACGCCCTGGGCACCGTCGCAACCCAGACCCGCGCGGTCGGTGAGCGCGCCGCCAAGCTCGTCGGCGTCGAGCTGCCCAAGAAGTCCGAGCAGGCCGCTGCGCCGGTGAAGAAGGCCGCCGCCAAGGCGCCCGCCAAGAAGGCACCCGCCAAGAAGGCGCCGGCCAAGAAGGCGCCGGCCAAGAAGGTGACGCAGAAATAGCGACACCCCGCCCGATCGGGCTGGGAAAGGTCGAGTCGACTGAGGGGACGTAACCCGCCTAGGCTTGGAGCGTGATGCTTCAAGACCTGGCGAGTTACGTCCTCTTCGCCATTCAGGTGGGCGTTCTGCTGGTCGGGTTGTACGCATTCGTCCATGCCGCGATCCAGCGCACCGATGCCTATCCGGCTGCCGAGAAGCTCAGCAAGCCGATCTGGTTGGCGATTCTTGGCGGCACCGGCCTGGTGGGGGTGTTCCTGCCACCGCCGGTCGGCTCGGCGATCGCGGCGTGCGCCGTCGGCATCTACCTCGTCGACGTGCGGCCGAAGATCCTCGAGGTCCAGGGGAAGTCGCGATAGCCCGCATGCGCCTCCTGACCGCCGTGACGGCGGCCCTGCTCGCGACGGTGGCGGCAGCCGCCGGCTCCACCCTGCCGACCGCCGGTGCGGAGCCGGTCGTCGGCCCGCCCTTCGTCGATCACACCGAGTGGGCCCACTGGGGTGACCTGTCCAGCTTGCGCGTCTACCCGACCCAGGCCGGCCGCATCGCGGCGAGCGAGCTGAACACCCGCCCGCAGGGCGACGAGGCCTGGACCGAGGTGCTGGCGCTCGCGCCCGAGGCCGACACTCCCGGCATGCGTGCACAATTCATCTGCCACTGGACGTTCGCGGAGATCGCGCAGCCGGGCAAGACCAGCTGGAATCTCGAACCGTGGCGACCCGTGGTGGATGACGACGCGATGGTCGACGCCCGCTGCAATCCCGGTGGCACCGAGGAGCCGTTCTGATGACGAACCGCCGACGCTGGACCCGCGACCTCGTCGCTCCCATGGTCGACCACACCCTGCTCAAACCCGAGGCGGGAGTGGTCGACGTCGCCCTCCTCGTCGAGGAGGCCACCGACCTCGGCGTGTACGCGGTGTGTGTCTCGCCGTCGATGGTGCAGGCGGTGACGAGAGCGGGCGCGCTCGGCGTCGTGATCGCCGCCGTCGCCGGTTTTCCCTCCGGCAAGCACCTCTCGGAGGTGAAGGCCAGGGAGGCCCAGCTGGCCGCGGCGGCCGGAGCCGACGAGATCGACATGGTGATCGACGTCGGCGCGGCGATCGTCGGTGACGTCGAGGCGGTACGGGCCGACGTCGCGGCGGTGCGTGCCGCGGTCCCGGACGCCGTGCTGAAGGTGATCGTGGAATCCGCGGCGTTGTTGAACTACGCCGATGAGCAGACGCTGATCGACGTCTGCCGGGCAGCGGCCCAGGCGGGAGCCGAGTTCGTCAAGACCTCGACCGGATTCCATCCTGCGGGCGGGGCGTCGGTTCGCGCGGTCGAGATCATGGCCGGCGCCGTCGGCCCCACCGTCGAGGTGAAGGCCAGCGGGGGCATCCGCACGGCGGCCGACGCGGTGGCGATGCTCGACGCGGGCGCCACCCGGCTGGGGTTGTCGGGGACCCGCGCCGTGCTCGACGGCCTCGGTCAGGCGGCGGGCGCTCAGCGCGGTTAGAGGTGCGCGAAGCAGGGGTCCTGGCCGCCGGCGGGTATCGAGGCGTTGCGCGACGAGAACTTGCTGATCACTCCGGTGTCGGTGACCTGGACGCTGTCCGCCTTGATGCCGAGGGGATAGTTCTTCGTCAACTCGCCACTGAAGGCGTCCAGGGCCGGCTGAATGGTCTCGCGCGGCAAGGTGAACCCCAGGCCGGTCAGCTTCTGCACCTGCAGTGAGATACCGCCGTCGACGACCGCCGGCTTGGCGACGATGCTGCCCAGCGGGACCTGCAACTCGACGGTGCCGTCGGCGGCGTTCGTGGTGACGCCCGAGATGAACGACCCGATTATCGGCACGGAATTTTGGATGGTCTGCTTGATGCCGTCGGTGCTCCAGGTGATCGTGGCGTCGAGCGCGCCGATCGTGCCGTTGGAGGTCCCGTTGCTCTGAAGCCGGATGTCGTCGATCGTCACCTGGGCCTTCATGCCCTTGATGTCGCGGATCTGGTTGCCCGCGGTGGTGATCGAGATGTTGCCGTAGTGGCCGGTCATGTGCTGCCACAGGAAGGGCGGGACGGTGCCGAACGACACCGTCGCATCGTCCTGGACGACGCACTTCGTCGCTTGCGCGACCACCTCGTCGCCACGGTGGCGGGCATAGATCTCGCCGCCGATGAGCCCGGCTGCGCCGAGCGCTAGCACGATGACCACGACGAGCACGACCGACAGCGGGTCGCGGACGATGCGCTGGAACCGGCCGCGGCGCGCCGAGTCCGACGGTGGTCCTTGAGCGGCCGGGCCGGGCGGAGGTTGGCTCCCGGGTGGCGGTCCCTGCGATGGCGGTCCCTGCGGCGGCGCCTGTAGCGGCGGCCCGCCGTACGGCAGCGGCTCGGCCGGGGCGCCGGGCGACGGCTGATGGGGCTGCTGCGGCGGTTGCTGCGCGGGGCGGCCCCACGGGTTGGAGGGATCGGTCACGCCTGGAATTGTGCCCTACCGGTGTTGAGCGAACTCGGCGCGGTTGCGCAGCACCGCGATCGAGTCGCGGGCCTCGGCCACGGTGGCCAGGTCGACGTCGACCACCAGAAGCTGCGGATCGGCACCCGTCGAGGCGAGCACGTCACCGGTGGGGGAGACGACCAGGCTGCCGCCAACGCCCGTCGGCCCGGTCGAGGCGATCTCGTCACCCGGATAGGCCTGGCCCGTCGCGACGACGACGCTGGTGGAGTCGAGCGCGCGGGCCCTCGTCAACAACGTCCACTGCTCCAGCTTTCCCGGACCCGCCCCCCAGGACGCGTGGACGGTGACGATCTGCGCGCCACGCCGGGCCAACTCGACGAAGAGTTCGGGGAAGCGGACGTCGTAGCAGGTGGTCAGGCCGACGCCGACGCCGTCGACGGTCACCATCACCGGCTCGAGACCCGGTGCGACCGTACGTGATTCGGTGAATCCGAAGGCGTCGTAGAGATGGATCTTGTGGTAGTGCTCGTCGATGCCCCGGCCGGTCGCGACCAGTGTGTTGGTGACTCTGCCGTCATCGCTGGGACAGAACATGCCGGCGACGACGACGATGTCCGCCTGCTCGGCGATCGTGCGCACCCCCGACGCCCACGGCCCGTCGAGTGGTTCGGCGACGGGTTTCAACGGCACCCCGAACCGGCACATCGTCGCCTCGGGGAACAGCACCAGACGGGCGCCGGCCGCCGCGGCACGACGGGTGTAGTCCGCCACCACCTCGAGGTTGGCCGCCGGATCGGTGCCGCTCTGGATCTGCGCAAGGGCAATCCGCATGGCACCCAGCCTAGTGAAGAGTCGGCCTAGTGACCGGGCGGATGCGGGGCGACCGTGTCCCACGGCACCGAGAGCACGCCGTCGCGCAGGCGTCGGCGTGGTGGCTCGACCGGGTAGCCGTCGCGGACCAGCGACTCCAGCATCGCCCGCCACCGCACCCGGGGTCCGAACACCCCGTGCGCGGCGGAGGCGGCCCAGGCCCGGTCGGCCGCCGTCAGCAGGCGGTGGATCGGTTGGTCCGGCACGTTGTGGTGGATCAGCACCTTGGGCAGCCGTTCGGCCAGGTCGGACGGCTTCTCGATCGCGAACGGGTCACAGGCCAGCGTGAGGCTCACCGGGCCCGCCTCGTCGAGCAGCACCCAGCAGCAACGCCGGCCCAGCTCGTCGCAGGTGCCGTCGACGATCAGGCCGCCCGGCGCCAGGCGGGTCCGCATGTGCGTCCACGCGTCCGCGACGTCGTCGACGTGATACTGCCGAAGGACGTTGAACGCGCGCACCAGCACCGGTGCCAGCCCGCCCAGCTCGAAGCCACCGAGCCCGAACCGGACGTCGGCCGACTGGTTCCGGATGGCGTCGCGCGCCGCCAGCACGCGCTCGGGGGCGATCTCCAGCCCGACCACCCGCACGTCGTCCCGCACGCTGCGCAAACGGGCGGCGAGTTCCAACGTGGTCACCGGGAGGGCGCCGTATCCCAGGTCCACGACGAGGGGATCGGTCGCCGACAGCAGCGCCGCCCGCACGCGGGGAGCGTGGACCAGCCAGCGATCACTGCGGCGCAACCGGTTGTAGCCGGTGGTACCCCGTGTCAGCTGCCCGACCGGCTCCATCGCCGGCGATTTTACGGGTTCTTCAGGCGTTTTCGCTGATCCACGCCGTGGTGAAGTCCTGTTCGGCGGTCAGCAGTGCGGCCAACTGGCTGCCGATGAAGGTCTCCACCTTGCCGCCGACGAGCGGAATGCGGACCTCGACGGTGGCGATCAACTCGAGCCGCGACCCGTGCCCCGTCGGACTCAGCACCGCGGTTCCGGTGAGGGAGGCGGGCGCGCCGGGGATCGATCCCCGCACGACGGCGGAGGCGCGACCGTCGACGACCGGGGTCCAGGTCTCCTCCCGGATGAAGCTGAGGTCGCCGCGGTGGAACTGGGTCACCACGCCCGGCAACCGGCCGGCCCGCAGGGTCTGGGTGGTGATCACGTCGACGCCGCCGTCGGTGTCGGCGGTCAACGCGTCGAGCGTGGTCTCGTCGGCACCCGACTGAGCCAGGCGTTCCAGCCAATACCGCTGGTCCCCGATCGCGTGATGGATCTGTTTCACGGTGGCGTCGTAGTCGGTTGCCATGTCGAAGGAACGCGGCATAGCCGTCCACGCTACCGTTACGGCCCGTGGCCAGTTCGGACATCGGTGGCGTCGCGGCACGTGTGGCCGTGCCGGTGGCATCCCTCACCACGCTGCGGATCGGCCCCGTCGCCCGCCGGCTGGTCACTTGCGACACGACGGCGAAGGTGATCGACGTGCTGCGCGCACTGCCCGCGGACGCGCCCTCCGACCGGGTGCTGATCCTGGCCGGCGGATCGAACGTCGTGGTCGCCGACGACCTGACCGACCTGACGGTCGTGGCGCTGGCCAACACCGAGATCACCGTCGAGAACCACGTGGTCCGCGCCGAGGCGGGTGCCGGGTGGGACGAGGTCGTCGTCACGTCGCTTGCGCACGGGTTGGGCGGGTTGGAGTGCCTCTCGGGCATCCCGGGCTCGGTGGGTGCGACCCCGGTCCAGAACGTCGGCGCCTACGGCGTGGAGGTGGCGGACGTCATCAGCCGGGTCCGCCTACTCGAACGCGCCACCGGCGAGGTGCGTTGGGTGCCACCGGAGGCGCTGCGCTTCGGCTACCGCACCAGCGCGCTGAAGAACTCGTCCGACGCGGTGGTGCTCGAGGTCGAGTTCGCCCTGGCCGGCGACGGGCTCAGCGCGCCGCTGCGATACGGCGAGTTGGCCGAGGCCCTCGGGGTGGCGGCCGGGTCGCGAGCGGACCCGCTGCGGGTCCGCGAGGAGGTGCTCGCGTTGCGGGCACGCAAGGGCATGGTGCTCGACGACGCCGACCACGACACCTGGAGCGTGGGGTCGTTCTTCACCAATCCGGTTGTGTCGCCTGCGGACTTCGCGCGCCTGACCGGCGACGTCGGCGGCACCGTGCCGAACTATCCCGCGCCCGGCGGAGTCAAGCTGGCGGCCGGCTGGCTGGTCGAGCGGGCCGGATTCGCCAGGGGCTACCCCGGCCCGGATGCTGCGGCGCGGTTGTCGACCAAGCATGCACTGGCGCTCACCAACCGCGGCTCGGCGAGCACCGCCGAGCTGTTGGCGCTGGCCAGGGCGGTCCGCGACGGCGTCCGAGCCGCATTCGGGATCGAACTCACACCCGAGCCGATTCTGGTTGGCTGCAAACTCTAGGTACCGTGTCTACACGTGACCATCAACCGGCGCCAGGCGCTGACCGCAATCGCCGTGGGCGCCTCCGGCGTGCTCGCTGCCTGCGCCGGTAGGTCGTCGGTCACCTCGCCCGCGCCCACCGAGGCACCCGCCTCGGCGAAGGTCGCCTACAAGCCGGCCAACGACGCGACCGACGTCGCCCCCACCGATCCCATCGGCGTCGACGTCACCGACGGCTGGCTGCAGCGGGTGACGCTCACCAACGCCGCGGGCAAGGCCGTCGCCGGCGTCATGAACGGCGATCGCACGTCGTTCACCACCACCGAGCCGCTCGGCTACGGCGTCGAGTACACCTGGGCGGGCGCGGCGGTCGGTCGTGACGGCAAGGCGATCCCGCTGGCAGGCAGCTTCACCACCGTCAACCCGCAGACTCAGGTGAACGGTCAGTTCCAGCTCGCCGACGGCCAGGTGGTCGGCATCGCCGCGCCGATCATCCTGCAGTTCGACGCGGACATCGACGACAAGGCCAAGCCCGCCGTCGAACGCGCGCTCAAGGTGACGACCATTCCGCCGGTCGAGGGCAGCTGGGCCTGGCTGCCAGACGAGGTCGGCGGATCCCGCGTGCACTGGCGCACCCGCGACTACTACCCGGCGGGCACCAAGGTGCACGTCGCGGCCACCATGTACGGCGTGCCCTTCGGCGACGATGCGTTCGGCGCGCAGGACGTCACACTCGACTTCGAGATCGGCCGGCGCCAGGTGGTGAAGGCCGAGGCGTCGTCGCACCGCATCCAGGTGATCACCGACGACGGCGTCATCCTCGACCTGCCGTGCAGCTACGGCGAGGCGGACCTGCCGCGCAACATCACCCGCAGCGGAATCCACGTGGTCACGGAGAAGTACGAGGACTTCTACATGTCGAACCCGGCGGCCGGTTACAGCAACGCCCACGAGCGCTTTGCCGTGCGGATCTCCAACAACGGCGAGTTCATCCACGCGAACCCGAGCACCACGGGCGTGCAGGGCAGCAGCAACGTCACCAACGGCTGCATCAACCTGTCGACTGACAACGCGCAGCAATACTTCAACACCGCGATCTACGGTGATCCCGTCGAGGTCACCGGCACCTCGATCGAGCTGTCCTACGCCGACGGCGACATCTGGGACTGGGCCGTGGATTGGGACCAGTGGAAGTCGATGTCGGCGCTGAACGACGACAAGCCGCCGTCGAACGTCCCCAGTAGCGCGCCGGCCACCCCGACCGATGCCCCCACCCTCTCGGGAACGCCCACGACGACCCCGCCCAGCCAGGTCACCGTCACTCCTGGCGGGTGAACTTCCGCGTCGCGCTGGCCTGATCCCGGGGGCGGATGACGATCTGGTCCAGGTTGACGTGCGACGGTCGCGACGCCACGAAGCCGATCACCTCGGCGACGTCGTCGGCCACCAGCGGGGTCATCCCCTCGTACAGCGCGTCGGCGCGGGCCTGATCACCGCCGAAGCGGACGACGGAGAATTCGGTCTCCACCATGCCCGGCGCAATCTCGGTGAGCCGCACCGGCTTTCCCAGCAGTTCACCGCGCAGCGTCTGGTGCAACGCCGCCTGGGCATGCTTGGCCGAGGTGTAACCGGCGCCGCCGTCGTAGATCTCGAACGCCGCGATCGAGGTCACCGTGACGATCAGCCCGTCGCCGGAGGCGACCAGCTTGGGCAGCAGCGCCCGTGTCACGCGCAGGGTGCCGAGCACGTTGGCCTCCCACATCCACCGCCAGTCCTCGAGCACGGCGTCCGCGACGGTCTGCACTCCCTTGGCGCCACCCGCGTTGTTCACCAGCACGTCGACGCGGTCGAGACCGGCCGCCATCGCGTCGACCGCCGCGCCGTCCGTGACGTCTGCCACAATTGCCGTGCCGCCGATCGCCGCGGCCACCGCCTTGACGCGCTCTTCGCGGCGAGCCACGCAGACGACGTGATAACCAAGTGCGGCAAGGGTTTTGGCGGTCGCTTCACCGATGCCGGAACTGGCACCGGTGACCACCGCCACGGGCTGGGTCGAAACGGATGCGGTCATTTCACCAACTTTAGATTGGCGTGCTAAGTTCGCAAGCGTGTCCGCTGGTCAGGCTTCCCACATCACCGCGTCCTGCGCGTGTTGTTGTCGTTGTCGCCGCGATCTTCGCCGCGCCTGACCGAAACCGGACGCATCCGTCCCGTCGAGTCGCCAGGTGAGGCCACCATCCACCAGCCGACGTCAACGAAGGACACCTATCGTGAGCACCGCCCCCGCACCCATTCGCATCGCCGGATCGGCCGTCTCGACGACCCACGCCAAGCGGGCGCTGCTCGCCCGCCATCACATCGTGGCCCCGTCGCTGCGCGTCGCAGAGGCGGCCGCGGCATCGGTGTTCGGGGCGGCGCGACTGCGCGGCCCGATCGCCCGCGACGTCATCGCCCAGGCCACCGGGCTGAGCATCGCCACGGTCAACCGCCAGGTCACAGCGTTGCTCGACGCGGGGGTGCTGCGGGAACGCGCTGATCTCGCGGTGTCCGGTGCGATCGGCAGGCCGCGCGTGCCGGTGGAGGTCAACCACGAGCCGTTCTTGACCCTCGGCATCCACATCGGTGCCCGGACGACGAGCATCGTGGCGACCGATCTGTTCGGACGCACCCTGGACGTCGTCGAGACCCCGACGCCGGGTGGTGCCCAGGATGCGGCCCTCGCGACGCTGGCGAGCAGTGCCGGCCGCTATCTGAGTCGGTGGCACCGTCGCAGGCCGTTGTGGGTGGGCGTGGCCGCAGGCGGCGTGGTCGACAGCGCCACCGGCCACCTCGACCACGCGCGACTCGGCTGGCGGGGTGCTCCGGTCGGCCCCGTGCTCGCCGAGACGCTGGGGCTGCCGGTGTCGCTGGCCTCGCACGTCGATGCGATGGCCGGTGCCGAGCTCCTGCTCGGCTCGCGCAGGCTGAGCGCACCGACGGCGTCGAATGTGGCGGGCCGCACCAGCCTCTACGTGTATGCCAGGGAGACCGTCGGCTACGCGCTGTCGATCGGCGGTCGGGTGCACTCGCCCACCAGCGGCCCCGGCACCATCGCGGCGTTGCCCGTGCAATCTGAATTGCTCGGTGGCTCAGGTCAATTGGAGTCGACGGTGAGTGACGAAGCGGTGCTCACCTCGGCGCGCAAGCTACGCATCGTGCCCGCCGACGGTCCGTCGTCGACGATCGCGGCGGTGCTGCGATCGGCGCGCCGGGGCAACGCACACGCGGTCGAACTGCTCACGGAGAGGGCGCGCGTGCTCGGCGAGTCCGTGGCGTTGTTGCGCGACATGCTCAACCCCGACGACCTCATCGTCGGCGGGCAGGCCTTCACCGAGTACCCGGAGGGCATGGCGCAGGTCGAGGCCGCCTACGGGCAGCGGTCCGTGCTGGCGCCGCGCGAACTGCGGTTGACCACGTTCGGCAACCGGGTGCAGGAGGCCGGCGCCGGTGTGGTCTCGCTCGGCGGTCTCTACGCCGACCCGATCAGCGCGATGCGCCGTGCCGTCCGCGACAAGACCGCCTGAGCCGTCCGACGAGGGCAAGGGCGCCGGCGGGTGGGCCCGGTGTAAGTATTGGGTGTGCGCATAGCCGTTTTGTCGGTCCATACCTCCCCACTGGCACAGCCAGGCACCGGCGACGCGGGCGGAATGAACGTCTACGTCCTGCAGAGCGCGCTCGAATTGGCACGGCGCGGCGTCGAGGTCGAGATCTTCACCAGGGCGACGTCGTCGGCCGACCCCGCGGTGGTGCGCGTGGCGCCGGGAGTGCTGGTCCGCAACGTGGTGGCAGGTCCGTTCGAGGGTCTCGACAAGCACGACCTGCCCACGCAGTTGTGCGCCTTCACCGCGGGCGTACTGCGGGCGGAGGCCACCCACGAGCCCGGCCACTATGACATCGTGCACTCGCACTACTGGCTGTCTGGGCAGGTCGGGTGGCTGACGAGGGACCGCTGGGCGGTTCCGCTGGTGCACACCGCGCACACCCTGGCCGCGGTGAAGAACGCGTCGTTGGCCGTGGGCGACCAGCCCGAGCCGCCGCTGCGTGCCGTCGGCGAACAACAGGTGGTGGACGAGGCCGACCGCCTGATCGCCAACACCGAATACGAGGCTCGCGAACTCGTCGCACTGCACCACGCCGATCCGCACCGCATCGACGTCGCGCATCCGGGCGTCGACCTGAGGACCTTCACGCCCGGCGACCGGACGCACGCGCGGCGGGCACTCGGGCTGGCCGTCGACGAGACCATCGTGGCGTTCGTCGGACGCATCCAACCGCTGAAGGCGCCCGACGTGCTGTTGCGTGCGGCGGCAAAGCTTCCCGGGGTGCGGGTCCTGATCGCCGGTGGCCCGTCGGGCTCGGGTCTGGTCTCACATCCCGGGGCGGGAAGCCTCGCCAATCCCGACGGCCTGGTTCAGCTGGCGGACGACCTGGGTATCAGCGACCGGGTGACCTTCCTTCCTCCGCAGACCCGAGAACAGCTCGTCGACGTGTACCGTGCGGCCGACCTGGTGGCGGTGCCCAGCTACGCGGAGTCCTTCGGTCTGGTCGCCGTGGAGGCGCAGGCGTGCGGAACCCCGGTGGTCGCCGCCGCCGTCGGCGGGCTTCCGGTGGCGGTGCGCGACGGGGTCAGCGGCGTGCTGGTGCACGGTCACGACACCGATGACTGGGCGGCGGCGATCGGCGGTCTGATCGACCGTGGTCCCCACACGATGCGCGCGGCCGCGATCGCGCACGCCGCGACGTTCTCGTGGGCCCACACCGTCGACGCCCTGTTGGCGAGCTACGCCAAGGCCATCGCCGAGTACGGGGAACGGCACCAGGGCAGCGAGGTTCCGCCGCGACGCAACGGGCGACGTTTCTCGATTCGCCGGGGTATCCGCGCATGACGGCCTTGGAGGTCATCGAGGACACCCTCAAGGAGAGCGATCTGGACTACGCGTTCCACGAAGGCGTCGACGGCGCCCCGTCCGGCGTCGTCGTCGCCGTGCCGGGCGAGCGCAGGCTGATCACCAACACGATCTTCACCGTGGGCACCCACTCGGTGCGCATCGAGGCGTTCATCTGCCGACGGCCCGACGAGGACTTCGAAGAGGTCTACCGGTACCTGCTGCGACGCAACCGCAGACTCTTCGGCGTCGCGTACACGCTCGACAACCTCGGCGACATCTACCTGGTGGGCCGGATCGCGCTGGATTCGGTCACCCCCGAGGTCATCGACGGCATCCTCGGCCAGGTGGTGCAAGCGGTCGAATCCGATTTCAACATGCTGCTGGAACTCGGTTTCCACTCGTCGATCCAGAAGGAATGGGACTGGCGGGTGAAGCGCGGCGAGTCGTTGAAGAACCTCAAGGCCTTCGAGCACCTCATCGACGACGCAGACGACGCAGACGACTGAGACGGCTTGGACGGCTCCGACGACCGGGCGGCGGCGTGAGAGGATTCACCCATGGCGACCCTGGTATTGCTCCGTCACGGCGAGAGCGAATGGAATGCGCTCAATCTCTTCACCGGATGGGTGGACGTCGACCTCACCGACAAGGGCAGGGCGGAAGCCGCGCGCGGCGGTGAACTGCTGGTGGAGCACGGCGTCCTGCCCGACGTGGTCTACACGTCGCTGTTGCGCCGGGCCATCACGACCGCCAACCTGGCGCTCGACGTCGCCGACCGGCACTGGATTCCGGTGCACCGCGACTGGCGTTGCAACGAACGCCACTACGGGGCGCTGCAAGGTCTCGACAAGGCTGCCACCAAGGAGAAGTACGGCGAGGAGCAGTTCATGGCGTGGCGCCGCAGCTACGACACGCCACCGCCGCCCATCGACCGGGGCAGCGAGTTCAGCCAGGATGCCGATCCGCGCTATGCCGACATCGACGGTGGTCCGCTGACCGAGTGCCTGGCCGACGTCGTCGCCCGCTTCGTGCCGTACTTCACGTCGGTCATCGTCCCCGACCTGCAGGCCGGCAAGACGGTGCTCATTGCCGCGCACGGCAACTCGCTGCGCGCGTTGGTGAAGTTCCTCGACGAGATGTCCGATGAAGCCGTGGTGGGCCTGAACATTCCCACCGGCATCCCCCTGGTGTACGAACTGGACGAGTCGCTCAAGCCGAAGGTGCCCGGCGGAACCTACCTCGATCCCGATGCGGCCGCCTCCGGTGCCGCCGCCGTCGCCGCCCAGGGCGCGAAGTAGCCGGGGCCCGGTCTCCCGGCGAGGAACCGTCGTGGCGAACGGTGGGTGAACTCGGGTGAACGGCGCCCGAACTCCTGTGTTTGGTCGTGTGACTTATCGCCGTTTGGCCGCACGCTGCTGGGATGACGTTCACCGAGTGCGTACGATTTTCGCGTGACTGTGGTAGCGGCGCTGCTGATGGCGGCGGTCGTTTCCCTCGTAGCGCTCGCACTCGGCGTGACGCTCGGCTTGGCACTGGCTCCCCGGATCGCCGAACGCCGGCAACGCAGGGCCGTCGACGAGGACGGCATCACCGTGTCGCAGATGCTGGACCGCATCGTGTCGTTGGCGCCGGTGGGCACCGTGGTGGTCGACACCTACCGTGACGTCGTCTACATGAACGATCAGGCGCGTGAGCTCGGCCTGGTCCGGGAACGGCTGCTCGACGACCGGGCTTGGGTGGCCGCGCAGCGCACGCTGTCCACCGGGCTGGACGCCGACTTCGAACTGGCCCCGATCAAGCGGCAAAACCCCGGCCGCTCAGGCCTTTCCGTGCGTGGTCACGTGCGGCTCCTCAGCGAGGACGACCGCCGCTTCGCCGTCGTGTACGTCGACGACCAGTCCGAGCACGCCAGGATGGAGGCCACCCGCCGGGACTTCGTGGCCAACGTCAGCCACGAGCTCAAGACCCCGGTCGGCGCGATGGGCGTGCTCGCCGAGGCGCTGTTGGCCTCGACCGACGACCCCGAGACCGTCGCGAGGTTCGCCGAGATGATGGTGACCGAGTCCAATCGGCTCGCCAACATGGTCGGGGAGCTGATCGAGCTGTCGCGGCTCCAGGGCGCCGAGCCGCTGCCCGACCTGGAGGCCGTCGACGTCGACTCGGTGGTGGCCGAGGCGTTGTCCCGCTACAAGGTGGCCGTCGACAACGCCGACATCGAGATCACCACCGACGCGCCGACGGGGTACCGCGTGCTGGGTGACCAGCCGCTGCTGGTGACCGCGATCGCCAATCTGGTGTCGAACGCAATCGCCTACTCGCCCAAAGGTTCTCCGGTATCGATCAGTCGCCGTCGACGCGGCGACGACATCGAGATCGCGGTGACCGATCGAGGCATCGGCATCGCCCGCGACGATCAGGAGCGGGTGTTCGAACGATTCTTCCGCGTCGACACGGCGCGGTCCAGGGCCACGGGCGGCACCGGACTGGGATTGGCCATCGTCAAGCACGTCGCGGCCAATCACAACGGCTCCATCCGGCTGTGGAGTCAGCCCGGTACCGGTTCGACGTTCACGCTGTCGATACCGGCGCATCCCGAGACCGAAGAGGAAACGGATGAACGAGAGGATCAGTCATACCCATGACCAGTGGATTGATCATGCACCACGCAACGGAAGGCGCGAGGCTTCGATGACAAGTGTGTTGATCGTGGAAGACGAGGAGTCCCTGGCCGATCCTCTCGCGTTCCTGCTTCGCAAGGAGGGTTTCGAGGCCACCGTGGTCACGGACGGGCCGTCGGCGCTGGCCGAGTTCGAGCGGTCGGGTGCCGACATCGTGCTGCTCGACCTCATGCTCCCCGGCATGAGCGGAACCGACGTGTGCAAACAACTCCGGTCGCGCTCCAGCGTGCCGGTGATCATGGTCACGGCGCGGGACAGCGAGATCGACAAAGTGGTGGGCTTGGAGCTCGGTGCGGACGACTACGTCACCAAGCCGTACTCGGCGCGCGAACTGATCGCCCGCATCAGGGCCGTGTTGCGTCGCGGCGTCGACACCGACGACTCGGGGATCGGCGACGGCGTGCTGGAGGCCGGGCCCGTCCGGATGGACGTAGAGCGGCACGTGGTCGCGGTGAACGGGGAATCGGTCACGTTGCCGCTCAAGGAGTTCGACCTGCTCGAGTATCTGATGCGCAACAGCGGCCGGGTGCTGACCCGCGGCCAGTTGATCGACAGGGTGTGGGGCGCGGACTACGTCGGCGACACCAAGACGCTCGACGTCCACGTCAAGCGGCTGCGGTCGAAGATCGAGGGCGACCCGGCCAACCCGGTTCACCTGGTGACGGTGCGCGGGCTCGGCTACAAGCTCGAGGGCTGATCACCCGCGTCCCGCCGTCGGGTCAGTTCGCGGCGCGGGTGGCGGGGTGGATCGCGATGAGTCCGAGGACGCTGCGCCGCTTGCACATCGCGGCGAGCTCGGCGTAGGCCTTCTCGCCGAGCAGTTCGGTGAGCTCGGGACCGTAGGACTGCCACACCTGACGCGAGCCGACGTGTGCCGCGGGGTCGCCGGTGCAGTACCAGTGCAGGTCCGCGCCGCCTTCACCCCACCCGCGCCGGTCGTACTCTGTGATGGTGGTGCGCAGCACCTGGGTGCCGTCGGGCCGCTCCACCCACTCCTGGCTGCGCCGGATCGGGAGCTGCCAGCAGATGTCCGGCTTCATGGTGAGCGGTTCCACGCCCAGCTTGAGCGCCTTGGAGTGCAGCGCACACCCGATGCCACCGTCGAAGCCGGGACGATTCAGGAAGATGCAGGCGCCCTTGTACTTTCGGGTGCGCAAGTTGTCCTTGCCGTCATAGGTGTCCATCTCGAGGTAGCCCTTGCGGCCGAGGCCCTTGTCACGGAACTGCCAGTCCTCGTCGGTGAGCTGCTTGACGGCGTCGTCGAGACGGGCCACGTCGTCGTCGTCGGACATGAAGGCGCCGTGTGAACAGCACCCGTCGTCGGGACGATTCTCGACGGTGCCCTGGCACGCCGGGGTGCCGAACACGCACGTCCACCGCGAACACAGCCAGGTGATGTCCGCGGCGATCAGATGTTCGGGGTTCTCCGGGTCGTAGAACTCCACCCATTCCCGGGCGAAGTCGAGGTCCACCTCACCGTTGTGCGCCCCCGGGCGCGATCCGCTCACGAAATGCAACGGTAGACCCGATAACGTGGGTGCGGTGCGATTGGGCGTGCTCGACGTGGGCAGTAACACGGTTCATCTGCTCGTCGTCGACGCTCGGCGCGGCGGGCACCCGACGCCGATGAGTTCGACGAAGGCGTCGCTACGGCTCGCCGAGGCGATCGATTCCTCCGGAAAGCTGACCCGCAAGGGTGCCGACAAGCTCATCGACACCATCGACGAGTTCGCCAAGATCGCAGCCAGCTCCGGCTGTGCGGAGTTGATGGCGTTCGCCACGTCCGCCGTTCGTGACGCGAGGAACTCCGAAGAGGTGCTGGCGCGGGTGCTCGCGGACACCGGTGTCGGGCTCAAGGTCCTGTCGGGCGTCGACGAGTCCAGGTTGACGTTCCTCGCGGTGCGTCGCTGGTACGGCTGGAGTGCGGGCCGCATCATCAACATCGACATCGGCGGTGGCTCGCTGGAGCTGTCCAGCGGTGTCGACGAGGAGCCCGACGTGGCGCTGTCATTGCCGCTGGGGGCGGGCCGGCTGACCCGTGAGTGGCTGCAGGACGACCCTCCCGGCCGTCGGCGGGTGGCGATGCTCCGGGACTGGTTGGCGACGGAGATGGCGGACGCGGGTGCCAAGGTGCTCGATGCCGGTGCCCCGGATCTGACCGTGGCGACCTCGAAGACGTTCAGGTCGCTGGCGCGACTCACCGGCGCGGCCCCTTCCGGAGCGGGGCCGCGGGTGAAGAGGACACTGACTGCTGCGGGACTACGTCAGCTCATAGCTTTCATCTCTAGGATGACGACGGCTGACCGAGCGGAATTGGAAGGGGTGAGCGCCGAGCGGGCGCCACAGATCGTGGCGGGCGCGTTGGTAGCTGAAGCGAGTATGAGGGCCCTTGCGATCGATACCGTGGACATTTGCCCCTGGGCGTTGCGTGAAGGGTTGATCTTGCGGAAACTCGACAGCGAGGCCGACGGAAGCGCGCTGGTCGGCACGTCGGCCGGCTTGGCCCAGGTCAGTACGGCCCAAGTCAGCAAGCCGATGGCGGCCAGAGGCACCACACGATGACAGATTCAGACGACACCAACTCCCAGACTCGGCCGATATCGGTCGCGGAACTGCTGGCCAAGAACGGCACCATCGGTGCGCCGCCAGTCGGGGGCAGGCGCAGGCGTAGACGCGGCAACGCCGACGCGGTGACGGTCGCCGAGCTGACCGGCGAGATCCCGATCATCACCGGCGACACGGCCGCGGCGGTGCGCGCCCCGTCGCGAATCAGTCCCGAACCACCACAGCCGGTGACGGTCGTCGAGGAACCCGTCGAAGAGGTCGTCGAGGAACCCGTCGAGGAGTCCGTCGAGGAATCCCTGGCGCAACCCGTCGACATACCGGCCGAGGAGCCCGTGGCGGATCTCGTCGACGAGCCGGAGGCGGATGTCACCGAGGCGCCCGGGCCGGCGCTCACCGAGGCGGAGGCCGACTACCAGGCGCACCTCGAGCAGCGCGACGTCGACCCCGCGCCCGTGGACTTCGCGCCGCCACCCCGTCGCCCGCGGGCGGCGACGGCCACCGGTTTCACGACGAGAGCCGAGGAGATGAGCCCGGACCCCGTCGTCGACGACGACGAGGACGACATGCTGGACTTCGGGCCGGACGTCGACTTCGGTGAGGTGCTCGACAAGCACGCCTCGGACGAGGAGGCGCCGGAGGCCGTGCGCCAGCAGACGCCGTCGTACCTCCGATCCGAGGGCGACACGCTGTTCGGCGGCCAGTCCGTTGCCGACGACCTCGCCCGGCGCGGCGCCCAACCGGTACCCGAGGACATCGACCTCGGCGACGACGATGTGGCGCACCCCGCCGAACGGGAGTCCGCGGCGGCCGACGGCGGCGGTTCGGCCTTCGTCCGGGGCCTGTGGGTGGTGGCCCAGTGCATCCTCGCCGTGGCGTTCGGTGCGGGCCTGTTCATCGCGTTCGACCAGCTGTGGCGGTGGAACACCATCGTCGCGCTGGTGTTGTCGGTACTGGTGATCCTCGGCCTGGTCGTCGGCGTCCGCGTCGTGCGCAAGACGGAGGACATCGGCAGCACGCTGATCGCCGTCGCCGTCGGTGCGTTGGTCACCTTGGGACCCCTGGCACTTCTGCAGTCCCACTAACCGTCACACTGACCCCCCGTGCGCCCTGCCATCAAGGTCGGTATTTCGACCGCCTCGGTCTATCCCCTGAGAACCGAGGCGGCCTTCGAGTACGCCGCGCGTCTGGGCTATGACGGCGTCGAGTTGATGGTGTGGGCGGAATCGGTCAGCCAGGACGTCGCCGCGGTGAAGGCGCTGTCCGACAAGTACGCCATGCCCGTCTTGAGCGTGCATGCGCCGTGCCTGCTGATCTCCCAGCGGGTGTGGGGTGCGAATCCGATCGACAAGTTGGAGCGCAGCGTCCGTGCCGCCGAACGGCTCGGTGCGCAGACGGTGGTGGTGCATCCGCCGTTCCGTTGGCAGCGGCGGTACGCCGAGGGCTTCAGCGAGCAGGTCGCCGTGCTCGAAGAGTCCAGTGACGTGATGGTCGCCGTCGAGAACATGTTTCCCTTCCGGGCCGACCGCCTGTTCGGCACCGGAGGGCCGTCGATCTCGCGAATGCGCAAGCGCGGGGGCAGTCCGGGGGTGGCCGTCTCGGCGTTCGCGCCGTCCTACGATCCGCTGGACGGGGAGCACGCCCACTACACGCTGGACCTCTCGCACTCGGCGACGGCAGGCACCGACGCCATCGAGATGGCCGGGCGGATGGGTGACGGCCTGGTGCACCTGCATCTGTGTGACGGCAGCGGCGCCTCCACCGACGAGCATCTGGTTCCCGGACGCGGCACCCAGCCCGTGGTCGAGATCTGCGAGATGCTGGCGGCGAGCAACTTCAGCGGGCACGTGATCCTCGAGGTGACGACGTCGCGGGCACGGACGTCCGCCGAACGTGAGCAGCTGTTGACCGAGTCGCTCGAGTTCGCCAGGACCCACTTGTTGCGGTGATGAGCGCGTGCGCGAAGAACAGACGGCGGTGATGAGCGCGTGCGCGAAGAACAGACGGCGGTGATGAGCGCGTGCGCGAAGAACAGACGGCGCTGATTTGTACTGACAAGAGGGGAGTGCAGGGGTGAAGGGATCGGTCGGATCGACGTCGTTCACCGATGCGATGAGGTTGACACCGGTGTCGTACGACGAAACCGTCTCGATCTTCGACGGTGAGCTCAACGAGCATTGGACCATCGGGCCGAAGGTGCACGGCGGGGCCATGCTGGCGCTCTGCGCGAACGCGGCAAGGACCGCGATCCCCGGCGGCGACCAGGGCATCGAGCCGGTTGCGGTGTCGGGAAGTTTCCTGTGGGCGCCGGAGCCGGGACCGCTGCGCCTGGTGACCACCCTCCGCAAGCGGGGCCGCCGCGTCGGCGTGGTCGACGTGGAACTCCTGCAGGGCGAGCGCACGGCGGTCCGCGCCGTGATGACGATGGGCGATCCCGAACACCGGGTGGCACCGCTGCTGTCGGTGAACCCCGTGGTATCGCTGATGCCTCCAGATCCGCCGCCGGGGCTCGAACCGATCGGGCCCGGGCATCCGATGGCCGACATCGTGCATCTGGCACACGGCTGCGACATCAGGCCGTCGCTGACCACCATGGCGCGGCAGGCGGACGACGCCGCCGCGGCGCCGGTGATCGAATACTGGGTGCGCCCGAGGGAGGGTGCGCCCGACGTGTTGTTCGCGCTGCTGTGCGGTGACGTGTCGGCACCGGTGACGTGGGCCCTGGGCAGGTACGGCTGGGCGCCGACGGTTCAACTGACCGCCTACCTTCGCGGACTGCCCGCGGACGGCTGGCTCCGGGTGATGTGCACGACGACGCAGATCGGGCAGGAATGGTTCGACGAGGACCACCTCGTCGTGGACTGCGAGGGGCGCATCGTCGTGCAGACCCGCCAACTGGCGCTGGTGCCGCGCTAGGAGGTCTCGTTCGCCGAGGGCATGCTTTCTGACGAAGACCTCCAGTCGTGCCGCCAACAACCGTCGTTTCGGGGAACGGCATGCTCGCAAGTTCGCCCGGCGGGCGTGCAATGCTTGGCTCCGTGGCGAGAATTGCGATCATCGGCGGTGGAAGCATCGGCGAGGCACTGCTTTCCGGGCTTCTGCGGTCGGGCAGGCAGACCAGGGACATGGTCATTGCCGAGAAGCACCCGGACCGTGCCAAGTACCTGTCCGAGACGTATTCGGTGCTGGTGACGACGGTGTCCGACGCGGCGGAGAACGCCGCGTACGTGATCGTGGCGGTGAAGCCGTCGGACGTCGAGAAGGTGATCGGCGACATCTCTTCGGCCGCCGCGCGCGCCGAGAACAGCAGCGCCGAGCAGGTCTTCGTGACGGTGGCGGCCGGCGTCAGCACCGCCTACTACGAAGCCAACCTTCCCGCCGGCGCGCCCGTCATCCGGGTGATGCCGAACGCGCCGGTGGTCGTCGGCGGAGGCGTCAGCGCACTGGCAGCAGGGCGGTTCGCGACTGCCGAGCAACTCAAGGAGGTGTCGGCGATCTTCGACGCGGTCGGGGGCGTGCTGACCGTGCCGGAGGCACAACTGGACGCCGTCACGGCGGTGTCGGGTTCGGGCCCGGCGTATTTCTTTCTGATGGTCGAGGCGCTCGTCGACGCCGCCGTTGCGGTGGGCCTACCGCGGCCGGTGGCGACCGATCTCGCCGCGCAGACGATGGCGGGGTCCGCGGCGATGTTGCTGGAGACCCTCGATCACGCCAATCCGACGGGCAACGGAGCAATGGGCACGGCCATGGACACCAGCCCCGCCCAGCTGCGCGCCACCGTGACGTCGCCCGGCGGCACCACCGCCGCTGGTCTGCGGGAACTGGAACGGGGAGGTCTCCGCGCGGCGGTAGCCGAGGCGGTGCTGGCCGCAAAAATACGCTCTGAGCAGCTAGGAATTACATCAGAGTAGTTAAAGAATTTCCAACGGATTAGCCCACACCCGTCGCAATAACCCCAGTGGCCACGCTATTCTCCCTGAGGTAGCACGCTCTGCGCCAGCGGTGGGGAAGCCGCTGGAGCGGCGTGCCTGATTGATTGGGTTGCGATGACGTCTATGAACGGGCCATCTTCGCGGGATTCCGCCGGCGGCAAGGCGGCGCGTGACGCCTCCGCGGGTGAGCCGCCAAGAGCGCAATTCCTTACCGTCGCGGAAGTCGCGAGCCTGATGAGGGTGAGCAAGATGACGGTCTACCGGCTGGTTCACAATGGCGAACTGCCCGCGGTGCGGGTCGGGCGGTCGTTCCGCGTGCATGCCAAGGCCGTGCACGACCTCCTGGAGACGTCGTACTTCGACGCCGGCTAGCTCCCCGCCCGGTCGAGGCCACCCAGGCGATCGGGCAGCCGTTTTCGTACCTCAGTGCCGGCCGGGTAAGGTGGCGGTTCGGTTCACCAGGCACAAATGTCTGGCGATGTCTTAGGTAGCGGAGTCCATGGGTTCAGTCATCAAGAAACGGCGCAAGCGCATGTCGAAGAAGAAGCACCGCAAGCTGCTTCGTCGTACTCGAGTGCAGCGCAGAAAACTCGGCAAGTAGCCCACGGCCACTCTCGCTAGGCTGTTCCGATGGATGCGGACGTGCATGACACGGTCCAGCACCCCAAGGTGGTGCTGGTCACCGGTGCCTGTCGGTTCCTCGGCGGGTACCTCACCGCGCGGCTTGCGCAGAACTCGTCGATCGACCACGTCATCGCGGTCGATGCGGTGGCGCCGAGCAAGGACCTGCTGCGGCGGATGGGGCGTGCGGAGTTCGTCCGCGCCGACATCCGAAACCCGTTCATCGCCAAGGTGATCCGCAATGGGAACGTGGACACCGTGGTGCACGCCGCGGCCGCGTCGTACGCTCCACGGAGCGGCGGGCGGGCCGCGTTGAAGGAAATCAACGTGATGGGCGCGATGCAGCTGTTCGCGGCGTGCCAGAAGGCGCCGTCGGTGCGTCGCGTGGTCCTCAAGTCCACCTCCGAGGTGTACGGCTCGAGCCCACGCGACCCGGTCCTCTTCACCGAGGACGGCAGTGCCCGCAGGCCGCCCGGTGAGGGATTCGCCCAGGACAGCATCGACATCGAGGGTTACGCGCGGGGTCTGGCGCGCCGTCGTCCCGACATCGCGGTGACGATTCTGCGACTGGCCAACATGATCGGTCCGGCGATGGACACCGCGCTGTCGCGCTTCCTCGCCGGCCCCGTGGTGCCGTCGGTGCTCGGCCACGACGCGCGGCTTCAGCTGCTGCACGAGCAGGACGCCCTCGGTGTGCTCGAGCATGCGACACGGGTGGGCCGGCCCGGCACGTTCAACGTCGGCGCGGCCGGAATCATCATGATGTCGCAGGCCATCCGCCGGTCCGGCCGTATTCCGCTGCCCGTGCCGCGATCGGCGCTGTCCGCGGTGGATTCGATCCGGCGCGCGACCCGGTACACCGAGCTCGACCGTGAGCAGTTGAACTACGTCAGCTACGGCCGGGTGATGGACACCTCGAGAATGCGCAAGGAGCTCGGTTATCACCCGAAGTGGACGACAGCGGAGGCTTTCGACGATTACCTTCGCGGGCGAGGATTGACGCCGATCGTCGATCCGCGGTGGGTACGCTCGTTCGAAGGCCGCGCCATCTCAGCGGCGCAGCGATGGGGACGCTAGTCTTTGGTTGACGGTTTGGGGGAGTGGGTAACGACGTGGCGGGCGATTCCAAGGCAAACGTTATTCCGCTGCACTCGATTTCGAGCCGGTCGTCGGCTCAGCGACGAGCTGCGGCGAGGACCGAGGGCACGCGTCGTCATCCGTCGATGCTCGAAGACGCCGCCACGCGTGCCTCCGCCGAGCAGATTGCCGGTGTGGTCCGCGAGATCGACGAGCGCCGCGGCGCGGTCGGTGCGTCGCTCCCCGACGACGGCCCCAACGAGCTCGCGTCCCGGATAGCGTCGGTCGCCGAGTTCGTCCGCAAGCGGATGTCGGGTGATTACACCGTCGACGAGTTCGGCTTCGACAAGCATCTCAACGAGGCGATCTTCCTGCCCATGCTGCGGGGTTTGTTCCGCAACTGGTTCCGCGTCGAAGTCGGTGGCATCGAGAACCTGCCGGAATCCGGGGCGGCGCTCGTGGTCGCCAACCACGCGGGCGTCCTGCCGCTGGACGGGCTGATGGCATCGGTGGCGGTGCACGACAACCATCCCGACCACCGCGACCTTCGGCTACTGGCCGCCGACATGGTGTTCGACATGCCGTTCATGGGACAGGCCGCCCGCAAGGCCGGCCACACCATGGCGTGCACGGCCGACGCCCACCGGCTGCTCGCCGCTGGCGAACTCACCGCCGTGTTCCCCGAGGGCTACAAGGGCCTCGGCAAGAACTTCCGTGACCGCTACAAGTTGCAGCGGTTCGGTCGAGGCGGTTTCGTCTCGGCGGCGCTGCGTGCCCGCGCGCCCATCGTGCCCTGCTCGATCGTCGGGTCCGAGGAGATCTATCCGATGCTGGCCGACGTCAAGCTGTTGGCGCGGCTGCTCGGCCTGCCGTACTTCCCGGTGACGCCGACGTTCCCGCTGGCGGGTCCGCTGGGACTCATCCCGCTACCGTCCAAGTGGCACATCCAGTTCGGCGAGCCGATTTCCACCCACGACTACGACGACGCGGCGGCCGACGACCCCATGGTCACCTTCGAGTTGACCGACCAGGTGCGCGAGACCATTCAGCAGACGCTCTATCAGCTGCTGGCCAACCGGAGGAACCCCTTCCTCGGCTGACTACGGGACGACGGCGGCGTTCTGCCCGGCGATCATCCGCTTCATCGCCGCGTCGCGCCCCGCGGCGATCTGCGCCGTCACCTCGGCGTTCTGTTCGGCGCTGGTCGACTCGCCGAAGAGCGTCACCGTGCTCGTCAGGACGGCATTGCCGTCGTCGTCGGTGACCTCGCCGCGGATTTCGGTGATGATCGCGCCGTGTGACTCGATCACCGAGTCGAGGTAGGAGTCGAACCACAACTTGTCGCCGACCACGATCGGGCGATGGAAGACCAGTTTCTGGTCGCGGTGCAGCACGCGCTCCATGTTGATCGGCACGTCGAACTGGTTGAAGATCTCGGCCTGCACCCGGCGGCCGGCGACGGCGACGAACGTCAGCGACGCGATCAGCGCATCCTGGCCGCACTCGCCGGCGGCTTCCTCGGTGTAGTGGGCGGGGTGGTCGTCCTTGACGGCGCGCGCGAACTCGCGGACCTTCTCGCGGTCCACCAGAAAGTAGTCGGCGTACCTGAAGTGGGTACCGATGATGTCTTCGGCGATGCTCATTCTCGGTGGTGCTCCCCGTTCGAATGCTCGTGGGCTCAGCGGCGCCGAGCCTATCAGCGACCGGTCAGCCGGCATTTCCGCGATGAGAGACGACCGCCGCGAGGGCACCGCCTGCGGCGCCCAGCGCCAATGCCGACGGCACACCGATGCGGGCGGCCTTGCGGGCGGTGCGGAAGTCCCTGATCTCCCAGCCCCGTTTGCGCGCCACGTCGCGCAGCGCGGAGTCGGGATTGATCGCGACGGCCGTGCCGACCAGCGACAGCATCGGGACGTCGTTGATGCTGTCCGAATAGGCGGTGCAGCGGCGGAGGTTCAGCCCCTCGCGGATGGCCAGGGAGCGGACGGCGTGGGCCTTGCCCGCGCCGTGCAGGATCTCGCCGACGAGCCGCCCGGTGAACACACCGTCCACCGATTCGGCGACCGTGCCAAGCGCGCCGGTGAGGCCGAGCTTGCCGGCGATGGTGGCGGCCAGCTCGTACGGCGTCGCGGTGACCAGCCAGACCTGTTGGCCCGCGTCGAGGTGCATCTCGGCGAGCGCGCGGGTGCCCTGCCAGATCTTGTCGGCGATGATCTCGTCGTAGATCTCCTCGCCGACCTCGATGAGTTCCGACGTGGGCCTGCCCTCGATGAACGCCAGCGCCTTGGTGCGTCCGGCCGCCACGTCGTCGCTGTTCTCCCGGCCGGTCAGCTGGAACTTCGCCTGCGCATACGCGAAGCGCGCCAGATCGCCGTAGGTGAAGTACTTGCGGGCCGCCAGGCCGCGGGCGAAGTGGACCAGCGAGGAACCCTGCACGAGCGTGTTGTCGACGTCGAAGAAGGCCGCTGCCGTCAGATCGGGCGGGGGCGGCGGGGGCAGCGTGTCGTCCTGAGCGGGTACTCGAACGAATCCGCGGGCGCCGCGATGATTCTCCGCGCCGGCTCGGGGGCCGGCCTCGAGATCGGCCTTCGCCCCTGACTCGGACATACCTCAACATTAGGGCACGGGATACTGGAAGACGTGACGCCATCACAGCCGGGCCGACCCGCTGGCCGGGACGAGTGGGACGACCAGCGAATGAGTGCCAGCACGCACACCGTGGAATTGCTGACGCGCGCCGGATGCAGCCTGTGCGAGAAGGCCGCGGCCGTCCTCACCGCCCTCGTCGATGAGTTCGGGTTCGCGTTGTCGACCACCGACGTGGACGCCGCCGCCGAGGCGGGCAATCCGCGCTTGCGCGCAGAATACGGCGACCTGCTGCCCGTGGTGCTCCTGGACGGAAGTCAGCACAGTTACTGGGAGGTCGACGAAGCGCGACTGAGGGCGGATCTGGCAACCCGGCGGGCAGGAGCGTAGCGACCGGGGATTGTGGCCGGCGGGCAGGAGCGTAGCGACCGGGGATTGTGGCCGGCGGGCAGGAGCGTAGCGACCGGGGAACTGTGGCCGGCGGGCAGGAGCGTAGCGACCGGGGAATTGTTACCCGTAACACGCAGTGACGTGCACCTCTAATTTGGTGGGCGAGCTGGTAGACGGCTATCTTCGAGGGCGTGGTGACGAGGCCATGAGCGTTCTCCTGTTCGGTGTTTCGCACCGCAGTGCCCCGGTGTCGGTGCTGGAACAGCTGAGCACCGCCGAGTCCGATCAGGCCAAGATCGTCGAGCAGTTGCTCCAGTCGGCGCTCGTCAGCGAAGCGATGGTCCTGTCGACCTGCAACCGGGTCGAGATCTACGCGGTCGTCGAGGCGTTCCACGGTGGTCTGTCCGTGATCGGGCAAGTGTTGTCCGAACATTCCGGGATGTCGCTCGGCGATCTCACCAAGTACGCCTACGTGCGGTACGCCGAAGCTGCAGTCGAGCACCTCTTCGCGGTGGCCAGCGGGCTGGATTCCGCGGTGATCGGCGAGCAGCAGGTGCTGGGGCAGGTGCGGCGCGCCTATGCCTCCGCCGAGGCCAATCAGACCGTGGGACGCACGCTGCACGAGCTCGCCCAGCGGGCACTGTCGGTGGGCAAGCGGGTGCACTCGGAGACGGGCATCGACGCCGCCGGCGCCTCGGTGGTGTCGGTGGCGCTCGACATCGCCGACCGGAAGCTGTCCGACGGAACGGCGCGCAGCGGCGCCGGGGTCCGCACCGGGCTGGCAGGCCGTTCCGCGGTGGTCATCGGCGCAGGGTCGATGGGCGCGCTGGCGGCCGCTCATCTGTCGCGGGCCGGCATCGGCCGGGTCCACGTCGTGAACCGCTCACTGCCGCGCGCCGAAAGGCTCGTCGCCCACCTGCGCGAGCAGGGTGTCGACGCCGACGCCTTTCCGTTCGACCACCTGCCGCCGGTGCTCGCCGACGCCGACGTCGTCGTCTCCTGTACGGGCGCGGTCCGCCCGGTCGTCTCCCTCGCGGACGTGCACCGCGGCCTGGCGTACGGGGCCGAGCCGAAGCAGTTGGTGATCTGCGACCTCGGCATGCCGCGGGACGTCGATCCCGCCGTCGCCGGTCTGCCCGGCGTCTACGTCGTCGACATGGACCGGATCCAACGCGAGCCGGCGGCTCGCGCGGCGGCCTCGGATGCCGAAGCGGCCCGCGAAATCGTCGTCGCCGAGGTTGCCGGTTACCTTGCCGGTCAGCGCATGGCCGAGGTCACCCCGACCGTCACGGCCCTACGTCGGCGGGCTGCCGACGTCGTCGAGGCCGAGCTGCTGCGCCTGGACAACCGGCTCCCCGAACTCGAGGCCGCCCATCGCGTCGAGGTGGCGCGCACGGTCCGCCGGGTCGTCGACAAACTTCTGCACGCGCCCACGGTGCGGGTCAAGCAACTGGCCAGCGCGCCTGGTGGCGACAGCTACGCCGAGGCGCTGCGTGAGCTCTTCGAGCTCGACCCGCAGGCCGTCGATGCGGTTTCAGGTGGCGACTTGCCCATCATCGCAACGGAATTGGTGGCTGGCGACGTGCGACTGGATCTTGGCAAGGCCGAGTAACGACTTGGTACATTCGCGCGAGACGGTCATCCGGATCGGCACCAGGGGCAGTCTTCTGGCTACCACCCAGGCCGGCCTGGTGCGGGACGCCCTGATCGCCAAGGGACACGCCGCCGAGCTGGTCGTCATCAGCACCGCGGGCGATCGGTCGTCCGCGCCGATCGCCGACATCGGCGTCGGAGTGTTCACCGCTGCACTTCGAGATGCCATTGCCGACGGCCGGGTCGACATGGCCGTGCACTCCTACAAAGATTTGCCGACGGCCGTCGACGACAGGTTCGTGATCGCGGCCATCCCGCGTCGCGAGGATGCCAGGGACGCGCTGGTGGCGCGTGACGGCATGGTGCTGGGGGAGTTGCCGGTCGGCTCGGTGATCGGCACGTCGAGCCTGCGACGGGCCGCGCAGCTTAGAGCACTGGGTCTCGGTTTGGAAATTCGCCCCCTACGAGGCAACCTAGACACCAGGTTGAGCAGGGTAAGCAATGGTGATCTCGACGGCGTGGTCGTCGCCCGGGCGGGGCTGGTCCGCATCGGACGGCAAGACTGCGTCACCGAGACTCTGGAGCCGGTGCAGATGTTGCCAGCACCGGCGCAAGGTGCGCTCGCGGTGGAGTGTCGCGCGGGCGACGCAGAGTTGGCAGCGCTGCTGGCGGAGATGGACGATTCCGACACGCGCGCCGCGGTCATCGCCGAGCGAATCCTGCTCGCCGAACTGGAGGCGGGGTGTTCCGCGCCGGTGGGCGCGATCGCGGAAGTGGTCGAGTCCATCGACGAGGAGGGCCGCATCTTCGAGGAGCTGTCGCTTCGCGGCTGCGTGGCGGCGGTGGACGGATCCGACGTGATCCGTGCGTCCGGTATCGGGACTCCCGATCGGGCCCGGGAGCTTGGACTCTCGGTCGCGGCGGAGTTGTTCGATCTGGGGGCTCGGGACTTGTTGGATCAGCGGACGACAGAGCGGGAGTGAAGGATGACGACCCGAGGGCGCAAGTCGAAGCCCGGCCGCATCACGTTCGTCGGTTCAGGACCCGGTGATCCGGGCCTGCTGACGACGAGGGCGCGCACGATTCTTGCCAATGCGGCACTGGTGTTCACCGACCCCGACGTACCCGAGGCGGTGCTCGCCGTCATCGGTTCCGAGCTCCCGCCGACGTCGGGTCCGGCCCAGGCGGCGCCACCGACGGACGCGACGCCGGCGGATGCGCCCGCGGTCGCCGAGACGCTTCCCGGCGGTGCCGACGTCCGTCCGGCGCTGGGGGATCCCGGCGAGGTGGCCAAGCTGCTGGTGCACGAGGCGCGGGCCGGCGTCGACGTCGTCCGGCTCGTCGCCGGTGATCCGCTGTCGGTCGACGCCGTGATCACCGAGGTGACGGCGTTGGCGAGGACGCACGCGCAGTTCGAGATCGTGCCAGGGCTGGCGCCCGCCACCGCGGTGCCGACCTATGCGGGGTTGCCACTGGGTTCCTCGCACACCGTCGCCGACGTCCGCGGCGACGTCGACTGGGCGGCGCTCGCCGCCGCGCCCGGCCCGTTGATCTTGCACGCCACCGCATCTCACCTACCCGATGCCGCGCGCACGCTCATCGAATACGGTCTGACCGAGTCGACGCCGTGCGTCATCACCGCTAACGGCACCACGTGCCAGCAGCGCTCGGTGGAGTCCACGTTGTCGGGGCTGCTGGACAAGTCGACCCTCGCCGCGTCGGGCTCGGACGGCCTGCCGGCCGGTCCGCTGATGGGCCCCCTGGTGGTGACCATCGGCAAGACGGTGGCCAACCGCGCCAAGCTGAACTGGTGGGAGAACCGCGCCCTGTACGGCTGGACGGTGCTGGTGCCGCGCACCAAGGACCAGGCCGGTGAGATGAGTGACCGGCTGGTCTCCCACGGCGCGCTGCCGATCGAGGTGCCGACCATCGCCGTGGAGCCGCCGCGCAGCCCGGCGCAAATGGAGCGTGCGGTCAAGGGACTCGTCGACGGCCGCTTCCAGTGGGTGGTGTTCACCTCCACGAACGCGGTGCGTGCGGTGTGGGAGAAGTTCAACGAGTTCGGTCTCGACGCGCGTGCCTTCTCCGGGGTGAAGATCGCGTGCGTCGGCCAAGCCACGGCGGACCGGGTCCGCGCGTTCGGCATCAACCCCGAGCTGGTGCCGTCGGGTGAGCAGAGCTCGCTCGGGCTGCTCGACGAGTTCCCGCCCTATGACGACATCTTCGACCCGGTCAACCGGGTGCTGCTGCCCAGGGCGGACATCGCGACCGAGACGCTCGCCGAGGGCCTGCGCGAGCGCGGCTGGGAGATCGAGGACGTCACGGCGTACCGGACGGTGCGTGCCGCGCCGCCACCGGCCCAGACCCGCGAGATGATCAAGACCGGCGGCTTCGACGCGGTGTGCTTCACCTCGAGCTCGACCGTGCGCAACCTGGTCGGCATCGCCGGCAAGCCGCACGCGCGGACCATCGTCGCGTGCATCGGCCCCAAGACCGCCGAGACGGCAGCCGAATTCGGGCTCCGGGTCGACGTGCAGCCCGAGACCGCCGCGGTGGGTCCGCTGGTCGAGGCGCTCGCCGAGCATGCCGCCCGACTGCGGGCCGAGGGGGCGTTGCCGCCTCCGCGCAAGAAGAGTCGTCGGCGCTGACGAAGGACACGCGTGGCACACCCTAGGCACCGGCCCCGCCGGTTGCGCTCGTCGCCGGCCATCCGCCGACTCGTCGCGCAGACCTCGTTGCAGCCCCGGCACCTGGTCCTGCCGATGTTCGTCGCCGACGGCATCTCCGAGCCGCGACCGATCAGCTCGATGCCGGGAGTCGTTCAGCACACCCGAGATTCGTTGCGCAAGGCGGCGGCCGAGGCGGTGGCCGCGGGCGTCGGCGGGTTGATGCTGTTCGGGGTGCCGCGCGACGAGGACAAGGACGCGACCGGCTCGATCGGGGTGGCGGCGGACGGGATCCTGAACGTCGCCCTGCGTGAGCTGGCCGCCGATCTCGGGGACGCCACGGTGTTGATGGCCGACACCTGTCTCGACGAGTTCACCGATCACGGACACTGCGGAATCGTGGACGAGTCGGGCCGGGTGGAGAATGACGCCACCAACGCGCGGTATGTCGAACTCGCGGTGGCACAGGCGGATTCCGGTGCCCACGTGGTGGGGCCGAGCGGGATGATGGATGGCCAGGTGGCGGCCATCCGCGACGGCCTAGACGAGGCCGGTCACGGTGACGTGGCGATCCTCGCCTACGCCGCGAAGTTCGCCTCCGGCTTCTACGGCCCGTTCCGCGAGGCGGTCGGTTCGAGCCTTCGGGGTGACCGTCGGACTTACCAGCAGGAGCCGGGCAACGCGCGCGAGGCCGTGCACGAGGTCGAACTCGACCTCGAGGAGGGCGCCGACATCATCATGGTCAAGCCGGCGATGGCGTACCTCGACGTGGTCCGTGCCGCAGCGGACATCTCCCCGGTTCCGGTTGCCGCGTATCAGGTTTCGGGTGAGTACTCGATGATCGCGGCGGCCGCGGACCACGGGTGGATCGATCTGAGGACCGTCGCACTGGAGACGTTGACCAGCATCAGGCGCGCAGGCGCCGACATCGTGCTGACCTACTGGGCGGCCGACGTCGCCGACTGGCTGGCGTGACGGATCAGCAGCAGGCGCCGCCGACGCAGGCCGGGCCGAAGCCCCGCCCGGAGGACGTCGACACCGGATTCTGGTTGTGGATCCTCGCGCTGCCGATGATGGTGACCGGTTACGTCGTGGACCTGGTGACGGTTCCCGATCTCGCGCCGGGCGGCCCGAAGGGCTTGGTGTACGCGGTGTCGGCGGTGTTCGTGATCGCGGTCGCGGCGGTGGTGCTCGCGTTCCTGCTCCTGATGCGGCAGGGCTACCGCTGGGCGCGGACGCTGCTCTCCGGCGGTGGTGCCGCGACGGTGGTGTATGCGGTGACGAACGTGTTCGGCGTGGACCGCCCGACGGCCTCGGCGATGGCGTATGCGGTCACCGCGATCATCGGCTCGGTGTGCATCGCGGGTGGGATCTACCTGCTGCACCGCAAGGACGCCCACGAATTCTTCACGCGGTGAGGGCGATAGGCTGACCCGACCATGCCCACCACCCCAGTGCCCAATTCCCTTGGGCCGGTCGATCGACCTGGCACCGTCGTCGCCGCGTTCTGGTGCTGGGTGGTCGCGGGAGTGCTCACCGCCGCGTTCGGCATGTTGGTGGCGACCTTGAGCGTCGCGGTGTTCTTCCGGGTGGCGGGGGTGGTCCTGGTGCTCGTCGGCGTGGCGCAGGGCTACCTGGCAGGACAGGCCCGTCGGGGCAGGCAGCGGCTGGCGAGGGCCGGGGTCGGGCTGGCCATGGCGTCGGTTGCGGTGCTGGCGCTGCTGCTGCTGATGGGCACGGCCGCGGTCCTCGGGGTCATCGTCGTCGCGGTGATCATGACCCTGCTGATCGTCGGCTCGGTGATGAGCCAGCGCTCGACGTCGCAGCAGTGGTACGAGGGCCAGGGCGCCGCATGACCGAGTCGCGTCCCGACGAGTCCACGGTGTTGTTCCACGAGCCGGGTGCCAGCTGGTGGTGGCTGCTCGCCGGACCCGTGTCCGCGACGACGATGCTGCTCATCCAACTGTCCTCCGGGTACGGGTGGCAGCCCCTGCTGCCGGGCGTCTTCCTGATCCTGGTCGCCGGCTTCCTGGCCATCCAGGTCAAGGCCGCGCGGCTGCACACCTCCGTCGAGCTGACGCCGGAATACCTGCGGCAGGGCGCCGAGACGATACTGGTCAAGGAGATCGTCAGGATCTATCCCGAGGCCGACGGCTCCGAGGTGCCCGCCTGGCAGTCGTCGCGGGCGTTGGGCGAGCTCACCGGTGTTCCGCGTGGGCGCACGGGCATCGGGGTGAAGCTGAGCAACGACCGACGGGCCCAGGCGTGGGCACGCAAGCACCGTCAGCTGCGGATGGCGCTCGGCGCCGTCGTGAACGAGAAGGCCGCATGAGGAGCCGGGCCGCGGTGAAGCTGCTGCTGGCCGCCGTCGCGGCGGTCGGCGGCGTCGTGTGCTGGCTGGCGGCGCGGTCCTCCGAGATCGCCGCCCCGGTCCTGCCCACCGAACCCTCGATGCCGACGGCCGTGTACGACCCGTCGCTGATCGTGCTCGCGGTGGCGCTGGCGACGCTGGCCGGGGTGCTGGCCGTACTCGGGGTCGCCCAGCTGCGTCGCCGCTGAGCCACCGGTTGGTACAAAGAACGAAATCTGTAACACTGTCTCCATGACCGAACTGGCCGACCCTCCCGAACGCGCCGATGCGCTCCCGCTGGGTCCGGAATCGCTGGTGTGGCGATACTTCGGCGACAACCGCATGTACCTGATCGGCCCACGGCCCGCGGTGCTGCAGAACATGCTCGCCGAACTCGGCCAGGGGGTGCTCGACCATTCGGTGTTCTTCTCCGACACCGCGGCGCGGGTGAAGCGTTCCCTGCCGCCCATCTTCATGACGGTCTACGGCGCGGACGACTCGGGCGAGGGCACTCGGGTACGGGACTTCCACCGCGACATCAAGGGCGACATGCCGACCGCGGACGGCGAGGCGAGGCGGTACCACGCGCTGGATCCCGAGACCTACTTCTGGGCGCACGCCACCTTCGTCGAGCAGGTGCTGTACTTCGCCGACACGTTCGTCACACGCCTGACCGACGACGAGAGGGAACGCATCTACGCCGAATCCAAGACCTGGTACCGCCGCTACGGGGTGAGTGAGCGTCCGATGCCCGCCGACTACGCGGGTTTCCGACGGTACTGGGACCACATGGTGGACGAGGTGCTCGTCGCCCACCCGACCGCGACGTACGGGGTGGGTTACGTCACCAAGGGCTTCCCGCGACCCAAGGGCTTCTCACCGCTGGTGTGGCGGTTGGCTTCTCCGCTGTTCGATCCCGTTGCCGCGTTCCTCACGACCGGCGGCATGCCGCCGCGCGCACGGGACCTGCTCGGCCTGCCGTGGAACGACCGGAAGGAACGGGCGTATCAAGCGTTCGCAGCGGTATGGCGCTCGGCACCGGTGAACTGGGTATGGGATCGGCTGCCGATGCGGTTGCGGTACAACACCTTTGCGCGGGCCGGCTATGGCCGTGGTTGAGAACCGGGCCACCCGTGCCATCCTCGACGCGGCACTGGTCGAGTTCGAGCGGCACGGCTTCCGCCGGGTTGCCCTCGACGACGTCGCCCGGCGCGCCGGGGTCAGCCGCACCACCATCTACCGCAGGTTCGCCAATCGCGACGAGCTGGTGGCCGCCGTCGTCGAACGTGAGAACGTCGTGCTGTTCGGCGAGATCGCCGCGGCGTTGTCGGCGTCGAGGCCGCCGTCGAACTACTACGTCGAGGCGTTCACCCAGTCGATCCTGATGTTTCGCAGGCATCGCGTCCTCAACCAGATGCTGAGCGACGACCCGGCGCTGGTGCTGGAACTGGCGCGTCGTCATCACCACGCCGCCGTCGAGCGGATGGCCGCAGCGCTGAGGGTGATCTTCCCGGCGGGTTTCGCCGAGCGGATCGGCGCCGACGCCGTCGACGACCTGGCCGACACCATCCTGCGGTACGCGGCGATGGTGCTGTTGCTGCCCAGCGCGCAGCCTCTCGACGGTGCCGAGGAGCTGCGGACCTTCGCCGACAGACACTTCCTGCCGAGCCTGCCCGCGGCGTTGCGGGCGGTGTCGGTCTAGGTACGACGACCGGGCCCCGGGTCGGCCCGACTGTTTCGTTCGTCACGTTTTCGGGCAGCCAGAAGCGATGGCAGCAGAAGAGCAGCAACTGACCGAGAAGCCGGAAGTCACCGAAGAACACGAGGCCAAGGCCAAGGAGATGGCCAAGGCCTACGAGGACGAGCGGCCCACCATCGGGCTGCCCGGCACCAGCAACACCGTCAGCGGACAGGCGGTGGCCGACTGGGTCGACGAGGACGGCTCGCCGAAGTTCGGCGAGGTCAAGGACGGCGAGGGCATCAAACGCGAGGACGTGATGGGAACCAACGAGGAGACCACGTCCGACGACGACGCCACCTCCGGCGGGCAGACCACGCCCGAGAGGGACCACGACGAGGGATAGCGTCGCGGCGCCGGCCGCGTTTTCGCGCCCCCCATTGCGGTATCCCCCTGGCAACCAGCACACTCGTTGCCCATGGCCTACCTCAAGCCTCCGTGGTTCACTGCCAGAGTCTTCAACAGGCTCGCCATGGCCTTCGGGATCGCGGGCACCGCGACCTTGACCGTCACCCGCCGTGGCAGCAAGCAACCGCAGCGGATTCCGGTGATCGTGCCCGAGGTGGAAGGGGTGCGTTACCTGGTGTCGACGCGCGGTGAGTCCGACTGGGTCCGCAACGTACGGGCCGACCCGAACGTGCGCCTCGGCGACATCGCCTTCGTCGCGGCGGAGGTCCCCGTCGAGCAACGGGCGCCGGTCATCGCGGTCTACCGGCCGCTGGCGGGCAAGGTCGTCGAGGGCTACTGGCGGCGGCTGCCCGACGACGCCGATCATCCGGTCTTCGCGCTGACGGTCGCCGGGTGACGTCCGGGGAAGCCATGGTCGTGACACCTGACGCCGACGACGTCGGCGCACTTCCGTTGGCGCCACGGAATCCCCTGCCGTATCGGCAGCTGCTGGCCGCCATGCGGGTCTTCAACACCGGCGGCGAGGTGCTCCGCGACGCCGGCGGTCCGGTGACCCGGCTCCAGCTGGGTCCGAGGTGGCTGGTCCGGCCGCTGGTGCTGGTCACGTCGCCCAGCGGGATCGGCGACGTCCTCGCGCGCAACCACGCGCTCGGGGAGCGGTGCATCGTCCACGACGAGGTGCGACACCTCGCGGGTGACAGTCTGTGGGTCCTGCCGAATGCGCAGTGGGTGCCGCGCCGGCGGGCGCTGCAGCCGGTGTTCACCCACCGCAACGTCGGCCGCTTCGGCGGTCACATGTCCCGCGCGGCACAGACCGTCGTCGACGGCTGGCGCGAGGCCGCCGGGGCCGCAGGGGCCGCCGGTCTGGACGTCGACCTCGACCTGGCGTGCCGTCGCCTGACCATGCAGTCACTCGGGCGCTCCATCCTCGGCACCGACCTCAACGAGCGGGGTGCGGCGATCGCCGAGTCGATGCACGTCGCGTCCTCCTACGCCGCCGATCGTGCGCTCCGGCCGGTGCGTGCACCGCGCTGGTTGCCCACCCCGGCGCGCCGCCGGGCCAAGGCCGCGGTGGCGGCGATGCTCGGGGTCGCCGACGAGATCCTGCAGGCGTGCCGTGCCGACCCGCATCGCGAGGCCCCGCTGGTGCACGCGTTGGCGACCGCCACCGACCCGGTGACCGGGGACGCGCTGTCCGACGGCGACATCCGCAACGATCTGCTGATCTTCATGCTGGCCGGCCACGACACGACCGCGACGGCCCTGACGTACGCACTGTGGGCGCTCGGGCACCAACCGGCCGCACAGGACCGCGTCGCCGCGGAGGTGGCAGCGCTCGGCGATCACGCGCTCGGCCCCGCAGACGTCCCGCGGCTGAGCTACACCCGCCAAGTGCTCGACGAGTCGTTGCGGTTGTGCCCGCCGGCTGCGGGCGTCGGTCGGCTGGCGCTGCAGGACATCGCCGTCGGGGGATACCGGGTGCAGGCGGGAAGCATCGTCGCGGTCGGCATCCAGGCCGTCCATCGCGATCCCGCGCTGTGGGACGAGCCGACGGTGTTCGACCCGGACCGGTTCGGTCCGGATGCCTCGGCGGAGCGCGCACGCTGGCAGTTCGTTCCGTTCGCCGGTGGACCGCGGTCATGCATCGGCGAGCACTTCGCCGTGCTGGAGACGACGCTGGCGCTGGCCACGATCGCCTCGGCGATGGAGATCCGGTCCCTCGACGGGGAGTTTCCCGTCGACGTGCCGTACACCACCGTGGCGCGGGGGCCGATCCGCGCCAACGTCGCCGCGCGCAGGCGGACCACTACACCCTGTAGTTGACGCCGGCGGACCGGCTGGGACACTGGTGGCCATGCGTGCTGACCCAAAGGCGGCCACCTCGGCGAGGCTCTTCGCCGAAGCGTCCACCGTCATTCCCGGTGGGGTCAACTCGCCGGTTCGTGCCTTCAACGCGGTGGGGGGCACGCCACGGTTCATCACCTCCGCCGCCGGCTGCTGGCTCACCGACGCCGATGACAACCGCTACGTCGACCTGGTGTGTTCGTGGGGACCGATGATCCTCGGTCATGCCCACCCCGCCGTCGTGGACGCCGTCGCGCGGGCCGCCGCCCACGGGCTGAGCTTCGGGGCGCCGACACCGTCCGAGAGCGAGCTCGCGCGTGAGATCGTCGACCGCGTCGCTCCCGTCGACAAGGTCCGGTTGGTCAACTCGGGCACCGAGGCCACCATGAGCGCCATCCGACTGTCCAGGGGGTACACCGGGCGCGCGAAGATCGTCAAGTTCTCCGGGTGCTACCACGGGCACAGCGACGCACTCCTCGCCGATGCGGGATCGGGCGTGGCGACGCTGGGTCTGCCCTCCTCACCGGGTGTCACCGGCGCGGCCACCGTCGACACGATCGTCCTGCCTTACAACGACGTCGCCGCCGTCGAAGCGGCCTTCGCCGAGTTCGGTGACGAGATCGCGTGCGTCATCACCGAAGCGGCCGCGGGAAACATGGGCGCGGTGGCGCCGCTGCCCGGATTCAACGCCGCGCTGCGCCGCATCACCGCCGAGCACGGTGCGCTGCTCATCCTCGACGAGGTGATGACGGGATTCCGGGTCAGCCGGTCGGGTTGGTACGGAAGCGAACCCGTGGACGCCGATCTCTTCGCCTTCGGCAAGGTCATGAGCGGCGGGCTGCCCGCCGCCGCGTTCGGCGGCCGCGCCGAGGTGATGGAGCGCCTGGCGCCGCTGGGTCCCGTGTACCAGGCCGGCACGCTGTCGGGGAACCCGGTCGCGATGGCCGCGGGGCTCGCCACGCTGCGTGCCGCCGACGCCGCCGTCTACGCGACCCTCGACACCAACGCCGACCGGCTCGCCGGACTGCTCGCCGACGCCCTGACCGAGGCGTCGGTGGCGCACCGGATCTCGCGGGCGGGCAACATGCTGAGCGTCTTCTTCGCCGAGGATCGGGTCGTCGACTTCGCCTCGGCCCGAGCCACCGACACGTGGCGCTTCCCGGCGTTCTTCCACGCGCTGCTCGACGCGGGCGTCTACCCGCCCTGCAGCGCCTTCGAGGCCTGGTTCGTCTCGACGGCGCTCGACGACGACGCCTTCGATCGCATCGCCGCCGCTCTGCCCACGGCCGCCAGGGCCGCGGCAGAAGCGCAGAGGCCCTCGTGACCCAGACGACGACCGTCCACGTGATGCGCCATGGCGAGGTGGACAACCCGGAGAAGGTGCTCTACGGCCGGCTGCCGGACTACCACCTGTCCGACCGCGGCCGTCGCCAGGCGCAGTCGGCCGCGGACTGGTTGGCCCGTCACGACGTCGTCTACGTGGTCGCCTCTCCGCTCGAGCGGGCGCAGGAGACGGCGGCGCCGATCGCCGCGTCGCACGGGCTCTCCGTCGACACCGACCCCGACCTGATCGAGTCCTGGAACCACTTCGAGGGGGAGAAGGTCTCGCCCGGCGACGGCGCCCTGCGGAACCCGAGGAACTGGCCGAGGCTGCGCAATCCGCGTACGCCGTCCTGGGGCGAGCCGTACCAGGAGGTCGCCGCGCGGATGCAGGCGGCGCTTCGTCGCGCCCGCGTCCGGGCCGACGGCCACGACGCGGTGTGCGTCAGCCACCAGCTGCCGGTGGAGACGTTGCGCCGCGCAATGACCGACCGGTCGTTGCCGCATCTCCCGCTGCCGCACAGCAGATTGTGCAACCTCGCCTCGATCACGTCGTTCACCTTCGAGGGCGAGACGATGATCCGCTGGGGTTACACGGAGCCGTGGGGTCTGTAGTGAGGGACGGCCGGGCGTGAGATGGCTGGCGGCTCCGCTGGTGTCGGTGGCGGTGCTCCTCACCGGGTGCGCGACCGGCGACGACGCCGTCGCCCAGGGCGGCTCCTTCGAGTTCGTGGCCCCCGGCGGCAAGACCGACATCTTCTACGATCCGCCGGCCGACCGGAGTCGCCCCGGCAAGATCAGCGGCAGTGAACTGACCGACGCGTCGAAGACCATCTCGCTCGACGACGAGGCGTTCGCCGGCAAGGTCGTCGTCATCAACGTGTGGGGACAGTGGTGCGGACCGTGCCGCTCGGAGATCTCCGAGTTGCAGAAGGTCTACGACCAGACGCGGCCCCTCGGCGTCGCCTTCCTCGGCATCGACGTCCGTGACGGAAACCGTGATGCGGCAGTGGACTTCGTCACCGACCGCAAGGTGACGTTTCCGTCCATCTACGACCCGGCGATGCGCACCATGATTGCCTTCGGCGGCCGCTACCCGACCACCGTCGTACCGTCGACGGTCGTGCTCGACCGCAGCCACCGCGTGGCGGCGGTCTTCCTGCGGGAACTGCTGGCACAGGACCTACAACCCGTGGTGGAGAAGTTGGCGGCCGAGAAGTGACGGGCGACGGGGCGGTTCTCGCGGTGGGCCTCGAGCAGGTCGGGCAGTTGATGTCGGCCGGGCCGCTCGCGCTCGCGGTCGGCCTCAGCGTCGTCGCCGGATTCGTGTCCTTCGCCTCGCCGTGCGTGGTACCGCTGGTGCCCGGATACCTGTCCTACCTTGCGGCGATCGTCGGCGTGGACGAGTCGCCGACCACCGACGGCGCGGCCCGCACGGCGGTCCGTTCGGCGCGGCTGCGCGTGGCGGGCGCCGCCGCCCTGTTCGTCGCGGGATTCACCGTCGTCTTCGTCCTCGGCACCGTGGCGGTACTGGGGGTGACGACCACGCTGCTGACCAATCAGCTTCTGCTGCAACGCATCGGTGGCGTGGTCACCATCGTCATGGGGCTGGTGTTCGTCGGCTTCATCCCACCGCTGCAGCGCGAGGCCCGTCTCACGCCGCGACTCCTGTCCACGATCGGCGGTGCCCCGCTGCTCGGGGCGGTCTTCGCGCTCGGATGGACCCCGTGCCTCGGCCCCACGTTGACCGCGGTGATCGCGGTCGCGTCGGCCACCGACGGCTCGGCAGTGGCGCGGGGCGTGGTGCTCGTCGTCGCCTACTGCCTGGGGCTGGGGATTCCCTTCCTGCTGTTGGCCTTCGGGTCGGCGCGGGCCATGCAGGGGTTGACCTGGCTTCGCCGTCACACCAGGGCCGTCCAGATCTTCGGCGGCGTGCTGCTGATCCTGGTGGGCGTGGCGCTGGTGACCGGCCTGTGGGCCGACTTCATCTCCTGGGTGCGGGACGCGTTCGTCACCGACACGAGGCTGCCGATATGACCTCCACCTCCTCGCGAGCGGACACGACGGTGCCGGAAACGCGGCGTGCCGCGGCGCCGTGGCGAGTGCTCGCGCTGCTGCGCAACACCTGGCGGACGCTGACCTCGATGGGCACGGCGCTGGTGTTGCTGTTCCTGCTGGCGCTCGGCGCGATCCCGGGGGCACTGCTGCCGCAGCGCAGCCTCAACGCGTCGAAGGTCGACCAGTATCTCGCGGACCACTCGATCATCGGCCCGTGGCTGGACCGGGTGCAGGCGTTCGACGTCTTCTCCAGTTTCTGGTTCACGGCCATCTACGCACTGTTGTTCATCTCGCTGGTCGGCTGTCTGACGCCGCGCCTGTTCGAGCACGTACGGAGCATGCGCGCCACCCCGGTGGCCGCCCCTCGTAACCTGGCCCGGCTGCCCAAGCACCAGACGCTCGAGGCCGCCGGTGAGACCGACGCCGTCGCCGCCGAGGTCGCGCAGCGCCTGTGGGGCTGGCGGCGCGTCAGCCGCCGCGACGGTGACGCCGTCGAGATCTCGGCGGAGAAGGGCTATGTACGCGAGCTCGGCAACATCGTCTTCCACTTCTCGCTGCTCGGCCTGTTGATCGCGGTGGCCGCGGGGAAGCTCTTCGGCTACGAGGGCAACGTCATCGTGGTCGCCGACGGGGGACCGGGATTCTGCTCGGCGTCGCCGGCGGCCTTCGACTCGTTCCGCGCCGGGAACACCGTCGACGGCACCTCGCTGCACCCGATCTGCTTGAAGGTCAACGACTTCGATGCCGCGTATCTGCCGAGCGGGCAAGCGCTGAGCTTCGCGGCCAACGTCGAATATCAGGCCGGCGAGGACCTCGACAGCGACACCTGGCGGCACTACCGGCTGGAGGTGAACCATCCGCTTCGCCTCGGCGGTGACCGGCTCTACCTGCAGGGGCACGGGTACGCCCCGACCTTCACCGTCACCTTTCCCGACGGCAAGACGCGCACCCAGACCGTGCAGTGGCGGCCCGACGATCCGTTGACGCTGCTCTCGTCTGGCGTGATCCGGGTCGACCCGCCCGGTGGCACGTATCCCGACGCCGGTGAACGGCGCAAGAACCAGATCGCCATCCAGGGGTTGTTCGCGCCTACCGAGCAGCTCGACGGCAAACTGCTGTCCTCGAGCTTCCCAGCGCTGAACGACCCGGCGGTGGCGATCGACGTGTACCGCGGCGACACCGGGCTGGACACCGGGCGGCCGCAGTCGCTGTTCACCCTCGACTCGCGTCTCATCGAGCAGAAGCGGTTGAACAAGCAGGTGCGGGTGAACCTCAAGGCCGGTGAGTCGACCCGGCTGAAGGACGGCACGGTGATCGCATTCGACGGCGCGGTGCCGTTCATCAACGTGCAGGTGTCCCACGATCCGGCGCAGGTGTGGGTGCTGGTGTCGGCGATGACGATGATGATCGGGCTGCTGGTGTCGCTGGTGGTCCGGCGCCGGCGGATCTGGGTTCGTGTGTCGCCGGCATCGCCGGGTACCGTGAGCATTGAGCTGGGCGGCCTCGCCCGTACCGACAACTCGGGGTGGGGCGGCGAATTCGAGAGGCTGACCGCGCGGCTGGTGGAACCGTCCGGAGAGAAGAGCGAATGAACAGCCACATCGACATCGGGCTCGCCCGCTACTCCGACTGGGCGTTCACGTCGTCGATCGTCGTGCTCGTCATCGCCCTGCTGCTGCTCGCCGTCGAACTCGCCTACAGCGGCAGCCGCAAGGTCGACGCCAGGGAGCTGGTCGGCGCGGCAGCGGGGGCCGTGACCGCCGACAGCAACCGGCCCGGCGTCGTCGCCGACGCCCCGAGACGCCTCCTCGACGAGCGGATCGGCAGGGCCGGGCTGGCGCTGGTGTACGTCGGCACCGTCATGCTGCTGGTGTGCATCGTGCTGCGCGGGCTCGCCACCTCACGGGTGCCGTGGGGCAACATGTACGAGTTCATCAACCTGACGTGCCTGTGCGGCCTCGTCGCAGCCGCCATCGTGCTGCGCCGTCCGAAGTACCGGGCGCTGTGGGCGTTCGTGCTGCTGCCCGTGTTGATCCTGCTCGCGGTGTCGGGCAAGTGGCTGTACTCGAATGCTGCGCCGGTGATGCCCGCCCTGCAGTCCTACTGGTTGCCGATCCACGTCTCGGTGGTCAGCCTCGGCTCCGGTGTCTTCCTGGTGGCGGGCGTGGCCAGCATGCTGTTCCTGCTCAGGATGTCGCCGTGGGGCGACGCGGGCCGTCAGGGCACGCTGGCCGCGATCATCGCGCGGCTGCCGGATGCGCAGACCCTGGACCGGATCGCGTACCGCACCACGATCTTCGCCTTTCCGATCTTCGGCTTCGGGGTCATCTTCGGCGCCATCTGGGCCGAGGAGGCATGGGGCCGCTATTGGGGCTGGGACCCCAAGGAGACGGTCGCGTTCATCGCCTGGGTCGTGTACGCCGCGTATCTCCACGCCCGCTCCACGGCGGGGTGGCGTGACAAGAAGGCGGCCTGGATCAACGTGGTCGGCTTCGTCGCGATGGTCTTCAATCTGTTCTTCATCAACCTGGTCGTCACTGGGCTGCACAGTTACGCCGGGGTGGGGTGAGGTGAGCTCGGGTCCTCTTCACCCCCACACGCCAGGGTTCCGCGCACAGGGGCGGTTCAGCGATCCGTCCCGCACGATTCACGCCGTGCCGCCCGATTGGGCGTCACCGACGCCGCCGTACGGCATTGCCGTCCTGAACGCGCCCGCGACCGGCTCGGTGGCGGTGCCGCCGATCGCGCCGAAGGCCACTGCCGAACCCACCGCCGAACCCTCGGCCGAACCCTCGGTCGTGGGCGCACAGGAACCGGCGGCGGCCACCCCGACCCATCTCGACCTGTCGACGGTGGCGTTGCTCGGCCAGCCCAAGCGGGCGCCGAGCCGTGGATGGCGGCGTTGGCTCTACCTCGGCTCCGGCACGCTGATCAACCCTGGTGAGGGCCGAAAGGCCATGCGTCGCAAGGTGCTTGCCGCCGCCGCGAGCCGTCCGCTTCGCGGTTGCTACCGCATCGCCCTGTTGTCGCTGAAGGGGGGCGTGGGCAAGACGACGATCACGGCCACGCTGGGTGCGACGTTCGCATCGGCACGCGGTGACCGGGTCATCGCCGTCGACGCCAACCCCGATCGCGGCACGTTGAGTCAGAAGGTGCCGCTCGAGACGCCGTCTACGGTGCGTCACCTGCTGCGCGACGCCGAGGGCATCAGCAGTTACAGCGATGTCCGCAACTACACCTCCCAGGGCCCCAGCCGCCTGGAAGTCCTTGCCTCAGAGAGTGATCCGGCGGTTTCGGAAGCGTTCAGCAGTGCCGACTACGCCAAGACGCTGGAGGTCTTGGAACCCTTCTACAGCCTGGTCCTCACCGACTGCGGCACGGGTATGTTGCACTCGGCGATGTCGGCGGTACTCAGCAGCGCCGACGTGCTCATCGTGGTCAGCTCAGGGTCCGTGGACGGTGCACGCAGCGCTTCCGCGACGCTGGACTGGCTCGACGCCCACGGCTACCAACAACTTGTGAGCAACTCGATCGCCGTGATCAACGCGGTGCGGCCACGATCGGGGCGCGGTGGCTCCCGCGTCGACCAGGACAAGGTGGCCGACCACTTCTCGCGACGGTGCCGGGCCGTGCTGCAGGTGCCGTTCGATCCGCACTTGGAGGAGGGCGCCGAAATCAGTCTCGAGCGCTTGCGGCCGCAGACGCGCGACGCGTTGTCCGAACTGGCAGCCGCAGTCGCGGACGGCTTTCCGGCAACGCGCTAGTCACGGCTCAGCGCGGATCCTTGCCGTGATCGAGACGGTTGAGGAACTCGGGATCGTCGTCCGGCCCGATCGTCCGGGTCCTCGGCCGGCTCGCGGCCGTCGCGCGCACGAGTCGCCAGCCCCCGTAGGCCAATCCCGCCAAGATGATGACGAGGAGCATGAACTGCAGCACGAAAACCTCCTTGCTGTCAATATACGCGCCGTCGGTAGGCTCGAGGTCGTGGCTGTTTCGGAGGGCAGGAGCGAAGCGACCGGGGAAGGTGTTTCGGAGGGCAGGAGCGAAGCGACCGGGGAAGGTGTTCCGGAGCGCAGGAGCGAAGCGACCGGGGAAGGTGTTCCGGAGCGCAGGAGCGAAGCGCGGCCCGGTTCCCGAATGGTGGTCGCGGTCCTGATCTATCTGGTGGCCCGTCTCGTGCTGGTCGCCGTCCTGGCGACGGTCATCTACCTTGCGGGCCGCCTGCTCGGCATCCGCGAGTTCCCGATCGTGGTTCCGGTGTTGTTCGCGATCGTGATCGCGCTTCCGTTGGGCATCTGGGTGTTCGCGCCGCTGCGCCGCCGTGCCACCGCCAGCATGGCCGTGTTCGACGAGCGCCGTCGCCGCGACCGCGAACAACTCAGGGCACGCCTGCGTGGCGACCAACCGCCCGCGGCGTGACGGTTCCATGACGTCTCCCGCACGATCGGCGTTCGGCGCAGAGTTCGTCGGGGCCCCGGGTTTCCTCAACTCGCCGACATACGGTCTCCCGCCCACCTTCCTCATCGACGCGCTGCGCAGCCGCATCGGGGAATGGCAGGCAGGCACCATGGACGTTCCCGCGTTCGACGAGTCGGTCCGCCGCGGCCGCGACGCCTATGCCGCACTCGTCGGAGTGGACGCCGGGTCGGTGACGCTGGGTGGCAGCGTCTCGGCGCTGCTGGGACTGGTCGCGGCATCGGTGCCTGACGGCGCCAGCGTCGCGACGCTGGCCGGAGAGTTCACCAGCGCCACGTTTCCCTTCGCCGCGCAGGCGCCGCGCGGCGTGCGGCTCACCGAGCTGACGGTCGACGAGTTGATCGCCTCGGCGGCCGGCTACGACGTCGTGGTCGCGAGCCTGGTGCAGTCCGCCGACGGCGCCGTGCTGGACGTCGACGGCCTGCGCGCTGCGGTGGCCGACGCCGACACCGTCACCGTGGTCGACGTGACGCAGGCGGTGGGGTGGAAGTCGCTCGATCTCGGATGGGTCGACGTGACCGCCGCCGCGGTCTACAAGTGGTTGTTGGCGCCTCGCGGGACCGCGTGGATGTCGCTGAGCGACAGAGTTTCCGGGCTGATGACGCCCCACCTCGCCAACTGGTACGCCGGCGCGGAGCCGTGGTCGACGATCTACGGGCTGCCACTGCGGCTGGCGCCCGACGGGCGGCGGTTCGACACGTCTCCGGCGTGGTTCGCGGTGTTCGGCGCGGGGCTGACGATGCCGTGGCTGGCCGCACTCGACCGTGATGCCGTCGAAGCGCACTGCGTCGGGCTGGCCGGCCGCTTGCGGGCCGAATTGGGGCTGCCGCCGGTCGATTCGGCGATTGTGTCGCTGCCCACGGCCGGGGCGGCGGAGAAGCTGGCGCGGGCAGGCATCCGCGCGTCGGTACGTGCGGGCGGGGTGCGGGTCGGTTTCCACCTCTACAACACCGAGGACGACCTGCGCCGGCTGCTCACCGCACTGACCGGCTGACACGCCGTCGGGGCGTCAACCGTCGAGTTCCCCGGCGATGCCCCGCTCGATGCCCGCCCTCGTCGCGGACGGCAGCACGACGAGCCCGTCGAGTTCCTTGCATGCCCGCGCGTAGGCCCGCTCGCGTTCGCTCTGCGTCGCACTGGCATCCGACGCCACGTTGAGCAGGCTGCGCGCGCGGGCGATCCGCTGCTGCGCATCGAGGGAGAAGTCGCTGCGACGTTTGCGGATGGCCTCGGCTTCGGCGGTGTCGAAGGCGGTGGTGTAGTCCTCGACCGCGGCGAGGTACCGCGCGGCCGACTCGCGGTCCTCGACGAGGTGTTCGGCCTTGTCGGGGCGCAGCAGGTCTGCGCGCAGCTTCGCCCGGTGGAATGCGGCGGTGAGGGGCTCGCTCATGTCCGTCATCAACGGGAAGTCGAGCAGCTTGTCGGAGTCGAGCTCGTACTCCATCCAGCGGGTATCGGTGCGGTTGTGCTCGTCGATGGTCCTGGTGATCATGCGCCACATCGCGCCGGGGGGCGCGGGCCTGGCTGACGGGGATGCCGCGGGCGCGTCGTCGAGCCGGGGTCCGTTGGCCCGATCGGAGGACTGCTGGACCCGCTTCCAGACGCCGACCGCCGCGATGACCACCCCCGCGACGGGCACCAGCATCAGCAGAAGCTCCGCCAGCCGGAACACGATGCCCATGGCGCCAGGATGCCATCTTTCGGCGTGAAGCCGTCGAGCCTGCGGTGAGGGCGGCTAAACACGGGTCGTCGCCACCCTCACCGCAGACTCGAGCCGTGACCTAACCGAACGCCAACGCCGCCGCGACGGCGACCGACCACACCAGCATCGTGAGCCCGGTATCGCGCAGCACGGGGATGAGGTCCCTTCCGCCGCTGCCCTTGCGCACCGGCGCCGCGGCTCGCACCGCCAGCGGCAGCGCCAGCAGGCCGACCGCGCACCACGGCGTCGCGAACACGAGGATCAGCGTCAGCAGGAACGTCGACGCCACCAGCAGTTGGAAGAGCACCCGGGTCCGTGCGTCGCCGAGGCGAACGGCAAGCGTGACCTTCCCGGATTCGGTGTCGGTCGGGATGTCGCGAAGGTTGTTGGCCACCAGCACCGCCGAGGAAAGGGCTCCCGTCGCCACGGCGAGCGCGACGCCGACCCCGTCGATGCGCAGCGTCTGGGTGTACTGGGTGCCGAGGACGGCGACGAGCCCGAAGAAGACGAAGACGGCCACCTCACCGAGGCCGATGTACCCGTAGGGTTTCGACCCACCGGTGTACAGCCACGCGCCCGCGATGCATGCAGCGCCGACGGCGATCAGCCACGGTGCGCTGACGATGGCCAGCGCGAGCCCGGCGCAGGCGCCGACGCCGAGGCTGAGCCCGGCGGCGGTGGCGACCGCGCGGGGCGACGCCAGCCGGGATCCCACCAGTCGTAGTGGACCGGCCCGCACGTCGTCGGTGCCGCGGATGCCGTCGGAGTAGTCGTTGGCGTAGTTGACGCCGACGATCAGGGCCAGCGACACGATGAGCGCCAGCAACGCCTTCCACCACACGGCGCCGTGGAGCCACGCCGCGGCCCCGGTACCCGCGATCACCGGTGCGACGGCGTTGGGCAGCGTCCGGGGACGGGCGCCCTCGACCCACTGCGCGAAAGTGGCCACGCGGTCATCGTCGCACGGGGTGACTCAGTGGCCCACGCCGAGCAGGCTGGCCACCAGATTGATGGTGATGGCAAGGATGATCGCGCCGAGCAGGAACGACAACAGCGCGTGGCGCAACGCGGACATCCGGATTCGCCGCTCCGTCAGGTCGGTGTCGGACACCTGGTACGTCATGCCGAGCGTGAACGCGAGGTACGCGAAGTCGCCGTAGTCCGGCTGGTAGGCCTTGTCGCCGTGGAAGTCGATGCCCCCGGCCTCCCCGGAGTAGTACAGCCGGGCGTACCGGAGCATGTAGACGGTGTGCACCGTCAGCCAGGCCGCGACGACGCTGAGCCCTCCGACGACGGCGGCTGCGACGTCACCGCCCGCCTTGTCGGCGACCAGCAGGTAGCCGACTCCGGCAAGGCTCGCCACGCTGGCCATCAGCACCGCGACGTCGAGGATCCAGGGGGTGCTGTCGTCGTCGCGGTATCTGTTGGCGTGGCGTGCGGTCGCAAGGGCGTCGAGGCCGCCGACGATGAGCCACGTCCACGCCAGGTAGACGAGCGCCGCGACGATCCACCCGGCCGCGAGGGCGTAGGGCCGCCAGCCGGGGGTCAGCCCGATCAGCACGGCCGCGGCCACCCCGACCGGCGCCGCGACGCCGATCCGGACGCCGATCGGTGCATCGGGGACACCCATGTCCGGCAGTGAAGCACAACGGGCTGAAAATCGCCGGTGTCCGGCGGGCGGGTCGCCCATGAATCGAGCGGCCGGCCGCGCATCGGGTCGGCACGGAGCGTGGTGGGGCCATGGACGAGAATGGGGTCATGCCGGTGGACGTGAGGAGCGCGACGTGTTGGGAGTGATCGGCGGCAGCGGCTTCTATTCGTTCTTCGGGTCGGATGCGCGCAGCATCAGCGTCGACACCCCCTACGGCGCCCCGAGTGGCGCGATCACGGTCGGTAGGGTCGGCGAGCACGAGGTCGCCTTCCTGCCCCGGCACGGCGCCCACCACGAGTACTCCCCGCACACCGTGCCGTACCGCGCGAACATGTGGGCGCTGCGTGCGCTGGGCGTGCGGCGGATCTTCGCGCCCTGCGCGGTGGGCAGCCTGACGCCCGAACTGGGGCCGGGCGCGATGGTGGTGCCCGACCAGCTCGTCGACCGCACCAGCGCGCGGGAGGACACCTACTTCGACTCGGGCGGCATCCACGTCGGCTTCGCCGATCCCTACTGCCCGACGCTGCGTGCGGCGGCGACGGAGCTGCCCGGCGTGGTCGATGGCGGCACGATGGTGGTGATCCAGGGTCCCCGGTTCTCGACGCGCGCCGAAAGTCGCTGGTTTGCGTCGCAGGGCTTCACGCTGGTCAACATGACCGGCTACCCGGAGGCGGTGCTCGCGCGAGAGCTTGAACTGTGTTATGCAGCAATTGCATTGGTAACCGATGTGGATGCCGGCATCGATGCGGGATCGGCCGTCAGTGCCGTCGACGTCTTCGCCGAGTTCGAGAAGAACCTGGTGCCGTTCAAGCAACTCGTCCACGAGGCCATCGACCAGGTCACCGTCGAGCGCACCTGCACGCACTGCCTCCCGCACGCCGGCGTCAACCTCCCCATCGAGCTGCCGTGAGGGTGCTCGTCACCGGTGCCGCCGGCTTCATCGGCGCCAGGGTCTGCGCCGCGCTGACCGACGCCGGCCACGAGGTGGTCGCGCTCGACGCGATGCTCGCCGCCGCGCACGGGGACGTCACGGAGCCACCCGAAGGCGTGCTCGAGGTCGACGTCAGGGACGCGTCCGGCCTGGCGTCGGTGCTCGGCGGGATCGACGTGGTGTGCCATCAGGCGGCCGTGGTCGGCGCCGGGGTCGACGCCTCCGATGCGCCGAACTACGGCAGCCACAACGACTTCGGCACCACGGTGCTGCTCGCCGAGATGTTCGCCGCCGGGTGCGAGCGCCTGGTGCTGGCCTCGTCGATGGTGGTGTACGGGCAGGGTGGCTACGACTGTCCCGAGCATGGTCGCGTCGACCCGCTGCCGCGCCGGGTCAGCGACCTGGACGCCGGCGTCTTCGAGCACCGCTGCCCGATCGGTGGCGAGGAGCTGCGTTGGCGGCTGGTCGACGAAGAGGCGCCGCTGCGGCCGCGGAGCCTCTATGCCGCCAGCAAGACCGCCCAGGAGCACTACGCGTTGGCGTGGGCGGAGGCCACCGGAGGCGCCGTCGTCGCCCTTCGGTACCACAACGTCTACGGCCCGCGGATGCCGCGGGACACCCCGTACTCCGGAGTGGCGGCGATCTTCCGGTCGGCCATCGAAAGCGGCGAGCCGCCAAGGGTCTTCGAGGACGGTGGCCAGATGCGTGACTTCGTCCACGTCGACGACGTGGCGGCCGTCAACGCGGCCGCGGTCGCGGCGGGCACCGAGGGGTTCGCCGCGTTCAACGTCTGTTCGGGACGGCCGATCTCGATCATGGACGTCGCAACGAGGATCTGCGACGCCAGGGGCGGGCAGCCGCCCGTCGTCACCGGTCAGTACCGCAGCGGCGACGTCCGCCACATCGTGGCCAGCCCCAGGGCCGCGGCCGACGAGCTGGGGTTCCGCGCGGCGATCGATCCGGACGACGGACTGCGGGAGTTCGCGTTCGCGCCGCTGCGCGGCTGACGGCGGCGGTGCCTGGGGAATGCCGGGGGAGATACTGGCTCCGTGACCACCACCGCACTCTGTGAACGATTCGGCATCGATTTTCCGCTGTTCGCGTTCAGCCACTGCCGGGACGTCGTCGCCGCGGTGACCAATGCCGGCGGCTTCGGCGTGTTGGGTGCGACGGCCTACAGCCCCGAGCAACTCGACCGCGAGCTGACCTGGATCGACGAACACGTGCACGGCAGGCCGTACGGCGCCGACATCATCGTGCCGGCGAAGTTCGAGGGCAAGGGTGAGAACCTGTCCCGGACGCAGCTGGTCGACCGGATCCCCGGCGAGTACCGAGACTTCGTCGCCCGGCTGCTGGAGCAGCACGGGATCGAGGTCGATGCCGCGCCGCGGATCGGCGGATCCGCGTTGACCGGTGATACCGGCCGAGAGTTGTTGCAGGTGGCCATGAGTCACCCCATCGCACTGATCGCGAACGCCCTCGGAGTGCCACCCGACTACATGATCGAGGCGGGCCGGGAACGCGGTGTGCCCGTCGCCGCCCTGGTCGGCGCCAAGGAACACGCGGTGAAGCAGGCGGCAGCGGGGGTCGACCTCATCGTCGCGCAGGGCACCGAAGCGGGCGGGCACTGCGGTGAGGTGAGCACGCTGGTACTGGTGCCCGAGGTCTTGGCAGCGCTGACGGAGATCGGCAGCGACGTCCCGGTGCTCGCCGCGGGCGGGATCGTGACCGGCAGGCAGATGGCCGCCGCCGTCGCGATGGGCGCCGACGGGGCATGGACCGGCTCGGTGTGGCTGACCACCGAGGAGGCGGAGACCGCGCCGCACACCGTGCAGAAGATGCTCGCCGCGACGTCACGCGACACCGTGCGCTCGGCCGGGCGAACCGGAAAGCCCTCGCGTCAACTGGTTTCGGACTGGACCGATGCGTGGCTGCCCAACGACGGTGGGCAGCAGCCGCTTCCCCTGCCGCTGCAGTCGATGCTCAGCGAGCCGGTGCTGCGCCGCATCGACGCGTTGGCCGACCAGGGCCATCCCGGCGCGCAACGGCTCGCCACGTACTGGGTCGGTCAGGGCGTCGGGTTGATGAACAAGGTGAAACCCGCCCGCGAGGTCGTGGGCGACTTCATCGAGGACTATCTGGCCGCCGCGCAGCGCCTGGGGAACTCGCTGCTCGAGTGATCACCCGGACGGTGGCCTCACTCCTCGCCGGCCAGCGGCAACCGCACCTCGAAGCGGGCGCCGTTGGCGAGGTTGTACGCCGACACGGTGCCATGGTGGGCGTGCACCAGCCCAGCGGCGATGGCCAGCCCCAGCCCGGATCCGCTGGGCAGTGACGCGTCGTGGCGCGGCACCCGGCCGTTCGACCCGCGGTACGCGACGTCGAAGACGCGGGCCAGGTCGGCCTCGTTGATGCCGACGCCGGTGTCGTCGACCCGCGCCCAGGCACCCTGGCCGTCGGAGCCGATGGTCAGTTCGACGGTGCCTCCCTCGGGAGTGTGCGCGATCGCGTTGGCGACCAGGTTCGACAGCACCCGGACCAGGGCACGGTCGCTGCCGATCACCCCGACCGGCGTGGTGGGCATCGTGGCCCGCAGCGCGACGCCCGCCCGTTCGGCGGCGATCCGATGGGCGGCGACGACGTCGTCGACGACCTCGTCGAGGGCTACCTTGTCGTAGGCGGGCTGCACGGCGCCGGCGTTGATCTTCGACATCTCGAACAGATCGTCGACCATTTCGGAGAGCCGGATCGTCTGGTGCTCGATGTGCTTGGCATGCGCGCGCACCTCGTCGTCGGTGACCACTCCGTCGGCGATCGCCTCCGCCACCGCGCGGATCCCGGCCAGCGGCGTGCGCAGATCGTGGCTGACGAAGGCGACCAGTTGGCGCCGCGACTGCTCGGCCATCTCCTCGGACTCGCGGATCTGTTGTTCCCATACCGTGCGCCTGGCCTGGTAGCGAGCCAGCATGATCGCGGCGGGAATGGTGACCACCGAGACGATGACGAGGATGACGGTGACGCCCTCGAACCGCTTGGAGAGCATGAAGCCACTGGCGCCGAACACCCCGGTGAACGTGGCCACCGTCGGGATCAGTACCAGCACGACCATGCTCAGCGTCAGCGACCACGACCGTGCCAGCCGGATCAGCGCGGCGCCGGCCACCACCACGGGCACCGAGCAGGCCAGCGCGATGCCGGCCATCTCCCACATGTCAGCGGTCGGCATACCGCTCCTTGCTCCACATGTAACCGCGACCCCACACCGTCTGAACCCGGTGATGATCGCCCAGCTTCGACCGCAACCTCTTGACGTGCACGGTGACGGTGGACAGGTCGCCGAAGTCCCACTGCCACACCCGTTTCAGCAGTTCCTCTCTGCTGTAGACGATGCCGGCGTGGGTGAGGAAGAACAGCAGCAGGTCGAACTCGCGGTTGGTCAGGCTGACCGGCCTGCCCTCGATGGTCGCCGAACGTGCGGCGGCCGAGACCGTCATGTCGCCCAGCGTCACGACGACCGGCGTGGTGCCGACCGCCGACGGGGTGCGGCGCAGCACGGAACGGACCCGCAGCGCCAATTCGCGCGGACTGAACGGTTTGACGAGGTAGTCGTCGGCGCCCGCCTCGAGTCCCCCGATGCGGTCGTCCTCCTCGCCGAGAGCGGTCAACAGGATCACCGGCACCGCGTAGCCGCCCCGTTCACGCAGCACGCGGCACAGGGCGAGGCCGTCCGGCCCCGGCATCATCACGTCGAGCACGGCGACGTCGATCTGCTCGGAGCCGAGCAACCGAAGTGCCTGATGGCCGTCGTGTGCGACCGACACCTCGAGGCCGTCACGTTCGAGGTATCGGCGCACGACGTCGCGGACGACGTCGTCGTCGTCGGCGATCAGCACTCGGGTCACAACGGTTCACAGTAGCGGGCACGCCCGTCACCTGCGTCGACGTCACCGATTCGTCAGCCTTCGCCGAGCGGTGGTCCAGCACCTGTGACTAATCTTCTACGGGTGGATCCAGGTCGGGTGACGGTGGTGCTGCCATGCCTCGACGAGGCGGAGTCACTGCCGGGTGTCCTCGCGCTGATCCCGGACGGTTATCGCACGCTGGTGGTCGACAACAACAGCACCGACGGGACCGCCGATGTCGCGCGGCGCTGCGGCGCGCAGGTCGTCGAGGAACCGCGGCCCGGGTACGGCGCCGCGGTGCACGCCGGAGTGATGGCGGCGGCGACGCCGATCGTGGCGGTGCTCGACGGCGACGGGTCGATGGATCCCCGCGAGCTGCCCAAGCTCGTCGACGAAGTCGACCGCGGCGCCGACATGGCGGTGGGCCGTCGACGCCCGCTGCCGGGAGTGCGGTGGCCGTGGCATGCGCGGCTCGGCAATCAGGTGGTTTGCTGGCGTCTGCGCAGCAGGCATGGCATCGGTGTGCACGACATCGCGCCGATGCGGGTGGCCCGCCGTGATGCCGTCATCGGGCTAGGTGTGGCCGACCGCAGATCAGGGTATCCGCTGGAACTACTCGTCCGGGCGGCTGCCGCGGGGTGGGTGGTCGCCGAGCACGACATCGCGTACGGCCTGCGTACCGGCGGCAAGTCGAAGGTGAGTGGTTCCGCGCGGGGGAGTCTCTTTGCGGTCCTGGATTTCTGGAAGGTGATTTCTTGAGACCGGCGATGGCGGTGGCGGTGCTCGTGGTGGCCAAGGCACCCGTGCCCGGGCTGGCCAAGACCCGCCTCGCGGCGACCGTGGGGGATGCCGCGGCCGCCGACATCGCGGCCGCGGCGCTGCTGGACACCCTCGACGCCGTCGCGCGGGCTCCGGTCGCGGCGCGCATCGTCGCGATGACGGGGGATCTGGCCGCGGCCGCCCGCAGTGCCGAGATCGCCGAGCGGCTCGGCGACTTCACCGTGATCGACCAGCGCGGTGACGGCTTCGCCGAGCGCCTCGCCAACGCCCATGCCGACGCCGCGCGCGTCGGCGGACTCCCGGTGCTGCAGATCGGCATGGACACGCCTCAGGTGACGGCCGATCTTCTTGCCCGGTGCGCGGAGGCGCTGGTCGGCGCCGAGGCAGTGCTCGGCCTGGCCCGCGACGGCGGCTGGTGGGTGTTGGGCGTCGCCAGGGGGGAGTCCGCGCAATGCTTGCGATCGGTTCCCATGTCGACCTCGGAAACTGGTGCCGTAACGCTTGCCGCGCTCCGCGACACGGGACTGGACGTGCGACTGTTGACCGAGCTCGCCGACGTCGACACCGTCGCCGACGTCGACGAGGTTCGTCGGGCGTGCCCGCCGGGCAGTCGATTCCGTGAAGTCACCATGGCCGTGGAGGTTGGACGTGCTCGGTAATTTGTACGACGAGGCCCTCACCGGCGAACGATGTTGGATCCGATACGACGACGGCAGCGTGAAGGGTCTGCCCGTGCACAGCTGGTTGCCGGGCGGCAGGCGGCTCGATCGGGCGTTCGACCAGGCGGTGCTCGGATGGTGCAAGGGGCCGACGATCGACCTCGGTTGTGGCCCAGGGCGTTTCGTCGCCCACCTGACGAAGTTGGGGATCCCCGCGCTCGGGGTGGACCAGTCCCAGACCGCCGTCGAGTTGGCCCGCCGCAGCGGCGCCCCTGCCTTGCGGCGCGACGTCTTCGAGCGGTTGCCGGGGACGGGCCGGTGGGGCACCGTTCTCCTGGCCGACGGCAACGTGGGTCTCGGCGGTGACCCGACTCGGGTGCTGCGCCGCGCCGGTGAGCTGATGCGCACCGGGGGGCACTGTGTCGCCGAGTTCGATCCGAGCATCAGCGGTGTGCAGTCGCGCTGGGTGCGTCTGGAGTCGACCAAGACGGTCGGGCCCTGGTTCCGGTGGGCCTCGGTGGGCATCGACTGCGCCAAGCGCCTCGCCGAGGACGTCGGTCTGGTGGTGACCGCCGTCATGCCGGTCGGCGAGCGGGTCCTGGCCAGCCTGGCCGCCGCCTGACGTTCTTACCCATCTCCCGCGAGCGTGCGTGTCTGCGGGCGACACGCCGCGCCGTGATCGGAGTCTGCGAACGCTCGCGCGGCGGCTAGACCGAGCTACCAATCGGTCAGAATGACGTGGTTGAGTATGAGCGCACCAATCACGTTGACCGCCAGCCAGAAACGGTGCGAACGCGCCGGCAGGAACGCCCCGGCCACCGTCAGCCACACCGTGTACGGCAGCCAGATGCGTTCGACCTCGGCCTTGCTGAGCATGCTCAGATCGGCGCACACGATGGCCAGCAGTGCGCCGAGGATCACCAGATGTGCGCCCGATCGTTGCTTGATCGCCGTCAGGTCGAACACCCGGCACACCCCGGCGACGGTGCCGAGTCCGACCGCGCACACCACCGAGGCGCCATTGGCCCACGACCAGTACTGGAACGGCCGGTTGGCCGCGATGCCCTGCCAATAGCGTTGCTGCACCAGGGTGTAACCGTCGAACCACCAGAATCCGACGGCCGCGAACACACCCACCGCGGCCAGTACCACCACGACTGCGGGCACCATCGCCCGCAGTGCAGGGCGAACCTCGCGGGCGGAGATCAGGACGGCGACCGCGGGAAGCGCGATCAGGCCGAGTCCGTAGTTGAGGAAGATGCCCCAGCCCAGGAGCAGGCCGGCCGCCGCGCCCACCGCCACCGTCCATCGCCCCGCACCGTGGACGGCGAGGGCCAACAACGCGACGCCCCACGCCGCCACGCCGGCGAAGTAGCCGTCGGCGGACACCGCGATCCAGATCGCCGTCGGTGCCACTGCGACGAAGGAGGCGGCGCGCCGCGCCAGCTCCTCACCCGACAGTGCCCTGACCGCGACGACCATCGCCGCCGCGGCACTCGAGCCGACCAGCAGGCACAGCAGCGCGGCCCACGCCCCGCCGCCCAGTCCGATGCGATCGAGCCACAGGAACGTGAGGAGGGCACCGGGCGGATGTCCCGACACGTGCGTGATCCACGAGTCCGGCTGGAAGTCCAGGATTCTGGACGAGAACGTGCGCACCGCCACCGGGATGTCGGTGACCGACGGCACCTGACGCAGGTATTCGTTGGCGGTCTCCAGCCGGTGGGTGAAGCCGCGGTACCACCCGTCGATCATCGCCAGCGAGAAGGCCCAGGCGCACGACGTCGCCCACACCACCCACGGCAGCGCGCGCCACGGCAGTCGCTGGGCCACCGCCGGACCCCACAGTGCCACCCCGAGTCCGATGACGATCGACGGGACGGTGCCCCACCCGACGTGAAGGTTCCACCAGCCGAAGATCGGCGCGGTCTCGGCGAACATCTGAATCTGCCGCGGCGTGCTGTTGATCAGCGGGGTGACGATGCCCAGGCCGAGACGGGGGACGACGAAGGCCGCCGCCACCAGCACGACCGCCAGGCTGACGACGATGATCTCGCGGCGGCGGGCCTTCACGCCTTCCCACCCTAGGCGTCGTGGCGCCCTGGCAGTTCGCTGACGGTCAGGCGGCGCCGTCGCGCCACTTCACCATCTGCTCGACGGTGGTGAAGTCGTAACCGTCGGCGTCGGGATGAATCTCGGTGGTGAAGAAGGTGACGCCGGCGTCGCGGTAGGCGTCGGCGTCGTGGCCGTTCTCCCACACCGACGAGCGTTCGATGTCGGCGTCGTCGCGACCGTTGGCCTGCGCCAGTTCGCCGACGAGGGCACTGGCCTTGGTGAACGCGTCGACGGGCAGGAAGGAATGCCAGATGTCGGCGTGGCGGGCCACCGCGGGCAGGGTGCGCTTGGCGCCTGATCCGCCGATCAAGATGGGGATGTCGTGCACCGGCGGGGGAATCAGGGCGTCCATGCGGCGCTCGATGCGCTGCAGTGCCTCGTCGAAGAGGTCGAACCGCGACGTCCAGGTGCCGTATTCGTAACCGTATGTGGCGTAGTCCTTCTCGTACCACCCCGAGCCCACGCCCAAGATGAGGCGGCCACCACTGATGTGGTCCACCGTCCGCGCCATGTCGGCCAGCAGATCCGGGTTCCGGTAGCCGAGGCCGGTGACCAGCAGGCCGATCTCGGCACGCGTGGTGATTTCGCCCCACGAGGCCAGTGCGGTCCAGCCCTCGAAGTTGACGGTGTCGGGCTGCACCTCCGCGAGGATCGGCTTGGCGTCGACGATGCCCTCCATGGCGGGGCGGTGGAAGTGGTCGTAGCCGAAGATCGCGTCGACGCCGGCGTCCTCGGCCCGCAGGACGGCCTCCCGCCAGGTGCGGTAATCGGGGGCGCCACCCGGCCACAACTGAACGCCTACTCGGGTGGGTCGGGTCATGACGGGCTCCTTGGATCGATCGACGGTTCCAGGGAGGCAAGCCTTCTTAAGTACCGTTTATTCCTTATTCGGGATTTCCGCCGCCGTGTGTGACCAGACCCAGTCTCTCGGCGAGGAAGAGGAAGGCCGAGGCAAAGTCGTTGTCGGACGTCGCGGACCGAACCCGGTCCCAGTCGACCTGCTCCCGGACCGCCCGAGTCGCGGGCAGCAACGTCGAGAAGTCGCAGTAGTGCTCGTCGAGGGACCGCAGCTTCTGGCACAGCACCATGGTGGGTGAGAGCACCCGCATGGGCACCGCGAGCACGTCGCGGACGGCCGCGGCGGAGATCAGCTCGTCGTCCACCTTCCGGCGATTGACGCGATGCAGCACGTCGACGACGACGCCGTTGGTCCTGGCCTTGAAAAGCCAGTCCTCCGGCGTGCGCTCGATGTCGAAGCCGGCGTCGCCGAGCACCGCGGCGGCCGCGTCCGCATCGTGCTCGGCCACCACCAGGTCCACGTCGTTGACGGGTTCCGGCGCGCCGTACGCCCACAGTGCGTAGCTGCCCGCGAGCGCGAAGTCCGGACCGTCCGCCTTCATCGCCGAGGCCGCGCGCTTGAGTGCGTCGCGCAACGCGTGCCGGTTGTCGAGCACGCGTCAGCGTCCAGGTGATCGATGGCTGGTCATGATGGGTATGAAGTACCCCATGCGAATGGCGACATTCAACATCTTGAACGGCAAAACGGTCGGCGGTGGCGTGGACACCAAGAATCTGCAGGACAGCGTGCGTGCCATCGACGCCGACGTGTTGGCGCTCCAAGAGGTGGATCAGGACCAGCCGCGGTCCGGCATGGCCGATCTCACGGCCGTGGCGGCCGAGGCGATGGGGGCGGTCAGTCACCGTTTCGTCGCGGCGATCGCAGGGACTCCTGGCGCGACGTGGATCGCCGCGACGGGACGCGAACAACCCGGGGCCGCTGCCTACGGCGTCTCGCTGCTGTCCCGATACCCGGCTTCGAGCTGGCAGGTGGTGCGGCTGCCGCGCATCCCGCTCAAGATTCCGGTGTACCTGCGTGAACCCAACCGGGTCGTCGTCGTATGTGAGGAGCCGCGCACCGCGGTGATCGGGCGGTTCGAGACGCCCGACGGCCCACTCACGGTCGCCAACACCCACCTGTCCTTCGTGCCGGGATGGAACCGCCGTCAACTGCGGCGTCTGGTGCGCGATCTGCGCGGACTGCCGGGCCCGCACGTGCTGACCGGCGACCTCAACCTGGGATCGGATGCGGTCACGCGGGTTTCGGGGATGCGCTCGCTCGGCACGGCATCGACCTTTCCCGCGGATGCCCCGCAGCAGCAACTCGATCATCTGCTCACCGACGATCCCGATCTGGTGGCCACCGGGGTTCGGACGCCGGAGATGTCGATCTCCGACCACCGTCCGCTCATCGTGGAACTCGAGCGTCGCAACCGGGGTCGCGACCGAAAGCGTGTTTGACTGGCTCTCGCACGGGCATTCGCCACGGAGGTGGTGAGTAGACGAGGAGCCCTCATGCGCGCCGATTTCCGTCGTCAACTCGACGTGCTGCGCGCCGACATGGGCGGTATGTGCGATCTGGCGGGCCATGCCATCGACCTCGCCACCGACGGCTTGCTGAACGCCGACGCAGAGTCGGCCCGGAGGGTCGTGCTCGACGTGCAGCGTCTTCGCCTTCTGCACAACGACGTCGAGCGCCGCACGCTCGGGATGTTGGCCCGGCAGGCGCCGGTAGCCGGTGATCTCCGCACGGTGGTCACCGCCATCCACATCGCCTCCGACGCCGACCGGATGGGCGGGCTCGCCGCGCACGTCGCCAAGGTCACCCTGCGTCGTCATCCGGAGCCGGCCATACCCGACGAGATGCGGGACGCGTTCCGCGAGATGGGTCGCCTCGCGGTCGACCTCGCCGAGCGTTGCCGCGCCGCGCTGGTGGCGAAGGACGGCGCGCAGGCACACCAGGTGTTGACCGACGATCACACCATGGAGATGCTGCACCGCGGATTGTTCGCCGCCGTCGCCGACCGGCGTTGGGCGCACGGGCCGGGTGCGGCCAGCGACGTCGTGCTGCTGGGCAGGTTCTACGGCAGATTCGCCGACCACGCCGACGAGATCGCGCGTCGGGTCCTGTTCCAGATGAGCGGCAACCCGGCGCGGCGGGAACAGGCCGGTTGACCCGTCGGTTCAACGCGGCCGGCGGATGGGTGCGCGGCCCGGTGGTTGGCTCGGTGTCGGCAGCATGGGCCGGCGTGGCACCAGTGGCACGGTGACCGGGGCTTGGGTGGTCAGTTCGAGCTCGGTGCCGGCGTGCCGAATGGTCAACGTGCCATCCGTGCCGTCGCGGAGGGTGTATTCGACGCGCTCGTGGTCGACGTCGACCGTGATCCGAAAACAGTTCCACCGCAAGCGAAATCGCATGCGGGCGATCTGATCGGGCAGCTGCGGGTCGAGCGAGAGCGCGTGTTCGTCGTCCCGCAGACCGCCGAAGCCCGCGACCAGCGCCGTCCACGCACCCGCGAGGGAGGCCATGTGCAGACCGTCGCGGGTGTTGTGGTGCAGATCGCGCAGATCGATCAGCGCTGCTTCGTAGGTGTAGTCGTGCGCCAGTTCCAGGTGGCCCACCTCGGCACACATCACGGCCTGGGACGCCGCCGACAGGGAGGAATCGCGCACCATCCGCGGCTCGTAGTAGTCCACGTTGCGCGCCTTCTGCTCGGGGGTGAAGGCGTGGCCGTGCCAATGCATGGCCAGGATCAGGTCGGCCTGCTTGATCACCTGGGCCGGATAGAGCCGCACGTAGGATTCGTGCAGCAGCAGGGGATAGGTGGTGTTGTCGCCGAAGTCCCACTCCCGCAACGTCGTGAAGCCCTCGCACTGCTGGTGCACGCCGAGTCCCTCGTCGAAGGGCAGGTGCGCCGCGTCGGCGGCGTCGCGCCACGCCGCGGTCTCCTCGGTGGTCACGCTCAGCGCGCGGGCGGCTTCCGGATGACGACCGCACGCGGCGGCTGCGACCCGGAGATTGTGGCTCGCCACCAGATTGGTGAAGACGTTGTCGCGTACCACGGCGGTGTACTCGTCCGGTCCGGTGACGCCGTCGAGGTGCCACAGGCCGTGGCGGTCGTGGTGGCCGAGGGACAGCCACAATCTCGCCGTCTCGACCAGAACCGCCAGGCCACAGTCGGCTTCCAGGGAGTCGTCGCCCGTCACGACGCGGTAGCGCTCGAACGCGGCGGCGATGTCGGCGTTGACGTGCCAGGCCGCGGTGCCGGCCGGCCAGTACGCCGAGCACTCCTGGCCGCGGATGGTGCGCCACGGAAAGGCGGCGCCCTTCAGGTCGAGTTCCCGCGCCCGTTGGCACGCCAGGTCGAGGGTGGAGGCGCGCCACCGCAGCGCATCGGCAGCCGCGCCCGGCAGGGTGTAGGTGAGCACCGGAAGCACGAATCCCTCAGTGTCCCAGAATGCGTGGCCGTCGTAGCCGGTGCCGGTGAGGCCCTTGCCCGCGATGGCGCGGCGCTCGGCACGGGCGCTGGCCTGCAGTACGTGGAACAACCCGAAGCGCACCGCCTGCTGAGACTCGGGATCACCCTCCAATTCGACGTCGGCGTTGTCCCAGAAGTCGTCGAGATAGGCGCGCTGCGCCTCGAGGAGGCCCTGCCAGCCCGTGTAGCGCGCCCCGGTCAGTGCCCCGGCGACCTGGTCCCGCAACGCAGGACGCGACCGCAGGCTGGACCACCCGTAGGCCAGGTACTTCACGATGCGCAGCTTCTGGCCGGGGCGCAGACCACAGATCACGGTCGTCCGCGCCAGATCCTCTCGCGCGTCGGTGTGCACCTCGACCCGACCGGGCACCTCGACGTCGTGGTCCATCGCCGCGGCCATCATCAGCCGGCTGAGCCGGGTGCGGTGCAGAAGCACCGCCTGCCGTTCGTCGCACTCGTGGAAGACGGGTTCCAGCGGTGCCGCCAGGATCGCCGACGCGCGCGGATCCTTCGACGTCTCCGGCTGCGCCTCGTTGGCGACCAGCTCGGATTGGACGGTGATACGGGCGAACTCGTCGATGGCCTCGACCACGTATTCGATGGCGGCGACCCCGCGCTGGGCCAGCGAGACCAGGCGCGTGGAGGTGACCGCGACCTCGCGGCCGGCAGGCGAGCGCCACTGGACGCTGCGGGTCAGGGTGCCGGCACGAAAGTCGAGGACCCGTTCGTGGTGTCGAACCTCGCCGTAGCGGACGTCGAAGGGTTCGTCGTCGACGACCAGTCGCAGGATCTTGCCGTTGGTGACGTCGACCAGCGTCTGACCTTCCTCGGGATACCCGTAGCCCGCTTCGGCGTAGGGCAGCGGCCGGATCTCGAAGAACGAGTTGAGGTACGTGCCGGGCAACCCGTGCGGTTCACCCTCGTCGAGGTTTCCGCGTAAACCGATGTGCCCGTTGGACAATGAGAACACCGACTCGGACTGCGCCAGGATGTCGAGGTCGAGGGTGGTCTCCCGCAGGCACCACGGTTCGACCGGGAACGTGTCCTCGGTGATCATCGGGCGGTGAGCAGGTCGGCCAGATCGTCGACGACGACGTCGGCACCGTGCTGCCTCAGCGCGTCCGCCTGATCGACCCGGTTCACGCCGACGACGTAACCGAAGTGCCCCGCGCGGCCCGCCTCGACTCCCGACAGGGCGTCCTCGAACACCGCCGACTCGGCGGGCGCGACGCCCAACCTCCGCGCCCCTGCCAGGTAGGAGTCCGGCGCCGGCTTGCCCGTGATGTTCTCCTCGCGCATCGTCACCCCGTCGACCCGCTGGTCGACGAACTTGGCGAGCCCGGTCACCTCGAGCACCTCGCGCGTGTTGGCCGACGACGAGACCACCGCAACGGGCAAGCCCTGGGCGACGACCGCTTCGAGGTACCGGCGCGAACCCTCGAACACCGTGACGCCGTCGTGGTGCAGCGTGTGCTGAAATGCGGCGTTCTTCCGGTTGCCGAGGCCGTTCACCGTCTCGGCGTCGGGGCCGTCGTCCGGATCGCCTTCGGGCAGCGTGATGCCGCGGCTGGCCAAGAACGACCGCACACCGTCCTCGCGCTTCTTGCCGTCGACGTAGGTCAGGTAGTCGGCCGTGGCGTCGAACGGCACGAACGCCGATCCGCTGGTGTCCGCGTGGCGCCGCAGGAAGTCGTCGAACATCGCCTTCCACGCCCGGCGGTGCACGCTGGCGGTGTCGGTCAGCACGCCGTCGAGATCGAACAGACAAGCGTGCACGCCCGTCGGTAGTCCCAGCACGTGGCAGCCCTCCTTCCGGCGAGAGGGTACCCACTTTGTCGCCACGTCCACGGGCGGGTCGGGATCCGGTTCTCCGCCGCTTCGTCGCACCGACGCGCGGCGTAACGTCACGGCCGGGAGGTGTACGAGAACTCGCTGGCCGGGGCGTTCTTCCTGTTGTTCTTCGCCTCGATGACAGCCAATTCGTCGCGGTCGCAGCCATCGTCGGCCTGTCCGTCGCGCTCCGCAGCGTGGTTCCGCGGAGTCCAAGCCGGTCGCGGCGCACAACGACGAGACCGGTGGCTGAGCCCACGTCCGCCGAGTGTGATTGTCCCCGCGGGCGGTGGGTAAGAGGCGACGGTGAGCAGAGCGCAGCAGCTACGGGAGGCGGCCCACCGGGTGTTCGGCTGGAAAGACCTTAGGCCCGAGCAACTTCAAGCGATGGAGGCCATCGTGGACGGCCGCGACGTGCTGGCGGTGATGCCGACCGGCTGGGGCAAGTCAGCGCTCTACCAGGTGCCGGCACTGCTCGGCGCGCAGCCGTGCGTGATCGTGTCGCCGTTGATCGCCCTGCAGCAGGACCAGATCGCCGCGCTCCAGGAAGTCGGTGCCCCCGACGCCGTCGCAGTGAACTCCCGGCAGGGCAAGGCCGCCGCGCGGCAGACCTGGGAGGCCATCGAGCGCGGCGAGGCCCGGTACGTCTTCCTCGGGCCCGAACAGTTCGCGAAGGACGGCGTCGTGGCCCGGCTCGCCGCGACGAAGCCGTCCTACGTCGCCGTCGACGAGGCGCACTGCGTGTCGGCGTGGGGGCACGACTTCCGTCCCGACTACCTGAGGTTGGCCGACGGTCTGCAACGGCTGCACAGGCCGCCGGTGGTGGCGCTCACGGCCACCGCGTCGCCGGTGGTCCGGCAGGAGATCGTCGCTCGACTGGGCCTGCGCGAACCGTTGGTCGTGGCAGCCGGCTTCGACCGTCCCAACATCAGCCTCGAGGTGCGGCACCACCACGTCGACGTGGCCAAGCGCGAGGCGGCACTCGACACGATCGTCGCCCTCGACGCACCCGGGCTGGTCTACTGCCAGACGCGCAAGGAAACCGAGTCCTACGCGGACGAGCTCGTCGAACGAGGCGTCGGGGCCGTCGCGTATCACGCCGGGTTGCCGCGAAGGGCGCGCGACGACGTCCATCGTCGCTTCCACGACGGTGAGGTGGCGGTCGTGGTGGCCACAACCGCATTCGAGATGGGCATCGACAAGCCCGACGTGCGCTTCGTGGTGCACGCATCGGTGCCCGACTCGATCGACTCGTACTACCAACAGGTCGGACGGGCGGGCCGCGACGGCGACGCAGCCCGCGCGGTGATGTTCTACCGGGCCGAAGAGCTCGGGCTCGCCCGTCATTTCGCGGCTCAGCACGCCGACGAGGATCTGCTGCGCCATGTCTTGGAGGCGCTCGACCAGGACGTGCCGAAGCGGATCAGAAGCCTGGGCGCCGAGGTTAAGACGGCCGGGCGCGCGCTCACCCACGCCGTCAACCTGCTGGTGCAGTCCGGCAGTGTCGTCTCGGGCCGCCACGGCTTCACGCGTACCGCCGTACCCACGGCTCAGGCCGTCGACCGCGCGTGCGGCGTTGCCGAGACCGCCGAGCGGGTCGACATGACGCGCGTGGAGATGATGCGCAGCTACGCCGAGGCCGACCGGTGCCGCAGGCAGATCCTGTTGAGCTACTTCGGCGATCATCTCGGCAACCGGTGTGGCAACTGCGACGTGTGTTGGGACCGCGACGCCTCGGACGCGCTGCCGGCCGAACAGCCCGCCGTACGGCCCGACACGGTGGTTGAACACCAGAAGTGGGGGCGCGGCGTCGTGCTGGACGGCGACGCCCAGCGCATCACCGTACTGTTCGACGACTTCGGTTATCGCACATTGGATTACGACACCGTTCGCGAGGGCGGGCTCCTGCGGATGGCTTGAGTTCGCGGTGGCGGCGCTCAGATCGCGTAGTCGCGCGGCTGATGCTGTACCGATATCCAGTGGTGCGTGGTGAATTCGTCGATGGCCCAGTGCCCTCCGAAACGCCCGATGCCGGAGGCCTTCTCGCCGCCGAAGGCGGTGTTGGCGTCGTCGTTGACGGGGGAGTCGTTGACGTGCGTCATGCCGGCATCCACCCGCCGCGCGAACCGCACGGCGCGGTCCACGTCGGAGCTGAAGACCGCCGAGGACAAGCCGTACTCGGTGTCGTTGGCCAGACGCAGGGCGTCGGGTACCGGAAAGGTCGTTGCAGGGTCGACCGGACAGCGCTGCGCCCAGGAGCCGAAGGGTCCGGTGGCGAGTTGAAGTACACGCGCTGCCCGTCGGTGTTGGTGCCGATGCCCTCCCATCCGACCACCGATGGCGTGGTCGGCGGGCCCATCCGTCCCGACGCGAGCGCGAGATCCACAAGGTTGCAGCCGGAGAGACGCACTCGCACCGCATCTTCCCCCGGCTCGTCGAACTCGCCGACAGTCGGTGTGCCACCCTGCTTTCCAGGATCGCTGGGCGCATTCCCCACTCCCTCCGACGGCCATCACCGCCCGGTTCGGTCGCCTCTGACCGAGGACGCCTACCCGCGCCGTCGGCGGTGAAACGGCGGACACCATGGTCACCGCCCACTGACCCCAAGACGCCGGACGTCGCCCAACGCGACGGGTTGCAGGTACACCCCTGCCGGTTCGCGATGCCACCACGCCCGCTCCTCGCGCAACTCGCGCATGGTCGTGAATCGGTAGTCGTACAGCAGCGCCCGCACGAACCGGGGCGGCCCGTCGGCGAACGGATTCTTGCCCAACAAGCCGACGATCGCCGGATCGTTGGTCAGCATGCCCTCGCAGAGCCGGCCGATCCACGGCCGGGCGTACGCGGGAGACAGGGCGGCGAACCACATCAGCCAGTCCAGCCGCAGGTGATACGGGCTCCACTGCCTCGGAAGGCGCCGGACGTCGCCGGGTTTGCCCTTGAAGACGTACTCAGTCCAGCGGGTGTCCGCTCCGAGCCGAGCGTCGGCGGTGCCCTCGAACACCACCTCCTGCCTGGTGCGTCCGACGCTGCCGAACGCGCCATAGGAGTTCACCAGGTGAAAGGCATCGAAGGTGCTGTTCATGCGCTGATCGCGCGACATCAGGTTGCGGGCGGGCTGCCAGCTCAACACCAGGACCAGGCCCGTCAAACCGATGGCCAGTGCGCCGAACCAGGTGGGCACCGTCGTCGGGGCGTTCGGCGGTGGTGACGCCCCCAACACCGCCGACACCGCGGGCGCGTCGACCACGCTGGCGGCCAGCACGATCGTCAACCAGTTGAGCCAGGAGAAGTTTCCCGACGACACCAGCCACAGCTGGCTGATGACGATGAGCACGGCGGCCGCACCGGCCACCGGTTGCGGCGCGAACAGGCCGAACGGCACGACGAGCTGGACGAGGTGATTGCCCGCGACCTCCACCCGATGCAGCGGCTTGGGCAGGTGGTGGAAGAACCAGCTCAGTGGTCCCGGCATGGGTTGGGTCTCGTGGTGGTAGTCCAGGCACGTCAGGTCGCGCCAGCACCGGTCGCCCCGCATCTTGATCAGCCCCGCACCGAACTCGACCCGGAACAACAACCACCGCACCAACCACGCCACCACGACGGGCGTGGCGGTGTCGTCGTTGCCGAGGAAGGCGACGAGGAAGCCGGTCTCCAGCAGCAGGGACTCCCAGCCGAACGAATACCAGATCTGCCCGACGTTGACGATCGACAGGTACGCCGCCCACAGCGCCAGCCACACCAGCACCGAGCCCCAGAGGGGAAGCAGGTCCGACAGCCCGGCGAGCATGGCGGTCGCGGTGGCCGCGCCGGCCCAGCACACGACAGCGAAGAAGCGGTCCGAGTAGTGCAGGACGAAGACGCTCGGGGTCGACCAGAACCGGCGTTCCGCCACGTACCGCGGCACGGGAGTCATGCCCCGGACACCGATGAGGCCGCGGAACTGCAGTGCCGCGGCGAGGAAGGCCAGGAGGTAGATGGCGGCCACTCCCCGCTGCAGGACGACCCTGCCCCAAAAGCACTCGGGAGATGCCAGCCAGTCCACGCCTCACCCCCTGACTCATCTGCCGTGACAGGCGGGTGCCCGCGCGGTGGTCGGGGAAACCGTGCGCAGCACCCGACCTTCGCTGCCGGCCCGAGGTTCGCCCGGCCTGGAAGTGGGGAATGCCCAAGGCCTGGGAACCACGACGAAGAGGTGATCCGAACCCCGTGGCGATAGTGCTGCTCCTGCTGCTCGCGACGGTGATGCTGGCTCCGTTGGCGGAGCGCATCCTGGTTCCCTACCCGGTCGTTCTCCTGCTGTTCGGTCTGCTGCTGGCGTTGGTGCCGGGGCTGCCGGTACCCGCGGTCAGCCCGGACCTGATCCTTCCGCTGGTGCTTCCGCCGTTGTTGTTCGCGGCGGCCCGCCGGACGTCGTGGCGTCAGTTCCTCGACAATCGCCGCGCGATCGTGCTGCTCGCGGTGGCGCTGGTCGTGGTGACGGCGTTCGCGGTCGGGGTGGTGGCCAGCGCCGTCATCCCGGGGCTCCCGTTGGCCGCGGCCGTGGCGCTCGGGGCCGCGGTCGCCCCGCCGGATCCCGTGGCCGCCACGGCGGTTGCCCGCAAGCTCGGTCTGCCTCGCCGGCTGCGGACGATCCTCGAGGGCGAGGGCCTGTCGAACGATGCGACCGCGCTGGTGTTGTACGAGGTCGCCGTCGGCGCCGCACTCACCGGCGCACTGTCACCGGTCACGGCGGGTTCGGCTCTCGGTCTGGCGGTGGTGATCGGCGTCGCCGTCGGGCTGGCCACCGCGGTGGCCGTCCGGTGGCTGCTCAACCGTCTTCCCGCGCACCCGGCAGGCAGCGCGTTGGTCCTGGTGGTGCCCTTCGCCGCCTACGCGGCGGCAGACGTGGCCCATGGCAGCGGGGTGCTGGCCGTGGTCACGGTGGCGCTCGGGCTCAGTCGCTACGGCGATGCGGAGAGCGCCAAGACCCGGCTGTTCTCCGGTACCGCGTGGGAGATCGTCGAACTCCTCCTGACCGGAGCCTCCTTCGCCTTCGTCGGGCTCGAATTGCGAAGCGTTGCAGGCAGTTTGTCCGGATCGCTCGGTACCGCGGTCTGGCAGGCGCTGGCCGTGACGGCGGTGGCGATCGTCGTCCGCTTCGCCTGGATCTTCCCCGTGGCGGCCATCGACGAACGACTGCGCCGACGCCGCGGCGTGTCGGGCGAGCCGGTCGGCTGGCGGGAGATGACGGTGGCGTCGTGGGCGGGGATGCGGGGCGTGGTGACGCTGGCCGCCGTGCTCGCACTGCCTGCGGGAGCCGAGGCCTTCCCCGAGCGCGATCGGCTGATCTTCATCGCCTTCGTGGTGATCGTCGTGACGCTGGTGGTGCAGGGACTCACGTTGCCGCTGCTGGTCCGACGGCTCGGCGTGACCACGTCCGACGCCGAGCGGGGCGGCGAGGTGCGGGAGCTGATCAGACGCGCCAGGGACGCCGGGTTCGAGCGCCTGGAGGAGCTGCGGTCCCGGGGGGAGGTCGATCACGAGATCATCGCGCACGCCGAGGAGAACGCCGAGCGGATGTGGCATTCGATGGGCTTCGACCCCAGCGAGATCTCCGACGACGACCGGACGCGCAACGCCGACCACGCGGCCACCGCGAACGCCGTCAAGGACGAGATCCTGGCCGCCGCGCGGGATGAGGTGAGCTCGGCGCGTGCCGACTCGCGTTTCGATCCGTCGAACGTCGACGTCGTCCTGCGGCGCCTCGACGCCCGCGGCGCGCAGCCCGAGTAGTCAGGTGGGCGCGGGCCGCGCCTGTTCGTCGGACAGGGCGTCCACCAGCGGACCGTCTTCCTCCTCGAGCGCCTCGTTGCGGGCGCGAGGGTCATCGGCGATCAGGACGCGGACGAAGCTGTTGAAGAACGCGATGACGGGCACCGCCAACAGCGCACCCACGATACCGGCGAGGACGCTGCCCGCGGTGAGCCCGAGGACGACCCCCAGGGGGTGAATCGACACGGCTCGGCCCATCACCAGGGGCTGCAGCACGTGTGCTTCGAGCTGCATGACGGCGATGATCAGGCCGAGCGTGATCAGCGAGAAGATGAAGCCCTTTGCCAGCAACGCCACGATGACGGCGAGGAAGCCGGTGACCAGGGCGCCGACCAGGGGGATGAAGGCGCCGAGGAAGATGAGCGAGGCCAGGGGAAGCGCCAGCGGAATGCCCATGATGGCCAGCCCGCTGCCGATCGCCACGGCGTCCACCAGCGCGACGAGGGTCGTGGCGCGAGCGTATCCCGCCAGCGAATGGAAGCCGGCAGCTCCCGCCTCGTGCACGCGGGCACGGTGGTCCTTCGGCACGATCTGCGTGACGAACCGCCAGATGCTGCGCCCGCCGAGCAGGAAGAAGATGGTGGTGAACAGACACAGCAGTGCGCCGGTGAGGATCTCGACCAGCGTGCTGGCCGTGGACAGCGCACCGGTGGTCAGTTGGGTCTGATGCGTTCGCAGCGCGTCGACGCCGGACTTGGTGGCGCTGGTGATCTGGTCGGCCCGCAGGTGCAGCGGACCGGTGACCAACCAGTCCCTGGTGCTGTTGACGCTCTGTTCTACGTCATCGACGAGACCGGGTGCCCCCTCGATGAATTGGTTGACGACGAACGCCAGCACGCCGGCGAGGACCGCGATCCCCAGGATGAGGACGAACGCCACCGCGCCGCCGCGGGCGGCGCCGTAGCGGTCCAGGAAGTCGACGGCGGGCAGTAGCAGCGCCGTGCCGAGCAGCGCGAGCGCCACCGGCACGAACACCACGCCGAAGCGTCGGAGGATCTCGAAGACGACGACGGCGGCGCCGAGGATGACGAGCAAGCGCCACGACCACGCCGCGGCCGCGCGGACCAGCGGGCTGACCGGCTGGTGCTCGCGCGCCGCGGCGGGGTTCACGTGCTGGTTCGCGTCGATCGTGCGGCGCTAGAACCAGACTTTTCGGCCGCCGACGGGCCGCCCGACGGCGCCGAGTACCCACAGGACGACGCCGACCACCACGAGGATTCCGCCGATGGTGTACAGGATCGATATGCCTGCGAAATAACCGATCAACAGAAGGATGATACCGAGGACGATCATGGGAAATCCGATCCGTAGTAGCGAGTGAAACTGCCGCAGAAGGAATTACCCAATTCGTCAATTCCAAACCCGCGACTCTCACCGACTTCTAATGGACCACTGCGGCCTCAGACGGTGCCGGCGTCACGCATTGGTGTCGTACCGGGCGGCGAGTTCCTTGCGGTCGACCTTGCCGATGCCGCGGTGTGGTAGGTCGTCGACGACGTGGATCTCGCGGGGAGCGGCGGTGGCGTCCAAGGTCTGCTCGACGTGGATGCGCAACTCGGCCACCGTCGGAGCGGGCGCACCGGCGGTGAGCACCACCGCCGCGGCGACCCGTTGGCCCAGTCGGTCGTCGGTGACGCCGAACACCGCACAGTCGGACACGGCGGGATGAGTGGCCAGCGCGGCCTCGACCACCTGCGGCAGCACCGTGAGCCCACCCGTGCCGATGGCGTCGTCGACGCGTCCGAGAATGTGCAGGACGCCCGAATCATACAGAGTGCCAACGTCGTCGGTGCGAAACCAGCCCGGCTCGGCGAACGGGTCGGGCTGCACCGGGTTCCGGTAGCCCTTGGCCAACGTCTCCCCGCCGAGAATCACCCGCCCGTCGTCGACGCGCACGTGCACGCCGTCGAGGGCGACGCCGTCGTAGACGCAGCCACCCGCCGTCTCGCTCATGCCATACGTGCGTATCACCCGAATGTCCGCGGCTGCAGCGCTTTCGGCTACCGTCGCGGGCATCGGACCGCCGCCGATCAGGACGGCATCGAGTTCCGCCAGCGCGGCGGTGGCGCCTGGGTTGCCCAGCGCCTTGACCAGCTGCACGGCGACCAACGATGCGTAACGGGGACCGGAGCCCAAAGCCTCCACCGCAGAGGGTAGTTCGTCGACCTCGAAACTCGGAGCGATTGCCACGGGCACCGTGCCCGCCAAGATGCTGCGCACCATCACCTGAAGTCCGGCAACGTGGTACGCGGGTAGCGCCAGGAGCCACGTGCCGGGCCCGGCCAGCCTGTCGTGGGTGGCCGAGGCACTGGCGATCAGCGCGGGCGCCGTCAGCATGGCTCCCTTGGGCGCGCCGGTGGTCCCCGAGGTCGACACCACGACCGCGACGTCGTCGTCGATGTCCTCGCCGATCCCGAGCGATGCCGTCAGGTGCTCGGCGGACCGCACGTCGGCGGGCACCGGGAGGATCGCCGAATCGCGTCCGTCCAAGACGCCCTCGAGCACGGCCAGCAGCGGCGCCGGGGCGGGGATCGCGGGGACGACGACCGCGCGCAGGGGGGCTATGCCGAACCCTCTCCGCTGCCGTCGCAATCGGCGTTGTCGTCGCGCCGCTCGTCCAAGGGCCAGCCCTGGGCGGCCAGTCGCTCCCGTACCCGCTCGACGTCCTCCGGCCGGGGAAGCTCGTCGGTGGTCTGGGTGATGAGCACCCCGATGTCGACGTGGTCGAACTCGCCGCGGTCGATGAGCGCGGCGGCCACGGCCGCCACCTCGTCGTTGCAGAGCCGCCGGTTCAGGAGGGCGAGCAGCGGTACGCGATCGGGCCCGGGCACCCCCTCCGGGTAGCCGGCGTTGATCCACGCCACGATCTTTGCGAGAAAGGCATTCACGGCGTCAAGTTCCCCTCACGGCCGCGGTGGGGCGGCAGAAGTGTCAACGAATCGATGGTAGTGGTGTACCCCGTCTGCGGCTCACCGGGCGCCCGTACAGGCGAAATTTCGGGGCCGCAGGCGAACGTGTTCCTGCCCGTGGATGAACAATGGATGAACAGGTGATCCGGTCCGGCAAAAGCCCAGGTGAGACGCCTCGGATTGGGTGCTAGCCAGGTAGTCAAAACGGCGGGCGAACCACCACAATCAGTAGCCATGAGCACTGAGCTGATCATTCTGGTGTTGTTGATTGCCACCGCGCTGGCATTCGACTTCACCAACGGCTTCCACGACACCGGCAACGCCATGGCGACCTCGATCGCCACCGGTGCCCTCAAGCCCAAGACGGCGGTGCTGCTGGCGGGCGTGCTGAACCTGGTCGGCGCCTTCCTCTCCGTCGAGGTCGCCGTCACCGTCACCACGTCCGTCCTGAAGATCCAGGACAGCAAGACGGGTCACCTGGTGCCGACGATCAACGCGTCGACGGGTCTCACGATCATCTTCGCCGGGCTCATCGGCGGCATCCTGTGGAACCTGCTGACCTGGTTGTTCGGCATCCCGTCCAGCTCCTCGCATGCCCTGTTCGGTGGTCTGATCGGCTCCGGCCTGGCGGCGGCGGGACTGGCGGGGGTGAACTGGCCCGGCGTCATCGGCAAGGTCTTGATCCCGGCGGTCGCGTCCCCCTTCATCGCAGGCCTGGTAGCCGCGGTGGGCACCTGGATCGTGTACCGCATCACCCGCAACGTGACGAAGAAGCGTCGCGAGGAGGGGTTCCGCTGGGGCCAGATCGTGACCGCCTCGCTCGTCGCCCTCGCCCATGGCACCGGCGACGCGCAGAAGACGATGGGCGTCATCGCGCTGGCGCTCATTACCACCGGCCACCTGACCGGCGACGTCAAGAAGGACGGCCTGCCGTTCTGGATCATCCTGTCCTGTGCCCTGGCGATCGGCCTCGGCACCTACATCGGCGGCTGGCGCGTCATCCGGACCCTTGGCAAGGGCCTGGTCGAGATCGAGTCCCCGCAGGGCTTCGCCGCCGAGGCGTCCTCGGCCGTGGTGATCCTGAGCTCCAGCGCCGCCGGCATGGCGCTGTCCACCACGCAGGTGGCCACGGGCTCGATCCTGGGCAGCGGCGTCGGCAAGCCCGGCGCCCAGGTGCGCTGGAAGGTCGCGGGGCGGATGGCGGTGGCGTGGCTGGTCACCCTGCCCGCTGCCGCGCTGGTCGGTGCGATCGCCTTCTGGATCTCGCACTTCGTGGCCGGGGCGACGACGCAACTGGCGGGTGACGGCCTCATCTTCCTCATCCTGGTCGGCCTGTCCGGCTACATGTACTGGCGCGCGCAGAAGCAGAAGGTCGACAGCACCAACGTCAACGCCGATTGGGACGAGAAGACCAATTCCGTCGTGCCTGCCGCGGTCGCCGACGTGGCCGACGTGGCGAAGACGGCGACGGTCTAGGTCTGCCGGCATGTTCTGCAGCGCCATCTTCTCCAGCGACTCAGGGAGCCTCGCATGACCTATCTGGAAGCCATTCTCAAGGTGCTCGCCGTGGGACTCGTCCTCGGTGCCGGCCTGCCGGCGATCTTCGCGCTCGGGCTGGTCGCCTACTCGAAGGGAGCGGGCAGCGCGGAGGCCGACGGTGCTGCCGTCGCGCCGAACCCGGCGCTGAAGGCGCTGGGACTGGCGCTGTTCACCGTCGTGTCGGCAGTGATCGTGATAGCCATCCTGTACATCACCAAGACGACGATCATCCACCACTTCGGCTTCAACCCCGTTCCCTTCCTCCCCAAGTGAGCTGAGTAACCATGACCGAGAACAAGTCGCTCTTCGAATGTGTCGTCGGTTGGCTCAATGCCGGCTACCCGCAGGGTGTTCCGCCCAAGGACTACTTCCCCCTGCTGGCTTTGCTGAAGCGCTCACTGACCGACGAAGAGGTCGTGAAGGCGGCGCAGTCGATCCTGAGGTCCTCCGACTCCGAGACGGTGACCGAGTCCGAGATCCGCTCGGCCATCCACGACCTGATCGAGAAGGAGCCCAACCCCGAGGAGATCCATCAGGTCGCTTCGCGCCTGGCCTCGGTCGGCTGGCCGTTGGCGATGACCGCACGCTGAGTCTCCGGGCTCAGTGTCTGGCGTCGCGGCGCAGTGGATGGCTCTCGGGCACCTGCACGAAGATCAGCGTGACGCCGTCCGGGTCGGTCACGTGCATCTCGTGTAGGCCCCAGGGTTCCCGGACGGCCGCACGCGCGATCGTCACTCCACGGCTCTCCAGTTCGGACTGGGTGTCGTAGACGTCGCGGACCTGAAGCCAGAGCGCTCCGGGAAAGGGGCCGCCGGCCGAGTCGGCCGTGCCATGGCCGGCCAGCTCGATCAGGGACTGCCCGGCGTAGAACACCGTCCCCGCGCCGTACTCGCGGGCGATCGCCAGGCCGACGACGTCGCGGTAGAACGTCAACGAGCGCTGATAGTCGGCCGGCCGGAACAGCACGCGACTGGCCAGGATCTCCATGCGTCGGTTCTAACACAGCGGGGTCGGCCGACACCGCTCCGGTCGTGGGTCACCCGGCCTGGACGCGCTGACGCTTCATGACGGCGTCCACCGCCGCGGGTGCGAAACTGTTGAGCGCCTGCGCGGTGACCGCCATCCGCGGCGCGATCCGCACGGGCCTGCGTCGGGCCGCGGTGACCATCCAGTCGGCCGCCTCGTCGGCGGAGAGCCCGGGCAGCCCGTCGTAGGCCCTGGTCGGTGCGATCATCGGTGTCTTGACCAACGGGTAGAACAGAGTCGTGGAGTGCACGCCGTCCTGAGCCCACTCCGTCTCGATGACCCGGCTGACCGCGGTGAGCGCGGCCTTCGACGCGTTGTAGACGGCGAACAGGGGGGACGACTCGCTCAGCACGCCCCAGGTCGAGACGTTGACGACGTGCCCGTCGCGGCGTTCCCGCATGCCGGGGGCGAACCCGCGGATCAGGCGCAACGGCGAATAGTAGTTCAACGCCATGGTCCGTTCGACGTCGTGCCAGCGATCGAGCGACTCGGCCAGTGGTCGACGGATCGACCGACCCGCGTTGTTGACCAGGACGTCGATGCCACCGAACTTCTGCTCGACGTCGGCGACCAGGGCGTCCACTGCGTCCAGGTCGGACAGGTCGCAGGCGTATGCGGTGCCGTCGCCACCGCTGGCGTGAATGCGGTCGACGACGTCGTCCAACAGGTCCTGCCTGCGGGCCACCACGATGACGCGCGCGCCGTGCAGCGCCAGCTTCGCCGCGCCGGCTGCCCCGATGCCCGACGAGGCGCCGGTCACCAGGATGCGTTTACCGGCGAGCGCGACGTCGTGCCTGGGCTCGAGCAGTTGCGCGGTCAGTGGCGGCCGCATGCTGGCCAGCAGCAAGGTGTCGGCGACGCGGCGAAGCGGGTTCCTGGTCACGGTCGACGAGCATAGGTACGGCGGGTAGGAGCGCAGCGACCCGGGGCTTGGGTACGGCGGGTAGGAGCGCAGCGACCCGGGGCTTGGGTACGGCGGGCAGGAGCGCAGCGACCCGGGCAGGTCACGTTGCGCGCACCGGCCGGTGCGTGTGGAGGTTGGTCACGGCGAGCGTCTGCTCCGCGCCGAACTCGGTGAACGTCGACGCCGGGACGAAACCGAGTCGCCGGGCCAGGTTGAGCGACCGGACGTTGGCGCTCTGGGTGACCACGATGACCGGTTCGTCGGGGAGTTCCGTGGCGGCCGTGCGCAACACCGCGACGGCCGCCCGGTATGCCAGTCCCCGGCCCCACACGGGGCGGTTCAGCGTGTAGGACAATTCGAGTTCCTCGCCCATCGGTGGGACGTGGCCCTGGTGGTGCATGCCCCGTCTGGTGAGGGAGACCGTGCCGAGGAAGGCGTCGGTGACCTTGTCGGCGATGACGAACGAGCCAGGTGCGTCGGTGATGGCGGTGACGCCCGCTTCGTCGAGGTGGCGCGCCGCGGTGTGACGCGACCGCGGGCCACCGAGGTGGGCCCTGACGTCGGGATCCGTGACGTGTCCGATCACGGGTTCGCGATCGTGCTCGTGCGCCTTGCGAAGCACGACGTCTCCGGCGTCGATGAAGAGCGCCGTCAGCGTTCGGCCCAGTGACACCGCCCCAGTGTGCCAGCCCGGTCCTTCCGGTTCCCGTGGTGCACCACCGGTCTGCGGGCGTAAAATCCCGTTCACGCTTGGGTCGGGGGAGATCCAGGGGAGGTGTGCGATGGTCATGATTCGTCGCGCGGCGGCAGCAGCTGCGGTGGCACTGGCGCCGCTGGGGTTCGTGACGGTGGTCGCGCCTGCGGTGAGTGGTGCGACCGAATGCGGTCAAGGCACGGTGTTCGACGCGCCGTCCAACACGTGCGTCGCGGCGGCACTTCCGCCGCCGCCACCGCCGCCGCCACCGCCGTGGAACGGTGATCCCACGCCCTACTTCTCCGTGGGCATCTGTGCGCCGATCCCGTTCGTGTCGCTGTGCACCGGCATCTGACGCGTCAGGGCCTCGACGCCAGCGCCCTGGCGGCGTTCTCGATCTGCTCCTCGGACAGCAGCACCTTCAGTGCCGCGTCGCCCAGCGGAATGAAGCTGTCCGCGCTCGCCACCCTGGCCATCGCGCCGGTGTAACCGCCGTCGATCAACGCGGCCAGCACGCCCTCGCCGACACCGCCCGAGGCCCTCGTCTCGTCGACCACCAGCGTGCGGCCGGTGGCGTTGGCCTCGCGCAGCACGTCCGACACGGGTAACGGTGCGAGCCAACGCATGTCGACCACCCGGGCCGTGATGCCCGTGTCCGCCAGCCGGCGGGCCACCCGCAGGCTCATCGGTACGCCGTTGGCGTAGGTGACGATGGTCAGGTCGGCGCCCTCGCCGTAGGTGCGCGCCCGGCCGATCGGCACCGGCGACTGCGGATACGGAGTCACCCACTCGTCGTCGCCGGCGTCGTAGAGATCCCGAACGTGATAGAGCGCAATGGGTTCGAGGAAGACGCAGGCTATGCCCGCGGTGTCCGCGGCGCTCGCGCACGCCCGCATCATGGCGGCCGCGTCGTCCGGCCGTGACGGGGACGCGATCACGATGCCGGGGATGTCGCGCAGCGCACCGACGGCGTTGTCGTTGTGGAAGTGGCCGCCGAAACCCTTCTGGTACCCGTAGCCGGCGATGCGGACGACCATCGGGTTGCGGTACTGCCGGTCGGAGAAGAACTGCAACGTCGCGCCCTCACCGCGGATCTGGTCGGCCGCGTTGTGCAGGTACGCGAGGTACTGGATCTCCGGGATCGGCAGCAGACCCGCGAGTCCAGCGCCCAGCGCCAACCCCAGAATGGCTTGCTCGTCGAGCAGGGCGTCGAACACCCGTGCGGCGCCGAACATCTGGGCCAGACCACGGGTGACGCCGTAGACGCCGCCCTTGCGTGCCACGTCCTCGCCGAAGACCAGCGCCTCCGGGTAGTCGGCCAGGACGTCCCGCAGGGCCCGGTTGATCGACTGCGCGACCGTGAGTGCACCCGCGGTCTCCGCGCCACCGGCGCCCGCACGGCGGGGGCTGCTGGCGACGGCTTCGGCGAGCCCGTCGCGCAACGGCTTCATCACCGCTGCGGCGCTGTCCAACTGGGGCAGTTCGGCGACCCGTTCGGCGATGCCGATGACCTCTGCGCGCTTCGCCTCGTAGCGATCGAGGATCTCGGCCGGGGTGTACCCGGCCCGGTCGATCAGCAGTCGCGCCGTGCACAGCACGGGGTCGCGGGCGTACTCGGCGGCGATCTCGCCGGGGCTGCGGTAGGCCGACTCCAGGTCCGACCCCGCGTGGCCCATCAGTCGCACCGTGACCAGGTGCAGGAACGCCGGCTTCCGATGCTTGCGCACCCACTCGACGGCTCGGGTCGCCACGGCATGGGTTTCGATCACATCGGAGCCGTCCGCGCAGAAGTACGGCAGCCCGGCCCGGTGCGCGAAGTTCGCGGCGATCCAACCCTTCGGCGTCCTGGTGCTGATGCCGATCCCGTTGTCCTCGCACACGAAGAGCAGTGGCAGCGGAAGGCCTTGATAGGCCGCGTGGGTGGCGGTGTTGATCGCGCCGATCGCGGTCGAGTGATTCGCCGACGCGTCGCCGAAGCTGCACACGGCGACGGCGTCGCGCGGCCACGGCGTGTCGAGCCCGAGCTTGGCGGCCCGGCCGATCGAGAACGCCACCCCGACGGCGCGGGGCAGGTGCGAGGCGATCGTCGACGTCTGCGGGATGACGTTGACGTCGTGGCGTCCGAAGACCTTGTGCCTGCCGCCGCTGATCGGATCGTCCGTGGCCGCACAGACCCCGAGCAGCACGTCGCGCAGCGGGTCGGTGCCGTCCACCTGGCGGGCCCGGTGCAGGAAGAATCCGCCCGAACGGTAGTGCAGCAGTGCGGGATCGGTGGGCCGCAGCGCCGCTGCGACCGCGGCGTTGGATTCGTGGCCCGACGAGCCGATCGTGTAGAAGCCCTTGCCGTGCGACCGCAACCATCGGGCCGCCAGGTCGAGGTGTCTACTGCCCAGCTGGGAGTCGAACAGGTCGAGGACGTCCTGCACGGTCAGGTCCGACGACGGCAGGAGGGGATCGGTCCCGCGGACGTCACCCTCCTCGCCGGCCGGCATGGCGGCGACGGTCGCGGTGAAGTACTCGTCGATCTTCTCGGTCATCTGATCAGAAGTAACGTGGGAATCGGGACCAGTCCGGGTCGCGCTTCTCCAGGAACGCATCGCGTCCCTCGACGGCCTCGTCGGTCATGTAGGCCAGCCGCGTCGCCTCGCCGGCGAAGATCTGCTGACCGACCAAGCCGTCGTCGAGCAGGTTGAACGCCGCCTTGAGCATGCGGATGGCTTGCGGCGACTTACCGTTGATCTCCGCGGCCCATTGCAGCGCAACGGTTTCCAGTTCGGCGTGGTCGACCACCTCGTTTACGGCACCCATCGCGTGCATCTGCTCGGCGGTGTAGGGCCTGCCGAGGAAGAAGATCTCCCTGGCGAACTTCTGCCCGGCCTGGCGGGCCAGGTACGCGCTGCCGTAGCCGCCGTCGAAGCTGCCGACGTCGGCGTCGGTCTGCTTGAAGCGGGCATGCTCGCGGCTGGCGAGCGTCAGGTCGCACACCACGTGCAGGCTGTGGCCGCCGCCCGCAGCCCATCCGTTGACCAGACAGATCACCGGTTTGGGCATGAACCGGATGAGGCGTTGCACTTCGAGGATGTGCAGTCGGCCGGCCTTGGCCGGATCGACGGTGTCGGCCGTCTCCCCGGCCGCGTACTGGTAGCCGGTGCGGCCGCGGATGCGCTGGTCCCCGCCGGAGCAGAAGGCCCAACCGCCGTCCTTCTCCGAAGGTCCGTTGCCGGTCAGCAGGATCACCCCGACGTCGGGGGACATCCTGGCGTGGTCGAGCACCCGGTACAGCTCGTCGACGGTGTGCGGGCGGAAGGCGTTGCGCACCTCGGGTCGATCGAAGGCGATCCGCACCGTGGGCGTGGTCGGCCCGTTCGGACCGTCGGGGACGTGCCGGTGATAGGTGACGTCGGTGAGCTCGAAACCCTCGACGGGCCGCCACACCGCCGGGTCGAAGGGGTTGTCACTCATGGCTTCACCGGATCGAACCGGAACACCGCGCACCGGCCGGCCAGCGCCTCGAACTCCTCGGGCCTCCCGTCGGTGACCAGTCCCGAACGCTTCATGAAGCTCACGCCCGTCGGCACCAGAACCGGGAACTGCCGCAACAGTGGGCGCGCCTGGTCGGCGGGAATCTCCACCACGTCCACCGGCTCGGCCCTGCGACCCTGCGTCAGGGTGGCCCGACCCGCGGCACGCAGGTTCTTCACCCAGTCGGCGTTGGGAAATCCGCCGACCACGTAGCGCGTGCCGTCCACCACCATCGGGGTGATCGGGGTCGAGCGGGGGCGCCCCGACGTGCGGCCCGGGACCGTCAGCACGACGGGACCCTCCTTGCCGGAGATCGGCAGGCCGGTCCTCATCATCGCCATGAAGACCTTGTTCATCGGCTTGAGCCACCACGGCGGTCTGATGTCCGAGTCGTCGGGCGTCGGTGCGGGCATGAACCCGAGCCTAGACGGCGACACCCAAGGCCCCCAGCGCCGCGATCAGGCCACCCGGTCGCTGGACCGTGGGAAGGGGATCGACCAACGCGAACCGGCACCCGACCGCGGCCGCGGCGCCGTCGGCCTCCTCGCTGTCACCCACCATGACGGCGCGCTCGGCGTCGACGCCGAGCCGGGTCAGCGTGGTCAGGAAGATCTCCGGGCTCGGCTTGACGGCACCCACCTCGAAGGACAGCACGAATTCGTCGACGTGCGCGTCGGCGCCGATCGCCACGAACGCCGGGCGCACGTCGAAGGCGATGTTCGACACCACCGCGGTCTTCACGCCGCGGCCGTGCAGCGCGGCGAGCACCCGGGCGGTGTCGGGATAGGGGGTCCAGCTGGCCGGGTCGATGACGCGGCCGTAGAGCGACTCGGCGTGGTGATCGGCCAACCCCGACTCGCGGAGCACGTGCAGGTACGCCTCGCGGTGCAGGTGCGGGGCCAGGTCCCGGTTCACCCAGGCTCGGTAGGTCTGTTCGTCCATCTCGACCGAGCGGCCGGTGGGTGCGGTGAGGCGACGCATCAGCTCCGCCTGGACGTGACCGTCGACGGCCCGCTCGTCGACCTCCATGCCATCGAACCAGCTGTCGTCTTCCTCGAGCCGGAACAACGTGCCCGAATAGTCGAAGAGCACGGCGCCTGTGGCGGTCATGTCACCTTCCTCGTGCCTCGTCGGATCCGGTCCGCCTTGTCGGCAAGGACGTCGCGCTCGCGGTCGTTGGTCGCCATCGTCGCGGCCCGTTCGAGTTCGTCGGCCGCCTCGACGTTGCGTCCCAACCGCGACAACAGTTCACCACGAACGCTCGGCAGCAGGTAGGACCCGGCCAGGCCGTCGAGGCGGTCGATGATGGCGAGCGCCTCGGCGGCCCCGGAGTGCATGGCCACCGCGACGGCGCGGTTGAGTTCCACCACCGGTGACGGGGCGATCCGGAGTAGACCGTCGTACAGCGTCACGATGCGGGCCCAGTCGGTGTCCTCGGCGGTCGGTGCGGCGGCATGGCACTCGGCCAGTGCGGCCTGCAGGGCGTACGGTCCCCAACCGGTTCCGGTGCGGCGCACCACCTCGCCGGCGCGTGCCAGTGCCTCGGTGCCCCGCACGATCTGGGCGCGGTCCCACTTCGTGCGGTCCTGGTCGGCCAGCAGGACGGGCCACCCGTCGGGCCCCGTGCGGGCGGCGAACCGCGACGACTGCAGTTCCATCAAGGCCACCACACCGTGCACCTCGGCCTCCTCGGGCACCAACGCCGCCAGCACGCGGGCGAGACGCAAGGCCTCCGTGCACAATTCGTCGCGGATCCAGCGCCGGCCGGAGGACGCCGAATAGCCCTCGTTGTAGATCAGATAGAGGACGCTGAGCACGGCGGCGAGGCGTTGTGGATACTCCGACGGGTCGGGCACCTCGAACGGCACGCGGGCCTTGCCGAGCGTCTTCTTGGCCCGGGTGATCCTGGCCGCGATCGTTGCCGCGGGCACCAGGAAGGCCCTGGCGATCTCCTCGGTGGTGAGCCCGCCGACCACGCGCAGCGTCAACGCGATCTGGCCCTCGCGCGCCAGCACGGGGTGCGCCGAGATGAAGATGAGCCGCAACACGTCGTCGTCGATGCGGTCGGGATCCCAGGCGTGCGCCGTCGGATCGTCGAGATGCGTCGCCAGCTCGCGGGCCAACGTCGCGTACTTGGCGTCGCGAGTGTCGTTGCGGCGCCACTGATCGATCGCCCGGCGCTTGGCGACCGTTGTCAGCCAGGCACCCGCATTGCGCGGCACGCCGGTTCTCGGCCACTGTTCGAGGGCCTCGACCAGCGCGTCGGCCGCCAGGTCCTCCGCCATCCCGACGTCCCCGACCGCTCGGGTCAGGGTCGCGACGATCTTGGCGGCCTCCATCCGCCACACCGCGTCCACGGTCTGACGAATGTCCGCTGCCGCCACCCCTCCATTCTGGCCACCCCCGGGTCCAGCCACCCCCCACACTCCACCCCCTACTTCCCGCGAGCGTGCGTGTCCGAGGCCGACACACCGATGAAAAGCCGGAGTGCTCGCACGCTCGCGCCGGGAACTAGCCCACCGCGCGCCCCGCACCCTCCCAGAACCGGGCGCGAACGGCCTTCTTGTCGGGCTTGCCCAGCGCGGTCACCGGCACCGAATCGACGACGATCACCTGCTTGGGGGACTGCACCGACCCCTTGCGGTCCTTGACCGCGGCCTGGATCTCTGCGGTCATGGTGGCTATGGCCGCCTCGTCGCGGGCGACGTCGGGGCGCAGCACCACGACGGCGGTGACGGCCTCGCCCCACTTGTCGTCGGGGGTGCCGATGACGCAGACCTGGGCGACCGAAGGGTGTTCGGCGACAACGTCTTCCACCTCGCGGGGATAGACGTTGAAACCGCCGGTGACGATCATGTCCTTGGTTCGGTCGACGATGAACCAGAAGCCATCGGAGTCCTCACGGGCCAGGTCGCCGGTGTGCATCCAGCCGTCGTGAAACGTCTGCGCCGTCGCCTCGGGCAGGTTCCAGTACCCCCCGGACAGCAGCGGGCCACTCACGCAGATCTCGCCGACCTCGCCCTGCGGAACGGGCCGGCCGTCCTCGTCGAGCAAGGCGGTGCGGCAGAACAGCGTGGGCTTGCCGCAGGAGGTCAGCCGTTTCTCGTCGTGGTCGCCCTTGGCGAGGTAGGTGATCACCATCGGCGCCTCGGCCTGCCCGTAGTACTGCGCGAAGATCGGCCCGAACCTGGCGATCGCCTCGGCCAGCCGGACCGGGTTCATCGCCGAGGCGCCGTAGTAGACGGTCTCCAGCGACGACAGGTCGCGGGTGTGGCTGTCGGGGTGGTCCATGAGCGCGTAGATCATCGACGGCACCAGCATGGTCGCCGTGATGCGTTGCTGCTCAATGGTCTTCAACACCTCGGCGGGGTCGAACTTGGGCAGCACGATCATCTCGCCGCCCTTGACGATCGTCGGCGTGAAGAACGCGGCGCCGGCGTGCGACAGCGGCGTGCACATGAGGAAGCGGGGGTGCTCGGGCCATTCCCATTCCGCCAACTGGATGGTCGTCATCGCGGTGATGGACGCGACGGTGCCGATCACGCCCTTCGGCTTCCCGGTGGTCCCGCCGGTGTACGCCATCCCGCCGATGTGATCCGGTGGCAGGTCGGCGACGACCAGCGGCTGGGCGGAGTGCTTGGCCGCCTCCGCCACCAGGTCCACCGCGTGCGCCCCACGCTCGGTCAGCGCGTCGGGCACCGGCCCGATCGTCAGGATCTGCGCAAGCGAGTCGACCTTGTCGAGCAGGCCGAGCGCCCGTTCGACGAACATGGGGACCGGATCGATGACGAGCGACGTGATCCCCGCGTCGGACAGCACGTAGGCGTGGTCGTCCAAGGAGCCGAGAGGATGTAGTGCGGTGCGCCGGTAGCCCTGCGTCTGTCCGGCGCCGATGATCATCAGCACCTCCGGCCGGTTGAGCGACAGCAGGCCGACGGCCGTCCCGGTGCCCGCGCCCAGCGCCTCGAAGGCCTGGACGTACTGGCTGATGCGGTCGGCGAGCTGGCCGCCGGTGAGCGTGGTGTCACCGAGGAACAGCACGGGCTTGTCCTTGTTGCGCTTGAGCGCGCCTGCGGTGAGGTGCCCGGAGTGGACGGGGTGTCGCAGCAACTGGTCCGATGAGCGCTCGCGCGAAGAGGCGACGACAGAAGTCATGAAGACAGACTAGAACGTGTTACAGATTTGGTGGCGAGGCTGGTCGTATTCCGGTTGACTCGACCGGGTGAGCGGGCGATCGAACGCCGACCTGCGGGCGGCGATCCTGGCGCTGGCCGCCGACCGGGGGCCGTCGAGCAGCATCTGCCCCTCCGATGCTGCCCGTGCCGTCGGCGGCGACGGCTGGCGCGACCTGATGGACGATGCCAGGGACGTCGCCAGGACGCTGGCCAGAGCGGGCCGCGTCGACGTCACCCAGAGGGGCGAGGTCCTCGATCCGGACGTGCCGTGGCGCGGACCGGTCCGCATCCGCATCAGGGGCGACTGAGTCGGCGACGGCGATGTGCGCGCCCCCGAGCCGGCAGCACGGTGAACGTGACCGGCCGGCATGGACGCCCACGAAGCCTTCGGAGGTTCGACACGACGCCGATTCGGGTGCCCGTCATGCAAACTGAAGCCATGACCGCTGCCGGAGACGACGCCGATAGCGGCTCCCCGACTTCCGGCGACGCCGGAGGGTGGCTTCTACTGGTGTACCGGATCCCGGCCGAGCCGACGCGGTTGCGGGCCACGGTGTGGCGGCGGCTGAAGTCGCTGGGCGCGGTCTACCTGCAGAACTCGGCGGCAGCGCTGCCTGCTCGCGACGGCGCCGAGCGCGCTCTGCGCAAGCTGCGCCACGAGATCCTCGAGATGGATGGCTCCGCGGTGTTGCTGTCCTGTTCGGCAGTGGCGGGCGGGCAGGACGTGGTGGCACTGTTCGAGGCCGCCAGGGACAGCGAGTACGAGGAGATCCTGGACAAGTGCGTCGACTTTCACGCCGGTCTCGAAAAAGAGTATGCGGCACATCATTTCACCTACGGTGAGCTCGAGGAAAACGAAGTCGAACTGGTCAAGCTCCGGAACTGGTACGAGAAGGTGCGCGCCCGCGACGCGTACGGCGCCCCCAGGCAACTCGAAGCCGCCCGGGCGCTGGATGGCTGCGGAGAGGCGTTGGAACTCTACGCCGCCAAGGTCTACGTCGAGGACGGCGAGGGGCGATGAGCGCTCAGGGACGACGGCGAATCGCCCGGTAGATGCTCGCGGGAAGCGCGAGGGCCACCGCCCCGACAGTGATCCACCACGGCGCCGTGCCGACCAGGCGGTTCACCACGAGGGTGGCGGCCAGCGCGACCGCAACGGTCACGGCTACCCGCCAGTCGTCTCCGACGATGAAGTGATACCAGAACGTGACGAACGCTCGAAGTCTGTCCACGATCAATCTTCCTGAGCGACAAAGTTCGTGGCGATCGGCGCGCGGCGCTTGAACAGTGCCGCCAACACGAGAGCGTAGAGCGCCACGGCGGGGATGAGCACCAGCAGCGCGACATCCCGGCCAGGCCAGTGCACGCCGGCGCCTTCCGCGCCCCAGAAGACTCCGAATGCCGTGAGCATCACCCCGACCGCAAACTTCATCGTGTTCTCGGGAACGCGCGACAGCGGTGCACGGATGGCAAGGCCCACGATCGTCACCACGACGACGGCGGATGCCGCAGCGAGGACGGCGAGTGGAATGCCGCCCTGGTTGGCGCCGAACGTCAACGCGATGAACGCGACCTCCGTGCCCTCCAGCACTACGCCCTTGAACGACAGGGTGAAGGCGTACCAGTCGGCGACCATGGCCCGGCCGGTGGCCGGAGCGCGGTGCGCCGCAGCGAGCGTCGCCTGATACGTGAGTGTCTCGTCGTGGAGGGCCTTGTGGCCGCTGGCCCGCAGGATCGCCTTGCGTAGCCACTGCAGCCCGAAGACCAGCAGGAGTCCGCCGATGAAGAGGCGCAGACCGTCCAGTGGGATGACCGATATGGCAGGACCGAGTGCGCCGATCACTACGACGAGCACCAGCAAGCCGGTGACTGCACCACTGATGGCCGAGCGCCAGTCGCGGGCAGTTCCGGCCGCCAAGACGATCGTCAGGGCTTCGACGGCCTCGACGAGACACGCGAGGAAGACGGTGATGAAGAGCGCTGCCGAGCCGTTCACCGCCAACCTCCACAATCTGGCACGGCCCCGGCGCAATCGCACCTGACTGCCCTGTCCTGAATATAACTGTCGTTACAAGAAGATGCTAACGAGTTGATGCGAGCGCGACCCAGCCGCGGGTTCTTCCGCGTGACGGTTTGCAAATCGTCGGGGGGCCGAGGCCCGCTGCATTGACAGCGATTTGGCAGCGGGTGTGCGTTGCGTCACACGGAGGGTCCGCATACGGTATGCAATAGCCGATATGCAATGTTGCTCGGCCGGTATCTGCGCGCCCGAGTCCGTTCCCGGCGCTCGGCGAGTGGTGCCAACGACGCGGAAGGTCCGAACTTCATGCTAAAAGCCATCGCCGGTGGGATTGCCTTCACCGCGGCCCTGTTCACCGCGAGCTGCGCGGCCCCCGCCTCGCACCCGGCCGCGTCGTCGGGCAGCTCATCGCCTGCACCGGCGACCCCCGCGGCCGAGGCGAAGATCGCCGTCACCCCCACGAAGACCATCGCGCTTCCGGGTACCGGCGGCCACGGCGACGAGGTCGTCGTCGACCCGACCGACAAGGTCGCCTACATCGCTCAGAGCCCGGACAACGACGTCGTCGTCATCGACACCGCCACCAACAGCGTCAAGGCCGTCGTGCCCCAGATCCCGAACGCCAACGGCATCACCTTCAGCGACACCGACGTCTTCGTGGCCGAAGCCGACGCCAACGCGGTCGCGGTCATCGACAAGGCCACCTGGAAGGTGATCGCGCGGGTCCCCTCGGGAGGGAAGACACCCGACGCCATGTACTACGACCAACCCGACCACAGCGTGTTCGTCACCAACGACGACTCCAACGACATGCTGGAGATCTCCGCCACCGCGCCCTTCGCGGTCGAGGGGACCCTCAACCTGAGCCCGGCAACCGCCAAGACCGGCCCCGACCTGGGCACCTACTCACCCGCCGACGACAGGATCTACCAGTCCGACGACAACCAGGTCGACGTCATCGACGCCAAGACCCGCACGATCGAGAAGGTCTTCACCCCGCTGCCCGCCGCCACCGCCGCCAAGGACATGTACTACGACCAGGTCCATCACCTGCTCTGGGTGGGTACCACCGACCCGGACGTGGTGGCCATCGACCCGGACAGCGGAAAGGTCCTCTACACGGTCAAGACCGCCTCCGGGATGGACCAGCTCGCCGCCGACACCGATCACGGGCTGCTGTTCCTCGGCGAGAGCAAGGCCGGCGTCATGGGCGTCGTCGACCTCGCCAGCCATCAGAGCCTTGCCGACGTCAAGACCGAGGCCGGCTTCCACACCGAGGGCTACCTGCCCGGCGCCCACCTCGTCTACGCCTACCTCAACAACTCCAACGAAATCCAGGTCGACGACGTCAGCACGTCCAGCTGACTCCGCCTCATTTCGCCTCGCGGGCCTCGGTCGCCTCGCGCCAGCTCGCTTCCTTCTTGATCCACTCGTTGTCCTGATCGAACTCGGAGATCTCGGCCACCCGCCGCACCTCCAGTTTGACGCCGGGACCCAAGGGGCACTTCTGCGCCCACTGCTTGGCCTCGTCGCTCGAGGACACCTCCAGAATCCAGAAGCCGTTGAACAACTCCTTGGCCTCGGCGTACGGCCCGTCGGTCACCACGGGCGGGTCGGCGGCGAAGTCCACCACGAAGCCCTCCTCCGGTCCGGTCAGTCCTTCGGCGGCAAGCAGCACGCCGGCCTTGACCAACTCCTCGTTGTAGCGGCCCATCGACGCGATGATCTCGTCGAAGTCGACGTTCTCCGCGACGAACGCGCCGGCTTCCGGGGTGGACCGCATGATCAGCATGTACCGCATCGGGACATCTCCTTCTTCCTCGTGGAACGGGCCCGTTGATCGTGCCCTCGATGACACGTCGATCGGCAACCCCGGGAATCGACACGGCCGGGAAGATGTTTTCGGTGATTTGCCCCTGGCCTCTGCGAGGATGGCGCAATGGCTGCTGACCTGGTGTTCTTCGGTACCGTCCTGACCGTCGACGAGGCGCTGCCCAGCGCCGAGGCGCTCGCCGTGGCCGACGGGCGTGTCGTTGCGGTGGGCAGCCGGGCCGACGTCGACGGCTGGGTCGGACCCGACACCGAGACCATTGAACTCGGTGACGGATGCGTGATGCCCGGGCTCATCGAGGCGCACGGGCATCCGCTGATGGAGGCGATCGTGCTCGCCGACCGCATCGTCGACATCCGCCCCGTCACGATGCGCAGCATCGACGAGGTACTCGCCGCCATCCGCGACGAGGTGGCCGTCCGTGGCGACACCGGTGCCTACCTCAACGGCTGGGACCCGCTGCTGCAGGTCGGTGCTCCCGAGCCCACCCTGGCGTGGCTGGACGCCCAGGCTCCCGACACCCCGCTGGTCATCATCCACAACTCCGGACACAAGGCGTACTTCAACTCCGCCGCCGCGCGGCGCCTCGGCCTCGACCGCGACACCCCCGACCCCAAGGGCGCGAAGTACGGCCGAGACGCCAACGGCGACCTCGATGGAACCGCCGAGGAGACCGGCGCGGTGTTCCCGCTCATCGGGGGCGCGATCGACCCCGGCGCCTACCCGGCGATGCTCCTCGCCGAATGCGCGCGGTTGAACCGGGCCGGGTTGACCACCTGCTCGGAGATGGCCTTCGACCCGATGTTCCGGCCCGCCCTCGATGCGTTGCGCGACGACTTGACGGTGCGGCTGCGCACCTATGAGATGTCGACCGCGCAGATGACGACGACCGAGAAGCCGGGAGGCGGTGACGACACCGTGCGCCAGGTCGGCATCAAGATCTGGGTCGACGGATCACCGTGGATCGGCAACATCAACCTGACGTTCCCGTACCTCGACACCGAGGCCACCCGCACCATCGGCGTCGAGCCGGGATCGTGTGGCCACGCCAACTACAGCCGTGAGCAACTGACCGAGATCGTGGCGGCCTACTTTCCGTTCGGCTGGCAGATGGCCTGCCACGTGCAGGGCGACGCCGGGGTTGACACCATCCTCGACGTGTATGCCGAAGCGCTACAAGCTCATCCACGCGAGGATCACCGGCTGCGCCTGGAGCACGTTGGCGCCATCTCGAACGCACAGCTGCAGCGCGCACACGAGCTGGGCGTCACCTGCAGCATGTTCGTCGACCAGATCCACTACTGGGGTGACATTCTCGTCGACGGACTGTTCGGCCCCGAGCACGGATCGCGGTGGATGCCGGCCGGATCCGCCGTCGCGACCGGCATGCGGATCTCGCTGCACAACGATCCGCCCGTCACCCCGGAGGAGCCGCTGCGCAACATCAGCGTCGCCGCCACCCGCGTCGCGCCCAGCGGCCGGGTGTTGGGGCCGGAGGAACGCTTGACGGTCGAACAGGCCATCCGCGCGCAGACTCTCGACGCGGCGTGGCAACTGTTCTCCGACGACGTCATCGGCTCGCTCGAGGTGGGCAAGTACGCCGACCTGGTGGTGTTGTCCGCCGATCCGCGGGCGGTGGCACCGGAGGACGTCGCCGACCTTCGGGTGCGCGCCACGTACCTGGCAGGTCGTCGTGTTTATGCCGAATCCAGCTGACGGCCGCCGTCGCCATGGCACGCTCGTGGGATGTCAGAGTTGCCTGAACCCCGCTTCCTCGACGAACGCGTGGCGCACTGGGCCGAGGCGAAGCCCGACGGTGAAGCCATCACCTACCTCGAGCGCAGCTGGACGTGGTCGGAGTTCAACGACCGGGTGCGGCGGCTGGCCGGGGCGCTCTCGGAACTCGGCGTCACCCGCGGCGACGTCGTCGCATTCGTCGACAAGAACCATCCGTCCTGCGTCGAGTTGACGGTGGCTGCCGCGTCGTTGGGCGCGGCGACCGCCATCATCAACTTCCGGCTGGCCGCCGACGAGTTGGACTTCGTCCTCAACGACTCGGGAGCCAAGATCGTCTTCGTTGGCGCCGAACTCAGGCCCGGCCTCGAGAAGATCCGCGACCGGCTGGGAGGCGTCGAGAAGATCGTCGAGGTGACTCCCCAAGGTGGTGCGGGTGACGAGTACGAGGCGCTGCTCGCTGGTGGGACGCCGGTGGACCGTTCGCCGGACGTCGAACCCGACGACGTCGCCATCGTCATGTATTCGTCGGGCACCACCGGCCGACCCAAGGGGGTGGCGCTGACCCAGACGAACGTCATCGCGCACACGGTCAACGGTTTCGAGGGCTGGGAGCAGGAGGACGGCGACAAGAACCTGGTGGCGATGCCGCTATTTCATGTCGCCGGTTCGTCCTACATCCAGTACGGCCTGCACTCGGGGTCGCCGAGCATCATGACGCGCGACGTCGACGGCGCATCCCTGGCCGGCGGAATCCTCAAGGGCGCCAACCGAACCTTCCTGGTGCCGGCGGTGCTCGCCAAGGTGCTCGAATCCGGCGACGACGCGGTGAAGTTGTTCAGCGCGCTCAAGACCTACGCCTACGGCGCCTCCCCGATGCCGCTGCCGCTGCTGCGTTCGGCGCTGCAGGCGTGGCCCGACACCGACTTCATCCAGGCGTACGGATTGACCGAGGTCTGCGGCGTGATCAGCAGGTTGATGCCGGAGGACCATCGCGGCGACGACGAGGAACGACTGTCCAGCGCAGGCACCCTGGTTCCCGGTGCCGAGGTCAGGGTGGTCGACCCCGACAGCCTCGAGGACAAGCCGGTTGGTGAGCAGGGCGAGTTGTGGTTCCGTTCACCGCAATTGATGAAGGGCTACCTCAACCGGCCCGACGCGACCGACGAGGCGATCACCGAGGACGGCTGGTTCCGTACCGGTGACATCGGCAGGGTGGACGAGGACGGCTACATCTTCGTCGAGGATCGGCTCAAGGACATGATCATCACGGGCGGGGAGAACGTGTACTCGATCGAGGTCGAGCGGGTCCTTGCCGAGCATCCCGCGGTGGCCGAGGTGGCCGTCATCGGCGTGCCCGACGAGAAGTGGGGCGAGGCGGTGAAGGCCGTCGTCGCGCTGGAGGGCGAGGCCTCCGAGAAGGATCTCATCGCGTGGGCGGCCGAGCGGCTGGCGAAGTACAAGTGTCCGAAGACCGTCGACGTCGTCGACGCACTGCCACGCAATCCCACCGGCAAGGTCATGAAGAAGGATCTCCGCAAGCCGCACTGGGAGAAGAGCGGCCGCGCGGTGTGAGCCCGGTGTCTCGCGGCGGCGTGACCCCTTCGGTCGACGACCTGCTGGATCGTCTGCACGTGGTGTCCCTGCCGATGCGAGTTCGCTTCCGCGGCATCGAGGTTCGTGAGGTGGCGCTGATCGACGGGCCGGTGGGCTGGGGCGAGTTCGGCGCCTTCGAGGAGTACCGACCTGCCGAAGCCGCGCACTGGCTGGCGTCCGGGGTCGAGGCCGCCTACCGCGATGCCCCGACGCCCCGGCGCGAGTGGATCCCGATCAACGCCACCGTCCCCGCCGTCGCACCGGCCCTGGTGCCCGAGGTGCTGTCCCGGTTCCCCGGCGCGCGCACCGCCAAGGTCAAGGTCGCCGAGCCAGGTCAGTCCCTCGCCGACGACGTCGCACGGGTCGACGCCGTGCGGGAGCTGGTGCCGGTCGTGCGGGTGGACGCCAACGGTGGCTGGACCGTCGCCGAGGCGGTGACCGCCTGCGCGGCGCTCACGGCGGACGGCCCGCTGGAGTACGTCGAACAACCTTGTGCGACGGTGCCGGAGCTGGCCGAGCTGCGTCGTCTGGTCGACGTGCCGGTGGCCGCGGACGAGAGCATCCGCAAGGCCGACGATCCGCTGCACGTCGTCCGGTCCGGGGCCGCCGACGTCGCGGTGGTCAAGGTGGCACCTCTCGGTGGAGTCGGACGCCTGCTGGACGTCGCCGCCCAGATCGACGTCCCCGTCGTCGTGTCCAGCGCGCTGGACACGGCCGTCGGCATGTCGCGGGGTCTGCTGGCGGCCGGATGCCTGCCCGAGCTGCGTCATGCCTGCGGCCTTGGCACCGGCGGGTTGTTCGTCGAGGACGTGTGCGATCCGGTGGCGCCGCGCGACGGCCGGCTGCGCGTCGGCCCCGCGGTCCCCGACCCGGCCCGGCTGTCGGCCCTGGCCGCCACGGCGGCTCGGCGGCAGTGGTGGATCGACCGGATCCGGGCCTGCCACCCCTTGATCTCGTAAGCACGCCCGGCTGAAGAAATTGTGATGTCCTAATTGGTGGGGTACAGGGCGTAGACGCCATGGGCCTCGGCGGTCGACACTCGAGTTCGTGAAGCGATCGGTGGTGCTCGTCGGGTTCCCGGGCGTGCAGGCCCTCGACCTGGTGGGCCCGTTCGACGTGTTCACCGGCGCCACGCTGGGCCTGGCCGCGCAGGGACGCCCGGACGACGGCTACGAGGCGACGGTCGTCGCCGTCGTCGGGCAGCCCGTGAGCACCTTGACCGGGCTCGAATTCGTGGCGAAGCCCCTGCCGGATCCACGCCAGGGCTTCGACACGATCGTCCTACCGGGCGGCATCGGCACCGAGGCGGCGCAACGCGACGAGGACCTCATCGCGTGGATCCGGGCGGCCGCCCCCCACGCCCGGCGCATCGTCAGTGTCTGCACCGGTGCCTTCCTGGCCGCGCAGGCCGGTCTGCTCGACGGCTGCCGGGCGACCACCCACTGGGCACACGCCCACCAGCTGGCCGGTCGGTTTCCCTCCGTCACGGTCGATCCCGAGCCGATCTTCACGAGGAGCTCGCCCAAGGTGTGGACGGCGGCCGGCGTGACGGCGGGCATCGACCTCGGCCTCGCCCTGGTCGAGGACGACTACGGCACCGAGATCGCGCAGACGGTGGCCCGCTGGCTGGTGCTCTACCTGCGCCGGCCGGGTGGACAGACCCAGTTCGCCGCGCCGGTGTGGATGCCACGGGCCAGGCGGGCGCCCATCCGGAGCGTGCAGGAGGCCATCGAAGCCGAACCGGGTGCGCCGCACAGCGTTTCAGAGCTGGCGCACCGCGCCGCGATGAGCCCACGTCACTTCACCAGGCTGTTCACCGGCGAGGTGGGGGAGGCCCCCGGCGCCTACGTCGAGCGGGTGCGCACCGAAGCGGCGCGTCGGCAGCTCGAGGAGACCGACGACACCGTCACCGTGATCGCCGGACGGTGCGGATTCGGGACGGCAGAAACCATGCGGCGCAACTTCATTCGGCGCCTGGGCGTTTCGCCCGATCAATACCGGAAATCGTTCGCCTAGAGGAGAGATGATGCAGATCGCGATCGTGCTCTATCCCGGCTTCACCTCGCTCGACTTCATCGGCCCCTACGAGGTGCTGCGCTGGCTGCCCGACACCGAGGTGCGCTTCGTTTGGCACGAACCCGGACCGGTCACCGCGGATTCGGCGGTGTTGGTCGTCGGAGCGACGCACTCGTTCGACGAAACCCCCGCGCCGGACGTGATCCTGGTGCCGGGCGGGTTCACCACCTTCGAGCACGCCCGCGACGAGGTGCTGCTCGGCTGGCTCCGTCGGGCCGCCACGACCGCGACGTGGACCGCGTCGGTGTGCTCCGGCTCGGTGATCCTGGCGTCGGCCGGGCTGCTCGAGGGCAAGCGCGCCACGTCGCACTGGGCGGCCGTGCCGACGCTGAAGGCCTTCGGCGTGACGCCGGTCGGCGACGAACGCATCGTCCACTCCGGGGACGGCATCGTCACGTGTGCAGGCGTGTCGGCGGGTATCGACCTCGGCTTGTGGCTGGCCGGCCGCATCGGCGGCGCCGAGCGTGCCAAGGCCATCCAGCTGTCGATGGAGTACGACCCGCAGCCGCCGTTCGACTCGGGCCACGTGTCCAAGGCGTCGGCGAAGACGAAGGCGGCCGCCACCGCGATGATGTCGAAGGAGCTGATGAAGCCCGCGGCGCTGAAGGCCACCACGCTGGTGCTGTGGGACCAGGCGATCCGCGCTGCCCGGACTCGCGGGCAACGACGCCACCGCGCGACATCGACGCGCTGAGCCGCGCTGAGCCGCGCTGAGCGCGGTCGAGCGTGCCCGAATCGCTCCAAGTAGGGTCGGCCGGGTGAATTTGGCGTACGACGACCGCGGCTCGGGAGAGCCCGTCCTGTTCATCGCCGGCCGCGGGGGCGCCGGCCGCACGTGGCACCTGCACCAGGTGCCCGCCTTCCAGCGCGCCGGCTACCGCGTCATCACCTTCGACAACCGCGGGATCGGCGCCACCGAGAACGCCCAGGGCTTCACCACCGAACAGGTGGTCTTCGACACCGCCAAGCTGATCGAGAAGCTCGACGCAGGCCCGGTCCGCGTGGTGGGCGTGTCGATGGGATCGTTCATCGCCCAGGAACTCATGGTCGCCCGGCCAGACCTGGTGTCGGCGGCCGTGCTGATGGCCACCCGGGGGCGGGAGGACCGCACGCGCGAGTTCTTCAACACCGCCGAATACGAGTTCCTGCAGACGGGCATCGAGCTGCCCGCCAAGTACGAGGCGAAGTCACGGCTGCTGGAGAGCTTCTCGCCGAAGACCCTCAATGACGAGCAGGCCGTCCGCGACTGGATCGACATGTTCACGATGTGGCCCACGAAGCCGACGCCGGGGTACCGCAGCCAGCTGAGGATCAGGCCGGAGGGCAACCGGCTACCTGCCTACCAGCACATCTCCACCCCGACGTTGGTGATCGGCTTCGCCGACGACGTGGTGCTGCCGCCGCACCTGGGCCGTGAGGTGGCCGACGCCCTGCAAAACGGCCGCTACCTCGAGATTCCCGATGCCGGGCACCTCGGCTTCCTGGAGCGGCCGGACGTGGTGAACGCCGCGGTGCTCGAATTCTTCGGTGCGGGCGTATGACACGCTGTAAGGATGAACCCGTCGACGACACAGGCACGCATCGTCGTCGATGAATTGATCCGCGGTGGCGTCCGTGACGTCGTCCTGTGCCCCGGCTCACGGAATGCGCCGCTCGCGTTCGCGCTGCACGACGCGGACCGCGCCGGGCGGCTGCGGTTGCACGTCCGCATCGACGAGCGCACCGCCGGGTTCCTCGCGGTCGGACTGGCCGCGTCCGCCGGGTCGCCCGTGTGCGTCGCCATGACGTCGGGCACCGCGGTGGCCAACCTCGGCCCGGCGGTGGTCGAGGCGAACTACGCCCGCGTCCCGCTGGTCGTGCTCAGCGCCAACCGGCCCTACGAGCTGCTCGGCACCGGCGCCAACCAGACGATGGAACAGCTGGGGTACTTCGGCACCCAGGTCCGTGCGACGATCAGCCTCGGATTGGCCGAGGGCGCCACCGAGACGATGGCCGCGCTCAACGCGCAGTGGCGTTCGGCGACGTGCCGCGTTCTGGTCGCGGCGAAGGGCTCCCGCAGCGCCAATGCCGGCCCCGTGCAATTCGACATCCCACTGCGCGAGCCGCTGGTGCCCGACGCGAACGACTCGGACGACCCGGGGCCGTACGTCCCGAGTGGCCGGCCCGACGGTAGCCCGTGGACCTTCACGCCGCCGGTGACGTTCGATCAGCCGCTGGACATCGACGTGACGCCGAACACCGTGGTGATCGCGGGGCACGGGGCGGGCGCGCACCCCAATCTCGTCGCCCTGCCCACCGTGGCGGAGCCCACGGCGCCTCAGGCCACCACCTCGCAGCGCCCCCTGCACCCGTTGACGCTGGCGTCGCTGCGGCCCGAGCAGGTGATCATGCTCGGCCGCCCGACGCTGCACCGTCCGGTGTCCGCGCTGTTGGCCGACTCGTCGGTGCCGGTCTTCGCCCTCACCACCGGTCCGCGCTGGCCCGACGTGTCGGGCAACTCGCAGGCCACCGGCACCCGGGCGGTGACCTCGGGAACGCCCGACGGGGCCTGGTTGCACGCCTGCGACACGGCCAACGCCCACGCCGTCGACACCGTGCGCGAGCAGCTGCGCACCCACCCGCTGACCACGGGTCTGCACGTGGCGGCGGCCGTTGCCGACGCGCTGCGCCCGGGTGATCAGCTGGTGCTCGGCGCGTCGAACCCGGTGCGCGACGTCGCCCTGGTCGGCTTGACGACCACGGGCGTGCACGTGCGGTCCAACCGCGGCGTCGCGGGCATCGACGGCACCGTGTCGACGGCGATCGGTGCGGCGCTGGCCCACGAACGGACGGGTGGCGATCACGTCCCCCGCACGATCGCGCTGATCGGCGACCTGACCTTCGTGCACGACAGCTCGGGCCTGCTGATCGGCCCCACCGAGCCGATCCCGAAGAACCTCACCATCGTCGTGTCCAACGACAACGGCGGTGGCATCTTCGAGTTGCTCGAGCAGGGCGATCCGCGATTCTCCGACGTGTCGTCGCGTGTGTTCGGCACCCCGCACGACGTCGACGTCGGCGCGCTGTGCCGCGCCTACCACGTCGACTGCCGTCAGGTGGAGCTCGACGGCCTGCGCGACGCGCTCGGCGAATCCTCCGACGGGATGCGGGTTCTGGAGGTGAAGGCCGACCGCTCGTCCCTGCGGGCGCTGCACGCGTCGATCAGGGCGGCTATGTGACCGGCCTGTTCGACGGTGTCACCAGACGCGTCAAAGCGTTGTGGCAGAGTCTCATTCCGCACCTCTACGGCGATGGCAGTGAGACGCGCTCGCAGCGGATCACCCGACGGCTGCGCATCGCCGTCGTCATCGTGGCCTGTCTGGTGACCCTGCAGTCGGTGCTGCTGGTGCTCGGCGCCTGGCGTGACGACCGTCAGATCGAGGGCAACATGGGGGTGGCCGCCGCCGAAGTGCTCGACGCGGGCCCCCGGCGGTCGACCATCGAATTCGTCACGCCGGACCGGGTGACGTACCGTCCCGAACTCGGTGTGCTGTATCCGTCCGAACTGGACACGGGCATGCGGATATACGTCGAGTACGACAAGGCCAACCCGGATCTGGTGCGCGTGCAGGACCGCAACGCGTCGCTGGCGATCATCCCGGCCGCGTCGATCGCGGTGGTGGGCTGGTTGGTGGCGGCGGCGGTCCTGGTGTCGCTGGCGTTCGTCCAGCGTCGACTGGACCGTCAGGACGCCATCACCTTGGTCAGCCAGTCGTCGTCGTAGATGTCGAGCTTTTCACCGGCCTTGAGGTCGAAGACCGTTGGGGTGCCGGTGTTAAGCGGGTCGACTTCGTAGAGGAACTCGAAGTTGGTCGACTCCATGTCCGCCAATTCCGAGGTGCTCCTCTCGTTCGCGCCCTTTTCGATGGCGGACGCCTGGATGCTGGGAACGCCTGCGGCACGGGCGAAGTCGGCAAGCTTCTCGTCACTCGGCGCAGGGCGCCCCGGCTGCTGATGCGCCCACAGCTGCTCGACGAACCGCTGGAACTGGCGACCGGTGGTGTAGGTGGGATCGTCCGGCCCGCCGCCGGCTGCGGCCGCCTCGAACAAGGCGTTGGCCACGCGTGCGGAGTGTCCGTCGGTGGCGGCGGTGTCCAGGAACGTCATCGGCCGGTAGGTGATCGCCAGCTCGCCGATGCCGATGTAGTACGCGAATCGGTCGCCGAAGTCGGCCTGCAGGTCGGCGCAGTGCGTGCACTGGGGTTCGGTGTAGATCTCCAGTTGAACGGGAGCGGCCGCGGCACCGGCGCGGATGCCGTAGGAATCGTCGGTCACCTGTGCCAGGGGCGGATGGAGATCGCCGACCGCCTTTCCGGTGACGCCGCGCTCGCATCCGGTCACGACGACGAGAAGGCTCACCGCCAGCACGGCGACGGCCAGTGGACGTCGCATGGCTCCTCCTCGCTCGATGGACTTCGAAACCACGCCCAGTATGCCGGTCATCGCAGCTGACGGGCGACGAATCTTTCCCTGCCGTATTCCCGTTGGCAACCGTCGCGACAGCGACTGCTGTCACGCTTGCGTCGTGCGCGTTGCGATCGTCGCAGAATCGTTCCTCCCGAACGTCAATGGTGTCACCAACTCGGTGCTCCGGGTGATCGAGCACCTCCGCCGCACCGGCCACGAGGTGCTGGTGATCGCTCCCGACTCGCCTCGACGCCAGCCGCCGGCCGACCGCGTGCACGACGGGGTGCGGGTCCACCGGGTGCCGTCGCGAATGTTTCCGAAGGTGACCTCACTGCCGCTCGGCGTACCGCGACCGCGAATGGTCGGCGTGCTGCGCGGTTTCGCGCCGGACGTCGTGCACCTGGCGTCGCCCGCGTTACTCGGGTACGGCGGAGTACTGGCCGCCCGTCACCTCGACGTGCCCACGGTGGCGGTGTTCCAGACCGACGTCGCGGGTTTCGCCGAGAGTTACGGCGCCGGTGCGATGTCGAGCGTGGCGTGGGCATGGACGCGTCACGTGCACGGCAAGGCGGACCGTACGCTCGCCCCGTCGACCTCCACGATCGAAGCGCTTGTCGCCCACGGTGTTCCGCGGGTGCACCACTGGGGTCGCGGCGTCGACGTCACGGGTTACGTGCCGTCGGCCCGCGACGAGCAACTGCGCGCGCACTGGTCGCCGCTGAACAAGCCCATCGTCGGCTTCGTCGGCAGGCTGGCCCCGGAGAAGCACGTCGAGCGGTTGGCGGTGCTGGCCAGGCGCGATGATCTGCAGCTGGTGATCGTCGGTGACGGGATCAACCGTGCCAAACTCGAAGCTCTGATGCCGTCCGCCGTCTTCACCGGTGCGGTGTACGGACCGGCGCTGGCGGCCGCGTACGCCAGCATGGACGTCTTCGTCCACACCGGCGAACACGAGACCTTCTGCCAGACCGTGCAGGAGGCCAAGGCGTCGGGCGTACCCGTCGTCGCGCCCAACGAGGGCGGACCGCGCGACCTGATCGTGCCGATGCAGACGGGCCTGCTGCTGGACGTCGCCGAGTTCGAGGCCAAGTTGCCCGGTGCCGTCGACCACCTGCTCGCCGAGCGTGCGCGCTACTCACCGGCGGCCCGGCGCAGCGTCCTCGACCGGACCTGGCCCGCAGTCTGCGACCAGCTGTTGGGCCACTACGAGACCGTGCTCGGAAGCCGCCGGGGCTGCGCCGCAGCATGACCCGCGGGCGCCGGTGTCAGCCGCGGTGCGGCACGAACTCCTGGGCCTTGGTCTTGGCGCCCTGGACCATCATGTGCCATGCCGCCGGATCGCCCTTGACGATCGACGACATCAGCTCCTTGCCCTGCTCATAGGTGGCGTGGGGCGGGATGGGCGGCATCTCGGGATCGCAGCGGATGTCCAGCACGGTGGGGCCGTCGGCCGCCAGCGCCCGTTCCCACGCCGCGCCGATCGCGTCCTCGCCGTCCACGGCGATGGCGTCGAGGCCGATGGTGGCGGCCATGTCCGCGTAGGAGACCTCCGGAAGGTTCTGCGATTCCTCGAATTTCGGTGAGCCGCCCATGGCGCGCAGTTCCCAGGTGACCTGATTCAGGTCGTTGTTGTGGAAGACGCACACGATCAACCGCCGGTCCGTCCACAGGTCCTGGTAGCGCCTGATGGTGAGCAGTTCGGCCAGACCGTTCATCTGCATGGCCCCGTCGCCGACCATGGCGATCACGGGCCGGTCGGGGTGCGCGAACTTGGCGCCGATGGCGTACGGCACGCCGGGGCCCATCGTGGCCAGTGTTCCCGACAGCGATCCCCGCACGCCCTCGCGGAAGCGGATGCAGCGCGCATACCAGTTGGTCGACGAGCCGGAGTCGGCGGTGACGATGGCGTCGGCGGGCAGTCGCTCGGACAGTTCCCATGCGATCCGCATCGGGTTCACCGGCTTGGCCGACACCATGCATTGACGTTCCACCGTTTCCCACCAACGGGATACGTTCTTCTCGATGGTCTCCTGCCAGGACCGGTCCGTCTTGCGGACGAGCATCGGAATCAACGCATCCAGCGTCGCGGCAGAGTCGGCGACGATGTTGAGCTCGGTCGGATAGCGCATGCCGATCGAGGTGCCGTCGATGTCGATCTGTACGGCCCTGGCCTGGCCGTATCTCGGCATGAACTGGCTGTAGGGGAAGTTCGATCCGACGATCAACAGGGTGTCGCAGTCCCGCATCAGCTCATAGCTGGGCCTGGTGCCCAGCAGCCCGATGGAACCGGTGACGTACGGCAGGTCGTCGGGCAGAACGTCCTTGCCCAGCAAGGCCTTCGCCACGCCGCCACCGGTCAGCTCGGCGACCTGGCGGACCTGTGCGGCGGCCGTGCGCGCGCCCTGACCGATCAGGATGGCCACCTTCTCGCCGGCGTTGAGGATGTCGGCGGCGCGGCGCACCTGATCGTCGTTGGGCACCAGCGTCGGGCTGCCGAAGCTCGGGTCGCTGGAAGGGACCTGCTTGAACTCGTGGCCCGGCGCCTCGTAGGGCTCCTCCTGCAGATCCGACGGGATGATCAGCGCGGTGGGCCTGCCCCGCGTCATCGCCGTCCGGATCGCCCGGTCCAGTGCGTTGGGCAGCTGGGTCGCCACGTTGACCTCGACCAGGTATTCGCTGGCGACGTCCTTGAACAGCGACTGAAGGTCGACTTCCTGCTGGTAGCTGCCGCCCATGGCACTGCGCGCCGTCTGGCCGACGATCGCCACCACCGGCACGTGGTCGAGTTTGGCGTCGTAGAGGCCGTTGAGCAAGTGGATGGCGCCCGGTCCCGACGTGGCCATGCAGACGCCGACGCGACCGGAGAACTTGGCGTAGCCGGTCGCTTCGAAGGCCGCCATCTCCTCGTGTCTCGCCTGGATGAAGCGGGGCCGGTTGTCGGCCCGGCCGAAGGCGGCGACCAGACCGTTGATGCCGTCGCCCGGGTAGCCGAAGACCTGCTCAACGCCCCACTGCCGCAGGCGCTTCAAGACGAAATCGGCAACATCTTCGCTCATGTCCATCCTCCGCGGGTCTGGGCGCACAGTGGTCGCGCCATGGCAGGCACCGCGGTGGCTTACCCCCGGGTGAGACCACCAAACACCGTTGGCGTCGATGCGGACGGCGACGGATGATCGCGCAAAGAGCGGGTATCACGCGGCCATGACACCAATGTCACGACGCCAGTTCGCAAGGGTGGCCGCGGGGGCCGGTGCCGCGGCCACGGTCATCGGCGCGGGCGCGTGCAGCGCCGGTCGCGCCACGCCCCAAGCCGACGGCGGCACCCCCGCCGACCGTGGGTGCCGCCGTCGGCTTCGTGCTGTCGCACGAGCAGTTTCCGACCGGTCAGCTCGTCGACCAGGCGCAAGCGGCCGAGGAGGCCGGCTTCCGCTACCTGTGGGCCAGTGATCACCTGCACCGGCGTGACGCGCCCCATCTACCGGTACCACCCGGCCACCGTGGCGCAGGCCTTCGCCACGCTCGCCAACCTGACGCCGGATCGGGTATTCCTCGGTGTCGGCACGGGCGAGCGGTTGAACGAGCAGGCCGTCACCGGGCAGTTCGGACCGTACGCCGAACGGCACGACCGGATGATCGAGACCATCACGCTGATCCGCCAGTTGTAGAGCGGGCAACGAGTCTCGTTCGCAGGCAAGTTCTTTCACACAAATCAGGTCAAGATCTACGACGTTCCGGCGACCCCACCGCCCATCTTCGTCGCCGCCAGCGGCCCCAAGAGCGCCGGTGCAAGCGGTCATCGACAGCGGCGCGACACCGTTCCTGCACTTTCCACAGACCGACCCGACCGCCGCCATCGACGTCTACCGCGATTCGGTGCTGCCACACCTCCACGGCCGGTGAGCGCCGCGGCGTCCGGTGGCGAGATGTGTTCCGCACCCATGCATGCCGTCTCAACGGCGGGTCGCAGAACCCGCCGACGGGCGTGAACCCCGCCGACGCGACGCCGCCCCGCACGCCGACCGGCGACGTCGATCCACCCGGTGGTCCCTCCGGTCTGCCCGGCGGGGACGACGCCAACGGCGGTGGCATCAGCGGGTGACGACCAGGCCCCCGGCGCCTTCGGTGTCACGAGGCGGTCGGGGGTCGTGCCGTGCCGCCCGGGTGGAGTCTGCCCAACACCGATTCGTAAGTGACCCAGCCGATCACCGACATTCGGTCGTCGGTGAGGACGGGTATGCCGGTGCCGCCGTGGCGGCTCAACTTGGCAAGCACTTCGTCTGTCGGGGCGTCGGTCGCCACGGTGGCGGGCCGCACCACGAGTGACGTGATGCGGTGCGGTCGCCCGGGCTCGTGGAGCGCCTCCGCGACGTCCGCTGCGGATACGCAGCCCGTGTAGTGACCATCGAGGTTACGCACCGGCAGCATGCCGAAACGCGATGTTGCGAGCGCCGACGCTGCCTCGGCCAAAGTGGTCCGCTCACTGAGTGATTCGGGGCTTGGAACCGAGAAGTCGGCGGCGGTGACGTCGGGGTGCTCGGTCGGTGGAGCGTCGAGGTCGACTCCGCGGCGCCAGAGCTTGGCGGTGTAGATCGTGGTTTTGGACAGCAGGTGTCCGGTGCCCGCCGCCATCGCCACGGCAGCCATCAGGGGCAGGATGATCGAATACTCACCGGTCAGCTCGAAGAGGATGATCACCGCCGTGATGGGGGCGCCGGTGGCCCCTCCGAGCGCGGCGCCCATCCCGATCAGGCCGTAGGCGCCCGGCGACTCGGCGACACCTGGAAACAATCCGTGCGCCACCTCACCGAACGCGGTCCCGGCCATGGCGCCGATGAACAGCGTCGGTGCGAAGACCCCACCGGATCCGCCGATTCCGATGGTCAGGCTGGTCGCGAACATCTTGCCGACCATGAGCAACAGCAGCATGCCGATGAGGTAGCGGCCTTCGACGGCGTTCTCCAGCACCGGATATCCCACGCCGTACATCTGGGGCAGTGCGATGAGGAGACCGCCGAGCACCACTCCGCCGACGGCGGGCCGCGCCCACTCCGGGCCGCGCCACACCCAGTCGCAGGCATCCTCCACCAGGTAGAGGATCTTCGAGAAGGTGACGCCGACGATGCCTGCCGCGACGCCGAGAGCGCCGTAGAGCAGGTACTCGGCCGGGTTGCGTACGGCGAAGGTCGGCAGCGACAGAAACGGGTGATCGCCGAGCAACGCCCGCCCGACGACGTCGGCGGTGACGCTCGCCAGCACCACGGCGCCGAAGGATTCCGCGGCGAAATTGCGCAGGATCAGCTCCATGGCGAAGAACGGCCCGGCCAGCGGCGCGTTGAAGGTCGCCGAAATGCCCGCGGCGGCGCCGCACGCCACCAGCAGCCGCATCCGTGGAGTGTCCAGGCGCAGCAGCTGTGCCAGCGTCGAACCGGCGGCCGACCCGATCTGCACGATCGGTCCCTCGCGCCCGACCGAGCCGCCACCGCCGATGCACAGGGCGGAGGCCAACGCCTTGACCAGGCTGACCTGCGGCGCAATTCGCCCGCCGCGGTGGCTGACGGCGTACATCACCTCTGGCACGCCGTGGCCGCGCGCCTCGGGCGCGAACCGATGCACCAGCGGTCCGTACACCGCGCCCGCAGCCACGGGTGCCAGCAGAAGGAACCAGAATCCCAGCCACGGCCAGTGCGTGCTGGCCACTCGGCCGAGGCCGGAGTAGTCGTCGTGGCCGGTGAACATCCGGGTGAACATGGTGATCAGCCAACGGAATCCGACCGCACCCAGCCCGGTGACGGCGCCGACGAGCACGGCCAGCGGGACCAGCGCCGAGGGCGCTTCACGCAGCCACCGGCCGGAATCCCGCCATCGGGATACGGGAATGCGCAGGCGCCGAAGTCCCGTCCCCATCACTCTTGCAGTATGCAATAGTTGCAGTCAACAGTAAATCGCGGGCCGGCGAGGGTCGCGCGACGTGACGGAGGTCCGGTGCCCCTCGATCCCCTCGATCCCCTCGAGGGACGGCGCGATGCCGACGACTCGGTCGATGCCCTCACCGACGCGTTGCTGACGGCATCGCGACTTCTGGTGGCGATCTCGGCACGTTCGATCGCCGACGTCGACGACACGCTGACGATCCCGCAATTCCGCACGTTGGTGATCCTGTCCACCCGCGGGCCGGTCAAGCTCGCGACGCTCGCCGGCTTGCTGGACGTGCAGCCCTCGACCACCGGCAGGATGGTCGACCGCCTGGTCGGCGCCGGCCTGATCGGCCGACGGCAGAATCCCGAGTCGCGGCGTGAACTCGTCGTGGAGCTGACCGCCTCCGGACGCACGACCGTCGCCATGGTCACCGCAGGACGACGACGGGCGCTCGCCGACATCGTGCACGAGATGCCTGACGCGGATCGACACGGTCTGGTCCGTGCCCTGACCGCGTTCACCCGGGCGGGAGGAGAACCCGCCGCACTCGCGGAGGTGCATGGGTTCCTGGATTGACGACGCGTCGGCGCGCCGGGGCGCTCAGCCCTGCGCGAGCTCGGCGACCGGCTGCCACTCCTCCCAGTTCGCGAGTCGCGCTTCGTAATCCGCCTTCGCGATGCCCAATGGAGCCGTACCGAAGAACACCCGTAGCGGTGGCTTCTCGGCATCCACGACCTTCAGGATCGCCGCGGCGGATGCCTTCGGGTCGCCAGGGGCGCTGTTGCGCTGTTCGCGGACCCGCTGTGCCTCCGCATGGGTTTCGGCGTAGGCGGGCAACTCGGCGGCCCTCTTCGACGACGGCCCGGCCCAGTCGGTGGCGAAGCCGCCCGGCTCGACCAGCGTGACGTGGATGCCGAACGACTCGACCTCCTTGGACAACGCCTGGGAGAAGCCTTCGAGCGCCCACTTCGAGGCATGGTAGATGCCGACGTTCGCGAATGCGCTGATCCCGCCGATCGAGGACACCTGCACGATGTGTCCGCTGCGCTGCTCGCGCAGATAGGGCAGCGCGGCCTGGGTGATCCAGAGCGCGCCGAACACGTTGGTCTCGATCTGGTCGCGCGCTTCCCGTTCGGAGAGCTCCTCGATGAAGCCGAACTGTCCGTACCCGGCGTTGTTGACCACGACGTCCAGGCGCCCGAAGTGGTCGTGGGCCTGCTTGACCGCGGCGAAGTCGGCGTCGTGATCGGCCACGTCCAGCGCGATCGGCAGCAGCGCATCGCCGTACTTCGCGGCGAGGTCGTCCAGCGTCGAGGTGTCGCGCGCCGTCGCCGCCACCTTGTCGCCGCGCTCGAGGGCGGCGATCGTCCACTCGCGGCCGAAGCCCCGCGACGTCCCGGTGATGAACCAGATCTTCTCTGCCATGTCGGTGCTCCTCGTGTCGGTGGTCACGACCGTGTTCTTCGCCAATTCAACGCCGAGCGGGGTCGCCCATTCCCGAGGGCCGCACATTCACAGGTAGCGTCGGTGCGGTGAGCCGCGCGACGTTGGAGAAGGACCCCCGCGAGGTCGCGTCGATGTTCGATGGCGTGGCCCGTCGCTACGACGTGACCAACACCGTGCTTTCGCTGGGGCAGGACCGGCTCTGGCGGCGGGCGACGCGGGCGGCCCTGCGGATCGGGCCCGGCGACCAGGTCCTCGATCTGGCGGCCGGGACCGCGGTCTCGACGGTGGAGCTGGCGCAGTCGGGGGCGTGGTGCGTGGCGGCCGACTTCTCGGTCGGCATGCTCGCGGCGGGAGCCGACCGCGCCGTGCCGAAGGTCGCCGGCGACGCCACCAGGCTGCCGTTCGCCGACGCGTCGTTCGACGCGGTGACGATCAGCTTCGGGATCCGCAACGTCGTCGACCACGCCGAGGGCCTGCGCGAGATGGCCCGCGTCACCCGTCCCGGCGGACGGTTGGTGGTGTGCGAATTCTCCACGCCGACCAATCCGCTGTTCGGCACCGTCTACAAGGAGTACCTGATGAAGGCGCTCCCGTCGGTGGCCCGCGCGGTGTCGAGCAACCCCGATGCCTACGTCTATCTCGCCGAGTCGATCCGGGCCTGGCCCGATCAGGCCGCCCTGGCCCGGCGGATCGCGGACGCCGGTTGGTCCGAGGTGCGCTGGCGCAACCTGACCGGCGGCATCGTCGCCCTGCACGCCGCCACCAAACCCCGCTGACGTCACTCTCACCTTCTCGCGAGGATCTTCCCGCGAGCGTGCGTGTTTGCGGGCGACACGCCGCGCAGTTTCGGGAGGTTGCGCACCCTCACCGCCGTGGACGGCGACCCTTCACAGGTCACCGGCGCGATACCTGGCCGCCAATTCCGCGCGGGACCGGACACCGAGCTTGCGGTAGACCTGAGTCAGATTGGCCTCGACGGTCTTGAGGCTGACGAACAGGGTGGCGGCAATCTCGCGGTTCGTCATTCCCGACGCGGCCAGCTCGGCGATCCTCCGCTCGGTCGGGGTCGGCACGTCCTTGCGCGGCGAGCCCGCAGTCGTCTGGTCCAGTTCGGCGCGAGCCCGTGCCGCCCACAGCGACGCCCCCAACCGCTCGAATTCGCCGAACGCGTCCCGGAACGTCGCGGCGGCCAGCTGAGTCGAGCGCTGGCGGCGCTGCAGTTGCCCGAGCACGAGCTGCGTGCGCGCGCGCTCCAACGGCATCGGCAGCCGGTCGTGCTCGGCCATCGCCGCCGTGACCGAGCGCAGCGCCGCGTGAACGTCGCCCGTCGCCGCGAGCCACATGCCACGGCACCTGCCTCCCGTGGCCAGCAGCCACGCTCGATCGAGCCGACGTCCGTCGCGCTCCAACTTCTCGATCAAGGGTTCGGCCGCCGCGACCTGTCCGACGTTGATCAGCGCTTCGACCGCGTCCGGCGCGTAGTCCATGGTCCTGATCTCGCACCCGGGCAGCAGGGCGAACGCGTCGATGATCGGTTGCAGTTCGGTCACTGCGTCGGCGAAGCGTGCCATGGAGACGGCGACGAAGCCGAGGATCGTCGTGGCCCGGAAGGCGAGCTGCGCCGTTCCGCAATCGGTGGCGATCTGCAATGCCGCGCGCGCGTCGCTGCGGGCGTCGTCGGCTCTGCCCAGATGGGCCGCCACGGTGGCGCGCATCGTCAGTGCAACACCCCGAACATGTGCAGTGCCAATGTGTTCGGCGTACTCGATGGCCTCCTCAGCGGCGATCTCCGCGGCGGCGAAGTCGCCTCGCCACACGTCGTTGAGGGTGCTGTGCGACGCCACCGCCATCACGTCGCTCTCGGCGCCCCGTTCCAGACAGAGCCGTCGGAGGTCGATCGCCCCGCGCCGTGCCGCGTCGAGCTGACCCGTCCAGGACTGGGTGATCACCCTGACCGCGCAGGCTCGGAACTGGATGGGCACGTCGGCTTCGAGGTCCTCGAGTTCGAGGGCGCGGTGCAGGCTTTGCTCGTCGACTCCGTCGCCGCGCATGCACGTCGTCAAGACCAACATCGCCAGCACCTGGCTGGTCAGTTCGGGCATGGTCAGTTCGCGGGCCCGTTCCATCGCCTCCTGGGCCCGGCGCACCGAATCGTCGCACCGGCCCGCATACATCAGCGCGAAGGACGACAACAACAGGCTTCGCACGATCAGCAGGTGGTCGCCCTGTGCGTCGGTCAGCGCGCGGTCGAGCAGATCGACGGCTTCGAGGAGGCTGTCGTCGTAGATGCGGATGGCCGCAAGCAGATTCAAGGCGCTCGCCCGCAGCGGACCCGCCGAGAGATGATCCAACGTCGACTTGAGCAAGTCTTCGGCGCGCCCGATTTCGCCCGCCCGGAAGTGGTGCTCAGCGCACCGCACCCGGCGTGCCGGTGTATCACCACCGAGGTTGATGGCCAGGTCCAACAGTTCGGCTGCGGCGGCGGGCGCACCCCGTTGCCTGGCCGAGTCCGCGGCGGTGTCGAGCGCCAGCAGAGTCGAGGGGTCCGCGGTGGACGCGGCCAGCGCGAGGTGGCGCGCCCGGAGTTCGGGTGCCTCGACGATCTCGGCCAGGGTGCGGTGCATCTGCCGCCGACGCGCGGGACCCACGAGGCTGTAGATGCCCCGGGCCAGCAGCGGATGAGCAAACCGCACGCGGTTTCCCGTGATCTGCACGATGCCGTTGGTCTCCGGCACTTCGAGAAGCTCCACGACGCGTTCTGCCGTCTGGTCGGTGACCCGGGCCAGCAGGTCGACCGTCGGGGCGCCGAGGCTCGCCGCGGCCAGCAGAACCGTCTGGGTGTCCTCGCCGAACTGACCGAGACGCGAGCGGACCAGGTCGGCCAACGACGCGGGCAGCACGGCATCGGTGGCACTCGGCTGGCCGTCCATCGCGCGCGCCAGTTCGAGCGCATAGAACGGGTTCCCACCCGAGAGCTCACTGATCCGCGCGAGGGTCGGCCGCGAGATCGAGCGGCCCAGCCGACTGGCGATCACCTGGCGCAGTCCGCGCAGGTTCAGCGGGGCCACCCGGATGCGTTCGATGCCGTCCAGCTGGTGCAGCTTGAGCCACTCCGCGCCGCTTCGCTCGAGGTGATCGGTGCGTTCGGTGACGAGCAGCCCGACGCGACCCTTGAGTCGGCGGGCGGCGAACGCCACGACGGACTGGCTCGAGGAATCGAGCCATTGCACGTCGTCGATCGCGACGACCACCGGCACGTCGGCCGACAGTCGGTCGATCAAGCTGAGGAAGGCCGACGCCACGACGCGTTCGTCGGTCGTGGGCCCGCTGCCGTCGTCTTGGAGCAGCACTCGGTCGATCGCCACCCGCTGCAGTCGGGGCAGGGTGTCGAGGTCGACGGCGTCGACGTCTTCGAGGAGGTCGGCGAGCACCGCGTAGGCGAGGCCCGACTCGGCCTGTCCGGCCCGCGCGGCGAGGACGCGGAAGCCGCGCTCGCGGGCCTGCTTCAAGGCGCCCAGCCACAGGGTGGTCTTGCCGATCCCCGCTTCGCCGACGGCCACCAGCGCGGACGGGCGTCTCTCCACGGCGTCGAGGAACGCGTCCACGGCGGGCGACTCCATGGTTGGTCCCATCCCGTATTGCACCACTCGCCGTCCCCCGACACGCCGGAATTATTTCCCTTGGAGAAAATTTCCCCGGAGGCCGGCCTGCAAACACCTTCGGGGGTCAGCTGAACGGCTTGCGGGCGTCGAAACGGCGGGAACCGGCGCCGGCGCCCCGCCACGCACGGGCGACGACGTCGGCGTCTTCGTCGGTGACCAGGTTGCCCATCACCCGCACGGCCACGGTCATCAGCAGCTGCGAGCGCATGGCCACGGGGCCGACCGTCGGCAGGAAGCGGGGGACGGTCAGCAGCAGGGCCAGCCGCCTGGCCACCGAGAATCCGCGGGCGTAGTGCCGGTGCAACACGGCGGGCCAGGCCCGGGACAGGTCACCGCTCCCCAGCAGCTCGGCGGCGAGCCGGCCGGTCTCCAGGCCGTAGTCGATGCCCTCGCCGTTGAGCGGGTTGACGCAGGCCGCGGCGTCGCCGATCAGCATCCAGTTCGGACCGGCGACGCCGGAGACGGCACCGCCCATCGGCAGCAGCGCCGAAAGCGGGGCGCGGGGGTCGCCGGTGAAGCCCCACTCGTCGCGCCGCAGATCGGTGTAGTGCGACAGAAGTGGCCGCAGCGCGGTGTCGGCGGGCCGCTTGGCCGTGGCCAGCGCGCCGACGCCGATGTTCACCTCGCCGTTGCCGAGCGGGAAGATCCATCCGTAACCGGGCAGTATCTCGCCGGTGGGGGAGCGCAGTTCCAGGTGCGAGGTGATCCACGGTTCGCTACCCCGTGGGGTGTCCAGGTAGCCGCGGATCGCCACGCCGTAGACGGTTTCCCGGTGCCATTCGCGGCCGAGCAGGCGGCCGACGGTCGATCGGGCGCCGTCGGCGACGATCAACTCCTCGCAGCCGACGGTGCCGCCGTCCTCGAGCGTCACCGACGTCGCGCGTCCACGTGAATCGTGTGTCACGCCAACGGCCTTCACGCCAAGCAGCATCTTGGCCCCATCGTCGGCGGCGACGGAGCGGATGCGCTCGTCGAGCTCGGTGCGGGGGACGGCGCTGCCGGTCGGCGGGAACGACGGGCCGGGCCACTCGATCTCCACGTCGGCGCCGAAACCCGACATGCGCAGCCCGCGGTTGCGGACCTTGCCGTCGAGCCATGGACCGAGGCCGAGCAATTCCAGCTCGGCCACCGCGCGAGGCGTCAGACCATCACCGCATGCCTTGTCCCGCGGGAACTGTTGGGCATCGATCACCAGCACGTCACGACCCGCGCGGGCGGCCCACGCGGCGGCGGCGGAACCGGCGGGCCCGGCGCCAATCACCACCACGTCAGCTTTTTCACCATCCCGGGTCGCTGCGCTCCTGCCCTCCGTGTCAACCTCCCCGGTCGCTGCGCTCCTGCCCTCCGTGTCAACCTCCCCGGTCGCTGCGCTCCTGCCCTCCGTCAAACGGTCCACGTCCCCCAGTATGTTGGAGCCCCAGTATGTTGGAGCAATGAAGACACCAGCGACCGTGGTCGCGGGCGTGGACTTCGGTGACGCTAACTTCGCGGCCAGTGTCCGGGACGGCGTGGCGCGCATCGAGGACCTCATGGCCACCGAGCTGGGCAAGGCCGACGAGTTGATGGCCGAGGCCGTACAGCATCTGTTCCGCGCCGGCGGGAAGCGGTTCCGGCCGCTGTTCACCGTGCTGTCGGCCCAGTTGGGACCCGACCCCGACAACTGGCAGGTCACCGTGGCGGGCGCGGTCATCGAGTCGGTTCACCTGGCCACGCTCTACCACGACGACGTGATGGACGAGGCGCAGGTGCGCCGTGGCGCCGACAGCGCGAATGCGCGCTGGGGCAACAACATTGCGATCCTCGCCGGTGACTATTTGTTCGCGACGGCGTCGAGGCTGGTCGCCCGGCTGGGGCCCGACGCGGTGCTCGTCATCGCCGACACCTTCGCCCAGTTGGTCACCGGCCAGATGCGCGAGACACGCGGGGTGGTCGAGGGCGCGGACTCCGTCGAGCACTACCTCAAGGTCGTCTACGAGAAGACGGCCTGCCTCATCGCCGCCTCGGGCACGTTCGGCGCGACCTTCTCCGGCGCCGACGAGGAGCAGATCCAGCGGCTGGGTCGGCTCGGTGGCATCGTCGGGACGGCCTTCCAGATCTCCGACGACATCATCGACATCGACAGCGATCCCGACGAGTCCGGCAAGGTGCCGGGCACCGACCTGCGGGAGGGCGTGCACACGCTGCCGGTGCTCTACGCGCTGCGGGAGAGCGGCCCCGACGCCGACCGGCTCCGTCAGTTGCTGTCCGGACCCGTGGTGGAGGACGGCGACGTGGCCGAGGCGTTGGCATTGTTGCGTTCGTCACGAGGCATCGTGGCGGCGAAGGAAACCGTCGCCGGCTATGCCGCTCAAGCCCGCGCCGAGCTGGCCGAACTTCCGGACGTTCCGGGCAGGGTGGCGCTGGCCAACCTCGTCGACTACACGGTCAATCGGCACGGTTGACGGCGACCGGAACTGCACGGCTGGTCCGGACGTTCAGATGAGCGGAAGATTCGAGTCGTTCCGGTAGTTCGGTCGTGTGATGGGAGGAGCCGCGGTGACCTGGCATCCACATGCGAACCGGGTGAAGACGTTCCTGCTGCTGGTGGGTTTCTCGGCGCTGATCGTGTTCATCGGGGCGCTGTTCCAGAAGCCGTCGATCCTGTGGCTGGCGGTGTTGTTCGCCGTCGGCATGAACGCCTACGTGTACTTCAACAGCGACAAGATGGCGCTGCGGGCCATGCACGCGCAGCCCGTGAACGAAGTGCAAGCGCCCGCCATGTACCGGATCGTGCGGGAACTGGCGACCATCGCCCACCAGCCCATGCCGCGCCTGTACATCTCCGACACCGCCGCGCCGAACGCCTTCGCGACGGGCCGCAACCCCCGCAACGCCGCGGTGTGCTGCACCACGGGGATCCTGCAGCTCCTCGACGAGCGGGAGCTGCGCGCGGTGCTCGGCCACGAGCTGTCGCACGTGTACAACCGGGACATCCTGATTTCATGCGTGGCGGGTGCGATGGCCTCGGTGATCACGGCGCTGGCCAACATCGCCTTGTTCGCCAGCATGTTCAGCGGCGGTAACCGCGACAGCGGTGCCAACCCCTTCGCGATCCTGCTGGTGTCGCTGCTGGGGCCGATCGCGGCGACGGTCATCAAGCTGGCGGTGTCCCGGTCCAGGGAGTACCAGGCCGATCAATCGGGTGCTGAGCTGACCGGTGACCCGCTCGCGCTGGCGAGCGCACTGCGCAAGATCAGCCGGGGCGTCGAGCTGGCGCCGCTGCCACCGGAGACGCAGTTGGCCGATCAGGCCCACTTGATGATCGCGAACCCGTTCCGCTCCGGCGAGAAGATCGGGAAGTTGTTCTCCACGCACCCCCCGATCGAGGAGCGCATCGCCCGGCTCGAGCAGATGGCGGGCAGGGGACCGGGTCAGTACTAGCCGGGCGTCCGCGGAGAATCTGGGGCGGTACTGCTGCACGCCGCGTGGGCACCCTCTATGGTTAGGCCCGTGCTGACCAGAATTCTGATCGGCCTGGTAGCTGCGGGGGCAGCTGTGATCGGTGTGCCTGCAGTGGCCGCCGCCGATCCGGATCCAGCGCCGCCCCCGCCACCACCGCCGCTGAACGTCAATGCACTGACCCAGGTGAAGCCGTCGGAGTTCGCGATGCAGAACGGCGAGGTCTACGCGTTCGCCGTCCCCGGCGACATCGCCTGCGTGATCATCCGCGGCTCCGGCAACTACGGATGTAGCGGCCCGATCCCGGCGGCGCCGAACGGCGCCAACGTGGTCACCGGTGCCCAACAGGGCACGCCCGGCTTCGCCAACGCCGATCGGCCGCTGTACGTCTTCGAGAAGCTGCCCAACCGCCTGAACCCGGGCACGCGGATCAGCTTCCGCAACGTCACGTGCGGAACCGACGGCACGACGACCCAGTGCACCAATTCGTACGACGGCGCGGGCTTTGTGATCAGCCCAGCGGGCAGCTTCGTCCTCGAGCCGAACAACCCGCTGCTGCTCAACACCGGCGAGGGTCGCAACCCGTACACCAACTGACGAGGCCCCGCCGAGACAGCTGCCACGGTCGCTGAGCGGGCGGCCTGGCGACGGTGAGTGCTGTCTCGGCGCCGACGGTCTGGCTAGAAGCCCGACCCGTGCACCTCGTGTCCCGGCTTCTCGGCGGCCAACCCGCGGTAGGCGTCCTCCACGGTGGAACCGTGATTGATCACCCGGTCGACCTCCCGGGCGATCGGCATGTTCAACCCGTGCTTCTCGGCGAACTCCATGATTACGCTGGCCGCCTTGACGCCCTCGGCGACCTGGTTCATCGCGGCGATGATCTCCTCGATGGTCTTGCCGGAACCCAGCTGCTCGCCGACGTGCCGGTTACGGCTGCGCTGACTGGTGCACGTGACGATGAGGTCGCCCATGCCGGCCAGCCCGGCAAAGGTTTCGCGCTTGCCGCCCATGGCCTCACCGAGCTTGGACATCTCACTGACCGCGCGGGCCATCACCATCGCGCGGGTGTTCTCGCCGATCCCGAGTGAGTAACCCATCCCGACGGCGATCGCGTAGACGTTCTTCAGCGCACCCGCCATTTCGACGCCCACCACGTCGTCGGTGGTGTACGTGCGAAAGCGCTGGGTGCGGAACAGGTTTCCGAGGTTGGCGGCGAGGTGTTGGTCGGGCATGGCGAGCACCGCGGCGGCGGCATAGCCCTCGGCCACCTCACGGGCGATGTTGGGCCCGGCGAGGATGCCTGCGGGGTGACCGGGCAGCACCTCGTCGACGATCTCGCTCATCCGCATGTTGGTGCCCTGCTCGAGCCCCTTGACCAGCGACACCACCGGCACCCACGGCCGCAGCTCCTTGGCCAGCTCTTCGAGCACCGCGCGGAAACCGTGCGAGGGCACCCCCATCACGACGACGTCGGCGCAGTTGGCGGCTTCGCTGAAATCGGTCGTGGCGCGCAGCGAATCGGCCAGTTCGACCTCGTCGCCGAGGTAGCGGCTGTTGCGGTGGTGGTCGTTGATGTCGTCGGCCGTCTCCTGCGAGCGGACCCATTGCAGCGTGGGCCCACGCCTGGCGCAGATGGAGGCCACCGTGGTGCCCCACGATCCTCCGCCGAGGACGACGACGTTCGGTTCACGCTGCGCAGGTGCCATGGCGACAGGGTATTGCCGTCGCATACCCCCGGAGGGCGATTCGAACGTTGCCCCCGGTACACCTAGGCTGTTGCGCAGACATCGCATCTAGTGGCCCAGATCCCGCCGCTGCACTTCGCACGAACCGAGGACACCGATGGCCATCACCGACATCGCCGAGTACGCACACCTGAGCGTGGCGGACATCGAGGCGTTCGCCGCCGAACTCGACACGATCAGGTCCGACGTGGAGGATTCCCGTGGAGCGCGGGACGCGGGCTATATCCGGCGGGCGATCGCCTTTCAGCGGACCCTCGACGTCGCGGCCCGTCTGCTGATCGCAGGCACGCGGTCGCGGGCCGGCTGGGTCGCCGGTACCGCGGCGTTGGCGTACGCCAAGTCGATCGAGAACATGGAACTCGCGCACAACGTCTCCCACGGCCAGTGGGACTGGATGAACGACCCCGAGATCCACTCCACCACGTGGGAATGGGACCAGGTGGGTCCGTCCTCGCAGTGGCGCTACTCGCACAACTACCGGCATCACGTCTTCAGCAACGTGCTCGGGGTGGACGACGATCTCGGCTTCGGCGTGATCAGGGTGACGAGGGACCAGGCCTGGAAACCCGAACATCTGATCCAGCCGTTGCGAAACGTGTTGTTGGCAGCCGTCTTCGAATGGGGCATCGCGCTGCACGACTTCTATGCGGCGCGCGACCGGGCCACGACGGAGGCCGGCAAGGCCGCCGAGAAGCGGCTGTTCCTGGCCAAGATCGGCCGTCAGACGGCCAAGGACTACGTGTTCCTTCCGGCGCTGAGCCGACGACGCTGGGGTCGAACGCTGCGCGCGAACGCGACCGCCAATCTGGTGCGCAACGTGTGGACGAACGTGGTGATCTTCTGCGGGCACTTTCCCGACGGCGCCGAGAAGTTCGCCGCGACCGTGCTCGACGACGAAACCCGCGGCGAGTGGTACCTGCGGCAGATGCTCGGGGCGGCCAACTTCACCGCGGGTCCGGTGCTGGCGTTCTCCACCGGCAACCTCTGCTACCAGATCGAGCACCACCTGTTCCCGGATCTGCCGAGCAACCGTTACCGGGAGATCGCCGTGCGCGTCCGCGAACTATGCGACAAGTACGACCTGCCCTACACCACCGCCTCGCTGCCGCGCCAGTACCTGTCGACGCTGCGCGCCATCTTCACGCTGGCGCTGCCCGACCGACGTCAGCGCACCTGACGGTCGGGGGACGTCGCCGCCGCGTACCGGTCACCGGACCGCGCGGAGCGCAACGTGATTCGGGTGATCACCGACCCGCTGACGGCGATGTCGAGCGTCGCGAGTGGACGTCCTCCCGGAGCGATGAGGTGCATGCTTTCGCCGTTGACGGTGAGGGGGCACGCGGCGCGAATCCGGTCACGGAAGTGCTTGGTCTCGTTCGCGATCCGCGCCGCGCCGACGACGCGGGTGCGGCCGCCGGACGGCAGCAGCGCTGCGTCGGCGTCACGGACACAGTCGGGAGCAAGCAGCCGCAGCATCGCGCGGGTGTCGCCCGTCTCGGCCGCCACCAGGAACGCCTCGACGACCGACTGGTCCGCACGGTCGACCCGCGCTGCGGACGCAGCGCCGTCAAGGCGTTGCCGGGCCCGGCTGGCGTGCTTCTTCGCCGCGGGCACCGAGCCGCCCAGCACGTCCGCGACGTCATCGAACGGGACCGAGAACAGGTCGTGCAGGACGTACGCGATCCGCTGCGGCGGCGTCAGCTGGTTCAGCAACACCACGAGTGCCCGAGAGATGCCGTCCTTCCGGAGCAGGGCCTCGTCCGCCGTGAGTTCTTCGGCGGGGACGTCGGTTGCCGGCAGCGGTGCCTCGTGACGGCGGCGTCGGACCCGCAGCTCGTCGAGGCACACGCTGGCGACGACCGTCCGTAGCCACCCGGCGGGATTGTCGATCTCCGCGTCGGATTGCGTGGTGGCGAGCCGCAGCCACGCGGTCTGAACCGCGTCCTGCGCATCGTGCGATGAGCCGAGCATGCGGTACGCGACCGACATGAGGTGTGGTCTGGCGGCTTCGAACTCTTCGATCGTGATGGGCATCGGGGGTGTCACCTTTGCGAGCCGGCGGACGTCAGAAGGTCGGTTGAGAACCATTCCCGTTCGCATCCCCAAGGAGATGACAACACCGTGAGCCTACAGATCGCCCTGATGATCGCCACCGTGACCTGCGCTGCCGCGAACGCCCTCGTGGCCGTCGCCGACTATGCCCGCGCATCGTTCGTGCTCGCCAACTCCGCGGAAGTGCGGCTGCCTCCGGCGACGCTGCCGTACCTCGCGACGCTCAAGCTGGCCGGCGCCACCGGTCTGGTCGTCGGGCTTCTCGGAGCCCGGCTGCTCGGACTGGCGGCCGCAGTCGGACTCGTCGCCTTCTTCGTCGGTGCCGTCATCGCGCACCTTCGAGCCGGCGTGCTCCACAACATCGCGTTCCCCGGCGCCTTCCTGCTGCTCGCCATGGCCAGCACCGCGTACTTCGCGAGCCACGTCTGAGGAGGTCGAGCCCCGCTAGCGGTAGTTGACGAACTGCACGGCGAAGTCCAAGTCGGCGTTCTTGAGCAGCGCTTGGACGGCCTGCAGGTCGTCGCGCTTCTTGGAGCTGACCCGGATCTCGTCACCCTGAATCTGGGCCTTGACGCCCTTGGGGCCCTCGTCGCGGATCAGCTTGGTGACCTTCTTGGCGTCCTCGCTGCTGATGCCCTGCTTGATGCTGCCGATCACCTTGTAGGTCTTGCCCGACGGCTGCGGATCACCGGCGTCGAAGGCCTTCATCGAGATGTCCCGACGGATCAACTTCTCCTTGAAGACGTCGATGGCGGCCTTCACGCGCTCTTCGGTGGACGAGACCAGGATGATGCCCTCGTCGCCCTGCCATTCGATGGTGGTGTCGGTGCCGCGAAAGTCGAATCGGGTGGACAGCTCCTTGGCTGCCTGGTTCAAGGCGTTGTCGACCTCCTGGCGGTCGACTTTGCTAACGACGTCGAAGCTGGAATCCGCCATGGACTCGCTCCTTCCCTATTCGTGGTGCGTTTTCGTCTTGGGACCATCCTCGTTGTACCCTGCTACTCGCACCAAACCCGGGTCGGGATTTGGCGCAGCACCCGGCAGGTTGCCCGAGCGGCCAATGGGAGCGGACTGTAAATCCGTCGGCTTACGCCTACGCAGGTTCGAATCCTGCACCTGCCACACATGTCAGGCCCCCTTTCGAGGGGGCCTGACTGCGTTGCGGGACACGCCGGGGGAAGGGTTGGCGCGGGGAAGGGTTGGTCGCGAACTGGCGCGCGGCGTGCAGGGGCCGCAGGCCGCCCGTCTGTCTTGCCCGCACCGCGTTCGGCTGGCCGAAGGACGCGCAGTGCTCGACACCGTGGGAAATGGGTTCCGCGATCGGGCGGGGCCGTAATCAGTTGCGAACGCGCTCTTCCCGTGGCGCGCCGGGAAGGCCTATTGCGAACACGAGTAGCCGCATCGCCCGTCCCTTGATTGGCTCGAGTGCATGCACGGCATCCGGCGGGATGTATACCAGGTCGCCTGCAGAGATCTCGCGTGTTTCTTCTCCGACGTCCATGGACCCGATGCCGTCGATCACGTAGTAGTACTCGTGGGTGGGGTGCGAGTGCTCGCCCATTCGCCCCCCTTCAACGATGTGCATCTCGCAGATCAGCTCGAGGAAGCCTCCTTCCGTTGCCTCACGAAGATCATCGGGTGGAAGGAGGTCCCAGATCGGCACGGTCCCGTTGTGCTCCACGACGGGAGCGGAGTCCTTGATCGACGTGACGTGCATGGCGACTCCCAACTGAATGTTCGCGACGCGTAGGGCCGAGGGCACCGTGCGCCTGATGACTTGTGGACCGAAGTCACAGCGTGCGCAGAAAACTGCTCGCCCATGATGTGCCGTAGCCAAAGGAGGGGATGTGAGCCGCCGAGTCAATCCGGCAACGCGCCGCCGATGTGGTTGTAGACGTCGGGACGGCGCCTCTTGAAGAAGACGGCCAACGCGACACCGATTGCCGGGACCACGACAACACCGATCATCGCCACTATGGCACCGGCTGTGCTGCCTGTGAGGATGTCGAGCTTGGGAGTGACCAGGATGAAGAGCGCGATGATCGCCACCGCAGAGAGTCCGGGTGCCACGAGGGACACCCAGGGACCGGGGTTCAATTGAGGGTTCCTGCGGAAGAAGATGATGACCGAGATACTCGTCATCGCCAGCAGCGGCAGAAGGAAGTAGATGCCAGCACCGGTCATCGCTGCGTAGGCGGGTACGGCGTCGATCCCTGACACGATGGCCAGGGCGACTGCGACCGCTCCTATGCCCACGACGGCCAGCACCGACAGGTAGGGGGACTCCAGACGCCGGTGCACCTTCGCCAATCGATGCGGGAAGACGTGGTCGCGGCTGAGTGCGTGGACGTACCTCGACGCAATTCCCAGACCTGCGTTGGTGGCTGCCAGTTGGCTGGTGACGAGGACGATCGTCGTGATGTGCACGAAGTAGGACCCGATGTAGGCCTCGATGCTGTTCATGAAGGAGCCGACCGGGTCGTTGAGTGCTTCGTCCACGACCTTGGACGGCCCTTGGCTGATGATGTATACCCACGATCCGAGCGCATAGAACACCGCAAGAAATCCGATTCCGAGGTAGGTTGCGCGCCGAACAGACGTATCGGGATCGCGAGCCTCGGCGCGGAAGGCTGCCGGCGTCTCGATGCCGATCATCGTGAGCATGGCGAACAGCACTGCCAGCCCGAGAGACCCAGACAGGATTTCCGATCCGCTGAAGGATGCTGTCGAATAACCTTCGGGTCCGCCCTTGGCGAAGATGGCGAGCTCCCAGACTGCGACGACGACGCATTCGACCAGCACGAGCGAGCCGAGCACCTTCATGGACACGTCCACGCGCAACAGGCCTATGACGGTCACGACGACCATCGAGATCACCGCCCACGTCTGCCAGGAGAAGACAGGCGTGCCGAAGAGTCGTGTGTTGGTATCGACGAGTACCAGGCCGAGGTAGATGACCGAGCCAGGTAGCAATGCGATGTAGGCGACCGTGGCGAGGAATGCTCCGGCCAGGCCTGCCGATCGGCCCATGCCGTCGACGACGTATCGGTAGTACGCCCCGGGGTTCGGCGTGTACTTGCTCATGCCGACGAAGCCCACCGAGAAGATCAACAGGACGGCCCCTGCGATCAGGAACGCCGACGGTGCGCCTGAGCCGTTGCCGAACCCGATCGAAAGTTGCTGAAAGCCTGCCATCGCTGCGATGGGGGCGTTGAAGGCGACGAGTAGAAAAGCCAGGCCGAGGACGCCGAGGCGACGGGGCAGGACCATGCGGTCTCGGTTTGGGCTAGGAGCGTCCCTGTTGGAAATGCGTTCTTCAGCCGTCATCCCGCTCTCCTTGCGCTGAGGCCTTCGGGCGCGACACCTCCGCCGGCCCGGCCTGTGAGTGATGTCACTAAACTACGGCGCTATTTATTTGTCTGTCAATCTTTAGAAAGCAAAAGTTATGATCGGTTTGGTGCGAGGCGATCGTTGAAGTGCCTCGTCCCGAGGTGTCGTCAGGGCCAGGTGTCCGTCCGGGTCAGCATCGGCTCGTAGAGCCCCGTCGCCGGCTGAGTCAACGCGCGGTGGACCAACTTCTCCCAGACGAGGGTGGTGAATTCACTGTCGATCGCGGGGATGAGCGTCCCCAACTGCCCAGCTCCGGAGTCATGTGAACGCTGAACGCTCTCGCAGATATGCTTGTCTTCCCGGACGACGCTGATGAGTCCTTCGAATACCTCGTCGAGAGCGGCCTGTTCGGTCACGTCGACGCTGAACAGGTGCCACTCGATACGGGTCCTGCGAGCCGAGAGCGGCACGAATCTCCACATGAAGAAGCCGGCATGAGTCGGAGCCGTCGGAAGGTCGATGTCACCGACGATGTCGAGCCCGTGAACGCGATCGCCGTACTGAGCGCCCGTGCCGCTGTCGGTGGTCAGGCAGACCACCGGCCACCCGTAGTACGAATAATCGGTATTGATGCCCGTGGATTCACTGTCGTGCAGATCGACGACGTGTTCGAAATGAAGTGGTCCGATCGGGTAGCTGTAGACGTGCGCAGGGTCGAGTTTCGCCGCTCGGTACCAGGAGTTGTGCACCGTCGGGCAGTGATAGCACTCAACGTTGTTGTCCCACGGAATCTTCCAATTCGCCTCCATCTCGATCGAGCGCATCTCGCGGAAGACGGCGGTGTCCAGAGGAACTCCTCGGCGCCGCGCGAGGTTCGGTATCGGACCGAGTGTCTCCAGAAGTGGGGGTGCGTCCGCGGACGGATTCACGAATATCATGTCGCCGAGGCAGTCGACGGCTGCCGGCGTCAGCGACAACCCGCACCCGTCGAAGGTGCTGTCTTCCCTCGACCTTGGCGCGCCGTTGAATGAGCCGTCGAGTTTATAGGTCCAGGCGTGGTAACCACACATGAATACCCGGTTGTTGCCGGCCCCGAGGGCGACCGGGTTGTGGCGGTGGCGACAAATGTTGACGAAGGCGTGGATCACCCCGCCTCGGTCACGCACCACCACGATGGGTACGCCACCCACGTCGCAGGTGAAGTAGTCGCCCGGCGCGGCGACCTGGCCCCCGTGGCCGACGAACTGCCACGAGCGGCGGAAGATACGACGCTGCTCCTCGGCGAACATTCGCTCGTCGGTGTACCAGTCCGACGGGAGGGTTCGGCCCTCGTTGATTTGCGCACCGATGATGCCGTCTGGGTCGAAATGATACTCGTGAGAAGAAGTTTCGCGAACCGGCTCCAGAGCTGTCATGGCTGCCTTCCCTTTGAATGTACAGGTGTACATTCCAGTGTGATCCGACCGGCGCCGAGTGTCAAGGGTTCGCGCGAGTCGGGTGCGACGGGACCAGTGATGGCCTGAGTCAGCCGGCGCTGCCAAGGGCGCGGCGCAGGAATACGTCGACCTCGGCGCGCGGCTGTCCGACTCCCCGCAGTATCGACTGGAGCAGTACGCCATCGAAGACGTAAGCCAAGGCTTGTGCGTTGACAGGGTCGGTGTGTCGAGCAAGCATGTCCGGCAAGGCATTCAGCCAACTCAGACTCAACCGCCGCAGTGACGGCCTGCGAAGGGCGGCGACGTACAGCTCGTACTCGACGGCTGATCGCGGCAGCGCGGTTTCGGCTAGCCTCGACAGGTGCTGCGACAGCGCGTCGACGAGGTCAGCGCCCGCGGTCAACGCGTCAGACAGCTGCTCGAGTTCGGCATCGGTGGTCGCCTTCGCACGATTGAGGGCAGCGGCAAGGAGATCATCGAGTGTCTTGAAGTGGTACGTAGTAGACCCCAATGGCACTTCGGCTGCGGCGGCCACCGCGCGATGGGTAAGCCCTTCGACGCCCTTCACTTCGACCACGTGCAGCGCTGCAGCGGCTATGCGGTCCGCTCGTTCGGGGTCCTGAAATCCCTTGGGCAATGGTGACTCGCGAATCTCCTGGAGGATGGTCGGTCGAAATCCTACAGGCGTCTGATCGGGGGCGTGGACTGTCACCCGCCGAGCGCGGCAGACTCCAGCAACCTCGTGTCGACGGTCACGCCGAGTCCCGGAGCGGTCGACGCCACTCCGCGGCCCGGCACGTGCCGAGGCGGGACCGACGAAACCAGCGGCTCGATCCAGTCGGCGAAGCATGTTGCTGCCGTGAGGTTTTCGGAGTTACAGCTGGCGGCCAGCTGTGCATTCTGCGCGGAGGTCAGTGCGCCGCCCCAGGTGTCGTCGACGGTGAACGTCATCCGCAGCCCCTGAGCCGCGTCACGCAACGCTCTCGCCTTCGTGAACCCGCCGACTCGGCTCGGTTTGAGATTGATTCCGCCTGCCCCTGCGCCGTACCGCGCCCGCATCAGGTCGTCCATGGTGACCACGCACTCATCGAGGATCAGCGGCAGCGCTGTGTGTTTGCGCAACTCGGCGCACTCGGCCATCGTGGCGCAGGGTTGTTCGAGGCGTACCGGCAGTCCCTCGAGTGCCCGCGCCGCGAGGAGCGCCGACTGCAGGTTCCACCCGCCGTTGGCATCGGCGATGACCGTGCAATCGGAGCCTGCGACCTCCAGTACGGCGCGCACCCGCGCCACGTCGATCGCCGGATCGTCGCCGACTTTGAGTTGAAGTACCCGGATCCCGTCGGCGTAGTCGAGCTCGGCGCGGTTCGCCATCGCTTCGGGAGTGTCGATCGGCACCGCGACGAACAGCGGAAAGGCGTCCTGCAGCCGACCTCCGAGCAGCTCGCAGATCGGCAGTTTGACAGCCTTGCCGAGGATGTCCCAGCACGCCATGTCGATGACCGCCTTGGCGGCATTGGACCCGAGCAGGGTGTCGTCCATCGTCTTGTTGAGCACGTTCAGGTTCCGTGGGTCGAGTCCCGTAACCGCCGGGGCGAGGACGCTCAGCGCGGCTCGCTCACCCTCGATGAACGACGGCAGGTAGGTGCGTCCGTTCGGGCACGTCTCTGCCCAGCCGTCCAAGCCTTCATCGGTGCTGACCCGAACCACCAGCGAGCGGTGAGATCCGGAAAGTCTGCCGTGGGACATCCCGTAGGGGCCGTGAACCCATGCTGCGTCGTACTCGTAGACCGTGATCTCGCTGATCTTCATCGGTTCACTCCCCGTTTAAAACCTCGACGTCTGCGGCGCATGACGATACCGTGCTCAAATATTCGGATACGCACTGTTTTGCCAATGACGCGGCAATGGTCGATGCCGTCGGGACGTCAGGTGGTGTCGGTTCTTCGTTGCGATCGACGATGAACCGATCGTCGACGGCGGAGTTCAGTGCGGTCGCCGACGTCCATTCACAATGCCTCTACGGCTGGGTAATCGGACACGGGAAAGGTCTCGACCTGAGGGCTGCGCTGCTGAATGAGCACTCCGCCGTCCACCACGACCGTGCTGCCGGTCATGTATGCGGCGTCGTCCGACGCCAGGAATGCCGCGGGTCCGGCCAAGTCGGCAGGCGCGCCGCCGCGCCCCATCGGTACGGTGCGAGCGCGCCGTTCGTCGGCGACCGGCTCGGCGTGTTCGGATCGGGTCACGATGAGGCCGGGCACGATCGCATTGACCCGAATGCCGTACGGCGCGAGTTCGAGTGCCAGTGACCTCGTCATCGCCTCGACCCCGCCCTTCGACGCGTCGTAGGCGACCATGCCCCGGTGTGAGCGCGTGGCCCCGCCACTGGACATGTTGATGATGCATCCTCCGCCCCGCTTGGCCATCAACGGCGCGATCCGGCGGCACGTCAGGAACATGCTCTTGAGGTTCGTGTCGAGGAAGTGATCCCACCACGCCTCGTCGGTGTGAAGGAAGTGCCGAGCGACGGTGACGTCGCCCGCGTTGTTGACCAGGATGTCGATCGTCTCGAAGACCTCCAGCGCTCGGTCGATCATCGCGTTCACCGAGTCGGTCTTGCCTACGTCGACGCCGACTCCGATGGCACGGCCGCCTGCAGCCTCGATGTCCTTGGCGGTCAACGTCGCTCCCGCTTCGTCGAGGTCGGCGATGACCACCGCTGCGCCCTCGTCGGCGAACCGGCGCGCGATGGCCTCACCGATCCCGTGTGCGGACCCGGTGACCATGGCCACCTGTCCGGATAACCTGGCCTCTCGTTGCGTCATGCGGGCTGCTCCTCGCTGTGCGGTTCTCGGAGGCGTGGACGCTCAGATCACGAACGACTCGACCCGGCGTTCGCCGCGGGCGAAGCGGTCGGCCGACATCGAGGCGAGATCGAGCGTCGGCTCCTGCCCGACCACGATCTGCGCGAGGTGTTCGCCCACTGCGGGACTCTGCATGAATCCGTGACCAGAGAACCCAGTCCCGTAGTGAAGGCCATCGACGGGTGCGGTGCCGATCATCCCGTTGTGGTCCGGGCTGACCTCGTAGAAACCCCACCACGACGACGCGATGGTCGCATCGACGATGCGGGGCAGCCGATGAGATGCGGGCCCGCACAGGTCGGCGGGATCGCCCTCCCTGCCGGCGAACACCAGGCCGCTGCCCTCTCGATGAAAGTAGAACCCGGTGCTGAAGTCCACGACAAGCGGTGCGCGGGAATCGATTCCGAGGTCATCGTTGCTGTAGAAGATGGTCCTGGCCTCGCCGTGCACCGGCAGGTCGAATCCCAGTGAGGCGGTCAATTCAGCCGATCCCACCCCTGCCGCGACCACGACTGAGCGCGTCGAGATGGTGTCGTCGGCGGTGCGAACACCGCTCACTCCCTCTGCATCGGTCAGGATGTCCAACACCTGCGTGCCCGTTCGTGTTCGAGCACCCAGCCTGCGCGCCGCACCTGCGTAACCGGCGACCACGGCCTCGGGGGACGCGTAACCCTCCCACGGACAGAATGCCCCGCCGACGACGTCCTCGACGTTGAGTTGCGGCACCCGGTCGAGGATTTGATCGACGTCGAGGATGTCGGTGGGTATGCCGAGGCTCCGCTGCGTTGCTGCGGCGCGGCTGAAGTCGACTAGGTCTTTCTCGTTGTCGAGTGTGAAGAGGTAGCCGACCTGCTTGAAGTCGATCGGCATCCCGGTGATGTCCTCGAACCGAAGGAATTCGTCGAGGGACCGCAGCGCCAGTCGCGTGTTGACCGCATCGTCGTGCTGCAGTCGGATGCCGCCTGCCGACTTGCACGTCGAACCTGCGCCGAGGCTGGCTCCCTCGAGGAGCACGGTGTCGGTCAGGCCGAGGGCGGCCAGATGATAGAGAACGCTCGTACCCACGCACCCGCCGCCGATGATCACCGCGTCCGCGACCTGCATGTACGAGAAGGTAGCGCGCCCGTATATTGGATGTCAAAACTTTAAATCTGGATTTTTACCCGAGACGAGTTGGCCGATGCTCCTCTCGGCAGGGCGATGAGTTGACGCGTCGGCTCGGTCGGAATTCTTGCCGCCAGTGGCGGCCGACGCATTCAGGTAACGCTCAGTAGTCTAATATTTGAAACATTCTCGATAACTGCGCCGCTGCATCTCGCGGGTTGCCGCGGCCTCGGAGGAGGAGACGGCATGGCCGGACGGTCGACCGTGATGAAGGCGAGCATGGCCGCTGAGGCCCACGACGTCGACGTCATCGACTCGGACGATGATCTGTTCGCGCCGACCCGGATGCTGCTCTTCGCTCCCCTTGGGTCCACCGACATGCCAAGCGCGGTGGTGCATAGGCTGCGCGCCGCCATCGGGCTGGGATTGTTGCCGGACGGCAAGCGCCTGCCGAAGGAGGCCGACCTGGCCACTCAGCTGGGGGTGACCACCTTCGCCCTTCGGGAGGCCCTCGCCGAACTGCGAAACCAGGGTTTGCTGGTGACGAAGGCGGGCAAGTACGGCGGCAGCTTCGTCACCTATCCCGCCGACAGCGAGCAACTCGAGCAGGACGAACTCGTCGAGCTGTCGTCGGCGGAGTTACGTGACGTCGGTGACTGGCGGCAGATGCTCGCCTCGCGCGCGGCGGCGTTGGCCGCCCAGCGTGCCTCGGAGTCGAACATCAAGATGCTCGGCGCCTATGCCGCTCGGGTGGGTGAGGCCGACAGCAGCCTTGACGCGCGTCGTGCCCACGGGCGATTTCTGCTCGAGCTCGCCGCAGCGGCACAGTCGATGCGAATGACGCGCGCCGAGTTCGCCGTGCACGAGCAGATCGACTGGCTGTTCGGCCTTGCATTGCAAACCCCCGACGAACGAGCCACCAGCTCGGCGGGGCTCGCCGCGATCGCCGAAGCGGTGCAGTCCCGTGACCCTCAGCGGGCCAGGGCGGCGGCCGAAGGCTACGTGAGCAGACTGCTCGGGCGGCTTGCGCGGCTGAGGTTCGAGCGGATCGCCGCCACGCGCGACGTCAACGGCTCCGCGGGGTCGGCGACGTTGGCCGGTGAACTCGACGTGGTCGTCTCCGGCCTGGTCGATGCCCTCGCTGGTTTCGCCGACGACACCGGGCCTGCACTGGCCGAGGGTGGGGCGTTCGACGCCGTGCGGAGTCGGATCACGTTGGCTGCACTACGGCGAATCGAGGCGTTTCCTGCATTCGTGAAGGGGACGGGTGTGCTCACCGAGATCGGTGTGATGCCAGATCATCCGTACTGGATCCAGTGGTGGCAGCGCACCGGTGTGGGGCCAGTGGCCGATAACCACCACGTGCTCGACCCGTCGCGCGAAGACTTTTACGACTATGAGATGCGCGATTTCGTCGACATCCCGCGTCGCGAACACGTGCCGTGTGCCTTCGGGCCCTATGTCGACTACGGCGGTGTGGACGACTTCGCGTTGACGATTACTTCGCCGATCATGGTGGGTGGTCGGTTCTACGGCGTGACCTGTGTTGACATCCTAGTGGCCGACTTGGAGTCGTGGCTTTCACCGTTGCTGGCTGCGGCAGGAGAGTCCTACCTCATCAACTCCGAGCGGAGGGTGATCGTCTCGAACTCCGCTACCCATGGCGCCGGCGACCTGATGACGGAGGGCGCTGGCTTCGAGGAGCACGATTTCCCGCCGTTCTCCTGGAAGCTGCTGACCAGGATCCACGAGGCCGTGCAACAGCTTCAATAATACGATTTCAAATCCTTGACTTCTAATATTCTCCCGGCGTACCTTTGGTGGGGCCGCGTCACGGCCCGACGCGTCGCGAAAGTCGAGGAGATGCCGGTGATGTTGACCAGCGAAGAAGTGGCGGCGGTCGCGCAGGTGGCCGCGATCCTGCTACCCGGCGATGATCAGGCCCCCGGCGCGGGGACCATCCCGGCGCTGCCTACCCTGATCGAGCAGGCCGCCGTGGCGCTGGGCACCGAATGCGATGCGCTGCGCGCGGCGCTTCGCCTTCTGCCCGAAGACGTTTCGTGGGGCGCCCTACGAGCGTTCGCCGAAGAGCATCCGGCACACTTCGAGATCGTTGCGGTCGCCGCCTCAGGGGCGTACTTCATGGCGCCCGAAGCCTTGACGGCGATCGGCTATCCGCAAGGGGTCAGAAGGGCACCGCGCATCGACCAGGCTGCCGACGAGATCAGCAGCGGAGTTCTCGACCAGGTGATGAGCCGCGGTCCGATGTTTCACGAGGTGTCGGCGTGAGCTCCCGAAGACGAGCGCGACTGAAGAACGAGCAGGGACAAGAGCGAGGACCGCAGCGAGTGGGAGTCGGGAAATGAGTACCGTGGACGATTTGACCACCGACGTGTTGATCGTCGGCGCAGGGCCGTCCGGATCCGTCGTCGCCCACACCTTGGCGACACGCGGCTTCTCGGTGATCTGCCTTGAGCAGGGAGACTGGATCAACTCGACCGAGATGCCGGGCAGCAAGCCGGAATTCGAACTGCTAACGCGCACCAAGTGGCACTGGGAGCCCAACGTGCGCAGGCGCCGTGAGGACTATCCGCTGGAACTGAGCGGCGCGCAGGCACCGGTCAGCATGTTCGGCGCGGTCGGCGGGTCGAGCATCGTCTACGGCGCGCACTGGATGCGCATGATGCCGTCGGACTTCCGGGTGCGCACCATGGACGGCGTGGCAGACGACTGGCCGATCCGCTACGAGGACCTCGAGCCCTTTTACAACCGGGTCGACGAGTTCATCGGTGTCGCGGGACTCGGTGGTGATCCCGCGTACCCGGAGCAGGACTTCCCCATGCCGCCGCACCCGATCGGCAAGGGCGGCCTGCACATGGGGGCGGCGATGAACGACCTCGGGTGGCACTTCTGGCCCGGCACCCAGGCCATCCCGTCGTCGACCTACAAGAACATGGGCCAGTGCGTGCGCTGGGGAGTCTGCGAAAGAGGCTGTCCTGCCGGGGCGAAAGCATCCTTCGATCTGTCGTACTGGCCGCACGCCACCGCCGCTGGGGCGCGGCTGATTCCGAACGCCCGCGTCGCGCGCATCACCACCGGCGGCGACGGGCTCGCCGACGGCGCCCTCTGGCTCGACGGCGATGGAGTCGAGCACCGGGTGCGCGCCAACGCAGTCGTGATGGCCGCCAACGGAGTTGGCACGCCGAGGCTGCTGTTGATGTCGGAGATCGCGAACTCCTCCGGACTGGTCGGCAAGAACCTGATGATCCATCCCAACACCGGTGTCATCGGCATCTACTCCGAGGAACTCGAGAGCTGGCACGGTCCGGCCGGACAGCTGATCTACAGTCTCGAATTCTACGAGACCGACGAGTCTCGCGGATTCGTCCGCGGAGCGAAGTGGAACCTCATGCCGCTGCCCGGAGTGCTCAGCGTGCTTGATCTATACCGAGATCGGCCGTTCGAGCAGCGTTGGGGCAAGGCCGCCCACGGCCTGTCGCGTGGGGCGGGCAAGGGTCTCATCTGGTACGCCAACATCGACGACCTGCCCGAGGAGACCAACACCGTGACGCTCGACGGACAGATGACCGACAGCAGTGGCCTGCCCGCGGCGAAGATCACCTACACGCTCAGCGAGAACTCGAAGCGGATGCTCGACTTCTCGATCAAGAAGATGACCGAGGCGCACGTGGCCGCGGGAGCGGTGGACACGTTCTTCGACCCGCTGGTGCCGTCGGGGCACTTGCTGGGAACGGCCAGGTGCGGCAATGATCCGTCGACGTCGGTCGTGGACGGCTACGGCCGATCCCACGACGTGCCGAACCTCTTCATCGTCGACGGCTCGGTAATGGTCACCGGCGGAGGCCTGAATCCGACGTCGACCATCGCGTCGTTCGCGCTTCGCGCGGCAGAGCACCTCGCCGACTCTGCTGCCGACCTCCCGGCACGCGTCGCCGCATATAACTGACACTCCACCGCGAGTTCACAAGTCGTTGCGTCCCGAGGAGCTATGTGTCTACGAACGTCATCGTCCCGCTCGAACGTGACTTCTCCGCGGTCGAGCAGTATCTCCCCGGTGTCCGAATGCTCGACGGCGGGGACTGGTACGGCGGCCCGCTGACCCGCGACATCGCCGAGTTCTGCCCGACGGTCGACACCGCCCGCGACGCTGACCGGTACGTATCCAATGCCCTCGCCCGGCCCGCGCTCGATCCTGCGGCGGCCCGCTGATGGGTGGCTATCGCGTCGTCCAGTGGGGCACCGGGTCGGTTGGGGTGGAAGCGATTCGCTTCATCTTGGACAGCGACGACCTCGAACTCGTCGCGGTGAAGTGCTACACCGCCGACAAGGACGGCCGCGACGCCGGTGAACTCGCCGGACGTGAAAGTGCCGGTGTGACGTCGCAGCTCGACGCCGAGGCCGTGCTGGCCATTGAGGCCGACTGTGTGCTGTTCATGCCGCGCGACGCGTTCCTGGACCCGACGGTGCCGGGCAGTACGTCGGCGGCGTGGGTTGACGAGATCGTGGCCGTCCTGGAGAGCGGCAAGAACGTGGTGAGCCCGCTGCAGAGTGCGATGCACTGGCGTCAGCTCGCGGATGGCGAATCGTTGCGCGCCAGGCTGCAGACCGCGTGCCTGAAGAAGGATGTAAGCCTGTACTTCACCGGCCTCGATCCCGGATTCGTCAGCGACTGCCTTGCGATCACACTGTCGTCGGCGGCGGGCCGCATCGACACGGTGCACACTCTCGAGGTCATCGACTATGCCACCTACCGGGCCGCGTCGACACTGGAGTCGATGGGCTACGGTCAGCGGCCTGAAGACGTCAACGGTGCGACCGACGAGTCCCTGTTGCCGAGCTGGGGATGTGCGCTGTGGCTGGTCGCCGACGCCCTCGGCGTCGAGATAGACCAGATTGTGTTGGATACCGAAACCTATCCAGCACAAGAGGAATTCACCTCGCCAGGCGGCCTGCACATCCGCGCGGGCTCGGTCGGCGCCATGCAATGGACCATCAGCGCAGTCGTTGCGGGGCGACCGAGGATCGTCGCGCGACACGTCGGTCGGATCGGTTCGCACATGGCGCCGTACTGGCCTCAGATCGGCGACAAGGGCGGCTACCGCGTCGAGGTGGACGGCACCCCGCCGCTGCGGATGGAGCTGCCGCTCGGACTGCCGGGTGGCACAGGCACCTGCCTCGATGACGCGATCCAGATGACGGCCGCGCGCTGCGTGAACGCGGTCGCCATGGTAGTGGCCGCGCCTGCGGGATACCACCTGTTCAATTCGATGCCGACCCTCGGTGGCCGACACAGTCTCGTGCGGTGACGCCGACCATCACGCAGGCGTTGCACGGCAAGGTCGGCGTCGTCACTGGAGCGTCCGGCGGACTCGGACGGGACACTGCGGTGCGCCTCGCGGCCGGCGGCGCAACGGTATACGCGCTTGCGAGGCGTGGCGACGCGTTGACCGAAACCGCGGAGCTGGGCTATGAGCTTCCCGGAAACATCATCCCGACGGTGTGTGAACTCACCGATGAGTCGGCTGTCCGCGAGGTGTTCTCATTCGTGGCAGCTCGCGAGGGTCTCTACTTCCTCGTCAACAACGCCGCGGTCCAAGTCGAGCGGTCGTTGTTGGAAACCTCCACGGAGGAATGGGACCTGGTGTACGGCACGAATGTCACATCGGCGTTCTGGACGTGCAAGTACGCAGTTCTGGCCATGATGGCCGGTGATACCGGTGGTCGAATCGTCAACGTCGCCTCAGTGTCCAGCTTCCTCGGGGACGCGTTGCTTCCCGCCTACACGGCGTCCAAACACGCGCTCCTCGGGCTGACGCGCTCGCTGGCCGTGGACCGCTCGCTTACTCGCGCCAACATCCTGACCAACGCCGTATGTCCCGGCGACATGGAGACCTCCATGCTCACCGCGTACCTCGAGGCTCATCCCGACCCGGCTGCTGCCCGAAGCTCGCTCGAATCGGCCTACCCACTGGAGCGAATCGCCCAGCCGTCCGAGGTCGCCGACGTCATCGCCTTCCTGATCTCGGATCAGGCCTCATACGTGAATGGCAGTACGGTGGTGGTCGACGGCGGGCTTTCGGCCGCCGTATTCACCTCGCCCTGACGACCGTCAGCTAGCGGAGGAAGTCGTCGAATTTCGGCTGGCGGGCGCGAAGGCGTTGCCGATCGGAGCGGTGTGTCCGATACCTCTCCGGGGGCCGGTCTCATCGGTCCTTGGACACACTCACTTCGGGCGCCCGGCTCCTGATGCCTACGGCCTTCACCCTGGTGAACTCCTCGATGCCCGCCAACCCGCCTTCCTTGCCATAGCCGGATTCGCGGAACCCGCCGAGCGAGAAGTCGGCGCCGACGGCGAGATGGGTGTTGAGCCAGACGTTTCCGAATTCCAGCGCAGACGTCAGCCGCATGCCCTCGTCGATGTTCTCGGTCCACACCGACCCGGCCAGTCCGAATGCGACGCCATTGGCCATCGCGAGCCCTGCGTCCACGTCGGGGAAGGTCTGGACCGTGACGACGGGACCGAAGATCTCCTCCTGGACGATCTCGTCGTCCTGCTCGAGACCCGTGATGAGGGTTGGCTCCAGATAGAAGCCGGGCCGCTGTGCCCGCTTTCCGCCCATCAGTACCTTGGCCCGGCTGGGCAGTCGGTCCAGCATGCCTTCGATGCGTCGCAGTTGCGCGCCGGAAACGAGCGGGCCGAGCGTCGTCGCGGGGTCGGTCGGATCGCCGATCACGACATGCGAAAGTTTCTCCAACAGAAGGGCTGTCAGATCATCGGCGACCGGTTCGGCGACGATGACCCTGGTGGCCGCCATGCACTCCTGGCCACCGTTGTAGGTCCCCATCGCCACGACCGTGGCGGCGACGTCGTGCAGGTCGGCGTCGGCCAGAACGAGCACCGGTGCGTTACCGCCCAACTCGAGCACGGAACGGCGCGGTCGGTCGGCGCCCGCGGCGGCGATGGCCCGCCCGGTGGTCACCGAGCCGGTGAACGAGACGAGGTCGACGTCCGCGTGGACGGCCAGGTGCGCGCCGGTGGTCGTCCCGCGACCGTGTACCAGGTTGAGCACTCCGGGAGGCAGCACGGCGGAGGCCAGTTCGACGAACCGCGTTGTCGACAGGGGAGTGTTCTCCGCGGGCTTGAGGACGACCGCATTGCCGGTCGCCAAGGCGGGCAACACCTTCCACACTGCGAGCCACAGCGGGTAGTTCCATGGCGTGATCGCGGCGACGACGCCGATCGGCTCGCGGCGGAACATCGTCGTCACGCCAGGCAGGTATTGGCCTGCGGTCTGGGTGGTCAGGGAGCGAGAGGCGCCGAGGAAGTACCGCATCGAGTCCAGGATCAAGGGGAACTCGTCGGTGCTGGCTGCCGTGATCGGTTTCCCGGTGTCCAGGATCTCCAGGTCGCGCAGCTCGTCGAGGTGGGCGGCGACCGCGTCGGCCAGGACGAAGAGAGCGCCAGTGCGATCCCGCGGTGTCATCGAGGCCCAGGCCGGTTGGGCCCGCCTGGCCGCGGCGACGGCGGCGTCGACCTCCTCGGCTGTCGCCGACCGGAACGTGGTGACCGTCCGCTCGGTGGCGGGATCCACCACGTCGACGACGTCGTCGCCGGCGCCTTCGTCCCACGCGCCGTCGATGTAGTGCCGCACCTGCGGTGGGCTGATCACGGTCACGCCCCATCCTCTTGGCTGCCGGTGGCGATCATGACGTGCTTGGTGCGCGAGAAGTCCTCCAGCGACAGCGTCGAGCACTCCCTGCCGTGGCCGGAGGCGCCGAACCCGACCCACGGCATCTCCATCGCGAGAGCCAGGTGCGAGTTCACCCATACCGTGCCGAAGTCCAGTGCGCTCGACATTCGGAGCGCCCGACCGACATTGGCGGTCCACACCGATGACGCGAGCCCGTACCTGGTGCTGTTGGACAGCTCGACGGCCTCGGCCTCGGTCTCGAACTTCTCGACCGTGATGACGGGCCCGAAGATCTCCTCCGTAGTGATCTCGGCGCCACGGGGGGCATCGGTGATGACCGTCGGCGCGTAGAAGTAGCCGTCCCTGTCCAGACGCGTGCCGCCGACGGCGACGGTGGCGCCGGCAGCACGGGCCCTGTCGACGATGGCGGTCACCCGATCCAGGTGCGCCTCGCTGACGAGCGGTCCCATCTCGATGTCGTCGCCGTCGCCCGGCGCTCCGACGCTGATCTCGGAGATGGCTTCGATGAGCTTGCGGGTGAGCTCGCCGCTGACCGACGCCTCGCACACGACCCTGGTGCCAGCGCCACACTCCTGACCGGAGTTCACGAACCCGGCCATCCGCACGGTGTCGGCCACGGCGTCGAGATCGGCGTCGGCGAACACCACGACCGGCGCCTTGCCGCCGAGCTCGAGGTGTACGGGTTTGAGGGTCTTGGAAGCCTCGGCCGATACCGCCTGGCCGCTGGCGACGCTGCCGGTCAGCGACACCATGTCGATGCCGGGATGGGCGGCGAGCGCGGCTCCGACCTGCTGGCCCGTGCCGAGGACCACGTTGAGCACGCCCGCGGGCAGGATGTCTGAGACGAGCTCCATGAATCGCACCGTGGTTAGCGGCGTGAGCTCGGAAGGCTTGAGCACCATCGTGTTTCCCATGGCCAGTGCGGCGGCGATCTTCCACGATGCCGTCATCAGCGGGTAGTTCCACGGCGTGACGGCACCGATGACGCCGTGCGGCTCGCGCCGCAGCATCGAGACGTGCCCGGCCAGGTACTCGTCCGTCGCGGGTGACTGCAGCGCCCTGGCGGCACCGGCCATGAAGCGCAGCACCTCCGAAGCCCCGGGGATCTCCTCGGCGGCGAGTCCGACCGGCTTTCCGACGTTCAGCTGCTCCATCGCGACCAACTCGTCGACGTGCGCATCGATCGCGTCGGCCATCGCGGTGAGGACCTTGGACCTGTCGCCAGGAGTCAGGGCCCGCCAGGCGGGCAGTGCGGCCCGCGCGGCGGTGACCGCGCGGTCGACGTCGGCGGCGGTACCGTTGCTGACGCGGGCGATGACGGCGCCCGTGGCGGGGTTGACGACGTCGAGGAGAACGCCACCGGCGGGTTCGACGACGCCGCCGATCACGTGGCCGAGGGTGCGGACGTCGGTGTCCTGCAGGCGCGGTTGCGGTGCGGCGGTCGTGGTCATCGTCACTCCTGGTGCGGCTTGGTTCGGTGCTGTGCGACCGAAGTTCCTCTTTAAAACTACGGCTTCAAATATTAGTACGCAAGACTTAAATTCGGCCGTAACTCACGAGCAACGCGGAATCCCTCGGCGATGGCTCCGTGGGATCCCGCAGTCGATGACGAATAGTCGCCGGCGAAGTGCACGCCGCCGACGGAACGGCGGACGTCGTCGAGCACTTCTGCGCGGTCGGGTGCCACGTGGGAGAAGCAGTACGGCCACCTGGTCAGCAGGGTGCCCAGAACGCGGCCTCTGGCATCGGGAACCACTGCGTAGAAGTCCTCGAGCCAGGTGCTGACGGTCGCCTCGTCGTCGGTGCTGCGGGCGGCCTCGTCATCGCTGCTGAGGTAGCACATCATCGTGGTGCGGCCGTGCCGGCTCGGCACCCGATCGGCGCCGGACCGCGGCTGCAGCACCATGTTGAAGGCGGCGTCGACGGCGGAGACGACGAAGATGTCGTCCCAGTTGGTCTTGCCGCTGCTGTCCAGCACGACCGCCATCGTCACCGTGGCGTTGGGCTTGACCCGTTGCAGCGCAGCGGTTTTCCATTCCGGCAGCCACGGCGCGAGATCGGTCACGATGGGGGACGGCACGGCGAAGACCACGTTCCTGGCCGTGATCGACTCGGTGCCCGCTTCGGTGCTGAGCGACACGGAGTACCCGTCCGACGTCGGGCTGATCGATGTGACCGTAGCATTGAGCGTCAACACATTCGGAGCCAACCGGGCCGCCAGTCCCTCACTGATCGTCTGCATGCCGGTGGGGATGTATTCGCGGTGACCTGCGGCACGGACGAGGTAACTGGAACAGTAGCGCAGGCCGTACTGCGCCGACAGCACCTCCGGCGTCGCCGTGCTTCCGCCCTGGACGAGATTGCGCAGGATTCCGTCGAGATCGGGGTGGAGGGCCCCGAGATGCTCCGCGAACGAGATGCCCGCCAGTGCCTCTGACCGCGACGATGGTCCCGCGCTGCTGGTGTAGGCGGTGTGCTCATTACGCATGTCCCGCAGCATGTTTCGCAGCTCGGCGGCCGCTCGCGGACATAGCTCGAGCGAGTCGATGAGCCCGTCGTCGTCTCGTGCGAACACGGTTCTGCCTCCGCGCGCGACGCCGAAGGACGGCGGCGTCACCGGCACCGTCGCGATGCCCAGTTCCTGACATAGCGCGTGCGACTCCGTGCCCACGTAGACGAACATCGCTGCGGTGTTGATGCGCTCGCCTGCGACGGTCGCACTGCGAGTTCGGCCACCGACCTCGCCCAGCGCCTCGAAGACCCTCGTGGTCCTGCCGGTGTGGGCGAGGCGGTAGGCAGCGGCCAGTCCCGCCGGTCCGGCGCCGACGATGGCCGTGTCGACGGCGTCGCCCACGGTCAGACGTCGAACGGAGTGTCGGAGACGAGCACGCTCACGTCGTGGAAGTCGTCGGAGAAGTCGAACGTGACGTTCTGCCCCTCCGTGAGGTAGCAGCACCCGCCGACGCCCAACTCGAACGTCTCGCCGCCCTCGACGGAGATCGTGGCGGTGCCCGCGATGACGTAGATGAACTCGTCGAAGGGCATGAGAAGGGGATGCACGCCGGACTCGTGGAAGCTGCCGGCAAGTCGCTTGCCATCTTCGGACGTGTACAGGATCGCCTGCTTGCCACCGTATTCGGGGAGCGGCTCGTAGTCGGTCGTGAAGACGTTGAACTGCGCCACCTTGCTGTCGACCACCGTCGGTCCTTCCAAAACCATAGAAATCGAATATTTGAATACGCTAGGTTGATGAGCGGTCAGTGTCAAGGTTCGAGTAGTTAAATATTTGTTTTCAAAATCTTGACATCTAATATTCGTGGGCCGTATCGTCGACCCATGCCAGAGACCCATGGGCTCCGTAGTGCACGGTGGTACGACGACACCGGTGTGAACGGCTTCCTGCAGCGCTCGGCGTTGAAGGTGCAGGGCCTCAGGGAGAAGGACTACCAGCGCCCCGTCATCGGCATCGCCAACAACACCAGTGACTTCAACCGCTGCCACATGCACTTCGGCGGCATGGTGACGGCACTCAAAGAGTCGATCATCGCCGCGGGTGGTCTTCCGCGCGAGTTCAACTCGATCACGATGGGCGCCGATCTCGCGTATCCGCTCGGCATGACGTTCATGCACCGGAACTTGCTCGCCATGGAGATCGAGCAGACCGCGGCGCTGCACGGCGTCGACGGTCTCGTGATGCTCGGCGCCTGTGACGAGACGATCCCCGGGATGTTGATGGCTGCCGCATCCATCGATCTACCGACGGTGATCCTGCCTGGCGGGCCATCTTTCAGCGGATACTGGCGCGGCCGCGACGTCGGCTCCGGCTACGACTGCCACCGCGCCTTCGAGGCGCTCGGTCGCGGCGAGCTCACCGACTCCGACCTGACCGACATGGAGAGCGCCGTCGAGCGCAGCCCGGGTCACTGCACGTCAATGGGCACCGCAGGCACCATGGTGACGCTCGCGGAGGCGCTGGGAATGGCGCCCGCGGGTAGTTCGGCGATACCCGCGATGGACTCGCGTCGCATCGTCATGGCGCGCGACGTCGGCGAGTACATCATGGCGGCGGTCGAAAACGATCTGCGGCCCACGCAGATCATGACCACCGGTGCGTTTCGCAATGCCGTGCGTGTGCTGGCCACCATCGACGGCGCGGCCAACGGGGTCATCCATCTACTGGCCGCCGCAGGCCGCCTCGACGTCGACTTCAAGTTGGCTGATTTCGACGAACTCTCTACGACCACACCGGTTCTGCTGAACCTGCGGCCGTCGGGGCAGTACTACTACAACGACTTCTTCAACGCGGGCGGCGTTCCTGCTCTGCTCAACGCGATGGGCGATCTGATCGACCGCGAGCAGATGACGGTCACGGGACGCACGCTCGGCGACGAGATCAAGGGCGCCGAGATCCTCGACGACCGCGTGATCGGCACGCTCGCCGAGCCGATCGCCCCACCGCAGGGCATCGCGGTGCTGCACGGCAACCTCGCCCCCGACGGAGCGATCATCCGGGCGGGTGTCGCCTCGCCGGAGCTGCTGTCGCACAGGGGGCGCGCCGTCGTGTTCACCTCCAAGGAGGAGCAGGACGAACTGCTCTACAAACCGGACTTCGACATCCGCCCGGGAGACGTCGTCGTGGTCCTCGGCGGTGGCCCGAAGGGGTCGGCGGGCATGCCCGAATACGGGCGCATCCAGGTTCCCGACAAGCTGCTGAACCAGGGGATCAAGGACATGGTCCGGGTGACCGACGGTCGCGTCGGGGGCACGGTGTCGGGCACCGCCGTCCTGCAGATCACTCCCGAGGCGGCCATCGGCGGACCGATCGGACTGGTCGAGACCGGCGACACCATCGTGCTGGACTTCGAAAACCGTCGCCTGGACGTCGAACTCAGCGATGAAGAGCTCGCAGCGCGACGTCAAAGAAGAGCCGCCGAGCCGCCGTTCCAACCGCCTGCCCGCGGGTTCGCCCGCCTCTACGTCGACAGCGTCACCCAGGCCGACACCGGCTGTGATTTCGACTTTCTACGCCGCGTGACTCCAACTGACAAGACAGAGGTAACCCCATGACGATGACCTGGCCCCGCGGACTTCTCACCGCCCTGGTGACGCCACTTGCCGACGACAAGGTGAACGCGGGAGTCGTCGCCGAGCTCATCGACCACCAGATCCACGCAGGAATAGTCGGTTTCGTCGTGGGCGGCGGGACGGGTGAGTTCGGCGCGCTGTCGATGGACGAGCGCAAGCAGCTCGCCGTTGCCGCCATCGATGCCGCGAAGGGACGGGTTCCCGTCGTCATCCAGACCGGCACGCTGAACACCCGAGACGCCGTCGAATTGAGTCTGCACGCACAGGAATCTGGCGCTGACGCGGTCATGGTCGCCTCCCCGTTCGGCGAGTCGATCAACTGGCGGGAGCGGTTCCACTTCTACGAGGTTCTCACCTCCGCCGTCAGCGTTCCGGTCATGGTCTACAACACCCCGCCGTCCGGTCTCCTCACCTTCGACCACATCACCGATCTGGCTACATTGCCGAACGTACGGGCAGTCAAGGACAGCTCAGGTAGCCCGGAGCTGATGGGCGACCTGGTGGAATGGGCCGACGGCAGTGAGTTCGGTGTCTACGTCGGCCTCGACTCGCTTTTGTACGACGCCGTTCGCACCGGTGCCACAGGCGCGGTCTTCGGCGCCGCCAATCTGATTCCCGGTCCGCTGTCCGCCGTTGCCGCGAGCCTGAACAGCGACGGGCCGACTCCGGACAACGCCGCGCTGTGGCGCCACATTCGACCGTTTCTTCGATTCGTCGAGGCATCGCCCAACTACGTCGCCTTGTGCAAGGCGGGGCTGGCGGTGCAGGGGTTCGACGTCGGCCCGGCGCGCGAGCCCTACCTGATGCCGGATGAGGCCGAAGTCAAGGAACTCGCGGACCGGTTGCAAGTGCTGGAGCGCGCCTTCGCCGAAAGTCCGCTGTCGGCATGACTGCCGCCGCCGACGTCGCGGCCACCGATCTGACCGTCGAAGAGCGGAGCATGCTCGACGGTGGTGAGGGCGCCGGTGTCGCGTTCGCCATGCGCGTGCTGTTGTCGGCGGCACGCACGCAGAAGGCCAGCCATCTGATTCCCATCGCGGCCGCCCACGTGGACGGCTGCCTCTACCACGGGCCGTCGAGCCTGGACTTCGTCCGGCATCTCGCCGACCGCGGCGCGAGGGTGCGGGTGCCCACCACGCTCAACGTCGGTGGGTTGGATCTCAATCGCAAGGACATCTTCCTCGGGTCGCCCGTCGCGCTCGGTGAAGCCGCGGAGCTGATGCAGGCCTACGTCGAGCTCGGCTGTCAGCCCACGTTCACCTGCGCGCCGTACCAGCTTCCCGGGCGGCCGGCTACCGGTGCCGACGTAGCATGGGCCGAGTCCAACGCCATCGTGTTCGGCAACAGCATGATCGGGCTCCGCACCAACAGATACGGCGACTTCATCGACGTGTGCGCGGCCATCGCCGGCCGGGTGCCCTACTCCGGACTACACATTCCCGCGAATCGCGCCGCCAGGGCGGTATTCACCGTTGACCCCGACGTGCGAGGCATCGACGCCGACCTGTTGCCCGCGCTGCTTGGCCACCACGTGAGCCGTCTGACCGGGACCATGATCCCGGTCATCGACGGCCTGTCCGATCTGCCCATCGACGACGACTGGGGGAAGGCTTTCGGGGCGGCCGCGGCATCGGGCGGCGGCGTCGCGATGTTCCACGTCGCCGGCATCACCCCTGAGGCGCCGGATCTGGAAACCGCCACCCGAGGTATGCCGCATCTTCTCGAGCGGCGCGTCACGCACGCCGATCTGGTGGCAGCCCACCGCCAACTCACCTCGGCGGCGCTAGGGTCAGCGCTCGGTGGGGTCAGCCTTGGCACGCCGCACCTTTCGCGCGCCCAGCTCGTCCGTTTCGCGGACGCACTGGCGGGCCGTGCTGTCCGGGTGCCGACCTATGCCACCACCAGCCGGTCGGTCACGGCGTCCGAACCCGACGCGGTGCACCGCCTCGAATCATGCGGCGTGACCGTCGTGCGGGATACGTGCATCTACGGCCCGTCGAAGGTGCTCGACCCAGACGGCGCCATGATGACCAACTCGGCGAAGTGGGCGTACTACGCTCCCGCGCAGCTCGGTTACGAAGTAGTACTCGCCAGCGGCGCACAGTGCGTGGAAAGCGCCGTGGCGGGGCGAATCCTGATCGGACCGGCCGATGTCTGAGTCGGCGTGGTTCACTGGCGAGTTGATCATCGGAGGCCCCGCGTCGGGTCCGCTGCTCGTCCTGGAGGAGCCGCTCAGCTTCTGGGGCGGAGTCGACGAGGAGACCGGGATTATCATCGATGGCCACCATCCGCAGTGCGGGACGTCGCTGACAGGCGTCGCGCTGTTGATGGGCGCAACGCGCGGATCGAGCTCGTCGACGAGCACCCTACTCGAGAGCATCCGCCGCGGAACCGCGCCAAACCTGTTGCTGCTCACCGATGCCGATCCGATCCTGTCGATCGCGGCAGTGGTCGCGTGGGAGCTCTACGAGCACGGTCCCTCCGTCGTGCTGCTCGCCGGTCCGCCGGCGACTATCCCCGTCGGTCAGGTTCGTGTCGACCGTGTGGGACGGATGTTCGCCGAGGACGCGCAATGAAGACGATGCTGCTGACACCCGAGGAACTTCGGACCGCCGTGCCCATGTCGCGCGCGATCACCGCGGTCCGTGATGCGTTCGTCCGAATGCAGGCCGGGGAGTTCGAGATGCCGGTGCGCACCGCACTAGGCGACGGACGATTCCTGACCATGACGGCTTTTCACGCTCCGACGTCCTCGGCGGTGGTGAAGTCCGTCGACCTCGACTACAGCCGGCGGCCCGCGACGCAGGGCCTCGTGTTGTGGACGGCCGGTTCCACCGCCTACGTCCTCGACGCCGGAACGGTCACCTCGCTGCGTACTGGCGCGGCGGTCGGGGTGGCGACCGACCTCCTGGCTCCCGCGCTCACGCGCACGCTGGTGCTCATCGGACTCGGCGGCCAAGCGGCCGACCAGCTTCGGGCAGTGCGCGTGATGCGCGAATTCGAGGCCGTCACACTGGTGTCCCGCGACCTCGAGTCAGCTCGGGTGTTCGCCGAGGCGCACGCCGATGACCTCGCGGGCCTCGACGTGCGACTGTCGGCGGACCCTGCCGTCGCCGTGGCTGATGCCGACGTCATCTGCTGCGCGACGCCGTCCACCACGCCATTATTCGAAGTAGATGCGTTACCAGAAGCGGTGCACGTCAACGCTATTGGGGCCTATCGCCTGCACATGCGGGAACTACCGGACGCTCTGCTCTCGTCGGCGCTGGTGGTGGTGGATCAGCGCGAGGCGGCGCTCGAGGAGTCCGGCGAGATCAACCACGCCATCGTCGAAGGCGTGCTGACGGCGGATGGGCTCGTCGAGCTGGGCACGCTGCTCGACGGTGTTCCCGAAGCGTCGCCACGGCCGGCGCGAACCGTCTTCAAGAGCGTGGGCCTGGCAATGCAGGACTGGGCGATCGGGCATGCGTTGTGCCCGTCGAAGGATGGAGATCGACTGTGAGAGGTCATCGGCGCACTTGCTGAACAAGCTCTCGAGTTGCTGCTCGCAGTTCCCCTGATCGGCGCTGAGGCGGAACCCCGGGTGATGCACCGTGTCAGGACTTCAGCAGATTCCCCGCGTCCACGACCTGCGCATGCGCCGTCACGTACCGGGCCGCATCCGACACCAGGTACAACACGGCATTGCTGACGTCTTGGGGTTCCATCCAGGGAATCGGCAACACGTTGACGTTCTTGAACACGTCGATCACGTCCTCGCGGGTCGGATGCTCCAGATCGGGACGGAACAGTCCCCACACGAATTCGTTGCCGATCATGTTGGTGTCCACCTGACCGGGATTGATGGAGTTCACCCGAATGTTGTACTGGCCCAACTCGAGCGCCATGGATTGCATGAGGCCGTTGACCCCGAACTTCGACGCGGTGTAGGCGGAGATGTGCGGGTGTCCCTTTATCCCGTCCGCGGAGCCGGTCATGACGATCGAGCCGCCGTCGCCTTGTTCGATGAGGATGGGGACGGCCGCCCGGACGGTGTTCCACACACCGGTCAGGTTGATGTCCAGCATCTCGCGCCAATCCTGCTCGGTGATCTCCCACGACAGCCCGCCGGCGCAGATGCCGGCATTCGCCACCACGATGTCCACGCGCCCGAAGTGGGCGATGCCGTCCTCGAAAACTCTCGCAATCGAGTTGAAGTCGCGGACGTCGGCGATGCCGGTAACCACCTTGCGCCCGACCGCCTCGATGAGATCGCGCGTTTCGTCGAGGTCCTCGGGAGTCGAACCCGGGTATGGCGTCGACGCGGGCTTGCCGCACAGGTCGAACCCGATGATGTCCGCGCCTTCACGGGCCAGCGTGAGTGCGTGCGACCGGCCCTGACCGCGGGCGATGCCGCTGATGAAGGCGACCTTGCCGTCGAGTTGTCCCATGCTGACTCCCTCATTCACGTGTGCTGTGCGCCGAGCGACGACCGTTACGGTGCAGATGCTTTCGGCATCGGGTGCTTGTCTGCCGTTCAGCTTCGCAGCTGCGGCAGACCGTGAGAAGACACGCAGTGTGGCCTTGTGATGCGTTCGTGCTGCACGGAGCGTGTCGCCCGCGCAGACGCCCGGCTCGCGCGCAGCACGGCTGCCGGCGTCGATGCACGCCACGGACCGCCGCCGACACGAATCGTGTCAATGGGAACCGGCGTCGTTCCCATCATGAGTCTCCCGTCGTCGGCGGGGTTCGGGAACACTCGACCTTGTAGCGAACGTGTCTCACAACGGGAGGAAGAACTGATGTCAACGGTCGTCAAGAACGCGACGGATGCGTCGGCTCGGCGTTCCAGCAGTCCCGCCGTCGTTGACACCGTTGCCGCGGTCATCGCCGACGTCAGGGTGAACGGCGACCGCGCGGTGCGAACGTACTCGGAGAAGTTCGACAGCTGGACGCCACGGTCGTTTCGGTTGACCAACGACGAAGTCCGCACCATCGTGGCGTCGGTCGCCGAGACCGTGCTCGACGATCTGCGCTTCGCGCAGCACCAGATCCGCACCTTCGCCGAGGCGCAACGCCGTTCGCTGGAGGACGTCGAGATCGAGACGTTGCCCGGTGTCTTCCTCGGCCACCGCAACGTGCCGATCGAGGCCGCCGGCGCTTACGTGCCCGGTGGCCGCTACCCGCTGACGGCATCGGCGCACATGACGGTCCTGACGGCCAAAGTCGCCGGCGTAGACCGCGTCGCGGCGACCACACCGCCCGTCGATGGCGCCGCACCACCGATCAGCGTGGCGGCGATGCACCTGGCGGGTGCCGATGAGATCTACGTGCTCGGTGGTGTTCAGGCCGTCGCCGCCTTGGCCTTGGGCACCGAGACGATCCACCCGGTCTCCATCCTGACCGGCCCTGGCAATGCGTACGTCGCCGAGGCGAAGCGCCAACTCTTCGGCGAAGTCGGCATCGACCTCTTCGCCGGCCCGACCGAGACGCTGATCGTCGCCGACGACGACGCCGACCCCTTCACCATCGCGGTGGACCTGCTCAGCCAGGCTGAACACGGCCCCGACTCGCCGTGCGTGCTGATCACCACCTCAGATCGGGTGGCACGCGAGGTGCTCGGCCATGTCGACGCGCTGCTGCCGGGTCTTCGAACCAACGCGGTCGCCGGTCCGGCGTGGCATGATCACGGTCAGGTGCACGTCGTCGACACCCTCGACGAGGCGTATGCGCTCGCCGACGACTTCGCCTCCGAGCACGTTCAAGTCCTCACCAACGATCCGCGCCAGGCGCTCGCGCAGATGCGGAACTACGGAGCACTGTTCCTCGGCGAGGGGACGTGTGTCCCGTACGGCGACAAGGTGATCGGCACCAATCACGTCCTACCGACGCTGGGTGCAGCCCGCTACACCGGCGGCCTGTGGGTGGGCAAGTTCCTCAAGACCCTGACCTATCAGGAGATTCGTGAACCCGCCTCCAGTGCACGGATCGGTGACGTGTGCGGCCGACTGTCCCGGCTGGAACGATTCGAGGGGCACGCGCGATCGGGCGACCTGCGAGCGGCCAAGTTCGGCGGCGCGCCGCTGGACTGGGCCGAGATACCGTCGGCGACGGGTGCGCTGTGACGCGCATCAGACACGACCTGTTGGGTCAGCGGGAACTACCCGACCATGCCTACTACGGCATCCATACGCTGCGCGCGTTGGAGGTACTGGCCGCCGACGCGCTCGCCCAGGGCCGGACGGTCAGCGACTTGGCCGTGGCCGAGGGACTAATCTCCCAAGCGGGGCTGGCAACGATCCTGAACCCCGACAACCCGGTGCGCGTCGGCGCGATGGCCCCGGCGCCGGAAATGACCGTGGGGATCCACCCGACCGACCGCAAGAGGTGCCCATGACCGACGCGACCCCGCACAGCGTTTCGAGCCCATCGCGTCATCACTACGACGTGATCATCGTCGGCAGTGGGATGGGCGGTGGCACGCTGTCCTACGCACTCAAGGACAGTGGACTGCGGGTGCTCGTCGTCGAGCGCGGCGACTTCCTACCCCAGGAACCCGAGAACTGGGACCCTCGAGCGGTTTTCGTCGACGGCCGTTACAAGAACGCCGAACACTGGTACGACGCCGCCAACGGCAACGCGTTCCGGCCGGGCACCTATTACTACGTCGGCGGCAACACGAAGTTCTACGGAGCGTCGCTGGTCCGCTTCCGGCGGGAGGACTTCCAGCACGCCGAGTTGGCCGAAGGGCACTCTCCCGCATGGCCGGTCGACTACGACGCCTTCGCGCCGCACTACCGCGCCGCCGAACGGCTCTACCGCGTCCACGGCGACCTCGACGATCCCACCCTGGCCCGTGAGGACGCGTTCCCGTTCCCCGCCGTCGAACACGAAGCCCCGATCGCGCGTATCGCGAATCGATTGCGCAAGGCCGGGATGACGCCGTCGCATCTCTCCCTCGGAGTTGACCTACGTCAGGGCGGGGCGTGCATCAAGTGTTCGACGTGCGACGGATTCCCGTGCCGCGTGCTGGCGAAGGGTGACGCCGACGTGTGCGGCGTACGCCCGGCCGTGGCGTCCGGCGCCGTGGAACTGCTGACCAATGCCTACGTCACCCGCATCACCACCGACGCGGCCGGTGATCGGGCCACCGGCATCGAATGCGAGATCGGTGGCCGCGCGCTGACGGTGTCGGCGAACACGGTCGTGGTGTCCTGCGGCGCGGTGAACTCCGCGGCACTGCTGCTGCGGTCGGCCAGCGACCGCCACCCACGAGGTCTGGCGAACTCATCTGACCAGGTAGGGCGAAATTACATGGTGCACAACAACTCCATCATGGTCGCGATCGACCCGCGGCGCCGCAACGAGGTCGTGTTCCAGAAGACGCTCTACGTCAACGACCACTACCTCAAGGGCACGCCCGATCACCCGTACCCACTGGGTCACGTGCAGCTGATCGGGAAGTTGCGGGGCGCCATGATCAAGGGGCAGCGGCCCTACTTCCCGATGTGGGCGCTGAACGCCGCCACCCGGCGCAGCATCGACTGGTGGCTGTTCAGCGAAGACTTCCCCGATCAGGACAATCGCGTGACGCTGCGACGCGACGGGGCGATTCAGGTTGCGTGGACACCGAACAACGTCAGTACGCACCGAGTACTGGTCCGCGAGACTCGCAGGCTGATGCGCACACTCGGCTATCCCCTGGTGATCAGCGAATCACCGGGCATCGACGTCAATTCGCACCAAGCCGGCACTGTGCGAGCCGGCGCGGACCCGACGACGTCGGTCCTCGATCCGAACTGTCGAGCGCACGACGTGAGCAACCTGTTCGTCGTGGACTCCGCATTCTTCCCCTCCCTCCCGGTGATGAACCCCGCACTGACCATCGCGGCCAACGCCCTGCGGGTCGCTCCGACCGTCGCAGCGACCGCACGCCAGTACGCGTCCAACGACGCCACGTCCGCCTCCTGACCAGAAGAACGAAAGAAGACTCATGACAACGCAGAAGCTGACCGGCGGGCAAATCGTCGTGGACACGCTGATCCGGCACGGAGTCGAGAACGTGTTCGCCATCCCGGGGCACGGAAACACCGCCATGCTCGACGCCTTCGTCGACCGCGCCGACGAGATCGAGGTCATCCCCGCCATCCACGAGCAGGGCGCCGCGCACATGGCCGACGGCTACTACCGGGCGACCGGCAAGGTCGCGGCGGTCTGCACCTCGATCGGACCGGGCGCGACCAACACCCTCACCGGTCTGGCCACCGCCTACGTCGACTCCCAGCCCATGCTGCTGCTCACCGGTGCGGTGCACACCTACATGGAGCACCGCGGCGTGCTGCAGGAACTGGACCGCCCACACGGCAACAACTTTCCCCGCATGGCCGAACCCGTCGTCAAGCGGTGGTGGCAACCGCACCGGGTGGAGAACATCGCCGTCGCGCTGGAACAGGCCTTCACCACGATGTACGAAGGCCGTCGGGGACCGGTGCTCGTGGACATTCCCCAGGACCTGCAGGCGGAGTACGGCGAGTACACCCCCGCTACGGGTGCACGCCGCGCGCAGCACCGCGCCACGGGTGACCACGCGGCCATCGACGAAGCCGCCGGGTTGCTCGCCTCGGCGACGCGCCCGGTCATCGTCGCCGGCGGCGGCGTCATCGCGGCCGAAGCCACGGCAGAACTGATCGCGGTGGCCGAGCATCTCGGTGCCCCCGTCACCCATTCCTTCCAGGGGAAGGGCGCCTTCCCCGCCGATCACGACCTCTACGCGTGGCCGTGTGGTGACATGGGCTCCATTCCCGGCAACGGCATGACCCGCACCGCGGACGTCATCCTCGCGGTGGGCTGCCGGTTCAGCGACCGGGTCACCTCGTCCTACCGGCCGGGCGTCACCTTCAACATCCCCGAGACCAAGCTGATTCACATCGACATCGATGGCTTCGAGATCGGGCGCAACTATCCCGTCGAGGTCGGCGTGGTCGGCGACGCCAAGAGCTCGCTGGCCGCGCTGCAGAAGGCGTTGGTGGCGCTGAAGCCGGCGTCGGACTATCGGACCACGGCCTACTTCGACGAGCTGCAAGACCTCAAGGCTCGATGGGACGAACACCTACACCCGATGCGCTCGACCGACCATCTACCGATGACCAATTCACGTGCGATGGTCGAGATCCGCAAGGCCCTTCCGCGCGAGGGCATCTTGGTGACGGACTCGAGCAACCCGGCCAATCAGGCGTTCAACGAATTCCCGATCTACGGTCCGCGGACCAACATCGTCGCAGGCGGATTCTCGGGTATCGGGTTCGGGGTGCCGGCGGCCATCGGCGCGCAGATCGGGGCGCCCGACGTGCCGGTGCTGGCGTTGGTCGGGGACGGCGCCTTCCTGCAAACCGGGACCGAGGTCGCGGCCGCTGTCATGCAGAACGTTCCGCTGACGATCGTCGTGCTCAACAACGGCGGTTGGGAAGCCATCAAGGACCTGCAGATCAATCTCTTCGGAGCCGAGCGGGAGATCGTCTCGGGTTGGACCACCCCGGACGGCAAGCCCTACTTCGCCGACATCGCGGCGTTCGCGCGCTCACTGGGCGCGACGGCGGAGCGGGTGGAGGATCCGGCCGAGGTGGAGGCCGCCGTGCGTCGGGCCATCGCGACACCGGGGCCGGTGGTCGTCGAGGTCCTCAGCGCCAGGGAGCTGCCGTGGACGGAGATGCACCCGACGGGATGGTGGGACATCACCGTGCCCGCGTATCACGGTGATGTGCGTGATGACTACGTGGCCAAGCGCGGCTTCTAGGAGGTGTACATGACGTTTCGTCCCGGGCTGAGTTGGGGATTGATCGGCGCGAGCGACATCGCCGAGACGCGGATGATTCCCGCCATGCGCCGCGTCGGCCACACGATCGCCGGGTTGGCCAGCGCAGATCGTGCCCATGCCAGCGCATTCGCGAAACGCAACGGCATCCCACAGGGGTCCGCGGGCTTCGAACTGGACCGGTTGCTCAGTGATCCGGCCGTCGACGCGGTCTACATCTCGAGCAGGAACGACCGGCACGTGGAGCAGGCGTCGGCTGCCGCTGCGGCGGGCAAGCACGTCCTGTGCGAGAAGCCGGTGGCGGTGGACCTTACCAGTGCCCGGCGCATCGTCTCGGCGTGCACGTCGAGGGGTGTCGTGCTGGGCGTGAATCACCACCTGCCCGCAGCGGGCACGCACCGCGCGGTGCAAGCGCTCGTGCACGAGGGGGCCGTCGGCCGCGTGCTCGCGGTCAACGTGCAGCACACGTCGATGCTGCCGGAGCGGCTGCGCGGATGGCGGTTGGAGAACGGTCCGGGTGCGGGTGCCGTGATGGACCTGTCGTGCCACGATGCGTCGGTCATCAATCCGCTGCTGGGGACTCGGGCGCTGCACGCCACCGCCATGACGGTGCGTCAAGGCACCTGGCATCACGACGGCGCCGAGGACGCAGCGTCGGCGGTGCTGCAGTACGACGGCGACGTCCTGGTGCGGCTGCACGACTCGTTCACCACGCCGTATGCGCCGACGCGGCTGGAGGTGTTCGGTGAGTCGGGCACCATCGTCGCCACCGGCGTGATGACACCGGAGCCGGAAGGCACCGTCGTCCTTCGAGACTCACGCGGCGAACGAGAGGTCGAGGTCACCGACCGCCGTCACACCTACGACGTCACCCTCGATCGTTTCGCGTTGGCCACCGAGGGTGACGGCAGCCCGATCGTCGACGGGCGTGCTGCGGTGAACGCGCTGGCAGTGTCGCTGGCGATCCTGGAATCGGCACGTACGCACACGACGGTGCCCGTCGACTTCACCACGGAACCCCGGGAACGACCTCCAACGGACGACCGAAGAGCGGAACAATCATGACGTCCAGCCTGATAGCCTTCCCGCGCACCCTCCGAATCGGCGGCGGTGCAGTCGACGAGATAGCCGACGTGACAGCTGAATTGGGGTTGAAGCGGCCTCTTCTCGTCACCGACGGCTACCTGACCGGGACCGGCGCCGCGGACCGAATCCTGGGACTGTTGCGACGAGCGGGGATGGCACCGGCGTTGTTCGACGGCACCGTGCCCGATCCCACCACCGAGTCGCTCGCGGAGGGTGTCGAGGCGATACGCGCCCACGGCGCCGACTGCGTGATCGGCTTCGGCGGCGGCAGCCCGATGGATTCGGCGAAGGCATTGGCAGTCCTGGCGGGGCGAGGTGGCCCGATTCACCGGTTCAAGGCGCCGAACGCATACAACGGTCCCGCGTTACCGGTCATCGCCATCCCGACCACCGCCGGCAGTGGCTCGGAGGCCACCCAGTTCACCGTGATCACCGACAGCCACAGCGATGAGAAGATGCTCTGCCCCGGCTTGTCGTTCTTGCCGGTAGCCGCGATCATCGACTTCGAATTGACGTTGTCCATGCCGCCGCGTCTGACTGCCGACACCGGCGTCGACGCGCTGACCCATGCCGTCGAGGCATATGTCAGTCGAAGGGCCAATCCGGTCAGTGACGCACTGTCCCTGTCGGCGATCCGGCTCATCGCGGCTAACATCCGTCGGGTGTTTCGCGACGGTGGCGATCGGCGCGCGCGCGAAGCGATGATGGTCGCTTCGACACAGGCAGGCATGTCGTTCTCCAACTCGAGTGTCGCTCTCGTGCACGGGATGAGCCGCCCCATCGGTGCCCACTTCCACGTCGCCCACGGCCTGTCCAATGCGATGCTGTTTCCCGCGGTAACCGAATACTCGATCGGTGGCGCTACGGGCCGCTACGCCGACTGTGCACGCGCGTGGGGCATCGAGCACCCCCACGACGAAGACGCCGCCGCCGCGTCGTCCTTCGTCGAGGCGCTGAAGGAGTTGTGCGTCTTCCTCGACGTTCCCACTCCGGCATCATACGGAATCGACCGCCAACGGTGGAATGCACTGATACCGCTCATGGCTCAACAGGCCTTGGCATCGGGATCGCCCGCCAACAATCCCGTCGTTCCCGGCGCCGAAGAGATCGAGACGCTGTATGCGACGGTCTATTCCTGACCGCTCGCAGCCGTTGAAACTCGACCCGTGACGTGATCGGCTTGGTGAATGAAGGCTTCGGACTCCGCGAACCTCGCGTGGCAGAGCTACCCAATCTCTGCCCTGCTCGGTCGCCTGGTATCGCCCGACGAGCCGCACCGCGCCGGGGTGACGATCGTGGGCATCGATGGGCGCAGCAGATCCGGCAAGTCGTCGCTGGCGGCCAGTCTGGCGGCCTCCGATGCGCACGTGGCCGTCGTGCACACCGACGACGTCGCCTGGCATCACTCCTTCTTCGATTGGGCGCCGTTACTGATCAGCGGAGTCCTGCAACCACTGCGCGACGACGGGCCACCGACGTCCTTCACCCCGCCGGCCTGGTTGCAACGGGGTAGAGCGGGCGCCATCAACATCGGTTCCGGGGCGACGACTGTCCTCGTGGAAGGCGTCGGTGCCGGCCGTCGCGAACTCGCTCCGTGGCTCGACGCGGTCATCTGGGTCGAAACGCCACCGGAGACGGCGATGCAGAGAACCGTTGCGCTCGACCGCGACCCGCCGGGATTCGTCGACGACTGGATGCGCGAAGAGCGGGCTCATCTCGATCGCGACCAACCCTGGACGCGAGCCGACGCGGTCGTGTCCGGAGACCGTCACCCCGAGTCGCCCGACGAGCTCTACGTCGCGTTCCTCTGACGCATGTCGGCATGGTCACGTTGATCTTGCCGCCCGGTTGCTCGACGAGACGTACGGTCTCGTCGAGGTCGGACTGACTCCTCGGCAGTCGGGGACGTGGTCAGAACGTCTTTCGCTTGCGGAGCATGTCGGCGATCTCGATTGCGTCTCCCTCGGGGGCGTCGGATTTCTGCTCCGGCTTGGCGATGAACAGGTACGCCAGTCCCGTGACGAGGACGATCGCGAAACCGATGACGCCGATCCAACGATCGAAGAAGCTGTCCTGATCGCCCGGGCGGGCCAAGATGACGATGGCGACGATGCAGTAGGCCAACGCCGCCGCGGTGACGGGGAAGCCGAACGTGCCGAGGTTCCACGGCCCGGCAGGCCGCCAGCCCTTGAGTCGGGCCCGCAATGCGGCGGCCACCACCATCCCGAACGCCGCATAGATCGCGATGACCTGGAAGCCGGCCAGTCGGAACAGCGAATCCGGGGAGAAGTAGACGAAGAGGACGACCAGTGCGGGTAGGACGTTGGTGATCAGGAGCGCGTTCACCGGGGTGGGATGCTTCTTGGCGGTCTTCGAGATCACATGGCTTCCGGGGAACATGCCATCACGGGCCAGCGAGAACACGAAGCGGCTCACCGCAGTCTGCTGCCCCATCACACCCGCGATGAACGACGTGACGGCGACGAGCAGGAAGATCTTCGATCCGACGGTGCCCAACGTGGCCTGCAGCATGGTGGGGATCGGGTTCGACTCCGCCCCGGACACGACGTCTTGGAGGTTGGGGGTCGCCAGCGCAAAGCCGGCGAAGGCGATCATCGCCGCGAAACCACCGACCACGACGGTGAGGATCATCGCCCGTGGTATGGCGCGGGCCGGGTTCGGCGTCTCCTCGGCGAGTTCACCGCAGGACTCGATGGCGCCGAAGAGGTACAGACCGACGAGTGAGGCCGCCAGCATCGCGTAGAGCAGTCCGTGTTCGGAGGACTTGCCCATGGTCGAGAAGAAGATGTCGAAGGAGTTCGTCCGTTTGAACAGCAGCAGGTAGGTACCGACACCGACCACCCCGGACAGCTCGGCGACGAGGCCGATCTTGGTGATGTAACCCAACGCGCGCGTACCGCGCAGGTTGAGTGCCAGGCAGAAGGCCAGCACCGCGAGCGTGATGATCAGCTTCTGCAGCGGCGAGGCCGACACCGAGGGTTCGTCTGCCGTACCCAGGAAGAGGCTGGCGACGAAGTCGGAACTGAACAGCGCCGTGGTGGTGATGCCCATGGTGATGCTGCCGACGTAGATCCACGACATGAGCCAGGCGTATTTTCCGCTCCACAGTCGGCGGGACCATTGGTAGATGCCGCCGGCGATGGGGTACTGGGACACGACTTCACCGAATACCAGTGCGATCAAAAGCATTCCGACGCCGACGATGGGGATCCACCAGATCGCCGCGCCGCCCGCCGCGGCGATTCCCATCGCGAAGATGGAGATGACGCCGACCATGGGGGAGAGGTACAGGAAGCCCAACGCGAAGTTGGAGAACCAGCTGAGGCTGCGGTCAAGCTGTGGCTTGTATCCCACCGCCATGAGGTGCGCGTCGTCGGTGTACGCCGCATCGGCGAAGGCCGAGTCGGCTCGTGATCGTGGCGAGTGCTGTGCGCTGCTCAGCGAGTCGTCCGTGGTTGACATGCTCTTCCTTTTCGTCGGTCTGGGATGTGACCTCAGTCTCACCTCGCGATGATCCGGACAGAAGACTCAAGATGGCACTGACTTGCGGCGTTGGATACACATCGTGGGAATGTCGTATGCCGGACCACCGCGTCCATCGGTGGCTATACGATTAACTAACAATTTCGCAATGAGTCTGAAACACTGCCATGGCAGTGACGGCGGCGAGGGAACGAGCGGACCATGGTGAACATGCACGACGTCGCCCGTGCCGCGGGCGTGTCGCAGGCGGCGGTGTCCTATGCCTACAACCAGTCCGACAAGGTGTCCGGTGCTCGGCGCGACCACATCCTCCGGGTCGCCGCCGACCTCGGATACGCCGGCCCCAATCCCGCCGGCCGGTCGTTGCGAACCGGTCGCGTCGGTGCCCTCGGCTTGCTGCTCACCGAGTCGCTGCACTATGCGTTCGACGACCCGGCGACGTCAGAACTGCTGAAGGGAATCTCCGAGGTCGGCGAGATGGCCGAGGTGGCGTTGACGCTGCTGCCGCTGAGGGCCGACCTGGCCCGGGTCGGGTCCGGCGTGCTGGTCAACGGCTCCGTCGACGGGTTTCTGGCGTACGCCATTCCCGAGGGTCATCCGAGCCTCGACGTCGCGGTCGGCCGGGGCCTACCCGTGGTGATCATCGACGGCCCCAATCCCGTCGGTCTGCCCAGCGTGGGCATCGACGACGCCGCGGCCGCGGCAACCGCCGCTGACCTGGTCCTGAGCCAGGGGCACACGCGGATCGGCATCATGGTCGATCGGCTGTCTCCGGACGGCAAGCGGGGCCGGGTGAGCGCGGCGCGCATCCGTGGCGCGCGCGACTACGTCATGCGGACACGGCTGGCCGGGTACGCCGACGAGTTCCGACGGCACGGCGCGCCGTGGTCGTCGGTATATGTCATCGAGGCGGGTGGCCTGGACTACCGCGCCTCGCGGACCTCGGCGCGGCAACTCCTCGACAACGCCGACCTCTCGGCGGTCATCGCCGCGTCCGACGTCCTCGCCCTGGGGCTGATCGACGAGTTGCACGAACGCGGACTCAGCGTGCCCGCCGACATGTCGGTCATCGGATTCGACGACATTCCGGCCGCCGAGCGCAGAGGGCTGACCACGATTCGGCAGCCGTTGATCGACAAGGGCAGAGATGCCACCCAGCTTCTGATCGACCTGATCAGCGGCCGCACGGGTCGCCGGGTGACACTGCCCACCGAATTGGTCGTTCGGAGCACCTGTGCTGCTGTCTCGCAATGACGAGACATAGATCTCTTCCCGCCACCGTCTAGCGCCGCGTCACATCTTCTGCTAGCTTTTCGTTACAGGTAACTTATACGTATAACCAACGTCTTGCGCCCAGTGCGCGACCATCGACATCCGGAAGGTGGGTCATGACCCGCGTCTTGTATCTCTACGGTGGCTGGCCCGGTCACAACCCCTACGGCGTCTCCAGGTGGGCGAAGGGTCTGTTCTCGGAGCTCGGGTTCGACGTCGAGGAATCCAACGACATCTTCACCCTCGACCGCGACCTGACCGGCTACGACCTCATCGCCTGCAACTGGAACAACGCCATGCTCTGGGAGGGGTTGACGCCGTCGCAGGAAGCGCACTTGCTGGGCGCTGTCGAGCAGGGCACCGGCTTCGTGGCGTGGCATGGGGCGGGCGCCGCCTTCCGCGCCAGTGTGAAGTACCACTGGCTCATCGGCGCCGACGTTCTCGATCACCCGGCGGGTGAGGGGGTCAAACACCCCTACGGACTGCGAATCGTGGACAAGGAACACGAAATCACCTCAGGAGTAGGCGATTTCGACGTCGCGTCCGAGCAGTACTACATGAACGTCGATCCGCGCGTGCACGTGTTGGCCGATACCGTCTTCGACGGCCAACACATTGCCTGGATCGAAGGGCAGCGCATGCCGCAAGTGTGGACCAATCAGTGGGGCCGCGGTCGGGTCTACTACAACGCGATCGGCCACTACATCGAAGACCTCGAGCACCCTGCCGTCGCGAGATTGATGAAGCAGGGCTTCGCCTGGGCGGCTCGCCCCAGCGAAGACCGTTGACAACCCACACCACCAAAGAAGACGAGAGGTACGTCATGCCCATGCTGACCGGCGGTCAGATCATCGCTCGGACCCTGAAGAACTACGGGATCGAACAGTGTGCCGGCATCCCCGGCCACGGCATCTGGTCCGTGACCGATGCATTCCTCGATGAGGACTCCACGATCCCGTTCATTCAGGTCTTCCACGAACAGAGTGCACTGCACCTCGCGGACGGCTACTACCGCGTGACGGGCAAGCCCATGCTGGCGTTGACCTCGATCGGTGCCGGCGCGTCGAACACCGTGCTGGGGCTGGCCACGGCACTGCAGGATTCGATCCAGATGGTGCTCATCACCGGCGGGCCACCCACCCACATGCGCGGGCATGGACTTCTGCAGGTGCTGGACCGGTTCCGCGACAACGACTTTCCCCGCATCGCAGAAGCGCTCACCAAGCGGAGCTGGGTGGCCAACACGGTCGAGGAACTGCCCTTCGCCCTGCACCGTCTGTTCAACTCGATGCTGACCGGGCGCCCGGGTCCGGTGCACTTGGAAGTACCGATGGACGTGCAAGCCGCCAGCGCCGACGTCGAGTTGCACGATCTGGAGGCGCGCATCCCCACCGGCGTCGCCTACCCCGATCCGGCCGCGGTGTCCAAGGCCGCCGAGGTGATGAAGTCGGCGCAACGCCCCGTCATGGTGCTCGGCGGAGGCGCCATCGCCGCCAATGCGTCGCCGGAGCTGATCGACCTGGCCGAGGCCTGGGGCGCGGCCGTGGTCACGACGTGGAATGGCAAGGGCGCCTTCCCCGAAGACCATCCGCTGTCCATGGGGGCGATCGGCCACACCGGGACGAGTGCGGGCAACGGCACTTCTGCCAGTGCCGACGTCATCCTGGCCGTCGGGTGCCGTTTCACCGACTGGACGTCGTCGAGTTTCGCCAAGGGCGTCACCTATTCCATTCCGGACACGAAGCTCGTCCACATCGACATCGACCCGCAGGAGATCGGACGCAACTACCCGGTGGCCGTGGGCATCGTGGCCGACGCCAAGGTGACCGCCGCCAAGCTCCTCGACGAGATCACCGACGTCCCGGATCGCCGCGAGTACTCCGCAGAACTCGACGCGCTGAAGGCCGAATGGGAGGCCAACCTGGCGACCCGCCGCGACAGCGATCGCTTCCCCTTCACCTCGCAGCGACCGATCGGCATCCTGCGCGACGTGTTCCCGCGGGACGGCATCGTCGTCGTCGGCTCGGGCAACACGCAGGGCGCTGTTCGCCAGACGTTCCCGGTGTTCGAGCCTCGCACCCACCTGACCTCGGGGGGATTCTCACCGATGGGCTGGGCAGTGCCGGCCGCGGTCGGGGCGAAGCTGGCCAAACCGGAAGTGCCCGTGGTGTGCATCCTCGGAGACGGCGACTTCCTGATGAATTCGCAAGAGATCGCGCTGTGCGTGATCGAGCAGCTACCGGTCATCTTCCTGGTTCAGAACAACGCGGGCTACATGTCCATCCGCGGTGGCATGCGCAAACAGACCTCCCGATTCATCGGATGTGAGTTCACCCGGCCCGACGGCGAGCCCTATTCGCCCGACTTCGCCACCCTCGGCGAGGCCTACGGCCTGTCGTCGATGCGCGTCGGCTCCTCCTCGGAGCTGGAGGAAGCCCTGCGCAAGGCCATCGACTCGAACGAGCCCACCCTGATCGAGATCCCCACGGACCGCGACGCCGCCGGACCCTGGACTCCGGGCTGGTGGGACTGGCCGATCCCGACCTACATCACCGACGAGCGCTCCGATCAGTACGCGACGACGAAGAAGACCGAGCAGCACGTGTGAGCTGAGCAGGGAGGTGGACGAGGTGAAAGGAGCTGAGGTGAAGGATGTTTCGCGAATGGCACACGCGGTGCTCCTCCCCATCCACGACACCTTCGACACCCACGGATGGTTCGGGGACTTCCTGGCGGGCGGCGGACGTGGTGTCCTGATGGCCTCGAGCCCGGGGGAATATGCGGCCAGGCGCATCAGCGACGAACGCCGGGCCCACGAGACCGCCGAGCACATTCGCGACTTCGCCGCGCGGGCCAACGAAGTCGCCGGCCGGCCGGTCGTCCTCGCCGTCGACGCCGAACCCGCCGGGGTGCAGCGGCTGGAACATCTCCTGCCCCCCATCCCGGGCCGCCCGGCGTTGTCGGCGCTCGGCGAGTCGGAGCTACGGGACGCGTTCGGCGCCTACGGGATGGCCGCCAGGGACCTCGGCGTGTCGCTGTTCGTGGGGCCCGTCCTCGACGTCATCACCGGCGTCAACGACTGGCTCACCGATCGCACGATGTCCTCGGACCTCGACGACGCAGGACGGATCGGCGTGGCCTACACGACCGCGGTGCAAGCCACGGGTATGACGGCGATGGCCAAGCACTTTCCCGGTCATCCCGACCTGCCGGCCAACGCCATCTACTGCGACGTCGTCCTGGACGTCGACCGCGGCGTGGTCGACCGCAACATCGAACCCTTCCGGCGCCTGATCGCCGCAGGCGTCGGTTCGGTGATGGTCGGCCCCACCATCGTGACCGCCATCGATTCCGATCAGCCGTCCGCCACTTCGACGGTCATGATCGATCTTCTCCGATCGTTGGGCTTCGCCGGCATCGTGGTGAGCGACGACCTCGATGCCGCTTCGACGATGGCCGGTCGCTCGCTCGGAGAGGTGGCCGTGGCCAGCGTCATCGCCGGCGTGCAGATGCTGCTGATACCCGGTGCCCATCAACATGTCTCGGAATGCGTGACCGCGTTGGTCAACGCAGTCGACGCCGGCCGCCTGCCACTGCAGTCGTTGCAGTCGGCCGCCGAGGCCGTCGATGCGTTCGCCGACCGGAGTGCTTCGACGACACCCGCGGCGGCATCGTGGAGTAGGCCATGACCTTCACTGTCGCCCTTGCCATCGACCTGCCGACCATAAAGGCCGGTGACGCGCGCATATTGACCGGCGATGACGGTCTGGACCGCGACGTGCGATGGGTGCATTCGTCCGAGATTCCCGACATCGCCCAGTTTCTGCGCGGTGGCGAGATGCTCTTGACGGCCGGACTCGGAATCGGCTGCACGGACGGCGAACAACGGGCCTACGTGCGCGGCGTGGCCGCCGCCGGCGCGGCCGCCCTCGTGATCGAGGAATCCGGCCGCGCGTTCGCTCGAGTGCCACCAGCGATCGTCGAGGAAGGCAAGCGCAATGGTCTGCCCATCGTGGCTCTGACGCACGAGGTCTCGTTCGCTGCGGTGTGCGCCGAAGTGCACGACATCCTCACCCAGCAGCAACTGCAGACCATCAGGCAGGAGCGCGACATCGAGTCGAGATTCTCCGAACTGCTGCTGCAGGGCGGTGACTACGTCGCGATCGTGCAAGATCTGGCGTCGCTGTCGGCGAGCACCGTGGTGTTGGAGGACAACGCGCACCGGCTCGCCGTATGCCGGGTCCGAGAAGGCGACGTGTTCACCCCCGCCAACTGGAGCCTGCACGCGCAAACACTGCACGAAGCCCATGGGGCGTGCGTGCGTCGGCCCATCCTCATGCGTGGTCAACGATGGGGCTGGATCCACGTTCTCGACGGGCAGTCGCCCGATCGTCGGTATGCCGCGGAGTTCGTGGCGGAGCGGGCCGCCGCATCGATCGCCATCGCGCTATTGACCGACCGGAGCCGTGAGGCCGTGGATGGACAGCGCAGTACGGCACTGCTGACCCATTTGATGACCGGTGACATGGGCGGCGTGGAATGCATCGAACACGCGGAGCGGCTGGGCTACCGGCTCGGAAAGGGCAAGGTGTTCGTCTCGGTCGCCAACAAGAAGGAGGGTGACGACGGGTCGACCTTCTATGCTCCCGACCTCTTCGAGGCGGAAGTGATGCGCGCCGACATGGGAACCTATGTCATCGTCGTCGCGTCACAGCAGGCTCGACCGCGGGTCACGCGATTCCTCGGCGCCGGCGACCGATTCCATGGGTGCGGGACGAGCCGCAACGTCTCCGGCGCCGAGTTGGCCTTGGCGGTGCGGCAGGCCAAGACTGCGGCGGCAGTGGCCCGCATCTCGGGAAGCTGTCTGCAGTTCGACGACTTGGGCATCGAACGGATTCTCGTGAGCTTGGCCGAGGGACCCGAGTTGGCCGCGTTCGTCGACGACGAACTGGGTCCGGTGCTGACGGTCGACGCCGACTCCCGGACACCCTTGATGCCGACCTTGCGTGCCTTCCTGGCAGCTGACGGACGCAAGACAGAAGCCGCCGACGTGCTGTTCATCCAACGCCGGACGCTCTACAACCGTCTGGATCGCCTTTCGGCAATCCTCGGCAGGTCGCTCGAAGACGCGGAGACGCGGCAACGCCTGTTCCTGGCCGTGAAGGGTCTCGATCTACTCGATGGGGCGGTCGTGACTCGGCCCAGGTAATCTGCGATGGGATTCTCGGTACCTCAACGGAGCTTGTCGGCTTCAGTGCCGCGGCGGGTGACGAGCGGCAACGCCACCCACAGCGTCAGCCAGATCGTCGCAGTGCTCAGTCCGGCCGCCACACCAACCGTTCGGCCCGCGATGACGTCGAAGACCATGGTGGCCACTCCGGATACGGCCACGCCGAGAAGGGCCAGACCGATCATCGTCAAGCGATGCGACACCGCGACCAAGCGGGAGAGCATGTGCCGTCGGAAGAACATCCGGTGGATGGCGACGGGAGCCGTGAGCAGCACCGTCGCCGAGATGGAGCAGCCCACCGTCACGAGGTACAGCGACCGCAGTCCCGCGTCGAGCACGGTGAAACGTTGTTGAAACGGCAGGGTCAGGAGAAACCCGGTGAGAAGCTGGACGCCGGTCAACACCACGCGGAGCTCTTGGAGCAGGCAGGACCAGTTGCGATCGAGTCGCTGAGTGGGGGTCTCAGCTCTCTCGTCGTGGTTCCGGGCGTCGAACGAAACGACGCTGCCGATACTCATCTTCAGGAGTTATCCGCGAAACGCCGTTTCAAACATGCTCGAGGCGTCTCCGCTCGACGTCACACCGGTGAAGACTCGGTGAGGTCCCTGCCGATCGACTGACGGAGTGCCGAATCGATTGCCGCAGCGCTCGTCCGGCAGCACAGTGGTATTCGTGTCGATCAGGGATTCCTGCCGGGCCACGGCGCTGTCGGCGGTGTGCGCCGCGGCGCTGCTCGTGACGGCGCCCTGCGCCTTGGCCGACGGTGCCGACTCCACCGTCGCCGGCCTGCAGGCCAAGGGTTATGACGTTCGGCTCAACTGGCTCAACGGTTTCGACACCGAACCCCTGTCCGCCTGCACCGTGACCGACGTCGACAACCCCGACCGCTCGGGTGCGCCCATGAAGCCGGGCGACACCGTGTACGTCGACGTCCAGTGCCCCAACCACCCCGACGAGTGACCCGCAGCCGTCGCATCACGTCCGCGGAGTCGCCGGGCGTTGTCAGTCCTTGCCGCGTGGCGGGGGCTGCACCTCGACACCGCCGGACTCGTGCTCAGGACCCGCGTCGGGGTGCTCGGCGGGCACGCGCTCGCGGAACCGACTGGCCTCGCTGGCACCTTCGGGACGGGGCATGCGCTCCGGACCCTGGTAGGGACCTGGCTTGGGCCGCGGCTTTCCGCCGGGAAACGCGAGCCGGAAGATGCTGCGGTGCACCGAGAACCATTGCCTTCCGAACGGCCCCGTGTTGTACGGCAGTTCGTAGCGCGCGCAGATGTCCTTGATGCGGGGGGCGATTTCCGAGTAACGGCTGCTGGGCATGTCCGGATACAGGTGGTGCTCCACCTGATAGCCGAGGTTGCCGCTGATGACGTGGAACAGGGGGCTGCCATCGATGTTGGCCGCCCCGATGAGTTGACGGACGTACCAGCCGCCGCGGGTCTCGTCCTGCACCTCCTCTTCGCTGAAGGTGTAGGTCTGGTCGGGGAAGTGCCCACAGAAGATGATGGCGTGCGCCCACACGTTGCGGATGACGTTCGCCAGGGCGTCGGCGCCCAGGGTGCGCAAGAACGTCGACTCGACGCCGGGCAGGAACCGATCGGCCAGCGTCGCCACCGCACCGATCCGTCCGTCGGTCGAGACCTTCCGCAGTCGCCGACCGAGCCGCGACGCGGCCGGCTGGTCGAGCCGGCCGCGCAGTGCGGTCTGCGCCAGCGCGAACGCACCGGCGCTGATCGCCGGCCAGCCCAGGTAGTCCTTCGTGATCTGGGCGCGCGCCTTGCCCGAGATTCCCCGCAACTCCTTGCGCACCTCCGACCACGGCTTCTCACCGCGCTGGGCGGCCCGGAAGTCGATGTCGTGAACGGCCACCCCCCACTCGAAGAGGATGGTGAGCAGCAAGTTGAACAAGGGTTGGGCGAGCCAGACGGGATGCCACGGCTGGTTGGGATCGATCCGCATGATCTCGTACCCGAGGTCGCGGTCCTTGCCGCGGATGTTGGTGTACGTGTGATGGATGTAGTTGTGGGAGTGCTTCCACGACTTGGCCGTTGAGGCGGTGTCCCAGTCCCAGACCGAGGAGTGCACGTCCGGATCGTTCATCCAGTCCCACTGGCCGTGCAGGATGTTGTGTCCGAGTTCCATGTTCTCCAGGATCTTGGCCATGCTCAGGCACGCGGTGCCGAGCACCCAAGATGTTCTCGACCGCGACGCGAGCAGCAGCACCCGCCCCACCACGACGATCTGACGCTGAACAGAGATCACCGTCTTGATGTAGTGGCGGTCGCGGTCGCCGAGCTCAGCGAAGATCTCGTCGTGGATCGCGTCGAATTCCTTCGCGAGTTTCTCGAGCTCCTGCTCCCCTAGGCGGGCGAGCGGACTCTCCACGGTGGTGTTCATACGGTGTTTCCCTTCATCACAATTCGATCTTCACGTCGCCCTCCGCGGCGTGGATGCAGATGCGGACGTCCTGGCCGGTCGGCTCGGTGACGTCCCCCGAGCGCAGGTCACGCACCCTCCCGGACTTCAGCATTCCGACGCAGGTGTGACAGATGCCGATTCGGCAGCCGTAGGCAAGATTGAGCCCGGCCTCCTCGCCGGCCTCCAAGATCGGTTTTCCGCCCTCGCAGTCCACCGTGGTCTCGCTGTCCAAGAATTCGATCTGGCCGCCTTCGCCTTCGCCGGCATTGCCGCCGATCTTGGGCTGGAACCGCTCGTAGTGCAGCCGGTCGGGATCACCGTCGGCCTCCCAGCGGTCGATCATCCCGTCGAGCAAATCGCTTGGACCCGAACAGAACGCCTCGCGGTCGCGCCAGTCCGGGCACACCTCGTCCAGGTCGTCCGGCGACATGCGGCCGCGGTCGGCCGTCATCCGCAGGTCCAGCCGGACGCCGTCGTGGCGGCGGTCGATGTCCTCGAGATCGTCGAGGAACATGACCTGCTCGCGGGTCCGCGCGGAGTGCACCACCACGACGTCGTCCAACGCGTCGCGGTGATCGAGACTGCGCAGCATGCTGATGATCGGGGTGATGCCGCTGCCGGCGCTGACGAACAGCATCTTCGGCGGCAAGGGGTCGGGCAGGGTGAAGACGCCTTCAATCTCGCCGAGCCGCACGACCTCGCCGGGCTGGATCTTCTGCACCAGGTACGGCGAGACGACCCCCGTGTCGACCCGCTTCGGGGTGACGCTGATCAGACCGTCCCGCGGCCGCGGATCCGACGTCAGCGAGTACGCCCGCCAATGGAACCGGCCGTCGATGACCAGACCGAGGCGCACGTACTGGCCGGGCTGGTGACCCTGCCACTCGTAGCTGGGTCGGATCAGAACGCTGACCGCTTCGGATCCTTGCGGTTCGATCCGCTCGACCTTGCCCCGCAGTTCCTTGGTCGTCCACAACGGGTTGACCATCTCGAGGTAGTCGTCGGGGCGCAACGGTTTGAACAGGCTCCGTACCGCCCGCAGAAACAGCCGGCGACCGCGTGGGACGGGGGGTTCGGCACCACGTTCGGCCATGTCTCCCTCCTTCCCGGGCTGACCCGGCGAACGTGCGGGTACATCGACCGCTCCTCTGATTACCGGGTGGATGTGACTTCAAACACACCACGCCGTCGTGTATGGCCATGCCTCCCGCTGGTGCGGCTTCGCCGTGCCCGACGCGTCGGTCCCCACTGGCCGGCTCGTTCGGCAACGCGTGCCGTGGCCGTGACGGCTAAGCTCCAGTGCACGCGCGAGGCGAGTCGCACCCCGGACTTCCCGTTCCTCGAGTGCCTGGTGGATGGGAAGACATGGACGCCGACGCCGATGAGCCGTCCAGCTCCAAACCGACTCAGGCCAAGGGCATTTCGCGACGCCGCCTAGTGATCACCGCGGGCGGAGCCGGTGACCGCAGTTCGCAGATCTACCGACGTCACCTCCACATGACGTCCAGCACAATGACTTCTCGGCCGCTTCGGGCGTTCAGCTGCTGCGATGGTCCTGCACGGTCTGGGTGGCGTTCTGGGCGTGGCCCTGGACGCCGCGGGCGGCGGTGCTGCCTTCGTCCCTGACCGTGCCGGCCGCCTCGGTGGCGGTGTCCATGACGGCGGAGGCGGCGTGTTGGGCGGGTTCCTTCAAGTTCTGCGCGGCGTCCTTGGCTACCTCGGTCATTTCCTGCTGCAGTGGCTGCGCCTTGTCCTTGACCGCCTCGGCCACGTGCTGTTCCTGCTCGCTGGCCGGGATCAGCGCCGCCACGACCAGGCCCGCGCCGAAGGCGATGAGGCCCGCGGCCAGCGGGTTGCCGCGTGCCCGCCGGCGCACGGCGCCTGGCGCGGACTGCGCCGCCTCGGTCGTCGACGACAACGCGGACTGCGCGGTCCCGCTGATGTTCGCGGTGCTGTCCTGGGCGGAACCCATCACCCGTTCCCGCATTCCGGAGAACGCTCCGCCGACCCTGCCGACCTGGCGTCTGGCCATGGTGCTCGGCTTGGCTTCGTGAGCGAGGGTGTCCACGTTGGCACTCAGGCGGCCGCGGGTGCGTTCGATGTCGGCGCGGATCTGCTCGGGGTCATTGCTCGTGGTCATCGGGTCTCCTCGGGGTGTGGGGTGAGTGCATCGGGAATGCGTTTGACGGTGTCGGTGGTGCGCGGCAATCCCTTGACCGCCGCCATGGCGTTGCGCCCCATGGCGGCCAGGACGGCAGCGATGATCGCCCAGACGAGCATGACCACCAACGCCGACCAGCCGCGTCCGATCACGTTGCCCAGCCCCCACCAGCCGGCCACCGACAGGAACAGCAACACGAAGTAACCGCCTACGGCGGCGCCGACGTACATGCCGACGCCCTTGCCGGCACGGGTCGCGGTCTGGGTCGCTTCGGCCTTGGCCAGCGCCAGTTCCTGGCGCACCAGCACGGAGAGATCATTGCTGACCTCGCCGAACAACTCGCCCAACGACGGCGCAGGCGCCTCCGGGTTCTCCGGCCGCCCCGCGTACGGGGCACTCATGGGGCCAGACCCCGCCCACCGGGTCCCTCGGCGTAACCCGAAGTGCCCTGCGGCGGGTACGACGGTGCCGGCGGTGTGGGGAAATTCGGTCCCTGCGGTGCGAGACTCGGATCTCGCCCGGGGATGGGCGGATACGTCGGCGCGGCGAATTCCGGTGCGGCGGAATAGGTCTCGCGTCGAGTACCGGCGTCGAGGCCGTTGGCACCGGCCGCCGATGCGGCGCCATTGCCATTGCCATTGTCACCGTCGTCGCTGGCGGCCTTCAGCCCGCGGCCGAGGCGGCCGACGAGCAAGCCCGCGCCGGCCGCCAGGGCCAGGAACGCCCCGGGGCGTTGCCGAGCGAAACGCGTGACCTCGTCGACCACGTGCCCCGGCTCGCGTTGCTCCAGCCAGGACGCCACGGCGTTGGTCCGCTGGCTGACTTGCGTGACCAGGTCCGTTGCGATGCCCGGATGCTCGGACCCGTGGGCCATCGCCTCGAGCTCCCTGCCGAGCGACCGCAGGCCCCCCGCTACTCGTTGTTGTTGGGTCGCCGCCTGTTCGTTCAGTTCGGTTCTGGTCTGTGACACCAGGCGCTTCACCTGATGCGTCGCCTCCGAGGCCACCTGCCCGGCCTGCTCGCCGGCCACGTTCGCCACGTGCTTGCCGGCATCGACTGCCGTGCCGCCAACGTGGGCAGCTTGGTCCCTGGCGACCTCGGTGGTGGATTGCTGCTGGCCCTCGCCGGTGAGTGGACGCTGCACGCCCAGGGGTGTCTCGGCCGGATACGGCACTGGATCCACTCCGGCCGAGCGCGGGGAATCGTTCGGTTGAGTCATGGGCCTTCCTTCGTGTTCGAGCCTGCCGCGGTGGTGCCACGAACGCCCTGCGTCGGGCCGACGCCCGAGTTAATTGACCTGTCCGTCAGGTGCTACCCACGTCGTACGGGGGTAAACGCCGCGCGCGTGAAATGACGGAAATGATTCCGGCAGAACGTGTTCGAATCTGGTGGTGCGGTCGACGACCCGACCGCACCCACGACCGCCCGCAGGTGGTCCGTTCGGGGGAGGCGGGACGCACCTGGGGCGGTCGGATGGTCGCGACTACGCAGATTGCAGCTTCTTGAGCAGGTCGTGGCACCGGTGAGCGCGGTCGGAGTCCTGCTTCATCACCTCCTCGAAGAAGGAGGCGACGTCGTCCATCCCGGCGTTCTTGGCATCACGGACGTACTGCCCATAGTCGTGTCCCGCCTTCAGCGAGTGGTATTGCACGGAGACGAGGTCGAAGGCGACGTCGTCGAATCCGGTTTCTCCGGTAGCCATGGTGTCCTCCGTTTCGTTGGCCCAACAACGTCGACCGCCTACCCTTGCCGATTCGGGGTAAACACCTCACCCGATCGTCAAGTAGCGCAACGAATCAAGGAGTTGTCGATCATGCTCTTGGTCACCGGACCCACCGGGAACGTGGGTGCGCAACTGGTCGACGTTCTTTCTCGCCGGCCGACCGGAACGCCGTGGCGGCTCGGAAGCCGCCATCCCACGCCGCCGGTCACACGCGACGATGCGCCGCAGACGGTGCGGCTGGACTTCTTCGACCGTGGCACCTGGGGCGCTGCCCTGGCCGGGATAGAACAGTTGTTCCTGTTGTTCCCGCTGCCGGGCAACCGTGCCGCGCGCGACGCGATCATCCCCTTCGTGCGGGCGGCCCAGGAGGCAGGCTGCCGCCACGTCGTCTACGTCTCGGTGGTCGCACCGCCTTCCTCGACGCCGGCGATGCGGCCGCGGTCGCGGCACTCGCCCTGACCCGTCCGGAAGACCACGACGGGGCGGTGCATCACGTGACTGGGCCGGCCCTCCTGCGCATGGATCAAGTGGCCGAGGCCCTGAGCGAGGAGCTGGGTTACCCGGTGAGGTACACCCGTCCCGGTCTCTTCGCGTTCGCCCGGCGGTTGCGCCGCCGTGGTGTCGGCTGGGACAGCATCGGGTTCATGTCCGCGGTGTACACGCTGACCCGGTTGGGACGGAGCCAGCTCCTCACCGATGAGGTCACCCGTCTGCTCGGCCGGCCTCCGCGCACGCTGCAGCCGTTCCTTCACGACAACGCGTGGCGCTGGCGCGAGCACGCCTGGACCTGACGCGCGCACTCTGACCGATCTGAATTTCAAAAAGCAAGTCAGGTGGTAGCGTGGGCGGTCCATCGCCACGGCAACTCCGTCGACCGAAGGACCGCACATGCCGATCTCGCTCGAGAACTCCACCGTCCTGGTCACCGGCGCCAACGGCGGCCTCGGGACGCACTTCGTGCACCAGGCACTCGAACGGGGCGCCGGCAAGGTCTATGCCACCGCGCGGCACCCGCGGGACTGGGCGGACTCCCGCATCGTGGCCCTTCCACTGGACGTGGCCAGCGCGCGCTCCGTCGATGCTGCTGCCGAGGCCGCCGCCGACACCACCATCGTGGTCAACAACGCCGGCGTCTCGCGCCTCCCCGACCGCATCCTCACCGACGACATGAGCCTGATCCGGGATACGTTCGAGGTGAACTTCTTTGGTGCGCTCGCCGTGGCCCGCACCTTCGCGCCCGTCGTCATCGCCAACGGCGGAGGTGCCTTGCTGCACGTGCACTCCGTGCTGAGTTGGGTCGTGGGTGACCCTTCCGGGCAGGCGGGTGGCCACGGCGCTTACAGCGCGTCCAAGTCGGCGCTCTGGTCCGCGACCAATTCGCTGCGCCTGGCCCTGTTGGGCCAGGGCATTCACGTCCTCGGTCTCCACCTCGGCTACACCGACACCGCGATGACCGCCGACATCGCCGACGACGACAAGGAGGACGCGGGGGACATCGTGCGCATCGCCTATGACGGGTTGGTCGCCGGTGAGTACGAGGTCAACGCCGACGACCGCAGTCGACGGACCAAGCAGGCGCTCTCGAGCCCCATCGAGAGGCTCTACCCGCAGCTGGCCGGTGCGCGCAAGGGCTGAGCTGCGCGTTTCCCGTCCTGCACCCCCGAGTGGCGGGGACGACGCAATTTCGCTCGATGTGCAGATCACGAACAGATCTCGGAAAGGTTTCTGTTTATCTCCTGTGACCGCTTAAAGTGCTGTTCGTGGGCAGGCATTCCTTGGTCAGCACGCGGCGTCGACCGTCGCTGCCGAGGGCTACCGTCGTCGCCTCCCTCGCCACGGTCGCGGCGCTGTCCGCGGCCGGTGGGAGTGCGTCTCCCTCCACCGTCGAAGCGACGCCGCGGCCGGCCGTTGCGGCCGTTGCTGCCGTCGCCGAGACGCCGCCGGTGCCGTGTTGCGTGGAGGTCGTGCAGGCCACCCCGGCCGGGTCCGTGTCGGCTGTGCCCGGAACGCAACTGGTCGCGGCGGCCGCGCCCGCGCAGATGGCGGTGGCATCGAGGTGGCGGGTCATCCCGCGGATGCTGGCCGTGGGCGTCGCGCCCGAGCGCGGCTTGCAGGTGAAGACCATCCTGCTGGCCCGCAGCGTCAGCGCGGTGTTCCCGGAGATTCACGACATCGGCGGGGTCCGACCGGACGGTCTCAGGTGGCATCCGAACGGCCTGGCGCTGGACGTGATGATCCCCAACCCGGGTTCGGCGGAGGGCATCGCGCTCGGCAACAAGATCGTGGCGTACGCCCTCAACAACGCCGAGCGATTCAGCCTCCAGGACGCCATCTGGCGTGGCGTCTACTACACCCCGAGCGGCCCGCAGAGCTCGGGAGCGGGCCATTTCGACCACGTCCACCTCACGACGCTCGGCGGGGGATACCCGACCGGTAGCGAGATCTACTACCGCTGAGGCACCCGCCGGCGTGGTCAGCGCTTCTTGCGGATGGCGTCCTCGGTCACCGACGCATTGTCGGCCTTGGTCCGCTTGTCCGCCCGTTTCTCCTTCAGCGACTTGCCGGACTTCTTGGACATTCCTGATCGTGGGGACTTGTCAGACATCGCTGGCCCTTTGATTGGGGGCCTGGGCGGTCCCGATGCTGACGACCATACGCCCGCCGCGCGGTCGACGTGGAGGTCGACTTCAAACCGATTACGCCCGACATGATCCCGGCTCCGGCGTGGTCTCTAGCAGTGCGAACGTGGGACGACGAGGCTCCGGTAGGTGCCCTCGGGTGGTAACCTGGGGGTGTTGGGAACCCAACCAGTCCGGAATTGAGGCAGCCGTCCGCCGCTGTTCTCGACGAGCGCCGCTCACGCCGGGCACTCCGGTGACATTCGCCAGTTGGGACTCCCTTGAACGCTCCATCCCGTTTCCCATCGTTCATGGGACACAGCGTGCCGCAGCGCATTTCGACTCCCAGTATTGGCATGCTGACGAGCTTTCCGCCCACCCCGTGCGGGCTCGCGACGTTCAGTACGGGATTGGCCGACGGTTTGTCCGCAAAGGGCTCCGACGTCGGCGTCGTGCGCGTCGCCGATGGAGCGGAATCGGGCAGTGCCGCCGTCGTCGGAGAGCTCGTCAACGGTTCGTCGTCGTCGGTCGCGGCGTGCTCGGAACTGCTGAACCAACGCGACGTCGCGATCATCCAACACGGGTACGGCGTGTACGGCGGTACCGACGGCGCCGAGATCCTCGACGTGATCGACGGGCTGCGGGTGCCCGTCATCGTCGTCGCCCACACGGTCTCGAAGGACCCGACCCCGCACCGGCGGTCGGTGATGGAGGCGATCGCCGCCAGGGCCGGGCGCGTCGTCGTCATGTCCGAGGCGGCCAACGAACGCCTGCACACCGAGTACGCCATCGATCGCAACAAGGTCGCCACCATCGGCCGCGGTGCCACCCTGCCGACCGTCGCCCCACTGAAGCGGGCCGGCAGGCCGACATTGCTGACCTGGGGCCTGATGGGCCCCGGAAAGGGCGTCGAGCGGGTCATCGACGCGATGGTGTCGCTGAAGGAACTCCGCGGGCAGCCGCGCTACCTGGTCGCGGGTGCGACGCATCCGGCCGTGCTGGCCACCGAGGGCGAGGCGTACCGCGAAGCTTGCATCGAACACGCGCGGAGCATGGGCGTCGCGACCGCGGTGAGCTTCGACGCCATCTACCGCAGCACGGCGTCGCTGTCGGCGTTGATCCAGACCTCGGCGGCCGTCGTGCTGCCCTACGACTCCACCGACCAGGCCAACTCCGGGGTCCTCGTCGACGCGCTGGCGGCCGGTCGTCCCGTCGTGGCCACCGCATTCCCGCACGCCGTGGAACTCCTCGGCAGCGGCGCCGGCGTCGTCGTCGCGCACGACGACCCGGAGGCGTTGACCTTCGCGTTGCGCCGCATGCTGACCGACCCGCGGATGACGGGTGACATGGCTGCCGAGGCGCGGCGGTTGGCGCCCACGCTGGGCTGGCCCGTCGCGGCCGCCGCATTCATGGCGCTCGCCGGCCGCCTGCTCGGGGAGCGGTCGGCGCTGGTATGAGCAGCGCGCCGCTGCCGGTCTTCGACCACCTGCTGCACCTGTCCGACCGACGCGGCATCTGCGAGCGCGCCCTGCTGGCCGAACCGGAGCGCAGCGGGGGCTACACCACCGAGGACATGTCCCGCCTGCTGGTGGTGGCCACCCGTGCGCCGGAGCCGGGTGGTGCCGTGAACGGGCTGGCGGGTCTGGCCGTCCGGTTCCTCAACGAGGCCCAGTCGTTCGCCGGCACCTGCCGCAACCGGATGGATGCCAAGGGAAACTGGCTGGACCAGCCGACCGTGCAGGACTGGTGGGGCCGGTGTCTGTGGGGCCTGGGCACCGCCGCCGCACACAGCAGCGTGGGTCTGGTCCGCCGGGTCGCCGTCATCCAGTTCGAGCGCGCTGCCACGGTGCGGTCGCCGTTCCCGCGCGCGATGGCCTACGCGGCGCTGGGGGCCGCGGAGATCCTTTCCGTCGAGCCCGATCACGCGATCGCGCACGCCTTGCTGACCGCGTACGCGGACAGTGTGGTGGATGCGGACGACGATACCCAATGGCCTTGGCCGGAACCAGAACTCAGCGACGCCAACGCGGTCGTCGCGGAGGCGATGATCGCCGCGGGCACCGCCCTGGAACGCCGAGAACTGTGCGCCCGGGGCCTGCACCTGCTGGCGTGGCTGCTCGACTACGACGCCGCGGGGGAGCGCCAGGCGTTCGACCGTCAGCCGGTCGAGGTGGCGGCACTCTCGGACGCGTGCGCCCGTGCCGCCGGCGTCGATCCCAGTCCCAGGTGGCCGGCGGGCGTCCGCGCCGCCGTGGACTGGTTCGAGGGTGCCAACGACGCAGGCCGGCCGATGTGGGATCCGGCGACCGGCGGTGGCTTCGACGGGCTCACCGCGGACGGCGTGAACCGCAATCAGGGTGCGGCCGCCACGCTCGCGGTGCTCTCGGTCCTGCAGAACGCGCAACGCTTCACTACCATCCCCGAATGACGCAGCCCTTCAAGCGGGACGTGGCCTGCGAGCTCGACGTCGACGTCACCGCGGCGACGACGCTCGAGTTCCAGATCGCCATCGCCCCCCATCCCGGCGCCGAGGTCCACGAATCGCTGACGTTCACGTTGGACGGTGCTGTCGTGCATCCCGCCGAGATCAGCGGCGCCCACGGCAACCGGATCCACAAGATGGAGACGCCGGTGGGGAACCTGAAGGTGTCCTACTCGGCCACCGTCATCGGCCGGACCGCTCCGGCGCCGGTGACCGACTACGACCTGTCGATGTACCTGCGGCCCAGTCGTTACGCCGAGGCGGACAAGTTCTATGGTTTCGCGGCAACGGAATTCGGCAACTATGCCGACTCGGCGACGCTGCTGGAGAAGGTGTCGTCCTGGGTGGGCGGTCGGCTGAACTACGTGCCGGGGTCCAGCGATCCCATCGACGGGGCCGTGGACACCCTGCTCGCCGGGGCGGGGGTCTGTCGCGACTTCGCCCACCTGGTGGTGGCGATGCTGCGCGCCGTCAACGTGCCTGCGCGCGTGGTGTCGGTCTATGCGCCGGGTCTCTACCCGATGGACTTCCACGCCGTGGGCGAGGCCTTCGTCGACGGCCAGTGGCGGGTCGTCGACGGAACGCTGTTGGCGCCGCGGCAGAGCCTGGTGCGCATCGCCACCGGTCGGGACGCCTCGGACACCGCATTCCTGGCCAACCACAAGGGCGCGATCGTGCTGAACTCGATGAACGTGACGGCGATCGTCGACGGCGACCTGCCCTTCGACTCGATCGACCAGCTGGTGTCGATCCGCTGAGGACCTCCGCCGTCAGTCCGAATGACCGCCGTCGTCTCTGAGCTGTGCGCGCATGTCGGCGGCGTCCCGGGAGTCGGCAGACTCGGCACGCCTGCCGCGCTTGCGGAACGCCTTGATGTCGTCGTCGACCCGAACCACCCGCGCCTGCTCGTCGACCTGCTGGGCGTCGTACTGCGCCGCCAGATTGGCGTCCTCGACCATCTCGTCGATGATGCCGACATCGCCCAGAAGGCGGCGCTCGGCGCGGAACTTGCGGGTGAAGCCCGCCACCACTCCGGCGAGCGCGAGCGCAACCAGGATGGTGACGACGATCAGAACGATCGTATTGGTGTTCACGACGGGCGCCTCGGATTCTCGTAGACCTCCAGTAGACGCCGATATCAGTCACGTGTCAATTTGGTTGACAACCCAGCCAAAAGGCAACGCCAAGAGCATGTTTGGTGGCGGATGAGTCGACGTCCCACCCGTGGGTCGAGCGTCATCCGGCGACGCGTACGGTCGAGGAACCGAGTTCGCGTTCCGGACCCGGCATGGACCATGCCTCGGGAGGGCAAGTGACTGGACTCAGTCTCGGCGTCGTCGCCGTCACCCACAAGGAGAACGAGCACCGCCTCCCTATCCACCCGGAGCACCTCGACCGCATCGACTCCGACATCCTTGACCGCATCTACCTCGAGCGAGGCTACGGCGCGCACTTCGGCATCTCCGACAAGGTGCTCGCCCGCTCGGTCGCGGGAATGCGCACCCGCGAGCAGCTGATCGCCGAATGCGACGTCATCCTGTTGGCCAAGCCCGACGCCGACGATCTGGCGGACCTGCGTCCCGGTCAGACCCTGTGGGGCTGGCCGCACTGCGTGCAGGACGCGGCGTTGACACAGCAGGCGATCGACCGCCGGCTGACGTTGATCGCCTTCGAGGCGATGAATCTCTGGCGCAAGGACGGCTCGTTCAAGCTGCACGTATTCCACAAGAACAACGAGATGGCGGGGTACTGCTCGGTCTTGCACGCCTTGCAGGTCATCGGTTCGACCGGCACCTATGGCCGACGCCTGCGCGCGGCGGTGATCGGCTTCGGGGCCACCGCGCGGGGGGCCGTGACGGCGCTCAACGCCATCGGGGTGCATGACATCGACATCCTCACCAACCGCAGCGTGACCGAGGTCGCTGCACCGATTCACTCCGCGGAAATCGTGCAGTTCGAATCAGAGTCGGCCGACGACGGTACGTGCTCGAGTGTGGCGCTCACCGACGACGGCAAGGTGCCGCTGGCCGGCTACCTCGCCGAGCACGACGTGGTCGTCAACTGCGTGTTGCAGGACCCCAACGCGCCCTTGGTTTTCGTGGACGAGGACGACCTCGCCGCGTTTCGCAGCGGCAGCCTGCTCATCGACGTGTCCTGCGACGAGGCAATGGGATTCAGCTGGGCACATCCCACGACGTTCGACGAGCCGACGTTCACCGTGGGCAACAACATCACCTACTACGCGGTCGACCACAGCCCGTCCTACCTGTGGAATGCCGCGACGTGGGAAATCAGCGAGGCGTTGATTCCCTACCTGCCAACCATTCTGGGCGGATCCGGGGAGTGGGACGACGACGAGACCGTGCGCCGGGCGATCGAAATCCGGGACGGCACCATCCAGAACCCCGACATCCTGGCGTTCCAGAATCGTGCTCCCGAATACCCCCACCCGCGCACGAACCCCGCTGATCCGTGACGGGCGTGACGACACCGGCCACCCCGGTGGGGTAGCTTTTATCGACACGGCCGTGCGGGGATGGCCGGTGCCGAGGAGAAGACGGTGGATTCGACGCCATTTGGCCACTATCAGCTGCAAGAGCTGCTGGGGCGGGGCGGAATGGGCGAGGTCTACCGCGCCTTCGACACCAGGACCGACCGCGTCGTCGCCCTCAAGGTGCTGCCTCACCACCTGGCCGAGGACACCGTCTTCCAGCAACGGTTCCGCCGCGAGTCCCATGCCGCCGCCAGCCTGAGCGACCCGCACGTGGTGCCGATCCACGGTTACGGCGAAATCGACGGCCGGCTGTACCTGGACATGCGGCTCATCGAAGGTCGCACGCTCGGCGACATCCTCGCCGAGCGCGAGCGGCCGGCCGGTCCGCAGTTCGCCGTGACGGTGGTCGAGCAGGTCGCAGCGGCGCTGGACGCCGCGCATTCGGCCGGCCTGATCCACCGCGACGTGAAGCCGTCGAACATTTTGATCACCAAGGGTGAGTTCGCGTACCTGATCGACTTCGGCCTGGCCCGGACGGCCGGCGAGGCGGGGATGACCACCGCGGGCAGCACGCTGGGCACCTTGGCCTACATGGCGCCGGAACGCTTCGACGGCGGGCAGAGCGACCCGCGCTCCGACGTCTACGCCCTGACGTGCGTGCTCTACGAGGTCCTCACGGGATCACGGCCCTATCCCGCGGACAGCCTCGAGCAGCAGATCGCCGGGCACATGGTGTCCGCGCCGCCGAAGCCGTCGGCGTTCGACCCGAAGTTGGCGCCGTTCGACGCCGTCATCGCCAAGGGCATGGCCAAGAAGCCGGGGCAGCGGTACCGGAGCGCGGCGGAGCTTGCCGCCGCCAGTCGGCGGGCACTGGACACGCCGGTGCGCACCACCGGGCGCTCCGGTCGGCATTCGGCCCGGCGGGTGCCGTCGGCGCCCCGTCGGTGGCCGTCGCGGCGCGTGTCGGTGACCGCGTCCGCGGTGGTGGTGGTCGCGGCGCTGGGCACGTTCGGCGTCGTCGTGGTGCGCGGCGGACCGGACCGCAGCGACACCCGCCAGGCAGGGGTGGCCAACAGCACGGTGCCCCCGGATCCGTCGTTGAGCCCTGGCGCCGTGGCGCCGATCGCGGCGTCGGTGCCCGCGGACGTCCGCGCCACCGGCAAGCTGATCGTCGGGGTGAACGTGCCCTACGCGCCCAACGAATTCAAGGACGCCAGCGGTGAGATCGTGGGCTTCGACGTCGACTTGATGAACGCGGTGGCGCGGACGCTGGGACTGCGCCCCGAATATCGGGAGACGGCTTTCGAGGCGATCATTCCGTCGGTGCGGGCAGCGGACTTCAACGTCGGCATGTCGTCCTTCACCGATACCGCCGATCGCGAGTCCGCCGTCGACTTCGTGACGTACTTCCGAGCGGGCACGCTGTGGGCCCAACGTCCCGGCTCGTCGGTCGACCCCGAGCACGCCTGTGGACTGCGGGTCGGCGTGGCCTACGGCGCGTTGCAGGAGACCAAGGAACTACCCGCCGCGAGCGACGCATGCGTCACCGCGGGCCTGCCGGCCATCGACACCGTGGTCTACGTCCGCCAGGACGACCTGACCAAGGCGCTGATCGCGGGCGAGGTGGACGCCATGGCCGCGGACTCCCCGGTGACCGGGTTCGCGGTGAAGACCAGTGGGGGTGCGCTCGAGGAGGCCGGCGAGGTGTCCGACCCCCAGCCGTACGGCTGGCCGGTGGCGAAGGGCTCGGCGTTGGCGGAATCCTTGCTCCAGGCCCTGAACCATCTCGTGCAGACCGGCGAGTACCGCACCATCGCCACGATGTGGGGCGTCGAGAAGGGCATGATCGACACGCCGACGATCAACGGCGCCAGTCGGTAGCCCACGACGAGAGGCAAGCCGATGCCGCGTCCCGAAAGACCAAGCGCACCTGATTCGCTCGAAGGCGGGCACTCATGGGTGTAGTTCGGGGGCCACGGGTAATCTGCTAAGCGAAACGCAGGCAGATCGGGGGCGTGTCGATGGACCTCGTGCTCGGCCTGTCGCTGACGTCGGCGGCGGTCCGCTGGGTGCTCGTCGAGGGGACGACGGGCGAGGGTGATCCGATCGACCGCGGCGAGCTGGCCATCCCCGCCACCGACGAGCTCGACGCCGAACTCCTGCTGCGCGCCATCCTGAACCCTGACCTGGTCGCCGAGCACCGCATCCGCGTCGTGGGGGTCACCTGCACCGGCGACGCGGAATCCGCCGCCGCGGCGGTTCGGGACGCGCTGGCGGCGCGCGGCCACCGAAACGTCGTGACCGTCTCGGAGGACGCGGCGGCCGCCGCCCTGGCAAGTGGCATCGCCGGCGTCACCGCACACGACGACGTCGCCGTGTGCATCGTCGAGCCGGACTCCGCCGTCGTCGCCCTCGCGGTCGGCGGCGGGGAGGTGACCGTCGAGCACATCGGTCGGCCACCGGACCGTGCCGACGCACTGGAGCTGACGAGTAGCGTGATCGCCGTCCTGGACCTCGAAAGTCGGCCGCCCGACGCGATCTTCGTGATCGGTTCGGACGACGTGGACGTCATCGTGTCCTCCTTCGAGGCAATCACCGACGCTCCCGTCTTCTCGGCCGCCGAAGCGGATCTGGCGTTGGCCCGCGGGGCGGCACTGGCGTGCGCCAGGACGCTCGACATGTCGGGACCGCACGCCAAGGAACTGGTGTTGCAGCGGAGTTCGCGCATCGGGGTGATCACCGCCGTGCTCGCCGCGGCGGTGGTGACCTTCGTGGTGTCGGCGTCGATCGCGCTCAGCCTCAACCTGCGCCGCGACCCACCGGTCGAGCAGCTCGAAGGCGTCAGTGCGGCAGCGGCTCCGCGCGAACCGGTTCCGCAGCCGCAACCACGCCCGGTAGTGCGGTTTCCGGAGGCCGCCAAGATTCTCGCGAAGACGATGATCGTCGCGGCACCGCCCCCACCACCGCCCGCCGCGGCACCGCCCGCGCCACCGCCCGTCGCCGCGCCGCCCGCGCCCCCACCCGTCGCGGCACCGCCCGCGCCCGTTTACGTGCCGCCGGTACCGACGCAGCCCCGGCTACGCGACCGGATCCTCGAGCGCATCCCGATCATCGGTCGCTTCCACGACCCGTAGGGGGCTATTCGTTGTCGCCGCCGGTGGAGGCGGCGGCGTCCACGTTGCCGAACGTGGCGCCGTGGGCGGCCGGCCAGACCCAGTCGCGGACCTCGGGGACGTCGTCGCCGTGGGTACGGGTGTAGTCGCGGGCCGCCAGACGCTTGTCGACCATCTGCTGACGCAACGTCGCGTAGGTGGACTGCAGTGACGGCACCCGGTCGATCACGTCGATGACCAGGTGGTAGCGGTCGAGGTCGTTGAGCATCACCATGTCGAACGGCGTGGTGGTGGTGCCCTCCTCCTTGTAGCCACGCACGTGAAGGTTCTCGTTGCCGGCGCGGCGGTAGGTGAGACGGTGGATCAGCCACGGGTAGCCGTGATAGGCGAAGATCACCGGCCTGGTGCGGGTGAACAGCATGTCGAACTCGCGGTTGGACAGGCCGTGCGGATGTTCCTGCGCATCCTGCAACCGCATCAGGTCCACGACGTTGATGAAGCGGATCTTCAATTGCGGCAAGTTCTTTCGCAGGAGGTCGACGGCGGCGAGGCCCTCCAGGGTCGGCACGTCGCCACAGGTGGCGATGACCACGTCGGGGTCTTCGCCGGCGACCTCGCTGCCGGCCCACTCCCAGATGCCGAGCCCGCGGGTGCAATGGGCGATCGCCTCGTCCATCGTGAGGAAGTTGGGGCTCGGCTGCTTGCCCGCCACCACCACGTTGACGTACTGGCGCGAGCGCAGGCAGTGGTCGTACGTGGACAGCAGCGTGTTGGCGTCCGGCGGCAGGTACACCCGGATGATCTCGGCCCGCTTGTTCACCACGTGGTCGATGAAGCCGGGATCCTGGTGGCTGAAGCCGTTGTGATCTTGACGCCAGACATGGCTGGACAGAAGGTAGTTCAAGCTCGCGATCGGCCTGCGCCACGGGATGTGGTTGGTCACCTTGAGCCACTTGGCGTGCTGGTTGAGCATCGAGTCGACGATGTGGATGAACGCCTCGTAGCAATTGAAGAGCCCGTGCCGCCCGGTGAGCAGGTAACCCTCGAGCCAGCCCTGGCACTGGTGTTCGGACAACACCTCCATCACCCGGCCGGCGCGGGCCAGGTGCTCGTCGACCTCGGCGTCGAGGTACTCGGCGTTCCACTGCTTGTCGGTGGCGTCGTACACGGCCTGCAGTCGGTTCGACGCCGTCTCGTCCGGTCCGAAGATGCGGAAGTTGTCGGGGTTGAGCCGAACCACGTCGGTCAGCCAGCCGCCGAGCACCCTGGTGGACTCGGCGATCGTCGCGCCGGGGGCGGGCACGTCGACGGCATAGTCGCGGAAGTCGGGGAGCCGCAGGTCCCGCAGCAGCAGGCCGCCGTTGGTGTGGGGGTTGTCGCTCATCCGGAGGTGCCCCGGCGGGGCCAGTTCCGCGATGAAGGGGTCGAGTCTGCCGTCGGCGTCGAAGAGCTCGTCGGCGCGGTAGGACGCCAGCCAGTCGGCGAGCACCTTGAGGTGTTCGGGGGTGTCGCGGGCGTTGGCCAGAGGGACCTGGTGGGCCCGCCACGAGCCGGTGGTCTTCTTGCCGTCGATGTAGTCGGGTCCGGTCCAACCCTTGGGGGTGCGGAAGACGATCATCGGCCAGCGGATCAGTTCGCCGTCGACCTCGGGCTCCGCCTTGATGTCGGCGATCGCGTTGAGCACCGTGTCGAGCAGCAGGGCGAAGTCGCGGTGGGCCTGCGCCAAATCGGTTTCCTCGGTCGCCTCGAAGAAGTACGGCTCGTAGCCGTAACCCACCATCAGACTTCGCAGGTCGTCGGTCGGAATGCGCGCCAGCACGGTCGGATTCGCGATCTTGTACCCGTTGAGGTGCAGGATCGGCAGGACCACGCCGTCGTTGACACGGTTGACGAACTTGTTGGAGTGCCAGCTCGTCGCCAGTGGGCCCGTCTCCGCCTCGCCATCGCCGACGACGGCCGCCACCAGCAGGTCGGGGTTGTCGAAGGCGGCGCCGTAGGCGTGCGACAGCGCGTAGCCGAGCTCACCGCCCTCGTGGATCGAGCCGGGCGTCTCCGGGGCCACGTGTGACGGGATGCCGCCGGGGAAGGAGAACTGCCGGAACAACCGGCGCAGGCCCTCGGTGTCCTGGGTGATGTCGGAGTAGGTCTGCGAGTAGGTGCCGTCGAGATAGGCGTTGGCCACCAGCCCCGGACCGCCGTGACCGGGGCCGGTGACGTACATCGTGGACTGCTCCCTCGCCTTGATCACCCGGTTCAGGTGGGCGTAGAGGAAGTTCAGGCCGGGTGTCGTACCCCAATGACCGAGCAGGCGGGGTTTGACGTCGTCGCGCGACAGCGGCGTCCGCAGCAGGGGGTTGTCCAGCAGGTAGATCTGGCCCACCGACAGGTAGTTGGCGGCACGCCACCACCCGTCGAGTTGCGCGAGCGTGTCGTCGTCGAGGGGATTCGACGCGGCCGAACGCCAGGCGGTGGTCACTGCAGTCATCGCTCACTCATTCCCCTACCGCCGACGGTTGACACCTCGCCGCGGGCCGAGCCCGCTTAAGCTCTACACAGGCTCTGCATAGTTGGGCTAGGTAATTTGAGGGCACGGGTGTGGGAGCAGGTGAGTTCAGCCGCTTCCCTTCTCGTGAAACGACTTTGGGTCCGCTTGCGCGGCCAGGGTCACGTCGCCGACGAGAATCGCAGGGTTTCACATGATGCACATGAAGACCGTCCTGGCCGGAACCGCCCTCGCTGGGTCACTCGGGATCGCCGCCCTCGGCATCGGCTCCGGAGTGGCCGGCGCCGCGCCGTCACCGGCGGGATCGGGAACGCAGTGGGCCCAGGACCGCGGCTGGGGCGGCGGTCGCGGTGGCCCCGGTTGGATCGACCCCGGACGCGGGCGGGACGTCGACAGAGGCGGCTGGGACCGACGACGGGAATGGGCCCCGCCGCCACCACCCGACTACGGCTATGGCGGCTACGGCGGATATGGCGGTTATGGCGGCGGGTGTGTCACCGGCCCGCTGGGCTTGCTGCACTTCTGCCCGTAGGCGGATCCCCAGCGACGTTGCGGGGTGTGGCGTCTTCGGGCGCGGGTACTCAGGACGTGGCGCGCAGCCCAGCAGCGCCGCCTACCCGTACCTGAAAACCCCATCCGAGCTGGAGGTAGTGCCATGGTGGAGACGTTCGTGCAGTCGACCGATGACGTCGTCGAGTTCCTCAAGGGACAGCACAACTTGATCAAGGACATGTTCGACGACGTCCTGTCCGCGTCGAGCGACGATGCGCGCCGCACGGCGTTCGTCCAACTGCGCCAGCTCCTCGCGGTGCACGAGACCGCCGAGGAGATGGTGGTTCACCCGCGCGCACGGGGTGAACTGGGCAACGGTGACGCCGTCGTCGACGCCCGGCTGCAAGAAGAACACGATGCGAAGGTTCAGCTGCAGAAGCTGGAGGACCTCGACATCGACTCCGAGGAATTCCTCGACGAACTGCGAAAGTTCCAGCAAGCGGTGATCGACCATGCCGATCTCGAGGAATCCGAGGAGTTTCCCGGACTGCAGCGGGAACTGGGAGACGGCGACCTCAGAAGGATGGCCATGGCGGTACAGGCGGCGGAGGCCATCGCCCCGACACGACCGCATCCCGGTGTCGAGTCGGCCAAGGCCAACGTGATGGCGGGGCCGTTCGCCTCCATGCTGGACCGCGCCCGCGACGCGATCCAGTCCGCTCTGCGGTGACCGGGGGCCGCGGAGACGCTGCAATGACGCAGCATGTCCGCGGCCCACGACCCGGTTCCTAGTTGCTGCCCACCGGCGGAAGGTCGCCCGCCGGGCCATAGGTCCCGTTCTGATCATTTGCTCCACCACCAACACCACCGGCCTGGCCGCCCGCACCTTGCGGCGGGTTGGTGACGACGTTGGTGTTGCCGGGCTGCTCGCAGACCGTTGCCCCACCGGACGGCATGCATTGGTCGGGCGTCGCGGACGCGGGCGCACCCAGGGCGATCGCCGTGGCCGCGGCGCCCGCGGCCAGCAGCGGTGTGGCGGACAGGAACTTCGTTGACATGGTCAATGGCATGACGTCTCCTAGCCTTGTTGAGAGAACAGCGGCCCACACGAGGGGTGAGCGCGCTTGATTGACTCGACACGGGCGGCCGTCGGGCGCCTTCCCACGGCACCGCTCGCCTGCCTCGTGAACGACCGCATCCTTCTCGGCGGTCCCCTGTCAGATGCCCATCGGCGAAGTCACCAAAACCTCTCGACGTCAACGACTTTGCGAACATGGCCGACGGTGCCGAGCCGCAGATATTCCGGTCAGCCGAAGATGTGACGGTTTTCACAAAGGGTCGTGGACTCCAGGCGAAGACCGTTTAATCAGGGGACTCCGGGACTCGGACAGCCCCTTGAGGAACCGTCGTTCCACAACCTTAGGAATCGAATCTCTTGCCCGATCTTCGCGACAGCGCCGTTGTGCTCGGCGCGAGTTTGGGCGGCCTGCTCGCCGCCCGCGTGCTCGCCGACTCCCACCGGATGGTCACCGTCGTGGAACGCGACGTCCTGCCGCTCGAACCGGTGAACCGTCGCGGAGTGCCGCAGGGCCGACATCCGCACGCCCTGCTCGGCCGAGGCACGATGATCCTCGACGAGCTCTTCCCGGGCCTCTTCGATCGACTCGTCGCCGACGGTGCGGTGAAGTGGGATGACGGTGACCTGTCGAGGTTCTGGTCCACCTTCGGTGGCCACCTGATGGTGCGCTCGGCGACGCTGCCGGACCCCGCGTCGCTGGTGGACTACCACGTGAGCCGACCGTTGCTCGAGTTCCACGTGCGCCGCGCCCTGCGCGAGTTTCCCAACGTCGAGTTCGTCGAGGACCACGATGTCGTGGGCCTGGTGGCGGACGTCGATCGAAGCCGCATCACCGGGGCAAGGGTCGTGCGGCACGGTGCTGACGGTGAAACGCTGCTGGCGGCAGACCTCGTCGTCGATGCCACCGGTCGTGGCTCGCGCATGCCGGTCTTCCTCGAGGAGTTCGGATACGGCCGGCCGCCGGTGGACGAAGTCGAGGTGCGCATCACGTATGCCACCATGCCCGTTCGCATTCCGCGTGGCATGCTGCGTGAACTGGTGCTGACGGTCAACCCGGTGCCGAGCCGTCCCACGACCTTCGCGATGTTCGCCGGTGAAGACGACACCTATCTGGTGTTGGGCGGCACCATCGGCGGCCAGGAACCACCGGCGGACCGTGCCGAGTTGCTGGACTTCATCGCAGGGTTCGCGCCGCGCCACGCGGTCGCGGCGGCCAGAGCGGGCGAGCCGCTCGCGGAGGTGAGTCGTCACCGGGTCCCGTCCAACCGGTGGCGACGGTACGACAAGCTCGCGCGGGTGCCGGACGGCCTGTTGGTCTTCGGTGACGCGATCTGTAGCTTCAACCCCATCTATGGACAGGGGATGACGATCGCCGCGATCGAGGCCGACACTCTGCGCAACTGTCTGCGTGACGGCGACCTGGACCTGCCGCGGCGATTCTTCGCCGACTCGGCCAGGCACATTCAGGTCGCCTGGCAGGCAGCGGTCGGTTCGGATCTGTCGCTGCCGCAGGTGCCGGGCCACAGGTCACTGGCCACGCGGATCGCGAACGTCTACGTGGATTGCGTCCTGACCGCCACCGAAACCGATCCCGTGGTAGCCCAGCAGTTCTTCCGCACCGCATGGATGCTCGACCCGCCGACACGGCTCCTTCACCCGTCCATCGTGCTGAGAGTCGCCAAGGCGCTGATCACCGGAGCGCGAAACGACGAGCAGGCTGAGCACCTGCGACAGCTGACGGACGCGACTGAACGCACTTGATCGAAAGGCGCTACGGCCGCAACCCCACCCGGATGCAGCCGTCGGCCTTGTTCTTGAAGATGTCGTAGGCGCGGACCCCGTCGGCCAGGGGCAGGTCATGGGTGAGCAGCACCGAGGGGTCGAGGTCGCCCTGTTGGACGTAGTCGAAGAACTGCGGCACGTAGCGCTGCCCGTGCTGTTGTGCCGAACGCAACGTGAGCCCCTTGTTCATGATCGCGCCCATCGGGAACTTGTCGGTCACCCCGTACACGCCGAGAACCGAGACGACGCCACCCTTGCGGCACGCCAGGATCGCCTCGCGCAGCGGCGCGGCGCGGTCGGTCTCCAGTCGCAGGAGCTGCTTGGCGCGGTCGTAGACCTCCTGGACCCCGGTGCTGTGCCCCTCCATGCCGACGGCCTCGATCACCGAGTCGGGGCCGCGTCCGCCGGTGGCCTCGCGCAGCGCCTCCTGCACGCTGTCGACTTCGGCGTAGTTGATGGTTTCGGCACCGAGCTGCTCGGCGAGCGCGAGGCGCTCGGGGATGCGGTCGATCGAGATGACCTTGCCCGCACCGTTGAGCAGGGCGCTACGGGCCGCCATCAGGCCGACACCCCCTGCACCCCACACCGCCACGGTGTCGCCGCCGGCGATGTCGCAGAAGTCGGCCCCCATGTATCCCGTCGGCACCGCGTCGGACATGAACAGCGCCTGCTCGTCGGTGACGTATTCGGGGATGGCGAAGCAGTTCACGTCACCGAACGGCACGCGGACGTACTGTGCGTGCGAGCCCGCATAGCCGCCGAACTCGTGGGTGTACCCGTAGATTCCGGCCGTCGCCGCACCGAGAAGCGGCGTCTGCAGCTCGGCGTTCGGGTTGGTGGTGTCACACAGCGAGTACAGGTCGCGGTCGCAGTACCAGCATTGGTTGCATGCGATGAAGGACGGCACGACGACACGCGCCCCGACCTTGGTCTTGGTGACCTCGGGGCCCACCTCGAGGACCTCGCCCATGAATTCGTGACCGAACACGTCCCCTGGACGCATGCCGGGAATGTAGCCGTCGATGAAGTGCAGATCCGACCCGCAGGTGGTGGTCAACCTCACCTGCACGATCACGTCGTGCGGGTTGAGTATCCCCGGGTCGTCGACGGTCTCGACGGACAGGTCGTTGACGCCGTTCCAAACCAGTGCTCGCATGTCGTCTCCTCCTCAGCGGTCCGAGTCGCGGGCGCTCGGGTTGTACTTGATGGTCGGCACCTCACCGGTCACCAGGAGCGCCCTGGCCCGGTAGAGCAGCTTGAACGCGAGGGCGCCGGTGAGTGTTCCGGGAGCCGGGGCGCTGACGCGGGCGACGACCTCGGTGCCGCGGTCCTGCGGTGCATCGCGGAACTGCAGGAGAAGGCCCATGCTGCCGTCGGTCCCGCCATCGGCGTTGGCCGCGTCGGCGTCGACGTAGCGCAGTTGGGACTCGTCGTCGACCGAGACGACGCAGTCCCAGGAGGGCCCGTCGCGTCCGTCCAGCACGAACTTCCATCGCAGCCGGTCCGGTCCGACGCTTCGCACCTCCGCGACGTCGCCGAGCACCTGGGACAGCCGCCCGGGGTCGCGGAAGAGGTTGACCACCTCGAGGCGCGGGCGGGGAATGGTGACCGCCTGGACCCGGGAGTCCGTGGTCGCGGCGTCGACGACGCTCTCGGTGACCTTCTCGACGATCTGCTTGACGTGCGCCTTGGCGCTCTCCATGACGTTCATCCGCTGCGGCTACCCGCGGCATCCGACCGGAAACGTCGCAACTCAGCGCACGATGATCGTGTGCTCCCCACGGGTGACGAGTTCGCCGATGACGGGTGCGCCAGGGATCTCGCCGGCGATCAGCAGGCCGCCGGAGGTCTGGGCATCGGCCAGCAGCAGCGCCTCGTCCCCGTCGATGCCGGTGAGGTCGACGTGCGGTGCGACCCATTCGAGGTTGCGCCGGGTGCCGCCGCTGACGTAGCCGGCCGCCAACGCCTCCCTGGCGCCGTCGAGGTAGGGCACCGCCGCCGCGTGGAGGACGGCCGTCACCCCACTGGCCCGTGCCAGTTTGTGCAGATGCCCGAGCAGCCCGAAACCCGTGACGTCGGTGGCACATTCGACGCCCGCGGCCAGCGCCGCCGCCGAGGCGTCCCGGTTGAGCGTCGTCATCGCCGCGATGGCTTCGGGGAATCGTTCGCCGGTGGCCTTGTGCCTGCTGTTGAGCACGCCGACACCGAGCGGCTTGGTCAAGGTCAGCGGTATGCCTGCCCTTCCGGAGTCGTTGCGCAGCAACCGGTTCGGGTCGGCGATGCCCGTGACTGCGAGACCGTACTTCGGCTCCGGGTCGTCCACGCTGTGCCCGCCCGCCAGGTGGCAGCCCGCCTCGTTGCAGACGTCGAGACCGCCGCGCAGCGTCTCGGCCGCCAGCTCGAACGGCAGGACCTCACGCGGCCAGCCCAGCAGGTTGACCGCGACCACGGGGCGTCCGCCCATCGCATAGACGTCCGACAGGGCGTTGGCCGCGGCGATCCGCCCCCAGTCGTAGGCGTCGTCGACCACGGGAGTGAAGAAGTCCGTCGTCGCGATCAGCGCGGTGTCACCCGTCAGGCGCACTACCGCCGCGTCGTCGCCGTCCTCGAGTCCGACGAGCAGGTCACCGACGGGGTTGCGCGGCGCGGCCGCCGTCAACCCCCGCACGATCTCTTCCAGCTCGCCAGGGGGAATCTTGCACGCGCAACCGCCGCCGTGCGCGTAGTGGGTCAGTCGATGGGCCATGTCGTCCATGCCGTCCATGCTGCCTGCAATGATGGGTCGATGGGCCAGGGAGGCGTATCCGGTCTGGTGACCGGCGCGATCTTCAAAATCGCTGAACGGCAGTTCCTGCCGTTGGCGGGTTCGATTCCCGTCCGCCTCCGCCATCGGTCGGCCGCCCTGGTGGGATGGCCGTGACCGACCCGCGCCGCCGGGTGCCGCGCACCGACGCCCTGCTCGCCGACCCGCGCCTCGACGCGGCGCAACGCGTGCTCGGCCGCACGCTGGTGAGGGCGGTGATCGCCGAAGCGCAACAGATGGTGCGGGCCGGGAAGCTCGAGCCGGAGCAGGTGGCCGACCACGCCGTGGCGGCGCTGCCCGCCACGGCGGCCAGCCTGCGGCCGGTGCTCAATGCAACCGGTGTCGTGGTTCACACCAACCTCGGCCGCGCCCCGCTGTCCCGGGCGGCGGTGGACGCGGTCGTCACGGCCAGCGGTGCCACCGACGTCGAGTTCGACCTCCGCACCGGGCGACGCGCACGCCGCGGTCGCGGTGCGCTGGCCGCACTGGCCGACGCGGTGCCCACCGCCGACGCGGCGCACGTCGTCAACAACAACGCGGCCGCGCTGCTGCTGACCGCCATGGCCCTGGCTCCCGGCAAGGACATCGTGATCAGTCGCGGTGAACTCATCGAGATCGGCGACGGGTTCCGGCTGCCCGAGTTGATGGCCTCCACCGGCGCGCGCATCCGCGAGGTCGGCACGACGAACCGCACGCACCTGCGTGACTACGCCGAAGCGGTCGGCGCCGACACCGGCTTCGTGCTGAAGGTGCACCCGTCGAATTACCACGTCAGCGGGTTCACCTCGGCGGTGGCGATCGACGAGTTGGCCCGGCTCCTCCGGGGTGACGGGACACCGAGCGTGCCGCTGGTCGTCGACATCGGGTCCGGGCTGTTGCGCCCGCACCCGTTGCTCCCCGACGAACCGGATGCGACGACCGCGCTGCGCGACGGCGCCGATGTCGTCACGGCCAGCGGGGACAAGCTGCTCGGGGGGCCGCAGGCCGGACTCCTCTTCGGTGGCGCGGAGGTCATCGAACGGCTGCGCAGGCATCCCGCGGCCCGCGCCCTGCGCGTCGACAAGCTGACCCTGGCGGCGCTGGAGGCCACCCTGGTGGGTCCGCCCTCGCCGGTGGCGCTGGCGCTGGACGCGGACGTCAACGAGTTGCGGGCCCGCGCGGATCGCCTCGCCGCCCGGCTGCCCGGCGCGCTGGCGGTGGACACGGTGGCGGCCGTCGGCGGCGGCGGCGCGCCCGGCGTCGAGCTGCCCAGCGCGGCGATCAGCCTGCCCGAGGACTACGCGTCGGCCCTGCGCACCGGCAGCCCCGCGGTGGTCGGGCGGGTCGAGGCGGGCCGCTGCCTGTTGGACCTGCGGACCGTGGCGCCCGAGGACGACGAGGTGCTGCTGGCGGCGGTACTGGCGTGTACGTAGTCGCCACGGCCGGGCACGTCGACCATGGCAAGTCGACGTTGGTGCACCGGCTCACCGGCATGTGGCCCGACCGGCTGGCCGAGGAGCAGCGGCGGGGGCTGACCATCGAGCTGGGGTTCGCGTGGACGGAAGTGCACGGGCGGGCGGAGCTGGGTGGGAGAGCACAAGCGCACCAGTTCGCGTTCGTCGACGTGCCCGGCCACGAACGCTTCGTCGGCAACATGCTCGCCGGATGCGGGCCGTTGCCCCGCAACGGTGCGGTGATGTTCGTCGTCGCGGCGACCGAGGGCTGGATGCCGCAGTCCGAGGAACATCTCGACGCGCTCGACGCGCTCGGCGTGCGGCACGCGCTGCTGGTGATCAGCAAGTCCGACCTCGCCGACCCGTCAGCGGCGATACGGCAAGCCCGGCAACGCTTCTCGGGTACGTCGTTGGCCGACCCACCGGTGGCGCTGGGCACCGACCTCGACGGTGTGCGACGTGAACTGGTGTCGCTCGCCGAACGGCTCCCGCCGCCCGACCTCGACGCCGACGTGCGGCTGTGGGTCGACCGCTCCTTCAGCGTCCGTGGCGCGGGCACGGTGGTCACCGGCACGCTCGCGGCGGGCACGCTGCGCGTCGGTGACGAACTCGCGCACGCGGGCCGCCGCGTCACCGTCCGGGGCCTGCAGTCCCTCGGCGCCGACCATCAGGAGGTCGCCGCGGTGGCGCGCGTCGCGGTGAACCTGCGCGGCGTCGACCGGGAGCAGCTCGGTCGGGGGGACACCGTGTGCACGCCCGGTGCCTGGCTCGACACCACCGAGGTCGACGTGGCGCTGCGCTCGGCTGGGACGCTGCACGAGCGGCTGGTGCTGCACGTCGGCTCCGCCGCGGTGCCCGTGCACGTCCGCCCGCTCGGCGGCGCGGCGAGGTTGCGGCTGTCGAGGCCGCTGCCGCTGCGCGTCGGCGACGTCGGGTTGTTGCGCGACCCCGGCGAACACCGCATCGCCGCCGGGGTGGAGGTGCTCGACGTCCGTCCACCGGCGCTGCGCCGCCGGGGTGCGGCGCGCGCCCGCGCCGAGGAACTGGCCGACGGCCGCGCGCGTTCACCGCGGTGCGCACGCGAAGACGAGTTGCGCGCCATGGGTTTCGCGCCGTCGGGTCAGCGGGTCGGGGAGTGGGTGGTCGATCCGCAGTGGTGGTCCGATCGGCGCGCTGCCGCGCTGGACGTGGTGCGGGCGTGGACGGCCGAACACGACGTGGCGGCGGGGATGCCGCTGGAGACGCTGCGCCGGCGGTTGGACCTGCCCGCGCTGGAGCTGGTGCGGCCGCTGCTGTCCGGCACCGGCCTCGGGGTCGCCGACGGCTACGCCCGGACGCCGGACACGGGCCTGCCGGCACGCGTCGAGACAGCGCTGGGCACGGTCGAGAAGTCGCTGGCCGTAGCGCCGTTCCGCGCGCCGGAGGCCGACGAGCTCACGGCACTCGGGCTCGGCACCCGGGAGCTCGCCGCGGCCGTGCGGGCCGGGCGGCTCACCAAGATCGCCGACGGCATCGTGCTGGGCCCCGACGCATTCGGTCGCGCCGCCACGATCCTGGCCGAGCTGCCCGCGCCGTTCACGGTCAGTGCGGCCCGCCGGGCGCTGGGCACCTCCCGGCGGGTGGCCGTGCCGTTGCTCGAGGCGCTCGATGCGCGACGGGTGACGCGCCGCGCCGCCGACGGCACCCGCCGGGTGGTGGCCCCCTGATCGCGAATCACGTTGTGGCGGGCGAATAGTCGACGTATCCGTGCGCTCCCGGCGTGTAGTAGGTGGCGGGGTCGGCGGCGGCGAGTGGGACGTCCCGGGCGATCCGCTCCGGTAGATCCGGGTTGGCGATGAAGGCCTGGCCGAACGCCACCAGGTCGGCCGCACCGGTGGCCAGCAGCCGGTTGCCGCGGGCCGGGGTCATGCCGACGTTGGCGATGAGCGTGCCGCTGAAGCGTGGACGGAAGTGGACGAACATGTCGTCGCCCTGCAGGTCGTGCAGCGGCGTCGAGGCGAGATCGGTCATGGCGCCCATCAACATCCAGTGTGCGATCGGGTAGTCGTCGAGCCGGTCGGTGACGTACTCGGCGGTGATGCGGCTGTCGTCGGTGGAGGTGAACAGTCCGTGTTCGGCCCAGGCCGGTCCCGCCTTGACGCCGATGCGGTGCACGCCGATGCGTTCGGCGACGGCGTCGACGACGTCGAACAGCAGACGCGCGCGGTTGGCGACGGCGCCGCCGTAGAAGTCGTCGCGACGATTCGTCGCTGGGTTGAGGAACTGGCTGATGAGGTAGTTGTAGCCGGCTTGGAGCTGGATTCCGTCGAAGCCGGCACGGATGGCATTGGCCGCGGCGACGGCGAAATCCTCGATGGTGGAAACTATTTCGCGTTTGGTCATGGCACGGGCGGTGACGGTGGGTTTGGCTCCCGTCGGCGTCGGAGCCCGTAGGCCCGGGTTGACCGCCGACGGACCGAGCGGCGCCGCGCCGCCGAAGAAGTCCGGGTGGGAAACGGAGCCGGCGTGCCAGAGCTGCGCGAAGATGACCCCGCCCTGCCGGTGCACGGCGTCGGTCACCGACGACCAAGCCCGCACCTGCGTGTCGGTGAAGAGCCCGGGGACGTCGTGCCAGCCGACCGCATCGGGGCTGATCCAGATGCCCTCGGTGACGATCAGCCCTGCCGAGGCGCGCTGGGCGTAGTACTGCGCGTGCAGCTCGGTGGGGGCCAGGTCTGCGTTGGTGGCACGACAACGGGTCAAGGGCGCCATCACGATTCGGTTGGCAAGCCGCTGCTCGTCGGTGTGCCACGGCGTCAGAAGCGGCTGGGTGCGGCTGGCGGTGGTGGTCGTCACGGTGTCGACGGTAACGAGGCTCATCAGTTAACGCAACATTATATGCTTTAAGAGGAAGTCCGCGGCGGGGGAATTAAAAGCAAATTCGTCTGCGTTAGTGTGGGCGACAACGAGACGTACGACGAAGGGAAGCGGTATGAACCAGGACGGTCACTACGAGCCGAGCCCGATGGCCCGCGAGCGGGCTCAGGTCGCCCTCTACGAGGTCACCGACGGCGCCGAGGGCAACACGCTCGAGGGTCGCCCGATCATCGTGTTGTCCCACACCGGCGCGAAGTCGGGACTGTTGCGCAAGACCCCGTTGATGCGCGTCGAGCACGACGGGAGTTATGCCGTCATCGCCTCGAACGGCGGTGCAGCCAGGGATCCGTTGTGGGCGAACAACATTGCCGTTGATCCGGACGTCCGGGTTCAGGATGGGCCGGTGACGCACGCGCTACGCTCCCGCCGGGTGTTCGGCGCGGAGGGCGAGCAGTGGTGGCAGCGGGCCTACCAGACCTTCCCGAAGTTCGCGGGATACCGGGAGGCCGCCGGCCGCGACGTGCCGCTGTACGTGTTGGAGCCGGCGTGACGTTGCTGGCGGACGGTAGGAGCTGGCTCATTTACAGTTTGAGGATGAGCACGCGCCGGCCGGTCAAGCGACCCGGTGGACGCACCGCGGCGGTGACCAACGCGATCCGGGCTGCGGTCGAGGAGCTCGTCGTGGAGAAGGGCCGCGACAGGGTCTCCATCCCCATGGTGGCGCAGCGTGCCGGGGTCAATGCGACGACGATCTACCGGCGCTGGCCGGACGCGACGACGATGATCAACGAGATCGCGACGTATCAGCTCGACCCCGACCGCCCGCTGCCCGACACCGGCGATCTGCGTGCCGACGTCGCGGCGTGGGCCACCGAGATCCTGCGGCACTACCGCCAGCCGACCAATGCTGCGCTGCTGCGGGGTGGCGCCGCCGCCGCGGGGGATGACGAATCCGATTGCCTGCGCGTCCGACTCGACGAGGCGGCGCGGCTGGTGGAACGCGCCGGGGATGAGGCGGCGGTCACGACCAGCGACGTGGTCGACGGCATCCTGGCTCCCATCATCTACCGCATCATCTTCCTGCCGTCGACCCTCACCGACGACTACGCCAAGAGCCTCACCGACACGGTGTTCGACCGTTGACCGCACCCCCGGCGACCGAGGTGTCGAATGTCGCAACGGCGGTGCGGGTGCTTGCCGACGTGGTCCTCGCCCTGCGCGAGGACCAGCTCGACCTGCCGACCCCGTGCCGGGACTACGACGTGGCCGCCCTGGCCGAACACGTCGTCGCAAGCCTGGTGCGCATCAGCGCGGCGGCCGGGGTCACGGTGCCGGTGGCGGGCGACCTCGGCCCGCTGCTGCGCATCGCCTGCGTCGCGCAGGCGACGTCCGACGGTTGGCGCCGCCGCGGTGTCGACGGAGTGGTGGACTTCGGTGGGCGCGAGCTGGCGGCCGGCGACCTACTCGGTGTCATCGCGCTCGAATGCGTGGTGCACGCCTGGGATTTCGCCAGGGCGGCGGATGCGGACGTCGTGGTACCCGACCAGCTGTCCGAAGACCTGCTCCGGGTGGCGCATCGCACCCTGACGCCCGGAAGCCGCCGCGTTGCGGGTTTCGACGACGCCGTACCGACCCGGCGCGACGCCGCCGCGCTCGACCGGTTGCTGGCCTTCACCGGCCGCCGTCCCTGACGCCGACCGTGTGGTTTGCCGTCGAGAATGTCGACCTCGATCGACGACAAGCCACACGGTCGCGGCGGTTCCGCTGATCGCCACGCTGACGTCGACGCGCACGGGATGGTTTGATGGGAGCAGACCCGGGTAGGAGAAGCGCCGATGGACTTCAAGAAGCTACTGGCCGCATGGCCGGTGTACCGGCAGGCCACCGGACACGACCGGTTCGGCCGGGGCAAGGCCGCCCAGTCGAAGCGCTCGCTGACCTTGACGCCCCGCACCGCCGAGGCGGACCACGTCGCGCACTCGGTGTGCCCGTTCTGCGCCGTCGGGTGCGCGCAGAAGGTGTACGTCAAGGACGAGAAGGTCATCCAGATCGAAGGCAACCCGGACAGTCCCATCTCGCGAGGGCGGCTGTGCCCCAAGGGTTCTGCCAGCAAGCAGTTGGTGACCGGGCCACAGCGGCTGACCAAGGTGCGGTACCGACCGCCGTACGCGACCGAGTGGCAGGACCTCGACCTCGACACGGCGATGGACATGGTCGCCGACCGGCTGCTCGACGCGCGCGAGCGGGGCTGGCAGCAGTTCGACGCCGACCGCAACACCCTGCGCCGCACCATGGGCGTGGCCAGCCTGGGCGGCGCGACGCTGGACAACGAAGAGAACTACCTGATCAAGAAGTTGTTCACCGCCCTGGGCGCGCTGCAGATCGAGAACCAGGCGCGTATTTGACACAGTGCCACGGTTCCCGGTCTGGGAGCTTCCTTCGGTCGCGGCGGGGCGACGGACTACCAGCAAGACCTCGTCAACTCGGACTTCATCGTCATCATGGGCTCCAACATGGCCGAGGCCCATCCGGTCGGGTTCCAGTGGGTGATGGAGGCCAAGGCCCGCGGCACCCAGGTGGTGCACATCGACCCGCGCTTCACCAGGACCAGTGCCGTCGCCGACCGGCACGTGCCGCTGCGCGCGGGCAGTGACATCGCGTTCCTGGGTGGGGTGATCAACTACATCCTCACCCACGAGCTGGACTTCCGGGAGTACGTCACCGCCTACACCAACGCGTCGTTCCTCGTCGACGAAAGCTTCCAGGACACCGAGGATCTCGACGGCTTGTTCAGCGGGTACGACGACGCGACCGCCTCCTACGACCCGGCGTCGTGGCATTACGAGTCGACGAGTTCGATGGGCAACGGGGCCGGCGCGAAGGAACGGGGTGCGCCCGATCAGCACGGCTCTGGCGGTGCGCCGATCGAGGGCGCCCAGGACATTCCGACCGATCCCACGCTTGCGCACCCGCGGTGCGTCTACCAGATCCTCAAGCGGCACTACGCCCGCTACACCCCGGAGATGGTCGAACGGGTCTGCGGCGTCCCTGCCGAGTCGTTCCTGCAGATCGCCAAGGCGTGGGCGGAGAACTCGGGCCGGGAGCGCACCGCCGCCCTGGTGTACAGCGTGGGCTGGACGCAGCACTCGGTCGGCGCACAATACATCCGCGCCGGCTCGATCATCCAGCTGCTGCTCGGCAACATCGGCAGGCCCGGCGGCGGCATCGTCGCGCTGCGCGGGCACGCCAGCATCCAGGGGTCGACCGACGTGCCGACGTTGTTCAACCTGCTGCCCGGCTACCTGGCGATGCCCACGGCGGGCGACGCCACGCTGGCGGATTACGTCGACCGCATCGTCAGTGCGAACCAGAAGGGCTTCTGGCACAACGCCGATGCCTACATGGTGTCGCTGCTCAAGGAGTACTGGGGCGAGGCCGCGACCGCCGATAACGACTACTGCTTCGACTACCTGCCGCGCATCAACGGCGACCACGGCACCTACCGCACGGTGATGGACATGGTCGACGGCAAGGTGTTCGGTTACTTCCTGCTCGGCCAGAACCCGGCGGTCGGCTCGGCGCACGGCCGGTTGCAGCGCCTCGGCATGGCCAACCTGGACTGGCTGGTGGTGCGCGACCTCGTCGAGATCGAGAGCGCGTCGTTCTGGAAGGACGGTCCCGAGGTCGAGACCGGTGAGATCACGCCGGAGACCTGCCGCACCGAGGTGTTCCTGTTCCCCGCCGCGTCGCACGTCGAGAAGGCGGGCACGTTCACCCAGACGCAGCGCATGCTGCAGTGGCGCGAGAAGGCGGTCGAGCCACCGGGCGACGCCCGCTCGGAGCTGTGGTTCTTCTACCATCTCGGGCGGATCCTGCGGGAGAAGCTGGCCCACTCCACCGACGAGCGCGACCGGCCGCTGCTGGACCTGTCGTGGGACTACGAGCTCGACGGTGACGAGCCCTCGGGCGAGGACGTGCTCCGGCGGATCAGCGGCGTCGACCTGACGACGGGCCGCGCGGTGGCCAACTACCTCGACCTCAAAGCCGACGGCTCGACGCTGTCGGGCTGCTGGATCTACAGCGGCGTCTACGCCGACGAGGTCAACCAGGCGGCGCGGCGCAAACCCCACACCGAGCAGGGGCCCTACGACAACGAGTGGGGCTGGACCTGGCCGATGAACCGCCGGATCCTCTACAACCGCGCCTCGGCGGACCCGGCGGGCCGGCCGTGGAGCGAGCGCAAGAAGCTCGTCTGGTGGGACCCCGACCAGGGGCAGTGGACCGGTCACGACGTGCCGGACTTCGAGAAGAACAAGCCGCCGGACTACCGCCCACCCGAGGGTGCGGTGGGCGTCGAGGCGCTGCGCGGCGACGACCCGTTCATCATGCAGGCCGACGGCAAGGCCTGGCTGTTCGCCCCCAACGGCGTGCTGGACGGTCCGCTGCCGACGCACTACGAGCCGCACGAGTCGCCGGTGCGCAACCCGCTGTACGCGCAGCAGGGCAACCCGGCGCGCAAGGTGTATGGCCGAGAAGACAATCCGTCGAACCCGTCGCCACCGGAGGCGCACGGGGAGGTGTTCCCGTTCGTGTTCACCGCCGCCCGGTTGACCGAACATCACACCGCCGGCGGCATGAGCCGTCAGCTGGCGTACCTCAGCGAGCTGCAACCCGGCCTGTTCGTCGAGGTGTCGCCGGAGTTGGCGTCGGCGCGGGGGCTGGTGCACATGGACTGGGCGCACGTGGTGACCAGCCGGACGGCGGTGGACGCCCGGGTGTTCGTCACCGACCGCATGCGGCCCCTGCGCATCGACGACCACGTGGTGCACCAGATCTGGATGCCGTACCACTTCGGCAACAAGGGTCTCGTCGACGGCGACGTCGTCAACGACCTGCTCGGGGTGGTGGCCGATCCGAACGTGTTCATCCAGGAGAGCAAGGTCGCTACGTGCGACATTCAACCGGGGCGGCGCCCGAGGGGACCGGCGCTGCTGGAGTACGTCGCGGCCTACCGGTCGCGGGCCGGCATCACCCCGGCGACGGGCACCGACCTCGACACCACGGGGCCATCCACCGACCATGTCGAGGAGACACCATGAGCGGCAACAGCTTCTACGGACCGCTCGCGGATCCCGCCGGGGACGCGGGGTACGACGACCAGCATCCGCCGCGAGTCGGCTTCTTCACCGACACGTCGGTCTGCATCGGCTGCAAGGCCTGCGAGGTGGCGTGCAAGGAATGGAACCTGGTACCCGACGACGGCTTCGACCTGCTGGGCATGTCGTTCGACAACACCGGCGAGTTGGGGGCGAACTCGTGGCGGCACGTGGCGTTCATCGAACAGCCGGGCAAGGCGCCGGTCGATCTCGGCATGCCCGCGCTCAAGGGAGCGTCCGAGGCCCTGGTGGGCGAGCGGCCCGAGTTCCGGTGGCTGATGAGCTCCGACGTGTGCAAGCACTGCACGCACGCCGGCTGCCTTGACGTGTGCCCGACCGGGGCGCTGTTCCGCACCGAGTTCTCCACGGTGGTGGTGCAGCAGGACATCTGCAACGGCTGCGGCTATTGCGTGTCGGCGTGCCCGTACGGGGTGATCGAGCGGCGGGAGGGCGACGGCCGGGCGTGGAAGTGCACGATGTGTTACGACCGGCTCCACGACGGTCTGGAACCCGCGTGCGCCAAGGCGTGTCCCACTGACTCGATCCAGTTCGGCCCGCTCGACGAGTTGCGGGAGCGGGCGGCGGAACGCGTCGAGGAGCTGCACGAGCGCGGGGTGACCGAGGCGCGGCTGTACGGTCACGACCCCAACGACGGGGTGGGCGGTGACGGCGCGTTCTTCCTGCTGCTCGACGAGCCGGAGGTGTACGGCCTGCCGCCAGACCCGGTGGTGCCGACGCGGGACGCCGGTGCGATGTGGCGCTACGCGGGGATGGCGGCGTCAGCGCTCGTGGGTGTGGCGGTGTCGGCGTTCGTGGGGAAGCGATGAGCGGCAAGGATCCGCTGCTGCGCGAATTGAGGAGTGACGCAGGCGCTGCCGACCAGCACGCACAGATGCGGGGCAGTGGCCGCAAGGAGCAGCTCGCGGTGCCGCCCGCGGACTTCAGGTCGTACTACGGGCGGCAGATCCTCAAGACGCCGGCCTGGAATTGGATGATCGCGGCCTACCTGTTCCTCGGTGGCCTGTCGGCCGGGTCGGCGATGCTGGGGGCGGGTGCCGACCTCACCGGTCGGCCGCACCTGCGCAAGGTCTCCCGGCTCGGCGCGTTGACGAGCATCGCGGCCAGCCTGTACTTCCTGGTCGCCGACCTCGGTCGCCCGGAGCGGTTCCACCACATGCTGCGGGTGGCCAAACCCAGCTCGCCGATGAGCATGGGGACCTGGATCCTCAGCGCGTACGGTCCCGGCGCGGGGCTGGCCGGGCTTGCGGAGCTGATGCCGGTTCGGTTGCGGCGCACCAGGATCGGTCGGCTGGTGTCGTGGGCGGCGCGCCCGGCCGGGCTGTGGGCGGCCGGGACGGCGCCGGGGGTGGCGTCCTACACCGCGGTCCTGTTGTCGCAGACAGCCGTCCCGGCGTGGCGGGAGGCGCACCCGTACCTGCCCTTCGTCTTCACCGGGTCTGCGGCGGCCAGCGGCGGCGGGCTCGGCATGGTGCTGGCGCCGGCCGTCGAGGCGGGTCCGGCCCGACGGATGGCGGTCGCCGGTGCGGCGCTCGAAGTGGCGGCGTCGCGGGCCATGGAAGCGCGCCTCGGCCTGGTCGCCGAGGCGTACACGACGGGCCGGGCGCACCGGCTGCGCCAGCTCTCGGAGGTGCTGACCGTGGGCGGCGCGTTCGGCGCCGTCGTCGGCGGAGGCCGTCGCCGCGTGCTGGTGGCCTCGGGGGTGGCGTTGCTGGCGGGCAGCGCATTGCAGCGGTTCGGGGTGTTCGAAGCGGGCGTCGGGTCGACGCAGGACCCGAAGTACGTGGTGGTGCCGCAACGGGAACGACTGCGCGCCGAGTCGTCGTAGGTGAGTCGGTAGCGATGGCCGACCAGGTTTCGGGCGAACGCGCCGGGGTAGATGCCGAGACCATGACCACCGTGGACGATCCGGTCGACGAGGAGACGACGTCGTCGGTGTCCTGGCAGGAGATCCGCACGGTCCTCACCGTGTTGACCATCGCGATCGTGATGACGTCGGCGTTCGCCGCCGCATACACCGTCGCCCTCGGCAGGCCGGTCCCGCGGCACCTTCCCATCGGCGTCGTGGGCACGCCCTCGGCGCAGGTCCTGGCCACCCTCGACGTCCGGTCGCACGAATTCGACCTCCGCAGCTACCCGTCGCGCGACGCGGCCATCGCGGCCCTCGACCGGCAGCGGATCCCGGCCATCATCGACGCCGCCGTCACCCCGCCGCAACTGCTGGTGTCCAGCGCCAGCGACGCGTCGTCGGCCCGCGCCCTGATCCAACTCGACCAGTCGGCGCCCGGCCGGTACGGGCTCGACGTCGTGGACCTGCATCCGCTGCCGCCGTCGGATCCGGCGGGCTTGGCGACGTTCTACCTGGTGATCGCGGCGACGCTGCTCGGCTTCATCACGATGTTCCAGCTGCGTGCCAACGCCAAGACCTTGACGTTGGGGCGATGGCTGGCGTGCATCGCGATCCTGGCGGTGGTCGGCGGCGCGGTCTTGGCGACGGTGTCCGGACCGATCCTCGGCGCCCTGCCCGCGCCGTTCTGGGAGCTGTGGCTGCTGGTGGCCCTGCAGGTGGCGGTGGCGGCATCGGTGAATTCGATGATGCTGATCCTGATCCACCGCTGGGCCATCATCCCGACGTGGCTGGTGTTCATCCTGCTGGGCAACACGTCCTCCGGTGGTGCGGTGTCGGCATCGCTTCTGCCGCAACCCTTCGCGTTCCTCAACCACGCGCTGCCCAGCGGTGCAGCGGTGAGCGCGATCCACTCCGCGACGTACTTCCCCGAGCACCAGCGGGCCCTGCCGTTCCTCGTCATGGGCGGCTGGCTGGTGGTGTCGTTGACGGCGCTGGTGGTGGTGTCCCGGGCGTTGGGCCGCTCACCGGCGAACCGGTGAGGCCTAGTCCCGGACGGCCTTCGCGAGGGTGACGTAGCGGGTCAACTCCGCCGGGTCGTGTGCGCGGCTCAACAGGCGGGCGGCGTCGCGGACCACCCGGACGGTCACCCAGGCGCGGGCCCTGTGCTCGTCGAGGCCGGCGGCGTCGAGAAGGGCGTAGAACCGGCGTTGCACGCCGGCGCGGACGTGGGCGGCGAGCTGGTCCCAGCGGTGCAGGAGCATCGGTGCCAGTTCGTAGGCCGGGTCGCCGTTGAGGGGGGTGGGGGAGATAGCCAGCCACGGCTCGCGGTCGGCGGCCAGCACGTTGCCGTAGTGCAGGTTGCCGTGCAGGACGTGCTCGGCGGGGTCCGCGGCCAGGTCGCGGCACAGCGCGACGGCCTCTTCCACCAGCCGGCGCGGGATCGGTGCGTTGCGGGGCAGCGCCGCCAACTCGGTGGCCCACGCCGAAGAGAGGTCGGCGAGCGACGGTAATTGGGGCATGGCGGGCACGTGCAGGCGTCGGTACAACCCGGCCACCACGTGGCAGGCGGTGACGTCGTCGAGGTCGCCGAGCGACTTCGGGCCGGCCCGCTCGAGCAGCACCGCCCGGCGGTGCGGGTCCGCGCGCAGCAGGCGGACGGCGCCCGTGCCGTTCCAGCGGCGCAGCACCAGGTGGGCGTCGTCGGCGTCGGCGCCGACCCTCAGCACGGCCGCGGCACCCGTGGCGCGCACCGGAAGGACCGTGGCCCGCGACGTACGCCGGGCGTCCCCGTCGGGGCGCAGCTCCCAGTCGGCGACGAGCTCGTCGAGATCGGTCACGTCCCCAGCATCGCGCAGTCGAGGCTGTGGATCTTCTGACGGGCGGACGCTGGACCGGGTGTCGGACGCAACAATGCTTAGCCTGCCTGCATTATGGATATACGAGACCGGTTGTACCGAACCGACCGATGGCGACGACGAGCGATTTCGAGGACATGACCGCAACGACGACCGGCCCGGCGCGGCCACCGCAGCCACCGCAGGGTGGCGCCGAGGTGGCGGCCCCCCGGCGCAACCTGATCTTCACGGCCGTGTTGCTCGGCATGCTGCTGGCGGCGCTGGACCAGACGATCGTGGCGACGGCCCTTCCGACGGTGGTGGCCGACCTGGGTGGCGCCGGTCACCAGTCCTGGGTGGTGACGAGCTACCTGCTGGCGTCGACGGTCGTAACCGCGATCGTGGGCAAGCTCGGTGACCTGTTCGGCCGTAAGACCGTCTTCCTCACCGCGGTGCTCTTCTTCATGGCTGGCTCGGTGGTGTGCGGCCTGGCCCGCTCGATGGACGTGCTGGTGGCGGCCCGTGCGCTGCAGGGCATCGGCGGCGGGGCCATCATGGTCACCGCTACCGCGGTCATCGGCGAAGTCATCCCGCTGCGCGAACGGGGCCGCTACCAGGGCGCACTGGGCGCCGTCTTCGGCGTCACCACGGTCATCGGTCCGTTGCTCGGCGGCTTCTTCACCGATCACCTGAGCTGGCGCTGGGCGTTCTGGATCAACGTGCCGGTGGCCGTCGTCGTGCTCGTCGTCGCCGTCGTCGCGATTCCGAACCTCGGCCGGACGGCGCGCCCGGTCATCGACTACGCCGGGATCGTGCTGGTCGGTCTCGGCGCCACCGGGCTGACGCTGGCCACCACGTGGGGCGGCAACACCTACGCGTGGGGTTCGGCGATGATCATCGGGCTGTTCGCCGGATCGGTGGTGATGTTGGCCGCCTTCGTCGCCGTCGAACTGCGGGTGCCCGAGCCGATCCTGCCGATGCGCCTGTTCCGGGAACCGGTGTTCGCCGTGTGCTGCGCGTTGTCGTTCGTCGTCGGCTTCGCGATGCTGGGTGCGCTGACCTTCCTGCCGACGTTCATGCAGTTCGTCGACGGCGTGTCGGCCACCACCTCGGGCCTGCACACGCTGCCGATGGTGGTGGGCCTGCTCGCGATGTCGATGAGCAGCGGTGTCATCGTCGGCCGCACCGGCAAGTACAAGATCTTCCCGGTGGTGGGCACCGCGGTGATGGCGCTGGGCTTCGTGCTGCTGTCGCGGATGGGCCCGGACACCTCCACGCTGGTCCAGTCGCTCTACCTCGTCGTGCTCGGCGCAGGCATCGGCATGTGCATGCAGGTGCTGGTGCTGATCGTGCAGAACACCGTCGACTTCGCCGACCTCGGTGTGGCGACCTCGGGCGTCACCTTCTTCCGCACCATCGGCAGCTCGTTCGGCGCCGCCGTGTTCGGCTCGTTGTTCAACAACTTCCTGGGCAGCCGGATCGGGGACGCGCTGGCGAAGAGCGGCGCCCCTCCGGCGGCGGCGCAGTCACCGGACGCGCTGCACGCGCTGTCCCCGGAGATGGCCGCCCCGATCGCGGCGGCCTACGCCGATGCCCTCGACCTGGTGTTCCTGTATGCCGCCCCGGTCGCCGTGGTCGGCTTCGTGTTGGCGTTGATGCTCAAGCAGGTTCCGTTGCGCAGCAACGACGTCAGCATCGCTGCCGACATGGGCGAGGGCTTCGCGATGCCGACGACCGACTCGCCGGACGAACTCCTGAAGAACGCCGTCGGCCGACTGATCCGGCAGGGTTCCGGTGTGCAGCTGCGGGCCATCGCCGAGCGCCCGGGAAGCAAACTCGACATCAGCCGGTTGTGGGCGCTGCTGCAGGTCTACCGCTTCGGGCAGGCGGCCGGACAGGCCCGGCTGAGCGACATCGCCGAGCACGTCCGGGTGCCCCGCGAAATCCTCGAGCCCGCGTTCGACCGCCTGGCCCTCACCGGCTACGCCGAGCGCACCAAGGACCAGTTCTGGCTGACGCCGGCCGGTGCGCATCAGGTCGAGCAGTTTCGCGCCGACACGGTGGAGTGGCTCACCAACGGGCTCCGGCAGTCCTCCGGGCTTCAGCTCCAACCGGAGCGCGGCCAGGTCAGCGAGGCGCTGGACCGCATCTCGCAAGATGTTCTGGTGCAACGTGATTACACCGAGGACACGACGCAGGCGATGCAGCTGCGCGCACCGCGCCGGTCGGTGCCGCCGCCCCGGCGGCCGTCGGCCCCGATGCCCCCGCGACCGGTCGCCCCGGACCCGCGCGAGCAGCGGCCGCGCCCGCACGCCTCGCGCCCCGGTGAACCGCCCACCACCCGATTCCGCCCGCCCTATCCGCCGCCGGGTGGTCCGCGACCGCCGCGCCGGTAGCGGCTCGTCCGGACGGGTGCCGTCGGTACGGGTACCCTGAGCACGAAGCAATTGGCTTGTGCTGCTGCGACTTCGGATCGTCGCACGTCACCGTTGCGTAAAGCGGGTTGAGCGGGGCGGAAGCGGGAACTCCGTCAGCGTCGTCGGTGACTCGCGTGGTCACCAACGTTTGGGTCGCAAGAGGGTGAAAGGAACGCTATGAGCTCCCCGGGTGCCGGCTCGCGTCTCGGTACGCGGTTCGGGTCCTATGAGCTGCAGGAACTGATCGGCCTCGGCGGGATGGGCGAGGTCTACCGGGCCTACGACACTGCCCGCGAGCGGATGGTGGCGCTCAAGCTGCTGCGCACCGACATGGCCGCCGACCCGAGCTACCGGGACCGCTTCCGGCGGGAGTCCCGCATCGCGGCACGGCTGCAGGAGCCGCACGTCATCCCGGTGCACGACTTCGGCGAGATCGACGGCGTGCTCTACATCGACATGCGCCTGGTCGAGGGCGCCAGCGTGAAGGACGAACTCCGCGTCACCGGCGCACTGCCCCAGGCGCGCGCGGTGTCGATCATCTCCCAGGTGGCCGCGGCGCTGGACGCCGCGCACGCCAATGGCCTGGTGCACCGCGACATCAAGCCGGAGAACGTGCTGCTGACGCCCGACGACTTCGCCTACCTGGTCGACTTCGGCATCGCCTACGGCGGCGGCGAGGCCACCGTGACGAAGACCGGGATGATCATCGGCTCGTGCGCGTACATGGCGACCGAACGCCTCAGCGGCAAGCCCGGTGGCCCGGCGTCGGACGTGTACTCGTTGACGTGCCTGCTCTACGAATGCCTGACCGGTCGGGCACCGTTCGAGGCGGCGGACTTGCGGCAGGTGATGAGCGCGCACATGTTCTCGCCGCCGCCGCGCCCCAGCGTGACGCGCCCCGGGGTCAACCCGGCGTTCGACGACGTCATCGCCAGGGGCATGGCCAAGAATCCTGCCGACCGGTATCCGTCGGCGGGCGAGCTGGCCAGGGCGGCGGGCGCCGCGTTGACGGGTCAGCCGCCCGTGGTGGCCCGACCCGGTCCGCCGCCCCTGCACGGCACCCGGCAGTTCTCGGCGGCGCACCCGCGGCCCTACCTGACCCAGCCGCCGCCGGCGCCGTCCGCGCTGTCGGCGCCGGTCAAGCGGTCCCGGTTCAGCCGCACGCAGCTGGCGCTGCTGCTCGGCACGATCGCGATGTTCGCGCTGGCCGCCGGACTGGCCGCGGCGATCGTGTTCACCGGCGGCAGCGGCGACTCCACGCCGCGGACCACGCTGGCCGCGCCGACACCGACGACGGATCCGGCGACGGCAGGCGACTCCTCGACCACGGCATCGACGACCTCGACCACGACGTCCACGTCACCGACGACCACGACGTCCACCTCACCGACCACGACGACGAGCGGGGCGCCGATCTCCGGTGTGTCGGGTACCGACGCGCAGGGCTTCGTCGGTCACGCGGCGCGCTGCGATGCGGGAAGTACGGTCGCCGCGGCGATCCGGACCGCCAGCTCGCTGGCGGTGATCTGTCAGACGTCGCCGGGCAGCTACTACTACCACGGTGAACGCCTGCGCGACGGCGCCAACGTGCAGCTGGCCGACGCAGTCCCGTCCGGTGGCGGGTTCGACGCGGTGAACCCGGCCGACGGCGCCCGGTATCAGGTGCGGCCCGACGAGCTGACCATCTCGAGCAACGGGCACGTCGACTCGGCCGAACCGGCGCTCGAGTACGGCTCCGCCGGGTAGGTGCCGGGCCGGTAGGCGTGGCCACGCCCGTGATCGGGTATGTGGACCCGATGCGCATGGACAAGGCGTGGAGCACGTGACCTCCACCGATCAACGCGACCTCGGCGAATCCGACAGCCCGATCGAAGACGAGCTGGAGGACGCCTTCAACCGGATGATCGGTGAGGGCACCCAGCGCCTGCACCGCCCGTGGCGCGAGGTGCTCACCACCGGCTTCTTCGGTGGCACCGAGGTCGCCATGGGGGTGCTGGCCTACCTGTCGGTGCTGAGCGCGACGCACCAGCCGCTGCTCGCCGGCCTGGCGTTCTCCGTCGGGTTCCTCGCGTTGCTCCTCGGCCGCAGCGAACTGTTCACCGAGGGGTTCCTCGTCCCGGTCACCACGGTGGTCGCCAAGCGCGCGAGTGTCGCCCAGCTGCTCAAGCTGTGGAGCGGCACGCTGCTGGCCAACCTGGTCGGCGGCTGGCTGATCATGTGGCTGGTCATGACCGCGTTCCCCAAGCTGCGGTCTCAGACCATCGAGTCGGCCCGGCACTTCATCGAGGCGCCGCTGTCGGCGGAGACCCTCGCGCTGGGGTTGCTCGGCGGGATGGTCATCACCCTGATGACCCGCATGCAGCACGGCACCGACTCGATGCCCGGCAAGATCGCCGCCGCAGTCGCGGGCGCCTTCCTGCTGGCCGGACTGCAGATGTTCCACTCGATCCTGGACTCGCTGCTCATCTTCGGCGCGTTGATCTCGGGCGACGCGCCGTTCGGCTACCTGGACTGGCTGGCCTGGTTCGGCTACACCGCGCCGGCCAACGTCCTCGGTGGGCTGGTCCTGGTCACGCTGCTGCGCCTGATCCGGAGCAAGGACCGGCTCAAGGAGGAGCGCGACGACGCCCAGTCCTGACGCCGTCGGCGCCAGCGGCGTTTCAGATGGCCACCGGTGGGTAGCCGGTCGGCATCGCCACCGAAGGAGCGCCATGACGGCACCGGAACACCATGATTCCGAGGACGACCCCATCACCGACCAGGTGGCGCCCGAGCAGATACCGCCCGCCGGTCCGGCCTACTCGACACCGCCCACCGAGGGTCTGCCCGACGCCGACGACGACGGGTGACGAGGCCCACGCCAGCAACGGAATCCGTGCCGCATGGGCCGCGTTGAAACAAAGACGATGATAGGTGCGGACACTGCCTCGCCGTCGACTTCTACTCCCTCGCAACGCCCGGTGCTGTGGACGCCGGCCCGGGTGCTGGTGACCCGGTCGGCGGCCGAGTTGCCGCACGGCGCCGAGATCGTAGCGCGCTGCGAGGCCGCTGGGGTCACCGACGTCGAGCTGCTCGACGGTGACCGACTGCCGCCGATGCGCGGCGAGGACGAGCGCGCGGCCTATGCGCTCGCCAAGCGCACGCTGGCCGTCGTGGTCGCCCCGCCGTCCAAGCGCAGGCTGCAACCGATCCCGCCGAGCGCGGACTGGCGCATCGACCTCGCGACGGGGTGTCCCGGGCACTGTCAGTACTGCTATCTGGCCGGGTCGCTGTCCGGCCCGCCGATCACCCGGGTGTACGCCAACCTGCCCGAGATCCTCTCGGAGATGGACCAATACGTCGGCCAGGGCACGATCACGTCGGCGTCGGCCGAGCGCGCCGACGAGGGCACCACCTTCGAGGCGTCGTGCTACACCGACCCGCTGGCGCTCGAGCACCTGACCGGCTCGCTGTCGACCACCATCGCGCACGTCGGCACCCACGACTGGGGGGCGCCGGTGGGGCTGCGGTTCACCACCAAGTACGACAACGTCGCGCCGCTGCTGGACCTGCCGCACCGCGGCCGGACCCGGGTGCGGGTCTCGGTGAACGCCGACGACGTCGCCGGGCGCTTCGAGGGCGGCACCGCGCGGCTGCCGCGGCGCCTCGGCGCCCTGCGGAGTCTGGCGCTGGCCGGATACCGGGTCGGCCTGACCATCGCGCCGATCATGCCGATCCCGCAGTGGCGCGAGGACTACGGCCAGTTGCTCGACGACGTCGCGGCGGCGGTCGCCGACGTGCCGGACCTCGACCTCACCGTCGAGTGCATCACGCACCGCTTCACCGCCGCCAGCAAGGACGTCCTCACCGGGTGGTACCCGCGGACGAAGCTGGAGATGGACGAGGAGGCCCGGACCCGCAAGTTCGGGAAGTTCGGCTCGGCCAAGTACGTGTACCCCAAGGACGTGATGGCCGAATTGCGTTCCTGGTTCGAGACGCAACTCGTCGAGACGCTGCCGTTCGCCCGCACGCTGTACTGGACCTGACCCCTACTGCCCGGCTCCCAGCAGCGCATCGCACTGCACGGGCAGGTCGCGCACCCGGATGCCGGTGGCGTGGTAGACCGCGTTGACGACGGCCGCCGCGGAGCCCACGATGCCGATCTCCCCGGCACCGCGGGTGCCCATCGGATTCGAGTGCGGATCCACGCTGTCCACCCAGATCGCGTCGATGTCGGGGACGTCGGCGTGGCTGCAGATGTGGTAGGTGGCGAGGTCCTGGGTGACGACGTGGCCGAAGCGGTGGTCGCGCACGCTGTGCTCGTGCAGCGCCATCGACAGCCCCATGGTCATGCCGCCGATCAGCTGGCTGCGCGCCGTCGTCGGGTTGACCACGCGGCCGATCGAGAAGACGCCGAGCATCCGCGACGCGTGGATCTCGCCGGTGTACCGGTTGACCCTGACCTCGACGAAGTGCGCGCCGAACGAGTACATGCCGTAGTCGTCGGCCTCCTCGTTCTGTGGGGCGTCGGCGGTGCTGGCCGCCCCGACCGGTGGCTCGGTGCCGTGCTCCTGTTGAAACGCCTGCGCCGCAGCGTAGATGGCGCGTCCCCAGGAGCTGATGCCCGACGAGCCGCCCTCCACCGACGCGGGGGGCAGGTCGGTGTCGCCGATCTGCAGGTCGACCGCGTCGACGTCGCAGCCGAGGATGTCGGCGGCGACCTGGGTGAGCGCGGTCCAGGTGCCGGTGCCGATGTCGACGGCGCCGATCTGCACGGTGTACCGGCCCGGCGCGGTGTGCTCAATGCGGGCGGTGTTGCCGGGCTGGATCATCGCCGGGTACACCGCCGACGCCACGCCCGTCCCGACCAGCCACTCGCCGTCGGTGCGGCCGCCCGGCGCCGGGTCGCGGTCGGCCCAGCCGAAGCGTTCGGCGCCGGTCCGCAGGCATTCCACCAGGCGGCGGTCCGACCACGGGTGGCCGGTCTCGGGGTCGACGTCGGGCTCGTTGCGAATGCGCAGCTCGATGGGGTCGACGCGGCACGCGACGGCGAGCTCGTCCATCGCGACCTCGAGGGCGAAGGTGCCGGGACATTCGCCGGGGGCGCGCATCCAGAACGGGACGGGCACGTCGAGTTTGGCCAGCCGGTGGCTGGTCGTGCGGTGGGCTCCGGCGTACAGCATGCGCGACGGGACGGCGGTCTGCTCGGCGAATTCCTTGACGGTGGCGGTCTGTTCGACGACGTCGTGGCTCAGCGCGGTGATGGTGCCGTCGCGTTCGGCGCCGATCCGCAGATGCTGAATGGTAGGGGTGCGGTAGCCGACGAGGTGGAACATCTGCTGGCGCGTCAGTCCCAGCTTGACGGGCCGGCCGCCGGCGCGCTGAGCCGCCATCACGGCCAGGACGTTGTGGCTGTGCGGGGTGCCCTTGGAGCCGAAGCCGCCGCCGACGTTCTTGGCGACGACCCGGATCTGATCCTCCTCCAGCCCGAACGTGGTGGCCAGCGTCTGGCGGACGACGTGCACGCCCTGGGTGGAGTCGTACAACGTGACGCGCGGTCCGTCGGGATCCCAGGTCGCGATGGTGGCGTGCGGCTCCATCGGGTTGTTGGTCTCCTGTGGGGTGGTGTAGGTCGCATCGACGACGACCGGCGCCGCCCGCAACGCGGCTTCGACGTCGCCCTCGGAGGTGTCGGTGGGGAATGACGGGTTGACCTGGTCGGGGGCGTAGAGGCCGGGATGGTCGACGCGGATCTCGGTGTCGTGCTCGGCCTCCTCGTACTCGACGCGGACCAGATCGGCTGCGTGCCGGGCGGTTTCGGTGCTCTCGGCGATCACGGCGCCGATGATCTGGCCGCGGTAGTGCACCTGGTCGTCCTGCAGGATGGCGAGGTCGCCGTCGGACGGGTCGGCAAGCGTCGGTGCGTCGAACACGGTGAGGACGTCGGTGACGCCGTCGGTTGCCGAAGCGGCTGCGGTGTCCATCGCGGTGACGCGGCCGTTGGCGATGGTGGCCTGGATCGGGTGCACGTACAGCGGGGCGTCGACGGGGAATTCGTAGGCGTAGGTGGCGGCGCCGGTGACCTTGGCGGGTCCGTCGAGGCGGGTGAGGCGGGTGCCCATGGCGCGGGGTTGCACGGTGGTCATCACTGGTGTCCTTCCGCGAGGTGGCGCAGTGTCGCGACGATCGCACCTCTGGTGAGGTCGACCTTGAACTCGTTGCCGCGCAGGGGTTCCGCCCGTTCGAGTTCGGCGTCGGCGGCCTCGCCGAAGGTCTCCTCGGTGGCGAGTCGGCCGGTGAGGGCCTGCTCGGCGCGGGTGGCGCGCCACGGCCGGTGTGCGACGCCGCCGAGGGCGATGCGGGCGCCGGTGATCGCGCCGGTGTCGAAGACGAGTTCGGCGGCCACCGAGGTCAGCGCGAAGGCGTAGGAGGCGCGGTCGCGGACCTTGCGGTAGGTGGACCGGGCCCCGTCGGGCGGCGGCGGGATCTCGACGGCCGTGATGAGGGCGCCGGGTGGCAGGGTGGTGTCGAGGTCGGGCCGGTCGCCGGGCAGTCGGTAGAAGTCGTCGAGCGGCATGCGGTGTTCGCCGTCGGCGTCGACGTAGACGACGTGGGCGTCGAGTGCCGCCATCGCGACGGCCATGTCCGAGGGGTGCACCGCGACGCAGTGTTCGGACGCGCCGAGGATGGCGTGGTAGCGGACGTAGCCGCCGATCGCGGAGCACCCGGTGCCGGGGGTGCGCTTGTTGCAGGGCGTGGTGACGTCCTGGAAGTAGACGCAGCGGGTGCGTTGCAGCAGGTTGCCCGCGGTGGTGGCGAGGTTGCGCAACTGCCCGGAGGCGGCGGACAGCAGCGCGCGGGCGAGCACGGGGTAGCGGCTGCGGACGATGGGGTGCGCGGCGAGGTCGCTGTTGCGGACGTCGGCGCCGATGCGCAGGGTGCCGTCGGCCAACTGCTCGACGTCGGTGAGGGGGAGGTGCCCGACGTCGACGAGCAGACCGGGTTCGACGATGCCGAGCTTCAGGTGGTCGACGAGGTTGGTGCCCCCGGCGAGGAACGCGGCGCCGGGATGGTTGGCGACGGCGGTGACGGCGTCGGCCACGCTGGTGGCGCGATGGTAGGCGAAGGGAATCATCGGGCTACGTCCTGGATCGCGGCCACGATGTTGGGGTACGCCGCGCAGCGACACAGGTTGCCGCTCATGCGTTCTCGGATCTCGGCGTCGGTCGGTTCGGGCGCCTGCTCGAGGTCGGCGCCGACGTGACTGGGCGCGCCCGACTTCAGTTCGTCGAGCATGCCAACCGCCGAACAGATCTGCCCCGGCGTGCAGTAGCCACACTGGAAGCCGTCGTGGTCGAGGAAGGCCCGCGCGACGGGGTGCAGGTTGCCCTCGTCACTCAGGCCGGCGGCGGTCTGCACCTCGGCCCGGTCGTGGGCGACCGCGAGCGCGAGGCAGGTGGTGGCGCGGCGGCCGTCGAGCAGCACGGTGCAGGACCCGCACTGGCCATGGTCACAGCCCTTCTTGGGGGCGGTGACACCGAGGTGTTCGCGCAGCAGGTCGAGCAGCGTGATGCGGTTGTCGACCCGGACGGTGTGCTCCGTGCCGTCGACGCGCACGGTGATGTCGGTGAAGTGGGCTGGCTCCATTGGCCCGGGTTACCCGGGAAGTGGGTGGTGAAACGGGGGAACTGGTCGCCGTGCGATCGTGAAGGCCGGTCATGGCGGCGTGGCTCGTGCCGGTGCGCTCTCGGCCACTCGTCGTGCGGCAAGACGAGAGTGACGGAGCGAGGGCCACCCCGTTCACGATTCACGTGGTCTTGGCGGTGGCGATCGGCGTCTTCTCGTTGTTGGGGAAGTACGTGTCGACGGTGCACGGATTTGCTCTGTATGCGGGAGGTGCCGCTGTCACCTTGCTGTTGTCGGCGGAGGTGATCGCGGCACTACTTGTCAGGGTCGTCGCGAGCCGAGGGTTGATGATCGGATGCCTCTGTGGCCCAGCGGCATTGGCCTTCTTCATCCCGCTTTACCTTCTCGTGCAAGCGGCTGGCCTGATGTGAGTCGGCGCCGATCCGGCCGATGGCATCGGGTCGGCGCCGGGTCAGGAGGAAGAACCAGCCCAGCGCAGCGGCGAGTGTGAGCTGGAACAGCTACCGAGTTCTGGCTCCTACGGGTGGGTTCGGGCTCACGGGATCAGCAGGGTGCGCAGGGCTTCACCGGATTCGAGGTTGGTGAAGGCGTCGGCGGCCTCGGCCAGCGGCCGGCGCGCCCAGATCAGCGGGTCGAGCTTGAGCTGGCCGTCCATGTAGCGGTCGACGAGTGCGGGGATGTCGATGGAGGGCCGCACCGAGCCGTAGTTGGAGCCGAGGATGCGTTGGTCGGCCTCGGCGAGGACCAGCGGCTCGAACGACGCCTTGGCGCCGGTCTTGGGCAGGCCGACGACGACGGCGCCGCCGCCGAGGCCGAGCATCCGGATCGCCTGCTCGGTGGTGCTGGTGTGCCCGATCGCGTCGAAGGCGTAGTCGACGCCGTCGGGCAGCAGCTCGAACAGCAGGTCCACGGCGTCGCCGCGGGCGGCGTCGATCCGGTCGGTGGCGCCGAACTGCACGGCGAGCTGCGTCTTGTCGGGCAGTACGTCGATCGCGATGATGCGTTCGGCGCCTGCGAGTTTGGCGCCCTGCACGACGTTGAGGCCGACGCCGCCGCAGCCGATCACCGCGACGGTGGCGCCGGGTTCGACGGCCGCGGTGTTGACCACGGCGCCGACGCCGGTGGCCACCGCGCAGCCGACGATGGCGATGGCGTCCAGCGGGGCGTCGTCGCGCACCTTGACCGCGCCGGAGGCGGGCACCACGACCTCCTCGGCGAACGAGGAGACGCCGAGGTAGTGGTGCAGGGTCTCGCCGTCCTTGGACAGCCGCGACGTGCCGTCGAACAGGACGCCCTTGGGGGCCACCTCGGTGGCGACCTTCTGGCAGCGGGCCTCGTGGCCGGAGCGGCAGTAGCGGCATTCGCCGCAGGGCGGCACCCAGGACAGCACGACGTGGTCGCCGACCGCCAGTGAGGTGACGCCCTCGCCGAGTTCGACCACCACGCCGGCGCCCTCGTGTCCCATCACCAGCGGCGCGGGGGCGTCCCAGTCGCCGCGCTTGACGTGCAGGTCGGAGTGGCAGACGCCGGCGGCGGCGATCTGGACGCGGACCTCGCCGCGTTTGGGGCCGGCGAGGTCGACGTCGGTGAACTCGATGGGGGTGGAGGGGTCTCGGAAGACGACGGCTTTCACGCGGTTCCTTGGCATCGGGGGACGAATGCGTCGAATGCTATGAAATTCCCAAGGGCCTGTCACTGTGAAGAAGTGTGGTTCGTCCGCCGCTCTTCGACACTTCTACACGCCCTGCGGTGGCGTACGACGTGCGGTCGATCGGGGACTCCCTGGCGGCGGAGCTGTCGGTGGGCGGGGTCGACCCTGCGGCGCCGGCGGGGCGGCCGACGACGGGCTCCGTGCTGCGGTGGAGCAGGCGGCGCTCAGTACGATGTTCGTGCCGGAGGTGGCCGACGAGGTTGTGCACCCGCGGCTGGTCGCATTGATCGTGACGGACCAGGCCGCCGAGGACGGCGGATGACCACGGGCGCGAAGGTGCTGACGCAGGTGGCGCGCCGCGGTGAAGTGGTGGCGATGGTGGCCGAGCTGGCGCACCGGATCGACGGGTGGGTGGTGCTGCTGGATGCGCACGGTCAGCTGATCACGACGGCGGGCGCGGGCGGTCTGCACGTCCGCGACGCGGTGGCGGTGGCCCTTCAATAATCCTGTGCGGGTGCGGCATCGGGGGCTGCAGGTGCATGGCGGGGCAGGGGGAGGACGTCAGCGCTTAGTGCGCGCGGGTCGACCAGCCGCAGCCCCGACCTGAGGTCGAGGCGGGGGCGCTGCTGGACCTGCTGCTGCGCACGCCGGATCACCCGGCGACGGAGCGGCTGGGCCGGGAGGCCGGGCGACCAGATCCCCACGCTAACGTCGAAGCGACCGAATCGGATCGTATCGATTGGTACTGAGGGGATCGAAGTTGAGACCCTTCGGACCGATGACCGTGGGTCTGGCGCTCAACTTGTACCCGCATGGATGATCTCCATTGCGGGGGAACACTTGCGCCGGCAGGGCCAGCTCAGCCAACAGCACCTGCTGAATGTGCTCGGCGTCAAGCGGTCTGCGTTCGTGTTCGCGCTGCTCGCGCAATTTCGTGACGTGACGCTCATTCGCACGGAGTCAACGGTTCTCGCTTACGACGCCGGCTGATCTGCAAGCATATCGACCCATGGATAGCTTCATCGCCACGCCCTCGACCCGATCCGCGTCAACTTCCGCGGCCGCCCCACTGCCCGTGCGTACTTCCGTGCGACGCCAATCTCACCGGAAAGCTTCCGCTGCGACATGCCCTAACCAGCGCGTACTAAGTACACATATCTCCGCAACTACTGGAGGTCATCGAGATGAGCACAGGACCCCTTAGCGGACGGCGAGCGCTGGTCACCGGCGGGTCGCGCGGCATCGGCGCGGAGATCGTCCGGCGTCTGGCCGCCGACGGCGCCGCGGTGGCGTTCACCTACGCGGCGTCGGGAGCCAATGCCGAGAAGCTCGTCGCCGAGCTGACCGCGAACGGATCCATGGTGGTGGCCATCCAGGCTGACGCCGCTGACCCGGCCCAGAACGCCGCCGCAGTCGAGAGGGCCGTCGCCGACCTCGGTGGGTTGGACATCGTGGTGAACAACGCCGGGGTCGCGCACATGGCGCCGATCGACGACTTCCCGGCCGAGGAGTTCGACCGCATGGTCGCCGTCAACATCGGTGGCCTGTACTGGACGACCCGCACCGCGATCAAGCATCTCGGTGAGGGTGCGCGGATCATCAACATCGGCAGCATCAACGCCGACCGGATTCCCGGCCCCGGGCTGTCGGTGTACGGCATGACCAAGGGGGCAGTGGCCGCATTCACCCGGGGGCTGGCCCGCGATCTCGGCACACGCGGCATCACCGTCAACAATGTGCAGCCGGGGCCGATCGACACCGACATGAATCCCGAAGACGGTGAGTTCGCCGACGGCCTCAAGCAGGTGATGGCGCTGGGCCGCTACGGGCAGACGACCGACGTCGCTGCTCTGGTGAGCTTCCTCGCCGGCCCGGAGGGCCGCCACATCACCGGTGCGAACCTGAACGTCGACGGCGGCTTCACGGTGTAACGGACTCACACCATCGACTCAGCGGATGGCACCGCGTAGCTGACGAAGGAGCGGCGTGGCACGTGCTGGTTGGATCTTCTGGAAGATCACCCATCCCGACAGCGGCGACCTTGCCTGGCTTGGCATCACCCGAGCCGTCGGGCGGTCGGCAACCGACCGCGACACGATGCGGACGCTCATTCCCACGAGTCGCATGTTCGTCGCGAACTGGTATGTAACCGAGGACTACCTACGTTCACCGGGCGGTGTGTGGTCGTTCGAAAACATCGACGTCTCAGATGCTCGGAACATCCTCCCTGACCTTCCCGACCCGTCCGCCGAAGAGGTGGCGCGAATCACCCGACCGGAAAGAGTTCTCACGCTGGACAAGATCGATCGTTTCGAAGTGCTCAAGGTCATGGGACAGAACGCACAGTATTCACTGCGACTACACCGCTGACGTGACTCCGTTTGACTCGCAGGACGTAACGCACCACGGCATGACGCCGACCATCCCGGTACACATCGAGGGCGTTGCGTGCTGCGTGTTGCACACGACACCGACGTAATGGCCACCGCGATCGCCGACCTCGATGCCGTGCCCGACTTCCCTTCTTGCCTCTTCCGCTGTGTTCGGTGGAGCGGTGGCTGCGAACTTCTGATCGGTCTGCGCTTGGCTCACGCGCTCGAACTTGCGGTCGGCGTGTTCCTCGACCACGCCCGTCGACCAGTTCGATCCGGTCGTCCGGATGTTGCTAGCAATGACGGCCCTCCCGCACGAGGCTGGGCCGCTGCGGGCGGACGATGACGGGCACGACATGATGGAGTCATGCACTTGAGTTCGACGGTTCGGGCGCTCGGGGCGGTCCTCGCGGTGATCCTGGCGCTGGTGACGTTCGGCCCGGGCACCGGTGTTGCCGGTGCCGCCGCGGCGGCACCGGCGGGGGATGCGGTGTCGATCGGCGACCCGGACGCGCTGGGACAGATCGATCTGTACGTCGATCCGCTGTGCCCGTACAGCGGCAGGATGGTCCGCACCGACGGCGACGAGATCGGTCGTCGCATCGAGGACGGCATGCTGCACGTCAACCTTCGGTTCGTCGACTTCCTCGACAAGTACTCCGCCAGCGGCACTTACGACAGCCGCGCGATCTACGCGACCTACGTGGTGGCAGACCAGTCGCAGTCGAGTGACCTCACGTGGCGCTTCGTGCAGCAGATCTACGCGGCCGATCAGCAGCCGAAGGAGAAGGGTCCGACCGACCTCAGTAACGACCAACTGGCCGACCTGGCCAACCGCGTCGGGGCGCCTTTACCGGCCCAGGATCTGATCAAAGTGGGCCTGCCGATCGGCCACGACCCGCGGGCGATCGCCGACGCCAACTACAGCGAGCTGCACCAATTTCCAAAGCCGGGCGTCCCGCTCGTCGTGATCGACGGTCAGCCGGTGGACGGCGAGTCTGACTGGCTGGCGCGACTGCCCGCCGATTAGGTGCGGGCTGGGTGTCTAGGCCGGGGTCAGCTTGATCGCGGCGAGCCCGAGTCGGGTCGACGCCTCGGCGAACTGCTCGACTGAGGGAATCGCCTTGTCGCGGAATGTGAGTCCCATCGAGCGTTGCGCCTTGCTCGCGCCGTAGGACGTCGCGGCGCGGTGCGCGAGTTGGGCGACCGCTGTGGGGTCCTTGATGAGCTGGCCATGCATCGCCGTCGTCTTGCCGGCGTAGAGCACCTCGGCGGGCGCGCCGTCGCGGAAGTTGTGCTTCCAGCCGGCGCTGAGCAGGACGTAGAGGTCGCCGTCGATGTGGTGGGCGCTGACGGGCACCGTGAACCGGCGGCCGGTCTTGCGGCCGGTGAAGCTGACGACCATGAAGTCCTTGAGCGCGGAGCCCAGAACGGGTGCGCGCAGCGCGAGATGAAGCACCGGGTTGAAGGTGCGAAGGACGACTTGCGGGGGATGTGAGATCTCGACCGCATGGGACTGTTCAGGCATGTGCCGAATCTAGGACGGGCGCCATCTCGACGGGCGGGATCCGCGGTTCTGGCAGCTAGCAGTGCTGAAAGAGCACGTCAGCGGGCGCGCACCGGGCTAGCATCGCCACGATGACGGGGGCACTGTTGAACGGCATTCCACGCGTGGACCCGACGAGGAGGCCGACGGTGATGCGGCGCGAGGTGGCTCGCATTCTCGCAACGACGGGCGGCTCTGCATTTCACCGCACGTTCATGGCCCCGCTCGACGCGCGCTTGATGCACCTTACTGACGGCCGCGTGCATCTGGCGAAGGGCACGATCCCGCTCGTATTGCTGCGTACGACGGGGGCGCGGTCGGGAGTGGAGCGGGACGTACCGCTGCCCTACTTCACAGACGGCGATGACGTGATCCTGGTCGCCTCGAACTACGGGCAGGCTAAACACCCCAGTTGGTACCACAATCTGCTCAAGAACCCAGCGTGCCGGCTCTTCGCCGACGGTCGCAGCGGCAGCGGCAGGAGCTTCGTCGCTCGTCCGACCGACGGGGAAGACCATGATCGATTGTTCGGTCTGATTGAGCGTTACGCCGCCAACTACACCTCATACGCGATGAACACCAGAGGCATTCGCAACATCCCGGTTCTGCGCCTGACGCCGGAAGCTGATTGATCCGCCGCCCTCGACTGTTGCCTTCGCGGCCCACCCGATCGGCGGCGGTCAGGCGAGGATCGACGTAAGCTCGCTGCGAAGCACCGAGACCTGCTGCGCCCCAGCGGCTTCGATCGTCCACATGCCCTGGCCGATGAAGAAGATCACCGCGTCGTCGGTGAGGGCGAAGTTCTCGTACATGTCCGCGCCGATCGGGTTGACGTCCACCGGGGCGCCCTGCAGACGGTTCTTCAACTCGTTCTCCACGATGGGGTCGAGCACGGCGACCGCGTCGCTGCCGGGCCTGAACAGCGTGGCGAAGGTGATCGGTGTCTGCTTGGCGACGTCGTAGGTGAGCGCGTCGTAGTACGTCTCCGGATGGGCGCCACCGACATTGACGTACTCCTCGAGCACCAGGCTCACCGTCCCCGACTCGGGACTGCCCGATCGGTAGGTCGTCGACTTGACGTCGAGGGCCTTGGGAACGTTGCGCACGGGTGGTTCGGTGACCGTCTGCACGAACTGGTCACGCTGCCGGGTCAGGACGTCGCTCAGCGCCTTTTGGTCGGGGTAGTCGGCCGGGAAGCTCATGTCGATGGTGTAGCCGGAAGCCTCGGTGTGCACCGTGCAGATCTGGTCGGGGCCGACTTGCCCGCCGATGTCCGAGCACGCGGACGGATCGCTGGCGACCGTCGTCGGGCTTGGAGCCGTCGTCGTCCCGGAAGACGCGCTCGTCCTCGGTGGTGTGGTGACGGTCTCGGAGGACGCGCCCGTCGTGCGGGTGCCGCCGCACGCGGCGGCGGCGACGAGCGCGGCCGTCGCCAGGACCGCCGTCACCGATGTTCTCGTGGCCATGCCGGGCTCCCTTCGTGCTGGGCACAGTGTGGGTCACGGCATCGAGGTATGAGTGGGTTCTCGCGCGATGCCTCGAACCCTCACCGCCCGTCCCGCACCGCCAAGTAGTGCTCGGAGACCAGCACCCCGTCGACGTACTGCTCCACGGCTTCCTCGACGAGGCGGTCCTGACCGGTGAGCCGGGTGTAGTGCTGGTGCATGTGCTCGCCCCAGGACCGCACCACGAACGTCTCCACGAACGTCGACTCGTGCTCGACGCTGCGGAACAGCCGCCACTGCGACGCGCCGGTGCGCTGCCGGGATCGGCCCAGCACGGACATCGCCGCGAGGAAGGCGTCATCATTCGATGACGTCACCCGGTAGGAGGTCAGCACCAGCACTGGACCATCAAGGGGTTCGGGTTCGAAGATGAGCGTCGGCTCGGGCCAGTGCGACGACGGTGTCAGGTCGAGGTTGCTCGTCCGCGCGTGCAACGGCCACCACATGGAGGACACGGCGCACACCACCAGCAGCGCCGCGCCCACCAGCAGGCTGATCGAACTGCTCGACGACCCGGCGACCACGCCCCACACCACCGAGCCCAGCGCCTGACCGCCCATGAAGATCAGCTGGTAGACCGACAGTCCGCGGGCCCGCACCCACGCGGGCAGGCTCAGCTGCATCGAGGCATTGAGCGTCGACAACGACAGCAACCAGGACGCGCCCCCGACGACCAGCGCCAGCAACACCACGGCGAAGATCGGCACCAGCGCCAGCACCACGGTGGCCGCCGCGAAGCCCGCCGCGCCAACGGTCAGCAAGACGTTCGGGCCGAACCGGGAGCGCAACCGCGACAACAGGAATGCTCCGCAGACCGCACCCGCACCGAGGGCGCCGAGAAGCACCCCGTAGCCCGAGGCCGACAACCCGAGTTGGTCGGCGGCGATCACCGGCAGCAGCGCCCAGAGCGCGCTCGCGGGTGCGATGAACAGCGCCGTCCGCAGCAGGATGCGCCGCACGATCGGCGAGCTGCGGATGAACCTTCCGCCGGCACTCAGCGCCGCCAGCGCCCGCTCGGGTGGATAGTCGTTGGTGACGGCGGGGCGGCGCCACCAGATCAACACGAACACGATGCCGACGAAGGACACCGCATTGAGCGCGAAGACCAGCGTCGGGCCGGACAGCGACACCAGCACGCCGGCGATGGCCGGGCCGATCGCCCTGGCGCCGTTCATGCTCATGCTGCCCAACGCTGCGGCGGCCGGAATCTGTTCGGCGGGAACGAGGTCCGGCTGAATCGCTTGCCAGGCCGGTGCCGTGAGCGCCTGGCCGCAGCCGATGACGAACAACAACATCAACAGCACCGTCGGCGTGGTCAGCCCGAAGCCGGTCAGCGTGGCGAGCAGGCCGACGCCCGCGGCCATCGCGCCCTGCGTGGCGATGAGCAGCCGGCGCCGGTCTACCAGGTCGGCGAGGACGCCCGACGGCAACGCCAGCAGCACCACCGGCAGCGTCGTGGCGGTCTGCACCAGCGGCACCAGCACCGCGGCGCGCGGATCGCCGACGAGCATCCACTGCGCCCCGACGGTCTGCATCCAGGTGCCCAGGTTGGAGACGAGTTGCGCGATCCATAGCGCGCGGTAGACCGGCGATCGCAGCGGCGCCCACGTCGACGTGGACCGTGTCGCTTCGCCCGCCGTTGTCATCGCACCCCCCTGTATGGCCTTCTGCTGACTGTAGGGGGCGTGCGATTGCCGCGTCGATGGTACGTCGACGGTGTGCCACGATGGATCGGGGCCAGGGGTGCGGCGCAGGTGGCCGCGCCGGAGAAGCCGGGACCGTTCGACACGCCGTCGTATCCGCCGTCGTTGGGCGGCGGGGTGATGCCGCCGTTTCTGTGGTCGCTGCTGCAGAACTTCATCCCCGACACCTGGCCCGACGGCGACCCCGGTCGACTGCAGACGTCGGCGAGTGCCTGGCGGAGCTGTCGCAGTCGCTGCCGGGTGTGGCGACCGAGGCGGGCAACCTCGCCACCCAAACCCGCGACTTCGCCGATGACGTGCAGTCGACCCAGGACGCCATCCGCGATCTGTGCGACCGGGTGTCGCCGTCGGGGATCTTCGACGGCATCAAGGCGATCTTCAGCGGTGACGCCCTCGACGAGGTCAAGGAGATCGCCGCGGACGTCCAGCAGGTGTTGGAGAACTTCGGCCGTCAGGTGGACGGGAAGATCGCGTTGATGGAGTCGCTGATCACCGCGCTCGACGACGCGGTGGTGTCGTTGCAGCACAGCGCACGTCGTGAGTTCACCCAGTACCTCGGCGAGGACGTCGGCGGGGCGCTGGCCACTGCCGTCGAGTTCCAGACCAACGTGGGGGAGGAAGTCGTCAAGGCGGGTCTGCAGACGGTCGTCGGCATCGAGCAACTCGATCCGACGCGGTTCGCCTCGGATCGCGAGGGGGCGACGGCCGCGTGGGGCGGCGTGCTCGACACGCTCACGTACGCCACCCCGACCGGTATCGCCATGGACCCCGGCGGGGCGTTCGAGCACGGGCAGAACATGCTCGGCGGCATCGTGCACGCCGAGGACTGGCGGGCCGACCGCCCCGGATTGGGGTTGGGCGGTGTCCTGTTCGAGGCGGGCTCGGCGGCCACCGGGGTCGGCGCGGCGAAGACCGGCCTCCGGGGCGTCAGCGCCGCCGCCGAGGCAGGCGAGGGAGGCGCCGCGGCGCGGGCCGTCGCGGGCGCCGCCGAGAGCACCGCGCCGATCACGGGTCGGGCATCGGAGATCGCCGCCAAGCTCGACGACCTCACCGCCCTGACCGACGACATTCCGACCGGCGCCACGGCCGGGGCTCGCGGGCCTGCGCTACCCCCGGCGCTGACCGAGCCGCACGTGCCCGAGGCGCCTCGGCTTCCGGAAGCCCCAACGCGCCACGATGCTCCGGAGGATGCTAGTCCGCCAGCGGAGCCCGACACGCCTGCACCGCACCCGGCGGAGATGCCGCACGTGCTTGGTGCGGATGCCGGGCGTGCGCCGGGGGCTGTCGCGTCCGAGGGCTTACCGCCGAGCGTCGCGGCATCTCATGTTACCGAGCCCTCGTCGTACGCGACGCCGCAGCCAGCGATGGTCGGATCCGAAAGTTCGGCAATACACGACTCCACGATGCCAGCGTCAGGCTCGTCGGGATTAACACAAGCGCCGCCCGCAGTCCGGCCGTCTGGCGCGGATGTTTCCGCTTCCGCTGAGCCGGAATTCGATTCGAGCGCACCGCACGAATCCTCTCGCGAACTCCCAGTAACGGTGCGGACGCTGGGAGTCACTCAGCTTCCGGGCCCGACGACCGCCATGTGCCCTATGGCAGCCACAATCATGATGATCCGCTCCACGAAGGTGATACAGCCGCCGACGGTCGCCACGGCGATACGGTCCGGACCGATGATCTGCATCATCCGCATGCGAGCTTGCTTGACGAGTCCGAAATCGAGGCGGCACGGAACAGTTCGACCCGCGTAATCGATGCACTGGCCGATGGGCTTTCCAGCACCGATCCAAATGTGAGGGCGATCCTCCCCGTCGACTTCGACAAATACGGGGGACTAGGCAAGGCCGAGTGGGAAGAGCAGTACTGGCCCACACACGACACGGACACTCACGGAAATCCAAAGCTCAGCTGGCCGGACCCCGACCGCCATCCGGAGGGATTCTTGTCGCCGCAAGATCGCAACCCCGCCGTACTCCAACCCGGGTCGACCGTCGATCGATTCGGGCCTGGGTTCGGGCGGTTCGTATCACCTGAAGGGACGCCATTCCCCGAACGCGGTCTCCCCTTCCAAGGCCTCGACGACGGCTCCCACCGCTATGAAGTCGTCAAGCATTTGCCCGTATGGGAAGGTCCAATTGCTCCTGCGATGGGCCAACCTGGGGGTGGTCTCCAGTACTACCTGCCGTACGCAGTGGTTGATCTGCTCATTGCCGGCTACATCCGAGAGGTGACCTGATGAAAATGAATCTGGCGGAACTTGCGAAGGCGCTAGGCATTATCGGCATGCCCACGCGTGTCATATCGCTGGGAGGAGCGGCAGAGAACAGTTGGTGTGTCGTTCAAGCATCCGACGACACTTGGGAGGTGTTCTGGTTGGAACGAGGGAACAAGATCGACTTGGTCAGTCTTCGAACGGAATCCGACGCTTGCTTCCAATTGCTGGGGAGACTCGCCTACACTCAAATCGCAGCCGGGGCCATCGGGAAGACTCTGACAGACTGAGGCTTCTTGCGGACCACGGACGATCTCCGTGAGGAACCGCCGGCCGTAGAAGGCAGCCACCTCGCCGCGGTAGGAGAAGGCCCCGTCACCACGATGGTTAGCCGGAGTGGCGAATACGGCCCTTTCCATTGTTGCACTGGTTAATCCGGCACTACTCACGTCGCTTGACGCCATCGACGTCCCCGACTTCCTCGCACAACGATGGTCGCGCCACGCTACCTACAAGCTCAGCGCTGCCGTTCGGTCCGGCCGAGTCGAGTACCGCTCTCCGATTGGTGCTGAGGGTCGCCGCAGCACTGGCAGCTGTCAGCTGAGAGGCACCTGGACCGACCACCCCGATGTCTGGGTGGCGTGCTGTGACAATCCTGCGTTTCGTACTGCGAGTGAACTTTTCATGATCAATCTTGACGATTCGATGGCTGCATCGGCGATGCGGAACGGTGAGCCGGCTGGGTAACTCCGTGCCGACGAGTTCATTCATCCCCCCACCAGGTCCGGAACCGCCAACGCGGGGCCGACTGGCGAACATCACCGACCATGTTCCACGACGTCCGTGGTGGGGCGGGGTCAAGATCACTCGTTCCGTGGCGGGTGCACGCACGCTTCGCTGGACGGAATCTACAGCTAACTATCAGAACCGATCCAGCGAAAATCCAGCTCGGAAAACAACTCTCATCGTATCCGCAGCATGCACCAAGGCGTGCTGCAGAGAGGCGTGAGGCACTTTCATGCAAAAATCGATGAGAATGCGGGCAGTAGTAGTTGTCGGTGCGGCGCTCATGGCGGCGGGCACCGTGGGCGCCGCACTGGGCGTGGAAACAGCCGGCTCCAGTACGCCGCCGGTGCTGACCAGTAGCGGGGGTATGGAGGTCGGTGACACCGCCACCACGACGACCGAACCTCCGACGACGATGCCTACCCCGATCGCCAAGCCGGCCCTCAAGGCGACCGTGCCGTGCGGGTTCACCTCTGGCTGCTGAGCGGTCGGCTGGTGCCGTGAGTCGGGGATCCCTACGGTCGTCATGCGGCGGGGCGACGCCATAACCGCGCTTGCGGCACGGAGCAAATCGAAGAGCAGCGCCCGCGAAATGCGATATCACCGGCGATATCGCAATTCGGGAGGACATGGTCCTCCGGCGCCGTTACCGGTGTGACTACCGGCTACGCATCCAACCGAAAGCCGACCTTGAGCGTGACCTGGAAGTGCGCGACGGCGCCGTTCTCGATCTCACCTCGGACGTTCTGAACCTCGAACCAGTCCAGTCCGCGAATCGTTTCGTTCGCGCGACCGATCCCATTGCGAATGGCCGCGTCGACACCGTCCGGCGACGTCCCGACGATCTCGATGACCCGGTATGTGTGATTGCTCATGACTTGCGCTCCGTCCGTCCGAATGCCCCAAGCGTACGGCCGACGAATGCCGTTGACACCGAGGCTGCGGCCGCCTGTCGACTACGAGAAACTGTGATCACCTCACTGTGCGGGCAGGCAGGCGGTGAACGTCGTGTCTCCCGGGTTCGACGACGCGCTCAGCATGCCGCGGTGCTTCCCGACGATGACGCGCCAGGCAAGGTCCAATCCCATGCCGGCGCCCTCGCCGACGGGTTTGGTGGTGAAGAACGGCAGGAAGATGCGTTCACGGACGTCGGGTGCGATACCGATTCCGTTGTCGCACAAGTCAACTTGAACGATGCTGCCGTCGACCAACCTGGTCCGGACCGTAATCTGACCATCATCCCCGCCGGACGCGCCGATGGCGTAGATCGCATTGTCGACGATGTTGGTCCAGGCCTGGTTGAGTTCACCGGCGTAACACAGCAGCGTCGGCAGGTCGGGGGCGTAGTCGGTGCGAACCGCGATACCCTTGGCCTCCAGTGCCGCGGACATCACGGTCAGGGTGCTGTCGAGCAACTCGTTCACGTCGGCAACCACCAGCGGCGAACTATCCAACTGTGAGTACTGGCGCGCGGAGCCCACCAGCGCACTGACCTCCGCGCTGGCCCCCGCGAGTTCGTCGAGGAGCATCAGCGTCTCCACGTGATCGGCGATGCCGACGACGACCGGCGCCACGTCCTCGGCTGCGCCGATGCCGTCGAAGGCGGCCGCGGCTTCGTCCAACCACTCGACGTCCAGTCCTGCGTTCCCCAGCGCAGGGGAGAGGGTCCACGGCTGATCGATGCCGCGCGCCGCAAGCCACTCCTCGATGCGTTCCTCACGGTCGGCAACCTCCAACGGGGAGGGGGGCGGCGACGCCACGCCGACGCCGGCCTCGCGGAGCAGTCGGCCATAGACGGCCGCTGAAGCCGGCGCCAGCGCCCCTCGGACGTCGTCGCGAGTGATCCGCGCCCGCAACTGCGTCACCGTGCGGGTGATGGCCCCGGCGGGATTGTTCAACCCGTGCATCAAGCCCGCCGAGATCGTGGCCGCCGCCTGGATCCGGCGCTGTTGGTCGACGATCTGGTGCACACCCTCGTGGTCGACCATCATGCCCTGCAGGAAGTGCACCGCCATGGCGAAGTTGGCACGCACGAACGTGCCGAAGGCCTCGGCATCGATGCGGAGCAACCTGCACGGGCCGCACGCCCGTACCGAGAACGTGTAGCCCGCAGGCGGATGTTCGATGAAGGAGGCCGTTGCACCGCAATAGGATCCACGGTGGGCTGTCCTCAGGGCCTCGACGTCACGATCACCGACCCTCCTGGTCACGGACAACTCACCGTCGATGAGGACGAAGAAGAATTCGGCCCGATCCCCCTCGGCGAAGACCAGCCCCGGCCCAAGGTCGACGACCGCGCCGATGGCCACCAACGTGTCGAGTTGTTCGGCGTTCAGCGCCTCGAACAGGAACAACGACCGCAGAAGCTCGGGATCGGCCGGCGATTCCTTCAAGACACGGGCATCGTCCACGGTGCGGCCACCCATCCCTTTCTGGGTTCTGTCACCCATAGAAGCATGGTAGCGACCCGGCCGGTGCCGCCTCCCTCAGCCCAGTCGCGCGACAATCGCCTCCGTCACCTCGACGGTGGATGCGCTGCCGCCCGGGTCACCACCTGGACGGCACGTAGATCTGATCGGCGGCTACCGAAGTGAGCCCCAGTTCTGCCGCGACCGCGTCGATACCTTGCTGCGCGACGGCCAGGTCGACCCGTCCGTCGGGCGTGAAATACGGACCTATGTACCGTTCGTAATACTGCTCCACTTCGTCCCGCGTCAGCCGGTCGAGCCATCCCGAAGTCGTCGCAGATCCATCTGATAGCTGACGGGGAAGCGCGTCATGCATTCCAGGTCACGGTCTGGGTCGAGGCCGTGCTTGCGCAGGACGATCCGGGTGAACCAACCTGGCGCGGTCTGGGCAGGATGAACCGCCACGCGGCGCCCGCGAAGGTCGGCCATGGACGTCACCTCGGCGTTGCCCACGAACCAGAACAGCGGACGATGGGTGTTGACGCTGAGCACTTTCCAGTCGACGGCGACGTGGACGCCTTCATCCTCGAAGTAGCCGTTCTGATCGGCGACGTAGGCGACCAGTTCCTCGTGGACGCCACGCTCGACGTAGGCAAGGTCGATGGTTTGCACGGTCACCCCTGTGACAACGAGGAACTGTTAGAAGAGACCGCGACGGGCGCCGCCGTCCAAGGCGAGAGTTGCACCGTGCAACGCGTCGGCCTCGGGTGCCAGAAGTTGCGCGACCGCCCAGCTGACCTGGTCGACGGTGGTCAGCCGGCCCAGCGGTGTCTGGGAGCGGTATTCAGCCAGGACCGTCTCGACGTCGACACCGCGGGATTGGGCTGCCGTGTCGGCGAACCGACGAAGGCGACCCGTGTCCAGCACACCGGGAGCGAGCATGTGCACGGTCACCCCGCGTGGGCCGTAGGCGTCGGCGAGCTGGCGAATCAGGTTGGCCAGGGCGGCATTGGTGACACCGGCCGCGCAGGTTTGCGGCGTCGGCTCAGAACCGAAATGGCCGCCGATGGCGACTATCCGGGACCCCTCGACGAACCGATCGTCGACAGCGCGGATCAGGCGCAGCAGTCCGCCGAGCTTCAGCGACACCGACCGGCCGAGGGTGTCCGGGTCGATGACGGCCAGCGGTGGGCTCGCCGGTTCGGCTGCTGATTGGACCACCATCCTGACCGGTCCGGAGACCGCGGCGGCGATCGCCTCGCCCGACGAGTCGTCACCGATGTCCGCGGGGCAGGGCGTGATGCCATCATCGTGTGCGCTCAACTGCTCGAGGCGATCACGGTCGCGGGCCACGGCGACGACGGGCACCGCCGCCTCGCGCAGACGCGCGACAATGGCAGCGCCCACCTCGCCGGTCGCCCCGACGACGACGACCTGCGAGTCAACGGGTGTCATCGTCATGGGAGTCCCTCGGGTTGGTGACGGCACCCTCACCGTAGATGGCCGGCCCGGGGGATCAAAGCGCCCCGTGCCGCCGCCTCACCCCAGGCGCGCGACCAACGCCTGCGTCACCTCGACCGTGGATGCGCTGCCACCGAGGTCACCCGTCCGGGTCTCCGGCTTCGCCAACGTCGCCTCCATCGCGGCCAGCACGTCGTTCGCCGCGTCGGGGTGGCCCAGATGCTCGAGCATCATCGCCGCCGACCACACCGCACCGACCGGGTTGGCGATGCCCTGGCCGGCGATGTCGGGCGCCGAGCCGTGCACCGGCTCGAACATCGACGGGAATTCCTTGGTCGGGTCCAGGTTGGCCGACGGCGCGATGCCGATCGACCCCGCCACCGCGGCCGCGAGGTCAGACAGGATGTCCCCGAACAGATTCGAGCCCACCACCACGTCGAACCGTTCCGGCTGCAGGACGAACTTCGCGGCGAGCGCGTCGATGTGCTCGCTGTCCATCCGCACGTCGGGATACCGGGCCGCGCGCTCGGCGACCACCTCGTCCCAGAACGGCAGCGTGTGCACGATCCCGTTCGACTTCGTCGCCGACGTGACGTAGCCGCGCCGCGTACGCGCCAACTCGAAGGCGTAGTCCGCGATCCGGCTCACCCCGGCCCGGGTGAACACCGACTCCTGCACCGCCATCTCCTCGGGGAAGCCCCGGTTGAGGCGGCCGCCGATCTCGCTGTACTCGCCTTCGACGTTCTCCCGCACCACCACGAAGTCGACGTCGACCGCCGCGCGCAGCGGGCTCTGCACCCCGTCGAACACCTTGATCGGGCGCTTGTTGACGTACTGGCGGAAGGCCCGCCGGATCGGGATCAGCAGCCCCCACAGCGACACGTGATCCGGTACGCCCGGCCATCCCACGGCGCCGAGCAGGATCGCGTCGAAGCCGCGCAGGGTGTCGATGCCGTCCGGCGGCATCATCGCGCCCTCGCGCTCGAACCGTTGACACGACCAGTCGAAGTCGGTGTACGACAACTCGATTCCGTGCCGTCGGCATACCGCGTCGAGCACCTCCCGCGCCGACGCGATCACCTCACCGCCGATCCCGTCACCCGGGATCACCGCGATCCGATGCGCGGTCATCCGCCCAGCCCGAGAACGCTGACCATCAGTGGCAGTAGCACGATGATCAAGATAGCGCCGACGACGTCGAACAGCACACCGGACCGGATCATCATCGTGATCGGCACCGCACCGGAGCCGTAGACGATCGCGTTCTGCGGGGTGGACACCGGCAGCATGAAGCCGAACGACGCCGCCAGCGTGGCCGCCAGCGCCGGCACGAACGGGTTGATGCCCGCGGCCAGCGCCACCGGGATGATGATCGGCACCACCACCGCCGCCGAGGCCGTGTTGCTGGTCGTCTCCGAGACGATGATCGCCAGCAGCACCGCGAAGATCGTGATCGCGACGGTGCTGCCCAGACCCAGCGCGTCGTTGACCGACGTGCCGATCGTCTCGGCCAGGCCGGTGTCGGCGATCAGCGAACCGAAGATGATGCCGCAACCGAACAGAATGATGGTGCCCCAGTCGATTTGGGCCGCGTCGCTCCAGCGCAGCGTGAACTCGCGCTCGCTCCACCTGGTGGGCAGCAGGAACAGCAGCGACGCACCGAAGACGGCCACCACGCCTTCGTCCAGCCGGTCGCTGATGAACGTGTACGTGTCGGAGTCGGTGCCGGTGACCAACGCGACGACGCCGGGCAGCACCCACAGCGTCACCGTGATGCCGAACGCGATGAGCGTGTTCTTCTCGGCCCGGGAGAGCGCGCCCATCTCCTCGCGTTCCTTGGCGACATAGTCGGACACGCCGTCGATGCGTTTGATCTCCGGCTTGTTGAGCCGCAGCAGGATGAGCGCCAGTGCGATGAACATCGCCGCGCAGATCGGCAGCGCCATTACCAACCACTGCCCGAAGCTGATCCGCTCGCCGGTGGCCTCCTCGATCAGCCCGCGCCCGATCAGGTTGGGTGGGCTGCCCACCGGCGTCAGCAGACCGCCGACGCTGGCGCCGTAGGCCAGCATCAGCATCAGCGCCGCGCCCACCCGCAGCCGTAGTGGGTCGAAGTCGGGTTCCACGTCGCCGCGCTGCTGCAGCAGCTTCGCGATCACCCCGAGGATGCCCAACGCCGTCGGCAGCAGCATCGCCACCGTGGCGGTGTTGGACACGAACGCCGACAGCGCAGCGGTGATCACACCGAACGCGACGATCACCCCGGTGGTGGATCCGCCGACCCGCGGCAGCGCCAGGATGCGGAATGCGAACCGCCGGGCCAGACCGTGCTTGAGCATCGCCTGCGCCAGGATGAACGCACCGATGAACGTGAAGATCGTCGACGACCCGAACGGGCCGAGCACGTCGTCGACCGGCGCCACCCCGAGAAAGACGGCGACGGCCACCCCGAGCAGCCCGCCGATGGGGATGGGCACCGCCTCGCTGATCCACAGCACGATGACGCCGAGCAGCACGGCGGCCAGCACGTGCTGTTCGCGCGGGATCTCGATCGGCAGCACCAGGAAGACGACGGTGACCAGCGGCGCCAGGAACAACCCGACGGTGCGCCGACCCTTCTCGAACCGCTCCTCCTGCGGTGACAGCTGCTGCTCGCCGAGACTTCGGTAGGTGGCGTTGCCGAGCAACGCCTCGTCGACGTCGGTTCGCCGGGCCTGTGGTTCAGCGGTCATGACGCGCTCCGTCCACCGTGGGTGTGGCCTACGCCACACTGCCAACAGCGGATTGCCAACCCTGTGGATTGCCTAAACATCGCCTGTGAGCCGGGGGTCTGTCGAGCGTCGCTGCCCCGTGCCACGATGGGACCATGGCCGATGACGCGATGGAATCCGAGCGCGACTTCAACGAACGCAACATCGAGGAGTTCCGCCGCAACGGCGGCAAGGTCGGCGGTCAGTTCGAGGGGTTTCCGCTGTTGTTGTTGACCTCCACGGGCGCCAAGAGCGGCGCCGAGCGGGTCAACCCGGTGGCCTACTTCGACATCGACGGCAAGGTGTACGTCGTCGGCTCGGCGGCGGGCCGGCCGGGAAGCCCCGGCTGGGTGTTCAACCTGCGCGCCGATCCGCACGCGTCGGTGGAGATCGGCTCCGAGCCGCCCAGGTCCGTGGTCGCCCACGAGCTGCCGCGCGAGGAGCGCGACCGCATCTACCGCATCGTCGTCGAACGGGCCCCTGGCTTCGGTGAGTACGAGAAGCGCACCGACCGCGTCATCCCCGTTTTCGAGCTCGCGTAGAAGCGCTGATTGAACCACTGCACACAGGGGGAACCGAGAGGAGATGACAACCATGAGGACGGGAGCGGGGTTTCCCGACGTCGTGGTCACCGCGGTCACGTCGACGACGTCGATGGCCACCGACGCCGAGCAGACCTGGCAGCAGCTGCTCGACGGCCGCAGCGGCATCCGGCCGCTGGAGAAACCGTTCGTCACGCAGTACGACCTGCCGGTGCGCATCGGCGGTCCGCTGCACGAGGACTTCGACCATCACCTCAACCGCGTCGAGCTGCGGCGGTTGTCCTATCTGCAGAAGATGACCACGGTGCTGAGCCGTCGGCTGTGGGACCAGGCCGGGCTCGACGGCGCCGACACCGACCGGCTGATGGTCTCGATCGGGTTGGCGCTCGGCACCTCCGAGGAGGCCGTCGTCCAGTACGACGCCTTCAAGGAGAAGGGGATGCGGGCGGTGTCGCCGCTGGCCATCCAGATGTACATGCCCAACTCGCCCGCCGCCGCCGTCGGCCTGGAGCGCAAGGCGAAGGCCGGCATCGTCACCCCGCTGATGTTCGACGCCTCGGGCGCCGCGGCCATCGCCGAAGCCTGGCGGGGCATCGTCTTCGGGGACGCGGACTACGCCATCTGCGGGGGCATCGACACCTGGATCGCCGCCGTGCCGATCGCCTCGTTCAGCCGACTGGGTCTGCTCTCGACGCACAACGACCACCCCGCCGCGGCCTGCCGCCCCTTCGACGCCGACCGCGACGGCACGGTGTTCAGTGAGGGCGGCGCCCTGATGGTGCTCGAAACCGAGGAGCACGCCACCGCCCGCGGAGCCACCGTCCTCGGCCGGCTGCTGGGCGCCGCGGTCACCTCCGACGGGTACGACCCCGTCGCGCCGGACCCCAGTGGGGAGTCCGCCGCGCGCGCCATCACCCGCGCGATCGAGTTGGCCGGCATCACGCCCGACGACCTGGACCTCGTCAGCGCCCACGCCGCGGGAACCGGCCCCGGCGACCTGGCCGAGGCCACCGCTCTGCGGCAGGTGCTCGGCGGCCACCAGCCCGCGGTGTACGCACCGAAGGCCGCGCTCGGACACTCCTGGGGCGCAACGGGAGCCATCGACGCGATCGTGACCGTGCAGGCGCTGCGCGACCAGGTGGTGCCCCCCACGCTGAACCTCGAGACGCTCGACCCGGCGATCGACCTGGACGTGGTGCGGAATGAGCCCCGCCGCGCCGACTACCGCTACGCGCTGGCCGACTGCTTCGGGTTCGGCGGCTACAACGTCGCATTGGTGTTCGGTGCGGCGTGACCGGGGGCCCGCCACGCCGTTACCACGCCTGACGCCACGCGGGGGTGTAGCGTCAGGCGTGCTGGTACTCCCAGCCCGTCCGGAATGGCACAGCCTCTGACGCTGATCTGCCCGAGCATCCGCTCACGCCGGACAACACATGGCCGTTGCCAGTCGGGATAACCTTGAATGCTCCATCGTTGGTTCAGCCGTTGATCGCTCCCTTTGGGGTGCACAGCTTTTCGTACGTCCCGAGCCTCGGGATCCTCAGCACCCATCCGCCGACGCTCTGCGGGCTGGCGACGTTCAGTGCCGCCCTGTCCGAGCGCCTGGCAGCCAGGGGTGCGACGGTCAGCGTGGTGCGCATCGCCGACGGCGACGTGTCTGCGGTACCCAGCGTCGTCGGTGAGCTCGTCAACGGCTCGTCCCCGTCGGTCAAGGCAACCGCGGAGATGCTGAACGAGACCGACGTGGCGATCATTCAACACGAGTACGGCATCTATGGCGGTCCCGACGGCGACGAAGTCGTCCAGATCATGAGCGGTCTACGCGTGCCGTCGATCGTCGTCGCCCACACCGTGCTCAAAGATCCGACGGCGCATCAACGTTCGGTACTCGAAGCGGTGATGGCACTGGCGGACCACGTCGTCGTCATGTCCGAGGCCGCACGCCAGCGCCTGTTCGCCGGATTCGCCGTGGACCCCCAGAAGGTCACCACGATCCCGCACGGCGCGGCGCTGCCGAATGTCGATGGCGCGCCGCGTGCCGGCCGACCCACGATCCTGACGTGGGGCTTGATCGGACCCGGTAAGGGCATCGAGCGGGTCATCGACGCCATGCCGTCACTGAGGGACCTGGCGAACCCGCCGCGGTACCTGATCGCCGGCCGCACCCACCCCAAGGTGCTCGCCGCCCAGGGAGAGGACTACCGCGAGCGACTCATCGCGCAGGCGGAGCGCCTGGACGTCGCGGAATCGGTGTCCTTCGACGCCGAATACCGCAGCTCCGAAGCCGTCACCGCGCTCGTGCAAACCGCTGCCGTCGTCGTGCTGCCATACGATTCCAGGGATCAGGTCACTTCCGGGGTGCTGGTCGACAGCATCGCCAGTGGTCGACCCATCGTCGCGACCGCCTTTCCCCACGCCGTCGAGATGCTCGGCACCGGAGCGGGCACCGTCGTCGCACACGATGATCCCGACGCGTTGGTGGACGCGCTGCGCCGACTGCTGACCGATCCGCAGGTCGCCGACTCGATGGCCACCGAGGCCCGAGGGCTGGCCCCGACGATGGCCTGGCCCGTCGTCGCCGCTGCTTACGTCGCTCTGGCGCAACGGCTTCTCGCCGCACAATCGGCACTGACGTGACCGGTGCCGCGCCGCGCCCGGTGTTCGCACACCTGCTGCGGATGACGGACCACCGCGCCACCTTCGAACACGCCGTGATGGCCGAACCCCGCCGCGACCATGGTTACTGCACCGACGACATGGCCCGAGTGCTCGCGGTCGCGACCCGCGAACCCGACGCACCGGGCCCCGTCAACGGTCTTGCCGGCAAGGCCCTGCAGTTCCTCAACGATGCGCAGTCCTCCAGCGGCGCCTGCCGCAACCGGATGAACGCCGCCGGGCACTGGTCTGATCAACCGTCCACGGACGACCACTGGGGCCGCTGCATCTGGGGACTCGGCACCGCCGCCGCCCACAGCGGGGTGAGCCTGGTGCGCAGACTGGCCGTCATTCAATTCGAGCGTGCCGCCAAGACCAGATCCCGGCACCCGCGCGCGATGGCGCACGCCGCCGTCGGCGCTGCTGAACTGCTGACCTTCGAACCCGGCAACGCGGCGGCACTGCGACTGCTCACCGACTACGCCGGCATCATCGCGCCTCCCACGGGCGACACCGAATGGCCGTGGCCCGAACCGCGGCTCACCTACGCCAATGCCATTCTTCCCGAGGCGATGATCGCCACGGGCGTCGCGTTGGGCGACGCCGCGCTGAAACGGCGTGGCCTGGATCTGCTGGAGTGGCTGCTCGTCTGCGAGACGACCGGCGGCCACCTGTCACCCACCCCCGTGGGCGGCCGGGGACCAGCCGATGGCCGACCGGCATTCGACCAGCAGCCGATCGAGGTGGCCGCGCTCGCCGACGCCTGCGCCCGTGCCGCCGTCGCCGACCCGCGGCACATCTGGCCCGACGGAGTGCGATCCGCCGCGGGGTGGTTTCAGGGTGTCAACGACTCCGGACTGCTCGTGTGGGACCCGGAGACCGGCGGTGGCTTCGACGGATTGCTGGCCGACTGCGTCAACCTCAACCAAGGTGCGGAATCCACCATCGCCGTCATCTCCACACTGCAGCACGCGCAGCGCTTTTCCCCGGTGCCGCGATGACGGTGATGAACACCGAACTCATCACCCGCAACCCGGACCGTGCGCCGGCGAACCCGGCCCGGGTGATCACCCGCCTCTTCGTCCCCGGCCAGGAGGGGTTCGAGCTTCAGGAGTCCCGGGCAGGGGTCGTGCTCAAGCGGATCCTCGCCCTGACCGACGAGGACGTCCGGGCCACCCTGGAGGAGGTCATGATCCGATTCGACGGGCGTCATCGCGACCTCGAGGGCACCTTCCGCCGGCACGCCCGCGAGCTCGCCGATCGCCTCGATCCGGCCGACGACCTCTCCGATGCTCGAATGCTGTTGTTGGGGGCGACTTTCACCAGCGAGTACGCCATCGAGGGCGCGGCGCTGTGCAACCCGAGCATCGTGGCCCACCCCGACCAGGCCGGAACGGTCGCGGGCGGCCTCCGATTCGTCATGAGCGTGCGGGGGATCGGTGAAGGTCACCGCTCGTCGATCGGATTCCGCACCGGCGTCGTCGACGCGGCGGGCCGTGCCGGTATCGACGAGCCCGTCCCGTTCGTCGCGACCGGCGGCATCGCCGCGGGGATGCTCGAGGCATCGGTGTTCCGGGAGGAACTCGGCCACATCAACGGCACCGGTGAGGCCGCGGACTACGTCCTGAACGGTCTGGGCAAACGCTTCACGGGATCAGACCTCGACGAACGACTCCAGCAACTTCGAGCCAACCTCAGCACGCGTGGACGCGGCGAACGTACGGTAACCCTGTTCCGTGCCATCGCCTCGCGCTTCTATGCCATCGAATTTCCGAGCGAGACGGCACTTTCGGAGCGGGTGCTCTGGCCGTCGATGGAGGCCGAACAAGCCGGCATGGAGGATGCCCGATTCGTTCGCTTCGTCGACGACGACGACGTCGTCACCTACTACGCCACCTACACGGCCTACAGCGGTTCCCGCATCAGCCAGCAGCTGCTCGCGACCACCGACTTCGGTTCCTTCACGTCCGGTCCGCTCGTCGGGAAAGCCGCGGCCAACAAGGGCATGGCGCTGTTTCCCCGCCGGATCAACGGTCGGTTCGCCGCCATGTCGCGATCGGACCGCGAGACCAACACCGTGGCGTTGTCCGACGATCCCTCGGTCTGGCCGACGGCAACACCCTGTCAGCAACCCAAAGAGGCATGGGAGACGCTGCAGCTCGGAAACTGCGGCCCGCCAATGGAAACTGACGCCGGCTGGCTGGTGCTCACCCACGGGGTCGGACCGATGCGCACCTACAGCATCGGCGCCATCCTGCTCGACCTCGACGATCCGACCCGAGTGATCGGCCGGCTACGACGACCGCTACTCCGCCCTGCCCCCGACGAACAGAACGGCTACGTGCCCAACGTCGTCTACTCCTGCGGCGCGTTGATCCACGCCGACACGCTGGTGATTCCCTACGGGATCGCCGACGGCGCCATCGGCATCGCGACCGCACCACTCCCCGAGCTGTTGACCGCGATCGTCCAATAGGACTGCCTTCCGCCGTGGCAGAGTAGTCTCGCGGTAGAACACGGGTCCAGAACCTCGCCTCGCCATCGCAACGCTCGAGGAACCCACATGGCAGTCACTGACATCGCCACCCATACCCATCTGAGCGTTACCGACATCGAGGCACTCGGCGACGAACTCGATGCGATTCGTCGCGACGTCGAAGAGTCGCGAGGCGCACGCGACGCGGCCTACATCCGCCGCACCATCGGATTCCAGAGACTGCTCGAGGTCGGGGCGCGCCTGCTCATCGGCGGAACCCGAACGACAACGGGGTGGGCCGTCGGGACCGTGGCGCTCGCCTTCTCGAAGACGGTCGAGAACATGGAGATCGGCCACAACGTGTCGCACGGCCAATGGGATTGGATGAACGACCCGGAGATCCACTCGACCACCTGGGAGTGGGACATGGTGGCGCTGTCGTCGCAGTGGAGGTATTCGCACAACTACCGCCACCACGTGTTCAGCAACATCATCGGCATGGATGACGATCTCGGCTTCGGCCTGATGCGCGTGACCGACGACCAACCGTGGACACCTCGATACCTCCTGCAACCGCTGCAGAACCTCTTGCTGGCCGGGACCTTCGAATGGGGAATCGCCCTGCACGGCGTCGACCTGAGCCGAGACACACCCCAACAGTTCACCCAGGCTGCGGCATTGGCGCGCAAGATCGTCCGTCAATCGGTCAAGGACTACGTGCTCTTCCCCGCGCTCGGCAGGGCCCGCCGACGCAGAACCCTTGGTGCGAACGCGGTCGCCAACGTCCTGCGCAACCTTTGGACGTACGTGGTGATCTTCTGCGGGCACTTCCCCGACGGCGCTCAGAAGTTCACCCCCGACGTGCTGGAGCACGAGACCCGGCCCGAGTGGTACCTACGGCAGATGCTGGGCGCGGCGAACTTCAGGGCTGGTCCGTTTCTCGCCTTCTCCAGCGGCCACCTCTGTTACCAGATCGAGCATCACCTGTTCCCCGATCTGCCGAGCAACCGCTACGCCGAGATCGCCGCCCGGGTGCGGCCGCTGTGCGAGAAGTACGACCTGCCCTATACGACTGGTTCGCTCGCACATCAGTATCTCCAGGCGCTCAGGACCATTCATCGGCTCGCGCTTCCGCCAGGTCGACAGAAATCACCGACGTGATCGACGAGAAGCTGCCGAGCTGCCGGATCCGCTACGCGTTCCGACCCGGCGGGGAGAGGTGCACGACCTTCACGGTGGTCATCTCGTCGAGCAGTTCGGGTCCGAACCCGAACCCGGAACCGCTCGCCCGGCGCGGCTGCGACGCGCCGCCCGGCGCCCCGCCGAAGACGGCGTTGACCTTCACCGTGCCCACCGGCAGCGCCCGCCACGCCTCCTGTGCGTGGGCCATGTCAGCGGTCAGCACCGACGCCGACAATCCGTAGCGGTCGTCGGCCGCCTCGGCCAGTGCGGTCGCGAAGTCGGGCACCGCCCGCACCGGGGCCACCGGGCCGAACGTCTCCTCGCGCATCACCAACATGTCGAGCGTGCAGTCGGTCAGCACCGTCGGCGGATAGAACGCCCCCGCGCCGTCGCCGGGCCGACCGCCGACCGCCACGCTCGCCCCCCGCCGGACCGCGTCGGCGACGTGCGAGTGCACCAGCTCACGATGGCGTTCGTCGACCAGCGGTCCGATGCGGGCGCGCCACGCCCCGGCCTCGCTCACCAGCGCGTCGCGGAACGCCTCGGCGATCGACGCCACCACGAACACCCGCTCGACCGACACGCAGATCTGCCCCGCGTTGGCGAAGGCGCCCACGGCGACCTGGCTCGCCGCCCACTCCGGATCCACGCCGTCGTCGACGATCACCGCGTCGTTGCCGCCGTTCTCCAGCAGCGCCTTGGCGCCGCGCTCGGCGCAGGCCCGCGCGATCGCCCGGCCGGTGGCACTGCTCCCGACGTGCGCGACGACGTCGACCCGCTCGTCGGCCGCCAGCCGTTCCCCGACCGCACCCGCGCCGTCGACGATCTTCAGCACGCCGTCGGGCAGGTGAGCGGCGATCAGCTCGGCGAAGCGCCGGCCCGTGCGGGGGCATCGCTCACTTGGCTTGTGCACCACGGTGTTCCCCGTCACCAGTGCCGCACCCAGCAGCCCGGCGGCCACCGCGACGGGGTCGTTCCACGGCGTGATCACCGCGACCACGCCGCGCGGCTGCGGAATCATCAGGTCGGTCGCCGACCACCCGCCCTGCAGGCTGTGGCCGCGGTGCAGCGGCCCGAGCTCGGCGTACTGCGTCAGCGTCGACGCTCCGGCGTCCACGCCGCCGCGGGCGTCGTCGCGCAGCTTGCCGGTCTCCCGTTCGTTCAGCTCGGCGAGCTCGTCGGCCGCGGCACGGACGTCGGCCGCGGCGGCGGCGATCGCCGCCGCCCGCTCGGCGGGTGAGGTCCGGGCCCACGCACCGGCCGCCGCCGACGCGCGCGCGACCGCGTCGTCGACCGTTGCCGGCTCGGTGACGGGTACCCGCGACACCACGTCGCCGGTGCGGGGATCGAGAACGGTGAGGACGTCGGCGACGGTGGAGGACATCTCCGGGAGATACCCCGTCGAAGACGATGCAACCAGCGGTCAGGCCGTGCGGCGGCGCCGCAGGAACGGATTGGTCAGCGCCGGCCCCTGATACCCCGCGTCGGCCCGCGAGACCGTCGTGCCCGGCGGCACGATCTCGTCGATCTTGTCGAGGATATCGGTGGTCAGCGTCACCTCGGTGGCACCGAGCTGCGACTCCAGATGCGCCATCGTCCGCGGACCGATGATCGGGGCCGTCACCGCGGGATGCTGCATGACGAACGCCAACGCCAGGTGGATCAGCGAGAGTCCGGCCTCGTCGGCCAACGCACCGAGCGCATCGGCGGCGTCGAGCTTGCGCTGGTTGTCCGGACTGTCGAGGTCATACCGTGCGGGCAATCGGGTGCGGCGCTTGGACTCCGGCAGATCCCTGCCCTTGCGGTACCCGCCGGTGAGCCAGCCGCCGGCCAACGGACTCCACGGCAGCACCCCCATCCCGTACTCCTGCGCGACCGGCAGCACGTCGGACTCGATGCCCCGGACCAGCAGGGAGTACGGCGGTTGTTCGGTCACGAAGCGGCCCAGCGCACGTCGCTCGCTGACCCACTGCGCCTGCACCATCTGGTGAGCGGGGAACGTCGACGAGCCGAACGCGCGGATCTTGCCCTGGCGCTGCAGATCGGTCAGCGCGGACAGCGTCTCCTGGACGTCGGTGTCCGGGTCGGGGCGGTGCACCTGATAGAGGTCGATCCAGTCGGTGTCCAGCCGGCGCAGGCTGTTCTCGACTTCGCGAATGATCCAACGTCGCGAATTGCCGCGCATGTTGGGGTCGCCCTTGGTACCCGCCGGCGAGTCGACGGGAACACCCATCTGAATGTTGACCTTGGTGGCCAGGACCACGTCGTCGCGCTTGCCCTTGGCCAGCGCCTTGCCGACGATGACCTCCGATTCACCCTGGGAGTACACGTCGGCGGTGTCGATGAAGTTGATGCCCGCGTCCAGCGCCGCGTGGATGACCTTGACCGACGTGTCGTGGTCTGGTTCACCCCAGGCGCCGAACATCATGGCGCCCAGGCAGAGCGGGCTGACGTGGATTCCGGTACGGCCGAGGCTGCGATAGTCCATGACTCGATGCTAGGCCGCTGCGACTCCTGCCGAAGAATGACGTTTGAGAACGGATCAGGCGGGTACAGTCTCATGTGATCAGCGCGGTCGAGTAGCAGGGCGCCTCACCTCAGAAGGATTTCACGTCGAGGGTGCGCGATGTTCCCCGCAATCGTCTTTCTCGTTGCCACAGTGCATTTCGCCTTCCTCGGGTACCTGGTTGTCGGTGGCTTCCTGGCCGTGCGCTGGCGCCGCACGATCTGGCCGTACCTGCTCGTGGTGTCGTGGGCGGCCGCGAGCGTGCTGCTGCATCTCGATTGCCCGCTGACGTCGCTGGAGCAGTGGGGGCGACGGCGGGCCGGGATGTTGGAGCTGCCGTCGACCGGCTTCATCGCGCACTACCTCACCGGTGTGCTGTACCCCGGCGGCTGGGCGATCGCCGTCGAACTGGTGGTCTTCGCGCTCGTCGCGGCGTCGTTGGTGGCGTTCATCGCCACGGGACGGCGCCGGCACCCGGCGATCGGGCCCGACGGGATGGCCCGGCGTGCCTGACGTAGCGGTGCCCAACTGGACCGTGGCCGCTGCGATCGCTGCGCCCGTCACGCTGGTGGCAACCAGCAGCGTGGCGACGATGCTGTCGGCGTCGCACTACGATCCGGTCGGACAGACCTTGAGCGTGCTCGCGGCGACGCCCCGCAGCGCGCCGCTGATGACGATCGGGTTCGTCCTCACGGCGGTGTGCCAAATCGTCACGGCGACAGGGCTTCACGTCCTTCGGCCCGCGCCGCGGTTGGTGCTGGCGTTCGCCGGTGGCTGTGGTCTTGCGGTGGCGGCGATGCCGGTGTCGTGGCAGGCCGCCGTGGGCGCCCATCTGTTCGCCGCGGGAGCCGGCATCGTCACGTTGTCGATGTGGCCCGTCCTCACCATGTCGGGATCGGTCGCTGCGCCCGCCGCGTGCCGATTCCGTTGGGCCGTAACGGCGTCGGTGCTCTTCGCCGCCCTGGTGGCCTGGGTCCTCTGGGAGACACAGCGCGGCGGCGACCTGGGCATCGCCGAGCGGGCGACCGTGGTGGGGGAGACGCTGTGGCCGCTGGTCGTGGCGGCCACGGCACGGTGGCCATCACATCGGGACGGCCGTGACGCTCAGCCCTTGACGAGGGTGAACTGACCCAGCTCGCTGACGCGGCGCTTGAAGAAGTCGCTGCACCCGACCAGGTACTTCATGTACCGCTCGTAGACCTCTTCCGACGTCGCCGCGACGGCCTCGTCGTGGTGCGCCTCCAACGCCGTGGACCACAGGTCCAGCGTGCGCACGTAATGCTCGTCGAGCAGTTGCTTGTCCTCGACGGCGAAGCCGGCCTCCTGGGCCAGGATCACGATCTGCTCCTCCCCGGGCACCGAGCCGCCGGGGAAGATCTCCTTGGCGATGAAGCGCATGAACCGCAGATCGGTCATCGTCACCGGGATGCCCAGCTCCGGCCACTTCTTGAGCGGATGCCCCAGGATCGCCTGCAACACCATGCGTCCATCGCCCGGCAGGATGCTGCTGCACGTCTTGAAGAACGGCTCGTAGCGGTCCGGCGGGAACGCCTCGATGGCCTCGAGGCTGATGATCCGGTCGACGGGTTCGTCGAACTGCTCCCACCCGCTGAGGAGCACCCGGCGGCTCCGGGCGGTGTCCAACCCGTCGAGCAGCTGCTGTCCGTACTTGCACTGATTCTTGCTCAGCGTCAGCCCGACGACGTTGACGTCGTGCTCCTCGATCGCACGCTTCATCACCGAGCCCCAGCCGCAGCCGATGTCCAGCAGCGTCATGCCCGGCTCCAGGCGCAGTTTGCCCAGCGCCAGGTCGATCTTCGCCAGCTGTGCTTCCTCGAGCGTCATGTCGTCGCGCTCGAAATACGCGCAGCTGTACGTCCGCGACGGATCCTGGAACGTCCCGAAGAAGTCGTCGGACAAGTCGTAGTGCGCCTGCACCTCTTCGAAGTGCGGTTCCATCGCCGCCGTCTTCGGCGTCCCTATCGTGCTCTCAGCCATGTCCCCGACTGACCTCCATCCGGCGGACCGCCGCGAGGCGCTTACGGTCCCATTGGTTTGGCGTGCAGAACTACTTCGGTGCGATGCGTCACGCCTTCTCGAGGGTGAACTGGGCGACGTCGGTGTAGCCCTCGCGGAACAGGTCGGCGCAGCCGGTCAGGTACTTCAGGAACCGTTCGTAGATCTGTTCCGACGTGATCTCGATGGCCTCGTCCTTCTTGGCCTCGAGGTTGGACGCCCACGTGTCGAGCGTCTTGACGTAGTGCGGCTGCAGGTGCTGCTCGCGGGTGACCTTGTACCCCGCCTTGACGGCGTGCTCCTTGACCATCGACGCCAACGGGAGACGGCCACCGGGGTAGATCTCGTCCATGATGAACTTGATGAAGCGCACCCGCGACATGGTCAACGGCAGCTTCTTGGCCTTGATCTCCTCATCCTCCGGGATGATGATCGTGTGCAGCATCTGCACGCCGTCGGCCGGCATCCAGTCGTAGGTCTTCTTGAAGTAGTCGTCGTACTTGTTGAAGCCGAAGTGCTCGAACGCACCGATCGACACGATTCGGTCCACCTCGCCGCTGAAGTCCTCCCACGGCTGTAGCCGGACCTCCATCGTGCGGTCACTGGTCGAGTTGGCGAACCAGTGCTGCTCGATGTGGCGCTTCTGGTTCTCCGACAGGGTCAAGCCGATGACGTTGACGTCGTACTTCTCGACGGCGCGCATGATCGTCGCACCCCAGCCGCAGCCGATGTCGAGCAAGGTCATGCCGGGTTTGAGGCCGAGCTTGCTGAGCGACAGGTCGATCTTCGCCATCTGCGCCTGCTCGAGGGTGTAGTCGTCCTTCTCGAAGTAGGCGCAGCTGTAGACCTGGTTGGGGTCCTGCCACAATTTGAAGAAGTCGTTGCTGATGTCGTAGTGGAACTGGACTTCCTTCTTGTCCGACCCGCGGGTCTGCGAGGCAGACTTCGACAGCCACTTGGACTGCGCAGGTGACGGTGTGCTTGTCTCACTCGAGGAACTCATGAACCAACCTGTCGGCTATCGAATATTGCGGTCGCAGTCATGCCGTCCAGCTTCTTCTTCACCATGCCGGCACAACGACATTACCTCCGCGGGCGCGGCCAGCCGAAGAGGAGTCGACCAGGTGTTCGCGCGCCGTCCGGCCCGCCCCGCGCGCCGGGTTTGCCGACAGTCACGTGAGGGATTGCTGTGAACGGGGCCGATCGCCGAAGGGCATCGGGCAGGAGCCGGACCCGACGTGACGTGCACCGACGTCACCGCCCACACTGACACGCATGACGGAACACGAGGGCACCCGCGTCGCGGTCTACCTGGACTTCGACAACATCGTGATCTCGCGGTACGACCAGGTCAACGGCCGCAGTTCGTTCCAGCGCGACAAGACCAAGGGTTTGGAGGTGGACCGGTTGGCGCGGGCCACCGTCGACGTCGGCGCGATCATCGACTTCGCCTCGTCGTTCGGCACGCTGGTGCTGACCCGCGCGTACGCCGACTGGTCGGCCGACGTCAACGCCGGCTACCGCGGCCAGCTGGTCGGCCGCGCGGTGGACCTGGTGCAGCTGTTCCCCGCCGCCGCGTACGGCAAGAACGGCGCCGACATCAGGCTGGCCGTCGACGCCGTCGAGGACATGTTCCGGCTGCCCGACCTGACGCACGTGGTGATCGTGGCCGGCGACTCCGACTACATCGCGCTCGCACAGCGGTGCAAGAGGCTGGGCCGCTACGTCGTCGGGATCGGGGTGGCCGGCTCGTCGAGTCGCTCCCTCGCCGCGGCGTGCGACGACTTCGTCATCTACGACGCGCTGCCCGGCGTGCCCGTCTTCGAACCCGACGTGCCGGCCGGGGCCGCCAAGGACGAACCGGCACCCGAGCCCAAGAAGCGCGCCCCCCGCCGGCGGGCCACCCGCCCGCAGGCCGTCGAGGAGGAGCCCGAGGCGCCCGATCCGCAGACCACCGCGACCGGGCTGCTCGAACGTGCCCTGCGAATCGGGCTGGAGAAGGACGACGTCGACTGGGTGCACAACTCGGCGGTGAAGGCGCAGATGAAGCGGATGGACCCGTCGTTCAGCGAGAAGTCGCTGGGGTTCCGGTCGTTCAGCGACTTCCTGCGGTCCCGCGCCGACGTCGTCGAGCTCGACGAGAGCTCGACGACGCGGATGGTCCGGCTGCGCAACGCCTGACGCTAGGCGATCGTCGCGATGATGTCGGGCTTCATCTGGTCCAGCTGCGCACCCCAGTAGCCCCAGCTATGCGTGCCGTTGGGCGGGAAGTTGAACGTCGCGTTGCGTCCGCCGGCCGCGGTGTACGCGTTCTGGAAGGCCACGTTGCTGTCCTTGGTCAGCCCCTCCAGGAACGTCGCGGGCAGGTCGGCGCCACCGAGTTCGGTGGGTGTGCCATTGCCGGTGTAGACCCAGATCCGGGTGCCGTTGGCGGCCAACGTGCCCGCCTGCAGGGTCGGGTCGTTGCGCTGCCAGTCCGGCCCGCCGCCGGGCCCCCACATGGCCGTGGCGTCGAAGCCGCCGGCGTCACGCATCGCGAACCCGACCAGCGTCGGCCAGACACCGTCGGAGAGGTGCTCGAAGCCCGACATCGACCCGGCGTACTTGAAGTTGCCCGGATGGTAGGCCGCCAGGATCAGTGACGCGCTGCCGGACATCGACAACCCGACCACCGCGTTCCCGGACGGCGAGATGCCTTTGTTGGCCGCCAGGTAGGCGGGCAGTTCCGAGGTCAGGAACGTCTCCCAGTTGTAGGTCTGGGTCATGCCGTTGCCCACCGCCGGTTGCTCCCAGTTGGTGTAGAAGCTCGACATGCCACCCACCGGCATCACCACCGACACGCCGGACTGGAAGAACTTCTCGAACGCGTTGGTCTCGATGTCCCAGCCGCTGTTGTCGTCGCGGGCGCGCAGCCCGTCGAGCAGGTACACCGCGTGATTTCCGCCCGGTTGGAAGCGGACCAGCACGTTGCGGCCCATCGCCGCAGACGGCACCTGGAGGTCTTCGACCGGCAGACCCGTTCTGGAATACGCGTGCGCCGTCGCCGAATTACCGGCGATACCCACCAGGCCGGGCAACACGGCGGACGCGACCGCGATCACCGCGGCCCGGCGCCACGCGCCTCGAAGTGTGGAACTCAACGTCATGTCACGCCCATCTCGTGTGGAGAAACCCAATGTCTACGGTCAACGGTCTGATTACTCGGGCCAAGCGCCGTCATCGGGTCGCCGGCTCGGTTGCCGCTTTCTTCGCAACCACGGTCAGCGCTCCAGACGGAGTCCAACTGCCATCTGTTACTCGTTCGGCAGTACCCAATTGTTACCGTTCGACACCTCGTCGGTCGGTGTTTCCGCAGGAGTCACGGCAAACGGTGCGAAACGGGCTGATTACGAACGGGGTACGCCCTCGGTGGCGTTGCGACGTGAGGCGGTGAACCGCTTACGATGGTGCCTCGTCTTCCGTTCGATGCCGAAGAAAACACTGGAGTCTTGTTGACGTCTACTCGTCGTGCCCGCAACACCTGGGTGGCCGCCGCCTTCGCGGTGCTGGCCGTCGTCGGAGGTGTCGTCGTCAGTGGTTCGGAACGTCGCTGCCTCGACCTCTGCCAGGTGACTGCGGCGCCACGCAACCCGGCCCCCGCGGCACCCGCTGCCGCGCCGACATCGACTCCGGCGGCCCTGACCATCACCCCGAACCCGGCCGCCAAGGACGTCAACCCCGCCGGACCGGTCATGGTCACTGCGACCAGCGGCACCATCACCGACGTCGTCATGACCAACGACAGCGGCAAGGCGATCCCCGGCGTGCTCACGCCGGACCGCACGGCCTGGAAGCCGACGATCCAGCTCGGGTACGGCCGCACCTACACCATGACGGTCAACGCGCGGGGGACCAACGGCATGCCGTCGCGACAGGCATCGAGCTTCACCACGGTGGATCCGAGCGATCAGACGCAGGTCTATCTCGACACCGCGGCCGGCGGGCTGCTGCAGGACGGCGCCACCTACGGCATCGGCAACATCGTGGTGGCCCACTTCGACGAGGCGATCGACGACAAGGCCAACGCCGAACGGCACCTGTCGGTCAGCACCAACCCGCCGGTACCGGGGTCGTGGTACTGGACCGACGACCAGACCGCGCACTGGCGGCCCGAGAAATACTTCGCGCCGGGCACGACGGTGACCGTCGCGGCGAACATCTACGGCACGCCGCTGGGCGACGGGCTCTACGGCGCCGAGGACGAACACGTGTCGTTCCGGATCGGCGATGCGCACGTGTCGATCGCCGACGACAACACCAAACAGGTCAGCGTGTTCGACGACGGCAAGCTGGTGCGCACCATGCCGACGTCGATGGGGATGGGCGGCACCGAGACGATCGGGAACACCACGCTGTCGTTCTTCACGCCGTCGGGGGTGTACACCGTGCTGGACAAGGCCAACCCCGTCGTCATGGACTCCTCGACGTTCGGGCTGCCGATCGACTCCCGCCTCGGCTACAAGGAGTCGATCGCCTACGCCACCCGAATCAGCATCGACGGCATCTATCTGCATCAGCTCAACTCGACGGTGTGGGCGCAAGGCAACACCGACACCTCGCACGGGTGCCTGAACCTCAACGGCGACAACGCCAAATGGTTCTTTGACTTCTCGGTGCCCGGCGACGTCGTCGAGGTGAAGAACACCGGCGGTAAACCCTTGCAGCTGTGGCAGAACGGCGACTGGAGTGTGCCGTGGGAGCAGTGGAAGCAGGGCAGCAAGCTGACGGCCTGACTCAGGCCTTGCCGAGGATCGGCACCTCCACGTCTTGGGCGGTGACCGCCCCGAACTGGTCGGTCACGTAGATCCTGAAGACGTCGGTCAGCGTGGGATCGGCGGCCGCGGCGCGGCGCGCGGCGGCGGTGGGCGTGTAGGTGAACGTGCCCTTGCTCGACACGGACACCGTGCCGTGCAACGTCTTGGTCGATCCGGAGAACGAGAACGCGTCCAGGTCGGGATCGGTGGCCCGCAACGAACCCTTGACGACCCCGGTGCCCGCCGCCGGGGTGAATTCGAGCGCGCCCGCGATCGGGGCTTGATCCGTCGGTGCAATGGGCACCGTGACGTTGACGGTCTTGCGCCCGCCGTGCCCGTCGTCGACGGTGACCGCGAACGTCTCGCTGCCGATGGCGCCCCTGGCCCGCGCCTGCTGGCGGGCGGCGTCGGACGGCTGGTAGGTGAACGTGCCGTCGTCGTCGAACGCGACCGGTCCGGACACGGGGTGCGGCGAACCGAAGGTGGCGACGTCGGCGTCGGCGTCGGTGACCGCGACCTTGCCGATGACGGTGCCGGCGAGCGGGTCGGCCTTGCCGACCGTGACCTTGGTCGACGGCGCGGTGTTCTTCGGCACCACGGTCACGGTCACCGGGACGGGCGTCACGCCGCCGGCGGCGTCGGTGACCGTGATGGCGAAGGTGTCCGTAGTGGTGGCGGTCGTCGCGGCGGCGGCGTGGCGGGCGGCCGCGGTCGGGGTGTAGGTGAACGAACCCGTCGACGTCACGGTGACCGTGCCCTTGGCGGTGGTCATCCCGGTGTAGGTGAGTTTGTCCTTCTCGGGGTCGACGGCCGTCACCTTGCCCGTCACCTTGCCGCTCGACGCGCTGGGCTTGTTCTGGGTGACGGTGGCCGTCGGCGGCAGGTTCGGCGGTGAGGGCGCCAGCGCAAGGACCACGGCGTAGCCGTCGTGATCGCCGGTGACCCCGGCGTTGCCCATGTCGACGTCGTCGAGCCGCGTCGCGGCACCGCTGGCCACGAGTGCCGCCGCCAGATCGTCGCGGGCATCGTCGAAGGACAGGTACTGGTGGCTGGATCCCTCGGTGCTGAATGCGCCCGTCCAGACGTACCCTTGGCCGTCCTGCGCTGGGGCGGCCCCGAAGACGCGGCCATGATCCTGGGGAGATCCGTTGTTGGAGAAGGCCTGCAGGATGCCGCTGGGCTGTTGGCCGTAGATCGTGCCGTTGATGAGACCTTGGTAGCCGGTGGTGTGCGGAACACCGGCCGGGAACCCGGCCGCCTTCATCGCGGCGTTGAGCTTCCTGGTGGCTTCCTCGGGGCTGGTCGACGTCGGGTCGACGATGATCACGTTGACCGGCTCCAGCAGAGCCTTGCCGCCGGACGTCGCGCCGCCGTAGTTCGAGATCTGCCCGTTGGACTTCAACATCCACTGGCCCAGCGCGCCGTACGGCGTGCTGGCCACGTCGGTGGGTTGGGGGGCCACGGCGGCGGTGGTGACCAGACTGCGCGCCGCCACCGTGGTGAACCGCACCTGCCGCGCATCGACGACGGCGTGGTCGATCTCGCGGCGGATCAGCTGCAGCGCGCCCAGCACCAGTTGCGCCGGCGTGACCGGAACGTCACCGGTGTCCGCGCCCGACGGCGAGTCAACGCCGACCGCGGCGAGCAGGCCCGTGACCACCGCCGCGACGGGCCGCGCCGGTTGCTCGAGGGTGTCGCGCGGTGCGACGGTCGTTATGGCACTGACCTTTTCGGTGCGAACGGTCACCGTCGAATCGTCGGCGTTCTGGCGTCGGGCGTGTTTCCCGGTGCTGGTGGCCGCGTCGTCTGGTGGGGGCGCGGTCTTGGCGGTGCCGCCGGAGCCGGCCGACGGGGTGACGGTGGTGTCGTCGTGCTGGACGCCGCGGCGCAGGGTGTCGCGGTGGGCGCCGCCAGTGGCGCCATCGTCGTCGTGCCTGCTGCGCGGGTGATGCCGGGTCCCCGTGTGCGGTGGCGTCCGCGGCAGCCGCTGCGCGCGTGGTGTGGCGACCTTCGCGCCGTGCGACGACCCGGTGGAGGCCGCGCCCTCGGCGCCGGTCGAGGCCGGACCGTCTGCGGCCGGGGAGTGCACCCCACCGCTGGTGCCGCCCGGATCACCACCCGGTGAGTCGTCGGCGCTGGCGATCCCGGCTCCGCCGGCCACCGCGGCCCCGACTCCCAACGCGACCGCCAGCCCCCCGACCCGGCCGATGAACTTCGCCGACCCCGGACCGGCCAGAAGTGTCCGTTGTGTCGCGACCGCCCGGTGCTGCCCCATCGACCGTCCCCATGTTCCCCCGCCGAGCATCACGGGGTCTTCCCGCACACTGCTCGGCCGCTCGTCGGTGAGCGCATCTTAGGCACGCCGGACCCCGGGTAGCAACGATGCGCCGCGCTGGTCGGCGCGACGTCGACCTGATCTTGGCGAACCTCCGGCCGCCCGGGGTGCCCCGTCGATCGGTCAGGGTGCAGTGACGTCGGCGCGTGGACCCGCTGCCAGCGAAACACCGGGTGGTGGCTCGGGGTCGCCCACCCGTTGCCATGGCAAACCAACCCGCCGGAGCGTGGGGGAGCATCACAGACAGCCGGCGTACCGTCCGGATCGAAGCGACCGCCGACCGCGCGAGAGGGTCACGTTGATGCGGACAGACGACGACACCTGGGACGTCACCGAGAGCGTGGGTGCCACGGCTCTGACCGTGGCGGCGGCGCGTGCGGCGGAGACGCAACGGGCACGACCCCTCTTCCGCGATCCCTTCGCCCGCGTCTTCCTCGACGCCGCCGGTGAGGGCATGTGGAGCCTGTTCGACCGCTCGGCGGTGGCAGGCGTCGATCCCGAGCTGGCGGGACGGATGCAGGAACTACAGGACTTCGTCGCCGCCCGTACGGCTTTCATCGACGACTTCTTCCTCGAGGCTGCCGAGTGGGGCCTGCGGCAGGTGGTGATCCTGGCCGCCGGTCTCGACGCCAGAGCGTGGCGGTTGGACTGGCCGGATGGCACCCGCGTGTACGAACTCGACCAGCCCAAGGTGCTCGGCTTCAAGTCGGCGACGCTGCGCGAGCACGGCGCCGAGCCGACCGCCCGACGGATCGAGGTCCCCGTCGACCTGCGCCACGACTGGCCAACGACGCTGCGCAAGAATGGTTTCGACCCGCACGCTCCCACCGCGTGGTCAGCCGAGGGATTGCTGCGATACCTGCCGGCACGGGGCCAGGATCTGCTCTTCGAACGCCTCCACGCGATGAGCGCGCCGGGCAGCCGGGTCGTCGTCAACGCTCCGACCGACGACGCGGCAGACCCGGACCGCCTGGCGCGCGAACGGGACCTGAGCCGGCGCCTGCGGACGGCGCTGAGCGCTCAGGTCACCACCACGGTCCCGCACGTCGACGAATTGTCGTACGCCGAAGAACGCACCGACGTCGTGGAGTGGCTGAACCGACACGGCTGGGACGCCGCGGCCACCACGCTGCCCGAGGCGATCGCCCGATACGGCCGGGGTTGCGGTGACACCGCTGAGAAGAACTCGGTGCCGAGCATCTTGATCTCGGGGCGACTGGGGTAAGTCCCCGGTGCACCGCAACCGACTGGAGGAACCGTGAAGATCGTTGCACTCGAAGAGCATTACGTCACCGCCGAGGTCGTCGACGCGTGGAATTCGCTGGACGCGCGATGGCGGGACCCGGCGGCCGGGTCGGCAGGCGGTGACGTCGGACGCAGGCTCGCCGCCCTCGGTGGGGAGCGCCTGGCGATCATGGACGACGCAGGCATCGACACCCAGGTGGTGTCGCTGACCACGCCGGGGCTGTGGAATCTGGACCAGGCCGCGGGGGCGGTGTTGCAGGGCAGCTGCAATGACACGCTCGCCGACGCGGTGCGCGACAACCCGGATCGCCTGCGCGGGTTCGCGACCCTGGCCTTGCAGGATCCGGGCGCCGCGGCAGCCGAATTGCAGCGCGCGGTCCGGGAGCTGGACTTCGATGGCGCGCTGATCTTCAGCCGCGTGCGGGACAAGAGCATCGACCACACCGACTTCTGGCCCCTGTTCGAGGCGGCGGAGGCGCTCGGCGCGCCGCTGTACCTGCACCCCCAGTCGCCGCCGGCGGGGGTGCGCGCCGGGTACTACGCCGGCTTCGGCGACGTCGTGGACGCGGCGTTCGCGACGCACGGCGTCGGTTGGCACTACGACGCCGGAGTCCAGCTGCTGCGCCTGATCCTGGCCGGGGTGTTCGACAGGTTCCCCGGACTGCAACTGATCCTGGGCCACTGGGGTGAGATGGTGCCGTTCTACCTGGACCGGATCGACCGGATGGCGCCGATCGCCAAGCTGCAGAAGAGCGTCACCGAGTACGTCACCACCAACGTGCACCTGACCCCCGGCGGGGTGTTCAGCCAGCGCTACCTGCGATGGGCGCTCGAGGTGGTCGGCGCCGAACGGATCATGTTCGCCGCCGACTACCCCTTCGTCCCGGCCGGGGATGGGGCGGCGCGACGCTTCCTCACCGACGCCGACGTCACCGAGGACCAACGGGACGCGATCGCCTCGGGCAACTGGGAGCGACTGCGGGCGGGGATCAAGCGGTGAGACGAAAGCGGCTCACCGGATGACCCCGTACCGCAGGTGGGCCACCCCGGGAGCCTCGAGCACGCGGATCAGTTCGAGGGTGGGCTCGCCGGGTGCGAACCCGTCGAGGAGCCGCTCACCGGCGCCGAGGATCACCGGGCTCACCTGAAGGTCGATCTCGTCGACGAGGCCCGCCTTGATGGCCTGCCGACCGCAGGAGGCTCCGCCCGCGATGGAGATCGCCCGGCCGTCGGCCGCCGCTCGTGCCCGGGCGTACGCACTCTCGATGCCGTCGGTGACGAAGTGGAAGGTGGTGCCGCCCTTCATCTCGACGTCGTCGCGCGGGTGATGGGTGAGGACGAACACCGGGCAGTGGTACGGCGGCTCCTCACCCCACCAGCCGTTCCACCCCGACTCGCCCCAGTCGCCGCGGATCGGCCCGAACATGTTGCGCCCCATGATCGTCGCCCCGATGCCGTCCATCATGTCGGAGATCACCCGCCGGTTCACCGGATGATCCTTGCTCGGGCCGAGGTGCCAGTCGTGCAGCGCGAGCCCCCCGACGCCGAGCGGGTGGTTCTCGCTCTGGTCGGGTCCCGCGACGTAGCCGTCGGCGGACATCGACATCGACAGGTTGGTTCTGGTCACGGGAGCCTCTCTTGCGCGGACGGTGGCATCGATCACTCAGGCAGACCGCTGCGCCGGAGGAAACTCACCGGGCGGCGACCGCACCCGTGAACTCGACCGCGTGGGCCGGTACGGACATCAGTGTTCCTCATCACTAAAAGCGGGGTGTGCACCCGCCGCCGATCAGGCGGAATAACCTCCGCTTCGACCTGCCTCGCCGCCCAGCATCGATCCGCTCGACACGGCCGGGGACGGCGAACCCGCAGGTGACCACGGCCCGACACCGGCGAGGAGCCGGCGGAAGCGCGCTGCCCGACCGGCCGAATGGCGTGGCGTCGGGTCGAGCGCGGGGGGAAGGAACCCGCATTCGTCGACGGATCAGTCCCTCGCCCCAGGCGCAATTTCGCGTTAATGTTAGTAACATAAAACGTGATACTGGGCATCACGAATGGAAAGAGGCTGTCCGCAATGATTTTCGACGATTCGTCCCTGCCACCGCTGCAGCCGGAGGATGTCGCCACCCTGGTGTTGGCGTTATCGGGTTCGGTGCTGCTGCCAGGAGACGCGGGATACGACGACGAACGCGCCGTGTTCAATCTGAACCACGAACTGATACCGGCAGTGATCGTCGTGGCGCAGAGCGCGGCCGACGTCCAGGCGGCCGTCGCCTTCGCCGCCGGCCAGCACCGGCCGGTACTGGTGAAGACGACCGGACACCAGATGGTGGGCACCGCGCGCGGAGCGGTCCTGATCAGCACCCACCGGATGAACGAGATCGTGATCGACGCCGTCGGCCGCACGGCGACGGTCGGCGCCGGCGCGATATGGGCCGAGGTCGTCCAGAAGGCGGCCAAGGCGGGCCTGGCACCGCTCAACGGGTCCAATCCCACGGTGGGAGTGTCCGGCTACACGCTGGGCGGTGGCCTCAGCCCCACCCTCGGCCGCGCACACGGATACGCCGCCGACCACGTGCGCTCGCTCCAGGTCGTGACCGCCGACGGCGAACTACGGCATGTCGATGCGGTGTCCGAGCCCGAACTGTTCTGGGCGCTGCGCGGCGGCAAGGGCAACTTCGCGGTGGTCACGTCACTGACCTTCGACGTGTTCCCGGTGTCGCGACTCTACGGTGGCGGCATCTACTTCCCCGGCGAGCGGATGGCCGACGTGCTGCGTGCCTGGACCGCCTGGCACCCGACCACGCCGGAGACCATGACGTCGTCGTTCGCCGCGATGCGACTGCCGGCGCTGCCCATCGTGCCCGAACCGCTGCGCGAGGTGCTCGCGGTGTCGCTGCGGATCGCCTATACCGGCACGGCCGAGGACGGCGAACGGATGATCGCGCCGCTGCGGGCCGTCGCTGCGCCGCTACTGGACACCGTGGCGGAGATGCCCTACACCGAGGTTGCCGCGATCCACAACGAGCCGACCGACCCCTTGCCCTACTACGAGCGCAGCATCATGCTGCGGGAGTTTCCCGCGAGCGCGCAGGACAAGTTGGTCGAACTCGTCGGCCCGGATTCCGACACCACCATGTGGATCGCCGAACTGCGGGCCCTCGGCGGTGCCTGGGACCGGGAACCGGCGGTTCCCAACGCGGTGGCGACCAGGGGCCTGCCCTATGTCCTGCTGGGCGTGGAGGTCGCTCCGTTGGCCGAGGAGCAGCGGCTCAAGGCGTCGATCGCGGCGCTGCTCGACGGCATGGCGCCCTGGCAGAGCGAGCGGCGGCTGGTGAACAACCTCGCCCCGGAGGAAGCGGCCGACGCCGTGGCGATCTACGGCCCCGAACGCTACGAGCGCCTGGCACGCATCAAGAAGACGTACGACCCGACCAACATGTTCCGCATCAACCACAACGTGGTACCGGCCGCATGACCTTCCACGTCCCCGAGCCGCTCGATCGTGGCGCCTCGGGAGACGCGAGGACGCGCGGTTGATCATTGGGCGTCGACCGCACCCATGAACTCGACCGCGCGGGCGACGCCTGCCGACGGCGCGGCCAGGCCCAACCGCCCGACGGGCGTATCCGCGGACGTGGCATCGCCGACCACCCCGTCCGGGGCGATGACGACGCCTTCCACCTCGGCAGCCATGGATGCCTGCACGTCGGTCATGTAGAGCAGCGTCTGCGCCAGCCCGGTCCGCCCCACGTAGTCGGGGTCACCCGAATACTTGCACTCGATGACGAACGCGGCCTCGCCGGGTAGCACCAGGACGAGATCCGGTGAGAGCGGGCGGGTTCGGGCCCGCAACGCCGTCACCAGCGACCGGTAGGGTGACGTCGCGCCGTAGCGCTGCCAGCTCCTGGCGCCCTCCATCCACAGGTGCCACGCCCGCCCGCGGTGCGTGACGTGGAACTGTTCGCGGCCGGTGACGAAGCTCAGCGGCGACGTGCCGACCACCGTGGCGCCGGCCGACTGCAGTGCGCGCAACAGCTCACCGAGCACGCCGAGCTGGAACAGCGTGGGCCGCAGTTCCGCCACCGGCCACAACAACTCGGCGGCGGCGACGGGTTCGCTCGCCGCCCGGATCGTGGCGGCCACCTCGACCAGCCGCCGCCACACCGCTCCTTCCCGCGCCACCGCCGCGAGCTCCGAGGGCCGCGGCTCCGCGGCGCCGCGGTCGAGCAGGCCTGCGTCGAAGGTCCGCGTCAGGGCCTCCAACTGTCCGGCGACGGGTTCGACGGAACCCGGATCGATCGCGGGGGCACGTCGGGCCAGCCGCAGCAGTTCGGTGCCGGTCCAGGACAGCACTGTCGCGAGGAGCTCGTGGGCGACGCGGTCGCGGTGCCGGATCACGAACGACGACGGCGGCCAGCCGTACTGACGCCGGGTCTCGACCCAGGCGGTACCGCCGGTCGGTGCATCGGCGACGGACCGGCGGCGTCGGGACTGGGCGGGCAACAGGTCGACCCACTGCTTGGCGGTGCGCGGCAACCGTGCCACCAGCGGGACGAGCTCGAGGAACACCATGAAGTCCGCGCGCAACTGGGTGTCCTCCGGCCGCCAGTCACGCGGAAGCTCCTCAGGCGCAAGTCGATTGAGTACCTTCACCAACTGACCGCGCCCGATCCAGGCGCGCAGGACGTGGTCGAGCCCCGCCGCCGGGATCGGGAGCGCGACGTCGGTGCCGGGGGGTGGGCTCAGGACAATACGTGGCTCATCTCGACGACCCATTCCCACTCGGACTGGCTGAGGGCGTGGTGTTCCTCGACGATCGCCGTGCCCAGCGCGGCGAGTTCGTCCTCCATCTCGCGCAGCCAGGTTCCGACGTTCACCAGGTAGGCCTCGGCGAGCAGTTCCCGCTCGACGTGGGTGACCGTCGTCAGTTGCTCGGCGTCGGTGCCCACACCGGCCGCGATGTAGTCGGCCATCCGCAGGAACAGGGCGGGCCCGAGGGTGGTCGTCGACGCGGTCAGGTGTGCGGCGTAGATCGCCACGATGGCGTCGAGCAGGGGCTCGGGTAGGCCGTGGTTCTGCGCGAGCAGCGCCGTGTGGAACTTGTCGGTGTCGGCGGCCGGGATGGGCACCCGCAGGAATCGCCTGCCCAGTGCGTGCCCGAAGCGGAACACCCGCTGAGCGTCCAGCGCGTTGTAGGTGCCCAGCAGTCGCCATTCGGTGCCCGCCAGATAGCGCACCGGCCCGCTGCCGCTGCCGGGATCGGTCAGCCGCTGCTCGTTCTCGACCGAACACGTCGCGCCGGTGGCCCAGCCGAGCTGCACCTGCGGTGAGCCGATGGCGGGCGACACCGCACCGAGGGTCACGTCCTGACCGCTGAGCCAGGTCAGCAGACCGCCGAAGATGCGATCCATGTCGGCGCGGTTGACCTCGTCGACGATGAGCCAGTCACCGTCGGCGATGGCGCTGAGCACCCGCCCGGGCCGGAAACGGAGCTCGTCACCGTCGATCGTCTGACCACCGACGAGGTCGGTGGTCGACCAATTCTCTTCGGCCGCCGACCATTGCACGCCGCTGGGCCCGACCTGGAAGCCGAAGGTGCCCGGATCGGCGACGATGCGGTCGACCACCTGGCGCAGCAGCGTCGTCTTGCCGCTGCCGGGCGGCCCGACCAGGATCACCGCGGGCGCCGACAGGATGGCCAGTCGCACCATCCGTTCGATGCGGGGATCGATCTCGATGGGCACGGTGATCACCGACGGCACCTGGCCACCGCCGTGGGTCTTGGTGACCCCCGAGCCCGGCGCGACGCCAAGGGCCGGATGATGCTCGGGCACCAGCTCGGGGAAGATCGACTGCAGCCGCTCGACGGTGCCGTCACTCATCGAAGATCACCAGCCGGTCGGGTGTCGCCTCACGCAGGAACAGCGCCGCCTTCAGCGACGGCAACCGGCCGCGTTTGCGCATTGCGCTCAGGACGTGGTCGGGCGTGACGTCGCCGAGGACGCTGATGACGGCGTACTCCGGGCTGGACTTGGCCATCTCGTCGCAGCGGTTGCCGATCTGCCTCTGCTCGGTGACCAGCTTGCCGACGACCACGCCGCCCCGCTGCCCGTCGCCCACGCCCAACTCGACCGCGAACCACTGGTACAGCGGATCCCACTTGGAGGAGTCGTTGCGACTCGCCTCGATGCCGTGCCGCACGGCGTCGAGGACACCGTTGCGCAAACGGTTCGGGTCGTCGGGGTCGCCGAACAGGTCCGTCACGTCCGTGCGCCGTCCGCGTACGCCGCCAGCTCGGCGATGAAGCCCGGCGGAAACCGCAACGTGCCCCTCTGGGTGCGGCGCAGGAATCCGGTTGCTGCCCTGGCGGACAACGGTTTCGGAGGATAATGGAGAAAGTCGGTCAGCGACTCGCGCGGCTGCCACAGCGGCCACGGTCCGACGTCGGCGGCGTGCACCACCCCGTCGACATCCGACCACGCCGCGCGGCGCGGCCACTTCGCCCCGGTCCAGGGCCGGTCACCCGTGGCGTCGTAGCGGCCGGCCTCGGCCAGGCGGCTCCCGATCCAGGTGGCGACGGGCACGCTGACCGAGTTGCCGACCATGCGCCAACGTTCCCCGCTCTTGGCCACCTCCTCGGCGGGCGCCGTCCAGTCCGCGGGAAAGCCTTGCAGCCGTTCGGTATCGCGCAGGTCCGGTGTCACGAAGGCGCCCGACGGCATCCGGATGGCGGGCGGCGAGGCCACCCCGACCGACGATCCGCACTTGATGGGCGGCACGCCGTCGACGGCCCAGCCGAACGCCCGCATCCCCTCGGTCCAGTAGAAGCCGCAGGCGACGTCGGGATATTCGCCTGCCGGCGGCGGCTTTTCGACGTCGTCGGCCAACAGCACGTCGCGGGGATCACCCGACCGCGACGCGACCAGGTACCACCGGTTGCGCCGTTGGGGCAACCCGAAGGCATTGCTGTCCACCACCCGGTACGCCCAGCGATAGCCCAGCTCGGTGAGCGCGGTGGTGATGAGCGTCAGCGCGGCACCGCCACCCAGCGACATCAGGAACGGCACGTTCTCGAGCACCACCCACGGCACGTCGGACTGCTGCAACAACCGCAGCACCTCGCCGATGAGACTGCTCCTGGCACCGTCGATGCCAACCTTGCGCCCGACGCTGCTGAGATCCTGGCACGGGAAGCCGGCCGTGACGACGTCGGTGCGGTTCGGCAGCGCGCGCAGGTCGCGGACGTCGGCCTCGATCTTGGTGTCGGGGAACCGGTGGCGCAGCACGTGCATCGCGGGTGCCGCGTTCTCGACGAGCAGTTGGGTGTGATGCCCGCCGGCGGTCATGCCGAGCTCGAGCCCGCCGATGCCGGCGAACAGGCCGGCCACCCGCAGCGTGGGCGCCGTCACCGCAACCACTCCAGCGCCACGGCGTAGCTGAGCCGGGAGGGCACCGCGTTGCCGATCATCCGGGCCATCGCAGTGCGGTGTCTCACGCCGTCGAAGGAGAACCAGTCCGGAATGTATTGCAGGCGAGCGGCTTCGTGCGCGCTGATGGTCCGACGCTGGCTGGGGTGGACGTAGCGCCCCATGCACATACTGTAGAAGCCGGTGGTGATGGTCTGCGACGGCTTGTCCCATGCCAGCCGTCCGTAGATCGCCTTGTAGCTGTGGCCGCCGTCGGCGTGGCAGGCTGGGCGCTGACTGTCGGGCAGGTCGAAGTCGCCGTTGTCGAAGAGGTAGTCGATGCGCCTGCGGGTGGCGGGTGCCGACCGCGCCACCGCGTCGACCAGGCTGACCCGCCGCGACGCGGGCATCGACGCGAGATCCCGGAAGGCCCACGCCACGTCGCGCGGCTCGCGCCGGTGGCGTTCGACGACCTCGGCCGGCGTGGTGGTGTGGGTCATGCTGGCCATCAGTACCAGCCGACGACGGCGCTGCGGCACGCCCACCTCGCTGAGATCGATCACCCCGACGGACACGTGATAGCCGAGGTCACCGAGCGCGTCGGCGGTGCGCTGGACCACGGCCCGCTTGTCGTTCAACGCCCCGGGGACGTTCTCGATCAGGATGTGTTGCGGCACGAAGACTTCCGCGGCCCGTACCATCGAGCCGTACAGCTCGTTCTTGTCATCGGAGTGGCGGGTGCGGTTGTTGAAGTCGCTGTGACCCTGACACGGCGGGCCGCCGACCAGGACGTCGACATCGGGATGGTGCTTGGACAGCAGGCGCTCGGCCGACGTCAGCCCCGACCCGACCCGGCCCGGCAGCACCTCGGTGACGTCCTGGCTCACCGTGGCGGCAGTGGGGAAGTTGACGGCGTAGGTGGCCGCGGCGACCGCGTCGACGTCGACGGCGAGCACCGGCTCGAACGACCGGTCGAGCGCGCGGGCCGCCTCCGCCAGACCGATCGACAGACCCCCGCAGCCCGAGAAGAGATCGACCACCCGCAGCGAGGACCGGGAGGCGCCGCACGGCGGTGCCGCCCTGCTCTGCAGCCAGGCGCGTTCGGCTTCGTCGGCCGACGTGGGGTGGGCGTCGCGGCCGCGGTGGGCGGCCAACACGCTGGTGGTCTTGCGGCCGTCGGCCCGGGACAGGACGCGCTCATAGGCGCCGTTGCGCGTACGGAAGCGTTCGAATCCGACGTCCACGTGGGGCCGTCGGCGGGTGGCAGTCTGCTGCGGTTCGGTCATCGGGGCGGCGTGACCTGCACGAAGTCGCTTGTCGGGAGGTCGCCGCGGATCACACGAGTCATGGTATTCAGCGGCTCCGACAAGTCCGCGCAGGTACGGCGGCGCGCCGTGATAGCCGTCTTTAGGCTGGAGACATGGCCGACTCCTGGGCGTCGTCACCGGAGGCGCGGGCGCGGATGCAGTCCAACAAGAGCCGCGACACCAAACCCGAGCTCGCGCTGCGGTCGGCGGTGCACGCACTGGGGCTCCGCTACCGCGTCGCGGGAAGACCGCTCGCCGACCTGCGGCGCACCGCCGACCTGGTCTTCCCGCGGGCGAAGGTCGCCGTCTTCCTCGACGGCTGCTTCTGGCACGGCTGCCCGGAACACCACACCGTCGCCACGGCCAACGGCAAGTTCTGGGCCGACAAGGTGGCCGGCAACCGGGCCCGCGACCGCGACACCGACGGGCGGCTGGCGCAGGCGGGATGGGTCAGTGTCCGGATCTGGGAGCACGAAGACCCGCACGTCGCGGCCGAACGTGTCGCGCAGGTCGTGAAGGACCGGGGAGCCCCGGATCGTTGACCACGGCGGAATACGCCGTCACGTCGCAGCGGTTGTCCCTGATGGACGTTGGCACGGATTCGGCCGAGGGCCTCGTTATCGGCATAGATGCACAGAGGTGAACATGATTGACGTGAAGACCATCGCGGGCGGGGTTGCGCTGGCGGGCGCGCTGGGACTCGGCGTCCTCGGCATCGGGACCGGTGTGGCCAACGCCACGCCGGCGTCCGCTGCGCCCGAGACGACCTGGGCTCAGGACCCCGGCTGGGGTCACGGGCACGGACCGGGCTGGCACGGCGATGGACCGGGTTGGCGCGGGCCGGGATGGGCTCCGCCGCGGCCGTACTACGGCTACGGCGGCTACGGTGCGCCGTGTGTCACGGGACCGCTGGGTTTCGTGCAGTTGTGCGCCTGACCCACATCTGATCGAGCCTCCGGGCGGGTCCTCGGCTGACGGCCGGGGCCCGCCCGGTGTCATGTCCGCGGGCTTTCGACTTTGCCGGTGATGAAACCGGATACCAGCTCGACGACGGTGACGCGGACGTAGGGGCCTACGCCCGGCAGGCGCTCGCCGCCGCTGCAATGTGAGCTAGCTCACAATCGGCGTACAATCGGGCGTCTCTCCATGGAAGGGAGACGCACATGAAGAGTGCGCATCGCGACCCGGTCGACCACTCCCGCACCACTCAACCCCATGCCGGTGAATCGTTCATCGACACGCTGTGGCTGCCCGGCCTCATCCTGATCATGCTGGGCACGCTGACGATCGCCGGTTTCCTGGCTGCCACGGCCTACGACCGGCCCGAACTACAGCTGCCGCTGGGCTTCCTCGCCGGCGCACTGGTGACGGCGGGCGCAGTGCTCATCGCGTTCGAGCACCATCGCGTCATGAAGGTCGAGCAGCGTTGGCTGGCCGAGCATCCGGACGGTCACCCGCACCCGCACGCGTAACCCTGCGGCTACGGCAGCGAGTCGACGATCGCCTTCGTCGGCCGGTCCACGACGTCCGCGAATTCCTGGTGCTTCTCGAGGTAGGACACCACGCTCGGACACACCGGCACGATCCGCAGCCCCTCGTCGCGCGTGGTCGCCAACGCCTCGGCGATCCCGATGGTCGCGAGCCCGCGCCCGCCGAATGCCTTGTCGACCTCGGTGTGATAGAACACCCGCTGCCCGTCACGATCGGCAAAGGCGGCGCGGCCCACCGTCTTTCCCTCCACGCCGATGGTGAACTCACCGTCTTCCTGGGTGACGGTGACCGGCGCTCCGGTCTTGTCGGTCTTGGCGTCGTCGTCGGCCATGGCGCTCCTTCCGCTGCGTACGATCGACCCCGACACTACCCCCGACACCCCGAGGCGAAGGCGCGTGATGGACACCGAGCATCTGCACATCGACAAGCAATCGCCCGAGGCCTACTCGTCGTTGGTCGCCGTGTCGACGGCCGTCGCGGAAACGGCCAAGAAGGCCGGGCTGTCCCGTCGTCTGGTCGAGATGGTCAACGTCAGGGTGTCGCAGATCAACGGCTGCCCCTCCTGTCTGGAGGTGCACCACCGCCGCGCCGACACGGCGGGCGTCACCGACAAGCAGCTCGCCACGCTGTCGGTTTGGCGGGACACCGAGCTCTTCGACGCCCGTGAACAGGCCGCCCTGCGTCTCGCCGAGATCACCACCACGCTGCCCGACCACGACACGGCCGAACGCGAATACACCCGTGCGCGCAAGGTTCTCGACGACGACGAGCTGTCCGCGGTGATCTGGGTGGCCACCGCGATCAACGCCTTCAATCGCGTCTCGATCCTCAGCAGGCACCCCGTCCGACCCTGAGTCGCGACACCTAGCCCCGAAGCCGCAACGCCAGTCCCGACGCGCGCACCGCCCGCCGTTCGATGGCCGCACGCACCGACTCGGCCGAACCGACCACCCGCACCTTCGCCTTCGCGCGGGTCACCGCGGTGTAGAACAACTCCCGGGTCAACAGCCTCGACTCGACCGGCGGCATCAGCACCGTCACCTCGGTGGCCTGTGAGCCCTGACTCTTGTGAATCGTCATGGCGTGCATGGTCTCCAGATCAGGAAGCCGGCTGGTGGCGAAGGCCCTCGGTGCGCCGGGCCCGGCGATGGCCGCACGCAGTCCGTCGGGGTCGAGCACCGTCACACCGGTGTCGCCGTTGTAGAGCCCCAGCCCGTAGTCGTTGGCCGTCACCAGCACCGGTCGGCCCACGTACCAGTCCGTCCAGATCGGCTCCCCGGTCGACTCCACCAGCCATCGCTCGACCTGCCGGTTCCAGTGCGCCACGCCATGTGGTCCGCGACGGTGCGCGCACAACAGTCGGTGTTCGCCGAGCGTCGCCAACGCCCCTGCGGCGTCTCCGAGGACGGCGGCCCGCCTCAGCGCAATCGCTTGCGGCACCAGCACTTTCCGAAGCGGCTCGGTGGGATCCTCGTCCTCGATCCATTCGATGTGCTCGCCGCCGGACCGCAGCACCGCAAGCGCGGCATCGGCGTCACCGGTGCGGATGGCCGTGGCCAGCGCCCCGATCGACTCGCCGAACCGGTGCGAGGTCTGCAGGGCCACCACTGGTGAGCCGTCGCCGGACCCGAGCCCGTCGACCACGTCGGCCAACACCGCCCCGGCGTCGACCGAGGCCAGTTGATCCGGGTCACCCACCAACACCAAGCGGGACTGCGGACGCACCGCCTCCAACAGCCTGGCCATCATGGTCAGCGACACCATCGACGTCTCGTCGACCACGATGACGTCGTGCGGCAGCCGGTTGCCCCGATGATGCCGGAACCGCGACGAACTGTCGGGACGGCTGCCCAGCAGTCGGTGCAGGGTGGTGGCCCGTAGCCCCGAGAGCCGCCGCTGGTCGACGAGATCCAGTTGGTCGACCTCGAGCTGCACTGCCTCCTGCAGCCTGGCGGCCGCCTTGCCCGTCGGTGCCGCCAACGCGATGCGCAACCGCGCCCCCGACCCCGGCTGCCCGGCGAAGAGCGCCAACAGCCGCGCGACGGTCGTCGTCTTGCCCGTGCCCGGGCCGCCGGTGAGCACCGTGAGTCGCTGCGACAGAGCAATTCTCGCCGCGCTGCGCTGCTCCTCGTATCCGGGCGGGAAGAGCCGGTCAACCTCGGTGGTGGAGTCGATGGGCGACTCGACGGCCGTGCCGACGGTGCGGCGCGACACCATGGCCCGCAGGTCGTCGGCGACCTGCTGCTCCTCGCGCCAGTAGCGGTCGAGATACAGCAGGTGGTCCTGACGTCGCAGGACGTGTGGCGCCTCGAGCAGCGGGCTCGCCCAGACCGCGCCGAGCCAGCCGTCGATCGTCGGCCACGGCAGGCCTGTCACGTCGACCTGGCGTTCGACCGCGCGCAGGTCCAGGCACACCGACCCGGCCCGCAGACCTCGCACCGCCAGGGCGACGGCGAGCGTGACGCGTTCGTCGGTCTCCTCGACCAGCGCGCTGAGCCGTTGCGCCACCAGTACATCCGACGATTCGATGACCGCGGCGTCGTTGAAGGCCGCCAACAGGCCGGTCGCACCGACGGCCCGACGCCAGCTGGAGGGGTCGACCGGTTCGGCGGACGTCACGCGGGCGCCCCGGCGTCGAGCAGGTCGGACGTCGCCACGATCAGCGACGCCGGCGGCTGCCAGTCGAACACTCCGGCGGGATGGCCGTCGATCACCGGCGTGCCCGGGCCGCACATGCCCCTGACGAACAGATACAGCACACCGCCCAGATGACGGTCGGGGGAGTACCCCGGCTGGCGCCAGCGCAGAAACCGGTGCAGCACGACGCTGTACAGCAGGGCCTGCAGCGGGTAGTCCGAGTGCAGCATCGCCTCCACCAGGCGGGGCCGCTCGTAGTCGGCGGAGGTCAACGATCCGTCGCCGTCGCCGAGCCAGTTCGACTTGTAGTCCACCACCACGTAGCGGGGTCCGTCCCCGGCGGCCCCGCCGCCGGGAATGCGCAGCACCGCGTCGATCGACCCGCTCAAGTAGCCGCGCAGCAGCTGCTTGCCCAACGCGTCGCCCGTCAGCCGCTCGGCGTAGGGAGCCAACGGGTCGTCGGGGGCCAGGTGCTCGCCCACCAACCGGCCGACGTCGCGCAGCGTCACCTCCGGCGCGGCGATCGTCGAATCGCCGCCGGCCAACGGGAATTCGAAGTCGAGTTCCCGCAGCCGGTCGGGAAGACCGATCTGACGCAGCGTCAGGTCTCCGGCGAGCGGACCCAGCGGCGTGTCGTGCATGGGCACGAGCGCGGCGGCCAGGTCGGCGGGGGGGACGTCCACCGGCCACCACACCGCATGCTCGCGGATCTGCGCCTCCAACTCGGCAGGCAGGTCCGCCGCGAGCGGGTCGGCGGTCTCCAGCACGGCGTGCATCAGGGTGCCGAACGTCGCGCCCTTGGGAAGCTCGGCCATCGGGGAGGGCACGTGCGGCCCCGTGGACGGCGCCAGCAGCGGGATGTCGCCGACCTCGTCGTCCAGCGCGACGACCTCCGGCTCGCTGCTCACGCCCGGTGTCTCCGCGACGCGGATCAGACCGGAATACGAGGTGCGCCGCCAGGTCGCGTCGATCGAACGGTGGAAGTGCCTGGCGTCGAGACCCGTGGGCACCGGCTCGGCCGGCGGCGCCGGGACCGGTGTCAACACCGACTGCTCGAGCACCGGGCCGCCGACTACCTCCCACTCCCGCAACCGCGCCAGCGCGTCGTCATCGGAGATCTTGGCGGGCACGCACCTGTCGGGCACCGCGGCCTCGCCGGGTCGCCTGCCGCGCACCAGCCGTGACAGCCCGCCGTTGGGCTCGTCACGGGCCGAGGACCACCACGCCACCACCTGAGCCTGCGCCCGGGTCAGCGCGACGTAGGTGAGCCGGCTGTCGTCACCGGCGGATTCCTCCCGGCCCAACTTCTCCACCTCGCGGTAGTCGGGGCTCTCGCGGCCCCCGACGTGCAGGCACCGGGTGGCGCCGTCGTGGAACAGGATCAGGTCGGGCTCCGGGACCCAGCGGTTGAAGGCGAAGGGCAGGTAGACGACCGGGTACTGCAGGCCCTTGCTGACCCACACGGTCATGATCTGCACCGCGGCGGCGTCGCTGTCCAGTCGGCGGTTGCGTTCGGTCGAACCGCCACGGTCCTCGCGCTCGCCGCGCAGCCAGTCCCGCAGCGCGGGCAGCGTGTAGTGCTCACGGTGGGCGACGTCCTGCAGAAGCTGCGTCAGATGGGCCAGGTCGGTCATGTGACGCTCCCCGTCCCGCCACGACAGCACGCGGTCGCTCATGCCGCGCAGCTGCGCGCCCTCGAAGACCGCGGCGACACCGCGTTCCCGCGCGTGAGCGGCCCACTCCCGCAACGTTTCCGCGATCGCGTCGGTCAATCCGTCACCGCCGCGCGCGAGATCCTCCGCGGTCTTGCCGAAGAACATCGTGGCCGCGGCAGCACGCACCACGCCGGCGCGGTGCGGCTGGTCGAACGCCTCCAGCAGCGACAGCCAGTCGTCGGCGGCCTCGGAGGCGAAGATGTCCGAGTCGCCGGTGTAGACGGACGCGATGCCGGCCCTGCTCAGTGCGAGCTGGCAGACCCGGGCGTCGCGGTGCGTCTCGACGATCACCGCGACGTGGCCGGCGCGCACCGGTTCGCCGTCGAAGGTGGCACCGCTGGCGAGTAGGGCGCCGATGTCGTTCGCGAGGTCCTTGCCGATGTGCTGTCGGAGGTCGCCGATCGGAACGTTCTGAACGCCCCTGAGTCCGAACGTCTTGCGCTGCACCACGCGTAGCCGGAACGGCTCGTCGTGCGGTGCGCCGACCAGCCGGCGTTTGCGGTTCGCGGCCTCGACGTCGTGCACCACGATCGCGGGATCACCGAGTTGGGCGCCGCGCAGCACGGCCTGCAGCCGGTCGACCAACGCGCGGTCGCTGCGCCAGTTGACGCCAAGCGTCTTCTTGGCGCCCGCGGTCTCGGCCGCGTTCAGGTACGTGACGATGTCACCGCCGCGGAAGGCGTAGATCGCCTGCTTCGGATCGCCGATCAGGATCACCGTGGACCTGGCGCTGAAGGCCCGGTCGATCACCTCCCACTGCACGGGATCGGTGTCCTGGAACTCGTCGACCATCACGATGGGCCAGCGTTGGTGCATCCGGAAGCGGGCCGGGGAGTCCCCGGCGGCCAGCGCCTCCGCGAGCCGGGTCAGCAGGTCGTCGTAGCCCAGGATGCCGAGTCGGCGCTTGCGCGTCTCCAATTCGGCCAGGACGTCCCTGGCGAAGCCCACGCAGACTGCCGCGCGCGACTCGGGTGGCGGAGCCAGCGGCCGCAACTCCGTCGCCGGATTCCGGACCACCTCCTTGGCCAGCTTCAGTGCGTCGGCGTGGTTCAACACCGGGTCCTCGCGCTGCTGACCGAAGTGGGCGAGGTAGAGGTCGTCGACGACCTCGGTGACCAGGTCGGTAAGGCTCTCCACCAGGGTGACCCGCGAGTCGGAGTCACCCGCCACCCCCAGCGACCTGAGCACCAGCTGGCAGAACTGGTGCGTGGTGGCGATCGTCGCGGCGTCGAAGTTTGCCAACGCATCGCGCAGCCGCTGCCGCCGTGCCGCCCGCTCCTGGTCGGTGCCGGCCACCAGGTGCTCGAGCAACTCGTTGTCGCCCACCCGCGACGGATCGTCGAAAGCGGCTGCGGCGTCCGTGATCTGGCGACGAACCCGGTCGCGAAGCTCTTCGCTGGCCGCCCGGCCGAAGGTGATGAGCAGCATCTGGTCCAGGGTCGCGGCGCCCTCGGCGACGTAACGCGTCACCAGCCCGGCGAGTGCGAAGGTCTTGCCGGTGCCCGCGCTGGCCTCCAGCACGGTGGTCGACGCCGCAGCGGGCAACGGGCCCTGCAGATCGAAACGCTCCACGTCGCTCACGGCGCCACCTCCGAGCGCAACATCGGCAGCCAGAGTCGGGCCGCGTACGCACCCAGTCGGTGGGTCTCGCCGTCGACCTCCTCGCCGGGCCGAAGGGGTTGCATCAGGTCCCGCAACCACGCGTCGCGCCCCCAGGCCCGCACCTGCGCCGGATCCTGATCTTCGCCGGGGTAGTTGCCGGACTTCCATCGGAAGGCCGCCTCGCGCTCGGGATCGTCACCCTGCATTCGGGCGCAGGCCCAGGCGTAGGACGTCTTGACCGGCAGCGGCAGGGGCTCCCGACGGCCGGCGTCGTAGATCGCCACCAAGTCCCTCAGCAGGTCGACGGCGGGCTCCAGCGGCCTGCCGAGGCCCTGCTCGAGCGGCGTACTACCGCGCTTGGGCCGACCGATGCAGACGGCCGACCAGTCCCGCCCGGGATGGTGGGAGAACAAGGTCAACAACGGAATCCACGCTGCCAGCAGATGTTTGCCGCCGAGCTTGGAGTAGGTCACCGAGACCAGCCGTTCACCGAACACCGGCGAGACCGTGCCGGTCAACCGGCGTCCGGACCCCAGGTCGACGTCCACGTCGTAGGCCTCCGCGTCGGGTTGCCGATACCCGAGCGCCGTCGCCGCGAGCAGCGCAGACTGCTCGCGTAGTTCGCCGGCCTTGCGCCAGCCGAGCTGACCGGGCGGCAGCGTGCCGCGGCGCCACTCCGCCTGGCGCGCGTCCTCGGGCGTCAGCCCGCGCAGCATGTCGTTGAGCATCCGGTCACCGACCGCCCACTGCTCCAACGCGTCGACGTCGACCGAGATCTCGTCGGAGACACCGTCGACGTCCCACGGCAACGTGTAGTCCAGTGCCCGGAAGAAGCCCTTCACCGGATCCTTGAAGAAGCCCACGAGATCGGCGAGCGCCACGTCCTCGGGCGGCCCGGCGGGTATCGGACCCGAGATGAACTTCGGCCGCTCGGAGCGTTCGCCGGTGCTCGCCCGCGCCGCCTTGAGGACGGTGTTGTCGAACGTGAAGGGCACCTCGGGAACCAGCTCGCCAGGCATGACGTTACGAATGTCGAACGGCTGCAACGGGTGATGCACGACGACCCGCTCGCGGACGTTCTCCGGCGTCGTCGCGTCGAGGGCGTCGAGCAGTTCGGCCAACGGCACCGCCGGCGGCCGGGCACGCCCGGAGTGCGCGTTGGCGCCGGTGTAAGTGATCACCAGTTTATCGGTGGCCGCACCGATGGCGTCGAGCAGCAGTTGACGGTCCTCGGAACGGCTGTCACGCTCCCCGGTGCGGGGGTTGCGGGCCAGGACGTCGTCCCCGTCGGTGACACCCTGGCGCGGGAAGGCGCCGTCGTCCAGGCCGACCAGGCACACCACGCGGTGGGGCACCGATCTCATCGGCACCATCGTGCAGACCGTCAACGTGCCCGTGCGGAAGTTGGCGCGCGTCGGTCGCCCGGCGAGGTGGCGGTCCAGCAGTGCCTCGACGTCGGGCAATCGCAGCACGGTGCCCGACCGCGCCGCGGCGTCACCGAGCACCTGGCCGAACTCGCGTTGCAGCTGACTGGTCTGCCACGCATCGGCGTCGCCCACCCGCGTCAACATCGAGACGCCCTCGGCCAAGGCGTGCAGCCAGTCGCTGAGCGGTCGGTCGCCCGTGAGCCCGTCGACGGTGCGCTGCAACCGGTCGATGAACTCGGCGAACTGCCCCGCCAGTTCGACGCGGTTGCTGCCGACGTCGTCAAGGGGCAGCGTGGCGCCGATCCAGGCATGTGCGTCGTCGGACATCGCGACCCCGGCCAGCACCCGGTCGATGCCGAAACGCCATGTGTTGTGGACGAAGTCGACGCCGTAGGGCCTGCGGTGCTGCTGGTCGAAACCCCACCGGACGTTGGCCTGACGGACCCAGCGGGTGACGTCCTCGAGGCTGTCGTCGGTGAAACCGAAACGGGCGCGCACCGGTCCGGTTTGCGCCAGGTTGAGCACCTCGCTGGCGGTGGCCCTACTACCCGCGAGGCCGAGCAGTTGAGACGCCACGCCCAGCAGCGGGTTGGTCTGCACCAGGGCTCGGTCCGCTAGCCGCATCCGCAGCCGGTGCGCGGGGTGCGCGCCGCGGAGCACGTCGCCGAGCCCGAAGTCGGCGTTGATCAACGGGGCGTAGGTCTCGACGTCGGGGCACATCACCAGGATGTCGCGGGGCTCCAACGTCGGGTCGTCCGCGAGCAGCCCGAGCAGCACCTCGCGCAACACGTCGACCTGCCGGGCCGGGCCGTGACACGCATGCACCTGTACCGAGCGGTCCCCGCCGGCGTGGCGGCGTCCCACGGGCCGAACGGCATTCGCGGCGATGTCGGACTGCAACCAGCCCAGCAGTGTCTCGGGACGGTCGTCGCCGCCTCCCGGCCGGCCCACGTACTCGTCGGTGCGCACCTCCGACGGCAGCACGAGCTGGAGTTCGCGCAGATCGCGGCCGAGGGTGGCCAGCAGCGGATGGTGCACCACCCGATGGCTGGTGTCGTCGCGGCGGTCGCGGGGACCACCCATGCCGGTGAGCGCGCGCCACAGCCGGTCACTGGGATGCGGCAGCCACAGGTGCACGTCGTGGTGGGTGGACAGCGCCTCGAGCAGCTCGATCTCGGTGATCGGCAGCCGGGTGTGCCCGAACAGCGAGAGCCGCGGCGGCAGGTCCATCGGCGACTCGCGCAGACGGACAACGGTTTTCTGGTGCCGGACGTGCGGCGGATCGACCCCGGCGCGGTCGACCAGGGCCCGCCACAGCGGTGGTTGCCACTCGAGGTCGGCCGGGAGGCCGGCATCGGGGTCGCCGTCCGGGTCGCCGCCACACCATCCGGCGAGCAGGGCCGGGCGTTGTCGGGCGTACGACGCGACCAGTCCGGCGAGCCGCCGCGCCACCGCGTAGCGCCGCCCCTGCCGCAGCTCCTTCTCGTCACCGGCGGCGAAGTGACCCAGATGAGTGGCCAGGGTTCGGCACCACGGCTCGTCGAGACTCTCGTCGATCACCTCGAGCAGGGGCCACACCATGACGTCGGGGGCCCACGGATCGTCATCGGCGGTGCCGGTGATCTCGGCGATCAACGAGTGCGGATTCCTGAACTCCACGCCGGCACACACGCCGTCGGCCGCCGAGCCGCGGCCAAGGACATGCGACAGGCGCTGGCTCAACCACCGCTCGGTACCGCGGGCGGGCACCAGCACCAACTCCATGGCAAACGGGTCTTCGAGCGGTCGGGAGAGCAGGGCGCCCAGCCCGTCTGCCAACAGATCGGTGCGATCGGCGCGGTGAACGTGAAGCGGCATCGAGGCAACCCTAGGGTGCCGGTCCGACACGGGTCGGGGAATGGTCGGCGCAGCACCTCGGGTACTACCGTTCGCTGCTGGGCGTGTTCCGCGCCGCAGTTCGTCACGCCGATGGAGGACCAGCGATCGATGACGCAGGACGACGGTGGCTCGACGGCACACAGGGACGTCGTCCTGCAGCGAGCCGATGACGACGACCAGCTCGGTGCGCAGGTCCGAATGGTCGTGCACGGCGTCTGGCGCGACCTCCCCGCCGACGCGTCGCCGACCGAGGCGATGAGCCGGCTCGACGCACAGGTGAAGGCACTCGCCGGGCATCTGTCCGCGGCGTTGACGGCACCCGATCGCGACCAGGTCGAACAAGCTTGTGCCGCACTCCGTTCAGCAGCAAGCGCGCAGGACGACGCGGAGCGCACCGCGGATGCACTGTCCGCGGACCGCGTCCAGTTCCTCGAGACGAGCCTGGAGTTCCATGATCGGCACGGCACGCAGCCCTGCCCGGTGTGCGCCACCGGCACCCTGGACGACGACTGGGTGGCCCTGGCGCGCACCGCACTGGCCGCCGAGCAGGAAGCTGGGCGCGCGTTACGGGTGGCGAGGTCGGCAGCGCACCGAGCCCGCCACGCACTGACCGCCCGCGTCCGTGCGGTCGAGGCGCCGCCCGCCGAGGAAGCGGGGCTGACGGCGATCACGGCGGCGCGCGTTGCGTATCAGTCGTTCTCGGCGCTGCCGGTCGACGACGACCTCACGCTCGCCGACCACGTCGCGCGGGGACTGCCCGACGTGTGCACTGCATACGAGGCCCTTCGGACGGCGGCGGGCGCCGGGCTCCGGACGGCCGAGGAAGCGCAGACGTGGTTGCGGGCATTCGCCTCGACCCTTCGACAATGAGCCGCCGCGACCCGGATTCGCTCGAAGGTGGGCGGTCGGTGGAGTGCCGCCAGCGGTCTAACTGCTCGCGAACTCGGCAGGCAATCCGTCGATGCCCGCCTGGATCGCCGCGAGCGCGTCCTTGCGGGCCTTGAGCTTGCTGGCCCGGTGCGCCTTGGCGTGCAGGCCGACGGCCGCGTCGGAGGCGACGTCACGCGCCCGCGCCAACACGTTCTGATCCTCGACGATCTCGTCGAGCCAACCCGCTGCCACGGCTTCGGCGCCGGTGAACACCGCGGCCATGGAGACGGCCCGGGAGAATGCCGCGCGGGTCAGGCGCGCCCGCATGATCTCGATCGCCGAGATCGGCAGCACCATGCCGATCGCGACCTCGTTGGCCTGGCAGCGCGAGCTCGGCGAGCCGACCCGGTGATCACCGCTGAGCATCAGGAACGAGCCCATCGCGATCGCCGGACCCGTCGCCGCGATGACCACGGGCACCGGAAAGCTCAGCAGCCGAATCGAGAGTTCGAAACCGCCCGCGAGCATGCCCAGCGCAGCGGCCGCGTCGCCGGAGCCGAACACGCCGAGGTCGAACCCCGCGCTGAACACCCGCGAGTTGCCGGCCAGCACCACGGCCTTGACCTCGCCGTCGGCGGCGGCCTTCTCGGTGCGGTCGAGCGCCTGGTTTAGGTTGTCCTGCATCACCGGGGACAACGCGTTCACCTTGCCGTCGTCGAGCGTGATCGTGGCGACGGATTCGGTCAGCTCGTAGGAAACGGTGCTCGTCATCGGCTCTCCCTCGGGTGCACGTGGTCGGGGCGACTCTACCCAGCCCGTGCGTCGTCGGGCAGCGGCCGCCGATGCGTTCGGCGGCAACGGATCGCGGCTACGACGCGACGGCCGCGAAGTCCGCTTGCCGCGCCGGCGCGGCGGTCGACGGAGTGACGGCGACCAGTCGCTCGCCGCGGGCAAGCCAGTCGGCGTCGGCCCAGACGATGCGCGACGGCAGCCGCCGCCAGTACTCGGGATGGGCCTGCAGATACGCCTCGACGCTGGCGTGCACGTGGGCGTCGACGGGTGGCCGGCGCAAGGCCATGCCGTGGACGCTTCCCGCGAGCGCATCGGCGTGGGCCGGCGTCGGGCACAGCATGCCGTCGGGCACCGAGGCCCCGGCGGCGAGCGCCCCGTCGAGCACCCAGTCCATGGCAATGCCCGACAGCGGTTCACACGCCCCCTGGCCGCCCGCGACGTCGCAGTGGCCGCCGCGGAACCACACCGCCTCCACGCCGTCGGACGGCGTCGGCATGACCTGCCGGTGATGGACGAGTCCACCTTCGATGGCGAATGCGTGTCTGGCGGCGGCGACGTTGCCGTGCGCATCGAGGCACAGCGCAGGCAGACCGGGCGCCCTGACGGCGTCCCAGGTGCCGAGGAACGCGACGGGCACGGACACGTCGACGTCGCCGTTGAGATCCTCGATCAGGTGTCTGACGCGCCACCAGTCGCACAACGTCCTCGGCGTCCGCGGCAGCGCGTAGGCGCTCAGCGCGAAGTCGACGAGGTCCGTCCACGCCGCAGGCAGGACGCCCACCATGCCGAGAAGTCGGGTCAGCGCATGCGCGCAGTAGCCGCCGCGGCCGGCGCCGAAGACGAAGATGCGATCGCCCTGCTCCCAGTCACGGCACAGGAATTCGTACGCCGCTCCGATGGCGTCGCGGGCGCCGGGAAGGGCGTCGCGCTGCCACGCGCCGCCGGTGTCGCAGTGGTACCACGCGACCTGCCCGACGGATTGGTCGAGCAAACCCATGATTTTCGTGGCGCTGGTGCCCCCGGCCACGTCAAAGCATATTATGACGTTCTTCACGACCAAACCCCCGACCACGCCGCAAATTGGCGACGTCATCATTAATTCTGGCAACCAAACGTCGCGATGTCTAGCGAAATCCACCATCCGGTTACGAACGGCACGACGAAATCACGAGGGAGCCCGTGGGCGCGGCGACGGATTCAGTCGCGGAGAAGCCCTGCTGCAGAGGTAATTCGACGCCCGGGCTGGCTGGATCGGCCCGCGCGACTTCAGATCAGGCCCATGCCGGGCGTCAGCCGCCCATCGCCATGCGCCACTGGTCCAGAGTGCTCGCCCGGTACACGTAGTTGGTGCGGCGCACCTCCGTCAGCGAGGCGTGCGGTTCCGCCGAATACCAGTGCCCGGGAAACACCGTCGGGTCACCCGGCAACCGTGCCAGCGCCTGCAGGCTGTGGAACATGTCGTCGACGTTGCCGCCGGGAAAGTCGGTGCGGCCGCAGCCCTCGAGGAACAGGGTGTCGCCTGCGACCAGTCGCCCGTCCAGCAGAAAGCACTGGCTGCCAGGGGTGTGCCCTGGGGTGTGCAGCAGTTCGATCCCGACGTCGCCGACCGCCAGGTCGTCCCCGTGGTCGTGGGTCGTGAGCTCACTGCGTGCGATTCCCGTCACCCGAGACACCCAGTCCGCCTCGTGGGCGTTCACGTGGACCGGGACACTTACCCGCTCGAGCAGCTCGGCGAGCCCCTTGAGGTCGAACCCCATCATCGAGCCGCCGACGTGGTCGGGATGGTGGTGGCTGACCAACACCCCGGACAGGTGCATGCCGTCGGCCTCCAGCGCGTCGAGCAGATCGTTGGCCGCATAGGCCGGGTCGACGACGACGCAATCGCCGGTCTCGCGGTCACCGATGAGGTAGGCAAAGTTGCGCATCTGCTGGGCGATCACGTCGTTGACCGCGAAGTCGCGGCCCGACAGCAGCTGCTTGAAGTACAGACGGTCCTGGTCGGGTGGGCTGGCCATCGCCACAGACTAGGCCCAACGCGTCGGCCGGGTGGAAGCGGTTTGGCGAGGGTAACGGCGAGAATGTACCCTCTTTAAGGCCCTGCGGCGCGACCAGCGCGCGGCACGGGCGACTGCCCCCTTAGCTCAGTCGGTAGAGCGTTTCCATGGTAAGGAAAAGGTCAACGGTTCGATTCCGTTAGGGGGCTCGGTGGATCGGCAGGCGTGTGCTGCCTGGATCTGTCCGGGGCGGTGTAGCTCAGCTGGTTAGAGCGCACGACTCATAATCGTGAGGTCGGGGGATCGAGCCCCCCCACCGCTACAAGACGACAACGCAAGTGAATGAAGAAGGACGACGGACGTGGCCTCCAGTACAGACGTACGGCCCAAGATCACCTTGGCCTGTGAAGTGTGCAAGCACCGCAACTACATCACCAAGAAGAACCGGCGCAATGACCCCGACCGGCTGGAGCTGAAGAAGTTCTGCCCGAACTGCGGGACGCACCGCGCCCACAAGGAATCGCGCTAGCGCGGACGACGACGGGCTTCGGCCCTGGTGTTCACTGATTGGGGAACTGAGTCCGTGGCGCTGTCCTCCGACATCATCGGGATGCACTACCGCTACCCCGACTTCTACGAGGTCGGACGCGAGAAGGTGCGCGAGTACGCCGTAGCCGTGAAGAACGACGACCTGGCGTACTTCGACGAGGACGCCGCCTCCGAACTCGGCCATGAGTCGCTGCCCGCGCCGCTGACGTTCATCTCCGTCTTCGGATACACGGCCCAGACGGCGTTCTTCGCCAACGCGAACATCGGCATTCACGACGCCCAGATCGTCCAGGTCGACCAGGAGCTGAAGTTCCTGCTGCCCATCAAGGTCGGCGACCGGCTGTACTGCGACGTCTACGTGCACGCCTACCGGCAGGCGCACGGCACCGACATCATCGTCACGAAGAACATCATCAGCAACGACAGGGGCGAGGCCGTGCAAGAGACGTACACGACCCTGGCGGGTCGTTCCGACGAGAGCGGAGAGGGCTTTACCAATGGCGCTGCGTGAATTCGATTCGGTGAAGGTCGGCGACGAACTTCCCGAGCGCATCATCCCGCTGACCCGGATGGACCTGGTGAACTATGCGGGGGTCTCGGGTGATCTGAACCCGATCCACTGGGATGACGAGATCGCCAAGCAGGTGGGCCTCGACACGGCCATCGCCCACGGCATGCTCACCATGGGCCTCGGCGGTGGCTACGTGACGTCATGGATCGGCGACCCCGCCGCGGTGACGGAGTACAACGTGCGTTTCACCGCCGTGGTCCCGGTGCCCAACGACGGCGTCGGCGCCGAAATCGTGTTCAATGGTCGAGTGAAGTCCGTTGAGCCCGAGTCCAAGTCGATCGTCATCGCACTGTCCGCCACGACCGGCGGGAAGAAGATCTTCGGCCGCGCCACGGCCACCGCGAAGCTGGCCTAGGGTGCCGCTCAAGGCCGACGTCCGCGGGATGGTGCACCACTATCCCGAGACCTTCGAGATCGGCCGCGAACAGGTGCGCCAGTACGCCAGGGCGATCAAGGCCGACGACCCGGCCACCTTCGACGAGGACGCCGCCGCCGAACTCGGTCACGACAACATCATCGCGTCGCTCACCTTCCCGTCGATCCTCGCGCTGCTGGTGCAGCAGGACTTCTTCCGCAAGGTCGACGTCGGGATGACGACCATGCAGATCGTCCAGGTGGATCAGAAGTTCGTCTTCCACAAGCCGCTGGTCGTCGGTGCGACCCTGACCGCGTCGCTGGAGATTCAATCCGTCGTGGAGCGGTTCGGGGCGGACATCGTCGTGACGCGCAGCGTCTGCGTCGACGCCGAGGGCGAGACCGTCCTCGAGGCCTTCACCACCCTGATGGGCCACGAGGGCGACAATTCGATCCAGGTGCAGTGGGACGCGGAGACCGGCCAGGTCATGCGGACCGCCGCGAAGGATTAGCAACTCGGAACAGGGCCGATGTACACTCGGTCCTCGGGGTTTCACCCAATCAAGCGCGCTGTCCGTCGGTTTCTGATCGACCGATCGGAGAGCGCGTCAGTTGTGTGGGCCGCCGAGCGGCAAGGATCTGTCAGCAGTGCCGTGTGCGAAGGGGCGTAGCTCAACTGGCAGAGCAGCGGTCTCCAAAACCGCAGGTTGCAGGTTCAAGTCCTGTCGCCCCTGCTCAACTGAATATGTGCAAGGCGTGGACACTTGGATGGTGACCACCTGAATTCGACGAAAGGCCTGCGGTGAGCGACGAGCGCGACGGTGCCGGCTCCCCGGTCGACGGCGACGACTCAACGGTCGACGACGTCGACTCGGTGGTCGACGACATCGACTCGGACGACATCGACTCGGTAAGTGACGTCGGCGTCGCCGGCACCCGTGGTCAGACCGCGGTCGCGACCAGGCCGCAGCGGCCGTCGGGCAAGCGGTCGCGTCGCGAGGTGACCGGCGCCAAGCCCGCCACCGATGGCGCCCCCGTCAAGACCGACGGCGACGGCAAGAAGCCGAAGACGGCGCGGAAGCCGGGCGAGTCCCGCAACCCGTTCACGTTCGTCTGGAACTTCCTGAAGCAGGTCGTCGCCGAGCTGCGGAAGGTCATCTGGCCGAACCGCAAGCAGATGATCAGCTACACCACCGTGGTCCTGGTCTTCCTGGCCTTCATGGTCGCGCTCATCGGCGGGGTGGACCTTGGCCTAGCCAAACTCGTGACGTTGGTCTTCGGCTGACACGGCCGACCAGCGCAGTGCGAGCGAAAGATCGAGAGAGGATTGACACGTGACTTCCTTCGAGGGCGATACGCCTTCGGGTGTGTCCGACGCGCGCGTCGAGGCCGCGGACCCGACCACCGTGATCGCCGACCTGGCCGCGGAGTCGCTGGAGCAGCCCACCGCTGACGCCGTGGACGGCGCCGCGGACGAGGTGCCCGCCGAGTTACTGAACGGCGACGAACCCCAAGAGGCCGAGGCGCCAGACGACGTCGTAGAGGACGTCGAAGAAGAGGACGTCGACCCTGCGGTGGCGCTCAAGAAGGATCTGCGCTCCAAGCCCGGCAACTGGTACGTCATCCACTCCTACGCGGGCTACGAGAACAAGGTGAAGGCCAATCTCGAGACGCGTGTGCAGAACCTCGACGTCGGTGACTTCATCTTCCAGGTGGAGGTGCCCACCGAAGAGGTCACCGAGATCAAGAACGGTCAGCGCAAGCAGGTCAACCGCAAGGTGCTGCCCGGCTACATCCTGGTCCGGATGGATCTGACCGACGAGTCCTGGAGCGCGGTGCGCAACACCCCGGGCGTCACCGGATTCGTCGGCGCCACCTCCAAGCCGTCGCCGCTGACCCTCGACGACGTGGTCAAGTTCCTGCTGCCGCAGGGCGCGGCGAAGAAGCCCGCCAAGTCCACGTCGTCCGGTGCGGCCGCTGCAGCGGAGACCGGTGGGCTCGAACGGCCGGTCGTCCTCGTCGACTTCGAGGTCGGCGAGTCGGTCACGGTGATGGACGGCCCGTTCGCGACGCTGCCCGCCTCGATCAGCGAGGTCAACGCGGAACAACAGAAGCTCAAGGTGTTGGTGTCGATCTTCGGCCGCGAGACGCCTGTGGAACTGACCTTCACCCAGGTCGCCAAGATCTAGCTGGACCAAGAAAGATAGGAAGAAGACCTCATGCCCCCGAAGAAGAAGAAGATCACCGGGCTGATCAAGCTGCAGATTCAGGCAGGCGCGGCCAATCCCGCCCCGCCCGTCGGTCCGGCGCTCGGCCAGCACGGCGTGAACATCATGGAGTTCTGCAAGGCGTACAACGCCGCGACGGAATCCCAGCGCGGCAACGTCATCCCCGTGGAGATCACGGTCTACGAGGACCGAAGCTTCACCTTCGCCCTGAAGACCCCGCCCGCCGCCCAGCTGCTGCTGAAGGCTGCCGGCGTGCAGAAGGGTTCCAGCGAACCGCACAAGACCAAGGTCGCCAAGGTCACGTGGGATCAGGTCCGCGAGATCGCCGAGACCAAGAAGGAAGACCTCAACGCCAACGACGTCGACGCCGCGGCGAAGATCATCGCAGGCACCGCCCGCTCGATGGGCATCACGGTCTCCTAGCAGTACCGCTTCAACCGTGGAAGGGCCCGCTTCGGCCTGCACGACCACGACCCAACGAAACAATGACGGGAATCCCATGAGCAAGAACAGCAAGGCCTACCGCGAAGCCGCGGAGAAGATCGACCGCGACAACCTGTACACCCCGCTCGAGGCCGCGAAGCTGGCCAAGGAGACGTCCAGCAAGAAGCAGGACGCCACCGTCGAGGTCGCGGTCCGCCTCGGCGTCGACCCGCGCAAGGCCGACCAGATGGTGCGCGGCACCGTGAACCTGCCGCACGGCACCGGCAAGACGGCCCGGGTCATCGTGTTCGCCGTCGGCGACAAGGCCGAGGACGCCATCGCCGCCGGAGCCGACGCGGTCGGCAGCGACGACCTGATCGAGCGGATCCAGGGTGGCTGGCTGGACTTCGACGCCGCGATCGCGACGCCGGACCAGATGGCCAAGGTGGGCCGCATCGCGCGTGTCCTCGGCCCGCGTGGCCTGATGCCCAACCCGAAGACCGGCACGGTCACCCCCGACGTCGCGAAGGCCGTGAGCGACATCAAGGGCGGCAAGATCAACTTCCGCGTCGACAAGCAGGCGAACCTGCACTTCGTGATCGGCAAGGCCTCCTTCGACGAGAAGTCGCTGGCCGAGAACTACGGCGCCGCGATCGACGAGATCATGCGGGCCAAGCCGTCGTCGTCGAAGGGCCGTTACCTCAAGAAGGTCGTCGTCTCGACCACGACCGGCCCCGGCATCCAGGTGGATCCGGCCATCACGCGCAACTTCGCCGAAGCCTAGGCCTTTTGCCGCGAGCGTGCGTGTCCGAGGGCAACACGCCGTGGTTGCCTAGGAGTATGCGCACGTTCGCGACGGGGATCGCTGCCATCATGCTGTTGATGACACCCGCCACGGCCTCCGCCGACGTCCCGCCGGTCTCGCCCCAGGCGCAGTCCGCGGGCTTGGTCGACGTCCGCACCGTGGTTCCCGACGCCATCGTCGACCTGCGGTATGCGACGGCGGACAACTTCGTCGGCGTCGCGCTGTATCCCGCCGACGCCCGGTGCCTCGTGCACCAGGATCTGGCCGACGGGCTCGCCGCCGCGGCGGGCGTGCTGCGTCGGGCCGGGAACGTCCTGGTCTTCTGGGACTGCTACCGACCGCACGACGTTCAGGTGCGGATGTTCCAGGAGGTGCCCAATCCGAACTGGGTGGCGCGGCCGAGCGGCCAAGCGCGCAGTCACGAAGCGGGTCGTTCCGTCGACGTGACCGTCGCCGACGGGCACTACGGCCGGCGCTTGGACATGGGCACCGACTTCGACGACTTCACGCCGCGCAGCCTGGCGTACGCGACCGGGGGTCTGACGTCGGCGCAGCAGGCGAACCGCGAAATGCTACGCGCGGCAATGCAAGCCGGCGGGTTGGCGGTGTACCCGGGGGAGTGGTGGCACTTCGACGGGCCGGGCGCCAAGGAGCCGCGGCCGATCCTCGACGTCCCGGTCAACTGATCACCGCGGCCGTGCGATTCCCCTCGGGGGAGTGCCGGGGTACTGCGTTAGGGTAGCGAGGAACCTCGGGAGGCCCAGCGCATGAAGTGGATGGTGTCAGGCGGCGCCGGTTACATCGGATCGCACGTGGTGCAGTCGTTACAGGCCCGTGGACACCAGGTGGCCGTCCTCGACGATCTGTCGACGGGGGACCGCGCGAGGGTGGGCGCCGACACCGCGTGGTACGAAGGTTCGGTTCTCGACACCGACTTCGTGGTGCGCAGTCTCGAGGACCATCAGACCGACGGCGTGGTGCACCTGGCCGCGAAGAAGGCGGTCGAGGAATCGGTCGCGAACCCGTTGACGTACTACCACCAGAACGTCGTCGGCATGTTGAGCCTGTTGCGGGCGATGGTGCTCGCCGGGACCCGGTCGATTCTGTTCTCCTCGAGCGCGGCGGTGTACGGGTTGCCCGAAGGCGGTCTGGTGACCGAAGAGTCGCCGACCTCGCCGACATCGCCCTACGGCACCACCAAGTTGATGTCCGAACAGATGCTCCGCGACGTCGCGGCCGCCGAGGACCTGAATTGGGCGGCGCTACGGTACTTCAACGTCGCGGGGGCGGTGTCGCCCACGCTGGCCGACCGCGGCGAGAACAACCTCATCCCCCGGGTGTTCCGCGCCGTCACCACCGGCGTCCGCCCGCAGATCTTCGGCACCGACTACCCCACCAGGGACGGTACCTGCATCCGGGACTACATCCACGTCGGCGACGTGGCCGAGGCGCACGCGGCAGTGGCCGAGCGCATCGCACGAGACGAGATGTCGGCGACCTTCAACATCGGTACCGGCACGGGTACCAGCGTGCTGGAGGTGATGCTGGCGACCAAGCGCGTCACGGGAATCGACTTCTCCTGGGATGAGCGGCCACGGCGCGCGGGGGACCCGGCGGAGGTGATCGCCGATGCGACCAAGATCCGCACCGAACTCGGCTGGCAGGCGAGCCACGACTTGGACAGCATCATCGGAAGTGCCTGGCAGGCGTGGCAGGGCTGACCCGACGGTTCCGGGGCCCGGTCACTGAGGTCGTCGAGCGGCATTCCAGTGTTCGGCAACGAGTTCCACCGGCTCGGTGAGCAGTGTGAGGGGCGGCAGAACGCCGAGGAGATCCTCGTCGAAGACCGGGTCCACCTCGGTGACGGCACTTCTGAGCTCCGACAGCCGACCTCGGTAACCGTCGAGGACCGACGACATGTCGCCCGCGGAAAGCCGGCGGCGGAACTCCACGTGAAGCAGTACCAGCCCGCACGTCCGGTGATCGCTGACCTCGGGAACGATGATGAACGTTCGCTCGTCGTTGCGGCCGACGGCGGCCAGCACCTGTTGCTGTTGAGCCACCAGCAGTTTCGTCCCGACCAACCGGTGATCGACATCCGTGCGTGATCGAAGTCCTCGCGCCACTCCCCGTCGACTGAGCACGGAGATGTGCTCACCGGCGATGGTGTAACGAGTCGAACCGATGACGGCCGAAACGGCCGGGTCGAGGGCGGCCACCGTCCGAAGAGCGCTGTAGGAGAAGCAGTTCCGGTCGGCTCCTGCGGCGAGTACCGCCTCGACCAGCGGAACGGACAGGATCTCCTCGTCGCTTCGGCTGGTGCCGACCGTCACGGTCTTCGCCTGGTGTCGGATCGTGTCGATCGTTCGGGAGACCTGGTCGATGCCATCGGTGAGCGCGGCCACCAACTCGTTGACCACCGCGTCCGGCCCCGCACACCGCGTCAGCAGGGTTTCCTCGGATCGCGTGGTGATCGCGTGGAACGCGACGGCTATGCGGGCGGAAGTCCTGGCGCTCAACGATCCGTCGTACGCACCTGCGTCCAGTCTGCGCATGAAGTCATCTGCGGCCGGTCCGATCGCGGTGGGCAGATCGTCCAACATGGCCGCCGGGTCGCGGTCGTTCGCCACCGCGGTCTCCTCGATCGCGATCCGCGCAGCGCGCAGCGGCAGGGCATGTTCGTCGATGGCGAGCGCTGCGTGGTACCCGAACAAGTGGCCGGCCATGGCGGCGAGCAGGAAGGCCAGATCGGGATGGACCCGGGGTACCCAGACGACGTCGTGTCCGGCGTTGAACCGCGACTCGTCCGCGGTGGCGATCACGATCGGCAAGCCGTTGTGCGAGGCGAAGATCTCCACCTCCTTGGCGACGTCGTCGGCGGCGGAGCCCGTCATACCGGCGGCGCAGACCAGGGTCAGCGGCTCCGCGGACAGGTCGATGTGCTTCTTGTCCGACGACTCGTCACACGAGATGGATCGATAGGTCAGTTCGGAACACTTGATCCGAATCTCTTCGGCGGCAATGCGGTTGCGGTCGGAGCCGACGACTGCCCACGCCATCCTCGTCGGCGCATGGCGCTGGGCCAGCACCGCGATCTGCTTCTCGTCGTCCAAGAGCGCGCGCATCGCGTCCGGCAGCGACGACAGCGCGGTGAGGAGTTCGTGCTCGGCGGAGTCGTCGTGACGGCGAGCTGCCCGCGCCAACGCCCGCGCGAGCAGCGTTCCCGCGGCTATCTGTGCATAGAAGGCCTTCGTCGACGCGACGGACATCTCGACGTCTCGGCCGTCGGACGTGTACAGCACGCCGTCGGCCTTCTCGGTCAGGTCGCTGCCCCGCCGGTTCACGATCGCGAGGACGACGGCACCTCGGCGCCGGATGATGTCAACCGCGCGATTGGTGTCGGTGGTGGTACCGGACTGGCTGATGGCGATGGCGAGGGTGTCTGACATGTCCGGCACGAGCCGGAAGCCGGACAGCTCGGTCGCCGTCGTGGCCACCACGTCGAGATGATCGCGGGCGAAGGCATCGGTGACGGCGGCCGCCACGGCTTTGCCCGCCACGGCGGCGGTTCCCTGACCGATCACGACGACCCGTCTGATCTCACCACCGGCGAGTCGGCCGGCCAACTGCGGTGTGATCACGTCCTCTCCCAGGGAGGCTCGCAGCAGGCCGGCGACGCTCGAGATGCGGCCGCGCAGCGTCTTGCGCATGGAGTCGGGAGCTTCGTGCAACTCCTTCTCCAAGAAGTGCGCGTGGTCGCGCCGATCGATGTCCCGCGTGGTGATGGCGGCGGTGGCGATGTCGGCATCCGTGACCGGCCGTGCGGATCCGTCGTAGGCCCAGCGCCCCAACGCGTGCAGGCGGCCCGCGTCGGCGCCGTCGATCGTCACCACTTCGCCCGAGTTGCCCTCCAGTCGGACGTACTGGCGGCAATGTTCGACGAGCCCATACAGCTCCGAGGCCACGATCGTCATGCCGTCGACGGTGCCGACGAGCAGCGACTGCCCGCTGCCGCGTTGAGCCAGCAGCACCCGGCCGGGTTCGGTCGCGCAGTTCGCCGCGATCGCGACCGAACCCTCGAACTCCGTGACGGCGCGGCGAAAGGCGTCCACCGGCTGCGTGTCCGTGCGCATGCGGCGCCCCACCAGGATCGGTATCACCTTGGCGTCGGTGGTGATCTCGGGAGCGATGTCGAGGCCGTGCCGCGCAATCAACTCCGCATAGTTGTCGACGTCCCCGTTCAGCGCCGCCACGACGTAGGGGGAGTCGTCTGCCGATGCGCCCGGGAGTTCCTCGTTGGTCAGCGGATGCGCATTGGCCTGGTTGATCATTCCGACGCTGGCCCACCGCGTGTGCCCGACGACCACCGCGTGCGCGGTCGGCGATCGAAGTGCGGCCGACAACAGGGGATCGGCGCCGATCGCGGCCCGCAGGGCGCGACCGTTGTCGCCCAGTCCGCCGATCTCCGCGGCGTGCTTGTAGACGATGCTGAGGTGTCCCGCAGGCGTGCGCACGGCGGTCGAGGTGAACAGCGGATCGCGACCTCGACGCCGTATCTCGGCGGCCGTGGCGGGGTCGTCGAAGTCGAGGGCGTGTCCGGTGACGAGGACGTGTAAGCCCACTGAATCGCGGCCGCGCAGTTCGAGCCGGTCGAGAGCGGACAAGCCCACCTGGATGGCCGCATACGCGTCCCGGGCGGCCGGCCCGGACGAAGGTCCGGCGAGCTCGTCGACCTCGGCGGCGAATCGCAGCCGGTCACGACTGATCGACCACCACGCGTCCTTGAGGGCTACGGTGGCGGCATTCAGTCGCTCCAGTTCGTCATGGGCGGCCGTAGGGGACTGAAGGGCTGACTCGAGCGTGGCGATCCGCAGATCGACCTCGACCGACAACTCCGCGAGTGACGGGGCGACCGAGGGCTGGTCGAGGAGGCAACGCAGCCCGGCGATGCCACGCAAGGCTCCGTCGACGACGGTCAGTGCGTCGGCCACGCGCTCGATCTCGGTTGCCCGCGGGGCCCGTCCCGATTCGACGGTCAACATCTGAAGTGCGGACGCCATCTGGTTCACCAGCTCGCGTCCGTCTGGCGGGCATACATCTGATGCGTCGTAGACAACGGCGACGATTCCACACACGTGAGCACTCCCCCTGAAGATGCCTGGGCGAAAGATCCCTGTGTACCGTAGCGCACCGGCGCGTCGTTGGCTAATTTTCAGTGTGGCGCCGCACGGTCTGCAACAGCGTCGAATTACCCATCAACGTCGTATTCTTCGGAGTGGCGTCGTCGCCGCTGTGCGCGGCCAGGCGAATTTAGCAACACAAAATCGCCAGTGGGCACGAGACGGGCTCAGTGGCCGTCGCATTCCGCAAGCCGCCGCCGCAGGAACGCGCGTGCCGGCTCGGAGCCGTCGCGGGCCAACGCGGTCCGATACCAGCCGGCGGCTTCCGTGCGCCGCCCGGCGCGCCTCAGCAGGTCGGCGCGTATCGCGGCCACCGTCGCCGAGCGCCCGAGCCGTGGATCACCGGCGACCTCGTCCATCGCGCGGAGTCCGGCGTCGAAGCCATCGCGGAACCCGACCGCCAAGGCGCGGTTGGCCCGGGCCACCGGTGAATCGGTGATGGTGAGGAGCCTGTCGTAGGCGGCGCAGATCACCGTCCAGTCGGTGTGCTCCCAACTGACCGCGGTCGCGTGCACCGCGGCGATCACCGCCTGGGGCAGGTACGCGCTGGGCGCCCCCTCGGCCATGCGCAACTGCTCGAGCCCGCGGGTGATCCGACCGCGGTCCCAGCGTGCGCGGTCCTGTTCGTCGAGGGGCACCAGGCCCCCCGCGTCGTCGACACGGGTCGTGCGTCGCGAATCATGGAGCAGCATCAGGGCGGCCAGCGCACGAGCGTCCGGTTCGCCCGGCATCAGGGCGCACATCTCGCCCACGAGTCGCACGCCCTCGTCGCACAGTTCGTCACGGATCGCCGACGAACCCGCAGTCGACCAATACCCCTCGGTGAACACCGAGTAGATGCATGCCAACACGTGTGGCACCCGTTCGGGCAGCAGCTCGGCGGGTGGCACCCGAAGCGGGATGTTTGCACTGCGAATCTTGTTCTTGGCCCTGGTGATTCGCTGTCCGACCGCGGCCTCGGACTGCAGCAGTGCCCTGGCGATCTCGGGGACGGTCAAGCCGGAGATGAGGCGCAACGTCAACGCCAGCCGGGAGGCGCCGTCCAATGCCGGGTGCGCGCAGGTGAACATCATCCGCAGCTCGTCGTCGCGCACCGGATGCACCTCGGCGGCATCCGCGGCGGCCAGGTGGTCGTACAGCACGGCGGCGAGTTCCTTTCCGGGGCGCGCAGATTCACGTCGCAGACGATCCAGGGCGCGGTTGCGCGCGACCGCGACGACCCACCCGCCCGGCTTGTCCGGCACCCCGTCGCGGGGCCAGGCCCGCAACGCCTCGGCGAATGCCTCCTGGACGGCGTCCTCGGCGACGGTGAGGTCACCGGACCACCGGGCCAGGGCCGCCACGGCCGGGCCCCACTCGCGCCGGAAGACGCCGTCCAGGTCTGTCATGCAGTACGGGTCAGAGTCCGGAGACGCCGGCGAGCTGACGCAGCTCCACCCCGCTGGCCGGAATCATGGACGCGATCTTCACCGCCTGATCCCGGTCCGTGGCCGACAGGACGTAGAACCCATTGGCCACCTCGGCGCCCTCGACGTAGGGCCCGTCGGTGAAGATCGCCTTGCCGTCGCGAACCCGCACGGTGGTCGCCGTCGACGGGGGGTGGAGACCGGCGCCACCCCTGATGTGCTCGGCGGCTGCCTTGGCGAACTCGACGTGTCGCGCGACGCCCTCCTCCCACTGCGGGGTCCCCGGCGCGACCGGCGCCTGCGGAGGTTCGAGCAGCAGCGCCAGCCAGTTGGCGCCGTGCAGCGGCGCGACGGCCCCGGTGTCGGCCATCGGCCAGACTTCGACGGCGCCGTACTGCGCGGCCGGAATCTGCCGGGCGAGCTCCAGAGCGTCGTCGAGGTTCTCCGCTTCGAACACGTAGTAGCCGCCGGCCAGCTCGGCACCTTCGGCGAAGGGGCCGTCGGTGACGGTCGGCGCATCCGGCCCGCCGCTGATGCGGGCGCCGAGGGCCGACGGCAGCAGCGCGTCGCCGGCGCGGATCGCCGAGGCAGCCGTGGCGTGGAAGTTCTGGTATGCCGACATCTCGGCGGCCTGCGCCCCGGGGTCGACCGGACCGTTGCTCTCGGAGCCGAGGAGAAGCGCGAAGTAGTGCATCGAGTTACCTCCGGGTAGTGAGCAGAACCCTCTGTTCCACTCTCTACCCGTTCGACGAACGGCGCGTCCGCGATCCGACACGTTCGCTTTCAGCAACTTCCTGACATCGGAGTCAATTGGGTGATGTGACGAGCGCCACTATGCGAGCATGCCCAAGGGGTCGGCGCACGCGTGGCTCCGCGGCGCGGCAAGTGGAGGTCTGAATGCGACGCATACTCCGTTCGGCACTGATGACGTTCGTCGCGATCTTCGCCACGATCGGTCTCACCGTCGGGTCCGCGTTCGCCGCGGCGCTGGCCTTCGGTGCGGTGGCCCTCATCGTGCCCGGCACCGGAACGCCCATCGCCGGTGACGTCAAGGACTACATGACGCAGGCGCAGAAGCGATATCTCCAGGGCACCGGCTGTGCCGACGCCGCGACGTGCACGCTCGAGGGAGTCGACTATCCGGCGTCGTTCTGGCCGCTGTCGTTCTTCCCTGGCTGGTGCCGATCGGGGCCGGACGGTTGCGACAAGTGGGACGAGTCGGTCGGCAAGGGTACGACCGAACTCGAAGCCGAGCTGGCGACGGCCTTGGAGACACCTCCCGCGGATCCCAACACGCCCGACATCGTGATCTTCGGCTACTCCCAGGGCGGTGCGGTCGTTTCCAACGTGCTCAGCGACTACATCGACAAGTTGGGGGACGACCAGAAGAAGCGCATCCAGGTCGTGACGATCGGCGGCATCCAGACCCCCGACGGCGGTTTGTGGTCACGCCTCGGCTTCCTCAAGTACATCCCGATCCTCGACGTGACGCTGACGCCGCCGATGAAGCCCGACACCGGCGTGAACTTCACCAGCTATGCGTTCCACTACGACCCCGTCGCCGACGCGCCGCGCTACTGGGGCAACCCGTTCGCCATGCTCAACGCGCTGGCCGCGCTGGAGACCGTGCACGGCTACTACCTGACGCCGAACGGCAACGGGCCCACCGAGACACTGCCCTACGGATACACCGACAAGACGCTGGCGCCGCAACTCGTCTGCAACGTCGGCGTGAACTGCCGCAAGGACACGTACGGCAACCAGTACGTCGTCATTCCGGCCACGTCCCTGCCGATCGCCGACCTGGTCTACCAGCTGACGCCTGCCGCGCTGCGACCGATCGTCAAGCCGCTCATCGAGCTCGTCGCGCCGGCGTACCGCGTGCTCGCCGAGCTGGGGTACGACTACTCCGGTGACCCGAGCGTGCCCACGCCGCTGTCGCTGCTGCCGTTCAACCCGTTGACGTTCAATCCGATCACCTTCGCCATCAAGATGGTCGGCGCCATCGTGGAGGGAATCAAGAACGCGCTCGGTGGCGGGACCAGCCTCTCGCCGCTGAACCCGCCGGAGACCGCCACGACGGTCGTGAACGTCCCGGATCAGACGTCGTCGGACCCGAACCTGCTCACGCCGAAACTCGCACTCGTCCCCGTTCAGAAGTCGATCGACCAGGACACCGCGGACGTCGCCGCGCTGGGAGACGAGAAGACGGTGGCCGGCGAAGGTGCCGGCGCCGGGGATCAGGACGGGGTCGACCAGAAGACCCTCGAGAAGGAAGCGGCCGCTGCCGACAAGGCCGCGGCGAAGCAGGCCGCCGCCGACAAGGCGGCCGCCAAGGCCGCTGACCGGGAAGCTGCCAAGGAGGCCGCCGCCGAGAAGCGCGAAGCGGCTGCCGAGGGACGGGCCGCCGCCCGCAAGGAAACCGCGGACGAGGCAGCTGCGGTGAAGGCAGCTGCGTCCGCCGCCAAGCAAGCCGCCAAGAAGGCGAAGCAGGCGGCCGCCGCGAACAACGGCGTCGGCAAGCACGACGGCTCGGACGCAGACCACGACGCCGCCGAGGCCGGCACGGGCCAGCCGGATCAGAAGGCGGCCTGACGGGTCAGGCGACCGCGCCCGGCTTGAGGTAGGTGACGAGACTGACGTCGATGGACTCGTCGACGAAGTAGTACTGGCAACCCTTGAGGTATTTCATGTACCGGTTGTAGTTCTCCTCGTCGGTGGCGGCGATCGCCTCGTCCCGGTGGTTCTCCAGGGCAGCGGCCCAAATCCCGAGCGTCTTGATGTAGTGGTTGCGCAGCGAGAGCGTCTCGGGCACGACGAACCCGGCCTTCTCGCCGTGCGCGACCATCATCTTGGTGCTGGGGATCCGTCCACCGGGGAAGATCTCGGTGATCATGAACTTGATGAACCGCGCCATCTCGAACGTCAGCTTCTTGCCGCGCGCCAGCAGATCGTCCGGGTGGTAGCCGACGCTGCTCTGGATCGTCATCCGGCCGTCGTCGGGCAGGATGTCGAAGCAGGTCTTGAAGAAGTCGTCGTAGCGCTCGAAGCCGAAGTGTTCGAACGCCTCGATCGAGACGATGCGGTCAACGGGCTGGTGGAATTGTTCCCAGCCCTGCAGCCGGACGTCGTGCGTGCGCTGGGTGTCGAGCTTGTCGAGCAGCTGGGTGCAGTAGGCCTGCTGGTTCCTGCTCAACGTCAGGCCGATGACGTTGACGTCGTACTTCTCCATGGCGCGCTGAAGGGTGAGGCCCCACCCGCACCCCACCTCGAGCAACGTCATGCCCGGCTTGAGATCGAGGCGCTCGAGGTGCTGGTCGACGTTCGCGATCTGCGCCTCGGACAGCGTCGCGTCGGGGCCGGTGAAGTAGGCGCAGCTGTACTTGCGGGTGGGGTCCTGGAACACCCCGAAGAAGTCGTCCGACAGGTCGTAGTGGGCTTGGATGTCCTCGAAGTGAGGAGTGAGATCCTTCGTGCCGGTGGAGTTGTCAGACATGTGTCTCCTACTTGGCCTTTCTCGAAACAGCAGCGGCGCGGTCACGGTGATCGTCATGGGTCGCGTGTTGTGACGGACCATACCCGCGGGGCAGGGTATCGACGCGCAAACCACGCCTCAGGCGATACACAGTATCGGTTACCGGCGAGCCGACTCCACTTCGCCGGCCGCCTTCGTGAACGTGAATTGGTTGACGTCCGCCTGCCCGAGGGCGAACAGCCGGGCGCACCCCGTGAGGTAGTGCATGTAACGGTCGTAAACCTCCCGTGATTGCAGCGCGACGGCCTCGTCGCTGCGGGCGTCGAGCGCCTCGGCCCAGATGCCGAGGGTGCGCGCGTAGTGCGGGCGCAGTGACTGAATCCGGGCAGTGGCGAAACCGGCGGTCGCCGCCAGCTCGGGCACCATCTCGGCCTTGCACAGCTGACCGCCGGGGAAGATCTCGGTCATGATGAACTTCACGAACCTGGCGAGTTCCATGGTGAGCGGAATGCCGTTGGCCCTGGCGTATTCCATCGAGACGCCGGTGATCGTGTGCAGCAGCATGACGCCGTCGTCGGGCAGCACCCGGTGGGTCATCGCGAAGAACTCGGCGTAACGGTCGTAGCCGAAGTGTTCGAAGGCGCCGATCGAGACGATCCGGTCGACCGGCTCGTCGAACTGCTCCCACCCGTTGAGCAGCACGCGCTTCGAACGTGCGCTGACGGAATCGGCAAAGAGCTTCTCGACGTGGGCGTGTTGATTCGCGCTGAGGGTGAGGCCGACGACGTTGACGTCGTAGCGTTCGACGGCACGCATCATCGTCGCTCCCCAGCCGCACCCGATGTCGAGCAGCGTCATGCCCGGCTGCAGTCCCAGCTTGCCCAGCGCCAGATCCATCTTGGCGAACTGCGCCTCCTCCAGCGTCATGTCGTCGCGTTCGAAGTAGGCGCAGCTGTAGGTCTGGGTGGCGTCCAGGAACAACCGGTAGAAGTCGTCGGACAGGTCGTAGTGCGACTGCACGTCGTCGAAGTGAGGTACGAGGTCGGCCATCGGTCGGGGCCCGCCTTCCGGGTGATTGGACGCGAAACCCGGTGGGTCGAGGGGAATCGAGCTGGTGCTGCGCTTCCGCGAACGTTGGTGGTGACGCGTCGGCGCGCCGGGGAATTACTTGACCAGCGTGAACTGGCAGACGTCGATGTAGCCGTCCTTGAAGCCCTTGGCGCACCCGGTCAGGTAGTGCATGTACCGGTCGTAGACCTCTTCGGACTGAATCGCGATCGCCTCGTCGCGGTGCGCTTCCAGCGCGGCCGACCAGTGGTCGAGCGTACGCGCGTAGTGCTTCTGCAGCGACTGCGTGCGGGTCAGCGTGAAGCCGGCCTTCTCGGCGTGCTCGCCGGCCAACTCGGTGGTCGGGAGGTATCCGCCCGGGAAGATCTCGGTGAGGATGAACTTCACGAACCGGGCGATCGAGAACGTCAACGGCAGCCCCGCCGCGGTCATCTGCGGCAGCGTCAGCGCCGTGATGGTGTGCAGCAGCATCACGCCGTCATCGGGCAGCGACTTGTACGCCATCGCGAAGAAGTCGTCCCAGCGGTCGCGGCCGAAGTGCTCGAACGCGCCGATCGACACGATGCGGTCGACGGGCTGGTCGAACTGCTCCCAGCCCTGGAGCAGCACCTTCCGCTCGCGGGCGCTGTCCAAGCCGGCGAAGACCGTTTCGACGTGCGCCTTCTGGTTCTCGCTCAGCGTGAGGCCGATGACGTTGACGTCGTACTTCTCGATGGCCCGCAGCATGGTCGAGCCCCAACCGCACCCGATGTCGAGCAGCGTCATGCCGGGCTCCAGGCCCAGCTTGCCCAGGGCGAGGTCGACCTTGGCGAGCTGCGCCTCCTCCAGCGTCATGTCATCGCGCTCGAAGTATGCGCAGCTGTAGGTCTGCGTCGGATCGAGGAAGAGACGGAAGAAGTCATCGGACAGGTCGTAGTGGGCCTGTACGTCCTCGAAGTGCGGCTTGAGTCCGGACTTGCGCGCTGTTCGCGACATGATCTCCTGCGCCTCTCTTGGCCGATCAGTGACCCAGCGGCGTCGCCGATGACTCGCCAGGTCGTCTGATGCGCTCAATCGCGCACTCTACCGCCGAACCACCGGCCGAGCCGAATCGGGGGAAGCGCCCGTCGGTCAGCGGAGGAAACCGGTCTCCGAACTTCAGCAAAGTTGTTGGTCAATTCGCCGATGATGTCGTCCCACAGCCGTTCGGGCAGGTCGTGCGCCATCCCGTCGACCAGGACCAGACGTGACCGGCGGATCGCCCGCGCGATGGCGCGGCCCCCCGACGGGCGCATCAGCTTGTCGGCGCGGCCGTGGATCACGACGGTCGGTGCGGTGATCTGGCGGTCATGGGCGAGCAAGCTGCCGCTGCCGAGGATCGCGGCGAATTGCCGGCCCACCCCGGCCGGGTAGTAGGACCGGTCGTAGCCCTCTTCGGCCTCGGTGATCCGCTGCTCGTCCGGTACGGGATACCCGGGGCTGCCGGTGATCTTTCCGACGCGCACGGTGTTGGCGATGATCGCCTCGCGCGAGGTGTCGCTCGGGCGTGTCGTCACCGCGCGGAGCTGCTTGGCGCACGGGGGCGGGAGCAGTGTCTGATTGTTGCTGGAGAAGAGCACTCCGAGGGTCTTGGTGCGCTCGCGATGGCGCGCGGCGAAGACCTGCGCGATCATGCCGCCCATCGAGGCGCCGACCACGTGGGCGGCGTCGACGTCAAGGTGATCGAGGAGGGCGGCGGTGTCGTCGGCCATGTTCTCCAGCGTGTAGACCGCTTCGCTGCGCAAGCCGAGATAGGACCGCACCATCCGCGGCAACAGCCTAGCGCCGGTGTGCCGTCCCTCCATCTTGCTGGACAGGCCCACGTCGCGGTTGTCGTAGCGGATGACGCGAAAGCCCTTGTCCACCAGCCGCTCACAGAAGGCATTGCGCCACAACAACAGCTGCGCGCCCAATCCCATGATCAGCACGACGGCGGGGTCGTCGAGTGCGCCCATGTCCTCGTAGTAGATGTCCAGCTCACCCGAGCGCGCCGTACCGGTGCGAATTTCCACCGCTAGCCCTCGAACTCGTCGGGGTCGTACTCCCGGGACACCTCGACCATGAAGTTGGCGAAGTATCCGGTCAGCTGGGGATCGGACATCATCTGCCACGTCGGCGCGAGCAGCTTCATGTACCGCTCGACGTAGAGGAACTGCTTGCCGATCAGCACCAGCTCACGGGGCAGCTTGACGTCGTAGGCCTCGGCGAGCGCCGAGAGCTGCCTGCCGATCTCGGCGTACGACAGGTCGCCGAGGGACTTGGAGGTCAGCGGAGTGGCAAAGGCCGCAAGGTCTTTGGCGGCGTCGGCTTCGGGCTTCACGTTGCCGACCGCACCCATCAGCACGACGATCTTGCCCGCTGCCGCGTGGTCCTTCTTGACCAGCAGCGCATACACCAGCTCGCGCAGCAGCCAGCGGGTGCGCGGGTCGACGCGGCCCATGATGCCGAAGTCGAAGAACACGATCTTGCCCTCGTCGTCGACGTAGAGGTTGCCCGCATGAAGGTCGCCGTGGAACAAGCCGTGTCGCAGACCGCCCTCGAAGACGCTGAACAGCAGCGCCTTGACCAGCTCGGTGCCGTCGAAGCCGGCCTTGCGGATCGCCGCCACGTCGTCGATGCGCACGCCCTGGATGCGTTCCATCGTCAGGACGCGCTCGCTGGTCAGATCCCAATAGACCTGCGGCACCCGGATGTTCTTGCCCAGTGGCGAGGCGTGCATGTGCGCGACCCAGGCGTCCATCGACTGCGCCTCGAGGCGGAAGTCGAGTTCCTCGGCGAGATTGTCGGCGAAGTCGGCCACGACGTCCTGCGCGGACAGCCTGCGCCCCATCTTGGCGAGCTCGACGATCTGGGCCCCCCGCTTGAGGATCTGCAGATCGGCGGCGACCCGCCGGCGGATCCCGGGGCGCTGGATCTTCACCACGACTTCCTCGCCGGAGTGCAGGGTTGCGTAATGCACCTGAGCGATCGACGCGGATGCGAACGGCTGCTCGTCGAACGACTTGAACAGGCTCGCGGGGTCCGCGCCCAGCTCGCTCTCGAACAAGTCGTGCACCGCCCCGGTGTCCGCGGGGGGCACCCGGTCCAGCAGGCTGCGGAATTCGCGGCTCATCGGCTCGCCGAAGGCGCCGGGGCTGGAGGCGATGATCTGGCCGAACTTGACGTAGGTGGGTCCCAGATCGGCGAACGTCCGTGGGATCTGTTTGATGATCTTCTGCTGCAGTGACCCGCGCCCGGCGAGGCTGCTGACGACCCGCGCGCCGGTGCGGGTGATCTGCCACCCCGTCACGCCGATGCGGGCAGCCTCGACCGGCAAGGGAACCCGGTCCAGCCGGGCTACCTCGCGGTGCTTCGTGGTTGCCATGGTTGCAGTGTCTCAAAATGGGCCGGTGGGCGGAAATTTCGTGTGCGCTCGATCACAGGGACGGGGTGTCGGCCGCCCAGGAGAAAAGTGGTCACACCCGTGACCACTTCGACGTAGGCTGGCGCCGTGTCGAGTCCGAACAGGTGGGCGGGCGTCCCACTGCCCGCCCGCCGCGCCGAGCGGCGGGCACTGCTGCTCGCCGCCGCCTTCGTGCTGTTCGGCGAGGGTGGCGAGGCCGCGGTGTCGGTGCGTTCGGTGTGCCGGCACTGCGAATTCAACACGCGCTACTTCTACGAGAACTTCACCGACGTCGACGAGCTCATCGGGGCCGTCTACGACGACGTCAGCAGCCAACTCGCCGACGCGGTCGCAGCCGCCACCGGCGCCGGCGGCGAATCCACGGCCATGCGGATGCGCGCCGGCATGGCCGCGGTTCTCGAGTTCAGCTCGGCAGATCCGAGGCGCGGGCGGCTGCTTGTCACCGACGCACGAACGAACCCGGTGCTCGCCGCCCGACGGTCGGCGACCCGGAACCGGCTGCTCGATTCGGTGGCGGCGGCGGACATCTTCGACCGGCGCGGCTCGGATGCCGTGATGACGCGGGTCGGCGCGGCCATGTACACGGGAGCCCTGGCCGAGCTTGCCCAACAGTGGCTCGCCAACACCCTGGGCTCCGACCTGGACGTGGTGCTGGATCACGCGATGACGCTGATGCCGCGCGAGTCCTGAGACGCCCGAGAATCTCCGGGGCACGCCACGTGCGAGGCGCGTCGGTCAGTGCACCGCCGGGGGGCGCCACGGCACCAGCCAGTCCGTCTCGGGCCAGCCCTCGAGACCGGCGAGCAGTTGGTACATGGTGGCGCCGTCGATGCTCTCGCGGATGATGTCCCCCTGTCCGGCGTGTCGCGCCAACTCCTCGATCAGGTGGCACAACACCCACCGCACGGACCACGCGTCGACATCCTTCGGGAACCATGGGGCGTCCCTCGGCACGGGCACCGCGGCGTCGAAGTCGGCCTCCTCGACCAACCGGACCGTCTCCGCGTTCTGCGCCTCGAGCCGGTCGAGCAGCCCGGCGAGGGTCTCGTCGTCCCTCATCACGAACTCGTCGGCGTATTCCGCCTGCCGCTGCTGCATCGGACGGTCGTCGGCCGGCGGCGGCGCCGGGGCCGCCGCGACCCGCTGCATCCACGTGCGTTGGCAGCCGGTCGCGTGCTTGATCAGCGCACCGATCGACAGTGCGCTGACCGTCGGGGTCGCGCGGGCCTGTTCGTCGGTGAGCCCGAAGGCGAGCGCGCGGTAGGCGTGGTTCTGCTGACGAAGGTAGTCCCGAAGGGCCTGGCGTTCGTCGGCGACGGGTGGGGGCATGGCGGGCATGCTCAGTTCTCCTCGGACTCGGCGGTCGTGGTGGTTTGGGTCGAATGTGCGTAAAGGTCTCGCAGCAGGGCGATCTCGGCGCCGTGATGAATCACCTCGCGGTTGATGTGCAGCACCAGATCGATCATCGGCCGGTCGGCGAAGGGCCCCTCGGCGGGCCCGATCGCGGTGTCGAGTCGGGCGGCCGTCAGGCTGCGGACGCCAGCGGTCCAGTCGGCGTAGGCGGTGTCGAGCTGTCGCAACGCGTTCGCGGCGTCGGTGGCGTAGCTCCAGGTCTGGTAGTCGGCGGGCGGGCCACCGAAGTGCGAGTGCGTCCGCATCGCCAGCACGCCGACAATGACGTGGGCCAGCCGCCACGCGATCGTGGTCAGTGGCTCCGGCTCCGGCGGCGGGTAGGCGAAGTCGATGCCGCCGTCGGGCTGCACGGTCCAGCAGTTCGGCACCGGCTCCCAGAAGTATTCGTCGTCGGTGAGGCCGTCGAGCCGCGGGCGCAATTGATGGTGCCAATGCCAGTCGAGTTGCTCGTTGAGATGAGTGGTCAAGTTCGTGGTGGTACCCATGACTCGACTGTTGCAGAGATATAGGACGGTTTCCGTCCGTTGACTCGGGAACACTCGGTCCATGTCCGAAACGACCGGGTCCCTAACGTGATGTCATCGGATCAGTTTTGATGATAGTTCGGTGGCCGAGCCTCCTGGAGCAGACACTCGGTGTGAGACGTGGTGAGCGACGGCGCGACCGCCGCGACCCAAAAATCGGGTGTCGCGCCATCGACGCTGAAGTGCCGTCGCCGCGAATGCGAGGGTCGCGCCGACCGAGCACCAATCGCCGCCGCACTGGACGACAACACCACTCCACGCAGGCTGCGCATCGCCGGTGACACGATCAGCGCCCGTGACATCGCCGACGTCATGACCACGCTATCGGGCGATACCTACCGCCCGCTGTGGGCGCGCGCCGTGCGAGTTCTCGCCGAGGCGGCCCGAGCAACCAATTCAGCGCCCCCCAACGGACAGCGGCGGTTCTTCCCGCCGGGCAGGGCATGCAATACACCCACGACATGTTCGCCGGCGATGCACGCCTGCAACCCCTGGACGAAGACCGCTACAAAAGACCCAGGCCCAACCTGTCACCAGCCACCGTCAGTCACACAACTAGTCCTGCACACGGTCATGATCTCGCCGTCCAGTAGAGCCGAGAGCTCGAAAGAACCAAATGACCATCAGTGTGTTTCGGCCGCGGTACTCGACCGAGCCCAATGATGCGTCGGCTCGCACGGTTTGTCGATGACGGGCGCCTTGCGGGTCACGCCGATGTCAACGATCTCCGGAGGATTGAGCCCGCGTTGTTGACGCTGGCGGTGTGACTGGACGGACCAGGACACACATGGCGCTGGCAGCAGCGCTGGACATCCCAATGGCGTTGCGGCTAATCGAATTAAGCACTCACTCGAGTCCCGTGCCCGTCGAACCCGTGTCGCGAAATCGCCGCCACGGCTATGACAGCGCGTTGACTTGCTCCATCGCGCTCGCCCGTAGCGGACGACACGTCTACGTCTTCGATCATCTCGGTTGGCCTGTCCGAAAACCGGGAGGGCCAGGACCTGACTCTCGCAGCGCAAGGGCAGCAGGGCAGCGATAAGTGGTGCGGGGCAACGGTCTTGGAGGACCATGCGACGGTTGTCGAGTTCGTCTTCAACGGCCAAGAGGTGCACCCAAGTTGGCGGCGGTGGCGAGGTGGCGGGCCATCTCGGTGCCCTGGTCCCAGGTAATCGACCGCATCAGCCCCGGCGGCAGATCCTGCATGGGGGCCACCAGGACGGCATGTAAGGAGTCGGCATCACTGCGGGGTAGATGTACCAGTCGCACCAGGCGAGTCTGACGTTCGACGAGGGTGCCGATCGCCGAGCTGTGGTTGTTGCCGATGATGAGATCGCCCTCCCTTCGTTGCGGGCGTGGCGGGCCAGCGCTGCACGCTTTCGGCCCGACGCGATCGTCCTCGACGACGTCAGCGTCAGTCGTCGGCACGCCGAGTTCCGGATCACCGAGGGCCACGTCGTGCGGGTCGTGGGTTGCGAGTTGCTCGTGGCCGTCCGTCTCACATCCTTCGTCGACGAGCCGCGGCGGGGCCGATTCGTTACCACCCATGATTCGGCGGCCCTTCCCGGTTCGCACCTAGCCCGTTGGCGCCGGCTCCTAGTTGTCGTGACTGAGGTTCAAGGTCCTTCATCGGCACGCCGGTCTTGCTTTGGCCATCGACTTGGCGAGCGGCGACATCAGTGATGCGTTGGTGGGCGGTGAGGACCAATCCGTCGAAGGCGAGTCGGCGCGCTGGACCCTTCGCCTGCGCGAGCTCGAACAAGTCCTTCAAGATCTGCTCGGCGAGGACACGCAGCTTGATGTTGTGCCGCTGCGACTGTCGGCGCATCACGTCGAACGCTTCGTCGGCGTCGATGCCGTAGACGAACATCAGCATGCCCTTGGTTTGTTCGATCAACGCCCGGCGCCCGCAGTACTCGTGGACCTCATCCCAGGCTTGCCGTCGTTCCCGATCCCAGAATGCGTCGTCGACCGACTTCTCCGCGCTCACCGTCGCTCCTCGAGGACCACGTCGTTGCAGCTGCCTCAAGCGACGGTTGACTCGAGAGTCCTGCCGTGGGTCTGGGGCAGCCATGATTTTCCGGCATTCGGTTGTGATGCACCGTTGCGAAGCATCATCCGTTCCCGCTGAACCGATAGTCAAGTACTGAACAAGTCGTTCAACATCATGGTGGGTTTGGGATGCTTGGTTCCGGGTGCCGCCGGGCGCGGAACCGAGACGGCGTCGGATGCCGTACCGCTGACTCGACGTCTGCGCCCGCGATCATCCTGTTCGGGTCTCACCGCTCGGTGTGGTGCAGGGGGTCGCCGACGACGACGTCGGTGACGGTGACGTCGACAGGGCGGCTTTGGGTTTCGGTGCGGTCGGTACCGAGGACGTCGTGCACGATGTCGGCGACGGTGATCCGGATCTGTTCGCCGAGGGCGCGGAGCTGCGTGCCGTAGCTGCCGGTGATGTCGAGGTGAACGCCGCGCAACAGCCGGTCGTCTCGTTCGTCGAAGGTGAAGGTGATGGCGGTCGGTTGGCACAGGTATCGGCGGCGGAGTTCGCGGGCCAAGATGGCGCGCAGGGCGTGGTCGCTGACGAAGAGGTCCCCGGTCCCGGTGTCGTCGGATGATCGGGCGGTCCGAAGCGGCCAACCGGGGCGGGGTGTCGCGCGCACGGCGGCCATCACGCGGTCGCTGATGGCGTCCCAGCCGGGTTCGGGTGTATCGCGCAGAAACGACGCGGCCCGGGACAGGAACGGGTCGGGTTCGGTCATTGCCACCTCCTGAGCCGTATGCGAAGTGTTGCCGTCGCGCGGTGGTGATGACCGCGTACCGCGTCCGGCGTGAGGGAAAGCACCTGCCCGATCTCGGGGAAGGTGAGTAGCTCGATCTCGTGCATCACCCACGCTGCCCGTTGCCGGACGGGTAATTCGGTCAACGCGGCCTCGAGGGCGGTCATGAACGCCGAGTTCGATGCCGCCGCGAACGGATCGCTCAGCCCGGCGTCGTCGGGTAGGGCCTCGAGCAGGCGATCGTCGATGGGCTGCGCGCGTCTGACGCGGCGGCTGTCGACGATCTTGCGCGAACAGATGGCAAAGAGCCACGTGCGCAGCGACGACGTGCCGCGGAAGGATTCCAGTTGACGCCACGCGGCGATGAAGGTTTCTTGCACGATGTCGGCGACGTCGCTCTCGGTGCTCAGCATCCTTCGGCCGTACCGATACAGCGACGGACCGTACCGGGACACGATTACCTCGAAGGCTTCCCGGTCGCCGAGCACCGCGGCGGTGCACAGCGCGTCGTCGGCGGCCTCGGCCACGTCGGAATCGGTGCGCAGGATCACCGTCTCCTCACGACCAATGTCCGTAAGTGTTCGCGACGAGCCTATCCGGGAGCGGTGTCCGACAACCGGAAACGCGTGGTGTGGTGCAAATCACACAAACGGGGCATTCGGTTGGCAGGACTTGAACCGACTACAGGCACGTACAGATTCACGAACCCGCTTTCAGGAGGTTCCACCATGACCAGTAGCACGCAATCCACCACGGCGCCCAGCAGAGACGTCTCGGCGCAGCAGTCCAACTCGGCGCTGGTGAGCTCGCAGGGCAAGACCTCGATCGCCGACACCGTCGTCTCCAAGATCGCTGGCATCGCCACCCGTGAGGTCAGCGGTGTCTACGCCCTCGGCGGCGGCGCGTCCCGCGTGGTGGGCGCGCTGCGGGAACGCATCCCCGGTGCCAGCACCAACCACGCCCAAGGCGTCTCGGTCGAGGTCGGCGAGAAGCAGGCGGCCGTGGACCTCGACATCGTTGCCGAGTACGGAGTGGCGATCGCCGATCTGGCGACCGGGATCCGCCGCAACGTAATAGCCGCGGTCGAACGGATGACCGGCCTCGAAGTCACCGAAGTGAACATCACCGTCAACGACGTACACCTCGACGAGCCCAACGACGACGGCAACGACGATCAGTCAACTCCCTCGCGCGTTCAGTGACACCAACTCCGACGGTGACCGCACCTCGAGCGACCAGGCGAGCGACATGGTGATGGAGCAGGCGGACCGGATCGCCGCGGCAGTGTTGGCGGTCCCCGGGGTGGCGGGGTTGCACGCCGGATCATTCGGCGAGGTGGCGACCTATCTGCCCGGGCGCCGCGTCACCGGGGTGCGCATCGGTCGCGATGCCGTCGACGTCCACGTCAGCGTGGGCATCGACGTGCCGATTCGCCCCACCGCAGCCGCGATCCGCCGGGCGGTGGCCGCGTTGAGCGCGCTGCCGATCAACGTCACCGTCGAAGACGTGGTCCCCGTCACCCCCGTCGACTACCGGCCCGGTCATGGCGATGGCCCGTGAGCGCCGCCACTGGAACCCGTGACAGGGGGTGGGTCGCGGCGCGCCGGGCCGCCGTGCGTGCCCTGCACCCCGATCGCGGCGGCGACTCGGGCGCCTTCATCGCCGCGTTGGCTGCTATCGACACCATGTATGGGCGCCTGCCCAGCGGAGGCCAGCACGTGCCGGTGACGGTGATCGTGCGCCACCCGCGGTGGCGGCGGCTCACCGCGGTACTCAACCGGGCTGTGCGTCGCATCTCGGGTACCGCTCACCGATACGGCCGCCCGTGAATGCACCATTGGCATCCGATCACCCGGTCGTCCGACCTGAGACGCCGGCCTTATCTGGAGGTATTCGATGACCACGTCCACCCTCGGTTTGCTTGCCGGACTACTGCTCGGCATCGCGTTCGCCGCCGGCGGCTTCCCCGCCTTGGTGGTCGCCGCGCTGCTCGGTGCGGCCGGGTATCTCCTCGGCGGCCAGCGCGACGGCGAGATCGACCTCTCCGCAGTGTTCAAGGGACGCGGCCGTGGCTAGCGGTGCGCGCCCCGCCCACGCTGGTGATCAGTGGCTGCCGGACTCCGACCCTCTCGAACACACCCCTGCAGAACAAGACAGTGGGCAGCGCGGATCGCTGCGGATCGGCGACAAGGTCGCCCAACGGCTCGCCGTGCACGCCGCGCTGAGCACCCCTGGCGTGGAGCGCCACGCCGCGGGGTTGGACAAGCTCACTGGTCGTGATCTGCCGACCGCGCGACTCGACATCGTCTCCAACCGCGCCGCCGCGCAACTCAGGGTGGCCGTCACCTGGCCGCACCCACTGGCCGAGGTCGCGTACGCGGTGCAGCGCAACGTCGCCGACGCACTGCGCACGATGGCCGGGCTGGCCGTGGACCGCGTCGACGTCGAAGTCAGCCATGTCACCGTCACGGATCCGGCTGCCGTGAGGAGGGTCCAATGACTACCGTCCCCGACACCACCACGACCCCACCGACCGCTGAGTCGGCTGCCCGGCCCGCCGCCGGACGCCCACCATCAGCACTGCCGGCCGCAGCCCCCGCCGGAGTGTTCCTCGCACTCGTACTGCTGGGTCTCGGAGTGGTGGCATTGCGCGACACCGCAGTAACGCTGCAATGGCTGCCCGGCACGCCATGGATCGATGCGGTGGTGCACCGGATCGACGGCCTGCGCTTCACCTGGACGATGGTCCCCGCCGGGCTCGCTGCTCTCGTCGTGGGCATGGCGCTGGTCATCGCCGCACTGCGCCCCAGCCGCAAGACCGCGCTGCCGGTGACCGCCGCCTCCTCGATTTGGATCTCTCCGTGGGACCTGGCCGCAGCGGCCAGCTACGCGGCCAACTCGGTGCCCGGAGTGTTCGACGCCCGCACCGCGGCCACCCGGCGCACCCTCACCATCTCAGCGCAGGTCGCCGACAGCACGACCGCGAAGGCCAAAACCGCGGACATCGTCGCCGCCGTGCACGCGGCCACAGCCATCGTGGCGGCCTCACCGAAGGTCACCGTCACCATCCGCAAAGGCGCCACGCCATGACCTGGCCGACGATGGCCGCCGACCGCGTCGCCGCCATCGTCGTCGGCGGCGTCCTCATCGTGGGGGGCGCCGCGGCCCTGCTGTGGCACACCGGACTGATCCCCGGCTTCCCAGAAGCCATCACCGCTCCCGCCGTGAACGACGCTCTAAGCGCGTGGTGGTGGCACTGGTCGGTGGCCGCCGTAGGCGTGGCGAGCACCGCGGTGGCCGTGCGTTGGCTTGCAGCTCACCGGCCGGCCGGCAAAGCCGCCCCCATACAGCTGCACGACTCCGACACCCCGGGCACGGTGTCCATCGACCCGTCCGCCGTGGCGACCGCAGCCGCCGAGGCCCTAGTCCGACGGCACCCCGCCGTGGGCAGCGCAAAGGGACGAGCCGTCACCGAACGCGGTGACCGCATCATCGAATTGGCCGTCACCACGAGCCATCCCAGCGACCTGACCGTGCTCATCGAGGCCATCGACGCCACCTGCGCCGACATCGCCCGCGCCACCAGCGGGGCACCGGGGCTGGCTGCACGCGCCACCATCCACATCAAGGATGGTCGCACCCTGAGCCGCCCACGGCTCGAATGATTCCCCGCGTAAACCCCTCATGAACCCCTCGGTGTAGCACACCGGATCGTCACGAGGCATCAACGTCGTCGACGGCCTCGCCGAACGCCCGAACAAGAGGAGAACCAGTGATTGGAACCATCATCGGCGCCATCATCGTCGGCCTGATCATCGGCGCTCTGGCACGCCTCGTGATGCCCGGCAAGCAGAACATCGGCATCATCATGACTACTGTGTTGGGCGCGCTGGGATCGCTGATCGGGACGTGGCTGAGTTACAAACTCGGCTACGGGAATGAGAACGGCGGCTTCAAGATCATTCCGTTCCTGGTCGGCATCATCGTCGCCGTTCTGCTGATCGCCGCCTACCTGGGCATCGCCGGCCGCCGCCACACCATGCGCTGACCGATGCTCGTCGTCGACCTACTAGCGAAGACGTGCATGACGATTGCAGCACCACCAAGCAAGGCACCCAGTGGGGAAGCCGCCGGTGCCCGCACGGAACCGTCCTGGACCATCGCCGCGCCAAGTGGCGGACCCCACCCAGTAGAACGCCACAGGCAGAGCTCGCCGACATGGACGAGAAGTCCGACATCAACGCCATTCAACATGCCGAACGGGAATCGCCATGGGGCATTGACGACGGCGTGAAGCGGCCCATCAAGGCATCGTCTCCGTGCGGCCCGGACGACAGCTGCCGGCTGCCGGTAGCGGCGCGATGTGCCGTATCGAGCGAACCAAGGGCATGTTGATGTTCATCTACGGCATCGACGCCGAGGCGGCATTCGCCTTCATGCGTAGGCAGCCCCAGCAGCACAACGGCAAGCTGCGCCTTCTCGCCGAGCGGATCGTCGGGGACCTCACTGGAGTGTCGACGCAGCAGACGCCTGTCACCAAAAGGTTTCCGATCTACTACTGCTCACCGCGCATCGCGCACGGCTGACGTCGCGGCGCGCGCACGGTGACCAGCACTCGATGGCGTGCGCATATTCCGGCTCAACCGAGGGTAGAGCGGGATCGGAGGGGAATGTAGTCCGGACTGCGATCCACTCAAGCCCGTGGTGGTTCCAACCAAGAGCCACCACGGGCGCCCCTGAAACTGAGGAACCGCATCCGGGTCTTCTGTCTGCTGGCCGCTTTCGTGCGCATTTCCGGCGCTGCCGCAAGTCATCTTGAGGGTGGTGTTGGTAGCTGTCCCTGCGGCGATCTTGCTGCGGGTCAACCGGCGCCGAGCACGGCGTCATCTTGCCGGCGACGGTGACGACAAACCTCCCGGCTATGAGAACCCCACTCCGGCCGACGTCGCCGTCTCCGCCGCCCCGTGTTGAGCTTCATACCGGTGTTGTCCGACCGACGTTTCCGAAATAAGTCACCAAGCGTTCTCATGGTGCGCCTTTTCCGCCTGAACAGGCCGCATGCAACGGCCCCGCGAATGCCCTCGGCGATTGCGGGCCCAGTCATCGGATCGAACGCTGCACGACCACCAGCTCACACCGAAGAGCACGGCACCGTCGCTGACGGAGACTGCCGACGTTGCCGGATCATGGGATGCAGCAGCAACTACACAGCCTCGCTGCCCCATCAAATGACTTGACGTAACCGCTCATCACGTTGTTCCGACGAGCGCATGAGCCCGACGGGTCGGCTCGGCGCGCAAGCGCGAGTTCGAGCTGCCAAGACGCGAGATTGAGGCACGTTCGTTCGAGCCATTATTGACTGTTGCCCAATCCGTTTGAGGTAGCTACGGTCCGGGCGACGAGCTCGTCGACCACGCCGATGAGCGTCCCATGCCGAGCGGCGTCCGCGCGTTGACGTCCCGCGCCTTCACCACGCGCCGATCGACGCTGCAGAAACGCCGTGACCATCCCAAGGTCCCCAGAATCCTGGAGGGCAACCGTCACGTACTCCACGAGCCGGGCAGCCTGGACAGCGGTGGGAAGAATCTGTCCATTCATCGCGTCGACACCGCTGCCGGACCAGCCATCCCGTGCGGCGCGCCAGTACGCGGCGCGCAACAACTCGCTGCAGGGGTGTGATCCAGGATTACCCGCAAACACACCTGCCGCCGCTGTTGTCACCAGCGCCCTCACCAGGACGGCCAGCGCTACCGTGTCGTCGACGTCCGCGTTGACGTCCATGGACCGCAGCTCCAAGGTCGACAACTCGGGGTTCACTCGGATGTCCCAATACGGGGTGCGGGCGTCCAGCATGGCTTCGGATTCAGCCATCGCGACCGCGAGTTGCCGGTGGTGGCTTAGTGATTCGACGTACGGAGGCGGCCCCAAACATGGAAACCGACTCCTGATCACGGCGCGCCAGTCGGCGAAGCCGGTGTCGCGGCCTTGGTGGAACGGTGAATTGGCGCTCAACGCCACCAGCAGCGGCAACCAGGGCCTGAGGTGGTTTCCCACCAGCACGGCGACTTCAGCGTCGGGCAGCTCGACGTGCACATGCGCGGCGCAGATCGCGAAATCGTCGAGCATGCCGCGGTACTGCTGCACACCAGCCCGATAACGGGGATGGTCGCCGATGGCGTCGGGCGCGCAGCCACCGACGACCGGTGTGCCCGACGCATAGATCCGCAGCCCCTGGCGTATCGCCGCCGCCGCCACACCGGCCCGAAGCCGTAACAGCTGCTCCCTCAGCTCAACGGCATCACCACAGGGCGCCGTCTTCACCTCGACTTGGTACTGCGTGAACTCACCGCAGACCAGGTCGCCGAGGGTTTCGCGCGCGGCCGACACCACATGGGGTGCGCCGGGTTGCGGCGTCCGGGTCCGCGGGTCAACGAGGAAGTACTCCTCCTCAACGCCCATCAACGGCGTGGACACGGTCTCATCGATCGCTCATCGTGCGTCGACGAGCTCGCTGAGCGACGACCAGCGTGCCTGTGTTTCCGACGGGATCGGCGTGGATGCGTACAGTGACCGACATGCGTCAGGTTTAGCACCGGGGTACCGGCCGCGGACCCGATACGGCTGCGGCGGGCGACGTTTGATGACGATCCTTGAGCACGTTTAGGTACGTCCGGAACGAGCACGCGGCTGATTAGGGCCGTCGCATCGACTACTCGACAGGCGCGTGCACGCAACCGATCCTTCATCGCCGCGAAGAACCGTGTCTCCGCAGTGCACCGTGGTGACGTTTCGCCCGAGAGTGGTGGCTCTGGTATGCGAAACTGCGCTGCCCGGATAGTCCGGCTAAGAAATGGGACCCTCGTGGGTCGCCAGCACCGAGCCGATCAGGATCAGTGCCGTCACCGCCATCGAAGCGCGGCAGGTATCGGTCCCGCTGCGGGCCGCCCCTGGACGCTTTATTGGTCACTGATGAAAGCTTTGCGTCATGTCGTCGGTGAGGCCGTCGAGCCGCGGGCGCACTTGATGGTGCCGATGCCAGCCGAGTTGCTCGCTGGATGAGTGGTCACGTTCGTGGTGGTAACCATGACTCGACTGTTGCAGAGACATAGGACAGTTTCCGTCCGTTGACTCGGGCACACTCGGTTGATGTCCGAAACGACCAGCCGCGTCCTGCAGCTGCTCGGACTGCTGCAGTCCCGCCGGGTGTGGAGCGGTGACGAACTCGCCGAACGCCTCGGGGTAACGGGGCGCAGCGTCCGGCGCGACGTGGAGCGCCTGCGTGACCTCGGGTATCCGGTGCACGCCAGCAAGGGCCGCGGCGGCGGCTACCAGCTGGGAGCGGGCGCCGCGCTGCCGCCGCTGCTGCTGGATCCGGACGAGGCGGTCGCGATGGCGGTGTGCCTGCGGGTGGCGGCCGGCGGGAGCGTGGCAGGCGTGGGCGAGTCGGCGCTGCGGGCGCTGTCGAAGCTCGACCAGGTGATGCCGGCACGGCTGCGCTCGCAGGTGGCCGCGGTCCACCATGCGACGGTCACGCTGACGTCGGGTCCGTCGGACACACCCGTCGAACCGGACGTGCTGATGACGCTCGCGCGGGCCAGCCGCGACCACGAACACGTCAACGCCCGTTACGTCGACGTGCGCGGCTACACCACGCAACGCCGCCTCGAGCCGTACCAGCTGGTGACGACCGGGCGGCGGTGGTATCTGCTGTGCTTCGACCGGGACCGAACGGACTGGCGCACGCTACGGTTGGACCGGCTGGCCGACGTCCGCACGCTCGGCAGTACGTTCACCCCGCGCGCGGCGCCCGACGCCGCCGGCTACGTGCGGCGGGCGATCAGCTCCTCGCCCTACGCGTACGTGGCGAGGGTCCGCTACCACGCGCCGCAGGAGGTCGTGGCGCAGACGTTCTCGGCGGCCTCGGTGGACATCGCACCGGACGGACCCGAGGCGTGCATCGTCACTGCGGGCGCCGACGATCCCGAGCGGATGGTGCCGTGGCTGGCGATGCCGGGCATCGACTTCGAGGTGCTCGACCCGCCCGAGGTCGTGGCGGCGGTCCGGACCGTCGCCGAGCGGTTGGCGCGGGCAGGCCGATGACGCCGTCACCTGTCTCGCATGCGAGACACTAACTCGGGTGGAGCCGTCCCGCGGAAGGGCGACGTGGCCCTAGGTTGCAGTCATGACAGTCACCGTCGGAACGGGCCCGGTCAGCTTCGATGACGTCGTCGCGGTGGCCCGCGCAGACGCTGCGGTGACCCTCACCGACGAGTCGGTCAAGGCGATCGAGGACAGCCGGCGCCACATCGACGCGTTGGCCGCCGACGCCACCCCGGTCTACGGCGTCTCGACGGGGTTCGGTGCGCTTGCCACCCGACACATTCCCCAGGACATGCGCACCGCTTTGCAACGCAGCCTCATTCGATCCCATGCCGCCGGGTCCGGCCCTGAGGTCGAACGCGAGGTCGTGCGCGCGATGATGCTGCTGCGGCTGTCGACACTCGCGAGCGGCCGCACCGGCGTGCGGCCCGAAACGGCGCAGGCCTACGCCGACCTGCTCACGGCGGGGCTGACGCCGGTGGTCTACGAGTACGGAAGCCTCGGCTGTTCCGGTGATCTCGCGCCGCTGGCGCACGTCGCGCTCGCGGTCATGGGAGAGGGCTCGGTCCGGCACCGTGACGGCTCGCTGCTCGAGGCCGCGGACGCGTTGGCGGCCAACGGCCTCGAGCCGGTCACCCTTGCCGAGAAGGAGGGCCTCGCGCTGATCAACGGCACCGACGGCATGCTGGGCCAGCTGGTGCTCGCGCTCACCGACCTCGACAACCTGTTCGGGGTGGCCGACATCGCCGCGGCCATGAGCGTCGAGGGGCAGTTGGGCACTGACCGCGTGTTCGCCGAGGACCTGCAGCGCCTGCGCCCGCACCCCGGGCAAGCGATGTCGGCCGCCAACATCACCGCGCTGCTGGCCGGCTCGGGGATCGTGGCCAGTCATCGGACCCCCGACTGCACACGCGTGCAGGATGCGTACTCGCTGCGCTGCTCGCCGCAGGTGGCCGGGGCGGCACGCGACACCGCGGCGCACGCCCGCATGGTCGCCGAGCGCGAATTGGCCAGTGTCATCGACAATCCCGTCGTCACCTTCGACGGGCGGGTGGAGTCGAACGGAAATTTCCACGGCGCCCCCGTGGCCTACGTGCTGGACTTCCTGGCCATCGTCGTGGCCGACCTCGCCGGCATCAGCGAGCGGCGCACCGACCGGTTCCTCGACGTCGCCCGCAACCACGGGCTCAACGCCTTCCTGGCGCACGACCCCGGCGTCGACAGCGGCCACATGATCGCCCAGTACACCCAGGCGGGGATCGTCTCCGAACTCAAACGTCTGGCAGCGCCGGCCAGCGCCGACTCGATACCGTCGTCGGCGATGCAGGAAGACCACGTGTCGATGGGCTGGTCGGCCGCACGCAAGCTGCGGCGGGCGATCGACGGCCTTGGCCGGGTGCTGGCGATCGAGGTGCTCACCGCGGCGCGTGGCATCGACATGCGGGCTCCGCTGACGCCGTCGCCCGCCACCGGCGCCGTCGTCGCCCTGCTGCGCGAGCGCGTCGCCGGTCCTGGGCCCGACCGGTACCTCGCACCGGAGATCGCGGCCGCCGTCGAGCTGGTCCACGCCGGGTCGGTGCTTGCCGCCGCGGAGGGCGTCGTCGGCCCCCTGCAGTGACGTCTGGCCTAGGGTGACGGCATGCACGTCACCTCGGTGGAGTCGACGGAGCTGTTCACCGGTCCACCGGATCAGCCGCTACAGGTGGTGCGGGTGTCCTACCGATTCTGTTCCCGGGACACCGCCGTGCGCGTGGAGGGTCCCGGGCTGGAGACCGTGGGTGAGGTGCGGGCCGCGCCGCGATCCCGGATCGTCGACGTCGGGGTGCGGGTGGCCAATCCGGTGGTCGGGGAGCGGCGCCGGGCGCAGCTGGTGGTCGGCCGGAACACCACCGAGTTCGACTTCACCGTCGCCGAGCCGGGCTGGACGATGTACATGGTCAGCCACTTCCACTACGACCCCGTGTGGTGGAACACCCAGGCCGCCTACACCAGCGAGTGGACCGAGGACCCACCCGGCCGGTGCAGGCAGACCAACGGCTTCGAGCTCGTCAATGCCCACCTCGAAATGGCCCGGCGGGAACCGGAGTACAAGTTCGTGCTCGCCGAGGTCGACTACCTCAAACCGTACTGGGACACCAGCCCGGAGGACCGCGACGATCTGCGCAGGATGATCGCCGACGGTCGGGTGGAGATCATGGGCGGCACCTACAACGAGCCGAACACCAATCTCACCAGTCCCGAGACGGCAATCCGAAACTTTGTGCACGGCATGGGGTTTCAACGCGACGTGATGGGGGCCGACCCGGCGACGGCATGGCAGCTCGACGTATTCGGCCACGATCCCCAATTCCCGGGGATGGCCGCCGACGCCGGCCTGACGTCGAGTTCGTGGGCGCGCGGCCCGTACCACCAGTGGGGTCCGATGGCGGGTGACGGCGATCCCGAACGCATGCAGTTCGCCAGCGAGTTCGAGTGGATGGCCCCGTCGGGCCGCGGTCTCCTCACCCACTACATGCCCGCGCACTACGCGGCAGGCTGGTGGATGGACTCCTCGGCGTCGCTGGAGGAAGCCGAGCAGGCCACCTTCGACCTCTTCGCGAAGATGAAGAAGGTCGCCTCGACCCGCAACGTGCTGCTACCCGTCGGCACCGACTACACGCCGCCCAACAAGTGGGTCACCGAGATACACCGCGACTGGAACGACCGCTACACGTGGCCCCGGTTCGTCTGCGGGCTGCCGCGCGAGTTCTTCGCCGCGGTGCGGGCCGAACTCGACGCGACCGGTGTCGCGCCGTCGCCCCAGACCCGGGACATGAACCCGATCTACACCGGCAAGGACGTTTCCTACATCGACACCAAGCAGGCCAACCGGGCGGCCGAGAACGCCGTGCTCGAGGCCGAGAGGTTCGCCGTGTTCGCCGGGCTGCTCACGGGAGCGACGTACCCGGAGGCCGCGCTGGCGAAGGCATGGGTCCAGCTGGCCTATGGCGCACACCACGACGCCATCACCGGTTCGGAGTCCGATCAGGTGTACCTCGACCTGCTCACCGGCTGGCGCGACGCGTGGGAGCTTGGGCGCGGGGCGCGCGATACTGCCCTGGCCCTGCTCTCCACCGCGGTCGACGCCTCGTTCGTCGTGTGGAACCCATTGGCGCACAGCCGAACCGATGTGGTGACGATGCGATTCGACGAGCCGTTCAGCGGCGGGATCATCGACGCGGACGGCAACGACGTACCCGTGCTGTCCGAGCACGGCGGGCATTCCGTCAGCTGGCTGGCGCGCGACGTTCCGTCGCTGGGCTGGCGGTCCTACCGCTACGTGCCCGGCGGTGCGGCAGCACCATGGCAACCGTGCACCGGAGTGGAGATCGGCAACGAGCACTACCGGCTGCGGGTCGACGCCACCCGAGGCGGCGGGGTGTCCTCGCTGCTCGTCGACGGTGACGAGGTGATCGCCGGGGGGCGCGTCGGCAACGAACTCGCCGTCTACGACGAGTACCCGGCGCATCCCAAGGCGGGGGAGGGGCCGTGGCACCTCCTGCCCAAGGGGCCGGTCACGACGTCGTCCAGCGCGACGGCCACGTCGGTGCAGTGCCATCGCAGCCCGCTCGGCGAACGCCTCGTCGTGACCGGCCGCATCCGCAACCTGCTGACCTACGCCCAGACCATCACCACCTGGTACGGCGTCGACCGGGTGGACTGCCGCACCACGGTCGACGGCTTCACGGGAGAGGACCGCTTGCTACGGCTGCGCTGGCCGTGCCCGGTACCAGGGGCCATGCCGGTGAGCGAGGTCGGTGACGCGGTCATCGGGCGTGGTTTCGGTCTCACCCACGACCGGACGCCGACGAAAGCCGTTGACACGGAGAAGTTTCCGTACACCCTCGACAACCCCGCCTACGGCTGGTTCGGGTTGTCGTCCATGGTGCGGGTGCGCTTCGCCGGGGCGGGTACCCGGGCGATCTCGGTGGCGGAGGTGGTGTCGCCGGGCGCGGAGGCGGATGCGCTGACCCGTGACGTCGTGATCGCGCTCGCGCGGGCCGGCGTCACGGCAACGTGCACCACTGCCGAGGCCGCGCGTTACGGCGACCTCACCGTCGACTCGAACCTGCCCGACGTGCGGATCGCCCTCGGCGGTCCCGACGTCAACGCGTTCACGGCCGCGGCGCTCGCCGGGGCGACCCTTGGCCCGGGCGGCGGGTGCGCCTGGATCCCGGCCACCACACCGCTGCGCGACGTGTGGCGGCCCGGCGCCGATCTGCGTGACGTCCGGGCACTGCCGGTGTTGGTCATCCACGGCGCAGGCGATCTGCATGCGGCCGTCGCGGCGGTCGTCGCCCAACTCGCCGATGCCGAGATCGTCGTCGACCAGCCGGCGCCGGGCGATCTCGACGACTTCGAGTGCCGCACGGTCGCGGTGTTCAACAGGGGCGTGCCCAGCTTCGCCGTCGACTCCGACGGAACCCTGCACACGTCGCTGCTGCGGTCGTGTACGGGCTGGCCGTCCGGCACCTGGATCAACCCACCGCGGCGTACGGCGCCCGACGGGTCCAACTTCCAGTTGCAGCACTGGACGCATCACTTCGACTACGCGGTCGCGTGCGGTGGCGGGGACTGGCGCACCGCCGACATGCCCTCCCGCAGCGCGGAATTCAACCAGCCGTTGCTCGTGGTCGCCGCCGATCACGATCCCTCCGAGGGCGGGCTGCCGCCGTGGGGGTCGCTGCTCGAGGTCGAGCCGGCCCGCGAGGTGGCGCTCGGGGCACTCAAGCCGGTCGGCAATCCCCTCGCGGGCGGCAGCGGGCGCCGGGTCGACCCCGGCGAAGGGGTTGCGCTTCGTCTGGTCGAAACCCGCGGCAGGACGACGACGGTGACTCTCGGATCCGGGTTGCGCAACCTGTCGGCGCCGCAGCGGCTGAACCTGCTCGAACAGCCACTCGCCGACCAGAGTGCCGCGTTGACGCTGCACGGCTACGAGATCGCCACCTTCGGCGTCCACCTCAACCTTCCGCGGGTGTGCGAGAGTGCCGGCACCGCACTCGCCCCGGAAGCCGAACCGGCCCAACCGGTGTACGCCAGGTACTGGCTGCACAACCGCGGCCCCGCCCCGCTGGGGGGACTGCCTGCCGTCGCGCACCTGCATCCCCACCAGCTCGCGGTCGAACCGGGCACGCCGGTTGCGCTGCAGCTCACCGCCGCCAGCGACGTCACCGACATGCCGTTGCACGGCAAGGTACGGCTCATCGCCGCGCCGGGATGGACGGTGGCGATCGACGAGCTGCCCTTCGTGCTGCCACCGGGGGAGTTCCTCGAATCGATCGTCGACCTGACGATGCCGCCCGCGACCGAGCCGGGCCTCTACCCGCTGCGCGCCGAGCTCACGGTGACCGGCAGCGGCATCCCGGCGTCATGGCGTCAAGTGGTCGAGGACGTCTGCGTGATCGCGGTCGGCGCCACCGACGACCGGACGCTACGGCTCGTCACCGAACCCGAGCCCGTCGTGGTGCGTGCCGGCGAGACCGCGACGATCGGGGTCACCGTCGGCACCGACGCGCACGCCGACCTGGCCGTGGAGGCGCATCTCATCAGCCCCTGGGGAACGTGGGAGTGGATGGGCCCCAATATCGTTGGCGCCACCGTTGCGGCACGGGGCTCGGTCGAGCTGACGTTCGACGTGGCCCCACCGGCCTGGGTGCACCCCGGCCGGTGGTGGGCCCTGATCCGCGTCGCGTGCGCCGGCGAGCTGGTGTACTCGCCCGCGGTCGAGGTGGTGGTGCGATGACGGTCGCGGCGACGGTCGGCGACGCGGTCGTGCTCGTCAGCGAGGTCGACGCGCAGGAAGCCGAGCTCCGGTCCTCGCCACGGGCGAGCGCTCTGCCCGGCCCCGGCACCAGGAAGGGACGTCAGCTGCGGCGGTGGCTCACCCAGGTCCTCGTCACCGTGCGGGTGGTCGAGGTCGAGGCGCGGACGGCGGGGCTGAACGAGGACGGCGCGCCCACCGAGGCGCAGCTGCTGCCCGACCCGGCCGCCCGTCTCGAGCTGGGCAGCATCGCGGCGTCGGCGCTCCGGCACGCGCTGGCGCGGGCGTTGTTCGTCCACGTCACCGCCGGCGTGGCGATCGCCGACGACGCGGCCGCGGACTATCACCGCCACAACCCCCTTCGCTTCGGGGGGCGGGCCGCCGGCGCCGATGGCTGGGTGGGCCGCCCCGTCGCGGTGCCGTTCGAGCAGGTCCGCTCCGACATCGTCGAGCACCTCCTCGCGTCGGCCCGGCGCCGCGAGTTCCGCCGATGGCTGGATGCCCGACGGGCGGCGCTCGTCGAACTGGCGCCCGGCTACGAGCACCCGGGAGACCCTCGTCAACCCGACAACACCCACGAGCACTGATGACCGCGTCGACCCTCGCGCTGGACATCGGCGGCACCAAGATCGCCGTCGGGCTCGTCGACGCCGAAGGCGCCCTGATCCATCATGCGCAGCTGCCGACGCCCGGCGGTGACGCGGCGGGGATCTGGTCGGTCGCCGAGACGTTGCTCACCGGGGCGTTGGCCGCCGCTCCTGGCGGCGTCGGCGGAGTGGGCATCGCGTCCGCGGGACCCATCGATCTGCCGAGCGGGACCGTCAGCCCGATCAACATCACTGCCTGGCAACGCTTCCCGATCGTCGATCGCGTCGCGGCCGCCACCGGTCTGCCCGCCCGGCTCGGCGGCGACGGGCTCTGCATGGCGCTCGGCGAGCGGTGGCGCGGTGCCGGCCGCGGCGCGCAGTTCATGCTCGGCATGGTGGTGTCGACCGGCATCGGCGGCGGCCTGGTCCTCGATGGTGCGCCGTATGACGGGCGCTCCGGCAATGCGGGGCACGTCGGCCACGTCGTCGTCGACCCGGGCGGGGAGCTGTGTACGTGCGGCGGTCACGGCTGCGTCGAGACCGTGGCCTCGGGTCCCCACTTGGCGCGGTGGGCCAAGGCGAACGGGTGGGACGCGGCGCCCGGCGCCGACGCCAGGGAGCTGGCCGAGGCCGCCCGCCGCGGCGACCCGATCGCACTGCAGGCGTTCGGCCGCGGGACGACGGCCCTGGCCATGGCGATCGCCTCGGTGGCGGCGGTCTGCGACCTCGACCTGGTGGTGATCGGCGGGGGAGTGGCGAAGTCGGGCGCACTGCTGTTCGACCCGCTGCGCGAGGCGCTGAAGACCTACGCCGGCCTCGACTTCCTCCGCGGCCTGCGGGTGCTGCCCGCCGAGCTCGGCGGGGATGCCGGGCTGGTGGGCGCGGCCGCCCTCTTCAACGCCTAGCGACTTCGGCGCGGAAACCGTCGCCCAGCGAAGGTTTACGCGCCGAAATCGCGTGCGTTTTGGCTTATGGGCGGATGGCGCGCTATCCTTGCCGGGTTCCACCGAAGACCGTCGGTCACCGAGAAATCGGTTGAAGGTCCTGGACTCGTTCCGGGCGGCCCACGCAGGAGGACGAGGCACCAACGCCGACCATCGTCGGCGAATCTTCACGCCCCGGCCGCTCTGCGCCGGGGCGTTCGTCGTTTCCGGACCGACACCAGACCCAAACCTAGATAGGAGGCATGCATGGCCAGAGCTGAAAAGGCCACCGCCGTTGCCGACATCGCCGAGCAGTTCAAGGAGTCGACCGCGACGGTCGTCACCGAGTATCGCGGGCTCACCGTGGCCAACCTTGCCGAGCTGCGCAAGTCCCTCGGAGCGTCCGCGACGTATTCGGTCGCCAAGAACACCCTGGTGAAGCGCGCCGCCTCGGCGGCAGGCGTGGAGGGCCTGGACGAACTGTTCACCGGCCCGACCGCCATCGCGTTCATCCAGGGCGAGCCCGTCGACGCCGCCAAGGCGATCAAGACGTTCGCCAAGGACAACAAGGCCCTGATCATCAAGGGTGGCTACATGGACGGCAAGCCGCTGTCCGTGGAAGAGGTCAACCGCATCGCGGACCTCGAGTCGCGCGAGGTGCTGCTGGCCAAGTTGGCCGGCGCGATGAAGGCCAAGACGAGCCAGGCGGCAGCGCTGTTCGCGGCGCCCGCGTCGCAGGTTGCCCGCCTCGTCTTCGCGCTGCAGGAGAAGCGGGAGGCTGCCGAAGGTGCAGCGGCCCCAGCCCCGGCACCTGCCGCCGAGCCTGCGGACGCCGCAGAAGTAGCAGAAGTAGAAGCACCGACGGACGCCGTGGCCGCCGCCCCGGCCGACGCCGAATAGACCACCCCCAAGAACCACGCAAGAAATAGGAAGGACCACACCATGGCCAAGCTCAGCACCGAAGACCTGCTCGACGCCTTCAAGGAACTGACCCTGCTCGAGCTCTCCGAGTTCGTGAAGGCGTTCGAGGAGACCTTCGACGTCACCGCCGCCGCCCCGGTCGCCGTGGCCGCCGCTCCGGGTGCCGCCGCCCCCGCCGAGGCCGCCGAGGAGCAGTCGGAGTTCGACGTCATCCTCGAGGGTGCCGGCGAGAAGAAGATCGGCGTCATCAAGGTCGTCCGCGAGATCGTGTCCGGACTGGGCCTCAAGGAGGCCAAGGACCTCGTCGACAGCGCGCCCAAGCCGCTGCTCGAGAAGGTCAACAAGGACCAGGCCGACGACGCCAAGGCCAAGCTGGAGGCCGCCGGCGCCTCGGTGACCGTCAAGTAGCAGTCTCTGCAAGAACGTGGGGCCCGCCCGGTGACGGTCGGGCCCCACGTCTCGTTTCGCGGCGCCTCCAGCTAACGGCGGACCCCGGAGTGAGTCCAATCCGTGACGGCTCGTGAAGTGTTGCCACAATCGGCCGTAAGCTACAGTGACTCAAGCCACAGGCAGGTGTCTGACTGGGCTGGCAACGCACCGGCGGAAGGATCGCGCGTGGGCATCGGCATTCAGGTTGAGGGACTTACCAAGTCCTTCGGGCCCCAGCGAATTTGGGAGGACGTCACCTTCGACCTCCCGGCTGGCGAGGTCAGCGTGCTGCTGGGTCCGTCCGGTACCGGCAAGTCCGTCTTCCTGAAGTCGCTGATCGGTCTGCTGCGGCCCGAGCGCGGCAAGATCATCGTCGACGGCACCAACATCATCGAGTGCTCCGCCAAGGAGCTCTACGAGATCCGCACCCTGTTCGGCGTGATGTTCCAGGACGGCGCCCTGTTCGGCTCCATGAGCCTCTACGACAACACGGCCTTCCCGCTTCGTGAACACACGAAGAAGAAGGAATCCGAGATCCGTCAGATCGTGATGGAGAAGCTCGACCTGGTCGGTCTGACCGGCGACGAGACCAAGTTCCCCGGTGAGATCTCCGGCGGTATGCGCAAGCGCGCCGGGCTGGCCCGCTCGCTGGTGCTGGACCCGCAGATCATCCTGTGCGACGAGCCCGACTCCGGTCTGGACCCGGTGCGTACGGCGTACCTGTCGCAGCTGCTGATCGACATCAACGCGCAGATCGACTGCACCATCCTGATCGTCACGCACAACATCAACATCGCCCGCACGGTGCCGGACAACATGGGCATGTTGTTCCGCAAGCACCTGGTGATGTTCGGCCCGCGCGAGGTGCTGCTGACTTCCGACGAGCCCGTGGTCAAGCAGTTCCTCAACGGTCGCCGCATCGGCCCGATCGGCATGTCCGAGGAGAAGGACGAGTCGACGATGGCCGAGGAGCAGGCCATGATCGACGCCGGTCACCACGACGGCGGCACCGAGGAGATCGAGGGTGTGCCGCCGCAGGTGAACGCCACCCCCGGCATGCCGGAACGCCAGGCGGTGCACCGTCGCCAGGCCCGGGTCCGGGAGATCATGCACACCCTGCCGCCCGCGGCGCAGGAAGCCATCCGCAAGGACCTCGACGGCAACAACCAGCACCCGACGTCGAGCATGGCCACCAACAACAACTCCACCGACACCTCCGACGACAACCGCACCTCGCGCTACCGCAACGCCGAGGACGAGGCGCCGACGGCGTCGATCCCGGTCGCCAAGGACTGATCGGACAACCCGACGCCAGGACGCCGTCGTCCGGATCCGCATCCGCCGACCCGGTCCGACGGCGATGGCCGCTGCCGTCGACGACCCCCTGGATGCACGTCACCAGCTGAGAGAACCCGGGCGGGCGGCGCCCGTGGACCCGGCTCGGCAGAACTGCCCACATGAAACACGGCGTTATCTCTTGACGGACGGGCGTAAACGGGCCAATGTGTTGGTCAGCATGTACGGACGGGTCGAGGTTGCCAGCCAGCGCCGTGACCGTCGTCATGCGGTTGTTGAGGAATGCGCCGTTCTGCGCTAGTGTTGGACGTTGCGCTGGCTGCATCCTGCCTACCTCACCCGCACCCGACACCGTGGTCCTAGCCTGAGCCCTGCTCAGTGATCTAGTCGTGTGCCATGTGTCGGGCGAGTTCGGGCTTGAGAACGCCAGCCGAACCTAACGCAGATAGCGCGGCGAAGGGTCCGGTCTCCGGCCGGTGCCCGATAGTCGCATCCGGTGCTGGAAGGATGCATCTTGGCAGTCTCTCGCCAGAGCAAGGCAGTAGAAAACCCCAACAACTCCGTTCCGGGAGCACCCAATCGAGTGTCGTTCGCCAAGCTCCGTGAGCCTCTAGAGGTTCCCGGTCTGCTCGACGTGCAAACGGACTCCTTCGAGTGGCTGATCGGCTCCGACGGATGGCGTGAGAAGGCACTCGAGCGTGGCGAGATCAACCCGGTCGGTGGCCTCGAAGAGGTCCTCACCGAGTTGTCGCCGATCGAGGACTTCGCGGGCACGCTCTCGCTGAGCTTCTCCGATCCGCGCTTCGACGAGGTCAAGGCACCCGTCGACGATTGCAAGGAAAAGGACCAGACCTACGCGGCGCCGCTGTTCGTCACTGCGGAGTTCATCAACAACACCACCGGCGAGATCAAGAGCCAGACCGTCTTCATGGGCGACTTCCCGATGATGACCGAGAAGGGCACCTTCATCATCAACGGCACCGAGCGTGTCGTGGTGTCTCAGCTCGTCCGCTCCCCGGGCGTGTACTTCGACAAGTCGAAGGACAAGGCCACCGAGAACGACCTGACCAGCGTCAAGGTCATCCCGGGCCGCGGCGCCTGGCTCGAGTTCGACGTCGACAAGCGTGCCACCGTCGGCGTGCGCATCGACCGCAAGCGTCGTCAGCCGGTCACCGTGCTGCTGAAGGCGCTCGGCTGGACCAGCGAGAAGATCAGGGAGCGCTTCGAGTTCTCCGAGATCATGATGTCCACCCTCGAGAAGGACAGCACCGCCGGTCCCGACGAGGCACTGCTCGACATCTACCGGAAGCTGCGCCCGGGCGAGCCGCCGACCAAGGAATCCGCGCAGACCCTGCTGGAGAACCTGTTCTTCAAGGAGAAGCGCTACGACCTGGCCCGCGTCGGCCGCTACAAGGTCAACAAGAAGCTGGGCCTCAACGCCGGACAGCCGATCACCAGCTCGACGCTGACCGAAGAGGACATCGTCGCCACCATCGAGTACCTTGTGCGCCTGCACGAGGGCCAGACCACGATGACCGCCCCCGGCGGCGTCGAGGTCCCGGTCGAGGTGGACGACATCGACCACTTCGGCAACCGTCGTCTGAGGACCGTCGGCGAGCTGATCCAGAATCAGATCCGCGTCGGCCTGTCCCGCATGGAGCGGGTCGTGCGCGAGCGCATGACCACCCAGGACGTCGAGGCCATCACGCCGCAGACCCTGATCAACATCCGTCCCGTGGTGGCGGCGATCAAGGAGTTCTTCGGCACCAGCCAGCTGTCGCAGTTCATGGACCAGAACAACCCGCTGTCGGGTCTGACCCACAAGCGCCGCCTGTCGGCGTTGGGCCCCGGTGGTCTGTCCCGTGAGCGCGCCGGCCTGGAGGTCCGCGACGTGCACTCCAGCCACTACGGCCGGATGTGCCCGATCGAGACGCCGGAAGGCCCGAACATCGGCCTGATCGGCTCGCTGTCGGTCTACGCCCGGGTCAACCCGTTTGGCTTCATCGAGACGCCGTACCGCAAGGTCGTCGACGGTGTGGTCACCGACGAGATCCACCACCTGACCGCCGACGAGGAGGACCGCCACGTCGTGGCGCAGGCCAACTCGCCCATCGACGACGACGGCCGGTTCACCGAACCGCGCATCCTCGTTCGACGCAAGGGTGGCGAGGTCGAGTACGTGTCCTCCACCGAGGTGGACTACATGGACGTCTCGCCGCGCCAGATGGTGTCGGTCGCGACCGCGATGATCCCGTTCCTCGAGCACGACGACGCCAACCGCGCCCTGATGGGTGCCAACATGCAGCGCCAGGCGGTTCCGCTGGTGCGCAGCGAGGCTCCGCTGGTCGGTACCGGCATGGAACTGCGTGCCGCGATCGACGCCGGCGACGTCATCGTCGCGAGCAAGGCAGGCGTCATCGAGGAGGTGTCCGCCGACTACATCACCGTGATGGCCGACGACGGCACCCGGCACACCTACCGGATGCGCAAGTTCGCGCGGTCCAACCACGGCACGTGCGCCAACCAGCGCCCGATCGTGGACGCCGGGCAGCGCGTCGAGTCGGGGCAGGTCATCGCCGACGGTCCGTGCACCGAGAACGGTGAGATGGCGCTGGGCAAGAACCTGCTCGTCGCGATCATGCCGTGGGAGGGTCACAACTACGAGGACGCGATCATCCTGTCGCAGCGTCTCGTCGAAGAGGACGTGCTGACCTCGATCCACATCGAAGAGCACGAAATCGACGCCCGCGACACCAAGTTGGGCGCGGAGGAGATCACCCGGGACATCCCGAACGTCTCCGACGAGGTGCTGGCCGACCTCGACGAGCGCGGCATCGTCCGCATCGGCGCCGAGGTCCGCGACGGCGACATCCTGGTCGGCAAGGTGACGCCGAAGGGCGAGACCGAGCTGACCCCCGAGGAGCGCCTGCTGCGTGCCATCTTCGGTGAGAAGGCCCGCGAGGTCCGCGACACGTCGCTCAAGGTGCCCCACGGCGAGTCCGGCAAGGTCATCGGCGTGCGGATGTTCTCCCGCGAGGAGGACGACGAGCTGCCCGCCGGCGTCAACGAGCTGGTCCGCGTCTACGTGGCCCAGAAGCGCAAGATCTCCGACGGCGACAAGCTCGCCGGACGCCACGGCAACAAGGGCGTCATCGGCAAGATCCTGCCGATCGAGGACATGCCGTTCATGCCGGACGGCACGCCGGTCGACATCATCCTGAACACGCACGGTGTGCCGCGACGGATGAACATCGGCCAGATCCTCGAGACGCACCTGGGCTGGGTTGCCAAGGCCGGTTGGAACATCGACGTCGTCGGTGGCACACCGGAATGGGCGGCCAACCTGCCGGAGGATCTGCTCTCCGCGGAACCCGACGGCATCGTCTCCACGCCCGTCTTCGACGGTGCCCGTGAGAACGAGTTGCAGGGACTGCTCGGCTCGACGCTGCCCAACCGCGACGGTGACGTCATGGTCAACGCAGACGGCAAGTCGCAGCTCTTCGATGGTCGCAGTGGCGAACCGTTCCCATACCCGGTGACGGTCGGCTACATGTACATCCTGAAGCTGCACCACCTGGTGGACGACAAGATCCACGCCCGCTCCACGGGTCCGTACTCGATGATCACCCAGCAGCCCCTCGGTGGTAAGGCGCAGTTCGGTGGTCAGCGGTTCGGTGAGATGGAGTGCTGGGCCATGCAGGCCTACGGCGCGGCGTACACGCTGCAGGAGCTCTTGACCATCAAGTCCGACGACACCGTCGGCCGGGTCAAGGTCTACGAGGCGATCGTCAAGGGCGAGAACATCCCCGAGCCGGGTATCCCCGAGTCGTTCAAGGTGTTGCTCAAGGAGCTTCAGTCGTTGTGCCTCAACGTCGAGGTGTTGTCGTCGGAGGGTCACGCCATCGAAATGCGCGACAGCGACGACGAGGACCTGGAGCGCGCTGCGGCGAACCTGGGGATCAACCTGTCCCGCAACGAGTCACCGTCGGTCGAGGATCTCGCCTGAGGATTTACGGCGGGGCCACGCGCCCCACCTTTGATTGATAGTCATCTAGTCCCGCAAGGGGAAAGGGAGTTACGTGCTCGACGTCAACTTCTTCGATGAACTCCGCATTGGCCTCGCCACTGCCGATGACATCCGCAACTGGTCCTACGGCGAGGTCAAGAAGCCGGAGACCATCAACTACCGCACGCTCAAGCCAGAGAAGGACGGCCTGTTCTGCGAGAAGATCTTCGGACCGACTCGCGACTGGGAGTGCTACTGCGGCAAGTACAAGCGCGTGCGCTTCAAGGGCATCGTCTGTGAGCGCTGCGGCGTCGAGGTCACTCGCGCCAAGGTGCGTCGTGAGCGGATGGGCCACATCGAACTGGCCGCACCCGTCACGCACATCTGGTACTTCAAGGGCGTGCCGAGCCGTCTCGGCTACCTGCTCGACCTGGCCCCGAAGGACCTCGAGAAGATCATCTACTTCGCGGCCTACGTCATCACCGCGGTGGACACCGAGCAGCGGCACAACGACCTGTCCACGCTCGAGGCCGAGATGGTCGTCGAGAAGAAGGCCGTCGAGGATCAGCGCGATCTCGATCTGGCGGAGCGTAGCCAGAAGCTCGAGGCCGACATGGCCGAGCTCGAGCGCGACGGTGCCAAGTCCGACGTCCGTCGCAAGGTTCGTGACGGCGGCGAGCGCGAGATGCGTCAGCTCCGCGACCGGGCCCAGCGCGAGCTGGATCGCCTGGACGAGGTGTGGACCACGTTCGTCAAGCTGGCTCCCAAGCAGCTGATCGTCGACGAGGTGCTCTACCGCGAGATCATCGACCGCTACGGCGAGTACTTCCAGGGCGCCATGGGTGCCGAGTCGATCAAGAAGCTCATCGAGAACTTCGACATCGACGCCGAGGCCGAGAGCCTGCGCGACACCATCAAGAACGGCAAGGGGCAGAAGAAGCTTCGCGCCCTGAAGCGTCTGAAGGTCGTCGCGGCGTTCCAGATGAACCGCAACTCGCCGATGGGCATGGTTCTCGACGCCGTTCCGGTGATTCCGCCGGAACTGCGCCCGATGGTTCAGCTCGACGGTGGCCGCTTCGCCACCTCCGACCTGAACGACCTGTACCGCCGCGTGATCAACCGCAACAACCGACTCAAGCGACTGATCGACCTCGGTGCCCCCGAGATCATCGTCAACAACGAGAAGCGGATGCTGCAGGAGTCGGTGGACGCGCTGTTCGACAACGGTCGTCGTGGCCGTCCCGTCACCGGGCCGGGCAACCGTCCGCTGAAGTCGCTGTCGGATCTGCTCAAGGGCAAGCAGGGCCGGTTCCGCCAGAACCTGCTCGGCAAGCGCGTCGACTACTCGGGCCGTTCGGTCATCGTGGTGGGCCCGCAGCTCAAGCTGCACCAGTGCGGTCTGCCGAAGCTGATGGCGCTCGAGCTGTTCAAGCCGTTCGTGATGAAGCGTCTGGTCGACCTGAACCATGCGCAGAACATCAAGAGCGCCAAGCGGATGGTCGAGCGTCAGCGCCCGCAGGTGTGGGACGTCCTCGAAGAGGTCATCTCCGAGCACCCCGTGCTGCTGAACCGCGCACCAACGCTGCACCGTTTGGGTATCCAGGCCTTCGAGCCGATGCTGGTGGAGGGCAAGGCGATTCAGCTGCACCCACTTGTCTGCGAGGCGTTCAACGCCGACTTCGACGGTGACCAGATGGCAGTGCACCTGCCGCTGTCCGCCGAGGCGCAGGCCGAGGCACGCATCCTGATGCTGTCGAGCAACAACATCCTGTCTCCCGCGTCGGGTCGTCCGTTGGCCATGCCGCGTCTGGACATGGTGACCGGACTGTTCTTCCTGACCACCGAGATCGACGGTGACGTGGGCGAGGGCACCGCGGCCGCCAAGGATCAGGCCGAGACGGGTGTGTACAGCTCGCCCGCCGAGGCCCAGATGGCCGTGGACCGTGGCGCGCTGAGCGTGCGGGCCAAGATCAAGATCCGGTTGACGCACCTGCGTCCGCCGGCCGACGTCGAGGCCGCTCGATTCCCGGACGGCTGGAAGATGGGCGACGCCTGGTTGGCGGAGACCACCCTGGGCCGCGTGCTGTTCAACGAGCTGCTGCCGCGCGGGTATCCGTTCGTCAACAAGCAGATGCACAAGAAGGTCCAGGCGTCGATCATCAACGATCTCGCCGAGCGCTACCCGATGATCGTCGTCGCGCAAACCGTCGACAAGCTCAAGGACGCCGGCTTCCACTGGGCCACCCGCTCGGGGGTCACGGTGTCCATGGCCGACGTGCTGGTGCCGCCGAACAAGGCACAGATCCTCGACGGCTACGAGCAGCAGGCCGACGCCATCGAGAAGAAGTACCAGCGTGGCGCCCTGAACAAGGCCGAGCGGACCGACGCGTTGGTGAAGATCTGGAAGGAAGCCACCGAGGAGGTGGGTAACGCGCTGCGGGATCACTATCCGTCGTCGAACTCGATCATCAGCTGATCGACTCGGGTGCGACCGGTACGTTCAACCAGACCCGCACGCTGGCCGGCATGAAGGGCCTGGTGACGAACCCGAAGGGTGAGTTCATCCCGCGCCCGATCAAGTCGTCCTTCCGTGAGGGCCTGACCGTGTTGGAGTACTTCATCAACACGCACAGCGCCCGAAAGGGTCTGGCGGACACCGCTCTTCGTACGGCGGACTCGGGTTACCTGACCCGTCGTCTGGTCGACGTGTCTCAGGACGTCATCGTGCGCGAGCACGATTGCGAGACCGAGCGCGGCATCATGACCACGATCGCGGCACTGGAGGCCGACGGCACCCTGACCCGCGACGCGCACGTCGAGACCTCGACGTACGCGCGGACGCTGGCCGTGGACGCGGTCGACGCCAAGGGCAACGTGATCGTCGAGCGTGGCCACGACCTGGGCGATCCGGCGATCGACGCACTGCTGGCCGCAGGCATCACCGAGGTGAAGGTCCGCTCCGTGCTGACCTGCACCACCGGTACCGGTGTGTGTGCCACCTGCTACGGCCGTTCGATGGCCACCGGCAAGCTGGTCGACATCGGTGAGGCGGTCGGCATCGTCGCCGCGCAGTCCATCGGTGAGCCCGGCACCCAGCTGACCATGCGTACGTTCAAGCAGGAGGGGGGCGTCGGTGAGGACATCACCGGTGGTCTGCCCCGTGTGCAGGAGCTGTTCGAGGCCCGCGTGCCGCGCAACACCGCTCCGATCGCGGACGTCACCGGTCGGGTGAACATCGAAGTGGGCGAGAAGTTCTACAAGATGACGATCGTCCCCGACGACGGTGGCGAAGAAGTCGTGTACGACAAGCTCACCCGCCGTCAGCGGCTGAAGGTGTTCAAGCACGAGGACGGCTCCGAGCGCTTGCTCACCGATGGTGACCACGTCGAGGTCGGCCAGCAGCTGATGGAAGGCTCGGCCAACCCGCACGAGGTGCTGCGCGTCCAGGGCCCCCGCGAGGTGCAGATCCACCTCGTCAAGGAGGTCCAGGAGGTATACCGCGCACAGGGTGTGTCCATCCACGACAAGCACATCGAGGTCATCGTCCGGCAGATGCTGCGTCGGGTGACCATCATCGATTCCGGTTCGACGGAGTTCCTGCCCGGCTCGCTCACCGAGCGCGCCGAGTTCGAGTCGGAGAACCGTCGCGTGGTGGCCGAGGGCGGCGAGCCCGCCGCCGGGCGTCCGGTGCTGATGGGCATCACGAAGGCATCGCTGGCCACGGATTCGTGGTTGTCGGCGGCGTCGTTCCAGGAGACCACCCGGGTCCTGACCGATGCGGCGATCAACTGCCGCAGCGACAGGCTCAACGGTCTGAAGGAGAACGTGATCATCGGCAAGCTGATCCCGGCCGGTACCGGCATCAGCCGCTACCGCAACATCCAGGTGCAGCCGACCGAGGAAGCTCGGGCCGCCGCGTACACGATCCCGTCCTACGAGGATCAGTACTACAGCCCGGACTTCGGTCAGGGCTCCGGTGCGGCCGTGCCGCTGGACGATTACGGGTTCAGCGACTACCAGCGCTGACCAGTACGTGGAAGGGCCCCGTCGCATGCGGCGGGGCCCTTTCGCGTGTGCGCCCACGGCGTCGCGTGTGCGTTCAGGGCGGTCGCTGAGCCGAAATCCCGCCCTGAGCGCACACGCGATGCGGGCGTCAGCCGTGGCCGGGGCGGACCGTCTCACCCGGCATCGCGCACGACGTTCTGGTCACCAGCGACACCGGCAGGACGGTGCGCCGCCGCAGCCGGCGACCTGGTGTGTCGAGGCGCTCGAAGAGGCGTTCGGCCGCAAAGCGCCCCATCCCGTCACCGTCCTGATCGATCACCGTGATGGCGGGATCCAGCGCCGCCGCGGTGGGGAAGTCGCCGAAGCCGACGACCGCGACGTCCCTGCGCCGCAGGGCTTGTAGCGCCGACACGACCGACACCGTGCACCGCGCGTTGGACGAGAACACCGCCGTCGGCGGGTCGGGGAGCGCGAGGATCCGGCGCAGCGCGGCCGTGACGGTCGCGGTGTCGACGTCGCCGAGGTGGACCAGGTCGTCGGTGTGCACGACGTCGGCGTCGGCCAGTGCCTGCCTGGCGCCCTTCAGGCGCAGGATCCCGGTGATCACGTCGTCGCCGAGGAACGCGATGGTGCGGTGCCCGTGCCGGATCAGGTGGGCAGTCGCCTCCCGGCCGCCGCCGACGTCGTCCTGTACCACCGAGTCCGCGGTCAGCTTGCCGGGCACCCGGTCGACGAACACCAGCGGTGCCCGCGTCTGCCACGGTCGCAGAAACGACATGTCCGGTCCGACCGGGCAGATGATCATCCCCGCGACCCGGCGGTGCAGCACCGCCTCGATGGATTGGCGCTCGCGGGAGGGTTCCCAGCCCACGCTGGTGACGATCACGGCCGCCCCGCGGCGGCTGGCCTCCCGCTCGACCGCATCGATGATGCCGGCGAAGAACGGGTCGGCCACCCCGGGCACCGCCACCCCGATCGCCGCGTCGCGGCCGGTCCGGAACGTCACCGCCAGCATGTTCGGCACGTACTGCAGATCCCGGATCGCCCGCTCCACCCGGTCGCGGACGTCGGCGGACACGTAGCGGTCGTTGTTGACCACCCGCGACACGGTCTTCGCGCTGACGCCGGCGCGCTGGGCGACGTCACGCATGGTCGCCATCGGCCGCCTCCCGTCCCGGTCGGCGGCCAGTATGTCACCGATGTCATGGCGTTCGCCGCAGTTTTGTGACACCGGTGACATACGCGGTGAAATGGCGTACCGTCTCGCCTCGAGGTCACTGCGGAGTGACCCAGATAACAGCACGATGCTCGAGGACGAGGACGCCGCATTCCGATGAAGGCCGTGTACTACGAGGCTGCGAAGACCTGGTCGGTGACCGACGTGCCGACCCCCGAGGCCGCACCGGGCCAGGTGCGGATCAAGGTCGGTCAGGTGGGGATGTGCGGCACCGACCTGCACATCCACGAAGGGGACTTCGGTGCGGTCTTCCCGTTGATCCCCGGGCACGAGGTGGTCGGTGTCGTCGACCAACTCGGTGACGGCGTCACCCGGTTCCGGATCGGCGAGCAGGTCAGCGTCAACCCGAACGTGTACTGCGGGCAGTGCCCGTACTGCCTGGCCGGCCGGCTGGGCCAGTGCGCCGACATGTTGGGGTTCGGCAGCAACTTCGCCGGGTTCTTCGCCGAGTTCGCGGTGGTCAACCACACGCTGGTGTTCTCCACCGAGGGCCTTCCGGTCGAGACCGCGGTGTTCAGTGAACCGACGTCCTGTGCCATGCACGGCCTGGAATCCCTGCGGCTGCGTCCGGGCGGAAGCGCGCTGGTGCTGGGCGCCGGCCCCACCGGCCTTCTGCTGGCCCAACTCATCGCCTCGGGCGGTGCGTCGTCGGTGACGGTCGCCGGACCGAGCCAGTTCAAGCTCGACACTGCGGGCCGACTCGGCGTGGACCGCACCGTGCGGATCACCCGCGACGATCCCGACGGCAACATCGCCGCGCTGCTGGCGGCCTCACCGCACGGCGACGGTTACGACGCCGTCGTGGAGGCGACGGGATCGCCGACGGTGGGCGACATCTGCGTGCCGCTGACCCGCCGGGGCGGCACGGTCCTGATCTACGGTGTCACCCGCGACGACGACGTCGTGCGCTTCCGACCGTTCGACGTGTTCCGGCGTGAGATCACCATCAAGGGCTCGTTCGCCGAGATGACGTCGTTCGGCGCCGCCATCGACGCCATGCGCGGCGGTCGGGTCCGCACCGACGGCATCGTCACCCATCGGTTCTCCCTCGACGACTACGGGCTCGCGCTGCAGACGCTGCGCGACGACCCGACCGCCCACAAGGTGGTGATCGTGCCGTGACACCAGGCCCACAACTGCTCCCGCCCAACGTGATCGAGCACTGGTATGCCGGCGGTCCCGCGCTGGCCGCCTGGCGCGGACTGCCCCCGGTCGGGGAGCGCTCGCCCGAGGAGTGGATCGGCGCCACCGCCGCGCGATTCGGCGAACCCGACCGCGGGCCCGCCCATCTCGCGGACGGCACCCGCCTGCTCGACGCGGTGCTCGCCGACCCGATTGGCTGGCTGGGGCGCGACGACGGCGCCGCCGGGGACACCGGCGTGCTGGTGAAACTGCTCGACGCCGGACAACGTCTTCCGGTGCACGTGCACCCCACGCGCGAGTACGCCACCCACCACCTCGGCTGCGCCTACGGCAAGACCGAGGCCTGGTACGTGCTGGAGGCCGCCGTCGACGCCGCCGTGTGGGTCGGGTGGCGCGAGGACGTCGACCGGCGCCGGGTTCGCAAGCTCGTCGAGGACCAGGACGCCGACGCGATGCTCGCGCTCATGCACCGCATCCCGGTGCGCCCGGGGGATGGCGTCCTGGTGCCGGGCGGCGCCCCGCATGCGATCGGCGCGGGCGTGTTGCTGATCGAGGCTCAGGAGCCGACGGATCAGTCAATCCTCTTGGAGCGCACCAACACCACCGCATCGGACGCGGAGGTGTTCCTGGGGCTCGATCGCGATACGGCGCTGTCGGTCGTCGACACCGCCGCGCTGGCCGACCCGGCGACGCTGACCCGGCACACCCGCGCCGTCGCAGCTCGACTGGTGCCCGTCCTGCCGCCGGCCGCCGCGCCGTACTTCCGCATGGAGCTGCTGTCCGCGGGCGCCACCGTCCCGGCCGGATTCGCGGTCGCGGTGGCGCTGGCCGGCTCCGGCGCGCTCACCCCCGCCCGGGGCCCGGGTGTCGACGTCACCGCCGGGCAGACGCTGGTGGTCCCCGCGGCCTGCGGCGACTGGGGCGTCGCTGCCGGCCTCGAGCTGCTCGTCTGCCGGCCCGGCACCACCTGGCCACCCCACCGACCGCACGGCACGGAAGGAACGCCATGACCGCACTGCTGGAGGCGCGCGGCATCTCGCGCAGCTTCGGACACGTCCGCGCGCTCGACCATGCCGACTTCGACGTCGAGGCCGGCGAGGTGGTCGGGTTGATCGGCGACAACGGCGCAGGCAAGTCGACGTTGATCAAGGCGCTCTGCGGCAGCCTCGAACTCGACGAGGGCGAGATCTACTTCGACGGCGCCCCGGTGCGGCTGACCAGCCCGCGCGACGCCAACGATCTCGGGATCGAGGTGGTCTACCAGGACCTCGCGCTTGCACCGCACCTCAATCCCGTGCAGAACGTGTTCCTCGGCCGGGAACTCGGCCGCAACGGGATTCTCGGCAGGCTCGGTTTCCTCGACGAGAAGGAAATGCGTCGCCAGGCCGCCGCCTCCTTCGCCGAACTCGGGGCCACGGTGCGTTCGCTCGGCACACCCGTCGGGTCGATGTCCGGCGGTCAACGTCAGGGCATCGCCATCGCCCGCGCGATCGCGTGGGCGGACAAGGTCGTCATCCTCGACGAACCCACCGCCGCGCTGGGCGTCGTGCAGACCAAGAACGTGCTCGAGTCGGTGAAGCGGGTGCGCGACAAGGGGATTGCGGTGGTTCTCATCAGTCACTCGATGCCGCACGTACTGGAGGTGTGCGATCGCATCCAGGTGCTGCGGCTCGGCCGTCGGGTGGCGACCTACCGCGGCAACGAGACCAACGTCGAAACGCTGGTCGGCGCCATGACCGGCGCGCTGGATGCGCGGGAGGGCGCGGCATGAGCACGGCCAGCGGAGAACGCAGCGAACCGCGCGTCGATCAGCCGAGCCGGCCGGCGCCCGTCGACGACTCGCGCGACGACGGCGACGAGTCTCTGCTCAAGCGATTCCTCGGCTTGCAGGCGTTCTGGATCCTGGGCGTCCTGATCGTCATCTGCGTGTTGTTCTCCGTCATCGCGGGCGACCGCTTCCTCTCGACCGGGAACTTCTCGCTGATCTCGCAGAACGTCGCCGTCTGGGCGGTGCTCGGTGTCGGCATGACCTTCGTGATCATCACCTCGGGCATCGACCTCTCCGTCGGATCCGTGCTGGTGTTCTCGTCGGTGGTGGCGGCGAAGGTCATGGAGGCCATGGGCGGGAACGGCCCCGGCGTGGCGGCCGTGGGACTGGTCGCCGCGGTCGTCAGCGGCATGATCTGGGGGACCGTCAACGGAGTGCTGGTCGCCAAGGCCAGGGTGCCCGCCCTGATCGTCACCCTCGGCACGCTCTCGGTGGCGCTGGGTCTGGCGCAGGTGCTCACCGGCGGAATCGACATCCGTTCGGTGCCAGACGAACTGACCGACTTCAGCGCGTACATCAAGGTGCTGGGCATTCCGGGTCTGCCGTTCGTGGCGCTGCTGGTCGTCGTCGCCGGCGCCGTCCTGCTGCACAAGACCAGGTTCGGCCGCTACACCTACGCCATCGGCTCCAACCAGGAGGCCGCGCGCCGGACCGGCATCAAGGTGACCCGGCACCTGATCGCCGTCTACGCGCTCGCGGGCACCCTGGCCGGCTTCGGCGCCCTGCTGTCGCTCGCGCAGTACGGCACCACGACCATCGCCGGGCAGTCGCTGACCAACCTGAACGTCATCGCCGCGGTCGTCATCGGCGGCACGTCGATCTTCGGTGGGGAGGGCACGGTGTTCGGCACCCTGGTCGGGCTGTTCATCCCCGCGGTGCTGCAGTCGGGATTCGTCATCATCGGCGTCCAGCCGTACTGGCAGGGGGTGGCCGTCGGGTCGGTGCTGATCGCCGCCGTCTACGTCGACCAGTCGAGGCGGGCGGCCGCCATGCGCAGTGCACGATCGAGAAACCTCTTCAACCGCAGAGGGTCCAAGCGAGGATCAAACGAAGGGAAAGCACATGTTCGGTAAGCGTCTCGTGCTCGTCGCGAGCGTCATGACGCTCGCGGTGCCGATGGCCGCCTGTTCGTCGTCGAAACCGCAGTCCGAACCCAGCGGGACGTCGGCCGGTGCGGGCTCGGCGTCCTCGGCGGCAGCGGCGACCACCGTCGCCGCACCCCCGAAGGCCGACAAGGACTACAAGATCGCGCTGCTGCAGGGCGTGGTGGGCGACCAGTTCTACATCACCATGCAGTGCGGTGCGCAGGCCGAGGCGGCCAAGCTGGGGGTCACGGTCAACACGCAGGGGCCGCAGAAGTTCGACCCGACACTGCAGAAACCGGTCCTCGATTCGATCGTCGCCGGCAGGCCCGATGCGCTACTGGTCGCACCGACCGACGTCCAGGCCATGCAGCAGCCGCTCGAACAGGCCGCCTCGGCCGGGATCAAGGTCGTGCTCGTCGACACCACCACCAAGGACCCGTCCTATGCCGTGTCGGCGATCGCCAGTGACAACGAAGGCGGCGGGGCGGCGGCATTCCAGGCCATCAAACAACTGCATCCCGACGGCGGCAAGGTCATGGTGATGGGCCTGGAGCCCGGCATCTCGACGACGGACGCACGCACCAAGGGGTTCGAGGACGCCGTCAAGGCCGACTCGAAGTTCAACTACGTCGGCGTCCAGTACGGCCACAACGATCCGGCCACCGCGGCCCAGCTGATCGGTGCGCAGTTGCAGAAGGATCCCGACCTGGTCGGTGTCTTCGCGGTCAACCTGTTCGCGGCCGAGGGGTCGGCCACCGGCGTCAAGCAGGCAGGCAAGGGTGGACAGGTGCAGGTCGTCGGCTTCGACGCAGGCCCCAACCAGATCCAGGCGTTGCGGGAGGGCACCGTGCAGGCATTGGTGGCCCAAGACCCCAGCGCCATCGGACAATTCGGCGTCGACGAAGCCGTGACCGCGCTCGAAGGCGGTCAGAACACCAAGAACGTGCAGACCGGTTTCACGATCATCACCAAGGAGAACCTCGACGGCGAGGGCGGTGCCGCGGCCTACAAGTCGGGCTGCTGACCTCAGCCGCTGACGACGTCGAGCAGATGCGCGACGGTGTCGGCGATCGCGGCCCGCGCCGAGCGCAATGCCCGGCGCGGGTCGACGGCGTCTTCGTCGGCGGCCAAGGCGGTCCGCACCACGCCCGTGTAGGCGATGTTGAGCGCGGTCCCGATGTTCACCTTGACGATGCCTGCGCGCACCGCGGCGTGCAGCGCCTCGTCCGGCACCCCCGAGGAACCGTGCAACACCAGCGGAACCGGCACCGCGTCGCGTAACGCCGCGATGAGGTCGACGTCGAGGACGGCGCTGCGGGTGGTCATCGCGTGGGAGCTGCCCACCGCGACCGCAAGGGCGTCGACGCCTGTGGCCGTGACGAATTCGGCGGCCTGCCGCGGATCGGTGCGGACGCCGGGGGCGTGCGCGTCACTCACCTGGGTATCCTTCCCGCCGACGTATCCGAGCTCCGCCTCGACGGCCAGACCGTGCCCGTGCAGCAGCGCGGTGGCCTCCGCCGTGACGGCGACGTTGCGGTCGTAGGGGAGGGCGCCACCGTCGACCATCACCGACGAGTAGCCTGCCGCCGCTGCCTGATTCCACAGCTCGGCTGCCTCGACGTGGTCGAGGTGCAGGCTCACCGCAACCTCGGCTTCGGCGGCGAGCGCCGCCAGTGCGGCGCTCAGCGGACGCACCGCACCGTGGAAGCCGACGGTGTTCTCGCTGACTTGCAGGATCACGGGAGCCGCCGCCCGCTGGGCCCCTGCCACGATGCCCTCGGCGTGCTCGAGCGTCACGACGTTGAAGGCCGCGACACCGCTGCCGCGTCTGGCGGCATCCGCCACGAGATGTGAGGTGGCGACCAGCGGCATGACACGGCTCCTGACGGCTTGACGGCACTCCAACCATTTGCAACTATATCCACGCAAACACAATTCAGGCAATCGCGGGAGCGAGATGGCGGCATTCGCCGGTCTCGACGTCGGAACTACGTCGAGCAAGGCCGTGATCTACGGCGGCGACGGCACCGTGCTCGGATCCGGCCGGGCCGCCACGACGTGGGACCGCGGCCCCTTTGGTACCCAGATCGACGCGGAGACGTTGTACCGCAGTGCCTTCGACGCACTCAATGCCGCCGCGGCCGCCGCCGGCGAACCGGTGCGTGCGGTCGGCATCACCTGCATGGGCGAATCCGGCGTGCTCACCGACGCGCGCCTGCGCCCGCTGGCTCCGGTCATCGCCTGGCACGACGGCCGCGACGGTGAGGAGGTGGCCGACCTCGCCGCGACCATCGGTGCCGAGGCGTTCGGGGGGATCGCGGGAAAACCCTTGCGCGGCCAGTTCTCCCTGACCAAGCACCGCTGGCTGCTTCGCCACGAACCGGGCGCCCGCACGGCGACGACGCGCTTCGACGTCGGCGGCTGGGTGGTGCGGCGACTGGGCGGTGAAGCCGTCCTCGAACTGTCGCTGGCCGGGCGCACCGGATGGCTGGACGTCGCCGCGGGGCGATGGTGGGATGACGCGCTGGACTGGTCGGGCGCCACCCGTGCACTGATGCCGCCGCTCGTCACCGCGGGCGTGCCGGTGGGCGCCGTCACCGCCGAGGCGGTGCACCCGCTGTTACGCGGCGCGGTGATGACGCTGGCGGGCCACGACCACCAGGCCTCCGCGCTCGGTGCCCGCGCGACCGGCCCGGGGCACGAACTGGATTCCTGCGGCACGGCAGAGGCGTTGGTGCGCACCGTCGCTCCGGCTCCGAAGCGTGCCGACATCGCCGGACTGGCGGCCGCAGGCATCACGACGGACCCGAGCATCGAAGCCGGTCACTGGAGCCTGCTCGGCGGGACGGAGGGTGGCCTCGCTCAACTGCGCACGCTGGAGCGACTCGGCGTGGACCCTGCCGACGTGGCCCGGTTGGACGCCGCCGCCGAGCACTCGGCGACGGGTCCCGGCGCGCAGTGGCGGGAGGTCGTGGCCGCCGCCGCAGACGAGGCGCTGGTGCTGCACCGCGCGATGGACGACGTCGTCGGACCGGCGGCGCGGGTGGTGGTCACCGGCGGATGGCGGCACAGTGCAGAGGTGATGCGCGCCAAGGTGATCCGGTTCGGCCCCGTCGACGTCTCGACCATCGAGGAGGCAGGCGCCCTCGGCGCGGCCACGTTGGCCGCGCGAGCGTGCGGTGAGCTCGGTGCGGGCGAACACCTGGGGCAACCGTGACAGCCGGCTCGCGTACCTGGTTCGCCGACGAACGCCACGCCGAGGTGCTACGTCTGCTCGCGGTCGATCGTCGAGTCGAAAGTCCCTCGCTGGCAGAGCGTTTCGGCATCAGCGCAGAGAGCGTGCGCAAGGACCTGGCACTGCTGGAAGGCCGCGGCCTGCTGAGGCGGGTACACGGCGGCGCCATCGCGTGCGAGCCGAGGCGGGCGGAGCCGCACGTCACCGACCGTGGCGAGGCTGCGGCGCAGAAGACCGCCATCGCCCGGCACGCCCTGAACTTCGTACCCGACGGCGGCTCGGTACTCCTCGATGCGGGCACCACCACCCTGCACCTTGCCGAAGTAATGCCCACCGGAATTGATCTCGTCGTCTACACCAATTCGATTCCCGTCGGCGCGACGCTGCACCGGCGAGGTCTGGTGGTCGTGACGCTGGGCGGCAGGATCCGGTCGCCGACCATGGCCGGCGTCGGGGGGCTGACCGCGCAGGCGCTGGCATCGGTCAACGTCGACGTGGCGTTCCTCGGCACCAACGCGCTGTCGTTCGATCGGGGGCTCACCACGCCGGACGCCGAGGAGGCACAGGTGAAGCACCAGATGCTGGCCGCCGCACGCCAACGGGTGTTCCTGGTGGACTCGAGCAAGTTCGGCCGCGAGAGCCTGGCTCGCCACGCCACGCTGGCCGACGTCGACGTGTTGATCACCGATGCCGGGACCACCGCGGGCGACCGGGCCCGGTTGCGCGCCGCGGGCGTCGCCGTCGAGGTGGCCGACCGATGATCGTCACCGTCACGCCCAACCCGAGCCTCGACCGCACGTTGCGCCTGCCACGACTGGCGCCGGGAAGCGTCAACCGGGCCACCGCCGCCATGACCGAGCCGAGTGGGAAGGGCGTCAACGTCGCGCTCGCCCTCGACCGGGTCGGGATCGACGTGCGGGCCGTGCTTCCGGTGGGAGGCGCCACCGGCGACGAGATCGTCGAACGGCTCGGACGGCTCGGACTGCAGGTCGTCGCCGTGCCGATCGGCGGGCAGGTGCGCAGCAACGTCTCCCTCGTCGAGGCGGACGGACGCAGCACCAAGGTCAACGAACCAGGGCCGGCGTTGTCCGGCGCGGAGGTGGCGGCGCTCTGCGCGGCCGCGCTCTCGGTGGGCGCTGACGGCGACTGGACGGTGTGGGCGGGCAGCCTGCCCGCGGGATTCGCACCGACGCGGCTGGCGGCGGCGGTGGCCGAGGCCCGCGCCGCCGGGCGACGGGTGGCCGTGGACTCGTCGGGCGGCGCCCTCGAGGCCGTCCTGGGCAACGACCGCGACGGACTGCCGCACCTGATCAAGCCCAACGTCGAGGAACTGGCCGACGTCGTCGGTGCCACGTTGACGACCGTGGGCGACGTGACCGCCGCGGCGCAGACGCTGGTGGCCCGCGGGGTGCACACCGTGCTGGTCAGCCTCGGCGGCGACGGTGCCGTCCTGATCGACGCGGAGTTGCCTGAGCCGTGGTACGGCACCGCGCCTGCGCACCGCGTGGTCAACACCGTCGGGGCGGGCGACGCATTCCTCGCGGGATTCCTGGCCGAGCCCCGCGGTGGCGCGGAGGCGCTGGCCAGTGCGCTCCGATTCGGCGCCACCGCGGTGGAGCACGAGGGCACGCTGCTGGATGCGCCCGACCGCAGGCGCCTGGTCGAAATCGGCGCGGCGCCGCCGGGCAGGAGACTGACCTGAGGCGTCGGGGGCCCGACCTAGACTGGCGGGGTGTTGATCGGTTCGCACGTCCACGACGATGATCCCCTTGCCGCAGCGCAGGCCGACGGCGCCGAGGTGGTCCAGTTCTTCCTCGGCAACCCGCAAAGCTGGAAGAAGCCGAAACCGCGCGAGGACGCCGCGGCCCTGCGCGCGTCGAGCGTCCCGCTGTACGTGCATGCGCCGTACCTGATCAACGTGGCGTCGGCGAACAACCGCGTGCGCATCCCGTCCCGCAAGATCCTGCAGGACACCTGCGACGCGGCAGGCGAGATCGACGCGACGGCGGTCATCGTGCACGGCGGCCATGCCGACGACGACGACATGGAGGCCGGATTCGAGCGCTGGGCCAAGGCGCTGGACTACCTGAAGACCGACGTGCCGGTGTACCTGGAGAACACCGCGGGTGGTGATCATGCGATGGCGCGCCACTTCGACACCATCGCCAGGCTGTGGGACCGCGTCGGCGACAAGGGAATCGGCTTCTGCCTCGATACCTGTCACGCGTGGGCTGCCGGCGAGGCGCTGATCGATGCGGTGGAACGGGTCAGGGCCATCACCGGGCGCATCGACCTGGTGCACTGCAACGACTCACGCGACGCGGCGGGGTCGGGCGCGGACCGGCACGCGAACTTCGGCAGCGGCCAGATCGATCCGCAGCTGTTGCTCGCGGTGGTCAAGGCGGCTGACGCACCGGTCATCTGCGAGACGTCCGACGAGGGCCGCAAGGACGACATCGCGTTTCTCCGCGACAACCTCTGAGACGAGGCAGGGAGGATAGCGTGGCCGCGACGGGTTTGGGGGGCGGCGTTGTGGGCACGTCAATCGGATGGCCGGGTCGGTACTGAACTCGATTCGACGGCAATTCGGCGGTAAACGGTGTCGGAACGTCAGGCATCGCTGCAGTTAATTAAGATCGGCGGGTAACCCCACCCTGGCGACCTCCGGAAGGCATTCGTGTCCGCACTTGACGAGTCGTCAATTGCCGACACGCATCCCGCGGACCCCGTCGATCCCCGAGAACGATGGCTCCGGATCGCCCGCCGGGTGGCGGTTGCGATCTGGGCATGCGTCGTGGTGTACCGCACCGCGACCGACGGGTTCGCGTTCAACCGCGAGTTGTTGCTGCTCTACATCTGCACCGGACTGGCGGCGGCCAGCATCGGTCAGGGCCGTCGCGTGCTGTACGTGGTCCGCGACTGGCTGCCGTTCGCCCTGGTCCTGGCGGCGTACGACCTCAGTCGGGGAGCCGCGACGCTGATCGGGCGGCCCACGATGTGGCACTGGCAGGCCGACGCCGATCGGTGGCTGTTTTTCGGGACCATGCCGACGGTCTGGTTGCAGGAACGCCTCAAACTGCCCGCGCCGCCGTGGTGGGAAGTCGTCATCAGCAGCGTGTACATGTCGTTCTTCATCCTGCCGTACGTGGTGGCGGCGGTGCTGTGGCTGCGGGACCGCGACGAATGGAAGGCGTTCGTCCGGTTGTTCGTCGGCCTGTCGTTCGCGGGTCTGCTGATCTACGCCCTGCTTCCGGCAGCTCCGCCGTGGGCGGCGGCGCGATGCACGTCCGACGACGTCGCGGGCGGGCCGTCCGGCCCGCGATGCATGTTCGGCTCCGGTCGGGGCGTCCCGGGCGGAGGGCTCCTCGGCACCATGGAGAGCCACCGCGACGGCGCCAACGACTGGGTCGAGCGCATCGTCGCGCGGGGATGGGGCAATCTGCACCTGCATTCGGCCACCGCGCTGATCGACCAGGGCCAGGCCAGCGTCAACCTGGTGGCGGCGATCCCGTCGCTGCACGCGGCGTTGACCGCCGCCGTATCGGCGTTCCTGTGGACCAGGGTGGCGCGCAGGTGGCGCCCGTTGTTGGTGGCGTATCCGCTGATCATGGCCTTCACGCTGGTCTACACCGCCGAGCACTACGTCGTCGACATCCTGCTCGGCTGGGTGTTGGCGGCCGTCGCCGTGACCGCGTCGAACCGCCTTCAGGCGCGGGCCAGGTCCCGTGGGTCACGCACTGGTGAGGTACACCTTCCGCAACGTCTCGGTGACCGTCCACACCGTCTCGGCGCCGCCGGCCAGCCGGACCACGTCGCCGCGGCCGATGCGCAGCGTGGCGCTGCCATCGCCGAACTCGACAGTCGCTGAGCCGGCCAGGACGACGAACACCTCGTCGGCCTCCACATCGGTCATGACACCGGGAGTCATCTCCCACACCCCCACCTCGAGGCCGCCGAACTCGGCGAGGGCAGTCGCCGCCGTGGTCGGCCGGCCGCGGACGGACTGCCCGGCGGGCACCGGTTCGTGGTCCAGGTCGATCCCGGCGGCGTGCACGACGGCGTTGGGTTGCATGGAGCCAGTATGGGAGCCACCCGTCGTCATTACGACTCTTGTGCAGTTGTCGCGATAATGTAACAGTGGAGTGATGCCGGATACGCACGTCGTCACCAATCAGGTCCCACCGCTGCAGGACTACAACCCCGCCACCTCACCGGTGCTCACCGAAGCGCTGATTCGCGAGGGTGGCGAATGGGGCCTCGACGAGGTCGGCGAACTGGGCGCGCTGTCCGGTAGTGCGCGAGTTCAGCGTTGGGGCGAGCTGGCCGATCGAAACCAGCCGGTGCTGCACACCCACGACCGCTACGGTCACCGCGTCGACGAGGTCGAGTACGACCCCGCCTATCACGAACTGATGCGGGTGGCCGTGGGCCACGGTCTCCATGCCGCCCCCTGGGCCGACGACCGCGTCGGCGCCCACGTCGTGCGCGCGGCGAAGACGTCGGTGTGGACCCCCGAGGCCGGGCACGTGTGCCCGATCTCGATGACGTATGCGATCGTGCCCGCGCTGCGGCACGAACCGGCGCTGTCGACCGTCTACGAGCCGCTGCTGACGAGTCGCGTCTACGACCCCGAGTTGAGGGTTCCGACGGCGAAGGCCGGTATCACCGCGGGCATGTCGATGACGGAGAAGCAGGGCGGCTCGGACGTCCGCGCGGGCACCACGCAGGCGATTCCCAACGGGGACGGTTCCTATTCACTCACCGGTCACAAGTGGTTCACGTCGGCGCCGATGTGCGATGTCTTCCTGGTACTCGCGCAGGCTCCCAACGGGTTGAGCTGCTTCTTCCTGCCGCGGGTACTGCCCGACGGCACGCGCAATCGAATGTCGTTGCAGCGTCTCAAGGACAAGCTCGGCAACCACGCGAATGCGTCGAGCGAGGTCGAATACGACGGAGCCACCGCATGGCTGGTCGGGGAGGAGGGCCGGGGCGTGCCGACCATCATCGAGATGGTCAACCTCACCCGGCTGGACTGCACGCTGGGCAGTGCCACCAGCATGCGCACCGGTCTGGCGCGGGCGATTCACCACGCCGCGCACCGAAAGGCGTTCGGCGCCTACCTGATCGATCAACCACTGATGCGCAACGTGCTCGCCGACCTTGCCGTCGAGGCCGAGGCGGCCACCATGCTGGCCATGCGGATGGCCGGTGCCACCGACGCGGCCGTCCGCGGCGACCAACGAGAGACCCTGCTGCGCCGCATCGGGCTCGCCGCGGGCAAGTACTGGGTGTGCAAGCGGGCCACCCCACACGCGGCGGAGGCGATGGAGTGCCTCGGCGGCAACGGTTACGTCGAGGAGTCGGGGATGCCGCGGCTGTACCGCGAGGCGCCACTGATGGGAATCTGGGAGGGCTCGGGAAACGTCAGTGCCCTGGATACGTTACGCGCCATGGTGACCCGGCCCGAGTGCGTCGACGTGCTGTTCGACGAACTGGGCCGGACGGCCGGCCAGGATCCGCGGCTGGACGCGCACGTGGTGTCGCTGCGCGCGGAACTCGGCGACCTCGAGACGATTCAGTACCGGGCGCGCAAGGTCGCCGAGGACATCTCGCTTTCGCTGCAGGGCTCGCTCTTGGTGCGGTACGGACATCCCGCGGTAGCGGAGGCCTTCCTGGCCAGCAGGCTGGGTGGCCAGTGGGGAGGAGCCTTCGGCACGCTGCCCACGGGCCTGGACCTGTCGCCGGTCATCGAGCGCGCACTGGTCAAGGGCTGACCGCGTGACGCACGCCATCAGAGGCGTCGACTTCGACCACCTCAAGACGATGACCTACGAAGTCACCGACCGCATCGCACGAATCACGTTCAACCGTCCCGAGAAGGGCAACGCGATCGTGGCCGACACCCCGCTGGAGCTGTCGGCGCTGGTCGAGCGTGCCGACCTCGATCCGCAGGTGCACGTCATCCTGGTCTCCGGCCGGGGCGAGGGATTCTGCGCGGGTTTCGACCTGTCCGCCTACGCCGACCGCACGTCCTCGGCGGGCGGGACGGGAAGTTATCGCGGCACCGTGCTCGACGGCAGGACCCAGGCGGTCAACCACCTGCCCGATCAGCCGTGGGATCCGATGATCGACTACCAGATGATGAGCAGGTTCGTTCGTGGCTTCGCCAGCCTGATGCACGCGGACAAACCGACGGTGGTGAAGATCCACGGCTACTGCGTGGCCGGCGGCACCGACATCGCGCTGCATGCCGACCAGGTGATCGCGGCGAGCAACGCCAAGATCGGCTACCCACCGATGCGCGTCTGGGGCGTGCCCGCCGCGGGGCTCTGGGCTCACCGCCTCGGCGATCAGCGCGCCAAACGTCTGCTTTTCACCGGTGATTGCATCAGCGGTGCTCAGGCCGCGCAATGGGGGCTTGCGATCGAGGCGCCCGAACCCGAGGATCTCGACGACCGCACCGAACGCCTGGTCGAACGCATCGCCGCGATGCCGGTGAACCAGCTGATCATGGCCAAGCTCGCACTCAACACCGCGCTGTACCACCAGGGGATCGCCACCAGTCGGATGGTCAGCACGGTGTTCGACGGCGTGGCACGGCACACCCCGGAAGGCCACGCCTTCGTCGCCGAGGCATCCGAGCGGGGATTCCGCGCGGCGGTGAAGGGCCGCGACGAGCCGTTCGGCGACGCCGGCCGCGCCACGTCCGGGGTGTAGGCCCGCCATGCCCGCCACGCCGGCCGCCTCGCTGACCCGCCTCACGGCACGGTCGGTGGTGCTCAGCGTGCTGCTCGGGGCTCATCCCGCATGGGCCTCGGCGAGCGAATTGATCAGGCTCACAGCCGACTTCGGTATCAGGGAAGCGACCCTGCGGGTGGCGCTCACGCGGATGGTGGGTACCGGTGACCTGGTGCGCTCCGCGGACGGCTACCGGCTGTCGGATCGACTCTTGGCGAGGCAGCGACGTCAGGACGATGCGCTGGACCCCAAGCTGCGACAGTGGCGCGGCACGTGGACCACCTTGGTGATCATCAGCGTCGGCACCGACGCCCGGACGCGGGCAGGTCTTCGGACGACGCTGCACGACAGCAGGTTCGCCGAACTCCGCGAGGGACTGTGGATGCGGCCGGACAACATCGGCATGGACCTGACCGGTGACCTGCAGGCGCGGGTGCGGGTACTGCAGGCCCGCGATGACGACCCGGCTGGGCTGGCGGCGCGGCTGTGGGATCTCCCCGGCTGGGCGGATGCCGGGCAGCGGTTGCTCGAGCGCCTGTCCGGCGCCGCCGACGTGCCTGGCCGGTTCGTGACGGCCGCTGCGATCGTGCGTCATCTCCTCGTCGATCCGGTGCTGCCGCCCGAACTGCTGCCCGACCGCTGGCCGGGTGCGGAATTGCGACGGGCCTATCACGGGTTCGCCGCGGAACTCGCGGCGCGCCGCGACGACACCCAACTGATGGAGGCGAGATGACCGAACCGGAGGGCAGGAGCGCAGCGACCCGGGACGCAGACGAACCCGGCGGCGTCCGAGTGGAGCGCAATGGCCCGGTGACGACGGTGATCATGAACCGCCCCCAGGCGCGCAACGCCGTCAACGGCCCCGCCGCCGCGGCTCTGTTCGCCGCGTTCGAGGAGTTCGACCACGACGAGAACGCCTCCGTCGCGGTGCTCTGGGGCGACAAGGGAACCTTTTGTGCCGGCGCAGATCTCAAGGCTTTCGGCACGCCCGACGCCAACCCCGTCCATCGCTCCGGCCCTGGGCCGATGGGCCCCTCGCGCATGGTGCTGTCCAAGCCCGTGATCGCCGCCGTCAGTGGATTCGCGGTCGCCGGGGGATTGGAACTGGCGCTGTGGTGCGACCTGCGCGTCGTCGAGGAGGACGCCGTCTTCGGCGTCTTCTGCCGTCGTTGGGGAGTGCCCCTGATCGACGGGGGGACGGTGCGGCTGCCGCGGCTCATCGGGCACAGCCGCGCGATGGACCTGATCCTCACCGGCCGTAGCGTCGACGCCGCCGAGGCGAGTGCCATCGGCCTCGCGAACCGGGTGGTGCCCACCGGGCGGGCCCGTGAGGCAGCCGAGGCGTTGGCCGCCGAGCTCGCCGCCCTGCCGCAGCAGTGTCTGCGGGCCGACCGACTCTCGGCGCTCGATCAGTGGGGCGCGTCGGAGCGCGAGGCGATGGACGTCGAATTCGGCAGCATGTCGAAGGTGGCGGCGGAATCCTTGGCCGGTGCCGCACGATTCGCCGACGGGGCGGGCAGGCACGGCACCACGGCGTGAAACGTCAGCCCTTGCTGATCGAGTTACCCGAACCGGTGTCGTTGACGTGTGGGTCGCCCTGGGAGTAGGTGACGGTGTTGTTCAGGCCGACGACGCTGAGGCCGCTCTCGATCTTCTGGAACGACACCTTGTTGTCGGCGCCGCCGATGTTGACGTTGGCGCACGTGCCCTTCACGGTCAGGGTGTTGTTCGAGCCGCCGATCGTGAGCGACTTGCCGTCGGCGCAGTCGATCTCGGCCGTCGTACCGACCGAGCCGTAGTTGATCGTGTTGGCGATCTCGACCTGCACGCCGGACGTTCCGACCGTTGCCGTCGGCGAGTTGGTGTCGCTGCTGTCCGAACCGCATCCCGCCAGACCCGGCACGCTCAGAGCTGCGCAGAAGGCCGACGCGGCGATGAGGGTGGGGAAGCGCACGTGGTGCTCTCTCGCTTTCTCGACGGGCCTGCTGTCCGACGAGACTACGCGGGCAGTCGGTCGATGCGGTTGGTCAAACCGATTTCCCGGCCCCGGTCCCACACCAGCGGATCGCCGCCGTGATACAGCACGGTCTGGTCGAATCCGTAGACCGTGATGTCGTTGACGACGTCGTCCACCACGACGACGTTCGACGAGCCCTGAACCGAGACGCCCCAGCAGGTGCCCAATGCGGTGATGGTGTTACCGGTGCCGACGACGATGAGCGTGGAGTCGTTGCAGTCCAGCGTCTGGCTGATGCCCTGGCCGGTGATGTGGGTGTCGCCGTTCTTGGCCTGCGCGCAGGGCGCCCCGACACCGAGGGCGACGGCGACTGCCAGCACGACCGTCAGCAGCGAAGCGCCACACGTTCTCCAACCCACGGTGGTCCCCTTCGCGTCCGCAGCCCTGGTTCGCCTGAGCAGACTGTACGTTGCTGGCCGCCCGTCGTGGCGCCACTTCGGTGCGCCCGTCGTCGCCGGATCGGGATGAATCGACCGGGTCGGCGAGCGGGATGGCGTCGGTGGCTGTCCTACAGTGAGGGCACCCGTCTATCCGAAGGACACCAGCACATGGCAGCACGGTCGGAATCGCCGGCGGCGGCCGGCGTCAGCCGAACGCGGCATGCCGGCAGAGCAGCCAAGCTGAGCCGGGAGGCCATCGTGAACGCCGCGCTGACGTTCCTCGACCGCGACGGCTGGGAGGCCCTCACCATCAATGCCCTCGCGACGCAGCTCGGCACCAAGGGACCGTCGCTCTACAACCACGTCCACAGCCTCGAGGACCTGCGCCTCACGGTGCGCATGCGCGTCGTCGAGGACATCATCGGCATGCTCAACACGGTCGGCGACGGCCGTACCCGCGACGACGCCGTGGTGGCGATGGCGAGTGCCTACCGCAGCTATGCCCACCACCATCCGGGCCGTTATTCGGCGTTCACCCGGATGCCCCTCGGCGGTGACGATCCCGAGTACACCGCGGCGACCCGGGCGGCCGCCGGGCCGGTCATCGCGGTGCTGGCGTCCTACGGGCTGGAAGGTGACGGCGCCTTCTTCGCAGCGCTCGAGTTCTGGTCGGCACTGCACGGATTCGTGCTGCTGGAAATGACGGGCGTGATGGACGACATCGACACCGATGCCGTGTTCACCGACATGGTGTTGCGCTTGGCGGCCGGCATGGAGCGGCGGTAGAACACCCAGCGCAGTGGCGGTTGCGCCGCGCTTTGACCCGAGCCACCGCGGACGGGTATCGTGGTCGATCGTGCCTGGCCGTTAGGGCGCTTGGGGTTGTGATACCCGTAAGCGAGCCTGCACGCCGGGCAAATTCGCATGTCCACGGTGCATCGACCGAGATTCGGTGTTCGGACGCGTGCGACACACCCGGCCGCGGGGTACGGCGGCAGGGTGTAACCCGCAGTACACAGACTTGACGACAGACACGACACAGCTCCACGAGGAAACACAGAAAGCCGGTACATGCCAACCATCAACCAGCTGGTCCGCAAGGGTCGCCGCGACAAGATCGCCAAGGTCAAGACCGCGGCACTCAAGGGCAGCCCTCAGCGTCGCGGCGTCTGCACCCGCGTGTACACGACCACTCCGAAGAAGCCGAACTCGGCGCTTCGGAAGGTCGCCCGCGTGAAGCTGACCAGCCAGGTCGAGGTCACGGCCTACATCCCCGGCGAGGGCCACAACCTGCAGGAGCACTCGATGGTGCTGGTGCGCGGTGGTCGTGTGAAGGACCTCCCCGGCGTCCGCTACAAGATCATCCGCGGCTCGTTGGACACCCAGGGCGTGAAGAGCCGCAAGCAGGCCAGGAGCCGCTACGGCGCCAAGAAGGAGAAGAGCTGATGCCGCGCAAGGGCCCCGCACCCAAGCGGCCGCTGGTCAATGACCCGGTCTACGGTTCGCAGCTGGTCACCCAGCTGGTCAACAAAGTTCTGCTGGACGGGAAGAAATCCCTCGCCGAACGCATTGTCTATGGTGCGCTCGAGCAGGCTCGGGAGAAGACCGGCACCGATCCGGTGGTCACTCTCAAGCGCGCTCTGGACAATGTGAAGCCGGCGCTCGAGGTGCGTAGCCGTCGGGTCGGCGGCGCCACCTACCAGGTTCCCGTCGAGGTTCGCCCCGAGCGGTCCACCACGCTGGCGCTGCGCTGGCTGGTCGGCTTCTCGAAGCAGCGTCGCGAGAAGACCATGGTGGAACGTCTGGCCAATGAACTGATGGACGCCAGCAACGGCCTGGGTGCCGCCGTCAAACGACGCGAGGACACCCACAAGATGGCCGAGGCAAACCGGGCCTTCGCGCACTACCGCTGGTGACGACCGTCCGCTGATGCGGGCCGGTGAGCACCGGCAATCGCCAGAACCGGGCGCAACAAGACAGCCAACTAGCAAGCGAAAGAGTGGGAAGACGCCGTGGCACAGGACGTGCTGACCGACCTCACGAAGGTCCGCAACATCGGCATCATGGCGCACATCGATGCCGGTAAGACGACGACTACCGAGCGCATCCTCTACTACACCGGGATCAGCTACAAGATCGGTGAGGTGCACGACGGTGCCGCCACGATGGACTGGATGGAGCAGGAGCAGGAGCGGGGTATCACCATCACCTCGGCTGCCACCACCTGCTTCTGGGACGGCAACCAGATCAACATCATCGACACCCCCGGGCACGTCGACTTCACCGTCGAGGTGGAGCGCAGCCTTCGTGTCCTCGACGGCGCCGTCGCGGTGTTCGACGGCAAGGAGGGCGTGGAGCCGCAGTCCGAGCAGGTGTGGCGCCAGGCCGACAAGTACGACGTGCCGCGCATCTGCTTCGTCAACAAGATGGACAAGATCGGCGCGGACTTCTACTTCACCGTGCGCACCATCGAGGAGCGCCTCGGCGCCCGCGCGCTGCCGATCCAGCTGCCCATCGGCTCCGAGGGTGGCTTCGAGGGCGTCGTCGACCTGGTCGAGATGAAGGCCAAGGTCTGGCGCGGCGAGACCAAGCTCGGCGAGACCTACGACACCATCGACATCCCCGAGGATCTCGCGGAGATCGCCGACGAGTACCGCACCAAGCTGCTGGAGACCGTCGCCGAGACCGACGAGGCCCTGCTCGAGAAGTACTTCGGCGGCGAGGAACTCACCGTTGCCGAGATCAAGGGCGCCATCCGCAAGTTGACGGTGAACTCCGAGATCTACCCCGTGCTGTGCGGCAGTGCGTTCAAGAACAAGGGCGTGCAGCCCATGCTGGATGCGGTCATCGACTACCTGCCGTCGCCGCTGGACGTCGAATCCGTGAGTGGCCACGCTCCCGGTAAGGAAGACGAGGTGCTCGTCCGCAAGCCCTCGACGACCGAGCCGTTCTCGGCGCTGGCGTTCAAGGTCGCCACGCACCCCTTCTTCGGCAAGCTCACCTACGTCCGGGTGTACTCGGGCAAGGTCGACTCCGGCGCTCAGGTCATCAACGCGACCAAGGGTAAGAAGGAACGCCTCGGCAAGCTGTTCCAGATGCACTCGAACAAGGAGAACCCGGTCGAGTCGGCCGCGGCGGGCCACATCTACGCCGTGATCGGTCTGAAGGACACCACCACCGGTGACACCTTGAGCGACCCGAACCAGCAGGTCGTCCTCGAGTCGATGACCTTCCCGGATCCGGTGATCGAGGTGGCCATCGAGCCGAAGACGAAGAGCGACCAGGAGAAGCTGTCGCTGGCCATCCAGAAGCTGGCCGAGGAAGATCCGACCTTCAAGGTCCACCAGGACAACGAGACCGGTCAGACCGTCATCGGCGGCATGGGCGAGTTGCACCTCGACATCCTGGTCGATCGGATGCGTCGCGAATTCAAGGTCGAGGCCAACGTCGGCAAGCCGCAGGTCGCCTACAAGGAGACCATCAAGCGGAAGGTCGAAAAGGTCGAGTTCACGCACAAGAAGCAGACCGGTGGCTCGGGGCAGTTCGCCAAGGTCCTCGTCAGCATCGAGCCGTTCGTCGGCGAGGACGGCGCGACCTACGAGTTCGAGAACAAGGTCTCCGGTGGCCGCATCCCGCGCGAGTACATCCCGTCGGTGGATGCCGGTGCGCAGGATGCCATGCAGTACGGCGTGCTCGCCGGCTACCCGCTGGTGAACGTGAAGCTCACCCTGCTCGACGGTGCCTACCACGACGTCGACTCCTCCGAGATGGCGTTCAAGATCGCTGGTTCCCAGGTGTTGAAGAAGGCTGCCGCCCAAGCGCAGCCCACCATCCTGGAGCCCGTCATGGCCGTCGAGGTCACCACCCCGGAGGACTACATGGGTGACGTGATCGGCGACCTGAACTCCCGCCGTGGTCAGATTCAAGCCATGGAGGAGCGCAGCGGTGCGCGCGTCGTCAGGGCGTCGGTACCGTTGTCGGAGATGTTCGGCTACGTCGGCGACCTGCGGTCGCGGACCCAGGGCCGGGCGAACTACTCCATGGTGTTCGACTCGTACGCCGAAGTTCCGGCGAACGTGTCGAAGGAGATCATCGCGAAGGCGACGGGTCAGTGAGAATCGGAGCCGAGTCATGATCACGGCGAAGGCGACGGGTCAGTAACCCGGTTGCCGGGCGGCGAACCACAACTGTAAAGATCAGACCCTGCTTTAAAGAAGCAACAACACAGTCCAGGAGGACACCAGAAGTGGCGAAGGCGAAGTTCGAGCGGACGAAGCCGCACGTCAACATCGGGACCATCGGTCACGTTGACCACGGCAAGACCACGCTTACCGCAGCAATCACCAAGGTTCTGCACGATAAGTACCCGACGTTGAACGAGTCGCGCGCATTCGACCAGATCGACAATGCGCCCGAAGAGCGTGAGCGTGGCATCACGATCAACATCTCCCACGTGGAGTACCAGACCGAGAAGCGTCACTACGCACACGTCGACGCCCCCGGCCACGCCGACTACATCAAGAACATGATCACCGGTGCCGCGCAGATGGACGGCGCGATCCTGGTGGTGGCGGCGACCGACGGCCCCATGCCGCAGACGAAGGAGCACGTCCTGCTCGCCCGTCAGGTCGGCGTGCCCTACATCCTGGTCGCGCTGAACAAGGCCGACATGGTCGACGACGAGGAGCTCCTCGAGCTCGTCGAGATGGAGGTCCGCGAACTGCTGGCCGCCCAGGAATTCGACGAGGAAGCCCCCGTCGTCCAGGTCTCGGCGCTCAAGGCGCTCGAAGGCGACCCGAAGTGGGTCAAGTCGGTCGAAGACCTCATGGAAGCCGTCGACGAGTCGATCCCGGACCCGATCCGCGAGACCGACAAGCCGTTCCTGATGCCCGTCGAGGACGTCTTCACCATCACCGGCCGCGGCACCGTGGTCACCGGTCGTGTCGAGCGCGGCGTGGTCAACGTGAACGAGGAAGTCGAGATCGTCGGCATCCGTCCGACCGTCACCAAGACCACCGTCACCGGTGTCGAGATGTTCCGCAAGCTGCTCGACCAGGGTCAGGCGGGCGACAACGTCGGCCTGCTGATCCGTGGTGTCAAGCGTGAGGACGTCGAGCGTGGCCAGGTCGTGGTCAAGCCCGGCACCACCACGCCGCACACCGAGTTCGAGGGCTCCGTCTACATCCTGTGCAAGGAAGAGGGCGGCCGTCACAAGCCGTTCTTGTCGAACTACCGCCCGCAGTTCTACTTCCGCACCACGGACGTGACCGGCGTGGTGACCCTCCCCGAGGGCACCGACATCGTGATGCCCGGCGACAACGTCGACATCACGGTCAAGCTGATCCAGCCCGTCGCGATGGACGAGGGTCTGCGTTTCGCGATCCGTGAGGGCGGCAAGACCGTCGGCGCCGGCCGCGTCACCAAGATCATCAAGTGATCTGATCCGGCCAACGAAGCGGCGCTCACCCTCCGGGGTGGGCGCCGCTTCTGCATGGGCGGGGGCCGTCACGTCTACGATGAGCGTGCCAAGCGACGGATGACGGGTGGGCGAGATGATCAGGGTGCGCGCGTTCACCGACGTCGGCTTGGTGCGCAAGCGCAACGAAGACTGCGTCCTGGTGGCGGGTTGGATCAGCCAGGCACGCGAAGGTTCGCTCGTCACAATGGATTTCACACCCAAGTTGCCCTTCGTGTGTGCCGTCGCCGACGGCATGGGCGGGCATGTCGGCGGCGACCTCGCGAGCAGGGTGGCGCTGACCGTCCTCGCCGAGCGGTCGCCGGACTGGCGTACGCGAGGAGGACGTCGCGTCGACCCTCGCCGAGGCCAACGAGACAGGTCCGGACGGTCGGCATCGAGAACGACCTGCAAGGTCTCGGTACCACGGTCGCCGGGCTGTGCATCAACGACCGACGGCATCGTCGTCTTCAATGTCGGTGACAGTCCGGTCTTCTCGATCACCGACGGCGATCTCGCCCAGATCTCGATCGACGACTCGGTCTTCGACTCGAACGGCAGGCCGACCAACATCATCACGCAGTCGCTTGGTCAGTCGGCGCCGGTACGACCCCACGTGACGGTGTTGCCGAGGCGCGCCGGGACATACCTGATGTGCTCGGACGGCGTCAGCGGTGTGATGACCCCCGAGCAGCTGGATGCCGCCGTGCGACAGCCCGTCCTCGACGACTGCGTGGCCGAGATCATCGGGACCACGCGAGAGAACGGCGCCCACGACAACTTCTCGTTCCTCGTCGTCGAGATCCCCGACTACCCGAACGCCGTCTGAATCCGGATGACTCGCGCTACTCTGACCTGCGGTACCGCCAGCTGACGAGGAGCGTGGCACATGTTGGGACGTTATGTGAAGTCGCAGCTGATGGTGCTGTTGTGCGGCGGTCTGGTCGGTCCGATCTTCCTCGGGGTCTACTTCGCCCTGGGCGAGTCCGCCCGCCCCTACATAGGGTGGATGTTCTGGGTCGGGTTGCTGATCACGGGCGCGGACGTGCTGATCGCCCTCGCGCTGGCGAGCTACGGCGCGAAGTCCGAGGCGACGACGAAGTTGCTGGAGGCCAACGGCGTGCTGGCGCTGGCGCAGGTGACGGCGATCGGTGAGACGGGCACCAGGATCAACGATCAGCCGCTGGTGAAGATCAACCTGCACGTCGAAGGTCCCGGGATCCGGCCGTTCGACGTGCAGGACAGGGTGATCGCCTCGGTGACGAGGTTGCCGCTGATCACCGGACGCAAACTGGTCGTGCTGGTCGACCCGGCCACCAATCAGTACGAAATCGACTGGAACCGTAGTGCGCTGGTCGGCGGAATGATGCCGGCCCAGTTCACGCTGGCCGAGGACGGCAACCGGACCTACGACCTGTCCGGACAGGCCGCACCGTTGATGGAGATCATGCAGATCCTCAAGGCGAACGGCGTGCCGATGAACGGCACCATCGACATCCGGTCGAATCCGGCGGTCCGGCAGCAGGTGATGAACGTGGTCCGGCGCGCGGCGGCTCAACAGGGCTCGCCGCAGATGCCGATGCCGGCGCCGGTTCCTGCGGCGGCCTCCTACCCACCCCCACCTCCACCCCCGCCACGACCGCCGGAGGCGCCCGTCGCGCAGCGCCTTCAGGAACTTGAAACGCTGCGCGCGATGGGGACCATCTCGGACGCGGAGTACACCGCGAAGCGGCAGCAGATCATCGCCGACCTGTGAGTTCCGCAAGGGGCTTACTAGAACACGTTCCAGTTCGGCTGCTAGCCTGAGCGCGGGTTGCCGACGAAGGGACGGGCGATGGCGGGAACACTCGAAGGCCGCGTGGCATACGTCACGGGAGCGGCACGGGGGCAGGGCCGTGCGCACGCGGCGCGCCTGGCCGCCGAGGGTGCCGACATCATCGCCGTCGACGTCTGCGGTCCGGTCTCGGACACGATCACCTACCCGGCATCGACGCCCGAGGACCTGGCCGAGACCGTCCGCGAGGTCGAGGCGGCGGGGCGCAAGGTGCTGGCCCGTGAGGTCGACATCCGCGATCTCGCGGCCCAGCAGCAGGTGATCGCCGACGGCATCGAACAGTTCGGCCGGCTCGACGTCGTGGTGGCCAACGCCGGCGTGCTCAGTTGGGGCCGGATGTTCGAGATGACCGAAGAGCAGTGGGACACCGTCGTCGACGTCAACCTGAACGGGACGTGGCGCACGGTGCGCGCCGCGGTGCCGGCCATGATCGATGCGGGCAACGGCGGCTCGATCATCATCGTCAGCTCGTCCGCGGGCCTGAAGGCCACCCCAGGCAACAGCCACTATGCGGCCTCGAAACACGGCCTCGTCGCGATCACGAACTCGCTTGCGCTCGAGGTGGGGGAGTTCGGCATCCGGGTCAACTCCATCCACCCGTACTCGATCGACACGCCGATGGTCGAGCCGGAGGCGATGATGGAGATCTTCGGCAAGTACCCGACCTTCATCCACAGCTTCTCGCCGATGCCGTTCCGCCCCGTCAACCACGACGGAAAGAAGGGTTTGCAGGAATTCATGACCCCGCAAGAGGTTTCCGACGTGGTCGCCTGGCTGGCGGGCGACGGGTCGTCGACGGTCTCGGGTTCGCAGATCGCCGTCGACCGCGGAACGATGAAGTACTGACCGCGTCGACCGGTTGACGTCCTGTTCGGCCGCGAGGTGGACCTGCCGGCGGGACGTTCGACGCCTAGTTCGGCAGGACCAGTACCGGAACCGGGCTGTGACGCACGATCTTCGCCCCCTTCGAGCCGAGGAACACCCGGGCGATCGCGCCCTGTGGCGACGTACCGATGGCCAACAGCTCCCCGTCCAGCCACTCCGCCGCGTCCAACGCCTGATCCCACCCATTCCCGGTGACGACCTGCAGCTCGACGTCGTCGCCCACCGTGCCGTCAGACCTCAACTGCGTCAACGTTTCCCGGGCCTGTCCAGCCCACGCGGCCAGGATGGAATCCTCGGCGTGCAGGCCGACCTCCGGCGGAAACATGGTCCGCCCGCGGACCGCGAAGGTGATCACGCGCATCGGCACGCCGAGCGCCGCGGCGAGCGCGGCGACGCGCTCCACGACGTGCTGCGATTCGGCGGTCCCCGGGTAGGCACAGGTCAGCCGGCTCAGACCATGGGTCTTCGATCCACGGTAGCCGCGCGGGCTGATGGCCAACGGGACGGGGGAGGAGTGCAGCAACCGGTCGGCGGTCGAGCCGATCACGACCTGCCCCAGGCTGCCGTCCGCCGACGAGCCGAGCACGAGGGCCTCGGCGTCGAGGTCCTTCACCGCATCGAGGAGGCCGCCGGACGCGGAGCGGTGCGCGTACTTGTGGAAGCTGACGTCGAGTTGATCGTCCAGGGACACGATGCACTGGCGCGCCTGAGTGGCCGAGTCGGCCGCCAGCCGGTCGGCGTAGTGGGCATACTCCGCGTCGATGCGCGCCGGCGACGGAGTGGTCCACGGCTTGGGTACCACCGTGACGACCGACAGCGTCGTCTTGAGCGTGCGGGCCGCCTCGACCCCGAGGTGCAGCGCGGAGCGGCCAGCCTTGCCCGTCAGGTACCCGACGACGACCGTCATGCGAACTCGGTCCTCACCGCTCGCCGTGCGGTCACGGGACGTCCTTTCGCGGACCGGTGATCTCGACGTCGTCGAGGCCGGCAGCCGCCGAGGCGATGATGCCGTCGCCACCGTCGTTGAGCGCGCTGTGGTGTCTGCCCCAGACGAGGTAGAAGACGATCACGACGGCCACCCAGGACCCGAACGCGATCCAGGTGTACCAGTGCAGGCTGTACAGGATGTAACCGCAGGCGATGATCGACAGGATCGGCGTGATCGGATACAGCGGGACCTTGAAGCCACGTGCCAGGTCCGGCTCGCGCCTGCGAAGGATGATCACCCCGAGCGACACGACGATGAAGGCGGTCAGCGTCCCGATCGACACCATGTCGGCGAGCTTGTCCAGCGGAATGAAGCCGGCGAGGATGCTGACCACGACGGCGACGATGATGGTGTTGTTCACCGGCGTCATCGACTTCGGGTTGACCTTCGCGAACATCGACGGCAGCAGGCCGTCGCGCCCCATCGCGAACAGGATGCGGGTCTGGCCGTACATCGTCACCAAGGTGACCGAGAAGATGGAGATCACCGCACCCGCGGCCAGAACGGTACTGGCCCACTGGTTTTGAAGGATGTCCTCCAAGATGACCGCGAGTCCCGCTTCCTGACCCTCGAACTTCTCCCACGGCTGCGCACCGAGCGCGGCGAAGGCGACCAGGACGTAGACCGTGGTGACGATCAGCAGCGCGGCGATGATGGCCCGCGGCATCGTCTTCTGCGGGTCCTTGACCTCGTCACCCGCGGTGGACACGGCATCGAGCCCGATGTAGGAGAAGAAGATGGTGCCCGCGGCGAGACCGATCGCGGCGCTGCCCATCGGGGCGAAGTTGGCGAACCGGTCGGTCTGGAATGCGGTGAAGGCGATCACGATGAACATGCCGAGCACGCTGAGCTTGATGATCACCATGATCGTGTTGGCCTTGGCGGACTCCGACGCGCCGCGGATGAGCAGCAACATGCACATCACGACCAGGATGATCGCCGGCAGGTTGACGATGCCGGGATCGGCATCCCACGGGGCGGCCGTGATCGCCTGCGGCAGGCTGACGTCGAAGATGTTGTTCAACAGCTTGTTCAGGTATTGGCTCCAGCCGACGGCGACCGCTGCCGTCGACACGCCGTACTCCAACAGGAGGCACGCCGCGACGCCCATGGCGATCAACTCGCCAAGGGTCGTATAGGCATACGAGTAGGTCGACCCGGACACCGGCACCGCCGAGGCCATCTCGGCATAACAGATGGCCGCCAAGCCGGCCGCGACGCCGGCCAGCAGGAACGAGAGGATCACGGCGGGACCGGCTTCGGGTACCGCTGCCGACAGCACGAAGAAGATACCGGTGCCCACCGTGGCGCCGACGCCGAACATGGTCAGCTGGAAGACACCGATCGTGCGTTTGAGATGGTCGGAGGCACCATGGGCGACCGGCGCGCCGATGATGGGGCGACGCCGCAGCATTTGTTGGGTGAAGCTCACCGTCGGTGAAGGTGAAGCCATGGTGCCTCCTCGGTAGGCGTCAAACGTCGGCTGTCGTGAGTGATGCCATGGCGTCGGTCAGTACTCCGGCGAACTGATCGACGGCCCAATCGATTTCTTCGCCGGTGATGACCAGGGGCGGGGCGAATCGCAGGGTCGAACCGTGCGTGTCCTTGACGAGGACGCCGCGGGCGGCCAACTGCATGCTGATCTGCTTGCCGGTGCCGATCCGCGGGTCGATGTCGACGCCCGCCCACAGCCCCATGCCGCGCACGGCGAGCACGCCGTGGCCGATGAGCGCGTGCAGACGGCCGTGGAGTCGTTCACCCAGTTCGGCCGAGCGCGACTGGAACTCACCGCGCCGCAGCATCGCGACGACGGTGGTGCCGATCGCCGCTGCGAGCGGATTGCCGCCGAACGTCGATCCGTGCTCACCGGGGTGCAGCACCCCGAGCACGTCGCGGTCGGCGACGACGGCCGACAGCGGGACCACGCCGCCGCCGAGCGCCTTGCCGAGCAGGTACACGTCGGGGACGACTCCCCAGTGGTCGCACGCGAACGTGCGGCCGGTACGCGCCAGGCCCGCCTGGATCTCGTCGGCGATCATCAGCACGTTGCGTTCGGTGCACAGCGCGCGCACCCGCGGCAGGTAGTCGGCGGACGGAACGATGATGCCCGCCTCGCCCTGGATCGGTTCCAACAACACCGCGACGGTGTTCTCGTCGATGGCGGCGGCCAACGCATCCGCATCGCCGAAGGGCACCGCGCGGAAACCCGGTGTGTACGGTCCGAAGCCGCGACGCGCGGTCTCGTCGTCGGAGAAGCTGATGATGGTGGTGGTGCGCCCGTGGAAGTTGTTGTGGGCAACGATGATGTTGGACCGGTCGACAGGCACCCCCTTGACGTCCGTGCCCCACTTCCGCGCGACCTTGATGCCGCTCTCGACGGCTTCGGCGCCGCTGTTCATCGGCAGCACCATGTCCTTGCCGCAGAGCTGCGCCAGCGCGGCGCAGAACGGGCCGAGCTGATCGGAGTGGAAGGCGCGACTCACCAGCGTGACCGCGTCGAGCTGGGCGTGCGCCGTCGCGGTGACTTCGGGATTGCGGTGGCCGAAGTTCACGGCGGAGTAGGCGGCCAGGCAGTCCAGGTACCGCCGCCCCTCGACGTCGGTGATCCACGCGCCCTCCGCCGAGGTGGCGACGACGGGCAGCGGCGAGTAGTTGTGCGCCGCGTAGCGGTCGTCCATCGCGATTCGCGCGGCGGTCAGGTCTCCCGGTTCGGTCATGACGGTATCCAGGATGGTCACGAGTACACCTCCAGCGTGCAGCATTTGACAGATCCGCCGCCCTTCAACAGCTCGGACAGATCGACGGGGACGGGTTCGAAACCGGCGTCGACGAGTTGCGCGGCGAAGCCGATGGCGTTGGCCGGGAGCACCACGTGCCTACCGTCGGACACCACGTTGAGGCCGAGGACGTAGGCGTCGGCGGTGGCCACCTCGATCGCGTCGGGGAATGACTGCGCCAGCAGCGCCCGGGCCTGGTCGCTGAACGCCGGCGGGTAGTAGGCGATCGTGGTGTCGTCGAGCACCGCCAGCGCGGTGTCGAGGTGGTAGAAGCGCGGGTCGACCAACTCGAGGCTGACGGTCGGCAGGCCGGTGATGTGGGCGACCTCGTCGTGTGCTCGCCGATCGGTCCGAAAACCGTAGCCGGCCAAGATGATCGATCCGACGACCAGCAGATCGCCCTGACCCTCGTTGACGTGGTGGGTGAACCGGGGTTCGAAACCGCGCTCGGTCATCCACTCGGCGTACGCGACGGCTTCGTCCGCGCGCTGCGGGTGGGCGAAGCGCGCGACGACCGCCTTGCCGTCGACGATCAATCCACCGTTGGCGGCGTACACCATGTCGGGCAACCCCGCGACGGGTTCCACCATCTCGACGGTGTGTCCGAGTGCGCGATAGGTGCGGAGCAGGTTCTCCCACTGACTGACGGCGAGGCCGGTGTCGACGGGCGTCGAGGTGTCCATCCACGGGTTGATGGCGTACTCCACGGTGAAGAACGTCGGGGCCGTCATGGCGTAACGGCGCAGGAGGGGCGTGCGGATTCGCGGCGTGGACGCGGCGACGTCGAACGCCGGGGTACCGGCGAGATCTGAAATCGTCATGACTAGACGATATGGGGGGCTCGTCACGCAATCAATCGCCACTCGTTGCGTGTCGGCGTGTACTTCGTTGTGCGAGAGCTAGGATTACAGCGCTTTGTTGTGCACGAGTGGAGACGGGGTCGCATGGACAGGCTGGACCAGACGGATGAACGCATTCTGGCCGAATTGGTCAACCACGCCAGGGCCACGTTCGCCGAGATCGGTCAGCGGGTGAACCTGTCGGCACCTGCGGTGAAACGCCGGGTGGACCGGATGCTCGACGACGGCGTCATCCGGGGATTCACCACCGTCGTCGACCGCAACGCGATCGGTTGGAACACCGAGGCCTACGTACAAGTGTTCTGCCACGGCACGATTGCGCCCGCCGAACTCCGCGAGGCCTGGGTCGGGATTCCGGAGGTCGTCAGTGCCGCCACCGTCACCGGCACCGCGGACGCGATCCTGCACGTGCTCGCGCGCGACATGCGACACCTCGAGGAGGCACTGGAGCGCATCCGGGCGAGCGCCGACATCGAACGCAGCGAGAGCATCGTCGTCCTGTCCAACATCATCGAACGGGCCCCCGCGTGACGGGTACCACCCGGATGAGGCGCTCGCGTCGTGTAGAACGGCCCAGGTGACTATACGTGCTGGCATCGTCATCGTGGGCGGAGGGCTGGCCGCGTCCCGCACGGCCGAGCAATTGCGCCGTGCCGAGTACACCGGGCCCATCACCCTGGTCAGCGACGAGGAACACCTGCCCTACGACCGGCCACCACTGTCGAAGGAGGTGCTGCGGGCGGAAACCGACGACGTGGCGCTCAAGCCGGCCGAGTTCTACCTGGAGAAGGACATCACGGTTCGCCTGGGAGCTGCGGCGACGAGCGTGGACACCGCGGATCGGACGGTGACACTGGCGGGTGGCGAGGTGATCGGCTACGACGAGTTGGTCATCGCCACGGGGTTGGTGCCCAAGCGGATCCCGTCGATCCCGGACCTCGAGGGCGTGCGCGTGCTGCGGACCCTCGACGAAAGCCTGGCACTGCGCAGGCACGCGGCCGATATCGCGCGCGCGGTCGTCGTCGGTGCGGGATTCATCGGTTGTGAGGTGGCGGCGAGCCTGCGCAAGCTGGGCGTCGACGTGACGCTGGTCGAACCGCAACCCACGCCGCTGGCGTCGGTGCTCGGCCGCCAGATCGGCGAGCTGATCGCCCGACTGCACCGCGCCGAGGGCGTTGACGTGCGCTGCGGCATCGGGGTTTCCGGCGTGACGGGCACCGGCCGCGTCGAGGGGGTGCAGCTGTCCGACGGCACCCAACTGGACGCCGACCTGGTGGTCGTCGGGGTCGGGTCGCGCCCGTCGACGGACTGGCTGGACGGCAGCGGCATCGAGATCGACGACGGCATCGTGTGTGACGACGCGGGCCGGACGTCGGCGCCGCACGTGTGGGCCATCGGCGACGTCGCCTCGTGGCGGCACGTGTTGGGACATCAGGTGCGCGTTGAGCATTGGAGCAACGTCGCCGAACAGGCCCGGGTGCTGGTGCCGGCCATGTTCGGCTCCGAGGCGGCCGCGGCGGTGTCCGTGCCCTACTTCTGGAGCGACCAGTACGACGTGAAGATCCAGTGCCTCGGCGAGCCACGGGCCGACGACGAGGTGCACGTCGTCGCCGATGACGGTCGCAAGTTCCTCGCCTACTACGAACGCGATGGTGCGGTCGTCGGTGTGGTGGGTGGCGGCATGCCGGGCAAGGTGATGAAGGCCAGGGCCAAGATCGCGGCGGGCGCACCCATCGCCGACGTCCTCTCCTAGAGCTGGCCGAGATAGAAGCGCACACCCTGATCGTCGACGCACAGTGCCGAGCTGCCGTACGACTGCCGGGACGGTTCCTCGACGACCGTGCCGCCCGCCTCCCTGACCCGCTGCACTGCCGACACGATGTCGGCCACCGTCCACATCGGGATGGTCATCGGCTCGGCGCTGCCGCCGGCGACGCCGGACATGGGGTGGACGCCCACCGGTTCCCAGCCGTCTTCGATGCGTCCCGGGTCGAAGCTCCAGCCCAGCACGCGTCCGTAGAACCGACGGAAGCGCGCCGAGTCCACCACCTGGAACGTGACGTACGAGAGTTCGCCCGCGCCAGCGCCATTGAGCGCGGGACGCGGATCGCCGGCCGCAGGCTGGTACACGGCGAAGGCGGTGCCGAAGGGGTCGGTGCCCTCCACGGTGGGGCCGTGGGGTGCCATCGTGATCTCGCCGGCGTCGCCGCCCTCGTCCACGATGGCCTGTCGCGCCGCTGCGATGTCGGCAACCGCGTAGCAGCAGAACAGCGTCGGCGCACCCGGCATGGCCACGATGCCCACGTGTTGCGTCGTACTGGTCACCCGGCGCGAATCCGGGTCGTAACGCCAGCCGAGGACGTGGCCGTAGAAGGCAGCCGACCGGGCGGCGTCCCCCGTCCACACCGACACGTAGGCGATGTCGCCGTGCTGGATCCGGCTCACCGAGCCGGCGACGGGCCCGCTCAGCATCCAGCGGTGGCCGAAGGGGTCGACGATCGCGGCGCGGCGGGAGCCGTGGCCCTCCTGCACCTCCATCACGACGCCGGCGCCGCGGTCGCGCGCCCGCGCCAACGCCGCGTCGGTGTCGGCGACGTGGAGCACCAGGCTCACCGACACGGCGCGTGGCGCAGGCGCCGTAAGCCCCAGTTCGGGGAATTCGTCGGCGAGGTACAACATGCCGCCTCCGATCGACAGCTCGGCGTGCCCGACGCGGCCGTCGTCCATCACGACGGGATCGCCCGCCACCACGGCGCCGAGGGCATCGACGTACCAGGCGATGGCGTCGCGCGCATTCGCGACGGCCAGGTAGGGGAGTGCCGCCGGGCGAGGCGCGGCAGGTGCGAGGGTGGGCGCCTCGACGGTGGTGTTCAGTTCGGTGATGGCGGTGTCGATGCCACTCATGACGACTCCTTCGGTTCGGGCTGGCAAGGTCAGGGCAGATTCGAGGCGGGCTCGCAGACGGGCCGCGAACCCGGGGTCGGGCGCGACGGGAAGGTCGTCGCCATGCAGCACGGTCAACGGATCGTGGCCGTTCGACTGGTCGGTCATGACGCTCCTGAATCCGGGTACTGCGACCTGAAGGCACGACGGGCGCGCACCAGCAGAGCTTCAGTGGCGTGCACGGTGCGGCCGATCACCTTGGCGCATTCGGGGACCGAACGGTCGTCCAGGTAGCGCAGTGTCAGCACCATCCGGTGATGTTCGGGCAGCCGGGCCAGGACGCCTTCGGCCACGATGCGGTCCAGTTCGGCGTCCCACTCGTCGGTGGGGTCGACGGGTTCCGGCACGTCGGCCACCGGGACGGTGAAGCGGTCGTGTCGTCGGCGGTAGTGGTCGGCCAGCTTGTGGCGCGCCACGCCGATCAGCCACGCCACCGTGATCATGGGCGGCGCGGCCCTTCTGGCGGCATCCATCGCCGCCAGGAAGGTGTCCGAGGTCAAATCCTCGGCCGCGCCGCGATCACCGCACCGCCGCAGGAAGTAGCCATAGACCGCGGGCAGCGCCTCGTCGTACAGCGCGAGCAGTGCGCGGGGCGCATCCGGAAAGTCCGTTTCGGCGCTCACACCCCCATCGTCGCCATGCCGGCCCCGATTCCGACGCCCGTTCTCAAACTTTCTTGCCGTCGAGTGCCGCTAGCCCCGCGCTCACCGTGTCGAAGGCGTCGCCCAGTGCGGCGGCAAGCGACACCGATTCGTCTGCCAGCCAGCTCTCGTAGGCCGACAGCGCGACGCCGAGCATCGACCACGCGGTGGTCTGCGCAATGAGGTCGGTGACGCCGAGCCCGAGGCGGTGGGCGACGAATTCGGCGATGACCGTGCGCCAGCCGGCATACATGGTCATGGAGTGCGCCTGCAGCGCCGCCGTCTCGAGGATGACGCGCATGCGGTGACGGTGCCGGGCGGTCTCGGCTTCGTCGAAGTCGTTGAACGCCAGCAGTGCCGAGCGCAGCGCAACGCTGGTGGGCGCGTCGGACGGCACCCGGTGCAGCAAATCGCGCATGTGCTCGAGGTGCGCCCCGAAGTCGCCCCACGGGATGGCGTTCTTGGTCGGGTAGTACCGGAACAGCGTGCGGCGCGCGATGCCGGCCGCACGTGCGATGTCGTCGACGCTCACGTCGTCGAAGCCGCGCTCGGCGAACAAGTCGAGCGCCACGCTGGTGATGTGGTCGCCGGTGGTGGACCGGCGTCTGCCGACCCTGGCTCCCGCGGAGGCGGATTCACCGTGCACGAAAATGCCCTTCCGTTTCGGCACTCGATGCCATATTGTTGCGACCCAAGTCACGCGTGTCCAGACTCGCCCACGGAGAGGTTGACATCATGGAGCCGGATCAGCAGACCGAAACCCAGACCGAACTCGTCACCGAGAGCCTCGTCGAAGAGGTCTCCATCGACGGCATGTGCGGGGTCTACTGACGGTGACCGCGCCCCCGGTGGGGCGAGCCGACGCCTCCGCGTTCGATCCCGCCCTCTGCTGGCGGCTGCACCACCAGGTGGCAGTGCGGCCGGAAACGTTCGGGGCGCTGCTCTATCACTTTGGGACGCGCAAACTCTCGTTCCTGAAGGACACCAAGATCGTGGAAGTCGTCCGCTCGCTGAGCCAACATCCCGATGCCACGTCTGCCTGTCGCGCCGCCGGGATCGACGACGCCCACCAGGCGCCCTATCTGCACGCGCTCGGCGTGCTGGTGCAATCCAACATGCTGGTCCGCGGGACCGGCGAGGAGGCGTCATGACTCCGGCGGCAGCTCCCGTTCCCCGGCTGGCCGAGCAGTTCGAGCGTGGCCTCGACGCACCGATCTGTCTCACGTGGGAGTTGACGTACGCCTGCAATCTGGCGTGCGTGCACTGCCTGTCGTCGTCGGGCAAACGCGACCCGCGCGAGCTGACGACCCGGCAATGCAAGGACGTCATCGACGAGCTCGAGCGCATGCAGGTGTTCTACGTCAACATCGGTGGCGGTGAACCGACCGTGCGGTCGGACTTCTGGGAGCTCGTCGACTATGCGACCGCCCACCACGTCGGGGTGAAGTTCTCCACCAACGGCGTGCGCATCGACCGCGAGGTCGCTGCGAAGCTCGCCGCCAGCGACTACGTCGACGTCCAGATCTCACTGGACGGCGCCACCGCGGAGGTCAACGACGCGGTGCGCGGTCCCGGCTCCTTCGCGATGGCCATCCGCGCCCTCGAGAACCTGGCCGACGCCGGGTTCTCCGACGCCAAGATCTCGGTTGTCGTGACCCGTCACAACGTCGCCCAGCTCGACGACTTCAAGGGCCTCGCCGATCGGTTCGGCGCGACGCTGCGCATCACGCGGCTGCGCCCATCGGGCCGCGGCGTCGACGTCTGGGACGATCTCCACCCGACGCCCGCGCAGCAGGTCGAGCTGTACGAGTGGCTGGTCGCCCGCGGAGAGGGCGTGCTGACGGGTGATTCGTTCTTCCACCTGTCCGGGCTGGGCCAGCCGGGCGCGCTGGCCGGGCTCAATCTCTGCGGCGCAGGACGGGTGGTCTGCCTGATCGACCCGGTGGGTGACGTCTACGCGTGCCCCTTCGCCATCCACGACCGATTCCTGGCCGGAAACATCCTGCGCGACGAGGGTTTCGGTGCCGGGTTCGCGAACGTGTGGAAGCACTCCCCGCTCTTTCGCGAGCTGCGCGAACCGCAGTCCGCCGGGGCGTGCGGCAGCTGTGGCCACTATGACGGCTGCCGCGGCGGCTGCATGGCCGCCAAGTTCTTCACCGGTCTGCCGCTGGACGGACCCGATCCCGAATGCGTGGTCGGCTACGGCGAGACCGCACTGGCGCAGGACCGCGACAAGCCCGCCCCGAGCGGCGACCACTCCCGCACCGGAACGCGCAGGGGACCCGTTCCCCTGAACCTCCTCACCCGTCCGCCGCGAAGTCTCTGCAACGAAAGTCCGGTTTGATCATGGCTCGCGACATCTGGTTCGAAACCGTCGCCATCGCCCAGCAGCGCGCCAAGAAGCGGCTGCCGAAGTCCGTCTACAGCGCATTGATCGCCGCCAGTGAACGTGGCGTCACGGTCGCCGACAACGTCGACGCATTCAGTGAGCTGGGGTTCGCTCCGCACGTCATCGGCGCGCTCGAGAAGCGCGACCTGGCGACAACCGTCATGGGTCAAGAGATTTCGCTGCCGGTGCTCATCTCACCGACGGGTGTCCAGGCGGTCCACCCCGACGGTGAGGTCGCCGTCGCCCGCGCCGCCGCAGCGCAGGGAACCGCGATGGGACTGTCGTCGTTCGCCAGCAAGCCGATCGAAGAGGTGATCGCGGCCAACCCCAAACTCTTCTTTCAGCTGTATTGGCTGGGTGGCCGGGATGCGATCGCGGCCCGCGTGGAGCGGGCCAGGGCGGCCGGCGCCGTCGGTCTCATCGTCACCACGGACTGGAGCTTCTCGCACGGCCGCGACTGGGGAAGTCCGAAGATCCCCGCGCAGATGGATCTGGCCACCATGGTCAAGATGATGCCCGAGGGCCTCACCAGACCGAGGTGGATGCTGCAATGGGCACGGACGTTGCGGCCGCCGAATCTTCGGGTGCCCAACCAGGGCGCGCCGGGTGAGGCGGGACCCCCGTTCTTCGCGGCCTACGGAGAGTGGATGGGGACGCCGCCGGCGACGTGGGAGGACATCGCGTGGCTCGCCGAGTCGTGGGGTGGACCGTTGATGCTCAAGGGCGTGATGCGGGTGGACGATGCGAAACGGGCTGTCGACGCCGGTGTCTCGGCGATCTCGGTCTCCAACCACGGTGGCAACAATCTCGACGGCACCCCCGCCTCGATTCGAGCACTGCCGGCCATCGCCGACGCGGTGGGGCAGCAGGTGGAGGTGCTTCTCGACGGTGGCGTGCGCCGCGGCAGCGACGTCGTCAAGGCGCTCGCCCTCGGCGCGCGTGCCGTCATGATCGGGCGTGCCTACCTGTGGGGGCTGGCCGCCGAGGGGCAGGCCGGTGTCGAGAACGTGCTCGACATCATGCGGGGCGGCATCGACTCGGCGCTGATGGGCCTGGGCAAGGCGTCGATCCACGACCTCTCCGCTGACGACGTGCTGGTACCGGCGGACTTCGCTCGCGTCCTCGGCGTGACGTCGGCGCAGGGCGGCTGACACCAGGGCACGGTCCGGCGCGGCCGAGGTGGGACGGGCGGTGCTGACGGGGCGGACGTGTTGATCTTCGGGGCTCGGGACGAATCGGCCGTGACCAATCGTCGCGCAAACACCAACAATCGGCGCACACCAGGTGAATTCGGCCTACCATCGCGGGGTGGCTTTCCCCAGCGAGCTCGGGAACTCAACGGCGAGGCAGCTCCACGGTCTGTCCCCTGCGTTGATCATCCCGCTAGGCTCCACCGAGCAGCATGGGCCACACCTGCCGGTCGACACCGATACCCGGATCGCCACGGCAGTTGCCAGATCCGTTGCCGAGCGTCTCGCCGGTAACTGGATGCTGGCACCCGCGATCGGCTACGGAGCCAGCGGAGAGCATCAGGGATTCCCCGGCACGGTGTCCATCGGTACGTCTGCGCTGCAGGTTCTTCTCGTCGAGTACGGCCGATCGGCGTGCGACTGGGCGTCGAGGCTGGTGTTCGTCAACGGCCACGGCGGCAACGTCGACGCCGTTGCCAGCGCCACCACGTTGCTTCGCGGAGAGGGGCGGGAAGTCGCGTGGTGTCCGTGCAGCGTGCCCGGCGCCGACGCACACGCCGGCCATACCGAAACGTCGGTATTGCTACATCTTTCACCGGAAGTGGTGCGGATCGAAGAGTGGGTCGTCGGCAACGAGTCGCCCCTCTCGGACCTGATGCCGGCGATGCGCAACGGCGGCGTCGCCGCGGTGAGCCCGGTCGGGGTGTTGGGCAACCCCACCTCCGCGTCCCCTGCCGAGGGATCGCGTATCTTTGCTGAAATGTCCGACTCGTGCACCCGACGCATCGCGGCGTGGGCGCCGGGTCACGGGGGGTTGTTGCAGTGACGGGACCGAGGCTGCCCGACGGATTCGCCGTACAGGTGGACAGGCGGGTCCGAGTGTTGGGGGCGGGTTCGGCGCTGCTCGGTGGCTCACCCACCCGGCTCCTGCGGCTGGCTCCCGCCGCCCAGACGATGCTGAGCAGCGGCAGGCTCGAGGTGCGCGACGCGCAGAGCGCTCAGCTGGCGCGCACCCTGCTCGATGCGACGGTCGCCCACCCGCGGCCGGCCAGTGGTCCGTCGCATCGCGACGTCACCGTCGTCATCCCCGTCCTGGACAACGCAATTGGGCTCCATCGCTTGGTGCGTTCGCTGCGTGGGATGCGGGTCGTGGTCGTCGACGACGGTTCGTCGTTGCCCGTGGAGATCGACGACTTCGCCGGGCTGCACTGCGACGTCCTGGTGCTGCGTCACGATCGGCGCCGGGGGCCGGCGGCGGCACGCAACACCGGTCTGGCCGCGTGCGAGACGGACTTCGTCGCCTTCCTCGACTCCGACGTCGTCCCTCGTCGGGGGTGGCTCGAAGCGCTCCTCGGGCACTTCTGCGATCCCGCGGTGGCCATGGTGGCGCCTCGGATCGTCGGGTTGTGCGAGCCCAGGAACCTGGTGGCACGTTACGAAGCCGTGCGGTCATCGCTCGACCTGGGGCAGCGGGAGGCGCCCGTGGTCCCCTACGGCACGGTGTCCTACGTGCCCAGCGCCGCGATCATCTGCCGCCGGACGGCGCTGAACGACGTGGGGGGCTTCGACGAGACGTTGAAGTCCGGTGAGGACGTCGATCTGTGCTGGCGCTTCATCGAGGCCGGCGCCAGGCTTCGCTACGAGCCGATTGCGCTCGTTGGCCACGATCATCGGACAGAGCCGCGAGAGTGGTTCGCGCGCAAGGCCTTCTATGGATGTTCCGCGGCGCCTCTGGCGTTACGGCATCCCGGCAAGACGGCTCCGCTGGTGCTGTCGGGCTGGACGCTGCTGGTGTGGGTGCTGCTGGCGATGGGATCGGGGGTTGGTTACTTCGCGTCGACGGTCGTCGCCGCCATCACCGGTCGCAAGATCGCCAGGGCGCTGAATTCGGTCGACACCGAGCCCAAGGAGGTGGCGGCGGTCGCAGCGCAGGGGTTGTGGTCGGCGGCGCTCCAGCTGGCGTCCGCCATCTGCCGCCACTACTGGCCGATCGCACTGGTGGCGGCGGTCCTCTTCCGACGGTGCAGACAGGTGGTGCTCGTGGCGGCCGTCGTCGACGGAGTCGTCGACTGGGCCACCCGCAACGGCAACGCCGAGGACGACGCACAGCGTGTCGGGCTGTTCGCCTACCTGCTCCTCAAGCGGATCGACGACTTCGCCTACGGCCTCGGGCTGTGGACGGGCGTCGTGCGAGAGCGTCACCTCGGCGCCCTCAAGCCGCAGATCCGGACCTGAAGTCAACCCTTGCACTCCGATGTCCTGATCGTCGGTGCGGGTAGTGCCGGCTGTGTTCTCGCCGAGTGTCTTTCGCGTGATCCCGACTGCCGCGTGACGGTCGTGGAAGCCGGCCCCGGGCCGTCGGATCCACGCGTGATGGCGCAGATCAGCGACGGTCTGCGGCTGCCGATAGGGTCGGCGAGCTCGGTGGTCCGGCGGTATGAGACCACGTTGACCGACCATCCCCGCCGCACCGCGTCGATCATGCGCGGTGCGGTCGTCGGTGGATCCGGTGCGGTCAACGGCGGCTACTTCTGCCGCGGCCTGCCCGCGGACTTCGACGGGTGGGGCGTCGCCGGATGGTCGTGGTCCGACGTGCTGCCGCACTTTCGCGCCATCGAGACCGACGTCGACTTCGGCGGCCCCCTGCACGGTGCCACTGGCCCGATGGTGATTCGCCGGGTGGCCGAATTGGAGGAGGGAGCCTCGGCTTTCGTCGCAGAGGCCCGCAGTCGGGGGTACGAGTGGGTGGCGGACCTCAACGGGCACGACGCCGGCCGGCCGGGAGTCGGTCCCGTGCCGTTGAACATCGACGGCGGCAGCAGGGTGGGTCCCGGCGGGGCCTTCCTCGGTCCGGCCTCGCTCCGGGAGAACGTGACCGTGGTGGACGGGACGAGGGTGCGGCGCATCCGCTTCGCCGGTCACCGCGCCGTCGGGGTCGACACCGTGGGGCCCGGTGGCGCTGGGCGGTTGACCGCCGATCGCATCGTGCTGTCGGCGGGCGCCATCGGGTCCGCGCATCTGCTGATGCTGTCGGGCGTCGGACCGGCCGCGCCGTTGCGCGCGGCGGGCGTGCCGGTGCGCCTCGACCTGCCGGTGGGACGTCGGAGCGTCGATCACCCCGAATGGGTGCTTCCGGTCGACTGGCCGCCGGCGCCGGGGCGCCCTCCACTGGAGGCGGTGCTGACCACCGATTCGAACGTCGAGATACGCTGCTACACAACGGGATTCGCGGCGATGGTCGACGCCCGGTACGACCCGTCCGATCGCCCGCATCTCGGCGTCACCCTGATGCGGCCACGCTCCCGCGGACGGGTCACGCTGACATCCGCGGACGACGAGGTGCCGCCCTCGATCGAGCACCGCTACGACGGCGAAGCGTCCGACGTCGCTGCGCTGCAGGCAGCTGCGGAGCTGGCCCACGATCTCGCGGGGTCGGGCTACGAGGCGCGAGAGTCGTCCTGGTCGACGTCCCAGCATCTCTGCGGCACGGTCCCCATGGGCGCAGACGGTGACGCGCCGCTCGACGAGAGGTGCCGGGTCCGTGGCGTGGAGGGCCTGTGGGTGGTGGACGGATCGATCCTGCCCGACATCACCAGCCGTGGCCCGCACGCCACGATCGTCATGATCGGGCATCGGGCCGCCGAGTTCATCGCGTGATCGGTCGCATGGCGACGAGAGCCTCCGCGAGCACCGTCGCGGCGACCACCCCGTCGACGACGGGAACGCCGAGCCGCTGCGCGAGTGGCCCGGCGAACGGCGCCATCGCCGCGCAACCCAGCACGATGGCGCGGCTACCGTCCTTCCCCAGAGCGTTCGCACACAGGTCTCCGATGGGCCGCACGGTGGTGGGATCGGAGTCGATGCGCAGGACCGGTATGTCGGCCGCGTGTACGCCGAGGCACTGGGCAGGCGTGTGGCGCTTCGCGAGCTCCCATGCCCGGGGCATCGTCGCGGACATGGAGGTGACCACCGAGAAGCTGCCCGCGGCAAGGGCGGCGGCATGCATCGCCGCCTGCGCGATGCCCAGCACCGGCACGTCCACGAGCGCCCGTACCTGATCGAGGCCGGGGTCACCGAAACAGGCGATGACGTAGGCGTCCGGTGGCGCGCCGTTGCCCGCCGCGCGTCTTACTTCGTCGAGAAGGCCGGGGATGCAACGCTGTTCGTCGGCATCGTTTTCGATGCTCGGCGGTCCCTGGGCGGGGTTCACGGCATCGATCTCGGTGGTGGGCCTGGCGACGTCGCGGGCCGACCGTGCGATGGCCGCGGTCATCGACGCGGTGGTGTTCGGGTTGACCAGGAGCAGGCGCACCCGCCCAGCTTAGGCAGCGCCCCGGTGGCTGGCAGGGCGAGCGCCGATCGGTGCGGGCGGCCGCGCATCACCGCCTGACGTGTCGGCGTCGGTAGGCTGGTGGTACTGCCCCAGCGTGTCGACCGAGGCATGTGATGGATGGAGGTGACCCGATCGTGGTCGGACGCTCCGATCCGCGGCCGGCACGGTCGCGGGCGCGGCTGCTCACCGCCGCCACCGCGTTGCTGAGCTCCGGGGGCCCCAGCGCGGTCACCATCGATGCGGTCACCCGTCGTGCCAACGTGGCGCGCGCCACGCTGTACCGCCACTTCCCCAGTGCCAACGATCTGCTGGCGGCGAGCTTCATGAGCCTGATCCCGCCACCGCCGATGCCGCCGGAGCACGGTTCGCTGCGGGCGCGGCTCACCGCGGTCGTGTCGGCGTGGGCCGAGTCGATCGCCGAGGCGCCGACCATCCTGACCGCGATGTCATGGCTGTCGCTGGGCCCGGACATGGGTCTGCCTCCCAAGGCGCAGCCCGACGCGGGCAGCAGCCCCGAGATGCACTCGTTGCGGGAGCGCATCGCACAGCACTATTCGGCACCGTTCGACGTGATCTTCGACAGCCCGCAGGCCGCCGACGAACTGCAACCCGTCGACCGCACCCTGGCGTTCGCCCTGTTGATCGGCCCGCTGGCGTTCGGGAGGTTGAGCACGCTGGCCGAGTTCGACTACCAGAAGGTGGCGGTGGCGGCCGTCGACGGATTCTTCAAGTGCTTCGCCAAGGCGGGCGGCGAAGGCCTCAGCGCAACGAGTAGCGGATCGGAAGGTGTTTGAGCCCGCCGACGAACGTCGTCGCGGAAAGCTCTGGGGGACCGGCGAGTTCCACCGAACGCAGCCGGGGGACGAGCTCGGCGAACAAGCTGTTGAGCTCCATCCGGGCCAGTGCGGCACCCAGGCAGAAGTGGACGCCGTAACCGAAGGCGACGTGCTTGTTGGGATCACGGCCGACGTCGAAGCGGAAGGGGTCGGTGAAGACCTCCTCGTCCCGGTTCGCCGACACGTAGGCCAGATACACGGACTCGCCCTCGGCGACGTCGACCCCGCGAATGGTGGTGTTCGCGGTGGCAGTCCGCATGAATTCCTTGACCGGCGTCGACCACCGGATCATCTCTTCGACGGCGGTGCCCATCAGGCCCGGGTCGTGGCGGAGGCGGTCGAGTTCGCCCGGGTTCTCGATCAGCGCGCGCATCCCGCCCGAGATCGCGTCCTTGGTGGTGTCGTGCCCAGCGCTGGCGACGATGACGTAGTACGAGACCGCGTCGACCTCCGACAGCGGCTGCCCGTCGACGGTGCCGTTGGCGATGGCCGACGCCAGGTCACCGGTCGGTTCCGCCCGGCGTGACGCGGTCAGCGCCGAGAAGTAGGCGAAGAAGTCGAGGAGTACGGCCATCTGCTCCTCGGGTGTGGCGCCGCGCTTGTACTCGTCGTCATCGCCACCGAACATCTCCTGGGTCAGGGAGTGCATGCGGGCGAAGTCCGATTCGGGAATGCCGAGCAGCGACATGATCACGTACAAGGGAAAGTCGATGGCGATGTCGGTGACGAAGTCGCATTCGCCACCGAGGTCGGCCATCTTGTCGACGTAGCGCTTGGCCAACTCGTCGACCCGCAGCTTCAGGGCACGCATCGCCTTGGGCCGGAACCAGTCGGCACCGATCTGGCGCACCTTGCGGTGATGCGGGTCGTCCATGTGGATGAGGGTGCGCAGGCCCATCCCTGCCTCGAGCTGCGCCTTGGCGAGGTCGTCGGCGGTGGCGGTGGAGAGCAGGGGACGTGGCTCGCTGATGAAGAGTTCGTTGTCCCGCTCGACGGCCATGACGTCGGCGTGCTTGGTGACCGCCCAGAACGGCCGGTACGGCGGATGGTCCACCCACGCAACGGGATTGTTCGCGCGCAATTCGGCGAGCGCCGCGTGCAGGCGTTCGTCGTCGGCGTAGGCGGTCGGATCGGCCAGGACCTTGGCGGCCGGGTCCATCACACGGTCGACGGTCTCACTGCTCATGAGGACTCCTGATACGCGACGCACTTGACGGGTGTCGAGGCGCAGTTTAGAGCCCGGCGGGGAAGTCCGACGGATGAACTGCCGGCATCTTCGGCACCAGTAGGCTCCGAAGGCGTGCGATCTGATTCGGTTCGGCGCCGGGTGACCGCGCTGCTGTTCCTCGTGGTGGTGATGCTCTCGACGTCCTGTGCCCAGGGTGCCGAGAACGCCGTCGGGTCGCCACCGCAAACGTCCGCCGATGCCGCCGTGGTGCCGACCGCCTCGGGCCCGGTCCGCGGCGTGGTCGCCGCCGACCACCGACTCTTCGCGGGGATCCCCTACGCCGCGCCGCCCGTGGGTCCGCTGCGCTGGCAACCGCCCGCGCCTGCCCCGGCGTGGCCGGGAATCCGCGACGCCACCCACACCGGTCCGCGCTGCATGCAGGACGCCAGCGACCTGGAGATGGGGCGCCAGACGTCGGAGGACTGTCTGACGCTGAACGTCTGGACCCCGCCGCCGTCCGGCGCGAAGCGGGCGGTGATGGTGTGGATCCACGGCGGCGCCTTCATCAACGGAAGCGGCGGCCTGTACGACTCGCGCTGGCTCGCATCGCGGGGTGACGTCGTCGTCGTCACGCTCAACTACCGGCTGGGGGCGCTTGGGTTCCTGGCCCATCCGGCGCTCGGGTCCGGGGGCGACGTCGGCAACTACGGTCTTGCCGACCAGCAGGCCGCGCTGCGGTGGGTGCGCGACAACATCGCGAACTTCGGCGGCGACCCGGGCGCGGTGACGATCGCCGGTGAATCCGCAGGGGGCATGTCCGTGTGCGACCACCTGGTCGCGCCCGGCTCGGCGGGTCTGTTCCGGTCCGCGATCATCCAGAGCGGCCCGTGCCAGGCCCAGGTCGCACTGCCCGAGGCGCAGAGGGAGAGCCTGGACTACGCGCGGGCGGCCGGCTGCGGCGACCCGAGCACCGCGGCGGCCTGCCTTCGTGCGTTGCCGGTGGACCGGTTGCGCAAGCCGGTGTGGTACTACCGCATCGGCGACGACGCCCTCAGCGGCCCCGTGACCGGGACGCCGGCACTGCCGGTCGACCCGATGGTCGGCATCGCGAGCGGACGTGCCGCCAAGGTGCCGGTGCTCATCGGCAGCAACCGCGACGAGTTCACGCTGTTCGTCGCCCTGCAGTACCTGCGGCAGAAGCCCTACGCCGAAGGCCAGTACCCCTTGTTGCTGTCGCAGACCTTCGGCCGGGACGCCGACGCGGTCGGCCAGCACTACCCGTTGAGCCGCTTCGGGAACAGCATTCCGCTGGCGTACTCGGCCGCCGTCACCGACGGCGTGTTCGCCTGCGTCGCCGACCGGATCGCCGAAGGCATGGCCAAGGCCGATCCGGTGTACGCCTACGAGTTCAACGATCGGGACGCACCGACGCCGCAACCGTTGCGGACTCTGCCCTTCCCCGTCGGGGCCAGTCACTCGCTGGAGTTGCGCTACCTCTTCGACATCGGTGGCGCCCCCCGCCTCAGCCCACGACAACAGGTGCTCTCCGACCGGATGATCGACGCGTGGAGCCAGTTCGTCCGCGACGGCACCCCTGGCCGCGACTGGCCGGCATTCGACGGCGACGAGAAGCGGATGTCCCTGCGATCTGGTGGCGTCGGGGTGGAAGCCGACTTCGACCAGGTGCACCAGTGCGCGTTCTGGGCCGGCCTGGACAGATGACCCGGCTCAGCAGCCTGCCCACGGCCCTGTGCGCGGGCTGTCCGGCGCAACGCCGTTGATCCGCGTTCTCCAGGTGATCTCCTCGTCCTCTCCATGAAAGAGCCCGTCCCGTCGACCATGCTGGTCTCGTACGGTGCAATTGCCCAAAGCGATTGCGGGACAATAGGAGAAGACCCATGAAACTGAAGAACTTCGCGACGCGGACCGCGATCGTCGGCGCGCTGGGCGTGAGCGCACTCGGGTTCGGCGGAGCGCTCGGTACCGCGTCGGCCGACCCCGGATTCCATGACCGGCCCTGTTTCGTGCAGTTCTGCCACGACCGAGGCGACGGTTTCGGGCGCGGCGATCGGGGGTTCGACGGGCGGCGCTGGGACCAGCGCGGCTTCGACGACGGACGCCGGGATCACCAGCCCTTCAGTTACCAGGGCCATCGCGTCGAACCCTTCTTCGACCGCGGGCGCGGCGCGTGGGGATTCTGGTTCTTCAATTCCTGGATCCCCTTCTGAGGTGACCGCGAACGGGACGCCATGGCGAGATCCCGGGATTTCTCGCCGTGGCGTCACGTTTGCCGCGCGTCGCGGCGCGAGGGTCGGAGTAGCCTCGGGGACTGAGCCCGACCGCTGCTGACCTTGCGCTATCCCGCCGGACCAGAAATTTGGAGCACGCCAGGATCTAGGGCATACTGTTCGGGTTGCCTTGAGCCGGGACGGTGCTTGACTTCTGAGCATGCCTGGCCTCGGCATACGACCAGCGCCTTAACGGGCGCGTCCGGTCCCAACACTCGAGTGCGGCGGATTTTCGGCGCGGGAGAGTGTGCGCGAGGGCGACACACCCGAGCGCGGGGGCCGGTGGACCACAGACAGGTAAACAGCGGCGGCATAGCCAGCGCTGAGCTCGTACGGAAACCCGTGCGGCCGGCGCACGAAGACCAGGCCCATCCATGGGCCCGTTAATAGTGAGGTAGGACAAGCGTGGCGGGACAAAAGATCCGCATCAGGCTCAAGGCCTACGACCACGAGGCAATCGATGCCTCGGCGCGCAAGATCGTCGAGACGGTCACCCGTACGGGCGCCAGTGTGGTCGGTCCGGTGCCGCTGCCGACGGAGAAGAACATCTACTGCGTCATCCGGTCCCCGCACAAGTACAAGGACTCGCGGGAGCACTTCGAGATGCGCACGCACAAGCGCCTGATCGACATCCTCGACCCGACGCCGAAGACCGTTGACGCCCTGATGCGCATCGATCTGCCGGCGAGCGTCGACGTCAACATTCAGTGATATCCCAGTAGGAGAAACCAGAACTAATGGCACGCAAAGGCATTCTGGGCACCAAGCTGGGCATGACGCAGGTGTTCGACGAGAACAACAAGGTCGTCCCGGTCACGGTCGTCAAGGCCGGCCCCAACGTGGTGACCCGTATCCGCACCACCGAGCGCGACGGCTACAGCGCCGTGCAGCTCGCGTACGGCGAGATCAGCCCGCGGAAGGTGAACAAGCCGGTCACCGGCCAGTACGCCGCCGCAGGGATCAACCCGCGCAGGCATCTCGCCGAATTCCGGTTCGACGACGAGGCCGCCGCCGCCGACTACGAGGTGGGTCAGGAGTTGACCGCCGAGATCTTCGCCGACGGCAGCTACGTCGACGTCACCGGCACCTCCAAGGGCAAGGGCTTCGCGGGCACGATGAAGCGTCACGGCTTCAAGGGCCAGGGCGCCGCCCACGGCGCGCAGGCCGTGCACCGCAGGCCCGGCTCGATCGGTGGCTGCGCCACCCCGGGCCGTGTCTTCAAGGGCACGCGCATGTCCGGCCGGATGGGTAGCGACCGCATCACGACGCAGAACCTGAAGGTGCACAAGGTCGACGCCGAGAACGGCGTGCTGCTGATCAAGGGCGCCATTCCTGGCCGCAACGGCGGGCTCGTCGTAGTCCGTACGGCGATCAAACGAGGTGAGAAGTAATGGCTTCCGGCAAGTCACTGAAGATCGACGTTCGTACGCCGGACGGCAAGACGGATGGCAGCGTGGAGCTGCCCGCCGCGCTGTTCGACGTCGAGCCCAACATTGCGTTGATGCACCAGGTGGTGACGGCTCAGCTGGCCGCCAAGCGTCAGGGCACGCATTCGACCAAGACCCGCGCCGAGGTCTCCGGTGGTGGCAAGAAGCCGTACCGCCAGAAGGGCACCGGCCGCGCCCGTCAGGGTTCGACGCGGGCGCCGCAGTTCACCGGCGGTGGCGTCGTGCATGGCCCGAAGCCGCGCGACTACAGCCAGCGGACCCCGAAGAAGATGATCGCCGCCGCCCTGCGCAGCGCTCTTTCCGATCGGGCCCGCAACGACCGGATCTTCGCAGTCACCGAACTGATCAGCGGCCAGACGCCCTCGACCAAGACGGTGAAGGCGTTCCTGGCGACGCTGACCGACCGGCGCAAGGTGTTGATCGTGATCGGGCGCAGCGACGAGGTCGGGAGCAAGAGCGTCCGCAATTTGCCTGGTGTGCGGGTGATCTCACCGGATCAGCTGAACACCTACGACGTACTCGACGCCGACGACGTGATCTTCAGCGTGGAGGCCCTGAACGCCTACATCTCGGCGCACAGCGTCGTCGACACCGATGAGGAAGCCGACAAGGAAGAGGTCACGGCCTGATGGCGACCGTCACTGATCCCCGCGACATCATCCTGGCGCCGGTGATCTCCGAGAAGTCCTACGGGCTGATCGAGGACAACACCTATACGTTCGTCGTGCACCCGGACTCGAACAAGACGCAGATCAAGATCGCGATCGAGAAGATCTTCAGCGTCAAGGTCGATTCGGTGAACACGCTGAACCGCCAGGGCAAGCGCAAGCGCACCCGCAGTGGTTTCGGTCAGCGCAAGGGCACCAAGCGCGCCATCGTGACCCTGGCCGCGGGCAGCAAGCCCATCGACCTATTCGGGGCGCCGGCGTAGCCGGCCCCGCGTTGAGACTCAGGATTTAAGACATGGGAATTCGCAAGTACAAGCCGACGACCCCCGGTCGTCGCGGTTCGAGCGTCTCCGACTTCGCCGAGATCACCCGCTCGACTCCGGAGAAGTCGCTGATCCGTCCGCTGCACGGCAAGGGCGGACGAAACGCGCACGGTCGCATCACCACCCGTCACAAGGGTGGTGGGCACAAGCGCGCCTACCGCGTCATCGACTTCCGTCGCCACGACAAGGACGGCGTGGACGCCAAGGTCGCTCAGATCGAGTACGACCCCAACCGGACCGCGAACATCGCCCTGCTGCACTACGTGGACGGCGAGAAGCGCTACATCATCGCGCCGCAGGGGCTGACCCAGGGCGACCGGATCGAGCAGGGGCCCAACGCCGACATCAAGCCCGGCAACAACCTGCCGCTGCGCAACATCCCCGCCGGCACCGTGATCCACGCCGTCGAGTTGCGGCCCGGTGGCGGTGCCAAGATGGGCCGTTCGGCAGGCGTGAGCATCCAGTTGCTCGGCAAGGAAGGCACCTACGCCACGCTGCGCATGCCCAGTGGTGAGATCCGCCGGGTCGACGTGCGCTGCCGCGCCACCGTCGGTGAGGTCGGCAACGCCGAGCAGGCGAACATCAACTGGGGCAAGGCCGGCCGCATGCGGTGGAAGGGCAAGCGCCCCACCGTCCGTGGCGTCGTGATGAACCCGGTCGACCACCCGCACGGTGGCGGCGAGGGCAAGACCTCCGGTGGTCGCCACCCGGTCAGCCCGTGGGGCAAGCCCGAGGGCCGCACCCGCAAGAACAAGCCGAGCGACAAGCTCATCGTCCGCCGCCGGCGCACCGGCAAGAACAAGCGCTAGGAGTATTCAGCGATGCCACGCAGCCTGAAGAAGGGCCCGTTCGTCGACGACCATCTCCTGAAGAAGGTGGACGTCCAAAACGAGAAGAACACCAAGCAGGTCATCAAGACCTGGTCCCGTCGGTCGACCATCATCCCCGACTTCATCGGACACACCTTCGCCGTCCACGACGGACGAAAGCACGTGCCGGTGTTCGTCACCGAGGCGATGGTCGGACACAAGTTGGGCGAGTTCGCGCCGACCCGTACGTTCAAGGGTCACATCAAGGACGACCGCAAGGCGAAGAGGCGCTAATGACGACGACGACTGAATACCCGTCCGCGGTCGCCAAGGCGCGCTTCGTGCGCGTCTCGGCGTCCAAGGCACGCCGGGTGATCGACCTGGTGCGCGGCAAGTCCGTCACCGAGGCACTCGACATCCTGCGCTGGGCGCCCCAAGCCGCCAGCGAGCCGGTCGCGAAGGTCATCGCCAGCGCGGCGGCCAACGCGCAGAACAACGACGGACTCGACCCGGCGACGCTCGTCGTCGCCTCGGTGTACGCCGACGAGGGCCCGACCGCCAAGCGGATCCGGCCGCGCGCCCAGGGGCGTGCGTACCGAATCCGCAAGCGCACCAGCCACATCACCGTGATCGTCGAAAGCCGCCCCGCCAAGAACGCGGGAGGTTCCTCGGCATCGTCCGCCAGGGCGCGTCGCGCTCAGGGCAGCAAGGCAGCCGCGACTGCGCCCGCCAAGAAGGCGCCCGCCAAGAAGGCGCCCGCCAAGAAGGCGGCACCCGAGAAGGCTTCCTCCGCAACCGCTGCAGAGACCTCTGATTCGAAGGGAGGCTCGGAGTAGTGGGCCAGAAGATCAATCCCCACGGCTTCCGCCTCGGCATCACGACCGACTGGAAGTCTCGCTGGTACGCCGACAAGCAGTACTCGGACTACGTCAAGGAAGACGTGGCGATCCGCCGCAGGCTGTTCGCGCCGTTCGTCATCCCCGGCGAGCGCAACGTCGAGTTGGAGCGGGCCGGCGTCGCCAAGGTGGAGATCGAAAGGACTCGCGACAGAGTCCGGGTTGACATCCACACGGCACGTCCCGGCATCGTCATCGGGCGCCGCGGCGCCGCGGCCGACAGCATCCGTGGGACGTTGGAGAAGCTGACCGGCAAGCAGGTTCAGCTCAACATCCTCGAGGTGAAGAGCCCCGAGTCGGTGGCGCAGCTGGTCGCCCAGGGCGTCGCCGAGCAGTTGAGCAACCGCGTCGCGTTCCGTCGCGCCATGCGCAAGGCGATCCAGTCGGCGATGCGCCAGCCGAACGTCAAGGGCATCCGGGTGCAGTGCTCGGGCCGCCTCGGCGGTGCGGAGATGAGCCGCTCGGAGTTCTACCGTGAGGGTCGGGTGCCGCTGCACACGCTGCGCGCCGACATCGACTACGGACTCTACGAGGCCAAGACCACCTTCGGCCGCATCGGTGTGAAGGTGTGGATCTACAAGGGTGACGTCGTCGGCGGCAAGCGCGAGCTGGCCGCTCCGGCCCCGGCAGGCGCCGAGCGTCCACGCCGCGACCGTCCGACGGGCACCCGTCCGCGCCGCAGCGGTGCGTCGGGCACCACCGCGACGAGCACCGAGGCCGGTCGCGCCGCATCCGAGGAGGCACCCGCGATCGCCGAGGCGACCGTGGGCACCGAAGCGGCTGCGGGAACCGCCGAGAGCACTACGCAGGATTCAGGGAGCTAGCCAATGTTGATTCCCCGCAAGGTCAAGCACCGCAAGCAGCACCACCCGCGGCAGCGCGGCATCGCCAGCGGCGGTACGTCGGTGAGCTTCGGCGACTACGGCATCCAGGCGCTGGAGCATGCCTACGTCACCAACCGGCAGATCGAGTCCGCACGTATCGCGATCAACCGGCACATCAAGCGTGGCGGCAAGGTGTGGATCAACATCTTCCCCGACCGCCCGCTGACCAAGAAGCCGGCCGAGACCCGAATGGGCTCCGGCAAGGGGTCGCCCGAGTGGTGGGTGGCCAACGTGAAGCCCGGCCGCGTGCTGTTCGAGCTGAGCTACCCCGACGAGAAGACCGCACGGGAGGCTTTGACCCGTGCCATCCACAAGCTGCCCATCAAGGCACGCATCGTGACCAGAGAGGAGCAGTTCTGATGGCAGTGGGAACTTCGCCTGGCGAACTGCGCGAACTGACCGAGGAAGAGTTGATCTCCCGGCTTCGCGAGTCGAAGGAAGAGCTGTTCAACCTTCGCTTCCAGACGGCCACCGGCCAGTTGGCCAACAACCGTCGGCTGCGCGTCGTGCGGCAGGAGATCGCACGCGTGTACACCGTGCTTCGTGAACGTGAGTTGGGTCTGGCCTCCGGACCCGTTGGTGAGGATTCGTGATGGCAGACAAGACGAACGAAGACACGACTGGCGCGCAGGCCGGCCCGCGGCACACCCCGCGTACCGAGAAGGTCCGCGGTCAGCGCAAGACGCGCATCGGTTACGTCGTGAGCGACAAGATGCAGAAGACCATCGTGGTCGAACTCGAAGAGCGAACCAAGCACCCGCTCTACGGCAAGATCATCCGCACCACCACCAAGGTGAAGGCGCACGACGAGAACGGTGACGCCGGAATCGGGGACCGCGTCTCGCTGATGGAGACGCGGCCGTTGTCGGCCACCAAGCGCTGGCGCCTGGTCGAGATTCTCGAGAAGGCCAAGTAGCCACCACGCATCACCCTTCACGCACACCCCCGCACGCCTCACGGCGGCGGGGGTGTTGCCGTCGGGCCACCGTTTCGGCATCGGGCTACCGGCGGTGCCTGTAGTGTCCGGGCGGGTCGTCCCGCACGCGCGTACACGGCCAAGCGCACAGGGCCGACGGCCAGACGGGCACCAGGGCGAGCGGAGCGACGGGCAGCATGGGCGAATTCAACGGCAAGATCGAACTCGACATTCGCGACTCGGTGGCCGATTGGGGGCCCTACGCCGCGCCGACGGCGCCCAAGGACGCCCCCAACGTCCTCTACATCGTCTGGGACGACACCGGCATCGCCACGTGGGACTGCTTCGGCGGCCTGGTGGACATGCCCGCGATGAGTCGCATCGCCGACCGCGGCGTCCGGCTGTCGCAGTTCCACACCACGGCACTCTGCTCGCCGACCCGCGCGTCGCTTCTGACCGGCCGCAACGCCACCACGGTCGGGATGGCCACGATCGAGGAGTTCACCGACGGCTTTCCCAACTGCAACGGCCGTATTCCCCGGGAGACTGCGCTGCTGTCCGAGGTGCTGGCCGAGCGCGGCTACAACACCTACTGCGTCGGCAAGTGGCACCTGACGCCGCTCGAGGAGTCCAACCTCGCTGCCACGAAGAGGCATTGGCCGCTCAGCCGCGGATTCGAGCGGTTCTACGGCTTCATGGGCGGTGAGACCGACCAGTGGTACCCGGAGTTGGTGTACGACAACCACCCGGTCGCTCCGCCCGCGGCACCCGAGGACGGTTATCACCTGTCGAAGGACCTGGGTGACAAGACCATTGAGTTCATCCGCGACGCCAAGGTGATCGCGCCCGACAAGCCGTGGTTCACCTATCTGTGTCCCGGGGCGGGGCATGCGCCGCACCACGTGTTCAAGGAGTGGGCGGACGAGTACGCCGGTCGCTTCGACATGGGCTACGAGGCGTATCGCGACGTCGTCCTCGAGAACCAGAAGGAACTCGGCATCGTGCCGCAGGACACCGAGTTGTCGCCTGTCAACCCGTATCTCGACGTCACGGGACCCAATGGCCAGGCGTGGCCCTACCAGGACACCGTCCGGCCCTGGGACACGCTGGACGACGCGGAGAAGCGGCTGTTCAGCCGGATGGCCGAGGTATTCGCCGGCTTCCTGTCCTATACCGACGCGCAGATCGGCCGGATCCTGGACTACCTCGAGGAGTCCGGCCAGTTGGACGACACCATCATCGTCGTCATCTCCGACAACGGGGCGAGCGGGGAGGGCGGGCCGAACGGATCGGTCAACGAGAACAAGTTCTTCAACGGTTACATCGACACCGTCGAGGAGAGCATGCGGTTCTACGACGACCTCGGTGGGCCGGAGACCTACAATCACTACCCGATCGGGTGGGCGATGGCGTTCAATACGCCGTACAAGCTGTTCAAGCGTTACGCGTCCCACGAAGGCGGCATCGCCGACACCGCAATCATCAGTTGGCCCAACGGTATCGAGGCCCACGGTGCGGTCCGGGACACCTACGTCAACGTCTGCGACGTCACGCCGACCATCTATGAGCTGCTCGGGATCACTCCACCCGACGAGGTCGCCGGCATCGCCCAGAAGCCGCTCGACGGGGTGAGTTTCAAGGCCGCGCTGGACGACCCGGCCGGCGAAACCGGCAAGGACACGCAGTTCTATACGATGCTCGGCACCCGTGGCATCTGGCATCGCGGTTGGTTCGCCAACACCGTGCACGCCGCGAGTCCGGCCGGCTGGTCACACTTCGCGGACGACCGGTGGGAGCTCTTCCACATCGATGCCGACCGGAGTCAGTGTCACGACCTGGCGGCCGAGCAGCCGGAAAGGCTCGAGGAACTCAAGGCGCTCTGGTTCGCCGAGGCGGCCAAGTACAACGGCCTTCCGTTGGCGGACCTCGACATCTTCGAGACGTTGGGACGCTTCCGGCCCTACCTCTCCGTCGACCGCAAGAGCTTCACCTACTACCCGGACGGTGCGGAGGTCGGCGTCGGCGCGGCGGTCGAGCTGCGCGGCCAGTCGTTCTCGGCCCTCGTCGAGGTCACCGTCGACTCCACCGGCGCGGAGGGGGTGTTGTTCAAACACGGCGCCGGCCACGGCGGCCATGTCCTGTTCGTGCAGGACGGGCGCCTGCACTACGTCTACAACTTCATGGGCGAGGACGAGCAGAAGACGTCCGCCATGGAGCCGATTCCCCTGGGCAGCAACGTCTTCGGCGTGCGATACGAACGGACCGGCACCGTCGAGGGCAGCCACACCCCCATCGGGGACGTATCACTGCACGTCAACGGAGGCACCGTCGCGACGTCGTCGGGGGTGCGTGCCCATCCCGGCAGCTTCGGCCTGGCCGGCGGTGGAATCGCGGTGGGCCGCAATACGGGTCAAGCGGTGTCCCGTGACTACACGGCACCGTTCCCGTTCACCGGCGGCACCATCGCCAAGGTGATCGTCGACGTCTCGGGCAGCCCGTACATGGACGTGGAGCGCGAGTTGGCCCGGGCGTTCTCTAAGGATTGACGGCACCGAGTCCGACGGCCGTCGGACGCCGGGCCGTCGTGATCGCCGCAAACGCCGGTGTCCGCGACTGTTCGCGGGCCATACTCTGGCGATGACACGCGTCCGACTCGCCTGTGCCGTGCTGGTCACCGCGACGGTGGGCGCGTGCGCCGCGACCACCGACGGTCGAGCGGTCAACGGTGCGCGCGACACGGCCGGATCGGCACCGACCGTGGCGACCGCGATGCCGCGGGCCACCCAGGCCAACGAGGGCACACCGACCTCCGATCCGGTCGGTGCGCCGCTCGGGCCACCGACGATGGGCGTGACGCCGACGCTGCGGGAGACGGTCCCAGCCGACGCGCTGGTGTGTCTGCCGACGCCCGCCCCGGGTACCGCCACCCCGGTGGCGATCGCCGATCCCGCCGCGCCCAGGATCGTCGTCTCCCTGCCGACCGGTTGGAACGCGGCGCCCAACCCTGCCGGGGTGTCCCTGACCGGGCCCGATGGCATGGTCGGCGACGTGTTGATCACCGAGACCGACCTCGAGCCGGCAGCGGCGTTCGAGAAGTACGCCGACGACCTCACCGCGCTGGCCCCGATCAGCAGTGTGAGCGTGCTGCCCGCCGACGACTGCGGCTACAGCGGCCAGCGGATGATGGGTGTCCTGTCGGGTGGCGCCCAAGGTGACCAGGCGTTCGAGGACCGTGTCGCCCACATCTGGACCAATACGAAGAACTACCTGGTGGCGATCCACGTGGGCGCGCCCGAGAAGACCCCGGCGTTCGACGCCGCGACGCCGGTGCTGGTGGCGGACTACGCCATCACCATTCCGTGACGCGTCGAGACCGGTGAGCGGGGCGGCCGACCGGGCGCTGCGGCGCGATTTGGTGCATTGCACGTGCTCACCTACTATGTAGGGGTTGCCTTGGGCAGACCTCGGCCGACCGTCATGGCCGGCCCTGCGTGCCCTTCGGTGACGAAGACCGCGTACGTCGAGCAATTCAAGTGCTGTTTTGGGCTGCCCAACGTGCAATCGAATCGAGGAGATCTAGTGATTCAGCAGGAATCGCGGCTCAAGATCGCCGACAACACGGGCGCCAAGGAGATCTTGTGCATCCGTGTGCTCGGTGGCTCGGGTAGGCGTTACGCCGGTATCGGCGATGTCATCGTGGCGACCGTCAAGGACGCCATCCCCGGTGGCAACGTCAAGAAGGGTGAGGTCGTCAAGGCCGTCATCGTGCGCACCGTCAAGGAACGCCGCCGTGCCGACGGCAGCTACATCAAGTTCGACGAGAACGCCGCCGTCATCATCAAGCCCGACAACGACCCCCGCGGCACCCGCATCTTCGGGCCGGTCGGTCGTGAGCTTCGCGAGAAGCGCTTCATGAAGATCGTTTCGCTGGCCCCGGAGGTGCTGTAAATGAAGGTGCACAAGGGCGACACCGTCCTCGTCATCTCGGGTAAGGACAAGGGAGCCAAGGGCAAGGTCCTGCAGGCCTACCCCAGCCGCGAGAAGGTACTGGTCCAGGGCGTCAACCGGATCAAGAAGCACACCGCCGTCTCGAGCAACGAGCGTGGCGCGCAGTCCGGTGGCATCGTCACGCAGGAGGCCCCGATCCACGTCTCCAACGTGATGGTCGTCGATTCCGACGGCAACCCGACCCGCATCGGCTACCGCTTCGACGAAGAGACCGGCAAGAAGGTCCGCGTGTCGAAGCGCAACGGCAAGGACATCTAGACATGACGACCGCAGAAACCAAGGTGCTTCCCCGCCTCAAGCAGCGCTACCGCGACGAGATCAAGGGTGCGCTCAACGAGCAGTTCTCCTACGACAACGTCATGCAGATCCCCGGCGTGGTGAAGGTCATCGTCAACATGGGCGTCGGCGACGCCGCCCGCGACGCGAAGCTGATCAACGGCGCCGTCAGCGACCTCCAGCTGATCACCGGCCAGAAGCCGGAGATCCGCAAGGCCCGCAAGTCGATCGCCCAGTTCAAGCTGCGCGAGGGCATGCCGATCGGCGCCCGGGTGACGCTGCGCGGCGACCGCATGTGGGAGTTCCTCGACCGGCTGGTGTCGATCAGCCTCCCGCGTATCCGCGACTTCCGCGGCCTGTCGTCCAAGCAGTTCGACGGCAGCGGCAACTACACCTTCGGCCTGACCGAGCAGTCGGTCTTCCACGAGATCGACGTGGACAGCATCGATCGCCCGCGCGGCATGGACATCACCGTCGTCACGTCGGCGACCAATGACGACGAAGGCCGGGCGCTGCTGCGCGCGCTGGGCTTCCCGTTCAAGGAGAACTGAGCAGATGGCAAAGAAGGCGCTGGTCAACAAGGCCAACAAGAAGCCGAAGTTCAAGGTTCGCGGCTACACGCGCTGCAACAAGTGTGGACGTCCGCACGCCGTGTACCGCAAGTTCGGCCTGTGCCGGATCTGCCTGCGGGAGATGGCACACGCCGGCGAACTGCCCGGTGTTCAGAAGTCCAGCTGGTAACAACAGCCTGCGATGAGTGCTTGCGCGAAGAGCCGCAAGCACGTCCAATCAACCAACTTAGAGAAAGCACGCGGCAGGCCCTGAGAATGGGAACCGCCACGAGGAAGGTGAGCTGGCTGTCATGACCATGACGGACCCGATCGCAGACTTCTTGACACGTCTGCGCAACGCCAATTCGGCGTACCACGACGAGGTGACCCTGCCTCACTCGAAGATCAAGGTGCACATCGCCGAGATCCTCAAGGAGCAGGGCTACATCACCGACTTCCGCACCGAGGATGCTCGGGTCGGCAAGGCGCTGGTGGTGCAACTCAAGTACGGCCCCAGCCGCGAGCGCAGCATCGCGGGCCTGAAGCGGGTGTCCAAGCCCGGTCTGCGTGTGTACGCAAAGTCAACCAACCTGCCGCGGGTTCTCGGTGGCCTGGGCGTGGCGATCATCTCCACGTCCTCCGGCCTTCTCACCGACCGTCAGGCAGCACGACAAGGCGTGGGCGGCGAAGTCCTCGCTTACGTGTGGTGAGGGAGTAGTCATGTCGCGCATTGGAAAGCAACCGGTCCCGGTCCCGTCCGGGGTCGACGTCACGATCGACGGACGCAACGTGTCCGTCAAGGGGCCCAAGGGCACCCTCACACTCGACATCGCCGAGCCGATCACCGTCGATCGCGCCGAGGACGGCGCCATCGTGGTCACCCGGCCCGACGACGAGCGCCGCAGCCGGTCCCTGCACGGACTGTCGCGGACCCTGGTGGCCAACCTCGTCACCGGTGTCACCGAGGGCTACACCACGAAGATGGAGATCTTCGGCGTGGGCTACCGCGTCGCGCTCAAGGGGCAGTCCCTCGAGTTCGCGCTGGGCTACAGCCATCCCGTGGTCATCGACGCGCCCGAGGGCATCACCTTCGCGGTGGAGACGCCCACCAAGTTCTCGATCACCGGTATCGACAAGCAACAAGTCGGCCAGATCTCGGCGAACATCCGCCGCCTGCGCCGCCCGGACCCGTACAAGGGCAAGGGCGTTCGCTACGAAGGCGAGCAGATCCGCCGCAAGGTCGGAAAGACGGGTAAGTAAGCCATGTCAAACACTGCCAACACCACGACGGACGCCGCGTCCGTCAAGCGGAAGCCACTGGGACAGAACGTCTCCGAGACTCGCCGGGTGTCGCGCCTGCGTCGCCACGCGCGGTTGCGCAAGAAGGTCGCCGGCACCCCCGAGCGTCCACGCCTGATGGTCAACCGCTCCTCGCGTCACATCCACGTGCAGTTGGTGGACGACCAGAGCGGCACCACGCTGGCCGCGGCGTCGTCCATCGAGGCCGACGTGCGGGCCGTCGACGGGGACAAGAAGGCTCACAGCGTCCGGGTCGGACAGCTGATCGCCGAGCGTGCCAAGGCCGCCGGATTCGACACCGTGGTGTTCGATCGCGGCGGATACACCTACGGCGGTCGCATCGCTGCGCTGGCCGACGCCGCGCGCGAGAGCGGACTCAAATTCTGATGAAGATTCGAAACGGAAGGACTGCATGATGGCTGAGCAGCCAGCAGCAGGAACCGGAGCGGCCGGCACCACCGGCAACCGACCCCCGCGGGGTGGCGGCGGTGGTGGGGACCGCGACGGACGCGGTCGCCGCGACGACCGTGGTGGCCGTGGTGGCCGCGACGGCGGAGAGAAGAGCAACTTCCTCGAGCGCGTCGTCGCCATCAACCGCGTGTCCAAGGTGGTCAAGGGTGGTCGGCGCTTCAGCTTCACCGCGCTGGTCATCGTCGGCGACGGCAACGGCATGGTCGGTGTCGGCTACGGCAAGGCGAAGGAAGTCCCCGCCGCGATCGCCAAGGGCGTCGAGGAAGCCCGCAAGAGCTTCTTCCGCGTACCGCTGATCGGTGGCACCATCGTCCATCCGGTTCAGGGTGAGGCGGCCGCCGGTGTGGTCATGTTGCGCCCCGCCAGCGCAGGTACCGGCGTCATCGCCGGTGGCGCCTGCCGCGCGGTGCTGGAATGCGCCGGCGTGCACGACATCCTGGCCAAGTCACTGGGCAGCGACAACGCGATCAACGTGGTGCACGCCACCGTTGCGGCGCTGAAGATGATTCAGCGTCCGGAGGAAGTCGCCGCGCGTCGCGGACTGTCGATCGAAGACGTAGCTCCTTCGAGCATGCTCAAGGCGCGGCGTGAGAGTGAAGCGCTGGCCGCCGCGGCCGCGCGAGAGGGATCGGCGTAGCTCATGGCCCAGAAGGATTCAACGCAGCTCAAGATCACCCAGGTGCGCAGCACCGTCGGTGCACGCTGGAAGCAGCGGGAGAGCCTGCGGACGCTCGGACTACGGAAGATCCGCCAGTCGGTGGTTCGCGAGGACACCCCGCAGACTCGCGGCCTGCTTGCCGTGGTGAACCACCTCGTCACAGTTGAGGAGGCGTAAATGACCATCAAGTTGCACGACCTGCGCCCCGCCCCGGGCTCCAAGACCGCCAAGACCCGCGTTGGTCGCGGCGAGGGCTCCAAGGGCAAGACCGCGGGTCGCGGTACCAAGGGCACCAAGGCCCGCAAGAACGTCCCGGTGACGTTCGAGGGCGGCCAGATGCCGATCCACATGCGGCTCCCGAAGCTCAAGGGTTTCAAGAACCGTTTCCGCACCTCGTACGAGGTGGTCAACGTCGCCGACATCGAGCGGCTGTTCCCCAAGGGCGGCACGGTTGGCGTCGACGAGTTGGTGGCTGCCGGTGCGGTACGCAAGAACACGCTGGTGAAGGTTCTCGGCGACGGCAAGCTGACCGCCAAGGTCGACGTCACCGCCCACAAGTTCAGTGGCAGCGCGCGCGAGAAGATCAGCGCCGCAGGCGGTTCCGCCACCGAGCTGTAGACGAGCAGACGTAGAGGGCCCGCACGCCTGGCGTGCGGGCCCCCTGTCGTCTAGGTGAGTTGAGGCAGGACCTCGGCGGCCAGCCGTTCCATCTGTTCGCGGTCCTCGGCGACCGTGTCTCCGAGCGGGTTGAGCAGGATCATCTCGGCACCCGCGTCGATCACGGCGCGCAGCCCGTCGACGACGTCGGCCACCGTTCCGGACACGGGCACCGCGTCGATCCCCGGCATGGCGCCGTACTTCCGGTGCAGACCGTTCACCACGCGCGCCCTCGCCGCGGCAGGATCGTCGTCGATCATCAGGTAGACGCGCTTGCCGATGGTGAAGCCCGAGCGGTCCCGCTCCTGGCGGTCGAGCTCCTCGCGGACCGTGGCCGCCACCCGGACGAAGGTGTCGGTCGTCGAGGAGCCGGCGCCGAGGAAGGCGTCGCCCAGGCGCACCGCGCGGGCCAGCGCGGCAGGAGCGTTGCCGCCGAACCAGATCGGCGGGTGGGGACGCTGCACCGGCTTCGGTTGAATCGCCACGTCGTCGACGTCGCGGAACCGGCCGTGGAAGGTCACCCGCTCGCCGTCCGACCACGCGGCCTTCATCAACTGCAGCCCCTCGGTGAAACTGGCGATGAACGTCTGCGGATCCACCCCGAACGCCGCAAACTGTCTGCGGTTGCCGCCGGGTGCGACGCCGAAGTCCAATCGGCCGTGGCTCAATCGGTCGACCGCGGTCGCGGTGGCGGCCAACTGCAGCGGGTCGTGCAGCGAGGACACCACCACCGCGACACCCAGCCGCAGCCGGGTCGTCCCCGCTGCGGCATAGGCGAGCAGTTCCATCGGCGCGATGAGCGGCTCGGCGCCGATCGTCCCCTCCAACGTCCAACCGCCCTCGAAGCCCAGCGCTTCAGCACGCATCAGGTAGTCCTTGAAGCCGTCCGCGTCGAAACCGTTCGCGTCGAGCTGGGGCAGCGAGATCGAGAACCTCATCCACTCAACGTTACGGCCGGATCGCGACGTCGGAGCCATCGGTAGCCTGGAGAACATGTACAGCTTCCTGTCCGACGTTCCAGGTTCCGGCGAGCTTCGCGCCCTCGTGCGGAAGGTGGACACCGCGCGGCACAACGGCGTGCCCGGCGGCTGCATCCTCGAACTCGACCTCCAATCGGTGCCGCAGGAGTCCGGCGGCTTCGATCCGCTGGCGATGCTGAACGGCAACGGCAGGCCACTGCTGCTGCGTGAGGCGGTCGCCGCGATCCGCCGGGCGGCCGAGGACGACCGGGTGGCGGCGCTGATAGCCCGCGTCCAGTTGTCGGCGGCGCCCGCCGGGCCGGTGCAGGAACTGCGTGCGGCGATCATCGCCTTCAGCGAGGCCAAGCCGTCGCTCGCGTGGGCGGAGACCTATCCCGGCACCATGTCCTACTACCTGGCGTCGGCGTTCCGCGAGGTGTGGATGCAGCCGTCGGGCACGGTCGGTCTCGTCGGGTTCGCCACCAACGCGCTCTTCCTGCGTGACGCGCTCGACAAGGCCGGCATCCAGGCACAGTTCATCGCGCGGGGCGAATACAAGTCGGCGGCGAACCTGTTCACCGACCAGAGCTATACCGACGCGCACCGTGAGGCCGACGAGCGCCTCATCGAGAGCCTGCACGAACAGGTGCTTGCCGGCGTCGCCGCGGCACGGCACCTCGAGGCCGCCGACATCGACGCCCTCGCCGACAAGGCGCCGCTGCTGCGCGACGACGCCGTGGCGGGGCGCCTGGTCGACCGCATCGGCTTCCGTGACGAGGCCTACGCGCGGATCGCCGAATTGTCCGGCGCGGCGGCCGTGTCGCCCGACGATCCCGACGCACCGCCGCGGCTCTACCTGTCGCGGTACGCACGCGCCACCGCCCCCGGTGCCACGCCGAGCCTGCCCGGCCGCAAGGCCAAGCCGACCATCGCCGTCGTCACGCTGGCCGGTCCGATCGTCAGCGGTCGCGGGGGGCGCCAGCTGTCCCCGCTGGGCACCTCCAGCGCGGGTGGTGACACGATCGCCGCGGCGCTGCGCCAGGCCGGCGCCGATGACGACGTCTCGGCCGTGGTCCTTCGCGTCGACAGTCCGGGAGGCTCCGTGACCGGCTCGGAGACGATCTGGCGCGAAGTGGTCCGGTTGCGCGAGGCGGGCAAGCCCGTCGTCGCGTCGATGGGCGCCGTGGCCGCATCCGGCGGTTACTACGTGTCGATGGCCGCGGATGCGATCGTCGCCAACGCGGGCACGCTGACCGGCTCGATCGGCGTGGTCACCGGGAAGTTCATCGCACGTGAGCTCAAGGCGCGCCTCGGCATCGGCTCGGACTCGGTGCGCACCAACGCGAATGCCAATGCGTGGTCCGCGAACGCACCGTTCACCGACGAACAGCACGCCCATGTCGAGGCGGAGGCGGATCTGTTCTACGCCGACTTCGTGCAACGGGTCGGCGACGGCCGCAACATGTCCGTGGAGGCGGTCGACGCGGTGGCGCGAGGGCGGGTGTGGACCGGCGCCGACGCCTTGGCACGCGGGCTCGTCGACGAACTCGGTGGCCTGCAGACGGCGATCGACCGCGCCAAGGTGCTCGCCGGGCTCGACGCCGACACGAACGTCAAACTGCTCGTCCTTCCCGGCTCGTCGCTGCTGGACGTGCTGCGCCCCAAGGCCTCGTCGCAGCCGGCGGCGGCGTCGCTGCCGGATTTGTTCGGCTCCCTCGTCGGCCGCTCCGCCGTCGCGGTGCTCACCCACGCCGAGCGTCAGTTGACCGGGGTCAACGCGCTCTGGCTGGGTGGCCACCACTTCTGACGGGACCGCGGGCGGGTCAGTCGGGCAGGACCGCGCTGACGTAGGTGATGTCGGCGAAGATCGCCGACATCTCATCGGTGGGGAAGTCGAATCCGTTGAGCGCGTAGCCTTCCCGCATCGGCAGGGTGGAGACGTCCCAGCCGCGTTCGCCCAGGTAGTCCACCACGTGGTTGCGCTCGCCCTGGTAGATGAGGTCGGCCATCTCCAGATCGGAACCCAGCTGCTTGAGTCGTTCGGTCATGCGGGCAGCCCGTTCACCGGTGAACCCGGCCAGGTCCGTGACGTGCTCGGTGGCCAACCTGCTACCCGGCGCCGACAGGGCGGTGATGTCGTCGAACAGCTTGTCCTGCGCCTCCGGGGGCAGGTAGATCAGCAGTCCCTCGGCGCTCCACGCCGTCGGTTGCGATGGGTCGAAACCGTTGTCGCGCAGCGCCTTCGGCCAGTCCTCGCGCAGGTCTATTGCCACGGTTCGCCGGGTCGCCGCCGGCTCGGCCCCGATGCCGGCCAGCGTGGCGGTCTTGAACTCGATGACCTCGGGCTGGTCCACCTCGAAGACCGTGGTGTCGTCCGGCCACGGCAGACGGTAACCACGGGCGTCGAGTCCTGCCGCCAGGATGACGGCTTGGCGCACGCCGCCGTCGACCGCGGTCAGGAACATCTCGTCGAAGAAGCGCGTCCGGATCGCCATTCCCTCCGCGGCCCGACGAGGCGTGAACGCGTCGTCGACGACGGTGAAGTCGACTGTGCCGTCGAGCATGCGGGTGAACAGGTCGACGCCGACGGCCCGCACCAGCGGCTCGGCATACGGGTCCTCGATCAGCTTCTCCCGATGAGCCAGTGCGCGTTGCGCGGCCACCATCGTCGCCGTTGCCCCGACGCTGGACGCCAGGTCCCAGGTGTCGCCTTCGGTTCTTGCCATGTCTTCTCCCTTACTCGCTTACTCGCTTACTCGCTTACTCAACGTCGCCACGAGGTAACCCGAACTGCGGCCGAATGCCGCGAGCTCGTCGTCGGGCAGTGTGAAGCCGTTGGCCTCATATGCCGCGGTGGTGCTCCGGACCTCGACCCGCCAACCATGTTTCGTCACATACTCAGCGGCGCTGTTGCGCTCACCGGTGTAGAACAGCTCCGCCAGATTGATGTCGGTACCCATGCGGCGGGAGCGCTCGGTCAGCTTCTCCACCCAGTCGCTGGGCAGCCCGCTCGGGTCCATGTGCTCGGTGGCCAATCGGCTTCCCGGCGCCGACATCTCGGTGACGTCGTCGAAGAGCCGGTCCTGGGCCTGCGGCGGTAGGTAGATGAGCAGGCCTTCGGCGCTCCACGCCGTCGGGAGGCTGCTGTCGAAACCCGCCTGGTGCAACGCGGTCGGCCAGTCGTCGCGCAGATCGATCGACACGGTGTGCCGCTGCGCGGTGGGCTCGGCCCCAAGGTTGGCCAGGGTGCGCGTCTTGAATTCGATGACGTCCGGCTGGTCGATCTCGAACACGGTGGTGCCGGCCCGCCACGGCAGCCGGTAGGCCCTGGTGTCGAGCCCCGAGGCCAGGATCACCGCCTGACGGATGCCGGCGTCGTTCGCGGTGGTGAAGAAGTCGTCGAAGAAGCGGGTCCGCACGGCCATCTGCTCGTTCATGGCGCGACGGTTCAGCAGCGGATCGTCCTCTCCCGGCGACTCACCGTCGACCAGCTTGACGAAGGCGTCGATCCCGACGGCACGGACCAGCGGTTCGGCCCATGGGTCGTCGAGCAGTGCGTCGGGACCCTGCGATGCGGCGGCGCGGGAGGCCGCCACCGCCGTCGCGGTCGCGCCAACGCTGGTGGCGAGATCCCAGGTGTCACCGTCGGTGCGTGTCACGTCGGCTCCTTAATCGAGGGTGGCGGTCACGGACAACGAATGACGCATGGCGGCAAGCACTTCGGACGTGGGGAAGGTGCGGCCATACGCGGCGAACACCTCGGTGCGCGGGCGCGCCGACACCTGCCATCCATGCGCGCAGAGATAGTCGACGACCGACGTTCGGTCACCGCCGTAGATCAAGCCGGAGAAATCGACGTCGAAGCCGTGCTCGCGCCAGTGGTCGGTCACCGTCTTCGCGCGGTCGCCGAGCATCGCGCCACCGTCGGGATGAAACTCGGTGGCGAGGCGACTGCCCGGCGCACTGAGGGCCGTGACGTCGTCGAACAGGCGGTCCTGGGCTTCCGGCGGCAGATAGATCAGCAGACCCTCGGCGCTCCAGGCGGTGGGCGCCGTCGCGTCGAAGCCGGCCGCCTTCAACGCCGCGGGCCAGTCGTCGCGCAGATCGACGGCCACGGCTCGGCGGTCAGCGGTCGGACTGGCGCCGATCTCGTCCATCGTCGCCGTCTTCGCGCCGATGACGTTCGGCTGGTCGACTTCGTACACGGCGGTGCCCGCCGGCCACGCCAGCCGGTAGGCCCGCGAATCCAGGCCGGACGCCAGGATGACGGCCTGACGAATGCCGGCGGCGGTGGCGTTATCCGATGTCGTCGCCGGGGCGACTGCGTCGAGGAAGAAGTCGTCGAAGAAGCGGGTGCGCACCGCCATCACGTCGGTCATCGCCCGCGCGGCGCCATCGTCGTCGGAGTCCGTCGGCGAGATGACGCCGTCCACCAGCTTGGTGAAGAACTCGATGCCGACGGCGCGGACCAGGGGAGCGGCGTACGGATCGGTGATGAGCGGGTCGGGTTCCTGGGAGGCCAGTGCCCGGGCCGCGGCGACCATGGTGGCGGTCGCTCCGACGCTGGAGGCGAGGTCCCAGCTGTCGGCGTCCGAACGGCTCACCGAAGCCCACCCAGCGTCCCGGTGACGTACCGCATGTCGGCGAAGCCGGCCATGTCCTCGTCGTCGATGGGCGGGAGGCCGTTGGCGGCGAACAGTTCGCGAAGCGTGCTGCCGCTGGTGTGCCAGCCGTGGTGGTCCAGGTAGGTGGCGGCCTCGTTGCGGTCGCCGAAGTAGACCAGCTCGGTGAGGTCGAGGTCGAACCCGTGTTCGCGCCAATGTGCCGCGATGCTCTGCATGCGCATCCGGACCCGCTCTTCGTTGGCGGGATCCTGGGTGGGCGCACTCTCGGTGGCCAGGCGGCTGCCGGGGGCGCTGAGTTCCGTCACGGTGTCGAGCAGCGTGTCCTGCGCTTCGGGAGGCAGGTAGCCGAGCAGCCCCTCGGCACTCCATGCGGTGGGCTTGGCCGGATCGAACCCGGCTCGCAGGAGCGCCGCGGGCCAGTCCTCGCGCAGGTCGACCGCGACCGCGCGGCGGAAGGCCGTCGGCGTGGCACCGAGAGCGGCCAGTGCCCGACTCTTGAACTCGATGACGTCGGGCTGGTCGATCTCGTACACCGTGGTTCCCGCCGGCCACGCCAGCCGGTAGGCCCGGGAGTCGAGGCCGGAGGCGAGGATGACCGCTTGGCTGATGCCCGAGGCCGTGGCGGCGAGGAAGAACTCGTCGAAGAACAAGGTCCGCACGGCCATGTTGTCGGTCATCCGCTGCATGCCGACCGCGCCGTCGCCACCGAGCTCGTCGGCAGAGAGGTCACCGGCGGCCAAGCGGGTCAGCAGGTCGACGCCGACCGCACGAACCAGCGGTTCGGCGAAGGGGTCGTCGATCAGCGGGCGAGCGGCACGGCTCGCCATCGCCCGTGCTGCCGCGACCATCGTCGCGGTGGCTCCGACGCTGGAAGCCAGGTCCCAGGTGTCGCCCTCGGTCCGTGTCATGATCCCTCAACCCCGATAGTTAGCTGGTGTAACGACCAAATCCGACTGTACGCCCCGATCCTGGAGGACCCGCCCGGGCCCGCGTCGCGACGAGCGGATGAGGGTGGGACCGGCGGCGACTGTTACCCTCGTAGACTGTTCCAACGCGCGAGTTGCGCTGGCTTCAGGCATGCCTGCGCGCCGGCGGACGGATCGCGTAGGACTTACCCACAACGCGCTGGTCGGACCAGCCCCATCGGCACGCCGCGACACGAGTCCGGCTGCGCAGGAGGAAGAGTGCTTTCGGCTTTCATCTCGTCGTTGCGGACGGCCGACCTCCGACGGAAGATTCTCTTCACCCTCGGCATCGTCATCCTCTACCGGGTCGGCGCCACGCTGCCGTCCCCCGGCGTCAACTACCCCAATGTGCAGAAGTGCATCGAGCAGGTCAGTGGCGGCGATTCCGCGCAGATCTACTCATTGATCAACCTCTTCTCCGGCGGCGCGCTGCTGCAGCTGTCGGTGTTCGCCGTGGGCGTAATGCCCTACATCACCGCGAGCATCATCGTGCAGCTGTTGACCGTGGTGATCCCACGGTTCGAACAGCTGCGCAAGGAAGGGCAGTCCGGCCAAGCCAAGATGACGCAGTACACGCGTTACCTGGCAGTCGCGCTGGCCCTTCTGCAGGGCACCTCCATCGTGGCGCTGGCCGCAAACGGCGGGCTGCTGCAGGGATGCACGCTCGACATCATCTCCAACTCGTCGATCTTCACGCTCATCGTCATCGTGCTGGTGCTGACCGCCGGCGCGTCGCTGGTGATGTGGATGGGCGAACTGGTCACCGAGCGCGGCATCGGCAACGGCATGTCGCTGCTGATCTTCGCCGGTATCGCCGCCCGGATCCCCTCGGAGGGCAAGACCATCCTCGACAGCCGCGGCGGGATGGTCTTCGCGGCCGTCTGCGTGGCAGCGCTGATCATCATCATCGGCGTGGTCTTCGTCGAGCAGGGCCAGCGCCGCATCCCCGTCCAGTACGCCAAGCGCATGGTGGGACGGCGGATGTACGGCGGCACGTCGACCTACCTGCCGTTGAAGGTCAACCAGGCCGGCGTGATCCCCGTCATCTTCGCGTCGTCGCTGATCTACATTCCGCACCTGATCACCCAGCTGGTGCAGAGCGGCAGCGGCAGCCCGGGCACCGGCTGGTGGGACAAGTTCGTCGCCAACTACCTGTCGAACCCGGCGAGCCCCGTCTACATCGCGATCTACTTCGGCCTGATCGTGTTCTTCACGTACTTCTACGTGTCGATCACGTTCAACCCGGACGAACGCGCCGACGAGATGAAGAAGTTCGGTGGCTTCATCCCGGGCATCCGGCCCGGCAAGCCGACCGCCGACTACCTGCGCTACGTCCTGAGCCGGATCACCCTTCCCGGTTCCATCTACCTCGGCGTGATCGCCGTCCTGCCGAACCTCTTCCTGGAGATCGGCAACACCGGCACCGTGCAGAACCTGCCGTTCGGCGGCACCGCGGTACTCATCATGATCGGCGTCGGCCTGGACACGGTGAAGCAGATCGAGAGCCAGCTGATGCAGCGCAATTACGAAGGGTTCCTCAAGTGAGATTGGTTCTGCTGGGACCGCCGGGTGCGGGCAAGGGGACGCAGGCCCAGAAGCTCGCCGACAAGCTCGGCATCCCGCACGTCTCCACCGGCGACCTCTTCAGGCACAACATCGCCGGCGAGACCGAGTTGGGCCTGGAAGCCAAGAAGTACCTCGACGCCGGCGACCTGGTGCCTGCCACGCTGACCAACGCGCTCGTCGACGACCGGCTCGACGACGAGGACGCCGCGCGGGGATTCATCCTCGACGGCTACCCGCGCTCGGTGGAGCAGGCCGAGGCGCTGCGCGAGATCCTTGCCAAGCGCAACCTGGAGCTCGACGCGGTGCTGGAGTTCCGGGTGTCCGAGGACGAACTGCTGACCCGTCTGAAGAGCCGCGGCCGCGCCGACGACACCGAGGACGTCATCCTCAACCGCATGAAGGTCTACCGCGACGAGACCGCCCCGCTGCTGGACTACTACTCCGACGAGCTGAAGACGGTCGACGCGGTCGGCTCCCTCGACGAGGTGTTCGCCCGCGCACTGCGCGCACTCGGCAAGTAGTCCGATGATCGGATTGCCGGGGCTTCGTGGCCGCAGGGTCGTGCCGCAGCGCAGCCCCGGGGAACTCGACGCCATGGCTGCCGCCGGCGCTCTGGTGGCCGCTGCCCTACGCGCCGTGCGCCAGGCAGCCGCACCGGGGATGTCGACGCGGGACCTCGACGGCATCGCCGAAGCAGTGATCCGCGACGGAGGTGGCGTCCCGTCGTTCCTCGGTTATCACGGCTTTCCGGCGAGCATCTGCTCGTCGGTCAACGACCGGGTGGTCCACGGCATCCCGTCCGCGGGTGACGTGCTGGCGGCGGGTGACCTGGTGTCCATCGACTGCGGCGCGATACTCGACGACTGGCACGGTGATGCCGCGGTCACGTTCGGCGTCGGTCCGCTCATCTCCGCGGACGAGGCGCTCTCCGAGGCCACCCGGTCGGCGATGGAGGCGGGCATCGCGGCGATGGTGCCGGGCAACAGGCTCACCGACGTCTCGCACGCCATCGAGGTCGAGACCCGTGCCGCCGAGGCGCGCCACGACCGCAGGTACGGCATCGTGGCCGGCTACGGCGGACACGGCATCGGCCGGAGCATGCACATGGATCCCTTCCTGCCCAACGAGGGCGCCCCGGGACGGGGGCCGCACCTGGTGGCGGGGTCCGTGCTGGCCATCGAGCCGATGCTGACGCTCGGCACGACGAAGACGGTCGTGCTGGAAGACGAGTGGACGGTCGTCACCGCCGACGGGACCCGCGCCGCGCACTGGGAGCACACGGTGGCCGCCACCGACGACGGCCCCCGCATCCTGACCCTCTGAGCCCGCTGCCGCCCGCGATCACCCGGTTCGCGTCGAACCGGATGGTCGCCCGCGTCGTATCACTGACGGAGGTGGGCGATGGACGATCCGGAGGCGGCGATGATGCGTGTGCTCTATGACGAGCACGCCGCTGCACTGTGGCGTTACGCGCTCAGGCTGACCGGTGACCAGGCCCGCGCCGAGGACGTCGTCCAGGAGACGTTGTTGCGGGCCTGGCGCCACCCCGAGGTCACCGATGACGTGGAGAGGTCGGCGCGGGCGTGGCTGTTCACGGTCGCCCGCAACCTCATCATCGACGAACGGCGAAGCGCGCGGTACCGCAGGGAGTCCGGCACCGCTGACGTGGAAGCGGTCGCCGACTACGCAGGGCCCGACGAAGTCGACAACGCGTTGGACAAGCTGCTACTCAGCACGGCGTTGAGTCAACTGTCCGAGGATCATCGAGCGGTGATCCTGCGCGCCTACTACCAGGGCTGGAGCGTCGCGCAGACCGCGGCGGACCTACAGATCGCCGAGGGCACGGTCAAGTCCCGGCTGCACTACGCAGTGCGGGCATTGCGCCTCAGCCTGCAGGAGATGGGGGTGACGCGGTGACGCACAATGGGGGATTCCAGGGTCTCGAATCCGTCGACGGCGACCGCTACGCCACCTGGGACGCGGCGTACGTCCTCGGCGCGCTGTCGAGCGCCGAGCGCCGCGAATTCGAAGCCCACCTCGAGGTCTGCGACAGGTGCCGATCCGCGGTCGCCGACTTGAGCGGCATGCCAGCCCTGCTGGGTCTCCTCGACGTCGACGACGTGCGCGATCTGGAGCGTGAGCAGCCCGAGGCGCCACCGTTGCGTCCGGAGGTGTTGGCGTCGGTGCTGGACAAGGTGCGGTGGCGCAGGCGGCGATCACGGTGGCTGATGTCGGGTGCCGTGGGGATCGCCGCAGCGCTGCTGGCCGTCGGACTGGTGATCGCCATCCGGCCCGAGGTGGTGGGGTTGCAGAACGGGACGGCGAGCCAGCCCGTCGCGCAGCTCGAAATGAACAAACTCGACGCGACCCCCTTCAGTGCGACGGTGGGGTTGAGCAGTTATGCCTGGGGCACCCGAATCGACATGGCGTGCTCCTACGGCCAGTGGTCGGGGGGCTCGGACACGCCGCCGAGCAATCTCGGCATGGTGGTCGTTGGCCGAGATGGCAGTCGCACCCAGGTGGCGACGTGGCTCGGTCTGTCCGGCGCCACGGCACTTCCGAGCGGCAACACCCCGATGCCGGTGAGCCAGATCGCCTCCGTGCAACTGGTGTCGGTCGACACCGGGAAGGTCCTGCTCGAACGCCGGCTGTGACTCTCGCTCGAGAGCGGAGTCGTGTCGCTGCCGACGGCGGGTGCGGTATGAAGGGGCGTGTCCTCACAACCCGCCGAGCGCGACCCCATTGCGCTCGCCCGCGCCAACTGGGAGCGCTCGGGCTGGGCAGAGGTGGCCGACGGCATGGTCGCCGTCACGTCGGTGATGCGGGCCCATCAGATCCTGCTGGCGCGCGTCGAGACGGCGTTGCGTCCGTACGACCTCAGCTTCTCCCGTTACGAGTTGTTACGGCTCCTGGCCTTCAGCAGCACCGGCGCGCTGCCGATCACGAAGGCGTCCGATCGGCTGCAAGTGCACGTCACCAGCGTCACGCACGCCATCCGGCGGCTGGAAGCCGACGGTCTCGTCGAGCGGCTTCGGCATCCGACCGATGGGCGCACCACGCTGGTCCGGCTCACCGATCTCGGACGGTCGACAGTCGAGGACGCCACCGTGACGCTGAACGAGGAAGTGTTCGCCGACATCGGAATCTCCGCTGCCGAATCATCGGCGCTCGCGGCGTCGATCGAGACACTGCGTCGCCGGGCGGGCGACTTTTAGGCCGCCCGGCGACGGATCAGGGGACTCGGATGTCGCGGGCGTGCACGGCGAGCCAGTCGCGGAACGACTGCAGTTCCGGATCGAGTCGGCGCACCTCGGTCAGATTCCGGTCGCCGACGAAGCGGGCGGAATTCTCCGCGTAGTACTGGAACATGTTCCCCATCTCGACTGCGGCCGGGAAGCCTTGCGCGCGGTAGTCGTCCCATCCGATCGGCCGGTAGGTGACCGGCTCGTTCAGCGCGTCGCTCAGCGCGGCCGCGTACTGGTCGCCGGTCAGGTGATCGCCCGCGATGCTCACCGTCTGTCCGACGAACTCCCCCCCGCGGGCGAAGATGCCGAGGGCCGTCTTGCCGATGTCGGCGACGCCGATCCCCGACAGCGGTTGGTCGGCCATCGGCACCGTCAGGACGAGCGCGCCGTCGTCGGCCCTCGACGGACCAAGACCGCTGGCGAATCCCTCGAAGAAGAACGTCGTGCGGAGGAAGGTGGTCGGCACGTCGTGCTCTCGGAACACGCCGTCGGCTTCGGCCTTGGCGTCGAAGTGCGGCACCTTGTAGTGCTCGTCGACGGTCGGGACGCGGTCGTCGGTGCCCAAGACTTCTCGGGTGTCCTCGAGCGTCGACCAGATCACGTGTTCGACACCTGTCTCCTTGGCTGCGAGGGCCGCCGTCGTCGCCTGCGCGAGCTCCATCTCGGCTCTGGTCCGCGTGGCCTCGTCCGCCGGAGTCCGTTCGGCCCAGTAGTTGGTGACCACGTAGGCACCGGTGGCGCCCTCGAACGCCGTGCGCATGCTCGCACCGTCATCCAGGTCCGCTTCGGTCACCTCCGCGCCGGCGGCGGCCAACTCGCGGGCCTTCGCCGACCCTGCGTTCCGGGTGAGGGCCCGCACCCGGAACCTCTGGTCCGGGTCGTCGAGGATCGCCCGCACCAGGCCGCCTCCCTGCGAGCCGGTCGCTCCTAGTACGGCGATCAGTTTCTTGTCCGACATCAGTTTCACCTTCCGTGTTGATGTGTCAACCCGTATCTGACGATAACCCTTCAGGTTGATATGTCAACCCGATGCGCTAGGATTTCGTCATGGCGAACGGGGCACCGCTGGATGACGGGGAGCTGGCAGCGTGGCGGAGCTTCGTCGACATGCGTCATCTGCTGGAGAGGCACCTGGCCAAGCACCTGCAACGCGAGTTCTCGCTGTCGGACTCCGACTTCGAGATACTCGTCAACCTCTCCGAGGCGCCGCAGGGGCGCATGCGCGCGTTCGAACTGGCCCACGCCACCCAATGGGAGAAGAGCAGGATGTCGCACCACCTGAGTCGGATGGAGAAGCGCGGCCTGGTGCGACGGGAATCCGGAGAGGGTGCCGCGCTGCGCTACCCGGACGTCGTGCTGACCGACGCGGGCCGCGCAGCCATCGAGGCCTCTGCCCCGGCCAACGCCGCCCGGGTGCGCGAATTCTTCATCGACCCTCTCGGCCCCGAGCGTCTCGCCATCCTGCGAAGGGCCTCCGAGGACGTCATCGCCGCCATCGAAGCTCATCTCCGAGACGAATGCCCGCCCGAGGTGCGTGGCGATTGAACCCTCAGTCGGCGGTCGGCGGCGGCAAGGGGATGGTGGCCGTGACCGCCGTTCCCGAACCGGGCCGTGACCGGATGTTCAGCCTGCCGCCCACGATCTCGGCGCGTTCGGCCATCGACAACAGTCCGTAGCCGCCCATCTCGTCGCCACCGAGCGGGCGTTCGAAGGTGTCGAAACCGACTCCGTTGTCGACGATTTCGAGTCGCGCGACGTCGTCGCTCATCGAGAACGTGAGGCTGGCGTTGGTGGCCCCGGCATGCTTGACGACGTTTTGCAGGCACTCCTGCGCGATGCGGTACAGCGCGATTTCGACGTGGTCGGGCAGCCGGGCGTCGGCCAGGTCCACGTCGATGTTCACCTGGGGAATGGACCTGGCGAGGCTGGCCAGCCCGCCGGCGAGGCCGAGGTCGTCCAGCACCGGAGGGCGCAGCCCACCGATCGCGGCACGCGCTTCCTGCAGCGTGAGATCCACCAGCTCACGGGCCAGGCCCAATTGCACGGCGGCCGCCGCTGCGTCCCCACCGACCGCCCTGGCGGCCGCGTCGAGCCGGTAGGACAGGGTGACCAGGCGCTGGGAGATGCCGTCGTGGATGTCGCCGGCCAGCCGTCTGCGTTCGAGTTCCTGCGCCTCGATGACCTGCTCGACGAAGTGCTCGTGCGCGCGTTCGCGGGCGACCAGCTGCCGGTGCAACCGCGCCTGGTGCATCGCGCCCGCGATGAGGCGACCTATCACCAGGAGCAGTTCGACGTCACGATCGGTGAACTCGCGCCGCTCGACGGTGTGCACGTTGAGCACGCCCACCAGGCCGCCGGGGTCGGTCTCCATCGGCACCGAGACCATCGAGGTGAAGTCCGATCCGCGCAACGACTCGAACGGCAGATAGCGGGGATCGTCCTCCTTGTCGTGAATGATGACCACCGGCTGCCGTACCCTGGCCACCCAGCCGGAGACGCCCTGTCCCAGCGGCAGTCGTATCTTGCCGACCTGGCTGTCGAACGGCGGCGTCGCGCCCGTGAGCGTCAGCGAGCGTTCGGCGTCGTCGAGCACGTGCACGAAGCACACGTCGGTACCCGTCGCGGCGGTGATCATGCGCGCCGCCGCCTCCGCCAGCGGCTCGACGCCGGGACCCCTCGAGGCCGCCTGGATCAACTCCCGGAGCAGCGCGAGCTCCCGGTCGGCGTCGACGAGGTCGCGTACCGCGCTCGACCGGGACGGGCTCGCTTCCCCGGTCGCTTCGCTCCTGCCGTCCGGGATCACCGGTAGATGCCCTCTCTCAGCGCCGTCGCCACGGCACCCGTGCGATCGGCGACACCGAGCTTGCGGTAAATCGAGCGCAGGTGGGTCTTGACGGTTTCGTCGCCGATGACGAGCCGGGTCGCGATACCTCGATTCGACAACCCGTTGACGACGTAGGACAGGATCTCGCTCTCCCGCTGGGTGAGGCCTTGGCGCGCACCGGGCCAGAATTCGTCGCGTTGCAGCCGTGCCGCGGTGTCCACCGCACGTGCCGCCATCCCCGGGTCGATCGCGGTCTCACCGCCGTGCGCGAATTCCAATTGTCGGACCAACTCGTCGCTGCTGATGCTCTTGAGGAGATAGCCGGCCGCCCCGACCCGCAGCGCCTGGAACAGATACTGCTCGTCGTCGTACACCGACAGCATGACCACCTTGCGGCCGGGATCGCGGCCGCGCAGCGCCGCACACAGATCCAGCCCACTCAGGCCCTGCATCCGCACGTCGCAGAGGACGACGTCCGGATCGAGTTCGGCGACCACGGTGATGGCCCGTTCGGCGCCGACCGCCTGGCCGACGACCTCCACCCGCTCGGAGAAGGAGGCCAACATGGCCTTGAGTCCCTCGATGACCATCTCGTGGTCGTCGACCAGCACCAACCGAACCGGTGAAGTGGTGGCCGCCATGGCATAACCATAGGACCGGCATCCGGATGGGCTCCCCAACTTGGCCTGTTGAATCCCCCGGATGGGGGAGGTGGGCGGATGTGATGTGGACCACCCTTCACGCATGGTGTGTACAGACGAGCGAACGTGGCGGGCCGGCCGGTTCTGGTGGGACTCGTCCCAACCCGCCGACGTCGGGGCGCATCACCTGAAGGCGGTGCTCTTCGACCTCGATGCCCTCACCGACGTGGAGTGCGGCGGTCACCGGCTGGCATTCAACGCGGCCTTCGACGCGCACGGTCTCGGTCTGCGGTGGACCGCCGCGCGGTACCGCAAGCTGCTCGCGCTGAGCGACGAGCGGCAACGCGTCGCGGCCGAATTGCGGGCGCGCGGCATCTGTACCGAGTGCGACGTGCTCGCCAAACTCCTGGTCGACGAGATCTGCGCCACCAAGTCGACGTTGGCGGCGGACTCGATCCTGGAGGCCGACCTGGCTCCCCGGGAAGGTCTGGTCGACTTGATCACCGAGGCCTTCACCGCGGGCGTGGCCGTCGGCGTCACCAGTAGCGGTCGCCGTCGGTGGGTCGAACCCCTGGTGCGGCAACTGGTCGGCGAGGGTGTCGTGCAGACGATCGTCACCGCCGACGACGTCGTCACACCCGCCCGGGGCGAGGAAGCCCACCAGCTGGCGTTGACGGAGCTGGGCGCCCGTGCCCATGACGCGCTGGCGTTCACCGGCTCGTCCGCCGGGCTGCGATCCGCATCGGCGCTCGGGCTCGCGGCGGTCCTCGTCGACCCGGACGTGGTTGGTGCGCGGGCGGATTACGACGGTCTGCGGATCGCCGACTGCCAACGGCTCCGCGGCCAACTGTCGGCCCGCGGCAAGAGGTCAGCTGCCGCGTAGCATCTCGATGACGGCGCTGAAGTCCTTGCCGGCGTTGGGCGTACTGGACTCGATGAACTCAGCGTAGATCTCGGCGGCGTGGGTGCCCAGGGGTGCCGTCGACCCCGTCGACTCCACGGCGGCCATCGCCAGCCCCAGGTCTTTGTGCATCAGCGCCGTGGCGAACCCCGGCTTGAAGTCGTTGTTGGCCGGTGACGTCGGAACCGGTCCCGGCACCGGACAGTTCGTGTGCACCGACCAGCAATTGCCGGTGGCCCCGGTGATCACGTCGAACAGTGACTGCGCCGACAGGCCCAACTTCTCGGCCAGGACGAATGCCTCGCCGATGGCGATCTGCTGCACTGCGAGCACCATGTTGTTGCACAGCTTGGCGCTCTGACCATTGCCCGAGCCGCCACAGTGAATCACCTTGCCCGCCATGGGCTCGAGGACCGGTCGGGCCCGCTCGACGGCGGCGTCGGTGCCACCGACCATGAACGCCAGCGTGCCCGCCGTGGCGCCCTTGACGCCGCCGGACACCGGTGCGTCCAGCTGTGCGAAACCATGTTCCGCGGCTCGTGCATTGATGGCCCGCGCGTCCTCGACCGAGATGGTCGACGTATCGATGAACAGCGCGTCGTGCTTTGCGGCGGGAAGCACCTCGGCATAGCACGCCTTGACGACGGCACCGCTGGGCAGCGAGGTGATCACCACGTCCGCCTCCGCGACGGCGTCGGCCCCGGTGTCGAAGACCTTGGCGCCCGTGCTCGCTGCGGCAGCCTTCAGTTCAGCCACCGGATCGAAGCCATGCACGTGGTGCCCCGCCCCGACAAGGTTGGCGGCCATCGGCCCACCCATGTTGCCGAGCCCCAAGAACGCGATCGTCAGCGGTGCCACTGTGCCTCCTGGTCTTATGCGGTCGCGCGGGCCCGGGCCGCCTCTGCCCGCCCGATCACCACCCGCATGATTTCGTTGGTCCCCTCGAGGATGCGGTGCACGCGCAGATCGCGGACGATCTTCTCGAGACCGTACTCCCGCAGGTACCCGTAACCGCCGTGCAACTGCAATGCCCGGTCAGCGACGTCGAAGCAGGCGTCGGTGACGTAACGCTTCGCCATCGCGCACAGCTCCACCTTGTCAGGATGGCCGTCGTCGAGCGCGGATGCGGCTCGCCACAACAGATTTCGCGACGCCTCCAGTGTGGTGGCCATGTCCGCCAGCGTGAACCTGATGGTGGGCTCGTCGATCAGGTGGATGCCGAATGCCTCACGGTCGGCGAGGTACGAGACGGCCTTGTCGTACGCGGCCTGCGCACCGCCGAGGGAGCAGGCCGCGATGTTGATCCGGCCGCCGTTGAGGCCGTTCATCGCGATCCCGAAACCGGCGCCCTCGCCGTCGGCGCCGCCGAGCATCGCCTCGACGGGCACCCGCGCGCCCTCGAACACCACCTGCGCGGTCGGCTGAGCGTTCCAGCCCATCTTGTGCTCGTCGGCGCCGAAACTCACGCCGGGCGTGTCGTCGTGGACGACGAAGGCCGAGATTCCGCGCGGTCCCGGGGTGGTCTCGGGGTCACCGGTCCGCGCCATCACGACGTACACGTCGGATGTCCCGGCACCGGAGATGAACTGCTTCACCCCGTCGAGCACGTAGTGGTCGCCGTCTCGAACGGCCTTGGTGCGCAAGGCGCTTGCGTCGGAGCCCGCGCCCGGCTCGGTCAGACAGTAACTGGCGATCAGCTCCATCGACGCCAATTGCGGCACCAGGCTCTTGCGCTGCTCTGGTGTGCCGTACGTGTCGATCATCCAGGTGCACATGTTGTGTATCGACAGGAACGCCGCCACGGTGGGATCGGCGGTGGCCAGCTGTTCGAAGATCCGCACGCCGTCGAGGCGCCGCAAGCCGCTGCCGCCGACGTCCTCGGCGCAGTAGATCGCCCCCATGCCCATGTGGGCCGCTTCGCGCATGGCGTCGACGGGGAAGTACTTCTTCTCGTCCCATTCGAGGGCATGTGGGGCAAGGCGTTTGAGGGCGAACTCCGCCGCCGCCTCGGCGATGATCCGCTCGTCGGCGTCGAACCCGAAGTAGTCCATCGGCTAGTGCATCGTCGGGATGGAGAATTCAGCGCCGTCCTTGATGCCGGACGGCCAGCGCTGGGTGACCGTCTTCACCTTCGTGTAGAAGATGATCGACGCGGGCCCGTGCTGGTTGAGGTCGCCGAAGCCGGAACGCTTCCAGCCGCCGAAGGTGTGGTAGGCCACCGGGACCGGGATGGGCACGTTCACGCCGACCATGCCGACCTGGACCCGCGAGACGAAGTCGCGCGCGGTGTCGCCGTCGCGCGTGAAGATCGCGACGCCATTGCCGTACTCGTGCTCGGACGGCAGGGCGAGTGCCTCTTCGTAACTCGACGCACGCACGATGCACAGCACCGGCCCGAAGATCTCTTCGGTGTAGATCGACATGTCGGGGGTGACGTGGTCGAACAGGGTTGGTCCGATGAAGTAGCCGCCCTCCAGGCTGGTGTCACCGAAGGTCAGATCGTCGCTCCCGCGGTCGCGTCCGTCGACGACCGCCTCCGCGCCCGCCTCGACGCCCTGGCTGATGTAGTCCTTGACCCGGGCCAGTGCCGCCGCCGTCACCAGCGGGCCATAGTCGGCCTTGGGATCCAGGCTGTGGCCGACGCGCAACTGGTTGACCCGCTCGACGAGCCTGCTTCGAAGCCGTCGCGCAGTTTCTTCGCCCACCGGCACGGCGACGCTGATCGCCATGCAGCGTTCACCCGCACTGCCGTAGCCGGCGCCGATGAGCGCGTCGACGGCCTGGTCGAGATCGGCGTCGGGCATCACGATCATGTGGTTCTTGGCGCCCCCGAAACACTGTGCGCGCTTGCCGTTCGCCGCTGCGGTCGAGTAGATGTACTGCGCGATGTCGGAGCTGCCGACGAAGCCAACGGCCTGGATGTCCGGGTGATGCAGGATTGCGTCGACGGCCTCCTTGTCGCCGTGCACCACCTGGAACACGCCCTTGGGCAGCCCGGCCTCGGCGAACAGTTCGGCGAGCCGGACGGGCACCGACGGGTCACGCTCGCTGGGCTTGAGGATGAAGGCGTTGCCGCTCGCCAGCGCCGGGCCCGCCTTCCACAGCGGGATCATCGCGGGAAAGTTGAACGGCGTGATGCCCGCGACGACGCCGAGCGGTTGGCGCAGCGAGTAGACGTCGATGCCACCGCCCGCGCCCTCGGTGTACTCGCCCTTGAGCAGGTGCGGGATGCCGATGGCGAATTCGATGACCTCGATGCCGCGTTGAATGTCGCCGCGCGAGTCGGCGACCGTCTTGCCGTGCTCCAGTGACAGCAGTTCCGCGAGTTCGTCGGTGTTCTCGTTGACCAGAGCGACGAACTTCATCATCACCCGCGCTCGGCGCTGCGGGTTCCAGGCGGCCCACTCCTTCTGCGCCTCGACCGCGACCGCGACGGCTGCGTCGACGTCGGCCGCCGAGGCCATCGGGACCTGTGCTTGAACCTCGCCGGTGCTGGGGTTCAGCACGTCGGCGGTGCGGCCCGACTGGCCTGCCACGCGCTTGCCGTCGATGAAATGCGAAATCTGTCTGGTCATGGCGACTTCCTCCGACGAGAACCGTGATTAGTAGGACATCCTAGTAATGCGTGTCGGCGCACGCAAGGGCCGCACCGATTGACGAACGGACCGGGCATGAGCGTGCGCATACTTCGGAGATGGCCCGGCGTGTCGCCCGCGGACACGCACGCTCGCGGTACAGGAGAGGTGCGTCAGAGGGAGTCGAGGCTGTGAACGTGCTGGGAGTCGACGCGATCCGACCCGGGGGGCGCCGCGGTTTGCTTCGGTGGAAGTCGCTCCGGTGTAACCCGCGCTCCTATCCCTGTTCGGACGGTCAACTCGGACGAAGACAGGCGACACGTGACGGCACGACGCGAACCCGCGCAGCAGCGCCCCCTCCGGTTGGTGCCGGACGGTCGCTATGCGGACTGGGAGGCGGTCTATCAGGACAATGCCACCTGGGTGTACCGCACCATCTACGCCAGGGTGGGCAACCGCGCCGATGCCGAAGACCTGACCGCCGAGGTGTTCCTCGCCGCCCTGAGGCCGTTGCGTCTGACGGCGAGCGTCGCCGAGGTGCGGGCATATCTGCGGGCCACCGCACGGACCGTGCTCGCCGCACACTGGCGCCACACCATGGGCCGTGAGATCACCGAGATCGACGACATCGCCGCGCCGCCCGAGAGCGAGGAGGCGATCAGCAGGGCACCGGAGCGCGTCGCCGCGGTGATGGACACCCTCCCGGACACCTATCGCCGCATACTGGAATTGCGCTTCCTGCAAAACCGGTCGATCAAGGAGTCGGCCGCCGAGATGGGCGTCAGCGTCGCCAACGCCAAAGTGCTGCAGCACCGGGCACTCAGGCTGGCGGCACAGGTCAACGAGAAGGGCGGCTCGTGAACGGGCGTGGGTTCGGTAGGTCCGTGGATAGGTACGTCGACGACCTGCTGCGCGGCCGGCGCCCCAAGGGCTTCAGTCCCGACGACTTCGAGGCCGACCAGATGCGCACCGCCATCGACCTCAACGCCACCCGCGAAGGCGCCGACGAACCTCGCCAGGACTTCCTCGATGAGCTGCACCGACGGCTCGCCGAGCAGATGGACGACCAACCACCGGCCGAGAGGGGTTCGCCGAACTGGTTGTCGGTCAATCGCCGTCAGGTGATCGTGGGCACCTCCGCCGCAGCGACGGCGGCAGTGGCCGCGGTGTCCGTCGACCGGCTGCTCGGCGCCGGCAAGAAGGACGACGCCGACGTGGCGCAGGACCTCGTCCCGACCGAGGGGGCGTGGCAGCGGGTGGCCGCCAGCGCCGACGTGCCCGAGGGAGCGATGCACCCGTTCGACCTCGGGGCGGTCGTCGGGTTCGTCCGCCGGGTCGACGGCCGTGCCGAGGGCGTCTCGGGCATCTGCACGCACCAGGGCTGCAAATTGTGGTTCGACGCTCCCGACGACCGGCTGCGCTGCCCGTGTCACTTGACGTCCTTCTCACCCGAAGGTCAGGTGCTCACCCATCAGCTGCCCATCTCGCCGAAGCCGTTGCCCAAGCTCGAGGTGCGCGAGATGCAGGGTGTCATCGAGGTGTTCGCACCGGTCGACCGCACTCAGCAGACCTGACCCGTGTAACCCGCCTCCCTATCTGTTGACGTGCGATCCGCAGCAGCGGCGTCGCCAACGGTCAATGGAGGTACCCGGTCATGTCCCGACGATCTCAGCGCGTGCTCGTCGCTCTGTCCACCGCCGCAGTGGGGTCGGGTTTGTTGGCGGCCTGCGTGGCAGCCAACGAACCGGTGGCGCAGCCAAACCCAACCTTGCGCCGCGACGTCTCGGCGACCCCGGGGATGTCGGGTATGGGCAGCGCGGCGGGCAATGCCATGCCGGCGATGAGCATGGCCCCGTCGCACTCCGAAGGAAATGCACCCGCCGCACCGGCAGGCCCGAATGCGGGCGGCATCTTCTCGTTCACCTTCCCGGCGACGGTGCTTCGGATCGTCGTCGCGGCCAGCCTGCGATATCCGCCTGCGGCCTCTGGTGGTTCGGCCTCAGGCGGGTGATCGTCCGAGGTCGGCGACGAACGCCCGTGCCTCCTCCCACGTCGGCAGCAAGCCCGACGCGCGGACGTCGTCGAGTGTCGGTGCGGCGGCATCGCGCTCGGACAGGTTCGGCTCCGCCCCGCCGACGAGGGGCCAGTCGATGCCGATCGCCGGGTCGGTGGGGCAGATGGTGTGTTCCCGGGTGGGGGAGTAACCCGCCGAACACAGGTAGGCCACCGTCGAATCATCCTGTAGGGCAAGGAAACCGTGAGCGAGTCCCTCGGACAGATAGATCGTCCGGTGCTCGCGGTCATCGAGCAGCACGGAGTCCCAGCGGCCGAACGTCGGTGAGCCCAGTCGGACGTCGACCACCACGTCGAACACCGCTCCCCGCAGGCAGGTCACGTACTTGGCCTGACTGGGTGGCAGTTGGGCGAAGTGCAGGCCACGCAACACGCCTGCCGAAGACATCGACACGTTGGCCTGCCGAAGATCGAGGGGGTGCCCCGTCATCGCGGTGAACTCGGCGTCGGTGAACCATTCGAAGAACACTCCCCGCGGATCGGGGCGCACGGTCGGCGTGATTTCCCATGCGCCGGGCACCGAGAGTTCGCGGAAGGTCACTGGTTGCGCTCCTCGTACATCGCCTCGGACGCATCCTTCAAGGGGCGCCACCATGTTTCGTTGTTGCGGTACCAGTCGATGGTGTCGGCGAGGCCCGACTCGAAGTCGGTGTGCCGTGGTGTCCACCCGAGTTCGTCGCGCAGTGCACCCGGGTCGATGGCGTACCTCAGGTCGTGACCGGCGCGGTCGGTGACGTGGTCGAAGTCGTCCGGGTCGCAGTCCATCAGGCGCAGCAGCGTCCGCATCACCGACAGGTTGTCGCGCTCGCCGTCGGCTCCGATCAGATAGGTCCGGCCGAGGTCTCCATCGGAAAGGATCCGCCAGACGGCATCGTTGTGGTCGGCGACGTGGATCCAGTCGCGCACGTTGGCTCCCGCGCCGTAGAGCTTGGGGCGCCTACCCGTCAGCACGTTCGTGATCTGGCGCGGGATGAACTTCTCGACGTGTTGGTAGGGCCCATAGTTGTTCGAGCAGTTCGAGATCGTCGCCCGCACCCCGTAGGACCGCACCCACGAGCGCACCAGCATGTCGGACGCGGCCTTGGTCGCCGAGTACGGACTCGACGGATTGTAGGCCGTGGCCTCGGTGAACCGTTTCGGGTCCTCGAGTGGCAGATCACCGTATACCTCGTCGGTGGAGACGTGGTGCAGCCGGACGTCGTTGCGACGGACCGCTTCCAGCACGGTGAACGTCCCGACGACGTTGGTGCGCAGGAACGGTTCGGGGTCCGCCAGTGCGTTGTCCACGTGCGTCTCGGCGGCGAAGTGCACGACGGCGTCCGATTCGGCGACGAGCTTGTCCACCAGGTCCCGGTCACTGATGTCGCCGTGTACGAGCCGGACGTCGTCGGCCACCGGTGCGAGCGATTCCCGGCTACCGGCGTAGGTGAGAGCGTCGAGGACCGTCACCCGTGCGTCGGGGTGCTCGCGAACGGCGGAGTGGACGAAGTTGGCGCCGATGAAACCGGCGCCGCCAGTGACCAGCACATGCATGGTGACAACCTAGCGGGTGCCCGGAGCTACCCGTCGCTCGACAACCCCAGTGGGCCGGCCAACTCGGTCAGCGTGGGAATCAGCTTGTCGTCACCGCCCAGCACCTGAATGCAGACGTGATCGGCGCCCGCCGCGAGATGCTCGTTGAGGCGGGCGGCGATGTCGTCCGGTGTGCCGTGGGCCACCACTGCATCGATGAGCTTGTCGCTGCCCGGCTTGCAGACATCGTCGTCGGTGAACCCGAGCCGCTTCCAGTTGTTCACGTAGTTGCTCAGCGACAGGTAGAAGTCGACCGTCTTGCGGCCGATGTCGCGTGCCTGGGCGGCGTCCCTGGTCAGGACCACCTTGTGCTCGGGGGCCAGATACACGCTGGGACCGATCAGGTCGTGCGCCTGAGCGGTGTGCTCCGGCGTCGTCAGATACGGATGGGCGCCGGCACTACGCCTCGCCGACAGCTTGAGCACCTTGGGTCCGAGCGCGGCGACCACCCGGCGGCTCGTGGGCACGTGGGCGGCATCCAGCGCGTCCAGGTACTCGACGAGCACGTCGTACGGTTTGCGGTACTCCTCGATGTGTTCCGGGTGCCCGATGCCGATGCCGAGGACGAACCGGCCGGGATGCGCGTCCTCGATGCGGTGATAGGACTCGGCGACCTGTTCGGCGGGCGCCGTCCACACGTTGACGATCCCCGTCGCCAGCTGGAGTCCTTCGGTGGCGTCGAGGATCGGCTCGGCGAAGGACAGGTCGCCTTCGGGCGAGCCACCCACCCACACCGCGCCATACCCCAACTTCTCGATCTGCGCGGCCTGCTCCGGTGTCACCGGCCCGAAGTTCCAGACGCCGAAGCGTCCCAGATTGGGCTTGAGGTCGACGGCGTCAGTCATGCGCGATCCGCTCCGCTTCTCGCTTGGTCGTCATGCGCGATCCGCTGTTCATACGAGAGAGTCCCTTCGGGTGGAGGTCGGCTCACTGCAGGCCGAGGGGACCGGCCAGTTCGGCGAGCGCGGGTACCAGCTTGTCAGTACCCGTCAGCACCTGAACCGGAACATGGTCGGCACCGGCGGTCAGGTGCTCGGTGAGTCGGGCCGCGACGGCGTCGACCGTGCCGTGCGCCACGACCGCATCCACCAGTGCGTCACTGCCCGGACGGGCGAGGTCTTCGTCACCGAAGCCGAGCCGCCTCCAGCTGTTCAGATAATTGGTCAATCCCAGGTACAGCTCGAGCGCCTTGCGTCCGACCGCACGCGCCTGCTCGGCGTCGGTGGTGAGGACGGCCTTGTGCTCGGGCGCCAGTAGTGGGTCGGGACCGAGGAGTTCGCGCGCCTGCGCGGTGTGTTCGGGCGTCGTCAGATAGGGATGAGCGCCCGCGCTGCGCCTGCCCGACAACGTGACCACCTGCGGTCCGAGCGCGGCCACCACCCGGCGATCCTTCGGAACGCCGTACTCGTCGAGCTTGTCCAGGTATTCGGTGAGGGCGTCGTAGGGCTTTTTGTACTCGGCGTGCGCCTCCCGGTGGCCGACGCCGATGCCCAGCAGGAACCGGCCGGGGTAGGCCGTCTCGATGCGGTGGAACGACTCCGCGACGGGCCCCGCCTCGGCGGTCCAGATGTTCACGATGCCGGTCGCCAACTGGAGCGTCTCCGTCGCGCCGAGGATGGGATCCACCCACTCCAGTTCGGCCGCCGGGGAACCGCCCGCCCAAATCGCGCCGTAACCGAGCGCCTCGATGTCGCGCAACTGGTCGGGGGACAGCTGCTGCCACTGCGCGTGGTGACCGAATACGCCGAACGTGCCGAGGCTTGGTTTCGTCATGCCGGGGTCAACCCGTCGCGACCGCCCGGCTATTCCATTGCCACCGCCATGATTCGAACTGTTCGTGCGCGCGCAAACTAGCCGACGTCGGCGGCCGTTTCCTCGGGCTTCGGTGCGACCAGCGGCAGCACGATGATGAAGCGCGTCTGGCCGGGCCTCGACTCGACGCGGATGTTGCCGTGGTGCTTCTGGGCGATGATCCGCCACGCCAGATCGAGGCCGAGACCGGTGCCCTCACCGAAGGCCTTCGTCGTGAAGAACGGGGTGAAGATGCGGTCGACGATGTCCTTCGGTATCCCGGGACCGTCGTCACAGATCTCCACCTTGATCGAATCCTCGCCGACGGCCGAGGTCCGGATGGTCAACGTTCCGTGGCCACCCATCGCCTGAATCGCGTTGTCGATGATGTTGGTCCATACCTGATTGAGATCGCCTGGGTAGCATTGGATCTCGGGAAGGGTCATGTCGAGCTCCTTGACGAGCCTGACCGGCTTGTCCTTGCCCAACTTCTCACCGAACATCATGATGGTGCTGCGGAGCAGGTCGTGGACGTTGGCGCTCTGGTATGGCGCGCGGTCCATCTGCGAGTACTGCTTCGCCCCTGCCAGCAGCGCCGAGATCCGGCTGCTGGCCTCGGCGATCTGATTCATCATCAGCTCGGTGTCGATGGTGTAGCGCAGCCAGCCGATCGCGCCCTGCAGCGAGGCGGTGGCGTCGACCTCGTCGACCGAGGCGGAGATGCGTTCCAGCCAGTCGGTGTCGAGGCCGGCCTCGACGAAGGTAGGCGCGTAGTCCCAGGCGGCTGCGATGCCATGGTCGTCGAGCCAGTCGCCGATCGCGTCCTCGCGGTCCGACGCCTCCAGCGCGGTCAGTTCCTGGGCCTTCGACTTGGCGACCTGCTCCGCGACCTCTTCCTGGATGGTCACCAGCACGCGCAGGCCCTCCGGGGAGAACTTGCCGTCGGCGAGCATCGCCAGCTTGTGCCGCATCCCCGCGACCTTCTCCCGAAGGTCGGACACCGCGCGCGCCGCCGCCGCGGCCGGGTTGTTGAGCTGGTGGGTCAGGCCCGCGGAGAGCTGGCCGAGCGCCAGCAGCTTTTCGCGCTGGTCGATGATCTGCCGCTGCCGCAGCCCGCCGACCTTGAGGCCTTCCAGAAGGTGCACCGCCATCGGGAGCTCGGTCTTGACGAAGTTGCCGAACGCCTCCGCGTCGAGCACGAAGAACTTCGACGGCTTGGTCACCCGGACCGACGACTCGTACACCTGCGGGACACCGTCGACGTACGCGCTCCACGCTCCGCAGTACACGCCGCGCTGCGACGTCCGGTTGGTTTCGATGTCCGCGCCGCCCGAGCGCTTCGACATGGCCAACTCACCCTCGATGAGGACGTAGAAGCAGGTCGCCGCCTCGCCCTCGATGCAGATCGGCCCCGGCTCGAAGCGGGCGAGGTGCCCGTGTGCGCACAACGACTCCAGCTGCCGGTCGGTCAGCTTCTCGAAGAGAAACAGTGTCCGGAGTTCGTCGGGCAGGCAGGTTTCACCCATGACTCGTCCTTCTTTCTAGGCTTCGCCGGCGGCGCCGGTGATCATGCTTCGGCCAGGTAGCGGTGCACCAGCATCACGGCCATCGAGCCCTCGCCGACGGCCGCCGCAACCCGTTTGGCGGATTCCGAGCGCACGTCACCTGCAACGAAAACACCCGGCACACTTGTTTCCAGGTGATGCGGTGGCCGGTCGCGGTCCCACCCGCAGACGTCCTTCAAATCGGGCCCGGCGAGCACGAAACCGCGATCGTCGAGGGCGAGTACGCCGTCGAGCCAATCGGTCCGTGGCGTTGCTCCGATGAAGCAGCACATCCGTCCGCACGCCACCGTCGTCCGTGCGCCCGACTGCCTGTCGAGGAGAACCAGACCCGAGAGGTGATCGTCCTCGCCGATCGTGTCGACCACCTCGGTGCAGGTCTTGACGTGAATCGTGTCGTTCGCCTCGATCTGCTCGATCAGGTAGTGCGACATCGATGCCTCCAGCGACGGGCCCCGCACCAGGAGGGTCACCGACTTGGCGGTCTTCGACATGAACATCGCTGCTTGACCCGCCGAGTTGGCGCCGCCGACGATGTAGACGTCCTCGTCGCGGCATTCTTCGGCGTCGGACACCGAGGCGCCGTAGTAGACCCCGCGTCCCACGTAGTTGCAGCCATCGGGATCCTCGGGGTCGTTCCAGCAGCCGATGACCTTCAGTTCCTGGTACTCGACGCCGGTTGCGAGGATCACCGACCGCGCACCGATGGTGCTGCCGTCCTCGAACTCGATGGTGGGGGCGGCCTCGCCGACGTGCAGTTTGACGACGTCGCGGGTGGTGATGACCTCCGCGCCGAAGCGCTCGGCCTGCCGGCGTGCCGAGAGGGTCAGCTCGGCGCCCGAGATGCCGGTGGGGAATCCCAGGTAGTTCTCGATCCTGGAGCTTCGTCCCGCCTGGCCACCGGTCGTCGTGCGTTCGATCAGCACGGTCTCGAGTCCCTCGGACGCTCCGTACACCGCCGAGGCGAGACCCGCGGGGCCGCCGCCGATGACCGCAAGGTCGTACATCGGCAACGCCGGCTCGGTGGACAGGCCGAGGAGCGCGGCGAGCTGGCCGTCGGTCGGCTCGACGATCGCCTTGCCCTTCTCGGTGATCACCACCGGCAGTGCCAGGCCGTCGAGTCCGGCGGCGTCGAGGAGCTGTTTGCCCTTGGGCTCGTCGGCCATGAACGCGCGGAAGGGGAACTGGTTGCGCGCAAGGAACTGGCGGACCTCCCAGGACCGTTGATTCCAGCGGTGGCCGATCACCTTGGTGTACGGCATGGCCCTGTCGCCGACGGCCCGCCACTCCTCGAGCAGCCCGTCGATGACGGGATAGAGCTTCTCCTCGGGCGGGTCCCACGGCTTGAGCAGGTAGTGATCCAGGTCGACGACGTTGATGGCGTCGATGGCGGCGTGCGTGTCGGCGTAGGCAGTCAGGAGCACCCGGCGGGCGAGCGGGAACAGATCCATCGCCTTCTCGAGGAACTCGATGCCGCTCATCTGGGGCATCCGGTAGTCGGCGACCAGTACGGCGACGGTCTCGCCGCGCAGCTTCAGTTCCTTGAGGGTGGCCAACGCGTCCGGGCCGCTCTCGGCCCGCACGATGCGGTAGCGCTCGCCGTAGTGACGGCGAAGGTCGCGCGCGACCGCGCGCGACACCGCGGGGTCGTCGTCCACGGTGAGGATTGCGGGATTGCGGGGCTGGGGAGTGGGTCCAGTCATCACCCTCGATTATGCGCTGGTCGTCCACCGGATATCGGACCAACCTCGAGGCTCTGAGCGAACAGCGGGCGGAGGATCCGGTGATTTTGGGTAGGGCTGGGAAGCGGGTAGTATGGATCAACGGTGCGGCATCCGCGCCGACTCTTGCGTGCCCTGTCCTGGAATTTTACCAATCCGGCTCACGTTTTGCAGTCGGAGGCGGTGCTTGCGGCGCCAGATCAGGAATTACGGAGGACATGGCTAAAAAAGACGGTGCCATCGAAGTCGAGGGCCGCGTTGTCGAACCCCTGCCCAATGCGATGTTCCGCATTGAGCTGGAGAACGGCCACAAGGTGCTCGCGCACATCAGCGGCAAGATGCGGCAGCACTACATCCGCATCCTGCCCGAGGACCGAGTCGTCGTGGAGTTGTCTCCCTACGATCTGTCCCGGGGCCGCATCGTTTACCGCTACAAGTAATCGAGACCGTGACCCGCTCGCGCGGGTCGCCGAAGAACAGAACAGGATCGAATCGCCGTGAAGGTGAACCCGAGCGTCAAGCCCATCTGCGACAAGTGCAGGGTGATCCGTCGGCATCGTCGGGTCATGGTGATCTGCTCCGACCCGCGCCACAAGCAGCGTCAGGGCTAATTGCCGATAGCAGTACCGAAACACAACTGAATGACGAACTCCCAGTACCAGTGAGCGGACGAGCTGCTCACTACACGCCCGGCACGGAGGCCGGGCCCCACCGACGAGGCCTTGGCCGTGAGCCAAGAACCCCGTGGGAACGGACTGGGAACAGACCTCCGACCAGTTAAGGAATGGCATACCCATGGCTCGACTTATGGGCGTCGATCTCCCGCGTGACAAGCGCATGGAGATCGCGCTGACCTACATCTATGGCATCGGCCGTACCCGGTCCCAGGAAATTCTGGCGGCCACCGGCATCGACCGGGACTTGCGCACCAAGGATCTCAGCGACGAGCAGGTCTCGCAGCTGCGCGACTACATCGAGGGCAATGCCCTGAAGGTGGAAGGTGACCTGCGCCGCGAGGTGCAGGCCGACATTCGCCGCAAGATCGAGATCGGCTGCTACCAGGGTCTGCGCCATCGTCGCGGCCTTCCGGTGCGTGGCCAGCGGACCAAGACCAACGCGCGCACCCGCAAGGGCCCGAAGCGCACCATCGCCGGCAAGAAGAAGGCCAGGTAACCCCGGATGGCACCAGCAAAGAAGGCGACGGGCACGTCCCCCAAGAAGGGGCAGAAGACCCGCCGCAAGGAAAAGAAGAACGTTCCGCACGGCGCGGCGCACATCAAGAGCACGTTCAACAACACGATCGTGTCGATCACCGATCAGCAGGGCAACGTCATCGCCTGGGCGTCGTCGGGACACGTGGGCTTCAAGGGTTCGCGCAAGTCGACGCCCTTCGCCGCGCAGTTGGCCGCCGAGAACGCCGCCCGCAAGGCGCAGGAACACGGCGTCAAGAAGGTCGACGTGTTCGTCAAGGGTCCCGGCTCCGGCCGTGAGACCGCGATCCGTTCCCTGCAGGCGGCCGGCCTCGAGGTCGGCGCCATTTCCGACGTCACTCCGCAGCCGCACAACGGCTGCCGTCCGCCCAAGCGGCGCCGGGTCTAGAGGAGATAGAGAAGACATGGCTCGTTACACCGGACCCGTCACCCGCAAGTCGCGCCGTCTCGGCGTCGACCTGGTCGGCGGAGATCAGTCCTTCGAGAAGCGCCCCTACCCGCCCGGCCAGCACGGCCGCGCGCGGATCAAGGAGAGCGAATACCGCACGCAGCTGCAGGAGAAGCAGAAGGCCCGCTTCACCTACGGCGTCATGGAGAAGCAGTTCCGCCGTTACTACGAGGAGGCCAACCGGCACTCGGGCAAGACGGGCGAGAACCTCCTGCAAATCCTGGAGAGCCGTCTCGACAACGTCGTCTACCGGGCCGGTCTCGCCCGGACGCGGCGGATGGCGCGGCAGCTGGTCAGTCACGGCCACTTCACCGTCAATGGCGTGAAGGTGGACATCCCGAGCTACCGGGTCTCGCAGTACGACATCATCGACATCCGCGAGAAGTCGCTGAACACGCTGCCGTTCGAGCTGTCCCGGCAGACCGCCGGCGACCGGCCCATTCCGGGTTGGATGCAGGTGATCGGAGAGCGGCAACGCATCCTGATCCATCAGCTCCCGGAGCGGGCACAGATCCAGGTGCCGCTCACCGAGCAGCTGATCGTCGAGTTCTACTCGAAGTAAGAGGAATCTGCGCGCACCCGACTGGGGCCGCAGCACCAAAACGGCATCAAATAGCGGATGCCGAGAAGGAGATAGAGAAACAAGATGCTGATTTCTCAGCGCCCCACCCTGTCCGAAGAGACGCTCGCCGAGAACCGGTCGAAGTTCGTCATCGAGCCGCTGGAGCCCGGCTTCGGTTACACGCTCGGCAACTCGCTTCGGCGCACGCTGCTGTCGTCGATTCCCGGCGCAGCGGTCACCAGCATCCGCATCGACGGCGTGCTGCACGAGTTCACCACCGTGCCGGGAGTGAAGGAAGACGTCACCGACATCATCCTGAACCTCAAGAGCCTGGTCGTCTCGTCCGAGGAGGACGAGCCCGTCACCATGTACCTGCGCAAGCAGGGGCCGGGTGCCGTCACCGCCGGTGACATCGTGCCGCCGGCCGGCGTGACCGTGCAGAACCCCGACATGCACATCGCGACGCTGAACGACAAGGGCAAGCTCGAGGTCGAACTCGTCGTCGAGCGTGGCCGCGGATACGTTCCGGCCGTCCAGAACAAGGCGTCCGGCGCCGAGATCGGCCGCATCCCGGTGGACTCGATCTACTCGCCGGTGCTGAAGGTCACCTACAAGGTGGAGGCCACCCGCGTCGAGCAGCGCACCGACTTCGACAAGCTGATCCTCGACGTCGAGACCAAGAATTCGATCACGCCTCGCGACGCGCTAGCCTCGGCCGGCAAGACACTGGTCGAATTGTTCGGTCTGGCAAGAGAACTCAACATCGAGGCTGAGGGCATCGAGATCGGTCCCTCGCCTGCCGAGGCCGACCACATCGCCTCGTTCGCGCTGCCGATCGACGACCTGGAGCTCACGGTCCGGTCGTACAACTGCCTCAAGCGCGAGGGTGTGCACACCGTCGGCGAGCTGGTCTCGCGGACGGAGTCCGATCTGTTGGACATCCGCAACTTCGGTCAGAAGTCCATCGACGAAGTCAAGATCAAGCTGCACCAGCTGGGTCTGTCGCTCAAGGACAGCCCGGCCACGTTCGATCCCTCCGAGGTTGCCGGTTACGACGTCGCGACCGGCACCTGGAACAGCGATGCCGGTTACGACCTGGACACCGACCAGGACTTCGCCGAAACCGAACAGCTCTAAGCCCACCAGCGTCAAGGAAAACCGTCCCGGTCCTACCTGATACGGGGACCGGCCCCACTGAGGAGAAGTCGCAATGCCCAAGCCCACCAAGGGTCCTCGTCTCGGCGGGTCGTCCTCGCACCAGAAGGCGCTCCTGGCCAACCTGGCCACGTCGCTCTTCGAGCACGGCCGGATCAAGACGACCGAGCCCAAGGCGCGGGCGCTGCGGCCCTACGCCGAGAAGCTGATCACCCACGCGAAGAAGGGCACGCTGCACAACCGGCGTGAGGTGATGAAGAAGATTCGCGACAAGGACGTCGTGCACACGCTCTTCGCCGAGATCGCGCCCTTCTTCGCCGACCGCGCCGGCGGTTACACCCGGATCGTCAAGGTGGAGGCACGCAAGGGCGACAACGCCCCGATGGCCGTCATCGAACTGGTTCGGGAGAAGACCGTGACGTCGGAAGCCGACCGCGCGCGCCGGAGCCCCGCCAAGAAGGCGGCCCCGGTGGCGGCTGCCGCAGCACCGCAGGCAGCGGTGGAGCCCGAGGTCACCGAGGGCCCGGCCACCGACTCCGTCGAGGAGACGGTCGAGGAGGTCAAGGAGCAGGATGCCTTGATCGAGGAGAAGGACGCCGGCGAGGCCGAAGCCGTGGCAACCGAAGAGGCCGCCGAGGCGCAGGACGAAGCCGACGACGCCAAGTAGTGACGCACTGAGCATGCCCGCCACCGATTCTGGTGGCGGGCATGTTTCTTTGGTTCGGCTCCGGCTCGAGGTCTCCTACGACGGAACCGACTTCGCGGGCTGGGCCACCCAGAGGGGTCAGCGGACCGTGGCAGGGGCCATCGACGATGCCCTGTCGACGATCTTTCGGGTGCCGATCGTCACCCGGGCTGCGGGCCGCACCGACACCGGGGTGCACGCCACCGGCCAAGTGGCGCACGTGGACGTACCCGCCGACGCCATCCCGCGCGCCTACCCGCGTACCTCGCGCGAGGGTGACGGTGAATTCCTGCCGCTGGTGCGCCGGTTGGCCAAGCTGCTGACCGAGGACGTCCGGGTCCGCGAGATCGTCCGCGCGCCGGCGGGTTTCGACGCTCGGTTCTCGGCGCTGCGCAGGCACTACGAGTACCGGCTGTCCACGGCGCCCTTCGGGGTGGACCCGCGATCGGCGCGCTTCGTCACCCCGTGGCCACGACCGTTGGATCTCGATGCCATCGTCGAGGCCTCGACGGAGTTGCTGGGACTCAACGACTTCGCGGCGTTCTGCCGGCCACGCGAAGGCGCGACGACCATCCGCGACCTCCAGCGACTGGACTGGGCTCGCGACGGCGAGCTGATCACCGCCCACGTCACGGCCGACGCGTTCTGCTGGTCGATGGTGCGGTCGCTCGTCGGAGCCCTACTGGCGGTGGGGGAGGGCAGGCGCCAACCTGGTTGGTGCGCTGGGCTTTTGACATCGGAGCGCCGTTCGAGTGACTTCGCCGCCGCGCCAGCACGGGGCCTGACGCTGGTCGCCGTCGACTACCCACCCGATGAGCAGCTCGAGGCGCGGATCGCCGTGACGCGCGACATGCGTTCGGCCGACGAGGTCGGCGGCGACGACACCCGCGTCGAGTAGGCGCACGCGCCGTCGACACTGCGCACGGGGCGGCGATTGTCGAGAGACCGCAACCCTCACCGCAGTATCGGCGCCCGTCTCGCTAGACCCGGGCCGCGGCGAAGTCCGCGGCCTCGTTCACCATGCCGGCGTCGATGTAGGCCTTGGCCGCATGGTCGGTCCAGTTCTTCTCCCACGTGTTCGGATCGGCCGGGTTGCACACGGGATCCGCACCGTGGCACATCTCGATGGTGCGCTCGCGGTACACCGGGTTGAAGGCCCCGATCGGCCCTGCCCACGCGCTACCGTTGCCGAACAGGGCGACGGCGGCGATGTGCTGCTCCGCCTCCGGTGGCATGGGATTGTCGAAGCCGAAGAACGAGAACGGCACGGCCAGCGCGACGTCCGTGGCCGCCGCCCCCAGCGAGTACCCACCGAGCACGATCCGCGTGTCCGGACAACTCGCCATCGTGCTCTGCACCCGCGCGCTCATGTCGTTGGCACCGACGTCGATCTGATTGTCGGCGGGGTACTGCACCGCGTACAGGCTGACGTTCTTCTTCGTCTTCGAGCGGAGCGCACCGACGAACGCGTTGCCGACCTGCCCAGGGCCCGCGGGCTCCAACCGCCCCCGCGCGAAGATCACTTCGACGGCGGGGCACGCCGCCGACGCGGACGGGACGCCCAGCATCGAGACGGCCGGAACGACGAGAAGCGCACCGGCCGCGAGTGTGGTCACGACCGCGGAGACGACGAACCTGCGAATCTGCTGAAAGGTCACCGAATGGATGCTAGCTGAAGACGTCGGCCGTCACGGTGGCGTTGGGATCAGCCCCTGGCTACACCAGGCCCGCGATGAAGTTGGCCGCCGCGTTCGTCTGACCGCCCGCGTACGCGCTGTGCGCCGGGATGCTCTCGCCATCGGTCTGGCAGACCGGGTCGCCGCCGTTGCACAGGTCGATGGACCGGCCGCCCCAGACGGGGCTGGTCGTCAGGGGCAGGCCCAACTTGGCCGACGGGTTGCCGAACACGGCGATGCCCGCGACGAAGTCGGGTGTGTTGGGCGGCAAGGGGTTCGTGAAGCCGATGCCTGGGATCGGTACTGCAGCAATCACGTCCATGACCGCGGCGCCCTGCGAGTAGCCGCCGAGCACCAGTCGGGTGTTGGGGCAGGCACCCATCATGTATTGAATGTGCGCGCTCGCATCATTGGCGCCGTTGGCCGCGGCGAGGAAGTCGTAGGTGGCGGGGTAGTCGACGGCATAGGAACCGACCGAGCGCCCTCCCACCTTGTTCCGCAGTTCGTCGACGAAGGCGCCGCCCACCCGCCCGAGCCCGGGTGCCTCGGTGGTACCACGGGCGAAGACGACTTGGATGTCCGGGCAGTCGTCTGCGGAGGCCATTCCGGCGCCGACGCCGGAAACCGACGAGAACATCGGAGCGAATACCGCGGCGCACACCGTCAGCACGGCCATCGTCGGACGCCTTACAAGATCAAGGGGCACGCCAAATGGTAACGCGTGATCCGGCTAGACGAGCGCCGCGACGAAATTTGCCGCCTGTGGGATGAAGTCCGATGACTCGTAGTGGGTGTGAGCGAACGGGTTTCGACCGTCCGAGCAGATCGGGTCACCGTCGGCACACAGGTCGACGGCGCGACCGCCGAAGACGGAGTTCGTGATCGGGATCGAGAACTTGGCCGAGGGGTTGCCGAACACCGCGACCGCGGCGACCCGCGGATCGAGACTCGCGGGCAGTGGGGGCCCAGATCCGACCTCGCCGATCTTGTTGCCGAGCGGAGGGATGCCCGCCAACATGTCGACGACCGCGGCGCCCTGCGAGTAGCCACCCAGCACGAACTTGGTGTTCGGGCAGGACGACGACGTGGCGCTGATGAAGTTGGTGGCGTCACTTGCGCCGTCGGCCGCGGTCAGGAAGTCGTAGGTGGCCGGGTAGGCGACGCCGTAGGAACCGACGGTCTTGCCACCGACGAGCGGGGTCAATGCGTCGACGAGAGCCTGACCGACACGGCCGATGCCCGCGGGCTCGCTGGTGCCGCGCGCGAACACCACTTCGACGTCGTTGCAGGGGTCGGCGCTCGCTGACGGGGCGGTCAAAGGACCGGCCACGACGAAGACGAAGGCCGATGCGGACGCGGCCAGGCGGGTGGACGTCTTGGGTCTGGTCACGTAGGTCATCTTCACATATTTTGATTAGCCAGTGCTAACCGTTTGCTCCGGGGCCCTGCCGTCGCGAGGTGTCTCGGGCCACGATGCCGTGGCGATCGCGTCGGTGCGGTCACCATGTCGGGCCAGCACCAGACCTACCAGCACCACCGCCGCACCGAGTGCCTGGACGGGCGTGAGGGCCTCACCGAGCAGCGCCCAGGCGGTCAGCACTGCGAACATCACCTCGGCAAGGCCCACCAGTGAGGCGAACCGCGGCCGCAGCCTGGCGATCCCCATGATGCCGAGGGTGTAGGCGATTGCGGTGGGGACGAGCGCAAGGGCGATGACCGGGACCAACCACGACATCGTCATACCGGCGACGACGGTGTCGTTGGCGGTGAAGTGCAGCGGCATCACGCCGGACAGCCCGAACAGCGCGACCGCGACGGCGCCGACGGTCAACCCGCCCGCTGCCAGCGTGATGGGGTGCAGTCCGCCGTCGTCACCGTCGGCGCTCACCTCGTCGGACATCATGAAGTAGCAGGCCGCGCAGACGGCCGCCGCGAGGCCCCAGCCGACGCCGACGAGGTTGACGGTGGCACCCGCCGGCCCAGCGCTCTGGAAGACGCCCAGCACCAGCATGATCCCCGCCACCGCAATCACGACACCGGCCAGCGTCGGGTTGCTCGGCCTGCGCCGGGTGGTGGCCCAGAGCCAGCCCACGACGAGCACGGGGGAGGTGTACTCCAGCAGAAGCGCGACACCGACCGACAAGTGCGCAACGGCGTTGTAGTAGCACAGTTGGGCGCCTGCGATGGGGCCGATGCCGTAGGCGATTACGGTCTTCCAGTGCCGCACCGACTCGCGAATCCAGTCCGGCCTGACGAACGTGGCGAAGAACGCCATCGCAAGGGCGCCGCCCGCCAGTCGCGCCGTGACGGCGGCGGTGGGACTCCAGCCGGCCTCCATGAGCGCCTTGGCGAGCGGACCCGACATCCCGAAGGCGAAGGCAGATGCCATCGCGAACAACAGGCCGAGCCGGAACTGGTCGGCGGCGGGCCGAGTCGTCGCAATCATCTGACACCTCCCTACCTGTAATGAGTAAAATCACTATTGCTAGTGACGTTACCGGGGAAGGAAGTCATGAGTCCAATGCATTTCAGTCATGACACGGAACTCACACTCCGCGCCGCATGTGTGCTGATCAACACCGAACGCGTCGATGGCGAGCGGCTCGGCGACATGGACGCGCTGGACGACTACCTCGACGGTTTCGGATGGACCGGACGGCGGGACGGGGATGGCGCCGAACTCGAGTCCGTACACCGATTGCGCACGCGACTCGGCATGATCTGGTCGCACGCGGGCGACGAAGAACGCGTCGTCGGTCAGGTCAACGCGTTGTTGAGCGACACCCGGGCAGCGCCGTGGCTGACCCGCCACGCGGAGATGCCGGAATGGCATCTGCACCTGGCGTCGATCCACGACCCACTGTGGCAACGAATGGGCGCCGAGATGGCGATGGCGTTGGCCGACCTCATCAGGGCCGGTGAACTCCGCAGGCTGAAGAGCTGTGCGGCACCGGATTGCGAGGCAGTACTCGTCGACTTGTCCAAGAACCGTTCCCGGATCTTCTGCGACACAGGCAATTGCGGCAACCGTCAGCACGTTGCGGCGTATCGCCAGCGGCAGGCCCGCGACGAGCACTGACGGAAATCGCTGCGCCGCCGGGCCTCCCGACGCCCTTAGGCTGAGGGCTGGGGGACACATGGCGAGACAACCGGCTGCGCGACTCGAGATCAGCGCCAAGCGCTTTTTGGTGCGTCGGATGACCCATGCGCTGGTCCGCAGGAACGTGGCGATGCACGATGACCCGTTGCGCGCGCAATCCCTGTCACTGGCCGCCGGCTCGGTATTGGCAGCGCTCGTCGTCGTGGTGGTCGTCGTCCTCGGGCTGGTGCGACCGCAAGGTTTGCCGAACTCGCCGATCGTGATGGCCCGTGAATCGGGTGCGCTCTACGTGCGGATCGACGACGTGCTGCACCCCGTGCTCAACTTGGCGTCGGCACGGCTGGTGGCGCGTTCCGCGGCCAATCCCGACCTCGTCAGCGAGGAGGCCGTCGCCCGGTCCAAACGCGGTCCGCTGCTTGGCATTCCGGGCGCACCGGCGACGATCGGAGCGTCCCTCGGTGACGAGGTGTGGTCGGTGTGCGACGACGGGCGAACCGTGGTGGCCGCCGGCGATCGAGGTCTTGACGGCCTCGAGGCATCGCGCCCCCTGCTGGTGACTCCGCGCGGCGAGAGCGCGGCGACGACGTACCTGCTCTACGACGGTCGGCGCGCCGAGGTCGACCTCAGGAACGTCGCCGTGGTCAGGGCGCTGCGCCTCGACGACGTCGAACCCGTCGCGGTGTCACGCACCTTGCTCGACGTCGTGCCCGAAGCGCCCGCGATCGCACCGCCGCCCATCGCGGGGTTCGGCGACGTGGGGCCCTCCGCTCTCGCGGGGGTACCCGTCGGGTCGGTGATCCTGGTTCGGCGCGCCGGCCTCGCCGAGCACTACGTCGTCCTTCGTGACGGCGTCCAACTCATTGGGGACGTGGCCGCGGACGTGATCAGGTTCGCCTACGACCGACTCGCGGAACCCATCGTGGCGGTGGCGCCGACGACGATCCTCGCCGTGCCGACCGTCGCCGACCTGCCGGTCGCCACGTTTCCCCGCTACGCCCGCACACCCGTCGGCGCCCGCGAAGCAGCAATGGTCTGTGCGGTATGGCGACCGGGTGGCCCGTCGTCGAACTCGAACACCGTGGTGAAGTATGAAGATTCGAGCCGGCACGTGCGGTGGGAGGCGGCGTCGCTGGCCCAGGCCGACGGCGACGGTCCCAACGTCGATGCCGTCGTGCTCCCCCCGGGTTCCAGTGCCTACGTCAGGTCGTCCAGAGTGCTGGGTGACGACGGTGTCACGGGCGCGCGTTTCCTGCTCACGGACGCAGGCGTTCTCTTCGGAGTCCACGACGACGACGCGGCGAAGTTCCTCGGGCTCGAACAGCGGCCCGCGGCGGCGCCGTGGCCGGTGCTCGCGCATCTGCCACGCGGGCCGGAACTCAGTACCGATGCGGCATCAGTCCTTCGCGACGGACTCCCGGCGCCGTCGTAACGCACCAGCCGTCAGCGCCGTCACCGTCGCAGCCACGGCGACGCACCCGGCCGCACCGATCAACGACACGCGGCGCGGGGCGGCGTCGGCCGCCGCCGGGGTACGGCCCGTCGGCGCGGTCGGCGGGAATCGATCGGTCACCGGCGGTGGTGCCCCATCGGCGCTGACGGCCGCCAAGGCGTCGACCATGCCATGGCCCACCCACGGATCCCACCCCGCCGATGGACGACGGGCGGTGTCCTCGATCCTTCGCATCACCTGGCGGGCGGTCAGCTGGGGAGACAGGGCGCGCACCAGCGCGACGATCCCCGTCACCACGGGGGCGGCGTAACTGGTGCCCGATATCGCCGTCGGCTCGGGACTGCCAGGGACGCTGTCGACGAACCCGTCGCCGTCGGGGCTCAGAGACACGACGTGCTCGCCCGGCGCGGCCACGTCGACCCACGGTCCGGACAGCGTGAACGACGAAGGGCGTCCGGTCCGGTCGACGGATCCCACGGTCAGCACGTAGTCGTCGTACCACGACGGACTCGCGACGACGTCCACCGATTCCCAGTCCGGCAGACCCTCCCGGCCCGGCGTGGGCGCCGGGTTCTGGCCAGGGCACTGGCCGGTGCCACCGACGTTGCCCGCCGCCGCGACGACGACGACGTTCTTGACGTCCACGGCGTAGGCCAGCGCGGCGCCGAGGGGACGGTCGTCGATCGCGTCGTCGGCCCGGACGCAGGCCACCGACGAGATGTTGATCACCGATGCTCCGGCGTCCGCGGCGCTGCGCACGGCATCGGCGAGCGTGTCGACGTCGCCGATCCCGGCGTCGGTCACCGTGTCCGATCGCCGAAAGACGTTGCTCGACTGACGAATCGCGATGATGTCCGCATCCGGCGCGATACCGCTGAACGAGATTCCCGGCGCGTCGACCGGTGCCCCCCCGATCAGTCCGGCGATGATCGTGCCATGCCCGTCGCAGTCCTGGGTGCCGTCCCCGGTCGAGACGTAGTCGCCGCCGGGGCGCAGATGCGGCAGCAACCGGTGCCTGGCGACGCCGGTGTCGATGACGGCGACGGTTTGGCCCGCGCCCCTGGTCAACCGCCACACCGCTTCGAGGTCGGCGGCATCGTGGCCGACCGCGACGTCTCGTCGACCGGTGGCTGCCGGACATGCCTGGGACTGTTCGGTCGACGCCCGCGGCGCGGGCGGTCGCGCTGGTGGCAACCACGTCTCGTCGATGACCGGCGGCGTCACGGCCGCAGCCATCGGCGCGCTCCACACGGCCCCGGTCACCGACAGGGCCAGGGCCACGAGCAGGTGCGCCGGTGCGGTGCAGAGTGCGCCTCTCACGCGGACATCGCGCCGACGGATGCATACACGCCGCCTGCCCAGCAGGCGACCGGGACGACCGCCGCCAGCGCGGCGTACTCCAGCCGGTCGAGCGTCCGCGACAGGGCCGCACCCGTTCTCGGTGCCCCGCTTGCGACGAGACCGCCGACGACGAGGACTGCGCAGCACCAACCGGCGTACTGCGGGTAGTCGAGGAAGACCACGCGAAGACACGCCGCTGCGCTCACCGACCCGGCGGCGGCGAGCGTCATGCGACGCACGGGATCGACATGGGTGCGGGTCCGCAGCAGCAGCGCGGCCGCGGTGAGTGCGGTGAGGGCGATCGCGCCGTGCGTCGGCATGGAGGCGGCGCCGGCGGCTGCAACCATGACGACGGCGGCGCCCGAGGCCGCGCCCATGCCCGCGCCGACGACGAGACCGGTCAGCATGACGTGGCCGGTAGCGGCCCGATGCCCGACGGGTCGGTCCTGGTGCGCCGGACCGAGCGCCGCCCCCCACACCGCCAACCGCGGAGCCGACCCGAGGAGCGCGAGCGCCGCCGCGACCAGCGCGGCACCGGTCACGGGCGGGGGCATCGACACCAGCGTCACGGCGGCCGTCAGAGCCGACACGGCTGCGACGGCGGTCAACGTCACCGACGCCCGACCGGACAGCCGCATCGTCAACAGCGCGGCGGACGACCCCGCTGCCGAGGCGAGGAACACGTTCGGCGCTGCCGGTGCCGACGGCACGGCGAGGAAACCCGACGCCGCGGCAAGGGCCACCACCGCGATGGTCGCGGCCGTGACGTGGCGGGCGACCACGACCGCCGCCGCGGCGCCACACGTGCCCACCACGGCGATGACCAGGTTCACCGTGGCCTGTCCCGAACCCGCGGTCGAGGCCAACGCCGCCGAGGCGGCGACGACGGCGGTGACGCCGAGTGCCCTGGGAAGCGAGCGGCCGACGTCGTCCGACGGCGGATCTGCCTCGGCGACCACCTGGCACGCTCGCACCTGCACCTGCCCGAGCGCCGGACCATCGGCGCGGCTCAAGATGAGCAGTTCACCGTCGTCGATGCCGTTGGCGGCCAATGACGCCGATTCGCGCAAGGTGGCTCCGGACAACAGATCGAGTCGCCAGCGCCAACCCGTCAGGGGGGACGTGCGGCGGCCGTCGACCATGTCGACGATGGCGGGCAGAAGCTCACCGATCGGCGCACCCGATGGCAGGGCGAGGTCGACGGTCACCGGATCGCCGTCACGGTCGGTCTGAATGCTGACCCGGCACACCGACATTCGTACCCCCCGAGAAAGCGCGTCGGCGACAACCCTAACCCCGCGCGAGTTGCGGCGTTTGCGCCAAAGTTCATCGACGGACGATGGAACGGATCGGGTCTCCGATGCGTCCTTCACACGATGGAACCACTGCGCCCGACCCGTGTGACGCCACCGCCGCTCGAGGACGGCGACGTCGTCCTGGAGCGACCGCCGGACGTCCCAGGGGAAGCACCGGCCGGTGTGGTGGGCCGACTGCTGCCGGTGGCCATGGTCGTCGCGATGGGTGGCATGACGGTGCTGTACTTCACCTCGGGCGCGGCATCCTCGCGCGGGCCGATGTTCCTGTTCTTTCCCGTGATGATGCTGGTGTCGGTGCTCGGCTCGATCGCGCACCAGTCCCGCGGCTCCCGGCGTGGCGGCGAGATCGAGGACGACCGGCGTACCTACCTGAGGTACCTCGACGCGTTGGACGACGCGTTGATGAGAACCGCCGTCGCGCAACACGAGGCGATGCACTGGACCCATCCCGATCCGGTGGCGGCATGGACCCTCGTGGGTGGCCGCCGGATGTGGGAGCGACGACCCGCCGATGCGGACTTCTGCCACGTCCGCATCGGCATCGGGACGCGGGCACTGTGCACCAGGCTGGTCCTGCCGGAAGCCGACCGTAGCGCAGCGCAGGACCCCGTGACCACCGGTGCGCTCGCCCGTGTGGTCGCCGACCGGTCCACGGTGCCCGGTCTGCCCGTGACCATCGACCTGCTGGCGCACCCTGTCATCGCCATCGAAGGGGCACCGGGCAAGGCCCGGGACCTGTTGCGGGCCATGGTGTGCCAGCTGTCCGTGCTGCACGGCCCCGACGTCCTCGGGATCGCCTACGCCGGCGACCATCCCAACGCGGAATGGGATTGGTTGAAGTGGCTGCCCCATCGACGCCGGTGCAGCGAGTTCGGTTCCGGACGGCATCTGCTGATCATCGTCGACGGTGGCGCGGGTGCGGGCAGGTCGAAAGCGCTCGAGCGACCCCGGGAGGGCGTCACCGTGGTGGGAGTCGGTCACGGGTCGACCGCCGAGTGCCTGCGTCTCGACGTCGACGGCACCGCGTCCTTCCAGACACCGGACGGTCTCACCGCGACGCAGGCCGTCGTGTGCGCCCGACGACTCGCACCGTACTCGGCAACCGCCGCGACGGCGGCCCGTGTGGCGGACTGGACCGCACTCGTCGGCATCGACGATCCCGCCTGCCTCGACGTCGGGCGGGCGTGGGCGGCCAGGGCCGATCGGAACCGGCTCCGGGTGGCCATCGGAGTGGACGACCGAGGCGAGTCCGTCGAACTCGACCTCAAGGAGGCCGCCAAGGGCGGCATGGGTCCCCATGGCTTGTGCGTCGGCGCCACGGGGTCGGGAAAGTCGGAGTTCCTCAGGACGTTGGCACTCGGGCTGGTCGCGACCCACGGGCCCGACACGCTGAACCTGGTTCTGGTCGACTTCAAGGGCGGCGCCACGTTCCTCGGCACAAAAAGTCAAGCGTTACACTTATGCCATGGACGACTCGACCGAGCAACATTCGCGGCCCCCCGATGCCACAGAACTCAGCTTCTTTGGAGCGTGCGGCGGCGACGTCAACTCACTGATGCTCAACGTCCCCGATGACCCGTCGAAGCCCATCGCAGTTGTGGCGTGGGAAGAGGGAACGTCATTCCCGGCCGAACCAACACATTATTTCGCGAACTCACGACGAAGCAAGCGACTGAGCTTGGAAATGCGTTGGTGCGGGCGGCAATACGCAAACAGGTCATCGAACAGATGCACGGTACGTCGTTCAGCGCCGATATCTAAGATCGGCTGAAATACATGCGCGCAGCCATCTACACACGCATCAGTGCGGACATCGCCGGCAAGGGCCTCGGCGTCGCCCGACAGTTGGAGGACTGCCGCGCGCTGGTCGACACCCTCGGCTGGGAAGTCGCGAAAACCTATGATGACAACGATATTTCGGCGTACTCCGGTAAGACACGCCCCGGCTTCGAGGCGATGCTCGGAGACTTGAAGGCGGGTGCGTTCGACGCCCTCGTCTGCTGGCACACCGATCGGCTGTACCGCAACATGAAAGACCTGGAACGGGTCATCGAACTGGCGGATGCGAACCGCATCGAGATTCGCACCGTCCAGGGCGGCACTCTTGACCTGTCGACGTCGGCGGGTCGGATGGTGGCTCGCATCCTCGGATCGGTCGCCCGCCAAGAGTCCGAGCATGGCAGCGAACGCCGCAAGCGGGCCAACGCGCAGAAGGCGGCATCGGGTCAGTGGAGCACGTCGCGTCGACCGTTCGGGTACACGCTGAAGGGTGAGCCGCTCGAGCCGGAAGCTACCGCCGTCAAGAGTGCAGTGGTCGACGTCCTCGCGGGCAAGAGCATCAGGCAAGTCGTTCGAGAATGGAACGAGCAGGGGTTGCAGACCGCAGGCACAGCCACGCAATGGCGGGCACCGATGTTGCGTCGCGTACTGACCAACCCCCGATACGCCGCGCTAGTGGTCCATCAAGGCAAAGTGGTCGGTAAGGGCAACTGGACACCGTTGATCGACGAGGACACCCACCACGGAATCGTGGCGTACCTCAACGATCCCAGCCGAACCAGTTCCGGCCTCGGCTTCGAGCGCAAGTACCAGGGCAGCGGCATCTACGTGTGCGGGGTCTGTGGTGAACGGGTCCGGGGGTGGCGGCCCGAGGCGGGGAAGCGGCGCGCCTACATGTGCCCCCACTGGCACGTGCGCCGTCAGGGAGAAACGCTCGACGCCTACGTCGATGCTCTCGTCGTCGGCCGTCTCTCACAGCCCGACGCAGCTCAACTCGTACACGCGTTGGACAGCTCGACGGTGGACGTTGGGCACCTGCATACCCAGAAGACGGCCCTGCAGGCTCGATTGGAAGACCTCGCCGGACTATTCGCCGAAGGCTCCGTCACGGCCGCACAACTCAAACGTGGCACCGCAGAACTCTCGACTGCACTCGGCGGTTTGGATGCCGAGCTGGCAGCGGCGACGTACGGGAACCCGGTGGCTCAACTCCTCCGAACCGGCCACGGCGCTGGTCAGCTCGAGCAACGATGGGTAAATGTGTCCCCGGATATTCGCGGCAAGGTGATCGACCAACTCATGGTAGTCAGAATCAACACCGCGCCCCGCGGACTCAGGAGATTCGAGGCCGCCTATATCGAAATCGACTGGAAGACAACAAGATGACTCAGCACTGGGACGACATTGTGGTGCGGTGCCATCACGGCGAGACTGCGGATTTCGTCCAGCGTTACCGATGGATGACTAGTCAAGGCGTGTGGGTGCCGGTGGATAGCACCGGCGAGTCCAATACCTGGGTTGGCACCGATCAGCGCCCGGTGCGCACGCCTGAAGACGTCGCCGCGGTGGTTGCCAGCGGCAGGCAACAAATCGGCGCGTACTGCAAGGAGTGCCCGAATAAGGTGCCGATGACCTATCACGGTGCGCAGGCTGCCCTGACCCGGTTGGCGGGGATGTGCCAGATGGACGTGCCGATGCTCGTTTTGCGACACGCCTACAACGAAGTTCCTAAGCAGCTTCGCTAGTAGCTGCTAATCTCATAAACAGCGGTAGTGCCAGGAGGCACGCAGTAGGCCAGCACAATTCGCCCCGAGCGGTCTGGGCGGCTTTTCTGTGCTCCGAAGGGCCTAAGAATGTCCGCCGTCAAAACTGGTCGCGGCCGGGTCGCCGCATTGACCCGCTCCCGAAATCCTGAAGACCCTGAACTCATTGCCGCGCGCCGCGACCTCGCGGCAGACGTCATCGCTCAGCATGTTACCAAGGTGATTGCCAAGGCGCCGCCGCTCACCGACGAACAGCGGGAACGCATCACCGCGCTACTGCGCGTCGGAGCGGCCTAATGGCGCCGCCCGGCCCGATGGCCGACCTTCAAACCGGCGGTTCCACCCGCGCCGGTAGCCAGATCGAAATGACGATCCGCGCTGCGCATACCGCGCTCGCCAACTGCGGCGTTCAGATGTCGCCCCGCAAGGTCAATCGCATCGTGCGGAGATTCGAGAGGAACGCCAAGGCTAACGGCCTGACGTTTCACCAATTCCTCACGGACGAGGCGAATCTTTCGCCGGAACAACGTCGGCGGATCGTCGGCAACCCTGATCTCGCCCGCGTCTTCGACTACCGCGATGACCCAACGGGTGAAATGGCGGTCAACAACGTGCTGCGGCAGCTCGGCTCGAGCGGTGATATCCAATGAATGGCGAAGGCGGCCCCAGTGTCGCCACCAAGACCGCCGACCAGCTCGCCGCTGGGACCGATTCTACCTTCCGATGCGTACGTTGTCGTCGTCCCTTGCGCGCCGTGGCGTCGATCGCGAGGCTGTGCGGACCCGCGTGCTGGCGTCGCCTCAGTCGGACGGTAGCGGCGTGACCACGCAGATCCCAGCCGTCGGCCCACTGCCGAGCGCGGGCGTGCTTTTGATCGGGTCGCTGCTGTACGCCACGCAAGCCCAGGCGGCCGAGGTGCTTGCGCTCGTTGACGACGAGGACATGGCCACCACGTCGCTGTCTGTGCTACTCGCCGCCGTGCGCAGTCTGGTCAACGCCGGCACGCCCGCCGCGCCGCAACTCGTCCTTGATGTGATTCAGCGCGAGGGACCACTGAAGCGGTTCGCGCTCAGGGACTTACAGGACGCCATCACGTGCGGCGCCGTGCCCGAGGCGGCACGGTCGTATGGCGCAGCGGTCCTGTCGATCTCATTCCGGCGGCAAATCGAGAGCGTCGGCACGGCGATGACGACCGCGGCCGCAGAGTCGGCCGAGTCCTACTTGGCACCGATGGTCAATCGAGCGGCTGAAGCGATCGCCGACCAAGCGCGCCGGCTCGAGCTTTTGCGGGGTGAGCACTCATGAATCCCATCCTGATTGGCCAGCGCAACGGGCACCCGATGCCCAGCCTCGCCGCGTTGTCGTTGCTCTTCGGGGTGCCCGAGGAACAGATCGCCGCCGCGGATCCGCTGCGGCTGCCCACGGCATGGAAGATCGCAGCAGGCCGTCGTCGTGACGAAGCGACCGCCGCACTGGGAGTCGATCACGACGTTTTGGACGCGTTGCAGTACTGGGCTGCAAAGGATCTCAATACAACCATCGTCGTCTGCGGTGACGAGGCGCTGCTCGGCCTCACGGACGGGAACGAGATATGAGCGGCGATCCCGAACTGATCAGGCGGGGGCGCGAGATCAGTCACAGCCGCACCGTCAGCGTCATGCACAGCGTGGTGCAACCGTGGCCAGACGACGATCCCGGACCGCCCGAACCGCCAGTCGAGGAGCCGAGCCGAGCTGCCACGGAGGCGGTTGCGTCCGTTCGGGTGCTCGACGGCGCGCAGTTCGTCCTCGACCAACCACCGGACACGGCGGCAATCTGGGGCGACGGTGCACGTGTTCTCTGGGCACCGGGCGAGGCGCTGATGATCGCCGGGCCACAGGGCACAGGCAAGACGACACTCGCGGGGCAACTCATCCGCGCGCTACTCGGATGCGCACCAACAGACGTGCTTGGGCTGCCCGTAGTCAACGCCGACCGCCGGCGGGTTTTGTACCTCGCCATGGACCGGCCGCGGCAGATCAGGCGGTCACTTGGCCGCCAGTTCACCGAAGCAGACCGCGACGCTCTCGCAGCTGGTTTGATCGTGCGGCCGGGTCCACCGGCGACCGACCTCGCCGCGCAGCCGACCCTTTTGGTCGGGATGGCCGCCGAGTACGGCGCGGGCATCATCGTCGTCGACTCACTCAAGGATGCGGCCGTGGGTCTGTCCAAGGACGAGGTGGCTGCCGGATACAACCGGGCGCGGCAGTACGCACTTGCGGCCGGTATCGACATCCTCGAGCTACACCACACGCGCAAGGCGACCGGGGACCCGACCTCGATGGCCGACACCATCTATGGTTCGACGTGGCTGACGTCGGGCGTTGGCTCCATCGTGTTGCTCTCAGGCGATCCCGGCGATCCCATCGTCGGCTTTCGTCACCTCAAGCAGCCTGCCGAGGAAGTCGGACCGTACCGGTTGTTGCACGACCAGCCTGACGGCGTGCTCACCGTCGAGCACGCCGTCGACATCGTCGAGCAAGTGAAGGCCGCCGGCGTCGACGGGTTGACGACCAAGGGTGCCGCAGCGGCGATCACGGAGAAGCAGCGACCGAGCCGGGCCGACGTCGAGAAGGCACGTCGCCGTCTCGAGTACTTGGTCCGCGAAGGCCGCCTTGTGCGGATCGATCCCGGCGACAAGCCCGGAGCCACCACGGCCTACTTCCTAGCTGCCGAGGGGGTGTCACGGGGTGTCACGGTTTGAGATGAAACCGCAGGTCAGAGGGTGTCACGGCACTTTCGACGATTCGTACCGTCACGCGCCCGTCACGCCTGTCACGCAAGTGGACGTCGCCGCAGGTCACGGGTGTCACGGCAGGTGTCACGGCAGTCACACGCCAGGGTGTCACGAAACACCCCCCTTCTTTAGAAGGGGGTTTCGGTACCCGTCGAGCGGCTCGACGGGTGTCGTCAGCACCGTGCGCCGGCACACCTGTCCATGGTTCCTCGCTTTCCAGGGGCGGCAACGACCATGAGCGACTTTCTCGATCAACCGCGCAGCGTCGACCTAACCGACGTCGGCCTTGCGACCCACGTGGCCGCAGTCGTGATCGCCGAGGACGGCTCGGAGCGTCTCGTCCTGGCCGAGCGTGAGGCGATCGCTGATCCGGCCGTGGTCTTCGACCCGAATGCCTCTGCAGTGCACGACCAGCTGGGTGCATTGCCGCTCGCGTACGTCCGTCGCATCACCGTCAGCCGCCGCACCCACCGCTGTGGCCGACCGACACAAGCAGGGAGGCCCTGCCGCAGTCCCGTCGGCCAAGGCGGAGACGCCTGCGCCCGGCACCGCATCACCACACCCGAACGAACCGAGAGGACCGACCGATGACCACAGAGACTAATGGGAGCGTCGACCGGTGAGCCTGGACACGTTGCTTCTTTCGCTGGCCGGCGTGCCGTCGTTACCCGATGCCCAGTGTCGAGGGCGTCACGAGACGTTCGACGCCGCCACGGATGGTCAGCTCGCCGAGGCGCTGCGCCTGTGCGGGTCTTGCCCTGCCCTAGGTCCGTGCTCAGCGGGGGCTGCGCCTCCGAGTCTGCGTCGGGTGCGCACCGTCCCGACGCAGGCGAGGTGTGGGTCATGACCACTGGGCGTCGGGGGACTACCACTGCCCGCGGTCTCGGGTGGCGCCATCAGCAGCAGGCCGCCGCGCTCAAGCGCCGGCACGTCGACGGCACCCCGTGCTGGTGGTGTGGCGAGCCCATGTACCTGGCTCAGGGCCTTCACGCTGACCACAGCATCCCGCGCTCGCAAGGTGGATCGATCGCCGATCGGTTGGTGCACGGCAGTTGCAACCTTGAGCGTGGCGACGGGCGCAACGACCACCGACGGCCCGCGCTCACCGGCCAGCCTGTCAACGACCGCAAGCGACTGCCCGTCGACCTCGGCAAGCTGGTGATGCCATGGCCCTGACCTGCGGAGACGCGCTTGAGCGGGCGCTCGTCAGATTCTTGGGCACACCCCCCCTGCCTCCCGACCCCGTGTCCGTCAACCAAAAAAGACGCATGCCCGAAAACATCGGTGCAGGCCGCCCCGGGATGGTCACCCTCAGCGCCCCATATCGGGCTGAAAACCGCTCGAAATTCGCCCTCCAACGCCGGCGCAGGTGCCCGTGAGCATGAATCTAAGCGACGACGAACTCCGGACTGCCTACTACTGTGCGGCCGACGTCCTGCGCACCCGTCGCCTCGGCGGTCGGCCCATCCCGTCGGAGGTGCGGCGACTCTATGACCGTCTCGACGTGGCCATTCGCACCCGCGTGTCGCGACCGCGACAGCAATCCGACTGCCGTGGAGCAGAATTGACTTCGGACAGGCGGATTGGCGCAGCGGAAGCGGCAACGATCCTAGGCTGGACTCAACGTACGGTTCAACGGCGTGCGACCGATCTCGACGGTGAATTCGTCTGCGGCCGTTGGCTATTCCGGGAGTCCACCGTCGTCGAACAAGCGGGAGGAGGGGCGCATACGCATGCATGACTTGATGAGGGCGGCGATCGAACAGCACCTTGCCGAACTCTCCGATGACGAATGGGCCGCGCTCACGGCCCGCGTACGACCGCCCACCCCGGCGGATCAGACCGAGCACTACCCAGACCCAATGGCGGCGTCAGAAGTCGCCGACGAATTGAAGGAGTAGCTATGTCCTTTCAAGCTGGACCCGCGCAGATCCGCGGTGGCACGGGAGGCGAGGCGTTCATCGCGAAGTACCGCGTGACCGCACCGTGCATCCTGGTCAAGAGTTCCGACGGCGTCGTGACCCACGCCTACGAAAATTGCTTACTCGAATGGCTGTCGCCCGAGCAAGAGAAGATGTTTCTCGAGTACGGGTACGTCGAGGTTCTCGAACCCGAACCGGTCGGCAAGAAATGACGCTCGCCGAACGGGTCGCCGAGAAGCTTGGCCTGCCGCCCAGCGCCGATGACCAGACGATCCTCGAGGCGGTCAACACCGCCCTGGCTGCCAAGGCGGCGCGCGACGTCGACCAGGCGATCGCCAGGGGCGCCATCTCTGCCGCACACAGGCAGGTTTGGCTGAATTCGTTCAAGGCCGACGCCGATGGAACCAGCGCAGCGCTGGCATCGATCGTGGCTACGGTGGCCACGACGACTTACGTGCCACCTTTGGCCGCGCGACCGCAGGCACCCGCAGACCCGGATGCCCTCACGGACGAGCAGGCGAACGATGCCCTGTGGCGGTTGGGCTGCCGTGCGGGCTTAACGCCGCCGAGACGCTGGTCGGTGTGCCTGCTGACCAACCCGGACGGCAGCGCGTACGTTCCGGGGCAGCCAACGCCATGAGGGCGCTCATCCGCCGGTGGCTCGTCGGACTGTCCGCATGGTCCGCCCGGCCCGATCCGTCTAACGTCAAGCCGTCCAGAGATCAGCTGCGGGCCGAGGTCACGGCATGGGCGCAGGCCCGCGACCTGGTGGCGGTCGATCGGGACGAGTTCGACGCGCTCTGCGGCAGCGCTGCGGCGGCCACCGTGGCGCTCGCCGATATCGACGCCGAGTACCGGGCGCTGCTTGGTGGCCATGCCTGAAACCTGCCCTCGCTTGGTTGGGCCTCGACGCATCGCCGCCTCCTACACGGCGATGAGCACGCCGGGCGAGGGACAGACGCACCGGCCGCCCGCTGCCACGGCCTCCTTGTCGTCGAGGTTGGCTGCTGGCGCGGCGGTCGGTGTCGCAAACCGAATTGCGAAGGAGTGCACCATGGCGCGGAGTGCAGCCACGTCGAGCGCCGGTCGGCGGCTCGTCGCCGAGTTGAGCAAAGACGCCGACCCGTATCCGATCACCCTGCTGATCGTCGAGGCCGGTCGCATCGCCGACCGGTTGGAGAAGCTCAACGGCCTGCTCACCGGCGAGCGGTCGGTGTGGCTGGAGCTCAAGCTCGGCCGCGATCAGGTCGCCGAGGTCCGGGTGGACAACGCGTTGAGCGAGGCGAGGGCGCAAGCTACCGTCCTGCGGCATCTCTTCGCCGAGATTCACCGCCAGCGCGCCGGAATCCCCATCGGGCCCGACGATGACGACGACCTCGCCGGCATCTAGGGGTTGCGTTTCAGACGCGACCCCTGAGGAGTGGCCTGCGTGGGTCGGCGCCTGGCCTCGCCTGACGGGCCGCCAGGAACCCGAGGCGCAGTCATCCTTCGACGGCGACGAGTCCGAGGGCGACCGGGCCGCCACGCTCGCCGCGCGGGTCGGCATGCGGATGCTGCCGTGGCAGTGGATCTCGCTGCGCCAGATCCTGTCTCGCCGTGTCGACGGCCTCTGGACGCATCCCGACGTCGTGCTGATCTGCCCTCGCCAGGGCGGCAAGACGCTGATCATCATCGTGCGCATTTTGTTCGGGCTGTTCGTGCTCAATGAGTCGATCATCTACTCGGCGCAGCGCTGGGTCACCGCCGAGGCCGTCTTCAAGCGGCTCAAGGCGATCATCGAGAAGCGCCCGTCGCTGTACCGGCGCCTCGCGAAGGACCCGACGAGTTCGAGTAGCCGGGCCGAGATCACCCTCCGAAGCGGCGCCAGCGTCTCCCTCGGCGTCCGATCCGGTGACCTGGGCCGCGGGCTCGACCGGATCGACCTGGTGATCTTCGACGAGGCGTACAACCTCACCGAGGACGAGGTCGGCGCGCTGGCCGGCTCGCAGCTCGCCTCGCCGTCCTCGCAGACGATCTACGCCTCGACTGCGCCCGTGCAGGACCGGCACCCGAACTGCTTCGTGCTGGCCGGCATGCGCCGCCTGGGCCTGGCCGGCGCGCCCGATCTGTACTACGCCGAATGGCGCGCCCCCGAGGGCATGTCGCGCGACGACCCTGAGGCGTGGCGGCTGGCCAACCCCTCGTACGGGGTCATTCAAAAGGCTCGCGACCTCGAGCGAATCCGCAACAAGGCGACGTCACTACCCGCGCTGGCGCTGTTCGACGCCGACTACCTCGGATGGGGCGACTACCCGGTCGAGGCGTCAGAAATCGCCCCCCTGATCACCGCCGACGCGTGGAACGCCATGACCAATGAGGCCCCCGACCTGACCGGGCCGCGCGCGCTCGCCCTGGATCGGTCCCCGGATCGCCAAACGTGGGCCCTCGCCGCGGCGCAACGCACCACCGACGGCCGGATTCACCTGGAGGTCGGCAAGTCCGAGGCGGCCACCAACAGCGAGATCACCGCCTACATCGTGAACGTCATCACGGACTGGAATCCCGTGGCGCTGGTGATCGACCAGAAGTCGGCCGCCGCGGTACTCCGACCGCACCTCGCCGAGGCTGGGATCGAGGCGCAAATGACCAACGCCGCGCAGATCGCCGGTGCCTGCGGCGGCTGGCTCGACGATGCGCTCGCGGGGCACCTGTCGCATACCGGGCAGCAGATCCTCGCCGACGCGATCGCCAGCGTGACCAAACGAGACCTTCCCGGCGGCGGGTTCGCGTGGGACCGCGCCAAGGACGGCTCGATCGCGCCGCTGGTGGCCGCCACGCTCGCGCACTGGGCATTACTCGAGTTCGGCGGCAACGCCGTCCAGTCACTTCCCGCGCCGCCGCTGATGGCCGGGGTGACCGACTTGGACGATGACGCCTTCGGTCGTCAGCTCGGACTCACGCCCGACTTCGACATCATGTCCGCTGGGTTTTGAAGGGAATCAACATGAGTGTGTATCTGGACGTACTGCCGCGGCTAGGTCTTACCGAGGCCGCCTTCGCCAAGATCAAGGAGATGGCGACCAAGGCACAACGGGGCGGGCATCAACTTCGGCATGGGTGCCGGCGACGGCATGAAGGCGCTCGAGTACGCCGCGATCAAGGCCGAGCGCACGGTGTCCGACGAGTACCGCAAGATGACCGTGAGCGCGCTGCAATACGAGGCGCAGGTCAAGCGGGTCGCCGAGATCGAGGCAACCCGCGGCAAGGATTCGGCCGCCGCCTTCGCCGCTGCCACGGCTCGTCAGACGGACTCGCAACTGCGGGCAACGCAGGCGCAAAAGGACCACGCTGACGCGGCCGCCAGTTCTCCGCAGCCCAGGCCGCCTACCCGATGAACACGCCATGACGACCTGGCCCCGGTGATCCCCGGGTCCGCGGACCAGAAGCCGGGTGCCCGTGTCGGGGCCGCGTTGTAAGCTGACCGGCCGTGGTACTTCCCCCAGATGCCGAGCAATACGAGAAGCGCGTCGTCGCGGCGACCGACGCCCTTGATGCATTCGGTAGTCAGCTCATCGGCGAACTCGATCCACAAGACGGCGCGTTCGGGTGGTGGGCTGGCTACTCCGACTGGAAAACCCTCACGATGCTGGCCGACTACCTGATCCAGTCAATTCGAGGAACAGAGGACGCACTGGTGTCCGCATCGCTCGCCGCTCAGGTGCATCGCCAAGCGATGTACGGCGAGCAGGAGGCGATGAGAGCTGCGTGGACCGAGATAGTCAAGAGCGGGGCGAGTGGACCAGAAGCCATGGCGATGGCCATTTCCCAGGACAAGCAGGCTCGCCGCCGCCGGAACACGATCACTGCGTCGGCACAAGCTTGCTTCTTCCACCTCGGCCAGGCCCTGGACCGGTTGGCCGCCGCGGCGATCATCGTCGGCGGCTTCCAGCTCACCGAAAGCGTGACGAGCATCTACTGGAGCACCCTCGACCAATACGCCACGATGCTGCAAGCGGGCAACCAAAAGAGCACCGTCCTGCAGCCGGTCGGCACACCTGGCCGAGCTGTCCAGGAGGCGCTCGTTGACCCGGTCCTTAACTGGGAGCAGTTCGGCGAACCCGACTGGCTCCCATGGATGAAGGCCACGCGCAACGCGGTCACTCACCGCCCCCCGGGTATGAACATGAACGTTACGGCGGGCAGGCGAATGACCCGGCTGTTCTACCGCCAGCCGAAATGGAGCGAACTGCAGTCCATCGTGTTTGGCACCAAGCCACCCAAGAAGCTCTTCGCCGCGTTCATTTCCACAGGGGCCGACGATATTCTCGACGGTCTTTGCGACTCTTCCGTGAAGCTCGTCGCAGCGTTGGTCGATTCGATGAAGACGTGCTGGTCTGCTCGTCAAGTAGATCCATCGATCATCGTCCAGCACGGTGGACAGTGGCCCGCGGTGGAACCGACGCAGCCTGTCTTCGCCTTCGAGGGGTACGGCGGCACACTGCCGATCACCGGGCAGGAAATGTTGTTCAACCCGCTCGACGTCCAGCGGTGGATGGCGGCGCGGGCGATGGACGACCGCCGCGCGGAATGGTACTGACGACGATGGCCGTGATGATGTTGCGGCGCTTGTTGTCTGGTGATGCTGTGGTTGGTGCAGCCTCGGATGGTCAGTGATTTCCCCATGAGCGCGGGAGCGTAGCCACGGGGTGAGGACCGGATCACATCATCCGGAGGGTTCTGCCCGTCGCGCTGGAGAGCAGAGGTACCGGCCGAACGGTCGCCCTCAGTTTCGTTTTTTCGCGCTTGAGTCGGATGGGGCCCACGGTTAGTGGGGTCGTCTCGCGGTTGCCCCACTGCGGAAGTCACCAGTGGACCTGCCACATGAAGGGATCGATGACCTTGTCATCGCGGAGGTCGGCGCCGTATGCCGCGAGCAGCCGCCGAATCCGTCCAAGACCCTTGCAGCAGTCGATCATTCACTTAACGCTGTTCAGCGTGCCGATGAGCTCCTGCTCGGCCATCGTCGTCTGATGACGGGTCTGGGTCGCCCAGTGCGGATCGCGCCATGACAGCTCGCCAGGAGTGCCGTCGGGCGCTCTGCGGGATTCGCCTGGGGCACCGAGGAGGGTGATGGTCATGACGCGGTTCGGGAAGTCTCCGCTGACCGAGTCGACGTGCAGCATGTGTGACAGCGTCTCGCGGGCGAACTTCGCCACAGTGGACGGTTCACCGCGGGACGGACGCTGTATCGCCGAAGCAGGGTGGACCCCACAGTCCGCGCGCGGCGATCCTGGCTTCCTGTTCGGCAGCCGCGATCTGGTCGGCCCGCTCGGCCGGACGGTTGTGGTAGACGTACGAGCGAGCGGCTCCAGCTCTGGCGGCTTCCGCCGAATAGTCCCAGCCGTCAGCCTTGTCGAGGTATGCCAGCGTGCGACCGTACCGGTCCGTCCCGTCTTGTGTCGGATCAGGTTCGAGCGCGACGCGTTGACCGAGAAGGACTTCCGTCGCGAACTCGGTCGCTTCGGGCGCCCAACAGCCGACGGTGTAGTTCGGTTTCTTCGTCTCCGGGGTATCGATGCCCAACAGCCGAACCCGGAGCCGACCGCGGACGTCGTCGACGACGTCGACCGTATCGCCGTCGACGATCTTCAACACCACGGCGGTGGTCGCCACCGGATCTGCTCGGGTCATCGGCGCCGAGCAGCCCAGACCTGCGGACACCGCCGCCGCCCCGATGGCCACGACCAGCAGGCGAGTCAGCGTTTGCATGGGTCCAGCATGGTCGACTGGTCCGACACCACCCCGTCTGCGGCCGAGCGGATGACGGAGGAGTGATACGTCAGGACTCGCAGGCGTAACCGTCGCCGTCGCGGTCCTGGCTCGCCACGTAGTCCGGGTCGCCCTGCGGGATGTCGTAGCGACCATCGGCGTGCGCTGCGGTGCAGTTCTTGTACGGCCCCGTATTGGCAGCAGCGATCGGTGCCGCGACGAAACCCGCCCCCAGTCCGGCGACGAGAGCTGCGATGGCAAACGATGCGCGAATCATTGAATCCCCCTGGTTGTTAGCTGACGAGAGCAATCTAGCGTCTGGTTTCAGTGTCCGAAGCGGAAATCGCGGCATCAATCGCAAATGCACTAGATGCGTTAACCGGTTACGCAGTGGCATGCTGTTCGCGATGAGCAACGAGTCTGGATCTCGCCGATCGGCGGGAAGTCGTGCGATTTGATTGGGTTGCTCACTAAGCTTCGTCAGCTATGGAGGAACCACAGATGCCGCCGCCGGCACTCCCACCGCCGCGAGCACCGGCGAGTCGTCTATTCGTGGTGCTGTCCGTCACCGTCGCCGCCGTGGTCATCGTTGCGGCGCTGGTCGGCTTCAGCTTGTGGAAGGACCGGCAGCCAGACGATGACGGCCTCGCCAACGACGTGCTCGATTCGATGAACCAATACTTGGCCAGTGATCAGCAGTACCAGAAGGTTGGCCTTCACGTCGCCACGATCACGGTGATCCGCGCGGCCGGGAACATGTTCGAGGGTCAAGCGACGGTCGCTACCAACACTGGGGACGACCACACGGTCCCCGTGCACATCACCTATAACGGCGACGCGATGCTCTGGCGCACTGATCCGGGAGCCTTCGCATTCACGGTGCAGGAGCAACTGCAGGGCGCGTCGTGACTGCTCCCGGGTGGTATCCGGACCCTCAGGCGCCGAGCAACTTGCGCTATTGGGATGGCGCGCAATGGACTGGCCATACCGCCCCGACGGCGGGCGTGCCGTCTGATGAACAGTTCGGGAGACCGACGGGCGATGAGTACTCGGGACAGGTCTCCTTCTTCGGGGCGAAGAAGCGCGCGGAGCAGTTGCAACGCGAAAACCGTGAACTGCGAGTTCTCCTCGACCGCTTCGGCGGGATGGGCGCCGTCGAGATCCAGGCCGAGGTCGAGGCGGCCAAGGCCGACCTTGCGCGCCTTCGGTACGAGAAATTGGGGTTGGATGGACAAATCTCTGAGGCCCGCGCTCAGCTCGTCGAGGTGCAGGCCCGCGCGGAACTGCAAGACGTCGGGTTGTACCAATACCGTCACCCCGCGGAGTCCTCGGTAGCCCTTCGCAACGAGCTCGACTCCGTCCAGGCAGCGATCAAGCGGTGCGCCCGGGACAAAGGGGCGATCTCAGCGACGAGCGCATTCATGTTCAACAATTCGTCAGCGCAAGGCCGCAAGTTCGTCGCGGACATGTCGCGGATCATGTTGCGCGCGTACAACGCCGAGGCGGAGAACTGCGTCAAGACCGTGAAGGCGGGCAACCTGGCCACGGCCCAAGCCCGCCTACGCAAGGCGATGGATGCGATCGAGAAGCAAGGCAGCATGATCACCTTGCGCGTCACCGAGTACTACCACGGTCTTCGCGTCAAAGAGCTCGAGCTTGCGGCCGACTTCCACATGCGCGTCCAGGAGGAGCGGGAGCGCGAGCGGGAGAGGCGCGCCGAGCTCGCCGAAGAACGCAGGGCCGAAAGGGAGCTCGCCGCCGAACGCGAACGACTGACGAGACAACTTGCGAAGGAGCAGGCGCACTACGCGAACGTCAGGGCAATGCTGGAGGCGAGCGGCGACATGGAGGGCATGCGGCGGATCGAGGAGAGGCTGGCCGACGTACAGCGCGCGATCGACGACGTCGACTACCGCGCCGCCCACATCCGTGCGGGGTTCGTCTACGTCATCTCGAACGTCGGCGCGTTCGGCGAGAGCATGGTCAAAATTGGAATGACTCGTCGGCTCGACCCGATGGACCGCGTTCGAGAACTTGGCGACGCCTCCGTTCCATTCCGATTCGACGTGCACACCCTGTTCTTCTCGACCGACGCGTTCGGCGTCGAGACCGCGTTGCACCAGGCATTCGCGTCGAAGCGGGTCAACAAGATCAACACGCGCAAGGAGTTCTTCCACGCGACCGCCGACGAGGTTCTCGAAGTACTTAAAGCAACCGTGGGCGAGGGTGAAATCGTGGAGTACACACCGGAAGCCGCTGCGGAAGAGTTTCGGTTGAGTCGGGGCACCGCGGACACCGTCCTCTGAAAACGTGGCGCCGGCGTTCGGACCTTTCGTAGAACTGCGACCGGCCCGCGTGAGTAGATGTGAGTCAGTAGATGTCGTTGGGTTCGGCAGTCTAGGGCTGCTGGTCTACGAGACCCTGAGCGAGGGCCTGAGCGTCCTCCTGCGACGCCGCCAGGTATTCACCGAGCTTGTCTTCGTTGCCGACTGGGTCTTTAGCGATCGTGCTGTAGAGGGCCAATGCCCACTGCTGCTCGTCTGGTCTACGAGAGACGACGAAGTGGCGATCCCCCCGCCTCGCATGCAGCTCGAGGTCGGACGGATTTCCCTTCTCTTCCCACGGCAGCGCGTCAGGTGGCTTACTCATGGCATCCATTAAACCCGCGTACGGCCCGTGCGAGTGCTGGCGACCGGGCGATGCTCAATCGAGATTGCGATCTTGCGTGATCTCGCCCGTTGGCTGACCGGGCATGAGGCTTTACCCGTACCCGACAACGCCTCTGTGCGTCGTGTCGGTCGCCAATCAGAAGATGTAGACGATCGCGAAGTCACCCCCCGTGCACGTCGCCACGGACCCGCTCGCAGCGCAGGTGACGTCATAGAACTGGCCTGTCACGGGACTGTAGGCACGTATTTGCCGAGGAGACGCATTCGGAGGGCCGCTCGCAACGTATGCGAGCCGCACCTGTTCCGCGAATGGGCAGGACGTCGTGGGCGAACCGGCGGCCGATCTCGAGAAGCTACCGGACGGTCCCGACGTAGCCGGACACAACTGTGCGTTGGCCGGAAGCGCTGCGCGCTGAGCCGGAGCAACTGCCGGACCGGCATTAGGAGCCGGCCCGGCTGTCACTGGGCTGTTCGACGGAATCGCTGCACCAGCTGACGATGTCATTTCCCAGCTTGCGCAGTTCGACGACTTGAACGCCACGTCGGTAGGGGCAATCTCGACAACCTGCGGACCTGGGGCCGCGCTGTTCGCGATGATGTCGTTAGTGCTGCCGCTCAACCCTTTCAACCGTGCCCAATAGCAGCCATCCGAGCCGTCCGAGCGGTATGTGCCCGGCTGAACGTCGAGGCCAACTCGAAACGTGCCGTCGCCGGGTACCACGGGCACCGACTGCTGATTCGTGGATGATCCACTACCTGCCACCTGTTGCTGGCTTCCGGGGAGCAGCGTCGGCGCTCGATCGTGCACCGTCACGGTTGCTTGCGGCCGGCTGCCACCTCCGACGAGGCAACCCGAGATCGTCAGGCTCAAGAGTAGTGCCGCAATCAACCCCACGACGAACTTCATTAGCTCCCCCCGTACCGGTGATTCGCGCTGGATAGCGAGCCTATCGGAAGTGACATCGGGTGAATCTGGAATTTGCCAGACTAAGATTCGACCCTTCCAGGCCCGTCACGTTTGGGCGGCTTTCGCCGCGATAGTGCGTTCAACCCAGAGCGCGCGGCGGGGCATCGTCTCGGGAATCTGCACCCACCCACCGACAAGCACGTTGTCTCTCTCCGCGGGCCCAGGCGTGTTGTCGGTCGGCGCGCGCCGACCAAGCCCGGCCGGCGCCACCTCAGCACGAACGCCTGGTGGCTGGGCGCCAAGCGGCCGGGCGCGGCACTCACGATGAGCACCACGGCGGCGGCCGCGAGCGCCCACTGCAGTTACGTCAGTACCAGGCCGATGAGCATCAGTAGTCCGAGGAGTCCCTTCATGGTTTGGTCACCTTCACCACCACTGGATCATCGCCGCGCACGACCGTGCCGGGTGCCGGTTCGATGCCCACGACAGTCCAGTTCCGCACCAGCAACACGACGCTGTAGTTCGGATTGGCCGACGCCAGCGACACGTTCGTCAGGCCCAACTTCTCCAGCTTCGACTGCGCGATTTCGGCGTTCTGTCCGGCCACGTCCGGAATCGTGACTTGCTCGGCGACGGGCTTTGTCGTCGTGGATGCCGCGGTGGCATCGGCCGCTTGGGCCGACGTGACGGTAACGGTGGATGGTGCGCTAGTCGTCCCGGCGCCGCAACCGGCGATGACGAGGCATGCGAACAACACGGGGGCGGCCTTGGTGGCCGTCATCAGACGGCCTCCCTCAAGCACGTCACGTCGCTGCCATCGCCCGCGAAAGCGGAATCCGACCACACCTGCACGCCTCCGCGGAACACGCCGCATTCGATGTACCCGGCGTCACCCATGATCGGGTCTGCGCCGAACGCGTCCCCAGGCCAGATGTTGCCCTCGGTGAACGACCAATTCCCGTCGGCGGAACAGACTGTGTCCACTGCCGTCTGCGTCGGATCTAATCGAGCCGCAGACGCGATTTGGATGCACGGCGTTCCCGCCCAGTGAATGTCCGTCGTCGCCGGCAGGCCAACATCTGCCACTGCGGCGGGTGCGGCAACGGTGGCAGCGGCGAAGGCCATAGCGGCCATAGCGGTGATGATTGTTCTCATTTTTACCCCCAGCAAACTAATCGGATCTTCCTCCGGTCTCCCATTCCGACAATAATTCGATGGCGCGGAGTTGCGCTAGCAAATCGCGTCATGTGCCTGCCGGACTCATCGCCGCACGGATCTCGTTGTCATCGACGGCCGTGTAGCGCTCGGTTGTCGCGATCGACGCGTGCCCGAGCAGCACATTGGCCCGGCGTGCGAGTAGGCGCAGATCGTTAGTTCGCCACAATCGTGTCGTGAATCGCGGGTCACAGCCTGACTTTCACGCCGCCTGAAAAGGCCGAATCATGAACCTCGAGTTCGGTCGGCACCGTGCCAGGCGGAACGTCGAACGCTGCCTGCACTTGGATCCGATTGCCGGGGTTGATGTCACCAGTGCCCTTATTCGCCCACATCTCGGCAGTTGAATTGGGGCTGTACTGGCGGCCCGAGGAGTCGATGAGCTTCTGGTTGCCACCGAAGTAGGACTGGGGCTGGTCGCCGATGTTCGTTACCGACAAGGTCACAATGATGAATTCGCCCTGCGCATCCACGACCTCGAACTGATTCGACAGGTCGCCAGCCTGCGTCGCGCGCGTTACGCCGACTACTTGGAATTCAAACTTCCCATCGCGTACCGCCGAACCCGCTGGGGCGGCAGTCGGGGAGGGCCGTGCGCTGGGGGCCGTGCCAGGCGCGGCGAACGGACTAGAAGTTCTGCTTGAACTAGACGGTGAGCTTGAACTCTTGTCCTCACCGCTTCCGCACCTGCTCATAGCGAAGATGACGACGATGATTCCGACGATGACCAACGCCACCTTATTGCCGTTCTTCTTCGGCGCCGTGGCCACTGGCCCCTGGGGTCCCGCCCATCCATAGCCGTCCCAATACATTTGCCGACCGGACCCTGACGGATCGGGGTACCAGCCGGGTGGCGTTGGTGCAGTCACGATTTCCCCCAAGCTCGACGTTTCCTGTGCGCCGCACAGGTTAGCGGACCCGGCCGACGACCGCAGGCGATTGAGGTTGATCAATGGGCGTGCATTTCACGACTCGACCCCGCCCCTGCAGTCGGAACGGGGTCGAGCAGTGGGTGGGACGCGTGAGCGCGCTAGGCGGTCGTCACGCCCAGCCGTCAATCTCGTCGGCCGCCTCTAACAGCGTCGCGGCCAGTTCCCGAGCTTGGTCGCTGTCGAGGCCACGCTCACCGAGGTCGAGGACACTGTCCTCCCGGTGATATGACAACCCCGGGCGCTCTTTGTGACAAACCGCTAAGGGCGTATTAGTCGTACATTTTTCGGCTTCGAGCCACTGAGACACGTGGCCGCGGTCGTCACCAATCTCTCGGAGGAGGCGCATCTGGTCGCGCGGATGCGGGACGCACTGGCCGGGGAGATGACCCGGCGACAGAACGCACTGCGGGCGGCGGGGCGCTTCGCGAACCTCGGCGAGTACGACACCGCCCGCGCCGGAGGTGCCGCACTTCCGCCGCTACCCGCGCTGCTCGTCATCGTCGACGAGTTCTCCGAACTGTTGAGCCAGCATCCCGAGTTCGCGGAGTTGTTCGTCGCGATCGGTCGGGTCGGCCGATCGCTCGGCATGCACCTGTTGCTGGCCAGTCAACGACTCGACGAAGGCAGGCTCCGTGGCCTGGAGACGCATCTGTCGTACCGGATCTGTCTGAAGACGTTCTCCGCGAGCGAGTCCCGCGCCGTGCTCGGAACGGCACGCCTGCCGGCACTGCTGATTTGATTCGCCGCCGCATATCCACAGGTACGCCTCGTCGTGCGCACCGCGCACTCGGAGGAGATCGTCGACCTGGTCGTGCGGCGCGAAGTGCATGCCGGGTTGGGACGCCAGGTGCGGCACCCGCTCATCGTGTACCGGCCCATCTACGACGATGAGCTGGTCCTCGTCAGCCAGCCGTCAGTGGCGGCGAGCCTCGCCGATGCGCCACTGATCCTCTTCGATCGCGCGTCCAGCTATTACGAGCTGACTACGGCGCTCATTCGCGAGGCCGGGGTGAGGCCGAGGGGCGTGATCGAGCTCGACAACATCGAAGCGGCCAAGCGCATGGTCACGGGCGGTCTCGGGGTGGCTCTGCTGCCGCGCACATCCGTTGCAGCGGAACTGAGCGCCGGCACACTCGCAGCATCGCGGATCGCGGAGGCGGACCCGCAACCGCGGCATATCGGCGTCATGCGTCGCGCCGACGCAGGCGACCCGTCGCCGAGTCTCGCCGCGTTCCTGGAACTCGCGGCGGCTGTGCCGCAAATCGTCCCCGGCGCGGCTGCGCCCGCTACGATTGTTGGGTCAAAACCCGTCAAGAAGGGGTGAGCATATGGGCGACAAGGGACCGGGTAGCAAGGGTGGCGGCAAGAAGCCCAAGACCTCTACCAAGAAGGCCAAGGGCGCCGCTACCAAGTAGCGAACCAGACCCGGCGATTAGCAAAGAGGAGGGCCACGTGCCCTCCTCTTTTCATTTACTCGAGCGAATCGTCGATCGGGTACGACGAATTGGCGGGCGCCAGGTCCACGCTCGCATTGCGCAGGTTGAGCTCCTCACAGTCCAGTAGGTCGTCTTCATCGAGCCCGCATCGGTAAGCGTCGTCGTAGGTCAAAAAGAGCGCAGTCGGATCGGCATTCCTGTCGATCATCACCACCAGAAGGAGAGTGTCACCAGACAAACGTGTGCGGGCTTCAGGACGAGCTCGAATCAGATCGCCCGCCGATGGGACATACCGAAGCGCGCCTAACGCCGGGACGTCCAACGCGTAGATTGCGGCGAGATCGAAGCCGCCGAAGCCAGCTGGGCCGAACTCGATCGGTGCATTCTGTACGCCGGCGCGATCGAAGGCGACGGCCAGCTGTGACGCTTCGTCGCCCAGGGTCATGGTCGCGCTCGTCCTGACGGCCGCCAGCACCACCTGCTGGTCGGCCAGGTCATCAGATCCGCCTTCGCAGCTAACCGCGGCATCGGCACAGTCAAAGAAGCCACCCTCTCCGTAGGCCTCCGCGCCCAGTGACACCCAACCTGCGTACGTTGAGACGATGTCCAGCTCGGGTGCAATCTCACTCGGGTCCCCGTTGGTGGGTCGGATGCCATCGTCGGCGACGTCTTCCATGATCGGCAACCCGGCGCTTGGCGTTAGGCCAAGCGTGGCCAGTGCCACCTCAAGTTCTGCCCATCCCAGGGGCTCAGGAGTCGCCGGTGCCGTCGTTATGGCTGGAGTCGGCGCCGGAGTGACTGCCTCGGTGGGCGCCGGGGTGACCGGTGCTGGCGTGGCCGCGGGCGTGGATGCCACCGACGTCGCGGTTGCGTCTGCCGTTGCCGTTGATGCCGCCGTACCCGTGGGCGGGACCGCCGTGGGAGGCACGCTCGGCGCCGGGCCTGAGCACGCGATCAGGGTGGCGGTCAGGAGTGTCACCAGCGGGGCGGCCAGGCGATATCTATGCATTGGGCGATGGTACGGAGTCATCAAGGCCCTTGAGTGACGATCGAGTCGCCACCGAACACGAACGGTCCGCGCACCTGGTACGCATCCGCGATCTTGTTCCACGCCTTGAAGCGCGGGTCGTTGTCGTGGGCAGTGTGGCCCTCGTGCTCCTTGAAGATGGCGATCACCAGGTACTGCACGGCGCCCTCGACAGGGTTCGTCGAGATGTCGTTGACCCGCGACAGCGTGGACATGACCAGCAGACCGCGGTCGTAGAGGTCGGCATGAGTCGGTAGCTCGTGCTCGCGAAAGCCGTTCTCGAATTCCTCGGCTCGGTCCGCAGCGATGTTCAGAACAATCGATGCAATGTGCACGGGACTCCTCCAGATAGACTCCTATTTCCCATGGACTTGAGTTTCCTCAGCAATCCTGAGACCTGGATCGCGCTCCTGACGCTGACCGCGCTGGAGATCGTTCTCGGGATCGACAACATCGTCTTCATCTCGATCATGGCCGGCAAACTGCCGCCGGAACAGCGCAACCGCGCGTACACGCTCGGGCTGGCAGCGGCAATGATCATGCGCATCGCGCTGCTCTTCTCGATCTCGTTCATCGTCGGGTTGACGGCACCGTTGTTCACGATCCCCGTCCTGGAGCGCGAGGTGAGCGGCCGGGATCTGATCCTCTTCGGCGGCGGGTTGTTCTTGATTGCCAAGGCGACGTTTGAAATCCACGAGCGCCTCGAGGGAACCGAGAGCCATTCGGCGGCACGGACCCGCGTCATCAGCCTGACCAGCGTCGTCATCCAGATCATGCTGCTCGACATCGTCTTCTCGCTTGACTCCGTCATCACCGCCATCGGCCTGGCAGACGAGCTGGCTGTGATGGTCGCCGCGATCGTCATTGCCGTGCTCGTGATGCTCGTCTTGGCGCGGCCCATCGGCGCTCTCGTCGATCGCCACCCCAGCCTCAAGATCCTTGCTTTGAGCTTCCTGCTGCTCATTGGAACGTCGCTGGTCGCTGAAGCATTCCCACGTCGAGATTCCCAAGGGCTACATCTACTTCGCAATGGGCTTCTCGGTCCTGGTAGAGCTGATCAACATCCGCGCACAAGCGCGGTCGACGCCGGTTCAGTTGCGTGATGCGTACTACAAGGGCCGCGAGCAGACCGAAACCGAAGAACCCACGCCGGCCGCCGGCTAGGAATCCCCAGCCTCCTTCCCCAGCCTGACGACAGGCGGGCCACGTCCAATTCGACAGCGGGCCGGCATTCGAAGACCCGCAGACCAGCAGACTCATAGCCGGCTGCGAGCTGGGCGGCATCTTCTTGCGTGACGAGAGTGATCCCGGCCGCGGCGGCGTCACGGGCCGTGGCTGACATGAGGATTTCCAGCTCGGCGTCGGCGCGCAGCATTGCGGCGATGTCTGCCAGGAGGCGCGTGTCAGCCGTCAGCAGTCCGTGGAGAAGCGAGCCCCAGGGCAAGGCGATCGTCAGGTGGTGGGCAATCCCCCCGAGTTGCCCGGGTAGGTTCTCCGCGGCCGCCGCGAGGAACATCGCGTTGGGCAGTCCGCCGCGACGCGCTGATCGTGCCGCATGGCGTGACGACTCGGCCATCGCGCGCGCGTCCGCGTCGATCCCGATCACGAACTCGTGCGGGTTTTGGCGCGCGGTCTCAGCACGGCCTGTCCCGAACCAGTTCCCAGGTCGACGACGACTCTCTCGAATTGGGCGACCTGATGGGTTAGTTAACCGACGTCCACCTCGTGGAGCCGGCGTCCGATGACCTGACGCATGTCGCAATCGTAGCGGCCGCGAGGTCTGGTTCGGTTTCGCTAATCAGACCTTGGTCCGTTGACCGTTGGCGCTATCTTGACCACGAGGAGGACCGGTCGATGCGAACGCTCATTGCCGTCGTGGCTCTACTGCTGACTGCGTGCAGCACGGTTGCGCCCGGTGGCGCGACGCCGGGTGCGACCCCGGCCCCAACCGCGGCACCGCCGACGGCCGCGGCTGCCACCCCGGCGCCGGGCATTACGACGGCACCCGCCACTCCCCCGGCGGCGATCACTCCCGGACCCGGCTACAGCTGCGATCCGATGGACTACGAGTGCGAGCCCAAGTACACGCCGCGTCCATCAAGCGCCGCGGCTACGCCTGAGCCCGTTGGTGAGCAGCTCGTCGTGAACCGCTCCGTCGACGGCACCTACCTGGTCGACGAAGCCGGGATGTCCCTGTACGTCTTCGACAACGACAGCGAGCTGCAATCCGACTGCACGAGTGGCAACTGCCTCGAGAACTGGCCGCCGCTGCTTCTCGCGCCAGACGTGGTGGCCGTGGGCGGCGACGGCGTTACAGGCGACCTCGCCAGCTTTGAACGCACCGGCGGCGGCACCCAGGTCGCATACAACGGGGCTCCGCTGTACTACTTCGCGGGCGATGCGGCGCCTGGCGACAAGAACGGCGACGGAGTCAACGACGTCTGGCACCTGGCGGCGCCGTAGGTCCTACTCGGTCAGCTGGCCGAGAATCACGGTCGGAAACTCGGGGAAATAGCGTTCGATATCGCTGACCCTGAAACGGCCCAGTATTGATTCCTTCGGTTCGCGGCCGAGCAGGAATTGGAACGACTGCTCGACCAGGTTTGTTGGCTCGTCATGCCCTGGCGCAAAGCGAGCGATCTCTTCGCTCGAGACTCGGACCACGTGGGTCGTACCGGCTCCATCGCCCACGGAGACGTGGCATTCCCAGCTCGATCCGATCTGTCGACAGTCGATCGCCAGCGGTTCGTTCATTTCTAAGGTGGCGACGTGGGCGCCACGGGACCTGACACAGTCTGGGCAGGTGCCGCTGCTGTCGCCGGCGGAGTCGGTGATGCCGTGGCCGTGGGCGTGGGCGTTGCTTGAATGAGCGTCGGAGTGGTAGTCGGCGGCACAGTCGTCAGCTCGACGGTGGCGGCTGGCGTTGGCTGGAAGGTCGGGGGCGGCGGCCTCGAACCACCCAGCAGCGCGTAGATGAGGATCGCGATGAAGGCAAGGAAGGCCGCCATGCATCCGAAGCGGATCCAGATGCCGGTCCCATTGTCCGGAACGGGCAGTAACTCCCTATGCGGGGCCATTGCCGTTCCGCCCAAACGACGCCGCGCGCAGTTCGCGGCGAGCGACGGCGCGACCCGGCCGCGCACCCGGACGTCACGCGCGCGATAGCCGATGTCGACCGTGCCGCGCTCGCGGACGCGCGACAGCAGCTCGCCCTCGCTGTACGGCAGGTTGACGTCCACCTCCTCCCACAGCGTCGGCGAGCAGACGCCGCCAGCCGCGTGCCGCAGCGTGTCCATGCCGTAGCCGGTCAGCGCCGAGACGAGCACCGACCCGGCGATCGTGGGCGCGGGCACCGTCGCCGTCGGTCGCCGCCGGATCGACGAGATCCGCCTTGTTGTAGACGAGCAGGCGCGGCTTTTCGCCGGCGCCCAGCTCGTCCAGCACCTGCTGCACGGTCGCGCGGTGCTCGGGCGCGTGCGTGTCGGCCACGTCGACGACCTCGAGCAGCACGTCGGCGCGGTTCACCTCTTCGAGCGTCGCGCGGAACGCGTCGACGAGCTGGTGCGGCAGCTTGTGGATGAAGCCCACCGTGTCCGTCACGACCGCGATCTGGCCGTCGCCCAGCTTGACCATGCGGCTCGTCGGATCGAGCGTGGCGAACAGCTTGTCCTCGGCACAGCGCCGCCTCGTGGCCGACGAGGGCGTTGAGCATCGAGCGACTTGCCGGCGTTCGTGTAGCCGACGATCGCCACCGTCGGCACCAGCCGCCGGTCGCGGCGAGCGCGCCGCCGTCTCGCGCTGCTGGCGCACGTGCTCGACGCGCTCCTTCAGCTTCTTGATCTTGTCGCGGATGATCCGCCGGTCCGTCTCGAGCTGGCGTCTCGCCCGGTCCGCGCGAGCCGATGCCGCCCTGCGTGCGCGACAGGTGGGTCCACAGCCGGGTCAGGCGCGGCAGCTGGTATTCGAGCTGGGCGAGCTCCACCTGGAGCCGGCCCTCGTGCGTGCGCGCGTGCTGGGCGAAGATGTCGAGGATCAGGCCGCTGCGATCGAGCACCTTGACGCCGAGCAGGCTCTCGAGCGCCTTCTGCTGATTGGGCTGACAGCTCGTCGTCCGCGACGAGCAGCGTGAAGCCCGGTCTCGCGCTTGGCCTGGCGCGAGCTCCTCGGCCTTGCCCTTGCCCACGTACCAGTTGGGATCGACGTGGCGGCGGTTCTGCCACTCGGCGCCGACCACCTCGGCCCCGGCGGTCGTCGGCCAGGTTGGCCAGCTCCGTCGAGCGACTCCTCGGCCGTCCAGCCGGCGTCCTCGCCTGTGTCGACCGCCACCAGGAAGGCGCGCTCGACCGGCGGCGCGAGATCGATCAGCCGATTTCGCGCGGTCATGCGAAACAGCATACGGGCAGGTCGCGTCGCTTCTGCAATCCCGCTTTGGGCAACATCCTCGTGCAAAGGCGGGTTTCGACGTGAAGAACGCACCCGTTGACGAGCCCAATCCAGGAGCACGACGAGGACCTGGAGGCGAACCCAGACGCGACGATGCCGGCCGCCGCTGTGCAGGAGCCACCGATCATCGCGTCGGTGGAACCAGCGCGCTGGGCAGCGTGGAGCAGGAGCCGCAGCGCGAGCACCACCCGGACAACGACGGCGAGACGGTCGAGGAATGACCGAGGAGCGGCGCGACCGCGCCTACCTGACGACCGACGAGGTAGAGACGGTCGGCGAGGTCACCGACACGGAGATCTACGAAGGCGAGACGCCGGAGCCCGACCAGCAGAACATCGAAATGCTGTCGGAGCGCGACCTACGGGACGGTGAAACCGCGGATCCGAACGTTGCAGCCGAGGAAGGGTCTGACCTGGGTGCCGCCGATCGACCCGCCTGTCGTGCCGCCGACGCTGAGGACCTCCAGGATCGCGCCGGGTTGGCTGCGGGCCTCGGAGTCGATGCCCAGACGCAGCCGCACTCGACGACGAGATTCGGCAATCGGATCCGCGAGGCACTCCGGGCCGACTCCGCGACCAGCCGCTACGCGGACACCATCTTCATCGGCACGCGCGACGGGACTGTGCTCGTGAGGGGCGTCGTGGAGGATCTCGACGACGACGGACAATGTCGCCGCCGTCGTCAGCCACGTCACGGGCGTGACCGAGGTCGTCGACGAGCTGGAGGTCGCGTCACTCAGCGACTGACTCGGCGATTTGCGAGGGCCCACGTTCGAGGCTGGGTCAGCTGTCGCATCGAGCCAGTTGACGTCCGGTTCGCGCGCGGAACCACGTGCGCTGGCGTCGCGCGAACTGCCGGTTCCGGTGACGTTCAGCGTCGATCGCCTGCTCCACGGTGAGCTCGCCGTCGAGCACGGCGAACGCCTCCTGGTAGCCGACGCGCCGAGAAGGCGCGCAGGGCCGGTCCGTAGCGCGCACGCAGTCGCGGCCGCTTCGTCGAGCAGACCCGCGGCGAACTGCGCGCGGGCACGCTCGGCGATCCAGTCGCGGTGCGCTGCCGGGTCCACCTGCGAGGCCGATCCACACCGACGGCGCGGGATAGCCACGCGGCGCTGGGCGGCGGCTCGTCGCCCTGCAGACCGCGCGCGCTCCAGGGCGCGCGACGACGCGACGCGGATTGGCGAGGTCCGTCGACGCGGCGACGGCCGGGCGCCGCGCGCGCAGCTCGCGCCACGAGCGCGTGCAGCCCCTCCCCCGCCAGTCGCGCTCGATGTCCGCGCGCGCGCACCGGGTCGTGCCCCGTCTCGTCGAGCGCGAAACCCCGCGCCACCGCGCGCAGGTACAGCCCCGTCCCGCCGACCAGGATCGCGATCCCTCCACGCGCCGCGATCGCCGCAGCGCGGCGTCGGCGGCGCGCTGGTAATCGGCCGCGCTGAACGGCTCGTCGGGATCGACGAGGTCCAGCCCGTGATGCGGCACGCGCGCTCGATCCGCGGCGCGTGACCTTGGCCGTGCCGATGTCCATGCCGCGGTAGACCTGGCGCGAATCGGCGCTGATGATCTCCGCGCCCGGGATGCGCTCGGCGAGTGCCAGCGACAGGCCGGTCTTGCCGGTAGCGGTCGCGCCGGCGATCACGACGAGCGGCGGATAACCCGCCCGCTGTGCGTCAGGCGTCGAGCGACCCCGACAAGCGCGTACGGGCCGGCGTGCTCGACGCGCACGTCGACCAGTCTGCCGATCAGCTCCGGCCGCCATCGAAGTGGACCAGCTTGTTGTTCGCGGTTGCGGCCGGCCACACGCGCGACGGCCCGCTCGCCGCTCGTGGTCGCCATGGACGTGGCGGCCGCTCGCTGTGTCGACCAGCACCTCCGTCGTCCGGCCCACCCACGCCTGCGTTCGCTGACAGGCCGATCTGCTCCTGGAGCGTCCAGCAGCGCCTGCGAGCCGGCGCTTCTTCTCGGCACGCGGCACGTCGTCGGCGAGCCGCGCCGCCGGCGTCCCGGGCCGCGGCGAGAACGCGGCCGCGAACACCGTCTCGAAGCGCACCCGTCGCAGCAAGTCGCAGCGTGTGTCTCGAACTGCGCTTCCGTCTCGCCGCAGAAGCCCACGATCACGTCCGTCGTGAGCGCTGATGCCCGGGCACGGCCGCGCGCAGCCGCGCGACCAGCTCCAGGTACTGCCTCGACCGTGTATTGGCGGCCCATGCGGCGCAGCACCGCGTCGTCGCCCGACTGGACGGGCAGATGCAGGTGCTCGCACACCGACGCGCACTCGGCCATGGCCGCGATCAGCCGGTCCGACAGGTCCCACGGGTGTGACGTCACGAAGCGCAGCCGCGAGATGGCGGGCACGCCATCGGCGGTGCGCAGCCCATCGATGGCGCGCAACAGCGCGGCCATGTCCGGTCGGCCGTCGAGATGCGAGCTTGCGGCCCAGGTGCCGAGCTCCGTGGACGTCGCGCGAAGCGCGGCTCGGCGGGCAGGTCGTGGCCGTACGAGTTGACGTTCTGGCCCAGCAGCGTCACTTCCCGGTAGCCGGCGCGGCGAGCGAACGTGCCTCGTCGACGATCGTCGTCGAACGGCCGGCTGCGCTCGGGGCCGCGCGAGAACGGGCACGATGCAGTAGGTGCAGGTCTTGTCGCAGCCGTAGATGATCGGCAGCCAGGCGCTGATCGCGCTGCCGCGGGCACGCGCCCCTCCCCCACTGCGGCTGCCCGGGTGGCTGGCAAGCGATCCGCCGTTGCCGCGACGAGTCGCCGACGCGCTGCATGCGCCTGGCACGTCGGTCAGCACCGGCGCCGTGGACTCGCCAGGCCGAGGCGCACGGTCAGCTCGGGCTCCTCGTCCGGGCGCAGGAAGAGGTCCACCTGCGGGATAGCGCGTGTGCAGGCGTGTCCGCGTTGTCCGTCGCGGACGGAACAGCCCGTCAGCACCACGCGCAACGCGGGATTCGCGCGGCGCAGGTCGGCGAGGTGGCCCATCCGGCCGATCACCTTCTGCTCCGCCGCCTCGCGGATGGCGCAGGTGTTGATGACGATCAGGTCGGCCGATTCGAGGCTCGGCAGCCTCGGCGCAGCCGGCCGCGAGCAGCGCGCCGGCCATCTCCTCGGAATCGGAGTGGTTCATCTGGCAGCCCAGCGTCCAGACGTGGAAGCGCGGCAGGGCCAGGTCCTCGGTCGCGAACTCGGCGAGCTGATCGCTCGGGCGCACGGGCGCGACTGGCGCGGCGGCAGGCGCGAGCTCCAGCATCGGCAGCGATGCGCGTCGGCCAGTCAGGCATCGCGCCCCGGTGATGACCAGCGCCTCCTGGAGCCGCTCGGCCGACGCCGCGCGGGACGTACGTCGTCTGGTTGCGACTCGGCGTAGGTCATCGCGTCGCCGTGGTAGTCGCTGCCACCGGTCGGCAACGAGCCCCAGCGCCGCGCAGACCTGCTCCATCGCGTCGACCGTCCGGCGCCGGAAGCGGCGGTAGTAGACCTCGAGACCGCGCAGGCCCCAGCCCATCAGGAACTCGATCAGCGTCGGGCTGCTCCGGCGCTGCCGGGTAGTGGGCGAGCACCGGTACGCCGCCGGCGGCGCGTGATGGCGTCGATGGCGCGCTCGCGAGTCGCATGCCCCTGGCGCGGCGACGTAGGCCGGCCCATTGCGGTCGATCCACTCGTCGAATGCCTCGCTGCGACGGACTCGACGTGCCCGGCGGCGACCATCGCCCGGGCGATGTGCGGCCGGCCGACCGCCTCGTCGCTGGCGAGCGCCGGTGCGATCTGGTCGTCGATCGGCTTACCCAGGTCGCGCAGCGCGTCGATGATCATCATCAGCCGGATCCGGCGCGCGTCGCGCTGCTTCTGCCGATGCGCCTGCAGGAAAGCGCGCGTCGTCGGCATCGACGCCGTAGCCCAGGATGTGCAGCTCCCCCTCCTCGAGCTCGACGCCCATGCTCGATCAGCTCGCGGTCGGCGATGCTGTTGATCTCGACAGCGGGGATGAGCCGCGGCCCGCCGAGCCCGCTCGCGACCGCATCCGCGCAGCGCGCCGGTAGCCGCGCAAGCGTGTCGTGATCGCTGATGCGCGACGATCTCGATGCCCGATTCCGCCATCGCCGCGTAGAGCGCTTCGCGGCGACAGGACGCCGTCGGATCGGTCGGTGTGGCTGTGCAGGTCGACGGTGTTCGCCGGCCACGCCGGGCAGCGGTTCGCGGCTCGACGAAGCGGCTCGATGCACCGGCGCGGTCGGTCATACGTCCGACCACCCGGCTGCATGCGCTCGATCGCGAGCGCGCGGCCGGTGGCTGGGTCGATGTCGATCTGGATCGCGTTGAACAGCACCGGGCCCGCGCCCACCTCGAAGCGCGTCGGCAGCGCGTTGATGAAGCGCGGCAGCACGGTCGCCGGATCGAAGCCGATCACGCTGTAGACCGGCCCGGTCATGCCGATGTCGCTGATGTAGCCGGTGCCGCGCGGCAGGATCCGCTCGTCGGCCGTGGCCACGTGGGTGTGCGTGCCGCACACGGCGCTCACGCGGCCGTCGAGATGGATTCCGAACGCGTTCTTCTCGCTCGTCAGCTCGCAGTGGAAGTCGACGATGCGCACCTTGGGCAGCTCGTCCGCGCCGCTCGTCGAGCAGCGCGTCGAGCATCGGTGAACGGGTTCTCGATCTGGGCGCATGTACGTCCGGCCCTGGGCGTTGATGACCGCCACCTCCGTGCCGTCCGCGGCGTGGAAGACGCCCCAGCCGCGGCCGGGCACGCCGTGCCTCGCCGTAGTTGATCGGGCCGCAGGATGCGCTCGTCGCGGTCCAGCTCGGGATAGATCTCGCGCTTGTCCCAGATGTGGTTGCCGCTGGTGATGACGTCGACGCCGGCGCCGAACAGCGCCGCAGCCGTGGAAGGCGTCAGGCCCATGCCGCCGGCGAGGTTCTCGCCGTTGGCGGTGACCAGGTCCATGTGCCGCTCCTCGCGCAAGGTCGGGCAGGACGGCTGTTCACCGCCTCGCGGCCGGGCTTGCCGATGACGTCGCCGATCATCAGCACCCGGACCTGCCCGGCCGATGGTTTAGTGGGCACCGGCGGAAGACGGTCAGCGGCCAGGACTCCGACCTTCTGGTCGGCTGGCGCGCTGTCCTCGGGCGCTACTTCGCGTACTCCACGGCCCGTGTCTCGCGGATCACCGTGACCTTGATCTGACCCGGGTACGTCAGCGTCTCCTCGATCTTGCGGACGATGTCGCGCGCCAGTCGCATCGACGCGAGGTCGTCGATCTCCTCGGGTCGGACGAGGATGCGCACCTCGCGTCCCGCCTGGACGGCGAACGACTTCTCGACGCCTTCGAAGCGTTGGCGATGGTCTGCAGTTCCTCGAGCCGCTTGAGGTAGGTCTCCGATGACTCGCCGCGCGCGCCCGGGCGAGAGGCGCTGATGGCGTCGGCGATCTGGACGATCGGCGACTCCACGCACGCGTACTCCACCTCCTGGTGGTGCGCGGCGATGCCGTTGATGACCTTCATCGGCAGGTTGTGGCGCGCGGCGATCTGGGCGCCCATGCGCGGCGTGCGGCCCCTCCAGCTCGTGGTCGACCGCCTTGCCGATGTCGTGCAGCAGGCCGCCCATCTTGGCGATCTGGATGTCGGCGCCAACCTCGGCAGCGATCGATGGCCGCCAGCCTGGCCGTCTCGATCGAGTGCGTCGAGCACGTTCTGGCCGTAGCTCGTGCGGAACTTGAGCCGGCCGAGGAGCTTGATGATCTCCGGCGGCAGTCCCGGCACACCGGTGTCGTATGCGGCCGCTTCACCGGCCTGGCGCATCACCAGCTCGACCTCAGCCTTGGCCTTGGCTGACCACCTCTTCGATGCGGCCGGGATGGATACGGCCGTCCTGGATCAGCTTGGTCAGCGACATTCGGGCGATTTCGCGTCGCACCGGATCGAACCCGCTGATGAGCACCGACTCGGGCGTGTCGTCGATGATCAGGTCGATCCCCGTGGCCTGTTCGAGGGCGCGGATGTTGCGGCCCTCGCGGCCGATGATGCGACCCTTCATCTCGTCGCTCGGCAGCTGGACGACGGACACGGTCATCTCGGCCGTGTGGTCCACCATCACCCGCTGGATTGCCGTGACGACCACGTCGCGCGCCTTCTCCTCGGCCTCTTCCCTGGCCTTGCGCTCGATGGAACGCGCGAGTCGGACAGCGTCGTGCTCGGCGTCGTGCGCGACCTCCTCCAAGCAGGGCGGCCTTGGCCTGTTCCTGTGACATCTGGGCAACGCCTTCCAGGGCAACGATCTGCTCCTGGCGAGCGCGCGCGAGCTCCTCTTTGACGACTGTCGAGTTCGCGTTCGCGGGAGATCAGCTTGCGATCGCGCTCCTCGAGCATGTCGGTGCGCTGATCGAGTCTGCTCGTCACGCTGCAGTAGCCGCTTCTCCAGGGCGAGAGCTCCGTGCGGCGGTTGCGCGCGTCGTCTTCCGCTTGCCGGGCAATCCGGACCTGCTCGTCCTTTGCCTGGAGGATCAGATCCTTTTGCTGGGTGCGTGCCTCGGCGACGATCCGCCCGGCCTTGTCCTGCGCAGAACGGATCGTCTGCGACGCCAAAACGGATCGCGCGACGAACCCGATACCGAAACCGACAGCGATGGCAATGACCGCCACCACCGCCAGAACGACGGGGTCATTCATTTGTTACTGCCTCCCATCCAGCCCCAACTGGAAGGATTAGATGCAGGTTTGTTGGGTGTACGGGAATCCGACAGTCGGTCGGAGCACCCTCTACCCGACCGCCTCGCTGGGCTGCGAGACAACCTTGAAACTTTTACTACCTGCGCAGCGCCTTTCGGACTGCTGCGCGCCTCTCGCAAGCTGCCGTGAGACGGCCGCTTGCCTCGGCTTGCATGTTTCGCCGACGACGGCCGCTGGCTGGGCAACCCGACCTTTGGAACCGTTTTCGGCTATCTGGTTTGTCTGGCGGCGAAGCCTACGCCGGTTGATAAAACTTGGTCAAACCAGCCGCACGATTGGGGAAACCCAGGCCCAGTCCGGTCGAACGAGTGACTATCGTCATCTGTCCCGTACAGACCACGCCTCACCATAGTCAACCGAAATGAAGGCCAAGGGCCGCACGGCCACGCGTGCGCGTGCCACGGCGTCGAGTGCTCGCAGCCCGGCGTCGCGTGCGCGCGCGTCCGCAGAGGAGCCCACACGCCCACGCACGAGCACGACCAAGTCCGAGCCGACACACGTAACCGACGCGACCGGCACGATGGATGACGCAGTGCGCCGGGCCGTTCTCGATGCTGCGCTCGATGGCATCGTCACGATCAACGAGCAGGGGCTGATCACAGAGTTCAACGCGGCAGCCCAGGTGATGTTCGGTTATCAACGCGCGGAGGTTGTCGGCAAGCCGATGGTCGACGTCCTCGTGCCGCCCAACATGCGTGACGCGCACACAGAAGGTTTCGGCCGATATCTCGCGACCGGCGTCGGACGGATCCTCGGCCACCGGATCCAGATTCACGCTCTGCGTCGTGACGGCTCAACGTTCCCCATCGAGCTGGCAGTGGCCAAGCTGGAGACGAACGGCAGACCGGCGTTCACGGCCTACATCCGCGATATGACGGATTGGATCACCACCAACGCCCGATTACAGGCCGCCAATAAGCGCTACCGAGATCTGGTCGACAGCCTTCCCGTCGTCGTCTATGAAGCCGACTTCGGAGCCGAGGGTGCATGGCATTACGTGAGTCCCCAGATAGAGGCTTTGCTGGGCTACGCCCCGGAGGAGTGGCTCGCGGATCCAACGCTCTGGTACCAGCGGATCAACTCAACGGATCGTGATCTCGTGCTCGCACAGGAGCACCAGTTGCGCTCCAAGCCGTTCGGTGAGCGGGTCTCGTCTGAGTATCGGATGCACACCAAAGCCGGCTCGACCGTGTGGGTACGCGATGAGGGCGTGGTCGTGCCCGGCGACATCGATGCGCCCTTCCAGATGCGCGGAGTAATCGTCGACATCACCGAACGCAAGGAACTCGAGGCGAAGCTGAGCCGGCATGCGTTCTACGATGCCTTGACGAATCTGCCGAATCGGGCGTTGTTCATGGACAGGCTTGAGCGCGTCATTGCTCGCCACTCGACTCGCGACGAGAGCACGATCGCGGTCCTCTTCCTGGACGTTGACGATTTCAAGATCGTGAACGACACCCTGGGCCATGCCGCCGGTGACTCACTCCTGGCCGAGGTCGGCCGGAGGCTCACCTCCGTCCTGCGGCCCGCTGACACCGCCGCTCGATTCGGCGGCGACGAGTTCACTGTCCTGCTGGAAGGAGTGGGCGGAGCGGCCGAGGCGCTGGAGGTTGCAGCACGCATCGTGCGGCGCACGTCGGAACCGTTCCGCATGGGCGATCGCGACATCAGCGTGACCGTCAGCGTGGGCATCGGCGTCAGTGGCGCCGACTCCGTGCAGGCACATGACCTGGTCAGCCAGGCGGACATAGCCATGTATCGCGCCAAGGAGAACGGTAAGGCCCGGGCCGAGCTGTTCGATGCCGAGATGAGCGCCGAGGCATGGCGGAAGCTGGATCTCCAGCACGACCTGCGTCATGCCATTGACCGCAAGGAGCTCCGCGTTCACTACCAGCCCGTGGTGGACCTCCGCTCCGGCGAGCTCACCCAGCTCGAGGCACTCGTGCGCTGGCAGCACCCCGATCGCGGGCTCATCCAACCCATGGAATTCATTCCGTTCGCAGAATCGAGCGGCTTTATCGGCCAGATCGACCGCTTCGTGCTTCAGGAAGCCACGCGCCAACTCGCTGCGTGGCGCCGCACGTTCAAGTCAGCGATGAACCTGGGAGTCGCCGTGAACCTCTCGCCACGCGAGTTCCGAGACATGGACGTGACTCGCGAGGTCTTGCAGGTTTTGGCCGACACCGGCCTGCCCGCAACAGCTTTGACACTCGAGATCACCGAAAGCGCGTCACTGCTCAGCGCTGGAACGTTGCCCGCGACCATCCAGCAGCTCAGCGACATGGGCGTCCGACTCGTCATCGACGACTTCGGTGTCGGGTACAGCGGGTTGGATCACTTCAAGCGTTTGCGCGTCCACGGCCTGAAGATCGACCGGTCATTCGTCGCGGGCGTCGCGTCCCGCCAGGCGGACCTCGCGATCGTCAAGGCCGCATTGGCGTTCGGCAGTGCCCTCGGTCTGTCGGTGGTGGCCGAAGGGATCGAGACACAAGCGCAGATGGACAAGCTGCGCTCGCTCGGCTGTGATCGCGGTCAGGGTTTCCTCATCTCGATGCCACTGACAGCATCGGCTGTCGAAACACAACTCCGAAGCGGCAACCGAAAACCCCTGCGCAGCACCGCCCACGCGAATGCGCACGCAGAGGGCGGCGTTTCAGACGTGATGGTGGCCGATCGTTCAGCATCCACCCGTGAGGCGACACCGCCCCTCAGCTGACGTCGAGCGGGAACCAAACGGTGCTCCACGGCGTTAGGGCATCAACGTCGGCGGCTTTTGAGGAGGAGCCAAATGCGTCTGTCGTCCCGTTTCCAGATTTTGCTGGCAGCGCTCGCGGTGGCAGCGCTCGCAATGGCCGCGTGCTCAGGACAGCCCGTTGTCACGCCGAGCGGTGCGCCGCCGACATCGACACCTGCCCCCGCCACGTCTCGCCCGACGCCGGCAGTCACCGCTGCTCCGACGCCCGAGTCGGGGCTCGACATCACCCTGGTCAGCGACGGGCCAGTTCTGGAAGGGTCCGACCTGGAGGAGGGCGACCACTACGGCGCCACCCTGCCGGCAACGTATTTCACCGTCGACGGCGTTCACCACCTCTACGTGGTCGGGATTCGGCGACATTCCAGGTGATCAGCGCGTGTTTCACGCATCCAGCCCAGACGGACTGACCTGGACGGTGGATGAGGAGGACCCGTTCGCAGAGCTCGGTCTGGACATGAGTCCGCCTGGCCCGGTCCCGGGCAGCGTTATCTCAATCGACGACGAATTCGTCATGTACCTGTGGGGAGTTCCCGCGCCGCGCGTGGAAGGTGCGCAGATCTATCGCGCCGTCGCGCCAGATCCTGGCGGTCCGTGGGTCGCCGACCCGGAGCCGGTGGTTCCGCTCGGTGAGCCCGGGGATGTTGACGATCTCGGCCTTGATTTCCCCTCCGTGGTCAGGACCGCCGACGGTTTCGTGATGCTCTACGGCGCAAACGGAGGTGATCTGCCGCATCAGGCCCGAGTCCTGTTGGCACGATCCGACGACGGGATCACCTGGGAAAAGGCCGGCAGGGTCCTCGAGCCACAGATCTGCGGCGGCGAGGCGGCCGATTTCACTGCAATTCCCCGCCTGACGGTAGTGGACGATTCATTCGTCCTGCTCGTCGTGATCGGCTCGGACATCGCCGCGCTCCGAAGCGATGACGCGGTCGAGTGGACCTGCGTCCGCGACGGGCCTGTTTTCCTGGCTTCAGAGATTTCGGGCAGTGACCGCGTTCACACGATTGCGGCTGCCGGTACGGGAGACGGCATCAACGTCATCATCGAGGCGCTGCTGACCGGCGACGATGGCACGGTATTTTCCAATCTCTGGCTGGCAGAGGTGACCGGGCTGTAGGTCCATTCGGCCGGCCGGGCGGCTAGTCGGGTACTCGGACCCGCCGCTTTGTAGGCTCGCGACCGGGGCCTGTCTCGAAAAGCGCCCACCCGGGCAGTGGTTCTGGCGATTTCTCGCCGGCGCTGATTGCCGCGGCGAGCTTGCGGATGAGCTTCCTGGCGGTGGGTCGGTCTTTCTCAGGCATTTCGTCGACCAGGGCCGCCAACTGTCGCTCCAGCAGCTGGGTAGCGATCGCTGGCAGGAGGCCTTGTCGATCCTTCCGAACGAGTGCCTCGGCGTCGCCAACGCCTTCGCGGTCCAGGGCGCGGATGAGAGCGCGGACATCGACCTGTTCAGCGCGTGGCAATTTGTCGATCCACGACTGGGGCTTCGGGGCCGGCTTTTTCTCGGCCGCCTTCTTGGGCCGCGCCGTTGTCCGAAGCATCGGCTTGATCTCGCGCGCCCCGGGCATGGCTTCTTTCGCGGCTTTCAGCGAGCCAAACGGGCCGTGGATCAACTCTTGGCCGAACTCGTTCGTTTGTTCGCGATCCACCACGTACCAGTTCGCGTCGGACTGGCGCACTTCGAACCGGCCGTCGCCGGACGTGTAACTGCCGGCGGCCTCCCGGATGACGTCGTTCGGAGCTGGCGGACCTTTCTCCTTCTTCTTGGTTGGCACGGGCTGATTATCGGACGGCTTCGCGGTCTCTGAGCGATGCGAGGAACGCGAACGTGACGTAGCCAAGGGTTGCGCCGAGGACGTTGAGGATCACGTCGTCGACATCAGTTGAACGATAGGCGTAGCCCAGCCACTTGGAGACGACGAGCTGGCCGGCCTCGATACCAACCGACAGCGCAACGGCACCGACAAGGACGATGGGACCTGCCCACCGACTTCGAATTGCCAGCGGCAGGAGGATGCCCAAGCGGCACGAACGCCGCCACGTTGCCGATCAACAGCCTGAATGACAGCGAGCGCGGGCCAAGCTCGATCGCCCGCTCGATGGTTGCGAATGGATCCAGGTTGAGGCGATCCCCGATGTCCATGCCGCGTCCGAAGGGCATGAAGACGAGCGCAGCCAGGACCGCGAGGTAAGTGAAGAGAAACCAGCGAGCGGTGACGGTGTTCATTCGGCCATGAAAGACGTTGCGGCCTCGCGACATGTTTCGGGGTCGAAGCCATTCCGGGCTAGAAGCGCATATGCCCTCTGCCGGCGACGCGCAGGGTCCGCCTCACGTTCAAGCGCGGACCGGCGGCGGCTCAGAAGGGCGTCCGCGGCCGCGGATTTGGGTCGCCCTCATTCTGGATTCGGGCCGGCGAGAACGTCGTGGACCACGTCCCGCGCCACTCCCTTGAGCGCAAGTTCTCGACGCAGGGCGGTTTCGCCACGCGGCCGCGCCCTGTCGCGCGACTCAACCCAGGCTTGTGCGAAAGCCGCGTCGTCCAGGTATTCCATCTCTACTAGCCGCTGCACGACCGTGTCCACGAGTCCGTCCGGGTAGCCCAGGTGGCGTAGCCGTCGGCGTGTCTCGGCCACGGATCGCGGCCGCACGCCGAGAAAAGTCGCAGCGGCGTCCATCACAGGCGCAGGATCCGTCAACTGTGCGCGCAATTCCCTGAGAGCAGCCTGTGACTCGGGTGTGGATCGGCGTTTGCGCATGCTCCCCTACGGTCCCTGACTCGCCCCACGCATGATCCGTCCGCCGACGACGCGAAACGCCTCCGATTCATGCACGGGACGCATACCTCGTCCGCCAACGCCCCGTTTGACCGTCATTTGCTGGCTTTTCAGCGCCTCAACGGACCGATCATTCGCCAGGTGCATAACTGACCGCTGGGAGCCGCCAACGTGACTCATGCGCGCATCCGCACCGGACGGGACATACATTTTCAGGCAACCGGACCGGCCCGGTCGTCGCAGGGTGGCGCGCCCAGGCGGGCGGGGTTATCCAGCCTCACGCGAGCTGGATAGGCAAGCCGAAAAGTGAGGACTCGATCCCGGCAACTCTCCGGCCTGCCGCATCACTCGGCTTCGGAGATGCCCTCGACCGGAACTTCGATCGTCGCGACCTTGCCGCGAATTTCCGTCTCGAGCTTCTGGGCCACGTCCTGGTTGGCCTTCAGGAACTCCTTCGCCTGCTCACGGCCCTGGCCCAGGCGCAGATCGCCGTAGGTGAACCAGGCGCCGGTCTTGGACACGATGTCCGAGGCCACGCCGACGTCGAGCAGGCCGCCCTCGCGGCTGATGCCCTCGCCGTACATGACGTCGAACTCGGCCACGCGGAACGGCGCGGCGACCTTGTTCTTGACGACCTTCACGCGCATGCGGCCGCCGATCGAGTCAGTGCCGCTCTTGATGGTCTCGATGCGCCGGATGTCCAGCCGGACGCGACGCGTAGAACTTCAGCGCGCGGCCGCCGGGCGTGGTCTCCGGATTGCCGAACATCACGCCGATCTTCTCGCGCAGCTGGTTGGTGAAGATGAGCGCGGTGTTCGAGCGTCGAACGGCGCCGGTCAGCTTGCGCAGCGCCTGGCTCATCAGCCGCGCCTGCATGCCCATCGGACGAGTCGCCCATCTCGCCTTCGATCTCGGCGCGCGGCACGAGCGCCGCGACGGAGTCGACGACGACGACAGTCGACGCCGCCGGAGCGAATCAGCGTCTCCGTGATCTCCAGCGCCTGCTCGCCGGTGTCCGGCTGGACTGACGAGCAGCTCGTCGACGTTGACGCCGCAGGCGCCTGCGCGTAGGCCGGATCCAGCGCGTGCTCGACGTCGATGAACGCCACCACGCCGCCGCGCTTCTGCGCCTCAGCGAGGACGTGCTGGCAGAGCGTCGTCTTGCCCGACGACTCGGGGCCGAAGATCTCCGTGATCCGGCCGCGCGGCAATGCCGCCGACGCCGAGCGCCAGGTCGAGCGCGATCGATCCGGTGGGGATGGCGTCGACCTGCTGCCGCTCCGCCGAGCCGAGCTTCATGATCGAGCCGCGGCCGAACTGCTTCTCGATCGACAGGATGGCCGCATCCACGGCGCGTGTGCGCTCGGCCGGTCTGCTTGTCCGCGCGTTCCCGTTGCTCTCTAGCCGGTGCCTTGGTCCCCGTCATCGTCATGCCTGTATCCCTCCTGGCTACGCGGCTGGCCTCTGCGGCCACTGGTGCGTTGCAGCTCCGATCCTCGCTCACGTACACGAGTACGCTCGCTTCGGCCGTCATCCGCCTCCATTGGCTCGCTAGCCCGCCGTTCGACCGGCGGCGCGAGGACTACTCCTCGTCCGGACTCCGGCTCTGTCCCAGCGCGGCTTGCGCTTGGGCTTGATTACCTCGACTGATGGCGGAGGCGCCTGCAGCAGCGATTGCAGCTGCGGCTTGGCTCTCCTTTGCCTTTGGCTTCTTCTTTGCTTCCTTGTGAGGCCGATCCCTTGATCCCATCTCTGTCCGCCTCCGCGGATCCTGGCAGCGTTAGCCGGGCCGCTTCACTGCCAGTTCACTCCGACTTTGCGCCAGCTTGTTTGTCACGCCTGGTCGTCCGCAAATCGAACGGTCGGCGACTCAGGCGCGGCCAGCTCGCTCACAAGTTTAGGGAACTTGCCCTGCGCCAGGGCCTGTGCGGATGCGCGCCATGAAGTCGGTCAGGAAGGTCAGGTTGTGGCAGCGTCGCGAGTCGGTAGAAGAGCAGCTCGTCCGCGCGCAGCAGGTGCGCCAGGTAAGCGCGCGAGAACGAGCGGCACGCGCGGCAGCGGCAACCGTCCTGGATCGGCGCCGGATCGTCCATGAAGCGCGAGTTGCGCAGGTTGAGCCGGCCCTCGGGCACCCAGACCGTGCCGTTGCGGGCGATCCGCGCGGGCAGGACCGAGTCGAACATGTCGACCCCGGCATCGACCGCGTCGAGCAGGTCCACCGGCGAGCCGAGGCCCATCAGGTAGCGCGGCCGCGGATCGTCCGCGAGCAGCGGCACAACGACGTCCAGCGCCGCGCGGCGCTGCGCCGCGCTCTCGTCGCCGGCCAGGCCGCCTATGCAGATGCCGTCGAACGGCATCGCCGGCGATGGCGCTGCGTCGACTCGGCGCGCAGGTCCGGCTCCAGCCCGCCCTGGATGATGCCGAACAGCGCCTGGTCGGGCCGCTGATGCGCCGCGAGGCAGCGCTCCGCCCAGGCGTGCGTGCGCACCATCGCCTCGGCCACTTCGCGCCGGCCGATGCGAATGCGGCGGGACGGGCTGGTCGAGGCACGACGGCAATGTCGGAGCCGAGTGCCTCCTGGACGGCGATCGAGTGCTCCGGTGTGAAGTGGTGGATCGAGCCATCGAGGTGCGAGCGGAAGGTCACGCCCTCGTCGTCGACGGAGCGGAAGTCGCCCAGGCTGACCACCTGGTAGCCGCCGGAGTCGGTCAGGATCGGCCGCTTCCAGGCCATGAACTTGTGCAGGCCGCCGAGCCGCTCGATGCGCTCGTGGCCGGGCCGCAGGTACAGGTGGTAGGTGTTGCACAGGATGATCTGGGCGCCGACCTCGTCGAGGTCGTCGGGATCGAGCGCCTTGACCGTGGCGTTCGTGCCAACCGGCATGAAGACCGGCGTCTGGATCTCGCCGTGCGGCGTCGTCAGGTGTCCGAGCCGGGCGCGCGTGGAGCCGTCGGCGGGCGCGGGCATCAGTACGTCGAAGGAAATCGGCCGGTCTGCCCATCGGCCGGTCAGGCGATCTCCTGGCGGTTGAGAACGAAGAGCCGCGATTGCCGATCGCGATCGACGAAGTAAATGCCGACGGACAGCAGTCGCCTGTTCGAGCGGCACGGGTCGCAGGAACAAGCCTTCGAGGCGCAGCCCTGGAGTCGCTGCCACGCCCCGGGTGCGGCGTTGAGCACGTTGTCCGCCGACGCTGATCGGCAGGTACTGGAACCACTCGGGTCCAACCGGCTGGAAGCCGCCGTCGCCGAAACCGTCGAATCGACGGCCCGGGCGGAGTGAGCAAGGCCGTGAAAATCGTAAGGGACGATGGCTTCGCCCAGGTAGAGCAGCACGTCCCACGACTGCTGCCGGCGAGCTGGCTGCGCAGGATCACCGCCACGGCCAAGCCGAGCGCTGCGCGCTGGAGCAGCACCGGGTAGCCGAGCACCGAGCCACTTCAACAGGTCCGCGAGGCCGTCGCCGCGCAACGGGCTGGCCACCGGGATGCCGTGCCAGCGCTGCCGACACGTATGTCATGACGATCCCGAAGCCGAACACGAGCAACAGCGGCGATCCCGAAAAGGATCGCCAGCGCCCCGGCCTTGGCGAGCAGGTAGGCCGCACGGCTCTCGCCGCGCGCGATCACGTTGCGCAGCACGCCCCAGTTCCAGTCGGCACCGACGAATGCCGCCGCGAAGATCAGATCGCGAGCAGGCCGCCCAGACCGAAGCGAACTGGCCGATCAGCGCGTACGCGTCCGGGAACTCGATGATCTCCAGCTCCCCGAAGACAGTCGGCGCTGCGCACGGCAGGTAGGTGAACGGCCGATGAGGACGAGGACCACGATGAGCAGCACGCACGTCGCCTGGCGCCGGCGGGCCTTGAGCAGCTCGGCGCGGATCAGCCTCATGACGCGCCGGCGGACGGCGTGGACGGGCTGCACGTCCGGGCATCGCGGGCCGGTCGTCGACGACGGCGCCACGCGCCGGTCAGCTCGAGGAAGATGCGTCTCGAGGTCGCTGCCCGGCTCCAGGCCGGACGCGTAGATGCCGGCCTCCGCCAGCGCCCGGTTGATCTCGGTGCACGTGCCGGGGGCACGCCAACCGTGAACCAGCCCGTCCTGTCGCCGGAGTCCTCGCCGTAGAGCGGCCGGTCCGGCGCGAGATCGCGCAGGATCGTCGCCGCCTGCGTGCATCTGTCCGGCCTCGACGCGCACGCGGACCCGGCCGGCATCGTTCGAGCAGCGTGTCTGAGGTCGCCCTCGCGGATCAGCCGGCCGTGGTCGATGATCCCGACGACGTCGGCGAGCTGCTCGACCTCGTGCAGCAGGTGGCTGGAGATCACGCACCGTCTTGCCCAGCTCGTGCGGTGAACCAGCGCAGCGTCTCGCGCATCGCGACCATGCCACCCGGGTCCAGGCCGTTGGCCGGCTCGTCGAGCAGCAGCAGGTCGGGGTCGGAGAGCATCGCCGCGGCTATCCCCAGGCGCTGCTTCATGCCCAGTGAATAGGTCTGGACCGCGATCCTTGGCGCGCCCGGTCATGCCCACGTAATCGAGCACCTGGTCGACGCGCGTGAGCGGCGTCGGCGGGCCGCTGCGCCGCGAGCACGACGAGGTTCTCGCGGCCGCTCATGTACGGGTAGAAGCTGGGTGTCTCGATCAGCGACCCGACCCGGAAGAGCCGCCGTCCGGTCGTGCCACGAGTACGGCTCGCCGAAGAGCCAGATCGTGCCCGCGTTGGGCCGCAGCAGGCCGGTCAGCAGGCGCAGCGCGGTGGTCTTGCCGACTGCCGTTGGGCCCCAGGAAGCCGTAGACCTGCCCACGCGGCACCGACATGTCCAGGCCGGTGAGCGCCGTGTGCTTGCCGTAGCTCTTGACCAGGCCGCGCGTCGCCACGGCGAGCTCAGCGAGGTGCGCCCGTCAAGCGCGCGAAGTTCCGGACTGCGGCTCGGGCATCCGTCTGCCGCTGGTCTTCGACTCGTTGCGGCCTTCGGCGGTCATGCCGTCCCACAGGCCGGTATCCATGCGCTCGGCGCGGCGCGGCGTTGGAATCTCGTAGCCCAGCGCGCGCAGGTGGTCGCGGGCACGCTCGGTGGCTATTCGGCCCTGTGGCGTCCGGTCGAGGAAACCGAGCTGGAGCAGGTAGGGCTCGTAGACATCCTCGATCGTGTCGATCTCCTCGCCGATCACCGCGGCAACGGCCGCGCCACCAACCGGGCCCGAGGCGAACTTCTGGATGATGGCAGCCAGCAGGCGGCGGTCGGTCGTGTCGAGACCCTCGTCGTCGATGTCCATGGCGTTCATCGCCTCTGTCGCTTCCTGGGCGCCGATTCGGCCGTCGGACCTGACCTGCGCGTAGTCGCGCACCCGCCGCAGCAGCCGATTGACGACCCTCGGCGTTCCCCTCCCCCGGCGGGCGATCACGTCGACGGCCTGCTCATCGATGTCGACGTCGAGGATGCCGGCCGAGCGCCGGATGATGGTCGCAAGCTCATCCTGCGAGTAGTAGTCCAGCCGATAAACGGCGCCGAAGCGGTCGCGCAGCGGGCCGCCGATGCGACCGGCACGGGTCGTCGCGCCAACGACCGTGAAGGGCTTGAGGCTCAGCCGCAGGCTCCGCGCGGACGGCCCGCGGCCGATCATCACGTCGATCGCGAAGTCCTCCATCGCCGGATAGAGGATCTCCTCGACCGAGTGGTTGAGGCGGTGGATCTCGTCGATGAACAGGACGTCGCGCTCTTCGAGGTTGGTCAGGATCGCGGCGAGGTCGCCTGGCCGCTCGATCGCCGGGCCCGCTCGTGGCGTGCAGGTTCACGCCCAGCTCGCGGGCGATGATGTTGGCGAGCGTCGTCTTGCCAAGGCCGGGCGGTCCGTACAGCAGGACGTGGTCGGCGGCCTCGTCGCGTTGACGGGCCGCCGCGAGCAGGATCTCGAGGTTCTGCTTGACGCTCTGCTGGCCGATGTACTCGGCCAGCGATCTGGGTCGAAGAGACGTCTCGACGGCAGCTTCTTCGAGGGTCAGTGCGCCCCCGGTCAGGGGTCGCTCATCGTCGTGGCCCGGCTCCTGCATGCGTGGGCAAGTTTAGCAGGAGAATCCGCCTTTAGAACGTCCGTTCGACACAGGCGACCGCCGGTGGCGGCGCGGTTTTCGCACCACATTCAACATCGGATCGACGTGCCGCGCGAGATTCGCACGTCATGCGAGACACCTGTCCGCAAGGAGGCGCTCTTGAGCCAATCAGTCGGCGGGTCTAAGGTTTTGTCGAACGCCCACCGTGTGTCATGAAGGGCGTCACCAAAGGAGGATGTCGTGTCCCCTCGCTTTGTCGTGCTCGCCGCTTTCCTGGTGGCGGCATTGTCCTTCCCGTCCGCCGCGGCGGCGAAGAACACCACCGTCCGGTTCGCGACGTTCAATGCTTCGCTGAACCGGAATTTCCAGGGTCAGTTGGTGAGTGACCTCTCCACGCCCAACAATGCCCAGGCGGCCACGGTCGCAGAGATCATCCAGCGCATTCGCCCTGACGTGTTGCTGATCAACGAATTCGACTTCGTCGCCGACGGAGTCGCGGCAGAGCTGTTCCAGGACAACTACCTGTCCGTTCCGCACAACGGTGCCGCAGCGATCGATTACCCCTACTACTTCGTCGCTCCCTCCAACACCGGCATCCCGTCCGGCTTCGACCTCAACAACAACGGAGTGGTCGGCGGCCCGGACGATGCCTTCGGCTTCGGCTTCTTCCCCGGCCAGTTCGGGATGGCCGTCTACTCGATGTACCCGATCGACTTCGACGCGATTCGGACCTTCCAGCACTTCCTCTGGAAGGACATGCCGGGAGCGATGCTGCCTGACGATCCTGCCACTGCGGCACCGGCCGATTGGTACTCGCCAGCCGAACTGAACGTGTTCCGGCTCTCGTCCAAGAGTCACTGGGACGTGCCGATCGAAGTCGGCGGCCAGACCGTGCATTTCCTGGTCAGCCACCCGACGCCGCCGGTGTTCGACGGACCCGAGGACCGCAACGGCACGCGCAACTTCGACGAGATCCGCTTCTGGGCGGACTACATCACGCCGGGACCAACGTCCTCGTACATCTACGACGACGAAGGCGGGACTGGTGGCCTCAAGCCCGGCCAACGTTTCGTCATCGCCGGTGACCAGAACAGCGATCCTCTGGACGGTGACAGCATCCCCGGTTCGATCCAACAGCTGATCGAGCATCCGCTGGTCAACACCAAGGTCACGCCGCAGAGCGCTGGCGCAGTGGAAGCAGCGGCTCTCCAGGGTGGCGCAAATGCCAATCACGAGAGTGACCCCAGGTTCGACACGGCCGACTTTGCCAATTCGGCCCCTGGCAACCTGCGCGCCGATTACGTCCTGCCGCGCAAGAACCTGCAGATCACGGGATCGGGCGTGTTCTGGCCCACGCAGTCGGATCCACTGTTCTATCTGACGGGAGTGTTCCCGTTCCCCAGCTCGGACCATCGGTCCGTGTGGGTGGACGTCAAGGTTTCCGGCTGATCTCTGTCATTTGGGTGGTGCGTGCCGCTGTGAGGCGCGCACCACTCCCTAGGTCACGCCTTTCGCACGTCATTCGACACAACACGACCTATTGGCAAGCTGGCACCAGTCAACCTGACGTCGAACGGGCAGCTTTCGAACGTGGTGCGAAAGACGCCAGGCGCAAGGGCGGGAATTCAGAGGAAGCAGTCCGAAAAGGACACATGCGTCGCATGACATGCGAATCGCGCGGTTCAGGCTAGCGAAACGTCAGACGCGCTTGTGGATCATCCTCTCGATCGCTTCGGCAGCGTCCTCGGCCGCGTCGATCGCGTTTTCCAGGCCGAGGTAGATCTCGCGCCACTTGATCACTTCCAACGGATCGTGCGACTCGCGGAACAGCCGGCCGATTGCCGCCCGTGAAACGCCATCCGCCTCGTGCTCCAGCTCGTGGATCTTCTCGAGGTGCGTGGTCAGGTCCTTCATCTTCTCGAGCTTGCCCAGCGCGCCCGAGCAGCTCCGATGCCCTGGTCGGCCAGGATCTCGGCGAGCCGCCGGGCATCGGCCGTCGGTGTCTTGACGTCGAAGATCGCCATGCTCTCCGCCGACTGCCTGGATGTAGTCGACGACGTCGTCCAGTCGGACCGTCAGCTCGTGGATGTCCTCCCGATCGAACGGCGCAACGAACGCGTTCTCCAGGCGGACGTTGATCTCGTGGTCCAGTTGGTCGCCGCGCTTCTCCAGGCGCTGGATGCCGGCTATGCGCTGGTCGAGCCGATCAAAGTTCTGGACCAGGTCCTTGAGATCGGCGCTCGCCTCGGCGAGGTTCGCGCCCGCTGCGGCGAACAGGTCCAGGAACTTGACGTCCTTGGGGATGAGCGAAGGCATTTCGGGCGTCTCCTTAACCGAGTCCGAAGAAATGTAGCAGCAGCCAGGTGAGCGCAGCCACGGCGGCGGCGGCCGGGATGGTGATGATCCAGGCGAGCAGGATCGTGCGCGCCACGCCCCACCGTACGCCGCGGACGCCGCGAGCTGCGCCGACGCCGATGATCGCGCTGGAAATCACGTGCGTCGTAGATACCGGCATGCCGAAATGTGCCGCGGTGAAGATGACGGACGCGGCTGTCGTCTCGGCCGCGAAGCCGTGCACCGGCTCGAGCTTCACGACGCGATGGCCCATCGTGTGCATGATCCGCCACCCGCCCACGGCAGTGCCCAGCGAGATGGCCGTGGCGGCAACGATGATCACCCACCACGGGACGTCGATCGTGGAGATCACGCCGCCGCTAGAACAGCGACAGGGTGATGATGCCCATCGTCTTCTGGGCGTCGTTCGAGCCGTGAGAGAAGGCCATGAAACCGGCGGAAACGATCTGCAGTCGCCGGAATACCGTCGTCATCGGCCGGCGTGGGCGCCCGGAAGAAGATCCGGAACAGCAGCAAGATCAGGGCGAAGGCGACGAAGAAGCCGATCAGCGGCGACGCGACCATCGGGAACGAGGACCTTGGTCGAGGATGCCGTCGATCTTGAAGGCGCCGAGTTCCGGCGGAAATCGCCGTCGCGCCGAACAGACCGCCGATCAAAGCGTGGCTCGACGAGCTGGGCAGGCCGTAGTACCAGGTCAGCAGGTTCCACGCGATCGCGCCGACGAGCGCGGCGGCGATCACGCCTTGCGTCGGGTCGTCTCGTCCACGAGCCCGGCACCGATCGTCTTGGCCACGGCCGTGCCGGCGAACGCGCCGATGAAGTTGAACGACGTCGCCATGGCGATCGCTGCGCGGGGATCGAGGGCTCGCGTCGCGACAGACGTGGCTATCGCATTCGCCGTGTCGTGGAAGCCATTGATGTAGTCGAAGAACACCGCCAGGGCGATGACCGACGACGAGCATGATCGTCAGCGTGTCCACGTCTCAGTCCTGCTTGGTCTGCCTAGTCGCGTCGCAGCACGCGGAGCGCAGCCTTGACGCGCTCCTCGAGCGAGGCGCCCACGGGGAGCGCAGAGAGCGCCGCGGATGCCGACGACGCGAGCCTCCGACGCGGTGTAACCAAGGGCCTGGAGTGCGGCGACGACTTCCGATTCTGCCGCGCCGGAGCTGCCGCTGCCGCCGACCGACGCACCAGCCGCGGACACCTTTTCCTTGAGCTCCAGCACGACCCGCGCCGCGAGCTTCTTGCCCACGCCCGATACAGCCGTCAGCACGCCTTCATCGCCCTGGAAGATGGCCAGCTGAAGGTCGGCGACGGGCCGCGCCGACACGATCGCCAGCGCCGACCTTGGGTCCGACGCCGGTCACGGTCGTGAGCAGCTCGAAGAAGCCCAGCTCTTCCGTGGACGCAAAGCCGTACAGCGCCTGCTGGTCCTCGCGCACGAGGTGGTGCGTGTACAGCCTGACCGTCGCCCCCTCGCGCAGGCCGCGTCAGCGTCCCCGGCCCGCAGAACAGGCGGTAACCGACGCCACCTGCCTGGACGATCGCCGAATCGGCGCCGATGGACACGACTGGGCCCTCGACGAAAGCGATCACTGTCGGGTGGAGATTACGCGGGTTCCGGGCAGGACTTGAAGGCGCAGTTCTTCAGGCTGCCTGTTGGCCGTGCGCCGTGCAGATGGCCACCGCGAGAGCATCGGCCGCATCGTCCGGCCGGGGCAGCACCGCCATCCCGAGCATCAACTGAACCATGCGCTGCACCTGGCCCTTGTCGGCCCGGCCGTAGCCGGTGACCGCCATCTTGACCTCGTGCGGGCCGTACTCGAACACGGGCATGCCGCGCTCGGCGGCCGCGAGCAGGACCACGCCGCGTGCCTGGCCAACGGCGAACGCGGTCTGCACGTTCTTGTTGAAGAAGAGCCGCTCGACGCCGACGAAGCGCGGCTTGTGCGATCGATCAGCTCGAGCACGCCCTGGTGGATCTCGAGCAGCCGCTGAGGCAGCGCCGTGGTGGAGAGGGTCTCGAGACAGCCGTAGTCGATCATGCGCAGCTTGCTGCCGGTCCTCTCGACGATGCCGTATCCGGTTGCCGCGGTACCCGGGTCGATGCCGAGGACGATCAACGCTGCAGGCGGTCAACCGCCGCCACCTCGGCCAGCACTTCTGCCGGAAGGTCGAAGTTGGCCGTCACGCGCTGGACGTCGTCGAGATCCTCGAGCGCCTCGATCAGGCGCAGGTTCTGGCGCGCGACGTGCTCGTCGACCTCGATCGGCGTCTTGGGCTGCATGGTCACCTCGGCCGACTCGACCTTGACGCCAGCGCCCTCGAGCGCCTTGCGCAGGCTTTCCAGCTGCCCGGGGTCGGTCACCACCTCGATCGGGTCGGACTCGGTGTCGACGTCATCGGCGCCGGCGTCGATCGCCATCAGCGCGACGTCGTCCGGCGTCGATGCCCGTTGCGCGGCACGGCGACCACGCCGCGCGGCTCGAACTGCCACGCGACGGCGCCGGCGCCGGCGAGCGATCCGCCGTGCTTGGCGAAGATGCGACCGGACGTCCGCCGCCGTGCGGTTCTTGTTGTCCGTCGCCGTCTCGACGAGGATCGCTACGCCGCCCGGGCCGTAGCCCTCGTAGACGATCTCCTCGTACTGCTCGGCCGCTGGCGCCCCGCGCGCCTTCTCGATGCGCACGCTTGATGGTGTCGGCGGGCATGTTGACCGAGCGCGCCTTGTCCATCGCGAGGCGCAGTCGGAAGTTGCCATCGGGATCACCGCCGCCCGCACGCGCGGCAATGGCAATCTCGCGGCCCATCTTGGTGAAAATGGCCCCGCGCTTTGCGTCGTTCGCGCCCTTCTGGCGCTTGATCTGGGACCACTTGGAATGACCGGACATCGCGAGCGATTCTATATGCTGACCCCATGACCAACGGACATGCCGCGCCTTCGTAACGTCGTGCTCGCCGGTCACTCCGACTCCGGCAAGACGACGCTCGCCGAGCACCTGCTGCACGCCGCAGGAGCCATCAATCGCCTGGGCAAGGTCGACGACGGGACGGCCCTGCTCGATTTCGAGCCCGAGGAGCAGAAGCGCAAGCAGTCGCTGTCGCTGGCGCTGGCCACGACCGACTACGACGGCTACGAGATCACCCTGATCGACACGCCCGGCTATGCGGACTTCGCGGCGAGGTCGTCGAGGGCTTTGCCGCGGCCGACGGCGCGCTGCTGACCATGGACGCGTCTGGCGGCGTCGAGTCAGGCACGGAGCGGGCCGTGTCGCTGGGCCGCTCGACAGGCACTGCGGCGCTGTTCGTGATCACCCGCTGCGAGCGCGAGAACGCGGATCCCTCCGCCGCCCTCGACGCGCTGCGCGCGACGTTCGGCAACAAGATCGCGCCGCTCCACCTGGCCATCGGCAAGGCCGATACGTTCCGCGGCTACGTCGACCTCGTCCATCGCAAGGCGTACGTCGTGGGAGAAGGGCAAGCGGTCGGAGGTCGAGATCCCGGCCGAGCTCGCGCGACGAGGTCGCGCGCCGCCGCGACCAGCTCCTCGAGGCCGCCGCCGAGGCCGACGACGACGTGCTGACCAAGTACCTCGAGGGCGTGGAAGTCGTCCGACGCGGAGCTCGACGCCTGCCTCCACCGTGGCGTGCGCGACTCGATCCTGGCGCCGGTGATGGTGACCTCGGCCGCGCACGACATTGGCATCGAGGGCGTGCTCGACGCGATCATCCGCTACCTCCCCTCCCCCGACGAAGAGGGCCCGGTCAAGGCGGTCGACGCAAGCGGCAAGGACGTCGAGGTCGCGCCAGATCCTGCCGGGCCGCTCTGTCGCGCAGGTCTTCAAGACCACCGCCGACCCGTTCGTCGGCCGACTGACCTACTTCCGGGTCTTCTCGGGCAAGATCTCGTCGCACGACCACGTCTGGAACGCGAATCGCGGCGAAGAAGAGCGCATCGGCCAGGTTCTGCGCGTCAAGGGCAAGGACACCGAGCCAGTGGGCGCGATCTCCGCGGGCGAGATCGGCGCAGTGGCCAAGCTCGTCGCACACCCATACCGGCGACACACTTGCGACCCGCGAAAAGCCGTTCAAGTTGCCGCCGATCGAATTCCCGACCGCTCACTGCCGGTCGCCATCGAGCCGCAGACAAAGGCCGACCTGGACAAGATGGGCGCAGCCCTGAACCGCCTCGTGGAGGAAGACCCGGCGTGCGCGTCGAGCGCCAGGCAGAGACCGGCGAGCAGTTGCTCTGGGCACAGGGTGAGAACCACGTCGCCGTCATCGTCGAGCGGCTGAAGCGCAAGTTCGGCGCGGCCGTGATCACGCGGTCACCGCGCATCCCGTATCGCGAGACGATCCGCTCCAAGACCCAGGCCGAGGGCCGGCACAAGAAGCAGACCGGCGGGCGCGGCCAGTTCGGCCACGTGTGGCTGGAGATCGAGCCCAACCCGGGGCCGGCGTGGAGTTCGCCACGCAAGGTCGTGGGCGGTTCAGTGCCGCGCCAGTTCTGGGCAGGCGTCGAGAAGGGCGTGCGCGACATCGCCGAGAAGGGTCCGATCGCCGGCTATCCCGGTGATCGACTTCAAGGCGACCCTCTACGACGGCTCGTTCCACACGGTCGACTCGGACGAGCTCTCATTCCGGCTGGCCGGCCAGCTGGCCACGCGCAAGGGCATCCAGGACTCCGCTCCGGTGCTGCTAGAGCCGATCATGGACGTGGAGGTCCGGGTCCCAGAGGCGTACATGGGCGACGTGAACCGCGACCTCAACACCCGCCGTGGCCGTGTCCTGGGCATGGACTCGTCCAACGGCGTCCAGGTGGTGCGCGCGCACGTGCCCCAGTCGGAGCTATTCAATTACGCGACTGAGCTGCGTTCCCTTTCCGGCGGGCGCGGGATGTTCTCTGCGACGCTAGATCACTACGAGGAAGTGCCACCTCACGTGGCACAGAAGGTGATCGAGGCCCACAAGAAGGAAGAAACCGCGGCCCACTGAGGCATTGACGTCTGGCCTTCCGGATCTTGCGCCCCAGCAGGCGCCTTCTTGAGACTCTCGGGATGCGAGTGCGTCCCTACAGGCGCAATCCGACAGGAGAACAGCTCTGGAAGACGCCGATTCGCGTCCACATGCGTCCCCCATGACGCATTTGAGCGGAAAATCAGCTGAGTGGCGCCCCGGCAGACGCATCCCGGAACCAAATGGACCCCGATTGACCTAGTTACCCAATGAGCACAAATCAGCAGACACCCGTGTCCCAGGTCTACTCGTGGGAGCCGTCAAACGCGGCGATCGCGGCGCGCTACGGACTTCGCGCCGAAGACATCCTGCGGTTCGACACCAACACCTCCCCTCTGCCGCCCGATTTCCTGCCGGATGCGCTGCGCGGACCATTCCAGCCAACGCTCAACGAGTATCCCGATTCGTCCTATGCGGACCTGACCGCCGCGGCAGCCGCCTACACGCGGGCAGAGCCGCACTCATCGTCGTGGGTGCCGGTGCCGACGAAATCATCGACCTCGTGGGCAAGGCGTTTCTGCCAGCCGGTTCCGCGGCGCTCATTCCGATCCCGACCTACGCGATGTACGGCGTCCTCACCTCACAGCGGGCGGCGCGGATCGTTTCGGTGCCAAGGCTGGGTGGCGGGGAGGGCTTCGCACTGGACGTCGACGCCGTCATCGCCAAGCTGCCCGAAGTCCGGGTTGCGTGGCTGTGTTCGCCCAACAACCCGACCGCCTGCGAAGAGCCCGAGGAGAATCGCTGCGCGGATCGTCCAAGCCGCGGCGCAGCTGCCTGATCCGCCATTGTCGTCGTTGACGAGGCTTATCACGAGTTCGTTGGCTCGACCGTCCTCGACTGGCCGACGAAGTACGACAACCTGCTGGCCATCCGCACCGTCTCGAAGGCATTCGCGCTCGCCGGCGTGCGTGTCGGATTTGGCATCGGCACATCGGGCGGTCATCGAACGCCTGGAACGGGTCCGACCGCCGGGCAGCATCTCAACGCTCTCCGCCCATGTCGCGACGCAGCGCTGAAGATGCCGGAGTACGCACTCGCCAACGCTCGTGCCATGGCAGAGGAGCGCGAGTGGCTGTGGGACCGGCTCGAGGAGCTTGGCTGGCCGGCATGGCGCAGCACTACGAACTTCCTGCTGGTGCGCATCGGTGATCAGGAAGCAGCTGAACGCGCGTCGGAAGGCCTCTTCCGCGCAGGTATCGTGCCGCGCACCTTCGGGCCGGCAAATCCGTTGCGCGGCCATCTGCGCCTCACCGTGCGCAGCCGCGCGGAGAACCAGCGACTCCTCGACGCCGTGCGCGGGCTCGTCTAGCGCGATCGAATTCGTCTAGCGGGCTTCGGCCGCGTCCACGTAATGCGGCAGCAGGCCGCCCCATCCCGCGAGATTGCCTTCCCGACGCGGCGGACCCTGCGCACCGAGGCGTTCCCACCCACGGTGCTCGATTGCGACGGTCGTGCCACCCTCAGGAGCCTCGTCGAAGCAAATCTCGACCTCCGTCGCATCCTCGCGGTCCACCCTCAGATGCCACTCGTAGACGATGCGCGACGGCCGCTCCCAGGCGACGATGCGGCCCCAATCGTGCTCGATGCCGTCGCTCGACCGCTCAAAGATGCGGCCACCCACACGCGGCTCGAAGACGACGTCGAGCTCGCCCTCCCCTGACACCGTGTGCGACTTGGGCCACCACATGGACGTCCGCGCGGTCCAGACATCGAAGGCGTGATCCACGGCGCAATCGATGCGGAACGAGAGCCGGATCGCTTCGGTCGTCTGCTCTGCCACCGGATCGGACTACTTGCGCGACCGAGCTGGCCGGGAGGTGTTCTCGGCGGCGATGCTGAACCGCGTTGCGGCATCACCCCAGACGCTCTCGAGGTACACGCGAACCGCGTCCACGCCCTGCTGCTGGAGCCGGTAGATGCGGCGCGTTCCCTCGGCCTCCTCCACGACGAGGCCTGCACCCTTCAGCAATGACAGGTGGCGTGAAACAGCCGGCCGACTGATGGGCAGGTCGTCAGCGATCGCCTGGACCGACTTACCCCCAGACGTCAACAGCTCCAGGATCTGGCGCCGATTGGGGTCACCCAGAGCCGCGAAGGGATCCGAAGCTCCCACGCTCGTCCTTGCCACGCTCGAAGCCTACATCCAACTTGATCCGTCCGTAACGACACTGTTACAGTAACCGAATTGTTACCGAGCCCCCGAGGAGGACGCACCAGTGCGGAGCTACCAGGTCACCAAATCGATCAATGCCGAGCCGGCGCGAATCTGGGCGCTACTCACGGACGCCGCGGCATATCCGAGTTGGAACAAGGCTGTCGACAAGGTGGAGGGCACGATCGCCCACGGCCAGACGATCAAGGTCCACGTGCCGGTGAACCCGGGTCGCGCCTTCCCCGTGAAGGTGACCACGTTCGAAGCGCCGCGGCGCATGGTGTGGACCGGCGGCATGCCACTGGGCCTGTTCAAGGGCGAGCGTACGTACAAGATCGAGCCCCAAGGTGACGGCGTGAGCCAGTTCTCGATGCAGGAGGACTACACCGGGCCCCTGGCCGGAGTGATGTTCAAACAGATCCCGGATCTTTCCGGCGCCTTCGAGGACTTTGGCGAATCGCTCAAGCAGGCCGCCGAGAAGGCAGGCGGCTGAGATGGCCCTGGGCACGGGAACGAAGGACGATCCCTGGCAGCTCCAGACGCCGCCACGAACATCCGAGTTCACGATGTATCGCGACGACTCAGCCGATCCGCCCGTCATCGTGTGCATGGTCGGATCCACGCGCCTGGGCTACCTCGCCCGGGCGATCGACGATCTTCACGCGATGCTCAAGGCACACGGCGACTGGATGGACCTGGGCGCCGCGGACGAGCAGAAGGCCGCCACACCGGGCACGGTCGAGGCTTGGGCGCGCGCGGAGGACAACCCGGTGGGCGGGTGGTACGGAACGCGCAAGGGCTATCGCGGGCGCTTTGGGATGTACATGCCGCCGCTCATGGAAGCGCTCGGTTTGGCCGAGCTCACGCACGAGCCGCGCAACAACAAGATGCGGGCGATTCAGCCGGCTAGCGCCGCCGGCGCGCGATGAGCAACCGCTTCTTTCCAGCTCGAAGGACCAGATACCGATCGCCGACAAACTGCGGTAGCGCAGCGTCCAGAGAGCCAATGCGCTGATCGTTAATCGACAGACCTCCTTGCTCGATCAATCGACGACCCTCGGACCTGGAGGTTACGAGCCCGCTGGCGACGACAAAGTCAAAGGCGAGCATGCCGGCTTCCTCGGAGCCGAACTCAAAATGGTCGATCGAGTCGAACAGCGCGTCTAGCACTTCAGGATCGTGGATCGGTCCAGCAGCAAAAGCAGCGTCGGCAACCCGAACCTGGCGGTCAGCTTCTTCCTTTCCGTGAATACGGGCGGTCAGGTCGTAGGCCAAAGCCTTGTGCGCCGGTCGGTCGCCGGGGTTCGCTGACTGCTGGCGTTCGATCTGGGCCACCTCATCGGCCGTCTTCAAAGTCAGCCACTTGAGATGCTGCACGACGAGAGCGTCATCGTCGTTCAGCCAGTACTGGTAGAAGTCGTAGGGCGTGGTCATTTTCGGGTCGAGCATCACCGCGCCCTTCTCCGACTTGCCCATCTTCGCGCCTTCGCGCGTCAGGAGAAGCGGCGAGCACAGGCCGAATGCCGCAGGCGGCTCCCCTCTCCGCCCGACCGACCACGCGCCGGATGAGTTCGAGGCCCGCGGTGATGTTGCCCCACTGGTCGGCGCCGCCCATCTGCATCTCGACGCCGCGTTTCTGGAAGAGCGTCAGGAAATCGGCCGACTGGAGCGTCATGTACGAGAACTCGGTGAACGACATGCCACCGGCCAGCCGCTGCTGAACTGAGTCCTTGGCGAGCATGTACGGCACGGAAAAGTGCTTGCCGATGTCGCGCAGGAAGTCGAGCAGCCGCCAATCGAGCAGCCATTCGCGGTTGTCGACCATCTGCGCCTGGTTCGGTCCCGGCGAGAAGTCGACGAAGCGCTCCAGCTGGCCGCGGATCGATGCGCCGAATTGGCGGCGATCTGCTCGTCGTCGAGGAGGTTGCGCTCGGTCGACTTGCCCGATGGGTCGCCGACCATGCCGGTCCCGCCGCCGATGATCACGAACGGCGTGCCGCCCGCCCGCTGCAGGTGCGTGAGCATGAATACCTGCAGCAGATGGCCCACGTGGAGCGAGGTCGCGGACGCGTCGAAGCCGATGTAGGCGGAGATGGGACCCTTGGCGAGTCGCTCGGGCAGACCCTGGGATTGCTCGGCAATCAGGCCGCGCCAAGTCAGTTCCGCAAGCAAATCGTTAGGCGTCGAAACGACATTCACGGCCGCAATGCTAGAGAATGGCAGCTCGCAAGCGACGATTCGGACTCCGCCGGCAGGCGGAAGCCGAACGGTTCGCGCGCAGCAGCGGCCAAGCCGACTGCGGAGGAGATCCATGATGCAACCCAACCGCGACGGTTGGCAGGCGCGACGCAACGGCGCACCTGTGCGGAAGCGCGGGCGAGTCGGGCGCGGCCTGGCAGTCGGAATCCCAATGTTCCTCTTCGCGCTGATGGCCATGGTCGGCATCAGCGGCCTCGTGCTGGTCGTCGGCGTGTTCGCGGCCTACAGCCAGGGTTTGCCGCCCACCAGCGACCTCGACAACCTGGAGTTCATCTCCGAATCGGTGGTCTACGACCGCACCGGCACCGTGGAGTTGGCGCGTTTCAACGCCGGCGAGGACCGCGAGCCCGTCACGTTCGAAGAGATCCCGCCGATCCTGATCGACGCGACGACGTCAACGGAAGATCGCTCGTTCTGGACGAACACCGGCGTCGACCCGGTTGGTATTGGGTCCGCGTTCCTCGACACCCTGCGCGGCAACGAGCGTGGCGCGTCCACGATCACCCAGCAGCTGGTTCGCCAACGGCTCCTTGACCCGGAGCTGGTTCGTGACCCGGACCGCGTCATCGAGCGCAAGATCAAGGAAATCATCCAGTCGGTGCGCGTGACCGATGCCTATCCCGGCGAGGAGGGCAAGAAGAAGATCATCACCGCGTACCTGAACCAGAACTACTACGGCAACGGCTCGTACGGGATCAAGGCGGCAGCTCGTGGCTACTTTGGCGTCGAGGACCTCAACGACCTGACGCTCAGCCAGGTCGCGCTCCTGGCCGGTATCCCGCAGTCCCCCTCGTCGTACGACCTGGTTCGCAACTCTGTGGCCGCGGAAGACGGGACGCTCTATGTCCCGAACAACGAGCGCATCCCGATCGTCTTCAGGCGCAACGACATCCTCCGCCAGATGGCCGACAACCCCTCGCGCGCTCACGCTGACCCAGGGCACGCCTGGCGAGTACACGCGCGAGGAGATCCTCGCGGCGATCGACGAGGACATCATCCTGACTCCCCAGGAGCCGGAGCTGCGGCAGTGGATCGCCCCGCACTTCATCTGGGCACTGCGCGACGAACTGACCGCCCGATTGTGCGCCGAAGCCGAGACCTGCCCCGAGCTGGAGCGCGGTGGCCTGCGCATCATCTCGTCGCTCGACGCGAACCTCCAGGAAGTAGCCGAGAAGTGGGTCACGGCCGCGGTCATCCTGCCGCACGAATCGGACCCGGAGGCCTACGCGGCGGAGATCGGCGTGCCTTTCGAGCGCTGGATGAGGAAGCTCGCGAACCTGGAGGTCAACAACGGCGCGATGATCGCGCTCGACTACCAGACCGGCGAGATCGTGGCCTACGTTGGCAGCGCCGGCTACTACCGCGACGACATCGCATCACCGCAGTTCCAGCCCCAGTTCGACGTGCTCGGCGACGGCTGGCGTCAGCCCGGCTCGGCCTTCAAGCCGTTCAACTATGTCACCGGCATCAACGACGGCACCTTGACTGCATCGTCGATGTTCATGGACGTGACCACGACCTTTGCGAACTCGTCGGGCTACACGCCCAAAGACTTCGACCTGCTCGAGCGCGGCCCAATGCGCATGCGCAGTGCGATCCAGATGTCGCTCAACATCCCCGCGGTCAAGGCGCAGGCGATCACGGGCGTGACGCACGTGTTCGACCAGGCGACGCGGTTCGGCATGGAGTTCCAGACCGCGACGCCGCAGGCCGGCCTCTCCCTGACGCTGGGCACAGAAGTGACTCATCCGCGCGACGTCGCAGTGTCATATGCCACGCTTGCCAACGGCGGCCAGCGGCTGGGCTACACGCACATCCTGCAGATCACGGACAACGCGGGCACGGATCTCGTGCCGCCGTACGAGCCCACGGTCCAGGACACGGTCATCTCGCCGCAGGCCGCGTACGTGATGACCAACATCCTCGCTTCCAACACTGACCCGCAGCAGAACCGCGTGTGGGGCGACTTCGCCATCCAGGGTCCAAACGGCCGGCGGCCGGCCACGATCAAGACCGGTACTTCTCAGGATGCCAACGACCTCGTGGCATTCGGCTACATTGCGCCCCCCGACCAGGCCGCGCGCGAAGCCGGCGAGTACGCGCTAGTCGTCGGTGCCTGGAACGGCAACAGCGACGGTTCGCCCGTGCTCACGCCCGAGAACCCGGTCCTCTCTACGGACGCGGCCGCGCCCATGTGGCACGGCTTCCTGCAGGAGGTCACCGCGCAGTGGCCGGAGCGCGACTTCGAGCGGCCGCCGGGCATCGTGGAGGCCGAGGTGGACGCTTGGAGCGGCATGCGCCCCAACCAGTACACGACGCGCACCGTCAACGAGGTCTTCATCGACGGCACCGTGCCGCCGGAGGACAACACCAAGGTTCCACTTACGGTGGTTGCGGCCGGCGACCTGCCGCAGCAACCGACTGACCCCGCCATCACGCCCGATCCCAACGCTCCGGACACGCCCGACACGCGTACTCGGTGGTTGCTGTGGGTGGACGGCTGCGTGGGCACGCCCGAAACCAAGGGCTTCCTCGCGCTGGAAGGAGTGGAGCCAGGCCATCCGGATTGGCAGGCCGCCAACCTCGATTGGATCGCCCGGGCGAAGCAGGGTCCGGGGACGGCCGGTGGGCCCGATCCGGAGGTCCGGACCAGGACGGCCTACATCTTCAATCCGGGCTGGCAGCCCTACGGCAAATCGTGGGGAGCGCCGTTCCAGCCGACCGAATCGTGCGTTCCGGGCGCGACGCCAACGCCGTTCTTCTCGCCGAGTCTCCTGCCCACGTTCAGCCCCAGCCTGGTGCCGTCAATCGAGATAACGCCGACGCCGACAGCCACGCAGACCGAGACACCGACTCCTACACCAACCGAGACGGCGACTCCGACTCCGACGCCAACTCCGACGGACCCGCCGCAACCAACGGTTGAGCCACCGACACCGCCGCCAGTGGACACGCCGGCACCTCCTTAGCGCCCAGCGTTCCTCGGGTCGTGGTCGAACTAGACGGGTGAGCGCCGTGCCTGCAGCTCTGCAACCCACCTCCTCAGTCGGCCCAAGTGCTCGGCGTAGTGTTCGCCGGCGGCTTTGGCAATCCACCAGCCGGCCTCGTCAGAGGGTCCTTCGACAAGGCACCACTCGTCGACCATGCGGGTGCGAGCTGCGTTGGCCTGGACCCATGCGACCTCCCACGGCTGATCTGCCATAGCCTCGAGGAGCGCGGCGTTGAGGGCGTCGATATCCACTTCGTGGCCGCCGTACGTACCAGCCGTCATGCGCTCGAATTGGATCTCGGCCTCTGCCTGCCATGTGCCCAGGTGGGCGACGAGGTCACGCACGGTCCAGTCCGGATTGCTGTAGTACCCGGGCGCAACGCATTCGTCGCCTTGCAATGACCGGACGAGGGCGACCACCTCGTACCAAGCCTTGCGCTCGGATTCCATCTGGGCTCCGAACGCCTGTGGACCGATAAGTGCCCGCTCGTGAGCGTCAGGGCTCATGAGTCTCGTCCACGAATTTGCCTTCCAGCGGCAGACCGGCGTCTTCCCAGTCGAGCAGCCCTCCCGAGTAGCGGCGGACCTTCGAGTAGCCGCGCGCACGCAGATCTCGATAAAGCGCGACGCTCGACAGGCAATCGACATGCGTGCAGTAGACGACAACCTCGTCGTCTGGATCTACAGCCGCATAGAGCTCATCGGGCTTGTCGAAATGCACCGAGCCGGGAATGTGCTTGGCATCGAACGCCCAGCGGTTGAGCGCCATGATCAGCTTGAACTTGTCACCGCGAGCGAGCTTCGCTGCCAGCTCCTCGCGGCTGATCGTATTGATCGGCTCGTTCCCGAGAGCGGCAATTCTGCGGGGCTGGTCCATCTAACAAGGATCGCGCACCGGTCCAGCCCCGGTGCGCGATCCCGACCGCTCTAGAAACCCAGGACCTCGTCCACAAGTACCACGGTGATGCGTCCGGGCTGAATCTCACGATTGATGACCAGGACCTTGTTCACAGCACTGTTCACGCTGTAAGCGGCCTGCGCTCGCGCGTTCTCGAGGGGCAGAGCGTATTCCTCGATCCGGCGGAATCCTTCATCCAAGTGGGCAACGATCTTGTGCGTGCCGACGACCAGGATCACTCGGCCCGCTCCACTTGCGTAGGGACCCAACTGCGAGCCGCTCATCGAAGCAGCCAGCAGGGTTCCACCTTCAGTGACAGCATGGACACTGCCGAGCATCACCTCGGGCGCCGCGCCGAGCTTTCGCATCTGGTCCGCCTGCGTACTCCGATCCATGCTCCAGATGCGCGGTCTGACCGGGTCGAATCGACCGGACTTCTCGATTGCGTCTGCAATCCCCGTAGCTCGGAGAGTTTCAGAGGCACCGTAGTGAACCTCTGCCCCGTCGGCGAGCAAATCAAGGACCTTCTCCTTCGCGTCTGCCGCGCCCGAGGCCAGGATCACGGCGAAGCCGTTGCCCTCCAGCGCGCGTTTCGTGCGCCGCACGCTTTCGTCCGAGGCGAGAGTGATGAACTCGGGCGTGAGCGACGTTTCGACTTTTGTTGGTGGGGCTGCGATCAAATCGGTGCTTCTTTCATGGTGGCCGACGGGTTATGGTTGCGTCTGCAAATACTCTACGCCTAGATGGTTGCATATGCAAGTACCGCTTGAGACCAGCTTCGCCGAACGCCTGAACCAGGCTGTCGCGACCGAGATACCAAGTCAGAAGGCGCTCGGTGCGTGGCAAGCTCTGCTGACGGCCCACGCCACGCTTCTCCGCCGCCTCGAGACCGACCTCGAGAGAGAAACCGGGCTCGCGCTGGCGGATTTCGATGTGCTGGCACAACTCGCATTTGCGGAGGGCCAGCTGCGCATGTCGGATCTGGCGGCGCGGGCACTGATCTCGCGCTCTGGGATGACGCGGCGCGTCGCCCGGCTCGTTGGCGAAGGGTTGGTTGATCGCAGCGGCGCTCCAGCAGACGCCCGCGGTGTCATCGTCACCCTCACCCGCAAGGGGCAAGAGCGCCTCCTGTCCACGATGCCCGTGCACGCTCGCGGAATTACCGAATTGTTCGTGAATCACCTCAGCGAAGACGAGCTATCCAACCTTGAAAGCGCCCTCGGAAAGGTCAGGGCCGAATGCAATTTTGGCTGAGGAGTTACGCCTAGAACTCGACGATCGTTGCTCCGTCGCCGCCTTCGCCGCGGTCGCCGGCGCGCCACGACTTGACCAGGGGATGGCCGCTCAACTGGGCGCGTAGCGCGTCGCGAAGCGCGCCGGTCCCGTGGCCGTGGATGACCGTGACCTTGTTGGCACCGGCCACGGCCGCCTGGTCAACGTACGAATTGAGCATCTCCAGCGCTTCTTCGACGCGGGCTCCGCGCAGGTCCAGGCTCGACGGTACGGCACGTGGGTGCGGCTTAGGCGTGGTCGCGGTCATCTCACCGCGACGTCCGCTCGCAGGAGCGGCCGCAACCACGGTCACGTCGCTCAATGGAACGCTGACGCGCAGCGAGCCCGCGGCAATCGTGGCCGTGCCACTCTTCTCGTCGATCTCGGCGATGGTGCCCTGCCAGCCGTCTTTGGCTCGCACGTTGGCACCGACGGCGATTCCACCAGCAGCTGAGCCGGCATCGACCACGGACGAGGCGTCAGACTGCTCGGTCGCGAGCGACCCGACGCTCTGCTCCAGCCGCGCGGCAGACTCCTCGAGTCGCGACTCCGTGAGCGTCGTGCGCACGAGCAGCTCTCGCGCCGCCGCGATCTCGGCATGGACCTCGGCCAGGGCGCGCTTTGCTTCATCCCGGGCACCCGCGAGGGCCGCTTCTCGCTCGCGCCGCGCGACCTGCCGCTCGTCTTCTGCCTCACGACGAGCGGCGCGGGCACGCTCCTCGGCGTCGGCCGCCCGGGCCAGTGACTCTTCCGCAGTGAGCTGCGCTTCCTTGATCGAGGCCAGCGTCCGCTCGAACTCCACCTGGGCCTCCCCCAAGCGTGCCTGGGCGTCGGCGACCAGCGCCGGCGGAAGCCCGAGACGCGATGCGATCTCGAACGCGTGGGAAGTGCCGGGCAGGCCAATCGACAGTCGGTAGGTCGGACTCAAGCTCTCAACGTCGAACTCGACCGACGCGTTTCGCGCCTCGGGCGTGTTGTGGGCGTACGTCTTCAGCTCGGCGTAGTGGGTCGTCGCGGCGATCAGCGCGCCGGCCTTGATGAAGTGGTCCAGCAGTGCCTGAGCGAGTGCCGAGCCCTCGGTCGGGTCGGTGCCGGCGCCCAGCTCGTCCAAGAGCACCAGGCACCCGGGCCCGCCTCCTCGACGATGCGCACGATCGAGCGCAGGTGGCCGGAGAAGGTGGAAAGCGACTGGGCGATCGACTGCTCGTCACCGATGTCGGCAAACACGTCGCGCAGGATGGGCATGCGGATCCCGGCGCCGCCGGAACGTGAAGTCCCGACTGGTGCATGAGCGCGAGCAGGCCCAGCGTGCGCAACGCGACCGTCTTGCCGCCGGTGTTGGGGCCGGTGATGACGAGCGCCGCGAACCTCGCCACCGAGACGAATGTCGATGGGCACGACCCGGCCACTCAAGCCCGGGATGGCGAGCCGAGAGAAGCTCCACGTCGTCGCTCGCGACCGTCTCCGGCCTGATTGCGTCGAGCTCGCCGGCCAGCCGCGCGCGCGCCACCCAGAAATCGAACGTGGCGAGCACCGCGAGTGTCTCGTCGAGTGCGTCGGCCTGTTGATCGACGAGGGCGGATAGGTCGTCGAGGATGCGCTCCTCCTCCGCCTGGGCGGCGAGCTGCGCCTCTCGCCATGCATTGCCCAGCTCCACGACGACCAATGGCTCGATGAAGACCGTCTGGCCACTCCCCGACTGGTCGTGCACGATCCCCTTCACCTTGCCGCGCTGATCGGCTCGGACAGGGATCACGTACCTGCCGTTTCGAAGCGTGACGAGCGGCTCCTGGAGCGCGCCGCTGATGTCGCTCGCGTGGACGAGCGTCTCCAGCCGCGAGCGCAGCCGCTCGTAAGCGACGCGGACCGCGCGTCGCAGCCCGCCCAACGCCGGCGACGCACCGTCGAGCAGCTCCCCGGTCGGATCCAGGCTCTGCTCCAGGCGCGCACGCAGTTGCGGCAGCGGCTTGATGGAACGGCCCAGTTCGTGGAGGAGCGGCGGCCGCTCGCCGCGCAGCACATCCGCGAGACGTCCTGCAGCCACGAGCGTGTCCAGGATCTCCAGCAGTTCCGTGCCGGCGAGCCGCCCGCGGCGTCGGGCGCGAAGAACCAGTTGGCCGATATCGCGGGCTCCGCCGACTCCAACGTCCGGCCGGCGCGACAGGAGGTCCCGCGCCTCGTCGGTCTCATCGAGCATGCGCTTGACCACGACGGCGTCGGACGACGGGCTCATGCCCTCGGCCAGGCGGCGGGACGGCGCAAAGGCCGTGTGATCGGCGACGCGTGCCCTGATCAGCGGGTACTCGAGCAGCTCCTGGCTGCGCGCGTCGGTCATGGCTTGGGCAGGGACGAGACGGATGCGTTGCCTGCGAGCCAGAACCGCAGCGGCTTCGCGGCCCATTCGCCCGCATATGCGACGCCGACTCGGGCCCCAGCAGCGATCTCGCGATCTGCCGCGTCCTGTACGGGGGCCGCGAGCCACAACGCGTCGCCTCTCGTGAGGTCGTGCCCATCGAAGGAGCGGTTAACGGCCATCGCCTGGGTCAAGCGCGCAGGTCCGGAAGCCAGGCGCGAGACCGGCTCGGACGCCCTCCCCCGCCGACTCCGCATCGTGTCCTCGCCGACGAGAGGCTCCAGGGCGCGCAGGAGCACAGCGCCTGCCTCGGCGTGGTCGTCGTGCGCGACAACATTGAGGCATTCGTGCATGCCGTAGATGAGGTACACGTAGGCGTGCCCCACCTCCCCGAACATGGGAGTAGTGCGTTTTGTCCTGCCTGCGCGAGCATGCGACGCCAGGTCCGACTGCCCGCCATAGGCCTCGGTCTCAACGATGCGGCCACACGTCATGTTGCCCGTGACGTCCGAGCGACACAGCCAGACGCCGAGCAGGTCGCGGGCGACCAACTCGGTATCCCTGGCAAAGAAGGAACGACCCAGCGGCGCCAATCCGAGCTCTTCGGCGGCATCCGCTGTGGCCGCAGCGCCCGGCATGGCCGAAGTCAGGCGCTGAGCGCGCGAATTTCGGGGGGCAGCAACGGCCCGAGCAACGCGAGCAGGCCCGGGAATCAGCGAATCGTGCAGCGCCCGCACGATGCCCGACTGCTGGAACGCGGAGTGCAGCTCGCGGACCATCTGGAACTGCGGGGCATCGGGTGAGGGACCCAGGCCGTAGAAGGTGTCGAGAATGATCAGCACCGAGGCGATGGCCAGGAGCGTGGCGCCCAGCGCCAGGAAGCCACCCAGCACCTGGTCGACTACGACGCGCTTCGTGAGTTGGACCGTTTTTCCGCCCACCTCGATGACCACGACCGCGAGCCCGAAGAGCAACAGGAATGCAGCCAGGAAACCGAGCATGTCGGTGTGCTGACGCGACCACCCGGACACGTTGGAGGCGATGAAGTCCCCCACGACCGGGCGCAGCCACGCTGCGAGGAGGAATGCCACGAGCCATGCGCCGAGCACGATCAGCTGCCGGACGGCGCCGCGAGCGACCCCCAACAGGAAACCGGCGAGCAGCAGGAAGACGATCGCGAGGTCAGCTACCACTGCGGATCCTCCCACTAACACTTCGTTCGAGCGCGCTCGTGACGGCCTCGATCGCGGACTCGACCTCCGATTCCGTCATCCCGGACTCCGGCGGCTGGAAGCGCAGCCGGTACGCCAGGCTGATCTCCTTGTCGGCCAGCGGCGGGCCCTTGTATCGGTCGAAAAGGTCCAGGCGGACGAGTTGTTGTCCGGCGTTCGATCGGATCACGTCTGCGACTCGCGCCGCTTCGACGTCGTGGCCGATGATCACGGCGAGGTCGCGTTCCACCGCTGGCAGCCGCTGCACATCGCGAACCTCGGGCGCAGGGTCCCAATTGGCGCCGAGCGCGGCGAGGTCGAGGTCGGCAAATGCGACGTGTTCGGCGCGGACCTCGTAAGCAGAGAGGTAACCCGGATGCACCTCGCCGACGTGACCCAGGGCCACGCCTTCACCGTCGCCGCCGACCTTCAGGACCACCTCGGCCGTCCGCCCCGGATGCTCCACGCCACGCATCGGTGAAGTCTCTCGATAGCTGATCGCGCCAAGTCGCAATCGCGCGGCGAGTGCCTCGATCAACCCCTTGGCGTACTCCACTCCGGCCGCGCGAGCGCCTCCCGCCCAGGAGCGCGGGTAGACGTCGCCCGCGAGCAGGATGGCCAGGCGGTCCGTCTCCCATGGCTCGCCATTTGCCCATTGGTGGATGGGACCGATTTCGAAGATCGCGATGTCCGGCCAGCGCTGCCGCTCGTTTCTGGCCAGCACGCCAACCAGCCCTGGAAGCAAATGACGGCGCAGCTCCGAGTGATCCGAAGTGACAGGGTTGGCCACGCGGATCGTCGCGGCATCGTCCGCAGCCAAGCCAAGGCGCGAGTGGTCCATAGGCGCGATGAGCCCGTGTGTCACCACCTCGGCGAGCCCCCGGCCGGACAGGATGTCCCGGACGGTGTCCTCGAAGCGCCGCGGATCAGGTCTGTAACTGGGCATCACGCTGGCCGGCAAACGAGGCGGCAGACTCTCGTAGCCACGAACTCGACAGATTTCCTCGATCACGTCCTCTTCGATCTCGATGTCGCGTCGGTGAGGCGGGACGACCGCTACCAGCTGCGCCTCCGATTCACCGTCTTCGCTCTGGATCTCCACGCGCGCAAGTGCCTCGCGCGCTTCGTGGGCCGCGATCTCCTGGCCCAGTAGCCGGCTCACTCGCGCCGGGCGGTAGGCAACGCGCCGCGGCTCCTCATCAGCTGGGTTGGTATCGACGGCTCCCATGGCGACTCGGCCGCCTGCCCATTGGGCAAGCAGCTGGGCGGTTCTGTCGGCCCCCAATCGGGCCAATCGGGATTCCTGGCCCTTCTCGAAGCGCAGGCTCGCCTCGCTGCGCAGGCCGTAACGGAAAGCTGTCCGGCGGATCGAGACCGGATCGAAGATCGCGGATTCCACGACGGCCGCAGTCGTGGTGGCACTGACCTCGCTGTTGGCACCACCCATGACGCCCGCGAGCCCCAACGGACCGGCCGAGTCGGCGATGAGCAGCGTGTCCGGCGTCGAGCGTCGCTGACGACGTGGTCGAGCGTCTCGATCTGCTCGCCCTCTGCGCGGTTCGGACGACGATGGTGCCGCCACTGACCGCGGCGGCGTCGAAGACGTGGATCGGCTTGCCCATCTCGAGCATCACGTAGTTGCTCGCGTCGACCGCGTTGGAGATGGGCCGCATGCCTGCCGCCTGCAAGCGCAGCTGCACCTTGATGGGCGATGGCCCGATCTTGAGCCGATCGACGTAACGTCCCACGAACCGCGGGCAGAGCCGCTTGTCCGCCACCTCCACCCATACGTGGTCGTCGGTCGAGTCGCCCGACTCGGGGACCTCGATTGCAGGCCAGCGCACCTTGGTGCCGCTGATCGCCGCCACTTCCCGGGCGAGGCCGATGAGCGACAGCGCGTCGCCCCGGTTGGGCTTGACGTCGACGTCAAGAACGACGTCGCCCACGACGTCGCTGAGCGGCTGACCGAGCGTCGTGTCGAGGCCGTCGAGGATGAGGATCCCGTCCGCAGTCGGCCGACAGTCCGAGCTCCGCGCCCGAACAGAGCATGCCCTGGCTCTCGGTGCCCTGGATGCGTCGAGACGCCGATCTGCCGGTCGCCGGGCAGCACCGCCCCGGGCAGGGCCACGGGCACGCGCTGGCCGGCGGCGATGTTGAGCGCGCCGCAGACGATCGACAGCGGCGCGTCACTTCGGAGACCTTGACCTTGGTCAGCTGGAGCCGATCAGCGTTGGGATGCGGGCCGACCTCCAGCAGCTCGCCGACCACGACCGAGACCAGTCCGCGCCGATCCGATCGATGCGACTGGACCTCCATGCCCAGCAGCGTCAGGCGCTCGGCCAGCGCTCTCGACAGGCATGTCGAAATCGACGTACTCGCGCAGCCAGGAAAGCGGTACGCGCATCTAGAAGCGCTCCAGGAAGCGCATGTCGTTGGCCAGGAACGTGCGGATGTCGGGAATGCCGTAGCGCAGCATCGCGATCCGGTCGGTGCCCATGCCGAAGGCGAAGCCCTGGTACAGCTCCGGGTCGATGCCGCCGTTGCGCAGCACGACCGGGTGGACCATGCCTGCACCGAGGATGGTCATCCAGCCCGTGCGCTTGCACGCCGGGCAGCCGACGCCGCCGCAGATCGTGCAGCTGATGTCGAATGCGACCGACGGCTCCGTGAACGGGTAGTAGCCCGGCCGGAAGCGGGTCGCGCGTGTCCGCGCCGAACATGCGCGTGGGCGAACTCGTCGAGCAGCCCGCGCAGGGTGGCCATGGTCGTGCCCTCGTCGATCATCAGGCCCTCGACCTGGAAGAACTCGAAGCCATGGCTGGCGTCGACCGCCTCGTAGCGGTAGCAACGGCCGGGCAGGATGGCGCGGATCGGCGGCGGCGATTCGCGCATCAGCGCGGATCTGGCCGGGCGAGGTGTGGGTGCGGAGCAGGTAGCGCGGCGTCGGGCATCGCCGGGTGGCGCCGGTCGCACATAGATCGTGTCCCACAGGTCGCGCGCCGGGTGATCCTCGGGGATGTTCAGCAGCTGGAAATTGAGCTCGTCGGTCTCGACCTCCGGGCGACTCGTAGACCACGAAGCCGAACTGGCCGAAGATCCGCGCGATCTCGCGCTGTGTCTCGATCAGGGGTGGAGCGAGCCGCGCCAGCAGCGGCCGGCCGGGCAGCGTGACGTCCGTCCGCTCGCGCGCGAGCCGCACGTCCAGCGCGATCTCGATCCAGCCGCTCGCGCCGCGCGCGCGACTCGCGCTCGAGCTCCTCGCGGATGGGGTTTGCCAGTCGCGCCGACCTTCGGCCGGTCCTCGGCCGGGAGCTGGCCGATGCCGCCCAGCAGGGTGCGCAGCTCGCCCTTGCGGCCGAGGAACGGAGCCTCGACCGTCGTCGAGCTCGTCGGGGTCGTCGGCGTCCGCGATGGCCGCGAGCGCGCGGCCGCGGAGCTCGTCGAGCTGCGCGGAGAAGGACGCCAGATCCACGGCGCGCGGAGCTGCCGCTACCTGGCCCGTGCGACCTCGGCGATGCTGCGCAAACGTAGCCGCATCGCGAACCGCGATGTCGGCCAGGATCTTGCGATCGAGCGCGACGCCCGCCGTACTTCAGCCCGCTGATCAGCTTGCCGTACGTGAGTGCCGTTCTGGCGAGCGGCTGCGTTGAGCCGGACGATCCACAGCGCGCGCAGCTGGCGCTTGCGCTGCTTGCGGCCGACGTAGGCGTATGCCATCGCGTGAAGCAGTGCCTCACGCGCCGGCTTGATCAGCTTCGAACGTGTGCCGCGCCGACCCTCGGCCGCCTTGAGCAGCCGCTTGTGGCGCTTGTGTGCGGTGACGCCGCGCTTGACTCGTGCCATTGGTTCGCTTCTCCCTTGAGGTACGGCAGCAGGCGGTGGACCTGGCCTCGGCGCTGCGTGTTGTCGAGCGACGGCCTTGCCCGCGTAGCGGCGGGTGCGGCGCGACGACTTGATGTCCAGGTGGTGGCCGCTCCAGCGCCTTGACCCGCACGACTTTGCCGCTGCCGGTCACGCCGAAGCGCTTCGCGGCACCCTTGTGAGTCTTCATCTTTGGCATATCTTGTTTTCCTCCGCCTGCCGTTCGGGCCCCGCTGCGCGCCTTCGTCGCTTCCGCGCTTGCGATTCTCACTGTCGGCTTGCTTTACGCTCCTGCCGGCTTACCGGCTTCCGACACCGCGACTTTCGTTCGGTTCTGCCGCTGGCTTCTCGGGGGCTCCGGGGCCGTCTCCGGCTCCGTTGCCTCCTCGGCCTCCGCAGCTTGTCCCCGTCTGCTTCAGCAGTTGCCGCAGGCTCCGTCTGCTCTTCAGCCACCTGTTTGGCGGCCGGGGCCGCCTCGGCTGCTGCGCCGTTGGTCTGCTCCGCCCGCCGCTCTGGCGGCGCCTCGACGATCTTGGGCTTGTGGGTCGAGGCCATGACGAGCGACATCTGCTTGCCTTCCAGCAGCGGCTGTCGCTCGACCTGCGCATGCTCCCCGACCTGCTCTGCGAAACGCAGAAGAAGGTCGCGGCCGAGGTACGCATGACTGACCTCGCGTCCACGGAACTGGACCGTCACCTTGACCCGATCGCCGTCTTCCAGGAACTGGATCGAGCGGCGGACCTTGGTGTCGAAGTCACCCTTACCGATCTTTACTTTGAGGCTTATCTCTTTGAACTCGACCGACCGCTGATGGCGGCGGGCTTCCTTTTCGCGACGAGCCTGCTCGTACTTGAACTGGCCATAGTCCAGCAGTCGAGTGACCGGCGGGGCCGCCATCGGAGCGACCTCGACCAGATCGTAGCCCCGCTCCTGCGCAAGTCGGAGAGCCTCCGGCGTGGCCAGCACGCCCATCTGATTGCCCTCTTCATCCACGACCCGGACTTGCGGGACGCGAATCATCTCGTTGATGCGGAGCTCTCGACTCAGGCCAGATCCCTCAAACGATGTCTACCCAATAGCGGCACAACAGCGCGCACGACAACAATGCCCGCACGCTCCGCGGCCGTGCGGAAATATAGCACGCAAGCGACGGTCGGACCCCGACACCGTCGGGAGCCGACCGCATCGCGAACAGCAGCAGCCGAAGGCTGGCTGCGGAGGAAATCGTTAGCGCGTTTGCGATTGCCGGAGTGGGCTCAGTCGGGGCCGGCGATCAGCCAGTCGTCGTACAGGTCGGGGTAGCTGCCCTGAAGTCGGTCAACGTGGTCATGACCAGCAGCGCGTCGTGCGTCCAGTCATAGCGGGCGCCGACCGTCTGTGGCGCGCACAGGTTGCCGCCCTGCCGGACTGCCGCCGATCGTGTAGCTCGTCTCTTTCGGACCGCTCTGGTAACTCGACGCGGGCTCGACAGCCCAAGTCTCCACTCGCGTCTGGTATGCGGCATCCATGTTCTCCTGCGTATCGAACTGCACGTAGTCGACCACGTCGGACCGATCACCGCTGATGGCGCAGGAGATGTCCGTCTCCGCTCCGGTTTCGAATGGACTGGGCTCCAGCTCAAAGCAGGTCGAGCGCCATGATTTGGGCACGTGCTGCAGTAACGCCTGCGCGGCAGCGGACATCTCGCCGGTCTCGCCCGTGCCGCCGTACGCGGCCAGGTTGTCGGCGCGCATGGTGAACGGATGCGACGCGGACTCCGCGTAGATGCCAGCCCGATCAAAGGCAGGAGCTCCTTCACCGTGGCGCCCTCGTACAGCGCGGCCAGGCCTAGGTCGGGCAGCGAGAGTTGCATCCGGAATTCACCCGTATCGGTCCCGGCACAGTCCAGAGCCATGAGAGTCGTCACGCCGGGAGTGATCTCGAAGCCTTCCTGTTGGGTGGACCTGACTACCGTTGCGCCCGCGCCGGTGAGCTGCATGAACACCCAGAGGCCGGCGGCGTTGGCGACTGCCCCCCACAGCTCGTCCGCGGATTGGCGCACAGCAGGCCCTGGTAGCCCTCTGAAGAAGGCAGGAATTCGGCTTCGAGGTGCATTACCGCCGACGCGGTGTCGATCGTGCGCGGCGACCACATCCATGCGCCATCGGCACCGGTGTCGAACTGCAGGGCGCCGTTGACATACTCCACGACGCCGCCCGGGTTTTCGCCGACTCCCCAGCCGCTGGTGTCATCGCTGAAGTCATCGGTGAACAACAGGGTGTCTGCGCCGAAGTCTTCGATGACCGCCAGGGTCGGCTCTGGCGTCTCCGCGCCGCTGGAAGTCGGGGTCGGTGCTTCGGTCAGGGTGGGTGTTGCGAGTGGTGTCGCTGTCGGCGCCACGGTTGGAGTGTCCGTCGGCGTAGCGGTTGGAGATGCAGTCGGCAGAGCCGGGGTAGGCGTCTGCGGCGCAGAAGTGACGATCGAGAGGCTGGGCGGAGCGGTGGGCAGCGCGGTCCCTCCCGGGCCCAGCGAGACGCAACCCGCGACCAGCGCTGCGACAACCGCCGAAATCAAGAGCGACCGACTCACGGCGTGTACTCCTTCAAAAGCGCGAAGTACGCCGACGTTAGCCGGTGCCGTGCCCGGCGGGAACAGCCTTTTAGATAGGGCCGGCTTCTGTCCAGAGCTGGTACGTGTTCTCGTAATCCCCTTCGAGGTCGAACAGGGTAGACAGGATCAGCAGATTGTCGTCCGTCCAGTCGAACCTGATGCCGACGCCCTGGGGTGCGCACAGGAGCCGGCCGCCGACCACGTCATCGACGTTCCACGTCGTCTCGTGCGGGCCGGATTGAGCAGGAACCCTCTGAATTGACGCCAAAGTTGTCGACGGTCGTCTGGTACTGGGTGTCCAGGGCATCGCCGGTTGGGTACTTCTGGAAGATGGCGAGCTCGACGCCCGTACCTTCCGTCTGCAGGAAGCAGCTGATCACGGCCTCGGCCACGTCAGACGACGGCGTCTCGATACACGTCTGACGCCAGTCGGAGGGCACGTGGGTAAGCAACTCTTCGCCCTCGGGCGACATGCCCTCAGCGCTGTTCGGAATCGCGCATCTAACTGCCTTGGCTTGACATCGATTTCCTGCGGCCAGGTCTTCAAACGCTTCGCCGTAGAGGGCCACGGCGTCGAAGCTCTCGGGCCCTTCAATGTTCTCGTAGGTGCCGATCGTTCCCGAACCTTGCAGCACCGCGACCATGCGGAAATTGCCGGTCGAGATCGGCCACTTGAGGCCAAAGCCCTCGGTCGCGCCGGGCGTCAACTCAACGTCGAGATCATTGCGCGTGTCCAGGACATTGGACACGCCGCCGATGATCGAGAAGAAGACGAGATCGCTCGCGCTGGTGAGCGTGGCGCCGTAGAGGCTGCCCGTGCCGTCATCGCACAGGAGACCGACGGCCCCGTCGGTAGACGCGGTGAAGAAGGCAGCGGACAGAAGCACACCGTATTCGACATCGAGCGCGCGATCGGACCAGACTGCCTGGCCGGCATCGCCAACTATCAGGTGCAGAGAGCCGTCCACGTACTGGGCGGAGCTATTTCCCGTTTCGCCGGTTGCCCAACCGCTGGTCGGATCAACGAAGTCGTCGAAGAGGATCAGGTCCCCGTTCTCGCCACCGTCGGGCGTGGGCTCGGGGGTGAGCTCAGGAGTCGGCTCGTCGGTGGGCGTAGCCGTCGGCGCGTCCGTCGGCGTCGCAGTGGGAGCGGCAGTTGGCGTCGCCACGGCCGTGGGAGTTGCTGCCGCGGCGGTCGGTGTGGCCGGGGCGGGGGTCGTTACGCCGAAGCTCGGACCAAGCGTCGGAGCTGCAGTCGGGCCACCTACCGAGACGCAGCCCGCCAGCAGACTTGCGGCTGCCACCAGACCAAATGACTTGAGCAACTTAAACGTGCCTCCCCAAAGCGCGCGACCGGCATGCGCGAACGGCGGCATGCTACCGGCTGAACCAGTTTGGCGCTGGACGGCGATGCCTCCGTGTCCTAGCGGTTTGGGCCTGCTGACAGCACGAGCGCGTCCAGTTCGGCGAATGTGCCGCCGTATTGGATGATGTTTGCCTCGATCAACAGCGCGTCGTCGAACCAGAACGAGATCAGGTCGCCCGGCGCGCTGCTGTCGTAGTTGTTGCAGAAGCGACGCCCTTCTACGAGCCCGTCGCGTTCGTACGCGACCGAGAGCGGGCCGACCGAGCAAAGTCCACCTACCGGTCGCCCCTTCCCCGAAGAATTCGAGGTTGCCGAAGAACGAGGCCTGCCAGGTTCTCTGAGGTGTCGAACAACCTGTAGACGATGTAACCCGGCGACATTCGGAATGTTTATGCACTGAACCCCCGACCACGAAACCCGCCGTCGAAGGACCATGATCTCGGTGCAGTCACCTCTGCAAGGCTTCCGGCATGTGTTCCAGCAACGCGGGCAGCTTCCGGATCTAGGTCACCGGTCGGCTGGAGGTCGGCGTCGCCTGTGGGCATACTGGCGCCGTCGACCAGGACGAAGCTGGACCCGAAGCTCGGAGTAGTCCCTGCTCGTCACGCCGTTTCGGAAGAGTTCCCACGTACGCCGCGGCTCCCACGCGTCGTTCTGCGATCCGCCTGCCCGCCGGCCTCGAAGGTGATCGAGCCGGCATGGACGGCCCGCCGTGCAGACGGACGAGTCGCCGGTGTAGACGTCGGTGCCCCAGATCGCGTACTCGGTACCGTCAGCAGGGCACGTGAAAAAGCGCCCTTTCTCCCGCGGCCGACATGTAAATGTCCCCCGAGTCGCCCAGCCGGTGCCACCTGGCTTTACGCCTGTGGGCAACGACGCGGCAGGTGCCGGCGTGGCCGGAGCTGCAGTGACGGCTGGAGCCGGCGTTGCGACCGGCGCGGGCGTGGGTGGCGCGGGCGTCGCGACGGGACCGGGCGTCGTGGCCGGAGTGCCTCCCGCAGCCAACGATTGCCAACACACAAAGGACGAGCGCCGCGACTCGAGTCATGCCCGGTACCTCCCGCCGACTCCACCCGATATGGGGTATCGATACTACATAGGAGGCTAGAGCCGAAAAATCACGCCGGCCTTGCGGTCGGCAGCCTCCTGCGCGAGGCGATCGGCCAGAGCGTCCCATCCCCTCGGCCCGGGAGTTGCTCCCCTCCCGCGTGCGTGGCGCGGCCGATCCGGGCCTCGATCTCGCGATCACCCAGCACGAGCATGTCGGCACGTTCCGCTCCTGCGCCAGTCGGATCTTGTTCTGCATGCGGTTCGAGGTGTCATCGACCTCGATGTGGATGCCCTTCGCGCCGAGCATGTCCGTGAGCTCCTGTCCGGCTCTCTCGATGTGCCGGTCAGCGATCGGGATCACGATCGCCTGCACGGGCGCGCACCAGAACGGGAACGCTCCTGCGAAGTGTTCCGTGAGAACGGCGATGAACCGCTCCACCGAGCCCAGGATGGGCTATCGATCCCCACGGCCGCGGGCGCTGGCCGTTCTCGTCCATGTAGTGCAGGTCGAAGCTCTCGGCCAGCATCAGCCGATCGACCTCGATCGTGGCCGTCTGCCACTCGCGTCCCAACTGCGTCTCTGATCCGGACGTCGATCTTGGGTGTGTAGAACGCCCCGTCCCCGGGCTTGACCCGGTAGTTCACGCCCGACGCTTTCAGCGCGTCCAGCATCCTGCGCCTCCGTCTCGCGCCACGTCTGCTCATCGCCCCGGCCTTCTCAGGCCGCGACCCGACCGTGAGCCCCAGGCTCCAGGCCGACCTATGAGTAGAACTCCGTGACCTCGCCGTCAGCGCCAGGATCTCGCCTGGACCTGCGCCGGTGTCACGTACGCGGGCGTCGTCCGTGACGAAGTGCCGCACTCGGACAGCCCGGACCGCACGCCGGACAATTCGGCGCGGTGAAGCATCTTGTACTCGGACAGCGCAGGGGAATTCGCGATATGAGCGAACACGTGAGCGTAGATGAACGTCGATTGGGACAGTTCATGGGCTTGAGGCTGAATCGTCTGCTCTGGACTCGACCAGGACATGTTGTCCCTGTACAGGTCCAATGGCCCGATTGTTCCCATAGCTTCTTGTGCACCAACGGCGGCGTGTAGATCTCCTGGTAGCCACGGCGCGCCTGGATCTCGCGCATCGCGTCTCGCAGCGTCTGGTAGAGCCGCCAGCCCTTGGGATGCCAGAAGGCGCCGCCCGGCGAGACGTCGTGGAACCGAGAACAGGTCCAACTGCACGCCCAGCCCGACGGTGGTCGCGCTTCTCGGCCTCCTCGCGCCGCCACAGGAAAGTGATCCAGCTCCTCTTGCGTAGGCCATGCCGTGCCGTACACGCGCTGCATGGCCGGTCGCTTCTGGTCGCCGCGCCAGTACGCACCTGAAACCGCGAGAAGCTTGATCGGACCGATCTTGCCAGTGGACTCGACGTGGGGGCCGCGACACAGGTCGATGAACGGACCTTGCTCGTAGAAAGTCGTCGTGGGTGGCGGTAGCCCACGTTGCTGGGCATCTGCCACCAGGTCATCGACGATCTCAACCTTGTATGGCTGGCCCTTCTCGAAGAAGGAACGCCCGAGCATCCGCGTTGGACCGCTCGCTGAAGACGAATGGATGGTCGGCCTTGATCGACTCGTTCATGCGCGCTTCGATGGCCGCGAGGTCATCCGTCGTCAGTGGCCGCTCCAGGTCAAAGTCGTAGTAGAAGCCGTCCGCGATTGGCGGCCCGATGCCGAGCTTCGTCGCAAGGGAAAAGATCCATGACCGCTTCGGCCATCACGTGCGCGGCCGAGTGGCGCATTGGATCAAGCGGATTGCCGCCACCCGCGTCGAGCAGCTCCTCT
>CAWABJ010000002.1:0-108801 GCA_963780335.1 uncultured Actinomycetota bacterium | reverse complement strand
GTGGCACCAGCCTCCCCACCATCAACGACGACCTCGACCTGACCACGTATCAAGTCACCGACGCAGGGCGGATTCCAGCGCCGCGCGGCATTCTGGGAATCGCGTTCCAGAATCCGGGCTGCCCCCGGACGGGGACTGGGCGGCCAGCGATGGCGAGTTCCCGCTGGGCCGCGATCACGAATGGGTGCAGGTGCTCGATCCCGGCAACGAATACGACGAGACCACGGTGGTCGGCTGTTCCGGCTGGGCGATTGGATCCAACGATTCCGGTGCGGACGTCCCGATGACCCATGCGCTCGGCTTCGACTGGGAGTTCGGTGTCGCGGTCGACGACGAGGACGGCTTCCTCAATCTGCTCAGCCCCGCCAACAAGCAATCCGAGGCCGATCGGATGCAGATGACGGCGAGTACCTCGGGGTCGCGGTCCCACGCAGGCTGCTGGGGATGGAGTGGGAGAAGCACCTGCTGCCGCCGAGCTTCCGGGGGCAGGTGAACAACGGCGATCGGGTGGCGTGCTTCGGCCGCTGGATCATCGACACCGGCCACGTCTTCGACGACCATTACCGCACCGAGATCCATCCGCCGTTGCTGATGGCCGCTGCGAGCGTGCCGCGCTCGAGGCGCCCCTCGCAGCCGACGACACGGATGTTGTTGATGTCGCGGCCGTTCCTGCACGGGCAGGAGTTCGCCGCGGACCCGGCAAACGTGTACGACGACGACGTCGACGACAACGGTTCGAATGTACTCGCATCTGTTCAAGGAAGTCGGAAAGGTGGTCTTCGGCCTCTCGACGCGGGTGGAGGCGCACCCGAAGATCAAGGAGCGGCCCTACCGGGGACGCCACCGGATGCATCTACTGGTGGCACCACCGCCCGCGCCGACGCCGTTCGCCCACGATCTTCGTGGTGTCCTATCAGTTCACCGTGCGCAGCGGCTGCGGCGTCAGTGTCACAGCAGAATCCGGTGACCACGTCGACGTCGTGGTCGACCTCGGTCCGATGCGCGGCACCCCGCCGCTGCCGGAGCGCGGCGAGCGCAGCTATGAGCCCCGACCAGCTCGACAAGCTCTCCGACGGTGTCGGTCTGAAGATCAAGATCTTCGAGCTCGCCGCGGAGCTGGCCGGCGCCTTGGTGGGGGTCGGAGCGCTCTACGTGTACTTCATCTTGCGGCGAGGAATCCTGACCGATGAATATGCGCCGCTGCCATCGGTCAACATTCGCGACACAACGCATGCGGTGTTCAACGTTCCTGCGCACAGCCTCAGCCCCAATGCGGGCATTGCCGTGATTGATTCGCAGCCGTGGCCGGTGATCGGCTGGCTGGAGGCCAGTTGGGCTCCGCGACGCCCGCGGCCGTCTCGCACCGGATAGCAACCCGCCCTTTCAGCTGGCCGGCGCACCGCACCGCTCCGCCGGCGAAGTACTCCGGCACCGCGGTGCCGTCGAGCGCCAGTGCCACCGCGGCCCGCGCCAGCGAGCGGCCCCACCAGGTTTCCGGTGCCGTTGTAGCCGCCGTAGGCCACGACCCCGCGCGCGACCTCCGAACACAACGGGCGCCCGTCGGGCGTGTAGGCGACCGACGCCGCCCATCGGCTGGTCACGGTGACGGGCTGACCGGCCATCGCCTGCGCCACCCGTTCGATGTAGCGCTGCACCTCGGCGGTCGGCGCGGTATCGGTCGTCCATTCGGAGTCGACGAACTTGTCGCGTCCGCCGCCGACGAACAACTGCCTGGCCGCGTCCTGCTGCGCGCGTCGTAGCCCCAGCGGCAATAGACCGGACACGGCAGCCGGCCCGGTGTCACCGCGCCGTTCCCAACATCTGCAACCGGGCGGTGCTAACCCGCCCCCGCAGCTCCGGGACCACCACCCCCAGTCTGCCGTCGATCGAACCGGACAACCTTCCGGACGTACGAAAGCCGTGCGCACCGGCCACTCTCGATGCTCACCGCCGTGAGTGCTCGAAGAGCGCGGGCCGTGGCGCCAGCAGCGCCGCCAGGCCGAGGGACCGCCGCGCCGGATTCATCGCGGCGTTGTTGGGCAGGAAGATGCCACGCCAAGTCGTCGTCGTAGTCTTCGACGGCGATGTCGTTGCGGCGCAACTCGGCTGCCAGCAACTCGCAATCGGCCAAGTCTTGCTGGCGGTCCTCACCATCGACGGGCTCGCCCGGTAGCCCGGCGAGCCGGATCGAGCCGGTGCGCCGGATCACCTCCGGTCCGAGAAGGTCGGCGAGCCGGTCGATCTCGGCAAGGGTGGCCCGGTACAAGTCGATCGACGACGTTCCCCACGCCGCCACGGAGTGGTGGAGGAACGCGGCGGGGCCACCGAGCAGGAAGCCGCCGTTGCGGCCCGCGGCGCCCGCGCCGACCGGCCGGCGTCCAGGCCGACGACCGACAGGCCGCGGTCGACCAGTTCGGCCACCGCCGCGAGTCCGGAACCGCCGAGGCCGACCACGCACGCGTCGGCGGTCAGATCACGGTCGATCCGGGGCAGCCCGGACCATGCCGCGACCACCGGATCATCATCCCACCCCACCGTCATCGCGGCCCTCCCTCGCTGTGTCATGACCCCGGCGCCGAACATCTGCGGCATCGAGCCCACCGGGACACAGTGTCACGAGACAGCAGCGGCCTCCAGGGTGCTGGGAAGGTGTTCGGCGACGAAGAGTGCGGGGTCGGTGCCCAATCGGTCGCAGCAGGCCCGGATCGACCGACGGCTCTGCGCCGCGTAGAGCTGCTCGGGGACGGACACGACGCAGCCAAGCGTGTCCGCAAGCCAGCCGAGGTCGTAATGTGCTGCGGCACCGCCCTCGTCCATCACGCTGTCACCGGTCAGGTTGGACCGGAAGATGCCCGCCGCGCTGCGTGGCAGGAAGTCCTCGTAGACGATGGGGGTCGCCACCACCTTGCCCGCCGCATCCACCGCGAAGGTGAAGTACGCCAGACCGCCGCGGCGCAGACCGTCCTCGTCGGTGGGGAAGTCGGACGCCTCCCACACCGCGCGGCCCGCGTCCTGCCACGACAGTCCAGTGGCGCAGGCCTCGTCCGTCGCCGCCGTCAGCGCATCGTAGTGCTGCCGGCCCAACGGTGTCAGTGCGATGCCGCGCTGCTCCACCTCGCCGAACCGGACGCGCGTGGTGCCGGGCACGACGGTGCCGTCGGGCTCGGTGAACATCCGTGTCTCGTCGAGGGCACGGAACGACGTCTGCCGCAGCAGCACGTCGGGACCGTTCCAGCGGGGCGGACCCTGGATCTTGTCGATCATCCGCAGCCCGCGTGCCGCGAGCCGGCGGTACAACTCGTCGATGTCGAGAACCCGTGGTGTGAGGTGATTGACGTGCGTGCGGGTGACGCCGCCGATGTCGGCGGCCACCGCCGAGATGGCCGTCAGCTCCGCATACCACCGGCGGTCCGTGGGCTCGGCGGACAGTTCGAACGCGGCGGTGGCGAGTTCGACGAAGCGGTCCGCGTCCGCGTCGGCCAGGCCGCCGTGTTGCTCGGCGCGCGACGCCAGCGTCAGCAGCTCGTCTCCGAACAGGGTGCGGCGCTGCAGATACGTCTCCAGTCGGCCGCGGAGCTCGGGGGAGAAGAACCGGTCGTCGTCCACGGTCAACATCGAGGTGAACACCCGGAACGGATTGAGCTCCAGTTCTCCGGTGTCGATGGGGCGAAACGCGGTAGAGACCACCGGGACCGCGACACCCCCGCTGTCGCGCAAGTCGTAGAAGCCGACCGGGAACATGCCGAAGCCGCGGAAGATCTGCCCGACCTGGCGCAGCTCCCGTGGGGTACCGACCCGGATGGCGCCGTGCCGCTCCGCCATCACCCGATCGTCCACGCCGAGTGCGGCGTTGACCTCGCCCGTCACCTCGACCAGCGTCGCGTAGGCCGGTACCTCGCGCCCGTACATCGTCGAGAGGGCCGCTGCGAATCGGGCACGTAGTCCGGCCGTTGGGCTGAAGCTCATCGACGTGCTCCCATGTTCGGTTCCGAGTCGGCGCGCGACGACCCCACGTCGGCACTCGTGGGGTCAGTTCAGCCTCGCCGGTTGAGGCGGACACGGCAAGGCCTTGAGCACCGGAATTGGTTGTGCTGAGGGCAAGTATTGCTACCAGTGATCGGCAGAGGACGCGGCCTACGCGCCGCCGGTGCGGCGGGTCTTCCAGTCACCGAGCCTGGCGAGGCGGCGTCGTTGCTGAGCCGCCGCGCCGGCGTCCAGACCGTGGCGGCGCTCTTCGAGGCGGCTGACGACGCGTTCGCGGTGTTCGACCGGGTTGGCATCGTCGTACTTGAACTTGGCCTCCACCCGCAGGATGCTCAGACGCACGCCCCGGATGCCGGCCAGCATCCGGCCATACGGTTCCTCGCCCACGGCGACGGTGGCGTGGCGGCCCTCCGGTTGGAAGTCGTCGAGCTGCGCGGTGAGTATGCGCACCTTGTCCGCCGGATCGTCGACGACCGTGGGGCGGCAGACGAACTGGACGGCCGAGTAGTAGCTCGTCGGTACCCCGTCCTCGTCGGGGCCCCCGGCCTTGGCGCGCCAGTAGGTCGGGATGTACGCGTAGTCGCCGATCACCGACAGCCGCACCTCGGTGGCTGCCTCCAGATGCGGCCAGACCGGGTTGGGGCGCGCCAGGTGGATGAGCAGTTCGGGACCGGCGAGGGTGAAGTGCGTGGGAACCAGCGGCGGTGCCTGCGTGGGGTCGAGATTGTTAACCGCCAGCATCCCGAAGCGGTCGGTGGCCGCCAGCCAGTCCTGCCATTCGGCGGCGTCGACGGCGGCGTCCCAGGGATGGATCAGCACTTCAATCTCCTTGGTCGGATGGGTGTTCGGCGGACAGCAGGCGGCGGGCGACGTGGACGCTCGGGCCGAGGCGTTCGAGGTGCCGCACGAGTTCGTCGGCGGCGGCGTTCAGTTCCTCGTCGGTCAGCGGGTCGAGTGCGTCGAAGATGAACAGGGCCGTCGTCGTGTCGTCACGCAGTTGGGTGCGGCGCCCCTGCCGCCAGTTCCAACGCCGACACGTCACGCCGACGTCGTCACACCAGACCACTTCTCCGGCGTCGGGGTGTTCGGTCGCCGCGGCGCCGTCCGCCGTGGTGTCGAAATCCTCGGCGCCGGTGGCACGTATCAACCGCGGCGCGCCGACGTAACCGGTGACGTCCTCACCTCCGAGCGGGATCTGGTGGCGCACCGAGATGGCGTTGTAGACGTCGGTGAGCCGGTTGACGCGCGGCAGTCCCGCGTCGGCGCGGCGGATCAGGGCCTCCGCGCTGTTGCGGGTCCGTTGGGGTTTGGCGCCGAAGCCCCGGTACGCGTCGCGCCATGCCGCCAGGTGCGGAAGCCTCTCGACGGGCTGCTCCGTCAATGCCTGGCGGGCGGCGGATTCGGCGGCGCGCAGCAGTGCGTCGCCGTCCGGGTCGCTCGGAGCGGGCACCAGACCGTCGACCGCCAGGAGGAGGGCACGGTAGTCCGGCCGGAGGGCGAACACCGCGGCGTCGACGCAGGCGCCGTCGAGGAACGCCGCGATGCGCTCGTCACTCATGGCTGACCTCGGGTTTCGACGGCGCCGTTCCGACGCCCGGTTCGAAGACTGCCAACGAGAAGCGCGCTGCCTCCTGAGCGGGGTTCGCGTACGCGTGCGGCGTGTCACCGGCGAACGCCGCCGCGTCGCCGGTATCGAGGGCGATCACGTCGTCGGCGACTTCGATGGTGACGCAGCCCGCCAGGACGTGGATGAGCTCCCTGGTCCCCGCTGCGTGGGGTTCACTGACGTGCCGGTCCCCGGGACCGAGACTCCAGTCCCAGAGTTCGACGACGTCGGGTGGCCTGGTGCCCGCCACCAAAGTGCCCCGCCCACCGGCCGCACCGCTCCACAGCTCGGCGCCCTCGCCGCGGCGGGTGATCCTCACCAGGGCGGCCTGAGGCGGTTCGACCAACGCGGGCAAGCCGACTCCGAGGGCGTCACTGAGCCGAAGTAGCGTTCCCACACTGGGATTCACCGCGGCTTGTTCGACGCTCACCACCATGCGACGGCTGACCCCGGCGGCTTGCGCCAGGTGGTCCAGCGTCCAGCCGCGCGACATCCGTTCCTGCCGGACGCGCGAGCCGATGGCCGTCGCGAGGGCAACGGCGGCGTGATCGTTCACCAGTGCACTATAACGCACTATCGGTGCATTGATTGATCGCACGTCGGCCTACTGCACGATGGCGCGGAGCACTTCGAGTGCACGCTCGATCGCCGGCGATGCCGCGTTCACAAGTCTCGCGGCGATCAGGTCGACCCCCAGCGACGATGGCTCGAGCTGGCGGTAGGTGACACCCGCGACGTCGAGGTCGGCGGTGGGCGCCGGGACCACCGCAACCCCGAGGCCGGCCGCGACCAGCGTGACCAACGTCGAGGTCTCGGAGACCTCGTGCCGAATTCGCGGCGCGAAGCCGGCGTCGGCGCAGACCGCGGTGAGCAAGCCGCCCATCACCGAACGTCCCTGTCCCGCATGAGCGATGAAGTCCGCGCCGCGCAGGTCACCGAGATGCAGCACCTCGGCACCCGCGAGCGGATCGTCTGCCGGCAGGGCGGCGATCAACCGGTCGCGACGCAGCGTCTCGCAATGGACGTTCGGCGTGTCGACCGGTGGCCGCAGCAGCGCGATGTCGACGTCGCCGGACAGCAGGGCGCGCACCTGCGCGGGGGCGAGCATCTCACCCCGGATGTCGATCTCGACGTGGGGCAACTCGTCGCGCAACGCGCGGACGAAGCGCGGCAGGAGCGAGTACGTCGCCGAGCCGACGCAGCCGATGGTCAGGTGACCCTCGATGCCGCGGGCGATCCGGCGGGCCTGGTTTCCTGCGTCGTCGACCGCATCGAGGATGGCGACCGCCCGCTTCAGGTACTCCTGGCCCGCGGCGGTCAGATCGACGCGCCGGGTGCTCCGCGTGAAGAGGCTGACGCCGAGTTCGCGCTCGAGCTGCCGGATCTGTTGCGACAGTGGAGGTTGCGCGATGTGCAACTTCTCGGCGGCTCGACCGAAGTGCAGTTCCTCGGCGACGGCGCGAAAGTAGCGCAGGTGGCGCAGCTCCATTATTGAGACGTTACAGCTATCAATCTTGCCAATCTAGGTATTTCAGAATATCGCCGCCGCGTCTTACGGTAAGTGCATGACAGACGTCGTGTTCTGCAATCCGCTGCGCACTCCGGTCGGCCGGATGGGCGGGGCGCTCGCGCCGCTGTCCGCAGCGGAACTCGCCACGATCGCCCTGAAGGGCCTCGTCGAGCGCACCGGGCTTGGGGAGGGCGACGTCGACGACGTGATACTCGGCAACGGCTACGCCAACGGGGAAGCGCCGGCCATCGGCCGGATCGCGGCCCTGGACGCCGGACTCGGAACGGGCGTGCCCGGAATCCAGATCGACCGCCGCTGTGGTTCGGGCCTGCAGGCGGTGCTCTACGCGGCGGGCCAGATCGCCACCGGAGCGGCGCGCATCGTCGTCGCCGGCGGTGCGGAGTCGATGTCCAACGTCGAGCACTATGCCCTCGGCCTGCGCACCGGCGTGCGTCAGGGTGGCATCGCTCTACTCGACCGTCTGGACCGCGCGCGCGAAACAGCCGGCGGGACCGAACATCCCGTCGCAGGCGGGATGATCGAAACGGCGGAGAACCTGCGCCGCGACTACGGCATCACCCGTCGGGAGCAGGACGAACTCTCGGTGCGTTCGCATCATCGCGCCGTCGCCGCCCACGACGAGGGCCGGTTCTCCCACGAACTGCTCGCCGTCACCGTGCCCGGCACGCGGGGCAAGCCCGACACCGTGGTCGACCGCGACGAGCATCCGCGCGCGGACGTCAGCGTCGAGCAGCTGGCCGCGCTGCGACCGATCCGCATCAAGGTCGACGACGAAGCGACGGTGACCGCGGGCAACGCCTCGGGCCAGAACGACGGCGCCGCCATGTGCGTCGTCACGACCCGCGACGAAGCCGAGAAGCGCGGCCTCACGGCGATGTTGGCGTTGAAGTCGTGGGCAGTGACCGGCTGTGCACCCGAACGGATGGGCATCGGCCCGGTGAGCGCCACCTCCGCCGCACTCGAGCGGGCCGGGATCACCCTGTCCGAGGTCGACCTCATCGAACTCAACGAGGCCTTCGCCGCACAGGCGCTCGCCGTGCTCGCCGAGTGGAAGGTCGACGCGCTCGACGACCGGGTCAATCCGAACGGTTCGGGCATCTCGCTCGGGCATCCCATCGGGGCCACCGGCGCCCGCATCCTGGCCACCGCGGCCTACGAGGCGCGCCGCCGCGACGCCCGCTACGTCCTGGAGACCATGTGCATCGGCGGCGGCCAGGGCCTGGCGGCGGTATTCGAGACGGTCCGGTGACCGGTCGTCACGTCCACGCCGTCCTCACACGTCTGGAGAGCTCATGACACTGAACAAGGTAGTCGCCACGCCCGCCGAGGCCGTCGCCGACATCCCCGACGGTGCCAGCCTCGCCGTCGGGGGGTTCGGCCTCGCCGGAATCCCCTGGTTCCTGATCGACGCGCTGCTGGCACACGGCGCCGGTGACCTGACCATCGTCAGCAACAACTGCGGCGTCGACGGCGGCGGGCTTGGTCTGTTGTTGGAGGCGCACAAGATCACTCGCGTGATTGCCTCCTACGTGGGGGAGAACAAGGAATTCGCCCGCCAGTACCTGAGCGGCGAGCTGACCGTGGAACTGACGCCGCAGGGCACGCTGGCGGAACGCCTGCGGGCCGGCGGGAGCGGGATCGGTGCGTTCTTCACCCCGACCGGGGTGGGCACGTTGGTGGCCGACGGCGGCCTGCCATGGCGATACCACCCGGACGGCAGCGTTGCCCTCGCGTCCCCTCCCAAGGAGGTGCGGACGTTCGGAGGTCGGCCGATGCTGCTGGAGGAGTCCATCGTCACCGACTACGCACTGGTGCGGGCGGCGGTCGCGGACAAGGCCGGAAACTGCGTCTTCCATGCCGCCGCACGGAACTTCAATCCGCCCGCCGCCATGGCGGGCCGGCTGACCATCGTGGAGGCCGAACGGGTGGTCGAGGTCGGAGACCTGCATCCCGACGAGGTCCATCTGCCGGGCATCTTCGTGCAACGCGTCGTCGGGTTGACCCCGGAACAGGCCTCCCGCAAGGGAATCGAGAAACGTACGACCCGGCCCCGGCCGGCCGACCAGGAGGTGTCGTCATGACGTGGACCCGCGATCAGATGGCTGCGAGGGCGGCCCTCGAACTGCGTGACGGCGACTACGTCAATCTCGGGATCGGCCTGCCGACGTTGATCCCGGACCATCTGCCGCACGGGACCGACATCACGCTGCACGCGGAGAACGGCATCCTCGGAGTCGGCCCGTTCCCCTACGACGACGAGGTCGATCCGGACCTGGTGAACGCGGGCAAGCAGACCGTCTCGGTGGTGGGTGGTGCGTCGTACTTCGATTCGGCCACCAGCTTCGCGATGATCCGCGGCGGCCACGTCGACGTCGCGGTGCTCGGCGGCATGCAGGTCGCCGCCAACGGCGACCTGGCCAATTGGATGGTCCCTGGCTCGATGGTCAAGGGGATGGGCGGCGCGATGGACCTCGTCAGTGGGGCCGAGCGCGTCATCGTCCTGATGGATCACGTGTCGAAGTCCGGTGCCGCCAAACTCGTCGTCGCGTGCGACCTTCCGCTGACCGGGAAGGCCGTGGTCAGTCGCGTCATCACCGACCTCGGCGTGTTCGACGTGGCGGGTACGGGTTTTGCCGTGATCGAACTCGCCGACGGAGTGGGCTACGACGACGTGGTCGCCAAGACCGGCGCCCCCGTGACCGACGACCGTCACCGGCGCAGCGCCGCCAGCTCCGACCGGGAACGCACGCCCAGCTTGGCGTAGACGCGGGTGAGGTGATACTGCACCGTCTTCGGCGATACGTAGAGTTCCGCGGCCACCTCCCGGTTGGAGAGCCCGCGTGCGACGAGGTTGGACACGGCTTCCTCCTGCGGCGTGAGCGTCACGTCGTCGCGGCTGCCACGGACCTGGTGCAGCCCCCCGGCCTTCAGCTCACGATCGCAGCGGGCGACGTAGGTGTGCGCCCCCAGGCCGACGAACAGCTCACGGGCCGCGCCGATCACCGCGTCGGCTTGGCGTCGCTTCCCCGCGCGGCGCAACGTCTGCCCGTAGGCGAAGTTCACCCGTGCGGCGTCGTACCGCAACGGCAGCCCGCGCAGCAGCTCCAACGACGCCTCGAACGACCGCCTCGACTCGTGGACGTCACCGATTGCGCCGTGCCACCGGCCGCGGGCGTAGCCGAGGCGGGCCTGCGCAGATCGATGACCGCGGGCCCTGGCCCGTTGCTCGTGCGGCCGCAGGAAGGCGTCGGCCTCGTCGAGCCGGCCGTCGAGCACCAGCGCGTTGGCCAAGACGTCGGGCCACGGCCAGTAACCCGGTTCCTGCAGTGAGGTACCGGCCGCCATCCGGGTCAGCGGTGCGGCGAGCCGGCGGACCTTGGCGTAATCGGCCTCCGCTTCGGCGATCTGCGCCTGCGCCAGCACCGTCGGGATCACCATCATCTCGTAGTCACCGGTGACCGCGGACGCCGCACGGACCGCGGCCTCGGCGGCCGGCCAGTCGCCGCGCAGGGCGCCGACCTGTGCCGCGGTCCACTCCAACAGCGGTGTGGTCACCACGATCCCGCTCGTGGCGGCCAGCGCGCGACCACGCTGGACGGCGCTCATCGCGCGCTCCCACTCGCCGGTGGCGAACTGCACGCGTGCGAGCCAGGCCAACGCCCACAGGGTGATTCGTGTCGATCCACCGAGTCCTGCTGCGGCCACGGCACTCTCGAGGCTGGCGCGGGCCCCGTCGACGTCATCGCGGATGAATTGCACCCATCCCCGTCCCATCACGACGCGCTGGGCCTGGGCGCCGTGCCGGACGCGGGAGGCGAGCTCGTCGTACGCGGCGGCGGCGCGGCGCGGATGGCCCGCCGCCAAGAGTCCGAGGCCGCGGATCGCCGCCGACTCGATCCCGGCCGGGGAGTCACCGTCGGCGAGGGCAAGGGCGCGGTCTGCCCAGCCGACCAGTTCGTCCCCACGGCAACGGATCAACGCGTGCAGGACGTGACGCTGCGCCACCAGTGCAGCGGTGTCGGGGTCGCGATCGGCGTTGACGATGTCCCACGCCCTGGCCAGGCGCACGTCGGCTTCGGTGGCCCGCCCGCGCAGGATGGCCAAGTAGGCCAGGACCGCGTTCCGCAAGGGGGTCTCGCGCAGACTCTCCACCGCGGGAACCTTGGCCGCCGCCGCCACGCAGTCGCCCGCCGCGATCAGCGCGTCGACCGAGCGGGTGAGTCGTTCGTCGTGCTGCAGGGGATCGGCGGTGAGCCGCGCCGAGTCGCGGAACAGCGACGCCGCCTGAGCCCAGGCGCCGTCGGCGCCCCTGTCCCGCGCCAGTCGGGCGACGTCGTCGGCGAGTGCGGAATCCGGCGTCGGCGTCGCCGCGACGAGGTGCCCGAGCCGCTCTACCGGATCGGTCACGACGTCGGCGGCGCGGCGGTGCGCGTCGGCGACCGCCTGCACACCCATCAGCTCGGTGACGGCGACGTAGGTGGAGGGGTCGCGCAGACGCGGCTCGAACGGTGTCGCGGCGACGATGAGACCGGCGGCGCTCGCCGAATCCAGCCCGGGCAGTGGATCGTCGAGGTGCGCCAGCGCGGCGGCGTCCGCGAGGGAGGCGTCCTCGCCGAGAACCGCGAGGGCTTCGACGAGTGCCCGGCCCTCGGGCGTGCAGGCCGCCAACCGGTCGCGCGTCAGGGTGCGCAGATGGCTCGGCGCAGGCAGGACGGCATCGGGCTGCGACCAGATGGCATCGGGTACCTCGTCGAGGAGGGCGAGCACGTCGCGCGGATTGCCCGCGGCGTGCCGGGTGAGGGCACCGACGACCGATGGGTGCAGGGTCCGGCCGCGCGAGGCGGCGAGGGCGGCCACGGCGCGCTCCGGAAGCCCGCCGAGCGCCAATCGGTTCACGGCCAGATCGACGAGGGCCGGCGACGGCTCCGCCACTGCGAGCACGACGAGAACCGGAAGTTCGCGCTGGTGCCGCACCAGGGTCGAAATCGCTTGAAGCGACTGCGCATCGGCGTGTTCGGCGTCGTCGACGAGCAACAGCACCGGGTCGGAGGTCCGCAGCACGTCGACGAGGTGGGTTGCCGCGTCCACCGGATCGGCGGGGACGTCGTCCTGCAGCAACTGCGCGAGCACGCCGCCGGGGAGGTCGGACTCCCACGGCGTGGCACGGGCCCACTTCACGTCGTCGTGTTGGGCCGCGAGCGCCCGCAGGAGTGCCGTCTTGCCGATGCCGGGGGCGCCGATCACCGCCACCACCGTGGCACCGTCGGTGACGGTGCCACGAAGGCGTTGGGCGAGCTCGGACAGTTCGTCGTCCCGCCCGACGCAACCGTTCGGCCCGATGAGCACCGTCACATCGTAGTGGCGTGACGTCGTCGACGGAGTCCGGTCGGCCGGCCCGTCAGCCCACGTCGCCGCCTGCCACGGGCAGCACGGATCCGGTGATGTAGCTGGCCTCGTCGGAGGCGAGGAAGCAGATCGCGGCCGCCTGCTCGTCGAGGGTGCCGTAGCGCTTCATCAGTGACGACCCGATGGTCTGGTCGACGTGCGCGTCGAACCAGGCGCGCTCGGTGTCGTCGTGCGGCTCGGGAGTCCCGCGCGAGATCCGGCGGGCGGGGGCCGTGGTGCCGCCGGGCGCGGTCGCGACGACCCGGATGCCGTCGTCGGCGTACTCCATGGCCAACGAGGCGGTGATGGCGTTGACGCCGCCCTTGGCCGCGGAGTATGGGATGCGGTGGATGCCCTTGGTCGCCGCCGAGGACACGTTGACGATGACGCCCCGACCCCGCTCGACCATCGTCGGCAGGACGGCGCGCGCAGGCGTACAGCGTGGTCATCAGCGACCTGTCGATCTCGGCGCGGATCTCGGCGCCGGTGAACTGGATGAACGGCTTGAAGTTGATGGCGCCACCGACGTTGTTGATCAGGACGTCGATGCGGCCGAAGGCCGAAACGCGTCTGCTGCGATCAGTGCTTCCGCGCCATCGAGGCTTCGAGGTCGACCGTGACCGCCAGCGCCGTGCCGCCGTGGGCGGTCAGTTCGTCGGCGAGTTCGTTGACCAGCTCAGAGCGATCCGCGAGGACCAGCGTGCCGCCCTCGGCGTCGATCCGGCGCGCGGTCTGCTCACCGATGCCCTGGGCCGCGCCGGTGACGATCACGACCTTGCCTTCGAAGCGTCCCGGCGTGATGAACCGCGGCCGGCGGGCGGCCCGTGCCTCGTCGCCGTCGGACATGGCTCGGCGCATGGTCTGCTTGGAACATTCGGCGTGCGCCGATGAACAGGGTTCGCGCCGCGGTGCGGTCACCGGCTTCGAACGCATCGACGATGTCGAGGTGGTCCTGGGCGCACAGCGGATGGCACCACGTGGCAAGTCGCAGCACCTCGCTCATCCGCCCCTTCACGTCCGAGGGCCTGATACGCCTGCAGGAGGTGCTCGTTGCCGGTCAGCGTGAACAGGTAGTCGTGGAACGCCGCGTTCGTCTCGGTGTACTGGCGCGGCGTCGACGAACCGGTCGCCCGTCGACGTAGGGCAACGTCGACTCGGCGAGCAACCGGTAGCCGGCGAGCTGCCGGGTGCTCAAGCGCCCCAGCGTCAGTTCCAGGGCGCCGAGTTCGAGTGCCTGCCGCGCTTCGAACAGGGCGTCGGATGCGTGCACCTCGGGTGCTCCTCACCGATCTCATACCCGTCCTGCGACACGGTCCCGACGGCGGGCGGCGGGGTGCGATCGGGTTCCGGCCTGCTGAACAACTCCTGCCCCGTCACGCGTCGTGCGCCACTGGGAATCGGCGCGCCGTCGTCGGCGTCGAGTGACGTCGCCGGACCCGATCCCGCCGCCGGCGCCAGCAGCTGTCCGGCGACGGACCGGTGCCGCGACCGCGTCGTCGATCACGAAAGCGGCGCCGGGGCCGGCGGGAACGTCGCGATGCGGATGCATCACCTGCCCGGCGATGGCGCGGGCGTCGCCGGACATCAGCAGCGCCTGCGCGGGCGTCCCCGGAAGTTCGAGCGTGGCAACTGGGTTCCGGCGTCGACGCGGCGCGCGCCAGCGCGAACTTCTCGTAGTAGAAACCCGTCGGCTCGATGCCACCCGTCGGACAAGTGGGTCCGGCACCGCCTCCACCATCGGAGGCGGCCCGCACAGATACACCGCGACGTCGCCGTCGTGGAGGTGCTCGGGCTCGATCAGACCCGTCACGTAACCCTTGTGCTCGGCGGTCGACTCGGGATCCGACACGCAATGCTCCCAGGTGAATCCGCCGAGGTGTGCCGCGATCGAGTCGATCTCGTCGAGCGCCACCAGGTCCTCGTCGGTGCTGACGCCGTAGATCAGGTGGGCCGTGCGCGTGCTCGGTGCGCGCCGCATGGCGCGCAGCATCGACAGCACGGGCGCCAGGCCGGTGCCGCCGGCCAGCAGCAGCACCGGTCGGTCGGTCTCGCGGAGGAAGAACGATCCGTTGGGGCCGGTGAACGTGAGGGTGTCGCCGACCGCGGCGCGCTGACGCCAGGTAGTCGGACATCGCGCCACCGGGGGTCAGCTTGACCAGGAAGGTCAGCAGGTCGTCGTCGGGTCCGTTGGAGAACGAGTACGACCGGGTCTGGTCGGTGCCCGGCACCGCGATGTTGACGTACTGACCTGGCAGGAAGGCCAATTCGGCGCGGTTGGGGATTTCCACGCCGAAGGCCACCGTGGTGTCCGACAGCCGGTCGAGTCGCACCAGGGTGCCGGTGTAGGTGGCCGCGCTGCGTCTTGGCGACGTCGGAGGTGCTGGCGATCTGGAGCACCAGGTCCGAGCGCGGCTTCATGCTGCAGGGCAGCACGTAGCCGGCCGCGGCCTCGTCGGGCGCCAACGCGTCGTCGATGTAGGAGCCGCCGTCGTAGCTGCCCGACTCGCACAGCGCCTTGCAGGTGCCGCACGCGCCGTCGCGGCAGTCCAGCGGGATGTTGATCCGCTGACCGGTAGGACGCGTCGGCGACGGTCTGGTCCTCCCGGCAGGTGATGAACCGGGTCACCCCGTCCTCGAAGGACAAGGCGACGGAGTAGGTTTCGACGTCAGTGGTCGGCCGGGGAGCGGAGCGCTCCGGGGATGATTGCAGTCATGGCCATGCCCTCAGAAGTGGTAGACGTCCACCACGTGGTGGATGTAGTCGTTCTTGAGCACGACGGTCTTGCGCCGGATCAGGGGCTGCTCGCCGCTGAAGTCGATCGTGTAGAACGAGGTCCCGTAGTACGGGTCGATCGTCTTGTAGCGGAAGTACATGGTGTGCCAGTTGAACCGGACGTCGACCAGATCACCGCGACGCTCGATGACCTCGACGTTGCTGATGTTGTGGCTGGTCCGCGGTTCGGGCAGTCGAGGTGGCCGACGAGCGCTCGGTGCGGATCCGGAAGACCCGGTCCTCGAGGCCGCCCTTGTTCGCGTAGTAGATCAGCGAGATGTCGCGCTGCGGGTCCTCGACGAGCGTGTCGTCGTCGTCCCAGGACGGCATCCAGTACACGACGTCGTCGGCGTAGCACTGCAGCCACTTCTCGAACTCGCGGTCGTCGAGGTAGCGGGCCTCGCGGTAGAGGAACTGCTCGATCATGTTCTGGGTGATCAGTGCGCTTCGTCGCATCGCGTGTTTCGGTGGAAGTCATGTCAGTTCTCCTTCTCGCGGGCCAGCGCGCCCCGCATGGTGTCGAGCCAGTAGCCGTGCTGCACCGGGTAGAGCCCCTCGTCCTCGTTCTTGACGCCGGACGAGATCACGCCGGCCATGTCGAGTGACCGGGCGACCTCGTCGGGTCCGGTCAGCCAGTGCTCGGCGCCGCGGCTCATGTCGTTCCACGGGCGCGGCCGTGGCCCGGAAGGTCAGCTGGCAGGAGCGGAACTCCTCCAGGTCGTCGGGGGTCGCCATGCCCGAGGCGTTGAAGAAGTCCTCGTACTGACGGATCCGGTGCGCGCGGGCCGCGGCGCTCTCACCCTTGGGGGCGATGCAGTAGATGGTCACCTCGGTCTTGTCCGGCGCGATGGGGCGGAAGTGGCGGATCTGCGTCGAGAACTGGTCCATCACATAGACGTTCGGGTAGAGGCACAGGTTGCGGGAGCCCTTGACCATGAACTCGCCCTTGGCCTCGCCGAAGCGCTCCTTGAGCTCGTCGAGCTTGTCCCACAGCGGACGGTCCTGCGGGGTTGCCGGCCCAGGTCCACAGGCACAGGTGCCCGTGTGGGAAGGACCAGTAGCCGCCGCCGGACTTGCCCCAGCTGCCGGCGTCGAGCGCCTTGGTGTCGTTCTTCGACTCGCCGGTGCCGCGCCGCGACTGGTGGTGGCGGCGTAGTTCCAGTGGGTGGCGGTGACGTGATAGCCGTCGGCGCCGTTCTCGGCCTGCACCTTCCAGTTGCCGTCGTAGGTGTAGGTCGACGAGCCGCGCAGCACCTCGAGGCCGTCCGGTGACTGGTCGACCAGCATGTCGATCACCTTGGTGCGTGTCGCCCAGGTGCTCGACAAGCGGCGAGCACGTCGTCGTTCAGGCTGCCGAACAGGAAGCCGCGGTAGCTCTCGAACCGCGCGACCTTGGTCATGTCGTGGATGCCGTCGGTGTTGAACGCCTCGCGGGTAGCCGGCGCCCTCGGGGTCCTTGACCTTGAGCAGCGTGCCGTCGTTGCGGAACGTCCAGCCGTGGAACGGGCAGGTCAGCGTCATCCGGTTGTCGGTCTTGCGGCGGCAGACCATCGCGCCGCGATGGGCGCACGCGTTGATGAGACAGTGCAGCTCGCCGGACTTGTCGCGGGTGATCACGACCGGCTGTCTGCCGATGTAGGTAGTGAAGTAGTCGCCGGGGTTGGGCACCTGGCTCTCGTGGGCCAGGTAGATCCAGTTGCCCTCGAAGATGTGCTTGATCTCGAGCTCGAAGATCTCCTCGTCGGTGAAGATCCTGCGGTTGGCGCGGTAGACGCCTGCCTCGGCGTCGTCGACGACGGCGTTGTCGAGCAGCGACGGTGGCGACGTGGCTCAGTGTTCTCGGTGCTCGGTGCGGTCATGTGAACCTCCAGAAGTGATCTCTTCCTGGAACTGTGGCAGCGCGTGGTGGCGGTCACACTAGGCGAATGCCTAATCCTGTCCAGGGATACGATTGATCGCGATTCATCGATCAATCAGCCAAACAATAAGTCCTTGTTTCCTATGGATCGGCGATCTACCGTCGAGCGTGATCGGTCATCACCGATGCCCGGAGGGAGGAGGCACATGGAGCTGCGACACCTGCGCTACTTCGCCGCGGTGGCCGAGACCTGCCACTTCGGCCGCGCGGCCGAGCAGCTCCTGGTGGCACAGCCGGCCCTGTCGTACACGATCCGCCAGCTCGAGGACGAGCTCGACGTCACCCTCTTCAACCGCACCACCCGGCAGGTGTCGCTGACTCCGGCCGGCGAGTTCCTGCCGGTCGAGGCGGCCCGGATCCTCGCCGGCGTCGACGACGCCGAACGCGGAGTACGCAGGATTGCCGCCGGGCGCAGCGGCCTGCTGCGCGTGGGGCTGACCGGCACGGCCGCCTTCTCGCATCTTCCGCGCATCGCACGCATCCTCCGCCAGGAACTCCCCGCGGTGGCAGTGGAGATCCAGGCGGACATGCTCACGCCGCTGCAGTGCGATCAGCTTCGCACCGGTGCACTCGACGTCGGGGTGCTGCGTCCGCCCGCGGTCGGCGAGGACATCGAACTGCGCAGCATCGACGTCGAACCGCTGGTGCTCGCCGTGGCGGTCGATCACCGGCTGGCCGCCGAACCCGTGGTCTCGATGACCGACCTGCGGAGCGAGTCGTTCGTCGCGTACGCCAGCCGGGACTCCGCGGTCAACGACGCGGTTCTGCGCAGCTGTAAGCGCGCGGGGTTCGTGCCGCACCGCGAACACACGGCGCCGGGCACCGCAGTCCTGCTGTCCTTGGTCGCCGCGGGCTTCGGGGTTGCCGTACTGCCGGCGTCGGTTCGGTCACTGCCGTTGCAGGGATTGGTGTTTCGCGACTTGATCGACGGCGGCAACGTCGAACTCGCGCTCGCCTGGCGACGAGGCGGCGACAACCCCGTCGTCGATGCGGTCGTCGAGGTCCTGTCCACGGCGCTGGTGCCGGATTTCGCGCCCATCGCCGCGTCCCGAGGGGAGCTGACGTGAAGATCACCGCCGTGGAGGCGATTCCCTTCGCCATCCCGTACGTCAAGCCACTGAAGTTCGCGTCGGGCGAGGTTCACACCGCCGACCACGTACTGGTCCGGGTGCACACCGATGACGGAATCGTCGGCGTCGCGGAGGCGCCGCCACGGCCGTTCACCTACGGCGAGACGCAAACCGGGATCGTGGCCGTCGTCGAGCAGCTGTTCGCGCCCGCTCTGATCGGGCTCGACCTTGACCGAACGCGAGGTCGCCGGAGCGCGGCTGGCCCGCACCGTCGGCAATCCAACGGCGAAATCCGCCGTGGACATGGCGATGTGGGACGCCCTGGGTCGCACGCTGGAACTTCCCGTCAGCAGTCTGCTCGGCGGATACACCGACCGGATGCGCGTCAGCCACATGCTGGGGTTCGACGACCCGGCCGCGATGGTGGCCGAAGCCGAGAGGATGCGCGACGCCCATGGCATCACGACCTTCAAGGTGAAGGTCGGCCGTCGGCCCGTGTCACTCGACACGGCCGTCGTGCGTGCCTTGCGGGACCACTTCGGAGACACGGTCGAGTTGTACGTCGACGCCAATCGGGGCTGGACCGCCGCCGAGTCGCTGCGGGCCATGTCGGAGATGGCCGACCTCGACCTGCTCTTCGCCGAGGAACTGTGCCCGGCCGACGACGTGCTGGGGCGGCGGTGGCTGGTGGAACGCCTCGACGTGCCCTTCATCGCCGACGAATCCGTTCCGACACCCGCCGACGTGACGCGAGAAGTGTTGGGCAAGAGCGCGACCGCCATCAGCATCAAGACCGCCAGGACCGGATTCACGACCTCCCAGCGCGTACACCATCTGGCCGAGGGGTTGGGGCTCGAGGTCGTGATGGGCAACCAGATCGACGGACAGGTCGGAAGCGCGTGCGCCGTCGCGTTCGGCGCAGCCTTCGAGCTCACCTCACGCCGGGCCGGCGAACTGTCCAACTTCCTGGACATGTCCGACGACCTGCTCACCGAGCCCCTGCAGATCCGTGACGGAACGTTGCGCGTGCCCTCCGGTGCCGGACTCGGCATCGACGTCGACCCGGACAAAGTCGCCAGGTACCGAACGGATCAATGATTTCTCCGCGGGCAGCCCCCCGCGGAAGTCGAAGGACGACAGAGAAGAGAGAACTGATCATGACCACAGTCGACCAAGCCGCCAGCGCCGCCGCTTCTGGCGCGTCGGCCACCGAGCGGTTCCACGCCGACAAGTCGCCGTACGAGGCCGTCAGGGACACGCCTCCCCGAGCGCGTCGACGCGCTGGCTCGTGAGGTGCTGGCCGCCGTGCACGACACCATTCGACGGCACCGCGTCACCTACGACGAGTACAACGCGCTCAAGGCATGGCTGATCGACGTCGGAGAGACCGGTGAATGGCCGCTGTTCCTCGACGTCTGGCTGGAGCACGCCGTCGAGGACGTCGCCACCGATCACCGCACCGGCAACAAGGGCAGCATCGAGGGCCCGTACTACGTGCCGGACGCACCGGAGCTCGGCGCCAAGGGCACCATTCCGATGCGCGACGGCGAGAAGGGCACGCCGCTGACGTGGCGGGGCCGCATCACCGACACCGACGGGGCGCCGTTGGCCGGCACGGTCGAGCTGTGGCACGCCGACGACGACGGCTACTACTCGCAGTTCGCTCCCGGACATCCCGCAGTGGAACCTGCGGGGCACCTTCACCACCGGGGCGGACGGCGCGTTCGAGATCCACACGATCCGCCCTGCGCCCTACCAGATTCCGACCGACGGTTCATGCGGCAAGCTGATCGCCGCGGCCGGGTGGCACGCCTGGCGTCCGGCCCACCTCCACGTCAAGGTGTCCGCACCCGGGCACGAGCTGCTGACGGCGCAGCTGTACTTTCCGGGCGATTCGCACAACGACGACGACATCGCCAGCGCAGTGAAGCCGGAACTCATCCTCGACCCGCACGTCGAAGCCGACGGCACCCAGTCGGTGAGCTACGACTTCGCGCTCGATCCCGCCCGGAGCTGACGTGTTGTTCCACGTGCACATGCGAGTCAACCTCCCGGCCGACATGGATCCGCAGACGCGCGCCGACATCGTCGACCGGGAGAAGGGCTACTCACAGGACCTGCAGCGCCGGGGCAAGTGGCCGCACATCTGGCGCGTGGCCGGTGAGTACGCCAACTACTCGATCCTGGACGTCGACTCCAACGACGAACTGCACCAGATCATCTCGGGGTTGCCGCTGTTCCCCTACATGGACGTCCACGTCACGCCGTTGGCCACGCACCCCTCGGACGTCAACGCGACGTGAGCACGCCGAGCCGCGGTGGCCGTGGCCCAGCGTGCGCAAATCACTGAGACCTTCGGCGGCGGGGCCTCGGCCAGGGCACCTGTTCGGGCAGTATCCAGCCCCGCCAACGAGCGAGCAGGCACAGCACTGCGCCGAGGGCCGTCGAGACCAGCAGTGCGGCTTGCGGGTTCGCGAGGTGCTGGACGAGCACGAGTGTGCCGCTGGCGATGACGGCGCACGTCGCGTAGAGGGTGTTGCCGCCGAAGATGGTCGGAATGGTGCCCACTGCGATGTCGCGGATCGCACCGCCACCGACCGCGGTGACCGTGCCCAGCAAGACGGCGGGTAGCCAACCCAGCCCGAACGAAAGCGTCTTCTGCGCACCAGCTGCCGCCCAGCAGCCCAGTGCGAGCGCGTCGACGTAGGGGAACAGGCGATCCCACAGCCTGCCCTCGAAGCGCACCGCGAAGGCCACCATCGCACCGACGAGCGCCGTGGTGAGGTAACCGTAGTTGGTCAGGGCCACGGGGGTGCCGTGCTGCAGGAGGGTGTCGCGCAGCAGACCCCCGCCGAGACCCGACACGATCGCCAGGGCGGCGAACCCGACGGGGTCGAAGCCGTGCCGGCGCGCCACGGCACCGCCGAGGAGGGCATTGGCGAACACCCCGATCAGGTCGAGCGTTCCCACCAGCACGGGCACGGACATCGCTGCTGCTGCCATCCGCCCACGGTCCTCTCGCCCCCGCCAGCACCGTAGCAACGGGCTCGGAACTAGGGAGTGGGGATGCCGAACTCCTCGGCGGCGTCGATCAACCATTCGGCGAGATAGCCGGCGAAGGACGACCGGACCAGGATCCGGTAGTCGGTGCCCTCGTCGCTCAACGGAATCAGCACGACGGCGGCCTGCCCGAGCATCGTCTGCGCCGCGGCGCCGGTCGCGAACACCTGCGGGTGCAGGTCGAGCGAGCACCCCTTCGCCAGCACGTCGCGGGCACGGTCGCCGCGCAACCGCAGCGTGGTGCGCTGCGCCGAGACGTCGACGGCAGCACCGCCGTGTTCGGTCACCGCCTCGCGCAGCTGCGACTCCAGCACCTCGGCCGGCCGGTCACGGGAGGTGACGAGCCATTCCTGCGGCCCGAACCAGATCACCGTGGTGTCGGCCCCGGCGGTCACCGTCGACGGTGTGGCGGGCAATTCGGCGACGCCGAGAACGGCTGCGGCCGCAGCGCCGCCGGGACCCGACCGATCGACCCAGAGGTCGATCATCGCGACGAACGGCTCCTCGGCGACGGTGGCCGATCCGGGCAGCGTCGCAAAGCGACTCGCGAAGCCCTGGAGGGGGCTCCGGCGGGTAAGGGTGTCAGCCATCGCGGCGAGCTCCTTCGGGGTCGACGAGAACGGTGCCGGTGACCTCCACCGGCACCATGATCCCGTTCACGGGAACGTTCAGGGTGTCGCCGATGCGGGCGTGGCCGCCCTTGACCAGGGCCAAGGCGAATGGACGCCCCAACTCGGCGCTGCGGTAGCTCGAGGTGACATGTCCGAGCATCGGCACCGGCGGCGGCGGCAGTTCGCCGTCGGCAGTGGCTTCGATGATCTGCGCGCCCTCGGGCAGCACGGTCTGCGCGTCGATGGGCAGCAACCCGACGAACTGCTTGCGCAGCGGATTGACGTTCTCGCTGCGGGTGAACGAGCGCTTGCCGATGAAGTCGACCTTCTTCTTCGACACCGCCCAGCTCATGCCGAGGTCCTGCGGGGTGTTGGTGCCGTCGGTGTCCTGCCCGATGATCGGATAGCCCTTCTCGGCGCGCAGCACGTGCATCGTCTCGGTGCCGTACGGCGTGATGCCGTAGCGTTCGCCCTCGGCCAACAGCTTCTCCCACACCGCCGTTGCGTACCAACCCATCACGTTGACCTCGTAGGCCAGCTCACCGGAGAAGCTGACCCGGCCGATCCGCACGTGCACGCCGTCCAGGGTGGTGTCCCGCCACGCCATGAAGGGAAACGCGTCGTTGCCCGTGTCGACGTCATCGGCGGGCGTCGCTGGGTGGGTGGAGGGACCGAAGACGGCCGCGATGACGTCGCGCGACCTGGGGCCGACGACGGGGAAGGTGTGCCACTGCTCGGTGACCGACGTCAGCCGCACCGACAGATGCGGCCACTCGGTCTGCAGCCACTCCTCCATCCAGTCCAAGATCCGGGCCGCACCGCCGGTCGTGGTGAACGCCTGGAAACGATCGTCGGCCAACCGCATCACGGTGCCGTCGTCGATCACCATGCCGTCGACGCCGCACATCACGCCGTAGCGGATCATCCCGACCTTGAGGGTGCTCATCATGTTCGTGTAGAGCATGTCGAGGAATTCGCCGGCATCCGGCCCCTGGACGTCGATCTTGCCAAGGGTGGAACCGTCGAGGATGCCGACTCCGCCACGGACGGCGGCACATTCGCGCAGCACCGCATCATCCATGCCTTCACCCGACAACGGGTAGTACCGCGGGCGTTTCCACTGGCCGACGTCTTCGAACACGGCGCCCCGATCCACGTGCCAGTCGTGCACCGCGGTCACCCGTTCGGGATCGAACATCCGGCCGCGGCTGCGCCCGGCGAGCGCGGCGAAGGCCACCGGGGTGTACGGCGGACGGAAGGTGGTGACGCCGAGATGCTCCGGTCGGGTACCCAGGAGCTCGGAGGTGATGCCCGAGGCGACCACGCCCGAGGTCTTGCCCTGGTCGTGCGCGGTGCCGATGGTGGTGTACCGCTTGATGTGCTCCATCGACCGCATGCCGGCGCCCACCGCGCGGACGAGGTCGGCGACGGTGGCGTCGCGTTGCATGTCGACGAACTGCCGCGACGCGCCGTCCGCGTCAGGTACGTACCACAGCACGGCGGCCGCCGCCGGCTCGCGGACGGCATCGGACTCACCGTCGATCGGACCTGCGGCAGCGGCAGAACCGAGTGCGGCCAAAGCACTTTCGGCGGTCACGCGACCACTGCGCAGGCACCCCGGCAGGTCGAACACCCCGGCCGCCGCGCCCGCCACGCCGACCCCGTCGAGCGGCTCGCCCGGCACGAACGCACCGAGGATCTGGTCGTACCGCAGCGTGCCGCGCGCCTGGCTGTAGAGGTGGACCGCCGGATTCCAGCCGCCGCTGACGAGCAGTACGTCGCACTCCACGGGCGACGGCGCGGTGCCGTCGGCAAGATCGGACACCAAGGCGTGGCTGATCCGGGTGTCGCCCCGCGTGCCGCCCACCACGGAGCCGAGATGCACGGTGATGTCACGCGAGGCGCATCCGTCGAGCAGGTCGCGGGACGGCACCGTGCGGGCGTCGACGATGGCGTTGATCCGTACCCCGGCGTCGTGCAGGTCGAACGCGGCGAGGTAGGCGCTGTCGTTGGTGGTGAAGACGACGGCTCGCTCACCGACCTTGACGCCGTAGCGGTGCAGGAAGGTGCGCGCGGCGCTGGCCAACATGATGCCCGGCCGGTCGTTGTCGGTGAACACCACCGGACGCTCGTGCGCGCCGGCCGCAACGACGACCTGCCTGGCCCGGATCCGCCAGACCCGTTGGCGGCTGACCTTGGCCAGCGCCTCTGCGCCGAGGTGATCGGTGCGTCGCTGCAACGCCAGGACGAACCCGTCGTCGTAGTGGCCGAACGCGGTGGTCCGCTGCAGGTGCAGGACGTCGGGGTAGGTGGCGAGTTCGGCAGCGGCGTCCGCGACCCAGTCGAGCGCGGGCCTGCCGTCGATCGCGTCGGTGCTACCGAGGAGCGCGCCGCCGGGCTCGCTCTGCTCGTCGAGCAGCACCACCCGTGCTCCGGAGCGCGCAGCCGTCAGGGCCGCGGCCAGGCCGGTCGGCCCGGCTCCGACGACGAGCACGTCGGCGTGGACGTGGGACGCGTCGTAGGTGGCGGTGTCGGCGACCTCGGCAAGACGGCCCTGACCGGGAATGCCGCGCGCGGCAAGCCCGTCGAACAGTTCGACGGTGGTGGCCAGCAGCATCGGCTCCGGGAACGGGTGCTCGACCTGCACCAGCCCGCCGGTGTCCTCGGCCCATGCGGCGGTGAAGCCGCGCGGGCGTCCCAGCTTGATGCTGGTGGTGACCTGGTGCATGCCGTTGGCCAGCAGCGCCGAGGCCAGTGTGTCGCCGGGATGGCCGGTCAGTTCCCGGTCGTTGAAGACGAACGAATACGTGGTGTTGCGGTCGATGCGTCCACCGTCGGGCGTGCGAAATGGTGCGGTCACGATGGGGGCCTCTGCTCGTCGGGTCGGTACACGCGGTGAATTCGGTAGGTGGCGGTGTCGCGGAGGGCATTGAACCAGCGCCGGCACGCGGCGCTGTGACACCACCGCTCTGCGAAGAGCCCCTTCGGATTGCGGCGGAAGAACACGTACTGGGCCCACTGCTCGTCGGTGAGGGCCGCAGGGTCGGCCGGGTAGGGCACGTGTGCCTCACCGCCGTAGTGGAATTCGGTTTCCTCCCGCGGTCCGCACCACGGGCACTCGATGAGTTGCATGGCTGGCTCCCGTCCTGGTCCGTCAGTGCGCCACGCCGGCGGCGCCGTGCTCGTCGACCAGCGCGCCCGTGACGAATCGGTCCAGGGCGAAGGGGGCGATGAACTCGTGCGGCTCGTCGTTGGCGATGGTGTCGGCGAGGCACCACCCGATGCCCGGTGTCGCCTTGAAGCCACCGGTGCCCCATCCGGCGTTGAGGTACAAGTTGTCGTACGGCGTGCGGCCCACGATGGGGGAGGCGTCCGGGCACACGTCGACGATGCCGGCCCAGGTGCGCAGGAGATGGGCTCTGGCGAAGACGGGGAACAATTCCACCGCGGCCGCCATCTGCCGTTCGATGATGTGGAACGCCCCGCGTTGGCCGTATCCGTTGTACGAGTCGACGCCCGCGCCCATCACGAGTTCACCCTTGTGCGCCTGCGACACGTAGACGTGCACGGCATTGCTCATCACGATCGTCGGGTGAACGGGCTCGAGCAGTTCCGACACCAGCGCTTGCAGCGGATGACTCTGAAGTGGGGTGCGGATGCCGAGCATGTCGGTCAGCGTCGAGGTGTGCCCCGCCGCGCACAGGGCGACCTGGCCCGCGCCGATGTCGCCCTGGCTGGTGCGGACCCCAGTGACGCGGTCACCGTCGGTGACGAACCCGGTGACCTCGCAGTTCTGGATGATGTCGATGCCGGCTTCGTCGACGCGACGGGCGAAACCCCATGCCACGTAGTCGTGTTTGGCGATGCCCGCCCGCGGCTGGTACGTCGCACCCAGCACCGGGTAGCGGATGTCCTCGGACACGTTGACGATCGGACACAATTTCTTGACTTCGTCCGGGTCGACCCAGTGGGCGTCGATGCCGTTGAGCTGGTTGGCGCCCACCCGCCGCACGCTCTCCCGGACGTCTTGCAGACTGTGCGCGAGGTTGAGCACACCGCACTGCTTGAACAGGATCGGGTAGTCGAGATCCTCCTCGAGCCCTTCCCACAGCTTGAGCGCGTGCTCGTAGATGCGCGCGCTCTCGTCCCACAGGTAGTTCGAGCGGATCAGAGTGGTGTTGCGGGCCATGTTGCCACCGGCGAGCCAACCCCGTTCCAGCACGGCGACATTGGTGATGCCGTGATTCTTGGCGAGGTAGTGCGCGGTCGCCAGTCCGTGTCCACCGCCGCCGACGATGACGACGTCATAGGACTTCTTGGGCTCGGGGGTGCGCCAGAGGAACTCCGGATGATCCGGCAGGTGAGCTCCGGGAGGCACCGTCGACGTCGTCACAGCGCGGCCTCCGCGAGACCGGGGTAGAGCGGGAAGCGTTGGGCCAGGGCATCCACCCGGCGACGCAGGTCGGCCAGCGCGGCGTCGTCGGTGTCGGGGCGGAGCGCGTGGCTGATGACGTCGGCGACCTCGGCGAAGGCTGCGGTGTCGAAGCCGCGGGTCGCCAGCGCGGGAGTGCCGATGCGCACACCCGAACTGACCATCGGTGGCCGAGGATCGAACGGAACGGCGTTGCGATTCACGGTGATCCCGACCCGGTGCAGCCGGTCCTCGGCCTGCTTTCCATCCAGCTCCGAATTGCGCAGGTCGACGAGAACGAGATGGACGTCGGTGCCACCGGATACCACGTTGATGCCCGCCGCGCGGGAGTCCTCCTGCAGTAGCCGGTCGGCCAGGATCTTGGCTCCGTCGAGCGTGAGTTGTTGTCGCACGGCGAACTCGGGCTCGGCGGCGAGCTTGAACGAGACGGCCTTGGCGGCGATGACGTGTTCGAGGGGGCCGCCCTGCTGACCCGGGAACACCGCGGAGTTGAACTTCTTGGCCAGCGCCTCGTCATTGGTGAGGATGATGCCGCCGCGCGGGCCGCCGAGGGTCTTGTGGGTCGTGGAGGTGACGACGTGAGCGTGCGGAATGGGCGTCGGATGCAGACCGGCCGCGACCAGACCGGCGAAGTGCGCCATGTCCACCATCAGGTAGGCGCCCACCTCGTCGGCGATGCGCCGGAACGCGGCGAAGTCCAGCTGCCGTGGGTAGGCCGACCAGCCGGCGAGGATCAGCTTGGGCCGCCGCTCCCTGGCCACGCGCTCGACCTCGGCCATGTCGACGCGGTGGTCGTCCTCCGAGACATGGTAGGCCGCAACGTCATACAGCTTTCCGGAAAAGTTGAGCTTCATCCCGTGAGTCAGGTGGCCGCCGTGCGGCAGCGCGAGACCCAGGATGGTGTCGCCGGGGGCGAGTAGGGCCGCCATCACCGCGGCGTTGGCCTGCGCGCCCGAATGTGGTTGTACGTTGGCGTATGTCGCGCCGAAGAGGGCGGTGACGCGGTCGATCGCGAGCTGCTCAATGACGTCGACGTGTTCGCAGCCGCCGTAGTAGCGTCGGCCGGGATAGCCCTCGGCGTACTTGTTGGTGAGCACCGATCCCTGGGCCTGCATCACCGCCAGGGGAGCGAAGTTCTCGCTGGCGATCATCTCGAGGGTGGTCTCTTGGCGGTCCAACTCGTCGGCGATGGCCGCGTGCACCTCGGGGTCGGTGTCCCGCAGGGACCGGCCGAGGTCCAGGCGGGTGTCCGCCACGATCGAGGTCGACGATGCTTGCATGAGCGTCCTTCCGTGCCTCTGGTATATCAGTTGTGCCTGACTGTAATGTCTGCCCTGGGCAGCGTCAACCCTGGAGTGGTGAAGGGAAGGGCGGCCGTCAGATGACGGCGCGGACGCCGCGTTCGAACCCGGTCACGTGTTCGAGGGCGAGTGCGGCTGCGAGGTCGGCGTCACCGGCGGCGATGGCCGTCAGCATGGCGGCGTGCTCGTTGACGTGGTCGGCCACGCTGGGCAGCCGTTCCAGGAACAGGCAGAAGATCCGGGTGACCAGATTGTGGTACCGGATGAGGACGTCCTCCAGGTGCGGATTGCCGGCGGCGCGGTAGATGGCGCGGTGCACGGTCATGTCCAGCCGCATCAGGTCGGTCTTGTCGGCCGGAAGCTCGTCGATAGTCCCGAACCGGGCGATCAGGTCCTCGATCTCGGCGCGCTGGCCCGCAGTGGCCCGTTCCGCCGCCCGGCGTGCGGCCAGGGGTTCCAGCTGCACCCGAAGTTCGTTGATGTAGGCCAGGTCGGTGATGTCCACACCGGTCGCGAACGTACCGCGACGCGCGTAGGAGACGACCAGTCGATCGTCCTCCAGACGCTTGAGCGCTTCCCGCACCGGGGTGCGCCCGACCTCCAGCTCGGCGGCGACGCGCCCGTCATCGATGGGCTCTCCCGGTCGGATCTGCAGGGTGATCAAGCGGTCCCGCAAGGCGAGGTAGGCGCGATCCGCCAACGTCGAGACCCGGCCATCGCCGCTGGTCTCCACAGTCGTCACGCCCGGATCCTAACTGACGGCCAACAGATGTTCAGCGCACGCCGCCTCTACCATCTTTACAATACAATTGATATATTACATGCGCTTCTGCCCGGTGGACGGCTCGGACGTTTCCGGGCGCGAGGCCCTGAAAGACGAGTAGGTCCAATGACTGTCAGTGTTTTCGAGCTGTTCAAGGTAGGGATCGGTCCGTCGAGTTCACATACGGTCGGACCGATGAAGGCGGCATATCTGTTCGCCTCCGGGCTGACCGCCGACGGGGTGATCGACCAGACCGCCACCGTGCGGTGCGAACTGTTCGGGTCGTTGGGCGCGACCGGTCACGGCCACGGCAGCGTCAAGGCCGTCGTACTCGGCCTGGAGGGCGAACAGCCGCATCTGGTCGACCCGGTCGCTGCCGACCCGCGGGTCGTGGCCGTCCGTGCCGACGGAAGGCTGCGGCTCGCCGGCACCCACGACATCCGATTCTCCGTCGACGACGACGTCGTACTGCACCGCCGCAAGCGGCTGGACTTCCACCCGAACGGCATGGTGTTCACCGCGTTCGATTCGACGGGAGAACCGCTGACGCGACGCGAATACTATTCCGTCGGAGGCGGATTCGTGTTGAGTGAGGACGAAGCGGGTGCCGCGGTGCTGGCCCCCGATTCGGCGCCGGTGCCGTACCCGTTCAGCAGCGGAGCCCGGCTCCTGCAGCTCGCCGCCGAAACCGGCTCGCGGATCAGCGATCTGATGATGGCCAACGAGCGGGTGTGGCGCAGTGAAGCCGAGATCCGAGCAGGTCTACTGCACATCTGGGACGTCATGCAGGAGTGCGTGGAGCGTGGCACCCGCGCCGGCGGGGTGCTGCCCGGCGGGCTGAAGGTCCGGCGTCGGGCAGCCGAGCTGCGCAAGCAGCTCGAGGCCGGCAAGGACGACCACGATCCGCTGCGGGCAATGGAGTGGATCACCCTCTACGCCCTGGCGGTCAACGAGGAGAACGCCGCGGGAGGGCGGGTGGTCACCGCACCGACCAACGGTGCGGCAGGCATCATCCCGGCCGTGCTGCACTATTGTCAGCGGTTCGTCGAGGGCTTCTCCGACGACGGTGTGGTGCGGTTCCTGTTGACGGCAGGCGCAATCGGCATGCTGTTCAAGGAGAACGCGTCGATCTCCGGGGCCGAGGTGGGGTGCCAGGGCGAGGTGGGATCGGCGTGCTCGATGGCGGCGGCCGGGTTGGCCGAGGTGCTCGGTGCCACGCCGGAGCAGGTCGAGAACGCCGCGGAGATCGGCATCGAGCACAACCTGGGGTTGACGTGCGACCCGGTGGGTGGACTGGTGCAGATCCCGTGCATCGAACGAAACGCCGTCGGTGCGATCAAGGCGATCACCGCGGCCCGGATGGCGATGCACGGTGACGGCGTGCACCACGTGTCGTTGGACAAGGCCATCAAGACGATGCGCGAGACCGGCGCCGACATGAGCGTCAAGTACAAGGAAACCGCCCGCGGCGGACTGGCACTCAACGTCATCGAACTTCCGGTGAACGTCGTCGAATGTTGAACCGCTCTACAGCAGTCCCAGCCGCTGCAAGTCGGTGACGTACTTGGTAATGATCGCCGCCGACACGTGTGGGATGTCCGCAACGTCGCCGTCGGAGCCGATGTGGGCGGCCCGTACCGCGGCGTGGAATCGGTCGGTGGGCGCATAGGAACCGCGGGTGGGCGCCGGCGCTCGTAGATCGTCGGGGAAGTGCGATGCCAAGACCTGCAGCACCGAGCGGTGGCGCTGCCGATCGGGCAGGGCACGCAGGCTGGCTTCGAAGCGCCGCAACCACTCCCCGAAGTCGTCGATGCGCTCGATCGGGTGACCGGCTTCGATCAGCCAGTCGACGTACTCGTCGAGCCCGATGCCGTCATCGTGGGGGTTCATCACGTGATACGTCTGATATCCGTCGACGACTCCCAAGGCCGCGATCGCCTCGGAGACGAATCCGACGGGCAGTGCGTCATAGTGTGCCCGTTGCCGGCGGCCATCGGCGCCGCGTTGGTAGAACGACGCCGGTGCGAGACCGGTGGCGACCAGGCTCAGCACCATTCGAGTGAAGTTGTCGGACACGTTGAGCTGGCCCTGGTGGATGGTGTCGGTCAGGATCATGTCACAACGAAAGACCGTGACCGGCAGTCCGCACAGATCGTGAGCCTCACGCAGCAACACCTCACCGGCCCACTTGCTGTTGCCGTAGCCGTTGGCGAAGGTGGCGTCCAGACTCCTGCTGGGACTGATGGCCCTGATGTCCGCGTCCTCGGTGAACGACGCCGGTTCGATCTGATGGCGGACGTCGGCGGTCGACACGAACGTGTAGGGCTTCAGCCTCGCGGTCAGCGCAAAGCGGATGAGTTCGGCAGTGCCCACGACGTTCGGGCCGAAGAACTCGCGGTAGGGCAGGATGCCGTTGACGAAGGCCGCGCAGTCGACGATCTGGTCGACGCCGTCGGCCAGCTGCTGCCAGGTCCGCTCGTCGAGGCCAAGGCCGACGGCGCCCTTGTCGCCGGCGATGACACGCAGCCGTCCGGCCGCCAGGTCGCGGAAGTGTTGCAGCAGAACGGGATCGCCGCTGTCGAAGGTGTCGTCCAGACGCCGCCGCGCGACGTCGTCCGACGGCGCGCGCACCAGACAGACCAGCGTGCCATCCACCGGCGCCAGCCGCTTCAGCCACTCCAGGACGAGGTAGCGACCGAGGAAACCGGTCGCCCCGGTCAGCAGCACCGTGCGAACCTCGCCGGTCGGGCGCGGCAGGGTCGGGGCGGTCGTCAGGGTCGGGGCGTCGATGAACGCGTCCAAGGTCAGATCTCGCGCGTGAATCTCGCCGACGTCGGCGCCGTGTACGGATTCGAAGGTCGGACCATGGGCCGCGGAGGTCGTCCCGGCATCGCCGGACGCGTCGTCGAGGTGGCGGCTCACGGCGCTCACGGACGGCGCCTCGAACAGGGTCCGTACGTCGAGCGTGGCATCGAGGGCCGTGTTCACCGCCGCGACGGTCCGCATGGCGGAGATCGAGTCGCCGCCCAGCTCGAAGAAGGAGTCGTCGACGCCGACCCGGTCCACGCCGAGCACCTGCGCATAGATGTTCGCGATGACCTTCTCGGTCTCGGTGCCAGGAGCGCGGTAGCCGTCGGCACCCCGGTATTCCGGAGCGGGCAGTGCCTGCTTGTCGATCTTGCCGTTGACCGTCAACGGCAACGCGTCGAGCACCACCACGGCAGCCGGAACCATGTAGGCAGGCAGGCGATCACCCAGCCCGGAGCGCAGCTCGCCGGGATCGGCGCTGCCGGTGACGTAGCCGACGAGGCGCATGTCACCGGGGCCGTCCCGGCGGGCGATCACCACGGCCTGCTCCACCCCGTCCAGCGCGGCCAGCGCAGCCTGGATCTCACCCAGTTCGATGCGGTAGCCCCGGATCTTGACCTGCTCGTCGGCACGTCCCAGATAGCGCAGCTGGCCGTCCTCGCCCCACCGCGCCACGTCCCCGGTGCGGTACATCCGGGAGCCCGGCGCCCCGAACGGGCACGCCACGAACCGCGCCGCGGTCAACCCGGCTCGTCGCAGATATCCGACGCCGACGCCACGGCCGGCCACGTACACCTCACCGGTGACGCCGGGAAGCACCGGACGCAGCCACTGATCCAGAACGAACACGGCCGCACCCGGGACCGGCGAGCCGATCGGCACCCCCGCACCCGCCCTCAGTGGCGCGCTGATCGTGGCATAGATCGTGGTCTCGGTCGGGCCGTAGCCGTTCACCATCACCCGATGCGGCGCCCACTCGTCCACCACCTCGGAGGGGCAGGCCTCGCCGGCGACCATCAGCGCTGCCGTGTCCAGGCTTCGCACGTCCAGTGCCGCCACCGCCGCCGGAGTCTGGCTCAGCACGGTGACCTTCTCGGAGACCAGCAACGCATGCAGGTCGTCCGGGGATGCCGCCACCGATTCGGGCACCACCACCAGCCGCCCGCCGTGCAGCAGGGCACCCCAGATCTCCCACACCGAATAGTCGAAGCCGTGCGAGTGACACTGAGTCCACACCTGCCCCGGTGCCGGCCGGAAGCCGACGTCGAGCCCGTCGAACAGGCGGGTGACGTTCTGGTGCGTCACGGCCACGCCCTTCGGGACACCGGTGGTGCCGGAGGTGTAGATCGCATAGGCGATGTCGCCGGGAGCCGGTGTCGGCAACGCGGTGCCGGGCTCGGTGGCGATGGCGGGATCGTCGACGTCGACGACCTGCACGTCCAGCCCGGCCACCCGGGACCGCAGCCCAGCCGTGGTGAGCACGGCGATCGGCGCGGTGTCGCCGAGCACGAACTCCACCCGGGCCGCCGGTACCGCCGGGTCGATCGGCAGGTAGGCCGCACCGGTCTTGAGCACCGCCAGGATCGCCACGATCGCGTCGGCGCCGCGAGGCAGCAGGAGCGCCACGAATTCACCGGGTCCCGCGCCGCGCCCGGCCAGTAGACGTGCCAACCGGTTCGCCGACCGGTCGAGCTCGCGGTAGCTCGTCGAGCGGCCCGCGAAGGTCAGCGCGGACGCATCCGGCGTCCGCGCTACTTGTTCGGCGAACAGCTGTGGGATCGAGGCCGGTGCGTGGTCCGGTTCGAAGAGTATTGCCCGGTGCGACCATTCGTCGATCTGCTGGTGCTCGGCCGGGTTCAGCACGTCGATCACCGAGAGTCGCTGGGTGGGGTCCGCGATCATCGAGGTCAACACCCGCGTGAACCGCTCGACGAGCGCTTCGATGCCTGCCACGTCGAATGCCGCCGAGTCGTACTCGACCCGAAGGCCCAACTCGCGTCCGGGCAGCGCGATCACCGAGAGCGGGTAGTGGTTGTGTTCGCGGTTGTTGAACTCCGTGATCGCCAGCTCGTAGGCACCGGAGAACGCGCTGGTGTCGATCGGGTAGCTCTCGTAGAGGAAGAGGGTGTCGAAGAGTTGGTCGTGGCCGGTGACGCGGTGGATGTCGCTCAACGACAGGTGCTCGTGCTCGACGGTGTCGTTGTGGGCGCGTTGCAGCTGATCGAGGAGATCGGCGACGGTGGTCGCCGCGGTCGTGTTCGCGCGGACCGGCACCGTGTTGATCAGCAGCCCGATCATCGACTCCGCACCGGACAGTTCGGCCGGGCGTCCCGACACGGCGGTGCCGAACGCCACGTCGGGCCGGCCCGTCAACCACGTCAGTAGTTGTGCCCACCCGGCTTGCAGCACCGTGTTGACCGTGGTGCGGCAGGACCGCGCCAGCTCACCGAGCGCGCGGGTCGTCTCGACCGACAAACGGTAGGAGGCAACGCCTCTCGGCCCGGACGGAGCCGGCGGGGCGACCACGGTCGGGGTCTGGAAACCGGCCAGTACCTTGGCCCAGGCCGCCACCGCCGCATCGTGATCCTGACCGGCCAGCCAGCTGATGAAGCTGCGATATGGAGCCACTGCGGGCAGACGGTGCCCGAAGTAGCCGGCGAAGATCTCCTGCATCAGAATCGGTAGCGACCAGCCGTCGATGACGATGTGGTGGAACGTCATCACGAACCGGTGTTGATTGCCCGCAGTCCGGATCAGGGAGGCCCGGAACGACGGCCGGCCAGCGAGATCGCACACCGCGGCGCGCTCGGCGGCGCTCAGCCGTTGGACCTCGCCGTCGGGATCGCGATCGTCGCCGCGGAGGTCGAGATACCGCCAGGCCATCATCGGATCGGCGGGGATGATCTGCACCGGTTCGCCGAACTCGCCACAGAAGCGGGCCGCCAGGTTGGGATGGCGGCGAACCACGGTGTGCAGTGCGTCGCGCAGCCGGTCTTGATCGAGGACGCCCGTCACGGTGAGGTCCAGCTGCACCGCATACACGTCGACGGCCGCCGGATCCAGCCGCCCCCGAACGAGACTGGAGTGAAAGAGCAGTCCTTCCTGCATCGGTGTCAGGGGCAGGACGTCGGCGATGCCGTACTTCTGGTGCAGCGCGTCGATTGCCTGCTGGCTCAGGTGCGCCGGCGCGACGTCGGAGGGCGTCAGTCCGCCGCCACCGTTGCGCACGTGCGTGCAGATGCCGGCCAGCGCCTCGAACCACAGCCGGCTCAACCGCCGCACCCGCGCCTCGTCGACCGTCGACGGTGCCCACGCCCACGAAGCCCGGAGGCACGGGCCGGTGGCGGTGTCCATCTCGGTGTCCATGGTGCCTGCGTTGAGCTCGAGGGTGTGCATCAACGGCATCGCGACCATCGACGCCGCGTCGGCAACGGCCATGCCGTCCGGTGCGATCTGCCACAGCGCCTCCGAGAGGTGGGCAGCACCGGCAGCGAGCCGCCCGAGGTAGTTGAAGCCGATGGTCGGCTCCGTGCCGGACAACTCCACGTCGGGATGGGAATACCGCAAGAGCCCGTAGGTCATCCCGTCGGGCAGCGCACGCAACTGCTCCTTGGCGTCCTTGACGACCGTTCCGAGAGCGACCTCGCCGGCCACCACCTGCCCCCAGCGCAGGTCACCGGCGGACAGCGCGACCGGATACTTGGTGGTGAACCACCCGACCGTGCGCGACAAGTCGACGTCGGGGTCCACATCGTCGTTGCGGCCGTGGCCCTCCACGTCGATGCCGATGGGAGCGCCGCCGGCGCCCAAGAGCTCGTTGACCGCCAAGCCGTACGCGATCAACAAGATGTCGCCCACCCCGGCGTGAAACGCCGCGGGCACTTCACCGAGCAGCTGGCGGGTGGTCTCGGCGTCCAGCGACACCGACAGCCGCCCCGCCCTGGCGTAGGTGTCCACCGCCGGTTGCACCGCGGGCAGCGCGGGCGGAGTCGCCAGGACCTGCTGCCAGGCGTCGGCCCGAGCGAGCACCCCGGAGCTGCGCGCGTGCTGCTGCAGTATCCGTGACCATCGGGCGAACGACGTGCCACCGCCCGGCAGCACCACCGGCTGGCCGGCATCGCGCAAGGCCCACGCGACGTTGATGTCCTCCAAGAGGATTCGCCACGACACCCCGTCGACTGCCAGATGGTGGATCATCAACACCAGATGCCTGGCGCTCGGCATCCACAGGGCCGACAGCATCCTGCCCGCCGCGGGATTCAGCCGGGACCGCGCCGCCCGCACTGCCTCGTCGGACAACGCGTCGACCGAAAGCAGGCAGTCACCCGCGTCCACCGCCCCCACGTCGGGCACCGACAGTGACCAGCCTCCGACATCGTCGGCGGAGTCGCTCCCCGCCTGCGTGCCGCAGTCCACGCGCAGCCGCAACGTGGCGTGGCGATTCAGCAGCGCCTGGAGGACCACCAGCACGTCGGCCTCGAGCACTCCGGCCGGCGCCTGCAGCAGCACGGTCTGGTTGAACTGGTCGACCGGGCCGTCGACGGTCTGCAGCCAGCGCATGATCGGGGTGGGCGCCACCGGCCCGGTGTCCTCGTCGACCGACCCGCCCCGGTCGCCGGACACCTCTGCCACCCTGGCCACCGCCGCCAACCGTGCCACGGTCTGTTCGACGAACACCTCACGTGGGCGACACAGCACGCCTGCCGCGCGGGCCCGCCCCACCACCTGCATCGAGAGGATGCTGTCCCCGCCCATGGCGAAGAACGAGTCGTCGACCCCGACCTTCTCCACACCGAGCACCTGAGCGTAGATGTCGGCCAGCACCTCTTCGACCGCGGTCGCGGGAGCCCGGTATGCGCCTGCGCCGCTGCGGTACTCCGGCGCGGGCAGCGCGTGCCTGTCGAGTTTGCCGTTGACCGTCAGGGGAAGCGCATCCAGCGCCACCACGGCGGCCGGGACCAGGTACGCCGGGAGTCGCTCGGCCAACGCGGCGCGCATCCCGGCCGGATCGGCGGTGCCCGTGACGTAGCCGACCAGACGCTTGTCGCCGGGACGGTCCTCCCTGACGATCACCACTGCCTGAGTGACGCCGTCCAATTCCGCGAGCGCACTTCGGATCTCACCCAGTTCGATCCGGTAGCCACGAATCTTCACCTGCTCGTCGGAGCGTCCCAGGTACTGCAGTTGCCCGTCGTCGTCCCACCGGACGAGGTCACCGGTCCGGTACATCCGCATTCCCGCCCGGCCGAACGGGCACGCCACGAAGCGGGCCGCGGTCAACGCCGAGCGGCGCGCATACCCGACGGCGACTCCCGCACCGGCGACGTACAACTCACCGACCACGCCCTCGGGGACGGGCCGCAGCCACTTGTCCAGCACGAACAACGCCGCGCCGCGGACCGGCGAGCCGATCGGGGCGACCGGCGTTCCGCCCGTCAGCGGTGCGCTGATCGCCGCGTAGATCGCGGTTTCGGTGGGACCGTAGGCGTTGATGATCACCCGCCCGTCGACCGTCCACCGGTCGACCAGTTCGGTCGGGCAGGCCTCCCCGGCCACGATCAAGGTCACCGACTCCAGCTGATCCGGCGAGAGCATGCCCGCAGCCGACGGGGTTTGGCACAGGACGCTCACCCCTTCGGCACATAGCAGGTCGTGCAGATCGCGCGGTGAGGTCGCCACCGCCTCGGGCACGACCACCAACCGGCCACCGTGCAACAGCGCGCCCCAGATTTCCCACACCGAGACGTCGAAGACGATGGAATGCCACTGCGACCAAACCTGTCCCGGACCCGCGGGCACACCGGCGGGCAGCCGTTCGAGCAGTTGGGTGACGTTGCGGTGGGTGACGGCGACGGCCTTGGGGACACCGGTGGTTCCCGACGTGTAGGTCAGGTACGCCAGGTCGTCGGGGGCCGGTGCCGGCAGCCCGGTGGTGGGCCGTGCATCGAGGGCGGGGTCGTCGACGTCGATGATCGCGACACCCGTCGGCTCCACCCGCGCGCCCAGTGCCGCGGTCGTGAGGACGGCAACGGGTGCGGCGTCGGAGATCATGAACGCGATCCGGGCATCGGGATGCGCCGAGTCCATCGGCAGGTAGGCCGCCCCACACTTGAGCACGGCGAGGATCGCCACGATTGCCTCGGTGGAACGCGGAATGAGCAGCGCCACAGACCGTCCGGGCCCAGCACCGCAGCCGGCCAGGCGGTACGCCAAGCGGTTGGCGGCGTCGTCCAGCTCACGGTAGGTGTACGTGCGTGGCCCGCACACCAGCGCGACCGCATCCTCCGCCCGTGCCACCTGGATGGCGAACAGGTCCGGTATCGACACCGGCGCGGCGCTCGGCCCGGACAGCGCCGCCCGATTGCCCCAATCGTCCAATACGCCGTGCTCGTCGACGTCGACCACGTCGATCGACAGCAACCGCCGTGACGGGTCAACGCTCATGACTTCTCCCCCACACATCGGCGGTCATGGTTCCATGACCGCCGCCGACCGCCGCCGACCGCCGCCGACCGCCGCAACCGCTCGACCGGCTCTTCCCTCCTGATCGCGTGGAAGGATTCCGGTGTCGAATTCGACATCGGGACCCGCCGCGCGGCCCGGCACCCCCTGCACCAATATGACGATAGATAACCCGGCGGTCCAATGTTTGCTGTTGACGAAAACGGTGTCGATCGACGTTGGTCCGAAAGATGCCCTTCGCCTCAATCTCGTCGTTCTCGCCCGGCGCTGGTCCGTCGCCTTTCCGCGCTAGCCGGGGCGCCGGCCATCCCGCCTGTGTGCACCGGTGGCGGGTGATCGAACGCATCGGCACGCGTCAAGCGGTCTACCTCGGCATTGACGCAGGAAACCGCGTCGAATTCAACGGCATTGCGCCGGCCGGTCGGCGTCACGGGCATGCCAGGACCGCCCTCGCGCCGCCGACCGAATGTGGCCGGCGATCAACCGCTCGAGCGCGACACACACAGCGGGATGCCGCGGGCCGGCGTCCTTCACCGCCGGGTGGACACCATTCCGGTGATGTTCGCTGACGTCCATTTACCGTTACCTACGCGCGCGTTCAGAAACAGCAAAGACGCAATGCGGAGAGCCTCCCCGTCGATGCGTTGCAAATATCACCGTAAAAGGTATGTTTCAGAAACCGTAGTAAATCACAGCAAATTTCGACACACGCACCGGCGACATCCGTCGTCGGCTCCTCGGCCAGAGCCGGTGGGTCGTCAGCCGGCCGGCACCCCGCGGTGCGCGCAGTGCGTCCCTCCCACGACGACGTCGCGGACGAGCGGCACCCCGGGGCGGTAGGCGAGGTGCACGAAGGACGGCGCGTCGAGCTGGGTGAAATCGGCCCGCTTGCCGACCGCCAGCACTCCGACATCATTGCGCCGCAGTGCATTCGCACCTCCTGCGGTGGCCGACCATAGCGCTTCGGCCGGGGTGAAGTTCATGTCGCGGACGGCCAGCGCGATGCAGAAGGACATGCTCGAGGTGTAGGAACTGCCCGGGTTGCAATCCGTGGCGAGGGCGACGGTGACGCCGTTGTCGAGGAAGCGTCGCGCGTCGGGCCACACCGCGCGGGTGCTGAACTCGGCGCCAGGCAGCAGCGTGGCAACGGTGGTGTCCGATGCCTCGGCGAGTGCGTCGACGTCGTCGTCGGTGGCGTACGTGCAGTGATCCACCGAGGCGGCCCGCAGCTCGACGGCGAGTTGGATGCCGCCACCCGGTTCGAGTTGTCCGGCGTGCACGCGCGGGACCAGTCCGTGGCTGATGCCCGACTGCAGGATGGCGCGCGCCTCGTCGACGTCGAACGCGCCTCTGTCGCAGAAGACGTCGACCCAACGGGCATGCGGCGCACACGCTTCCATCATCTCCCCGGCGACCAGGCGGACGTAGGCGTCCCGGTCGTGTGCATACTCCCTCGGGACGACGTGGGCACCGAGGAACGTCGTCTCGGGCGTGACCTGGTGGGCCAGCCGCAGACTGCGTTCCTCGTCGTGGGACGTGAGGCCGTAGCCGCTCTTCGTCTCGAAGGTCGTGATCCCGGCGCGTTGCAGCTCGGATGCCAGACGGTCCAGGTTCGCGCTCAGGACGGCGTCGGACGCTCCCCGGGTCGCCGCCACGGTGACGGCTATGCCACCGCCGTCATAACGCTGCCCACTCATCCGGGCGGCGAACTCGGCGGCTCGGTCACCGGCGAAGACGAGGTGCGCGTGGCTGTCGACGAAGCCGGGAATGACGGACCCGCCGCTGCAGTCCGCGCGACGGTCGGCGGCGGGCGCCCGGTCGCGACTGCCGAGCCAGGCGACGCGGTCACCGTCGACGATCAACGCCGCGTCGCGCAGAATGCCCAGCGGTGAGCCGTCTCCGACCAGGGGGTCGTTGGTGACGAGTTCGCCGATGTTGTCGTAGAGGGTGGTCATCGCATCAGCGCCCGGATCGTATCGGCCAGCTCGCGCTGGGGGTTGGTGATCGAGAGGTGTCGACGATCGGTGACGACGGCCTTGCCGTCGACGACGACGTCGGTGACGTCTGCTGCGGTGGCGGCGAACACCGCTGTCTCGGGACCCGCCGGTGCCCCTGCGGTGCGGACGGACGTCAGGTCGACCGCGACGAAGTCGGCCCGCTGGCCGACGCGGAGGCGGCCGGCGTCGGGGAAGCCGAGGGCGTGGTGGCCGTTGGCGGTGGCCGCGGTCAGCAGATCGCCTGCGGCGAGGATGCCGCGTTCCCGGCGGGCGAGCCGTTCGTCGAGTTCGACCGCGCGGGCCTCTTCGAAGAGATCGATCACGGCGTGGCTGTCCGACCCCAGGCTGAACAAGCCTGCGGTGTCCATCAGCTCGCCCGCTGGGCCGAGCCCGTCACCCAGGTCGCGTTCGGTGGTGGGGCAGAAGCAGATTCCGGTGGCGGTCCGGTCCAGATCGGCGATGTCGACGTCGGTGAGGTGGGTGGCGTGGACGGCGGTGGAGCGGTGACCCAACGCGCCGTGATCGCGCAGGAGCGCCGTCGGCGTGCAGCCGTGGACGGCCAGGCACTCTTCGACCTCGCCGGTCTGCTCCGACGAGTGCACGTGCAGCGGTGCGTGGTGGGAATCGGCCCACCCCACCACGTCGGCCATGTGCTCGACGGGCACGCCGCGCACCGAGTGCAGTGCCGCGCCGACCACGACCTGGGACTGGCCGCCGTACTGCTGGTGCAGGCTCTCGACGCGCTGCGCCCACTGCGCACCGGTGCCGTCGCCGAAACGTCGTTGCGGCCCTGGCGTCAGCGGGGACCCGTCGACACCAGAGCTCAGGTAGCACGTGTCGAGCAGGGTGATGCGCAGACCGGCGTCGGCCGCGGCGGCGATCAGAGCGTGACCCATCGCGTTGGGGTCGGCGTAGGGCACGCCATCGTCACCGTGGTGCAGATAGTGGAATTCGCCGACGGCGGTGATGCCGGCGAGCGCCATCTCCGCATAGACGCCCCGCGCCAGTTGGTAATAGCTCTCCGGCGTGAGCCGGCCGGCGGCTTGGTACATCAGCTCACGCCAGGTCCAGAAGGTGCCGCGGTCGCGCTGCGTGCGCGAACGCAGAGCGCGGTGAAAGGCGTGGGAGTGGGCGTTGGCCAGCCCCGGCAGTACCAGGCCCGGCAACCGGACGTCGGTGGCGCCGGCCGGGGTGTCGGTCGTGACGGCGGTGAGGTAGCCGTCGGTCACCTCGAACCGCACCGCGTCCTCGACACCGTCGACTCCGTCGCCGCCGAGCCAGGCGTGCTGACACCAGTAGGAACTCGCCGACATCAGCCGACCCAGTCACCCATGACGGCGGCCAAGGCCTCGGCGCCCTGGCGGCAGTCGGAGATCTCCGCGTACTCGTCGGGGGAGTGCGAGACGCCGGTGGGGTTGCGCACGAACAGCATTGCGGTGGGTAGCACCGCCGACAGCACGCCGGCGTCGTGGCCTGCGGCGGTCGGCAGCACCGGCAGCTCACCGAAGCGGGGCGCCAGGATACGCTGGATGCGCTCACGCGGCTCTCCCGGGAAATGCACTGCCGGCGAGACGGATTCGGTCTCGACCACGACGGTGGTACGGCCGTCCCCGGCGTCGCGGACCGCGTCCGCGGTGATGGCGTCGACCAGGCTGCTCAGCGTGGCCTCGTCGGCGGCGCGGGCGTCGAGCCAGGCCAGCACCTGCGACGGGATGGCGTTGGCCCCGTTGGGGGTGACCTGCACCTTGCCGAAGGTCGCGACGGCCTGGTGGGCCGCTGCGCGGGTGCGGGCGTCGTGGACCGCGGTGGCGAAGGTGAGCATCGGGTCGCGCCGGTCGACCAGCCGGGTGGCACCGGCGTGATTGGCCTCGCCGCGGAACGCGAACCGCCAGCGTCCGTGCGGCCAGATCGCCGAGGCGACGGCGAGCGGTTTGTCGACCAGGTCCAGGGCCCGGCCCTGCTCGACGTGCAGTTCGACGTAGACGCCGACCCGGTCGGTCAGCGTCGGGTCGGCGCCGACGCGATGCGGGTCGCGGCCGGCGGCGGTCATGGCGTCGGCCAGTGTGGTGCCATCCACGTCACGCAGTCCCAGGGCGCGTTCGGCGGTCAAGGCTCCGGCGGACAGCTGGGAGCCGACGCACGCCACTCCGAAGCGTGCGCCTTCCTCGTCGGAGAACGCGGTCACCGCGACCGGACGCGTCGGCGTGACACCGCGCTGCCGCAGGATGTCGATGGCGGCGAAGCCGGCCACGATGCCCAGCGGGCCGTCGAAGGGGCCGCCGTCGGGCACCGAGTCCAGGTGCGATCCGGTGACGAACGCGTCGCGCGGGTCGCCGCTGTATCCGGGCGGCAGCCACCAGGCCCACAGATTGCCGTTCCGATCTTCCTCGACGGCCATGCCACGCTGGTTCGCTTCACCGGTGAACCATTCGCGCATGGTGAGATCAGTTGTGCTCCAAGCGAACCGACGATAGCCACCGCTGTCGGGATGACGCCCGACGTCGAGGATCGACTCCCACAATCCGTCGAAGGTCACTGGTGCTCCTGCATGGGGATGCGGACACCGCGCTCTGCGGCCACGTCGCGCGCGTGGTCGTAACCCGCGTCGACGTGGCGGATCACGCCCATGCCCGGATCATTGGTCAGCACGCGCTCGAGTTTGCGGGCCGCCAGTTCGGTGCCGTCGGCGACGCACACCTGGCCGGCGTGGATGGAACGGCCCATCCCGACGCCGCCGCCGTGGTGGATCGACACCCACGACGCGCCCGAGGAGGTGTTCACCAACGCGTTGAGCAGCGGCCAGTCGGCGATCGCGTCGGAGCCGTCGGCCATCGCCTCGGTTTCCCGGTAGGGGGACGCGACGGATCCGGAGTCCAAGTGGTCGCGGCCGATCACGATGGGCGCGGAGACCTCACCGTTGGCGACCATCTCGTTGAACCTCAACCCGGCGCGGTGGCGCTCGCCGTAGCCGAGCCAGCAGATGCGGGCGGGCAGGCCCTCGAAGGCGACCTTCTCCTCGGCCATGGTGATCCAGCGGCGCAGGTGCTCGTTGTCCGGGAACAACTGCAAGATCGCGCGGTCGGTCGCCTCGATGTCCTTCGGGTCACCCGAGAGCGCGACCCACCGGAAGGGACCGAGGCCCTCCTCGAATTGGGGGCGGATGTAGGCGGGGACGAAACCGGGAAAGTCGAAGGCCCGGTCGTAGCCGGCCTTGCGCGCCTCGTCACGGATCGAGTTGCCGTAGTCGAAGACCTCGGCGCCCCTGTCCTTGAACCCGACCATGGCCTTGACCTGCTTGGCCATCGAGGCCTGCGCCTGTTCGGTGAAGTAGGCGGCGTCCTTGTCGGCCATCTTCTTCATGTCCTCGAAGGCGATGCCGCTGGGCAGGTAGGACAGCGGATCGTGCGCCGATGTCTGGTCGGTGACGATGTCGATGGGAGCGCCACGCTCGAGCAACTCACCGAAGACGTCGGATGCGTTGCCGACCAGACCGATCGACAGCGGCCGCCGGCTGTCGCGGGCCTCGACGGCCAGCCGCAGCGCGTCGTCGACGTCGGTGGCCTTGGTGTCGAGGTAGCGATGGGCGATGCGACGGTCGATGCGGCTCTCGTCGCAGTCCACGCAAATCGCGACGCCCTCGTTCATCGTGATCGCCAGCGGCTGGGCACCACCCATGCCGCCGACACCGCCGGTGAGGGTGATCGTCCCCGCCAGGGTGCCGTCGAAGCGTTTCTTCGCGATGGCCCCGAACGTTTCGTAGGTGCCCTGCAAGATGCCCTGGGTGCCGATGTAGATCCAGGAGCCGGCGGTCATCTGCCCGTACATCATCAGGCCGGCGGCCTCGAGTTCGCGGAACGTCTCCCAGTTCGCCCAGTCGCCCACCAGGTTCGAGTTGGCGATCAGCACCCGGGGCGCCCATTCGTTGGTGCGGAACACGCCGACCGGCTTACCGGACTGCACCAGCAGGGTCTCGTCGTCCTCGAGGTCGCGCAGGCTCGCCACGATGGCGTCGAACGCCGGCCAGCTGCGTGCCGCCCGCCCGGTGCCGCCGTAGACGACGAGGTCCTCGGGGTGCTCCGCGACGTCGGGATCCAGATTGTTCATCAGCATCCGCAGGGCCGCTTCCTGCTGCCAGCCCTTGCAACTCAACGTCGAGCCGCGCGGGGCGCGCACGACCCGCGTCGACGAAGTGGTGGACTCGTTCATGGGGATCCTCCGGTCGAATGGTCGGTGTCGGCACCGTTGCGGTCCAGCACACCGCACCGGGGCGCTTCCGGGGCGCGCCTTGACGCGATACTGTCTGATATCCGAGACAGGGGGTGAGGTGTCCAGCGCGTCGCCTGCGGTGGGTCGGGCCCTTTCCGTGCTCCTGCACCTGGCGGGCCGCGCGGGACCGGTGAGCGCAGCCGCCCTCGCACGCGAACTGGGGATCCCGCGGTCAACGGTCTATCACCTGCTCGAAGTGCTCACCGACCACGGATTCGTGGTGCACCTTCCGGAGCAGCGCGGTTACGGGCTCGGCGTGGCCGCGTTCGAGATCGGCTCGGCTTACCTGCGCCGGGAGCCGCTGGAGCTGCTGGCGCGCCCGGTGCTGCGCCGGCTGGTCGACGGTGTCGGCGAGACCGCGCATCTGGGCGTGTTGCACGGCGCGGAGACGCTGTACCTGATCAAGGAGCAGCCGACGGTCGCGCGGGTGCCGGTGACGCTGGTGACCGACGTCGGAGTGCGGCTGCCGTCGCATCTGACCGCCAGCGGTCGCGCCATGCTGGCCCATCTGCCGGCCGCACAGGTGCGTGCACTGTTCCCGGCGAGCACGGGCTTCGTCGACCGAACCGGGCTCGGCCCGAAGTCGTTGCCGCAGTTGCGTACTCTGCTGACCGTCGAGCGCGCCCAGGGTTGGGCGTCCGAGGACGGCATGATCACCGCGGGTCTCGCGTCGGTGGCGGCGTGCGCGTTCGACCACTCCGGGCGCCCGGCCGCGGCAATCAGCGTGACCCGGCGCACCGACCGCTCGACCGTCGCGCTGTCCGAACTGGTGGACGGGGTGCGTCGGGCCGCTGCGCAGTTGACCAGGGCGCTGACCGGAACGGCGCCACCGAACTGGTTCGGCTAGCGCGGTGTCCGCAGCGAGCCGTGGTGCGCGCGGATTCCGACGACGGCCACCCGGTCGGCACCCGATGCGCGCAGTTCGGCAGCACCGGTCAGAACGACCGTGTCGTATCGCCCGAGCGCGACCTGACCGCCGCCCGCCAGGCGCAACTCGGCCGTGCCCCGCAACGGCAGCACGCAGGTGACCGATCCAGGGGGAGCGCCGAGCTGACCGGACTCCGCGCGGATGTCGACCGTTGCCGTACAACGGTCGCGCCGCGTCATGACGTTGAAGTCGCGCGTGGCGGCGTCGATTCGCGACTCGGCGTGGGATTCACCGGCGAAGCGGTGCGGCCGGAACGGGGCCAGTGCCATGGGCACGCCGTCTATGGTCAGTGCCAGCGCCGGACCTTCGCACAACGTGATGATGCGGTCGACGCCGGCCAGTGTGGAGAACGCGCCGCTCGCGACGTCGGCAATGCTGATGCGCCAGTCGAACGCCGAGTCGGAGTCGGCGGCCCAGCCGACGGCCATGACGCGTGTGATGCCGCCGCCGTTGGCCCACGGCTGCGGCGGGACGTCGGTGTACCTCGCCACCCGGGCGCCGGCGCTCGTGTTCACGCTCTTCATCTCACCGCACGCCGGCAGTGCCCGCGGGCGTGCACGTCCGAAAACGTCTCGCATCTCGGACACCCCCGACGAGAGGACACGATGGCGTTGAGACAGTGGTGGATTGGCCGCTCCCGCGCCGGCCCGTAGGGCGGCCCCAGTCGGGTAGCATTTCGGGTGAATCTCCAACGGGCCACGGCTGCCACGCATCAGCTGGTGATGCGACGTTTCGACCGGGGAGCAAGGGAGCGCGCAATGGATCTCGGGCTGTGGGGTTTCCTCACGATTCTCGCCGCAACGATGGAAGTGTTCTTCGCCTTCTGCGTCTTCACCTACATACGTCGGTTGGAGCACCGGACGCCCGCTCCGCTCGGTGAGGAAGTGGGCGCGCACAAGGCGGTACTGGCCAAACTGCGCAAGGGTGAACCGATGTCGCCCGACGAGATCGACTATGCGACCGAACTGGTCTCCGACGCCCGATCGCCGCTGGCCTACGCGATCCCCGCCGCCCTGTTCACCATGGGGTTCTTCTACGTGGTGGGCTGTCTCTTCATGCTCCACCTCGACGGCGGCAACCCCTCGTTCCGCACCTTCATCGGGGGTATCCCGATGTTGACCTCGATGAACATCGCCGCCCAGCTCCGCAGGGTCGCCCGGCTGAAGGGCCGCCTGCAGCAGATCCCGGTGAAGCACCCCTCCGACGAGTTCAGCGCCGCCTGACTAACCGTCGGTGGTGCGGGCGCGTCGCGGGTGCTCACCGGTGACCGCCGGGTCCCCGTCCTCCCAGAGCAGCAGTTGACGAACCGCCTGGCGTGATCCGTAGGGCTGAAGCATCTGGCTGGCGGGACGCGGGCGGACCCGTTGCGGCCACCAGAACCAGCGCCCGAGCAGCGCCGCGATCGACGGCGTCATGAACGAACGCACGATCAGCGTGTCGAACAGCAGGCCGAGGGCGATCGTGGTGCCGATCTGACCGAGGATGCGCAGATCGGCGAAGACGAAGGAAGCCATGGTGGCCGCGAACACCAGACCCGCCGCCGTCACCACCGAACCGGAACCGGCCATCGCACGGATGATGCCGGTGTTCAAGCCGGCGCCGATCTCCTCCTTGAACCGCGATATCAGCAACAAGTTGTAGTCCGACCCAACCGCCAACAGCAGGATGACGGCCAGCGCCAACACGATCCAGTACAGCTGGACGCCGAGCAGGTCCTGCCAGATCAGCACCGAGAGGCCGAACGAGGCGCCCAACGACAGCGCCACGGTGCCCACGATGACGAACGCGGCCACCAGAGAGCGGGTGATGAACATCATGATGAGCAGGATCAGGCTCAGCGCCGCGATGCCGGCGATCACCAGGTCGTACTTGGCGCCATCTTGAATGTCCTTGTAGGTGGCCGCAGTACCGGCGAGATAGATCTTGGATCCCGCCAGGGGAGTGCCCTTGATCGCCCCCTGCGCCGCATGTCGGATGGCGTCGATGTGCGAGATGCCTTGTGGGGTCGCGGGATCGACGTCGTGGGTGATGATCATGCGGGCGGCGTGACCGTCGGGCGAGAGGAACAGCTTGAGGCCACGGAGGAACTCGGGGTTGCTGAACGCCTCGGGTGGTAGGTAGAAGGAGTCGTCGGTCTTCGAGGCGTCGTAGGCCTGACCGAGGGCGGTGGAGTTCTCCAGCGCCGCCGACGTCTGGGCGTCGATGCCCGACGTCGTGGCGTAGTTCGTCATCGTCAGGTCGCGGTTGGTCTGCTGGTTCGTCAGCTGAGGCGGGATCAGCGCGAGCAGCTTGGGCTGCAGCTGATCCAGTTGGCTGATGCTGGACGAGACGTCGCTCAGCTGGTCGGTCAGCGCGTCGATGCCGTCGAGCGCGTCGAAGATCGATCGCACGGCCGCGCAGACCGGGATGTCGAAACAGTGCGGCTCCCAATAGAAGTAGCTACGCAGGGGCCGGAAGAAGTCGTCGAAGTTGGCGATCTTGTCACGCAGGTCCTGCGCCGTGGCGACGGTCTGCGCGAACGCCCTGGCCTGGTCGTCGGTGATCGCGCTGGACTGCTGCTGCAGCGCATACTGCTGCCGCAGGACGTCGATGGACTTGTCGATCACGTCGACCTGTTTGAGCAAGTCGGCGGCGCGCGCCTGCTGGAACGGCAGGTTCTGGATCTGCGCCGAATTGCCCGCGCTGATCTGGAACGGGATCGAGGTGTGATCCAACGGCGTGCCCAACGGCCGCGTAATCGACTGGACCTGGGCAATCCCGTCGGTGTGGAACACCGCCTTGGCCACCCGCTCCAGCAGGATCATGTCGGTGGGGTTGCGGAGATCGTGATCGCTTTCGATCATCAGCAATTCGGGATTGAGCCGGGCCTGGGAGAAGTGGCGCTCGGCGGCCGTGTAGCCGACGTTGGCCGGAGCGGTGGCCGGCATGTAGGGCCGGGCGTCGTAACTGGTCGTGTACCCCGGCAGCGCGAGCAGACCGATGAGAGCCACCGCGATGGTCGCGACCAGGATGGGTCCGGGCCACCGCACGATGGCCGTGCCGACCCGTCGCCAGCCCTGCGTGCGCATCGGCCGTGCGGGCTCGAACAACCCGAAGTGGCGGCCGATGCTCAACACCGCGGGTGCCAGGGTCAAGGCCGCGACGACGGCGACCAGCACGCCGATCCCGGCGGGTACGCCGAGGCTGTTGAAGTACGGCAGCCGGGTGAAGGTCAGGCAGAGCACCGCGCCGGCGATGGTCAAGCCCGAACCCAGAACGATGTGCGAGGTGCCCGCGTACATCGTCTCGTACGCCGACACCCGATCCTGTCCGATGTGGCGCGCTTCGTGATAGCGGCCGAGGATGAAGATCGCGTAATCCGTCCCGGCGGCGATCACCAACAACGTCAGCAAATTGGTCGAGTACGTCGACAGCTCGATGATGCCGGCGTTCGCCAACACGGCGACGACGCCGCGGGAGGCGGTCAACTCGATCATCACCGTGAAGATCACCAGGATCACCGTGGTGAACCGGCGATAGAGCACGAAGAGCATGACCATGATCACCCCGATGGTGATCAGGGTGGTCTTCAGAGTGCCCTGCCTGCCCACCTCGAACTGATCGGTGACCAGGGGCGCGGCGCCGGTGACGTAGGCCTTGACTCCCGGTGGCGGCGTCGTCTGATTGACGATGTTGCGGATCGAGTCGACGGACTGATTGGACAGCGATTCACCCTGGTTGCCGGCGAGATACACCTGCACCAACGCCGCCTTGCCGTCGGCGCTCTGCGAGCCGGCCGCCGTCAGCGGATCGCCCCAGAAGTCCTGGACGTGCTCGACGTGTTTCGTGTCCTGGGCCAGCTTGCGGACCAGGTCGTCGTAGTAGTGGTGTGCGGCGGCGCCGAGCGGCTGATCGCCCTCCAACACGATCATCGCCGCGCTGTCGGAGTCGAACTCGTCGAACACCTTGCCGATGCGTTTGCTGGCCTGCAACGACGGGGCGTCCTGCGGGCTCAGCGACACGTTGTGCGTCTCGGCAACGTGCTCCAGCTGCGGGACGAAGACGTTCGTGACCACCGCGAGTCCGAGCCAGAACAGCGCGATCAACACCGAGAACCGCCGGATCGTGTTCGCGACCCGACCGGTCCGCGACGGACGCTCGTGCTGCGGTGTGCTCATCCGGACTTGTCCAGGCAGGAGGTGTAGGCGTTCATGGTGTTCACCGACTTCTCGTCCTTGACGACGTCATCGATCTTGATGCGGCACCCGATCGAGTCACTGTTGCCCTGTGCCTGGACGTTGACGAACACGGCGGGCTGAGTGGTCGTCGTGTCGTAGGACCACGGCAGCGTCACGGCATCGGCGCGCTGGGGTTGGGCGTTGACGTCCAGATAGGTGATGGTGGCCACCGTGCCCGGCGGCCCGAACACCTCGAGGACCACGTGCTTCGGATTGAACGGGACGATCTCGTCGGCGCCTCCGCTGGGCGTCGACGTCACGTCGTGCGAGGCGAAGACGCCGTTGAGCCGGTAGACCGCGAACCCCGCCGCGGCGATGACCACGACGGCCACCAACGGCATCCATCGTCGGCTGAGCGCCTCCCGAAGCGAAGACCGCGGCAACCGTGATCCTTTCGACGAGCGGCGATGTGCCGACGATGGGGGCAGCCCGAGCACGGCCCTATGTCAACGAGATTGACAGTACGATACGGGACCGGACTCCACAACAATTCGAGGCATCGGTGGGCCGACACCAACGGGTGCATCACCGATCCGAGACCTCCGACCCAGCTGCCCTCGACGGTGTGGTGAAGGCGGCGGCGCTCCTTCATTCGTTCATTCCTGGAGAAATCGGCAAATCTTTTTCATAGGTGCACAACCTTGTTTGCTGCTCTGTCGAATACCCTTTGGTTGCGGCTTTCTGCGCATCGGCCCGTAGTCCGAGTGGACCAAGCGTGCATTTTCACTCAACCGCTTTCGCGAGCGGGAATATGATTCCGGTCGAGGACCGTTTGATCCTCCCAATATCGAAGAAGGGAGGCAGCGGCGCGATCTGGCCAGCGTTACCTCATATTGGGGATCGCCGCGGCGTCGACATTGGACGCCCCGGCCGGCCCGGTGGTGGCGGCATCGGCCCGCGTTGAGCATCGACACCCGTCCGGATTCCTCAAGGAGTTTCACATGTCGTCTCGTAAGTCTGATGAAGGCCGGTGTGATCGTTGGGGCGACGCTTCTTCGGCACCGCGGCACCGGCCGCCGCCGATCCGCCGAACTGCACGGCCGCCGACCTTGCCGGCGTCATGTCCGGCGGGTCCGCGGGAACGTCGTCCGAACCGTTCACCCATCCGGACGTGAACGCCTTCTAGACCCGGCTCAAGGGCAAGTCGCGAGATGAGATGCGTGGGGAATCGAGGCGTACATGTCGGCGAACCGGCAGGTCCGCGACGAACTGGGGGGCGTCAGGCAGGCTGCCGGCGACTTCCGTGACCGCTGCGATGCGCCGATGCCCGACCTGCCCATGGGCTAACCACGTGGACTGGACGAGTTCGCGGAGCTCACCGAGGAACGCCGCCGCGTAGGCGCAGAAGGGCTGAGGAATGGGCGGATTGGGACTGCCAGGCCTGTCGCTGTTCCTGGCCCTCGTCGTCGGCGCGTCCATCTTGCTGGCGGTCGGCAGCGTGTGGCTGGCCGACAGGACGGTGCACCGGGCGGGCGCCAACGGAGGATCGGGATCTCTGTCCTCTTTCGTCACCACCGTTGCTCTCGTTTATGGCGCCCTCTTGAGTTTCACCGTCGTCGTCGCGTGGGAACAATTCTCCTCCGCCGAGGAAAACGTCACGAATGAGTCGTCGACGTTGGCCACGATGTATCGCCAAACAATCAGCATGGAGGCGCCCGAGCAAACTGAGATGCGGCGCCTTCTCCGGCAGTACACCGCAGCCGCCCAAGCCGAGTGGGACAGTCACGGCGGGGACTTCGCAAGCGGCACGGCACGCGCCGCGATCACCGACATGTACCGCGTCCTCGGCAACACGAGAGCACCGGCCGAGGCGGCGGCCAACCCCATCAATGCGGAGGTGCGTGGTCAGCTCAACGTCTTGACTTCGCAGCGCAACACACGAGTGTTGGATGCCAGACCCCGGATACCCGGCTTGCTGTGGGGTGGTCTGCTGTTCGGTGGCGTGCTGCTCATCGGTCTGATCGGCTTCTCCCGCCTCGACAACCGACGCATCCACATGCTGCTGTCCAGCGCCATCGCCGTCTTGCTCGGCTTGCTACTGTTCCTCATCTTCTGGCTCGATCATCCCTTCGGTCGCCAACTGGGCGTCACGCCGACCTCACTCGTGTACACCACTCAGGTGTTCGACGGAGTCGACCGCGACAGCTGAGGCATGTCGATGACCATGCCGGCCACCTGGAAACGATCATCAAGAAACCGATGCGTTGGAGTTATGCCGATCGTCGAGTTCAGCAGAAAGCTCGAGAGATCGGTGGTAGCCAAGGCGTGGCACATTTGGCTGGCGGCGCGGTAGGGGTGGCCGCCTACGAGGAAGTGCCGCCGCCCGCCGTGGGCAGTCCCGAACACGACCACAGCCACTGATCCGCCCATGGCGAGAGGCGCTGGCGGTCCCGCGGCGCTCGTCCCGCCCGCGTCCCGCACTCCGCGGAGGTGCGCAACGCCGACGTGCTTCGGATGGCCATCGGCGGGATCGCGCTGATCCTGCTCGGGGCACGAGCACGTTGCGATACCGGTCGACGGCGACGTCGTCGACGGGGACGGCAACCCCACCGCGCGTGCCCGCACGGCGACGCGACCCCGCAGCACGCTTTGCCGAAGATTCGTGCCGGCGTCGATCCTCCTGTCTGCGGCCACCGTTGATCGTCACCCGCGACGTGCGGAGGGCGATGACGATGTTGCTGGAGGCCTGTCCGTGCGCGGTGACCCTTGCGACGCCGACGGCAATCGGTGCGCCGACGGGCAACGGCGCCAGGCAGGGCATCCTGATCAAGGCGGGTCGCATCTGAAGCGAGCCGGGGAGATCGACGCGGTGGTCTTCGACACGACCGGCACATTGACATTGGGCCGCCCGATCGTCATCAATGTCCTTGCCTTCAAGAAGGGTTGGGAGCCCGAGCAGGTGCTCGCCTCTGCCGCCAGCTCGGAGATTCCCTCCCGCCACCCCTTTGGCCGAGGCCGTCATCCGGTCCGCCGAGGAACGCCACACATCGTCGTCCCGCGCCACGAGGAGTGCGAGGGGGCGGGGTTGGGCATGCGCACCCGCGCGGACGGGCGCACGCTGCTGCTGGGCAGCCCGACACTGTTGCGTCGTCGAGAAGGTGGCGGGTCAGCAAGAAGGCCGCCGAATGGGTCGAGCTTCAGCGTCAGGCCGAAACCCCCTTGCTGCTCACCGCGGCCGGCGCGGTCACGGTGATCCGGCTGAAGCATGCGATGTCGATCGCCGTCAACGGGATCGGTCTGCTGGTGGGCGCGAGTGGCGTCCTCTCACCCGTGCTGGCCGCCGTCCTGCACAACGCCTCACCGGTCGCCGTGGTGCTCAACAGTTCGCGGCTGATCCGGTTCCAGCTGGAGGGCGACGGTCGAGCCGGGCACGACCATCCGACCTGAGTCAGACGCGGTTGCGAGCCGGGGAGAACCGCTCGAGTTGCACGGGCGGGCCGTCGGGTGATGGTGGCGGCAGTTGCAGCGCAACCCCGTTCATCACCCGGGTGATGGTCCCGTCTCCCCGGTTGAAGTTCAGTGTGCCGTGCTGGAAGTTCTGCACGATCCATTCCGGTTCCTGGATCTCGGCACTGGTCGGCAATCCCAGTGCACCACGCTCGAAACCCAGCGCGGCCCAGGCGTTGTAGATGGCGCCGTAGAGCGGGGAGGCGCCCGACGCGGGTGACCAATAGATCGCTCCCTTGTCGAAGGTGACGTAACGCGCGCCGGCCGCCGCGGAGGTCTCCGGAGAGGTCGGCGCACCGAGATCGCCGCCCATCCCACCCGTCGCCCGCCAGCAGGTGTAGATCGCGCCGCCCCGCAGCGACTCGGCGAGATCCTGCGCGTTGGCCGGCTTGTCGAATCGAGATGCGATGTACCGGATCTGGTCGATGCATCCATAGCCCAGGCTGCCCGGGCAGTCGGTGTCGCCGACGTCGCGATGCGCGAAGATGTTGGGCAGCCTCGGCGTCGACCCCTCCCTGAACCGGGTGTAGGGGCCACCCGCGGACGTCAGCGTGACGGCACCCTCGGGGTCGACGGCGTCCATGGCCAGGCGCCATCCCAGGACCAGGCCCACCGCGCGCAACTGTGGCGGCGTCGGCGCCGCGAGGTCGAAGTTGCCGATCATCGCCACCGCCCAGGTGTTCCGGTTGAAGCCCCCGGTGTGGGAACCCTGGACGGGCCTGGTGATTCCACCGAACCTGCCCTCGAACACCTGGCCGTATCTATCGACGAGGGCGTTGTAGGCGATGTCGCCCCAGCCCAGTATGGCGGTGTGATAACGGTAGATGCCGCGCACGATGCCGGCCGACGCGTCGGGCGGATAGTCGTTCGGAGTGGCGGTGTGGTGCACGATGCCGGCTCGGATGCCGTCGTCGTACAGCGGTGTGCCACGGCGCATGGACTCGTCGGCACCCCATTCGGCGCGGCTGATGATTCTCGGCACGGCACCGAAGTTGCCCGCGGCCGTGAGGAATGCGGGGTCGGCCACCGACGGGGGCGCGGCGACGTGGTTGGAGACGACACTGAGGCCCACGGCGAGGGGAGCGGCTGTGAGCACTCTGAGCGCGGCCCGCCGGGACACCATCGGCGGCGCCCCGTGAGCACATCGATCCGTCACTGCGACAATCTAACTCGCCAGGCACCGCGGACCTAGGCAACGTGCCGTGGACGCCAACGTTCACCCGAATCGCATGACCGGACGGGCAAGGGAGAGATGACCCTGCCCGCATCGTGGGGGTTGGCTGTGGATGCGCTGCGCTACCCGGAGGCGCGACGTCCGTGACATTACGATCGTGATGCTTTGGGCATGCTCCGCCGGACACGACAGAGGGACGATCGCCACCATGCATGACGACGAGTTCGGCGGGCTTTCCGGCCCGGGCGGCGCAGCCAGACCGACCTTGGTGTTGATCGCCGGCGCCTGGCACGGAGCGTGGTTGTGGGACAAGGTGGTACCCCTCTTGGGAGACCTGGGATGGACGGTGCAGACGATCGACTTGCCCAGCGTGGCTGCCCTTGGCGAACCGCGGCACGGCATGCTCGACGACGCGGCGGCCGTGCGGCGTCATCTCGAGGCCATCGACGGCCCGGTCGTCCTCGTGGCCCATTCCTATGCGGGGATGCCGGTCACCCAGGCCGCGGCGGGTCTGTCCCACGTACGTCACATCATCTACGTCGCGGCGTTCCAGCTCGACGTCGGCGATTCGCTCCTCGGGGTCTTCGGAGCCGAGCCCGACGTGTGGAACGTCGACGGTGACACCATCACGGTCAACGATCCCATCGAGAACATGTACGCTGACGTCCCGCCGGGCGACGCGGCCTGGGCGCAGGGCCAACTGCTCCCGTCGAGCTACCTCACGGTCACCGAAGCGCTGTCCGCCGCGGCGTGGCGCGACACACCCTCCACCTACGTGGTGTGCGAGCGCGACCAGGCCTTTCCGCCGCAGGCCCAGGAGCAGATCGCGGCCGGACGGGCATCGGAGGTGCGCCGGCTGCCCAGCGGCCACACGCCGATGTTGTCGTACCCCGTCGAACTGACCCTGCTGATCGCCGACGTGGCCGCCGCAGCGGCGTAGCGGCCTCCCGTTCGGTAGGGCCCCCCGGCGTGCGTTTGCGAGGTGCCGAAGAAGGGCATGCCTGACCAGGCCGTCGGTCACGGCGGCTACTCGTGGTTACGCGGCTGCGATCGAAGGGGATTCAACGATGAACCTCACCAGGACGAAATCGGTCGAGCAGTCGATCGCGGACACCGACGAATCCGAGCACCGGCTCCGCAAGGAACTGGGGCCGCTGCAGCTGACGGTGTTCGGTGTCGGCGTCATCCTCGGCACGGGCATCTTCGTGCTGACCGGCGAGGCCGCCGGAGAGAAGGCCGGCCCCGCCATCGCCCTGTCGTTCGTGTTCTCCGGCATCGCGTGTGCACTGGCCGCGTTGTGCTACGCCGAGTTCGCCAGCACCGTGCCGGTGGCAGGCTCGGCGTACACGTTCTCCTACGCCAGCCTCGGCGAGCTCGTCGCCTGGATCATCGGGTGGGATCTGATTCTGGAGATGGCCCTCGGTGCCAGCACGGTGGCGGTCGGCTGGTCGAGCTACTTCGCCGACGTGTTGAAGGGCATCGGCATCACGATCCCCGGTTTCGCATACGGGGAGGGCCACAACCTGGTGGCCGCGGCGATCGTGTTGATCCTGACGGCGGTGCTCTGCGTGGGGATCAAGATCTCCTCTCAGGTGAACTTCGTCTTCGTGGTCGTCAAGGTTGCCATCGTGCTGTTCGTGATCATCGCCGGCCTGTTCTTCATCAAGATGAGCAACTACTCGCCCTTCGTGCCGCCGTCGGGTTCGCCGGCCGCGTCGGGCGCCGAGACCACGCCGTCGCTCCTGCAGGACCTCGGTCTGTCACCTGGGGCTTTCGGCATCAGCGGAATCTTCACCGGAGCAGCCCTGGTGTTCTTCGCCTACATCGGCTTCGACATCGTGGCGACGGCCGCGGAGGAGACCAAGAACCCTCAGCGGGACATGCCCATCGGGATCTTCGCCTCACTCGGCATCTGCACCGCGCTCTATGTCGCGGTGTCGCTGGTGGTGACCGGGATGGTCAAGTACACCGACATCAAGGTCGACGCCCCGCTTGCCGAAGCCTTCCGCTCGGTAGGCCACCCGGCCTTCGCCACGGTGATCTCGATCGGGGCACTCGTGGGGCTGACCACCGTCATGATGGTGCTGATGCTCGGCCAGAGCCGGGTGTTCTTCGCGATGAGCCGAGATCGTCTGCTGCCGGCCGCCTTCGCAAAGGTCAGCCCCAAGTTCGGCACGCCGGTGCGCACCACCGTCGTCACCGGGGTGGTCGTCGCCATCATCGCGACGTTCGTGCCGTTGACCGAACTGGCCGAACTGGTGAACATCGGGACCCTGTTCGCGTTCGTGCTCGTTGCCATCGGCGTGCTGGTGCTGCGGCGCACCCGTCCGGACCTCGAGCGGGCGTTCCGCTGCCCGGGCGTGCCGGTGGTGCCGGTCCTCGCCGTCCTGACCGCCGTCTACCTCATGCTCAACCTGCCCGCTGCGACGTGGGTCCGGTTCCTGGTCTGGATGGTTCTGGGCTTGATCGTGTACTTCGCCCACGGTGCCCGTCGCAGCCGACTTGCCACGGATCCGAACTACTCCCGGGAAGCGGACTCCGAAGCCGCCGAGAAGCGCGACGCCGAGAGGGCCTGAGCTTTCGCGGTCAGCCACCGACGCGCGTCGTCACCTCGATCAGCGCACCCTCGAGGCCATTGAGGGCCCGGGCCGCGGCGCGCACCGGCCCAGGCGGGATGGCCGAGGTTCGCATGAGGTCCAATACGGCACTCCCCGTTGGGTCTTCCGGCAGATCGACGTCCTGCCCCGCGACGACGCGCTTGACCGCGGCCACGGTGTCGCAGACGTGGTCGGCGGCGTCGCGCAGGGCGGCCGCGGTGTGCTCCGGGGGAGCGGTGTCCGGCTCGGCCCGCGACGCGTTCACCCCGGCCCGAGCCAGCGCGTGGGCGGCCCGGTTGCTCGCCTGCAAGCCGCGAATCAGCCGTTGGGCACTGCGACGCCCTCGCGTGGTGAAGCCCAACTGCAGTGGCTTGCCCGCGGTGACGACGTCTTGCATGGCGTTGTCGAGGTCGCGCGTCTCGGCGACGAGGTCGGTCTCGCCACCGGGCGCGAGGACCGCGTCGATGCCTGCCTCGATCAGCTCGGTCATCCGGTCGAGGTAGTCGCCCACCGCCTCGACGAGGGTGGCCCGGGTGCTCGTCGAGAAGACGAAGTACGCCGAGGCGATGCCGACGAGGCCGCCGACGGCGGTTTCGGCGATGCGGAGTTCGAGGACCTGGACGCTGAAGTTGCCGAGCAACCCGTACAGCATCGCCAGCAGCACGGTGATGAAGAACGTCAGCCAGGCATAGGCGACGGTGACGAGATAGAAGGCACAGAAGACGCAGCACACCAACACCACCAGTTGGATGACGGTGTGGTGGCCGATCAGCGCGGCCAGCAGCACGCCGGCGACGACACCGGCGATGGTGCCGACGATGCGGTGCCCGGCGCGGGTGAGTATCTCGCCCCTGGTGGACACCCCGGTGAAGACCAGGAATGCGGTGAGCACCGCCCAATACCACCGGTCGGGCGAGACGAGCTCGCCGAGGACGGTGGCCGCGCTGGTGGCAACGGCCACCTGGATGGCGGCCTTCGTGCTGGCATTCATTCCGGCCGCGGTCTCCTCGGCGCTCACCTCCTCCCGACGTGACGCGGGGCCGGCGGACTCGTCGACGGTGCCGAGTGCCCGAGTGGTGATGTGGTGAATGGCCAAGTGCGCCTGCACCGTTCGATACGCGACGACCGTTGCGAGCCCCTCCGACGTCGACAGGTCGGCCCGGTCCGCGGCCGCGGCCGCGCTCTTGCGCAGCGCCTTGCGCTGGTCCTCGGAGGGATGATTCTGCAGACACGCCTCGAGCGCCGCGAGCGCGTCGGCGACTCCGGTGGACTGCTTCTCCTGCGCGTCGAGCGTCCACAGCAGTCGCGCCAGCTGCTCCATGGCGATCTGTGCGTCGAAGACCCGTAGGGCGAGATCGCGATTGGTGACGCTGAGCAATTCCGCGGCGTCGTGGCGGTCGAGCCAGTCGTCGATCATCAGCGCGGTCTCGCCCAACCGGTTCAATCGTCGTCGGAGCTCCGCCAGGTCGTACTGCCCGCGGCGGGTCGCCACCTCGAGCAACGAGGTCGACGTCTGCCGTAGCGCGCGGACCAGCCGGCGCACTTCGACGCGTGGCCGGTCGGGCAGGATCAACGTCCGCACCAGCAGCGAGGCGCCCAGCCCGACGGCCACGGCGACGGCCAAAACGGGTATCTGGGTAGGCGTCGCCCGCAGGAACAGCGTGAAGAAGTACGAGATGAACGCGACCATTCCCAGGGCGTTGCCGCGCGGGCCGAACCGACGAACCCAGACGGCGCAGAAGAGGACCGCGATGAAGCCGACGTCGGCGACCTTGCCCAACGGCGACAGGAGTGCCGCCAACGTCACCGCGCCGATGGCGGGAAGGAACAGCAACAGCGTCGTGATCACCCGGCTGCGCTGGTGCCGATCCTTCACGGCGGCCGAGGACTGCATCGCGACGATGGTGCCCAGCATTGCGACCGTCACCGGTTGATCGGCGGCGCGAGTCAGCGCCAACAGCGCCACCATTGCCAAGCTGAGCGACAGCGTGGTGCCCGCGGCGCTGCGAAAGCGGACCCGGCCGGGATCGGAGACCACCAGGCGCCGCGCCGTGCCCGCCAGCGACGCCCGTTGCATCGCTCGATTGTGCGTCACGGTCCACCGATGCCGCCGCCGCCGGGCCTGAGCAGGAGTTTGGCGAACGCTCGTCCGGGGCACCCCAGCGGAGCATCGGGGCGCCAGGGAGGGATACGACATGACATCGGCTGTCGAACTCAAGCGAATCGAAACCGACATCCCGGCCCGGATGGACCGCCTGCCGTGGGCGAAGTGGCACTGGATGATAGTGATCGGTCTCGGCACCGTGTGGATCCTCGACGGCCTCGAGGTCACCATCGTCGGGGCGATGTCCAAGGCGCTCAAGTCCCAGGACACCGGCCTCGGGATGAGCAGTTCCGACGTCGGCATGGCCGGCGCCGTGTACGTCGCGGGGGCGTGTCTCGGTGCGCTGTTCTTCGGCCAGCTGACCGACCGGTTCGGGCGCAAGAAGCTGTTCATGCTGACGCTCGGCGTCTACATCGCCGCGACGGTGCTGACCGCGTTCTCGATGAATCCGATGTGGTACTTCATCGCCCGCTTCTTCACCGGTGCCGGAATCGGCGGCGAATATGCCGCGATCAACTCGGCGATCGACGAGCTGATCCCCGCGCAGTACCGTGGCCGGGTCGACGTGGCGATCAACGGGTCCTTCTGGATCGGCGCGGCCGGTGGCGCCTTGCTGACGATCCCGCTGTTGGACCCGACCCTGGTGAACCAGACCTACGGCTGGCGGATGGCCTTCGGCTTGGGCGCCATCCTCGGGGTAGGCATCCTGCTGGTTCGGCGTTACGTCCCTGAGAGTCCGCGGTGGCTGTTCATCCATGGCCGCGAGGACGAGGGCGAACGGATCGTGAAGCAGATCGAGGAGACCATCGTCGAGGAGACGGGTCAGCGGTTGGCCACCGTGTCCGAGCGGATCACCATCCGGCAGCGCAAGACCATCGGCATCGGAATGATCGCCAAGACGGTCTTCACGATGTACCCGCGCCGGACCATCCTGTGCTTCTCCCTGTTCGTGGGACAGGCATTCCTGTACAACGCATTCTTCTTCACCTACGGCGACACCTTGACGACGTTCCTCGGTGCCAACGAAACAGGTTGGTATCTGGCGGTGTTCGCGGCGAGTAACTTCGTGGGAGCCCTGGTGCTCAGCCCGCTGTTCGACACGCTGGGCCGGGTCAGGATGATCGCAGGCACGTACATCCTGTCCGGGGTGCTGCTGGGCGTCGTCGGTTTCTTTCTCGGCTCGGTCACCGCCGTCACGCTCACCCTGTTCGGCGCGATCATCTTCTTCTTCGCCTCCGCCGGCGCCAGCTCCGCCTACCTGACGGCCAGCGAGGTGTTCCCGATGGAGACGCGCGCGTTGTGCATCGCGTTCTTCTACGCGATCGGCACCGCGGTCGGCGGGATCAGCGGGCCCTTGTTCTTCGGTCGCCTCATCGAGAATGCCTCCGCCAGTGGGGACATCACCGGAATCGCCGTCGGCTACTTCGTCGGGGCCGCACTGATGATCGCCGGCGGCGTGGTGGCCGTCTTCTTGGGAGTCAAGGCCGAGGGACAGGCGCTGGAATCCATCGCCAAGCCCCTCACCGCCGAGGACGCCGCCCCCGATGCCGCCTCCGGTGCCGACGCGCGGGCGGCGCGCTGACACGGGTGCGTTGGGCAAGCCGGATGGGCGAATCGTCGGCCGACGTCAGCGAATTGGCGCAGAACGGCGTCTTCGAACGTTTCGCGCGGAGTGGCTACGTGATGAGTGGCCTCCTGCACCTGATCATCGGCTACCTCGCCATCCGGATTGCGCTGGGCAGTGGACGCGGCGATGCCGACCCGTCCGGAGCGCTGGCAGCGGTGGCGGGCCAGCGTGGCGGTGACGTCGCCCTGTGGATTGCGGCGGCGGCGTTCGGGTTCATGGCGTTGTGGCGGCTCGTCGAGACGGCGCTCGGGCGTTCGACCGACCCGAAGACCCAGGGCGCCCTCGCCGAAGCCTCCGATCGATTCAAGGCACTCGGCCTCGCGGCGGTGTACCTGGCGTTCGCCTACTCCGCCCTCGGCTTCGCTCGCGGCGCCGGAAAGTCGTCGGCGAGGGAGAACTCGACGCTGAGCGCGCGCCTCATGCACACCGGTGCGGGCACGGCTGCGCTCGTCGCCGCGGGGTTGATCATCGTCGTCGTCGGCGTCTATCACGTGCACAAGGGTGCGACGAGGAGCTTCCTCGACGATCTGAAGGGCAGCTCCAGTGATCTCGTCGTGCCGCTGGGGGTGGTCGGCTACGTCGCGAAGGGGCTCACCATCGCGGTGGCGGGCGTGCTGGTCATCGTCGCCGCGAGCCGTTCGGAGCCGGAGAAGGCCACGGGTCTGGACGGGGCGCTCAAGGCGCTCGGTGCGCAACCCCACGGCGTCGTACTTCTGATCTTCGCCGCCACGGGGATCGTGACCTACGGGTTCTACAGCTTCGTGATGGCGCGCTACACCAAGATGTGACGGCTCAGCTCGCGGGCCTCTACGCGCTTTGGCTCAGCCGCTGGACCAGTTCTTCGGAGACGACGCTGAGCCGGACGTTCTTGGTCTGCGACTCGCGGCGCAACATGTCGAAGGCCCGGTCCGCGTCGACGCCGTGAAGCGCCATCAGCATGCCCTTGGCCTGTTCGATCGGGGCGCGGGTCTCCAGTGCCCGTTGGATCGACTCCGCGACGGCGCGCGCGGAGGAGAACCTGGCGAAGTCACCGATCGTGCGCGCGACCGTGGTGGTCAGCAGTTCGAGGACTTCGGCGTCGAGGGAGTCGAACGCCGCGGGTGAACGCCCATAGAGGTTGAACGATCCCAGCGCCGTCCCGGCGGTGACCAGGGGCGCCGCGAGGAAGCTGCGGATCCCCTCGTCCCGCGCCGCCGTGGCGAACTCCGGCCAGCGGTCCATCGCCTCCTCGGCGTCGACGAGGACGATGGCGCCGGTGCGCGACGCATGGAGGCAGGGTCCCTCGTCTGCTTGGTACTGCTCGGTGTCGACGCGCAACGTGCGGTCGTCGGTGTGCACCGCGGTATACGTCCGACCCGCCAGGTCGATGGTCACGCCGACGCTGTCCGCGCCGTCGACGGCTTCGTGGGCGATCTCGACCACCCGCTGCAGCAGGGTGAGGAGGTCGTCTTCGTCGGCGATCGTGCGCCCCGCGCTGATCAGCATCTTCCCGATCGCGGACGACGACAGCTGGTTCGCGGCGGCGTCGGCGATCGCCTGTTCGGCGGCGATCTGCGTGCCCACGTCGGCCGGGGCGGCCAGAATCGACTCGTCGGTCCGGCTGTCGGTCTGCTCCATGGCGTCATTTTTCCAGCACCACGGGTTACGCGCAAAGATCCGTCGGCGCGCCGCGCCCGGCCCGCGCCGTTTCGGCGGGTGGGTGCCGGGTACTGCCCATCCATGACGTCGCTGTGGCTCGCCGACCGATCACCTACGCCGATTGCTTCGCTCCCCGGTCAGTCATCCGCCGACGCGGTGGTGGTGGGTGCCGGGATCACCGGTTTGATCACCGCGGTGCTGCTGGCCAGGTCCGGTAAGCAGGTCGTGGTCCTGGAAGCCCGCACGGCCGGCGCCGGCACGACGGGCAACACCACCGCGAAGATCAGCTTGCTGCAGGGCAGCAAGTTGTCCAGGGTCGTCGCCAAGCACGGCAACTCGCTGGCCGGGAAGTACGTGCAGGGAAACCGGGAGGGTCAGGCGTGGCTGCTGCGGCACTGCGAGAGCCACGGGATCGACGTCCAGCGCGAGGACGCGTACACCTATGCGCAGTCTGCCGAGGGCGTCCCCACCGCAAGAGCCGAGTTCCAGGCCGCCCAGTCGGTCGGTCTCGACGTGGACTGGGTCGACGACGCAGACGTGCCCTTTCCCTTCAGCGGCGGCGTCCGGCTACCAGACCAAGCTCAGTTCGACCCGATGCCGTTGTTGGACAGCTTGATCGCCGAACTGACGTCGCACGGCGGCCGCCTCGTCGAGGGGGCCAGGGTGCATCGCGTCTCCGGCCGGGGTGCGCACCTGCACGTTCACGTCCGCGGACTCGACGGCGGTGACGTCGCGGTCACGACCGAACGTCTGGTCCTGGCGACCGGAATCCCGATCCTGGACCGGGGCGGTTTCTTCGCCCGCGTGAAGCCCCAGCGGTCGTACTGCATGGCCTATCGCGTGCCGGGAGACGTCACCCGCGGCATGTATCTGTCCACGGACTCGCCGACCCGGTCCGTCCGCTACGCGCCGACTGCGGACGGCGAGGTGCTCATCGTCGGGGGGGCGGGTCATCCCGTCGGGCGGGAGAAGCGCCCTTCGGCGGCGCTCGAGGAATTGGCGGAGTGGACCACGCTGCACTACCCGGGTGCGGTCAGAACCCACTACTGGTCGGCGCAGGACTATTCACCCGCCGACGAACTGCCGTACGTGGGGCCCATCCTTCCCGGTCTCGACAACATCTGGGTGGCAACAGGTTTTGACAAATGGGGCATGTCCAACGGCGCTGCCGCCGCGCTCGCGCTCTCGAGCCGCATCCTCGGCGGCCGGATGGACTGGGCGGACGCGTTCGCCAGCTGGAGCCCGCACGAGCTGTCCGGCGTCGTGTCAGCGGTGAAGATGAATCTCGAGGTGGGCTTCAACCTCGCCAAGGGCTGGGTGACGCCCATCGCCGCGTCGGCCGATCGCACTCCGCCGGACTGCGGCGTGGTCAGCGGGCCGCCATGGCATCTACGGGCTCGAAGTGACGTCGACGGCGTCGAGCACGTGGTGTCGCCCATCTGTCCGCACCTGGGTGGAATCGTCAACTGGAACGACGCCGACCAAGCATGGGAATGTCCCCTGCACGGTTCGCGGTTCGCTCCCGACGGCACCCTGTTGGAAGGCCCTGCCACCAGCGACCTCGCCCGCCTGGGGTGATGTCCGGGCGTCGCCGACGAACTGGCTGGTCGAGCAATCGTCAGACCCGCCACACGCGCGCCGCCATGTGATTAGCTCTCCTCATTCGATGGTCGCCCGACCACCGGTTGAGGAGGGTTCCATGGTGAGTTCAGGACGTGCCGTTCGCGGCGCTCTGCTGGGCATGGTCGCCTGCGGGGCGTTGCTGTTCGGGGGTGGATCGGTCGCCTCGGCCGAGCCCCAACCCGGCCCCACGGTGCCGCCGCCCAACTGCACCGCCGGTGACCTCGCGGTGGCCTCCGGAACCGTGGGGACGGCGATGGGGGACTACCTGTTCAGTCATCCCGACGTGAACGACTTCTTCACCAGCCTGCGCGGGCTGCCGAACGACGAGGTTCACTCGCGCGTGCAGACCTACATGGATGCCCATCCGCAAACGGAGGCCGAGATCAACGGCATCCGTCAGCCACTCACCGAACTGCGCAGTCGTTGCGACCTCGGCGCGCCACCACTGGGCTCGTAGGAGACGCCGACATGAATCGACCGAAGCGGTCGTGGACCGTCACGGCGGCGGGCGTCCTCGCCGTCGCCGCCATTCCAGGGGCGATCGTCACCATCGCGCCGACGAGCGTCGCCAACGCCGACGTGTGCGCCAGCGCCGGACGGCGGATCCAGGTCAGCGGATGTGCCAATCTGGCCGACGCCGTCGCGCCGTACGTTCCGCCACCGGCGTACTACGCCCCGATGCCGTACGACCCGCCGCCACCGCCGAACGTGACCGGGTGCGTGAGCTTCAACGGCAGATGGGTCAATGCGAGCGGATGCAATTAGCCCCGTGCCGGTAGGACGTTCCCGACATGCTGGCCGTTGACCTTCTGGTCCGGGTCGGTCTGGCGACCGTGCTCGGCGTCGCGATCGGCTTCGAACGCCAATGGCGGTCGCGCATGGCGGGCCTGCAGACCATGGCTCTCGTCAGCATGGGCGCATCGCTCTTCCTCATCCTGAGCGCCTATAGCTTCAACCAGGAGGTCAACCGGCTCACCGTCGCCGCCCAAATCGTCTCGGGCATCGGCTTTCTCGGAGCCGGCGTCATCATGAAGCAGGGGCTCTCGGTGACGGGTCTCAACACCGCGGCAACGCTGTGGGCGACCGGTGCCGTGGGGGCGCTGGCCGGAGCGTGGATGTGGAGGGAAGCGATCGCGGGGGCCACCATCGTCGTGGCGGGCAACTGGTTCCTGCAGCCCTTGGCCGCCAGGATGGACCGGTTACACGCCAAGAACGGTGGCCGGGAGCCGACGGCCGCCGAGTACGTCCTGGAGGTCGCGTGCCTGCGGGACGCGGAGGCGGCCGTGAAGGACGTGATCGTCACCGGCATGCCGGGGCCGCGATTCGCCCTCCGCTCGGTGCGCACCCAGCCGTCGCGTGCCGCCGGTCAGGTGGACCTGCAGGCCACCTTCAGCACCGCCGACCGCGACGACCGGGCCGCCGAGGACGCCGTTCGCATGCTCAGTCAACACGCCGGGGTCACCTTCGCCCGCTGGAGCATCGCGGGAGAGGCGGCCGCCGACTGGTCGCGCTGACCCGTCGGGCCCTGCCCGTGCGCCGAACGTGAGGCCACTGCGAGAATCCTCGTCGATTGTTCGCAGTGGCGTCACGTTCGCGGTGCCGTCAGCGTCCGCCGGTGAACCGCGCCAGGAACTGGCGGGTCCGGTCCTGCTCCGGGTCGGTCAACACCTGCTCGGCCGAACCCGTTTCGACGATCCGGCCGCCGTCGAGGAAGCACACCGTGTCGGCGACCTCACGCGCGAAGGCCATTTCGTGGGTCGCCATCACGATGGTGCGCCCGGCGGTCGCCAACTCGCCGACGAGGGTCAGGACCTCGCCGACCAGTTCCGGGTCCAGCGCGCTGGTGACCTCGTCGAGCAGCAGGAGCCTGGGGTCGTACGCCAGCGCCCTGGCGATGGCCACCCGCTGCTGCTGCCCGCCGGACAGTTTGTCGGGGTAGGCGTCGGCATGGGCGGACAGGCCGACGCGCGCCAGCAGTTCGCGCCCGCGTTCCCGGGCGTCGCGACGCGTCGAGCCGTGCACCACGCGCGGTGCGAGCGCGACGTTGGACAGTGCGGTCAGGTGCGGGAACAGGTTGAACGACTGGAACACCATGCCCATCGACCGTCGGGCTTCGTCGGCGTCGATGCGCGGGTCGCTGATGTCGCGGCCGTCGAGCACGATCTGGCCGTCGTCGATCTCCTCGAGCAGGTCGATGCAGCGCAGCAGCGTCGACTTCCCCGAGCCCGACGACCCGATCAGCACGACCACCTCGTGCTCGCTGACGTCCAGCGACACACCGTCGAGCACGGAGCGACCGTGGTAGGCCTTGACCAGTCCCCGCACCGACAGCATCGGTGCCTTGACGTCCCGGGTCGCTCCGCTGCTGCCCTGCGGTGCGGTGCCGGCTGCGGTGCTCACAACGCCCCCTGCCGGATCGCCGACCGCTTGGCGGCCCAGTCCGCCAGCCGGGCCGACGGCACCGCCAACGCGATGAACAACAGACCCGCGACGACGTACGGGGTGAAGTTGTAGGTGGTGGCGGACTGAATCTGGGCGGCCCGCACCGCATCCACGGCGCCGAGCACCGAGATGAGCCCGCAGTCCTTCTGCAGCGCGACGAAGTCGTTGAGCAGCGCGGGCGTCACCCGGCGCGTTGCCTGGGGCAGCACCACCAGGCGCATCGTGCGCCGGTAGTTCAGGCCGAGCGATGCGGCCGCAGCCAACTGCGAGGGGTGTACCGACTCGATGCCCGCCCGGAACACCTCGGCAACGTACGCCGAGTAGACCAGGACGAGCGCGAGCCCCCCGAGCAGCACCGGGTTCGTCGGCAACCCCGTCAGTCGCAGCCCGGGCAGGCCGAACCCCACCAGGTACAAACAGATCAGCAGCGGCAGGCCGCGGAACAGATCGACGTATCCGGTGGCCAACGCGCGCAACGGAAACCAGACGGGGCCACGCAGCGTGCGCACCGCCGCCAGGCTCAGTCCGACGACCAGGACCAGGATCTGGCAGACCACCAGCACCCTGACGTTGAGCCAGAGGCCCTCCAGCAGCGCGGGCAGGCTGTCCCAGCCGACGCGGAGGTTGAAGAACGAGTCGCGGACCCGCGGCCACCCCGGGGCCGACGTCATCGCGAACAGCAGCACCGCGGCGAACACCACCGTCGAGAGCAGTGCGACCAGGGTGGACCGGCGTGCCCGTGACTGCCGGTAGGCCACCCGGTCGATGGCCGCCGTGGTCACGAAAGCAGCGGCGCGTTGCCCGCGCCGGTGAGCCAGACCTTTTGCAGCTTGAACAGTTCGCCGTCGTTGCCGAGTTCGTCGACCGCCTTGGACACGCACGCCGTGAGCGGGCTGCCCTTGTCCAGCACGATGCCGAACTGCTCGACCTTCTCGGTACCGGCAGGCAACTGGCCGACGATGACCCCGTCGGGCAATTCGGCCTGCACCTCGAAGGCCGTCGGCAGATCGAGCACCAACCCGTCGATCTGGCCGTTCGACAGCGCTGCCTTGGCGTCGTCGTTGTTGTTGAACACGGCGACGCCGGGATCGATCGCCTGCGCGGCGGTATAGCTCGTCGTGCCGACCTGCGCGCCGAGCCGCAGGCCCTTGAGGCCGCCGACCGTGGTCACTCCCGCCGCGGGCGACGACTTCACCGCGACGACCGCCTGGGTCACGTTGAAGTACGGCGACGAGAAGTCGACGGCCTGCTTGCGCTCGTCGGTGATGGAGAACTCATTGAGGTTGGCGTCGAAGGTCTTCGCCCCTGGTGCGATCGCCGCGTTGAACGGCACCCGCACCCACTTCACGTCCGAGTTGGCATACCCGAGCTTGCCGGCGACGGCGTAGGCGACGGCGGATTCGAACCCCTTGCCGTTGGCCGGATCGTCGTCGACGAACCACGGCGGGTACGCCGGCTGGTCGGTACCGAAGGTGAGCGAGCCCTTGTTCAGCGTGGTCAGCGAATCCTTCGTGCACGACGCCGAAGATGGAGAAGCGGGAGACGCCGCAGCAGCCGACGACGAATTGGACGCCGGTTGGTCGGCCGGGGCACATGCGGTGGCGGCGGCCAGCCCGACGGCGGCCAGCACGGACATCAGACTCTTGACATTGCGCATGGGCGGCATCATCGCGCACCTGGGGACCGCACGCCATCGTTCTGGTCGTGATGAGGTTCAGTCAGCTTCGGCGGAGCTTCTCCCGGATCGTGTCGGTGGCGAAGCGCAGGACGGACACCGGCTGGAATGCCCGTGCGGCCGCGGTCAACGCGTCGCGGGCCGTGACGTCGAGTTCGACGTCGGCGGCGGCGACGTTGAACTCGAGTTGCTGGACGCTGGACGCGCCGGGAATGGCCACCACGCCGGGCAGGCTGATCAGCCATGCCAACGCCACCTGCGCGGGTTTGGCCCCGACGTCGCTCGCAACGTCGCGCAACGTGGTCAGCAGCGGTTCGACCCGACGCAGGTTCTCCGTGCCGAACAGCGGGTTCGTCGCCCGGACCCCACCGGGCCGGTCGTCGATGCCGTACTTGCCGCCCAGCAGCCCCTGCGCCAAGGGGCTGTAGGCCATCACCATCCGGTTCTCGCGCTCGGCGAACGGCACCAGGTCCTCCAAAGGCCCGGGGTGGGCGAGGGAGAAGTGCACCTGGTTGCTGATCACCGGACGGCCGAGTGCGATGTCGGCCTTGCGCCACCGGTCCAGCGAATAGTTCGAGACTCCCGCGGCGCCGATGCGCCCGTCGTCGAGCAGGCTGCGCATCCCCGGCATGATCACCGAGTCGGGCACCAGCGGATTGGATTGGTGGATCTGGTACAGCGGGATGCGGTCCAACTGCAGTCGGCGCGCGCTGGCGTCGGCGCGCTGCCTGACAATCGGCGGAAACGGTGCGACCGGGAAGATCTTGCTCGCCACGACGACGTCGGCCCGCTCGTCTCCGAGGGCCTCGCCGAGGATGCGCTCACTCTTGCCCATCCCGTACACCTCGGCCGTGTCGAACAGCGTGACGCCGAGGGCCCGGGCGCGGGCCACGATGTCGCGGGCCGGCCCGGAGGCGTACACGTCGCCGTAGCCCCACTCTCGCGACCCGAACTGCCACGTGCCGAGGCCGATCCGGCTGACCGGTCCGAGTCCTTCGACGTCGAGAAACTTCATGTCGACCACCGTACTGACGTCTGCTCCGCCGGTCATCCACGGTCGCCGCGCACCGCGGAGGAGAGGCGCCCGTTCGTGCCGCCGCCACCGCTCCCGCTGATGGAGGCCCCGATCGCGATGCCGTCACCGGCGATGGCCGGTATGCCCGGTCAGATGTGAGTCTCGGGCGCCACCAGACCGGCCTTCGTGGCGGTGGTGATCGCACGATGCCAGCCCAACTCGGCGACGACCACGACACCGAGGGCGGCGGTGATCGCCACCAGCGAGCTCACCCAGTGCACCCACCAGGGTCCGACGTGCACGTCGGTGACGAGGACGAGGACGGACGCGGCCGCGAGCGCGAGCACGGCGGCGACCGTGATGCGCCGTCGATCCACGACCGAGGCGCGCCGTGTGCGGCCACGACCACCACCCGTCGGGTGGGCGAGTGCGTTCATGGGTCCACGGTCCCCGTGCGACCTAATGGGCGCCCAAGCCGCTCTTAGGAAACTCCTGTGAAACCGACTGTGCGACCGCTGGCGACTCAGCCCTCCTTGCGGATCAACCGCTGCAGCGCCTGACGATCCGGGTTGAGCAGTTCCTCGATGCGTTCGTGGTCCACGTCGGCAACCACGATCTCGCCGACGTCTTGATGCACGTCGCGGAAGATGCCGTGCGACTTCATCTTCTCGGTCTGATAGACGTTGTCCTCCGTCGGCGTGACGTAGTAGACCGCGTCGGCCTTGAAGCGGTGGATCAGCCACAGGTGGATCAACGTCATCAGACGCTTCTTGCGCAGCTGGTCGGAGAAGGTGTTCTGATCACGCACCGTGAGAATGCTCCGGCCGTTGCGGTCCTTGATGGGATCGACGAGAACGTTGGCGAGCTTCTCCTCGCCGCCGTCGCGCCCGCCGTAGATGCCGAGTTCGAGCACCTCGCCGCCCGCGCGCAACGGCCGGAACTGGACGCGGAGCTGCTCGCCGAGCTCGTAGTACTCGGCCCAGCTGGCGAGCCATTCCTCCAGCAGCTTCTTCGGTACCTCGGTCTGCACCAGGTGCTGATGCTGGGTGGAGCCCTTGCCCATCGACTTGGTGGTCGCCGTGCGCCCCGAGGAGGCGGCCAACGCGGCGTCGCTACGCGGCCCGCCGACGAGGGTCTGCGGGGTGCGGTACGGCGACTCGACGAGCCGCATCTTGCGTTGCAGGCGGGCGAGCGCGAGCATGCCGTCCTGACGCAGCGCGGTGGCGAACTCCTCGGCGGCCACCCCGTCGATCTGGTGACCGCCGTAGGTCATGAAGTTGAAGACGAAGCCCATCTTGCCGATCGCCGCGGGGAAGGCGCGCATCTCGTCGTCGGTCATGCCCGTGGTGTCCCAGTTGAACGAGGGCGACAGGTTGTAGGCCAGCATCTTGTCCGGGTAGACGCGGTGAATCGCCTGCGCGAACTCCCTCGCGTCGTCGAGGTCGGCGGTCTTGGTCTCCATCCAGAGGATGTCGCAGAACGGCGCCGCCGCGAGCGACTTGGCGATCGCATACGGAATGCCGCCCCGGACTTGGTAATAACCCTCGGGGGTCTTCGCCCGTTCGCAGTCCCACGGGACGTCCGCGCCCAACTCCCTGGCCTTCTCGCGGGCGGCGTAGAGCGACGCCGTCGCGGCGAACGCCCGCCACTCCGCGGCCTTGAGGTCGAGCGGCTCGCCCTCGCGCTCCCGGAACGCCAGCAGCTCGGCCACCGCCTCGCCGTAGGTCTCGAGTCCGGCGTCGGCCTGCCACGCGTCGACGAACCGGTTCTCCACCTGGTCGAAGAGATCGTCGACCGACTGACTGCCGTCGTCGCGCCACGAGGCGGCTGCCTCCGTGACGAGCTGCGCGATGCCATGGCGCTGCAGCCAGGCATCCGCGGCGGCGTACTCCCCGTCCGGGAGGGCGTAGAGGAGATGGCCGCGGAGGTCGGTGACACCGGCATCGTGGAAACTGCGCATCAACGCCAGGAAGCACGCCTTGTACGGCGGCACCTTGAGGTTGGTCGCGCCGAGGATGAACGGCTGATCGCGCTCGTCGGCCCGGCTTTCGATGAGGTTGGCCGCCTCCGCGTCCGTGCGCGCGACGATGATGCCGGGCACGCGCATGACGTCGAGCTGGAACCGGGCGGTGTTGAGGCGCTTGATCTGCTCGTCCGACGGCACCAGCACCTTGCCGCCCTGATGCCCGCACTTCTTCGTGCCGGGCCGTTGGTCCTCGATGTGGTAGCCCGGGACTCCGGCCTCGACGAACCGGCGAATGAGGTTGCGCACGTGCGGGTCTCCACCGTGGCCGGTGTCGGCGTCGGCGATGATGAACGGGCGGAAGTCGACCGTCGGCGTCGCCGCGCGTTGCGCGTCGGTCATCCGCAGCCGCAGGTACTGCTGATTGCGGTCGGCGGTGAGCAGTGCACGCACCAGCCCGGCCGCCTCGTCGGGGACCTGGCTCAGCGGATAGCTGGCCAGGTCCGGCCCGGGATCCTCGCTCAACGAACCCTTCGCCGACGTCGCCCAGCCGCCGAGGTAGATGCCCTCGATGCCCATCCGCTTGATGGTCACGGCCTGCCCTGGCGAGTAGGGGCCGAAGGTGGTGATGCTCTTGCGCTGACCGAAGAGTTCGCGGAGCCGATCGAAGAAGGCGGCCGCCGCGTCCCGGGCCACCGTGTAGTCCGACGGGATGGTGCCGCGTTGCTCGGCCACCTGACGCGCCGTGTACAGCCGCACGATGCCGTCGAAGCGCGGACCATCCATGTACTGCTGCGTCGCGGCGACGTCCTGCTCGAACGGTGTGCCTGCGGTGGTGTCCGCCTCGATGATCGACATGCGTCTACGCTCCTCGCTGAGCCCGGTTGTGCTGATCATGCGAGTGTATGGGTGTTGCTGAGCATCGACTTTCGAATCGGCATCTGGACCGATACCGCTGCGCTACCCCGTCCCGGCGCCGGCGCCGGCCTGGGTGCGGACGATCGACGGCCGGACGAATCCCGCGTCGGCCATCGCCTGGGTCACGGCACGGCCGACGGCCGGCGACCGGTCGGCGGGAACGAGGGCGATCACACAGCCGCCGAAGCCGCCGCCGGTCATCCGGGCGCCAAGGGCGCCGGCCCGGACCGCCGTGTCGGCGATGAGGTCGATGTGGTCCGTGGTGATCTCGAAGTCGTCGCGCATCGACGCGTGCGACGCCGTGAAGATCCGGCCGACTTCGGCGAAGTCGCAATCATCAAGGGCAGCAACGACGTCGGCCACCCGCTGGTTCTCGGTCAGGATGTGCCTGGCGCGGCGGGCGGCGACGGGGTCCCGGACGGCCCGCAATGCGTCGAGCCCGGTGTCCTGGACTTCTCGTAGTGACGCGACGCCCAGGTCGGCCGCCGCTCGCTCGCACGACGCCCGCCGCGCCGCATACTCGCCGCCCGCGTGGTGATGGGGCGCGTGGGAGTTGATCACCAGCAGTTCCACTCCGGTGGCGTCGGGATCGAATCGCACCGGTCGCACGGTGAGGTCGCGGAAGTCGATGAGCAGCGCATGGCGCGGTTGCCCGCACAGCGATGCCAGCTGATCCATCAAACCCGTTGGCGCACCGACATACTCGTTCTCGGCGACCTGGGCGATGCGCGCGAGGTCGACCCGGTCGAGGTGCAGGCCGGCGGCGGTGGCGATCGCACCGAGGACGGCGCACTCCAGGGCGGCCGACGACGAGAGTCCCGACCCCATCTCGACCCCGCTGGTGATCGACATCGTGCCGCCGCCGACGCGGTGACCGGCGCGGCCCAGCGCCCACACCACCCCCGCGACGTAGGCCGCCCAGCCGGTCACGTCACCCGGTGCCGTGCCCGACGGGATCGCGACGTCGCCGTCCTCGCGATCGCTGCGGACCAGGATCTCCTCGCCCCGACCCGGGACGAACGACACCACGGTGCGTTCGGGAAGCGCGATCGGCAGCGCGAACCCACGGTTGTAGTCGGTGTGCTCGCCGATGAGGTTGATCCGGCCCGGCGCCGCGTAGGTGATCACGCCGGTCACGGCGCCAGCTCCCGGAGGCGTTCGGCGATGCTCTCGGGCGTCACGTCGTTGATGAACGCATCCATGGCGGACTCGGAGCCGGCGAGGAACTTCAGCTTGGTGGCGCTGCGCCGGATCGACATCAGCTCGACGTGGAAGTATCCGTCGCGTTGCGCCTCGGTGTCGTCGTACTGGTGCAGCGCGGAGATGTACGGCAACGACGTCGGATACATCCGGTCGAAGCGCTGCAGCATCCCGCGATAGATCGTGGCGAAGGCGTCGAGCTCGGCCTCGCTGAGCTCGGTGAGGTTGCGGACGAACCGGTTGGGGTAGATGTGCACCTCCACCGGCCAGCGGGCGGCGAACGGTACGAACGCGGTGAACGACTCCGTCCTGGCGACGAGCCGACTGCCGTCGGCGACCTCGTGGGCCAGGATGTCGGCGAACAGGTTGCTCCCGTTGTGCTCGGCGTGCGACCGCGCCTCGGCGAGCATGTGGGCGGTTCGCGGCGCGAGGTAGGGATATCCGTAGATCTGGCCGTGCGGATGGGTCAGCGTCACCCCGATCTCCTCGCCGCGGTTCTCGAAGCAGAACACCTGGGCGATTCCGGGCCGCGCCATCAGGTCGGCGGTCCGGTGGCGCCAGGCATCGACGACGAGCCGGGCGTGGGGTGCCTCGAGTTCGGCGAACGAGGCGGTGTGGCTGCTGGAGAACGAGATGACCTCGCACCGGCCGTGCCCTGGCGCGCTGACGAAGTCGGTCCCGTGGACGTCGGGGAGTGTGAAGGGTTGCACGCCTGCGCCGGACAAGCTGGGGAAGCGGTTCTCGAACACCACCACGTCGTAGTCGGGGGCCGGGACCTCGCTGAGCCGCCCGGACGCCCCCGGGCAGAGCGGGCATTGGTCCGGACTCGGCTTGTACGTGCGGTCTTGGCGCAGGGCGGCGATCACCACCCACTGGCCGGTCTGCCGGTCGAAGCGCAACTGCGACTGCTGGTCGCTGCGCTCGGGTAACGGCCGGAGGTCCTCAACCGGCGCCGGCGCGTGGCCGGGCAGGGAGAAGAACAGCATGTCCCGGCCGTCGGCCAGCCGCCACGGCGTGGGTGTGACGGCTCCGACGGTGTCCGACGACGGGTGGTCGCTCATCGCGCACCCACCGGGGCGATCACCATCTCGCCCACCACGGCCGCCAGGAGCTCGCGGTCGCATCCGGTCAGTCCGTCGTCGACGACGAGGGTCTGCACCTGGGCAAGGGCGGCGAACACGTTGGTGGCGACCTCGCCGTACTTGGTGTGGTCGGCGAGCACGACCAGGTGGCCGCCGATGCCGATCAGCGTCCGGTTCGTCTGGGCCTCGGCGATGTTCGGCGACGTGAGGCCGGCCTCCTGGTCGAAGCCGTGCACGCCGAGGTAGGTGGCGTCCACCCGGAACGAGGCGATCGCGGCGTCGGCGACCGGTCCGACCAACGCATCCGACGGCGTGCGCACGCCACCGCTGAGGTACACCAGTGGCGTCGCGGCGCCGTCGGCCGTCTCGTCGGTCAGCTCCTGGAAGATGCTGATGGAGTTGGTGATGACGGTGATCGAGGACCGCGTGCGCAGCTGCCGGGCCAACTCGGTGGTGGTGGTGCCCGCGCCGATCGCGATCGTCATGCCGTCCTCGACGGTCGCTGCTGCGGCCGCGGCGATGGCGGCCTTCTCGGCCCGCTGCTGGCGGGCCTTCACCGAGGACCGCGGTTCCTCGCCCCGGTTGTGCCGGGCCACTGCTCCACCGTGCACCTTCCGCAGGAGGTCCTGCGCATCGAGGGTGTCGAGGTCGCGCCGGACCGTCATCTCCGAGACGGCCAGCGCGCTGGCCAGGTCTGCCACGCGAACGGCGCCGCCGGAGCTCAGCGCACGCAGGATCGCCCGGTGTCGTTCGGCGGCAAGCATCTCCGGTAGCACTCCCTTCATCCGGACCGGATCGAACACTAACAAACAAGCGCTGCGAAATCTGGCGGTTTTCGCCGGACTTACTTGTTATCGGATGAGCGATTCTGTTAGAACATGTTAGGACAGTGGTCCATATCACTCAACCAAGGAGCTGATCGCCGACGATGACCACCTACCTGGCAGACAACGTCCTCCGGCTCAACGTCGGCGCGGTCGACTACCTGTTGATCGCCGTGTACTTCGCCTTCGTGCTCGGGATCGGCTATCTGGCTCGGAGTCAGATCTCGTCGAGTCTGGACTTCTTCCTCTCGGGCCGTCGACTGCCTGCCTGGGTCACCGGCATCGCGTTCGTGTCGGCCAACCTGGGTGCCGTCGAGATCATGGGCATGGCGGCCAACGGCGCCCAGATCGGGCTGGCGACGATGCACTACTACTGGATCGGCGCCGTCCCCGCGATGATCTTCCTCGGCATCGTGATGATGCCGTTCTACTACGGGTCCAAGGTGCGCAGCGTTCCGGAGTTCATGCGACGGCGCTTCGGCACCGGCGCACATCTGGTGAATGCCATCAGCTTCGCGGTGGCGCAGGTGCTCATCGCCGGGGTCAACCTGTTCCTGCTGGCGACGGTGATCAACGTGCTCCTCGGCTGGGCCACCTGGGTGTCGCTTCTGGTCGCCGCGGCGATCGTCCTCACCTACACGGCGCTGGGCGGGCTGTCGGCCGCGATCTACAACGAAGTCCTGCAGTTCTTCGTGATCTTGGCGGCCCTCGTCCCGCTGACCGTCTTCGGGCTGATCAAGGTCGGCGGCTGGAGTGGCCTCAAGGACAAGGTCGTGGACACCATCGGGGCGGGCGACAAGGTGACCGCGACGGTGCACGAGCAGCTGACGACCTGGCCCGGCCAGGCGCTCAGCGGTTTCGACAGCCCGTTCTGGTCGGTGGTGGGCATCGTGTTCGGCCTCGGCTTCGTGCTCTCCTTCGGCTACTGGACGACCAACTTCGTCGAGGTGCAGCGCGCCATGGCGTCGAATTCCATGTCGGCCGCGCGCCGCGCACCGATCATCGCGTCCTTCCCCAAGCTGCTGATCCCGTTCGTGGTGGTGGTCCCCGGCATGATCGCCGCCGCGGCGATCGGCGACATGATCAAGCTGAAGGCCACCGGCGCGGGTGACGTCACCTACAACGACGCCATGCTGCTGATGATCCGCGACATCCTGCCCAACGGCCTGCTCGGCGTCGCCATCGCCGGTCTGATGGCCTCGTTCATGGCGGGCATGGCGGCCAACATCTCGGCGTTCAACAGCGTGTTCAGCTACGACATCTGGCAGCAGTACGTCCGCAAGGACCGCTCCGACGACTACTACATCTCCGTCGGGCGGTACGCCACGGTCGGCGCGACGGTGCTGGCCATCTTCACCGCGCTCATCGCGTCGGGCTACTCGAACATCATGGACTACCTGCAGACGCTGTTCGGATTCTTCAACGCCCCGCTGTTCGCCACGTTCATCCTCGGCATGTTCTGGAAGCGGATGACGCCGACGGCAGGCTGGGTCGGGCTGGTCGCGGGCACGTTGTCGGCGATCTTCGTGTTCATCCTGTCCAAGGTCGGCGTCATCGACCTGCCGGGGCAGGGGATGCCCTTCCTGGCCGCAACGGCGGCGTTCGTCGTCGACATCGTGGTCAGCGTGGTGGTCAGCATGGTGACCGCGCCGAAGCCGAGGGAGGAACTGGTCGGCTTCGTCTACGGCGAGACCGACGTGAGCATCTTCGCCGACGCCGACGAATCGGGCCGACCGTGGTTCCAGAGGGCGGTGCCGCTGGGTGCGGTGATGCTCGTCCTGGCCATCGGCTTCAACATCGTTTTCCACTGATCAGGATTGGAGCCGACAATGGCCGTTCCGCGTACCAGCAGAGTGCTGTCGCAGCTGTTCGACATCCGCAACATCATCGGGGCCCTGCTCGCCATCTTCGGCGCCGTGCTGACCGTCGCCGGGTTCGTGCCCGCGATCCTCAAGGACCACGCCGATCCCGCCGCCACCACCAACCGCTCCGACCTCTACGTCGGCACCGACGCCAACTGGTGGGTCGGGCTGATCCTGCTCGCGGTCGCCGCCGGGTTCTTCGTCTGGACGCTGGTGCGGCCCCTACCGGTCGACGACCTGCCAACGCGCGAGGAGCCCGGCGCGCCGGAGGCGTGAGCCCGGTGGTTACCGGAACGTTGCCGGTATCCCAGCCGTCTCACCCGGCTCTCACAGGCTTGCCGACGGTCCAGCTGCCTAACTGGCATCGTGACAACGACATTGGAACCACCCGTAACCACGAGTGAAACGGTCCAGTCGACACCTCTGCCCCGATACCCGCAGCTGACCTGGGACCGAATCCGGTTCGGCCTGCTGCTGATCGCCACCGCGGCGACGTATCTGTGGGACATCACCATCAACGGGATGGGCAACCAGTTCTACGCCGCCGCGGTGCAGGCAGGCTCGCAGAACTGGGAAGCGTTGCTGTTCGGCTCCCTGGACACGAAGAACTTCATCACCGTCGACAAGCCCCCGGTATCGCAGTGGGTGATGGCGCCTGTCGGGTCAGATCTTCGGCTTCAGCAGTGCCAGCATGCTGGTCCCCGAGGCCCTGATGGCCGTCGCCACGGTGGCGCTGCTGTATGCCGCGGTCCGCTGGATCAGCGGACCGAATGCGGCCCTGCTGGCCGGGGTGGCCTTCGCCCTGACGCCCGTCACGGCGCTGATGTTCCGGTTCAACAACCCCGACGCCGTGATGGTGCTGCTGATGATGGCTGCCGTCTACTGCGCGGTGCGCGCGCTCGAGCACGCCAGCGGCCGGTGGATCGCGCTCGCCGGCGTCGCACTCGGGTTCGCGTTCCTGGCCAAGATGCTCGAAGGCATCATGGTGATGCCCGCCATCGGACTGGTCTACCTGATCGCGGCGCCGACGTCGGTCCGCAAGAGGTTGCTGCACCTGCTCGGGGCGCTGGCGGCCTTCCTCGCCTCGGCGGGCTGGTTCGTGGTGCTGACCCTGCTGTGGCCGGCGTCGTCGCGGCCGTACATCGCGGGCTCCACGGACAACAACTTCATGAACCTGGTGCTGGGTTACAACGGCTTCGCACGCGTCCTCGGCAAGGGCAACGACCCGTTCCGGCTCAACCCCGTGGTGGGGGCGGCGGCCGGCACCCCGTTCGACGTCAACCACGGAGACCACCACGGGTTCGGCGGCTTCGGCGGTGATCCGCAGGGCCTGACCCGCCTGTTCACCGGTGAGTTCGGCGTCGAGATCGGCTGGCTGCTGCCCGCGGCACTGGCCGCGATGGTCCTGGTCGTGGTGTCACGGGGTCGTGCCCCGCGCACCGACCTGGTCCGGGCAGGCGCGATCGTGTTCGGCGTCTGGATGCTGGTGGACGGGCTGGTGCTCAGCTTCATGAAGACGATGGTGCACCCGTACTACTGCCTGTCCTTCGTCCCGGCGGTCGCCGGGATGCTCGCGATCGGCGGGCACGAGATGTGGGGTAGGCGCGAGACCTGGCTGGGCCGCGGCGGGCTCGCGGCGATGATCCTGGGCACCGGGGTGTGGAGCTGGCGGCTGCTGGGGCGCAACGAGGACTGGCTGCCCGCGCTGCGCTGGGTGGTCCTGGCCGTCACCGTGATCGCGACGGCCGGCCTCCTGCTGTCGCTGACGTCGGTGGCGCGTCGACGGTTCGCCGTCGCCGCACTGCTGCTCGGACTGACCGGCGGGGTTCTCGGCGCAGGCGCGTACTCGGTCGCGACGATAGGCCAACCGCACACCGGCGGCGGCCCGGTGGTCGGGCCTGCGCAGGAGGACGGACATCCCGGGGGAGGCTGGGGACAGGACGCCGACAACGCCCAGCTGGACGCCATGCTGCGGGACACCCACACCGACTGGTCGGCGGCCATCAACCGCTCGTCCGAGGCGGCCGCCCTCGAGCTCTCCACGAACACCGCGGTGATGGCGATCGGCGGCTTCGGCGGCAGCGACCCGGTGCCCACGCTCGGCGAGTTCCAGCAGGAGGTCGCCAACCACCGGGTCACCTATTACGTCACCCCGAAGGAGAACCGCCGTCCTGGCGGCTTCGGTGCCCGGTCCGCCCACACCGACATCAGCACGTGGGTGGCGGCGAACTTCCGGCCGACCACGGTCGGCTCCGACACGGTGTACGACCTGACCACGCCGGCACGGTGAAACTGCCGCCGGGGGTGAACCGGTTGCTGGGCGGTCGGCTCATCGGGGCCGCTCGGTAGGATCTCCGGCATGCCATTGGCCGCCGGTGAGACCTTTGCCGGCTACCGCATCGTGCGGCTGCTGGGTTCGGGTGCGATGGGTGAGGTGTATCTGGCCGAGCATCCGCGCCTGCCGCGCCATGACGCACTGAAGGTGATGGCGCTTGGCGTGTCGACCGATCCGGAGTACCGCGAGCGCTTCGACCGCGAGGCCAGGAACGCGGCGACGCTGTGGCATCCCAACATCGTCGCCGTGCACGACCGCGGCGAGGACGAGGGCCGGTTGTGGATCGCGATGGACCACGTCGAGGGCACCGACGCGGGGCGAATCCTGAAGGAGAAGCGGTACCGCCGCGGACTACCTGCCGGGGACGTCGTGCGGATCGTGGCGGCGGTCGCCGCCGCGCTCGACCACGCCCATCAGCACCAGCTGCTGCACCGTGACGTCAAGCCGGCCAACATCCTTCTCACGCAACCGGAGTCGGATTCGTCGCGTGCCCTCCTCGCCGACTTCGGCATCGCGCGGCGGGTCGACGACTCCAGCGGACTGACCGAGACCAACATGACTGTCGGCACGGTCGCGTACGCGGCGCCCGAACAGCTGATGGGCCTGACGCTCGACGGCCAGGTCGACCAATACTCACTTGCTGCAACAGCGTTCGAGCTGCTGACCGGGACACAGCCGTATCCGGACCGCAACCCGGCCGTCGTGATCAGTCGGCACACGACCGCGCCGCCGCCGGCGATCGCGGACCGCAGGCCCGAACTGGCCCGCCTGGGACCCGTACTCGCCAAGGCACTCTCGAAGTCGCCCGGCGACCGCTACCCCTCCTGTACCCATTTCGCCGATGCCCTCGCGCGCCAACTCGACGGCGACTCCGCCGAGAGCGACGCCACGCCGGTCGTGTCGTCGGGGCGGCCGGCGGGAAGACCGGGTGGCAGGCGGCGGCTCGGTGTCGCGGCCGCGGCCGTGGTGGGGCTGCTGCTCGTCGGCGGCGTCATCGCGATCATGCAGCTCGCACGCCAGCAGCCCGAGATCTCCGCGCGAGGCCAGCCGTCCGCGCCCGCGGTGCCGGTGGTGCTCGTCGGTGCCGACTGCCAGGTGCTCGGGGCGGCCGGCATCACCGAGACCGGCGTCAAGGCCTACTGCGCGCGTCTGCCGTCCTCGCAGGACATCATGTGGTCCGTCGTTCCCGATGTCGTCCCGACGCCGACGGCCACGCCGGGACCCGCCGACGAGGTGTATCCGCCGGGCATCGAGCAGCAGGTGGGCGTGTGTGTCCAGCAGACCGGCCGATCACGCGTGCAGTGCCGCGACGACGTCCGGCGGGGAAATCTGTTCGGGCCGGCATGACCACGGTTGCCCTCAGCGGGCGGACGCCCTGACGTGCACCGTACCTAGTACCTCGTCGTAACGGCCGCGGTCGATGGGCTGCTGCAGCTGAACTTCGGCGAAGTCGTGTGTGATCTGCTCGGCCAGCAGTCGCAGTTTGACGTTGTGCTGCTGGGACTTCCACCGCATCACGTCGAAGGCGGCGTCCGCGCCGACGCCGTAGACCAACATCAGCATGCCCTTGGCTTGTTCGATGACGGCGCGGTGCTCGGCGATCTTCGCCACCGCGGCGGTGATCCGTTCCTGGGTGGCTTCCTCCGTGGGGGTCAGGTCGACGTAGTGACCCTGTGCGCCCGCCACGCGGCCGGCCCCGTCGGCGATGGCGTCCGCGATCACCAGCACCCGGCGGGTGATGCCGCGGGCGTCGACGATCCGGTGACTGGTGCGCGACGGGCGCGACTGGCGCCGGACGCCCTCCAGCGTCGCCACGATCGAATGGTCGTCGTCGGGATGGTCGTGGGACAGCACCAGCGCGGTGGTCGGGGTGACGGTACCGGGTCGGTAACCGTAGATGGACTGGACCGCAGCCGACCACTCCCAGCGGTCGTCGGCGAACACGTAACGGAACCAGCCGAGGCAATGCGACGCGGCGTCGACGCGTTCCGTCTCGGCGGCATACCGGGCATGCCCGTCCGTCTGTACGCTCATCCCCTTTTCCTCCTGGACGAACCAACTTCGGTTGCCTCAGTGAAGAGGGCGCGCGCGCACCACTGCCGGTCTCTGGGGCAATGCTGCCTGTGTACCCCGGTTCCGGGCCGGATTCAAGTGCGGATTCCGTTTGCTGCCGATGCATCACGTGCCGACGAACGCTGGGGCTGAACGGACGCCGCCGTCAGCGGAAGTGCCTCAACGTTGCTGACAGCGCGGGCGCAGTCCCCAGAACGTCACTTCGGCCACCGGAACGTGAAAGCCGTGGGCGTTGCTGGATTCGAAGCAGGGCGCACGCCCGGCGGCACAGTCCACGTCCTGCACGGACCCGCAGTCCCGGGCAGGTCGTCGGAGATCAGCTCGTACACCCGCTCCGCGGTCGCGTGCGGTGACGTCTCCAGTGCGCGGAGGACGGCCACCCGACCGGACGTGAGCGCAACGTGGCACCACGGTCGATGCGCAGGAGCCGACCAGCGCCGACATCGTGCATGGCATCCTCGAACGCCTGGAGAAGCAGCGGTGGACGTTCACCGCACAGCTGCGCCACCGCGCCGACTAGCGGCCCGACCCCGGAGCATCGACGGTCGCCAATGGCGCGCGATCCAAGGTTTGGGCTTTATCGTGTCGCTGTGCCAGAGATGGATCGTCGCAACCTGTTGTTCCTGTCGGGGCTCGGCCTACTGGCCGCTGCCATTCCCGCGCCCGCTGCCGGTGCAGCGCCGTCCGGATCGAGGACGGTGCCGATGGCGCCGCCGCCCGAGACGGCGACGCCCGCCTTCCTGTTCCACGACGAGTTCGACGGTCCGGCCGGCTCGGCGCCGGATCCGTCGAAGTGGACGATTTCGACGGCACGCGAGGCCATCAAGAACCCGGTGTTCTGGGATCGGCCCGAGAACATGGGGCAGTACCGCAATGACCGTCGCAACGTGTTCCTCGACGGCAAGTCCAATCTCGTCATCCGGGCCACCAAGGAGAACGGCAAGTACTTCGGCGGCAAGCTCACCGGTAATTGGCGCGGAGGCATCGGCCTGACGTGGGAGGCGCGGATCAAGTTCGACTGCCTCACTTTGGGCTGCTGGCCCGCATGGTGGCTGCTGAACAACGATCCCGTGCGCGGTGGCGAAGTGGATCTCGTCGAGTGGTACGGCAACGGAAACTGGCCGTCGGGCACGACGGTCCACGCCCGGCTGGACGGGACCTCGTTCGCCACCCAGCCGTTCGACGTGGACGGCGGGTGGCACGTCTGGCGCTGCACGTGGAACGACTCGGGAATGTACTTCTGGCGGGACTACGTCGACGGCGCGGAACCCTACTTCACCGTCCCCGCGAACTCTCTCGATGACTGGCCGTTCAATGATCCCGGTTACGAACTGAGTCCGATGCTGAACCTTGCCGTCGCCGGTTCCGGTGGCGGCGACCCCAGCGGGGGCACCTACCCGGCGGACATGCTCGTCGACTGGGTACGCGTCTGGTGACGTCCACTCCTGTGTGAAACCTCATATTTCCGGGCTTGCTGAGGATTTCGGAATAAAACGCTGCGCTTCTTCGTCGAAATAGACCGAGGGTCCTGTGGGTCTGATGGATGAAGAGGAGTTCCACATGAGGAAGTCAAGCAGCACAAGGATGTTCGCCGTCGTCGCCGGGGGCGCGATGGTGAGTTTGGGAATCGTGGGCGCGAGCATCGCGCATGCCGCCACCGGTGGCGTTGCCGGTTCGACGATGTCGACCGGTTCGACGAGCACCGTGACCACCGCGCCGAAGGCGCCGCCAATTCCCATGGCAGAGCCCAGCATCAAGGGCCCGGCACCGCTTCCACTGGAGGAGCAGGGCCTGCCCGGCTGAGCTGATCCGCTGACGGGTTCGCCACCCTCGGCATGGTTTGACGAACTGGCCTCCGGCGCGCACCGCGCGCCGGAGGCCAGTTTGCGTGATAGTCCCGGTGAGTTCGGGTTGGGAGGCGCATCGCCCCGGCCGGGAGCCCCCACGACCGGGCGGGCGGGCACGGACGGGACAATCGGACGTCACACAGGCGAAGGCGAGGACCAGATGCCCAGCGAATTTCCCGACGTGGTGGTCACCGGCGTCGCGATGACCAACGCGCTGGCGACCAGCGCGGAGGCGACCTGGGCCGCGTTGCTCGAGGGCGGCAGCGGCATCCGTGCACTGTCGGCGCCGTTCGCCGCGGAACTGGACCTGCCGGTCAGGATCGGCGGCGAGATACTCGAGGACTTCGACACCGAACTCACCCGCGTCGAACTGCGTCGGCTGTCCTACCAGCAGAAGATGGCGCTGGTGCTGAGCCGTCGCGCCTGGCTCGACAGCGGGTCCCCCGACGTGGATCCGGCTCGGCTCGCCGTGTCGGTGGGCACCGGATTCGGCAACGCCGAAGAAGTCATCCTCGCCTACATCGGCATGCGGGAACGGGGTCTGAAGGCCGTCTCCCCGCTCGCCGTCCAAATGTTCATGCCCAACGGACCCGCCGCGGCGATCGGGTTGGACCGGTCGGCCCGCGGTGGTGTGCAGGCACCGATGATGGCCGACGCCTCGGGGGCGGGCGCGATCGCCCAGGCGTGGCAGCAGATCGTGTTCGGAGACGCCGACGTCGTCATCTGCGGTGCCGTGGAATCACCCATCGAGGGCGTGCCGATCTCGGCGTACTCACAGCTCGACGGCGTGATGTCGACCCGCAACGACGATCCCGCCGGCGCCTGTCGCCCATTCGACAGGGACCGCGACGGCATGGTCCTCGGCGAGGGAGGGGCGTTGATGGTCGTGGAGACCGAATCCCACGCCACGGCGCGAGGAGCCCGCATCGTGGCGCGGCTCCTCGGGGCGGCAACCACGTCCGACGGCTTCGACGTGGTCGGCGCCGACCCGGACGCCGAGCAGGAAGCCCAGGCGCTGAGGCGGGCGATCGAACTCGCGGGCCTGGTGCCGGGCGACGTCGACCTCGTCAACGCCCATGCCGCGGGCACCGTCGACGGCGACCTGGTCGAGGCGACGGCGCTGACGAAGGCCTTCGGCGGACACCGGCCCGCGGTGTACGCCCCGAAGGCGGCGCTCGGAAACACGTTCGGGGCCGCAGGCGCCATGGAGGCGGTGCTGACCACGCTGGCGCTGCGCGACGGCGTGGTCCCGGCGACGCTGAACCTTCGTCATCTCGACGAACGGATCGACCTCGACGTGGTCACGGGCCAACCGCGGCGGTCGGACTACCGGTATGCGGTGAGCAACACCTTCGCGTTCGGCGGCCACAACGTGGTGCTGACGTTCGGCAGGCACTGACCGGTACGGCATCACGCGCCGGTCGCGACCTCCAGGTCGGCGAGCGCGTCCTCGAGGTGCAGGAGCAGCCGCTGCAGATGCGGCACGCTGCGCCGGCAGCCGACGAGGCCGAAGTCGAGGTTGTCCGCGTTGTTGGTCATCGTGATGTTGAGCGCTTGCCCGTCCAGTGCGATGGACAACGGGTAGTTGCCGTTCAGGCGGGCGCCGTTCCAGTACATCGGCTCGCGTGCCCCTGGCACGTTGGAGATGACGATGTTGAACGGCGGGGGCGCAGTGGAGACGAACCCGGGTACCAAGCCGAGGGCGATGCCGGACACCAGGAATGCCGACAGCGCCAGCGCCTGCGTCCGGGGCAGTTCGGCGAACACCTTCTTGTTGTCGTGCATCGACGTGCTGATGGCGTCGAGCCTCTTGGCGGGGTCCTCGAGGTCGGTGGCCAGGTTGCACAGGATGGTGCCGACCATGTTGCCGCCCGCGTCCTCCTCGCCCGCCGTGCGCAGACTGACGGGCACCATGGCGACCAGCGGCGTGTCCGGCAGTGCGTTCTGCTCACTGAGATACGCGCGCAGTGCGCCGGCGCACATGGCCAGCACGACGTCGTTGACCGTGACGCCGGCGGCGGACTTGACGGTGCGGAACCGCGCCAGCGGCCACGACTGCGCGGCGACTCGCCTGGCACCGCCGATGGGCACGTTGAACATCGTCTTCGGCGCCCGGAACGGCAGGGTCAACTCCTGTTCGACGAGCGCGGCCCTGGCCACCGCGAGGGTCGACGGAGCCAGCGACGCCACCGATCCGATGGCGCCGGTGATGGACTGAAGTGGTGACCGCGAGCCGTGGTTGTCGCTGCGCCTCGGTTTCGGACCGAGCGTCCACGGGACGCGGATCTCGTGGTCGTCCGGGTCCGCCGTCAGCGACCGGATCGTCAGGCGCTGAGCGGACACCCCGTCGAGCAGCGAGTGGTGGATCTTGGTGTACACCGCGAAGCGACCGTCGTGCAGACCCTCGACGAGGCTGGCCTCCCACAGCGGCCGGTGCCGGTCCAACAGCGTGCCGTGCAGGCGCGACACGAGCTCGAGCAGGTCACGCACCCGACCCGGTCGCGGCAGCGCCGACCGCCGGAGGTGGTAGTCGATGTCGACGTCGTCGTCGAATGCCCATACGACATTGGAGATGCCGCCGAGCATCCTGCCCGGATGCTTGCGGAACGTCGGCTGGAAGTCGTCGTTCTTGGCGATCGTCTCGTACATCTCGCGGGTGAAGTCGGGCCCGGCCCCCTCGGGCGGCTCGAACAGCTGCAACCCCGCGACGTGCATCGGGTGTTCGCGGGATTCGCCGATCAGGAACATCGAGTCGGTCGGCGAGATCACTTTCATGGACGTGACGTTACCCACACCACGGCTCGTTCACGCGTCGCACCGGCAAATGCCGGGTCACCCCTGTGGCAGGCGTACCACCTGTACGAAGAACTCGTCGATCTGGCGGACCGCATTCATGAACTGATCGAGGTCGACCGGTTTGGTGACGTAGGCGTTGGCGTGCAACTTGTAGCTGCGCAGGATGTCCTCCTCGGCCCCCGAGGTGGTGAGCACGACCACCGGGATGTGGTTGAGGTCGGGATCGGACTTGATCTTCTCGAGCAACTGCCGACCGTCGTACTTCGGCAAGTTCAGGTCGAGCAGGATGAGGTCGGGACGGGGGGCGTTCGCGAACGAGCCGCGCCGGTAGAGGAAGTCCAGGCCCTCCTCACCGTCGTGGGCGACGTGGAGGTTGTTCTTGATCTTGTTGTGGTCGAACGCTTCCCGGGTGATCAATTCGTCACCGGGGTCGTCCTCCACCAGCAAGACGTCGATCGGTCGGCCGGCATGCGTCATGATGCTCCCTCCAAGACGGCCGCAGGCTCGTCACCGGCTGCGGCATCGGACAACACGGGCAGGGTGAAACGGAACCGGGTGCCCCCGGTGTAGTCGGTGTCGATCCATATGGTGCCACCATGGTGCTCGACGATCTTCTTGCACAGCGCAAGTCCGATGCCCGTCCCGCCGTATGCGTCCCGGCCGTGCAGGCGCTGGAAGATCACGAAGACCTTGTCGACGAACTCCGGCGAGATTCCGATGCCATTGTCCGACAGCGTGATCAGCCATTGATCGTCGGTGTCCCGCCGGCATTCGACGACGATCCGGGGGGCGACGCCCTCGCGCCGGAACTTCATCGCGTTGCCGATCAGGTTCTGCCACAGCATGGTCAGCAGCGTGGGGTCACCGAGCACCGCGGGCAGGCCGTCGGCGGGTCGCAGGACTTCGGCCTCCGACTCGTCGGTCGCAACGGTCAGGTTGCCGAGGGCGGCGTCGAGGGGATCGTCGAGGTCGACGACGCTCTGCGCCGAGTTGAGCCGACCCACGCGGGAGAACGTGAGCAGGTCGTTGATCAGCACCTGCATCCTCTTGGCGCCGTCCACCGCGAACGCGATGTACTCGACGCCGCGTTCGTCGAGTTTGTCGCCGTACCGCTTCTCGATGAGCTGGCAGAACGAAGTCACCTTTCGCAGCGGTTCCTGGAGGTCGTGCGACGCCACGTACGCGAATTGTTCGAGCTCGGCGTTGGAACGGCGCAGTTCGACGGTCTGCTCGTCCAGGCGTGCCCCGGCGGAGCGCGATGCGTCGAGTTCCTCGACGATTCGCCGGCGCATGTCCTCGACGTCGACCGCGATGCTCCGGATGTCCCTGGGTCCCTGAGGCGAGATCTGCTCGCCGAAGTTGCCCTCGGTGATCCGCCGGCACGCGGCCGCCAATGCCGCCAACGGCTGGGTGACGGCCGCGCGCATCACGACGGCCAGCGCGACCGCCGTCACCAGGAGCATCACGATGATGCCGGTGAGCACCACGTTGCGCCAATGACGGACGTCGTCCAGGTTGGCGATACCCGCCGCGCGAGCCTGCGCGAGGTGATCGTTCTGCGCACCGAAGAGCTCGCGGATGCGGTCGAATTCGACCTTGCCACGGTCGGCGATGGCGGCGTCCACCACGGTGGGGGAGCCGGGCGTGATGGACCTGATCAACGGCTCGGCAAAGGACGTCCGCCAGGCGGCGGACGCCTTCTCGATCGCATCGACGTCCGCGGTGAGCTCCGACCGCTCACCTGCTCGCTGCCGGATGTCCTGCGCCGCAGCTCTTTCCGCATTCTGGCCGTCGAAGTAGGGGGTGAGGAACTGGCGGTCCGCGGAGATCGCATAGCCGCGGATCGCGGTCTCCTGGTCGCGCAGCGCCGCCTGCAGCTGGTAGGCCGCCGAGCGGGCCGGCTGCACCTCGTCGATCAGCTCGTGCGATCCGCGGTCGTACCGGTTGAGCAGCAGTGCGCCCGCAATGGCACCGGCGAGCACGAGCACGCCCATGATGGACAACACCAGGGTCTGCCAGCCCTGGACGGTCAGCGGCGATTCCCGTCGCGGTCTCGGGGGCGTCAACGCGCGGATCCCCTCACCGGTGCCCGCTGCACCCGGACGACGGCGATGTCGTCGGAGAGCCCGCCGTGGCTGCTCGCGCGCTGCTCGGCCCCGCTGATGAGCGCATCGACGAAGGCCGCACCGGGCAGATGCGCGCTCGACCGCGCCAGCTCCAGAAGCCCGTCCTCCCCGAGGCGCTCGTTGCCCACCCCCGAGTGGCCCTCGAACAGGCCGTCGGTGAGCAGCACCAGACCGTGTCCGCCCGGCAGTTCCAATTCGCTCAACGGCCAGTCGGTGCCGCCGAGGCCGAGGGCAGGTCCGGCCGGGGGCTCCAGCCACTCCACCGAATCCGGGCCGTGCATCAACATGCCGGGGTGGCCGGCGCGGACCGCGTTGAAACCGAGTCCGTCGGGAAAGATGGCGAGGCTGAGCACCGTGGCGAAGATGCCACGTCCCGGGCTTTCGGCACGCAACACCCGCTCCAACTGCCGCATGCGTTCGTTGCCCCGGAGCCCCGCGAAGGTGAGCGCCCGCCAACCGATGCGCAACGCCACGCCCAGCGCCGCCTCGTCGGGTCCGTGCCCCGCGACGTCACCGACCATGACGTGAACCGTGCGGTCCGGAGTCTGGACGAAATCGTAGAAGTCGCCGCCGAGGAGCGCGTTCTCGCGACTGGGGCGGTACTTGGCGACGATGTCGACGCCGGGGTCGGCCAGCAGCAGCGGCGACGGCAGCAGGCCGCGTTCCAGGCGCGCATTCTCCTGGGCTCGCGCCTCGCTGGAGCGGAGATCGGCCGCCGTCAGCTCGGCGCGCTTGCGTTCGATCGCATAGAGCAGCGCCCGCCGCAGCATCTCGGCCTCGACCCGGCCCTTGACCAGATAGTCCTGGGCGCCCGAGGCGAGCGCGGAGACGCCGAAGTGCTCGTCGTTCAGCCCGGTGAGGACGACGATCGGGATGTTCGGGTCACGCCGCGCGACGTGATCGAGCGCGGCGATGCCGTTGGCGTCCGGCAGATTCAGGTCGAGCAGGACGCAGTCTGGCCGGCTCCTGGCCAGTTCACGGTCGGCGTCGGCCATCGACGGTGCCCACGCCATCGTGATGTCGATGTCGGCATCGGCGACGAGTTCCTCGACGAGCAGCGCATCGCCCCGGTCGTCCTCGACGAGCAGCAACGTCAGCGGACCCGGCCGGCCTTCGAGGCCGGCACCGGGTGTCGGCGCGAGGTCACTCAGGGCGCCCATGAGCACGCACATCCTTCGAACGTCGGATCAACGCGCTGCCCATGCTTGACAGTGGCTCGACACTACCGGGTGGTCGGCACGACGCAGGGGCGACCTATGGGCGCAGCGCGGCCACGGCCTCGTCGAGCGTGTCGAACAGGGCCAGGAATTCGTCGAGTTTGGTCAGCTGGATCGGGCGGGCCGTCACCGGACCGCTGGCCACCACCGCGAACTTGCCCGTGCCGCCCACTCTTTCGTGGGTCTCGGCAAGGATCCGCAGGCCGACCGACGCGAGGAACGACACCTCCGTCAGATCGATGACCAGAGCCGGGGGAGCGCCGTCGATCAACTGGGTGAGGAGCTCCTCCAACGAAGGGGACGTGGCGAGATCCACCACACCGCTCAACACCACCACGGTGATCCCGTCCCGATGCTCCACCGAGGTCGAGATCGCATCGGCTGGCGACAACGGCCATCCCTCCCCACTCGAATACCGTCGCCCGCTTCAGGGGTGACGTGACACGGCGAGCTTAGTGTCCGCCGTCGTTCCGCTGGACATTAGCGAGTTGGCGGCCGTCGCGTCACCTTCTGAGGCTAATGTCAAGATCGGCGACTCGCCGCAGAGTGCGGGTGTCAGCGGGAGATGAGATGTCAGACGATCTGGTGTCCGCCGAGTCGGCTTCCAGCGAGGGACTGCTGCCTCAGCTGGTCAAGCACCTGCGATACAACCGGACGGTTCTGCGCGAGGAGTGGGCGCGCCGCATCACCGAGGCTCAGCTGTTGACGGCGATGACGCCCGAGGAACTCTTCGGCGAAGCCACCGCGGTCTACGACAACTACGTCGAGGTGCTCGAGACGGGAAGCGTGGAGGCACTGCAGGCATACGCCCGCGACCTCTCGGAACGCATCATTCCCCGCGGCGTGGAGACCGACGAGGTGCTCGGCATCGTGCTGCTGCTGCGCGACGTCCTGGCCCGGTCGCTGTTCGAGAAGTACCAAACCGACTTCGACCTGCTCAACCGGGTGCTCGACGCCTACGAACCCGCCGCCAACCGGATCGCCAACACCGTGGGCGTCAGCTTCGTGCAGGAACGCGAACGCATCATCCGCCAGCAGCAGGAGGCGATCCGCGAACTGTCCACCCCCGTGCTGCAGGTTCGCGAGCAGCTGCTGATCCTGCCCATCATCGGCGTGCTCGACAGCCCGCGGGCGCGTCAGCTGACCGAACAGCTGCTCCGCGCGATCCGGGCCAACCGCGCCAAGGTCGTCGTCATCGACATCACCGGCGTGCCCACGATCGACTCGACGGTGGCCAACCACCTGGTGCAGACGGTCGACGCCTCCGGCCTGATGGGCGCCAACGTCATCATCACCGGCTTGTCGTCGGACATCGCGCTGACCTTGGTGACGATCGGGCTGGACCTGTCGAAGATGAACGCCGTCGGCGACCTCCAGGGCGGCATCGAGGAAGCCGAGCGCCTCCTGGGCTACGAAGTCACCCGCACGGGCGAGTAGCCCCGCCCACTCCCATGCCAGTACCGATCCTGAAACAGGGCACGATCCTGATCGCGACGGTGCAGGCCGCGCTCACGGACTCCGACACCGAGCGGCTTCGCCAGGACCTCATGGAGCAGGTGAGTCGGTTCCGCGCCCGCGGCATCATCGTCGACGTGACGGCGATCGACGTCATGGACTCCTACGCGGCGCGTTCGCTGCGGACCATCGCGCACATGACCCGCCTGCGTGGCGCGGACACCGTCATCGTGGGTCTGCAACCCGAGGTCGCCTTCGCGATGGTGCAGCTCGGCCTGGTCTTCGACGGGATGCACACCGCACTCGATCTGGAGGAGGGGCTCGCGCTGCTCAACCAGAAGCCGCCGCCGCGCCGGCCGGTGAGGGGACGAGACGTTGCCGACTGAGACGGTCGTCGACGTCCTCGACTCCGATGACATCGTCACGGCGCGACAGGCCGGGCACCAGCTCGCCCTCGAGCTCGGCTTCTCCCTGACCGACGTCACGATGATCGCCACCGCCATCTCCGAAATCGCAAGGAACATCACGAGTTACGCGGGTCACGGCGCGATCCGGGTCGGAATCCACGACAGGGAGGGCCGCCGGGCGCTGGTGGTACTCGCAGAAGACCACGGGCCGGGCATCGTCGACGTCGAACGGGCATTGGAAGAGGGATACTCCACCGCCCGTGGTCTCGGGCTGGGACTGCCCGGCGCGCGCAGGCTGATGGACCGGCTGATCATCGACTCGGTTCCGGGACGGGGCACGACGGTCGAGATGTGGAAGTGGACACCGCAGCGGTGAGCGGCCGGTTCGGGCCCATCGACTGGGCGGTCGGAGCGCGTCCGGTCCCCGGCGAGGTCGCCTCCGGCGATAGGGCGATCGCCGTGGAGGTCGACGGCATGGCGGCCGTGTTCGGAGTCATCGACGGACTCGGCCACGGGCCGGGCGCTGCGGCGGCGGCCGAGCGTGCGGCCGAGGTGATCACCGGACGCGTCGCGCAGCAGCCGCTCGACGAGGTGATCGGCGCCTGCCACCGGGAACTGGCGTCGACCCGCGGCGCGGCGATGACGTTGGCGAAGATCGACTTCCGCACCGACACCCTGACCTGGACGGGGGTCGGCAACGTCACGGCGGCTCTGCTCTGGCGAGCGCCGAGCGGACTGCCGTCGACGTCCTTCGTCCGGCTCGTCAACGGCATCGTCGGCTACCGACTGCCCAGGATTCCGGTGCCCGAGACAGTCGAGATGCGACCGGGGCACCTGCTGGTGATGGCCAGCGACGGCATCACCGACGATCACCTCGACGGACTCGACTTCGCCGCCACCTCGGGAGCGATTGCACATCGCATTCTGGGGGAACACACGCGAGTGACCGATGACGCCCTCGTCCTGGTTGCCCGGCACCGTGGCTCGCCTGATGTCGGGTGAGGACTTCGGCCACGGCTACGAGGCCGCGCTGCGACGCTATCTGGCAGAGGAAGGCGAGGCCGCTCTCTCGGCGGGCCACGACCTCGGACGCCGGGCGCTGCAGGACCGCCTGAGCATGATGTCGATCGTCGAAGGCCACTTCCGCCTGGTCCACGACCTCCCCGACAACTCGCAGGCGACGGCATTGCCCTTCCTGCTGCAGACGTTGGCCACGTTCGACATCGCCACCAGGGCCTTTCTCGACGGAGCCAAGCGCTACGAACAGCAGCGTGCCCGCACCGAGGACCTGGAGGACCGTGACGCCTTCCGGACCGCGTTGGTGAACTCGCTGCAGGAGGGCTTCTTCGTCGTCGACCGCGACGGCACGATCGTCGAGGTCAACGAAGCCTTCGCGGCGATCACCGGCTGTGGCTCCGAAGGCCTGCCGTACCGGTGGCCGTATCCGTGGCTGGTCGACGAGGACGACGCCAGGCATCGTCTCGCGCGGTTGGTCCGCGACGGCAGCCTGGTGTCCGAGACGTCGATCCGACATCCGGATGGCCGCCGCTCCTGGGCGGCGGTGAGCGTCAACCGGGTGACCGAGAAGGGTGATGACCGCGGCGTCTACGTCGGCACCATCCGCGACGTCACTGCCGAACGCGCCGCCGAGGAGCGCCGGAGCGCCGTGGTGCGTCTCGCCACCGCCATGGGCGTCGCCACCAACGTCGGGGACATCCTGGACATCCTGCTCGACGTGATTCCCGTGGCGATCGGGGTGACGCGGGTGGTCGGCGTGATGTGGACGCGCGCGCACGTGGACCCGACGGTTCGGATGGCCGGCTCGCCGGAGGCCACGGCGTGGCAGGAGTTGGATCCGTGGCTGCGGGAGGCGTTCTCGGACGCGCGCGACTGGCCACCACTGGCCGTGGAGGCGGTCGGCTCAGCGGGATCGGGCAGGGGGATGATGACCGTGCTGTCGGGCGCCGACGACGCGGCGCTGTTCTTCGAATACCGCGAACCGCGGGCGACCAGTGACGAGGATCGCATCCTGGTCGCGGCACTGCTCGGGCATCTCAGCCTCGCCGTGCAACACGTCCGGCAATTCGAGATCGCCAGGGAAGCGTCGTTGACGCTGCAGCACACCATGATGCCCACCACCACGCCGCCGGTCGGGTTCGCGGTGCGCTACGAGCCCGCCGTCTCGCCACTGGAGATCGGCGGCGACTGGTACGACGTCCTTGCCATCGGCGGCAACGAGATCGGCGTCATCGTCGGTGACTGCGTGGGAAGTGGGCTCTCCGCCGCCGCCGTCATGGGGCAGCTCCGCAGCTCGGCTCGGGTGCTGCTGATCAACGGCGCCGCGCCGGCCCGACTGCTCGAAGAGCTCGACGCCGCGGCAGCGCTCATTCCCGGCGCGTACTGCACCACCGTGTTCGTCTGCACCATCGACACCAGCACGGGGGAGATGAGATACAGCAGCGCAGGGCACCTACCCGCGTTGTTCGCCGTGGCGGGTGCGGCCCCCGAGACCCTGACCGGCGCGACCTCCGTGCCGCTGGGGGTGCAGAAGGCAGGCGCGCGTCCCGAGGCGTCGAAGATCCTGCTGCCGCGCTCGACGCTGATGCTCTACACCGATGGGCTGGTAGAACGTCGGGAGGACTTCATCGACAACGGCATTGAGCGTGCCGGCCGGGTACTCGCCGAGACGATCGAGGCTACCGCCGACGTGGTCGCCGATACCGTGCTCAGTCGGTTGGTGCCCCCGGACGGCTTCGACGACGACGTGGCGATCGTGGTCTACCGGCGGCCACCCGCTCCGCTTCGGATCGAGGTGTTGGCCACGCCCGACCAGCTGAGCGACATCAGAGCCCAGCTCGGAAACTGGTTGCAGGCGACCGGCATCGCCGACGATCTCGCCGGCGACATCGTGCTCGTGGTGAACGAAGCATGCACCAACAGCATCGAACACGGCTATCGCGGCAGGGATCCGGGGCGGATGATCGTCGACGTCCACGCCAGGGGGCGGGGAATCGGCATCCGCATCACCGACTTCGGCTCGTGGAAGCGCCCGGATGCGAACCCGCGGGTGCGCGGCCGCGGCGTGCCGTTGATGCGTGCGGTCAGTGGCGACGTCACCCTCGACGGCAGGGCGACGGGGACCACGGTGACCATGAACTTCGAGCTGGTGTGACTCAGAGCGCGCCGAGGGCGAGTACGGCGGCGTCGTCCTCGACGCCGGGTCCCAACTCCTCGATGAGCGCGCGTATCGCCGCGACGAATTCCCTTGCGCCCGAGGGTGACCGTGCGGTGGCGAAGCGCAACAGCGCGCCGTCGTCGTCGTAGCGTTGCCGTCCCCCACCGGTGCGGGCCTCGGTCACGCCATCGGTGTACATCACCAGGGTGTCGCCCGCCGACAGCGTCAGTCGCGCTTGGGAGAACGTGGGCTCGGCGAAGAGTCCGACGGCCTGACCACCTTCGGTTGGCACGTAGCCGGCGGTGCCGTCGCCGCGCAGCAACAGCGGAGGAGAGTGCCCGCCGCTCGCGATCTCGACGCTGAATCCTCCCGTCTGCGCGTCGATCAGTCCGAACAGCACGGTGCAGAACCACGTGCGGCCGACCTGGGTGTCCTGTTTGAGGACTCGGTCGAGGGTGTGCAGCACGCCGACGGGATTGTCGTCGTCGACGGCCGCGGCGCGCAGTGTGTAGCGGGTCAACGACGTCAGTGTGGCTGCCGCAACGCCCTTTCCGCAGACATCGCCCAGGAAGAAGCCGTACCTGTCCTTGGACAGTGGAAACAGGTCGTAGAAGTCACCGCCGACATCACCCGCCGAAGGGGTGTGGTAGTGCGCGGCGGCCTCCAGTCCGGGCGGCGGGAAGAGCGTGGGGGGAAGGAGCGAACGCTGCAGTGTCTGCGCCAAGGCCGTCGCCCGGTCGCTCTCGGCCTGCGCCCGGCGCCGCTCGTCGAGCAGCTCGCGCTCGTAGGACCGGCGGTCGGTGAGGTCGTTGACGACGATGCGGATCAGCGCGGCGCGTCCGTCGGCTTCCCGCTTGACGTTCGCGGTCAGCAGCACGGGAATCCGCCGCCGGTCCGCCGTCTGCAGATCGACGGTGACGCCGGCCAGGACACCGTTCGCCAGCAGCATGGGCGCGAAGTGGGTCTCGTAGTGGATGCGAGCGCCCACGGTGAGCAGATCGGGAAAGGGAGTGCCGACCATGGCTTCGGCGTCGCGCTGGAGCCACGTCGCGATCGTGGTGTTGACCGCGTGGATGATTCCGTCGGGTGTGATGACGACGTAACCGCATGGCGCATGGTCGAAGACGTCGCGCAGGACGTCCAGCTCGTCGGTCACCGACCGGTCGCGAACGACGTGATCACCGCGGCCGTCTGCTCCGGTGCACTCAGTTGGGGGCAGTGGCCGGTCGCGTCGATGGTGACGAGACGACTGTGGGGCAGGTGGTCACGGGTGTACGCCCCAACCGCCTTGGGTGCCAACGTGTCGTGCGCGCATTCCACCACCAGGGTGGGGATGGACACGCGGCCGAGGTCGCCACGGTTGTCCGACAGGAACGTCGTGCGCGCGAACACCCGAGCCTTCGCAGGGTCGTTGCGGCAGAACGCATCGGTCAGTTCGTCTTCCAGCTCCGGGCGGTCTGGAGTGCCCATCACCATCGGCGCCATCGCGCGCGACCACCCCAGATAATTGCTCTCCATCGAGTCGAGCAACTCGTCGACGTCGGCACGCGAGAAGCCGCCGGTGTAGCCGTCGTCGTCGAGGTAACGGGGCGACGGCGTCAGGAGGATCAGCTTGGCGAAACGGCGTGGGTCCTTGGCCACCGCGAGCACCCCCATCATGGCCGCCACCGAATGACCGACCAGCACGACGTCGGTGAGGTCGAGCGCCGCCACGATCTCCAGGACGTCGTCGGCGTAGGCGTCGAGCGCCGAATAGCGTTCCGCGTCCCAGGCATCGGGGTCCGAACGCCCCGAACCCACGTGGTCGAACAGGACCAGTCGGAAGTCGTCCCGCAACCGTGGGACGACCAGCCGCCACAGGTTCTGGTCGCAGCCGAACCCGTGCGCCAACATCAACGTCGGTCCGGATGCCAGCCCGGCGAACGTCACGTTGTTCCTGCGGCCTACGTCCACGCCTGCATTGTCGCATCAGGGATGTTCGGTGCGACGGCATGTGACGGGCCGGATGAATCAAACGTGGCATCGTGGGTAATAGCGGGCCATGACGAAGAACGAATTCCGCAAGGGCGACAAGGTCGAGTGGGACAGTCACGGCGGGACGGCCGAGGGCAAGGTCGAAGAGAAGATCACGCACGACACCACGGCGGCGAAGCGAACCGTACGCGCCTCCTCCGACGAGCCGCAGTACCGGGTGCGTAGCGACAAGAGTGGCGGCGAGGCGGTCCACAAACCAGAAGCGCTCCGCAAGAAGAAGGATTGAGGTCACGGGTGCGGCTTCGCAGGAGTGTGCTGACCGGTCCCGGCATCACGCGGGCCCGGCGGGGCAAGGGGTTCTCGTACGCCGGCCCCGACGGTGAACCGATCGACGACGACGCGGTCGAACGCATCAAGGCCCTGGTGATCCCGCCGGCGTGGCGGAACGTGTGGATCAGCCCGTACCCGAACGGCCACATCCAGGCGGTCGGCACCGATGCCGCGGGACGCCGCCAGTACCTGTATCACCGGGCCTGGCAGGAGGAGCGCGCCGAGGAGAAGTTCGACCGCGTGCTGGAGATGTCCAAGAAGCTCCCGCAGTGGCGTGCGTCGATCGCAGAGGATCTCGGCGGTCGCGGTTTCGCGCGCGAACGCGTGCTGGCGCTGGCCCTGCACCTGATCGACCTGGGCTACTTTCGCGCGGGCGGCGAGCAGTACGCGCAGGAGAACGACTCGCACGGCCTCGCCACGCTGCTGTGTGAGCACGTCTCGGTGCGGCGAGGGGCCGTGAGTTTCGACTTCCCCGCGAAGAGTGGTGTCCGCCGCACCCTCGAGATCGGGGACCCGGCGGTGGTCAAGGTGGTCCGGTCACTGATGCGCCGCGAATGTCCCAGTGAGCGATTTCTGGTGACCCGCACCGCCTCCGGATGGACCGACGTGCACGCCGACGACCTCAATGCCAGATTCAAGGAACTCGTCGGCGTCGAGTACAGCGTCAAGGACCTACGCACCTGGCACGGCACCGTGATCGCGGCCGCCGCCTTCGTCGACGCCGACCCGCCCGTGTCGAAGAAGGTGATCAAGCGGGTGGAGTCGGCCGTGATGAAGGAGGTGTCCGAGGAACTGGGCAACACTCCCGCGGTGGCCAGGTCGTCGTACGTGGATCCCCGCGTCGTCACGAGCTACGAGCGTGGGAACACGATCGCCGCCGCAGCCAGGCGGGCGTCACGCGTGGACGACGCCGCCGAACGGCAGGCGATCCTGGAGAAGGCCACCAGGACGTTGATTCAGCAGGCCGGCAAGGGCTGACGTCAGCCCTTCGACCTGCTGGCGGCCAGCAGTTCGCCGATCGGCCCGTCCCGCAGGCCGTCGAGCAGGTCCAGCGGGCCTTCGTAGACGGCGACGGCCCCCTCGTGCTCGAGTCGGCGACGGTCGATCCCGCCGCTCTCGACGCCGATGCAGGCCACCCCCGCCCGGGCGGCGGCGCGGATGTCCCATACGGTGTCGCCGACGAACACCGCCTGGTCCGGTCCCACGTCGGCCCGCTTCAGCGCCACCTCGACCACGGTCGGCTCGGGTTTGGCGGTGTCGACGTCTTCCGACGAGGTCACGGCCGAGACGAGGTCGTCCCTGTCGAGCACCCGGCGAAGCTCGGACAGCTCGTCCTCCGGCGCCGACGTCGCCAGCACCACCTGCAGCCCGAGCGCCGCGGTCGCGTCGAGCAGTTCGAGCGCCCCCGGTAGCGGCTTGAGAAGTCCGGAGGTCTCCCGGTAGTACCGGGAATGGACGTCGCGGAGGCGGTCGGTGGTGTCCTCGGAGGCATTCGGCACCAGCTCGTCGAGGAGGGCCGAGCCGTCCATGCCGATGCGCCGGTGGATGCGCCATGACTCGACCTCGCAACCCATCTCGCTGAACGCACGTTGCCAGGCGTGGACGTGGAGATAGTTGGAGTCGACCAGCGTTCCGTCGATGTCGAACAACACTGCGGGGGCGGGCATGCTCGGTGTGTTCCCGTGCCTGCGCCGCGGAAACACGGTGCCTGCCGAAGCTCCGACGGCTGCCCCCGTCGCACTCAGAACGTCGTGACGAGGATGAGGACCGCAATGGCCAGCAGCAGCAGGGCCACCCCGGGCACGACGGCCCCCCAGCGCCGTCGTGCCGTGACCACCGACAGGGCCACCACCACGACGGCAAGGACGGGGATGCCGTAGATGATGAGGCCGAACACGGTTTCGTTCGGACCGGTCTCGGCGCAGGTGCCACCGCTGCATCCCGCGGTGCCGAGTACCTGGAGGTAGGCGAACGTTACCACCGCCAGTGACGCAAAGACGGTCAGGATGGCGAGGACCCAATTGAGCACGGTGTGCCTGGGGCGCGACGCCCCGGCCGCCGGTGCGTGCCCCGCATCGCGGGCCGACGTCGTCTTCATGGCTTCCTCCGGATCGAACCAATCTGCCTGGTGGTCAGACCGCCCGTTGCGTACCCGTCGCTACGCCGTCTACTCCTGCTGAGCGCGGGCCTCGGCTCCGGTCTCGCCTGCGTCGATGTCGTCATCCGAGCCCTGCTCGCCGACATAGGACCCGCCGCCGCCCCGGTCGTCGCGCGAGGACGCCACGTGCTCGTCGTCGGGCACGTCCTCGCCCTGGGCGTCGGTGGGGTCCTCGCGGTGTCGTCCGAACATGGGCTCTCCTCCTGGGTCGCCCTGGAGATACCCCGTTCGCACCGGGCCAACCAGCCCGAGGTTTCGCCGATCGGCGGGTGGGGCACAAGCTGGTGGACCACGGCGGTCACAGCAAACCTCCAGGAGGATCTGGCCTTGAAGCCCATGAAGGTGACGACGAGCGTGTTGGCGGCGGGCGTGGTGCTCGGCGCCATGGTGAGCGGCTGCGGCGCCAAGGCCGAGGGTGGCGACACCAGCTGCAAGGATTACATGGCGGCAAACGACGCGGATCAGCAGACGGCGGTGTCGAAGATGTTGAAGGACGAAAAGGGCACCGACGCAGCGCAGCTCGAGATCACGGGCACCAAGCTGTCGGTCCAGACGTTCTGCCAGACCGCGGGCAAGGAAGACAGCAAGATCAAGGAGGCTCCCCACCTGTGACGAGCGGTTCTGGGGCGACCTCGTCGGGTAGACGGTCAGCGTGAACGGCCGCTCTCACGACTCTCGCGTCAAGGACCGTCATGGGTGACACGGACGATCCCATCGATCACGCGCAAGCACGCCGGCGAGACGATGAAGAACAGCGCCAACGCACCGGGGTCGGCCGCGGTGGCGCTGGGCGTCGTGGCCTTCGTCGCGGCGGTCGGTGCGGTGTGGTCGTTCGTCGCCCATCGACGGGTGCGCCGGGGCGAACTGCGCCACGCGGCCCGCGAACCCGGCGCCGACGCGCCGCCGCCGACGAGTTGAGTACCGCCCGATGACGTTCGATCGTGCGGTGGTGGTCGTACCCGCCCACGACGAGGTCCGACATCTGTCGGCGTGCATCAAGAGCCTGCTGACGGCAGCGGCCTGCGTGTCCGTTCCAGTGACGACCGTCGTCGTGCTCGATGCGTGCTCGGACGGAAGTGCGGACCTGGCCGGTCAATTCGGTGATGACGTGCACTTCGTCGAAGTACGGGCACGAAACGTCGGCGCGGCGCGCGCGGCCGGTTTCGCCCATGCGCGAACCGGCTACGACGCCGAACTGTCCGACGAGTCGAGAATCTGGTACGCCACCACCGACGCGGACAGCCGGGTCGACGGTGACTGGCTGGTCCGGCAGATGAATTCCGGGGCGGACATGGTGCTCGGAGTCGTCCGCGTGGCCAACTGGCGCAGCGCATCCGCCGCGTCCGTCAACAGATTCCTCGCCGGCTATCGCAACAAACCGCGCATGCGCGGCGCGGGCCACGGGCACGTCCATGGCGCCAACATGGGGTTTCGGGCCGACGCCTACTGGCGGCGTGGCGGATTCGCGTCGCTCGCCTCCGGGGAGGACGTCGACCTGGTGCGGCGCTTCGAAGACGCCGGATGCCTCATCGACCGGGATGCGGCGTTGTCCGTGGAAACCTCGGCGCGCATTGAGGGGCGGGCGCCGCGCGGGTTCGCGGCACATCTGAAGTCCGTGTCGCGCCGGGGCGGCGCGGCGTGACCGCAGCGTTGGTCAGGCGCTGGCTCGACGCGGGTGAGTTGCAGCTGCCCGCGCCAGGGTCCGGACGAACCGGGATCAGGTGGTGGAAGCTCGCCGCGATGGCGCAGCACGACGTCGTGGCGGGGCGGCTGGCCGAGGCCCACACCGATGCCCTCGCCATCCTGGCCGAGCTGGGCGGACCGGCACCCACCGCGCACCAGCTGTGGGGCGTGTGGGCGGCCGAAGCGCCGCAGTCGGTGGTCGACGTCCGGGAGGACGGTTCGCAGACGCTGCTCGAGGGAACCAAGGCATGGTGTTCGGGTGCCGGAATCTGCACCCACGCGCTGATCACCGCCACCCGCGACGACGGCGTCCGCGGACTCTATGCGGTCGACCTGGCGCAGGATGCCGTGGTGCCGATGACGAACGGCTGGCACAACGTCGGCATGCAGGACTCCGACACCCGCTCGGTGCAGCTGAGCAACGCGGTCGGCGTACCCGTCGGCGGGCCAGGTGACTACCTCACCCGGCCTGGCTTCTGGCATGGTGCGATCGGCGTCGCGGCGTGCTGGCTCGGCGGGGCGCGCGCAGTGGCCGCGCCGCTGTACCGCGCCGTCGCCGACGCACCGGCGGTCGCCGACGTGCACGCGCAGGCGCATCTCGGTGCGGTCGACGCCGCCCTCGCCGCCGCCGAGGCGCTGCTGGCCTCGGCGGCGAACTACGTGGACGCCGAGCCGCGGGGCGATCGGACCGAGCTCATCGCCCGTCGGGTGCGTGCCGTCGTCGAGCATGCCGTCGACGAGGCCATCACGCGGACCGGCCGGGCGCTGGGGCCCGCTCCGCTGGTGCTCGACGGCGGCCATGCCCAGCGGGTCGCCGACCTCACCATCTACGTGCGGCAGAGTCACGCCGAACGCGACCTGGCCGCACTGGGCAAGCTGGCGGCGAGGTGACGCTGACGACGCCGGGAAACGGCGCACGGTTCGCGGCCCGCCCGATCGCGGGCGGGGGCACCCCGGTCTCCGACTGGCGTGACTGGGGCCGTGAGTTCCCCAGTCTGGAGCTCGCCGAATGTCCTGCGCTGGTCCTGGTGGCCCCGCATCCGGACGACGAGACACTCGGGTTCGGCGCAACCGCATGCGCGCTGCGGGCGCGTGGGGTCGACGTCACCGTCGTCGCCGTCAGCGACGGTGGAGGTTCGGTACCCGGGTTGTCGCCGTTGGAGCGCAGGTGGCTGGAGAACGACCGTCGCGCGGAGCTTCGCCGTGCCACCGCCATCCTCGGGCTCGGCGAGCCGATCTGCCTCGGGCTGCCGGACGGTGAGCTCAGCCACCGGGAACCGGAGCTGACCGAGCTGCTCGCCGCCATCGTCGACGCTCGTCCCGACGGGACGTGGTGCGCTGCCACCTGGCGTGGGGACGGGCATCCCGACCACGAGGCGCTCGGACGCTGCGCGGCTGCCGTCGCCGACCGGACGGGGGCAAGGCTGATCGAGTATCCGGTGTGGATGTGGCACTGGGCGCGTCCCGACGACGACGCCGTGCCGTGGCACCGCCTTGCGGTCGCACCCCGCGACCGCGCGGCCATGGCGCGCAAGCGCCGCGCGGCCGCGATGTTCGAGACGCAACGGATGCCGTCCGACGTGGACGCGCTGCCGGTGCTACCGCCCTTCGTCGTCCAGCGGCTGTTCGCCGTCGGAGAGGCGGCTTTCGTGTGACGGAGCGACTACCCGACGGCTTCTTCCACGACATGTACGCCGCAGCCCCCGATCCGTGGCAGCTCGCGGACCGCTGGTACGAGCAGCGCAAGTACTCGATCACGATGGCGATGCTGCCCGACGAGCGCTACCGCCACGCCTTCGAGCCGGGCTGCTCGGTCGGCGTGCTCACCGCGAAGCTGGTCGAGCGATGCGACCACGTCACCGCCTGCGACGTGGTGCAGGCCGCGCTCGACGCCACCCGGACGAGGATCGGCGCCCACGCCGGCCTGACGCTGCGCCTGGCGTCCCTCGACGCCGAGTGGCCCGCCGGTGACGTCGACCTGGTGGTCCTCTCCGAACTGGCGTACTACCTGCACGCCGACACTCTGCGGCGGGTGCTGGACCGGGAGTGCGCCCGCCTCGCCCGGGGAGCGACCGTCGTCGCGGCGCATTGGCGTCATCCCGTCGAGGAGTATCCGATCACCGGCGACGAGGCGAACGCATTGATCCGTGCGACGGCCGACCTGCACCCCGTGGCCCGCTACACCGACGACGACGTGGTCATCGACGTAATGCAGAAGGGCCCGGCGCGGTCGGTCGCCGTGCGCGGCGGTGTCCCTGGAGCAGGGGCGAGGGACGACCGGGCCTAGTCGTCCGCCACCAGCCGAAGGTGCCTCCGGGGCGGCCGGATGGCGGTGGCGATCGCCTCGTCGAGCGTCTCGGTGACGGGCAGGGCGCCGTCGGGATCGCAGATCTTCAGTACCCGGTTGACTTCGTCGCCGGGAACCACCACCCAGTTCACCGCGTGGCGTGACGACATCACGTTGATCCGGTGAAGCATCGAAAAGCCTTGAGTGCCAAAGAAATCAAGCCCGCGTAGGTCGAGGATCAGTCGGCCGGCGTTCGCCAGCTCGGCCTCGACGAACATGCTGAGGGACAACGCGTTGGCGGCATCGATCTCGCCTTCTGCGGTGACGTGCACCATCGACGAGCCGATGGGGGCGCTGGCGAAGTGTGCGCGGGCGTGCCGACGGGCGGAGCGGCGGGCATGTGTATTGGACGTGAGGGTCACGGTGATCTCCATCGGGCCACGTGCTGGTACCTGAGAGTCACGTCAAGGGATTGGGCCCTACTGCCTAAAGCCGCCGCTCGCAGATCCATGCCGGGCGTCGATGACGTTCTTGGATGACTGTGTGAGAGGACTGCGTCTCAACCTCCGCTCGAGCGTAATACGGAACGGTCGGTCGGACAATGGCGATTCGGGCTGGCGATTCGGGCTGGCGATTCGGGCTGGCGATTCGGCCGGCGAACCCGTACCGCGTTCATCGCCGATCTCCGCTTTCGATGGTCCGCGTGCGCGAAGATGCCCTGGTGGACGTCGACCATCCGGAGGATGACCAGAACTGGAATCGCGGCGCGCGGTCCGAGACCGAGACGCAGCGCCTCGACCGTAACTGGGCGAGCCTGCTGCAGGAATTGCGCGTCGCCCAGACCGGCGTCCAACTGCTGACCGGCTTTCTGCTGACACTGCCGTTCCAGCAGCGCTTCGACATGCTCGACGGCGACATGCGGGTGCTGTTCCTGATCACGGTCGGCTGCTCGGTAGGTGCGACGGTGCTGCTGATCGCGCCGGTCGGCATCCACCGGATCCTGTTCCGTCAGCGCCTGATCGGCGAGCTGGTCTCGGCCGCGCACCGCCTGGCGCTGGCGGGCCTGATGCTGCTCGGGCTGGCGCTGGTGGGTGTGACGGTGATCGTCTTCGACGCCGTCGCGGGACGAACGGCGGCTGAGGTGGCCGGTGCCGTCGCGCTGGTCGCCTTCACCGCGTTCTGGGTGGCCATCCCGGTCCGCATGCGGGTTTCCCGTCGTTAGCTGGTGGGTAGCCGCGCCGTAGCTCAGCGAAAGGGGAGCCCGCCGATGGCCTCCAGGCACCTCAAGCCCGATCACGGTTCCTCCAGGGCCAATGTCGTCGCGGCCACGATCGCCTTCGTCGTCGCGTTCGCCGCGATCGTGGCGGCCGTTGGCGTGCATGTCGTCGACGGTGCGCCCACCGCGGCCCGCGAGGCACCCGATCCGGCGGCCGCGGCCCAACAGCCGCTGCGCCAGCAGGGCCGCCTCGTCGCCGTCTCGCCGACGTCGGTGACGGCCGAGAGCGTCGACGGCTTCGCACGGACCTACGTGATCACCTCCGAGACGAACGCCATCACCGCGGCCGGTAGCCGAATCGGCGGGGCGGCGACCACCTTCGCGGTCAACGACGTGGTCTCGATCGTCGGCGTCCTGCGCGACGGAACCGCGGTCGCGACGGCAGTGGCCGATCAACGGGTGAGCAACCTCGACGGTCCGCCGATGGATGGCCTCTGATCCGCTGATGCCCGGCATCGCATGACGTAACGTCGTCCCGGTGGCGGAATCCTTCGCCGTCAGCGCCGACGAACTGGCCGGCCTCGAGTTCTTCGCCGGTTGCCCGATCGAACGCCTTGGGCCGCTGGCCGCCCTCCTGCGTCCACTGAGCGCACCGCCGGGCCACGTGCTGATGCGTCAGGGCGAGCACGCGGACACGTTCCTCCTCATCGGCTCGGGACGCGCGCGGGTCAGGCATTGCAGCGCCGACGGCGAGGCGATCGAGGTGGAGGTGACGCCGGGGCTCATCGTCGGCGAGATCGCCCTGCTGCGCGGGGCGCCGCGGACCGCGACCGTCACCGTGAGCGACGAGCTGGTGGGCTGGGTCGGCGGTGCGGAGGCCATCGCCGCCATGCTCGACGTGCCGTTCATGATGCAGAGGTTGATCCGGACGGCGCGCCAGCGGCTCGCCACCTACGTGACGCCCATCCCGGTGATCTTGCGCGACGGGACCGACCTGCACCTGCGGCCGGTGCTACCCGGCGACAACGAACGCACGCTGCATGGACCCGTGCAATTCTCGAGCGAGACGTTCTACAAGCGGTTCCAGTCCACCAGGATGCCGACCCCGTCGCTGATGGCCTATCTCTTCGAGGTGGACTACGTCGATCACTTCGTCTGGGTGATGACCGACGGCAAGGCGATCGACGCTCCCGTCGTCGCCGATGCCCGGTTCGTCCGCGAGGCCGGGCTGCCCATTGCGGAGGTCGCGTTCATCGTCGGCGACGACTATCAGGGCCGGGGAATCGGCACCTTCCTCCTGGAGGCGCTCGCCGTTGCCGCGCGCAGCGCAGGCATCCGGCAATTCACCGCCCGGGTCCTGGCGGACAATATGCCCATGCGACGCATCCTCGACCACTACGGCGCGCACTGGAACCGCGACGAGCAGGGTGTCGTCACAGCCGTCTTCGACGTCCCCGTCGTGCGCGAGTTGTCGCTGCCGCCCGGGCTGTACCGCGAGATCCGCGCCGCCGCGCGGCAGGTCACGCAGGCGGTGGGCTGATGGGCGCCGGCGGTCGGCGGCCGCCGCTGAGCAAAGACACGCGGCTCTGCATCTCGCTGGCCGCGCGGCCGAGCAACATCGGCACCCGGTTCCACAACTACCTCTACGACGAGCTGGGGCTGGACTTCATCTACAAGGCGTTCACCACCACCGACATCGTCGCGGCGATCGGTGGCGTCCGTGCGCTGGGCATCCGCGGCTGCTCGGTGTCGATGCCGTTCAAGGAGGACGTCATCGCGCTCGTCGACGAGGTGGAGGACTCGGCGCGCGCCATCCGGTCGGTCAACACCATCGTCAACGACGCGTCCGTTCCCGGCGGCCACCTCACCGCGTCCAACACCGACTACCTCGCCGTCCAGCGTCTCATCGATCAACACGGACTCGACCCGGCGGCCACGGTGCTGATCCGGGGCAGCGGAGGCATGGCCAGCGCGGTCGGTACGGCCTTCCGCGACCATGGTCACCGATCCGGACTCGTCGTCGCGCGGAACGAGGGCAGCGGGCGTGCGCTGGCCGACCGGCTGGGTTACGACTACGCCGCAGACGTCGGCTCCCGCACCGCGTCGATCATCGTCAACGTGACCCCGATCGGGATGGCCGGCGCCCCGGAGGCATCGGAGCGCGCGTTCGACGAGTCGACGATCGCCAACGCCGACACGGTGTTCGACGTGGTGGCGCTGCCGTCGGAGACGCCGCTGATCGAGGCTGCGCGCGGCTTGGGCGTCGACGTCATCACCGGCGCGGAGGTCATCGCCCTGCAGGCGGCCGAACAGTTCGAGCGCTACACCGGAGTGCGGCCGACCGCCGAGCAGGTGGCGAGGGCATCGGAGGTGTCCCGGGCCTGAGGCGTGGCCGTCAGGGCGCGTTGACCACGGTGATCGGGCGGCGCACCCGCTCGACCTGATGAGCGTTGAAGCCGCCGTAGAACATTCGGGCAGCGACGAACCACGACAGCGACGAGTGCACCGCCGAGGCCGTCGGGGCCGCGTCCGCGGGCAGCGGCAGGGTGAACGGCAAGGTCACCGGGGCGCCGGAACGCAACGGAATCTTCTTGTCCAACTGGGTGATCCGACCATCGACGGGACCGCCTTGGGCCGGGTGGCGCACCAGGGGGTGTGACTCGCGCTGGCGTTGCCAGTACACCGCGACGTCACCGTTGGGCAGATCCATCTGGGGCCGCAGCACGAGGTGGCCTTCGATGGTGTCACCGGCCCGGTAGACCGGCGAGCCGAGGACGATGTCGATCTCGGTCTCTCCGGCGCCGAAGAACCGTTCGAGCGGCTCCTCCACGGCGTCGACGTCGCCCGCGCCGATGACGACGGTGAACTCACCGCGCTCGTCGACGTCACGGCCGCCGCGCTCGATTCTCAGCCGACACGACCACCGCGCGATCTGGGGCGACGACCCCGGCGCCCACGATGGCACCGTGAACGTCGCCGAGGCGCCGGTGAACTCACTGGTCGCGACCGGTAGATCCAGCCGGGTGACGCATACCCAGTCGTCGGTGTCGCGTTCACCGCCGAGACTGGTGCCCACCTGACCCGCGGTCAGGATCGAGTCGTTGCCCGCCGCGGCGGCCGAATCGACCCGCCCAGCCCAGTGATAGCGGTAGAAGTTGTCGTAACCCCATTCCAAGGTCGCGGTCGCCACCTTGTCGATGGGTCCGTCCGTGGTGACGGTGGCGGTCACGGTCCGGCGCGGCCCGACGACCTCTGGCGTCAACGTCACCCGCGCTGCGCCGGAGCGGCCGAAGATGCCCACTACTTCTCCTTTGCGTACTTTGCCCGGTTCGCCGCGTACTCCTCGGGATGGTGCTTCTTCTGGTGCGCCCGCACCGGCCAGAAGATCAGCCAGAGGACGGGATAGACCGTCACGTAGAACAGCCCCGTCACGACGGCCCCGCACAACACGGCGAAGATCCACGCCGGATAGATCAGCACCAGGCAGAACTGGATGAACTGCTTGAGCACCACCGGATAACCCTCCGCCATCGACCATACGAACCGCGGGCTCATGGCGTGGGTGAACCGACCCCATTGCGAGGTCTGCGCCTCCGCTTCGGCCTGAGCCTCGCTGACGTCACGGCCGCGCTCCTCGCGGGTCAGTCCCCGCACTGGCGGCGGAGGTTCGCTCTGGCTCTGCGGCTGGGCGGCAGTCATGGCGTTTCTCCTGGATGTTCGTCGCTGTGAGTGTGCAACGGATCTTAGCTGGAGCGGCGACATCCGGCGGGGGAACCTCAGGGCGTGATCGTGGTGTTCGCGTCGATCTCCGACGTGGCGGTGCTCAGTGCCCCCAGGTCGCCCTCGTCGCCGTCGGCGTTGAGTTGGAGGACGAAGATGCCGTCGCCGTCCTTGGCGGGGATGACGACCGTCTTCTGCGCGATCACCCGGGTCACGCCGTTCTTGCGGAAGCTACCGCCCATCTGGAACGCATCGAAGCCCGACAGCGTGGAGGCGACGCCGTCGTCCATCCCCCGGAAGCCGGGCAGGTTCCTCAGCTCGCCCGGCGCGTACTCGAGGATCTTCGCCGGGTCGACGTCGCCCGTCAGTCTGGACATCAGCACGGTGATGCTGGCCGGGTCGCTGGTCGAGGACGCGCCGTAGACGATCTGCTCCCATGCCCAGTTCGGCGGTGCCGGGGCCTTCGTCCAGCCGGCGGGCATCGGCAGGTCGAGCGTCGGTGTGCCGGGATCATTTTCGTGGACGCCGGTCTCGGTGATGCCGTTGTCCTGGACGTAGTCGGCGATCGTCGGGTTGCGGCCGGCCGACGGTGGCGCCGACGGCTTCGAGGTGCGCCGGGGCGTCGAGCCCGGCGTCTTCGTGGCGGTCGGCGAGGCGCCCCTGCCGACGTCGATCTGGTCGCCGTCCCGTCCACGGTTCGCGCGCAGGCGACCGAGATCAGCGAGGCCACCAGCGCAATCGCGGCGATGGCTCGCAGGCGCACGGTGGCGTCGCCGCTGGCCGACATGCCATTCCTCGTGTTCAGGGGGTGATGCTGGTTTGTTCGTCGATCGTCGACGTGGCGTCCATCAACGGCATCATCTGATCCTCGGTGCCGCTGGCATTGAGCTGCAGCACGAAGATCCCGCTGCCGTCCTTGGCCGGGATGACGACGGTCTTCTGGGCGATCATCTTCTTGACGCCGTTCTGCGAATACCCGGCGCCGATCTGGTAGGCGTCGAATCCACCGAGCTTTGAATCGCCACCTTCGCCCATGCTCTCGTATCCGGGAAGATTCTTCAGCTCACCCGGCGCGTACTGGAAGATCTTGGCGGGATCGACCTCGCCCGTCAGCTTGGACATGATCGCGACGATCATCGGTGGGTCGGCGGCCATCGACGGATCGGTGAAGAGAATGGCGCCGTAGGCTCCCGGCGGAGTCTTGGGTCCGGCGTCGGCCCAACCCTCCGGGGTGGGCAGGTCGACCGTGGGTGCACCAGGATCCCCCCGCTTCACCGGAGTCTCGGTGATGCCGTTCTCCTTGATGTAGTCCGCGATCGTCGGGTTCGCGCCGGCTGCCGCCGGCGTGGGCGCGGGGCTGCTCGATGCGGCACTGCTCGGCGGGGAGCTCCTCGACGACGCGGTGTTGGAGGCGGGGGACGCCGCGGTCTTGGCGTCCGATCCGCAACCCGACAGAGCCAACGCCATGGCGACGCACGCGATCGCGGCGCCGCCGAAGTTATGCGTTCTCATGGGTCTCCTGTCATGAAAGGATGCCGAGCCACCGGCAAACTGAACGTACACGTCAACTGGCGGCGCCGGTCAGAATCGGACCGAGCGGGGGCGAACCGGTCGGTGACGTTGCCCGCTGGTGACTCGCCTTGGAACGTCGTCGCCGTCGTCGCGATCGGAAGCAGGACGCGCAGCCGGAATACCGGTC
>CAWABJ010000001.1:0-3357067 GCA_963780335.1 uncultured Actinomycetota bacterium | reverse complement strand
CCGTTGGCTGCTTCGACTCAGCCGAGCCACCGGCAAACTGAACGTACACGTCAACTGGCGGCGCCGGTCAGAATCGGACCGAGCGGGGGCGAACCGGTCGGTGACGTTGCCCGCTGGTGACTCGCCTTGGAACGTCGTCGCCGTCGTCGCGATCGGAAGCAGGACGCGCAGCCGGAACCAGCCGAGTTGTCGGCCATCGCCCGGGTTGCTGTGGTACCAACGCGTCATGCGCGTGTTCGCGTTCTGTGCCGCGTTGGTGTTGTGTGCGGCGTGCGGCCAGTCGGCGCCGCCGCAAACGATTCGGCCACCCGGGCCATCACCGTCGCGGGCGGTGGACCCCGCCAGGGTGGACCGCGTCCGTGCCGACCTGCCCGCCGGGTACGAGTTCGCCGGCCTCACGGGTCGGGCTGCGCCCATCGCGCTGTGGGGCTTCGGGCCGGCGTGGACGGCGGATCCGTCGCCGTGCGGCGCACTGGGAGATCCCGCGCCCGGCGCGGCACTTCGAGGCTGGTCTGCATCGGGACCCGGCGGCATCGTCTACGCCGTCGTGGCAGAGGCCGCGGCGCTCCTCGATGCGCCGGGCCGGGACGCGTGCGGCACCTGGACGCTGTCGGCGGGCCACACCAGCGGCGTCGTCCGGCTCGTCGCCGCCCCCAGCGTCGAAGGGGCGGCCACGGTGGGGATGGCCACGGCCGCCACCACGGTCGTCGAGGGCGGCACCGAAACCCATTCGTCCGCCGACACGTTCGTCGCCTACCTGAGCGATCACGTCGTCTACGTGACGGTGGTGACCGACCCCGGCTCGTCGGCGCCGTCGCTCGATGCCCCCTTCGCCGCGGACCTCCTCGTCAAGACGGTGGCGACGATCCGCGGGTGACGACTCGCCGGCGGGTACATTGGCGCCGATGCTCAGGACGCTGCTCGCCCTCGTGTGCGCACTGTCGTTGGCCGCGTGTTCCTCCGCCCCTGCGGCGAACGACTCGAAGTCCGACATCGCCAGGGTGCTCGAGACCAGGTCGAGTTTCGGAGGCGACTTCAAGGTCACGACCGTCGCGCCGACCGGAATCGATCCGCGTCTGCTTGCGCCACAGACGCTTCCGAAGGGTGCCGTGTTCGATCCCCCCGCGTGCGCGAAGGTGGCCACGGGGCTGGTGGTGCCGGCAGGGCTCAAGGGCAACATGGCCGCGACCACGGCCGAGGGCGAGGGCAACCGATTCATCGTGATCGCCGTCGAAACGTCGGAGGCGCTGCGGTTCCCGGATCCCGGTGACTCCTGCAAGAAGGTGGCGTTCGCCGGCGAAGGGGTGCGCGGACTCGTGGAGGTCGTCGAGTCCCCGTCGATCGGCGGCGCGAGCACGCTGGGGACCCACCGGGTGGTGCAGACGGTGGTCGACGGTAAACCGGTGAGCGGTGAACTCTTCAACTACGTCGCCAGCTTCTCGACGTTCACGGTGATCGTCACCGCCAATCCGCTGGTCGTGCCGAATGTCCCCGTGGCGCCGGTCGACACGCAGCGGGCGCGCGATCTGTTGACGGCCGCCGTGGCCGACGTCCGCGGCAGCTAGCGCACGTCCCTCGGCCGGAACTGGATGCTGATCCGCGGACCGGTCGGCTTGGCGGTCTTGGGGACCGCGTGCTCCCATGTGCGCTGACACGACCCGCCCATCACCAGCAGATCACCGTGGCTCTGCGGCAGGCGTAGGGACCGGCCCCCGGAGCGCGGGCGCAAGGCCAGCACCCGCGTCGCGCCCAAGCTCAGGATCGCCACCATGGTGTCCTCGGTGCTGCTGCGGCCGACGGTGTCGCCGTGCCACGCGACGCTGTCGTTGCCGTCGCGGTACAGGCACATCCCCGCGGACGTGAAGGGCTCACCCAACTCGCGGGCATAGATGTCGTTGAGGCGCACCCGCAGCCGGGCGATCGCGGGGTGCGGCGACGGGTCGGAGGTCAGATCGTGAAAGCTGACCAGGCGAGGAACGTCGAGCACGCGGTCGTACATCTGGCGCCGCTCGGCACGCCACGGGATGGTGTGCACCAGGGCGTCGAAGAGGTCCTCCACACCCGAGGCGAGTCCCCGGTCGCTTCGCTCCGCCCCGGCGCCGGTCAACCATCCGGCCCGGACGTCGATCCACGCTCCGTCACTCAGGTCGCGTCGCTCGTCGTGGTCGAAGAGCGCGTCTTGAATCGCCAGATCGATCCCTGCCACGCGCCCGAGTTTATCGCACGTGCGTTCGAAATTCACAGGTTGGCAGCGCCCGGCCCGTGGCGCGCCAGCACGTCGCCCGGGTTGGTGAGCGTGCACGTCTTGAGGCTGAGACACCCGCAGCCGATGCAGCCGGCCAGGTTGTCGCGCAACCGCTGCAGGTGCAGGATCCGGTCGTCGAGATCGGTGCGCCACCCCGCCGACAGGCGAGCCCAGTCCCGGCTGGTGGGGATCCGGTCGGTCGGCAAGGTGGCCAGGGCCTCCCGGATGCGGGCCAGCGGTATGCCCAACCTCTGGGACATCCGGATGAACGCCACCCTCCGCAGGGTCTCGCGGGCATAGCGCCGCTGGTTTCCCGGGGTGCGTCTGCTGCTGATCAGACCCTCGCGCTCATAGAAGTGCAGCGCCGACACCGCCACGCCACTGCGGTGGCTCATCTCGCCGGGAGTGAGATCGGCCGTCTCCATGACCTCAACAATAGTTGAGGTGGCGGTCCGCGTTACGGTGCTAGGCATGACAGGGACGACGCTGGGCGCCAACTCCGAGGTAGGACCGCTGCGGGTCGTCATCCTGCACCGTCCCGGACCCGAACTGCAACGGCTGACGCCGCGCAACAACGACCGGTTGCTGTTCGACGGAATGCCGTGGGTGGCACGGGCGCAGGACGAACACGACGCATTCGCCGCGCTGTTGCGATCGCATGGCGTCGAGGTCCTGCTCCTCGCGGACCTCCTCACCGAGGCGCTGGCCAGCGGCGCGGCCCGGATGCAGGGCATCACCGCCGCGGTCGACGGCCGCAGATTGGGTCTGCCACTGGCCCAGGAGCTCTCGGCGTACCTGCGGACGTTGGAGGTGGCGCCGCTGGCCCGCATCCTGATGGCAGGCATGACGTTCAGCGAGTTGCCGTTCCTCGGCGGCGAGTTGTCCCTGGTGCAGCGCATGCACCACGATGCCGACTTCGTCATCGACCCGCTGCCGAACCTGCTGTTCACCCGGGACTCCTCGTTCTGGATCGGACCGCGGGTGGCGATCACCTCGCTGGCGCTGCCCGCGCGCATCAGGGAGACCTCGCTGACCGACCTCATCTATGCCCACCATCCGCGGTTCCTCGGCGTGCGCCGGGCCTACGAGTCGCGGTCGGCTCCCGTCGAGGGCGGTGACGTGCTGCTGCTCGCGCCGGGGGTGGTGGCCGTCGGCGTGGGCGAACGAACGACTCCGGCCGGCGCTGAGGCGTTGGCGCGCAGCCTGTTCGACGATGGTCTTGCACACACGGTGTTGGCCGTGCCGATAGCGCAGGAGCGGGCGCAGATGCACCTCGACACGGTGTGCACGATGGTCGACGTCGACGCGGTGGTGATGTATCCGAACATCGTCGACTCGCTGTCGGCGTTCACCATCCGCAGCAAGTCCAACGGCGTGACGATCGAACGCGCCGCGCCGTTCGTCGATGCGGCCGCCGACGCCATGGGTATTGCCAAGTTGCGGGTGATCGACACGGGCCTGGACCCCGTCACGGCCGAGCGCGAGCAGTGGGACGACGGGAACAACACCCTGGCCCTGGCGCCCGGCGTCGTGGTCGCGTATGAGCGCAATACCGAAACCAATGCGCGCCTTGCTGATTCGGGCATCGAGGTGTTGCCCATCTCGGCATCCGAGCTCGGTACCGGCCGCGGTGGTCCGCGCTGTATGTCGTGCCCGGTGGCCCGCGACCCGCTTCCGCCGAGACAGTAACCACGGTCGTCGGGTCGCGGTCTCAACGACCGTGGTTACTGCCTCGGCGTGCCGCCCACGCATGCCTGACTCGCTGGAGTACGTCGGCGGGTCTGTCTTCGGCGATCACCTTGACGTGCAGCCACCCCTGGTCCTGAATGAGTCGAAGCCGCTTGACGTCCCAGGCGTACTGGGTGCGTGACGTCCGGTGCTGATCACCGTCGTATTCCACCGCGATCATGACGTCTTCCCAGCCCATGTCGAGGTAGGCGAACTCGTGGCCGTAGGCGTCGGTCAACGGGATCTGGGTGCGTGGCCGTGGATGACCGGCGTCCATCAGCAGGAGCCGCAACCACGTCTCCTTCGGCGACTGAGCACCACCATCCATCAGTTCGGCGGCCATCCTCAACCGCCGAATCCCACGGGCTCCGCGGTAGCGGTCGATCAGCGGTGCCACGTGGTCGGCGCCGAGGCCGGTGGCGCGGCACAGCGCATCGAGGTGCATCACGGCGGTGCCTCGGGGGAGGTGGCGGCCGAGGTCGTAGGCAGTCCGCTGCGGGGTGGCAACCGCCATGCCGCTGACTTCCATGACGTCGTCGCAGGTGAAGTGATCATTGCGGGTGATGATCCCTCGCGGCGGTCGGTTGTTGTGCCACAGCAGCTCGACGGGCGCGCTCTGGTCGATCCACAGCGAACCGTGGATCGCCGAGGCCGCCCGTCCCGTGATCGGGCCGCGACGTCCGGACCACAACCACGCGCCGACGGTGTTGGCGAACAGCGACGGCTCGGCGATGCACGGGGTGTAGACGTCCGGATACATGGCGCGGTACCGGGATCGCAATTGAGCCCAGGTGACTTCGTGGCGGGCGAGCGCTTCGCTGCCCAGAAAGACGGTTCCCATGCCAGTACAGTGCTGCGGCGATCCGACAATTCACGAGATCGCAGCCACGGTTGTCAACAGGCGACCGTGACGACGGTGAAGGCTGTTTGGGCGCAAGAAGCGGCCTACCGCCAGCTGGGCAGCCAGATCTGCATGTTCCAGGTCGCCTGCGAGATCGGCAGGCCGGTCAGGATCGGATAGATCCACGCGAAGTTCGTGATGACGAGGGCGACGTACATGCACACGGCGAGGAGGCCGAGCGTTCGCCGCTCGGCGCTTTGGCGCGGTGCGTACAGCACGTCACCGAGGATCAGCGCGATGAGCATCACCAGGAACGGCGCCATCGGCGCGGCGTAGAAGAAGTACATCTGGCGGTCGATGTCGGCGAACCACGGGAGGAAGCCCGCGCAGTACCCGGTGAGCGCGACGGCGTATCGCCAGTCGCGCTTGATGAAGGTCCGCCACACCGCCCACGCGAGGATGGGCACCGCCAGGAACCACATGGCAGGCGTGCCCACCAGCATCACGGCCTTGACACAGGATTGGGGGCCGCACCCCGCCACGTTGTCCTGATCGATCGCATACAGCACCGGCCGCAACGACATGGGCCACGTCCACGGCTTGGACTCCCACGGATGGTGGTTGCCCGCCGCGTTGGTCAGCCCGGCGTGGAACTTGAAGGCGCCGTAGGTGAAGTGCCACAGCGAGCGGATGGCGTCGGGCAGCACCCCGCCGCCGGCGAACGACTCGCCTTCCTCGTGCCGGTCGATGCCGTTCTCCGACGCGAACCACGGCGCGTAGGACGCCAGATAGACGCCGAGCGGGATGAGGCCGAACACGTAGACCGCGGGAGCCACGTCACGCCGGAGCGTGCCGAGCCACGGCCGGGGCACGCGGTAGTGGCGCCGTGCGATCACGTCGAACGCCAGCGTCATCACCCCGAAGAAGAGGACGAAGTACAGCCCCGACCACTTCGTGGCCACCGCCAGCCCCAGCAGCACGCCGGCGCCGAACCGCCACCACCGAACCCCCAGCCGCGGCCCCCACGGCGTCTCGCCGATGCGCCCCTCCTGCAGTGCGCGGTGCATGCGTTCGCGCATCTCGTCGCGGTCGACGATCAGCGCCCCGAAGGCAGCCACCACGAACACGGTCAGGAAGTTGTCCAGCAGCGCGGTGCGGGCCGAGACGAAGCTGACGCCGTCGGCGATGATCAGCAGGCCGGCGATGCCGCCGATCAAGGTCGACCGGGTGATCCTGCGGACGATCCGCGCCACCAGCATGACCAGGATGACGCCGCACACCGCGCTCGAGAACCGCCAGCCCAGGCCGTCGTAGCCGAACATCGCCTCACCGATGGCGACCAGCTGCTTGCCGACCGGGGGATGGACCACCAGGCCGTAGCCGGGGTTGTCCTCGATGCCGTGGTTGCCCAGCAGCTGCCAGGCCTGCGGTGCGTAGTGCTTCTCGTCGAAGATCGGCGTGCCCCCATCGGTGGGCGAGCCCAGGTTCAGGAACCTGGTCAGCGTCGCCAGCGCCATGATCACCGACGTCATCGCCCAGCCCTGCAGCCGGTCGGCCGGGCCGAAGTCGCCGACGGGGGTCAGCGGCCCTGGACCGATCACCGGAACCGTGCGTGCGCTCTCGACGGGAGCCACGTCGGGCTCGATGGGCGGGGCGGTCACGAAGGCGATCGTATTCTGTTCGGTGTGACACCAGGTCGACTGCTACTGGCTGCGACGCCGTTGGGCCAGGCAGGAGACGCGTCCGCCCGCCTCGTCGAGGCGCTCGGCAGCGCCGACGTCGTCGCCGCGGAGGACACCCGACGGGTCCGTCACCTCGCGCAGGCCCTCGACGTCGTCCCGACGGGCAAGGTGGTCAGCTTCTTCGATCAGAACGAAGGCGCCAGGGTGCCGTGGCTGGTCGAGGAGATCACCGCCGGGGCCACCGTGCTGGTGGTCAGCGACGCGGGCATGCCGCTGATCAGCGATCCGGGGTACCGGCTGGTCGCCGCCTGCGCGACGGCGGGACTGACCGTCAGCTGTCTGCCCGGTCCGTCGGCGGTGACGACGGCGCTGGCGGTGTCGGGCCTGCCCTCGGACCGCTTCTGCTTCGAGGGTTTCGCTCCCCGCAAGCACGCGGCCCGCCTGGCGTGGCTGGCCACCCTGGCCGACGAGCGACGGACGTGCGTCTTCTTCGAGTCGCCGCGGCGTCTCGCCGAATGCCTCCGGGACGCGGTCGGCCGGCTCGGTGGGGAGCGACCCGCGGTGGTCTGCCGTGAGCTGACCAAGACCCACGAGGAGATCAGGCGAGGGACCCTGGCCGAGCTTGCCGAGTGGGCCGCCGACGGGGTGCTCGGCGAGATCACCGTCGTGGTCGCGGGCGCGCAGCCCCGCGCCGACGTCGAGACGTTGGTGGCTGCGGTGAACCGGTTGGTGCAAGGAGGTGCCCGGGTGAAGGACGCCTGCGCCGAGGTGATCGCCGAGAATCCCGGCGCACCGTCACGGCGCGAGCTGTACGACGCGGTCCTGCGCGCCAGACGGTGACGCGTCGGCCATCCTGCGCCTCGCGGACCCGCCGATGACGGGCGCTGCCTTGTCGAGGCACTCGCGCCATTCCGCGTCGGGGTCGGAGTCGGCGGTGATCCCTCCACCGACGCCGAGCACCGCCCGCCCCGAGCCGTCGAACTCGACGGTCCGGATGGCCACGTTGAGTTCGGTTCCCGCCAGTGGAGAGGCCAAACCAACCGTCCCGCAATAGATTCCCCGGCGCGAGGGCTCCCATGTCGCGAGCAGCCCGCGGGCGCGGCCCTTCGGCGTGCCGGTGACCGAGGCCGGTGGGAAGGTGGCGTCGAGCACCGTTGACATCGGCACGCCGACGTCGATGCGCGCGCTGACCGTCGACACCAGGTGCCACACGCCGGGCGCCGGCCGCACGACCAGCAGTTCGGGCACCGTCACGGACCCGGTGACGGCGATCCGGCCGAGGTCGTTGCGGACCAGGTCGACGATCATCACGTTCTCGGCGACGTCCTTGGCCGAGTCGCGCAACACCGACGGTGATTCGTCGAGCGCCACGGTGCCCTTGATGGGGCTCGAGACGATCGCTTCCCCGATTCGGCGCAAGAACAGCTCGGGCGACAGCGAGGCCACCGCGCCCCACGCTCCCGCGACGAACGCGGCCTTCGCGGGCGCGGTGCGGGTGACCGCGTCGGCGAAGAAGTCGACCGGTGTGCCGGTCACCGTTCCGACCATCTGGGTGCACACGCACGCCTGGTACACCTCACCCGCGGCGATCGCGTCGAGACAGTCGAGCACACCCGTTCGGTGCGCCTCGCGGTCCGCGTCGCGCCAACCGATGGAGCAGGACGACGCCGGCGCGTCCTCGGTCAACGCGTCGACCAACCACGTGGGTGCCGGCGTGCCGGAAAGGCTTTCATACCACCAGTTTCCGTCGGCGTCCTGGCGCAGGACGTCGTCGGTCCAACCGCCCGCGGCTTCGGGAATCCGTGGCCCTGCGCCGTCGCGACCGGCGTCGGGATAGGACAGGTAGCCGAACCAGCCGCCGCCGACGTGGTCAGCGGGTCCTGCGGCAGCGACGTCGAAGGCCTCCGTCACGTCGACGGCGTCGACCGCGACGCTGGGCGCGATCACCGCGCGTGAGCCGAACCAGTCGCCCGTCAGCGCGGCGGGCGGCGGCACGTCCCGACGCGTGGTTGCGGCCGCCACGCTGCGCAGCACCTCCGGGGCGCTGCGCGACAAGGTGATCCGCTCGGCCCGCACCGCCTCAGCTTGTCATGCGCTCACGTCGATTGTCGCTCCGCAAGCGTCGCTCACGTCGATCGTCGCTCCGCAAGCGTCGCTCACGTCGATTGTCGCTCCGCAAGCGTCGCTCCGCGCGAGATCGACCTGGCGACCTTGACTCCGCCCAGCTTCTCGGGGTTGCGCATGGCATAGAAGTGGGTGATCAGATCGTCGGTGATCTCGACGGAGATGACGCCCTCCAGGCTCTCGCCGAGGTACAGCACCAGCGCGGGCGCGCCGTTGTAGGAGGCGGGCTCCACGCGGCCGCCCTCGCCGGCGAAGCGGAGCAGGCCGAGGATGAGCCGGCCGACGCGGTCAGCCCCCGCCACCGGCCTGCGCGCGGCGCTGACCTTGCCGTCGCTGTCGGCGGTCCACACCACGTCGGGGGACAGCATCGCGATGAGCGCGTCGACGTCACCCGTGGACGCGGTGGCCAAGAACTGCTCGGTGAGCTCCAGTGACCGCCTGGGGTCCACGGGTTCGAACCGCTTGCGCCGGGACTGCACGTGCTCGCGGGCGCGGTGCGCCAGTTGCCGGACCGCCGCCGTGGACTTGCCCACCGTCTCGGCGATCTCGTCGTGACCGAAGCCGAACACCTCGTGCAGGACGAACACGGCCCGCTCGTCGGGACTCAACGTCTCCAGCACCACCATCATCGCCATCGACACCGACTCGGCGAGGACGACGTCCGATGACGCATCGGAGGTGTCCAGCAGCAGCGGCTCGGGGAGCCACGGCCCGACGTACTCCTCGCGCCTGCGCGCCTGAGCGCGCAGGGCATTGAGAGCCTGCCGGGTGACGAGTTGCGCGAGATACGCCTTCGTGTCACGGACTCCGGCCAGATCCACCTCGGCCCATCGCAAGTAGCTCTCCTGAAGCACGTCGTCGGATTCCGTTGCCGTCCCGAGGATTTCATAGGCGATGGTGAACAACAGCGGCCGCAGGTTGGTGAACCGCTCGGCGTGCTCGCCGGCATTCACCGGACCGCCGCCGTCCGTTCGGCCGCCGCAAGACGTTCGGCCCGCTTGCCGCCCCTGATCAAGAAGTAGGAGCCGGGTTTGCGCGCCTCGACGCCGAGCTGCCAGACGGTGCCCCTGCAGACGGCCTCCTTGATCGACGCGGCCGCACGCCCGCCGATGAACATTGATGTGGGGCTGTCGTCCAGGTGCGAGACCTGGATGACCCCTGCCTTGCGGCCCAGGCTCACGCACTGACCCACGAAGGCCTGGTCGACCTCCTTGGGTTGACTGCCCGCGATGCGGCTGAGCACCGTGTTGGCGGCCTGCGCACCGAGCGGCAGTGCGGCCTGGCAGCTCATCCGCAACGGCGTCCCCGACGGTGCCGACGCGTCGCCCGCGGCCACGATGTGCGGATCGTCGACGCTGGTGAGCGTTTCGTCGGTGAGCAGACGCCCGATGGCGTCGGTGGTCAGTCCGCTACGGGCCGCCAGGTCGGGCACGCCGAAGCCGGCCGTCCAGATGGTCACGTCGCTCGGCAGTTGGCGGTCGTCGGCAAGCAGCACCGAGCTCTCCCTGACCTCGACGACCGTCGCGCCTGCACCCTGGAGGACTGTCACGCCCAACCGTTCGAGGCGCCTGGCCACCGACCGCCGGGCGCGCCCGCCGAAGTACGGCCCGAGCACCGCGCCGCACACCAGCGTGACCGTCCGGCCCTGCTCCGCGAGCTCCGCGGCCGTCTCGATCCCGGTCGGGCCTGCGCCGACGACCACGACGGGCGCGCCGAGGTGGATCTCGGCAACCGCCGCGCGCAAGGCCTGCGCATGCTCCAGATCCGATGTCTGATGGGCGAATTCGGTCGCGCCGGGGACGCTCATCGCAGCGCCCGTGCTGCCCACCGCGTAGACGAGGTAGTCATAGCCGATGGTGCCGCCCGAGCCGAGCGCGACCGTCCGGGCAGCGGCATCGATGCGTTCGGCGGTGTCGACGATCAGGCGGACGTCGGCGGCCAGGATCTCGCCGTAGTCCACCACCGCGTCGTCGGACCCGGTGACGAGCTGATGCAGGCGGATCCGCTCGACGAACTGTGCGCGCGGATTGATCATCGTGATCGCGACGTCGGCGCCGAGGCGGAGGTGATTGGCGGCGAGGACGCCCGCATATCCGCCGCCGACGACGACGACGTTGGTCTGCGTGGTCACGGGAGCTCCTTCGAGGTTGTTGGTCATGACCTCAAGACACCGCTGACCGTCGAAGTGTGACACGACCGCGCGCGCTGTGACGCAGCTCACGCGTGAGCGTCACTCCACCTGATGGCGGGGGAAGACGCCGACGGGTGTGGGCAGTGCCGTCCCCGGCGCCAACCGCGTCGCGATCGCGGAGAACTGTCTGGCGTCGCGCGGCTGGCCCAGCAGATCGAGGAGCTTGGCCGACGAGTCCGGCATCACCGGCTGAATCAGCAACGCGGCGATCCGCACCACCTCGAGCGTCGTGTACAGGACGGTGCCGAACCGCTCCTGGTCGGCCACTGCCTCGGACTTGCGCAGCACCCACGGTTCCTGCGCGGAGAAGTAGCGGTTGGCGGCGCCGAGCATCAACCAGATCGCCTCGATGCCGAGGTGCATGGCGGGCACCTCGAAGTGGCCGCGGACCGTCTGCAGCAACCCGTCGGCGTGGGACAACAGCGCCGAGTCCGCGTCGGTGAAGGCGCCGGGTGTAGGCACGACGCCATCGAGGTTCTTGTTCACCATCGACAGCGACCGCTGCGCCAGATTGCCGAACTCGTTGGCCAGATCGGTGTTGATCCGGCCGACGATCGCTTCCTCGCTGTAGCTGCCGTCCTGGCCGAACGGCACCTCGCGCATCAGGAAGTAGCGCACCGCGTCGAGGCCGAACTCGTCGACGAGCGCGATGGGATCGACCACATTGCCCACCGACTTGCTCATCTTCTCGCCCTTGACGTTGATGAACCCGTGCACGAAGACGCGGCGCGGCAGTTCGATTCCCGCCGACATCAGGAACGCGGGCCAGTACACGGTGTGGAAGCGGACGATGTCCTTGCCGATCATGTGGAGATCGGCGGGCCAGTACTTGCGGAAGTTCTCCGATTCGGTGTCGGGGAAGCCGACGCCGGTCAGGTAGTTCGTCAGCGCGTCCACCCAGACGTACATGACGTGGTCGGGATGGTCGGGCACCTTGACGCCCCAGTCGAACGTCGTCCGGGAAATCGAGAGGTCGCGAAGGCCTCCCGACACGAAGCTGACGATCTCGTTGCGTCTCGTGTCGGGTCCGATGAACTCGGGATGGGCTTCGTAGAGCGCAAGCAGCCGCTCGGTGTACGCCGACAGCCGGAAGAAGTAGGTCTGCTCCTCGGTCCACGTCACCGGGGTGCCGGTCTCGATGGAGTACCGGACGCCGTCGGCGCGTTCCTCGAGTTCATCGGCGGTGAAGAAGCGCTCGTCGCGCACCGAATACCAGCCGGAGTACGTGTCCAGGTAGATGTCGCCGGCGGCGTTCATCCGGTTCCAGATCGCGATCGATGCGTCGACGTGGTCGGCGTCCGAGGTCCGGATGAACCGGTCGAAGGAGATGCCGAGCCGCTCCTGCATCGCCTGGAAGGTGTCCGAATTGCGCAACGCGAGCTCCGCGGTCGGAATGCCCTCCCGCTCCGCCGTCTGCGCCATCTTCAGGCCGTGCACGTCGGTGCCGGTCAGGAAGCGCACGTCGAAGCCGTCGAGCCGCTTGAACCGCGCAATGGCGTCGGTGGCGATGTACTCGTAGGCGTGCCCGATGTGCGGTGTGCCGTTTGGGTACGCGATGGCGGTGGTGATGTAGTACGGGTCCTCGGGGGTGCGCGTCCTCGCGCCGGGGGAATCGGGGTAGCTCATTTGGACTCACCTTAAGGTGTGGCGGTGAGTTCCCACCGAAGGCAAGGCGAGGCGCCACCTGCTCCCGAGCCGCTCGCGCCCCTGATCGACGCGCACACGCACCTCGACGCGTGCGGGGCCTCCGATGCCGCCGACGTGCGCACGATCCTCGACCGGGCGGAAGCGGTCGGGGTCTGGGCCGTCGTGACGATCGCCGACGATCTCGAGTCCGCCCGCTGGGCCGCGGGTGCCACCGACTGGGATCCGCGGCTCTACGCCGCCGTCGCCCTGCACCCGACCCGCGCCAACGCGTTGACCGACGCCGCCCGCACCGAGATCGAGCGACTGGCCGGGCACCCGCGCGTCGTCGCCGTCGGGGAGACAGGGATGGACCTGTATTGGCCGGGCAAGCTGGACGGCTGCGCCGACCCCTCCGCGCAGCGGGAGGCGTTCGCATGGCACATCGACCTCGCCAAGCGCACGGGCAAGCCGCTGATGATCCACAACCGCGACGCCGACGCCGCCGTACTGGACGTCCTGGCCGCCGAGGGCGCCCCGGACACCGTGATCTTTCATTGCTACTCCTCGGGCCCCGAGATGGCGCGCACCTGCGTCGACGCCGGCTGGCTGCTGAGCCTGTCGGGGACGGTCAGCTTTCGCAATGCGCGAGAGCTGCGCGAGGCCGCCAGCCTGATCCCGCCCCAACAACTCCTCGTCGAGACCGACGCGCCGTTCTTGACGCCGCATCCGTTCCGTGGGGCACCGAATGAGTCGTACTGCCTTCCGTACACGGTTCGGGCGTTGGCCGAGGTGGTGGGGCGACCCGCCGAAGACTTGGCCGTCGAGACGTCCCAGAACGCCGCCCGGACCTACGGAATCCGTCGTTGACCCAAAGTTGCCGCCGTCCGGGGATTTCGTTACCGTTCCGTGATCGATGTGGTCGGTTGGGGGCGCCTTGTTCCCGGCCGACCCCTTAGTCGGGGTAATTTCTTGAACTTGTTGCACGAGCTTCATCGGGCGCGCTCGCCTCATTTGCGGCTGCTGGTTGCCACGACGCTGGTGGCGTTGATGTTTGCTGGAGGGTACGCCGTCGCGGCCCACAAGACCGTGACGCTGACCGTCGACGGGCAGTCGGTGACCGTGTCGACCATGAAGACCCACGTGATCGACGTCGTCACGGAGAACGGGTTCCACGTCGGCGAGCGGGACGACCTGTATCCGGCGGCCGACGACACCGTCGAGCAATCCGAGACGATCGTGCTTCGACGCAGTCGTCCGCTCCAGATCTCCCTCGACGGTCGGAACAGCCGCCAGGTGTGGACCACCGCAGCAACCGTGCAGGAGGCGCTGACGCAGCTGTCGATGTCCGACACCGCGCCGGCAGCAGCGTCGCGCGGCAGCCGGGTACCGCTAGCTGGCATGTCATTGCCCGTGGTGGGGGCACGGACGGTTCAGATCGACGACGCCGGAACCGTCAGCACGGTCCGGCTCGCGGCGGCCAACGTAGCTGGCTTCCTCGAGGCGGCCGGGGCGCCGTTGCAACAGAGCGACACGGTGGTGCCTGCCGCGAACTCGCCGGTGACCGACGGCATGCAGATCCGCGTGACACGCGTCCGGGTCGCGAAGGTGACGCAGCGGGTGCCACTGGATCCGAAGAACGACGTGGTCCCCGATCCCGACATGAACATGAGCCGCCAGGTCGTCGACGACCCGGGAATGCCGGGCGTCCAGGACGTCACCTACGCCGTTGCCACCGTCAATGGAATCGAGACGGGGAGACTGCCAGTAGCCAATGTCGTCATCTCACCGGCCCGTGACGGGCTGGTTCGGATCGGCGCAAAACCCGGCACGGAGGTCCCGCCGGTAGCACAGGGAGCCACCTGGGATGCTCTGGCCAGCTGTGAAGCCGGTGGTAATTGGGCTATCAACACCGGCAACGGTTTCTACGGCGGAGTGCAATTCGACCAAAACACATGGGAACGCAACGGTGGTTTGCGGTATGCTCAGCGGGCTGATCTTGCAACGAGAGAAGAGCAGATCGCGATAGCTGAGATGACACGGGCGCGACAGGGCTGGGGAGCGTGGCCAGTGTGTAGTGGAAGGTTGGGTGTGCGCTGACGATCCGGCTTCTCGGGCGGACCGAGATAAGGAATCTGGCAAAGGAACTCGAGTTCCGGCCACGGAAGGCGTTTGGGCAGAACTTCGTCCATGACGCCAATACCGTTCGTCGCATCGTGTCGGCGTCCGGGGTCAATCGGAGCGACGTGGTGCTCGAAGTCGGGCCCGGCCTTGGCTCGCTGACGCTGGCGCTACTCGACCGGGGCGCGCGGGTCACCGCCGTCGAGATCGATCCCGTGCTGGCCCGTCAGCTGCCCAAGACGATCGCCGAGCACTCCCACAGCGAGATCACCCGTCTGACGGTGCTCAACAACGACGTGCTGAACCTGATGCCGTCCGATCTGGAGGAGCAGCCCACCGCGCTCGTCGCGAACCTGCCCTACAACGTCGCGGTACCTGCGCTGCTGCACCTGCTGGCCGAGTTCCCGACGATCCGCACCGTGATGGTGATGGTGCAGGCCGAGGTCGCCGAACGGCTGGCCGCCGAACCCGGGGGCAAGGACTACGGCGTGCCCAGCGCCAAGATGCGCTTCTACGGCAACGTCAAGCGCCACGGAATGGTCTCGCCGACGGTCTTCTGGCCGATCCCGCGGGTCTACTCCGGCCTGGTCCGGATCGACCGCTACGAGACCTCGCCGTGGCCCACCGAGGACGCCTTCCGCAAGAAGGTGTTCGAACTCATCGACATCGGCTTCGCCCAGCGTCGCAAGACCTCCCGCAACGCCTTCGCGGAGTGGGCGGGCTCGGGCAACGAGTCGGCCGAGCGGCTGCTCTCGGCCAGCATCGACCCGGCCCGGCGCGGCGAGACGCTCGGCATCGCCGACTTCGTCCGGCTGCTGCAGCGTTCGGGCTGGCCGAATGTGCCGGGACGCGCCGTGTCGAACGGCGACACGCCCGAACTGGATGCTCCCGCACAGCCGAACGTCCGCGTGTACTGAGGGTCAGTCCTCCTCCCTGCCCTCTCTGCTGCCCGCGGCCCTGCCCTTCCCGGTCGTCTTCGTGGCGTCCTTGGCGAGGAACTCGGCCTGCAACGGCGTCTCGGCGTACACCGGGTAGTTGCCGGTGATCCCGACGCGCTCCCGGGCGACGGATGACACGCGCCCGCGGACGGCGTACCAGCCACCGACCAGCGCCGGGATGATGACCGCGAGGGCGATCAGGTTCCAGACGTTCTCCCAGCACATCAGCACGGTCACGGCCAGCAGGAAGATCAGGGTGGCGTAACTCGTGTAGGGAGTGCCGAAGAGGCGGAAGCTCGGTCGCTCCACGATGCCCTTGCACGACCAGCGGTAGAGCTGGATCTGGCAGATCACGATGGTGGCCCACGATGCGATGATGCCGAGCGCGGACAGGTCCAGGGCGATGTTGAAGGCCTCGGCGGGCACGATCAGGTTCAGGAAGACGCCGATCACGGTGAAGCAGGCGGTCAGTGCGATGCCGGCCCACGGCACGCCTCGGCGCGACATCTTCGCCGTGAACTTGGGCGCGCTGCCGTTTATCGACATCGAACGCAGGATGCGCCCCGTCGAGTACAGCCCGGCATTGAGGCTCGACAGCGCCGCCGTCAGCACGACGAAGTTCATGATGTCGCCCGCGGCCGGCACACCGATGCTGGAGAAGAACGTGACGAACGGGCTGGTGCCCTGCTTGTAGGCGGTGTAGGGCAACAGCAACGCCAGCAGGATCAACGAACCGACGTAGAACACCGCGATGCGGAAGATGACCGAGTTGATTGCCCGGGGCATCACCTTGGCCGGGTTCTCCGTCTCTCCCGCGGCCGTCCCGACCAATTCGACTGCGGCGTATGCAAATATCACGCCGGACGTGATGATGACGAGTTGCAGTATCCCGGTGGGCAGAATACCGCCGTTGTCGGCGATGACCGATGGGCCGGTGGACCGGCCCTCGACGCTGAAGCGGCCGGCCAGGAAGACGATGCCCACGACGAGGAACGTGACCAGCGCGACGACCTTGATCAGCGCGGCCCAGAACTCCATCTCGCCGAACCACTTGACCGAGATCATGTTGACGCTCAGCACGATCACCAACGCGATCAGTGCGATGGCCCACTGCGGTATCGCGCCGAACGCGCCCCAGTAGTGCATGTAGAGCGCGATGGCCGTGACGTCGACGATCGACGTGCACGCCCAGTTGAAGAAGTACATCCAGCCGGCGACGTACGCGGCCTTCTCGCCGAGGAATTCACGCGCATAGGACACGAACGAACCCGACGACGGGCGGTGCAGCACCAGCTCGCCGAGAGCTCGGAGGATGAAGAAGACGAACACGCCGCAGACCGCGTAGACGATGAACAGCCCTGGCCCGGCGGTGTTCAACCGGCCGCCGGCCCCCATGAACAGACCGGTGCCGATCGCGCCGCCGATCGCGATCATCTGCAGCTGCCGGGGTTTGAGGCCCTTGTCGTAGCCTTCCTCCTCGTGCGCCAGCGCTGAATTGTCGTAGGAGGTCGCCGAATTCGTAGTCATCAACCGAAGTTAGCCGTCCGCGCCGCGCAGAGCCGCCGGCAGGGGTAAAGGTCTAGTTAAGTAAAGTTCTCGGCGTGTTATCGCCTGCTCACTCCACGGTGCGCGCGATCAGAGAAACAAATTCTGAACAGGTTTCATACCGCAGCTCCGGGGTCTTCGCCATCGCCTTGGCCAGGATGGAGTCGAAGGCCCGGGCCATCCAGTCGTACCGCCTCGAATACCGGGGCACCGGGCTGTTCAGATGGGCGTCGACCAATGCCATCGCCGTGCGCGCGGAGAAGGGCGGTGAACCCGTGAGCAGTTCGACGGCCGTGCACGCCAGCGAGTATTCGTCGGAGGCCGCCGACGCGGCGTGACCGTGCAACACCTCCGGCGCCGCGTAGGGCAGTGACGCCTCGACGTGCGCGGGGTGTCGGCCCCCGTCGTCGGTGACCGCGCGGGCGATGCCGAAATCGGTGAGTATCGCGCCGCCGTCGGAAAAGGGCTCGGCGACAAGGATGTTGGCAGGCTTGACGTCACAGTGCACGATGCCACGGGCGTGCGCGTGGTCCAACGCGTCGGCGATCTGGGCGAGCGCGGTCAGGCGGTCCACCCGCGACGTCAGGTTCATCACGGTGCCGCCACCGGCGAACTGCATCGACAGCCATCCCGGGCCGCAGTCGTACATCGTCACCACGTGCGGGTGGACGCACCGCCTGGCGAACTCGAACTCCCGGAGCAACCTGGTCAGGTGGGCGGGGTCGTGGTGCTGGTCGTCGAGCACCTTGAGTGCGACGGGAACGTCCGGTGTGGCGGGGTGGTGTGCTCGGTAGACCGTTGCCGAACCGCCGTGGCCAACGGCGCGGTCGAACACGTAGTCGTCGAACCCGTCCATGGTGCCAGCATCCTCGCAGGTGGTGTCGCGCCGACGTCACACCCGACGGCATCGGCATCACAGCAATCCTTGACACGCCTTTCGAGCAAACACTAGCGTGAGGTCCCTACGGTCCGGGCGGCGTTTGCCGAGCGGCGGGATCAGCGAGGGGTATCTCACCACTTCCGTACGAATGGCATTGCCCGCGACGATACTGTCGTGGCGTGACGCAGCCCGACGGAAGCACCGCCGCCGAGTCGGTGTCGACTGGGTCCGTCACCGTGCGGGTACCCGGCAAGGTGAATTTGTACCTGGCGGTCGGCGACCTCCGCGACGACGGCTACCACGAACTCACCACGGTGTTCCACGCCGTCTCGCTGTTCGACGAGATCACCGTGCGGGACGCCGACGTGTTGTCGCTCGAACTGGCCGGCGAGGGCGCCGAGACACTTCCGGCCGACCGTCAGAACTTGGCGTGGCGAGCGGCCGAGTTGCTGGCGGATCACGTCGGTCGGGCGCCCGACGTGGCGATCTCGGTGGCGAAGTCGATTCCGGTCGCGGGCGGCATGGCCGGTGGCAGCGCCGATGCTGCGGCGGTCCTGGTGGCCATGAACGCACTGTGGGAGATCGGTGTGCCCCGTCGTGATCTGCACGCGCTGGCTACGGAGCTCGGCAGCGACGTGCCCTTCGCGCTGCACGGTGGCACGGCGCTGGGTACGGGCCGCGGTGAGAACCTGGCGACGGTGCTGGCCCGCAACACCTTCCACTGGATCCTGGCGTTCGCCGACGACGGGCTCTCGACGCCACGAGTCTTCGGTGAGATCGACAGGCTCCGCGCCGACACCGGCCGGGAACAGCCGGCTCGGCTCGCCGATCCCGAGCCGTTGCTCGCCGCGCTGGCTTCGGGTGATCCGTACGAGCTGGCTCCGCTGCTGGGCAATGATCTGCAGCCGGCCGCCGTCAGCCTCGATGCCGGGCTGCGCCGGACGTTGCGGGCCGGTGTCGACGCCGGTGCGCTGGCGGGCATCGTGTCCGGTTCGGGGCCGACCTGCGCATTCCTGTGTGCGTCCGCCGCGGCGGCGGTCGACGTCGGCGCGCAACTTACCGGCGCCGGGGTATGCCGCACCATCCGTGCCGCCAGCGGTCCCGTGCACGGCGCCAGGGTCGTGCCTGCGCCGTCGGGCAAGGTGTGATCCACGCCTCATTCTGCGCGTAGGTTTGGTAGTTACTTAAGAGTCTCTTAAGATGATCGACGGTGAAAACTAGCGGTCGACAGCGCGACGTGACGACATCGCCCACCGGCGCCTTCGGTGGGCGGTCGAGCAACGGTCACCCGCCATGCGACCCGGTAGCCGCGGCAAAGCCGTTCCACCCCGACCACCCCGTTCGCGGCACCACCCCGTCGACACCCATTTCGATACGAAAACGCACTCCAATCGTGTGCGGGTCCCTCACGGAACGCGCGCTCGAACAGGTAGAACTTGAAAAAGTGGGCGTTCGCATCGAATCCGGCAATGATTCTGGCATCGAGTCCGGTGCCGGGCTCCTCACCTCCAGGAGGTTCGCGTGAGCAGGTTTACCGAGAAGATGTACCGCAACGCTCGGACCGTCACCACGGGCATGGTCACCGGCGAACCGCACGAGCCGGTGCGGCACACCTGGGGTGAGGTCCACGAGCGCGCGCGGCGCATAGCCGGTGGACTGGCCGCCGCCGGTGTCGGACCCGGCGACGCGGTGGGCGTGCTGGCGGGCTTCCCGGTGGAGATCGCTCCGACCGCGCAGGCGCTGTGGATGCGCGGCGCCAGCCTGACGATGCTGCACCAGCCGACGCCGCGCACCGACCTGGTGGTCTGGGTCGAGGACACGATGAACGTGATCGGGATGATCGAGGCCACCGCCGTCATCGTGTCGGAGCCCTTCCTGGTCGCCATCCCCGTGCTCGAGGAGAAGGGGATCCTGGTCCTCACGATCGGCGACCTGCTCGCGGCGGACCCGATCGACCCCGTCGACACCGACGAGGACGACCTCGCGCTCATGCAGTTGACCTCCGGATCCACCGGCTCCCCGAAGGCCGTCCAGATCACGCACCGCAACATCTACTCGAACGCCGAGGCGATGTTCATCGGTGCCCAGTACGACGTCACCAAGGACGTCATGGTCAGCTGGCTGCCCTGCTTCCACGACATGGGCATGGTCGGCTTCCTCACCATCCCGATGTACTTCGGCGCCGAACTGGTCAAGGTCACGCCGATGGACTTCCTGCGCGACACCCTGCTGTGGGCCAAGCTCATCGACAAGTACAAGGGCACGATGACCGCGGCCCCCAACTTCGCCTACGCGTTGTTCGCCAAGCGGTTGCGCAACCAGGCGGAGCCGGGCCAGTTCGACTTGTCGACGCTGCGCTTCGCGCTGTCGGGTGCGGAGCCGGTCGAGCCCGCCGACGTCGAGGACCTGCTCGACGCGGGCAAGCCCTTCGGGTTGCGGCCCGATGCCATCCTGCCCGCCTACGGCATGGCCGAGACGACGCTGGCGGTGTCGTTCTCCGAGTGTGGTGCGGGCCTGGTGGTCGACGAGGTCGACGCCGACCTGCTCGCCGCGTTGCGGCGGGCCGTGCCGGCCACCAAGGGCAACACACGGCGCCTGGCGTCGCTCGGGCCGCTGCTGCGCGACCTGGAGGCCCGGGTGGTCGACGAGCACGGCGAGGTGATGCCCGCACGCGGCGTCGGCGTCATCGAGCTGCGCGGAGAGTCGCTCACCCCCGGTTACCTCACCATGGGCGGTTTCCTGCCCGCCCAGGACCAGCACGGCTGGTACGACACCGGCGACCTCGGCTACCAGATGGAGAACGGCCACATCGTGGTCTGTGGCCGCGTCAAGGACGTCATCATCATGGCCGGTCGCAACATCTACCCGACCGACATCGAACGCGCGGCGAGCCGCGTCAAGGGGGTGCGTCCGGGGTGTGCCGTGGCCGTCCGCCTCGACGCCGGGCACTCCCGCGAGACGTTCGCCGTTGCGGTGGAGTCCAACGCCGCCGACGATCCGGCCGAGGTGCGCCGCATCGAGCAGCAGGTCGCCCACGAAGTCGTCACCGAGGTCGACGTGCGGCCGCGCAACGTCGTGGTGCTGGGCCCCGGCACCATCCCGAAGACGCCGTCGGGCAAGCTGCGCCGGGCGAACTCGGTCGCGCTGGTCACCGGTTAGCTCGAGACCGCACCCGCACTAGCGGACCGGTTGGACCGGGGCCATCTGGTCGTAGACCTGCCACACCTGCGCCTCGTGTTCGACGGCGCTGAGTTCACCCGCGGCGAGTCCGGCGTCGGCCAGGGCCAGTTGGTGGGCCAGGGACTGCAACTCGGCGAACCGTTCCTGGGTGCTCGGGTCGTCGGTCCCCGCCATGCGGGTCACCGCGAGGGTCCGTACCAGGCGCCGGTTGGCGCCCGTCATGGCCATCACCACCGCGCCCGTGCCGAGCAATGTCGCCACCGCGACCGACATGGCCATGCCGGCGCCGAGGGTCGGGACCAGGATCACCTCGAGGATCAGGCTGGCGGCCATTCCCCAGACGGGCCAGGTCCGCCAGGAGCGCAACAGTATCCGGTCCTCGGCCGCGATGCCGGGTGGGAAGACGACCAGGCGGTACCGGGTGACGCCGTAGCGGCTGGGTGAGACGTCCATCGAACCCCAGGTGCGCCCGCCGTCGAGAACCTTCTTCCAGCGGCTCGCGTGCATCGTGTCGTTCATGCCTTCAGGTCTACGCCCGGCGCGGGGCCGTGGCGAGCATCCGTACGCAATCCCTACGGCTTTGGCGCCGACTCTTATCCCTTGCTGAGTATTGTGTACCATACCTAGCATGACCGACCGCGTGCCCGGGCGTATCGCCGACCATCCGACGGTGCGAAAGATATTGCAAAATCCCGGGACACGACCGCCGGCCGTGATCGATGCCGACTGGCTGCGCGAGATCTGCCTGGGGGCCGGCGCCGACGACGTGGCCTTCGCCAGCGTCGACGACCCGAGTTTGAGCTCCGAGCGCGAGCACGTCGAAGCGGCCTTGCGCGGCACCAAGAGCTACCTGTCCCTGGTGGTCAAGATGAACCGGGACAATGTCCGGTCACCGGCCCGCAGCGTCGCCAACCAGGAATTCCACCGTACCGGCGAGATCATCAACGAGGCCGCGCACCGGATCACCCGCGCACTGCAGGAGGCCGGTCATCGCGCCCTCAATCCGTCGGCCACCTTCCCGATGGAGATGGACCGGTATCCCGGCCGGATCTGGGTCGTGGCGCACAAGCCGGTCGCGGTGGCCGCCGGGCTCGGGGTGATGGGCATCCACCGCAACGTGATCCACCCGAGATTCGGCAACTTCATCCTGCTCGCCACCATCCTGGTAGACGCTCCGATCAGCAGTTACGGTGCACCGCTCGACTATTCGCCGTGTCTGGAGTGCAAGCTGTGCGTGGCGGCATGCCCGGTCGGTGCCATCGCCAAGAACGGCGACTTCGACTTCGTCGCCTGCTCGGTGCACAACTACCGTGAATTCATGGGTGGCTTCACCGACTACGTGCAGACCATCGCGGACAGCGAGGACGCTGCCGACTTCCGTTCGCGGATCAGCGATTCCGAGAACGCCTCGATGTGGCAGAGCCTTTCGTTCAAGGCCAACTACAAGGCGGCCTACTGTCTGGCCGTGTGCCCGGCGGGCGAGGAGGTCATCGAGCCCTATCTCGACGACCGGAAGGGGTTCATGGACCTTGTGCTGCGCCCGCTGCAGGACAAACGCGAGACCCTCTACGTGCTCCCGAACTCGGCGGCCAAGGCGCACGCCGAGAAGCGGTACCCCCACAAACCCGTCAAGGTGGTCGACAGCGGGATCGCGGGCAGGCGCTGACTCCAAGCGTGGACGGTGTTCCGCGCGGCGCCGGCGCCAGGGAATGACTTCGGCTCGGTCTGGCGTCCTAGTAGTGGTGTATCCCCATCAGCCTGCGATCCGCGGTGCCTCTGAGGGCCGGCCCGGGTTCGAAGCCTTTCGCGAACAGGTCGCCGAGATGTTCGTGCCCGTAGCGCTGTCGACGGCGGACGAGCGTACGTTCCGCGGCGGCCACGCGCGGTCGGTGGCGCTGGGCAGTGTGCAGATCTCCGACATCGCCATCGGCAGCGACGTGTCGATGCGCCGCACGCGCGCGGCCTGCAGGCGCGACGCACCGGAGTGGCTCAAGGTGAATGTGCAATTGCGGGGGAGCTGCACGTTCTCTCAGGATGGCCGTCAGACCCAGCTGACGCATGGGGACTACGTCGTCTACGACGTGACCCGCCCGTACGAAGTTGCCAGTAGCAGTGCCTCGCACCTGTACGGTGTCTTCCTTCCTCGGGCACTGCTCGGCATTGCGCCGGACCGGTTGTCGAGTCTGACAGCGCGTCGATTCAGTCGGCGGCAAGGATTGGGCGGCGTCGTCTCGCCGTTCCTCGTGCAGATCGGTCGGTGGGTCACGGCGGGCGGGCACGCCGGCGACATTCGGCTGGGAGATGCCGTCGTGGACATGCTCGCAGCGTCCTTCGCCGAGTGTTTGTCGTCCGCGGACGATGTTCGCCCAATGGGACGTCGTGGCCTGCTGGCCCGCGTGCATTCCTTCGCCGAAGCGCATCTCACTGACCCCGAACTCGACAACGTGGTCATCGCCAGGGCACACCACATCTCCGTCCGTCATCTTCAGCGGCTGTTCGAAGAGGACGGCACGACGGTCACCGGATGGATCCGGGATCGACGGATCGAGCACTGTCGGCGGGATCTGCTGAACGACGAACTCGCCGACACGCCCATCGCCTCGATAGGCCAGCGATGGGGTTTCACCGACCCGGCACACTTCTCTCGGGTGTTCAAGAGTGCGCACGGGCTCGCGCCTCGCGATTACCGGCAGGTGCACCGGCCGGGCGAGGTCCGGCGCCGAGGCTGACCGACGGCACGTCCGTCGGGGCCTCTTCGGCGCAGACGTGTCGCCTACGGCCAAGTTTCCTGCGTCGTGGTCAATGTCATCGGCCCACTGGCTGCCGATAGTGGAGGGTGAGCGACCAGCACGGCGAGTGATCACACCACGTAGTGCCGGGACGATGCACGAGGCGTGAACACGATTGGAGCAGCGATGAGTACGAGCAACGACGCACTGGAGACGCCAGTGGATCGGCAGTCCTCCATCACCACGATGCCCGGCTGGCCGGCGACGGCACGGTACGGCGTCCGTCCTGCGCCGGCTGGCGGATTGGCGTTGGTTCAGGACTTCCTCAACACCCGGCCACATCCGGTCAATGGGCCCGATCTGCTCGACAGCCGCCGACGCGCCCAGGCATGGGGTGCGGAGGCCATGGACACTTGGTCGACGTTGCGTGGCGTGGACGAGCCGATGGTGAATCTGACCGATGGTGACGTGACCGCGCTACGCGCATTGCGGGATCGGCTCGACCAGGTCCTGGCCGGAGAGCCAGTCGACTGGTCGAATCCCGATCCCGTCGAGCGCGCGGTGACCCTGACCGTCCGAGACCTGATCGGCATTGAATCGTGGCTGCTGCCTCGCGGCCAGGGATGGCGGTGGATCCAATCGGCCATTCTGGCCGAGATCGTGCTGAGCAGGGAAACGGGCACGTGGACGCGGATGAAGCGGTGCACGAATCAGCTGTGCGGAGCCGCCTTCTACGACAGCACCTGGAACAACGCGGACAACGACCACGGACATCGGACGTCGGCAACCCCGTCACGGCCGGCCGGGATCGCGGGCAGGCGCTAACTCCAGGCGTGGACGGTGTTCTGGGCGGCCTCGACGCCCAGCTGGATCAACAGCTCGGTGGCGTCGGCGGCCTGCTCGCAGATTGTGCCGACCTCCCGACGCTCGGCAGGGGTGAAGTTCTCCAGTACGTACGTCGCCGCATCCTTGCGCCCCGGAGGTCGCCCGATGCCGATTCGAACTCGTCGAAAGTCCCTGGTGCCCAGAGCCGATGCGACCGACCGCACGCCGTTGTGGCCGCCTTCGCCGCCGCCCAGCTTCAGCCGGATCCGACCGAAGTCGATGTCCAGCTCGTCGTGGATGGCGATCACGTCGGCAGGTGCGACCGAGTAGAAGTTGGCCAGTGGCCCCACCTGGCGCCCGGACTCGTTCATGTACACGCGTGGCTTGGCCAGTACCACCGACCGACCGCCGAGGCGACCGGTGGCCACCTCGGCGCCCGAGCGCTTGTGGGCCTTGAAGCCCGACCCGATGCGATCGGCCAGGATGTCGGCGACCAGGAAGCCCAGGTTGTGCCGGGTCGTCTCGTACCGTGGCCCCGGGTTGCCGAGGCCGACCACGAGGAGCGGTTCGGCCACCTCAGGTGATCCGCGCTACCGGGACTATTCGGAGCCGGTCCCGGCGTCCTCGCCGTCGCCCTGCTCGGAGTCGTCGGCTGCGGGCGCCTCGGCGGTCTCGCCGGCGCCCTCGGACTCGAGGTCGTCCGCGGTGGGCGCCTGGATGACGTTGACCACGAGCAATTCCGGGTCGGAGACCAACGTGACGCCGTCGGGCAGCGGCACCTGCGAGGCCAGGAACTGGGTGCCCGCGCGGATGCCCTCGACCGACAAGGTCAGGTTCTCCGGGATGGACATGGCGTCGGACTCGATCTCGATGGTGTTCGACTCCTGGTTGACCAGGGTGTCGGGGCCGGCGTCGCCTTCGACGACGACGTTGATCTCGACGGTGACCCGCTCGCCGCGACGGACGATGATCAGGTCGACGTGCTGAATGTTGCGACGGATCGGGTGGATCTCGATCGCCTTCGGCAGCGCCAGTGCCTCGGTGCCCTCGATGTCGAGCGTCAGCACCGCGTTGGTACCGAAGTTGCGCAGCACGGCAGCGAACTCGCGGGCGGGCAACACCAGGTGCTGGGGATCGGCGCCGTGGCCGTAGAGAACCGCGGGCACCTTGCCGTCGCGACGGGCCTGGCGCGAAGCGCCCTTGCCGGTCTTGCTACGGATCTCGGCCGTCAAGTTGTTCTCTGCGTGGACCGCGGTCTTGGCCATGTCGTGTCGCTCCTGTGCCGGTTCGTCTGGTGGCACGGTGAGGGCGACGAGACGCAGCTGCGCTGCACGTCGATTCCCGTCGATAACGGTGGTACGAGCGGTCCACCCTCGCCGTGATCGTCGCCAAGGCTAGCGCGGATCGGCGCGATCACGAAATCAGCGCGGGAACGCGGTGCCCGTGAGCTGCTCGGACAGCTCCCACAGGGCACGCGCCGTGCGGGCGTTGGCGGCCAGCGGGCTGCGCGCCGACAGACCGGTCGGGCCGGCCATCGCGAACTTCGGACCGATGAAGGCGTCGCCGGGCAGCACCTGCGACGCCGCGAACAGCGTCTGACGCGCTCCGAACGCGGCGTCGCTGGCGAGCTTGTTGCCCAGCGACAGCATCGTGCCGCTGACCCTGCCCTCCGCATGGCCCTGCAGGTTGGTGGCCGAATAGCCGGGATGTGCCGTGACGGCCAGCACCACCGAGTCCGCCGCGTCGAGTCGACGTTGCAGCTCCTTGGTGAACAGCAGGTTGGCCAGCTTGGACTGACCGTAGGCCAGCCACGCGGAGTACGGCCGTGCCTGCCAGTTCAGGTCCTTGAGGCTGATCCTGCCGAGCAGGTGCAGCATCGACGACACCGTCACCACGCGGTCGGAGATCTTGGGCAGTAGCAGGTTGGTGAGCGCGAAGTGGCCGAGGTGGTTGGTGCCGATCTGACTCTCGAAGGCGTCCACGGTCCGCGCGTACGGCACCGCCATGATCCCCGCGTTGTTGATCAGGACGTCGACCGCGTCGACCGACGCGGCAAACGCTCGCACCGAGGACAGGTCCTGCAGGTCGAGCCGGCGGACTTCGACGTCACCGGGCATGCTCGCCGCGGCGGCGTTGCCCTTGTCGAGGTTGCGGACGGCGACGATGACCTTCGCGCCGACGCGCGCGAGTTCCCGCGCGGTAACCTCCCCGAGTCCGCTGTTGGCGCCGGTGACGATCACCGTGCGTCCGGTGAACGAGGGCAGGTCTGCGGCAGTCCATTGAGTCATGACCGGAGCCTATTTCGCCTTGACGGTGAAACCCTTGATGATCGCCTCGATGTCGGGACCGTCGGCCTGCGCCTTGTCGGCGAACGCCGTGACCGTGAGCTGGACGAGATAGCGCTGGCCGGGCAGACCGGAGCGGGCCGGCGTCCCGGTGGCGAACACCATCCGGTTGTAGCTCTGCATCCGCTGCCCGTTCAGGTCGTAGTTGCCCTCGATCATCGACGAGGGGAACCCCAGGAAGTTGGCGTTGGACGCGTTGAGTTGCTTGAAGTTCTGCGACAGCTCGGCGTCGCCGTTGGCGTGTTTGAGCGCTTCGGCCACGTCGAAGTCGCCGTCGAGCTGGAAGACCAGGATCATCGCCGTCGGATACGTGTCGCCCTTGGCGATCGTTCTGGTGCCGGGCGAGAGGTTGGCGTTGAAGTAGGGCTTCCAGCCCGCGGGCTGCGGCACGGTCACCGTCAGGTCGGTCAGCTTGTCCGGAGCGACCGGTGTGCCGGTGACGCCGATGTTCTCGAAGTAGGTCGAGATGGAGATCGGCTGCTCGGTCCTGGTCGGGGTGGCAGTCGTCGTCGTCGTCCAGATGGACTTGTAGTCCGGCGCCGACGGGCCGCAGCCGGCGGCGGCCAACGTGATCACCAGCGCTGCCACGGCGACGCGCGCCCCGGCAGCGCTCACGTCACCGTCACCTTCAAGCCCCCGATGATGCTGCTGAGTTCGGGGGACGCGGCGATCGGCTGATCGGGACTGGCCGCGATGGTGAGCTGGACCAGATACCGCTGTTTCGTCGAGGGCACCTCGGCGAGGACGATCCGGTTGTAGTGCGCCGTGCCGCCCGCCATGCCCTGGCGCACCGCCGAGGGAAAGCCGTCGTAGTCGTCGAACGACTCGGTGACGTCGGTGGCCGTCGGTGGCAGCGCGTCCGCGTTGGCGTGGCGGATCGCGTCCTTCGGATCGAAGTCACCGGTGAGATGGATGGCCATCAGCGTCACCGACGGCAGGGAATCCTCGACGCCCACGGGCTGGATGTATTCGACGCCCGTCGAGAACAACGGGTCGACCGATCGGACCCAGTGGTCGGGGACCGGCACGGTGACGGACAGCCCGGGGGCCTGGTCGAGGTGGACCGGCTCCCCGGTGACGCCGATCGACGCCAGGTAGTCCTTGAAGGACTGCGGCCGCCCGGCGGTGGATGGGGCCGGTGTCATCGCGGGGGCCGCCGGGGCCGCGGTCGTCGAGGTGGACGACGACGCACCGTCGCTCGCGGTGCCACCGGAGCCGCAGCCGGCCAGGAGCAGTGTCGTCGCCAGCGCGAGCAGGTAAGCGACCGTCCTCACTGGACCCCTCGGGCGGTGTCTCGGGGACGCACGTCCATCTCAGGCATCGCCGTCGAACAGTCCCGTCACCGAGCCGTTTTCGAAGACCGCCCGAATCGTGCTGGCCAGCAGGGGCGCAATCGAGAGCACGGTCAGCTGCGGGAAGCGCTTGTCGTCGCCGATCGGCAGCGTGTTGGTCACCACCACCTCGCGGGCTCCGCACTCGGCGAGCCGGTCGCGCGCCGGGTCCGAGAGCACGCCGTGGGTGGCCGCGATGACGACGTCCGCCGCGCCGTCCTGCTTGAGCAGCTTCACTGCGCCGGCAATGGTGCCACCGGTGTCGATCATGTCGTCGGTGAGGATGCACGTCCTGCCCCTGACGTCACCCACTACGCGGTTCGACTTGACCTGGTTCGGGACCAGGGGGTCACGCGTCTTGTGGATGAAGGCCAGTGGCACGCCGCCCAGCGTGTCCGCCCACTTCTCGGCGACCCGCACGCGCCCGGAATCGGGGGACACCACGACCATGTCGTGGTCGTGGTAGTTCTCACCGATGTACCTGCACAGCAGCGCCTGACCGCGCATGTGGTCCACGGGGCCGTCGAAGAAACCCTGGATCTGGTCGGTGTGCAGGTCGACGGAGACGATCCGGTCCGCGCCCGCGGTCTTGAGCAGATCGGCGACCAGCCGGGCGGAGATGGGTTCGCGGCCGCGGTGCTTCTTGTCCTGGCGGGCGTACGGATAGAACGGCAGGATCGCGGTGATCCGCTTGGCGCTGCCGCGCTTGAGCGCGTCGATCATCAGGAGTTGTTCCATCAGCCACTTGTTCAGCGGCGCGGGATGGGACTGCAGCACGAATGCGTCGCAACCCCGCACCGATTCGTCGAAGCGGACGAAGATCTCGCCGTTCGCGAAGTCGCGGGCGGTCTGCGCGGTGACGCTCACGTCCAATTCCTTGGCGACCTGCTCGGCGAGTTCCGGGTGCGCGCGGCCCGAGAACAGCATCAGGTTCTTGCGATTGTCGGTCCAGTCCGTGGCCACTTGGTGCTGCCTTCGCCGTCGGGGATCGATACGGGTTGATCGTACGTAGCGTTTCTGGAGCGCGGTGGCCGGGTTGCCGGAATGCCAACGTCAGGTGTCGGTCCGTTCATCGGTGTCCGGGCGGTTCCCGGTCGGCGGTCCCGCCTGATCGGCCGCCTTGCGGGCCGCCTCGGCTGCTGCGCTGTGGGGTCGCTTGCGTGCCACCCATCCCTCGATGTTGCGCTGCGGACCGGCCGAGACGGCGAGCGCTCCGGGCGGCACGTCCTCGCGGACAACGGTGCCCGCCCCGGTGTACGCACCGTCACCGACGACGACGGGTGCGACGAACATGGTGTCCGACCCGGTCCGAACGTTGGAGCCGATGGTGGTGCGCCGCTTGGTTTCTCCGTCGTAGTTCACGAACACGCTGGCGGCGCCGATGTTGCTGTTCTCGCCGATGTCCGCATCGCCGACATAGGTCAGGTGCGGCACCTTGGTGCCGGCGCCGATCGTCGCGTTCTTGGTTTCGACGAACGTGCCGATCTTCCCGTGGTCGCCCAGCCGGGTGCCAGGCCGCAGGTACGCGAACGGCCCGACGACCGCGCCGTCGCCGATCGTCGAGGACGAGCCGTGGGTGCGGATCACCGTGCTCCCGTCGCCCACGGTGACGCCGGTCAGGGTGGTGTCGGGCCCGATCTGGCAACGCGGCCCGATGTGGGTGGCGCCCAGTAGTTGGGTGCCGGGGGCGATCACGGTGTCGCGGCCGACGCTGACGTCGACGTCGATCCACGTCGTGGCCGGGTCGATCACCGTCACGCCGCTGCGCTGCAGGGCGGCGACGATGCGCCGGTTCAGCTCGCGGTGCAGGTCGGCCAGCTGCACGCGGTCGTTGACCCCGGCGACCAGCGCGCTGTCGTCGACGTGCTGAGCGCGCACCCGCTGGTGGTCGCTGCGCAGGATCTCGATGGCATCGGTGAGATAGAGCTCGCGTTGCGCGTTGTGCGCCCGCAACTGGGTCAGCGACCAACGCAGTGCGGCGACATCGAAGGCGTAGACGGCGGCGTTGACCTCTCTGATCGCCCGCTGCGATGGTGACGCGTCGGCCTGCTCGACGATGCTGGTGACCTCGCCGTCCTGGGTGCGCAGGACGCGGCCGTAGCCGGTGGGGTCGTCGAGCGTCGTGGTCAACAGCGTCGCGGACGTGGGTTGGCTGCCGTGCACGTCGATCAGTCCGGCCAGCGTGTCGGCGTCCAGCAGCGGGACGTCCCCGGCCATCACGACCACGGTGCCCGCGAAGTCGGCGGGCAGCGCCGCCATCCCGCATCCGACGGCGTGTCCGGTACCCAGCTGTTCGTCCTGCACGGCGATGTCGATCGGGCGGCCGAGCTCGTTGGCGAGCCCGTTGATGGCCGGCGTCACTTGGTCGCGGTCCTTGCCCAGCACGACGACCAGATGCTGCGGGGAGACCTTCGCGACCGCGATCAGGGCGTGCGCGATCATGCTGCGCCCGGCCAGCGTGTGAAGGACCTTTGGCACGTCGGACTGCATCCTGGTGCCGGCACCCGCGGCCAGGATGATGACCGCCGTCTCGCCTCGTGTCGTCATGGAACCCTCAACTTCCGCGCGAGCGTGCGCGTCGTGCCGGTCCGAGCGGCGTGTCCTTGCTCGGACACGCACGCTCGCGGTGGGCCTGCTCCGTGCGGGATTGTCGCTAGACAAGCTCGCTCCGTCGCCAGGACTCGAACCTGAACTATCTGAACCAAAATCAGAGGTGCTGCCGATTACACCACGACGGACTGCGGCGTCGACTTTAGTCTCCCGGCGGGCAGGAGCGTAGCGACCGGGGGAGTGATACCGGCAGGCAGGAGCGAAGCGACCGGGGGAGTGTCGAAGGCATAGTGTTGCAGCCGTGGCGACGCCGGAGAAGGAAGTACGGGCGCCGCGGGCGCGCATGACCGGGACCGAACGTCGCCAGCAACTCGTCGAGATCGCCAAGTCGCTGTTCGCGGAGCGGGGCTACGACGCGACGTCGATCGAGGAGATCGCGCAGCGGGCCAACGTCTCGAAACCCGTCGTCTACGAGCACTTCGGCGGCAAGGAGGGGCTGTACGCCGTCGTCGTGGACCGCGAGATGTCGGCGCTGCTGGACGGCATCACCTCGTCGCTGACCAACAACCGCTCCAGGGTGCGCGTCGAGCGGGTGGCGCTGGCGCTGCTCACCTACGTCGAGGAGCGGACCGACGGCTTCCGCATCCTGATCCGCGACTCGCCGGCCAGCATCGCCTCCGGCACGTACTCGAGCCTGCTCAACGATGCCGTCAGCCAGGTGGCGTCGATCCTGGCCGGCGACTTCTCCCGGCGCGGCCTCGATCCCCAGCTGGCCCCGCTGTACGCCCAGGCCCTCGTCGGCTCGGTGTCGATGACCGCGCAGTGGTGGCTCGACACCAGGGAGCCGAAGAAGGAGGTGGTGGCCGCGCACCTCGTCAACCTGATGTGGAACGGGCTCACCCACCTCGAGGCCGATCCGGAGCTACACGACCAGCAGTAGCCCGGTTCGCTGACATGGGCTCGGGCGCAAGGCCTTCGGCAGGCGACTAGGATGGACCCACAATGACCACATCGGGGCACCCCCATGTCCAGACCCCGATGGCGGGCCTGGTTGATCTCGCGCTGTCCGATCCGGGACTGGCGGACCTCACCACCCGGGCCGCCGGCGGCGTACCCGAGTTGGCTCTGGTCGGACCGGCCAGTGCCCGGCTGTTCGTCGCCGCTGCGCTCGCGAAGGCGGGCCCGCTGCTCGTCGTCACCGCCACCGGCCGGGAGGCCGACGACCTGACCGCCGAACTGCGGGCCGTGTTCGGCGACGTCGTCGCGATGTTCCCGTCCTGGGAGACGCTTCCGCACGAGCGGCTCTCGCCGGGGGTGGAGACCGTCGGCGCCCGCATGACGGTGCTGCGCAGGTTGAACGATCCCGACGACGCCAGGTTCGGCCCGCCGCTGCGCGTGGTCGTCACCACCGCGCGTTCACTGTTGCAGCCGTTGGCGCAACGACCGGGGGACGCGGGCAACACCGAGCCGGTCATCCTGACGGTGGGGGAGGAGGCGACGTTCGAATCCATCCTGGAGCGCCTGGTCGACCTGGCCTACACCCGGGTGGACATGGTCGGCAAGCGTGGCGAGTTCGCCGTGCGCGGCGGCATCCTCGACGTGTTCACGCCGACCGCCGAGCATCCGGTCCGCATCGAGTTCTGGGGCGACGAGGTCTCCGAGATGCGGATGTTCTCCGTCGCCGACCAGCGGTCGATCCCGGAGCTGTCGGTCGACACCGTGATCGCCGTGCCGTGCCGCGAACTGCTGTTGACCGACGACGTCCGGGCGCGGGCCGCCGCACTGGCCGAGGGGCAGCCCCGTGACGAGAACCGCGTCGGCGACACGGTGGGGGAGATGCTCGCCAAGCTGGCCGACGGCATCCCGGTCGACGGCATGGAGGCCCTGCTGCCGGTGCTGCGGCCGACCGAGCTCGCCCTGCTGTCCGATCACCTGCCCGCGGGCGCCCCGGTGCTGATCTGCGATCCGGAGAAGGTCCGCACCCGGGCCGCCGACCTGGTCAAGACGGGCCGCGAGTTCCTCGAGGCGTCCTGGTCGGTCGCCGCGATGGGGGCCGACGCGCCGATCGACCTGGAGCAACTGGGTGGGTCGGGCTTCCGCGATCTCGCCGAGGTGCGGGCCGGCGCCGCCGGCGGCGGGCACCCGTGGTGGACGCTGAGCCAGCTGGGCAACCCCGACGCGCTCGAGTTGGACATCCGCCCCGCCCCGACCGCGCGCGGCCAGCAGAACAGCCTCGACGAGATCTTCGCGATGCTGCGTGCGCACACCCACACCGGCGGGTTCGCCGCCATCGTCACTCCCGGCGCGGGGACCGCGCACCGCGTCGTCGAGCAGCTCGGCGAATCCGACGTTCCCGCAACGATGTTGGAGCCGGGCGCCGCGCCCGCGGCCGGCGTGGTCGGGGTGTTGAAGGGCCCACTGCACGACGGCCTGGTCATCAGCGGGGTGCAGTCCGGTGCGGGCCTGGTGCTGATCACCGAGTCCGACCTGACCGGCAACCGCGCGGCCGCCACCGAGGGCAAGCGCCTGGCCGCCAAGCGCCGCAACGTGGTGGACCCGCTGGCGCTGACGGCGGGCGACCTCGTCGTACACGACCAGCACGGCATCGGCCGGTTCGTCGAGATGGTCGAGCGCACCATCGGCGGCGCGCGGCGCGAGTACCTGGTGCTGGAATACGCGTCGGCCCGGAGGGGTGGCGGATCGGACAAGCTGTTCGTGCCGATGGACTCGCTGGATCAGCTGTCCCGCTACGTCGGCGGCCAGGAGCCCAACCTCAGCCGTCTCGGCGGAAGCGACTGGACCAACACCAAGACCAAGGCCCGCAAGGCGGTCCGTGAGATCGCCGGTGAACTGGTGGCGTTGTACGCGAAGCGGCAGGCGGCGCCCGGCTTCTCGTTCGGTCCCGACACGCCGTGGCAGGCCGAGATGGAGGACGCCTTCGGCTTCACCGAGACGGTCGACCAGCTGACCGCCATCACCGAGGTGAAGTCCGACATGGAGAAGCCCATGCCGATGGACCGGGTGATCTGTGGCGACGTCGGCTACGGCAAGACCGAGATCGCGGTGCGGGCGGCCTTCAAGGCGGTGCAGGCGGGCAAGCAGGCGGCCATCCTGGTGCCGACGACCCTGCTCGCCGACCAGCACCTGCAGACCTTCAGCCAGCGCATGGCCGGTTTCCCGGTGACGGTCAAGGGGTTGTCGCGATTCACCGACCCGAGCGAGTCCCGCAAGACCCTCGAAGGCATGAAGGACGGTTCGGTCGACATCGTGATCGGCACGCACCGGCTCCTGCAGACCGGCGTGACGTGGAAGGACCTCGGCCTCGTCGTCGTCGACGAGGAGCAGCGCTTCGGCGTCGAGCACAAGGAGCACATCAAGTCGATGCGCACCCACGTCGACGTGTTGACGATGAGCGCCACCCCGATCCCGCGCACCCTGGAGATGAGCCTGGCCGGCATCCGCGAGATGTCGACGATCCTCACTCCGCCCGAGGAGCGGTTCCCGGTGCTCACCTACGTCGGCCCGCACGACGACAAGCAGGTCGCCGCCGCCCTGCGGCGGGAGCTGCTTCGGGACGGCCAGGCGTTCTACATCCACAACCGGGTCCGCTCGATCGACGCGGCCGCCGCGAAGGTCCGGGAGCTGGTGCCGGAGGCCAGGGTCGTCGTGGCGCACGGTCAGATGCCCGAGGAAGTGCTGGAACGCACGGTCGAGGGGTTCTGGAACCGCGAGTACGACATCCTGGTCTGTACGACGATCGTCGAGACGGGCCTCGACATCTCCAACGCCAACACGCTGATCGTCGAGCGCGCCGACACCTTCGGACTGTCCCAGCTCCACCAGTTGAGGGGCCGCGTCGGCCGCAGCCGTGAGCGCGGGTACGCCTATTTCCTCTACCCGCCGGAGGTGCCGCTGACCGAGACGGCCTACGACCGCCTGGCCACGATCGCCCAGAACAACGAGCTGGGCGCGGGGATGGCGGTGGCGATGAAGGACCTCGAGATCCGCGGCGCAGGCAACGTGCTCGGCGCCGAGCAGTCCGGGCACGTCGCGGGCGTGGGCTTCGACCTCTACGTGCGCCTGGTGGGTGAAGCGGTCGAGGCCTACCGCGCCGTCGTCGACGGCAAGACCGTGGCGGCGCCCGAGGAACCGAAGGACGTGCGCATCGACCTCCCGGTCGACGCGCACCTGCCGCCGGACTACATCGGCAGCGACCGGCTGCGCCTGGAGGGCTACCGCCGGCTGGCTGCGGCGTCGGACGAGGAGGCGATCACCGCGGTGATCGACGAGCTCGTCGACCGCTACGGGCCGTTGCCCGAGCCGGCCGAGCGGCTGGTGGCGGTGGCCCGGCTCCGGTTGCTCTGCCGCCGGTACGGCGTCACCGAGGTGACCGCCGCCTCGGCGTCGTCGCTTCGGCTCACACCGCTGACCCTGCTCGACTCCCAGCAACTCCGGCTCAAGCGCATGTACCCGTCGGCGACCTACCGGGCGACCACGTCGACGATCACCGTGCCGATTCCGCGGTCCGGCGGCGGGGTCGGCGCCCCACGCGTCCGCGACGCCGAATTGCTGCGCGTGGTGGCCGGTTTGCTCCTCGCGTTGGATGGAAAACCGCAATCGGATGTCGATGTAACGATCAGCGGAGGTGTCGTCTCGTGACCGTCGTCCTGGTGGATCCGCGGCGCCCATCGCTGGTGCCGGTGGAGGCCGTGGCCCTGCTCGCCGGTGACGTCCAGTACACCGAGGAGATGCCGGTCAAGGTGCCGTGGTCGCTGCCGGCGTCGCGTCCCGCGTACACCGGCGACGACGCCCCGGTACTGCTGTCGTCGGATCCGAACCATCCGATGGTCAAGGCGCGGCTGGCGGCCGGTGCCCGGTTGATCTCGGCGCCGAACCCGCAGCCCGGTGAGCGGCTGCTCGACGCCGTGGCCATCATGGACACGTTGCGGACCTCCGGGCCGTGGGAGGGCGAGCAGACCCACGACTCGCTGCGCCGCTATCTGCTCGAGGAAACCTACGAACTGTTCGACGCGGTCCGCGGCGGCAATGCCGACGAACTGCGTGAAGAGCTCGGGGACGTGCTGCTGCAGGTGCTCTTTCACGCGCGCATCGCCGAGGATGCCCTCGAGGTACCGTTCGGCATCGACGAAGTCGCCGATGCGCTGGTGCGCAAGCTCGGCCATCGCGTTCCGGCCGTCCTTGCGGGAGAGTCGGTTTCGTTGGAGGACCAGCTGGCGCAGTGGGAGGAGCGCAAGGCGATGGAGAGTTCGGTGAAGGCGCGCCGATCCTCCGTGGACGACGTTCCGACCGCCCAGCCGGCGTTGGCCCTGACGCAGAAGGTCTACGAACGGGTTACGGCTGCCGGCCTGCCCTCGGACCTGATCCCCAAGGCAATGGTGTCGATCGGGGTGCGCCCGGGTGGCGACGCCGAGAACGACTTGCGCACCGCGACACTCGAATTCATGGATACCGTCCGGAAGGTGGAGCAGAACATCCTGGCCGGCCGGCGCACGCCCGACGTGCCCGCGGAACTCGACGGCGCGACACTCGGTTCGGTCACCGAGGACGAGTGGCGGGCGCACTGGCCGACCGACGAGACATTGGCCGACGAGCCGGAACGCGTTGCCGACGAAGCAGATCAGGACAGCAGCGTCGAACCCCAGTAGGCCGACGAGTCACCCTGGGGAAGCCCCGGCGGGCACGCGAACAGCGCAGTGCCGGTGTGGGTGATGTACTCGTTGAGCGCATCGCGCCGCGCCAGCTCCATCTGCATCGGCACGAACGACGTCCTCGGGTCGCGCACGAACGCGATGAAGAACAAGCCGGCGTCGAGATGGCCGAAACCGTCGGTGCCATCGGTGAAGTTGTACCCGCGACGCAGGATCTCGATTCCTTTGAGGTTCTCCGACGACGCGAGCCGGACGTGGGCGTCCACGTCGATCAGTGGGGTGCCCTTGCTGCTCTTGGTGGTGAAGTCCAAGGGGTCGAACTCGTCGGCGTAGCCGATCGGCGCACCGGTGCCCTTGAGCCGTCCGATGACGCGTTCCTGCTCGAGGAGCGTCGTGCGGTCCCAGTTCTCGATCCGCATTCGGATGCGGCGGGTCACCAGATAGCTCCCGCCCGTCATCCAGCCGGGACCGTCACCGTCGGCCACCCACACGTGCTTGTTCAGTGCGTCGGTGTCCTCGGCCTTCAGGTTGGACGTACCGTCCTTGAACCCGAACAGGTTTCGCGGCGTCGCCTGCTCCCGCGTGGTCGACGAGGTGCGGCCGAAACCGAGTTGTGAGTAGCGGACCGCGGCAGTGCCGAACGCGACCCTGGCCAGGTTCCTGATGGCGTGCACCGCGACCTGCGGATCGTTGGCGCAGGCCTGCACGCAGATGTCGCCGTGGCTGCGGCCAGGGTCCATCGTCTCGTTGGAAAATTTCGGGAGGTCGATCAGCGCTTCCGGTCGCTTGTCGGCGATGCCGAACCGGTCCTTGCCGTCCTTGACGAAGAACGACGGGCCGAAGCCGACCGTGAGGGTCAGCTGCGAGGCGGGCAGCCCCAGCGCCTCGCCGGTGTCCGCGGGCGGTGCGTACGGGTTGAGGCCGACGGCTCCATGGGTGACGGCTTCCTCGGCCTGCGTCATCCGCTCGGCCATGGCCGTCCACTCCTTGAGCATGGCCACGACGTCGTCACGGTCCTCGGTGGTGACGTCGAAGGAGCAGAAGTGCATGCGGTCCTGCGCTGCGGTCACGATGCCCGCCTGGCGGGCGCCGCGGAACGGCACCGCGCCCTGCAACTCGACGGAGGCCGGGCTCGCGGCGGACGCCCGCCCGGCCAGCGCGCCGGCGCCGGCGGCGCCGACCACGGCCGCGGTGACACCCGCCGCGCCGAAGAGCTTGCGGCGCGACAGGCCGGCGCGCGCCGGGCCCGGATGGGGCGGGGTCACCTCCGCCGTCGTACCCGGGTCCGGGCGGGGACCGTCGTTGCCCGGCATCATTTACTGACCTGCGATGACACCTTGCACCTGGCTGACTTCCTTGGACAGTGCGTCGATCGAGCGGGAGAGCTCCTGGCGCTGCGGTTCGGTGACGGTGTCGTACAGGACGAATCCGTCGCCCTGGCGGTACTTGGCCAAGAGCGCCTCCGACTCCGAGAAGCGCTGGTCGACCTTCTTGCCGAGGTCGGCGTTGCGCTCGTCGAGGATCGGCCGGACCGAGGACACCGCGGTCTGCGAGCCCTGCAGGTTGGCGTTGAAGTCCCACAGGTCGGTGTGGCTGAAGATGTCCTCCTCACCGCTGATCTTGCTGGAGGCGATCTCGTCGAGCAGACCCTGGGCGCCGCCGGCGATCCGGGTGGAGTCGATGGTGAAGTTGGGTGCCTTGACACCGGAGTCGAGTTCCTTCACGTCGGCGACCAGTTGATCGGCCAGCGCGTTGGCGTCGGGCTGCAGGCCGGTCACCCACAGCTGCTTCTCCAGCGCGTGGAAGCCGGTCCACTTCTGCCCCGGCTCCAGGTCGGCCTCGCGGAGGTCGATGCGTGGGTCGAGGTCGTCGGGGAAGGACTCAGCGACGGGTTCGATGCGCTCGTAGTAGGTGCGGGCGATGGGGAACTGCGCCTTCGCGGCGTTGACGTCACCCTTCTTGATCGCGGCGACGAACACGTCGACGGCGGGGATCAGCGCCTCCGCCTGGCTGTTCACATACCGTTTGTAGTTGTCGGCGGCTTCGGCGAACTTGCCCTCGGTGTCGATCTGCACTGCGTCGCCGGTGACGACGAAGTCGCCGCGCAGGCCGTCGCCGATCATGCCCGGCTTGCATGCGGTCTGGTAGGTGCCCGGTTCGGTCAGCTGGACGATGAGCTTGCGATCCAGCCCGGGTGAGATGTTCTCCACCTCGCCCATCACGCGGTCGCCTTTGCCATAGACGTAGAACTCGGTGACCTTGGTGCCGTTGTTGCTGATGACGAACGTGCTGGGACCGGTGGCGCTTCGCGTCCCGGACAGCTCGCATGCCGTGTCGGAGGCGTTCACGGTGATTTGGGCCGGCGCGTTCTCGCCGCCGGCGGCCGGGGTCTTGGACTCCTTCGCCTCACAACCTCCGAGGGCGATTCCGGTGACCAGGGCAGCCGTCGCGGCGACAGCGGTCCTCGCAGCACGGGGAGAGATGTTCACCTGTTCGACCTTTCGGGTGTCGTGGAGGGCTCGGGTGACGAGGTGATGTCGGAGCCGGCGGGAGAAGGGCCCGCCAGGGGGGTGTCCGCCGGCTTCGCCGGTGCCTTGGTCGGACGCAGGAAGACGACCAGGACGACGACGAGATAGAGCACCCAGGCGATGAACTGCAGCCAGGTCGGCGTCGGGGTCACGTTGAAGACGCCCTGAACGACCTGGCCGTACCACGACGACCAGTCGAACCAGGAGCTGATGTCGAAGGGCCGGCTGGACAGGCCGGGGAGCCAGCCGACCGTCTGTAGCGCGCCGATGCCGTAGGACAGGATGCCCGCCGCGACGACGACGAGGAAGGCACCGGTCCAGGTGAAGAACTTCGCCAGGTTGATGCGCAGCGCCCCCCGGTACATCCCGTACGCGATGACGACGGCGATCAGGACGCCGACGACGAGGCCCGTCAGTGGCCACAGCGTCTTCGCGTCGGCGAAACCGACCATGAAGAGCGCGGTTTCGACGCCCTCGCGGCCGACGGCGAGGAACGACAGCAACAGCACGGCGAACGCGCCCGCCTCCAGCGCGCGGGCCATGTCGCCGCGCAGTTGGCCGGACATGCCGGCGGCCGCCCTGCGCATCCACAGCACCATGGTGGTGACGATGGCGACAGCGATCAGTGATGCGACGCCGGCGATGGCCTCGGCGCCGAGCCCGGAGATGGTGTTCTCGCCGAACTGGATGGCCAGGAACACCACGACGGTCATGACGATCGCCGCGCCGACCCCGAGCCAGACCCATTTGAGGGCATCGCGGCGGTTCGACTTGACCAGGAAGGCCACCAGGATGGTGACGACGATCGCCGCCTCGAGGCCTTCGCGCACGCCGATGAGCGCGCTGCCGAACAGCTGTGAGGACACGCTCGGTCCGGCAGCGAGGAGGGCGAGCGGAACGTCGCCGACGACGGTCATGGGTACGTCCTTGGTAGGAAGGGTCACTACCTAGCATTGCCTATCCAATCCTAGGTGTGCCTCACCTTAGCAAGTGCTGTACGGAACCGTGTGAGTCTCCCGTGGCGCGGTCGGGGGCACGGAAGAACACGTGGGACGATGGCAGCAGTCCGAGTGTGTAGGAGTCCGGTGTCGCCAGTGCGTTGGCTGCGGGCCGTCGCGGTTGTCGTCGCCACGGTTTTGCTCATGGCCTCTTCCTGCTCGTGGCAGACGGGCATCCCCATCCCCGAGGGCGTGCCGCCGCCCTCGGGTGATCCGGTGCCCGCGGTCGACACCCACGCCAAGGGCAGGCCCGCCGATCAGTTGCACCAGTGGGCGGCCGACCGCGCACCCTTCCTCGGCATCCCGGCGACGGCGCTGGAGGCGTATGCGTACGCGGCCCGGGTGGCCGAGGTGGAGAACCCCAAGTGCCATCTGGCCTGGACGACGCTGGCCGGCATCGGGATGGTCGAGAGCCACCACGGCACGTACCGCAGCGCGATGATCCTGCCCAACGGAGACGTGAAGCCACCCATCCGCGGCGTCCGCCTCGACGGATCGATGGGCAACATGGCGATCCCGGACACCGACGTGCGGCACGCTCGACGGTGATCCGATGATGGATCGCGCGATGGGTCCGATGCAGTTCATTCCCCAGACGTGGAAGCTGTACGGCGTCGACGCCAACAACGACGGCGTCGTGAGCCCCGACAACATCGACGATGCGGCGCTGTCGGCTGCGGGTTACCTGTGCTGGCGGGGCAAGGACCTCGCCAAGCCGCGGGGCTGGATGGACGCGCTGCGGGCCTACAACCTCTCCGACCAGTACGCCCGCACGGTCCGCGACTGGGCGACCGCGTACGCCGAGGGACACTCCCTGTAGGGGTCCGCGCGCCCCACGACGACCATGTCGGCGTGGGCAATCCCTAGCGCTTAGGCTGTCATCGTCCGTTTCAGTCCCGACGCGAGGGAGCAGTCAGTGCCCGTCATCGAGCAGGTCGCAGCGCGAGAGATTCTCGACTCCCGGGGCAACCCGACCGTAGAGGTCGAGGTGGCGCTCGACGACGGCTCTGCCGCGCGGGCCGCCGTGCCGTCGGGGGCATCGACGGGTGAACACGAGGCCGTGGAGCTTCGCGACGGCGGTGACCGCTACGGCGGCAAGGGCGTGGAGAAGGCGGTCAAGGCGGTCCTCTCCGAGCTCGCTCCCGCCGTGATCGGGCTCAACGCCGACGACCAGCGCCTCGTCGACCAGGCGCTGCTCGACTGCGACGGCACGCCCGACAAGTCGCGGCTCGGCGCCAACGCGATCCTCGGCGTTTCGCTGGCCGTGGCGCGGGCGGCTGCCGACGCGGCCGGTCTTCCCCTGTTCCGCTACCTCGGCGGGCCCAACGCCCACATCCTGCCGGTGCCGATGATGAACATCGTCAACGGCGGTGCGCATGCCGACACCGGCGTCGACGTCCAGGAGTTCATGGTCGCTCCGATCGGTGCACCGTCGTTCCGGGAGGCGCTCCGCTGGGGTGCCGAGGTGTATCACTCGCTCAAGTCGGTCCTCAAGAAGCAGGGGCTGGCCACCGGACTCGGCGACGAGGGTGGCTTCGCGCCCGACATCGCGGGCACGGTGGCCGCGCTGGACCTGATCAGCACGGCCATCGAGGCGACGGGCCTCAAGCTGGGCGCCGACGTCGCACTCGCGCTCGACGTGGCCGCGACCGAGTTCTACACCGACGGCACGGGTTACGCCTTCGAGAAGGAAACCCGCACGGCCGAGCAGATGACGCAGTTCTACACCGGTCTGCTGGACGCCTACCCGCTGGTGTCGATCGAGGACCCGCTGTCCGAGGACGACTGGGACGGCTGGGTGTCGTTGACGGCGGCGATCGGCGACCGCATCCAGATCGTCGGCGACGACCTGTTCGTCACCAATCCGGAGCGCCTCGAGGAGGGCATCGACAAGGGCGCGGCCAATGCGCTGCTGGTGAAGGTCAATCAGATCGGCACGCTCACCGAGACGCTGGACGCCGTGGCGCTGGCTCACAACAGCGGCTACCGCACGATGATGAGCCACCGGTCCGGGGAGACCGAGGACACCACGATCGCCGACCTGGCGGTCGCGGTCGGCAGCGGCCAGATCAAGACCGGCGCCCCGGCTCGCAGCGAACGCGTCGCCAAGTACAACCAGTTGCTCCGCATCGAGGAGGAACTCGGTGACGCCGCGCGCTATGCGGGTGATCTCGCGTTCCCACGCTTCGCGGTGGAGACCAGGTAGTCCACGCAGCAGTCTTCAGGGGAAGTCAACCCATGCCCGACGCGAAGCGGCCGGATCCCAAGCGGCGTCCGCCGGCGTCACGGCCGGGCAAGGGTGGCGGTCGCCCGCGCGGGGCGTCCCCGATCCGGCGGGAGCCGCGCGCGATCGAAGCCAGGACACCCGAGGCGGCAACAGGGACCGAACGCGACGACGAACCCACCGGCGTCATCGAACCGATCAGGCAGGCGATCGCCGAGGCCGCAGAACAGCAGTCCGAGCAGCGGCTCGGTTCGGCGGCCCGGCGTGCCGCGATCCTGGCTGCCGTGGTCTGCGTGCTGACGTTGACCATCGCGGGGCCGGTGCGGACGTACTTCGCGCAGCGGACCGAGATGAAGCAGTTGACCGACGCCGAGACCCAGTTGCGTTCGCAGATAGCCGATCTGGAGCAGCAGAAGATCAAGCTAGCCGACCCGGTGTACATCGCGGCCCAGGCCCGCGAGCGGCTCGGCTTCGTCATGCCCGGTGACATCCCGTATCAGGTGCAGCTGCCACCGAGCGCCGTGCCGGTGTTGGCACCGGGGGCCGGACCCGCCGCGCCGCCGAGTGGCCAACCCTGGTATACGTCGCTGTGGCACACGATCAGCGACGCGCCACACGGTGCTTCGCAGCTTCCGCCGACTCCCGGGCCACCCCCGCCGCCCCCGCCGCCCGACCCACCGCCTCCCGGTGGTTGAGGACGGCGATCTCGACGCCGTGGCGCGCCAGCTGGGGCGCGATCCCCGCGGTGTCCTGGAGATCTCGTACCGCTGCCCGGACGGTCAACCCGGCGTCGTGAAGACCGCGCCGCGACTGCCCGACGGTACCCCCTTCCCGACGCTGTACTACCTGACGCACCCGGCGCTGACCGCCGCCGCCAGCCGTCTGGAGTCCTCGGGCATGATGCGTGACATGACCGAACGTCTTTCCGGTGACCAGGATCTGGCCGCCGCCTACCGCCGCGCGCACGAGTCGTATCTGGCCGAACGCGACGCCATCGAACCGTTGGGGACGACGTTCTCCGGCGGTGGCATGCCCGACCGCGTCAAGTGCCTGCACGTCGTCATCGCGCACTCGTTGGCGAAGGGCCCCGGCGTGAACCCGTTCGGTGACGAGGCGTTGGCGGTGCTCGCGGCCGAGCCGGCGATGGCGGGCATCCTGGACCGGGAGCTGTGGACGGCGTGAGGGTCGCTGCGATCGACTGCGGAACGAACTCGCTGCGGCTGCTGATCGCCGACGTGGACGGCAGCCATCTGAGCGACGTGCACCGGGAGATGCGCATCGTCCGGTTGGGCGAGGGCGTGGACGCCACGGGCAGCTTCGCCGAGGCGGCGCTGGACCGCACCAGAGCAGCCCTGGTCGACTACGCCGCCCTGCTTCGGCAGCACGGGGTCCCGAAGGTCCGGATGGTCGCGACGTCGGCGACGCGCGACGCCGCCAATCGCGACGAGTTCTTCGCCATGACGGCCGAGGTGCTCGCCGACGCGGTGCCGGGTGCGGTCGCAGAGGTGATCTCCGGTACCGAGGAGGCCGAACTGTCCTTCCGCGGGGCGGTCGGCGAACTCGATTCGGCTGCAGCGCCGTTCGTCGTCGTCGACCTCGGGGGCGGCTCGACCGAGCTGGTGCTGGGTTCGTCGGCAGGCGTCGACGCGAGCTATTCCGCCGACATCGGCTGCGTGCGCCTCACGGAGCGGTGCCTGAGGTCGGATCCGCCGACGGCAGCCGAGATCGCCGATGCGCGTGAGGTGGTCCGCGCCGGGCTGGCGGCGGCGCTGTCAGCCGTCCCGGTCGAGCGGGCGCGCACGTGGGTGGGCGTGGCCGGCACCATGACGACGTTGTCGGCGCTGGCGATGAATCTGGCCCGCTACGACTCCGACGCCATCCACCTGTCGCGGGTCCGCTTCGACGGCCTGCTCGAGGTCTGCGACGGTCTGCTCGCGATGACCCGTCGGCAACGCGCTGCGCTCGGACCCATGCACGAGGGCCGCGTCGACGTGATCGGCGGCGGCGCCATCGTGGTCGAGGAGTTGGCTCGGGAACTCGGCGAACGGGCCGGCATCGACGAGCTGGTGGTCAGCGAGCACGACATCCTTGACGGGATCGCCCTCTCCCTCGCGTGAGGTGGTCCGCCGTCGGGAGGGTTTCGACGGCGGGCGGCTCGGGTAAGAACCGTCCGTGTCCGAGCAGAAGATTCGCAGCGTCGATGATCCGTCCGCCGAGGTGCGGGCGACCTTCGGGTTGATCACCATGGTGGCCTCCGTCGTGACCGGCGTCATCGCCGTCGTGGCACTGGGCGGCGGGGGCGGCTTGGCGCCCGCGGCCGGCCTCGGCGCGCTTGCGGTGCTCAGCTTCGTGGTCAGCCTGGCGTGCTTCGCCGCGGACAGCAACCGGTCCGAGGGCACCCCGCTGCCGTTCCCCAGCTGGATCAGGACCGACGCCGAACCGGCGGCGGAGTCATTGGCGCTGCGCTAGTCGGCGGAGCTCAGCGCCGCACGTTGCAGTTGGGCGGGTTACCGCAGTGGTGACCGCCGTCGCAGGCATTGCACTTGCAGTTACACGATCCGGCCTTGTTCACTGACGGTCGCATGGCACTTCACCTCTGACTCGCACGGACATGCAGATATGACCATTCGACAATAGTTCGGAACCCTGCCCGGAACCGGCTTTCGCCAACACCGGTGGCACCGTCAGGACCGCAGGATCGGCGTCAGCGCGTCGAGCACCCCGGCATCCTCGATCGTCGACGGCACCGGTTCGTCCCGGCCGTCGGCAATCCCGCGCATGGTCTTGCGCAGGATCTTGCCCGAGCGGGTCTTCGGCAACGCAGGCACGACGTCGACGCGCTTCAGGGCGGCCACCGCGCCGATGTTCTCCCGTACCGCAGCGACCAGCTCACCGGCGACACCCTCGGCGGACGCGCTGCTCTTCAGCACGACGAATCCGCGCGGCGCCTGGCCCTTGAGCTCATCGGCCACGCCGATCACCGCGCACTCGGCGACGGCCGGATGCGCCGCCAGCACGGCTTCGATCGCGCCGGTCGACAGTCGATGGCCCGCGACGTTGATGACGTCGTCGGTCCGTCCCATGACGAAGAGGTAACCGTCCTCGTCGAAGTAGCCACCATCACCCGTGAGGTAGTAGCCGGGGAAGGCGGACAGGTAGGACGCGACGTAGCGATCGTCGTCCCCCCACAGCGTGGGCAGTGTGCCGGGCGGCAGCGGAAGTTTGACGCAGATCGCCCCTTCCTCTCCTGCGTCGCAAGGGGTTCCGTCGGGACGCAGGATCTGCACGTCGTAACCGGGCATCGGCACGGTTGCCGAACCCGGCTTCACCGACATGGCCTCGACGCCCATCGGCGCGGCCGCGATCGACCAGCCCGTCTCGGTCTGCCACCAGTGGTCGATCACGGGAATGCCCAGCTTCCCGACCGCCCAGTGGTAGGTCCCCGGGTCGAGTCGTTCGCCCGCCTGAAAGAGGTACCGCAGGCTGGAGAGGTCGTGCCGGGCCAGGTGGGTCCCGTCGGGATCCTCCTTCTTGATGGCGCGGATGGCCGTGGGCGCCGTGAACAGCGCCTTCACGCCGTGGTCGGCGACCACTCGCCAGAACGCTCCCGCGTCGGGGGTGCCCACCGGCTTTCCCTCGTACAGCACCGTGGTGGCGCCGAGCAGCAGCGGGCCGTAGACGATGTAGGAGTGGCCGACCACCCACCCGACATCCGAAGCGGCCCAATAGACGTCGCCGGGGTGGGTGTCGTAGACGTGGCGCATGGTCCACAGCAACGCGACGGCGTGACCGCCGTTGTCGCGGACGATGCCCTTGGGCTTACCGGTGGTGCCGGAGGTGTACAGCACGTAGAGGGGATCGGTCGCCGCGACGGGAACCGGGTCGACCGGCTGCGCGTCGACCATCGCGTCGGACCACGACACGTCGCGTCCCGCAGTGAGCACGCCTGGCGCCTGTTCGCGTTGCAGGACGACGCACGCGGGGGTGGTGTGCTCGGCGATGTCGAGCGCCTTGTCGACGATCGTCTTGTAGTCGACGGTGCGGGTGGGTTCGATTCCGCACGACGCCGACACGATCACGGCGGGGCGCGCGTCGTCGATGCGGGCGGCGAGCTCGTGCGCGGCGAATCCGCCGAACACGACGGAGTGCACGGCCCCGAGCCGCGCGGAGGCCAGCATCGCGATGACCGCCTCGGGCACCATCGGCATGTAGATGACGACGCGGTCCCCCTTGCCGACGCCGAGGCCGCGGAGCACGCCTGCGAATCGTGAGGTCTCCTCGAGCAGCTCGCGGTAGGTGTACGTGCGTGTGGTGCCGGTGACGGGTGAGTCGTAGATCAGCGCGGCCTGGTCTCCCCGGCCCTGGTCGACGTGGCGATCGAGCGCATTGGCGCACGTGTTGAGTTCCCCGTCGGGGAACCACCGGTGGAACGGCGGGTTGGTGTCGTCGAGGACCTGGTGGGGCTCGCGGGTCCACGTGACGGCCCGTGCGGCGTCAGCCCAGAATCCCTGCGGGTCCGCGATGCTGGCGTCGAACATGTGGCGATAGCCGGACATATCGGGAGCGTACTGGCTGGGGCGTTCCCATAGGCTCGACTGATGAATGGTTCTGTGCCGCCCGATCGAGGGTGTCCGCCGGTCGTTCGTGGAAGCACGCGGAGTGCGGTTCCACGTCACCGAGTCGGGACCGCCCGACGGGCGGCCCGTCATCGCCCTGCACGGGTGGCCGCAGCACCACTGGGTGTATCGGGACCTGCTGGCCGACCCGCCCACCGGCGGGCAGGAGCGCAGCGACCGGGGGATCGGCACCGGCCTAAGGGTGATCGCGCCCGATCTGCCCGGGTACGGCTGGTCCGGGCCTGCGCCGCACCGGTGGTCGAAGGACGACGTCGCGGCCGACGTCCTGGCCCTGATGGACGCGATGGGACTGGATCGCGTGCTGCTCGTCGGCCACGACTGGGGCGGCTTCGTCGGATACCGGATGGTGCTCGCGGCACCGGAACGCTTCGACGGCTACCTGGTGATGAACATGGCTCACCCGTGGCAGACGCCCAAGACGATCCTGCCGCACTTCTGGAGGTTCCTGGCCTACCAGCCGCTGGTGGCCAGCGTCGGCGTGCCGTTGCAACGGCGCACCTCCTACCTCGAGCGCGTCATCTTCGCGTTCGGCCCACGGGCGCACCGGGTGTCACCGGAGGCGGCGCGCACGTACGCTGAGCGCTTCCGCGACCCCGTCGTGGCGCGCGCGGCCACCGACACCTACCGCACCTTCCTGCTGCGCGAGTTGCCTGCGGGGGCAAGGGAGCCCGAGAGGCGCCGCGCGACGGTACCCATCCGGGTCCTGTTCGGCACCAGCGACTTCGCGGTGCACCGCTCACTCGCCGACCCCGCGACCGCCCTCGCCGACGACTACACCTTCACGCCCGCCGACTCCGGGCACTTCGTCATCGACGAGCGACCGGACCTGGTGCGGGCCATGCTCGTCGCGCTCGCCGCGGAGACCGCCTAGGGTGCGACGAGTGTGGGGCCCGTGTACGGGAAACCGTCGGAAAGCGTGCACAGCCCCCACATTCGCCGGCGCTCTGTGATGATCACGTCATGACCGACGACTGGCGCAGCGTCAACCTGGCGAACTGGGAGTCGAGGGTGCCCGTCCACACCGCGCCCGACGGATACGACCTCGGGGCGTTCGACGATCCCGGGTACCTGACGTCGATCGTGCGGTACGACCTGCCCCGGCTCGGCCGGCTCGACGGGCTGGACGTCGTGCACCTGCAATGCCACATCGGCACCGACACGGTGTCGCTGTCCCGGCTGGGTGCGCGCAGCGTCACCGGCGTGGACTTCTCGCCCGCCGCGCTGCGGGCGGGCCGGGAGTTGGCCGGTCGGGCGGGCGCCGCCGTGGGATTCGTCGAGTCGGACGTCGACGACGCGGTGGACGCGCTCGGCGCGGCCTGCGCCGACCTCGTCTACACCGGCATCGGGGCACTGTGCTGGCTCCCGGACATCCGGCGGTGGGCGGGCGTCGTCGCGAGTCTGTTGCGGCCGGGAGGACGACTGTTCGTCCGTGAGGGGCATCCGGTGCTGTGGGCCATGGGTGATGCCCGGCCGGACGGGCTGCTGGTGCTCGAGCACCCGTACTTCGAAACCGGCGGAACGGTGTTCGTCGAGCACGACAGCTACGCGGGTTCGGGCACCCTCGCCTCGCCCGAGGTGGTCATCTTCAACCATGGGCTCGGCGAGATCGTCTCCGCCCTGTTCGACGCCGGCCTCGCCGTGACGGCATTCGAGGAACACCGGGAAGTGCCGTGGAGCGCATTGGAGGAGGGCATGGCGCCGAGTCCGGACTTCGACGGCGAATTCGTCCTCGCCGAGGGACGCGACCGGATGCCGCTGACCTACACGTTGCAGGCGGCGAAGACCGCACCGCAGGCGGGTGGTCACTCGGCGAAGCGGTAGCCCATCCCGGTCTCGGTGAGCAGGTGGCGGGGGTGCGCCGGATCGTCCTCCAGCTTGCGGCGCAACTGGGCGAGGTAGACCCGGAGGTAGTGGGTCTCCTTGGCGTAGGCGGGTCCCCACACCTCCCGCAGTATCTCCTCCCGTCCGACGAGCTTGCCCCGATTGCGCACCAGCATCTCCAACATGCCCCACTCGGTGGGTGTGAGGTGGACCTCCTGGCCGCGTCGCGTGACCTTCTTCGCCGCGAGATCGACGGTGAAGGAAGAGGTTTCGACCACCGGTTGATCGGTGTCCCACGACGTCGCCGCCCGCCGCACTGCTGCGCGCAGGCGGGCCAGGAACTCGTCCATGCCGAACGGCTTGGTCACGTAGTCGTCGGCGCCTGCGTCGAGGGCTTCCACCTTGTCCGAGGAGTCCGTGCGCGCCGACAGCACGATGACCGGTGCGGTGAGCCAGCCGCGCAGACCCTCCAGGACTTCGATGCCGGACATGTCGGGCAGGCCGAGATCGAGGACGACCACGTCGGGTTTGTGCTCCGCCGCCGTCCGGAGCGCCTGCGCGCCGGTGGCGGCGGTGGCGACCTCGTATCCGCGGACCGACAGGTTGATCCGCAGTGCGCGCAGGATCTGCGGTTCGTCGTCGATCACCAGCACCTTGGTCAAGGCGCATCTCCATCCGGCGCGGCCAGGTCGATCTCGACGGTCAGTCCACCGCCAGGAGTGTCGGTCGCGGCGATGGTACCGCCCATGGCCTCGACGAAGCCCTTCGCCACCGACAGTCCCAACCCGACGCCGGTGGTGTTGTCCTGGTCGCCGAGTCGCTGGAACGGCGCGAACAACCCGTCGGCGACGTCACGGCGGATCCCCGGTCCTTCGTCGACGACGTTGATCAGGGTCCGGTCACCGACGCGCCCGGCGTGGACGCGGATCAAGCCGGCGGGGGCGTAGCGCACGGCGTTGTCGATCACGTTGACCAGGACGCGTTCGAGGAGACCACCGTCGGCCATCACCTCGGCGTCGCCCACGTCGACCTTGATGCGGCCCAGTCCGCCGGCGCCGACGGCAAGCCCGACGACGGCGCGGTGCACGACCTCGTCGAGGTAGGTCCGGCGCAGCACCGGTTGCACCACCCCGGCCGCCAGGCGCGACGAGTCGAGCAGGTTGCCGACCAGTGCGGTCAACTGGTCGATGGACTCCTCGATGGTCGCGAGCAGCTCGGCGGTGTCCTCCGGCGAGAACCCCACGTCCTCCGCGCGCAGGCTCGACACCGCGGCCTTGGCGCCGGCCAGGGGGGTGCGCAGATCGTGGCTGACCGCCGAGAGCAGGGATCGGCGCAGTTCGTCGGCGCGTGCGATCGCCTCGGCCCGCCCGGCGTCGGCGATCAGTTCACGCTGGCGCACCAGTCCCGCGGCCTGCTTGGCGACGGCGGACAGGACACGGCGGTCGCGGGCCGCCAGTCGCCGGCCACTCATCAGCATCCAGAACTCCTCGTCGCCGACTTCGATTGCGGTGTCGGCAGATTCGACGTCGACGCACGGATCGGGACCGACGGTCGCGACGACCCGCTCGTCGCCGTCGTGGTCACGGAGGAAGGTCACCGCGCGCTGGGAATACGTCTCCCGCACCCGCTCGAGCAGGGTGTCGAGGTTGGCACCGCGGAGTACGGATCCGGCGAACAGCGCCAGCAGTTCGGCTTCCCGGGACGCGAGCCGGGCTTCCCGTGCCCGCTTTGCCGCGCCGTCCACCAGGGCGGCGACGGCGACGGCGACGAGGAACAGGACGACGATCGTGATGGCGCTGTCGGGTTGGGCGATGGCGAAGCTGTGCCGGGGTTCGACCAGGAAGTAGTTGAGCAGCAGGCCCGACAGCACCGCCGACGCGGCGGCCGGCGCGATGCCGCCGAGCAGCGCCACCACCACCACGCCGACGAAGAACAGCGCGCTCTCACCGGCGATGCCGAGCACCCGGTCGAGGAGGAACACGATCAGCGCGCACACCGCCGACGGCACCGCCAACGCCGCCGACCACGACGCGAGCCGCCGGTCGCGTGGGGAGGCCTGCCGCCACGGCACGGCGCTGGCCTGGTCGTGGGTGACCATGTGCACGTCGATCCGCCCCGACCGTTGCACGGTCGCCGCGCCGATTCCCTCGTCGAAGATGCGGGCCCACCGGGAGCGTCGGGAAGTGCCGAGAACCAGTTGGGTGGCGTTCATCTCGCGGGCGAAGTCCAGCAGTGCCCCCGGCACGTCCTCGCCCGCCACGGTGTGCACCGTGGCGCCCAGGCTGGTGGCCAGCTCGCGGACCCTGCCCATCTCTGGAGCCGACACCCCCGACAACCCGTCGCCGCGGACCACGTGCACGATCATCAGTTCGGCGCTGGATCGGGACGCGATGCGGAATGCCCTGCGCACCAACGTCTCCGACTCCTCACCGCCGGTGACGGCGACGACGACCCGTTCGCGCGCCTCCCAGGTGTCGCTGATCTCGTGGTCGGCGCGGTACTTCGCGAGCGCGGCGTCGACCTGGTCGGCGAGCCACAGCAGGGCCAGCTCCCGCAGGGCGGTGAGGTTGCCTTGGCGAAAGTAGTTGCTCAGCGCGGCGTCGATGCGCTCGGGCCCGTACACGTTGCCGTGGGACAGCCTGCGCCGCAACGCCTCTGGTGTGATGTCGACGAGCTCGACCTGGTCGGCGCGGCGGACCACCTCGTCGGGCACCGTCTCCTGCTGTTCGATTCCGGTGATCTGCGCGACGACGTCGTTGAGGCTCTCCAGATGCTGGACGTTGACGGTCGAGACGACGGTGATGCCGGCGTCGAGCAACTCCTCGACGTCCTGCCACCGCTTCGCGTTCTTCGAGCCAGGGGCGTTGGTGTGGGCGAGTTCGTCGACCAGGACCACCTCGGGGTGGCGGGCGCGGACCCCATCGACGTCGAGCTCGCGAAACTGCGAGCCGCGGTACGTGACCGTGCGGGGCGGGACGAGTTCGATGCCGTCGAGGAGTTCGGCCGTCCTCGTGCGGCCGTGCGTCTCCACCACGGCTGCGACGAGGTCGGTACCCCGCTGCAGCCTGCGGTGCGCCTCGCCGAGCATGGCGTAGGTCTTGCCGACACCCGGGGCCGCGCCCAGGTAGATGCGCAGCTCACCCCGCTTGGTGGGGCGCCGTGGCGCGGGCGGCTCGGGACTCACCCCCTCATCATCCACCCGGTGGCGCCGACCGCGTCACCAGGTCAAATGCCCGGCCACGCGCGGGCACGCAGCAGTCGAAGGCCGTTGAGGGCCACGATGATCGTCGAGCCTTCGTGACCGGCGACGCCGAGCGGCAGGGGCAGCTGCCCGAACAGGTCCCAGGCGACCAGGGCGGTGATGAAGGTCGCCGCGATGACGAGGTTCGCGACGACGGTCCGGCGTGCCCGGCGGGCCAGCGCCACCACGGCGGGGATGGTGGCGAGTTCGTCGCGCACCGTGACCGCGTCCGCGGTGTCCAGGGTCAGGTCGGCGCCGTTGCGTCCCATGGCCATCGACGCGTGGGCGGCCGCCATGGCGGGCGCGTCGTTGATGCCGTCGCCCACGAAGAGGACGCGATGACCGTCGGCCTGCAGCCGTCGCAGTTCCCCGACCTTCTCCGCGGGCAGCAGGTCGGCCCGGACGTCGGTGATGCCCACGTCGGCGGCCAGCCGGTCGGCGGCAGGCCGGTTGTCCCCGGTGAGCAGGATGGGGGAGGCGGACGTCAGGGATGAGATGGCATCGACGACCTGCGCGGTGCCGTCGCGAACGGTGTCGGCCAGGCCCAGAATGCCCACCGGCAGACCGTCGACGACCACGACGACTGCCGTCGATCCGGCGTCCTGCAGGTCGATGACCGCGGGTGGCAGAACTCCGTCGAGGGCGCGCGGACTCGTGACGTCGACGACATGCCCGGCGAGGCACGCGCGGACGCCGCGCCCGGGTTGAGCGTGGAACCCGGTGACCTCCGGCACGGCGATGCCACGTGCGTGCGCCGCGGCGACGACTGCGCGCCCGAGGGGATGTTCGCTGAATTGCTCTGCGCCGGCGGCAGTTCGCAGCACCTCGTCCTCGGTCATCCGGTCGCCGTCGCTCGAGATGACGTGGGTCAGCCGTGGCAGGCCCGTGGTCAGCGTGCCGGTCTTGTCGATGGCGACGACCGTGGTATCCGCCAAGTGCTCCATGGCGACAGCGGATTTGACGAGCACACCGTGCCGTCCGGCATTGGCGACGGCCGAGAGCAGGGGTGGCATGGTGGCCAGCACGACGGCGCATGGCGAGGCCACGATCATGAACGTCATGGCGCGAAGCAGCGTGGTCTGCAGGTCCGCTCCGAGCGCCAGGGGGATGGCGAACAACGCCAGCGTCGTGACGACCACGCCTACCGAATAGTGCCGCTCGACCTTCTCGATGAACAGTTGCGTCCTGGCCTTGGTGGCCGATGCCTGCGCGACCAGCGCGACGATCCGGGCGACGACCGTATCGGAGGGCTCGCGGGTGACGCGGACGCGGAGTGCGCCGTCGCCGTTCTGGGTGCCCGCGAACATTTCGTCCCCGGGCAGCTTGTCGACCGGCAGTGGCTCCCCGGTGACCGTCGACTGGTCGACGTCCGACGAGCCACCGACGACCGTCCCGTCGGCCGAGACCCGTTCACCCGGCCGGACGACGACGAGGTCGCCGACGCGAAGCTCCCGCGGATCCACCGACTCCTCCACCCCGTCGGCGTCGAGCCGGGTGGCACTGCTCGGCGCCAGGTCGAGCAGGCCCTTGACCGAGTCCTCGGTGCGCTTGGTTGCGGCGTCCTCCAACGCACCGGAGGTGGCGAAGATGACGATGAGCAACGCGGCGTCGAAGATCTGCCCGATGCTGGCGGCGCCGACGGCGGCGACCACCATGAGCAGGTCGACGTCCAGCGTTCGAGAGCGCAACGCCTGCAATCCCTCCCGGGCCGGCGTCCATCCACCGGTGAGGCAGCATGCCAGGTAGGGCGTCCACCAGAGTGCCGGGGGAGCGTCGAGCAGTTGAGCTGCGAGGCCGAGAAGGAACAGGCACGTGGCGACGACGGCCCACCGCACCGAGGCGACCGACCACAACCCCGCGAGGCCGAGCCGGTGCGCTGTCGTGGGATCCCTGCGGGTCGGCTGCACGGTGGCGGTGCTCATCCGTCGTCTCCCTCGTCGCCCCAGATATCAGTCTGCACATGTACACATGTAAATCTCTACATGTATCTTAGGCATAGATGGGGTGCGTGATTCAATGGGTCCATGGGACACGGAGTCGACGGGCGCGCGACGCCACCGGCAACGCTCGACCCCGTGTCAGCGGTCAAGATCGCCGAGACGTTGCAAGCGCTGGCCTCGCCCAACCGGCTGATGATCCTGACCCGGCTACGGCAGTCACCGTGCTCGGTGGGGGAGCTGTCCGCGGCGGTCGGCATGGAGCAACCAGCGGTCTCTCACCAGTTGCGGCTGCTGCGTGCGCTCGGCCTGGTGGCGGGTGATCGCAACGGACGCAGCATCGTCTACCGCCTCTACGACAACCACGTCGCACAGCTGCTCGACGAGGCCGTCTACCACATCGACCACCTGCGGCTCGGCGCGTCGGACACCACCGCCTGACGGCTCGGGGACGATGTCGGAGGTGATGGGGTGAATCTCGTCATCGGCGTTGCAAGCGCGCTGCTGCTGGCGTGGCTGACGCTGGTGGTCACCTTGGTGATCGTCCGACCGCGTGGTGATCTGCTGCGCGAGTCGTTGCGTCTCCTACCCGACGTGCTACGGCTGATGCGCCGGCTCGCCGCCGACCCGTCGCTGCCGCGTGCCACCAGGCTCGGTCCCGGGTTCGCACTGGTGTATCTGACGCTGCCCATCGACTTGATCCCCGATTTCGTGCCCGTGCTCGGTTACGTCGACGACGCGATCATCGTGACGGCGATCCTGCGCTGGGTCGTGCGCCGGGCGGGGCTGCCGGCGGTGCGGGCGCACTGGCCGGGTACCGACGACGGATTCGCCGCGCTGGCCCGGCTGACCGGACTGAACGCCGCGGTCTCCGGCACCTAGGCCGGCGGCGGGGCGAAGGGGACTCCCGCCCGGCACAGCACGTTGGCGAAGAAGGTGTCCTCACCGGTGCGCACGGCGAAGGCGGCCGAGCGCACCGCGGCCTTGAACGCTTCGTGCTCGATCAGTTCGGGCTCCAGTCCGAGCTGCAGCAGGTGCCGGTGCAAGCCGGGGTTGGCGGCGATGACGTCTGCCGACATCCAGCTGTGCTCCGTCACCACCTCACCCAGCACCGTGGTGGTGACGTCGACGAAAGTCGCCTGCCCGTAACGGTATCCGAGATCGATGCAGGGCGTGTCCCGCCCCAGCGGTAGACCGGCGTCGCAGATGACGAACGTCTCGGTGTGCCGCAACGCGGCGATGCGACGGGCCAGCTCCGCATGGATGATGCCGTTGCGCTTCACGAACGTGCCTCCTCGGCAATGCGGCACAGAGCGCCGAAGTCTGGGTAGGAATCCTGCGCGCCGGCGGCGCGCACGGCGAGAGAGCCGGCCACCACGCCCCAGCGGGCGGCGTCCACCAACGATTCCCCGGCGCCCAACCGTGCTGCCAGCACCCCGGTGAACGCATCGCCCGCACCGGTGGTGTCGACGACGTCGGCCTGCGGCGCGGCCAGTACCGTCGTGGTGCCGTCCGCGTCGGTCACCAGGGCACCCGCGGCGCCCCTGGTGGTGACGACGGCCTTGGCGCCCCGGTCACGCAGGCGCCCATGGGCATCGGTGATCGCACCCTCGTCCGCGACGTCGATGCCGGTGGCGGCGCCGACCACGACGGCCAGCTCCTGCTCGTTGACCACCAGCACGTCACAACGCGCGAGCAGGTCGTCCGGCAGTTCCGCGGCCGGCGCCGCGTTGAGCACGAAGCGCCCGCTCACCCGGGTGGCCGCGGAGCGCACGACGTCCATAGGAATCTCCAACTGCGACAACACGATCGAGGCCCCACCCACGCAGTCGGGCAGTCCGTCGTCGGTCCAGCGGGCATTGGCCCCCGGGATCACGATGATCGTGTTGTCGTTCTCGGCCACGGTGATCCACGCCGTTCCGGTGGTTTCCGTCGCGAGCACCGCAACGTGGTCGGTCTGCACGCCGCGCTCGGTGAGCCGGTGCCGGGCCGCCGCACCATCCGCGTCGTCACCCGTGCTCGCCACCATCGCCACCGTCGCACCGGCCAGTGCCGCGGCGACCGCCTGGTTGGCACCCTTGCCGCCGACCGACGAGGTCAGCGACGTGCCGTGGATCGTCTCCCCGGGTCTGGGAAAGCGTGCGGCCGTGACGATGTGGTCGATGTTGATGGAACCGACCACGACGACGGCGGGCGCCTGCTCAGGCATCCGCGTCGCCCGCGATGGCACCGGTGATGAGCCCGACAAGTTCGTCGCCGCTGGTCGCCGTCATCTGACGGTGCGCCGCGGTACGCCCGCGGCGCAGCACCCATGCGCTGTCGGCCACCCGCATCACCTGATCCATGTCGTGGCTGACCAGCAGCACGGTGACGCCGCTGGAGCGCAGCCGCCCGATGAGAGCCTCCACCGCAGCGGTCTCGCGGACGCCGAGCGCAGCGGTCGGCTCATCCATGATGACCAGGGTCGTACCCCAGTTCGCCGCCCGTGCGATCGCCACGCTCTGTCGTTGGCCGCCCGACATCCGCCGCACGGTGGCACGGACGTCGGGAACGTTGACGTCGAGGTCGGCGAGGATCGTTCGGCTCGACGAGATCATCTCCTTCTTGTTCAACACCCGGAACGGCACCACGCCGCGCGTCAACTCGCGGTTGAGGTACAGGTTCTGCCACACCTGGAGGTCCTCGATCAGCCCGAGGTCCTGGTACACCGTTTCGATGCCGAGGTGCCGTGCGTCGTCCGGCGACCCGAGCTTGATCGGCTCGCCACGAAACAGAATCTCGCCGTCGTCGGGCGGGTGCACCCCGGTCAGGCAGCGCACCAGGGTGGACTTGCCCGCGCCGTTGTCGCCCAGCAGTGCGGTCACCGCGCCCGCCGAGATGGTCAGGTCCACTCCCTGCAGGGCTCGCACGGCGTCGAACGACTTCGTCAGCCCGTGGATTTCGACGAGCGGCACACCGTCGGGCACAGTCTGGGCGCTCGCCGTCGGGCCACTGATGGTCTGGTCGGTCACGAGGTGCTCATTTCTGGAACCGGGAGATGAAGGCGGCACCGAGCACGACGGCACCGACGGCCACTGGCTGGTAGTTCTGCGAGATGCCGATGAGAGTGAAGCCGTTGATGAGACTCGTCAACAGCACCGCGCCGACGGCCGACCCGAGAACCGATGCGCGCCCGCCGAACAGGCTCGAACCGCCGAGCACGACGGCCGCGATGGAGGACAGCAGCAGGTCGGTCTGCAGGCTCGGATCCGCGCCGCCGGTGCGGGCCACCAGCAGGATGCCCGCCACGCCGCAGGCCAGGCCCGACAGGACGTAGGCCAGGAGTCGGGCGCGCGCGACGTTGATGCCCGTGCCCCGGGCTGCGTCGATGTTGCCACCGGTGGCGAGCAGGTGGGTGCCCGTCTTGGTGGTGAACAGGAGGAACGCGGTGAGCAACGCCGCCACGATGGCCACCAGCCAAAACCACCGCAGCGGCCCGATGCCGTCCAGCGCCAGCCCCTGCAGGAACGGCGACGACACCGCCACGGTGTTGCCTCCCGTCAACAGGAGGGTGGCGCCGCTGACCACCGACAGGCTGCCCAGCGTGACGATGAAGTCCGTCATGCCCAACCGCGCCACCAGCAGGCCGTTGACCAGACCCACCAGCACCCCGGCGAGCAGCGCCAGCAGCATCGACACCGCGAGGTTCGCGCCGTGGGTGTACGCGAAGCCGAGAGTCGCTGCCGCCCAAGGCAGATTGGAGCCCACCGACAGGTCGATGCCGGCAATCGCGATGACCATCTGCTGACCCATCGCCAGCACCATCAGGATCGAGGCCGAGACCAGCAGGTCGGTGAGGTTGTCGACGGTGAGGAAGTTCGGCGTGGCGATGAAGAAGATGATGAAGACGATGACCAGGCCGATCGGGGCGGCGTAGCGGGCCGCCGAGGCGACCGACGGTCGCCGGCGCCGAGTGGTTTCGGCCGCCGGCGCCTCAGTCGTCGTGGTCATCACTTCCCGCCGGTGATCGGGTTCTCGTACGGCTCGAAGGGTTGCGGGAACGCCGCAAGGGCCTTGTCGACGTTCGACTTGTCGATGAGCGTGATCGGCGCGACGACCCGGGCCGGCACCGGCTTCTTGGCGGCCAGGTTCACGCACGCCTGAACGGCCAGTTGCCCTTCGGCGTACGGATACTGGCTGATCGTGCCCGACAGCGTCCCGTCCTTGACGGCCTGCAGTGCCGCGGTGATCCCGTCGACGGAGATGATCGAGATCGTGCCGGTCTTGCCGGCGTTCTTGACCGCTTGGGCGGCGCCGAGACCCATCGTGTCGTTGGCGGCGAAGATGCCGGTGATGGTCGGGTGGGCCCGGAGCAGGTCACCGGTCACGGTCAGTGCGGTGTTCTGGTCGTAGTCGGCGGGCTGCGTGGCGACGATCTGCAGCTTGCCCTGCGTCTCCTGGGTGAAGCCCTGCTGCCGGTTGATCCCGTTCTGCTCGCCCGCAATGCCTTGCAGCACGGCCACGTCGCCGCGGCCGCCCATGGCCTTCATCAGGGCCTGACCGGCCTGCTGACCTGCCGAGAGGTTGTCCGAGCCGATGAAGGACGCGTAGGAGACGCCCGCCGCCTTGGAGGCGTCCGCACTGATCTGGGTGTCGAGATTGAGTATCGGGATGTTCTTCTTGGCGACCGGCACCAGTGGGGTGATGACGTTGGTGGCGTTGACCGGAACCACGCCGAAGCAGTCGTAGTCCTGGGCGGCCAGGGTGGAGATCTTGGTGTTCTCGCCCGTCGAGTCGGTCTCGGAGCTGCCGGCCTGCACGTTGACTTCGACGCCTTGCTTCTTGCCCTCCGCCACGGCGCCGTCACGCAGCGCAGCCCAGTAGGGGTTGGTGAAGTCACGCGTCACGATGGCGATCTTCACCCCCCCGCTCGACTCGCTCTGGCCACCCGACCCGCGGTTGCAACCGGCTGATACCAGCGCCAGGGTCGCGCAGAGGACCGCGGTGAGTGTGGTTCGGCTCTGTGTCGTGCCGAGGGGATTCTTCATGGGGTTTCCTTTCTCATCGACGCCACCGTGGTGGCAAGCGTCGTGTCTCGATCAGAGGGTCGGTGACTTCTTCGTCTCGTGTTCCGGTGCGGCGCCGCAGGATTGACGGTGAACGACACGGCACGTCGGGTAGGAGCTCCGGGCGGGACGGCCGGCGAGCAAGTCGAGCATCGCGTCGACGGCGGCCGTCGCCAGAGCATCGATCGGCTGGGCGACGGCGGCCAGCGGCGGGTCGAACAGGTCGAACCACGGCGCGTCGTCGAAGCCGATCAGCGAGACGTCGTCCGGCACGCGCATGCCGGCTGCCCGCAATCCCTTGAGCGCTCCGATCGCCATCAGCCCGTCGGCGGCGAAGATCGCCGTCGGAGGGCGCCGACGGGACATCAGATGGCGGGCCGCCTTGGCCCCGCTGTCCTGCCGAAAGTCACCCTCCACCACGGCGATGGACCGCTGCGAGATGTCGCGCCGCATCAGCGCATCGCAGAGCAGGTCCCTGCGCTCCCGGCCCACCTGGGTCTGCAGCGGTGGAGCGATGATGCCGATCCGTCGGTGCCCCAACGTGGTCAGGAGCTCGGCCACCTCGTCGAGGGCGGCCCGCGGGTCGCTACGAACGACCGGGCAACGCGCGAGGTGTTGGGCGGCCGCTCCGCGACCGGCCACGTCGATGGGACGGTCCAACAGGACCATGCGTGCTCCATTGAGGCCCGCCCGGCGCAGGCCGGGGCTCATGGCCGCGGTGGGGACCACGATCACGCCGTCCACCTGGCGCCCCGCCAGCAAGTTGAGCAGGTATTCGTCCTGGCGGTCCGGATCTTCGTCGCTGTTGCAGAGGACCACCGAGAACGACGACTCCGCTGCGGCCCGCTGGATGGCGCCGGCAAGGTCGGCGAAGAAGGGGTTCGCCACGTCGCTGACGATCAGGCCGATGGTCTGGGTGGAGGCCGTTCGCAGGGCCCTGGCGCCGACGTGCGGAAGGTACCCCATCTCGCGGGCCGCGCGTTCGACACGGGTCCTGGTGGACTCGGAGATGCGAGGACTGCCCGAAAGGGCCAGCGAGACGGTGGCTGCCGATACGCCCGCCCGTTCCGCGACGTCCTTCATGCGCACCGCCACCCCCGCTCCTTTGCGGTTTAATCGATTAACTATGGGAGTGTGACATGGGTCTCGTGCGGAAGTCAAGACGTGTTCGGTGCGGCGGAGAGCAACCCGGCGTCAGGCTGCGGTCACGGCGTCGTCACGACGCCGCGGGCGCCGAAGTCGCCACTGCGCCCACAGGCTGGCGGACGCCAGCAGCGCACTGGTGACCCCGTACCACAGCACCGTCGACACCAGACCGAGGCTGCCGGCGAGGTGGCCCGCGACGACGAGGGGAACCCCGAACGCCAGATAGGAGACGAGGTAGACCGCCGAGGCCACGGCGGCGCGCCGATGTGCCTGCGCCAGCGGGACGATGAGCCGCAGTGATGCGGTGAACGCCGCACCGAACGCGGCGCCGGAGACCGCCTGGCCGACGATCATGGCGGTCAAATTGCCGGTGACGGCGCCGCCGGCGATGCCGACCGCGCCCGCGATGCAGGCGACGATGCCGACGATCATCGCTCGTCGGGCGTCCACCCGGGCGACGACGACTCCGGTCACCGCCGCCGCCGCTGGCGAGACGAAACCCGAAAAACCGTTCATCAGAGCACTATCGAGGAGGAACACGCTGCGCACCATGCTGGGGGCGAGACCACCGGTGAGACCCGACAGCATCCAGACCGCAGCGATCACGGGCACCGCGGCAAGGAATTCACTGCGGGCCTCGGGCGGGATGGCGACCTGTGGCAGCAGGGAGCGGAGTGCGCCGGGGCCGGCGGCCACCGTCTCGGGGGACAGGGCGATGGCCACGATTCCCGCGATGGTGGCGAACGCCAGGACGACGAAGATGACGGCGTTCGCGTCGGTGGAGTGCTGAATCGTCAGGCCCGCCAGTAGGGAGCCGACCGCGAGACCGGCGGTCAGGCCGACGCTGCCCAGCATCGCGCCGAGCGCCTTGCGGTGTGGCGGTGCGAGTTCGACCATCGCCGCGGTGAACGCCGTGGTCGCCGCACCGGTGGCGAGGCCACCCAGGATGCGGCCGACGATCACCCAGCGAAGATCCGGGGCGACGAGGAAGACGACGTTCGATGCGCATTGCACGCCGAGGGCAGCCATCAATACCGGGCGCCGACCGACGTGATCGGACAGCGATCCCAGCGTCAGGAGCGCGGCCAGGAAGCCACCCGCGAAGACGGCGAACAGGAGCGTGAGCAGCGCTGCGGACATGGCCCACCGCTCCTGATACACCACCAGCAGCGGCATCAGTGCGCCTGCTGCCAGATAGAGGGTGAAGAACGCCGCCCCTGCGCCCCACAGCGCCGCCCCGGCGGTGAGCCGGAGCCGCGTGCTGGAGGGGGCCGGCGGGTTCGGCACTAGCGCTTCCCGGACGGCACGTAGTGACCGGGCACCATCCGGCACGTGACTCCGAAGCGGTTCCACGCGTTGATCGCCGTGATCGCGGCGATCAGGTGAGCCAGCTCGTCGTCACTGAATTCGGCTGCCGCCCGGGTGTATACGTCGTCGGGCACGAATCCGTCCACGAGGATGGTGATTGCCTGGGTCAGCTCGAGTGCGGCAATCTCCTTGGCCGTGTAGAAGTGCCTCGACTCGGTCCAGGCGTTGAGCTGGATGATGCGTTCTGCCGATTCGCCGGCGGCTAGTGCGTCCTTGCTGTGCATGTCGAGGCAGAAGGCGCAGTTGTTGATCGCAGACGCCCGGATCTTGACCAGGTTCAGCAGCGTCGCCTCGACGCCCTGGCTCGCGGCGGCGTCCAGGCGCAGCATGGCCCGGTAGACCTCGGGCGCGAGCGTCGACCAGTCGAGTCGAGGAGGACGCTCCGGTAGGCGTTCTTTGGTGTTCGGCGTGGTGCGGGTGGCGTGCGCTGCATCTGTCGTCATGTCATCGACGCTACGGCTCCGGTGGCATGCAAGTCTGGTCCATCTTTGGGTCATGCGGTTGGGCCACTTTCCTGCGTTCCCGTCAGTGCACGACGCTGTGCTTCTCCAGATGGGCGAGTGCGGTGGGACCGTCGTTCGCGGGAAGGAGCAAGTCGGCCAGGGGCAGTGGCAGGAACCCGTCTCGCTCCATCCGCTGGAGCTGGATGACCAAGCCGTCGTAGAAGCCGGCCGTGTTGAGCAACACCACCGGCTTGCGGTGCAGTCCGTGCTTCCGAAGTTCCAGAATCTCCGTCGCCTCGTCGAGTGTGCCCAGGCCGCCGACCATGACGACGATCGCATCGGATCCCCCGAGCAGCAACGCCTTCCGCTCCGCGAGGTCCTTGGCAATCACCATCTCGTCGGCATCGGCCCTGGCCAGTTCCTTCAGGAACTCGACCGAGACGCCAACCAAGCGGCCGCCGGATTCGCGCACGCCGTCGGCGACCACCTTCATCAGTCCGGTGTCGGATCCGCCCCAGACGAGGGTGTGTCCGCGCCGACCCAGGAGCTGGGCGAATTCCCGGGCCGGTCGCGTGTATCGCTCGTCGAGGTCGGCGGCGGAGAGGAATACGCAGATCTTCATCGGTGAACTCTCTCACTGCGCACATGCGCAGCGTCGTTCAGGCGTCTAGTAACGGTCACCCAAGGTGCGTGGCCCGCCGCCGAGCAGTTGCGAGCGGTCGTGCGGAAAGCCGACGACCGGGGTTGACGGCGTGTGGATTTCGACGTCTCCCGGCGTGCGACACGTCGTCCGCGGACCCATCATCACGCAGACGCGGCCGAGCGGGTCGGGTGCCGCCACGTCCATCGGCGCAAGGACGAGGGCCGAGGCGGCCACGACGGCCGCTATCACCGGGGTGAGTGGGAGCGAATTGACTCGCATCGGTGGTCTCCTTGATCCGTTCAGCCTGCCGTTGAGGCGTGTCCACCACGCTACGGGCTAGTGGCACAGGAGTAGGGTCCAGTTTCATGTCAGAAATATGGGCCAATTCGGCGATGGTCTCGGGCGCAACGCTCGGTGCCGACCTCCATCTGGATCTCGCCGGACCTCGCCTGCGCAGCGGCCTGATGGCCGCGCTGCGGGACGCGGTGCGCACGGGTCGTCTCGTACCAGGGACCCGGCTTCCGTCGTCACGGGCGCTGGCCGTCGATCTCGGCGTGGCGCGCAACACCGTGGCGGACGCGTACACGGAATTGATCGCCGAGGGGTGGCTGACCGCCAGGCAGGGGTCGGGAACGCGGGTGGCCGCGCGCGCCGAGCCGACCGGGACTGCGTCCACCACCCGGGCGACCCTCGCTCGCAACAGGCCCACCCACGGGCTCCTCCCGGGTTCGCCCAACTTGGCGGAGTTCCCACGCGCACAGTGGCTTTCCGCGGCTCGGCGGGCGTTGACCTCAGCCCCCGACGATGCGTTCGGGTACGGCGACCCCGCCGGCCGCATCGAACTGCGCACTGCTCTCGCGGAATACCTTGCGCGGTCGCGAGGGGTGCATGCCGAACCGCAGCGCGTCGTCATCTGCTCCGGCTTTCACCAGGGGCTGACGTTGATGGCACGGGTGCTCGCGGCGCGCGGCGTTCGTGCCGTGGCAGTCGAGTCCTATGGGTTCGACGTCTACCGCGACGTGTTGAACGCGGCCGGTCTGCGTACCCCACCGCTCTTCGTCGACGACGATGGCGCGCGGACAACCGATGTGGCGCAGCTCCGCGGGGTCGGCGCGGTACTCCTGACGCCCGCGCACCAATATCCGACCGGTGTGGAGATGCGCCCCGATCGGCGTGCGGCGGTGATCGACTGGGCGCGAGCGACCGGCGGGTTGATCCTCGAGGACGACTATGACGGGGAGTTCCGCTATGACCGGCACCCGGTGGGCGCCCTGCAGAGCCTCGATCCGGGCCGCGTCGCGTACTTCGGGTCGGCGAGCAAGTCACTGGCGCCGGGTCTGCGCCTGGCCTGGATGGTGCTGCCCGAGGATCTGGTGCCGGAGGTCGTGGAAGCCAAGGGGAACGTCGACTGGTCGAGTGCCCTCGACCAGTTGACGCTCGCAGAATTCGTCGTGTCCGGTGCCTACGATCGTCACGTGCGTGCGATGCGCCATCGGTACCGGCGCCGGCGCGATCACATGGTGGCCACCGTCGCCGAGGCTGCGCCACGCACCCGCGTGACGGGGATGGCCGCCGGGTTACAGGCGGTTCTCGAACTCCCGCCGGGGTCCGAGCGCTCGGTGGTGCAGGCCGCATCCGCCCAAGGCTTGTGGGTCAAGGGACTGGAGGACTTTCGCTTCGATGCGCCGGACACCGGGTGGCGGATGCCTCGGCGCGACGGCCTCGTCGTCGGTTACGCGGCGCCCTCCGACAGCGCCTGGGCCGGCGCGCTCGAGGCGTTGTGCAGGATCCTGCCGTAACGGGTGGCTCGCCTGCGCCGGCCGGCGCGCGCAGAAAGGCAGTCGAAGCCGCTCGGCGAACGCCCAGATAACGCAGGTGGCGAAGTCAGCGGCCTACACGGCGTAAGCGCGGCCATGGAAAGTACAGGCACCCTGCCAACAGCTGGAATGGCGTCCTGGGTGCGCCGCATCGTCATCCCGGACGCGACATCGGTGACTCTTCGAGTGGCCCCGAAGTTCGGGACACAGCAAGCCGTTGTGGGCAACGGTGAGGCATGCCGGCACCTCCGCCCGCCTCGGCGATGACACGCGTCGAAGTTCCTTCTCGCACGGAACTTCGCGAGACGTAGCACAGTCGCTTTCAGGAGAGCAGCGCACCGCTCTTCAGGCCACTGGCGAGATCGGCCGGAGTTTCTTGGCTGAACACCCTTGGAGACCGGACGGGACCATCGGTAGAAGTACGTATTGAATTCAGCTGAACAAAGCTCAAAACTTTGTGAAGCATCTCGCAGCTCACGGGTACGCGATGCAACCCACCTCCCAGTCGATCCAAGGCTCTCATCGCGGCAGAGGAATTCACATGACCGGATCATCCGAGTCCGACGGACTACTACCCCAGGACACCAGGCCGGACACTGACACCAATCAGGATGCTGAGGATGCCAGGCTGTCCGAACTCGGGTACGAACCCGAACTTGCCCGGTCGCTGAGCTTGAGCGACGTCGTCATCCACGGTCTGATCTACATGGTCCCGATCGCGCCGATCTCGGTGTTCGGCGTCGTCTATTCGATGTCGGGCGGGGCGATTGCCGCCGTCTATGTGATCACCGCCGTCGTCATGGCCCTCAGTGCTCTCAGCTATCGCGAGATGGCACTGCATTTTCCCGTGGCGGGTTCGGTCTACTCATACGTCAGGCTTGGCACCAACGCCTTCCTCGGCTTCATCTCCGGATGGATGATCCTGCTGGATTACGTCCTGCTGCCTGCTCTGCTCTGCGTGTTCGCCTCGGTTGCGATGGCGTCCCTGGTACCCATCATCCCGGGCTGGGGTTGGATCATCATCTTCGTCGTTGCCACCGCGCTGATCAATATCATGGGCGTCACGGTTACCGCGGCGATGAACAAACTCTTCCTGTGCATACAGCTGGCGGTCCTCGCGGTCTTCGCCGTCTGGGCCATCGTCCTGATATTCCGGGGAGAGGCACACCTGTCATTACAGGTGATCGTTCCCACCAGCGGATCGTCGTTGGCGTTGGTGATCAGTGCCGTCCCAATCGCGGCACTGAGCTTCATCGGGTTCGATGCGATCTCCACTCTCAACGAAGAAGCCGAACATGGCGGCGCCACGGTTGCCAAGGCCACGATGCAGGTGATGTGGCTCATCGCCGTGCTGTTCGTGGTGCAGGTCATCCTCGCGGCGGCACTCATCCCGAACGGGACGACCTTCGCCGAGGGCGACGATACGACCAACGCCTTCTACGGCGTTGTCAGGCACTCCATGACGTCATGGTTCGGGACCGTCGTTCTACTCACCAACGCGTTGATTGCCCTGTTCGCCAACGCCGTTGCGTCCAACGCCACCTCATCGCGTCTGGTCTTCAGCATGGCGCGTGACGGGCAACTGCCGGCCATTCTCGGTCGCGTCAGCAACCGCAAGGTACCGCGCAACGCGATGATCTTCATCGGCGCGCTCTCGGTGGTGATCGGAATCATCGGAGTTGAACAGGCCGACCTGCTCACCACGCTGGTGACCTTCGGAGCCCTGACGGCCTACGTACTGCTCAACATCGCCGTCATCAATTACTTCGGCCGCGCAAACAAGAGCCGAAAGTACTTCTTGCACTACCTATCCCCGGCGATCGGTTCGGTCATCCTGCTGTTGGCGCTATGGAATGCCAACGAGAATGCGCAGATGTTGGGTTGCACGTGGCTGCTGCTCGGAGTGGCAGTCGCCATCTACCTCAAGATCACCGGACGCTCACTCGTTCAGTCCGACACCTGAACTGGACGCCGACCAGCGATGCGCCGCCGCACGGTCGCCGCACGCACTTCAATTCGAAGGAGAGTAGATCCGGCCATGACACGAACAGTCTCCGACCGACTCGCAGAACTTCAAGGGACCTTCAACAAGCGCCGTCACTCGCGAATTCGTGCTGATCTCACCGACGACGTCGTCCGACTCCACGATGAGGACCCGACCCAGATCCTCGACTGCACCGCGAACAGTGTGCTCCGCTTCCTCCGGAGTCAGCCCATCATCGGCAAGCACCTCATCTATTCCGCCGGACCGGACGGGCCGTGGCGTCTGGGAAGGGTGACCCCTGGGGCACCCGGAAACCTCACCATCGAGGCCACCGTCTTCGATCAGTTGGAAGACGCGATGAGGGCGGTGTTCGAGGCTCGTCGCCAAGAATTTCTCGGCAACGGTCAAGACTCATCAGCCGGCGTACAGGAAATCCAGGAAGGTGTCTCACGATGACTATGCCGAGCCAATTAGCGCAAATGCAAACAGTTTTCGGATACACTGACCGGATCTCTGGTCGTTGTGGCGAACGGCTTTCCCTGCACGTCAGTTGCACCCCGACCGCCGATACCTTCGACGTAACGGTGGTACGGCTCCAGCACGGATGGGACGGTGCTGCGGGTCCGGGATTCGTCGAAACGCGCGTACCCACCGACATCGACGGTCGCTACCCCGGCCGTTTCTACGCTTGCGTACCGGGCTCGTACGTGGAGATCGCCGACCCTGAGGCGCTCCTTGCCGACCCTGCCGGACTGTCGATCTCCGTTTCGCTGTATCCCACCATGCCTCGCAACGGCCAGGTCAAGACGTTGGGCGCCTACCGCATCAGCAACGCTGAGAACAGCCTCACGGGGTCGCGGCAGGCGATCATGGGCACCCTCGACGTCGAAAAGCAGCAAGGCTGGGCGCTGACCCTCGATGACGGAAGTCTTGCCCTGACCGTCGCCGTCGACGGCGCGTTGCAGACCGTGCGGCTGAACGACGAGTTGGTAGCCAATCACTGGTACCACGTCGCCGCCACGATCCCGGCTGGTGCCGGCGACCTCCTGCTGGAGTGCACCCCCCTCCGACACGTCACCGATCTCCACATCGATGCAGCCGTAAACCATCGACGGGAGACTGCCCACGAACACACATTCGGCCAGTACGCGCCGGCTACGTTGCCGTTCCGCATCGGTGCCCTGGCCAAGCGCGCAGGTGACCGACTGGTCCAGTTCGCCGGCTTCAATGGAAAGATCGGCGGCGTCACCGTCGACCGTTCTGCAGCCAACGGCACCGTCCCCGTCGCGCGCTGGCACTTTGGTCGCAGTGAACGCGAAGACGGACTGCTGCTCTCCCGCGTGGTGGACTTCTCGCCGAACCGGCTGGACGGCGAATGCTACAACGCGCCGATGCGCGGAGTCACCGGGCCGCGCTTTGCCGGTCTGGCGCGAGACTTCCGGCAATCACCCGATGAGTACGACGCCATCCACTTCCATGACGACGACATCGCCGATGCCGACTGGCCCGCCGCACTGAGCTTGACCGTCCCCGAGTCGATGGGCAGCGGGGTCTACGCGTTCGCCCTGACCGTCGACGGCATAGACCACCACGTGCCCTTCTTCATCGGCCCGAACCCGTCCCGGCAGCGCGACGTAGCTCTGTTGTTTCCCACCGGCACCTATTTGGCCTACGCCAACGATCGACTCCCGTTCGAGGCGGACAGCATGGAGATGCTGCTCGGCCACACACCGGTGGTGCACGTCGAAGACCTTGTACTTCAGGAGAACCCCGAATTTGGCAGGTCGGCCTACGAAGTCCACAACGATGGCTCCGGCGTGGTGTTCAGCAGCTGCCGACGGCCCTTGATCACCATGCAACCGCGCTATCGCTACCCCTTCGCCAGCGAAGGCCCCTGGGCGTTGGCCTCGGATCTGTGCATCACGCACTGGTTGGAGACGGTCGGCTGCGAGTTCGACGCGATCACCGACGAGGACCTCGACCGCGAGGGTTATGACCTCATTAAGAACTACCGCGTCGTCATCACCGGTAGCCACCCCGAGTACGTGAGCCGTCAAGAAATCGACGCCCTTGAGGAGTTCACCTCCACCGGTGGCCGACTGATGTACCTCGGAGGGAACGGCTTCTACGCGACCGCTTCTTACGACCCGGACAAACCCCACGTGGTGGAGATTCGCCGTTCGTCTGGAGGCACGCGGCCACACCAATCGCCCTACGCCGAGCAACGGCACACCACCTCCGGCGAGTTGGCCGGCCTGTGGCGCGACAAGGGCAAGGCACCCGAGCGGCTGGTCGGCGTCGGGATGTCATCCCAAGGATTCGACCGGTCGACCCACTACGAGCGACTGCAGGACAGCTTCGACCCCCGTGCGGAGTTCATCTTCGAGGGCATCGGCGACGATGAGTTGATCGGCGACTTCGGGATCATCGGTGGGGGCGCCGCAGGCTCGGAGATCGACTTCTACAACCCAGCTCTCGGCACCCCACCGGACACCCTGGTCGTGGCGACCTCGGGGCCGTTGTCTGACGTCTATCAGTTGGTGATCGAGGAACTCTACGAGACGTTGCCGGGCAACGGCGGCACCGAACACCCGTCCGTACGCTCTGACCTGGTCTACGGAGCCCTGCGCGGGGGCGGAGGTTTCTTCTCCGTCGGATCCATCGCCTGGACCGCCTCGTTGTCGCACCACGGATACGACAACAACGTCGCACGGCTCACCACCAATGTGCTGCGCCGGTTCCGTGACGCCGAGCCATTGAAGTAGACGCTCGCGGGCTGCACCGTATGCCGACCTCGGCGTTAGACTCCACGTCAACGCCCATTCCGCCAGAGGTCGCCGAATGTCTATCTCACGAGATACAGCACAGGCGGACGACGCCCGACTCACCCTGCCAGAAGCCCAACTGCTGGCAGACTGCGCCTACAGCGCGGGCGGTGCCGACAGGGACCAATCGGGTACATACATCCTCGAACGCATGCGCGGACTGGTTCACGCAGACGCGGCGGCCATCCTGGCATGGAACCCGATTGTCCGGCGCCACGTCATCGTAAGCAATGTCGACTATGCACTGCCCACGCTGAACGGGCTCAGTGATCCATACTTCGACACCGATCCGCACCGTCGGATGGTTGCCAGTCGACGGCCGCTTCGCATCGTGGACCTGCCCTACGACTATCGCGAAACCGAGATGTATCAAGAGGTCATCGCACCGATGGGATTTCGCGACGGAATGACGACGTGCGTCTTCACCGAGGACGGGAACTACGCCGGCATGATGCACATGTCCTCGTCGATCCGAGGCACGTTCCAGCACAGACATTCCACGCTCGTCAGCGCGATCGCCCCCACCATCGGCAAACTCTGCACCACCGTCGCACCACCGCGGGCATTGACGGACGAGGACTCAACCAGCCGTGCCTATGTGGACTCATCCGGATACGTGCATCCCATCGACCACCGCGGCACGCTCATCGGCGCGTCCGACCCCGGACTTGCCGCCGCGGCCGTGGCGTTCCTCAGCCGCGGCGACGAAACGGTTCTGGGACTCTGGCCGAGTTCGACGGGCTGGCTCAGAGTTCGCATGGATCGCGTCAAGGGCCCGGTGCTCAGCTCTGACGCCGTCGCCCTGGTCACCGAGACACCGGTCCGCCTGCCCCACGGACTGACCGATCGCGAAGTCGACATGCTCACCGGCATTGCGCAAGGCCTCTCCAATCAAGAGATCGCCTCACGCCACGCAGTGTCATTCCGCACCACCACCACCCATGTCGAGCGGATCTTGAGCAAGCTTGACGAACGGTCTCGGACCGGTGCCGCCGTGCGAGCCATTCGCGAAGGGTTGATCCTCCTGGACGCAGAGGGGTCCAGCCACGGGCAAGGACTCAAGGTCAAATCACCACGATGATCGCTGAACTCAGCTCAACCGTCGTGGGCACCTGCTCAACGACGATCTGAGCGGTGCGGCCGCTGCGCTGGGCAAGGCCATCGACAGCACTACGGTTTCACGGAGTGTTCGGAACGTCAGAATGAGCCTGACACGGCCTGAAGTATGTTCTCACTGCGAACGCCCCCATAGCCCAATTGGCAGAGGCAGCGGACTTAAAATCCGCCAAGTGTCGGTTCGAGTCCGACTGGGGGCACAACGAAAGGTCTCGTAGGCGTGTTATCGGCGCAAAGTCGCCGGGTCGGCGGGCCGTTCGTGTACGCGACCCGGCGATGGCGGGAGACGGAGCGGGAGACTGCTGAGGGTGAATTCCGCGGCGGCGTCGCGTCCTCAGCCCCGTCTGTCACACGACGCTCGCTGGGTCCAGGAGGTGAAGGTCCGTCTTGACGTTGGATCCGGTCGTGCCGTTGGAGGTTGACAGATAGAGCTTGCCGTCCGGACGCATGTCGACGCCCCCGGGCGCAAGCCCGCCGACCGTCGCGATCTTCACGGCGCCGGCCGAACTGAGCTTCCAGACCTTGGTGGTGCGGGTGGCGGTGTCGTAGACGGTCGCGTACTCGACACCGCCGCCCGCGGAGGTCAGCCACACGCCGTAGCCGGTATCCGTGAACGTGGCGATGGTCGTTCCGTCCGCGGCGCCCAACATCACCGTCACCTTGCGGATCTCACCCGCGTTCGTGTCGGAGTACGACTTGACGATGACGCTTCCGTCCGGCTCGATCGTCAGCGGATCGAGGCCGTCGCCCAGAGTGCCGGCGAATGTCGACGGGGTGAGCGTACCGGCGATCGTGTCGCTGCGGGTGCCGGTGCTCAGATTGACGTAGCCGACGTTCGACCCGTCCGAGAACGCCGCGAAAGGCGCTCCTGTGGAGTCGAATTCGAGATCCGTGACGCCCGACGAGTTGGAGAACACCGTCACCGTTCCATTCGGCGAGATCGCGTAGGCGCTGTCGGAGGTGCTGGTGCTGTACAGCTTGTTGTCGGGACCGATCACCAGTTGGCCGATCGCGGCGGCGTTCGTACCGCTGGGCACCGACACCGTCGTCAGGGCACCGGTGGGCCGCACCACCGCGACCGAGCCCGTCGACGTGACGGGGTTGGTGTACAGCAGATACCCGGTGCCGTCAGCGGCGACCTGCAAAGTGGTGAACTTTCCGGAGAAGCCCAGTAGCCCCACGAACGGATCACTCGTGATGACGCCGGTCGGGGTGATCACCGAGATGCGATTGGAGCCTGGGACAGCGGTTGACGTGGTGACCTGATAGACCGCCCCGCCGCCGATCACGACCTCTCCGACGGCCTTCCCCGCGATTGTGCGCGGTGTCGAAATGCCGGCGCCATCGAGGAGATACACGCTCGTGAAGTCGGCGGCCTGATCGTAGGTGGTCAGATACACGGTGCTGCCGACGCCGACGGCCGTGCCGACCACGGTTTGGCCAGCCGCTGCCGACAACGTGCGGACCGTGCCGTCGGCAGCGATGGCGAGGACTCGGGTGATGGCGCCGTCCTGATAGGCCTGGTAGGCGGTGCCATCGGTGGCGACGGACACCCCGTCGGCAGCCGTCCCCGAGACCGTGCGGATGGTGATCAGGCCACTGGGTTTGATCTGCGCGATGGACAGCGTGGTCTTCTTGGTGGTGTTGAATTGGCCGACCGTCACATAGCCGGTTCCGTCCGCTGCGACGATGATCGGTCCGGACGGCGTACCGGCCATCGCGCCCGACGTGGTGAGGGCGCCCGTCGGGCTGATCACCGAGACCTGGGTCTTGGTGCCGTTGACCGTCGCCAGGTACACGCCACCGTTCGGCGCGGCGATGAGACCGCCGCCCTTGAGGTCGTAGACACCGGTGATCTTCACGGTGGCCGCTGCCGTGCCATCGGGATTGATGACGATGACCCTTGTCGGAGACACCCGCGCGGTGGCGGTGAGGTTCAGCGCGGTGACCAACTCGTACTTCGTTCCGGTGACGTCCGTGACGACCGTGCCGGTAGCCGCGCCCGGAAACTGCGTCTGGCCGACGACGTTGGCGAGGTTGACCGTCACCGAGACGTTGGACGTGCCGCCGTGGCCGTCGTTGAGCGTGACGGTGAACTTGTCGACCTTGGCCGACGCGCTCGCGTTCGTGGCGTTTGCCGCGGCTCTCGCTGCTGCGGTCGGCGCGTACGTGAAGGTGCCCGTCGCATTGTCGTATCCGATCGATCCCTTCGTGGTGCTGGCGGGCCCGGCCAGGGTGAGGGGATCCAGGTCGGCATCATTGGCGAATGCCGTGCCGATGACGACGCCCGTGGTCGAATTCGGTTGTCCCACTGCGGCGCCGGCTCCGGTCGGCGTGGCGTTGGCGGGTGCGACCGTGACGTTGAAGGTGTGCGAGGCGACGTTGCCGTCAGCGTCGGTGACGTTGACGGTGAACGTGTCGGTCTTGTCGCCCGGGAGGGCAGTGATCGATGCGGCGGCATGACGGGCGGCAGCGGTCGGGGTGTAGACGAACTTGCCCTTGGCGGGATCGATCGAGACCGTGCCGTGGGTCGTCGCCGTCGAATCGACCGTGTAGGTGAGGAGGTCCTTCTCGGGATCGGTCGCGGTGACGGAGCCCGCGATCGCCCCGGTCGAGGCGCTGGGCTTTCCGACCGTGGTCTTGGTGATCGTGGGGGCTCCGTTGGCGGAAGGCAGCGCGACCGCCTCGGCATTCAGCAGCTGCCCGGGGGCCACCGCAGAAGTGGTGTCCTCGATGCCGCGCCGTGCCCCCAGAGTGCCGAGCTCGCGACGCGTGGCTGCGAGAGCCACCCATGCCAGGGTCGACTCGATCGGGGTCTTGGGACTCCCGGTGGTGCCCAGCGGGACGGCCAACGCCGATAGTGCGCGGACAACGACGGTCACCTTCGCCGGAGTAGCCGTCACCGCGGCCGACGGTGGGAGGGACATGCCGGTGACCGCCGACGAGACTGCGGTCGAGATCTTGATCCGCGTCGAAGCTGCACTGGCGGGACCGGTGGACCCACCCGACGCGGTGGGCGTCGATTTGCCAGACGACTCCGAAGCCGTCGAGTAGGTCCGCGCCGGCTTCGTGTCAGCGGCGTCGTTCGTATCGGCGGGCTTCGTGTGCTTGGCAGGCGTTCCGCTCGTCGTCTTGCTCGACTGCGAGGCGCTGGTCGATGACCTACGAGGTTTCTTGGTGGCCGACGTCTTGGTCGTCGAGGACGGTCGTGTAGAGGAACCGGTTTCGGTTCCGGAGCCGGTGGTCGCCGTACCGGTCGTCGATGGCGACCCCGCACCCGCGGCGGAAGGCCCGTGAGCAGACGTTCCTCCCGGGCCGGATCCCGAACCTGCCGTCGAACCCGACGACGTCGACGATGGCGAGTCCGATCCGCTGCCCGTCGTCTCGGTTGCCCACACCGGCGCGGACGCCACTGCCGAGCCCACCCCGAGGGCGATTGCGAGTGCCCCGACCCGTCCCACATACCGTGCATATCCCACGAGAGATCCCCCTTGCCAGTGCACCCGCTGTCGTACCGCAGCAAACTGTAACGCAACTGAGCAAGATTGGGCACTGTGGAAACGTAGATCCGGGCTGGTCGGCGATTCGTTGAGCCCGACCACAGGTCAACGCCGTTGTGCACGCCTCTGTCGCCTGCGGGTAATCACCACATTTGCTAAAAATGGTTGATCTTGTTTAGGACGTAGCAATCCCTCCGCGGATGCATTGACGCGTAATGATATTTGATGACCGAATTGCCTTCGGGACGGCGGGTCATGTTGCATGCTTGACGGTTTTGCGTTGCACGTGCCGCTGGATTGGTTGAGCCGCGCGTGCTCGGCGCGTGTGACGACACGATCGTCACGCCCGCCCATGGAGGCGATCCGGTCTGCCCACCGTGTTCGCGTCAGCGAAAGTACCGCGCGGTGTCACCACACCGTCATCGACCGGCTCGCCGCTTCCTGACCAGGCGGGCGATCACCGCACCTGCCAAAAGCCAAGGCCACCCGACGATCAGCGGATCCAACCACATGTGGTGAATGTCAACCCTGCCCTTGCCGAACCTGGACTTCATGCCGTTGCGGGTCCATTCGGCCTTGATTCCACTTTCAGTGATCGGGTTGTCCGGTCGCAGCGTGGCCATTGAACGGATGTGATGCTCGGCGGCATCAACCCGGTCGGCATAGAGCAGCATGAGCCAATGCAGCGCGCGCCCTTCGCTGAACTTGTAGGCGAACCGGCGCATGACGCCCGAAAGACCAGCGGGCGGCTGAGCGGTACCGAACACGGGTGTCAGAAAACGGTGCTCGATCGAGCGTTCCCGTGGCCACTTCTCGGGTTGGCGTTCCGGGAAGTCCCACCAGGCTCCGGTGTCGAGGAACTTCAGCTTGGGCACCGAGGGGCGGTCCCGCTTGTCGAGGTCGGCGCCCCACCCGGGGATGCGCGCCTGCAGGCTTTCCCTGTCGGGGATGGCCGGATGATCCGCCGTGTAGGCGGGTACGCGGTCGGCAGTCTCTGTCATGAGGATCCTCCTAGTGCACTGGTCAGTTGGCGTTGACGGTGATGATCGGCTTGATGACGTCGTCGAGCTTGGACGAGAACATGTGATAACCCTCGGCGATGTGCTCGAGGGGAATTCGGTGCGTGACAATCTCGCTGGGCTTCAAGTAGCCGTTCTCGATGTGTGAGAACAACCGGGGCCACTGCCGCTTGACCGGCGCCTGGTTCGTGTGGATGGTCAGGCCCTTGTTCATCGCATCCCCGAACTTGACGGCGCTGAACATCGGGCCGTACGCACCGATCACCGAAACGGTGCCCCCCTTGCGGACAGAGTCGATGGCCCAGTTCAAGGCGATCGGCGAGCCGCCCTGTAGCTTGAGCTTGGCCGTCGTGACGTGCTGCAGGAGGTTGCCGTCGGCCTCGGCGCCCACTGCGTCGATCACCACGTCGGCGCCGAGGAAGTCGGTGGTCTTCTTCATCTCCAACACGATGTCGCCGTGTTCACCGAAGTTGTACGTCTCGGCGTGGGCGAAGTCGCGGGCCTTCGCCAGCCGATAGTTGAGATGGTCGACCACGATCACCCGCCCGGCACCCATCAGCCATGACGACTTCGCCGCGAAGAGTCCGACCGGACCGGCGCCGAAGACCACCACCGTGTCGCCTTCGACGATGTCGCCAAGCTGTGCGCCGAAGTATCCCGTCGATAATGCATCCGTACATAGCAAGGCGTCCTCGTCGGCCATCCAGTCGGGGATCACCGACGGGCCGACGTCAGCGAACGGCACCCGAACGAACTCGGCTTGTCCACCGTCATAGCCCCCGCACGTATGTGAGTAGCCGTAGATTCCACCGACCGCGGTGGCGTTCGGATTCACGTTGTGGCAGTTGGAATAGAGTCCCCTGGCGCAGAAGTAGCAGGAGCCGCAGTAGATGTTGAACGGCACCATCACGCGGTCCCCGGGCTTGATGTTCCGCACCGACGGACCCACCTCGTCGACGACGCCGATGAATTCGTGCCCGAAGGTGTGTCCGACCCGGGTGTCCGGCATCAGACCGTGGTAGAGGTGCAGATCCGACCCGCAAATCGCGGCGAGCTGCACACGCACGATCGCATCGTTGGGGTGCTCGATCCCAGGGCGGTCCTTCTCCTCGACACGGACTTTGTAAGGCCCGCGATAGGTCATTGCCCTCATGAGTGCTCCTTCTGTCGTGGAAGCGTCAGGATCGAACCGCTCTACCCCTGTCGTCGTAGGCCAAACACGGCGGCAGCCCGGACGCTGCACCCATCCCATCCGGACATCACATGCGAGTGTTCGCGGGACATAAACCCTGAACGTGCTCTCTAACAGGTAATTCGTACGTGGTCATGGCCGCGTCGCCCTACTCGTGGCCAATTCCGCAATCGCCACATGACCCTGGCGGGGTGAAAAAATGGGCGGCAATTGGTCACGGACGGCCGCAATCGCTCACCTGCTGCCACCGGCCATCCGAAGTACGGGCTGCTTGGTCCTGTCAGGACGAATCGCCACTGGCGGCTTGCGCCTGTGAGGTCGGCGCATGTCTTCCACTGGCGTTGGCAAACTGGCCGCACGTCTCGCCGGGGGAAGGAAGTCAGCGTTGAAGGAACTGCCGTTCACGACAGCCATGTGGTCCCAAGTACGGGACGCATCAGCCGGAGTAGCACCGTGACCGGCGATGACGAGAACTCCAGTCACCGTGCGGGTTCGACGTCGGAGGGCAACCTCGAACTCTTCTTCGATCTGGTGTTCACCTTCGCGATGTCACAGGTCACTCAGCTCGTGCTGCATGACCCGTCGCCGACGGGATTCGGGCGGGCGGCGCTCGCACTGCTCGCAGTGTGGTGGGCCTGGGTCGGCTACACCTGGCTGATCAACACGTTCGATACCGCCAACGTCTGGCACGAGGCGGTTGTCATCGCTGCGATGGCGGCAATGCTCGTCGCCGCCGCGGCACTGCCCACGGCGTTCACGTCGGGGGCTTTGCTCTTCGCGATCGCTCTTCTGGCGGTGCGGTTGATTCACGCCGCAAAGTTCGTCGCATACTCATCGGACGAAGACGCCGATCTGCGGCGCAGCATCAGGCGCATCGCGCCGGCCTTCGTCGCGGCCCCGGCCTGCATCGTTGCGGCCGCCTTCGTCGAATCGCCCGGCCGCGAACTGCTGTGGGTCGCCGCAGCGGTGATCGACTACGGCGCACCGGCCGTGTTCGGCCTCGGTGGATTTCGCGTCTCACCGTCGTACTTCGTGTCGCGCCACGGCTCGATCATCATCATTGCGCTCGGCGAGGCAATCGTCGAACTAGGCGCAGGTGCAACGGATCTGCATCGTTCCGAGGTGATCGCCGCTCTGGTCCTGGGCGTTGCGATCATGGCGACATTCTGGTGGACGTACTTCGGCCTGAGCAGTGGAGCCGAGCAGCGGCTCGAACAGGCCACCGGCACGGAACGGGCCCATCTCGCGCGCGACGCCTACAGCTACCTCCATCTGCCGCTCGTCGCCGGCATCATACTGTTCGCCGTCGGCGCGCACGCGACCGTGGAACACGCCGGCGATCCGTTGCCGTTGATCCCAGCCATCGCACTCGCCGGCGGCACGGCGTTGTTCTACCTGAGTGACGTCGCCTATCGATGGCGCGACCACCGACAGGTTCCCGTCGACCGCGCTGCGACCGGGCTCGTCGCCGCGGCGACCTTGCCTGCGCTGTTGCACATTCCCGGGCTCGCGGCGCTTGCCTTGCTCACCGGCATCGGGAGCCTTCGACTGGCCTGGGAATTATGGCAGCGTCCCCGCATTGGTACCGGCGTAGCAGGGCGGGCGCGCTGAGGTGGTTGCCGATGAGTCGAGCGGGTACAGGGCCGGTTGAGCAACAGTTCACACTCGAATGGTCAAGGGGCGCTTCATGGGCCACGACACTGACAGGAGGATCATGTCAAACAAACGACGCCTTTCGGGGCGGAAGATAGCGGTGCTGGCAGCCGATGGCTTCGAGAAGGTGGAACTGGTTGTTCCGCTGCGTGGGCTGCAGCTGACGGGTGCGAAAGTGGACATCGTTTCACTGCGCAGGGGCCGGATCCGGGGAGTCAACCTGCACATGCCCGCCTCGCGAGTCGGCGTGGACAAGTTGGTTACCGAGGCCGACGCAGACTCCTACGACGGACTGCTGCTGCCGGGCGGCTTCATCAACCCCGACCTACTGCGGCAATCAGCGGCCGCGCGGGATTTCGTGCGCGCGTTCGACCACAGCGGCAAGCCGATCGTGACGCTGTGCCACGGTCCGTGGGTGCTGGCGTCGGCGGGATTGCTGACCGGGCGGACTGTGACCTCCTGGCCCGGTATCCGCGATGACCTGGTCAATGCGGGCGCCACCTGGCTCGACCGCGAAGTCGTGCGGGATCGCAATCTCGTCACCAGTCGAGGTCCCCAGGACATGTGGGCATTCGTGCCTGCCATGCTCGACATCTTCGCCCAGCCGACGAGTCAGCTGCAGGAGACGGTTTCCCACAATGCTGGCTCCGATTCGCCGCTCGACCAGCCGCTCGGCTGGGCGATGGCTGCATTGCGCTGGTCACCGAAGCCCTCTGCGGCGGCCCTGACCGGTGTCGCTGCTGCCGCTCTCGCGCGACCTCTGCGCAGAAGGGTGTCGATCCAAGACTGAGAAGAATCAGTCGGCCGCCGACGCAAAGGTCGAGCGGTAGCGCCCCCTCGGGCCGGCGGCGGCTGGTCGGTGCGCGTCTCCGGAGTACAGAAAACGCCACGACCGCGTGGCGGCGTGGAGATTGAATCGGGTGTTGACGTCGCGCAGGTCATAACCGGTCAGTTCACCGATGCGCGTCAACCGGTAGCGCAATGTGCTGCGGTGGATGTGCAGCGCTTTGGCGGATTCGTCGTAACTACCGCCATTTTCCAGGTGCTCGCTCAGCGTGAAGACGAGCTGCGACTTCTTGGTCAAGTCGTAATCCAGGAGCACGCCGAGCCATTCTCGAATGAAGTCCTCGACGGCTCCGCAGGTATGGGCTGCATCGATGAGACGGTAGAAACCCAGTTCGTCGTAGGCAGATGCTCCTGCGGGTGCCGCGGAATGGAGCCGCACGTTGAGGGCGTGTTGGGCGTCGGTGAACGATTTCGGAAAGTCTGATGGTGCTTCGCAACGCGAGCCGACGCCGATGGCGCATGCGGCTCCGCCCAGCAACTCGGTGAGCGAGCGGTGAAGCGCATCGGGGTCGGGGCGACCTTCGGTCAGAAGCACCACCAGCTGACCGCTACGTCCTTGCAGCCTGTTCAGGTGCAACGCAGCCGCGGCGCGGGTGGCGGCCGTGGCCACCATGGAATCGGAAGCGGCCGAGCTGTGCACGACGACCACATGATGCGGGCGGCGAAGATCGTGGCCCAGCGCTTCCGCTCTGGCGAAGGCGCCGTCGTCGTGCGTGCCTGCGATCAGGTCATCGACGAGTTCGCGACGGACGCTGAGCTCCATCTCCACCAAGCTTCGCTGATGGGACAACTCGTAGCCCAATAGCATGCGCGCGAAGTACAGGGCAAAGAGGTCGTCGTCGGTTACTTGCTCGTGCGGGTCGATGATGGCCAACACTCCGAGGATCTCGCCGCGCGGCCGGACGAGCACGGCGACGCGATCCTTCGTTCGCCTTGGCCGCTGGCGATCGGCGAGAACGGCAAGTTGGCGCTGACGCTGTTCCGGGTTTGGTTTTGGGTACGGCACGGGTTGTCCTGGTCCAGACCAACTACGCAGGTTGCCGAACCGGTCTTCCAGAACGATGGGCAACCCCGTCAACTGTTGTAGCGCGTCGGTGATCGCTTGCTCCCCGTCACCGCCGACCAGCGCTGCCTCGATGGTTTCGTGGACGTATGTTCGGCTTCGCAGCTGCCGCCGTGCGCCGGCGAGCTCTGTGGCCACGTTGACCAGTTCCTTGGCACACCGTTCCCGTCGTAGATGAACGGCCAGGCATGCCAGGGCGGCGCCCGCCTGATTCGCCAGCGCCATCAAAAGCTGAATGTGTCCGCTCGAGGGTCGGTCGGTGGCGCTGACGACAAGGGAGCCCTCGATCCTGTCTTGGTGCTGGAGAGGAAACGCCCAACCCCACGCGCATCCGGATATCGTCAGAGGCCCGCTACCGCCGGATTCGACCACCAGTCGATCGAGGTCGTGGCGTTCGCGTTGTCGACCGTCGGGACGCCGCCGCCATACGTCGTCGACGAGGTGGTACATGGCTTCGGTCCGACACGGTCCCAGCCGAAACACCGCGGCTCCGACGTCGTCGAGGATTCCTTCTGGGTCGGGCCGCTGGAACGTGAGGCTGGACAGGGCGGCGATCTCCGCGGATGTCGGAGTGGCGCCCCACGAGGTGGAGATCATGTCGGCATCCGGACGGACGTATCGATTCACCCGCAACCGCGGCTCCTTGACAACTCTCTGCACCGCCGTTCGATCGACATCGCGACGAACCGCAGCGTTGGAACGTAGTGCCTACCCGCGTCGTGCATTGCGAAACAGCTCGACGAGAGGTCCGTGACTGCAACGGAGATCTGTCGGGGCGTCCTCCGTTCAGGGACGGGTGAGGTGACCGTCGGGCTCGACGTGCACGTTGCCGTCTTCGTGCGCTCCAGGCATGTCCGGCATTTCGTGACGACCGCCGGCGGACCGGCGCCGCAGGAACCACACCAGGCCGCCGACTGACGACACCCCGATGGCGATCGCGGTCGGCCACGTCAGCACTTGGCCCAACCAGATGCGCCGTTGAAGCGTCGTGATCCGCCGGTGCGCACGCCGAACTCGGGTCAGCTGCTTCATGCGTTCGGAATGCCCACCACCAGCCGGATGAAACGGGAGACCCAACCCGCGTGCGGCACGAGCACCTCGCCCGTCCGGATCGAGTGTTTCGTCCGGTCGTGACAGCACTCGGGGAACTTGGTAGTAGCCGATTGCGACGGCAATCAGGCATTGAATCCGCCGTCGACGTTCCAGCTGATGCCGGTGATGAATGCCGCCTCTGGACTTGCCAAGTAAGCCACCGCACTGGCGATGTCCTCGGGGCGGCCGTAGTGATCGACCGCAGTGAGTTGTCGCATCGCGTTGGCGAATTCCCCTGAATCGGGGTTGGCGTCGGTCGCCGTAGGCCCCGGCTGGATGACATTGACGGTGATGCCCCGCGGCCCCAACTCTCGGGCCAGCCCGCGGGTCAACCCCGCGAGCGCGGCCTTGGTGGTGGCGTAGACAGCGCTGCCCGGACGCGGAACGCGGTCAGCGAAGATGCTGCCGATGGTGACGATCCGGCCGCCCATACCTAGGTGGGGAATCGCACGCTGGATTGCTACGAACACGCCCCGGACATTGACCGCCAGCATCCGATCGAAGTCCTGCAGAGCGAACGTTTCGGCGAGTCCGGACGCACTCGTGCCGGCGTTGTTCACCAGGATGTCCAGACCACCCAAGGCGGTCACTGCCTGATCGACCGCGTCGGTCACCTGTTGCGCGTCGGCGCTGTCGGCCCGGATGGCCACCGCCGTGCCGCCCTGTGCGGACACCTCCGCGCACAGCTCCTCTGCCGGACCGCCCGACGCCGCGAAGGTGAATGCCACCTTTGCGCCGTCGGCGGCCAATCGCTTGACGATCGCCGCGCCGATACCCCGAGAACCGCCGGTGACCAGTGCCCGCCGTCCCGCCAGAACGTTCATCGCTCTACTGCCTACCGGCGCCCGGGGATTCGAAGGCGTGCCCCGCCCAATCGGCGAACGACTGCCACCCGATGTCAGGGTGCGCGGAGTGCAGAGCCTCGAGATCTACCCGATAGCCCGGGCCGTTGAGGAAACTCCACATCGCGTGCATGTCGGGATTGCGGATCGACTCGAGTGGGGTGCGTTCATGCCGCACCGGCCGGCCCAGTGCCGCGCCGAGGGCTTCGGCCATCTGCGTTGGTGTGGTCGCGTCGCTGGCGAGTTCGAGGCGCTGCCCGGCGTACGTCTCCGGACTTTCCAGCACCTTCGCGACGAAGGCACCCAGATTTGGCCGGGCCAGCTGTTGCAGGGGACGGTCGGGCGCCAACGGCAGAGCGAGGATCCCGGCATAGATGCGGTCCACGCCGCCGAGCGCGTTGTCGAAGAAGTACGTGGGAGCCGTGATGGTGTACGGCACACCGCTTTCCGCCAACTCCGTCTCGATGATCGCCTTGCTTTCGAAGTGCGGCACACCGGAGTGCTGATCTGCCCCGGCCACCGAACTGAACACCAGGTGTGGCACCTGCTGGGCGCCGGCCGAGGCCACGATGGCACGCCCTTGGGCCACCTCGGCGTCGACTCCGGCCTCGAACGGAGTGGTCACCGCAAACACCCCAGCGACACCGGTCATCGCCGCTCGAAGGGCGACGGTGTCGTCGAGGGAACCGACGACAGCCTCGACGCCCCGGTCACCCAGGCGCCGAACCGACGGCGTGTCCGGCCGACGCACCAGGGCGCGGACGCGAACCCCGCGTGCCAGCAATCCGCTGACGACCGCTCCTCCCTGGCCACCTGTGGCACCCAACACCAGAACGGGGGCCTCAGTCCTCGACATCGTCGGTCCCGTTCCGCGGCTGCCAGCCGGCCAGCAGGTGCTCCATTTCGGTCAGTTCCTCGGCGAACACATCCCGACGGGCGCGGGGACCGCACGCCTGCACGAGCCGGGCGAAGTCGTCGGCTGCCTTGCCGATCCGCTCGGCCAGCCCGGAGGAACCGCGCTGAGCACCGAAGTCGTCGGTGGCGGCGTACACGCCGGTGGGCGAAACGATCGCATGCAGGTAGGAGAACATCGGCCGCAACGCATGTTCGAGCACCAGCGAATGGCGCTCGGTACCGCCGGTCGCCGCGATCAGCACCGGCATGTCCGAAAGCGTCTCCTCGGGCAGCACGTCGAAGAACGACTTGAACAACCCGCTGTACGAGGCGTTGAACGCCGGGCTCACGGCGATGACTCCGTCGGCGTCGGCGGCGGTTTCGAACGCGGATTCGAGCTCTTCAGAGGCGAATCCCGCCAGCATCGCATCGATGATCGGCCGGCCGAGGGGCCGCAGTTCGATCATCGACGAGGTCATCGTGAGGTTCCGGTCGGCGAGCGCCGTCTCGACCGCCGCGGTGATCCGGTCGGCGAGCAGCCGGGTCGACGACGGTTCGCGCAGTCCACCGCTGATGACAGCCAGCTTCGTCATGACCCTTGCTCCTCCGATGTGTTGGATGCCTCGGTGTTGGATGCCTCGTGGTGGGAGGGTCCGTGGCGGGAGGGTCCGAGTCCCTGCTGGCCGCCTCGACCAGCGCCTCGTGTGTGGGAGCATCGGGCACGTGATCGGGTCGGCCGACCGCGAACTCCTTGCGCAGCACGGGGACCACCTCTTCGCCCAGCAGGTCGAGTTGCTCCAACACCACCTTCAGCGGGAGACCGGCGTGATCGATGAGGAACAACTGGCGCTGATAGTCGCCGGCGTAGTCGCGGAAGCTCAGCGTCCGGTCGATCACCTGCTGCGGCGAACCGACGGTCAGGGGGGTTTGGGCGGTGAACTCCTCCAAACTGGGCCCGTGCCCGTACACCGGGGCGTTGTCGAAATAGGGCCGAAACTCCGCGATGGCCTCCTGGCTGTTGCGGCGCATGAAGACCTGTCCGCCCAGACCGACGATCGCCCGATCGGCGCTGCCGTGCCCGTAGTGCTCGAAGCGCTGGCGGTACAACTGCACCATTCGCTTGGTGTGGAACGGCGGCCAGAAGATGTGGTTGGCGAAGAAGCCGTCGCCGTAATAGGCGGCCATTTCGGCAACTTCGGGGGTTCGGATTGAACCGTGCCAGACGAACGGCGGCACTCCGTTCAACGGCTGCGGCGCCAGGGTGAAGCCTTGCAGCGGTGTGCGATATTTGCCGCTCCAGTCGACGACCTCTTCACGCCACAGTCGCCTCAGCAACCCGTAGTGCTCGACGGTCAACGGGATCGCCGCCCGGATGTCTTGTCCGAACCACGGGTACACCGGCCCCGTGTTCCCCCGGCCGAGCATCAAGTCCACCCGGCCACCGGAGAGATGCTGCAGCACGCTGAAGTCCTCGGCGATCTTCACCGGATCATTCGTCGTGATCAACGTGGTGGAGGTGGACAGGATGATCCGTTCGGTCTGAGCCGCGATGTAGCCCAGCAGTGTGGTGGGCGAGGACGGCACGAACGGCGGGTTGTGGTGCTCGCCGGTGGCGAACACGTCGAGACCTACCTCTTCGACTTTCTTGGCAAGCTGGACGGTGGCACGGATCCGCTCGGCTTCGGTGGGCGTGTAGCCGGTCGTCGGATCCTCGGTGACGTCCCCGACGGTGAATATCCCGAACTGCATGCCTGACAACATGCTCCCTAGGCCGTATGACGGCGACACGTCCGGTCGCGTGGCCGATGAAGTCGACACCAACGACCGCAGTGCCTTGAGGACCGCTGTGCCAAGAGGCCGCGGTGCCAAAGAACGTTACCCCTCGACCGCGGCGCGGGTGAGTAGTTGGCGTGTACGCGCTTCTCCGGCCGGGATGCGTCCCGCCATCCCGGCGGGGCACCAAACGTGGCAGCCGACCACCGAGCCGCGATGATGCGACGTAGCGTTCACCGACGGCCGGAAGTCGTCCGTACTGGACAGGCTTCCGGCCGTCGGTGGGGAAGGGGGTTGGTCAGTTGCCGGGTTCGACTTCGCCGGCCGCTTGGATCACCGGTGCGGCGGGCGCCGGCACGCCGAGGTGCGCGGCGACGAAATCGGCTGCCTGATCCGCCATCCCATTGGACTTGTACGAGCTGTGCGCGGAGCGGTCCAAACCGCCGGGGAAGCAGACCGGGTCACCGGGGGCGCACAGTTGGATGGTCTTGGCCGCGTACGGGTCACCGATGGCGATCGTCGGGGCACCGCGATCGACCAGTCCCAGGAACCAGTCGTCCGGGGTGCCGAACAAGGCGACGGCCGCGACGTGCGAGGCGACCGAGGCGGGCATCGGTCCGGAGATGCTGGCGGGCAGGCTGTATCCCGCGGGCACCACGCTAGAGGTGGTGTAACCGGCGACGGCGGCACCCTGCGAGTAACCGCCGAGCACGATCTTGGTGGACGGGCATTGGGTGGCGATCGACTGAATCTTGTTGCTGGCGTCGGCGATGCCGTCGACGGCCTGGCCGAAGTCCAGCGACGCCGGGTAGTTCACCGCGTACACGTCGACCGCCTTGCCCGGCAGTCGGGCGGTCAAGGCGTCGACGAATGCCTGTCCGGTCGCGCCGACGCCGGGGGCCTCGAACGTTCCCCGCGCGAAGACCACCTCCACGGCGGGACAGGAATCGTCGGCCGCATTCGCAGTCGCCGCCGGACCGGTGACCACGCCGACGGCGACGGCGGCCAGCGTGAGGGCCGTGAACGTCGCCGACTTCGCCATCCGCGCGATCGTCGATGCCGTCCCGTCCTGTCGTGATGTGCTCATGAGGTGGTCCCCGTCCTTGCCAGTGCGTCGCCATCGCTTCTGTGTAGAGGTGGCATCTGCTTGCTATAAGCCGAGAACCGCGGGCGTCCATACCACAGTTGCCGAGTGATGCACGTCACCCATGAAATAGTCGATCGACGGGATGTTCGGCGGCCTCGCCGACGTTTGCTCGCCAGCGGTTTCCGGGTGCCCCGCCCGGCATCGGCGTTGAGGCGTGGCGTGATCATGATCGAATACCGCAGCGCCGGTCACCCGCGGGGAGTTACCGTCGTGTCGTCGCAACCACTTCGAAGGAGGCGGCGTGAGCAGCTACCAGACGGTGATAGTCGGAACCGACGGCTCGGATTCGTCGATGCGTGCGGTCGAGCAAGCCGGGTTGTTCGCGGCGCAGCAGAACGCGAAGCTGATCATTGCCACCGCTCACTTCCACCACGCCGAAAAGGGTGGCTGGTCGCGACCACCCTCACCCGACCACGTCGGTGACCGTCGTGCGGAGGATGCCCTCGGACGCGACGGCTACCGCATGCACGGTGACGCGGGCGTCTACGAAATCCTTCACGACGCCCGCGATCGTGCCAGGGCAGCCGGCGCCAAGAACGTCGAAGAGCGGGCGGTCGTCGGTGCTCCCGTCGACGCGCTCACCAAACTGGCGCGCGACGTCGGGGCAGACCTCATCGTCGTCGGCGACGTGGGACTGGACTCGCTGGCCGGTCGCCTTCTGGGATCGGTGCCCGCGGAGGTCGCCCGGCGAGCCAAGATCGACATCCTGATCGTGCACACCGCAAGCTGACCGTGTCGGCGGATCGGTCCCCGCCGCGCCGAGATCGAACTCCCTGTCGCCAAACGCGGGGTTTGACGACAGGGGATGCTGTGTCGGCGGGTCGAGGGCCTTATCGAAGCCAGGGTTCGCGCCAGCCGGGGTGACCGGCGAGGAGCTTGGCGGACCCGGGCGGACCCCAGCTGCCGGGCTGGTAGACCTCGACCGGCGGCGGGTTCTCCAGGAGCTGCTCGACGATCCGCCACGTCTCGGCCACGGTGTCCTGGCGGGTGAATTGGCTGGAGTCGCCGTTCATGGCATCGGACAGCAGCCGCTCGTAGGGTTCGGGGGCTTCGCCGAGCTCGTCGGCGAAGATCAGCGAGAGGTCCACTGCGCGGGTCCGATTCGCGCCGGGCGTCTTGGCCTGGATCACGAGGTCGGTACCCGGTTTGGGGTCGATGCGCAGGATCAACTCGTCGGCGTCGGGTGCGTGCGTCGAGATGGGCAGTCGGGGCGGGTGCTTGAAGATCACTCGGATCTCGGTGGCCCGCACCGGCAATGCCTTTCCGGCCCGGATGAAGAACGGCACGCCGGCCCAGCGCCAGTTGTCGATCTCCAGCCGTAGCGCGGCGAACGTCTCGGTCTGCGAATCGGCTTGGACGCCCTTTATCGCCTGGTAACCGTCGTACTGGCCGCGCACGTAGTGCGCCGGCCGGATCGAGGGGATGGCCTTGAACACCTCGACGCGTTTGTCGCGAAGCCCGTCGGCGTCGGCCGTGCTGGGCGGTTCGGAGGCGATGAGCCCGACGAGCTGCAACAGATGGTTCTGCACCACGTCGCGCAACGCCCCGACGTCGTCGTAGAAGCTGCCGCGGTCCTCGACCCCGAAGTTCTCGGCCATGGTGATCTGCACGCTGGCGATCCGGTCGCGGTTCCACAGGGGCTCGAAGATCGTGTTGGCGAACCGCAGGAACATGATGTCCATCGCCGGTTCCTTGCCCAGGAAGTGGTCGATGCGGAAGATCTGCCACTCCTCGAGGTTCTTCCGCAGTTCGTCGTTCAGGGCGTTGGCCGAGGCCAGGTCGTGACCGAAGGGCTTCTCGATCACGACGCGGGCGCCCGCGGTCAGGTCGGCGCCGGCCAGCTGGTCGACCACGGACCCGAACAGCGCCGGCGGGATCTCCAGGTAGAACACCGGCGTGTGCTTGCCCTCGATCGCCTTGCCAAGGCGCGCATAGGTTTTGGCGTCGTCGTAGTTTCCCGACACCATCGACATTCGGTTGGCGAATCGGGTGAACACCGTCTCGTCGATGGTCTCGCCGCCGTCGGCGATCGCCGTGCGAGCGTGGTCGCGGAGTTCGTCGTGCGACCATTCGCGGCGGGCTACGCCGACGATCGGGCAGTCCAGCAGCCCGCGACGTTCCAGTCGATACAGCGATCGGAACGTCATCTTCCTGGCCAGGTCGCCGGTGATGCCGAAGATCACCAGCACGTCGGCCGGTGAGTTTGGTGGACGTGGAACCAGTGGAAGTACTCACGACAGTGATCATGTCGGTTCTTGCCGTGCGTGACCACTGCGACCCACGAATCGCGTGCTCGGCGGGGGTCGCGGCACACCCGTCCGATGCCGTGGTGAACCCAGTGGCGCGATTTCGATCCCCGGCGCGCGGGATGGTTCCATGATGGATCCCATGGGGACCGACGACACCGAGCTGGCACCGGACTCGCAGCGCGTTCAGGTACGACGTGCGGCGTTCGGAAGCGCGATCGGCACGACGATCGAGTGGTACGACTTCTTCCTGTACAACACGGCCGCCGCGCTGGTCTTCCCGCATCTGTTCTTCCCGGCGTCGAGCGCGTACGCCGGTGCGATGCAGTCCTTCGCGACCTATGCGGTCGGGTTCGCCGCACGCCCGGTCGGGGCGGCGATCTTCGGGCACTGGGGCGACCGGATCGGACGCAAGACCACCCTGATCATCACCCTGGTCGTCATGGGCATCTCCTCGGCGATGGTCGGGATGCTGCCCGGGACGGCGTCGATCGGGCTGGCGGCGCCGCTCATCCTGGTGCTGCTGCGGTTGGTGCAGGGCATTGCGATCGGCGGCGAGTGGAGCGGCTCGGTGCTACTGGCGATGGAGTGGGGTGATCAAGACAGACGCGGACTGCTCGGTAGCGCCGCGCAGATCGGGGTGCCGGTGGGGCTGGTGCTCGGGACCGGTGGCATGACCCTGCTCTCGGCAACGTTGTCGCCCGAGTCGTTCAACTCGTGGGGCTGGCGGGTGCCGTTCCTGGCCAGCTTGGTTCTGGTGGCGATCGGCCTGGCGATCCGGCTGAAGATACTCGAGACGCCGATGTTCGCCAGGGTGCTCGCGGAGGGGAAGACGGCGAGTACGCCGGTGTTGGACGCGATCCGGCAGCATTGGCGGGAGATCCTGCTCTCGGCGGGGGCGCGGTTCAGCGAGCAGATGCCGTTCTACCTGTTCACCACGTTCGTGCTGACGTACGTGGTGGCGACGCACCACTACAGCAAGACATTCGTGCTGACCGCCGTCCTGGTAGGCGCGACGTTGGAACTCGTGATGATCCCGCTGTTCTCACACCTATCGGACCGGTTCGGACGCAAACGGGTGTACCTCACCGGAGCCGTCTTGACCGGTGTCCTCGCCTTCCCGTACTTCGCCGTCCTGTCGCATGGCGGGTACGCCCTGATCTTCATCGCCATCGTGCTGTCCTTGGTGGTGCACGCCATGCAATACGGTCCTCAGGCCGCGCTGATCGGCGAAAGCTTCCCGACCCATCTGCGCTACGGCGGCGCCGGTATCGGCTACCAACTGGCGTCGGTCTTCGCCGGCGGCCCGGCGCCCCTGCTGGCGACGTGGCTGCTGCACGAGACCGGCACCGCGTACTCGATCTCCGTCTACATCGTGCTGGCCGCGTTGATCACCGTGGCCTGCGTGGTCGCGCTTCCCGACCGTTCGCGCGCGAACATCGACGACGTGAGCGTGTACAGCCGCACGTGAGGACGCGGCACGGCCACGAGCACAATGCGCGCAACGGCGTGATCGCCGAATACGGCGAGTAGCGCGCACAAGCGCGCCTCCGCTGCACCGGCCTCATAGCTTCGGACGAAGGCAACGTCCGAGGAGTGAACATGACAACGCAACTGGCTCGACCACAGGCCACCTCGATGAAGCGGGTCGCGTTGGCCAGCTTCGTCGGCTCGGCGATCGAGTACTACGACTTCTACATCTACGGCACCGCGGCGGCGCTGGTGTTTCCCCACGTCTTCTTTCCGCACCTCGGCGCCACGCTGGCCACCGTCGCGTCGATGGCGACGTTCGCCGCCGCGTTCCTGTCCCGCCCCCTCGGCGCCGCGTTCTTCGGCCACTTCGGCGACCGGCTGGGCCGCAAGTCGACGCTGATTGCCACCTTGCTGATCATGGGACTGTCGACCCTGGCGGTGGGCCTGGTACCCGGTGCGGCGACGATCGGCATGACGGCACCGCTGATTCTGCTGACGCTGCGCCTCGTACAGGGGTTCGCAGTCGGTGGTGAATGGGCCGGTGCCGCACTGCTGTCCGCCGAATACGCGCCCGCCGAGGCCAGGGGCCGCTACGGCATGTTCACCCAGATGGGCGTCGGCGGTGGGCTCGTCATGAGCAGTCTGTTGTTCCTGGCGGTGAACCAGACGATCGGTGAGAGCAGCCAAGCGTTCCTCGACTGGGGGTGGCGGATCCCGTTCCTGTTCAGTGCGGTGCTGGTCGCGATCGCGCTGTACGTGCGGCTCAACGTCGCCGAGACACCGGTCTTCGCCGCGCAGAAGGCGCGCACGAGCACGCCGGTGACACCGCTGGCCGCACTGTTCGCCACCCAGCGACGCGAGGTGGCGCTCGCCGCGGGCAGCATGATCGGGTTCTTCACCCTCGGCTACATGGCCAACGCTTACTTCATGAGTTACGCCCATACGCACGTCGGTTTCTCGCCGAAGTTGATCTTGGCGGTCGGACTGATGGGAGGCGTGGTCGTGGTGGTGTTCAACGCGCTGAGCGCCGTACTGAGTGACACATTCGGCCGCCGCCGGGTCATCATGGCCGCGTTCGCGGTCGGCGTACCGTGGTCGTTCGTCGTGCTCCCGCTGATCGACACCGGCAATGCCGCCCTCTTCGCGCTCGCGATGGGGGTCACCTACGCGATCGCGGGCAGTGCGTACGGCCCTATGGCGGCATTCATCCCGGAGATCTTCGGCACGCCGCACCGCTACAGCGGTACCGGCTTGTCCCTCAACCTCGCCGGCCTGGTGGGCGGCGCGGTGCCGACCATCATCGCCGCGCCCCTGCTTGCGGCGTGGGGCGCGCCGGCCATCGGCGTCATGATGGCGGCTGTCGTCCTGGTCAGCCTCGTCTCCACGGCCCTACTACCCGAGACCAAGGGCGTTGCACTGCAACGTCAGTGAGCGTCTTCGTCGGAGGCGGCCAGTGCGCTGATGCGCGACTCCGTCTCGGCGAGAAGTGCCGAGACGGAGTCGAATTGGGCTGGGTCGATGGGTGCGCCGAAGATGACGTAGACGGTGTGCTTGAGGGACGGAATCTTCTTGCCGAGCGGCAACACCTTGTTAGCGTTGACGAGGCGGACCGGAATGATGGGAACGTTGGTCCGTTTGGAGAGCACCGCGACGCCGGGTCGGTAGGGCGCCACCTCACCCGGTCGGACGCATCTCTGCTCGGGGAACATGCCGACGAGCGCACCGTCGTCCAGCGGGCGTGCGGCACTCTCCAGCGCCTGCTTGCCGGACTCGGGGTCGCCCCGGACGACGGGTATCTGCCCGAGCACTTCGACGAGCCACCGCGTGAGCGGCGACTTCCACAATTCGGCCATTGCCATGGCGATTGCCTGACGACGAGTCGCGTGAATCCCAGGAACCAGAGGACGAGACGTATCGACCACGTCAGCAGGACGGCCCACTTCCCGAGTCCGCGGGGGCGACCGGATCGAATCTCGGTCATGCGGGACCCTTCGTCGTCACGGTGAGCGACCTGCAGCCCGGACGACCATATGTCGGGTGGCGCCGGCTCACCTCCGGATCGACCGAGACGCCGAACATTTCGCGCCACGCGGTCCAATCCGCGAAGTATTTGCCGACCGCGCACGAAAGCGACCGATGCGGCCATCGGTTCCCCTAGGATCTGCGGCCAAGGGGCGAGTAACCATGTCGACGCACCTCCCGCGAAACGCACGGACCGGCGCCACATCCCGGGTGGCCGACCGCTGGCCGGTGTTGCTCTGCTGGGGGGCGGTCGCCCTCGACGGTTACGACCTCGTCGTCCTGGGCATCGTGATTCCAACTCTCCTCGAGTCTGGAGCGCTCGGCTTCACGGGTCCGACGGTCACCGCCGCCTCGACGCTCGGTCTGGTCGGGATGGCCATCGGCGCCGTCGTCATCGGGCCGCTGACCGACCGCTTCGGCCGGCGGCGGAGTCTGATCATCTGTGTCGCCGCGTTTTCGCTCTGCACGGTCGCGACCGGCCTCGCGCAGGGCGTCGGCATGTTCACCACCTTTCGTTTTCTGGCCGGTGTCGGACTTGGTGGCTGTCTGCCGACCGCACTGGCCTTCATGAGCGAGCACGCCCCGACCGGCCGCGGCGGCTCTGCGATCACCAGGATGATGACCGGGTATCACGTGGGAGCGGTGCTCTCCGCGTTGCTGGCGCTCCTGCTGGTCGACGAATACGGCTGGCGGTCAATGTTCATCGTCGGCGGCGCACTCGGGCTGCTGACGATCCCGTTCATGTGGACGAAGCTGCCGGAGTCCGCGGCATACCTGCGGGCGGTCGAGAGCCGCGACGGGCCGGCGACGGGAACGCTCGCCCGCAGTGCCGAGGTGCTCAAAGGCCGCTACCTTCGGATCAGCATCGGCCTGTGCGTGGCGTCGTTCATGGGCCTGCTGCTCGTGTACGGACTCAACACCTGGCTGCCGACCATCATGGGCAATGCGGGGTACTCCATTGCGCAGGGCACCACCCTGATCCTCGTCCTCAACGTCGGCGCGGTCATCGGTCTGCTCGTCGCGGGCTACGTCGCGGATACCCGTGGCAACAAGCCGACCGCGCTCGCCTGGTTCGGGCTCGCGGCCATCTTCCTGGCGCTGCTGTCGATCAGGATGGAGAGCCGGATCCTGGTGTACGCCGCGGTGCTGCTGACGGGCATCTTCGTGTTCAGCGCCCAGGTACTGGTCTATGCCTTCGTAGGTCACCTGTACCCGCCGGAGGTTCGGGGCACCGCACTCGGCGTGGCAGCCGGGGTCGGCCGGGTGGGGGCAATAGTCGGGCCGTCGCTCGGCGGCACCTTGGTGTCGGCCGGCATCGCCTATCCGTGGGGCTTCTACGCCTTCACGTTGGCGGCGGTACTTGCCGCGCTCACCCTGGCCACCGTGCCGGCGCATTCGCGCGACGCCGACGTGCCCTAGACCCGCGGCGCAACGGTCCGGGTGCAAGACTCGCAGGCATGGGCGGGAATTCGACTGACACCATGGCCGACCACGAGGTGCGCACCCAGGTGGCCATCATCGGAGCGGGACCCGCCGGGATGCTCCTCTCGCACCTTCTTGCCGCGGGCGGCGTCGAGTCGATCGTGCTGGAGACGCGCTCGCAGGAGTACGTCGCGGCAAGGATCCGCGCCGGCATCCTCGAGCAGTCCACGGTGGATCTGTTGCGGCAGTGCGGTTTGGGCGACCGGCTCGATCGCGACGGCGACCGGCACCGCGGCATCCATCTGCAGTGGCCCCACGAGCGTCACCACATCGACTTCGTCGACCTGACCGGGCGTTCGGTCTGGGTCTACGGGCAGACCGAGGTGCAGAGGGATCTGATCGAGGCGCGGACCGCGGCCGGGCAGGACGTTCACTACGAGGTGTGCGACACGGCGTTGCACGACCTCGGTACCGACCATCCCTCGGTGACCTTCACCGACGCCGAAGGGCGCGGTCGGAGGGTCAGCGCAGCGGTCGTCGTCGGCTGTGACGGATCGTTCGGTCCGAGCCGCGAATGCGTGCCGCCGCCCGTCCGCCACCACTGGGAGAAGGTCTACCCGTACTCGTGGTTCGGCATCCTCGCCGACGTCGCCCCGTCGACCGACGAGCTGATCTACGCGTGGCACGGTGACGGATTCGCCTTGCACTCGATGAGATCGGCGACGGTGTCGCGTTTCTACCTTCAGGTGCCCAACGGCACGGCCGCCGAAGAATGGTCCGATGACCGGATCTGGGAGGCGTTGGCGACTCGCCTGGGCCACGGCCAGGACGGCTGGCAGCTCACCACCGGTTCGATCACCGACAAGAGCGTGCTACCGATGCGGTCGTTCGTGCAGACCCCGATGCGGCACGGCCGACTGTTCCTGGCCGGCGACGCCGCCCACATCGTCCCGCCGACCGGCGCCAAGGGGCTCAACCTCGCCGTCGCCGACGTCGCGCTGCTGGCTCCCGCGGTGGTGGACCTGGTTCGCCACGGCGATCACCGGCTCGCCGACGCGTACTCCGATACCGCGCTCCGACGGGTCTGGAGGTGCACTCACTTCTCGTGGTGGATGACGACGATGCTGCACCGCAGCGTGGATCCGTTCGACGAACAGCTGCAGCTCTCCCAGCTGCGTTGGGTCACCTCGAGTGAGGCGGGCGCCGCGGGCCTGGCGGAGAACTACGCGGGGCTGCCCATCGGCTTTTAGGCGGGCCAGCCGGTTCGCAGAGGCTCACGCACGGTCAGATGGCGGTTCGCCCGACGTCGACGTGACGAAGTCGGTGAGCGCGGCGGCGAATGCCTGCGGCTCCTCCAGATGGCCGAGATGTCCGCTGCGCTCCAGGATCTCGAGTCGGGACTCGTCGATGAGGTGGTGCAGCTCCTTGCCCCACCGCACACCGCAGATGACGTCGTAGCGGCCGCAGATCACCAGTGTCGGCACGCGCAGCTCGGCAAGGGCCGCGCGGTCGTCGATGACCTCGGGGATCAGGTCGGCGTCCCGGCCCGACAAGTAGGACGCCGCGAGTTGGTCACGCACGGAGGCAAACTCGCCCGCCCGGCCCCAGTAGTCCGCGAAGTAGGCGGGCACCAGCGCGCGCAGGGCACGAGTGAGTCCGGCGTCGTCGGTGATCGTGCCGACCGACTGCAGGGCGGCGATCACCCCGGGCACTTCCGGGTTACCCGGGTTGCGCGCCATGAATTCGGCAATCATGCGTCCGGCCTCGGCGCCATGTTCCGGACCGGTCGCCGGGGCACTCTCGTACAGGACGAGGCCGCTGAGCCGCTCGGGGTGCTCCAGCGCATAGCGCTGCGCCACGAAACCGCCGTAGGAGTGGCCGACCAGATGCACCCGGCGCAGTCGTAGGTGGTCGATCAGCCGGTCGAGGGCGTCGGCGTAGAACCGCCTCGTGTAGCCGTCGGGGTGGCTCGCGAGCCGCCCCGAGTCGCCAGTGCCGAGCGCCTCCACGTAGACCATCGTCAGTCGTTCCTCGGCGAGGGGCATGCGCATCGGCTCCCAGTGCACGCCCGGCCCGCCGGGCTGCACGACGCATACCGGCCCACTGCCGTACACGTGATACCGCTGCCGGAGGCCGTCGACGTCGACGGTGTGCGGGCCCGCGCCCAACGGCTCGGTCTCGGCCGGGGGGAGGGCTCGGGAAGCAGTCACGGTGACGGTGCCGTCCTTCAAGTGAGGTGAGGGGCCGTTGGTAACGAGTACGCCAACAAGTACATCAGTACCAGATGCGGGGGCGGAATCACGCCGGGCCGGCGACGGCCCGGACGCGCTGCCGGTAGGTGGACCGGCCGACGCGTGTTTCCGCAACTTAACACAAATTCATCTGCCGTTAGCTGAGGCAAACACCTCCGCCTGTGATCATGGTTTGAGGTCGGGTGATGATCGAAACGGCGCTCGAATTGCAGTTTGTCGAAACAAGATCAGAGGTTCGCCAGCAATGCTCCTCGGTATCGGCGGAGCGACGACCGCGACCAACACCTTCGCTGCACTGCCCAGTCTGAAACTGTCAGAGCTGGTGGCCAAATCTCACCGGTGGCCTTGACATTCCCGACGTCAGCCTGCAGGACCTCGGGATCCCCCTCGACCTGCCCCTCGGTCCCGCTCCTCGACGGCGTCATCAATACGGCGCTGGCCCTCTTGACCCGATCGCGACACCGTCGATCACCGCCTGGGTGCCGGCTGCGTCGGGGACTTACTGTCTGCCACTGGGTGCTTCGCTCGGCTGGCTCGCCACGATGCCGACCATCGAGGTGGGCCCCGGTCGACGTGTTCTCGGGTCAAGGACGGACAAGACCAGATCGCCAAGACCGTGGCCGGTGTGCAGAAGACGGTCGCCGGGGTTCAGAAGACGGTCAGCGACGCGCCCAAGCGCGCGAGCGACACCGCGAAGACGTCTGCTGGCGCCACGTCCAAGGACGAGTAGGCCCGTCTCGACGCGGCGCCAGGTCACGGCGATGTTTCCGTCCAGCGTGTCATGACCCACTTCAGGCGTCGCGCCCATAAAATTCTCTGCGGAGGATGCCATGGCGGGTCGCGAGCGATGATGCTCCGAAATACTCGAGCGGCGTTACGGCGCTATGTGCTTCGTCGTTCGCCCGTGGACCCGTTCCCGATACCCGAAATCCCCGACGGGTGTTTGCCCGTGCATACCGTGGTCTTGGACGAACCCAGCCCGTGGGCGTGCCACCGGCTGGAGCGGCTCAAGCGCCTCGCCGGTATTCAGTTCATCGAGTACGCGTGGGAAGCCCCGCGGGCATTGTGTGGTGTCCCGGTTCGCGTCGTGTATCCGACGGCCTTCGACGTGGCCGACGGCGATGCCTGCCCGGAGTGCAGAGGCGTCGCCGAGGTGAGGTCGATCGATCCGGGGGAGTACCAGCGACAGCTGCGGGACCTGGAGCAGGAGCGCTACCGGGAGTGGCGCCGACTCGAGCGCCGAAGAGTCGACGAGGCACGGCAACGAGCGCTCGACGACCTCGACGACTTCTACCCGAGGCGGAACCGCGGGCTGGGCAACATGCCACCCGGGGTGGATCTGCACGACCCGTCCACCTGGACTTCGCCGAGCCCGCGTCTTCACGACGTGGTGTCGCGAGCGAAGGACGAGTCGGCTTGACGAGACGGTAGGCCACAGACGCAAAGGCGGGTTCGGGAGGACATATGAGCGCGTTGCACTTGTCTGCCGCGGCCGGCTTTCATCTCTTGCCGGCTCTTCTATCGAGTCACTCCCGAACCCGTCGTGCGAACGATGCTACGCCTGCCGATGACTGAGCAACAGGGGTAATCTCCGCCAATCTCAGCCGGGGAGCCCACCGGCCTGCCCGCGGCGACATCAGCCGGGGCACAGGCGTTCTCCATCCAATCTCCACACAATCTGCAAGCACGGTTCTTCGCCGACGCGAAGTATCGATGTCGGGCACCGCCCAACTCGACAACGCCCAGATCCACACCGCCATTCACGACGCTCAACGTTGCGCGCTGTTACACGAACGAGAACGGGTCTCCTTTCATGAACAACAGCAATGACCTCACCGACTCGGCGACCGAAGGTGATGACTACCGAAGCTTCGAGCGCGACGTGTTGCCACTGGCCGGCGACCTGCATCGGCGCGCACGGTCCTACACCAAGAACGTCGCGGACGCCGAGGATCTGGTGCAGGACACCCTGCTTAAGGCATTCAGGGCGTTCGACCAGATGCGGGGAGAGACGCACCTGCGGGCGTGGCTGCTCTGCATCATGCGCAACACGTGGATCAGCAATCACCGTGCGAGTCAGCGCAGGCCCAACGAAATCCTGAGCGGCGACATCGCCGACGGCCATCTCGACGCGATGGTGGCACCCGCGACTGCGCACGCGGTCTCCGCCGAGCAACAGGCACTTCGCCATGTGTTGGATCCCGAACTGGTCGTGGCGTTGCAGGCGTTGTCGGCCGACGTTCGCGCAACCGTGTACTACGTCGCCATCCGTGGCATGGGATGCCGAGAGGCGGCGGAGATCTTGGGCATTCCGGAAGGCACCGTCCTCTCGCGGATGCACCGCACGCGCATCAAGTTGCGCCAGTCGCTGAGCACGAGTCCGCGTGGTCACGCCGCGTGAGGTTCAGTGCATTTCGGTTTTGAGGTGGCGGGTTTCCAGCGTGCTCACAGCGGAGGCCGCTGGTGCCGCCAAGTGTCGGCGATTTCGACCCCGTGACGTGACGTGACGTGACGTGACGTGACGCGACGTGACGTGACGTGACGTGACGTGACGTGACGTAGACCACGTAAATCATCCTGGCATCGGTCACGTCTATAGCTTTGAGCGACAACCAATTACACCGCAATAGAAGTACACGGCAAGAGGAGCAGCACAGATGACGTCAACCATCCACACGACGCAGGGGACACCGACGCGTGCCGAGCTGGTGGCCAGGGCGGTGGCGCTCCAGCCGTTGCTGCGCGCCCATGCCTCTGAGGGCGAGATCAACCGCCGACAGGCCGATGAGGTCATCGCCGGACTCGCCGACGCAGGCTTCTTCCGGCTGTTCAAACCCGCTCGCTTCGGCGGATTCTCATCAGGCGTGCGGACCGTCCTCGAGGTCACCGAGGCACTCGGCGTGGCCGACGGCTCCGCGGCGTGGATCGTCGGGCTCGGCTCGACGGCCTCGTGGATGGTGGGACTCGCCTCGCCGCGTGCGCAGGACGAAGTGTTCGGGTCCGATCCCGATGTCCGGCTGGCAGGCAGCGCCCATCCATCCCCTGCCCGCAGGGTGGATGGCGGTCTGGTCGTCAGTGGACGGTGGCCGTACGCGTCGGGCTCACATCACGCCGCGTGGGCCGGCATCGCGGCGGCGGTGGTCGATGACTCGGGTCAGATCGTCGACGTGTACATGTGCTTGGTTCCGTCCGAGGAGATGCGCATGGACGACACCTGGCACGTGGTCGGCATGCGCGGTACCGGCAGCAATACCTGGGCGGCCGACGAGTTGTTCGTGCCGGAGCACCGATACATCTCGATGTCGGCGGTCAGCGAACCCACCGGAGCCGCGGAGGGCCGGAGCCGGTTGCCCTTCCCGTCCTTGGCGACGCTGATGTTGCTCGGGCCGCTTCTGGGCCTGGGGCAGGCGGCACTCTCTGCCGTCATCGCCGGCGCGCCGAAGAAGGCCATGCACCACACGGTGTTCGGCCGCCAGAGCGATTCGGTGGGAGTGCAGGTGAAGGTGGCCGAAGCGGCGCTCGCCTTGCAGACCGCGCGGCTGCATTCCCTTCAGGTCGCCGACACCCTCGACGAGGCCGCGGCGGGGAACGGGACGCTCGGCTACGACGACCGGGCGCAGATCCGCGCAGCGTGTGGTTACGCGGCGCAGCAGGTACTCGCCGCCATTCATGGCCTGGTCGACGTGCACGGTGCCGCCACCTTCGCCGAGGCAAACCCCGTGCAGCGTTACTGGCGCGACGCCAATACCGCCGCCCGGCACGCGGGCCTGCATGCGACCGTCGGGTACGAGGTCCTCGGCAAGGCGCTGCTCGGGGTCGAGGAGCGGATAAGCCCGATGGTGTAGGCCGGCGGGGTCTAACGTGTGCGCACTGGTGGTCACGTGACGACGAACGCAGTGGTGTGAGGGGGTGCCGGTGCGGACCGAAGCGGACGTCGATCGCCGCGCGGTGCTGACGCGGCATCGACGGGACCGCGTCGTGCTCGCCGTGGTCTTCCTGCTGCTGTTCGTCTTCTCCTACAGCGAGGAGACGGTGTTCGCCGCCCTCGAGGCGACCGGTCATCAGCATCTCCTGGGATGGATCGTCGGCCTGGTGGGTCTCGACGTGGCGGTGCTCGCGGTGGTCGGTCTGCTCAAGCGGCGCACGAGCCGCGACGGCGGCGACGGTGCCCGGCCGTGGCGGTCGTGGTGGCTCTGTCTCGGCGCCGTCGTGGTCTTGGACGTGATGTTGTGCCTTCTCCCCGAAGAACATCCGTTGTGGATCGACCTGTCTTTCTCCGTAGCGCTGGCCACCCTGATGGGGATCCTGATGGCCGTGTCGCTCAACGCGGATCCGCTCGTGTTGGTCAGTAGGGCCGGCGGGCACGCGCGCCGACCGACTGGGCCCGCGTGCGGGCCGTCGTCCCGCTCGTCATCGGAACCTTCGTCTATTACCTCGCCGCCACCGCGTTCGACGACTTCTTCGACGTCGACACGGTCCGCGAGCTCGACCCCGCGATGGCGGCCGAAGTCGCCGCGATGCCGCTGCCCCAGCGACTCGACGCGTGGGCGACCCTCTGCGAGGGCGCCGTCAGTCCGGCGTTCTTCCAGCAGGTCGTCGCGGTCATCCCGCTGCTGCTGTTGACCCTCGAGGTGGAGTTCGGCTTCTTCCGGCAGACCCTGGTCGAGCCTACTCAACGTGCCGCTGCCGCTGCCACCGTGACCGTGATGTCGATCGGGTTGGCCCTGGCCTTGTCGACGCTGCCGTGGGCCGGCACGGGTTGCGGTGGGCCGGCACGTTGCGTGGGGTACTGGGCTATTGGCACGAGTTCCTGACCTTCGTGATCGCGATACAGGGTGTCGCCACCGGCCTGGCCACGCTGGTGTGGCTGCTCGTCGTGAGCATCCCCCGACCAACGCGCCGGGCCGGGAGGGCGCGATGGCTGACCCGGTGCACCGCCGCACGCCGATCGCGCGGTGCTCGGCGTGGTCTTCCTCGTCCTGTACGCGTTCTCCTACAGCGAGCAGTTGGTTTCGGGGCTGTTTCCGTCCGACGGCGACGGCGGACATCTGGCGTGGCGGATTGCGGTGATCATGGTCGACGCCGCGGTGCTGGGCGCGGTCGGTCTGCTGAAGCGTGCCGTCACGCGGGCAGACGGTGACCCGCCGCGACTGTGGCGGTGCGACTGGTCCGCGTCGAGTCGTTCCTCGTCGACGTGTTGACGGCGAGCGGCTATGCCGCCGCGGTGGGATTCACCATGGCCGCGTCGCTCAACGCAGACCCGCTGACCTTGTTGAGCAGCGCCCGGCGGGTGGCGCTGCCGGTGGACTGGGCACGGGTACGCGGAATCGTCCCCTTGGTGGTGGGAGCGTGGCTGGGTTATCTCGCGGCCAGTGCCTATGTCGACTACTTCGACGTGGGCACACCGCGCACACTCGACCCGTCGGCCGAGGCGGAGGTCTCCGATCTCACGGTGACAGAACAGATCTCGGTGCTGTCCCACCTGTGTCCCGGCGCGATCAGCCCGGTGTTCTTCCAACAGGTGGTCGGGGTGGACCCCGGTGTTGTTGCTGGCTCTCGGCGTGGAGTTCAACTACTTTCGCCGAACGTTGGCCGACGCCGGCCAGCGCGCCGCGACTGCAGCGACCGTGACGGCGTTGGCAGCCGGTCTGGTGGCGGCGCTGTCGACACCCCCGTGGGACGGCCAGGGATGCGGTGACGTGCTGGCGCGCGGGCACGAATACCTTGCGTTCCTCCTGGCGGTGCAGGGTGCGTTCACCGGGCTGGCGACCCTGGTGTGGCTGCTGGTGGCCAGTACGCCCGACGAGGTCCCCGGCGCGGGCACGTCCGAACCGGGATGAGGCGTGGTTCCAGGTGACCAACGAGGCGCGGCACCGGCGACCGCGCGATCATCGGGCGAGACCTCGGTACTGCACTTTGTGTTGGCTCGCGCAGAGTTGGCAAATATTTGCTCGGTCAACACTGTTGCTTTTCGTTTCTACCTACCCGACAATTTCCCTGTGGGGGCTGAGCGAACTAGTTAGGGTTCGTCCAGTTCGAGCTTCAGGGGGGCACATGTCGGATACGGGGCAATCCATTGGTCGGGCCGGCGCGCTGGCGGTTGCGGTCGGGTTGGGCGTGGTTATGGCGAACGCTCCGGGCTTAGCCAATGCATCCCCCAACGATCCCACCTCGACGGGCTCGTCGTCCGATACGTCGTCGCCGTCCGAGTCGTCGAATTCCTCGTCGCACTCGACAGGCACGACTTTATCCGGATCGGGCTCGTCCGCGTCGTCCACCTCGACCTCGTCGTCCACGACGGCCGGCGCCACGAAGACCAAGAAGACCAAGAAGCGGGCCAATCAGTCTGGGGCGTCGACAACGCCGGGGGCAGTGCCCGTCGTGGAACCCGGACCGGGCGTGGACGCCGCCGATGCCGGACTCGCGGAGGTCAGCGACCTCGATCCCGCCGACGAGGCAGTGCTGGACGCCGACGATTCCGACGAGGGCGCCGGCTCTGAGCTCACTAGGACTGCATCCCGTCAGCAGCGCAAGCCGGCGTCGCCGACCGGCAGACGGGCCGCCGTCGGGCCCGGCGCTTCCGCCTCGATCGCCCAGGCGCCTGCACCGGTGGACATCGCACCGTCATCGAAGGACGCCTGGAGCCAGCCGGGCGCCACGGCGACATCGGGTCGATTGCGGATCGCCACCAGGCAGTCCGTCATCGCGGCGGCACCCACGCCCGTGCTGGACACCACCAGTCTCGTGGCAGCGCAAGCCTCTCCGATGCTGGCGAGCGCGCCGATGCCGCCGGCGGCGTCCGTGTCCGAAATCGTGTCCAGCGTGCTGAACTGGGCCGGGTTGGATCCGGGAACCTCGAATACACCGATTTCACCCGCCGAGTCGCCGGCCCTGTTGGTGATGCTCGCCGCGGCGCGCCGCGAAACCCAACGGGTGCTTGCCGGTACGGCCTCACCCAACGCCACGGATCCCGTCGACACCGGCCAGCTTCTCGTCACCGCGGCGGCGGCCGTCGATGTGGCGGCGCCACCCGCTTTCGTTCAGGTGAATTCGGCGGTGCCGCAGACGAATCAGTCGTCGGTGAAGGTGGTGTACACGGGTGCGCAGACCGCGGGTAATACGAATGTGTTGGCGATCGGGTGGAACAACACGACGTCGAACGTCACCTCGGTGACCGATTCTGCGGGCAACGTGTATCAGTTGGCGGTGCCGACGGCGCGTGGTGCGGGGTTGAGTCAGGCGATCTACTACGCGAAGAACATCAAGGCGTCGGCGGCGGGGGCGAACACGGTGACGGTGGCGTTCAACACCGCGACGCCGTATGTGGACATCCGCGCGACCGAGTACAGCGGGTTGGATGCGAGCAATCCGTTCGACGTGGGGGCTTCGGCGTCGGGTACCGGTACCTCGGCGAGCAGCGGTTCGGTGACGACCACCGCGCCGGGTCTGGTGTTCGCGGCGGGGATGACCACCGGCACGTACACCGGTCCGGGGACCGGGTTCAGTACCCGTTTGATCACCAATCCGGATGCCGACATCGCCCAGGACCGCATCGTCACGGCCAGCGGCGCGTACACCGCCACTGCATCGCTGGCGGGTTCGTCGTCGTGGCTGATGCAGGTCGCCACCTTCAAGGCCGCCGCCACCACCGGAGGGGACACCACCGCCCCCACCGTCGCCATCACGGATCCACCGGGCGGTGTCGTGTCGGGCACCTTCGTCGTCTCCGCCAACGCCTCCGACAACGTCGGCGTCGCCGGGGTCCAGTTCCTGGTGGACAACAACGCCATCGGCGCCGAAGACACCACCGGCCCCTATTCCACCACGTTGAACACCATCCCCCTGTCCAACGGCACCCATGTCCTCACGGCACGCGCGCGCGACGTCAACGGCAACATCGCCACCTCGACGCCGGTCACCGTCACCGTCAACAACGTCGACACCTCTGCGCCTGCGGTGTCCCTCAGCACGCCCGCCGGAACAGTCTCGGGAACCGTGACCGTCACCGCCAACGCCAGCGACAACGCGGGCGTGGCCGGAGTGCAATTCCTGGTCGACGGCAACTCCCTCGGCGCCCAGGACACCACGTCGCCCTACAGCCAGACCTGGAACACGACCTCGGTCACCAACGGTTCCCATACGTTGACGGCCGTCGCCACGGACGTCAACGGCAACACCGCCACCTCGGCACCGGTCACCGTCACCGTCAGCAATCCGGTAGGTGCGCCGCCGGCGTTCAAGCAGGTGAGTTCGGCGGTGCCGCAGACGAATCAGTCGTCGGTGAAGGTGGTGTACACGGGTGCGCAGACCGCGGGTAATACGAATGTGTTGGCGATCGGGTGGAACAACACGACGTCGAACGTCACCTCGGTGACCGATTCTGCGGGCAACGTGTATCAGTTGGCGGTGCCGACGGCGCGTGGTGCGGGGTTGAGTCAGGCGATCTACTACGCGAAGAACATCAAGGCGTCGGCGGCGGGGGCGAACACGGTGACGGTGGCGTTCAACACCGCGACGCCGTATGTGGACATCCGCGCGACCGAGTACAGCGGGTTGGATGCGAGCAATCCGTTCGACGTGGGGGCTTCGGCGTCGGGTACCGGTACCTCGGCGAGCAGCGGTTCGGTGACGACCACCGCGCCGGGTCTGGTGTTCGCGGCGGGGATGACCACCGGCACGTACACCGGTCCGGGGACCGGGTTCAGTACCCGTTTGATCACCAATCCGGATGCCGACATCGCCCAGGACCGCATCGTCACGGCCAGCGGCGCGTACACCGCCACTGCATCGCTGGCCGGGTTCGTCGTCGTGGCTGATGCAGGTCGCCACCTTCAAGGCCGCCGCCACCACCGGAGGGGACACTACCGCCCCCACCGTCGCGGTCACCGCCCCCACTGGCACCGTGTCGGGAACAGTCACCATCGCCGCCAACGCCTCCGACAACGTCGGCGTCGCCGGCGTCCAGTTCCTGGTGGACAACAACGCCATCGGCGCCCAGGACACCACCGCCCCCTACGCGCAAATTTGGAACTCCACCGCGGTCACCAACGGCACGCACACCGTGATCGCCGTTGCCACCGACGTCAACGGCAACACCGCCGCGTCGGCCCCGGTCACCGTCACCGTCAACAACGCGTCCGTCGGACAGTTCGAGAACGAGGTGTTGGCCACGGGTCTCGACCTGCCGACGGCGATGAAGTTCCTGCCCGACGGGCGCATGCTGGTTGCCGAGCTCGGCGGCAAGATCAAGGTGCTGCAGGCACCGTACACGCAGGCAGATGCGACGCCCTTCCTGCAGCTGACCAACGTCGGCAACGCCGACGACGGGATCGTCGCGCAGCAGGGCATCTACGACTTCACGCTGGATCCCAATTTCGCCACCAACCATTACTTCTACGTGACCTACACCGCGAGAACTCCCAATCGCGACCGGCTCTCGCGGTTCACCGCCAATGCCGATCTCACCGGCACAGTGGCCGGCAGCGAGCTGGTGATCTACCAGGATCCGCAAGATGCCAACACCGAACACCACGGTGGCGCCGTGGTTTTCGGCAACGACGGCAAGATCTACATGACGACCGGTGACCACTTCCAAGGTGCGCCGTCGCAGGACCTGACCAGTCCGCGCGGAAAGATACTGCGGTTCAACCCCGACGGTACGGTGCCCACCGACAATCCGTTCTACGACGGCAGCGGACCGAATTACGACGCCGTCTGGGCGTTGGGGCTGCGCAACCCGTATCGCGCGTACTACGACGCACCGACCGGCCGACTGCTCATCGGCGACGTCGGTGGCAACGTGGCGTCGACCGCCGTCGAAGAACTCGATCTCGGTGTGCGCGGCGCCAACTACGGGTGGCCGAATGTGGAGGGAACGACCACTAATCCGGCCTACACCAACCCGCTCTTCTCATACGGGCACCTCGGCCGGGACGCCGCCATCACTGGCGGTTTCGTGTACCACGGTGATCAGTTCCCCAGCGCCTACGAGGGCAGCTACTTCTATGGCGACTACGCCCAGAACACCATCAAGCGTCTGACGTTCGACGCGACCGGCGCCGTCAACGGCGTCTTCAACTTCGAACCCGCGGACGGCGCGCCCGACGGACCGACCGGGGACATCGTGTACATGACCGAGGGGCCCGAGGGTTCGCTCTACTACATCGATCTCGGCATCTCCGACACCACCGGTCAGGTTGGTGCCAGCAAGATCCACCGGATCAGCTTCACCGGCGCGAATCAGCCGCCGGTGGCGCAGGCGTCGGCCAATCCGTCCACCGGGCCGGTTCCGCTGACGGTCAACTTCTCCAGCGCGGGTTCCTCGGATCCGGAGGGGCAGCCGCTGACGTATTCGTGGGACTTCGGCGACAACACCGCCGCGGTCGTGGCCAATCCGACGCACACGTACAACACCGCGGGTCCCTACACGGTGCGGCTGACCGTCTCCGACGGGGTCAACTCAACCATCTCCTCGCCTCTGACCGTCAGCGCGGGTAGCAAGCCGACGGTCTCGATCCTCACGCCGTCCGGGGACTTGACGTTCCGGGCCGGTGACGTGATCGGGTTCTCGGGCACCGCGTCCGACGCGGAGGACGGCACCCTGCCGGCCAGTGCGTACACCTGGAACATCGACTTCCTGCACGACACGCACGTACATCCCGGTGCACCCAGTCGTCGGCGTGACGAGCGGTACGTTCACGATCCCGACGTCGGGTCACGACTTCGACGACTTCACCAGGTACCGGATCACGCTGACGGTGACCGACTCGAGCGGTCTGCAATCGAGCAGTTCGGTGACGATCTTCCCGCAGAAGGTGGACATCACGCTGGGTTCGACGACCCCTGGGGCGAACGTGTACCTTGACGGCATCGCGCATCCGACGCCGTTCGTCTATGACGACCTGATCGGATTCAGTCACACGGTCAGCGCGCCCGACCAGACAATCAACGGCACCGCCTACAAGTTCGTGTCGTGGTCGGACGGTGGTGCCCAGAGCCACACCATCACGGTGCCCGACGTCAACCAGACGTACACGGCGACCTTCGCTGCCGTGACGTCCGACCTGGCGACGCCGACGTTCAAGCAGATGAGTTCGGCGGTGCCGCAGACGAAGCAGTCGTCGGTGAAGGTGGTGTACACGGGTGCGCAGACCGCGGGTAATACGAATGTGTTGGCGATCGGGTGGAACAACACGACGTCGAACGTCACCTCGGTGACCGATTCTGCGGGCAACGTGTATCAGTTGGCGGTGCCGACGGCGCGTGGTGCGGGGTTGAGTCAGGCGATCTACTACGCGAAGAACATCAAGGCGTCGGCGGCGGGGGCGAACACGGTGACGGTGGCGTTCAACACCGCGACGCCGTATGTGGACATCCGCGCGACCGAGTACAGCGGGTTGGATGCGAGCAATCCGTTCGACGTGGGGGCTTCGGCGTCGGGTACCGGTACCTCGGCGAGCAGCGGTTCGGTGACGACCACCGCGCCGGGTCTGGTGTTCGCGGCGGGGATGACCACCGGCACGTACACCGGTCCGGGGACCGGGTTCAGTACCCGTTTGATCACCAATCCGGATGCCGACATCGCCCAGGACCGCATCGTCACGGCCAGCGGCGCGTACACCGCCACTGCATCGCTGGCCGGTTCGTCGTCGTGGCTGATGCAGGTCGCCACCTTCAAGGCCGCCACCATCGCCGTGTAGTACTCCTCCCTCGAGGCGTGGTCGACGCGTTCAGCCGGTGGCCCGCCATGCCGTGGCGGCCAGGAGCTCCGGTACCAGGACCTCGGTCAGCAGGCGGACGTCGTCGTCGGAGTCGCCGGGGTAGCGCAGTTCCGACGCGGCGCCGGGTACGCTTCCGCCGACGCCGACGACGGTGCTCGCGCGTTGGATCGTCCACTCGGCGAGTTGCGACTCCCAGGGCGATCCGGCGAAGACGAGCAGCCGGTAGTCGGTCGTCTTGGTCAGATACACGTCGACGTGGCTCCAGTCGCCGGTCTCGCAGCCGACGGCGGCCAGGCGTGGTCCCTCGCGGAGCATCAGGGCGCCTTGCTGCGCGGAACAGAACCGGTGCGCCGGCGCGGCGAGGTGGGTGCCTGCCGGCCCGATCAGCAGCTCGGAAAGCTCTGGCAGCCAATCCGATTGGTGAGCGATGAGGTGGGCAGTCGCCTCCGCTGAGGCGGTCACCGTGGCCGCCAGGGCAGCGGCGTCGTCGCCGAGGAGGTGACATTCGAGCGCCATCAGCATCGCCAGCGTGTGCTGGTAACTACGGCAGGCGACCCCGCCCACCTCCTTCTCCGCGAGGAGGTCGACGACGGCGTCGCAGCGCTGGGTGACGGCCGAACCGGGGGAGTTGGTCAATGCGATCGTGCCGACGTCGTCGGGAAGCCGGCGCAACGCGTCGAGGGTTTCCGCCGAACCGCCGCTCGCGGACGTCGCGACGACGAGGGTTCCGGAACCCCAGCGGGGAAGCAGCCGCGACGACGCCAGTTCCGAGGACGCGACCACCCCCCGCGCACGCATCCTGGCCGCGGCCACGCCGCCCGCGTACGCGGAGGATCCCATGCCGAGCAGCACCACGCGCTCGACGCCCGGTGGCACCACCTCGGCCCACGGGTTGCCGGCGGCCAGCGTCTTCGCCAGCCCGTGCAGCACCACGGGTTTGCGGTGCAGATCGGCGGCGAAACCGTCGGGATTCACCTCTGCCCTCCTTCGTTCAACAGTTCGGGCAGGGCACCGTCCGGGACGTACATCCACCGGGGAAGGTGTCTGGCCGCATAGATCATCTCGCGCAGCACCTGTTGCGCGCGAAGCGCTTCGAGCGCACCCGCCTGGTACAGATCCGCGTGACCGAGCTCGGTGATCCGGTGGAGGTAGCCGTTCAGGAACGACTCCCTGGCGGCCCGGTCGGCGTCGTGGAGTGCATCGGTACCCAACGGCGTGTACCGGCGGGCGACGATCGCGGCGTGGGCGAGCGACTGGACCATGCCCGCGACGTCGAGCGTCGCCGGAATGGGGAGCATTCGCTGCGCGGCGCGCAGGACGGGATTCCCGTCGAAGTCGGTCACCACGAATCTCCCGCTGCTGCGCAGGATCTGGCCGACGTGCAGATCGCCATGTCCTTCGATGATCGGCGTTCCCGCCAGTTCGCCGAGTTCACCGAGAATTTCGGCGAGCCGGCCGCGGTGCGCGCGGGCGTGCCGCACGCTCGCGCACGGCGCCAGGGCACAGGCGGTTTCGAGAGTCTCCATGGCATCGTCCCGCCAGCGCGCTGCGTCGCGCCGGGAGGCGACGACCGCGGTGGCCGACAACGCGGCGTGCAGGTCGGCCACCACTGCGCCGACGTCCGAGGTTGCCTCGACCACCGGGCCAGGGACGCCGTCCCTCGCCGCGGCGGCGATGAGCTCGACGGCCCAGGTCCAACCGTCGACGGCACCGGGCAGATACGCGTCGACGCTGGCCACCAACGTCTCGGCACCATCGGGCTGTTGCCAGGTGACCAGGCCCCACGGGGCCGGCATGCCGGCGAAACCGGCGTCGCGCAGCATGCTGATCCGCCGCGGTGCCGGATGCGGGCCGTCCTGGAGGTGTGTCGCCCACTTGACGACGGCGGCATCGCCCACGATCACCGACTCGTTGGTCTGGTCGACGCCCACCGAGCGCTCACCCGACGCCGTCCGCCCGGTCCACGACCGCACGGTGAAGCGGTCGCGCACGACCGATCCCGGCACGTCGGCCAGCACGCCGACCAGGGCGTCGGCCACGCCGTCACCGGGCTGCGCCCGCCGCCACTGCCCATCGCGGCCACGGACCATCGGCAGCGCCGCGAGGCCGCCAGCTCGCGAGATCACCGAAAGACGCTTGTCCTCGGTGAGTTCCAGCGTGCCGAAGGTGTCAGTCAACCGAGGTCCGGTGCTGGGTCGCCACCTCTTCGATCACGTCGGCGCCCACTCGCAGGCCGTCCCTGGCACGGATCGCGGCGCCCATCTCGGCGAGCCGGCGGCGCAGCCCGTCATCGCCGAGCAGGCGGTCGACGGCTCCGGTCAGCTCGTCGTCGGTGAACGCGTAGGTGTCCAGCCGCACGCCGAACCCGAGTTCGTCGATGCGCTGGGCGTTCTCGTACTGGTCCCAGAACAGGGGCAGCACGACGAGCGGCTTGCCGAAGTGCAGCGTCTCGGTCACGGTGTTGTTGCCACCGTGGGAGATCACCAGGTCGACCTGAGGAATCACCTTGGTCTGCGGCAGCATCTGCGCACCGACCATGTTCTCCGGCAACGCAATCCGATCGGCCTGTGGGCCCTTGCTGACGATGAAGCGGTGCCGGGTCGTGCCCAGCACGTCGACGAGGCGCTGCATCAGCTCGACGTCGGCACCGCCGAGTGAACCCAGCGACAGATAGACCAGTGCGCTGTCGTCGGGTCGCACGGCGACGTCGGCCGGCACCACGTACTCCTCGTCGGTCTCGCGCACGCTGGAGTCCATCCGCGTCCAGCTCGCGTCCAACGGCCGCGCCGCGACGTAGTCGGCTTCGGCGGGATAGACGTACAGGTTCGCGGCATTGGCGCGCGGCATGAACTCCAGCTCCGGCAGGCCCTCGGCGCCCTGGGCCCGTACCCAGGCGTCGAAGTCGGCCCACACGGCACGGTGGGTGCGGTCGAACTCGGCGCGGTAGGCGTCCCACTGCGTGGTGTCCCCGGCACTGGGCAATCCCGAGAACGGCGGCGGTATGCCGGGCCCGGGCACCTCCAGCGGGCTGCAGGACACGATTCGCACGAACGGCGCGCCGGAGGTGACCAACGCCGGGAACAGGACGACGTTGTCCTCGACGACGACGTCGGGCTGGTGTTTGGCGACGATCTCGCGCAGCCGCGGCTCGCAGTACCTGGCCCCGTCGATGAGGGCCTGGTAGGTGGGCTGGATGAAGGTCGCCAACTGGTCGATGGTCGGCTTGCGGAATTCGGGAGCGGTCTCGGCGATGAAGTCGGTCCAGAACTTGCCCGCGTCCTCGTCGCCGGCGCCGTCGGTCGGCGCGGCCAGGTCGACGAGTTCCTCGGTGAAGCCCAGCGGCGCGAGCCTTCCCGCCCAGGAGCTCTCGGCGGCGAACACGATGGTGTGGCCACGGTCGCGCAGGATGGCCGCCAGGCCGATGCACTGATTGGTCGGCCCGTACGCCGATTCCGGCCAGAACATGATCGTCAGTGGGGTCGACGGCGTTGACATCGGAAGTGTTCCTCCACGCTCGGACGGGTGGTGCGGCCGATGTGGACGATACTGCGGTGCGTCAGCGGGCCGCCGAATAGGCGGTTTCGTCGGTGCCGAACCGCAGGCCGGTGGCCTCCTTGCCGAAGAACGTCAGCACCGCGACGGCGAGCAGCACCGGCACGATGGTGGCGACCAACGCGAAGGGATACGAATGGGTGGTCGCCAGGTGCTCCTGGATGGGCAGGTTGAAGGCGGCCAACAGGTTTCCGAGCTGATAGGTGACGCCCGGGTAGAAGCCGCGAATCGCGTCGGGCGACATCTCGGTCAGGTGCGCGGGGATGACACCCCAGGCGCCCTGCACGGCCACCTGCATCAGGAACGCACCGAGGCACAGCATCGCCGCGGTGTGGGAGAGGGCGAACAGCGGAACGATGGGGAGGCCGAGGACGGCGCAGAAGACGATCGTGTAGCGACGGCCGAACCGCCCCGAGAGGCCACCGAACACCATCCCGCCGATGATCGCTCCGACGTTGTAGATGACGGCGATCAGCTTGGCCGTCTCGCTGGACAGGCCGGCGCCGCCGTGGTGGGTGGCCTGCAGGAACGTCGGGTAGACGTCCTGGGTGCCATGGCTCATCCAGTTGAAGGCGGTCATCAACACCACCAGGTAGAGGAACCGGCGAATGATCACCGGGTTCACCAATACGTCGCGAATCCTGGTGCTGGTGAGGCGCATCCGATCCTGCGCCGCCTCCCACACCTCGGACTCCTTGACCCGGGAGCGGATGATCAGGCTGATCAGGGCGGGGATGATGGAGAGACCGAACAGCCAGCGCCAGGACAGGTCGAGCCAGTCGGTGACCACCAGCGACGCCACCGTCGCCAGCAGATAACCGAAGGAGTAACCGGCTTGCAGCAGCCCCGAGAAGAACCCGCGTCGCTCGACGGGAATCTTCTCCATGGCCAGCGCCGCGCCCAGCCCCCACTCGCCGCCCATGCCGATGCCGTACAGCAGCCGAAGGACGATCAGCACCGTGAAGTTCGGCGCGAAGGCACAGAGGAACCCGACCGTCGAGTAGAAGAGGACGTCGACGATCAACGGGACACGGCGACCGACTCGGTCGGCCCACAGACCGAACAGCAGGGCGCCGACCGGCCGCATGAACAGCGTGGCCGTGGTGAGGAAGGCGACCTCGGTGGTCGAGATGCCGAACGTCTTGGCGATGTCGGCGTAGACGAAGACCACGATGAAGTAGTCGAAGGCGTCCATCGTCCAGCCGAGTTGGGCGGCCACGAAGGAATTGCGTTGGTCTGCCGTCAACCTTGTCCGGGCCACCCGACAATTTTCCCCGTCGACGGTCCGGCCAACCTGTCAGTCTCCTGTGTATCGGCGTCCTGCGGACCGGGCTACGGTGCACCCGCGAGCGCCGGCCGCAGGAAGTCACCCGACACCGTCACCGCGGGGGTGGAGGTATCCCCGCCGACGACGAGGGTGGCGAAGGCGATGTCGCCGGTGATGCCGGCGAACCAGCCGTGCGAGTGGGTGTTGTCACCGAATTCGGCGGTGCCCGTCTTGCCCCCCAGGCCGGGGACGTCGCGCAGTGCGGTGGCCGTGCCGTCGGACACCGTCTGCAGCATCATGGATCGCAGGTCGTCCACGATCGCCGGTGGAATGGCTGCGGACGGGGTGTCGGCAGTGGTCGTCTCGCCCACCACGAGGGTCGGCGTGATCGTCGAACCGTGTCCGAGGCTGGCCTCGGCGACGGCCAGTCCGAACGGGCTGGTGGTGACCGTGCCCTGGCCGATGCCGTTCTCCACCTTCTGCGCCGGGGTGTCGGCGTTGGGCACCCGGCCGGTGATGGTGGTCAAGCCGGGGATGACGTAGTCGACGCCGATCCCGAACAGCCGCGCCATGTTCGGCAGCGCATCGGCGGGCAACTGGTCGGCGAGCCCCGCCATCGTCGTGTTGCACGACTTCGCGAACGCCGTCGACAGCGGCACGGTGCCCAGATCGAACCCGTCCTCGTTGGGTATCGTGCGGGTCTCGACGGTGATCGTGCCAGGGCACGACTCGGGGGTGGCCGGCGTCGCCAGGCCGGCCTGCAGGGCGGCCGCCGTGGTGACGGTCTTGAACGTCGAGCCCGGGGGATAGGCCCCGGAGAAGGCGATCGGTCCCTGGGCGTTTGCCGCGGGATTCTGCGCAGCCGCCAGGATGCCTCCGGTCGTCGGAGAGATCGCCACCACCACGGCGGGTCGGGCCTCGGCGGCCACGGCGGCCTGTGCCAGTAGCTGCAACCGCGTGTCCAGCGTGGTGCGGATCGGTGGCGTGTCACCCGGTGGCGTCGAGGCCAGTTGCTCGGTCGGTTGGCCGCTGTCCTGGCCCTGGGTGGAGACCAGCAGCACCGACCAACCGGCGGTCGCGTCGATCGCCTTCTGCCACAGGGCCTGCAGCCCATCGACGGCGGGTGAGGACAGGTCGCGGTTCGCGGTGAGCAGGGCTCCCTGCTCGGCCACCGCGACACCGGGGATCTGCTTGAGTTGGTCGCCGACCTGGCCGAGATCGTCCTGGCGGAGTTTCACCACGGTGACGACCTGGTCCTGGTTGCCGTCGAACTGGCTGGTGATCGACGCGCCGGTGATCGTGTCGTCGAACGGTTGGAGGATCGCGGCGAGCGCGGTGGCCGAGTCGAGGTGGTTCCTGGCCAGGGTGACGACGCCGACGGTTTGCCAGGTCAACAACGGTTGCCCGTCGCGATCGGTGACCGGGGTGAGGTAGTTCTTGTCGTCGCTGTACTGAAAGGTCATGCCGGGCTGCAGTTTCGGATGCAGCACGGTGGTGTCCCAGTGCACGCGCCAGTCGTTGCCGGACTGTCGCGCCGTCGCCGTCACGTCGTAGGTCAGCGTCTTGTCGGGTCCGAACGTCCACGAGTAGGTCAGTGTGGCCGTCTTCTCGTCGTCGCCCGGTTGGCGGGCGTCGACCTTCACCGTCGCGTCCTTGCCCATGCCGTCGAACATCGACGCGATGACGGTGGTGGCGGCCCCGGGGTCGTCGGTGCTCGCCGCCGCGGCGCCGCCGTCCTTGCGCTGCAGCGCATCAGCGAACGCGCGGAACGCATCGTGCGGCCCCGGACTGGAGAACAGCGAACAACCGGTCGCACCGAGGAGGACGGCACAGCACACGATGGACAGCAGGCAACGTCTCGTCATGACGAGTCGAGACTAACCACGGTCACCGCCCGAACGCGGTAGGCAACGCGCGGCGGTGGGTCACTTCGGCAGTGAGGCCGCCACTCTGGCCAGCACCTCGAGGTGTTCGTCGACCGACGTCAAACCCGCTCCCATCGTGTTGACCGACAGGTGGGTGGCACCGGCCTCGGCCCAGGCGGCGATGCGTGCGACGGCGTCGTCGTCGTCGCCCTTCCACGAGACGCGCGCCTCCATGCCGATGGCGGCGGGATCCCGACCTGCCTCGGCTGCGCCGCGCGCGACCTCGGCCAGCGCCTCGTCGAGTTGCGGACCCGGCTCCATCATGGGGAACCAACCGTCGGCGAGACGTCCGGAGCGCCGGTAGCCGGGAGCTGATGCGGCGCCGATCCAGATGGGGATCGGTCGTTGCACCGGCAACGGCGCGAGCCCGGCCCCGGTGACCTTGTCGAAGACGCCGTCGAAGGTGACGGTCTGTTCGGTCCAGAGCCGGCGTAGCAGTTCGATCTGTTCGGCCGACCTCTTACCCCTGGTCGTGAAGTCCTGGCCGAGTGCCTCGTACTCCACGGCGTTCCAACCGATTCCGATACCGAGCCGAAGCCGTCCGGCACTGAGCAGGTCGACCTCGGCGGCCTGTTTGGCTACCAGCGCGGTCTGCCGCTGGGGCAGGATGATCACGCCGGTGACGAACTCCAGCGTCGTGGTGATCGCCGCGAGGTAGCCGAACATGACGAGCGGCTCGTGAAACGTCGTGTGGACGTCATAGGGCCCGTTCCAGCCCCGGTGGACCTCGGGATCGGCGCCGACCACGTGGTCGTACGCCAGAATGTGCCGAAAGCCGAGTTCTTCGACCCGAAGGCCGTACGCCCGCACCGCTCCAGCGTCTCCGCCGAGTTCGGTTTGGGGGAATACCACTCCTACGTGCATGCGCATCCTTCCGTCTCATCGTGCGTCGGGTGACCCGCTCGACGACGTCGGAATGCACCGGATGATTCCCGCGCGCAGCCTAACGGTTCGAGCAGTCCAGCGACACCGTGATGGTACGGCTCGTCACGACGGGAAGGACGCGGTCGCGTCCGCCCCTGCCGTCGACGCGGATGACCTCGGTGCGTTCCTGGGGGTTGCGGACATTGGTGACCTCGCATTCGCTCAGCGGGGCGCTCCCGATCCGGTCGAGCTTGACGTCGAATCCCTGAGCCTCGAGCTGACCGATCGTGACGATCGCCGACCCGTCGCTCGCCGACGCCGGAATGGCCGGCAGCGCAAGGACTCCGATGGCAGCGGCGGCCAGTGCGATCTGAATTGACAATGCGGTGCGCATGACCGCCCCCTTCGTTGGTGGTGTGTTTCTCACTGACCTCGATGCTGCCGCTGGGCGGTACGTCGCTGCATGAAGGTTTCGTGGAGATCAGGGGGAGATTCGGGGCGCGGGCCGGGCAGTGTCGCACCGCGTCCGGTCGACGCACTCGCGGGAAACGCATAGCGCGCAAACCGTCACCGCTCCGTGGCCCAAATGTTACAGAAGTAGAGCAGTGTTCCAGAAGTTACGGCAGTGATTCGGATTCGTGATCCAACAGGAAGCAGAACCCATGAAGGTCATTCCGGGCTTACTCGACTTCTCGGCGAAGGCCTCCATCGCGCTGGCCGTCTCCGTCGGCATCGTCGCAGCGGCCGGCGCCGCCCCTGCCACGGCTCGTGCGGATGCGGCCGGCGACGACTTCCTGTCGACGCTCACCCGCTCCGGCGTCTCCTACGCCGACTCGGGGACCGCGGTGACCATGGCCCAGTCCATCTGCCCGATGCTGGCCAAGCCGGGCGGAAACTTCGCGGAGGTCGCCTCGCAGATGGGCGGCACCAACGGTGTCTCGCCGGGCATGGCCAATCTCTTCACCAGCATCGCGATCTCCATGTACTGCCCGTCGATGATGGCCTCGCTGGCCAACGGCAACTGGCTCGGCCAAGGGGCCCAGATGGGTCTGCCCGGCATGCCGGGTCTCTCTGGTCTCGGCATACCCGGGATCTGACCTTCCGCCCGGCGGCTCAGCCGAAGTGCGGGTGCGGTCGCGCCACGCTGGTGCCGTCGACCACGATGTCGACCTTCTCGTTGTAGAAGGCCAGCAGTCCCGCGATGGGCGTGACCGCGGGCAGCGGATACTCATAGGTCCAGACGAGATCGTCGTGGACGACGTCCCCGAGGCGCACCGACCAGTAGCCCGAGGTCGTGCCCTTGTAGGGACACAGGGTCTGGGTCGGGCTGGGCACCAGGTGCTCGAACGCCACGTCCGTCCGATCGAGGTAATACCGTGTCGGCAGACCGGTTTCGAACAGGAGCACCGGACTGCGCGTCTCGGCGAGCACCACACCGTCGAGCTCCACCCGGACGTGGCGGTGCGAGCGCAGAGCGTCGACACGGGCATAGGGATTGCGGGGGTGGCCGACGATCAGCTCGTCCTCCTCGAACCACTCGACGCTGCCCCACTCGAACCGCACCAGTCCGGCGAACGGTCCGTCGGCGTCGGCGTCGAACACCCGCACGGTGGGTCCATCGGTGCCACCTCTGATCGAGAACAGCTTCGACGGCCCGAATTGAAGGTGCTGGGAACGATGTTCGTCGACCAGAAGCGCGGCATTCACGTCGCAGAGCGGGACGTAGTACTGCGGGTAGTACGGAACTTCCCAGACGTAGCGCGCGGCCGTGGTGTCGAAGATCTTCGCGCCCCCGGCATAGCCGCGCACCCGCCGCGGGGCGGGTTCGACACGGCCGCGCGCTGCGGCGACTTCTGGGTAGTCCCGAACGCTGTCTGAGGTCATGGCTCCACCATAGGATCTCTGCGCTGCGCCGTCTCAAGGTCCGATCCGTCTGCGGGATACCTAATGGTGGCCGATGAGCCAGCCGTCGGCGCCGTGGGTCTGGACCACGCCGAGGACGGCCCTGGGTCCCACCCCGTGCGGAGGGAAACCCTGGAAGATCGCGTCCAGGGTGAAGAGGCCGGGGATCGCGCGTTGCTCGGCGGCGGTCACCTCAGTGCCCTGCGCTCTGACCGCCGTCGACGTGCAGGATCTCGCCGGTCACGAACGATGCGTTCTCCAGATACACGACGGCATCGACGACGTCCTCGACCTCACCGAGCTGCCCGAGGGGGTGCAGTCCGGCCAGCGCGTCGTGGGTGGAGGGGTCGTGCATCGGGGTGCGGATGATGCCGAGTGATACGGCGTTGCTGCGTATTCCGCGGTGGGCGTACTCGATCGCCAGCTCCTTGGTGACGGCATTGAGTCCGCCCTTGCTGAGCGACGCCAGCGCGGCCGGCACCTTCGAGTTCGCCTGATCGACGAGGCTGGTGGACACGTTCACGAGGTGTCCGCCACCGTCGCGCGACAGCATGGCTCGGATGGCCGCACGCGAAATGTCGAAGAAGCCGCGAACATTCACGCCCATCACGGCGTCGTAGTCGTCGTCGGTGTAGTCGACGAACGGCTTGGAGACGAAGATGCCCGCGTTGTTCACCAGGGTGTCGACCCGCCCGAACCGGGCGAGCGCCGACTCCACGACGGCCCCGCCCACGCCGGGCCTGCCGACGTCGCCCGGCACCGCCAGCACCATGGGATCGTCACTCTCGGCGATGGTGCGGGAGTTGGCCACCACCCCGTAGCCGAGCCTGCGGTACGCCGATACCAGCCCGGCGCCGATGCCCTGGGATGCGCCGGTGATGATGGCGACCTTCTGTACCGAATTCATATCCTCGTCCTCACTGCTGGTGGCCTTCGAAGTCGTCGGGTGCAACGCGCGGAGACACTGCCCGCAGTTCCGGCCGTCGGGACGGATGTGCTCACTGCTGGTAGGCGTAACCTCTTACTACACTACGATCGGTGGGGTGGAGCTCCGGCAGCTGCGGTACTTCGTCGCCGTCGCCGAGGAACTGAACTTCGGCCGCGCCGCGGAGCGCCTGCACATCGCCGGACCGTCGCTCTCACAGCAGATCAAGGCACTCGAGCGTGATCTGAAAGTCCTTCTGTTCGAACGGGATCGCCGGTCGGTGACGCTGACGCCCGCAGGTGCCGCACTACTGCCCGGCACTCGCGCGTTGCTCGCCCAGGCTGACGAACTACGGAGACGGGCGAGCGGCATGGTGCGCTCCGAGCCGGTCCGGATCGGATACGTGAAGTGGTGTCCGCCCGATCTGGAGGAGGCCGCAGCCGAGGTCGCCCGGGTACGCGTGGACACCTGGGTGCTGCCGTCGCACGCGCAGGCGTCCCGGGTGGCCGAGGGCAGCCTCGATCTGGCGATCTGCTGGGTGCAGACCGGTGACCTCGACTTGTGGGGTCTGGAGGCCCGCTTGATCGGCGCCGACCGGCTCTACGCCGTCGCCGTGGGCTCGGACTCCTCACCGGTCGAGGCACGGGACACCGCTGTTCTCCTGGATGCCGACGTCGCCAGCTGGTCGTCGTCGAACCGCTTCGGTGAGTTCTACTCCCGCGACACCGGGGCCACCGCCGTCCACGTCGACGACGGCGGCATCACCGGACCGGCGTTCTTCGAGCACGTCCGTCGGCTGCGTCGACCGGTGCTCAACTCGCCCAAGGGACAGGATGCACCGCTGCCGCAAGATCTGGTGGCCCGCTCGATCGTTTCGCCCGCGCCGTACTGGACGTGGTCGCTGGTGTCTCGTCGCGACGAGAGTGACCAGACGGTGCGCGCGCTGATCGACGTACTCACCCGTCGCGTCTCGGTCGACGAGCTCCGCCACGACGGAACATGGCTTCCCGCAACCGATCCGCACCGACGGAGCCCCTGATCGTCGACGGATGGCCGATCCGGAGCACCGCCGCGGCCAGCGCTGCGGCCACCACGATCGTCGCCCCCGTGACCAAGGCCTCGTGGAAGCCATGGCGGATCGTCGGAGCGACGAGCAGCGGACCCGCGATCTGACCCGCCGAGTAGCCGGCGGTCAACAGCGCGACCGCGCGCGGCACGCCGAGGTGGGTGGCCGTGGCGATGGCGATCGTGCTGACGCCGACGAAGGTGATGCCGAACAGGATCGCCCCGCCGAGCGCGGCGACGGGGCCACCCGCCAGAGCGGGCAGAGCGATGCCCGCCGCCTGTATCAGCAGCGCCACGATCAGGAGGGTCGGGTGGGAGAACCGCGAACTCAGCCAGGCCCACAACGCCGCCGACGGCGCCGCGGCCACGCCCACGACGATCCACGCGCCCTTGCCGACCCATCCTGGCGAGGACTGTTCGACGGCCGAGACCAGGAACGTCCCCGCGATGATGTAGCCGACTCCCTCGAGGGTGTAGCAGAGCAACAACGCGACGAACCAGCGCTTGGCCCGGCTGGGCTGGTGCGGTCGCGGCTCCGGTGCCACCGGCGCCATGGGCGGCGCCGGCATCGCGGGTGACGGTCGGCGCCTTCCCCACGCGGTGCAGGCGAGCACCGCGGCCAGCCCGCCCACTGCCCACCAGGCGCTGCGCCAGTCCGGCAGGACGAACACCAGCAGCCCCGAACCGGCGATGCCGACGCCGATGCCACTGAAGCCCCACGCCGCCAGGTGCTCGGAACGGTGGCGTAGTTGGTCCATCATCAGGTTCACCGCGCCGATGAACACCGCGGCACTGGCGAATCCGGTCACCAGCCGTATCACGAACCATTCAGATGTGTCGTGCATCAACGGCATCGCCAACAAGGTGACGACCACGACGGCGAGCGACGACCGCAGCGCGACGAGCGATCGCGCCATTCGTGGCGCCACCGTGAGGGCTACCGCGCCTGCGAGATACCCGGCGTAGTTGGCCGTGGCCAGCGTCGCGCCCCCGTGGGCCGTGAGGCCGGCGCCCGCGGTCATCATGGGCAGGATCGGAGTGAATGCGAAGCGACCGATGCCCATTGCCGCACCCAGGGACGCGGCAGCCCTGGCCGCATGCACCCACCCGGTGGGACCGGACTGACGTGTCGTAGGTGGTGCCGATGATCGCGCGAACGTGGCATGCGCGGACTGGTACATGGGTCGATCGTGTGCGTCGTGCGGCCTGCGGCGCCACGACCAATTGACTCGTTGCTGTGAGGTTCGGGCTCGCACGGCGCCACATACGCGACGATTCGCGGGCGATAGCGCCGAGGTGGCGTCGCGGGCGCGCCTGGTGTGCGAGCATCGGCCCATGAGTTCGGAGGAGGACCCCGAGGCGCGCATTCGGGACCTCGAGCGCTCGCTGAGCGATCAGAGTGCCGAACTGACGCAGAGCTCCTACGAACTGGGATCCTCAGGGCCCTATGGTCCCGGCGGTGGCAACGCGCCGCCGCCGCCGCCGTACACCGTCCCGCTGCCGCTCGCCCAGCAGGTCCCCCCGCAGCCGTACGGGGTGCCGCAGGGACCGTACGGGGTGCCGCAGGGACCGTACGGGGTGCCGCAGGCGCCGTACGGAGTCGGGTTTCCGCACGTCACCGTCGGTTCAACCAGGGGATCGGGGCGCGGATGGATCGTGTTCGCGGTGATGGGCGCGGTGACGTTGGCCATCATCGTCGGCACCGTCGTGTTCTTCGCGAACGTGTTTTCGAGTGTCAACTCGATCATCGACACCTTCGACGGCAAACCCACGGCGTCGGGTGGCGGCGGACCGTTCGGGGTGCCGTCCCCTGGCGGCAACCGTCCGCCGGCGCCGACGCTCGCTCCCACGGAGACCGCTGCGGCGCCCGGGACCGACATCAGCGTGGCGGGCGTCGGATCGAACCGGTCGATCACCTGCGACGACAACGTCGTCAACGTCAGCGGTGTCAACAACACGCTGGTGCTCAAGGGTCAGTGCCGAAGTGTCACGGTGTCCGGTGTGGAGAACACGGTGACCGTCGACTCCACGGCCACGATCAGCGCCTCCGGATTCAACAACCGCATCACGTTCCTGTCGGGTACCCCGGAGATCCAGAACTCCGGTGACTCGAATGTCGTCGAACGCGGCTGACCGGCCCTGGGCTGAATGGCGTCGCCGACCGACGGTGAACGCGCGGCGAACGGAGATGAAACGGCGAAGTGAACGTGTCGGTCCCGCGGCGGATCGCCGTTACCGGCGCAGTCTCACCAGCCACACCCGTCAGTGCAGCTCCGCCGGGACGGTAATTTGCTGTCGTGTCGCGCTGTGATCTACCGCTCACTTTGGCGCGTTCGGTTAAGAGTCGCCGATCGCGAGGGCCTGCCGTGGCGCCCCATCGGCGATTGCTCTACGAACATTGGGCCAGTCCAGCGGCTGTGACGGAGCTTGCCAACCCTACGTCACGATGTCATAACGGAATGTTTTCTAAGCAAGGCCTGAGAGCATTGCCAGCATGACGGCTCGACCGTCGCCGCGACCCCTTCGATCGTGAAATTTCGTCGCTAGACTCGGACCAGACCGCGCCCCCGTCGGGGCGTCGCAAGATCGAATCTACAGCCGGCCCACGTGATGCCGGCGGAGGTGCCGAAGAACATGGCTAATACGTTCGTGCGCACGAACAGCGCTGCAGTGAACGACCACGAGACCCCGCGTGACACCGTCGCCCGTGACGTCGCCCCTGACGTCGCCCTGCTGCGTTCGGCGGAAGTCGGCCGAGGGCCCATCTCCGACATCGCCGTCGACGGCGACACCGTCGTGGTGGCCAACTTCGGTGAGGACTCGATCGCCGTGCTCGACGCCGAGACGCTGGCGGTGCGCGGCGTAGTGTTCGCGGGCCGGCCGACGACGATCGTCACCTCGGATGACCGTGCCTTCGTCGCCGTGTCGTCGGCAAGCTACGACGCCATCGCCGTTGTCGACACCGTGGCCGGCGACGTCGTCAGGGACTATCCGCTCGACTTCAACGTCACCGCCGTGACCGCCGGCGCCGACGGCAAGCGGGTCTACGCGGGCCGGGCAGGTGAGCACGGCGTCGACGTCGCCGTCATCGACGTCACGGCCGAGCGGGTGGGCACCATCTACGTCGCCAAGGGTTCGGACGCCACCATCGACGCCATGCGCCTCGACGCCTCGGGTCGCCGCCTCTACGTCGCCGTCTCCGACGCCCGTAGTAGCCGCCTGATCACCGTCGACGTCGAAACCGCCCGCGTGAAGCGGACCTTGGAGATCGGCGCACCGATCCGCGGTCTCGAGCTCGGGATGGACGGCACGGCGTTCGTGCTGACCTCCGACATCGCCGACGGTGGCGTCCTGCACTTCGTCGACCTCGTCAACAATCGCCTCAGTGGCATGGTGACGGTCGCCCGGATGCCGATCCAGATGGCCATCAGCGAGGACGGGGCCCGTGCCTACGTCGTCGACTACGACCGGGTCGCCGTGGTGGACACCGACGAGCGTGCGGTCATCGCCACGTTCTCCGTCGGCGCCCGACCCTCCGCGCTGGCCGTCAGCGCCGACCGGCTCCACGTCGCCGACCACGACGGTGGCGTCACCTCCTACGCGATCGCGTCGCCGACGCCGATGCTGTACTCGCAGTTCGTGGCCGCCAACGCGCTCGTCCGGCCCGCGGTCCGCGAATTGGCGCCGGCCGGCGTCTGAAGCACGGCTACCGCCACTGGTAGCGGGTCTTCGGTCTCCCCGCACCGCCATAGTCGGTGTGGCGGGTGACGGTGCCTTCGTCGGCAAGCCGTTCCAGGTAGCGCCACGCCGTGACGCGTGAAACCCCGACCGCCTTCGCGACCTCGTCGGCCGTGAGTCCGCCCGGGTCGTCACGGATCGCACGGGCGATGTCGTCGTTGGTCTGCGGCGCCGCGCCCTTGGGGGCGACCGACCGGTCGCCGGTCCGCAGCTCCCCGAGGGCACGGTCGACTTCGGCCTGGCTCGCCGCGTCGACACCTGCCGGGAGCGCCAGGCGATATCGCCGATAGCGCTCGAGCCGGTCGCGAAAAGCGGCGAAGGTGAACGGTTTCAGCAGATATGCCAGCGCTCCGTGCGCGACGGCCGCCCGCACCATCTCCAGGTCGCGCTCGGAGGTGATGGCGATGATGTCGGGCGCCGGACGCACACCGGCCAGGGCGGAGGCCAGACTGATCCCGCTGGCATCGGGCAGTCCGAGGTCGAGCAGCACCAGGTCGATCGGCGTCGCCACGGCGGCCGCCGCGGCCGCCGTCTGCATGGCCTCGCGGGCAGTGTGAACGATGGCAAAGGCCGAAAACCCCTCCAGCCGAGTCAGATACGTGCGGTGCGCTTCTGCGATCATGGGATCGTCCTCGACGATCAGCACGGAGATCACCGGGCTCTCCCCGGGATCGTCACCGTGACGACGGACCCGTAGGTCACGTCGGCGGTGAGCCGTCCGTCGTGGCGGCGAACGACCTGGGCGACGAGTGCCAGACCGAGGCCGTGTTGTCCGGCATCGACGCCGGTCTTCGTCGAGTAACCGCGTCGCATGGCCCGCTCGAACGAGTCGGCGTCCATCCCCGCTCCGCTGTCGGCCACGCGCAGCAGGAGTTCGTCCCGCTCCAGTGCCACCGTCACCTCTACCCAGGGATCCTGCCGGTCGCAGGCGTCCATTGCGTTGTCGATGAGATTGCCGAGCACGGTCGTCATCTCCTGCGGCGACAGTGGCACGTCGTCCGCGTCCGACGGCAGGCGGGTCTCCTCGGTGATTGTCAGCGCGATACCCCGCTCGTCGGCCTGCGCGGTCTTGCCCAGCAGCAGTGCGACCAGTGCGGGTTCACCGACGTCGTGCGACAGCCGGTCCACCAACTGCTGGGACAGGGCCAGTTCCTCGGTGGCGAAGCGGACGGCATCCTGCGGCCGTCCCATCTCCACCATGGTGATCACCGTGTGCAACTTGTTGGCCGCTTCGTGCGCCTGGGCCCGCAACGAATCGGTCAGGACCTGCAACGAACTCAATTCACCGATGGCGCCCTGCAATTCGGTGCGATCACGCACGGTCACGACCTCCGAGTGAGCCGAGTCGGCGACGTGCGAGCGGTTCACCACCAACACGCGGTCCGCGGTGACGTGCACCTCGTCGCGAGCACCGGCGGCATACGCGCGGAGGAACTCGGGCAGATCCGAAAGTGTCACCTGCCCTGCCGGTAGCCCCAACAGGCGGCGTGCCTCGTCGTTGACCAGGACCACCCGCTCGCGGTCGAGGACGACGAGCCCCTCGGACACCGAATGCAGGATGGCGTCGTGATGCTCGTACATCACGCGTAGTTCGTCGGGTCGCAGGCCATGGGTCTGGCGCAGCAGTCGGCGGCGAATGGCCCAGACGCCCACCAGGGCAACGGCAAGGGCCCCGGCGCCGACGGCGGCGATCATCGGCCACTGGTCGCGCCAGCGTTGGGCAAGCGTCTGCTGCGTGATGCCCGCGGACACCAGTCCCACCACCCGGCCCGACGGGTCGCGTACCGGCGCGACCGCCCGGATCGACGGGCCCAGCGTGCCGGTGTACACCTCGGAGAACGTCTCCCCCCGCAGGGCGGGCGCGATGGTCCCGAGATAGTGGCCCCCGATCTGGCTGGGGTCGGTGTGGGTGAACCGGGTGCCGTCGGGCGACATGATCGTGATGAACGCGATGTTGGTGTTGGTCCGCACCGCCTCCGTCACCGGCTGGAGAGTCTGCGTTGCCCGTCCCGACGCGATCGCCTGTGCCGTCGAGGGCGAATCGGCCAGGGCGGTTGCGATGCTCACGACCTGCTGACGCGCGGCCGAGTCTCCGTCCTGGCGTGCGTCGAGGACCGCCAGTGCGCTGCCGACCAACACGACCAGGGTGATCACGGCGATCTGCAGCGCGATTGCCTGCCCGGCCAACGATCTGGGCCACCACCTGCGCACCGCACCTCCGGACCATCCGCGCCCGTGACCGCTCGAGGACCCGGACGTGCACCGACGGTACCAGCGGCGGACGGCTTCACCCGCGGTTTCGGTGTCCTGCGTCACATGCCGTCCCCGGCGCCCACGAGGGCCGACGCCCGCCGCGTCTCGAGGCCGCGGCGCGAAGCGTGAAAAACGCTATGTAGACTCATTTTATTCCACCGCGGTTCAGAGCGGAGGCGGTTGTTGGTTCTTTATTTACCTGCCCCGCAATCGATTACGCGCCGCATGATCCTCGTCACACCTGGCATGGCGGTGAAATTCCGCTGTGACTATCGGCTAGATCGGCTGGGCGATCGTTGAGCGCCGTTCCGATGCCGACGCATTCGATGACCCTCGGCGATCAACCAGATACATTGTCGTGCAACGTATTCGACGTTGAGCGGCATCGGTGTGATGCTGACAAACGGCTTCGCGCATCCGTAGACACTCGTGGGGACGATTGACCGTCGCAGCGCCCGGCCGTACAAAGGTTTTGGTAGGCCGATGGCGACTACGCCTGGCTGAATAGGAGGGACCGGAGAATGGGCAACACGCGTGCGAAGTCATGGGCAGGATTCATCGGAGGCGGTGCCGTCATGGTCGCCACGGCCGTGACCCTGTTCCATCCCAGTGTCTCCACGGTCGACCAGGTCGCGGGTGGGTCCGGCGACTCGCCCACCAACGCCTACACCCAGCCGTCCGTACCGGCGATGTCGATCGATCCGACGAACCAGAAGGTCGGCAGCACGATGACCATGTCGACCCCGGCGCCCACCCTCGCGACCGCGCTGGCTTCGCCGACGTTCAAGGCCACCGCCGCGCCAGGATGCGTGAACAACGGTCAGTGCCCCTAGCCCTGCCCTGAACACAATGAACTAAAGCGTGACCTGGATCACCACCTGGGCCACGATCCTTGCAGAACACATTCGTCTGACGACTGTACGAAGCAAGGAGACCCGGCCATGCCCGAGCAGCTCAACACATCCGCGCCACCGAAGAAACGCGACCGAACGCACTGGCTCTACATCGCGGTGATCGTCGCGGTCGTCGCCGGGATCGCCGTCGGCATCCTCGCTCCCGAGGTCGGGAAGAGCGTCGGCGTCCTCGGCACCATGTTCGTCAGTTTGATCAAGATGATGATCGTCCCGGTCATCTTCTGCACGATCGTGCTCGGCATCGGCAAGGTCCGGGCCGCGGCCACGGTCGGCAAGGTCGGTGGCCTCGCCTTCGTCTACTTCCTGGTGATGTCCACGGTGGCGCTCGCGATCGGACTCGTGGTCGGGAACCTGCTCAGCCCGGGTACCGGGCTCAACCTCGAGGCGTCCGCCAGCAAGGGCAGCCAGTTGGCGGAGACCGCCCACGAGGCGGGCGGCCTGATGGACTTCGTCCAGCACATCATCCCGACGTCGTTGCTCTCGTCGCTGACCGAGGGCAACGTGCTGCAGGCCCTGTTCATCGCGCTGCTCGTCGGCTTCGCGCTGCAGGGGATGGGCGCCGCAGGTGAGGGCATCCTTCGCGGCATCGAGGCGGTGCAGAAATTGGTGTTCAAGGTGCTCGCCATGATTCTGTGGCTGGCGCCGATCGGCGCCTTCGGTGCGATCGCGAACGTGGTCGGTCAGACCGGATGGAGCGCCGTCACCCAGCTGCTGACGCTGATGCTCGGCTTCTACATCACCTGCCTCGTGTTCGTGTTCGGCGTGCTCGGCGTCATCCTTCGCGCGGTCGCCGGCGTCTCGATCTTCAAGCTGGTGCGCTACCTGGCCCGTGAATACCTGTTGATCTTCGCCACCTCGTCCTCGGAGTCGGCCCTGCCCCGCCTGATCGCGAAGATGGAACACCTCGGCGTCGAGAAGACGACGGTGGGTGTGGTGGTCCCGACCGGCTACTCGTTCAACCTCGACGGCACGGCGATCTACCTCACCATGGCGTCGCTGTTCGTCGCCGATGCCATGGGCAAGCCGCTGGCCCTGGGCGAGCAGATCTCCCTGCTGGTGTTCATGATCGTCGCATCGAAGGGGGCTGCCGGAGTCAGCGGCGCCGGACTGGCCACGCTGGCCGGCGGTCTGCAGAGCCACCGTCCCGACCTGCTCGACGGTGTCGGACTGATCGTCGGCATCGACCGGTTCATGTCCGAAGCCCGCGCCGTCACGAACTTCTCCGGCAACGCGGTCGCGACGATGCTGGTGGGTTCGTGGACCAAGACGATCGACCGCAAGCAGGTGGACAGGGTACTCAGCGGCAACGATCCGTTCGACGAGTTGACCATGGTCGACGACCACGATGCACGCGCCGAAGAGCCTGCGCAGGCGAAGATCGCTGCGCCGGCGTAGGGCGCGCCGAAGGAAGGACCCGGTCGGAATCCACTCCGGCCGGGTCCCCTCGTCGGTCGGACTCTAGGGTGAGCAGTTCAGCGAGACCGAGATGGTCTGACTGGTCACCTGCGGAATCAACACGGAGCGGTCGTTGCCGCGACCCGGGCCGATGTAGGGCACCAGCTGGGTGACGCTCTGCGGGTTGCGAACGCTGGTGACCGTGCAGTCGTCGATGGGTCCGGTGCCGATCCGGTCGATGGTCACCGTGTAGCCCTGGGACTGCAGCCGGCTGATGGTCTCCTGCGCCGTTTCCGCGCTCGCGAGACCGGCCGGCGCCACGCCGGCAGCACAGGCTCCCATGGCCGCCGCGGCGACCGTCCACTTCATGCGCACGAGGTGCCCTTCCGTCATCTAGCCAGCAATCATTCACCACGGACGTCGCGAGCGGAAGCGCCTTGGCTGCCCGCTCAGGTGGAACAGTCCAGCGACACCGATATCGACCGGCTCACCACGATCTCGACGATCCGGTACTTGCGGTTGCCATTCTCGTCCCTGCGCCCGTAGTAGTCCCGAATGGTCCTGGTCTGGTCCTGCGGGTTGCGGACGCTGGTGACGACGCAATCCTCGATCCGACCGCTGCCCACCCGGTCGACGTTCACGGTGTACCCCTCGGATTCGAGTTGGGCGATGGTCTCCTGAGCGCTCTGATCGGCATGGGCCACGGCGGGTGCGGCGACCGAGCCGCACACCGAAGCGACTGAAGTGGCCAATGTGGCGAGAATCAACGATGGACGCATCAGCGCCGCCTAACCTTGAGTGGGCATTCCTCAGTACATCGCACCTGACAGCGGATTCGTTGCACTCTCGCAGTTTCGGGTGCCGGGTCGACGGGCGCGGCTCTCGCCGAACCACGGGGATGCCGTAGCGCCGCCACTACGATCGCGCCAACACGGGGAAGGACGGTCGAATGCGAGCCACCATGCAGGACGTTCCACTGAGCGTCACGACGATCATGCGGTACGCCTGTGAGGTCCATGGCGACCGCACGGTCACCACTGCCGTCGGCGACGGCGGCTACCGGACCTCGACCTACCGCGAACTCGGTGATCAGATTGGCCGGTTGGCCAACGCCCTGCGCGAGTTGGGCGTCAGCGGAGACGACCGCGTCGCCACCTTCATGTGGAACAACACCGAACACCTTGCGGCGTATCTGGCGGTGCCGTCGATGGGTGCGGTGCTGCACACCCTGAACATCCGGTTGTCGCCGGCACAGATCGCCTACGTCGCCAACGAGGCCGAGGACAAGGTGATCATCGCCGACGTGTCGCTGACGGCGCAGTTGGCCGCGGTATTGCCACTGCTGGAGACCGTGCACACCGTGATCGTGGTCGGTGACGGAGATCTGGTGCCGTTGACCGGGTCCGGCCGCGCGGCCGTCGTCCGGTACCACGAAACCCTTGCCGACCAAGCACCGGAGTTCGCCTGGCCGGACGTCGTCGAAACCGACGCTGCGGCCATGTGCTACACGAGTGGAACGACGGGTAATCCGAAAGGCGTTGTCTACAGCCACCGTTCGAGCTTTCTGCATGCCATGAGCACGTGCGGCGCCAACGCTCTCGGCATCGGCGCCGAGGACTCCGTGCTGGCGATCGTGCCGATGTTCCACGCCAACGCCTGGGGCCTGCCCTACGCCGCCCTGATGGCAGGCGCCGACCTGGTGCTGCCCGACCGGCACCTCGACGCAAAGTCGATCGTCGACGTCATCGAGAGCCGGCGGCCCACCGTCGCCAGCGCGGTGCCCACCATTTGGAACGACGTGATGCACTGCCTGCAATCGGTTCCAGGACGAGATATTTCGTCGCTACGTCTGGTGTCGTGTGGGGGCTCGGCGGTACCGGTGTCGCTCATGCAGGCCTTCGAGGAGAAGTTCGACGTCCAGATTCGACAACTCTGGGGGATGACCGAAACCTCACCGCTGGCGACGATGGCGTGGCCGCCGCCGGGAGCGTCCGCGCAGGAACACTGGGCGCTGCGTGCCACCCAGGGGCGACCGGTGTGCGGGGTCGAGGTGCGCATCGTCGACGAGGCCGGTGAGCCGCTGCCCAACGACGGCACCGCGGTGGGCGAACTGGAGGTTCGCGGGCCGTGGATCACCGGCGCCTACTACCGCAATGCCGACGGAGCGGCGTTCGCGAACGGCTGGCTGCGCACCGGCGACGTCGGCCGCATCGATCCGCTGTGCTACGTCACCCTGACCGATCGGGCAAAGGACGTCATCAAGTCGGGCGGTGAGTGGATCTCATCCGTCGACCTCGAGAACCACCTGATCGCGCACCCTGCAGTCCTCGAGGCAGCGGTGGTCGGCGTGCCGGACGAGCGCTGGCAGGAGCGGCCGTTGGCCGCCGTGGTGCTCAACGACGGCGCTACGGCCACTCCCGCGGAACTCCGAGAATTCCTGGCCGACAGGGTAGTCCGCTGGTGGTTACCCGAACGGTGGGCCTTCGTCGACCAGGTGCCGCGGACCAGTGTCGGCAAGTACGACAAGAAGACGATCAGGGCCCGGCACGCCGACGGCGCCTACGAGGTGCTCGAAGCCAGGGACTGACAGCGGTGGGGTGAGCTCCGTGGCCGGGGCACCATTTTCGCCTCGAGCCGTTTGGATTCACGCGAGACGGCTAATGCCATCTGGATGAGTACCGATGACGCAGACGCCACGACCGCCAACGACGTCGGCGGTGCCGACGACATGCTGAGTCCGATGGAGGCCACCGACTCCGACGACCTGCTCGCCGACGACGGCGACGAGGTGGTGGATCCGCCCGACGGGTGGAGTGGCGTCACCAAGTTCGGCATGTCGGCGCAGGAACAGGCCGAGGGGGAGACCCTCGATCAACGCCTGGCCGAGGAGGAGCCGGACGTCACCGAGGTCGGCGTAGACCCTCGTGATGCCGATGTGGTCCCGGACGACGACCTGCCCATCCCCGGTTCGGACGTGGCCCCCGAGGATCCAGGCGTGCACCGTGGGCAGATCGACGGGGTGCCCGAGGACGGCGAATCACTGTTTCCGGTGGTCGAGTGAGCACCGGCGAGGAACATGGGAGACGAACCATGGCACAGTCAGACGAACTGCCCCTCAAGGACTACGACGAGTTGGCCCTCGGCGATGTGCTGCACCGCATCAGGTCGCTCGACCTCGATGGGTTGCAAGCCGTCCTGAACTACGAATGTGGCCACGCCGCAAGGGTTCCGGTGCTCGAGATCCTCGAAGCACGGCTTCGCGAACTCGAGGCAGGGGCGGAGCCGGCACCCGGTGACCCGTCGCGTGCGCCCCGGGTCGAGGGGAATTCCGGTGGGTCACCGGTGCAGCAGGCCACTGCGGCCGAGGCCAACACGCCGCTGCGGCACGGCGTTGCCGGACAAACCCCCAGACGCGGCCTGCCCTGATCGATGGTGCCGGTCCACCTCGAGGTGGACCGGCACCATCGACTCCTCTCAGTTCTTGTCCGGGTCCACGGCGTCCTTCAGCTTGCCGACGAGTCCCTTCTCCGTGCCGAAGGCGGGTGTGCGGGGTTCGCCCATGGCACCGTCGTAGGTGGCGTAGAGCTTGGGATCCGGCGGCGGCCCGGACTGCATGTCGCCCAGCGGTTGTGGGTCGGCGAGGAACTGGCCGGTGTGCCTGCCGTCGGGCAGCAGACTGTTGGCCCACCGGCCCTGGTCGGACTCGGTGCCGTCGGACAGGTGCCAGAGGGTGCTGGCGTGCTCCTCGAATTCCTCGTCCATCAGGTCGTTCGGTGTCACGACGCCCTCCAAACCGTCAGCCTGCAACTCCTCGATCGCGGCCAGCCACATGTTCTGGTGATAGGTGTCGCGGGCGAGATTGAACTTCAGCATGTTCTTGACGCCCGGATCGTCGGTCATGTGCCACAGCCGCGCCGTCTGAATGCGGCCCTGGGATTCGGCGGCCACGTTGGCGCGGAAGTCAGCCAGCAGATTTCCGGACGCCACCACGTACTTGCCGTTCCATGGGGTGCCGTTGCTGTCGGCCAGGTTCGCCCCGCCACCGGAGACGATCGCCTGTTGCGGATCCATCCCGCCCATCACTGCGGCGACCACCGGATCACCGAGTGCGTTCTTGGTCGAGTCGGTGGCCGGGGCGCCCTCCAACAGCCTGGCGATCATGGTGGCGATCATCTCCACGTGGCCGATCTCCTCGGTGGCGATGTCCATGATGAGGTCCTTGTACTTGCCCTTCATGCGACAGTTCCAGCCCTGCATGAGGTACTGCATGGTCACGGTCATCTCGCCGAACGCGCCGCCGAGAAGCTCCTGCAGCTTGCGCGCATACACCGGGTCGGGCTTCTCCGGCTTGACGTCGAACTGCAGGTAATCGGTATGACGGAACATGAAGTACTCCAATCGAAGAACGAATTCGCGGTCACCGCGTCATACCCGAGCGCTGGACACGGAAACGACGGCACCCTGAAATCGACCTGTCAGCCAATCCATTTCGTTTTTCGGATCGGCGCGACGCGTTTCGCGGAGTTTTCGCGCCGGTGCCGGGGGCAAGGTTCTCCGCAGCGAAGGGAGAACCGATGACGTCATCGATTGCAGACCGAACCGAGCGCGAGCTGGGTGGGCCCGCCAGCATTCTGGTGCGCCAAAAGCGTGACCACGTCGAACTCGACCGGCTCATCGGCCTCGTCGACGGATCGGCAGGCGCCGCCAGGCAGGACGCGCTCAACGACCTGTGCCGGTTGGTCTTTCCCCATGCGTTCGCCGAGGAGTCGGTGCTCTGGCCCGCCCTGCGCCGGATGGTCCCCGACGGAAGGAAGCTGACGCTGGAGATCGAGCGCGAACATCAGCAGATCAACGAGTTGTTCACCGAACTCGAGCAGTCTGATCCCGACTCGGCCGAGCATCGCTCGCTGTGGCAACGCATCGTGACGCTGCTGCGCGAGGACGTCCGCGACGAGGAGGACGAGTTGCTCCCCGAACTGCAGGCCGTGGCTTCCCAGCGCTGGCTGGTGGGGCTCGGGCTGGCGTGGGAGGCCGTGCGCCGGACCGCACCTACCCGGCCGCATCCGGTCGTCGCCCGGCGACCGCCGGGCAACGTGGCCGCCGCGCTGCCACTCACCGTGATCGACCGCGGCCGAGACCGTCTCGACCGGATCGCCCGACGCGGGGATTCGCGGCTGGCCTCGCCGAGCCGACGGATCAGCGGGCTACTCGCCCACGCCGCAGGCGTCGTCGAGCACCTTCCGCCACTGACGTGGGGAGAGGATCCCAGCACGGCGAGGCGGTGACGGTGTCAGCGTTCCGCGCGTTGGTAGGCCGTCACCACGGCCGCGCCCCCGAGGCCGATGTTGTGCTGTAGTGCGGCGGTGACCCCGTCCACCTGACGCTTGTCGGCGGCACCGCGCAGCTGCCAGGTCAGCTCGGCGCACTGGGCCAGACCCGTGGCCCCCAGCGGGTGCCCCTTGGAGATCAACCCGCCGGACGGGTTGACCACCCAGCGTCCCCCGTAGGTGGTGTCACCGTCGTCGACCAGCCGCGGCGCCTCGCCGTCGTCGCACAGTCCCAGCGCCTCGTACAACAGCAGCTCGTTGGCCGAGAAGCAGTCGTGCAGCTCGATCACCTGGAAGTCCGCCGGCCCGAGACCCGACTGTTCGTACACGGCCCTGGCAGCCTTGACGTTCATGTCGTGGCCGATGACGTTGCGCGCACTGCCGTCGAAGGTGCTGGCGAAGTCGGTCGTCATGGCCTGACCGACGATCTCGACCGCCTGACCGGCCAGGCCGTGGTCGTCGACGAACTGCTCGCTGACCACGACCGCCGCCCCGGAGCCGTCCGAGGTCGGCGAGCACTGCAACTTGGTCAGCGGATCGGAGATCATCCGGGCGCCGAGGACGTCGGCGAGGCTGTACTCCTGCTGGAACTGCGCATACGGATTGTTGACCGAGTGCTTGTGGTTCTTGTAGCCGATCTTCGCGAAGTGCTCGGCGGTGCTGCCGTACTTCTTCATGTGCTCGCGGCCCGCCGCACCGAACATCCACGGTGCCACCGGAAACGCGAACTCGTCGATGGCGGCGAGTGCCCTCACGTGGTGGCCCAGCGGCGACTCCCTGTCCTGGGCGCCGCCGCCGAGGGATCCCGGCTGCATCTTCTCGAACCCCAGGGCCAGCACGCAGTCGGCCAGTCCGCCGCGGATGGACTGCGCCGCCAGGAAGAGCGCTGTCGACCCGGTGGAGCAATTGTTGTTGACGTTGACGATGGGAATGCCCGTCATGCCGAGTTCGTACAGTGCGCGCTGGCCGGAGGTCGAGTCACCGGAGCAGTACCCCACGTAGCCCTGCTCGACGGCGGCGTAGTCGATTCCGGCGTCGTCGAGCGCGTTGGTGCCGGACTCCTTGGCCATCTGCGGGTAATCCCAGCGCTCGCGTGCGCCTGGCTTCTCGAACTTCGTCATGCCCACGCCTGCCACGAACACCCGATTGGCCACGTCGATCCCTTCGCTGCGTTGCCTTCGTCTGCAACATACCGCCGGTCCGATCGCCCGGTCGGGGAAGGTCGCGCTCTCAGCTGTAGTTCAACCACCAATCGTGCAGGGCGTCCATGTCGTCGCTCTGCACGTCGGCCAGCAACAGATCGGCATCCTGGGTCCAGACGATGTCGGCGTTGCCCTGGTAGGTCCCGCAGGCGATCGACCCTGCCACGGTGTCGGGGCTCGCCTGGTAGTGCCACGTGATGGGGGAGTCGCCATCGGCGCCCGGGCAGCGCTGCAATTCGTCGTTCTCCTTGATCGACGAGTCGAACTGCTGGGCGAGGGTCTCGGCGTCCGCGAAGATCGAGTAGCGCGCCGCGGCGGGTCCGCCGGGTTGGGTCGATTTTCGGCAGTCGACGGTCGCGAGGGCGGCCGGGGCCGGCGGGACGGCCTTCTCGCAGACGCTCGTCGGGTAGCCGGGAGAGATCAAGGCCATCAGCTGGGCATCGAAGCCGCTGACGTCGCCTGGCGTGGTCGGCGTGGTGCGCGCCGTCGACGGCTTCGTCCGTTCCGTGGACGGCCTCTTCGACGTCGTCGTGGCCGGGCTGTCCGCCTGATCGGACCTCGTCAGGAAGAAGGCGCCGAGCGCCCCGGCGGCGACGACGAGCACGCCGACGATGACGATGATCGGCACCCACGGAACCTTGCTGCCGCCCTGCAGATTCGAGCCCGGCAGATTCGAGCCCGGCGGGGGCGGGTTCCACGGCGGACCGCCGCCGGGTGGACCGCCGGTGAACCCGAACTGCTGGGGCGGTGCCTGGGTGGGAAACACGCCTGGGTTTGCTCCGACGGGAACGGGCGGCGGCGTGCCGTAAGGCGACGGCGGCGGCGGCACCGCGTAGGGCGGGTACGGCGGGAGCGGGGCCCCGTAGGGCGGGGGCGCGGCCGGCGCTGGGGTCACCCCGTACGGTGGCGGCGCGGGATACGGTGGCGCGCTTGACGTCGGGGGCGCCGGCGGCCCACTTCGCGGCATCATCGCCGCTTCGCCACGCTGCAGAATCGTCGCCGCCTGGTCCTGGTCCCGCGGCGTCAACGCGGCGGTCGCCGCATTCGCCAGATCACCTGCGGTGGTGAAGCGATCGTCGGGCTTCTTCGCCATCCCGCGCGCGATCACCTCGTCGAATGCCGTTGGTATTCCAGGGCGTTGGGCGCTGGGCCGGGGGATGGGCTGCATGAGGTGCGCCGTGATGACGGTGCCGACGCTGTCGCCGGTGTAGGGCGCGGAGCCGGCGAGGCATTCGTAGAGGACACAGGCGAGCGCGTAGACGTCCGCCCGGTAGGTCACCTCGTCGCCCGAGAAGCGTTCCGGCGCCATGTAGGCGTAGGTGCCGACGGCGGTGCCGAGCTCGGTCAGCTTCTCGTCGGTGGCGGCGTTGGCGATGCCGAAGTCCACCAGGTAGACGAAGTCGTCGCGGGTGACCAGGATGTTCTCGGGTTTGACGTCGCGGTGCATGATGCCGCTCTCGTGGGCCGCGTCGATCGCCGAGGCCACCTGCCGGACGATCGCCACCGCTCGAGCCGGAGTCATGGGGCCGAAGTTCGTCAGCAACTTGCGCAGATCCGAGCCGTTGATCATCCGCATGTCGACGAACAAGACACCGTCGATCTCGCCGTAATCGTGGATCGGTACCACGTGCGGCTCCTGCAGCCGCCCCGCCGAATGTGCCTCGCGCTGAAGTCTCTTACGGAACACCGGATCGTGGGACACGCTCTCGGGGAGGAGTTTGAGGGCGACGACGCGGTCCTTGACGGTGTCCTCCGCCTCGTAGACCTCCCCCATGCCGCCCTTGCCGAGCAGCCGCAACAGGCGGTAGTGGCCGAACATCGTGCCCTCGCGGGACGTCGGCTCGCTCATGTGCTGTCTCCTCGCACCGCAAACTGTGGCGCCCGTCTGGCGTGCCACGGCTCACCTTAATCGCCCGTCGGACCGCCTACCGTAGAAACCCAAGGCGAAGCCATCGCGGCATTCGCGCGCTCCTCCGATGTCAGGTGGTGTACATCTGAATGAAACGTGTTCTCGTTCTCTGTCGGGAGGAGTGACGGGATGGCCTTGCGAGTGGTGCAGTGGGCGACCGGTGGTGTCGGCACGGCGGCGATCAAGGGTGTCCTCGACCATCCCGATCTCGAGCTGGTCGGCTGCTGGGTACACTCAAAGACCAAGAGTGGCAGGGACATTGGTGACCTCGCCGGGATAGCGCCCGTGGGCGTTCGCGCCACCGACGCCGTCGACGAAATTTTGGCTCTCGACGCCGACGCCGTGATCTACTCGCCGCTGATGCCCAATCCCGACGAGGTGGCCGCACTGCTGCGGTCCGGCAAGAACGTCGTCACGCCCGTGGGATGGTTCTACCCGGGGGACAAGGAGGGCATGTCGCTACGCGCCGCCGCCCTGGCGGGCAACGTCACGTTGCACGGCACCGGGATCGCGCCGGGCGGCATCAGCGACAAGTTCCCCCTGATGTTGTCGATCATGTCGACCGGCGTGACATTCGTTCGCGCCGAGGAGTTCTCGGATCTGCGCACCTACGATGCCCCGGACGTGCTGCGCTACGTGATGGGCTTCGGCGATACCCCGGACAAGGCGCTCACCGGCCCGATGCAGAAGCTGCTCGACGGCGGCTTCATCCAGTCGGTCCGAATGATCGTGGACACGATGGGCTTCGCTGCCCAGGCACGGGTCCGGGCCACTCAGGAGATCGCGGTCGCGACCGCGCCCATCGACACTCCGATGGGCGCCATCGTGCCCGGCGAGGTGGCCGCTCGCAAGTTCCACTGGGAGGCTCTGGTCGGTGACGAACCCGTCGTCCGGGTCACTGTCAACTGGTTCATGGGCCAGGAAAACCTCGATCCCCCATGGACGTTCGGCCCGGCCGGCGAGCGCTACGAGATGGAGGCCAAGGGCAATCCCGATTTCTCGGTCACGATCAAGGGGTTCCAACCCGACACCGTGGCCGACGGCCTGGAGTGCAACAACGGCATCGTCGCGACCGCGGCCCACTGCGTGAACTCGGTGCCGGCGGTGTGTGCCGCCGAGCCGGGCATCGCCACGTACGTGGACCTGCCGCTGATCAGCGGCAAGGCCGCGCCGCACCTCCGCTGACTAACGCGGCAACAGCCCGCCGTCCACGGTGATGACCTTGTCGGTGAGATAGCCGGTGCGCAACATCGTGACCGCCATGTCGGCCATTTCGTCGGGACGTCCGATGCGTCCCACCGGAATCGGGACCGGCGGCAGGCCCGTTTCCAGGTCGGCGGGAAACATCTTGGTGTCACCCACCAACGCCGGGGCCAGGCAGTTCACCGTGACGCCACCGGATGCGACCCGGGGCGCGAGATGGTGCATTAGGCCGTGCAGACCGGCCTTGCTGGCCGCGTAGTGTGCGCCCACCACGCCACCGGTGAAGGCGGCGACCGACGAGACGAACAAGATCCGGCCGAAGCCTCGCTCGATCATGCCGGGCAGCACCTGCTGGGTGAGGAGGAACGGCGCGGTGAGGTTCACTGCGAGAGTGGCGTTCCACGCCTCGAGATCGGTGTTCTGCCACCCCCGGATGTCGGCCGTGCCCGCGTTCGCGATGAGCAGATCCACCTGGCCGAGTTCGGTGACGGTGCGTTCGACCAGCATGGCGGGCGCCTCGGGGTCGGTCAGGTCGGCGGCGGTGACCAGGACGCGTCGGCCGCGTTCCCTGGCGTGGCTGCCGGCCGCCTCGGCGTCCTCGGCGTGCCTGCCGTACGCCAGGCAGAGGTCGGCGCCCTCGTCGGCCAGTCGTCGTGCGATGGCCGTGCCGATCCCGCCCGAAGCGCCCGTGAGCAGCGCGACCCGACCCGACAGCTCGCTCACGGCCGCACCAGGATCCGAATCGGGTCGCCGTCGGACTTCTCGAGCTTCTCGATGCCCACGGCGACGTCCTCGAGCGAGACGACGTCGCTGATCGAGCGCGACAGGTCGAGCCGGCCCCGCGACACCAGATTGGCCAGCGTCCCGATGTCGGAATTCTGATAACCGAGGTGGCCGAGTACCTGGCGCTTGAGGAGATTGAACATCGACGTCGGTCCGACCGTCGGCGCTTCGGCGCTCATGCCGATGCCGACGAGGCGACCGCCGACGGTCAGGCTCGCGAGCGCCTGCTCGAACGTGGACTTCACCCCCACGGCGTCGAACGTCACGTCGAGCAGTCGGCCTCCCGTGGCCGCGGAGATCTTGTCGTAGAGCGCATGGTCACGGGCGTCGAACGCGTAGTCGGCGCCGACGGCCAGGGCACGGTCGAGCACGGCGGGTTTGACGTCGACGGCGACGATCGGGGCCGCACCGACCAGGCGGGCCAGCTGGACGACGTGCGTGCCCAAGCCGCCGACACCCCACACCCCTACGGATTCGCCGATGCCCACCTTGCCGGTCCGGACGACGGCGCCGTAGGGGGTCGACACCGCGTCGGCCAGAATGGCGGCCTGTTCCATCGAGACGTTGTCGGGAATCCTGGTGAGCCCGAAGGCCTGTGCCACGGTGTACTGCGCCCAGGCGCCGTCGTAGGCGAATGCCATCAGCCGGATGCGCAAGCAGTTCGACACGTCACCGCGCCTGCAGTTGGCGCAGTCCAGGCACGGGCGGCCCGCGGCAACCACGACCCGGTCGCCGACGGTCCACCCGGTGACCCCGGGCCCCAGTTTGGCGACGGTGCCCGACGCTTCGTGCCCCTGGGTCACCACGGCCTGCTGAGCGGGGAAGGTGCCGTTGATCAGGCTCAGGTCCGAATGGCAGATACCGCAGAACGCGACCTTGACCAGCACCTCGCCCTGAGCCGGCTCGGGGATGGGAACGTCCTCCACGGCAATGCTTCCGGTATCGGCATGGAAGCGCTGCGCCCTCATCGTCTCGACCATGTGGCTCCCTCTCGCCGTCCCGTGGTACCTACGGTTACCATCCCATCATGGCCCAGCCGTCGGCGGTCGGGCAGCGCGGGGGCGGGGTCGACGCTCACGGGATCCGGTAGAACGGATTGGGCAGCAGGTAGGTCCGTTCGGCGAACCCGCCCGCGAGGTCCGACGGTTGGTCGCCCAGGTTGGCGATGACGTCGTACCCCTGTTCCTGAAGTTCGGCCCGCTGCGGCGCCTTGAAGTCTGCGGCCGAGTCAAACCGTCCGCCAACGGGTTCCATGATGAGCCCGGTGTATCCCGAGTAACCCACCGCGGCGAGGTTGCGCTCCGTCGCGGCACGTTGGGATTCGTCGCGGCCGGTGATGAAGAAGATGGCCACGCCGTGGTCCTTGGCGGCGTCGAAGACCTCCATCGTGGGAGCGATCACCGTGGACCGGGCCGTGAGATCCCAAGCCCGCCACCCGCACGGCCCCTCGGGCAGCCGCGTGCACGGCCCGTCGATGACGCGACCGAAGTCGTTGGCGCGGATGACCTCCTAGTTGGACAGGGCGGTCTCGTCGATGTCGAACACCACGGCCGGCCGGTCTGATCGGGGCGCTTCCTCAGCGATCCATCCGATCGCGGGCGACGTCGCCGACTCCAGGTCGGTCACGTAGGCCCCGCTCTCGTAATAGCCGACGGCGTCGGTCTTGAGGTCACCGATGTTGGGCGGCTGGACCGGAGCGGGGACGATCGGGTTGGGCGGCGCAGGCGGTTCGGCCGAGACGACGGCCGTGGCGCCACCGAGCAACAGCACGACGGCGGTGACCAGCACGAGGCAAAGACGTCCTACCACGCGGTGAGCCTACGTTCGGCCTCCCGTACGCGCCGCCGGTCCGGGGTTCTGGACCTGGCACACTCGTCGTCGGTGACGAAACGTGGACTCGTGCTCGCAGGTGGCGGTCTGGCAGGCATTGCCTGGGAGACGGGCATGCTGCTCGGCATCGCCGACGAGGCGCCCGGTGCGGCCAGGGCACTCCTGGCGTCCGACGTCCTGCTCGGCACCTCGGCGGGGTCCACGGTGGCGGCCCAGGTCGGCAGCGGCGCAGGCCTCGACGAGCTCTTCGCTGCCCAGCTCGCCGGCCGTTCGCCCGAGATCGACCCCGGCGTGCACGTCGACGACCTCGTGGCGCTGTTCCAGACGGCGGTGTCCTCCGTGCCGGGTTCAGAGCTCACCACCGCCGAGAGACTGCAACGCGTGGGCGCCATCGCGGTGGGCGCCGACACCGTCACCGAGGAGCGTCGTCGCGGCGTGATCGCCCACCGGCTGCCGTCCCACCGATGGCCCGAGCGGGAACTTCGCGTGACGGCCATCGACGTCGCCACCGGCGAGCTGGTGGTCTTCGACCGCGACTCGGGCATTCCACTCGTTGACGCGGTGGCGGCGAGCTGCGCGGTCCCGGGCGCCTGGCCGCCGGTCACCATCGCCGACCGCCGCTTCATGGATGGGGGCGTCGGCAGCACGGTCAACGTCGCGGCTGCATCGGACTGCGACGCCGTCGTGGTGCTCGTCCCGTCGAGCGAGCACGGGCCGTCGCCATTCGGTGCGAGTGCGGTCGCCGAGATCAAGACGTTCCCCGGTGCGGTTCTCGCGGTCTTCGCCGATGAGGCGTCGATCGCCGCATTCGGCGAGAACCCGCTGGATCCGGCCTGTCGGATCCCCTCCGCGAACGCCGGTCGAGCACAGGGACGGCGGGACGCGACGCGGATCGCGCGGTTCCTAGGAACCTGACACGCGAGGGACCAGCGTGTCCAGCGCCGCGGCGGCGAGCTCCTGACCGATGTCGATCAACTCGTCGGCACGGTGGAACTCCAGGCTTCTGGCGGCGCTTCGCGGAACCTCGATCAGGACGTCGGGCGGATGAGCGGCAAGCGCATGCCGCATGAGGGCCGCCTGTGCGATGTCGATCGAGCGGTTCATCACCTCGAATCCGCCCAGTCGCGGCACCGATGCCTCGGTGTGGTCGTCGTGGTCGTCGGTTTCGACGCCGTCGTTGGCGAACCGGCTGAGCACCGTGCGGGCGGCGGGAGTGTCGAGCAGCGTGCGCGCCGTCGCCGTGTCGAGAAGTGCGGTCGTGCTGCGCCACATCCGGTTGAGCAGTTCGGTGGTGGGCCCGAACTCGGGGGAGACGTGCCGGTCGGGTCGGGTCGGGTCGTCCCCGCCCAGGCTGACCGCGATGCTCAGGTCGGCGTTCACCGCGGCCAGCGGTGCCATCGGCAGCGGGTCGAGAATCCCGCCGTCGGCGAGCAGTCTGCCGTCGACCACGTGTGGCTTGATCACCCCCGGGATGGCGATCGATGCGCGGATGGCCGCGTCGACCGGTCCGCGCTGCAGCCATACCGACTTGCCCGTGATCAGATCGGTGCTCACCGCCGTGTACGGAACGTCGAGCTCCTCGATCGTGACGTCCCCGAGGATCTCGCGGACGGCGTCGAGGATCTTCTCGGCCCGCAACACCCCCGCCGACGTGAGTGACGGGTCGAGCAGCCGCAGCACCGCACGTTGCGTGAGCGACGTTGCCCACGCGGAGTACTCGTCGAGCTTGCCCGCGGCTGCCACGCCCCCGACCAGCGCGCCCATCGAGGACCCCGAGATGCCGACGATCTGATGCCCGCGATCGCACAACTCGTTGATGACCCCGACGTGCGCGTAACCGCGGGCCCCGCCACTACCGAGACAAAGCGCGACTCGCATGAACACATCCTCCCTGGGTTACGACGCCCCGGAAACGGCAACCCTGCAAGGCGTGATCGGGAAATTGCGTTCCGTCGTCCTCGACACCAGCGATACACACCGGCTGGCCGCGTTCTATGCGGCGCTGCTGGGCGGAGAGGTCGAAGCGGAGGACGACACCTGGGTGGTGTTGACCGAGCCGGCCGGTCGGCGGCTGGCGTTCCAGTTGGCGCCGGAGCACGCACCACCGCAGTTCCCCGACCCGGCGGGCTCACAACAGTTCCACCTTGACGTGCAGGTGGACGACGTGGACGACGCGGAACCAAAGGTGTTGGCGCTGGGAGCAACCCGTGTCACGGATGCAATCGGCGAAAACCACTTCCGGGTCTATCGGGACCCGTCGGGGCACCCGTTCTGTCTGGTATGGGATCCAGAGGGCTAGCAGCCCACCCGGGCGAAGAAGGCAGCGGCGACGAGGGCGATGATCAGCCCCACCTGCCACTGACCGCTCGACACGGCGAGCACGACACCCATGACGGCGCCGACGGCGATGACGAACAGGATGAGGCTCAACAGGATCCGCATGCCGTTGAGGGAGCCGCCCGCGGCCCGCGGCGTGGCGGTGCGTCGGGTGGGAAGTGGGCCGTTCGGTGGTGCGACCATGTGCCAACCCTTCACGGTGACGAGAAACACATGGTAACCGACATTGTGATCTGCGCCACTACATCAGAGGGCGACTAATAGTTAGTGCGCCAAAGGATTACGGACCGGGGCGGCGGACTTCCGCCACGCGTGATTTAAAGGTGCGTCAGCCGCACAAGTCGTCCGCGGCGGCATCGGCCGCCACGATGACCGCCGACTGGCGGGCCGGTGTCAGCTTGGACCACGGCGTGCCGAAGGTGCCCGGCCCCGGCTCGTCCGACGACTGCAGGCTCTTCAGGTACGGCTCGAATTGCGCCCTCTGCTCGCCGCCGCGCTCGAGCATCCACGTCTTCGCAGCGTGACAGGCCTGGAAGTACTCATCCTCGGTCGATTCGGCCGGGGTGCCGACGGCGGTCGTGACCCCGTCGGGTGACACGCCGAGCGCTCCCGGCGCCGCGGTGTGGGTCTGAAAGGTGGTCGTGGCCGAGGGCGAGGCGGGGGCCGTGGTCGTGCCGGGGGCACCGGCGGGCGGAGACGACGACGCGGCCCGGTCGCCGTCGGAACCCGACGAGCAGCCGGCGAGAACGGCCGCCGCGGCGGCCACGACGAAGATCGGGTAGCTGCGCATGCCGCCAATCTATGCAACACTCGGCGTCGTGATGAAGCGGACCACCTGTCGGGAGTGTTGTCGGGCTTGATGCCTGCCCCCTGACCGATCCGTGTTCTTGTTCACCTGGAGTTCGCTCATCATGTCCGTCGTACTTCCCTCCGTCGTCGCGCCCACCCGGCTCCGCGTCCCCGACCTGCTTCGGGCCACCGACGTCGCCACCGACCACGTGCTCTCCGGCCGCTACGACCATCTGCTGCCCGCGGGTGGACCGCCCACCGACGAGCGCTGGTTCACCCGCCTCCACGGCGACGACGAGCTCGACGTGTGGCTCATCAGCTGGGTTCCGGAGCGGTCCACCGAGCTGCACGACCACGGCGGATCACTGGGTGCGTTGACCGTCGTCTCCGGTGCCCTGTCCGAAACCCGTTGGGACGGAGGCGCTCTGCGTGAGCGCCGGCTCGAGGCGGGTGATCAGGCCGGATTCCCGCTGGGTTGGGTGCACGACGTGGTGTGGGCGCCGTCGGCGCCATCGACCATCCAGGCGCCTACGCTGAGCGTGCACGCCTACTCGCCTCCGCTGACCGCGATGTCGTTCTACGAGATCACCGATCGGAACACGCTGCGCCGGGACCGGACCGAGCTGACGGACAGACCGGAGGGGGATTGATCCAGTGAGCCGCATCGATGCCGTCCTGAAGTCCGCGCGCGACAGGCTGACGCGAATCGAGGCGACGGACCTGCCCGCCGCGGTGGAACGGGGAGCCCTCCTCGTCGACATCCGGCCTGCCGCTCAGCGTGCCGAGGAGGGTGACGTCACCGGGGTACTCACCATCGAACGCAACGTGCTCGAGTGGCGCTGCGACCCGACCAGCGACGCCCGGCTGCCGGAGGCCACCGGTGACGACGTCGAGTGGATCGTGCTGTGCTCGGAGGGTTACACGTCGAGCCTCGCCGCGGCCGCGCTGCTCGACCTCGGCCTGCACCGCGCCACCGACGTGATCGGCGGTTACCAGGCGTTGCGACGGGCCGGGGTGCTGGACCGGCTCGGCGAATCACTCGTCGGAGCGCAACACCGGACGTAGCTTCGCCGTCTTCTCCGGGGTCCAGCCCGGCGGCTGCAGGATCGCCGCCCACGCGTTCGCCACGTCGCGGACGTAGACGTGACCGTGCCCGTCCGGCACGTCGACCGCCACCGCCATGTCAGCGGACACCTGGAGGAACGTCACCACCGGGATCCACTCCATCCGCGGCGACACGTCGTAACCCCGCGGCTCACGGAGCCAGTCCGGCTTGGCGAACAACAGATCCGGGCTCCACCACGCGATGGGATCCGACGCGTGCTGCAGGTACACCGCGCGCGGTGAACCCCACGGCGTCGCCGGCCGGTCCAGATTGGCGGATTCGGCGGCGAACCGGACGTTCTGGCCCTGGTCGTAGATCGGCAGCCACTCCGGGGAACCCGCGTCGCGGTTGCGGGTGAGATCCGTCCAGATGGTGTTGTTGAACGTCGGCCCCGAGAACAGCGCACCATCGGTGCGGGCGACCAGGTTGTTCAACGACAGGAACGGCGCCTCACCGCCGAACGATCCGAGGCTCTCGCCGAACACCACCAACTTCGGCCGCTGGTTCTCGGGCATCTCGCGCACCAGCGCATCGACCGCCTCGAACAGCGCCTGGCCCGCTTGTCGCGCGTTCTCGTTGTCGACGAGGAACGATAACCAGCTGGGAAGGAACGAATACTGCATCGACACGATCGCCGTGTTGCCGTTGAACATGTACTCCAGCGCCGACGCCTCCGCCTCGTTGATCCAACCGGTGCCCGTGCTGGTGGCCACGGCCACCACCGCCCGGTTCAGGCCGCCGGTGCGCTGGAGTTCGCGGGCGGCGAGTGCGGCAGTCGCCTTGATGCCGTCGGCGGAGTTCAGCCCGGCGTAGGCGCGGATCGGCTCGATGGCCCCGCCGCCGTTGAATTCGTTCAGCTGGGCGACGGAGGGCCCGTTGGACATGAAGACGCGGCCCTGATGGCCGAGCGAGGACCAGCTGACCAGAGACTGCGGTCCGCCGGACCGCAGTGGTGTGGACGGTTCCGGCACGTCCGGGTCCTGCTCGTCGTTGACCGACTCGAACGTGTTGTTCAGCGTGCTCATCGCGAAGCGCACGACCACTCCGTTGAGCAACGCGACGGTCAGCACCAGCAACAGCGTGACCACCACGGTGGCCGAAACGCGCGGTGGCGCAAAGCGATCGCACTGTCTGACGAGGAAGCGGACCAATCGGCCGACGAGCTGTCCGATCTCGACGAAGGCGAACAGGAAGACGATGGACAGCACCGCGGTGAGCGGATGGTCCCAGAACCCCAGCCGTGCCACGCCCATGTAGTCGCGGACGTCGTCCTGCCATACGTGGAACCACACGATCGCGAGCGTCTGCCCGATCACCCCCACCACGACGAGGGTGATCCAGGCCCACCGCGGCGCCGGCGGGCTGGTGTTCTTCGACCGCATGTAGCGCACCAGCCACACGCTGAAGACACCGAGGCCGTAACCGGTCGCGCCTCCCGCGCCGCTGACCAGACCCTGGAACAGGGGGCCGCGGGGAAGCAGCGACGGGGTCATCGACAACCAGATGAACACCAGGCCGACCGCGGTGCCGAAGAACGTGTAGTGCCGAACCCACCAGTCGGGTTTCGGCACGGCCTCGGGCTCGACCGCGCCCTCCGGCTCGGTCGGCTTGATCTCCGGATCGCCCGTGCCGTCGGTCTTGGTGTCCGTGTCGGTCACCAGAGCACTTTAGCGGTGCGTGAAGTTGGCTGGGCGTTTCTCCGTGAAGGCCGCCATGCCCTCGGTCTGGTCGTCGGTGGCGAACGCCGAGTGAAACAGCCGACGCTCGTGGAGAAGGCCCTCGGCGAGCGTCGACTCGAACGCCCGGTTGACGGCTTCCTTCGCCATCCGCGATGCCGAGAGCGACATCCCCGCCACGGTGGAGGCCACGGCGTTGGCCTCGTCGCGCAGGGAGTCCGCGGGGACAACGCGGGACACCAGCCCGCTGCGGTCGGCCTCGGCTGCGTCGATGGTGCGCCCCGTGAGGATCAGGTCCATCGCCTTGGCCTTGCCGATGGCACGCGTCAGCCGTTGCGAGCCGCCCATTCCCGGCATCACGCCCAGCTTGATCTCGGGTTGACCGAACTTGGCACTGTCGGCGGCGATGAGGATGTCGCACATCATCGCGAGTTCACAACCGCCGCCGAGCGCGTACCCGGCCACCGCTGCGATGGTGGGGGTTCTGGTCGCGGCGAAGGCGGACCAGGTTGCGAACAGATCCGACGAGAAGACCTCGGCGAACGACAGCTCGGCCATCTCCTTGATGTCGGCTCCGGCGGCGAAGGCCTTCTCATTGCCGGTGACGATGATCGCGCCGATGCCATCGTCGGCATCAAATTCAGCTGCGGCGCTGGTGACTTCGAGCATCACCTGGCGGTTGAGCGCGTTCAGCGCCTTGGGGCGGTTCAACGTGATGGTCCCGACCCGCTCCGCGCGCGTCACCAGAATGGTCTCGTAGTTCACTGCTCGACTCCTTCTCGCTCCGGTCCTCGCTCGTTCCTCGCTGCGATCCTCACTCGTCGTCGTCTTCGTAGTTCACTGCTCGACTCCTTCTCGCTCGTCTTCTCCGGGGAACGTCAGATCCGGATCGGCGCAGGCGAAGTACCCTTCGACCTCCTCCCGCGAGCACAGCGCCAGCGTCGACGGCGACCACTGCGGGTTGCGGTCCTTGTCGATCAGCTGGGCGCGGATGCCCTCGACGAGGTCGTGCGACCGCAACGCCCCGCACGACGTCCGGAATTCCTGACGCAACGCGTCTTTCAAGGATTGCAGTCGGCCGGCGCGACGCACCGCCTCCAGCGCGACTGCCAGGGCGATGGGGGACCGGGCGGCGATCTGGTCGGCGGCCTCGATCGCCGCTTCTTCGCCCTGCGCGCGGAGCGCGGCGACGACGTCGGCCACGGTCGCGCCCGCGTAGCACTCGTCGATCCAACGTCGTTGTCCGAGCAGGTGACTGGCAGGCGGCTCGATCGCATGTGTCGACACGGCCGCGTCGACGCCGTCCTCGATCACCGACTTCTCGAAGGCGCCGATCCGGTCGTGCGGAACGAAGTGATCGGCGAAGCCCATCGCGATGGCGTCGGCCCCGGAGAACGGTGCCCCGGTGAGCGCGGCGTGCAGACCGAGCCGGCCGGGCGCCCTCGACAGCAGGTAGGTGCCGCCGACGTCGGGAACGAAGCCGATGCCAACCTCGGGCATGCCCATCTTGGTGGTGTCGGTGACGACCCGCACCGAGCCGTGCGCGGCCACGCCGACGCCGCCGCCCATGACGATGCCGTCCATGATGGCGACGTAGGGCTTGCCATACGCCGCGATCTCGGCGTTGAGCCGGTACTCGTCGTGCCAGAACGACCGCGCCTCGGAGCCGTCGGCCTTGGCGCTGTGATAGATCGCGATGACGTCGCCGCCGGCGCAGAGTCCGCGTTCGCCAGCGCCGGTCAGCAGCACGGTGTGGACCGCGTCGTCATGCTCCCAGGCGAAGAGGGCGTCCCTCAGGCTGGTGACCATGGCGTGGGTCAGCGAGTTGATGGCCTTCGGTCGGTTCAACGTCAAGGAGCCCACCCCATTGTCGACGCTTACTAGGAGTTCCTCGTTTCCCGCCATGGGCCAAATCTAGATCGTTGCCTGGTGCCGACCGGACACGGGTAACCTTTCTCGTGAAGTTCACAGATTCAGCGTTCGGGCCGGGAACCGGTCCGCGTCGCCGGACGTTGAGTAGGTGTTCGTCAATGTTCGCCACCCCGGCGAACCGATGTACGAGAGAGGAACCGACGGTGCGCGAGAGCAGCAACCCGGTATTCCGTTCCCTGCCCAAGCAGCAGGGCGGATACGCCCAATTCGGTACCGGAGCCGCCGGCTACGGTGCCCAGGCAGTGCAGGCAGACCCCTACGCGGCTCAGCCGTACACCGACCAGGCCAGCAAGGTCTCCCGGCCGCTGACCATCGACGACGTCGTCACCAAGACCGGCATCACGCTCGCCGTGCTCACCGCGGTTGCAGCGGTTTCGTACTTCCTGGTTTCCGCCAACCTCAGCCTGATGATGCCGTTCACGCTCGTCGGCGGGCTCGGTGGCTTCGCGCTGGTGATGATCGCCACGTTCGGCCGCAAGCAGGACAACCCGGCGATCGTGCTGAGCTACGCCGCGCTCGAGGGCCTGTTCCTCGGTGCCGCCTCGTTCCTCTTCGCCAATCTGGTGTCCACCGGCGGCCCCGGCATGATCGCCCAGGCGATCGTCGGCACGCTCGGCGTGTTCTTCGGCATGCTGGTCGTCTACAAGACCGGCGCCATCCGCGTCACGCCGAAGCTCACCAGAATGATCGTCGCGGGCCTGTTCGGCGTGCTGGCGCTGATGCTCCTCAACCTCGTCCTCGGCATGTTCGGCGTCGGTGGCGGGGAGGGCTTCGGACTGCGTAGCGGTGGTCCGCTTGCGATCGGCTTCTCGCTGCTCTGCATCGCGCTCGCGGCGTTCAGCTTCCTGATCGACTTCGACGCGGCTGATCAGATGGTGCGCGCAGGCGTTCCGTCGAAGGCGGGCTGGGGCATCGCGCTCGGCCTGACCGTGACGCTGGTCTGGCTGTACCTCGAAATCCTCCGGCTGCTCAGTTATTTCCAGAATGACTAGCTGGCAGTAGCCCTACCCGAGAGCCCGGCACCACGTGTGCCGGGCTTTCTCGTCGTCCGGGCTCTCGACACTGCGCTCACGGCGACCCCTACCCGCACTTTCGCGCCCTGGTCGCAGAGTGGAACCCTCCACAGAACGCGATCCATTCACGAGTCGGCGTGGGCCCATCCCGACGGCGGCGGTCGCGTCGGGCTGCGCGGGCAGCCTGCCGACATGGACGAACAGCGCCCCTTCGTGGGTTCTGAGGCCTTGGCGTCAGGCGCCATGACGCGGCACGAGCTGCGCCGGTACCACCGGGCGATCATGCCGAACGTCTACCTCGACAGGCGACTGGTGCCCTCGCTACGACAGCGGACCCACGCCGCCTGGCTGTGGTCCGGCCGCGAAGCAGTGGTAGCGGGTGTCGCGGCGTCCGCGCTGCACGGCGCGAAGTGGGTCGACGATCAGGCGTCGGTGGAATTGATCTGGCGCAACGCGCGCTCACCGCGAGGGGTCATCACACGGGCCGACCTCCTGTTGGACGGCGAGCGCCTGCGGATCGACGGGATGGACGTCACCACGGCCGAGCGAACCGCTTTCGACCTCGGCCGGCGTGGACCGATCGGCCGCGCGATCGAGCGTCTCGACTCACTCGCCGCGGCAACGGGATTCGACGTCGACGACGTCCGCGCCATGGCAGCGGCACACCCCCGCGCACGGGGACTCCTTCAGCTGAGAAGCGCACTCGGTCGCGTGGATGCGGGTGCCGCCTCGCCGAGGGAGACGTGGTTGCGGCTGGTGCTCGTACGGGCAGGCTATCCGCGGCCCCGCACGCAGATCCCGGTGTCGAGCCCCGACGGGCACCGCCGCTACTACCTCGACATGGGGTGGGAGGATCGCATGCTCGCCGTCGAGTACGACGGCGACCATCACCGATCCGACCCGACCCAATTCGCCTACGACATCCGGCGGTTGGCCGATGTCGACGAACGCGGATGGCGAATCATCCGGGTAGCGGCACGCAGTCGGGAGGACGACGTCCTTCGACGGCTACGACGGGCGTGGCAAGCCCCGTTGACTCTGCGTTGACGGCGAGGGGCACTCGCACTTCCACGCCGTGCGCGCAGAGTCGAGCTAGCTCAGGCGCTCGACGATCATCGCCATGCCCTGGCCGCCGCCGACGCACATGGTCTCCAGGCCGAACGTCTTGTCGTGGGTGACGAGGTTGTTGAGCAGCGTCGCCGTGATGCGTGCGCCCGTCATGCCGAACGGGTGGCCGAGGGCGATCGCGCCACCGGACACGTTGAGTTTGTCCTCGTCCATCCCGAGCGCGCGCGCCGAGCCGAGCACCTGGACGGCGAACGCCTCGTTGATCTCGTACAGGTCGAGGTCGCCGATGGACATGCCCGCCTTGGCCAGAGCCTTCTTCGTGGCCTCGATGGGGCCGAGGCCCATGACCTCCGGCGAGAGACCCGAGACACCCGTCGACACGATGCGCGCCAGCGGGGTGAGCCCCAGCTCCTTGGCCCTGGTATCACTCGTGATCACCACGGCCGCGGCGCCGTCGTTCAGCGGACAGGCATTGCCCGCGGTGATGGTGCCGTTGGGGCGGAACACGGGCTTGAGCTGGCTGATCTTCTCGTAGGTGGTGCCGGCACGCGGGCCGTCGTCCTTCGACACCACGGTGCCGTCGGGCAGTGTGACTGGGGAGATCTCGCGCTCGAAGAAGCCGCTGTTGATGGCGTCCTCGGCCCGGTTCTGGCTGCGCACGCCCCAGTGGTCCTGGTCCTCGCGGCTGATGCCGGTGAGCAGCGCCACGTTCTCCGCCGTCTGGCCCATGGCGATGTAGAGGTCGGGCAGCAGGCCGTCCTCGCGCGGATCGTGCCACTCGTCCGCCCCGGCCGACGCCTGATCGGACCGTGCCTGCGCATCGGCGAAGATCGCGTTCTTGGCGTCCGGCCAGCCGTCGGCGCTGCCCTTGAGGAAGCGCGACACCGTCTCGACGCCCGCGGAGATGAACGCGTCTCCCTCGCCCGCCTTGATCGCGTGGAACGCCATCCGGGTTGTCTGCAGTGACGACGAGCAATACCGGTTGACCGTCGTGCCGGGCAGGAAGTCGTAACCCAGCTCGACGGCCACCGCGCGCCCGACGTTGTAGCCGGCTTCACCGGCAGGCTGCCCGCAGCCCATGATGAGGTCGTCGACGTCCCGCGGGTCGAGTCCCGGGACCTTGTCCAACGCAGCCCGCACCATCTGAGCAGCCAGGTCGTCGGGCCGCATGTCGACCAGGGATCCCTTGTTGGCGCGGCCGATGGGGGAGCGGGCGGTCGAAACGATGACGGCTTCGGGCATGGCGGCCTCCTGGGTCAGTGGCTGTTGAAGCGTGAAAGCTAGAGCGAACCTAGCCCGTGACCGCTGCGACGATCGGCGCGGGTACGCCCGTCGTTCGCCGCCACAACCTGGAGATACCGCCGATGCGCCCGAAGACGGTGTCATCGCCGGTGCACGATTGCAGCGCTGGTTCGACGTCGAAACCGGCCCGCCATTCGCCCAGCGCGTGGCACAGCGCCGGGAGTAGCTGCTTGGCGGCCAACGCGTAGCCGGCCGCGGACGGATGGAACATGTCGTCGGAGAACAAGACCTCCGGCGCCTTCTGGAATTCCGGCGAGAGCAGGTCCGAGAACGGCACGGGCACACCACCCGCGGCGCGGACGGCGGCTGCCTGTGCGCGGGCCAAGCGTAGTCCGATCATGCGGGCGACCAGGCGAAGCGGCTGCGGAATGGCGGTGATCACGCCGAAGTCGGGGCAGGTGCCCACCACGACGACGGCGCCGCTGGCCTTGAGCCGACGGACCGCTGCACCGACGCGGCGTGCCGACGGGCCGATGCCGTTGACCGCCGTGACGTCGTTGGCGCCGATCATGACGACCGCGGCGTCAGGCGGCGGGCCGGCGACGAACATCGCGTCGATCTGACCCGAAAGGCCCTTCGAGGTGGCGCCGACGATGGCCTTGGTGCTCAGCCGAATCCGCTTGCCGGACTGTTCGGCCAGGCCACGCGCGATGAGCACCCCCGGCACCTCGTCGGCCACGGCGCAGCCGTAACCGGTCGCCGTCGAGTCGCCGAAGATCATCAGGTGCAGGTCGTAGGGCAGGCCGCGGTGCCACTTCTCGACGGGCCCCCCGCCCGATGCGTAGACGCCGTCGGCCCGGGGTGGGACCGCCCACGACTTGGGAATGACCTGCCGCGCCTGATCGGCCTGATCGTGCAGCAAATTCCGGGCTCCGACATACGCGGAGCCCGTCGACGCGAGCGTGGCAGCCGCCGCCAGGGCAATGGTCGACCGACGCGGTGCACGAATGACCACCAGATCAGTTTAGGCACCGTTTGGTGCCCGTAGGCGTGGCGGCAGCGCATCACCGGTCACGGTGCGGTATCAAGTGCGGTACGAATTCAGGTTCTCTGATTGTTGAACAAGTCAGAGATGTCAAGCTAAGTTACCTGGGGTTGGCTAAGAATTAACCGCACCGGGCACTACAACGGCGTAGGAAGTGGTGACGATGACCGCACCAAGTAAGATGTCCAGGTTGTCCGGATCCCATGTCAACGCAGCTAGAAGCCGTAAGCCGCGCCGATTCCCCGTCAGTGACGGGGCCCCCGTCGAGGTGGTGGAGGACGGCCCAAGCGTGGCGGGCAGGTTGTTTGCTCTCGCCGCCGCGGTGACGATCAAGCCAACTTTGACCATCGGGAGCTACGCCCCCCGGATGCCGTGGCCGTACGGTGTCGTCGACTTCATCTCCCGCGTCATGCGGCCGGCTCCCGGCACGGTCCGGGCCACGATCGCGCTGCCCCACTGCACGGCCCAACTGATCCGGGCGGCCGGCGTGCTACCCGCGGACGGCAAACGCAGCGTCATCCTCTACCTGCACGGCGGGGCATTCCTGACGTGCGGGGCCAACACGCACGGCCGGCTGGTGACCGCATTGTCCAAGTTCGCCGACAGCCCGGCGCTGGTGGTCAACTACCGGATGATCCCGAAGCACTCGATCGGCCAGGCGGTCGACGACTGCTACGACGCCTACCGGTGGCTCCGGCTCAAGGGGTACGAGCCCGAGCAGATCGTGCTCGCCGGCGACTCTGCCGGGGGGTACCTGTCACTTGCGCTGGCCGAGCGCCTGCACTACGAGGACGAGTTGCCCGCGGCCGTGGTGACCATGTCGCCACTGTTCGAGATCGACAACGACGGCCGGGCCCAGCATCCGAACATTCGTTCCGACGCGATGTTCCCACCCAAGGCCTTCGAGGCGCTCGTCGAGCTGATCGAGACCGCGGCCAAGCGGCACGTCGTCGACGGCGTGCCGGAGCGGGTGTACGAGCCCCTCGACCACATCGAACCGGGTCTGCCGCGCACCCTGATCCACGTGTCGGGCTCCGAGGTGTTGCTCAACGACGCACGCAAGGCCGCGCACATGCTCGCCGCGGCGGGCGTACCGGTGGAGGTGCACGTCTGGCCTGGTCAGATGCACGTATTCCAGTTGGCGACGCCCTCCGTCAAGGAGGCGACCCGGTCGCTCAAGCAGATCGGTGACTACATTCGAGAGGCGACCTGGTAACCGGTTCGCGCGCCTGAGACGATGGGCGCATGCGTATCGCGGGTCATGTCAGTGAGCTCATAGGGAACACGCCGCTCGTTCGGCTGAACTCCGTCGTGCCCGGGGGTGCCGGCATCGTCGCGGCGAAGATCGAGTACCTCAATCCTGGCGGTAGCGCGAAGGACCGCATCGCCATCAAGATGATCGATGCCGCGGAAGCCAGCGGCGAGCTCAAGCCCGGTGGCACCATCGTCGAGCCCACCTCCGGCAACACGGGGGTGGGCCTCGCCCTCGTCGCCCAGCAGCGTGGTTACAAGTGCATCTTCGTGTGTCCGGACAAGGTGAGCGAGGACAAGCGGAATGTGTTGCGCGCGTACGGCGCCGACGTGGTGGTGTCGCCCACGGCGGTGCCGCCCGACCACCCCGACAGCTACTACAGCGTGTCCGACCGGTTGGTCGCCGAGATTGACGGCGCCTGGAAGCCCGACCAGTACTCGAACCTGAACGGCCCCGCAAGTCACTACGAGACCACGGGTCCGGAGATCTGGGCCGACACCGACGGGAAGGTGACGCACTTCGTCGCCGGAGTGGGCACCGGCGGAACGATCACCGGGGCGGGGCGATACCTCAAGGAGGTGTCCGCCGGCCGACCGGAAGGCCCGGTGAGGATCATCGGCGCCGACCCGGAGGGATCGGTGTACTCGGGCGGCACGGGCCGGCCCTACCTCGTCGAGGGCGTCGGCGAGGACTTCTGGCCGTCGGCCTACGACCCCACCGTCAGCGACGAGATCATCGCGGTATCCGACGCCGACTCGTTCGAGATGACACGGCGACTCGCCCGCGAAGAAGCACTGCTCGTGGGTGGGTCGTGCGGGATGGCCGCGGTCGCCGCCATCCGCGTCGCCGAGCGAGCCGGACCGGACGCCCTCGTCGTGGTGCTGCTGCCGGACGGCGGAAGAGGTTATCTCTCAAAGATCTTCAGCGATGCATGGATGTCGTCGTACGGCTTCCTGCGGGACCGGCTCGACGGTTCGATCGAACAAACGACGGTCGGCGACGTGTTGCGCGGCAAGTCCGGCGCGCTGCCGGACCTGGTGCACACCCATCCCTCCGAGACGGTGCGCGACGCGATCGGGATTCTTCGCGAGTACGGCGTCTCGCAGATGCCGGTGGTCGGTGCCGAGCCCCCAGTGATGGCCGGCGAGGTCGCTGGGAGCGTGTCGGAGCGCGAGCTGTTGTCGGCCGTATTCGAGGGCCGGGCAAAGCTTGCCGACGCCGTTTCGCAGCACATGAGTCCCGCCCTTCCGCTGATCGGGGCCGGCGAATTCGTCAGTACGGCGGCGAAGACGCTGCGCGAAATCGACGCCGTGATGGTGGTGGAGGAAGGGAAACCGGTCGGCGTGTTGACCCGTCACGACCTACTGGGATTCCTGTCGGACGGGAAGATCCGCCGGTAGTGGGCGCTACGTCGGGCTCGGTGGCGCGCAGGACTGCCGAAGGGCGTCGGTGAGGGCGCGCGCGCTGCCGTCGAAGTGGGCAACCAAGTTCATCCTATGACCGTCTTCGACAGCCGGTTCTCAGGTAGGGTAACAGCGCTCACACCCAGCAAATCGATCACTGGAAGGCATCCATGACCGAGTACCCGCCGCCCCCGCCTGGAAACTATCCGCCCCCACCACCCGGCGGTTACCCACCGCCTCCTCCTGGTAACTACCCGCCCTCGCCCGGTCCCGGTGGTTACGGGGGCGCACCGACGGGCCAGCCGAACAACAACCTGGTGTGGGGAATCCTCGTCACGGTGCTCTGCTGCCTTCCGCTCGGAATCGTGTCGATCGTCAAGGCAACCCAGGTCTCTGGTCTGTGGGGCCAGGGTCGCTACGCCGAGGCTCAGCAGGCGGCGGACGACGCCAAGAAGTACGCGATGTGGGGTGCCATCGCGGGCGTCGTGGTCGGCGTCATCTACTTGATCTTCACGCTGATGTTCAACGCCAGCTCCTTCTCCTACTCGTAGCGAGTCGATGCCGGACACACGCCGATCGTTGGCACTGACACCACTCATCGGCCCGCTTGCCGTGGCGGCGGCTGCCGGGTTGTTCTGCGGCGCAATCTGGTTCGGCAATCCCATGTCGACCGGGGGTCCACTGCCGGTGTGCCCCACCAAGGCGTTGTTGGGCATCGACTGCCCGGGATGCGGAAGCCTGCGGATGATCTACTGCCTCCTGCACGGCGACGTCCATGACGCAGTGCGGTTCAACGCCCTGGGCTTCATCTCGGTGTTGTTCCTGCTCTGGGCTTTTGCGGCGTGGACGTACGGACGCATCGTCGGTCGACGGATCGTCAGCTGGCAGCATCATCGTTGGGCGGCCGTCGTCGCCCTGGTACTGGTGTCCGTCTGGTTCGTCGTCCGCAACCTGCCGATGGCACCCTTTACTGCGTTATACGTCTAGTTCTCAGTCGAATTCGAGCAGCAGCGTTCACATCAGCCGAAAGGTGAGCAGTCGTGACCAACCCACCCCAGCCGCCCCCGCCACCTGACGATGGGCCGCCGCCACCGCAGGGTGGTTATCCGCCGCCGCCGCCGCCTCAGGGTGGCTACCCTCAGGGTGGCTATCCGCCGCCACCGCAGGGTGGTTATCCGCCGCCGCCGCCTCAGGGTGGCTACCGTCAAGGTGGCTATCCGCCACCGCCACAGGGTGGTTATCCGCCACCGCCGCAGGGCGGTTATCCGCCACCGCCGCAGGGTCATTACCCGCCGCCCCCACCGCAGGGTCATTACCCGCAAGGCGGCTACGGAGCGCCGCAGGGCTATCCGCCGGTTGGCGGGCCTGGCTTCGCCGGCGCGGGAGAGGTCAGCATCGGCGAAGCGTTCTCGTGGGCGTGGAACAAGTTCAGCAAGAACGCCGTCGCGCTCATCGTGCCGACCCTCGTCTATGGCGTGCTCGTCGCAGTGGTGTACGGAATCTTCTACGGGCTCGCCATGGCGTTGGCACCCAACCAGGTGAGTTCCTACGATTCGTCCGACGGCGGCTTCAGCTATTCGTTCACCTCAGGCTTCGGTCCCGCCAGCCTCGCCATGATCTTCCTGGGCGGTGTGGTGACATTCGTTGTGGTGGGCGCGATTTCGTCCGCGTACTACGCCGGGTTGCTCGACATCGCCAACGGCGAACCGGTGACCATCGGATCCTTCTTCAAGCCGCGCAACGTCGGCAGCGTGCTCGTCGCAAGCGTGATCATCGGCATCCTGACGTCGATCGGTCAGGCCCTGTGCGTGCTGCCCAGTCTCCTGGTGGGACTGTTCACCCTGTTCTCACTGGTCTTGATCGTCGACCGCAACGTGTCACCGATCGACTCGCTGAAGACGAGTTTTCAGATGGTCACGTCCCACTTCGTGCCGGTGCTCCTGGCCTGGTTGGTCATGGTCGTCATCGTCGCGGTCGGGGCGCTGGTCTGCGGTATCGGACTGATCGTGGCCGTGCCCGTAGCCGCCCTCTTCCTGGTGCACACCTACCGGAGGGTCAGTGGCGGTCCCGTCGCACCCCTGAGCCCGTGAGCGAAGGAGGACCGTCGTTGACCAACGACCGACGGTCGCGCTTCCCCGGTAGCGCAGACACTCACCGTCAGCGGAAGGCGCTGACGCCCGTGAGGGCCTCACCGATGACCAGCTGGTGTACCTCGGAGGTGCCCTCGTAGGTCAGTACCGATTCCAGGTTGTTGGCGTGGCGGATCACCGGATATTCCAGTGTGATCCCGTTGGCGCCCAGCAAGGTTCGACACTGACGCGCAATCTTGAGCGATTCGCGGACGTTGTTGAGCTTTCCGACGCTGACCTGCTCCGGCTTGATCCGGCCGTCGTCCTTGAGTCTGCCGAGGTGCAAGGCCAACAATTGTGCCTTGCCGAGTTCGACTGCCATGTCGGCGATCTTCGCCTGGGTGAGCTGATAGCCGGCCAGTGCCTTGTCGAACACCTGGCGGGTGCCGACGTAGTCGAGTGTGGTCTCGAGGCAGTCGCGCGCCGCTCCCACCGAGCCGAACACGATGCCGAACCGCGCCTCGGACAGACAGGCCAGCGGCCCCGACAGGCCGCGCGCGCCGGGAAGTTTGGCGTCGTCGGGCAGCCGGACGTCGTCGAGGCTGAACTCGGAGGTGACCGATGCCCGCAGCGACATCTTGTGCGTCATCTCCCTGGCGCTGAAGCCGGGCGTCGACGTGGGAACCGCGAATCCGACGACGCCCTCCTCTGCCCTTGCCCACACGATCGCCACGTCGGCGATCGACGCGTTGGTGATCCACATCTTCGAGCCGTTGAGGATCCAGTCGGAGCCGTCCCGGCGGGCCGTCGTCCGCATCCCCCCGGGATTGGACCCGAAGTCGGGTTCGGTCAGCCCGAAGCAACCGATCAATTCGCCCGCCGCCATCCCGGGCAGCCACTGTTCTCGCTGCTCCTCGCTCCCCCAGTGGTGGATGGCGAACATCGCCAGCGATCCCTGCACCGACACCAGGCTGCGGAGCCCGCTGTCGACGGCCTCGAGTTCCTGGCACACCAGGCCGTACGCCGTGGCCGTCGATCCGCCGCAGCCGTAACCCGTCAGATGCATGCCGAGCAGACCCAGCTTGCCGATCTCCACGGCGAGGTCGCGAACCGGGACCTCGCCGGTCTCGAACCATTCCGCGATGTGCGGACGCAGCCGCTGCTCGCCGAACTGCCGAACCATGGTGCGTAGCTCTACGTCCTCGGGCGTCAACAGCGTGTCGAGGTCGAGCAGACTTTCGATCGTGGTGGCCATGCTCTTCGTTCTACACCCAAGGCATCCCACACCGTTACCCTGATGGGTGATGAGTGAGCAGCGTTCGAAGGCAGATGCGTATCGCGCGTACGGGCCCGCGACCAGGGCCATCCACGCCGGATATCGACCCGATCCGGCCACCGGGGCCGTCAACCCGCCGATCTATGCGAGTTCGACGTTCGCACAGGACGGCGTCGGCGGCCTGCGAGGCGGGTACGAGTACGCCCGGACCGGCAACCCGACCCGGGCGGCGCTCGAGGCGGCCCTCGGCGCCGTCGAAGGCGCGACGTTCGGACGGGCGTTCGGTTCCGGCATGGCTGCCACGGACTGTGCGTTGCGATCCGTGCTCCGGCCCGGCGACCACGTCGTCATCCCCGACGACGCGTACGGGGGCACCTTCCGGCTGATCGACAAGGTGTTCGCGCACTGGGGCGTCACGCACACGCCCGTCCCGCTGTCCGATCTCGACGCCGTGCGAGCCGCGGTGACGCCGGAGACCCGGCTGATCTGGGTCGAGACCCCGACCAACCCGCTGTTGTCGATCGCCGACATCGCCGGGATCGTCGAGCTGGCGTCGGGGTCGGCCGCCAAGGTGCTGGTCGACAACACGTTCGCCTCCCCGGCGTTGCAACAGCCGTTGACGCTTGGCGCCGACATCGTGCTGCACTCGACGACGAAGTACATCGGCGGACACTCCGACGTGGTGGGCGGCGCGCTGCTGACCAACGACGAGGAGCTCGACGAGGCCTTCGCCTTCCTCCAGAACGGTGCCGGCGGCGTGCCGGGGCCGTTCGACGCTTATCTGACGATGCGCGGGCTGAAGACCCTCTCGTTGCGGATGCAGCGGCACAGTGAGAACGCTGCCTTGGTGGCCGACTTCCTCAGTGCACACCCGGACGTCGACACCGTGCTGTATCCCGGCCTGGCCAGTCACCCCAACCACGACGTCGCGGCCCGTCAGATGACCGGCTTCGGTGGCATGGTCTCGGTCCGCCTCAAGGGCGGCAGGAACGCCGCCCGCCAGTTGTGCGCGCGCACCGAGATCTTCATCCTCGCGGAGTCGCTGGGCGGCGTGGAGTCGCTCATCGAGCACCCGGCGGCGATGACCCATGCGTCCACGGCCGGGTCGCAGCTCGAAGTGCCCGACGACCTGGTCCGGCTGTCCGTTGGCATCGAGGACTCCGCTGATCTGCTCGGCGACCTCGAACAGGCGCTACGCCAGGGCTGAGCGCAGCGCGGAGGCGGTCACCGCCAGGTTGACCTCGGGCAGCGCCGTCGGATATTCATCGACCCAACTGCCTCTGGCGATCTCGGTCGCCCTGGCGTGCACCCAGCGCCATCCGCGGTCGTTGAGACTCAGCAGGACCCCGAGGCCGTCCGCGGCGTGCAGCACGGTGACGATCGCCGCCGTGGTCGGTGTGGGTGGGCGGCGGTCGAACAACGCCGAAAGCAGGTCAGTGCGGGCCAGGGCGACCCGGTCGCGGTGGGTCAATGGCCACGCATACGTCGGCCGGACGCGGCTGCGCGGCAACGGTACTCGCCTGATCTCGCCGAGCCGTTCCAGGTGCGCGGTCACGTTCTCCTGAACGTGGGCGCTTGCCTTGGACACGGCGCGGGCCGGCGGCATCGGCTGCCCGCGCAGCACCTCGAACGCAGGCTGGACCACCGGGTCGGTCGGTCCGCCCGCGCCGAGGGCGATCAACAGGCCGGGTTCGACGGCGTCGCCGGGAACCGCGGGCCGGATGCGGCACGCGTACGCCAAGTCGAGCAGCACGCCCGCCGCCAGCACCCGTCTGCGCCGGGCGTCGTCCAGCGCAGGTCGTGCGGTGGCGTTGTCCAGCAGCAGGAGAAACAGGTCCTCGGCGATCCTCGCCATGCCCGACCGTCGATCAGACCAGCCGCTGCATCAGGAGTGGTAGGGCTCCGCGCTGAGCAGCTCCACCTCGATGGTGCTGCCGTTGGGCACGGTGTAGCTGACCGCCGATCGCCCACCTTGGCGTCGATGATCGCGCCGCCGAGCGGGGAGTTCGGTGAGTACACCTCGAGCTTGCCGTCGGTCACGCCCTCCTGGCGCGTGCCGATCAGGAACGTCTCGGTGTCGCCGCCGTCGATGAACTTGACCTTCACCACCGAGCCGGGCAGCGCCACGCCGGACTGCTTGGGGGCCTCGCCGACCTTCGCGTTGTTCAGCAGTTCCTGAAGCTGGCGGATCCGGGCCTCCTGCTGCCCCTGATCCTCGCGGGCCTGGTGATAGCCGCCGTTCTCGCGGAGGTCGCCCTCCTCACGCCGGTCGTTGATCTCGGCGGCAATGATGGGCCGATTCGCGATCAGCTGGTCGAGTTCGGCCTTCAGCCGGTCGAATGCCTCTTCGGTCAGCCAGGTGACCTGGGTATCGGTCATGTCGTCGCCCTCCTGTCTTCGTCGCGCGCTGTCGGGGTTGAGAAGTCATTCGTGTATTGCCGCGATCGCGGGCGCTCAAAGGCGCGCAGATGCAGCAATACACGGCTCCGTCAGGAACCGTGTACGCCGTCCAGCGTACCACCGTCAGGACAACCGGCTGTCATGTATTGGCTGTTCGGCGTTCGCTGGAACGTTGCCGGAGGCACCCCGGGTCAGGGCGCCACCAGGTACGCCGGAACCTCGGTGCCGCAGCCGTAGACGTCGCCGACGACCGGTGTCCTGCTCGACTTCACCACCGCCGTGACCTGCACCGTCGCCTGTGCGGAAGGCGGCACCAGCACTTCGCGGCGGCCGATCTCGGCGCCGTCGATCGATCGGGCCCGAATGATGCACACGACCGGTCTGGACGGGTCCTTGCGGGTGACGCTGATCGTTACCCGCGCCGTCTGGCCGTCGATCAGTTCGTAGCCGCCGAGCTCACCCTTCACCTCACCGGTGCCGAGCCGCTGGAAGGCCACCAGGGCCAGGGCCACCGCGGCCGCCACGATCACGACGAATAGGAGGACGGCCAGTCGACGGCGAGCGCGGCGGGACAGCCGTTGCTGCCCGTAGCGTGCGACGGGACGCTCGATCATGGTGGGCGGCGCTCCCTCGGGAAGGGCCTCTGACGAGGTCGGCGTGGTACTGGATTCGGATGCGTGCGTTAGGACTGGAACTATAGGGGCACCCGAATTGGTTGAATCTCGACGACCATGGCTAGCGATCAGGTAAGGCACACGTGAGCGAACTGCGTTTGATGGCGGTCCACGCCCACCCGGACGACGAGTCGAGCAAGGGCGCCGCGACCATGGCGCGATACGTCGACGAGGGCGCCCGCGTCATGGTCGTGACGTTGACCGGTGGCGAGCGGGGCGACATTCTCAACCCGGCGATGGACCTGCCCGAGGTCCACGGCCGGATGACCGAGATCCGGCGTGACGAAATGGCCAGGGCCGCCGAGATCCTCGGGGTCGAGCACCACTGGCTCGGCTTCATCGACTCGGGGCTGCCCGAGGGCGACCCGCTTCCGCCGCTGCCGGAGGGGTGCTTCGCCCTGACGCCGCTGACCGAGTCGACGGAGCGCCTGGTCAGGGTGATCCGTGACTTCAAGCCGCACGTCATCACGACATACGACGAGAACGGTGGCTACCCGCATCCCGATCACATCCGCTGCCATCAGGTGTCGGTGGCCGCGTACGAGGCCGCCGCCGACTACCGCCTCTTCCCGGATGCAGGGCAGCCGTGGAACGTGTCGAAGCTGTATTACAACCACGGCTTCCTGCGCAAACGCATGCAGCTGATCCAGGACGAGTTCGCCAAGCACGGCGAAGAAGGACCGTTCGGCAAATGGCTCAAGGACTGGGATCCCGAGCTCGACGTGCTCGCCGACCGGATCACCACCCGCATCGAGTGCGCCAAGTACTTCACCCAGCGTGACGAGGCGCTGCTCGCGCACGCCACCCAGATCGACCCCAAGGGTGCCTTCTTCAGGACGCCCATCGAATGGCAGCAGCGGCTGTGGCCCACCGAGGAGTATGAGCTGGCGCGCTCCCGCATCCCGGTTCGGCTGCCCGAAGACGACCTCTTCGCCGGGATCGACCCGTGACCGATGCGTTCCTCATGGTCGCCGGGTTGCTGGCCGACGGGACGCCGCGCGACACCGGACCGGACTTCGGCAAGGCGAGCCCCTTCGGTCTCGTGATCGTCGTGATCCTGCTCATCGGTACGTTCGCCCTGGTGTGGTCGATGAACCGCCACCTCCGGCGGTTGCCCGAGTCCTTCGATCGGGAGAATCCCCAGCCGGACCAGGCCGTCGACGACGGAACCGTCGGCGAACCGGACGATCCGGGCACATCGCGGGGCGGGCGCCAAGACGGTGGCGGTTAACGCCCTCGCGGCTGCCACCAGCCCGTACCTGCGCCAGCACGCCGACAATCCGGTGCACTGGCAGCAGTGGACACCGGACGCGCTCGCCGAGGCGGCCAACCGCGACGTGCCGATCTTGCTGTCGGTCGGCTATGCCGCGTGCCACTGGTGTCACGTGATGGCCCACGAGTCGTTCGCCGACGACGAGGTCGCCGCGGCGATGAACGCCGGCTTCGTCTGCATCAAGGTCGACCGGGAGGAACGCCCCGACCTCGATGCGGTGTACATGAACGCCACGGTGGCGATGACGGGTCAGGGCGGCTGGCCGATGACGTGCTTCCTGACCCCGGACGGGCGCCCGTTCTTCTGCGGGACGTACTACCCGAAGGCCGGATTCCTCCAGTTGTTGGACGCCGTCGCCGACACCTGGCGCACCCGCCGCGCCGAGGTGGAACGGGCCTCCGATGACATCGCCGGCGAGCTGAGGTCGATGGTGTCCGGTCTGCCGGGCGGCGGCCCGGCACTCGAGCCGGCCGTGTGCGACCACGCCGTTGCCCTCGTGCTCGGCGACGAGGACGTGCCGCGCGGCGGGTTCGGGCGGGCGCCCAAGTTCCCGCCGTCGGCGCTGTTGGAGGCGCTGCTGCGCAACTACGAGCGGACCGGCGACGCGGGCGTGCTCGCCACCGTCGAGCGGACGTGCGAGGCGATGGCCCGCGGCGGCATCTACGACCAGTTGACGGGCGGCTTCGCGCGGTACAGCGTGGACGCGTCGTGGGTGGTACCCCACTTCGAGAAGATGCTCTACGACAATGCCTTGCTGCTGCGGGTCTACGCGCACTGGTCGCGGCGCACCGGGAAACCGTTGGCGGGCAAGGTTTCCGACGAGACGGCCGGATTCATCATCGGCGAGCTGGGTGCGGGCGGCATGTTCACCTCGTCGTTGGACGCCGACGCCGCAGGGGTCGAGGGCCTCGCCCATTCGTGGACGCCACGCCAGATGCGCGACGTCCTGGGTGACGACGACGGTGCATGGGCGGCGGATCTGTTCGGCGTCACCGACGCGGGAACGTTCGAGCACGGCAGCTCGGTGCTGCAGCTGCCGCGGGATCCGGACTCGCGCGAACGGTACGACCGCGTGCGCAGCGCGCTGCTCGCCGCGCGCCGCCGGCGCCCGCAACCGGGACGCGACGACAAGGTCGTCACCGCATGGAACGGCTTCGCGATCACCGCGCTGGCCGAGGCATCGGTAGCCCTGCACCGACCCGAATACCTCAGCGCCGCAACCACATGCGCACGCGCGGTCCTCGACCTGCACGTCGTCGACGGCCGCCTTCGGCGCGCCAGCCTCGGCGGCCGGGTCGGCGAGAGCGCCGCGATCCTGGAGGACTACGCCGGGTTGGCGACCGCTCTGCTGACCCTGCACCAGGTGTCCGGCGACGGCGAGTGGTTGGCCGCGGCCACGGAGCTGCTCGACGTCGCGCTCGACCACTTCGCCGATCCCGACCGGGAGGGCCGCTGGTACGACACCGCCGACGACGCCGAGCGGTTGTTGGTGCGACCGTCGGATCCGATCGACGGCGCGACACCCTCGGGCTCGTCGTTGATCACCGAGGCGCTCGCGCTCGCCACGCCTCTCGTCACGTCCGATCGTGCCGACCGGTACGGCTCGGTGGCGGCCGCGTCGCTGGCCGCTGCCACGCCGATCCTGGCCAAGGCTCCCCGCTCGGGTGGGCACTGGCTGGCGATCGCCGAGGCCGACGTCCGCGGACCCCTTCAGATCGCGGTCGCCTGTGCGAGCCGAGATGCCGCGCTGCTGGCGGCGGCGAGACGTCACGCGCCGGGCGGAGCAGTCGTCCTCGGCGGTGCTCTGGACACGTCGCCACTGCTGCTGGGCCGTGACCTCGTCGGTGGCCGGGACGCCGCCTACGTCTGTCGCGGCCACGTGTGCGACCTGCCCGTCACGACCGAGGAAGGCCTCGCCGCTGCGCTCGGGCCGGCCGTGTAGCGTGCCGCACATGCCGCAAGCGAATCAGTCACGGGGGCCCGCAGCCGAGCTGATCACCCAGACCGTCAACCGCTATCTGGAGCTCCTCGGCGAGGGGCAGCCGGACCCGATCGTCGACCTGTACACCGAAGACGCCACCGTCGAGGATCCGGTCGGGGGAGAGGTGCACATCGGGCGTCAGGCGATCCGCGGCTTCTACGCCAACGTCCTCAACGGCAAGGCCGAAACCGACATGGTGACGGTGCGCGCCCTCGGCCACGAGGCGGCGTTCTATTGGGGTTTGAACATGAATCCCGGTGGCGACGCCGTCGTGCGGATCGAGATCATCAGCGTGATGACGTTCGACGGCGACGGCAAGATCACCTCGATGAAGGCCTACTGGGGTCCGGAGAACATCACCCAGCTGTAGCCCCCTGCGATTTCGGCGCGAAAACCGTCGCTCAGCGACGGTTTTCGCGCCGAAATCGCGGAGGGTAGGGGAGTCAGCTGCTGAACACGGCGAACCACATGGCGATGTAGTGGCAGATCGCCGCGACCGCGGTGCAGGCATGGAAGAACTCGTGGTGACCGAACGTCGTCGGCCAGGGGTTGGGCCACTTCAGCCCGTACAGCACCCCGCCGACGCTGTACAACGCACCGCCGACGATCAGCAGCACCAGAGCCGCGACGCCGGCGCCGTGCATGATCGGCACGATGAACCACGCGGCGACCCAGCCGAGCAGCAGGTACAGCGGAACTCCCACCCAGGCCGGCGCCGAGGGCCAGCACATCTTGAGCAGCACACCCGCCACCGCACCCGCCCACACGATCCAGAACAGGACCATGCCCTGCTCCGATGGCAACGCCAGCAGTGCGAACGGCGTATAGCTCCCCGCGATGAAGACGAAGATCATCGAGTGGTCGAGACGCTTCATCCACTTGCGGGCGTTCGGCGACGTCCACGTCACCCGGTGATAGGTCGCACTCACGGCGAACATCGCGACGATGGTGAACGTGTACAGCAGGGTGGCCAAGCCGGCGCGGGTGGACTCCACGGACCAGGACACCGACACCAGCGCCGCACCGGCGATGGCGGCCACGATCGCCGAATAGAGATGGATCCAGCCGCGCGCCCGCGGCCTGCCGATGAACTGGGCTACGCCGTCGGCGACCGCCTCCGGCAGATCCTCGGCCTCCCGATGGGCGGTTCCCGGCGGATCGGAGTCCGTCGTGCCGACTGAACTGGCCATGTCGCCTCCACTATCTGGCATGGGTACAGCCAAGGGCCACAGTAGTCTGGATCATCGTGGAACTCATTCCCCCGCGTCTCAAGGAACCGGCTTACCGGATCTACGAGATGCGGCTGCGCCACCAGCTGGCGCAGTCGAAATCCCAACTGCCCAGGCACATCGCCGTCTTGTGCGACGGCAACCGGCGGTGGGCACGTGACGAGGGACACGTCGACGTCAGCTACGGCTACCGGGTGGGCGCCGCCAAGATCGCCGAGATGCTGCGCTGGTGTCAGGAAGCCGGCGTCGAGATGGCGACGGTGTACCTGCTGTCGACCGAGAACCTGCGACGCGACCCGACCGAGCTGGCGTCGCTGATCACGATCATCACCGACGTCGTGGAGGAGATCTGCGCTCCGGTCAACCATTGGAGCGTCCGCACGGTCGGCGACCTCGAACTGCTCGGGCAGGACTCCGCCCGGCGGCTGCGCGACGCGGTGGACGGCACCATCCAGACGGCGTCCGGGGCGTTCCACGTCAACGTTGCGGTGGGTTACGGAGGTCGGCAGGAGATCGCCGACGCGGTGCGTGGTCTGTTGAGCAAGGAAGTCGCCAATGGGGCAACGGCCGAGCAGTTGATCGAGTCGGTCACCGTCGAGGCCATCTCCGAGAATCTGTACACCTCCGGGCAGCCCGACCCCGACCTCGTCATCAGGACCTCCGGCGAGCAACGGCTGTCGGGCTTCCTGCTGTGGCAGAGCGCGTACTCGGAGATGTGGTTCACCGAGGCGCACTGGCCGGCGTTCCGCCGGGTCGACTTCCTTCGGGCGTTGCGCGACTACACGCTGCGTGACCGCCGCCACGGCCAGTGAGACGCGTGCCACACTGATCTGGTGACTGCGATGTCCGCAGTGGTGTTCGCCCTGAGCTGGTGGCTCGGGCTGTACCTGCTGGCGCGTGGTCCCCGCAAACCCGTCCTCGTGCTGGCGGCGATGGGCCTGACCAGCTTCGCCGTCGTCGTCGCGCTGGACGCCGTCCGCCACCTCAGCGGCGCGCACGCCGTCCTGCTCAGCCACGTCGAGGTCTACCTCGTCGTCGTGCCCGGGGTGGCGTGGTTCGCGGTGCTGCTGGAACTCAGCCGGCCGGACGACACCTGGCGCAGCCGGGCCGGGGAACTGGTGACGGTCGCCGTCGCCGCCACCGTCGCTCTGGCGGGCGCCGTGCTGGCCGGATCGGTGGACGGCCCGCTGCGAGCCGGGCACTGGGTGATGTTCGCGGCGATCTCGGTGTCCACTCTCGGTGCCATGGTGAAGGCACTTGCCGGCGGACGCCGACCCGGCTCGGTGATCGGCGTGGCCGTGGTGGCCACGCTGTTCTTCGCGCTGGGCAACGCCATCCTGATCATCCCGCTCGGTCTGGTGCCGAGCTGGCTGGCGTTGGCGTGCACCGGATTCGACGTGTTGTTGCTCGGTGTCGCGGTTGCGCTGTGGGACGCCTTCGACGAAGGGCAGGCGCTGCGGGCCGACATGCTGAGGTCCTTCGTCGGCAGCGCCGCGGTGGCACTCTTGTTCGGCGGGCAGGTGCTCGTCGGCATGGCCGTCGCCGACGAGCATGGCGCGCTGTCGGTGCTGCTGTTCACCAGCCTGGCCGTCGCCATCGGCATCAACGTCATGGCCGACCCGCTCGCGGGAGTGCTCGACCGCCTTGCATTCTCGTCCTCGCCCGCCCTGCGCGCCGACCGTGCGGCGCTCCGCAGCACCGAGGCGGCGCTGCCGCTGCGCTCGGAGGACCCGCTCGAGGGCGTGGACGACGAGACGTTCGTGCGACTGACCCGCCGGGCGCTCGGACACTACGGCGACCTGTCCAAACTCGTGGCCAGCCCGCTGACCGCGCTGCCGCTCGTCGACGAGCGTCTGGCCCGCCGTGGCGCCCCCGACCAGCCGCTCGAACGCGCCAACGAGCTCAGGGCGCTGCTCGCCGACCGGATCGCCGCGCTCAAGCCCCGCGACGGTGCGGACTTCGGCGTGACGGAGCAGTGGCGGCACTACAACTCGCTGTACTTCCCCTACGTCGTCGGCGTCCGGGCGTATGCCCAGAACGCGACGGCAGCCGGCCTCGATCCGGTGGCTCGACGGGCCTGGCAGTGGTTCGTCACCGAGGTGCCCCAGCGGTCGCTGCACAACTGGCAGAACGCGGCCGCCCGCGTCATCGCCGCGGATCTGCGCGGCAGTCGTGTCACGGCGGTCAATCAACGGTCCTGACCAGCGGCTGGCAGTGGTTGGCAGCGTTCGGCATTCAGCTGGCAGCTCGTTGCGCGCATCGTCGGTGGTGTCCCGATCCCTCAACGTCGAGGAGCCATCATGACCGCCGTCACCCCCCGACCGCTCGCCGACAGTTCGGACAGCCTGCTGCGCTTCGCCATGCGCACCGACGCCACTGGATGCGCGGGCCTCGGACTCCTCGTCGCGATGACCGCCGATCCATTGTCGCGACTGTCCGGACTGTCGGCGGTCTCGGAGTGGATCGCCGGCGCGGCACTGGTCGCCTACGGCGTCGGGCTCTACGTACTGGCCGCCGTGCCCACGTTGCGGCGCGTCGGAATCGGCGTCGTGGTGGCGAACCTGGTGTTCGCAGCCGCGGCCGTCGGGGTGCTCGCCGCCGGCGTGCTGCCACTGACCGGAGCGGGCGTGGCCATGATGCTCGCGATCGTCGCGATCGGCGTGGGGTTGGCCATCGTCCAGTACCTCGGAGTGCGCCGGCTGGCGTGACTCCCCGCGAACCAATGCGGGCCGCCCGCCCGAGAGGTCGCGGCGAGCGGCCCGCATCGGCCATCAGATGTTCGGAGAACGATCAGGAAGGGAAGATTCATGACCACCATCACCGCCAAGTTCCACACCGGCACCAAGGACGCATTCCTGCGGTTCGCCATGCGACTCGACGCCGTCGTCAGCGGTCTTGTCGGCGTCGTGGGCGTCGCGCTGGCGCCGCGCATCGCCGAACTGTCGGGCACCACCGCCGCGCTCGAGTATTCGATCGGCGCCCTCTTCGTCGCCTACGGGGTCGCCGTGTTCGCGCTGTCGCGGATGGCGAGCGTTCGCATCGCCGGCATCGCGGTGACCGTCGGCAACGTCGTCTTCACGGCTGCGGCCATCGCCGTGGTCCTCGCCGGTGTGTGGCCACTGACCACCGCGGGCGTCGTGCTGACCCTCGGTAGTGGCGTCTTCACGCTGGTGATGGCCGACCTGCAATACCTCGGCCTGCGTCGCCTGCAATAGGGATTTCGGCGCGGAAACCATCGCCCAGCGAGGGTTTTCCGCGCCGAAATCGCGGTGGGTCAGAGCTTGCGGAGGCGGAGTCGGTTGATGGCGTGGTCGGCGTCCTTGCGGAGCACCAGGGTGGCGCGCGGCCGGGTCGGAAGGATGTTGTCGATCAGGTTCGGCCGGTTGATCGAATGCCAGATGTCGCGGGCCGCGAACTCGGCCTGCTGATCCGTCAGCGTCGAGTAGTGGTGGAAGTGTGACTGCGGGTCGGCGAACGCGCCCGCCCGCATGGCCAGGAACCGGGAGACGTACCACCCCTCGATGTCCTCGATGCGCGCGTCGACGTAGACCGAGAAGTCGAAGAGGTCCGACACCATCAGGGCCGGACCGGTCTGGAGCACGTTGAGCCCCTCGAGGATGAGGATGTCGGGGTGCCTGACCACCATCTTCTCGCCCTCGACGATGTCGTAGAGCAGGTGGGAGTACACCGGCGCGCAGACCTGGTCGGCGCCCGACTTCACCGCCGTGACGAACCTCATCAGGCCCCGGCGGTCATAGCTTTCCGGGAAACCCTTGCGGTGCATGAGGTTCCGCCGCGATAACTCCTCATTCGGGTAGAGGAAGCCGTCGGTGGTGACGAGGTCGACGCGCGGATGGTGTTCCCAGCGCGCCAGCAGCGCCTGCAGCACGCGGGCCGTCGTGGACTTCCCGACGGCGACGCTGCCCGCGACGCCGATGACGAAGGGCACCGGACGATCGGGATTCTGCTGCGGCTCGCCGAGGAACTCGGCCGTCGCCGCGAACAGCCGCTGTCGCGCGGCGACCTGGAGGTGGATCAGCCGGGCCAGCGGAAGGTAGACCTCTTCGACCTCGAGCAGGTCCAGCTGTTCGCCGAGCCCGCGGAGCCCGAGGACTTCGCTCTCAGTGAGCTTCAACGGGGTCGACATGCGTAGCGAGCGCCACTGACTCCGGTCGAACTCGACATACGGACTCGGCTCGCTCGTCCGCGCCATGCGCCCAGTCTTGCATTTACGGTTGAGGCCATGGACTCCGGTATGGACATCAGCACGGGCGCGGACGCCGTCATTCGCGAGTATCTGCTCCTGGGTTTGCGGTTCGACCGCATCGAGGAGGGCTACGTCGACTCGTTCACCGGCGATCCCTCGCTACGGGCCGCGGTCGCCGCGGAGCCGCCGCCCGACCCCGCGGAACTGGCCCGTCGGGCCGAGCGGCTGATCCTCGAACTGCCGGGCAGCCTCGATCCGCAGCGGGCCGACTACATCGCCGCACATCTGCGGGCGCTGGCGTGCGCGGGACGCAAGTTCGCGGGCGAGGACGTCGGCTTCGTGCAGGAGGTGCACGACTACTTCGACGTCGACATCGTCAAGGGCGACCCCGATCTGTACCGCGAGGCGCATCGCAAGCTCGACGAGGCGCTCGGCGGCTCCGGCAGCCTGGCCGACCGGATGCAGGCCTACCGCACCGGCGACGAGATTGCCCCGGAGCGGCTCGAGGAGTGCATCCACGCGTTCTCCAGCGCGCTGCGCGACCGGGTCCGCGCCGACTTCCCCCTGCCCGACGCCGAGACCATCGTCTACGAGATCGTCACCGACAAGCCGTGGTCGGGCTTCAACTACTACGAGGGCAACTATCGTTCGACGGTCGCCGTCAACGCCGACCTCAAACAACAGATGTCGGGGCTGCCCCGGCTCGTCGCCCACGAGTCCTATCCAGGGCACCACACCGAGCACTGCCGCAAGGAGTCCGGACTGGTGGCCGGACGGAATCAGACCGAGCAGACGATCTTCCTGGTGAACACTCCGCAATGCCTGATGGCCGAGGGCCTGGCCGATCTGGCGCTGTACGCCGCGATCGGCCCGCACTGGGGTGTGTGGGCCGCCGAGATCTACGCCGACCTGGGTCTGCGGTTCGACGGCGAGCGGGCCGTCGCCGTCTCGCAGGCCTCGGCGGCCCTGGCGGACGTCCGCCAGGATGCGGCGTTGATGCTGCACGACGAGCACCGCGACGTCGACGACGTGGTCGCGTTCCTGCAGCGGTGGCAACTGACCAGCGAGCCGCGGGCCAGGCAGTCGCTGAAGTTCCTGTCCTCCCCGTTGTGGCGGGCGTACACGAGCACCTACGTCGAGGGCTACCGGTTGCTGCGATCCTGGCTGGACGCCCGCCCCGCCGACGTGACGCTCACCGAGCGGTTCGGGCGGTTGCTCGACGAACCGCTGGTTCCGTCGGCGCTGCGGGCGGCCTGACGGCTCCATCACCCGCAGCGCGACGTAACCGGGGGTTTAGGCTGCCACTATGACCGCTGACTCCGTCACGACACCTGCCACCGGCCTCGGCGCCGAGTACGCCGAGACCGCGAGCGCCGCCTACGAATCCGCGTTGAAGGTCATCGAATCCGTCGAACCCAGGATCGCGGCGGCGACCCGTCAGGAACTCGCCGACCAGCGTGATTCGCTCAAGCTGATCGCCAGCGAGAACTACGCCTCGCCTGCGGTGCTGCTGACCATGGGCACGTGGTTCTCCGACAAGTACGCCGAGGGCACCATCGGACACCGCTTCTACGCGGGTTGTCAGAACGTCGACACCGTCGAGGCGCTGGCCGCCGAGCATGCCCGCGAACTGTTCGGTGCGCCGTACGCGTATGCCCAGCCGCACTCGGGCATCGACGCCAATCTCGTCGCCTACTGGGCCATTCTCGCCACCCGCATCGAGGCGCCCGGTCTGGCCGAGCTCGGCGCCAAGAACGTCAACGACCTGACCGAGGCGGACTGGGAGACGCTGCGCGCCAAGCTGGGCAACCAGCGGCTGCTGGGCATGTCGCTCGCCTCGGGTGGGCACCTCACCCACGGCTTCCGCCCCAACATCTCCGGCAAGATGTTCCACCAGCGCAGCTACGGCACCGACCCCGAGACGGGTTTGCTGGACTACGCCGCCATCGCCGCCGCGGCCCGCGAGTTCAAGCCGCTGGTGCTGGTGGCCGGGTACTCCGCATATCCCCGCCGGGTGAACTTCGCCACGATGCGCGAGATCGCCGACGAGGTCGGTGCCACCCTGATGGTCGACATGGCGCACTTCGCCGGGCTGGTCGCCGGCAAGGTGTTCACTGGTGACGAGGACCCGGTCCCGCATGCGCACGTCACCACCACGACGACGCACAAGTCGCTGCGCGGACCCCGCGGCGGGCTGGTGCTGGCCACTGCCGAGTACTCCGATGCCGTCGACAAGGGTTGCCCGATGGTCCTCGGCGGACCGCTGTCGCACGTCATGGCCGCCAAGGCCGTGGCACTCGCCGAGGCGCGGCAGCCGTCGTTCCGGGCCTATGCGCAGAGTGTCGCCGACAATGCCAAGGCACTCGCCGACGGCTTCCTGACGCGCGGTGCGCGGCTGGTCACCGGCGGCACCGACAACCACATCGTGTTGCTCGACGTCACGTCGTTCGGAATCACCGGGCGTCAGGCCGAGTCGGCCCTGCTCGACGCGGGGGTCGTCACCAACCGCAACTCAATTCCCGCCGACCCCAACGGCGCCTGGTACACCAGCGGCATCCGGTTCGGCACCCCCGCACTCACCACGCGTGGTTTCGGCGCCGACGACTTCGACCGGGTCGCCGAACTCGTCGTGGAGGTGTTGACCGACACTCGACCCGACGGCTCGTCGAAGGCCAAGTACCTCCTGGCCGACGGCACCGCCGACCGCGTGCGCACCGCATCGGCGGAACTCCTCTCGGCGAACCCGCTGTACCCCGGCCTGACCCTGTGATGCGGTGACACGCGCCCGCTGATTTCGGGGAATCTGTGTCCACGGGTTACAGTTAGTTTCATGGCAGACAAGCCCGTAGCCAACGCGTTGACGCGCGAACTCGACCCCGTCGTGCAGGAGAACCTCGCGCGCCACGTCGCGACCGAGGAACTCTGGTACGCGCATGACTTCGTGCCCTTCGACCAGGGTGAGAACTTCGCCTTCCTCGGCGGCAGGGACTGGGACCCGTCGTCGGTCACGTTGCCCCAGCACGTCACCGACGCGCTGGAGATCCTCTTGATCGGCAAGGACAACCTGGCCGGTTATCACCGCGAACTCGTCGAGCACTTCATCCTCGACAGCAAGTGGGGCCGCTGGCTGGGGAGGTGGACCGCCGAGGAGCACCTGCACGCCATCGCGCTGCGCAACTACCTGGTGGTGACCCGCGAGATCGACCCCACCGCCAACGAGGAAGTCCGCGTCCAGCACGTGATGAAGGGGTACCGCGCCGAGACGTACAGTCAGCTCGAGACGCTGGCCTTCATGGCCATGCTGGAGCGTGCGCACGCCGTGTTCTGCCGCAATCTGCAGGCCCAGATCACCGAACCGGTGCTCAAGAACATGGTCGGCCGGATCGCCAGGGACGAGGAGCGGCACGAGGAGTTCTTCGCCAACCTCGTCGCCCACTGTCTGACCACGCAGCGTGAGGAGACGATCGCCGCAATCGCCAGTCGCGCGGCCGGTCTCGACGTCATCGGCGCGGACATCGACGCCTATCGGGACAAGGTGCGCGTCGTCGCCGAGGCCGGGATCTTCGATGCCGCCGCGCTGCGCCAAGCCATCTCGGATCGGGTGTCGGACTGGGGCGTCGCCGACGCTCCCGCCCTCGCGGAATTCGTCGCTCACTGACTGATCGCGTGTCGCCGCGGCGCCACGGCGCGCCTGCGCGGCGCATTCGGCGCGACGAGGGTAGCGTCGTTTCCGATGGCCGACATGCTCTGCTATCCGGGCGGTATCCGTCGTTTCGACGAAGACGGGACCGGCCCCGGTCCTGGTACCGCGGTATCCGCCGAGGGAGTTCGTGCGGTGCCGCACGGGCCTAGGAGCGCCACGTGACTGATAACGTCGTCCGGACCGCAAAGAGGACGTATGTGCTCGACACCTCCGTGCTGCTGTCCGATCCCTGGGCGTGCAACCGCTTCGCCGAACACGAGGTGGTCGTCCCGCTCGTGGTCATCAGCGAACTGGAAGCCAAGCGACACCACCACGAGTTGGGCTGGTTCGCGCGGCAGGCACTGCGGATGTTCGACGATCTGCGACTCGAACACGGACGTCTCGATCAGCCCATTCCCATTGGCACGCAAGGCGGAACGCTGCAGATCGAGCTGAACCACAGCGACCCGAACGTTCTTCCGGCCGGTTTCCGCACCGATACCAACGACGCCCGGATCCTCACCTGCGCGGCCAACCTCGCCGCCGAGGGCAAACTGGTCACGCTGGTCAGCAAGGACATCCCGCTGCGCGTGAAGGCTGGCGCGGTCGGGCTGCCCGCCGACGAGTACCACGCGCAGGACGTCATCACCTCCGGTTGGACGGGTATGGCCGAGGTCGACGTGGCCGCCGACGAGATCGACGCATTGTTCGCCGACGGTGAAATCGATCTGGAGGAGGCGCGGAACCTACCCTGCCACACCGGTGTTCGCCTACTCGGCGGCAATTCCCATGCACTGGGCCGGGTCAACGCCGAGAAGCGCGTTCAGCTGGTCCGCGGCGATCGGGAGGTGTTCGGCCTCCGGGGAAGGTCAGCCGAACAGCGCGTCGCCCTGGATCTGCTGCTCGACGAATCGGTCGGGATCGTGTCCCTCGGCGGCAAGGCGGGCACCGGAAAGTCCGCCCTGGCGCTGTGCGCGGGCCTCGAGGCGGTGCTGGAGCGCCGGACGCAGCGCAAGGTCGTCGTCTTCCGGCCGCTGTACGCCGTCGGCGGTCAGGATCTCGGCTATCTGCCGGGCAGCGAGAGCGAGAAGATGGGTCCGTGGGCGCAGGCCGTCTTCGACACCCTCGAAGGCCTCGCCAGCCCCGCCGTCCTCGAAGAAGTGCACGCCCGCGGCATGCTCGAGGTGCTGCCGCTCACGCACATCCGCGGTCGCTCGCTACACGACTCGTTCGTGATCGTCGACGAGGCACAGTCGCTGGAACGCAACGTGCTGCTGACGGTGCTGTCCCGGCTCGGCGCGGGATCGCGGGTGGTGCTCACCCACGACGTCGCGCAACGCGACAACCTGCGGGTGGGCCGGCACGACGGGGTCGCTGCGGTCATCGAGAAGCTCAAGGGGCATCCGCTGTTCGCGCACATCACGCTGCTGCGCAGTGAGCGGTCCCCGATTGCCGCGCTGGTCACCGAGATGCTCGAGGAATTCAGTCCCGGCGCCCTGCCCTGATCAGGTCGGCTCTGCGTCCACGGTGGAATGCTCTCGTACTTCGTCGCCGTGGACGCAGAGTCAGGCTGGGTCGGTAGGCTGCCAGGGTGCGAAAGCGCCCTGACAACGTCGCCTGGTCCTATTGGCGGACCGTCGTCGGCGTGTGCGCCGGCGTCGCCATCGTCGTGATCGGCAGCTGGACCGGCCACGTCGCCAAGGCCGACGAGGTCAACTGCTCGGAGTTCAAGTGCATCGCGCTGACGTTCGACGACGGGCCCAGCCCTTACACCGACCGCCTGCTGCAGCTCTTGAAGGACAACGACGCCAAGGCGACGTTCTTCGAGATCGGCAACAAGGTGGCCGCCAACCCCGAGGGCGCGAAGCGGGTCGTCGACGCCGGCATGGAACTGGGCAACCACACCTGGGAGCACCCGAACATGACGGCGATCCCGCCCGAGGACATCGCCGCACAGTTCAGCAAGGCCAGTGACGCCATCGAGGCGGCGACGGGCCAGCGCCCCCAACTGGTCCGCACGGCCGGCGGCCTGATCAACGACGCGGTGCTCGCCGAGGCCAAGAAGCAGGGCCTCGCGGACATCAACTGGGACGTCATCCCGTTCGACTGGGCCAACGACGCGAACACCGCCGCCACCCGCTACATGCTGATGCACCAGATCAAGCCGAACTCGGTGGTGTTGTTCCACGACACGTACTCGTCGACGGTCGACCTGGTGCAACAGTTCATCCCGGTGCTGAAGGCGAACGGCTATCACATGGTGACCGTCACGCAGATGCTGGGACCGCGGGAGCCGGGCTCGAGCTACGGCAGCCGGGACAACGGGCCCCCGGCCAACGAGCTCGTCGACATCCCACCCGGTGAGATTCCCACGCTGCCCGACACGCCGTCGCCCGCGCCGATGCCCAACGTGCCGATCACCGACATCCCAGGGGCCAACTCCGGCGGCGTCAACAACGGCGCCTGACGGCGCGATGCACACCAACACCGCCTTCGCCCTGACGTTGATGGTGTTGGGCTATGCGGTGGTCTCCGGCCTCGTCAAGCGGTGGTATCTGGCACCGGCGCTGATCTTCGTCCTGCTGGGAATGACGTTGGGCCCGTGGGGTTTCGACGTCCTCGAGGGTGGGCCGGACACGTCCACCTTCACGGTGTTGGCCCAGCTGGCGCTGACGGTGATCCTGTTCAACCAGGCTGCCGAGCTCGACCTGTCGGCGGTCGCGCGGCGCGGGGGACTGACGTTCCGACTGCTGGTGATCGGCATCCCGCTGGCCATCACCCTCGGTGTGATCACGGCTCTGGTGGTGTTGCCGGTGATGCCCCTCTGGGAGGCGGTGTGCCTGGCCGCCATCGTCGCCCCGACCGAGGTGGCGCTCATCGACGCGCTGCTCGAGGACGACCGCATTCCCGACCGCGTCCGGCACGCGCTGTCCACCGAAAGTGGCTTCTACGACGGGTTTGCGCTCGCTGCCCTGCTGGCCGCGTTGGCCCTGGCGTCCGAACACACCGATCCCGACGCCGGTCGGTGGGGCTGGTTTCTGGTGCGCACCGAAGTGGTGTCGGTGGTCGTCGGGCTCGTCGTGGGTGCGGCCGGCGGCTGGGTGATGGGGACCTCGCGCACCCGCGGCTGGATGAGCGACACCTGGGCTCAGCTCGCGACGCTCGCCGTCGCGCTGGTGTGCTTTCAGGTGGGTGAGCTGTTGCACGGCAGCGGCTTCGTCGCCGCGTTCGCCGGTGGGCTGGCGTTCGCCCTCGCCACCCGCCGCACCGGCTCGCGCCCGGACACGCAGGTGTCCGAGGCCGCCGGTCAGCTGCTCGAACTGACGGTGTTCGCGATGTTCGGCGCCTACGCCGTGATCACCGGCTGGCGCGACGCCGGTTGGCGCGTCATCGTGTTCGCGGTCGTCACCGTGGTGGTCGTCCGCCTCGTCGCGGTGTGGCTGGCGCTGCTCGGAAGTGACGTGCCCCTGCGCGAACGCGTGTTCATGGGGTGGTTCGGTCCGCGCGGCATCGGCACGCTGGTGCTGGGTCTGCTCGTCGTCGGGGAGGGCCGGATCGAGCAGGAGTCGCTGATCGTTGCGGTGGTCGCCGTGACCGTGACGTTGAGCTTGGTCGTGCACAGTCTCACGGCGTGGCCGGGCATCCGGTGGTTGGCTGCGGCGCCGGCCAGTGCCGACGCCGCCACGCCCTAGTTGCCCTGCTTGACCTTGGCCATCTTCAGCACGTCGAGCCGTTTGTCGAGTTCGGCTTCGGACAACTTGTCGCCGATGAGGCCACGGTCGATCACGGTCTGCCGGATCGTCTTGCGTTCCTTGAGTGCTTCCTTGGCGACCTTCGCGGCCTCTTCGTAACCGATCGCGGAGTTCAGTGGCGTCACGATCGACGGTGAGGACTCGGCCAGCTCACGGAGGTGCTGCTCGTTGGCGACCAGGCCGTCGATGCACCTCGTCGCGAACAACTTCGACACGTTGGACAGCAGGGTGAACGATTCGAGTACGTTGCGCGCCATCATCGGGATGTACACGTTGAGCTCGAAGGCGCCGTTGCCGCCACCCCAGGTGATCGCCGCGTCGTTCCCGATGACCTGAGCGGCGACCTGCGTAACCGCCTCGGGCAGCACCGGATTGACCTTGCCGGGCATGATCGAGCTGCCCGGCTGCAGGTCCGGCAGTGCGATCTCGCCCAAACCCGTCAACGGGCCCGAGCCCATCCACCGGACGTCGTTGGCGATCTTGGTCAGCGACACCGCGATGGTCTTCAGCGCGCCGGACGCCTCGACGAGGCCGTCGCGGGCGGCTTGCGCCTCGAACGAGTCGACCGCCGTGCGCAATTCGGCGATCCCGGTCCTCTCGACGAGCACGTCGACGACCTTGGCGCCGAAGCCGTCGGGGGCATTGAGACCGGTGCCGACGGCGGTGCCCCCGATGGCCAGCTCGCCGAGGCGGGGAAGGCACGCACGCACCCTCTCGATACCCGCTTCGACCTGGCGGGCGTAGCCGCCGAACTCCTGACCGAGGGTGACCGGCACGGCGTCCATGAGGTGCGTCCGACCCGACTTGACCACGGTGCGCCACTGCCTGGCCTTGCCCGCCAGCGATTCGTGCAGCACCTCGAGCGCCGGGATGAGATGGCGCACCGCGGCTTCCGTTGCGGCGATGTGCGTCGCGGTCGGAAAGGTGTCGTTCGAGCTCTGCGACATGTTGACGTCGTCGTTCGGGTGGACCGTCACACTGGGGTTGAAGCTGGCCGCAATACCCGCGATCACCTCATTGGCGTTCATGTTGGAGCTGGTGCCCGACCCCGTCTGGAAGACGTCGATGGGGAACTGGTCGTCGTGGCGTCCGTCGGCGATCTCACCGGCGGCGGCGATGATCGCGTCGGCCTTCTCGGCCGCCAGGAGGCCGAGGTCCTTGTTGACCTGTGCGCAGGCGCCCTTGAGGAGGCCGAGCGCGCGGATCTGGGTGCGTTCGAGGCCGCGGAAGGAGATCGGGAAGTTCTCGACGGCCCGCTGGGTCTGCGCCCGCCACAACGCATCGACGGGCACGCGTACCTCGCCCATGGTGTCGTGCTCGATGCGGTATTCGGTGTCAGCGACAACGCTGTCGGCCATGCGGCTCCCTGTTCGTTTCTGGTGGGTGGTCAATGGTCTCAAGGCAGTGGGTAGGCGGCGGTCTTGTCGCCGGTGAAGTCGACGGCGGAGTACTCGTTGAGCTTCGACAACCGGTGGTAAGCCTCGATCATCCGCACGGTGCCGGACTTGCTGCGCATGACGATCGACTGCGTGGTGCAGCCGCCGCCGAAGTAGCGGACGCCCTGCAGCAGGTCGCCGTCCGTCACGCCGGTCGCGGAGAAGAACACGTTCTCACCCGACACCAGGTCTTCGGTGTGCAGCACCTTGTCCAGATCGTGGCCCGCGTCGAGGGCCTTCTGGCGTTCGGCGTCGTCGGTGGGGGCCAGGACCGCCTGGATGGCACCGCCCATGCATCGGATCGCCGCGGCGGTGATGATGCCCTCGGGGGTGCCGCCGATGCCGGCCAGCATGTCGGTGCCCGAACCCGGTCGGCAGGCCGCGATGGCGCCCGCGACGTCGCCGTCCGAGATCAGCCGGATGCGGGCGCCCGCGTCCCGCACGTCGGCCATCAACTGGTTGTGCCGTGGCCGGTCCAGCACGCACACCGTGATGTCGGCGACCGACGAGTTGCGGGCCTTGGCGACTCGGCGGATGTTCTCGCCGATCGGCGCGGTGATGTCGATGACGTCGACGGCGTCGGGTCCGACGGCGATCTTGTTCATGTAGAAGACGGCCGACGGGTCGAACATCGCACCGCGCTCGGCGACGGCGAGTACCGAGATGGCATTGGGCATGCCCTTGCTCATCAGCGTGGTGCCGTCGACGGGATCGACGGCGAAGTCGCAATCCGGTCCGTCGCCGTTGCCGACCTCTTCGCCGTTGTAGAGCATCGGGGCGTTGTCCTTCTCGCCCTCGCCGATCACCACGACGCCGCGCATCGACACGGAGTTGACCAATTCCCGCATGGCGTCGACGGCGGCACCGTCGCCGCCCTCCTTGTCCCCTCGACCGACCCAGCGGCCCGCTGCCATCGCGCCCGCCTCGGTGACCCGAACCAACTCGAGGGCGAGGTTGCGATCGGGGGCCTCCCGCCGGGATCGAGGAGATGAGCCGCTTGCGCCAGGAGCATCAGAGGACGTCATGGCAGCATATTCTCCCATTAGCGGTTCGGAGTTCGGGAGCTGGGATACTGGCGGTGTGACCACACCTGCGGCGGCTCCTGGACCGAAGCCGGCCAAGTCGCGGCTCCTGCAGGACGGCCGCGACATGTTCTGGTCCATGGCGCCGTTGGTGCTGGCGTGCATCGTGCTGGCGGGGCTGCTCGGAATGTGCTCGTTTGCGCCCGACGGGCCAGGTCAGGGACCCCTTCCGCCCTATGACACACCTGCCGCGATGAAGGCCGACGCCGAGACGCTCAAGATCCCGATCCGGTTGCCGAGGCTTCCCGACGGTTGGCACGCCAACTCCGGTTCGCGCGGAAGCATCGACGGTGGCCGGACCGACGCGGCGGGCCAACCGGCCCGGGCGGTGATCTCACGGACCGGCTTCCTTGCGCCGACCGGCATGTTCATCAACCTGGTGCAGAGCAACGCCGACGAGCAGAGCCTCGTCCGGTCCATCGACGCGGACGTCGTCCCGACGGGCACCGAGGCGGTGAATGGGGTGAATTGGGTGGTCTACGAGGGCGGTGACGGCACCCGACCGGTGTGGACCACTCGGCTGGCCGGTCCGACCGGGCCCGCGCAGATCGCCGTGACGGGTCCCGCGGGTACCGACGAGTACCGTACGCTGGCGGCGGCCACCCAGTCGCAGCCGCCGCTGTCCGTCAGCTAGGAGCCCGATGACCTCACCCGAGTCCGACGTCGCCGGCCGCGCGGCTCCGGAGGCCGACCTCACCGGATGGTCCTGCGAGCCGTTCACCGGAGCGGGGTTCACCTACGACGTGTACCGCAGGGGCGACGGACCCGGCGTGGTGCTGATCCCGGAGATGCCCGGTCTGCATCCGGGGGTGTTGGCGTTGGGAAACCACTTGGTGGACAACGGCTTCACGGTAGCCGCCCCGTCGCTGTACGGCACGCCGGGCGCGTCGGCCGTCCGTCCCGGCGCGGTGCCGGTAATGCTGCGCGGTTGCGTGGCCAAGGAGTTCGCGGCGTTCTCCACCAACGCCGACCGGCCGATCGCCCATTACCTGCGCGCGCTGGCCCGCGACCTCAACGAGAAGACGCCGGGCAAGGGCGTCGGCGTGATCGGCGAATGCTGGAGCGGTGGCTTCGCGTTGGCGGCTGCCGTGGACGACAGCGTGCTCGCGCCGGTGTTGAGCCAGCCGTCGTTACCCCTTCCCCTGACCGCCAGGCACCGCCGCGACCCGGGCCTGTCCGAAGGCGAGTTGAAGGTGATCGAAAGGCGCGTCGCCGACGAGGGGCTGTGTGCGCTGGGTCTGCGCTTCAGTGCGGACCTGGCGTCGCCGGCCGCCCGCTTCACGACGTTGAAGAACCGCCTCGGCGACGCCTTCGAGGTCATCGAGATCAACTCGAAGCCGGGAAACCTCCATGGCTTCGGGCGGATGGCGCACTCCGTGCTGACCCTGGAGGTGCGCGAGGTCGACGGGCACCCGGCCTACGAGGCACGCAAGAGGGTCGTCGAGTTCCTCACTCGGCGGCTGTCCGCGGAGTAGCCGCCGCGGCCGTCTGCGCCTTGCGGCGTGCGGCGTCGCGTCGGGCCCAGAGGCGTTGGCGCGCCTTGCCGATGAGCCGGGCGATGGGTCCCGGCGCCTTGGGTTCGTCAGTGCTGGGGTCGTCGAGCGGCACGCCTTTGTACACCCACAGGTACACGCTGATGGTCGTGACGATGACGATCATCAGCACCGGGCCGATGACGATGCCGAGGAAGCCGAACATGGTGATTCCGGCGAACACTGCCAGCAACATGAGCGCCGAGTCGAGACGGGCCGCACGGGGCACCAGGATCGGGCGCAGCACGTTGTCGATGTTGGTGACGACCACGAAGTGCCATGCGATGACGAAGATGCCGCCGAACGTGTTGCCGAACAAGATCATCCCGATGCCGAACGGGATGCTCAGGATGCCACCGCCGAGGGGGATGACCGACAGCACGGTCAACGCGATGGCGAAGATGAAGAAACCTTGATGGAAGCCTGCGAGGTAGATCGACGCGGCGCCTGCCAGCCCCTGTGCCAGGGCGATGACGAACTGACCGAACACCGTGCCGCGCACCATGGCACCCATCTTCTCCAGGTACAGGTCGGTGACCTCTTCGCCCAGTGGGTTCAGCTTGCGGATCAACAGCTGGACGCGCTCGCGGTTGGTGAGCAACGAGATGAACACGTAGATGAACAGCACCGCTGCCGTCAACGCGCCCGCCAGGCCGCCCACTGCGCCCTGCAGAAATCCCAGGGCCCATTCGCCGGCGTGCTGGGCCAGGGTGGTCATCCGCTCGCGCAGCATGTCCGCGGTGACGTTCACGCCGTGCAGGAACGGCACCTTGTCGAGCATGCCGTTGACCAACGCCAGCGACCTGTCACCGAGTGAGCTGAGGTCGGTCCGCGAGACCCACGCCGAGACGCCGCGGACCATCGCCGAGATCTGCGCGAACGCCAGCAGCAGCAGCAGGCCGAGGGGAATGATCACCACGCACAGCGCCGACAGCAGCGTGAGCGTCACCGACAGACCCCGGCCGAGGCGCCGCTGGAACCGGTCGAAGAGCGGATTGAACAGGTAGGCGGCGACGGCGGCCACGACGATGAGGATGAAGTAGCCGCGGAGGAAGTACGCGCCGAAGGCCAGGGCGACGACGGTGGCGATCGCCAGGGCACGCTTCTGAGCGGCGGTGAACTCCGTCGTCATCGACACGGTGTGATCCTGTCAGGAAAGACCCGGCGCACGCCTACTGCGCGGCCATCTTGCGCACGTGTCCGATGATGTCGGGGTAGCGCTTCATGTGCGCGCCACCGTTGAGGTCGAGGACCTCCCCGGTGAGCCACGGCGCCTTGGTGAGGAACAGGACCGCCTCGGCGACGTCCTCGGGCGCGCCCGCTCGGCCCAGCGGCGTGTTCTCGACGTACTCCTCGACGACGCCGGGCACCATCGCGGCGCCCTCGGTGAGCGGAGTGTGCACGAAGCCTGGCGCAACGGCATTGACGCGGATGCCGCGCGGTGCGAGTTCGAGCGCGGCGACCTGGGTGAGCATCGACAGGCCGGCCTTCGCGGAGCAGTAGGCGCTCATGCCGATGCCCGGTTGCCGGCCGTTGAGCGACGAGATCGACACCAGCGACCCACCGTCGACCAGGTGGCGTCCGGCGTACTTGGCGACGATGAATGCCCCCGTCAGGCAGACGTCGACGACGGCCCGGAACTGTTCGACCGGCATGTCGACGATGAGGCCGATGGTGGAGAAGCCGGCACAGCTCACCACGGCGTCGACCCGACCCGTCTGCGCGAAGACCGTTGCGACGGAGTCCTCGTCGCCGACGTCGACGAATGCCGAGGAGTGCGGACAGCCCAGTTCGGCGGCGCGGTTCCTGGCGCCCTCGAGGTTCAGGTCGGCGACCACCACGCGGTAGCCGTCGGCCGCCAGCGCCCGCGCGGACGCCCACCCGATCCCGGACGCGCCGCCGACGACGATGGCGGTGCTCACGGCGTGCTGCCCTCGGGTCGCGGATTCGCCCACTTGGCGGCGATCGCGCCCCACGGATCGGCGTACGGCTCGCGGCGTTCGTGGTAGGCCGCGCGCCGGCTGAACACGGCCTTGGTGAGCGGTGCGGCCAGGCGAAGCAGGTGGCGCCTCGCGCCGGCCCTGTTGGCGATCTCGATCAGCATCTCCGGCCACGAATGATGTTGGAAGCGAAGCACTTCCTGCGCACGGGTGGTGTCCATCCAATCGGTGTTGAACCAGTCGGCGTCGCTGTCCGGGTTGCCCTTCAGCCCGACGGGCAGACCGTTGACGAGCCCCATCGCCGCCGCCATGGCGGGTGCCACGTCGCCCTGCACGAGTCGGTGGGTGGCGTCGCCGCCGATGAGCAGCGTCTCGCCGACGGCGTCCGCGGTGGTGGCCGCCGCGAACGCCCGCGCGGCGTCGCGCACGTCGACGGTCTGGAGCCTGCCGTCGACGGGCAGTAACCCCTCGAAGTACAGGTTGTCCAACTTCAGGTAGGCGGTCGGGTCGACGGTCAGTACGCCGCCGAGCCGCAGGATCACCCAGTCCAGCGTCGAGGCTCGCACCAACGCCTCCGCCGCCGCCTTGTGCGCGCCGTACACGTCGGCCGGGGCGACCGGCGTGTCCGCGGTCAACGGGTCGGGGTGGGTGTGCGGGTTGCGCGCCCCGTAGACCGCAATGCTGGACGCCTGGACGAAGCGCGGCGGCCTCGGCTGCTTCTCCGCCGCCGCCAGGAGGGCCGCCGTGGCGGTGACGTTGACGCTCTCGGCCAGCTCCCGGCGCGTGTAGATGAACGGTGGGATGATCGCGGCGAGGTGGATGATCGCCTTCGGCGCCACCTCGGTGACCAGCGCGTCGACGGCGGCCGCGTCGACCAGGTCGGCGTAGCGCACCTCGACGCCGGGCGGCAGCTTGGCCTCGGCCTTGCGGTGTGCCGGGATGTCGAGGTCGGTGGCGACCACGCGGCGGCCGTCGGCGGCGAGCCGCTTCACGGTGGACGACCCCACCAGCCCGAAGGCGCCCGTCACGAGTACGGCGTCGGTCATTGGTCCCCTCTTCGGACTAGAACGTGTTCCAGGCATCATCGCCCAGCCGCCGAGTCTGCACCAGCATCGTCGCGACGCCTACCCCGGTCTCGTGCAGCGGAACCCGATGTGGCTCATCCCCGTGTCGACCATCTGGGGTCGCCGGGCCGCGGGCCGGTAGCGCAGGCAGTAGCTGTCGGCGCACAGGAACGACCCGCCCTTGACGACCTTGCGTCCGACGTGGAACTGCGGCTGGTCCGGGTCGTAACTATCGGCTGCACAGCATGATTCCGTCACGGTGTCATCGCTCCACCAGTCGGTGGTCCATTCCCACACGTTGCCCGCCATGTCGTAGAGCCCGTAGGCGTTGGCGGCGTGGCGTCCGACTGGCGAGGTGGTGCCGTACCCGGTGTCGGGCAGATAGGGAAATTCGCCGTGCCAGTAGTTCGCCAGGCTCTGGCCGGCCCGCTCGGGTTCGTCGCCCCAGACGTAGACCTTGCCGTCGAGGCCGCCGCGCGCGGCGGCCTCCCACTGCACCTCCGTCGGCAGAGTCAGGTGGGCCCACCCGGCGTAGGCGGCGGCGTCGTCGTAGGCGACGTGCACCACGGGGTGGTGTTCGCGGCCCCGCACCGACGACCTCGGACCGCGAGGGTGGTTCCAGCAGGCGCCGGGAGTCCACGTCCACCACTGGCTGAGATGGCGGAGGTCGACGGGTCCCGCGGTGCGGTGGAACACCATCGAGCCGGGCTGCAGGTTCTCCGGCGGCGCGCCGGGATAGTCGTCCGGGTCCGGCGGCCGCTCGGCCACCGTCAGGTAGCCGGTGTCGGCGACGAAAGCCGCGAAGTCGGCGTTGGTCACCTGATGGCGTTGAATCCAGAAGCCGTCCACCGCCACCGGGCGGACCGGCCGTTCCTCGGCGTAGTGCGCATCGGAGCCCAGAACCGCGGTCTGCGCCGGAATCCACGCCAGGTCGTCAGCCAAAGACGGTGGTCCAGTCGTCGCGCATGCTGACCACCGTCCAGCCATGGGTCCCGGCGTGCGCCAGGACGCGTTCGGCCCCTGCCGTGTAGGCGAATTCGCGGTCGGCGTCATCGTGGTCGATCAGCAATCGCAGGCCGGCCCGCCCGCAGTACATCAGCATCTCGTCGTCGCCGTTGGAGTTGCCCGCGGCGAGGATCGGCCGCCTGCCGATGCGGTTCCAGATGCGCACCGGCTTCTCCGGCCCGTCGTCGAACACGTCGAGCGCCGGCTGGATCAACAGGTCCCCGCCGGCGAACTTCAGCCCCTGCGAGCTGCCGACCACCCGTTCGGGCGGGATGCCGTAGATGGCGGTGGTGACCGGGCGCATGAAGTCGCGGCCCCCGCCGGAGACGATGTAGCACGTGAAGTCGTGCGCTTCGAGGAAGCGCAGGAGTTCCACCATGGGGCGGTAGGTGCACGCCTGGTAGGGCCGCGCCAGCGTGGGATGCCGCGCCTGGGCGAAGAAGGCGTTCACCAGCGCCGCATGCGCCTCCACGGTCATCGACTCGTGGAGTGACAGCACCGCGCCGGCGAGCACGTTCAGCTCGGTGTCATCGCCCTGGTAGTGCTGGGTGATCGCCGCGCCGAACCAGCCGAGGTCACCGCTGGACGCCGCCAGGTACGGCTGCCGCTGCGCCAGCGACGGGTCGGCGGCCGCCTTCTCGGCCAGCCGCCGCACGATGAAGTCCAGCTGGATGTACGCGGGCTTCTCGCACCAGAGCGTGCCGTCGTTGTCGAACACCGCGATGCGTTGCTCGGGCACGACGTGATCGGGCCCGTCGGCGCTCACCCTCGCCACGAAGTCGACGATCGCCGACTTCGCGACACCGTCGTTCCACCCCTCGAGCATCAGCCGCCTCGGGTGGAGAGGAACTTCTCCAGCTCGTCGACCGCATTGTCGATGGTGAACGACGCCGGGTTCTGGCGCGGCGGGAAGTCCTTGAAGGTCTCGAGGAACTGCGTGGCGATCGCGGAGCCGTACAGCACCAGATAGATCCGGTCGATCACCCAGTCCCAGTATGTGTTCGACGTGATGTCGGCACGTTCGTACGGGTCGGTCCGAAGATTGAAGAGCTTCGGGGCCCGCAACGGGGTGAACGGCTCGAACCAAATCTGCAGGGTGCCCTGGCAGCGCTGCTCCTGGAAGACGACCTTCCAGTTCTCGGCGCGGATGCCCAGCACGTCGCAGTCGTCGGAGAAGTAGATCATCCCGCGCCGGGGGCTCTTGTCGACCTGGCCGGTGAGGTACGGCAGCAGGTCGTACCCGTCGATGTGCACCTTGTACGTCATGTCGCCGATGGTGTGGCCGGCCTTGAGCTTCTCGATGACGTCGGGATCGCCCGCGGCGGCCAGGAACGTCGGCAGCCAGTCATGGTGCTGGACGATTTCGTTGGATACGCTACGCGGCTTGATCTTCCCGGTCCAGCGGACCATCTCGGGGATCCGGAAGGCGCCCTCCCAGTTGGTGGCCTTCTCACTGCGGAAGGGGGTCGTCGCACCGTCTGGCCAGCTGTTGGCGTGCGGGCCGTTGTCGGTGGAGTAGACGACGATGGTGTCCTCGGCGAGGCCCAGTTCGTCGAGCAGGTCGAGCAGGGTGCCGACGTTGCGGTCGTGGTCGATCATCGTGTCGTGGTACGGCGATTGCCACCGACCCGCCTGGCCCACGCTCTCGGGCTTGGTGTGGGTCCGGAAGTGCATGTGCGTCATGTTCATCCAGACGAAGAACGGCGTGCCCGCGTCGTGCTGGCGCCTGATGAAGTCGACGCAGGCACCGGTCGTCTCGTCGTCGATCGTCTCCATGCGCAGCTTCGTCAGCGGCCCGGTGTCCTCGATGCGCTGCCTGCCGACGGCCCCGTAGCGCTCGTCGACCTCGCCGGAGTCCTCGTCGGTCGCCCACGAGTGGATGACGCCGCGGGGCAACAGTCTCGAACGCAGTATCGGCGCCTCCTCGGCGGTGGGGTAGTCGGCGTTCTCCGGCTCCTCCTCGGCGTTGAGGTGATACAGGTTGCCGAAGAACTCGTCGAATCCATGCGCCGTCGGCAGGTACTTGTTCAGGTCGCCTAGGTGATTCTTGCCGAATTGCCCTGTGGCGTAACCCATCGGCTTCAACAACTCGGCGATCGTCGGGTCTTCCTTCTGAAGCCCGATGTCGACGCCTGGCATCCCGACCTTGCTCATTCCGGTGCGGTACACGCTCTGGCCGGTGATGAAGGACGAGCGGCCTGCGGTGCAGCTCTGTTCACCGTAGGAATCGGTGAACAGCATTCCCTCCTCGGCGATCCGGTCGATGTTGGGGGTGAAGTACCCCATCATGCCGCGGCTGTAGCAGCTCAGGTTCGAGATGCCGATGTCATCGCCCCAGATGACCAGGATGTTGGGTTTCGAGTCAGGCATGTGCAGATCCTTCTAGTCGGCGGCGAGGAAGTCTTCAAGTTTCTTGACGATCTGATCGATGCTGAAGCTGGCCGGCGGGTGCCGGGGCGGGAACTCCCGGAACGTGTCGAGAAACATTGATGCCATCGCGGTCGCGTAGAAGACGAAGAAGTCGTGCCGCATGAACCAGTCGTAGTAGATGTTCGACGTGATGTCGGCGTACTCATAGGGGTCGGTGCGCAGGTTGAACAGCTTCGGCACCCGCAGCGGGGTGAACGGCTCGGCCCAGATGCGCAGCGTGCCCTGAGCGCGCTGCTCGGCGAACACGATCTTCCAGTTCTCGAAGCGCATCGCGACCAGTTCCGCGTCATCGTTGAAGTAGAAGAACCCGCGCCGCGGGCTGTGCTCGGCCTCGCCCATCAGGTAGGGCAGCAGGTTGAACCCGTCGATGTGAACCTTGTACTCGGTGTCCCCGTCGGCGCCGGCCTTGAAGCCCTTCTTCAACTTCTCGCTGACGTCGGGGTCGCCGGCGGCGGCAAGCAGGGTGGGCAGCCAGTCGTGGTGTTGGATGATGTCGTTGGAGACGCTGCCGGCCTTGATCCGTCCCGGCCAGCGAATGAGCTCGGGCACCCGGTAGGCACCCTCCCAGTTGGTGTTCTTCTCGCTGCGGAACGGCGTGGTGCCCGCGTCCGGCCACGAATTGCGGTGCGGCCCGTTGTCGGTGGAGTAGATGACGATGGTGTCCTCGGCGATGCCGAGTTCGTCGAGCACGTCCAGCACGGTGCCGACATTGCGGTCGTGGTCGACCATGGTGTCGTGGTACTCCGACTGCCACAATCCGGCCTGGCCCACGCTCTCGGGCTTGGTGTGGGTGAAAGCGTGCATGTGGGTGAAGTTGCACCACACGAAGAACGGCATGTCGGCCCCGCGCTGGCGCTTGATGTATTCGACGGTGCGATCGGCGATGTCGTCGTCGATGGTCTCCATGCGCTTCGCAGTCAGCGGGCCGGTGTCGGTGATGGTCTGCTTGCCGACCGGACCGAACTTCTCGTCGTCGGGTTCGGTCGAGTCCTCGTCGAGCGCCGTGCAGTCGAGCACGCCGCGGGGCAGCGCCAGTTCGTACAGCCGGGGGAACATGTCCTTGTGCGGGTAGTCGAACTGCTCGGGCTCCTCTTCGGCGTTGAGGTGGTAGAGGTTCCCGTAGAACTCGTCGAAACCGTGCACGGTCGGCAGGTACTTGTTCAGATCGCCGAAGTGGTTCTTGCCGAACTGGCCGCATGCGTAGCCCATCGGCTTGAGCAACTCGGCGATGGTGGGATCCTCGGCCGCCCAGCCGATGTCGACGCCCGGCACGCCGACCTTGCTCATCCCGGTCCGGTACACGCTTTGCCCACTGATGAACGCTGCGCGTCCGGCGGTACAGCTTTGCTCGCCGTAGGAGTCGGTGAATCGCATTCCCTCGTGGGCGATGCGGTCGATGTTGGGGGTGCGGTAGCCCATCATGCCGTCGCTGTAGCAGCTCAGGTTCGAGATGCCGATGTCATCGCCCCAGATGACCAGGATGTTGGGTTTGCCGTCCGGCATGGTGAGCTCTCCCGTGTCGACCTGCGACGAATCGAACAGTGCGAGAGAAGGCTATGCGCGCGGTGACACGCCTGTCCTGGCTTGCGCGAAAGTCTCAATGAACGATTATGCCGGCGCGCCTGCGCCCTTCATCTGGGCGTACAGACCGGTGTAGTACGGCAGGCAATCGGCCATCGCGTCTTCGGTGGTGAACAGCGGGCGGTAACCCAGATCGCGTTCCGCCTTGGCGGTGGAGAAGTAGTTGTCGAGGTAAACGCGTTCGACCGCAGTGGGTTCCAGCAGCGGCTTGGGCAGACCGAACCGGAAGTGCAGCCACTGCCATGCCGACATCACGGAGTGGACCAGCCGGCCGGGCACCCGAAACGTCGGCCACCGTTCCCCGCACGCCTCGACCACCGGCCGGGAGAACTCGAACATGTTGACGGGCTCGCCGTCGTTGATGAAGTAGGCCTGGCCCGGTGCCGAGCCGCCTGGCACCAGGTGTTCAGCGGCGAGGATGAAGCCGTGCACCAGGTTGTGCACGTACGAGTTGTCCAACTTCACGTTCTGGTTGCCGACGAGCACCTTGACGTGCCCCGCCAGCACGCTCTCGAACACCTTGCGGAACATCGTCTGATCGCCGCGGCCCCAGATGCCGCTGGGCCGGATCGAACAGGTCAACAGGCCGCCGACGCCGTTCTGGGAGAGCACGAACTTCTCCGCCGTGACCTTGGTCTCGGTGTACAGGTCGCGGAACCGGTCGGTGTACGGGAGGGTCTCGTCACCGCCTGCAATGGGTCGACCGCCCATGACCACGCTATTGGAGGCGGTGTAGACGAATCGCTTGACGCCGGCCGCCTGCGCCGCGTGCACCAGGTTCTCGGTGCCGCCGACGTTGACGGCGAAGCTGCGTGACCGCGCGGTCGCCGAACCGCCACCCATCAGGTCGATCACCGCTGCGGTGTGCAAGACGGTGTCGATCCCGTCGACGGCGGCCGCCGCGTCGTCGGCGTCGGTGATGTCGCCGATCTGAGTCTGCAGACGCTCGTGCGCCGGCAGCGGCGACGGTACCCGGTCGAACGAGCGGACCCGGTGACCGCGCTCGAGGAGCTCCGCCACCAGGTTGGTCCCGACGAAGCCGGAGCCGCCGGTGACCAGTACGTCGTCCAACGAAGTGGTCAGTGTCGCGTCACCCATTGGCCGAGCGTAACTGAAACGTGTTCCAGTTTCGAGTTCGGGACCGCCGTCGGAGGCAGTCACGAGGTGCCTTCGTCGTCTCGGGCGGCGAGTGCCTTCTCCACTTTCTGACGGGCGCCGGCCAAGTGCTCCTCGCACCGTTTGGCCAGTTCTTCGCCTCTTTCCCACAACGCTAGCGACGCATCCAGATCGAGGCCGCCCTGTTCGAGCTGACGAACCACCTCGATGAGTTCGTCGCGGGATTCCTCGTATCCCATTCGACTAATGGGCTTCATACAACCCCCTCGCTGATCGTCGTCACGGCACCATCGGAGACTCTCACCCGCAGGTGCGTCCCCGCCGGCGCGTCCGCCGTCGACCGGAGTACCGGCATCGCGCCGGAGACCACCTGGACCACGGCATAGCCCCGGGCCAAGGTCGCTGCCGGCCCCAGGGTGGCGAGCCGCGCCGCCAGGTGTCCGACGCTCCTGCCCTCCGCGTCGAGCAGCCTATCGACGTCACGGCGCGCCGTGGACCTTGCGCGGTGGATCTCCTCGAGGCGCGCCGTGACCGCCGCCAGGGGCTGGGCGAGCACCGGGCGGCTACGCAGCTGACTCAGGGTGTGCTGCTCGCGGTGCACCCAATTGCGCAGCGCCCTGGCGCTGCGGCTGCACAGATCGGCCAGCAGGGCCTGCTCGGCGGCCGCGTCGGGCACCACGCGCTTGGCCGCATCGGTCGGGGTTGCGGCGCGCACGTCGGCCACCAGATCGCACAGGGGGTTGTCGGCCTCGTGGCCGATCGCGCTGATGACGGGTGTGGTGCACGCGGCGATGGCGCGGCACAGGGTTTCGTCGGAGAACGGAAGCAGATCCTCGACGGCGCCGCCGCCGCGGGTGAGGACGATGACGTCGACCGTGGGGTCGGCGTCGAGGCCGCGCAGCGCGTCCACGATCTGCGGCACCGCCTTGGGACCCTGGACGTTGGTGTGGCGGACGGCGAACCGGGCGGCGGGCCAGCGGGCCGCCGTCACCGTCATGACGTCACGTTCGGCATCCGAGGCGCGCCCAGTGATGAGACCGATCACGTTGGGCAGGAACGGGATCGGCCGTTTGAGCCGCGGATCGAAAAGGCCCTCGGCGGCGAGCAGCTGGCGCAGCCGTTCGATGCGGGCGAGCAACTCCCCGACGCCTACCGCCCGGATCTGGTTGACCCGCAGTGAGAAGGTGCCGCGGCCGGTGTAGAAGTTCGGTCGGCCCAGCATCACGACCTGGACGCCCTCGGCCAACTTCACCGGGGCGTTGAGGACCAGCTCGCGCGGGCAGGTGATCGACAGCGACATGTCGGCGGCGGGGTCCCGCAGGGTGATGTAGGCCGTACCGGAATTCGGGCGCACGTTGAGCTGGGCGATCTGCCCCTCGACCCACACGGTGCCGAGCTTGTCGATCCAGTCCTTCACCAACATCGAGACGGTGCGGACCGGATACGGGTTCTCGGCGGAGCGGCCCTTGGCGGCTTCGTTCACTTGGCGGTCGCGCGGGTGATCCTGTTGGCCAGCAATGTTTGGAACGGCGCCCGCGACTTGGTCGAGCCCTCGTAGGCGAGCAGCGCCTCGAGGTCCGGGATCCGTAGCTGCGGCAACCTGGCCCGCAGCTGCGCCAGGGTGAGGTTGTCGTAGTTCATCTCGGCGACGACGTCTGGCGCGGCGGCGGCCTCCCGGGGCGCGGGCTCCTCGTCGCGGATGTCCGGCCCGCCGGTGCTGTACAGCGCGAACCGACCCTCGGTCAGCCGTTCGCCGTTGTGCGGCGAGTCGTCGTCATCGTCCAGACCTGCGTCGTTGGCGAACGCATCGTCGTCGTTGTCCTCGTCGAAGGTCACCCACTCGGGTTGTTCGTCCTTCGGCGGGAACAGCGACTCGAGTGTCTCGTCACCCTTGATGACGAGGTCGGCGACGTCCTGCTGCATCTTCATCACCAGGTGCGCGACTTGGCTGACGATGGTCATGGGGTACATGACGAGCGTTTGCGGCAGTCGTCGGGTCTCCTCCAGCGCGGTTACCGCCGCGCCCACGAGCAGACGGATTCCATACGGTGCTGTGGCCATGCGTGCAAGAGTACGACTGGTCTGGCAAGCGCGAGGGAGCGCAACGGTAAGTACCCTGGGAGTCATGCCGCAGACGATCAACATGGGTATGCCGGGCGCCACCCGCTCGGTCGTCGCGCCGGTCGAGGGCAAACGAGTGCTGCTCGCCGAGCCGCGCGGGTACTGCGCAGGCGTCGACCGGGCCGTCGAAACCGTCGAGCGCGCGCTGGAGAAGCACGGCGCGCCGGTCTACGTCCGTCACGAGATCGTGCACAACGTGCACGTCGTGGAGACGCTGGCCAAGGCGGGCGCGGTGTTCGTCGAGGAGACCAGCGAGGTTCCCGAGGGGGGCATCGTGGTGTTCTCCGCGCACGGTGTCGCACCGACGGTCCACGTGGAGGCGGCCGAGCGCAACCTGCACACCATCGACGCCACCTGCCCGTTGGTGACCAAGGTGCACAACGAGGCCAAGCGGTTCGCCCGCGACGACTACGACATCCTCCTGGTCGGTCACGAGGGGCACGAAGAGGTCGTCGGGACGGCCGGCGAGGCGCCCGATCACGTGCAGCTGGTCGACGGCCCCGAGTCGGTGGCCAAGGTCACCGTGCGCGACGAGGACAAGGTCATCTGGCTGTCGCAAACCACGCTCAGCGTCGACGAGACCATGGAGACCGTGCAGCGGCTGCGGGAACGTTTCCCGAAGCTGCAGGATCCGCCGAGCGACGACATCTGCTACGCCACGCAGAATCGTCAGGTGGCGGTCAAGGCGATGGCGCCCGAGTGTGAGCTGGTCATCGTGGTCGGCTCGCGGAACTCGTCGAATTCCGTGCGGTTGGTCGAGGTGGCTTTGGGCGCCGGGTCCGACGCGGCGTACCTGGTCGACTATGCCGAGGACATCGATCCCGCCTGGCTCGACGGCGTGACAACCGTCGGCGTCACCTCCGGGGCGTCCGTACCCGAAGTGCTGGTTCGCGGCGTGCTCGAGCGCCTGGCCGAGTACGGCTACGGCACGGTGCAAACGGTCACCACCGCCAACGAGACGCTGGTGTTCACGCTGCCGCGCGGAATCAGGCCCTCCAAGGGCAACGCTCAATCGACCGGTCCGGTCAGCTAGGCGTCGTACTCCCACGACTCGGGTGCCGCATGCCGTGACCGGCGCGGCCGGGTGCGGTGCTCCACGCGCGATTCGCCGTCGTCGGTCCCGCGGTACCTGACCCGGGACACCGGGTGGTGGGTTCCGCTGGCACCGTTGGGGCGGCTGGCCGGGGGCGGCTCGTACGGTTCGTAATCGGTGGTCCGTGGCCTGCGCTGGGATCGTTCGGGCCGCTCCACCCGCTCGTAGCCGTCGGGTCGCTCGCGCCGGCCGGGACGGTCGTACCGGTCGGCGCGCTCGGCGGCGCTCCGACGGTCCGATGGCGGCGATTGCCGCCGTTCGCGCGGCTCCCGAGATTCGCGCGGTTCGCGGGGATCCGCGGCCCGGGGACGCCGGCGCGGTTCCGCTGGTGCGTCGGGCGGCGGCGTTCGTCGGCGTGGCCGGTTCGGCACGGCGTCGACGATCTCGGTCTCGGGGGGGCGTGCGTGGCGGGATCGCCGCGAGCCCGTTCGTGGCGCGTCCCCGGCGGACCGCTCGGCGTCGCTCGCCGCCGGTCGTGGCCGGGTGGACTTGCGTGGAGCCCGCGGGGCGCGGGGGGTGGCGTCGGCGACCTGGGCGGCCGACGTCGCAGCGGCTGCGGTCGCCGCGCGAGCCGTGGCGGAGCGGGTGCTGCGACGGGGCTTGCTGGCCTTCATGGCGGCCGCCTCGGGAGCGTCCGGACTGCTCGCAGCGACGTCCATCGCCGCTTCGGCGTCCTTGGGTACGGCTCGCCTGGCGGCGGCGCCGAGATACCAGCGGACCATGCCGATCAGCAGCACGGTCGCCGAGGTGAAGAACATCAGCGGAAAGCGCTCGATGAGCGGGTAACCGCAGTTGATCAAGAGGTCCTTGACACCGGTGAACGTGCTGCCGTGAAAGACGAAGTAGGCGAACGGGACGGCTACGAAGAGAATCAGGGGCGGCTGAATCACCGCGGTAAAGACACCCGACTGACGGACGGCCAGTATCGCCGCGATGCAGCCGAGTACGTAGAAGACCACGAACACGGCGCTGAGTGCCTGACTGCCGGTGCCCGCGTCGTAGGCGAAGCCGACGGCGGTCATCGTCACCGCCAGGATTGCGGCTCCCCACCAGGGGATTCCGGGCAACGTGGGCAGTGCGGATCTCTGGTCGGCGGCCACCGCCGACCGTCCACGCAGTCCTGACACACGTCGACCGTACCGGCAATCGTGCAGAGAGCGCTGCCAGCGCGCTCTGGCGTGCCTGTGGCGGACGCCTACACTCTTCAATCCGTGGGCCTCAACCTCGGAATCGTCGGATTACCCAACGTCGGCAAGTCGACGCTCTTCAACGCGCTGACGCGGAACGACGTGCTCGCCGCCAACTACCCGTTCGCCACCATCGAACCGAACGAGGGCGTCGTCGCACTGCCCGATCCGCGGCTCGACAAACTGGCGGAGATCTTCTCGTCGGAGAAGATCGTCCCCGCACCGGTGACGTTCGTCGACATCGCCGGCATCGTGAAGGGTGCGTCGGAGGGCGCCGGGCTCGGCAACAAGTTCCTGGCCAACATCCGGGAGTGCGACGCCATCTGTCAGGTGGTGCGGGTGTTCGCCGACGACGACGTCGTGCACGTCGACGGCCGGATCGACCCCAAGTCGGACATCGAGGTCATCGAGACGGAGCTGATCCTGGCCGATCTGCAGACCTTGGAGAAGGCGGTGCCGCGCCTGGAGAAGGAGGCGCGCAACAACAAGGAGCGTCGGGGCGTGCACGAGGCTGCGGTCGCCGCGCAGCAGATCCTCGACGGCGGCACGACGCTGTTCGCCGCGGGCGTGGACGTCGCCACGTTGCGGGAGCTGAACCTGATGACCACGAAGCCCTTCCTCTACGTCTTCAACGCCGACGAGTCGGTGCTGACCGACGACGCCCGCAAGGCCGAACTGCGTGCTCTGGTGGCCCCGGCCGACGCCGTCTTCCTCGACGCGAAGATCGAGGCCGAGCTGCAGGAACTGGACGACGAGTCGGCCGCCGAGCTGCTCGAGTCGATCGGCCAGACCGAGAAGGGCCTGGATGCGTTGGCGCGCGCCGGTTTTCACACCCTTGCGCTGCAGACCTATCTGACGGCCGGGCCGAAGGAATCGCGGGCGTGGACGATTCACCGGGGTGACACCGCGCCCAAGGCGGCGGGAGTGATCCACACCGACTTCGAGAAGGGCTTCATCAAGGCCGAGATCGTGTCGTTCGACGACCTGGTGGCCGCCGGCTCGATGGCTGCCGCGAAGGCGGCGGGCAAGGTCCGCATGGAGGGCAAGGACTACGTGATGGCCGACGGCGACGTGGTCGAGTTCCGGTTTGGATCAACGTCTACGTCAAAGCAGTAATGAGAGGAATCCCCATGACAGACATGGAACGCGACGATTCATGGGAAACAGCTGAGCTGCTGTTCACCGAGCTAGCACGCAAGAGCGACACCCTCGCGGCCACCCGCGATGCCCTCGCATCGGAACGCCAGGGCGCCGATGATTTGAAGGCAACCCTCGAGAACACGTTGCCCGAGATTCGCAATACCCTGCTCGGGCACGGGGCTCGGATCGAAGCGCAGGCGGCGCTGATCGAAGAGCAGGCGAATCTGATCGCGAAGCAAGCGGAGCTGATCGAACTCTTGCGCGGCAACCGCTGACCCCATAGCAAGTCTGCTCTGCCGGTGCAGACTTTGAGCACGAAGGAGGATCACCCCCGGAGGGTCCATCCACCGGGGGGTGATTCGTTTTTAAGGCGGGGCTCCACAGAGCCTTGCCTTCTGCCTCAACTTTCGCGACGCCGCGAAAGTTGGTTCCAGGTCCATGGACCTGGAACCAGTCAATTTTGTTGACGCCAGCCAAGTTGCAGCTAGTGCCCCCAATGAGCCGACTCCAGGTGTCCCATTTGGGACACCTGAAAGCTCGCGACTAACCGGTGTCACGTCCGGGTGGTGGTCGCCCCGCCGGACGGGAGTTGTGATGTCCAGTGTCCGGCGGGGCGACGCGTCAGGCCCCGCTAGCTGCAATTTTCTGAACCATCATAAAGTTGAACGAGGGTTGTAGACCTGGCGCGCCGAGGCAGAAGTCGATTTTAGTGGTGATCCGCCAGTTCAATCGAATGGGTGTATCGCCTCGGCGCGCCAGGGGTCTTCTATGCCGCAGTGGCCACCGCGACGGCGGAGCCAACGATCTGATTCGCGAGCGCGGTCGAGTGCAGCCAACTTCCCCAGGTGTTGGAACCGTCCTTCGGTGAAATCTGCGAAGCGGACTGCAAGCGCGACTGGAACACCCTGAATGATCCGGGCGCGAACACCGTCACCTGCTCGGCGGTCGCGGCCAAGGATGGATACAGCCGCGCTCCGGCGTACCGCACACTGACCGAACCGACGTCGGAGCCGTTCGTCGGCGCGGTGCCCGTCAACAAACTCAGATCGGCCGGCGTGCCCACGATGACCAACTGACTTTCGTCGCTGTACGTCGCCGCTGCAACTTGCAAGATCGCCTGCCGCACTTGGGTTTCCAGATCGGCACCGAGAGCGACCGGCGTACTGGCCGCGGTTTGGATCGCGGTCACGGCGAGCAAGTCGAGGTCCCCAGCGATGCCCCAAGCGTGCATTTGGTTCACGCCCGAGAGGTCGTCGAGCTCGTTGCCGATCGAGCTGACATCAGTCCATCGGCCGTAGCGAAGCGCGGTCAGGTTGACCGGACCAATCGCGTCGTACTCCGGATGAGCCGTGGCCTCGTCGGCACCCGCGGCGCCGCTCGGGGCGGTGTATTGCGGAACTTGGGCAGTCCTGCCGGTGAGCTCGGTAACCGGCACGCCGGCGAACGAAATCAGCGTCCGTGGTTCGTTCGGCCGACCGGGCGCCCAAGCACCGGCTGAGCCGAGATCGCCTGCGGCGGTGACGCGCGCCCTGGTCTCGATCGTGCCGAGCGTTCGCCCTTCGCGAAGGGCTGCGCTGTGGGCACGGAGGTTTTCGTCGCTGACGAGCAAGCTGGGCGCCTCGAAGCGCGACGGTGATGCCCCTGTCAGACGCTCGATCTCGCGGCCGATCTCGGCGGCACGTTGGCGGGTCTGTACCGCGATCTCGTCATCCCGATCACGGCTGCGCGTCTCCGTGGCGGCCTGGAGCAGGGCGAGTTCGTCACGGTCGAGCCGTGTCAATTCCGCCTCGCGTTCGGTGAGGTCGCGGTGTTCGCACGTTGCGCGGTTGATACGCGCGTTGACGCGTTCGATGCACGCCGTCTGGCGCGTCTCGATCTCGGCGTCGGTGAGTACGGCGGCGGTCTCGGCGCTCAATTGCTTGGCCATTGGTGGTGCTCCAATTCTTGGGAATGGGTGTTATCGGGGGAGTTGCGGATGCGGTCGGCTCGACACCAGAGGGCGCCGCCGTTGAACAGGTGAAAGGTGGAAAGCCCTGAGGCCGAGGGGCGCGCGCTCTGACGTCGACCCGAGCAGGGCGCCGGAACTGCCGGGGCGACTGCTCGAAACCGGTGCTCGCGCACCGGCACGGCCAACGGGCCGATTACCCGGGAACTCCCGAGCAAGACCATGATACGTCATATTTCCGACGGATCGGGGGGCGCGGGCCGTGGGGCGTCTTCGCCATTGATTCGCCGCGCCCACAACACGGCGGCCATCAAGTGCGCCGGCAGCGACCGCTTTGACAGGCCGGAATTGCACGCCGCACACATCGCAGCGAGGAGGGCGTCGTCGTGAAGGTCGGCAATCGACAGTCCAACCCTGAGACCGTCGTGGACCGACACCAAGTGCCCCACGTCCAGCGGGACACCCCAGCGATGGCACAGCACGCACGTGGCGTTGTCTCGGACCAAGATGCGGGCGCGTTGGCTCGGCTTGATGGTCGGTCGAGTCCGAAGTGATCGCACTCCCCTTCCCGTCTCGGTACGGGGCGCGTTGTAGCAGTAGCGCCTGCAGTCGGCGCACCGCATCGTGTCTTGTCCGTTGACCGTCGCGATGAGACCGTCGCGGCAGCCGCAATCCGGACACGGCTGGCGCATGTCCCTGCGCCCGGTCTCGTCGCTTGATGAGGTTGTCGTCGTCATGTTGGGAGGTTGTATGCGAGCGCACCGACGCCCTTGCTGGTCGCGCGTCGATACCTATGACACACAACGTGATTCGGGAGCCGTGAATGCCGGTACATCGCAGCGCCTTTGGAGCGACTGCGAAAACGGCCTCTGACCTGGCGATATTGGGTCGATTCGACGCGAAATAGCCCTGTTTCCAACGCTTTCCGCGGGCACAAAATGGGCCCCGACCTGCGGTTATGCTGCTTAATGCAACGATTACTGCAAAACCGTCATAGATAGACCAGGCGGCGAGGGTCCTCTCCGGCAGTTTCCTCGACAAAAAGGAGGATGTCTGGAATTTAGCATGTCGCACGCCGTGCTGTCAAACCGAAATCGGTTCTGCCGCAACGTGTTTGACACGCTCACGCGTGATGCGCCTAATGTCGAGAACCGGTGTGTCACAACCATTGTCATGACTCCCCCGTCCGCACTGTCGGTGCGCATCGACGCCAGTGACCGGGCCATCGCCTCGATCGGGCCGACCGGCGAGAGAGTGGGTCGTCGTCCACGTCTGCCGATGGGCGCGGCCTGGGCGGCCCTGCCGCTTCGCGCGACAAGTAGATGGCGACTAGCCCCATGGTCAGCTCGACGGTCTCGACGGGGCGCGGATTTGTCATCGATGCCCCTTCGGCTTGTCGGCGCACTGACTCCTATTTCGATACCCCGCCGACCGCGGGGCTAGCGTGTGCGCGCCGTGCGCCCCCTAGGGGCGCGCTGGCGCACTGAACACGCGCCCTTTGCCCTGTGCGCTGGCGCACTGACGGCGCACTGCGGCGCACTGGCGCACTGGGGCCTCATTCGCCGGCCCCCTTGCCCCTCGGTGGGCACGATTCGTGACGCTCGCGCCGACTCGTCACCGGCCCGCCACACACCGCGCACGGGTAGGCGATGCGATGCATGTGCGATCTCTTCTCACCCTTGGCGGCGGTGACGATCCCTCGCTCGATGCTCTTCGCCAAGGCGTCGCGCACCGCCTGGCGCGCGTGCTCGCCCTTGAGCGCGTTCTCGACGGCGGTCTGACTTTGCGCGTCTGATTGCTCGGCCAGGTACTCGATCACCGAGGCGTAGGCGGCCTCGGTCTTCGCATCGCCACGCGAGCCCGCCGCGTAGGTGAGTCGGCGCGTGGACGGGTCGAACGTCAGCCGCCCCTCGGGCACGTCCACATCGCGCCCGTAGGCCTTGAAGTAGCGCGGCGCCCGCGGGTCGTCACCCTCGGAGACCAGACTCCAGATGGCATCGGGCCAACCTTCGATGCTCGAGTCACCGCGACTGCGCTCGCCGCTGTGCCCCATGTGGTGCGCGATGACGGCGTTGGGTATGCCCGCCTCGACGAGTAGCGCATCGAGCCCCGTCAGCCACCGGCCGGCGTCGCGATTCTCGTCGAGCCCGAACGCGTCCAGCGCGGGGCGCAGGCAATCGAACAGCAGGCAGTCGCATCCCACGTCGGAGAGCCGACGCGCCCACGCCGCGCGTATCCGGTCGTCGAACAGATCGAATGAGGTCATCTTGCCGCGCAGCGATATGCAGTCGACGAACGCCGACGCGTTGCGGATGTTCTGGTCTCTCAGCCATCGGCGCGTCATGGCCTCGCCCATCTCGTTGTCGATCGCGACGAGACCTTGCACGGGCTCGACGGTGAACGCGCCGAGGAACTCATCGCCGTCGACGAGGGACCGTTTCAGGTTGTTCAGGGCCGTGGTCTTGCCCTTCTTCTTCTGCGCAGCGAAGACGACACGACTGTTCTCGGGCATGCATCCCTGGATGCGATACCGCGTCACCTCGTCGGGCTCGGCGAGCAGCGCGGTGAGATTCTTGACGGGCGGCGGGGCGGCTTGCGGACGTTCCTCGGCGTCGAGACGGCGGGTCGCCTCGCGCTGAACCCTCAGGTACGTCATGCGGTACTCGACGGCGCCCTCGAATTGGTCAACCGGCCCGCCCCCGGCAAGCGCAGGCACGCCTGCCAGCTCCGCGGGGTGCACGGTGATCGCGGCCGGTATGTCGTCGAGCCAGCCCATGGTGTCGGGCATCTTCTCGGCCACCCGAGCGCGCACCTCGTCGAGATCGGCGGCGAGGGCCTGTCCGACTGCCCACGCCATCATTCCGTTGAATTCGGCAACGGCAATACGACCCGCGCGCGGTGCCCCCTGCTTGGCCGAGACGGGCGGTTGGCCGACCTCGGTCAGGAACATCGCGCCGAGGACTTCCCGCGCCCGCGCGGCCGGGTAGAAACCCAGCCGCGATTCCTTAAGCGCTGTCGGCAAGACCGTGACCGTCGATTGATGGCGAGACTCGCCTGCGTCGAACCGCTTGCGGAGTGCCCGCACCATGCCCTGCAACAGCTCCGGCCGCGCATTGCCGACGCACTCGGCGAGAAACGTCGTAACCGTGGCGTCGGAAGCTGCATCCGCCGCGGGACTGGCGTCGTCGAGCAAGGCGCCGATTTCGCCGGGCAGTGGTGGCACCGGACCGGCGCGGCGCCATCGGTACTCGCCGCCCTCGGGGTGCTGCGTAGGTTCGACGATGATGACGCCGTTCGCGCCACGGACCTCCCCCCACGCGCCGCCGAGACGGCCGGTGGAATTGCCGAGCATCCGGCCGGGCGGCATCGCGAACACGGAGTGCCCGCGATCCGGGGTGTCGGGGCGAGTCGACTGGTACGGCGCACTGTCCCGATGCCTGCGCAGCACGTCGGGTAACGCGCCGGGGTTGTCGACGTCGAACAGCACCGCGCCGGATCTACCACAGTGCAGCGCGATCCCATGGTCGGTGCCTGCGAACCAGGCCACGATTTGCTCCGGTTCACGACTGCTACGGGAGGGCCATCCTTCGCCGAGGAGACTGCCCGGATGCTTGGTCCCGCGTTTGACGGGCAGGACGTACCAGCCTGCCGCTTCGTAGGCCAGGGCGGCGGTCAGCGTGTCGACGTCCGGCGGTAACTGCGGTACGGACAGCGCAGCGGTAGACTCGGGATATCCGTTGGTAGCGGGAGAGAGACCTCCGAGGCGCGTCGCCTCGGAGGTTTTTTCGTCTATCACCGGTCATGCACCGCCAAGTAGCGTGGCAAGGCTTGCGCGCTGCTCTTCGGTCGGCGCTGGCCAATCGGCGACAACGCGCGCCGCGTGTTCGGTCAGACCGGCGTAGGCAAGCGCCTGTCGGACTTCGGTGACCTTCGGATGGTTGTTGGGATACGACTGGACGCGCCGCGCAACTTGGGCGCGGAGTTTCGAGACGTGCGGCGACGGAGAGTTGTCGGGCATGGCAGGTCATCCCCTTCGGGATTCGCCGCTCACGGCCCATTTTGATGCGAGCGGTTTTCCGGTGACCCGGGTGACCAGTCCTCAGTATACCTTGGCTAAGCGCTGTTGTGGCCAGACGCCCATGCCGTGCCACGCCGGAACACCAAGGTGCCGTTGACCCCTGAGCGCTCGCCGCCGTCCATGAAGCTCACCACGTCCGCGAGCAGCAACTCATGTGCACTATTCGAGCGCGTCATCAGTGTCAACGTCTGACCGTCGACACCCGTCAACGGGGTAACCGTTCGGTACTGCCTGAACTGACGGTCATGAAGGATTACGCTGCCGCTGCCAGTCCAGTTCGCCATCACGCCACCGACGACAGCCGAATACGCGACGACCGGCCCGAATCCGGTCATCAGCACTTCGGCAAGCAATTCGTCCGAGTTGCGTTCGTACACTCTAGCAACCTGAAATCTGTTGCGCCGCTTTGAATTTGCAATGAGCAGTTGCACCGCTAGTTCGATCTCATCACGGTTGGCGTCGAACGTTTCCCGACTCAGAAACCTCATCGCTTCGGCTCGACCTTCACCGTGTCGTGGTCGAACGTCCGCGAGCCCCTGGTACCCCTGTGCAGACGGACCGTGCATAGGGCGGCAATGACGGCTCGCTGCACCATGAGCGAGGCGTCGAGGAATGCTTGCGCCGGGTCGGAGGAGTTGAGGACGTCGCCGAGCGCCGGGCCGGCTCGGTGCGCGGCCAACTGTGATTCGACAACCTTCAGTTCGGCCTTGATTGCTTGTGTCTTCGCGGCGTAGCGATAGCCGTCGATCCGGTCGGCGTCATAGTCGGCGGCGGTCGCCGCGATGCGCTTCCGCAGCCGCTCAGCCTCGGCCAGCAAGGGCGCCAAGTCGGCTTCGGCTGGTGCTAGTAGGTCTGCCATGTCCTCTCGTCGCAGGCGGGCGGCGACGACCTCCCTGACCCAGGCGTCGACCGAACCGCGCGCCCGGTTTACGTGGCGCTCCTTGCACCGATAGCGGCCCTGCGACCAGCCGCTCACGGGTTCCTCGCACTCGGCGCACAGATACAGTCCGGACCCGAGGTGGCGCCGATCCGTGCCCACTCGGTTGGTCTTGCGCTGCGGGTCGTCTAGCCGCGCGTTCACCAGGTCGAACACGTCATCTGATACTAGGGGTTCCCAGTTGCCATGCTGCCCGGTTGGCTTGCCGTCGTAGATCGCGCGGCCCGCATACCGGGGGTTCGTCAGAATGTCGCGACGGTCGACGGGTTCCACGCCTTGCCGTGGCGCGTGCGGACGTTCTCAGCGGATAGTGCGCGAGCGATGGAACGCAGCGACTCGCCGGAGTCGAACATTTTGAACACACGCCGGATGATCTCGGCTTCGTCCGGCATCGTCTCGCCCTTCGCGGTGTAGCCGGTGAGCCGGACGCCCAGGGGCGGACGGCCGAGGTTCGCTCGCTGACGGGCGGCGGCTTTCTGACGGGCGCTCTTACGCTCGACCTCACCGCGGGCAAAGGCCATACGGACCCTGACGAACGTCCGCCCCGCGTCGGTCGTCAGGTCAGCCTCACCGTTGGCGGTCACCAGTGCGAGGCCGTGTTGCTCGGCGGCGTCCAGCCAGTCCTCCATCTGTCGGGGCTGGCGGGTCAGTCGGTCCATGTCGTAACACACCAGCGCGTCGAACTGCCTTGCGTCATAGGCCTTCACCAGTGCGTCGTAGCCGGGTCTGTTCTTGCGGGCATCGCTGGCGCTGAGTGAGTCCTCGAACGGCGGCAGCGCCAGCGTCCAGCCACGTTGGCTGAGGATCTGCTCACACTGCTCGCGCTGGCGGTCGATCGCTAGGCCCTCGCCGGTCTGGTCTAGCGATATGCGCAGGTAGACCGCTGCGCGGCGGTTGGGCGTCGACATACTAAGACTCTACGTTGATTAACGCGGTAATGTGGTCGAGTTCCGGTTCAACGTGTAGCCGCGATGATGAGGTCGATGCCACGAATGTGGGGCATGTGCACGCAATCGGCGCCCTTTCGGTACACGGGGCCCACACTCGTCGCGCATTCGCACATCTGCTGCGGCTGGCGCGTTGGCAACGCGCCGCCACCACGCGTCACGTTGCTCGCGTGGTGCCTAGACGTGGTCGGACCGATCGACGACGCTAGCGCTCACTGAGCAGATGATGTCCAATTTCGAGATGGACACCACCGACGGGTCCCCACTCGTTCTGCTCCACGGGCTGGCGATGTCCGGCAACGCGTGGCGCGAGGTCATCCCGCTGGTCTCGGATCGTCACCGGGTGTACACACCGACGGCCGACGGCCACCGCGGCGGGCACCCCGCTCCTCAGCGTCCCGCAACGATGACCCACATGGTCGACGCGGCCGAGCGATATCTCGATGCGTTGGGTCTCGACCGGCCTCATCTCGCCGGGAACTCCGTCGGTGGTTTCGTGGCGATCGAACTGGCCCGGCGCGGTCGTGCCGCCACCGTGTGCGCGTTCTCCCCGGTGGGCTTCTGGACTCAGGGTGACGGTTACCAGAAGCGCGCGTTCGGAAGACTGCAACGCGGCGTGACGATGGGTCGGCTGTCACGCCCGCTGCTGCCCACCGCGTTCAAGTCCGCCACGCTGCGCCGGCTCATCTTTCGGGACGTCGCGTATCGCGCAGACCGCATGTCGGCGGCCAGAGCCCTGGAAATCAACGCCGACGGCATCGAGTGCACCGTCCTGGCGGACCTATGTGCAGAGCTCCGCGAACCCGACTGGCATGTCGCAGCGCTCGATCCGACACCGTGCCCGATCACGATCGCGTGGGGGCAGCGGGAGACGTTGCTGCCGTCCGGCGCACATGCCCGCAACGGACGCATTCCGGGAGCGTCGGTCCGCATCCTGCCCGACGTCGGGCACGTGCCGATGCTCGATGATCCACGGTTGGTCGCGCGCACGATCCTCGAGGTGACGGGAGCAGCGACCGGCTAGGCCGTCAGCGTTGTCGGGGTGCTCTCTTAGGCTCTGGTCGATCTCGATCATTCCGAGCACAGGAGAGCTGCCATGAAGTTCGTCTCGACCCGCCTGATCACCGCCGACGTCGTCCGTCTCGTCACCTTCTACGAGACGGTCACCCAAGCCGCGGCGGTGTGGGGCAACGAGCTGTTCGCCGAGATACCGACGGCGGTGGGTACTTTGGCGATCGGTAGTGAGAAGACCGTCCCCCTGTTCGGGCTGGGTTCCGCCGAGGCGGCGGCCAACCGAAGCGCGATCATCGAATTCATCGTGGACGACGTGGATGCCGAGTACGCGCGTCTTCGTGGAGAATTGACCGAGGTCGTGACCGAGCCGACGACGATGCCGTGGGGCAATCGTGCGCTGTTGTTCCGTGACCCCGACGAGAACTTGGTCAACCTGTTCACTCCCGTGACCGACGCGGCCCGCGCCAAGTTCGGGGTGTGCGCCGCCGTGTCGAGTGTGGGGGCTGTGCACGCCGCGCCGGCCGTTTCGGTACACGGGGCCCACACTCGTCGCGGCTGAGGGCGCATTCGCACATCTGCTGCGCCTGGCGCGCCTCCTCATCTAGTCTTTCCGTGCATCACCCTGCCACGGAAGGGCAGCTTGCTCGTGACGGCAGAGAACGTGGCGGAACCGACCCCCGTTTCCCCGCGGCGAACGACCGCCGGCCCCCGTGACCGCGACGCAGTCGAGAGTTGGTTTCTCCGTAGGGGAGTGCCGACGGCGCTGACGCCTCGCGCCCGGTCTCGTTCGGCGTGGCCCCGGTCTGCCCCGGCCTTGGCGGCGTACGCCACCGTCGTGCTCGCGCTGCTGATGGTCTTCTTCCTGACGGGTTCCAGCGAGATCTACATCGACGGCGCGCCGACCCCGGCCGAGAGAGTCGTGCTCGGGGTGATCGTGCTCGCCGCGCCGCTGGCGGTGCTGGTCGGCCGGGCGGTGTCGCGCATGCGGAGCCGTCGGGCGCAGTCCCTGGTCTCCACCGGTGCGGTGGCGTTCAGCGCGGTCGCCGAGATGATCCAGGGCGGGCTTCCGCACGTGGTGGGTACGGTCGTCGCGGTGCTGATCGCGTTGGCGTGCACCGCGACCGGGGTCGGCGCCGTGCTCGGTTGGGCGGTCCGGCTGACGATGGCCCAGGTCGCCGCGATGGGCGCCCTCTTCGTACAGGCCCTGCCGGTGATGCTGCTGACCGTGGTGGTGTTCTTCAACACCTACGTCTGGATCCTGGCCTCGACGATCAGCCTGGCCCGGTTGTGGCTGGCGCTGTTCTTCCTTCTCGCCGTGACGGCCGCCTTCATCATCTCCGTGAGCCGTTCCCGGGTCGGGCCGATGCTGGAATCGGTCAGCGCCCCTCACGACGCCGCCCATGACCTGAGCGGCACGCCCTTCGACGCGATGCCGGACCCGCGGGTCATCGAACCACTCACCGTGGGCGAGCGCTTCAACGTCGTCGTGGTGTTGGCCGCCGCGCAGCTCACCCATCTGCTCATGGTGGCCATCTGCACGGCCGCCATCTTCTTCACCCTCGGACTCATCGTGCTGAGCCCGGCGTTGCTGGACAGATGGACCGGCGGGGGTTCCAGCGACGGGACCTTCCTCGGCATGACGATCCCGGTCCCGCAGTCGCTCATCCACATGACGTTGATCCTGTGCGCGCTGACGTTCATGTACGTCAGCGCTCGTTCCGTCGGCGACGACGAATACGAGCGGGACTTCCTCTTGCCGCTCATCGAGGACCTGCACACCACTCTGGTGGCCCGCAACCGCTATCACCGGGGGCATTAGACCCCGCGATGAGAATCCTGCGAGTTCAGTCGCCCCACGACGTTCGGGCACTGCGGTCATGAGCCGGTGGTTGGTGAGCCAGATTCCGGCGGGGCTACTGCTGGCCGGGCTGATCGTCGTGGTCGCGGGCGGCGCGATCTTGATCCAGGGGTACGTGCGCCGGCGCTACCCCGGGCTCAGGACGGCCGAACACAACGACGTCACCAAGTTCACCTACGGCTTCATCGGATTCGTCTATGCATTCTTCATCGGATTCGTGGTCTCGGCGATGTGGGGCGAGATCAACGGGGCCGATGCCAACGCCCGCGCCGAGGGTGCCGGGGCGGTGCAAATGGCAACGGAAGCAGACGTTTTCGACGTCACAGACGGGTATCGCGTCCGGCAGGCGTTGCTGACCTATCAGCGGGCGGCCATCGCAGAATGGTCTCGAGGCGAACGTTCACCCGAGGCCGATGCGGCCCTGGCCCGCGTCTACCAGGAATACGGCCGGGTCGTCGCGACGACCGACATCCAGAAGACCCTGCTTGCGAGTTCCTTCTCTCACCTCGACGCGATCGCCCAGGCCCGCACCGTGCGCCTCCTGACCGCACGCGAAGACACCGGGCCGCCCTGGCCGCTGTGGCTGGTCATCTTCATCACGAGCGGACTGGCTCTCGGCACCGTGATCGTCTACGGCGTCGAGAGACCAGGCCTGGACTACTCGATGGTGGCGGTGGTCGGCGTCGTCGTCGCCACCAACCTCTTCCTGGTGCTGCAACTCGCCCACCCCTACGTCGGCGCCGTCGCGACGTCGTCGGACCCGCTTCAAGAAGCCGTACGCGTGCTGTCGGCACCCCGTCCCTAGGGCCGCACTGCCGCCGAGGTGTGGCTCGCCCGTTACCCGGACGCGACGACGGCCGCGCACTCTCGTCCTGGTGGCTGCCGCGGCTGAGGTGATGTGTCTGCTTGCGGCGCTGTCGTGGCTGCTCCTCCTGGCGGTGGCGGTAGGTGTCGGTGTCCGCTTCTGGATCGGATACCGTGCCCGGCGACGAAGAATGCGCCGCCTCCGCGAGTTTGTACGCCTCCCCGTCGCGCTGTCGCGCTGTCGCGCCTGCACCTACCGCAGCAGACGCTCGGACGCGCGTGGTGCGTCGACCACACGATAAAGTTTTGGCTGAATTCAATATCGGATGTACTGTCCATGTATGCAGACGATGATGGAGCGCGATGCGCTCGCCCGTTTCGGCCACGCGCTGTCGGATCCGACGCGCACGCTGATCCTGCTACGACTGCGCGAGGGCGGCCGATACCCCTCCGATCTCGCCGAAGACATCGGGGCCTCCCGCCAGATCGTTTCGAATCACCTTGCCTGCCTGCGTGGTTGCGGACTCGTCATCGCCGTGCCCGAAGGACGACGGAGCAGATACGAACTCGCTCATCCGCGCATCGGGCACGCCCTCGACGACCTCGTCGGGCTGGTCCTCGCGGTCGACCCGGCGTGTTGCCCGGCCACTGACGACGAGGCGTGCTGCCCATGACGGAGGATCTCGGGCTGCCCGTGTCCGTCCCCGGCCCGACGACCGCGCGGCGCCGGGCGCTGTCGCGCCGGATCAGATGGTTCGTCGCCGCCACGATCACCTACAACGTCGTCGAGGCGGTCGTCGCGCTGAGCGAGGGTACCCGGGTGTCGTCGACGGCGCTGATCGGGTTCGGGCTGGACTCGGTGATCGAGGTGTCATCGGCGGCCGCGGTGGCCTGGCAATTTGCGGGCAGTGACGCACAGGCGCGGGAGAAGGGAGCGTTGCGCGTCATCGCCTTCTCGTTCTTCGGCCTGGCGGCCTTCGTATCGATCGACTCGGTCCGTTCCCTGTTGGGCGCCGCGGAAGCCCGCCACTCCGTGATCGGAATCGCCTTGGCAGCCGTCAGTTTGGTGATCATGCCGCTCCTCTCCTTCGCGCAACGGCGGGCGGGACGGGAGCTCGGTTCACTGTCTGCCGTCGCGGACTCCAAGCAGACCCTGTTGTGCACCTACCTCTCGGCGGTGCTGCTGGTGGGATTGCTGCTCAACAGTCTCTTCGGCTGGGCATGGGCCGATCCCGTCGCCGGATTGCTCATCGCCGGCATCGCCGTGCGCGAGGGCATCGGGGCATGGCGTGGTCAGATCTGTTGCGCCGTAACGCCGTCGGCCTCCCCGGACCGGGGCGACGACCGCGGGTGCCGAGGCGACGAGCAGTGCTGTCCGGATCAGTGACGCCGGCTCAGAACTGCGTCAGCACGTCCTTCTGCCATGCGGTGAAGAACCCCGTCATGTCGGGACCGATCTGCTGTACGTAGATCTCGTCGACGCCGGCGTCGACGTACGCCCGGACGTTCTCGACGTGTTGATCGATGTCGGGGCCACAGGCGATCGCCTCACTCACCGTGTCGCGCGGCACCAATGTCATCGCGTCGGCGAAGTCTCTCGGCCGGGGCAGGGTCTGGGCCAGCTGGCCCGGTAGTTGCTCGTTGCCCCACAGCGCGTGTGCGAGGTCGATGGCGGCGTCGCGGTCGGCGTCCCAGTTGACCTTCATCCCGGCCTGGACCGGCTTGTCGCCGCCGCCTGCCTCGCGGAAGGCCGCTACCAGGTCGGCGTCGGGCATCGCGAGGCAGTAGCCGTCGCCGATGCGACCGGCCAACTCGGCCGCTTGCGGCCCGAAACCGGAGACGTAGATCGGCACCGGCTTGTGGGGGAGGGTGTAGATGCGTGCCTCCTGCACCTCGTAGTGCAGTCCGTGGTGGCTCACCTCCTTGCCTTGGTGGAGCAGTCGGATCACCTCCACCGCCTCCTCGAGCATCTCCAGCCGAAGGCCCACCGACGGCCACGGATCGCCGAGAACGTGCTCGTTGAGCGCCTCCCCGCTGCCCACCCCCAGGACGAAGCGACCGTCGAGCTGAACGGCGGCGGTCGCCGAGGCCTGGGCGATGATCGCGGGGTGGATGCGAATGGTCGGACAGGTCACCGCGGTGGACACCGGCAACGACGTCGCCTCCGACAGCGCGCCGATGACACCCCACACGAACGGGCTCTGTCCCTGTCGGTCGTGCCACGGGTGGAAGTGGTCCGAGATCCACAGACCTTGGAAGCCGGCATCTTCGGCACGTTTGGCCTGCTCGACCAACTCCTTCGGGCCGAACTGTTCACACGAGAGGAAGTAGCCGATCTGCGTCATGACGACGTGGTACCCACATCGCATGCACCTATGCGCGCATGCGCCGGCAATCGTCCGAAGGCCGACAAGGGTTTGGTAGCAGCGCAGCTTGGGCAACTTCCAGGACGACGGGCACGTGGTGCTTCGTCGGCAGTGGCGCTCAGCCAGCAGCGCCATGAAGTCCACCGAACGAAGGAATTCGTCATGGCCGATGACAAGAGCGGACCGGCAGAAGGTCTCAGCGGCGCCGTGGAAGGCGTCAAGGGTAAGGCCAAGGAGGCCGTCGGAGCGGTGGCCGGTCGCGACGACCTGCGGCGGGAAGGCCAAGCCCAACAGGACAAGGCAGACGCCCAGCGTGATGCGGCGCAGAAGGAAGCCGAGGCCGAGAGTGCGCGCGGCGCCGCCGCAGCGAACGAGGCTCGTCAGAAGTCCGAGCAGTAACTCCCAAAGCCAAGCGCGTCCGCACCCGCACCGGTTGAAGCCGGGGCGGGTGCGGTGCGACCGCCAGGCCTAGGTGGAGCCGCCCAACGCGTTGGCGTCGCCCAAGGCCTGCATGACGGCACTCGGTCCGTCGAAGTCGTTCTTCTTCAATCCCCGGAGCGCCTGCACGAGCTCATCGTCGGCGCCGTGTTTCTCGGCGTGCTGAGCGAGATCATCGGCGGAGCCGGGGTAGTCGAAACCGGACAGGCTCTTCTGAACTTCGGTCACTTGTAGTCCCATGGCCGTGAGCTACCCGACGAACCCGTGGCCAAACGGGCTCTTTCGCCCGCCGTCCGTGACGCCGACGATGTCTTCGCCCCCTGGCTCAAGGCTTCAACCCGCACCGCGCGGGTATGGGTTTGCCGTCGGACCGTCGGATGGGAGTGCGTCGTGGACGTGACAGTGACCTTCGTGGGCAACGCCACCACGCTGATCTCGGCGGGCGGCGTGACCGTGCTGACCGATCCCAACTTCCTGCACCAGGGACAGCGGGCGTACCTGGGCTACGGCTTGGTGTCCAAGCGACGGCACGGCCCGGCGCTCACCGTCGGCGAGTTGCCACCGCTCGACGTGATCGTGCTGTCGCACATGCACGGTGACCACTGGGACCGGGTGGCGCAACGCGAACTCGACCACGGCCTCCCGATCGTGACCACCCCCCACGCCGCGAAGCGTCTGCGGCACCGCGGGTTCGACGGCGCACTCGGGTTGACCACCTGGACCGGCCACGAGGTCACCAAGGACGGCACGACGCTGCGGATCACGGCGCTGCCGGGGCGGCACGCGCCGGGCTGGACGCGGCGACTGTTGCCACCCGTCATGGGTTCGATGCTCGAGTTCGGCACCGTCGACGGCTCGGACCGGCGGCGCCTCTACGTCTCGGGCGACACGCTGCTGATCGACGAACTTCGCGAGATCCCACAACGCTTCTCCCCGATCGAGGCGGGCGTACTGCACCTCGGCGGGACCCGGCTGCCCGCCGGTGGCCGACTTCCGTTCGGCCTCACCGTCACCTTGGACGGCGTTCGCGGCGCCCGCGCCGTCGAGACGTTGCAGCTGCCGAAGGTCATTCCGGTGCACTTCGACGACTACGGTGTCTTCGCTTCGCCGTTGCGCGACTTCACCGACGAGATGGCGCGGCGCAATCTCGGCGATCGCGTGGTGGAACTTCGGCGGGGCGAGTCGGTGCGGATATGACGCCGCCCGCGAGCGCCGTCGTCAGTCGCCGCGCGTGTCGATGACCTTCTGCGCCACGTCGGCCAGTTTGGTGTTGCTCTCCTGCGACAATTGTCTGAGCATCTGAAACGCGCGCACGTCGTCGACGCCGTACCGCTCCATGATGATGCCCTTGGCCTGGCCGATGTGGTCACGGGTCAGGAGCGCCGTCTCGAGTTGCTGCCCGTGTTCGTTGGCGAGGATCGCCGCGGTTGCGTGGGCCGCCAGCATCCCGCCGATCGTCTGGTCCTCGGTGCTCCACTCGTGTGGCTGGAAACCGAACAGGTTCAGGGCCCCCGCGGTCCGGTCGGCGGTGAACAAACGGAAGGAAATCCCGCTCAACACACCGCTTTCCACGACCGCCGGAGAGTACTTCGGCCAGCGGGTTTCCGAATTGAAGTCGTCGGTGCGCACCACCAGTTCGTCGAGCGCCGCCTCCATGCACGGACCCTCGTCGAACGTGTTCTGCAGTTCATCCAGGCGGTGCGGGAGGTCGGTCGTGCCGGCAAGGGATTCGAACCCGCCCTTGCGCAGCAGCAGGATGCCTGCCGTGTCGACACCGGGAACCAGCTCGACGGCCGCGGCCGTCACCTCGGCGAGGATTTCGTTCGCCGTACGTGGTGCCGCCGTGGCCCTGGCCAGCTCGGCCAGCCGCACCGCGATGTCGGATCCGGGATCGGCAGCCATGTGTACCCCTGTCTGCGTAGCCGACCTGCCGCCTCGGCGGTCTTCTCCACCCTGCGTTCAGGCCCACGCTACGCGCACCGGTTCGCCGGCTCGAAACGACCGCATGTCCTCGGTTCAGACGCTGCTGTCGCCCCGGTGGGTCGCCACGTGCCGTTCGATGGCTTCGGGCAGGTCGCACAGTGCCACCACGGCGTCCACCAAGCCGGTGTCGATCGCCGCGCCCGGCATGCCGAAATGCTCGGAGCTCGCCTCGTCCTGAGCGAACACCGTGCCGCCGCAGTGGCGGATCGCGCGGATGCCTGCCTGTGCATCGGTGCCCTTGCCGGTCAAGACGACCGCGAGTGCCCGGGGTCCGCAGGTGACGGCGAGGGTGGCCAGCAGCAGGTCCGCCGAGGGGCGCGCCGGCGGCACGTCGCCAGAGTCGATCAGCCCGAGGCGCGCTTGCGACGTGACCAGCAGGTGGTGTGCCGGCGGAGCGACCAGCACCGTGCCCGCATGCAGCGTGTCACCGTCGACGGCCGGGTGCACGGACAGCGCGGTCTTGCGGTCGAGGATGTCGGCCAGCGAGCTGACGTGGTCGGGAGCTACGTGTTGCACGACGATCATCGCGGCAGGCAGGTCCTCCGGCAGCGGTCCGAGCACCTGCGTCAGGGCGTTGAGACCACCCGCCGAGGCGACCAGCGCCACGACCGGGAAGGTAATGCCGTACTCCGCACCAGCCACGACACCCTCGTCTCATCTGCTGCCGGTCGGGCACGTGCCCAGTCAGGCGCGTACCCGTCGAGGGCGCTGTGCGAACGGTACCCCGCCAGGCCGGCGAAATCTGCTCGTGCGGTGGTATCCGCCGGCCCGTCCAGTTGGCGAAGTCGGACGGCCCGGAAACGAAGAGTGGGCGGTCCCGTGGTTTCCGTGGTGCAGCGGCAGGGCTTCCGTTCTAAGAGAGCCAATGAAACAGCGGAGACGACGGTCGCCGCACGAGGAGAGTGCATGAAGATCGGACTCGTCGGAACACACGCCGGCAACGGCGCCGGTGGTCAAGCGTGTTCCGGTGCGGACGATCGAGTGCCGAGGTTGGCGAAGGCTCTGGTGGCACGCGGCGCCGACGTGACGGTGTACAGCCCTCAGCCCAAGGGCAGGTCGTCCGGCAGCGCGGACGACGGGTACCGCGTGGTCTCTCTGCCATGTCCGGTGAACGGCGTCGACGCACCTGACGAGTCGGACGCGGACCTCGCACCCATGATGGGGAAGTTCGCTCGATTCCTTGCCGCACAATGGGCGTCCGACCGCCCCGACGTCGTCAACGCCGAATCCTGGATGTACGGCGTTGCGACGCAGTTGGCAGCCGATCGCCACGACATTCCCTCGGTACAGTCGCTGTCCCAGTTGAGTGGCGCGGTGCAGCGTCGGCAGGGGCGCCACATCGGACCGGTCGCCCGCGGACGCTTCGAGCGTCTGCTCGCACGAAGTGCCACCAGGGTGACTGCGGCCTGCACCGAGGACGTCCTGGAACTGGTCAAACTCGGCTGCCCGCGATCCCGCGCCTCGGTGCTGCCCGAGGCCGTGGACGTCGACGAGTTCGGCCACGTCGGGCCCGCCGCAGCCAAGGGCGATCAGCAACGGATCATCGCGATGGCGCGTGAGTTGTTGCCGCACAAGGGGCTCGACGACCTGATCCGGGCAATGCCGCGAGTGCCCTTGGCAGAACTCGTGATTGCGGGAGGGCCGCGGCGCGACCAGCTCGGTCTCGATCCCGGTGCGCGCCGGCTACGTCGCCTGGCGGACGACGTCGGCATCGGGTCCCGGCTCCACCTGACGGGTTGGGTTCCTCGCGAGCTGCTTCCGCCGTTGCTCCGATCTGCTGACGCATTCGTATCGCCGTCGTGGTACGAGCCGTTCGGACTACCGGTGGTCGAGGCGATGGCCTGCGGCGTGCCGGTGGTCGCCTCCGATGCCGGCGGAATGCTGGACACGGTCATCCACGACGTGACGGGATTTCTGGTGCAGGCCAGGAACCCTCACGAGCTGGCGAAGGCGCTCACCCAGGTACTGCGGGTGGACTTGCTGCGAAACGGCATGGGGTCGGCCGGGCGTACCCGCGCCGTCTCTCGTTACGGCTGGGAACGCATCGCCGTCGAAGCGGAGGTCATCTACGAACGCGCGATCGCCGATCACCAGGGGTCGATGGCCGCGAGGGCAGCGCCCTTGGGGAAGGCGGTCAGCTAGCCAAGGAGGTGATCGTTCGACGGATCACCGAATGAACGTGACTCCGACCCGGAGTCGTTGCGGACGGCGACGTCCGCTTCTTGTGATGCAAAGATGTTGATCCACAACCACTTAGGCCTCGACGCGAATTACGTTTAGATGATTATTGGAAGGGTATTTGCCCCGCCATGGTTCCTCTGGACAGCCGTCGGAACGTGTTGGTGTGGCACGTTCACGGCTCATGGATGGAGTCGTTCGTCGCGGGTCGCCACGCCTATCTGATCCCGTACTCCGGCGATGACCGGGCGGCCGGGCTGCGCGGCCGGGAGTGGCCGAACGCCATTGAGGTCTCCGTCGACCGATTGACCGTAGAACCGGTGGACCTCGTGGTGCTGCAGCGGCCGGAGGAGCTCACGCTGGCCGAGCAGTGGCTGGGGCGTCGCCCTGGCATCGACCTACCCGCCATCTATCTCGAGCACAACGCGCCACGTCCCAGTCCCGTCGACAGCGTGCATCCCGTCGCGGCACGCAGCGACATTCCGGTGGTGCACGTGACGGACTTCAACCGGCTGATGTGGGACAACGGATCGGCGCCCGCACGCGTCATCACCCACGGGATTCGTGACCCCGGACCCCGGTACAGCGGTGAGATTCCCTCCGCGGCAACCATGATCAACGAACCGATGCGGCGCTGGCGGACCGTGGGCGCCGACCTCCTCGAACCCCTCGGCCGACACGTGCCGATCGACGTCTGGGGCATCGGTACCGACGAGCTCGACACCGCCGAGTGGCCGACCTCGCGGGTGTCGGGACACGGCGACCTGCCCGCCGAACGACTGATGACCGACGTCTCGCGGCGGCGCCTGTACCTGCACACCGCGCGCTGGACGTCGCTCGGACTCTCACTGCTGGAGGCGATGTTCCTCGGCATGCCCATCGTCGCCGTGGCGTCGACCATGGCGCCGCTGGTCATCCCGGCCGAGGCCGGGGTGGTGAGCGCCGATCTCGACACGCTGGGCTGGGCGGCTGAGGGTTTCATCGCCGACCACGGGTCCGCGGTGGCGGCGGGCAAGGCGGCGCGGGAGTACGCGACCGCCCACTTCGGCATCGCCCGGTTCCTTGCCGAGTGGGATCGGCTGATCGAGGAGGTGTGCACGTGACCACAAGGGCTCCGCTGAGGATTGCGATGGTGTCCGAACATGCCAGCCCGCTGGCGCATCTGGGAGGTGTCGATGCAGGTGGGCAGAACGTGGCGGTCGCCGAATTGTCGGCCGCGCTCGCGCGGCACGGGCACGACGTCGTGGTCTACACCCGTCGCGACGATCCCACGCTGCCCGAACGCGTGGACACCGAGCAGGGCTTCGCCGTCGTCCACGTACCGGCGGGACCTGCGGAGAGCCTGCCGAAGGACGCCCTGCTCGCCCACATGAAAGTCTTCGGCGAGGTCCTCGCCCGGTCGTGGGCGGACTGGCGTCCCGACGTCGCGCACGCCCACTTCTGGATGTCGGGTCTGGCCACGATGCACGCCGCCGGCGTCCAGAGGGTGCCTGCCGTCCAGACCTTTCATGCCCTCGGCGTCGTCAAGCGCCTGCACCAGGGGCCGAACGACACCAGCCCCGAGGATCGGATCCGGTTGGAGACGTTCGTCGGGCAGCACGCCGACTGCGTGGCCGCAACGTGTTCGGACGAGGTGAACGAGCTGGTGCGGATGGGGTTGTCCCGATCGTCGATCGCGGTCATCCCGTGTGGTGTCGACGTCGATGAGTTCACCCCGTTCGGTCCGACCGCGTCACGTGACCGCAGACACCGCGTCGTCGCGGTGGGCCGACTGGTGCCGCGCAAAGGTTTCGACACGATGATCTGCGCGATGCGGCATCTGCCCGACACCGAACTGGTCATCGTCGGTGGTCCCGACAAGTCGGAACTCGACGCCGACACCGAGGCGCTGCGGTTACAGCGCCTGGCCGGCCAACTGGGTGTCGCCGACCGCGTGCACCTGTACGGCTCGGTGTTGCGGGAAGAGATGCCGATGCTGCTGCGGTCGGCTGACGTGGTCGCCGCGACACCGTGGTACGAACCGTTCGGAATCGTGCCGCTGGAAGCCATGGCATGCGGTGTACCCGTCGTCGCCTCCGCCGTCGGAGGGATGCTCGACACCGTCGACGACGGTGTCACCGGCAGCCTGGTGCCGCCGCGGGATCCGGACGCACTGGCGGAGGTGATCGCACCGATCATCTCGCAGCCTCGATTGCGTCAGATGCTGGGGGACGCCGGTCGGCGGCGGGTCTGTGAGCGATACACCTGGGACCGGGTCGCCGACGACATCACCGTCGTGTACCGCCGTCTGGCGGGGGACCGACGGACCGGGCACGGCCGGGGCGAACGATGACCTCTCGCGCTCATCGAGTCTTCAGCAGGGCGAGTGACGCCTCGACGGCGGGCGGTAGTCGCCGCCGCTCGCGTGCCACGGCGGGCAGCAGCCGCACCGCCTCGCCGAACGCCCGTGCATACGCCTTGTCGGCGGCCGCGCTCCTGGCGAAGTCGACGCCCGCGGCGACGCATTCGCGCGCCGGGCGGCGCAGCCACGTGGTCAGGACGTCATTGCGGGTGCTTCGAGCCTTCTGGGTGGAGCTGGCGGACCGGACCGCGGACGGATGGTGGTGCGCGACCAGTTGGGCGCAGAAGCACAGGTCCCAGCCGTTGGCCGCGAGATCCCAGGAGAGCAGGCGTTCCTCACCACGGAAGTGCAGGATCGGACTGAATCCGCCGACTGACTCGAAGGCGTCCCTTCGGACGATGGCGGAGCACGCCAGGAAGCCGAGGATCGACGGTCCGGGCAGGGCCGGGTCATGGCCGAGTGGGCTGGCGGCCAATTCGGCCACCATGGGGTCGTCACGCCGTTGCGGCCAGACGACGGTCCGCCCCGCCAGCAGTGCCACCGTGCGGTACTCGTCGAAGAGACCTTCGGCGATCACGGTGGCGTCGGGCTCCCACCACGAGTCGTCGTCACAGAAGGCCACGAACGGCGTGCGGCAGCGGGCCACGCCGACGTTGCGGCCGACGGCACCGCGATTCTCCTGCAGTGCAACGACTTCCATCCGGCCGGCCGAGCGCGCCGCGATCCGGCGTGCCATCGCCACCGAGTCGTCCTCGGAGGCGTTGTCCACCAAGACGATCGGGCACGTCGTCGTGTCCAATAGCCGCGCCACCACGGTGGCCAACTCAGGCGAACGGTTGCGGCTGGCAATGACGAACGAGGTGCGTGATTCCGTGACCATGAGCGATTCCCCTACCCGCGCCACCGTGCACCAAACCCCGCTGTCGCGGGTACTCGTGACCGGCGGAGCCGGCTTCCTCGGCGGCCACCTCTGTGAAGCCCTGCTCGACAGCGGTGCCGAGGTGGTCGCGGTCGACGACCTGTCGACCAGCGCCCGCGGCGCCCACCGCCTGCTGGCCGGCCGCACCGGCTACCGGTTCCTGCACCACGACATCAGCGAGCCGCTCCCGTCCGGGTACGTCGACCCACCCTTCGACACCGTCTTCCACCTTGCCTCACCCGCGTCGCCGGTCGACTACCTCCGCCTGCCGATCGCGACGCTGCGGGCCGGGGCCAGCGGTACGGCGGTCGCCCTCGACGTCGCCGAACGATGCGGTGCCCGAATGGTCCTGGCGTCGACGAGCGAGGTCTACGGCGACCCGCTCGAGCACCCACAGCGGGAATCGTATTGGGGCAACGTCAATCCCATCGGTCCGCGCAGCGTGTACGACGAGGCGAAGCGCTACGCCGAGGCACTCGCGTTCGCACACGCCCGGGAACACGGCGCGTCGATCGGCGTCGCCCGCATCTTCAACACCTATGGTCCGCGCATGCGCGCCGACGACGGCCGCGCCGTGCCGACGTTCTGCCGTCAGGCACTGAGCGGGGAACCCATCACGGTCGCCGGGGACGGCACCCAGACCCGCTCCCTGAGCTTCGTCAGCGACACGGTCGCGGGACTCGTGGCGTTGGCGCAGAGCGACTTCGCCGGTCCGGTCAACATCGGCAATCCCGAAGAGCTCACCGTCCTGCGCATCGCCGAACTGATCCGCGACATCGCCACGAGCACGTCGCCGATCGACTTCGTGTCCGGCGTGACCGACGACCCCCGGCGTCGCTGCCCCGACATCAGGCTGGCCCGCGACCGGCTGGGCTGGACGCCGGCCGTCGGATACGCCGAGGGATTGGCCGCGACCGTCGAGTGGTTCCGCGCCAGCGCCAGCTCCGCCCACCCGGAAAGCCACGCACCCAGCCCGTCGAGAGGACTCCGATGAAAGTTCTTGGCATCAACGCGGTCTTCCACGACCCGGCCGCTGCGCTGGTGATCGACGGGCACGTGGTGGCGGCTGCCGAGGAGGAACGCTTCAGCAGGCGCAAGCACGGCAAGCAGGCGGTGCCGTTCTCCACGTGGGAGCTACCCACGGCGGCGGCGCGGTGGTGTCTGTCGGAGGCGGGACTGGCGCCGGCGGACCTCGACGCCGTGGGATATTCCTACGATCCGTCGTTGATGGAGGGCCAGGGTGACGACCTGGCGGGCCTGGACACCCACTGGGAATACCTGCGCACGCTCTACGCGCAGCGGGCGCCGACCTTCCTCGCGACGGCGCTACCCGGTCTGGATCCGGTGGTGGTGCGCCACGTCCGCCACCACGTCGCCCACGCCGCATCGACGGCATTGGCCGCACCGCATCCCGACGCGGCCGTTCTCGTGGTCGACGGTCGCGGGGAACGAACCTCGATGCTGTCCGGCGTGTATCGCGACCTCAAACTCGACGTCCTCGCCTCACAGTCGCTTCCGCATTCGCTGGGACTTCTCTACGAGGGTCTCACCGAGCACCTTGGCTTCACCAGGTCCAGCGACGAGTACAAGGTGATGGCGATGGGTTCCTACGGGGAACCCCGGTTCGCGGACTATCTGCGTGAGCGCGTGTTCGCCTGTCCGGACGGCGGATTCCGCACCGAGCCGGTCGACTGGACGGTGCTCGCGCCACCGCGGCCGCCGACCCCGGCCGAGGCGGCGTCGGCGCTCGCCCGACCGGAGCCGCTGTACGCCGACCTGGCGTGCAGCGTGCAGCTCGTCGTCGAGGAGGTGCTGCTGGACCTGGTGTCGTGGCTGCGCGAGCGCGTCGACACCGACCGGCTGTGTCTCGCCGGCGGCGTGGCGCTCAATTGCGTGGCGAACACGCGCATCCACGCCGAGGGTGGCTTCCGGGACGTGTGGGTGCAGCCCGCGGCGGGCGACTCGGGGACGGCGCTCGGCGCGGCGCTCGCGGTGGCCGCCGAACTCGGGGAACCGATCGCGCCGATGCCCTCGGCGCAGCTCGGGCGCGGGTGGACCGACGACCAGATCGCCGCGGCCCTCGACACGGCCGGCGTGCGCTACGAGCGTCCCGACGACCTCGCCACCACCGTGGGTGACGCGCTGGCCGACAACCAGCTGGTGGGGTGGTTTCAGGGACGCGCCGAATTCGGGCCACGGGCGCTCGGGGGACGATCGCTGTTGGTCGACCCGCGCCACGTCGACAACCTGGAGCGGCTCAACGCGGTCAAGGGACGCGAGCAGTTCCGTCCCGTCGCTCCCATGGTGCTCGCCGAGCGGGCCGCCGAGATCTTCTCACGTGGGCCGCTACCGAGCCCCTACATGCTGTTCGTGCACGACGTGGCCGAGCAGTGGCGCGCGCGCATCCCGGCGGTGACCCACGTCGACGGCACGGCGCGCATCCAAACCGTGGATGCCTCGCAGAAGCGCTTGTACGACACCATCTCCCGATTCGAGCACCGCACCGGTGTGCCCGTCATCGTCAACACCAGCTTCAACACCGCGGGCCGCCCGATGGTCGACAGCCCCCGCGACGCGCTCGAGTGCTTCGGCAGCTCGCCGATCGACCTGCTGGCGATCGGGCCCTTCGTGGTGCGGCGGGTGCGGTGACGCCGGGCATGACCACGATGCTGGACTGCTCACTGGTGATCCCGACCATCGGCCGGGAGTCGTTGCAGGGCTTGCTCGATGCGCTGGACGCCACGACCGCGGTACAGCCGGCCGAAGTGGTGATCGTCGACGACCGCACCGATCACGACCGGGACCTCAAACTCGACTCGCACCATCCACTGGTGATCCGGCGCAGCGGTGGAAGGGGACCGGCGGCCGCCAGAAACGTCGGGTGGCGGGCATCCGGCAGTCGCTGGGTCAGCTTCCTCGACGACGACGTCGTGCCCGGACGGGGATGGATCGCCGGGCTCGCCGAGGACCTCGCCGCGGCCGAAGCGGCGAGCGCGGTCGGATCCCAGGGGGTGCTCGAGGTACCGAGGCGGGAGGACCGCGACGCGACCGACGACGAGCGTCGCACGCACCGATTGTCCACCGCCCGGTGGATCACCGCCGACATGGCGTACCGCCGCGACGCTCTCGTCGAGGTCGGTGGCTTCGACGAACGCTTCCCGCGGGCCTACCGCGAGGACTCCGATCTGGCGTTGCGCCTCGTCGCCCGCGGCCATCACATCGTCGCGGGTCGGCGACGTGCCACCCATCCGGTGGCCCGCTCCACGATGCTCAGCAGTGTGCGCGCGCAGGTCGGCAACCGCGACAACGCGCTGATGCGCCGCAAGTTCGGGCGCGGCTGGCGCACGGCCATCGGCGAGGGACCCGGCCGGATGCCCGCGCACACGGCGACGACGGTATCCGCGACGGCCGCGCTCGCCGCCGTGTGCACGGGTCGGCGGCGCCTCGGCGCCGCGGCCGCGACCGCCTGGCTCGGTCTGGTAGCCGAGTTCGCGGTGCGGCGCTTCCTGCCCGGTCCGCATACGCCCGCCGAGGCTGTCGGCATCACCGTGACGTCGGCGCTCATCCCCCCGGCGGCGGTCTGGCACCGGCTGGCAGGGGAGTGGACGCACCGTCGCGCCACGGCCGACCCCGTGCTGGCCGTGCTGCTCGACCGCGACGACACCATCATCGAGGACGGACCGTTCCTCAACGATCCGAACGGCGTCCGGCCGCTGCCCGGCGCCGAACGTGCCCTCGACGAATTGCGCCGTCGCGGCGTGCGATTGGCGATCGTGACGAATCAGTCGGGTGTCGCGCGGGGACTGATCGACACCCATCAACTGGATGCCGTGAACGCGAGGGTCGAGGCCGTCCTCGGTCCCTTCGACAGTTGGCAGGTGTGCGTGCACGACGACGCCGACGGGTGCGCATGCCGCAAGCCGCGCCCCGGGATGGTGCTGGCCGCCGCGCGCGCCCTCGACGTGCCGCCGGAGCGCTGCGTGATGATCGGCGACACCGGAGGTGACGTCGACGCCGCGCTGGCGGCCAACGCCCGCGCCGTGCTGGTGCCGACGTCGCGGACACTGGCCGGCGAGATCTCCCACGCCCGGATGCACGCCCGGGTGGCGCCGACGTTGCGCGATGCGGTGGCCATGGTGCTGCGGGAGGCGCGATGAACACCGCGGTGGCGGCGCGTCTGGACAGCGCGGGCGACGTGCTGATCACCGGTCCCGCGGTGCGCGCGATCGCCGCCGCGCACGACCGGGTGATCTTCCTGGCCGGGCCACGTGGCCGGGACGCCGCGGAGATGTTGCCCGGCGCGGACGAAGTGGTGGAGTGGCAGGCACCGTGGGTCGACTTCGACTCGCCGGACCTGACGCCGGACCACGTCGAGGCACTGGTGAAGCAGTTGCGCGACATCGCCGCCGACCGCGTGTACGTCTTCACGTCCTTCCACCAGTCGCCGCTGCCGCTGGCGCTGCTGTGCCGGATGGCGGGCGTGCCGTGGGTGGGCGCCATCTGCGAGGACTATCCGGGCACGCTGCTCAATCTGCGCCACCACGTCGAGGCAGGCGTCCCGGAGCCGGTGCGCGCGTTGTCGCTGGCTCGCGCGGGCGGCTGTCCACTGCCCGACGGTGATGACGGAAGTCTGTGCGTCCGTGGCATTCCCGAAATTCCCGCGGACCTGGCGGATCGCATCGGCGCGGGCCCCTACGTCGCGTTCCATCCGGGAGCCGCGGTGCCGGCCCGCATGCCGACCGCCGCACGCAGCGCGGCGATGGTGTCGGCGCTGACGGCGGCCGGCTACCGCGTGGTGGTGACCGGCTCGGATGCCGAGCGCCCACTGACCGCTCACGTCGCCGGCGAGGCCGCCGCCGACCTGGGCGGCCACACCGATCTGCCGGGCCTCGCCGCGGTCTTCGCCGGCGCCCGGGTCGTGGTCGTGCCCAACACCGGACCGGCACATCTGGCTGCCGCCGTCGGAACGCCGACGGTGTCGCTGTTCGCCCCCGTGGTGCCCGCTTCGGCGTGGCGCCCCTACGGCACCGCGGTCACCGTCCTCGGCGATCAGCACGCGCCGTGCCGGGCGACGCGGGCGCGGGACTGTCCGGTCGAGGGCCACCCGTGTCTGGACGGCATCACCGACGACGAGCTGTTGACAGCCGTGCGTGCTGCGCACGACGGGAAGGCGAAATGATGATCACCACCCACTTCGAGGCACTCGTCACCGCGATTGGCCGAACCACGGCCGACATCGAGCGCGTGACGTCATGGGGCCACCACCTCGCCGGGGTCCTGGTCGGCGGCGGACGAATCCTGGCGTGCGGCAACGGCGGAAGTGCCGCCGAGGCACAACACCTGACGGCCGAACTCGTCGGCCGCTTCCGCGCCGAACGGGCGCCACTGTCGGCGATCGCCCTGCACGCCGACACCTCGGCGCTGACCGCCATCGCCAACGACTACGGCACCGAGGAGATCTTCGCGCGCGGGGTCCGCGCACACGGCCGACCCGGCGACGTGCTCGTGTCGTTGTCCACCAGCGGCACCAGCCCCAACGTGCTCGGCGCCGTCAAGGCGGCCCATGACGTCGGCATGACGACGTGGGCGCTGACCGGGTCGGCGCCCAACCCGCTCGCCGGCACCTGCCATGACGCGATCTGCGTCGACGCCGCCGCGACGGCCACCGTGCAGGAGGTTCACCTGGTGCTCGTTCATGCCCTGTGCATGGCCGTTGACGAGGTGCTGCTCGGGTCGGAGGCGTCGTGACGCGCGGCCCGCTGGTCATCGTCGGGGACGTGATGCTCGACGTTGACCTGGAGGGCTCGGCGACGCGGCTGAGCCCGGAGGCGCCGGTGCCGGTGATCGATGCGGAGCGGGTCTGGCACCGCCCGGGTGGGGCAGGTCTCGCCGCGCTGCTGGCGGCCCGGCACCAGGAGGACGTCGTCCTCATCACCGGCCTGGCGAGCGACGAAGGCGGTGCGGTCCTCCGGGATCTGCTGGAGTCCAGCGGTGTTCGCATCGTCGCGTTACCCATGGTGGGCACGACCGTCACCAAGACCAGGGTCCGCGCCCGCGGGCAATCGGTGCTGCGCATCGACCAGGGTGACGCCACCCACGTGGCGCATCGGCTGCCTGCCGACGCGAGCGACGCACTGAGGGCCGCGCGCTCGGTCTGCGTTGCCGACTACGGCCGGGGATCGACGGCGCTGCCTGCGTTGCGGGATGCGCTGGCGGACACCGCGGCGGTAGTTCCGGTGCTGTGGGACCCGCACCCGCGTGGTCTTCCGCCCGTGCCCGGTTGTGCGCTCGTCACGCCCAACGAGGACGAGGCACGGCACTTCTGCGGTGAGTCCTCGGTCGACGCGCTTCGCGACCGGTGGCGCGCCGACGCGATCTGTGTGACGTTGGGGGCAAGGGGTGCGCGGTTGTTCCTGCCCGACGCCCCGCGGTGCCACGTCGGCGTGCCCGTCATCGACGCCTCCGGGTCGGCGCGGCCGGACGTCTGCGGCGCGGGAGACCGGTTCGCCGTCGCCGCCGCGGAGGCGCTGGCCTCCGACGCCGATCCGCGGGCCGCGGTGGTATCGGCGGTGGAGGCCGCGGCCCGCTTCGTGGCGGCGGGCGGTGCGGCCGGTGTGTCGACACCCGCATCCGGTGCCGGAGCTCGCCAATCATTCGCCGGCGCAACGCCCTCTGATGATGCGGCGTCACCCGATCTGCCCGCGCTGGTGCGACGGTGGCGGGCGCAGGGCCGCACCGTGGTGGCGACCGGCGGCTGTTTCGACCTGCTCCACACCGGTCACGTCAAACTGCTGCGGCACGCCCGCCAACTCGGCGACGCCCTGGTGGTCTTGATCAACTCCGATGCGTCGGTGCGCGCATTGAAGGGTCATGGCCGCCCCGTGATGGCCGCAGCGGACCGGGCGCGGGTCCTCACCGCACTGGCGAGTGTCGACGCCGTCGGGGTGTTCGACGAACCGACGCCGGCGCGGCTACTGGAGCACATCCGCCCCGACGTGTGGGTCAAGGGCGGCGACTACGCCGTCGACGACCTCCCCGAAGCCGAGGTCGTCGAACGGCACGGTGGCGAGGTGGTCATCGTGCCCACCGTCGGCGGCTACTCATCGTCCCGACTGATCGCCACGGCGCGATCGCAACAACCCCACCCAAGGAGCGCGAGATGAGCCTCGATATCAACCACGCCCGCGAATCCACCCTCGGCAACGTGATCGTCACCGGCGGCGCGTCCGGGCTGGGCGCCGCCACGGTCGAGGCGGTGACCCGGCACGGCGGTACGCCGCTGGTGATCGACAAGAAGCCCCCGTCGGGCAGCAATGCGCTCGTCGCGCACGAGTTCGCCGACCTCGCCGACACCGATGCCGTCCATGCCGCGGTCCTCGGTCTCGCCGGACGCGCCGACGGACCCATCACCGGCCTGGTCACCGCCGCAGGCATCGATTCGTGCGGCACCCTGGAGCAGGTTCCCGCCAAGGAGTGGGATCAGGTGGTCCTGGTCAACCTGCTCGGCACCGCCGCGGTGGTGCGGTCCGCGCTGCCCTTCCTCAGGGCGGGCGGCGGCCGGATCGTCACGGTCGCCTCCACGCTGGGCATCAAGGCCGTCAGCGATGCCACCGCGTACTGCGCGTCGAAGTTCGGCGTGGTCGGGTTCACCAGGGCGCTGGCCGCCGAACTCGCCGGCGACGTCGGTGTGACGCTGTTGATTCCGGGCGGCATGCACACGCCGTTCTTCGACGGTCGCACCGAACAGTACAAGCCTCCGCCGGACGCCAAGCTGAACCAACCGGAGGACGTCGCCGAGGCGGTGCTCTTCGCACTGTCCCAGCCGCCCGGCTGTGAGGTGCGCGAGATGGTGGTGGCCGCATCGACGGAGTCCTCGTGGCCTTGATCGATGCGCCAGCCGGCTCACCCGAGGTCGTCTACGTGCTGCGGGCACTCGGGCTCGGTGACCTCCTGACCGCGGTTCCGGCGCTGCGGGGACTCCGGCGGCACTTCTGCGACTCCCGACTCGTACTGGCCGCGCCACGGCAATACCGGGAACTGGCCCTGCTCACCGGTGCGGTCGACGACGTCGCACCGACGGCATGCCTCGGCGACGTCGGCCTGCTGGACACCGCTCCGGGACTGGCCGTCAATCTGCACGGCAGCGGGCCGCAGAGCATCGAGCATTTGCTGGTCCTCGCACCGACGGACCTGCTGACACACCGGCACCCCCGGCATCCGGAGATCGACGGACCGCCATGGCGTGCCGACCAGCACGAGGTGGACCGCTGGTGCCTCCTGCTGGACTGGGCCGGCATCGCCAGTGACGCGGACGATCTGCGCATCGACCGTCCGGAGGGGCACCCCGACCGCAGTGGTGTCGTCGTCGTACACCCTGGCGCCGCCTCGGGCGCGCGACGCTGGCCGGCCGCGCGGTTCGCCGAGATCGCCGCGGCGCTGCTCGCCGACGGACATCGGGTCGTCGTGACCGGATCCGTGGCCGAGCGTGGGCTTGCGCTCGACGTGGCCGAGGCGGCCGTCCTTCCCGAATCTGCCGTGCTGGCAGGGGAACTCGACCTGCTGGCACTCGTCGCGCTGATCAGTGATTGCCGGCTACTGGTCTGCGGCGACACCGGGGTCGGGCACGTCGCGACCGCGACCGGCACGCCGTCGGTACTGCTGTTCGGACCCACTGCGCCCAGCACCTGGGGGCCGCGGGACGCGAGCCGTCACCTGGCGCTGTGGGCCGGTGAACTCGGCGACCCGCACGCGGCGCACCCCGACGCGGGGCTGCTGTCGCTGTCGACGTCGCACGTCCTCGACGCCGCCCGGTCGATGCTCGGGCGGTGCGCGTGACCGCGGCGTCCGGCATCCGGGTGGGCGTCGTCGGCGCCGGGTACGTCGGGCTCACGACGGCGGTGTGCTTGGCCGAACGGGGAGTGGACACCATCTCGGTGGACGTCGACGCCGCCAAGATCGGGCGGCTCGGCGCGGGTGTCGCCACGATCGACGAGCCAGGGCTGCCGGAGGCACTGCGCGACGGGCTGACCCGCGGCACGCTGCGGTTCACGACCGATGATGCCGAACTGTCCGACCGCGACGTCGTGTTCGTGTGCGTGCCGACGCCGAGCGCGGCCGACGGTGCCGCCGACCTGGGTGCCGTCGAGTCGGTCGTCGGTCGGCTGACGTCGGTGCTGCGCCGCGGCGCCGTCATCGCGCTCAAGTCGACGGTGCCGGTGGGCACCACCCGCCGTGTTGCGGACAGCTTGCAGCGCAGCGGAATACGCGTGGTGTCAGCACCGGAATTCCTCCGTGAGGGTTTCGCCATCGAGGATTTCCGGCGTCCCGACCGCCTGGTGATCGGTGCCTTCGACGACGTCGCCGCCGACGCGGTGTGTCGGGCCTTCGGACCGGATCCCGGGCCGATCCTGAAGATGAGTCCCGAGAGCGCGGAGCTGTCCAAGTACGCCAGCAACGCCTTCCTCGCGGTCAAGTCGTCCTACGCGAACTCGCTGGCGCAACTGTGCGCCAGCATCGGCGCCGACGTCACCGACGTCACCAGGTGCATGGGCGCCGACCAACGCATCGGGTCGGCATTCCTGAAACCCGGACCCGGCTGGGGCGGGTCGTGTCTGCCCAAGGACACCGCCGCCCTGATCCACACCGCCCGGCAGCACGGGGTCACGCTGGCCGAGGTCGAGGCATGCCGATCGACGAATTCGGTTCAGGCCGAACGCATCGCCGCGGCGTTGACACGCACGATCAAGGCACCGCTGTCCGCGGCGCGGATCACCGCGCTGGGGCTGACCTTCAAGGCCAACACGAGCGACACCCGCGATTCACCGGCCCTGGCCGTGTGTGCGCACCTGGCCGCCGCGGGCGCCCACGTGCAGGGATACGACCCGCAGTTGGCGGCGATCGACCCCGGCACCCTCCTCGCTGCCCGGGTCACCGCCGTGGACGATCCGTATCGGGCGACCAAGGCCGCCGATGCGATCGTCGTCCTCACCGAGTGGGGCGAGTTCGCCGGGCTCGACTGGCGCGCGGTCGCCGAGCAGTGTTCCGACGCGGTCGTCCTCGACACCCGAAACATCCTCGACCCCAGCGTCATCGAGGCGGCGGGGCTGCCGTACCTGGGCAATGGGCGGCCGACCGGCTTCTGAGTACGGCGCGCCCGAATTTCGCGAACTGGCCCGCAGCGCTTCGTCGTCGGACCTTGACGTGGGCGATTCTCGAGCTGCACCGTCGTGGTGGGAGGTGGGGCCGGGGTGAACGTGATATCGCTTCCGATCGTGACAGCTGACTCGACGCGTTCGATCGCGGCCGGAACCGAGCGGGTGGGGACCTTCGGTTACCTGTCCGAACCGGCCCGGTGGGAATGGTCGGACGCCGTGGCGCGGATGCACGGTCACGACCCGGGGGTCGTGCCGACCGATGCGCTCATCCGGTCGCACGAGCATCCAGACGACGAGCCCGCCGCGTCCGCCGTCGTCGACCAGGTGCTCCGGCACGGCGCCGCCGTCAGCAGTCGGCACCGGATCGTCGACACCGCGGGTCGGGAGCACGTCGTGGTGATGGTTGGCGACCGGCGCCTGGAGGGGACCCGGGTGGTCGGGGTCACCGGGTACTACGTCGACGTCACCGAGGCCTTCGACGTCGACGTGCAGAAGTCGGTCACCGAAACCGTCGCGGCCGTCGAGGCACGGCGTGCACTCATCCACGAGGCGGTCGGCATCATCAGGGTCGCCTACGGGGTCACTGCGGAACGCGCCTTCGAGGTGCTCAGGTGGAGATCGCAGGAGACCAACGTCAAGCTGCGGACCATCGCCGAGCAGTTCGTCGACACCGTCGTCGGTCAGCCGTCCTCCGGCGAGCTGCGCACCCGCGTGGGCCAGGCGCTGCTCGCGGCGCACCACGTCGGCCCGCGTCCGGCGCGGATGAACCGCCTCGACCGTCGAGCCTGACGAGGCGGTCGCCGTGGGGTAACCTAGCGGCAAAACGGGTGCAGAAATAGCTCGGTCGCCGCCCCATGGAGCCGATCATGTCCCGCACCCATCAGATGCGACGCCAAGACGTCTGCAGCCACGATCCCACCGAGATTGCGTCGTACCTGAGTCGCGCCTACGGCACCCGGGTGCGCCTCGAGGCGCTGGGCCGCCGCCGCGGTGATCCGCTGGTGATGAAACACGAGCGGATCGATGTGGGCGGTTTCGCGCTGGAGGACATCACCCACGACGGCGACGTCGAGACCCGCGCCGAGCCGACGTCCGGCCTGATCGTGCTGTGGCCGGTCAAGGGACGCGCGCAAAGTCACCTGCACGATCGGGACGGCGTCGCAGACTCCGGAGCGGTCGTGCTCGGCTCCAACGCCGTCGCCCCGGTGCGGGTGCGCACCCGGGACGCGACGCTGAAGAGCGCCGTCATCGAACGGGACCTGCTGCTGAAGGCCGCCGCGGACGTGGCGCCCGAGTATCCAGCCGACGTGCGCCTGATCGGGGCCGAGCCGATCAGCGTCGAAGCCGGTCGCGCACTGACCCGGGCACGTCGCTACGTCGAGGAGACGGTGCTGGCCGACGACGTCCTGTGCACTCCACTGGTACTGGCGGCGGCGGGCCGGCTGCTCGCGGCGGCCACCCTGTCCGCGTTCCCGCGGACCGGTGGCAACGAGGATCGGCCACTCGACGGCCGCGGTCGTCACCCGATCCTGTTGCGCCGCGCGATGGCCTACGTCGAGGAGCACGCCGCCAAGGACATCGGTGTCGCCGACATCGCCAGCGAGGTCTACGTGACCCCGCGTGCCTTGCAGTACATGTTCCGCCGCCACCTCGACAGCACCCCGATGGCCTACCTACGACGGGTACGCCTGGACAACGTGCACCGGGAGTTGCTGGCCAGTGACCGGACGTGTACCACGGTGACGGCCGCAGCGGCCCGGTGGGGCTTCGCCCACACCGGGAGATTCGCCGTGCTCTACCGCGAAACGTATGGGCAGAGCCCGCACGTCACGTTGCGGAGCTGAACCGCGACGTGGCCGAAGTCCCACCACCGCCGGGGTGCCGACGGCGTAATGTAGACAGTCAAAGTCACGGTTCGTCGTAACGCTGGGGGGGGGGAGTCATCTAATGGCAGTGGAGTCGGAGAGCTCGAAGATCGTCGAGATGGCGGCGCTCTTGGCCGACGTCCAGTACCGCGGCCCTCGTGAGGGTCACGACACGCTGACCGAGATCACCGACAGTGCCACCCGGGCCGTGCCAGGCGCCCAGTACGGCGGCCTCACCCTGGTGAGCGAGAGCGACGGGATCCGCAACGTGGCGGCGACCCATGCGTACGTCGTCGACCTCGACGACGTGCAGCGGCGAGATCAGGACGGACCCTGCGTCACCGCGGCTTGGGAAAACCACACCGTCCGCGTCGACGATCTGACGACCGACGAGCGGTGGCCGAAGTATCGCGCATTCGCCTTGGACCACACCCCGATTCGTTCGATCATCTCGTTTCAAATGTTCGCCGGAAAGCGGGCGAGCGGAGCGCTGAACTTCTTCGCCGAGCGTCCCCATGCCTTCACCCAGGAATCGGTCGAGTTGGGCCTGATCTTCGCCACGCACACCGCCATCGCGTGGGGGATGCAACGCCGCGACGAGCAGTTCCGCAGCGCACTCGCCTCCCGCGACGTGATCGGCCAGGCCAAGGGCATGCTGATGGAGCGGTTCGGCGTCGACGCCGCGCAGGCCTTCGATCTGCTCAAGAGGCTCTCGCAGGACACCAACACGTCGCTGCACCAGATTGCGCAGCGGTTGACGTCGTCGCCGGGGTCCGAGATGGCATCGTGACCGCCCGCCGGCCGTGAGGACTTCGGTGGTGGGCGTAGGTCCAGCCAAGTTGGGTAGCCACTCGCCGTGACTGAAGTTCCCACCACCGACACCGGTCGGCCCCGCGGTGTGATCGCCATCGGGGCATCGGCCGGCGGCGTCGAGGCGCTCAAACAACTCGCCTCCGGCCTGCCGCACGACCTGCCCGACGCCGTGCTGGTCACCCTGCACATGGCACCGAGCAGTCCGAGCGTGTTGGCGCGCATCATCGACCGCAGTGGCCCCCTGCCGGCGCATCAGGCCGTCGACGGCGAGCAGCTGCGTGCCGGCCAGGTTTACGTGGCCGTCCCCGACCGTCATCTGCTGGTCCACGGCGATCGGGTCGTCGTCTCGCGCGGACCCACCGAGGACGGTCACCGGCCGGCCGTCAACGCGTCGCTCCGCTCGGCCGCCGTCGCGTTCGGCCCGCGCGCGGTCGGGGTACTGCTCTCGGGCGTCCTCGACGACGGGGTGCTCGGGTTGGCCGCGATCCGAGCGCAGGGCGGCGTCACCGTCGTGCAGCATCCGGACGACGCGATGTTTCCCGACATGCCGCGCAACGCCATCGCCGCCCAGGTGGTGGACCATCAGGTCACCGCACGGGACGCCGGCCGCCTGTTGGCCGACCTGGCCCGACAACGAGAACAGGAGGCGGCGATGCAACCAGATCCCGCAATGGAATTGGAGAACGACATCGCGATGGGACCGCGCTTCGCCGAACCGTTCGACTCCGAACGCCTCGGGCCGCCGTCGGGCTACACCTGCCCCGACTGCAACGGCTCGCTGATGGCCGTCGGCACGACGAACTACCGGTGCCGGGTCGGGCATGCGTGGACGCCCGAGGCGCTCTTCGAGGCGCGCGACAAGGAAACCGAGAACGCCCTGTGGACGGCCTTGCGCAGCTTGGAGGAGAAGGCGAAGTTGTCGCGCAAGCACGCGGGCAGCGTCGGTCCCGGTGCCCTGCAGCGCCGGTACGCCGAAATCTCACGGGAGGCCGAGCAGGCCGTCGAGATCCTGCGGAAACGTCTCATCGACATCCTGCCCGACCCGGAGAGAATCTCGAATGACGTCGGGTGAGCCGCGCAGCGCGCTGCACATCGATCGGGCGACGACGGCTCGGCACACGACGCTGACGATGCAGGGGGTGCTCGACCGTTCGACCTATCTGCCCGTGCGGGACGCAGTGCTCAAGACTGCGCTCGACGCGCCCCCGCTGATCGTGGTCGACGTCACCGCGTTGCAGGCGCCGTCGCCGTCGGCCTGGGCGGTGTTCACCAGCGCGCGGTGGCTGGTCGGCGACTGGCCCGACATCCCGATCGGTCTGGTGTGTGCGCATGCGGTGGGCCGACGAGCATTGGCCCGCAACGGCATTGCCCGTTACCTTCCGGTCTACGGCAGCGTCGCCGTGGCCACCGACGCCATGGAGCAATGCGCCGCTGCGCCACGCCGACGGGTGCGGCAGACATGGCCCGCCTCACCGTCCGCGGTCGCCTCCACGCGCAACTTCGTGGCGTACTGGTTGCGCTCGTGGTCACAGGACGGGCTCGTTGCCACGGCCAGCGTGGTCACCACCGTGCTGGTCGAGAATGTGCTGCGGCACACCGGAAGTGACCCGGACGTGCGGTTGGAGACCGACGGCGTCACCGTCACGGTCGCCGTCACCGACGGCAATCCCGCCCCGGCGTGCGTCCACGAGGAGGACGAAGCGCTCGGCGTGTTGAGCGAACTGCAGATCGTCAGGGCCCTGACCCGCGTGTGGGGCAATACCCCGATCAGCGACGGCAAGGTGGTCTGGGCGGTGATGGGGCCGGAGAACCGGCTGTGACCTCCAGCCGTGACTCCGGCCAGGTCACGGCTCGTCGCCTCGCTCGCCGTCCCACAGGTATCGCTCGACGTAGTCCAGGGGCATGAAGGAGTCGCTGTAGGGCGCTCGGGGAGGGGCGATCTCGTCGAGTCGTTCGTTGATGGCATGGGCCAGCATGTCGTGCTGGAAGGCGGGCAACGCCATGGCGCCGTTGAGGTAGGCGTCCACCTCCATCTCGCTGGCCTCGCCACCGAGCGCGAAGTACCGCAGCCACAATTCGGTGACGTCCAACTTCGACGCCTCGAAGGCGTCGTGGAAGCGCAGGCTGAGCGGATCAGTCATCGGCCGTCGACGGCATCGGCTCGTCGGGGGCGGCCACCATCCGCTCGGCGAGTTCGTTGAGGGACAGATGCGCACTTCGGGCAAGCCACACCAACTGCCGGTAGGCCTCCTCGGGGTTGAGTCGCTTGCGCACCATCGTCATGCCCGTCGCGGTGGCGATGACATCGCGGCTGCGCAGCGTCTTCTTCAGTTCGTCGCCGATGCGTTCGGCCGCCTGGGCGGTGTGCACGTTGGCGACGAAGATGGCGGCCTGCGCGGCGAATCGGCGCAGCACGTCCTCGGCGCGCTCGTCGTAGGAGGCGACGGACGTCGAGTAGACCTTGATCGCACCCCACGACGTGCCGCCGGTCTCCATGGGGGCGCTCAGCACCGATCGGACACCCAGACCAGCGGCCTGAGGAGTCCAGATCGGCCAGCGTCGTTCCGCGGTCAGGTCGTCGCTCCTGATCACGGTGGAGCTTGCCCACGCGGTCAGGCACGGGCCCTCCTCCAATCCGTACTGGATGCGGTCCAGCGTGTCGACCAGCGGATCGGTGGCCGCCGAGGTCGTCGGCCTCCCGTCGGGGCGCAGCAGGGTCACGCCGGCGCCGAAGCTGCCCGCCAGCGTGTCCGTGGCCAGCGACGTGACCGTCTGCAGCGCGGTCTGCGTGGTCTGCTCGGTGAGCAGGATCCCCGACAGCCGGGCATGGACGGCGGCGAGTTCGTCGCCCAAACTCATGGTGGGGCGCGGTGGCAGTGGCACGGTGTTCCCTTCGCGAACGGGAGGTTGAATTACCCGTCCTGCGTCGAGTGAACCGCTTCCTCGGCATCGATGTGCCGGCCGGGCCGGCGAACGAAGCATGGAAGCCCGATCGCGAAGGATGCGCCGCCGGCCCCGTGGTGGAACGCCGCCAAGGGTATTGGGCCCGAGGACATGACCATGACGCCGCACGGCATCACCAGCGCTCCGCCGCCGACACGGAGCGCCCTGCGGATTCTGCCCGAGGCGCTGCGGACGGCGACGTTCGCTGCCGGGCAGGTGATCTTCGCCGAGGGGGACGACCCCGACTTTCTCTACGTGATCAAGGACGGCAAGGTGCGCATCGCGCGGACCGCACCGGACGGTCGCGTGTGCACGCTGACGGTGATGGGCCCCGGCGACCTCTTCGGCGAGGTGTCGATGCTCGACGTCGGGCCACGCACGGCGACGGCGTCCGCCATGACCGAGGTGCATGCGATGACCATGGACCGCGGGCAGCTGCTCCGTCGGCTGGCGGCGGACCCGTCGTCAGCCGACGACCTGCTGCGCGTCCTGGCGCGCCGGGTCCGGCGGACCTCCGACAACCTGGTCGATCTCATGTCCGCCGACGTACCCGCCCGGGTGTCCAAACACCTGCTCCGCCTGGCTCAGCGGTTCGGCGTGCAGCGGGATGGCGAGATCCGGGTCGAACTCGACCTGAATCAGGAGGAATTTGCTCAGATGGTGGGGGCGAGCCGGGAGACCATCAACAAGACCCTCGCCAATTTCGCTGCGGCAGGGTGGATCCGCGTGGACCGCGACGCCATCTGCATCCTCGACTCACAGCCGCTGTCCACGCGGATGCACGGTGCCCGCCACCCGGGCTGACCGGTCAGCCGGCCTCCTCGATCAGGAGCAGGGCGCCACTGATCGGTCCGCTGGCGGACCGGAACGACGTGCACGTCACCCGGACGTCGATGTGCCGACCACGGCGGTTGACCGCGCGCAGCCGTGTCTCGTCGGTGGCCTCGGCGTCCACGAACGCGGTGCCGATCAGGGGCTTCAGCTCGGCGACGGATAGACCGAAGTCGAGGTCGGTGAGAAGCGCACCCATCACCTCCTCGGAGCGGAGCCCCCACAGTTCTTCGCAGCCGCGGTTCCACTCCACGACCCGCATCTCGCGGTCGACCACGATCATCCCCATCGCGATGGAGTTGACCAGCGAGCTCAGGAACGCCCTGGCTTCGTCGAGTTCACCGCTGCGCTCACGCAGCGTGTCGTTGATGGTGTGCAGCTCGTCGTTGGTCGACTGCAGCTCCTCGTTCATCGTCTCGAGTTCCTCGTTGGTGGACTGCAATTCCTCGTTGGTGGTCTCGAGTTCTTCCACGGTGGACTGCAGTTCCTCGTTGGTGGTCTCGAGTTCCTCGTTGGTGGACTGCAGTTCCTCGTAGGCCGCTTCGAGCTGGGCATTGATCTGGACCAGCTTGTCGAGCAGGAGGCGGTTGGCGGTCACGTCGAAGAACACGATCGACACGCCGACCAGACCGTTCTCCATGTCCACCAACGGATTGACGTGAATCTCGAACCAACTCGGCTCGGTTCCGGGCCGCTGCCACTCGACGTCCTCGATGCGCGCGGATCGCCGCTCCACCTTGGCCTGCTCGACGAAGGCCCTCAGTTCGACGGGCCGGTAGGACACCTCGAGGTCCCGCAGCAGTCGACCGATGTCGCGTGCCGACAACCCGAAGGTGACCTCGGCCTGGTGATTGATCATCGCGATCGTGTCGTCGCCGGTCACCACGATCTGGGCGACGGGACTGGCGCCGAAGGCCAACTCCCGGATGGTCGCCAGACCCGACAGATTGCCGTGGCGCTCGACTCTGGCATTCGGGCCGTCCGCCTTGGTCAGCTCACTCTGCGAACCTGCGGCACGCCGAAAGATGCGGTGCTTGAGGTCGATCGGGCTGAACTTGTCGGCGTGGCTGAGCAACATCTCGGCATGCCCGAGGAACAGCACGCCTTCGGGTGCCAGCGCGAAGTGCAACCGGCTCAACACCTTCTGCTGCGTTTCGGCGTTAAGGTACATCAGCGTGTTGCGGCACAGCAGCAGATCGACGCGTGAGATCGGCGCGTCCTTCACCAGGTCGTTGCGACCGAAGATGACCGCACGGCGAAGGTCCTTGTTGAACAGGTACCGACCGTTGGTGCGGTCGAAGTAGCGGGCCAACAGCGACTCGGGCACCGAGGCGATGGCCTTCGCGTCGTAGACGGCCGCTCTGGCCTGGGCCAGGGCCTGCTCGTCCAGGTCGGTGGCGTAGATCTTCACGCGCTGCCGAAACGCATCCGGGCCGAGGGCGTCGGCGAGCACCATGGCCAGCGAGTAGGCCTCCTGGCCGGAGGCGCAGCCGGCGCTCCAGACCCTGATCGGTTCGTCGGGTCCCCGGCGCGCCAGGATGCCCGGGACGACGTCGTCGCGCACGAAGTCCCAGCTTTCGGGATCGCGGAAGAAGGCCGTGACGTTGATCAGGACCGTGTCGAACAGGGCGGCGTACTCTTCCGAATTCGCTTGCAGGACGTCGAGATACTCGGCGAAGGTCGACACCCCGGCTTGTTCCATGCGATGGCGGATGCGCCTGGTCAGGGAGGTGCGCTTGTAGCCGGTGAAGTCGACTCCCCGGTTGTCCCGCAGGTAGTGGAGTAGCACTTCGAACGATTCGTCGGTGTCCTCGTTCATGTCGTCCCGTCTTTGTGCTCGTCGGCACTCGACTGTACCCAGCCTGGTGTGGCTTCCTCGACGCTATCGGTGACGGTGACGGTATCTCGGCAGTAGGCGGCCCCGTTGGCTACTGGCTCAACCAACGGGGCCTCAACGGGAACGGCGGCCGACCACCGGGCCCATCTGCGCAGTGGCATTACCCCTTCGTTCCGGGGATAAACGATTCGCCATGCGGACCCACGCGGGAGCCATTTCGCGAACCATCGCCCTGGCGGCTGAGCCCGAAAGCGAACCGCTTTTCCGCCTGATACACGCTGACGTGACAGGAATAGTCGGTGGCACAGCGTGTTTCGATGTCGGCTCGCGAGGTCGACCCGGTGGCGGACTCTCCCGCTCCTGGGTAGGGTCGAGCTTGCGTCGGCTGAGAGCACAGCCCCGAAGTGGGCTCCGCGGCCGCCGGTCCGGAACCCCGTCGTTACCGTCGCGTCAATTGACGGGGTCATGCCATGAGCGCCACAGTCAGTCAGTACACGTCCACCGTCGGTTACGTCATCGAGTGCCGCGGCGCGCAGGTGAGAACTCAGATGCGCAGCGTGGCCCTGGTCATCACCGTGACGGGCCGGCTCGACGAAGCGAACGCCGAACTGGTGGGTGCGAGCATGCGCCGATTCACCGCACTCGGCAGCCCGTTGGTCACCGACCTCTCCGGCGTGGACGTCGGCGACGACCGTGCCTGAGACCGTCTGCTCGAGACCTTCGCTGCCGAGTGTGCCCGTCGCGGCATCGGCTGGGTTCTCGTCGCGCCGTCGGCAACGATTCCCTCCGACGAAGCGAAGGTGGCGCGGGCCGACTCGGTCGCCCAGGCGCTGCAGCACTTCGTCCTCGCGATCCGCGCACGCCGCACCATGTCACTCGCTCCGGGGCGAGGGGTCCGGAGCAGCGCTGGTGCGGCGATGCGCCTCAACTGGACGGGCGATGGCGCGCAGTGCTGACGCCGACGAGCGTGCGTAGCGTTCTCGCGTTGCGCACCGCGTTGCCCTCGCCGTCGTTGTTGAAGTAGGCCAGGACGTCTCGGCCTCCTTCGTCCCATTCGCGGATGCGCTGTGCCCACCAGCCCAATTCGTCGGCGCTGTACGAACCTGCGTAGAGGCGGTCGTGGTCCGGCCCGTGGAGCCGTACGTAGACCATCGGCGCCGTCGCCCTCAGCACGCAGGGCAATCCCGCGCCACTCATCACGACATACGCGGCGCCGTGCCGCTCGAGAAGGTGGTAGACGGCTGGGTCGTCCCACGACGGGTGCCGCAGTTCGACCGCGACCACCACGTGCGTCGGCAGACAGCGCAGGAAGTAGTCCAGCCTGTCGTCGTCACGCACCTGGGCCGGGTGCAACTGGACCAGGACGGCCCCACGCCGCTCTCCGAGGACGTCCCACGCCCGCACGATCCGCGCCACCCACTCCTCCGGTGACCGCAGCCGACGCGCGTGCGTCAGGCCACGCGCCGCCTTCACCGACATCGTGAAACCCGCGGGCAGACGGTTCCGCCAATGTTCGAACGTCGCATCCTTGGGCCAGCGATAGAAACTGGCGTTGAGTTCGACGGTGTCGAACTCGTCGGCGTAGCGGTCCAACCGCTTTGCCGCGGGCACCCCCGGCCCGTACAGCACGTCCTTCCAATGGTCGTAGGACCATCCCGACGTGCCGATCTGCACCACCACGCCATGGGACTTACCCCGTGCGGCCACCGGCCACCCCCGGTGGTGCCGGCCGGTCAGCGGTGACGCAGCGTCAACAGCTCACCGGTGACCAGCGAGTCGGTGAGCAATCGTCCGATCAGGTCGGACTGGCGTTCAGCCAGCTGCCACGCCCGTTCGTCGCCGTGACGGCGGGACAACTCGGCGGTCACCGCGTCCTCGCGGCGCTGCCACTCGCCGGGAGCGGACGGCAGCTCGGCGGCGCCGCGCCACGCCTCGGTACGCAGTCCGGCCCGGTCCGCGACGTCGAGAAGCGCGTCCTGCGTGGGGAAGTGGTTGCCCTCGGGCTGCTCGAACGGCTCCGAGGATCGCGCGGTGAAGACGAGCAGCCCGATGCGACCGCCCGGACGCACGACGCGGCGCAACTCGGAGAGCAGCGCCAGGTGATCCGGCATCGTGCACAACACGCCCAACGACCACGCCGCGTCGAAGGAGCCGTCCTGCATCGGCAGGGCATCGGCGGAAGCCTGGACGACGGCATGATCGAACAGGCGGCGGGCCGCACGGCAGGCGCCGCGCTCCGGATCCACCAGCGTCGGCACGACGGCACGTTGCCGGGCGGCACGGGCAGCGGGACCGCCCATACCGGCGCCGCAGTCCAACAGCGTGTCGCCGTCGGAGAGGTGCATGTTCTCGAGCAGCCAGTCCAAGGCGGCCGGACTGCCGCTGCCCCGACACGCCGCCGGGGTGTGGAAGGACGGTCCGAGATCGATGGCCACCTGAGCCGTCCACTCCGCCAGCGTGTCGAACTCGGCCGACATCGCCTCGCTCACGAGCCCACCCCGGCCCGGATGCGGTCGCCGACCTCGGCCTTGATCCGGGCGCCGACGCGCATGCCTGCGCCGGAGGCGAGTCCGGAGACGTTGACCCCGTCGACGCCGTCGATGGACAGCAGTGCGCATGCCTCGGCGACCGCCGCCTCGATGCCCGCCTCCACCGGATCGGTGGAGTTGACCACCGCGTCGACGACCGCCTGGTCGAGTTCGAGGCCGGGCAGGCCCTGCAGTACGGCCGCGGACGGGAGGTCGGTGAACACCGCCACGGCCGCGATGACCGGGATGGTCAGTCCGGCCGAGCGCGCCGCGTCGACGAAGGCGGCGACTCCCGACGGACTCGGGACGTGGTTCAGTACGGCGACACGCGCGCCGGCGCGCTGCTTTTGGACGAGGCGGGCGGGCCGGGCATCGACCGGGGGCGCGGTCGGCGTCTCCGGGACGGCGGCCGTCATGGCGAGCTCGGTGGCCAGGGCGACCAGGCGGGGGCCGTCGAGGTCGAAGGTCTGCGTGACGTCGGGCCGGACGTCGTAGCCGCGGCCGTCGCCGGTCACGCACAGCACGGTCTGCACCCCGATGAGTCGGAGCCCCCGCAGCTCCTGCTCCAGGACGATGCGGTTGCGGTCGCGGCAGGACAGCGTGATCCACGGTTGCACGCCGCTGTCGAGCAGCAGCCGGCCCATCAGCGTCGGCGGGAAGTCGGGACGGTTCTGATGCTCGCCGACCAGGACCGCATCGCAGGAGTCCGCCAGCACCGCTGCCGTGGCCGCCAGGTCGGCCGGATCGAACGCCGCGGCACTGAAGTCGGTCAGGATCAGCGGTGCCCTGACTGGAGCCGCCGGGACGTCGGGACCGGCCCACGGGACGTAGTCATGGAAAGCGCAAGGGCCGGCACGCATTTCGCATTGCTGGTCGGGCCGTACACCCCCGCACGGCCCGAACTGCATGCGCTTCGGACAGGTGTCCGCGTCGAGCGTCCTCACCCCCATGACCCGGGCAGCTGGTGCGTCGGCATGGGCACCGGATACCCGGCGCCGACCGGCGGCAATCCTGTTGCGGCAGGGCGTCAGAGCGCGGTGGCCAACGACTCCAGCGTCTCGGCCGAGGTGTGGCGCGGAGCCCAGCCGAGTACCCGCTTCGCCTTACTGACGTCCATCACGACCGACGTCCGCCCGGCATGGAGCCATTCGAACGACGACGGCAGAAACGGCAGCCTGGCGATCACCGCCGACGCGACCGTGGCCGCGGCGCTGGGCACCCGCACCGGACGCGCACCCAGCGCCGTGGCGACGTCGGACAGCGACACCGCGCCGTCGCCGGCGATGTTGTAGGCGCCGGCCGGCGCCGACGTGGTGGCGGCCAGGGCGATGGCCGCGGCGACGTCATCGTGGTGGATGAGTTGCATCGGCGTGCCAGGGTCGGGGAAGGGCGGTCTGAGCAGCGGCACCGACGTCAGCGCCGATTGCAGGGGACCGGGCAGCAGCCGCCACGGCATCGCGTCGGCCAGCGCCGTCGCCTTCGGCCCGGCGACGATGCAGGGACGGAGCACGAACACCTCCAGCGACGATCCGCCGGTGGTCTCTTCGAGCACAGCCTCGCACGCGGCCTTCTGCTCGGAGTAGTAATGCTCGGCCGATCCCCGGACCGGCGTCTGCTCGGTCAGCGGCACCGCATTGTCCGGGTGGTAGCCGTATGCGGCGACCGACGAGGTGTACACCAGCCGGTGCGGTCGCTCGGCCTCGACGGTGGCCTCGAACACGTTGCGCGTGCCCGCCACGTTGACGCGTTCGCTCTCCTCCCGCGAGCCGAGGACGATGAAGGCCAGGTGCACGACGACGTCGGCCTCGGCGACGAAGGCGTCGACGGCATCGCGATCGAGGATGTCGCCCCGTCGATAGCTGGTCTTGGTCCAGCCGTGGGCACTGGGGTCGAAGGGCCGCCGCGCCATCCCGACGACACGGTCGACATCCGGATTCCGCTCCAGCGCGTCGACCGCGGAGATCCCGATCTCGCCCGTGGGGCCGGTGACCGCGACGGTGATACCCATGGTGAACGCTCAGCGACCGGACGGAAGGGGGGACACTGGCCCGGGGCCAGGGCTGCAGACGAGCGGGAGCGCGGTCGGTGCGGCGCCGGTTCGTTCGGTCATCGCCCGGTGATACCCGGCGCCGCGGGGCCGGAAACGGTGAACGCCCTGGCGTACCGCGGCGGGTGCGGCAATCGGTGGCCGAGTTCGTCGGCGGCCTGCCGGACCCAGTTCGGGTTGCGGAGCAAAGCCCTGGCCAGGAACACCGCGTCGGCCTCTCCGTCGGCGACGATGCCGTCGGCCTGCTCCGCCTCGGTGATCAAGCCGACCGCGGCGGTCGGGATCTCCACCTCCTTGCGGATGCGCGCCGAGAAGGGCACCTGATAATTCGGGCCGACGGGGATGCGGGCGTCCGGCGCGGAGCCACCGCTGGAGACGTCGAGCAGGTCGACGCCGAGAGTCTTGACGCGCGTCGCGAGTGCGAGGGTGTCGTCGACCGTCCAGCCGGGACGTTCGTCGTCGGTGTCGCCGCCGAGCCAGTCGGTGGCCGACACCCGGAAGAACAGCGGGAGTTCGTCTGGCCACGCGGCACGCACCGCCGTCACGACGTCGAGGGCAAATCTCGTGCGGTTCTCCAGAGATCCGCCGTAGCGGTCGGTGCGCAGGTTGGAGTGTGGCGACAGGAACTGATGGATCAGGTAACCGTGGGCGCCGTGCAGTTCGAGCACCTTGAATCCCGCCGCCGCCGCGCGGCCCGCCGCGTCGGCGAAGGACTGCACGGCGTCCGCGATCTGGTCGATGCTCAACTCGGCGGGACTGGGCAGGCGGCCGAACGGCACTGCGCTCGGTGCCAGGGTCGGCCAGGTCTCGGGAGCGCGTTCCTCGTCCGGCCACGGCAGCCCGGTCGAACCCTTGCGTCCCGCGTGCACCAGCTGGATGCCGGGGACCGAGCCCTGGGCGGCGACGAAGTCCGTGATCCTGCGAAAGGCCATGGCCTGCCGGTCGTTCCACAGGCCGGTGTCGTAGTTGCTGCTGCGCCCGACCGGGTCCACGGCGGTGGCCTCGACCATGACGAGCGCGGCTCCCGCGACGGCGCGCGAGCCGAGGTGCTGCAGGTGCCAGTCCGACGGTGTTCCGACGTCGTCGCCGTCGGGTGCGGAGGCGAACTGCATCATCGGTGACATCCAGGCCCGGTGGGCGAACGTGACCTCGCGCAGGGTCAGCGGGGTGAAGAGACCGGCCATGCCGTGCCCTACTTCCGACCGTCGATGGGCAGCGGTGGATTGTCGCCGTCCAGGTGTTCCACGGTGCTGAAGATCAGCTCGGTGTCGCCGATGTTCTCGATGTCGTGGAGCAGGTATTCCCCGGGCCCGAAATGGAAGTGCCGTGTCTCGCCCGCCGAGTAGGACACCTCGCGGACGGTGCCGTCGAAGGTGTGCTGCCTGCTGCGCCCGGCGTTGATCGCCGTCCAGAAGTAGTCCAGTACGTGGCGGTGCGCATGCCACCGTTCACCGGGCGCCAGCCTGATCTCCCAGACCCTGACCCGGGAGTCCTCGCTGAGCAGCCGCGACCCAACCTCCCCGTCGTGTGAGTGGGCTTCGAACTCGGTCTTGAGCCAGTCCGGCCAGATCTCGTAGTCCGTGGAGACGAGATCGCCTGCGAGAGGCAGGTCGTCCAGAAATCTCTTGTCATTCATGGTGTTTCCCTTCGTGGTTGCAGGAGCTAGTTGCCGGGGCCGTAGAGGCCGAAGCGGAGGCCGGGATCGCCGGGGGTCCAGGTGTTGAAGAACTGCGAACGCTCGCCCATCGCCACCACACGCCGCAGCAGCGCGTCGCTGAGTTGGAGCTGGGCCGGCTCCCACTTGGTGAGCGCCGCGGTGATGTCACCGCCCGCCTGCTCGAGGGCGGCGGCCAGCGCCCAGCCGTCGGCGGCGGCCTTGGCCGTACCGGCGGCGGCGTGCGGCCGGGCGGCACAGGCGGCATCGCCGATCAGGGCGACCCGACCCATCGCCATCCGCGCCGAACGGCTGTCCGAAACGACTTGGAGATAGGGAGTTTCGGTGGCGAGCACCACGTCGGCGACCGCGGGGGCGAGCGTGTCGGCGGCCGCCTGCTTCATCTCGGCGACGTAGCGGTCCTGAACCTGCCCGGGATGAACCGATACGGCGCCGAGGAAGCCGCGCTTGTCGGTCGACATCTCGGTGAGTTCTGGCCCTGCGGGCACGTTGCGGTACCAGACGTAGTTCAGCAAGCGGTCCTCAAGGCCGAGCCCGTTCTCGCCGGGTATCGGGTACATCGTGATGTGCGAGTGCGGAATCACCGCGTAGGTGATGGCGTCGTGCAGCACCTCGCGGACGTCCGCACCGAGTTCGCGCAGGGCAACCGTGCCGCGCCACCCGACGTAACCGGAGTAGTGGAGACCGGCGTCGGGGTCGAACCGCTGCCGCGCCACCGAGGTGACCCCGTCGGCGAAGACGACCAGATCGGCGGAGGCCTGCCTGCCGCTGACGAAGCGGACGGTGGTTCCGTCGGCGTGTTCGGTGAAGCCGCAGGCATATTCGCCGTAGTGGTAATGCTCGGTGCCGAAGTCGGCGAGCAGCGCCCGGTAGAAGGTGCCCCAGGACGTGTAGGTCCAGGTACATCTCTCGCGGTAGACGACGTCGCCGGACGGGTCCAGATACTGCACGGAGGACGTGGAGGTGCTCAGGTCGGCCACATCCTGGGTGCTGCGTTCGGTGAACCAGCGCACCGTGTCCGGCTGCAGGACGATGCCGCTGCCCCGGCCGTCGAGCGCGGTGGGGGTCCGCTCGTAGACGTCGACGCTGAATCCGAGGTCACGCAGAAGCAGTGCGGCGGTGAGGCCCCCGATGGATCCGCCGACGACGATCGCAGAGGAGTTGGCGTAGTCGGTCATGATGCGCTCTTCTCGGTGAGGAGGATGGTGGGGTCGCAAGGCAGTGGTTCGCCTCGTGTCTCGCGGGCGAAGGCAAGCCCGATGACCGCGATCAACCCGAGTGCGGTCACAGACGCGGTGGCCAGGCCGAGGTCGCCGTCGAACCAGGACGTCGCGATCGCGCCCGCGGTCAAGGGGCCCAGCGCGGTGACGTAGCGACCAACGCTGTTGCACACCGCAAGGGCGGTCGCCCGCACGCTCGGTGGAAACAGTTCCGGGGCGTAGATGAACGTTCCCGACAGGGCGCCGAACAGTCCGAAGCCGGAGAGAGGCAGCGTGATCAGGTACTCGGTGTAGCCGCGGTCGAAGGGGAAGGTCCACGCCACGGTCACCGCCGAGATGGCGAAGCTGAGCAGGAATGCCTTGCGGCGACCGATCCCGTCGGCGAGGAATCCCCAGGAGGCGTAGCCGACGATGCCGCCGGCGTTGAACAGCATCGCGGCCACCGCAACCCGGTGATCTGCGATCCCCTGCGGCAACTGTTCTCCCGCGGTGATCTGACGAATGATCTGGGGGTACCACGTGGTGACACTCCAGAACGAAATCAGCGCACCGGTCGCCAGTGCGGTGCACACCAGCATGGGCCGGCGTAGCGGAGCTTGGACGAGCCGTCGCAGCGCTAATCGGTCGTGGTCGACCATCGTGCCGAGACGCTTGCGCTCCCGGCGGCCCTCGAGGTGGGCCGAAATCTCCGGCGGTTCGGGGACGTAGCGCCGAATGAACCAGACCAGGAGTGCGGGCAGGCCTGCGAGTGCCAGCATGAACCGCCAGCCGTGGTCACCCAGCAGAGCGTATGCAGCTGCGGCGGCGAAGAATCCGAATGCGTAACCCGACATCATGATGCCGCCGGCACGGGCCCGGAAGCGGTTGCGCCACGTCTCGGCGATCAGCGCAGCCCCGACGGGTGCCTCGACACCGGAGCCGAGCCCAGCGACGAAGCGCAGCAGGCCCAGCTGCCACCAGGTATCGGCGAAGGCCGCCAGCGCGCTGAAGATGGCATAGGTGAGGATGCCGACCGAGAGCACCCTGGTGCGGCCGAACTTGTCGGCCAACACGCCGAAGAGGATTCCGCCGGTCGCCCATCCGATGAGGAACAGCGCCACGGTCAGGCCGCCGTAGTAGCCGATCGACGCGGCGCCGACCTCTACTCCGCTGTTGGGCAGCAGCTCGCTCATCGCGGGCCCGAGGACCAGGATGTAGAGGCTGCCCGCGAAGCCGTCGAGCCCCCAGCCGAGGGTAGTGCCCGCGAGGACGAGCCACTGGGTTCGGGTGATCTCGGTGCGCCACCCGGGTGGTGGTGCGCTACTAGTAGTCATGCCAAGCCCTTTCGTGTGCTGAGTGGTTCGAAGGCTCATCAGTTCAACCGGCCCTGTTCGTCGCCGCCGTACCAGTCGACGTGACCTGCTGCGGTGCGGACGACGATCGTCTTGATCCAGGAGAAGTCGTCGAACGATTCTGTGCCGGCGTCCTTGCCGACACCCGATTCCTTCACCCCGCCCCATGGCAGCGACGGTTCGAGGCGGTGATGGTCGTTGACCCACACCATGCCCGCGACGATGCGGGACGCCACGCGGTGCGCTCGGCCGAGGTCGGTGGTCCAGACCCCGGCACCGAGGCCGTACTGGTTGTCGTTGGCCATGGCGATGGCCTCGTCCTCGTCGTCGAACGGCACGACCACCGCAACGGGGCCGAAGATCTCCTCGCGCGCGACCGTCATGTCCATCGTGGCGTCCGCCAGCACGGTCGGCTCGAGGAAGTAGCCGTCCAGCAACGGTGGTGGCAGGTCCGGGACACCGCCGCCGGCCGTCAGTCGCGCTCCTTCGTCGACGCCGGTCCGGATGAGGTGAGCCACCTTGTCGCGTTGCCGCGCGCTGATGAGGGGTCCCATCTGGGTGTCGGGCAGGGCGGGGTCCCCGACGCGGATGGCCCTGGCACGTGCCGAGAGTGCATCGACGAAGGCGTCGTAGCCACCGCGTTGCACCAGGAATCGCGAACCGGCGACACATGATTGGCCGGCAGCGACGAACGCCGCGAACGCGGCCCCCTCGGCCGCGGCGGCGGGATCGACGTCGTCGAAGACCACCACGGGGGTCTTGCCGCCGAGTTCGGCCGTCACCCTGGCGAACCGCGTCGCGGTGGCGATCGCGGCGGCACGGCCGGCCTCGGTGCCGCCGGTCAGCGTGATCTTCGCGACGTCCGGATGCTGGGTCAGCCGGGCGCCCGCCTCCCGGCCGCCGGTGACGACGTTGACCACGCCGTCGGGCAGCCCGGCCCCGGTCATGACGTCGGCGAGCGCCAGTGTCGTCAGCGGCGTCATCTCGGACGGCTTGACGACGACGGTGTTCCCGTTGGCCAGGGCCGCGGACAGACTGCGGGCGAGGATGAGCAGGGGATGGTTGAAGGGCGTGATGATGCCGCACACGCCGAGTGGTCGACGTTCCTGATAGGTGAGGTAGGGTCCGTCGCCGGGCAGCACGGACTGGCGTTGCGCGGCCAACAGACCTGCGTTGTAGCGGAACCACTCCGGTACGCGCGACAGCTGTGCCTGCGTTTCGGTGATGGGCCTGCCGTTGTTCCGGGCCTCGAGTGTGTAAAGCCGGTCGGTGGCGGCTTCGATCGCATCGGCGATCCGCAGCAGGAGCCGCGCGCGCTCAGTGCGGGTCAGCGCCGGCCACGGTCCGCGCTCGAAGGCGGCCACGGCGGCCGCCACCGCCGCATCGACGTCGTCGGGGCCGAGTTCGGGGACAACGTCGATGACGCCGCCCGTCGCCGGATTGACGATGGGGCGCCCCGCCGACGTGGGGGACGTGGCGGGTCCGGCCTGATGGCCGGTGAGTTGGCTGGTCATGGGTATGAGTGTCATCACACCGGCGACCTCCCTCAATGTCGTCCGACATACTAAATTCGCGATGATGTGTCATCATCGACACATGCCATGGCATCCTGATGGACATGGCAACGGTGAATGCGAAGCGACGCCCCGATGCGGAACTCCTGGCGTGGCTCAGTGCGCTGAGGACCCTGAGTGCGGCGGCAACCTCGGCGTCCGATCTCGGAGACGTGCTCAACCTGGTCGCCGACACGGCGAAAACGCTTCTCGGATTTGACTTCTGCGGCGTGTTGACCCCCGCCCCCGACGGCGAGAGTCTGGTGATCGCCGGCTGGAGCGGGCTCTCGCTCGAGTACGTCGGTCGCGTCAACACCGACCGGCCGGTCCGGCTCGACAGCGGATCACCGTCGAGTCGGGCCTTCCACAGCGGACGGTCCGTCACGATCGGCGACATCACCGCCGAGCCGGAGTTCACGCCGTGGGGTGGTGTCGCGCGCGAGCAGGGATACCGCGCCATCGTCTGTGTGCCGTTGATGGCGGCCGGCGACATTCTCGGGACCCTCAACGGCTACCACGCTCCCGTCCACGCGTTCACCGGCAACGAGGTCGAGCGGTTGACGCTGTTGGCCAATCACGCTGCCATCGCCCTGACGTCGGCCGGCCGGCTCGAGGAGCTTCGCCGGCTCAACGAGTCCCTCCGTGAGCAGCGCGACGCCCTGACCCGCTCCGAACGGATCCACGAACGGTTGCTCGCCGTGACGCTGCGCTCCGGCGGCCTCAGCGGCATCGCGGCCGTCCTCGCCGAGTTGATCGGCCGACCGGTGCTGATCGAGGATGCGCGCCACGCGGTCCTCGCCACGGCGGGTGACCGCGCCGACCTGCCCGACGGGGCCTGGCGTGCGGCGGCCGAGGTCGACGAGTCGACGTCGTCGACCCCGGTGCGCGTCGGTGCGCAATCCGGTCCGGCCTACGACGTGTCCGTGGCGAAGCTGGGCGACGACGTCGTGGCCCGGACCTGGTTTCCGCATGGGGAAGCCGCGCTCGATCCCGTCGGTGTGCGGGCGGTCGAACACGCCTCGATCGTGACATCGCTTGAGCTGCTTCGCATTCGGACAGCAGCGGAGGTGGAGCACCGGCTGCGCGGCGAGCTGATGGCCGACGTCCTCGGCGCCGGGTCGGTGCTGGACGAGCAGGTGCTGCAACGGGCGCTGCGGCTGGGCCACGACCTCTCGCGACCCCACGTGGCGATCGTCGGCGCACTGGGCACCGCCGACGAGCCTGCCGAGACGCGCACGTATCAGCGGTCGCTGACCTTGGTGGCGGAGCTCGCCGCCACGCGCCGGCCGCGTCCACTGGTGGCCATGCACCGGGGGAACGTCGTCACGCTGTGGCCGGTGGACGCCGATCCGCCCGAGGGCAGCGCCGACGATCGCGAGCCGGACGGCCACGATTACGGTGGCGTCGCGGCACGATTGGTGCAGGGCGCGATGGGTGCGGTGGCAGCGGCAGTAGCTGCGACGGTGGCGGTGTCGACGCGCGGGGCCGGAAGCTACCAAGAGGCCTACCGGACCGCCAAGGGCGCCCTCGACATCGCCATGCGCGCCGGCAGCGTGAACACGGTCGTGCAATTGGACGACCTCGGGGTGATCGGACTACTGCTCCAACTCGACGAACCGACACGCCTGGTGGCGTTCGCGAGACGGGCACTGGGACCGCTTCTCGACTACGACGCGGCGCACCACACCGAACTCGTCGAAACGCTGCGCACGTACTTCTCCTGCAAGCTCGACCGGAACTCGGCGGCGCTCGTGCTGCACATCCATCCCAACACCGTCACGCAGCGGCTGCGCCGCATCGAACACCTCTGCGCCGTCGACCTCGCGGACCCCGCCGTCGCACTGCAGTTCAGCGCGGCCCTCACGGTTCAGGACGTGGCATCGATGTAGGAACGCACATTCATCGGCCGGACGTGTGTGCCGACAGCCATTGCGCGGCCGCCGCGGCCGACGCATCGTGAACGGCATGGACTCTGCAGGTTCGGGAGGCGTCCGCCGTCACGCGTGCCGGGCACTCGTCATCGGCGGCTCGGTCGGTGGCCTGGCGGTCGCGCACGAACTGCGGTCGATCGGCGCCGACGTCGCCGTCTACGAACGATCGGTCGACCGGACCGAGCCACGCGGCGCGGGAATCGTGATGCAGCCCGAGGTCGAGTCGCTGCTGAATCGTCTCGGCATCGGCGTGTCGTCGGTGAGCGTCCGACTGAGCGAACGCCAGCAGCTACACCGCGACGGTTGGGTCGCCCGTCACGGCGCCCCGCAGTGGATGACCGCGTGGGACACCCTGTACGCCGCGCTCCGAGAACCCCTCGGCCACACTCCTTACCGGCTGGACAGCGACCTGAAGCAGGTACGCATCGAGCACGACCGCGTGACGGCGACCTTCGCCGACGGACACCGGGCGCACGGCGACCTCCTCGTCGGAGCGGACGGCGTTGGCTCCACCGTCAGGGCACAGCTGATGCTTCCCGGCGACGTCGGCTACGCGGGTTACGTCGCGTTCCGCGGACTCGAGGCCGAAGCCGACCTCACCGGTGACCTGCTCGACCTGCTCGCCGAGCGCTTCACCTTCTTCGGCGCGCCCGGCATGCAGATGCTGTGCTATCTGGTTCCCGGGGCGAACGGCGAACGCGAGCGGGGATCCCGCCGGGTCAACTGGGTGTGGTACGTCAACACGCCCGAGACCCGTCTCGGAGGCCTGCTCACCGGCAGCTCCGGACGGCGGTACGACCACTTCCTGCCGCCGGGCGAGCTGACGGCCGAAAACCTCACCGCGGTCACGACGTTGGCCGAAAGCGCCTTGCCCCACCAGTTTTCCCGCCTGATCGCACGCTCCACGGTCTTCATGCAGCCCGTCTTCGACCTGCCGCCGTCGCGGATGGCGGCCGGCCACGTGATGGTGGTCGGCGACGCGGCGGGCACGGTCCGTCCGCACACCGCCTCGGGCACGTCGAAGGCGTTCGGTGACGCCGCCGCGCTCGCCGGCGCCCTCGACGGCTGGAGACCACCCGACGCACTTCCGGCGCAGCGGCTGCGGCAGTGGGAAATCCAGCGGCTCGCACACCTCGACGCGGTGGCGCGATCCGGTATCCGGTTGGCCGCCCAATCGTCGCTCGGCGCTGCCGGTCCCACGTTCCGGTCAGCCGGAAACGCCGATGGCGGTCAGCGTGGCCGACATGGCGACCGTGATGAGCGAAGGTAGTGCCGTGACGTCGACGAGTGAGAGCGCAGAGGCGGTACCCGGCGGCGCGGTGAACCGGGTCGAGGGCGTCGGCAAGGTGACCGGGCAGGCGCGGTACACCGCCGACGTCGACCTGCCCGGCCTCACCTTCGCGGTGTTGGTGCAGTCCGAGATCGCGCACGGCACCGTGACCCGCGAGTCGCTCGAGGCGAGTACCGCTCGCGTCGAGGCGCTGGGCGGCGTGCTCGGTGTGCTGACGCCGCTGAACTGCCCTGCGCTGCACCAGCCGCCGCGCGAGTTGAGCGAGGACCTTCCGCTCGAGCGTCGGCCACCGCTGTCGGATCTCACGGTGCAGCACGTCGGTCAGCACATGGCGCTGGTGGTCGCCGATTCGCTGGAGAACGCGACGTCCGCCGCCTCGAGCTTCGACCTGACCTATGCGGAGGCCACCCCCAGCTTCGTGGCCCGCGAAATCCTCGACGCGCCGGTCCCGCCATCGGAGGGGGACGGCCCCGTCCGGCACGGCGCCTACCGGCCGGATCACTTCGTCAAGCTGGAGGAGGAGAAGCTGCAGGACCGTCGTGGTGACGACGTCGAGCCGACCGGCGCGACGCGGGTGTCGGCGCGCTACACGACCCCCGTCAACGCGCACTATCCGATCGAGCTCGCCGCGACGATCGCCTCGTGGGAGGGCGACCTCCTGACCGTGCACGACACCACGCGCTGGATCACCGGGGAACGGACGGCGCTGGCCGCCTACCTCGGCATTCCCGCGGCCAACGTCCGCATCCTGGCGCCACTGGTCGGCGGTGCCTTCGGCTCCAAGAGCTTCCTGTGGATGCACGTGGCGCTCTGCGCCGTCGCGGCGCGGGTGGTGCGCCGCCCGGTCAAGCTGGTGCTCACCCGCGATCAGATGTTCACCTCCACGGGTCATCGGCCCCGCACCGAACAGCACCTGACGCTGGTGGCCGACGACGACGCGCGCATCCTCAGCACCGAGCAGCACACCCTCACCGAGACCTCCACCGTGGCGCACTTCTGTGAGCCGACCGGACTATCGGCGCGGATCCTGTATCAGTCGCCGCGACTGGTGGTGTCCCATACCGTCGCCAGGATCAACGTCGCCACACCATGTTTCATGCGCGGCCCCGGCGAGGCGCCCGGGTTGTTCGCGCTCGAGGTGGCGATGGACGAACTCGCGTATGCCGCAGGAGTCGACCCGCTCGAGTTGCGGCTCCGCAACGACGCGGACCACGACCAGACCAACGGCAGGCCATGGTCGGGCAAGCACCTGCGGGAGTGTTACCTGCAGGGGGCCGAACGCTTCGGCTGGCGCGACAGGCCCATGCCGCCGCGCTCGCGGCACCGCGACGGTGTCCGGGTCGGCTGGGGAATGGCCACGGCCACCTATCCCGGCAGGCGGATGCCTGCGAGCTGCCGGGTGAGTACCGAACCATCCGGCACCGTCCGCTTCGCGTCGGCCACTCACGAGGTCGGCAACGGCGTCCGCACCGTGATGGCCCAGGTCGCCGCCCGGTCCGCGGGACTCACCCTGGACCAGGTGGCCTTCGACTCGGGTGACTCGCTGTTCCCGGACGCTCCGTACAGCGGCGCCTCGCAGACCACCGCCACCGTCGGCTCGGCCGTGCACGAGGCTGCCGACGAATGGCGAAGGCGCTTGCTGGGCATCCTCGACGACCCCGCACTGACCATCGTCGACGGCGCGGTCGTCTCCGTCGACGGCTCCCGGCCGCCGGTGCCGGTCGGCGAGTGCCTGCGCCACGTGGACGGACGTCGACGCGAGGAGGAGCTGAGCTTCACGGTGACCAGCGGTGGAGCCGGCGACGCCGGTACCGTCTCCCAGTCGTTCGGCGCGCACTTCTGCGAGGTCGAGGTCGACGAGCAGATCGGACGCGCGAGCGTGACGCGGTGGGTCGCGGTGCTGGACTGCGGCCGCGTGCTCAACCCGAAGTTGGCGCGCAGCCAGGTGATGGGGGGCATCACGTTCGGACTCGGCATGGCGCTGCTCGAACGGGTGCCCTATGACGAGCGCACCGGCCAACTCATCGGTGAGTACTACCTGCCCACCCACGCAGACCGTCCGGACTTCGACATCAGCTTCGTCGACGTCCCCGACTTCGGCCTCGATCCCATCGGTGTGCGGGGGATCGGGGAGATCGGCGCGTGCGGAGTGCCCGCCGCGATCGCCAACGCGATCTTCCACGCCACCGGAAAACGTCTGCGGGACCTGCCGATCACCATCGAAGATCTGATGACACCGTTCGCCGACGAGACGGGAGCCTCCTGATGACCGACATCCAGCTCCGGGTCAACGGAGTGACCCACACGGTGTCTGCGGACGTACGGTCGACACTGCTCGATCTGCTCCGCGAAACGCTGCACCTGACCGGCACGAAGAAGGGTTGCGACCACGGACTGTGCGGTGCGTGCACGGTCGCGGTCGACGGCGAGCGCGTCCTGAGCTGCCTGACTCTTGCGGTGTCGATAAACGGCGCCGACGTCCTCACCGTCGAGGGGATCGCCGACGGCGACGAGTTGGACCCCCTGCAAACGGCGTTCGTCGAACACGACGGCTTCCAGTGCGGGTACTGCACGTCGGGTCAAATCTCCTCGGCGCGTGCGCTGTTGCGCGAACACGCCAGGGGTGACCTGTCCGCCGCGTCGTTCGAGGCCGGCCGCGAGTCGGTGTGCCATGGGCCGGCAGTGCTGTCGGACGACGAGATCCGCGAGCGGATGGCGGGTAACCTCTGCCGCTGCGGCGCCTACGCCAACATCGTCGACGCGATCTCGTGCGTGGCGAGGAGCCAGTCGTCATGAAGGCGTTCGACTTCGAGCATGCGACGACGGTGCAGGGCGCCATCGACCGCGTCCTCGCCACGGGGGGCGCCTACTACGCGGGTGGCACCAACCTGCTGGATCTGATGAAGGGCGGCGTGGAGAACCCTGCTGCGCTCGTGGACGTCCGTCGACTCGGACTGCGCCACGTCACCGCCACCGACTCCGGCGGCGTGCTCATCGGCTCCGGTGTCACCAACAGCGCGATCGCGAACCATCCGCTGATCCGCACGCGGTATCCGGTGCTGTCCCAAGCCATCCTGTCCGGTGCGACGACCCAATTGCGGAACATGGCCACGGCCGGGGGGAACCTCCTGCAGCGCACCCGGTGCCCGTACTTCATGGAGGCCGCCTTCGCACATTGCAACAAGCGGGTGCCCGGTTCGGGCTGTGCCGCCCGCGAGGGCTTCCACAGGGAGCACGCGATCTTCGGGGCCAGTGAGGCCTGCGTCGCGATCCACCCCTCGGACATGGCCGTCGCGCTCGCCATCCTCGACGCGACCGTGCACGTTCGGGGGCCCCACGGTCCGCGCCGCATCCCGGTCGAGGACTTCTTCCGGCTGCCCGGCGACGAGCCCCAGCGGGACAACACACTGCGTACCGCGGAGTTGGTCGTCGGCATCGAACTGCCCCCCTCGCCGTTCGCGGAGCACTCCTGGTACCTCAAAGTGCGCGACCGGCACAGCTACGCGTTCGCGTTGGTGTCGGTGGCGGCGGGCCTGCACGTCGAGGACGACACAATACGTGCCGCCGCCATCGGGCTGGGCGGTGTCGCGGCCATGCCGTGGCGGGTGGCTGACGCAGAGGCCGGCCTCATCGGCCGGCAGCCGACCGAGCCCGTCTTCCGTCAGGCGGCCGAACGCATCATGGCGGGCGCAGAACCGCTGCGCCAGAACGCCTTCAAGGTCGACCTCGGGCGACATGCGGTGGTGCGTGCGCTGTCGAGGGCTCGCGGCGGCTAGCCAGGTCGGATTGCCCGCGCTACGGGGCGTCGCCGATCGTCTTGCCCTGATTGCCCGCCTTCGCGCAGAAGGCCAGCACGCTCTGCACCTTGGCCGCGACGTCGGAGGTGGAGGAGTTGAGTCCGTTTCGCTCCTTGAGGATCCGCGCCACGGCGGCGCCCCTGGCGTCTTGACTCATGCCGCTGAAGTCGCCGCACGTCGTGGATTCTCCGCCGCTCCCCGCGCAACCTGCGAGCGCGACACCAAGGGCGGTCAACACCGCGACGGTTCGGTACATGGCTCGACGCTACGTGACCGCCCGGTGGATCAGAGAACCACCGATATCTCGTCGCTCAGCCGATGGCCGGGGGTGAGGGGAAGGGTGTCGCCGCTCCAGAACTTGCCAGGGTCGAACCAGTTGGCGTCCTTGTCTCCTGCCAGCAGCCCCATCTCCTGATAGGTCAGCGCCACGGTCTCCGCGCAGTACGCCGTCTCCAGGCCGACCTTGCGCCGTTGCGCCCGCCGTCGTCCGGTGGCCTTCTGCACCCGCTCGTCCAGGATGGGTATGCCCCTGGTCCAATCCGATGCCGTCGGCAAGCGTCCCCGGAACCACCGGGCGGTCAGTCGCGCCGTGGTGGGGAACGCGGTGCCGTCCATCCGGGCGATGACCCTGAGCAGGTCATCCTCCTGCTGGCGGGTGGCGTACGGCGTCATCTGCCGCAACCAGCAGCGCTGTCCGTAGGTGAGCATCCACCGCTCGACGGCCGCACGCAGATCGTTGAGCTGCACGCCGCGGTGGGTGCTGCCGCTCCACAGGCATTCCAGTTTGTCGCCGAGTTCGGCGTGCCAGATCAGCGGCGGCAGGTCGTCGATGGCCACCGTCATGCCGACGTGGTTGACCGGCGCGTTGGTCATCGTCTGTATCGCCCGGTCGGGTCCCGAGTCGCCACGGAACAGCCAGATGTCGCCGGTCCGCGTCTCGGCCAACGCGCGGTCGAGCGTCACCCTGTTCGCCTCCATCTGGGCAGCTTAGGCAGACTGGGGCGATGCGAGGCATCTGGAAGTGGCTCGGGCTGGCCGGTGTCGCCGGGGTGGTGGCGGGCGGCGTGCTGGTGGCACGGGATCAACGCAAGCGCAATTCCTACACCCCGGACGATATTCGGGCGAAGCTGCACCAGCGGCTCGCCGAGTCGGGACCGACGGAGTAGCGAGATCCACGTTCTGCAGAAGAACCTCGAGTGAGGGCCTGCAGAACGTCGATCTCGCGGAACGGGTCGGTGCTCGACCTCAGTCGAGGGGGTTGACCCGTCCGACGACCAGCGGATCGGCCGGGGTGAACGGGAAGTTCGGCAGATCCTCGACATGGGTGTCGAACGCGGCGGCGAGCACCTCACGCGAGTAGGCGCTGGCCGAGGCCCGGTAGCCGATGTCGGCGGGGAACGGCTGGTCGAAGAAGATGAGGAAGTGCCAGTCGTCGTGGCCGATGTTCTCGATGTGGTGTGGGTAGGCCCGGGGGATGAAGTACATGTCACCGGTGGTCATGGTCCACGTGTCGAGGGTGCCATCGGGATTCATCACGGTCATCCGTGCATCGCCATGCTGCACGTAGCCCATCTCGGCGGTCACGGGATGCCAATGTGGTTCGCGCATACCGTCTTCGGTGACGCGCAGCGAATACATCGACATGTCCTTCAAGGCCGGCCAGTACTGGTCGCGGGCGAAGCGGGCGCTGCCGCTGACGTAGTTCAGGCTGGGCGGCTGAGCCTCGACGTCGAACTTGTGGGGGTCGTTGAAGTAAGCGCTGGCCGGAATCTGCGGATCACCGATGCGGGCGGCCAGTTTGTGATCGGTTGTGCTGCGGCGGATCTTGGCGAAGTCCGAGGACGGCAAGTCGTAGGTGTTGCCGAGCACGGCGTCGGAGAAGGCGCCCAGCGTGGCGCTGAAGCCGAAGTCCTCGGGACGTTCGTTGCGGAAGGCGATGATGAATTCGGCGACGTCGGTGCCGACGTTCTCGATGTGGTGCAGCGCGCCGGAGTCGACGTGGAACATCTGGCCGGCGGTGACGACGAAGCTCGAGAAGCTGCTGTGATCGTCGAGCACGGACACCAGCGCGGTCCCCGACACGCAATAGGTCAGCTCATTGGCGTTGGCGTGCCAGTGCGGAGTCCGCATCGCACCCGGGTTGAGTAGCACCCGCTTGATGGACAGACGGTTGAGGATCGACAGGTTGTCGGCGGTGACCCGCCTCATCGAACCGAGGTCCGACTCCTCGACCATGTCGCCGTCGAGCAGAGAGAGGGTGTGGACGCTGCGGGTGGTGGATGCGGTCATGTGTGCCTCCTCGACTGGTGGCCGCTGGACCGAGGCGCCTGCGGCATGCCGATGACATTGCCGCACCCATGAACCGCCGTCGTCAATGCTGACCACCATCGTCCGTGGCGGCTGATGGCACCGTGGTCTACCGGCTGGCCCTACCCCGGGACTGCCCCGATCAGGCGAACGGCGTACAGCCGGTGGCGGCCGCCGAATCCCTTGAGCTCCACGTCGCGACCGTCGTCGAAGGCGACTGCGTCACCGACGGCGTCCCGGACGGATTCGCTGACCAGTACCTCGCCGCCACGGGCGGTGGCGGCGACCCGGGCCGCCATGGCGACGTTGCGGCCGAACAGGTCGTCGCCGCGCCGTACGGACTTGCCCGCGTGGATGCCGATGCGAACCCGGATGCCGTCGGCCCGCTTGCCGAGCTCGCGCTGAACGTCGACGCTGCAGTTGACGGCCTGCTCGGGCTTCGCGAAGGCGACCATGAATCCGTCGCCCTGGCTCTTCACGACGTGGCCGGCGTGTTTCTTCACGTGGCGGCCGACCATCTTGCCGTGCCGGTCGATCAAGCGGACCCACGCTCGGTCGCCGATCCGTTCGTTGAGTGCCGTCGACTCCTCGATGTCCGAGAAGAGGATCGCGACGCGTCCACCCGGGGAGACTCTGGCGAGATCGGGACGCTCCACCTCGGCCCAGTCGGCCAGGTCCTCGATGTTGGAGCGGACCGCCGCTCCGAAACCCTCCGTGCGCAGGATGTTCGCCGTCTGCCAGACGGTCTTGACCGCCTCCCGGCCACCGGAGATCAGGTTGGTGCGGGTGTCCAACCGTCTCTGGTACTCGGCCAGTTCCGCGTCCCGGTCGGCCAGTCGGCGCCACAGCACGACCAGCCCCACGGCCTCGACGACGGCCACGGCGAGCAGCGCGTACACGGCGATCATCGGTGCGGACACCGCTCGATTATCGCGGGACCGCCGCGCCACCCTGCCGCGGCGGTCCCGCATTCGTGAAACCTCGGCGGGAATCCGGGTCGAAAACCGCCAAGGATTCACGAACGCGGGGTCAGGCCGTGGGGTCAGGCCTGTCGAAGCGGCCCGACGCCAGGTAGACGACGGCCGCGATCGCGGCCGATCCCACCGTGCTCAGGTCGACCCCGCCAGCGACGTCGGCCAGCGGCCCGACGTAGAGCGTGGTGTTGACGGCCAGGACTCCGAACGTGCCGCCCGCCACCCAGGCCGCGACCGCGCCCACGTGCCAGCCGCCGGTGAACCAGTACCGCCCGCCGCGCCGCCCCTGGGCGAAGGCCTGCAGATCGACGGGATCGTAGCTGCGGGTGCGGATCGCGCCGATCGCAAGGATCGCGATCCACGGGGTGATGACGGCGTTGAGCGCGATGGTCATTGCGGTGACGGACTCGACCGCGTCGAAGACGAACACGCCGACGTACAGCAGGACGATGGCCACCGCGGCGGTGATGACGGTGGTCTGCGTCCGTCGCAGTCGCGGTGTCAGTCCCTCCAGGTCGAGGCCGCTGGCGTAGATGCAGAGCACGCCCTGGCTGAGGCCCCCGAGCAACGAGATGACCACGATGGCAAGGACGTACCACGCCGGCGAGGCGGTCACCAGGTCGTCGAGGTACGAGTCGGTCGGATTCTGGAAGGACAGGGCGGTGAAGGCGCCGAACAGGCTGGGAAGCATCACGCCGACGAACATGCCACAGCCGAGCGCGACGCCGATCTGCCTGTCGCTGAAGGTGATCGGCGACAGGCGGCGCGTGTAGTCGCCGATCGTCGGGCCGTAGGAGATGGGTGCGGCGGCGAACAGCACGGCCGACAGTGCCCAGGTCGGCCAGAAACCGCCGAGGGTGTAGTCGCCGCCCGAGGCCCCGGTGTCCACGCCGCCGGAGAACGCGAAGAAGCCGAGCACCATCAGCGTGCCGACGACCGGCACCACGACCTTCTGCATCGCCACGATCGTCGCGTGGCCGTAGAGTGCCACCGCCACCATCAACGCGGCGACGACGGCGTAGGCGACTGCGTGCACCGGCCGGCTGTCCGGAGTGCCCAACAGCCGATGGCCTGCCGCAACGAGCGCGTCGCCGCTCGTCCACACCGTCACCGCCGCGAACCCGAGCGCGATGGCCAAGGCCAGTGCCGAGCCGATGAACCGACCGCGGATGCCGAAGAACGCTCCGCTCGACACCGTCATGTTGGTGCCGGTCCGCGGTCCGATCGTCGCCGTCGGAAGGATGGCGAGCGTACCGACCGCGGTGCCGACGATCATCGACGTGACGGTCTGCCAGAACGACAGTCCGAAGAGGATGGCGAAGGCGCCGAAGACGACGTTGGTCCACGTCAGGTTCGCCCCGAGGAACACCGCTCCGACGTTGCGCGGGCGCGAGTCGCGCGCCTCTTCCGGCAGGTATTCGACGCCGGCCGTCTCGATGGCGCCGACCTGGTCCCCGGGGTGATCCGCGTCTTCTGGGTCGTCGCCGGGGTGGTGGGTGTCTCGGTCTGAGGCGATCGCGGTCATGGTAGCCCTGTCGACATCGTTGTTGATGGGTTAATCAATAGTGTTGATGTAGTGTTCAATAAACACTCGGATTCGTCAAGAGGAGATGGTGTCCACGTGGCCATGCCCAGCACCGACGCACGCGACGCCAAGCGCAAGATGCCGGCCGAACGTCACGGCGAGCTGCTGGCCAAGGCCGTCGACATCAGTCGGGCCGAGGGGCTGGCCGCCGTCACGCTGCGCCGGGTCGCCACCGATCTGGGCGTCACTCCCGGGCTGGTCAGCCACTACTTCTCGTCGGCCGAACAGCTGATCGCCGCCGCATTCCGCACGGCCGCGCTGGCCGACCTCGACGAGGCACGGACACGGGTTGGCGCGGCCGCGACACCCACCGCGGGCATGGACGCGCTGATGGACTACGTGCTGGGCGACGTCAGCGAGGACGCCAGCGCGCTGTGGCTCGACGCGTGGAGCCTGGGCCGGCGCAACCCGACGCTGGCCGCCGAGGCCAATGCGCGCACCGACGACTGGTTGGCGCTGATCGGCGATCTCGTCGAGGCCGGGCGCGCGGCGGGCGAGTTCCACGTCGCCGACGTCCAGGCTGCGGCCCGACGGGTGCTGATCCTCATCGACGGCCTCGGCGCGCAGAAGGTGATCCGTGACGCCGGCACCGACGAGATCACCCACATCGCCCGGTCCTACGTGGCTTCCGAGCTGGGCTCGGAAGCCGGGTGACCTCCTCTACCAGCCCTCGGTCAGCACCCGGTCCAGCGCGGCGACGTAGAAGTCGGCGCCTGCCTCGTCCAGGCACAGCGGCGGCTTGGTCTTCAGGATGTTCTGACGATCGCCGGTCGGCTGGATGACCACGCCGAGCTCGAGCATGCGGTCGCAGATCGCGGCCGTCTCCGCGGTCGCGGGCTCGAGGGTGTCCGGGTCGCGGATCAGCTCGACGCCGAGATAGAGCCCCATGCCGTGCACCGTGCCGATGATCGGATGCCGCTCGCGCAGCGCCATCAGCCTGGACTTGAGGTGGCCTCCCACCCGTGCGGCGTTGCCTTGAAGGTCTTCATCGCGCAGCACGTCGAGCACGGTGAGGCCGATGGCACACGACAGCGGGCTGCCCCCGGTCGACGAGAAGAAGTACCCCTGCGAACTGAACGCCTCCGCGATCGCGCGGCTGGTGATGACGGCGCCGAGCGGATAGCCGTTACCCGTCGACTTCGCGATCGACACGATGTCGGGCACGACGCCCTGCTGATCGAAACCCCAGAACCACTCGCCGAGCCGGCCGTAGCCGACCTGCACTTCGTCGGCGATGGCGTAACCGCCCGCCGCGCGCACCGCGGCGTACACCTGCTGCAGATAGCCGTCCGGCAAGGCCATGCCACCGGCATTGCCGTAGACGCTCTCGCAGATGAACCCTGCCGGCGGGCGACCCGACGCGACGAGCCGATCGACCGTCGCGACCGCCTCCGGGGCGTAACGGCTCGCCTCGGCGCCGCGGTAGGTGCCGCGAAAGCTGTTGGGCGACTCCACGACATGGATCCAGTCCGGACGGGTGGTGAGCGCGTGGGGATTGTCCGCGGTGGACGTGGACACGGCGTCCGTCGCGTAGGTCCACCCGTGGTACGCCTCGCCCACCGCGAGGACGTCACGGCGGCCCGACACCGCGATCGCCAGCCGCAACGCCAGATCGCTTGCCTCGGAACCGGAGTTGACCAGGAACACCGTGTCGAGTGGGTCCGGCAGGGTGGCGGCCAGACGTTCGCTGAACTCGACGACTGCCTCGTAGTTGAACCGGGAGTTGGTGTTCAGCCTGCGCAGCTGTCGTGACGCGGTGTCGGCGACGCGCGGATGGGCATGCCCGAGCACCGTCACGTTGTTCACCATGTCGAGGTACACCCGCCCCGCGGTGGACATCAGGTAGTGCCGCCGACCCCGTTCGATCTGCGGAGGATCGGCGTAATAGTGCTCCTGCACCCTGGCGAAGCTGCGATCGCGCCGCGCCAACAGATCTCGGGCGCCGCCATCGGGCAGGTCGGGCAGACCGAGCAACGGCCGCGGGTCGCGCGACAGCGCCAGCCAGCCCGGCGCCAACTCGGCCGTCGTGAACTCCGGCGCGATGGGCGCACCAACCGGTCGCACGCTGACGGCGGTCCACCGGTCACCGGGAATCGTCGCCAACGCGTCGCCCGCCTCGACGGGTCCGCCCGACGCAAGGGGCGCCGCCGTCACGGTCAGCTCGTACGCGCTTCCGCGAAGGGTGAATCCGCCGTCGGTTTCGGTGATCTCACCGGGCCACGGCGCTGCCAGGGGGACCGGCGCGCCCGGCCACAGTGCGACGCCGGTGGCGACGACGTCGGGTGAGTCCTGGGTCAGCAGTGGCGCGCGCGTCAGATTCGCCTCTCCGAACCGGGTCGCGACCATCGCTGCGCCACCCCGGATCGCCGACCGTGCCAGCTCGTCCTGGAACCCCGGGGCGGCCGGATCCACCCAGCCGCCTCCGTCGGCACTGTCGAACACCTCCGAGACGGCGGACAGGTCGAGTGTCACCACCGAGGCGGCGTCGACGCCGGGCAACATCGCCGCCCCCACGAGGTCATCGGCCGGCTGCGGGAAACCCAGCTCGGCCCGGATCACCGCCGTCATCACGTCCGGCGGCAGCGAGATCGCCTGCTCGAACATCCGGGCCTCCTGCCCAGATTGCTCGGTCAGATACTCGTTGTCCGGATCGAGGACGGCCTGCTGCGCTCCGCTGACGATGAGCACCGAGGTGCGCAACACCACCAGCGGCCACAGCGCATCGGCCTCGGCGGCGCTCAGGGGTCGAATCGCGTGAAAGGCCTTGATGCCGGGCAGGATCGACGACGGCGTCGAACCGGGGTGCCCGAGCACCGAGGACAAGGTGATGGCCAATTCGGCGACGGCCCAGGTGTCCGACAGATCGCCGAAGTCGATGATGCCGTCGGCCAGGGGAGTGGCACCGGCCGTCCGGGTGGCCACGACATTGGCATCCGTGAGATCGAGATGCACTGCCTGCCGGGGAAGTTGGTCGACCACGGGTTCGAGCAGCCGCCAGGCCTGGTCCGCGGCGGTGATCAGACGGTCGCGGTCCTGTCGTCCGTCGACGTGTGCGACGAGCGCACCGACCACGTCGTGGCCGTATCGGGGATCCCACTGCAGGACGCGGTCGAGGCCGGGGTGGCGGAAGTCGGCGAGGGCGCGACTGACCCGGGCCGCCACCTCGCCGAGGCCGGCCACCACCCGAGGCGACAGGTAGCCGTCGCCGACCAGGGTGCCCCCCGGCAGGAAGCGCAGCAGCCGGACATGGGTCACGCCGTCGAGCAGGCCCGTGACCTCGGTGGCGACCGCACCGTCGAGGTTGGGCATCGGGACGGCGACGCGCAACGCCGGCTCCGCCCGGGCGATCACCTCGGCGGCCGCGTCCTGGGCGGCGAGTTCAGTGGCGTTGAACGCGGGGTTGGCGAACTTGAGCACCGCAGTCACCTCTCCGGCAGCGTCGTACACCAGGAAGTTCTTGTCCTGGTTGCTGCCCAGGGACGCCGCGCGCGCGGTGATGCCGTAGTGGGTCGCCAGCACCTGCTCCGCCTCGGCCTCGCTCACCTTGGGCGCGGGCAGCTCGGGGCGTTCGAGGAAGTTGAAACCGCCGCCGCCGCTCATCGGGCCACGAACTGGGTCACGGCGTCGCTGAACGCATCGTTGTCGTCACCGGCGGCGGTATGTCCGGCGCCGGACAGCTCGACGAACTCCGCCCGCGGCACCTTGGCGAGGAAGTCCTGCACGCCCTCGGTGCTCACGACGTCCGACAGCTTCCCCCGGATCAGCAGAATCGGGATGTCGAGGTTGACGGCGGCTCGCTCGAGCTTGTCGACGCGGTCGAAGGGGTCGTCGCCGGGCTTGGTGAGGAACGCCGGGTCCCAATGCCAGTACCAGCGGCCGTCGCGCAGGCGCAGGTTCTTCGTCAATCCGTCGGTGCTGCGCGGCCTTTCGCGGTGCGGTAGATACTCGGCGACGGCGTCCGCGGCCTGCTCGAGTGAGTCGAAACCGTCCACGTGCCGGAACATGAAGTCGCGGATCCGCGCACTGCCGTCCTTCTCGAACCGGGGCACGACGTCGACCAACACGAGCTTGGTCACCAACTCGGGTCCGCCCTCGTGGGCGGCGAGGATACCCGTCAGGCCACCCATGCTCGCACCGACCAGCACCGTCGGCCTGCCGATCTGGTAGAGCACCTGCAGGGTGTCTGAGCACAGCGTCTCGACCGCGTAGTTGGCCGTCGGCGAGCGGTCGCTGTCGCCGTGGCCGCGGCTGTCGAGCGCGACCACGTGGAAGCCGCCGTCGGCGAGGATGCGCCCGGTGTTCTTCCAGGAATGCCGGTTCTGGCCGCCGCCGTGCAACATCAGGATCGTCGGCTTGTCGGCGGCTGCCGGCGCGTCGCGGTTCCACTCGTCGGCGACCAGGACGAGGTCGTCCACGCAGCGGAACTCAACCGTCGTCGACGCGTCGCTCGCGGTGCCCACGCTGATCCTCTCCCAAACCCCCGGCCTGACGTTACCCAGCCGTGAATCGCGTGCCGACGGTACCCCTGGCGCCGTCCGGCGATGACTTTTCGAGGCGGTCGGTGTCCTCATGAGACAGCCCGCCCGAGAGAGGACCAGGATCATGCCTGCCATCACACCGTCACTGTGGTTCGACGACGATCTCGAGGAGGCCGCCACGTTCTACACGTCGGTGTTCCCCAACTCCTCGATCGAAGGGTTCGATCGGTACACCGAGGCGGGCCCTGGCGTGCCCGGACGGGTGGTGTCCGGCAGGTTCGTGTTGGACGGCACCCGGTTCATCGGCATCAACGGCGGTCCGGTGTTCTCGTTCTCCGAGGCGGTGTCGTTCACGGTGGACTGCGCGGATCAAGACGAGGTCGACTACTACTGGGACCGCCTGGTCGAGGGCGGCGCGGAGTCGCAGTGCGGCTGGCTCAAGGACCGATTCGGGCTCAGCTGGCAGATCGTCCCCCGGCGGCTCGGCGAACTCGTCGGCGACCCCGATCCGGCGCGTGCCGCCGCGGCGACGAAGGCGATGCTCGGCATGCGGAAGATCGTGGTCGCCGACCTGGAGGCCGCCGTCGCCGGCCTATGAGTCCCAACGCGGATCGGCCCCTGCGCTCGGGCCCGGCGCAGGCACGTACGTTGAGGCATGGTGACCGAAGCACGCTGGATCGACGTGCCCACGCCCGACGTGACGTTGCGGGCGCTGTCGTGGGGGCCGGAGGATGCGCCGATCGCGTTGTGTCTGCACGGTTTTCCCGACACCGCGCACGGATGGCGCAAGGTCGCGCCCCGGCTGGTGAGCGCGGGGTGGCGGGTGGTCGCGCCGTTCACGAGGGGTTACGCGCCGTCGTCGCCATCGGTGGACGGCAGCTACCACGTCGGTGCCCTGATGGACGACGCGCTGCGGGTGCTCGACGCGGTCGGGCCGACGGGGCACGACGTCCTCATCGGGCACGACTGGGGCGCGATCGCCGGCAGCGGTCTCGCGGCGATGCCCGACGGCCCGTTCACCAAGGCCGTCATCATGTCCGTGCCGCCGGCGTCGGCGTTCCGGCGGAGGGTTACCGACGTAGGCCGCCTGGCGGCGCTGCTGCCACGACAACTGCTGCGGAGCTGGTATGTCATGTACTTCCAGTTGCCCTTCCTGCCGGAGCGCTCGGCGTCATGGGTGGTGCCGCGGCTGTGGCGGACGTGGTCGCCGGGGTACCAGCCCGACGAGGACGTCGCGCTGGTCCTCGACGCCATCGGGGCACCCGAGAACTGGCGGGCGGCGCTGGGCTACTACCGGGCCACCGTCCGCGGCAGCAAGCCGCCCGCCAGATATGCCGATCTGCAGAAGTATTGGCTGAGCGACCTGGTGTTGCCGACGCTGTATCTGTACGGAGCCGACGATGGCGCCAGCGGGGACTACACGCGTTGGGTGGGCCCCGCGCTACCCGCGGGCAGTCGAGCCGACGTCATCGAAGGCGCCGGCCACTTCCTGCAGCTGGAGCGGCCCAAAGAGGTCGCGCGGCTCATCGTCGAGTTCGTCGGAGACCGCTCGAGCTGATCGGGCCCGTGCTGACCGGGGCCCTAACCTGAGCCCATGACCACACGTCGATTGACGCCGATCGACGCGCAGGCGTTCTGGCTGGCCGCCAAGATCCCGAACGACACCTTCCTTCTCTTCGGCTTCGGCGGCGTGCCCGCCGACCCGGCTCGGGTACTGGACGACGTGGCAGCCAGGGCACTCCGGTCACCGGACCTCACCGTGCGCATCGACGACCACCGGCCGTGGGGCTATCCGGCCCTGGTGCGCCGGGACGTCGACCCGACGCAATTCGTGGTGCACGATCTCGTGGATCCGACGTGGGCGGGATGCCTGGCCGCGGTCGATGCCCTCATCGGCGACCAGCTGGACGCCCGCGAGGCCGTCTGGCGGCTGCACGTGTTCGTCGGCGTCGCCGGCGTGCCGGGCACCACCGGTGCCGGCACCGTGGCCGTGCTGCAGATTTCCCACGCGCTGGGCGGCGGTGGGCGCACGAACGCGCATGCGGCACTCTTGTTCGGCAGGGCCGGCGCCCACGTACCCGGGATCAGCCCTCCGGCGGCGGGTCCGCTGTCGTTGCCGGTGGCCGGGTTTCGCGCCGCACGGGCCCATCGACGGTTGACCGCCGACGTGGAGGCGGGTGTCGTGCCGGCTCAGGCGGAGCTGCGGCCGTTGCTACGCACCAACGACCATCCGTCGGGGCCGCGGGGCCTGCGCACCGTCGTCCGGCGTCGCACCGAGCTCGGCGGCGCGACGGTCACCGTCGCGGTCCTGTCCGCCGTGTCCGATGCGCTCGCCGGCCATCTGCGGTCACTCGGAGACGATCCGTCGACGCTCGGGGCGGAGGTGCCGATGGCCAAGCCGCCGCCGCGCGTGGCGTACAACCACTTCGGCAACGTCGGGGTTGGCCTGTACCCCGAACTGCCGCCGGCACTGCGCACCACGCGCATCGCGGCGGATCTCGCCGCCAGACGTGCGCGGGCCGGACATGACTCGATGCGCGCGGCCGACCTCGCCTTCGCCGCGACCCCGGCGCCGTTGTTGCGCTGGGGGATGGGGCGATTCGACCCGACCGTGCGGCCGCGGGCGGTCACCGGCAACACCGTGGTGTCGAGCGTCAACTGCGGTGCTTCCAACTTCTCGTTCGGTGGCGCTCCCGTCACCGTCGCCGTCGCCTTCGCGGGACTGTCGCCGATGATGGCGCTGACCCACGTCGTCGTCGGCGTCGGAGACACCGTTGCGGTGGGGGTGCACGCCGCCGAGTCGGCGTTGGGCGGGCCGGACGGGCTCGACGCCTACGTGAGCCGACTCGGGAGGGCGATGGGCTCGGCCTAGGGCCGCAACCCGGCGATGCCGACGTCGAGGGCAGCCTCGAGATAGCCGATGTCACCCGTGCTCATCAGGATCAGCACGCCGCCCTGGATCCCGGCGAGCAGCGCCGTGGCGGCCAGCGACGGGTCGACGTCCGGCTCCACCTTGCCCTGCGACTGCATGGCGCGTACCCCCTGCTCGATCTCGGCGCGCCACCGCTGGACCAACGCGGACGTCACCGCCTGAGCGCCCGGGGTCCGTCCGATCTCGGACATCACCGTCGACAGTGGGCACTGCTGACCCTGGTTGCGGTAGCGCTCGACGACCACGTCGCGCCAGCGCTGCCACGCCGCCCACGACGTCAGTTGACCGAGATGTGGTTGCTGGTCGCTGATCACGCGCGCCGATTCCCGTTCGGCCACGGCGAGCAGCAGCTGCTCCTTGCCGTCCGGGAAGTAGTGGAACAACTGGCTCTTCGAAGTGCCGGTACGCGCCATGACGTCTTCGAGCGTGGTGATCACCGCCCCGTTCGCGCGGATCTCCGCGGCGGCACCGTCGATGATCCGCTGCCGCGTCGCCGCCCCCTTCGGGGTCAGCCGCACCGTCCCAGATTTTGGACTCACGGGTCCAACTATACGAAGCGGCGGAGGAATGCCGACGGATTCCGTCAGTCGAGTTGGAACACGTTCTAGTCTTGCGGCCATGGGGTTTCTCAAACAGGACGCGCCCACCGTCGACTATGAGACGTGGAGCAAGGGCACGCGGGCCGAGAAGATCGTTCCCATGGCCCGGCACTGGGCCGAGGTCGGCTTCGGGACACCGGTGGTGCTGCACCTGTTCTACGTGGTGAAGATCCTGCTGTACGTCCTCGCCGCATGGCTGATCGTCCTGACGACCGCGGGGCAGGGCGGATTCACCGACGTCGGATCCTGGTACGCCGAACCGATCGTGTACCAGAAGGTCGTGTTCTTCACGATGTTGTTCGAGGTCGTCGGTTTGGGCTGCGGATTCGGTCCCTTGAACAACCGCTTCTTCCCGCCCATGGGTTCGATCCTGTACTGGTTGCGGCCCAAGACGATTCGGCTCCCGCCGTGGCCGCACCGGATTCCGCTGACGAAGGGCGACTCCCGGTCACCGTGGGACGTGCTGCTCTACGCCGCGCTGCTGGTGATGCTCGTCGTCGCACTGTGCTCCGACGGTACCGGCCCCATTCCCGAACTCGGGTCGCGGCTCGGCGTGCTCCCGGTCTGGCAGACCGCGACCATTCTGGGCATCCTGGCGTTGGCGGGCCTGCGTGACAAGGTGATCTTCCTGGCGGCCCGCGGCGAGGTCTACGGCTCGCTGGCGGTGTGCTTCCTGTTCAGCGGGGCGGACATCGTCATCGCCGCCAAACTCGTCTGCCTGGTGATCTGGCTCGGCGCCGCCACGTCGAAGCTCAACAAGCACTTCCCGTTCGTGATCTCGACGATGATGAGCAACAACCCTGTGTTCCGGCCCAAGTGGATCAAGCGCCGGTTCTTCGAACGCTTCCCCGACGACCTCCGTCCCGGCCGGTTGTCGCGCATCGTCGCGCACGTCAGCACCGCGATCGAGGGGCTGGTTCCGCTGGGGCTCTTCTTCTCCCACGGGGGTTGGCCCACCGCGATCGCCGCGTTCGTCATGCTGTGCTTTCACTTCGGCATCCTGTCGTCCATTCCGATGGGGGTGCCGCTGGAGTGGAACGTGTTCATGATGTTCAGCGTGCTGGCGCTGTTCGTCGGCCATGCCGACGTCGGTCTCGGTGAGGTGGCAAGCCCGTGGCCGATTCTGCTGTTGGCCGCCGTCGCCGGCACCGTAATCGTGGGAAACCTGTTCCCGCGCAAAGTGTCCTTCCTGCCGGGAATGCGGTATTACGCGGGCAACTGGGACACCTCGCTGTGGTGCCTCACGGCCTCGGCGGAACGAAAGATCAGCGAGGGCATCGTGGCGATCGCCAGCATGCCCGCCGCACAGATGGAGAAGTTCTACGGCAGCATCGAGACGGCCGAGATGTATCAGTACATGGGATATGCCTTCCGGGCGTTCAACACTCACGGCCGCGCCATGTTCACGCTGGCCCACCGCGCGATGGCGGGCCTGGCCGAGGACGACTACACCCTCACCGATGGCGAGCGACTGGTGTCCACGGCGATCGGCTGGAACTTCGGCGACGGCCACATGTCCAACGAACAGCTGGTCGCCGCGCTGCAGGCGCGTTGTCACTTCGAACCGGACGAGGTCCGCATCGTGATGCTCGACGCGCAGCCGATTCACAAACAGCGACAGGAGTACCGCCTCGTCGACGCCGCCACCGGTGAGTTCGAGCGGGGGATCGTGCGGGTCGCCGACATGGTGACACGCCAGCCCTGGGACGACGACGTGCCGGTTCGGGTGACGTGGTCTTCGACCGCTACTGCATGACGTCCCGGACCTTGACGGTCTCGAGTCCCTTGAGCAGTAGGTCGCGGGCGGTGTCGAGGTGCTTGCGCCAGTGTGCTTCGGCGCCCGCGCCGTCGCCTTCGCGCAGCAAGGTCATCAGCCGCCGGTAGGACCGCATCAGCTTGTCGTAATCCGCCTTGGTCACCTGACGGTGCTCCTTGATGGCGAAGGCGGTGTGGCGGACGGTGATCTCGTGCAGCATGCCGCCGATGATGGTCAGCGTGGCGTTGCCCGAGAGTTCCACCATCCGGCGATGGAAGCCGCCGGTGGCCTCGGCCAGCCGGCCCGATTGCCAGCCGTCGGGAATCTCCTCGGCCAGCATGGCGTCCAGCTCGTCGAGTTGGTCGCCGGTGTGGGATTCGGCGAGAAGTCGCGCGGCGATCGGCTCGATGCCCGAGCGCGCGACCATGACGTCGGCGATCGTGGCGCCCGACAGTTCGAGGAGCAGTCCGGCGGGACGTGCCATGATCTCCGGGCCCGGCACCCGCACGCGGGCCCCGGTGCGCGAACCGCGTCGCACCTCGACCAGTCGTTGGCTCTCGAGCACCCGGACCGCTTCGCGCAGCGTCGGCCGGCTGACGCCGAAGTGAGTCATCAGCTCGGCCTCGTTGGGCAGGAAGTCGCCGTCGGTGAGCTGACCGTCGACCACCATGCGGCGTAGTGTTCCGGCCACCAATTCGGCCGTCTTCGGCGAGCGGATCGCCGTGTCGCCGCGCTGGGCGACGGAGTCCGGCCCCATCATGGGTGCCAGGGGCGTGGTGCGGGCCATGGGGCGTTCTCCTCTCTCCGGCTGCGCGGCTGCTTGTCGAACTCAGTAAACCATGTCGACCGGCTCCGGCCCGGCGCGTGACGGCGCCGTATCCACCAACCAGTAGGTTGACCTAGTAAACCTACTGTCCTAGGTTCGGTACGACCACCGTCCGGGCGCAGTACTACCCCGCTGAGAAGGAGAGTTCCATGGCTGAAGCGGTCATCGTCGAGGCGGTCCGATCACCCGTCGGCAAGCGCAACGGCGGCCTGTCCGGCGTGCACCCGGCCGAACTGTCCGCGCAGGTGCTCAATGGGCTCGTCGAACGCGCGGGCGTCGACCCGGCGCTGGTCGACGACGTCATCTGGGGCTGCGTCATGCAGGCCGGCGAGCAGGCCCTCGACATCGCGCGCACCGCGGTGCTCGCGGCGGGTTGGCCCGAGACCGTGCCCGGGGTGACCGTGGACCGCCAGTGCGGATCGAGCCAGCAGTCCGTGCACTTCGCCGCGGCAGGCGTGGTGGCCGGCCACTACGACGTCGTGGTCGCCGGTGGCGTCGAATCGATGTCGCGCACACCGATGGGCGCCTCGCTGGCCAACGGCGGACACCCGTACCCGGAGGCGTTCCGGGCCCGCTACACCCAGACCCCGAACCAGGGCACCGGCGCCGAGATGATCGCCGAGCAGTGGGGCTTCGACCGCACGGCGCTGGACCAGTTCTCACTCGGCTCGCACGAGAAGGCGGCCGCCGCACAGGACTCCGGTGCGTTCGACGACCAGATCGTCGCCATCAAGGGTCAGGACGGCACCCCGGTCCTCAAGGACGAGGGCATCCGCCGCGGCGGCACCATCGAGAAGATGGCGACGATCAAGCCGGCGTTCAAGGAGGACGGCGTGATCCACGCGGGCAACGCCTCGCAGATCTCCGACGGGTCGGCGGCGCTGCTGTTCATGTCCGCGGAGAAGGCCAAGGCCTTGGGGCTGACACCGATTGCGAAGGTGCACACCGCCGTACTCGCCGGCGCCGACCCGGTGATCATGCTGACCGCGCCGATTCCGGCGACGCAGAAGGCGCTCAAACGCTCCGGCCTGTCGCTCGACGAGATCGGCGTCTTCGAGGTGAACGAGGCGTTCGCGCCGGTGCCCCTGGCGTGGCTCAAGGACATCGGCGCCGACGAGAAGAAGTTGAACCCCAACGGCGGCGCGATCGCTCTCGGTCATCCGCTCGGCGGCTCGGGCGCGCGCATCATGACGACGATGCTGTATCACATGCGTGACAAGGGCATTCAATACGGGTTGCAGACCATGTGCGAGGGCGGCGGCCAGGCCAACGCCACCATCCTCGAGCTGCTGTGACGGGGGAATCGCAGGCCGTTCTCACCGAGCGGCGAGGCAACGTCCTGCTCATCACGCTCAACCGGCCGGAGGCGCGCAACGCCGTGAACGCGGCGGTCAGCATCGGCGTCGGCGACGCGCTGCACGACGCTGCGCACGACCCTGAGATCCGCGCGGTGGTCATCACCGGTGCAGGCCAATCCTTCTGCGCGGGAGCAGATCTGAAGGCCATCTCACGGCGGGAGAACCTCTACCATCCCGACCACGGAGAGTGGGGTTTCGCGGGCTACGTGCAGCACGTCATCGACAAGCCGACGATCGCGGCCGTCAACGGCACCGCGTTGGGTGGCGGCACCGAGTTGGCGCTCGCGAGTGACCTGGTGGTCGCCGAGGAGCGCACCTCGTTCGGCCTGCCCGAGGTCAAGCGTGGCCTGATCGCGGCGGCCGGCGGGATGTTCCGCATCGTCGACCAGCTGCCCCGCAAGGTCGCGATGGAGCTGATCTTCACCGGCGAGCCGATGTCGTCGGCCGATGCGCTGCGGTGGGGTCTGATCAACCGGGTCGTTCCCGACGGCACGGTGGTCGACGCCGCACTGGCACTGGCGCAACGGATCACGGTCAACGCGCCGCTGGCCGTGTGGGCCAGCAAGCGGGTGGCCCAGGGCATCGACGACGGCGTGATCACCGGCGAGCAGGACGACTGGAACAGGACCGTGCGCGAGATGGGCGGCGTGTTGCGCTCCGAAGACGCGAAGGAAGGGCCGCGGGCCTTCGCCGAGAAGCGTCAGCCGGTCTGGAAAGCCAGATAACTCCCGATTTCGGCGCGTAAACCTTCGCTGGGCGAGGGTTTACGCGCCGAAATCGCGGGAGGGGGAGGTCAGCCGATCGGTGCGTCCGCAGCCGGCGTCACCGACGTCGGCGTCGCGCGCGTGGTGAGCGGGCTACCGGTGTTGCTGAACGACGTCGTCGGGGTGACGGGTTCCGGCGGCGCGTCGGGATTCAGCACGGTGTCGACGATGTAGATGCGTGCGTTGTTGGCCTGGATGCCGCCGCAGATGACCTTGGCGGTGTCGTTGACCTTGATGTCGCCGTCCTTGCCGGTCACCTTCACCTCGGCGCCCTGCTGCGTGGGACGCTGACCCGCCACGTCACCGGGGCCGAGCAGGCCGAGGAACACGTGGTAGTAGTCCAGCTTGGTCAGCGCCGCCGGATCGGTCTTCAGCGTCTCGAGCTCGGACGGGTCGAGCTTGGCGAACGCGTCGTTGTTGGGCGCGAAGATCACGTACGGGCCGTTCTCGAGAACCGGCACGATGTTGACCGCGGGATTGAGACCGCCGTCGATGGCCGACGCGAACGTGCTCAGCGACGGGATCTTCGCCAACGCCTGGCCGACCGGCAGGGTGTCCAGGGTCGTCAGCGTGGTGCCGGTGGTGGCCAGCTCGCTGCGCACTGGGTCGCAGTTGCCCTGGGGGTCCGGTGGCGGCTTCACCTCGGCGGTCGTCGTCGGCGGCGGGTCGGCCTGCGCGGTGATCGCCAACGGCACGGACACCGCGAGCGCGGCGATCGCGGCGGACATTCCTAGGGCTCGGCTGGTGCGAGTCTTCACTTTCGGCTCCTCAACGTATTGATTGCACCGCCCGAGCCCGACTCTCGTGACGGCACCTGGGGCAGCGTAAAGGCTCCGAACACCAATCGGCAAAGTCGGCACCACCGGAAAAGGGTCGCTAATCGACCGTGACCTGCGCTTTTCGTACGCTTAGACAAAGTACCGCCGCGAGGGCACACAAGCCGGAAGCGAGGTAGAAGGCGAGGTCGTAGTTGCCCTGCGCGTCGCGCAGCCAGCCCGCACCCGCAGCGGCCACCGCGGCGCCGAGCTGATGCGAGGCGAACACCCAGCCGAAGACCACCGGCGTGCGGGCACCGAAGTAACCACGGCACAGCACGATCGTCGGCGGGACGGTGGCGACCCAGTCCAAACCGTAGAAGATCACGAAGACCCACGTGCTGGGCTCGGCACTCGGCGAGAGCAGGGACGGTAGGAGCAGCAGTGAGATGCCCCGGCCGGTGTAGTACACGACGAGCAGCAGCCGGGGATCGACGCGATCGGTCAACCAGCCCGAGAACACCGTCCCCGCGACGTCGAGAATGCCGATCGTGGCCAGCAGTCCGGCTGCGACCGTGGTGGGCATGCCGTGGTCGTTGGCGGCGGGGATGAAGTGCGTGCCGATGAGGCCGTTGGTGGTCATCCCGCAGATCGCGAAACTACCGGCGAGCAGCCAGAAGGCCGGCACCCGCGCACCGACCCGCAGTCCGTCGAATGCGGACCGGAAACTACCCGACGGAACCGGTGCGGGGTCGGCGTTGCGCACTCCGGTCGCCCCGTACGCCTCGAGACCCCTGTCCTTCGGGTGGTTCCGCATGAAGATCAGCACCAGCGGAACGACGCTGAGGGCGGCGGCCGCGACGATCAGTGAGGCCCACCGCCATCCGTGCCGCGTGGTGACCTCGGCGATGACCGGCAGGAAGATCAGCTGGCCCGTGGCACTCGCCGCGGTCAGGACACCGGTGACGAGGCCGCGTCGTTCCTCGAACCATCGGGTGGCGACCGTCGCCACGAAACCCATCGAGATGGAGCCCGTCCCCACGCCGACCAGCACGCCCCACAGCAGCACCAGCTGCCAACTGGTCGTCATCGTGACCGACAGCGCCGAGCCGGTCGAGATCAGAAGCAGCGCCGCCGTCAGGACCGGGCGTACGCCGAAGCGGTCCATCAGCGCGGCCGCGAACGGCGCCGTGAGCCCGAAGAGCGTCATGTTGACCGACATGGCCAGCCCGACCGTGCCGTGCGACCAGCCGAACTCGTGGTGCAGCGGGTTCATCATCACGCCCGGCACGGACCGGAAGCCGGCGGCGCCGAGGATGGCGACGAAGCTGACGGCAGCGATCACCCAGGCGTAGTGCACACCGAAGCGACGGGCGGTCTCGTCTCTGGCGGTTACCGTCACCGCACTACTGTGCGGTCTGCCGCAGGTCGGCGCCAGTGGCATGAATGCCACCAACCGTCAAGAACATGCCAAGATGGGTCGATGGGTACCGCACACCGCGTCGCCGTCCTGCTCTTGGCACCCGTGGTCGGGTTCGACGCGACGATCGCGCCGATGTTGTTCGGTGCGGCCGTCGACGACGACGGTCGGCCGCTGTACGAGGTCGTGGTGTGCGGCCTCGACGACCGACCGGTACCCACGACCCACGGCTTCGGCATGGTGCCCACCGCCGGTCCCGAGGCGCTGTCCGACGCCGACACCGTGGTGATCCCCGGCACCCGGTACGAGCCCGTGCGCCACGACGGCGTGCTCTCACCTGCCGTACGGGCCGCGCTCGAGCTGATCCGCCCCGGTACCCGGATGGTGTCGATCTGCACCGGCGCCTTCGTGCTCGCGGCCGCCGGCCTGCTCGACGGCCGGCCGGCGACCACGCACTGGAAGTACGCGGACGACCTCCGCCGGTTGCATCCCACCCTCGACGTCGACGAGAACGTCCTGTTCGTCGACGACGGCGACGTGCTGACGTCCGCCGGCCTCGCTGCGGGAATAGACCTGTGCCTGCACGTCATTCGGTCCGACTACGGTGCACAGGTCGCCAACGCGGTCGCGCGGCACTGCGTCGTGCCGCCGTGGCGGGAAGGCGGTCAGGCACAGTTCATCGGCAGGCACCTACCCGTGCACGACGATTCGTCGACTGCCGCGACGCGCGACTGGGCGTTGCGGCATCTGGCGGAGGAACTCACCGTGGAGCGGTTGGCGCGTCACGCCCACATGAGCCCGCGCACGTTCAATCGCCGATTCCGCGCGGAAACCGGTCAGGCACCGGGAACCTGGATCCGTAGCCAGCGCATCGACCGGGCCCGCGAACTGCTGGAGTCCCGCGACCTGCCGGTCGACGAGGTGGCCCGACTTGCCGGGCTGGGCTCCGGGGGCACGCTGCGCCATCACCTCCGCCGTGGGGTGGGGATGTCACCGTCGAGTTACCGCAAGGTCTATCAGGGTGCGTGACGGGCACGGCTAGGCTTTCGGCCATGCCGCAGCCGCTGATCCTGTCCGTCAACGGTCGGGCCCCGCAACTGCACGCCGAAGCCTGGTTGGCGCCGAACTCGACGGTCATCGGATTCGTGACACTCGCCGCTCGGGCGAGCGTCTGGTACGGCGCCACCCTGCGCGCGGAATTCGAGCCCATCGAGATCGGCGAAGGCTCCAACCTGCAGGACAACGTGACGGTTCACGTCGACCCCGGTTTCCCGGTGCGCATCGGATCGGGGGTGAGCGTCGGGCACAACGCCGTGCTGCACGGCTGCACGATCTCCGACGGCTGCCTCATCGGCATGGGCGCGGTCGTGCTCAACGGGGCCCAGATCGGCGCCGGTTCGCTGGTCGCCGCCGGCGCCGTCGTCGCCCAGGGTGCCGTGATCCCGCCGGGATCGTTGGTAGCGGGCGTGCCCGGCAAGGTGCGCCGCGAGCTCAGCGAAGACGAAGTCGTCAATGCCCGCAACAATGCGCTGGTCTACGAGCACCTGAGTGACGTACACCGCAACGCGGTCGAATAGCGCGCCGGCGGGTACCTCCCTACCGTGAATGGCATGCGCACCCTCGTCACCGGCGCGACGGGCTACGTCGGATCGCGACTCGTGGCGTCGCTTCTCGCAGCGGGTCACCACGTGGTCGTCGCCAGCCGCAACGTCGAGCGGCTCGGCGACTTCGGTTGGTTCGACGACGTCACGCCCGTCATGCTCGACGCGGGTGACGCGGAATCCGCCACCAGCGCCTTCGGCGTCGCGGGCCCCATCGACGTCGTCTACTACCTGGTGCACGGAATCGGCCAACCGGGTTTCCGCGACGCGGACAACCGCGCCGCGGCCAACGTGGCCCGCGCAGCCAAGGCGGCCGGCGCCAAGCGCATCGTCTATCTCGGTGGTTTCGTGCCCGACGACGACGAGCTGTCCGAGCACCTCGCGAGTCGCGCCGAGGTGGCCGAGGCACTGAAGGTGGACGGCGGCCCCGAGGTGGTGCGGCTCGGCGCGGCGATCATCCTCGGCGCGGGGTCGACCTCGTTCGAGATGTTGCGTTACGTCGGTGATCGCTTCTGGTTCATCCCGATGCCGCCGTGGGCGCACAACGCCATGGACCCCATCTCGATCAGCGACGTGCTCTACTACCTGCTGGCCGCCGCAGACCCCGAGCGCGTCCCAGCCGGGTCCTACGACATCCGCGGTCCGGAGCGGACGACCTACGGCGAACTCCTCCTCACGTACGCGCGGCTGTCGGAGAAGTGGCGCGCCGGAGTCCCCCTGCCCGCCGTCGACATGCGACTCGTGTCCCGGGTGGCGGCGCTGTTCGTGCCCGTTCCCGGCGGGCTTGCCGCGGACCTCGTCGAGTCGCTCGACTACCCGATGACGGCGTCGGGCGACGGGCTGCGGCCGCTGGTGCCGGATCCTCCCGGCGGGCTGGTCGGCATCGAGGACGCGATCATGCTGTCCCTGTCGGGCCGCAGGCAGCTGCCCGTCGATCGCCTGGCCGACCCGCATCACCTCGCCGACACCGACCCGCAGTGGGCGGGCGGTGACACCCTGCGCCTGCGCAAGCTCGCGGCCATGGTCACGCCGTCACACACGCATGCGGCGCTGGGTCTGCTCGGCGCGGTGCCCGGCCCGCTCGCCGGGTGGTGGCGGACGGGTCTGGACACGCTGATTGCCCTGGCGCCCAAGGGCGCTTCATGACCGGCCTGCTCTCGGAGATCGGCGCCATCGTCGGAACCGCCGCCGTACCGCACCACGAACCGCCGTCGATGGTCCGCAGGCGCCGCATCATCGTTGTGGTCGTGCTCGTCATCGGTGCGACCCTGCTGGGCACCTCGCTGAGAAGCACGCCGGGCGACACCTTGTTCTACGTGCTCACCCTGGCGCTGGCCGGGGTGTGGGCGGCCGGCGCCCGTCTCTCCGGCCCGGTGCACTTGGGCTGCGTCAAGTTCCGCGGCCGCAATCAGCGTCCGTGGATCACCGGGACGGCGATCGGCGTGCTGCTGGGCGGCGTGTTCATCATCGGCGGGCTCGTCGCCCGCGAGATCGGCCCGGTGCGGGATTACATCGTCCAGGTCCTCGAGTACGCCGACTACGGGTCGCTGTGGCTGGTCGTGCTGATCACCGTGATCAACGGGGCCGCCGAGGAGATGTTCTTCCGCGGCGCGCTCTACACCGCGCTCGGCAAGTTCCATCCCGAGATCGTCTCGACCATCGTCTACGCGCTGGCGGTGTCGGCGGCGGGCAATCCGATGCTCGGGTTCGCGGGCATCATCCTGGGCGGAGTGTGCGCCTATGAACGCCGGATCACCGGGGGAGTGCTCGCATCCGTGCTGACCCACTTCTTCTGGGGCCTGGTCATGGTGCTCGCACTCCCTCCGATGTTCGGCGTCTGAGTCGCTACCGCAACGGGTTCGCGACCTCGTCGCGGGCCATCCGCGCCGCCGCCATCGCGATCGCCGCCAACAGCACGGGCACCAGGCCCGCGGCCAGGAAGATCACGTTCATGGGCACCACTTTCGACAGCGGGCCGGCGATCGCGAACGACACCGGCATGAAGGCCAGCGACACGAAGAAGTCCAGGCCCGACACGCGGCCCAGCATCTCCGGCGGCACCCGGCGCTGCAGCAGCGTGCCCCAAATGACGCCCGCCGCACCGTCCGTCACGCCGACGACGAACGTCGCCGACGCCATCAACGTGAACGACGACGTCCACCCGACGATCACCAGCGGCAGCGACCCCAGCCCCCACATCGTCATCATCACCGTCAGGTAGCGCCGCGGCAGCCTTCCCGACGAGACGCCGAGCGCACCGAGCGCGCTGCCCACTCCATAGGCCGCCAGGATGAACCCGTACGTGCGCGCGCCGTCGGTGAAGCGGTCCTTGGCGATGAACGGCAGCAGGACCTCGATCGGGCCGAGGACGACCAGGACGAACATGCTGGCGAACAGCAGCGTCCACAGCAGCCAGGGCGTCCGCGCCATGAAGCGGAACCCGTCGCGCATGTCCCGCAGAACGTGGGAACGATCCTGGTCGGGGTGGACAACGGGCGGGGTCGCCCCAGGCCGGGTGGCGACCAGCAGGCCAAGGCCCATCGCGAACAGTGCGGCGACGGCGACGGCGCCGAGCGCGGGGAACGTCAGACCGACCAGCACGCCTGCGGCGGCGGGACCGACCGCTCGTTGAAACACCGGTCGCACCACGCCTTCGACTCCGTTGGCCGCCAGCAGCTGATCGGCGGGCAGGATGCGCGGCAGCAGCGCGCTGTACGCGGGGAAGAAGAACGCGGCCGCGATGCCCAACAGCGCCGCGGCGACGGCCATCTGCCAAACACGCAGCGTGCCAAGCATACTCAGGACGGTGACCGTCGATACGACCACCACGTTCGCTGCTTCAACGACGATGATGATGGTGCGCTGATTGACGCGGTCGGCGGTGATCCCACCGACCAGCACGAAGCCGACCAGGCCGGCGCCGAGGCACGTCGCCACCAGCGACAGCGCCGCCGGGTCGTCGTCGAGCGCGATGACCTGCATGGCCATCACGACGGCCCACATGCCCTCGGCGAAGATCGAGATCGACAGGGCGCCGATCAGCAGGCGGTATTCGCGAAACCGGAAGGGTGCGAGCACGCGCCAACCTCCGGCGACTGCCGGATGTTCCACGCCGAGATGCGTACTCACCATGAGATGGTGGCTGATCGACCCCCCTGCGGTCGAACGATTATTCGGGTCAGAACCACGGGTCGGCGGACCGCACCGGTCCGCGGTCGGTGAGTTTCTGGACCACCCACTGGTTCAGCGACACCCCCTGCTCGGCGGACTCGACCGTCAGTCGCCCGTGCAGCATTGGCGACGTGCGCACCAGGAACGTGCCGCTGTAATGCCGGTCGGTGAGCGACGGAGGCGGGTCGGCTTCCTCCTCTTCGTACTCGGCGACGATGCCGGCGATGGTCCGCTCGATGCGGACGATCGCCTCGCCCGGCGTCGGCGCGTGCGCCGCCTCCAACGGGAATTCGAGGCAAATGGCGGCGTAGTCGGCGGATTCCGTCGACCACTGCGCGCGATAGGTGTAGTTCTTCATGGAGCCGATGGTGACGGGTCGGTCCGACACGCCAGCGGTCGTAACGGGGATTCGCGCCAAGTTTCGGCATGGGGACCGTCCGGAATTCGATATCGCCGGCGATATCGGAATCGGGCCGATCGTGGTGGTCCGGATCGGTGGACGCCCGACGGGCGACGTCTCACTCGTCGGTGAAGGCCGCCGATCGTCGCTGCTGGAACGCCGTGATGCCCTCGCGGAAGTCGTGGGACGACATCAGCGACAGCTGCCCCTCGGTCTCACGGGTCAACGCATCGTCGAGTTCGGTCAGCGTCGCCGCGTTGATCGCCTGCTTGGTCTCGCGCAGCGCAATTGCCGGACCGGACTTCAGCGTGTCGATCACGACGCTCACCTCCGCCTCGAGTTCGTCAGCCGGATGCACCGAGCTCACCAGCCCCGCGGCAAGGGCGTCCTCGGCGGACAGTCGCTCCGCCAACAACGCCATGCGCATCGCTTTGGCACGCCCGATCGACGCGGCGACCAAGGCGGTCGCGCCACCGTCGGGCATGAGCCCAATCTTGGTGAATGCCAACAGGAAATACGCCCGCTCCGAGGCGAGGACGACGTCGGCGGCGATGGCCAACGAGACGCCGACGCCCGCCGCCGGGCCCGCGACGACGGAGACGACCGGCTTGGGCAACGCGACGATCGAGCGGATCGCGCGGTTGGCCGCGGACAGGGTGTCCGCCGGCGTGCCGTTCGCGCCCGGATCGGCAAAATCGTCCACCCCGATGCCCGCACCCGAACTGAAGCCGCGTCCGGACCCGCCGAGGCGGACCACCCTGACAGCGGGATCGCTCGCCGCGCGCGCCAAGGTCGTGGCGATGGTCTCGAGCATCGCCGCCGTCAGCGAATTCAAAGTGTCCGGGCGGTTGAGCGTGAGCACGAGCACCCCGTCCTCGAGGACGATGGTGAGATCGCCGATGCCTGAGTAGGACTCGGTGCTGGTCATGGGTGAATCGTGCCGCCTCAGGTCCGGCGAGCGGAGGCCCGCGGTCGCTCGACTTGGTTATACAAGTAAGCTTCGTCCGCGGTCAACTAGTCGAACTCGTGGAGGGCGTGTCAACGATGGCTGGACCACTGCAGGGACTGAGAGTCGTCGAGCTGGCCGGCATCGGTCCGGGACCACATGCGGCGATGGTCCTCGGCGATCTGGGGGCCGACGTCGTGCGCGTCGAGCGACCCGGCAAGAGCGGGGGAGTGCCGACGGGCACGCGCGACGCGATGCTGCGCAATCGGCGTTCGGTAGCCGCCGACCTGAAGAGCGACGACGGCCGCGGCCTGGTGCTGCGGCTCATCGCCAAGGCCGACGTCCTGATCGAGGGATACCGCCCCGGCGTCACCGAACGCCTCGGCCTGGGGCCGGAGGACTGCGCCAAGGTCAACGAGCGCCTGATCTACGGCCGCATGACCGGCTGGGGTCAAACGGGTCCGCGCTCGCAACAGGCCGGTCACGACATCAACTACATCTCACTCAACGGTCTGCTGCATGCCGTCGGCCGCAAGGGGGAGCGGCCCGTTCCGCCCTTGAACCTCGCCGGCGACTTCGGTGGCGGCTCGATGTTCCTCGTCGTCGGCATCCTCTCCGCGCTGTGGGAGCGGCAGACGTCCGGCACGGGCCAGGTCGTGGACGCCGCCATGATCGACGGCTCCAGCGTCCTGATGCAGATGATGTGGAGCTTTCGGGCGAGCGGGCTGTGGTCCGACGAGCGCGGCACCAACCTGCTCGACACCGGCGCACCGTACTACGACACGTACGAGACCTCCGACGGCCGCTACGTCGCGGTCGGCGCCATCGAACCTCAGTTCTATGCCCTGCTGCTCGAAGGCTTGGGCCTCGACTCCGCCGATCTTCCCGCGCAGAACGACATGGCGCGCTGGCCCGAGCTGCGGGCGGCGTTCACCGCGGCGTTCGCCGGGAGCGATCGCGATCACTGGGCCAAGGTGTTCAACGGCACCGACGCCTGCGTCACCCCGGTGTTGAGCTTCGCCGAAGTGGAGACCGAGCCCCACGTGACCGAACGCGGCACCTTCTTCCACGACGTCACGGCCGGCGGCGACCACCTACAGCCCGCCCCGGCCCCGCGGTTCTCCCGCAGCGTGCCGCCGTCGCCCACGCCACCCGACGACCGGGGCGCCGAGGTCGAGGACATCCTTCGGGACTGGGTATAGTCCCAACCAACCAGTAGGTCGGCCTCCGGCCAACCGCATGAAGGGAGCGCCGATCAGTGCAGATCAAGGATGCCGTCGCGGTCGTCACGGGGGGCGCGTCGGGTTTGGGCCTGGCCACCACCAAGCGTCTGCTCGACGCCGGAGCCAGCGTGGTCGTCATCGACCTCAAGGGCGAGGACGTCGTCGCCGAACTGGGTGACCGCGCCGTGTTCGTCGGGGGGAACGTCACCGACGAGGAATCCGTGCGCAAGGCGCTCGACGTCGCCGAGTCGCTCGGGCCCGTGCGCATCAACGTCAACTGCGCCGGTATCGGCAACGCGATCAAGACGCTGGGCAGGGACGGTGCCTTCCCGCTCGACCAATTCAGGAAGGTCGTCGAGGTCAACCTGATCGGCACCTTCAACGTGCTACGCCTGACCGCTGAGCGGATCGCCAAGACCGAGCCGGTCGGCCCCGACGCCAGCCCGGAGCGGGGCGTCATCGTCAACACCGCCTCGGTGGCGGCGTTCGACGGACAGATCGGCCAGGCCGCGTACTCGGCCTCCAAGGGTGGCGTGGTGGGCATGACGCTGCCGATCGCCCGCGATCTGTCCCGCAACCTCATTCGCGTGGTGACGATAGCGCCGGGTCTGTTCAGGACGCCGTTGCTCGGTTCCCTGCCCGAGGAGGCCCAGCGCTCGCTCGGTCAGCAGGTGCCGCATCCGGCCCGGCTCGGCGACCCGGACGAGTACGGCGCCCTGGCCGTGCACATCGTCGAGAACCCGATGCTCAACGGTGAAGTCATCCGCCTCGACGGCGCCATCCGCATGGCGCCGCGCTAGAAGATTCGCGGTGTGTGCAGCACACCCCGGGCCCTGCACAGAAAAAGCCGCCGACGGTGTCCGTCGGCGGCTGTCTGCGCGCACGGGCGGGAGTCCTGCATACCCGCCATGCCGCGGCGTGATCAATCAGGTGACACGGGGCGGGCGAACCCGCTCGCGGTCAGACTGCTTGGGCGAGGTCGGGAAACTGCTCTGAGCAGTCACCCTCGACCAGAAAGTCCCCGTGGTAGAGGGCTTCGAAGTCAACCTTGATGACATCTGCACTGGTGTCGTCGATCCACATGTACTGGACAGTAACCATCACCATTAAGAGTTCTTTGAGTCACGATTATGACAACGCTGGCAATTCTTACCTGTCAGTAGGTTCTAGGCCGCCCGATCGCTGAGATGGATCGGATTGGTGCCGTTCAGCACGACCCAGGTGGCGACCGCAGCGGCGACCGCGATCACGAACAGTCCCACGGCGAGCAATCGGTTCCAGCGGCTCCAGCCGAACGCCTTCGCATCGAGCGAATACGCGCCGGCGCCGGTGAAGAGCAACGTCGTTGCGGCGAAGGCCACCAGGAACGGCACGTTGAACGGGTCGGACCAGAACGCCGCCGCCGAGACGTTGACTGCCCAGGCATCGATCATCGCCGCGATCACGGCGGCCGCGGCCAACGGGGTCAGCAAACCGAGCGTCAGTCCGAGTCCGCCGGCCACCTCGGCCGCGGTGACCATGAGCGCCGCGACGATGGCCATGCGCCAGCCGCCGCCCTCCATGAACGCCACCGTGGAGCCGAAGTCGAGTGCCTTCATCAGGCCGGCCTGCACCATCGTGGCGCCGACGGCGATCCGCAGGACGAGCAGTCCGAGATCGGTTGACGAAGACGACGAAGACATTGCAGAGAGGGTCGACGTGCCCACGTCAGAAGTCGTCATGCCGACGATCCTAGGCGTTTCCTGTGAACTTGCCGTGGCCGTCCGGAAAGTATGAACCCGGGGCGCTTTCGCGGCGTTGTCACAGGTGGCAGCTCCTCTGCCGACCATGAGTTAGCGTTGGTAAGTTATCGCTGATAACCCACGTGAAGGACGGTACCGTGTTGCGCCGAATCGCGCTGTTCGCCATTGCTGCACCACGGCGGATCATCGCCGGCGCCGCGCTCATCATGGTGGCTGCGGCGGTGTTCGGCATTCCCGTTGCGAAGAGCTTGTCCGCGGGTGGCTTCCAAGATCCCGGCTCGGAATCGTCGCGGGCCACACAGCTGCTCACCGACAAGTTCGGCCAGGGCGACATGCAGATGCTCCTCACGGTCAGCTCGCCCGAGGGTGTCACCAGTCCGGAGGCCACCGCCGTCGCCGACGGCATCGTCGAGCGCCTCCAGCATTCCCCTCACGTCGCGGACGTGACCTCGGCCTGGACCGCACCGCCGCGGGCGGCCGCCGCCCTGGTGAGCAAGGACCACACGTCCGGGCTCATCGTCGCGGGCATCACCGGCGGCGAGAACGATGCGCAGAAGTACGCGAAGCAACTGTCGGACGACGTCACCATCGACCGCGACGGTGTCACCGTGAGATCCGGCGGCATCGCGATGGTCTACGCAGAGGTCAACGCGCAGACCGAGCGCGACCTGCTGATGATGGAGTCGATCGCGATCCCGTTCAGCTTCCTGGTGCTGGTGTGGGTGTTCGGCGGCCTGGTCGCGGCCGCGCTGCCGATGGTCGTCGGCGGCCTGGCGATCGTGGGATCGATGTCGGTCCTGAGGCTCATCACCTTCCACACCGACGTGTCGATCTTCGCCCTCAATCTCTCCACGGCGATGGGACTGGCGCTTGCCATCGACTACACCCTGCTGATCATCAGCCGCTACCGCGACGAGCTCGCGGACGGCGTGGCACCCGACGAAGCGTTGGTGCGGACCATGTCCACCGCGGGCCGAACCGTGCTGTTCTCCGCGACGACGGTCGCGCTGTCGATGATCGCGATGCTGATCTTCCCGATGTACTTCCTCAAGTCCTTCGCCTACGCGGGCATCGCGACCGTCGGGTTCGCCGCCGCCGCCGCCGTCGTCGTCACCCCGGCGGCAATCTGGCTGCTCGGCGACCGACTGGGCGCGCTCGACGTCCGCACACTGGTCCGCCGGGTGACCCGACGGCCCGAGCCCTCCGCCACATCCATCGAGCAGGTGTTCTGGTACCGCTCCACCAAGGCGGTGATGCGCCGAGCCGTCCCGGTGAGCATGGCCGTCGTCATCCTCCTGCTGGCACTGGGCGCACCGTTCCTCGGCGTCAAGTGGGGCTTCCCGGACGACCGGGTGCTACCCGCGTCGGCCTCGGCGCACCAGCTGGGCGACCAGCTCCGCAACGACTTCGTCGACGACTCCTCGACTGCCGTCTCGGTCGTCGTGCCCGACGCCGGAGGGCTGTCATCGCAGGACATCGCGCGTTACGCCGCCGCACTGTCCAAGGTGCCCGACGTCGCGGCGGTGTCCGCCCCGACCGCAACCTTCGTCGGCGGTACCGCGGTCGGACCGCCCACCGCCGCCACCGGCATCGCCGGCGGCAGCGCACTGCTGACCGTCGGCAGCACCGCGCCGCTGTTCTCCGACGCCTCCCAGGCGCAGCTCGACCGGTTGCACGACGTGCCGACCCCCGACGGCAGGACCGTCCAGCTCGGCGGCACCGCGCAGGTGAACCGCGACAGTGTCGCGGCGATCACGACCCGGCTACCGTGGGTGCTCGGCGTGATCGCCGTGATCACCTTCGGCCTGCTCTTCCTGCTCACCGGCAGCGTGGTCCTTCCCCTGAAAGCCGTTGCGATGAACATCTTGTCGTTGACGGCCGCGTTCGGGGCCCTGGTGTGGATCTTCCAGGACGGCCACCTCCACGCGCTGGGCACCACCTCGACCGGAACGCTGGTGGCCAACCTGCCGGTGCTGCTGTTCTGCATCGCGTTCGGGCTGTCGATGGACTACGAGGTCTTCCTCGTCGCGCGCATCCGGGAGTACTGGTGCACCCTGCGGGCCGACGGCGGGTCGATGCCCTCGGGTCGGCAGGCGATCAAGGCTGCCCGCCACGACAACGACGAGGCGGTGGCACTGGGGCTGGCCCGCACCGGCCGGGTCGTCACGGCGGCGGCCGTGGTGATGTCGATATCGTTCGCCGCACTGATCGCCGCCGAAGTGTCGTTCATGAGGATGTTCGGCCTCGGGCTCACGCTGGCGGTGCTCGTCGACGCCACCTTGGTGCGAATGGTGCTGCTGCCGGCGTTCATGCACCTCCTCGGCGGCTGGAACTGGTGGGCGCCCAAGCCGCTGGCCCGGCTGCATGGACGCATCGGGTTCAGTGAGTCGGGTGCCAGCGGCGCGGCGACCCGGTCGAGGACCACCCGCACCAAGGTGGCATCGGCGACGGACGCGACGGCGTGACACCCGCGCCCCTGCGACGCCGACGCGCGCCGCGCGGCTCCGGGGAACGACTTCGCGAGGAGATCCTCGACGCCACGACCGATCTTCTGATGGAGACCGGATGCGCCAAGGCGGTGTCCATCCGGTCGGTGGCGCAGCGGGTCGGGATCACGTCGCCGTCGATCTACCTCCACTTCGCCGACAAGGACGCGCTTCTCGACGCGGTGTGCGCCAGATACTTCGAACGCCTCGAAGACGTCATGCAGGAGGTGGTCCGCGAACAACCGTCGACGATCGACCGGCTCCGCGCGCAGGGCCTGGCGTACGTCCGGTTCGCCGTGGGCAACCCCGAGCTGTACCGCATCGCGACGATGGGCGAGGGGCGACCGGGGAGCGACGTCGACACGACCCTGAACAGCTCGGCGTTCGTGCACATGCGGAGCACCATCGAGTCGCTGATGGAGGAGGGCGTGTACCCACGGGGCGACTCCACGGTCGCCGCGCTGGAGCTGTGGACGGTCGCCCACGGGGTGGCTGCGCAACTCATCTCGCGGCCCTACCTGCCCTTCGGCGACGTCGAGGCGTTCGCGGACCGGGTGATGCGGTCGGCCTGCTGCGGTCAGATCGTGACCTCGATGATCGGACTCGACGTGCCACCGCAGGAGGCGGTCGCGAGGATCAAGGGGTTCGTCGCCGACTGACCGCCGTGCCGTCGACGACGGCACCCGCCGCGTCAGCCCAGGAGCGCGGGCAGCCGCTGGAGGAGCCCCGGCAGTGCCGCGGCAGCCTTCTCGCGCAGCGAGATCGTGGCGCAGTCCGACAGTGGCGTGTGCTCCGGATTGACCTCGATGACCGGAATGCCTTCGGCGAGGGCAAGTTCGGGCAGCCCCGCAGCCGGGTAGACGATCGCCGACGTGCCCACCACGATCGCCACGTCGGCGGAGGACACCGCCGCCACCGAGCGATCCCATGCCTCGTTCGGCAGCTGCTCGCCGAACCACACCACGTCGGGACGGACCAGGCCACCGCAGGAGCAGCTCGGCGGCTCGACCGCCCCGACCGGTTCCGGCATGGCGGGCAGCGCGCCGCGGTACGCCAATTGGCAATGGTCGCAACGAAAGCTGAACAAGCTGCCGTGCAAGTGGTACACCCGCCGGCTGCCCGCCCGCTCGTGGAGGTCGTCGACGTTCTGCGTGACGACGTGCACTTCGGCACCGTCCTGCCAGGCCGCGACCGCGAGGTGACCGTCGTTCGGCGCGACGGCCTTCATCATGTGATGCCGCCACAGATACCAGGCCCAGACCTTCTCCGGATGGCGCCGCCAGCCCTCGGCGCTCGAGATCTCGTAGGGATCGACCGTGGCCCACAGCCCGGTCTCGACGTCGCGGAAGGTCGGCACGCCGCTCTCCGCGGACATCCCCGCCCCGCTGAGCACCGTGACCTGCACGCCACCAAACTAGCCGCTTTTTGTGATACTGGGCACGTGGCCGATGTGGGGGAGTGGGTTCGCGTCGATCCGGACGGGGCCAGGCCGCTGTTCGACCAGTTGAGGCTGCAGATCATCGAGGGGGTCCGGGACGGCAGGCTGCCACCTGGCACCCGGTTGCCGACCGTCCGTGATCTCGCACGCGAGCTGAACATGGCGGTCAACACGGTGGCCCGGGCCTACCGGGAGCTCGAGGCGGCAGGAGTGTTGGAAACCCGGGGCAGGTTCGGCACTTTCGTGGCGCGGGTCGATCCCGCCGACGCCGCGATGGCCACCGCTGCGCACACCTTCGCCGCGGCGGCCAAGGCCCTCGGCATCGGCAAGGCGGACGCCCTGCGCTACGTCGAGACGGCGTTCGGTCAGCCGTAGCGCCGGACGTACCCGCCGTCGGTCGGTCGGTAGGGCGTCCAGCCACCTCCGTCGCTGAAACCCGACCGGACGAATGATGCAATCGCCGCACTGAATCCGTCTGCCAGCACGCGGTCGGCCGCATCCGACGGACCCGTCATGGGTGCTGCTGCATAGGCGTCGAGGTTGTCGAACAGGAACGGAAGCTCCGCGCAGTGGGTGGCACCCAGCGTCGGGGTGGAGCTCGATCGCCGGGCGAAGCGGTAGACGTACACGGGCTGCCCTTGCGCGGCCTGGGTTTCGGCGATCCGCACGACGCCGGCATCGAACTCGATCCGGGTGGCGTCGTCGGCGTCCTCGGGTGCGCCGATGCCGGGGCTGAATGCCGTCATCTCGTGTTCGGTACGCCCGATCAGCAGCGGGATACCGCGCAGCCCACCCCGATCGAGGCCGTCGGTCCAGTTCCGCGGCAGTCCGGGCCCGCCGTGGACCGGGTACATCGCCGGAGAGATGTCGGTCGGGCGTTGGGGGTGGCGGGCAAGCGCGTGGTAGGCCGCGAGCAGGTCGTCGACGGGCATGCTCTGCAGGGCGGACAACAGTCCGTCGTCGCGTGCGAGGCCGAGCAGGTCGAGGTATTCGTCTGCCGCCGTCGCCGCGGCAGCTGGTTGCTGACCGGCCACGGTCCACGGTCCGCTCTGCGCGAGCACCCTCCGGACCATGGGGCGGGTGGCCGGATCCAGGGCCAGACTCAGCGCGGAGTAGGCGCCTGCAGACTGCCCGCCCACGGTGACCTCGGCCGGGTCTCCGCCGAAGGCCGCGACGTTGTCCCGGATCCACCGCAGGGCGGCTGCCTGGTCCTGGGCGCCGAGGTTGCCCGAGCCGATCTCGGGTAGCCACAGGTAGCCCAGTGCCGACAGCCGGTAGTTGATCGTGACGACGACGATGTCTCCTCGAGCGGCAAGGCGACCACCGTCGTACCAATTCCAGCCGCCGGACCCACTGGTCCAGCCGCCGCCGTGGATCCAGCACAACACCGGGCGCGGCCGATGGTCGGTCCAGGCGGCTTCCGGCACCCACACGTTGAGGTTGAGGCACCCGTGCTCGTCCGAGTCCGTGGGCGAGGGACCCATCACGTTCTGCAGTCGGGACTGGCGCTGTGGCGCCGACGGCCCGGATTCGGTGGCGTCGCGAACGCCGTCCCACCCGGGATGGACGCCAGGCGGACGGAAGCGCAGATCGCCCACCGGCGACGCCGCGTACGGGATGCCGCGGAACGCGGTCACGCCGTCGGCGGTGATCCCACGCACCACCCCCTGTCGAAGGGCGATCTCGGGGCGTTCGGCGCGGGTCACGTCGACCTCACTTGGCGAGGATCTTCTCGATCGTGTTGAGATTGCGGGTGGTGGTCGACGACTTGAACCGCTTCGCTCCCATCGTCTTGCCGATCGTGGTGTCCAACGTGCCGCCCTTGGGCACCTGCCAGTAGACGACGCCCTCGCCGCGCTCGATCTTCTCCTCGGGGCCGGCGCCCTCGGCCAGACCCGCGAGTTCGTCGAGCACCTCCGCCCCGGTGACGAACGTGACATAGGAATGCCTGCCCTGCACCTCCCGCTCGAAGGGGAAGGCATCGGATATCGCCCGCACGGTGTCGAGGTCGTAGGCCAGCACCCACGCGTCGTAGCCGAAGGCGTCGCGAAGTGCCTTCTCGGCCTTGGTTCGGACGGCGGACACCCGGGCCTTGCTGGTCATCAGCACGTTGCCACTGGCCAACACCGTGGTGACGTCGTCGAACCCGGCCTCGGTCAGGGCTGCCGCGACGTCTGCCATCTTCAGGTTCACCCCGCCGACGTTGACGCCACGGAGGAAGGCGGCATATCGGGTCATCCAAACCTCGCGGTGCGTGCGTCGATCGTCGTCATCAGCTCATGGTAGGAGGGCGACGGTCGTACGCTGGCGAACATGACGCGCCAGGTGTTCGACGACAAACTGTTGGCCTTGATCGGTGGCAACTCGCTGGGGGTACTCGCGACCATCAAGCAGGACGGTCGGCCGCAGCTGTCGAACGTCTCCTACCACTTCGATGCCCGCGAGGTGGCCATCCAGGTGTCGATCACCGAGCCTCGCGCCAAGACCCGCAACCTGCGTCGCGACCCGCGTGCGTCGATCCACGTCAGCTCCGACGACGGCTGGGCGTACGCCGTGGCCGAGGGCAATGCGCTGCTCACCCCACCTGCCGTAACCCGGGACGACGACACCGTGGAGGGTCTGATTGCGTTGTACCGCAACATTTCCGGGAAGGAACACCCCGACTGGGACGACTACCGTCAGGCCATGGTCGCCGATCGGCGCGTGCTGATGACGCTGCCCGTCTCACATCTCTACGGGATGCCGCCCGGCGTGCGGTGAGGGTCCGGGCCGTCGGGACGCTACGCTTGGGCATGGCCGAAAAGAGCTCTGACGGGAACGACTCCTCCGACGAGAACAAGCGCAAGTTCCGCGAGGCGCTCGAGCGAAAGAAGGCCAATGCGGGCGGCGGTTCCGAGCACAAGGACGGCGGACGCAAGCACGGTCCCCGCTCCACCGGTCCCGCGGAGAGTCGGCGGGAGTTCCGGCGCAAGAGCGTCTAGGAGACACCACTGCGCGTCGGCGGGCCGGCCGGTGAGCGCCGCTCCTGAAGGACGACGGCCACCAGGCACACCGCCGCGAGTGCCGCGGTGGCGAGCGCGAAGCTGACGCCGGCGGCGCGCAGCCCCCAGTGCTGGGATGCGAAGCCCTCGCCGACGACGGGCAGCGATATCGCCACGTACGCAACGACGAAGTACGTCGAGCTCACTTCGGCGCGACGGTCTTCGGGCGCCAGTTCGGCGACCGACGCCAGCCCACGGCTGAAGCTGATGCCCTGCCCGATGCCCGCCACCAGCGCCGCGGCGATCAGGCCGGCCAGGGACGACTCTTGGAGTGCGACGGCCAATGTCAGCATGCCGACGACCAGGATGGCGCAGCCGACGGCGACGGCCCGTCGCGGCGCGACGCGACGGGACAGCACCTGAGCGACCGCCGAGGCGGCGAACAGGGAACCGGCGATGACCCCTGCGACGGCGTGGTTGCCGACGCCCATGACGGATCTGACGAACGACGGTGCGACGGCCATGAACAGCCCGGTGACGGCGAATCCCGCGAAGGCAGCCGTTGCCGCCGTGACGAACACAGGTCGCATCTCGGCGGGCACCGACAGCCGTTGGAGGCCGATGCGCCCGGTACGTCCGGACGTCTCGGGGGCCAGGAGTACGGCGCCGACGGCGAGGATCACCAGCACCACGTGGGTGAGGAACGGAAGCTGCAGCGGGTGCGGTGCGTACTGGGCGAGGAGTCCGGCCAGGATCGGCCCGATGCCCAGCCCGCCGATGTTGGCGACGGTCGCGATCGAGGTGGCGCGGTCGCGTTGGTCGTCGGGCGCGGCCTCGACGATCGCTGCGGTCGCCGTCCCGGTGAAGATGCCTGCCGACAGGCCGGAGAGGAGTCGGCCGAGCAGCAGCAGCGGCACGGAATCGGCGGCCAGGAACACCGCCGCGCTGGCCAGCGCGAAGGCCGCTCCGGCCAGCAGAACCGGACGCCTGCCGATGGCGTCGGACCACCGACCGAACAGCAGCAGGGCGCCGAGCACCCCGACGGCGTAGGTGGAGAAGATCACCGTGGTCGTCAGTACCGCGAAGTGCATGTGGTCGGCGTACAACGCGTACAACGGCGTGGGCAGGGTGGTGCCCGTCATGATCGCGACGAACGCGTAGGCCAGCAGCGCGAAACCGAACCGCGTGCGAAGGGACGTCGGACGCGGTTCGGTCACGCGGGCGAGCGTAGGCATGTTCTGGTCAACACGGGGATGCCGCCCGGGCTTCCCCGCCGACACCGGTGTGCGACGTCAGTGGGTGACTGCCTTCTCGGCGCCGATCCCGGTGAGTGAGCGGACCTCCATCTCGGCGTTCAAGGTGGGATCACCGGGCACCTTCGACGTCACGGTGCCGACGATGCCGAGGACGAATGCCAGCGGGATCGACACGATTCCAGGATTGGCCAGCGGGAACCAGGCGAAGTCGACGCTGCGGATCATCGCCGTCTTGGCGCCCGACACCGCGGGGGAGAAGACGATCAACACCAGCGTGGAGATCAACCCGCCGTACATGCTCCACAGCGCGCCGCGGGTGTTGAATCGCTTCCAGTACAGCGAATACACGATGGTCGGCAGGTTGGCCGCCGCGGCGATCGCGAAGGCGAGCGCCACCAGGAACGCGATGTTCTGACCGTTGGCCAGGATGCCGAGCCCGATCGCCAAGACCCCGAGCACCACGGCGGTGATGCGCGAGACGCGGACCTGCTCACCCTCGGTGACCTTGCCGTGCTTGAGCACGCTGGCGTAGACGTCGTGGGCGAAGGACGCGGATGCGGTGATCGTCAGGCCCGCGACGACCGCCAGGATCGTCGCGAAGGCGACCGCGGAGATGACGCCAAGCAGGATCACCCCGCCCAGTTCGAACGCTAGCAGCGGCGCGGCCGAATTCTGTCCGCCGGCCGCGGCCAGGATCCGATCCGGGCCGACGAGTGCCGCGGCTCCGTAGCCGAGCACCAGGGTGAACAGGTAGAAGGCACCGATCAGGGCGATCGCCCACACCACGGACTTGCGGGCCTCCCTGGCGGTCGGCACGGTGTAGAACCGCATGAGCACGTGCGGCAGACCCGCCGTGCCGAGCACCAGCGCCAACGCCAATGACACGAAGTTGATCTGCGAGGTGGTCGAGCCGCCGTACTGGGCGCCCGGCGCCAGGACGTCACGCGCGGCGACGGCCTTGTCGGCCGAGCCGGAGACGGCGGCCTGTGCCGATCCGAGGATCTCGGAGAAGTTCAGTCCGAACTTGGCCAGCACCATCACCGTCATGATCGCGGCACCCGCGATCAACAGCACCGCCTTGATGATCTGCACCCAGGTGGTGCCCTTCATCCCGCCGACCAGGACGTAGACGATCATCAGGACGCCGACGACGGCGATGACGACCGACTGCCCGCTTCTGCTCTTGACGTCGAGCAGCAGCGCGACGAGCCCGCCGGCGCCCGCCATCTGCGCCAGCAGGTAGAACAGCGACACCGTCAGCGTCGACGTGGCCGCCGCCATCCGCACCGGGCGTTGCTTGAGCCGGAAGCTCAGCACGTCGGCCATGGTGAATCGGCCGGTGTTGCGCAACAATTCGGCCACCAGCAGCAGCGCGACGAGCCACGCGACGAGGAAGCCGATGGAGTACAGGAAACCGTCGTAGCCGTAGACGGCGATCGCGCCTGCGATGCCGAGGAAGCTGGCCGCCGACAAGTAGTCGCCGGCGATGGCGATGCCGTTCTGCGGGCCGGAGAACGAGCGGCCGCCGGTGAAGAACTGGTCGGCGGTCTGGTTCTTCTTGCTGGCCTTGATCACCACGAACAGCGTGATGACGACGAAGAGTGCGAAGATGCCGATGTTGGCCAGCGGATTGCCGACGGTCTCACTGGCTGCCAGGACGGTCATTTGGCCGTGCCCTCCATCTCGGCGCGGATCGCGGCGGCCCGCGGGTCGAGTTCGCGGTTGGCGAACCGGACGTAGAGGCCGGTGATCAGGAACGTCGTGAGGAACTGCCCGAGCCCGACGAGCAGGCCGACGTTGACGTGGCCGAAGACCTCGATGGCCATGAAGTCGTGGGCGAAGGCGCCCAACAGGACGTAGGTCGCGTACCAGACGAGGAAGAAGGCCGTCATCGGGAACACGAAACGGCGCAGACGCGTGCGCAGCTCCTGAAACTCGGGACTCGCCTGCATGTCGACGAATTGCTGGCCCGTGTTGGCCGGTGAGCGATCGGTGGTCGGCACCGCGGTACTCCTGACACTGGAAGTGAGACGACGTGCGGCAAGCCTATTGAGATTCAGGTCACATACTCAGCAGATTCCCAGGCTCGCACGCCGAAGCCGGAGGGACCTGCGGTGAGCGGTTCACCACCGGCGACGAACGGTCGGGTGTTCAGCCCTTCGGCAGGCGCTCGACGCCCATCCCCAACCGTTCGGGCACGTGCATGCTGGCGAAGATGGTGGCCACCTTCGCGGGCCGCGCCGACGCCGTGAGACGGCTGACCACGACCATGGTCAGGAACGCCAGGGGAACCGTGACGGCGGCGGGATAGCCGACGACCGCGGCGGGCCAACCGCCCAGCACAGCATCGTCGATGCCTCCGGTGATGGCCAGCGTCGTCGCCAGCCCGGACGCCACTCCGCCGACGGCCAGCCCGCACGTGGCCCCCACACTCGTCAACCCGCGCCACCAGATGCCGAGAACCAGGAGCGGGCACAGCGTGGAAGCCGCCACCGCGAACGCGAGACCGACCGTACGGGACAGCTCCAGCGACGACGCGAGCAGCGCCAGCGGAACGGGCACCATCCCACCGATCACGGCGGCCACCCGGAAGTCGCGCACGCGGCCGCCCAACACGTCGGTGGACAGCGCGCCGGCGATGCTGACGAGCAGGCCCGAGGACGTCGCCAGGAACGCGGCGAAGGCGCCCGCCGCGACGAGCGCCGCCAGGCCGGCGCCCGCCGCGCCCCCGATCGCGGCCCCGGGGAGCAGCAGTACCGCGGCGTCCGCGGTGCCCGTGATGAGCAGCTGCGGGACGAACTGCCTGGCGAACACGCCGAGCAGCGTCGGGAAGACGTAGAACAGGGACAGCAGTGCGATGACGGCCAGCGCCGTCCGCCGGGCCGCCCGGCCATCGGGGTTGGTGTAGAAGCGCACCAGGACGTGGGGCAAACCCATCGTGCCGAGGAAGGTGGCGATGATGATCGAAACCACTTGGTATAGGGGATGACTGCCGCCCAGGCCGCGACCGGAGGCGAGCCAGTCGCTGCCTGCGCCGGGAGCGCCCGCGACGACGGGCGTGACCGACCCGGCCGCCAGGGTCAGCGTCGTCCCGTGGGCAAGGGTGTAGCGGCCCGGGGAGGGGAACGCCGCGTCGTCGACGTGGACGTCGTCGAGGTCGCCGGTCACCGTGATGCCCGTGGGATCGGCGACCTGCACCACGACGTCGGTCTCGACGGTCACGGTGGTCTGCTGCTGCACGGTCGGCGGCAACGGTCCGTCCAGATTCGCGCCGTCCCTTATGAACAGGACCAACAGTGCCAGCGCGGGTACCGCGATCGCGGTGAGCTTCAACCAATATTGAAATGCCTGCACGAACGTGATGGACCGCATGCCGCCGCCGACGACGTTGACGATCACGATCCCGGCGACCGTCACCGGCCCGAGCCAGATCGGAAGCCCGAGAAGCGTCTTCAATGCCAGACCGGCGCCCTGATACTGCGGCACGAGGTAGAGCGTGCAGATCACCACCACTACGAGCATCGCAACCCTGCGCAGCCGGGACGAGCCGAGCCGGAACTCGGCGAAGTCGGGAACGGTGTAGGCGCCCGAGCGGCGCAGCGGCGCCGCCACGAACAACAACAACCCGAGGTATCCCGCGGTGAAGCCGACGGGATACCACAGCGCGTCGGCACCGTACTTGGCGATCAGCCCGGCAACGCCGAGAAACGATGCGGCCGAGAGGTATTCACCGGAGATCGCCGCGGCATTCCAGCGCGGTCCGATGCTGCGGGAGGCCACCAGGAAATCGGAGGTGGTGCGCGACAACCGGATTCCGTAGAAGCCGATGCCGACGGTGGTCAGCGCGGCGGCGAGGAGGGCGACCGCCGTCAACGGCGCTCCGGTCACGGTTCACCGTCCACGACGCGGATGAAGTCGCGCTCGCCCTGTTCGGCCAGGCGAACGTAGAGCCGCCCCACGCCGTACAGCACCGGATAGACGACCCCGGCGAGAATCAGCCAGTTCAGTCGGATGCCGAGCACCCGCACTGCCGAGACCTCGGGGAACAATCCCATCACCAGGGGAATCGCCGCGACGGTGCACAGGACCACCGCGGCGAGTCGCAGCGCCAGCCCGAGCTGGGCCCGCATCAGTCCGCGCACCAGCGCGTCGCCGACCTGCGTCTGCTCCTGCACCTCGACCCGCGTCCGGATGACCCGGGCGCCCCTCCGGTTGGCCAGGACGACGCGTTCGCGTTGAGGACGGCCGCTAGTCGTCACCGCTGGTCCATTCCCCGGTCGCCACGTTCCTGCCGGCCGGATCCGCCGGCCGCAAGTTCCGCATCGGTTCCCGGATCACCCGGTCGCGCAACTCGCGCACCTGGCGCCGGCTGACCGGCAGCTCCACCGCGGGTGAGGCGCCGTTCGCGCGCAGCCGCACCAGCACCGCGCCGTCCGTCGTGCGCACGCCCGTGACCAGCCGCAGCGCCACCAGGTACGAACGGTGGATTCGCTGGAATCCGCGCTCCCGCCAACGGGATTCGAGAATGCTCAGCGGGATCCGCACCAGGTGGGCACCGGATTCGGAGTGCAACCGCGCGTAGTCGCCCTCGGCCTCCACCCAGCCGATGCTGTCCCGCGGCACCAGGTGTGTGATGCCACCGAGCTCGGCGGGCACGACGTCACCCTCCTCGTCGTCACCGCCGGTCGCGTCGTCTTGGTCCCGCGGGTGGTCCACGCGTGCGGCGAGGACCCGGCGGACGGCTTCGTCCAGCCTGGTCTGGCGGATGGGCTTGAGCAGGTAGTCGACGGCGCCGACGTCGAAGGCCTCCACCGCCCGGTCGTCGTGGGCGGTCACGAACACCACGGCGGGGCGGTAGGAGAAGTTGCTCAACACGCCGGCCAACTCGAGGCCGCTGAGACCGGGCATGTTGATGTCGAGGAAGACCGCATCGAGGTGACGCCGGTTCAGTTCCCGCAGTGCCGAGGTGGCGTCGCCGGCCCGGCACACCTCGCCGATGTGGGGGTGCTCGCCCAGGAGATACACCAGCTCGTCGAGTGCCGGGGCCTCGTCGTCCACCGCGAGCACGGTCAACGTCCTCCTCGACCCCTCCCTCACCGCTACGCACCTCCGCCGGCTCGAACGCCCGAGCGGAACTTCGGGACCCGCATGATGACCTTCGTGCCCGCGCCCACGGCCGTCTCGACCACCAGACCGTAATCGTTGCCGAATGCCGCCCGCAGGCGATGGTCGACATTGGTCAGTCCGACGTGCGCGGAATGGTCGCTGGCGTCCCGGGTGCCGGCCAGCGCGTCGGCCGGCCCGGACCGCAGGGCGTCGGGGTCCATGCCCACCCCGTCGTCCTCGATCGTGATGACGCAGTCGGGTCCCTCGTCGCGGGCCACGATCTCGACGATGCCACCTCGACGTCCGGCGAAGCCGTGCCGGACGGCGTTCTCCACCAAGGGTTGTAGCGCGAGGAACGGAACGACGACGTTGAGCATCTCCGGCGCGACCTGCAGGCGGACCGTCAATGCCTCGCCGAACCTGGCGCGTTCAAGCGTCAGGTAGCGGTCGATGTTGCGAAGTTCATCGGACAACGTGGTGTATTGCCCGGCCGCGCGGAACGAATACCGGGTGAAGTCGGCGAACTCGAGGATCAGTTCCCGGGCACGGTCGGGATCGGTGCGCACGAACGACGCGATCGTGTTGAGTGCGTTGTAGATGAAGTGCGGGCTGATCTGGGCGCGAAGGGCCAGCACCTCGGCTCGGTCCAGTCGGGCGCGGGACGCGTCGAGATCGGCGAGTTCGAGTTGGCCGGCCGCGTAACTCGCCACCTCGCCGATGGCCCCGAGCATGCCGGGTCCCGGTGGGCGGGACGTCACCGCGACGAGGACCCCGAGCGCGTCGCCGTCGTCGGTGATGAGCGGCTGAGCCACCATCGCTCCCGCCAGGTGGGTGGACATGATCCGTCGAGGGCCGGTCAGGGCTTCGCGCGCGGCGCCTTCCGCCGCCGCCAACGCGTCGGCCGACCAGGTGGACCGGTCGGGCGGGTCGTGCGCGAGCCGTTCCCCGGACGAGGCGTGGACGACGATCGCGTCGGCGCCGGTGAGCATGCGCAGGGAGGGTGCGGCTCGTTGGGCGGAGCCCGCGTCGAGCCCATGCCGCAGTGCGTGGGCGGCCAGCGAGGCGGTGTGCAGTGCCGCATGCACGGCCCGCTCGGTCGGCGTGGCCACGACCCGGCGGGTGCGAACCGCGACGACCGCGGCGGCGGTGGCCAGAATCAGCGCCACCGCCACTGCGATCGCGAGCTCGCCCGGCATGTCACCTCTTCCGTCCTTGGTTGGGTGCTCGCATTGCGAAACCCGTTACGGCAACGCTCGATTGCCGACACTGCCGAGTGGGACCAGCTCGGCAACCGGCCGACGCGTCGTGGGACATCTTGCTCCTTCGCATGTCATGACCGCGGGCGGGTGATGCGTCATGCCGACCATTCCAGCACGGTCGGGGGCGGCCGTGGACGATCCCTCGCAACGCAGGCCGGTTCGACCGGCCGGCGCCCGGGTTGCGGTAGGCGTGGCCCGGCGGAGGCCCGTCACCTTAGACTGGCGCGATGGCGAAGTTGCAGCTCGTGCAGGATCCGGCCGCCGATGAGCTGTTGGAGTCGAATCCCTTTGCGCTGCTGGTCGGAATGATGCTCGACCAGCAGATCCCGATGGAAGTGGCGTTCGCCGGCCCGCAGAAGCTGGCCGAACGCATGGGCGCGGTGGACGCTCGGCAGATCGCCGACTACGACCCCGATGCGTTCGTTGCGCTGTTCTCCGAACGGCCTGCGGTGCATCGCTTTCCGGGCTCGATGGCGAAACGGCTGCAGGCTCTTGCCCTGACGATCGTCGACGAGTACGACGGCGACGCGACCAGGCTGTGGACGGCCGGCGCGCCCGACGGTGCGCAGGTGCTGCGTCGGCTCAAGGCACTGCCCGGCTTCGGCGATCAGAAGGCGAGGATCTTCCTGGCCCTGCTGGGCAAGCAGTACGGCGTGACGCCGCCGGGCTGGCGCGAGGCGGCCGGTGACTATGGCAGGCCGGGCACGCACATGTCGGTGGCGGACGTCGTCGACACCGGCTCGTTGGACAAGGTGCGGTCCTACAAGAAGCAGGTGAAGGGGGCGGCGAAGGCGAAGGGCTGACCCGCGCGGGCTAGAACCGGCCGCCGTCGAACCGCTCGCGGGTGACGAACTCCGCGACCGACTTGCGCTTCAGCTTGCTGACCTGATGCACCGGTTTGCCCAGCGGGACCACCGCGGCGACCGCGTACTGCTCCGGTATGCCGAGCAGGCGCCGTACCTGCGGCTCCTCCGCGATGGCCATGGTGTTCGTGACGCCGCCGAAGCCCTCATTGCGGGCCGCGAGGAGGACGTTCCAGACGAACGGGTACACCGATGCGCCACTGACCACTCCGATGCGATCGAGCTCCTGGTCGGTCGCTGCGACGACGCCGAGATCGACGCACATCACCAGCACGACCGACGCCTCGCGCAGCGGAGCGGTCATCTGTGCAGGCGGCTCGGTCGCCTCGATGGTGGCCTCGTCGACTCCGCAGGGGTGCAACGGGTTCCACGGCGATTCGCCGTTGCCGATCTGCGCCGCGTACCGCCGGGCGGCCCCTTCCGACAGTCCGGCGAGCGCCTCGCGGGTGGCCGGGTCGCGCACCACGATCACCCGCACGCCCTGCCGGTTGCCGCCGCTCGGCGCGAAGCGGGCGTTGTCGAGGATCCGGGTCAGCACGTCGTCGGGCAGCTCATCCCCGGTGTACTGCCGGACGGCTCCGGTCGTGCGCATTACGTCGTACAAGTCCATGCCCTCATCATCCTCGTGGGATCGTGAACCATGGCGAAGACACACTTGAGCTGTCCCTGCGGGGAGGCCATCACCGGAACCGATGAGGACGACCTGGTCACCAAGGCTCAGGAGCACCTTGCCGAGGCGCATCCCGGGCGGGAGTACGACCGCGAGATGATCCTCTTCATGGCCTACTGACCGGGTCCAATTCCTCCGCGAGGGTGCGCCTACTCCGGATTCCCGACGGCGTGTCGCCCTCAGACGCGCACGCTCGCGGGAAGGGGGAGGGGGAGGGGCAAAGAGGGGTCAAGGGACGACGGTCGAACCGATGGTCGGCATGAACTGGCACTGCTTCTCGGTCGTGCTGACCTGTCCGAAGATGGTGGAGATGATGCTGCCCGAGCCGGTGTCGGCGATCGCGGTCAGCGTGGTGGGGCCCTCGGGGTTGATGTCGCTCTGCGGTTTGAGGGTCACCGTGCCGGACTTGCCCGTGGTCAGGTTGACCCAGGTGGCGTTGAGGGGGAGCTTCTGCTCGCTCGCCGGTCCTGGCGTGCCCATCGCGGTGAACACGTACGCCGTCTGGCCCGGGGCGGGTCCCGGCTTCGGAATCGACGCGGGGCCGGCCACCGAGATCGCCGTCGCCAACACGTTGCCGCCGTCCTTGAGGCAGCCGTTGCTGATGGACGGATACATGAAGTCCTGCGTGGTGGGCGCGTCCGGCCCGAAGGCGGGCCCTGGTGCGCCGTCGGGGCCGGGCACGGGTGCCGCCGCGGGCGCTGCGTCCGCCGCGGGCGCCGGGGCCGCGTCCGGCACGGGCGCCGCCTCGGGCGCGGGTGCGGCGTCGGGTGCCGGTGCGGGGGCGGCCATCGGTGCGGCGTCGGGAACCGGAGCGGGGGCGGCCGGGGGTGCGGCGTCGGGTGCCGGTGCGGGGGCGGCCATCGGTGCCGCGTCGGGCACCGGTCCGGCCGCATGCGCCGGGTCGACGCCCATCGGCAGGTGTGCCTCGGCGCCGGGGGCCGCGCCCGCCGCCGGAACGTGGGCAACCTGGGGATCGGCGACGAACTGGTTGACCGCCGCCGCCATGTTCTTCGAGTCCGACGGCGCGGCGCTGTTGCCCGCGAAGGCCGCCGCCGCGGCCATCAACATCGACGCGGCGTTGGTCGGGTCACCCGCGGCCTGCTGGATGACCGGCCCGAGGCTCTGCATCGCGGGTAGCCCGGGCGCCTGAAGACCGCTGATCGGAATCGGCAGCGGCGGCGCGGGTTCCGCGTGGGCGACCGGTTGGACGCCCAGCGCCAGCGCGGCCGAGGCACCGAGCGCGACGAGCAGCGTTCTCTTCGAAGACATGACACTCCCGGAATCGATGGGTTCGGCGGCTCGGAGGGCAGGGTCAGGGCAGTGCGGACGTCGGGAACATCAGCGGCGCGATGGCACCGAGACCGCTGGTCGCCGCGGGGAGGGCGGGTGCCACGGCCGCGGGAGCGACGGCCGCGGGGCCGACGGCCGCGGGAGCGACGGCCGCAGGGGCGACGGCCGCGGGGGCGACGGTGGCCGCGGCGGGCACCGCCGCGACGGGCGAGGGCGCCTTCGGCAGCAGGTTGGCCAGCGGCAGGCCCGGCGGCATCAGGGAGACCAGATCACCTGGGAAGTTGACCTGTTGCGGCAGCGGCACGGGGCTCATGGGCACCTGCGGGATCTGCACCTCCGCGGTCGGCACCAGTCCCGCCGCCGGGGCCGCGGCAGCGGGCGCCGTGGCGGCAGCGGGAGCGACGGCAGCGGGAACCGTGGCGGGGACGGCGGCCGCAGGCGTCGCGGGAAGCGCAGGCGCCTGGGGCAGCGTGACCGACGCGGTGGCCGCGGGCGCGGGCGCGGCCGGCGGCGCAGCCGGGGTGGCGGCACCCGTGAACGCCGATGCGAGGCCCTGCAGCATCGCCGGTGCGTTCGCCGGCGAGATCTGGTTCAGGAACGGGATGTTCGGCATGTTGGGGAGCGCGGGTGCGGGCGCCGGAACCGGATCGGCCGAGGCGTTGGCACTGAGCAGGAGCGCGGCGGGCACCGCACAAGCAGCCGCAATCACGCTGGTGGCAAACGATTTTCTGGCGAAGTGCATGGTTCTCCCAATCCGTGGACGGAACGTCTTCACCGAAGCTACGGAGTTACTGGAGTTACTCAAGTGACACGTGTGGCATTTATGCAACCGTTACTGACACGACGGCCGATGGTGACCCGACGGCTTGACGGGGGGAACCTAGAGTCGGAGGCATAACCAGACAGTCAGACGCCTCGCCCGTGCGCGCCGGCGCGCGGCCGCGGACCCGGTTCGCGGTGGCCGCGCCCTATCTGCTCGCGCTGAGCCTGCTGGCGCGCTTCGCCGTCACGTACCTGGTTCAGAACGGCACCAACTTCATCGACCTCCACGTCTACGTCGACGGCGCGGCGACGATGGCGACCGGCGGCCTCTACGACTTCGTGTACCACCCGGCGATCCCGCGCATGCCGCTGCAGTTCACCTATCCACCGTTCGCGGGGCTGGTCTTCTATCCGCTGCACTTCCTGCCGTTCCCCGTCGTCGGGCTGGGCTGGCAACTCGGCATCGTCGCGGCGCTCTACGGATCCGCCGTGCTGGCGTTGCGACTGTTGGCAATGCCGGATCCCCGCATGGCCATGGCATGGACTGCGCTGGCCGTGTGGTTCGAGCCGGTTCGTCACCTCTTCGAACTGGGCCAGGTAGGTGCCCTGCTGATGCTGGCGGTACTCGGGGCGACGTACAGCACCCGATGGTGGTGGTCGGGTCTGTTGGTGGGTGTGGCGACGGGGGTGAAGCTGACTCCCGCGGTCACGGGTCTGTATCTCGCCGGTGCGCGTCGATGGCGGGCGCTCGGGTTCGCCGCGTTGGTATTCGGCGCCACCGTGGCGCTGTCCCTGGTGCTGGGCGGCCCGCAGGCGCGGTTCTACTTCACCGACCTGCTCGGCAACGCCGACCGCGTCGGCGTCGTCGGTAGTCCGATGAACCAATCGCTGCGCGGCGTCATCGGTTACGTGACCGGACGTGACGCCGGATACGGCCCGCTGCTGGTGGGCGCCGTGCTGCTCACCGCGGCGCTGAGCGTGCAGGCGTGGCGCCGGATCGGCGCCGACGACCCGCTGGGGCGCGTCGTCGTCGTCATGCTGTTCGGCTTGCTGATTTCACCCATCAGCTGGACGCACCACTGGGTGTGGCTGCTGCCGCTGGTCATGTGGTTGGTCCTCGGGCCGATGCACCGGCGGACCCGCATCGTCGGCTGGGCATGGGTGGTGCTGGCATACCTCGGGCTGCCCTGGGTGGTGAAGTTCGCCGCCGACACGGGCCGGGTCAGCGGCCATCGTTGGTACACCGACGTGGCGGGGTCGGCGTACGTGTTGGCCGCCGTGGCCACCCTTGCCTACCTGGCCTTGGTCAGCCGACGATCCGATTGATGTCGCGCGCCATGGCGACGTCCTTCTCGGTGATGCCACCCTCGGAGTGCGTGACGAGTGCGAAAGTAACCGTCCGCCAACGGATGTCGATGTCCGGATGGTGATCCTCGGCGTCGGCGTGCTCGCCGACGCGGCGCACGGCATCGATTCCGGCAAGGAACGAGGGGAATTCGACCGACCGGCGCAACGCTCCCTCGGAGCGCTTCCACCCGTCGAGCTCGGACAGTGCCTCGTCTACCCGCTCGTCCGTCAACACAGCCATCATTCGAAGGTATACCGTCGCTGCGTGCCGAACCAGATCGTCGTCGCGGGCGCCCTGATTCGCGGTACGACCCTGCTGGTGGCCCAGCGGCTGCGGCCGCCGGAGTTGGCCGGGCTGTGGGAGCTGCCGGGCGGCAAGGTGGTTCCCGGCGAAACGGAGGCAGCTGCCCTGGCGCGGGAGCTGGACGAGGAACTCGGCGTCGAAGTCGTCGTCGGCGCCAAGCTGGGCGGCGACGTCTCCCTCGGGCCGGGCACGACGCTGCGTGCCTTCCGCGTCACCCAGATCGGCGGCAGCGTCGCGCCCCGTGACCATCGGGCGCTTCGCTGGGTGGCGGCCGACCAGCTCGACGCGCTCGCCTGGGTGCCCGCCGACCGCGGCTGGCTGCCCGATCTGATGGCCGCTCTGCGGAGCGGTCAGTAGCGAAGTCGATCGCCGACCACGCGCACCTCGGACGCATTGCGCGGATGGCGCACCGAATACAGCGGATGCAACAGAACCGGATGCCGGCAGTGCGGACAGGACTCGCGCGGCGCCTTGACCGACGAGCTGGTCAGGTGGTGACATGCCGCACACCGCACGACGTGATAACCGCCCACCCAGTTCAACAAGCCCAGGTAGATCGCCGCGGTGGCAGCGCAGCCCAGCAGGATCACCAGGGCGATGGTCCCCATTTCGAAAATAGACATGTTCCCTACCTCCACGGGTGTCGGACGAATCCACCGTACGCCGCCATCCTGCGAGGTAGTCAGGCCTTTCTGGCGCGCTTGAAGACCTTCTCGAGTTCCTTGCCGCGAATGCCCGACAGTTCGGCCTTGCGGACCTTCTGCAGGACCAGCGGACACCGTTTGCACCGCGGGGTGCTCCGGCAGCACTTCTTCTTCGCCTTGAGTGCGGCGAACTCGGATGGCTTCACTTCCGCCCTTCGATGACCGCCGGCCGCTGCCGTCGTTTTCGCGATTGGATACCTACGCTGCGACAATCTCGACGTGGATTCTCGCCCGGATTTTCGCAATGTCGCCATCGTCGCTCACGTCGACCACGGTAAGACCACCCTCGTCGACGCCATGCTGCGGCAGTCCGGTGCCCTGACGCACCGCGGTGACGACGCCGTCGAGCGGCTGATGGACTCCGGTGACCTGGAGAAGGAAAAGGGCATCACGATCCTGGCGAAGAACACCGCGGTGCACCGCCACCACGCCGACGGCAGCATGACGGTGATCAACGTGATCGACACCCCGGGACACGCCGACTTCGGTGGTGAGGTCGAACGCGGCCTGTCCATGGTCGACGGCGTCCTGCTGCTTGTCGACGCCTCCGAGGGACCGCTGCCGCAGACCCGGTTCGTGCTGCGCAAGGCACTCGCCGCCCACCTGCCGGTGATCCTGGTCGTCAACAAGACCGATCGCCCCGATGCGCGGATCGCCGAAGTGGTCTCCGAAAGCCACGACCTGCTGCTCGACGTCGCGTCGGACCTCGACGACGAAGCCCAGAAGGCCGCCGAGGATGCGCTGGGGCTGCCGACGCTGTACGCGTCGGGCCGCGCCGGCATTGCCAGCACCACCGAACCCGCCAACGGCGAGAACCCCGACGGTGAGAACCTCGACCCGCTCTTCGACGTGCTGCTCGAGCACATCCCGCCGCCGCAGGGTGATCCCGACGCCCCCTTCCAGGCGCTGGTGACCAACCTGGACGCGTCGGCCTTCCTCGGCAGGCTCGCGCTGATCCGCATCTACAAGGGCCGGTTGCGCAAGGGACAGCAGGTGGCCTGGATGCGGGAGGTGGACGGCCATCCGGTGATCACGAACGCCAAGATCACCGAACTGCTGACCACCGAGGGCGTGGACCGCCGTCCCACCGACGAGGCGGTCGCCGGTGACATCGTCGCCGTCGCAGGCATGCCCGAGATCATGATCGGTGACACGCTCGCCGACGTCGACCACGCCCACGCACTGCCCCGCATCACGGTCGACGAGCCGGCCATCTCGGTGACGATCGGCACGAACACCTCACCACTGGCCGGCAAGGTGTCCGGGCACAAGCTGACCGCGCGGATGGTCAAGAACCGGCTCGACAGCGAGCTGGTCGGCAACGTGTCGATCAAGGTGGTCGACATCGGCCGCCCGGACGCCTGGGAGGTGCAGGGCCGCGGCGAGCTGGCGCTGGCCGTACTCGTCGAGCAGATGCGCCGCGAGGGCTTCGAGCTGACCGTGGGCAAGCCGCAGGTGGTCACCAGGACGATCGACGGCAAGCTGCACGAGCCGTACGAGGCGATGACGATCGACTGCCCCGACGAGTTCGTCGGCGCCATCACCCAGCTGATGGCGGCGCGCAAGGGCCGCATGGAGGAGATGGCCAACCACGCCGCCGGGTGGGTGCGGATGGACTTCATCGTGCCCAGCCGGGGGCTGATCGGCTTTCGCACCGACTTCCTGACGCTGACCCGCGGCACCGGCATCGCCAACGCCGTCTTCGACGGCTACCGGCCGTGGGCGGGGGAGATCCGCGCCAGGCACACCGGCTCGCTGGTCTCGGACCGGACGGGCACGGTCACGCCCTTCGCGATGACGCAGCTGTCGGACCGCGGCCAGTTCTTCGTCGAGCCCGGCGACGACACCTACGAGGGTCAGGTCGTCGGCATCAATCCGCGTGCCGAGGACCTCGACGTCAACGTCACCCGCGAGAAGAAGCTGACCAACATGCGGTCCTCGACCGCCGACGTCTTCGAGACGCTGGCGAGGCCGATGGAGCTCGGCCTCGAACAGGCGATGGAATTCTGCGCCGAGGACGAGTGCGTCGAGGTGACACCGGACATCGTGCGGGTCCGCAAGGTCGAGTTGGTCGCCAGCCTGCGTGCCCGCGCCAAGGCCCGCGCCAAGACCCGCGCCTGACGTTTGAACGTCGCCGCCCGCAGGCGGATCCGCCGCCCCGATAGCCTGAACGGCGTGCCGACGACTCTGCGACGACTCACCCTGGTGACCGTCGCAGTGACATCGACGTGCGTCCTGGTGGCCGGCTGCACGGTCAGTCCGCCGCCCGCTCCGCAGAGCACCGAGACCACGGCGAGCTCGCCACCGCCACCGCTGAAGGCCTCGCAGATCATCATGGCGATCGACTCCGTCGGCCCCGGGTTCAATCCGCACCTGCTGTCGGATCAGTCGCCGGTGAATGCGGCCATCTCGTCGTTGGTCCTGCCGAGCTCGTTCCGGCCCATCGCGGACCCGGCGTCGTCGACGGGTTCGCGGTGGGAACTCGACCCGACGCTGCTGGAATCGGCGGAGGTGACGAGCGAGGATCCGTTCACCGTCACCTACAAGATCAGGCCGGAGGCGCAGTGGACGGACAACGCTCCCATCGCCGCCGACGACTACTGGTATCTGTGGCGGCAGATGGTCAGCGAGCCGGGGGTGGTCGACCCCGCGGGGTACGACCTCATCACCGGCGTCCAGTCGGTGGAGGGCGGCAAGACGGCCGTGGTCACGTTCTCGCAGCCCTATCCGGCGTGGCGTGAGCTGTTCAACGACCTGCTGCCCGCCCACATCGTCAAGGACGTCCCCGGCGGATTCGCCGCCGGACTCGTCCGGGCGCTACCGGTGACCGGCGGCCAGTTCCGCGTCGACAGCATCGACCCGCAACGCGACGAGATCCTGCTGGCCCGCAACGACAGGTACTGGGCGGAGCCGGCCAAGCCGGATCAGATCCTCTTCCGGCGCGGGGGCGCGCCCGCGGTGCTCGCCGACTCGATCCGCAACGGCGACACGCAGGTGGCTCAGGTGCACGGCGGTCAGGCGGCGTTCATCCAACTGGGCGCGATCCCCGACGTTCGCACGGCGCGCATCGTCACGCCGCGGGTGATGCAGGTGACGTTGCGCGCCGAGCAGCCCAACCTGACCGATCCCCAGGTGCGCAAGGCGATCCTCGGCCTCCTCGACGTCGACCTGCTCGCCGCCGTCGGCGCGGGCAGTGACAACACCGTGACGCTGGCGCAGGCGCAGGTGCGGTCGCCATCGGACCCGGGGTACGTGCCGACCGCGCCGCCCGCGCTGTCCCGCGACGCGGCGCTGGACCTGTTGAAGGCCAGCGGATACACCGTCGAGCAGGAGGTGGCGTCGACGAGCCCGGTCCCGCCGCCGACGCCGGGTTCGCCGCCGCCGACACGGGGCCGCATCGGCAAGGACGGTGCGCAGCTGACGTTCGTACTCGGCGTCGCCTCGAACGACGCGACGTCGGTGGCGGTGGCCAACACCGCGGCCGACCAGTTGCGCAGCGTGGGGATTGCGGCCTCGGTGCTCGCGCTCGATCCCCCCACGCTGTACGGGGACGCGCTGACCACCAATCGCGTCGACGCGATCGTCGGGTGGCACCAGGCCGGCGGGGACCTGGCGACCGCATTGGCATCGCGCTTCGGTTGCCCGGCGCTGGAGGCGACGGCGGTCGCTACCACGCCGCCGAGCGGAACGCCCACCACCTCGACCCCGGCGACGTCGACCTCGGCGCCGACCGCGTCACCGCCACCCGCCAGCACCCCGACCGTGACCAGCGCGGCGCCCGGGCCGGATCAACTGGTGCAGGCCCCCAGCAACCTGACCGGCATCTGCGACAAGAGCATCCAGCCGAACATCGAGGCGGCGCTCGACGGCAGCCAGCCCATCGGTGACGTGCTGACCGCCGTCGAACCGCGGCTGTGGAACATGGCCACGGTCCTGCCGATCCTCCAGGACACCACGATCGTGGCCGCCGCCCCGAACGTGGAGAACGTGAGCCTGTCCGGCGCCGTTCCGGTCGGCATCGTCGGCGACGCGGGCAGGTGGGTGAAGGGGCCCCCGTAAGCCGGCGCACCCCGCCGGTGCCTCAGCCCTTGGCCGGGTTGCGCTCCCGCAGCAGCCGGATGCCGTGCGCGGTGAACGCGGCGGCCGCGAACACCAGGAACAACCACACCGGCGGCCGGGCCAGCTCCCAGACGAACAACGCCGCGAACAGCGGCGCGCGTTGGGTGATCGCCAAGACCCCCGCCGCGCACGCCAGGGACACTGCGGCCACCTGGAAGTCGGTTCCGAAGACGTGATTGACGGCGAGGGTGACGACGGTGCCCGCCGCGGCGCCCGTTGCCAGTGCCGGCGTGATCAACCCGCCCACCGCGCCCGCCCGCAGATAGAGCGCGGTCAGCAGCGGCTTCAGGAACAGGATCACCGCCGCCCCGGCGAGCGGCAGACCCGAGTTGACGCTGACGGTCAGGATGCTGCGTCCGTTACCAGGTAGTTCCGGCCACCAGATGGAGCAGATGCCGGTGGCGAGGCCGGCCAGCGCGATCGCAGGCACCAGCCACCACGAGCGGATCTGCGGCTTGGGCCGCACCCACGCCATCAGCTTGTCGAACACGAGGCCCAGAACCACCGCCAGCGGCGCGATCGCGCACGCCAGGATGACGAACAGGTAGGAGAGGTCCGGGTCGGGCCAGACCAGCGAATGCTCGAGATGGGTGACGGGCGCCGACACGGCCACGGCGAGGCTCGACGTGATGAGCGCCGTTCCCACCGCCCGCGGATGCCACGTGCCGAGCAGGATGCGCACCGCGAAGACGGCCCCGCCGAGCGGGACGCTGTACACGGCGCCAAGACCCGCGCCCGCCGCGCAGGCCAGCAGGATCTGGCGGTCCCGGTCGGTGAGTGACCACCGGGAGATGCCGAGGTCGCCGAGCGCGGCCGAGAGTTGACGCGGCGCGCCCTCCCGGCCGAGCGACGCGCCCGACCCCACGATCAGGACCTGGAGGACGGCGTCGACGGACATCCGCCACCGCGGAATCGGCCGGCGCTCGGCGATGGTGGCCGACAGCGAGGGCACGTCGCCCCGGCGCCGCAGAATCCACCATCCGGCGCCGGCGAGCGCGCCGCCGATCATCGGTCCGACCGCGCGCCGCACCGGGGTGCTGTTGCCCACGCCCGTCAGCAACGACCCGAACGAGTAGTGGTAGACGAGGTGCTCGACGGCATGCAGCAGCAACGTGGTGGCCGCACCGGCGGCCCCGGACAGCAGCCCGATGACGACGACGGCGCAGGCGTACTCAACGGTGCGCCGCGTCACGCGGTGAATCTATCTTGTGCACATGGAGACTCCACGCTTGCTGTTCGTCCACGCCCACCCGGACGACGAGACGCTCACCACCGGCGCCACCATCGCCCATTACGCGGCGCGCGGAGCGGAGGTGCGGGTGGTGACGTGCACCCTCGGCGAGGAGGGCGAGGTGATCGGTGAGCGCTGGGCTCAGCTCGCCGTCGACGGGGCCGATCAACTGGGCGGATACCGCATCGCCGAACTGTCGGCGGCGTTGAGCGAGTTGGGCATCGCTGAACCGACCTTTCTCGGCGGCGCGGGCCGGTGGCGTGACTCGGGCATGGCGGGCACGCCCGGGCGGCACCGGCGGCGGTTCGTCGATGCGGAGCCGTGCGAGTCGGTGGGCGCGCTCGTCGCGATCATCCGCGACCTGCGACCCCACGTCGTGGTCACCTACGATCCGAACGGTGGTTACGGCCATCCCGACCACATTCAGACCCACCAGGTGACGACGGCCGCGGTGGCCGCCGCGCCCGGGTCCGACCATCCGGGCGACCCGTGGCAGGTGTCCAAGGTCTACTGGGCCGTGACGTCGCGCAGCGCCGTCGACGTCACGACACGCGAGTTGGCGACGGTCGAACTCCCGAGCGGCTGGCTCATCGACGACGCCGAATACCGGTTCGCCTACGCCGACGCCGACATCGACGCGGTCGTCGATGCCCCGGCGAGTCGACCCGCGAAGGTGGCGGCGCTGCGGGCGCATGCGACCCAGGTCATCGTCGAGCCGGGTGACCGGGCGTGTGCGCTGTCGAATCTGATGGTGCTGCCGATATCGGCCACCGAACACTTCGTGCTGGCCGACGGAGTCGCCGGTGAGCGAGACGGCCGCGGTTGGGAGACCGACCTGCTCGCCGGACTGAATCTGAGATGGTGAGGCCCGAACGCGGTAGGCTGCCATCAATCACGGCCCGAGGAGGCAATGGCGATGGACCCGGATCTGGATCCCAACCTGCAGCATTGGCAGGATCGTCTGGACAGTTTCCAGTGGGTGGTCGGCTCGCTGGTGGGGTTGCTCGACAGCGTTCCCACCTGACCGTTCGTCGTCCTGGCGGGCGGCACTGGGTTCTCGCGGTCCTCGTGTTCGACGGTGTCCTGTCGGCGATCGCGGGCGCCTTCTTCCTGCCGCTGTACGTCGGCGCGATTCCGCTGCCGATCAGCGGATTGATCAGTGGCCTCGTCAATGCCGCGTTGGTGTGGGCGGCGATGCAGTGGACCGCGAGTTCGCGGCTCGCCCTGCTGCCGTTGTGGGCGTGGCTGGTGACCACCGTCCTGCTGACGCTCGGCGGGCCGGGTGACGACATCGTGTTCGGCGGCGCAGGCATCATGCAGTTGGCTCCGCTGGTCTTCCTCGCTCTCGGCGCCGCCCCCACAGCGGTGGTGTTTCGTCGGCGCGGCACCCCGAGTGGCTAGGTGGTCGCCGCCTCGCCCTTGGCGTTCGCGCCCTTCCCGCTCGACTGGTTGCCCGTGGTGGTCTCCGAGCCCGGGGTCGTGTTGACCGCCGGGTCGGGCTGCGCACCACCGACAGCGGGTGCGGTCGGCTTCGGGCCAGGTGCGTGCGCACCCGTCGGCGTGGTCCGGCCGGCACCGGAATGCGCGCCGGTGCCCGACGTCTCACCACCCCTCCGGACCGTTCGATTTCCGTTGCGCACCTCGCCTTGGGCCGACACGCCGTTCGACGCGGTGGTCGTGTGGGTCCCGGTCCCGGTCCCGGTGCCGGTGGTTTCGGTGGTCGTGGTTCCGATGGTTCCGGTGGTTCCGGTGGTTCCGGTGGTTCCGGTGGTTCCGGTGGTTCCGGGGGTCGTGGGCTGGTCCTCGACGTACTCGGGCGTCTCGGTGACGTGGGGAGTTTCGGTGACCTCGGGAAGCTCGGCGACCTGCGGCGAGCCGCCGGCGCTGAGTTGTTCGCCTGCGTTGGCCTCGGTAGCCGCACGGTTTGCGGCGTTGACATCGGGCTCGTCGGGAGCAGGGTCGGTGGGATCGGTTTTGGTGGGATCGGTGGCCATCCGACTGAACGCGGTCGCGGTCGTCGACGTGGAGGGGTCCGCCTCGGCCGACGCGAGCGAGAGCGTCGTCTCTGCTGCGGTCAACGGGCCGATCGGGGGAATTGGTGGTAACGGCGGTAACCAGAAGGCGAGTTGGTCGTTGGCAAGTTTGATGAATGAGTTGATGACGTCGATGCCGACGTTGATCAGTCCGTCCACGAAGCTGACGTGCCCACCCAGCCAGTCGGCGACGTTGAACGTGATGCTGCGTGCGATGCGCTCGCCGAAGTCGTAGAAGATCATCACCTGCGGCGCAAGCCACCCGACATACGGGACCCATCCGGCGGCGTACGCGCCGAGTTCGAATCCGTACCGGACCCACGGTTCGACGGCGTTGTACACGTTCTTGATGGCGCTGTCGATGGAATTGCCGCCGACGACAGGCGGAAATTTCGGCGTCGGGAAGGGTGCGCCGGCACTGGGGGGCACGACTATGCGTTGTAGCCAGTTCACCAGGAGGTTGGGAAGGGGCACGGGCAGTCTGTCCGCCGCCTGCTGGGTCGCGGCAACGAGTTCGACCGGCGTCGACATGGTGCGGACTATCGGAGCGACCGGCGGCATCGACGGCGGCGCCGCGACGGTCACCGAGGGCACGAACACGACCGCAGCGGCGGTCACCGTGGCGACGCTGATCTGAAGACACGAGCGGATCGAAACGTTCATGGCATGCTCCCCCAGGATCCGACACCCCTACCTGTCCCGGCTAATTTACGCGAGTGTCAACGCCGACGTGGTGGGGACGGCGCAAGTCGAGACGCCCGCTGGGACTAAGGTGACCCCTATGCCAGGCGCATCTGTTTTCAGTGGTGAGACGCGCGGATGATTATCGACGAACCCGGGGTTATGCAGGAGTGGCTCTGAACCCCCAGCGCGGTGCCGATCTGTCCAGCCCCGTGGTCCCCCCGAGGTCCGGTGTGAGCGGTCGAAGTGACCAACCGGGCCATCCCGCCCCGCCCACCGCAGCCGCGTTGCGACGCGTCCTCCGGCGCGCGCGTGACGGGGTGGCGCTCAACGTCGAGGAAGCCGCGATCGCGATGACGGCGCGCGGTGCCGAGCTGGAGGACCTGTGTGCCAGCGCGGCCAGGGTCCGCGACGCCGGCCTGACCGCCGAGGGCCGGCTGGGTGCGACGGGCAAGCTTCCGGTCAGTTATTCGCGCAAGGTCTTCATCCCGGTCACCCATCTTTGTCGCGACACCTGCCACTACTGCACCTTCGTGACGGTGCCGGGGCGGTTGCGGGCGGCCGGCAAGGGCATGTTCATGGAGCCCGACGAAATCCTCGACGTCGCCCGTCAGGGTGCTGAATTGGGTTGCAAGGAAGCGCTGTTCACTCTCGGCGATCGGCCCGAGGCGCGGTGGGACGAGGCGCGCCAGTGGCTCGACGAACGCGGTTACGACTCCACACTGGACTACGTGCGCGCGATGGCGATCCGGGTGCTCGAGGAAACCGGTCTGCTGCCACATCTGAATCCAGGCGTGATGAGCTGGTCGGAACTCTCCCGGCTCAAGCCCGTCGCACCGTCGATGGGCATGATGTTGGAGACCACCTCGGTCAGGTTGTTCGAGACGAAGGGCCTGGCCCACTACGGCAGCCCCGACAAGGATCCTGCGGTGCGGCTGCGCACGCTCGACGACGCGGGTCGGCTGTCGGTTCCGTTCACCACCGGCCTGCTGGTCGGCATCGGTGAGAACCTCACCGAGCGTGCCGAGACGATGCACGCGATTCGGCGTTCCCACAAGGAGTTCGGTCACGTCCAGGAAGTGATCGTGCAGAACTTCCGGGCCAAGGACCACACCGCGATGGCGGGCGTGCCGGATACCGGCATTGACGACTTCCTGGCGACCGTCGCGGTCACGCGTCTGGTGCTCGGGCCGAAGATGCGGATTCAGGCGCCGCCGAATCTGGTGTCCCGCGAGGAATGTCTGGCGCTGATCGGCGCGGGTGTCGACGACTGGGGCGGCGTGTCACCGCTGACCCCCGATCACGTCAACCCGGAACGGCCGTGGCCTGCCTTGGACGAGCTCGCCGAGGTGACCGCACGAGCGGGGTACGACCTGGTGCAGCGACTGACCGCCCAGCCGCGCTACGTGCAGGCCGGGGCGGCGTGGATCGACCCGCGGGTGCAGGGCCACGTGGCCGCGCTGGCCGATCCTGAGACCGGTTTCGCACTCGACGTCAAACCCGTCGGGCGGCCGTGGCAGGAACCCGACGAGGCGACCGAGTCGCTGGGCCGCACCGACCTCCACACGGCGATCGACTCCGACGGCAGGTTGACCGAGACACGCAGCGATCTCGGCAGCGCATTCGGTGACTGGGAGTCGATCCGGGCGAAGGTGCACGAGCTGGCGGCCCGCGCGCCCGAGCGCGTCGACACCGACGTGCTCGCCGCCTTGCGCTCGGCCGAACGCAACCCCGCCGGCTGCAGCGACGACGAGTACCACGCGCTCGCCACCGCCGACGGGCCTGCGATGGATGCCGTTGCCGCGCTGGCGGATTCGCTGCGCCGCGACGCAGTGGGCGACGACGTCACGTTCGTGGTCAACCGCAACATCAACTTCACAAACATCTGCTACACCGGATGCCGGTTCTGCGCGTTCGCTCAACGCAAGGGTGACGCCGACGCCTTCTCGCTGTCGGTTGCCGAGGTCGCCGACCGGGCGTGGGAAGCCCACGTCGCGGGCGCGACCGAGGTGTGCATGCAGGGTGGCATCGACCCCGAGTTGCCCGTCAGCGGGTACGCCGACCTGGTCCGCGCCGTGAAGAAGCGGGTGCCCTCGATGCACGTGCACGCGTTCTCGCCGATGGAGATTTCGAACGGGGTCACCAAGAGTGGGACCTCAATCCGGGAGTGGCTGACGAGCCTGCGGGAAGCCGGTCTGGGCTCCATCCCGGGCACGGCCGCCGAAATCCTCGACGACGAGGTCCGCTGGGTGCTCACCAAGGGCAAGCTGCCAACGTCGGCCTGGATCGAGGTGATCACCACCGCGCACGAGGTCGGCCTGCGGTCCAGCTCGACGATGATGTACGGCCACGTCGACACTCCGCGGCACTGGGTCGGGCATCTGAACGTGCTGCGCGACATCCAGGACCGCACCGGCGGATTCACCGAGTTCGTGCCGCTGCCGTTCGTGCATCAGTCCTCGCCGTTGTACCTTGCGGGCGGCGCCAGGCCCGGTCCGACGCACCGCGACAACCGAGCGGTACACGCTCTGGCGCGAATCATGTTGCACGGCAGGATCTCCCATATCCAGACCAGCTGGGTCAAGCTCGGCGTCGACCGCACCCGGGTGATGCTGGGCGGTGGCGCCAACGACCTCGGCGGCACGCTGATGGAGGAGACCATCTCGCGGATGGCCGGCTCGGAGAACGGGTCGTCGAAGTCGCGGGAGGAACTGGTGGCGATCGCGGAGGGCATCGGGCGCCCGGCGCGCCAACGCACCACCACCTATGAGGCTCTCGCCGCCTGACCCCCGACCCGGCGGGGCGTGAACCCATTGCCAGCCTCGACACGTATACAGATCAGAGTCCGTCGTTTCGTCGCCGAACCAGGAGCGCGTCTTGACCATGATCTGGGGATTACCCGCGCACGCCCTGCTCGTCCACGCCATCGTGGTGCTCGCGCCGCTCACCGCCGCCCTGGAGATCCTCTGCGGCTTCTGGCCCGCGGCCAGGCGCCGGCTGGTGTGGCTGGTGGTGGCACTTGCCGGTGGCACCCTCGTGTTGACTCCGCTCACGACGGACGCCGGTGAATGGCTGGAGCACCAACAGGGCAGCATCAGCCCGATCCTGCGCGAACACGCCGAACGCGGCGACTGGATGATCTACTTCTCCGCTGCGCTGTTCGTGGTGGCCCTGGCCCTCGCGGTGCTGCACTGGCTCGAGGGCAGATCGGACCGGCCACGGGTGGCGGTCACCGTCGTCGTGGCGATCGTCGCCCTCCTGGTCGGCGTCTCCTCCATCGTGACCGTGGCGCGGATCGGGCATTCCGGCGCCGAATCGGTGTGGGGCGGCGGCTGAGCCGGCCAACGGTGAGCCGGCGTGCCCAGCACGTGCTAGTCAAGGGTGTGACCAGAGCGCAGACCCACACCACCGACGGAAGGCCGCGCGCACGGGGCCTCGGCATCCCCCTGCCGGGCGCGCCCGGACCGCTCAACGCGATCACCGACGTCCCCGGCGTCGAGGTGGGCACCGTCACCCTGGTCGAGGGTGACGGTCCGCTCGTGGTGGGCAGCGGCCCGGTGCGGACCGGGGTCACCGCGATCCTGCCGAGGGGGCGCGCCGGCCTCGGCCGCGCCTGCGCCGCGGGCTGGTACTCGCTGAACGGCAACGGCGAGATGACCGGAACCACGTGGATCGAGGAGGCCGGGGCTTTCAACCTGCCGGTGGTGCTGTCCAACACGCACGCCATCGGGGCATGCCACGCAGGCGTGGTGGAGTGGGTGAACCGGGTCGGGCCGCACCTCGCCCGCCAGTGGTTGCTGCCGGTGTGCGCGGAGACCTGGGACGGCTACCTCAACGACATCAACGGCGGCCACGTGCGCCCCGCGCACGCCGTCGCCGCGCTGGACGGCGCGACGCCGGGACCGGTCGCCGAGGGATCGGTCGGCGGCGGCACCGGCATGAACTGCTACGAGTTCAAGGGCGGAAACGGCACCGCGTCGAGGCTGGTCGAGTACGGCTCCCACACGTTCACCGTGGGCACGTTCGTGCAGGCGAACTTCGGCTCGCGCAGCGAGTTGACGGTCGCGGGCCGGCCCGTCGGTGCGGTGCTCGCCGAGGACAACCCGCTCGACTCCGATTGGTTCGCCGTGGATCTCGGTTCGCGGCCGCCCCCGGGCGCGGGTTCGGTGATCGCCGTCGTGGCGACCGATGCGCCGCTCCTGCCGGGCCAGTGCAAGGCCCTTGCGCGGCGGGTACCGCTCGGGCTCGCCAGGACCGGCACGACGGGCAGCCACTTCTCCGGCGACATCTTCCTGGCGTTCTCGACCGCGAATGCCGACGGCCTACAGAGCGGCTTCCCCGTCGGGCCGCCCGCCGACGACGAGTTCGGCTCGATGACCTTCATCCCGTGGGGGCGGATGGACGCCTTCTACGGCGCCGTCGTCGAGTCGGTGGAGGAGGCGGTGCTCAATGCCCTCGTGGTCAACGACGACATGGTCGGCCGCGACGGGCATCGGTCCCCGCGGCTGCCGCTCGACCGTGTGACGTCCCTCATGGCTCCGGCGGAGCGCGTGTGACGACCCCGGAACAAATTCGGACTGCGGTCCGTTTAGACTGTCGAGGTGCCGGGAAGGCCGGCCCCAAGCCAAGGAGACGTTGACATGACTGCAGCAGTGGCGAGTGATCTGACCACCGGGACCTGGGCGATCGACCCCGTCCACTCGGCGATCGGCTTTTCGGTACGGCACCTCATGGTGAGCAAGGTCCGCGGTACCTTCAACACGTTCAGCGGCGCCATCGTGGTGGCGGAGGACGGCACGCCGTCGGTGTCCGCCGAGATCGTCGTCGACTCCATCGACACGGGTAACGAGCAGCGCGACGCGCACCTGAAGGCTGCCGACCTGTTCGACGCCGAGAAGTACCCGACCGCCACCTTCGTCTCGACGGGTGTCCGCGCCGACGGTGACGACTACGTGGTCGACGGTGACTTCACGCTCAAGGGCATCACCAAGCCGGTACAGCTCAAGCTCGAGTACAACGGCGTCAACCCCGGCATGGGCCACGGCGAGGTCGCCGGGTTCGAGGCGTCGGTCGTGCTCAACCGCAAGGACTTCGGCGTCGACCTCGAGATGCCGCTGGAGACCGGTGGCACCGTGATCGGCGACAAGGTGACGATCACCCTCGAGATCGAGGCGCTCAAGCAGGCCTGACCGCTCGAACGTGACGCCACTGCGACTTCGCATTCGAATCTCGCAGTGGCGTCACGCTCGTCCAAGGGGCTGGGGCCGGCGCGCGCGACGCTGACTGGTCGTGGGGTATCTGCAACGTCTAGTATCAGTAATCGCTCGGGACGCGCGCAAAGTTAGGACACACTGAGACAATCGTCCAGATATGGGCACTCCATACTTGCTACGGCTTCTCGGGGTCCTGAACCGCTTCAACCAGGTCCCAGCGACGAGCCGCCCCACTGGAACAGGAGAGACATCAGTGACGTACACCATTGCCGAACCCTGTGTCGACATCAAAGACAAGGCATGCATCGAGGAATGCCCCGTCGACTGCATCTACGAGGGCGCACGCATGCTGTACATCCACCCGGACGAGTGCGTGGATTGTGGCGCGTGCGAGCCGGTGTGCCCCGTCGAGGCCATCTACTACGAGGACGACGTCCCGGATCAGTGGAGCGGCTACACCCAGCACAACGCGGACTTCTTCTCGGAGCTGGGATCTCCCGGCGGTGCGTCGAAGGTCGGGCAGACCGACAACGATCCGCAGGCGATCAAGGACTTGCCGCCGCAGAGTGAGGACTGAACGACGACCAGGTCGCTCAGCGCACCGCTCTCCGGGTCGCTGCCGGTCTTCCCCTGGGACACGCTGGCCGACGTCACCGCCACGGCCGGTGCGCACCCAGGCGGCATCGTCGACCTGTCGGTCGGCACGCCCGTCGATGAGGTCGCGCCCGTCATCCGTGAGGCGCTCGCGGCCGCGAGTTCCGCCCCCGGCTATCCGGCGACGGCGGGCACTCCCGCGCTGCGCGCCTCGGCCGTCGCCGCACTGCGCCGTCGCTACGGGATCATCGATCTCGCCGAGGACGCGGTGCTGCCCGTCATCGGCACCAAGGAATTCATCGCCTGGCTGCCGACGCTGCTGAACCTCGGCAGCACCGACGTGGTGGTGGTGCCGGAACTGGCGTATCCGACCTACGAGGTCGGGGCGCGGCTGGCGGCAGCAGAGGTGGTGGTCGCCGACTCCCTCGTCCAGCTCGGGCCACGGACGCCACGGGTCGTCTACGTCAATTCGCCGAGCAATCCGACCGGCGCAGTGCTCGGGGTCGAGCACCTCCGCAAGGTCGTCCAGTGGGCCCGCGCCAGGGGAGCGTTGGTCGCCTCCGACGAGTGCTACCTCGGTCTCGGTTGGGACCCCGAGGCTCCTCCCGTCTCGGTGTTGCACCCTTCGGTGTGCGACGGCGACCACACCGGCTTGCTGGCCATCCACTCGCTGTCGAAGACCTCCTCACTCGCCGGATACCGGGCCGGGTTCGTCGCCGGCGACCGCACCGTGGTGGCCGAGCTACTGGCGGTGCGCAAGCACGCCGGCATGATGGTGCCGACCCCCATCCAGGCGGCGATGATCGCCGCCCTGGACGACGATGCCCACGAACGCGAGCAGAAGGCGCGTTACGCGCGGCGGCGCGACGTGCTGTTGACGGCCGTCCGCGGCGCCGGGTTCGCCGTCGACCACTCCGAGGCCGGCCTGTACGTGTGGGCGACGAGGGGCGAACCCTGCCGGGACACCGTCGCCGCGCTCGCCGAACTCGGCATCCTCGTCGCGCCGGGAGAGTTCTACGGTGCCCGGGGCGCCCAGTACGTCCGGATGGCGTTGACCGCCACCGACGAGCGGATCGACGCAGCCGCGCACCGGCTGGCGGGCTGACGCCGCCGGCGGTGCCCAAAACCAGAGTGACGGCGTCGCTAGCCGATGGCTCGGAGGCTCAACGAAAGCAACAGTCGCACATCGGGATCCGCCAGCGAGGTGCCCAACGCCTCTTCGATCCGGCGGACCCGGTACCGGACCGTGTTCGGGTGCACGTGCAAGCAATGGGCGGCGGCTGCGACGTCGCCGAAGCTGTCGAGGTAGGCCCGCAGCGTGTCGGCCAGGGTTTGGTCCTTCTCGCGGAGCTCGCGCACCCGGGGATCGACGAGCCGCTCGTCGGCGCCGATCATGGTGACGATCTCGTCGAGCAGCACGGTCGTGCGCGCTTCGGCCAGTGACGTCACCTGGCCGATGGCACCCGGATGACGTTCGGCGCTGTCGAGCACCCGGTCCACCTCGATGCGGGCTGCCGGGACTCCGGCCAATCCCGTTGCGCCAGTGGCGATGACGGCCCGCAGATCCATTCCCAGCTCGGTGCGCAGGGCCCCGATCGTGCCGCGGATCCACGACGTCACCGATGACGCCTTGCCGGTGTGCGGAAAGAGCACGTAGACACGGGAACGCCCCGTCGTCACCTGGGCGTCCGGACGGAAGGCGCTGGCGCTCAACGCGAGGACGTCCGCAAGTCGTGCGGGCGCCCCACCTGCGCCGTCGAAGCCGATCACCGCGACGCGGCCGTTCGCGACGATGCCGAGCTCGCGGGCGAGGGCGGCCACCGAGGCGTCGCCGGAGTCGGCCTCGCGCAGCCCGAACAGTTCTTGGACCAGCACCGCGTGCGTCGACGGCGTGGCGGCCAGCCGCGACATGATCCTGGCGGCCAGCACACCGGCTCCGCGCAGCACGTCGTCGGCGTCGTCGGCCAGCGCCCTGGTCCCCTCCTGCAGCCAGATGGTGCCGGCGAACACCGGCCCGCGCCGCCGGTCCGGCTGGAGGTGGTGGATGCCCACGGCCCGGCGCGGCCGCAGGCCCAGTTCGGGCCGCGCATCGACGCGAACGACCTCACCCGTGGCGCGGAGGGCGTCGAAGATGCCGGCCCGGCCGATCCACGCGAGGTGCTCGGGCGGACCGGCGCGGCCGAGGATCGACAGCCGGCGCAGCTCGTCGGCCTCGTCGTTGGACGCGGAGTACGCCAGCACGTGCGACTGCGCGTCTTCGATGCTGACCATGCCGTGGGTGCGGTCGGCGATGGACTGCGCCAAGCCGAAGAGGTCGGTGCTCGGATCGTGGCGCGGGTCGGCGCGATCCCCGTGATGGTCGAAGACGTGGTCGACGAGCCGGTAGAGCCGCTCCCACCGGGCTCGCGGGTCGACGGCGACCACGGCCGTGCCGGCGGTGACGGCGCGGGCCACTACGGCCTCCGAGGGTTCCTTGACGAAGATCGCGGCGGGCGCGCGCCGGGCCACCTGCTGATCGAGCCAGGCGAGCACGTCGTCGTCTCCGATGCCGAGCAGGAAGAACACGTCGGCGGACCCGGGGCCCACGGCCAGGCCGAGCCTGACGTCGTCGGGATCGATCAGTGCCGTCGAGGCCAACGGGAGATCCAAGCCGCGCGGCGCCTCGACCAAGGTCACCATCGTGGCGTCCAGTGCCAGCAGCAGCTGGCCGAGCCCGACACCAGTGGCCTTCACGTTGTCCGATCCTACCGGCGGGCGCATGCACATTAGTCCGATCGGCCAATGGGTCGGGCGCTCGGATGGGAGACCCTGACTCCATGAGTGCTCTCGCCGCCATCACCGACGTACCGGCCCCCACCAACGAACCCGTGCACGAGTACGCACCGGGCAGCGCCGAGCGGGGCAGGCTGCTCACCGAGCTCACCGCGCTGGGCGGCGCGGATCCGATCGACCTCCCGCACGTCATCGGCGGCAGGCACGTGATGGGCGACGGCGAACGCATCGACGTCGTCCAACCGCACCGTCACCGCGCCGTCCTCGGCACGTTGACCAACGCCGGACCCGGCGAGGCGACCGCCGCGGTGGACGCCGCCGTCGCCGCCAAGCGCGAGTGGGCGGCCTTGCCGTTCGACGAGCGGGCCGCGGTCTTCCTGCGCGCGGCCGATCTCCTGACGGGACCGTGGCGCGAGAAGCTGGTGGCCGCAACGATGCTCGGCCAGTCGAAGTCGGCGTACCAGGCCGAGATCGACGCCTCGTGTGAGCTCGCCGACTTCTGGCGCTTCAACGTGGCGTTCGCCCGCCAGCTGATGGCACAGCAGCCCATCAGCGGCGCCGGGGTGTGGAACCGCACGGATTACCGCCCGCTCGAGGGCTTCGTGTACGCGATCACTCCCTTCAACTTCACCGCCATTGCCGGCAACCTGCCATCGGCGCCCGCTCTGATGGGTAACACCGTGGTGTGGAAACCCTCGGTGACGCAGTCATACTCGGCCTATCTGACCATGCAGTTGCTCGAGGCTGCCGGGCTGCCGCACGGTGTCGTCAATCTGGTCACCGGCGACGGGTTCGCGGTGTCCGACGTGGTCTTGGCGGACCCCCGGCTGGCCGGTGTCCACTTCACCGGATCGACGGCGACCTTCCAGCACCTGTGGCGCGAGGTGGGCACCAACGTCGAGCGGTACGACACCTATCCGCGGCTCGTCGGCGAGACGGGCGGCAAGGACTTCGTGGTGGCGCACTCGTCGGCACGCCCGGACGTGCTGCGCACGGCACTGATCCGCGGTGCCTTCGACTATCAGGGGCAGAAGTGCTCGGCGGCCTCGCGGGCCTTCGTGCCGCGGTCGGTGTGGCAGCAGATGGGCGACGACTTCCTCGGCGCGACCGAGCAGCTGACCTACGGTGACGTGGCGGACCTGTCCAATTACGGTGGCGCGTTGATCGACGAGCGCTCCTTCGCCAAGAACGTCACCGCCATCGAGCGCGCGAAGGGCGCCGCGGGGGTTACCGTCGCCGTCGGCGGCGAATACGACGACGGCGAAGGGTACTTCGTGCGTCCCACGGTGTTGTTGTCGGACGACCCGACCGACGAAGCGTTCACGACCGAGTACTTCGGGCCCATCCTCGCGGTCCACGTGTACGACGACGACCGTTGGGACGACGTCCTCGGCGTGGTCGACGCCGGGTCGAAGTACGCGTTGACGGGGGCCGTGATCGCCGATGACCGTGCGGCGGTGCTGGCGGCCGAGGAGCGCTTGCGCTTCGCGGCGGGCAACTTCTACGTCAACGACAAACCCACGGGCGCCGTCGTCGGTCAGCAGCCGTTCGGCGGGTCGCGCGGGTCCGGCACCAACGACAAGGCCGGTTCGCCGCTGAACCTGCTGCGCTGGACGTCGACCCGGTCGATCAAGGAGACCTTCGTGCCGGCGACCAACCACACCTATCCCCACATGGAGGGCTGACGACATGGGCATCTTCCAAGGGGTCGCCCGCCCCGCCATCCTGGCGGCCGCCAGGTCGGACGGGTTGCGCAAGATGGCCGAGCGGATGCCGGTGACGCGTGCCGTGGTCCATCGCTTCGTCCCCGGTGAGACCGTCGAGCACGCCCTGACGTCGGTGGCGGCGTTGCGGAGTTCGCGTCGGCTGGTGTCCATCGACTATCTGGGTGAGGACGTCACCGACGCCGATGCCGCCGACGCGACGGTCCGCGCGTATTCGGGGTTGCTCGATGCGCTCGGGCAGCGTGCCGAGGCGGCGGGTGATCCGCGACCGTTGGAGGTGTCGCTGAAGCTCTCCGCGCTCGGGCAGGCGCTTGCGCGCGACGGCGAGAAGATCGCCACCGAGAACGCGCACGCGATCTGCACCAAGGCGCGTGATCTCGGCGTGTGGGTCACCGTCGACGCCGAGGACCACACCACCACCGACTCGACCCTGTCGATCGTCCGGGATCTGCGCACCGACTTCCCGTGGCTCGGGACCGTCCTGCAGGCCTATCTGAAGCGGACGCAGGGTGATTGCGAGGAATTCGGGGCCTCAGGTGCCAGGATCCGGCTGTGCAAGGGCGCCTACGACGAGCCGGCGTCGGTGGCCTACCGAAACGTCGACGAGGTCACCGACTCCTATCTTCGCTGTCTGCGCGTCCTGATGGCGGGTGACGGGTATCCGATGGTGGCCTCCCACGACCCGGCGATCATCGGGGCGGTGCCGGCGCTGGCGCGCGAGTTCGGCAGGGGCGTCGACGACTTCGAGTACCAGATGCTGTACGGCATTCGCGACGCAGAGCAGCGCAGGCTCGCCGACGAGGGCAACCACGTCCGCGTGTACGTGCCGTTCGGCACCGAGTGGTACGGCTACTTCGTCCGACGGCTCGCCGAACGGCCCGCGAACCTGACGTTCTTCCTGCGGGCGCTCGCCGAGCGGCGTCGCTGAGCCGTCGCGGCTAACGCCCGGAGAGCCGCAACAGCGTCCAGGCCGCGATGGTCTGTGCATCGGTGATGGTGCCGTCGGCGATCATCTGCTCGAGCTGTGCACCGGTGAACCACTCGCTGCGCATGTCCTGCTCCTCGACCTCGCGATCGTGGTCGCCTTCTGAGACGTCGCTCGCCAGGAAGATCCAGCCGCGCTGGCTGCTCATGCCGGGCGCGACGTCGAGGCGGCCCAGCACCGTCAACGCACCGGCCCGCAACCCGGTCTCCTCCCGCAGTTCGCGGGCGGCGAGGTCGCGGGGTGCCGGCTCGTCGCCGTCGAGCGGTCCAGGAGCGGTGCCTTGGGGAAACTCCCACCGCCGCAGCCCGATCGGGTAGCGGAACTGCTCGACGAGCCGGAAGCGGTCCTCACCCGCCGTGCTCTGGCCCGCGGTGTCCCTGGCGATCACCAGCGCGTAGGTGGGCTTGTCGATGACGCCATAGATGCCGAGGCTGCCATCCTGGCGGCGGATGCCGTCCTCCCGGACGATCATCCATGCGTTCCGGTACACCTCGCGGGTGGTCACGCGCTCGATGGGATCCACGGGTCCAGTATCGGTCCGGCGGGCAGGAGCGCAGCGACTAGGGAAGTGATCCGGCGGGCAGGAGCGCAGCGACTAGGGAAGTGATCCGGCGGGCAGGAGCGCAGCGACTAGGGAAGTGATCCGGCGGGCAGGAGCGCAGCGACTAGGGAAGTGATCCGGCGGGCAGGAGCGCGGCGACTAGGGAAGTGATCCGGCGGGCAGGAGCGCAGCGACTAGGGAAGTGATCCGGCGGGTAACCTCCTTGACGTGTTGCTGGCTTCGCTCAACCCGTCCGCCGTCGCCGCTGGGCGCGACGTCGCGGACGCGGTGCGCATCGACGGCGCGACGCTGAGCCGCAGCGACCTGGTCGGCGCCGCCACCTCGGTGGCCGAGCGTGTCGCCGGCGCGGGCCGGGTCGCGGTGCTCGCCACGCCGACCGCCAGCACCGTGCTCGCGATCACCGGTTGCCTGATCGCCGGTGTGCCGGTGGTTCCCGTCCCCGCTGACGTGGGCGCCGCCGAACGCCGTCACGTCCTCATCGACTCCGGTGCGCGGGCGTGGCTCGGCGAGGCGCCGCCGGAGGCCGACGGGTTGCCGCACGTCCCGGTGCGACTGCACGCGCGGTCCTGGCACCGCTACGCCGAGCCCCCGCCGGACGCCACGGCGATGATCGTGTACACCTCTGGAACGACGGGCCCGCCCAAGGGCGTGTCGATCAGTCGCAGGGCGATCGCCGCCGACATCGACGCGCTGGCCAAGGCGTGGCAGTGGACGGCGGAGGACACGCTGGTGCACGGGCTGCCGTTGTTTCACGTACACGGGCTGATCCTCGGCTTGCTCGGTTCGCTGCGGATCGGAAATCGCCTGGTGCACACGGGTAGACCGACCCCGGCCGCCTACGCTGCGGCCGGTGGCTCGCTGTACTTCGGCGTGCCGACGGTGTGGTCGCGCGTGGTCGGTGACGCGGATGCCTCGTCGGCGTTGTCCTCGGCCCGGCTGCTGGTGTCGGGTAGCGCCCCGCTGCCGGTTCCGGTGTTCGACCGACTGGCCAGGCTCACCGGCCACGCGCCGGTCGAGCGGTACGGCAGCACGGAGTCACTGATCACGCTGAGCACCCTGGTGGACGGTGAGCGCAGGCCCGGGTGGGTCGGTTTGCCCCTCGACGGGGTGCAGAGCCGGCTGGTGGACGAGACCGGCGCGCCGGCACCGCGTGACGGGGAAACCATTGGGCGCCTTGAGGTTAGAGGCCCGATGCTGTTCGACGGCTACCTGAACCGGCCGGAGGCGACGGCCGAGGTCGTCGATGCCGACGGGTGGTATCGCACCGGTGACGTCGCCGTCATCGCCGCCGATGGCATGCACCGCATCGTGGGCAGGGAGTCGGTCGACCTGATCAAGTCCGGCGGATACCGCATCGGGGCCGGGGAGATCGAGACGGCGCTGCTCGGGCACGAGGGGGTCGAGGAGGTGGCGGTCGTCGGGTTGCCCGACGACGACCTCGGCCAACGGATCGTGGCGTTCGTCGTCGGCTCGGCGGCTCCGGACAGCCTGATCGACTATGTCGCCCAACAGTTGTCGGCACACAAACGGCCGCGAGAGGTCCGGATCGTGGACGCCCTTCCCCGCAACGCGATGGGCAAGGTCGTGAAGGCGGAACTGACATGAGCCTGCGGGTCACCGAAGTGTGCATCGACGCCGACGACACCCATGGCCTCGCGGGATGGTGGGCCTCGGTGCTGGGCTGGGCCGCCGAGGACACCGACGATGGTGACGTTGCGCTGCGCGCACCGGCCGGCGCCGGACCCGACTGGTTGTTCGTGGCGGTGCCCGAGGGCAAGACGGTCAAGAACCGCATCCACTTCGACCTGACTCCCGACGATCAGCAGGCCGAGGTGGACCGTGTCGTGGCCCTCGGCGCGCGGCGCGTGGACATCGGCCAGGGCGACGAGACCTGGGTCGTGCTCGCCGACCCCGAGGGCAACGAGTTCTGCATTCTCGCCCCGGAGGACTGACGGGCGCCAACGGCCGCCCTGTGGTCCGATCGGGCGGCACCGCACCGTCGGGCACGGCCCACAGGGATTCCGATCCCGGTCCACAGATCGCGATGTCAAGATGACCGCGTGCGTCGACTGGTCAGCTGGGTGCTCTGTGTCGGAGTGCTGGCCGCCTGTTCGTCGCCCGCACCGCAGCCCCGTCAGGCGCAGACCCCGCCGATGGGATGGAACTCGTGGAACTCGGGCATCGCCCTCGCCGAGCAGACCGTCGAGGGCACCATCGACGCGATGGTGTCCTCGGGCATGCGCGACGCCGGTTACCGCTACGTCAACCTCGACGCCGGCTGGGCGGCGCCCACGCGCGACGCGAACGGCAACCTGCGCGCCGACCCCGGTCGCTTCCCCCACGGGATCGCGGCGCTGGCCAGCTACGCCCATGCGCGCGGCATGTACCTCGGCATCTATCACAGCCCGTTCAACCAGGGCTGTGGTCAGGATCCGCGGATCGGCGGAGCCGGTCACGAGGTGGCCGATGCCCACACGTTCGCCGCCTGGGGCGTCGACTATCTCAAGTACGACTGGTGCCGCCTGGAGGCGGGGCACAGCGAACAAGTGAAGTACTTCGTGGCGATGCGGGATGCGCTGCGCGACAGTGGCCGTCACATCGTCTACAGCATCAACCCGAACAGTTCGGGCGATCCCGATGCAGGGTCGGAGTACGACTGGTCGCGCATCGCCGACGTCAGCCGGGACGCCACCGACCTGGTTCCCGCCTGGGGTGACCACGACCTGTGGGCAGAGGGCCTCGCCGGTGTCAGCCAGGCCTTCACGGCCGCCGCGCCGGACGCGCCGCACGACGGCCCCAAGCACGTGAACGACCCGGACATGCTCGTCGTCGGTGTCGGCTGGAATGAGTTCGTCAACAGCCATCCCACCATGTCGCTCGGAGCGCCCCGCCCCGATCTCACCGAAACCGAACAGCGCGCCCACTTCTCGTTGTGGGCGATGCTGGCCGCCCCGCTGCTCGCCGGCAACGACGTCCGGTCGATGAACGAGCAGACCCGAGCGATCCTCACCAACCGGGAGGTCATCGCCGTCGATCAGGATCCGTTGGTGCTGCAGGGTCTTCCACTGCTCGGCGACCCGCGGGTGATCGTGAAACCGATGGCCGACGGCTCCATGGCGGTGGCCCTGTTCAACTCCGAGTCGACGCCGATCGCGATCCGCACCGACACCGCGGCGATCGGGCTGCCCAGTGACCACTGCTACGCCGAACGTGATCTGTGGGAGCACACCGACGCCACGACCACCGGGAGCATCGTCGAGACCGTTCCCGCCCACGGCGTCGCGATGCTGCGGGTGACACGCTGCCCGTGACCGTCAGTTGGCGTGCAGCGCCTCGTTCAACGTGATGCCACTGCCGTCGCGGGTGACGACCTCGACCGTGCCGGAGACCGAATTGCGGCGGAACAAGAGGTTGCTCGCACCCGACAGTTCGCGCGCCTTGACGGTCTGACCGTCCGAGGTGCTCACCTTGGTACCGCCGGTCACGTAGAGGCCTGCCTCCACGACGCAGTCGTCGCCGAGTGAGATGCCGAGGCCGGAGTTGGCGCCGAGCAGGCACCGCTTGCCGACCGAGATGACGTCCTTGCCACCGCCGGACAGGGTTCCCATGATCGACGCCCCGCCGCCGACGTCGGAACCGTCTCCGATCACCACGCCCGCGGAGATCCGGCCCTCCACCATCGACGTGCCGAGAGTGCCGGCATTGAAGTTCACGAAGCCCTCGTGCATGACGGTCGTGCCCGCAGCCAGGTGTGCCCCCAGGCGAACCCGGTCGGCATCGGCGATCCGCACCCCCGTGGGCACCACGTAGTCGACCATCCGGGGGAACTTGTCGATCCCGTAGACGACCACCGGGCCGCGCCGCCGCAGTCGCGCGCGCGTCAGCTCGAACCCGTCGATCGCGCACGGCCCGTAGTTGGTCCACACCACGTTGGCCAGCACGCCGAAGACGCCGTCCATGTTGGCCCCGTGGGGAGCGATCAGCCGGTGTGACAGCAGGTGCAGGCGCAGGTAGGCGTCGAAGGCGTCGGCGGGCGGGTCCTCGAGGGAGGCGATCGTGGTGCGCACGATGACGGTCTCGACGTCGCGCTCCTCATCGCGGCCGGTCAGCGCGGCCAACTCGCCGGCCACCTCGGCCACCGACAGCCGGTTCGTGCCGGACGGGCCGTCGCCGGCGAGCTCGAGCTCCGGAAACCACGTGTCGAGAACCGTTCCGTCGGTCGCGATGGTGGCCACGCCGACGCCTGATGCTGAAGTCACGGTGTCCGAGGTTACTGGAGAGCGGTTCCGCCGATCCTCTAACGTGGTCACGGTGCTGGACTTGCGCGCCGATCCGATCGAGTTGACTGCCGCGCTGGTCGACATTCCCAGCGAGTCGCGGCACGAGCAGCGCATCGCCGACGAGATCGAGTCCGCGCTGCGCACGCAGACCACCGGCTTCGAGGTGGTGCGCAATGGTGACGCCGTGCTGGCCAGGACCGACTTCGGCCGGCCGTCGCGGGTGCTTCTCGCCGGGCACACCGACACCGTGCCCGCCGCGGACAACGTGCCGAGCCGGCTCGTCGACGGTGAGCTGCACGGTTGCGGCACCTCGGACATGAAGTCGGGCGACGCGGTGTTCCTGCACCTGGCCGCCACCGTCGCCGATCCCGTGCACGACATCACGCTGGTGATGTACGACTGCGAGGAGATCGAGTCCAGCGCCAACGGCCTCGGCCGCATCGAACGCGAGCTGCCGGACTGGCTGATCGCCGACGTGGCGATCCTCGGCGAACCATCGGGTGGCTACATCGAGGCCGGTTGCCAGGGGACCATTCGCGTCGTCGTCCGCGCCGGCGGCAGGCGGTCACACTCCGCGCGGTCCTGGTTGGGCGACAACGCGATTCACAAACTCGGCGCCGTACTGGACCGGCTGTCCTCGTATGTGGCCCGCAACGTGGACATCGACGGCTGCACCTATCGGGAGGGACTCTCCGCGGTCCGCATCGACGGCGGCGTCGCGGGCAACGTCATCCCCGACGCCGCCTCGGTCACGGTGAACTTCCGATTCGCGCCCGACCGCACCGTCGAGCAGGCAACCGCACACGTCCACGAGGTCTTCGCCGGCCTCGACGTCGCGATCGAACTGGTGGACGCCGCCGCCGGCGCACTTCCCGGTCTGGCGACACCAGCGGCCGCCGCGCTGGTGAACGCGGCGGGTGGTCGGGTGCGCGCCAAGTACGGCTGGACGGACGTTGCCCGGTTCGCCGCGCTCGGCATTCCCGCGGTCAACTTCGGTCCTGGCGACCCCAACATGGCGCACCGGGTCGACGAACGCGTCGACGTCGCGCAGATCACCGCTGCCACCGACATGCTGCGCGGATATCTGCTTGACTGACGCCGCTATGCTGGCGGTCGAGAACGTCGAACCAGGAAGTGGGAGAGCCGACATGGTGGGAGAAGTCGTCTCCGGTTGACCGGAGTGCGCGCTGCCCGTCCCCGTCGTCACGCTGCGGCCATGGTGCCGCAGAACCCACCGAGAGTTTTCCTGCAGTGTCCAACGTCTCGAAGTCCAACGTCTCGAAGTCCAACGTCTCGAAGTCCAACGTCTCGAAGTCCAACGTCTCGAAGTCCAACGTCTCCGTGGTCTTTTCCCACCTGTCCTTCCGCTGGCCGGACGACACCCCGCTGTTCGACGACCTGTCCTTCGCCGTACCCGGTGGCCGCACCGGTCTGGTGGCGGCGAACGGCGCGGGCAAGAGCACCCTGCTCAAGTTGGCGGCCGGTGAACTCCGCCCGTCCGCGGGGTCGCTGACCGTCGAGGGCACGGTCGGCTACCTGCCGCAAGAGCTGCCCTTCGACGATGCGCACACCGTGGCCGACGTGCTTGGTGTTGGTGCCGTCATCGCCGCCCTCGACGCGATGGCCGCCGGCGACGCCTCGGAGGCCGTGTTCGCCGCGATCGGGGACGACTGGGACGTCGAGGAGCGGCTGCGCGCACACCTCGACCGGTTGGGACTGGGTGCCGTCAAGCTGGACCGGCCGCTGCGGTCGCTCAGCGGCGGGGAGGCCGTCCGCGTGGGCCTGGTCGCGCAGTTGCTGAAGCGACCCGACGTGCTGCTCCTGGACGAGCCGACCAACAACCTCGACGTCGACGCCAGGCAGCGGCTCTACGCCGCGCTCGACGAATTCGCCGGCACCCTGCTGCTCGTCAGTCACGATCGTGAGCTGCTCGACCGGATGGACCGCATCGCCGAGTTGTATCGCGGTGAAATTGCTTACTTCGGTGGGGGTTTCATTGAGTACGAGTCCGCGGTGGAGGCGGCTCGGCGGTCCGCCGAGGATGAGGTGCGCAACGCCGAGCAGCTGGTGAAGCGCGAGAAGCGGCAGAAACAACAGGCCAGGGAGCGTGCCGCGAAACGGTCGGGCACCGCCGCGCGCAACGTGAAGGACGCCGGTCTGCCGAAGATCGTGGCCGGCAAGCGCAAGCGCGACGCCCAGGAGTCCGCGGCCCGATCCGACGACGTGCACGCCCAGCGGGTCGACGAAGCCAGGGAGCGACTCGGCCGGGCCGAAGGCGCACTGCGTGACGACGACGCCATCGTGCTCGACCTGCCCGATCCGGACGTGCCCGCCGGCCGTACCGTCCTGGCTGCGCGGGGCGTACGGACCCGTATCGGGGGGCGGGACCTCTTCGGCCGCAATGGCATCGACCTCGACGTCCGCGGACCGGAACGGATCGCGCTGACCGGACCCAATGGTGCCGGCAAGTCGACACTGTTGCGGATCATCAGTGGCGACCCACCACCGGAGGACGGGCGGCTGCAACGAGCCGAGGGCCGCATCGCCTACCTGTCGCAGCGGCTCGACCTGTTGGATCCCGACCGTACTGTCGCCGACAGCCTCGCCGCCTTCGCGCCGAACCTCACCCACACCCGTCGCATGCACCTTTTGGCGCAGTTCATGTTTCGTGGCGATCACCTCCATCTGCCCGTCGCTGCCCTCTCGGGTGGTGAACGACTGCGCGCCACGCTGGCGTGCGTGCTCAACGCCGAACCGGCGCCGCAGCTGCTCCTGCTCGACGAGCCCACCAACAACCTCGACCTGGTGAGCATCGGTCAGTTGGAGTCCGCCCTCAACGCCTACCGAGGTGCCTTCGTCGTGGTCAGCCACGACGAGCGGTTCCTCTCAGCGATCGGCGTGACGCGTCGGCTCCGTCTTGCCGACGGGCTGCTGTCCTAGAGCGAGGACTGCTGCGGTCGGGTCTGCGCCGGCTCGCGGGGTGGGGGCGCCGGCGGCGAGTCCGGCGGCCGGCCCTGCTCGGTGGCCCGGCCTGGTTGGGCACCGTCGGCGGGGGCGGGCGACGCCGGCCGGCCACGGTGCTCGGGCGGGCGTTCGCCGTCCGGTGTGGCGCCCTTCTCCGTCGCCCCGGCCTCGTCGTCCTCCGCCCGGTCCTCGGGCCCGTCCTCACTTTGGTCGCTGACCCCGTCCTTCGCGCCGTGATCGCCACCCTTGGTGGCGGACTCGACGATGCCCTGGACGCCCTGCATCACCTGCTGCGGCAGTTGCGACAGCCCCTGAGCGAGTCCCTGCGCGGATTGCGCCATGCCCTGGGCGAATTGGCCCAACTGCTGACCGACCTGGCTGACCATCTGGCCCGCCATCTCGGCGCCACCGCCGCCCGCTCCCGCACCCTGGGTGCCGGTGCCCGCGGGGTACGAACCCGCCGCCCCCGTGCCGTTCGGGCCCGCCAAGGCGTCCGCGGCGGCTCTGAGTTTCTCGGCATTCGCCTGGTCACCCTGTTCGTAGGCCGCGGCGGCTGCCTCGAGCAATCTTCCGATGGTCTCGCTCGACGTCGACGTGGCCTGCAACGCGCCGTTGCGGCTCGGCAGTACCTGGCCCATGGCGGAGGTGAAGGCAGACGAAATCGTTCCGTAGGCGGTCTCGGCCGCCGCTGCGTCCGGTGCCGACCCCAGCAGCTGCGACACCGCGGCGGCCACCTGGTTCTGCAGGTCCGACAGTGATCTCACGCCGTCGGGGTTCACGGAGAGGTTCTGATTCATGTCCATCCTTCGTCGGTGGCCGTGGGAATTGCCGGCTGGCGGGACGTCACTGCCGCGCGCGACGGGCTCACGTGGGCCAACCCGGGACGGCGGGTTCGATCGGGGGAGGGGCACCGAGCACCGTGGTCGCGAGGGCGATGCGTTGCTCGGCATTCGATGGATACCGGTCGAGGCATTGCGCCCGCATGGCGTCGTCGGTCGTGCGGGCCTCGTCGAGGAGTCTGCGGCCGTCGGGTGACCCGGCTTCCACACCGGGATGATCGGTGCTCCACCACAGTTCAGCCGATGCGGCGCCGGTGACGAAATACGGCCCGAAGACGTCGCCGCGCGGCGCGGGGAGCGGTCCTTGCTGCGGCAGCGCCGGCGCCGGGGGGCGGTCGGCGCCGGCCCGCGGGTCGCGGTCGCTGAATTCGATCCGCCGCACCACCATGTTCTGCGGGTCGACCCGGGACGGGCTGATCGTACCGTTCTTCCAGAGTGGTACCCATGACGACGAACCCGACTTCTGCCGGTAGACGCGGAAGGTCGCGTCGCAGACGAATGCCCTGAACCCGTCGTCGATCGGTTCGGTCCGCAGCACGTGGAACTCTTCGTTGCCGACGATGCGCTCGCCGTCGTCGATCCCCGCAAGGAAGACGCGAATCATCTGCCGCGCCTGCGGAAGACCGTTGTATCCGGTAGATCCCACCGGTAGATAGCGGGGGGTGGCCTGCGCGTAGCCAGGATAGCCGCCGTCGACGTCGTTGGTATAGGTGACGATCCGCCAGGATTCCAGATACGCGCGCAACGGCACGGCACTGCCCGCCGCGAGATCGACGCCGGGCTCGGCGCTCCAGCGAAAACGAAAGTCCGACAGCGAATCCGGCCAATTCTCGGCGTGTGGCTCGGTGGGTGTCGATCCCGACTTCTGAGGCTCCGGACCGTTGCCGCCGCATGCGGCGACGAGCACCGAGACCACGGCGAGCGACAGCCACCTCCACGAGCCCACTTAGGATCCCTTCTTCCAGAGGTTCTCGAGTTCGTCGTCGGGGATCTCCAACCCGTCGCCGTAGGCGGAGTCGTACATGTTCCACCCCATGTCGTTGCCGTGCGCCAGGCCGGAGAGATAGGCCGACACGTTGGACACCGAGACGTCTCCGTCGAGGGGCTCGAGCCACGGGTCGCCCCACCAGGTGCCGTACTTCACCTGATCGCCGAGGACGTTGAGGTCACCGGCGCCCTGCGCCACGGCGTACGACGCCACCAGGTGCATGACGTCGTTGGGATCCCGCCGGGACAGCGCCGGTTCCGTCTCGTTGGGTGCGGGCCCGACGAACATTTCGCGGAGTGGGTCGCCGGGCATCTTGTCGTAGAGGCTGATGGCCGAGTCGAGCTCAGGGATGAAACTGCCGACGTCGTGCGCAAGGTCGTACCACCTGGCACGTGATTCCATCGCCTTGGTGGCCGCGGCCTCCTGGTCGCCGGTTTGATCGTATTGATTGAGGAACTCGCCCTGATCCATCATGCGCTGCAGGTAACCGGCCGCCTGCAGGGCGCCGGCCGCGGGCACTCCGCCTTCTGCGACGACGGACTTCGAGTAGTCCGAGATGTAGCCCTTCCACGCGTCGGTGGCCGCGACGCCGAAATCCTTGTTGGCCGTGGGATCGGAGTCGATCACCGCGAACAATCCCCGGGTCACGGGCATGTCCTTGTTGTCGGGGTCGAGAGAGCCGAAGCCGTGCGTGCCGTCCCGGTTGGCCTGCACCATGTCGTCGATGTAGGGGATGTTGGCGTGCGCCAGGGCCTGGGTGAGCGCCGGGTTGATCTGTCCGAGCGACTCCTTGCCGCTGATGTTGAGCAGGTCCTGGTAGTGCTTCCCGGCGTAGTCGTCGAAGGCGTGCATGGTCTGACCCGAGCGCACCGACGTGTCCACGGGGTCCGGGAACAACGACCCGGCCGCCCTGCCGTCGTCGGTCCATTCGTGCTTGAGCACATCACCGATGAAGTCGTTGTTCGGCGACGTGCCGTCGACGCCCGTGAACGCGTCGTGTACGGCGACGGGATCGTGCCCGGCGGCGGCGAGCATGTCCTGCACCGCGGGATCGAACGAATTCTTCACCCAGTAATCGCTCTGCGACGCGCCCGGCGGCAGGTCGCCGTGGTAATCCTCGAGCAGTTCCCTCGACTCTGCCAGCATTCCTTCGTTGAGGGCGCTGCCGCGCTGCAGAGCCGGATCGCCGTGCTGCGAGATCGCGGCGATGTCGCGATATTCGTCGAGGTATCGGTACGGATGCTCGGGATCGGGATACTCGATGCCCGTGCGACCGTCCGGAAGCGTGATCTGCGTGGGCACCGGCGGGGTCTTCAACTCCGCGTCGAAGATCTCCTGGATGTTCTTCGGAAGGTTCTCCTTGCCGCCGGCAGGGGGGACGTAGCCTTCGTCGCCCGGCCGGAGCGAGGGATCCACGGGTGAGGTCTTCACGCCCTCTGAGCCGACCAGGTGCAACGCATTGGCCACGGCCTTGGCATCCTCGGGCGGAAGCTGGGCCAGAATGGCCTTGATCTCCGCGGGGGACTCGTCGTCCAGTGAGTGCGACAACCCGTTCAGGTACGCCATCCGCTCCGGCGGGATCGCGAGATTGCCACCGTCGAGCGCGGCCTTCTCCTGCGGAGTCAGCGTGGTGGCGTCGTGCAGCCGGGCCGATGCCTCGGGGGTCAGCTTTCCGTCGACCAGCGACTCTCCGTCGTCGTGTCCCTGATCGGTGCCGTCCTCGATGCCCTTCCTCGTGTCTTCCTCGTCCTTCTTCTCGTCGGGGTCCCAGGCGCCTTGCGGACCGCCGTCGTCGCCCTGCTGCTGAGCGAACTTCTGGTTGCCGAGCGTGTGGTATCGGGCGGCGATGGTGCGGACCTCGCCCCCGATGGTGGAGAGTTCGCCGTTGGCCTTGGTGACGATGTCGGTGACCTGGCCGAGTCCCCTGGCGACGATGGGCATCAGCAGCTGTTCGCGGTTCTTGCCCGGGGGCACCGAGGCTGCGGCGTCGAGCACCCACTGGCGCACCGCGTCGAGGTTCTGCCGGCCGGCGCCCACGACCTGGGCGGACTGGGCGACCTTCGCGCCGAGGCGCTGATCGAGGGTGGCGAGCTTGTCGAACACCTTGCCGTGGTCGGTGTTCACCGCGTCGTAGGCGGTGGCGGCGCTGCCGCTCCACGCCGAACCCGGTCTGGCCGATTCCACGGTGGCCTGCATCTGGCGCAGTCGTGCGCTGCCGTCGTACTCCTCGCCGGGGGGCGGTACTCCCTGTCCGAAGGTGTGGCGAGCGTTCGACCACGCCGACATGAAGCCGTCCAGCACGCCCACGCCAACCCCCCGTCTCAAGACCCTGGTACCGATCCTAAAGCCGGCCAGCGCACCGACCGCGCGGCAATTGCTCAGCCGCGCAGCGCGCCGGCCTGCCGTGCCGCGTCGGCCGCCACCCCGCGCATGCCGATCCCGGCAAACCCCGACGACACCCCGTCCAGACCCGGCGCGTCGCCCGCGCTGAGCGCCCGCGCGTAGTCCAGGGCCAGTGCACCGACGACGCACTCCACGCCCAATCTCTCGAGGGAGTCGGCCGCGCGGGAGTCTCCCAGGCGTACCGCGTCGAGCAACGACCGCAGGGCGACCGCCGACTGACCGCCACGCTCGGCGGCTCGTGCCGCCTCCCGTGCGGCGTCGACCGCCGCCGGACCGTCGCGCCGCGCCGCTGCGGTCCAGGCGCGGGCCAGTGACAACTCCGGGGCGAACAGCATCGACTTCAGGCCGTGCCGGGATTCCGCGCGGGCCAGCATCCGGCCCGCGTCGGCCACCCGACCCACCTGACCGAGCGCTTGCGCCAACAACATCCACGCCAACGGCCCCCACGAATAGCCGGTCGGGGCCAACGCCGCTGCCGCGGACTCGAGGATCTCGACGGACTCGGCGTACTCGCCCCGGGTGATCAGGACCTCTGCCAAAAGCAGCCGGCCGATCGAGTGTCCGGGCTCGGCGTGCTCGGCGTCGGCCACGAGGCGTCGCGCCAACGCCTCCGCGCGGTCCAGATCCCCCGCCATCGTCGACGCCGTCGTCTGCCCGAAGGCGCTGGTGAACCGCAGCAGCCCGGGATGTTCCGCGTCGATGGCGCGCGCCGCCAGCGCGTCCACGTCGGCGAACCGGCCCATGCGCGCGCTGCACAGTGCCGCCGCGGCGCCGGCCCAGCCGACCGCCTGCCGGTCGGCGTCCGGTGAATCCAGCACCACCTGGGCGATCTGCATGGCCCGCTCAGGGCTGCCCGCGTTCATCGCGAACGTGCCGAGCAGCGCGTCGAGCGTCGCGCCGGCGCCGTCGGAGGTCACCTTGCCTCGGACGGCGCGCAGGAACGCCGTCGCACGTTCCGGTTGGTCGAGCATCCAGAACTGGTTGGCCGCCTTGGGAAGTGCCCAGGCCATCAGGTCCGCCTCGCTCAGCGCCGCGTCGTCGACCTCCGACAGCACCGCGTCCGCGTCCCTCCCGCGTCCCTGCCAGGCCAGCGCCTGGGCGAGCGTCAGGCGGGCCTCGAGAGAGCCCCCGTCCCGCAACGCCCTGCGCCCGAGTTCCTCGGCGGCGGCGAGGTCGCCTCGTCCCAGCGCCTCCTCGGCGGCGGTCTGATCTGGTCCCTCGGACATCGCCGCAGTGTATGGCGACCGGCGCAGGCAGCACCGGTGGAATCGTCGGTTCGAATCAGCGTGGGTCCGACGGGTACGTTGCACCGGTGTCCACCGAATCCCCAGAGGCTCGCGGCCCGTGGGCGGTCTGCGTGTATTGCGCGTCCAGCCCGACACACCGGGAATTGCTGGACCTGGCGTCCGCCGTGGGGGAGGCGATCGCCGACCGCGGCTGGACCCTGGTCTCCGGCGGAGGGAACGTGTCGGCGATGGGCGCGGTGGCACATGCCGCGCGGGCCCACGACGGCCGTACGGTCGGCGTCATTCCCAAGGCGCTGGTGCACCGGGAGCTGGCCGACGTCGACGCCGACGAGTTGATCGTCACCGACACGATGCGGGAACGGAAGCAGGTGATGGAGGACCGGGCCGACGCGTTCCTGGTGTTGCCCGGCGGCATCGGCACGCTCGAGGAGTTCTTCGAGGCATGGACCGCGGGATACCTCGGCATGCACGACAAGCCGTTGATCATGCTCGATACCTTCGGTCATTACGACGGACTGCTGGCATGGCTGCGGGGATTGGTGGACACCGGCTTCGTCGGCGCGGGGGCGATGGACCGGCTGACCGTGGTCACCGACGTCGATGCCGCGATGGACGCATGCGGACCGCACGAGTGACGGCGAACACACGCGGCTAGGGTTGCCTCGTGAGCGACCAGACATCGGGTACCCGCAGTAACGTCGGCCTTCTGGACATCGCGCCACGGTTGCCAGGACTGTTGAGGGATGCGCCGGTGATTGCCCGCGGGGTGGTCACCGGGTTCCTCGCGCGTCCGACCGCCAAGACGTCGATCGGCAAGGTCTTCCAGGAGCGGGCCGCCCGCTACGGCGACAAGGTCTTCATCACGTTCGGCGACGAACGGCTGACCTATCGCGAAGCCAATGAGACCGTGAACCGCTACGCGGCCGCGCTCGCGGCCCGCGGGGTCGGCCACGGCGACGTCGTCGGCCTCATGCTGCGCAATTCGCCGCACTCGGTGCTGCTGATGCTGGCGGTGGTCAAGTGTGGTGCCGTCGCGGGGATGTTGAACCATCACCAGCGGGGACGGGTGCTGGCGCACAGCATCGGGCTGCTCGGCGCCAAGGCGTTGGTGGCGGAGACCGACTTCGTCGAGCCGATCGGTGAGAGTGAAGCCGACACCGACGGCTTGATGACGCTCGACGAACTGGTGCAGCTCGCGGCCACCGCGCCGGCCACCAACCCGGCCACTACGTCGGCCGTCCTCGCCAAGGACAAGGCGTTCTACATCTTCACCTCCGGCACCACCGGCATGCCGAAGGCCAGCGTGATGACGCACTACCGCTGGCTGCGGGCCCTGGCCGGCTTCGGGGGTCTAGGCATGCGGCTGACCACCGACGACACCCTCTACTGCTGCCTGCCGCTGTACCACAACAATGCGCTGACGGTGGCCCTTTCCTCGGTGCTCAACTCGGGATCGACTCTGGCGCTTGGCAAGTCGTTCTCGGCGTCGAAGTTCTGGGACGACGTGATCCGCTACGACGCGACGGCGTTCGTCTACATCGGCGAGATCTGTGCCTACCTGCTCAACCAGCCGCGACGGCCGACTGACCGCAGACACCGGGTCCGCGTGATCGCGGGCAACGGGTTGCGACCGGCGATCTGGGACGAGTTCACCGAGCGGTTCGGCATCGCGCGGGTCTGCGAGTTCTATGCCGCCAGCGAGGGCAACACCGCCTTCCTCAACGTGTTCAACGTCGACAAGACGACCGGCATCTGCCCGTCGCCGATCGCGTTCGTCGAGTACGACGCGGAGTCGGGCGAGCCGACGCGCGGCGAGGACGGCCGGGTCCGCAAGGTCGGGAACGGTCAGCCAGGCTTGCTGCTGTCCAAGGTGAGCAACTTCCAGCCGTTCGACGGCTACACCGACCGGGACGCCACCGAGAAGAAGTTGGTGCGCGACGCGTTCAAGGAGGGTGACGTCTGGTTCAACACGGGCGACCTGATGCGGTCCCAGGGCTTCGGCCACGCCGCGTTCACCGACCGACTCGGCGACACCTTCCGCTGGAAGGGCGAGAACGTCGCCACCACCGAGGTCGAGGCGGCGGTGTCGACCGATGGGCAGGTCGAGGAGTGCACGGTGTTCGGCGTCGAGGTCGAGGGCGCCGGTGGCAAGGCCGGGATGGTCGCGATCCAGCTCAAGGAAGGTGCAGAGTTCGACGGCAAGGCGCTGGCGAAGTCCGCCTTCGAGCATCTGCCCGGTTACGCGGTGCCGCTGTTCGTCCGCGTCACCGAGTCACTCGCGCACACCTCGACGTTCAAGAGCCAGAAGGTCGACCTCCGCAAGGAGGGCTACGGCGGCACCTCCGGGGAGGGCGACGAGGACGGCGTGACGATCGAGGATCCCCTGTACGTCCTCGCCGGCCGCGACGAGGGTTACGTGCCCTTCTACGACGAGTACCCCGCCGAGGTCGCGGACGGCAAACGCCCCAAGTCCTAGCTGTTCGTGGAGTCTGGGCGGCGCTCAGCGCCGAAAAGGCTCCACAGAGCGCGAGTAAGTAGCGTGGTAGGCGTGCAGTTGACCTTCTGTGGCCGTCCGGTGGCCGGTGATCGCGCCATGATCATGGCCATCGTCAACCGGACCCCGGACTCGTTCTACGACCGCGGAGCCACCTTCACCGACGAGGCTGCCAAGGCGGCCGCACACCAGGTCATCGAGGACGGTGCCGACGTCGTCGACATCGGAGGCGTGAAGGCAGGTCCTGGTGACGTGGTGGACGCGGACGAGGAGATCGCCCGCGTCGTGCCGTTCATCGAATGGCTCCGTCACGCCTATCCCGATCAGCTGATCAGCGTCGACACGTGGCGCGCAGCGGTGGCCAAGCAAGCGTGCGCGGCGGGTGCCGACATCATCAACGACACGTGGGGTGGGGCCGATCCGGGGTTGGCCGAGATCGCCGCCGAGTTCGGCGCCGGTCTGGTGTGCTCGCACACCGGTGGTGCCGTGCCGAGGACGCGGCCGTTCCGCGTCAACTACGGGTTGACCGTGCGGGGGGTCGTCGACGACGTCGTCGCGGAGGTGACCACTGCCGCCGAGCGGGCCGTGGCAGCGGGCGTCGCCAGGGATGCGGTGTTGATCGACCCGACCCACGATTTCGGTAAGAACACTCATCATGGTCTTACTTTGTTGCGCCACGTAAAAGACCTTGTAAACACTGGATGGCCCGTCCTGATGGCCCTGAGCAACAAGGATTTCATCGGGGAGACTCTGGGGGTGGGCTTGACCGAACGCCTTGAGGGAACTCTGGCCGCGACTGCACTCGCCGCGCAGGCGGGTGCCGCCATGTTCCGTGTCCACGAGGTGGGGCCCACGCGACGCGTGCTCGAGATGGTCGCGTCGATCCAGGGCTTGCGTCCACCGACGCGGACCGTTAGGGGACTGGCATGAGCGAAGCGTGCGAGCGAATCATCGGCGCGGAATGCGGCGGCGGAGCCTGCGAGGTCGTCGCATGAGCGAAGCGTGCGAGCGAATCATCGGCGCGGAATGCGGCGGCGGAGCCTGCGAGGCCGGCGCATGAGCCTCACACCCGAACTCGACGCCGCAGAGGCGGTCGCCGGACACCGATGGCTCACCGATCACACCTGGCGCAGGCCCACCTGGACCGTCGCCGAGCTGGAAGCGGCGAAGGCGGGCCGGACCGTCTCGGTGGTCCTTCCCGCTCTCAACGAGGAGGAGACCGTCGCCTCGGTCGTCGACACCATCACGCCACTACTCGGCGGGTTGGTGGACGAGATCGTCGTCCTGGACTCCGGATCGACCGACGACACCGAGATCCGGGCGGTGGCCGCGGGAGCCAGGGTGATCAGCCGCGAGGCCGCACTGCCGGAGGTCGAACCGCAGCCCGGCAAGGGTGAGGTGCTGTGGCGCTCGCTGGCCGCGACCACCGGTGACCTGGTGGTGTTCGTCGACTCCGACCTCATCGATCCGGACCCCATGTTCGTGCCCAAGCTGCTGGGGCCGCTGTTGACCACCGACGGCGTGCACCTGGTCAAGGGGTTCTACCGCCGCCCGCTGAAGGTCAGCGGCAGTGAGGACGCCAATGGCGGCGGGCGGGTCACCGAGTTGGTCGCGCGGCCGCTGCTCGCGGCACTGCGCCCCGAGCTGACCTGCTTGCTGCAGCCGTTGGGCGGCGAGTACGCGGGCACCCGTGAACTGCTGACGTCGCTGCCGTTCGCACCTGCCTACGGAGTCGAGATCGGGCTGCTGATCGACACCTACGACCGGCTCGGACTCGACGCCATCGCGCAGGTCAACCTCGGTGTGCGGACTCACCGCAACCGGCCGCTGACCGAGCTGGCCGCAATGAGCCGGCAGGTGATCGCCACGCTGCTCTCGCGCTGCGGGGTGCCCGATTCGGGCGTGGGACTGACGCAGTTCTTCGCCGACGGCGAGGACTACACCGCGCGGACGTCGACGGTGTCGCTGACGGACCGGCCGCCGATGGTGACCCTACGACCGCGCTAGTCACCTCACCCGTCGCGCGCCCACCCGTCGCTACGCTCCCACCCGCCGGGCTGGCACTATCGACGTCGTGACCTTGATCCTGCTCTATCTGGTCGTGCTCGTCCTGGTGGCGGTCGTGCTGTTCGGCGTCGCAAGCGTCCTGTTCGGCCGCGGTGAGCGGTTGCCGCCGCTGCCGCGTGCCACCACTGCCACGGTGTTGCCCGCGTCGGCGGTCACGGGCTCCGACGTCGAAGCAATCAAGTTCAGTCAGACGCTGCGCGGCTACAAGGTCGGCGAGGTGGACTGGGTGCTCGAACGCCTCGGTCAGGAACTCGATCAGTTGCACGGTCAGATTGCCGCCCTGCGTGCCGCGTACGGGGTCGACGACTTCGTGCCCGACTCGGACTCCGAGCCGAATTCCGACTACGTCACCGAGCCGCACGACGACGCGCCCGAGGACCCGGCACTGGATCGAGGGGCTCGAGCCCTGCATGCGGACGGGCGCGACGAGCAGTGACGGCCGTTCCCGAGAGCGACGGCCGAATCCGTTGTGGATGGGCAGATTTCAGCGGGCCGCGGTGGGGTTTGGCCGATTCGGTGCTCTACCGCAATTACCACGACACCGAATGGGGCAAGCCGCTGCGGGGTGACCGCGAACTGTTCGAACGCATGACGCTCGAGGCCTTTCAAAGTGGGCTGTCGTGGCTGATCATCCTGCGCAAGAGGGACAACTTCCGCCAGGCGTTCGATCGGTTCGACGTCGAGCGGGTAGCGCGGTTCACCGACGCCGACGTGGCCCGACTGATGGGTGACGCGGGGATCGTGCGCAACCGCTCCAAGATTGAGGCGACCATCGCGAACGCTCGCGCGGTGGCCGACCTGGACGTCGATCTCGCGGACTTGCTGTGGTCCTTCGCGCCCGAACCGCGGCAGCGTCCGCCCGAACCGTCGCACGTGCCCGCCGTGTCGCCCGAGTCCACGGCGATGGCAAGGGAACTCAAGAGGCGTGGCTTCACGTTCGTCGGTCCGACCACCGCCTATGCGCTGATGCAGGCAACCGGAATGGTGGACGACCACATTGCTTCGTGCTGGGTTCCGCCAGCTCCGCGGGGCCGCTAAGACGGGTCTTTGCACACCGACCGGCTCCGATAGGGAACAATGGTCGAAGATCAGTTCATTGCCGAGTGCTGTCCCCGGGTAGGCAGTCTCGGCCCCGACCCGGTCCGCACGCGCGGACCGGCGCATGCGGAGGGAGCACTCGATGGCGGCGATGAAGCCCCGGACTGGCGACGGTCCACTGGAAGCAACCAAGGAGGGGCGGGGCATCGTGATGCGAGTACCACTGGAAGGTGGTGGGCGCCTCGTCGTCGAACTCACCCCCGACGAAGCCGCCGCACTCGGCGAGGAACTGAAGAACGTCACCAGCTGAGAGGCACCCGGGCCTCGCTAGGTGCAGACGCCCCGGTAGACCTCCAAGGTCTGCTCGGCGATCCGGGCCCAGGAGAATTCGTCGATGCAGCGCTGGCGTCCGGTCTGGCCGAACCCGCGTGCCCGTTGCGGGTCGGCCACCAACGAGTTGACGGCGTCGGCCAGCCTGGTCTCGAAACCGGTGGCATCGGCTGGGTCGTAGTGCACCAGCAGTCCGGTCCTGCCGTCGTCCACCACCTCGGGGATGCCGCCGACGTCGGAGGCGACCACCGCGGTCGAACAGGCCATGGCTTCCAGGTTCACGATGCCCAACGGCTCGTACACCGACGGGCACACGAATACGCTTGCCGCCGACAATATCTCGCGAACCTGATCGCCAGGCAGCATCTCTTGTACCCAGAATACGCCGCTGCGGGAGCTGGCGAGTGACTCCACCGCACCGCCCACCTCGGCGGCGATCTCGGGCGTGTCGGGGGCGCCCGCGCAGAGCACCAACTGGATCTCCGGTGCGAACCGGTGCGCCGCGGCCACCAGGTGGGCCACGCCCTTCTGCCGGGTGATCCGCCCGACGAATGCCACGATGGGCCGCGTCGGGTCGACCCCGATGCGGGCCAGCGTCGACCCGCCCGCGGCGCCGTCACCCACCTCCGCGACGGGGTACCACTTCTCGGTGTCGATTCCGTTGCGCACCACGTGCACGCGGTTGGGGTCCAGCGCCGGATAGGTGGCCAGGACGTCGTCGCGCATGCCCGAGCTCACCGCGATCACCGCGTCGGCCGCCTCCACTGCGGTGCGCTCCACCCACGACGACACCCGGTAGCCGCCCCCGAGCTGTTCGGCCTTCCACGGGCGCATCGGCTCCAGCGAGTGCGCCGTCAGCACGTGCGGTATGCCGTGGAGCATCGCGGCGAGGTGTCCAGCAAGACCGGCGTACCAGGTGTGGGAGTGCGCGACGGTGGCGCCGGCGGCCGCGTTCACCATGACGAGATCGGCGGACAGCGTGGTCAGCGCGGGATTGGCGCCGGCGAGCGCAGGATCGGGCGCAGCCACGAAGACGTCCGGCTCACCCGGCCGTGGTCTGCCCATGCAGTGCACGTCCACGTCGCAGAGCAGGCGTAACTGCGCGACCAGTTCGGTGACGTGGACTCCGGCACCGCCGTACACCTCTGGTGGGTACTCCCGGGTCATCATCGCCACTCGCATGGCTAAGACGGTAGTGGCCGCCGTTGCGCACCGCATCGAATTGTCTTGACCGACAGCCCCGCAGAAGTCCGTCCAATAGTGCGAATGCCTAGCCGCGGTGGGTGACGGCCGATAAGTTTGTCTCATGACGGAACTGCCACACGTCCTGGGCATCGTCCTAGCGGGCGGTGAGGGCAAGCGGTTGTACCCCTTGACGGCGGACCGCGCCAAACCGGCCGTTCCGTTCGGTGGCGCCTACCGGCTGATCGACTTCGTGCTGTCGAACCTGGTCAATGCGCGCTACCTCAAGATCTGCGTCCTCACGCAGTACAAATCGCATTCGCTGGATCGTCACATTTCGCAGAACTGGCGACTATCGGGGCTTGCCGGGGAGTACATCACCCCGGTGCCGGCGCAGCAGCGGCTCGGCCCGCGGTGGTACACCGGTTCGGCCGATGCCATTCTGCAGTCGCTCAACCTCATCTACGACGAGGATCCCGAGTACGTCGTCGTCTTCGGTGCCGATCACATCTATCGGATGGATCCCGAGCAGATGCTGCAGTTCCACATCGGGAGTGGAGCGGGCGTCACCGTCGCAGGCATCCGGGTACCGCGGGCCGAGGCATTCGCCTTCGGCTGCATCGACGCCGACGAATCCGGGCTCATCCGGGAGTTCGTCGAGAAGCCGGCCGACCCGCCCGGCACGCCCGACGACCCCGAGCAGACGTTCGCGTCGATGGGCAACTACATCTTCACCACCAAGGTGCTGGTCGACGCCATCCGCGCCGATGCCGACGACGACGACTCCGACCACGACATGGGCGGCGACATCATCCCGCGTCTGGTTCGGGACGGCCTGGCCGCGGTCTACGACTTCAACAACAACGAGGTGCCCGGGTCCACCGAACGCGACCACGGTTACTGGCGTGACGTCGGGACGCTCGACGCCTTCTACGACGCGCACATGGACCTGGTCTCGGTCCACCCCATCTTCAATCTGTACAACCGGCGCTGGCCCATCCGGGGCGAACCGGAGAACCTCGCCCCCGCCAAGTTCGTCAACGGCGGCTCGGCGCAGGAGTCGGTGGTCGGAGCGGGCAGCATCATCTCCGCGGCGTCGGTGCGCAATTCGGTGTTGTCGTCCAACGTGCTGATCGACGACGGTGCGATCGTGGAGGGCAGCGTGATCATGCCGGGCGCCCGGATCGGCCGAGGCGCCGTGGTGCGCCGCGCCATCCTCGACAAGAACGTCGTCGTCGGCCCAGGAGAGATGGTGGGCGTGGACCTGGAGAAGGACCGCGAGCGGTACGCGATCAGTGCGGGCGGCGTGGTCGCCGTCGGCAAGGGCGTTTGGATCTGACCGAACCCCGGGAAGGTCGGGGCGCCCGAGGCTCAGGACTCACGTCGCCGGGATCTGCGCTGCGGCGGCGCCACACCCGGCTCTGAGCTGCCGGGGCACTGCTTGGGGCCACCCGGCATCGGGCGGTCGTGGTTGCGGAGCGTCCCGTTCACGTTGAGCCTGATGCGCTTGCGGCATTCGGGACAGACCAGTGACCGCGCGGGATTCGAGGGGCCATCGGCGCCGTCCCGCGCGGCGCGGGGCTGCTCGTGGGAGGGAACGCGGGGTGTGTTCGCAAGCGAGCGGCCAACGCCTGCAACGGTTTTGAGACCGCGCCGGCAGCGTGGACAGATCGGGTTCCCCGACTTGTCCACGGTCCACCCCTTGCCGCTGCCGGGGCAGGGTTTGCGCGTCGGCGCCGGACCGTTGATCACCGTGGACGACTCGATTCTGCTCGTGGGAACTGCACGGAACTGTATCGAGGACCCACCCCCACGGTCGAGGTTGGCTACCTTCACCACACGCCGGGCACGAGCCGGTAGCGCACCCGCTCGGCGTATTCGGCGTACCCGGCCAGTTCGGCGCTCATCATCTTCTCCTCGTCGAGAATCCTGGTGGCGAGGGCGGCCGTCGCGGGGATAAGCACGGCCAGGCCCCAGTAGGAATCCAGGGCCAGGGGAGTGCCCACCATCATGATCAACGCCCCGAGGTACATCGGATGCCGGACCGTGCCGTACCAGCCCGTCGACACCAGCTCCTGACCGGCCTCGATGGTGATGGTCGCGGCGGCGTACCGATTCTGGATGACCACCAACTGTGCCACGACCAGGCCGGCGGCGACCAGGACGTTGCCCACGACGACCACGGACACCGGTACCGACGACCAACCGAAGCGGTGGTCGAAGGCGCTGACCACCAGCAGCGCGATGACCGCCAGGACGGTCAACGTCATCACGATGCGTTGCACGGGGCGGGTTTCCGCGGTGGGCCCCGCCTTCAACCGGCGCTGCAGGGCGGCCGGATCCTTCGCGGCGAGGTACCCGCTGGGAATGATGGTGGCGAGCGTGAACACCGCGATGAACACCCACGCCTGCCAGTAGCGCAGCGTCCACGCCGGGAGGAAGAGGACGAGTCCGAAGAAGAGCACTCCCGACGACGTGGCGACGATGGCGTGCAGTACGAGCTTCATCGTCATTCCTCAGCGGAGGTTCCGGCGGCAGAACGCGGTGGCGCCCACCGCGATCAGAGCGGCGTCGATGCCGAGCAGCGACCACAGCGGTGCGGCGCTGAACTGCCCGGTCCCGACGTGCGGGACGTGGGCGAAGGGTTCGAGATTCAGCAGCCACTGCGGTGCATCGGCGAGTGTGCCCAGCAGGTACAGGGCGATGAAGGCGACGAGTACGCCCCACGCCACCGGTGTGTACCGGGGCAGCAGCCCGAACAGTGCGACGGTGACCGCGACCAGCAGCCAGACGGCAGGCAGGTGGACGACCGCCGTGCCGAGCACCGTCGGCAGCCTTCCCGTCAGGTCCCCTGTGGTCGCGCCGTAGGCCAGTCCGGCCACCAACCCGGCGACCACCATCGCAGCCCCCGAACCGAGGATGGCCAACGCGAGATAACCGGCGAGCCAACGTATCCGGCCGACAGCCGTCGCGAGCACCGCCTCCGCGCGTCCGCTGGTCTCCTCCTGATGGAGCCGTAACGCCAACGAGATCGCGAAGGCCGCGGTCACCATGGCCAGCATCCCGAACGCGACGGCGATGAACGCCTGCTCGATTTGGTCGGTGCCGCCGAGGCGGCCCACGACGTCCTTGGCGGTCTGGCTGTCGCCGATCTCGCCCGAGATGCCGTTGACCACGCTGCCGATGAGCAGTCCGTAGACGCACAACGCGATGGTCCACACCAGCAGCGAGCCCCGACCGAGACGCCAGGCCAGCGTGGTGGCGCCGCGTAGCCCTCGGCCCGCCCGCGGTGGTCCTGGCCGTTCCGCGATCATTCCCGCGCCGACGTCACGCCCCGCCAGCAGCCGATAGGCGACCACCACCAGGATGGCGGTCAACGCGACGGGGAGCAGGAGGACCCAGAAACGGTCGCCGGCGTACGGCCGTACCTGCAGGGCCCATCCCAATGGCGACAGCCAGGACAGCAGTCCCGTGCCCGAGCCCGCATCACCGACGGCCCGCAGGGTGAAGGCGGCCGCCAGGACGCCGAATGCGGCGCCTCTGGCGAACCGTGCGCTCGGCGACAATTGCGCCGTGACCGCGGCGACCCCGGTGAAGACCAGACCCGAACAGGCCAGCGCGAGGCCGAAGGCAAGGGATCCGCTGGCCGGGACGTCGAGTGGCAGAAGGGTGGCAATGCCGAGCAGACCGGTGAGAATCGATGCGCCCGACGCCAGCAGCAGCGCCGCGGTGAGGCTGGCCCACCGACCGACGGCGGTGGAGTCGATGAGCTCGGTGCGACCGGATTCCTCGTCGGCGCGGGTGTGCCTGATCACGGTGAGGATCACCGCGACGGCGATCAGCACGCCGAACATGCCTGCCTTCCAGATGCCGGTGGCGCCGAGGCTGTCGCCGTACACCTTTCCGTACATCGCGCGCTGGGCGGGGCTTGCCATGATGGTGGCCGCGAAGGATGCGCGGTCCGCCGCGTTCGGGTAGACCGCCGAGACGCTTCTCACGTAGACGGTGCCGAGGGGAACGGAGAGCAGCAGTATCCAGGCGGGTGCCACGATGCGGTCGCGGCGCAGATACAGGCGCAGGAGCGTGGAGGTTCCCGAGAAGTTCGATCCCCTGGGAACGGCCCGGTGCACGGGGCGGTCGAGCACGGTCATGCCGACACCCGCTGCGCGGACTCGTCGACGCCGTAGTGGCGCAGGAACAGATCCTCCAACGTGGGGGGCTGGCTGACCAGGCTCCGCACGCCCGCATCGCCGAGAAGTTTGATGACCTCGCCGATGCTTGCGCCGTCCACCTGTGCCCGCAGGGTGTGACCCTCGATGCTGACGTCCTCGACGCCGCGAATCATGCTGAGATCGCCCGGATCCCCGATCATCTCGGCTCGGATCGACGTCCGCGACAGGTGGCGCATCGACTCGAGGGTGCCGCTCTCGACCGTCTTGCCCGCGCGGATGATGGTGACCCGCTGACAGAGCGCCTCGGTCTCGGCGAGGATGTGGCTCGACAACAGCACGGTCGTGCCGCGGTCGCGGGCCTCGGCCACGCACTGTTGAAAGACGTTCTCCATCAAGGGATCGAGGCCGCTGCTCGGTTCGTCGAGCAGGAGCAGCCGGGCCTTCGACGCGAAGGCGGAGACGAGGGAGACCTTTTGGCGGTTGCCCTTCGAGTACGTACGCGACTTCTTCGACGGGTCGAGGCCGAAGCGCTCGACGAGCTCGACGCGCCTTCGCTCGTCGATGCCGCCGCGCATGCGGGCCAGCAGGTCGATGGTCTCGCCGCCGGTCAGCGACGGCCACAGGGTGACGTCCCCTGGCACGTAGGCGATCTCACGGTGCAACGCCACCGCGTCGGTCCACGGGTCGCCACCGAGGAGGCGGACGGTACCCGAGTCGGCCCGCATCAGTCCCAGCAGGATCCGGATGGTGGTCGACTTGCCCGCGCCGTTGGGGCCGAGGAAGCCGTGCACCTCGCCCTCGGCCACGGTGAGGTCGAGCCCGTCGAGCGCTGGCGCCGCGCCGAAGTTCTTCGTCAGGCCGTGAATCTCGATCGCGGCAGCGCCTCGTTCGTTCGTCGTCATCTCACTCCTCCGTTGACGTGGCGATGGGAACGCCTGCGGCTCGTTGGGCCGCGAACGCGTCGTACATCGTGGAATCCGACATCAATCCCTGGGTGTACAGCTCGAGCGCGGGCAGGACCATGTCCTGCGCGTAGTCGCGCAGCACTGCGCGCACGTCGGTCGGGTCGTCGTGCATCTGCAGATAGAGCAGAAATCCTCCACCGTTGGCCATGGCGAGGAACTTGGCCCGGCCCTTGGGATCGCGGCTCGGTTTGATCGTCCCTGCGCGGACGCCCTCGTCGATGTAACCCTCGGCATTGTCGATCATGGTGCGCCACAGCCCCTTTGCGAGGTCGCCACCGGATTGCAAGCTGCGGACCAGATATGCCATCAGTGGGGCGAACGACTCGATCTCGGCGAGCTGGGCGAACCAGGAAGCGGGGTCGGACGACTGGAGGGACTCGCTCTTGGCGGTGCGGACCGATTGGGCGACGTAGTCGTCGCACGCCCTGCGCAGGCCGTCCTTCGAGCCGAAGTGGTGGATGACGAGGGCCGCGCTGACGCCTGCGGCCTTGGCGATGACGCGCAGGCCGACGTCGAAGCCGTGCTGGCCGAACTGCTCGATGGCCGCGTCGCGGATGCGGGCGGTGGCAGTCAGATCGTCGGCTGAACGCATGTTTAGTAGACTAAACGCGTGTTTAGTCGGCTGTCAACGGCCGATCGTCACACGGGCGTGCAGTGGTGGCGTCGACTGTGCATCCACGGCGGAAATTCGACCGATTGGTCGCCGTCACCGCACAGCGGATGCGGGGGAGGGACGCGGGTAGTCAGTCGCGGGCGGCGGCGAGCAACCCGTCGCCCAGGGGAATCAGCACGGGGGTCAGCCGCTCGTCCTCGGCGATGATCCTGGCCGCCTCGCGCACCGCGGTGACCTCCCGGTCATTGGCGCCGGCATCGCCGGCCCGCCCGCCGAGCGCGGCGCGATGGATCACGATCGCACCGCCCGAGCGCAGCAGGCGCACCCCTTCGGCAACGAACAACGGCTGGTCGGCGGGGTCGGCGTCGATGAACACCAGATCGTAGGATTCGTCGGCGAGTCTGGTGAGCACTTCCTGGGCGCGGCCGCTGATCAGCCGCGTCCGGGACGGGCCGATGCCGGCTTCGGTGAAGGCTTTCTTGGCGAGGCGCTGATGTTCGGGCTCGACGTCGATGGTGGTGAGCACCCCGTCGTCGCGCATGCCCGACAGCAACCACAACCCGCTCACGCCGACACCGGTCCCGACTTCCACCACCGCCTTCGCGCCGGCGATCTTGGCCAGCACGCTGAGCAGGGCGCCGACCGCGGGCGTCACGGCCCCGGCGCCGCTGTCGTCGGCACGCTCCCTGGCCGCCGCGGTCAGCGCGTCCTCGGAAATCGAGTTCTCGGCGTGCGCGACGATCGCGTCGGCGCGGCTCGAACCCCGACCCGTGCCGCCCGCCGGACCCCCGGAGTCGTCGCTGCTGGCCATGCCCGCAGCGTAGAGCGAACGCCGAGGGCGCCGCGCCCCGACACGCCCGCGGCCCGACGCGGACTTGGCGCCGAAATGAGACGGTTTCGACTGTTCGCGGCACCGATCCCCGACATTCTCAGGGAAAGCTCAGTTTGCTCATATGCGGACCTCACCGCCGTCGGGGACGGTAAGCGCATGGAAAACGGCGGAAGCTGGGGACTTGGGAATATCCACGGCAGCGATTCAGTTTCCGCGGGTGTCGACGTGGGCACCATTGCTGACATCGGCACGAATGATCTGGAGGATCCGACGACCACCCCGAGCACGTCCCCCGTATTCATGGCCCACTTCGAGCAGGCCGGTGGTGCTGAATGGGTAGAGCCGTCCGAGGAGATGTCCGGCACCGCCGTGTTCGACGCGACCGGCGACAAGACGACCATGCCGTCGTGGGACGAACTGGTGCGTCAACACGCGGACCGGGTGTACCGGTTGGCGTACCGACTCTCCGGTAGCCAGCACGACGCGGAGGACCTCACGCAGGAGACATTCATCCGCGTCTTCCGGTCGGTGCAGAATTACCAGCCGGGGACGTTCGAGGGCTGGCTGCACCGCATCACCACCAACTTGTTCCTGGACATGGTCCGGCGTCGCAGCCGCATCCGCATGGAGGCACTGCCCGAGGACTACGACAGGGTGCCCGCGGACGACCCGAACCCCGAGCAGATCTACCACGACTCCCGGCTGGGTCCGGATTTGCAGGCGGCACTGGACTCGCTGCCGCCGGAATTCCGTGCCGCGGTGGTCCTGTGCGACATCGAAGGTTTGTCCTACGAGGAGATCGGCGCAACCCTGGGGGTCAAGCTCGGCACGGTCCGGAGCCGGATCCACCGCGGGCGGCAGGCCTTGCGCGACTATCTGGCGAGTCACCCCGACGCCTTCGCGGAGGAGTCGACCCGATCTTCCTGATCATTCGTGACCGCTCGTGCGTGTGGGAAGCCGTCAGCCGCGCTACATTCGAAGGTGGGTCGTCGCCCGTGTGACGTACTGCATGCAACGGTCGAGAGAGGAGCAGGTCGATGGTCGACCCGGGGCACGTGTTCCGACGCGCATTCTCTTGGTTCCCCGCACAGTTCGCGTCGCAGAGCGAGGGGCCGGTCGGCCCGCGAAGGTTCGGCTCCACCGAGCATCTGTCGACCGAGGCCATCGCCGCATTCGTCGACGGGGAGCTGCGCATGAGCGCGCACCTGCGCGCGGCGCACCATATGTCGCTCTGCCCCCAGTGTGCGGCCGAGGTAGACGCCCAGGGGCAGGCGCGCGCGGCGTTGCGGGACTCCTGTCCGATCGTGGTGCCCAGTTCACTGCTCGGGGCGTTGTCCCAGATCCCGCACCGTGCGCCACCCGTCGACCCGCCGGTGGATGAGGTGCCCCCGCCGTTTGCCGATGACGCGCAGCGGATTCGCCGTAAACGCCGGTAGGCTTCGAGTTCGGCCAAGACAACCAGGTGAGGCCAAGACACACGGTGTACGTCGGCAATGGCGTGCGCTCCGACGGAGAGTGAACACGGGTGACCAACCAGGACCAGCCACGCAACAGTCCTCGTATGGAGCCGCGGCCCGTCTCGCGTCCACCGGTCGATCCGGCGCAGTCCCGGGCGTTCGGACGGCCCGACGGCGTCACGGGTTCGTTCCTCGCCGCAGGTCAGCACCGCGACCAAGGTGAGTACACCCCGCGGGACCAGGCGCCGGACCCCGTGCTCGCCGACGCGTTCGGCCGCCCTGCCGGGGTGAACGAGACCTTGCAGCGGCATCCCGCCGATGCGGGTGCACTGCAGGCCGAACATGACCGCGAACTACCCGACGAGCCCGTCGACCCGTGGCGCGATCCCGCCGCGGTGCCGTCGTTGGGGACGCCGGCACAGCCGAGGCCCGCCCCGGCCGGCACCAATGCGCTGCCGATGGGAAAGCTCGGCGTCCGCGACGTGCTGTTCGGTGGTCGGGTGTCCTGGGTCGCGCTGGGGATCATCGTGATCGTCGCGCTGGTGATCGGCGGCATCGGCGGCGTGATCGGCAACAAGACCGCCGAGATCATCCCGGCCTTCACCACTTCCAAGGTCACGCTGCAGACCAACGGTGACGCGGAGGAGCCCGCGGGCCGCTTCGCGAAGGTCGCGGCCAACGTCGCCGATTCGGTCGTCACCATCGAGGCCACCAGCAAGGGCGAGGGAGCGCAGGGCTCCGGGGTGGTCGTCGATGGCCGTGGCTACATCGTGACCAACAATCACGTCATCTCCGATGCCGCGAAGAACCCCGCCGACTACAAGATCTCGGTGGTCTTCAACGACGGTCACGAGGTGCCTGCCAACCTCGTCGGCCGCGATCAGAAGACCGACCTCGCCGTGCTGAAGGTGGACAACGTCGACAACCTGGTCGTCGCTCGGTTCGGCGACTCCGAGAAGCTGCGGGTCGGCGAAGAGGTCATCGCGGCGGGTGCACCCCTCGGACTGCGCAGCACCGTCACCCACGGCATCATCAGCGCCCTGCACCGCCCCGTCCCGCTCTCCGGCGACGGGTCCGACACCGACACCGTGATCGACGGCGTACAGACCGACGCGTCGATCAACCACGGCAACTCGGGTGGTCCGCTGATCAACATGAACTCCGACGTCATCGGCATCAACACGGCCGGAAAGTCGTTGTCGGACAGTGCCAGTGGGCTCGGGTTCGCCATCCCTGTCAACGAGGTCAAGGAAGTCGTCGAGGGCCTGATCAAGGACGGCAAGATGTCGCACCCGACGCTCGGCCTCAACGCCGTGTCGGTGAGCAACGACGTCGCCTCCGGCGCATTGATCAAGAACGTGGTCGCCGGCGGGCCGGCGGACCGTGCGGGCATCAAGGAGAACGACGTCGTGGTGAAGGTCGGTGATCGCAACGTCGCGGACGCCGACGAGATGGTCGTCGCCGTGCGTCAGCTCAAGATCGGTCAGGACGCGCCCATTCAGGTCATTCGCGATGGGCGACCCGTCACCTTGACGGTGAATCCCGGCTCCGACAACCCCGCCGCCTAACCGATGTTCGGCAACATCGGCTGGGGCGAGATGTTGGTGCTCGTCGTCGCGGGTCTGGTGATCCTCGGCCCGGAACGACTTCCCGGCGCCATCCGCTGGACGACGAGCACCCTTCGACAGGTACGGGAGTACCTGAGCGGCGCGACCAGTCAGTTGCGGGAGGATCTCGGCCCGGAGTTCGAGGACCTGCGCCAGCCCCTCAGCGAGTTGCAGAAACTCCGGGGGATGACGCCGCGGGCGGCGCTGACCAAGCACCTCCTCGACGGAGACGACTCGTTTTTGACCGGCAACTTCGACAAGCCCTTCGACAAGCCGGAGAAACCGGTGTCGCCCGGCCAACCGCAACCGCAACCGCCGAGCCAGCCGCCGTCCGGCGAGACGTCGCACACGCCGGCGAGTGAGCCCGCCCGGCCCGCCGTCACACCGTTCGACAGCGACGCGACCTAGCGGCCCACCGGGTTCAGCCCCAGCGACACCCCTGCCAGACTGCGCTTGCGCGCCGTCAGCGCGTCGGCGATGGAGCGCAGCTCCTTGCCCGCCGCCGAGTCGGGTGCACTGAGCACCAGCGGCACCCCGGAGTCGCCCGCCGTCACCAGCGCCGGATCCAACGGCACCCGGCCGAGCAGCGGCACGTCGGCGCCGACGGACCTGGTGAGGCTCTCGGCCACCCGCTTGACCGCCACCGGAGCCGAACAACTCCATCACCGAGCCGTCGGGCAGCGTGAGGCCCGACATGTTCTCCACCACGCCGACGATGCGCTGTCGCGTCTGCAGGGCGATCGCGCCGGCCCGCTCCGCGACCTCGGCGGCCGCCAGTTGTGGCGTCGTCACCACCAGGATCTCGGCGCCGGGGATCAGCTGTGACACCGAGATCGCGATGTCGCCGGTGCCGGGAGGCAGGTCCAGCAGCAACACGTCGAGGTCGCCCCAGTACACGTCGGCCAGGAACTGCTGCAGTGCCCGGTGCAGCATCGGCCCGCGCCACACCACCGGGGTGTTGCCCTGGGTGAACATCGCGATCGAGATCACCTTCACGTCGTGGGCGACGGGCGGCAGGATCATCGACTCGACCTGGGTGGGCCGGTCCTCGGCGCCCATCATGCGCGGCACCGAGTGTCCGTAGATGTCGGCGTCGAGCACGCCGACCGACAACCCGCGAGCTGCCAGGGCCGCGGCGAGGTTGACCGTGACACTGGACTTTCCGACGCCGCCCTTGCCGGAGGCGACGGCGTACACGCGGGTCAGCGAACCCGGTTGCGCGAAGGGGATCACCGGTTCCCTCGAGTCGCCGCGCAACAGCTTGCGGAGTTCGGTGCGCTGCTCGTCGTTCATCACGTCCAGGGTCACCTTGACCGCACCCGTGCCGGGAACGTCGACGACCGCCTGGGTGACCCGCTCGGAGATCTCGGTCTTCTTCGGGCACGCCGAGGTCGTCAGGTAGATCTCGACGTGCACGGCGGCGTCGGCCTCATTCACCGAGACGTCCTTGACCATGCCGACTTCGGTGATCGGCCGCCGGAGCTCGGGATCGATGACCTTGGACAGGGCGGATCGCACGGCCGACTCGAGGGCCTCGTGGTCGGCCGACGCCGAGCTGGGTGTTGACGTTGACATCAACCGCGAGTGTAGGCGTTGTCCTCAGCTGACCGGACCCGGCACGGGGCCGGTCGGGGACGGCAGCACCGGCACCTCCGCGGGCGCCCCACCGAGCGGCGGTGGCGGTGGCGCGAACAGCGGCGGCGGTGGTGGGGGCGGCGGGAACAGCGGCGGCGGGAACGCAGGTGCCTGCGGCGGTTCGGCTTGCGGCGTCAGGCAGAACACTTGGCAGTTCTGCACCGGCGGCCCGGCGCCGGCGCCTGCGGCGTCAGACAGAAGACCTGGCAATTCTGCTGCGGCGCAGGGGGGATTCCGGTCCCCGCACCGGGCGGCAGACCCAGCTGGTTGGCCCCGGTCATGTCGGCCACCGACAGCGAGGCCAGGGGATCGTTGGCGGGCAGCCCGATGCCAGGTCCCAGGCCCTCGGGGTTGACGTCGAGGTGCGCGTCACCGATCGGGGGAGCCGCGCCGATCGCCGGGAGGTCGACCGGCGCCACGCCGGTCGCGTAGGCGGCGGCCCAGCCCAGCACGTTCTGCGCGTACGCCATCGAGTTGTTGTAACGCAGGATCGCGGACAGCACCTGGGACCGGTCGCGCAGGTTCAGGTTGCCGCTGCACAGGTAGCGCGCCGCACCGAGCGACGCGTCGTACAGGTTTTGGATGTCGGCCCTGCCGTCACCGTTGCCGTCGGAGGCGTACCGCGCCCAGGTGCCCGGCAGGAATTGCATCGGCCCCATCGCGCGGACGTAGGTCACCCGGCCGGCCTGGACGCTGTGCACGATGACCTCGTTGCCCGGCAACGTTCCGTCGAGCGTGGGGCCGAGGATCGGCTGGATCGCCGTGCCCTTCGGGTCGGTGGCGCCGCCGTTGGCGTGCAGCGACTCGATGCGCCCGATGCCCGCCAGGAGGTTCCAGCTCACTCCGCAGCCGGGGTAGGCGCCCGCCATCATCCGTTCGGCATTGCGGTAGGCGCTCAGCGCGATCCCGGGGATCCGCAGCGTGCCCGGCGCGCTCACGACGATCGGCGGCGGCGGGGCGGACAGGGTCGCCATGGCGAAGCGGAACGCCGTCACCGGTCGGGGAGCCGCGACGACGACCACACCGGCATCCCCGCCGGTGCGTGCCACCGACGCCAGTGGCGTGATCCCGTCGTCGGCCACGGCATGCCTTGGCGTCGGAGCCGAGGCCCCCACCGTGAGAAGCAGTACCAGCGGCACGATCACGGCGACGCCGAAGGCGGGGGTGCGCATGATGCGGCCGGCACGGCGGCGAGTCGCCGCATAGGCCTCGGAGCGGCCCCAGCCTCGCCACGTATGCACTCGATGGTCCTCGTTCTGCCGTACCAGACGTGGCTGCCGGCAAACTCCCGGCGCACGCTGTGAACGAAGTCACCATACCGACTGGTGGTGCACGTGTGGCAGCAATGCCCTAAAGGGACTCATCCCAGTTGCCCGCGGTCTTGGCGGCGGAGCTCTTCTTGGGCTTCTTGGGCCGCAGTTCCTCGAGCAGCTCGCGCAGTTCCTCGAGTTCACGGCGAAGATAGTCGCGAGTGGCGACCTCGCCGACGGCAAGACGCAGCGCTGCCAGTTCCCTCGCGAGGTACTCGGTGTCCGCCTTGGTCTGCTGCGCACGGCGCCGGTCCTCTTCCAGCGACACCCGGTCGCGGTTTTCCTGACGGTTCTGAGCCAACAGGATCAGCGGTGCGGCGTAGGCCGCCTGCGTCGAGAACGCGAGGTTCAGCAGGATGAAGGGGTAGGGATCCCATTGCAACCGCACCGCGAACAGGTTCAAGGCGATCCACACGATCACCAGCACCGTCTGGATGGCGAGGTACCTGCCGGTGCCGAGGAACCGCGCGATCGATTCGCTGAACCGGCCGACGGCCTCGATGTCGACCCGCGGCCGGAACCGCCGGCGCGACCGGCGGGGAGTGTCGAGGCGTTGCCTGCCGGCCAGATCGCTCACGACCGACCCCCCGGCGTCGGGCTGGAGACGTCGTGGACGTCACCGGTGCCGGGTAAGTCCGGATCCTCGGGTCGGGCCCGCCAGTCGTGGGGCAGCAGGTGGTCCAGCACGTCGTCGACGGTGACGGCGCCCAGCAGGTGCTTCTCCTCGTCCACCACCGGCCCGCACACCAGGTTGTAGGCGGCGAAGTAGCGCGTCAGTGCGGCCAGCGACGTCTCCGGGGTGAGCGAGGGCAGATCGGAGTCGACGATGCCGCTGACCAACGCGGCCGGCGGTTCGCGCAGGAGGCGCTGTAGATGCACGCAGCCCAGGTAGCGGCCCGTGGGGGTGGACGTCGGCGGGCGCACCACGAAGATCAGCGACGCCAGTGCCGGGGTGAGGTCGGGGTCGCGTACCCGCGCCAGCGCCTCGGCCACGGTGGTGCCGGGTCCGAGGACGACCGGCTCGGGGGTCATCAGGCCGCCTGCGGTGTCGGGGGAGTGCTTGAGCAGGCGTCGCACCGGCTCCGAGTCCTCGGGATCCATGCGCGACAACAGCGCCTCCGCCCGCGAGGCGCCCAACTCGCCGAGCAGGTCGGCCGCGTCGTCGGGATCCATCGCCTCCAGGACGTCGGCGGCGCGCTCGGCGTCCAGGCGCTCGAGCAGGTCGGCTTGTTCGCTCTCCGGCAACTCCTGCAGGACGTCGGCCAGGCGTTCGTCGTCCAGGGCGTTGACCACCTCGTAGCGGCGCTTGGCCGGCAGCTCCCGGATGGCGTCGGCGACGACGATGGGCCGCTGACCGTCGAATTGCGCCAACAGTTGGGCGACACCCTGGCCGGGCAGTGACATCGCCGACTGCGTCAGGCCCGTCACGTTCTGCCAGTCGACGATGTGCATCGTGGTGCGCCGGCCCAGCCTGCGGTGGCTGCGCACGGCGACCCGGGTGACCACCCAGTCCCTGGTGCGGATCTGTTCGAGGGCCAGGTCGACGACCACCATGTCGACCCCCGCGAGCTCCTCCAGCTCGGGATCCTGCACGCGCACGCGGGTGTCGAGCACCTGGCCGAAGACCAGAACCTCGCCGGGGCGCTGGGAGAATCGACGCAACGACACGTTCGCCGTGTTCAACGTCACAGCGGCGGGCTCGATCGCCGTCACGCGCAGCAGGCCAACGAAAATCCTTCGGCGAGTGAGCAATTCGACCACCAGCCCAAGGACGCGTGGCTGTTGGCGACCGATGCCTATGCTGATCACCACGTCACGGACGCGGCCGATCGACTCGCCGTCGGGGCCGAGTACCAACATCCCCGAGAGTCGGGCCGCATAGACCCTGTTCACCGCCACCATGACTCAAAGAGTAGAGAGTGTTGGCGTGGAGAATCGATATCGCCCCCGTCGAACGTGCCTTTCGGTTCCGGGTAGCAACGCCAAGATGATTGACAAGGCCAAGGGACTACCCGCCGATCAGGTGTTCCTCGATCTCGAGGACTCGGTGGCCTCAGATGCCAAGGCCCAAGCCCGTACTCAGGTTGCCTCGGCGCTCGCCGCGGACGGCTGGCAGGGGCAACTCCGCGGAGTACGGGTCAACGACTGGTCCACCCCCTCGACGCACGCCGACGTCATCGCGGTGGTTGCCGCGGCAGGGGCGCATCTCGACGTCGTCGTGCTGCCGAAGGTGACCGAAGTGGCCCACGTCCACGCCCTCGACCTGCTGCTCACCCAGCTGGAGCTCACCCACGGGTTGCCGGCCGGTCGCATCGGCATCGAGGCGCAGATCGAGAACGCGCAAGGGCTGTCCAACGTCGACGCGATCGCCGCGGGCCCGCGCGTACAGGCGTTGGTACTCGGCCCGGCAGACATGATGGCCAGCCTCAACATGCGCACGCTGGTGGTGGGGGAACAGCCCGACGGATACGACGTCGGGGACGCCTACCACCACGTCCTGATGCGAATCCTGATCGCAGCCCGCACCCACGGCGTCAACGCCATCGACGGCCCCTACCTGAAGGTGCGCGACGTCGACGCGTTCCGGCGGGTGGCGGGCCGCGCGGCGGCGCTCGGATACGACGGGAAGTGGGTGCTGCACCCCGATCAGATCGCGGCCGGCAACGAGGTCTTCAGCCCGCGTCAGGCCGACTACGACCACGCCGAGTTGATCCTCGAGGCCTACGAGTGGCACACGTCCACCCTCGGCGGCGCCAAGGGCGCGGCGATGCTGGGTGACGAGATGATCGACGAGGCCAGCCGCAAGATGGCGCTGGTGATCGCCGGCAAGGGTCGCGCAGCGGGGATGGCCCGGACGGGCGGCCGGTTCGCACCGCCGAGCTAGTAGTACGACGGCGACGAGCTGACGGCGAGGGCGAACACGACCATGATGACGACATAGAGCAGCCAGCCCGCGATGGCGAGCGCACCGACGAGGACTCCCGCCAGGGCCATGCCGTGTCCGTCCTGCCCGGTCTGCCTGGTCTCGCGCAGCGCGATGATGCCGAGGATCACGCCGACGACCGACGGCAGGCCGCACAGCAGCAGGCCGGCCAACGACGTCACCAGCGATGCGACCGCCTTGCCGTTGGTGCCGGTTGGAGGCGCCTGAGCGTAGGGGTCGTAGCCATACGGGTAGCCACCCGGGTATGGCGGCGGGTATCCCGGCGGCGGATACCCCGTCTGCGGAAAACCGGGCGGCGGGTAGCCGGCCTGCGGGAAGCCGGGGTCCGGGTAACCGGGCGGCGGATAGCCTGCTGCGGGGTAGCCGGGGTCCGGCGCGCCGGGCTGAGCGAACCCGGGCGGCGTGGGGTAGGGCGGCACCGGCACCCCGCCGTCCGTCGGATAATCCACCGGCGCATACGGATCGACGACCGGCCCGGTGTCGTCGAGCGGGAGATGCTCGCGGCCGTGCGGCGACTCGTCGCCCCCGGGATTCACCACGGACTCGGGCCCCGTCCCACGACCGGGCGCGCTACCCACGAGGTACCCGTGGCCGGCCGGCTCGGCACCGGGCCGTCGTGCGGTGTCATGACGTCCAACCTAGCGCCACCGGCGCGCTGCCGGATGGTGGGCGGGTGCCGCGGCCGGACCGGTGGGTGTTCCTTGCCCGGAGGGCACTCGTGGGCGCCGCCGAGCGTTGACAATGAAGGAAGCGATCCCGCCGGGACGAGTGGGGTCACGTGACGACATGACAGGGACACGAAGATGACGAACCCACTTCAGAATCGGGGGCGGCCCGGACAGAATCCTGGGCGCGGAGGATTCGCCGCCCTTCCCACGCCGCCGAAGGGCTGGCCGATCGGCTCCTATCCCACCTACGCCGAGGCTCAGCGCGCGGTGGACCACCTGTCGGACCAGGAATTTCCGGTGCAACAGGTGACGATCGTCGGCGTCGACCTCATGCAGGTCGAGCGGGTCACCGGCCGCCTCACGTGGCCGCGGGTGCTCGGCGGTGGCGCCTTGACGGGTGCCTGGCTCGGCCTGTTCATCGGCCTGGTGCTCGGCTTCTTCGGGCCCAGTCCGTGGAGTTCGTTGATCGCCGGACTGGTGGCGGGCGTGTTCTTCGGCCTGATTACCTCGGGGCTCCAATACGCGATGGCTCGGGGCACAAGAGATTTCAGTTCGACGATGCAATTGGTCGCCGGTCGTTACGACGTGCTGTGCGATCCGCAGAGCGCCGAGCAGGGCCGGGACATCTTGGCTCGCTTGACGATTTGATCATCGGTCGATTCGCCTCGATCGCGGCCGGTCGAGGTTGCCGACGGATCACGATTGCGACGCGCGGGTTCGATGGTGTTGCACATCACCGCTGACTGGCTCTACGGTTTGCGCGCGGGGGTTTCCCCCAACGCGGACAGGAGGCGGTGGTGCGCGTTAGACGGCTCTGCGCTGCGGCGTTGGCTGGGCTGACGGCGGCGTCGATGGTGTCGGCGTGTGGCGCCCAGGGTGGCGGCATCGTCATCAACTACTACACACCGGCCAGTGAGATGGCGACGTTCACCGCGGTGTCCAAGCGCTGCAACGACGAGCTGGGCGGGCGCTTCACCATCAAGCAGATCAGCCTGCCCAAGGGCGCAGACGATCAGCGGCTCCAGTTGGCGCGCCGACTCACCGGCAACGACAAGACCCTCGACCTGATGGCGCTCGACGTGGTGTGGACGGCGGAGTTCGCCGAAGCGGGCTGGGTCCTGCCGCTCTCCGACGACCCGGCGGGCAAGGCCGAGTCCGATGCGCGGGAGAACACCCTCCCCGGGCCGTTGAAGACGGCCGAGTGGCAGGGTGATCTGTACGCCGCACCGATCACCACGAACACCCAATTGCTTTGGTACCGGGCCGATTTGATGGATCAGCCGCCGGCCACCTGGGATGCGATGGTGGCCGAGGCCACCCGGCTGCACGACGAGGGCAAGCCGAGTTGGATTGCTCTGCAGGCCAAGCAGTACGAAGGCCTGGTGGTGTGGTTCAACACCTTGCTCGAGAGTGCCGGCGGTCAGGTGCTCTCCGACGACGGCAAGACGGTCACGCTGACCGACACCCCCGAACACCGTGCGGCGACGGTCAAGGCGCTGCAGATCATCAAGGCGGTCGCCACGGCGCCGGGCGCCGATCCGTCGATCACGCAGACCGACGAGGGCACCGCGCGGCTGGCGCTCGAACAGGGCAACGCGGCGTTGGAGGTCAACTGGCCGTTCGTGCTGCCGTCGATGCTGGAGAACGCGGTCAAGGGTGGGGTCGGTTTCCTGAAGCTGAACGAGCGCCCCGACCTGGCGGGCTCCATCAACGATGCGGGCACGTTCTCGCCGACCGACGACCAGTTCACCACGGCGTACCAGGCGAGCCAGGAGGTGTTCGGCTTCGCGAACTACCCGGCCGTGGTGCCCGGCGAGCCCGCCAAGGTGACGCTCGGTGGTCTCAACGTCGCAGTCGGGCGCAACACCCAGCACCGCGCCGAGGCCTTCGAGGCCATCCGGTGCCTGCGCAACGTCGAGAACCAGCGGTACACCTCCGTGGAGGGTGGCCTGCCCGCCGTGCGCGCGTCGCTCTACGACGACCCGGCGTTCCAGAAGAAGTACCCGCAGTACGAGATCATCCGCCAGCAGCTCACCAACGCCGCAGTGCGGCCGGCGACGCCGGTGTATCAGGCGGTTTCGACGCGGATCTCGGCGACGCTGGCGCCGATCAACGCGATCGACCCCGAGCGCACCGCGGACGTCCTCGCCGACCAGGTACGCAAGGCCATCGACGGCAAGGGGCTCATCCCGTGACCGCGCCCGCCACCACCGCGGTGGCCTCCACCGCAGGAGCCACCGACGACAGCAGGTCGGAGCGGCGGCTTGCGTTCTGGTTGATCAGTCCGGCGGTCGTCCTGATGCTGGCGGTGACGGCGTATCCCATCGCCTACGCGGTGTGGCTGAGCCTGCAGCGCTACAACCTGGCGGCGCCGGACGACACCAGGTTCATCTGGTTCGACAACTACGTGACGATCCTGACCGACCGCTACTGGTGGACGGCCTTCGTCGTCACGCTCGCGATCACGGTGGTGTCGGTGGCCATCGAGTTCGTCCTCGGCATGGCCCTCGCCCTCGTCATGCACCGGACCATCTTCGGCAAGGGTGTCGTGCGCACCGCGATCCTGATTCCGTACGGCATCGTCACGGTCGCGGCCTCCTACAGCTGGTATTACGCATGGACGCCGGGTACCGGCTATCTGGCCAATCTGCTGCCCCAGGGCGCGGCGCCGCTGACCGAGCAACTGCCCTCACTGGCCATCGTCGTGCTCGCCGAAGTGTGGAAGACGACGCCGTTCATGGCGCTGCTGCTGCTCGCCGGCCTGGCGCTGGTGCCGCAGGATCTCCTCAACGCCGCACAGGTCGACGGCGCAGGCGCGTGGCGGCGACTGACGAAGGTCATCCTGCCGCTCATCAAGCCCGCGATCCTGGTGGCCTTGCTGTTTCGTACGCTGGACGCGTTCCGCATCTTCGACAACATCTATGTGCTCACCGGTGGCGCCAACGACACCGGTTCGGTGTCGATCCTCGGTTATGACAACCTGTTCAAGGCCTTCAACCTGGGCCTCGGCTCGGCGATCAGCGTGTTGATCTTCCTCACCGTGGCGGTGATCGCGTTCATCTACATCAAGCTGTTCGGCGCGTCGGCACCGGGTGCCGACGCGGAAGGGGCCCGATGAGCGAACGGGTGAGTCCGGGTCGGGCGACCGGCTGGACCGTCGTCAACGTCCTGGTGGTGCTCTACGCCTTGTTTCCGGTGCTGTGGATCCTGTCGCTGTCGTTGAAGCCCACGTCAACGGTCAAGGACGGCAAGCTGATTCCGTCCCAGGTCACCTTCGACAACTACAAGGCGATCTTCGCGGGCAACATCTTCACCTCGGCCCTGGTCAACTCGATCGGGATCGGTCTGATCACCACGGTGATCGCCGTCATCGTCGGCGGCATGGCCGCATACGCCATTGCCAGGCTGACCTTCCCCGGCAAGCAAGCCCTGGTCGGCGTCGCCCTGCTGATCGCGATGTTTCCGCAGATCTCCTTGGTGACACCGATCTTCAACATCGAACGCCGGATCGGGTTGTTCGACACGTGGCCCGGTCTGATCATCCCCTACATCACCTTCGCACTGCCGCTGGCGATCTACACCATGTCGGCGTTCTTCAAGGAGATCCCCTGGGATCTGGAGAAGGCGGCGAAGATGGACGGTGCCACGCCCAGCCAGGCGTTCCGCAAGGTGATCGCACCGCTGGCCGCCCCCGGCATCGTCACCGCAGCGATCCTGGTCTTCATCTTCGCCTGGAACGACCTGCTGCTGGCCCTGTCGCTGACTGCCACGCAGCGAGCGATCACGGCTCCGGTGGCGATCGCAAACTTTACTGGCAGTTCGCAATTCGAGGAGCCGACGGGCTCGATCGCCGCGGGTGCGATGGTGATCACCGTGCCGATCGTGATCTTCGTACTAGTCTTCCAACGACGGATCGTCGCCGGTCTGACGTCCGGTGCGGTGAAGGGATAGGTCATGGCCGAGATCGTGTTGGACCACGTGACGAAGACGTACGCGAGTGGCGCGGCGGCGGTGAAGGACCTGTCGATCACGATCGCCGACGGTGAGTTCATCATCCTGGTCGGCCCGTCGGGCTGCGGCAAGTCCACCACGCTGAACATGATCGCCGGACTCGAGGACATCAGCTCGGGCGAGTTGCGGATCGGTGGCGACCGGGTCAACGACAAGGCGCCCAAGGACCGCGACATCGCGATGGTGTTCCAGTCGTATGCGTTGTACCCGCACATGACGGTCCGCCAGAACATCGCCTTCCCGCTTACGCTGGCGAAGATGAGCAAGGCCGACATCACCACCAAGGTGGACGAGACGGCCAAGATCCTGGACCTGACCGAGCTGTTGGAGCGCAAGCCCGGCCAGTTATCGGGCGGGCAACGGCAACGGGTTGCGATGGGGCGGGCCATCGTTCGCAATCCCAAGGCGTTCCTGATGGACGAGCCCCTGAGCAACCTCGACGCCAAACTGCGGGTGCAGATGCGGGCGGAGATCGCACGGTTGCAGAACCGGCTCGGCACCACGACCGTCTATGTGACGCACGACCAGACCGAAGCCATGACACTCGGCGACCGGGTCGTGGTGATGCTCGGTGGGGTGGCGCAGCAGATCGGCACGCCCGACGAGCTCTACCACCGGCCCGCCAACCTGTTCGTGGCCGGTTTCATCGGGTCGCCCGCGATGAACTTCTTCCCGGCCACGCTCACCGACGTCGGCGTGCGGCTGCCGTTCGGCGACATCACGCTGACCTCCGAGGTCCACGACATGCTCGGGCGACATCCCAAGGCCAACAACGTGATCGTCGGCATCCGGCCGGAGCAGATCGAGGATGCCGCGCTGATCGACACGTATGCGCGGATCAGGGCACTGGTGTTCACCGTGACGGTGGACCTCGTCGAGTCCCTGGGCGCCGACAAGTACGTCCACTTCCACACCGAGGGCGAGGGGGCGCGAGCCGCGCAGCTCGCCGAGCTGACGGTCGAGTCCGGATCGCACGAGAATCAGTTCGTCGCAAGGGTTCCCGCCGAGTCGAAGGCGGTGGCGGGGGGCACCGCGGAGTTGGCCTTCGACACCTCCAAGCTGACGCTGTTCGACGCGGACACCGGCGCCAACCTGTCGATCCCGCCTGCCGAGTGACCGACGTCCTGGCCGAGGTTCGCGCGCGCTTGCGCGAGTACTTCGACCGGATCGGCGCCGCGAGCGACCCCGCGGTGGCGAGCGTGACGTTCTTGGGCACCGAGTCGATCGACGTGCTGCGCTTCGGACCCGACGGGGACGGCGTGCACCATCACGTATCGCTGGGATGCTCGCGGCATCCGATGGTCGACCCCACCGAGATGGTCGTCGACCCGGTCAGCGGGCCGCGCGCGGAGGTGATGGTGGCCCTGCGCGGACCGACCCCGTCGGGGCTGGTCCGCTCCATCGCGGTGCTCGCCGCGGCGCCTGCGGTCGAGGGGCTGGTGCTGGTGCCCGACGGGCTCGTCGACCTCGAGACACCCCTGTGGTCGGGTGCGCCCTTCACCGCGTTCCTCCTGAGCCGCAGCGACGTCGGCGACGTCGTGTTGCCCGCGCCGGACGAACCGGTGGCGGTGTTGTCGGCGACGCCGATCACCCCGACCGAAGCGGCGTGGGTGCGGCTCAAGGGAGCCGACGCCATGCGCGAAGCCTGGCGCACCGACGCCGTCGACGTGCGGGATCCCCGGCGGCGCGCCGCCAACCCCACCTGACCCCTCGTCTCCCCGTTTCCTGCGAGCGTGCGTGTCGGAGCCCGACACGCCGCGTCAGAACGGGAGTTCGCGCACGCTCACGCCGCTTAGAGCCAGTGATTACGGCGGAAGGTCGCATACAGCAGGGTGCAGACCGTCGCCATCACCGCCAGCACGGCGGGGTAACCCCACGTCCACGCCAGCTCGGGCATGTGCTCGAAGTTCATGCCGTAGATGCCCGCCAGAGCCGTCGGCACCGCGGCGATCGCCACCCACGCCGAGATCTTGCGCATGTCCATGTTCTGTTGCATCGACACCTTGCCCACGGCGGCCTGCACCAGCGAGCTGAGCACCTCGTCGTAACTGGCGATGCGGTCGGAGGCCTGGGTGTTGTGATCGAGGACGTCGCGGATGTAGCGCCTGACCTCCTTGGAGATCAGGTCGTTGTGGTCGGATCCGAGCCGCTGCAGGGCGAGGTTCAACGGGCCCACTGCGCGCCGCATCTCGACGACCTCCCGCTTGAGCAGGTAGATGTGCTCGATGTCGGTGACGCTGTCGGGTGAGAAGACGTTCTCCTCCATGGCGTCGATGTCGTTCTCCACCAGATCGGTGACCTCGAGGTAATGGTCGACGACGTGGTCGGCGATGGCATGCAGCACGGCGTACGGACCGAGCGCGCAGTTGGCGGGCGTGCTGTCCATCCGCTTGCGCACCCCGGCGAGCCCGCCGTGATCGCCGTGCCGGACCGTCACCACGAAGTCGGGCCCGACGAAGACCATGATTTCGCCGGTCTCGACGATCTCGCGGGCCATGGACACCGACTCGTGTTCGACGTACATGATGGTCTTGAGCACCAGGAAGAGGGTGTTGTCGTAGCGCTCGAGCTTGGGCCGCTGATGAGCGTGCACGGCGTCCTCGGCGGCGAGTTCGTGCAGATGGAACACCGCGGCGACGGCCTGCATCTGGTGTTCGTCGGGTTCGTGGAGCCCCACCCAGACGAAGGCGCGGACACCGTTCGCCTCGAGCTCGCGGACCTTGGCCAGTGCGGCGGCGTGCGTGTACTTGCCCGGCAGACGTCTGCCGTCGGCGTAGACGCCGCAGTCGACCATCGCCCGCGCGACGGGCACGTGGATCATCCGGGCATCCGGTGGGCTCGGTCGGCGGTTCGCGGGCCTCAAGAGTGATGGCTGAAGGGCGCGGAATGACGGCAAGACTGACCTCCCCTCGGCAGGCCGGAGGCCCCGTCGGAGCCGGGTACGACCAGGGCGTGATCGTACGCCCAAAGCCTGGGAGTACGCGGGCCCCAAGCAGCCAACACGACCAGATCGACCATCGGATTGACGTAGCCTGACGCAGTGAGTGAATTGGTGCGCACGCCGCAAGTCGTCATCGGTGACGACGAGATCTTCGATGCCCACGAGGGCGGCAAGCTTTCGGTGGGGCTGAGCGCGCCGCTCGACTCGCAGCGCGCCCTGTCGATCGCCTACACGCCGGGGGTCGCGCAAGTCAGCAGGGCCATCGCGTCCGACCACACCCTTGCGGCCAAGTACACCTGGGCCAACCGCCTCGTCGCCGTGATCAGTGACGGCAGTGCGGTTCTGGGGCTCGGCAACATCGGCCCGGCGGCGTCGCTTCCGGTGATGGAGGGCAAGAGCGCACTGTTCAAGACCTTCGGTGGCCTCGACTCCATCCCGATCGTGCTGGACACCAACGATCCCGACGAGATCGTCGAGACGATCGTCCGGCTGCGGCCGACGTTCGGCGCGGTCAATCTGGAGGACATCTCGGCGCCACGCTGTTTCGAGATCGAGCGGCGCGTGATCGAGGCCCTGGATTGTCCGGTCATGCACGACGACCAGCACGGGACGGCGATCGTCGTGCTAGGAGCGCTGCTCGGCGCCGCCAAGGCGCTCGACCGGGACATGACCGCGCTGCGCGTGGTGATCTCCGGGGCGGGCGCCGCCGGCGTCGCGTGCGCCAACATCCTGCTGGCCGCCGGCATCCGCGACATCACGCTGCTGGACAGCAAGGGCATCGTCCACCCCGACCGCGACGACCTCAACCCGTTCAAGGCGGAGTTGGCGACGAGAACCAATCAGGCCGGCCGGACCGGTGGCATCGCCGAGGCGATCGACGGCGCGGACATGTTCCTCGGACTCTCGGCGGGTCTGGTGCCCGAGGAGGCCATCGCGACCATGGCCCCCGGCGGCATCGTCTTCGCACTGTCGAATCCCGATCCCGAGATCCACCCCGACACCGCACGCAAGTACGCCTCCGTGGTGGCCACCGGGCGCAGCGACTTCCCCAATCAGATCAACAACGTGCTGGCCTTCCCCGGCGTGTTCCGCGGTGCGCTCGACGCCGGCGCCCGCCGTATCACCGAGGCGATGAAAGTGGCTGCGGCCGAGGCGATCTTCGCCGTCGTCGGCGACGATCTCACGAGAGACCACATCGTGCCGAGCGCCTTGGACCCCAGGGTGGGTCCCGCGGTGGCCGCGGCGGTGGCGGCAGCGTCGAAGGTCTGAGTCGCGCGATGGGTCTTCGCCGACCGGCGGTGCTTCTGGCGGCGTGGGTGCTCGCCGGTTGCGCGCAGGCCACCCCGCCTCCGTCGATCGGCGTCGGCGCCGGAAACGGCGCCGAATCCCTCCTGCTGGCCCACGTCTACGCGGCCGCGCTGCGGTCCTACGGCAGCCCCGCGCACGTCGCGCAGAGCCCGGACCCGGTGGCCGACCTCGACACCGGAGACGTCGAGGTCGTGCCGGGCCTCACGGGACGACTCCTGCAGCGGTTCGATCCCGGCGCGACCGCCCGCGCGGCCGAGCAGGTGTACCGGTCGATGATCTCAGCGCTGCCGGAGGGCATCGCGGCGGGCGACTACGCGCAGTCCGCCGAGGACAAGCCCGCGCTGGCGGTGACGGAGGGAACCGCGCACGCGTGGGACAAGCGCGACGTCGCAGCGCTGGTCCAGCACTGCGCCGGCCTGGCGGTCGGTGAGGTGGCCGGTGACCGCACACCGTCGGCGGTCGCCACGTGTCGGCTTCCGGCCGCCGCCCAACTGCCGAACGACGCCCGGCTCTTCGATGCGTTGCGCACCGGCCGGGTCACCGCGGCGTGGACCTCGACCGCAGCCGTCGGCACGCCGGACGACGCGGTGGTGCTCAGTGACCGGACGTCGGCGATCCGCTCGGAGAACGTGGTTCCGCTGTACCGGCGCAACCAGCTCAGTGAACGTCAGGTGCTGGCGCTCAACGAGATCGCGGGCGAACTCGACACCGGCTCGCTGGCCGACATGCTGGACAAGGTTGCCGCGGGCGCCGATCCCGGGGCCGTCGCCGACGAGTGGTTGGCCGCGCACCCACTCGGCCACTGATCCCGCCGGGCTCCCTGACCCGCGTGGACCGCACCCCCTGACCCGCGAGGGTGCGTGTCTGCGGGCGACCCGCCGCTTGGATTCCGGAGTCCGCGCACGCTCGAGACCTCCGAATCAGTGCACCGGTGGCACGAACCTCGCCGTGACCGTCGAGAAGAGCTTCTGGTAGCCCGACCCCGTGATCCGAACGATCAGGTCGAGCGCCTTGGCGTCGGGTCCGACGAGCACGCGGGCCTTGTTCTTGCGCACCGCATCGAGGATGATCGTCGCCGCCTTCTCCGGCGTGGTCATCGTCAACTTCTTGTCGAAGAAGTCGGTCAGTTTCGCCGTGTCGAGGCCCTCGGCGGCGGTCGAGTTGCGCATGATCGCCGTCTTGATGCCACCGGGGTGCACGGTCGTGACCTTGACCGGCCGTCCCTTCGCCTGCATCTCCTGGCGGAGGGCCTCGGTGAACCCTCGGACGGCGAACTTGGCCGCGTTGTAGGCGGCCTGACCGGGCACCGAGAAGATGCCGAACAGGCTCGAGACGTTGACGACGTGCCCGTCGCCGGACTCGATGAGGTGCGGCAGGAACGACTTCGTGCCGTTCACGACTCCCCAGAAGTCGACGTCCATCACCCGCTCGATGTCCTTGTACGTGGTCGCCTCGACGTCACCGAGGTAGGCGATGCCCGCGTTGTTGTAGATCTGGTTGACCTTGCCGTAGTGCGCCTTCACCGCGTCGGCGTACAGTTCGAACGCCTCCCGCTCGGTGACGTCGAGGCGGTCCGCCTTCACGGCGGCGCCGATCGCCTTCAAGCGCGCCTCCGTGACGGCCAGTCCTTCGGTGTTGACGTCGCTGATCGCCAGCTTCGCTCCCGACCGGCCGAGTTCGAGGGCCAACGCCTGCCCGATACCCGATCCGGCTCCCGTGACGACGGCGACTTTTCCGGCGAAGCCCTGCATGAACCACTCCTGTTGTTCGACGCGTGTTGAGTTGACCGACAGGGTAGCCGATACCGCGGGTCCCGTGTTCACGGGGCGGTGCCTCACAGTCGCGCGGTGAGCTCCAAATGCACGCCGTCGGGGTCGCTGAAGGACAGGATCGCGATGCCGACGCCCTCCAGGCGCGTCACCTCGCCGTGGTCCACGCCGGCCTTGCTCAGTTCGTCCGCGGCGGCGTGCAACGCGTCCACCGAGTCGACCGTGAAGCTGATGTGGTCGAGTCCCACCCTGGCGGAGTCGAACCGGTCGGTGGGCTCGGCGACGGGCCGCAGGCCGAAGAGCATGCCGGGAGCTTGGAACACCACCCCGCCGTAGAACTGAGCCGGATCTGACCTGACGGCAGGGTCGCTGGGGTCGCCCGGCGACTCCACCGCGACGGTGAACCCGAGGACGTCCTGGTAGAAGGCGCGCGACCGAGCCAGGTCGGTCACGGTGATGCGCACGTGATGCACGCCGGTGGTATCGATCAGTGCCATGACGACTCCTGGGGTGAGGACCACGAGCGTGCGCACAGTCTGATCGGACGACGGCGTGTCGTCCTCCGACACGCACGCTCGCGGTAATAGGGCGGGCGGGAGGAAGCGGAGGGGTTAACCGAATGCCTCGTCGATGATCTCCTGCTGCTCGACCGCGTGCACCTTGGACGACCCCGACGAGGGCGCCGACATCGCTCGCCGCGAGATGCGCTTGATGCCCGCCAGCTTGTCCGGCAACAGCTCGGGCATCGCCAGGCCGAACGTCGGCCACGCCCCCTGGTTGGCCGGCTCCTCCTGCACCCAGAAGAACTGGTCGGCATTGGGGTACTCGTCGAGGGTGGCCCGCAGGCGACGGTTGGGGAGCGGATAGAGCTGTTCGACCCGCACGATCGCGACGTCCTCGCGGTTCTCCTTGGTCTTGCGGGCCGCCAGGTCGTAGTAGATCTTGCCGCTGGTCAGCAGGATCCGCTTCACCTTGGAACGGTCCCCGTCACCGATCTCGTAGGTGGGCTCCTCGAGGATCGAGCGGAACTTCTGCTCGGTGAAGTCGCGGATGTCGCTGACGGCGGCCTTGTTTCGGAGCATCGACTTCGGGGTGAACACGATCAGTGGGCGGTGGATCCCGTCCCTGGCGTGGCGACGCAGCAGGTGGAAGTAGTTCGCCGGGGTGGAGGGCATCGCCACGGTCATCGATCCCTCGGCACACACCTGCAGGAACCGCTCGATGCGACCCGACGTGTGATCGGGGCCCTGCCCTTCGTGGCCGTGCGGCAGCAGCAGCACCACGTCGGAGAGCTGTCCCCACTTGGCCTCGCCGGAGCTGATGAACTCGTCGATGATCGACTGCGCGCCGTTGACGAAGTCGCCGAACTGCGCCTCCCACAACACCATCGCGTCCTGGTTGCCCACGGAGTAGCCGTACTCGAAACCGACCGCCGCGTACTCGGACAGTGCCGAGTCGTAGACCATCAGCCGCCCACCGGTCGGGGTGCCGTCCTCTTTGAGGGTCAGCAGCTCCAGCGGGGTGAATTCGGCGCCGGTCGTGCGGTCGATGATCACCGCGTGGCGCTGGGTGAACGTGCCGCGCCGGGTGTCCTGGCCGGACAGTCGCACCAGCTTGCCCTCGGCCACCAGCGTGCCGAGCGCGAGCAGCTCGCCGAATGCCCAGTCCACCTTGCCCTCGTAGGCCATCTCGCGCCGCTTCTCCAGCACCGGCTTGACGCGGGGGTGGACGTTGAAGCCCTCGGGAAACGCCAGGTGCGCATCGCCGATCCGGGCGAGCAGCGACTTGTCCACTGCCGTCGTCAGTTTGGCGGGCAGCTGTTGATCGGACTCCACCGACTCGCTGGGCTCGATCTCGTGCTTCTCGAGGTCGCGGACCTCGTTGAACACCCGCTCGAGTTGGCCCTGGTAGTCGCGCAGCGCGTCCTCGGCCTCCTTGATCGAGATGTCACCGCGGCCGATCAACGCTTCGGTGTAGGTCTTGCGCACCCCGCGCTTGGTGTCGATCACGTCGTACATCTCGGGCTGGGTCATCGACGGGTCGTCGCCCTCGTTGTGCCCGCGGCGGCGGTAGCACAACATGTCGATGATGACGTCCTTCTTGAACTTCTGACGGAAGTCGACGGCGAGGCGGGCTACCCACTGGGCGGCCTCCGGGTCGTCGCCGTTGACGTGGAAGATGGGCGCGCCCACCATCTTCGCCACGTCGGTGCAGTACTCGCTGGAGCGTGAGTCCTGCGGCGAGGTGGTGAAGCCGATCTGGTTGTTGACGATGATGTGGATGGTGCCACCGGTCCGGTAGCCCCGCAGCAGGGCGAGGTTCAGCGTCTCGGCCACCACGCCCTGACCCGCGAAGGCGGCGTCCCCGTGCAGCATCATCGGCACCACCGAGAAGCCGTCCGGTCCGTCACCCTTGTCCAGGAGGTCCTGCTTGGCGCGCACCAGGCCCTCCATCACCGGGTCGACTGCCTCGAGGTGGCTCGGGTTGGCGACCAGCGACACGTCGATGTCGTTGTCGCCGAACATCTGCAGATACGTGCCGCCCGCTCCGAGGTGGTACTTCACGTCACCGGATCCGTGCGCCTGGCTGGGGTTGAGGTTGCCCTCGAACTCGCTGAAGATCTGCGAGTACGGCTTGCCGACGATGTTGGCCAGCACGTTGAGCCTGCCGCGGTGCGGCATGCCGATGACGACCTCGTCGAGACCGTGCTCGGCGGCCTGGTCGAGGACCGCATCCATCATGGGGATGACGGTTTCGGCGCCCTCCAACGAGAAACGCTTCTGGCCAACGTACTTGGTCTGCAGGAACGTCTCGAACGCCTCGGCGGCGTTGAGCTTGGACAGGATGTACTTCTGCTCGGCGACGGTCGGCTTGTCGTGCTTGACCTCGACGCGTTCCTGAATCCAGCGCTGCTGCTCCGGTTCCAGGATGTGGGTGTACTCGACGCCGACGTGGCGGCAGTATGCGTCGCGCAGGACCGAAAGCACGTCGCGCAGCTTCTTGTACTGGGCGCCGGCGAAGCCGTCGACCTTGAACTCGCGGTCCAGGTCCCAGAGGGTGAGGCCATGGGTCAGCACGTCGAGATCGGGGTGGCTGCGGAACCGGGTCTTGTCCAGGCGCAGGGGATCGATGTCGGCCATCAGGTGGCCGCGATTGCGGTATGCCGCAATGAGTTCGATGATGCGGGCGTTCTTGTCGAAGATGGAGTCCGGATTGTCGGTACGCCACCGCACGGGCTCGTACGGAATGCCGAGCTCACGGAAGATCTCGTCGAAGAAGTCGTCCGACAGCAGGAGTTGGTGGATGGTGCGCAGGAAGTCGCCGGACTCGGCGCCCTGGATGATGCGGTGGTCGTAGGTCGACGTCAGGGTGATCAGCTTGCCGAGGCCCATCTCGGCGATGCGCTCCTCACTGGCACCCTGGAACTCAGCCGGGTACTCCATGGCGCCCGCACCGATGATCGCGCCCTGACCGCTCATCAACCGCGGCACCGAGTGCACGGTGCCGATGGTGCCGGGGTTGGTCAGCGAGATCGTCACGCCGGCGAAGTCCTCGGCGGTGAGCTTGCCGTCGCGCGCCCGGCGAACGACGTCCTCGTAGGCCGCGATGAACTGCCCGAATCGCATCGACTCGCAGCGCTTGATGGCGGCGACGACCAGTTGACGCCTGCCGTCCTTGCCCTGCAGGTCGATCGCGAGCCCGAGATTCGTATGGGCGGGGGTGACCACGTTCGGCTTGCCGTCGACCTCGGCGAAGTGCCGATTCATGTTGGGGAAGCTCTTGATGGCCTGCACGATCGCGTAGCCGAGCAGGTGGGTGAAGCTGATCTTGCCGCCGCGGGTGCGTTTGAGGTGGTTGTTGATGACGACGCGGTTGTCGATCATCAGCTTGGCCGGGATCGCGCGCACGCTGGTGGCGGTCGGCACGTCCAACGACGCGTTCATGTTCTTCACGACGGCGGCGGCCGCGCCGCGCAGCACGGTCGACTCGTCGCCGTCGTTTGCGGGCGCCGGGGTCTTGGCGTCGGGGGCCTTGGTCTCAGCCGTGGTCTCGGCCTTGGGTTCGGTCTTGGTCTCAGCCTTGACGGGCTTGGGTTCGGTGCTCTTGGGTTCCGCGGTCTTGGCTTCGGCCCTCTTGGGTTCGGGCTTCGCCGACGGGGTGGGCGTGGGCTTCGCGTCGGCCGACGTGGCGGGCGGCGGCGCCGGGGCCGGGGTCGGCGGTGCGCTCACCCGTCCGTTGCCGCCCGAGTCCGCGTTGGCCGGCTCACTGGAGTAGTCGACGAGGAACTCGTGCCAACTCGGATCTACCGAGGAGGGATCCTCGCGGAACTTGCGATACATCTCCTCGACAAGCCACTCGTTCTGTCCGAATGGTGAAGGTGAACTGCTCACGGCAGCTACTCGCCTCGATTCCTCTAACTCCGCGGGCGCGCCGTCTGCCGCTCGCTCTTTCGCCCCATCCAGGCTATCGCTTCCCGCGTGGCCCGCACCGGCCAACTCCACTTGTCACATCCGGGCTGCGCCGGATGCCGGGAGGGAGGCGTCTGCACCACGCGTATTACCTCTCCAGCTCGGGGTTCCCGAAGCTGGGCAGCACGCGCAGCGTCGCAGGCCACCGCGGCGGGGGAGTGCCGAAGGCACCGCGGGCGTTGGAGACGATCTTCTTGCCCATCGCCCGGTTGCCCACGCCGCCGATCACCGCGCCGACTCCGACGGGAAGCATTTTCCCGAACGCGATGGCGCCCCGCTTGAGCGCGTATTTCTTCACGAAGAACTTGAGCAGTCGCCCGTTCAACTGCGATACCGCGGGAAGCGGAAGCGACGCGGCACCGTCGGCCAACCAGGCGCCGCCGGTCCGGCCGGAGCCGATCAGGTCCGCGACGGCGCGCTTGCCGTCGTCGCCGACGAGCACGGCCAGCACCAACGCCCGGCGCCGCTCGCGGTGATCGGCGGGGATGCCGTGAACTTCGGCGACGGCCAGCACGAAGACCGCCGTGGCCTCGAGGAAGACCACGGTCTCACCGGCGACCGCGGACATTGCCACCAGGGTGCCGATGCCGGGGAAGGCTGCGGCGGAGCCCACCGCCGCACCGCTGGCCATCACCGCTGCGAGGTAGCGCTTCTCCAACTTCTCGACGATCTCGGCGGGCGTCGCCGTGGGATCGTGCTCGCGGAGCCTGTCGACGTATGCCTTGACCGCGGGCGCCTGCACGCGCGCCCCGCGTTCGATGATGTTGGACAACGCCCGCGCCGCGGCGCTCGGATCGTCGTCGGTGGTAGCGGGCAGGTGACTCTTCGCGCTGGAGCGAGCGCTCATGTCTTCGGCCTTCCGTGTGCGGACGGGCCAGTTCAGGCTAACCCGTGGAGACTCCTGGTCAACGAACGACCACGGTTCTGCGTGCCCGCCGGTGAGATCGGTCACCGTTCGCCAGGGGAAGAAATATTTGGTGACACTTGCTAACGAAGTCGTGGCAGCATCAACGGACGTGGACCTCGAGAACGCTGCATCCCGCCGGGTGGTCGACGGTAGGCAGATGCCCGGGCAGACCCGGATGGTGGTGGTGCTCGGTCTGCTGGTCGCCCTCGGGCCGCTGACCATCGACATGTACCTGCCCGCGCTGCCGAGGATCGCCGAGGACTACGCGGTGTCGTCCTCGGTGGTGCAGTTGACGCTGACCGGCACCCTCGCCGGCCTCGCCCTCGGGCAGCTGGTCATCGGACCGCTCTCGGATTCGCTGGGCCGCCGACGGCCGCTGATGGCGGGCATCGTGCTCCACATGCTGGCCTCGCTGATGTGCTTGTTCGCGCCGAGCGTCGCCGTGCTCGGCATCGCCCGCGGTCTGCAGGGCGTCGGTGCCGCCGCCACCATGGTGGTGGCCATCGCGATCGTCGGCGATCTGTTCTCGGACGCCACGGCCGCGACCGTCATGTCGAGGCTGATGCTGGTCCTCGGGGTGGCGCCGGTGGTGGCGCCGTCGCTGGGCGCCGCGGTGTTGTTGCGCTTCTCGTGGCACTGGGTGTTCGCCGTGCTGGTCGTGTTGGCCGGTCTGCTCCTCCTGCTCGCCGTGCTCGCGTTGCCCGAGACGCTGCAGGTCTCCCATCGCCGACCCTTGAAGGTGCGCGGCATCCTGACCACCTACCGCGACCTGCTGCGCGACGGCCGATTCGTGATCCTGGTGCTCGTCGCCGCGCTCGCCATGTCGGGTCTGTTCGCCTACATCGCCGGGGCGCCCTTCGTGCTGCAGGGCCGCCACGGTCTCGGCCAGCAGGCCTTCGCGTTGGTCTTCGGCGCGGGTGCGGTGGCCCTGATCGGTGCGACACAGTTCAACGTAGTACTGCTGCGACGGTTCACGCCGCAGGCCATCACGCTCTGGGCGTTGGTCGGGTCGTCGGTCTCGTGCGTCGTGTTCCTCGGGTTGGCCGGCGCCGGCGTCGGCGGGCTGCCTGCCTTCGTCCTCCCGATCTGGGCGATCCTGGCGGCGATGGGCTTCGTCATCCCCAACGCCCCGGCGGTGGCGCTGACGCGTCATCCCGATGCCGCGGGCACGGCAGCGGCCTTGCTCGGCGCCGCGCAGTTCGGGCTCGGCGCCGTCGTGGCCCCGCTGGTGGGGGTGCTCGGCAACGACGAGCTGGCCCTCGCCGCCGTCATGACGGCGGGCTCGGTCGTGGCGCTGCTCGGACTCCTCGCCCTGAGCATCCCGAGGTCACGGCCGTCGGACGACGTGGACACCGCGACGGTGGGTGCACTTCCGGACGCGGCGTGAGTGGCCTCGTCTGCAGATGACCCGGACCGCCATCGACTGGTGTGACACGGGGCCGGGTAGCGTCAGCGGATAGCTTCGCGTTGCATGATCGAGTAGATGCCGAAGACACCGAATCTTTCGCCGAACCGCCGCGCCGTCATGGCCGGGGCGTCGATGGCTCGTCGCGTGGGCGAGGTGGCACGATGACGGGACTGCTGCGACCCCGCACCGACGACCCCTGGAAAGCGCTGTGGGCGTTGCTCGTCGGCTTCTTCATGATTCTCCTCGACGCCACGATCGTCGCGGTCGCGAATCCGTCGATCATGGACGCCCTCGACGCCGACTACGACGCCGTGCTGTGGGTCACCAGCGCTTACCTGCTCGCGTACGCGGTCCCGTTGTTGCTGGCCGGTAGGCTCGGCGACCGGTTCGGACCGAGGAATCTGTACCTCGTCGGGCTGGCCGCGTTCACCGTCGCGTCGCTGTGGTGCGGGCTGTCCGGGAGCATCGGGATGCTCGTCGCCGCCAGGGTCCTTCAGGGGATCGGCGCGGCGCTGCTCACCCCGCAGACGTTGTCGACCATCACGCGCATCTTCCCCCCGGAGCGGCGCGGTGTCGCCCTGAGTGTCTGGGGAGCGACCGCGGGCGTCGCCACGCTCGTCGGACCGCTGGCCGGCGGCGTGCTGGTCGACGGCCTGGGATGGCAGTGGATCTTCATCGTCAACGTGCCGATCGGGGTCATCGGCCTGGTGCTGGCGCTGGTCTTCGTCCCGTCCCTGCCCACCGAGAGTCGCGGTTTCGACGTGCTCGGCGTTGCGTTGTCCGGCATCGGACTGTTCCTCGTCGTCTTCGCGCTGCAGGAGGGACAGTCGCATCACTGGGCGACGTGGGTCTGGGTGACGCTGCTGGCGGGCGTGGCGGTGATGGTGGCGTTCGTCTACTGGCAGGCGGTCAACCCGCGCGAACCGCTGATCCCCCTGACGATCTTCCGTGACAACGACTTCAGCCTGTCCAACCTCGGGATCGCGGTGATCGGCTTCGCGGTCACCGCGATGATCGTGCCGGTGATGTTCTACGCGCAGGCCGTCTGCGGGTTGTCGCCGACCCGGGCTGCCCTCCTGACGGCGCCGATGGCGGTGATGACGGGAGTGCTGGCGCCGTTCGTCGGCAGGCTCGTCGACCGGGCCCACCCGCGGCCGATCGCCGGGTTCGGATTCTCGGCACTGGCGATCGCGTTGACCTGGCTGTCCATCGAGATGACCCCGACCACGCCGATCTGGCGGCTCGTGCTGCCGTTCGTCCTGATGGGGGCGGGGATGGCGTTCATCTGGTCGCCGCTGGCGGCGACCGCCACCCGCCACCTCCCGCCGCACCTGGCCGGCGCCGGCTCCGGGGTCTACAACACGACGCGTCAGGTCGGCAGCGTGCTGGGCAGCGCCGCCATGGCGGCGCTGATGACGTCACAGATCAGCGCGGCGATTCCGGCCGAGCTCGACCCGGGTGTCGGTCAGGGCGCCGTCACGCGACTGCCCGCCTTCCTGCACGCACCGTTCGCGGCGGCGCTGTCGCAGTCGTTGCTCCTGCCCGCCTTCGTCGCCTTGCTCGGCGTGGTGGCGGCGTTGTTCCTGCGTGGCTTCGGCGACGGCTCACCGGCCGACCGGGCGTCGACCGCGACGGGCCGGCTCCAGGACGCACGCAGGCACGTCGAACCGGATTACTTCCTCGACGACGACGACTACGTCGAATACACCGTCGACTGGTCCGAGCCTGACGATGCCGGTGGCGACGAACCCGCCCTCGCTCGCGACGGGATCGCCGCGGACGAGAGTGTCACGACACCGCTGCCGGTCCACGTCGAGCACCCGCTGCACGCGCCCGCGGAGACCTGGCACAGCGGGCCGGTGCAGAGCTGGCACAGTCTGATGAAGGACGACGTCGCCGCTGCCCGCGTCGACGTCGTGCCCCGCACACAGCGGCCACCGGAGTCTGCCCCCGCTGATGGCTCGGAAGCACTCAATGGCCGCTCGCACAACGGGTTTCACGTCGCCAGCGCATACCCGCTCGGTGTCTCACCACTCGCCACGCCGAGCCGTGGCCGGCATTCGCGGGTCGAGGAACCCGACGAGGACGCCGGTGGCTACGGCAGGCATTCCTCGCGCGGCTGAGCCGCTGGTGCCCGACGCGGGGCGTCCGACGACGTCAACGACAGGAACGCGCCCAGTTCGATCAGACCTTCGGGAGTGGACGGCAGGTAGTCCGTCAGCAGCCGGGACCGCACCACGACCGCCGCGTACTTGGCCCGGCTCACGGCGACGTTGAGTCGATTCCGATCGAGCAGGAACGAGATTCCGCGTGGCACGTCGTCGGCCGACGACGCCGTCATCGACACGAACACCACGGGTGCCTGACGTCCTTGGAACTTGTCGACCGTGCCGACCTGGACGTCGGTCAGGTCGGCCGCGTCCAACCGTCGCCGCAGCGTTACCACCTGGGCGTTGTACGGGGTGACGACCAGTACGTGCGCCTGGTCGAGGGGAACGGTGTTCCTCCCGTCGGTCCACGACCTGCCCAGCATCCGGTGGATCTCGGCGACGATCGCGTCGGCTTCCTCGGGGCTGTCGGTCGAGTTGCCGTCGTGGTCGAGCTCGAGCACCCGCACGCCGGGGGCGACGCCCTCGAGTCGGCGTGCGGCGCTGACGGCGTCCTTAGCCCGGAGGCGGCCGTCGTAGGACAGCCGCGACACGGGCCCGCACACGTCGGGGTGCATGCGGTAGGAGAACTCGAGGAAGTAGCCGCGTTCCGGGGGCAGGGTGTGGTGGCCGTCCACCAGCCAGCCGAGCGCCGAGTGGTCGACGGGTTCGGGGTGGGTGCCCTGGCTGACCTGGGGCAGCTGCTGCGGGTCGCCGAGCAGCAGCAGGTTCTTCGCGGCGCTGGCCACCGCGATGGTGTTGGCCAGGCTGTACTGGCCGGCCTCCTCGACCACCAGCAGGTCGAGGGCACCGCGCGGGACGCGGCCCGCGTTGGCGAAGTCCCATGCGGTACCGCCGATCACGCCGCCGGCGGGATCGTCGACGAACGCCGCGTAATCCTTCTCAGGCACGTCCCGCCACGGCGCGTTCGGGCTCTTCTTCTTGCCCACCCGGTCCGGATCCACCCCCGCCTCGACGACGCAGCCCAGCAAGTTCTCGACGACGGCGTGGGACTGCGCCACCACGCCGATGCGCCAGTGATGTTGTGCGACCAGGCGACTGATCACCGTGGCGGAAGTGAACGTCTTGCCGGTGCCCGGCGGACCGTGCACCGCCAGGTACGACGAGTCGAGGTCGAGCAGGGCCGCGGTGACGTCGTCGGCGGGGTCACCGGTGCGGGGCAGCGGGCGGCCACTGACCGTGCGCGGCGGGCGTCGCAGGAGGACGTCGACCACCGGATCGGCGGGCAGGTTCGGCAAACCCGCGGCGATCAGTTGCGCGGAGGCCTCGATGGACTCCTGGATCGGCTTGGTGTTGATGGGCGGCCCCGGCGTCAGCGCGAACGGCGCGGAAGCGAAGATCTCCCCGTCCTTGGGCTGCTTCTCCACGATCAGTGCCTCGGTGGGCGCCTCGGGGTCGTCGCACCCGATCACCTCCACGGTGGCGAACCCGCGACGGTCCGGGTCGTCGGCGAACCCGGCGGGCGCCGGCGGCTCGTACAGCGCGTACATGCTCCGGCCCAGCTCTCCGGTCGCGATCTCGCCGAAGAGGCGGACGTGGCGCTGGGGCTTGCGGGCTCGCGGCGGCTGGTGCCAGTCGGCGACGATCTCGTGGCGGTCGGCGACGAACACGTCGCCGTCGTCGGCCCATTCGTCGACGGGGCTGTTCACGCGGTCGAAGTGCGCCCACCAGAACGGCTTGTCCTCGCGCCGGTGATACCCGCGCGCGGCCGCCACCATCGCGACCGCGGTCTGCTCGGCGGTGCGCTCCTCGATGCCGTCGCCGGCGAACTTCATCAGCCGGCGCTCGACGGCATCGGCGATCTCCACGGCTTCGTCGGCCGCCGGGCCGCGGACGGGTTGCGGCCCCCGCGGGGGGACCTCGGACTCGATGGCGCGCGCCACCAGCCAGTCGCGCAGCCGCCGCGTGGAGCGGCAGTCGTACCGGTTGTACTCCTCGATCTGCTTGAGCACGGTCTGCGCGTCGTCGGCCTTGCCCTCGTAGCGCAGCGCGCAGTAGCGGGCGTATTGGGTGATGGAGTCGGTGGCAGTGGTCACGTCGCCGTCGCGCAGTTCGTTGCCCATGTACAGCGGCTCGAGGTACTTGATGGAGTAGCTCTCCGTGCCGACGCGAACGCTCTTGCGCACCAATGGATAAAGATCGACCAGGACGCCGTTGCGCAGCAGTTCGTCGACGTCGTTCTCGCCGACGCCGTACCGTCCTGCCAGCCGCAGCAGCGTGCTCTTCTCGTACGCGGCGTAGTGGTACACGTGCATGCCCGGGTACTTCCTGAGCCGCTTTCTCACCATGGCCAGGAAGTCGACGAGGGCCCGGCGCTCGCTGGGCCGGTCGTGCGCCCAGTAGGGGGTGAAGTCCTCCTGCGCGGTGAGCACGCCCCACAGATACTCCAGGCCCCAGTCGCGGCCGTTGACAGTCCACAGGGGGTCGCCCTCGAAGTCGAAGAACAGATCGCCCTTGTTCGCGTCGGGCAGCACCATGAGGGGTTGGGCGTCGACCACCTCGTAGGGCGGCTTGCCGTCGATCCGCTCGGCGACCTGCAGCCGGGCCTGGGCGGCCAGCGCCCTGGTGGTCCGCGCGGAGAGCTCGGGCACCGGCGTGTCCAGTTCGGCGAGATCGTGCACGGTGGCGACGCCGGCGTCGATCAGGCGGGCGCGCTGGCTGACCCGCATGCCCGCGACCAGCAGCAGGTCGTCACGGGCGCGGACCTCGACGCTGCACTCCGGACAGCGGAAGCACGCGCGGACGTCGTCGTCGTCCCAGCGCACGGGCCGGTCACGGGCCAGGTGCTCGTCGAGCAGCCGCTGCAGGGCCGCGCGCCGGGGCAGGTAGACGGGCAGCAGTTCGTCGACCCGGTAGGCGGACACGGCGCCGTCGCCGAGCACCAGCTCGATCTCGTCGGCCACCGGAACGCCGCTGCGCGTCAGGGTGTCGGCGTAGGCCGCGAGCTGCAGCAGAGCTTCGACCTTCACCGAGCGCGCGAGCTTGGTGTCGCGCAGCAGGTAGCGGTCGCCGTCTCGCACCAAGAAGTCGGCGAAGCCGACGAAGCGGCCGTCGAACATCGCCGCCTGGTAGATGACCGGCGCCCGGTTCTGCACGGCGCGCATCGTCTGCTCGGACGCGGCGAGCAGTCCCGAGGCGGTGTAGGGCGGCCGGCCGATGACGGTGACCTCGCCGTACTCGGCGCGCAGGTCGTCGAGCTGACGGCGCTCGTGGTCGTCACCGAGAGTGGAGGTGCGGGCGAGCAACTCGTCGGTGACGACTATCTCGGGGCTGCGTCCGAGCTTGGCGTCGAAGGCGCGCAGCAACGCGTACTCGCACCGCGCGGCGGCGGCGAGATCGGATGCGCTGTAGACGACGCGGTCGTCGCCTTCATGGGCAAGGACGAACACGGGATCGACTGTAGGTCAGCGGTCCGACGTCGACGCCTGCGCCGGGCCGGCGAACTAGCCCGTGTTGCCGATCAGTTCCACGCCGTTGCCGTTCCACCGGAACCGCACCACGCTCTTGAGGCCGCTGGTCTGGTTGAGGTACATCAGGGCGATCGTGTCGCCGGTGGTGGCCGTGTCGTCGATGCCGTTGAAGCCGTAGGTGTCCGGTACGCCGGTCGGGATGACCTTGCCGAGGTGGAACAGCACGGCGCGGGTGTTCGGGTTCTCGGCGTTGGTGTTGGCCTTGATGACGATCGCCGACAACTGGGCGCACTGGTTGAAGTTGCCCGCGAGCGGCTCCGGATTCCACGGCTGGCCGCTGCGTGGATCGCGGGGCAGCTCCGAAACGGCCTTCGCGATCTCGGGGGCAGCGAGGTCGACCGCGCACGGATCGGCGGGTTCGGGTGTCGGCGACGGACCGGAGGCCACCGTCGGTGCCGGGGCAGGCGGTGCGGTCTTGGCCGGGGGCACCGTGGCCTCGGGCGTCTTGGACACGGTCGAGTCGCTCGATCCGCAGCCGGCCAGCAACGCCACCGCGGCCAGGACGCCGACGAACCTCACTGCGGACATCACTGGGACATTATGGAGGCCGCGGTGGGTGCTCGCCGTCATGATCTCCTCGGCATGGGGGACTGGGCAGGGACTACCCGTAGACTGCCAACTCGATGACGTCTGAAGAACCCGACGCGACGAGCGCGGACATTACCTTTGCTGACCTGCAGATACACCCGTCGGTGCTGCAGGCCCTCGCCGACGTCGGTTACGAGTCGCCGTCCGCCATCCAGGCCGCGACGATTCCGCCGATGATGGCGGGTTCCGACGTCGTCGGGCTCGCGCAGACCGGAACCGGCAAGACCGCCGCCTTCGCCATCCCGATCCTGTCGAGGATCGACACCTCAAGCCGTACCACCCAGGCGCTGGTGCTGGCGCCGACGCGGGAACTGGCACTGCAGGTCGCCGAGGCGTTCAGCCGATACGGGGCACACCTGCCGGTGCACGTGCTGCCGGTCTACGGCGGATCGTCCTACGGTCCGCAGTTGGCCGGGCTCAAGCGCGGCGCCCAGGTGGTCGTCGGTACCCCCGGCCGGGTGATCGACCACCTCGAGAAGGGCAGCCTCGACCTCTCGCACCTCGACTACATGGTGCTCGACGAGGCCGACGAGATGCTCCAGATGGGCTTCGCCGAGGACGTCGAACGGATTCTGTCCGACACCCCCGAGTACAAGCAGGTGGCGTTGTTCTCCGCGACCATGCCGCCTGCCATCCGCAAGATCACCTCCAAGTACCTGCACGATCCCGTTCAGGTGACGGTCAAGTCGAAGACGGCCACGGCCGAGAACATCTCGCAGCGCTACATCCAGGTGGCCGGGCCGCGCAAGATGGACGCGCTCACCCGGCTGCTCGAAGTCGAGCCGTTCGACGCGATGATCGTGTTCGTCCGCACCAAGCAGGCCACCGAGGAGGTCGCCGAGAAGCTTCGGGCGCGGGGGTTCTCGGCCGCGGCGATCAACGGTGACATCGCCCAGGCCGTGCGGGAGCGCACCATCGCGCAGCTCAAGGACGGCACCATCGACATCTTGATCGCCACCGACGTGGCAGCCCGGGGGCTCGACGTCGACCGCATCTCGCACGTGCTGAACTACGACATCCCGCACGATCCCGAGTCCTACGTGCACCGCATCGGACGCACCGGGCGGGCCGGACGATCGGGTGCGGCGGTGCTCTTCGTCACGCCGCGCGAGAAGCATCTGCTCAACTCCATCGAACGGGTCTCCCGCCAGAAGCTGGTCGAGTCGCAGCTGCCGTCGGTCGACGACGTCAACGACAAGCGGGTGGAGAAGTTCCGCGAGTCGATCACCGAGGCGCTGAACGCGCCGGGAATCGAGTTGTTCCGCAAGCTGATCGAGGGCTACGAACGCGACCACGACGTGCCGACGGCCGAGATCGCCGCCGCGCTCGCCGTGCAGAGCCGCGGCGGCGGCGAGTTCCTGATGACCGAGCCCCCGCCGGAGAAGCGCCGCGAGCGCCCGGACCGCGACACGGGGGACGGCCCGCCGCGCAAGCGCCGCGACAACGTCCGCAGCGACCTGGCGACCTACCGCATCGCCGTCGGCAAGCGGCACAAGGTCGGACCCGGCTCCATCGTCGGAGCGATCGCCAACGAAGGCGGCCTGCACCGCAGCGACTTCGGCCACATCACCATCAAGATGGACCACTCGTTGGTCGAACTGCCGGCGAAGCTGTCGCGGGACACGCTGCGCAAACTCGAACACACTCGAATCTCGGGCGTGCTCATCGACCTCAAACAGGATCGCGGACCGAGCCACCACAAGCCGAAGTGACGCGGCCGGACGACACCGCCGTCGGTGGCCTCGAGTCCGTCACCTCCGGCCGCGTTGCCTCGCTGACCGGCATCCGCGCGGTTGCCGCGATGCTGGTGATGCTCACTCACGCCGCATACACCACCGGCAAGTACACGCACGGCTTCCTCGGATCGGTCTACTCCCGCATGGAGATCGGCGTGCCGATCTTCTTCGTGCTGTCCGGTTTCCTCCTGTTCTGGCCATGGGTGCGGGCCGCTGCTCAGGACGATGGTCGTCGGCGGTGCGACTCCGAAGCCGATGGTCGTCGGCGGTCCGACTCCGAAGCCGATGGTCGTCGGCGGTCCGACTCCGAAGCCGATGGTCGTCGGCGGTCCGACTCCGAAGGCACCGCCGCGCCGTCGGTTCGTCGCTACGCCTGGCACCGGGTCCGTCGCATCATGCCGGCCTACGTCATCACGGTGCTTGCGGCGTACGCGATCTACCACTTCCGCACTGCGGGACCCAATCCCGGCCACACCTGGATGGGACTGTTCCGCAACCTGACGTTGACGCAGATCTACACCGACCACTATGTGTACACCTACCTGCACCAGGGCCTCACGCAGATGTGGAGCCTGGCCGTCGAGGCGGCGTTCTACGTGGTGCTTCCGCTGCTGGCCTACCTGCTCCTGGTGGTGACGTGCCAAAGGCAGTGGCACCCGCGGCGACTGGTCCTCGGTCTGCTGGCACTTGCGCTCGTGTCACCGGCGTGGCTGGTGCTCGTCCACACCACCGACTTCCTGCCCGACGGCGCTCCGCTGTGGTTGCCCACCTACCTGATGTGGTTCGTCGGCGGCATGCTGCTCGCCGTGTTACTGGCGCTGGGCATCCGCGCCTACGCCTCACTGTGCATCCCGCTGGCGCTGGTGTGCTTCCTCATCGCCTCGACGCCGATCGCCGGGGCACCGACGACGATACCGTCGGAGCTCCGCGAAGGCCTGGCCAAGGCGGTGTTCTACGCCGTCATCTCGACCCTGGTCGTGGCTCCACTGGCGCTCCCGGGAACCGACGGGGCCGGCGGCTGGTATGCCCGGTTGATGGCCAGCCGTCCGATGGTGTTCCTCGGCGAGATCTCCTACGAAATCTTCCTCATCCACCTGGTGACGATGGAACTGGTGATGGTCGAGATCCTTCGCTTTCGGATCTACACCGGCTCGATGTTCTGGCTCTTCGCCGTCACGTTGGGGGTGACGGTGCCCCTGGCCTGGCTGCTGCACCGGGCGACACGCGTGCGGGCGCGCTGACCGTGTGGCGCGTCGTCGACGCATCCGCGAATCATTAACGGAAACCTGCACACTTGGCGTAACGCCCGCGCCGCGTCGCGCATCTGCCTAGGCTTGTGACCCTCGGGCTCCAGGACGGTGGTTCGGGATCGCCTTCGCGGTGATGACTTCGGCGAGCGGATTGTCGTGAATTCTCCTCAACCGCCGGTGGTCCGGCGTGACGCCCTGCCGATCCCGGACCTTCCGCACGTCGGCCTCACCACCTATGACGCCAAGGACCCCGACACCAGCTACCCGCCGATCAGGGACGTGCGGCCACCGGCCGCCGCCCCCAACGTGCTCGTCATCCTGATCGACGACGTCGGCTTCGGCGCAAGTAGCGCCTTCGGCGGGCCGTGTCGGACACCCAACTTCGAGAAGCTGGCCGCGGGCGGGTTGAAGTACAACCGCTTCCACACCACCGCACTGTGTTCGCCGACGCGCCAAGCGCTGTTGACTGGTCGCAACCACCATTCGGTGGGGATGGGCAACATCACCGAGACCGCCACCGCCGCGCCCGGGTACACCTCGGTGCTGCCCAACACGAAGGCGCCGCTGCCGTTGGTGCTGAAGCTCAACGGCTACTCGACGGCGCAGTTCGGCAAGTGCCACGAGGTGCCGGTGTGGCAGACCAGCCCGGCCGGCCCGTTCACCGCCTGGCCGACGGGCGGTGGCGGATTCGAATACTTCTACGGTTTCATCGGCGGTGAGAACAACCAGTACGACCCCGCCCTGTACGAGGGCACCACGCCGATCGAGCCACCGAGGACCCCGGCCGAGGGCTACCACCTGACCGAGGACTTGACCGACAAGGCGATCAACTGGGCCCGCCAGCAGAAGGCCCTGCTTCCGGACAAGCCGTTCTTCATGTACTTCGCACCGGGCGCCACCCACGCCCCGCACCACGTGCCGCCGGAATGGATCGAGAAGTACCGGGGCAGGTTCGCCCACGGCTGGGATCGCCAACGCGAACTCACCTTCGAACGGCAGAAGGAACTCGGCGTCATTCCACCTGACGCCGTGCTGACCCCACGCGACCCCGAGATCCCGGCCTGGGACGACATGGATCCCGCGCTCAAGCCGGTGCTCGAGCGGCAGATGGAGGTGTACGCCGCCTTCCTCGAGCACACCGACCACCACGTGGGTCGGCTGCTCGATTCACTGGGCCCGGTGCTCGACGACACCCTCGTCTATCTCATCGTCGGTGACAACGGAGCATCCGCCGAGGGCACCCTGCAGGGCGCGTTCAACGAGATGGCGAACTTCAACGGGATGGCGGCCATCGAGACCCCCGAGTTCCTGATCTCAAAACTCGACGAGTTCGGGGGCGAGGGCTCCTACGGCCACTACGCGGTCGGCTGGGCGTGGGCGATGGATTCGCCCTATCAGTGGACCAAGCAGGTGGCATCGCACTGGGGTGGGACCCGCAATGGCACCATCGTGCACTGGCCGAACGGCATCGACGAGAAGGGCGGCCACCGCAACCAGTTCAGCCATGTCATCGACTTCGCGCCGACGGTCTTGGAAGCTGCCGGCATCCCCGCGCCCACGATGGTCAACGGAGTGATGCAGAGTCCGATCGAGGGGACGAGCATGCTGTACAGCTTCGACGACGCCACCGCTCCCGAGCGGCACCGGACGCAGTACTTCGAAATGTTCTGCAACAGAGGCATTTATCACGCGGGCTGGAGTGCGGTGACCAAGCACCGCACGCCGTGGGCGATGGGGGGCGCGGTGATGCCCGCCTTCGACGACGACGTCTGGGAACTCTACGACGGGAACGTCGACTGGACGCAGTCCAACGACCTGTCCAAGGAGAACCCGGAGAAGTTGCACGAGCTGCAGCGGCTGTGGCTCATCGAAGCGGTGAAGTACAACGTCCTCCCGCTCGATGACCGCCAGATCGAACGCATCAACCCGGCGACCGCCGGACGGCCGTCGCTGATCAAGGGCAACAGCCAACTGCTGTTCGCGGGGATGGGCCGGTTGTCGGAGAACAGCGTGGTCGACATCAAGAACAAGTCGTTCGCGGTCACCTCCGAGGTGGAGGTGCCCGCCGACGGCGCCGACGGCGTGATCATCGCCCAGGGCGGCCGGTTCGGCGGGTGGAGTTTGTACGCCAAGGACGGGCGGGCCACGTTTCACTACAACGTGCTCGGCATCGAGTCCTATCAGATCGAGGCGACCGAGTCCGTGCCGGCAGGCACCACCCAGATCCGGGCGGAATTCGCCTACGACGGCGGCGGGATGGGCAAGGGCGGCAACGTGACGTTGTACTACGACGGGAGGGAAGTCGGCAGCGGTCGCGTAGAGAGGACCCAGGGCTTCATCTTCTCGGCCGACGAGACGACGGACGTCGGCTACGAGTCGGGCACCACCGTCAGCCCGGACTACACGGCGCACACCAGCCGCTTCAGCGGCAAGATCGGTTGGCTGCGCATCGATCTGGGGGACGACGCGAAGAACGCCGACCACTTCATCGATCCCGAGGAGCGCTTCCGGGTCGCGATGGCACGCCAGTAGTTCGGTCAGTCCGCGTGCTGGGCGAGCCCCAGCGTCGGAAGCACGAACTGCGCCAGCATCGCTCGCTCGTCGTCCTCATCGGTGCCGGGGAACGTCAGCAGCGACACCATGACGCGGACCAGCCAACGGGCCCGGCGCTCGACGTCGTCGATGCCCAGTGCCGACAGATAGACCTCGGCGCGCGCCCTGATGACCTCGGAGCGCTCGGCCATCTGGCCGCCGATGGGACGCTGATCCGGGGCGAACCACGAGGACAGCGCGGGATTCTGGCGTACCCGCCGCAGCGAGGCGAGTACTCCCTCGACGATCTGGGTGCCCGGATCCCCGGCGCCGCCGAGTCCTGCCCCGATGTCGTGGAACACCCGGTGCGCCTCCCGGTGCACGTAGGCGGTGTGGAGGGCGTCGCGGTTCTCGAAGTACCGGTAGAGGGTCGCTCGCGAACACCCTGCGGCACGGGCGATCTCGTTCATCCCGATGTTCGCGGCCTGGTGCCGGGCGAAGAGGTCGTCGGCCGCGTCGAGGATCCGCTCAGCCGCGGCGTCACCGCGATCGGCGGCCAGCCAGTCCGGCGCCACTACGTCACCCGGAACGGCACCGACAGGGGACGACGCACGTAACTACCGCCAGCCCAGGAGATTCCGTCCTCGTCGACCTCGAAGTCGGGGATCCGCCTCAGGAGTTCCTCGAGCGTCACCCTGGCCTGCATGCGGGCGGCCGCCGCGCCCAGACAGTGGTGTGCACCGTGGCTGAACACCAGGATGTTGCGGGGACGGCGAGTGACGTCGAGTTCGCCTGCATCTGTTCCGTATTGCCGTTCGTCGCGGTTGCCCGACCCGTAGAGCAACATCACCCGCCGGCCCTCGGGGATCGTGACGTCACCGATCGTGACGTCACGGGTGACGGTGCGACCGAGCATCTGCACCGGCGAGGTGAGACGGAGTAGTTCGTCGACGGATTCCCCGATCAATCGTGGGTTCCCGCCCATCAGGCGACGTTGATCGGGCCGCTGGTGCAGCAGTTGCACCGACCCGCCGAGCATGCCGGTCGTGGTGTCGTTGCCGCCGGTGACCATGGTGAAGGCGAACGCCAGGATGGACAGCACGCCGGCGACGTCCCCGTCTTCGCCCACACCGGCAGCCACCAGATGGGAGACCGTGTCATCCCCCGGATCGGTTCGCCGCCTCTCGATCAAGCCGGTGAAGTACGCCATCATCTCGCCGAGCGCGTCCCCGAGGGTCTCCAGCGCGCCTCCCAGACCTCCCCCGACGGTGTTGGCGGCGACGATGGCGTCGGTCCAGTGGTCGAACTGGTCGCGGTCGCTCTCCGGCACCCCGAGGTAGTGGGCCACCACCATCGAGGGCAGGGGTTTGAACAGGTCGGTGACGATGTCGCCGCCGCCGTTCGTGCGGATTCGCTCCACCCGTTCGATCACGAACTCGCGGACCTTCGGTTCGATCGCCTCGACCTGCCGTGGCGTGAAGCCGCGGGACACCAGCTTGCGGAACTCGGTGTGCACCGGCGGGTCCTGCATGACCATGGGCGGGTTGTCGGCAAGGCCGATCATCTCGAGCTCCCCGTAGTTGACCGTCAGCCCCAGCGCGGACGAAAACCTCTGGTGGTCCCTGGCGGCTGCGAAGACGTCGGCGTGACGCGACAGGACGTAGTAGTCGTGTGCGGGATCGGCCGGGACGACGTGATGCACGGGGTCGAGGTCACGCAGCGCCCGGTACATCGGCCAGGGATCGGGCCACGTGGCCGCCGTGGCCGGTTCGAACCGGGGTGCGGTTGCCTGAGACACAGTCGACGACATGTCTCATCAATACGACACCGGCCCGACGATGTCAACCACGGGCGAGCCGTCCTCCGCCGATCGGACGACGCGTCCGTCATCCCACGCGTCCACCGGTCGGCCGACATACACCCGGTCCGTCACGCGACATAGTCGACACATCGCCGGAACGCCGGAGGTCACGACCAAAGAACCACCCTGACAGAAGGATTGATGACATGACCCGTATCGCCCGCACACTCGCACTGCCGGCAGTCGCCGCCGGGATCGTCGCCGCCGCCGCCCTCGGGATGGCCGGCACGGCCGGCGCCGCAACCGGCCCCGCCGCGCCGACCACCACGGCACCCGCCCCGAGCGGTCCGGGTTACCAGTACTACCCGGACACCTACGCCACGCCGGCGCCGATCCAGACCCCGGGCTGGCAGGCCCACCACGGCCCGAACCACATGAACTGAGCCACCGGACGACACGCCCTCCCCGGCGCACGGGGAGGGCGTGCCGGCGTCCTAGATCCCGGCGCCCGGATTGAGGATGCCGTCCGGATCCAGTGCGTTCTTGATGCGGTGATTCAACTCCATCGCCTCGGGCCCCAGATAGTCCGGCAACCACGGTCGCTTGAGCCGGCCAACGCCGTGCTCCCCGGTGATGGTGCCACCGAGCCCGACGGCGAGATCCATGATCTCGCCGAAGGCCTTCTGGGCCCGTTCGGCCTCGTCCTGGTTCGACGGATCGAACACGATCAACGGATGCGTGTTGCCGTCGCCGGCGTGGGCGATGACCGAGATCATCAGCTGGTGCTGCTCGGCGAGCTTCTCGACACCCGCGACAAGATCGGCCAGGGCGGGCAGCGGCACGCCGACGTCCTCGAGCAGCAACGAACCCTTGGCCTCCACGGCCGGTATCGCGTAGCGCCGCGCGGCGACGAAGGCGTCGCCCTCGTCGGGATCGGACGTCGAGTACACCTCCGTCGCACCAGCTTCGGTGAAGACCTGCGCCATGTACTCGGCGTCCTGTGAACCTGCGGGGCCCCGGTCGTCGGAGGCGGCGACCATCATCGCGGCGGCCGTGCGATCGAGTCCCATCTTCAGCTTGTCCTCGACCGCATTGATCGCGACGGAGTCCATGAACTCCAACATCGACGGTCGGATCTTGCCCGTGATGGTGACAACCGCGTCGGCGGCGGCGGCGACGTCGTCGAACGATGCGACGACGGTGCAACCCCGATGCTGGGTGGGCAGCAGCTTCAGCGTCACCTCGGTGATGATGCCCAGGGTGCCCTCGCTGCCGACGAAGAGCTTCGTCAGACTAAGTCCCGCAACGTCTTTGAGGCGTGGGCCGCCGAGTCGCACGGCGGTGCCGTCGGCGAGAACCACCTGCAGGCCCAACACGTAGTCGGTCGTCACGCCGTACTTGACACAGCACAGACCGCCGGCGTTGGTGGCGATGTTGCCGCCGATGCTGCAGATCTCGTACGACGACGGATCGGGTGGGTACCAGAGGCCGTACTCCGCGACGGTCTTCTTCACCTCTGCGTTGAACAGTCCCGGCTGCGTCACGGCGGTCCGCGTGACCGGGTCCACGGTGATGTCGCGCATGCGCTCCGTGGACAGCACGATGCCGCCGTCGAGCGCCGTCGCCCCGCCGGACAGTCCGGTGCCCGCGCCACGGGGCACGACCGCGATCCGATGGGCGGTGGCCCACCGCATCACGGCTTGCACTTCCTCGGTGCGGCGTGGCCGCACGACCGCCATCGCGGTACCCGCCGCCGGATCGGCGGCACGGTCCTGCCGGTAGGAAGCGACGATGTCGGGATCGGTGACGACCGTCCCCTCGGGAAGCTCGGCGACGAGGTCAGCCAGCATGTGTGCGCTCACACTTCGATGTTACGAGGTGATTCACGGCACCATCCACGACAGCACCGGCGACGCTTGCAGCGCGGACAGCGCGCACATCACGACGAGGAACACCAGGCTCCAGATGATCACGCGACGGAAGATGTCCCCTTCCTTGCCGTTGAGGCCGACGGCGGCGGCCGCGATCGCCAGGTTCTGCGGCGAGATCATCTTGCCCAGCACGCCACCGGAACTGTTCGAGGCCGCCATCAGGACGTCCGACAGGCCGGCTTGGTTCGCGGCCGTCACCTGGAGCGCGCCGAACAGCGAGTTGGCCGACGTGTCGGACCCTGTGACGGCCGTGCCCAGCCAGCCGAGGACGGGGGACAGCAGCGCGAACGTGGTGCCCGCCCCGGCCATCCAAGTGCCGAGCGTGATGGTCTGACCGGACACGTTCATCACGAAGGCCAGCGCCAGCACGGCCATCACGGTGAGGATGGCCCAGCGCAACTGGTGCAGCGTCGCCCCGTAGGCCTTCAGTGCCCGCGGCACCGACAGCTTCAACACGATCATCGACACCAGTCCCGCGACGAGCATCTGGGTTCCCGGGGTGGTGAGCAGGTTGAGCGTGAACTTGGTCAAGCTCAGCGGGTGGCCGTCGGCGTCGACGACGTGCAAGCCGGGCCAGTTGAACACGAAGGTCGCCTCGTTCAACAGGGTCTTCACCGCGCTGATCTGGCAGATGACGAAGACGGCGATGATGATGCCGTACGGGGCGTACGCCCTGATGACGTCGGCCCGGGAATCGTGTACGTCCCCGGCCCGGCCGGCCCGCTGGGTGAAGTCCGCCGTCGGTTCGTCGGCCGCGCCTCCCGCGATCACCGGCGGAGCGGTGTACGCCCGGCTCGGGCGCCACACCCGCACCATGCCGACGACTGCGGCGGCCGACAACAGCGACGCCACCACGTCGGCCAGCGGAACCGAGACGAAGTTCGACGTGGCGTACTGCGCGATCGCGAAGACCACGCCGCACACCACCGCGATCGGCCACGTGTCGCGGATGCCGCGCCACCCGTCCACGATCGCGACCAGGACGAGGGGGACGAACACCGCCAGGAGTGGGGTCTGGCGGCCGATCATCGCACCGAGGGTGTCGGCGGGCAGTTCGGTCACCTTGCCGAGCGTGATGATGGGCGTGGCCATGGCCCCGAACGCCACCGGGGCGGTGTTCGCGGTGAGTGCGAGCACGGCGGCCTTCAGCGGCGTGAACCCCAACGCCATCAACATCACCGACGTCACCGCGACCGGGGTGCCGAACCCGGCGAGTGCCTCCAACAGTGCGCCGAACGAGAACGCGATGATGATCGCCTGGATGCGTTGATCGTCGCTCACGCTGGCGAAGGACCGCCGCAGCACGTCGAAGTGTCCCGTCTCGACGGTCATCTGATACACCCAGATCGCGTTGATGACGATCCACAGGATGGGGAAGAAGCCGAACGCGGCGCCTTCGGTGCCGGCGAGCAGCGTTTGCCCGACGGGCATGCCGTAGACGACGACGGCGATCGCGATGCTGACGGCGAGCGAGATGAGCGACGCCACCCATGCGGTCATCTTGAGCGCGCCGAGCAGGATGAACAGCAGCAGTAGCGGCAGCGCGGCGACGACGGCACTCCAGGCCAGCGAGTCGGCGACCGGATCGAGGACTTGCTGGTACACGGATCACCTCGCGAGTGGTGTGCGTCACTTTTCCGTGGGGTACCCGATCCCACCGCCGTCGTAACCGCCGTCGCTCAGCTTGTCGGCGTCGGCGAGGCGGACGGACCGTACTCGGGCCGTCGGTCGAGGTGACGCAGGGCCGGCAGGAAGATCGCGACCACGCCGAGAACGAGCATCGGGAGCGCGAGGGCCAGAAAGGTGACGTGCAGCCCGGCGGCGTCGGCGAGTGGCCCCGCCACCACCAGACCGAGCGGCCCCGCGGCGTAGGCCAGCGATCCCATCACGCCGACCACCCTGCCGCGCAGGTGAGCCGGTGCCCTGGTCTGCATCACGTAGTTGTAGATGGGCGCGATCGGTCCGTAGACCAGACCGACCACCGCACAGAGCATCAGGATCACCGGCAGCGGCGGTAGGAAGGCGATGACCGTCATCGCGACGCCGAGCACCAGGACCGCGACGAGCATCACCGTGCGCCGGTTCGAGTACTTCGACAGCACCGCATATCCCAGCGACCCGACGAGCCCGCCGACGCTCAATGCCATCAACACCCAGCCCAGCTGCGCCGGCTCGTTGCGGTCGGTGAAGTACTTCGGAAACAGCACGCTCTCCATTGGCATGTAGAGCCCGGTCGCCGCGAGGTCGACGAACGCCAGCGTGCGGAGCACCGGCGTGTGCCAGACGAACTTGAGGCCCTCCACGATGCCCGCCCAGACCTGCGGCATGTGCTCGCGGTTGGGGATGCCCGTTCCCTCGAGCCGCAACACCGCCACGGCGAGGATGGACAGCCCGAAGGTCGACGCCGTCACCCACATGGTGTCGATGCCGCCCAGCGTGGTGATCAGCAGGCCGCCGATGCCCGGCCCGACGATGTAGGCGAGGTTGAACACCGCCTCGTACACGCCGTTGGCGTGGTCGAGCGTCCAGCCGGCCCGGTGCGCCGCCTCGGGCAGCATCGTCTCGCGGGCGGTCATCCCGGCCGGGTCGAAGAAGGCCCCGAGCGCCGCCAGGCCGGCCAGCACCGCGACGTTGATCGCGTCGGCGCCGAACGCCAACGCGATGACCGGCACCGCGACCACCGACAGTGCGGACAACGCGTCGGAGATCATCGACACCCGGCGGCGCCCCAAGTAGTCCACGGCTGCGCCGGCGATCAACGTCGCCACCAGCAGCGGCAGCGTGCCCGCCATCGCGACGATCGAGGCCTGGACGGCGGAGCCGTCGCGCTGCAGCACCAGCCACGGAAACGCGACGAGGGAAATGCCGTTGCCCGCGCCCGCGCTCAATGCCGCGAAGAAGATCAGGAACAGTGGGCCGCGCTTCGTGGTGATCATGAGTTATCGCGTGGAATCTAACAGCGCGTCCCCGCTTCGCGAACCTTCTTTTCCGACGTGCACAGTGAGCGGGTGACACTGATGCACCCGCGCACGGGCGAGGCATACGACTCGCCGGTGCCCGCCGGGTCCGGATGGCCGGGGGACCCGGCAGTGCCAGAGACCGCGGTGGCGACCACGCCCGAAGGCGTGCGTGCCTCGGCCGCGCGCGTCGTGACCGTCGGTGAACTCGATGCCGAGGTCAGCGTGTGCAAGGCGTGCCCGCGTCTGGTTGCGTGGCGTGAGACGGTCGCGGTGGTCAAGCGCAAGTCCTTCGCCGACGAGCCCTACTGGGGACGGCCGGCACCGGGCTTCGGCTCGGCAGTGCCGCGGATCCTCATCGTCGGTCTGGCTCCCGCAGCCCACGGCGCGAACCGGACCGGACGGGTCTTCACCGGCGACCGCAGTGGTGACTTCCTGTTCGCGGCGCTGTACCGCGCCGGCCTGGCGACCTCGCCGTCGAGCGTCGACGCTGCGGACGGGTTGACGCTCATCGACACCCGGGTGGTCGCCGCGGTGCGGTGTGCGCCCCCGGACAATGCGCCGACACCGGAGGAGCGGGCCACGTGCGCACCGTGGCTCGACGCGGAATGGCGGCTCGTCGGTCCGAGCGTGCGGGTCATCATCGCGCTGGGCGGATTCGCGTGGCGGGTGGTCCTCGACATGGTCCGCGCCGGCGGTGGGACCGTCGGCAGGCCGCTGCCGAAATTCGGCCACCTCGCCGTCGCCGCGCTCGGCGACCTGGTGCTGATCGGCTGCTACCACCCGAGCCAGCAGAACACGTTCACCGGCAGGCTGACCCCCGCCATGATGGACGAGGTCTTCGCGGCGGCCACATCCACGATTTCGGCGCGCTAACCATCGCTGCGCGAAGGGAAACGCGCCGAAATCGCGTGGGTGGGGAACGTTCGCGGCGGCCCAGCGGTTGAAACGAGCGTGCGACTCTCGGTTCTCGACCTCGTCCCGGTCCGCAGCGACCAGACCACCTCCGACGCGCTCGCGGCGACGGTTCACCTCGCCAAGACGGCCGACGAGTTGGGCTACACACGCTTCTGGGTGGCCGAACACCACAACATGCCCGCGGTGGCGGCGACCAGCCCACCGGTGGTGATCGCGTATCTGGCGGCGCAGACCGAACAGCTGCGGCTGGGTTCCGGCGGGGTGATGCTGCCCAACCATGCGCCGCTCGCGGTCGCCGAGCAGTTCGCGCTGCTGGAGGCCGCGGCCCCGGGCCGCGTCGATCTGGGCATCGGCCGTGCCCCCGGCTCCGACCCGGTGACCTCGCTCGCCCTGCGCGGCGCGGCGGGCCGCGACGATACCGACATCGAGAACTTCCCCCAATACCTCGACGACGTTGCCGCCCTGATGAGCACCCGTGGGGTCAACGTCACGCTGCGCGGACGGCGCGAGCACTACGTGCTCAAGGCGACGCCGGCCGCCGCCAGCGAGCCGCGGCTGTGGTTGCTGGGATCGTCGATGTACTCGGCGCACCTGGCCGCCGCGAAGGGATTGCCCTACGTGTTCGCCCACCACTTCTCCGGGCAGGGCACCGAGGAGGCGCTGGCGACCTATCGCTCCGAGTTCCGGCCCAGCGACCTGGCCACTGAACCGACCACGTTCATGACGGTCAACGCCTCGGTCGCGCCCACCCGCGAGGAGGCCGAGGCACTGATGCTGCCCAACCTGCAGATGATGGCCTTCCTCCGGACGGGTCAGCCGCTGCGGGCACTGGACCTGGTCGAGGACGCACGGGTCGTGGAGCTGACGCCTCAACAGCAGGCCGTCGTCGCCGCGGGACGCCAGCGGGCCATCATCGGCGCGCCCGCCGAGGCAGCTGGGCAGGTGCGGGAACTCGCCGCACACTTCGACGTCGACGAGGTGATGGTCAACCCCGTCGGATCGGCCTTCCGCGGTGTCGATCCGCGCACCGCACCGGCGCGCGACCAGACCTTGGAACTACTGGCCAAGGAGCTGTTCTGACTACGGTGTGAGCGCGACGATCGGAATCGGTCGCGTCGTGCGCTTCTGGTATCCGTCGTAGCGGTGAGAGTTGTTGTCGTTGACAAGCTTCCACAATCTCGGATACTCCGGGTCGTCGGCTCCGATGATCCTGGCCGTGGCCGGCATCCGCTTGGGCCCGACGTTGATCTCGACCTGCGGATTGGCCTTCAGGTTGTGATACCAGCCAGGGGCCCTTGGGTCTCCGCCCTTGGAGGCGACGACGAGGTAGGCAGGGCCGTCGACGGCATAGCTCAAGGAGTTGGTCCGCGGGGTCCCCGTCTTCGCGCCGATGGTGTGCAGCATGAGGATCGGTGCCTGGCCCGGTATCCGATGCCCGACCCAGCCCTTGGATCTCTGATACATCGCATCGTGGAACTTCAACAGCGGCAGTCCGAGATAACGCTCCCACAGTGGCATGTTGCTCATGGCCGTCAGTCTGTCATCACGTGCCGGCGCAGCATGTAGGGCAACCCACCAGATCGGGGCCGAATGTGTGGCCATCGACATTGCCGCCGTGGCGTCGGACCGCGCATGGTGAGGTCACGAACCGGGCGCTCGCCGGCGATCGAGGAAGGTACCCAAACCATGACAACCCTGGTGCGACCGGGTCCCATCGACGTCCATGCGCACTGGCTACCGGAGGAACTGTTCGGGTTGCCGCCGGGCTCTCCGCTGCCACCCCTGCACGGCCGTGACGGCCAGCTGCACCTCGGCGAACTGCCGCTGTCGATAGCGACCGACGCGATGACCGATCCCGACCGCGTGCTCGCCGACACCGACGCGGCCGGGATCGGCAGCAGGGTGCTCTCCGCGCCGCCCTTCGCCTTCCCGGTCGCCGACGCCGCGGGGGTCGCCGAGTACGTCGGCCGGTTCAACGACGCCCTCGCCGCGGTGTGCCGCGACAGCGGTGGACGGCTGCTGGGTCTGGGACTGGTCTCGCTGCACGACGCGGACGCCGCCCGGTCGCAGATGCAGCAGCTCGCGGCCAGCGCATCGATCCGCGGTATCGCCGTGCCGCCACTGCTGGAGACGGCTGGGGGCCTTCGGTCGTTCGACGCGGCGCCGATGCACCAGGTGTTGGCCATGGCCGCCGAGCGCAATCTCGCGGTCTTGGTGCATCCGATGCAGTTGCCGCGGCCGGAGTGGTCGTCGTACTACCTGACGAACCTGATCGGCAATCCGGTCGAAACCACCACGGCGGCAGCGTCACTGGTTCTCGGTGGTGTGCTCGAGGAGTTGCCCGAACTGCGGATCTGCCTGCTGCACGGTGGTGGCTGTGCGCCGGCGCTGGTGGGCCGCTGGCAGCACGGCTGGGAGCAGCGCGCCGACGTGCGCAGCACCGGGACCCGTTCCCCGCGGCAAGGTTTCACCGAGCTGTGGTTCGACACGCTCACCCACGACGCGGCGACGTTGGACCTCCTGCGTGCCCATGCCGATCCGTCCCATCTGATGTGTGGCAGCGACTACCCGTTCGACATGGGTGTGGCGCGTCCGCTCGGTCTGCCCCGCGAGGTGGGAATCGACGACGAAGCCTTGGAGCGCAACGCGCTTCGCTTCCTCGGGCTCTAGGCGCCCAGCTCGGCCAGCGCCTCGCGCAACACCCGCCCGGTCCCCTCGCGATCGGCGTCGTGGCGGACCACCAGCCCCTTCGCGAAGGACAGCTTGTCGCCGGACTTGCGCGGCGCCACGTGCAGGTGAATGTGGAGGACGCTCTGGAAGGCGGCCTTGCCATCGTTGAGCACGATGTTGTTGCCGTCGGCGTGCAACGCCGACGCGCGGGCGGCCCTCGCGATGCGCTGGCCGATGCGCATCATGTCGGCGACGGTCGCCGGTGGCGTGTCGGTCAGGTCGACGGTGTGCACCCTGGGTATCACCAGTACGTGACCACGAACGATCGGCCTGATGTCGAGGATGGCGAGGTAGTCGTCGTCCTCGTAGACGGGGATGGTCGGCGCCTCACCGGCCACGACGGCGCAGAACACGCATGACATGGGGCCACCGTAGTGGGGAAGTCCGCACCGGATCCGGACGGCTCACTACCCTTGTGCCGTGGACCCCCGCGACCTCGCCTTCACCGGTGCCGCCGAGCTGGCTCGCCTGCTCGCCGATGGCGCCGTCACCGCTCCCACCGTACTGGAGAACTATCTCGATCGGATTGCCCGGCTGGATCCCGAATTGCGTTCGTACCGTGTCGTTCTCACCGATTCCGCCCGCCGCGAGGCAGCGGCGGCGCAGGCTCGGCTGAACGACGGCGAGCGACGTCCGCTGCTCGGCGTCCCGATCGCGATCAAGGACGACACCGACGTCGCGGGCGAGGTGACCACCTCGGGGAGCAGCGCACATGGTCCGGCCTGCACCGAGGACTCCGAAGTGGTCCGACGACTGCGGACGGCGGGCGCCGTCATCCTCGGCAAGACCTCCGTACCCGAGCTGATGATCTGGCCGTTCACCGAGACCCTGACATTCGGTGCCACCCGCAACCCGTGGAACCCCGACTACGCGCCGGGCGGCAGCAGCGGCGGCAGCGGTGCCGCGATGGCAGCGGGTCTGGCGGCACTGGCGCAAGGATCGGACGGCATGGGATCGATTCGGATCCCTTCCACGTGGAACGGCCTCTTCGGCATGAAGCCGCAACGCGACCGGGTGCCGTTGGCGCCTCACGACGGTGCCTGGTGCGGTCTGAGCGTGTATGGGCCGATCGCGCGCACGGTCGAAGACGCGGCGCTGTTCCTCGACATCACGACCGCCCTGCCCGGGCCGGACGGCGGCTTCGTCGCCGCGGCGGCCCGCCTTCCCGGGAGGTTGCGGATAGCGCTCAGCACGAAGGTGCCACCACCGCTGGTCGCGCGTGTCGCACCGCCGCAGCGGGCCGCGGTCGCCGAGGCGGGCGCGCTCCTTCGGGAACTCGGACACCACGTGGTGGAGCGCGACCCCGACTATCCCGCCGGCGCGGTCTACGCACAGGCGCTGCCACGGTACTTCCGAGGCGTTCACGACGAAGCCGTGGCGATGCCGCGGCGCGAACGACTCGATGGCCGCACCCGCAACTTCGCGAGGATCGGCGGGCTGGTGTCGCAGCGGCGGCTGGCGTCGGTGCGTGCCGCGGAGGCGGCGGTGACCGCCCGGGTCAACACCATCTTCGACGACGTCGACGTCGTGATCACCCCCGGCACTGCTGCCGGTCCCTCCCGCATCGGCGCCCACCAACGCCGAGGGGCGATCTCGACGCTCGCGCTGGTGGCCGGCCGGGTGCCGTTCCAGGCCATGTTCAACGTGACCGGCCAACCCGCGGCAGTGGTGCCGTGGGGGCTCGACCAGAACGGCATCCCGACATCGATTCAGTTGGTGGGAAGGCCATTCGACGAGGCGACACTGTTGTCGCTGAGCGCGCAGATCGAATCCGCGCGACCATGGGCGCAGCGCCGGCCGCCGAACGTTTAATCCCCGTCGACGTGGATCCGTTGCCAGGCCGACAGTTTCTGCGCGAACGTCATCGGCAAGGCGCCGCTGCTGGACGGCAACCGCACCGTGGGCAGCGGGACTGCCACGTTCCGCTCGAACAGCTCCAGTGCCGTCAGACCGTTGACGAAGATTCGCCCGATCCCTGGATGCTGGGCGAGCAGCGGCCCGAAGTCGTTGACGACGAGGGTCTTCCGGTCGATCTTGGCGTCCATGCTGCCCGCCCTGCGGCAACTGTGTACCACGTCCCACAACGCCACACCACGTGCCGTCACCGCATCGAGCCGGCGTTGGTAGGGCAGGTCCGCGTCGAAACCGTAGATCGCACCGAGCAGTGGCCAGAACTGATTGCGTCGGTTGGCGTAGTACTCGCCGACGGCCAGGGACCGTTCACTGGGGAACGAGCCGAGCAGGAGCACGCGAGCGTCGGGGCCCGCCACGGCGGGCAGGCCTTCGCGCATCGGTTCGGTCATCGTCGGGAATCCTCTCAGACGTTCGGATACGTTGAGCCGGTGGGAGTCGAGGTCGACATCGAGGCGTCCGGCTTGCTCGACGGTCTCGACGGCAGGGCGCGAGCCGAACGTGCCGAGCTCGTCGAGTGGCTGCTGGCCGAGGGCTTCACCACGGGGCAGATCAGCGAGTCCTTCGCGCCGATGCTCCTGGCGAGTCGTCGCGCCATGGGCGATGACGGGACGCTGGTCTCGGCCCGCCAGATCAGCGCGGAGTCGGGTCTCGCCGTGGACATGCTGGAACGCATGATGCGCGCGGTCGGGCTGCCGCGGGTCGACGATCCCGACGCGGCCGTGCTCCTGAAGTCCGACGCCCGGCCCTTCGTCACGGCGCAGAAGTTCCTCGATCTCGGCATCGCCGCCGATCAGGTCGTTCTGGTGCTTCAAGTGCTGGCCGAAGGCCTGACGCGGGCGGCCGACGTGATGCGCTCCGCGGCGCTGGCCGCGGTGCTGAAACCGGGCGCCACCGAGCTCGACACCGCGAAGGCCTCCCAGGAGCTGGTCGCGCAGGTCGCTCCCATGCTCGGTCCGATGATCGAGGGCATGCTGCGTCTGCAACTGATGCACGTGATGGAGACCGAGGCGGTGACCACCACCGAACGTGCCGAGGGGCTGCCGCTTCCCGGCGCTCGACTGGTCACCATTGCGTTCGCCGACCTCGTCGGTTTCACCCGTCTCGGTGAGGCCGTCCCTCCCGAGGATCTGGAGAAGCTGGCGCACCGGCTCGCCGACGTGGCACGCGAGGTTGGGGTGCCACCGGTCCGGTACGTCAAGAGCATCGGTGACGAAGTCATGTTGGTGAGCAGCGACCCGGCCGCGATGTTGGACGCGGTGCTGGATCTGCTGGAGGCGACCGAGGCCGACGAAGACTTCCCCAGGCTGCGGGTGGGGCTCGCGACCGGGATGGCCGTCAGCCGGGCGGGGGACTGGTTCGGCGGCTCGGTGAATCTGGCCAGCCGGGTCACGGGAGCCGCGCGACCGGGGGCGGTCCTGGTGTCGGAGTCAACCCGTGATGCGATAGGGGAGACGGAGCGCTTCGCGTGGTCCTTCGCAGGCGCCCGCCGCTTGAAGCACATCAAGGACGAGGTGAAGCTGTTTCGCGCGCGTCGGGCGGAAGCCGCAGACTAGTCATCGACGACGCACGACGATCGGAGGACCGATGCCCGACGGGAACAGCGCGACGAGCGCCGGTTTCATTGCCGCACGGCCATATACGCGTGACGAAGTGTTCACCGAACCCTGTCCGGTACCCGCCGAGCCGGGCGCCTTCGGCTGGTGGTTCCGCACGGTACCGGGGGACGTCGACGTCTCGGGCTGCGTTCAACGCGACGGCCTGACCCTGCTCTACATCGGGAGCAGTCCGGGTCCGCCCCCGACGAGCGGCGTGCGGCCGATCAGTCAGGACCTGCAGAAGCGCATCAAGTACCACTTCGGTGGCAGCGGTGCGGATGCGCACGGCTCGACGTTGCGCAAGTCGCTCGGCCTGCTGCTGGCCAGGGAGTTGGGTCTGGAACTGCGTCGCGTCGGCTCGGGCAAGAGGCAGACGTTCGCCGGCGGTGAGGCCGTGCTCACCCAGTGGATGGCCGAGAACGCGCTCGTTTCCTGGGTGGTGCGCCGCGAGCCGTGGCTCTTCGAGGACGAACTGATCACCACCCTCGACGTGCCGCTCAACCTGAACGACAGGACGCGCAACGCGTTCTACCCGGAGTTGGTGCGGTTGCGGCGCGACGCCGAGAAGAAGGCGAGCAAGAAGCGCGTCCTCGCCGAGTGGTGAGGGTCGGCGCTCGCCGGCGCTTGAGCCGACGTGCGGTGGTGGACACCCTCACCGCAACGGTGTGAAGCGGCGCAGTCGCAGGCTGTTGCTGACCACGAATACCGAGCTGAATGCCATTGCGGCGCTGGCGATCATTGGGTTGAGCAGGCCGAGAGCGGCCAGCGGGACGGCCGCGACGTTGTACGCGAACGCCCAGAACAGGTTGCCTCTGATGGTGCCCAAGGTGGCACGGGACAACCTGACGGCGTCGGCGGCGGCCCGCAGATCGCCGGTGACGAGCGTGAGGTCCGACGCTTCGATCGCGACGTCCGTGCCGGTGCCCATCGCCAACCCCAGGTCGGCCTGGGCAAGCGCGGCAGCGTCGTTCACGCCGTCACCGACCATCGCCACCACCTTGCCCTCGGACTGCAGACGTCTGACGTGGTACACCTTGTCCGCCGGGAGTACTTCGGCGATCACGTCGTCGATCCCGACCTGGGCGGCCACCGCCAGCGCGGCGCGCTGGTTGTCACCGGTCAGCAGGATGGGCGTCAGCCCCAGCCCGCGAAGCTGGTGGACCGCCCCTGCGGCAGTGGCCTTCACGGTGTCCGCGACGACGACGACGCCGCGGATCCGGTCGTCGACGGCCACCCACACCGGCGTCTGACCCAGCGCCTCGGCGTCGCGTGCGGCGCCCAGCAATGCATCGGTGGGCACGAGGCCGCGCTCGTCGCGCAGCCACGTGAGTCGTCCGGCGGCCACGGCACGGCCATCCACCGTGCCCAAGACGCCCTTGCCGTGGTGGTTCGCGAAGTCCGTGACGGCGGGCAGCGGACCTGCCGCGGCCGCCAGAGCCGTCACGGCACGCCCGATCGGATGCTCGGACGCGTGCTCGAGAGCACCTGCGAGCCGCAAGGTCTCGTCGTCGCAGACATGGGTCACCGCGCTCATCCGGCCGGTGGTCACGGTGCCGGTCTTGTCGAGTAGGACGGTGTCGACCCGTCGCGTCGACTCGAGCACCTGGGGTCCCTTGATCAGGATTCCGAGCTGGGCACCACGACCGGTGCCCACCAGCAGCGCGGTCGGCGTCGCGAGCCCGAGTGCGCACGGGCAGGCGATGATCAGCACGGCGACCGCGGCGGTGAGCGCAGCGGTCGCGGACTGACCGGCCAGCAGCCAGCCGCCGAAGGTGAGTGCGGCCACGACCATCACGATGGGGACGAACACCGCCGACACGCGGTCGGCGAGCCGCTGTACGTCGGCCTTGCCGCTCTGTGCCGCCTCCACCAGGCGCGCCATCTGGGCGAGCTGGGTGTCGCCGCCCACGCGCGTGGCGCGAACGTGCAGCAGACCGTCGACGTTCACCGTCGCTCCGGTCACCTCGTCGCCGGGTCCGACGTCGACGGGCACCGACTCGCCCGTGAGCATGGCGACGTCGACGGCGGAGGAGCCACTCTCGATGACGCCGTCGGTGGCGATCTTCTCCCCGGGGCGCACGACGAAGAGGTCCCCGCGGGCGAGCTGATCCACCGGAACACGTTCCTCGCCGCCCGCGCGGATCACCGCGACGTCCTTGGCGCCCATGTCGAGCAGTGCCCGGAGCGCGGCACCCGACCGTCTCTTGGCACGCGCCTCGAAGTAGCGCCCGGCCAGGATCAACGTGGTGACGACCGCGGCGACTTCGAGATAGAGGTGCTGTTGCGTCTCGCCCGACAGGACTTGGTACGCGGACCACAGGTATGACGCGAGGACGCCGACCGAGACCAGCGTGTCCATCGTGGCGGCGCCGTGCCGCAGGTTGGCGACGGTCGCGCGGTGGAAGGGCCACGCACCCCAGGTCACCACTGGTGTGGTCAGGGCCAGGGCCCACCACTGCCACCCGTCGAACTGCCAGGCGGGGACCATCGAGACGGCGAACACGGGAAGGCTGAATGCGGCCGACGCGAGGAGTCGGCGCAGGTATCGGTCGTCGCGGGGGCGGTCGTCGCGGTGAACCGTCGCGGTGTAGCCGGTGGCTTCGACGGCGGCGACCAGTTGATCGGCCGTCACGCCGTCGGGGAAGTCGATCGACGCCTGCTCGGTCGCAAAGTTCACACTGGCCTGCACGCCGTCGATCCGGTTGAGCCGCTTCTCGATTCGCGATGCGCACGACGCACACGTCATGCCGTCGACGGCAAGGGTGAGACTGCTCACGACGACGGCTCCACGTCGTAGCCGGCGTCCTCGATGGCCGTCATGACCGCGTGTCCGTCGGGGTTGCCGTCGACCCGTACCCTTCCGGCGGTCAGGGCGACGTCGACGCCGGTCACCCCGGGTAGCGCGGAGACCGCGGCGGTGATGGACGCGACGCAATGCCCGCAACTCATCCCGTGCACGTCGAAGGAGAGGCTCATGTCATGAGTATATACCCGTAGGGGGTATGGGTAGCGAACGCTCAGGCGGGCAACGACTCCACCAGTGCCTTCTTGTCCACCTTCTCGCCGGCCAGGGTGGGAAGCGGCTGCAGGCGGATCTCCCACCGGGTGGGGATCGCGAAGTACGACAGCGTGCCCGTCACGTGTGCGACCAACTCCTCGGCGGTCGGCGGCTCGGCGCCGGCGCGGTGTACCACCACCGCCACCAGCTCCTCACCGAGGTCGGGATGGGCGATGCCGAGCGCTGCCACCTCCACCACGGCGGGATGCGTGGCGATGGCGGCCTCCACGTGCGGGCACGCGATGTTCTCGCCGCCCCGGATTACGACGTCCTTGCTTCGTCCCTCGATGAACAGATAACCGTCGTCGGTGAGGTGGCCGAGATCGCCGGAGTGCAGCCAGCCGTCCGCGTCGACGGCGTCGGCGGGCGAGGCCGAGAGGTCGACGCCGGCGTATCCGTTCATCACCGTCGGCGAGCGGGCGAGCACTTCGCCGATGCCGTCGTCATCCGGGTCGGCGATGCGGATCTCGACGACGGGGTACGGGCGCCCCACCGTTCCCGGGTGCCTGCCGAGATCCCTGGCGTCCGCCACCGTCAGGAATCCGCCGGCCTCGGTCATGCCCCACGTGTTGCTCAGTCCGCGTTCGCGAAGCCTCGGCAGCGTGGCCCGGATCCGGTCCAGCAGCCCGGCGTTGACGGGGGCCCCGCCCAGCGGCCACGACCGCAGGCTCGACAGGTCGAAGGACTCGAAGTCCGGATGCTCGAGGATGCGAACGGCCATGGTCGGCACCGCTCCCCAGGTCTGGATGCGCTCGCGCTCGATCAGCGCGAGGACCTTGCCCGCGTCGAAACGGCCCTCGGTCATCACGACCTTCCCGCCGGTCAGGAAGTGGGTGAGCAGGCTCGACAGCCCGCCGACATGGAACATCGGCGTGGTCGCGAGGCTGACCACCTGCGGCGAGTCCGCGTCGAGCAGATGCGGCAGACGGCCGGTTCGGCACATCACGTTCTGCTGGTTGCAGATCAATGAACGACGGGAGAGTTCAACGGCTTTCGGCATGCCGGAGCTGCCGGAGGTGAACAAGATCGCGGCAGCCGCATCGGCGTCGGTGTCGACGGTGGACGAGGTGGCGGCATCGGTGGCGTCGGAGGTGTCGAAGGCCCTTTGCAGGTCACCGAGCGCGCCAACGGACGCCTCGACGGACAGGTCGGCGTCGGCCAGGACGTGCCGGGGGCTCGAAACCCGCACGGCATGGTCGATCTCGGCGGGGCTCCACCACCGGTTCGCCAGCACCGGGACCGCGCCCGCCGACCACGCGGCCCAGGTGGCGACCACCCACTCGGGGCTGTTGTAGCCGAACACCATCAGCCGGTCGCCGGGGCGGATGCCGAGGTCTTCGAGGTGTGATCTGGCCGCGCGGACGGCAGCGCGGAACCCGGCGAAGGACACCCGACGCCTGCCGTGGACGAGGAACGTCCGATCCGTCCACACCTCGGTGCCCGCCAACAGATCCTCGAACGTCGACGGGCCGCGGTCGTAGACGAGACCGGTGTGGCCGCCGTAGCAGGCCTTCCGCACGGCCGTGCCCCACACGGGTCTGGACGCGTCGCTCATTGCGTGGGGATCTGGACGCCCTCCGACGGCTGCACGATCACGAAGCCCCGGCCGTGGAACGAGACCTGGAGCGCTTCGCCGGAGCCGCGACCGATCAGTGCACCTGCCTTGAAACTCGCCTTGAGCTGCGTCTGCAGGTTCGCCGACCACGCCACCACGGCGTTGGTGTCGGCGAACGTCGGCGCCTCTGCCGCGTCGAGCACCACCGGCGGGCCGTCGGTGGTCAGTGCGACCCACCCGGTGCCGCGCAACGTCGTGTTGAACAACCCACCCGTCGCGATGCTGCCGCCCTTCACCCGTTCGATGTTCCAGTCCAGCGTGGTGGAGAAGGCCAGCACGTTCTTGCCGCTGATCGACAGGCCGGCATTGGACAGGTTCAGCAGGTGTACGTCATGCGCACGTTCGGCGAGGAACACGTCACCCTGTCCCTGGCAGCGCATCAGTGGCAGGCCTTCGCCGGTCAAGGCCTTCTTCAGGAACTTCCCTGCGCCGCCGCCCTCGAAGGCGAAGTCGACGTTGCCCTGGTAGGCCACCATGGCGCCCTGTCTCGCCATGAACGGTTCGCCGAGTCGCACGCGCAGCAGCTTGGCGTTCTGGTTGGCGGTCGGGGTGGCTTCCTTCTCGCTGAACCGTCCGTCGACGAGGTCGCCGCTGATCCCCGCGAAGCCGTCGCCGGTGGCGCGACCGGCGTCGCCGTGGACCGAGGACTGAGGGTACTGGGGCCGCTGAGGTGGCTGCGGCGTCGGCGCGCCGCCCAGTGGTGCCCTGCCGACCTGCCCCTGGTGTGACACCTGGTCGGACCATCCCTGGCCGTCCCACCAGCGGTATTCGTAGCGACCCTCGGGGTCCGGTTGCCAGCTTCCAGGTCCAGGGTTGGTCACCGTTCGCTCCTCGGCTCGATCGCGGATCGTCTCACAGGCACACTATGGCAACCGATCGGACATCCTGGTCGTCTTCATGGGTGACCTCGCCTCGGCGAATGCGTATGCCTGTCATGCTGGGCGAATGTCGAAGGAAATCGATCCGGTGCGGGCCCGCAGCGCCCTCGCCGTGGTCAAGCAGCACCCCGGAATGGTTCTGTTCGTGGCGTCCCCCGGGATCATCGCGCTCGGGGTGGTCTGGGCGCTGGCCGGCCCCGGCTGGGCCGCCCTGCTACTCATTGCCCTGATCGTCGGTGGGGGCTTGGCCCTGGTCCGCAAGCTCCACTGACGACGCAGCGTGTTCGCCAGGAGCGAATCGCGTCCCACGTCGGCTGTAACCAAGTAATCATGCAATCATGAAACAACATCACCGCAGCCGCTCCGGCGGCTGGCAACAGTCACAGCAACCCGACGCCGGCGACGCGCCGGAGTGGATCGCCGGACGGCTCCCCGAGGGGTGGTTCTCCGGAGACCCGACGGTCGTCGTCGACCGTGAGGAGATCACGGTCGTCGGCAGGCTTCCCGAGATCGACGGCGAGGAGAGCGACGCCCGCGCGTCCGGCCGCGCCGCACGCTTCCGCGAGGAGACCCGCTCCGAGCGGATGCGCATCGCCGACGAGGCCGAGCACCGCTACGGGCGCAAGGTGGCCTGGGGTGTCGACGTGGGAAGCGAGCGCATCCTGTTCACGCACATCGCCGTTCCGGTGATGACGCGCCTGCGGCAGCCCGAGCGTCAGGTGCTCGACACGCTCGTCGACGCCGGCGTGGCGCGGTCCCGCTCCGATGCGCTGGCGTGGTCGGTGCGGCTCGTCGGCGAGCACACCGACGAATGGCTCGGCAAGCTGCGCGACGCGATGTCGAAGGTCGACGACCTGCGCGCCGAGGGCCCCGCGCTCTAGGACACTGCGCGGATCGCGGGGTCATACCTGCGTCATCGACCAGTACTCGCCGCGACGGGCGATCAGCTCGTCGTGCGACCCGCGCTCGACGATCCTGCCCGCCTCCATCACCAGGATCACGTCGGCGTCGCGGATCGTCGAGAGCCGGTGCGCGATGATGAAACTGGTCCGGTCCCTGCGCAATTCGGCGGTGGCCTGCTGGATCAGCAGCTCGGTGCGGGTGTCGACCGAACTGGTGGCCTCGTCGAGAATGAGCAGGCTGGGTTGGGCGAGTATCGCCCTGGCGATGGTGATCAGCTGCTTCTCGCCGGCACTGATGTTGCCACCGTCGTCGGTGATGGTTGTCTGGTAGCCGCGCGGCAGGGTGGCGACGAAACGGTCGACGTGCGCGGCCCTGGCCGCCTCGATGACCTCGGCCTCGTCGGCGTGAGGACGCCCGTAAGCGATGTTGTCGAAGATGGTGCCGCCGAATAACCAGGTGTCCTGCAGCACCATGCCGATGTTGGACCGCAGCTCGTGACGGCTCATCGACGTGATGTCGATGCCGTCGATCAGGATGCGTCCCGAGTCGACCTCGTAGAAACGCATCATCAGATTCACCAATGTCGTCTTGCCTGCACCGGTGGGGCCGACGATGGCCACGGTGCTGCCCGGTTCCGCGACCAGTGACAAGTCCTCGATGATCGGCGTGCCCTGCGCGGTACGCGAAGTCGACGCGCTGGAACTCCACCCGCCCAGGTCCGCGCCGCCGAGGCGTCGGACCGGGCGGGTCCGGGGTCTGCTCCTCGGCGTCGAGCAGATCGAAGACCCGCTCCGCACTGGCGATCCCGGACTGCAGGGTGTTGTACATCGATGCCACCTGGGTCAGCGGCTGATTGAACTGACGAACGTACTGGATGAAGGCTTGGATGTGGCCGAGCGTGATCTGACCCGTCGCGACCTGCAGCCCACCGACGACCGCGACCGCGACGTAGCTGAGGTTTCCGACGAACGTGGTGGCAGGTGACACCAGCCCGGACAGGAACTGGGCGCCGAAGCCGGCCTCGTACAGGTCACCGTTGAGTTCGCGGAACTTCTCCTCGGCCAGCGCCCGGTGGCCGAACGTCTTGACGATGGTGAACCCGCTGTAGGTCTCCTCGACGTGCGCGTTCAGGCGCCCGGTGTTGCGCCACTGTGCGATGAACCGATCACGGCTGCGCCGCGCAATCGTCCTGGTCGACCACAGCGACAGTGGCACGGTGAGCACGGTGATCAGGGCCAGCAGCGGCGAGATCGTCACCATCATCACCAGCACCGCGACGACGGTCAGCACCGACGTCAGCAGTTGGCTGATGGTCAGCGACAGCGAGGACGCGATGTTGTCGACGTCGTTGGTGACCCGGCTCAGCACCTCGCCGCGTTGTCGGGAGTCGAAGTACGACAGGGGCAGTCGGTGCACCTTGTCCTCGACGTCGGAGCGCAGCGCCACCATGGTGCGCTGGATGATCACGTTGAGCAGACGTGCCTGCACCCACATCACCAGGGCGGCAAGCAGATACAGGGCAAGCGCCAGCAGCAGCGTCCGCCCGATCGCGTCGAAGTCGACCCCGCGGCCGGGAATGACGTTCATCCCCGACAGCAGGTCGGCGAAGGTGCCGTCCCCGCGTGCCCGGGCCGCCTCGATCGCCTGCGCCTTGGTGATCCCCGCGGGCAGCTCGCGGCCGACGACGCCACTGAACAGCAGATCCGTTGCGTGCCCGAGGATCAGCGGGCCGACCACGCCGATCGCGATGCCCACCACACCGAGCACGAGCACGATCGTCGTCGGCAGCCGTTGCGGGGTCAGCCGTCTCACCAACCGCAGCGCCGAGCCGGTGAAGTCCCTCGATCGTTCGGCCGGTGTATCCAGGCCGGCGTTCAGCCGACGGCCGACGGGCCCCGTCACGGTCGACCCCTGGCGCCGGCGGCGCCGGCCGACTGCGAATCGGCGAACTGCGCGTACACCGGGCAGTCGGCGAGCAGCGAGGCGTGCGTACCGGTACCCACGACCGCGCCGTCGTCGATGACGACGATCTGGTCGGCGTCGACCACCGTCGAGATGCGCTGCGAGACGATGATCACCGTGGCACCGGCGGAGGCCTCGCCGAGCGCCGCGCGCACCCGTGCGTCGGTGTGCACGTCGAGTGCGGAGAACGCGTCGTCGAACAGGTAGATGGCGGGACGGCGGATCACCGCCCTGGCGATCGCGAGCCGCTGCCGTTGGCCTCCGGAGAAGTTGATGCCGCCCTGGGCGACGCGCATCTGCAACCCGTCGGGGTGCGCGGAGACGAAGGCGTCGGCCGCCGAGACGCGCAGCGCCGCCCACATCTGGTCGTCGGTGGCGTCGGCCTTGCCGAAGCGCAGGTTCTCGGCGACCGTCCCGGAGAACAGATAGCCGCGCTGGGGCACCAACCCGATCCTCGACCACAGCGCCTCGACGTCGTGGTCCCGCACGTCGACACCGTCGACGACAACCGATCCGCCGGTCACGTCGAAGAGCCGGCAGATCAGTGAGACGAGCGTCGACTTGCCCGATCCCGTCGAGCCCACCACCGCGGTGGTGGTACCGGGTCGCGCGGTGAACGAGATGGCCTGCAGGACCGGGCGATCCGCGCCTGGATAGCTGAACGTCAGGCCGTCGAGCTCGATCACCCCGGTCGGCGAGTCGGGCCGTGCCGGCCGGTCGGGACTGGTGATCGCCGGGGTCGTGGACAACACCTCGGAGATGCGTTCGGCGCAGACCGACGCCCGCGGCAGCATCACCAGCAGCAGGGTGGCCATCAGCACGGCCATCAGGATCTGCATGAAGTACGACAGGAACGCGATCAGCGAGCCGACCTGCATCTCGCCGGAGTCGATGCGCAGACCTCCGAACCAGATCAGTGCCACGCTCGAGACGTTGATCACCAGCGTCGTGACCGGCAGCATCAACGCCTGCAGCCGGCCGACGGTCAGCGCGGTGTCGGCCAGTGCCTCGTTGGCGTCGCGAAATCTGGCCCGCTCGAACGGTTCCCGGGCGAAGGCACGAATCACCCGGATCCCGGAGAGCTGTTCGCGCATGACCCGGTTGATGCCGTCGATGAGTCGTTGCAGGCTCCGGAAGATCGGCAGCAGCTTGGAGACGATCCAGTAGTTGCTCGCCCCGAGGAGGGGAACGCTGACCAGCAGCAACCACGACAGTCCCGCATCCTGGTGCAGCGCCATCACGATGCCGCCGACGCACATGATCGGGGCAGTGATGAGCATCGTGCAGGTCATCTGGAGCAGCACCTGGATCTGCTGGACGTCGTTCGTGGTGCGGGTGAGCAGCGTGGGAGCGCCGAACCGGGCGGTCTCGGCGGTCGAGAGCCCCGTGACGTGGTGGAACATCGCCGAACGCAGGTCGCGACCGAAACCCATGCCGACCCGGGAGCCGAAGTACACGGCGCCGACCGCGCACACCACCTGCAGCGCCGTGACGCCGAGCATCATCGCGCCCAGTTCGACGATCCTCTCGGTGTCACCCTTGGCCACCCCGTCGTCGATGATCGCGGCGTTGATGGTCGGGAGGTACAACGAGGCCAGCGCGCTGATCACCTGGAAGGTGGCGACGATGGCGACCGGCCCGCGGTACGGCCTGGCGTACCGTCGCAGCAGGCGCAAGAGCATTCCGCAACTGTCGCACATCGCCTCCGCGGGCCACCTGCGCGTCCGCCCGCCGTGGAAGTGCTTGAAAACTCCTGGTCAGTCGGCATGTCGGTGGTTGTGCCCGGAGGCTGCCGCTACAGTTGCGGGCGTGATGGGACGACGCGGCCACCGAAGGGGCTGGCGCCACGGAAAAGCGCTGGCCGTGATGGCCGTGGCGATGACCCTGCTGTTCGCGGCCTGCTCCGGTGGCTCCGACAAGCCGGCCGGCCCGAGCGGCCCGTCGGGGCCGGCGCCCGCCGGCGACGCCAAGCACGGGCCGATGTTCCCGGAGTGCGGCGGGATCTCCGACGAGACGATGGCCCAGCTGACGAAGATCAACGGTCTGGTCAACACGGCTCGCACGTCGGTGGGATGCCAGTGGCTGCTCGGCGGCGGCATCCTGGGGCCCCACTTCTCGTTCAACTGGTACCGCGGCAGCCCGATCGGTCGCGAACGCAAGACCGAGGAACTGTCGCGCACCAGCGTGGAGGACGTCAACATCGAAGGTCACGACGGCTTCATCGCGCTGAACGACGATCCGGCGCTCGGCGCCAGCCTCTGCGAGATCGGCATCCAATTCGACGACGACTTCATCGAGTGGTCGATCAGCTTCTCGGAGAAGCCCTTCCCGGACGCGTGTGACGTCGCGAAGGAACTCGCCCGTCAGTCGATCGTGAACGCCAAATGAGCGCCACGCGTCGGGTGACGGCTGCCCTGATGGCGGTACTGGCGCTCGTGTCGATCCTCGCCGGCTGCTCGCGCGACGTGAAGGGCCAGGCCGTCAAGGAGGGCGTGGGCGGGCACACCGAGCGCAACGACAATTCGGCGAAGACCTATCCCAACCTGCTCAAGGAGTGTGACGTCCTGACCACCGACGTCCTCGCCAAGACCGTCGGCGCCGATCCGCTGGACATCCAGAGCACGTTCGTCGGCGCGTTGTGCCGGTGGCAGGCGCTCAACCCGTCCGGGCTCATCGACATCACCCGCTTCTGGTTCGAGCAGGGCAGCCTGGACAACGAGAAGAAGGTGGCGGACTTCCTGAAGTATCAGGTGGAGAGCCGCTCGGTGGCGGGCGTGCAGTCCATCGTCATGAAGCCCAACGACGCCAGTGGCGCCTGCGGGGTGGCCAGCGATGCCGCCGGAGTGGTGGGTTGGTGGGTGAACCCGCAGACGCCGGGGATCGACGCATGCGGCATGGCGGTGAAGCTGATGGAGCTGACGCTCAACACCAACAACTAACGCGGCACCTCGAAGGCGGCCAGGGTCGCCGACCCCGGTTCCAGGCGGGCCCACGGCTGATCGGTCCGCAGGACGGCGATCGCCGACGTCGGGTACTTCGCCGAGATCCGCGTCAACGCGTCCGCGTCGCCGGCGCGCGGGTCGGCCAGGCCCAGTGCCAGCATGGACGTCGTGGGTTCGTGCCCGACGACCAGCAGGGTCCGGACATCGTCCGCGACGCCGTTGATCAGCCGGATCACGGTCCCGGGCGTGGTGTCGTACAGCTCGTCGGAGTACTGTACGTCCGCGTCTCCCGTGTCCAATCCGGTGCGCGCCAACGTCTGTCGGGTACGCGTGGCGGTCGAGCACAGCACGGCGTCCACGCCGGCGACGTTCGCGCGGATCCACTCGCCGGCCAGGCCGGCCTCCCGGATGCCCCGCGGCGCGAGCGGTCGTTCGTGGTCGGGCACGCCGTCCGGGTAGTCCGACTTGGCGTGGCGGAGTAGCAGCAGGGTGCGGTCGGATGCGCTCATCGTTGCCACGTTATCCGGTATGCGCCGCCGCACATGCCGAGCGAGGTCCACCGACTTGTCGGGGCACGGACCTACACTCGCCATGCCCGTCAATACGACGGACCGCACACCAGAGCTGAAGGGGGACGGATGCGCTTCCTGCACACCGCCGACTGGCAGCTCGGCATGACCAGGCACTTCCTGAACGGCGAGGCCCAGCCGCGCTATTCGGCGGCGCGGCGGGACGCGGTGGCCGGTCTCGGCGCCCTGGCTGCCGAGACGGGCGCGGAGTTCGTCGTCGTCGCCGGTGACGTCTTCGAGCACAACCAGCTCGCACCGCGCGACGTGAGCCAGTCGCTCGAGGCCATGCGGTCGATCGGCGTTCCGGTGTACCTGCTTCCCGGCAACCACGATCCGCTCGACGCGTCGTCGGTGTACACCAGTGCACTGTTCGCCTCCGAGCGGCCCGACAACGTGGTCGTCCTCGACCGGGCCGGTCTGCACGAGGTCCGGCCGGGTCTTCAGATCATCTCGGCGCCTTGGCGTTCCAAGAAGCCCACCACCGACCTCCTCGGCGAAGTGCTCGACGGTCTGGACGTCGACGTCGATGACGACGTCACCCGCATCGCCGTGGGCCACGGCGGCGTCGACCTCTTCGAGCCGGACCGCGACAAGCCGTCCCTGATCCAGCTGGCCACCGTCGAGGCGGCGCTCGCGCGCGGTGCGGTGCACTATGTCGCGCTGGGCGACAAGCACTCTCGCACCGAGGTCGGTTCGACGGGCCGGATCTGGTATTCGGGCTCGCCGGAGGTCACCAACTACGACCACGTCGAGCCCGATCCCGGCCACGTACTCGTCGTCGACGTGGACGAGGACGCCCCGACGCGTCCGGTACGGGTGCACGCTCGCCGGGTCGGGCGGTGGAAGTTCGTCACGCTACGCCGATCGGTCGACACGGCCAGGGACGTCACCGATCTCGACATCAACCTCGACCAACTGTCCGACAAGGAGTGCACGGTCGTGCAGATGGGGCTGACGGGCACGTTGACCGTGACCGACAAGGCGGCCCTCGACGCGTGTCTGGACAAGTACACCCACAAGTTCGCCGCGCTGTGCACCTGGGACAGGGAGACCGACATCGCCGTCGTACCCGCCGACGGTGAGTTCGACGATCTCGGCATCGGTGGCTTCGCCGCCGCCGCGGTCGACGAGCTGGTGGCCACCGCACGTGCCGACGGTGACCGGGCCGATGACGCACGGGCGGCCCTGGCACTGCTGCTGCGCCTGGCCGAGAAGGGTGACGTGGCGTGAAGCTGCACCGTCTGGTCCTGAGGAACTACCGGGGAATCGAACACCGCGACATCGAGTTTCCCGATCGTGGCGTGGTCGTGGTGTCCGGCGCCAACGAGATCGGCAAGTCGTCGATGATCGAAGCGCTCGACCTGCTGCTCGAGGCCAAGGACCGCTCGACCAGGAAGGAGGTCAAGCAGGTCAAGCCGACGCACCTGGACGAGGGTGCCGAGGTCATGGCGGTGATCTCGACCGGCCCCTACCGCTTCGAATACCTCAAGCGTTTTCACAAGCGGCCGGAGACGCGCCTGACCGTGCTGTCACCGCGGCGTGAGCAGCTCACCGGAGACGAGGCCCACGAACGGGTGCAGGCCATCCTCGCCGAGACCGTCGACACCGAACTCTGGCGGGCGCAACGCGTCATGCAGTCGGCATCTACTGCGCCGGTGGACCTTTCGAGTTGCGATGCGCTGGCCCGTGCGCTCGACGTAGCGGCCGGGCCGACCGTCACGCTCTCGGGTTCCGAGCCCGTGCTGATCGACCGCATCGACGCCGAATTCCGGCAGTACTTCACCTCGACCGGCCGGGCGACCGGGCAGTGGGCCGCGGCAGTCAGCCGTCTGCGCGAGTCCGAACAGCAGGTTCAGCTGTGCCAGGCGGCGGTCGACGAGGTCGACGACGCGGTGGCTCGGCACGGCCGGCTGGCCGACGAACGTGCCCGACTCTCGGACGAGCGCGCGCGGTGTGCCAAGCGACTCGAGTCCGCGCAGACGGCGGCAGCGGCGCTCGAGCAACTCGTTGACCGCCTCACCCAGGTGCGTGCACTCGCCGCAGCCGCCGAGATGACGCGGACCGCGTCCGAAGCCGCCCTCCTGGAGCGCCGCAGGCTGCGCGCCGACCTCACCGAGCGGAGCGTCACTATCGCCGGCCTCGAGTCGGCGGTCGATGCCGCGGCGAAGGAGGAGGCGGCCGCTCACCAGGCTGCTGCCACCGCCGCTGCGGCGGCGGAGTGTGCGCGTGGGGCAGTCGAGCAGAGCATGCTCAGGGTCGATGCGGCGCGGCACACCGTCGAGCGGATCATGCGCCGCGACGAGGCACAGAAGTTGACGCTTCGGCTGTCGCGGGTCGACGCCGTCGGGGAGCAACTGCTCGCCGTCGACGAAGAACTCGCGCAGATCGCGTTGACCGACGACGTCATGCGCGACGTCGAGCTCGCGGCGCTGACCACCGAACGGGCCGCCGCCCAGGCCGAATTGGCTTCGGCCCATATCGAACTCGACGCGTCGGCTACGGTGTCGGTCGTGGTCGCCGGTGAGCCGGTGGAACTCGCGCCGGGGACGAGTTGGTCGCAGCGCGTGACATCGTCGACCGCCGTCGAAGTGCCGGGCGTCCTCACCGTTCGGGTGGTGCCCGGCGCGCCCGCCGCCGACTCCCAGGAGAAGCTCGAGAGGGCGCGCCGAATACTGGACCTGCTGCTGCGCGAGGCCGGGGTCACCGACGTGACGGCCGCGCGGCAGCTGGACGCCAGGAGGCGTGAGCTGATCTCGGAGCGGGGTCGGCTCCGGGCCACCCGCGACGCGCTGGTCGGCGACGACGACGCGGCGTCGCTGCGGGCGCGCCTCGTCGAGTTGGGTGACGAGCCCCACCCGCCGGGCGATCCCCGAGCCGAGGACGCTCGCGCGGAACTCGAGGAGGCGACCCGCGCGCATCGGCAGGCACGCGCCGATCACGACGTTCGGCGCGACGCCGCCGCGTCTTCGACCGCGCAGGCGATGCAGTCGACGAACACGGTCGCGGTGCTGCGGGCCAAGCTGGCCGCGGCTCGCGAGGAGCTCGACGGTGTGTCGAATCGGGTGGTGCGGCTTCGGGAGTCACGCTCCGACGACGAACTGGCGGTGCAGAGCGAGTCCGACGCCGAACGTGCACGCAGTACGGCGGCTCAGCTGCTCGCCATCGAGGCCGAACTCGCCGCAGCGGGCCCCGACGGGATCCGTGCGGAACTGGCGGAGGCCACTCGCGACGCGGGCGAACTCGGCGCGCGCCACGACGAGGCCGTCGGTCTGCTGCGTGAGGTGACCGCGCAGCTGCGGGTGTACGGCACGGAGGGCCGCAAGGGCCGGTTGGACGCCGCGCTGACCGAGCGAGAACGGGCCGTGGCCCAACACGCCGCCCTGCAGCGCCGATCCGCGGCTGCGCAGTTGTTGCAATCGGTGATGACGCGCCATCGCGACGAGTCGCGGCTGCGGTATGTGGACCCGTTCAGGGTGGAAGTCGAGCGGCTCGGTCGCATCGTGTTCGGGCCGGACTTCGAGGTGGAGGTCGACGGTGGTCTGCGCATCCTCAGCCGCACGCTGGAGGGCCGGACCGTCCCGTTCGAGTCACTGTCGGGCGGCGCCAAGGAGCAACTCGGCATCGTCACCCGGCTGGCCAGCGCGGTGCTGGTCGCCAAGGAGGACGGCGTCCCGGTGGTCATCGACGACGCCCTGGGATTCAGCGATCCGGACCGGCTGGCAAGGATGGGTGAGGTTTTCGACGCGGTCGGTGGTGACGGCCAGGTGATCGTGCTGACGTGCAGCCCCGAGCGCTACGCGGGAATCGTCGATGCCCGGCACCTCGAATTGGCCGGTTCCTCGCCGAGCGTGCGTGTCTGCGACACGACACGCGAGGCACGCTCGTAGTTTCCGCACGCCCGGTGCGGTCGGGCGATTAGAAGTAGGCGTTGGCGGGAACGGGCGTGCCGTGCAGCAGGTGTTGGCCGATGGCGACCGCCTTGTAGGCCACCGGGTTGTGCAGCGTGATGGTGCGGATGTTGCGCCAATGCCGGTCGAGCCCCTTCTGTCTGCTGGCCGCACTGGCGCCGCCGAGCTCCAGCAGCCTCGTCGCGGCCTCGGGGGCGATCGCGTCGAGGTGAACCTTGACCTTCGCCACCTTCAGCTGGGCCTCGCTCGCCAGCGCGCCGTCGGGGTGGCCGTCGGTGGTCGAGGCAGCCGAGTTCGTGGCGACGGCGATGGCCTCGGCGGCGTCGAGTACTGCCGCCTTCGCGATGTAGGCGGTGCTGGCCAGCTCGCCGAGCAGACGCTGCAGGAGCGGGTCGTCGGCGGGACGTTCGCTCGGGGCGTGGCTGAAACTGCGTTCGCGGGAGCGCACCAGCGCGACCCCGTCGTCCACGATGCCCGCCAGGATGCCCGCGACCACGGCATGGATGTAGAGCTGCAGCGAGGCGTACTGCACGGTGGGCACCGGGTCGGCGTCGTACGGCGAGTCGGCGAGGATTTCGTCGGCGCCGACCGCGACGTTGCGCAGGATGGTCGTTCCCGTGCCCGTCCGGCGCTGGCCGAATCCGTCCCAGTCGTCGACGAGCGTCACACCGGTGCGGTCGGCCGGCACCACCACGGTGGCGACGGAATCGTGATCGGTGGTCGCGGTGACCGTCAGGTAGTCGGAGAACAGGGTGCCGGTGCTGTAGAACTTCTCTCCCTCCAGCCGGAAACCCCCGGTCGGGTCCGGCAACAGTCTGGTGTTGAAGACCAGGCTGCCCACGGCGTTCGCGCCCTTCTCGCTGAACGCATTGCCGAAGAGCCTGCCGTCGGCGACTTCACGCAACCACCGCAGCGATGCCGGGTGACCCGCAACGCGCAAGCGCTCCTCGGTGAACCAGAAGTGCGTCCGAAAGATATGCGCCACAATTGGATCGGCGCGCGCCACGTCGATCACCGCCGAGAACAGTTGAGGGACGGTCCATCCCGGGCCGCCGAGCTCTTCGGGCAAGCGCAACGTCCCGAAGCCCGCATGCTTGAGGGCGGCGACTTCCGCGAACGGGTTTTCGTCGTCGAGGTCGCGGTCCTTCGCGCCCGCTGCGATGCGGCCCAGCAACTCGTCCCACTGTGGCGAACCGGGAAGGATGCGGGCGTTGTTCTCGACGGTGGTCATGTCGACGTTTCTACGCAGGGCCGTGCGATGCCGCACTGCTTTGGCTCGTGCCGAACCTATGGGCCGGCGGCGACATGCACCCGGAGCCGCCCCGGCGGCGACATGCACCCGGAGCCGCCCCGGCGGCGACATGCACCCGGAGCCGCCCCGGCGGCGACATGCACCCGGAGCCGCCCCGGCGGCGACATGCACCCGGAGCCGCCCCGGCGGCGACACGAGACCGCAGGCACAATGGTCGTCGATGACGATGAACGCCGGCCGTCGCCGGGTGCACGACAAGCTCGCCGCGCTTCCGGGCGTGCGATCGGTTCGCCGGCCCGTCGGCGTCGACGAGTCCGCCGAATTCGACCTCTTCTACGTCCGGGTCGGCGAGCCCTCTGCGCATCCTCTGGTGATCATCCCCGGCGGCCCGGGCGCTGCGTCGGTGGCGCTCTATCGCGGGCTGCGCAAGCGCGCGGTGGCCGAGGGCATGGACGTCATCATGGTCGAGCACCGCGGCGTCGGCATGTCCCGGCACGACGACGAAGGTGCCGATCTGCCCTCGGAGGCGTTGACGATCGAGGCGGCGGTCGCGGACATCGCCGCGGTGCTCGACGACGCGGAGGTCGACCAGGCGGTCGTCTACGGCGCGTCCTACGGCACCTATCTGGCCTCGGGTCTGGGAGTGCGCCACCCCGGACGCGTGCATGCGATGATCCTTGACTCCCCGCTGCTGTCGGCCGACGACATCCACGCGGTGCGCACGGCGGTGCGTCGGGTGTTGTGGGACGGCGACGGCGAGACGGCCGCACTCGCGGCGAAGGTTCGCCGATTGGCCGATGAAGGCGTGCTCACCCCGCAGGCGTCGCAGCTCGCCGCGGACATGTACGGGTTGGGCGGCCCGGAGCTGCTGGACCGCCAGCTCGACCTGCTGCTCCACGACCACGACTGGGTGTGGGGAGCCGTCGGGCTCGGCACCCGGTTGCTCCTCGAACGCAAGGTCCCCTTCCACAACGAGCCCGACCTGGTCGGTCGCATCGGCTACCGCGAGCTCAACTACGGCGCGGTGCCCGATGGTGGTCCACTCGATCCCGCCGTCGCGCTGCGCGAAGCCGCCATCGGTGACCCCGACTTCGTCGCCGAACCCTATGACCTGGTGGCGGCGATGCCCGGATTCACCTGGCCGACGGCCGTGCTGTCCGGTGGTCGGGACCTGACCACGCCGCGGGCGGTGGCGTGCCGGATCACCGATTCGATTCCCGATTCGGTGCTGGTGCCGATGGCCACCACGGGCCACAGCATCATCGACACCAAGGAGGCCACGGCGCTCGACATCGTGAAGGCGGTTCAGGCCGGCGAGATACACGAACTCCCGGGCCGCTCAGCGCAACTCGACGCCGAGCCCAGCCTGCTCAGCGTCCGTCTCCTGAGGCGGGCGATCGCCGCCGCCGCGGCTGCGGAGTCGGTGGTGCCCTCGGCGGTGCCGCGGGCGATCCGGCACGTCACGACTTCGTGAAACCGATCGCGGTGTAGTCGACGTCGGCGAGTCCGGCGGCGCCGAAGTTGGCCAGAGTGCTCCGTACCGCGATGTTCCCGGGTGCCTGGAACAGCGGCAGGCTGAATCCCTCGGCCCAGACCATCTTGTCGACCTCGTTGGCCAGCGCACGCGCCTTGTCGGGGTCGAGTTCCTCCAGTGTCTGCTCGATCTTGGCATCGATCTCGGGGCTGCCGATCTTGCCGGAGTTGCTCTCCCCGGTGGACAGGTAGATCTGCGTGAGCCCCGACAGCGGAAAGGCGTCGCCGCCCCAAGCCCACTGGGCAATGTCGAAGTTGCCCACAGTGATGTATTGGCTGAAGAAGCCGTTGCCGCCCTTGGCCTGCAGATCGAGCTTGACACCGATCTGCGCCAGACTGCTCTGCGCGATCTGACCCACTTGGCGGGTACTCGCGGCGTCGTAGAACACGTCACGGATCACCAACTGCCTGCCGTCCTTCTCCCGGAACTGGCCATTCATCTTCCAACCGAGGGCGTCGAGTTCCTGCTTGGCTGCCTCCGGGTTGAAGGCGGCGACGCCGCTGTTGTCCTGGTAGCCCTTCTGTCCCGCTACGTAGACGTGGTTGTTCAGCGGCGCCGGATTGTCGACGAGACCACGTTGCGTCACGTTGGCGATGGCTTGCCGGTCGATGCCCTTGGCGACCGCGATGCGCAGCGCGGGGTCGGCCAGGATGGAGCCCGGCGCACCGTTGAAGGTGAAGTGATACCAGTTGGCGCTCGGCGCGCGCCGTATCGCGAGGCCCTGCGTTCGCCGTGCAATGGTCACCTCGTCCAGCGATGCCAACCCGCTGGCATCGATGGCGTTGTTCTGGAGTGCGGGCAGGCGGGCCGCATCGTCGAGCACCAAAAAGTTGATGGAGTTGAGCCGTGGCGTCGTGCCCCACCACGTGGGGTTGCGGGTCAGCGTGATGCGCTGCGCGGTGCGATCCACCGACGAGATGATGAAGGGCCCAGCTGACGGGCCTGGACCGTTGAGCCAGCCCTTGTTGAAGGCGTCCGGAGTGGCGGTCATGCTCTTGGGCAGCAGGAATCCGTTGCCGGCGAACATGCCCTTCCACTCGGCATACGGCTTGGCGAACGTCATGATGGCCTGGCGGTCGTCGACGCCCCGCGTGACCGAGCCGACGCGATCGCTTCCGTTCGGGCCGGCGATCAGAAAGGCCTTGTCGACACCCTTGGTCGCGTTGACCTGGGAGGCGATGTCTTCCCAGGTGATGGGCTTGCCATCACTCCAGGTGGCCTTCGGGTTGATGGTGTAGGTGACCACCTGCGGGTTGGTGCCGGTCAGTTCGACGTTGGTGAAGTAGTCGTGGTTGATCGCCGCCGAGCCGTCGGCGGCGATGACGAATGATCGCGGCATCGTCGGTCGCATGACTGGAAAGACCGAGTCGCCGGTATTGCCGTCGATGTTCAGCGGATTGAAGTTCTCGGGAAAACTCGCCAGCGCCAGGCGCAGGTCGCCGCCGTCCCGCAGCGTGGCCGGGTCCTGCGGGTTCATGTCGCTGCTGCTGCCGACCTTGGCGTCGCCGCCCGCGGACGGAACGTCCTGGTTGCCGCCGGAACACGCGCTGAGCGTCAGGCCGGCCACCAGGAGGGCGCCGGCGAGGCGTCGGATCTTCACGAGGTCAGACTCTAACCGCGTGGTCACCTTCGTGCCGCGAGCCTGCCGCCACCAGCACGGACGCACCGGTCAGGGTTGCGGTACCGCGGCCAGCAACTGCCGCGTGTAGTCGTGTCGGGGGTTGGCGAACACGTCTGCGGCGTGACCCGCCTCGACGACGGCACCGGCGTGCATGACCACCAATCCGTCGGCGAGGTGCTTGACCACGGACAGGTCGTGCGACACGAAGAGGTACGACAGCCCGAACCGCTCCTGCAGGTCCAGCAGCAGGTTGACGATGCCCGCCTGGATCGACACGTCCAGCGCGGACACCGGCTCGTCGAGGGCGAGGATTTTCGGTTGCAGGGCCAGCGCGCGGGCGATGCCGATGCGCTGCTTCTGGCCGCCGGAGAACTCGGCCGGGTATCTGCTCGCATCCTCGCGGCGCAGTCCGACGGTGCTCAGGAGTTCGCCGACGCGCTCGTCGACGGCGGCCCTGCCCACGCCGTTGGCGGTCAACGGTTCCGCGAGTGCGTCGAAGACCGGCAGGCGCGGGTCGAGTGACGCGACGGGGTCCTGGAACACGACCTGCAGGTCGCCGCGCAGCGCACGTCGGGTCTGGCGGTTCAAAGTAGCCACGTCGTGGCCGAGGACCTCGATCGAACCGCCCTGCGGCGCAGCAAGATCGAGGATCTGATGCAACGTGGTCGACTTTCCCGACCCGGATTCGCCGACGATGCCGAGGGTCTGGCCCTGCCGCAGGGCGAAGCTCACCCCGTCGACCGCCCGCACTTCGCCGATCCGGCGCCGGAACACCGCGCCCTTGGTCAGGGTGAAGGTCTTGACGAGGTCCGTCACGCGGAGCACCACGGGAGCACGAGGGTCGGGCTCGGCGTCCGGAGCGGCGGTGGACACGCCGTACACGTCGGCAGCCGAGCGCCCGTCGACGTCGCCGGTGCGGATGCAGGCGGCGGCGTGGTCGGTGGCCACCGGCATCAATTCCGGCTCCGCAGTGAGGCAGTCGTCGATGGCCAACGGACACCGCGGCGCGAAGGGACATCCCGGTGGCAGGGCGGCCATGGACGGCGGCACGCCGGGAATGGGTACCAGCCGCGTGCCCTGGGCGGCGTCGAGCCGCGGTACCGAGCCCAACAATCCGACCGTGTAGGGCATGACGCGGTCGTGGACGAGGCCGGCCACCGGAGCCGTCTCCACGGCCCTTCCCGCGTACATCACCAGGGCCCGGTCGGCGAACTCGGACACCACCCCGAGGTCGTGGGTGATGATCAGGACGCCGGCTCCGGTGACGTCGCGGGCGGTGCGCAGCACGTCGAGGATCTGCGCCTGCACCGTGACGTCGAGCGCGGTCGTCGGCTCGTCGCAGATGATCAGGTCCGGGTCGTTGGAGATCGCCATCGCGATGACGACCCGCTGGCGCTCGCCGCCGGACAGTTCGTGGGGGAAGGCCCTGGCGCGTCGCTGCGGCTGCGAGATCCCGACCAGGTCGAGCAGTTCGACGGCACGCGTTCGGGCGGCGTTGCGGCCGAGGTCGCGTTGATGCACGCGCAGCGCCTCGGCGATCTGGTCACCGACGGTGTACACGGGTGTCAGCGCCGACATCGGGTCCTGGAACACCGTGCCGACGAGGCGACCGCGCACGCGCGACATCCGTTGGTCGTCGAGCCCGATGAGCTCGTCGCCGTGCAGGCGCACCGATCCGGACACCCGTGCGTACGGCGGAAGCAGCCCGACGAGGGCCATCGCCGTTGCCGACTTCCCCGCGCCCGACTCGCCGACGAGCGCGACGACCTCGCGCGGGTTGACGTCGAAGGTCATGCCCCGCACTGCGGCGACGTCCTCGTCATCGGTGGAGAAGCCGACGGTCAGGTCTGTGACCTCGAGCAGTTCGGTCACGTCCGCCGCCTACGTCTGCGGGCGGGCTTGGCCGAGGGGTCGATGGCGTCCCGCAGGCCGTCGCCGATCACGTTCGCGCACAGCACGATCAACACCAGCACGCCGGCCGGGAACAGGAACACCCACGGGAAGGTGGTCACCGAAGGGGTGCCGTCGGCGATCAGCGTGCCCAGTGACACGTCCGGCGGCTGAATGCCGAAGCCCAAGAATGACAGCCCCGTCTCGGCCAATATCGCAACCCCGACGTTGAGGGTGGTGTCGATGATGAGGATGGACGCGACGTTGGGCAGAACGTGGCGCACGATGATGCGCCAGTTCGGCACGCCCATGTACCGCGCGGCCGCGACGAACTCGCGCTCCCGCAGGCTCATGGTGAGTCCGCGGACGATGCGTGCGCTGATCATCCAGCTGAACACCGCGAGCAACACGATCAGATAGAACACCCGGCCGGACTGGGGCAGGCGGGGCGTGACGATCGCGATCAGGATGAAGCTCGGTACGACCAGGAGGAGATCCACCAGCCACATCGCCGCGCGGTCGCGCCAGCCGCCGAAGAAGCCTGCGACGGCACCGACCGTCGCCGCGATCACCGTCGAGATGAACGCCACGCAGACGCCGATCAGCAACGACTTCTGCATGCCCCGCAGCGTCTGCGCGAACAGGTCCTGGCCAAGGGAATTGGTGCCGAACCAATGGGTGGTGCTCGGCGGCTGCTGCAGGTTGTAGAAGTCGAGATCGGTGTAGTTCCAGGGCAGCAGCGGCGGCAGTGCATAGCATCCGACGAGCATCACCGCCAGCACCGCCAACGCCGCCACGGCGAGCCGGTTGCCGGTGAAGCGGCGCAGTGTCAGTGTGCTTCGTGACGCGAAACCCGTTGCGTCCAGCCCGGATTGCGCCGTCGACGAACTCGTGTTCGTCACCGGTTCGGTACCCCCGCCGGCAGCCGTCACGTCACCCTCACCCTCGGGTCGAGCGCCGCGTAGATGACGTCGGACAGCAGCCCGGCGAGCAGGATCGTCGCTCCGGTGAACACGGTGATCGCGGCGATGATGTTGGTGTCCTGGGTGCTGATGCCCAGCACCACCCATTCGCCCATCCCGTGCCAACCGAAGATCTTCTCCACGAACACCGCCCCGGTCACCAATCCGCCAACGCCGTAGGCGAACAGCGTGGCCATCGGGATCAGCGCGGTCCGCAGCCCGTGCTTGAACAGGGCCTGCCGCCGGGTCAGGCCCTTGGCGCGCGCGGTGCGGATGAAGTCCTGGCCGAGCACGTCGAGCATGGCGTTGCGCTGGTAGCGGCTGAAGCCGGCGATGGCGAACAACGCCAACGTGGCCGTCGGCAGGACCAGGTGTTGTAGGCGGTCCACGAACTGGGTCCACGCGCCGCCGCCCGGCGTCGTGGAGGTCTCCCCGGTGTACTCGAACAGGTTGAAGCCCACCACGGTGTTGACGCGCAGCGCCCCGAGGATCAACAGGTTGGCGACGATGAACGTCGGCATGCTGATCAACAGCAACGACAACACCGTGATGACCCGGTCGGACACGCGGTATTGGCGGATCGCCCCCCAGGCGCCGACCACCACGCCGACGACCGTGCCGAGCACCGAGCCGATGAGGACCAGCCGCAGGCTGACACCGATCCGGCGCCACAGTTCGTCGGAGACCGGTTGGCCCGCCACCGTGGTGCCGAAGTCGCCGTGGGCCGCGGCGGCCACCCAGTGCGCATATCTGAGCGGAATGGGCTTGTCGAGGTCGAGTTCGGCCGCCTTGGCGTCGATCACGGCCTGCGGCGGCCGCGGGTTGCGCCCCTCGAGGCTGTCGAGGGGCTTGAAGGACCACGACGCGAGCGCAAACGTCAAGAAGGAGGCCAAGGCCAGCAGCACGACGTAGTTCAGCGTCCGGCGCGCCAGGAAGCGCGTCACGTCGCCCTCGCCGAAAGCCTCATGGGCACAGGGTAGGAGATGTTCGGTGGAAAACGGCGTTGCGGGCACGGCGGGGGAGCAAGAGAACTAGCAGCACCGGCGCAGGACGTTCACAGACGGGCGGCGTTCACTGGATTCTGGCCAGCCATATCCACCAACGGGTTCAGAGATCGGAATTGTGACATGCATTACAACGCAAAGGTGTTCGCCGCGATCATCGGCGGTAGCGCGGTCGTGACGCTCGGCGCCCTGGGGGCAGGCATCGTCGAGGGACAGGCGGCAACCGCGTCGGCGTCCGGGTCGCCTCAGATGACGTTGGGTGCCACCACCACCGCGGCAACGCCGCCGAGCGCACCTGCCGTGGCCCAGGCCGCACCCTCGATCAAGGGGCCCGCGCCGTTGCCGTCCGAGGAACAGGGTCTTCCCGGCTGACGGATGAACGGGCTCCCGTGGGCCGGGAAAGTGCTTGGCATTCGATATGCATCCGCTTCGGACGGCGAACGGTGCCGGGTGGAGCTAGCTCAGTGCCCGGCCGAGAGGGGAGGCGCCATGGTGGTCACCACGGCGACCTCCCCTCCGCGGGTGGCCCGGATGACGACGTGGTCGTCGACCTTGAAGGGCGGTTTCGCGGCGCCGTTGGAGCCGCGAATGACGTAGGTCGCCGTGAAGCCGTCGTCGCTGCGGGCGGTGACGGAGTCGGCCGAGATGGCAGTGATGCGCCCCGTCTGGGTCGTCAGCGTCGTGAATCCGCCATGACCGTCGGAGACGACGTATTCGCCGTGGATCGAGTCCAGATCGTAGTCGGACCGGTGCGCGGCAGGGGGCGGCGGGGGGCCACCGGAGCCGCCGAAGGCGCCGTGCACGTTCCCGCCGAAGCTGTGATGGTTGCCGTCGGTCGCCGCCGCGATGGCCGCCCCGCCGACGCCGGCAACGGCCGCGGCCACCGCGAGCGCACTCGCCGTCCTGCGCAGTCCCCAGGTGCTCATCCGTCCACTGTGCATCCGCCGGCTATGCGCCCGCTGTGAGACGATCATTCACAGCTCGCGCATAGATTCGACACAGGCACCGCCCATTGCGGTGGTAGAGGATGGTCCTTGATGTCCACCGTCAACGGCTCCGACCGCGAACACGCCGATCCCGCGCGCCTCGTCATGCGAAGGTCCGACGGCCAACCGATCAACGTCCTGGTGGTCGACGACGAACCGGTGCTCGCCGAGCTCGTCTCGATGGCGCTGCGCTACGAGGGCTGGGACATCGCCACCGCGGGCGACGGCGAGACGGCGATTGCGCTGGCCCGTCAGAACCCGCCCGACGTGGTCGTGCTGGACGTCATGCTGCCCGACATGAGCGGGCTCGACGTACTGCACGAGTTGCGCGCCCAGATACCCGGACTGCCGCTTCTGCTGCTCACGGCGAAGGATTCGGTCGAGGACCGCATCGCCGGGCTCACCGCCGGCGGTGACGACTACGTGACCAAACCGTTCAGCCTCGAAGAGGTCGTGCTGCGGCTGCGCGCGCTGCTGCGGCGCACCGGCGTCGCCGACGAGGCGGGCGGCGCTCAGATCGTGGTCGGCGACCTGGTGCTGGACGAAGACAGCCACGAGGTCACCAGGGGCGGCGACACCATCACGTTGACCGCGACCGAGTTCGAGCTGCTGCGGTTCATGATGCGCAACGCCAAGCGGGTGCTGAGCAAGGCGCAGATCCTGGACCGGGTGTGGAGTTACGACTTCGGCGGGCGTTCCAACATCGTCGAGCTGTACGTGTCGTATCTGCGCAAGAAGATCGACAGCGGACGCGAGCCGATGATTCACACGCTTCGAGGCGCCGGGTACGTTCTCAAGCCACCGCGATGAGCTCTGGGCTCCGCGGCGAACCGTCGCCGTCGCGCACCCGGGTCTGGTCCCCGCGGACGTGGTCGCTCGGCCTGCGTCTGCTCGCCACCCAGGTGGTGCTGCTGGCCGTGGTGTGCGCCAGCATCGGTATCGCGACGGAGTTTGCGCTGCAACGGTTCTTGATGCGTCAGCTCGACAATCAGCTCCTCGAGGCGGGCAGACGTTCCACGGCGATCTTCGACTTTCCGCCACCGATGATGATGCTGCCGGGACCGCCACCGGGACCGGCCCTGCCGGGTCCGCCCAGGGAGGGCCCGCCCAGGGACGGACCGCCCTGGGAGGGGCCGCCCGGCTTCCCGTACCGCGAGCGGCTCGACCCCGAATACGGCCCCGGCCCGGGCTTCCTCAACGCGCCGGGACAGGCCACCCGGACCGTCGGAGCGGTGGTCTCACCCTCGGGGGCGATCGACGCGGGCGTCATCACCTCCGACGGCGGGCGGTCGCAGGTGAGCTCCGCCGCGGCGGCCACGTTGGCACGGGTCCGTCCGACGCACACGGCCGAGACGGTCGAACTCGAGGGGCTCGGTCGATACCGGGTGATCGCCCTGCAGTCGCGGCGCGGGGGCGACACGATCGTGACCGGTCTCCCGACGGCGATCGTCGACGACACCCTGCTCTGGGTGGTCGGCATGTTCTGCATCCTCGCGGCCATTGCGCTCCTCGCGGCGGCCATCGCGGGCGTCCTCATCATCCGCCGCCAGCTGGCGCCCCTGTCCAGGGTCACCGCCGCCGCCCGCGACGTGGCGAGCCTCGAGCTCGACAAGGGGGAGGTGCACCTGCCGAGCCGGATCGTTCGCGTCGACCCGGAGGGCGCGCACACCGAGGTCGGTCAGCTCGGGTCGGCGCTCAACCGGATGCTCGACCGCATCGCCAGTGCGTTGTCCGCGCGCCACGCCAGCGAGACCCGGGTCCGGCAGTTCGTCGCGGACGCGAGTCATGAACTCCGCACCCCGCTGGCCGCCATCCGCGGCTACACCGAACTGGCGCAGCGCAAACGCCACGAGCTGCCCGACGACGTCGCGCACGCGATGAATCGCGTCGAGTCGGAGACGGCGCGGATGACGCACCTCGTCGAGGACATGCTGCTCCTGGCGCGCCTCGACGCCGGGCGTCCACTGGTGCGCGAACAGGTCGACGTGTCGCGACTCGTCGTCGACGCGGTGAGCGACGCACACGTTGCGGGTCCTGACCACGAGTGGGCGCTGGACCTGCCCGAGGAGCCGGTCGGCGTCGTCGGTGACGAGGCCCGGTTGCAGCAGGTGCTGGTCAACTTGTTGGCCAATGCCCGGATCCACACCCCCGCGGGGACGGCGGTGACGACGTCGCTCACCCAGGAGGACGGCACGACCGTCCTCGTGGTGGCCGATGACGGGCCCGGCATCTCCGCCGAACTGCTGCCCGAGATCTTCGAGCGCTTCTCCCGCGGTGATTCGTCGCGGTCCCGTCGCGGGGGCAGCACGGGTCTTGGCCTCTCGATCGTCGCCGCCGTCGTGAAGGCCCACGACGGGACGATCGGGGTCCGGAGCCGACCCGGCGCCACCGAGTTCGTGGTGCGGCTCCCGTTGCACACTGACTCTTCACAGCCGACGCACAGCGCGAACTGATCCGGCGCTTAGCGGACTCACCGAGAATCAACGAGATGACTGCCGTACTGCCGCGCCTGGCGCATGCCGACGATGGCACCGGTGACTCCGCCGTGCCGACGCGACAACCCGTCTCCGCCGGTGAGCGGGTCGCGTTCGGCGTGCTGGTCCTCGGCACCGCCCTGCTCTACCTGTGGAACCTGTCCGCCAGCGGCTGGGCCAACGGCTTCTACTCGGCGGCGGCACAGGCCGGTGCCGACAACTGGACGGCGATGCTCTTCGGCTCGAGCGACGCCTCGAATGCGATCACCGTCGACAAGACGCCTGCCGCACTGTGGGTGATGGACCTCTCGGTGCGCGTGTTCGGTCTCAACTCCTGGAGTGTCCTGGCGCCGCAGGCGCTGGAGGGCGTCGCTGCCGTCGCCGTCCAGTACGCGGCCGTGCGACGCGCGGCGGGACCGTCGGCAGCGCTGGTCGCGGGCGTGGTGTTCGCGCTCACGCCGGTGGCTGCGCTGATGTTCCGCTTCAACAATCCCGATTCGCTACTGGTGCTCGCATTGGTCGCGGGCGCGTACTGCGTGCAGCGGGCGTGCGAGCGCGGCAGCAGTCGCTGGTGGCTGATGGGCGCGGGCGCCGCGGTCGGCGTCGGGTTCTTGGCCAAGATGCTTCAGGCGTTCCTGGTGCTGCCCGCGTTCGGGGCCGCGTACCTGATCGCGGCGGCCTTACCGCTGCGCAGCCGGCTGCTCAGGTTGGCGGGTGCGGTCGTCGCCATGGTGGTCACTGGCGGCTGGTACCTGTTGCTGGTCGAACTGTGGCCGGCCTCTGCGCGTCCGTATGTCGGTGGGTCGCAACACAACAGCATCGTCGAGCTTGCGCTGGGCTACAACGGTCTTGGGCGGCTCACGGGCGAGGAGACCGGTGGCCTGGGGAACATGAACTTCGACGTCGGTTGGGGCAGGCTGTTCGGCGTCTCCATGGGCGCCTACGTCGCATGGCTCCTCCCCGCCGCGCTGGTCTGCGTCGGCGCGGGCCTGCTGATCACCCGCCGCGCCCCTCGGACCGACCCGACGAGAGCGGGTCTGATTCTGTGGGGCACGTGGCTGCTGGTCACCGCTGTCGTGTTCAGTTATGCCAACGGCATCTTGCACCAGTACTACACCGTCGCGCTCGCCCCGGCCATCGGTGCGAGCATCGGAATCGGATCGACTTTGTTGTGGCGCAACAGATCCGACGTGCGTGCCGCCGTCGCGATGTCCACCACGGTGCTCGTCACGGTCGTGCTCGCCGCGGTGCTGCTCGCACGACGCGAGGACTGGCTGCCCTGGTTGGGCACGTCGGTGGCGGTGGCCGGTGTCGCCGCCGGAGTGCTGTTGCTGGTGTCGGGCCGGCTGCCGGCCCCGGTCGCCACGGGCGTCGCCGCGCTGTCGGTCGCCGCCTGTCTGGCCGCACCCGCCGCATACGCCGTCGCCACGGCGGCCACCCCACACTCGGGCGCGATCCCCACGGTCGGGCCTGCGCGAGAACACCCGTCCTTCAACGGTTTCGGTGGTTTCGGTGGATTTGGCGGGCCTGGCGGGGCCGGCGGTTTCGGTGGCGGTTTCCTCGACATCCCCGAGGCCGGACCGGGGTTGACGGCACTGTTGTCCGACGGCGCAGACCGCTACCGGTGGACCGCGGCCGTGGTCGGCTCCAGCAACGCGGCGGGCTACCAACTGGCCGCCGGTGCGCCGGTGATGGCCGTCGGCGGATTCAACGGCACCGACCCCGCGCCGACGCTCGCCGACTTCAAGGACGACGTCGCCGCCAAGCAGATCCACTACTTCCTCCGTGGGCGTTCGATGTTCGGCGGCGGACCCGGCGGCCGGGGCGGCAGCGGGAGTCGGGAGGCTGCCGACATCAGCACCTGGGTCGAGGCGAACTACACCTCCGAGACGGTGGACGGCGTCGTGCTCTACGACCTCACCGTGGCGCCGAAGAACTCATAGGTGACACATAGCTGATGCCAACGACCACCACACGCGGCACCTCGACGATGGAGTCATGACAGGCATGAAGGAAGACGTGGTGGCGTCGGAGCCCGCAGTGGTTCCCTCGAACGTGACGGATTCGCCGCCGGCAGCGGCGCCGAGGAACCTGACGTTCGTACCGCGACCCAACGCCGCTCTGGCGGCGGCGGCCCTCGGGGTGCCGGTGCTCGACATGGTGATTCCCGTCTACAACGAGCAGGCCGCGCTGTCCGACTCGGTACACCGCCTGCACCGCTACCTGCGCGACAACTTCCCGTACCCGGTTCGGATCACCATCGCCGACAACGCCAGCATCGACGACACGCCTCGCATCGCCGCCGAACTGGCTGCCGAGCTCAGCGACGTCCGTGCGGTGCGGCTCGAGCAGAAGGGTCGCGGGCGGGCCCTGCACCGGGTCTGGTCGGACTCCGATGCCATGGTGCTGGCGTACATGGACGTCGACCTGTCGACCGATCTGGCCGCGGTCGCTCCGCTGGTCGCCCCGCTGATCTCCGGTCACTCCGATCTGGCCATCGGGACCAGGCTGGGCCGCGGCTCGCGCGTGGTGCGCGGCGCGAAGCGCGAATTCATCTCGCGGTGCTACAACCTGATCCTCCGGTCGACGCTGCACGCCAAGTTCTCGGACGCCCAGTGCGGTTTCAAGGCGATTCGCGCCGACGTCGCGCACCGCGCTGCTGCCGCACGTGGCGGACACCGGGTGGTTCTTCGACACCGAACTGCTCGTCCTCGCCGAACGCAGCGGGCTGCGCATCCACGAGGTTCCGGTGGACTGGGTCGACGATCCCGACAGCCGGGTGGACATCGTCGCCACGGCCGCCGCCGACCTAAAGGGCGTGGGCCGGCTCCTCCGCGGGTTCGCCGGTGGCACCATTCCGGTGCACGCGATCGCCGCCCAGCTGGCGCCGTCACCGGTGTCGGCGGCGCCCAACTCGCTGTTTCGCCAGGTGGTGCGGTTCGGCGCGGTCGGCGTCGCCTCGACGGCGGCCTACCTGGTGCTCTTCGTCGTGCTGCACGGGATGATCGGGGCGCAGGCCGCGAACATGGTCGCGCTGCTGTTGACGGCGATCGCCAACACGGCCGCCAACCGGCGCTTCACGTTCGGCGTGGCCGGCGGCGCGAAGGTGGCGCGTCATCAGATCGAGGGACTCGTCGTCTTCGGCATCGCGCTCGCCATCACCAGTGGTGCGCTGGCGGGCCTGCACGCATTCGTCGACCAACCGCACCGCCTGCTCGAACTCTCGGTCCTGGTGCTGGCCAACCTGGTCGCCACCGCCGTCCGCTTCGTCCTCCTGCGCGGCTGGGTGTTCCACCCGCGCCGGACCCGCTGACCAACGAACAGGGAATCAACCGTGACACTCACCGCTGAAGACCTCCAAAGCGACGCCGCCGTCGGCGACGACAGCCCGCCGGACCCGCGCTGGACGCGACCCGCGTTCTGGGCGCTGCTCGTCGGAACCGCCACGTTGTACCTGTGGGGACTCGGTTCGACGGGATGGGCCAACGACTACTACGCGGCGGCCGCCCAGGCGGGCACGCAGGACTGGAAGGCGTCGCTGTTCGGATCGCTCGACCCCGGCAACGCCATCACCGTGGACAAGCCGCCGGCCGCGATGTGGGTGATGGGCCTGTCGGGCAGGCTGTTCGGCTTCAACGCGTTCACCATGTTGCTGCCCGAGGCGCTGATGGGAGTGGCAGCCGTTGCGGTGTTGTACCTGACGGTGCGGCGCACCAGCGGCCCGTCCGCCGGCCTGGTCGCCGGGCTGGTGCTGGCCCTCACGCCGGTGGCGACGCTGATGTTCCGCTTCAACAACCCCGATGCGCTGCTGGTCCTGCTGCTCGTGGTGGCGGCCTACTGCACCGTCCGAGCCATCGACGCGGGTACGGCGCGACGGATGTCGGCGTGGATGGCCCTGACCGGCTGCGCCATCGGTTTCGCATTCCTCACCAAGATGCTGCAGGCGTTCCTCGTCGTGCCAGGCCTGGCCTTGGCCTTCCTCGTCGCAGCGCCGTTCGGCTGGTGGAAACGCTTCGGTGCCTTGATGATCGGCAGCGCCGCGCTGATCCTGTCGGCCGGCTGGTACATCGCGCTGGTCAGCTGGTGGCCCGCTGAGTCGCGGCCCTACATCGCGGGTTCCACCGACAACAGCCTGCTGCAGTTGGCCTTCGGCTACAACGGCATCGAGCGGATCGCGGGAAACGAGGGCGGCGGCCCCGGCGGTGGCTTCCCCGGGCCCCACCGGGGTGGCGGCGGTGGCGGCATGAACCTGTTCTTCGGCGGCCAACCGGGCATCGGTCGCCTGTTCGGGGCGTCGATGGGAGCCGAGGCGTCATGGCTGCTGCCGGCGGCGCTCATCGGACTGCTGGTGGGCCTCTGGCTCACCCTGCGCGCGCCGCGCACCGACCGGGTCCGGGCCGGTCTCTTGCTCTGGGGCGGTTGGCTTTTGGTGACGGGTGCGGTGTTCAGCTTCATGGCGGGCACGGTCCATCCGTACTACAACGTCGCACTGGCGCCTGCGGTGGCGGCACTGGTGGGCATCGCGGTGACACAACTCGTGCAGCGCAAGGAGTCGACGGTGGCTCGCCTGGTGCTGGCCGTCATGCTCGTCGCCACCGGGTTGTGGGCGTTCGTGCTGCTCGACCGGACCCCCGAGTGGTGGCCCGCGGTGCGCTGGGCCGTGCTCATCGGCGCGGTCGTGGTCGCGTCGGTGCTCGCGCTGCGCGGACATCGCCTCGGCAAGGCCACCGTCGCGGTGGTGCTGGCGGCCGCCGTCTTCGGCCTCGGCGGCTCGGCGGCGTTCTCGATCTACAACGCCACCAGCGCGCACAACGGTCCCGGCACCATGTCGGGTCCGCAGAAGGCCGGCGGCTTCGGCGGGTGGCCGGGCGGCAAGGGCGGCGCGGGTCGCGGCGGGGACGGTCGCGAACTCGAAGCGCTGCTCAAGAGTGCCGACAACCGTTGGGCCGCGGCCGCCATCGGGTCGATGCAGGTGGGCAACCTGGAACTCGAGACCGGCAGTTCTCTGATGGCCATCGGCGGTTTCACCGGCAGCGACCCGTCGCCCACGCTGGCCCAGTTCCAGCAGTACGTCGCCGACGGACAGGTGCGGTACTTCCTCGCCGACTCCGGACACGGCGGCCCGCCCCGGCAGCGCTCGGGCACCGCAGGTGACATCACGGCGTGGGTGGAGAAGACCTTCACCAAGGCCGACGTCGGCGGCACGACCGTCTATGACCTGCAGTCGAGAGCGTGAGCGGGAAATGATCAGGCCGATTCTCGGCCTCGGCGGGTAGGCGCACGTCGACTAGCGTGGACGGTCGACGGATGCCGTGAGCCGCAGGAGGTCCCCATGTCCGTGACCGACGACTACCTGAAGAACAACCAGGCATACGCCGCGGCCTTCGCCGAGGCGGGCGAGCGGCCCCTGCCGATGCCGCCCAGCAAGCACGTGGCGGTCGTCGCGTGCATGGACGCGCGCCTTGACGTCTACCGCATCCTCGGGATCGGCGAGGGCGAGGCGCACGTGATCCGCAACGCGGGTGGGGTGGTGACCGATGACGAGATCCGGTCCCTGGCGATCAGCCAGCGACTGCTCGGCACCCGCGAGATCATCCTCATCCACCACACCGACTGCGGCATGCTGACGTTCACCGACGACGGGTTCAAGAAGACCCTTCACGACGAGACGGGCCTGAAGCCGCCGTGGTCCGCGGAGGCGTTCGACGACCTCGAGGAGGACGTCCGGCAGTCGTTGCGCCGCATCGAGGCCAGCCCCTTCGTCACCAAGCACGAGTCGTTGCGCGGCTTCGTCTTCGACGTGGCGACGGGCACGCTCGACGAGGTCGCGCTCTAGGGGTCGCCGGGCAACGACTGTGCAGCTTCTCGTGGCCGGCGCCGCGAATTCTCGACGGGAAGCTGCACAGTCGGGGTCAGATGGGGCATCCCGCCGCGCGCAACTTCGCGACGACACGCGCATTGATGACTTCCGGGCGGCCGAGCACCTCCGCGCTGACCCTGACGACGGTCCAGCTCGTCGCATCCAGAATCGCCATCCGGTCGATGTCCCAACTACGTTGACGCCGATCCGTCCAGTGCTGCACGCCGTCGTACTCGACCGCGACGCGCCATTCTCGCCAGCCCAAGTCGACGCGAATGTAGGGGACGCCGTCCTGGTCGCGGAAGACGATCTGCGTCTCTGGCGTGGGCAGGCCCGCCCTGACGAGGAGAAGTCGAACCCGGCTTTCCTGCGGTGACTCCGCACCCGGATCGGCCATCGTCATCGCGGCGCGCAGCCTTCGCACGCCACGGTGATGTGGCCTGGCGTCAGCGATCGCGAGAACGTCCGCGGGCTTCACTCGAGTGGCGTTCATCAGGGCGTCGAGGACGGTGACGGCCGCATCCGTGGAGAGCGTCCGGCCGATGTCGAAGGCGGTGCGGGCTGCAGTCGTGCATCGCATGCCACGGACGACGCACGTCTCGGCCGCCGTAAGGTCCCACATGTGCAGGATCAGGCCCGCCGGGTGGTGTCGGTTGCTCCTGATGAGATCGGCGGGACCGTCACCCTCGAGCCACTTGGTGCCGAGCAACGCCGCGGCGGACAGCCGGGCGAGCACCGCGTCGCCGCCCGCCCACAGCCACGCCGCCCTGGCTCGCGCCTCCGCCGTCATGGTGAATCCAATTGGAACGTAGACGTTGCGGTGAACCGCGCGGTAGCGGTTCCGTAGTTGGTAGTCGGTCACCAGAGCCCGGCGTACGGCCTCGCTGCCGAGGGGGAAGGGCGCGTCGTCCATGTCGGGAGACTGTCGGGTGCGGCAGGCGGGCGACCAACTCATCCACAGCCGCTCGTCGCCGCGACGGTGCGGCCTCTCGTCGACGGGGCGGCCGGTCCTCGACGGGTAGCTGCACACTCGACTGACCCGGCTCGTTGACATGTCCCGACGCCAACGGATACGTTCCCAGGCATGATTGCAATTCTGGCTAACTCGGTCAACTTAACGAGGAGACGATGACCGCTGCTCCGGAAGTGGGTCATCCGACCGGCGGCCCCTACGAACTCAGCCATCTGCGGGCGCTGGAGGCCGAGGCCATCCACATCATCCGCGAGGTCGCCGCCGAGTTCGAGAAGCCCGTGCTGCTGTTCTCCGGCGGCAAGGACTCGATCGTGATGCTGCACTTGGCGCTCAAGGCCTTTCGGCCCGGCCGGCTGCCGTTCCCGGTGATGCACGTGGACACCGGGCACAACTTCGAGGAGGTACTGGCCGCCCGCGACGAGCTCGTCGCCGAGTCCGGCGTCCGACTCGTCGTCGCCAAGGTGCAGGACGACATCGATGCCGGGCGGGTGGTCGAGACCATTCCGTCGCGCAATCCGATGCAGACGTTCACGCTGCTGCGGGCCATCCGGGAGAACAAGTTCGACGCCGCCTTCGGTGGGGCCCGGCGCGACGAGGAAAAGGCCCGCGCCAAGGAAAGGGTGTTCAGCTTCCGCGACGAGTTCGGCCAGTGGGATCCGAAGTCGCAGCGGCCCGAGTTGTGGAACCTCTACAACGGCAGGCACCGCAAGGGCGAGCACATCCGGGTGTTCCCGCTGTCCAACTGGACCGAATTCGACATCTGGTCCTACATCGGCGCCGAGAAGATCAAGCTGCCGTCGATCTACTACGCGCACCGGCGCGAGGTGTTCCTGCGCGACGGCATGTTCCTCGCCGTGCACGAGTACCTGCGGCCGCGCAAGGACGAGGAGGTCGTCGAGAAGACGGTCCGGTTCCGCACCGTCGGTGACGTCACTTGCACCGGCTGCGTCGAATCCTTGGCGCGCACGGTGTCCGAGGTGATCGCCGAGACCGCGGTGTCGCGGCTGACCGAACGCGGGGCGACCCGCGCCGACGACCGAATCTCCGAGGCAGGCATGGAAGACCGCAAGCGGGAAGGCTACTTTTGATGAGCCACGCCACGCGGACGCCGGGGCGAGCCGAGCGACGGGGGACATAGATGGCGACGTTGCTCAGGCTTGCGACGGCGGGCTCCGTCGACGACGGCAAGTCAACGCTGATCGGGCGGCTGTTGTTCGACTCCAAGGCGGTGATGGAGGACCAGCTCGCGTCGGTCGAACGCACCTCCAAGGAACGCGGGCACGACTACACCGACTTGGCGCTGGTGACCGACGGTCTGCGCGCGGAACGCGAGCAGGGCATCACGATCGACGTCGCCTACCGCTACTTCGCCACGCCCAAGCGCAAATTCATCATCGCGGACACGCCGGGCCACACCCAGTACACGCGCAACATGGTCACGGGAACCTCGACCGCACAGTTGGTGATCGTGCTCGTCGACGCCCGCCACGGCCTCCTCGAACAGTCGCGGCGGCACGCGTTCCTGGCTTCGCTGCTCGGCATCGCGCACATCGTGCTCGCCGTCAACAAGATGGATCTCGTCGACTGGGACCAGCAGATCTTCGAAAGCATCCGCGACGACTTCCACGCATTCGCCGCCAGGCTCGACGTGCACGACGTGACGAGCATTCCGCTGTCGGCGCTCAACGGCGACAACGTGGTGACGAAGTCCGACCGCACGCCGTGGTACGACGGGCCTGCGCTGCTCAGCCACCTCGAGGAGGTGTACATCGCCGGTGACCGCAACCTGGTCGACGTGCGATTCCCCGTGCAGTACGTGATCCGCCCGCAGACCCACGAGCACGCCGACCACCGCAGCTATGCGGGCACGGTCGCCAGCGGTGTGATGCGCCAGGGCGACGAGATCGTCGCCCTGCCCACCGGCAAGACCAGTCGCATCACCGCGATCGAGGGTCCCGGCGGTCCGGTCACGGAGGCCTACCCGCCGATGGCGGTCGCGGTCAGTCTGGCCGATGACGTCGACATCTCGCGCGGGGACATGATCGCCCGGACCAACAACCAACCGCACGCCACCCAGGACTTCGACGCCACGGTGTGCTGGATGGCCGACGAGGCGGCGCTCGAGCCCGGTCGCGAATACGTGATCAAGCACACCACCAGGACCACCAGGGCCAGGGTGACCGCGCTGGACTACCGGCTCGACGTCAATACGCTGCATCGCGACAAGAGCGCAACGGCGTTGAAGCTCAACGAACTCGGCCGTGTCACCCTGCGCACGCAGGTGCCGCTGCTACTCGACGAGTATTCGCGCAACGCCGCCACGGGTTCGTTCATCCTGATCGACCCCGACACCAACCGCACCGTGGCCGCGGGCATGGTCCGTGACACCACTCCGGCGGCGACGCGGGCGGCCAGCCCCAACGCGGTCAGGCATCAGAACCTGGTCACCGCGCAGGATCGGCTGTCCCGTGGCAGCACGGTCTGGTTCACCGGACTCTCCGGGTCGGGCAAGTCGTCGGTGGCCATGCTCGTCGAGCAGAAACTTCTCGAAAGCGGCCGTCCGGCATACGTTCTCGACGGCGACAATCTACGGCACGGCCTCAATGCCGACCTCGGTTTCTCGATGGCGGACCGTGCCGAGAACCTGCGCAGGCTGGCGCACATCGCCACCCTGCTCGCCGACTCGGGGCAGATCGTGCTGGTGCCCGCCATCAGCCCGCTCGAGGAGCACCGGGCGCTGGCCAGGAAGGTCCACGCGGATCAGGGCTACGACTTCTTCGAGGTGTTCTGTGACACCCCGCTGGAAGACTGCGAACGGCGAGACCCCAAGGGGCTGTACGCCAAGGCGCGTCGCGGCGAGATCACCCACTTCACCGGTATCGACAGCCCCTACCAACGGCCGAAGAACCCCGACCTGCGGCTCACCCCCGAGTGCAAGGTCGAGGAACTCGCCCAGCACGTGATCGACATGATCGACGCGAAGAAGTGACCGGCGGGCAGCAGCGAGGCGCCCGGGGATCGGCCAGTGACGACGAGCTGGCTGCCCGCTTGGCGACCGAGGCCGGTCAACTGTTGCTGGCCGTGCGCAGCGAGTTCGCCGACGCGACCCCAGAAGCGCGAAAGAACGCCGGGGACAAGCGTTCTCATCACTTTCTGATGCAGGCGCTGGCCGCCGAGCGACCCGACGACGCGGTGCTCTCCGAGGAGGCCACCGAACAGGAGCGGGCCAACTCGACCCGACTGACCGCCGACCGGGTGTGGATCGTCGACCCGTTGGACGGGACCAGGGAGTTCGCCGAAGCAGGCCGCGACGACTGGGCGGTGCACGTCGCACTGTGGGAGTCCGGGGAGCTGGTCGCAGGTGCGGTGGCGCTCCCCGCCCAGGGCGTGACGCTCGCGACACCGGACGTTGCGCCACCTCCCGGCGCTCCGGCCACGCTGCGGATCGTCGTCTCCCGCACCAGGCCGCCCGCGGTCGCATTGGCGGTGTGCGAGGCGCTGCACGGCGTGCTCGTCGACATGGGGTCGGCCGGCGCCAAGGTGGCGTCGGTGGTGCAGGGCGTGACCGATGTCTACGTGCATGCAGGCGGGCAGTACGAGTGGGACTCGGCCGCTCCCGTCGCGGTGGCTCGCGCGGCAGGTCTACACACGTCGCGGATCGACGGGTCGCCGCTGCGGTACAACCAGATCGACGTGCTGCTGCCCGATCTGATCGTCTGCCGGCCGGAGTTGGCCGACGCCGTGTTGGCGGTCACCACCGCGCACTAGCCTTGCGCTCATGAGCAATCCCACCTTGCGCGCCCTGTCCGAACTTCCGCTCGAGCCGGTCGCACTCTCGGAGTCGACACTGGTCATGATCGACTGCCAGAACACCTACACCTACGGAGTGATGGAACTCGACGGCGTCCAGGAGGCGCTGGACGAGGCTGCCGTCCTGCTCGACCGGGCGCGTTCGGCGGGCATCCCGATCATCCACGTCCAGCACTCCGACGGGCCCGGCTCGCTCTACGACGTCGAGGGTGACAGCGGCGCCATCGTCGCGCGGGTCGCTCCCCGCGACGGGGAGCCCATCGTGGTGAAGCAGTACCCGAACTCGTTCGTCGACACCGATCTGAACGACAGGCTCACGTCCGTCGGTGCACAGAACCTGGTGCTCGCCGGGTTCATGACGCACATGTGCGTGAACTCGACCGCCAGAGCCGCGTTCAACCTCGGCTACGCGCCGACGGTGGTCGCGGCCGCGACCGCGACCCGGGCGCTGCCCGGCGTCGATGGCGAGCCGGTGCCCGCCGCGGTCATCCAGGCGGCGAGTCTGGCGGGGATTGCCGACCTGTTCGCCGTCGTGGTGCCTGGCGGCGCCAGCATCCCGGCCTAGAGAATGAGCGCATGACGCAGCCGTCGACCAGGATCACCCGTCTCGACGAGAAGCAGGAGACCTCGAGGAACGCGCTCGACGCGCTCCTCGACACCACGCCGCTGGCCACCATCGCGCTGGTGCGCGATGGGCATCCGGTGATCTTCCCGACCGGCTTCGCCCGCATCGGGGACGACCTGGTGATCCACGGTTCGACGGGGTCGCCGTGGCTACGGGCCCTGTCGACCGGGGTGGCGGCCGCGGTGTCGGTGACCACTCTCGACGGTGTGCTGGTGGCGCGCAGTGGCTTCGAGTCGTCGTTCCACTACCGCAGCGCGGCGATCTTCGGCGTCTTCGAGCAGGTGCCGGAGGCGGACAAGGTCGGCCTGCTCGAGGTGCTGACCGACACCTTCATCCCCGGCCGGGTCGCCGAGCTCCGGCCCAGCACCCGCAAGGAACTCGCGGCGACGCTGGCGCTGCGTTTGGCGATCGGCGACGACAACTGGTCGCTGAAGGTGAGCGCGGGATGGCCGGAGGATCCCGAGGAGGACGTCGCCGCGGGTGCCTGGGCCGGGGTGGTGCCGCTGACCGTCACCTACGGGGCCCCGCTGCCTGCGCCCGATCTGCTGCCCGCGACACCGCTGCCGGATTCGGTGCGTGGGTTGACGGGCACGATGCGCAACGCGCGCCGGTCAGTCCAGTAGCGTCGTGCGGCGGTAGAGGTCGGTGCGCCTGTCGCCGTGCACGTCGTTGTTGTCGTTGAAGCGCTTGACCCGTGCCTGCTCGACGTCGACGTCGGCGGTGATGCTGCCGGCCTTCGCGAACTCGGCGAGGGCCAGGGGATAGCCGTCGGCGTCGGTGATCACGCTGCCGCCGACCCAGTCGACGCCGCGCTCGACGCCGGTGCGGTCGCAGACTGCGATCGGCATCCGGTTCATGCCCGCGCCCGCCATGGCCCGGATCATCTCGGTCGGGCGTTCACCCTCCGGGCGCGGCAGCAGCGGCCAGTTGACCGGCGCGCACAGCAGGTCGGCGCCGGCCAGCGCCACGGCACGCACCCACTCGGGGAATTCGACGTCGTAGCAGATCATCACGCCAAGACGACCGTGGGCGGTCTCCACCAGCAGCGGCAGATCGTCACCACGGTCGAACACGGCGTTCTCGGTGTCCCACAGATGGGCCTTCCGGTAGACGCCGCGCACCCCGGTGGCATCGACGACCACGGCGCTGTTGAAGATCTTCTCGCCCGCGGCCTCGGGAAACCCGGCGACGATGGTCAGGTCGAACGCCTCGGCCACATTGGCCCACGCGGTGATCGCCGGCCCGTCCCGGGTTTCGGCGAGGGACGCGAGTTCGGCCCGGTCGGCGAAGACGTATCCCGAGGACGCCAGTTCGGGCAACACGACGACCTGGGCCCCATCCCGTGCCGCCGCCTCGAGCGCGGCGGTGGCGGTGGTCTGATTGCCGGTGGTGTCACCGATCGCCAAGGGAATCTGACAGCAGGTGACTCTGGTGCTCATCGGTTGATCGTCGCCCATCTCGCCGCGGTTTGCACGCAGGTCGATGGCATGATGCGGTTCATGCGGATGTCGGCCAAGGCGGAGTATGCCGTCCGGGCCATGGTCCAGCTGGCCACCGTGGCGGAGGGCACTCTCGTCAAGACCGACGACCTGGCCAAGGCGCAGAGCATCCCGCCGCAATTCCTCGTCGACATCCTGTCGGACCTGCGCAGCGACCGGCTGGTGCGCAGCCACCGGGGCCGCGACGGTGGATACGCCCTGGCCCGGCCCGCCGCCGAGATCAGCATCGCCGACGTGCTGCGCTGCATCGACGGGCCGCTCGCCAGCGTCCGCGACATCGGCCTCGGCGACCTGCCCTACTCGGGTCCCACGGTGGCGCTCACCGACGTCTGGCGGGCGTTGCGCGCCAGCATGCGGTCGGTGCTGGAGGAGACCAGCCTCGCCGACGTCGCGACGGGTGACCTGCCGTCGCACGTCGTCACCATGGCCGGTGACTACGTCAGCCAGGAGGAGCAGCGCGGTCACCACTGACCCCTCCCCGCACACCCCCCTTCCCGCACACCCCCCTTCCCGCACACCCCCCTTCCCGCACACCCCCCTTCCCGCGAGCGTGCGTGTCTGAGCCCGACGCGCCGTGGTCGAACCGGAGTTCGCGCACAGTCGCGGGGCAGTTCGCGCACGGTCGCGGGAAGCTCAGCCGCCGGAACCGTAGGGCCGGGTGATGATCTCGAGGTAGTGGCCCGCGGGGTCCTGGAAGTACACGCCCCGCCCTCCGTCGTGGTGGTTGATCTGGTCCGCGTGCTCGCCGCGGGGATCGGCCCAGTGCCGTTGACCTCGTTCGCGAAGCCTGCCGTAGATGGCGTCGAACTCGGCCTCGGAGACCAGGAAGGCGTAGTGCTGCGGATGGATCTCGTCCTCGGCGGCCACTTGGGCGAAGTCGAGGCTGACGTCGTGATCGAGGGTGACGGCCAGGAACGGCCCGAACTCCTTGGGCGCCGGCAGCCCGAACAGTTCGGTGAAGTAGTTGGCCGATTCGGCACGGTCCCAGGCAGCGACGATGGTGTGGTTGAACGTGATGGTCATGTCAATCCAGTGAACCACTGCCGGCGCGTCAGGCACAGTACGATTCGGCATGACCCGCGGGGTGCCGGAAACCGGTGTGCTGCTCCGTCGGTGGTGCGGTGTCCTTCTCTCGCAAAGGCGGTGACGCAATGGCCGGCTTCGATGTGCGGTCGCTCGACAAACCGGTGATCGTCGCGCCGATGGCAGGCGGGCCGACGACCCCAGAACTCGCCGCAGCCGGATCCAACGCTGGGGGGCTCGGCTTTCTGGCGGCCGGCTACCTCACGGCCGAGGTGTTCGCCGACAGGATCACGGCGGCTCGGGCACTGACCACGGGTCCGCTGGGCGCGAACCTGTTCGTGGTGCGCGAGAGTGTTGCGCGTCCCGATGCGATCCACCAGTACGCGCTCGCCCTGGCGGGGGAGTCCGAACGTTACGGCGCCCGTCTCGGGGAGGCGCGCTTCGACGACGACGCCTGGTCGGCGAAGTTCGAGGTGGTGATGGACCTCGGAGTGGAGGTGGTGTCGTTCACGTTCGGCCTGCCGGAGGCCGCCGAGTGCGCGCGGCTGAGCGGTGCCGGCATCACCACGGTGGCGACGGTGACGAGCCTGGCGGAGGCGGAGATGGCCGTCGCCCGCGGTGTGGACGCCGTCGCCGTGCAGGGCCCCGGCGCCGGCGGTCACCGCGGCACCTTCGACCCCGTGGCGAGCCCCGCGACGCAGCCGCTGGCCCAGCTGCTCCGCGCGACGACCACGGCGTTGGACGTGCCGGTGATCGCGGCAGGCGGACTGATGACCGCCGCCGACGTCGCCGACGTGCTGGTGTCGGGCGCGGTCGCGGCCCAACTGGGCACGGCCTTCCTCCTGGCGGACGAGGCGGGCAGCAGCCCGGTGCACCGGGCCGCACTCCGCGACCCAAAGTTCACCGAGACGGCCGTCACCCGATGCTTCTCGGGCCGCTATGCCCGCGGCCTGCGCAACCGCTTCATCGACGAACACGATCAGCATGCGCCGCAGGGTTACCCGGAGGTGCACTACCTGACGAGTCCCATTCGGGCCGCATCGGTCCGGGCCGGCGACCCGCACGGGGTGAACATCTGGGCCGGCACCGGCTTCCGGGAGGCCAGGACGGGGTCGGTGGCCGACATCGTCGACGCCCTGATCTGACCGTTGGCCGGGACCGCGAGGCGGCTCCGCCGGACCGGCGTCAGCGACGCTCGAGCGTGTCGATCACGACGTTGCCGTCGACGGTCCGGACCGTCACCGTGCCCGCGGCGAGTGACCGGTCGCCGGTCTGGGGAACCGACACCCTCGTCGAGTCGCCGGACGCCTGAACCAGATACGGACCTGGCTCGGGCAGCGAAAACTCGACGTCTCCGTCGCGGGTGGTGGCCGACACGTTGCGTGGCGGGGTGTTCGCGAAGTCGACGTCGACGTCGCCGTCGACGGCCGTCGCGAAGAACGATTCGCCGACGGCGATGGGATCGTGCGCGACGATGCGGCCGTCCCGGGTGTGGACCTCGACGTTGCGTGCCGAGCCGCCGAGGAGCACCTCGCCGTCGAGGTTGTGGACGACCAGGCTGTCGAGGTTGGCGTTTACCAGCAGGACGCCGTCGTCGAGTTGGGCGGTGACCGACAACCGGCGCGCGGTCTCCGGCGGGAGGGTGACGGTGATCTCCCCGGTTCGGCCCCAGTCCATGAATTCGGAACGCTCCCCGCTGACGGTGACCCGGGTGGTCCCGGACTCCTCGCGCAGTTCCAGCGTGTGACCACCGGATCTGGCCGAGTCGATCAGCCGCATCGACACCGTGGCCTGGGTGGCTTCGGGATCGGTGGTGAGGCGCACGGCGGCGGGCACGTCGCCCACGTCGACGATCAGTGATCTGAGGTCGGCCGGCAGGGCCTTCTCGTCGGCGGCCACGCGGTACGCGCTGATACCCCACGCCGCCATCCCGAGCGCCACGACACACCCGACCGTCACCACCCCCGCCACCGCGACGAGGGTGGCGCGCACCGCGGTGCGGCGCCGTGGGCTCAACGGCGGTGGGCCGGCGGCACCGGCGCCGGACGTCGGCGGGAGAGCGGTGATAGTCACGATGAAAAGCCTTTCGTCGGTTCAGGATTCGAGGTAGCGAAGGACGGCGAGCACACGGCGGTTCTCGCTCTCGTCGGGCGTGAGGCCCAGCTTGGCGAAGATCGAGGCGATGTGCTTCTCGGCAGACCCGACCGAGACGTGCAGCGCCGCGGCGATGGCGGAATTCGCCCGGCCCTCGGCCATCAGCTGCAGCACCTCCAGCTCGCGCGCGGTGAGTCCCTCGAGTGACGAACGCTGCCGCGACCGGACGAGAATCTGCGAGACCACCTCCGGATCCAGCGCAGTGCCACCGCCACCCACCACCGCGACCGCGTCGAGGAACGAGGGCACGTCGGCGACGCGGTCCTTGAGCAGATAGCCGAAACCCCTGGTGTCGGAAGCGATCAGGTCGGCGGCGTAGCGCTCCTCGACGTAGTGCGACAAGACCAGCACGGGCGACTCCGGATTCTGGCTTCGCAGTAGCGCGGCGGCGCGAATGCCCTCGTCGGTGAATGTCGGTGGCATCCGGACGTCGAGGATCGCCAGGTCCGGCCGCAACTCGTTGACGGTCCGCAACAGGTCGGTGGCGTCGGCCACGCCTGCCACCACGTCGTGGCCCGCGTCGGTCAGGATGCGTTCGATGCCGGCCCGTAACAGCGCCGAATCCTCGGCGATCACGATGCGCACGGCAGCACCGCCGTCACGACGGTCGGGCCGGCGGCGGGGCTGGACAGCTCGAAGGTGCCGCGCGCCGCGCGGACCCGCTCACCGAGGCCCCGCAACCCCGTCGCCTCCTGGTCGGAGGTGATCTCCGCACCGCCGACTCCGTTGTCGAAGACCGACACCCGCAACGCGTTCGACGCCTCGTCCATCCGGACGGTGACCACCGCCTGGGTGGCCCGCGCGTGTTTGGCCACGTTGGTCAGCGCCTCGGCGACGACGAAGTAGGCGACGGATTCCACTTCGTCGGGAAGCCGTCGGGGCAGGTACACGTCGAGCGACGCCGGCACACCCGAGGTCTGGATGCGTTGCACCACCGCTGACAGTGCGGCATCGAGTCCGCGGTCGGCGAGGATGGTGGGAGCGATGCCGCGCACCACGTTGCGCAACTCGACGAGGGCGCTCTTGGCGTCGTCGTGCGCCTCGGCGATCAGCTTCTTGGCCTGCGGCAGGTCCGAGTCGAGCTTGGTCTGGGCCAGGCCGATCGTCATGGCCAGCGAGACCAACCGGGGCTGGACGCTGTCGTGCAGGTCGCGCTCGATGCGATGGCGTTCGGTCTGCGCCGACGAGACCGCCCCCCAGCGGGCGTCGCTGAGCGCGCTCACTTCGTCCAGGAGTGCGGCGGTCGCCGACGGGGGCAGCAGCCAGCGGTCGATGGATGCGTCGAGGATCGGCGCGAAGACGACGATGGCGACGGCGGCGAGGAGCGCGACCAGCGCCAGTAGCCACGCCAGTGGCGGCGAGATGAACCGAAGTCCGGCCTCGGCGTCGCTGCCGCTGATCGCGGTCGCCACTGCCGGGCCCCCGAACGCGAACGCCAGCAGCGCCAGCGCGATGCCGGTCGCCAGGATGTCGTAGATCAGCCGCAGGTAGTGGTGCGCGGCGGACCTCCAGAACCTGGCACTGCTCACGTCGAGCCAGAGTTGGTGAGCCCACCGCTGAAAGCCCCTGTGGGGTGACCTCTTTCGCGATGGCACTGGGATGGCGAGCCCGAAGACGGCTTCGCTGCGGACCCTCTCGACCCGATCGACGCCACGCATCAGATACACGAACACGACGGCCGCCGCGGCGAATCCGACGACCGACGGAATCGAGGAGACGCCGATGGCGAGGATCATCAGCGGGATGGGAAACCACACCACGCCGATCGCCCCGCCGGTCACCATCGACGCGGACGGCACCAACCCGGCGCCGCGGGTGCGTAGGGAGCTGGGTAGACGCTCGAGCGGCCGATCATGCATGACTGCAACCATGCCTTCAACCTAGGGAGTCGAATCGCTCGCTGGTAGGGCGCTTTCCCGAGACCTCCGCGGGGGTTAACCCCCGCCCGGGGTCCCCCGCGCCCTGGCTCGGGCACCGATCGGCCGTCCGAACGAGGCTGCGGATGCGACGATGTGAGACCGAGCGCACGGAGGTGTCCGAGGATGGGATGCACACGCCGAGTCGGTGTCATCTGCGCCGTGATCGGCGTGTTGGGCGCGCTCGTGGCCGGCACCGCAACGGCCGAGCCCACCGACGTGGAGGGCCGCCTGGAGGTCGCCATCGCGGCGAAGGTGGCCGCGATGGGTGTTCCCGGCGCCATCGTCGGGTTGTCGATCCCTGGCGAGCTGGACTACGTCGCCGCGGTCGGCACCAGCGACGCCGCGACCGGCGCCCCGATGTCGAGTGACGACCATTGGCGGATCGGCAGCGTGACCAAGACGTTCACCGGTACCGCCGTGCTGCAACTCGTCGACCAGGGCCGCATCCGACTGTCCGATCCGATCTCGCGCTACGTCGAGGGGGTCCCGTCGGGTGACGCGATCACCGTCGACCTCCTCGGCCGCATGCGCAGCGGCCTCTACGACTACACCAAGGACGACGCCTTCTCCGAGCCGCTCTACGAGCAGGCGCCGGCCGGGCCGGACGACTTTGCGTTCACCGCGCCGGAACTGCTCCGCATCGCCTTCGCCCATCCTCCGGACTTCACCCCGGGTGCCCGGTACGCGTACTCGAACACCAACGCGGTGCTGCTGGGCATGGTCGTCGAGAAGGTGACGGGTCTGCCGCTTGGGGAGTACTTGGCACAGAATGTGTTCGGGCCACTGGGCCTGACCCAGACCAGCTACCCGGGCAATGGACGACTGCCAGAACCGTTCTCGCGCGGCTACACTCCTGCGCCCGACGGGTCGCGACTCGACGCCACCCGGTGGAATCCGTCGTGGGCGGATGCGGCCGGCGAAATGGTCTCGGACTGCCGGGATCTCGAGCGGTGGGCCGCCGCGTTGGGGAAGGGCACCTTGCTGCGCCCGCAGACCCAGGCGCGCCGACTGCAGACCGCCGAGGTGATTCCTGGCGGTGCCCGCTACGGCTTTGCGATCTTCGACGCCAATGGTTGGATCGGGCACAACGGCGACATCCCCGGCTACACGACGGTGGTGGTGTATCTCCCCGAGCGCGACGCAACGTTGGTCGTGATGACCAACTCAGACGAGCCGCACGACCACTCGGCGGGCCAGCTGGCGACCGTCGTCACCGAGATCGCCACCCCGGAGCGCGTATACCGGCTGTCCGCCGCGGCCCCGTCGGCACCGGCCGGAGGCTGATCGGCCGGCCTCCGCCGCCCGGGCATGCCAGACTCCGGTCGTGCGTATCGGAATGACCCTGCCGGTGATGGAGCCCAACCTGGATGCGGCCGTGCTGAAGTCGTGGGCCCGGGTCGTCGACGATGGCCCCTTCTCGTCGTTGTGCTGGGGTGAGCGGGTGGCGTTCGACAACCCCGAATCGCTGACGCTGCTCGGCGCGTTGTCGGCGTGGACCGACCGGGTGGCCCTGGTGACGACGGTCATCGTCCCGCAGCTGCACGACCCGGTCATGCTCGCCAAGTCCCTGGCGACGGGTGACATGCTCAGCGGCGGGCGGCTCACGGTGGGAATCGGCGTCGGGGGGCGCGAAGAGGACTACCGGGCCGTGGGTGCGGACACCTCGACGCAGACGAGGCGCGGCATGGCCGAGCGCGTGGCGATCATGAAGCGGGTGTGGGCGGGGGAGAACGTCACCGCGTCGGTGCTTCCGGTGGGCCCCGCGCCCGTGCAGTCCGGCGGTCCGCGGCTGCTGGTCGGCACCATCGGCCCGAAGACGGTGCGAAGCGCCGCGGCGTGGGCCGACGGAATGGCCGGGATGACGCTCGACCTCGATGTGACCAAGCAGAACGCACTGTTCGACGTCGCGCGCCAGGCGTGGGGGGACGCGGGCAAGCCCGCTCCGCACCTGGCGACCTCGTTCTGGTTCGCGATCGGTGACGGGGATGGCCCGCGGGCGCAGATGCATCGGCACCTGCGTCGCTACATGAACTGGCTTCCCGCCGAGATCGTCGACGCGATGGCGCCCACTACGGGATGGGCGGGAAGCGACGAGGCACTTCTCCGGGTCCTGCGCGGGTTCGAGGCCGTCGGCACGGACGAGGTCCACCTCATCCCGACGAGCTCGGACGTCGACCAGCTGCACAGAGTGGCCAACGTGATCGAGGACCTCGGTGCCGACGCGGTGTAGGAAAGCCCGTGCGGTCAGAACGGCAGTTGGGGCAGCCCAATCCCAGGAAGCTGAGGCGGCGGAGGAAGCTTGGACAGGTCGGGCGGCGGTGGGAGCCCGCCGAGGTTCGGTAACGTCGGAGCGCCGATTCCGCCCAGCACTATCGGCACGCTCAGATCGGGCACGAGCCCAAGTCCGATGCCGGGCAGGCCGATGCTTACCGGCACGTTGACTTGCGGGGCGGGAAGGCTGCTCAGGTCGGGAGGAGGAAGCTGGCTCAGGCCCCTGGCGATCTCGTCGGCGATGTTCGAGGACGCGGGCGCGTCGGCGCCGGAGGTGGCGGTGTTCGCCTTCTGTTCCTCCGGGTGCTGTCGATCCTCGACCGGGGGTAACGGCTGGACGGCGGCGTTCACCGCGGGAGCCGGAGTGGGTTCGGCGGCGGCAACCCCCGCGGCGAGCCACCAGACCGGAAGGCCCACGGCGCCGACGATCGATGCGCCCGCCAGCACGCGCTTGAGATGCAAGATGGTCCTCTCGGATCAGAGTCGAGCCGATCATAGGCCTCCTCGATGATCGATCGGCCGACTGGTGGCCGCAAGGGCTCGATCGCCGGCGCATCCCTGAGAAGATGCCTTCAGCGGTGCGGCGCGACGAAGGACTCCGGGATGCTGAACGTGATCGACGAGGGAACCGCCACCGACGCGCATCGCGTTCCGCTGCTGTTCGTGCACGGGACCGGGCACGGTGCGTGGTCATGGGCGGACCACTTCCTGGGCTTCTTCGCCGGGACGGGACGCCGGGCGCTTGCACTCGACCTGCGTGGGCACGGAGCGAGCCCGTCGTCGAAGCCGCTTCGCACGTGTTCGATCGCCGATTTCGTCGACGACGTCGGGGAGATCGCGACGAGCCTGCCGACGGCACCCGTCGTGATCGGCCACTCCCTGGGCGGCTACGTGGTGCAGAAGTACCTCGAATCACACGACGCACCCGCCGCCGTGCTGGTCGCATCCCTTCCTCCCGGCGGGTCCGCCGCGATGACGCTGCGCAGGATGCGGCGCCACCCGTGGCTGCTGATCAGGTCGACGGTCACCGGGCGGCAGCTGCCCGCACTGACCCCGCCGCCGCTCGCGCGGGAGGCGTTCTTCTCGCCAGGCACGCCGGAGGCGACCGTGCGGCACTGTGCGGCGAGGTTGCAGGAGGAGAGTGGCAGGGCGTTGGCCGGCACCCTGTTTCCGAGGGGCATCGACCCGACGCGCGTCACGACCCCGCTCCTGGTCCTCGGCGCAGGTTCCGACGGTGGCGTCTCGATGGATGAGGTGCGCGCCACTGCGCGCGCCTACGGCACCGAAGCGGAGTTCTTCGGTGACATGGGACACGACATGATGCTCGAACCGGGATGGGCCACCGTTGCCGAGAGAATCCACGCCTGGCTCACCGAACGCGGGCTGTAGGTTTGCCGAAACCGATCAACCCTGCCAGTTAGTCTCTTGAAGTCGCCGCGCCAAAGGTTGAGGCGTTCGCCGCGCATTCCCCGACGAGTCGACTCGAGGTCGCGTACTGTTTGCTGGACTGGACCGTGCCCGCTGCCGTTCACCCGGCACATGTCGAATGTGGAGGACACCATGGAACTCCTACCCATCACGAAGGGCATCGCCTCATACGTACCAGGCCTGTACGCCTTTCGCTCGCGCCGCCGCCATGTCCAGGCGGCCACCGCCTCGTACTGCTACGAGGTGTGGATCAAGCACCTCGTGATGCTGAACGAGCCGGAGCCGGTGCCCGTTCCGAACACGTTCGCCGAGATGGGGCCAGGTGGATCCCTCGGTGTCGGGCTGGCTGCGCTTCTTTCCGGAGCCGATACGTACTACGCGCTCGACATCGTGAAGTACTCCGAGGTCGAGTTGAATCTCTCTGTGCTCGACGACCTCGTCGACCTCTTCAGGAACCGAACCCCGGTGACCGTGGGTTGGCCGGTCGAATCGACGGCCTTCCCGAGTCACATCCTCGGAGACGACCTGCTCGAGACCACATTGGCCCAGTCGCGCGTCGAGGAGATCCGTCGAGCGCTGGTGGCGCCCGACGGCCGCGCCGGCGCGATCACGATCGAGTACACCGTCCCGTGGACGGATCCCTCGGTCATCCGCCGGGGCGAAGTGGACCTCATCGTTTCGCAGGCCGTCCTCGAGCACGTCGACGATTTGGACGTCACGTACGAAGCATTCGCCCAATGGCTTCGTCCTGGCGGCCGGATGTCACACGAGATCGACTTCCGGAGCCATGGGCTCACGAGGCCATGGAACGGCCACTGGGAGTACCCCGAGGCGGTGTGGAAGATGATCGTCGGGAGGAAGCCCTATCTGATCAATCGCCAGCCGTGCACGACACATGTCGCATTGATGAAGGATCGCGGTTTCGCGATCACCCGGGAGTCACGCGAGCGGATGCAGGGCATCTCCCGCGAGAAGCTGGCGTCTCGCTGGCAGGGCATGGCCGACGACGACCTCGTGTCTGCAACGGCGGTCATCCAGGCACGGCTCGAAGAGTCGTGACACGCGCGCGCTACGGATGCGCCGCACCGCCACGCTCGCCTCAGTCGGCAGTCGAGTCACCGGCGCGCTGTCCGTAGCCTGCGAGTCGGCGACCGACTTCGGCGATCTCCTGCTCGCCGAGCACCCGCACGGGAGCGCCGCTGGCCATGGCGCGCAGTTGCACGTCGCACACGTACTCGAGGTAGGCCACCATGCTCAACACCTTGGGCAGCGCGGCGCCGACGAGCACCGCCCCGTGATTGGCCATGAGCGCCGCCGTGCGGTCGCGGAGCGCCGTAGTGACGTGGTCGGCCAATTGCGGCGTGCCGAAGGTGGCATACGGCGCCACCCGGACCGCGCCACCGAACAGCGCCGAGTAGTAGTGCGACGTCGGCACCTCATCGACCACCGTGGACAGCGCGGTCGAGGCGGCCCCGTGGGTGTGGACGACGGCGGTGTGGTGGTACGCCCGGTAGACGGCGAGGTGCAACGCCAGCTCACTCGACGGTTCGAGCGTGGCGTCGACGACGGCACCGCCGAGGTCGTGGATTCCCACGTCGCGCGGCGACATCGCCTCGTAGTCGACCCCACTGGGTGAGATGACGACGAGCTCACCCGCCCGCACGGACACGTTGCCCGCGGTGCCCACCACCAGCCCGGAGCGGCTGAGGTGCCGGCAGGCCTCGACGACCTGAATGCGTTCGTCCTGCAGTCGAATGCTCATGGCTCGAGGACGTACTTCGAACCACGGCCCGCGGCCATGTCCTCCAGGCTGGGTACCAACGCGTCCAGCGGCCGGCGCTCGGTCACCAGCATCGACCCGTCGACCTTGCGGCTCGCGAGCAGTTCGACGGCGGTGCGGACGTAGTTCGGCGTGTGGTGAAACACGCCCTTGAGCGTGTACTCCTCGTAGTGCATGGCGCTGGAGTCGACGGAGAACGTCGCGCCCTTGGGCGTTCCGCCGAAGAGCACGGCGGTCGCGCCCGGCCGCAGCGTGCGGACGGTCTGCTCCCACACCTGGGGAAGCCCCACTGCCTCGATGCCGACGTCGGCGCCGCGCCCGTGCGGCGTGTGGCGCTTGATCAGCGCGACGCGGTCATCCACAGTCGAAACCCCGGACACGTCAACGGCTTCGACCGCGCCCGCCATCGTGGCCTGCTGAAGGCGCCACGGCGACTGATCGACGGAGATCACGTTGGCGCCGCGCAGCGTGGAGAGCCGGACGAACATCAGCCCGATCGGGCCGGCACCGTGCACCACCACGGTGTCGCCCAGTTCGATCCCGGTCTCGGCCATGCCGTGCACGACGGTGGCCAGCGGTTCCAGCGGTGCGGCGTCGGCGAAGTCCAGGTCGTCGGGCAACCGGTAGGTGTTCCGCGCGACGATGGCGGCCGGGATGATGACCTCCTCGGCGAAGGCGCCGTTGAGGAATTCCAGGTTCTCGCAGAGGCTTTCACGGCCGCGGATACAGGCCCAGCAGTGACCGCACGGCACCGTGTTGGCAGCCACGACGCGGTCCCCGATCGCGAACTGGTCGACCCCGTCGCCGACGGCGGTCACCACGCCGGCGAACTCGTGGCCGAATCGGGAGGGCAGCGTCGGGAACAGCTTGGGATGCCCGCGCCGGTAGGACTTGAGGTCGGTGCCGCAGGTCGCCGCCGCCTTCACCACGACGAGGATCTCACCAGGAGCCGGTTCGGTGGACGGGACGTCCTCGAGTCGGAGGTCTCCTGGCCCGTAGAACATGGCCGCTCTCATCGTTGGTCTCCTCGGGCTTCGTGATATGGCAGGTCGTGCAGGGCATGGAGAAGGGCCCGGGCCTCGGCGTACACGCGCCGGTAGACGGTGCGCAGTTCCGCGTACGCAGCGGCGGCCCCGGGCCGCGGTCCCACGACGGCGTCGGTTCGGGCCACCGCGGCGGCCGCCGCGGGCAGGCCGGGGTATGCGCCGAGTGCGCTGAGGGCGACCGCGGCAGCGCCGAGCGCACTCACCTCGCCGGAGGTCCGGACCTCGAGCGGACGGTCGAAGACGTCGGCCAGGATCTGGGTCCACAGGCCGCTGCGCGCACCGCCACCCATGGCGCGAAGGATCTCGACGCGTTCGCCGCGCGCGGACTCCAATCCGTCGAGCTGGAGCCGCAATTCGAAGGCGATGCCCTCCAGCATCGACCGGTAGAAGTGCGCCCGGGTGTGGCAGCCCTGCCAGCCGAGCGTCACGCCCGAGGCCCGACTGTCCCAGTGCGGGGTCTGTGCGGCGTTCCAGTACGGAAGGGTGAGCAGGCGTTCGCTTCCGACGGGAAGCGCTGCGGCGTCGCGCTCGAGGTTCGGGTCGGGTGCCCCGGCGAGGTCAGGATCGCCGAACTTCTCGCGGAACCACGTCGGCAGATAAGTGCCCGACGCGCTGAACGTCTCGACCGTGGTGTGGCCGGGTGTCGCCGAGATCATCGAACGGTACGCGCGCGCAGGGAGATACGACTTGGTCTCGCTGCCGATCACCACCGCGGTGCCCAACACCAGGTACGCCGCGCCGGGGTCGGTGACGCCCAGTCCGATGCCAGCGGCTTGCCCGTCGCCGATTCCGGCGATGACGGCGACGTCGCGGGAGAGTCCCCACGCGTCGGCCACCTCGGGCAGCAGGCACCCGAGTGAGGTGCCGGTGGGCACCAGATCGGGCAACTGGGTGCGCCGCAGTCCGGCCAGGTCGAGCAGTTCGTCGCCGTAGTCGCCGGTGGCCTGGTCGAGCAGCGCGAGCGGATCGACCGACGCGGTGCTGGATACCCAGCGACCGGTCATGGCGTGCACCAGATACGTGTGCACGTCGGCGATCCGGGCACACCGGGCCATCACGTCGGCCTCGTGGTCGCGCAGCCACAGCAGTTTGTACAGGCCCGGGGTGATGTCGGCGGGCTTACCCGACAGCAGTTCGACGCGTTCGGTGCCGTAGCGGCGGGCCTCGGCGTGGGCGCGGCCGTCCATCCAGAGGATGGCAGGCCGCAGTGGCCGGCCGTCGCCGTCGAGGCAGACGAAGCTCTCGCGCTGATGGGTGGCACAGACGGCGGCCACCGCGCCCGGATCGTCGACCGCGTCCATGGCGCGTCGCACCGCAAGGTCGGTGGCCGTCCACCAGTCGGCGGCGCGTTGCTCGAACCAGTGCGGGGCCGGGCTGGTGGTGTCGAGGGCTTGAGATCCTTCGCCGACGACCCGGCCCTCGGCGTCCACGACGATCGCCTTGCTCGCCGTCGTCGAGCAGTCGACGGCGATCACCAGCGGTGCCGTCATCGTCGCGGGCCTTCGGTGGCTTCGGGGTGGGTCGAATCCCGCTGTGCGACGACGACGTTCGCGCCGCAGTCCTCGAGTTGCTGGATCGCGACGGGGTCGAGACCGTCGTCGACCACGACCGCGTCGAAGTCGTCGAGATCGCAGATCCGGTGGATGGCCCGACGGGTCGGCTTGGTGTGGTCGATCAGGAGCACGCTGAGTTCGGCGCTCGCCATGTATGCGCGTTTGAGTTCGGCGGCCGTACCCGACGGGTGGAAGCACATGCCGCGCGAGACGGCGGGCACCGACATGAAGACGACGTCGTAGTGCATGTCGCCCAGAGCCCGAACCGCCTGAGGGCCGACGAAGGACGAGAAGTCGGGCACGTAGTCGCCGCCGATGGCATTGAGCCGGACCCGGGGATCGGTCGCGAGTTCGTTGATGGCGGGCAGGAAGTTGGTGACGATGGTCATCGGAAGACGCCTGAGCAGCGCCGGCAGCACGTGCAGTGCCGTGGTGCTGTCGTCGGTGGCGACAGCTTGCATGTCCACCCGCTCGGCCGCCCACTCGAATCCCGCCCGCGCGACCGCTTGCTTCTCGGCCAGGTTGAGCGCCTTGCGCAGGTCGACGTTGCGCTCGAACGCCTCGCTCGGCGGTGCCTCCGCGCCCGATCTGACCTTGCGCAGCATGCCCTGGGCGTCGAGGTGATCGAGATCGCGGTGGATCGTCATGGTGCTGACGCCGAAGCGGTCGGCCATCTCGTCGATGCGGGCCACCCCCCGGGACTTCACGAAGGCGACGATCTCGGAGCGGCGGTGGGCATGCCCGCTGGCGCGGGTCGGCTGGACGGGCACGGTCGACCTCCTCGTCGGGTGCGCTACGTCACAACATATCATCCAAGATCTCAAATTAACAAGAACAGTGTTAACCGAGGGGTTTGACGGCGGCATCGACGGGCCGCTCGATCGCGTGACGATGCCACCCGCCTCACGTACCGGCCGTCAGTAGCCGTGACGTCGTCCGCACAATCGCTTGATCGGCCGCGGCACGTGGATTGGTCGCCAAGGTGCAGGAACGGATGGTGCGTCCCATTGGGACCGCTAATGTCGGAGATGTAACTGAGAAGGCGCCTCGGACGTTTCGACGAGGACCATCGAGAAAAGTTGCGCGATTTCCTGGCGAACCATCGACCCAACCCCCATAGTCATGTGCGACAAACACGTTCGGCGCTGTGGGTCGCCGGGCGAGGAGCAGGTGCGTTGCGAGCCCGTCGCCGACGGGACACTTGACCCGAGCAGTGCTTTCATCATCGTGTTCATTGGATATCGGGTTTCGGGGGCGACTTTGACTCTTTTTGCTACATCTCTTCGAACTGCGAGCGTGGCATTCGTGGGAGCGTGCGCCATCGTGATCGCACCGTCCGTCGTGCTGCCACCGCATCCGTCAGTTGAACGGGCCATCACACTGGTCGTCGAATCGCAGCCAGTCATCGGGTCGGCCACCGGCCACGGAACCCACGGCCTCTTGGCGGGCCACGAATCCTCGGAGTCCACGCTGGACTACGGAGTTGCTCTCGCACTGTGGGCAGGTCGGTTCCTTCCCATACCCGGCGCCGCGTTGTACCACTTCTCAGTGGCCTACGACACTTTCGTCGACCCCATGGCGGACAGCCTCGTTCACAATCTCGACGCCTTCGTCGGCGGGGACATCGAACTCGCCGCGGCGTTGCACAACATCGCCGTTGATGCGGTGGATGCGGTCGTCGACTTCGCCACCACGGAGCTGAAGGGCCACGCTGCGGTCATACCTCCCACCGACTCCCCCAACGCCGGCGTCGAGCCGTGGGTGCGATGGATCATCACTGCCGCCGTCTCACCGTTGTACTACCTGCCAGTGCCCAATGCCCTTACCGTCGACCAGATCTCGATCATGGGACGGTTGGTCGGCACCATGGTCAGTAGTGCGATCGACAATCTGGGACAGGTCGCCTCGCAGGGCATGACCCTGAACAACGCGCTCTCCAACCTCTGGGCGGCACTCAAAGAGGTGGCCATTCCGGAGCTGGTGGCGCAAGAGCGAGCCCTGTTCTTTCCGCCGGCAGCGCCGGCCGGGGGGTTGATCGGCCCCGATACAGCGCTCGCCAGTCGCATGGCGAGTATCGGTGCTTTCGAGCCGTCCTCGGCCGCCGATGCCGCGGTGACCATGGCGGTTGTCCCCACCTTGCCCGCCCAGGAGGAGCATCTCGTGTCGGCGAACCCGGTGCCCGCCACCGCCGAGCCCGTCGATGTGGACGCCGCCCCGGTAGCCGCCACCGCCGAGCCCGTCGATGTGGACGCCGCCCCGGTAGCCGTGACGGCCGAGCCCGTTGAAGTGGCCAGCGCCGCGGCCGGTGTGGACGCCGGCCCGGTCGCAGTGATCGCCAGGACCGTCGAGTTGGAGCCCAAGCCCGCTACCGGTGGTGTTGCGTCGACGGGGAATCAGGCGCCGGAAACCCTCGGAGAAAGCCCATCAACGGACGAAGCAGTCCCTGGGCGGACGGAAGTGGAGCACGAATCGCCCAGTCGTGCCGGGGATCCGTCGCCGGAGAAGGTGCAACGCATCCCGACGCGAAGCGTGGCCGAGGGGACCGAAGCGCCTACGGGTGCGAAAGCGAACTCGACTCATCCGCGCAAGCCGACGACCGATCGGCCTGAGGCGGCCGGTGAGGCGACCAAGACCGACACTGGCGAGGGACACGGGACGGATGTGAGCGCGACGCAGCACGAGGCCGCCGCGTAGGCGCCGCTGCTTCAGTTGTGGTTCGTTGCCAATCGCACCCAGAGCCGGTTCAGCATGCGTTGTGCCTAGCGGGCCCCCACGCGCGCGCCCCCGTTCGGAGCGCCCCGGCTGCCTGCGCCCTGCCCACGAGCCGGTCCAGTAGCGGGCCCAGCCGGTCCGGGCGATATCGACGCGGGAGCCGCCAAAACCTCTGCTGAGGGCGACTTCTCGCAAGCCAGGATCGGTTGCGGTGCCCTCACACATCTTCTCGGCGAACCACACGAAGCCCTGCCACGGGTCGTCGCGGCGCGACCCCTCTTCGGCGAAGGCGACCAGTTGATCGGCTCCCTCCTCGAAGAGCGCCTCGATCAACGCCTCCTTGGTGGCAAAGCGACGGTAGTTCGGGCAGGCGCTGTACGGGGATCCGCTATGCGTCTATAGGCCTGCCAAGCTCCTTGGCCTGGCGTTCAGGAATCCGAACGTGTCCCCGCCGGGCCAGGGCTTCGCGTACTGCAACACCAACACGATCATGCTGGGACTCGTGCAGGAGAAGCTGTCGGGGCAGTCGCTCCCGGACTACGTCCGCGACCACGTCATCGCACCACTTGGCATGAGCCACACCAGCTTCGCGGCCGATGGCGACTATCCGCCGCCGCGCGCGCGGGGTTACGCCGAGGGCCCCGACGGCGGCACCGTCATCACCACCGACTGGAACCCGTCGTGGGCGTGGGCCGCGGGATCGATGATCTCCACCATCGAGGACGTGCACGTGCGGGCACCCACCCCGGCGACCGGGCGACAACTGTCACCGGCGATGCGGGCGCAGCGGATGCAGACGGTGCCCGCACCACCCGGCGACCCGAAGGGCGATTACGGGTTCGGCGCGTTCGACCTGGCCGGCTGGATCGGTCACACCGGCACCGTGCCCGGACACCAGTCGGCGGTGTTCTACGTCCCCGAGAGGCAAACCACCATGGTCGTCTTCACCAACTCCGACATCGCCTACCAGGGTCTCGACACCGGCGCCGTCCTGGCGATCGCCATCGCCAGCGTCATCTCGCGCGACCACCTGGACAAGCTCCAACCGCACTGACGCGTCCGCGGAGCGGCCCGGCCACCCGACGTCGCCGGGAAAAATTCGACGGGTTCGTAAATTTGCCAGCAAATCGCCGTCATCCCCCATATGGTTGCTGCGGGCACCCGCGACGGCAGATCGGATGGCTCCATGACGGAGGAACGGCGGGGCCGCGGCGTCGGAAGCCTTGTGACCCCCGATCCGTCGGGGGCCTGGGGTGATAGCCGACGGCGAACCCGTCGAAGTCCGACCGACCCCAGTCCATCCGGAACCGACCCCGAGGTAGATCGATGACGTCCACCACCGCAGGCCCGAACCAGCTGACCGGCCGGGTGGTCCGGCCCGGGGACACCGGCTACCCCGTGGCGAGCGCCGGGTGGAACCTCCTCTTCCGGCACGAGCCCGCCGTGATCGTCTTCGCCCAGGAAACACGGGACGTGGTCAACGCACTCGCGTGGGCCAGGGAGAACGACGTCGCGCTTCGCGTGCGCAGTGGTGGGCACTGCCTCGAGGGCTGGTCCAGTGTGGACGGCGGCATCGTCATCGACGTCAGCGAGATGAAGTCCGCGGCCGTCGACGCGGCGTCGAACACGGCGACGGTCGGCGCGGGCCTCAACCAACTCGAAGCCGTCACCGAACTCGGCCGGGCCGGGGTGGTGGCACCCACCGGGACCGAGGGATCGGTGGGTCTGGTCGGCGCAACTCTCGGCGGTGGCTTCGGACTGCTCACCCGCATCTTCGGCATGGCGTCGGACAACCTGGTAGCGGCGGAAGTCGTGGTGGCGTCCGACGACGTCGGCGCACGCGCGATCATCGTCGACGAACGCGACAACTCCGATCTGCTCTGGGCGCTCCGTGGGGCCGGGAACGGCAATTTCGGGATCGTCACGTCGCTGACCTACCGGGTGCACCGACTGGCGCAGACCGCCTACCTCACCGCGACGTGGTCGGGGCTGCACGATCTGGCACCAGTGTTCGACGCCTGGCAGCGGTCGGCCCCGCACACCGACGAGCGACTCACCAGTCAGCTAGAGATAAGCCGAAAGGACCTTGTTCTGATAGCCGTCCTCGCCGATGGATCCGAGGCGGAGATGAGGCAACTTCTGGCCCCCATCCTTGGGATCGGCAATCCCGACGTGTCGGTGACGAGCGCCGACTGGGCCGCCACCTATTCGGGGTTCCAGATCCCGCCGGACAGTGAGCCAACGAACTCGAAGTTCTACTCGCAGTTCATCTCCGAGCCGTTCCCGGCCGAGGCGATCAACGTTATCTGCTCCTTCATGGCGACAGCCCCCACACCGGGCTGCAACTACTTCGTCAATGCGTTCGGCGGGGCCCTCACGCGTAGCGAGCCGGCCGGCGGCTCGGCGTTCGCCCGCCGCAATGCGCTGTTCTACGCCGAGCCCGGCGCCGGCTGGGGTGCGCGCGACGATGGCGTCGTCGCGGAGGCAGACCCGCTGACGCCGGCGTGCCTGTCCTGGATCGCCGAGTTCGCCCACGCCTTGGCCCCCTACGTCGAGGGCGCCTACGTCAACGTGCCGAACGCCGACATGGCCGAGTGGGAGACCGCATATTGGGGAGCCAACGTCGAGCGGCTCCGCACGCTCAAGGCGAAGTACGACCCGCACAACGTGTTTCGGTTCGAGCAGAGCATTCCGCCGGCAACGTGATCACCAGCGCAGAGCGACGACGTGACTTCCTCAGGAAAGGCCAGGTAGCGACGTGACACAGACCACGACCGGTGACGAGACCGCCGATGACATCTGTCGGGACTGCGGCTACGAACCCGAACTGAAGCGGTCCCTCAACGGCTTCCAGATGTTCGCCATCGGGTTCGCGTCGATGTCGGTGGTGATGGGCATCTTCTCCACCTACGACGACGTGTTGCGGGATTCCGGACCGGTGGGGATCTGGCTGTTCCCCGTGATCGGCGTCGGGCAACTACTGGTGGCATTGGTATACGCGCAGTTCGCCGCTCGCATGCCGCTCAGCGGTGGAACGTATGCGTGGGCGTCCCGGCTGGCCAGCCCGAAGGTGGGGTGGGCATTCGGGTGGATGGCATTCCTCAGCGCCGTGACCTCGCCGGTGGCCATCGACAATGCCCTGGCGACGCAATGCCTGATGCCACTGTTCGACATGGCGCCCAACGAGACGACCGGGCGGGCGATCACCGTCGTGCTCCTGGTGCTTCAGGCGGGGTTGGCGATCGCCGCCACCCGCATCGTCGGTTGGGTCAACTCGCTGTCGGTCGGTGTCGAGATCGGCATCCTCGTCCTCCTGGGGATCGCGCTGGCGGTGGCCGTGGTGTTGTCCGGCAGCGGGTCGTCCGACATCCTGTTCTCCCGGGGCGAGGCCGCCAACGATCCCAACTACTTTGCGCTCGGCGGCGGTTTGATGGCAGCAACGCTGATGGGGCTCAGCACTCTCGTCGGCTTCGAGACCGCTGCCAACATGGCGGAGGAGGCCGAGAACGCCACCCGCACGGTGCCTCGAGCCATCATCGGATCGGTGATTGCGTCCGCCACGCTCGGAATGGTCTTCCTCATCGTGTTGACGTTGGCGATCAAGGACCTACCGGCAGCCTCCACCAGTGAATCCCCGGTCGCCGAGGTCATGCGCCAGCAGTTCGGCCCCGCCCTGGAGCGTCCGTTCCTGGTGGCCATCGCCGTCGCGTTCTTCGGAGCCGCCCTGGTGGCCGTTGCCTCGACGTCGCGCTACGTATACGCGATGTCGCGCGACGGACGCTTTCCCGGGCATCGGGTGATGCAGCGCGTCAACCCGCGCACCCGGACCCCGATTCCGGCGACGCTTTTGGTGTTGGCGATCGGAACCGCCCTGATGATCGTGATGCCGGGTTCGGCGCTGAATCAACTGATCGCCACCGGTGCCGTCATCTGCATCTCGCTCTACCTGATGACCATCGTGCTGTACCTGGTGGTGCGCCGGAAGTTCATCCACGGAAAGGACGGCTTCGACCTCGGGCGGTTCGACAAGCCCGTGGCGATCGCCGCGCTGGTCTGGGTGATCATCGCGCTACTCGTCACCCTGGTCTCCTCGTCGACGTTTGCGACGATGGCGATCGTCGTGGGACTGCTCGCCGTGGGGCTCGCGTACTTCGTCTACATGTTGAAGTTCAATCGCGGCGTGCTCGAGCGCGAGCCGGGGGAGCCCAACGCGTTCGTCGAAACGACCACCTGAGCGAGTCGCCGGCGTCGCCGATGAATCCGAAGGTGCGCAGCAAGGTCAAGATTCCAACGACGGTCGAAGTGCACGACATTGCCGACAAGCTCGACGCTGACCCACGCGACGAACGATGCAAGGCCTGGTGCTGCGTGCGGGCTGGTGCGGCATGCGCTTCGGCGAAGTGTCCGAATTGCGTCGCCACGACTCCGACCTTGATTGCACGACGGTCACTGTCTCGCGCGGCGTCACGCACGTCGTGATTCCACCGCATATCCGCGAAGACGTGATGGCGCATTTGTCGCGATTGGTGCCGATAATGCCGATTCGCGGCTGTTCGCACCGGCTCGCCGTGGCTGCCATCTCAAAGACCGGGTGTTCAACGAAGACGTCTTTCAGAAGGACGCAAACACGTTGGCCGTGAGTCCGTTTCGGCCCATTATCTGCAACGTTTGGCCGGGACCACGAATGCTGCGGCGGGTTCGTCGGCAGCGAACACGGCTCGGCTCGGCCACGAGACTGTCGGCGTGGCGATGCGCTATCAACACTCCCAAGGTGGTCCCGATGACATCGTGGCCGCGCGCCTATCAACGAACGCGCTCGCTGAAACGGGTCTAGTGGACCGGAACGTCCTCTGCTTGAATAGCATATGCCTCTGCCCTACTCCGATCCGCTCAGGAAGCGCGGCGCTGTGTTCCGGGTTTGGGAGCGCTTCGGACGTTCTCGTCCCGGTCAGGTTTACGCTCGCACTGTTGCCCGTCGCATCGATCCATGGTTCTACCGCGTAGTGGGTCGCAGTTACTCGAACATGTTGGGTTCGGTCGCGCAAGCCCCGCTCAAGTCCACCGGCGCGAAGTCAGGTGAGCAGCGGGTGGTCCAGCTCACGTACTTCCACGACGGCAGCGACCCGATTCTCATCGCTTCCAACTATGGCGGACCGAAGAATCCCCAGTGGTACCACAACTTGAAGGCGCACCCCGAGTGTGAATTCGGTGACGAAAAATTCTTTGCAACAGAGATCACCGATCCCGCCGACTACGCCCGCGTCTATGCGCTCGCCGTGCAGGCATATGCCGGTTGGGGCGACTACCGCGCCAAGACCGACCCAATCGGCCGCCACATTCCAGCGTTCAGACTCAAGTCGCGTACTTGATGGTTGGCGCATGGTGGCTAATGGGTAGAAAGCCACCCGCTAACCGTATCGGCGCAGTTCAGCGGCCTGATACCGCAGGTTTGATACCTGCGGACGTATCCGACCGATGTGCGCTTCTATCGGTAATACGTTGTGCTGCAGCAGCTTCCGTAAGATCGACCCGGCGGTAATGCTCTCTGCTCGATGCGCTCGCGCCGGTGCGCCTCACGGGCTGCAAGCGCGTCGGCCTGGCGCTCGGCGGCGATGCGACGCCGGCAGTCGGCTTGGGCGTCGCTCACGGCTGCTGCCCAGCGTCCTGTGCCTTTCTCGCGGCGCAACCTGACCGCAACGTTGATTGCGTCGAGTTCACCCACCAGCGCCGCCACCTTCGGGTGCATGGGCACGATCTGTCCGTTGGGCAGCGTGACCGCAGCTAGCGGGAACCGCCGACGTGACTCGATTCTGGATCTTCGTTGATCTCGGCAAGTCCGATCCCGAGTTCTACGTCGTTCCCGGCTGGTGGATAGAGAACGACATCTTCGCCAACCACCAGATCTGGACGAGCACGGCGGCCAAAGCGCCAGAACCGACAGCAGTACCCACCACGCGATCCCGGTGAAGCGCATTGAGAAGTGAAGGACAACTGGCCGGGCCTGGGCATTCTGCCGCAGCGACAGCCAGGGCGGTGGTGTGGTTGGTTGTGAGCCAGCGAACGAAATCCGTCTACCAGCGCCGAGCGGATGGGTAGCAGATAAGTAGGGTGCCCGGTGAGATGTTTTACCATGTCAAACTGGTGCCCCCGGCAGGATTCGAACTAGCCGGATAGCATCCCGGGCCACCCGCCGTAACCTGCGATGATGGCGCTATAGTTGCTGGCAGAGGCTAGTTTTGCTACCTGCTTCTGTGAGGATTTGTCGGGTTCTGTATAGGCCCGCTATAGCCCGCTTATAGCCCGAAAGTCGCCCGAGGGAGAGGCCTCCGATGCCAACTAAAAAGACCGCCGCCGCCAACACCACACGCACACGGCGCGGGTTCGGGCGACTACGTCAACGCGGATCCAATCGCTGGCAGGCGAGCTACCTCCACAACGGCCACCTGCACTACGCCCCGGCGACGTTTCCGACCAAGGACTCCGGCGCGTCGTGGCTACAGAACGAGCGCGACTTGATCGACCTCGACGGGCGCAAACCGGGCACCTGGACCCCGCCCGCCGACCGGGTGGCCAAGGCGGCGGCGCGCAAGCTCACGCTGCGTGATTACGCCAAGCCGTGGCTAGAGCAGCGCAGCCTCTCGCCCCGCACCCGCGACAACTACGAGTACCACCTCGACCGGAATATCCTGCCGATGCTGGGGGATTCGGCACTAGCCGAGATCACGCCGGAGGACGTCCGCGTGTGGTTCACCGGCCTGGGCACCGAGCACCGGACCCGCAACGCGCAGGCCTACGGCGTCCTGCAGGCGGTGCTGAACACCGCCGTGGACGACGGTCTGATGGATCGCAGTCCGGCGCGCATCAAGGGCGCGGCGGCGGTGAAGCACACGAAGCGGTCGGTGGTGCTGTTGGAGCCGGAGGAGTTGGTGGCGCTGGCCGACGCGATGCCCGAGGCGCTGCGGCTGACAGTCCTGCTCGCGGGGTGGTGCGGGCTGCGGCGAGGAGAGTTGTTCGCACTGACGCGGGCCGACGTCGCCCCCGACGGCTCGACGCTGCGCATCAGCAAGGCGGTCACCTTCCGGCACGGCAAGTTCGACGCCGGGCCGACGAAGACCAGGGAGTCCAACCGCACCGTCACCGTGCCCCCGCACCTGCGCCCGGTGATCGCGGCGCACCTCCGCCAGCACGTGGGGGAGGCCAAGACGGCGCTGCTGTTCCCCGACCCGGTGACCGGCGGGTTCCACGCCGAGGGTCGGTACCGCACGCCGTTCTTCAACGCCCGGCAGGCCATCGGCAAGGATGATCTGCACTTTCACGACCTGCGGCACTTCGGCGGCGTGATGGCGGCGGTCGCCGGAGGCACCACCAAGGAGGTCATGGCCCGCCTCGGGCACGTCACCAGCGGCACCGCCATGCGCTACCAGCACGTCGCCGCCGGGCGCGCCGACGTGCTCGCCGATCGACTGTCGGCGCTCGCGGTCCCGGCGCGCACGGGCGACGCGCCAGCGAAAGTGTGAAACCTGCACCTACCCAATAATTCTGAGATAGCAGCGGATAACCCGACGGAACCACGCTCGCCCTAAGCTATTCTTAGCAAGCCGGTCACGCAGCCCCAGACCCGCACTCTCAGCCTCACTCTCCGTCTCAGGCACGACCCCCTCTGTCTTCGTCTCCTCCTCCCAGATCCAGCCGGGGAAGATCGCGAAGACGACGGAGCAAACCCCAGTGAGTGCCAAGACCACTACCCCGCATTTCATCTCCCTGCAGGACGCCGCCACCCGTACCGGGTTCTCGGTGTTCACCTTCCGCGAGAAGGTCGCCAGTGGCGAGCTGCCCGCCTACCGGCTGTCCGACAAGCCCGGCGGCTCCATCCGCGTGAAGGTCGCCGATGTCGACGCCATGATGAAGCCGGTCATCCCGGCGGAGATTCAGGCGACTCGATGAGCGGGCCGACGACTGAACTCGCCGTGATCCTCGACCTGGGATCGCGTCAGATGCCGTCGTGGGCAGTAATCATCGAGCACTGGATAGAGCACGGTGGCGACCTCCCTTGGCTCAAGGCGCGCTTTATCGGCTGGGGTGAACCGTTCTGTTTCGCCTGTGGCTGGCTCGCGCCCGTCACCGACAACGGGGTGCCTCGGGACGAGTACGTGCGGCGCATGTGGGAGCGGGCTGCATCGTGGCTCGACCGGGCGCACCTGCACGACCGCTGCTTGGGTGGCCCGGACACCCCGCACAACATCGCGCCGCTATGCCACCTCTGCCACGACGAGATGACCCGCTTGGTGGACTCCCCGTCGACCGAGTACGGCCTGGAATGGGTGGCGACACACAAGAACTGCGACCCGATCTGGCAGCTGTACACCGACGAGTTCCTCACGGGGAAGCGCGCCTCACGGTCGACCACCTACAGGGCGCGAGCAAGGTTCGCGGAGTTGATGCTAGAAGCGGAGCGGAAACGTCCCCGTGCCGTGCCGAGCGGCGGTGCAGCGTGAGTCGCGTGGTCGCGGGCCACTGCCCGATGGGGTGCGGCCAGACGTTGATCCTGCTGCCCGACACGCGGGTCTGGTGCGGGTCGCGGAAATGCCCCCGGCCCGAGGCGGTCTCGCTGCTGCTGTCGAACGCCGAGACCGAACACGTCGTCGTGCTCGATGAGGGCAGCTTCACCGTGCAGCACCCGTTGCGTGAGCGGGTGGACGGGGCGCTGTGGGACTGCACGCTGCACCAGCGCCTCACCGCCTCGGACGGCCCGCCACGATCGCCGGGCACCTACCGCGTCACCGACGTCGGGATCGACCTAGTGAGCGCCAGCCTGCACGGCGACGGGCTGGTCTGGGAGCCGGTGCCGTGACCGTCGGCACGGTGTTCCCTCGCCGGTTCGTGCTCGTCTGCTATCACGACAACGGCCACAAGATCAGCGCCGAGTGGACCTACTGGCCCAACCGGGAGCAGGCCGAACAGGCACGCGACCAGCTCACCCCCTGCGGGCCGCGCTGCCTCGGGGTACACGCGGTCGCGGCGACGGGTCGCGAAATCGACACGGCGACAACCACACCGACGTCGGGTGACTCGACTTCGGCTCGCCCGAACTCTGCACCGTCGGCCCGTAACGTCAACAGACACAGCCCTATTCAACGAGAGGAAGCGTGCGGCGCATGAGTGCTCTCGCCTTCGACAACCCCGACCTGCTGTATCGACCCAAGGACGTGGCCGAGTATCGCCACGTCTCCGAGACCGCGCTGGCGCAGGAGCGGTGGCGCGGTGCCGGGCCGCGCTATCTCAAGCTCGGCAAGCGGGTGTTCTACCGCGCCGGTGACCTCAAGGCGTGGATCGACTCCAACACGATCGAGCCGGGAGCACCAGTGCCGCAACGTGACTGACCCTGAACGCAGCGATGCCGCCGGGCCTCCAAACCCGGCGGCATCACCAACACCGCTCTGCGACTGCCCACAACCACGAAGGCCACCGCACCCTCTCCGAATCACCACAATCAGAAAGGCAACAACACATGTCCCGCAAGGAGAACGGTGCCCAGTCTAGCAACCGTGCCGCCGATCTGACGGCATTGCTCGGCGACGCCCCCGAGGCCACTGACCATGAAGCGGTCGGCAAGTTCATCCGTCGACTCACCGAGACCGGGTGCAGCGTGCTGTTCATCCTGCCCGGCTCGAAGCTGCCCGCCGACATGCGGACCCCGGCCACGCGCCGGGCCGACGACCAGGCGGCGCAACAGGCGGCACGCGACGCCGGGCGGCGCGACTGGACGCACGTTCGCTCCGCCGCCGGGCTGGCGCTGGCGACGACCGATGTAGACACCCTCGACGGCTACCTTGCCCGCTACGTGCGGCACTATTCCGCGTGGTCCGTCGTCACGCCCGACGGCACCCCCGGCGAGCGCGTCAGCTACTCCAAGGAGGCCGAGGACGCCGGAGAGATCGCGATCACCGGGCCGGTGGCGGTAAATCTCGCCGTGGAGGTCGGCGGGTCGGGTCTGGCGGTGGTCGACAGCGACACCGCCGCTCAGACGGCACGGTTTCTCGCCGTAGCCGGGTTGGACCTCGACGCTGCGGAGGCCGCGCCGACGGTGCGCAGCCCCGGCCAGATGGGCGAGGGTGCAGACTCCGACGACCCGAGCACTTGGGCGCACAGCGACGGCGGTCACTGGTGGTTCACGGTGCCCGATGATGTCGAGTTGCCGACCGGATCCGGCTCCGGCGCGATCAAGTGGGACGACGACGACGCCGACGCGGACGGGTTCGCCGTGTTGTGGGACCGGCGCTACGTGCTGATCCCGCCGAGCGTGCGCCGCGAGGGCAGCTACCGCCCTCACGGCGAGGTGCATGACTTGCCGGCCTGGTTGGGCGAGGAGATCACGCGATCGGCGAAGCTGCGGGCGGAGCGTGCCGCTCGACGGGCCGAACGCGCCACCGTCAGTGGTGATTCGGTGCAGCAGTGGGGCGCACACACCACCTGGGCCGAGATCCTGGCTCCGACCGGCTGGACCACCACCGGCAAGGTCGACGGCTGCGGCTGCGAGACGTGGACCGCGCCGGGCGTTCACGCCAGCACGAAGTCGGCGACGGCGCATGAGCCGGGGTGCGGTCGGATGGACTCGCCCGACCCGCACTTGCAGGTGTGGACCGACCACGACGCCGACCCGTTCGAGCACTGGCGCAAGGGCGGCGAGGCTTCGTTCCCGGTCTCGCGGCTGCAGGCCGTGACCGCGATCCACTACGACAACGATCTGGGGGCGGCGATGGCCGACGTGAGCGATGCCTACGACGTGCTGGCCGTGGACGACGACGCTGTGGTGTTCCTCGACAGCTATCGCAGGGCTGAGCCGGTCGGGGTCGGCACCGACGACGGCGAGGAGGGCGACGAGGCCGCGCCGGGCGGCGGGTTGTTCGTGGACATCGCGGCGCTGCTGCGCGGCGGCGGCACGCCGAAGGCCATTCCGAGCGTGCTCACCCGCAGCGACGGCAAGTGCCTGTTCTACCGGGGCAAGACCAACATGTTGTTCGGCGACCCCGAGACCGCCAAGACGTGGATCGCACTCGCGACCGGAGCCGAGGTGCTGTGCGAGGGTGGGCGGTTCGTGTTCATCGACATGGACCACAACGGCGTTGACGACACCCTCCACCGGCTGAGCATGATGGGCGTCGACCACGACGTGCTGGCCGACCCTGGCCGGTTCCTCTATGTCGAGCCGGAGGACAGAGAACACCTCGGCAAGGTGATCGGTTACCTGGTGCAGTGGCAGCCGGGGATGGCGCTGCTTGACAGCGTCGGCGAACTGCTGCCGCTGATGGGGGCGAACAGCAACGTCAACGACGAGGTGACTGCGGCGTTCAACGCCACCGCCGGGGCGCTCGCGAAGTCGGGCGCGGCAGTGGTGCTCATCGACCACCTCGCCAAGAGCGCCGACTCGCGGCGGGTCGGGCCGGTCGGTGCGTACGGCAAGACGCGCATCTTCAACGGGACGATGGTTCGGGTGTTCCGCGTCGAGCAGTTCACCCCCGGCCAGGGCGGGGTGTCGTCGCTGTGGGTGCACAAGGACCGCCCCGGTGCAGTGCGCCGCGAGACCGCGCCGCCGGACGCCGATGACGACGGCGACGCCGAGATCAAGCGCGACAACCTGCGACGGTGGGGCGTGTTCGAGATGACCAGCACGCCCGTGTACGACGCCGAGGGCACGCTGGTGCGCGACGCCGACGGGTATGCAGCGGAGGCGCTGTCGTGGACGGTGCGCCCGCCCAAGGGTCTGCACGGGTCGGCGGGCGGCGCGGACATGCCCGACCCCCGCAAGGGCGGACGGCCCAAGGGCGGTAAGACCGTCGCCAACACGCCGGAATTCATCGCCGAGGACTCCACCGTGTACCGGCAACTGGTCGAGGCGCAGCGTGACGGCAAGTTCGGCACGAAGCCCCGCAGCATCAAGGCGGCGCTGCAGACGATCGAGGCTGCCGACAGCCCCGCACCGCGGTCGGCGGCGAGACGGTGGCTGGACAACGGGTGCCCCGGCAGCTTCGGACCCCGCGAGGAGGAGGCCTCCTGAGCGAGGGCAAAAACCCCCGTCGAGGTTTTTGCCCTCGCGGGAGAAAACCCCCCTCGGAGGTTTTCACCGAGTTTTTACCGCCTCTGCCGTTTCTGCAGCTCAGACGTCGTTTTAGTCGCGGGAGAAAACCTCGACCCCTAGGTCGCGGAGGTTTTCTCCCGCGCCTCCCCGAGGTTTTTGCCCGCGCTCGTCGCATCGCTGCAGGTGACGAGGCAAAAGCCCTGGTCAGAGGTTTTCACCGAGGTTTTCTCCCCGAATTGCCTGTTTTCACAGCTCAGAGGTGGTTTTTATCGAAGGAGAAAACCTCTACCCCTTACAGAGAGGGGTTCGGGCCTCGTCGAAGTGTCACCGACGAGGCGGGAGGCGGTGAGATCGGCGACGCGAGCGACCCGGACCCTGGCAGCCGCACACCGTCGCGAGGCGGGGCGGAGCAGCGAGAGACGCAGCCTCACAACAACTTTCCCTCCCCTGTCGGGTTCTAGAGAAATGAGCCGCTGTCAGGTAAGCATCAGGTATGCCCCACACGATGACCCTCGCGGACAGTCGCGACCGCGCCGAGCGCGTCGTGCACCTGCGGACGATCGCCGGGCTGAGTTGGAGCCGGATTCGCGACGAGTGCGGATTCAAGTCGATCGGCGCGGTGCAGGCCGCGTACAAGTCCCACCGCGCCCGCAATCCGTTGCCCGGCGGTGAGGCGGTGCTGGCCGACCTCCGCGACCGTCAGCAGTACCGCAACCAGAAGGGCACTCTCGCGTTGGAGCGGGCGATGGCGGCGGGCGAATACTCGACTGTCGCGGGCTTGATCCGTGCGCTCGCCTCCAACGATGCCGACCTCGCGAAGTGGTTCGGCATCGGCAGCGAGACCGTCAACGTCAACGTCACCGCGTCCCTGCCGCAAGTGATCGCCGAGAACCGCGAACGGCTGTTGGCGGTTCTGGACGCCGAGGTAGTCGACACGAAGGAGATCGAGCAGTGAGCACAGCCACGAAGCGCGAGGCGGTCAAGGCGGCGATGAGCGTCGCGGAGGACATCGCCGAGGGGCGACTGGACCCGGCGACGGTGCAGCAGCAGGCCGTGACCGAGATGCGCGAGATGTTCGGCACCGTCTACGGCGAGGGAGACCCGTTGTGGGACTTGCACGCCGACGTCGCCCGGCAGGCCATCGGTCTCGGCGCGCTGAGCGCCGACGAACTCTCCGAGTGGGCGGCGGTGATGCGCCACAAGGCCGGAGAAGCCGCGGAATCGCCCGCCCTACCCATCGACCCGTTGCCGGCGGTTTCGTTGGCGAGCGTTGCGGAGAGCGGGCCGGAACCGACACCCAACGAGGACGATGAGCCCGAACCCGCTCCGCTGCAGGGCGTGTCGGTCGCCGGGGCGCTCGCTGCGCTCGCCTCCGCCGCCCAACAGGCTCATGTGACGCCTACACCGCAGCGCCGGGCTGATGGGTACGACCCGTTGGCCGGGTGGCAACCGGGAAACTCTCGCCGATTGTGAATTTCCCGTTTGAGCACACGATCGACGGGAATGGAGAGCGCACGGCGGCGTCTAGACAGAGGGGTCGTCTAGTCCTCGGTGGTCAAGCAGGGCGCCTCCGGGGGCGTCTCAAACCTCTCGACACCAGGACGTCCGTGGAGCACATTGACTGCCCCGTTGGCCAGCGGCCAACTGCAGGCCAACTACCCCCTCGCTGGGACCCACTGCTGTCTCAATCGGCCCGCATATGCATCGAGTCCCGCGCAATTGTCTCGACGGCGCGAGAGGTGTGCGCCCTCAGCCAGCACCTCGTTGCGGCCTCCAAGATGAGGCGGTTAGGGCGTGAAGCCTGCGACGGCTCTGACTGCACCCCAGCAGAGGAGGATGGATCTCATGGGCAATGACAGTGGACTGGAATCAGGTTGGCGCGCCTCGCGATCGAACCGTGGCTCGACGGCCGCGCCGACGACCGATCTCGGCGATGACTGGCGCGTCAATCCCGAGAACGAGGCCTTCATCGAGCCGCCCGTGACGACGGGTGCGCCGGGGTGGCGTCCGAGTCGCGCCGGTTCGTGAAGCAATCTGACTGGGACCGTCTGGACAAGCTCGACGGTGCCGCCGACATCCTGACCCGCCTGCTGGCCGGAGTCCAGCGCGGCGAGATCGAGGCGACGCCATCCGAACAGGCGCGCCTTGCTGCGCTGGTCAGCGCCTTAGGCGAGGTCTCAGCACCTAGTTCGTAACGGTGACGACCGTTACCGTTACGAGGTATGGTTGTAGGCGTGACCACGAAGCGCATCACTCGCACCCGCCCGACCGCCCCGACCGGCACCGCCGTCGCGTACCTGCGGGTGTCCACCGCTGAGCAGGCCGACAGCGGTCTGGGTCTCGATGCGCAGCGGCGCATCATCTCCGAGCACGCGGCTGCGCGAGGCATCACGATCGTGGAGTGGTTCACCGACGCCGGGGTGAGCGGCACCACCCTGCCGTCCAAGCGCCGGGAGATGAGTGCGGCACTTACTGCACTCGCCGACCACAAGGCGTCAATCCTGCTGGCTGCCAAGCTTGATCGGGTCAGCCGGTCCATCAAGGACGCGCTCAACCTCGACCACCTCGCTACCGCGCAGGGCTGGTCGGTCACCACGGTCGACATGATGATGGACACCTCGACTCCGGCGGGCCGGGCCGCGATGAACATGCTGTTGGTGTTCGCGCAGTTCGAGCGCGACATGATCAGCCAGCGGACCCGCGACGCGCTGGCCGAGAGGAAGGCTCAGGGTATGCAGCTGGGCAATCCCTCGCAGCTGCCGATCGAGGTGGTCGAACGCATCTGCCGCGAGGCCTACGAGGGTGCCTCGTTGCGCACCATCGCCGCTGACCTGATGGCCGACGGCATCCCCACCGGCAGCGGCTCCCTCACGTGGCACGCCGCCCAGGTGCGCCGCGTGCTCGACGGCAAGGCCGGGGTCGCCGCGACCGAACGGCTCGACCTCGCCACCGCCTGACGCGGTAATGGGCGGCAATGTGCGCCCGACGCACCGACGCGCCAACGAACCCCGGTCGATTTTGGTCAGCCGGGGTCTTTGCGTTCGTCCTGCACCGAGGCGGTTTCCGCTCTCGCGCCGGGATAGCTAGGTTACCGACTAGCGTTGTCTCGCAACATATTTCGATGTGTTACACGACCTATCGAGTGGCATGATAGGCGCTATGACAGCGAGTACCCCGACCCCGATCAGCTCTGACCACCCGCGCACCAGGTCGATGGAGTCCTGGCGTGGCCGCAAGGCCGTGCTCGCCAGCCGGGGCGAGACCGACGGCGCTCGCGTCGCCGAATGCGATGCGGCGCTTGCGTGGTGGCGTATCCGTAGCCGCCTGGTCGTGGAGATGTGCATCACCGAGGAGCGCGCTGAGTCGCTGCTGAACCTGATCGTCCCGCCGCCCGCGACGCCGGAGCCCACCGACCCTGCAGAGGCCTCCGAACCCGCCGAGGCGGTGATCCCGTGACCACCGACGAGACGACCGTCGGGAAGCTGCAGCGGCGCATCCCCGAGCCGGGCGAGCGCGACAGCCGGGGCGCGGTGATCAGCTACGGCACCCCGGCTCACCGTGCCGGGCAGCGTCCGCAGTCCCGGCCCGTCTACAGCCAGTCCGACCTCCGCGAGCGTCGCCGGAGGCAACTGCCGGTCACGCTCGAAGGCGGTTGGTCGCTCTCGTCGGAGGTGGCAGCGATCTGCGCCCCGCTCGCCGAGGCGGTCGCCGCCGCGAAGTGCCCGGCGGGACACTGGCGCGCCGTGGATCAGCTCACCGACGCCGTGCATGAGACCGTCAGCGCCGCTGTCGGATTGCTCGCCAGGGCCGACGCCGAGCGTCGGTGCCGACACCTCGGAGTCGATGATCGGGGCAGGTCGATTCAGGCACTGGTCGATCTGGCCGAGCGGCCCAAGCTGCCCGAGATCGCCGACGACGACCTGGCGGCGGGCACCTGGGCGGCGACGCTGACCGCACTGGCGCAGCCGTACTCCGCCGACCTGTCCGGCCTCCTCGGACGGGCGAGGACCACGGCGGTGTCCGATCGGATGCTGGCGGCGCTGCGGGAGGTCGACCGGGCCGCACTCGCTCTGCAACGTCGCCTCGATCGCGACCGCAAGGCGCAGGCACGCGCCGCCAAGCCCGCCACCGAGACCGAGGCCGACCGCAAGCGCGCCGAACTCGCCGCGATGGGAGTGCAGCTGTGACCGCGCCGGTGACCATCTACGACCGGCCCATTCCGGTGCAGTTCGAGCCGCCGTTGCAGAACCCGGCACCCACCGGGCTGTATGCGGCGACCACCTGGACCGACATCGCCCCCAATCAGCCCTCGCGCCACCTGAGCGGCGTGCAGGTGCGCCCCGTCGGCAACTACGGCGGCGAGGGCGCATCCGGCCTGTGGCCCAACGACAGCTGCGCGACCGGCACGGAACCGGACCCGGCGCTTCGCAAGGAGGGCACCAGGCCGTCAGGTCTCGACCCGTTCGAGTCCGTCACGGTGTGGTCCTACGACGAGTGCGACCTGACCGCCCCGAGCCGCGAGGAGGTGCAGGCGCGTGCTCTGCAGATCATGCGCTTGGAGGAGCAGACCGCCGTCGAGCGCGAGTTCGCGGAGCGTATGAAGGCCGACGCCGGGACGATCGACCAGACCGCCGCCAGCCTCAAGCTCGCCGTCGGCTACCTCGAAGGCCTGTTCGCCCTCTCCAACACCGTCGGCTTCATCCACGCCGGGGCGCAGTGGGCCTCGCAGGAGTTCGGTCTGGTGATCCGCTCCGGCACTCGCCTGGTGTCCCCGTTGGGCCATACGTGGGTGTTCGGCGGCGGGTACGTGGACGGGCTGGACCGCGTGCTGATCGCGACCTCGCCAACGTTCGGGTGGCGCGATCAGGTGGCGCTGCGCACGGCGATTGACGAGCGCCACAACACGTTCGCCGCCGTCGCCGAGCGTACGGTGCTGGTCGGGTACGAGCACCTGATCGGCGCAGCGGAGATCACGTCGTGACCGCCACTGCCGCTGTCGATTACCCCGCCTCGGGTGACGCCTATGACGGGCCGATGTGCTGGCGCTGCGGTGGCCCGTGCTGGCAGTGGAAGGGCACCGTGCACGGCTGGACGTGCGGAGCCTGCATTGACCGCTATCTCGATGAGAGCGCGGCGAAGGGCGCTGAGCGTGACCGCCGCGACCGCGAGAAGCTGGCCCGCAAACGGCTGGACGCCCCCGATGACTTATCTCCTCGGATGAGTGGCAGGGCGTCGGGGTGATGACCGATCTGAGCTATGTGCCGGGTCATCGCTCCGGCGTCCCGCCGACCCCCGATCGAACAACCCGAAAGGACACCTGATGACCCAGACCAAGGGCAAGCGCCCCCTCACCCGTGCCGACCTCACCGACCGCGAGCGGCGGCACCTCGCCGCGTGTGTCCATGAGGCCGGACATGCCGTGGCGTGCGCGATGCTCGGCGGCGAAATCCGCTCGGCAGTCGTCACCAACAGCAAGTTGTTTGGCCTGCAGGGCTTCACGACGTTCGCGCAGTTGCCCGAGCACATCGACCCCCGAGTGACGTATGCGGGCATGTTCGCCGAGGCGCGGTGGGAGTACGGGCCGCGCCCGACCACCAAGCAGCTGCAGCACCTCCGCACCGCCAACAGCAGCGACGATCTGCGGCTGTGCGCAGCAGGTGTGCGCGAGATGCACGGCAACCCGACGGCGGAGGCGCGCAGTGCGGTGCCGCCGCTGCTCGACCGCGCATGGCCCGCCGTCGTACGCGTCGCGCAGACGCTGTTCGCCACTGGCGAGGCGACCCAGGATGACGTGTTGAAGGCGCTAGGCGTCACCGACGGCGGCGGGACGGGCAGCAGCCAGATCGCCAGTCTGCGTGCCGGATTGCGCCGCGTACCCCCGATTGCCGACTGAGTTACCCCCCAGACGCCCACAACCACCGAAGGTCTCCGCCGCCAACGACACCCACACCGAGGAGACCAGCATGATCACCATCGACCGCCGTCCCGGCCACCGGAGCATCGACTACCTGCCCGACTATTGCGGCAGGTGCAACCCGCTCGGCGACCAGGGCGACAGCCGCATTCGGCTGGCCTCGCTGATGGAGCCGACCTCGATCACCTGGCCGGGTGGCCGACGGCTGATCTGCCGGTACCGCTGCGAGGGCTGCGGCCACCAGTGGACGCGCAGCGATCTGTGGAGCGCGGCGCACGCCGGTCTCGACCCCAAGCACCGGAGGAGTGCCGCGTGACCACCGACGCGATGACTGCAGCCCGCGTACTGCAGACCGGTCGAGGCCGGCAACGGCCCTCCACGCCCGCCGACCTGGCGCGGCGGCTGGACCCGAAGTTCGTCGTGACACCGACGATTCGGCTGCTGTCCGACCTCGCCGTGCGGTCGGTGACCGACCCCGATCAGCGCGACATCGTGACCACCCCGCCGCGCACCGGCAAGTCCCGGCTGCTGGCCGTGTGGACCGTCGTGTGGGCGCTCATGAACAATCCCGACCTGCAGATCGTCCTGGTGAGCTACAGCGACGAACTGGCACAGGCGCACAGCCGCGAGGCGCGCCAGCTGATCAACGAGCACGCCGGTTACCTCGGGTTCCGGCTGTCGTCGGACAAGACGGCGGTGGGCCGCTGGCGCGTCGAGGGCCACGCGGGTGGGTTGCTGGCGACCGGGATCAACAGCGGCGTTACGGGTTTCGGTGCAGACCTGATGGTGATTGACGACCCGGTGAAGGACGCCGCCGAGGCTGACTCCACCGCGCACCGCAAGCGCGTCGCCAACGAATACCGCTCGACGCTGGCGACCCGCGTGCATCCCGGCGGGTCGGTGCTGCTGGTGATGACGCGGTGGCATGAACGCGACCTCGCGGGTGAACTGCTCGACGCCGAACCCGACGTCTGGACCCACACCAACGTGCCCGCCGTCGCCGAGACGGGCGTGCCCGACGTGCTGGGCCGCGCCTCCGGCGTCGCGATGACCTCGGCACTGGGCTTCACCGCCGACCACTTCGCGGCTGCTCGTCGCACCTCTGGCGAGCGCGCCTGGTACTCCCTGTACGAGGGGGTGCCCTCGGCTCCCGAGGGCGGTCTGGTCAAGAGGGAGTGGCTGGAACGGTGGCGACTGCCTGCAGCACCGAGCGGCGCGGTGAAGACGGTAATCGGCGTCGACCCGTCGGACTCCGGCTCCGGCGACCGCTGCGGCATCGTGGCGGCGAGCCTCACGGCTGAGGGCGTGGTGGCCGTGATCGCCGACGTCTCGGCGCAGATGACCTCCGACCAGTGGGCCAGGGCCGCTGTCGATCTCGCGGTCGACGTCGGCGCGTCCGAGATCGCCGTCGAGGGCTTCGCGGCGCGGGAGACCTACCGCCGGGTGGTCACTGATGCGCTGCGCAGGGCCAAGCTCAACCGCCCGATCAACGTGACCACCTGGCCTCCGAAGGGCAGCGGGCGCGGAGGTGGCGATGCGATGGCCCGTTCGTCGGCGCTGCTGCAGGGTCTCGAAGTCGGCACCACCCGCATCGCCGGGCACCTACCCGACCTCGAACAGACGGCGGTCACCTGGCAGGCCGGACAGCACCAGCCCGACAGCCTCGCCGCAACGGTCGTGGCTCACGACGTGTTGGTCCACTCGATCGGACAGCAGTGGGGGTTCGCGTCGCCCCTCGACAGCGAGAAGCGGATGCGAGACCGCCCGATCACGTCGCTACCGGCGTACTTGACCCGCAAGATCAGCGGGTAGCGCCGGGCCGACGGCTCCGGCTACACCGCGCCCCAGTCGTCCTCATCCTCGAAGTAGCGCCTGATCGGCTTCTCGCCCAACGCCAATTCGCGTTCGCCGTCGCTCATGCAGGCGTAATTCTCGATCTGGCGGGCGATGCCCCGATTGATGCGAGTCACCGCCTTGCTGATGTCGCACGGGGTGCCCACGGGACAGTGCGCGCAGCGGCCCTTGCCGTCCTCGATCATGTGGTCGAGGGTCAGATCGACCAGAGCACGCCGCGAGCGGTTGCGGGCGTCGTACAGCTGACTCAGGGTGCGCTCGGGCTGCGCCTCGACCGTCTCGTTCGCCACGTCGAGCCCATCGGCGGGATCGCCCGAGTCGGCGACCGCAACGCGCTCGACCAGATCGTTGTCGAGCCGCTGCAACGTCCGGCGAGTGCGACACGGGGCTTCGTCATGGCAGCGCCTGCACCGACCGCTGCTGTCCTCGGCGAGGTGCAGCCGGGCCAACTCGACTAGCACCGTGCGCCACTTCTCCAGCGACGCCGATATGCGCTCGATCTCAGCGTCGTAGTCGATCGGCGGCTTGGGTGGCGGTACGAATCGCGTGGTCACGGTGGGCTGTTCGCGGATGCGCCGCACCACCTGTTCGCTGCGCCTCTCCGCGCTCACGTACTGCAGCAAGGCCTTCTCGTCGTTGGCTGACAGCATCGAGTCCCAATCCCTAGGCCGGACCTTGGCCTTGGAACGGGCGACGAGGTACCCGTTGCGGGTGAGCCCGTAGTGCTTGCAGAACTCACGGACGGACCGGCGGCGTAACGGCGGTTCTTCGGGCAAGGGGCGACCTCCTGGTGCGTCGCCGCGACCAGACCCGACCGACCCCGAATGTGACCAATCCCCTACTACGCAGGGTCGTTCACCCTCTAAGCTGTCTGCAGTATTCGCCAATACGCGTCGAGCCCTGTCGGAGTCCGCTCCGGCAGGGCCTCGGCGTCTCTGTGGCAGTTCGTATGAAGCTGCCGCTCAAGATCGTACGTCGCGGGTCCGACATCCACCGGCATGCCTGTGGATAACCTGTGGATAAGTTAGCTAGGGCTAGTTATCAATTGAACGACCTGGGCTCGGGACCACGGGCAACGAGACCGGCGGCGATGTCCACAAGAGGGGTGTTGGAGTCCTGTGAGAGCTTCTTGAGCAGGTCGAACGCCCGTGTTGCGTCTACGGCGAACCGCTCCATGATCATGCCCTTGGCCTGGCCGATGGCATCCCGACTGGATAGTGCCGATTGGAACTGCCGTTCTCTGTCATGAGCGATGAGCGCCGTCGCCGCGTGTGCCGCCAGCATTGCCCCTACCGCCTGGTCCTTCGCATCGAAGACACCAGGCTTTTGACCGAACAGGTTCAACGCACCCTTGCGTTTGTCGTGGGTGTAGAGCTGAAACGACATCATCGCGTGCACCCCGACCGCGACCGCTCCCTTCGCGAATCGTGGCCACCGTGGATCTCCCTGCAGGTCGTCGCATCGCACCAGTGCTTCACCGTCGGCTGCGTCCAGGCACGGGCCTTCATGGAACTGTTCCTGGATGCCATCGACATCTATGGCGAGCTGGCGGGTCGCTGCCAGCGACTGGAAGTCGTTGGACTCCGAAACCAACAACACGTCAGCACAATCCGCACCCTCGATCAGGTCGACGGCGGCACCGGTGACGCCATTGAGGAGGTCTCCAATGGGCACGGGCCGGAGCAACGTGCGAGGAAGCTCTTCCATCGTGCGGCGAAGCGCAACTGCATATTCGTGGTCATCCACAACGGGGCTCTTTCGCTCGAAGGCGACGCGGGAGCCCGCACACTGCAGTAACGGGGAGAACGAGCGCTCCCCCAACGAGTGAACCCAAACGTACGGCGAGATGCCGTCCTTAAGTCCGACCCTACTCCGTGGGCTGGTGCGGTGGACCGAAGGCCTATAGCCCGGATATAGCCCGGATAGATCAAAAACCATGTCTGACCTGGTGCCCCCGGCAGGATTCGAACCTGCGGCCTTCTGCTCCGGAGGCAGACGCTCTATCCCCTGAGCTACGGGGGCGCAGGAATTTCTGTCCACTTGCGCCATTGGGCTCCGACAGCCTAACCCATGTCGGCGTGGCCGCTCACGTCCCGGGTTCCCGTCACGCCGTCGTGATGGCCGCCGTCGGCCGCGGTAAACGATTCGGGCGCTGACCACCCGAGACCATAGGATGGTTCCTCGTGACCCCAGCCGATCTGGCCGAACTGCTCAAGACGACCGCTGCCGCGGTTCTTGCCGAGCACGGGCTCGATGCTGCCGCCATGCCGGAGACCGTCGCCGTCGAACGGCCGCGCAACCCCGACCACGGTGACTATGCGACCAACCTGGCGCTGCAGCTCGCCAAGAAGGTCGGTGTCAACCCGCGGGAGCTGGCCGGTTGGCTGGCCACGGCACTGGCGGGGACGGCCGGCATTGCGGCGGCCGACGTCGCCGGACCCGGTTTCGTCAACCTCCGCATCGAGGCCTCCGCCCAGGGCGTCGTCGTCGACAACGTCCTGCACGAGGCGACCGGTTACGGCGGCTCCCGGGACCTCGACGGTCAGAAGGTCAATCTGGAGTTCGTCTCGGCGAACCCGACCGGGCCGATCCACATCGGCGGAACGCGCTGGGCGGCCGTCGGCGATGCGTTGGGTCGATTGCTCTCGACCCAGGGCGCAGAAGTGGTGCGCGAGTACTACTTCAACGACCACGGCACGCAGATCGACCGGTTCGCCAACTCGTTGATCGCCTCGGCGAAGGGACAGCCAACCCCAGAGGACGGCTACGCGGGCAGCTACATCGCGGAAATCGCACAGCAGGTGCTGGCCCAGGTGCCCGACGTCCTCGGGCAGACCGATGCCGACCAGCTCGAGACGTTCCGCGCCGTCGGCGTGGACCTGATGTTCACCCACATCAAGAAGTCGCTGCACGACTTCGGCACCGACTTCGACGTCTACACCCACGAAGACTCCATGCACACGTCCGGTCGGGTGGACCAGGCCATCGCCAAGCTGCGCCAGACCGGCAACATCTACGAGAAGGACGGCGCGACCTGGCTGCGCACGACCGAGTTCGGCGACGACAAGGACCGGGTCGTCATCAAGAGCGACGGCAACCCGGCCTACATCGCGGGTGACCTGGCCTATTACCTGGACAAGCGGCAGCGCGGATTCGACCTGTGCATCTACATGCTCGGCGCCGACCACCACGGCTACATCGCCCGGCTCAAGGCCGCCGCAGCCGCGCTGGGCGACGACCCCGACACGGTCGAGGTGCTGATCGGCCAGATGGTCAACCTGCTGCGCGACGGCCAGCCCATCCGGATGAGCAAGCGGGCCGGCACCGTGATCACGCTCGACGATCTCGTCGACGCGATCGGCGTGGACGCGGCGCGGTACGTCTTGATCCGCAGCTCCGTGGATTCGCCGATCGACATCGACCTGGCACTCTGGTCGAGCGCCTCCAGCGAGAATCCGGTCTACTACGTGCAGTACGCCCATGCGCGGTTGTCGGCGCTGGCTCGCAGCGCCACCGAGCTCGGCGTCGCCGCCAGCACCGCGCACCTCGAGCTGCTCACCCATGACCGGGAGGGCACGCTGATGCGCACCATCGGCGAGTTGCCGCGGGTGCTCAAGACCGCGGCTGCGCTGCGGGAGCCGCACCGGGTCTGCCGCTACCTCGAGGACCTTGCGGGGGACTACCACCGCTTCTACGACTCCTGCCGGGTGCTGCCGCAAGGCGATGAGCAGCCGACCGAACTGCACGCCGCACGGCTGGCCCTGTGCCAGGCCACCAGGCAGGTGATCGCCAACGGTCTCGAGATCCTGGGCGTGAGCGCACCGGAGCGCATGTGATGGCGCATCTGGCCGATCAACGCCACGCCGAGAACGCGCGCCACGTAGACGCCCCGCCCGCCCCGCGGACGAGCGACGAAATGCTGGCGTTGGCCCCGAACGTGTGGCCGCGCAACGCGTTCCGTGGTGCCGACGGTGAAGTGTCGGTGGCGGGAGTACGCGTCACGCGGCTCGCCGAGGAGTACGGCACCCCGTTGTTCGTCATCGACGAGGACGACTTCCGGAGCCGCTGCCACGACATGATCTCGGCGTTCGGCGGGAGCGAGCACGTCCGTTATGCGGCCAAGGCGTTCCTGTGCACCGAGGTGGCCCGCTGGATCGACCAGGAAGGTCTGTCGCTCGACGTCTGCAGCGGCGGCGAGCTCGCCGTGGCACTGAACGCGAACTTCCCTCCCGAGCGAATTGCCCTGCACGGCAACAACAAGTCGGTTGCCGAACTGGCCATGGCGGTCGAGGCCGGGGTCGGCCACGTCGTCCTCGACTCGATCACCGAGATCGACCGTCTCGACGCCATCGCCGGTGCGGCGGGGGTGGTGCAGGACGTGTTGGTCCGCCTCACCGTCGGCGTCGAGGCGCACACCCACGAGTTCATCTCCACCGCCCACGAGGACCAGAAGTTCGGGCTGTCGCTGGCCAGTGGAGCCGCGATGGACGCCATCCGCCGGGTGTTCGCCGCCGACCACCTTCGCCTCGTCGGCCTGCACAGCCACATCGGCTCGCAGATCTTCGACGTGGCGGGCTTCGAACTCGCCGCCCGCCGGGTGATCGGGCTGCTGCGGGACGTCGTCGCCGAATTCGGCGTCGAGAAGACCGCGCAGGTGTCGACCGTCGACCTTGGCGGCGGACTCGGCATTTCGTATGTGCCCCAGGACGATCCGCCGCCCATGCCGGACCTCGCGGCCAAACTCGACGCCATCGTCCGCAGCGAGTCGGCGGCGGTCGGACTGCCGGCACCGCAACTCGTGGTGGAGCCGGGTCGGGCGATCGCCGGTCCGGGGACCATCACCCTGTACGAGGTGGGGACCGTCAAGGACGTCGCCGTCAGCCAGAACGCGCACCGCCGCTACGTCAGCGTCGACGGCGGCATGAGCGACAACATCAGAACCGCGCTGTACGCCGCCGAGTACGACGCCCGTCTGGTGTCGCGTGCCAGCGAGGGTGCGCCCGCGCTGGCCCGCATCGTCGGAAAGCACTGTGAGAGTGGAGACATCGTCGTCCGAGACACGTGGGTGTCCGACGACGTCGCGCCGGGCGACCTGATCGGCGTCGCAGCCACCGGTGCCTACTGTTACGCGATGTCGAGCCGGTACAACATGCTGGGCCGTCCCGCGGTGGTGGCCGTACGCGACGGAGTTTCGCGCCTGATCCTGCGTCGCGAGACGGTCGAAGATCTTTTGAGCTTGGAGGTAACCAACTGATGGTGGACAACGAAAAGCCCATCGGCGTCGCCGTTTTGGGATTCGGCAACGTCGGCAGCCAGGTCGTGCGCATCATCGGGGAGAGCGCGCCCGACCTCGCCGCCCGCATCGGGGCCCCACTGGAGCTTCGTGGGATCGGAGTGCGACGGGTGGCCGCCGACCGTGGGGTGCCGGTCGAGTTGCTCACCGATGACGTCGAAGCGCTGGTGTCACGCGACGACGTGGACATCGTCGTCGAGCTGATGGGACCCGTCGAGCCTGCGCGCAAGGCCATCCTGGCGGCCCTCGAGCGCGGCAAGTCGGTGGTGACCGCCAACAAGGCCCTGATGGCACAGTCGACAGGGGAGCTGGCCCAGGCGGCCGAGAGCGCCCACGCCGACCTCTACTTCGAGGCGGCGGTCGCGGGAGCGATCCCGGTGATCCGCCCGCTCACCCAGTCGCTGGCCGGTGACACGGTGCTGCGCGTCGCAGGCATCGTCAACGGCACCACCAACTACATCCTCTCCGCCATGGGGGAGACCGGCGCCGACTACGCCTCGGCCCTCGCCGATGCGGGAGCCCTCGGATACGCGGAGGCAGATCCGACGGCCGACGTCGAGGGCTTCGACGCGGCCGCCAAGGCGGCGATCCTCGCCTCGATCGCCTTCCACACCAGGGTCACCACCGCCGACGTCTACCGCGAGGGCATCACCACGGTCAGTGCCGCCGACTTCGAATCAGCCCGCGCGCTGGGTTGCACGATCAAACTACTCGCGATCTGCGAGCGCATCATCAACGACGAAGGTCAGCAGCGTGTTTCGGCTCGGGTCTATCCCGCCCTGGTGCCGCTGGAACACCCGCTCGCATCGGTCAACGGGGCGTTCAACGCGGTCGTCGTCGAAGCCGAGGCGGCGGGCCGGCTGATGTTCTACGGCCAGGGTGCCGGCGGCGCGCCGACCGCCTCGGCGGTGATGGGTGACCTCGTGATGGCCGCCCGCAACCGCGTGCAGGGCGGCCGGGGACCACGTGAGTCGAAGTACGCCCAGCTTCCCATCGCACCCATCGGGTTCATCCCGACCCGCTACTACGTGAGCATGAACGTCGCGGATCGTCCCGGCGTGCTGTCCTCCGTCGCGGCGGAGTTCAGCAAGCGCGAGGTCAGCATCGCCGAGGTCCGCCAGGAGGGGATGGTCGGCGAAGGCGGGCAGCGATGCGGGGCACGCATCGTCGTGGTGACCCACCGGGCCACCGACGCGGCCCTGTCGGAGACGGTCGACGCCCTCGCCGATCTCGACGTGGTCAAGACCATCAACAGCGTGCTTCGTCTGGAGGGGACCAGCGAATGACCACCAGCGGAAAGAGCACCGTGCACCGGGCGTGGCCCGGCCTCATCGCCGCCTACCGCGACCGACTACCGGTCGGCGACGACTGGACCCCCGTCACCCTGCTCGAGGGTGGCACACCGCTGATCCATGCCGAGCGGATCTCGGAGCTGACCGGCTGCACCGTGCACCTGAAGGTCGAGGGACTCAACCCCACCGGATCGTTCAAGGACCGTGGGATGACCATGGCCGTGACCGACGCCATCGCCCGGGGGCAGCGGGCCGTGCTGTGCGCGTCGACCGGCAACACGTCGGCGTCGGCGGCGGCCTACGCGGCGCGGGCGGGCATCACCTGTGCGGTGCTGATACCGCAGGGCAAGATCGCGATGGGGAAGCTGGCCCAGGCGGTCATGCACGGTGCCAAGATCATTCAGATCGACGGCAACTTCGACGACTGCCTCGAGCTGGCCAGGAAGATGACCGCCGACTTCCCGACCATCGCGCTGGTGAACTCGGTCAACCCGGTGCGGATCGAGGGTCAGAAGACGGCGGCCTTCGAGATCGTGGACGCCTTGGGCACCGCCCCCGACGTCCATGCGCTGCCCGTCGGCAACGCCGGCAACATCACCGCCTACTGGAAGGGTTACACCGAGTACCACCGAGATGGTCTGAGCGACCGGCTGCCGCGCATGTTGGGCACCCAAGCAGCGGGCGCCGCCCCACTGGTGTCCGGTGAACCCGTGACCAACCCCGAGACCATCGCCACGGCCATCCGGATCGGCTCGCCGGCATCGTGGAATTCGGCAGTCGAGGCGCAACGGCAGTCGGACGGCAGGTTCCTGGCCGCCACCGATGACGAGATCCTGGCGGCCTATCACCTGGTCGCGCGTTCGGAGGGCGTGTTCGTCGAGCCGGCATCGGCGGCCAGCATCGCCGGCTTCCTCAAGTCGGTCGACGACGGCTGGGTCGCGCCGGGTTCGACGGTGGTGTGCACGGTGACTGGCAACGGCCTCAAGGATCCCGACACGGCTCTCAAGGACATGCCGGTGGTCACGGCGGTGCCGGTGGATCCCGTCGCGGTGGTCGAGCAGCTCGGATTGGTCTAGCGCCGGTGACGCAGATGCTGCCTCCCGGGTTGGCGGCGACCGCGGTCGTGGCGGCCTCGAGCGCCAATCTCGGACCCGGCTTCGACAGTTTGGGCATGGCACTTGGTCTCTACGACGAAATCCACGTAGAGACGACCGGCTCCGGGGTCGTCGTCGAGGTCGTCGGGGAAGGCGCCGGTGACGTGGCGTTGGATGGGTCGCACCTGGTGTTACGCGCCATCGAACGCGGTCTGCGCACGGCGGGGCTCGGTGCTGCCGGACTGATGGTCCGTTGCCGCAACGCCATTCCCCACTCCCGTGGCCTCGGCTCCTCCGCGGCCGCCGTGGTCGGTGGCCTGGCCGCGGTCAACGGCCTTGCGGCACAGGTTGATTCGGCTCCGATGTCCAACGTCGAGCTCATCCAGCTCGCATCGGAGTTCGAAGGTCATCCGGACAACGCGTCGGCCTCGGTGCTCGGCGGCACGGTGGTGTCCTGGACCGAGGGGGACGAGCCGACTCCCTGCTACGCGGCGGCGCAGCTGCGGTTGCATCCCGACGTGCACCTCTTCCCCGCCATACCGCAGGTGCGTTCGTCGACCGCCGAGACGCGGGCCGTGCTGCCGGACCAGGTCAGCCACGCCGACGCCAGGTTCAACCTCAGCCGCGCCGCGCTGCTGGTGCTCGCGCTGACCGAACGTCCCGACCTGTTGATGGCGGCAACCGAGGACCGGCTGCACCAACCCCAGCGTGCCGCCGCCATGCCGTCGTCGGCGGAATATCTCGAGGTGCTGCGGGGTTGTGGGGTGGCAGCGGTGCTTTCTGGGGCGGGTCCCGCGGTGATCGGGTTCAGCACCGAGCCGGAGCTGCCGGTGGCCGCCGTCGAGTACGGCATCGCGCACGGGTTCGTGGTGTCGGAGATGCCGGTCGGGCAGGGCGTCCGCTGGGCGCCGGCGACGAACTTCGGCAGCCGTGTGGGCCGCGACGGACTGAGTGGCTGACGGGTGCTACCCGAGAGTCGGGCGTGTTTCTTGCTTCCCGTGACGATGCGGGTTATCCTCGCTTTCGTCCAGCAATCGCAGCGTCTGTGCCTGCGCCTACACTAGGACGACTACCAATTCTTCTCGTGGATGACGGTTCCCCGCATGACGGGGACCCCGGCGACCACCGTTGCACGAGCAATGGCGGCACAGGCAATCGTGGGATTTAAGGCATTCGCTAGCCGGCATCCAGCGGATCAGCTGAATGCGACGAACCCTCGCACAATCGGAGCAGCGAGGGAAAGAAAGGAAATCCGTGTCTGATACGGACCTCATCACGGCCGAGGGCAGCAGCGACGACGTCGACCTGTCACACCCCGTGAATTCACCAATCGTGGAAGCGGTTTCGCCAGCGGCGGCCGCACCGGCCGCGGGCGCGGTGTCCGCATCCGGTGACCGCCCCACCGCCCTGACCGCCATGGTGCTGCCCGATCTGCGGGCGCTCGCCGGTCAGATCGGCATCAAGGGTTCCTCGGGGATGCGCAAGAGCGAGCTGATCGCCGCCATTCGTGAACATCGTGGCGATGCGAACGGCGCGGCCGCGGTCAAGACCAAGGCGGCCGCGACGCCGGCCACCGAGACCGCCCCGCCGGCCGAGGCCACCGCGCCCACCGCGGCTGCCAACGGCGCCGCCGGCGACGTGGCCGAGAAGACCGCCCCCGCGCGCCGCGAGCGCCGCGGCGCGTCCCGTGGCGCAGGCGCTGCAGGTGACGTGCCTGTCACGGAGCAGCCGACCAAGCAGGACAAGACGCAGGAAAAGCCCGCCGAGGAGACGGTGCCCGCCCAAAAGGGCGAGCGTGCCGAGCGGACCGAACGGGCCGAGCGGGGTGCCCACCAGACCAAGGAGGCCCCCGCGTCCGACGCGCCCAAGGGCGATCGTCAGGGCCGGGGTCAAGAGAACAGTGGCAACAGCGGCGGTGCAAACAACGCCAACAACAGCGGCGGCGGCCGCAGCAATACCGCGAACAACGCCAACGCCGCGAACAACAACGACGATGACGACGACGGTGACGGACGTCAGGGCAGGCGTGGTCGCAGGTTCCGCGACCGCAGGCGCCGCGGCGAGCGTGGTGACACCCAGGGTGGTGGCAACAACGACCGCGACGCCGAACTCCGCGAGGACGACGTCGTTCAGCCCGTCGCAGGCATCCTCGACGTGCTCGACAACTACGCGTTCGTCCGTACCTCCGGGTATCTCGCCGGCACCAACGACGTGTACGTGTCGATGAACATGGTCCGCAAGAACGGTCTGCGCCGCGGTGACGCCATCACGGGCGCCGTCCGCGTCGCCCGCGAAGGGGAGGGAGGCGGCGGCAACAGCGGCCAGAACCCGCGGCAGAAGTTCAACCCCCTGGTGCGACTCGACTCGGTGAACGGCGGAGCCGTCGACGATGCCAGGAATCGACCCGAATTCGGCAAGCTGACGCCGCTCTACCCGAATCAGCGCCTGCGTCTGGAGACCACGCCCGACCGGTTGACGACCCGCGTCATCGATCTGATCATGCCCATCGGCAAGGGTCAGCGCGCACTCATCGTGTCCCCGCCCAAGGCGGGTAAGACGATGATCCTGCAGAGCATCGCCAACGCGATCACGACCAACAACCCGGAATGCCATCTGATGGTGGTGCTGGTCGACGAGCGTCCCGAAGAGGTCACCGACATGCAACGTTCGGTGAAGGGCGAGGTCATCGCCTCGACCTTCGACCGGCCGCCGTCAGACCACACCGCGGTCGCGGAGCTGGCCATCGAGCGGGCGAAGCGTCTGGTCGAGCAGGGCAAGGACGTCGTCGTATTGCTCGACTCCATCACCCGGCTCGGCCGTGCGTACAACAACGCGTCACCCGCCTCGGGCCGGATCCTGTCCGGTGGCGTCGACTCGACCGCGTTGTACCCGCCGAAGCGCTTCCTCGGCGCGGCCCGCAACATCGAGGACGGTGGCTCGCTGACGATCATCGCGACGGCCATGGTCGAGACCGGGTCGACCGGTGACACGGTCATCTTCGAGGAGTTCAAGGGCACCGGCAACGCCGAGATCAAACTCGACCGCAAGATCGCCGAGCGTCGCGTGTTCCCCGCGGTGGACGTCAACCCGTCCGGTACCCGCAAGGACGAGTTGCTGCTCTCCAGCGATGAATTCGCGGTCGTGCACAAGTTGCGTCGGGTGCTGTCGGGGCTGGACTCGCATCAGGCCATCGATCTGCTGATGAGCCAGTTGCGCAAGACCAAGAACAACTACGAGTTCCTGGTCCAGGTGTCCAAGACGACCCCGGGAAACATGGATTCGGACTAGTCCGCATCGCGGAAGCCCCCGCCCGCCCCCGGCGGCCGGGGGTTTCCGTGTGTGTGGGGGTGTGAACCGAACGGATGTCAGGCCAGGGCCGGGTCGGTTCGCAAGCCGGGCATGACGTAGCGGCGGACGTGCGTGAGCACCGCCTCGTGATCGCTGGGGTCGAGTCTGTCGCCGGGCACCGTTGCCAGGGAGAGCAGCACGCGCGCAACCCATTCGGACGCCTCTGCGACGTCGACGTCGGCGTGGATCTCGCCGTTGTCCCTGGCGGCGACGAGATACCGCACCCAGAACGCGCCAAGGTCGGGTACCAGGCCCTGCACCCCGGCACCCGCACACGCGGCGAACTCCTCGGGTTCGTCCAGTCGCAACTTCATCAGCAGAGCGCCAGGGTCGGCGTAGGCGGTCCGGCCGTGCCGGATGCCTGCCGCGATCTGCTCGTCCAGACCGATGATCCGTTCGAGCATGGCGTGCGAATCCGACCAGTACGCCTCGTCGAGACGCACGATCGCCGCCCCGAGCAGCGCATTCTTGTCCGGAAAGTGCCGGTAGAGCCAGCCGCGCGAGACCCCGGCCACCTCCGCCACCTCCGACACCGTGGTGGAGCGAATGCCCTTGTCCCGCAGACACACCTCGGCGGCGTCGATGAGGCGGTCACGCACGCTCTTCGACGCGGGCCTGGGTGCGGTTGCGCTCGTCAAGCACGCTCCTCTCGTTGCGCCGGCCGGTGCGGTGGACGCCTGCATTCTGCCCTGTTGCCAGACGGTACCGTGTGGCAGTGTGCGGTAGACACTTCTCGATTTGTGTTCAGCGCGAGGGCGAGGATCCACGATGGCGGAAACGCTGCAGCAGTTGTTGCGGACGAGGTCGACCGAGGACACCCTGGCGATCAAGCACGGCGAAGGGTCCTGGACCTGGCGCGAGCACCTGGCCGCGGCACGCGCGCACGCGACCACCGTCATGGACGTTGCCGACGCGCGGCGCCCGCTGCACGTCGGTGCGCTGATGGGCAACACGCCGGACATGCTGACCGCCCTGGCGGCGGCCGGTCTGGGCGGCTACGTGTTGTGCGGCCTCAACACCACGCGCCGGGGTGCGGCCCTCGCCCGCGACATCGCCCGGGTGGACTGTCAGATGGTGCTGACCGATCCGGACCATGCGCACCTGCTCGATGGCCTCGACCTGCCAGGGGTCGCCGTCTTCGACGTGTCGACCGGCGAGTGGGCAGGGCGTTCGGCGGCTGCGCCGACCCTGGTGCCGCACCGCCACGTCGCGCCTGGCGACACCTTCATGATGATCTTCACCTCCGGTACCAGCGGCGAACCCAAGGCGGTCGAGGTGCCCCATGCCATGGTGTTGTTCGCCGGAAGCGCACTGGTCGAGCGCTTCGCGCTGGACGCGTCCGACGTGTGTTATCTGGCGATGCCGCTGTTTCACTCGAACGCCGTGTACGCCGGCTGGAGTGTCGCGCTGGGGGCCGGTGCCGCGATGGTTCCCGCCGCGTTCTCGGCATCCCGGTTCCTGCCCGACGTCCGGCGCTACGGGGTCACGTACATGAACTACGTCGGCAAGCCGCTGGCGTACGTCCTTGCCACCGCCGAGGAGCCCGACGACTGCGAGAACCCGCTGCGCATCGCGTTCGGCAACGAAGCCTCCGACCGCGACATCGAGGAATTCGGCCGCCGGTTCGACTGCGACGTGTGGGATGGCTTCGGGTCGACCGAGACCGCAGTGATCATCACCCGGCCCGACGGCTGTCCGCGCGGGTCGATCGGCAAGGGCTTCCCCGGTGTCGCGATCTACGATCCCGACACGGTCACCGAATGCGACGTGGCGGTGTTCGACGACGCGGGTGCGCTGGTCAACGCGGAGGCGGCGACGGGGGAACTGGTCAACACCAGTGGCAGTGGGATGTTTCGCGGCTACTACAACGACCCCGGTGCCACCGACCAGCGGATGCGCCACGGGATGTACTGGTCGGGCGACCTCGCCTACCGCGATGCCGACGGGTGGATCTATCTCGCGGGACGGACGGCCGATTGGATGCGGGTCGACGGCGAGAATCTCACCACCGCCCCGATAGAACGGATCTTGTTGCGTCTCAATGAGATCAGCTGTGTCGCCGTGTACCCGGTGCCCGACGAGCACGTTGGCGACCAGGTGATGGCGGCAGTGGTGTTGCGCGACGGGGCGGATCTCACTCCCGCCCGCTTCGGGGAGTTCCTCTCGTCGCAGCGCGATCTGTCGCCGAAGGCGTGGCCGCGGTACGTGTGGATCGCCGCGCATCTTCCGAGCACGGCGACGAACAAGATCCTCAAGCGCGAGTTGGCCGGACGTGGTGTCGACCCTGCCGGACGCGTGCTGTGGAAGCGCGACGGCACCGTGTTCGACCCGGTCGGCAGCCCTGCCGTCTGGCTGACCGCCGCGGAATAGCCGCAGCTGCGTCGACGTTTATGACTCTGACGGCTGACCTGGCATAATCGACCGTCGACACCTCGGTTCCGGTTCACGTCTGAACACTCAGGTCAGTTTCAGGCGACCCGGCGGCCAACTAGTGAAGAGGACCATCATGAAATCGGGTATTCACCCCAACTACGTAGAGACCACCGTGGTCTGCGGCTGTGGCAACAGCTTCCAGACCCGCAGCACCAAGGAGAGCGGCCACATCGTGGTCGAGGTCTGCTCCCAGTGCCATCCCTTCTACACCGGCAAGCAGAAGATCCTCGACAGCGGCGGCCGCGTGGCCCGCTTCGAGAAGCGGTACGGAAAGCGTGCCGGGGCGAAGGGGACTGCTGCCGCAGACAAGGCCGCAGCCGACAAGTAGCCAGCCATTCGGCGCCCGTTCTGTCGCGTTCAGTGACAGGATCGGGCGCCGATTGCGTTCCGCGACGAGTTCACCGAAGGAGGGCACCATGGCGACCACCGACTCGGCGACGAGGGTCGACGCGCTCCTCGCCGAGCACGCCGACCTCGAACGCCAGCTGTCCGATCCGGCTCTGCACGCGGATGCGGGCGCGGCCCGCAAGGTGGGCCGTCGGTTCGCGCAGCTATCGCCGATCGTGTCCACCCACCGCAAGTTGGAGAGCGCCCGCGGTGATCTCGAGGCCGCCAGGGAACTCGCGACGGAGGACGCGTCGTTCGCCGCCGAGGTGCCCGGGCTGACCACCCGGGTCGCCGAACTCGAGCAGCAGCTCAGCGACCTGCTCGCGCCCCGAGATGCACACGACGCGGACGACGTCGTGATGGAGGTGAAGTCGGGGGAGGGCGGCGAGGAATCGGCACTGTTCGCAGCCGACCTCGCCCGCATGTACATCCGGTACGCCGAGCGACACGGCTGGAACGTCACCGTGCTCGACGAGACCTTCTCCGACCTCGGCGGCTACAAGGACGCCACCCTGACGATCGCCGCCAAGGGCGACTCTGCCGACGGCGTCTGGTCGCGGCTCAAGTTCGAGGGCGGCGTGCACCGGGTGCAGCGGGTGCCGGTCACCGAGTCGCAGGGCCGGGTGCACACCTCCGCCGCGGGGGTGCTGGTGTATCCGGAGCCGGAAGACGTGGCGGCCGTCGAGATCGACGAGTCGGATCTGCGCATCGACGTCTACCGGTCCTCCGGCAAGGGCGGTCAGGGCGTGAACACCACCGACTCGGCGGTGCGCATCACCCACCTGCCGACCGGCATCGTGGTCACCTGCCAGAACGAGCGGTCGCAGCTGCAGAACAAGGCCCGCGCGATGGTCGTGCTGGCGGCACGGTTGCAGGCCCTCGCCGAGGAACAGGCATCCGCCGACGCCTCGGCGGACCGGGCCAGCCAGATTCGCACCGTCGACCGCAGTGAGCGCATCCGGACCTACAACTTCCCGGAGAACCGGATCACCGACCATCGGATCGGGTTCAAGGCGCACAACCTCGACCAGGTTCTCGACGGCGATCTCGACCCGATGTTCGACGCGCTTGCCGCGGCGGACAGACAAGCCAGGCTGCAGGAGACATGACACGCCTGCGGCAGGCCATCGACGCGGCGGCAGGCACGCTCGTGCGCGCGGGAATCGACAGCGCACGGGTCGACGCCGAACTCCTCGCCGCGCACACCGCGGGCGTCGACCGCGGACGGTTGCGGTCCCTCGACCCGGCCGAGCCGTTCTACGACAGCTACCGCAGCATCGTCGACGCGCGGTCGCGCCGAATTCCCCTGCAGCACCTCACCGCGTCCGCGCCCTTCGGCGCCGTGACGCTGGAAGTCGGTCCCGGTGTGTTCATCCCGCGACCGGAGACGGAGTCGCTGCTCGAGTGGGCCGCGAAGCAGCGGCTTCCCTCGTCGCCCGTGCTCGTCGATCTCTGCACCGGGTCGGGAGCACTCGCGGTCGCACTGGCGGCGACCTTCCCGCAGGCGCACGTCATCGCCGTCGAGAATTCGGCCGAGGCGCTGCGGTACGCGCGGCGCAACTGCGCGGGACGCGGCGTCGAGGTGATCGACGCCGACGTGACCGCCCCGGACGTGCTCGGCGAACGTGACGGTGCCGTCGACCTGGTGGTGTCGAACCCGCCGTACATCCCCGACGGCGCGACGCTGCCACCCGAGGTGGCCGACCACGAACCGGCTGGCGCCTTGTTCGGCGGCCCGGACGGGATGCGGGTGATCGCACCGATCGTCACACTGGCCGGCCGCTTGCTGCGTGGCGGCGGGCTCGTCGCCGTCGAACACGACGACGACACCGCAGCGCTGACCGTCGACCTCTTCGAGCGGTCCGGCGCGTTCACCGACGTGACGTCGCGCCGGGACCTCGCAGGTCGCCCCCGATTCGTCACGGCGGTGCGGCGGGGTACAGGGTGGACCGCATGAGTGGCAAGCGAGAAGCGGAGCGGGATCGCGCATGAGTGAGACATTCGACTGCGCCGACGAGATGCAGCGGCGCAGCGGCATTGCGTCGGCGATCAGTGCCCTCAAGGGCGGTCGTCTGGTGGTTCTGCCCACCGACACCGTGTACGGCATCGGTGCCGACGCCTTCGACGGGGCGGCGGTGGCTGCGCTGCTCGCCGCCAAGGGGCGCGGCCGTGACATGCCGGTGCCCGTGCTCGTCGGGTCCTGGCACACCATCGACGGCCTGGTGTACTCGGTGCCCGACGCCGCGCGACGACTCATCCGGGCGTTCTGGCCGGGAGCGTTGAGCCTCGTCGTCCAGCAAGCACCGTCACTGCAGTGGGACCTCGGCGACGCGGCGGGCACCGTGATGTTGCGGATGCCACTGCATCCGGTGGCGATCGAGCTGCTGCGCGAGGTCGGCCCGATGGCCGTCTCCAGTGCCAACATCTCCGGCAAGGCAGCCGCCGTGACGGCCGCGGGCGCCCGTGAGCAGCTCGGCGACCTCGTCGAGGTCTACCTCGAGGCCGGTCCGTCTGCGCAGGGTGCGTCATCGACGATCGTGGACCTCACCGGTGCGCAGCCACGTGTGCTGCGGGACGGGCCGGTCACCGCGGCCGCGATCGCCGACGTCCTCGGGCTCGACGCCGGCGCCCTGTCCGCCTGACGCCGAGGCCCCGAGCTAACCCGACCGTTCGTCGGGTTCGTGGGTCTCAGGTGGGTCCAGTACATTTCACCGCGTGGAAGGCCTGCTCGCGTTGTCGGACCGCGGTGCCGGCGTCCCCCTGCGCGAGCTCGCCCTGGTCGGGCTGACCGCGGCGATCATCACCTACTTCGCGACGGGGTGGGTGCGCACGCTCGCCACCCGACTCGGTGCGGTCGCCTATCCGCGGCAGCGCGACGTCCACGTACAGCCCACACCCCGCATGGGGGGACTTGCGATGTACGTCGGGATCGTGGCGGCAGTCCTGCTGGCGTCGCAACTGCCCGCGCTCACCCGCGGGTTCGTCTACTCGTCCGGCATGCCCGCGGTGGTCGTCGCGGGCGGGCTGATCATGGCCATCGGGCTGATCGACGACCGGTGGGGCCTCGACGCCCTGACGAAGTTCGCGGGTCAGATCACCGCTGCCAGCGTGCTGGTGACCATGGGCGTGGCATGGAGCGTGCTCTACATCCCCATCGGCGGAGTCGGCACCATCGTCCTCGATCAGGTGACGTCGATCTTGCTGACGTTGGCGCTGACGGTGTCGATCGTCAACGCGATGAACTTCGTCGACGGACTCGACGGGCTGGCGGCGGGCCTCGGCCTGATCACCGCCGCCGCCATCTGCATCTTCTCGGTGGGTCTGCTGCGCGACCACGGCGGCGACGTGCTGTTCTACCCGCCGGCGGTGATCTCGGTGGTGTTGGCGGGAGCCTGCCTGGGGTTCCTGCCCCACAACTTCCATCCCGCCAAGATCTTCATGGGGGACTCGGGGTCCATGCTCATCGGGTTGATGCTCGCGGCGGCATCGACGACAGCGGCCGGTCCGATCTCGCAGAACGCCTACGGCGCGCGGGACGTCTTCGCGCTGCTCTCGCCATTCCTCTTGGTCGTTGCGGTGATGTTCGTCCCCGCGCTGGACATGTTGCTCGCGATCGTGCGCCGTACCCGAGCGGGCCGGAGTCCCTTCAGCCCCGACAAGATGCACCTGCACCACCGTCTCCTCCAGATCGGCCACTCGCATCGACGGGTGGTGCTCCTGATCTATTTGTGGGTGGGAATCGTCGCGCTCGGCGCGGCGAGCACCATCTTCTTCGACCCCCGGCACACGGGTGCGGTGATGCTCGCAGCGATCGTCGTGGCGATCGTCTTCACGCTCATTCCGCTGTTGCGCCGAGGCGAAGAAACTCGCAGCGAGCTGCCAGACTAGTCAGTACGACACAAAGTAGTAGCACCCCGTTTATGGCCGCTCACCATGTGGTACGGTGCTGGCAGAACCCGAAAGACCTCGCGGGTTGCCGGCCCGGCCCATCGGTCCGAAAGCCGATCGGCGCCGATGTACGACCGACAAAGGGAGCTACCCCTTGGGTGATTCCAGCGCGACTCGCGCCCTCCGATACGCTCGGGCGGCACGCGCCGGATCATCGTTCGTCAGGGGGACGGCTCTCGTGAAAGCGTGGATTGAGGTGAGTCAATGACGACGCCAGCGCAGGATGCGCCGTTGGTGTTTCCTTCCGTGGCCTTCCGGCCGGTGCGCTTGCTCATCGTCTGCGTGGCGCTCACCGCGCTCGCTCTCGTCGCGTCCGGTTTCATCGGGCACGTGTTCTTCGGAGCCTTCCTCGGCCTCGGCCTCGGCCTCGGTTTGCTCAACGCGTTGTTGGTCCGGCGGGCGGTCGAGTCCATCACCGCCGAGGATCATCCGCTGAAGAAGAAGATGGCCGTCAACTCGATGACGCGGTTGTTGGTGATCACCGCAATCGGTCTGAGCGTAGCCATCGTGTTCAAGAAGCATGACGGCCTGGCCGTGCTCTTCGGGCTCGCGATCTTCCAGGCGGTGCTGGTGATGAGCACCAGCATCCCGGTGATGAAGAAGATCCGCGCCAACGGTCTTGACGTCGCAGAAGTCTCCGCAACGGAATCGAAGGATAGAGCTGACGGCCAATGATTGACACTGTTGTCGCCGAGGCGGCGATCCACGTCGGGGTTCACGAGCCCCTCTGGCATGTGCTTGGCATGACGATCAACGGCGACACGGTGATCAGCACCTCGATCGCCGGCGTCATCGTCATCGCCCTCGCCTTCTTCCTGAAGTCCAAGGTCACCTCCACCGGGGTGCCAGGCGGCGTGCAGTTGTTCTTCGAGGCCATCACGATTCAGATGCGCCAGCAGGTCGAGGCGGCAATCGGCATGAAGATCGCGCCGTTCGTCCTCCCACTCGCGGTCACCATCTTCGTCTTCATCCTGGTGTCCAACTGGCTCGCCGTACTGCCGGTCCAGTACGGCGGTTCCGACGGCGCCGCAGGGGAACTGATCAAGGCACCGGCCGCGGACATCAACTACGTGCTGGCGCTCGCCGCGTTCGTGTTCATCTGCTATCACGCCGCCGGCGTCTGGCGTCGCGGCGCCTGGGGCCACGTCAAGAAGCTGGTCAAGGGGCACGTCACGCTGATGGCGCCCATCAACATCGTCGAGGAGATCGCCAAGCCGATCTCGTTGTCGCTGCGACTCTTCGGCAACATCTTCGCCGGCGGCATCCTCGTCTCGTTGATCGCGTTGTTCCCCTGGTACGTCCAGTGGGCACCCAATGCCATATGGAAGACCTTCGACCTCTTCGTCGGTTTGATCCAGGCCTTCATCTTCGCGCTGCTGACGATCTTGTACTTCAGCCAGTCGATGGAGCTGGATCACGACGGTGACGACGCCAAGGAACACGCCAAAGAGGAAGCGCACCACTAACAAGCCAGCTTGACCCGTACTACCAGCAGTGCTGGTGGCGCCGCCACCAGAAACCCAAGGAGGAACAAGGAATGGATCCAAACGCCCTCATCACGGCCGGTGCTCTCATCGGCGGTGGATTGATCATGGGTGGCGGCGCAATCGGCGCGGGTATCGGTGACGGCATCGCCGGCAACGCACTGATCTCCGGCATCGCACGGCAGCCCGAGGCTCAGGGTCGCCTGTTCACGCCGTTCTTCATCACCGTCGGTCTGGTGGAAGCCGCGTACTTCATCAACCTGGCGTTCATGGCGCTGTTCGTATTCGCCACGCCGGGCCTGAAATAGTCCGTCGGCATGGACGAACTCGGTTTGACTGTCCTGGCGGACGGCATCAACGTCCTGGCCGCCAGCCAGGCGGCGGAAGAAGGCGGTGGGGGGAACAACTTCCTGATCCCCAACGGCACCTTCTTCGTCGTGCTGATCATCTTCCTGATCGTGCTCGCCGTGATCACGAAATGGGTCGTGCCGCCGATCGGCAAGGTCCTGTCCGAGCGGGAGGCCATGCTGGCCAAGACGGCGGCGGACAGCCGCAAGTCGGCCGAGCAGGTGGCCGCCGCGCAGGCGGATTACGACAAGGCCATGGCGGGTGCACGCACCGAAGCCTCCTCGATCCGTGAGGAGGCCCGGACCGCCGGTCGTCAGGTGATCGACGAGAAGCGTGCCGAAGCCAGTGGTGAGGTCGCCGAGACGGTCCGCGATGCGGACCAGCAACTGTCTCAACAGCGTTCGTCGACGCAGTCAGAGCTCGACTCGTCGGTGGACGGCCTGTCCGCCACCTTGGCCGGCCGCATCCTCGGCGTCGACGTCGAGCCGGGCGGGAGCCGGTAGATGTCCACATTCATCGGTCAGCTCATCGGCTTCGCGGTCATCGTCTACATCCTGTGGCGCTACGTCGTCCCTCCCGTCAGGTCCCTGATGCAGAAGCAGCAGGACGCGGTGCGCAGTGCGCTCGCCGAAAGTGCGGAGGCGGCCAAGAAGCTCGAGGAGGCGGACGCGATGCACGCCAAGGCCCTCAAGGACGCCGAGGCGGCATCGTCGAAGGTCACCGACGAGGCGAGGCAGGACTCCGAACGCATCGTCAGCCAACTGCAGGAACAGGCGGGCGTCGAAGCCGAACGGCTGAAGGCCCAAGGCGCGCAACACGTCCAGCTGATGCGACAGCAGCTCATCCGGCAGTTGCGGCACGGCCTCGGCGCCGAGTCGGTGCAGAAGGCCGACGAGCTGGTGCGGGCCCACGTCGCCGACCCCGCCGCGCGTGCGGCCACCGTCGATCGTTTCCTCGACGAGCTCGACGACATGGCGCCGTCCAGCGCCGTGATCGAGACGGGCGCCACGGCCAGGCTTCGCGCTGCCAGCCGCGCGGCGCTCGTCGAGCTCACGAAGGCATTCGACGAGGTGGCGGGCAGACTGCGGGAACCGGGGCTGACCACGTTGGCCGACGAACTCGGCTCCGTCGTCTCGCTGCTGATCAGCGAACCCGGGCTGACCAAACACCTCGCCGAGCCGATGGACGACGCCGAGGCCAAGGTCCGACTGCTCGACAGGCTGGTCTCCGACAAGGTCGACGAACACACAGCCAGGCTGTTGCGCACCGCGGTGTCGCAGCGGTGGTCCGCCGTCAGCGACCTGGTGGACGGTGTGGAGCACACCGCACGTCTGGCGCTGCTGAAGCTCGCCGAGATCGAAGACAAGGTCGACGAGGTCGAAGACCAACTCTTCCGCATCGGTCGGGTCCTCGACGCCGAACCGCGCCTCACCGCCGTGCTCAGCGACTACACGACCCCGGCCGACGGCCGAATCGCGTTGCTGAACAAGATCGTCGACAATTCGGGCATCGATGGCACCGCCCGGGCGCTGTTGACACAGACCGTCGCGCACCTGCGCGGCGAGCGGGCCGACGAAGCCGTGATCGATCTCGCCGAACTGGCAGTGGCACGTCGTGGCGAGATCGTCGCGCACGTCAGTGCGGCTGCCGAGCTGAGCGACGCACAGCGGAATCGGCTCGTCGAGTTGTTGACCCGAATCTACGGACACCCCGTGTCCGTGCAATTGCACGTCGACCCGGAGCTCCTCGGAGGTCTGTCGATCACGGTCGGCGACGAGGTGATCGACGGTTCCATCGCATCACGCCTGGCCGCCGCACAGACTCAGTTACCGGACTGACGAGCGCTTGCGCGCGGAAACGACGAACCCGGCCCCGACATCCACAGCCCACATCAAAAGGTAGGAAGACGAAGAATCATGGCAGAGTTGACAATCTCCGCTGCTGACATCGAAGGTGCCGTCGAGGAGTACGTGTCCTCGTTTTCCGCCGACACGCAGCGTGAAGAGATCGGCACGGTCATCGACGCCGGCGACGGCATCGCGCACGTCGAGGGGCTTCCCTCGGTGATGACGCAGGAGCTGCTCGAATTCCCCGGCGGCGTCCTCGGGGTGGCGCTCAACCTCGACGAGCACAGCATCGGCGCGGTGATCCTCGGCGAGTTCGAGAAGATCGAACAGGGCCAGCAGGTCAAGCGCACCGGTGAGGTGCTCTCCGTGCCGGTGGGCGACGCGTTCCTCGGTCGCGTGGTGAACCCGTTGGGGCAACCGATCGACGGCCAGGGCGACATCGAGACCGACACCCGCCGTGCCCTGGAACTGCAGGCGCCCTCGGTCGTTCAGCGTCAGGGCGTCGGCGAGCCGCTGCAGACCGGCATCAAGGCCATCGACGCCATGACGCCGATCGGCCGTGGGCAGCGGCAGCTGATCATCGGCGACCGCAAGACCGGCAAGACCGCGGTCTGCGTCGACACCATCCTCAACCAGCGTGAGGCGTGGGAGACCGGCGACCCCAAGCAGCAGGTGCGGTGCGTGTACGTCGCGATCGGTCAGAAGGGCACCACGATCGCCAGCGTCAAGCGCGCTCTCGAAGAGGGCGGCGCGATGGAGTACACCACCATCGTCGCGGCGCCGGCATCCGACCCCGCGGGTTTCAAGTGGCTTGCGCCCTACACGGGTTCGGCCATCGGCCAGAACTGGATGTACGACGGCAAGCACGTTCTCATCGTCTTCGACGACCTCTCCAAGCAGGCCGACGCCTACCGTGCGATCTCGCTGCTGCTGCGTCGCCCGCCCGGTCGCGAGGCCTTCCCCGGCGACGTGTTCTACCTGCACTCCCGTCTGCTTGAGCGCTGCGCGAAGCTGTCCGACGAGCTGGGTGGCGGTTCGATGACCGGACTCCCGATCATCGAGACCAAGGCGAACGACATCTCGGCATTCATCCCCACCAACGTCATCTCGATCACCGATGGCCAGTGCTTCCTGGAGTCCGACCTGTTCAACCAGGGTGTGCGGCCCGCCATCAACGTCGGTGTGTCGGTGTCCCGCGTCGGTGGCGCCGCGCAGATCAAGGCGATGAAGGAAGTGGCGGGAAGCCTGCGCTTGGACCTGTCGCAGTATCGCGAGCTGGAGTCCTTCGCGGCGTTCGCCTCCGACCTCGATCCCACGTCGAAGGCTCAGCTCGAGCGCGGCAGCCGGTTGGTGGAATTGCTCAAGCAGCCGCAGTACAGCCCGTTGTCGGTCGAGGAGCAGGTGGTCGCGATCTTCCTCGGTACCAAGGGGCACCTCGACTCTGTTCCGGCCGAGGACGTGCAGCGGTTCGAGACCGAGTTCCTCGAACACGTCAAGGCCAGCCACGACGGAATCTTCAGCGACATCCGGGAGAGCAAGAAGTTTCCGGAAGAGGCCCAGGAAAAGCTGACGACGGTCGTCAACGACTTCAAGAAGGGGTTCGCCGCCACGGACGGCAGCTCCGTTGCCGTCAACGAGGCCGACACCGAGGCGATGGACGAAGAGGACGTCGAGAAGGAATCGGTCAAGGTCCGCAAGCCGGCGCCGAAGAAGTAGGTAGGCAACGACATGGCAGCCACACTGCGCGAGTTGCGCGGACGCATCCGCTCCGCGGGGTCGATCAAGAAGATCACCAAGGCCCAGGAGTTGATTGCGACGTCGCGCATCGCCAAGGCGCAAGCGCGGGTTCAAGCGGCGCGGCCGTACTCCGATGAGATCACCAACATGCTCACCGAACTGGCGGGTGCCAGTGCGCTGGACCATCCGCTGCTCGTCGAGCGGGAGTCGCCCAAGCGCGCCGGTGTGCTCGTCGTGTCCTCCGACCGGGGGTTGTGCGGGGCGTACAACGCCAACGTCCTGCGGCAGTCCGAGGAGCTGTTCTCGCTGCTGCGCGACGAGGGCAAGAGCCCCGTCATCTACGCGGTCGGCCGAAAGGCGCTCGGGTACTACAGTTTCCGCCAGCGCGAGGTGAAGGACTCGTGGACCGGTTTCTCGGAGCGGCCGACCTACGACCAGGCCCGTGAGATCGCGGACGTGTTGGTCGGAGCGTTCATGGCCGGCGCCGACGACGAGGGCGACGACGCGGGCGAGGACGGCACCCTCGGTGTCGACGAGCTGCACATCGTCTTCACCCAATTCAAGTCGATGTTGTCGCAGTCGGCGGTGGCGCTGCGAATTGCGCCCATGGTCGTCGAGTACGTCGGTGAGCAGGAGAGCGGTCCGCAGACGCTGTTCTCCTTCGAACCCAACGCCGAGGCGTTGTTCGACGCACTCCTGCCGCGCTACATCGCCACCCGCGTGTACTCGGCGCTCCTGGAGGCCGCGGCGTCGGAATCGGCGTCCCGTCGACGCGCGATGAAGTCGGCGACCGACAATGCCGACGACCTGATCAAGGCGCTGACGCTGGAGGCCAACCGCGAACGTCAGGCGCAGATCACCCAGGAAATCAGCGAGATCGTCGGCGGCGCCAACGCGCTCGCCGACGCCCGATAGACACCACCCGGAAGCGAAGAGAAGCGAAGAGAAAATGACTGCCACCGCAGAATATTCCAAGACCGCAGGTCGCGTGGTCCGCATCACCGGCCCGGTCGTCGACATCGAGTTCCCGCGCGGTTCCGTGCCCGAGTTGTTCAACGCGTTGCACGCCGAGATCACCTACGAGCAGATGGCCAAGACGCTGACCCTCGAGGTCGCGCAGCACCTCGGTGACAACCTGGTGCGCACCATCTCCATGCAGCCGACCGACGGACTGGTCCGCGGCGTCGAGGTCACCGACACCGGTGCCTCCATCTCGGTGCCCGTCGGCGACGGGGTCAAGGGCCACGTCTTCAACGCCCTCGGCGACTGCCTCGACGATCCCGGCTACGGCAAGGACTTCGACCACTGGTCGATTCACCGCAATCCGCCGCCGTTCTCGGAGCTGGAGCCCCGCACCGAGATGCTCGAGACCGGCCTCAAGGTCGTCGATCTGCTGACCCCGTACGTCCGTGGCGGCAAGATCGCCCTGTTCGGCGGTGCCGGTGTGGGCAAGACCGTGCTGATCCAGGAGATGATCAACCGCATCGCGCGCAACTTCGGCGGCACGTCGGTGTTCGCCGGGGTGGGGGAGCGCACCCGTGAGGGCAACGACCTGTGGGTCGAGCTGGCCGATGCGAACGTCCTCAAGGACACCGCCCTGGTGTTCGGCCAGATGGACGAACCGCCAGGCACCCGCATGCGGGTCGCCCTGTCGGCGCTGACCATGGCGGAGTACTTCCGCGATGAGCAGAACCAGGACGTGTTGTTGTTCATCGACAACATCTTCCGGTTCACGCAGGCCGGCTCCGAGGTCTCCACCCTGCTCGGCCGCATGCCGTCTGCCGTGGGTTACCAGCCCACGCTGGCCGACGAAATGGGCGAGCTGCAGGAGCGGATCACCTCGACCCGCGGCCACTCCATCACCTCGATGCAGGCCGTCTACGTGCCTGCCGACGACTACACCGACCCGGCGCCGGCGACGACGTTCGCGCACCTCGACGCCACCACGGAGTTGTCCCGTGCGGTGTTCTCCAAGGGCATCTTCCCGGCGGTGGACCCGCTGGCCTCCAGCTCGACCATCCTCGACCCCGCGGTGGTCGGCGACGAGCACTACCGCGTTGCCCAGGAGGTCATCCGAGTCCTGCAGCGCTACAAGGACCTCCAGGACATCATCGCGATTCTCGGTGTCGACGAGTTGTCGGAGGAGGACAAGCAGCTGGTGAACCGGGCGCGCCGCATCGAGCGGTTCTTGAGCCAGAACATGATGGCCGCCGAGCAGTTCACCGGCCAGCCTGGTTCGACGGTGCCGCTCAAGGAGACCATCGAGGCGTTCGACAAGCTGACGAAGGGCGACTTCGACCACCTGCCCGAGCAGGCGTTCTTCCTCATCGGCGGGCTGGAAGACCTGTCCAAGAAGGCCGAGAGCTTCGGCGCAAAGCTGTGATCGGAGCTCGAGAGGTGGTGTGCGATGGCTGAGATTCACGTCGAGATCGTCGCCGTCGAGCGCGAGCTGTGGTCGGGTGATGCGACGTTCGTGTTCACCCGCACCACGGCCGGTGAGATCGGCATCCTGCCCAGGCACATTCCGCTGGTGGCACAGCTGGTCGACGATGCGATGGTGCGTGTCGAGCGCGAGGGCGAGGACGACCTCCGCATAGCGGTGGACGGCGGATTCCTCTCCGTCACCGACGAGGCCGTCCGGATTCTGGTGGAGAACGCCCAACTGGAGTCGGAGATCAATGCCGACGAGGCCAAGCAGGACTCGGAGTCGGACGACGAGCGCACGGCGGCGTGGGGCAGGGCGCGCTTGCGTGCGCTAGGCGAGATCGACTGAGTTGCCGATGAGCGCGTCCATGATGATCATGGCCGCGCTGGTCGGTGTGCTGTTGCTGATCGTCGTAGCGCTCACCTACCGGCTGTGGAAGCTGCGCCAGGTCGGCGGCTCTGCGGCAATCCTGCGCGACGTCCCCGCCGTAGGCGGCCACGGCTGGCGCCACGGGGTGGTGCGGTACCGGGGAGGCGAAGCCGGCTTCTACCGACTGTCGAGCCTGCGGTGGTGGCCGGACCGTCGGCTGTCCCGGCGGGGCATCGAGGTGGTCGGACGCCGTGCGCCCCGCGGTGACGAGTTCGACATCATGAGTGCCGAGATCGTCGTGCTGGAGCTGCGCGACACCGACCCGGACAGCCGGCACGGCTACGAGATCGCTTTGGACCGTGGCGCGTTGACCGCGTTCACGTCGTGGCTGGAATCACGTCCGTCGCGACGCTCACGCCGGCGGATGACCTAGCTCTTCGGCCCGCCCGGCTGCCAGAGCACGTCTCCCTCGGGATTGGCGGTCCGCGTCAGGATGAACAACAGATCGGACAGCCGGTTCAGGTACTTCGCGGGCAGCGCGCTGACCGAGTCGCCGTGGTCCTCGATCGCCCGCCACGCCGAGCGTTCCGCCCGTCGCGCCACCGTCCGCGCGACGTGAAGCAACGCGGACAGCGCGGTGCCTCCAGGCAGGATGAACGAATTCAGCGCCGGCAGTGGCTCGTTGAACTCGTCACACCATGACTCGAGCCGGTCGACGTAGTCCTGGGTGATCCGCAGCGGCGGGTGCTCGGGATTCTCGACGACCGGCGTTGAGAGGTCGGCACCCGCATCGAACAGGTCGTTCTGTATCCACCTGAGCACGTGCAGGATCCGCCCGTCCGGGTTCCCCACCGCGACGGCCACGCCGATGGCGGCATTCGCCTCGTCGCAGTCGGCGTACGCCTCGAGTCGTGAGTCGTTCTTCGACACCCTGCTGAAGTCACTGAGCCCGGTCGAACCGTCGTCGCCGGTGCGGGTGTAGATGCGGGTCAGATGGACGGCCATGGTCGAAACCGTACTCGCGCCGCTCGGGTGAAACTGACGCGGACGGCGTCGCTGTTTACACTGACGCGGGTGAGCGAGCGATTCGTGGTGACCGGTGGAACTCGGTTATCTGGCGAGGTTGCCGTCGGGGGAGCGAAGAACAGCGTCCTGAAATTGATGGCGGCATCCCTGTTGGCCGAGGGCACCAGCACCATCACGAACAGCCCCGACATCCTCGACGTGCCCCTGATGGCGGAAGTGTTGCGCGGGCTGGGCGCGACCGTCGAGGTGGACGGCGACACCGTCAAGATCACGTCTCCCGACGAGCTGAAGTACGACGCCGACTTCGCCGCGGTGCGACAGTTCCGTGCCTCGGTGTGCGTTCTTGGTCCGCTCGTCGGTCGGTGCAAGCGGGCGAAGGTGGCGCTGCCGGGTGGCGACGCGATCGGGTCACGGCCGCTCGACATGCACCAGGCGGGGCTTCGTCAGCTCGGCGCCCGATGCAACATCGAGCACGGCTGTGTGGTGGCCGAGGCAGATCATCTGCGTGGCGCCGAGATCCAACTCGAGTTTCCCTCCGTCGGGGCCACCGAGAACATTCTGATGGCCGCGGTGCTCGCCGAAGGCGTCACCATCATCCACAACGCCGCCCGCGAGCCCGACGTCGTCGACCTGTGCACGATGCTCACCCAGATGGGCGCCAGGATCTCCGGCGCCGGCTCGTCCACGATGACGATCACCGGGGTCGATCGGCTGCACCCGACCGAACATCGGGTGATCGGTGACCGGATCGTCGCCGCCACCTGGGGCATTGCCGCGGCGATGACGCGAGGCGACATCTCGGTGACGGGCGTCGACCCGCAGCACCTTCAGTTGGTGCTCCACAAGCTGCACGACGCGGGGGCCACCGTGACGCAGCACGACAACGGTTTTCGCGTCGTCCAGTACGAGCGGCCCAAGGCCGTGAACATGGCGACGCTGCCGTTCCCCGGTTTCCCCACCGATCTGCAGCCCATGGCCATCGGCTTGGCATGTATCGCCGATGGCACGTCGATGATCACCGAGAACGTGTTCGAGGCGCGTTTCCGTTTCGTGGAGGAGATGATCCGCCTCGGCGCCGACGCCCGAACGGATGGCCACCACGCGGTCGTGCGGGGCATCCCGCAGCTGTCGAGTGCGCCGGTGTGGGCTTCGGACATCCGCGCGGGTGCGGGACTCGTGTTGGCGGGCCTCGTCGCGGACGGCGACACCGAGGTGCACGACGTATTCCACATCGATCGCGGGTATCCGTTGTTCGTCGAGAACCTGGTCAGTCTCGGTGCCGAAATCGAGCGGGTCACTTGAGGTTTCGGCCCTCGCGAGCCCAAAAACCGGCCCGTGGCGTGCGGTTTTGTAGATACCGGCCTTCGCGGGGTAGTCTCTATTCAGTGCCTACGGCCCCGGTCCTGGACCGGAAGGACGAGGATTGACGTCACCGCCACGATGAAGTACAGTGGCAGGGTTGCCTGAAATCCGGGTGTGTTGTTTGAGAACTCAATAGTGTGTTTGGTGGTTTTTGTTTGTTGTTTTGGCCATCCTCGTGGGGGACTCCCCGTCTTCCTTTGGTGGGGGTGGTTGTTTTTTTGATGCCAGTTTGTTTGGTGTCTTTTTGTTGGTGTCGGACTTGTTCTGATTCGAATTCTGCCTCCGTTTGTGGAGGGGTTTTTGTTTGGAGAGTTTGATTCTGGCTCAGGACGAACGCTGGCGGCGTGCTTAACACATGCAAGTCGAACGGTAAGGCCCTTCGGGGTACACGAGTGGCGAACGGGTGAGTAACACGTGGGTGATCTGCCCTGCACTTTGGGATAAGCCTGGGAAACTGGGTCTAATACCGAATATGACCAGGCGATGCATGTCGTGTGGTGGAAAGCTTTTGCGGTGTGGGATGGGCCCGCGGCCTATCAGCTTGTTGGTGGGGTGATGGCCTACCAAGGCGACGACGGGTAGCCGGCCTGAGAGGGTGTCCGGCCACACTGGGACTGAGATACGGCCCAGACTCCTACGGGAGGCAGCAGTGGGGAATATTGCACAATGGGCGCAAGCCTGATGCAGCGACGCCGCGTGAGGGACGACGGCCTTCGGGTTGTAAACCTCTTTCAGCACAGACGAAGCGCAAGTGACGGTATGTGCAGAAGAAGCACCGGCCAACTACGTGCCAGCAGCCGCGGTAATACGTAGGGTGCGAGCGTTGTCCGGAATTACTGGGCGTAAAGAGCTCGTAGGTGGTTTGTCGCGTTGTTCGTGAAAACTCACAGCTCAACTGTGGGCGTGCGGGCGATACGGGCAGACTGGAGTACTGCAGGGGAGACTGGAATTCCTGGTGTAGCGGTGGAATGCGCAGATATCAGGAGGAACACCGGTGGCGAAGGCGGGTCTCTGGGCAGTAACTGACGCTGAGGAGCGAAAGCGTGGGGAGCGAACAGGATTAGATACCCTGGTAGTCCACGCCGTAAACGGTGGGTACTAGGTGTGGGTTTCCTTCCTTGGGATCCGTGCCGTAGCTAACGCATTAAGTACCCCGCCTGGGGAGTACGGCCGCAAGGCTAAAACTCAAAGAAATTGACGGGGGCCCGCACAAGCGGCGGAGCATGTGGATTAATTCGATGCAACGCGAAGAACCTTACCTGGGTTTGACATGCACAGGACGTGCCTAGAGATGGGTATTCCCTTGTGGCCTGTGTGCAGGTGGTGCATGGCTGTCGTCAGCTCGTGTCGTGAGATGTTGGGTTAAGTCCCGCAACGAGCGCAACCCTTGTCTCATGTTGCCAGCACGTCATGGTGGGGACTCGTGAGAGACTGCCGGGGTCAACTCGGAGGAAGGTGGGGATGACGTCAAGTCATCATGCCCCTTATGTCCAGGGCTTCACACATGCTACAATGGCCGGTACAAAGGGCTGCGATGCCGTGAGGTGGAGCGAATCCTTTCAAAGCCGGTCTCAGTTCGGATCGGGGTCTGCAACTCGACCCCGTGAAGTCGGAGTCGCTAGTAATCGCAGATCAGCAACGCTGCGGTGAATACGTTCCCGGGCCTTGTACACACCGCCCGTCACGTCATGAAAGTCGGTAACACCCGAAGCCGGTGGCCTAACCCCTCGTGGGAGGGAGCCGTCGAAGGTGGGATCGGCGATTGGGACGAAGTCGTAACAAGGTAGCCGTACCGGAAGGTGCGGCTGGATCACCTCCTTTCTAAGGAGCACCACGAGACTCGCGGCCCGCCCACATCGTGTGGGGTCACGGTGACCCGAGCGATTCGTGAAGATGGCCCGACGCCTGTAGTGGGTGCGGGTCTGGTGCATAGACGAACTCAAAAAACGCCGGCGCTGCCCTTCTTTGGGGGGTGGGGTCTGGTGGGCTGCCAAGCACACTGTTGGGCTGTGAGACAACAGGCCCGTTTCTCCCTGGCCCCTGTGTGGGGTGGGAGGCGTGTTGTTGCCCCAGGTTTTGGTGGTGGGGTGTGGTGTTTGATTCGTGGATAGTGGTTGCGAGCATCAACTCGCGGCGGTGGCGGGCTTCCTTCGGGTGGTCGGTGTCGTTGTGGGTTGTTGTGGTGTAATTTCGATTTTTTACAATTGGTTTTTGTGTTTGTAAGTGTTTAAGGGCGCATGGTGGATGCCTTGGCATCAGAGGCCGATGAAGGACGTGGGAGGCTGCGATATGCCTCGGGGAGCTGTCAACCGAGCGTTGATCCGAGGATGTCCGAATGGGGAAACCCAGCACGAGTGATGTCGTGTTACCCGTATCTGAATACATAGGGTGCGGGAGGTAACGCGGGGAAGTGAAACATCTCAGTACCCGTAGGAAGAGAAAACAATTGTGATTCCGTGAGTAGTGGCGAGCGAAAGCGGAGGATGGCTAAACCGCATGCATGTGATACCGGGTAGGGGTTGTGTGTGCGGGGTTGTGGGACCCAGATGTCCAGGGCTACCTCCCTGGAGGGCAGTGAGAAAGTGTCGTGGTTAGCGGAAGTGGTCTTGGGATGGCCTGCCGTAGACGGTGAGAGCCCGGTACGTGAAAACCCGACGCCTGCCTTGTGTGGTGTTCCCGAGTAGCAGCGGGCCCGTGAAATCTGCTGTGAATCTGCCGAGACCACTCGGTAAGCCTGAATACCTTCTGATGACCGATAGCGGATTAGTACCGTGAGGGAATGGTGAAAAGTACCCCGGGAGGGGAGTGAAATAGTACCTGAAACCGTGTGCCTACAAGCCGTCAGAGCCCTCCTTCGTGGTGGGGTGATGGCGTGCCTTTTGAAGAATGAGCCTGCGAGTCAGGGACATGTCGCGAGGTTAACCCGTGTGGGGTAGCCGCAGCGAAAGCGAGTCTGAATAGGGCGTATCCGCACAACAGTGTGTGGTGTAGTGGTGTGTTCTGGACCCGAAGCGGAGTGATCTACCCATGGCCAGGGTGAAGCAGCAGTAAGATGTTGTGGAGGCCCGAACCCACTTAGGTTGAAGACTGAGGGGATGAGTTGTGGGTAGGGGTGAAAGGCCAATCAAACTCCGTGATAGCTGGTTCTCCCCGAAATGCATTTAGGTGCAGCGTTGCATGGTTCTTGCTGGAGGTAGAGCTACTGGATGGCCGATGGGCCCTAAAAGGTTACTGACGTCAGCCAAACTCCGAATGCCGGTAAGTCAACAGTGTGGCAGTGAGACGGCGGGGGATAAGCTCCGTGCGTCGAGAGGGAAACAGCCCAGATCGCCGGCTAAGGCCCCTAAGCGTGTGCTAAGTGGAAAAGGATGTGCAGTCGCGAAGACAACCAGGAGGTTGGCTTAGAAGCAGCCACCCTTGAAAGAGTGCGTAATAGCTCACTGGTCAAGTGATTGTGCGCCGATAATGTAGCGGGGCTCAAGCACACCGCCGAAGCCGCGGCAACGAGCAATCCCTTCGGGGGTTGACGTTGGGTAGGGGAGCGTCCTGCACACCGGTGAAGCAGCCTAGTGATGGAGCTGTGGAGGGTGTGGGAGTGAGAATGCAGGCATGAGTAGCGATAAGGCAAGTGAGAACCTTGCCCGCCGAAAGACCAAGGGTTCCTGGGCCAGGCCAGTCCGCCCAGGGTGAGTCGGGACCTAAGGCGAGGCCGACAGGCGTAGTCGATGGACAACGGGTTGATATTCCCGTACCCGTGTGTGCGCGCCCGTGATGAATCAGCGGTACTCACCGCCCAAAACCAGGATCATCCAATCCCTTCGGGGTGCGGAGTTTCTGGGGCTGCGCGGGACCTTCGCTGGTAGTAGTCAAGCGACGGGGTGACGCAGGAAGGTAGCCGTACCAGTCAGTGGTAATACTGGGGCAAGCCCGTAGGGCGACATCTAGGCAAATCCGGATGTCATGAAGCCTGAGAGGTGATGCATAGCCGAGTGAGGCGAATTCGGTGATCCTATGCTGCCGAGAAAAGCCTCTAGCGAGCACACACACGGCCCGTACCCCAAACCGACACAGGTGGTCAGGTAGAGAATACCAAGGCGTACGAGTGAACTATGGTTAAGGAACTCGGCAAAATACCCCCGTAACTTCGGGAGAAGGGGGACCCCTGACCGTCATGGCACGTGCTGCCGGCAGCGGTGGGGGGTCGCAGAAACCAGTGAGAAGCGACTGTTTACTAAAAACACAGGTCCGTGCGAAGTCGCAAGACGATGTATACGGACTGACGCCTGCCCGGTGCTGGAAGGTTAAGAGGACCGGTCAACCACGCAAGTGGTGAAGCTGAGAATTTAAGCCCCAGTAAACGGCGGTGGTAACTATAACCATCCTAAGGTAGCGAAATTCCTTGTCGGGTAAGTTCCGACCTGCACGAATGGCGTAACGACTTCTCAACTGTCTCAACCATAGACTCGGCGAAATTGCACTACGAGTAAAGATGCTCGTTACGCGCGGCAGGACGAAAAGACCCCGGGACCTTCACTACAACTTGGTATTGGAGTTCGCTACGGTTTGTGTAGGATAGGTGGGAGACTGTGAAGCGGCCACGCCAGTGGTCGTGGAGTCGTTGTTGAAATACCACTCTGATCGTATTGGGCTTCTAACTTCGAACCGTATATCCGGTTCAGGGACAGTGCCTGGTGGGTAGTTTAACTGGGGCGGTTGCCTCCAAAAATGTAACGGAGGCGCCCAAAGGTTCCCTCAACCTGGACGGTAATCAGGTGTTGAGTGCAAGTGCACAAGGGAGCTTGACTGCGAGACGTACATGTCGAGCAGGGACGAAAGTCGGGACTAGTGATCCGGCACCCCCGAGTGGAAGGGGTGTCGCTCAACGGATAAAAGGTACCCCGGGGATAACAGGCTGATCTTCCCCAAGAGTCCATATCGACGGGATGGTTTGGCACCTCGATGTCGGCTCGTCGCATCCTGGGGCTGGAGCAGGTCCCAAGGGTTGGGCTGTTCGCCCATTAAAGCGGCACGCGAGCTGGGTTTAGAACGTCGTGAGACAGTTCGGTCTCTATCCGCCGCGCGCGTCAGAAACTTGAGGAAACCTGTCCCTAGTACGAGAGGACCGGGACGGACGAACCTCTGGTCTACCAGTTGTCCCACCAGGGGCACGGCTGGATAGCTACGTTCGGACAGGATAACCGCTGAAAGCATCTAAGCGGGAAACCTCTTCCAAGACCAGGTTTCTCACCCTTTTAGAGGGATAAGGCCCCCCGCAGACCACGGGATCGATAGACCAGACCTAGAAACCCCGCAAGGGGCGCAGGGAACTGGCACTAACCGGCCGAAAACTTACACACACCCCAACCCCCTGGGTTGAGGTTCCAAGAAAACCACTTGGACACGTCGTGTCACACCACTGACCTCGCAACCACACCCACGAGTCGAACAGACCACACCCCACCACCAAATAACACCAAACAGGGGCTGAAAATAAAATAGAGTTACGGCGGCAACAGCGGCAGGGAAACGCCCGGACCCATCCCGAACCCGGAAGCTAAGCCTACCAGCGCCAATGATACTGCCCACCCGGGCGGAAAAGTAGGACACCGCCGAACACCCTTTAAGTCCCGAGGCCCCCAATTTCGATTGGGGGCCTCGGGCATTTTCACGTCTATTTCGTCGTCTCGTCAGTCGAATAACGTGGCGACCGGAGAAAGGCGATTCTTTTCCATTTCGAGTAGATGCCTCTTGCGTCCGAGGCCGCCACCATATCCGGTAAGCCCTCCATTCGCGCCAATCACGCGGTGGCACGGAACCACGATGCTTATCGGATTATGGCCATTGGCCAACCCCACGGCCCTGGAAGCACCAGCCGACCCGATCTGCGCGGCGATTTCACCGTACGAGCGCGTCTCGCCATACGGAATCGTGAGCAGAGCCTGCCACACTCGGCGCTGAAATTCAGTGCCCACCATGTGCAGGTCCAGGTCGAAATCGGTCAGCTCGCCGGCGAAGTAGCGCTCGAGTTGCGCCACGGCGTCGCCAAACGCGTCGTCGTCGCGCTCCCATCCGGCGCGGCTCGGCTCATAGGTCTGGTCCACCATCCGCAGGTGCTGCAGACGGCCGTCGTGGCCGGCCAGCGTCAGCGGCCCGATGGGGCTGGCCACGGTGCGGAAGTGCATGGTTTCCATCATCTCTCCTTCTCGCGGGTCTTCGGAGGCCAGTGGTTGACGTCGTGTTCCAGTGCGGTCCACAGGTGCTGGGTCGCATAGGCGCGCCAGGGGCGCCATCGTCGACTGTGTTCGGCGAGGGCACGGCCGTCGCCCGGCAGGCCGACCGTCTTGGCTGCCAGCAGCACACCGAGGTCCGTCACAGGGAAGGCGTCCGGATCGCCAAGCCCCCGCATCGCGATCATCTCGGTGGTCCACGGGCCGATGCCCGGGAGCGCGAGCAGTTGTTGGCGAGCCCGGTTCCAGTCGCAACCCGGGTGCAGTGCGACATCTCCGTCGGCAAGCGCTCGAACGACCGCCATGAACGTCCGCTGGCGGGGCTTCGGGAACGCCAGGTGCGTCGTGTCGATCTCGGCGAGTTGTCGAACGTTCGGGAACACGCGTGAGAGAGACCCATTGGCGTCGTCGATGGGGGATCCATAGGCCGCCGCGAGGCGCCCGGCATGGGTTCGTGCCGCCTTCACCGAGATCTGTTGACCGATGACGACCCGCAGCGCCAGTTCATCTTCGTCGACCGTGCGTGGGATGCGTTGTCCGGGCGCCTTCGCCACCAGAGCACTCAGGTGGGGGTCCGGGCTGAGGGCGTCGACGACCGCCTCCGGGTCGGCGTCGAGATCCAGGAGCCGACGACATCGGGCGATGGCCGTCGAGAGGTCCCGGAAGTCGTCGAGGGTGAGCTCGCAGTGGACGTGATCCGGCCGGGGAGTGAGGCTGACGATCCCGTTGCCGCAGGCCAGTCTCAGCGTTCGACGGTAGGCGCCGTCGCGTACCTCCTCTACGCCGGGCACGGCACTCGCGGCCAGATGACCGAACGTGCCCTCGAAGGCGAACGGCGTCCGAACGGGCAGGCGCAGGGTCAACACGCCGGCGCCGGTCGACCTGCCCGGGCCGAAGCGCGTCAGGGCGCGCTGCCGCAGCGCCGTCGGCGTCAGCGCGGTGACCGACATCATCGTCTCGTTGAACTGGCGGATGCTGTTGAAGCCGGCGGCGAAGGCGACGTCGGCGAACGGCAGGTCCGTCGTCTCGATCAGGACGCGCGCAGCCTGCGTGCGTTGGGCGCGGGCGAGGGCGAGCGGGCTGGCGCCGACCTCCGCCTGTAGCAGCCGCTCCAGCTGGCGGGTGGTGTATCCGGTGCGGACGGCCAGCCCGGTGACACCTTCGCGGTCGACGGTTCCGTCGGCGATCAGCCGCATGGCCCGCGCCACGACGTCGCCGCGGGCATTCCACTCCGGCGAGCCGGGCGAGGCATCCGGCCGACAACGCTTGCAGGCCCGGAAGCCCTCCCGTTGCGCCGCGGCGGCGGTCGGGTAGAACCGCACGTTACGTGCGAACGGGGGACGGACGGGACAGCTTGGCCTGCAATAGATCTTGGTGGTGACCACCGCTGTCACGAACCACCCGTCGAAGCGGGAATCCTTGGACTGGACGGCCCGGTAGCAGCGGTCGAAGTCTTCGTGCATGCCTCGACCATGACACGTCGGCACCGACATCACTAGCGGAAAAGCGACATCTCGCTGCGGACGGCGCGCTACGAACGAAGATGTCGGTTCTCAGCCTCGCGACCCTCTCGTCGTGGGTTCAGTGGTGGACGGTGGTGTCGACGTGGGGGACGGAGACGTGGGGTTGGCTGATGGTGTTGACCCAGCCGAAGCCGGGCTCGTTGACGGCGCGGACCCAGCCGACGTCGGCTTGGGCGTGGCTGGCCAATCCGACGAGTCCGATCGTCAGTACGCCGGCGATGAGTGAGACGATGGCAATCTTGTTCATGTCGCGCTCCGTTGATACCCGTCTGGGCGGTGCTACTGCTCTGCCATCGTATGCGCGCAGATGATCAATCATCTTGTGCGCGAGAACGATAGCGAATGTGGAGTGTTTGCACGAGATTAATACCTGCAGGTCATGCGTGGCATGCTGGCAGCGGAGTACGCACAACGAAGCGACACTGAATGTCGGCCCCGACGAAATGGACGAAAGTGATCCGCTTCGACGTCCGCCGTACCCACACTGTGAGAGTGAGTGCTGACGACATCAACAAGCCGTTGCGCAACGGTACGCGCGCGAACGCAACCGCCGGCGTGAACCGGATTCATGGGAGGCGTTCACCTGGTTCGTCGAGCGGATGTGCGAGATGACCGCCGTCGACCGGGGTCTGCGGGAGATCGCCTTCAGCAAGTCGTACGGGGGCGTACGCGTGATGTCCGCCCAACAGCGTCTGGTGCCGGCAATCACGAAAGTCCTCGAGCGGGCACAGCGCGACGGGCACCTGCGCGAAGAACTGTCCAGCACCGACATTGCCGCTGTTCGCCTTGCTTGCAGGCACGGTCAGCGAGTTCGCCGGACACGTCGACCAGGAGCTGTGGCGGCGCTATGTCGCCCTGCTCGTGGACGGTATGCGCCACCGGGACGGGCAGACTCGGTTGCCGGTGCAGGCGCTCGAAGACGACGCTCTGGAATTGGCCATGCAGACGTGGGAGCCGGCGGGTTGAGGCCTTCGCGTGCGTCGCAGTGTCAGGCGTGCGAGATGGGGCAGGCGACGTTGACGTAGATGGTCGTGGTCGTAGTCGGATCGGGCGTGGGATCGCCTGGGTTGTGGATCGACGTCACGGTGCAGGTGGTGAGCAGCGACGTGTCGCCTGCGGGTGCACCGTTGACGTCGACCGCGTAGCCCTGCTCCTGCAACTGATCTATCACGGCCGCAGCGGATTCCCCGTCGATGTCGGGATCCGCGGCGACGGGCTGTGCCACGGCGAGCGCGACGGCGCCGCCCACGGCGGCCAACAGCGTTGCGTAGCGTCGTGGTGCGAGTGACATGAGACCAGCGCCCCTCTGCGGTGTTCGGAACATCTGCGTGTTGGCTGTGAGAACGCTCGAAGCGTAACGCGCCGCGGCCGTCGTCCCCGGTTACTGGACGGGTACGGCGAGCCGGGTCGGCTCGCCATGACCACGCAGTGTCACCGTCTCGCCGAGAGTCCACCGTGCGCCCTCCTCCTCGCCCGCACGTGTCACCGTCGCAGAGGAGGCAACCAGATGTCCGTCGACGGTCTTCGACAACTCGCACAGCCGGGCTGCTTCGTTGACGGGCTCCCCGATCACGGTGTACTCGAATCGCTCCTTCGCGCCGACGTTGCCCGCCACCACTTGTCCTGATGCGACCCCGATTCCGGCCTGGCACTCCGGCACCTCGAGGCGCAGTCGTGCTGCCATCCCGCGGGCGGCGCCCAGTGCGTCCTGCTCGGGATTCTCCAGCGACACCGGTGCGCCGAACACGGCCAGGACGGCGTCGCCCTCGAACTTGTTCACCAGCCCCCGATGGCGGTCCACCTCGTCGACCACGACGGCGAAGAAGCGGTTCAGCAGCTCGACGACCTCCACGGCGGGTCGGCTGGTGACCAGTTGAGTCGAGCCAATGATGTCGACGAAAATGACTGCGGCATGGCGCTCTTCGCCGCCGAGCTCGGGCTTCTCCTTCTCCGCCAGTGCAGCCACCTCGCGGCCGACGTGTTGGCCGAAGAGGGCGCGGACGCGCTCGCGTTCCCGCAAGCCCTGCACCATCTGGTTGAAACCCCGCTGCAGCTGACCGAGCTCGGTGCCGTCGAACACCACCAGGTCGGTGTCGAGATCGCCCTGCTCCACGCTGGTCAGCGCCGCTCGGACCACCCGCACCGGAGTGGCGGTGAGCCAGGACAGGATCCACATGAGGATGGCGCCGAAGACCAACGCGAATAGTGCGAGAACCAAGATGGCCCAGGCAAATTGAGTGGGAGTGAGGTTCTCCAGCGTCAGCGCGAAGATGGCGGCCAGCAGAATGCCCAGCACGGGCACCCCGGAACCGAGGGCCCACACCAGCATGGTGCGGCCCATCACGCCGGGGGCGAAGCGCCGCGGCGGCGGCCCGACCTCCAGGGCCTGGGCGGCCACGGGTCGCAACGCGAATTCGGTGAACAGGTAACAGCTGGCCGACACCACGATGCCGGGAAAGCTGATGCCCAGCAGCCACTTCGGGATGAACTGGGTGTCCGCCAGACCGTAGGTGGTGGTGAGGACCACCGTGCCGACACCCCATAGGACCAACAACACGCGCGTCAGGCGCCACGGCGCGAAGAAGGTGTTGCGTTGATCGGCCTTGGTGGGCGCGCGCTCCTCGATGGCCCACCGGACGTTTGTCATGACGCGGTGTGTCGCCCAGAAGACGCCGACGATCAGCGCGCCGAAGGTGTAGACGGGCACGACGATGAAGGTGATCCACCGGACGTCCGGCTCGAAGACGTTCGGCGTGGGGAACGCGACCGTCACCACCAGGGTCGCCACGCCGATCCCGATCAAGTTCGCGATCACGACGAACGTCGTGAGGATGACCTGGATGCGAACACGGCGGCGCAGCTGGCTCTCCGAGACCCGGCCTAGGACCCAGGAGCCGTACTCCGGTGGAGCGGCGACTCGGCCGCTCTGTTTGGTCACCGTCTCCAGGACCCGACCCAGTCGCTGCGCCGCGCTCGTCTTCTGCGTCATGGTGGCGTCAGCCTAGTAACCCCGGGGCGGCCATCTATGGTGGTCCGGTGCGGCTCGTCATCGCCCAGTGCACCGTCGACTACGTCGGGCGGCTCACGGCCCATCTGCCCTCTGCCCGGCGCCTGTTGCTGTTCAAGTCCGACGGATCCGTCAGCGTGCACGCCGACGACCGTGCGTACAAGCCGCTGAACTGGATGAGTCCGCCCTGCTGGCTCGTCGAGGAAGCGGGTGGCGCCAATCCCGTGTGGGTGGTCGAGAACAAGGCGGGCGAGCAACTGCGCATCACCGTCGAGGACGTCGAGCACGACTCCAGCCACGAACTGGGCGTGGACCCGGGTTTGGTCAAGGACGGGGTCGAAGCACACCTCCAGGCGCTGCTGGCCGAACACGTCGAGCTGCTCGGCGTGGGCTACACCCTGGTCCGGCGGGAGTTCATGACGGCCATCGGTCCGGTCGACCTGATGTGCCGAGACGAACTGGGCCGTTCGGTGGCCGTCGAGATCAAGCGTCGCGGCGAGATCGACGGCGTCGAACAACTCACCCGCTACCTCGACCTGCTCAACCGGGACACCGTTTTGGCCCCGGTGAGTGGCGTCTTCGCTGCCCAGCAGATCAAGCCGCAAGCTCGTACCCTTGCCGCTGATCGCGGGATACGTTGTGTCACACTGGATTACGATCAGATGCGCGGCTTGGACAGCAAGGAGTTCCGGCTGTTCTGACGCCGTAGGATGGTTCGATGGCCCGCCGCCGCACGTCGTCCCGCCGCCAGCGGCCGCTGCCGCCGTCGCTCGCGTCGCGCCGCATCGAGGTCGGGCCGGACGGGTACGACTACGACGTCAAGGCGGTGACCGCCGCCAGGGCACTCAAGACCTACCGCTGTCCCGGGTGCGACCAGGAGATCAGGCCGGGAACGGCGCACGTGGTGGTGTGGCCGGCCGACTCGGGCGACTCGGCCGTCGACGACCGGCGGCACTGGCACACGCCATGCTGGAGCAACCGCTCGACGCGGAGCCCGACCAGGAAGTGGTCCTAGGGATCAGTGTTCTTCGCTGGCGGGCTCCACGAGTTCGATGAGTACCCCGCCGGTGTCCTTGGGATGGATGAAGTTGATCCGGGAATTGGCCGTACCGCGGCGGGGCGCCTCGTAGACGAGCCGCATGCCCTCGGCGCGGAGCCGGTCGGAGAGGGTGTCGAGGTCGCTGGTCCGGTACGCCAGTTGCTGCAAACCGGGACCGCGGGTGCCGATGAACTTCGCGATCGGCGAATTCTCGTCCAGCGGCGACATCAATTGGATTTGCGCGCTGCCCTTCGGAGCACCGCGAACCGCGAGCATGGCCTCGCGGATGCCCTGGTCGTCGTTGATCTCTTCGTGCAGGACGATCATCCCGAGGTGATCGTGGTACCACGCGATCGCGACATCGAGATCCGGTACGGCGATCCCGACGTGGTCGATAGCTGTCACCAAGGCGCTGGCGAGTGCGGGACGCGCACCAATGTGCTCGGTGGTCATTTAGTCACGGTAACCTTCAGTGGAATGTTAGGTAAGTGTGATTGGCCACACACCCCGATGTGACCGTTTCTGGAGGAAGCACATGACGACGTCGGTGATCGTTGCTGGGGCGCGTACCCCGGTGGGCAAGCTGATGGGTTCGCTGAAGGACTTCTCAGGCAGCGATCTGGGTGCCGTGGCCATCGCAGGAGCGCTCGAGAAGGCCGGCGTCGCCGCCTCGGCGGTCGAGTACGTGATCATGGGGCAGGTCCTGACCGCGGGAGCGGGGCAGATGCCGGCCCGCCAGGCGGCGGTCGCCGCGGGCATCGGCTGGGACGTGCCGTCGCTGACCATCAACAAGATGTGCCTGTCCGGCATCGACGCCATCGCGCTGGCCGATCAGCTGATCCGGGCCGGTGAGTTCGACGTCGTGGTCGCCGGCGGCCAGGAATCGATGACCAAGGCGCCGCACCTGCTGATGGACAGCCGCTCCGGTTACAAGTACGGGGACGTCACGGTGCTCGACCACATGGCCTACGACGGTCTGCACGACGTGTTCACCGACCAGCCCATGGGCGCGTTGACCGAGCAGCGCAACGACGTCGACCAATTCACGCGCGCCGAGCAGGACGACTACGCGGCGCGGTCGCATCAGCGGGCGGCGGCCGCGTGGAAGGACGGCGTCTACGCCGATGAGGTCGTCCCCGTCTCGATCCCGCAACGCAAGGGCGACCCGATCGAGTTCGCCGAGGACGAGGGCATTCGTGCCAACACCACCGCGGAATCACTGGCAGGCCTGCGGCCGGCCTTCCGCAAGGACGGCACCATCACGGCCGGATCGGCCTCGCAGATCTCCGACGGCGCATGTGCCGTCGTGGTGATGAACAAGGCCAAAGCCGAGGAACTGGGGCTTGGCTGGCTATGTGAGATCGGCGCCCACGGTGTCGTGGCTGGGCCGGATTCGACGCTGCAGAGCCAGCCCGCCAACGCGATCAAGAAGGCGATCGCCAAGGAGGGCATCTCGATCGACCAGTTGGACGTCATCGAGATCAACGAGGCGTTCTCGGCCGTCGCCCTGGCATCGACCAGAGAACTGGGCATCGACGGCGAGAAGGTCAACCTCGACGGCGGTGCCATCGCGATCGGCCACCCGATCGGCATGTCCGGCGCCCGCATCACGCTGCATGCCGCCCTCGAGCTGGCCCGGCGCGGGCAGCCCGGCTATGCCGTCGCCGCACTGTGCGGCGCCGGCGGCCAGGGCGACGCGCTGATCCTGCGCCGACCCTGACCGCGCCGCCCTTCACAACGACGCTTCGTAGTAGCCAGGTGTGCACTCGGGCACAATGGCGGACATGGCACGCACATTCGATGCCCACAAGGTCGCGGGATGGTTCCGCTCGATCGCCCTGGCGGAGGCCGTCACCTGGGTGGGTCTGCTGGTCGGGATGTACTTCAAGTACCTCGGCACACCGCGCACGGAGATCGGCGTCAAGGTCTTCGGGATGGCCCACGGACTGGTGTTCCTGGCCTTCGTCGGGGCCGCGCTACTGGTCGGCACCGCGTTCTCGTGGAGTGCCCGGGTGTGGTTGCTGGCTTTGCTGGCGAGCATCGTCCCGTTGGCCAGTGTGATCTTCCTCATGTGGAGCGAGCGAATGGGTCGCCTGGGCGACCGCCGCGCAGACGTGGCCGCTCCGCCGGTCGCCGAAACGACGTGACAAACTTGTTCGCGTGACGCGTCCACGCCCCTCCGTCGGCCCCGCGCTGGCCGGCGCGTTCGATCTCTCGGCCCTCAAGCAACCGCCACCGTCCAGGGGCGGTGCCTCCGGCACCGCTCCCGGCGGTATCGACATCACGGAGGCGAACCTCGAAGCCGAGGTGCTCGCCAGATCCAATGAGGTCCCGGTCGTCGTCCTGCTATGGACGCCACGCAGCGACGCCAGCGCACAACTCGGCGAAGTGCTGGCCGCTCTGGCCGAGGCCGACGGTGGCACGTGGGCGCTGACGACGGTCAACGTCGACACGGCGCCCCGGGTGGCGCAGGTGTTCGGCGTGCAGGCCGTACCCACGGTCGTGGCAGTGGCGGGTGGACAGCCGATCTCCAGCTTCGAAGGCGTACAACCACCCGAGCAGTTGCGGCGCTGGGTCGACTCGTTGCTCAGCGCGACCGCGGGCAAGCTCGGCGGCGCGGATCAACCTGAAGACGCCGAAGTGGTCGATCCCGAACTCGAACGTGCGCGCGGTCTGTGGGACGACGGCGAGTTCGACGAAGCGCTGGCGGCGTTCACGGCGATCCTCGACGCGCAGCCCGACCACGCCGAAGCCAAGGATGCACTGCGGCAGATCTCGTTCCTCCAGCGTGCGACGAGCCAACCCGCGGACGCGGTAGCGCTGGCCGACGCCGCGCCAGGCGACATCGACGCCGCCTTCGCCGCTGCTGACGTCGAGGTGACCCAGGACGCCGTCGAAGAGGCCTTCACGCGCCTGACCGGCCTGGTGCGCACCACCGCGGGCGACGACCGCAGCAAGGTCCGCACCCGTCTGGTGGAGCTCTTCGAGCTCTTTCCACCCGACGACCCCAGGGTCATCGCCGGCCGACGCAACCTCGCGAACGCTCTCTACTAGAGCGTCCGCGCGGCTGCGCGAAGCGCGCTACGCCGGCTCGAACCAGAGCGCCGCCAGTGGCGGCAGCACCATCTCGGCTGAGGCGGGGCGTCCATGCCACGGATCTGCGGTGGCCTCGACGGCGCCGAAGTTGCCTGCCCCCGCGCCGTTGTAGTTCGTCGCGTCCGTGTTGAGCACTTCGCGCCACGTGCCGACGTGCGGCAGCCCGAGCCGGTAGGGGCTGTGCTCGGAGCCCGAGAAGTTGAACACGCACGCCATGACCGAGCCGTCGTCGCCGAAGCGCAGAAAGCTCAACACGTTGTTGGCGGAGTCGTTGGCGTCGATCCAGGAGTAGCCCTCCGGGCTCGAGTCGCGCGACCACAGCGCCCGGCGCGTCTTGTAGACCTCGTTGACGTCGCCGACCATGCGCTTGATGCCGTCGGAGAACGAGTTCTCCTCCAGCTGCCACCAGTCGACGCCGCGTTCCTCCGACCATTCGGCACGTTGGCCGAATTCCTGCCCCATGAACAGCAATTGCTTGCCAGGGTGTGCCCATTGGTAGGCGAGCAGACTGCGCAGTCCGGCGGCCCGTGTGTGGTCGTTGCCCGGCATCCGTCCCCACAGCGTGCCCTTGCCGTGCACCACCTCGTCGTGGCTGATGGGCAGGACGAAGTTCTCGCTGAACGCATACAGCAGGGAGAACGTCAGCTCGTGGTGGTGGTAGCTGCGGTGAATCGGGTCGCGCTTCATGAACGCGAGCGTGTCGTTCATCCAGCCCATGTTCCACTTCATCGAGAAGCCGAGCCCACCGAGGTTGGTCGGCCGCGTGACGCCCGGCCACGACGTCGACTCCTCGGCGATCGTGACGATGCCGGGGGCGATCTTGTGGACGGTGGCGTTCATCTCCTGCAGGAACTGCACCGCCTCCAGGTTCTCCCGGCCACCGTAGATGTTCGGGGTCCATCCGCCTTCCGGGCGTGAGTAGTCGAGGTAGAGCATCGACGCGACGGCGTCCACCCGGAGCCCGTCGACGTGGAATTCCTGCAGCCAGTACAAGGCGTTGGCGACCAGGAAGTTTCGCACCTCGGCGCGACCGAAGTCGAAGACGTAGGTACCCCAGTCGAGTTGCTCGCCGCGCCTGGGGTCGGAGTGCTCGTACAGTGGCGTGCCGTCGAAACGGCCCAGCGCCCAGGCATCCTTCGGAAAGTGCGCAGGCACCCAGTCGACGATCACCCCGATGTTGGCCCGGTGCAGTTCGTCGACCAGGTAGCGGAAGTCGTCGGGTGTTCCGAGTCGCGACGTCGGGGCGTAGTACGAGGTGACCTGATAACCCCACGACCCGCCGAACGGGTGCTCGGCGACGGGGAGGAGCTCGACGTGGGTGAACCCCTGCTCGACGACGTAGTCGGTCAGCTGCGTGGCCAGCTCGCGGTAGCTCAGTCCCGGCCGCCACGACATCAGGTGCACCTCGTAGGTGCTCATCGGTTCGAACACCGGATTGCGCAACGCGCGTTGCGTCATCCACTCGTCGTCGCCCCACGTGTAGTCGCTCTTGGTGACCCGCGACGCCCGCGCGGGCGGAACCTCGGCGGCGAACGCCATCGGGTCGGCGCGCTCGGTGGCCACGCCATCGGCGCCGTGAACGCGGAACTTGTAGAGGCCGTCGACGGGGAAGCCGGGCCAGAACAGTTCCCACACCCCGGTCGATCCCAGGGTGCGCATCGGAGCGTCATTTCCGCTCCAGTGGTTGAAGTCGCCAATCAGGCTGACGCCCTTGGCGTTCGGGGCCCATACGGCGAACGACACGCCGTCGACGGCGCCATCGGGCGTGTGGTACGTGCGCGGGTGCGCGCCGAGCACCTCCCAGAGGCGTTCGTGGCGGCCCTCGGAGAACAGATGAAGATCCATCTCCCCGAGCGTGGGAAGGAAGCGGTACGGGTCGGCGACGGTGTGCACGTGAGGCCCCTCGTCGCCACCGGGGTAGCTGACCTCGAGTCGGTAGTCGCTCAGGGCGGTGAACGGTACGGCCACGGCGAACAGGGCGTCCTCCACGTGGCTGAACGGGTAGCGGTCGGTGCCCACCAACGCCACCACCTCGAGTGCGTTGGGCCGGAGCACGCGGATCACCGTGTGATCGGGATACTCGTGTGCGCCGAGAATCGAGTGGGGGTCGTGGTGCTGGCCCGCCAGCAGTCGGTTCAGTTCCCCGGCGTCCGGCCGCAGGAACTTGCTGGTGATCGGATTGGTGCGCGTCATGGCTAACTCATTCCCTCCGCAGCAGCGCGAGCCGCTTGTCGGTTGGTATCTGTGGCATGTTCAAGATGTGCGTGACGGATCGGGCCGGGTCGAGCCGGACGTAATTCGCGTTGCCCCATTGGTATTCCTCCCCGGTGATTTCATCGCGCACCCAGAAGCGGTCGTAGTCGCTCATTCCCAGTGCGCCCATGTCGAGCCAGAGCGTCGACTCCTCCGGCCCGAACGCGTTGAGCGTCACGACGACCAGGACGCAGTCGCCACTGACCGGATCGAACTTGCTGTAGGCCAGCAGCGCGTCGTTGTCGAGGTGGTGAAACGTGATGGTGCGGAGCTGGCTCAGCGCCGGATGCGTCTTGCGAATCTCGTTGAGCCGGGTCAGGAACGGTTCGAGTGACGCGCCACGCGCCAGCGCTGCCTCGAAGTCGCGCGGTCGCAACTGGTACTTCTCCGAGTCCAGGTACTCCTCGCTACCTTCGCGGACGGCCTGGCCTTCGAACAACTCGTAGCCGGAGTAGACACCCCACTCCGGGCTCATCGTCGCTGCCATCGCCGCGCGGATGGCGAACATGCCGGGGCCGCCGTGTTGCAGGCTCTCGTGCAGGATGTCGGGCGTGTTGACCCACAGGTTCTGCCTGCAGTAGTCCGCGTGCTCGGCGATCGACTCACCGAATTCGGTGAGCTCCCACTTGGCGGTGCGCCAGGTGAAGTACGTGTAGGACTGCGAGAAGCCCAGCTTTGCCAAGCCGAACAGCCGTGCGGGGCGGGTGAAGGCCTCCGCGAGGAACAGCACGTCAGGATCGTCGTTCTTGGCCTCGCCGATCAGCCACGCCCAGAAGTTGGGTGGCTTGGTGTGCGGATTGTCGACGCGGAACACCTTGACTCCGTGCGACATCCAGAACCGGACGACGCGCAGCACCTCGGCGTAGATGCCCGCGGGATCGTTGTCGAAGTTGACCGGGTAGATGTCCTGGTACTTCTTGGGCGGGTTCTCCGCGTAGGCGATCGTGCCGTCGGGCAGCACGGTGAACCACTCGGGGTGCGCCTTCGCCCACGGATGGTCCGGAGCGCACTGCAACGCCAGGTCGAGGGCGACTTCGAGGCCCTGGTCCCTGGCCGCACCGACGAAGTCGTCGAAGTCCTCGATGGTGCCGAGCTTCGGATGCACGGCGTCATGGCCGCCCTTGTCGCTGCCGATCGCCCACGGCGAGCCGACGTCCTTCGGCGCCGCCGTCACGCTGTTGTTCTTGCCCTTGCGGTGCACCTTGCCGATCGGGTGGATCGGCGGCAGGTAGACGATGTCGAAGCCCATCCGGGCGATGCGTGGCAGGGCCTTGCTGGCGGTGGCGAACGTGCCGTGCACGGGCACGCCATCGCCGTCCCATCCCCCCGTGGACCGGGGAAAGATCTCGTACCAGGCGCTGAATCGCGCCAGCGGCCGGTCGACCCACACCCCGTACTGCTCACCCCTGGTGACCAGTTCCCGCAGCGGATAGTCGTGCAGCAGCGCGGCCACGCCGGGCGCGAGCGCCGCGCCCGCCCGGGTGAAGGGATCGCCCGGCTTGCGCAAGTTCTCGGCCGCCTCGATGAGCGGATAGCGATCCTGACGCGGCACCCCGGTGGCGGCCCGTTCGAAGAGTTGCGCGCCGACCAGCAGGTCGTTGTCCAGCTCCGCCTCGCCTTGGCCGGCATTGAGCTTGGCGGTGACGTTCTTGCGCCAGGTGGCGATCGGGTCGCCCCAGCCGTCCACCCGATACGTCCACAACCCGACCGCGTCGGGGCTGAACTGGCCGTGGAAGAAGTCCGGCTCCCGGCCGGGTTCCATCGGATGACGCTGTGGTTTCACCCGTTGGGACGCCCCGACGACCTCCGCGATCGGGACGGCTTCGACGTGGGACGACGCGAGCCCCGGCGGCGGCGCGGTGAGTTGAGGGTAGGTGGTGCCGTGATAGCGGACCACCAGCGTCGCCGACACCGCGTCGTGGCCTTCCCGCCACACCGCTGCCTTGACCGGCACCACCTCGCCCACCACGGCCTTGGCCGGATACTTGCCGTAGGACACCACTGGCGCGACGTCATCGATCTCGATTCGACCGGCCACTGCTGCTCCTTACGCCCGGGGCGGTGGCCGCGGGCTGCTGAGATCTGCATCTACTCGGTTACCTTGTCGCGACCTATACCCACCGTAGTGTCCGCCTCAACCTCACGGGCGGGATGCAGTCATCCGACTCTGGCGGCGGACACCCGATTCTTCAGTAACGTGAACGCACGTGAAGGCACTCCGTAGGTTCACCGTCCGCGCCCACCTGCCCGAGCGTCTCCTGGCCCTGGAAAGACTGTCGATCAACCTGCGATGGACATGGGACACGCCGACGCAAGAGCTTTTCGCCGCAATCGATTCCGGATTGTGGGAGCAGTTGGGCCAAGACCCGGTGGCGCTGCTGGGAGGGGTCAGTCCGAAGCGACTCGACCAACTCGCCAAGGACGAGTCGTTCCTCGGCAGACTCGACCACCTGGCTGCCGAACTGGACAACTACCTGACACGGCCGATGTGGTATCAGGAGCAGGAGGCGGCCGGGGTGTCCCTGCCCACCGGCATCGCGTACTTCTCGATGGAGTTCGGCGTCTCCGAGGTGCTGCCCAATTACTCGGGCGGTCTCGGCATCCTCGCGGGCGATCATCTGAAGTCGGCCTCCGATCTCGGGCTTCCGCTGATCGCCGTGGGCCTGTACTACCGGTCCGGCTACTTCCGCCAGTCGCTCACCGCGGACGGCTGGCAGCACGAGGACTACCCGTCGGTCGATCCGCAAGGCCTGCCGCTCCGGCTGCTAACCGACGCGGCGGGAGAGCCCGTGGTCGTCGCCTTGGCGATGCCGGATTCCAGTGAGCTCAAGGCCAGGGTATGGATTGCGCAGGTAGGTCGAATCCCGTTGCTGCTGTTGGACTCCGACATCCCGGAGACCGAGCACGAGCTGCGTTCGGTCACCGACCGGCTGTATGGCGGCGACCAGGAGCACCGTATCCGGCAGGAGCTGCTGGCGGGCATCGGCGGCGTGCGGGCCATCCGCGCGTTCACCGCGGTCGAGGACCTGCCCGAGCCGCAGGTCTTCCACATGAACGAGGGACACGCCGGCTTCCTCGGGGTGGAGCGGATTCGTGAACTCGTCACCGACGGCGGCCTGGACTTCGACACCGCGCTGGCCGTGGTGCGCTCGAGCACGGTGTTCACCACGCATACGCCCGTGCCGGCGGGTATCGACAGGTTCCCGGTGGAGATGGTCAGACGTTACTTCGGAGGGTCCGGGGCGAGCGAAGCGACGGGGGAGAAGTCCGGGGCAACGGGGGAGAAGTCCGGGGCGAGCGGAAGTGCGTCCGCACTCGTTCCCGGTGTTCCCGTCGACCGGATCATCGGCTTCGGCGCCGAGGACGATCCGTCGAAGTTCAACATGGCGCACATGGGGCTGCGGCTGGCCCAGCGCGCCAACGGGGTGTCGCTGCTGCACGGGAAGGTCAGCCGCGGCATGTTCCACGAATTGTGGGCGGGCTTCGACGAGGACGAGGTCCCGATCGGTTCGATCACCAACGGGGTGCACGCGCCGACGTGGGCAGCCCCGCAATGGCTGCAACTCGGCCGTGAGCTCGCCGGAGAGGACGGTCTTGGGGCTCTGCGCGAGCCCGAGGCATGGGACCGGCTGCACCAGGTCGAGCCGGCCCACCTGTGGTGGATTCGGTCCGTGCTGCGCGAGCTGCTGATCGGCGACGTGCGCGCGCGGCTGCGCGCATCATGGCTCGAGCGCGGGGCGTCTGACGCCGAACTAGGCTGGATCGCAAGCGCTTTCGATCCGAACGTGCTCACCGTCGGCTTCGCCCGCCGGGTGCCGACCTACAAGCGACTCACGCTCATGCTCCGTGATCCCGACCGGTTGGAGAAGTTGCTGCTCGACCAGGATCGCCCGGTGCAGCTGATCGTCGCAGGCAAGTCGCATCCCGCAGATGACGGCGGCAAGACGTTGATCCAGCAGATCGTGCGGTTCGCCGACCGTCCCGAGGTGCGTCACCGGATCGCCTTCCTCCCCGACTACGACATGTCGATGGCGAGGTTCCTGTACTGGGGCTGCGACGTGTGGCTGAACAACCCGCTGCGGCCCTTGGAGGCATGCGGCACGTCGGGCATGAAGAGCGCGCTCAACGGCGGACTCAATCTGTCGATCCGCGACGGGTGGTGGGACGAGTGTTATGACGGCGAGAACGGCTGGGAGATCCCGACCGCCGACGGTTTGGCCGACGAGGCCCGCCGCGACGACCTGGAGGCGTCCGCCATGTACGACCTCCTCGAGAAGTCGGTGACCACGAAGTTCTACGAACGCGACGAGCACGGCGTACCGCAGCGGTGGGTGGAGATGGTGCGCCACACCCTGCAGGCGCTCGGCCCCAAGGTACTGGCGTCGCGGATGGTGCGGGACTACACGGAGAAGTACTACGCGCCCGCCGCCCAGTCCCTGCACCGCACCATTGCCGAGGTCGACGGCGTGCCGTTCGGTGCCGCCCGCGAGCTTGCGGCGTACTGTCAGCGGGCTCGGAACGCCTGGCCGAAGGTCCGCATCACCGACGTCGACAGCTATGGCCTGCCGGACACGCCACTGCTGGGCTCCGAGCTGACGTTGACCGCGACGGTGCAGCTGGGCGGGTTGCGGGCCGACGAGGTCGTGGTGCAGGCCGCGGTGGGGCGGGTCGACGCGGGCGACGTTCTGCTCGATCCCATCACCGTGCCGATGGCGCACGTGGGTTCCCCGGACGGCACCGACACGTTCTCGACCACCACGCCGCTGCCCGTCGCGGGCAGAGTCGGCTACACCGTGCGGGTGCTGCCCCACCATCCGCTCTTGGCCGCGGACGACGAGCTGGGCCTCGTCACGCTCGCGTGAGTCGCATCTTCGAGGTCGCCGTCGACGGCGGGCCGTACGCCTTGGCGGCAGGATCCGACGGCGCGATGTGGGTGACGTTGGTGCACCGCGGCGCGATCGCCAGGGTCTCCGACGACGGTGCCGGCGAGGTCGAGGTCTACCCGGTGGCGGCGGACGGCAAGCCGTCGGTCATCGTCGCCGGGCCGGATGGCGCGCTGTGGTTCACCCGGGCGGGAGACGACCGGATCGGGCGGATCACCACCACCGGCGAGCTGAGCGCCTTCGACCTGCGCAGCGGCACTGCGCCGTTCGGCATCACCGTCGGGCCGGACGGTGCGCTGTGGTTCACCGCGATGGGCACTGGCGTGGTGGGTCGAGTCACCGTCGACGGAGACGTCAGCGAGGTTGCCGCGCCCGGTGGCGTGCCGTCGATGATCACCGTCGGGCCGGACGGTGCGCTGTGGTTCACGTTGCACCAGGCCAACGCGATCGGCCGTCTCGACCGCGGCGAGGTCACGCTGCGCACGGTGCCGACGCCCGGCGCCGGTCCCGTCGGCATCGCCGCCACGCACGACGACACGGTGTGGTTCACGGCCGTCCTCGCCGACAAGGTCGGCCGCATCCCGATGAACGAAGCGTTGCAGGAACTCGACCTGCCGGGCAAGCCGCACGCGGTGATCGCCGATCCCTCCGGTGGCGTCTGGGTCAGCCTGTGGGGCGCCGACCAGCTCGCCCGCGTGCATGCCGACGGCGAGGTCACCACGATCGACCTGCCGTCCGGCAGTGAGCCCCACGGCCTGGCGATCGGACCGGACGGTGCGTTGTGGGTGGCGCTCGAGGCCGGCTTCGTCATGCGACTGCCCACCGTCTGAGCGATTTCGGCGCGTAAGCCGTGGCTCACCGATGGTTTACGCGCCGAAATCGCAATCACCCGAAGCGCTTGAAGCAGCGGGCCTGGTCGCCGAGCACGCCGACCCGGAACGCGTCGATGCGCGAGAAGCCGGACGGCACCGAGTCGCCGTTGACGTCGCTGGCGACGAGTCCGTTGACGAGGATGCCCGACACCGCCTCGTCGACGTCGCCGGCGGTGAGCGCGATGGTGTCACCGCTGGGCGTGGTGATGTTCTTGGTCATCTTCACCGTCGCGACACCCGTCAAGCACGCAGTGCGCAGGGCGGCTTCGGCATCGTCGAGGACGACGCCGCCGTGTTCGTGCTGGATCGCCTGCATGAACCGGGACACCACCACCGAGTACGCCGTGTTGTCGCCCGTCACGACGCCGGAGTCGTCGGCGGTCTGCGTGCCGAGCTCCTCCAGCGCGGGCAAATCGACGTGGATCGTGTTCGTCGCGGGGCAGTAGGACGCCGGTCCGCCGGACCGAGCGTCGGGGCAATCCGCGTCCTCGAAGCTGAGCTGCGGAGGATTGGCGGGTTCGAACGCGACGTTCATCGCATCGACCATCGACTGCACCGACTGCTCGGTGACGGGTAGCTCGCCCGTCTGATCGCCGGGCAGCAACACCGGTAGATCGCCGCGGCGCTGGTCGATCTCCTCGAGATCGATTGCGGCGCAGGAGGCGGCGCCGTCGGTGAAGCCGAACTGGAATGCCGATACCCGCTCGAAGGCCGAACCGTGCTCGTCCTCGCCGACTTCGTCGTCGCCTTCGGTGAGCAGCGGGTCGCGGAACGCGATCATCGCCGCGAGCAGGTTGTTCAATCCGTCGGCGGTGCTCAAGGTGAACCGCCGGGACTTGCCCTCGGCGACCCACCGCATGTACACCCCCGCCAGACAATCGGCCTGCTGCTCACCGACCAGGGTCGGCGTGTCCTCGTCGGCCAGGCCGGCCTGGTGTTGCACGGAGTGTCCGTACTCGTGTGCCAGCACCATGGTCACCGCCATGTCGCCGTTGGCATCGCGCAGCTGCGGTAGTAGCTCGCCGCGATCCCAGCCGATGGTGTTGTCGTCGACGCAGTAGCCGGCGTTGACGAGTCCCAAGACGCTGTCGCCGCAGAAGTCGACGTCGTCGTACGCGGTCGAGTCCCAGGAGACGAGTTCCTTGACCGGGGTGAAGTCACCGTCGAACGTCTCGCCGTAGTGCGCAGCCCAGAACTCCTCGATGTCGCTGACCGCACTGCCTGCCAACTCGTCGATCTCGCCACCGTCGGTGTCGTCGACTTCGCGGGACGGGGGATCTGCGTCCTCGCGAAGCCCGGTCGGACCGTCGACTGCGGGCATCCCTGCGACGCTGAACGGGTCGTTGAACACCGAGACCGGAGTGCCTCGCAAGGTCGTCGTGCACGAGGTGACGAGAAGCGTGGTGACGACCAGTGCCAACACGCTGCCCACGAGGTGCCGTCGCTTCATCGACGCCGCCTTTCCGGTTCACCCGGCGGCCGGGACGGCGCGCACGTGACGTTGCCGACCAGAATAGTGAATCGGTGGCACCCCAATCCCAAGTTTCGGCTTCCCGGGCCTGCGACCAGCGCCTCAGTCCGACCGCAGGCGCGCAAGCGCGCCCCGTACCCGACTGGCGTCGGTCGTTGCCCAGAACGGCGGAAGCGAGGCGCGCAGATAGCCTGCGTAGCGCGCGGTGGCCATCCGCGAGTCGAGGATGGCGACGACCCCGCGGTCGTCGGCGTGACGGAGCAGTCGCCCGGCGCCCTGGGCGAGCAGCAGCGCGGCGTGGCTGGCGGCGACGGCCATGAACCCGTTGCCGCCGTGGGCGGCCACCGCGCGCTGGCGGGCCGTGGTGAGTGGATCATCGGGGCGCGGGAACGGGATCCGGTCGATCAGCACCAGCGACAGCGAGCGGCCGGGCACGTCGACGCCCTGCCACAGCGACAGCGTGCCGAACAGCGACGTCTCGTCGTCCGCGGCGAAGCGGCCCACCAACGCCGACGTGGTGTCCTCACCCTGGCACAGCACGGGTGTGTCGAGACGGGTTCGCATGGCTTCGGCCGCCGCCTTGGCCGCCCGCATCGAGGAGAACAGCCCGAGCGTACGGCCGCCGGCGGCGGTGATGAGCCCCTCGATCTCGTCGAGCTGTTCGGCCGAACCGGCGCCGTCTCGTCCCGGTGGCGAGAGGTGAGCCGCGACGTAGAGGATGCCTGCCTTCTGGTGGGCGAAGGGCGACCCGACGTCGATGCCCCTCCAGCCGGGCTTCTCCTCGTCGCCGGTCGCGGTCAGCCCCCACGACCGCGCCATCGCCTCGAACGTGCCACCCACGGTGAGGGTCGCGGACGTGAGGACGACGGTGCCTTGCTCGAAGAGTCTGTTGCGCAACAGATTTGCCACCGAAAGCGGCGCCACTCGCAGGATCGCGCGCTTAACCGACCCTCCTCTCGCCTCCTCGTGGTCCAACCACACCACGTCGGTGCGGTCGGGGATCGCCGGACCATACGACGTCAGGATGCGCGACGCGGTGTCGCTGACGTCGTTCAGCGCCGTCACGGCCTCGTTTCGCGCCGCCGCCGCCTTCGGATCGCCTGGCGTCGTGTCGATCGCCGAACGCACCTTGTCGGCCGCGTCGCGCAGGACGGTCAGGTCGGTGGCCATCTCGTCGTCGAGGACGTCCTTGCGTCCTGGCTCCGCGTCGTAGATGGCCGAGGTGAACGTGGCCGTCGCCGCCTCGAGGCGCTCGGCGAGTTCGGGATCGACCAGCCGGGCTGACCGGCGGTGCGCCACGCCGAGCATCGTTGCCGACAGTTCGCCCGTGGCCACGCTCGTCACCCGGTCGACGAGTTCGTGGGCTTCGTCGACGACGAGGAGTTCGTGCTCCGGGAGCACGTTGACCTCGGAGATCGCGTCGATCGCCAAGAGCGCGTGATTGGTGACGACGATGTCGGCGGTCCCGGCGCGGCCCCGCGCCTTCTCCGCGAAGCAGTCGGTGCCGAAGGGACACCTGCTGGCGCCGAGACACTCCCGTGCCGAAACGCTGACCTGGCCCCACGACCGGTCGGCCACGCCGGGGATGACCTCGTCGCGATCGCCCGTCTCGGTGTCCGACGACCAGTCGAGGAGGCGCTTTACCTCGCGCCCCAACGCCGTCGTGGCCACGGCGTCGAACAGCTCTTCCTGTGGAAGGTCGTCGGGCGTGTTCGTGGAGCCAGTGGTCGAACCATTGTGAATCTTGTTCAGGCAGAGATAGTTTCCACGTCCCTTGAGGAGGGCGAACTCCGGGCGTCGGTTCAGGACCCCGGCCAGGGCGTCGGCCAGCCGCGGTAGGTCACGGTCGACGAGTTGGCGTTGCAACGCGATGGTGGCCGTGGAGACGACGACCGGCTCCGACCGGTCGATCGCCCTGGCGATCGCGGGCACCAGATAGGCCAGCGACTTCCCGGTGCCCGTGCCGGCCTGCACGGCCAGGTGCTCGCCGGTCTCGAAGGCGTGGTCGACCGCCTCGGCCATCTCTACCTGCCCGCTGCGCTCCGTGCCGCCGAGTGCGGCAACGGCCTCGTCCAACAGTTCCTTGACGCTGCCCGTGACTCCTCCTCAGGCCAGAAAGACCATGCGGGTGGGAATCGCCGGCTCGCCGCGCGAGAGCTTCAGACCGTCCCACGGCAGGCTGTGCAAGCCCTCGACAACGCATGCGCGGGCGGCGTCGAGATCGGCGTCGGCGACGGTCTTCCCGTCCCGCACCAACGGGTGGGCCAGGGCCGTGGCGACCAGTCCCGCCGGCTCGGCGGGCGGTCGGTCCGCGAGGTGCACGACCTCCTCGACCACGGTGCCGGTGCGCTTGGCCAGCCGGTAGGCCTGCTTCCGGCCGCCGTGCGATTCCTTGGAACTGCTGCGCTTGGCCACCGGAACGCCGTCGACCTCGACGAGTTTGTAGACCATTCCCGCGGTGGGGGCGCCGGAACCGGTGACGAGGGACGTGCCCACGCCGTACGAGTCGACCGGTTCGGCGCGCAGTGCCGCGATGGCGAACTCGTCGAGATCACTGGTCACGACGATGCGGGTGTGCGGTGCGCCCAACGCGTCGAGCTGATCGCGGACCTGCCGGGCCAGCACGCCGAGGTCGCCGGAGTCGATGCGGACGGCGCCCAGGTCCGGTCCGGCCACGGCCACGGCGTTGGCCACGCCCGTCGTGATGTCGTAGGTGTCCACCAGAAGTGTGGTTTTGACACCCAGAGCCGCGACCTGCGCACGGAACGCGGCCGGCTCGTCAGGGCCGTCGGCGGTCGTGTGCAGGAGCATGAACGCATGCGCGCTGGTGCCCAGGGCGGGAATGCCGTACCGACGCTGCGCCTCGAGGTTCGACGAAGCGCTGAAGCCGGCGATGTAGGCCGCCCGCGCGGCGGCGACCGCCGCCTGTTCGTGGGTGCGCCGCGAGCCCATCTCGATGAGCGATCGTCCCTCGGCCGCGGACACCATCCGGGCCGCGGCCGAGGCGATCGCGCAGTCGTGGTTGAAGATGGACAGCACCAGTGTCTCCAGCAGCACGCACTCGGCGAACGTGCCGTGCACCGACAGCACGGGTGACCCGGGAAAGTACAACTCTCCCTCGGCGTAGCCGTCGACGTCGCCGGTGAATCGGTAGTCGGCCAGGTAGGCCATCGTCGCGTGGTCGAGGAAGTCCGCCAGCGCGGCGAGATCGGCGTCGTCGAACCTGAACCGTGTCAGCGCATCCAGGAACCGCCCGGTGCCTGCGACGATGCCGTACCGCCGCCCGTCGGGCAGCCGGCGCGCGAACACCTCGAAGGTGGTCCGCCGATCCGCGGTGCCGTCGCGCAGCGCGGCGGCGAGCATCGTCATTTCGTACTTGTCGGTGAGCAGCGCCGTCGTCCCGTGCTCCTCGCGCGAGCGCTCGTCGGTCGCTGCATGCTCCTCGCGCGAGCGCTCGTCGGTCGTCACAGGGCCAACCGTAGCCGTTCGGTCCGTCCCGCAGACCGGTGTCTATTCTGGGCGGCATGGTTACGCCGGCGCGAACCCAGCCAGGGACTCGCGAGGAACGTCAGGTGGATCCGGTCACCGGAGAAGACGAGGCCACCGACAGCCCGTGGGTGACCCTGGTGTGGGACGATCCGGTGAACCTGATGTCCTACGTCACCTACGTGTTCCAGAAGCTCTTCGGCTACAGCGAACCGCACGCGACCAAGCTCATGCTCCAGGTCCACGAGGAGGGCAAGGCGGTGGTCTCCTCCGGTAGTCGCGAGTCCATGGAGGTCGACGTCACCAAACTGCACGCAGCGGGGCTCTGGGCCACGATGCAGCAGGATCGTTGAGGCTCGGTATCTGACGTGCGAAAGTGGAAGCGGGTGGAAACCGCTGACGGTACGCGCTTTCGGTCCGCGCTCGCGGCGCACGAGGCCTCGTTGATGCAGAGCCTCGTGAACTCGCTGATGGACATGTTGGTCGAGCGCGAATCATCCTCTCCACGAGATGAACTCGAGGAGCTCACGGGGATGCGCACCGGGCACTCCCGCCCGCCGGAGGACGACACGATGTTGCGGTTGCTGCCTGACTTCTTCCGGCCGCAGCACGACCATCCGGCGGGTTCGGGAACCGCGGAGAGCCTCAACGGCGCGCTGCGGAGCCTGCACGAGCCAGAGATCATCGACGCCAAACGCCATGCCTGCCAACGCTTGTTGGAGACGTTGCCGGCCGGTGGCGGCAAGTTCGAGATTGCCGAGGAGGATGCGCACTGCTGGGCGTCGTGCGTCAACGACATCCGCCTGGCGCTGGGCACGATGCTCGAGATCGGTCCCGACGGCCCCGACCATCTGCCCGCCGAACATCCGATGGCCGGCCACCTCGACGTGTACCAGTGGCTGACCGTGTTGCAGGAGTACCTGGTGCTCGGGTTGATGGGCAAGCGTTGATGCCGCACCCGGGCGAATTCGGCGCGCAAACCTTCGCGCAGCGAAGGGAACCGCGCCGAATTCGCCAGGGTGGAGCGGACCTGATGGCGGGCTCGATCACCGACGTGTCCGGCATCCTGGTCGGCCATCACCACCGTCTCGACCCCGACGCGACCCTGGGGTCGGGCTGGGCGTGCGGCACCACCGTGGTCCTGACCCCGCCCGGCACCACCGGCGCCGTCGACGTCCGCGGGGGTGCGCCAGGGAGTCGGGAGACCGAACTGCTCGATCCGGCCAACAGCGTGCGCTACGTCGACGCGGTGGTGCTGACCGGTGGCAGCGCCTTCGGCCTGGCCGCCGCCGACGGCGTCATGCAGTGGCTCGAGGAGCACGACCGCGGGGTGACGATGCCCGGCGGCGTCGTGCCGATCGTGCCCGCCGCGGTGATCTTCGATCTCCCGGTCGGCGGCTGGCAGTGCCGCCCGACTGCCGAGTTCGGCTATCTGGCCGCCGACACCGCGGGCATCGACACCAGGGTTGGCAACGTCGGCGCCGGGGTGGGCGCGAGGGCGGGCGTGCTCAAGGGTGGGCTCGGCACGGCGTCGATCGAGCTGACCGACATCGGCGTCACGGTCGGCGCCATCGTCGTGGTCAACGCCGCGGGCAACGTCGCGGATCCGGGAACCGGGTTGCCGTGGCTGGCCGACCAGATCGCCGAGTTCGGGCTGGTGCCTCCGCCTCCGGAGCAGACGGCCGCGTACGCCGAGCGGGCCGCGGACCCGTCACCGCTGAACACCACGATCGCCATCGTCGCCACCGATGCCGCCCTGAGCAAGGCGGCGTGCAAACGCGTGGCGGTCGCCGCGCAGGACGCCCTGGCCAGGACGACGAGGCCGTCACACACGCCGCTCGACGGCGACAGCGTGTTCGTGCTGTCCACCGGCGCGGTGGAGGTCGCCCCGGCCACTGGAAGCGCGGCCACACCTGCAGCGATGTCCCCGGAGACCAAGCTGGTGACGATGGTCGGGGCGGCGGCCGCCGACTGTCTGACCCGCGCGGTGATGGTCGGCGTGCTGGCTGCCGGGACGGTGGCCGGAATACCGACCTACCGTGACATGTTGCCCGGAGCGTTCACCGAGTGAAAGGGCTGACGTGCTGACGATTCGTCGGGACCTCGTCGACGCCATGGTCGAGCATGCCCGCGCCGACCATCCAGACGAGGCGTGCGGTGTGATCGCCGGTCCGGAGGGATCGGATCGGCCGGAGCGCTTCATCGCGATGGACAACGCGGAACGGTCGCCCACGTTCTACCGCTTCGACAGCGGTGAGCAGCTGAAGGTGTGGCGCGCGATGGACGACGCCGACGAGGTGCCGGTCGTCATCTACCACTCGCACACCGCGACGGAGGCCTATCCCAGCCGCACCGACGTCAGCTTCGCCTCCGAGCCTGGCGCCCACTACGTCCTCGTCTCGACACGCGATCCCATCGAGCACGAAGTGCGCAGCTACTCCATCGTCGACGGCACCGTGACCGAGGAACCAATCACCGTCGTCGACTACTACCACGAGCAAGAGGAGTCCGTCTCATGACCGTTTCGGTGTCCATCCCGACCATCCTGCGTACCCACACCGGCGGGGAGAAGCGCGTCACCGCCAACGGGGACACGTTGGGAGCGGTCATCAACGACCTCGAGTCGAACTACTCCGGGATCACGGAGCGGATCGTCGACGGTGACAAACTCCACCGGTTCGTGAATGTGTACGTCAACGACGAGGACGTCCGGTTCTCCGGCGGGCTGTCGACCGAGATCTCCGACGGCGACTCGGTGACGATCCTGCCCGCGGTTGCGGGTGGCTGAGGTTGGCGCGCTACGACTCACTGCTCGAGGCGCTCGGCAACACTCCGTTGGTGGGTCTGCAGAAGCTGTCACCGCAGTGGAATGACGACACGGACCGTCCGCACGTGCGGCTGTGGGCCAAGCTCGAGGACCGCAATCCGACCGGCTCCATCAAGGACAGGCCCGCGCTGCGGATGATCGAGCAGGCCGAGCGCGACGGGCTGCTCGAGCCGGGGTCGACGATCATGGAACCGACGAGTGGCAACACCGGCATCTCCATGGCGATGGCAGCGTTGATCAGGGGTTACCGGATGGTCTGCGTGATGCCCGAGAACACCTCCATCGAGCGGCGTCAGCTGTTGGAACTGTACGGCGCCCGGATCATCTACTCGCCCGCCGAGGGTGGCTCGAACACCGCGGTGGCGATGGCCAAGCAGCTGGCGACCGAGCATCCCGAATGGGTCATGCTCTACCAGTACGGCAACCCTGCGAACGCGGACGCGCACTACTACGGCACGGGGCCGGAGATCGTCGCCGACCTCCCGGAGATCACGCACTTCGTCGCCGGGTTGGGTACCACCGGCACCCTGATGGGCACCGGACGCCACTTGCGCGAGAAGGTGCCGGGCGTCCAGATCGTGGCGGCGGAACCGCGCTACGGCGAGGGCGTCTACGCGTTGCGCAACATCGACGAGGGCTTCGTCCCCGAACTGTACGACCCCGAGGTGCTGACGACGCGTTATTCCGTGGGGTCGTTGGACGCAGTGCGGCGGACCCGTGAGCTGGTGCAGGTCGAGGGGATCTTCGCGGGCATCTCGACGGGCGCGATCCTGCACGCGGCACTCGCCATGGCCACGAAGGCGCACCGGGCCGGCGAACGCGCCGACATCGTGTTCGTGGTGTGCGACGCCGGCTGGAAGTATCTGTCGACCGGCGCGTACGCCGGTAGCCTTGACGATGCAGAGGATGCGTTGGAAGGGCAGCTATGGGCGTGAGTGGACCAGGCTTCCAGCGTTCTGCGACGAAGAAGCGCCCGGGGTGGATCGTCGGGGGAATCACCGTCACCACCTTCGTCGCGCTGCTCTACGTGATCGAGGCGGTCGACCAGGTCACCGGTGATCACCTCGAACAGGACGGCATCCGACCGCTCGAGGTCGACGGGCTGTGGGGCATCCTCTGGGCGCCGCTGCTGCACGCGAACTGGGCACACCTCGTCGCCAACACGGTGCCGGCGTTGGTGCTCGGCTTCCTGGTGTCCCTGGCCGGCATGGCGCGGTTCGTCTACGCCACCGCGATCGTGTGGCTCCTCGGCGGATTCGGCACGTGGCTGATCGGCAATCTGGGGGCTCCGACCAACCGTGGGATGCCCGTGGAGACGAACCACATCGGCGCATCGGGGCTCATCTTCGGGTGGCTGACGTTCCTGATCGTGTTCGGCTTCTTCACCAGGCACGCCTGGCAGATCGTGGTCGGAATCCTCGTCTTCCTGGTGTACGGCGGCGTCCTGTGGGGCGCTCTGCCCGGCACGTTCGGGGTGTCGTGGCAAGGTCACCTGTGCGGCGGCATCGCCGGGGTGCTCGCCGCGTACGTGCTGTCCGGACCGGAACGCAAGGCGCGGGAACGCGGACGGCGCGGGACGGCGCCGCAGCCGTCGTTCTGACGCCTGCGCGGCTTTGCTGAATGAGTCGTGGGCCACATTCGGCGACGTCGAAGCCGGCCGTCTCGTGCGACGACGCCGGCGCCACTGGTCACGAATCGACGCGAACATGAGACTCGATGCGAAAAGCGATGATGTTTTCGTCACGCGTCGATCGGGCATGGCAAGCTGGTGGGCGTGCGAATCACCGTACTGGGCTGTTCCGGTAGCGTCACCGGTCCGGATTCGCCTGCGTCGGGTTATCTGGTAACGGCTCCGGACACCCCGCCCTTGGTCGTCGACTTCGGCGGCGGGGTCCTCGGCGCACTGCAGCGCCACGCCGATCCGGGAACCGTGAGCGTGCTGCTGTCGCACCTGCACGCCGACCATTGTCTGGACTTGCCCGGTCTCTTCGTGTGGCGGCGCTACCATCCGTCGCCGCCCTCGGGCCGCGCGCTGATGTACGGCCCGTCCGACACGTGGACGCGCCTCGGTGCCGCCTCCTCGCCGGAGGGCGGTGAGATCGACGACTTCTCCGACGTCTTCGACATCCTTCAGTGGGAGGACGCGAAGGCGGTGCAGATCGGCGCGCTGACGGTGTTGCCGCGGATGGTGTGTCATCCCACCGAGTCCTACGGCATGCGCTTCACCGACCCGTCGGGTGCCACGCTGGTCTACAGCGGTGACACGGGCTACTGCGACGAGCTGATCGAACTGGCGGGCGGCGCCGACGTGTTCCTCTGCGAGGCGTCGTGGACGCACGCCGCGGACCGGCCGCCGCGGCTGCATCTCTCCGGCACGGAAGCCGGGCGGGCGGCCGCAAGGGCGGGCGTGCGCGAATTGCTCCTGACCCACATCCCGCCGTGGACGTCCCGCGAGGACGTCATCAGCGAGGCCAAGGCAGAATTCGACGGACCGGTGCACGCCGTCGTGTGCAACGAGACCTTCGACGTCGGGGCGCACTAGGCGGTCGTCGCCACCGGTTAGGGTTGGCGGGTGTCCAGACGAGAAGACGGGCGACTTGACGACGAGTTGCGGCCGGTAGTCATCACCCGCGGGTTCACCAAGCATCCGGCGGGATCGGTACTCGTCGAGTTCGGTCAGACCCGTGTCATGTGCACCGCCAGCGTCACCGAGGGAGTGCCGAGGTGGCGCCGAGGCTCCGGCCAAGGCTGGCTCACCGCCGAGTATGCGATGCTGCCCGCCGCCACCCACGATCGGTCCGACCGTGAATCGGTGAAGGGCCGCGTCGGTGGGCGCACCCAGGAGATCAGCCGGCTGGTCGGTCGGTCGCTGCGGGCGTGCATCGACCTCGGTGCGCTGGGGGAGAACACGATCGCGATCGACTGCGACGTGCTGCAGGCCGACGGCGGTACCCGCACCGCGGCCATCACGGGCGCGTACGTCGCGCTCGCCGACGCCGTGACGTATCTGTCTGCCGCACAACGGTTGTCCGATCCGCGGCCGCTGTCGTGCGCCATCGCGGCGGTGTCCGTCGGCGTCGTCGACGGCCGAGTGCGGACCGATCTCCCCTACGAGGAGGATTCGCGCGCGGAGGTGGACATGAACGTCGTCGCGACCGACACCGGAACCCTCGTCGAGATTCAGGGCACGGGTGAAGGTGCGACGTTCCCCCGGTCGACCCTGGACAAGATGCTCGACGCCGCACTGGCCGCCTGTGAACAACTCTTCGTCGTGCAGCGCGAGGCGCTCGAGCTGCCGTATCCGGGTGTCCTGCCGGAGCCGGCGTCGCCGCCGAAGAAGGCGTTCGGAAGCTGACCGATCTGCTGGTCGCCAGCCGCAACCCGAAGAAGCTGGCCGAACTTCACCGCGTCCTCGACGGCGCGGGCGTGACGGGGCTGCGCCTGCTGTCCCTCGACGACGTGGCGCCCTTCGCCGAGGCCCCCGAGACGGGTGCATCGTTCGAGGAGAATGCGCTCGCAAAGGCGCGCGACGCGTTCGCGGCCTCGGGGGTGGCGGCGGTCGCCGACGACTCCGGGCTCGCGGTCGACGCCCTCAACGGCATGCCCGGCGTGCTGTCGGCACGGTGGTCGGGTGTGCACGGTGACGACGAGGCGAATCTGCGGCTGCTCCTGGCGCAGCTGCGGGACGTCCCGGACGCGCGGCGTGGCGCGGCGTTCGTCTCGGCGTGCGCCGTGGTGTCACCGTCGGGGGGAACGGTCGTGCGCGGGGAGTGGACCGGCCGCATCGCCAGGGAGCCGCGCGGGGACGGCGGGTTCGGCTACGACCCGATCTTCGTGCCGACGGGATCGGCGCTCTCGGCCGCCGAACTCAGCCCGGCCGACAAGGACGCGGCGTCACACCGGGGTCGGGCGCTGCGGCTGCTGTTGCCTGCGCTGCGTGCGCTGACGTGAGCGGAACGCCTCAGAGGGCGTACGTGGCCTTGATCTGCTTGGTCTGAAAGTGCTCGACGATGACGCCGAGCAACGGGATGGTGCCGGCCAGCAGCACGCCGACGGTCTTGCCGATCGGCCAGCGCACCTTCACCGCGAGGTTGGCAGCCGACAGCAGGTAGACGAAGTACACCCAGCCGTGGACGACACCGATCCAGGTCGGCGGATCGTCGACCTTGACGATGTACCTCAGCACCATCTCGTAGCACAGCGCGATGAGCCATACGCCGGTCGTCCACGCCAGCACCCGGTAGGCGGTGAGCGCCTTGCGGATGCTGCCCTTGGGCGTCGCGGGCGAGGGATCGTCCGCCGCGGGTGCGTCACTGGGTGCTCGGGGGTCGGGACTGCTCATCTCGTCGTCCTGTCGTCGGTGTCGGGGCCGTCGCTCTTGGCGAGCTCGGCGAGGTAGGCGTTGTACTCCCGCAGCGCCGGGTCGTCGTCGATGTTGGTGACTCTCGGCCGTTCGGGCAGAAGACCGTCGGGAATCTCCGTCGGTCGGTCGTGGTCGGGACTGGGTGGCGGCGCCTCTTCGTAGCGGACGAACTTGTAGTACGCGTAGAAGCAGAAGCCGGCGAACATGGGCCACTGCAACGCATAGCCCAGGTTCTGGAAGGAGCCGGACGCGGATTCGTACCGCGTCCACTGCCACCAACCCAAAGCCAGGCAACCCGCGGCGGCGACGAACACCAGCGCGATGAGCGCTGGTCTCCTACGCCGCGTAGTGGACATTCGTCCACGGTACCGCCATGGCGCCGATCCGATCCGGCCGTCGCGATGGGCCGGGCCGCGGCGAACGAGCTGCGCGACGGGTCGGACGGGTACGATCCTTCACGTTGCGGGCGTGGCGAAATGGCAGACGCGCGGTCTTTAGGTGTCCGTGTTCGAAAGGACGTGGGGGTTCGAGTCCCCCCGCCCGCACCAGTTCCGCCGGCCGTCACGGTGTGGCGGACTTGAACCGGTGCCGGTATGCGCTCGGGGTGATGCCGAGCTCGCGGTGAAACAGGCGGCGCAGCGACTCGCTGGATCCCACGCCGGTCTGCTCGGCGATCTGGTCCAGGGTGGCCGATCCGCCGGTGAGCATGGCGCAGGCCGCTTCGAGCCGGGTGCGATCGATGAAATGCTGTGGTGTGTGGCCGGTCTCGGTGAGGAACAGCCGTGCCAGGTGGCGGGGACTGATGCCGGCGGCCGCTGCGAGGCTGGTGAGGGCGTGGTTGCGGCCGGGGTTCGTGGTGATGGTGTCCATCACGTGACGGACGACCGAATGATTGGTGGGAAGGGCTTCGAGCCGCACGCTGAACTGCGACTGGTCGCCTGGTCGCGCCATGAACACGACCAGGTCTCTGGCGACGTCGAGGGCGACGTTCGGCCCGTGGTCCTGTTCGATCAACGACAGCGTCAGGTCGATGCCCGCGGTGACTCCGGCCGAGGTCACGAACGGGCCGTCGGTGACGAAGAGCGACGCGGAGTCGACGGTGACTTCCGGGAAGCGCGCGGACAGCTGCCGGGTGAGCTTCCAGTGCGTGGCCGCCCGACGACCGTCGAGCAACCCCGTGGCGGCCAGCGGGAACGCGCCAGCACAGATGGAGACCGTCCGCCGGCTGCGTTCCGCCAGGCTGCGCACGGCGTGGACGAGCGCGGTGTCGGTGATGCCGGCCTGCCAGTTCGGCGACCCGGGAATCAGCAGGGTGCCGATGGTGGGGGGCAGGCCGTCGAGCCCGGCGTCGGCGCCGTGGCGGGCACCCGAGCTGGCCACCACGTCGCCACCGTCGAGCGAGGCATGGGTGAGCCGGTAGGCCGCCCCGAAGGTGTTCGCCGACGCGAACGCGTCGATCGGACCCGTGACGTCGAGCATCTGAACGCCGTCGTACAGCAGCACGACGACGTCGTGGTGTTCAGTCATCCCTGGCCCTCCCGTGCCGAAGCGTGGTGTCCACATCTGAGGGTTTCATGACCATTGGCGGTACGGCGCCACCGACCTGCCGGGACGATATTCGTAGTAGCCGGTCGACATCCCCGCCGATCGGAAGGATCACATCGAAGGGACAGGGCTCATGGGCGAGGTCATTGCGGGAGTACGGGTACCGGACAGCTCGTTGGCGAAGGACGCGACGGAGTTGATCCGGGACACCACCAACGAATTGATCTTTCATCATTCGCGTCGGGTCTTCTTGTTCGGCAGCCTGCAGTCCAGGCGACTGTCGATCACCCCCGACGCCGAGCTGCTCTACGTCGCGGCCCTGTTCCACGACACCGGTCTGGTGCCGCCATACCGCAGCACGGCGCAACGGTTCGAGATGGACAGCGCCGACGAGGCACGCAAGTTCCTGATGGGGCACGGCTGGTCGCGCGAGGAGACGAACGTCGTGTGGACGGCGATCGCCTTGCACACCACCCCGGAGGTGCCCTACGCGATGGACCCGGTCATCGCCGCGACCACCGCCGGCGTCGAGACCGACGTGCTCGGCATCCAGTTGGGCGCCATCGAGGCCACGGAGATCGAGGCGGTCACCGCAGCGCATCCTCGCCCGAACTTCAAGTCGGAGATCCTGCAGGCCTTCACCGACGGCTTCAAGGATCGGCCCGACACGACGTTCGGCACCGTCAACGCCGACGTGCTCGAGCACTTCGTGCCCGGGTTCGAGCGCATGGACTTCGTCGACGTCATCCAGAACTCTGCCTGGCCGGAGTGACCTGGGCCGGCTGGGCGAGCCGACGCAGGGGGTCGACGTTCTCCGACGTCGCGCCATCGTGGTCGGTCGACACGCTCAGGTCGTGCCACCTGCGGTCGGACTCCGCGCGCGCCGTCGCCGCGAGTCCGGCGTAGGTGACGGCGTCGGTGCCCAGCAGCAGGCGGATCGGGGGGTCGACCATGTCGGCGACCCGGAGCACCACCTGTGCCACCTTGGCGGGATCGCCGCTCAGAACCGATCCGCCGCCGCCGAACAGCTCGGCCAACACACCAACGGTCGGCTGGTAGGGCGGACTGATCGGAGGCATCTGCATGGAGGAGCCGGCCCAATCGGTGGTCATGCCGCCGGGCTCGAGCACCGTCACCTTGATGCCCAGCGGAGCGACCTCCTGCGCCAGGGACTCGGAGAAGCCGCCCACGGCGAACTTGGCCGCTTGGTACGCCGAGACACCGGCATTGCCGATGCGCCCACCGAGGGAGGAGATCTGGATGACGTGGCCCGCGCCCTGCTCGCGAAGGACCGGCAGCGCCGCCTTGGTCACGTTGACGACACCGAAGAAGTTGGTCTCCACCTGTTGGCGGAAGTCCTCGATGGCGAGGTCCTCGACGGCCGCCAGGTTGGCATAGCCGGCGTTGTTGACCACGACGTCCAGTCGGCCGAACGCGCTGACGGCCTCGGCGACGGCCGCCCCTGCGCAGGCGTAGTCGGTGACGTCGAGTGCGAAGGGACGGATGCGGTCGCCGAACTCGGCGACGAGATCGCCGAGCTGCTCGGGCCGGCGCGCAGTGGCGAGCACCCGGTGCCCGGACGACAGCGCGGCCTCCGTGATGAATCTGCCGAGGCCACGGGCGCTGCCGGTGACCAGATAGACGAGGGACACGAGGTTTCCTCCGATTCTAACTAGTGAGTTAGTTGAAATGTAGGCACCACTCGCGAATTAGTCAACTATCCAGTTAGTTGACAGCTGTTGTACGGTGTTGCCCATGCAGCGCGACGCGGAGGCGACGAGGAAGAGGCTGGTCGCGGCTGCCACCGCCGAGTTCGCCGAGTACGGGATCGGAGGGGCGCGGGTCGACCGCATCGCCGAGGTGGCCAAGTCGAACAAGGCTCAGATCTATCACTACTTCGGCAGCAAGGACGATCTGTTCGACGCCGTCTTCGACGAGGCGGTGGTCAACACGTTCGCCGAGATCCACCTCGAGGCTGCCGATCTGTCCGCCTCGGCCGGCCGGCTCTTCGACCTGTACGAGGACAACCCCGCCATGGCCAGGTTGGCGACGTGGCACCGCCTCGAGCGCGGCGAACGCCGCCAGCCGATCGAGGCGATCGTGGACGGCAGCAAGGCTGCCATCGACGACATCGAGGCAGCGCAACGGGCTGGGGTGGTCACCGACCGGATGGCGGCCGTCGACGCCCTGGCCCTACTCATGGCGGTGGCGCAGATGTGGACCACGTTCGCGCCCGAATTCCAAGTGTTCCTTCGCGGTCACAGCAGGGCGGGGCGACGCACGCTGGTCACCGAGGCAGTGGCGACCCTGCTGGCGCCGGTGCAGGCGCAGGGCGACTCGCCGGGCTGAAACCGGTTCGGCGGCAGTGCCTATCGACGGAGACGCCCGAGCACCCGCCGCACCACACCCTCTGCGTCATCGGTCGGCGGCTGCCGATCGGCGTACGGCCAGGGCCGGTGTCGTTCGGGGACCGACGACGCGCGCACCCGCTTGAGCTCGCTGCACAGGTGCGCTCGCACGTCGTACAGGTCGGGATCGGTCCACCGGTTGTCGGCCTCGATCGGATCGGCGGTCAGATCGTAGAGTTCCCATTGGTCGTCCAGTGGATCGGTCCGGTACGCCTCGCCGCCGATCCCGTTCGTGGCCAGCTGTCGCACACCCGGTTCGGTCCACGTGGACGGATCGTCGAACGTGCGCACCAACTTCCAGAGATGCCCCGACCCACGGCCAGCCTCGACATCGTCCACCCGGACCACGAGCCCCTCGAAGTTGGAGGCCACGTGCGCCGGCACCTTGATGCGCAGCGGCATCGGCGGATTCACCGTCAGGCCCAGCTGGCGGGCTGCCGCCGACGCGCCGGTGTCACCCTCGAGGACGTTGTCCCGCGTCATCAGGTAGATCGCCCGACCGTCGTCGGCAGGCGCTCCCGCCACGACGGGCATCAGGTCGCGGCCCGGCAGTTCGTGCACCTCGGAGAAGGACTCGGACAGCAGGTCCGCAACGACGTCGACGTCGATGCCCGCGGCGCCGAGCAGCGTCGGAACCAGGTCCACGTGGGAGGTGGGTGCGGAGACGGTCCTCGGCCGCGTTGCGTTCTCGCCCACGCGGGCGATGACGAACGGCACCCGGGTCGCCTCGTCGTACAGGTTGAACCACTTCTGGTGCAGTCCACCGTGCGCGCCGAGCAGATCACCGTGATCCGAGGTACGCACCAGGACGGCGTTCTCCGACCCGCCCTCGGTGACCGCCCGGCGCACCCGGTCGAGTGGACCGTCCACCTCGGCGTGCAACCGGTAGTACAGGTCGCGGTACTCCTGGGCGTTGCGCTGGTAGCCGCGGCCGACGGCGGGTGCCGGGCCGTATCCGGAGTAGTACGCCTCGCGGAAGGCGATCTGGGGCGCGGGTTTGGTTCGCAGATCTTCGTCGGCCGTGGGGGACGCGGGCACGTGCGGCGGGTCCGTCGAGGGCGATGCGGCCACCGGACTGCGGCGTTGCCAGGCCGGAAACAGTACGATGTCGTGCGGATTGACGAAGCTGGCGACCAAGAGGAACGGACGCAGCGCCTCTTCGTCACCCGCCCGTCGGCGCTCATAGCGGTCACCCAGCCATCCGACGATGCGGTCGGCGAACAACGGATCACGACGAACGCCGCTGTTGGACAAGGCCGCACCGTGAGGCTCCGGGCCCACCCAACCGGAGAACCCCCACGGCTCGAGCGGATCGGCGTCCAGATAGCGCTGCACCGCGGCCGGGTCGACGACACCGTCGTCGTCGTTGGTGGCCAGCGGTTCGCCCGTCTCGGGGACCTCGAGGTCGGCGTGCGAGATGTGCCACTTGCCGTCGTAGTGGGTGTCATAGCCCGCCGCACGAAACCAGTTGCCCAGGGTCGGCACTTCGCCGGCGCGCAGCCACCGCAGTCGTGAATCGTCGTAACGCTTGCCGATGCCGTCGGTCTGGGTGACCCCGTGCACGTCGGGATAGTGGCCGGTGAACATCGTCGGGCGGCTCGGCACGCACGCCAGCGAACCCGTGTAGTGCCGAACGAATCTCACCCCGTGCTCGTCGAACCAGCGGCGGCCACCGAGGACGCGTCCGCGCCAGGCCAGCAGGTCGGCCGACTCGTATGGTGGCACCGCGCGTTCTTCATCGGTCATCAGGACCACGATGTCCGGCGCGCAGCCAACGGGATACGGGTCAGCCATGGGTGTCCTCCAATCGTCGCGCCAGCCCGGCCAGCATGGCGGCGGACCTCTTGGCCATGCCTCGGCACGCCATCCATTCGGCGGCCCGACCCGCCGGATGTGCGCCGATCTCGACCCTGCTCGTCAGAGTGACCACGGTCCCGTTGCCGGCCGGTCGCAGCGTCCACCGGTTGACGACCCGGCCCAGTCTGCTGGGCAAGCCCTCGACGTCGTAGGCCAGCGCGGTACGGGGCACCGACTCGGTGATGCGCTCCACCAGGACGTTGCGGCCGATCTGCACGCGGCGCGTGGTCCCCACGGCGTCCACCTCCGGCCCGCGGTTCATGATGCAGGAGTGGTCGGCGTCCGCCGCCCACGAACTCAGGGAGCCGAAGTCGGCGAGAACGTCCCAGATGGCCTGCGGCCGGGCGTCAATCGTGCGACTGCGGCTGATGTCTGCCACACCGTCATCCAACACCACGAGGGGTGCCGGTGGGACGGTACTTCGCGACCGGGACGCCGCTGACGGAGCTAGATCATGTCCTTGCGGGTCAGCCAGCGCATCACCGGCCATCCGAGCGACACCGGCAACCAGCAGGTGAGGACCCGGTACAGCAGCACCGACGGAACCGCGACCGCGGCGGCGACGCCGAACGCCGCCAGTCCACCGATCAGCGCGGCTTCGACGGCACCGACACCGCCCGGGGTGGGGGCGGCCGAGGCGAGCGTGCCGCCGATCATCGTCACCACGGTGACGGTGACGAAGGTAGTGCCGCCTCCGAAGGCGTTCACGCTGGCCCAGAGTGCCAGGGCTGCGCCCAGAGTCGTTGCGGCACAACCGGCGACGATCACCGCCAGTCGCTTGGGTTCCCGGGCCAGTTCGACGAGTTCGCCACCGAGTTCCTTGATGCGGGGTCGCAGTTCGGTACCGAGCCAACGCCGCAGCTGCGGCACGAACGTGAAGGTGCCGACGATGCCGAGGGCCACGCCGCCGATCAGATACAGCACCGTGGTCTTGGGGACGAAGTGGGACAGGTTTGCCGACGTCCCCGCGATGACGCTGAAGAAGATCAACAATCCCACGTGCGTGATCACCTGCACCGACTGCTGCAACGCCACCGCCGCGGTGGCCCGGATCGCGCCCAGCCCGCCCTTTTGCAGGAACCGGGTGCTCAGCGCAAGACCGCCGACGCCGGCCGGTGTGGTGGTGGCCGCGAAGGTGTTGGCCACCTGCATGATCGCCAGATTCCGGAAGCTCACCATTCCGGAGGCGCACGCCCAGAGTGCGGCCGCCGCACCCACATAGGTCAGCGCGGACACCGTCAGCCCGAGAAGAGCCCACCACCAGTTGGCGGTCCGCAGTTCGGAGAAGAACGCGGGCACCGTGCTGATGAACGGGTAGGCGACGTAGACCAGGGCCACCAACAACACGAGTTGGATGACCTGGTTCCTGGTGAAGCGGGTGATGGTCTCGGCCTTGATCTGGTCTGCACCGGTCTGGTGCATCACCTCGTCGCGGGCAGCCGTCATGACCACGCCGGGTTCGGTCACCGAGGCGCGGACGTGCTTGGGCAGCGCGGCCTTCGTCAACCGCCGGGACGCAGCGAGCACGGTCTTCTCGTCGAACTCCCCGATCGCGGCGCGAACGGCCGCCTCGGCGCCGAAGATCGCCGTGGTGGACACCAGCAGTGCCGCGATGTCGCCCTGCAGAAGTACGTCGGTGGCGCCGTACTCGGCGCTGCCGAAGCCCCCGAAGAGAGCCACCCCGTCGTCGACCGTGATTTCCTTTCCGCGGAGGTCGCCATGGGAGATCTGGTGCCGATGCAGGATGCCGAGCGCCTTCCACACCGGCCCGACGAGGGATTCGTCGGCCGACGACTCGTCGATCGCGACGCCACGCGCCCGGGTGTGCGCGTACAAGGTCCAACCGCGGTCGAGGGCTGCCAGCGCGACGGTCGTGCTGTTCGCCAGTCCGAGCTCACCGATCGCGATCGCCATCAGTCCGCGGTGCTCGACGGCACGGCGCATCGAGGCGTGCAGCGGCGCCGTTTCACTGTTGCGCAGGCGTACCCGCCGCCACACCTGGCTCATGATTCCGCCGCTGCGCTGGTTGGGGCCGTACATCTCGACGATCGCCCGGCACTCGACGTCTCGAGTTGCCGGGTCATCGGTCTCGGGGTCGTCGGTCGTCGAGGCCGCCCACAGCACCAGCGGTCCCGGTCCGGCCGGGCGGACGACCGTCAGCCCGGTCACCGCACAGCCGCGACGCACCAGCGCCCGCACGGCGCCGTCCAGCGGTACTTCCAGCGCCGGGGTCCCGACCACCAGGACGGTCAACGCGCCGACGAACCATCCCACCGCGAGGCCGAGCAATGACCGCGCGGGCACCACGGCGCTGACGACGAGATGGATGGGCACGAACGCGAGCAGCAGTGTCCACCACCACCTACGCCACCGCGCGTCCAGCCACGGCCCGGACACGGTCAGCACCGCGGCGAGCATCGCGATCCAGCGCGGGTCGTCGAGGAACTGGGCGAGCAGCGTCCGCAGGCGGTCGTCGATGTCGAAGTGCCAGCGCGGCGCAGCGAAGCCGCTCGAATTGATCGACAACGCCAGAACGGCCGTCACGCCGGCCGCCGCGTAGGCGCCGAGCAGCCGCCACTGCCTGGCGGTGACCAGCCCGATCAGGATGGCGAACGGCAGCGCCAGGATCGCGATGCCGTAGGCCAGGTACACCAGGTTCGACTGGGTCGGGGTCAGCAGCGCCACGATGCCGGAGATGGATCGCTCCAGGGCAACCCAGTCCCTTCTGGTGATCAACGAACTCGTGATGACGACTGCGAGGAATATGGTCGCCAGCGTCAGCCGGAAGATGTCGTTGGTCCGACGGATCAGTGGCTGCAGCAGGTCGCCGGAGACGGAGACGTCCCGCCCGTCAACGCGCATCTCGGAGCATCTCCCGGATCGGCCGGCGTGCCGCAGGAACCACGGCCCGCGGCCAACCTATCTCAGTGGACGGTCCGGACCAGGGATTGTCGGTCCGGCTACATGTGTGTGCCACCGTCGACCCGCACCTCGGTGCCGGTGATCCAGTACGCCTCGTCGGAGCCGAGCAGCGCGACGACCGCAGCGACCGCGTCGGGCTTGGCGAACATGGCGCCGTCCCCGGGGGGGCAGTATCGAGCGGATCTTGCCCAACAGCCCGAAGTCCACGTCGTCGGGCAGGCCGGGCCCGATGCTCTGCCTGGACGCCCCGACGCCGTCGGTCATTCCCGAGGAGATGGAGCCGGGCTGGACACAGTTGAAGCGGATCCGTTCCCGGCTGAACTCCAGCGCCAGCGCATGTGTCATCGCCTGGATGCCGCCCTTGGACGCGGCGTAGGCCGACATGTAGGGGTGGGCGAAGTCCGCCGAGGTGGAGCTGAAGTTCACGACCGCGGGGTCGTGGCCCTGGCGCAGTGCGGGAATCGCCTCGCGCGTCACCAGGAACGTACCGAAGAGGTTGACCCGGATCACCTTCTCGAAGTCGGCCATGGTGGTCTCGGCGAAGTGCGACGACCGCAGGATCCCCGCGGCATTGACGAGGGTGTCGAGACCACCCATCGATTCGACCGCATGGGCCACCCCGTCCCGCACGGAGGCTTCGTCGCCGACGTCCATCCGTACCGTCGAAGGCCGGACACCGAGCGCGTCGGCCCGGGCTTCGGTGTCCTTCAGTCCGGACTCGCTGACGTCGGCGGCCACCACGCGGCCGCCCTCGAGAAGCAGACGCAGGACGGTGGCCTGCCCGATGCCGGAGCCACCGCCGGTGACCAGGACGCGGCGGTCGGCGTAACGCACGAGTGAATGGGGCATGGCCGAATGATGCTCCTGGAGTGGGTCGGTGTCAGCCGCTCCGGCGATCCCCGTTGGCCTCACGTGCGGAGGAGGAAGCCGGCGTCGAGCGGCCACGCGGTGCCGGTGATGAACGCCGCGGCATCGGAGACGAGCCAGGCCACCGCCGTCGCGATCTGGTCGGGCTCCAGCAAGGCGATGGGAAGGGCGTTGCGCTGACTCACGAGCCACGGATCGCCCGCCGCGGACAGGCGCATCGTCGTCTCGTTGAGGATCATGTCGGTCGCGACTCCGCTGGGGTGAATCGTGTTCACGCGGATGGAGTGTGGCGCAAGCTCTTTGGCCCAGACCTGCATGAGGGCCACCAGTCCCCGCTTGGACGCGGCATAGCCCTGCACTCCTGCCCGGTCGGTTCCCGAGGCCGTGATGCCCTGGGTCGAACTCGCCAGCACGATCGAACCGCCGCGACCACCCGCGATCAGTGCCGGGATGGCCGCGTCCACGGTGTTCCAGGCGCCGATGAGGTTGACGTCGACCACGTCCCGGAACGTCTGACGGCGCCGTCCGCCGTCGCTGACCCGGATGATGCCCGCGTTGGCGATGACCACGTCGAGGCGGCCGAGCTGCGCGACCCCGTCGGCGACCGCCGCGTCGATCGCCTCGGGATCCCGAACATCGGCCTGGAGGGCCAGGATTCGACGACCCTGGCCCTCGACGAGTCGCACCGTGGTGGCGAGGTCGTCGAGGGTGGCACCGGGATAGTCGGTCGACTCGAACTCGGCGCAGACGTCGACGGCGATGATGTCCGCACCCTCGCCCGCGAGCTTCACGGCGTGCGCGCGGCCCATCCCGCGGGCCGCGCCGGTGATGAGGGCGACCCGTCCGTCCATCGTGCCCATCGGCTACCGTCCCTTCGGCAGGTCGACGTCCTTGGTGACCGCTTCCCACTCGTCGATCGACGCGGAGAAGGCCGCGATCTTGTCGCGGACCGCCTTGAGCACGTCGCGTCCGAGGAGCAGCCGCAAGGGTGGCTCGTCGAGTGTGGTGACCATCAACACCGCCTCGGCCACCTTGCGCGGATCTCCCGGCAGGTGATGGGCGAATTCCTTGATCAGCGTCTTGCGTGCACCCACGTTGTCGTCGTAATCGCCGATCGGCGTGGCCGATTCCCACATGGACCGGGCCGCCCAGTCGGTGCGGAACGCGCCGGGTTCGATGGCCGTCACCTTGATGCCGAGCGGCGCGACCTCTTGCGCGAGGGCCTCGGTGAGGGCCTCGAGGGCAAACTTGGTCGAGGAGTAGTACGCATTGGGAGGATTGGCGACCAGGCCCGTCATCGACGAGATGTTGACGATGTGGCCCGACCGGCGGGCGCGCATGCCCGGAAGAACCGCCTTGATGGTGTCCACCACGCCGAAGTAGTTGGTGTCGAACAGCTTGCGGACCCGGTCGTCCTCACCCTCTTCGACGGCCGAGAGGTAACCGTTGCCCGCGTTGTTGACCAGTACGTCGATGCCGCCGAACGCCTCGTCGGCGGCTCGGACGGCCGCCTCGATCTGATCCTTGTCGGTGACGTCGAGGGCCACCACGGCCGCCCGGTCGCCGAAGTCGCGGACAACGTCGGCCACCGTCGCGGTGCGCCGCGCCGTCACCACGACCGAATGACCGGCAATCAGTGCGCCGCGGGCGATTTCACGGCCGATGCCGGTCGAGCATCCGGTGACCAACCAGCGTCCCATGTCAGATCGTCCCTTCGGGCAGACGGCGCAGGTATGCTGCGCGGCGCTCGGCGAGCTGGCTCGCCCGCTCACTGGCGGACACCCGGGGCAGCATCGGCACCTCGACGTCGAGGTCGTCGAGTTTCACCACGTGTCCGCGAGCGCCGAGATCCTGCGTCGGACCGCCGGAGCCGAATTCGGCCATCCGTAGGGTAATGATGCCCTCGTCTAGTCCTGCCGAGTCGATCCAGTTGGCCACGCCGGGGTCACCGGCGGAGATGACGTAGCTGTAGGTGCCGTCCTCGTTGGCGACCGACTGTGCCTTGTTGAGGCTGCCGGTGCGGTCGACGATGTCCAGTGTGGTGCCCCAGACGTTGCTCAGCGGAACGGTGAAGTACTCGGCACCACCGTCGCTCACGTCGACGACGAACGCCTCACCGGCACTGAGGTGGAACCGGCCCATCACGTATACCTGGTGGCGCATGGCGCCGACCTTGTCGGCGGACCAGGCCAGGTCGAACTCGTTGGGAGCCATCTTGTACACGCCGTGACTGAGCTTTCCGGTGAAGTTCGCGAAGTGGGCCATCATCGCCGCGGTCGCATCGGCCTGTTCGTCCACGGTCCTGGGGGGTGTGGTGGGTGCGCTGCCGAGCCGTCGGACCGAGAGGTGGTTCGCGTCGTCGCGGTCCCAGTGCAGGAGTACGTCGCGGATGTAGAACTCGTGCGCCTCTGGGGTGGCCTGCACGTGGTTGGGCCGTCCACCGGCGGGGTCGGAGTCGACGGTGATGGTGAACGAACCGTCGGACTCGACGGCCATGGTACGACCGTCGAGGACGGCGACCGTGCCCATGTTGGCGTCCCACAGCGTGAAGTAGTTCTCGGTCATGCGGTGCTCGCCGACGCGGCCGTGGATCTCGTAGCGTTCCTCGCCGGAGATCGGAATGACCCGATAGATGCTGTCAGGATTGTCGATGCCCCAACGTGATCCGGGTATGTCGCGGCCGGCGACGGGATGGCCCAAACGCGTGATGCAGCTGACCTTCGGCCGCAGCTTGTCCTGGTTCGACGACCATACCGCGGCAGAGAACATCACCTCGGCGAAGGCATCGTCGAAGCGTGCCCGCATCGCGTCGGAGGCGTGCGCGCGTGCCAACCAGGCCTCGGCCACGCTGCGGTACGCGGTCACGACGGTCGGGTGCCTCGTCAGTTCCAGAGCCGCCAACTCCTGTTCGTGCTGCGATTCCGTCGCCACCGGATTTCCGACGTGTTCGGCCATCACTGCCTCCTCGCGGGTCGGGCCCCGAACCCGAATCGGGCGTTGTAGGTCTCGAAGCGGTCGTCGATCTCGGCTTCGGTGAGTCCGAAGTCCGGTGCGCCGTAGGGAGGCCGGCCGGCTTCCCTCGGACGCGCGTCCAACCAGCGGCGCATCGCCGCTTCGGCATCGGCCGTCCGCGGCAGGTCGATGTCCTCGTAGACGCGGGCCACCTCACCGATGGGGTCGGCGACCGCGTCGGTGAAGTGGACGTCGGTGCACACCGCGGATTCGTCGGCCCAGGCGTCCCGGGTGGCCATCGCCCGATCGTTGGTCCAGCCCATCCGTTGCAGCCACTGCGCACCGACACGGTCACGGTCGACGGTGTCGGAGTGCATCGCGTGCAGCGTGGCGTTCAGGCTTGCTCCAGAAGGGATGGTCTGACGTGGGTCGCGGTGCATGTGCACGACGTGCAGGTCCGGGAACCGCGCACGCAGCACGTCGAGGTACCCGAGGTGGGCGGGCGACTTGAGCACCCACCGCTGCGCGGTGGAGCCGGTGCGACGCTTCTGCCACTGCAGAAACTGCAGCATCCGGTGCAAGTACGCGTAGGCGGCAGTGAAGTCCTGCCCGTCGATCCAGGACCGGTACGCGGGCACGTGCGCCCCGGACTCCGGCACGTGGGACAGGAACGCGTCGGAGAGGAACACGATCTCCTCTTCCGGCTCGCGGGCGTACATCGGGTGGATCGCGAAGAGATCCGGCGCCAGCTCGCGCGACATCGCCTCCCGCTTCTCGCTGACGACGATCCTCGGATCCTCGCCGTCGCGCCACCGGTGGTCGAGCTTCGGCGCCACCTCCACTACCTCCCACCCGTATGCGCAGTGGAAGCGGTCGTCGGCCGCCAGGAGTCGCTGCAACAACGTCGTGCCGCTGCGCATCATGCCGACCACGACGACCGGCGCGACGATCGTTTCGGAGATGATGTCGGGGTTCCTCCTGATCCACTCCTGGGCGCGCAGCCGCATGCGCAGACTGTGGACCAGTCCCGACCGTAGGAGGTGGACGCCGACGTCGTTGAGCTCGGCGGCGGAGTAACTTTCGGCGAGCACCCCCAGTGGCTCCTCGAACGGCATGGGCCCCCAGTCCTGCAGGTGCTCCTTCTGCTGCGCTGCGGTCGCGAGGTGGACCGCGTCGAACGGGTGCGCCACGGCGGTCAGAACTTCAGGTGGTGGCCGGTGTCGCCGATCTGGTCGACGTACATGGTCCTGGTGTCGAACCACCACGACCCGTCGACGACGTGAAAGGTGTCCCGGTAGCGGCCGGTCACGATGATTTGCAACCGTAGGTCCGGCGTCGCCTGGGTGACGCAGTAGTAGGCGCTGGCGCGGGCGGTGCCCGCGTCGGCATCCACGACGACGTGCACGTTGCTGGTGAGGTGCTTGGTCTTCGGGGTGCCGTCGTCATGGAGGCGCGTTGCCATCTCGTAGAGCTGGCGAACGCCGGTGACGCCGGAGAAGACGGTCTCCGGCGGCCCGTCCTCCATGCCGCAGATCCGGCCGTGTTCGAACAGCGCTGCAACCCCGTCCAGGTCGCCTGCGTCGAGGCGTTCGGCGTAGGTGTAGATCAAGTTTTCGATCTGACGGGCGTCGTCGGTCACCGTGACCGAACCCATACCGTCACGAAATCCTCAGTGGTGCAACGCTGTACGGCACGGAGCGGGGGATCCGGTGGGATACGGGTGGTGCCGACCCGAATTGCAGTCATTTCCCGTAGACAACCAGCCCGCGATGTCGATGTCAACGATTCGGTCAGCGTCTCACGGCCCGTTCACGCACGCCCCGACCGACGACGTGGTTATCTCGAGGGCGTGCCAACTTCCTGGTCGCCGACCCGACTCGGCAATCTGACCGGCAAACGGGTCATCGTGACGGGCGCCACCAACGGTGTCGGTCTTGGCACTGCCCGCGCCCTCGCGCGCGCCGGTGCCCACGTGGTGCTCGCCGTGCGCAACGTCGAGCTGGGCAACCAGCGTGCCGCCGAGTTGGGTGGCGACACGTCGGTGGTGAAGCTCGACCTGGCCGAGCAGGCGTCGGTGCGTGCGTTCCCCGGACTGCTCGACGGTGACGTGGACGTCCTGATCAACAATGCGGGCGTGGTCGCCCAGCGCCGGTCCGAGACGGTGGACGGTTTCGAAACGATGCTCGGTACCAACTTCCTCGGCCCGTTCGCGCTGACCAACCTGCTGTTGGGCCGGGTGCGCTCGCAGATCATCAACGTGGGCTCCAACGCCCACAAGTCCGCGACGCTCGCGCTCGACGATCCGCACCTGCGCCTCGGCCGGTGGTCGGCGTTCCCGGCGTACGGCCGCTCGAAGCTGGCGGTGATGTTGTGGGGCCTCGAGCTGGATCGCCGACTGCGGGCGGCGAAGTCGCCGATCACCAGTCAGCTGACCGACCCCGGATGGGTGGCGTCGAACTTGTCGAACGTCTCCGACAAGCGGGTGATGTCGGCCGTGCACGCGGTGGTCAAGTCGGCAGCCGGGGTGCTCGGCAACGACATCGACGAGGGTGCCGCGCCGAACCTGTACTGCATCAGTGAGCCCCTTCCGCCGGGCAGCTACGTGGGCATCGACGGCAGGCTCGGATTGAAGGGCGGCCCGACGTTGAGCGGTCGATCGGCGGCCGCCTGCGACTACGAGGTGGCCGCGCGGTTGGTCGCCTTTGCCGAGCGCGAGACCGGCACCACGATGCCGGTCTAGATGCCGGTCTGGGGCGTCACTCCCGGGCCAGGGCCCATCGGATGCCGCCGACGACGGTCCGTCCCGCCACCCGGACCGCGGTGGCCTCCAGCGGCGGCAGGTAGGGCAGTCGCAGGGGGAGCCGCGCCCATGCGGGCAGCATGGCGACCGAGGTCGCGGCCACCACCGCATACGGAGGCCGGGCCAACAGGGGCAGCGGCGGTGTGAGCAGCAGGAACTTGGCGGCATCGCGGGCGGCCGGGGTGCCGGTCAGCTCCGGTCGGTACGCCCCGATGCGCTGCTTCAACTCCCGCTCGGTGCGCGGGGGATCGACGACACCGAGTGCGGCGGCGACGCGGGCGGTGTCGGCGACGTACTCGTCACGACCCTGCTGATCGAGCGGCCGGGCGCCGTAGAGTTGGTGCGCCAGAAGGAAACTGTCCGCTTCGGCGATGTGCACCCATTCCAGCAGATGCGGGTCCGACGCGTCGTAGGATCTGCCGTCGGCCGCCGTGCCGTGTACCCGCCGATGAATTCCGCGCACCTTGTCGACGGCGCGCTGGGCGTCCGGGGCGGGGCCGAACGTGGTGACCGCGAGGAAGGTACTGGTGCGCTGCAGCCGTCCCCACGGGTCGCCGCGATAGTCGGAGTGCTCGGCGACGCCCGCCATGGCCAGCGGATGCAGCGACTGGAGCAGCAGCGCCCGCAACCCGCCCACGAACATCGACGCGTCGCCGTGCACCCGCCTGATCGGACGGTCGTCGGCGAACCAGCGCGGGCCGGGAGTCTCGTGGATGCGCGCCCGGTTGGTCGGGCCGTCGGGGCCCGCCACCATGCCGAACAGTCGTTCGCCCAAGCCATCGCGAACACCGGTCAACCCAGGCAGCGCCACGTGTTCGACAGTACCCCGACTCGCGCCGGGCCTGGTTTTGGCGGCTGGCGTGCGCAAACTCGGATCCGACCACGGCGCGTCGGGCTCAGACACGCACGCTCGCCCGAAGGTGGGTGTCGGGGTTAGATTCTCCGGAGCTCAACGGACGGAGACGGTCATGGCGACGCTGGTCTCGCTGAACGTCGGTTTGCCCAAGGACGTCGACTGGCGGGGGCGGGTCGTGCACACCGGCGCCTGGAAGCAGCCGGTCGATGGACCGCGGATGGCCCGCACCGGCAACGTCGACGGCGACGGCCAGGGCGACCTCGATGGGCACGGCGGCGAGAATCGGGCGGTCCTGGTGTACCAGCTCGAGTCGTACCGGCATTGGGCCATCGAGCTGGGCCGCGACGATCTGGCGCCCGGGCACTTCGGCGAGAACTTCACCGTCGACGGCCTGCCGGACGACGAGGTCTGCATCGGTGACCGCTACCGGATCGGTGCGGCGGTCTTCGAGGTCACCCAGCCGCGGGTGACCTGCTACCGCGTCGGCATGCGGATGGAGGTGCCGAACATGGCGGCGCTGCTCGTCTCCCACCATCGGCCCGGCTTCTACCTTCGCGTGGTGACCGAGGGCGAGGTGGCCGCCGGTCAGGAGATCGTGAAGGTCGCGTCCGGGCCGGAATCGGTGACCGTCGCCGAGATCGACGCACTGCTCTACCTGCCGGGCCACCCCCGTGAGGTGCTCGACCGGGCCCTGCGCGTGCCGGCCCTGAGCCAGGGCTGGAAGACGTCGCTCGAGAGCCTCGCCAAGCAGGCGGACGACTCGCCGACGTCCAGCGGCAACACGGGATTGACCGGCGCCGCGAGCAGCCCGCCGCCGGCGTGGGTGGGTTTCCGGCCGTTGCGCGTGACCGCGATCCACGACGAGAGCGTCGACGTGCGGTCACTGTCATTGGCCGATCCCGACGGCAATGCGCTCCCGAACTGGCTTGCCGGACAATCGATTACGGTGCGGCTCCGGACGGGTGCCGGCGAGGTCGCGCTCATCCGCAACTACTCGCTGTGCAACCCGCCGGACGCCGGCACCTACCGCATCGGGGTGAAACGGGAACCGCACGGACGTGGCAGCGAGTACTTGCACACAGGGATCGCGGTCGGCGACGCGCTCGAGGTCGCCGCCCCACGCGGCGCGTTCTTCCTCGCCGCGGCCGACCGTCCGGTGCTGCTGCTGTCCGCCGGCGTCGGCGTCACCCCGATGCTGTCGATGCTGTACGCGTTGGCGGCGTCGGGCTCGTCGCGCGAGGTCTGGTGGCTGCACGGCGCACGCGATGGCACCCAGCACCCGTTCGCCGCCGAGTGCGGCGAGCTGTTGGATCGGTTGCCCGGCAGCTGCACACACGTGTTCTTCAGTCGCCCCTCGGACGCCGATCGGCTCGGGTCGGACTACACGGCAAGGGGACGCTTGTCGGCGGAGGTGTTCGACGCATTGGGAGCACCGCGCGACGCCGACGCCTACTTGTGCGGTCCGGCCGGCTTCATGGCCGAGCTGCGGGCCGAACTGCAGGCGTACGGGCTGCCGGCGACCCAGATCCACGGTGAAACGTTCGGCACCGCAGGCGCGCTCACCCCTGGCATCGCCGCGACGCCGTCGGGCCCCCCGCACCAGCCGTCCGGCGGTCCAGGGCCGGGCCCCGACGTTGGTTTCGCCCGCAGTGGTCTGACCGTGCCGTGGGGTCCGCCCTACGCGAGCATCCTCGAGTTCGCGGAGGCGTGTGACGTGCCCACGCGGTGGTCGTGCCGGACCGGTGTCTGCCACAACTGCGAGACGGCCCTGCTGTCGGGGTCGGTTCGGTACGATCCCGAGCCCCTCGAACCGCCGGCGGAGGGAAACATTCTGATCTGCTGCTCCACGCCCTCCGGGGAGCTGCTGCTCGACCTGTAGCGGCGGCGGTGTCAGGGAGCGCCCCGCAGGGTCTCCCAGTCGTGTTCGCCCTCCAGTTCGGCGATCGCCCGGCGGGTGCGTTCCCGCATCAACAGCGTGGCGATGATGCCGATCGCCGCGCCGAACACGAGCGCAACCCAGGAGAAGCGCGACAACCACTTCTCGGCGGCCAGGCCGAGGTAGTAGACGACGGCGGTGGTGCCGCCGGCCCAGAACAGCGCGCCAGTTGCGTTGGCGGCGAGGAAGTGTGGATACCGCATCTTCAGCGCACCTGCGAGTGGGCCGGCGAAGATCCGGAGCAACGCCACGAAGCGCCCGAAGAAGACAGCCCACACGCCCCATCGGGTGAAGATCCGCTTGGCCAGCGCGACGTGTCCCGGGCCGAAGTGCTTCGGGAAGCGTCGACCGAGCCGCTCGAACAGTGACATGCCGTAGCGGCGCCCGATGCTGTACCCGATCGTGTCACCGACGATGGCGCCGATGGTGGCCGCGGCGCCGACGCCCACGGGGTTGACGTCGAGGGTGTGGCGCGAGGCCAGCAGGGCGGCGCTGACGAGGGCGATCTCACCCGGCAGAGGTATCCCGAGGCTCTCCAACCCGATCACCACGCCGACCACCAGGTATACCGCGAACGGCGGGATGGTCTCCAGCAGCGCGTCGACGTTCATGCGCTCAAGGATGCCTGATCGGCGGGCTCATCTTCGCAGTTCGCCGTTGCGCGGCCGCCGCGACGGACGTCAGGGGCGACACGTCGGAGCATGCCCGTCGCCGTGCCCGTTTCGGTCACGAGTACCGTCTTCAGACGTGACAGCAGCGAAGCGCGCCGACCTGGTGCTGTCGGGAGGCGGCGTCAAGGGCGTTGGACTGGTGGGCGCGGTGGTCGGGTTGCTGAACGCCGGTTACGTGCCGCAACGGATCTCCGGCACGTCGGCGGGCTCCATCGTCGGCGCGATCGTCGCGGCCGCCGCACAGTCCGGATCGATGTCCGGCCACGAGGTCAAAGAGCTTGCCCTGCAATTGGATTACCGCAAGTTCCTCGATCCGGGCCCGGTGGAGCGCCTGCCCTTCGTCGGCCCGTCACTCGCGCTGCTCCGAGGCTCGGGCATCTACCGGGGCGACTACGCGCGGGAGTGGGTCCGCAGTCAGTTGGCCGGCCTCGGGGTGAGGACCTTCGGCGATCTCGCGATCGACGACGACGACCTGCCGCCGGAGCAGCGGTATCGCCTGGTGGTCACCGTCGCCGACGTCACCACGGGCCAGTTGGTCCGGCTGCCGTGGGACTACCGCAGGGTCTACGGTCTCGACCCGGACGACCAGCTGGTCGCCGACGCGGTGCGCGCGTCGATGTCGATACCGTTCTTCTTCAGGCCGGTGTCGCTGACGAGCACCGCGGGACTGACGTCGACGCTGGTGGACGGTGGGCTGTTGTCGAACTTCCCGATCGACTCACTCGACCGGTCGGACGGAAAGGCGCCGCGCTGGCCCAGTTTCGGCATCACCCTGCTGCCGAACCTGCCGCACGGCAACGACAAGGTGATTCCCGCGCTGGCGGCGCTGCGCGCGCTGGGTGCCCCGCACCTGCTGGAGGACGTCATCACGACGATGCTGGTGGGCCGCGATCAGGCCTATCTGAATCAACCCTGGGTGCATTCGCGGACGATCCGGGTCGACTCGACCGACGTGGGATTCCTGGACTTCGACGTGAGCGAGGCCGAGGTGGAGGCGCAATTCCTCAAGGGCCTCGGTGCAGCCGAACAGTTCCTCGCCCACTGGGACTGGGCGGCATACCTGCGTCGTTTCCGCTGACCCGGTTACCATCCGAGTCGATGGACGCGTGTGCGATCGTGCCACTGCCCCGGACGGTGGATCCGGCCTCCCTCTTCCCGCAGGCGGGCGGGCGGGCGCCGCTCGCCTCGGTGATCGGCTCCCTGCGTGGCGTGGTGGCCGACGACGGCATCGTCGTGGCGACGGTCCCCGCACTCGCGGCAGACGTCCGGGAATCGCTGCGAGGCGGCGACGCGAACGCCGTGGCGGTGGTCGTGGCCCGCGAAGGCGGCCTGCGGCAGCACGTCCTCGCCGCCGGCCTGCAGCACCTCGGTCTCGATCGGTCGTCGTCGGTGCCGGTCCTGGTCGGTGATCACCGCCATCCGCTGTCGACCAGCGTGGTGGCGGGCAGGGTGATCGCCGCGCTACGCGGCGGTCATGACGGCGGACATGACGTGGTGGTGCCGACGCTGCCGATGACCGACACCGTCAAGACGGTCGGCGAGACGGGTGCCGTGCTGGGCACCGTCGACCGTTCGGCGCTGTGCACAGTGCAGTACCCGCGCGGTTACCCGGCAGCCGTACTGTGGGAACTGATGTCGCACAACGCATTCCGCCTAGATTCAGTGAACGCCGACGAGTTCGCTGCGGCACTGCGCGCCGGTCTTCGCATCGGCACCGTCGACGGCGACCCGAATGCGCTGTCCATCGAACTGCCCGGCGATGCCCGGTTGCTCGACGCGATCATCGCGTGTCGTCCCGAGTGATCCCGTCCCGCAGGAGTCGCTCCGCGAGCGCAACGTCGTGTGCGAACGTCACCTTGAGATTGGTCGACGCGCCGGGAAACACACGCACCTCGAGGTCGGTGAAAGTCTGCACGCACGACGACGTGTCGGTGCCATCGAAGCTGCCGCCCGCCGCCAGCCGGTAGGCCGCGAGCAGGGGCTCCGCCAGGAACGCCTGTGGCGTCTGAACGCGGACCAGGCTCCCCTCGGCCGGCGAAATCCTGCCCTCGGCGTCCGAGGTCACCACGTCGTCGGCCGACATCACGGGAATGGCGCCGCCGAAGGTCCGCGCGGTGGCCAACGCGCTGTCCATCATGGCGGTGTCGGCGAGCGGGCGGGCGGCATCGTGAATGAGCACCACGTCGACGGCCCCCGACTCGATGTCCGGTGCGAGGTGCCGCAGGACGTTGTCCTCGGAGCCGTGTCGGGTGTCGCCGCCCTCGACGAGTTCGACGATCAGATGGGGTAGTTCGTCGGCGAGTGTGCGGGCGGCGAGGTCGCGTTCGCCCCTGCGGTACACCAGCACGATGCGGTCGACGTTCGACGATCGGGCGACCGCGGCCACCGACCACGACACCATGGTGCGGCCCGCCAGCGGTAGGTAGGCCTTGTTGCCGTCGGCGCCCACCCGCGTGCCCGTGCCCGCCGCGAGCACCACGGCGACCGCGGCCGGGTTCTGGGACGCACTCACCGCTCAACGCTAGCGCGCTCCGGAGTCGTCCCTTCGCCGCCACCGGCCGATGGCGGTCGATCACGACGAAAGACGGGTGCAACGGAGCACAAGGGATTAGCGTCGTGACGGGTCGCTGATGAAGAGCCGTCGGTCTCCGAAGGCGCGGCGAACCGGATGGGCGGCGTGGCGCGTGAGCATGGTCGAGAAGGCTGCCGGGGCGACCAGCGACCGGGTCAGTCTGCCCACGTTGACCGCCATGGTCGTCGGCTCGATGATCGGATCGGGCGTCTTCCTGCTGCCGCGCCGGTTCGGCGTCGAGACGGGCGTCCTCGGCGCCGTCATCGCCTGGACGATCGCTGGTGCCGGAATGTTGATGCTGGCGTTCGTATTTCAACGCCTGGCCACCCGGAAACCGGATCTCGACGCTGGTATCTTCGCCTACGCCAAGGCCGGCTTCGGAGACTACGTCGGCTTCAATTCCGCCTTCGGCTTCTGGGCGTCGGCCTGCGCGGGGAACACGTCGTACTGGGTTCTCATCATGGCGACGACGAGCGCGCTGTTTCCCGCGCTCGGCGCCGGCGACACGCTGCTGGCGGTGGTCCTGTCGTCGGCCGGTGTGTGGCTGTTCCAGCTGCTGATCATGCGGGGCGTCAAGGAAGCCGCCATCATCAACCGGATTGCCACGGTCGCCAAGGTCGTCCCGATCCTGGCGTTCATCGTGATCGCGGTCATCGCCTTCAAGGCGGACTACTTCGCCGACAACCTCTGGGGCGGTGAGGACCGTTCGTTCACTTCGATCTTCGAGCAGGCGAAGGGGACGATGCTGATCACGGTCTTCGTCTTCCTCGGCATCGAGGGGGCCAGCGTCTACTCCCGTTTCGCCCGCAGGCGTGAGGACGTCGGACGAGCGACGGTCATCGGCTTCCTCAGCGTGCTGTCCGTCTTCGCGCTCGTCACGTTGGTGTCGTACGGGATCCTGCCGCAGGGCCAACTCGCCACCGTCGAGCAGCCCTCCATGGCGTCGGTTCTGGAATCGATTGTGGGACCGTGGGGTTCGGTGTTCATCAGGGTCGGCGTCATCGTGTCGGTGCTGGGCGCGTATCTGGCGTGGAGCCTGATGGCAGCGGAGATCCTCTACATCCCGGCCACCACCGAGGACATGCCGCGGTTCCTCGCGCGCACCAACACCAAGGGTGCACCGGTGGCGGCGCTCGTCATGGCGGCCGGGCTCATCCAGGCGCTGCTCGTCATGTTGCTGTTCACCTCGGACGCGTTGGACTTCATGCTCGACCTCACCGCAGCGCTGTCGTTGATCCCCTATCTCCTCGCCGCGGGCTATCTGCTCAAGCTCACCGCCGCCAGGGAGACGTACGGCGACGGCAAGTCCCGTGTCACCGATGCGGTCATCGCCTTCCTGGCAAGCTTCTACGCGTTGTTCCTCGTCTATGCCGCGGGTACGGACAAGTTGCTGCTGTCCTGTCTGCTCTATGCGCCGGGGGCCGCGTTGTACGTGCTCGCCCGTCGCGAGCGGAATCTCCGGGTGTTCACCGTTGCCGAAGCCGTCCTGTTCGGGGTGATAGTCCTCGGTGCCATCGCCGCAGTCGTGTCGTTGGTCACCGGCGCCATCTCGATTTGAGTCATCACCGAAGGGAATGCCGTGACCGTCAGCGAATTCACCCGCACCGCCCAGTCGTACGGGGTCCACTCCGAAGTCGGCAGGCTGCGCAAGGTTCTGGTGTGCTCGCCAGGGCTGGCGCACGAACGGCTAACACCGACCAACTGTGACGATCTGCTGTTCGACGACGTGCTCTGGGTGCAGAACGCCCGCCGGGATCACTTCGACTTCATGGACAAGATGCGCGACCGTGGTACCGAGGTCGTGGAGCTCCACGAGCTGCTGACCGAGACCATGGCGATCGGCGAGGCCAAGGCCTGGTTGCTGGACCGCAAGATCGTGGCGAACGAGGTGGGACTCGGACTGGTCGACGACACCAGGGAGTTCCTGGACTCACTGACCCCGAAGCGCTTGGCCGAGTTGCTCATCGGAGGCATGTCCACCCGTGACCTGCCCGCCGAGTTGCGACCGGGGTACCTCGCGCTGGCTCGTGAGGCGACCGGGGTGACGGAATACCTCATGCCGCCGCTGCCCAACACGCTCTACACCAGGGACACCACCTGTTGGGTCTACGGCGGCGTGACGCTGAACCCGCTGTACTGGCCCGCCCGGCACGACGAGACACTGCTGATGAAGGCCATCTACCGGTTCCATCCCGACTACGTCGGGTCGCGGGTCTGGTGGGGTGATCCCGAGGCGTCCTGGGGGATGGCAAACATCGAGGGCGGTGACGTACTGGTGCCCGGCAACGGCGTGGTCATCGTCGGGATGAGCGAACGGACCTCGCGTCAAGGCATCACCCAGCTCGCCGCCCGCCTGTTCGCCGAGGGTGCGGCGACGCAGGTCATCGTCGCCGGCATGCCGAAGCTCCGGGCCGCGATGCACCTGGACACCGTGTTCACCTTCGCCGACCGCGACGTGGTGACGCTCTACCCGGGAATCATCGACGCGGTGCAGACCTTCACGCTGCGCCCCAGTGACGCCGCCCCCGGCCTGGACGTGGTCGAGGAGACCAAGCCGTTCGTCACCGTCGTCGCGAAGGCACTGGGCTTCGACGCGCTCCGCGTGGTCGAGACGGGCGGCACGGCCTATGACTCGGAGCGTCAGCAATGGGACAGCGGCAACAACCTGGTGGCCGTCGAGCCGGGCGTGGTGTTCGCCTACGACCGCAACACCCACACCAACTCGTTGCTGCGCAAGGCCGGTATCGAGGTCATCACCATCGTCGGCGCGGAACTCGGGCGCGGTCGTGGTGGTGGCCACTGCATGACCTGTCCGATCATCCGCGACCCCCTGGACTGACGCCCGATCTGCCCGTGCCGCTCACGTCGGACGAGACCAGCTTCCTCTACGCCTCCCGTGGCAACTTTCCCGGTGACGACGATCAGCTGCTGATCGTGGGGTGGCAGATGTGTGGCCTGCTGTACACCGGTCAGCCCGCCTCGACCGTCGTCGACACGATGGCAGGCCAGTACGGCGCCAGTCCCGACCAGGCGGCCGTCGTCCCGCGGTCCGCGCGCGGCACCCTCTGCACGCAGGCGCCCGGGTAGTCACCTGGCGAGGTCGAACGCCTTGCGGATCTTCGTCGGTCGTACCCGGACCACCAGCTCGCCTGGGACTCCGTTGCGGCGGCCGTACTCGTCGGCCCGATCGGCCCCCATGTAACGACCGCCCGTGGCCGTCGCGACCGCGACGAGGTCTTCGGGGTCCTCGCTGAGCGAGGCGATGCCCTGAACCTGGACGAACGAATACGGGGGATGGGGATCGTCGACGCAGATGACCACCCGCGGATCCCGCGCCAGGGCGCGCCCCTTGGCCGTGTCCTTGCCGGTGTTGAAGACCAGTCGTTGGTCCTGCACCACGAACCACACCGGCGCCACCAAGGGCCTGCCGTCGGCGGCGAGAAAGCCGAGCATCGCGGTGCGGGTGCCCTCGGAGAGGAAGGCGATGACGTCAGCAGAGAGTTCGTCCACGTCCCCACGGTAAGCCCGACGGTGCCGGTCGGGCATGCGAAATTGACAGAGACAGTTTGACGGCCTACATATATTGTGCGCGGCTCCGGGTGTTCGAGCCACGCGCCATCCCCATCGGACCGATGGTCGTCGAAGATCGAGGGCGGTGAACGTCGAGTGAGTGATACGCAGGTCGAGCCCTCGACGATCGCGCGCCTCATCCGCCGGCTGGCGCTGCCCATCGTGTTGGGCTGGCTGGCGCTCACCGTCCTCACCAACGTCGCCGTGCCGTCGTTGGAGGAGGTCGGTCAGGCGCACACGGTGTCGATGAACGCCAAGGACGCCCCCTCGGCGATGTCGATGGAGAAGATCGGCACCACCTTCAAGGAGTTCACCTCCGACAGCAACGCGATGGTCATCCTCGAAGGCGAACAGCCGCTCGGCGCGGACGCCCACCACTATTACGACGAGCTCGTCAAGAAGTTCGAGGCAGACACCGCCCACGTCGAGCACATCTCCGACTTCTGGGGCGATCCCCTCACCGCGGCCGGCGCGCAGAGCAACGACGGCAAGTCCGCGTACGTGCAGGTGTACCTCCACGGCAACATGGGTGAAACGCTGGCCAACGAGTCCGCCGCGGCGATCCGCCAGATCGTCGACGCGACCCCGGCCCCGCCGGGCGTAAAGGCCTACGTGACCGGCGGCGCGCCGCTGGTCGCCGACCAGCACAACGCCGGCGACAAGAGCATCATCATGGTCACCATCATCACGCTGGTGGTGATCGCGGTGATGCTCGTGCTGGTGTACCGGTCGGTCGTCACGATGGTCCTCGTCCTGCTGATGGTCTTCGCGGAACTGGGCGCGGCACGGGGCATCGTCGCGTTCCTCGGCTATCACGAAGTGATCGTGCTCTCGACGTTCGCGACCAGCCTGTTGACGCTGATGGTCATCGCCGCCGGAACCGACTACGCCATCTTCCTCATCGGCCGCTATCAGGAAGCCCGCGGCGCGGGCGAGGAGCGCGAGCAGGCGTACTACTCGATGTTCCACGGGACCGCGCACGTCGTGCTCGGCTCCGGCATGACCATCGCCGGGGCGATGCTGTGTCTCAGCGCCACGCGGATGCCGTACTTCCAGACCCTCGGCGTGCCGTGTGCGGTGGGCACGTTGGTCGCCGTGCTGGCAGCGCTGAGCCTGGGTCCGGCGGTGATCGTGCTGGGCAGCCGCTTCGGCCTGTTCGAACCGAAGCGCCGGATCAGGTCGCAGGGCTGGCGTCGGGTGGGCACGGTCGTCGTGCGGTGGCCCGGGCCGATCCTGGTGGCGACGATCGCGCTGGCGCTGGTCGGTCTGCTCGCCCTGCCGAGCTACCGGACGAGCTACGACGACCGCCGGTACCTGCCCACCGACATGCCGGCCAACGTCGGCTATCAGGTGGCCGACCGGCACTTCAACGCCGCCAGGATGAATCCCGAGCTGATGATGGTCGAGAGTGACCACGACCTGCGCACCTCGGCCGACTTCCTCGTCATCGACAAGATCGCGAAGGCCATCTTCCACACCCCGGGCATCTCCCGGGTCCAGACGATCACCAGGCCCGACGGCAAGCCGATCAAGCACAGCACCATCCCGTTCCAGATCAGCATGCAGGGCACCAGCTCGAAGATGAACGAGAAGTACCAACAGGATTCGTTCGCGAACCTGTTGAAGCAGGCCAACGACATGCAGACGATGATCGACACCCTGACGCACATGCTGGCGCTGATGGACGAGCTCAGCGCCAACATCCACGACATGACCGCCAAGATCACCGACTTGACGAACACGGTCTACGAGCTGCGCGACCACATCGCCGACTTCGACGACTGGTTCCGGCCCCTGCGCGCCTACCTCTACTGGGAGCCGCACTGCTACGACATCCCGGTGTGCGAGGCGGGCAGGTCGGTGTTCGACACGTTGGACGGCATCGATGCGCTCAGCGACCAGATCGGCGGCCTGGTCGTCGACACGCAGAAATTGGACGTCCTCACGCCGCAGTTGGCGGCCTCGCTGCGGCCCCAGCTCGAGCAGTTGAAGTCGGTCAAGCAGATGCTGCTGACCACCTATCAGACCCAGAAGGGCATGCAGGATCAGCAGTCGGCGATGTCGGAGAATGCGACGGCGATGGGCGATGCGTTCGACGCGTCGCGCAACGACGACACGTTCTATCTACCGCCGGAGATCTTCGACAACGCGGACTTCAAGCGCGGCATGAAGAACTTCATTTCACCCGACGGGCATTCGGTGCGGTTCATCATCAGCCACGAGGGGGATCCGGCGACCGCCGAAGGCATATCGCACATCGACGCGATCAAGCAGGCGGCGAAGGAGGCGATCAAGGGCACACCGCTGGAGGGATCGAGCATCTATCTGGCCGGCACGGCCGCCACCTACAAGGACATGCGCGACGGCTCGTTCTACGACCTGCTGATCGCCGGCATCTCCGCGGTCACCCTGATCTTCATCATCATGCTGATCATCACCCGCGCGGTGGTGGCCGCGGCCGTCATCGTCGGCACGGTGCTGCTGTCGTTGGGTGCATCGTTCGGGCTGTCGGTGCTGCTGTGGCAACACATCCTCGGCCTCGAATTGCACTGGCTGGTGCTGGCCATGTCGGTGATCCTGCTGTTGGCGGTGGGCTCGGACTACAACCTGCTCCTCGTCGCCCGCTTCAAGGAGGAACTGCACGGCGGCCTCAAGACCGGCATCATCCGTTCGATGGCAGGCACCGGCTCGGTGGTGACGTCGGCGGGCCTGGTCTTCGCCGCGACCATGGCGACGTTCGCGTTCAGCGACCTGAAGGTGATGGGTCAGGTCGGGACGACGATCGCGCTGGGCCTGCTGTTCGACACCCTGATCGTCCGGACCTTCATGACCCCTGCCATCGCGGCGCTGATGGGCAAGTGGTTCTGGTGGCCGCAGATCGTCCGGTCACGCCCGGCGGCGAAGCCCTCGCGGCCGAGCGATCCGGAACCCGCGGAACCCATTCCCACGGGAGCCTGACCGCGGTTCGCCGACCGCGCCGTGATGGTGCCGAACGCGTCGGGCCCGCAGCGAACGTAGCGGTCGCAGTCTCCGTTCGGTACGGTCAACCGCCGTCGGAAGGTAATGGTCGGATGAACGAGTCGAAGCCCCCGGAATCCCCGGCGCCCGCCGTCCGGGTGCGCGCTCAGCGCGTGCGCCGGATGGTCGGCCGTGACCCGCACGAGCAGCACCGCGTCGCGACACCGCTCGAGCTGCTGTTCGACCTGACGTTCGTGATCGCGTTCGGTGTCTCGGCGTCGGAGCTGTCGCACGCACTCGCCACCGGACACGTTGGCGTCGGCCTGATCGCGTTCGTGTTCGCCACGTTTGCCACGTGCTGGGCATGGATCAACTTCACCTGGTTCGCGTCCGCCTACGACACCGATGACTGGCTGTACCGCGTCCTGACGATGGTGCAGATGGTCGGCGTGCTCGTGCTGGCGCTGGGCATTCCGCCGTTCTTCGCGTCCATCGAGCGCGGCGGGCACCTCGACAACGCCCTGATGGTCGCCGGCTACGTGGTGATGCGGATCGCGATGGTGGCGCAGTGGCTGCGCGCGGCGCGCCAGGACCCGGAGCGCCGGTCGGCGAGTCTGACCTACGCGATGGTGATCGCGATCGTCGAAATCGGTTGGATCTCTTCGATCTTCCTGCCCTTCGACGTTCCGGTCGGACTGGGCGTCTTCGTCCTGCTGGCACTCGCGGAGATGATCGGGCCGTGGCTCGCCGAGACCCGCAGGGGAGGCACGCCGTGGCACGCTCACCACATCGCCGAGCGCTACGGACTCCTCGCGATCATCGCGCTCGGCGAAGGAGTCGTCGGTACCGTGGCCTCGTTGACCGCGGTCGTCGGTGAACACGGCTGGACGCCGGACGCCCTCATCCTGGCGGTCGCAGGCACCGGACTGACCTTCGGCATGTGGTGGATCTACTTCGCCGTGCCCGCAGCGGATCTGCTGCATGCCCACCCTGAACGCTCGTTCAAGTTCGGCTACCTGCACATCGCGGTGTTCGGGGCGATCGTCGCCACCGGCGCCGGACTGCACACCGCTGCCTACTACGTCGAGGACCACTCGGAACTCGGGCCGGTGGGCACGGTGTCGTCGGTGGTGATTCCGGTCGGGATCTACGTCGCGCTGGTGTACGTGCTCTACGGGTCGATGGTGAAGACCTGGGATCCGGTGCACATCCTGCTGGCGGTGCTGACGACCGGCGTGTTGGTGGCGGCCGTGGTGTCGGCAGCCGCAGGCGTTCCCATGACGGCGTGCCTGTTGATCGCGACCATGGCGCCGGCCGTCAGCGTCGTGGGGTTCGAGGTACTGGGTCACCGGCACACCGCACGTGCGGTCGCCTCGGACCGGTGATCGGGGCCTTCCAGGTGTTCGGCCGCCTTCGGTCGGGGTAACCGAGGGGCGAAGGAGGTTGACCGATGCCAAAGACCAACAAGAATGGGACGGCCAAGAAGAACGAACTGCCGAGCACCCTGAAGAAGTCGCCCGCCAAGGCGCAACGCACCTTCGCCAAGGCGCACGATTCGGCCGCCGACGAGTACGGCGAAGGCGAGCGCGCACACCGCGTGGCATACAGCGCGCTCAAGCACAGCTTCGAGAAGGTGGGTGACCACTGGGAGCCGAAGGACGAGAAGGGCCCGTCCGACGAGCGCGCCCGCAGCGGTGGTCCGAATGCCAAGGGCAAGACCGCGGGGGGCGTCGATGCCAACTCGAGCAAGAAGCATCTGCTCGACGTCGCCCGTCGGCTGGACGTCAGCGGGCGGTCCAGCATGACCAAGGACGAGTTGGTGGCGGCGATCGAGAAGGCGAACGACAGGGAATCCGCCCGCAACCGCTGACGATCAGCGCTCGACGGCGTGTGCGTCGAACGTCTCGAGCAGGGAGCGCTCCTGTTCGGCCGCCATCAGTCGGCGGGTCTTGCGTCGGGTAATCAGGATGCCGGTCACGGCGAGTGCCCAGATCGCGTACTGCACCGTCCACGCGATCCTGAACGACTCGAACGAGTAGCCACCCGCGGCGCCGAGAATGATGCCCATGGCCTGCATGACCAGCAGGGCGGCGATGAAACCGCCCATGTTCACCATGCCCTGGGCGGTGCCGAGCGTGCTGCTCGGATTGAACGTTCGCGCGAAGTCGAAGCCGACCATGGAACCCGGTCCGCCCACCGAGACCACCACGACGAGGAGCACCAGCAGCCACAGCGGAGCGCGACCGGGCAGCGCGAGCACCACCGTCCATGCGATGGCGTTACTCGCGATGATCGCGAGGACGATGCGGGAACGCCGGTGCGGCAACCGCCCGGTGAAGATGCCGATGACGATCCCCGACGCGATCGCGACCACGACGGAGATGGTCAGCAACGCGCCTGCCACCCCGGTGGACAGGCCCTGCGCGACGGTCATGTAGGGCACTCCCCACATCAACGCGAAGACGGTGACGGCGAACTGCGTGCCCATGTGCGTGAAGAACCCCAGTCGGGTGCCGGGGCGCAGCCACACCGCCTTCACACCGGCGAGGGTGGCGTGGATCGACAGGGACGGGGTTTCGACGGCCCAGCCGTCGGGTGCGTTGCGGACCAACGCCACCACCAGGACCATCGCCAGCACGCCCAGCGCCGCCACCGCGACGTAGGCGGTCGCCCACGTGGTTCCGGTGAGCAGGGCGAGGAAGGGGACCGCGGACAGCACCTGTCCCAACTGCCCACAGATGCCTGTGAGCTGGGTCAACAGTGGCACCTGCCGCGGCGGGAACCAGTGCGGCACCAGTCTGAGGACGGAGATGAAGGTGACGGCGTCGCCGAGTCCGACGACGGCCCTGGCCCCGATCGCGAGCGGCAACGACTCGGTCAGGGCGAGGAGCAACTGACCGCTCGCCATGAGCGCCGCCCCTGTCACGATGAGTATCCGTGATCCGAAGCGGTCGAGCAGGACGCCGGCGGGCACCTGGGCAGCGGCGTACACCACGACTTGCAGCACCACGAACGTCGACAGCACGCTCGGGCTGGCCGAGAACCGCGCGGCGGCGTCGAGTCCGGAGACGCCCAACGTGGTGCGGTCCAGCACGGCGACGATGTAGGCCAGCAGCCCCGTCGCCCAGATCATCCAGGCACGCACTCGTCCAATCGTTGCGCACTCCAGCGGTGGATGGCCAATCGGCATTCCGTACTTGACGTCGTCGTGTAGTTCTCGCAAACACGTTTGACCGTCTACAGTGGGTGCATGCGACGTCGCGGACCAAGGTCGACAATCGCCTTGACCGCTGGTTCGGGGGCGTTTCACGGTGTCTGAATATCGGCTTGACGAGTTGGCCCGCCTCTCAGGACTCAGCGCCCGCAACATTCGCGCCTACCGTGAGCGAGGTCTGCTCGACCCACCGCGCCGGGAAGGTCGGTCGGCCTTCTACGACGACCGGCACCTGGCGCAGTTGCGGACCATCAACGAGTTGTTGCGCAAGGGCTTCACGTCGGCGCACATCGCCGAATTCCTCTCGAGCATGCGCGACGGCCAGGACTTGGCCGACGTTCTCGGTTTGCAGCCGACCGCATCCGGAGCGGGGCGCGATGCCGTCGTCGCGCTCGACGTCGATCCCGACGGCGAGGACGGTCACAGGTTGGTCCAGTACGGGTTGGCCGACGTGATCGACGGCCGGCTGACTCTCGTCGATCCGGCGATCGCCGAGATCGTCGCCCGGGTCGCCGAACCGTTGCCGTACGTGCAGACGATGCTGCGAATCTGCGACGGCATCGCCGGTCTGGTCGCCGACGTCGCGGCGACGGTCCAGGACGTTCTCTCGTCGAACGCTGCGGCCGACCTGCGCGGGCAGGTGGCCGACGACTACCGCGCAATCGGCGCGCGCATCGCCGCCGGCCAGCTCGAGAACGCGTTGCGACGCCGCCGCACGGGCGGGACGACAGACCGTCCCGCCGACGTCACCAACGGCGGGAACGGCGACGCCAAAAACGATTGAGCACGGCTGAGGACGGTCACACGCGGGTGCCTGCGGGGTCACCGCCGAACCGCTGTGCGAGCCACACCGGGATGATCGCCAACAACGTCAGCGCGGCGGCGACGACGTTGATCACCGGAGCCTGATTGGGCCGGAACAGGTTGCCGAAGATCCAGATCGGCAGTGTCTGCACCGCAGGACCCGCGGTGAAGGTGGTCACCACGATCTCGTCGAAGCTCAGCGCGAAGGCCAGGATGGCACCGGCGACCAGTGCGCCGCGCATCATCGGGAACGTGACATAGCGGAAGGTCTGCCACGTCGACGCGCCCAAGTCGGCCGACGCGTCCTCGAGATCGGTGCCGAGCCGGCGCAACCGGGCCTGGGTGTTGTTGAAGACGATGACCATGCAGAAGGTGGCGTGGCCGACGATGACGGTGGCCAGGCCGAGTGTCACCCCGAGCGCGGACGTGAAGGTGGCGTTCAACGCGATGCCGGTGACGATGCCTGGCAACGTGATCGGCAGGACCACCAGGAAACTGATCGTGTGGCGGCCGAAGAACGCGTGGCGTTGCACGGCGAAGGCCACCATGGTGCCCAATATCAGCGCCACCGCCGTGGCGCCGAGTCCGACGATCACCGAGTTGGCCAGCGAGGTCCACATACCCTCGCTGTTCCATGCGTCGCCCCACCATCGCAACGTGAAACCGCTCGGGGGGAAGGCGAACGTCCGCGACGCGTTGAAGGCGTTGAGGACCACCAATACCAGTGGCGCGTAGAGGAACACCAACACCGCAACGGTCCACGTGCGGACCGCGCCCCGCGCGCCACCCGAGAGCATCAGACGTTCTCCAACGCACCGGTGCGCCGCATGGCGAGCAGGTACAGGACGACCGCCACCAGCGGAATGATGGAGAGCGCTGCCGCCAGTGGCTGATCGTTCGCGGTCACCAGTTGGCCGTAGATGATGTTGCCCAGCATCTGCGTCTTGCCGCCGACGATCGTGACGGCGATGTAGTCACCCAGCGACAGCGAGAAGGTGAAGATCGAACCTGCGGCGATGCCCGGGAACACCAGGGGCGCCACCACCATTCGCAGCGTCGAGAGGTCGGAGGCGCCGAGGTCCGAGCTGGCGTCGATGAGGTGGTTGGGGACGCGCTCGAACGCGGCGAACACCGGAATGATCATGTACGGCAACCACAGGTAGGTCAGCGTGACGATCGTGGCGGTCAGGCCGTAGCCGGGGCTGTACCCGGTGGCCCACGCCAGCGGCCCCTGCGGGGACAGCATCACGCGCCACGCATAGGCCTTCACCAGATAGCTGGCCCACAGCGGTGTGGTGACCGCGACCACGAGTGCGAGACGCATTCGTGGCGACGCGATCTTCGCCATGTACAGCCCCAGGGGGACGGCGAGGACCGCACACGAGACGGTGACCACCACCGCGACGCCGACGGTGCGCAGCGTCACCGTGCGGAAGACCTCGTCGGTCAGCACGCGCACGATGTTCTCGCCGGTAATGGCGTGCACCACGGCGCCGGTGAAGGAATTCGTGGTCCAGAAGGCCGAAACCAGCAGCACCGCAAGAGATCCGAGGTAAGCCACCACCAGCCAGGCCATGGGTGGTACCAGCAGGAGCGCCAGGCTCAGTCGGCCCTGTCTCGGTCTGGTCGGCGCTGCCTTGCCATCGGCGTCGGTGTCGATGGCGGCCTCGGTCACCCCTTGATCTGCTGCCACTTGCTGACCCACTCGTCGTAGGCCGTGCAGTTGTCGCCGCTACCGTCGACGCATTGCTTCTGCGGTGTCGTCCAGTAGTGGATCTGGGCGGCGTATGCCTCGTCGGTCGCGTGGTAGATGTCGCAGAAGTCCTTCTCGCTGGTGAACTGGCACGCCTTGGTCTGTGCGGGAGCCTCGCCGAAGTATTCGGCGACCTGGGCGTTGACCTGAGGCGAGGTGATCCAGTCCATCCACTTGTACATGCAGTTGGGGTGCGCGGCCTTCGATGAGACCATCCACGTGTCCGACCACCCGGTCGACCCTTCCTTCGGCAGCACGGTGTTGACCTGGACCTTGTTCTCGGTGCCGATCGTGTTGGCGATGACCTGCCACGTCGTGCCGATCACCGATGTACCCGACTCGAACGCCTGCACCTCCTTGGTGTAGTCCGACCAGTACTCGCTGACGTTCTCGCGTTGCTTGGTCAGCAGATCGACCGCGGCGTCGAGTTGTTCCGACGTCAGCGAGTACGGATCCTTGATCCCCAACTCCGGCTTGGTCTTCGACAGGTACAGCGCCGCGTCGGCGATGTAGATGGGCGAGTCATACGCCGTCACCTTGCCCTTGTACTTGCCTGCGTCGGTGAAGACGGCGCCCCAGGAGTCGGGCGCGTCGGTGACCACCCCCACGTTGTACATCAACAGATTCGCGCCCCACCCGTGCGGAATCCCGTACATCTGACCCTTCACCGAATTCCACGGCTTGTCCTTGAGGAAGGACGAGATCGTCGAGTAGTTGGGGACCAGTGACGTGTTCACGGGCGCGACGTCGCCCGCGTAGATCAGCCGTAGCGTGGCGTCTCCGGAGGCGGACACGCCGTCGTACTGGCCGGTTCGCATCAACTGCACCATCTCGTCGGAGGTGTTGCCGACCTTCACGTTGACCTTGCAGCCGGACTGCTGCTCGAACGGCGTGACCCAGTCGACGCTCTTGTCGTTCGATCCGTTCTCGGCGTAGCCGGCCCAGGCGATCAGGTTCAGTTGGCCCTCACCGTTGCCGACTGCGCCGAGCTGATCGAGCTTGGGTGGCGCGGTCCCGGCATCACCGCCACCGGACGGCGAGTTGGAACAGGCCGTGAGCATGCCGGTGACGAGTGCGGCGCATGCGGCAATGGTGAAGCCGACGCGCAACGGATGTTTCATTCGGGGCTCCGATCGGTGGTTCGAGATGTCGATTCGAGTGGTCAATGGGTGAGGTCGTGCACGGCGCTGTCAGGCCACGCCAGGGTGATGGGGGTGCCGTGGCCCAGATCCTCGGGCAGCGAGGCGGCGGCATTCAGCACCGTCGCGGTGAGGGTGACTCCCGGCTGCCCCGCAACCCGGGCCACGGCGGCCACGCGGGTGGTCGGGCCGGCGTAGATGACCTCGGCCACGGTGGCGTCGACCGTACGGCTGCCCGGCGCTGCGCCGCCGGTGCCTGCGGCGTGGACCGCGATCCGTTCGGGCCGTACCGCGAACATCCCGGCGCGCCCGACCAACGCCTCGGCGGCGTCGCCGTCGAGCACGTTGGAGGTACCGACGAAGTCGGCGACGAACTTGTTCAGCGGGTTCTCATAGACGTCGCGCGCCTTGCCCACCTGCTCGATGCGCCCGTCGTTGAAGACGGCGAGTCGATCGCAGAGCGTGAGTGCCTCGTCCTGGTCGTGGGTGACGATGACGAAGGTGATGCCGACTTCACGCTGAATGGCCTTGAGTTCCACTTGCATCTGTTCGCGCAACTTGAGGTCGAGCGCACCGAGCGGCTCGTCGAGGAGCAGCACCTTGGGCCGTCCGACCAACGCGCGGGCCAGGGCGACGCGCTGCCGCTGCCCACCCGACAGTTGAGCGGGCTTGCGAGGACCGTAGTCGGCGAGCCGGACCATCTCGAGCGCCTCGGTGGTGCGGCTGCGCCGCTCGGTCTTGGCGACGCCCCGGACCTTCATGCCGTATTCCACGTTCTGGGCGACGGTCATGTGCGGGAAGAGCGCGTACTCCTGAAAGACGGTGTTGACGTCGCGACGCCGCGCCGGAAGCGCCGTGACGTCCGTGCCGCCGAGCCGAATGGTGCCCTTCGTCGGTTGTTCGAAGCCGGCGATCATCCGCAGGACGGTGGTCTTGCCCGACCCGGACGGGCCGAGGATCGCGAACAGTTCGCCGTCGTCGACGCTGAGGTGCGCGTCGTCCACGGCGACGATGGAATCGCCGAACACCTTGCGGACGCCGACCAGCTCGATCTGGGGTTCGCCGGGGCCGGGTGGCATGCGCTGAATCGTATGGATGCGTCGGTCGGAGCGCAGCCCAACCATGGAATCCGTACGGCGGGGTTGATTCACCAACGGTTTTCGTCCTTGTGCACCCATGGGGACGGTCTTGGGGCCGATGTGACTGTTGGCGTTGAAGGGAATCGTGCGACAGATGTCATATCCTGTGGCGATGGCCGTGTCCCGCCGCGACGTGCTGAAGTATGCCGTCGCGACGCCGGCGGCGGTCGGGCTCGCCGGCACCCTTGCCGGCGTGGTCTCCGCGGCCCTCGCTCCAGCCCCCGCGTCGGCCGCCCCGCTGGGGATCCTGCTCGACTACGCGGCGGGAGTGATCCCCGCGACGGCGATCCGCGCGTCGGGGGCCGCGGGCGCCATCCGTTACGTCTCGGATCGGCGTCCGGGTGGCGCGTGGATGTTGGGAAAGCCCATCCAGCTACCGGAGGCCCGCGACCTCTACCAGAGCGGCCTGAAGATCGTGTCGTGCTACCAGTTCGGCAAGCAGGACAGTGCCGACTGGCTCGGGGGCCAGCCCGCCGGCGTCCAGCACGCGAAGCGCGGCTGGCAACTTCACGTCGCGGCCGGCGGCTCCTTCGGTGCGCCCATCTACGCCTCCATCGACGACGATCCGTCGCCGGAACAGTACAAACAGCAGGTGGCGCCCTATTTGCGGGGGTGGGAATCCGTGCTCGGGCATCAGCGCGTCGGTGTCTATGCGAACTCGAAGACCATCGACTGGGCCGTGCAGGATGGTCTCGGGTCCTACTACTGGCAACACAACTGGGGCTCGCCTGCGGGCTTCACCCACCCCTCCGCGCACCTGCATCAGGTGGAGATCGACAAGCGCAGTGTTTCAGGCGTGGGGGTCGACCTCAATCAGGTCCTGAAGCCGAGATTCGGACAATGGGACTGAAACCTACCGATTGGTAAGGTCGGCCAGCAAACTCATCCCGGTGGTCGGGAGGCGTGGGTGGACACTTTGACCCGTGTTGTCGAGTTTCCGGGAATCTTCGACGACGGCTCGCGGAGTGAACGAAACCACATAACGATCCGATAACAATACTGCCTTGATCTGCGATGTTGTTGCTACTCGACCGTAACCACCCGCATGCAGGACGTTTGTCCCGGGACTTCGGACGGCTTCACGTAGCCCGCGTTATCCATTAGGTGGTTACCCGTGCGTAGAACTCGCCAGTAACCATTTTGGCGGCCAGAATGGGCCTTGTCCTTATGACACTCTTAGTGCGGAAGCCCGTCCGCCCGGGCCCACCCGAAATGAACGAGAGCCCGTCGGGACACCACACCCGCGGTGCGAGACCACGGAACCCGCAGGGGCGCGGGACCTCACCGCCGAGGACGCAGTAGATGACTGCCCCAAGACGCAGAGCGATACGCGCGTGAGCGCAACGAGGAGATGGCAAGACGTGACGATCAACGAACATGACAGGGTAACCACCGACCGCAAGGGCGTTTCCGCCGACCACGCTCCCGCGCATGGCGCGCATGCGTTGGTGGACCTCCTGAACGCCGGTGAGCCCTACGCCGTGGCCTTCGGTGGGCAGGGCGGCAACTGGCTGGAGAACCTCGAGGAGCTGGTCAGCTCGGCAGGCATCGAGTCCGAGCTCAGCGAGGTCGTCGGCGAGGCCGCACTCCTGCTGGAACCGGTCGCCCGCGAGCTGGTCGTCGTGCGTCCCATCGGCTTCGAACCCATGCAGTGGGTGCGCGCGCTGGCCGCCGACGAGCCGCTCCCCACGTCGAAGCAGCTGACCACCGCCGCGATCTCCGGTCCCGGCATCCTGCTCACCCAGTTGGCCGCCATCCGCGCCGCCACCCGCCAGGGTCTCGACCTCTACGGCACGCCGCCGGTGGCGATGGCCGGACACTCCCAGGGCATCATCGCCTGCGAGGCGCTGCGGGCCAACGGCACGCGCGACGCGGAACTGCTCGCCATGATCCAGCTGATCGGAGCGGCCGGCTCGCTGGTGTCCCGCCGGCGCGGCATGGTCGGGCGCGGCGACAAGTCGCCGATGGTGTCGGTCACCAACGCCGATCCCGAGCGCATCGCGGAACTGCTCGAAGACTTCTCCACCGACGTCCGGACCGTGCTGCCGCCCGTGCTCTCGATTCGCAACGGCAGGCGGTCGGTCGTCATCACCGGCACGCCCGAGCAGTTGTCCCGCTTCGAGCTGTACTGCAGCAAGATCACCGAGAAGGAAGAGGCCGAGCGCAAGAACAAGCTCCGCGGCGGCGCGGTCTTCAGCCCGGTCTTCCACGGCGTCCAGGTGGAGGTCGGCTTCCACACCCCGCGCCTGGCCGACGCCGTCGACGTCGTCGACGGCTGGGGTGCACGCCTCGGCATCGACTCCGAACTGCTGAACCGCTTCGCCAAGGCCATCTTCACCGAGGCGTTCGACTGGGTCGACGAGGTCGAACGGCTGCACGAGTCCGGTGCCCGCTGGATCGTCGATCTCGGCCCGAGCGACACCATCACCCGCGTCACCGCACCCGTCATCCGCGGGCTCGGCGTCGGCATCGTCGCCGCGGCCACCAGGGCCGGCCAGCGCAACCTGTTCACCGTGGGCGCCGCACCCGAGGTCGCGCCGGCGTGGTCCAGCTACGCGCCGTCGGTGATCACGTTGCCGGACGGCTCGGTCAAGCTATCCACCAAGTTCACCCGGCTCACCGGCCGCTCGCCGATCCTTCTCGCCGGCATGACGCCGACCACCGTCGACGCCAAGATCGTCGCCGCCGCGGCGAACGCGGGCCACTGGGCCGAGCTCGCCGGCGGTGGCCAGGTCACCGAGGCGATCTTCGACGACCGCATCGCCGAGCTGACCCAGCTGTTGGAGCCCGGACGCGCGATCCAGTTCAACACCCTGTTCCTCGACCCGTACCTGTGGAAGCTTCAGGTCGGCGGCAAGCGTCTGGTGCAGAAGGCCCGCCAGTCCGGCGCACCGATCGACGGAGTGGTGATCAGTGCGGGCATCCCCGACCTCGAGGAGGCCGTGGCGCTGATCGAGGAGCTCAACGAGATCGGGATCACCCACGTGGTGTTCAAGCCGGGCACCGTCGAGCAGATCAAGTCGGTCATCAAGATCGCGGCCGAGGTGCCGAAGAAGGACGTCATCGTCCACATCGAGGGTGGCCGCGCGGGTGGCCACCACTCCTGGGAGGACCTCGACGACCTGCTCGTGTCGACCTACGGCGACCTCCGCAAGCTGTCCAACATCACGCTCTGCGTCGGCGGCGGCATCGGAACCCCCGAGCGTGCCGCACAATACCTGTCCGGCAACTGGTCGAAGTCCTACGGATTCCCGAGCATGCCGGTCGACGGCATCCTCGTCGGCACCGCGGCGATGGCGACGCTCGAGTCCACCACCTCGCCGGCCGTCAAGCAGCTCCTGGTCGAGACGAGCGGCACGAACGACTGGGTTGGCGCCGGAAAGGCGCAGGGCGGCATGGCATCCGGGCGTAGCCAGCTCGGTGCCGACATCCACGAGATCGACAACGCCGCATCGCGCTGCGGTCGGCTGCTCGACGATGTCGCCGGTGACGTCGAGGCGGTCGCAGAACGGCGTGACGAGATCATCGCTGCAATGGCCGACACCGCCAAGCCGTACTTCGGCGACGTGGAGGACATGACGTACCTGCAGTGGCTGCGGCGTTACGTCGACTTGGCGATCGGCGACGGCGACAGCACCGCGGACACCAAGCGTCCGGACTCCCCGTGGTTGGACGTGAGCTGGCGGGACCGCTTCTCCGAGATGCTGCAACGCGCCGAGGCAAGGCTGCACCCGCAGGACTCCGGCCCGATCGAGACGCTGTTCGGCGCCGACGCAGAAGGCGAAGCGCTGCTGGAGGATCCGGAGCGCGCCCTGGCGGCGCTGCTCGCCCGTTACCCCGACGCCGAAGACGTCCTGCTGCACCCGGCCGACGTGCCGTTCTTCATCACGCTGTGCAAGACGCTCGGCAAGCCGGTCAACTTCGTGCCGGTCATCGACAAGGACGTCCGCCGCTGGTGGCGCAGCGACTCGCTGTGGCAGGCGCACGACGCGCGGTACACGGCCGACCAGGTGTGCATCATCCCCGGCACCGAGGCCGTCGTGGGCATCACCCGCGTCGACGAGTCCGTCGGCGACCTGCTGAACCGCTTCGAGCAGGCGTCGATCGACGAGGCCGTCGCGGCGCTCGCGCAACGCGGTGAGGAACCGCCCGTCGCGGTGTCGCGCCGCCAGGCGCGCGCCGACGTGACCGGTCCGCTGGCCGTCGTGCTCGACTCTCCCGACGTGCTGTGGGCGGGACGCGCCGCGATCAACCCCGTTCATCGCATCGGGGAACCGCGTGAGTGGCAGGTGAACGAGAACCGTTCCGCGACACACCCTTCCACGGGTGCGCGCCTCGAGCTCAGTGGTGATGTCCGGCGCGCAGGAGCGAAGCGATCCGGGAATGTCTCCGTGGTGCTCAGCGTCCCGCTGTCGGGCGTCTGGATCACCATCCGGTTCACCCTGCCCTCCACCACCGTCGACGGCGGCATGCCGGTCGTCACCACCGACGACGCGTCGGCCGCGATGCGCGCCGTGTTGGCGATCGCCGCAGGCGTCGACGGCGCCGATGCGTTGCCGGTCGTCGTCGACGACAGCACGACCGCCACCGTCTCGTGGGATCCCGAGGAGGTCGCCGACCACACCGGTGTCACCGCGACGTTCGGGGCGCCGCTGGCGCCCGGGCTGACGCTGGTACCGGACGCACTCGTCGGCAGCTGCTGGCCTGCGGTCTTCGCGGTCATCGGAGCGGCCGTCACCGAGGCCGGATTCCCGGTCGTCGAAGGGCTGCTCAGCCTGGTGCACCTCGACCACGCCGCTCATCTGCTGGCGCCGATGCCCGAGGGCAAGTCCGAGTTGACCGTCACCGCAACGGCTTCGGCCGCCGTAGACACCGAGGTTGGCCGTGTCGTCCCGGTGTCGGTGACGATCCGGGACGCCAACGGAAAGGACTTGGCACGGCTCGAGGAGCGGTTCGCGATCCGCGGCCGCACGGGCGCCGTCGCCCTCACCGACCCGCCGCAGGCCGGCGGAGCGATCACCGACAACGCGACGGACACCCCGCGCCGCCGCCGCCGTGACGTCGCCGTCACCGCGCCGACCGACATGAGCGCGTTCGCCGTGGTCTCAGGCGATCACAACCCCATTCACACCGACCGCGCCGCCGCTCTGCTCGCCGGGCTGAAAGCGCCCATCGTGCACGGCATGTGGCTGTCCGCCGCGGCGCAGCACGTCGTCACCGCCACCGACGGGCGGGCGACCCCGCCCGCGCGCCTGGTCGGCTGGACCTCGCGCTTCCTCGGGATGGTCATGCCCGGTGACGAGATCGACTTCCGGGTCGACCGCGTCGGCATCGACCGTGGCGCCGAGATCGTCGAGGTCACCGCCAAGGTCGGATCAGATCTGGTGATGTCGGCGACCGCGCAGCTCGCGGCCCCGAAGACCGTCTACGCCTTCCCCGGACAGGGCATCCAGTCCAAGGGCATGGGCATGGACGTCAGGGCCCGGTCCAAGGCCGCCCGCAAGATTTGGGACAAGGCCGACAAGTTTACCCGCGACACCCTCGGCTTCTCGGTGCTGCACGTGGTGCGCGACAACCCGACCAGCCTCATCGCCAGCGGCGTGCACTACCACCACCCCGAGGGCGTGCTGTACCTGACGCAGTTCACCCAGGTCGCCATGGCCACCGTGGCCGCGGCCCAGGTCGCCGAGATGCGGGAACAGGGCGCCTTCGTCGAGGATGCGATCGCCTGCGGACACTCCGTCGGTGAGTACACCGCGCTGGCGTGCGTGAGCAACGTCTACACGCTGGAGGGACTGCTCGAGGCGGTCTTCCACCGCGGATCGAAGATGCACGACATCGTGCCGCGTGACGCCGAGGGCCGGTCCAACTACCGCATGGCAGCCATCCGGCCGTCGCAGATCGACCTCCCCGACGACGAGGTGAACGGCTTCGTCGAGGAGATCGCCGAGCGCACTGGCGAATTCCTGCAGATCGTGAACTACAACCTGCGCGGCTCGCAGTACGCCATCGCGGGCACCGTGCGCGGTCTCGAGGCGCTCGAGGAAGAGGTCGAGAGGCGTCGTGAGATCTCCGGCGGCAAGCGCTCGTTCATCCTGGTGCCCGGTATCGACGTGCCGTTCCACTCGCTGGTGCTGCGGGTCGGTGTCGACGACTTCCGGCGTGCCCTGCAGCGCGTGCTGCCGCAGGACACCGATCCGGCCCTCGTGGTCGGCAGGTACATCCCGAACCTGGTGCCGCGGCCGTTCACCCTGGACCGCGACTTCGTCCAGGAGATCCGCGATCTGGTGCCCGCCGAGCCGCTGGACGAGGTCCTCGCGGACTACGACACGTGGCGTAACGAGCGGCCGCGGGAGCTGTGCCGGATGCTCGTCATCGAACTGCTCGCCTGGCAGTTCGCCAGCCCGGTGCGGTGGATCGAGACCCAGGACCTGCTCTTCATCGAGGAGGCCGCGGGCGGTCTCGGCATCGAGCGCTTCGTGGAGATCGGCGTGAAGAACGCGCCGACGGTCGCCGGCCTGGCCACCAACACGCTGAAGCTGCCGGAGTACTCGCACAACACCACCGAGGTGCTCAACGCCGAGCGCGACGCGGCCGTGCTGTTCGCCACTGACACGGATCCGGAGCCGGAGCTGGACACCGACGAGGACAGCGCGCCTGCGTCGGCTCCCGAGCCGGCCACCGCGACGTCGGCGCCCGCCCCTGCGGCGGCGCCCGCCGCTCCGTCGGGAGGTCCCCGTCCCGATGACATCCCGTTCGGCGCCGATGATGCGACGCTCTCACTGGTCGCGCTGTCGGCGAAGATGCGCGTCGACCAGATCGAGGTGCTCGACTCGATCGAGTCGATCACCGACGGCGCGTCCTCGCGGCGCAACCAGTTGCTGGTCGACCTTGGTTCCGAGTTGAATCTCGGGGCGATCGACGGAGCGGCCGAAGCCGATCTGGGCGGTCTCAAGGCGCAGGTCACCAAGTTGGCCCGGACTTACAAGCCATACGGCCCAGTGCTTTCCGACGCGGTGAACGATCAGTTGCGCACCGTGCTCGGGCCGTCGGGCAAGCGTCCTGCCGCCATCGCCGAGCGGGTCAAGAAGACCTGGGAACTCGGGGACGGCTGGGTCAAGCACGTGACGATGGAACTGGTGCTCGGCACCCGTGAGGGAACCAGCGTCCGCGGAGGCGGACTCGGCCACCTGCACGACGGTGCGCTGCCCGACGCCGCCACGGTCGACAAGGTGATCGACGCGGCCGTCACCGCCGTCGCTGCCCGGCGCGGCATCGCGGTCTCGCCGCCCTCGGCGGCAGGCGCGGGCGGAGGCGTGGTGGATTCCGCGGCTCTTGCCGAATTCGCCGAACAGGTGACCGGTCGGGACGGCGTGCTCGCCTCGACGGCGCGAATGATCCTCGGCCAGCTCGGTCTGGACACCCCCGTCAACGTGGACGAGACGGTCAGCGATGCCGACCTCGTCGATCTGGTGACGGCGGAGCTCGGTTCCGACTGGCCGCGTCTGGTGGCGCCGACCTTCGACGGCCGCAAGGCGGTGCTGTTCGACGATCGGTGGGCCAGTGCCCGTGAGGATCTCGCCCGCCTGTGGTTGACCGACGAGGACGAGATCGACGCGAACTGGAGCCACCTCTCGGAGCGTTTCGAGGCTGCCGGCCACGCGGTCGCCAGCCAGGCGACCTGGTGGCAGGGCAAGGCCCTTGCCGCGGGCCGCAACGTGCACGCGTCGCTGTACGGACGCGCCGCCGCCGGTGCGGAGAACCCCGGAACCGGGCGCTACGCCGACGAGATCGCGGTGGTGACGGGTGCCTCCAAGGGTTCGATCGCGGCCTCGGTGATCGCCCAGCTGCTCGACGGTGGCGCCTCGGTCATCGCGACCACCTCGAAGCTGGACGACGACCGGCTGTCCTTCTACAAGGAGCTGTACCGGAACAACGCCCGGTTCGGCGCGACGCTGTGGGTGACGCCCGCCAACATGGCGTCGTACTCCGACATCGACGCGCTGGTCAGCTGGGTCGGCAGTGAGCAGACCGAAAGTCTTGGGCCGCAGTCGATCCACCTCAAGGACGCCCTCACGCCGACGCTGTTGTTCCCGTTCGCCGCACCGCGCGTCGCCGGGGACCTCTCCGAGGCCGGCTCGCGTTCGGAGATGGAGATGAAGGTGCTGCTCTGGGCCGTGCAGCGGCTCATCGGCGGTCTGTCGCACATCGGCTCCGAGCGTGACATCGCCTCGCGTCTGCACGTCGTGCTGCCGGGTTCACCGAACCGCGGCATGTTCGGCGGCGACGGTGCGTACGGCGAGGCCAAGTCCGCGCTGGATGCATTGGTCACCCGATGGAAGGCCGAGACGTCGTGGTCGCGACGAGTGTCGTTGGCGCACGCGCTGATCGGCTGGACCAAGGGCACCGGTCTGATGGGCCACAACGACGCCATCGTCGGTGCGGTCGAAGAGGCCGGCGTGACGACCTACACGACCGAGGAAATGGCGTCGATGCTTCTCGCCTTGTGCGACACGGAGTCCAAGGTGGCTGCGGCGCACGCACCGATCAAGGCGGACCTGACCGGTGGGCTCGGTGAGGTCGACATAGACATGGCCGAACTGGCCGCCAAGGCCCGTGACGACATGGCCGCCGGCAGCGGCGCCGACACCGCCGACGAGACCGACGAGGGTGGCACCATCAAGGCGCTGCCGTCACCTCCGCGTGGTTACGCATCGGCACCGCCGCCGGCGTGGGACGACCTCGACGTCGATCCCGCCGACCTTGTGGTGATCGTCGGTGGAGCCGAGCTGGGTCCGTACGGTTCGTCGCGCACCCGCTTCGAGGCGGAGGTCTCCGGTGAGCTGTCCGCTGCGGGCGTGCTCGAACTGGCCTGGACCACCGGCCTGGTCAAGTGGGAGGACGACCCCAAGCCGGGGTGGTACGACACGGAGTCCGGCGACATGGTCGACGAGGGCGAGCTGGTCGAGCGGTACCACGACGCCGTCATCGAGCGGGTCGGCATCCGGGAGTTCGTGGACGACGGGGCCATCTCCTCGGATCATGCGTCGCCGCTGCTGGTTTCGGTGTTCCTCGACAGGGACTTCTCCTTCGTGGTGTCGTCGGAGGCCGATGCCCGTGCCTTCGTCGGGTTCGATCCGGAACACACCGTGATCTCGCCGCTGCCCGACAGCGGTGACTGGCAGGTCACCCGCAAGGCCGGCACCGAGATCCGGGTGCCACGCAAGGTGGAGCTGTCGAGGACGGTGGGAGCGCAGATTCCGACCGGGTTCGATCCGACCGTTTACGGCGTGACCCAGGACATGATGAATTCGATCGACCGCCTGGCGTTGTGGAATCTCGTCACGACGGTGGACGCGTTCCTGTCGTCCGGCTTCACTCCGACGGAGCTGATGCGATGGGTGCACCCGAGCCTGGTGGCCAGCACGCAGGGCACCGGCATGGGCGGCATGACGTCGATGCAGACCATGTATCACGGCAATCTGCTCGGCAAGAACAAGCCGAACGACATCCTGCAGGAGGTCTTGCCGAACGTCATGGCCGGACACGTCGTCCAGTCCTACATCGGCAGCTACGGCGCGATGATCCACCCGGTCGGTGCGTGCGCCACCACGGCGGTGTCCGTCGAGGAGGGCGTCGACAAGATTCGGCTCGGCAAGGCGGAGTTCGTGGTGGCCGGAGGCTACGACGACCTGACGCTGGAGGCGATCATCGGCTTCGGCGACATGGCGGCGACCGCTGACACGGCGTCGATGCGGGCCAAGGGCATCAGCGATTCGAAGTTCTCTCGCGCCAACGATCGTCGTCGACTCGGCTTCGTCGAGGGACAGGGCGGTGGCACCATCCTGCTGGCCCGCGGCGACCTGGCACTGGAGATGGGGCTGCCGGTGCTCTCGGTGGTGGCGTACGTGTCGTCCTTCGGTGACGGCGTGCACACCTCGATCCCGGCGCCCGGGCTCGGTGCGCTGGCGGCGGGTCGCGGCGGCAAGGACTCGCAGCTGGCCAAGTCGCTGGCGAAGCTGGGCGTCGGACCCGACGACATCGCGGTGATCTCCAAGCACGACACGTCGACACTGGCCAACGACCCGAACGAGACCGAGCTGCACGAACGGCTCGCGTCCGCGATGGGTCGCTCGCCGGGTGCGCCGCTGTTCATCGTCAGCCAGAAGAGCCTCACCGGTCACAGCAAGGGTGGTGCGGCGGCCTTCCAGATGATGGGCATGTGCCAGATGCTGCGCGACGGGGTGATCCCGCCGAACCGGAGCCTGGACTGTGTCGACGACGAGATGGCCCACGCCTCGCACTTCGTGTGGGTTCGGGAGACGCTGCAGATGGGGGAGAAGTTCCCGATGAAGGCGGGTCTGGTCACCAGCCTCGGCTTCGGGCACGTGTCCGGTCTGGTCGCCCTGGTGCACCCGGAGGCCTTCCTCGCTGCGTTGAGTCCCGAGCAGCGCGAGGACTACCGGGAGCGCGCCAACGCCCGTGTGTTGCAGGGTCAGCGCACGCTGGCCTCGGCGATCGCAGGCGGCCCCGCGCTGTACCAGAAGCCGGTGGACCGGCGCTTCAATCACGATGTGCCCGAGAAGCGGCAGGAGGCCGACATGTTGCTCGATCCGCAGTCGCGTCTCGGTGCGGACGGTTGGTACGGGAGGTGACGCGGCGGGGCGGCAGCCCTGCGCTAACGTTCCTGCCATGAGCATCGTCGGGGTCGGCATCGACCTGGTCTCCATACCGGATTTCGCGGAGCAGGTCGATCAGCCCGGCACGGTGTTCGCGGAGACGTTCACGCCGGGGGAGCGCCGCGACGCCGCGGACAAGAGTTCGTCGGCGGCGCGGCACCTCGCGGCGCGGTGGGCGGCCAAGGAGGCCGTGATCAAAGCATGGTCGGGTTCGCGGTTCTCGAAGCGGCCGATGCTGCCCGAGGACATCCATCGGGACATCGAGGTCGTCACCGACATGTGGGGTCGGCCGAAGGTGCGGCTGTCCGGCGACATCGCCGAGCACCTGAAGGACATCGTCATCCACGTGTCGCTGACCCACGAGGGCGACACCGCTGCCGCGGTGGCGATCCTCGAATCCACCGCTTAACCCCCACCCCCTCCCCACCCCCCCTTCTTCCGCGAGCGTGCGTGTTTGCGGGCGACACGCCGCTGGGAATCCCCATTCGGCGCACGCTCGTCGGGTGATCGGAGCGACTAACGTCGTCGCCATGAGCGATCTCGTCGACAGGGTGAAGTCGGTGTTGCCGTCAGTGCGCGCCGACTTGGAGAATCTGGTCCGCATCGAGTCGGTGTGGGCCGACCCGGATCGCCGGGACGAAGTCCGGCGGAGCGCAGACGCCGTGTCGAAGTTGTTGTCGGAGGCGGGGTTCGACGACGTCCGCATCGTCAGTGAGGGGGGCGCCCCCGCCGTGATAGCCCGACACCCGGCGCCACCGGGAGCGCCGACCGTGCTCCTGTACGCCCACCACGACGTCCAACCAGAGGGCGACCGCTCCCAGTGGGCGTCGCCCCCCTTCGAACCCTCCGAGCGCAACGGACGCCTCTACGGTCGCGGCACCGCCGACGACAAGGCCGGCATCGCCACCCATCTGGCGGCCATCCGCGCGTTCGACGGAGACCTACCCGTCGGAGTCACCGTGTTCGTGGAGGGAGAGGAGGAGTCGGGCTCACCGTCGCTCGGAGCATTGCTCGCCGCACACGCAGAACTTCTCGCGGCCGACGTCATCGTGATCGCCGACTCCGACAACTGGAGCACCGAGGTCCCGTCCCTCACCGTGTCCCTGCGCGGCTTGGCGGACTGCGTGGTCGAGGTCGCCACACTCGATCACGGCCTGCATTCGGGGATGTGGGGCGGCGTGGTCCCCGATGCGCTGAGCGTGCTCGTCCGACTCTTGGCCAGCCTGCACGACGACGACGGGAACGTGGCCGTTGCCGGCCTTCACCACGGCACCGCGGCCCGGGTCGACTATCCGCCCGAGCGGGTGCGCGAGGAGGCCGGACTGCTCGACGGCGTCGCCGAGATCGGGTCCGGCTCGGTGACCGACCGGCTGTGGGCCAAACCGGCGATCACCGTGATCGGCATCGACACGACGTCAGTCGCGAAGTCGTCGAACACGTTGATTCCACGCGCCAGCGCCAAGGTCAGCTTGCGGGTGGCGCCCGGTGGTGACGCCGTGCAGCACCTGACCGCGTTGACCCACCACCTCGAGCAGCACGCCCCGTGGGGCGCCCAGGTGACCGTCACACCCGGCGATCTCGGCCAGCCCTATGCCATCGACGCCACCGGGCCCGTCTATGACGCGGCACGCTCGGCGTTCCGGCGAGCGTGGGGACACGACGCCGTCGACGCCGGGGTCGGCGGGTCGATTCCGTTCATCGCCGAGTTCGCCGCGGCGTTCCCGGATGCCAAGGTCCTGGTCACCGGGGTCGAGGATCCCGAGACGCAGGCGCACAGCATCGACGAGAGTCTCGACCTCGGTGTACTCGAGCGCGCGGCGGTCTCGGAGGCCTTGCTGCTGCAGGCGATCGGCGGCTCAGAGCGCTAGGTCGGCGATGAGCTTCGCGACGTGTCCGGTGGCCTTGACGTTGTACCGGGCGACCTCGATGGTGCCGTTCTCGTCGACGACGAACGTCGACCGAATCACGCCCTGGACCGTCTTGCCGTACATCGTCTTCTCCCCGAACGTGCCCCAGTCCGTGAGTACCTTGCGCTCGGGATCGCCGAGGAGGGGAAACGTCAACCGTTCCGCATCGCGGAATTTCGCAAGCTTCTCGGGCTTGTCCGGCGAGATGCCGATCACGTCGAGGCCGGCCTCGTTGAGTTGCCCCAGGTTGTCCCGGAAGTCACACGCCTGCTTGGTGCAACCAGGAGTGGACGCTGCTGGGTAGAAGTACACGATCACCTTGCGACCCTTGTAGTCGCCCAGATTGACCGTCTTGCCGTCGGCATCGGGAAGGCTGAACGCGGGCGCTTCGTCGCCCACGGCGAGACGGGTCGGTGGCATGGTCGTGTCCCTTCGGTTGGCCGGTGCACGACGTCATCGTGCGCCTGAACTAGGGTAATTGCCGAGACGGCAACGCGATTGAAGGGGCTGACGTGGCGGACCGGGATCCCGACAAGATCAAGCAGGACATTGACGTGGCTCGTCACCAGCTGGCTACGACGGTGGACGCGCTGGCGGAGCGTGCGAATCCCAGCCGGATTGCCGAGGACGTCAAGTCCTCGGTGGCGCAGTTCGTGAAGAAGCCGGCCGTGGCGGTGTCCCTCGCAGCGGTGGGCGCGGCCGTCCTGGTGCTGATGATCCGACGTGTCAGGAATCGGTGAGGGAAGCCGGGTCAGCGCCGGCGGCGCAAGCGGAAGAAGTTGACGAACGAGGAACGGGGTGGGTTTGCCCTCCGCCCGAGCCTGGCGCAGCTGAAGACCGTGACGACCCGCTGACCCCGCGGATTACCGTCGACCTCGATCGGTGACGGCGATGGGGGACGTGCCGCGTTGGCGGTCGACATCAGCTAAAACCTCATTCCGCTGACAGGAATCGGCCCGCGTCTGGGCTTCCCTGACTGTAGCTAATAAGAGCGTAACATGCGCGCCGATCGTTACCGAGTGCAAGTTCGGCACATCAGGCCAGGTTGGAGCCGACGTGACACGGACGCACAATCGGCCAGCCGACCGAAGTTGCCTCCGACGCTGCAATTCCAGCACACGCGGGGTGGCGAGCCATCCACGTCTACAAGCTAATTTACCCCTGCGTCAGTCGCTATCCAAGAGGGCATTGCGCTGACCGTGCTGAGCGCATGCCGAGGACCGACGCGCCGGGACGCGCCGTCGCGCATCGGTCACGCCATCGACTGCGGTGACGCCGTCTCGGGTTTCACCGCTGCGGGCGTGCCGCGACTCTTCAAGGCCAACGCACGCTTTTCGACCAAGAGCCAGCTCGCGGCGGCCAGCGGCACCGTGCACGCCGCCGCCACCACGAAGAACAAGAAGGGGTTGAGTACGGCAAGTCCGCAGATGAGCAGGAGCTGTTGAATGGGGAACGCGTAGATGTACACACCGTAGGAGATGTCGTTGCGCAACTGAACGTTCTTGATCAACGCCCCGGAGACGATGATCAGGTATGCGAGCGGGATCGCGGCGATGAGGCGATAATTCTGCACCATCCCGGACACGACGACGATGGCAGCCGAGAGTGCGACCAGTGACCAGCGGGCCGGCACCTTGTCGCGGTACTGGTACAGGAGCGCCCCGGAGAGGAACACGACGAAGAAGCGCCCCAGCACCTGCGGGATCGTCTGCAACGCCAAGGTCGGATACGACAGGTAGGCCGAAAACGCCACGGCGATGACGAACAGGACCGGGATCACCCACTGCCGCTTGAGCAGTCCCAGGACCCCGAGACCGGCGACGGTGACGTAGCAGATCAACTCGAATACGAGCGTCCACAGGGATCCGTTCCACACGTGCGGCCACGGAATCCCGGCCGGGCTGCCGTCGATTCCGACGTAGAACACGTTCAGTACGGCGTTGTTGAGTACGTACGCGATCTCCGATGACAACGAGATGGAGCCGTGCTGAATCGCCACACCGATGGGGGCGATGACGAACGCGGTGACCAACAGACAGATCCACAGGCCGGGAAAGATCCGCAACACTCGCGCGGTCCAAAACTGCCTCAAGCGCGGACGATGCATCCACGACGCGGTGATGAGGAAGCCCGACACCGTGAAGAATCCGTCGACGAAGACTTCGCTGAGCAGCCGCACCACCGGCTGAAAGTGAATAGTGTGGCCGGTCAGGGGGAAGGAATGCCAGAAGATCACCCCGGTGGCGAGCAAGAGCCGCCAAGCATTCAAGGCGTTGTGGCGAGGGTCGAATACCTGCCCAAGCTTCATGCATCCCCCTCGTCGACTCCGGGAGTCTAATCGAGACGAACGAGCGTTCGTCGACAGGTAGTCCGAAGGGCAGTTGGCAGCCGTGCCGCCATCTCCGACAGGGCGGCGGGGGCCGGATCGACGACAAGCACCGACGCGGTCACGAATGTGGTGCGCCGTCAGGGTTTCGAACCCCGGACCCGCTGATTAAGAGTCAGCTGCTCTACCAACTGAGCTAACGGCGCGCGTGAGAGACGATAACAGTCTCGACGCGCTGCGTGAAATCCGAGTGGCCGAACCCGGCCGGCGATCCGGGCGCACACGCTCGTGACGAGGGTTTCCCCTAGACTGCTGGCAAGTTGTTGGCAATTGGGTGTGAACCCGTTGGTGAGGTGAACGAGCATGTGGCAGGTCCGTTCGGTGACCCGTCCGCACCCGACGCGAAACCCGCTGGCGGCCGTGGTGGTGATCTTCGCCGTCGTCTTCTGCGCCAGCGCCTGCAACGCCACCCCGACTTCGCCGCCCCAGCCCCGGACCATCACCGACAAGGGAACGCCCTTCGGCGATCTTCTGGTGCCCAAGCTCACTGCGTCCGTGACCGACGGCGCCGTCGGCGTCACCGTCGACTCGCCGGTGACCGTCAGCGCCGAGGACGGCGTGCTTGGCGCGGTCAACATGACCGACGCCGACGGCGGGACCGTCGCCGGTCGCCTCAGCCCGGACGGTTTGCAGTGGGCGACCACCGAGCCGCTGGGCTACAACGAGAAGTACACCCTCAGTGCCCAGTCTCTTGGGCTCGGTGGGGTGACGAGCCGATCGATGACGTTCCAGACGCATTCGCCAGAGAACCTGACGATGCCCTACCTGCTGCCGGCCGACGGTGAAGTGGTCGGCGTCGGTCAGCCCGTCGCCGTCAGGTTCGACGAGAACGTCCCGAATCGCCTGGCCGCCGAGAAGGCCATCACCGTCACCACCAATCCGCCCGTCGAGGGTGCGTTCTACTGGCTGAGCGACCGTGAAGTGCGTTGGCGCCCCGAGGCGTACTGGAAGCCGGGCACGACCGTCGACGTGGCGGTGAACACCTACGGCGTCGACCTCGGCGACGGGTTGTTCGGCCAGGAGGACGTCACCACGCACTTCACCATCGGCGACGAGGTCATCGCGACCGCCGACGACGACACCAAGACCTTGACCGTGCGCCGCAACGGCGAGGTGATCAAGACCATGCCGATCTCGATGGGCAAGAACAGCACTCCCACCAACAACGGCACCTACATCGTCGGTGACCGGCTGTCGCACATGGTGATGGATTCCTCGACCTACGGCGTGCCCTCGAACTCGCCCAACGGCTACCGCACCGAGGTGGACTACGCCACGCAGATGTCCTACAGCGGGATCTACGTGCATGCTGCGCCGTGGTCCGTCGGCAGCCAGGGCTACAGCAACGTCAGCCACGGCTGCGTGAACGTGAGCACCAGCAATGCCCAGTGGTTCTACGAGAACACCAAGCGTGGCGACGTCGTCGTCGTCGCCAACACCGTGGGCGGGGTCCTGCCCGGCATCGACGGTCTCGGTGACTGGAACATTCCGTGGGACCAGTGGAAGGCCGGCAACGCCAGCGTGTAGGTCCCCGGCGCGCGCAGGTGCACGGGCACGCCCGGAAAAGCAGAAGGTCGGAGGACGAAAACGTCCTCCGACCTGCTGGGTGGCTGACGGGACTTGAACCCGCGACACCCAGGATCACAACCTGGTGCTCTACCAACTGAACTACAGCCACCATTGCCGCCGAGCCGGTCGGGCACTGCGGCTCGTCGATCTTAGCCGGTTGGGTGGTCTGCGGCCGAATCAATTGGTCCGTCGTGTTCGACCGGCCGTCCGAGCTGTGCCGCCGCCGCGGCGATGTCGCTGGTCGACGGTCCGGGTGGTGCGACGAAGGCCGTGCTGCGGTAGTACTTCAGCTCGCGAATCGATTCGTGGATGTCGGCGAGCGCGCGGTGCGCGAGACCCTTCTCGGGCTGGCCGAAGTAGATGCGCGGATACCAGCGCCGGCACAGCTCCTTGATCGAGCTGACGTCGATCATCCGGTAGTGCAGGAAGTCGTCGAGCGCCGGCATGTCGCGCGCGATGAAACCGCGGTCGGTGCCGATCGAGTTCCCCGCCAGCGGGGCCGTCTTGGGCTGTTTGACGTGCCCGCGGATGTAGTCGAGCACCATCTTCTCCGCAGTGGGCACGTCGATGCTCGAGGCGCGGACCTCCTCGGTGAGCCCCGACTTGCGGTGCATCGTCGCCACCACGTCGACCATGCCCTCGAGCGCCTCGTCGTCGGCATGGATCACGACGTCGAGGCCGTCACCGAGGAGGTTGAGCTCGCCGTCGGTGACGAGCACCGCGATCTCGATGAGCCGGTCTGATCCGAGGTTCAACCCCGTCATCTCGCAGTCGATCCACACCAGTTCGTCGCGCACAGCGGTCAACAGTATTCGCACAGTCTGGCAGCGGCAGCCTAGACCCACCTCGATCCATCCGTTCGCAGTACTGTCCCCCCATGGGCACAGATTCCACGGCCACCTCCGCACAGCAGATCGCGGCCGGCTACGAGGCAGACGGGCAGGCGCTCGTCCTCGGGTCCGTCGTGGTCGACGGTGTGGTCGATCCGACCGCGCAGGTTCGGATCCCGCTGGCGACGGTCAACCGCCACGGCCTGGTGGCGGGCGCCACCGGCACCGGCAAGACCAAGTCTCTGCAGGTGATGGCCGAGCAACTCGCCGCCGCGGGTGTGCCGGTGGTGATGGCCGACGTCAAGGGCGACCTGTCCGGGTTGTCCCGGCCGGGTGTCCTGGGCGACAAGACGTCCCAACGCGCTGCCGATACCGGCGACAGCTGGACACCGACCGCGTTCCCCGTCGAGTTCCTGTCGCTGGGCACCAGCGGCATCGGCGTTCCGGTGCGTGCCACCGTGACCAGCTTCGGACCCATCCTGCTGTCAAAGGTGTTGGGTCTGAACGCGACTCAGGAGTCCACTCTCGGTCTGATCTTTCACTGGGCGGATCAGAAGAAGCTCCTGCTGGACGATCTGAAGGACCTACGCGGGGTCATCCAGGCGTTGACCAGTGACGAGGGCAAGGCGGAACTCAAGGAGCTCGGCGCCGTGTCGCCGAGCACCGCAGGGGTCATCCTGCGGGCGCTGATCAACCTGGAGGCCGAGGGCGCCGACACGTTCTTCGGGCTGCCCGAACTCGATCCGGAAGATCTGATTCGGCTCGATCCCGCCGGGCGCGGCGTCATCACGCTGCTGGAACTGGGTACCCAGGCGGCCAGGCCGGTGCTGTTCTCGACGTTCCTGATGTGGTTGCTCGCCGATCTGTTCACGACGCTTCCGGAGGTCGGTGACGTCGACAAGCCCAAGTTGGTCTTCTTCTTCGACGAGGCGCACCTGTTGTTCGGCGACGCCTCCAAGGCCTTCCTCGAGCAAGTGGAGCAGACCGTCAAGTTGATCCGCTCGAAGGGTGTTGGCGTGTTCTTCTGTACGCAGTTGCCCACCGATGTGCCGAACAACGTGCTCTCGCAATTGGGGGCACGGGTCCAGCACGCCTTGCGGGCCTTCACGCCCGACGACCAGAAGGCGCTGACCAGAACGGTGCGCACGTACCCGAAGACCAGCGTCTACGACCTCGAGGAGGCGTTGACCTCACTGGGCATCGGCGAGGCGATCGTCACCGTGCTGTCGGAGAAGGGCGCCCCGACTCCAGTGGCGTGGACCAGGATGCGGGCGCCCCGGTCGTTGATGGACACCATCGGCAACGACGCAATCGCGGCTGCCGCCAAGGCATCTCCGCTGCAGAACGCGTACGGCCTGACCGACGACCGACCGTCCGCCTTCGAGGTGCTCTCCGCCAGGAAGGCGCCGCCGGAGCCGGTGCCATCGCTTCCGCCTCCCGTCGCCGACGGCGGCGGGCTGGCCAGCGCATCGGGCCGGGCACGGGGGACCCTGCCCGAACCCGCCGGCCCGAGTGTGGTCGAGGAGGTCCTCTCCAGTTCGGCGTTCAAGAGCTTCTTGCGGTCGGCGGCCACCGTGGCCGGCCGGGAGATCACCCGCAGCGTCTTCGGCACCAGCACCCGCCGCCGTCGCCGGTGAGATGACCTCCTCGGTCCTGCCCTCCTAGTCCCCGCCGAGCTTCTTGTAGACCGCCCCGACGATGGGCGTCACGATGGAACGCGGGGCATATCCGCTGGCCACCGACATGGCCTTCGACGTCACGCCGGGCACGACCCGCATCTTGTTGCGCGCCAAGCCATCCAGCGACAACTTCGCCGTGTGTTCGGTGGAGATCCACAGGAAGTCCGGGATCAGCTTCTCGACGAGCGACTGGTCGTTCGGGTCGGGCAGTTCGGTCCGTACCGGGCCCGGCGCCAGCACGGTGACGTGGATACCGAGTGACTTCACCTCGCCGCGAAGCGACTCGCTGAAGGTGTTGACGAACGCCTTGGAGGCCGCGTAGGTCGCGTTGTTCGGGATTGGCGAGTTGCCGGCCACGGAACCGGAGATCAGGATCCCGCCGGCCCGGCGTTCGACCATCCCGGGGAGCACGGCGAGCACCAGGTCGTGGACCCCGAGGACGTTGAGCGCAACTTGGGCCTTCTCGCCTTCGACGTCCAGGCCGGCCACCGGACCGAAGGTGGCCGTCCCCGCGTTCGCGCAGAGAATCGAGACGTTGCGTTCGGCGAGTTCGGCGGACAGCCCGGCCCGTTGGGCGGAATCGACCAGATCGACCGGCCGCACGTCGACGGTGACGCCGAACCGTTCGGTCAGCCTGGCAGCCAGCGACACCAGGGCGTCCTCGCGGCGGGCGGTGATGATCAGGTGGTGCCCCCGCGCTGCGAGTTCGGTGGCCAGCGCCTCGCCGATGTTCTGCGAGGCACCGGTGACGACGGCGCGCGCGTCGGGGCTTGGACCAGGTACGGGCATGGCCCAATCGTAGGTACCCATAGAGTGCGTTCATGACCAGCCCCGCGGGTGCTCGCACCGCGGGCAGGAATCCCGTCGTCGCGTGGGCGTTGTGGGACTGCGGCGCCACGGGCGTCAATGCGATTGTCGTCACGTTCGTGTACTCGGTGTACCTGACCCAACAGGTGGGCGCCGGATTGCCCGGTCCGACGACGCCCGCGAGCTGGCTCGGTCGGATGCTGACCATCGCGGGGCTGTTCGTCGCCCTGTTCGCGCCGGCGACCGGGGTGCTCGTCGACGCGCCGCACCGTCGTCGTGTCGTGCTGGCGGTCCTCACCGGGGTCGTCGTGGCCCTGACGGCCGCCATGAGTCTCATCCGTGCCGACTACCACTACCTGTGGCCCGGTTTGGTGCTGCTGGCCTGCACCGCGGCGTGCAGCGATCTGGCCACGGTGCCGTACAACGCGATGCTCCGGCAGTTGTCCACCGCCGACACGTCGGGGCGGGTGTCCGGATTCGGTTCGGCCGCAGGCTACTTCGGCAGTGTCATTCTCCTGCTCATCGTGTACGTGGGATTCATCGCCGGGGACGGCGATACCCGCGGCGCGTTGTCGGTGCCCAACGGAGACGGCCAGAACGTCCGGGCCGCCTTGCTCCTGACCGCCGCGTGGTTCGTCCTGTTCGCCCTACCGCTGCTCCTCGCGGCGAGGAGGTTCGACGACGAGCAGGACCGGCTGCCGTCGGTCCCGGTCTTCGGCGCCTACCGTGCGCTGTGGACCGAGGTGAAGGGCGAATGGCGGCGCGACCATCACGTCGTGTATTACCTCTTGGCGAGCGCCGTCTTCCGCGATGGGCTGACTGGGGTGTTCTCGTTCGGCGCGGTCCTCGGCGTGACGGTGTACGGGGTTTCGCCCGCCGACGTGCTTCTGTTCGGCGTGTGCGCCTGCGTCATCGCCGCGATCGGTGCGGTGCTCGGCGGACTCCTCGACGATCGGGTCGGCTCCAAGCCCGTGATCGTGGGCTCGTTGGCGGCCATGGTCGTGGTGGGGATGGTGTTGCTGAGTTCCTCTGGGACGCTGGCCTTTTGGATCTGTGGGTTGTTGCTCTGCTTGTTCGTGGGGCCGACTCAGTCGTCGGCGCGGACGATGATGATGCGAATGTCGACGGAGGGCAAGGAAGGCGTCGCGTTCGGCCTCTACACCACGACCGGCCGTGCCGTGTCCTTCCTCGCGCCGCTGTTGTTCTTCACGTTCATCGACGTCTTCGGAACCAATCGCGCCGGGCTCGGAGGTCTGATGACCGTGCTGGTGATGGGACTGGTCGCCATCCTCGGCGTTCGCGTGCCCGCCGGCGGCCGCTAGCGGGTTCCCAGTGACGTGCACAACGTCAGACCGGTACCGGTCTTCTGTTGGGTCTCGGTCCCGTCGATCGTGATGGAGCAGGTGAGCGGGCGTCCGACGTTGACGATGCTCACGCTCGCCGAACTGTTCGCCTGACCGGTCAGCTGGACCTCCTTGGTCCACGGCAGCAGCACGTTGAACTCGGTTTGCAGCACTCCGCCGCTGTCGAGGTACAGGATGCTGATCGCGCGCCCTTCGCCTGCAACGGAATAGACGACGGTGTGGGTGCCACTGGGATCGGTCTGAGCCGGCGGTGGGGTGGTACCCGGTATGACCGGCGGGGGAGCGGTGCGTCGCGTCGTGCTCGGCGCCGGTGTCGTGGACGGGGACGTCGACGGCCTGGTGGTCGTCGGTTGGATCGGCGTCTGCGGCGGCGCGACGACCGTGTTCTGCTGCGAGCTGTTGACGATCACCAGCCCGGCGATCAAACCGAGCACGATCAGCACTGCCGTCCCCGCGAGCACCCAGAGCCACCGTCGGGGGTTGGGGTCATCGGGATTCGGCGGCCCGGGAGGTTCGCCGACCGGCCGGTGGGGAGGACCGTAGTTGCCGGCGTACGGGTCGTAGCCGTACGGAGAATACGCAGGCAGTTGTTCGGTGGGCCGCGGCCCGTCGGGGGGCTGGTAGGCCGGGGGGTACGGCGCCTGCTGGCCGTACGTCGAGCCGGGGTAGGCGGGGTAGTTGTAGGTACCGGGGTGCTCTTGGCCCCACCCGTCGCGGCGCGATGGATCCGTCATGTCCACCTCATGTCTGCAGGGTACCTGCGTTGCGGACCACGCCGCGGAGGCTTCATCCGTGCTAGCCCCAGATGCCTGCAAAGGGTTTACCGCAATTATCGGTCGGGTAAACGATTGCGTCGCCGTCGTGGCGGTTCAAGGACATGGAGGCCAGCATGCGAGGTAGCGGAATCATAGGCACGATCTTGCTCGTCTGGTTGCTGATCGGGGTCTTCGCCGCATACCAGCGGGATTATTTCAAGACCTCCGAAAGCAATTGCGCAACAGCGGGAACCATCGCCCTCACCGTGGTCGCAGGGCCGCTCAACTACGCGGGTGCGAATCCGAAGGTAGCGAATTGCAACATCAACGTCCCACAGCCCAGCCAGTAGCCGACTAGGAGTCGTCATGATTGCCCTTGGAGTCATTCTTCTGATCCTGGGTCTGGTCTTCGGAATCCCGATCCTGACCTACGTCGGAGTGGTCGCGCTCGTCATCGGTGCGGTGTTCTGGCTGCTCGGCGCGGCGGGCCACGCCGTTGGCGGACGGCGCGTCTGGTACTAGCCGCGGCAGGCCGGGGCAAGGGCCGCGAGGGTCATCGCCCTCAGCACGGCCCGGGAGGACCCCGACACCGCACCCGGCCTGACGCTGTGCGGGGTCGAGTTCAGCAGCCCGAAGGCGGCGTGCGCCATCAGGCGCGCGTCGTCCTCGCCGAGACCTGCGGACAGGGCCCGTAGGACATCGACCCACACCTCGACGTAGCGGCGCTGTGCCCGGCGAACCTGGCTCTTGGCGGCGGGGGGCAGGTGGGACAGGTCGCGATCTTGGATGCGAATGAGGTCGGGTTCGGACAGCACGAAGTCCAGGTGGAAGTCGATCAGGGCCTCGATCGCCGTCGCCGGATCCGCGGCGGCGGCGATCACGTCCGCGGCGCCGGCCAGGAGCCGGGTGCTGATGCCGACGAGTAGTTCGGTGAGGAACGCCTCCTTGTTGGGGAAGTGACGGTAGATCGCCGGTCCCGTCACCCCGGCGGCAGCACCGATGTCCTCGAGCCGGACGGCCAGATAACCGTGCTGGGCGATGAGCCGCTCGGCCGCGGCGAGGAGTTGCGTGCGCCGGTCGGACTTGGCCTTGCTGCGGCGGGTTTCCTGGGTGGTTGCCGAGTGGCGAGGGGCCATCGTCACCCCTTTCCGGCCGGTGGACATTTCGGTTAATGGTCACTAACATACCATCGACGGTTAGTCGTCATTAACTCAAATGGAACGAGTCGGCATGCCCACGCTGGTTTCTCACCGCGACAAGCACCTGGCCTTGGTCGCGGAGTTGCGCGAGAAGCTGGCCGCTGCCGCCCTCGGAGGTTCACCGAACGCCAGGCAACGCCATGTCAGTAGGGGCAAGCTGCTGCCCCGCGACCGCGTCGACGGCGTGCTCGACCCGGGCAGCCCGCTGCTCGAGTTGTCTCCGCTGGCGGCCGACGGCATGTACGACGACGAGTGTCCCGGCGCGGGACTGATCGCGGGGATCGGCCGCGTTTCGGGCCGCGAGTGCCTGATCGTGGCCAACGACGCGACCGTGAAGGGCGGCACCTACTATCCGGTGACGGTGAAGAAACACCTGCGAGCGCAGGAGATAGCGGCCCAGAACCGGCTGCCGTGCCTCTATCTGGTCGACTCCGGCGGTGCCTTTCTGCCGCGCCAGGACGAAGTGTTTCCCGATCGCGAGCACTTCGGCCGGATCTTCTTCAACCAGGCCACCATGAGCGCGCAAGGCATCCCACAGATCGCGGCCGTGCTCGGATCGTGCACCGCAGGCGGCGCCTACGTGCCTGCCATGAGCGACGAGGCCGTCATCGTGCGGAATCAGGGCACGATCTTCCTGGGTGGACCTCCGCTGGTGAAGGCCGCCACCGGGGAGGTGGTCACTGCCGAGGAGTTGGGCGGCGGCGACCTGCACGCCAAGGTGTCCGGCGTCACCGACCATCTCGCGCACGACGACCGCGACGCTCTGCGGATCGTGCGGCGGATCGTCGGGACGCTGGGACCGCGCTGCGCTACTCCCTGGGAGGTGCGGCCAACGGTCGATCCGATCGCCGATCAGAGCGAGCTCTACGACGTCGTGCCCACCGACCCCAGGGTGCCCTATGACGTGCACGAGGTGATCACACGCATCGTCGACGGGCCTTCCTCCGGCGCTTCGCTTCCCCACGGTGGCGAGTTCGCCGAGTTCAAGGCGGAGTACGGCGCGACCCTGGTCACGGGTTTCGCCCGCATCCACGGTCATCCGGTCGGAATCGTGGCCAACAACGGCGTCCTGTTTGGCGAATCAGCCCTCAAGGGTGCGCATTTCATCGAGCTGTGCGACAAGCGTTCGGTACCGCTGCTCTTCCTCCAGAACATCGCGGGATTCATGGTGGGGCGGGATTACGAAGCCGCAGGCATCGCCAAGCACGGCGCCAAGATGGTGACTGCGGTGGCCTGCGCCCGGGTGCCCAAGTTGACGGTGGTCATCGGGGGATCCTATGGCGCGGGCAACTATTCGATGTGCGGGCGCGCGTATTCTCCGCGCTTCCTGTGGATGTGGCCCAATGCACGGATCTCGGTGATGGGCGGTGAGCAGGCGGCCGCGGTGCTGGCGACCGTCCGCGGCGACATGACCGCCGACGAACAGGAGGCGTTCAAGGCGCCCATTCGCGAGCAGTACGAGCGGCAGGGCAATCCGTACTACTCGACCGCGCGGTTGTGGGATGACGGGGTCATCGATCCGGCAGACACCAGAAGGGTTGTCGGTCTTGCCCTTTCGGTCGTCGCACAAGCGCCGTTGGAGCCGGTTTCCTACGGCGTCTTCAGGATGTGACCCGGTGGCCCCGATGAACATCCGCTGTTTCGATACGGTCCTGGTCGCCAACCGCGGCGAGATCGCCGTGCGCGTCATGCGCACACTGCGCGCCATGGGAATCCGGTCGGTCGCAGTGTTCAGTGACGCCGACGTCGGCGCCCGGCACGTCGCCGAGGCCGACGCCGCGGTGCGGATCGGACCCGCGCCTGCCCGCCAGAGCTATCTGAGCATCGACGCCGTCCTCGAGGCCGCCCGGCGCACCGGCGCGCAGGCGGTGCATCCGGGTTACGGATTCCTTTCGGAGAACGCCGATTTCGCCACGGCGCTCGACGCCGCGGGAATCCGCTTCATCGGTCCGCCCGCGGCGGCGATTCGGACCATGGGGGACAAGATTGCGGCCAAAGCGACGGTGTCGGCGTGCGGCGTGCCCGTCGTTCCCGGCATCTCGCGACCCGGCCTCACCGACGGCGATCTCATCGGCGGGGCCCGCGACGTCGGGTTCCCGGTGCTGGTGAAGCCGTCCGCCGGTGGCGGCGGGAAGGGCATGCGGGTGGTGCACGAGGCCTCGGAGCTGCCGGCCGCCCTCGTCTCCGCGCGCCGGGAGGCCGCCGCCGCCTTCGGCGATGACACGTTGTTCCTCGAGCGATACGTGCTCAACCCCAGGCACATCGAAGTGCAGATCGTGGCAGACGGCCACGGTGGCGTCGTGCACTTCGGGGAACGGGAGTGCAGCCTGCAACGGCGCCATCAAAAGGTCATCGAGGAGGCGCCCTCGCCGCTGCTCGACGCCGACACCCGCGCGCGCATCGGGGCCGCGGCGTGCGACACCGCGCGCAGCGTCGGCTACTCCGGCGCGGGCACGGTCGAGTTCATCGTGTCGGCGGATCGTCCCGACGAGTTCTTCTTCATGGAGATGAACACCCGACTGCAGGTGGAACATCCCGTGACGGAAATGGTCACCGGCGTCGATCTCGTCGAACTGCAGATTCGGATCGCCGCGGGCGAGACGTTGTCGCTGGCACAGGACGACGTCGTGATGCGCGGACACGCCATCGAAGCCCGCGTCTACGCCGAGGATCCCGCAAACGGCTTCCTGCCGACGGGCGGGGTGGTGCTCGATCTGGTGGAAGCTTCCGGCGGGCAGGAGCGGAGCGATCGGGGAATGGGTTCCGGCGGGCAGGAGCGGAGCGATCGGGGAATGGGTTCCGCGGTGCGTGTCGATTCTGGCATCGCACCGGGCACCGTCGTCGGCAGCGACTACGACCCGATGCTCGCCAAGGTCATCGCCCACGCCGATGATCGTCCGTCGGCCCTTCGCGCCCTCGACCGCGCGCTGGCCGACACGGCGGTGCTCGGCGTCACCACCAACGTCGAGTTCCTGCGCTATCTACTGGCCGATCCCGACGTGGCAGCCGGTCGGCTCGACACCGGTCTGTTGGACCGCCGCACCGCCGACTACGAGGCTGCCACGGCCGGCGATGGTGAACTGGTCGCCGCGGCGGCCTACCGATGGCTGCTCGGCTGGCAGAACGGCACCGAGGACCTGTGGACTCAGCCGTCGGGTTGGCGACTGGGAGAGCGCGCGCCGACGAGCCGGCGATTGCGTGCCGGTGGCCGCACCGATCACGTCCACCTCGTCGGCGCACCCGGATCCGCCGTGGCACGCATCGAGGACGGCGAGCCACGTGCCCTGACGGCACGGCTCGACGGCCGCGCGCTCACGGTGACCTACGACGGTCTGCGCACCGAGTACGTGGTCGCCGCGTCCGTCGGCCGGATCTGGCTGTCCGGTGCCGGCCGCACGTGGCTAATCGAAGAGGTGCGAGAAGCTCCCGTCCGCGCCGACGACGAGCACAGCGGTGATGCCGAATTGATCAGTCCGATGCCAGGTTCGGTCGTGGCCGTCGGTACGGCGGACGGCGGGACGGCAACGGCCGGCTCGGTCGTCGTCACCGTGGAGGCCATGAAGATGGAACACGCGCTGTCCGCGCCCATCGACGGAATGGTCGAACTACTCGTCGCCGTCGGCGACCAGGTCAAGGTGGGTCAGCCGCTGGCCCGGATCATCGCAGCAACGAAGGAGTCAGAGGCATGAGTGACAGCCTGTCCACCGGCACCCTGCCGGACCATTACGAGCAACTGGCCAAGACGGTCCGTGACTTCGCTCGCAGCGTCGTCGCACCGGTCGCCGCGAAACACGACGCCGAACACTCCTTTCCCTATGAGGTCGTGGCGGGAATGGCCGACATGGGGCTGTTCGGCCTGCCGTTCCCCGAAGAATACGGCGGCATGGGTGGCGACTACTTCGCCCTCTGTCTGGCGCTGGAGGAACTCGGCAAGGTCGACCAGAGCGTGGCGATCACGCTGGAGGCCGGGGTGTCGCTGGGCGCGATGCCGGTGTACCGCTTCGGCAGCGACGCGCAGAAGCAGGAGTGGCTGCCGCTGCTGGCCGGCGGCAGGGCGCTGGGTGCGTTCGGGCTCACCGAGGCAGGCGGAGGTACCGATGCGGGTGCCACCAGGACCACCGCACGGTTGGACGGATCCACGTGGGTCATCAACGGGTCCAAGCAGTTCATCACCAATTCGGGCACCGACATCACGCGGCTGGTCACCGTCACCGCGGTGACCGGCAACCAGGACGGCCGCAAGGAGATCTCCTCGATCCTGGTGCCCGTCCCGACGGAGGGCTTCACCGCCGAGCCCGCCTACGACAAGGTCGGGTGGAACGCATCCGACACCCATCCCCTGAGCTTCGACGACGTGCGGGTGCCGCAAGAGAATCTGCTCGGTGAACGGGGCCGGGGCTACGCCAACTTCCTGCGCATCCTCGACGAGGGGCGCATCGCGATCGCGGCGCTCTCGGTCGGCGTCGCGCAGGGCTGCGTCGACGAGTGCGTGCGATACGCAAAGGAGCGCACGGCATTCGGGGCGGCCATCGGGACGTATCAGGCGATGTCGTTCAAGATCGCCCGGATGGAGGCGCGCGCGCATACCGCCCGCACCGCCTACTACGACGCTGCGGCCCTGATGCTGGCCGGCAAGCCCTTCAAGAAGCAGGCCGCGATCGCCAAGCTCGTCGCCAGCGAGGCCGCGATGGACAACGCCCGCGACGCCACCCAGGTGTTCGGCGGGTACGGCTTCATGAACGAATACCCCGTCGCGCGGCACTACCGGGACAGCAAGATCCTCGAGATCGGCGAGGGCACAACCGAAGTCCAGTTGATGCTCATCGCGCGTCAGGTGGGCCTGTGACCAAGGTGGTCGTCCAGCGCGGTCTGTGGTTCGAGGAGCTCGAACCGGGCGTGCGCTACCAACACCGGCCCGGCCGAACCATCACCGAGGCCGACAACGTCTTCTTCACGACGCTGACGATGAACACCCAGGCCCTTCATCTGGATGCGGCGTTCTCGGATGCGCTCGCACCGTTTCATCAGCGCTTGGTCAATTCGATGTTCACGCTCTCCACCCTCGTCGGTCTGTCGGTGGCCCAGTTGACCCAGGGCACCATCGTGGGGAACCTGGGTTTCGGGGATGTCGCCTTTCCGCAGCCGCTGTTCCACGGTGACACCCTCTATGCCGAAACCGAGGTGACGGACAAGCGCGAGTCCAGGAGCAGGCCGGGGGAGGGCATCGTGACCTTCGCGCACACCGGACGCAACCAGCACGGCGACGTCGTGGCCACCGCATCACGAAAGACCATGGTGCGCATGCGTCCGGTCGAAGGAGCGTGATGGCGCTCAGCGGGACGGGACCTGGCTGGTTGTTCTGCCCGGCTGATCGACCCGAGCGATTCACCAAGGCCGCCGCTGTCGCCGACGTGGTGATCCTCGATCTCGAGGACGGTGTCGCCGCCAAGGATCGTCGGTTCGCCCGGGAGGCACTGCGCAACCGCCCGCTCGATCCGGCCCGGACGGTGGTGCGGGTCAACCCCGTCGGCACCGCCGATCACCCGCTCGACGTGGAGGCGCTGGCCGGCACCGGCTACACCACCGTGATGCTGGCCAAGACCGAGGCGCCCGCACAGGTGAGCTCGCTGGCACCGCTCGACGTGGTCGTCCTGATCGAAACGCCGCTGGGGGCACTCGGGGTCGTCGAATTGGCCCGGGTCGACAACGCGACGGGAGTCATGTGGGGAGCGGAGGACCTCTTCGCCGCCACCGGCGGGACCGCCAACCGCCGGCCCGATGGAAGCTATCGCGACGTCGCCGAGCACGTTCGCTCGCAGAGTCTGCTGGCCGCGAAGGCGTATGGCCGGGTGGCGCTGGACTCGGTCTACCTCGACATCGCAGATCTCGACGGGCTGCGCGCCGAGACCGATGATGCGGTGGCGGCGGGGTTCGACGCCAAGGTCGCGATTCACCCGACGCAGGTGCCGGTGATCAAAGCCGCATATACGCCGACCGACGAGCAAACGCGCTGGGCGAGAAGGGTTCTCGACGCGGCACGCGCAGAGCGGGGGGTCTTCCAGTTCGAGGGCCAGATGGTGGACATGCCGGTCTTGCGCAGGGCCCGGCGGATCGTCGCGCTCGCACCCGGCGCCTGAGCGCTACCTGCGCTTCGCGGCCGCCAATCGTGCTGCGAAATCGGGTGATTCGATGGACACCGCTTGCGGCCCGATCTCGACGTCGACCGCGATGCGGTGCTGGTCGACGTCGACGGTGCCCGGATTGGCCGTCGCGCGCATGGATGCCTTGGTCGCCACGACGACGGAGCGGGGTGCCGACGCCGGCCCCGACGCCAGTTCACGGGCCGCGGCGACCGGGTCGTCGGCCACCCTCAACGCCAGGCCGTGGTCGACTGCGGCGTCGGCGTCGAAGCGCATCCCGAACAACAGCGACGCCCTTGCCACCTGGGGGCCGACCGCCCGCTGCAGCATCCACGTCGCGCCACCGCCGGGGTGGATGCCGAGCTTCTGGAAGCGGGGGTCGAACAGTGCGGTCGGTCCGGCGATGCGAACGTCGGCGGCCAGGGCGAGGTTCAGGCCGGCGCCCACGGCCGGGCCGTTCACGGCCGCAACCGTGGGCAGCGAACAATCCGCCAGGGCCAGGAAACCGTCGTAGATCAGGCGCAGGCCGTCTTCGGTGGCGGTACCGAGCGCCGCGAGGTCGGCACCGGCGCAGAACGCCTTACCGGCACCGGTGACGATCACCGCATGCACGTCGGGGTCGTCCTCGGCGGATTCGACCGCAACGCGTAATGCCGCGGCGATCTCGGTGGTGACCGCGTTGCGACGGTCGGGATCGTTGATCGTGATGAGCGCGATGCGGTCTTCGACATCCACCAGAACCAGATCGGACACGGGTCAAGGGTACGAGACGGCCGGTTTGCGTGGTGAGCCGTGTTGCCTCGGGGTCGACGCGGGATGCGTAGGCTCATGGGTGAGCCGCTTCGTCGTCGACGATGAGTAGTGCGCGATCTCCGCACTAGTGACATCAACGTGGATCCGATCCGACTGCCGTTTCGCATCGCGCGACGGCGTTCCTCAATCGCGAAGGATCGCTCGATGGCCCGCAGTCACTCCGCATCGACGTCGACAGCCAGGGCGTGACCAGCCCGCCGTCACGACGGACGGCCAGCCCCGTCCGCCTCACGCTGTGCAGTCAACTCGGTCGCCGGGTCGATGGCGCATGGTGGCCCCACAGCAACCGCCTGGCCAGGGAGCTGCCGGAGCTCGTGGCGGTGTTGCACGGACGGCTCGGTGAAGTCGTCGACATCTCGGTCAACTGGTCGATGTCGGAGAACCTGCCGGACCTGAACTCGCGCCACTGGCAGAACAAGCACCAACATCTGATGGCCATCACCGGCCGTGACGCCACGGCCAACCTGCTGGTGATACCGAGCCTGACACCCGGCACCCTGGCGGGGCTGCTCTTGCGGATCGCTGCAGGCCTCCCGTTGAGCGCTGCCCACCAGGCCGCGCCGCTGTTCCGGACGGCGGCGGAGATCGTCGATGCGGCACGGGCCGACGGCGGCCACAAGGCCGCCGTGGTGCCCGCACCGAAGGACCTGGATCGGGTCAGGGGGCGACGGAGCTCGACGCGCTAGCGCGCCGCGGCGCTCAGTTGACGAGTGCCAGGGCGTGCGCCCGCCGCAGTTTCCCCGATGGTGTCTTGGGGATGACTCCCGGTTGCAGCACCACGACGTTGCGGGGCCGTACCTGGACGTCGGCGAACACCTCGTGGGCGACCTGACGTTCGATCCGGCGTACCTTCTCGGCATCGCCGTAGTCGTTGGATTCCACTGCGACCGCGAAGGTTTCGCGTGACATGCCGGCATCGAGCCGAACCGCCACCGAGCACCCGGGCCGGACCCCGGCCACCCGGGTCGCGGCGCGCTCGATGTCGGTAGGGTAGATGTTCTTCCCGGCCATGATGATGACGTCCTTGACTCTGCCGCACACGACGATGTCGGACTCCTCGGTGAGGTATCCCATGTCGCCGGTGTCATACCAGCCCAAGTCGTCCTGGGCCGGGATGAAGCCGGCCATGGTGATGTAGCCCTTGGTGACCGGTTCGCCGCGGACCTGGATGACGCCGACGGCCCGGGCGGGCAGCACCCGGCTGTCCTCGTCGACGATGCGCACCTCCAAGCCGTCGATCGGCTGCCCCAGACGGACCAGCCGACGGGTGTTGCCCTTGGTGGCCGGCACCGCCCGGTGCAGTACCGAGAGGAGGTCGGCGTCGACCTCGTCGACGGCCATTCCCGCGCCGCACTCGGTGAACGAGACCGCCACCGTCGTCTCGGCCATACCGTAAGCAGGCACGATGGCCTCGCGTCGCAGGCCGAACGGAGCGCCCGCCTCACAGAGGTCCTCGACGTCCGCGGGATCCACCTGCTCCGCCCCCGACAGCGCCCAGCGCAGCGACGACAGGTCGAACTGGCCCACGATGGCCTGCCGCCGCAGTCGCTTCGCGAAGAGGTTGTAGGCGAAGTTCGGCGCGGCGGTCATCGTGCCCTTGTACTTGTCGATCAACTTGGCCCAGAGCAAAATGTCGTGCAGGAAGTCCATCGGCGTGACCTTGACGAGTTCAGCGCCGAAGTACATCGGGACGGTCAGGAATCCGGTCATGCCCATGTCGTGGAAGCACGGCAGCCAGCTGACGATCACGTCGGTGTCCGTGTCGAAGTGCGCACCGACGAACATCGCCTCGGCGTTGGCCACGATATTGGCGTGCGTGATGCACACCGCCTTGGGCATGCCCGTGGAGCCTGAGGTTAGCTGCATCAGCGCCAGGTCGTCATCACCGGTGTCGACCGGGTCGATGGGATCGTATGTCAGTAGCTGCTCGGCCGTGAGGACGCGAATCCCGTGCTCGGCCAGTACCGGCGCGGCAGGCATGAACGGATCGGAGACGATGACCGCCTTCGCCTCGATCATCCCGATGATGTCGGTGGTCTCCTGCGCCCAGCGCATCAGATCGGTCCGCGGCGTGGGCTGATGCAGCATCGTGAGGCTCGCGCCCCGCATCCAGATCCCCTGCGCGGCGGGGGCGATTTCCACCGGAGCGCCGGCGAGCACTGCCACGGCGTCGCCATGTCCGATGCCCGCGGTCGCCAGACCGCCCGCGATGCATCGCGATCGTTGGTACACCTCTGCCCAGGTGTGCCGCACCGGAGCGTCGGGGTCTCCGGTCGTCATCCCATTGCGACTGGTGTGCGCGTTCGCGAACATCGTCTCGGTGAATCTACTCACGAAAATCCTTCGGGCTCAGTCGCATTGGCGGCGATACTTATTACGATCGTCGAGCTGTTCCGTCTGAGAAGCACCTTCACGTATGGCAGCGCGGGGACTGGGCGCTCGTGCCGCCGGGGCGGCTCGAATCAGGGTGTTGCGGACGACGGCGGACGGCGAAGCCGGACCACCCTCTGCATCAACCCCCTTGCGGTAGTTTTACCCAAGTGGCGCAGTCTGACAAGTGAAAGGCGGCGCCACGAACGTCGGACGCACTGACTGTACAGACTCGCCGGCACTTTGGTTGCCAGGGCGCACGAAACCGGCCGATCGACGCCGACTCGTCACCCCGGCGTGGCCGTGCGTTCGAGTCCGGTGGACGCGCTGTAGCGCACGACGTCTGACGTGGCCGCCCGCGGTGCCCGGGCCGGCGCCGGCTCCGAACGACCGCCGCGGATCTGCCGTCGGTGTCATCATTCGCACGTGACCGTCCTGCGAACACCCGACGATCGATTCGTGGACCTGTCGGGCTACTCGTATCCCCCGAACTACCTGCAGGTCGAGGCAAGGGGAGTCGGCGCCGTGCGGATGCACTACGTGGATGCGGGCCCCGCCGACGGTCCAGTGGTCGTGCTGATGCACGGGCAGCCCACCTGGTCGTACCTGTATCGACGGGTGATCGGCGTCCTTGCCGCTGCCGGGATGCGGGTGATCGCGCCGGACAACATCGGCTACGGCCGCTCCGACAAGCCGACCGACCCCACCGCCTACACCTTTGCCAGGCACGTCGACTGGCTGCACGGTCTGATCACGGGCCTGGATCTGCGCGACGTGACGCTCGTCGGTCAGGACTGGGGCGGCCCCCTCGGGCTGAGCGTACTGGCCCGCGACCCCGATCGCTTCGCCCGCGTGGTCGCCACCAACACCATCCTGCACACGTGTGACCCCGCGCTGGAAGGTCAGCTGGCCTGGGCCCATCACGGTGTCGGCGAGCACCGGATGATGTTGGAGGAGGCCCTGCTCGACTACGTGCGGTTCTACCAGCGGGCACCGGACATCGTGCCCAGCTACTTCCTGGACGCGGTCGCGGGGCCGTTGCCCGCCGACGTGCTCGCCGCGTATGACGCCCCGTTCCCGGACCGGACCTTCACGGCGGGTCTGCGCCACCTCATCGCGCTGATCCCGCTTACCCGCAACGACCCTGGTGCCGCGATCGGGCGGACCACGATGGCGGCGTTGGAGCAGTGGCGCAAGCCGTTCCTCACTGCCTACTCCGATGGGGATCCCGCGACCAGGGGATGGGAACGGGTGTTTCAGCGGCGGGTGCCAGGTGCCCGGGGTCAAAATCACGTGCTCATCCAGGGTGCCGGGCACTTCGTACCGGAGCAACGGGGCGAGGAGTTGGGCGCGATCGTGGCCCGATTCGTGGCCGACACCTAGCCAGCGACCTCACAGCACGCACTGGCAATCTCTGGTCAGAGGATTCGTCGGCGGCCGGCGAGGCGCGAGGGAGTTCTGGTGGTCACGGTGTTGGCGCGCGAGGATCCCCCGAGTGGAGCACGTGCGCTGCCGCGCCCACGACGGCACGGGCGACGGTGGCGTGTGGCGGTCGTGGTGTTGACCGTCGTCGCTCTGGCGGTGGCGGGGTGCGCCGTCGACGCGCTCCGGGCTCCCGGCACCGACGGCGTGGCGGCGAAGGTCGCGGAGTGGGGTCGCAGTCACGGCTTCAACTCCGAGGTGACCTGGCTCGAGAAGCAGCTCTACCTGCGCAATCAGCCTGCGCTCGGCGGGCAGCCGGCCGGTGGCATCCCAGCGGCCGCCGGCACGGTCGCGCAGGCCACGGTGTCCACCGCCTTGCCCGCGTTGCCGCTGGCGCCGCTGGGTGCCGGCGCCCCGCTACCGAACGAAGGCACCTGGCACACCGTGGTGACGGCGCACGGGCGGGCCGCCGTCCAGGTGGCCGCTCTGCGCCCGGATGGCCAACACACCTCCTTCGTGGTGGGCGTCCTGCGGATGGATCCCGCGCTGGTCCGCGGCGAACTGCGCCCGGGAACCGGCGATCCTGGTGGTTCGTGGAGCGCGTCGAGCGCACTCACCCCCACTGACGTGCGCAACGTCGCGGTCGCCTTCAACGGCGGTTTTCGGCTCACCGACCCCAGTCGCCCCGGCTACTACAGCCAGGGACGCACGGTGTCGCGGTTGATCGACGGCGAGGCGAGCCTGGTGCTGCACACCGACGGCACGGCCGACGTCGGCACCTGGAACGACGAGGTGCACATGGAGGCGGGCGTCGCCAGTGTGCGGCAGAACCTCGTTCCGCTCGTCGACGGGGGGACCGTCAACAAGACGTGCGCGAGCGGCGGTACCAAGGAGTGGGGCACCACGGTCGGGCAGACCGCCTTCATCCACCGGTCCGGCTTCGGTGTCACCGCGAGTGGAATCGAGGTGTACGTGGCCGGGCCCGCATTGTCGGTGTGCACGCTGGGGCGCATCCTGCAGGACGCGGGCGTCGTCCGTGGCATGGAGCTCGACATCAATCCCGCGTGGGTCAGCGGCGCCTACTTCCATCCCCGACCGAGCGGTGCGCCGCAGAGTTTCTCGCTCTTCCCCGACGAAAGGGTGTCCTCGCGGCACTACCTCGAACCGTCCAGCCGTGACTGGTTCGCCTGGTTCACCCGCTGACCGTCAGTCGGCGCTGACCGCCTCGACGATGTCGAGCCGGGCGGCGCGCACGGCGGGCGGCACCGAGCCGAGCAGGCAGATGGCCAGCGCGCCGAGGGCGATGAACACCATCGACGGGCTCGGCGCCCACGTCACGTCGATGCTCAACACGTTGGTCAGCGCGATCGACGTCAGGTACTGGATGGCGGCTCCGATGATCAGACCGAGCAGACCTCCGACGACGCCGATGCCCGCCGCCTCGGCCAGGATCGCCTTCAACGTGAACGCCCTCGTCGCGCCGATCGCACGAAGCACCCCGATCTCTCGACGCCGGTCGAGTACCGACAGCATCAGCGTGTTGAGCAGGGTGACGGCCGAGACCACGACGACGATCCACGCGATGATCGTGATCACGGCGATCACCTGATTCAGCGCACTGGCGACGCCCGCCAACGCTTCGGCGCCGGAGTAGACGAACGTGTCGGCGGGCAGTGCCTTGCGGATCGCCGCGCCGACCGCGTGCGCATCGGCGTGCGGCGCGACGGTGATCTCCAGATCGCTGGCGCCTGGCCGGTCGAACCAGCCCTGCATGGCGTCCAGACTCATCGCCACCGTGCCGGTCATTCCCGAGAAGTAGGGCACCAGCGCCAGGATTCGGACCTGGTGCTCACCGGTGGGCGTATGCAAGGTGATCCGGTCGCCCGCGGTCACGCCCATCGACCGGCCGAGGTCGCGGGACAACGCGACGCCTTCGCCGGCGAGCAGCGCCCTGCGGTCGCCAGGTGACAGTGAGGTGTAGATGTCGCGATGCGAACCTCGTGCGATGCCGAGCAGCATCACCCGGGTCTGCCCGACGGTGGCGAAGGCCATCTGGTCGGCGACGACGTGGTCGACGCCGGGTGTCGCGGCGACGGTGGCGGTGGTGTCCGCCGGCAGCAGGGCTGACGAATAGTCGGTGGCTGCCGCTGAACTCACCCACACGTCCACGTTGGCGATGGACGCGAACGACGCCACCGTCGAGTCGACGGCGTTGGCGGTCGCGCCGGTGACGGCGACGGTCGTCACGACGGCGGTGAGCACCGTCATCAACGCCACCCACATCCGCCGGGGGGCGCGCTCGATGGTCGCCGCGCCGAGGACGCCGGCCGCACCGAAGCGCCGTGCGACCACCGCGGCGGCGGTGATGATCTGCCCCGAGAACGCGAAGCACAACGCGCTGAAGCCGATGAACGCCAAGGCGATCGACGCGACGGCCACCTGACCCAGATCGGCGGTGACGATGAGGAAGGTCACCGTCAACAGCGTGGCTCCCGCGAGGCCCGCGGCGACCCTGAGCCGTCGGGAACCCACCTCGTGGGTCGCGGCACCACTGGGCGCCAACGCCTCGATGGGGGCGACCGCGTGGACCTGCCGCGCCGCGAGCGCCGACGCACCCACGCTCGCCACGACGCAGGCCGCGACGGCAAGCGGTACGACCCAGAACGGCAGCACGTACTCCAGGCGGGCATCGAGCGTCTGCACCATCGTGGACGGCAACTCGCCGATCGCGAGGCGTCCGATCACGATGCCGACTCCCGAACCGATGGCGCCACCGAGGAAGCCCACCAGGGCGGCCTCGGCCAACATGTCGGACATGATCATTCGCTTGCGCCCACCGAGCGCGCGCATCGTCGAGATGACGGGACGACGCTGGGCGATGGCGATGCTCATCGCGTTGTAGCTGAGAAATGCGGCGACCACCAACGACACCGACGCCGCCAGCAGCGTCATGGCTTCCAGAATGGCGAACGAGCTGCTTGTCTGTGCGGCACGGAAACTCGGTGTCGCCACCACTGCCCGCCCCTTGACCGCCGCGGTCACCGCGGTACCGACGTGCTCGACGTCGGCACCCGGCGTGGTGAACAGCAGAATCGAGTCGATCCGTCCTGGCCGGCCCGAAAGTCGTTGTGCCAGAGCCAACGGCGCAATCACGAAGTGGGCATCGTTCAAGCGTCGCGCAGCCGGGCCGTCGACGACGGCGACCGCGGTGACCTCGGTCGACCCCGCCACCTCGAATCGCTGGCCCTTGACGATGCCGAACCCGCCGCCGACGATCACCCCGTTGGGCGCCGACGTGACGGGCGAGCCCGAATCGAGTTGGTTGGCAATGGCGGTCTGAAGATCGGAGTGCAGTTCCGCGGCGTTCTGGCCCAGGCCGAGAAGCAGGCCCGGCTGCGCGTTCACGGTCGTCCGCATGCGCACCAGCGGCACCGCGGCGACGACGTTCTTCACCGCACCGATGGGGCCGAGCAGGCTGTCGTCCACGCCGTCCCCGGTGATGCCGGAGACCTCCAGGTCGGCGTCGCCACCGATGCTGGTGGACAGGCGGTCGATGGACCCGGTGATGGAACCGGAAACGCCGAGAACGGCAACGAGCAGCGCCGCGGAGACGGCTACCACGACGAGGGACGCCACGGCGCGACCCCAGTGGGTGAGCAGCTCACGGACGTTCAGCACCCGCAGGCGGCTGAATGCGGGAAGGGGCACCGCGTCAGCTTCGGCGGGCCGAGTGCCTGCCGCCATGCCGGTGTGCGGCGGCGGTCAGGTCGGAGGTGAATGCGCCGAGGTGGATGGTCGGAATGATCTCCGTGGGCTGTTCGCGCATGCGCGCCGAGTGCCGCCCACCCATCGGCGCCGCCGACGACACCGGCACGGGGATGACGTCGGAGGTCAGCGCGCCGTCTTGCACGGTGATGATCCGGTCGGTGCGTGACGCGGCGTCCAGGTTGTGCGTCACCATCACCACCGCTCGATCGGCACCGTCGTCGTGCGCGACGTGGCACAGGAGGTCCATGATCGCTGCGCCGGTGGCGGAGTCGAGGTTTCCGGTCGGTTCGTCGGCCAGGATGAGTGGTGGATCCATCATCAGTGCGCGTGCTACCGCGACGCGCTGCATCTGGCCGCCCGACAGCTCGGCGGGGCGATGATCGATCCGGGCCCCCAGCCCCACCAGCGTCAACAGCCGGACGGCGTCCGGGCGCACCTGGTTCAGCCTCTTCCCGTCGAGCAGTTTGGGAAGGGCAACGTTCTCCCATGCGGTCAACGTCGGCAGGAGGTTGAAGAACTGGAAGATGAAGCCGACCTGATGGCGGCGGAACGTCGATTGTTGCTCATCGGTCATCGACCCGATTTCTCTGCCGTTGACCTGGATGGAACCCGAATCCGGTGAATCCAGCGCACCGAGCAGTTGCAACAGCGTGCTCTTGCCTGCGCCCGACGGGCCGACGATGGAGGTGAACTCGCCACCGTTGATCCGGACGGTGAGCCGGTTGAGGGCGCGGACCGTATGTCCGCCGGCTCGGTACTCGCGTACCACATTGGTCAGATCCACCCTCAGCATGGCGTCACCCCGGTCACGAGGTCGCTGGGCGTGGGCACGGCGTCACCTGGTGGCGAACTGGCCCGCGGGCAGCACGTTGGAGGAGAAGCAGTCCCTGATCTTCTGACCGACCTTGCGATTGCGGCGCTGAGCGATCGTCAGGAGGGATGGCACGTGTGCGTACACCGCCTGATTGTTGGGCGCGTCCATGTGGGTGAAGGGCGGCGTGTCGACGAGGGGCACCAGGGGAAGACCGAGCACGTCGCGGGCGGCTCTGACGACGGGTGCGTCGAGCACGGCGACGAAGTGCTGAATGTTCTCGCGCATGGCGGCCACGGCCATCACCCGCAGGATCTGCACGTGTGCGGCTGCCATCCTTCGGCGGTATCGGCGCGGGATGGCCGCCGTGGCGCCGTCCCAACATCTGTCCAGATCGTCGATCCCATGGTGTCGCATGACGTCGGCCACGGGGATCACCGTCGGCGCGATGGGGGACTTGACGCTGTCATCGAGGTCGACGATGGTCTTCAGACCCGCCGGCGAGTTGCGGATCATCCGCACGACGCCCACCGGAACCTTGTCCTCGGTGTCCACGGCCATGAAGAAGACGCTGCTCTCGTCGTAGGGGCCGTACTCGTGCTTCATGGTGACCGAGTCATTGCCCCACGAATCCTCGAAGACCTCCCGCTCGACCTGCCGGGCGATGTTGGCGAACGGATCGGTGCTCTCGAGGGCAAAGCATGCCAAGCGGCTACAACCGAGCTTCTTGGTGCTGAGGAAGTGGGCGGTGAGCGCATCGCGTTCGGGGTCCGACAGGTCGTAGACGTAGTTCGTCAATCGTCGGTGCTCCCACCTGTCCGGGTGCGTTCCATCAGCGTGCGTTCCGACCAGCAGCCTGCTGTCGCAGAGATCACTGCCCCACCGTTCCGACCGACCATGCCACCCGGCGGGACGAGACGCAAACGCGACACGGCACCTGCCAGCGGCCTCACACCGCCCTCGCAACCGGGGATACGCGAATCTCATCCATCCAGTTGACGCGTCCGCCGACCGATGGTGGTTGCGTGTTCAGTGTCAGGCGTTGACCGCTGGAGCCCAATGTGGGGAGGGCATCCTCTTATGTTGCACATCCTGTCCCGTCCTGCGGCGCCCGTCGTCGCAGCGGTGCGGCACGTTCACCTGCCCGTGCACCTGCCCGCTCATCTACCCGTGCATCTGCCCGCGCCGCGACCGGTCCACGCGCGCGAGCCGAGCTACTTCCAGGGACCGAGGATGTCCCGTCAGATGGACCACCTCTGAGAACCCGCGGCCATGGGGGCCAATCCGGTACGGAAGGCGAGTGGAAGATGTCAGAGCAAGAACGCAATGTCGAGGTGGTCGAGCGGGGCTACGAAGCCTTCACCACCGGTGACATGGAAACGGTGATGGACCTGTACGACGACGACGTCGAATGGATTCAGCCGGGGGAGAGCGCCATCAGCGGCACCCACCACGGCAAGGCTCAGCTCGTCGAGTTCCTCGCCCTGCTCGGCGAGAAGACCACCTCGCTCAAGGCGCTTCGCCTGCTCGCCGACGGCGACACCGTCGTCGTCTTCAGCGAGGCGACGGTCGGGGGTGAGACCAGCCAGGACGTCGAGGTCTTCACGATGAAGGGCGGCAAGGTCGTGCGAGCGCAGACCTACGGCGACACGGCGTTGATGGAGCGCGTGTTCGGCAGGAAGCAGGTCCCGGCGGGGTAGCCCGTCCGTCATCCGGCCTGAGTGTGGTCGGGAACGACCGGCGCGTCTGCGCCGGACGGTGGGGTGGGCGGCATCGCCGCCACGGCAACAGCAGTCACCACCGCGACGACGAGGACACCGGTGAACACGGCGGCGGAGCCCGCCGTGATCGCCGCGGGACCAACCGAATGGACGTCGCCCGGACCGAAGATCGCATTGGCGACGGCGCCGAAGATGGCGACCCCGACGGCACTGCCGAGGGACCGGGCGAACATGTTGGTTCCGGTGACGAGTCCGCGTTCATTCCAGTCGACGCTGGACTGGGCGGCGATGAGGGTGGGCACCGCCAGCAGTCCCATGCCTGCCCCGACGACGAAGCAGACCGCCGCGACCACCGCGACGTTGGGCCGGTGCACCATCGTCACCAGAGTCGACACGCCGACGATGACCAGCACGGTGCCCAGGACCGCGGTTCTCTTGAAACCCCACCGCAGATAGAACGTCCCCGCCATGGTCGCCGTTGCCGGCCATCCGATGGTCAACGCGGCCAGTGCAAGGCCGGCGACGATGGGCTGCACCCGCAACGAGCCTTCGAGATAGGTGGGGACGTAGGAGGTCAATCCCATCAGGATGGCGCCGACGCCCAGTGCGACGACCGTCGTCGAGCAGAGCAGTCGGCGGGACAGCACCCACAGCGGCAGAATCGGCTCGACGGCTCGCCGTTCGACGAAGACGAAGGCCACCAGCAGCACGCCGCCCACCGCGAATGCGCTGATGCTGGGTGCCGATGACCAGGCCCAGGTCTGGCCGCCGCCGAGGATGGCGAGGATCAGCGACGTCATCGCGCACGCCAGGAGCAGCGCGCCGAGGTAGTCGACGGTCCGCTTCCGGTGTTCCACGGTTTCGTGGTAACGCCGCTGGAGCATCCAGGCGGCGAGCAGACAGAGCGGGATGTTGATCACGAAGACCCCGCGCCATATCCCCAGCTGCGAGAAGACACCGCCGAGAGTGGGGCCGATGACCGAGGACACCGCCCATACGCTGGCGAGGTAACCCTGGACCTTGGCGCGTTCGGCCAGCGTGTAGATGTCTCCGACGATCGTCATGGCGGTGGGTTGTACGGCACCGGCGCCGATGCCCTGTACGGCCCGGAACAGGATCAGCACCGGCATGTTCCACGCCGCCGCGCACAGGATGGAGCCGAGCAGGAACAGCGCTATCCCCGTCAGCAGGATCGGCTTTCGGCCGAGGACGTCGGAGAGCTTCGCGTAGATCGGCGTGGTCACGGCCTGCCCGAGCAGATACACCGAGAACAGCCAGGGGAACTGGTCGAATCCGCCGAGGTCACCGACGATGGAGGGAATCGCGGTCGCCAGCACGGTCGAGTCGATGGCCACGAGTCCGGTGCTGAGCATGACCGATATGAGGATCGGTCCGCGTTCGGACCGGAATCCGACCGCGGTCATCGGTTCGGCGCTCACCGCAGGTTGTTCCGAACACCTACCCCGTGATCGGTCGGACGCGCGGCCGCGTGGCGACCGCTGTCGTCGGCATCCACCAGAATCCTCCATGTGATCGTCGTGCGTGGGCATCGACCGGATCATCGCGCGCTGACGATCCGTCGTCGGTCTGGCGAGATCCCCTTCGATCCCTTGCAGACCCCCGGTCGCAGGGTGCCAAGACCAAGGCGACGCTACGCCGGTCGGCGCGCGGACCTCGAATCGGGGCCGGTCAACGACGCGGCGGAGGCACCACTTCGTCCGGCGGTGAACACCATTCGGCCCCGCTGCGCTTCCGGTCGACACAGGCAACCGACAGGTCCGCGCCCTGGTGATGGGCAAGGGTCATACAGTCGACCGATGGGGCGAGCGTGAGATGAAGGCGATGGCCGGGGTGGGCATGTCGGCGCGGTGGCCCACGGTCGTCTCCTCGCCCGACGGCATACCGCGCTGCCGGTGGGCGACGGAGTCGGGCCGTGATCTGACCGTCTACCACGACCTCGAGTGGGGAACCGTCACCGTCGAGGAATCCAGGCTGTTCGAGGTGCTGGCGCTGACCTATTTCGAGAATGGGCTGTCGTGGGCGATGGTCTTCGACAAGCGCGACGCGTTTCGCCGGGCATTCCACGACTTCGACCCGGCCGTGGTGGCCGCGATGACCCGCGCCGACGTCGAACGCCTGATGGGCGATCCGTCGATCATCCGCAACCGACGGAAGATCGATGCGACCGTTCACAATGCGCGGTTGCTGTCGACGTTCTCATTGTCGCGAGTGGCCTGGCAACACCAGCCACAGGAACATCATCGGCTGCGCAGCTGGTCCGACGGCCGGATGACGAGCCCGGAATCGCACCAACTCTCGAAGGCCCTGCGCGAGGAGGGATTTCGCTTGACCGGCCCGGTCGTCACCCATTCCTTCATGCAGACCGTCGGCATCGAGAACGGTCACTTCGAAGGCTGTTTCCGCGCGTGCCCGGGTTGAATGCTCGCTGCCGGCGATCAGCTGCCGGCGGGAACCTCGCGGAAGCCGGGTTCACCGGCGTCGACGACCGAGTTGAATCGGTAGCGTGTCTGCAGACGGCTGATCTCCACGATGGCGCTCTCGGGAAGGGCGGTGACATCGGCGTTTTCGGCTATCCGCCCGGCATTGACGGATGACGTCAGCACGGCGGTGCCGCGCTGGATGCCCCAGGCCAGGAGCACTTGCGCCGGCGTCTTCCCGAATCGCTGCGCCATCGACGCGATCAGCGGGTCGTCGAGCAGTCGAGGCTCCAGGGCATGTCCCAGCGGAGCGAACGCCAGCAGGACGATTCCCTGGCTCTGGCAGTACTCGTGCAGTTCCCACTGCGGATGGTAGGGATGTGACTCGACCTCGACCACTGCCGGCGTGATCCGGGCGGCATCGACGATCCGTCGGGTGCCTTCGACGTCGATGTCGGACAAGCCGATCGCCCGTGTCAGGCCCCGGTCGACGAGTGCCTCCATGGCGGTCCACGTCTCCTCCAGCGTGACGCCGTCGTCGTAGGCGACGTCACCATGCGGATGCCGGGGATCTTGGTCGTCGCCGGGCCGGAAGGCAAAGGGGGTGTGGACCAAATAGAGATCCACAGCATCCAGACCGAGTTTGTCGAGACTGGTTTGCAGCGCCGGCGCGACCCGTTCCGGGCGGTGGTTGTTGTTCCACAGCTTGGTGGTCACGAAGAGGTCTTCGCGACGAACCGTCCCGTCGGCGATCAGTTCCTTGAGTGCGGCGCCGACCTCCGCCTCGTTGCGGTACCGCTCGGCACAGTCGAGGTGGCGGAATCCCACCTCCACCGCGGCCTTGGTGGCACTTCGCGTCGCCGTGGGATCGGACACCAGGGTGCCGAACCCGAGTGCCGGGATCGCACCGTCGCCGTGGTTCAACGGGAAGCGGTGCTGACGTGGATCTTCGATTGGTGTCATGTCCTTCGAATTCTTTCGCTCGGTTGATGATTGGCTTGCCGGATGCTCGGTGCGGGGTGCGGTCATCGCTCGCCGGCCCCGAGCTGGGCGACGGCCTCGACGGTGGTCCAGACGGCGCTGGCGAGGAAGCGATAATTCACCAGGGCGGCCAGATAGCCGTCGCCCTCCGGCAGGCGTGGGCCGGCCGTGGCGTCCTTGACGACGGCGACCTCGAAGCCCTGCTCGACGAGTTCGCGCATGTGCCCTTCGACGCACAGGTTGGCGGCCATCCCGGCCAAGATCACCTGGTTCACATGGCGCTTGCGCAACTGGAGTACGAGGTCGTTGGATTCCGGTCCGACGATCTTGTGCGGAGAAGCAATCACGGTTCGACCGTCGAAGATGTGGTCTTGATAGGCGGGCATGAAATCGGCACCGGAGCCGGCGAAGCCGTCGGTCGTGTACGCGCCTCGGCGCCCAAACATCCCGGCGGCGCCCATGAACTGTTCGAGCGGATCCCCGAACCGCCACTGCTCGTCGGTGGGATAGAAGTAGTGCGGCGATATGGCCACGGTGATGTCCGCCCGCTTCGCGGCGTCGAGCAGTTCGCCGATGTGGGCGACGGTGTCGTTCTCGCGGATGCTCTCGCCGAACACCGGCCACGAGACGCCGTCGGGGCTGAGGAAGTCGATCTGCGGATCGGTGATGACCAGGGCGGCGTGGTGGTGATCGAGCACGAAGCCGGAGTCCGGCAATGCCGGGTTCTGCGGTTCGTCGTAGATGTGGCTGGTCATCGGTCGTCCTCGGGGTGAGTGGGTGGCTCCTGCGCTGTATCCCTAACATAGATGACCGGTCGTCTATTAATCGACCAAGTGTGACGCAATCGGCCGAAGCCGGCCCGTCAGCGCAGAAGCGCCGGAATCGTGATCGACTCGAACCGTTCGTACGGAATGCGACTGCGGACGACCTTTCCCCGAAGCGCGGCGCCCTCCCACGCTTCGATCAGCATGGAGGCGAGTTCGCCCGCGTCGAGGTCCGCCCGGACGCCACCCTCGGCGCGCTGGCCCGACTGCACGCAGGCGGTCACGGCGTCGTCCCAGCGATCGAGGATCCGGACCAGTTCGGCCTGGACCGGTTCGCTGGAACCGCCGAGTTCGAGCGACAGCCTCCCGATCAGGCAGCCGAGCAGGAAGTCGCCGGCCTCGTGTTCGTCGGCGAGCGCATGGAAGAAGCGCCTGATGCGCTCCTGAGCCATACCGTCACCGTTCAGCATCGGCACCAGCCGTTCCTCGATGTCGGACCAGTAGTGCTCGAGAATTGCCGCGGCCAGCGCTTCCTTGCTGGCGAAGTAGGCATAGAAGGAGCCCTTGGGCACGCCGGCGGCATCGGTGATGTCCTTGACGCCGCTGGCGGCGAATCCGCGAGCGTGAACGAGGTCCAGACCTGCGGCCAGCAGCCGTCGACGAACCTCCGGGTTCGGTGGACGCGGCATGATTCCGAGGATAACCGACCGGTCACTTATGGACTCGCTGCGCGCGAGGTGACCACCGCGCCGGGGGCCGGTTCGCGTCGCACATCCGTAAGCATTGCGACGCCGGTTGAGTGCAGGCCGCGGGTTAGGCTGATCGCGGCAAAGGGGCGTGGACAGCTGATGCACAGCATGGACGCAGCTCCCCGAACCGTTCGCCGCCCGGCGGACCACCTGGCCGCGAGGACGCTCGCGAGGTGGCCGGTCTGTCAGATGATGACACTACGAACCTCGGGACCCAATCCATGCCCGCAGCAGCTGCGATCCACTTCTTCCTCCAACTGACGGTCATCCTCGCGACGTGCCGCTTCGTGGGGCTGCTGGCGAAACGCATCGGACAACCGCAGGTCGTCGGCGAGATGATCGCCGGCGTACTGCTCGGTCCCTCACTGCTGGGTCAGCTGGCACCCGGCGTACAACAGCAGCTGTTTCCGTCAGGGCAGGCGAACATCGTGCTGTACACCACGGCGCAGGTCGGCCTGGTGCTGTACATGTTCCTCATCGGTCTCAACTTCGACGTCGATCTCATCAAGCATCGTGTCGGCACGGCGGCCGCCGTCTCTTCAGCGGGCATCCTGACGCCATTGGCGCTGGGGGCGCTCGTCGCCATGCCCCTGCTGGGAAGCGGACTCTTCTTCGAATCGGGCGTCTCGCTGGTCATGGCCATGATGTTCCTCGGGGCCTCCATTGCGACCACCGCGTTCCCCATGTTGGCCCGAATCATCTTCGAGCAACGGCTTTCCGGGACACCCTTGGGCACACTCGCCTTAGCCTGCGGCGCCACCGACGATGCGATCTCCTGGTGCATCCTTGCGATGGTGCTCGCCATCCACCGCGGCACTCCCGCGACGGCCGCGATCGCGATCGGCGGCGGAATCGTCTACACCGTGGTCCTTCTCACCGTCGGTCGACGGGGCCTGGCCGTGCTGGGCCCACTGTCGGAGCGCCGAAACGCGATCACCCCGTCGGTGCTCAGCACCGTCCTGATCCTGCTGATGGCCTGCGCCTGGTTCACCGACACCATCGGCATCTACGCCATCTTCGGTGCCTTCCTCCTTGGCGTCGCGATGCCGTCCGGCTTCTTCGCGGACCGGCTCACCGCCATTCTCGAGCCGCTGGTGACCACCTTCCTGCTGCCGCTCTTCTTCGTTTACTCGGGGCTGAACACGCAGATCGGCTTGGTGAACACCCCAGGGCTGTGGGCGGTGACGCTCGGCCTGCTCGTGGTCTCGGTTGCGGGAAAGGGCGTTGCGTGCACGGTGGCCGCCCGGCTGAGCAAGGTTCCCATGCGCGAATCCATCGCTCTCGGTTCATTGATGAACGCCCGTGGCTTGATCGAACTCATCCTTCTGAACATCGGGCTCGAAGCCGGCATCATCACGCCCACGCTGTTCACCATCCTGGTTCTGGTGGCCATCGTCACCACGCTCATGGCCACGCCGATCTTCCACTTCGTCTATGGGCGACACCGGGTTCTGGACCCGCCGTCCCTGCTGGGACGAGAAGCGGTGGCGGAATCAGGTACGGTCCGACCATCGGAAGACCGCGAGGCAAGCGATCAGCCCGCCGATGCTCCACGCCGTCAAGACCAGAAATATCCGCCAATGCTCCCAACTGCCCGCCGGTTCGAAGACGACCATGGGCGACGGCAGGAGTACCGACCGGAACCCTTGCGCCATCCACTTGACCGGAAAGATCGAGCCGACGGTCAACATCCATAGCGGCAACGACATCAGCGGCACGTAGGTGCCCGAGACGAATTGCAGTGCCACGGCGGGGCCGTTGGTGAGCACGGCAGCGGAGACCGCATTGCTCGCGAAGTTGCTGATGAAGATGCCCAACAACGAGCAGCTGATGATGCCGAGGACGAAGACCCATGTCAGCGTGAACCATTCGAACGCGGTGGTGGGTAGACGCAGATTGAAGACCACCACCCCCACCGACAGCAGGATGATGGCCTCGGCGAGACTGACGATGGCCACCAACATGATCTTTCCGACGAAGTACGACGTGGCGGTCGTGGGCGTCCCACGCAGTCGCCTCAGTGAGCCGGTGTCGCGGTCGGCGGCGATGCTGATGCCCAGGTTGATGAACGACGTCGAGAGGATTCCGTACGCGAGCATGCTCGCCGCAATCACGGCACCGGTGCTGGTTTCACTGTTGGGCAGCTTCATCGAGAAGATCGAGCCCAACAGCAGGCAGATCAGCGCCGGCAGCGAGAACGTGAGCGCCACCTGTTCGGGCCTGCGGTAGAACATCTTCAGTTCGGGAACGACTCGCGACATCCCGATCCGCAGTGGAGAGGGCAGCGCCGGCTCGGACTCATCCGCACGGTGCCGCGGCGGTGAGGCGGCCTCGGTGGGGTTCGTGGTCATCACGCCATGCCGATCAACTGCAGGTACGCATCTTCGAGCGTTGGCCGGGTCACGGTGAGCTCGGTGAGTTCCGAGCCGTCCAGGGAGCGCTGCCTGATCACGTCGGTCGGGTGATCCGTCTCGACCACGTGGACTTCGTCACCCTCCATCCACCGGACAGTCGCGGCCGAGTTCACGTGCTGGGTCAGCCCTGCCGGCGAGTCCATCGCCACCACGGTGCCGCCGGCGATGACCGCGACACGGTCGGCCAGCGCGGCGGCTTCGTCGAGGTAGTGGGTGGTGAGCAGGATGGTGGTGCCGTCGCCGGCCAGCGACTTGATGAGCTCCCAGAACTGCCGTCTTGCCTCCGGATCGAATCCGGTCGTCGGCTCGTCCATGAAGACCAGGCTGGGCATCCCGATGATGCCGAGAGCGACGTCGAGGCGACGGCGCTGCCCTCCGGACAGCGCCCGCACCTTCGCGCCGGCAATCGAGCGGAGGCCGACGAGATCCAGTACCTCCTCGGGCGACCGCGCCCTGCCATAGCACTTCGTGAACATCTGCAGCGTCTCGGACACCGTCAGCATCCCGGAGTCGCTGGCCTCCTGTAACACCATCCCCACCCTGGCCCGCCAGTCCCGTCCCGCGGTCTGCGGGTCTTCGCCCAGTACGCGCACGTGTCCGGAATCGCGTTTTCGGTGGCCCTCGAGGATCTCTATGGTGGTGGACTTGCCTGCGCCGTTGGGACCGAGGATCGCGAAGATCTCGCCGTAGCCGACGTCGAGATCGAGATCCCGCACCGCCGGTACCCGTCCGTAGGCCTTCGACATGCCTCGAACGTGCACGGCGGAGGCGGCATTCACGTCTGTGCCCCGCCGGCGTCCTGCTCGCTGGGTCGGCCCTCCAGGTCGGCGAGAAGTCGTCGTAGTTCGGCCTCGGAGAGGTGCTCGATGAGTCGGTCGACGTCCTCGTCGGTCGCCGCGGCGTCCTCCCGGGCCTCGACGACCGCGGGTCCATCGTCACGGGGTAGCGGGATGTCGGCGAGTACGCGCACGGCGAGTGAGTTGACGCTGACGCCCCGGAGTATCTCGAGCACCGGCAGATCGACCGAGAACGCGGCGTTGATCCTCAGTCTGAAGTCCATCGCCATCATGGAGTCCAGACCGAGGTCGTCCAAGACGTCGTCAGAATCGACGTCGGCGACGGCGCAGTCGAAGACGGCGGCAACGATGTGCCGAACCTGGGTCGCGACGACGTCGAGCCGGTCGGATTCCGGCACCGCCGAGAGGAGGTCTCGCAGCAACGGTCCCGCATCGTCGTGCTCACTGGACGTTTCGGCCAAGCCGAGCTCGGAGAACATCGGGGGCAGCGTGCCGGCGAGCCCGGCCTGCCTGGCCCGCCGCCAGTCGGCGGTGATCGCGACGACGCTCGCCGTCTGCTGGGTGATGAGCCGGTCGAGCACCCGGGCGCCGGTCGCGGGGGAGATGAGCTCGATTCCGCGCTGCGCGTAGAGGTTCTCGAGCTTGAGCTCTTCGACCATCCCGATCGACCACGGCCCCCATCCGATGGTGAGAGCCGGCAACCCCCGCGCCCGCCGATGGTGCGCGAAGGCGTCGAGGAAAGCATTGGCGGCCGCGTAGTTGCCTTGGCCGGGCGAGGCGATGGTCGATCCGGCCGAGCCGAACATCACGAAGAAGTCCACGTCGTCCCCGTCGAAGGTCTCCTGCAGGACGCGGGCGCCGGTGACCTTGGGAGCCATCACTGCGAGGAAGTCCGCCTCGGTCATGTTCACCAGAAGTTGGTCGGCGACGGAGCCCGCGGCGTGCACGATTCCCCGCACGGGCCGACCTCCGTCCCGGAGGTGGCCGGCCAGCCAGGCCTTCATCTGGTCGATGTCGGTGACGTCGATGCCGGCGTTGGTGACGCGTGCGCCGAGCCGCTCGATCCCTCGGATCGTCTGAACCGTGCGGTAGTGCGCGTCATCGTCGGTGAGCAGGGACCAGCTGCTTCTCGGTGGAAGTTCACCTCGGCTCATCAGGACGATGTGTCGTGCTCCCCGTTCGGCGAGGAAGGTGGCCACGGTGCGGCCGAGCGCTCCGGTCCCACCGGTGACCACGTAGGTCGCATCCGGGACGAGCTTGGTGGGGAAGGGTTTGGTGAGGCTGCGGCAGGGCAGGAGTCGAGGGACGAACGTCGTGTTGCCCCGGATTGCGATCTGGTCCTCGGGATCGTCGCCGAGGATGTGCTCGCTGACCCGAACGGCAATCTCCGCGTGGTCGTCCGCGTCGTCGACGTCGATGAGACCACCCCAGTGGTCGGCGAACTCCTGATGTCCGATGACTCGACCGAGCCCCCAGACGGTGGCCTGGTCGACCGCGAGCTCGCCGGTCCCGGGTGCGGGTTGGGCGTTGGCGGTGAGGAGATAGAGCCGAGGCGCGACGGTGGTAATCGTCGAAAAGCACTTGACCAGACCAAGAATCGCCAACACGCCCAGGTGGTGGTCCGGTTCGGCGGATTGCGCACCCGAGACGTCGAGCGGCCAACACTCGACGATGCCCGCGAGGTCACCTCGTGGTGCGACGTGCGTCTCGAACAGCTGACGCAGGTGCTCGGGGCGCCGAGGGTTCACCGCGTACCCGCCGTCGACATCGGTCAGTGCATCGACGGGTTGGTGCTCGACCACGTCGACGTGGTGACCGCCGGCCCGAAGGCGTTCGGCCAGCGCCCGGCCGACCCCGGAGCGGTCGACCAGCACGAGCCACGAACCATGGGCATCCCGCGGGTCCACGTGCTGATCGGTCTGAGTGTCGAGCGTCGCCATCCACTGCACTTCGTACAGTCCCTTGTCGATGCGTTCGGGCGACATGCGGGATGAGGCGCCAAGAGATTGGACCGTGAAGCCGTTGAAGACGGCGAGCAGGTCGCCGACGTTGTTCGTGATCGTGATGTCGCTCTCGACCGCTTCACTGGTGGCGGAGACGATCCGTACGTGCGCCGTCATGTCCTCCTGCGGTGCGCCGTGAATGGCGCTCTGCCGGATTCGCGTCGGGAGGTACGGGCCCTGGTTGGCGTCACGGCCGAGGAAGGGTGCGCCGAACAAGGTCTGGAAGGCGCCGTCGATGAGCGCGGGATGGAATCGGTAGTCGTCGAGTTCGCCGGCGATCGAGGTCGGAATGGCGAACGTGGCCGCTGCCCAACCATCCCCCGAGGTGACCTTGGTGACGGGTTGGAAGGCATCACCGTAAGCGAATCCGAGCTCGCGGGTGTAGGCGTAGAACTCCTCACCGCTGACCGTGGTGACGAGGTCTGCGTCTCCCGGTGTCTCGCCGCCCGCGGGTTGACTCGGCAGCGAGTTGAGTTCCGCGGTGGCGGCTATGCTCCACTTCAGTTCACCGTCGGCGGTGGCCGTGAACGCGGCGAACTCCAAGGTGCCCTTGTCGCGGTTGAGCGTGGTCCTGACGATCGGGTCGCACGTGTCGTCGAGGAGAAGCGCGCGGTGTAGCACCAGGTCGTCGATTCCGTACTGTGCCGATCCGTACGTTTCCCTGGCCGCGGCGAGGGCCATTTCGATGAACACCGCCCCGGGCACCACGACACTTCCCTGCACCTGGTGATCGGCGAGGAACGGGATGACGGCGGTGCTCAGCTCCACCTCCCAGGTCGGATGTACGCCGCTCACCGGTTGACCCAGCAGCGGATGCACCGGGCGGTAGTGCAGATCTTCCTCGGCTTCCGGGTTCGCGTTCCAGAAACGCTTGGTCTGCCAGGGATACGAGGGAAGCCTCAGTAGCCGTGCCCCGTCGCGGGGCGCGAGCGCCTCCCAGTCGACGTCGTGGCCGCGGCTGTACAGGGTCGCAACGCAATTCATCAGCGTACGGCCGTCGTCGTCATTGCGTCGCTGGGTGGCGAAGACGGCGGCGTCGGCCTGGTGGGCGCCGGCGATCTCCATGATCGACGCCGCCAGCACGGGATGGGGTCCCAACTCGACGAAGTGGGTGTAACCGTCGTCGAGCATCCGGCGCATCGCGGGCTCGAAGAGAACCGTGGCACGCAGGTTCTGCCACCAGTAGGCGGCGCCTGCGGTGTAGTCGTCCAACCGTTCCCCGGTGACCGTCGAATACAGCGGGAGCGTCGCCCCGTGCGATGACAGCCCGTTGAGGGCGCCGTAGAGGTCGTCCTTCACCGCGTCCATGTAATGGGTGTGATACGGCACCTCCACCGTGAGGTACCGATGGAAGACACCGGCCCCGTCCAGTTGCCGCGCGATGTCGTCGAGGACCTCGCCGTCCCCGGCGATGGTCACCGCCGATGGGCTGTTGATCGCGGCCACGGACACCCGCCGCCCGAACTCGCCGCGTGCGCCGTCGTCGAGCGCCTGCACCAGCGATTCGGCATCGAGGCCTACGGCGAGCATGCGGCCCAAGCCGGTGGTGCGCTGTTGAAGCCGGCTCCGGTGATGAATCACTTCGACCGCCTGCTCGAAGGTGAGCAGACCGGCGAGATGATGAGCGGCGACTTCACCGGCGCTGTGTCCGATCACTGCGTCGGGAAGAACCCCGAATTGCGCCAACTGCTCGGCCAGTGCCACTTGGATGGCGAAGTTGGCCGGTTGCGCCACATCGGTTCTCGCCATCCGAGAGCCCAGCTCGTCGCTCCGCAGTTCGCGGACCAAGGACCAGTCCGCATGACGGCTCAGCTCGCGGTCGCTACGCAGGATGCTCTCGGTGAAGGCGGGAAACACGTCCATCAGTCCCCGGCACATCTTCCACCATTGCGGACCCATGCCAGTGCAGACGAATGCCAGCTTCGGCTGCGTGGAGCTCGGTCGGCCGGCGGAGATCTGGCCGCCATCGGCGAGGGCGTGCAGTTCGTCGCGCGCCTCGTGAACCGTCTCCGCCACGACCGCACAGCGATGATTCATGTGAGAGCGGCGCTGGCCAAGTGTGTAGCCGAGATCGGCCAGCGTGGTGGCCGGATGGGCGCTCACGTGCCTGGCCAACTGGTGCACCGCCGTGACGAGGGCTTCCTCGGAGCGTGCGGAGATCGGCAGGAGGGCGAGGGGCAGGTGCGACGATGACCTCGCCGAGGCAACACCGGGTGCGGCGGGTGGCTCGGCGAGCACGACGTGGGCGTTGGTGCCTCCGAACCCGAAGGAGTTGACCCCGGCCACGCGCCGTTCGACGTCGGGGAAGGGGCGACCGGCGCGCGGGATGTCGACGGTCAAGTCCTGGAAGGGGATTCGACTGCTGGGATTGTCGAGGTGCAGGTTGGCCGGAATGTAGCCGTGTTTGAGCACCAACGCCGTCTTGATCAGTCCGGCCACCCCTGCGCCGGCCTCGAGATGACCGATGTTGGTCTTGACCGACCCGACCAGCAGGGGACTCGTCGCAGCCCGGTCCGACGCGAGCGCACGGGCCAGTGCCCGCATCTCGACCGGGTCGCCGACGGGTGTGCCCGTGCCGTGCGCTTCCACGTAGGCGACGTCGTTGGGGCGCACGCCCGCTCGGCGCAGAGCCGTCGTGATGGCCGCTTCCTGCGCGAGTGCGCTGGGGACGGTGATGCCTTCGGTGTGACCGTCCTGGGACACCGCCGTGCCGAGAATCTGTGCGTGGACGTCGTCGCCGTCGCGGAGCGCCTGCGAGAGGGGTTTGATCACCACGACCGCGGCGCCCTCGCCGCGTGCGTACCCGTCAGCGGATTCGTCGAAGGCCTTGCAACGCCCGTCCGGGCTGAGGAAGCCGCTCTTCGATTCGGCGATGGCCGTGCTCGGTCCGATCATGACGTTGACGCCACCGGCGAGTGCGAGAGGGCATTCGCCGTTCCACATGCTCTGCGCCGCAAGGTGCACGGCGACGAGCGAGCTCGAGCATGCCGTGTCGATCGTCATGCTGGGACCCCGAAGGTCGAAGGCGTACGAAATCCGGTTCGCCAGCATCGTCATCATCATTCCCGTGGAGGAATGACTCTTGAATCGGTAGCGGCTGGTGCGGCCCTGGTTCTGCAGGAGTTGGTAGTCGAGGGTGAAGCCACCGATGAACACGCCGACGTCCGTGCCGGCCAAGCCGTCCGCGGGTATGCCGCCGTCCTCGAGCGCCTCCCAGGTCGTCTGCAGCAGAAGGCGCTGCTGCGGGTCGAGCAGATTGGCCTCGCGTGGCGAAATGCCGAAGAATTGCGCGTCGAATTGGTCGATGTCGGGTAGGAAACCGCCGCGACGGGTGACCATCTTTCCGACTTTGGCGGGATTCGGGTCGTGATACTTCGCCACATTCCAGCGCGATTCGGGCACCGTGCAGGTGGCGTCGACCTCGGTGCACAGCAAATTCCAAAAGCTTTCCGGCGTCGTCGCGCCGCCGGGCAGGTGACAGCCGATTCCGACGATCGCCAATGGCTCGCGAATGCCCTGTTCAGTGCCTGTCATCATCGCCTCGCAACCTGTGGTGTCCGCTGGGCCGGCATGTCGTCCGGTGATGCATTCTCGAATGGGTGTGCCTCATTCGGTGGTGCCGTAATCCCTCGCACTCCCCTCGGCCCCCTGGCCGATCGTCCGGTGCCGGCCATCGGCTTGGCGTCCATGATTGCGCGCTCGCCCTTCGGCGTCGTCAACGACACCCTCCTTGCGTCGGCCGACTCTTCCCGAGTACTTCGTTTCACAGCCGACGATGGATGGGTGCGACGGGTGCCGGTTGCGCGCGGCCATCCGGCCCCGACGGCCCATCCGTGCCGAGCGACCGTGAGCGCGCCGGCATCCACGTGCCGTGGCGAAGCGGAGTCAGTGTGCCGCAGCGGTGGTGAGAATCCAGTCCTGGCTGATCGGATTGGTCGCCTGTTGCTGGCGATACACGTTCCGGAGTTTGCGCAACAGGGAGTCCTGCTGCCACGCCTGCACCTGGCGTACGACGTCGTCTTCCGAAAACCTGTGCGAATTGTCGGTGAGGACGGTCTCGACGAGCTGGCCCGCCAGCTGACGCAGCAAGCGGGCGTTGGCGTCGAACTGTTTCTCGAAGTCGGGCGACGTGCCCATCATCGCGGTGTGGAGGGTCGCCATGAAGTTCAGCGGCGCGTACAGGTCGACGAACTGCGCGGAGGGCACGCCGCCATCGACCGCGGCCCACTCGCGGAAGAATGCTTGCATGCGATTGCTCAGTTCGATGAGGCCTTCGAGGTACGGCACCACCTCCGGCTCGTCGGCGACGGTGACGAACCGACCATTGCCGTACAGCAGCCCGACGAATCCCCAATAGAACGCAATGTCCCAGATGATCTTCGCCGACATCACGTTCGGCGAACCCATCAATGAGTATTGATCACGGTATATGGCCAGCCACATATCGGTCAGCGACCGGAACAGCGAATCGCTGATCTGAGATCGTGCGACGACATTCTCACCATTGAGGTCGCGGACGATCATGTCGGTGATGAGGCCATTGCCAATCGCGACGAGGTCGAGTCCCGACGAATACAACGGGTCCAAGAAGATGGCGGCATCGCCGGTGACGCCCCAGCGGTCGCGGCCGTCGAACACCTTCGACGCACTGTGGCTGTAATTCTTCATCACCCTGAAGTCCATGATCAGGTGATCGTGCTGAGCCAAGATGGCCGCGCACTGCGGCTCGTGCTCGCGTAGCCACGCCTTGGCCCGTGCCAACGTGTTGAAACCGTCGAACGCGTGGAAGTCGGGGTCGGCGACGATTCCCACACTCGTCGCTCCCGAGGCGAGTCGGATGAGCCAGACCCAGTACCCCTCGCCCATCAGGTGGTTGGTCGAGAGGGCACGGTCCCCCTCGGCCAACCGGGACCGCCAGTCCGGGTCATCGCTCCATTGGCCGACGTCGATCTCTGTCGCGACGCGAAACCACGCGGCATTGCAGTTGTGCTGGTTGGCGCGCCGCAGGTCCAACTCGCGGGCCAGTTTGCGGTTTCGTCCCGACGCATCGACCACCCAGCGAGCCGTCGTGTGAGTGACCAGCTCGCCCGCCTGGACGGAGATGTCGTGCGCACGGTCCGAGGGCCCGATGTCCACCGATTGAACTCGGCCGCAGATGAATTGGACGCCGTTGGCCAGGCAACGTCGGTGAAGCTCGTTCTCCAACCGGCCGCGGTCGATCTGGTAGGTCGCCTGTGGCGTGAACGAGGAGCTGCCGAGTTCCATCCGTTGCGAGATGTCGGTGTTGCCGTCGTGGGAGAAGAACATCCGCAGTCCCATCTTGCGGATCTGAGAGTTCTGCAGGTGGTCTGCCAGACCGAGACGATCCCGCAGGTAGTGCGCGGAGACCTCGACGGTCGACTCGCCGACGGTGTGGGTGATCTCCGGCACCGGATGCGGGGTGGGCTCGATGATCGAGACTCGGGTGTCCGGGCGCGCCAGGCGAATCTCCAGCGCTAGCGTGAGGGCCGCTACGCCGCCCCCGACGATGGCCACGTCCTGATCCGTGGCGTCGGCCCCGGCATCCGGCAGCTGCCCCTTGATTCTCTGCACGAGGGCCTCGCGCGTCGCCGAGTCCATCTGCGACAGCTGCGCGCGCACGTCCACACGTTCCTCCCCACACGTCCGGTCGACGTAGCTACTTCGCGGCTACTCCACGGTTCGGACGTTACCGCACACGATGCGTCGGCCCATCAGACCAGAAGGTGTCCGGACTGTGACGCCAGTCCGGCACCGAGTCTCTTAGTCGGCGGCACCGGCTAACAGATGGGCCGTGACCTGCGCCCCCGTCAGGAATCGCACCTGCGACCGAGGGATTAGCACCAGAAGCCTTAGTCTCAAAGCAGGTCTGATGCCGCGTACTGCCGCCGCAGCGAGTGCGCTCAGGCTAAGTAGTTTTTTGTGGAGTAGCCGTGAACGTAGCGCTACCTTCCGCATATGAGCCAGCGGTGGCGATCTTGACCATGCTCGTCTTGCCCGTGTCGTCTGCATCCTCGCAGTTGGACGAACTCGCGGGGCCGTTCGTGAAGGGCGTATGGGATGACGGCGTCGGCACCGAGCCGCTGCAGGTCGGCGCGGCAGCAGCAACACCCGCGAAGCCCAGTGAGCTAACCACCAACCCCCCGGCGACGAGTAGCGTGCTTGCGAACGAAACTATCCTGACCATGGCATATGCCTTCCGTAGTCGATGACTTGACGATTGCCTATTGCACGGAAGAACGCTCACGGAATCAGCGAATGCGAAGTGATCCCCCAGGTGACGCACAGACCGATCAAGTAGTGCCCGAAACCACCACCCCATACGGGCACAGGCCTTACCCCCGCGAGTTCCGCGACGACGTCGTCCGGGTCGCCGCAACCGCGATGACGGTGTGACGATCGAGCAGATCGCCATCGATTTCGATGGGCACCCGATGACGCTGACGAAGTGGATGCGCCAAGCCGATATCGACGAGGGAACCACGCCCGGCAAGAGCACCGGCGAGTCTGGTGAGCTGCGAGAAGCGCGGCGTCGGAACAAATTGTTGGAGCGGGAAAACGAAGTCCTGCGTCGGGCGGCGGCCTATCTGTCGCAGGCCAATCTGCCGGGAAAAGGATCTACCCGCTCGTAGCTCTCGACCAGTTCGCCGCAACACGGTGAAGCGACGATCGCCCCGCTATGTGAAGTCCGCGGCAATCGATAACTTCACTTAATCATGTAACTGAAGTGATACGAGACCGGTGACTTCACTTCGCCCCATCACCTATGCGGACGTGCGGTGGGAGCCGCAGAGCGGGCGACACCCGGGTGGGGCGCGACCTAGGTACGGCATCTATCACCCCGCTGTGCCGGCCAACATTGCCGATTTGGTCCTGGAGCTGCCGTCGTCTGTGTTGGCCGAAGCCGAGTTGGCCAGTCGCGAGATCACCCGATTCGACGCCGAACTCGGTGGCGAGATTGCACCATTTGCTCCCGTGTTGCTGCGATCGGAATCCGCCGCGAGTCCGCAGATTGAAAACCTGACCGCGACAGCGCGCGCGATCGGCGAAGCCGAGCTGCCCAGTGGGAGGGCCAGGCGCAACGCGGAAATGATTGTCGCGAACACCGCTGCGGTGAATGCGGCGGTCGGACACCGTAGATGGCGATTGTCGACCTGATTGCTTTCGCGCAGCGCGCCGACGTTCCCGGGCTGCCGCAGATTGCGGTAGGTCACGCTCAGTTCGAGACCATCCATCCGTTCACCGACGGCAATGGCCGCACTGGCCCGCGCCCTGGTGCAGGCCCAATTGCGCAATAAAGGCCTGACGCGTCAGGGCACGGTGCCGGTCTCAGCCGGCCTGCTGGCCGACACCGATGCGTACTTCGCGGCGCTGACGAGCTACCGCGACGGTGACGCCGCGCCCATCGTCGACCGCTTCTCACAAGCCACCGTCCTCCCGATCGCCAACGGCCGACAATTGGTCAAAGAACTTCGCGAGATCCGGCAGAACTGGAACGGCGTGATCACCGCGCGGTCCGACTCCGCGGTGTCGAAGGTGGCCGAATCGTTGACCCGACGCCCGGTCGTCAACGCCCTACCGGTCGGCCAAGAGCTGGGCATCGAGTCCACCAACGCGCACCGCTACCTCAACCCACTCACCGAGGCGGGAATCCTCGTCGAGGCAACCAATAGGCCTCGCAACAGGGTGTGGCGATCTCCGGAAGTGCTTGCCGCACTTGACGCTTTTGCCGAACGCGCGGGCCAGCGCAGCTGACCGAGTGACTCACGGACTAACCCGCAGAAGCCAAACCGCACGGGTTGCCGGAACGACGCCCCAAGTTCCCTCCCCGGCCGGGGATCCGTCGTGCAATCCCCTTCGACTCCGCCGTACTGGTCGGCAGCTTGTGAGCGGGTTGTCGCGCCCGGGTGGTCTGCGCGCGTCGTTGAGGAGATGGCCGAGGAATCAGCTGCAGCGTCGCCAGTTGTCGTCCAAAGTCTCGAATGACGCAGGACCGCTATATGAGCCGTGGCCGGGTCCACCCCCAGGTCGCTGAGCTTCTCGAACGAGCCGTCGCCGACAAATCAGGTCCGCTATGAACGCCGAATGAACGCCGACAGCCCTTATTGAGTAGATCTAAATACCACCGCTGACCAGCGCCCCCGGCAGGAATCGAACCTGCGACCTAGGGATTAGAAGGCCCTTGCTCTATCCAACTGAGCTACGGAGGCAACGCCCCGAGAGTGTATCGCCCGTTCCGACTGGCAACGCTCCCGACAACACCGGTATTGCAACCCACGGCTCCGGACGGCCGACTAGCGTGGTGACCAGCATTCGGCGACCAGGGAGGGGATCGACACACGATGAGCGACGTGCCGGGCATCGAGGCCGCCGGACTTCCCGAGGAACTGAGCGCAGTCGACCAGTTGTTGCACCGTGGTGAAGCCAATCCGCGCACCCGCTCGGGAATCATGGGCGTCGAGTTGCTGGATGCGACACCCGACTGGGAGCGATTCCGCACGCGCTTCGAGAACGCCTCCCGCAAGGTGCTCCGGATGCGGCAGAAGGTCGTCATGCCGACGTTGCCGACGGCGGCGCCGCGGTGGGTCGTCGACCCGGACTTCAACCTCGACTTCCACGTCCGCCGGGTCCGCGTGCCGGCGCCGGGCACGCTGCGCGAGGTGATGGATCTCGCGGAGGTCGCGTTGCAGTCCCCGATGGACATCTCCCGGCCGCTCTGGACGGCGACGCTCGTCGAGGGACTGGCCGACGGCACGGCTGCGACGATGCTGCACCTGAGCCACGCGGTCACCGACGGGGTGGGCGCGACCGAGATGTTCGCCCACATCTACGACCTCGAGCGTGATCCGCCACCCGCCGAGGCTGCACCGCTGCCGATTCCCGAGGACCTGTCGCCCGGCGACCTGATGCGCGAGGGTCTCAACAAGCTGCCCGGCTCGATCGTCGGCGGACTCCGTGGTGCGGTCGGCGGAGCCGCCTTCGCCCTGGTGAGAGCCGTTCGTGACCCGGTCAACGCCGTCGGCGGCGTGGTCAACTACGCCAGGTCGAGCGCACGGGTGATGGGCCAGGTGTCCGAGCCGTCGCCCCTGCTACGCCGCCGCAGCCTGTCGTCGCGCACCGAGGCGATCGACATCAAGTTCAGCGACCTGCACAAGGCGTCGAAGGCCGCGGGAGGGTCGATCAACGACGCGTACCTGGCCGGTCTCTGCGCGGCTCTGCGGCTGTATCACGAAGCCAAGGGCATCCCGATTGCGACGTTGCCCATGGCCGTCCCGGTCAATCTGCGTTCGGACGACGACCCCGCCGGCGGCAACCGGTTCGCCGGGGTCAACCTGGCGGCGCCGATCGGCGTGGTCGATCCGGCCAAGCGAATCCAGAAGGTCCGTGCGCAGATGATGCGCAAGCGCGAGGAGCGGGCCATCGACATGGTCGGCGCCATGGCGCCGTTGATCAGCCTGCTGCCCGACAGCATCCTGGAGTCGGTCGCCGGTTCCGTCGTCAACTCCGACGTGCAGGCCAGCAACGTGCCGATCTACCCGGGTGACACGTTCATTGCGGGCGCGAAGATATTGCGGCACTACGGGATCGGGCCTCTGCCCGGCGTTGCGATGATGGTGGTGTTGGTATCCCGCGCTGGGTACTGCACCATCACCTCGCGGTACGACCGGGCGTCGGTCGCCGATCCGAATCTGTGGGCGCGAAGCCTGCAGGCCGGCTTCGACGAAGTGTTGGCGCTCGGCGGCGACGGTCGGTCGGCGCCTGCCTCGTTCACCGCCGAGGCGGTCGCTCCGCCTACCCCGGTGTCCACCTCGGCCAATGGGAGTGCCGCGAGATGAGTTCGCAGAACGGACAAACCACCCGCCGCGGCGACAACGTGATTCTGCGGCTGCCCGGATCCGTCGCCGAGATCGAGGCCAGCCCGTCCGGCCCGGAAGTCGGTGCGTTCTTCGACCTCGACGGCACCCTGGTCGCCGGCTTCACCGGCGTGCTGATGACGCAGGACCGGTTGCGTCGCGGCCAGATGAGCGTCGGTGAGTTCATCGGCATGGTGCAGGCGGGGCTCAATCATCAGCTGGGGCGTTCGGAGTTCGAGGACCTGATCGGCAAGGGCGCCCGGATGTTGCACGGCAATTCGATCAGCGACCTCGACGAACTGGGCGAGAGACTGTTCGTCCAACACGTCCAGAAGCGCATCTATCCGGAGATGCGCGCGCTGGTCCGCGCCCACATGGCCCGTGGCCACACGGTCGTGCTCAGTTCCTCGGCGCTGACCGTGCAGGTGGAGCCCGTCGCCAGGTTCCTCGGAATCGACAACGTCCTGAGCAACAAGTTCGTCACCGACGAGGACGGACTGATCACCGGTGAGGTGCGCACACCGATCATCTGGGGTCCCGGCAAGGCCCGCGCCGTGCAGGCGTTCGCCGCGAAGAATGCCGTCGATCTGACGAAGAGTTACTTCTATGCCGACGGCGACGAGGACGTCGCGCTGATGTATCTGGTCGGCAACCCCCGGCCCACCAATCCCGCCGGCAAGCTGGAAGCCGTTGCCATCAAACGCGGCTGGCCGGTGCTGAGGTTCAGCAGCCGCAGCGGCAGCAGCCCCGTGGCGCAGCTGCGCACGGCGGCGGGCATCGCCTCGGTGGTGCCCGCGGCGGCAGGCGCGATCGGGCTGGGCCTGCTGACCCGCAACCGCCGCACGGGGGTCAACTTCTTCACCTCGACGTGGAGCCGTCTGCTGATGGCGGCCGTCGGCATCGACCTGAACGTGAACGGTGCCGAGAACCTGACGGCCCAGCGTCCCGCGGTGTTCCTCTTCAACCACCGCAATCAGGCGGACCCGATGATCGCGGGCCGACTGGTCAGCGACAACTTCACCTCGGTCGGCAAGAAGGAACTCGAGAAGGACCCGCTGATGGGCACCATCGGCAAGATGATGGACGCGGCGTTCATCGACCGTGACGACCCCAAGGCCGCGGTCGAAGGGCTGCACAAGGTGGAAGAGCTTGCCCGCAAGGGACTTTCGATCTTGATCGCTCCCGAGGGTACCCGGCTGGACACGACCGAGGTGGGGGAGTTCAAGAAGGGGCCGTTCCGGATCGCGATGGCGACCGGCATCCCGCTCGTGCCGATCGTCATCCGCAACGCGGAGGTGATCGCCGAGCGCAACTCGAGCACGTTCAACCCCGGCCGCGTGGACGTCGCGGTGTACCCGCCCATTCCGGTCGACGACTGGACTCCGGAAAACCTCAACGAACGCATTGCCGAGGTCCGGCAGCTCTACCTCGACACGCTCAAGCACTGGCCGCAGGGCGCCCTCCCCAGTGCGCCGCTCTACGAACGCCACGCGCCCCCGTCCACGAAGGCGCCTGCCAAGAAGGCGCCTGCCAAGAAGGCGCCGGCGAAGAAGGCGCCGGCGAAGAAGACCGCGGCAGCGCCGGCCGCTGCCAAGAAGGCGGCGGCCAAGAAGGGCCGGCCGTGAAGGTCAGCGCCGACGCTCTGCACAGTTTCATCCCCACCGACGACGCGTTGGTGCTCGCATCGGTGGATTCGCCGGCCGAAGTCCAGTTGCTCGACGACTGGCTCGACGCGCAGCGTCGGGCGCACCCCGACGCACGCATCGAGGTGCTGCAGCTCCCCGGCAACGACGATCCTCCGCCCGCCGCGGTAGCGCGCCTGGTCGAATTGCTGGAGACGGACGAGGACCGGTCCGTCGTGCCGGTCCGGGTGTTCTGGATACCCGGCGGTCTGCCGACGCGCTCGAAGGTGGTGGCTCTCCTCAGCGGCCGCGACACGTACCGGCCGCCGAAGGCCTTGCAGCGCGGCATTTTGCGCAAGGATCCCACGCGCGCCCGAGTGGTCGCGGGCGAGCCCGCCAAGGTCTCCGAGCTGAGGACGAGATGGAGCGAGACGACGCTCGCGGAGAACCCCCGCGACTTCGCCCGCTTCGTCATGAGGCGTGCCGAATTGGCCATCGAACGCGTCGAGCTCCGTCTCCTGGGGCCCGAGTACAAGTCACCGCGGCTGATCAAGCCGGAGTTGTTGGCGTCGGCGCGTTTTCGCGAAGGTCTCGAGCACATCCCCGGGGCCACGGTGGAGTCGGCCGGCAAGATGCTCGACGAACTCGCCACCGGCTGGAGCCGCTTCTCCGTCGACCTGATCCCGTCGCTCGGGCGGGCAATCTTCAGCAGGGGCTTCGACCCCAACATCGACTACGACCGCGACGAGGTCGAGGCGATGCGTGTCGCGCTGGAGAATCACCCTGCGGTGCTGCTGTTCTCGCACCGGTCCTATCTGGACGGTGCGATCGTGCCGGTCGCGATGCAGGAGAACCGGCTGCCGCCGGTCCACACGTTCGCCGGAATCAATCTGTCCTTCGGCGCCATGGGGCCGCTGATGCGGCGCTCGGGCGTGATCTTCATCCGTCGCAAGCTCGACGACCCCACCTACAAGTACGTGCTGAAGGAATTCGTCGGCTACATCGTCGAGAAGCGCTTCAACCTCAGCTGGTCGATCGAGGGGACCCGGTCACGCACCGGAAAGATGTTGCCGCCCAAGCTTGGTCTGCTCGCCTACGTCGCGGACGCCTACCTCGCCGGGCGCAGCGACGACATCCTGCTGCAGCCGGTGTCGATCAGCTTCGACCAACTGCACGAGACGGCCGAGTACGCCGCCTACGCGCGTGGCGGGGAGAAGACGCCCGAGGGTCTGTCCTGGCTATACAACTTCATCAAGGCGCAGGGCGAACGCAACTACGGCAAGATCTACGTTCGGTTCCCCGCGGCCGTGTCGATGCGCGAGTATCTCGGTGAGCCACAGGGCGAGATGGCAGGCGACGAGGCCGCCAAGCGGTTGGCGATGCAGAAGATGGCGTTCGAGGTGGCCTGGCGCATCCTGCGCGGCACGCCCATCAACGCCACCGGGCTGGTGTCGGCCCTGCTGCTCACCACCAACGGTGTCGCGCTGACGCTTTCCCAGTTGCACCACACCCTGAAGGACGCACTGGACTACCTGGAGCGCACGAAGACGCCGATGACCAACAGTGCGTTGCGGCTGCGCACCACCGACGGCGTCCGGGCGGCCGTCGACGCACTGTCGGGTGGCCACCCGGTGACCCGGGTCGATGGCGGACGCCAGCCGGTCTGGCGCATCGCGCCGGAGGACGAGCACGAGGCTGCCTTCTACCGCAACACGTTGATCCACGCGTTCCTCGAGACCTCGATCATCGAACTGTCGCTCGCGTACGCGGGGCGGGCGGCGGGCGACCGGCTCGACGCCTTCTGGTCGCAGGCGATGCGGCTGCGGGACCTTCTGAAGTTCGAGTTCTACTTCGCCGACTCCGCGGCCTTCCGCGCCCACGTGGCCGAGGAGATGTCGTGGCACAACCGGACGCAGGGCGGAGACGGTCCCTCGGACTGGGAACGACACGTCGCCGCCGGTGGTGACGAGGTGGATGCGATGCTGCGGGCCAAGCGTCCGCTGGTCGCCGGGGCGATGCTTCGCCCGTTCATCGAGGCGTACGAGATCGTCGCCGACGTCCTGCGCGGCACGCCCCCCGACATCGGCGAGAAGGAGCTGACCACGCTCGCGCTGGGCGTCGGTGGGCAGTACATCGCACAGAATCGGGTCCGCAGCAACGAGTCGGTTTCGGCGCTCCTGTTCGCCACCGCCCGGCAGGTGGCGGCCGATCAGAACCTGCTCGCCCCCGCCGCCGACCTCGAGGAGCGGCGGACGGCCTTCCTGGCCGAGCTGCGCGGCGTCCTCGGCGACATGGACAAGGTCGAGACGTTCTCCCGCGAGCAGTTCTTCGTCCGCGAGATCCTCAAGCGCAAGGAGGAGAGCGGCTGACGGTGCTGCCAGGTGAAAGCCATACGCTGTAGGCATGACGACGGTGGCGGCGAAAGCGGTCGCCCGTACCAGTGCGGTATGGCCGATCCTGTTCGGCGTCGGCCTGTTGGCCGGCGTGACCGCAGCGGGCATCGCCGGCCTGTCGCTGGCCGACGCGTTGACGGCGACGGGACTGCCCGACCCCGGGCCGGTCACCAACTACGGGCTGCCGTTCTTCCGTGCCGCAGGCGAGATCGCTGCCGTGGTGGCGGTGGGCTCGTTCCTCGTCGCGGCCTTCCTGGTGCCGCCGCAACGCAACGGCATCCTCGACGCATCCGGCTACCGGGCGCTTCGGCTGGGTACGGTGGCCTCCGGGGTTTGGGCGGTCTGCGCGGCGTTGCTCGTCCCGCTGACTGTGTCGGACATCACCGGACAACCGCTGACGAGCAGGCTGAACCCGTCGGCGATCTGGTCGGTCGCGAGCCTGATCGACGTGGCCGGCTCGTGGCGCTGGACGGCACTGTTCGCCGCGATCGTCACGGTGATCAGCATCCCCGTGCTGCGGTGGTCGTGGACACCGGTCCTGCTTGCGGGCGCCCTGCTGACGCTTCTGCCCTTGGCCCTGACGGGCCACTCGTCGGCGGGCGGGTCCCACGACCTGGGCACCAACAGCCTGTTCATCCACCTGTTCGCGGGCGCCCTGTGGGCGGGCGGCCTCCTGGCGCTGCTCGTGCACGCGATCCGCGGCGGTGAACACGCCGACCTCGCCGCCCGCCGGTTCTCCACCGTCGCCCTGTGGTGTTTCGTCGCGATGGCGGTGTCCGGGGTGGTCAACGCGTTCGTGCGGATCAGTCTCGGGGATCTGGTCGGGAGCCGGTACGGCTGGCTGGTCATCGGGAAGGCCGTCGCGCTGTGCGTCCTCGGAGTGCTGGGCTGGCAGCAGCGCCGTCGCGGCGTGGCTGCGCTGCGGGTCGATCCGGACGCGCGCGGTTCGTTGATCCGACTCGCGCTGATCGAAGCCGGGGTGTTCGGCGTCACGTTCGGCATTGCCGTGGCCCTGGGCCGGACGCCACCACCGCCACCGGCGGTGTTCAACCCGTCGGTGACCGCGGTCGAGATCGGCTATGACCTGCCGGGCCCGCCGACCGTGGCGCGCGTGTTGTTCGACTGGCGTTTCGACCTGATCCTCGGCACCGCCGCCCTGGTGTTCGCCGGGCTCTATCTGGCCGGGGTGTGGCGGCTGCGCAAGCGGGGCGACACGTGGCCGGCGGGGCGGATCGTCGCGTGGCTGTGCGGTTGCGTCGTGCTGCTGTTCGCGACGTCGTCCGGGATCGGTCGGTACATGCCGGCGATGTTCAGCGTGCACATGGCCGCCCACATGCTGCTCTCGATGATGGTGCCCGTGCTGCTGGTGCTCGGCGCGCCCGTCACCCTGGCGCTGCGCGCCCTGCCCGCGGCCGGCGGCGACGATCCGCCCGGCCCGCGTGAGTGGCTGTTGGCCGCGCTGCACAGCCGGGTGTCATTGCTGCTGACCAACCCGATCGTGGCGACCGTCATCTTCGTCGCCGGCTTCTACGGGCTGTACTTCGGCGGCATCTTCGACGTCGCGGCCAGCAGCCACGCCGCCCACGTGGCGATGAACCTGCACTTTCTGCTCACCGGTTACCTCTTCTACTGGGTCGTCATCGGGGTAGATCCGACGCCTCGGCCGATCCCGCCCATCGCCAAGTTGGCGGTGGTCTTCGCCTCGCTGCCGCTGCACGCGTTCTTCGGGGTGGTCCTGATGGGCACCAAGGCCGTACTGGCGGGCGACTTCTACCGTTCCCTGCAGCTGAGCTGGCACGGCGACCTGCTCAGCGATCAGCGCCTCGGCGGGGGGATCGCCTGGTCGGCAGGCGAGGTGCCGCTCGTCCTGGTGCTGCTCGCGCTGCTCGTCCAGTGGCGGCGCAGCGACCAGCGGATCTCCACCCGCATGGACCGCGCAGCCGACCGGGACGACGACGCCGACCTCGCCGCCTACAACGCGATGCTCACCCAGCTGGCCAAGCTGGAGGAACGTTAGCGGCCGGGGTTCTTCCCCAGTTCGTGGTTCATCCACAGGCCGGCGCCACACCGGTTCTTCCGACTCCGGACACGTCGGTGTCCTCGTGGTCAATGGGCTCAGCGGCGCACCACCCGTGCGCTGCCGACCGAAGAGAACCGATGAGGGGAAGCACATGTTCGAGACACCGTTCGCCATGGTGGGCACCATCGTCACCGACCCGATCCACCGTCGTGTGGGTGACCAGCAGGTCATCAAGTTCCGCGTCGCGAGCAACTCGCGCCGCCGCACCCCGGACGGCGACTGGGAGACCGGCAATTCGTTGTTCGTCAACGTGAATTGCTGGGGGCGGCTGGTCAACGGCGCCGCCGCGCTGATCAAGGGCGACCCGGTGGTCGTGGTCGGGCACGTATACACCAGCGAGTACGACGACCGCGAAGGCAACCGGCGGTCGTCGGTCGACGTGCGTGCCACCGCGGTTGGGCCGGACCTCGCGCGCAGCACCGTGCGCATCGACCAGCCCAAGCGGACCGAGGCGCCGACGGATTCGGCGCCTGTCGAAGGCGGGGTGGCGGGCATCGGCGCGGCCACGGCAAACGAAGACGACGAGGTGGCCCCCACAGGTCTGCCACTGACGGCATAGCCGCCACGGGCCGAGCCTAGGATGGTCCAGGAGCAATACCCGCAGACCGGAAAGGCACTACCCACAGCATGGCTGAGTTCATCTACACGATGAAGAAGGTCCGCAAGGCGCACGGTGACAAGGTCATCCTGGACGACGTCACGCTGAACTTCCTCCCCGGAGCCAAGATCGGCGTCGTCGGTCCCAACGGTGCCGGCAAGTCGAGCGTCCTGAAGATCATGGCCGGCTTGGACAAGGCCAACAACGGTGATGCGTTCCTCGCCACCGGTGCGTCGGTCGGCATCCTGATGCAGGAGCCCAAGCTCGACGAGTCGAAGACCGTTCGCGAGAACGTCGAGGAGGGCGTGCCGATCAAGGCGAAGCTCGATCGGTACAACGAGGTGGCCGAGTTGATGGCCACCGACTACACCGACGAGCTGATGGAAGAGATGGGTCAGCTGCAGGAGGAGCTCGACGCGGCCGACGCCTGGGATCTGGACTCCAAACTCGAGCAGGCCATGGACGCGTTGCGCTGCCCTCCGCCCGACGAGCCGGTCACCCACCTGTCGGGGGGTGAGAAGCGCCGCGTCGCGTTGTGCAAGCTGCTGCTGTCGGAGCCCGACCTGCTGCTGCTCGACGAGCCGACCAACCATCTGGACGCGGAGAGCGTGCTCTGGCTGGAAAAGCACCTGGCCGACTACAAGGGCGCGATCCTGGCCGTCACCCACGACCGGTACTTCCTCGACAACGTCGCCGAGTGGATCCTCGAACTCGACCGGGGTCGCGCATACCCCTACGAGGGCAACTACTCGACGTACCTGGAGAAGAAGGCCGAGCGGTTGGCCGTCCAGGGCCGCAAGGACCAGAAACTGCAGAAGCGGTTGGTCGAGGAGTTGGCCTGGGTCCGCTCGGGCGCCAAGGCCAGGCAGGCCAAGAACAAGGCCCGGCTGGGGCGGTACGAGGAGATGGCGGCCGAGGCGGAGAAGACCCGCAAGCTCGACTTCGAGGAGATCCAGATTCCGACCGGCCCCCGGCTGGGCAACATCGTGGTCGAAGTCGAGCACCTGGACAAGGGCTTCGATGGCCGCATCCTGATCAAGGATCTGTCCTTCACCTTGCCACGCAACGGGATCGTGGGCGTGATCGGCCCGAACGGGGTCGGGAAGACCACTCTGTTCAAGACCATCGTCGGTCTCGAGGAGCCCGACAGCGGCATCGTCAAGGTCGGCGACACCGTGAAGCTCAGCTACGTCGATCAGAACCGCGGCGGCATCGACCCGAAGAAGAACGTCTGGGAGGTGGTCTCCGACGGCCTCGACTTCATCGAGGTCGGTCAGAACGAGGTGCCGTCCCGTGCGTACGTCTCCGCGTTCGGGTTCAAGGGTCCGGATCAGCAAAAGCCAGCCGGGGTGCTCTCCGGTGGTGAGCGCAACCGACTGAACCTCGCGTTGACGCTCAAGGAGGGCGGCAACCTGATTCTGCTCGACGAGCCCACCAACGACCTGGACATCGAAACGCTCAGCTCGTTGGAGAACGCCCTGCAGCAGTTTCCAGGGTGCGCGGTGGTCATCTCCCACGACCGGTGGTTCCTGGACCGCACGTGCACGCACATCCTGGCGTGGGAGGGCGATACCGGCGGGCAGGAGCGCAGCGACTCGGGGAGTGAGAATGCGAACGAGGCGAAGTGGTTCTGGTTCGAGGGCAACTTCGGCGGTTACGAGGAGAACAAGCTGCAGCGGCTGGGTGCCGATGCCGCGCGTCCGCACCGGGTCACACACCGGCGGCTGACCCGCGACTGATCCGGCGGGGTTGAACCGCAACGACCCGAGGGCCATTAGTGTCACTCCCGCGGGCCGCGGAGCCGCTCCGGCGGCGACGACCAATGACGTTCGGCGCGCGCACGAGGCAGGAGCGATGGGCATGACGACGGTGAACCCTGGGTTTCCAGGTCGACAACGTAGCGACGACCGGGCCGGGGCGGTGATCGACACCGGGCTAGCCGGCGCACTCGCAGACGCCTACCTCGCGACCCACCAGGGCCCCCACGGCGACGCACCGTCGGCCGACGCGTCGGTCACGATGCCGCTGGACCTTTCCAGCCGCACGGTGTCGCCCGCGCTCCTCGCCGCCCACGCACGCGTCGGTGGGCAGCGCTCCACCGGCGACACCAAGGTCGCCGTGTATGCGGCCGAGGATCCCAGTGGCATCGGTCCGGCGATCCAGATCGTCACCGACCACAGCGCCATGCTGATGGACACCGTGACGGTGTTGCTGCACCGGCTCGGTGTCGCCTACACGGCCATCATGAATCCGGTGTTCCGCGTCCGCCGGAACCCGGCCGGAGAGCTGCTCGACGTGCAGCCCGCAGCCAGCCCGGGTGCGACGGCCGACGGCGTCGACGAAACCTGGATCCACGTCCAGCTGTCGCCGTCGACGGACGCCAAGGCCGTCGCCGAGGCCGTGGCGCTGCTGCCGAACGTCCTGAGCGACGCCCGCCAGGTGGTGTTGGACTCGGCGGCGCTGAACGCGGCCTTGGTGGGTCTGGCCGGCGTGCTCGACGCGGACCGCAAGGGCCACTTCCCGTCGTATGACCGTCGGGACGTGGCGGCGCTGCTGCGCTGGCTCGCCGACGGCCACTTCGTCCTGCTCGGCTACCAACGTTGCTCGGTGAGCGACGGCCAGGCCGTGGTCGACCCGCCGAGCAGGTTGGGCGTACTGCGACTGCGCACCGACGTACTCCCACAGCTCACCGGCACCGACGATCTCCTGGTGCTCGCGCAGGCGACCATGCCGAGCTATTTGCGCTACGGCGCGCATCCGCACATCGTGGTGGTTCGGGAGAGCGTGCCCGGTGAGACCGCTGCCATCGAACACCGATTCGTCGGTCTGTTCACCGTGGCCGCGTCCAATGCCAACGTGCTGGAGATCCCACTGATCTCGCGCCGGGTCAACGAGGCGCTCGCCCTGTCCCACGGGGACAACAACCATCCGGCCCAGCTGACGCTGGACATCATGCAGACCATTCCTCGCTCGGAGTTGTTCTCGCTGAGTGCACGTCAGTTGTTGGACATGGCGAACGCGGTGGTCGACCTGGGTTCACGACGCCGGGCGCTGCTGTTCCTCCGCACCGATCAACTCTCGCACTTCGTGTCCTGCCTGGTGTACCTGCCACGGGATCGGTACACCACCGTGGTCCGACTGGAGATGCAGGACATCCTGGTCCGGGAACTGGGCGGCGAGAGCATCGAATACACCGCCAGGGTCAGCGAATCACCTTGGGCGGTAGTGCACTTCACCGTGCGTCTGCCCGACGACACCCGCGCGGCCGACGTCGACACGTCGCTCGAGAACGAGACCAGGATCCAGAATCTGCTGACCGAGGCGGCCCGCACCTGGGGCGACCGGCTGATGGGTGCCGTGCGCACCGGTGCGATCAGCCGGGCCGACGCCGAGCACTACGCGACAGCTTTTCCCGAGGTCTACCGCCAAGCGTTCAGTCCCCACGACGCCATCGGTGACATTGCGATCATCGAACAGCTGCAAGGCAATTCGGTCAAGCTGGTGTTCGCCGACGGGGGAGAGGGCCAACCCGCCAACCTCACGTGGTACCTCGCGGGCCGGTCGGCCTCGCTGAGCGTGCTGCTGCCGATGTTGCAGTGCATGGGCGTCGTCGTGCTCGAGGAACGACCGTTCACCGTGACCAGGGCCGACGGCATGCCGGTGTGGATCTACCAATTCAAGATCTCCCCGCACGCGTCGATCCAGGAGGAACGGGACGCCGTCGAACGCGAGGCCACCGCCACGCGCTTCGCCGACACGGTCACCGCGATCTGGCACGGCAGGGTCGAAGTGGACCGGTTCAATGAACTCGTCATGCGGGCCGGCCTGACCTGGCAGCAGGTCATGATCCTGCGCAGTTACGCGAAGTACCTGCGGCAGGCGGGATTTCCGTACAGTCAGTCGTTCATCGAGACCGTCGTCAACGACAACCCCCGTACCGCACGGGCCCTGGTCGAGCTCTTCGAGGCACTGTTCGACCCGGACGACGCCGATCTCGAGTCCGGGAAGAAGCGTGATGCGTCGTCGGCGGCCGCGGCCGTCGCCGTGGGCATCGACGCTCTGGTGAGCCTCGACACCGACCGGGTGATGCGGGCGTTCGCATCCATGATCCAGGCGACGTTGCGCACCAATTACTTCGTCACCGCCCCTGGCTCCGCCCGCGTCCAGGACGTGTTGTCGATCAAGCTGAATCCCGGGCTGGTCGACGAATTGCCACTCCCCAGGCCGAAGTACGAGATCTTCGTGTACTCGCCCAGACTCGAGGGCGTGCACTTGCGGTTCGGCAACGTCGCGCGGGGCGGGCTGCGGTGGTCGGATCGTCGGGAAGACTTCCGCACCGAGATTCTCGGCTTGGTCAAGGCGCAGGCGGTGAAGAATGCGGTCATCGTGCCGGTCGGCGCCAAGGGCGGCTTCGTGCTCAAGAAGCCGCCGGTGCCCACCGGCGACGGTGCCGCCGACCGCGACGCACAGCGTAACGAGGGCGTCGCCTGCTACCGCCTGTTCATCTCGGGTCTGCTCGACGTCACCGACAACGTCGACACCGCGACCGGCGTGGTCAGTGCGCCCGCCCTCGTCGTGCGCCGCGACGGTGACGACGCCTACCTGGTGGTGGCTGCAGACAAGGGCACCGCGACGTTCTCGGACATCGCCAACGACGTGGCCAAGTCCTACGGCTTCTGGCTCGGTGACGCGTTCGCCTCCGGAGGATCGGTCGGCTACGACCACAAGGCGATGGGCATCACCGCCAAGGGCGCCTGGGAATCGGTCAAGCGACACTTCCGGGAGATGGGCATCGACACCCAGACCGAGGACTTCACGGTCGTCGGCGTCGGCGACATGAGCGGTGACGTCTTCGGCAACGGCATGTTGCTGTCCAAGCACATCCGACTGGTTGCGGCCTTCGATCACCGTCACGTCTTCCTCGATCCGACCCCGGACGCGGCGACTTCCTGGGCCGAGCGTGAGCGGATGTTCGCGCTGCCGCGGTCCAGTTGGGACGACTACGACCGCAGCCTCATCAGCACCGGTGGCGGCGTGTACAGCAGGGAGCACAAGTCGATTCCGATCAGCGCCGAGGTCCGCGCCGCGCTGGGGTTGGCTGACGACGTCGAGGAGATGACACCCCCGGCGTTGATGAAGGCGATCCTGCAGGCACCGGTCGACCTGTTCTGGAACGGAGGCATCGGCACCTACGTCAAGGCGGAGGCCGAGTCGGATGGCGACGTCGGGGACCGGGCGAACGATGCCGTGCGCGTCAATGGAAGCCAGCTGCGCGTCAAGGTCGTCGGAGAGGGCGGCAACCTCGGGGCCACGCAGCGCGGCCGCATCGAGTTCGTCCTCAACGGTGGCCGCATGAACACCGACGCGCTGGACAACTCCGCGGGCGTCGACTGTTCGGATCACGAGGTCAACATCAAGATCCTCGTCGACTCCCTGGTCACCGCCGGGCGGGTGAGTGCCGACGAACGTACCGAACTGCTGATGTCGATGACCAACGAGGTAGGTCAGCTCGTCCTGGAGGACAACGCCGCCCAGAACGACCTCATGGGCACCAGCCGGGCGAATGCCGCCGGGTTGCTGACCGTGCACGCCCGTCAGATCCGGGGTCTCGTCGCCGAACGTGGTCTCAACCGCGAACTGGAGGCACTGCCCGTCGAGAAGGAGATCCGCAGGCGCGGCGAGATCGGCGTGGGTCTCACCTCACCGGAGCTCTCGACGCTGATGGCGTACGTCAAGCTGGCCCTCAAGGACGAGCTGCTCGCCAGCGAGATACCGGATCAGGAGGTGTTCGCCGCCCGGCTGCCCGAGTACTTTCCGCACCAGTTGCGCGACCGCTTCGGCACCGAGATCCGTTCCCATCAGCTGCGTCGGGAGATCGTCACGACGATGTTGGTGAACGACATGGTCGACACCGCCGGAATCAGCTATGCGTACCGCATCACCGAAGACGTCGGCGTCAGCCCGGTCGACGCCGTGCGGGCCTACGTCGCGACCGACGAGATCTTCGGCGTCGGCGACGTCTGGCGGCAGATCAGGGCCGCGGGTGAGGGCGGCGCGCCGGTCGCGGTGACCGACCGGATGACGCTGGATCTGCGCCGGCTCATCGACCGGGCCGGACGGTGGCTGCTGAACTACCGGCCCCAACCGCTCGCGGTCGGTGCCGAAGTCAACAGGTTCGCCGCCACGGTGGCCGCGCTGACACCGCGGATGTCGGAGTGGCTGCGGGGTGACGACCGTGCCATCGTCGCCAAGGATTCCGGCGAGTTCGCCGCGCAGGGCGTGTCCGCCGAGCTGGCGATGACGGTGGCGACCGGGCTGTATCAGTACAGCCTGCTGGACGTCATCGACATCGCCGACATCGTCGAGCGGGATCCGGTCGACGTGGCCGACACCTACTTCGCTCTGATGGACCACCTCGGCGCCGACGGCCTGCTCACCGCGGTGTCGCGGCTGGGCCGCAACGACCGCTGGCATTCGCTGGCGCGCTTGGCCATTCGCGACGACATCTACGGCTCACTGCGTGCGCTGTGCTTCGACGTATTGGCCGTCGGCGAACCGGAGGAGACCGGCGAGCAGAAGATCGAGGAGTGGGAGCTGTCCAATAGTTCCAGGGTGTCGCGCGCCCGCCGCACGCTCACCGAGATCAACGCGGACGGTGTCAAGGACCTGGCGACGCTCTCCGTGGCGGCACGCCAGATCCGCAGCATGACCAGGACGAGTGGGACGGGCACCAGCGGGTGACCGAGCAGCCTCGGGGCGCACCGCGGTTCACGACGCCCGTTCCGGTGCGCTGGTCGGACATCGACATGTATCAGCACGTCAACCACGGCACCATGGTGACCATCCTCGAGGAGGCGCGGGTGCCGTTCCTCACCGAGCCCTTCGCCGACGACTTCGACACCATCGGACTCTTGATCGCGGAGGTCCGCGTGGTCTACAAGGGGCAGCTGCGGCTGGCGGATTCGCCTCTGCAGGTGACGATCTGGGTCAACCGGCTGCGTGCGGTCGACTTCACCCTCGGATACGAGGTGCGCTCGGTCATGGCGGAGCCAGACTCCAAGCCGGCCGTGATCGGCGAGTCGCAACTGGCGGCGTTCCACATCCAGGACCAACGTCTCGTCCGGCTGGCGCCGCACCACCGGGAGTATCTGCAGCGCTACCAGCGATGAGCGCTTGCGCGAAGAGCAGAAGGCAGCGATGAGCGCTTGCGCGAAGAGCAGAAGGCAGCGATGAGCGACCACGGCGCCGCCGGTGAGCGTATCGACCGGGGGGTGTGGCTCGACGACGCCGCGCACCGCGAGGACCTGATGACGTTCGTCGACCGCGCGCTTCATCTCGACGACACCAGTGTCATCCGACTCCGCCAGCGTGGTCCCAAACAATTCGTCGCTTGGCTGGCAACGGGTTTCGACGTTCTGGCGAGCCGCGTGGTGGGCGGCAGGGTGAAGCCGGCCGACCTGTCCGTGGGTGCCGACACCCTCGCCGCGGCACTGCCCGGCATGGAGGGCTCGGGATTCGTCGATCCCGGTTTCGCGATGGATTCGGCGTGGCGGGGGATGCTTCCGCCGGAGGGGGGCTTCGTGCACCTCGACGACGTTCCGGCCAGGGTGGTGCTCGATCTCGCGCAGCGGGGCGTCGCACTGGCCAAGGAGTACGGCAGCGCCCACGGTCCACCCGCGTCGCTGCTGGATCAGGAAGTCGTGGCCGTCAGCTCCGGAGACGGCGAGGTCGGGATCCCGATGCGATGCGTTTTCGCGCTCACCGCAATGGGTTTCCTCCCGCAGGCGAACACTGCCGATCAGTTCGCACCCGGATCGGTGGCACCCGACGAGGTGGTCCGCGTCCGCGTGCTGCCCACCTGGCTGCGCGTGGATGCCCGGTTCGGAACCGTCTACCGCAGGCGCGGTGATCCGGCGGTCGTACTGCGCTGACGTACCCACGCCGCGGCGTCGGGCGCGAGCTCGCCGCCGACGGGTGCGGCACTCGCGATCAACAGCTCACCAGGGGGCAGTGGCACGGGCGTCGGCGCGGTGTTGAGCACGCACGTCACACCATCGCCACCCCGGAATGCCATCACACCGGGAGCGAGGTCGAGGAACTCGACTGCACCCTCGACGAAGGCGCGGTCGCGCCGCAGCGCGATCGCCCGCCGGAAGAATGACAGCGTCGAGTCGGAATCGTGCTCCTGCTTCTCGACCGTCAGGGCCGCCCATTCCGGGGGCATCGGAAGCCAGACGTCGCTCGACTCGGAGAAGCCGAACGGCGGTGCGTCGCCCGACCACGGCATCGGCACCCGGCAGCCGTCGCGGCCACGCTCCTGGTGTCCGGAGCGTTCCCACACCGGATCCTGCAACACCTCGTCGGGCAGTTCGACGTTCGGCAGCCCGAGTTCCTCGCCGTTGTAGACGAAGACGGCGCCGGGCAGTGCGAACATCACCAGCGCCATCGCTCTGGCCCTGGCGAGCCCCCGCTCACCGCCGCCGTACCGGCTGACCTCGCGCTCGACGTCGTGGTTGGACAACGTCCAGGTCGGTGGTGAGTCCGCCAAATCGGCTGCCGCCATGGCATTCTCGATCGCCTCGCGGATCTCGTCGGCGTCGAACCCGGCGCGAACCAGCCGGAAGTTGAAGCCGAGGTGCAGCTCGTCGGGCCGCAGATACTTGGCGAACTCGTCGTTGTCGAACACCCAGATCTCGCCGATCGTCACGGCGTCGGGAAAGTCGTCGAGGACCGTTCGGATGCCGCGGTGGATGTCGTGCACGCCGTCGTTGTTGAACCGCGGGTCGTCGTCGGAGTTGCGCAGCATCGCCGATCCCGCCAACGTCATGTCGGGCAGCCCTGGCGGCTTCGCCATGCCGTGCGCGACGTCGATGCGGAAGCCGTCGACGCCGCGCTCCAGCCAGAACCGCAGCGTCTTCTCCAGGTCGTCGAAGACCTCGGGGTTCTCCCAGTCGAGGTCGGGTTGCCCGGGGTCGAACAGGTGCAGGTACCACTGGCCAGGAGTGCCGTCGGGTTCCACGACGCGGGTCCACGCCGGGCCGCCGAAGATCGACACCCAGTTGTTCGGCGGACGGCTTCCGCCGGGACCCGCGCCGTCACGGAAGATGTACCGCGCCCGCTGTTCACTGTGCGGGCCCGCCGCCAGCGCGGCCCGAAACCATGGATGCTGTGAGCTGGTGTGGTTGGGGACCAGGTCCATCGTGACCTTGATGCCGAGGGCGTGAGCGGCGTCGACCAGACGGTCCAGTGCGCCGATGCCGCCGAAGAGCGGGTCGACGTCGCGCGGGTCGGCCACGTCGTAGCCATGATCGGCCATGGGGGACACCGTCACCGGATTCAGCCAGATCGCGTCGATTCCGAGCCGGCTCAGGTGGTCGAGGTGCTCGGCGACGCCGTTCAGGTCACCGACGCCGTCGGCGTTGCTGTCGCGGAACGACCGTGGATACACCTGGTAGAAGACGGCGCGGGACCACCACGCCGACGTGTGGGAGGCGCTCACGTTCATCCATCTTGCCCGACGTCAGAACGACGAGTTGACCATCGACTGTGCGGCCATGTCGAGGTACTTCAGCAGTGCCTGCCGATGGGCGCCGTCGAGCGTCTGGTCGTCGATGCCGGCGACGGCGGTGTGCATGCACCGCAGCCAGGCGTCGCGCTCGAGGAGGCCTATGCGGAACGGTGCGTGACGCATCCGGAGGCGTGGGTGCCCCCGCTGGTCGGAGTAGGTCCGTGGCCCACCCCAGTACTGCTCGAGGAACATGCGCAGGCGTTCCTCGGCTCCGTCGAGGTCGTCCTCCGGATAGATCGGGCGAAGGATCTCATCCTCGCGGACCAGCTGGTAGAACGTCGAGATGATGGTCCGGAACGTCTCCGCACCACCGACTTCGTCGTAGAACGACCGGGGTTCCTCCGTCACGGTGTCCATTGTCCCCGTCGATGGGCATGGCCGACACGACCGGGGGGGTTCCCGGTACGCGCGGGGAATCGGCGGGGGCCGTCGGTGGTGGCACGCCCGCGTCGTCATCGGATGTTCATCGGAGTGACCAGCGAACACGCCCTAAAATTGTCATGCGGGCGGCGGTGATCCGTGGTCCACTGTTTTCCGGAGGACGCATGTCGCAGCGAAGGAGGAGCCGCGGGCATTTGACCGCGGCTGGTTCATCTGGCCCCTCGGTGCTTGCTGTGCAGCCCCTCTCCCCGTCCGGAATCGACGCCCGGCCGGCTGGCGACGCGAGCGCGTGGGGGCGCCGCCGGGTGCTGCTGCTGAACTCGACCTTCGAGCCACTCGCCGCGCTCCCGGCCCGACGGGCGGTGGTGATGCTGCTCTGCGGCAAGGCCGACGTCGTGCACGACGACCCCAACGGCCCCGTCATCCACTCGGCCACCCGGGCCATCACGGTGCCCTCGGTCATCCGGTTGCGGTCCTACGTCCGGGTGCCGTACCGGGCCCGGGTGCCGATGACGCGGGCCGCCCTGATGCACCGCGACCGCTTCCGCTGTGCGTACTGCGGGTCGAGGGCGGACACCGTCGACCACGTGGTGCCGCGCAGCCGCGGCGGTGCCCATTCCTGGGAGAACTGCGTCGCGGCGTGCGCGCAGTGCAATCATCGCAAGGCCGACCGGCTGCTCGGCGAACTGGGCTGGACGTTGCGATCCGTGCCGCTGCCGCCGAAGGGCCAGCACTGGCGGCTGCTGTCGTCGGTGAAGGAACTCGATCCCGCGTGGGTGCGATACCTGGGTGAAGGCGCGGCCTAGGTGCGCATTGCGATACGGTTTGCGACGTGAGCATCGCACTTACCCACTCGCTCCTCGGCGGGGTTCCGCTGCTGGTGTTGTTGGTCCTGGCCGCGTTGATCTTCAGGCGCAAGGGGCCGCACCCCGCGACGTACCGGTTGACCGATGAGTGGATGCACGAGCCGATCCTCTGGGCGGCCGACGAACCAGCCGATCACGGTCACGCATCGGGTCTGACGGTGGGGGGTGGCGCAAGTGGCAAGTGGTGATCACTCGACGGAGATCGCAAAGGTCGGCACCGACGCGCTGCCCTATGGGTATGCGGTCACCACGAGTGGGCGGATCTCCGGCGTCACGGAGCCCGGTGAACTCTCGGTGCACTACCCGTTCTCGGTCAAGGACCTCGTCGTCCTCGACGACGCCTTGAAGTACGGTTCCCGCGCGGCAAAAGCCCGTTTCGCCGTCTATGTCGGCGGGCTCGGTGAGGACACCGCGGCCACCGCGCGGGGGATCCTGGCCAAGGTGCCGACTCCGGACAACGCGGTGCTGCTCGCGGTGTCGCCGAACCAACGGGCCATCGAGGTCGTCTACGGTTCCGAGCTAAAGGGTCGCGGCATCGAGGAGTCGGCACCGCTCGGCGTATCGGCCGCGGCGGCGTCGTTCCAGGAGGGCAACCTCATCGACGGCCTCATCAGCGCCGTGCGGGTGCTGAGCGCCGGCGTCTCGCCCCGCTGACGCCACCGCCCGAGCGACCCCTCCACCTTCCGCGAGACCCCTCCTCCCCCCGCGAGCGTGCGAGTCTGTGGGCGACACGCCGTCCGTAATCGGGAGTTGGCGCACGCTCGGCGGTTCGCCGGCGGCACATGACGAAGCCGGTGACCCTGGTGGGCCACCGGCTCGGAAAAATCTACGTCGGGTCAGTCGTTCTCGTCGTGCCGCTGGGCGATGGCCAGCAGCTCGTCGCGAACCGTCGACTCCGGAAGTGCGTAGATCCGCGCATAGAGGCGGCGCCGGTTCATTGACCGCGTCAGGTCTGCACGAAACTGCGCGAAAGACATCGTTCTCACTCCTTGGTTGTGCTTCACATCACAAAGCGGGGGTTGCTGTGTGCTGGCAGACAGGGGCTTCGCCCGCTTGGCTGACTCTTCGATCATCCGTGTTAAATACATGTAAATCAAGCCGTGACGTGTGAGTTTGCCCTCACACCGGGCGGCCTGGATGGACATGGGTGATCGATTACCGGGCGCGACGATGCGCCGACGCAGTCAGTGGATCGTTTGCTGAGTGTCGGGGCGGTGAGCTCAGCCGGTCGTCGTCTCGCCCGCCAGCACGGCCCGAATCCATACGTAGCGCTCCAAGAATGAGCGCTCGTCGAGGCGCTTGCGCCGGAGCCAGGCCGTCACCTCGTCGTTGCACTTGCTCGCGTTGCAGGCCGCACAGGCGGGCACCACGTTGTCGACGGTGTAGCGCCCGCCGCGCGAAATAGCCATGACGCAGTCTCGTTGCATCGGGCCGTCGGTCGCGCCGCAGTACGCACAACCGCTCCACGCCGCCTTGACGGCGCTCCACTCGGCTGGGGTGAGGTCGTTGACGACGCTGCTCATGCGCCGCTTACGCTTGCGGGCCGCCCTGGCTCTGCGACTGTTGGTGGCCGCCACGGCACCAGCATGGCGGGCGAAGGTGCGCGAACTCCGTTACGAAGGCGGCGTGTCGCCCGCAGACACGCACGCTCGCGGCAAAGGAGGGAGGAGGGGGAGGGCAGGGGGAGAGGTCAGCTGACGTCGAACGCCCTCGCGCGCAGCGCGCGTTCGACGCCGGCGCGGCCCTCGATGACCAGCCGGCGCAATGCCGGAGGCACGTCGCCGGCGAGGAACCGGTCGGCCGCCGCCAAGGCCTCCGGGCTGACGTCCGACGACGGGTACAGGCCGATGACGACGGTCTGGGCGACCTCACTGGACCGCCGCTCCCAGACGCCCTCGATGGCCTCGAAGTACTTCGCGGTGAAGGGCGCCAGCAGGGCGGCCTGCCCGGGCTGCACGAATCCCGTGACGATCGAGCGCGTCGTGATGTTGGCCAACGTGTCGTCCTCGATCACCTGTCGGAACGCCGCCTCCTTCACCGCGGCCTGGGGTCGCGCCGCCGATGCCGCCGCCGCATTGCGCCGACCCGCTGCGGTGGGGTCGCGCCGTGCCTCCGCGTCGATGAACGGTGTCGCGGTCCCGTCCTGGTCGATGTCACCGCCTGCGGCCAGTGCGGTGACGATCCGCCACCGCAGATCCGTGTCGACGGTGAGCCCGGCCAGGCCGTGTTCGGCGGGGTCGGTGTCGAGCAGGGCCGCGAGGACGGCGGTGTGCCGCAACGACAGTGCCGAGGTGCACAACGCGTTCACGTAGGCCAGCTGAAAGTCCGAGCCCGGTTCGGCGGCACGGGCCAGCTCGAGGAGGCGGTCGTCGAACGCGGGCCAGCCCTCGGAGCACGCCCAGTCGGGGTCCGCGTACGCATTGAGTGCGGTCTGAGCCTGCAGCAGGAGGCGTTGAGCCACACCGACTTCGGTCTCGGCATGCACGCCGCCCTTGACCAGCTCGACGAAGTCGCGTGCCTTCATCTCCGCCTCGCGGGTCATCTCCCACGCCGCCGACCACGCCAGGGTGCGAGGCAGCGACTCGGCGATGTCGGCGATGCGGGTGAGCACCGTCTGCAGCGAGTCGGGGTCCAGCCGCAGCGAGCAGTAGGTCAGGTCGTCGTCGTTCACCAAGATGAACCGTCCGCGTGAAACACCCCGCAGCGCAGGGACGTCGGTGCTCGCACCGTCGACGTCGAGTTCCTCGCGGTGGGTCCGGACCAGCTTGCCGGAGCCGTCGTCGTCGTAGATGCCCACGGCCAGCCGGTGCACGCGCGTGTCACCGGCGCCCGGGGTGGCGCCACTCTGGTCGATCGCGAACCGGGTGAATCGTCCGTCGGCGTCGACGTCGAAGTCGGCCCGCAGCGTGTTCAAGCCCGTGGTCTTCAACCACTGGCGGCCCCACTGCGACAGGTCGCGTCCTGATGACTTCTCCAGTGCGCCAAGCAGGTCGCCGAACGTGGCGTTGGCGAACGCGTGATCGCGGAAGTAGTCACGCAGGCCGGCGAGGAAGGCCTCGAGCCCCACGTAGGCGACGAGCTGCTTGAGCACGCTGGCGCCCTTGGCGTAGGTGATGCCGTCGAAATTGACCTCGACGGCGTGCAGATCGGGGATGTCGGCGGCCACCGGATGCGTCGACGGCAACTGGTCCTGTCGGTACGCCCAGGACTTCTCCACGTTGGCGAACGTGGTCCACGCGGCCTTGTACTCCGTTGCCTCGCTTTGGCACAGCACCGAGGCGAAGGTGGCGAACGACTCGTTGAGCCACAGGTCGTCCCACCACTGCATCGTGACCAGGTCGCCGAACCACATGTGCGCCATTTCGTGCAGCACCGTCTCGGCACGCCGCTCATAGCTGTAACGCGTCACCTTGCTGCGGAAGACGTAGTCCTCGAGGAACGTCACGGCGCCGGCATTCTCCATGGCGCCCGCGTTGAACTCGGGCACGAAGAGCTGGTCGTACTTGCCGAACGCGTATGGCACGCCGAAGTTCTGGTGATAGAAGCCGAAACCCTGCTTGGTCTCGGTGAAGAGCCGCTCGGCGTCCATGAATTCGGCGAGCGAGCGACGGCAGAAGATGCCGAGCGGAATGTCGCCGTGCTCGTCGGAGTAGACGTCGTCCCACCGTGCGTACGGGCCCGCGATCAGCGCCACCAGGTAGGTGCTCATCCGCGGGGTGGTCGCGAAGCTGTGCACCGAGCCGTTCGCGCCGGCCTCGACGGCACGCGTGGCGCCGTTGGAGATCACCTGCCAGTGGGTGGGCGCGGTGACGGTGACGTCGAAGGTGGCCTTCAAGTCGGGCTGGTCGAAGCACGCGAACATCCGCTTGGCATCGGCGGTCTCGAACTGCGAGTACAGATACACCTCGTCGTCGACGGGGTCGACGAACCGGTGCAGGCCCTCGCCGGTGTTGGAGTAGCGGCAGTCGGCTTCCACCACGACGACGTTGTGTTCGGCCAGGCCGGACAACGCGATGCCCGTCGACTCGTCGTAACCGGACACGTCGATCGCCTTCCCGTTCAGCGTCGCGCCGTGAACGGTGTCCGCAGCGACGTCGATGACGGTGTCGGAGCCGGCGAGGGCATCGAACGTCACGGTCGTGGTGGACCGGAAGGTGCGCGCCCCTGGCGCACCGCCGCCGTCGGTGAGGTCCAGGACGACGTGATAGTTGTCGACGGTGACGAGGGCTGCGCGCTCGACTGCCTGATCGCGAGTCAGATTGGGAAGTGCCACGTCGAACTACAGTAGACGGCCGTCGGGAACACAGCTCGGCCGTGCATAGTTGTGCTGAACGGAGCTCTGTCTGTGACCCGTATGCCCGTCGAGAGGACCTTTCCCAATGGCCAAGAAGGATGTCGCCGGTTTCTGGTTCGACCCGCTGTGCCCATGGTGCTGGATCACCTCGCGCTGGATCCTCGAAGTGGAGAAGGTGCGTGACATCGAGGTGAACTTCCACGTGATGAGCCTCGCCGTGCTCAACGAGGGACGAGACCTGCCCGAGGAGTACCAGGAAATGATGAAGAAGGCGTGGGGTCCCGTCCGCGTCGCCATCGCCGCCGAGCAGGCGAAGGGCAGCGAAGTCCTCGCCCCGCTGTACACCGCGATGGGCACCAAGATCCACAACGAGGGCTATCGCGAAACCGATCCGGCATTCGAGCGGGTGATCGCGGAATCGCTCGAGGAGGTCGGGTTGCCGGCCGAGCTCGCCGAAGCGGCGACCAGCGACAAGTTCGACGAAGCGCTGCGCAAGAGCCACCACGAAGGCATGGACGCCGTGGGCGACGACGTCGGCACGCCCACGATCCACGTCAACGGCGTGGCCTTCTTCGGCCCTGTGTTGTCGCGCATCCCCCGCGGCGAGGAGGCGGGCAAGCTGTGGGACGCGTCGGTGATCTTCGCCGGCTATCCCCACTTCTTCGAGCTGAAGCGCACCCGGCACGAGGCGCCCGAGTTCGACTGACCGGTCGCCCTCACCGCACGTCGTGACCGGGCCACGACGACAATCTCTGCCATGACCGACGAGCGGGGCAGCAGATCTCACCGGGTGTGGAACTCGATGCGCAAGGAGATCCCCGGCACCATCGCCGATCCGGACGCGCACGACGAAGCCGAGGTGGCGGCGATGCTGCGGGAGCTGGGCATCGCGCTGCTGGAGGTCGAGCAGCCCACCCAGCTGGTCGCGGGCCGGTTGATCAACATCGCCGCCAACTACACCCGCGAGAAGGTTCGCGTGGTCGCCCTGCCAACGGCACTGGTGGTGCAGGTCGGCTCGATCGGCTACGAGGTCGAGGTGTCCAACCGGTCGACCATTCAACTGGACCTGGCCGGGCGCATCGACGACATCGCCGACCTCGCGGCCGTCGGCGGCATCACACCGGCGGATGCGGTCACGGCCGTGGCGGCGGCCCGCACGATGCGCCCCCGCTTCGGCCCGGTCGTCTCGGTGCTGGGATACGCGGTGACGACCATCGGCTTCGGGATGGTCATCAACCCGACGTGGGCGGCGCTGCCCGGCTACCTGTTCCTCGGCCTGGTCGTGGGCGCCGTCGTCCAGCTGGGCAGACCGTTCCCCGCGCTCAACCCGATCCTGCCCACGTTGTCGGCGATGGTGGTGACCATGCTCGCGACGTGGTTCGTCGCCGACACCGCCAACGACGGACTCCTGAGGGTGATCAGCCCGCCGCTGGTCGCGATGCTTCCCGGCATGTCGCTGACGATCGGCTCGATGGAGCTGGCGAGCTCGGAGATCGTGGCGGGCGCAAGCAGGCTGATCTACGGAGTGGCTCAGCTGATGCTGCTCGTCTTCGGGGTGGCCCTCGGCATGCACGTCGCCGGACGGGTCGAGCCGCAGGACCCGTCGCCGCAGATGGGGTCATGGGCGCTGTATGCGGCGATCGTCGTCGTCGCGGGGGGCCTCTACGTGTATCTGTCGGCGCCGCGGGGTTCCCTGCCGTGGCTCGTCGCGTGCATCGGCGTCGCGTTGGTCGGCCAGCAGGTCGGCGGATTGACACTGCCTGCCTCCTACAGCGGGGCGGTCGGCGCGTTCCTCGTCGTGCCGTTCGCCGTGCTGGCCGCGCGGATCAAGACGTCACCGCCTGCGATCGTGATGATGCTCGCGGCGTTCTGGGCACTGGTTCCCGGCGCGCTGAGCTTCGTGTCCCTCAGTGAGGCGGCCACCGGTGGCCCGGCGACGGTGACCACACTCGGCACGACCGTCGCGGCGGTGTTCTCGATCGCGCTCGGCACGTTGGCCGGGTTCAGCGTGTTCCACGCGTTCAGCCGTCCGTCGCGGCGGGTTCATTAGCCATTCCGGTTGCGGCCGGGCGCATGTCAGGCGACGGTGTACGCATGACAGCGACCGAACCCGCCACCGACGGGTCCTACCGCAGCAAGATCGTGGCCGTCGAACCGGGTGGAAACGAGTTCATCGCCGAGGAAGACCGGCACGGGAAGCCGAGCCAACTGTTCTGGACGTGGACGTCGCCCAACCTCGAGTTCGCCACGATCTTCGTCGGCGTCCTTTCCGTCGCCGTGTACGGCATGTCGTTCTGGCAGGCCGTCCTCGGCATCGTCGTCGGCACCGGGATCGGGGCGCTGGCGCACTACTTCCTGTCGGCCCGCGGACCGTTGCACGGGGTGCCTCAGATGGTGCTGGGCCGGCTGGCGTTCGGGTTCAAGGGCAACGCCGTCCCCGCGGTGCTGATGTCGGTGACCGCCGGGGTGGGCTGGTTCGCCACCAACAGCGTCAGCGGCGCCTACGCGCTGTCCGCGCTGTTCGGCATCGGTCCGCTGGTCGGCCTGGTGATCATCGTGGTCGTGCAAACGGCCTTCGCGTTCTTCGGCCACAACCTGGTGCAGGCGTTCGAGCGGTGGTCGTTCCCGGTGCTGGCGGTGATCTTCGCCGTCGCGTCCGTCGTCATCCTCGGCAAGTCGCACTTCGGCGCGCCCGCTCTCGAGCCACTCGTCGGCGACGGGTCGATCGGCGGCTTCCTGCTCACGGTCGGCACGGCCTTCGGCTACGCGGCCGGGTGGACGCCCTACGCGGCCGACTACACCCGTTATCTGCCCTCGACGGTGTCGACGGCCCGCACCGGGCTGTTCGCCTCGGCGGGTCTGTTCCTGTCGTGCACGGTGCTCGAGATCGTCGGCGCGGCGTCGGTGACGATCGGGCCCGCACTCTCGGAGAACCCGACCGAGGCCTTCACCGGTGAGCTGGCGTCACCGATCGCCAAGGCCACGCTCCTGGCGATCGCGATCGGGGCCATCGCCGCCAACTCGATCAACATCTACTCCGGTGCGATGGCCTTCGTGACGATCGGGGTCAAGCTTCCCGCGCACATCGCACGCGCGCTCGTCACGGCATTGTTCGGTGTGGCCGGGTTCTTGGTGGCGTGGTGGGCGCTGCCCGACGCCGCGGCGAGTTACGAGGCGTTTCTGCTGATCATCGCCTACTGGATAGGTCCGTGGCTGGGCGTCGTGTTCGCCGACCAGTACCTGCGCCGCGGTCAGCGGATCGCCGGCTTCCTGTACGACAGGTCGTACGCCAATTGGGGCGGACTGGCGTCGTTCGCGGTGGGCCTGATCGTCTCGGTCCTGCTGTTCTCCAACCAGGAGAAGTTCACCGGCTTCATCGCCAGAGGCGTACCGCAGCTCGGTGACATCACCTTCTTCGTCGGCTTCCTGCTGGCAGGTGGTGCGTACCTGGTGGCCTGCCGGTCGAAGATCGCCACCGAGCGCGTTGCGGCATGACGCCCCAACAGATGCTGGAGGTCGCCGTCGACGAGGCTCGTAAGGGCTTGTCGGAGGGCGGTATCCCGATCGGCGCCGCGTTGTTCGATGCCAATGGCGCGCTGCTGGGCAGTGGACACAACCGCCGCGTGCAGGACGACGACCCGTCGGTGCACGGTGAGACCGCCGCGTTCCGTGCGGCGGGCAGGCAACGCGACTACCGCTCCACCACCATGGTGACCACCCTGTCACCGTGCTGGTACTGCAGTGGTTTGGTACGCCAGTTCAACATCGGCACGGTCGTCATCGGGGAGGCGCGCACCTTCAGCGGCGGCCACGAGTGGCTGGCGGACAACGGGGTGACGATAATACTTCTCGATGACGAGCGGTGCGCGACGATGATGACGGAGTTCATCGCGGCCCAACCGGAACTCTGGAATGAGGACATCGGCCGATGAGCGCAATTGCCACCGTTGACGTTTCACGATGGCATGCCGGGGGAGCCGATGCCGACGCGGTCGCCGCCGAAGTCGACGAGGGACTTCAGCGCGCCGGTTTCATCGTGGTGACCGGACACGGCGTCGACACCGCGCTGGCGGCCGCGCGTGCGCGCGGCGAGCCGCGAGTTCTTCGGCCTGCCCGAGGCCGTGAAGGCCGCGCTACTCGGTGCCGGTGGGCGGTCACGGCTGGATCGGACCCGGGGCGGAGGCGAACGGCTACGCCGAGGGCACCGAGACCCCGCCCGACCTCAAGGAGAGTTTCAGCCTCGGCGCGGAGACGGCCACCGGCGACCCCGACGTCGACCGAATCTGGTTCGCGCCGAACGTGTGGCCCGACGAGGTCCCCGAACTGCACGCGCTGGTGGATGCCTACACGGCCGCGATGCGCACGGTGTCCGACGACCTGCTTGCCCTGTTCGCGCACGCGCTGGGTCTGCCGGGCAATCCGTTCGCGGCGATGGCGAGTCGTCCCACGTGGACGATGAACATCAACCACTACCCACCCGTCAGCGTGGTGGGGGAGCCGGAGCCCGGCCAGTTCCGGATCGGACCCCACACCGACTTCGGCACCGTCACGGTCCTCGATCGGGAGCCGGGAGCCGGTGGACTGCAGGTGTACTCGGAGGCCGGGGGGTGGGAGGACGCGCCGTGGGAACCGGGCGCGTTGACGGTGAACATCGGCGATCTGCTCGAGTACTGGAGCGGGCGGCGGTGGCCGTCGGGCAGGCACCGGGTGCTGCCGCCGCAGCCCGAGGCTCCCGAAGAGGACCTGGTGTCGCTCATCTACTTCTACGAGGCCAATCACGACGCGCTGGTCACGCCGTTGGAACCGCCGATCGGCCGGGTGTCGGGACTACCGCCGGTGACGTCGTCGGCGTTCATCAAGGAACGCCTCGACGCCATCACCATCGGCTGACGGGCCCGCCGTGTCGAGTCCTCGTGCCCTGGTGGCGACGCGACGCGCTGACGGCGGTGGCGGGAAAGTAAGGTGACCGCCATGCGCGTCTACGTCGGCTCCGACCATGCCGGATACGAACTCAAGCAGGCCGTCATCGAGCACCTCGAGTCCGGCGGCCACGAGCCGGTCGACTGCGGTGCGTTCGCCTACGACGCCGAGGACGACTACCCGGCGTTCTGCATCGCCGCGGCGGAGCGGACGGTCGCCGACCCGGACAGTCTCGGCATCGTGATCGGCGGTTCGGGCAACGGTGAGCAGATCGCGGCGAACAAGGTGCCCGGCGCCCGGTGCGCGCTGGCGTGGAGCGTGGAGACGGCGTCGCTTGCCCGCCAGCACAACGACGCGCAGCTCATCGGCATCGGCGGGCGAATGCACACCGTCGCCGACGCATTGACCTTCGTCGACGCGTTCCTGACCACGGCATGGTCCGAGGCGCCGCGGCATCAGCGGCGCATCGACATCATGTCCGAGTACGAACGGACGCACGTCGCGCCGCCCGTGCCAGGCGCCTAGCGGATGCCCGAAGGGCACACCCTGCACCGACTCGCGCGCCTGCACCAGAGGCGGTTCGCCCACGCGCCGGTGATCGTGACCAGCCCGCAGGGTCGGTTCGCCGAGGGTGCCGCCGCGGTCAGCGGCAAGGTGCTGCGCAGGGTCGACGCCTACGGCAAGCACCTGTTCCACCACTACCAGGGCGGCGCGGTGGTGCACGTCCACCTCGGCCTCTACGGCACGTTCACCGAACGCCCCCTCCCCATGCCCGAACCGGTGGGGCAGGTGCGGATGCGGATGATCGGCGTCGAGTCGGCACCGATCTGCGGGGTCCGACCGCGTGCGAGCTGATCAACCGGGGCGAGGTCGACGCCATCCTCGCCAGACTGGGGCCCGACCCGCTGCGACGGGCTCCCGATCCGTCACCGGCGTGGGCACGAATCACGAAGTCCAGCAGACCAATAGGTGCCCTGTTGATGGACCAGGCCGTCATCGCCGGGGTCGGCAACGTGTATCGGAACGAACTGCTCTACCGGCACCTGATCGATCCGCACCGGCCAGGCAGAGACGTCGGCGAAGCCGAGTTCGACGCGGCGTGGACGGACCTCGTCGGCCTCATGAAGATCGGCGTGAGCCGCGGCAAGATCGTCACCGTCCGCCGGGTGCACGACAAGGGTCCGCCCTCGTATCGGCAAGGCCGACCGCGCACCTACGTCTACCGGCGGGCGGGAGAGCCGTGCCGGGTGTGCGGCACGCCCATCCTCACCGAGGTGATGGAGGGCCGCAACCTCTTCTGGTGCCCGACCTGTCAGGTGTAGCCCGCCTCGTCGCAGTTCTCGGCGCGCGCCGGGCACCGTCGGGCATGTGACGGGACAATCGGCGGGTGGAACTCATCCTCGTCGTCGTCGGAGCCATCGTCGTCACCGCAGTCGCACAGCGTCGCGGACTCGAACCCGCTCTGATCATCGTGGTGATCGGCATCGCGGCGTCGTTCCTGCCCGGCTTCGAGGCGCCCGAACTGGATTCGCACATCCTCCTGACGGTGGTGCTGCCTCCGCTGCTCTACTCGGCGGCACTGGACTTCTCGTTCCCGGCCTTTCTGCGCAACATCAGGCCCATCCTCGGCCTCGGCGTGGGTCTGGTGGTGGTCACCGCGTTCGTCGTGGCCGTGGTGTCGGCGTGGTTGGTGGTGGTGCCGTTGACGTTCGGCACCGCGCTGGTGCTCGGCGCCATCGTGGCGCCGCCCGACGCCGTCACGGCGGTTGCGGTGGGACGCAAGCTCGGGCTGCCGAAGAAGGTGATGGCGATCCTCACGGGCGAGAGCCTCATCAACGACGCCGCCGCCCTGACGCTGTTCTCGATTGCCGTGGCGCAGGTTGCCGGCAGCCACACCTACATCGAGAATCCGTTCCTGCTCTTCACCTACAGCGCCGTCCTCGGACCGGTCGTCGGCGCCGCATTGGGTGTCGTCACGTTGTGGATCCGCAGGCGACTGGCCAACCCAGGTCTGGAGACCGTCCAGGGCTTGGTGGTGCCCTTCGCGGCCTTCATCGCCGCCGAGGAGTTGCACGCGTCGGGCGTGCTGGCCGTCGTGGTCGCGGGTTTCGTCGTGGGCAATGGGACGCTCGGCGCGGGTTACCAGACCCGGTTGCAGGAGCGCTACGTCTGGCATTCGGTCGACGTGTTGCTCGAGGCTTTCGTATTCGCCTACATCGGCTTGCACCTTCGGTTCGTGCTGGAGGATCTTCGCGGCGCCCACGAGGCGCTGGGTGAGATTGCCGTCGCCTCGCTGATCGTGCTCGTCATCGTGATGCTGATCCGGCCGGTGTCGGTGTTGGTGATGTTCGGCCGCAGCAAGCTCTCGAGTCACGTCGAGAGCAGGCTCAGCGTGCCGATACCCCACAGCGGCGGGCGCGGCGCCCTCGGCACCCGTCGCCGGGCGAAGCCGCCGGGCAAGTGGCGCTCACTGATCGACCGCCGGTCGTTGACGTGGCAGGAGAACGTCGTCGTGTCGTGGACCGGCATGCGCGGCGTGGTCACCCTCGCGGCCGCCGCCGCCATCCCGGTGACGACCGCGACGGGGGAACCGTTCCCGGAGCGCGCGACGATCCAGGCCATCGCCTTCGTCGTCAGTGTCGGCACGTTGCTGATCCAGGGGGCGACGCTGCCGCTGCTCATCAGCCGCCTGCATCTGTCTGAGGACGACGACGCCGGTGAACGCGAAGAGACGCGCAAGGCCGAGCGGGTGGTCCACGACGCCGCCGACGAGGTGCTGACCGAGTTCCGGGCGAATCCGCCAGCAGGGCTGGACCCCCGCGTACTGCTGGAGATCCGCAACACCATCGCCCGTCAGTCGCAGGACGCCGACGAGATGCCCGACCCCGCTGCCCGTACGCTGCGCGCCGAGGTCTTCGCGCGGCTCTACCTCGACGTGCTGAAGGCACAGCGGGCGGCGTTGATCACCGAGCGGGACCAGGGCCGCATCGAAGACGAGGCCGCGCGCGCCATGCTGGAGCGACTCGACCTCCAGGAGGCCGGGGTGTCCGCGAGACTGGAGAGTCGCTTCTAGAAGCTACCGAAGTCGCCGCCGCCGAAGTCGCCGCCGCCGAAGTCGCCGCCCCAGCCGCCCCCGCCGTCGCCGCCGCCCCAGCCGCCCCCGCCGTCGCCGCCCCAGCCGCCTCCGCCGTCGCCGCCCATCCCTCCGCCATCGAGCTGGCCCTGGTCGAAACCGTCCTGGAATCCGTCGCCGTAGCCGTTCTCGAAACCCTGGGCGCCGTACCCGACGCCTCCCATGCCGGAGAACAACGAGCTGAACAACAGCGCCGAGCCGACTCCCCAGGCGCCGGCCACCAGTGCGGGCTTCCACCACGGTTCGGAGTACCAACCCGCAGGCACGGGTCGTCCGGCCACCCGGCCGCCGGGGTAGTAGTTGGGAGTGCGTTCCGACGGTGTCGGGGAGGCCTCGATGTCGCGGCCGTCGTACTGCACGCGGCGGTCCTCGGTCACGGTGCCCGCCGAGTTCTGCCCCGACAGCGACTCCAGTTCGGGCCCCGGATCCATGCCCATGGCGACCCGTGCCGCGCGCACGTAGTACAGCCCCTCCATTGCGCTCTGCTTGGCAAGCTGCGCCTGGCGGGCGGTGGTGGCCTGCTCGATCTGCGACCCGGCGGCGTTGAAGCGTTCGGATGCGTCGGCAAGAGCCTGCTTGGATGCCTCGTCAGTCCCCGTCAGGTTGATCACCTGTCCGCCGAGACGATCGATGGTGCGTCGGGCGTCGGCCTTCGCGTCCTCGAGTGACGCGGCACTGCGCTTGCCCGAGGCCTTCGAGGAGGCGTAGACAGCGAATCCGATGGCGGCGAGGAGGACGACGATGAGTACCAGCAGAAAGCTGTTCATGGCGTTCAGCGTACCTACAGAAAGGGTGTCGCCCCGGGCGTCTGCTCGTCGCGCAGGGGCTGCCGGGCCGACCGTCGCGGCGCCGTTCCCGGGGTGGGCGAGCCGGTGAACGACGTTGCCCGACCCGACCGTGGTGACCACGTGATCACGGTCCCTGTGGAGCGGGCGACGGGAATCGAACCCGCGTAGCTAGTTTGGAAGACTAGGGCTCTACCATTGAGCTACGCCCGCGTTGGCACTGCACTGGGGAGAGACTGTACCGGCGCAGCCGTATGCAAATCCAATTGATGGCGTTGCGAGGTCAGGCCGTAGTATTCCGACGGCAGCAGAGCGCGGGGTGTAGCGCAGCTTGGTAGCGCATCCGCTTTGGGAGCGGAAGGCCGCAGGTTCAAATCCTGTCACCCCGACCGGACCAACGACACCACGTCGACGAAGACAGAGACATGCAAGGAGCACAGGAGTGAAGAGCACCGTCGAGAAGTTGAGCCCGACGAGGGTTCGCATCAACGTGGAGGTGCCCTTCACCGAACTGCAGGGCGACTTCGACCAGGCGTTCAAGGAGCTGGCCCGGACCATCCGCATGCCGGGGTTCCGTCCCGGCAAGGTGCCGGTGAAGCTGCTCGAGTCGCGCATCGACAAGCAGGCGATGCTGGACCAGGTCGTCGGTGAAGCCGTCCCGGCCCGCTACAGCGAGGCCGTCGCCACGTCGGACGTCAAGCCGCTCGGGCAGCCCGAGATCGAGGTCACCAACAAGGAGTACGGCGGGGACCTGACGTTCACCGCCGAGGTCGACGTCCGCCCCGAGATCACACTGCCCGAGCTGTCGACGCTGGCCTTCACCGTGGACGCCATCGAGGTCTCCGATGAGGAGGTCGACGCCGAACTGCAGAACCTGCGCGCCCGCTTCGGCACGCTGACCGGCGTCGACCGGGCCGCCGAGGACGGCGACTTCGTGTCGATCGACCTGTCGGCGACCGTCGACGGCGAGGACGTTCCCGAGGCCAAGACCGAGGGGTTGTCCCACGAGATCGGCTCGGGGAACCTCATCGAGGGCCTCGACGAGGCCATCAAGGGGCTGAAGGCCGACGAGTCCCGCGTCTTCACGACCACCCTGGTCGCCGGCGATCACGCCGGCCAAGAGGCCCAGGTGACCGTCACCGTGAAGTCGGTCAAGACCCGTGAGCTTCCCGAACCCGACGACGAATTCGCCCAGCTGGCAAGCGAATTCGACACCATTGCCGAACTCAAGGAAAGCCTGACCGACCAGGTGCGTCAGGCCAAGCGCATCGGTCAGGCCGAGCAGATCCGCGACAAGGCGTTGGAGACCCTGCTGGAGCAGGTCGACGTGCCGTTGCCGGAGGCGATCGTGCAGGCGCAGGTCGACGAGACCGTGCACAACGCCATCCACGGCCTGGACCACGACGAGGCGAAGTTCGAAGAAGCGCTCGGCGAGGAGGGCAGCACCCGCGAGGAGTTCGACGCGGACAACCGCTCCAATGCGGAGAAGGCCGTCAAGACTCAACTGCTGATGGACGCCATCGCCGACGACCTCGACATCCAGGTTGGCCAGAACGACCTCACCGAGCGTCTGGTCCTGATGTCGCGGCAGTACGGCATCGAGCCCCAGCAGCTGCTGCAGGTCCTGCAGCAGAACAACCAGCTGCCCGCCATGTTCGCCGACGTCCGTCGGGGCCTGACCATCGCGGCCGTGGTGCAGGGCGCCACCGTCACCGACTCCGACGGCAACGAAGTCGACACCACGGAGTTCTTCGGGCCGTCCACTCCGCCCGATGCCGCGATCGACGACGCCGAAGACGCCGAAGACGTTGAGGACGTCGCCGATGCCGACGACGACGAGGCCACCGACGAGGCCACCGACGCAGACGCAACTGAGGCCGCGGCCGACGACGCCAAGTGACCCGGCCACGTGACGCTGTGAGCGAACGGGCCCCCGCCGGGGAGTGCTCACCGCGCAGCTTTGGTTAGTGTCAGTGAACGAGTACGCACACTCGAGAAAGCAGGTATTCCAGCCGTGACTGACATGCGTTCGGGCGCGTCGGGGCTCAACCTCATCGACTCCGTCTACGAGCGGTTGCTCGCCGAGCGGATCATCTTCCTGGGCACCCAGGTCGACGACGACATCGCCAACCGGCTCTGCGCACAGATTCTGCTGCTGGCCGCCGAAGATCCCACCAAGGACATCAACCTCTACATCAACTCGCCGGGTGGATCGGTGACCGCCGGCATGGCGATCTACGACACGATGGTGCTCGCGCCGTGCGACGTCGCCACCTACGCCATGGGGCTGGCCGCCTCGATGGGCGAGTTCCTGCTCGCCGCGGGCACCCGTGGCAAGCGCTACGCCCTGCCCCACGCGCGCATCATGATGCACCAGCCGAGTGCGGGCATCGGCGGCAGCGCGGCCGACATCGCGATCCAGGCCGAGCAGTTCGCGCTGACCAAGAAGGAGATGAACCGGCTCAACTCCGAGTTCACGGGTCAGACCCTCGAGCGCATCGAGACCGACGCGGATCGCGACCGGTGGTTCACGGCGCCCGAAGCCCTCGAGTACGGCTTCGTGGACCACATCATCACCCACGCCAACTTCAACGGGAGTGCCTCGTGACTCAGCCCCACGGCGGTGCCGTGAATCCAATTCAGGCGCGCTACATCCTTCCGTCGTTCATCGAGCACTCGAGTTTCGGCGTCAAGGAGTCCAACCCGTACAACAAGCTGTTCGAGGAACGCATCATCTTCCTCGGCGTGCAGGTCGACGACGCGTCGGCGAATGACATCATGGCGCAGCTCCTGGTACTGGAGTCGCTCGACCCCGACCGCGACATCACGATGTACATCAACTCGCCCGGTGGCTCGTTCACCTCGCTGATGGCGATCTACGACACCATGCAGTACGTGCGGGCCGACATCCAGACGGTGTGCCTGGGGCAGGCCGCCTCGGCCGCCGCGGTGCTGCTGGCCGCGGGCACCCCCGGCAAGCGGCTGGCGCTGCCCAACGCCCGGGTGCTCATCCACCAGCCGGCGGTCGGTGGTGCCATTCAGGGTCAGGTCTCCGACCTGGAAATCCAGGCTGCCGAGATCGAGCGCATGCGCACCCTGATGGACACCACGCTGGCCCGCCACACCGGCAAGGACGCCGCGGTCATCCGCAAGGACACCGACCGCGACAAGATCCTCACCGCGGCCGAGGCCAAGGACTACGGAATCATCGACACCGTGCTGGAGTACCGCAAGCTCTCCGCGCAGCCGGCCTGACTCGCGTACGTGGGCGCGGTCCGTCCGCAACGGCACCGCGGTGACGTCGGTACCGTGGTGTCGGAATGGTTGCAACCACGACACGCCCACGGTGAGACGCGCGTTGCAGCGAGTTGGGGCGTCGGCAGGGGATATGTTCTCCCTCGACGCAGGCAAATATCAACGGCGCTATTCGGCTTTATCGGTCGCACGGTGCCGGAACATACGGGTAGCGTCGGGAGCACACCCGAGGTGATCCACCAAACCGGGACATACCGCCGGCGATCAGGAAAGTAGGGCCGCAGGAACAATGGCGCGCATCGGAGACGGCGGCGACCTGCTGAAGTGCTCGTTCTGTGGGAAGAGCCAAAAGCAGGTCAAGAAGCTCATTGCGGGCCCCGGCGTGTACATCTGCGACGAGTGCATCGATCTCTGCAACGAGATCATCGAAGAGGAACTCGCCGACGCCGACGACGTCAAACTCGACGAGCTGCCCAAGCCGGCCGAGATCCGCGAATTCCTCGAGGGCTACGTCATCGGTCAGGACACCGCCAAGCGCACGCTGGCCGTCGCGGTCTACAACCACTACAAGCGGGTGCAGGCGCAGGAGAAGTCGCGCGACTCACGCGCCGAGCCCGTCGAGCTGGCCAAGTCCAACATCCTGATGCTCGGCCCCACCGGCTGCGGCAAGACCTATCTCGCGCAGACGCTGGCCAAGATGCTGAACGTGCCGTTCGCAATCGCCGACGCCACCGCGCTCACCGAGGCCGGTTACGTCGGCGAGGACGTCGAGAACATCCTGCTGAAGCTGATCCAGGCCGCCGACTACGACGTCAAGCGCGCCGAGACGGGCATCATCTACATCGACGAGGTGGACAAGATCGCCCGCAAGAGCGAGAACCCGTCCATCACCCGCGACGTCTCCGGCGAAGGCGTCCAGCAGGCGCTGCTGAAGATCCTCGAGGGCACCCAGGCGTCGGTGCCGCCCCAGGGCGGCCGCAAGCATCCGCATCAGGAATTCATCCAGATCGACACCACCAACGTGCTCTTCATCGTGGCCGGTGCGTTCGCCGGGCTGGAGAAGATCGTCTCCGACCGCGTCGGCAAGCGTGGCCTCGGCTTCGGTGCGGAGGTGCGCTCCAAGGCCGAAATCGACACCCAGGACCACTTCGCCGAGGTGATGCCGGAGGACCTGATCAAGTTCGGGCTGATTCCGGAGTTCATCGGCCGTCTCCCGGTGGTGGCGTCGGTGACGAACCTGGACAAGGAATCGCTCGTCACCATCCTGTCGGAGCCGAAGAACGCGCTGGTGAAGCAGTACGCCCGGCTGTTCGAAATGGACGGGGTGGAACTCGAGTTCACCGTCGACGCGCTGGACGCCATCGCCGATCAGGCCATCCACCGTGGCACCGGTGCCCGTGGGCTGCGCGCCATCATGGAGGAAGTCCTGCTGCCGGTGATGTACGACATCCCCAGCCGCGACGACGTCGCCAAAGTGGTCGTGACCAAGGAGACCGTGCAGGACAACGTGCTGCCGACGATCGTGCCACGCAAGCCGACCCGTTCCGAGCGCCGCGACAAGACCGCTTAGGTCAGTTGCCGGTCACCTCCTCGACGAGGGCGGCGATCCCGGCGATCCCGTCGCGTTGGGCGAACTCGGTCTCCAGTTCGCGCGCCCGGCGCAGATAGCTCCCGTCGTTGAGGACTACCTGCACCGCGCGGTGATCGCCTCGGGGGTCTGTCTGTCGGTCCCGAGGTCGATGCCCGCTCCGGACCACGCGATCCGTGCGGCGACGTCGCGGCCGCCGGTGCTCACCACGACGAACACGTCGTCGTCGCGCAGCGCGCGGATGGTCGGCTCGATCAGTCGGGACGGGTCATCGTCGTCGTCGATGCCCTGCGTGACGTGCACGACGGGCCGCTCGCCGTGCAGTTCGGACCACCAGTCCGGCCGGAAATAGTGACGTGACAGCTGCGGTCGCACCCGGCCGACGAAGCGGACGTTCGGCGGCAGGTCGCTGCGGGGGTATTCGAAGCTGGGCACCGTCGGCACGATGAAGCGGTCGGCCAGCACGCCGACGTCGGGCAGACAGGTGGAGAGCCGGGAGCGCCGATCTGCTTGAGCATCGCGTGGGGAACGGTGTTGCGATCAGGATCTCGGCCATGGTCGTCGCTTCAGTGGTGGGTGGGCAGGGTGTGATCGTGGCCGGGTTCTCGGACATCGGAGAGAAACAGCACCCGCAACGTGTACTCCGGCGCATCGCAGGGCTGCACGACGAAGGCGAACTGCACGGCGATGGCACCGGGGTGGGCTGCCTCGCGCACGGCCGTCAGCACGGCGGCGTAGTCGGCCGCAGACGAAACACCCTCCAGCGCAGTCCAATCCGACCAGCCGTCGTCCAACGCCTCTCGCCACAGCAGCGTCGGTCCGTGCGGGTGATCGGTGCGCAGCTGGCCCAGTGCGCAGACCAGGCAGCAGGCCAGCACCACGATGGCGATCACCGGCAGGTAGAGATCGTCAAGCATGCCGGGCCCCCGCGCTGCGCTCGGCGACGACCTCGTCGACCAGCTTCGCGATCTCGTCGACGCCGTCGAGGAGGCCGTATGCGCGTTGGAGGGTGCGTGCGGCGGTGCGGTACGACGCGTGGGCGAGCACGTCGCGCACCGCGTGTCGGATCGAGCTCGCACTCGGGACGCGGGTACGGAGATTGACGCCGGCGCCGAACCACTCGACGCGGCGTGCCACCTCCAGCTCGTCGTCGGCGTTCCCCGCGACGACAAGCGGCACGCCGCACGTCAACGCCCGTTGCACCCGGTCGTACCCACCATTGGTGATCACCAGGTCCACCGAGGGCAGCAACACGTCGGGTGGGATGAAGTCGGTGACGAACGTGTTCGATGGCAGCGCGCTCCGAAGCCGCGAAACACGATGCGCACCGGTGGTGACCACCACGGTGACGTCCTCGTGACCGAGTGCCTCGATCGTGGGCTCGATCAGCCGAGCGGGGTCCGGGTCGTCGCGGATGCTCTGGGAGACGTAGACGACGGCCCGGTCCGCCGAGAGTTCGCGCCACCATCGCGGCGCGATGTAGTTGTCGGCGGCCTCGGGACGGACGACACCGACGAATCGGACCGATTCGGGCAGCGCGGCGCGGTGATAGTCGAACTCCGGGACCGAGGCCACGATCAGCCGGTCGCCGAGCACGCCCCGACGAGGCACCCGTGCGGGACGTTCGCGCAATCCCATTGCCGTGCGGACGGAGTCGCCTGCTCGCCGGCACGAACTACGGAGCGACGATGCCGTGGCGCCGGACGCGGCGATCCGGCGCGTCACGGCCAGCGGCGCGCCGGTGTAGGCCAGCACGGGGGGCCGCGACGGGTCGTCGCGCAACGAGGTCGGCAGTACGCCTCGGCACGAGCCGTCGGCCACGATGACGTCGAACCGCCGGGCGGCCGCCAACCCGTTCAACGCGCCGGCCGGATGCGGCGTGGCGCCGGCCGCCCGCACCTCGTCGACGTGCCGCGACTCGGTCGGGAAGGTCACGTCGTGGCCCTTGGCCACCAGACCCCTGGCCACCGTGACCAGGGGTGCGACGTGTCCTGGGTGTTGGCATGCTGCGATCAGAATCTCCGCCACGGTGATGGCTCCCTCGTCCGTCCGGCGTACTTCGACGGGAGACGATGTTTCGCGATCGACGGGTGATGCGGCTTGGAGGTTCTGTGGAGATCGAGTGGAGATTGCAGGTAGAGCTGTCAGTGTTCGATGCGGTCCGGGCGGGTGTAGACGTTCATCGAGTGCCCGCGGAGGAACGCCACCAGCGTCAGGCCGGCCTGGGCCGCGAGATCGACGGCCAGCGAGGACGGCGCGGACACCGCGGCGAGCACGGGGATCCCCGCCATGACGGCTTTCTGGGTGAGTTCGAAGGACGCGCGGCCGCTGACCAGCAGGACGGTGCCCGTCAGCGGTATGCGGCCGTGCTCCAGCGCCCACCCGATGACCTTGTCGACGGCGTTGTGCCGTCCGATGTCCTCACGGACGACCAGCATCGTGCCGTCCGCGTCGAACAGCGCTGCGCCGTGCAGACCTCCGGTGCTGGCGAAGATCTTCTGGGCGCTTCGGAGGTGATTGGGCATGGCGGTCAACGCCTTCGAGGCAACTACGGTGGGATCGTCACCGGGGGAGTGGCGGCTGATCAGCGTGATGGCGTCGATGGATCCCTTGCCGCACACCCCGCAGGACGAGGTGGTGTAGAAGTTCCGCGTGACGTCCAGTGCGGGCGGGGAAACGCCGGCCGCCAAGGTGACGTCGAGCACGTTGTAGGTATTCATGCCATCCTCGCCGGCCCCGCGGCAGTACTGCACGGTTGCCACGTCGTCGCGGCGGGTCACCACCCCCTCGGTGAGCAGGAAGCCTTGCGCCAGTTCGACGTCGGCGCCCGGGGTGCGCATCGTCACGGTGATCGCCGAGCCGTTGACGCGAATCTCCAGCGGCTCCTCGACGGCCAGCGTCTCCGGTCGGGTGGTCACCGCATCGGTCGTCAGGTGACTGGCCCTTCGGCGCGCCGTCACCCTACCCATGGGAGGCGGGCGTGGGTCGGCGGCACCACATTCGATGGGGGGTTCGGCGAGGGGTTCCCATGACGTCAGCCTAGGCGGGTGCGTCGATCACCTGAACCGCACCGTCGGTCACGCCCGCGACGAAGAGTCTGCCGGTCGTCTGGTCCACCCCGATGGTGTACGGATTCTGGAGCGTCGGGTAACGCAGCACCTCGCGTGGGACGTCCTGCGCCATGTCGTAACCGACCACCTCGTTGGTACCCGAGGACGCCACCCACAACCGGTCCCGCGTGGGGTCGTAGGCGATGCCGTAGGGGCCGCCGGGCTGCGGGATGCTCGCCACCTCGCGCGGCTCGGTGCTGAACACCCGCACCGCGTTGCCGCGGGTGTCGGCGGCGATGTAACGGCCGTGCTTGTCGGCCACCAGGTGCGTGGGACCCTCGCCGGCCGGCGTCGATCCGACGATGGTCAGCGCGTCGGCGTCGTAGACGGTGAGGTCGTTCTTGCGGACGTCGAGCATGCCCATCAGGTCGCCCACCGGCGCCAGGCCGGCCGGCTGCACGCTGTCGGTGAAGACCTTCACGATCTCGTCGCCCCGGATCACCGTGGTGGTGCCCCCGTGCTCGTTGGCGACGAAGACCGTACCGTTCGGCGCCTCGGACGCATCGTGCGGCACGGTGCCGGTGACGATCTGGGGCTCGGCGCGACCACCGGGGAGGTCGACGCGCACCAGGACGTTCGCACTCTCGACGGGAACCAGGACCGGCCCGCCGGGCTTCGCGAGCTGGAGGTGGCGGACGGCGCCGGGCAGCGGGACCCGTCCGATCACGTCGCCGGTGTCGGCGTCGAGGAGCACCAACTCGGCGGGATTGCGCTTCGCGACCGCGACGGTCCGGGTCACCGCGTCGACGACCACGCCTTCCGGTGCGTCGCCGACCGGCACGATCCGACCGGGCGGAGGTCGGCTCGGAGCCGGTGCCGGCTGCGGCTCGGCCGGTGGTGGCAGGCCGTCCGCGGGCGGGCGGCTGCCCTCGGTGGGTACGCCTGTCGGCAGCAGTCCGGTGGTGGTGGGGGTCGGTGCACTGGACGCGGCCGGCGACCCGGAGGGACCCGACTGCGGCGTCGCGCCGCACGCCGAGACGACCAAGACGTTCATGGCCGCAGCCACCAGGAGGGACGTGGCAAACGGCTTCATGTTTCCTGAATACCGCATCATGCCCTTGACGTGCACGTAACAGTCCTGGAACGCGGCGTTCCTAGGGTGAGCGGGGTCTAGTTCGCGAACCCGTTGCGGGCTCACGCTGGGAAGAGGAACTCCATTGAGCGGAAATGCGGCCCGTCTGCAGGCGATCAACAACGTCGAGGCCTACGTGCCTCCTGCGATCAGCTTCGACCCGACCGAAGCGCCCGGCGAAATCTTCGGAGCCAACGTCTTCACGCTGGCCGAGATGCGGCTGCGGTTGCCCAAGGCGGTGTACAAGTCGGTCGTCGCCACCATCGAGAAGGGCGCCAAGCTCGATCCGGCGGTCGCCGACTCGGTCGCCTCGGTGATGAAGGACTGGGCGCTGTCCAAGGGCGCCACCCACTACGCGCACGTCTTCTATCCCATGACCGGGTTGACCGCCGAGAAGCACGACAGCTTCCTCGAACCGGTCGGCGACGGGCAGACGCTGGCCGAGTTCGCCGGCAAGACCCTGATCCAGGGTGAGCCCGATGCGTCCAGCTTCCCATCCGGCGGCCTGCGCAGCACCTTCGAGGCCCGCGGATACACCGGGTGGGACGTCACCAGCCCGGCGTACATCCTGGAGAACCCGAACGGCAACACGCTGTGCATTCCGACGGTGTTCGTCTCGATGACCGGTGAGGCGCTGGACTACAAGACGCCGTTGCTGCGCAGCCAGCAGGCGATGGGCGCCCAGGCCGAGCGCATCCTGAAGTTGTTCGGCCACGCGGACTTCGACCACATCGTGTCGTTCTGCGGCCCCGAGCAGGAGTACTTCCTGGTCGACCGGCACTTCTTCCTGGCGCGCCCCGACCTGATCAATGCGGGCCGCACGCTGTTCGGTTCGAAACCGCCCAAGGGCCAGGAATTCGACGACCACTACTTCGGTGCCATCCCCGAGCGGGTGCTCGGTTTCATGATGGACACCGAGCGCGAGCTGTTCAAGCTCGGCATCCCGGCCAAGACCCGACACAACGAGGTCGCCCCCGGCCAGTTCGAGATCGCCCCGATGTTCGAGCGGGCCAACATCGCGGCCGATCACCAGCAGCTGCTGATGACGACGTTCAAGACGATCGCCAAGAAGCACGGCATGGAGTGCCTGTTCCACGAGAAGCCGTTCGCCGGCGTCAACGGCTCCGGCAAGCACGTCAACTTCTCGATGGGCAATGCGCAGTTCGGCAGCCTGCTGGTACCGGGGGACACCCCCCACGAGAACGCGCAATTCCTGGTGTTCTGTGCGGCGGTGATCCGCGCCGTGCACGAATATGCCGGGTTGCTCAGAGTCTCCGTGGCCTCGGCCACCAACGATCACCGCCTCGGCGCAAACGAGGCTCCGCCGGCGATCATCTCGATCTTTCTCGGCGACCAATTGGCCGACGTATTCGAGCAGATCGCCAAGGGCGCGGCGACGTCGTCGAAGGGCAAGGGCACGATGATCATCGGCGTCGACACCCTTCCGGTGTTGCCGACCGATCCGGGCGACCGCAACCGCACCAGTCCATTCGCCTTCACCGGCAACCGTTTCGAGTTCCGGGCACCCGGCTCGGGACAGACCATCAACGTGCCGATGATCATCCTCAACACCATCATGGCCGACTCGCTCGACTACATGGCGACGTGGCTCGAGAAGGCGGTCGAGGAGGGCGAGGACTTCGACATGGCCGTGCAGAAACTGCTCACCGAGGTCATCACCGAGCACGGCGCGGTCGTGTTCAACGGGGACGGCTACTCGGAGAACTGGCAGGTCGAGGCGGCCGAGCGTGGGCTGCCCAACCTCGTCACCACACTGGACGCCATCCCGGAGTTGGTGACGCCCAGGGCAATCGAGGTCTTCGAACGCTACGGGGTCTTCAATGCGCGCGAACTGCACAGCCGCAAGGAGGTGCGCTATGAGATGTACGCCCTCACCGTCAACGTCGAAGCCAAGCTGACCCTGGAGATCGGCTCGACGGTGATTCTGCCGGCGGCGGTGCGATATCAGACCGAGTTGGCCGCCAACGTCGCAGCTCTCAAGGCCGCCGGGATGGAGCCCGACACGACGATGCTGGAGACGGTGTGCACGCCGATCTCGCAGCTCACCGCCGCGCTGACGGCGCTCAGGACGGCGATGGGGGAGCACGGTGGGGACTCGGCCGCCGAGGAGGCCGCCCACGCGCGAGATCTGCTCGGCCTGATGGACGAGGTGCGCGCCGCGGCCGACACGCTCGAGGGCGTGGTGGCCGACGACCTGTGGCCACTTCCGACCTATCAGGAGATGCTCTACATCCTGTGATCGGGCATCACACGTCGTCGAGTGTGGGGGTTCCCGTCTCCTACGGCGGGCACTGGTAACCGCAGCCCCCACACTCGGCGATCCACCGTAATGCGTTGCGCCGACGACCGTTCGGACCCCGCACGTCCTGTGCGCGCCGGCGTACTGATACGGTGACACGCCACCGGACAATGGCGTCGGCCGCGCCCGCTTGCGGGAAGCGACTTTGGGTTCATCGGCAATGTTTCTTGCCGTACACGCGTTGACCAAGTCGACATCCCGTTCGCGTGCGGTACCCATCGACACCAGGATCGGAGCATCGCCATGCCTGACGAGGACGTCGACGGCCAGGTGCCGCGGGCCCGCATCGCCCTGGCTTCGATGGTGGGCACCACCATCGAGTTCTACGACTTCTACGTCTATGCGACCGCGGCCGTCGCGGTCTTTCCCCAGTTGTTCTTCCCGAAGGAGAACGCGACGACGGCGCTGCTCGCCTCCTTCGCCACGTTCGGTCTTGCCTTCGTCGCGCGGCCGCTGGGCTCGATCCTGTTCGGGCACTGCGGGGATCGGCGTGGGCGCAAGGCGACGCTGGTGGCGTCGTTGCTGATGATGGGAGGCGCGACATTCGCAATCGGCCTGCTGCCGACGTACCACCAGGTGGGACTCCTGGCACCGGTGTTACTGGCCCTGCTGCGCTTCACACAGGGGCTGGCCCTTGGCGGCGAATGGAGCGGTGCTGCGCTGTTGGCCACCGAAACGGCGCCACGCGGCGAGCGCGGCTGGGCGGCCATGTGGCCGCAGTTGGGAGCACCCCTGGGTTTCCTGCTCGCCAACGGGACGATTCTGGTGTTGATCTCGTGGTTGGGCAGCCCCTTCGCCACGGGTCACTACGACAGCGCCTTCACCAGCTGGGGCTGGCGCATTCCCTTCCTGCTCAGTTCCGTCATGGTGGCGGTCGGGCTCTACGTCCGTCTGCGACTGACCGAGACCCCGGTGTTCGCTCGCGCCCTGCAACGCGGTGAGCGGGTGAAGACGCCGATGGCCGAGCTGCTCCGACGGCACTCCGGTGACGTGGTCATCGGCACCCTTGCCGTCGTCAGTACCTTTGCGCTGTTCTACATCGTCACGACGTGGATGTTGAGCTACGGCACGGGAGCTGCGGCGCCGAAGGGCAACGGACTTGGATTGGGTTACGTCGAGGTGCTGCGACTTCAACTCATCGCCGTTCCGCTCTTCGCGGCAGCGATTCCCTTGGCCGGGCTGATGATCGACCGCTTCGGCCGACGGCGCGTCCTCTCACTCACGTCGGCCGCGGTGGTGGTCTACGGCGCCGCCTTCGCGCCGCTGCTCAATCCACACACCGCCACTCGCACGACGGTTCTGCTGTTCCTCCTGATCGGGATGGCGCTGACCGGTCTGGCCTATGGGCCACTGGCTGCCGTGCTGCCGGAACTCTTTCCGACCAACGTCCGGTATACCGGGTCCGGAGTGTCGTTCAACCTGGCGGGCATCCTCGGCGCCGCGGTGGCACCGTTCATCGCGACGTGGCTCACGGCCCGTTACGGCGTTGCCTATGTTGGGCTGTACCTTGCCGTGACGGCGGTCGTGACGCTGGTGGCCCAGCTCCTGCTCCGGGAGACCAGGGCGATCGCACTCGACACCCTTTCGGAGACCGGCGAACAGCGCGAACCCGCCACGCACCCCGCCTGACCCCCTTCCCACACCCACCCCTCCTTCCCAGACCCACCCCCTTCCCGCGAGCGTGCGTGTCTGCGGCGCGACACGCGACGGCAATTCGCACTCCGCGCACGCTCGCCACACGTCACCCGCGCATCGACGTCGTGATCTCCTTCAGGCGCGGCTCGACGACTGTCGACCCCGTGGCGATCAGGCCGGGCCACCTGGTCAACCGGATCGGGCGGACCTCGCCAGACGTGACGACACTCGGCAGCTGGACGCGGTCATCACCGTTCTGCCGCTGATGCGCTCGACAACATCGTGCGCGCCGAGTCCGCCGCGAGCCCGAGCGCCCGGTCGACGGGTGGTGCGCGATAGGACGTGGAGAGGATCTCGACACCCGACGGTGTCCTCGAACAACGTGCGACGACGTCGGCTGCGGCATCGTCGAGCTCCACCCCGAAGATGAACTCGGCCCGCAGCGCGGCGCGGAGCTCCGCCAACGAGGTACCCGCCCGGAACACGTGCCAGGCGTCTATCAACAGGCCCGCCGCCGGATGGTCTGCGGCAGCGACGATCCCGGCACCCATTGGCACCGTGGCGATGGCCGAGAACGGCATCGTCTCGATCGCGACCCGGGTTCCGTGGCTCGCCGCCTGCGCGGCGAGTTCGCGCAGCGGGGCCGCGAGTGCCATCGGGTCCGAACATGGCGGCCCGTTCTGGGACCCGAGCTTGATCATCGCGGGCGTCAACGCGTCGGCGGCGTCGAACAGCAGATCGCGGATTACGTACGTGTGCCCGGGTTGACCACGCGGAATCCACCACCGCTCGAGCAGCTCGATCTCGACGTGGGTCAGCCCCGCGTCGGCGATCAGTCCACGCAGCGCGCCGCAGCCGATGTCATCGCGGGTGGCGCTCAGGTCGTCGGCGATCAGGCCCAGCCCGCAGAATCCGGCGTCTGCGATGGCCGCCACGCGCTCGGTGATCGGGATCGGACTCGTACCCGGGGTACGCACGGGCGAGGTGTCCGCCGCGCTGATCCAGGAGGTGGCGACGAGTTGCGGCATCGGGTTCGCTCGGTCACCGAAAGTAGGGTTGTCGACGCCGTTACTCGGGCGATGCGTTCAACAACCGTACTTTCGACGGAATCAGCAGGTCAGGCGTTCTGGGGGAAGCCGAGTTCGATGCCACCGTGGCTGGGGTCGAGCCAGCGGCTGGTGACGGCCTTGCCGCGGGTGAAGAAGTGCACGCCCTCGGTGCCGTGGGCGTGGCTGTCGCCGAACAGCGAGGCCTTCCAGCCGCCGAAGCTGAAGTACGCCATGGGCACCGGGATGGGCACGTTGATGCCGATCATGCCGACCTCGACCTCGTTCTGGAACCGTCGCGCGGCGCCGCCGTCGTTGGTGAAGATCGCCGTCCCGTTGCCGTAGGGGTTGGCGTTGATGAGTTCGAGTGCCTCGTCGTAGGTCTCGACGCGGACGACCGAGAGCACCGGGCCGAAGATCTCGTCGGAGTAGATGCTCATCTCGGGAGTGACGTGGTCGATCAGCGTGGGGCCCAGCCAGAATCCCTGCTGGAGGGCACTGTTGCCGCCGTCGATCTCAATGTTGCGTCCGTCGACGACGATCTTGGCGCCGTCGGCCTCACCGGCGTCGATGTAGGACGCCACCTTGTCGCGGTGGGCCTTGGTGACCAGCGGACCCATGTCGGTGTTCTTGGTGCCGTCGCCGACCTTCAACGGCGTGGTGCGTTCGGCGATCTTGGCGACCAGATCGTCGGCGATGGGCCCGACCGCGACGCAGGCGCTGATGGCCATGCAGCGCTCGCCCGCGGAGCCGAAGCCGGCGTTGACCATCGAGTCCGCGGCCAGGTCGAGGTCGGCGTCGGGCAGGATCACGGCGTGGTTCTTCGCCCCGCCGAGAGCCTGGACGCGCTTGCCCGCCGTGGTGCCGGTGGCGTAGACGTACTGGGCGATCGGGGTGGACCCGACGAAGCTGATCGACTTGATCGCCGGGTTGGTCAACAGTTCGTCGACGGCGGTCTTGTCGCCTTGGAGCACGTTGAAGACGCCGTCGGGCAGGCCGGCTTCCTTCCACAGGTTGGCCAGCCACAACGAGGCCGACGGGTCCTTCTCGCTGGGCTTGAGCACGACGGTGTTGCCGGCGGCGATGGCGATGGGGAAGAACCACATCGGCACCATGGCCGGGAAGTTGAACGGGGAGATGATGCCCACCGGCCCCAGGGGCTGGCGGATCGAGTAGACGTCGACCTTGGTCGAGGCGTTCTCGGTGAAGCCGCCCTTGAGCAGATGCGGTATGCCGCAAGCGAACTCGACGACTTCCTGGCCCCGGGAGACTTCACCGAGGGCGTCGGAGACGACCTTGCCGTGCTCGCTGGTGATGATCTCGGCCAATTCGCCCTTGCGTGCGTTGAGCAGTTCACGGAACGTGAAGAGGATTTGGGTGCGCTTGGCCAGCGACGTGTCGCGCCACGCCGGGAAGGCGGCCGCGGCGGCGTCGATCACCGCGCGGGCGTCTTCGACGCTGCCGAGTGCGACCTGGCCGGTCACCTCACCGGTGGCGGGATTCGTGACGGGTGCGGTGCTACCGCTGGTGCCCGGCAAGGCCGCGTTGTTGACCCAGTGGCTGATGGTGTTCGTCATCTTGATTCTCAATTCTTGTATTTGCCGACGTAGTCGGTCATCGTGGTGAGCTGGTAGCGCGAGACGTCGTGCGCGTTCTCGTCCTCGGCGAACACCGACGACACCATCACGGTGTCGGGGCGGTCGTAGAAGCCGATCTCGGCGAGCCCGGAGAAGAACTCGTCCCAGTCGACGTCGCCGTCGCCGATCTTCAGGTGCTGGTGCACCCGGGCCGGGTTGCCCGGCGGGTTGGTGATGTACCGCAGTCCGTGGCTGCGATGATGGTCCATGGTGTCGGCGACGTGCACCAGGCGCAGCTTGTCCCCGGCGGCGCGCATGATGGCCGTCATGTCGCCTCCCATGTGGAACGTGTGGCACGCCACGTACACCATGCCGAGGTTGGGGGAGTTGACCCCGCGGATGATGCGCACGGCCTCCAGCCCGTCCTCGACGAAGTCGTCGGGGTGTGGGTCGATGCGGACGTCGATCCCTTCGCGCTCGAAGATCGGCATCAGCTCCTCCATGGAGCGGAAGAACGCGCGCTCGGATTCCTCGGCGCGTTCGGGTCGGCCGGAGAACTCGGTGTTGATGACGTTCACGCCCAGATCCACGGTGATCTGGACGACCCGCTTCCAGTTCCGCACCGCCGCTTCGCGGGCATCCTCATCGGGCCCCGACCATCGCAGCACCGGCAGTACCGACGCGATGCCCACTCCTGCGTGCTCACAGGCCTTGCGGAACTTCCCGACCAGGCCGTCGTCGGCGCGGGGGTGGTTGTAGAACGGGATGAAATCCCGGTGTGGCGTGAGCTGCAGGTGCTCATAGCCCAATTCGGCAGCTACACGCGGGAATTCGAGCAATTCGTAGTCGTGGTGAAACGGCGTGGGGTCCAGTGCGATCTTCATGGTCATGCTCCCTTGATCGAGTCGCGGGGAACCATCTGGACCTCCACGGGAGCCCCGCTGCCGAGCGATTCGACCCCGGCCTCGCACACCGCCGACGCGGCGTAGCCGTCCCAAGCCCCGGGCCCGTCGATGACGTCCCCGGTCGAACCCCCACGCCGGACCGCGTCCACCCACCGCTGGAACTCGGTGTCGTAGGCCTGGCCGAACCGCTCCCGGAAGCCAGGCGTGATCTGCCCACCCCACGTTCCCGACGCCGTCTTGCGAACCATGTTGACGTCCAGACCGATCATCGCGCTGCCCTTTTCGGCGACGACCTCGGTGCGCACCTCGTAGGCAACTCCGGTGGTGACGAACAGTTCGACGTCGATGTGCCGGCCGGACGCGGTGCGCAGAATGGCGATCTGCGGGTCGGCAAGACCTTCTGGCGCGCCGGGATTCGGCGACGGCTTGATGATCTGGATCGACGTGATCTCCTCGTCGAACAGGAATCGGGTGACGTCGACCTCGTGCACCAGCGAGTCACGAACCACCATCGCGCTGTCGAAGCCCGGCGGCACGGCAGGGTTGCGGTGGGCACAGTGCAGCACCAGCGCGCGCCCCAAGTCGCCGCTGTCCAGCAGCGACTTCAGTTGGGCGTACTCGTGGTCGAAGCGGCGCATGAAGCCGACCTGGATCAACCGGCGGCCGTGTTCGGCCTCGCGCTTGACCACTTCGAGTGACGTGTCGACGCCGGTGGTGAGCGGTTTCTCGCACAGCACTGGCTTGTCGTGCTCGATGCACGCCAGCAGCTGCTTCTCGTGCGTCGGCCCGGGCGTCGCCAGCACGACGGCGTCCACGTCGGGATCGGCGATGGCGTCCAACGGATCGCTGATGGCACGGCAGCCGGGAAGCTCCGCGGCGAGCTTCTCCGCCTTCTCCGTGAGGTAGTCGTTGACCACCGTCACCGTGGCGCCGGAGATCCTGCTGCTCAGTCGGGCGACGTGATCGGCGCCCATGACGCCGACACCGAGGACGGCTACGCGCAAGTCAGACATATCGTTTCGGGCTTCCTAGTTGAATGTTACCGACGGGACACCACACGAACCCAGATACTGTCGCGTGCGCTGCGCGATGGGCAGCGGGGCGTCGACCGCACACGGGTACATGTCCTGCTCGACGATCGCGAAGACGTCGATGCCGAGCTTCTCGATGGCGGCCAGCAGCGGCGGCATGTCCGGGATGCCCAGCGGCGGTTCGGTCATCGCCCCGAGCTTGACGGCTTCCCCGAAGGGCAGGTCCTCGGCTTCGACCTTGGCCCGCACCTGCGGGTCGACCTGCTTGAGGTGCAGGTACCCGATTCGCTCGGGCGCGCGCTGGATGATCGCGATGTTGTCGCCACCGCAGTAGCTGATGTGTCCGGTGTCCAGGCACAGGTTCACGAAGTCGCCGTCGGTGCCGTCGAGGAATCGGTAGACGTTCTCCTCGGTGTCGACGTGGCTGTCCGCGTGCGGATGGTATTGCGCACGGACGCCGTACTTCTCGAACATCGCCCTGCCGAGCTCGTTCATCCCGGCGGTCTTCTGCCTCCATTGCGCGGGAGTCAGATTGCGGTCTTCCAGCACGGCGCCGGTGGACGGGTCGCGCCACATCTCCGGGATGACGACGACGTGCCTTCCGCCGACGGCGGCCGTCAGCTTGGCGACGTCTTCGATCTGCTTCCACACCGCGTTCCACGAGTCGTCGCCGCGGACCTCGGACTGGTGCAGGTGCTCGAAGACGGTTCCCGCCGAAAGCTTCAGGTTGCGCGCGGCCAGCTCGTCCGCGAGCTGTTGGGGGTCCGTAGGCAGGTAGCCGAAGGGGCCCAGCTCGATCCATTCGTAGCCCGACGCGGCGACCTCGTCGAGGAAGCGCGTGTACGGGGTCTGGTTCGGGTCGTCGGGAAACCAGACGCCCCAGGAGTCGGGTGCGGAGCCGACCAGAATGCTGCTCACGTGTCCATCGCCTCTCAGATGACTCGGCTATTCGGAAGGCCGGACGAACGGCCGCTGGATCTTCTTCCAGTCGGCGTACGTCTGATATGCGGCCTGGGTGGATTCCAGCGTCGACGTTTCGGAAACGGGTACGTCCCACCAGGATTCACTGTCCGGCGCGGGGATCAGTGGATCGGTCTCGACGTGGATCACCGTCGTGCGGTCGCTGGCCTTGGCCACCTTGACCGCGTCGGTGAACTCGGCCGCGGTGACGACGCGGATCACGTCGGCCCCGAGGCTGGCGGCGTTGGCGGCGAGGTCGACGGGCAGCTTGGCGCCGTCGAGCCGGCCGTCCTCACTGCGGTACCGGTAGGCGGTGCCGAACCGCTGAGAACCCAGCGCCTCGGACAGCGAGCCGATGGAGGCGAAGCCGTGGTTCTGCACCAGCACGACGATGACCTTGACGTTCTCCTGCACCGCCGTCACCAGTTCGGTGGCCATCATCAGGTATGAGCCGTCGCCGACCAAGATGAACACGTCACGGTCCGGGTCGGCCATCTTGGCACCGATGCCGCCGGCGATCTCGTACCCCATGCAGGAATACCCGTATTCGACGTGGTAGCCCTTGCGGTCGCGGGTGCGCCAGAGCTTGTGCAGGTCCCCTGGCATGGAGCCGGCGGCGCACACGACGACGTCGCGGGGGTCGGACAACGTGTTGGCCAGCCCGATCACCTGGTTCTGGTTCAACGCGGCGCCGTCGTCGACCTTGTACGCCGCGGACACGGTGTCTTCCCATTCGTGCGCGAGATCTGCCGTGCGCGTTCGGTATTCATCGCTCACCGAGTAATCCCCGAGGGCGACGGCGAGGGCGTCGATCGCTTCGCGGGCGTCCGCGACGACGCTCACGCCACCGTGCTTGACCGAGTCGATGGACGCCACGTTGACGTTGACGAACCGGACGTCGGGGTTGGTGAACGCGGTGCGCGAAGCGCTGGTGAAGTCGCTGTAGCGGGTGCCGATTCCGATGACGACGTCGGCCTCGGTGGCCAACGCGTTGGCCGCCGTGGTGCCGGTCGAGCCGATGGCCCCGACGGACTGCGGATGGTCGTAGGGGAGCGCGCCCTTGCCGGCCTGGCTCTGGCCGACCGGGATGCCGGTGCTCTCGCAGAACGCCGCGAGCGCGTCGGTGGCGTCGGAGTAGATGACGCCGCCGCCCGCGACGATCAGCGGCTTCTTCGCGGAGCGGATGACGTCGGCTGCGCGGGCGATCACCGAGCGTTCCGGCAACGGGCGGGCGACGTGCCAGGTGCGTTCGTCGAACAACGATTCCGGCCAGTCGTGGGCTTCGGCCTGCACGTCCTGCGGGATGGCGATGGTCGCCGCGCCCGTCTCCACCGGGTCGGTGAGCACCCGGAGCGCGCCGAGCAGCGCCGCGGGCAACTGCTCGGGCCGCCATACCCGGTCGAAGTAGCGGGACAGCGGTTTGAACGCGTCGTTGACGGTCACGTCGCCGGAGGACGGCAACTCGAGTTCCTGCAGCACGGGCGAACTGACCCTGGTGGCGAAGGTGTCGGCGGCCAACAGCAGCACGGGCAGCCGGTTGATGGTGGCCAGCGCGGCGCCGGTCAGCATGTTGGTGGAGCCGGGTCCGACGCTGGCGGTGACGGCCCAGGTCTGCAGCCGGTCCTTCTGGCGGGCATAGGCGACGGCGCTGTGCACCATCGCCTGCTCGTTGCGGCCGAGTACGTACCGCAGGGCGGGTTCGGTCCCGGCTTCGCAGCGCGCTCACCTCGTCCTGCAGGAGTGCCTGGCCCAGGCCCGCCACATTGCCGTGACCGAAGATGCCGAAGGCGCCCGCGAAGAACTTGGTGCGTTCGCCGTCGTGTTCGACGTACTGATTGCCGAGGAACCGAATCGTGGCCTGCGCGACGGTGAGCCGCACGGTGCCCTCGGTGTCGGGGGTCTTGTCCGCCTTCTTCGGCGCGGTGGAAACCACGGTCATGCTCCTTGTGATCGAGGGGAGTGCAGGGGGAGTCGCGGGTCGATGTCCTGGTCGTCCCAGGTGCCGCGGAGCCACGCGTGCTCGGGGTCGTCGACGATCTTCCACGCCCGCTCGGCGCCCGGCCCGGCCATGACGTTGAGGTAGTACATGTGATAGCCGGGCGCCGCGACCGACGGGCCGTGATAGCCGTGCGGAACCAGGACCACGTCGCCGGTGCGGACCTCCTCCAGCACCTCGATCGGACGGTCGGGGGTGCCGTACACCCGGTGGTAGCCGAAGCCACGCGAGGCTGGATCTATCTGGGGGGACCCGGGGCCAATCTCGAAGTAGTAGATCTCCTCGAGTTCGGACTGTGTCGGGGTGTTCTCGTCGTGCTTGTGGGCGGGGTAGCTCGACCAGTTCCCGCCGGGCGTGATGACCTCGCAGGCGATCAGCGAGTCGGCCTCGAAGACGCCCGCTGTGCCGAAGTTGTGGACCTGCCGACTGCAGTTGCCCGCGCCGCGCAGTTCCACCGCCACGTCGGCGGCGGCCACCCTGCGATTGGGGAACGAGTTCTTCGCCCTCGCACCGCAGATCGCGAACCGGCCCTCACCGGTGATCCGGTACTCCTTGCCGACGCCGATGTAGACCATGTCACTGGGACCGTCGAAGACCGAGGCGCGCGGAGTCAATGCGAATGTTTCGTCGTCGCAGTCGACGGAGCCGCCGCCGGCCAGCGGCAGGATCATCACCTCCGTGTCACCGGTGTGGAGTTCGGCGGTTTGGCTGTCGTCCAATTCGAGTACCTGCAGCGAGGATTCGGACCAGCCTGCCGATCCAGGGGTGACGTCGACGGTGAACGGTAGTTCGGCGCTGCGGGCCGGGATGTAGAGCTTGCTGTGCATGTCAGCGCACCATCGACACCGCGGTGGCGACCGCAGAGCTCACGTCGTCGTCGGCGGGGTAGAGCAGCGTGCGGCCGACGACGAGGCCGCGCACCGACGGCAGGCCCAGCGCCTTCTCCCAGGAGGCGAATGCCTCGTCGGGGTCGGGGGGTCGCCGCCGAGCAGCAGCGTGGGCATCGTGGTGGACTCCATCACGCGGTCCATCTCCTCCACCACCGGAAGTTTCATCCACGTGAAGGCCGACGTCGACCCCAGCCCCTGGGCGATGTGGACGGACTTGATCACCGCATCCGGGGAGAGGTCGTTGCGAACCTTTCCGTCGACGCGGCTGGACATGAACGGCTCGAGCATCGCGATCAGGCCGTGTGCTGCGAGCTCGTCGACGGCCTGAGCGCAGGCCGTCATGGTGGCGACGGTGCCGGGATCGTCGAGGGCGATGCGGCACAGCATCTTTCCGCCGTTCATCTTGGCCGCGGCCGTCGACGCCGCAGTCGCGCAGGTCATCCGGTCGTCGAGTTCGAAGGCCGCGCCGGCAAGCCCGCCGCGGTTGAACGAGGAGAAGACCACCTTGTCCTCGAGCGCACCGAGGAGAAGCAGGTCGTCCAGGATGTCCGACGTCGCCAGCACGCCGTCGACACCCGGGTCGGCCAGCGCGGCACGCAGCCGGTCCAGGAGGTCGGTACGGCTGTTCATCGCGGTCGGCCGGTTGCCCACGGCGAGCGCGCCGCGCGCGGAATGGTCGGCGGCCACGATCATCAGCCGGCCGTCGTCCCGGATGGTCGGACGGGTGGTCCGGTCAGCCCATGCGCAGGCCACCGCGCCGGGGTCGGCCGCACGGAGAGCGGTGACTTGTGCATAGTCCGAGCACAGTGGCTCCGGCCGGATCGTCCTCTTCTCGGCGTTCATCGGGTCAGACATTGACGGCCTCCACTGCGGTCTGCTCGGCGAGTTCGGCAACTTCTGCCGCCGTTGGCATCGCGGTCGAACATTCGAGCCGGGACGCCACGATGGCTCCTGCGGCGTTGGCGTAGCGGAGTGTCTTCTCCAGCGACCACCCACGAAGCAGGCCGTGAATCAGGCTGCCGCCGAAACTGTCCCCGGCTCCGAGGCCGTTGACGACGTCCACGTCGTTCGGCGACACGGTGACCGAGCTGTGCTTGGTCTTGCCGAGCACACCCCGTGGGCCCTGCTTGACGATCGCCAGTTCGACGCCGAGGTCCAGCAGCGCGTCGGCGGCCTTGCGCGGATTCCGCTCGCCGACGGCGACCTCGCACTCCTCCCGGTTGCCGACGGCGACGCTCACGTACTGCAACGCACGTTGTATCTGTTCGGTCGCTGCGGCGGGAGATTCCCAGAACATGGGCCGGTAGTCCAGGTCGAGCACGGTAAGGGGAGTGCGCCCCGGCGCCTCGCTCGCCCCACGTGCCTCCCACGCCGCAAAGTGCGCGCTGCGGCTCGGCTCCTCGGACAGCCCCGTGACGGTGGACCAGAACAGCCGCGCCGACCGGACGGCGTCGGCGTCGATCTCGGCGGGCGTGATCTGAAGGTCGGGTGCGCTCGGCTTGCGGTAGAAGTAGAGCGGGAAGTCGTCGGGCGGAAAGATCTCACAGAACGTCACCGGGGTCGGGTACGCATCATGCGTTGCGACGTAGCGGTTGTCGACGCCGAGCCGGTCCAGCTCCATGCGGACGAAACGGCCGAAGGGATCGTCGCCGACGCCGGAGATCAGCGCGGTGCGGTTGCCCAGCCGGGCTGCGGCGACGGCGACGTTTGCGGCACTCCCGCCGAGGAACTTTCCGAAGGAGGTCACCTCTTCGAGCCCGACACCGATCTGCAGCGGATAGATGTCGACTCCGCTGCGGCCGATGGCGAGGACGTCAAGCTGTCCGGTGGTGGTCACGTCGGCTCCTGCGAATCTCGGTCTACCTGGTGTCTGGGATGCCTACGACTGTGCCCTTTGTCACTCCAGTATGTCAATAGTTTGTCCTGACATTCTGACTTGCGATCATGCCGGTGTTACCCTTGGGGCCAGTCTTGTCGGATCACCCGAGGTCGGAGGCGATGTGCCGCTGGAGGTCGAGCTCGACCGGTCGAGTCCCATCCCGTTGTATTACCAACTGGCTCAGGCGATCGAGGCCGCCATTCGGGATGGTGAGCTCGTCCCCGGAGACCGTTTCGAGAACGAACTCGACCTCGCCAAACGGCTCACGTTGTCGCGCCCGACGACGCGACGCGCGATTCAGGAGATCGTCGACAAGGGCCTTCTGGTACGCAAGCGCGGCGTCGGCACGCAGGTCGTACAGAACCCGGTGCACCGCCGGGTCGAGCTCACCAGCTTGTTCGACGATCTCGCTCGCGCCGGTCAGGAGCCCACCACCGAACTGCTCGACTATCACCTCGGCGTCGCCGACGGCGAGATCGCGGCCGAACTCAATTTGGCGGCCGACCACGAGATCGTCACCATCCACCGCTTGCGGCGTGCGAACGGCGAACCGCTGGCCGTGATGACGAACTACCTTCCCGCCGAGTTGGCACCTGCGGCAGAGGAACTCGAACGCAGTGGGCTCTATCAGGCGTTGCGCAATCGCGGTGTGCACATCCGGCTTGCTCGCCAGCGCATCGGGGCGCGGCCGGCGACCAGGAACGAGGCCAGGCTGCTCGACGAGAAGACCGGTGGTCCGTTGCTGACCATGACGCGCACCGCGTTCGACGACTCGGGCAGGGCAGTCGAATTCGGCAGTCACGGCTATCGGGCATCGCGCTACTACTTCGAGACCACGCTCGTCGACCGGTGAGGCGGACCGCCCGCGCGCGGGCGTCCCGTCGTACCGCGGACGACGAGCTTCGGCTCAGCACGATCTCCCGACCGGTCCTGCCGTCACCAGCGGGTGCGCCACACTCGTCGACGAACCGGACTGCGATCGACGACTCGGGCAACGCGTCGAAGCGTCCCGACCTCCGTAGTGCTTGTCTCGATGAGGCTCTGCGACACGCTCGTCAGCCGGTGGTCGGGCGTCGGCGGTTCACCGCACGAAAGTACTGGCTAACCTTCGTGCCGCGAGTCATCTATGACGTGCAGTCCTAATGTCCGAACAAAGTGTTGACTTTCGCCTGTGACCCGTATTACATCGTCTGCAAGGCCGTGTTCACACGGCATCCGCAGACAGGAGAGACGATGAAGTTCATTCGGCTGGCAGCCGCCGCTGGGGCCGGGGTTATCGCCCTCGGACTCGTGTCGTGTTCGAGCACCGGAGGAAAGCCCGCCGGAACCGGTGACGGCGGCGGAGGCGGCGGCTCCGTCGACACGCCGCGGATGACGGTCGCGATGATCACCCACGAGGTGCCGGGCGACTCGTTCTGGGACCTCATCCGCAAGGGCGCCGAAGCCGCTGCCAAGAAGGACAACATCGAACTCCGGTACTCCAACGACCCGGAGGCGCCGAACCAGGCCAACCTCGTCCAGAGCGCTATCGACAGCGGGGTGGACGGCATCGCCGTGACGCTCGCCAAGCCCGACGCCATGGCGCCCGCGGTCAAGGCCGCCGAGGCGAAGGGCATCCCCGTGGTGGCGTTCAACTCCGGCTTCGACAACTTCAAGTCCATGGGTGTCCAGGAGTACTTCGGCCAGGACGAGAAGCTGGCGGGGATCGCCGCGGGCGAGAAGCTCAACGCCGACGGTGCCAAGAAGATCATCTGCGTCATCCAGGAGCAGGGCCAGGTTGCCCTCGAATCCCGTTGCGCCGGAGTCAAGCAGGGCTTCAAGGGCGAAAGCGAGATCCTGAACGTCAACAGCAAGGACATGCCGTCGGTCGAGGCCACGATCACCGCCAAGCTGCAGCAAGATCCTGCCGTCGATCACATCGTCGCGCTCGGTGCGCCGATTGCGCTGACGGCGGTGCAATCGGTCGGGAACGCGGGCAGCAAGGCGAAGATCGTCACGTTCGACACCAACGCCGCGCTCGTCGACGCCATCAAGGGCGGTCAGGTTCAATGGGCCGTCGACCAGCAGCCGTACCTCCAGGGCTACCTCGCGATCGACTCGCTCTGGCTGTTCGTGAACAACAAGAACCTGATCGGTGGCGGTGAGCCGACGCTGACCGGGCCGTCCTTCATCGACCAGGGCAACATCGACGCCGTCGCCCAGCTGGCCAAGGCCGGAACACGCTAGGAACGGGGAGACCAGACATGACTACCCAAGAAGACAGGGACGTCGCCGACCACAAGGTCGTCCGCGACGAGCGCGTCAAGGAACGCAATCGCCTCCAGCGGTTGCTGATTCGTCCCGAGATGGGCGCCGGCATCGGTGCCATCGGCATCTTCGTGTTCTTCCTCGTCGTGGCGGCCCCGTTCCGCGAGGCCGCGTCGCTGGCGACCGTGCTGTACGCCAGTTCGACCATCGGCATCATGGCGTGTGGTGTGGCGGTGCTGATGATCGGTGGCGAGTTCGACCTGTCGGCGGGCGTCGCGGTCACGTTCAGCTCGCTGGCCGCGTCGATGCTGGCCTACAACCTGCACCTGAATCTGTGGGCAGGTGGCGCGCTCGCCCTCGTCCTGGCGCTGGCCGTCGGATTCCTCAACGGCTACCTGGTGATGAAGACCAAGATCCCCAGCTTCCTGATCACGCTGAGTTCGTTCTTCATGCTCGCCGGCATCAACCTCGCCGTCACCAAGCTGGTGTCCGGCCAGGTGGCCACCCAGAGCGTCAGTGACATGCAGGGTTTCGACTCGGCCCGGGCGATCTTCGCGTCGTCGTTCACCGTCTTCGGCGTCGCGATCCGGATCACCGTGGTGTGGTGGCTCGTCTTCACCGCGATCGCGACCTGGGTGTTGTTCAAGACCAAGATCGGCAACTGGATCTTCGCCGTCGGCGGCGACGCGGACAGCGCGCGGGCAGTGGGCGTTCCGGTCACCAAGGTGAAGATCGGGCTGTTCATGTTCGTGGCCTTCTGCGCCTGGTTCGTCGGCATGCACCTGCTGTTCGCGTTCAACACCGTGCAATCCGGTCAGGGCATCGGCAACGAGTTCTTCTACATCATCGCCGCGGTCATCGGCGGATGTCTCCTCACCGGCGGCTACGGCACCGCGATCGGGGCGGCCATCGGTGCGTTCATCTTCGGCATGACGAACCAGGGCATCGTCTACGCCGGTTGGGATCCCGACTGGTTCAAGTTCTTCCTTGGCGCGATGTTGCTGTTCGCGGTGATCGCCAACAATGCCTTCCGTAACTACGCAGCGAAGAAGTGATCCCATGACCACGACAGTCGAATCCCCAGCCAACGAAGCCCCGTCCGGTGGCAAGGTGCCCCTGGTCGAGTTGAAGAACGTGGGCAAGTCCTACGGCAACATCACCGCGCTCAAGGACATCTGTCTGCGGGTGCACGCGGGCGAGGTCACCGGCATCCTCGGTGACAACGGCGCGGGCAAGTCCACCTTGATCAAGATCATCTCCGGACTGCATCAGCAGACCAACGGTGAACTGCTCGTCGACGGAGAGCCGATGACCTTCGGCTCGCCCGCCGACGCGCTGGCCAAGGGCATCGCCACGGTGTATCAGAATCTGGCCGTCGTGCCACTGATGCCGGTGTGGCGCAACTTCTTCCTCGGCCAGGAAGTGCGCAAGAAGTCATTCCCGTTCTCGCTGGACGCCAACGCGATGCGGGCCACCACCCTCGCGGAACTGTCCAAGATGGGCATCGAGCTACCCGACGTCGACGCCCCGATCGGCTCGCTCTCGGGCGGCCAGCGCCAGTGCGTCGCCATCGCTCGCGCGGTGTTCTTCGGTGCTCGGGTGCTGATCCTGGACGAACCCACCGCAGCCCTTGGCGTCAAGCAGTCCGGCGTGGTGCTGAAGTACATCACCGCGGCGAAGGAGGCGGGTTTCGGCGTGGTGTTCATCACCCACAACCCGCACCACGCACACATGGTCGGTGATCACTTCGTGTTGCTCAATCGGGGTCGGCAGAAGCTCGACTGTGCCTACGACGACATCACCTTGGAACATCTGACCCAACAGATGGCAGGTGGTGACGAGCTCGAGGCCCTCAGCCACGAACTGAGTCGCAAGTAGCTCCCGATGTCCAGCTCCGCGGACCCGCCGACCGTCTGGTGGCGGGCGTCTTCCACGCTGACTCATCTGCTGCGACGTCGGTTGGTCTCATGAACGCTCTGGTCTCCCGATGGCACTTCCCGGTTCGTACGATCTCGATTCGATCACCTTAAGGTCGTGCGATCTCGACCTTGGGTCGGGAGGCTCGTGCGGGTCCACGCCGATGTCGACACGACTCAGCGGGCCGTGACGGTGCCGGTCAGTTCGAGTGCGCGCCATGGGGTCGTCGCCGTGTCGCGGTGGTCCGGATCGATGCCGATGAGCCGACCGCCGGCGAGGTGGACGGCTTCGTGTTTGGCGTGGGCGTCGATGGTGACGAGAGCCTCGATGCCGGGCCGGGAACCGGCGATGTCGCCTCCTCGCCACGAGGTGATGCCGTTGTGACCGTGGATCTGACTGAACGGCAGCTGTCGGTCGGCCCATCCGGGCACCAGTTCGGTGGTGGTGTCCGCCCACAGCGGTCCGACATCTGGAACGGTTGTCCCGTGCAACATGACACCGGCGCGGAACACCTTGTCGGCGTCGGCTTTCGCAAGGTCGTTGATGCGGTGAGCAGCCTCCGCGGCGGTGGCTGGACCGCCGAGGGCGCTGGCCCAGAATTCCGCGGTGATACCGGCGTGGGTAACGAGAAAGGACTCGTGCGAAGTGGTCTCGACCGCGGTGGCGACGGCCGCGAAACCGTCCTGCCACCAGCGGTTGATGATGCGAATGTGACTGTCAGGCAGGGCGTCCGGCCAGACGAAGACGGGATCCTGAAGGTAGTGGGCCTCGTGGTTGCCGATCAGCTGGATCCACTGCGCAGGTTGGGTGTCCAGATAGCCGTCCACGATGTCGACGACCTGCGCGGAGTCGGGGCCACGATGGATCAGATCACCGACCTGGACGATCATCAGATCCTCGGGTAGCGAGCCGTCGGGGCGCGCGCCGAGACGGGCGAGCTCGCGGCGCAGTGGTTCGGCGTGTCCACCCACGTCACCGATGACGGCGATTCGCATCGCCGTCAGGTGACCTTTCGCCGGGCGGGACGGGCAAGCGGTGTCGCGATGCGGTCCATCCGGCGGGCGATGGCGTTGACCTCCCGGACGGCCTGGCCGATCATGCTGCGTTCGATCGGCGACAGTTCGTCGCGGTCGATCAGGTCACTGGGTTGCTGGCCGTGGCGGAGACGGTTCAAGTGATGGCGTAGCCGCATCCGCTGCAGGAGTTCGAACACCTCGATCAGGCGCTCGGCCTCGGCCCCGATCAGGATGGCCGAATTGGACGCGTCGCGGAGTCTCTTCACGGTCTGCAACTCGGTGGAGCCAACCCCCAGTGCGGCCCACCGTGCGATGCTTACCACCGGCAGCAGCCCGTGGGTTTTGACATTGAACGTATCGCCCTTGCCGGTGAACACGTCGCGAAGAGTACGCTCCCGTTCCTTGGCTCGATGCGAAACCGATTCCGACAGAAGCAAATCCACCGCCGCCGGGTGCTGCCGGAATTCGGTGAAGACTCGTGCCACCTCCGGCAGTCCGGGTGTGCCGTGGACGGGCCGGGCGTCCACGAGGAGGGACGCGATGACGGCCAAGCCGGTGCGTTGGACGGCCATCGTCGCGCGGGAGTTCTCTCCAGGTGCGGTCAGCCAGCGCGTCGCCGCTTCTCGCCACTCGCTGTTCGTCCGGGAGAACGACTTGTTCGACGCGTTGGCGCCGTTGACGTCGACACCGAGACCGGCGGTGGTGAGCAGTTCGTTGACGTGCGCGAACGCGCCGCGGAACCGCTCCATCGTCTTTGGCGACACGTCGTCGTCGAACGCGATGGCCACGTCGACATCCGAACCGGGCACCGCTTCGCGCCGGCCGTGACTGCCCAGAAAGAGCCAGGTGAATTGATCGAGCGCGAGGTCGGGATGGTCGGCGAAGACCAGCTGGATCGATCGACGGACGATCGCGTCGACCATCGCGGAGTACACCCGGATGACGCGATCGACGGCCAGACCCCTGTCGAGGATATCGTCGAGTACCGACGGCGCGCGCCGAGCCCGTTCCATCAATTCGGCGCGGTTGCGGGCGCGGTGAATCTGTTCGAGCATGCCGAATCCGGCCGTCGTCGGTGCCAGCACGAAGTCACGTGCCCCGAGTACGCCGCGTAGCTTGCCGGCTCGATCGACGACCGGCAGGTACTCGGCGCGGGAATCGAGCAGCGTGATCAGCGCCTCGACCGACGAGCCCGAGAGTTCGACTGTCGTGGCCGGGTACACCATCACCTCACGCGCGGGGGTGTCCCCGGAGATTCCGTCGCCGACGACCCGCCGGCCCAATACCGCATCAGTAACGATCCCGTAGGTGCCGTCACCCGACTCGACTACCGCGCAGTGCATGTCACGGTCCGCCAACTGCCGTGCGACGACGGCGACGGGCGTGTCCGGACCGATGACCAACGGCATGCTCGCAATGAGGCTCTGGACCGTGCTGAACATCGGCGCCGAGTTGGAGCCGCGTCGAGTTCGGGAGATGTAGTCGGCGAGGAACCGGGCTCCGCTGCGAGAGTAGAACGCCGGCTCGACCAGGTTGCCCGGTAGGACGGCAACGCTGGCCGAGGTGGTGGCGACCACCCGTGGGCCGATCGGGCGTTCGGTGAGCATCGCGGAAAAGCCGAACACATCGCCGGCGACGAACCGGTCGTCACCGGCCTTCGTCACCTGATCCTGATCGTGCCAGAGATCCACCTCGCCGGTGAGCACCACGTAGATCTCGGTGGGCGGCGCCGTGAACGCGTCGACCACTAGTTCGCCTGCGGCGAACTCCCGAACCGTCGCCGCAGCCGCGATCGCTGTCAGTTGCGAGGGGTCGAGATCGCCGAAGAGCTCGACCCCGGCAAGAACTCCACCCAACTCCTCCGCCTGCACGTCCGCGGTACCGCTCATCGTCGCGTAACCGAGCCGGCTCAGCGCATCCCGACGTAGATCTGCCCGGACGCAACGTCCTCTTCGAGCGCCTCCAGCGAGCGGCCGCGCGTTTCGGGCACCTGGGTGTAGACGAACAGCAGCGCCACGACCCCGATCCCGGCGAACAGGAAGAACGACCCGGTGATGCCGATACTCGCGACCAGGGTCGGAAAGTAGAGCCCGAGGAATCCGTTGGTGACCCAGCAGAAGAAGACCGCCATGCCGATGCCGAGGCCGCGCATGTGCAGGGGGAAGACCTCTGCCAGCCACACCCACACGGCGACGTTGAGGAACGTCTGCATAGACAGCACGAACCCGACGACGAGGACGAGGATCACATAGGGCCGCGCCGGGTTCCCTGCCGGCAGCAGCATCGACGCGATACCCACCAGGCAATGGAAAGTGGTAGTGAGCGTGAGACCGATCATGAAGGTCTTGCGGCGGTCGATCCGGTCCATGTTGCGAAGCGCGATGATTCCGCCGATAACGGCCACGACGCCGAAGGCGATGTTGGCAAGCACGGCCTGCTGCTCGCTCATCCCCGATTCTTCCAGTACCCGGGTGCCGTAGTACATGATCGAGTTGATGCCGGTGAGCTGCTGCGTCATGCACACGCCGATGCCGACGAAGATGATGCGCCGCAGCCACTTGCTGCCCATGACAGCGCGGATCCCGATCTGGTGGGCTTGCCGTTCGTGCTGGGCGACCAGTTCCACCTGAGCGATCTCCGCCAAGGCCCGGTCCTCGGAACGCACGGTCTTGAGCACCTCGAGCGCTTCGTCGTTCTTGCCCTTTTCCACCAGCCAGCGCGGCGACTCGGGCATCCGCAGCATTCCGAAGAACAGGGCAACGGCAGGCAACGCGCAGACAGCGAACATGATTCGCCAGACGCCGTCTACGTGGCCGAGGGTCGTGCCGAGGATGGCGTTGACCACGAATGCCGACAGTTGACCAAGGACGATGGCCAACTCGTTGCGTCCCGTGATCGAGCCACGGATCTCGTACGGCGCCAGCTCGGCGAGGAAGACCGGGACCACCGTCGATGCGCCACCGACCGCGAGTCCAAGCACGATGCGACCAGCGACCAGGACCGCGAAACCCAGCGGGGAGAAGGTGCCCGGCTCGGGTCCGGCCGGGGAGAACACGACCAGCAGGACGCCCGAGAAGAACAGCATCGCCAGGATCAGGATCGTCTTGCGGCGCCCGATCTTGTCGGAGATGATCCCACCGACCAGGGCGCCGATCGCGGCGGCGAACAGCAGCGCGCTGATGACAGTGCCGAGCTGCAGCAGGGAAAGGCCGAGTTCCTTGGCCATCGGACCTTCGGCACCGTTGGCCACGCCGGTGTCGTAGCCGAACAGCAGGCCGCCAAGGCAGGCGACGACCGAGATGAGGCCGATCCGTTGTCGATGAGGGCCGTTGGTCAGGGGTGGCAGCTCGGCTTCGGCCGCCGACTCAGCATGTGCAGTCATTCTGGGGAACCTCCATGGCTAGGCCCGCGCGAACACTGCGCCGGCGGTGACGTGATCCGCGTCACGTAACCAGACTAGCGCGCGATAGTCATTTGTAAAGCCATAAGGACAAATGAATCGCGAATCCTCGTGAGACGATGTCGTCCGTGCAGGAATCCATTCCGGGCCGCATGCGCCGGGCGGTGACCCAGGATGACGTCGCGCGCAAGGTGGGCGTGTCCCGGGCCCTCGTGTCGTTGGCCTTCCGGGGTGCGCCCGGCGTCAGCGCAGAGTCACGACGGACGATCCTCGAAACCGCGCGCCAGCTGGGTTACCGGCACAACGTCATCGCGGCTGACCTGGCTACGAAGACGCGGTCCACCATTGGCCTCTACCTTCTCGACTTTCGCAACGAGGTGTACGCCGACGTATATCGAGGTGTGCGAGAAGGACTGGAGCGCACGAGAAATCGAGTACTTCTGGCGGTCTCGGACGCCGATGAGCCGACTGATCAGAACGCTGTGGGCTCACTCCTCGAGGCTCGTGTCGGAGTGATCATTGCCGCGACGTTCATGTTGCCCGACGCCGAGGTGCGCGCCCTCGCCCAGTCCGTGCCGGTGGTCAGCGTTGCGCGCAAGGTGGCGGGAGTCGACTGTGTCTATGCCGACGACGAGGCCGGCGCGGCGGCGGCGACCAGTTACCTGCTTGATCTCGGACATCGGCGCATCGCACACATCACCGGCATCGAGCACGAGGGCCACCAGTTGCGTCGTCGTGCGTACGAAGCAGTCATGAGGGATGCCGGAATGAAGCCGCAAATTGTTGTGGCGCAGGGTTACTCACAGGACGCCGCCGAACGTACCGCCCGAGGCGTCTTGAACGTGGCCGACCGCCCGACGGCTGTGTTCGCACACAACGACGAGATGGCGTTGGGAGTCCGCGAGGCGGCGCACTCGCTCGGCTTGCGCATTCCTCGGGATTTGTCGTTGGTCGGCTACGACAATTCGAGGGTGGCCCGGTTACACGGAATCGATCTGACGTCCGTCGACCAGCACGCACGCCGGCTTGGACGCGATGCCGCGGCCGCCGCCTTGACCCGGATGCAGCTGGACGATGCGCCCCTCCTGGACGTCCGACACAAGCCCGACCTGGTGGTGCGGGTGTCCACGGCGCGATACAACCCGGGGTCTCGACACGACGCCTGACGGGTGACGAGCGGCGATTTTCTGTCGCGCGCTAGGAGCGCGGCCTCGCGCCTGCGACGGCCCGGATGCCCCCGCACCGAGCCGTCACCCATGGGCCCGGGTTCAGCCCACTGTCGAGGAGAGTGCGGAGTCGGCGGCCTTGAGCACGTCGGCCGCCACTGCGATGCCTTCGATGCGACCGAGCTCGGTGTCTTCGTGCTCGATGTTGACCAGCATGTCGGGGTCGACCTCGTAAAGCGCGCGCAGGAACTCGGTCCAGTAGGCGGTGTCGTGACCCTTGCCGAGCGCGACGAAGTCCCATGCGGACTCCTTCGGCCACTCGTTGGCCCACTCGTCGCCGCCGAGATTCGTGCGGTTCTCGTCGGGTGTCAGTCGACGGAAGCCGTTGTCGAGCACGCCATTGAGCGCAGCGTATTCGGGATTGACCCGGACGTCCTTGGCCGCCGCGTGAACCACGAGTTCGCCGAGGTGGCGGACGACCGCCACGGGATCCATCTGCTGCCAGAACAGATGCGACGCATCGAGTTCCACGCCGACGTTGGTGGTGCCTGCGAGATCGACGAGTTGATGAATCGTCGCGCTGTTGAACACGATGTTCTGCGGGTGCAGTTCCAGGGCGACCTTGACGTCGCTGTCACGGGCGAGCTTGTCGATCTCCCGCCAGAAGTCGCCCACGATCGCCCACTGGTAGTCGAGGACGTCCAGTGCGGCCGAATTCCACGCGTTCACGATCCAGTTGGTGCGCGTCGCACTCGATTCGCCACCGGGCAGGCCCGACATGGTGACGACGCGATGCTGGCCGAGTCGCTCGGCAAGCCGGATGGAACGGCGGATGTCCTCGGCGTGCTTCGGGCCGATGTCCGGGTGGGGGTGCAGGGGGTTGCCGTTGCAGTTCAACCCGGCGATGGACACTCCGGTGCCTTCGAAGATGCCGAGGTAGTCGTCGCGTGCGGCGTCACTGACCAGGATGTCGTCGAAGGTCGGGACGTGTACCGGAGGAAGGAATCCTCCGGTGTTGATCTCGATGCCGGTCAGGCCGACGTCGGCGATCGCCGCGAGGGCTTCGGGCAGTGACCGGTCGTGGAGGATGGCGTTGTAGAGGCCGAGCTTCATGGCGTGTGTGTCCCTTCGGGTTTGGCAGGGGAGAGGTCAGGAGGCCTTGACGGCGAGACCGCCGCCGTTGGCCGATTCGGTGATGGCCGCGACGACCTGCAGCCCGTGCAATCCCACGTCGAAGCCGGGCAGGGGTCCCATGTCGCCACCTGGGCGAGCGGAGCGACGGGGTTCGACACTGTCGGCGATCTGGTCGAGGAACGCGCGGGTCTGGTAGTTGAACAGATCGGCAACGCCGTGCCCGACGCCACCCGCATCCATCGGCAGGCCGCCGCCGATGTACGGATGATCGGGGCCGATCAGCACCCGCCGCGGACCGCTGAGTTCACTGCGGACGTCGTCGGCCGAGATCTGGAACTCACCGGCGCGATGCAGGTCCCAGGCGGCGGAACCCTTGGCGGCGAACAGCTCGAAACCCAGCCCGTCGGGCAGGTTGTGCGCCACGCGGGATGCGGAGAAGGTGCCGACCGCGCCGTTCTCGAATCGTGCGGTGAACGTCGCGACGTCCTCGTTCTCCACCGGCGCCAGTTCGCCGCTGACGGCACCCTTGGTGTGGCCGTAAGTGACGCCCACCGGAACCGGTCGCTCCTTGACGATCGTGGCGAAGGACGCACCGCTGACTTCGACGATCGGCCCGCAGACGAACTCGGACAGATCGAGCAGGTGGCTCCCGACGTCGGCGAGTGCGCCAGTCCCTGGACCGCCCCGGTACCGCCACGTGATGGGTGAGGTGGGGTCCAGCGCGTAGTCGCACCAGTAGTGTCCGTTGAAGTGCACCAGATCACCGAGCGTGCCCGCGACGAGTTCACGCCGAATCATCTCGACCGCAGGCGAGCGGCGGTAGGTGTAGCCGACCGCGGTCACCTTGTCCGACTTCTGAGCTGCCGCCGCCATCGCCTCGGCGTCGGCGAGCGAGCCCGCCAGAGGCTTCTCGCAGAGCACGTGCTTGCCTGCGGCGAGGAGCCCCTCGACGATCTCGCGGTGTAGGTCATTGGCGACGACGACGCTGACGGCGTCGATGTCGGGTGCGTCGGCGATCGCGTGCCAGTCGTACTCGGCCCGCTCGTAGCCGTAGCGCTTGGCAGTGTCGTGCGCGACGGCTTCGTTCATGTCGGCGATGGCGACCAGGCGAACGTCGGGCCGGTCGGTGCCGAAGAGTGTCGTGGCGGCCCGGTATCCGGCGGCGTGCGCTCGTCCGGCCATGCCACCACCGATGACGGCCACACCGATTGAGTCGGACATCAATGCTCCCCGTTGTCTGGGTTTGAGTTGCTGGGGACAGGTCCTCGCACCGTGACTTGTTCCGATCTATTTGACCGGTCTAATTGATACTATGGGTCGGTCACAGTGTTCTGTCAAGACCCTTACTCGACGTCGAGGAGACTGCGTGGAGACCAATCGGGAACGACCGACGATGCAAGACATCGCCGACAAGGTCGGGGTGTCGAAGGCACTCGTGTCGTTGGTGATCCGTAAGGCTCCCGGCCCGAGCGAGGAGACCAGGGCGAAGGTCATCGCCGCGGCGGATGAATTGGGCTATCGGGTGAATCGAGCAGCAGCGCTCATGACGGCGCGCCGTAGTCACCTGATCGGGGTGATGGCCGATATCCGCAGCAGCTTCCACGCAGAGATGGTCGAGGACATCGTTGAAGCCGCCGATCGCGCCGGTTACGAGGTGGTGCTCGGGCCGGTCACGACAACGCATGGCGAATCGCGGGTGATCGACACCCTCCTCGACTTTCGTTGCGAGGGAGTGATTTTGCTGGGTCCCGAGTCGACGGGTGAGGCGCTGACCTCGATCGGGGACCGGCTGCCGACGGTGATCGTCGGTCGACGGGTCTCGGCACCGTCGCTCGACGTCGTGCGTGCCGCCGACAGCAGGGGGATCGCCTCGGTGGTCGACCATCTCGTCGGACTGGGCCACCGCAGGGTGGTACACGTGACGGGCGGATCGGGATCCATCGCCGCGGATCGACGCAATGGCTACTTGCGGGCGATGCGTCGGCATGGGCTCGACGAACACGCCAGGATGATCGACGGAGACTTCACCGAGCACGCGGGCGTCGACGCGGCCAAGGTCCTCCTCACCGCACTCGACCTACCGACGGCGGTGGTGTGCGTCAACGACCGTAGCGCCGTGGGCGTGCTCGACGTGCTTCGGCGGGCTGGCGTGGATGTGCCGGGAGAAGTGTCGATCAGCGGTTACGACGACAGCTTTTTGGCCCGACTAGGCCACATCGATCTCACGTCCGTCAGCCAAGCGCCACGCGAGCAGGCCAATCGAGCCGTCGAGGCAGTAGTCGAACGTCTCGACGGTGGCCGGACCGAACGAGTCTCATCGGTCCTGATGCCGCAGCTGATCGAGCGCGGCACGACCGGAGCGCCGCCCAACCCCTGATGGTGTCGCATGGTCATCGAGGGGTATGAAGATCACATGACTACGACAACAGTGTCCAAGGTCGACGTCGGCCCCAACAAGGTGGCCAGGAGAGTACTGGTCACGGCTCCGGCCGCCGACGTCTTCGCCATCGTCAGCGATCCACACCGCCATCCCGAGCTCGACGGCTCCGGGACCGTGCGAGACGTCGACGTCAAGGGGCCTCACCACCTCTCCGTCGGGGACAAGTTCACCGTGGGTATGAAGCAGTTCGGAGTGCCCTACAAGATCACCTCGACGGTCACCGAGGTTCAGGAGGGCAAGGTCGTCGAGTGGCAACACCCTCTCGGGCATCGCTGGCGCTGGGAGCTGACGGAGGCGACGCCCGGTGACACCACGATTACCGAGGTCACCGAGACCTTTGATTACAGCACCGCCAAGGTGCCGTTGATGATCACCGCATTGGGGTACGACAAGAAGAACGGCGAGGGCATCACGTCGACGCTGGAACGCCTGGCCGAGCGGTTCGGCGGTTCCGTTCCCAAACCCTGACGCCGCGCGGTGAGCGCCGGGCGCACGGAAGTGTCCAGTTCGGCGAGTGTTCAGCGACCCGACGCCGTCTGGTGGTGAGCGCCGTCCTGCCGGATGCCCACCCGGACGGCACAATCGTCATGTGGACATCCATCGCGAATCTTCGGCGCGCACGTCGGCGTGGCGTGACCCGCTGGCCATCTCGTTTCGTGCCCACCGCCAGGTGATGCTGCTGCGCTTGCGGTGGCACGAGCGGGCCGCGGTACGGCCTGGCATGAAGCGTGGCAAGCGGCGGCCCTGACCGACATCGGGCTGGTGAGCGTGCGTCATCTTCGACGCGCGGACGGCGTGTCGCCCGCAGACGCGCACGTTCGCGGGGCAGGGGCAGCGGGCGCAAGGGTTCAGCGAGGGTGCATGCCGGCCGCACGGTAGGCATCGTCGAGGAACGCCATGTTGGCCACCGCGTCCGCGGTGCCGAACGGAAGCGGCGTCCCGTGCTCGACGTGATCGGCGAACGCCTCGAGCTGATACGTGTAGGACGCCCTGGTGCCGAGCCGTTCCACCGTCGAGCCGGTCGGCGTGTTGATCGTCAGCCGGTCGTCGGTGTTCGGCTTGATGAAGTCGTGCACCAGGAGATCGCCTGCCGTACCGACGATCCGCATGGTGTGGGCGCGGTCGTCGCTCACCATCGAGTTCGCCGATACACCGGTCGCACCACCGGGGAAGCCGAGCTCGACGTCGCACCAGGCGTCGACCCCCGGGGTGCGCTGTTCGGCGTGCGCGCGGGTGATCGACGGGCGCCCCTCGATGCCGGGCATCGCGAGGCGGCCCAGCGACCGCATCACGTGCAGGCCGTAACAACCGAGGTCCATCATGGCGCCTCCCGCAAGGTCCAGTGACCAACGCGGGTCGTCGTCACCGGGTGCGGGAATCGCCATCCGGACCTCGACGTGGGTGATGGCACCGAGGGTCCCGTCGGCGGCCAGATCGAACGCCCGCTGGGTCACGGGGTGAAAGAAGTAGTGAAACGCCTCGAGGACGGCCACGCCCGCTGCCGCAGCGGCGTCCGCGACCACCCGCGCCTCGGATTCGTCTCTGGCGAAGGGCTTTTCGCTCAGCACGGGTTTGCCTGCCGCGATCGCGGCGAGGTTCCACGGTGCGTGCAGCGAGTTGGCCAGCGGGTTGTAGACGAGGTCGACCTCGGGATCGTCGATGACCTCCTGGTAACTGCCGACCACCCGCTCCACGCCGTACTTCTCGGCGAAGGCCTCGGCCCGCGGTCGGTTCCGCGCGGCGATGGCCACCAGGCGGTGGCCGAGCTCGGCTGCGGGACCGACGATCGCCTGTTCGGCGATCCGTGACGCGCCGAGCACGCCGATGCGCAGGCTCACGAAATGACCTGCCGTAGGTACGCCACACTGGCCAGCACGTCGCGGACCGGACCCTCGTCGGTTGGCTCGGCGACCAGGATGGTGTCCTGCTCGAGTACGAACCAGCCGTCGAACCCGTTGTCCCGCAACACCGAGACTATCCCGGCGATGTCGACGTCGCCGGTGCCCAGCGAGGTGTACATGCCCGCCTCGACGGCCTCGGTATAGCTCAGTTCGCCTGACTGCACCTTGGCGGCCATCGCCGCGTCGACGTCCTTGAGATGGGCGTGGGCAATGCGACCGGGCACGGCCTTGGCCAGTTCCAGCGGGTCGGTGCCGCCGATCATCAGATGTCCGGTGTCCAGGCACAGCGGTATGGACGAACCGGCGAGTACCCGGTCGACGTCCTGGCGGGTTTCGACGAGGGTGCCGACGTGTGGGTGCAGCACCGCCAGCAGTCCCCGCTCGGCCACGATGTCGGCCAACCGGTCGAGGTTCGCCAGCAGCCTCGACCACTGGGCGTCCTCCAGCACGGGACGTGAGTCGTAGCCGTCGGACCCGCTGGCAGCTGCCAGCACGACGACACCAGCACCCGCTGCACACAACGACTCCAACGGTCCGGCCAGGTCCTCTGCCGGATCGTGGTCGTCGGCGTGCAGCACCACCGGGACGAAGCCGCCCACGCAGGCCAGATCGCTCTCGTGCAGAACGGCTTTCAGTTCCTCGACGTCCGTCGGCAGAAAGCCCTCCGGTCCCAGCTCGGTGGCGGTCAAGCCCGCGCCGCGCATCTCGGCCAACACGCGACCGGCCGCGAGCTGGTAGCCCCAGCCGGGTACTTCGCAGACGCCCCAGGAGATCGGGGCGCCGGCGATCTTGATTCCCCGGTCGCTCCGCTCCTGCCCGCCGATCTTGATTCCCCGGTCGCTCCGCTCCTGCCCGCCGGTCTTGATTCCCCGGTCGCTCCGCTCCTGCCCGCCGGTCTTGATTCCCCGGTCGCTCCGCTCCTGCCCGCCGGTCTTGATTCCCCGGTCGCTCCGCTCCTGCCCGCCGGTGTTGATCGCGCTCACGAGTTGCGCACCTCGGCGATCGTCACCGGCGCGCCCCGGCGCAGCGACTCGGTGGCGGCTTCCGCCAACCAGGCCACCTCGACGGCGTCGGCGACCGTCGCGCCCGGAATCGCCTCGCCCCGCGTGACACGGACGAACGCGGCGAGCTCGGTCCGGAAGGCCTCGGTGAAGCGGTCCATGAAGAAGTGGTGCGCGGGCCCGGTGGGGAACCCGCCGGGCCCCGAGTTCGCGGGGTCGGTGTTCCGCAAGGGCACGCCCTGGTCCCAGCCGGCGGCGACGCTGTCGTCGAAGCCGTGGACTTCCAGCCGGCAGTCGTAGCCCCTGGCGTTGTACCTGGCCGCCGACACCAGACCCAGGGCGCCGCCGTCGAACTTCACGATCACCGCAGCGGTGTCGACGTCGTCGTACTCGGAGAACAGCGGGTCACCCTGGACGGTCCCGGTGGCGTACACCTCGACGGCGCGCTGCCCGGTGATCCAGTTCAGCACGTCGAAGTCGTGCACGGCGCAATCGCGGAAGATGCCGCCGGAGCCCTTGATGTAGTCCATCGGCGGGGGCGCGGGGTCCATCGTGGTGCTCCGGACCGTGTGCAGCGTGCCCAGCGAACCGTCGTCGACCGCGCGCTTGGCCGCCGCGAACGCGGCGTCGAACCGTCGCTGATAGCCCACCTGGACCGGGACGCCGGACGTGAGGATGACCTCCGCGACGCGGGCGCTCTCGGCCGCGGTGGACGCGATGGGCTTCTCACAGAACGTCGGCAGGCCCCGTTCGACGGCGGCCAGGGTCAGCGCCGCGTGAGCGGGTGTGGCCGCGGCCACCACCACGCCGTCGACGCCGGCGGACAACAGCTCCTCGACGGTGTCGACGGCCTTGGCGCCGTACTTGGCGGCCACGGCAGCAGCGACGTCGGTGCGCTCGTCGGTGACCACCAACCCGTCGATGCCGTCCAGTCCGCTGAGGGTTTCGGTGTGAAAGGCGCCGATGCGGCCCAGTCCGATGACGCCGAGCGTGGTCATGCGTTTCTCCTCGTGTTGTGTTCTGCGAGTTCGATGTCGAGCGCTTCTGCAGTGAGCCCGGCGGCCAGCGCGGCCAGGACGGTGTCGACCTGGCTCGGTGGCGCCAGGCTGCCGATGGGTTGGTCGCGGTCCAGGTTGGTGGGAAACGCGTAGCCCTCGGCGGTGGCGTTGACCGCGTTGCGAAGTTCGCGGTCTGACCGGCCCGCGGCCTTCATGGCCAGCAGCGACGGGTACGTCGCGCGCACCATCGCGGTACGGTCCAGCGATTCCATCGCACGTCCGAACGGCGAGGAGATCTGCAGCAGGTTGGCCATTCGCCGAATGTCGGTCGACGTGTTGGCGCCCGCGCCGTGCATCAGCGCGGGGTTGAAGAAGATCGCGTCGCCCTTGCGCAGCGGCAGCTGCACCTGCACTGTCGCGAAGTAGTCGATGAATTCCTGGCGGTAGAACGCGATGTAGCCGCCGAGGAACTTCTGCGAGTGGGGAAGCAGCATCGTGGGACCGCTCTCCAGCGGCATGTCGCAATGCGCGACCGCACCCTGCAGCGTCAGTGCCGCCGACATCCGGTGCAGGTGCGCCGGATAGGCCGCCAGTTGGTCCTCGTCGACGAAACCGAGATGGTAGTCGCGGTGGGGAGCTTGCGCGGCGCCACCAGGATTGACGACGTTCACCTGCGAAGTCACCTGATAGCGGGGGCCGAGCCAGGCCTCGCACACGGTGGCAAGGGCGTCGTTGGCGTAGTAGTCGGCGAACACGTCGGGAGAGTGCAGCGCGAGCTTCTGTGCCGCGTTCCACACCCGGTCGTTCGCACCCGCCTTGCCGAAGTGGTCACCCGTGGAGCCGCCCTCGGCGCGCTGCGCTTCGATGAGCGCCGCGAACGCCCCGCTGGCACGGTCGACGACGTCGTGGTCGAAGGCGCCCTCGAAGACGACGACGCCGGGTCCGTCGGCGAGTGCGCGGATCAGCTCGGTGTGCAACGCGTGCCGGTCGGCGGTCGCCATCGCCGTGGCGGAGTAGACGACCGCGCCGAGGCGGACGTCACTGGCGAGGGCGTAGTCGGCGAGGTTGGTCTCGGTGGACACCAGCGCGCGGAAATCGTCGAGATCGCAGTCGGACGCCTCGATCCAGGCGCGTTTCGTAGAGGTGATTGGTGCGGCCATGCCCGTTAGTCTGGTTCCGCCGACCACCGCAATCAACACCAGAAACCAATCAAAAAACCATCACCAATGGGTGCGCCAGCATCGTTTTGTGACTTCGGCGCGCTAACCCTCGGTCAGCGATACTTTCCGCGCCGAAGTGGCGAGAGAGGACGAGATGCCGCACCGGTACAAGGTTCGCGAGATCGCCCAGCAGGCCGGGTTGAGCGAGGCCACCGTCGACCGCGTCCTCAACGACCGGCCCGGCGTCCGCGAGAACACCCGGGCCGAGGTGGCCCAGGCCATCGCGGATCTGGACAAACAGCGCGCGCAACTACGGCTCAACGGTCGCCGCTTCCTGATCGACGTGGTGATGCAGACGCCACGCCGGTTCTCTGACGCCTTCCGTGACGCGGTCGAGGCCGAATTGCCCGCCTTCGCGCCGGCGATGCTGCGAGCCCGCTTCCATCTCTGGGAGTCGGGGTCCGGGTCGCAGATGGCCGACGCGCTGTCCCGCATCCGTGGCAGCCACGGCGTCATCCTCAAGGCGCAGGACACGCCGGAGGTGGCCGAGGCCATCGACCGTCTCGTCGGTGCGGGCGTGCCCGTGGTGACCTATTCGACCGACGTTCCCACCAGCGCGCGGTACGCGTATGTCGGGATCGACAACCACGGCGCGGGCGTGACGGCCGCCTATCTGATGGACCAGTGGCTGGGCGCCCACCCGTCTGGTGTTCTGATCACCCTGAGTGGCACCGTGTTTCGCGGTGAGGGTGAACGCGAGGTCGGATTCCGGTCGGCGCTGCGCGGGTCCGGCCGGGACGTCGTCGAGGTCAGCGACAGCGACGGTATCGACGAGACCACCGAACGCCTGGTGCTCGACGCGCTGGAACGCAACCCGTCCGTGGAGGCCGTCTATTCGCCGGGTGGCGGCAACACCGCGACGGTGTCTGCATTCGACAAGATCGGACGGGTCTGCCGAGTGTTCATCGCCCACGACCTCGATGCCGATAACCGCAGGCTGCTGCGCGACGGGAGGGTATCGGTCGTCCTGCACAACAACCTGCGCGCCGATGCCCGGCTGGCGATGCGGCTGATCCTGGCCAGCCACGGCGCCTTGGCTGGCGAGCCTGCGCGGCCCACGCCCATCCAGGTGATCACGCCCTACAACCTGCCCGGATGATCTTCGGGTCGTCGATTCGGGTCGACGCCGGATACCATTTCGCCTCACGGCGACTTCGGTGCGCCGACTGAGACCCAGGAGACTCGATCGGTGCGGCCACAGCTCGTCAACGGTGTGACCGTCCTCGGCAACCTCGCGATCGACGTCATCGACGGTGCGGCGCCCAGCCCGGGCGGCTGTGCCTCGTTCGCCGGCGTCGCGCTGGAGTACGCGGGTGGGCCCGGTCAGATCGTGGCCATGGGCGCTCCGCAGGACCACCAGCTGTTCGCCGGCGTGCTCGACCGGTTCGGGACACTGGTCCGCATCATCGACTCGGACCGCACCGCGGGTTTCCGGCTCGACTACGTCGACGTCGATCACCGCGCGATGTCGGTCACCGCGCTGGGCCCGATCTGGGGTTCCTCCGAGATCGAGACCGCTGACCCGGCGACGTCGTGGGTGCACCTGGCTCCACTGATGCGCGCCGACTTCCCCGAGAGCACGCTCGCACTGCTGGCGGCACGCGGGCACCGCGTCGCCTACGACGGCCAGGGTCTGGTGCGCGCAAACCGGCTCGGTCCGCTGGCGGTGGACTCGGACTACCCGCCCAGCCTGCTGCGCGACATCAGCGTCCTCAAGCTCGCGGAGGACGAGGCGGTGATCGTCGCCGACGGTGAATTCGACGCGGCGACCGCCGAGCGCCTGGGCGTGCCGGAGATCCTGGTGACTCTTGGCTCCGAGGGCTGTGACATCTACACGGACGGCTCCGTCGTCCGGGTACCCGCCGCGTGGCGGGTCACGGGCGTGCAGGCGACGGGCGCGGGCGACATGTTCACCGCCTGTTACGTGGCCAACCGCGCGGCGGGCGCCGACACGGTGACCGCGGCCGAGCGCGCCAGCGCACTGGTTGCCCGTGAACTCGAGAAACGCCTGCGGGTCGAATCCACCGACCGGGTGTAGCCGCAGGTGGCGGTGTCGAAAGTCAACACACGTCAAGTGTTTCCAGCGTGCGGGCGGGCGTCTGCCGGGACGTGTCGTCTTTCTTAGGAATTGCCTCGCCCCGAACGTGACCAACACCACAAAGCGGTGACGCTGCCTGCCAGGTATGTAGCGTTGAACTGCGCGTTTCCCGACGGCCCAGACGGGGGACACGCCACGGTCAGGTGAAGCCGAGCCTAAGAGAAGTGCAATAATCGGTACTGCCAGTGACAGGTAAGAAACGGGGTGAGACGTCAACCCGGCGGCGCGGACGCGGAAGCGGCCTTCCTTGCGACACGGATCGACGTCACCTCACGAAGCGTGAAAGGCAGGGGTCGTGACTTTGAGCGGCAGTCGGGCCGAGGCACATCCATCCCCGCGCCAGAAGCTCGAGAAGGTCGTCATCCGGTTCGCCGGCGACTCCGGCGACGGCATGCAGCTCACCGGTGACCGATTCACCACCGAAGCCGCCTTGTTCGGCAATGATCTTGCGACGCAACCGAATTACCCGGCGGAGATCCGCGCGCCACAGGGCACGCTGCCCGGTGTCTCGTCGTTCCAGATCCAGATCGCCGACTTCGACATCCTCACTGCGGGCGACCGTCCCGACGTCCTGGTCGCGATGAACCCGGCCGCGCTCAAGGCCAACGTCAGCGATCTGCCACGCGGTGGGCTGGTCATCGCGAACTCCGACGAGTTCACCAAGCGGAACCTGGCCAAGGTCGGCTATGAGGACAACCCGCTCGAGACCGACGAACTCTCCGACTACGTCGTGCAGGCCGTTCCCATGACCACGCTGACGCTGGGCGCGGTGGAGCAGATCGGCGCGTCGAAGAAGGACGGCTCGCGCGCGAAGAACATGTTTGCGCTGGGGCTGCTGTCCTGGATGTACAGCCGCGAGCTCGAGCACAGCGAGGCGTTCATCCGGGAGAAGTTCGCCCGCAAGCCGGAGATCGCCGAGGCCAACGTGCTCGCCCTCAAGGCGGGCTGGAACTACGGCGAGACCACCGAGGCGTTCGGCACCACCTACGAGGTGTCCCCCGCCAAGCTCAAGTCGGGCGAGTACCGCCAGGTCTCCGGAAACACCGCACTGGCCTACGGCATCGTCGTCGCCGGTCAACTCGCGGACACGCGGGTGATGCTCGGCAGTTACCCGATCACCCCGGCGTCGGACATCCTGCACGAGTTGTCCAAGCACAAGAACTTCAACGTGCTCACGTTCCAGGCGGAGGACGAGATCGCGGGCATCGGCGCCGCCCTCGGCGCGTCCTACGGTGGCGCACTCGGGGTCACCAGCACCTCGGGACCCGGGGTGGCCCTCAAGGCGGAGGCCATCGGCCTCGGCGTGATGGCCGAACTGCCCCTCCTCGTCGTCGACGTCCAGCGTGGCGGGCCCTCGACCGGTCTGCCCACCAAGACCGAGCAGGCCGACCTGATGCAGGCGCTGTTCGGCCGCAACGGTGAGTCGCCGGTCGCCGTGCTCGCTCCCCAGTCGCCGTCGGACTGCTTCGAGATCGCGATCGAGGCAGCGCGGATCGCGCTGACCTACCGCACCCCGGTGATCTTGCTGTCGGACGGTGCGATCGCCAACGGCTCGGAGCCGTGGCGCATCCCCGATGTCACCGACTCGTCGGCGTTCCCGCCGATCAACCACGCGTTCGCCAAGCCCGACGAGCCCTTCGCGCCCTACGCGCGTGATCCCGAGACGCTCGCGCGTCAGTTCGCCGTCCCCGGCACGCCGGGCTTGGAGCACCGCATCGGTGGACTCGAGTCGGCCAACGGCTCGGGCAACATCTCCTACGAGCCCAAGAACCACGATCTGATGGTGCGTCTGCGGCAAGCCAAGATCGACGGCATCACCGTGCCCGACCTGGTGGTCGACGACCCGACCGGTGATGCCGAGCTGCTGCTCCTCGGGTGGGGCAGTTCCTACGGGCCGATCGGCGAGGCCAGCCGGCGCGCCCGGCGCCAGGGCATCAAGGTCGCCCATGCGCAGTTGCGCCACCTCAACCCGATGCCGGCCAACGTCGGCGAGGTGCTGCGACGGTACTCGCACGTGGTGGTACCCGAGATGAACCTGGGCCAGCTCGCCCTGCTGCTGCGCGGCAGGTTCCTGGTCGACGTCCAGTCGGTGACCAAGGTGGAGGGCATGGCGTTCCTGGCCGAGGAGATCGAGGGCATCATCGAATCGGCCCTGGATGGAACGTTGCACGAAAAGGAAGGCGACAAGGCCAAGTTCGCCCGGTTGGCAGCCGCCACCGTAAACAATGGCGTGGGAGCGGATGAATGACAGACCTGATCGGTACCGACCTCGGCTTGACCAAGATCAGCGGCGTGCCGACGACCGACGAGCCGCAGAAGGCGAAGGACTTTGCGAGCGACCAGGAGGTGCGTTGGTGCCCCGGTTGCGGTGACTACGTCATCCTCAACACCATTCGCAGCTTCCTGCCCGAACTCGGGCTCAAGCGCGAGAACATGGTGTTCGTCAGCGGCATCGGCTGCTCCAGCCGGTTCCCGTACTACCTGGAGACCTATGGCCTGCACTCCATCCACGGCCGTGCCCCGACCTTCGCCACCGGACTGGCTCTGGCCCGCGAGGATCTCTCGGTCTGGGTCGTCACCGGCGACGGCGACGCGCTGTCCATCGGTGGCAACCACCTCATCCACTCGCTCCGCCGCAACGTCAACATCACGATCCTGCTGTTCAACAACCGGATCTACGGTCTGACGAAGGGCCAGTACTCCCCGACGTCCGAAGTCGGCAAGGTCACCAAGACCTCGCCGATGGGGTCGCTGGACTACCCGTTCAATCCGGTGTCGCTGGCGTTGGGGGCGGAGGCCACCTTCGTCGGTCGGGCGCTGGACTCGGACAAGAAGGGGCTGACCGAGGTGCTGCGGGCCGCGGCCGCCCACCGCGGTGCCGCGCTCGTCGAGATCATGCAGGACTGCCCGATCTTCAACGACGGCTCGTTCGACGCGCTCCGGAAGGAGGGCTCCGAGGAGCGGCTGATCAAGGTTTCACACGGCCAGCCGATCACCTTCGGCGCCGACGGCGAGTACTGCGTGGTGAAGTCCGGTTTCGGTCTCGAGGCCGCCAAGACCGCCGACGTGTCGGTCGACGAGATCGTGGTGCACGACGCCACCGTCGACGATCCCGCCTACGCGTTCGCCCTGTCGCGACTGAGTGAACAGAACCTCGAGCACACCGTGATGGGCATCTTCCGTCAGGTCAACCGACCCACGTATGACGAGATGGCGCGCAATCAGGTCACCTCTGCGATGGATTCCCAGCCCCACGACGCCGCTGCTCTGCAATCCTTGCTGCGTGGCAAGGACACCTGGGACGTCGGCTAGCGCGGAGTTCGACGTGATTGCTTCCGCCCACCCGTTGGCGGCGATCGTGCTGGCGGGGGGAGCGTCGCGGCGGATGGGCCGGGACAAGGCCACCCTGCCGTTCAACGGTCACACGTTCGTCGAACAGGCCGTCGCCACGCTCACCGCGCGCTGTGCGCCGGTCTTCGTGGTGGCCGCTCCCGGTCAAGCGCTGCCGTCGTTGACGGCGCAGGTGTTGCGCGACGAGGTGCGTGGGGTGGGTCCACTGCTCGCCACGGCCAGAGGTCTGCGGGCGGCAGCCGACGCCGGATTGGATCGCGCCTTCGTGTGCGCCGTCGACATGCCGCACCTGACCGTCGACCTCATCGACGAACTCGTCGGGCCGTCGGTACGACTCGGAGCGAGCGTGGTGCTGCCGTGGGACGGGCGTGACCACTACCTGGCGGGCGTCTACCGCACCGACCTCGCTGCCAAGGCGGAGGGACTGGTGAGCGCGGGGGAGCGCAGCATGCGCGCCCTCGTGGAGGCCGTCGACACACAGCGGGTCGTGATGTCCGAGCAGCGCGCGTTGACCAACGTGAACGCGACGGACGACGTCATGGAATGACGGGCAAATAACCAATCGCGACACGTCGCGGCGGATGTCCTCGGTTGGGTGCCCGACGGCCACGACCGCACCGGGCCGGCCGAGGACGTGGCGCCGAGGGCTGCCTGCATGGGGCGACTCTCTCGGGTCAACACGAATAGGTCTACCGCACAACGCTTTCGACTTTGGATCGGAACCCTCGTCGAGCTGGTGCCGTCAGGTCGAATGATGGGTGCTGCCGAGGAAGACGTTGAGGGACAACGGCTGTCACGACCGATGGCCAGCCGGCGGATTAGCCCCGACCGGCGAACGTTTTCCGCCGTGATGCGTCTCGATTCCCAATTGTGGTGCCAGATAACCACTTACGTTGCTGCTGAGACAGATGGTGCCACGTCGGAGTGTCGGAACTCACACTATCGCCGTGATTTGGGTCACCGCGGTCTCCGTGACCTGCGGATTTCGCGGTCGCTTCGAATTGCCCGCTGACCTGCGACGACGGCGAATCAATTCATCGTTATCGCTCCGTTATAAAACGGGGATGCGCGCTTTACCGAATATGACTTCGGCCCAAAACGTTTGTACGTTCCAATCGTCTCCCCAACCGGAGCAAATAATTTCAAACCACGAACTTGCGTGTGAGTGGGATGCTGCGGTCGCGGGCGATGCCCGGAGTGCCGCGGCAGGCGCCGGCCCAAACCCGGTGTGCCATGTCTGGCCTCCCACTGTCGTGCCCGACCGAGACGGCGTGACCCAACCCCAGCCTGTCTGACAGGAAACTTCGCCCGCTCGCCGCGGGCGTTTCTTGGCGCGCGCGTGGCGAAAGGATCGAAGTTGACGAACATCCGCAAGACGTGTGGTCGGGCCATCATCGCCGGGGCGCTCGCCGTGGCCCCGATGGCATGGGGAGCCGGTACCGCGAACGCGGATGGTGGCGTCAACTGGGATGCGGTCGCGTCCTGCGAATCGGGGGGAAATTGGCACACCGCCACCGGGAACGGCTACTACGGGGGCCTGCAGTTCACCATGTCGACCTGGCGCGCCAACGGCGGCACCGGTTCGCCGCACCAGGCCAGCCGCGAGGAGCAGATCCGGGTCGCCAACAATGTGCTCCACAGCCAGGGCATCGGCGCGTGGCCGGTCTGTGGCAGGCGTGGCTGAGCGCGTCTCCCCTGGATTCGTGAGCGGAGGCGACGCCGGGCGACTGCCCGCGCGCCGCTTCCTCGCTGGCACCTCCTACCTCATCTTTCTCTGTAATCCATCACGCCCCGGTGAAGAACTTCCGTCGCTTCTGTAACGCGTGAGATCGGTCACACGAATTACCCGTTGACCGCGTCAATAACGGAGCTCCGCAGCGGTCCTCGTGTCACACGGTCGGGGAAGGACCGCAACGTGAAGATGAACCGCATCGGTCAGATGGCCACCGCCGGCACGAAGCTGGTCCTGCTCACGGGCGCCCTTGCCCTCGGGGCCCTCGTCCTGGCGACGGGGCTGTCCGCAGGCGCCGCGCATGCGGACTCGATGAACTGGGACGCCGTCGCACAATGCGAATCAGGTGGTAACTGGGCCGCCAACACCGGCAACGGCACCTACGGTGGACTGCAGTTCAAGCCGGCGACCTGGGCCGCGAACGGCGGGCTGGGGTCCCCGGCATCTGCCTCCCGCGAAGAGCAGATCCGCGTCGCCGAGAACGTGCTGGCGAGCCAGGGTCCAGGCGCGTGGCCGACCTGCGGTCCCCGTGGCGGCACGCCCGCCATCTGGAACGCCTCGACTACCTCGACCGTGCCCGCGACGGGATGTGCGGCCATGCCCACCAGGGGACTGCTCGGCTTCATCAATCCGCGTCAGATGTGCTCGGCCCTGCTCAATCCGCTGGGGTTCTGACTCACCGACGCGAACCGTCGGGTAGGACGAAGGCGGACCGGCCCGCGATGGACGCCACATGGCGCATCACGACGGCGTCGGGCAGCAGCGCGGACGCGCGCACGGCGGCGGCCCCCAACAGCACCGGGCGAGCGTTGACAACCCGGCCCACCAGCCGAGATTCCCGCGCGAGGGTTCGCACCCTCGGCTTGCGGAAGCCCGCATACCGCGTGAACGCCGCCGGCAGATTGTTTCCCGCGGCGACGCAGTGGGCGAGTGTCACCGCGTCCTCCAACCCCTGGCAGCCGCCCTGGCCCAGGTGCGGGCGCATCGGGTGCGCCGCGTCCCCGACCAGGACGACCGGCCCGCGTGACCAGTGCCGGGCCTCGTCCCTGTCGTACAGGTCGTTGCGCAGCACGTCGACCGGGTCGGTCGCGGACAGCAGCGCAGGAATGGGGTCGGCCCACGAGCCGTAACGCGAGCGGAGGTGGGTCAACTCGTCACCGGGAGTCGCGATACCCTCGGGCCTGCGCTCGGTGCCGAACCAGTAGGTGTGGTGCGGGCCGAGGGGAACGTGCCCGAATTCGCTTGCGCTGCCCATCGTCTCGCCCGCAAGTTCCGCGTCGAGGGAGTACTCTGCGACTCCCCGCCACGCGGTGTAGCCCACATAGCGGTGCTTCAGCGTCCCGTTGAGATGGCATGCCACCATCGAGCGGACACCGTCGGCGCCGATGACTGCGGCGGCATCGCGGGCGGTGCCGTCGGAGAACGCGACGCGGACGCCCTCATCGGTGCGGACGAGTCCCGTTGCAGTCGAACTGTACTCGACGGTGCCCTCGTCGAGGGCGTCGGCGAGCAGCGCCAGGAGCACCGAGCGGCGCACGACCACCAGTGGTTCGCCGAGGGCGTCGACGATGCGCCGTGGCGATGGATGGCGCAGCCACGAGCCGTCGGACCACCGCAAGGCCCCCGTCGCCACTCGACCACCGGCCTCGCGGACGGCGTGGCCGAGGCCGATGTCGTCCAGGGCGGCAAGTGCATTCGGCCAGATGCTGATGCCCGCACCCGACGATGTGTCGGCGCGCGCCTCCACCACGGTCACGCGGTGGCCACGTCGCTGCAGCGCTGCTGCCGTGGCGAGACCCGCGATGCCCGCACCGATGACCAGAAGCCGCTGCGTCACCAAGGCAAGCTATCGCACCGCCCGTGTGCTACGAACGGCACATGACGGCCAGTGCCCCCCCGAACCCGCACGCCACCCCGTTCCACGACCTCGACGACTTCCTCGCCTTGCCGCGGGTGGCCGGCCTTGCCGTGTCGCCCGACGGATCACGCATCGTCACCACCGTCACCGAACTGGATGCGGCCAAGACCGCGTACGTGACGTCGGTGTGGGAACTCGACGTGAACGGCCGCCTGCCCGCGCGACGACTCACCCGTGGGGCGAAGGGCGAGTCGGCGCCGGTGTTCACCGCGGCGGGAGACCTGCTCTTCGTCGCCGCCAGGGAGGTGCCCGGTTCGAGCGACGGCGAGCAACCCAAGGCATCGCTGTGGCGGTTGCCCGCCGCCGGCGGGGAGGCCGTCTCGGCAGTCGAGGTGTCTGGCGGCATCACCACGGCACACGTGGCGCGGGAGGCGGACGTCACGCTGATGACCGCACCTCTCATGGCGTCCGCCGACGGCTTCGACGACGATGCGCGGCTGCGCGCCCTGCGCGAGGACAACAAGGTGTCGGCGGTGCTCCACACCGGCTATCCGGTGCGGCACTGGGACCACGACCTCGGCCCCGAACAGCCGCACCTGATCGACGTCGCCGGCCTGCGGGACCTGAGTCCCGAACCGCAGCAGGCACTGCGCGACGTGGATCTCGACGTCAGCCGTGACGGCACCTTCGTCGTCACCTCGTGGAGGCTGCCCGCACCCGGTGCCTCGGTCCGCTCGGTGCTGGCCCGCATCGACGTGGCGACCGGGGAGCGGACGATCGTCGCCGACGACCCCCGTGCCGACCTGTCGGTCCCCGCGATCTCGCCCGACGGCACGTCCGTGGCGTTCCTGCGCCACACCATGTCGGCTCCTCGGCAAGCACCACGAACCACGTTGTGTCACATCCGCTTCGGATCGAACGTGGCCGAGATCGCGACCGCATGGGATCGCTGGCCCACCTCCGTGACGTGGGCCGAGGACGGCGCCGCCCTCATCGTGACCGCAGACGAGGGCGGGCGGGGACCGGTGTTCGCGGTCGATCCGGTGACGGAGGCGGTCACGCGGCTCACCCGTGACGACTTCTCCTACACCGACGTGCACGCCGCTCCCGACGGCGTCACGTTCGCGCTGCGCAGTTCCTACCTGACGCCGCCTCATCCCGTGCGGATCGGTCCGGACGGTGCGGTGTCGGTACTCCCATGCGTCGAGATGCCCGCGCTTCCCGGCGAACTGGCCGAGATCTCGACGACCGCCGACGACGGCGCGGTGGTCAGGTCCTGGCTGACGCTGCCCGTCACCGCCACGCCGGCACCCCTGGTCCTGTGGGTCCACGGAGGCCCGCTCAACAGCTGGAACGCCTGGCACTGGCGCTGGAATCCGTGGTTGCTCGTGGCCAATGGCTACGCCGTCCTCCTGCCCGATCCCGCACTGTCGACCGGCTATGGCCAGGAGTTCGTGCAACGCGGTTGGGGTGCCTGGGGCGCTGCGCCGTACACCGATCTGATGGCGGCCACCGACGCGGCGCTCGTCCATCCCGGCATCGACGGCACCAGAACAGCCGTGATGGGCGGCTCGTTCGGCGGCTACATGGCGAATTGGATTGCCGGACAAACGGATCGCTTCGATGCGATCGTCACCCACGCCAGCCTGTGGGCGCTCGACCAGTTTGGTGGAACCACCGACGGGGCGTACTGGTGGGCGCGGGAGATGACGGCTGCGATGAACGAGCGCAACTCACCACACCGCCACGTCGACGCCATCCGAACCCCGATGCTGGTGATCCACGGGGACAAGGACTACCGGGTGCCGATCGGGGAGGGCCTGCGGCTGTGGTATCAGTTGCTCTCGGAGTCCGCGATACCCGCTGCCGACGACGGCACCAGCCCGCACCAGTTCCTGTACTTCCCCACCGAGGGGCACTGGGTGCTCGCGCCCCAGCACGCCAAGATCTGGTACCAAGTCGTCCTCGCCTTCCTCGGCCGCCACCTCCTGGGCACGGACGTGGAGCTGCCCGAAACCCTCGGCTGACCCCGGAGGTACCTTGGGATGCGTGACCGCAGCGCAGCGTGAATTCGACATCGTGCTCTACGGAGCAACCGGTTTCGTCGGCAAGCTGACGGCTCAGTACCTTGCCGGCGCAGGCGCGGAGGCCCGCATCGCGCTGGCCGGACGATCGCCCCGGAAGTTGCAAGAGGTGCGCGATTCGTTGGGGGCCGCGGCGCAGTCGTGGCCACTCATCGAGGCCGACACGTCGTCTCCGTCCACGCTCGACGGCATGGCCGCACGTACCCGAGTGGTGGTCACCACCGTCGGGCCGTACACGAAGTACGGGCTACCGCTGGTCGCCGCATGCGCCGCGGCGGGCACCGACTACGCCGACCTCACCGGTGAGACGTTGTTCATCCGGGACAGCATCGACCTCTACGGCAAGGAGGCCGCCGACAGCGGCGCCCGAATCGTCCACTCCTGCGGATTCGACTCCATTCCCTCTGATCTGACGGTGTACGCGCTCTACAAGCGCGCGCTGGCCGACGGGTCGGGCGAGCTCGGCGAGACCAACTTCGTGCTGCGGGGTTTCGCCGGTGGGGTGTCGGGCGGCACCGCCGCCACGATGATGGAGGTCATGGCGACCGCCTCGGCGGACCCCGAGGCCCGACGGGCGATGAACGACCCTTACACGCTGTCGACGGACCGGTCGGCCGAGCCCGAGCTCGGCCACCAGTCCGACACCCCGTGGCGGCGCGGTCGTGACATCGCGCCGGAACTCGACGGTGCCTGGACCGGCGCCTTCGTGATGGGTGCGACCAACTCGCGACTCGTGCGGCGCACCAACGCCCTGTTGAACTGGGCCTACGGCCGCACGTTCCGCTATGCGGAGAACATGAGCCTGGGGTCGTCGGTGCTGGCTCCCGTCGCCGCGGCACTCGGCACGGCCGCCAACGCCGCCGTCCTCGCCTTGGGCAGCCGGTACTTCGACAAGCTGCCGCGTGGCCTCCTGGAACGCGTCGCACCCAAGGCGGGAACCGGACCGAGCGAGCAGGCCCGCAACAACGGCCACTATCGGGTCGAGACGTACACCACGACGGCGACGGGCGCACGGTACCGCGCCACCATGGCGCAGCAGGGCGACCCCGGCTACAAGGCGACCTCCGTGTTGCTCGGCGAGTGCGCGCTGGCTCTCGCGTTGGATCGCGAGCGCCTCTCCGGCCTGGTCGGCGTGCTGACCCCGGCAGCCTGCATGGGCGACGTACTTCTGACGAGGTTGCCCGCGGCGGGCGTGACACTGGAGGTCGAACGCCTCGACTGATCCGTGGCTTCCGGCCGGGCGGAACGCCCATGAAGCGTCGTCGCAGCGGGTTAGTGTCGCAGATGCTGGCGCATCCGACGATGAAGGTGGACGGTCATGGCTGATCTCGACGAACTCTTCAATGAGATACCGACGAGCGAGATCGCCGGCAGGCTCGGCGCCGACGAAGGCGAGGTGAACAGCGCGATTCATACGTTGGTCCCCCTCCTGGTGGGAGGTCTTCGGCAGAACGCGCAAGATCCCGGTCACGCATCGGACATCTCGAATGCGGCCGGCGCGCACGCCGCCAGCGGATTGCTCGATGGCGGGGTGAGCGTCGACCAGGTCGACGAGGCCGATGGATCCAAGGCGATCGCCAAGATCTTCGGTGGCAACGACACCGAACAGGTCGCCGCGGCCCTTTCCGGTGGCGGCGCCGGCAACGGTGACCTGCTCAAGAAGCTGCTACCCATCCTGGCGCCCATCGTGCTCGCCTACGTCGGCAAGCAGATGTCCGGGCGCCAAGGCGCATCGGGCGGCGGCATCGGCGACATCCTCGGCGACATCCTGTCCGGCGCCGCCGGTGGCGCCAAGGGCGGCACGAAGGGCGGCAACGACAACCCGCTCGGCAGCATCCTCGGCAGCGTGCTCGGCGGCGGCCAGGGCGGCGGCGGGCTGGGGGACATCTTGGGCGGCCTGCTCGGCGGCAAGAGGTAGCGCCGGCGTCGCGGCCTTACCGGAACCGCGCAGCGGGGTGCCCGCCACGACTTCCTAGACTGTCCAGGTGACCGTCAGCCCGAAACCCGCAGACAGCCCAGGGGTGCAATCCCTCCCCAAGTCGTGGGAGCCGGGCGCGGTCGAGTCCGAGCTGTACCAGCGCTGGGTCGACGCCGGCTACTTCACGGCCGACGCCTCGAGCGAGAAGCCGCCGTACTCCATCGTGCTGCCACCGCCGAACGTCAACGGCACCCTGCACATGGGTCATGCGCTGGACCACACGCTGATGGATGCGCTGACCCGGCGCAAGCGCATGCAGGGCTACGAGGTGCTGTGGCTGCCCGGCATGGACCACGCCGGCATCGCCGTGCAGATCGCGGTCGAAAGACAGCTCGCCGCCGACGGCAGGACCAAGGAGGACCTCGGCCGCGAGGCGTTCGTCGAGAAGGTGTGGGACTGGAAGCGTACGACCGGCGGCACCATCGGCGGGCAGATGCGCCGCCTCGGCGACGGCGTGGACTGGAGCCGGGACCGCTTCACGATGGACGAGGGACTGTCCCGGGCCGTGCGGACCATCTTCAAGAAGCTGTACGACGCGGGGCTGATCTACCAGGCCGAGCGGCTGGTCAACTGGTCGCCCGTGCTGCAGACGGCGATCTCCGACCTCGAGGTCAAATACGAGGACGTCGAAGGCGAGCTGGTGTCGTTCCGCTATGGATCGATGGACGATGCGGAGCCCCATCTGGTGGTGGCCACCACGCGCGTCGAGACGATGCTCGGCGACACCGCGATCGCCGTGCACCCCGATGACGAGCGGTATCGCGACCTGGTCGGCCGCACCCTGCCCCACCCCTTCCTCGACACCGACGTCGTCATCGTCGCCGACGCACACGTCGACCCCGAATTCGGCAGCGGCGCAGTCAAAGTCACGCCCGCGCACGACCCGAACGACTTCGAGATCGGGATCCGGCACAACCTACCGATGCCGTCGATCCTGGATACCAGGGGCCGCATCGTCGGCACCGGCACGCAGTTCGACGGAATGGACCGCTTCGAGGCGCGGGTCGCCGTCCGTGAGGCCCTGGCGGCGCAGGGACGCATCACCGACGAGAAGCGGCCCTACCTGCACAGCGTCGGTCACTCCGAACGCAGCGGTGAACCGATCGAGCCCCGGCTGTCGCTGCAATGGTGGGTCCGGGTCGAGTCACTGGCCGCCGCCGCGGGTGACGCCGTGCGCAACGGCGACACCGTCATTCACCCCGCCAGCCTGGAACCGCGATGGTTCGGCTGGGTCGACCACATGCACGACTGGTGCATCTCCCGTCAGTTGTGGTGGGGTCACCGGATTCCGATCTGGCACGGTCCCGACGGGCAGAAGGTCTGCGTGGGTCCGGACGAGACGCCGCCCGACGGGTGGGAACAGGATCCCGACGTGCTGGACACGTGGTTCTCCTCTGCGCTGTGGCCGTTCTCGACGATGGGTTGGCCGGACCGCACGCCGGAGCTCGAGAAGTTCTATCCGACGAGCGTTCTCGTCACGGGTTACGACATCCTGTTCTTCTGGGTCGCCCGGATGATGATGTTCGGCACGTTCGTCGGTGACGACGACGCCATCACCGGCGGCGGACTGCGTGGCCCGCAGGTGCCCTTCCAGAACGTGTTCCTGCACGGCCTCATCCGCGACGAGTTCGGCCGCAAGATGAGCAAGTCCAAGGGCAACGGCATCGACCCGCTCGACTGGGTGGACGCCTTCGGCGCGGACGCGTTGCGGTTCACCCTGGCGCGCGGCGCCAACCCGGGCGGTGACATGTCGATCGGCGAGGACCATGCGCGCGCATCACGCAACTTCGCCACGAAGTTGTTCAACGCCACCAGGTTTGCGTTGCTGAACGGTGCGGCTCCCGAACCGCTGCCCGGCACCGACGCGCTCACCGATGCAGACCGCTGGATCCTCGGGAGACTGGAACAGGTACGAGCCGAGGTCGATTCGGCATTCGACGGCTACGAGTTCGGTCGCGCCTGCGAATCGCTCTACCACTTCGCCTGGGACGAGTTCTGCGACTGGTACCTCGAATTGGCCAAGGTGCAGCTCGCCGACCAACCAGACGGACCCACCAACGCCGTACTGGCCGCCGTTCTCGACACCCTGCTCAAGCTGCTGCATCCGGTGATGCCGTTCGTCACCGAGACGCTGTGGAAGGCGCTGGTGGGCGATGAGCCCAACCGGGAGTCGTTGGTGATCGCGGACTGGCCGTCGCCGTCCGGGTTCCAGCTCGACGCCACGGCCGGAAACCGTGTCGCGGACATGCAGAAGCTCGTCACCGAGGTCCGCCGGTTCCGCAGCGACCAGGGACTGAACGACCGGCAGCGGGTGCCCGCCAAGATCGTCGGAATCACCGGGGCCGACCTGGACACCCAGGTCGCAGCCGTCACCTCGCTGGCCTGGCTCACCGATCCCGCCGATGGTTTCACTCCGTCCGCCGCCGTCGAAGTGCGGCTCTCGGGCGGCACCGTGGTGGTCGAACTCGACACGTCGGGCACGGTCGACGTCGAGGCCGAGCGGCGCCGACTGGAGAAGGATCTGGCGGCGGCTCGCAAGGACCTGACCCAGACCGCCGCCAAGTTGGGCAACGCGGAGTTCCTCGCCAAGGCGCCTGACGCCGTCGTCGACAAGATCCGCACCCGCCAACAGATCGCCGGCGAGGAAGTCGAGCGCATCACGACCCGCCTCGCGGGCCTGTCGTGAACGTCGAGCCGACGCCTGACGAGATCGCATCGCTGCTGCAGGTGGAGCATCTGCTCGACCAGCGCTGGCCCGAGACGAAACTCGAGCCGAGCACCACTCGCATCGTGGCGTTGCTCGAGCTGCTCGGTTCCCCCCAGCGCGCGTACCCGAGCATCCACGTCGCCGGCACGAACGGGAAGACATCCGTCGCCCGGATCATCGACTCGCTTCTGACGGCCCTGCACCGACGCACCGGCCGCACCACCAGTCCACACCTGCAGTCGGCGGTGGAGCGCATCTCCATCGACGGGGCGCCGATCAGCCCGGCGCGCTACGTCGACACCTACCGGGAGGTGGAGCCGTTCATCGAACTCGTCGATCGCCAGTCCGAGGCGGCAGGCGGCCCCCGGATGAGCAAGTTCGAGGTGCTCGCGGCCATGGCCTTCGCAGCGTTCGCCGACGCGCCCGTCGACGTGGCGGTGGTCGAGGTGGGCATGGGGGGCCGCTGGGACGCCACCAACGTCGTCGACGCCCCCGTGGCGGTCATCACCCCGATCGGCATCGATCACACCGAGTACCTCGGCGACACCCTCGCCGAGATCGCCGCTGAGAAGGCGGGCATCATCAGCACGCGATCGGCGGACCCCGACGCGCTGGAGACGGGTCTGGACACCGTGGTGATCGTCGGACAACAAGAGCCCGAGGCGATGGAAGTCATTCTCGCCGAGGTGCATCGGGCCGACGCGGCGGTGGCCAGGGAGAACTCCGAGTTCGCCGTCCTGCGCCGCCAGGTCGCCGTCGGCGGCCAGCTGCTCGAACTGCAGGGACTCGGTGGGGTCTATCCGGAGGTCTTCCTGCCGCTGCATGGCGAGCACCAGGCCCACAACGCGGTGATCGCACTGGCTGCCGTCGAGGCGTTCTTCGGGGCAGGTGCGGAGCGTCAGCTCGACGTCGACGCGGTGCGCGAAGGCTTCGCCGCGGCCACCAGCCCCGGTCGGCTGGAACGAATGCGCAGTGCACCAACGGTATTCATCGATGCAGCGCACAACCCGGCCGGTGCCGGCGCACTCGCGCGGGCCGTCGGTGAGGAGTTCGACTTCCGGTTTCTCGTCGGCGTCGTCTCGGTGATGGGCGACAAGGACGTCGACGGCATCCTGGCCGCTCTCGAACCGGCCTTCGACCAAGTGGTGGTGACGCACAACGGATCACCGCGTGCGATGACCGTCGAGGATCTGGCGATGCGGGCCGAGGAGCACTTCGGTCCGGACCGGGTGATCGTCGCGCACACGCTGCCCGATGCGATCGAGACCGCCACCGCGCTGGCCGAGGAGGGCGGAGGCGACGACGGCTATTCCGGAAGCGGCATCGTCATCACCGGATCGGTGGTCACCGCGGGCGCGGCCCGCACGCTCTTCGGGCGGGACCCCGCATGACCGAGCCTGCCGGGCAGTCGGCCGCACCGGACCCGTGGAAGAGCTTCCGCGGAGTCATGGCGGGCACACTGATCCTCGAAGCGATCGTCGTTCTGCTTGCGCTGCCGGTGGTTTCGTTCTCCCACGGCGGACTGACCTGGATCAGCGGTGGCTTCCTCATCGGGATGACGGGTGTGCTGATCCTGCTCTCGGGCGTGCAGGGAAGGCCGTGGGCGTTGAAGGTGAACATCGCCGTGCAGGTGGTCCTCATCGCGGGGGCGTTCATCCACGCCGCCATCAGCTTCATCGGTGTGGTGTTCGCCGCGGTGTGGTTGCTGATCGCCTACCTCCGGGCCGAGGTCAAACGCAGGCAGGACCGCGGGATGCTGCCCGGTCAGCAGGCACCCCCTCCCGACGGGTAGGGTTCCCCGACGTGACTGAGCGGACCCTGGTACTGGTCAAGCCCGACGGCGTGAAGCGCCTTCTCGTCGGTGAGATCCTCAGCCGAATCGAACGCAAGGGCCTGACGATCGCGGCCCTCGAACTCAAGGACGTCAGCGAGGACCTGGCCCGGCAGCACTACGCCGAGCACGAGGACAAGCCGTTCTTCGCGTTCGCTACTGGAATTCATCACCTCGGGACCCGTCGTGGCGGCCGTCGTGGAGGGGCCGCGGGCCGTTGCCGCGTTTCGTCAGATCGCCGGCGGCACCGATCCGGTGGAGAAGGCGGTGCCCGGCACCATCCGGGGCGACCTGGCCTTGATCACGCAGGACAACCTCGTCCACGGCTCCGATTCGCCCGAGTCCGCGGTCCGCGAGATCGAGCCTCTGGTTCCCCGGCCGTTAGCTGCCCAAACAGTGCCTGACGGCACCTCGTCGGAAACCGCACGGCGGTGTGGGATACTGGCCGAGGGTGACCACCTTCATAACGGAGATGGACACCCGGATGAAGACTTAGACGAGCGCGACCACCTAGGAGCCTTCCGAGTGCGGCGCGGCGTCCAGCCGTCATTCAGCCAGGCACTGAGGGCTCTCTTGGGAGCTGCTCGGAGCGAGACCATGACAAGCCCGGGAAGAGTTCCACGGGTCCATAGCGGAAGCCCTCGCGTGGCCGCGTCGACACGACGCGCCCGGGGGCTTGAGGAGAGTACGTGGCCGACAATGACTATGCCGCCCCATTCGACCCATCAGGACAGCGCGACGAGGACGCGCCGGCTCAGCTGAGCCAGCCACACCTCGACGTCTTCGTGGAGCCCGTCGTCGGGTTCACGGACTCCGTCCGCACGGCCGCCGAGGCCCTGGAGGTCGATCCCGAACCGCCGCCCGTGCCCGAGCCACTCCCGGCCAGCGCAGCACCCGCGGCCTACATGCCGCTGTTCGTCGCGCCGCAGCCCGTGGCGTTCGTGCCGCCGAAGCCAGTGGTGACCGCTGCCGACGAGGACGACGAAGAGGACGACGACGACGAGGACGTCGACGACGACGCGTCGGGCGACGCCGACGACGACCAGGACGATCGGCCGGCCAACAAGCGCCGGCGACGCGGACGCCGGGGCCGGGGTCGCGGTCGGGGAGAGCAGAGCGCCGACGACGACGACGACGCTCAGGAGGACTCCGTCGATCAACGGGAGTCCGACGACGCCGGTGACGACGACGCCGCCGACGACGACGGAGCAGACGACGAGAACGCCGGAGGCGAAGGCGCGAACCGTCGGCGCAGGCGCCGGCGCCGCCGCAAGTCGGGCGGAGGCGACGGAGACGAGAACGGCTCACCCGACGATCCTCCGAACACGGTCGTCCACGAACGACCCCCGCGCGCCGAGAAGGCCGCCAAGCCCGACAACGAGATCCAGGGCATCGCCGGGTCCACCCGGCTGGAGGCCAAGCGGCAGCGCAGGCGCGACGGCCGCGACGCGGGGCGCCGCCGCCCACCCATCCTCAGCGAGGCCGAGTTCCTTGCCAGGCGTGAAGCCGTCGAGCGCGTGATGGTGATTCGCGACAAGGTTCGCACCGAACCGCCGCACGAAGGCGGCCGGTACACGCAGATCGCCGTGCTCGAGGACGGCGTCGTCGTGGAGCACTTCGTCACCAGTGCCGCGTCTGCGTCACTCGTCGGGAACGTCTACCTGGGCATCGTGCAGAACGTCCTGCCGTCGATGGAGGCGGCGTTCGTCGACATCGGTCGCGGCCGCAACGGCGTGCTGTACGCCGGCGAGGTCAACTGGGAGGCCGCGGGTCTCGGGGGCGCCAATCGCAAGATCGAACAGGCGCTCAAACCCGGCGACTACGTGATCGTGCAGGTCAGCAAGGACCCGGTCGGACACAAGGGTGCGCGCCTGACCACGCAGGTGTCGTTGGCGGGCCGCTACCTGGTGTACGTCCCCGGCGCCTCCTCCACGGGCATCAGCCGCAAGTTGCCCGACACCGAACGTCAGCGGTTGAAGGAGATCCTGCGGGAGGTCGTGCCCGCGGATGCCGGCGTGATCATCCGCACCGCCTCCGAAGGCGTCAAGGAAGACGACATCCGCACCGACGTGAACCGACTGCAGGAGCGGTGGGGCCAGATCGAGGCCAAGGGGGCCGAGATCACCGCCAAGGCCGCGGGTGCCGCGATGGCGTTGTACGAAGAGCCCGACGTGCTGGTCAAGGTGATCCGCGACCTCTTCAACGAAGACTTCACGGGCCTCATCGTGTCCGGCGACGAAGCCTGGCAGACCATCAACGACTACGTGACATCGGTTGCGCCCGAGCTTCTTCCGCGCATGACGAAGTACGAGCCGTCAGCCTCCGATGGCCCCGACGTCTTCGCCGTGCACCGGATCGACGAACAACTGACCAAGGCGATGGACCGCAAGGTGTGGCTGCCGTCCGGGGGTACCCTCGTCATCGACCGGACCGAGGCGATGACCGTCGTCGACGTCAACACCGGCAAGTTCACCGGCTCCGGTGGCAACCTCGAGCAGACCGTGACGCGCAACAACCTGGAGGCGGCCGAGGAGACCGTCCGCCAGCTGCGACTGCGCGACATCGGCGGCATCATCGTCATCGACTTCATCGACATGGTGCTCGAGTCGAACCGCGATCTGGTGTTGCGCCGACTGACCGAGGCGCTCGCCCGCGACCGGACCCGTCATCAGGTCTCCGAAGTGACCTCGTTGGGCTTGGTGCAGCTGACCCGCAAGAAGCTGGGCACCGGCCTGATCGAAGCATTCTCGACGACCTGCCCACACTGCGCCGGCCGAGGCATCCTGCTGCACAACGACCCCGTCGACTCCGGGTCGTCCGCCGGCGGTGCCCGCAAGAGCGAGCCGGGTGCCGGCCGCCGCAGCAAGCGAGGCAAGAAGGGCCGTGCCGACGAAATCGTCCAGGTCGCCAAGGTGCCCCCGCATGTTCCCGGCGAGCATCCGATGTTCCGTGCCATGGCGGCCGCCACCGAGCGTGACGAGGGTGACGAGGACGACGTCGACGTTGCCGATGACACCGTCGTCGAAGGATCCGACGACCTGGCGGCGACCGAGCCGGTGGAGGAGGTCCTGGCGGACGAATCCGAGGACGACCTCGACGACGACGAAGACGACGAAGACGACGAGGTCATCGACGACGAGGACGACGAGGACGAAGACGACGAAGACGACGACATCGAGGTCATCGACGACGACGAGGACGACGAGGACGAGGACGACTCCGACGAGGACGACTCCGACGAGGACGACTCGGACGACGACGAGGACGAGGACGACTCGGACGACGACGAGGACGACTCGGACGAGGACGACTCGGACGACGACGAGGACGCGGTCGACGAGCCCTTCGTTGCGGTGTCGGGCCGGCCGCGGCGTCGCCGAGCCGCCGCCCGCCCCGCTGGTCCGCCGGTGTCGTAACGATCCGTGAACAGCGGGGCGGGGGCGGTTTGACCCCTTACCCGCTGGTCACGTACCCTTGCACAGTTGTCTGCGCACTCCGTGATCACTGAGTCCGCGACACGCGGGGCAATTGGCCCCCGCACCCAGACCCGCGCTCGCAGCCTTCGGGTGGCGCGCGCTCGCAAGCGAAGCAGAGGAAGACGGAGAACGATGGCGACATACGCAATCGTCAAGACCGGCGGCAAGCAGTACAAGGTCGCGGTCGGAGACATAGTCAAGGTCGAGAAGCTGGAGCTCGAAGCCGGCGCCTCCGTCTCGCTGCCCGTGGCGCTCGTCGTCGACGGTGCGAACGTCACCACCGCCGCCAAGGACCTGGAGAAGGTCGCGGTCACGGCGGAGGTGCTCGAGCACACCAAGGGCCCGAAGATCCGGATCCACAAGTTCAAGAACAAGACCGGCTATCACAAGCGCCAAGGCCACCGTCAGAAGCTGACGGTCGTCAAGGTCACCGGAATCGCATAGGCAAGGAAGCGAACCAATGGCACACAAGAAGGGCGCTTCCAGCTCCCGCAACGGTCGCGACTCGAACTCTCAGCGCCTCGGCGTCAAGCGGTTCGGTGGGCAGGTCGTCAAGGCGGGCGAGATCATCGTGCGCCAGCGCGGCACCCACTTCCACCCCGGCGTCAACGTCGGCCGTGGCGGCGATGACACGCTGTTCGCCACCGCTCCCGGGGCCGTGGAATTCGGTGAGAAGCGCGGCCGCAAGACGGTCAACATCGTCCGCACCGTGCGCACGGGGTCAAATGTCGCCGCCGGGGCGGCTCCGGAGGCCTAGCTCCCAGTCGAGATCCACGTTTTGCAGCTCGGCTCTCGCACTTGCTCTGCAGAACGTAGATTTCGTCATGGAAAGGACCTCCGATGCCTCGGTTCGTCGATCGCGTGGTCATCCACGCGCATGCGGGCAACGGCGGTAGAGGCTGCGCCTCGGTGCACCGGGAGAAGTTCAAGCCGCTCGGCGGCCCCGACGGAGGCAACGGCGGTCGCGGCGGAAGCATCGTCCTCGTCGTCGATCCGCAGGTGCACACCCTGCTCGACTTTCACTTCCATCCGCACGTCAACGCTCCGTCCGGCAAACAGGGCATGGGCAACAACCGTGACGGCGCTGCGGGCGACGACCTCGAGTTGAGGGTGCCCGACGGCACCGTGGTCCTCGACTCCGACGGCCGACTGCTCGCCGACCTGACAGGCCACGGCACCCGGTTCGAGGCCGCGGCCGGGGGGCGCGGTGGCCTCGGCAATGCCGCGCTCGCGTCCAGGGCCCGCAAGGCTCCTGGGTTCGCGCTGCTCGGCGAGAAGGGCCAGTCGCACGATCTCACCCTCGAGCTGAAGACCGTCGCCGACGTGGGTCTGGTCGGGTTTCCCTCGGCGGGCAAGTCGTCGCTGGTGTCGGTGATCTCGGCGGCCAAGCCGAAGATTGCCGACTATCCGTTCACCACCCTGGTGCCGAACCTCGGTGTGGTCTCGGCGGGGGAGCATACGTTCACGGTGGCCGACGTGCCGGGGCTGATACCCGGCGCCTCGGACGGACGCGGTCTGGGGCTCGACTTCCTGCGCCACATCGAGCGCTGTGCGGTGCTGGTGCACGTGGTCGATTGCGCCACCATGGATCCCGGCCGCGACCCCATCTCCGACATTGCGGCACTCGAAGGTGAACTGGCTGCCTACACCCCGACCCTGCAGGGTGATACCTCCCTCGGCGACCTCACCGAGCGACCGCGTGCGGTGGTGCTCAACAAGATCGACGTTCCCGACGCCCGTGAACTGGCCGACTTCGTCCGGGAGGAGGTGGCCGGCCGCTACGGCTGGCCGGTCTTCGAGGTGTCCACCGTGACGCGCGAGGGTCTGCGTCCGTTGACGTTCGCGATGTGGGACATGGTGTCGGCGTACCGCGCCGCTCAACCCGTGCCCGTGGCCCGTCGCCCGGTGATCCGGCCGATCCCGAAGGACGAGAGTGGCTTCACCGTCTCGGCGGACGGCGAAGGTGGCTTCGTGGTGCGCGGTGCCCGACCGGAACGGTGGATCGGCCAGACCGACTTCACCAACGACGAGGCCGTCGGCTACCTCGGCGATCGACTGGCGCGCCTCGGTGTCGAGGATGAACTGCTCAAGCAGGGCGCGAAGCCCGGCTGCGCGGTGACCATCGCCGACGTGACCTTCGACTGGGAGCCGCAGACGCCGGCAGGCATCGACGTCACCATGTCGGGGCGGGGCACCGACATGCGCCTCGAGCAGGACGAACGGGTCCGCGCCGACGAGCGAAAGCTCGCTCGCAAGCAGCGACGGGAAAGTCGCGAACACCCGGGGGCCACCAGCGACGAGCCGTCGTGACCAGCCAGCACCGCGAGGCGATCCGCACGGCCCGCAGCGTCGTCGTCAAGATCGGCACCACCGCGCTCACCACGCCCAAGGGTGTCTTCGACGCCAGCCGGCTCGCCTCGCTGGCCGATGCGATCCAGGCGCGGATGAAGGCGGGCTCCGACGTCGTGATCGTGTCCTCGGGGGCCATCGCCGCGGGAATCGAACCGCTGAGACTGTCGAAGCGTCCCGCCGATCTTGCGACCAAGCAGGCCGCGGCCAGCGTGGGACAGGTGGCGTTGGTCAACGCGTGGAGTGCCGCGTTCGGCCGTTACGACCGCACGGTGGGCCAGGTGCTGCTCACCGCTCACGACATCTCGATGCGGGTGCAGCACACCAATGCCCAACGGACGCTGGACCGGCTACGTGGGCTGCATGCGGTCGCGATCGTCAACGAGAACGACACGGTGGCCACCAACGAGATCCGCTTCGGCGACAACGACCGCCTGTCGGCGTTGGTGGCGCACCTCGTCGGGGCAGACGCGCTGGTGCTGCTGTCCGACATCGACGGGCTGTACGACGGCGACCCGCGCAAGGCGCCCGAGGACAAGCCGGCACGCTTCATCGCCGAGGTGGCCGCGCCCGACGACCTCGACGGCGTCATCGCCGGTGGCGGCAGCCGGCTCGGCACCGGGGGGATGGCGTCCAAGTTGTCGTCGGCACTGCTGGCGGCCGATGCCGGCGTACCGGTGCTCCTGGCGGCCGCGGCGCACGCCACCGAGGCGCTGACCGACGCGTCCGTCGGCACGGTGTTCGCCCCCCGGTCCGAACGCATGTCCTCGCGTCGCTTCTGGGTCCGTTATGCCGCGGAGTCGATGGGTGCGCTGATGCTCGACGACGGCGCCGTCCGAGCCGTGGTCGAGCAGCGCCGTTCGCTGTTGCCCGCAGGGATCACCGCGGTGTCGGGTCGATTCCACGGGGGTGACGTCGTCGAATTGCGGGCTTCTGACGGCACGATGGTGGCGCGGGGCGTGGTCGCGTACGACGCAGCCGAGCTGGCGGGGATGCTCGGCCACTCGACGAGCGAGCTGGCGCCGGAACTGCGCAGGCCTGCCGTGCACGCCGACGACCTCGTGCCGGCTCGGGCCTGACGGGGGGCCGGTGACCTTCTAGCGCGCGGGGATCGCCGAGAGCTCGTCGGCGAGCAACACCAACAACTCCGAACAGCCTGCGTCGATCTTCACCTTGGCGAGTGGGTCGCCGCGGGTCGCACCTCGGTTGATGATCGCGATGGGCATGTCCCTGGCAGCGGCGTGCCTGACGAACCGCAAGCCCGAGAACACCGTCAGCGACGAGCCGGCGACCAGAAGCGCGTCCGCACCGTCCACGACCGAATAGGCCTGCGCCACCGTGTGCTTCGGCACGCTTTCACCGAAGTACACGATGTCGGGCTTGAGCATGCCGCCACAGCGGGGGCAGTCGACGTAGCGGAACGACGACGTCTCCTCCACCATCGCATCGGCGTCCGGCGCCACCGCGATGCCGCCGATCGCCTCGGCGCGGGCGGCGAACCCGGGGTTGAGCTCCTCCAGTTCGTCCGCCAACTCCGTGCGGCTCAACGAGAAGCCGCAGCCCAGACAGATCACCTGGGCGTACGTGCCGTGCAGATTCACCACTTCCTGGCTGCCCGCCTTGGTGTGCAGAAGGTCGACGTTCTGAGTGACGATGCCCGAGACGACGCCGACCCGTTCCAGCTCGGCGAGTGCACGGTGTCCGGCGTTGGGCAACGTCGCGTGCATGTGACGCCAGCCGACGTGATTGCGAGCCCAGTACCGCTGGCGGTACGCCGGGTCCGAGGTGAACTGGCGAATGGTCATCGGGTTGCTCGGGGGTGAGTCGGGCCCCCGGTAGTCCGGAATGCCGGAATCGGTCGACAAACCCGCTCCGGTGAGTACGGCCAGCCGCCGACCCTCCAACAGCCCCACGAGCCCCGGTACGTCCACCCCCCCGAGGGTAGGCGCAGTCCGGCCGACGAGCAGGCGGCACGTTTCGATGCCTCGTTGAGACCCACGGCCGGATCCGCGCAGGGAGCGCTTTGCGACAATCGAACCGTGGACTTCTACTCCGCCTACCGGCATGACTTCGTGCGAGTCGCCGCCTGCACCCATCACACGACGCTCGCCGACCCGGAGGCAAACGCCACATCGGTGCTGCGGATGGCCCGCGAGTGCCATGACGAAGGCGCTGCGCTGGCGGTATTTCCCGAGCTGACGCTGTGCGGGTACTCGATCGAGGACATCCTCCTGCAGGAGACGCTGCTCGACGCCGTCGAGGAAGCGGTCGGTGAGATCGTGGCGGCGTCCCCCGACCTGTTCCCGGTGCTGGTCGTCGGCGCGCCGTTGCGGCATCGCAATCGCATCTACAACACCGCCGTGGTGATCCACCGCGGGTCCGTGCTCGGGGTGGTGCCGAAGTCCTACCTGCCTACCTACCGGGAGTTCTACGAGCGGCGCCAGATCGCGCCCGGTGACGATCAGAGTGGCGTAATCCGTCTCGGCGGCGCCGAAGTGCCGTTCGGGCCGGATCTGCTGTTCACCGCGACGGACCTGCCCGGATTCGTGCTGCACGTGGAAATTTGCGAGGACATGTGGGTCCCGGTGCCACCCAGCGCCGAGGCCGCCCTGGCCGGTGCCACCGTGCTGGCCAACTTGTCCGGCAGCCCGATCACCATCGGCCGCGCCGACGACCGCAAGCTGATGGCGCGGTCGGCGTCGTCGCGGTGTCTGGCCGCCTACGTCTACGCCGCCGCCGGCGAGGGCGAGTCGACCACCGATCTGGCCTGGGACGGCCAGACGATGATCTACGAGAACGGCATGCTGCTGGCCGAGTCGGAACGGTTTCCCAAGGGGGAGCGGATCTCGATCGCCGACGTGGACGTCGAACTGCTGCGGGCCGAGCGGCTGAGGATGGGCACGTTCGACGACAATCGGCGCCACCACCGCGAGGCGACCGACCGCTTCCGCCACGTCACCTTCGTCGTCGATCCGCCCGCCGGCGACATCGGGTTGCGGCGTCCGGTCGAGCGGTTCCCGTTCGTGCCGTCGGATCCCGAACGCCTGGCACAGGATTGCTACGAGGCCTACAGCATCCAGGTGTCCGGCCTCGAGCAACGGCTGCGGGCGCTGGACTACCCGAAGATCGTGATCGGCGTCTCCGGCGGCCTGGACTCGACCCACGCGCTGATCGTGGCGGCCCGCGCGATGGACCGCGAGGGGCGCCCACGCAGCGACATCCTGGCCTTCACGCTGCCCGGCTTCGCGACCGGTGACCGCACCAAGGGCAATGCCATCGCGCTCAGCGAAGCGCTCGGAGTGACGTTCGCCGAGATCGACATTCGCGATACCGCGATGCGGATGCTCACCGAGATGGACCACCCGTTCGGCCGCGGCGAGAAGGTCTACGACGTCACCTTCGAGAACGTCCAGGCAGGTCTGCGCACCGACTACCTCTTCCGGTTGGCCAACCAGCGTGGCGGCATCGTGCTCGGCACCGGCGACCTGTCCGAGTTGGCCCTCGGCTGGTCCACCTACGGGGTGGGTGATCAGATGTCGCACTACAACGTCAACGGTGGGGTTCCCAAGACGTTGATCCAGCACCTGATCCGCTGGGTCATCTCCTCGGACCAATTCGCCGACGACGTCAACACGGTGCTGCAGTCGGTCGTCGACACCGAGATCACCCCCGAGCTGGTGCCCGCCGGTGAGGACGAGGAGATTCAGAGCAGCGAGGCCAAGGTGGGACCTTATGTCTTGCAGGACTTCTCGCTCTTCCAGGTGCTGCGCTACGGCTTCCGTCCGTCCAAGGTCGCCTTCCTGGCGTGGCACGCGTGGCACGACGCCCAACAGGGCGGGTGGCCACCCGGCTTCCCGCTCGACAAGCGACCTGCATACTCGCTGAGCGAGATACGGCGTTGGCTGCAGGTGTTCGTCCAGCGCTACTACTCCTTCAGCCAGTTCAAGCGATCCGCGTTGCCCAACGGCCCCAAGGTGTCGGCGGGTGGGTCGCTGTCGCCCCGCGGTGACTGGCGCGCACCCTCGGACATGTCGGCGCGGGTGTGGCTCGACGAGATCGAACGCGAGATACCGGCCGAGTGATCGCCAACGCCCCCGGTCCGCGCGCCCCGACCGTCCCGTGGCCGCGATACCTCGATAAGCTGGTCGAATGAGCGTTGAGGCTCCCACGAGCAACGATCTGCGGGAGCAGGTTCACGCCGCCGCGCGCCGCGCCCGCGTCGCCGCCCGCAAGCTCGCCACGTTGAACACGGCGACGAAGAACCGCGCATTGCACGCGGCCGCCGACGCGGTGCTCGCCCGTGTGCACGAGGTGCTGGCCGCCAACGCGGCCGATCTCGACGCGGCGCGCGCGGCCGGCACTCCCGATGCCATGCTGGACCGGCTGGCGCTGAACCCCCAGCGGGTCGAGGGCATCGCGGCGGCCCTGCGTCAGGTGGCCGGGCTGCCCGATCCCGTGGGCGAGGTGCTCCGGGGCAGGACCTTGGCCAACGGACTGCAGATCCGCCAACAACGGGTGCCGCTCGGCGTCGTGGGCATGGTGTACGAAGGCAGGCCCAACGTCACCGTCGATGCGTTCGGGTTGACATTGAAGTCCGGCAACGCGGCGCTGCTTCGCGGTAGCTCGTCGGCCGCGCGGTCCAACGAGGAGCTGGTGGGCGCATTGCGTGCCGCGCTACTCGGCGAGGGACTGCCCGAGGATGCCGTGCAACTGCTGCCGAGCGCGGACCGTGCCAGCGTCACCCACCTCATCCAGGCGCGCGGTCTCGTCGACGTCGTCATTCCGCGCGGGGGAGCGGGTCTGATCGACGCGGTCGTCAGGGACGCCACCGTGCCCACCATCGAGACCGGCGTCGGCAACTGCCACGTCTACGTGCACGCGGCCGCCGACCTCGACGTCGCAGAGCGAATCGTGCTGAACGCGAAGACTCGTCGACCCAGCGTCTGCAACGCGGCCGAGACGCTGCTGGTCGACGCGGCGATCGCCGACCATGCGCTGCCGCGGCTGGTCGACGCACTTGGCGATGCCGGCGTCACGGTGCACCTGGATCCCACCGAGGCGGAGCTGCGCGCCGAATTCTTGTCGATGGACATCGCGCTGGCGGTGGTCGACGGCGTGGACGCCGCGATCGCACACGTCAACGAATACGGCACCGGCCACACCGAGGCGATCGTCACGACCGATCTCGCCGCGGCGCAACGGTTCACCGAACGTGTCGACGCCGCAGCGGTGATGGTGAACGCGTCGACCGCCTTCACCGACGGTGAGCAGTTCGGATTCGGCGCCGAGATCGGGATCTCGACGCAGAAGCTGCACGCCCGGGGGCCGATGGGTCTGCCGGAATTGACCTCGACCAAGTGGATCGTGTGGGGCGACGGCCACATCCGCCCGTCCTGACCGTGAGGAGAATTCCGATGAGCGCTGGTGCGACGAAACACGGTGGATGCGCGTGAGTGTGCCCGCCCGCCCCGCCGGACTCTTCACCGACATCGACGACGTCGCGGCGCGGCTCACCGAGACCGGCTATCTGCCCGACACTGCGACGGCGACAGCGGTGTTCCTTGCGGACCGCCTCGGCAAGCCGCTGCTGGTGGAAGGCCCGGCCGGTGTCGGGAAGACCGAGCTGGCGCGCGCGATCGCCGAATCCACGGGTTCGGGTCTGGTGCGGCTGCAATGCTACGAGGGCGTCGACGAGGCCCGCGCCCTGTACGAGTGGAACCACGCCAAGCAGATCCTGCGCATCCAATCCGGGCACAAGCCCACTGCCGGCTCCGCGGGCGACGACTGGGACCAGACCAAGATGGACGTCTTCAGCGAGGAGTTCCTGCTGTCGCGGCCACTGCTGACGGCGATCCGCCGCACCGAACCGACGGTGCTCCTCATCGACGAAACCGACAAGGCCGACATCGAAATCGAGGGACTGCTGCTGGAGGTGCTGTCCGACTTTGCGGTGACGGTGCCGGAGCTGGGGACCATCACGGCCACCCGGAAGCCGTTCGTGCTGTTGACCTCCAATGCGACGCGCGAATTGTCCGAGGCGCTCAAACGCCGATGTCTGTTCCTGCACATCGACTTCCCCGACCCGGACCTGGAGCGGCGGATCCTCCTGTCGCGGGTGCCGGAACTGCCCGAGCGGCTGGCCGAGGAGCTGGTGCGGATCATCGGCGTGCTGCGCGGGATGCAGCTCAAGAAGGTGCCGTCGGTGGCCGAGACGATCGACTGGGGCCGCACCGTGCTCGCGCTCGGCATGGACACCATCGACGACGAGCTGATCGCAGCCACCTTGGGCGTGGTGCTCAAGCACCAGTCGGACCAGGTCAAGGCCAGTGGGCAGCTGAGGCTCAACTGAATGGCCGCCCGCCGCACGCGTCCGCCGCAACCCCTTGCGCCGCATGGAATCCCAGGCCACCTGGTGGGATTCGTCGAGGCGTTGCGAGGGGTGGGGATTGCGGTGGGACCGTCCGAGACGGTCGATGCGGGTGAGGTGATGGCCGTGCTGGGGCTCGGCGACCGCGAGGTGCTTCGCGAGGGACTCGCCTGTGCGGTGCTGCGGAGCGCGGACCACCGCGACACCTACGACGCCATGTTCGACCTGTGGTTCCCCGCGGCGCTCGGTGCCCGGACGGTGGTGAGCGAGGACGGTGGTGACGGCGACACCGACGCCGTTGTGCCGCAAGACATCGAGGGACTGCGCGCCGCGCTGGTCGAGATGCTGGTGGCCAACGAGGACGGGGGCGGCGTGGACGACCGGCTGGCCGCCATGGTCGCCGCGATCGTCGAGGCGTTCGGTCGCTACAACTCCAGCCGTGGACCGTCGTACTCGTCCTACCAGGCGCTCAAGGCGATGGCCCTCGACGAACTCGAGGGCAAGCTGCTGGCCGGGCTGCTGGCACCCTACGGCGAGGACGTCACGCCGACTCAGCAGCAGATCGCCAAGGCGATCGCCGGCAAGCGCATCTCGCAGTTGCGGCACATGGTCGAGGCCGAGACCAAGCGCCGCACCGCCGAGCAACTCGGCCGGGAGCACGTGCAGATGTACGGCATCCCGCAGCTCGCCGAGAACGTCGAGTTCCTGCGCGCGTCCGGCGATCAGCTGCGCCAGATGCGGCGGGTCGTGGCCCCGTTGGCCCGGACGCTGGCCTCGCGTCTGGCGGCGCGTCGCCGACGGTCCAGGGCCGGTGAGATCGACCTGCGCAAGACGTTACGCAAGTCGATGTCCACCGGCGGGGTGCCGATCGACGTCGTCCTGCGCAAGCCGCACCCGGCACGCCCCGAGCTGGTGGTGCTGTGCGACGTGTCCGGTTCCGTCGCCGGGTTCAGCCACTTCACCCTGCTGCTGGTCAATGCGCTGCGCCAGCAGTTCTCCCGGGTGCGCGTGTTCGCCTTCATCGACACCACCGACGAGGTCACCGAGATGTTCGGTCCGGACGCCGACCTGGCCGTGGCGGTGCAGCGCATCACCAGGGAGGCCGCCGTCTACACCCGCGACGGTCACTCCGACTACGGGCACGCGTTCGTGTCGTTCCTGGACAAGTACCCGCACGTGCTGTCACCGCGGAGCTCGCTGCTGGTGCTGGGCGACGGACGGAACAACTACCGCAATCCCGAGGTCGATCTGTTGACCCACATGGTGACCGCGAGCCGGCACGCGCACTGGCTCAACCCGGAGCCGAGACACCTGTGGGGCAGCGGTGACTCGGCGGTGCCCCGGTACGCCGACGTGATCGCCATGCACGAGTGTCGCTCGGCCAAGCAACTCGCCGCGGTGATCGACCAGCTGCTACCGGTCTGAGCCCTCGGCGCACTCCCGTAAGCTGCCTATTCGTGACTCGACGCAGGCTGGGGGTGATGGGCGGGACGTTCGATCCCATCCATCACGGTCACCTCGTCGCCGCCAGCGAGGTGGCGGATCTGTTCGACCTCGACGAAGTCGTGTTCGTGCCGACCGGGCAGCCCTGGCAGAAGCGCAGTCGCGCCGTCACGGCCGCCGAGGACCGGTACCTGATGACGGTGATCGCGACGGCTGCCAACCCGCGCTTCTCGGTCAGTCGCGTCGACATCGACCGTGGCGGTCCCACGTACACCAAGGACACCCTGCGTGACCTGGGGGCGCTCAACCCCGACGCCGACCTGTACTTCATCACCGGCGCGGACGCCCTCGGATCGATCCTGTCGTGGCAGAACTGGGAGGACCTCTTCTCGATGGCCCGGTTCGTCGGCGTCAGCCGTCCCGGCTACGAACTCGACGGTGAGCACATCGAAGCCGCCATGAAGGAGTTGCCCGCCGACGCGCTGAAGCTGGTCGAGGTACCAGCACTGGCAATTTCGTCGAGTGACTGCCGCAGACGTGCCGAAGACGGACGGCCCATCTGGTACCTGGTGCCCGACGGCGTCGTGCAGTACGTCACCAAGCGCGGCCTCTATCCCGCAACCGTTCTCCTGACAGGGGACCCCCAACAGTGACCGCCACCGAAGAAGCCGTCCGCATGGCCACCATCGCCGCCAGGGCGGCAGCGGACAAGCTCGCCGACGAGGTCGTCGTGATCGACGTGTCGGATCAGCTCGTCATCACCGACTGCTTCGTCATCGCCTCGGCGTCCAACGACCGACAGGTCAACGCCATCGTCGACGAGGTCGAGGAGAAGATGCGGCTGGCCGGGTACAAACCGGCCCGCCGGGAGGGCACGCGCGAGGGTCGCTGGGTACTCCTCGACTACGTCGACATCGTGGCGCACATCCAGCACCAGGACGAGCGCAACTTCTACGCCCTGGACCGCTTGTGGCGGGACTGCCCGTTGGTGCCAGTGGACCTGGAGGGCGAGTGACGATTCGCCGCCTGGTGCTGTTGCGCCACGGGCAGACCGAATACAACGCGAACAACCGGATGCAGGGTCAGCTCGACACGGACCTCAGCGACCTCGGCCGGGAACAGGCGTCCGCCGCCGCCGAAGTGCTGGCCAAGCGTCAACCATTGTTGATCGTGTCGTCCGATCTGCGCCGTGCGCTCGACACCGCGAACGCGCTCGGCGAGCGCTCCGGCGTCCCGGTGGGCGTGGACACCCGACTGCGCGAGACCCATCTCGGTGACTGGCAGGGGATGACGCACCTCGAGGTCGACGCCGCGGCACCGGGTGCGCGGCTGGCGTGGCGTGACGATGCCAGGTGGGCGCCGCACGGCGGTGAGAGCAGGGTCGACGTTGCGTCGCGCAGCCTGCCGGTGGTCGACGAGCTCATCACCCACGTCGATGAGTGGGGTACCGACGAGGCGGGCGGCGGGTCGGACCGACCTGTCGTCCTGGTGGCCCACGGCGGACTGATCGCCGCATTGACGGCGGCCCTGCTCGACCTGCCGGTGGACAACTGGCCCGTCTTGGGCGGCATGGGAAATGCGAGCTGGGTTCAACTGTCCGGGCACTCCCGTGACCATGCGGCGCCTCGGGAGGTGCGGTGGCGCCTCGACGTCTGGAACGCCTCGGCCCAGGTTGCCAACGATGTCCTCTAGCGCTCCTGCCCGCCGGGATGATTCCCCGAGTCGCTCCGCTCCTGCCCGCCGGGATGATTCCCCGAGTCGCTCCGCTCCTGCCCGCCGGGATGATTCCCCGAGTCGCTCCGCTCCTGCCCGCCGGACCCTGCTCGTCTTCTGCGACTCCCTGTCCTACTACGGTCCGGCCGGCGGCCTGCCCGCCGACGACCCGCGGATTTGGCCGAACATCGTTGCGGCTCAACTCGATTGGGACGTCGAACTGATCGGCCGAATAGGATGGACCTGTCGGGACGTCTGGTGGGCCGCAATCGGCGACCCTCGCGCCTGGGCGTCGTTGCCACGCGCCGGTGCGGTGATCTTCGCGACCTCCGGCATGGACTCGCTTCCGTCGCCACTGCCCACCGCCGTCCGCGAATTGATCCGCTACGTTCGCCCGCCACGATTGCGGCGTTGGGCCAGAGACGGTTACGGCTGGCTGCAACCGCGGCTGTCACCGGTGGCGCGGCCCGCGCTGCCGCCCCATCTCGTCGTCGAATACCTCGAGCAGACCCGCGCCGCCATCGACTTCAACCGGCCCGGCATCCCGGTGGTGGCATCGATACCGTCGGTGCACATCGCCGAGACGTACGGCCGGTCACACCGATGGCGCGACGCCACGGTCGCCGCGATCATCGACTGGGGCCGCGACCACGGCGTGCCGATCGTCGACCTGAAGGCGGCGGTGGCGGACGAGGTACTGAGCGGACGCGGCAATCCCGACGGCATCCACTGGAACTTCGAGGCGCACCGCGCGGTGGCGAATCTGATGATGAAGGGCCTCGCCGAGGCGGGCGTGGCGACCGTGAATCACGGCGGCTGAACGTGGTCGTCACGGTGGTGACCGACTCGTCGGCGCGGCTGGGTCCCGACGACGTGCATCGGCACGGCATCCGGCAGGTTCCCCTTCACGTGCTGGTCGACGGTGACGATCTCCGCGACTCGATCGACGACGTGCCTGGTGACGTACATGCGCACGCACACGTCACCACCGCCGGCGCCACGCCGGCCGATCTCGCCGATGCCTACCGCCAGGCGCTGGCCGAGAGCGGTGGAGGCGGTGTCGTGGCGGTGCATCTGTCGGCCGCCCTGTCGAGCACGTACAGTTCGGCCGTCGCGGCGGCGCGGGAGTTCGGTTCCGCGGTGCGCGTGGTGAATTCTCGGTCCGCGGCAGCCGGCGTCGGGTTCGTGGCGATGGCCGCGGCACGTGCGGCGGAGGCCGGTGAGGACCTCGATGCGGTCGAGGCCGCGGCCAGGGCGGCGGTGCCGCGCGGGCACGCCTTCATCGTCGTGCACCGCCTCGACAATCTCCGCCGCAGCGGCCGGATCGGCACGGCGGCATCGTGGTTGGGCACCGCGCTGTCCCTGAAACCGCTGCTGTGCCTCGACGTCGACGGGCGGCTGGTGCTGTCTCAGCGGATCCGCACGGTGTCCAAGGCGCATGCGGCGTTGGTCGACGCGGTCGCCGACGTGGTCGGTGACCGGCCGGTCACGATCGCGGTGCACCACGTCGACAACCCCGACGGAGCGACGGACGTCGCAGCGGCCCTTCGGGACCGACTGCCGCACATCGACGCACCGTCGGTCACCGACATGGGTCCGGTGCTCTCGGTACACGTCGGTGGCGGTGCGGTCGGCGTCTGCGTGATGGTGCGGGACTCGTGACCAGCCTCGAACTCGCCCGCGACGAGCGACTGGACTTCGCCGACTTTCTCGCCGAGCTGACGCCGCAACAGTGGGACGGTCCGACGCTGTGCGCCCGCTGGCGGGTCCGGGACGTGGCGGCCCACACCATGAGTTACGAAGGCGTGCCGGTGGGCGCGTTGGTGAGGAGATTCGTCAAGGGCCGGTTGCTGACCGATCGCATCAACGAGATCGCGGTGGCGGACATGGCGGCCATCCCGTTCGAGGACCTCGTCGACATGATGCGCACCCACGCCGTGCCGACGGGTCTTGGGGCGGGATTCGGTGGACGAATCGCACTGACGGACAACATGATTCACCACCAAGACATTCGCAGGGTCGTCGGACTGCATCGCGTCATCCCACCGGATCGGCTCCTGGTCGCCCTGGGCTTCGCACGATGGGCACCCTTGATCCGCGGTGCATGGCGCGCACGCGGAGTTCGCCTGGTCGCCACCGACGTGCCCTGGTGCACGGGGCATGGGCCGGAGGTGCGCGGCACCGGCGAGGCGCTGTTGATGGTGATGGCCGGCCGACCGAACGCGCTCGCCGACGTCGAGGGACCGGGGCGGGACCGGCTGGCCGGTCGGGTCTGACCACCAACGTCGGGGTCCGAGGAATGGTCCGACCGCGCGTGGTGTTCGATGGTGGCGTGACCGAAAAAGCCGAATTGAGCCCCACCGACTGGGTACGCGACCAAACCGAACGCATTCTTGCGCAAGGCACCACCGATGGCGTCGAGGTCCTCGATCGTCCCATCGTGTTGTTCACGACGACCGGTGCACAGTCGGGCAAGAAGCGGTACGTGCCCCTCATGCGGGTCGAGGAGAACGGCCGCTACCTGATGGTCGCCTCGAAGGGCGGCGATCCCAAGCATCCGAGTTGGTACTTCAACGTGGTGGCCCATCCGGAGGTGAGCGTCCAGGACGGCGACAAGGTCCACACCGGCACGGCGCGGCGGATCGAGGGCGCCGAACGGGAGCACTGGTGGACGCTCGCCGTCGAGGCCTACCCGCCCTACGCGGAGTACCAGACCAAGACGACGCGGCAGATTCCGCTGTTCGTCGTCGAGCCGGCGACTACCGCCTGACGCGACCCGTCACCGGCGGAAGCTCGCTGAGGGTGACTATCCCTGGCGCCGCGGCGACCACCGCCGGGACGGCGTTGGTCACCGGCATGGCCGTGTAGATCATGCCGAGTCCCATGAAGCCCGCCTCGTTCCAGTCGCGCGGCGGCAGGCAGTGCAGCACCGTGCGCATGTTTGGCGTACCGAAGACCTGAATCACGTGGCCGTGCTCGAGAGGCTTCGGCGGATTCACGTGGCTGCCCATGGTCCAGTTGAACCCGACGCTGACCACGTTCCTGTCGCCGACCCAGCCGCGGTGGTAGCCGTAGACGCCGCCGACGGTGCCCTCGGGGATCGTCATGAATCCGAGGTCGCTGTTGCCGGTGGCCGTGGTGAACTCGACGTCGAAGGTCAACCGGTCGAGCGTGGCGCCGATGGCGTCGGCCATCATCGCCGCCGACTCCGCGAACACCTCGCTCTCCCGTCGCACGCTCTCCGCGAGGCCCGGTGTGTTCGGGTCACGACCGAAGCCCATGGCGGATTGTGTGTCGGCGGATTCGTAGGTCGAGCAATCCACCGATTCGGTGATCCGGATCCCGTCGACGTTCTCGCACGCACCCGAGAGCACCATGCCGACCATGTTCGTCATGCCGGGATGCGCACCGCTGCCGAAGATCGTGGAATTGCCCTTGGCGCAAGCGGTCCTGATGCGATCGAGGTCGTCGGGCGTTTGCTTGCCACCGGTGATCCACGCCGCGCTGGAACAGACGTTCACGCCCGCTTCGAGCAGTCTGGTCAACTCGTCGACGTCGGGCCACAGCGGGTTGTAGCAACAGGCGTCGGCGTTGAGCGCGATCAACGCATCGACGTCATTTGTCGCCACCACCCCGGTGGGCTCCGACCAACCGGCCAGCTCGGCGGCGTCGACGCCCACCTTGTCGGCGCCGTGGGCGTAGACACCGACCAGCTCCATGTCGGTGCGCCCGATGATGGCATGCAGGGAGCGCCGACCGATGTTGCCGGTGGTCCACTGGATCACCCGCAGCGGTCGGTCGTTCGGCGGTGTGCTCATGGGCGCGGACTCCCTGGACTCGGCTCGGACTCGGCGGTGGAGCTGACACTATTCGCCCGTCTGCTGGCATGATCGCTCGGATGCCGAGAGATCTGCCGTGACCGGAATCCGCGCGTTCACCTTCACCCCCGACGACGGGGTGCCCCCCGGCGTGGCGCCATTCGTGCACGCCACCGCGGCGGCGCAGACGCTGTACGTCACCGGCCAGATGCCGACCGGGGTGGACGGCACGGTGGTGGGCAGCGAGGTGGCCGCCCAGACCGACCAGGTGCTGCGCAACCTGCTGCGTGTCACCGAACTGTGCGGAGGCGGATTGTCCGACGTGGTGGCGGTCCGTGCCTACCTCGTCGACTGGAACGACTACGCCGTGTTCAACGACGCCTATGCCAGGTGGTTTCCCGAACGGCTGCCGTCACGGACGTGCGTCGGGGTCACCGGACTTGCCGTCGGCGCCCTGGTCGAGATCGACTGGGTGTGTTGGCGCGAGGACGGGTGGGGTTAGAGGGTGGGGTTAGGAGTCCGTCCACAGACGGTCATTCATCCACAGCCCCTCGCCGACGGCGCTCGTCCCGACCCTCGCCGTCCGCGGCGCCCCCTAACGTCGCGGGCATGCGCACCGAACGACCGGTCGACAGAGCGGAACGCCGACTCGCCGGCCAGCAGAACCCCGACGCGGAGGTCCCCGCCACCGAGTCCCAGGAGTCGGACACGTCGCTGTCGCGGTGGCTCCCGGAGTCCGCGACCGGTCGGGCGCCCGGATGGGTGTCGGCGATCCGCGCCGACCCCGGCCGGGCCGGTGTCGTCGGACTCGGCCTCGTCGGTGCCGTCGCCGTGCTGGTGACGGTGTTCACGTTGATGCGTGACGACGCACCAGCGGTGTCCTCGGTCAAGCTGCCTCCCGTGCAGATGGTGTCCTCGGGGTCTCCCGCGCCGAGCGCCGACCCTCCGCCGCCCGACGCACCGGTGGTGATCAGCGTGGTGGGACTGGTGCACCAGCCCGGTCTGGTGACGCTCGAGGCAGGCGCACGCATCGCGGACGCGCTGGCCGCGGCGGGGGGACCGCTCGACGGTGCCGACCTCGTCGGCCTGAACATGGCGCGGCGCGTGGCCGACGGCGAACAAGTCGTCGTGGGCATCCCGTCCCCTCCTGGCGCGCCTGCGATGGGCAGCTCGATCGCCACGCCGCCCGGCGCAGCTCCCGCCGCCGGCGCAGCTGCCGAGCAGAAACCGGCAGCCGACGTCGTGGTGGACCTCAACACGGCCACGGTCGAGCAGCTCGACACCTTGCCCGGCGTCGGTCCGGTCACGGCGGCCGCGATCGTCGCATGGCGTGACGCCAACGGTCCGTTCACGGGGGTGGATCAGCTCGGTGAGGTCGACGGGATCGGCCCGGCGCGGCTGGAGAAGCTGCGTGCGCTGGTCCATGTGTGACGCCTTCTCCGACGGTTGCCGCCGCGCCCGACGTCCGCCTGGTCCCCGCCGCCCTGACCAGTTGGGCGGTCACGGCAGCGGGCATCACCTGGGGTCCGTGGGCGGCCATGTGGGTGACGGCCGCGGCAGTGGCCATCGCCGCGTCGGCCGCGTGGGCGTGGCAGGGCCACGCGTCGAGTGGCCGGTCGGCGGTGTGGCCGCCGATCCTCGCCGTGACACTCGTCGGCATCGGGTTCGGCCTCGCCGTGGCGCTGCGGGTCAACGACGTGCGGCGGCATCCGATCGTCGCGGACTACGGCACACAGGCAACCGTCATGGTGACCGCCACCGAGTCGCCGCGGTATCTGGGCGGTAGTCGGATGATGTTCCGCGGAAGGCTGACCCAACTCGACGGGGCGCCATCGTGGGGCCGTGTCGTGGTCTTCGCGTCGGCCACGGACTTCGGTGAGCTGACCGCGGGCCGCCCAGCGGCATTCCGTGCCGCCATCTCCCGGCCGACTCGACGAGACCTGTCGGTGGCGGTGCTGTCCGCGACGGCTGCACCCGAGGTGGGCCCCGCCAGCGCGGTGCAGCGTGCCGCCGCCGCCGTCCGGGTCGACTTCGCCGACGCGGCCCGGGCTGCGCTGCCTGCCGATCAGGCCGCGATGCTGCCCGCGCTGGTGCTCGGGGAGACGGGCGCACTCAGCGTCGACACCGTCCACGAGTTCCGGGTGGCCGGACTGACCCATCTGACGGCGGTTTCGGGCGCCAATGTGACGATCGTGTGCGGCGCGGTCCTGCTCACCGCGGGGTTGGTCGGTCCGCGGGTTGCCGTCGGACTGGCCGCGCTGGCGCTGAGCGCGTTCGTCGTCGTGGTCCAGCCGTCGGCGAGCGTCCTCCGCGCGGCCGTCATGGGTGCCATCGCGCTGTTCGCGGTGGTGTCGAGACGCCGCCGTCAGGCGCTACCGGCGTTGTCGGCCTGCGTCCTGGTCCTCGTCGTCGGGGCTCCCGAACTCGCCGTTGACGTCGGGTTCGCGTTGTCGGTCGCCGCCACGGCCGGCCTCGTCGTGATCGCGCCGGTCTGGTCACGGCGTCTCGTCGACCGCGGCTGGCCGACGCCGATGGCGGCAGCGCTCAGTGTTGCGGTCGCGGCGCAACTCGTCACGGCGCCGTTGGTGGCGGGCATCTCCGGCACCGTCAGCGTGGTGGCGGTCCTCGCGAATCTGTCGGTGGCGATGGTCATCCCGCCGATCACGGTGATCGGGACCACCGCAGCCGCGGTATGTGCGGTGTCGCCTGCGGCGGCGCAGCTGTTGATCCGGTTCACCGGTCCCGAGCTGTGGTGGCTGATGCACGTCGCGGGCTGGTCTTCGGGCCTGCCGGGTGCGGTCGTGCCGGTTCCCTCCGGGGTCGCGGGTGTGGTCGTCGTCGCGGTCGGCGGCATCGCGTCGGTGCTGCTGTGGCGCTACCGCTGGGGCCGAGCGGTCCTCCTCACCGCCCTGGTGTGCCTGGTGTCGTGGACGCTGTCGGGGCACGGTGTCGAGGCCGTCGGTCGGCCGTGACACCATCGGGGCGTGAGTCAACTGCACCTGGTGCTGGGTGAGGAAGATCTGCTCGTCGAACGCGCGATCGCCGACGTGCTGCGCGTCGCGCGCGACCAGGCCGGTACGCCGGACGTCCCCGTCGACCGCATGCGCGCCGGGGAAGTGGGCACCAACGAACTGGCCGAGCTGCTGAGTCCGTCGCTGTTCGCCGACGAACGCGTCGTGGTCTTGGAGGCCGCCGCCGAGGCAGGCAAGGACGCCGTGGCACTGATCGGCGATGCCGCTGCCGATCTTCAGCCCGGCACGGTGCTCGTCGTCGTGCACTCGGGCGCCGGACGGGCCAAGGCGCTGGCCGATCAGCTGCGGAAGCTCGGGGCTGAGGAACACCGGTGCACCAAGATCACCAAGCCCGCCGAGCGGGCCGACTTCGTCCGCCGTGAGTTCCGCGCGCTCAAGGTCAAGGTCGGAGACGACGCGGTGACCGCGGTCATCGACGCCGTCGGATCTGACATCCGCGAGCTCGCCGCTGCCTGCTCACAGCTCGTCGCCGACACGGGCGGCGCCGTGGATGCCGCGGCGGTGCGCCGGTATCACAGCGGCAAGGCGGAGGTGAAGGGCTTCGACATCGCCGACAAGGCGGTGACGGGTGACGTGTCGGGAGCTGCCGAGGCGCTGCGATGGGCGATGATCGGCGGCGAACCGCACGTCGTGCTGGCCGACGCCTTGGCCGAGGCCGTGCACGCGATCGCCCGGGTCGGTCCGATGACCGGTGACCCGTACCGGTTGGCCGGCGAACTCGGGATGCCGCCGTGGCGGGTGCAGAAGGCGCAGAAGCAGTCCCGGCGGTGGACACGTGATTCGGTGGCGGAGGCGATGCGCCTGGTCGCCGCACTGAACGCGGACGTCAAGGGCGCGGCGGCAAATGCCGAATACGCGTTGGAATCAGCAGTCAGGAGAGTGGCCGAACTGGCCGGCGGCTAGTGGTCAGAGCTTGTGCAGTGCGCTCGCCAGAGCGGACTTCTTGTTGGCAGCCTGGTTCTTGTGGATGACGCCCTTGCTGGCGGCCTTGTCCAACTGGCGACTGGTCGAGACCAGCAACCCGGCGGCCTTGTCCTTCTCGCCGGCTTCGATCGCTTCGCGGAACCCGCGAACAGCCGTCCGCAGCGCGGACTTCACCGACTGGTTGCGCAGACGCGCCCGCTCGTTGGTGAGGATGCGCTTCTGCTGCGACTTGATGTTGGCCACGCGTTAGTTCCTTCGAGAAGTCAGCTGGATTTACCAGAGGTGTTCATGGGCGCCCGACAACGGGCAGCGAGGGTTGAGGTTACCAGCGCCCGCGGCAAAAACCCAAAGCGGTGGCCACTGGCCTGCCGAAACTAGACAGGTGGGGCAGCATGTCATGGGTGAGCCTTCGAACCCTGCCCACGGACGGCGCCCGGTCGGCACGGAAGTCGGCGTCCCCGTCCCCACGTCACCACGGCATCTTCGGCGGGTACAACAGCGTCGGCGACTATTGCAAGGCCTTCGACGAGATGTTCGACGCCGCGGGCAACGTGCGCGGACCCTACAAGGGCATCTTCGCCGAGCTTGCTCCGTCCGACGCCTCCGAGCTCGCGGCCCGGTCCGAGGCGCTCGGGCGGGCGTTCGTCGATCAGGGCATCACCTTCTCGCTGTCGGGGCAGGAGCGACCGTTCCCCCTCGACTTGGTGCCCAGGGTCATCTCGGCCGCCGAGTGGTCACGCCTGGAACGCGGCATCACCCAGCGCGTGAAGGCCCTCGAGATGTACCTGCACGACATCTACGGCGAGCAGGAGATCCTCCGCGACGGTGTCATCCCACGCCGCCTGATCACCTCCTGCGAGCACTTCCACCGGGAAGCCGCGGGCATCGTCCCGCCAAACGGCGTCCGCATCCACGTGGCGGGCATCGACCTGGTCCGCGACGGCCAGGGCACGTTCCGGGTGCTCGAGGACAACCTCCGCTCCCCGTCGGGGGTCTCCTACGTCATGGAGAACCGGCGCACCATGGCACGGGTCTTCCCGAACCTCTTCGCGACGCACCGGGTCCGCGCGGTCGGTGACTACGCGTCGCACCTGCTCCGCGCCCTCCGGAACGCCGCGGCCTCCAACGAAGCGGATCCGACGGTCGTCGTCCTGACCCCCGGCGTGTACAACTCGGCGTACTTCGAGCACTCGTTGCTCGCCCGTCAGATGGGCGTCGAACTCGTCGAGGGTCGCGACCTCTTCTGCCGTGACAACACGGTGTACATGCGCACGACCGAGGGCGAGCGTCAGGTCGACGTGATCTACCGACGCATCGACGACGAGTTCCTCGACCCGATGCACTTCAAGCCCGACTCGGTGCTCGGGGTGGCGGGCATCCTCAACGCCGCCCGCGCAGGCAACGTGGTGATCTCCAGTGCGGTCGGCAACGGAGTCGGCGACGACAAACTGGTCTACACCTACGTTCCCACGATCATCGAGTACTACCTGGGGGAGAAGCCGCTGCTGGCGAACGTAGACACCTTCCGGTGCTGGCTCGACGGCGAACGCGAGGAGGTGCTCGACCGGGTCGACGAGCTCGTCATCAAACCGGTGGAGGGGTCCGGCGGGTACGGCATCGTGTTCGGCCCCGATGCCTCCGAGAAGGAACTCAGCGCGATCTGCAAGAAGATTCGCAACGATCCGCGTGGCTGGATCGCCCAGCCCGTCGTTCAGCTGTCGACGGTACCGACGCAGATCGGCGACCACCTCGCGCCGCGTCACGTCGACCTGCGCCCGTTCGCCGTCAACGACGGCGACGACGTGTGGGTGCTGCCCGGCGGGCTGACCCGCGTTGCGCTGCCGGAGGGCTCGCTGGTGGTCAACTCGAGCCAGGGCGGCGGCTCCAAGGACACCTGGGTGCTCGCGTCGCGTTCGTCGGTGGCCGACCGTGAGCTCGCGGCCGCCGAGGTGGTCCGTGCGCTGCCGAAGTCCGCCAAGCCCACGAAGGTCGAGCGCAACGGCGAGGGATCGCCGCAACAGCAGCAGTCTCAGACGTCGGGCTTGCAGGAACAGCAACAGCAGCAGCAACAACAGGCGGTGAGGTGATGCTGGCACGCAACGCCGAGTCGCTGTACTGGATCGGCCGGTACGTCGAACGGGCCGACGATACGGCGCGGATCCTCGACGTCACCGTGCACCAACTGCTCGAAGACTCCAGCGTCGACCCCGACCAGGCCTCGCGCACACTGCTCAAGGTGCTCGGCATCGAACCGCCGAAGACGGAGCTCGACCTGTGGTCGCTGACCGATCTCGTCGCGTTCAGTCGTGACACGCAGGGCGGCTGTTCGATCGTCGACTCGATCTCGGCAGCACGCGAGAATGCCCGCGGCGCAAGGGAAGTCACCTCGACCGAGATCTGGGAGTGTCTCAACACCACGTACAACGCGCTGCCCGAGCGGGAACGCGCCGCCAAGCGTCTCGGCCCGCACGAGTTCCTGTCCTACATCGAGGGGCGGGCGGCGCAGTTCGCCGGTCTGGCCGACTCCACGCTGTCCCGCGACGACGGTTACCGGTTCATGGTGCTGGGGCGCGCCATCGAACGCGTCGACATGATCGTGCGGCTGCTGTTGTCGCGGGGCGGGGACAGCGCGTCCTCGCCCGCCTGGGTGACGGTGTTGCGGTCGGCAGGCGCGCACGACACCTACCTCCGCACCTATCGCGGCGTGCTCGACGCCGGCCGCGTGGTCGAGTTCATGATGCTCGACCGGCTCTTCCCCCGGTCGGTGATGTATTCGCTCCGGCTGGCCGAACACAGCCTCGACGAGCTGCACCACCGCAGGCTCAATCGCGTCGGAGCCACCGCGGAGGCGCAGCGCCTGCTGGGGCGCGCCAGGAGCGAGCTCGAATTCCTGCGCCCCGGCGTGTTGGTGGAGTCGCTCGAGGAACGGCTCGCCGCACTTCAGACCACGTGTGCCGACGTCGGAGAGGCGTTGGCGCTGGAGTACTTCTACTCGGCGCCGTGGGTGGCGTGGACCGATGCAGGTCGCAATGGCTCGGTCGTCATCGAAGAGGGTGAGGTGTGAGTCGATGAGCGCTCGCGCGAAGAGGAGAATCTGATGTGGCGCATGCGAGTGATCCACGCCACGGGCTACGCCTACAAGTCGCCGGTCACCGCCTCGTTCAACGAGGCTCGGTTGACGCCGCGTTCGGACTCGCGGCAGAACGTGGTGCTCAACCGGGTCGAGACGACTCCCGCCACCCGTTCCTATCGCTACGTGGACTACTGGGGGACTGCCGTAACGGCTTTCGACCTGCATGCTCCGCACACCGAACTCGAGGTGACGGCGTCCTCGGTGGTGGAGACCGACAAGGGCGAGGTGCCCAAGGAGCAGCTCGGCTGGGACGACCTGGCCTCGCCTGCCGTCAGGGACAAGTTCGACGAGTACCTCTCCTCGTCGGAGTACACGCCCGTCAGCAAGCGCATGGCCCGGGTCGGCGAGCGGATCGCCAAGTACCACGAACCGGCCCAGGCGATCGTCGAGGCGGCCCGGTGGGTGCACGCGGAACTCGCGTACGTCCCGGGCACCACCGGTGTGCACTCGTCGGGACTCGATGCTCTGCGCGAGGGCAAGGGCGTCTGTCAGGACTTCGCCCATCTGAGCTTGATCCTGTTGCGCAGCATGGGCATCCCGACCCGCTACGTCTCTGGTTACCTGCATCCCGACGCGAATGCCAAGGTGGGCGACACCATCGACGGCCAGAGTCATGCGTGGATCCAGGCATGGACCGGTGGTTGGTGGAACTACGACCCCACCAACGACAAGGAGATCAACGAGCAGTACGTCAGCGTCGGCGTCGGGCGGGACTACCACGACGTGACGCCGCTCAAGGGAATCTATTCGGGTGAGGGGTCGACCGACCTGGACGTCGTCGTGGAGATCACCCGGCTGGCGTGAGCACCCGGTCCGTGCGCACGGCGATCTGTGTATTTCCTGTCAAACACCCTGTTGCACAGGCGAACTGAAGCTGGTGGCATGATCGCTTGGATTCGGGAAGTGCATGGCGAGGGAGACGAAGATGAACGTGCTGGACGGGATCGTCGCGGGTGTCGTCGAGGATCTGGAGCAGCGCAAGACCGAGACGCCGCTGGCCGAGCTCCGGGCCAGGGCGGCCGACGGCAGGCCCGCGCTCGACCCGATGGCAGCCTTCCGGGCGCCGGGCGTGTCGATCATCGCGGAGGTGAAGCGCAAGAGCCCGAGCAAGGGTGAGCTGGCCGACATCCCGGACCCCGCCTCGCTGGCGTCGGAGTATGCCAAGGGTGGGGCGTCGGCGATAAGCGTGCTGACGGAGCGCCGCCGCTTCGGGGGATCCCTCGCCGACCTCGACGCCGTCCGCGACCAGGTCGACATCCCCCTCCTGCGCAAGGACTTCATCGTCGACCCGTATCAGCTCTGGGAGGCGCGGGTCCACGGCGCCGACCTCGCACTGCTGATGGTCGTGTCGCTCGGCGACGACCAGTTGGCCGACCTCGTCGGGCTGTGCGGCGAGCTGGGCCTGACCCCGCTCGTCGAGGCGCACACGGCCGCGGAGGTCGGGCGCGGGTTGGATGCCGGGGCGAAGCTGCTGGGAATCAACGCGCGGGACCTGACGACGCTGAAGGTGGACCGCAACGTCTTCGCCGAGCTGGCGCCCCTCGTGCCGGAAGGCGTGGTGCGCGTGGCCGAATCAGGCGTGGCGACTCCGGAGGACGTCGCCGAATACCACGGCTGGGGCGCCGACGTGGTTCTCGTCGGTGAAGCGCTGGTGCGCTCGGGCACCCCTCGGAGCGTCGTGACTCAGTTCATCGAGGCAGCCTCGCAGTAGCCGCGGTGCCTGCGTCGCCCAACCGCTATTCGCGACCGGCGGACACCCAGCTCAGGTCGGCGAACCGATGCCCCGACACCGCTTGGGCGGCCTCGTCCAGGGCGGTGAGCTGCTCGTCGCTCAGCGCCACGTCCAAGGAGCCGAGGTTCTCCTCGACGCGGGCCGCCCGACGCGTTCCCGGAATCGGCACCGATGCCACCCCGAATTCGTCCGCGCGGTAACGCAGCCAGGCCAGCGCGATCTGCGCCGGGGTTGCCTCCCGCGCGTCGGCGACGGTGCGGATCGCCTCGACCACCGCCAGGTTGGCCGCCATCGCCTCGTCGGCGAACCGGGGCAGGTTCCGGCGGAAGTCCGACGACTCCTTCAAGTCCGCAGCCGACTTCACCGTGCCGGTCAGGAAGCCGCGGCCCAACGGCGAGTACGGAACGAAGCCGACGCCCAGTTCGGCCGCCACCGGCACGACGCTGTTTTCGACGTCGCGACTCCAGATCGACCATTCGCTCTGAACGGCTGCGATGGGGTGCACGGCGACGGCGGCGCGCAACTCGTCGGCGGTCACCTCGGACAGCCCGAGGTGACGCACCTTGCCCGCGGTGACCAGTTCCGCCATCGCCCCGACGGTCTCCTCGATGGGAACCGTCAGGTCGCGCCGGTGCATGTAGTACAGGTCCACCACGTCGGTCTTGAGTCGGTCCAGGCTCTCGTCGATGCACTGCCGGACGTAGGCGGCGTCGCCACGCGCGGCCAGCTTGCCTGCGTCGCGCGCAGCGGGGTCACTGACGATGCCGAACTTGGTGGCGATCGTGACCTCGTCGCGACGGTCGGCCAGCAGCGCCGAGATGAGGCGTTCGTTGGCTCCGCCGCCGTAGACGTTGGCGGTGTCGATGAAGGTCACCCCGAGGTCGAGGCAGCGGTGCAGGGTGGCAAGCGATTCGGTGTCGTCGACGTCGCCGTACACCGGCGTCAGCGCCATGGCGCCGAAGCCGATCGCACTCACGGTCAACTCGTCGCCGAGCGTCACGGTCTCGCTCATGGTGCATCTCCTTCGATCGGGGTCCCGTCGACTCCTCCACGGGTGGGCAACCGACCTCGTCGGAGATGTGTTCCTCCTGGGCACTTTTGCCATGACGCGATCGGACCTACCCTAGTGTGATCCACGTCACCAAGGAGGCGCCAGTGCGTATCGCAGACGTGTTGAAGAACAAGGGTGCGGGTGTGTTGAGCATCGCGCCGGAGACCCTGATCAGCGAACTGATCGGCGGTTTGGTCACCAGGAACGTCGGGGCCATGGTGGTCGTCGGCACCGAGGGGCTGGTGGGCATCGTCTCGGAGCGCGACGTGGTGCGGATGCTGCACGAGCACGGTGCGGCGGCTCTCGGTCGTCCGGTGGCCGACATCATGACCAGCGAGGTGATCACCTGTTCGCCCGAGGACTCCGTGGACAGCCTGAGCGGTCTGATGACCACCAACCGGGTACGCCACGTGCCGGTGGTCGACAAGGGCCGGCTGGCCGGCATCGTCAGCATCGGTGACGTCGTCAAAACCCGGATGGAGGCGCTGCAGGCCGAGCGCGAGCAGTTGGAGGCGTACATCACGCAGGGTTGACGCGCACTGCAAGGATGGCGGCGTGAGCAACGTGCACGCCAGGCCCGCAACCCGCGCCGACGTCCGGGCCCTCAGCAGGACTCTCGCGCTGGCCTTCTTCGACGATCCGGTGATGACGTGGATGCTGCCGGACGCCGACGTGCGAAGACGACGGCTGCACACGTTGTTCGAGGCGTTGACCCGTCATCACCACCTGGCGCACGGCGGTGTCGAGGTGGCCTGCGGAGACGAGGGCATCGGAGGTGCGGCGCTGTGGGATCCGCCGGGCACGTGGCGTCAGACCCGGTTCGAGGAACTGCGGGCGATGCCGGGGTTGCTGCTGACCTTCGGCAGGTCCTTGAGACGCGGGTTGGTGGCCGAGGAACTGATGAAGGCCGCGCATCCGGAGGAGCCGCACTGGTATCTCGCGATCATCGGGAGCGATCCAGCGGTACGTGGTACCGGTTTCGGACAGGAGCTGATGCGCTCGCGGCTCGACCGGTGCGACGCCGAGCACGCGCCCGCGTATTTGGAGTCGAGCAATCCCGACAACGTGCCCTACTACCAGCGGTTCGGATTCGAGGTCACCGGCGAGATCGCGCTGCCCGACGGCGGACCGAGCCTGGTGCCGATGTGGCGCCCGGCCCGCTAACTCCAGGAGTATTCGGCCCGCAGTCTCCCCGCCACCACCTCGAAGGTCTCGCGGTCGAGGATCGCCCCTTCGCGGCGGATGCCCTCCTCGGGTACCGCAAGGACGCGATCCAGCCGCACCCAGCTCGCTCGGCCCTCGTAGTCCCAACCGCCGCGGCCGATTCCGACCCAGTCGCGATCGGCGGCATGACGTTCCTGACTGGAGAGCATCAGTCCCAGCAGCGTGGAGCTGTCGCGACCGACGACCAGCACCGGCCGGTCCTTGCCACGTGACGCGTCCTCCTCGTAGACCACCCAGGTCCAGACGATCTCACCGGGATCGGCCCGGCCGTCGAGGTCGGGCGCGTAGGCCACCCGGCGCGCCTTGTGGGCGGTGGGAACGCTGTCCCTGGTGACCGGCCGGCCGGCCGTGATGGCGGGCGCAGATTCCGCCGCGGCCCCGCTCAGGACGCTGATGCCCACGTCGATGCCCATCTTGATGCCCTGGCCGATGGTGCGCGGGACGCTTTCGGGTTTCTGCATCTGACGGATGATCTTCGGCGCCTCGTTGAACACGAGGTGGCCCGCCAGCCGCTGAAACGTCTTCCACTGCGACGCCATGGGGACGAGCATAGGCACGATTGTGTCGGTGCGACGGTTGGTCGATACGCTGGTGGCGCCCGGCGCACGGACTGGGCCACGCCTTACCAGGAGATTCCCATCAGTAGCTTCGCCGACAAGACCTTCACTGCGCCGGCGCGGATTCGGAACTTTTGCATCATCGCGCACATCGACCACGGAAAGTCGACGCTGGCCGACCGCATGCTGGGCATTACCGGGGTGGTCGCGGATCGGGACATGCGGGCGCAGTACCTCGATCGGATGGACATCGAGCGGGAACGCGGGATCACCATCAAGGCGCAGAACGTGCGACTGCCGTGGGTGGTCGACGGTCAGGAATACGTCCTGCACCTCATCGACACCCCCGGGCACGTCGACTTCACCTACGAGGTGTCGCGGGCGTTGGAGGCGTGCGAGGGAGCGGTTCTCCTGGTCGATGCCGCGCAGGGCATCGAGGCCCAGACGCTGGCCAACCTCTATCTGGCCCTCGACCGTGGACTGACCATCATCCCGGTGCTGAACAAGATCGACCTTCCCGCCGCCGACCCGGACCGGTACGCGGCCGAGATCGCGCACATCATCGGGTGCGAACCCGAAGAGGTGCTCCGGGTTTCGGGCAAGACCGGTGCCGGCGTGACCGAACTCCTCGACGAGGTCGTCCGGTTGGTGCCCGCACCCGTCGGCGACGCCGAGGGACCTGCCCGCGCGATGATCTTCGACTCGGTGTACGACATCTACCGCGGCGTGGTCACCTACGTCCGCGTCGTCGACGGCACGCTCGTGCCGCGCGAGAAGATCAAGATGATGTCCACCGGCACCACGCACGAGCTGTTGGAGGTGGGCATCGTCTCGCCCGATCCCAAACCCAGCGAAGGGCTCGGTGTCGGCGAGGTGGGCTACCTGATCACCGGCGTCAAGGACGTCCGGCAGTCGAAGGTCGGTGACACCATCACCACCGCGCGCAACGGCGCCAGCCAGGCGCTGACCGGTTACCGCGAACCGCGGCCGATGGTCTACTCGGGTCTGTATCCGGTCGACGGCTCGGACTACCCGAATCTGCGGGACGCCTTGGAGCGCCTGCAGCTCAACGATGCGGCCCTGACGTGGGAGCCGGAGACGTCGGTGGCGCTGGGGTTCGGGTTCCGCTGCGGGTTCCTCGGCCTGCTGCACATGGAGATCACCCGCGAGCGGCTCGAACGCGAATTCGATCTCGACCTCATCTCGACGGCGCCGAACGTCGTGTACCGGGTCGTGAAGGACGACGGGAGCGAGCTGATCGTGACCAACCCGTCGGATTGGCCCGACGGCAAGGTCGGCGCCGTCTACGAACCGATCGTCAAGACGACGGTGATCGCGCCCAGCGAGTTCATCGGCACGATCATGGAGCTGTGCCAGTCCCGCCGCGGCGAACTCGGCGGCATGGACTACCTGTCGCCGGAACGGGTCGAGCTGCGGTACACGATGCCGCTGGGCGAGATCATCTTCGACTTCTTCGACTCGCTCAAGTCGCGCACCCGCGGGTACGCCAGCCTGGACTACGAAGAGGCGGGGGAGCAGGAAGCCGACCTGGTCAAGGTCGACATCCTGCTGCAGGGTGAGCCGGTGGACGCGTTCAGCGCGATCGTGCACAAGGACGGGGCCGCCGCCTACGGCAACAAGATGACGACCAAGCTCAAGGAGCTCATCCCGCGTCAGCAGTTCGAGGTGCCCATCCAGGCGGCGATCGGCTCGAGAATCATTGCGCGCGAGAACATCCGTGCGATCCGCAAGGACGTGCTGAGCAAGTGCTACGGCGGTGACATCACCCGCAAGCGCAAGCTTCTGGAGAAGCAGAAGGAAGGCAAGAAGCGGATGAAGACGATCGGTCGGGTCGAAGTGCCGCAGGAGGCCTTCGTCGCGGCCCTGTCGGCTGACGCCGTCGGCGACAAGGGAAAGAAGTAGGCCCGGATGCGGCGTTGGGCGGTCGCTGCGTTGATCGTCTCGCTACTGCTCGCAGGTTGTGCGCACGACGTCGACGGCACTGCCATACCTGCGACGACGGCCCTGAAGATTCTGCCGACTGAGGACCAGATCACCTCGGCGGCGGGAAATGTGCTGAGTACCTTCGGTTTTGCGCCCTTCGTCGGTGGGGTCGACGTCCTGCCCGACGGCTACCGCACCGACGCCGACGCCGCACCCATAGCGTGCGCCGAAGTCACCGACACCGCGCCCCGGCTGGTTTACGAGCCGCTGCCCGTCGTCGAGGTCGCCAGGCAGAGTTACTTCAACTGGGACGAGGGGGTGAGCACCTCCGGCGCCGACGCGGCGGTGGTGCGGCTCTCGAGCCCGAGCGCCGCCCACCAGGCGTTCGACGCGTTCGCCGGGCAGTGGCGGCGATGCGATGGCACCACGGTCGTCAAGCACCTGCGGGGCGTCGCCGTTGCCGGCACCGGGGGTGACACCGTGATCGACGCCGGCATCAGCGACGTCACCGTCAGCGGGATGGTGTTGTCCGCGACCGTGCGGACCCGTCAGCGTCCTGGTGCGGCGGTCTCGAGGTACGAGCGCGCTCTCGGCGTACGCGGCGGCGCCATCGTCGAGGTCTCGCTCGCCATCACCTCTGCGGGCGAGCGGCAACACGACCCGCGGGGCCGGGCCGTCCGCGTTGTGCAGGTCATGCTCGACAGAGCGGGTTCGGGCATCTGACCACCAAGCCGCTCCGGTCGGTCACAATGGACCGGGTGAACTGGTTTGGGGCGCCGGCCCGAGCGTTCGCGACGGTGACCATCGCCGTTGCCGTCTCGGCGGCCTGCACCAACACCACCTCGGGCATCGCCGTGCGAGCCGAAGGTGGCACGCCGGCCGACGTTCGGGAACTCGAGGAGTCCCAACTCGACGACATCCTGCTGAGCCTCGCGCAGTTGAACGGCATCGCCGGTGGCACGTCGATGGAGGTGATGGTCGACAGCGACGGGATGTCCGACAACTCGGATGTCGTGTCCGATCCCGATTGCCTTGGCTCCATCTTCGGTGCCGAGGAACTCGTGTACCGGTCCAGCCGTTGGACCGCGGTGCGCGACCAGGTCGTCCGTGAGCCGGGTTACGGCAATGAGCACTGGGCGGAGCAGACGGTCGTGTTGTACCCCACGGAGAAGCTGGCCATCGACTTCGTCGAGGGGTCCACGTCCGCGTGGCGTGACTGCGCGGGATTCTCCGTGGCCGTGGAGGATCAGACGACCAGCTCGATCTGGTTGATCGACGAGGTGATCGTCGACGGCGACGTGGTGACCCAGATCGTCGGGCAGGAGGACTCCGACGGGTGGGAGTGTCAGCACGCCATGACGTCGGTGGCCAATCTCGCGATCGAGGCTCTCGCATGTGCCTTCGGCATCAACGACGAGGCGGTCACGATGGTGAACGCGTTGGTGGCCAACGCCGCTCGCCAATAGCGCGCCGCCGCGCTTCGAAGCATGCTGATTCCAACCGGTCGTGGTGTGCGCACCACGAGCACGAGTGGCGCGAAAACACATTTCACGGCAATTCTTTACACCACGATCGGGACGGGTTCCTCGCGGTCCGGCGGCCGGGCGATGGCGTGGCCGGCCAGCCGGGCCGGGTTCGCCCACCTAGGCTTCCCCCAGCGTCCGCAGTGAGTCTGGAGTATGGGCCGATGTCCGATCGAAACCTCCGTAAGTGGTCCGACCACACCTTCCTCGGCGATGTGTGGCCGTACGCCGCACTCGCCGTCGGCGTCGGGATCATCGCTCTGGGGGGCATGCTCTTCTCGCACCTCGTCCGGTGATCTCCCCCTTCTCGGGGCCCGTTCGCCGGTAGCCGTCAGCCCAGTGCTCTGCTGTCCGCACTGAGCGCCGACTCCACCTCGCCGCGCAACGTGTCGAGCTCGCTGCGCTGCTCCTCGGAGTAGTCGCGCACGGCATCGTCGAGCACGCACACAGTGCCCACTACATTGCCCGCCGGGTCGTGCACGGGGAGGCCGAGATAGTTGTTGAATCCGAACTCGACTTCGTCCTCGTTTCCTGCGAAGGTCCGATCTTCCCTTGAGTCGCGCACGTAGAGGGCTTCGTCCGTGTCGACGATGCGCTCGCAATACAACGGCACCCGGCTGTCGTCGCCACCGGCCTTCTTGCCCGCGGCACCCACGGTGTAGTGCTCGGTGGCCTCGCCTGCCGTCGCCGCGACGACCATCGAGTCGGGTTCCGAGCGCATCACCAGGACGGATTTCACGCCGAGCAGTCCGGCGACCCTTTCGAGATGAGGTGCCAAGGCGGATAGGCCTGCGGTGGTGTCGGTGCGGTGCGGTGCGGATGCCATCCCCTGATGATCGCAAGCCAAGAGGACGCGGTCGAGACCCGTTGCTTCGTCGGCGGACGGCAATCCTTCCCGACTGGCCGAGTGGCTCCTCATGTAGAGGCGACGGCGAGCAGATGCCACACCCCGGGGACGCCCTTGAGCTGGTGAGCGCCGCGGTCCTCGAACTCGAGCCTTGACCCGATCACGAGGTCGTGCAGCGTGCCGGACACGAGTACGTCGTTCGGCCCGGCCAGGGCGCTCACCCGCGCCCCGATGTGCACGGCGATCCCGCCGATGTCGTCGCCGCGGACCTCGCACTCGCCGGTGTGTAACCCGGCCCGCACCTGGATGCCGAGTGCCTGCACCGCGTCGCGAATTGCCGTCGCGCAGAGGATCGCTCGCTGCGGGCCGTCGAAGATCGCAAGGAAGCCATCTCCCGACGTGTTCACCTCACGGCCCCGAAACCGGGCCAGCTGTGACCGGACCACGGCGTCGTGCGCGTCGAGCAAGGCATGCCAGTCCCGGTCGCCGATCTCGGCGGCGCGGCGCGTCGAGTCCACGATGTCGGTGAACAACACCGTGGCCAGTACCCGGTCGTCGGCGACGTCGGGCTGCCGGCCGGTGAGGAACTCGGCGATCTCGCGAAAAGATGGTCGCCACGGTTCCACGAAGTGAAACAGGTTGCGGCCCGGGAGCTCGACGTACTTCCCGCCCGATACGTGATCGGCGACGTACTTGCCCATCGCAGACGAGATGAACGGATCGTCGGTGTATTGAAGGACGAGTGTGGGCACGCGGACCGTAGGTAGCAACGCCCGCACGTCCAATTCGGAGACGAGCGCCATCATCGCCGCGACCGTCGCCGGACTCGCAGCCAGCCGCTCCATCCGCGCCCACGACGCCCGGATTTCCTCGTTCCACGGCATATCCGGGTTCAGCAGGCGTTCGTAGTCACCCGTGCCCCACGCGGCCACCATGTCATCGAAGAATTCCTCCGGGCTCAGCCCGTCCGGTACGACCGGATCCGCGTAAACCTCGAGCGCGATCAACGCCGCGGTGCGGGATGGGTGTGTCGCTGCAAACATCAACGCAGCGGCGAACGCCCCGTCGACCGTGACGAGGATCGCTTCGCGACTTCCCAGATCGTCGAGCACCGCGGTGATGCTGTCGACCCATGACTCCAGGGTCGGCAACGAATCCGAGGGTGCCGGATCGGACGCTCCTATACCCGGCAGGTCGAACACGATCATTCGCCCCAGTGAGGTCATCGCCTCGAGCCAGCCCTGAACGGACGGCAACTCCGGTAAGAGGTCGCAGCAGGTGAACCAGGGCGGGACGAACACGATGTCGCGAGGGCCTTCGCGTGATGTGCGGTAGGCGACGCGCGAATCCCCGTTCAGCGCATAGCGCGTCTCCGAGAACATGGCCGAAGTCTAAGTCCCAGATGCCGCGCCGCCACCACACTCGCACCCACTCAACCCCCGACCCACCGCCCTCCTAGATTGGGGCGTTGGCGGGTTGGAAGACCCCCGTGCTGTCGGCCTCCTCCTCGGCGCGGATCACGTGCACGACGGCGTTGATCAGCGCCAGGTGGGTGAATGCCTGCGGGAAGTTGCCGAGATGGCGTCCGGTGCGTGGTTCGATTTCCTCGGCGTAGAGGTGCAGCGAGCTGGCGAACGACAACAGCCGCTCGCAAAGGTGTTTGGCCCTGCTGATTTCGCCGATCTCGACCAGCGCCGACACCAGCCAGAACGAGCATATGGTGAACGTGCCTTCCTCACCGGACAGCCCGTCATCGGTTTCCTCGGTGCGATAGCGCAGCACCAGGCCGTCCTCGGTCAGCTCGTCGGCGATGGCCAGCACGGTCGCACGCACTCGCGGGTCGTCGGACGGCAGGAACCGCACCAGCGGAACGAGCAGCAACGAGGCATCCAGCGCCTCGGCTCCGTAGCGCTGGGTGAGCGCGCCCCGATGGTCCACGCCGTGCGCCAGGACGTCGGCCTTGATCTCCTCGGCGATCGCCCGCCACTGCTGCGCGTAACTCTTCTCGCCTTGCAGGTCGGCCAGCTTCGATCCACGGTCGAGGGCCACCCAGCACATCACCTTGCTGGACGTGAAGTGCTGCGGCTCGCCGCGGACCTCCCAGATGCCGCGATCGGGTTCCCGCCAGTGCTTGATTGCCTCTTCGACCTGAAGCTTGAGCACCGGCCACAGCGTCTCGGGGATCTGCTCGCGCGACTTGGCGTGCAGGTACACCGAGTCGAGCATGGTGCCCCAGATGTCGTGCTGCAGCTGGTCGAACGCCCCGTTCCCGATCCGCACCGGACGGGAGTTGTCATAGCCCGATAGGTGGTGCAGTTCCTCCTCGTCGAGCTGACGTTCGCCGCCGACCGCGTACATCACCTGAAGGGGATGCCGCTCACCGTTGTTCGCACCCGACACGTCGGCGATGAAGGCGAAGAAGTCGTCGGCCTCGCGATCGAGTCCCAACGTGTACAGGCCCCACAGGGCGAAGGTAGAGTCGCGCACCCATGCGTAGCGGTAATCCCAATTGCGTTCGCCCTGAGGCGTTTCCGGCAGCGAGGTGGTGCTTGCCGCCAGCAGCGCGCCGGTCGGCGAATAGGTGAGCCCCTTCAGCGTCAACGCGCTGCGCTGGAGATACGAGCGCCAGGGATGGTCGGGAAAGTCGCCGATGTTGATCCACTGACGCCAGGACTCGCTGGTCTTCCACATCTTGTCGGCGGCTTCGTCGAAGGTCTGGGGCGCGGGATGTCCCGACCAACTCAGCGCCACGAACACGTTGTCACCCTCGGTGAGCCGGGTCCGTGCCCGCGCCTCGTGCCCTTCGAGGCCGATGCGCAGGTTCGTCGTCAGCCGCAATGTCGGGTGCGCGTCCGGATTCTTGCTCGCCCGGGCGATCGCCTCGCCATACGCCGACGCCGAGTACTCCCATGTCGCGGACTCGCGGTGGTAGTCGAACGCCGGCTCGCAGCTCATCACCAACTCCACGACGCCACTGACGCAGCGGACCGTGCGAAGCAGGATGTGCTCGGCGTCCCAGTCCATCGGGGTGCGGCGATGCGTCCGCGACCGGACGTCGAGGTCGTGCCATGGTCCCATCACCAGGGCATCGCGCACGATCAGCCATCCGGTGTGGGTCTGCCAGGTGGTCTCCATGATGAGGCTGCCGGGCAGGTACCGCCTGGCGGCCGGCACGGTCACGCCGTACGGCCCGAGCCGGAAGTGGCCCGCGCCGCGGTCCAGGACGGCGCCGAAGACGCTCGGCGAGTCCGGCCGCGGAACGCACAACCACTCGACGGAACCGGCCGACGAGATCAGGCAGGTGTTTTCACAGTCGGAGAGGAAGCCGTAGTCCGCGATCGGCGGGAAGGGGTTCCGCAACGGGCCGCCCGGTGCATACGGGACCGGGGCCGTCACCGTATAGGGCGCCTCCGGCGCGTGGCCGTTGCTCGTCTCGTCGTCGGGCTCGGTCTGCTGCAGAACCATGGCCACATCATCGACTGCGCAGGTACCCGGCGTCTACTCGCGCAGGGCGTTTCCGTCGGCGAGGTTCGCCCGCCTGGCGAAAGCCGGCGCCCGCTCCGGCAACGGCCCGATCGCCACGGCATATCCGGCCACCGAGCGCAGCAACGGGACGCGGGCCACCAGTCGCACTGCTCGCGGTGGGCGCCCAAGGCCTGGCCCCGTCACCGCGGCGGCGATGACCTTGGCGTGGATGGCCCGTTGTATCCCCTGGATGAGTGCGGTCGGGATCCATCGCCTGGCCTGGATCCGGGCCAGATCATGGACCGGCACCCGGCCACCTCGAAGTGGTGTCGCCAGGACACGCGCCGCCGCCACCGCATCGGCGACGGCGAGATTGATGCCGACGCCACCGACGGGAGACATGGCATGGGCGGCGTCCCCGATCAACAAAAGGCCGTCGGCGTACCAGCGGTGCAGCCTGTTGAGCTGGACGTCGAGCAGTTTGACCTCGTCGAACGAGGTCAGTTCGCCGACGCGGTCGGCCAGTGCCGGCACCAACTCGGCGATGGTGCGTTGCAGCGACTCGATGCCCTGCGCGCGCAGTTGAGCGTCGGCGCCCTTCGGAATGATGTAGGCGCACTGGTAGTAGTCGCCGCGGTCGATCACGATCATCGCGTGACCGGACTCCATCACGCCCTCGAGGCCGGGCGGGTCTTGTGTGGCTCGCGGCAACCGGAACCACCACACGTCCATCGGCGTTCCGAAATTCTTGGTGCGCATGCCGCGCTCTGAGCTCATCGCCGTCCGCAGCGTCGAGCGTCGGCCGTCGCAGGCGACGGTCAGCTCTGCACGCATCTCGGCGATCTGGCCGTCGCGCCCGCGGTACCGCACCCCGACGACTGCATCGCCTGCTCCGTGGATCGGCCCCAGCACTTCGGTGCTGCGCATCAACCGGAACGACGGCTCCTTGCCGGCCGCCGTCGCGAGCAGCTCGAGGAAGTCCCACTGCGGAACCAGCGCGATGTGCTTGTGCGGGCCCGGAATTCGGTGCAGGTCGATGTCGACCGCCACGCCCTGGATCTGCATGCCGATGGTCTCGATCACCCGGTGCGTCAGCAGGTCGAAGTCGCCGCCGAGGCCGAGGTCGTCGAGCAGGCGCAGCGTGCTGGCGTGCACCGTGTCGCCGCGGAAGTCACGCAGGAAGTCCGAGTGCTTCTCCATGACCGTGACGTCGATCCCGGCGCGCGCGAGGAGGAGTCCGAGCATCATGCCTGCCGGGCCGCCGCCGGCGATCAGGCACGTCGTCGCCGGGGGAGGGCTGCTCATCCCATGATCGTAGGGTGAAACGATGAGCGGCATCCTGAGTTGGTGGGACGGCGTCGAACTTTGGCTGTCGGGCCTGGGGTTCGTCGCGCAGACGGTGGTGGTGATGCCGGTGGTCCTGGCACTGGCATACGCGGTGGCCGTGGTGCTGGACGGAGCGCTGGGCAACGGCATCCGCCTGTTGCAACGGGCCAGGCACTCCGACGAGGACCCCACGTGACGGGCATGCCGCGCTCACGGGTGACGCTGGTGCTGGTCGTCCTGGTGGTGTTGGTGCTCGTCATGTGGTTGCTCGCTCGCTGAGCTTCGCCGGATCAACTCCCCGGTCGCTCCGCTCCTGCCCGCCGGATCAGGGACTCTGCTACCATTCGCGCCATGCACGCAGCATCCGGCAGTCTGGAGGGCCATGTTCTGGCCCTCATTGCCGTGGGTCCCTGTGCTGTTGCAGACGTTCACTGTTGTCGCTGACCCCAGCCCGTTTCGCGGCTTGGTGTCGGTAATGGCCGTTCGCGTGCCCATGACTGGTATGCCACCTTGCCGTCGCCACGGAATTCTTTCCCGGAATCGCCCGCAAAGGAAACGCCACCAATGCCACTTTCGAAGCTCGGCTCGCTCAAGACCTGGACCACCGTCGGCGCGTTGGCCGTCACGACCAGCCTCCTCGCGGCGTGTGGTGGCGGGTCCAGCGACGTGGCCGGCGGTGGCGACCAGCCGAAGGCCGACACCACGTTGACCCTGGTCGCCTACGCGGTGCCCGAACCGGGGTGGAGCAAGATCATCCCCGCCTTCGCGGCCACCCCCGAGGGCAAGGGCGTCGCCGTCACGACGTCGTACGGCGCTTCGGGTGATCAGTCGCGCGGTGTCGTCGACGGCAAGCCCGCCGACATCGTGAACTTCTCGGTCGAACCCGACGTCACCCGACTGGTCAAGGCCGACAAGGTGGACAAGGCGTGGAACACCGACGCCACCAAGGGCATCCCGTTCGGCTCGGTGGTTTCTCTGGTCGTGCGCAAGGGCAACCCGAAGAACATCAAGGACTGGGACGATCTGCTGCAGCCGGGGCTCGAGGTGGTCACCCCGAGCCCGTTGAGTTCCGGCTCCGCCAAGTGGAATCTCCTCGCGCCCTACGCAGCCAAGAGCAACGGCGGCAAGGACCCGCAGGCCGGTCTGGACTTCGTCAACAAGTTGGTGACCGAGCATGTGAAGACGCGACCCGGTTCGGGTCGAGAAGCCACCGACGTGTTCCTGCAGGGCACCGGAGACGTGCTGATCAGTTACGAGAACGAGGCGATCAACACGGAGCGACAGGGCAAGCCGGTCGAACACATCAACCCGCCGCAAACCTTCAAGATCGAGAATCCGGTGGCGGTCGTCACCAGCAGCACCCACCTCCAGCAGGCCACGGCGCTGAAGAACTTCCTGTACACGCCGGAAGGCCAGAAGCTGTGGGCCCAGGCCGGCTTCCGGCCGGTGGACCCCGCGGTGGCCGCCGACTTCGCCGCTGACTTCCCGACCCCGCAGAAGCTGTGGACGATCGACGACCTCGGTGGTTGGAGCGACGTCGACCCGGCGCTCTTCGACAAGGACAACGGCTCGATCACCAAGATCTACAAGCAGGCCACGGGATGACGGCTGGGCTTGCGCCGTCGCTCGAGGCGCAGCCCCGGTCCAACGATGACGGGGGCCGACCGCCGAGTCGCCGGCACGGGACGACGTCACTGCGCGTGGGCGCCGCCACGCTGTGGCTCAGCGTCATCGTCCTGCTGCCGCTGGCCGCCATCCTGTGGCAGGCGGCCGGTGGAGGTTGGGCTCTGTTCTGGAGTGCGGTCAGCTCCAACGCCGCTCTCGAGTCCTACAAGGTGACGCTGACGGTGTCCGTCGGCGTCACGGCGGTCAACCTCCTCTTCGGCCTGCTGGTGGCGTTCGTGCTCACCCGCGACGACTTTCCCGGCAAACGTCTCGTCGATGCGGTGATCGATCTGCCGTTCGCGCTTCCGACCATCGTCGCGAGCCTGGTGATGCTCGCTCTGTACGGGCCCAACAGCCCCGTCGGCCTGCATCTGCAGCACACCAGGTGGGGCATCGGCGTGGCGCTCCTGTTCGTCACCCTTCCGTTCGTGGTGCGCTCGGTCCAGCCCGTCCTGCTGGAACTCGACCGCGAGGTGGAGGAGGCCGCCGCATCGCTGGGCGCCAACAACCTCACCATCTTCACCCGGGTGGTGCTGCCCGCCCTCCTGCCGTCCCTGCTGTCGGGTGCCGGCCTGGCCTTCTCGCGCGCGATCGGCGAGTTCGGTTCGGTCGTGCTGATCGGTGGCGCGGTGCCCGGGGAGACCGAGGTGTCCTCGCAGTGGATCCGGACCCTGATCGAGAACGACGACCCCACCGGCGCCGCTGCGATCTCCATCGTGCTGCTCGTGGTCTCATTCCTGGTGCTGTTCGCCCTCCGGGCGGTCGGCTCGCGGGCGGCGAAGCGCGAGGAGCTCTCCAGATGATCCTGTCGAGGTCGGTGCGTTACCTCCTTCGGTACGCCGCGCTCGCCTACATCCTGATTCTGGTCATCGTGCCCGTCGGCTTGATCCTGTGGCGCACGTTCACGCCCGGCATCGGGACGTTCTTCGCATCGATCAGCACTCCGGCGGCGGTGTCGGCACTGCAGTTGTCGCTACTGGTCGTGGCGATCGTGGTTCCCCTCAACGTGTTCTTCGGCGTGCCGACCGCTCTCGTTCTGGCCCGCAACAGGTTTCGGGGCAAGAGTGCACTTCAGGCGATCATCGACCTGCCGTTCGCCGTCTCACCCGTCATCGTGGGCGTGGCACTGATCCTGCTGTGGGGCTCGGCCGGTGCACTGGGGTTCGTCGAGAACGACCTGGGCTTCAAGATCATCTTCGGGCTGCCCGGCATCGTGCTGGCCAGCATCTTCGTCACCCTCCCGTTCGTCATCCGCGAGGTCGAGCCGCTGCTCCACGAGCTGGGCACCGATCAGGAAGAAGCCGCATCCACGCTGGGGGCGCAGTGGTGGCAGACGTTCTGGCGGATCACGCTGCCGTCGATCCGTTGGGGCCTGACGTACGGGATCGTGCTGACCATCGCTCGCACGCTCGGCGAGTACGGCGCGGTCATCATGGTGTCGTCCAACCTGCCCGGCACCTCGCAGACGATGACGCTGCTCGTCTCCGACCGCTACAGCCGTGGGCAGGAGTACGGGGCGTACGCGGTGTCCACGCTCCTCATGACCGTTGCGGTGGTCGTGCTGGTCGTGCAAGTGATCCTCGACGCCCGGCGCGCCCGGGCGGCAAGATAGGCCTCCAAGGGGAAGGACGTCCTACATGAGCTCGAACGAGCGCTTGGGCGACGAGCGACCGGCCGCCATCACGGTGCGGGGCGCCAACAAGCGGTACGGCGACTTCGCCGCCCTGGACAACGTCGACTTCGACGTGCCCGAGGGGTCCCTGACGGCACTGTTGGGGCCGAGCGGCTCGGGCAAGTCGACGCTGCTGCGGGCCATCGCCGGCCTCGACCAGCCCGACACCGGCACCGTCACGATCAAGGGCGCCGACGTCACGCGGGTACCTCCGCAACGTCGCGGCATCGGCTTCGTCTTCCAGCACTACGCGGCGTTCAAGCATCTCAACGTGCGGGACAACGTCGCGTTCGGGCTCAAGATCCGCAAGCGACCGAAGGCCGAGGTCAAGGAGAAGGTCGACAACCTGCTCGAGATCGTCGGGTTGGCCGGCTTCCAGACCCGGTACCCGAGCCAGCTCTCGGGCGGGCAGCGGCAGCGCATGGCGCTGGCCCGTGCGCTCGCGGTCGATCCGCAGGTGTTGCTGCTCGACGAGCCGTTCGGTGCGCTGGACGCCAAGGTCCGCGAGGATCTCCGCGCCTGGCTGCGGCGTCTGCACGACGAGGTGCACGTCACCACCGTGCTGGTCACCCACGACCAGGCCGAGGCGCTCGACGTCGCCGACCGGATCGCGGTACTCAACAAGGGGCGCATCGAACAGATCGGGTCGCCCACCGAGGTCTACGACAACCCGACCAACGGATTCGTCATGTCGTTCCTGGGAGCGGTGTCCTCGCTGAACGGAACCTTGGTGCGTCCCCACGACATCCGGGTTGGGCGCAATCCCGACATGGCGATCGCGCAGGCCGACGGCAGTGTGTCGTCGACCGGCGTCATCCGCGCCACCATCGATCGAATTGCCGTGCTGGGCTTCGAGGTTCGCGTCGAGCTGACCGGTGCCGCCGACAATGCCCCGTTCACCGCGCAGATCACCCGTGGCGATGCCGAGGCGCTTGGGCTCAAGGAGGGCGATACGGTCTACGTCCGTGCTACCCGCGTGCCGCCACTTCCCACCGGCCCCGCGCTGCCCGCGGCCGACGACGTCGACGGTGCCGACGACGACGCTGCCGCACTCACCAAGGCCTGACGGTACGTTCAGCGCGGTGGATCGCCGCGCCAGGCGAAACTGTTGACGTACTTGCCCATGTCCAAGGCGAGGAAGAAGTTCGCGCCCGAGGGATGACCCGAGCCGAAGTCCGGACTGAATTCGCGGTACGGTCCGGCCGCCGCAGCGATCAGGGCGAAGTCGTTCTTCACGGCCACCATGATGAGCACCCGGTTGCGGCCGGCGTCGCCAATGGCGTCGGTCGGGTAGTCGTCGGCGACCTCCCCGTACCCGAGTTGATAGCCGACGAAGGCGTTGGGGATCTCATAGGAGAACGTCGCGTCCGGATAGTGCTCTCTGAGTAGGTCGTCCGCGATCTGCCGTGGCGTCTGGCCATTCGCCGGCTGTCCGAACAGTCGCAGCGTGCCGCCATCGCCGGCGCGCAGGTCGAGCACCACCCCGTTCGGCTCGAAGGTGGCGTCATACGCCGTCGCCTCGCCCGGGTAGGAGACCGAGAAGGCACCGTCGCTGGAGGTGAAACGGGGGTTGGTGGCGACGGGTTTGCTGATCGGCGGCTGTCCGCAGTCCGGTGGGCACACCACCAGAGCCTTCGGTGGCGTGAGCCACGACGACACCGCGACCGAGGCGACCATCACCAGGGTGGCACCGATCGCCGCGAGCAGCAGCAGGCGGGTCGGTGACGTCGAGCGCACCGCAGGCGACGCGTAGGTGCGATCGGGCACCGCGTATCCCGGCCAGTCCGGCAGCGGGGTAGGAGGCGACGTGGTCAACGAACTCGAGCCCTCAGCCGTCGGCGGACTGGGCGACGGGAATAGGGCGGGTGGCCCGCCGTGCCGCTCGCGAGCTGCGCGACGCGGCGTGCCCGGCGACCCCGCAACGGCAACAGAACGGCAGATCCGGCACGACGTGGTCACACTGCGCGCACAGCAGCACGTCGTCGGGGGACATCCGGTCCGGTTCCTCGTGCAGCAGTGCCGAGTGGACCACGATGCGCAGCACGTACAGGGCCAGCACCGCGAGAACGGCGTAGCTGACCGTCTCCACGTCGTTCGACACGGAGAGCAGATCGAGCAGGCCCAACGCGAGGTAGACGGCCACCCCGACGGCGATCGGCGGGGTCGGTGCCGTCAACGCGTACCACCGTCGCTGCTGCCGCGAGTCGGTCCGCCGCCTGAACCACAGCGTGACGCCGATCGCGCCGCCGATCGCCGTCGCCGTCAGCGGGACCACGATGCCCTGGATGATGCCCGCGATGCCCAGATCGAGCGGCGATTGGCCGTCGTCGTTCACCGGACCGTCCGCGAACTGGGGGGCCAACCGCGACAGGCTGAACGCGCTCGTGAAGCACAACGCCGCCAGCGATCCGAAGACGAAGCCGTTCAAGGACTCCCGGACCCCAGCGCGCCAGAACCGGACGATGACCATGGGTGCCAGCATGAGAACGAGGAAGCCGAGCGGAACGGCGAGAACGGTGACGAGAATCGCGACCGGGCTGACCGGCAGACCGAGTGCGTCGTCGTCGGTGCGCGCGGCAGCGACGTTCGTCGCGAGTCCCCATCCCACGCCCAACGCGATGGCCAGCACGATGGTGGTGAGCAGACTGGCCACCGACAGGTCTGAGAATGCGTCTGTCTCCCGGAGATAGAGCAAGAACAGCAACGGCAGTCCGAAGCAGACGAGCCCGATGAGCGCGGCTTGCCACATCGGCAGTGCGGTACCCAGTACCAGCCCGACCAGGCCGATCAGCGCCACCGAGAACGCCGTCCGGGAACGCCGCGGCAGCGCCGGAAACACCGTGCTGGTCACCGACGGACTCGGCAGGCGTTGGCCCGCTGCCGCCGAATACGCCGACATGCGCAGCCAACGAGGCCCGTCCCCACGCCGAGGGTGGCGGGTGGCGCCGCAATTGCCGCAGAATTCACCGGAGGGGACGCTGACCTCGCAGACGCGACACGTCATCGACGTCACCTGGGCGCCACTCCCTGCTGGATGTCGAGGAAGTCGCGGACCAGCAAATCCACGTTGGGGCTGCCGAGCCCGGTCGTCAGGTCATAGCCGGGCACCGCGACGTCGACCGCGTTACCGCCCAGGGTGACATCCCGAAATCCGGGTGAATTCGCGCCCGCCGCAACCCGATAGAGCAGCGGGTTGAGGTCACCGAGCAGGTGGCCGCCGTGCGTGACCAGATACTGGTTCATCAGTGCCGTCAGGCCGGCCCAGATGGGTGCGGCCTGCGAGGTGCCCGCGCCCACCAGATCCTGCTGGTCGAATCTGATCCGGACGCCCGTGAACGGATCGGCCAGCGCCGAGACGTCGGGCGTCAGCCGGCGCTGCTTCTTCCCCTTGTCCCGCTCGATCGACAGCCTGCGCTGCCAGGTCGGTCGCGGGAAGAGCTTCGACACACCGCCGCTGGTGCCCTGGGACAGCGGCGAATCCACCCAGGCCTGCTCGGCCAACCATTGGCCATCGTCGTCGGTCGACAGCGTGGTGCCGCCGACCGACGTCATGCCGGGCAGCGACGCGACCGCGTCGAGACCGACGTCATCGGGACCCGGCGGCGCCGACCAACCGTTGCTGCCCTTGCATTCCAGGCCGCCGGTGTCTCCGCTGGCATCGAACGCCGACGTGCCGTTCCGGTGGGCCCGTTCCAGGGCGGACTGCACTGGTTTGAGGTCCGTCGCGGTGATGAGCGCGTCACATCCCCACCCGATCGACAGACTCCACACCGCGCCAGGAAATTGTCGATTGGCGGCGTCGAACATCTCGCCGATCCGTTCGTAGGTGCGCCCGCCCTCCAGGGTCGGCCGGGCGTTGATCACCACCATCCGAGCATCTGGTGCGATGGCGTGTGCGACTTCGAGGTCCATCACGGTCTCGGCACGCGACTCGCTCGGCTGCCCGCCGACGAGGATGGGCTTCAGCGGCGGCAGCCCGGACATCGTGGCGAAGTCGTCGAGGTCCCCCTGGTCGTAGCCGCTGAAGGCGAAGAAGACGATGGTCTGTCCCTTGCCCGTAATGCCCTGCGCAGCAAGCGGACTCGCGTTGTAGGCGGTCAGCAGCGCGTTAGGTGTCAACCCTTGGGGCGGGACGTCGAGGGGGAGGAGGTCGGGGCGCTTCTCGCGGTGCGGGGTGTACCCGAGGATGCGGCCGAGGGCGCTGACGGTGCCTTCGATCGCCGCCGGAACCGCGGGTTGTCGGGGGGAGGCGTAGAACACCTGGCCCTGCACCCCGCGATAGTCGTGCACCGGCACGTCGAAGGCCTTGCCCACGTCGGGCGGCGCGCCCTCGACGATCGCCCATCCCTCGCCGGGGTGCCATCGCACGGAGAGTCCCTCGCTGTCGGCCCACCGCATCAGCGTGCGCGGACGCGCTCCGTCGTGCAGAGCCACGGTGAGCTGTGCCTGGCTGAGGCGAGACGGGCCCAGATCAGTCGAGCTGGAGAGCAGGATCGCGTAGGGGCCGCCGATGGCCACCGCCGCGTCGGGCGGATCGGACCGGTGGTGAACGACGAACGACGTGCCCGCGGCGAGGGTCAACGTCAGGGCGCATCCCAGCAGGCGGGCCGTCAGCCGACGCCACCCACTCTCGTGCAGGGCGTGGGACGTGCCCTGCACGAGAGGGGGTGGCAGGGGTTGTGCCTTCAAGTCCCGACTACTAGCCGGTGGGACCGGTGTTGCGCTGGTTGCCGGGCAGCGCGGTGGGCGCGGCCGGGGCCTTCACCGACGGCGAGAAGCTGTTGCCGCCGCCCGGCGTGACGTTCTTCTCGGTCGGCGACGGAGTGGTCGTCGTGGTCGTCGTGGTGCTCGACGGACTCGGTGACTCACTGCCGCCGCAACCAGCGGTCAGTGCTGCCATCGCTACGATCGCGCTCCCGCCGGCGACGAGCGCCAGTCGGCGAGTCAAACGATCTGTTGTCATGATGTTCGTCCAATCCATCCCCGGGTGGAGTCCAACTGTCGATCGAGCGACGTTGGAATATGCGCTGACGTCAACATGATGCCACACCCACAGCAAATCATGTGGCAAATCACCTGACGAGTTTCACCGAGGGCTTGTCGACGAAGACCGGATGCATATCTGCAGCTCTGGCCGATCGTCGGCCAGCGGGGGAGTGCAACGCGCTCTTCGGCTGTAGCTTGCAGCTACCTCGACGCGGCTGGCCTGTTAAGTATGGGTGCGAGTTCGGCGAAATCATCGCCTTCGCGCTGGCGCGGGGCCGAGAATCCGACGGTCAGGCAGCGATGCGTGCGACGTGACTTTCGTCGAATCTGTCGAGCAGCGTCGCTGCCACCAGGTTGTGAGCACCCAACGGCTCCGCCATCGGGATGCCAAGCGCCACAGCCGAATCCGCCACGCGATCGGTGATACGGCCGTGCGCCAGGAACCAGGGGGCGATCACCAGTCGTCGTGCGCCGCGGAGTCGGAGGCGTGCCGCGGCTTCGGCGACGGTCGGCTCAGGACCGGTGGCGAACGCCACCTCGACGCCTGCCCAACTCGTCCTGGCGGCCAGCGCCGCCGCCACGGTGGCCGTCCGGACGTTCGCCTGCCCGTCGGAGGAGCCGACGGCAACGACGATGACGCCGACGTCCTGCTGACTCGCCGACGCGCCGACCTCGGCCACGCGCTGGCCCAGCAAGGTGATCAGCGCGGGATCCTCCCCCAGCACGTTCGCTTGCCGGACGGCGGCGCCGGACTGCGCGATCACGGACGGAAGATCGACGCGCGCGTGGTGGGCGCTGGCCAGGAGCATCGGCACCACGGTTGCCGAACCGTGCATGCGAGCGACGTCCGACAGCACGTCACCCACGTACGGCTCGGACTTCTCCAGGAAGGCGGCGCACACGCGCACACCCGGGCGCAGGCGGCGAATCCGGCCGGCCAGCGCACGAGCGACGGCCGAGGACCGGGGATCGACGCTGCCGTGGGCGGCCAGCACGAGGGTCTCGGGCGGTCGGGACGTCGGCGACCCTTGGGTCGGATCGGTCACGACGCGTGCAGTCCGCATTCGGTCTTCGACTGGCCGGCCCACCGACCGCTGCGTGGATCGGCACCCTCGACGGGCTTCGCCGTGCACGGCGCGCAGCCGATCGACGGATAGCCTTCGAAGACCAGCGGGTTGACCAGGACGTCATTGGCGTCGATGTAGCGCTGCATGTCCTCGTCCGACCAGGCCGCGATCGGGTTGATCTTGACCAACCCGAACGCCTTGTCATAGCTGATCAGCGGCGCGTTGGCGCGGGTCGGCGCCTCGACGCGCCGGATGCCCGTCACCCATGCGGAGTAGCCCTCGAGCGCCCTGCCCAACGGCTCGACCTTGCGCATCCGGCAGCAGGAGGCGGCGTCACGGGCGAAGAGGTCCTTGCCGAGCAGCTCGTCCTGCCGGGCGACACTGTTCTCCGGCGTGACGTTCACGACGTTGATGTCGTAGACCGCCTCGACGGCGTCACGGGTGCCGATCGTCTCGACGAAGTGGTAACCGGTGTCGAGGAACAGGACGTCCACGCCGGGGCGGACCTTCGCGGCGAGGTCCACCAGCACCGCGTCCTGCATGTTCGACGCCACGACGTACTCGCCGGCGAAGTTCGCCTCGGTCCAGCGCAACAGCTCCTCGGCATCGGCACCTGCCAGCTCGACTGCGCCACGCTCGGCCAACTCGACCAGGTCGGTCTTCGTCGTCATCACACCGCTCACCTCTTCCGTCCGCTCTTCGCGCAAGCGCTCATCGGTTCCGCGCCAGCGCTCATCGCAAATCTGCCTCGTCCGCTCGTACTGCCCAGGTGGCGAAACGCTCGCCGTGCTCTCGTTGTTTCACGAAGTTGCGCACGACCCGCTCGACGTACTCGCCCAGCTCGCTGGAGACCACCTTGTGCTGACGCAGCTTGCGTCCAAAGCCGCTGTCGAGACCGAGGCTGCCGCCGAGATGTACCTGGAAGCCCTCGACCGGGCCGTCGCCGTCGTCGACCATCTGTCCCTTGAAGCCGATGTCCGCAACCTGGATGCGTGCGCACGAGTTCGGGCAACCGTTGATGTTGACGGTGACCGGCACGTCCAGTTGCGCGTTGATGTCCTCGAGCCGCTTCTCGAGCTCGGGTACCAGCGATTGCGAGCGCTTGCGCGTCTCGGCGAAGGACAGCTTGCAGAATTCGATGCCCGTGCACGCCATCAGGTTGCGCCGCCAGTGCGACGGCTTCGACGGCAATCCGAGGGCGTCGAGCCCGTCCCGCAGGGCGTCGAGCTTGTCGTCGGCGACGTCGAGGATGACCAGCTTCTGGTAGGGCGTGAACCGGATGCGGTCCGATCCGGCCGCCTCGGCGAGGTCGGCGACCGCCGAGAGGATGGTTCCGGAGACGCGGCCCGCGATCGGTGCGACGCCGACGGCGTTCAGACCGTTGCGCAACTTCTGCACGCCGACGTGGTCGATGGGCCGGCTGACCGGTTCCGGCGCAGGTCCGTCGATCAACGGACGCTTCAGGTATTCGGTTTCGAGAACTTCCCTGAATTTCCCGATGCCCCAGTCCTTGATCAGGAACTTCAGGCGCGCCTTCGCCCGCAACCGGCGGTAGCCGTAGTCCCGGAAGACGGACACGACGCCCTCCCAGACGTCGGGGACCTCGTCCAGCGGCACCCAGGCACCCACGCGCTGGCCCAGCATCGGATTGGTGGACAGGCCGCCGCCGACCCACAGATCGAAGCCGGGGCCGTGCTCGGGGTGATTGACGCCGATGAACGCGACGTCGTTGACCTCGTGGACGACGTCCTGCTGTCCCGAGATCGCGGTCTTGAACTTCCGCGGCAGGTTGGAGTACTCCGGCTTGCCGATGTAGCGCTTGACGATCTCGTCGATCGCGGGCGTGCCGTCGATGATCTCGTCGAGCGAATCGCCGGCCAGGGGCGATCCGAGCACCACCCGGGGGCAGTCGCCGCAAGCCTCGGTGGTCTGCAGGCCGACCTCGTCGAGACGCCGCCAGATCTCGGGCATGTCCTCGACCCGAATCCAGTGGTACTGCACGTTCTGCCGGTCGGAGATGTCGGCGGTGTCGCGGGCGAACTCGGTCGAGATCCCGCCGAGGGTGCGCAGGGCCGCCGCAGTCAACGCGCCGCCGTCGCAGCGGACCCGCAGCATGAAGTACTCGTCCTCGAGCATGTCGGTGTTGTCGTCACCGGTCCAGGTGCCGTCGTATCCGGGCCGCCGCTGGGTGTAGAGGCCCCACCAGCGGAACCGGCCGCGCAGATCGCCCTTGTCGATGCTCTCGAAGCCGCCCTTGGCATACACGTTCTCGATGCGGTCGCGGACGTTGAGCGGGTTGTCGTCCTTCTTCGCCTGCTCGTTGGGATTCAACGGCTCGCGGTAGCCCAGCGCCCACTGGCCCTCGCCCTTGGGTCGCTTCACGGGTTTCGGGGCGCCGGCCGGCGTGCTGCGCGGCGCGGGTTCGGTCTGGGTCATTGGATGGCCCCTTCATGGAGGAGCAGGCGTACGGACGCGCGTCTCACCGGTGGCTGTCCGGCGGCGCAGATCCGGCGGCCAGCTGAAGTACAGGTGGACAGGTCTACGACGTCAAGGCAGACAGCGACAGCTGCAGACGCGCTTGAAGTCGACGTGCCGCCGGACCACGAGCGCTACTCGCGTGGTCGAGGAGAGGACGGCGGACACGGACCCCATTCTGCCACGAATTGGGCGACCGGCTCCAACCGGGCCACTCTTGTGCTCGTGATGAGTAAAAGTCGCTCTGGGAGACTGGACCGATGACTGCCGTATTCGCCGCTCCCGAGACGCTCGAGCGGGGGTCTCGGGAGCCGTTCGGCATCTACGTCCACGTCCCGTTCTGCGCCACCCGCTGCGGCTACTGCGACTTCAACACCTACACGCCGTCGGAGCTCGGTGGCGCCAATCCGGACGGCTGGCTGGAGGCACTCCGCGCCGAACTGGGGCTGGCGGCGGCTCGATTGGCGCTGCACGGGCCCGCTCCGGTGGTGTCGACGGTGTTCGTCGGTGGCGGCACGCCGTCCATGCTCGGCGGACCGCGGCTCGCCGCGGTCATCCGGGCGATCCGGGAAGACTTCACGCTGGCCCCCGATGCCGAGGTGACCACGGAGGCCAATCCGGAGTCGACGACACCGCTGTTGCTCGCCCAGCTGCGGAACGCGGGATTCACCAGGCTGTCCCTCGGCATGCAGTCGACGGCGCCGCACGTGCTCGCCGCCCTGGACCGGGTGCATTCGCCGGGGCGTGCGCTGGCCGCTGCCGCCGACGCCCGCCGGGAGGGGTTCGAGCACGTCAACATCGACCTGATCTACGGCACGCCAGGAGAAGACGACGACGACCTGGCCCGGTCGGTGGATGCCGCGGTCGGGGCAGGGGTGGACCACGTCTCGGCCTATGCTCTCGTCGTCGAGGACGGCACCGCGCTGGCTCGGCGCGTTCGGCGGGGCGAGCTTCCCGCTCCCGAGGACGACGTCCTGGCGGCGCGCTACGAACTGCTCGACGCGAGGCTGGCGGCCGCCGGATTCGGCTGGTACGAGGTATCGAACTGGAGCCGGCCCGACGGGGAGTGCAGACACAACCTCGGATATTGGGATGGCGGTCAGTGGTGGGGTGCCGGACCGGGCGCGCACGGGTACGTCGACTCCACCCGGTGGTGGAACGTGAAGCACCCCAACGCATATGCCGGGATGCTGGCGCGCGGCGAATTGCCCATCCTGGGGAGCGAGGAGCTGACGCCCCGCGAGCGGCACACCGAGGACGTCATGCTGAGGGTTCGGCTGCGGGCCGGGCTCCCGATGGCGCTACTCGATGCCGAGGAACGCGTGCGCGCCGAATCCGTTCGTGACGACGGGCTGCTGGCCCAGCAGGGCGACGCCCTGGTGCTGACCGACCGGGGCCGGCTGCTGGCCGACGCGGTGGTACGCGCACTGCTCGGGTGACCCCGGACGGCTCAGGTCTGCCGCTCCAACGGCAGGTCCATCTCATACACCCTGGCGTGCAACACGGGCCGGTTGCGCAGGGCGGCCCGCACCGCCTGGTGCACGCCGTCCTCGAGGTAGATGACGCCCTGCCAGCGCACCGCGTGGGGGAACAGGTCGCCGTAGAACGTGGAGTCCTCGGACAACAAGCGGTCGAGCGCCAGGACGGTCGTGGTGGTCACCAACTCGTCGAGGCGGATCTGCCGCGGCGGGATCGACGCCCACTGCCGGTACGACAGACCGTGCTCCGGATACGGTTTTCCGTCGCGCACGCCCTTGAAGATCATCGCTTGGCCGCCACTGACGGGCTGCCTGAAGATTCCGGCCGGAGCATGCCATGAGGCTATCGCTGTGCCGTGGGTTGCGCCGCGGCGCGTCAATGCTGCTCGGCCACGTAAAATGAGGTGGACTTGGAGGTGAACCATGGGTAGTGCTGATGACCGTCGCTTCGAGGTGTTGCGCGCAATCGTCGCCGACTTCGTGTCCACCAAGGAGCCGATCGGATCCAAGACCCTCGTCGAGCGCCACAATCTGGGCGTATCGAGTGCCACCGTGCGCAATGACATGGCCGTCCTCGAGGCAGAGGGCTACATCGCCCAGCCGCACACCAGCTCGGGACGGGTCCCGACGGAGAAGGGCTACCGCGAGTTCGTCGACCGGCTCGACGACGTGAAGCCGATGTCGTCGAGCGAGCGGCGCGCGATCCTCACCTTCCTGGAGTCCGGCGTGGACCTCGACGACGTCCTACGTCGGGCGGTCAAGCTGCTCGCCCAACTGACCCGGCAGGTCGCGATCGTGCAGTATCCGACGCTGTCGACGTCGACCGTGCGCCACCTCGAGGTGGTCGCGCTCACGCCGGCGCGGCTGCTGCTCGTCGTCATCACCGACTCCGGACGCGTCGACCAGCGGATCGTGGAACTGGGCGACGCCATCGACGATGGGCAACTGGCCCAACTGCGCGAACGACTCGGCCAGGCACTCGAGGGCAAGCCGCTCACCGCGGCCTCGATCGCGGTCTCGGATCTGGCCTCTCAGCTGGTCGGGCACGGCCAGCTCGGCGACGCGGTGGGGCGGGCGGCGACCGTCCTGCTGGAGACCCTCGTCGAGCACACCGAGGAACGCTTGCTCCTCGGTGGCACGGCGAACCTGACTCACAACACGGCGGACTTCGGCGGTTCCCTGCGCTCGGTGCTCGAGGCACTCGAGGAGCAGGTGGTGGTGCTGCGATTGCTGGCCGTGCAGCAGGAGGCCGGTAAGGTGACCGTACGCATCGGGCACGAGACGGCGGCCGAGCAGATGGCGGGCACGTCGGTGGTGAGCACCGCGTACGGCAGCTCGGGCAAGGTCTTCGGCGGGATGGGTGTGGTGGGTCCCACGCGGATGGACTATCCGGGAACCATCGCCAACGTCGCCGCGGTTGCTCTGTACATAGGCGAAGTCTTGGGCGCCCGCTAGGGGCGTCGACACGGACCGCAAGTGCGGCTCGAGAGGGCTGAGAAGGGTTTCACGTGGCACGCGATTACTACGGCCTGCTCGGGGTGAGCAAGGGCGCGAACGACTCCGAGATCAAGCGCGCCTACCGCAAGCTCGCTCGCGAACTGCATCCGGACGTCAACCCGGACGAAGCGGCCCAGGCGAAGTTCAAGGAGATCAGCGTCGCCTACGAGGTGCTGAGCGATCCGGAGAAGCGGCGCATCGTCGACCTCGGTGGCGATCCCATGGAGGGCGCGGCTGCGGGCAACGGCTTCGGTGGTGGCTTCGGGGGCGGTTTCGGTGGCCTCGGGGACGTGTTCGAGGCGTTCTTCGGCGGGGGCGGCGGCGCGCGCGGACCGGTCGGCAGGGTGCGTCCCGGATCGGACTCACTCCTGCGCATGCGGTTGGACCTCGCCGAGTGCGCGACCGGGGTCACCAAGCACGTGACCGTCGACACGGCGATCCTCTGCGACGTGTGCCAGGGCAAGGGGACCCACGGCAACTCCCAGCCGGCCACCTGTGACACCTGTCACGGCCGGGGCGAGGTGCAGTCCGTGCAGCGCTCGCTGCTGGGACAGGTGATGACGTCGCGGCCGTGCCCGGTGTGCGCGGGCGTCGGCGAAGTCATCCCCGATCCGTGCCACCGCTGCGGAGGCGACGGACGGGTCCGGGCGCGCCGGGAGATCAGCGTGAAGATCCCGCCGGGAGTCGGCGACGGCATGCGGGTGCGCCTGGCGGCGCAGGGCGAAGTCGGCCCCGGCGGCGGGCCGGCAGGTGACCTGCACGTCGAGGTCCACGAGCAACCTCACGACATCTTCATCCGGGACAACGACGACCTGCACTTCACCGTCTCGGTGCCGATGGTCGATGCGGCACTGGGCACGAAGGTCAGCGTCGACGCGATCCTGGACGGTCCCACCGACATCGTCGTCGACGCGGGTACGCAGCCGGGCGCGATCACGACGCTGCGCGGTCATGGCATGCCCAACGTGCGCACCGGCGTCCGGGGCGATCTGCACGCCCACATCGACGTCGTGGTGCCCTCGCGGCTGGACCAGCAGGACGCCGAACTGCTGCAGAAGTTGAAGGAGCATCGCGTCCGGGACGTGGCCGAGGTCAAGTCGACGCACGCGGCCCCCGCCGGCGGGGGCCTGTTCAGCCGGCTGCGCGAAACGTTCACCGGCCGGTAGGCGGGCCGGAGCCGCTACCGGCGGACGTGGAGATTGCCGATGAGTCGCGCGCTGTTCTACGTCGACGTGGTGCCTGGCGTCGGCCAGCTCGTCGCCGTCGACGGTGACGAGGGTTTTCACGCCGCGAGCGTGCGGCGCATCCGGATCGGCGAGGAGCTCGACCTGGGGGACGGTCGGGGAACCGTCGGGCACGTCGTCGTCGAGACCGTCGCGAAGGCGAGCCTGACCGCCAGGGTTCTGGATCGGCGGGACGTCGCGCCACCACGACCGCAGGTCACCGTCGTGCAGGCGCTGCCCAAGTCCGACCGGTCCGAGTTGGCCGTCGAATTGGCCACCGAGGCGGGCGCGGACGCCTTCCTGGCGTGGCAGTCGGACCGCTGCGTGGCGCGCTGGGATGGTGCGGCGAAGGTCGAGAAGGGACTGCGGCGTTGGCAGGCAGTCGCCCGCGCGGCCGCCCGGCAGTCGCGCAGGCCGCATGTCCCCCCGGTCACCGGGTTGGTGTCGACGAAGGACCTCGCCCGCGCCATCGAATCGATGCCGGACGACGCGGTGGTGCTGTTGCTGCACGAGTCCGCGACCCAGCCGTTGACCGCGGATCGCATCGCCGGCGCGGCGTCGCTGATGTTGATCGTCGGTCCCGAGGGAGGCATCGGTGACGACGAGTTGGCCGTGCTGACGGCTGCCGGAGCGACCGCCGTCCGGCTCGGCCCGAGTGTGCTGCGAACCACAACAGCCGCAGCGGTGGGACTTGGCGCACTCGGAGTTTTGACCCCGCGCTGGCATTTCTGACCTTGATGCTGCCATGTGGCAATCAATTTCTGCCATCGGAATTAAACCCCTGAACAGTGCGTTTAACAACATGTGTGGCGGGAGAGCTCCACCGCCGGACGAGATGGTCACCAAGAGGGCAGAAAAGAAGAAGAATGAAGATGCAGAAGTACGGATTTGCCGCCGTCGTTGCTGGCGGGCTCACCGCCGGTATTCTCGGCGCCGCTTCTCCGGTCCAACCAGTAGCGTCCGCCGATGCGCTTCCCGTGGTGGAGCTGCCCGGGTACTCGACGGGCGTCGATCATCACCAGTGGGTGGACACGATCCATCCGGTGGCAACGGTGCCGCAGGTGGACACCACGGTGCGTCAAAACCGCTGACGCAGCAATGACTCGAGAAGGGGCGCCCGCTTCGGGTGCCCCTTCTTCGTGTCGTTGGGCCGCCAACCCCCGTCGACCATTGGGACGCAGTGGTGACCAGCGGTAAGCTGACCAAGGCTGAACCCCCGACGACCAGAGCACGGAAAGCAGGCACGGAACACCACGTGACGCCCCGCGAGACGAACGCCGCCTCGGACAGCTCAGTGCGAAGCAACGACTCCGTACGCAGCAACATCAGCGTGCCGCCCGACCTGGTGGTGGGCCTGCTCGGTTCTGCCGACGAGAATCTCCGCGCACTGGAACGTCTACTGACCGCCGACATCCACGTTCGCGGCAACGCCTTGACCCTCGCCGGGGAGCCGGCCGACGTCGCACTCGCCGAACGGGTGGTGACCGAGCTCATCGCCGTGGTGGCCGGCGGCCAGACACTGACGCCCGACGCGGTGCGCCACAGCGTCGGCATGGTGACCGGCGCAGGCAACGAATCACCCGCCGAGGTGCTCACGCTCGACATCCTGTCCCGGCGCGGCAAGACGATTCGGCCGAAGACTCTGAACCAGAAGCGATACGTCGACGCCATCGACGCGCACACCATCGTGTTCGGCATCGGCCCGGCGGGCACGGGCAAGACGTACCTCGCGATGGCGAAGGCGGTCAATGCCCTTCAGACCAAGCAGGTTTCGCGCATCATCCTGACTCGGCCCGCGGTCGAGGCCGGTGAGCGGCTGGGCTTCCTGCCGGGGACGCTGAGTGAGAAGATCGATCCCTACCTGCGGCCGCTGTACGACGCGCTGCATGACATGATGGATGCCGAACTGATCCCAAAGCTGATGAGCGCCGGTGTCATCGAGGTCGCTCCTCTGGCGTACATGCGGGGACGATCACTCAACGATGCCTTCATCATCCTCGACGAGGCGCAGAACACGACGCCCGAACAGATGAAGATGTTCCTGACGCGGTTGGGCTTCGGCTCCAAGATCGTGGTCACGGGCGATTCGACGCAGGTCGATCTGCACGGCGCGAAGTCGGGCCTGCGGGCGGCGATGGACGTGCTCGACGGCATCGAGGACATCCACTTCTCGGAACTGACCAGCGCGGACGTGGTCAGGCACCGGTTGGTGTCCGAGATCGTCGACGCGTACGCCAGATCCGAGGCGATGACGTCGGTGAACCGGGCGGAGCGTCGGTCCGGGACCGGCAGGTCCCGCCGGTGAGCATCGAGGTCTCCAACGAGTCGGGCATCGACGTGTCCGAGCACGAGTTGATCAGTGTCGCGCGGTTCGTCATCACGAAGATGGACGTCAATCCGGCCGCCGAACTGTCCATGGTGCTGCTCGATACGCCGGCGATGGCCGATCTGCACATGCGGTGGATGGACCTCCCCGGCCCCACCGACGTGATGAGCTTTCCGATGGACGAGCTGGAGCCGGGTGGCAGGCCCGATGCTCCGGAGCCGGGTCCGTCGATGCTCGGTGACATCGTGCTGTGTCCCGAGTTCGCGGCGAGACAGGCCCAGTCGGCGGGGCACTCGCTGGGCCACGAGCTGGCGTTGCTGACGGTGCACGGCGTGCTGCACCTGCTCGGCTACGACCACGCCGAGCCCGACGAGGAGAAGGAGATGTTCGCCCTGCAACGCGAACTGCTCGAGGAGTGGGTCGCCGATCAGGTGGCCGCCTACCATCAGGACCGCCAGAACGAGAAGGACCGGAGACTGTTGGACAAGTCGCAGTACTTCGACGAGCCGTGACCGGATTCGGTTCTCTGGTCGGCGCAGTCGCGCTGATCGCCATCGGCGGCCTGTTCGCGGCGATCGATGCGGCCATCGGCACCGTCTCCATCGCAAGGGTCGACGAGTTGGTTCGCGACGAGCGCCCCGGCGCGGCGCGGTTGGCGCGATTGTTGGGCGATCGTCCGCGTTACGTCAATTTGATCGTCCTGTTGCGCATCACGTGCGAGACGGCCGCCACGGTGCTCCTCGTCGCCTTTCTGTACGAGGACCTCGGACTGACCTGGGGTCTGCTCGCCGCTGCCGCCATCATGGTCGTGGTCAGCTTCGTGGCGATCGGCGTGGGACCCCGCACCCTCGGCAGGCAACACGCGTATACCATCGCGCTGGGAGCAGCCCTTCCGCTGCAAGGCATTTCGGTGTTGTTGACTCCGATCAGCCGGTTGCTCGTCCTGATCGGCAACGCCCTGACCCCAGGTCGCGGCTTCCGCAATGGTCCGTTCGCGTCCGAGATCGAGCTGCGTGAGGTGGTCGACCTCGCGCAGCAGCGCGGCGTCGTCGCCGATGACGAGCGCAGGATGATCCAGTCGGTGTTCGACCTCGGCGACACCGTCGCGAGGGAAGTGATGGTGCCGCGCACCGAGATGGTGTGGATCGAGTCGGACAAGACGGCGGGGCAGGCCACCTCGCTGGCGGTGCGCAGTGGGCACTCCCGGATGCCGGTGGTCGGCGAGAACGTCGACGACGTGATCGGTGTCGTCTATCTGAAGGACCTCGTCCAGCAGACGTACTACAGCAACGGTGGCATCGACACCAGGGTGGGCGAGGTGATGCGCCCGCCGGTGTTCGTCCCCGACTCCAAGCCGCTCGACGCGCTCCTTCGGGAGATGCAACGCAGCCGCAATCACATGGCGCTACTGGTCGACGAATACGGCGCGATCGCGGGGCTGGTCACCATCGAGGACGTGCTCGAGGAGATCGTCGGCGAGATCGCCGACGAGTACGACACCGACGAAGTGGCGCCGGTGGAGGATCTGGGCGACGACAACTACCGGGTGTCGGCGCGGTTGCCCCTGCAGGACCTCGCCGAACTGTACGAACTCGAGATCGACGACGACCTCGAGGACGTCGACACCGTCGGCGGTCTGCTCGCCCACGAGTTGGGCCGCGTCCCGCTGCCCGGCGTCGAGGTGACGTGGGATGCGCTGCGGCTGCGCGCGGAGGGCGGCCCCGACCACCGCGGCCGGGTGCGTGTCGGCACCGTGCTGGTCAAACCGGCCGAAACGCAGGAGGAGGCCCAAGCGTGAGCCTTGACGCGGAGGACGCCAAACTGGTCGTGCTGGCCCGTGGGGCCATGGGTCGGACGGAGGCGGGAAGCGGTGCGGCAGTGCGTGATCTGGATGGCCGGACATACGCCGGTGCCCCGGTGCGGCTCGCCGCGCTCACGCTGACCGCGCTGCAGGCCGCCGTGGCCGCCGCCATGTCCAGCGGCGCGACGGGGCTGGAGGCCGCGGTGCTGGTGGCCGGATCGAACGACGACGCAGGGGTGGCAGCGGTGCGGGAATTGTCCCCCGACGCCGCCGTCATCTTCACCGACCGCGCCGGGAACCCCGTCTCGTGACGGCCGATGGAAGCGAGTTCCGTTCCGGCTTCGTCTGTTTCGTCGGCCGCCCGAACACGGGGAAGTCGACGCTGACCAATGCGCTCGTCGGCGCAAAGGTGGCCATCACGTCGAACCGGCCGCAGACCACCCGCCACACCATCCGAGGGATCGTTCACCGCGACGACTTCCAGATCATCCTCGTCGACACCCCGGGCCTGCACCGGCCGCGGACCCTGCTGGGTGAGCGCCTCAACGAATTGGTGAAGGCGACCTATTCCGAGGTCGACGTGATCGGCCTCTGCATCCCCGCCGACGAGACCATTGGACCCGGTGACCGGTGGATCTACGAGCAGATCCGGGCCGTCGCCCCACGCACCACGTTGATCGTCGTCGTGACCAAGGTGGACAAGGTCGGCAAGGAGAGGGTGGCCGCGCAGCTCGTCGCCGCGCACGAGCTCACCGGCGGTGCCGCCGAGATCGTGCCCGTGTCGGCGACCACCGGCGAGCAGGTCGACCTGCTGACCGGCGTGCTGGCCGCGCAGCTCCCGCCGGGTCCGGCCTTCTACCCCGACGGGGAGCTGACGGACGAGCCCGAAGAGGTCCTGATGGCCGAGCTCATCCGGGAGGCCGCTCTGGAGGGAGTGCGCGACGAGCTTCCGCATTCGCTGGCCGTCGTCATCGACGAGGTCGAACCGCGCGAGGGTCGTGACGACCTCATCGACGTGCACGCGATCCTCTACGTCGAACGCGACTCCCAGAAGGGGATCGTGATCGGCAAGGGTGGCGCCCGCCTGCGCGAGGTCGGCACCGCGGCCCGCGTGCAGATAGAGACGCTGCTGGGCACCAAGGTATACCTCGACCTGCGGGTGAAAATTGCCAAGAATTGGCAACGCGACCCCAAACAGCTTGGCAGGCTTGGTTTCTAAGCTTGCGGCGTGCCCCACCACACGGCGGGCTGATCGGCGCTCCATGCGCCGATCGCCTCGAGCGCGGCGGCCAACGAGATCAGCAGCGGTTCGCTGTTAGCCGGTCCCATCAGCTGCACGCCGATCGGCAGTCCCCCGGAGGTGAACCCGGCGGGAACGTTGATCGACGGCCACCCGAGAAGGTTCCAGGGCCAGGTCACCGGGCACGACCGAATCATGGCGCGGTCAGTGGACAGCCCACCGCGGCGGTCGAAGTCGTGCACCTTCGGCGGTGGAAGCGCCGTGGTGGGGGCCAGGACGACGTCGGCGATGTTGAAGATCCACCCGACGCGGCGCTGGGACTCGGCCTCGCGGGCGCGGGCGTCGCGCAGGATCTTCTCCGACAGCAGCCGCCCCATCCGCATGTTGCTGCGGCTGCGCTTGTCGTAGGTCACCGACGGCCCGAGCCGGTGCGCCCAGTCCAGCAGCCCCGACGTCGAGCGGGACAGGAAGTTCCAGGACGTGCGCAGCCCGTAGTCGGGATCCGCGACCCGCACGGCGTGTCCGAGTTCTTGGAGCTGGCCGGCGATCCGCTTGACCGCGCCCAGGATTTCGGGGTGGAGTTCGGCGCCGAACCCGGTGAACGGGAACTTGGTCGACAACGCCACGGTGAGCGGGCCGGGCGCTTGGCTGACGTACTCCGACACCTTCACCGGTGGTGGTTGGTGCAGATCGCCTGGCACGTTTCCGGAGGCGGCGTCGAGCACCAGCGCGGCGTCGACGACGGTGCGTGCCAGCACGCCGTTGACCGTGATGCCGTTGAAGGCCTCGGGGAGTGGCCACGTCGAGATCCGCCCCCGCTGCGGCTTGATGCCGACGAGGTGGGTCCATGCCGCGGGGATCCGGATGCTGCCTGCCCCGTCCGAGCCGATCGCGGCCGTCACCAGGCCGGCGGCCACCGCCGCCGCGCTGCCTCCGGACGAGCCGCCGGGAGTGTGCTCGGCCGACCACGGGTTGCGGGTGTGCCCGAACGCGGGTCCGCTGGTGAACGGCCACTGGCCCAGTTCGCAGGTGTTCGTCTTCCCGACGATCACGGCACCTGCCGCGCGCAGTCTGCGGACCACCTCGGAGTCGGCGGCTGCCGGCGGAATGTCACCCGAGGTGCCGAATCGGGTCGGAACACCCGCGACGTCGACGTCGTCCTTCACCGCGATCGGGATCCCGAGCAAGGGAAGACGTTGTCCGGCAACGCGTTTGCGGTCAGCCTCGGCCGCATCGGCGAGCGCCCGCTCGGTCATCACGACCCGGAAGGCATTGAGGGTGGACTGGCTGGCGTCGATCGCCTGGAGCGAACGTGTCGCCAGCTCGGTGGCCGTGACCCTGCCGCTGGCGAGACGGTACTGCAATTGGGTCAGTGTGGGCAGGGATGCCCTCTTGATGGGTGGGGTGTGCGCCATTTGCACCGAGACTATCCGGCCGGGTCCTCCCGCTGCCGTCGGTTCGAGGTGGGACACTGTCCTCATGCGGTTGTACCGAGATCGGGCCGTGGTGCTGCGTCAGCACAAGCTCGGCGAGGCCGACCGGATCGTGACCCTGCTCACCCTCGAGCACGGTCTGGTCCGTGCGGTGGCGAAGGGCGTTCGCCGTACGCGCAGCAAATTCGGAGCCAGGCTCGAGCCGTTCGCGCACATCGACGTCCAGCTGTACCCGGGCCGCAACCTCGACGTCGTGACGCAGGTGCAGGCCATCGACGCGTTCGCCACCGACATCGTCAGCGAATACGGCCGCTACACCTGTGGCTGCGCAGTGCTGGAGACGGCCGAGCGCCTGGCCGGTGAGGAACGCGCCCCGGCGCCGGCTCTCCACCGGCTCACCGTGGCCGCATTGCGCGCAGTGGCCGACGGCGGCCGCGCCCGTGAACTGGTTCTGGACGCATACTTGTTGCGAGCCATGGGAATCGCCGGATGGGCGCCCGCGCTGACCGAGTGCGCGCGCTGCGCGGCACCGGGCCCGCACCGGGCGTTTCACGTCGCCGCAGGTGGGAGTGTGTGCATGCACTGCAGGCCATCCGGGTCGGTGACGCCGCCGCAGGGGGTGCTGGACCTGATGTCCGCTCTGCACGACGGCGACTGGTCCGCCGCCGAGGCATCCTCGTCGTCGTACCGTAGCCAGGCCAGCGGGCTGGTGGCTGCGCACCTGCAGTGGCACCTCGAGCGCCAACTGCGGACATTGCCGCTGGTCGAACGCGCCTACCGGGTTGATCGCACGGTCGCCGAACGACGCGGCGCCGCATTCGGGCAGGATGATGTTCATGGCGTTGAAGCGGGATGGGCACCGGGGGAAGAAGGACACCTACCCACAGCTGCCACCGGCGCCTGAGGACTATCCGACCTTCCCGGACAAGTCGACGTGGCCGGTGATCTTTCCGGACCTTCCGCCCGAGACCAATGGCCGGTTCTCCCGTCCGCCTCAGCACACCTCGAAGGAGTCGGCACCCCTGATCCCCACGGGTCAGGTGCCCAACCACGTAGCGGTCGTGATGGACGGCAACGGTCGCTGGGCCACCCAACGGGGCCTCGGCCGCACCGACGGCCACAAGATGGGTGAGGCGGTGCTGATCGACATCACCTGCGGCGCCATCGAAATCGGCGTCAAGCACCTCACCGTCTACGCGTTCTCGACCGAGAACTGGAAGCGCAGCACCGAAGAGGTCCGCTTCCTGATGGGATTCAATCGCGAGGTGGTGCGCCGTCGTCGTGAGAACCTCAACGCCATGGGGGTGCGCATGCGCTGGGTCGGCTCGCGGCCGCGGATGTGGAGCAGCGTCATCAAGGAATTCGACATCGCCGAGAAGATGACCGTCGGCAACGACGTCATCACCATCAACTACTGCGTGAACTACGGCGGCCGTACCGAGATCGTCGAGGCGGCTCAGGAACTCGCTGCGCTGGCGGTCGAGGGAAGGATCACCCCGAACCGGATCTCCGAGGCCTCGTTCGCCAAGCATCTGCACCGCGACGACATCCCGGACGTCGATCTGTTCATCAGGACCTCGGGGGAGCAGCGGGCGAGCAACTTCCTGCTGTGGCAGGCGGCCTACGCCGAATACGTCTTCCAAGACAAGTTGTGGCCCGACTACGACCGCCGCGACCTCTGGGCGGCGTGCGAGGAATACGTCCAGCGCAACCGCCGGTTCGGCAGGGCATGATGACCAGCCTGCACGAGCGGCTGACGTCCGCACTCGCAGAGGTGGCGACGCTCGTCGAGGAGCCCGACGGTGCCCTGGTGCTCACGGTGGACGGACTGGTGGCCTCGATCCGCGTGGTGGTGATATCCGAGGGCCTCGAGATGGTGTCGCTGACCCAACCGTTGGCGTGGGACCTCCCGTTGACCAACAAGGTTCGCGAGCGCGTCGCCGAGCAGGCGGGCCGGACGATGCTCGGCACCGTTGCCCTCGTCGAGAAGGTCGCCGACGGTGGGTCGGCACCCGCCAACGGGTCGTCGTCGCGGACGACGCGCAAGTCCGCGGCCAAGAAGGTCGCCGACGTGATGCTGCGCTACAACTTCCCCGCGGCGGGTCTCACCGAAGACGCGTTGCGGACGCTGATCCTGCTGGTCATGACGACGGGTGCCGACGTCCGTCGGGCGTTAACCGCCTGACGGCAGGTCCGTACTGCACTCCGCGCAGACGCCGAAGATCTCCATCGTGTGGCTGACGTCGGAGAAACCGTGCTGCGCGGCGACTTCCGCCGCCCAGGCTTCCGCCTCGCGGCCCTGCACCTCGACCGTCGAGCCGCACACCCGACACACCAGGTGGTGGTGGTGATCCTGCGAACACCGTCGGTACACCGACTCGCCGCTGTCGGTGCGCAACGTGTCGAGCAGACCCGCCGTGGCCATCGACTGCAGAGTGCGGTAGACCGTGGTGAGCCCGATGCCCTCGCCGCCTCGACGCAGCTCGTCGTGGAGCTCCTGCGCAGACCGGAACTCGTCGACGTTCTCCAGCAGCGCCGAGATCGCCGCGCGCTGCCGGGTGGCACGGACGGCGGTGCCGCTCATCGCCGCTCACCTCCGGGATATTCGACCGCGTGGGCGACGGCGGCCATCACGATCTCTGCGAGATGGTGATCGACCAACCGGTAGTACACCTCGCGTCCGGCGCGCTCACCCGCGACGACACCGGCGGACTTGAGAATGCGCAGGTGCTGACTGACGAGCGGCTGCGGCACGTCCAGCGCGTCGACCAGTTCGTGCACGCATCGCGGGGATTCCCGCAGCGCCAGCACGACTGCGATGCGCACCGGCGCCGCCAGCGCCCGGAGCAGGTCTCCCGCGGTGTCCAGGACTATCCGCGGCGGAGCTTCCTGCGGCGACGTCGTCGGGTGGGCGAGGTCGGCGTGCAGGTCCTCCGCCAAATTGGCAACCGTTTTCATCACCGGCCAGATTACATGCATGATCGTGCATGTCAATGTGGAGTGCAGGGGCCTGGCCTCGTGGAATGCGGAATCGGCCGGGCGACTCGCTACGCTGTCAACCCGTGGCGTCCATCATCGACACCGTTGCGAACCTGGCCAAACGTCGTGGCCTCGTCTACCAGGCCGGCGAGATCTACGGCGGCACCAAGTCGGCGTGGGACTACGGCCCGCTTGGTGTCGAGTTGAAGGAGAACATCAAGCGGCAGTGGTGGCGGTCGGTGGTCACCGGACGCGACGACGTCGTCGGTCTCGACAGCTCGATCATCCTGCCGCGTGAGGTGTGGGTGGCCTCCGGTCACGTCGAAGTGTTCAACGACCCGCTCGTCGAGTGCTTGAACTGCCACAAGCGGCAGCGCCAGGACCACATGCAGGAGGCGTACGCGGCCAAGAAGAGTCTCGACGATCCCGACGCGGTGCCGATGACAGAGATCGTGTGCCCGGAATGCGGCACCAAGGGCCGGTGGACCGAACCGCGCGACTTCAACATGATGCTGAAGACCTACCTCGGACCCATTGAGACCGAGGAGGGCATGCACTACCTACGTCCGGAGACGGCGCAGGGCATCTTCGTGAACTTCGCGAACGTGGTGACGACGTCACGCCGCAAGCCGCCCTTCGGCATCGGTCAGATCGGCAAGAGTTTCCGCAACGAGATCACTCCCGGCAACTTCATCTTCCGTACCCGGGAGTTCGAGCAAATGGAGATGGAGTTCTTCGTCGAGCCGTTGACGGCGCCCGAGTGGCACCAGTACTGGATCGACACCCGCCTGCAGTGGTACGTCGACCTCGGCATCGACCCCGACAACCTGCGGCTGTACGAACATCCCAAGGAGAAGTTGTCGCACTACTCCGACCGCACCGTCGACATCGAGTACAAGTTCGGCTTCCAGGGCAATCCGTGGGGTGAGCTGGAGGGTGTCGCGAACCGCACCGACTTCGATTTGTCAACGCATTCAAGGCATTCCGGCACCGACCTGTCGTTCTATGATCAGGCCTCCGACACGCGGTACACGCCGTACGTCATCGAGCCGGCCGCCGGGCTGACGCGGTCGCTGATGGCGTTTCTTGTCGACTCGTATCACGAGGACGAGGCGCCCAACGCCAAGGGCGGCGTCGACAAGCGCACCGTGTTGAAGCTCGACCCGCGGCTCGCGCCGGTCAAGGCCGCGGTGCTGCCGCTGTCGCGCAACGCCGACCTGTCGCCGAAGGCCCGCGATCTGTCGGCCGAGCTGCGCACGTCGTGGAACGTCGAGTTCGACGACGCGGGTGCGATCGGTCGCCGGTACCGCCGCCAGGACGAGATCGGGACGCCGTATTGCGTGACGCTGGACTTCGACTCGCTCGAAGACCACGCCGTCACGATCCGCGAGCGTGATGCGATGACGCAGGAGCGCGTAGCCATCGACGCCGTCTCCGACTACCTCGCGGTCCGCCTCAAGGGCGCCTGACCTTCCCCGCCCACGTCCCTATCTCTCCCCTCGTCCACCCACCCAACCCCCTCCCTTCTCTGGCACCCCTCCCTTCTCCGCGAGCGTGCGTGTCTGCGGGCGACACGCCGCGCCAGAACCGGAGTTCGCGCACGTTCATCGGGCGGCGCGCGTCCACAGTCGACACTTCATCCCCAGATGTGCCGAGCCGACCCGCGCGGGCCGAACATCTGGCCGACCATCGTCTGCGTGCAAAGAGATCTCGACGTCCTCTTCGATGCCCAAGGCGGGGTGGTCTCGACCGGCCAGCTGTTGCGAATCTTCAGCCGTAGCCAGCTCGACACCAGAATTGCGCGCGGCGAATTGCTGAAGGTGTGGCCGGGCATCTACGGCCGTGAGGTGCCCGACACGATGGCTCGGTTGCGTGGTCTCGACTTGCGTGCAGGCGAACCCGTCGCCATCTGCCTCGGTACTGCGGCCGCGGCATACGGCTTCGACACCGAAGGCGCCGCCGATCTCCACGTGGTGAATCCGGCCCGACATCAGCTGCGGAACTCCGATGGTCTGGTGGTGCACCGTCGCGAAGGGGCACCGTTGACCGTGATCGACGGCAGGCCCGCGACGACGCCGGAGTGGACCGCGCTGGAGGTGGCTCGCGCACTTCGAAGCCCCCGCATGCTGGCCACGCTGGACGCAGCGCTGCGTAGTGGCACCTGCGATCGTCGGGGACTGGTAGGTGCCGCCGTTCATCAGGCGGGCCGACGGGGAATCGTGCGGGTTCGCGAGTTGATCGCGATCGCGGTCGACGACGCCGAGTCTCCGATGGAGAGCGAGGCCCGGCTGATGATGATCGACGGCGGTCTGCCCGCGCCGGTCCTGCAATACGAGGTCGTCGATCGTTCGGGACGCATGTGGCGACTCGACTTCGCCTGGCCGGATCAACGGGTCGCGGTCGAGTTCGACGGATTCGATTGGCACAGCGATCCGGACAGCTTGCGTAGGGACAGGCAGAAGCGAGCGGCGCTGCAGGAGATGGGTTGGTCGGTGACGTCGATCGTGTCGGACGACGTCAGGCGCAGACCCGAGGACACGGTGCGCCGAATCGAGTGGGAACTGTCGAGATCGTGCGCGGCATGAGCGTGCGCAATCTCGTGAAATTGCGCGGCGTGTCGCCAGCAAACACGCACGCTCGCGGAAAAGGGGTGGGGCGGAAAAGGGGTGGGGAGGAAAGGGGTGGGGAGGAGGAAGGGGAGGGCAGGGAGGAGAGGAAGGGAGAGGGCTAGAAGCGGCCGCCGCCGCCGCCCCAGTCGCCGCCGGAACCGCCGAAGGAGCCGGGGCTCCAACCTCCGCCGCCGCCAATGCTGCCGCCGATTCCGCCGCGCAGCGCACCGGACAGAATGTTGCCGATGAGGATGCCGCCGAGCACCGCGCCCATGTTGCTGCCGCCGCCCATCCCGCCGGGGCCGCCATAGCGTCCGGTGTAGTTCTGTTGTGCCGCGGCCACGTCGGCGTTCGCCATCGCCTGGGCCTGAGCGGCCAGCATCGCGGCGCCATTGGCGTGCTGGATTGCCTGCGACGGGTTGGTCGCCTTGGTGGCTCGTGCGGCCTCGAGTTGGCGCACCGCTTCGGACAGGCGGGTGCGGGCTTCTGGCCCGATGCTGCCCCGTCGGGTGTCGATGAAGTCCGACACCGCACGGACCTGCGACTGTGCACTGAAGAGCGCTTGGTCGAACGCACGGTTCAATCGCGCGGCCGTCTCGAGTTCCTCGCTGATTGCTGCCAGCAGGCGGTCCAACTGCGCGTCGGCCTGAGCCAGCCTGGTGAAGGCACCCAACGGGTCGGCGGCGCCCGAGGTCTGGGCGTGCTCGACCGCCTCCACCGCGGCGGCCCGTGCGGCGCTCAGATCGGACGCGTGCGGGACGGTGCCGTTGGTGAGCTGGGCGTCCGCCGCGGTGATTCCGTTCTGGATGTCGGCGATGGCCGCGGGCAGGGCAGCCACGGCCCGGTTGATGTCGGTGGCCGCGCTGTCGACCGAATCCAACAGCGTGCGCGCCTGACCCAACGCCGATTCCGCTGCCCGGATCGCGTCGACGAGTCCCGCCTGACTGCCCGCGGGCTTCGCCACCAGAGTGCGTGCGCTGGTGATGTTCCGATCCGCGAACGTCAGCCGCTGCTTGGCCGTTTCGACGTTGCCCGTCACCGATGCCAGTGCGGTCTCCGAGAACTGTGAGTGCAGCGCCGCAAGCGTCTGACCGGCCGGCTCGAGCCGTGCGGTCAGGTCGACCATCTGCTGGGTGAGAAGGTCCAGCCGGTCGGGCGCGTTGATCACCAGGTCGCGCAGCTGTTGGAAGGCCTCCCGCTGCGCCTCGAGTTCGTCGTCGGCCCGCGCCGCGGCGACGATGACGCGGGTGAGCAGGTCGCGTCGCTGCTGAGGGGTTTCGGGGATGGCGTCGTCGAGGATCTGGCGGACGTTGAACGCCTGGGTCAGCGCCGTCTTCGCGCTGGCCACGGCCTGGCGAAACGGTGCCGTGTCGCCTTCGCCGAACTCCTCGACCGCCAGGGCCAGCTCGTTGTCGCTGGTGCGCACGGCGTTGTCGACCTCGACGACGATGGACTTCGACAGGTCGTCGAGCACGTCGGGCGACAGCGCTGAGAGTGCCGCCGGATCGGCCGGATTCACCCGCTTCGCGGCGGCGAGTTCCGCTTCGCGGCGCTTGCGGCGCCTGCTGTTGCGCCACACGACGAGCGCCAACACCGCCAGGGCCAGTATCGCCAGGAACACGAGGATGACCACCCACGAGACGCCTCCCGTCGAGGCGGTGTCGTTCTTCAGCCCCGTTGCGGTGACCGTCGCGGCACCCGCCCAGTCACCCTGGCGCAGCGCGGGTTCGACCTCGTTGCGTCGCAGGTTGGCTTGATCGGAGTCGCTGAGTATCCCGGTGCCCGCCAGCAGTGCGTAGTCGCGGTCCTGGGTGGCCACCGCCAGGATTGCGTCCTGGTCCGGCTGAAAATCGTTGAGACGCATGGCCCGCTGCGCCCATGCAACGCCCGTCTGGCCGGAGAAGTCGTCGACGTAGACGACCCAGAGCCGGACGCGGCGGGCGGTGTAGAGGTCGTCGACGGCCGTCCTGACCTCGGCGAGGGACCCCGCGTCCAGTACGGCTGCGCGATCAGTGACGTAGTCGGTCAGCCGAAACGGTGGCTCGGCACGGGCCGTGGGGAGGTTCGGCGCCAGGACAGTGCCCAGCATCAGTACGGCGAGAAGCGTGCTGACGAGGCGGGCCGCCCACGAAGTCCTGCGCATGACCGTCAATGTAACGACTCCGGCGGCAGGCCCGCTGACGTCTCGCGTGCGCCGCCCGCCAAGCCTTGCATCGGTTTGCGCAGCGTCGCCGCGCCGCGGTACCCACCATGGTGGCGATTCGGTCCATCGGCAGTGACGTGGTTTGCCGCAGATGACGTGCCCGTGCGCACTGATGCGCCGCTCCAGCGTGCAGCGTGCGGTGCCGATCGCGTGCACGGCGTCGGGGATGCTGGCTTGAGGTTCGGTCGCCGCGAACCGTCCTGGCAGACTGTGCGTCGGTGACGACCTCCAAGGACCCTTACGACGACTTCGACCGGCAGCGCATGGTGGTCGAGGCGCCGAAGGGCGCCGCCCTGCCGGGAACCGACGCCGAGCACCGCACCGGCTTCGCCCGGGATCGCGCACGGGTGCTGCACAGCGCGGCGTTTCGCCGGCTGGCCGACAAGACGCAGGTCGTAGGGCCGCGTCAGAGCGAAACTCCCCGCACCAGACTGACCCACTCGTTGGAGGTGGCCCAGATCGGCCGCGGGATGGCCGTCGGCCTCGGCTGTGACCCCGACCTGGTCGACCTCGCGGGCCTCGCCCACGACATCGGGCACCCGCCGTACGGGCACAACGGCGAACGGGCCCTCGAGGAGTTGGCCACCGACTCCGGCGGGTTCGAGGGGAACGCCCAAAACTTCCGCATCCTCACCAGGCTGGAGCCCAAAGTCCTTGACCCGCAGGGTGAGAGCGCGGGGCTGAACCTGACGCGGGCGGCGTTGGACGCGGTCACCAAGTATCCGTGGTTCCGCAGGCCCGAGAAGGGCAAGTTCGGCTTCTACGCCGACGACGCGGCAGCGGCGCAGTGGGTCCGCGACGGCACGCAACAGGGCATGCCGTGCCTCGAGGCCCAGGTGATGGACTGGGCCGACGACGTGGCGTACTCGGTACACGACGTGGAGGACGGCGTGGTGTCCGGCCGGATCGATTTGCGGGTGCTCGCCGACGACGACACGGCCGTGGTGCTGGGGAAGCTCGGCCAGGCCAGCGGGATGGGCGGCGGGCTCGCCGCGGACGATCTGATAGCGGCGTCGGCGCGCTTGTCGGCGCTGCCGATGGTCGCCGCGGTCGGCAGGTACGACGGCACCCTGGCGGCTTCGGTGGCGCTGAAGCGGCTGACCAGCGAGTTCGTCGGCCGGTTCGCCTCTGCGGCGATTGCGGCCACCCGCGACGCGAGCGGGCCGGGTCCGCTGGTGCGCTACCAAGCGGATTTGGTGGTGCCCGAGACGGTGCGGGCCGAGGTCGTCCTGCTCAAGATCCTCGCACTGCAATTCATCATGTCCGACCCTGCGCACCTGGAACTGCAGGCGGCGCAACGCAAGCGCATTCACGGCGTCGCCGACTTCCTGTCAAGCGGCGCGCCGTCGACCCTCGACCCGATCTTCGTGCCCGCGTTCGAGGCCGCCGCCGACGACGGCGCCCGGCTGCGCGTGGTGCTCGACCAGATCGCGTCGTACACCGAAGGGCGGCTGGAGCGGCTTCGGGTGCCGTGAGAACCGGTGTGGCCGGGTCGTGACCCGTGCATAGACTGTCCCGGTGGCGGCAGCGGCGGGCAGGAGCGATGCGACGCGGGGTGGACGGATCCCCGACCGCGACATCGCCGCCATCCGCGAGGGCACCCGGATCGAGGACGTGGTCGGCGACTTCGTGCAGTTGCGGCGGGCCGGCGCCGATTCGCTGAAGGGGTTGTGCCCGTTCCACGACGAGAAGTCGCCGTCATTCCACGTCAGACCCAACCATGGTCACTTCCACTGCTTCGGCTGCGGCGAAGGCGGTGACGTCTACGCATTCCTGCAGAAGATCGAGCACGTCAGCTTCGTCGAGGCCGTCGAGATGCTCGCGGACCGCATCGGCTACACCGTCACCTACAGCGGTGCCTCGGCCACCAACGTCCAGCGCGACCGCGGCAGCCGCAGCAGGCTGATCGCCGCCAACGCCGCGGCCCAGGCCTACTACGCCGAAACGCTGCAGTCCGACGAGGCCGCGCCCGCCAGGCAGTATCTGCTCGAGCGCAACTTCGACGCCGAGGCGGCCGCGCGCTTCGGTTGTGGATTCGCCCCGTCGGGGTGGGACACGCTCACCAAACACCTGTTGCGCAAGGGTTTCGAATTCAAGGAACTCGAGGCCGCCGGGTTGTCACGCGAGGGCAGGCGGGGTCCGATGGACCGCTTCCACCGCCGTCTGCTGTGGCCCATCCGGGTGTCCAGCGGCGAGGTGATCGGCTTCGGCGCGCGTCGGCTGTTCGACGACGACACCATGGAGGCCAAGTACGTCAACACCCCGGAGACGGTGCTCTACAAGAAGTCGAACGTGCTGTTCGGTCTCGATCTAGCCAAACGTGACATCGCCAGGGGGCACCAGGCCGTCGTGGTGGAGGGTTACACCGATGTGATGGCCATGCACCTGGCGGGGGTGACGACGGCGGTCGCATCGTGCGGTACCGCCTTCGGCGAGGAACACCTTTCCATGCTGCGGCGATTGATGATGGACGACAACTTCTTTCGCGGCGAACTGATCTACGTGTTCGACGGCGATGCGGCGGGCCGCGCCGCAGCCGTCAAGGCGTTCGAGGGTGAACAGAACCTCTCCGGCCAGTCCTTCGTCGCGGTGGCGGACGAGGGCATGGACCCCTGCGATCTGCGGTTGAAGTCCGGGGACGGTGCCCTGCGCGACCTGGTCGCCCGCCGAACACCGTTGTTCGAGTTCGTGATTCGCACCGCCCTCGCCGACCACGACTTGGACAGCGCGGAGGGCCGCGTGGCGGCGCTGCGCCGGTGCGTGCCGATGGCCGCCAGGATCAAGGATGCGACGCTGCGCGACGAGTACGCCCGTCAGCTCGCGGGCTGGGTCGGGTGGGACGACGTCGCCCAGGTGATCGGCCGCGTACGCGAGACGGCCAAGGCGGGAGGGGGTGCGCCCCGGCGCGAGACGCGCAGAGGCGCAGCGACCGGCCAGGGGAGCGCCGCGGCCGCGGCGGTGACGCGTCCCGACCCCCGCGATCCCACGCTGTGGCCGCAACGCGAGGCGCTCAAGGCCGCGTTGCAGTACCCCGCCATCGCAGGACCGGTGTTCGACACCTTGACCGTGGAGAACTTCACCCACCCCGCGTACGCCGCCGTGCGGACGGCGATCGCCGGAGCCGGTGGCATGTCGTCCGGTGTGTCCGGGGGGCAGTGGATCGACGCCGTGCGTGAGCTGATGCCGTCGTCAGAGGCCGCTAGCCTGGTCAGCGAACTCGGCGTCGAGGCGTTCCGGGTCGATGACGACGACCGGCTGGCGCGGTACATCGGCGGCGTGCTGGCCAGATTGCAGGAAGTGTGGGTGGGCCGGCAGATCGCCGAGATGAAGTCGAAGCTGCAGCGCATGTCACCGGTGGAGAACGACGACGAGTACAACGCGCTGTTCGGTGATCTGGTCGCGATGGAGACCTACCGGCGCAGCCTGCTGGAGCGGGCGAGTGGCGACGACCTTACTGCGTGAACCGCGGCGTCGCGCTATGGTGGGCTCGCTGACGAACCACATCTTGGCGTGGAAAGGCCCCTCATGACCCTCCGAGCACACCGAATCGTCGCCGCGGCGGCCTTCGCGGTTGCCGCGGCCGCCGCCCCGATCGCCATCGCCCTGTCCGCCGGCGCAGGTGAGGCCGTCGCTGCCCCGCGCTGCCTGTCCTGGTACGGCAACCAGGAGGACGGTGTCTGCCTGTCCTATTCGAACGGCAACGGCGTCAACGTCGGCAGCCCATTCGGCGTCTACGGACCCAACGGCAGCGCCGGCGGCATCAACGGCCCGCTGCTTCCCGGCCGGACCTGGAACTCGCCGATCGCCTAGCGGTCGTCGGCCTCCGGCCGCAACACCGAGGTCGTGGCGTCGATCGGGGTCAACGTGACCATCGTCGGGTCCGGCGAGACCCTGCTGGCGACTCGTCGTCGACCCGCGTCCACGATGGCTTTGGTCGCCGGGTTGCCCGTGACCGCTCGATAGGTGCTGGCGAGCTGTTCGTAGCGACGCCTGCCCGCCTTGGCGCCCAAGACGTAGCCGATGCCCAGAACGGCGGCGAACCGGATCACAGAACCCCTCCCACATGACGGTGCATTGACTCCATCCTGCCTCGTGCGGACCCGTCGTGACGGGAGCCCGGGAAGCGCCGGGGAACCCGGCCCCGATACCCGGGCGGGCGCCGTCATGCGCTAGAGTCAACGTTCGGTTGCGCGGGTACGTGACGCGAGCCGACGAGCATTCCCCTGTAGCTCAATTGGCAGAGCTTCCGACTGTTAATCGGACGGTTCGTGGTTCGAGTCCACGCGGGGGAGCCACCGCGCAGGGCGCCCTACTCGGCGTTCTGCTCCTGATGCTCGTCGGCATCGGGAATGTGCTCGGGATGCAACATCTCGGCGTAGCGCAACTTCTCGGGGATGCCGAACCCGTCCACCATCAGCTCGGCATGGGGCCTCAACTTGCGGCACCGGTCGTTGATCGCGCGGGTGACGGCCTTGGCCCGCTCGGTGGACAGGAAGCGGTGCTCGACGAACCAGGCCTTGTCGTCCTCGATCACCGAGAGCGCGTACAGATCGCAAACCAGCTTGAGCACCTCCCGCGCCCGGTCGTCCTCGCAGGACTCGATGCCCGCGACGAACGCTTCCAGGACGATCCGGTCGATGTGCGCCTTGGCCGTGTGCAGGACGTGGTCCTGAACGGAGTTGAACGCATCGAACGCGCTCATCTCCTTGGCCTTGCTCTGCAGACGGCGGGCAACGGATGCCAGCATGTACTCCTCGCGGTCCTCGAACATCTTCACCTGAGTGCCGCGGTTGAACAGGCTTCCCTCCTCCTCGTTGTCCTGCCGGGTGTCTAGGACCGTTTGCATGATCGTCTGCGCCGCAGTGCGTTTGAGCACACGTTCGCCGGCGAAGTTGGCCGCGAACCGCACCCACTCGACGGGGCTCATGCCCTTGATGTCATCGGCGTAGGCGGTCAGCAGTTCCTTGGCCACTAGCTGGGTCAGCACGTGATTGTCGCCCTCGAAGGTGCTGAACACGTCGGTGTCGGCCTTCAGTGCGATCAGGCGGTTCTCCGCCAGATATCCCGCGCCACCGCATGCTTCGCGGGCCTCTTGGATCGCCCGGGTGGCGTGCCAGGTGTTGGCGGCCTTGAGCCCGGCGGCCCTGGACTCGAGCTCCCGCTGCTCTTCGGCGTCGGGGTTCTCCGACGTCTGCAGCTCGTGACACTTGGCCACCAGTTCGTTCTGGGCGAATTGCAGCGCGTAGGACTTGGCGATCAGCGGGAACAGCCGGCGCTGATGCACCAGGTAGTCCATGATGAGGACCTCGTCCTCGCCGCCGGGCGCGCTGAACTGCCTGCGCTCCAACGCATATCGCGTCGCAATGTCCATGGCGACGCGGGTGGCGGCGCCCGCACTCCCCCCGACGGTGACCCGTCCGCGAATGAGTGTGCCGAGCATGGTGAAGAACCGGCGGTTGGGGTTCTCGATCGGCGAACTGTAGGTGCCGTCCTCGGCGACGTCGGCGTACTTGTTCAGGAGGTTCTCCCGGGGGATGCGCACCTCGTCGAACTGGATGCGGCCGTTGTCCACGCCGGGAAGGCCGCCCTTGTACTGGCAGTCCGAGGTCGTGATGCCCGGCAGATCGTTGCCGTCGTCGTCACGGATCGGCACCACGAAGCAGTGCACGCCGTGGCCCTCCCCGCGGGTGGTCAGTTGCGCGAAGACGGCCGCCACCCTGGCGGTCTGGGCCGCGCCGCCGATGTAGTCCTTGCGTGACGTCGGGGTGGGGGAGTCGATGACGAACTCCTTGGTGACGGGATCGTAGGTGGCCGTCGTCTCGAGTGCCTGCACGTCGCTGCCGTGGCCGGTTTCGGTCATGGCAAAGCACCCGAGGAGGTCGAGGTCGATGAGCCTGCGCACGTACGCCTGATGGTGGCGTTCGGTGCCGAGGTTCTCGATGGCGCCGCCGAACAGTCCCCACTGCACGCCGGCCTTGACCATGAGCGACAGGTCCGACATCGCCAACATCTCGATCATCGTGACGGCCGCGCCGACGTCCCCGTTGCCGCCGTGCTCCTTCTTGAAGCCGTCTTCGGCGGCTCCTGCGGCGGCCATGATCCTCATCTGCTCGCCCACCTTGGTGCGGGCGATGACGGTGTTCGGGGTGTAGTGCGGGCGGAAGACGTCTCCGGACAGCCTCTCGCGCGCCGTGTTCTTCACATCCCGCCAGCGGCCGTCGAGCGTGTTGCGCAGATGTTCTGCGGTGGTGGTCATGACACGACGGTAACCCGGGAACCGCGTCGTGAAACTGTGATGTGGCAAACCCAGGTGATCCTGGGTGGATCGCCTGAAAGCTGCTGGCGTTGAATCATCGCCATGACCGATCCGGACCCCTCGGAGCCAGCACCGGGCCTGCCCCACGAGATCGACCACCGCCATGCGGACGTGACCGGCGGCTGGCTGCGGGCCGCGACGTTCGGAGCCATGGACGGTCTCGTCAGCAACACCGCGCTCATCGCCGGCGTCGGGGCGAGCGCGAGCACCCACGCCGTGGTGCTGTCCGGTGTCGCCGGACTGCTGGCGGGGGCGTTCTCGATGGCGCTGGGTGAATACACCTCGGTGACGACGGCCAACGAGCAGATCGAATCCGAGGTACGCGTGGAGCGCCGCGCCTTCGCCAAGCATCCGCAAGCCGAGCGCGCCGAACTCATCGGCATGTTGCAGGCGATGGGCATGACCAAGGACACCGCGACCGCCGCGACCGACGAGATCCACCGCGACGAGAGCCGTGCGCTGAACTTCCACCTGGTTCAGGAGCTCGGCGTCGATCCGACGGAGAAGCCGTCGCCGTACGTGGCGGCGGGCTCGTCGTTCGCGATGTTCGCGGTCGGAGCGATCATTCCGCTGATCCCGTACCTGCTGGGGTTCACCTCGCTGTGGCTCGGCCTCGCCTGCGGTGGGGTCGGGCTGTTGATCGCCGGTGGGGTGGCCGCCTACTTCACCAGACGGGCCGTTTGGCTCGGCTCGCTGCGGCAGTTGGCCTTCGGTGGGGTCGCGATCGCCGCCACGTACGTGGTGGGCAGTCTCATCGACGCCTCGGTGGTCGGCTAGGTCGTGCCCGCCGGGCCGGTCGGGTCAGGTGTCGCTGCCGACGGTCAGGGCGACCGCCTCGTCCGCCGCCTCCCGGGCCGGGGACTCCTCGTCGTCGACGTGCCCGAGGTAGCGGCGGGTGGCGACCATGACGCCCGCGCCGAGCAGCACGGCCGCCGCGCCCACCCAGAACGGCAGGTGCGCGTTGAACGTCTCGCCGAGCACGCCCGCCAACCACGGCGCGACGGCCCCGCCGCCGAACCGCAGGAAGCTGTAGGCGGCCGATGCGACACCACGTTCCACGGGCGCGGCCTTCATCACGGTCTCGGTGATCAGCGTGTTGTTGACGCCGATGAACAGACCCGCCGCCACCACGCACGAGGCGAGGACCGCCTTGACCTCGGTGCCGACCGCCATCACCGCGAGCAGGGCCGCGAACGCCAGCAAGTTGAGGATCAGGACGCGGACGGTGCCGAACCGGTGCTGCAGGCGGGGTGCGACGACCACCGAGTTGAACGCCAGCGCCAGCCCCCAGCCGAAGAAGATCAGACCGATCCGGTGGGCGTCCATGTCGAGCGGGAACGGCGTGAAGGCCAGCAGGGTGAAGAACCCGAAGTTGTACAGCAGTGCGGTGATTCCCACGCCGAGAAGTCCGCGGTGCTTCAGCGCGCGAAGCGGATCGGCCACGCTGGTGGCCTTGGCGGCGCGCGGCGTCGCGGGCAGCAGGAACACCGTGACGACGAGCGCGACGGCCATCAGCGCCGAGACGCCGAAGAATGGGCCGCGCCAGGAGATCGAGCCGAGCACGCCGCCGACCAGCGGACCGACGGCGATGCCGAGTCCGAGGGCGGCCTCGTAGAGGATGATCGCCTGCGCCACCGAGCCCCGGGCCGAATTGACGATGGTGGCGAGCGCGGTGGCGATGAACAGGGCGTTGCCAAGCCCCCACAGCGCACGCCAGCCGACGATGCCCATCACGGAATCCGACAGCCCGGCCAGCCCGGCGCCGGCGATGATGATCACCAAACCGATCAGCAGTGTCCGCTTGGGTCCGATCCGGCTGGACACCGCTCCCGTGAGGAGCATCGCGACGCCCATCACGGCCATGTAGCTGGTGAACAGCAGTGACACCTGTGAGGGCGTGGCATCGAGGTTGTCGGCGATCGGCTTGAGGATCGGATCCACCAGGCCGATGCCCATGAAGGCGACGACGGAGGCGAAGGCGACGGCCCACACGGCCTTGGGTTGGCGCCACATCGGCGGCTACTCCTCTACTGGATGGTGATTCCGCTCGGAAGCACGGTGTCGGTGCGGTGCTGCGGTGACGGGAGGCTGCCCTGGGCGTCCTGCAGGATCGTCCGGATCACCCGGACGGCATGGGCGAGGGACTGCCGGTCGACGTCGGGAAGACGGGCCAGGTACGGATCGATCACCGAGCCGCGGTCGGCCCGCACCCTGGCCAGGACCTCCCGGCCACGGGGGGTGATGCTGATCAGCACCGCACGCGCGTCGGCGGGATCGGTCACGCGGGAGACCAGTCCGGCGTCCTGCAGGCGACGGACCTGGGTGGTCATCGTCGGTTGCGAGCAGTGATCGAGGGCGGCGAGGTCGGATATCCGCGCCTGGTCCTGATCCTCGATCGCCGACAACAGCCGGGCTTGGGCGTAGGGCAGGTCCATCTTGGCCCGCTGGGTGGCCAACCGGTTGAGTCTTGCGACGACGGACAGGAGGTCCGCGGCGAGCGCCGTCTCGGTCGCAGAGGGGGAAGCCATGCCCACGAATTTACATAGGAATGCTATGTAGATCAACCCGGCCGTCGTGGCCATGGTCACAGAGGGCCGGGAATGGCCGCGTTCGACAGCTGGCAGAATCGAGAAATGCCATTGACCCGAGGTGCGACCGGCGCCGGCGCACCCCGACGGGCAGGTTCGATGCACCCCGACGAACTCGCGCATGCCGCGGTCATGGCGGCACTCTGCGCGGCCACGGCCATCATCGCCGTCGTAGTGCCGTTCGCCGCCGGCCTCTCGGTGCTCGGGACCGTGCCGATGGGACTGTTGGCGTACCGCCGACGCTTCCGCGTGCTGGTGGCCGCGACGGTCGCGGGCGGCACGATCGCCTTCCTGATCGCCGGGTTCGGCGGATTGATGACGGTCTTCAACTGCGCGTACATCGGCGGGCTGGCCGGAATCGTCAAGCGCCGCGGGCGCGGCACGGCCACGATCACTCTCGCCGCGATCGTCGCGGGAGCGGCCTTCGGTGTCGCGGGCGTCGCGTTCCTGGTGGTCTTCCACCGGATCCGCAACCTCATCTTCGCGTCCATCACCGCCAACGTCGACGGCATCGCCGCGGTGCTCGACCGCGTCTCCGGCATGGAGGACGTCGCGCAGCGCCTGCGGGACGACTTCGGCACCGTGCTCACCTACTGGCCGGTGCTGATCATCGCGTCGAGCATCATGAGCATCGTGCCGGTCACCCTCATCGGGTGGTGGGCGCTGTCGCGGGTCATCGCGCGACTGTCCGGCGTTCCCGACGTGCACAAGCTCGACGTCGACCTGTCCGACGAGCCGGTCGGCCCGGTCCCGGCCCAGCTCCGCGACGTGCGTTTCCGCTACGACGGCGCAGACCGCGACGCGCTCGGGCCGGTGTCGTTGGCCATCGGCGCGGGCGAACACGTGGCGGTCACCGGTCCCAACGGGTCGGGGAAGACCACGTTGATGCTCGTCTTGTCGGGCCGCGCGCCCACCGCGGGGACGGTCGAGCGGCCGGGTGCCGTCGGTCTCGGCAAGTCCGGCGGCACCGCCGTCGTGCTGCAGCATCCCGAGAGTCAGGTGCTCGGCACCCGCGTCGCCGACGACATCGTCTTCGGGCTTCCCCCGGCGGCCACTCCCGACGTGGCGCGCCTGCTGGCGGAGGTCGGTCTCGAGGGCCTCGCCGAGCGCGACACCGGTGGCCTGTCCGGTGGCGAACTTCAGCGTCTCGCCGTCGCGGCGGCCTTGGCGCGGGAACCGTCCCTGCTGATTGCCGACGAGGTCACCAGCATGGTCGACCAACGGGGTCGGGAAGGCCTCATCTCCGTGCTGTCCGGGCTGACGAAGAACCATCGAATGTCTCTGGTGCACATCACGCACTACAACGACGAGGCGGAGTCCGCCGACCGGATCATCGACCTGACGGGCAACGGCGGCGCCGCAGACAACGTGGAGATGGTCGACACCGCCCCTGCGCCGGCCGCGACGAGCGCGCACACCCGCCGTGGCGGTTCGCCACTCCTGGAACTCTCGGGCGTCGGCCACCAGTACGGACTGGGGACGCCATGGGCGTCGACCGCGTTGCGGGACGTCGACCTGGTCGTCAACGAGGGCGATGGCGTCCTGATCCACGGGCTGAACGGTTCAGGCAAGTCGACGTTGGCGTGGATCATGGCAGGGCTGCTGACGCCAACCCGGGGCACCTGCCTGCTCGACGGCGAGCCAGTCTACGAACAGGTTGGCGCCGTGGCGATTTCGTTCCAGGCCGCCCGACTGCAGTTGATGCGGGGACGCGTCGACTTGGAGATCGCCTCGGCCGCCGGTCTGGACTACTACGATCACTCGCAGATCGTCGGCGCGCTGGCGATGGTCGGCCTCGACCCGGCGATCGGGTTGCGGCGCATCGACCAACTCAGCGGCGGTCAGATGCGCCGGGTCGTGCTGGCGGGTCTGCTCGCGCGGTCACCGCGGGTGTTGATCCTCGACGAGCCGTTGGCCGGCTTGGATGCCGCCAGCCAGCGCGGCCTGCTGGGGCTGCTCACCTCGCTGCGCCGCGACGCGGGGCTGACCGTCATCGTCATCTCCCACGACTTCTCGGGCCTCGAGGAACTGTGCCCGCGCACCCTGCACCTGAGCGACGGGGCCGTCACGCCGACGCCGACCACGGCGGGAGGATTCTCGTGACCGCGACCCGTCGCCCCACCCGTTCGGTGGTGCTGCTGCGCCCCGTCCCCGGCGGCAGCGTCATTCACGACCTGTGGGCGGGAACCAAACTCGTGGTGGTCGCCGCCATCGGCGTGCTGCTCACGCTGTACCCGGGATGGGTGCCGATCGCCCTGATCGGTGCGCTGGTCCTGGTGACCGCCTGGATCGCGCACATCCCGCGGGGCGTGCTGCCGTCCGTACCGCGCTGGCTGTGGTTCCTGTTGTTCCTGGGCGGGCTGACCGCGTCGTTCGCGGGGGGCAGCCCGCACGTCTTCGTCGGATCGGTGGACCTCGGGCTCGGTGGCCTGCTGAAGTTTTTGCAGGTGACCGTGCTGTCGATCGTGTTGCTCGGGCTCGGTGGGCTGGTGTCCTGGACGACCAACGTCGCGGAGGTCGCTCCTGCGGTGGCCAAGATCGGCAGGCCGCTGAGAGTCCTGCGGTTGCCGATCGACGACTGGGCCGTGGCGCTGGCGCTGGCGCTGCGCGCCTTTCCGATGCTCATCGACGAGTTCCGTACCCTGGTCGCGGCCCGCAAGCTCCGGCCGCGCGAACCCGCCCGCACGGCACGCGAGCGGCGGCACCGGATGTCCAGGGAGGTCGTCGATCTCCTCGCGGCGGCCGTGACCGTGACGTTGCGCCGTGCCGACGAAATGGGTGACGCAATCGCCGCGCGCGGCGGCGCCGGCCAGATATCGGCACTGCCCTCGAAGCCGACGTGGATCGACGCGGGGGCGCTCGCCGTGGTCGTCGCCGTGTGCGGGCTGGCGCTGGCGGTCGAGCTGTTCACCCCGTTGGCGACGACCTAGCCCGCCGAACCGGCGGCGTTCGCGGCGGCCTGCGCGTCGGCGAGAGCGTCGGCCACCGTCCGGCGGCCGAGGAACATGTCGTCGAAGTACGGTTTCAACGCCTGGTAGCCGGCGGCGAAGCCGGGGCCACCGGGTGCCTCTATCCGAGGACCGTCCAGGACGCCGAAGAAGGGTGCCACGTCCACGCCGCGCGCCGCCCAATATCGGAAGTAGGCAGGTTGGGCGGCGACCACGGCGGGAATCGCGGCCCCGTGGGCGGCAAGGAACTCGTTGCCGCGGGCGCTGCCCATCCAGGCCAGGACCTGACGGACGGCGTCGGGGTGAGGCGTGGCGGCATTTCCCGCAGCGGCGATGCCGTTGGTGACGCTGACCCGACCCGCCGGCCCGCTCGGCAGCATGGTGACGCCCCAGCGAAACGGTGCCTGATCGGCTATCGCCGCCAGGTTGTAGGTGCCGGACTGGAACAGCGCCATCCGTCCCTGCAGGAATTGGTTGCGGGAGAAGTCGCCGTTGTCGTTGGTGTCCGATGCCGGGGGAGCGACGTGACGGGAGTCGATGAGCCCGACGAGATAGTCGAACGCCTCGACCGCCGCCGGATTGTCGAAGGCGAAGCGGTCACCGTCCTGGAACACGCCACCCGCCGACCCGATGTAGTCCAGATAGATGGCCTGCAGGTCGTTCGCAGCGTTGTAACCCCATTGCCTGATCCGACCGGGGTCGAATCCTGCTGTGGCCGCGTGGTTTCCGTTGACATCGACGGTGAGGCGGGCCAGCAGTGGTGCCAAGGTGTCGTCGACACCGCCGGGTGACCAGCGCAGGTCCGACAACTCGGCGGGCTCGACGCCCGCCCGGGCGAGCAGGTCGGCGTTGAAGAACACCGCGATGCCGGCATCGGTCAACTGGGGCACGCCCCACAGCACGCCGCCACGGGTGAATTGCCGCACCACCGACGACTCCCACGCCTGCGCCGCGTCCCGCCCCAGAGTCCGCCCGACGTCGAGCAGCCTGCCGTTGTCCGCGTAGCCGGCGGAATAGGCGTTGGAGAGCCAGAACACGTCGTCGGCACCGCCGCCGGCCACGTCGGTGCGCAGGGTGTCGAAGTAGGACGAGTAGGCGACGACGTCGACGCGCACCTCGATGTCGGGATGCTCCCGGGTGAACTCGTCGAACGACGCCCGATAGGCGGTCGCCACCTGTTCGTCCCACAGCCGTACCGTCACCACGGTCTTGCCGGCGTGCTCGGAGGACCCACCGAGGAGCACCGCCGCACCCAGCAGCACCGCGAGCCCGAGGGCCAGCGCGCCGACGAACAGCGTCGAGAACTTCGGCGCCCTGCGCGTCACTTGATTCCCGTAACGACGATCGAGCGGACGATGTGACGGCCGAACGCGACGAACACGACGATCAGCGGCACGATCGCGACCGTGGTCGCCGCGAGCACCAGCGTCCACTGCGCGTCGTAGCGCGACTGCAGGCCCGCGGTGGCCACGGTCAGCACCTGCCACTTGGCGCCGCTGGTGATCACCAGCGGCCACATGAAGTTGTTCCACTGCGAGACGACCGTGATGAGCGCCAGCGTGACGAGGATGGGGCGGCTCGCGGGCAGCACGACGTGCACGATGACGTCGAGCGTGTTGGCGCCGTCGATGCGCGCGGCTCTGATGAGGTCCTCGGGAATGGTGCGGAAGTACTCCCGCAGCAGGAAGATCGCGTACGGCGACCCGAACATGAACGGCAGCACCAACGCCCAGAAGGTGTTGCGCAACCCGACCTGGGCCATCATCAGGTACAGCGGCACCACGGTGACGGTGGCGGGCACCATCAGCGTCGCCACGTACACCCAGAACAGTGCGTTGCGTCCGGGGAACTCCATCCTGGCGAATGCATACGCGGCCAACACCGAGAAGGTCAGCTGCCCCAGCAGGATGACCGCCGTCATCAGCGCGGTCACCGCGAGGGCGCGGCCGAAACCGGCGTCACCGAGGCCCAGGTAGTTCGCGATCGTCGGTGGCGCGGGCCACGACAGCGGCGAGGAGGTGTTGAATTGTCGCGCCGAGGTGAACGACGTCAGCAGGCCGAGTCCGAACGGGACCAGCGTGATGGCCGCGAGGATGCCGAGGACCAGGTAGATAACGGTGTTGGAGACGGCCCCGCCCAGCAGCCGGTCCGGCCGGCGCTCAGACGAGGTCATAGCTGATCCGCCGTCGGAAGTACTGGTGCTGCGCCAGTGTCGCGGCGAGCAACAACACGAACAGCACCACGGCCATCACCGCGGCGCGCCCGACGGCCGCGGCGCCGAATGCCTCCGCGTAGATGCGGTGGGCGACGAGGTCTGTGCGACCGTCGGGCCCGCCACCGGTCAGGGCGTACACGGTGTCGAATACCTGGGCCGCGCTGACGATGCCGGTCACCATCACGAAGAAGAAGGTCGGCCGCAGCATGGGAAGGGTGATGCGCCGGAACCGTTGCCACGAGGTGGCGCCGTCGGTGCGGGCGGCGTTCTGGATGTCGCGGGGAATGGCGAGGATCCCCGCCAGGAAGAACAGCGTGACGTAGCCGACGTTGGTCCACACCGTGACGGCGGCGACGACGGGCAGCGCGAGGACCGGATCGGTGATCCATTCGACGCGATGGCCGAGCACGGTGCTCAGCGCGCCGTCGGTCGGGGCCAGGATCCACTTCCACAGCACGGCGATCGCCAACGGCGAGCAGATCCACGGCAGGACGTACAGGGTGCGCAGGAAGCCGCTGCCGGGCAGCCCGCGGGCGAGGAGCGTCGCCGTGAGCAGTCCGAGCACCGTCTGCACCGGCACCACCAGAGCGATGAAGACGGCGGTGACCACCATCGAGGCGCCGAAGGACGGATCCGCAAGAACGTAACGCCAATTGCCCAGGCCGACATAGCCGATCGGCCCCAACAGATCCCAGCGGCGCACACTGAGCCAGAGCACCACCAGCATCGGCAGGAGCAGGAAGGTGACCACGCCGAAGAGGCTCGGAGCGAGCAACGCGTATCCCACCCAGGCCTTGGGCGTAGAACCTCGAACGCGGCGACCACCCACCCTGTCATTAAAGGTCATGGCCGCCCGAGAAGGCGCCTGCCACTACGGTGGAGGCGTGACAGCGCTGCGACGTGTCGATGCCGACTACCTTGCGCTGCCGCGGCACCTGCTCGCCGAAGCAGCGTTGTCGGCGGCCACGGCTGCGGGGGCCAGCTACGCCGACCTACGGATCCATCGCATCACCACCGAGCTGGTGCAACTGCGCGACGGCGAGCTGGAGACGTCCGTCATCAGACGGGAGGTCGGCCTCGCGGTGCGGGTCATCGTGGACGGCACCTGGGGTTTCGCGTCGCACGCGGAGCTGGACCCAGCGGTGGCCGCCGAGACCGCCAAGCGTGCGGTGCGGGTGGCGGCGACCCTGTCGCCGCTCAACGCCGAACGCATCGAGCTCGCCCCGGAGCCGGTCTACGCCGATCTGACGTGGGTCTCGAACTACCGCGTCGACCCGTTCGACGTGCCCGCCGCCGACAAGATCGGCCTGCTTGGCGAATACTCCGGTCGGCTGATGGCCGCCGACGGCGTCGACCACGTGTCGGCGGGCCTGCACGCCGTGAAGGAGCAGACCTTCTACGCCGACACCCTCGGTTCGTCGCTCACCCAGCAGCGGGTGCGCGTTCAGCCGACGCTCGAGGCGGTGGCGGTGGATACCGCAGCCGGCACGTTCGAGATGATGCGCACGTTGGCGCCGCCGACGGGACGTGGCTGGGAGGCGGTCGCCGGCGACGAGGTGTGGGACTGGTCGACGGAGCTGGCGCAGCTGCCGTCGCTGCTGGCCGAGAAGACCAAGGCGCCGACCGTCGTCGCCGGGCCGACCGATCTGGTGATCGACCCGTCCAACCTGTGGCTCACCATTCACGAGTCGATCGGGCATGCCACCGAGTACGACCGGGCCATCGGATACGAAGCGGCCTATGCCGGAACGTCGTTCGCGACGCCGGACAAGCTCGGCGTGATGCGCTACGGGTCACCGGTGATGAACGTGACGGCCGATCGGACCGTCGAGCACGGGCTGGCGACCGTCGGATTCGACGACGAGGGCGTGCGCGCGCAGAAGTGGGACCTGGTGCGCGACGGCGTCTTCGTCGGCTATCAGCTGGACCGGGTATTCGCGCCCCGCCTTGGGCAGCCTCGCTCGAATGGCTGCTCGTACGCCGACTCGCCGCATCACGTGCCCATTCAGCGCATGGCGAACGTGTCGTTGCAGCCCGGCGCCGAGGGGTTGAGCACCGATGATCTGATCGCCCGCGTCGACGATGGCGTCTACGTCGTCGGCGACAAGTCCTGGTCGATCGACATGCAGCGCTACAACTTCCAGTTCACCGGTCAGCGGTTCTTCCGGATCCGTAACGGCAAGCTGGACGGGCAATTGCGCGACGTCGCCTATCAGGCCACCACGACGGACTTCTGGGGGGCGATGGAGGCGGTCGGCGGACCGTCGACCTGGCGGCTCGGCGGAGCGTTCAACTGCGGCAAGGCGCAGCCTGGCCAGGTGGCGGCCGTGAGCCACGGCTGCCCGTCGGCGCTGTTCCGGGGGATCAACGTGCTGAACACCCGTGAGGAGGCGGGTAGGTGATCACGGCTCCGGAAGTGGTGGGGATCGCGCTCGCCGAGGCGAAGCGCCGCGGCATGGCCGACGAGACCGTCGTGCTCGTCACCGACCGGGCGACGGCGTCGCTGCGCTGGGCGGGCAACTCGATGACCACCAACGGCGAATCGCTGAGCAGGGACACTGCGGTGATCTCGATCGTGCGGCGGGGCAACGCCGCCCACGTCGGGTCGGTGACTTCCAGTGAGGTCGATCCGGCCGCGATCGCCGGATTGGTCGCGGCATCCCAGGATGCCGCCCGCTCGGCACCGGAGGCGCGGGACGCCGCTCCGTTGTTGACGGCGACCGAGACTCCGGACGACTGGGACACGCCCGTGCCGGTGACCGCCACCGCGGTGTTCGCCACGGTGGCGAAGCGCCTGGCGACGGCCTTCCGCGGTCACGACCGGTTGTACGGCTTCGCCCGGCACGAAGTGGACACCACCTTCGTCGCGACCTCGACCGGCCTGCGCAGGCGCTACACCCAGCGGACCGGGTCGGTGGAGATCAACGCCAAGCGCGGCGACGCCAGCGCCTGGGTCGGCGTCGGAACACCGGACTTCGCCGACGTCCCGATCGACGACATGCTCGGGGAACTGTCGACCCGGCTCGGGTGGGCGCAGCGCAGAATCGAGTTGCCTGCCGGCCGCTACGAAACCCTGATGCCGCCGTCGACGGTGGCCGACATGATGATCTACCTCGGCTGGACCATGGACGGTCGCGGGGCGCAGGAGGGCCGCACGGCGCTGTCGGCGCCCGGCGGAACCCGGGTGGGCGAGAAGCTGAGCGACCTCGGGTTGACGCTGTACTCCGATCCGGCCGCCCCGGGCCTGGAGTCCTTGCCGTTCGTGGCGACGACGTCCTCGTCGGAGCGGGTGTCGGTGTTCGACAACGGGATGGACATCGGTCGGACCGACTGGCTCCGCGACGGGGCGATCAACGCGCTGGCGTATCCACGGGCGGGGGCGGCGGAGTTCGCCGTTCCGGTGGCCGTGCCTGCGGACAACTTGGTGATGACCGGGGGTTGGGCGAGCCTGTCGGACATGATCCGGCGCACCGAGCGTGGACTCCTGTTGACCACGCTGTGGTACATCCGCGAGGTCGATCCGGCCGTCCTGTTGTTGACCGGCTTGACCCGCGACGGCGTCTACCTCGTCGAGGACGGTCAGGTTACCGGCGCGGTCAACAACTTTCGCTTCAACGAAAGTCCGCTGGACCTGCTGCGCCGGGCCACCGAGGCCGGCGTCAGCGAGGTGACGCTGCCCAGGGAATGGGGCGACTGGGCCACGCGCGCGAAGATGCCGTCGCTGCGCATCCCCGATTTCCACATGTCCTCGGTCAGCCAGGCGCAATGATGTCCGGCGTGGACGACGACCAGGTGTACGGCATGTTGACGCGCTTGACGGCCCTCTCGCCCGAGGGGGACGCGGGTCGCAACGCCCTGGTCCGGACCGTGTGTGCCGAGGCCACGTTCTTGCCGCCGCTGGTTGCGCAGGGCGCAGCGGACGACGATGTACGGCTCGCCGAGTTCGCCGAGCAGTTCGCCGTCGACGTGTCCGGGATCACCGCCGAGCAGCGCGTCGGCTTCATGATGGCTCTGGGCGACAACGCATTTGGCATGGCCGTACTGATCTTCATCGCCGACTTCGTGCCCCGCGTGCGGGCCGGGTTGACCGCCCTCGGCTTTGCGCCCGTGGTCGATCCGGTCGGGTGGGACCGCGACACCGACCCGGTCGACCTCGCTGCTCAATCAGTTCGCTCCGATGGTCGGTGCGATGCGCGCGCTGGATCCGGTGACCACCGAAGTCGTCCGGCTGCGCGGAGCGGTGCAACACCATTGCCGCCTGTGCACGTCGCTGCGCGAGGGCGCGGCGCTCGATGCGGGTGGCACCGAGCCGCTGTACTCCGACATCGCCGTCTACGAATCCTCGGAGCTGCTCGATGAGCGTCACAAGGCGGCGCTGCGCTACGTCGACGCGATGATCTGGACCCCGTCGAGCATCGACGCCGACGTGGTCGCAGGCGTGCGGTCACACTTCTCCGACGCCGAGGCCTTCGAGATCACCGTCGACGTGATGCGCAACGCCGCCAACAAGATCGCGGTCGCGCTCGGGGCGGACACTGCGCGCGTGCAGGAGGGCACCGAGCGGTACGTCCTGGGGCTCGACGGCCAACCGGTGTATGGCTAGCTGACCTTCTTCTTCAACACGACCATGGGCAGCAAGAGCGTGGCCGCCGCGGTCACCAACCACGCCAGCACGGTGGCGGCGATCCAGGAGCCGACGCCTCGGATGCTCAACCCGTGGGTGAGCACCGAGGCCAAGAGCAGCGCCGCGAGGGTGGACACCAGGCCGATGCCACCGAGGAACGCCGACGCGTAGCGGCCCGCCAACTTCAGGAGGAACGGCGAAAGGATCGCCTGGGCGACCGTGAAGACGACCACGGCGGTGACGAACCCGAGCGGTCGTAGCGTCACGCCGGGCACCAACCACCACGCCACCAGCAAGCCGATCGCCGACGATCCGAGGAACACGACGAGCCGGAGCAGCAGGCGGATCACCCCTGGATCCCAAGGCCGTCCCCGTGATCATGATCGGGATTCGGACATCGCCGGTGAGCGGTCCGGCAGCTCTGTGCGACCATGGTGGCCGCGCACGCGCGCTAGGGGGCGATAGCTCAGTTGGTTAGAGCCGCGGACTCATAATCCGTTGGTCCTGGGTTCAAGTCCCAGTCGCCCTACGTCAGTTCCTACGCAGGTAGAAGCGCCACTCGAGGTGGCTCGATCATGATCCCTCGGATCCGACGTCCGGGCGGCGAGCGGTCGTCGTGGCTAGACTTCTACTCAGTGGAAGCGCCCGGAGCCGGGTGCCGAGTCGAGGACGGCGGATGGCCGGTAACTCATCGCAGTCCGGGGTGAGCGTCACCTCGCGGACGCTGGCGTTGCTGGCCGCCTTCGATGCTCACCACCGTCGTCTTACGTTGACGGAAATGGCCCGACGCGCGGACATCCCGGTGCCCACTGCGCATCGTTTGGCGGCCGCCTTGCAGGAGTGGGGGGCGTTGTCGCGCCAGCCCACAGGGGAGTACGTGGTGGGCCGGCGGCTCTGGGACCTCGGCCTGCTGGCGCCCGTGCAGACCGGACTGCGGGAGCTGGCGTCCCCGTTCGTCCACGATCTGTACGGAGCGACGCTGGCTACGGTGCACCTCGCTGTGCGCGACGGGGAGCAGGTCCTCTACCTAGACCGGCTCGCGGGACATGCGTCCGTCCCCGTCGTCAGCACCATCGGCTCCCGACTGCCGATGCATGCCACCGGCGTCGGCAAGGTGTTGTTGGCGTACGCGCCGGACGCGGTGCGCCACGCGGTGTATGCCCGCCTGACCCGGATCACGCCTCACACCATCACCCAGGCCGGCCTGCTGAACGGTCAACTGTGCCGGGTCCGCCGCGATGGCTATGCCACCACCGTCGAGGAAATGACCTTGGGCGCGTGCTCGGTCGCGGTCCCCGTCTTCGAGAACGACGACGTCATCGCGGCGTTGGGCATCGTGGTTCCATCGCTGCGGCGCAATCGGTCTCAGCTGGTGGCGGCGCTTCAGGTAGCCGCCCGGGGAATCTCGCGTGTATCGGCCGCTCATCGTGAACTGCCTGATTGACCACCAGTTTCCCGGCCCCGGCCTACCCGCCTTCCGCTGAACGGAAGCACCGCGTTGCACGGCCGGTAGGCGGACCGCGATGGTACTGGGACCGGCTGCACCGGACCGCCGGTGCCCACGCAGTCGGTCAACGATATGAGGTTTCCGCACCCGATCCGGTCGGCAACGACGTGGTGATGCGCGGCGCCTTCATCGAGAAGACGATCGCCCACGAAGGTCAGTGCACCGAGGTCGACGCCGACATGGGCAGTGCGCCGTCGTGGCCGCGGACGTCTTCACGTCGACGACGACGGCTTCGTCCAAGTCCTGACCGAAGGTGTGACAAACGCAGCGCGCCAACGGGTCGTCGCTGGTGTCAATGCGTGCCCAGTGGGAGCCCTCGGGTTCTCCGAAGATACCTAGGCTGCCGTGCTGACCCGGCGGCGGTCACACGGTCACCGGCCTGCGTGTGCGAGTAAGGGCGGTGCTATCCGGCCAGGCGCATACGGACATGTCGCCGCAGTTAGCGGCGGAGAAGAGGCGTTTGGCGGCCTACCCTGAGATCTGCGACCTCGGCCGCGACGCCGGATCGCCCCGTCATCGACACGTTGTCGCAACGCTACACGCACCAGTCGGCAGATTCATCGACCGGCGTGGTCAGAAGGTGAGTCGCGATCGTCAGCGCGGCGGCTCGCTGCTTGAGGGGTGTAGTGGCCCCATCGTCCGGGTCCTGCGTGGTGCCCATGTGCAAGCTCGACAGTGCGAGCCGGGCTCGCAATCGCCCCATGACGACATCCTCAGGGGGACTGAGGACTTCGATCAGCGTCCGATATCGATCGCGGATCAGCCCCTCGAGCTCCGGGTCGCGAAGCGACGCTCGGCCCTCCCTCAGCAGCCGAGCCAGTTCGGCGGTCTGACCCGACAGCATGTCGTCATAGCGGCGCAACATTCCGATTCGGGTGTCGGCATTGCGCGGCTGAGTTTCCCCCCAACTCGCCAGGTCGTCGAGGCGGTCGAGGAAGTCGGTGATCAGGCTGACGAGGATCTCGTCCTTGGAGCGGAAATGGTAGTACACCGCAGCTTTGGTGATGTTGAGCCGTTCGGCAATCTCACGCAGGGACGTACTGTCGTAGCCCCGTTCGGCGAACAGCTCCAAGGCGACGGCTTGAAGCTGGGTGCGGGTGTCGGTTCGACGCTGATCCATCCGGCCTCCTCGGTCTTCATGAAGCTTACTTGACGACCGGTCAGTTAGTGTTTAGCGTCGGAGGGCCGCGGGCCAAATGGCCGACGGCGATGGCAGCGATGGGACTTCAGATGGTGAGAACTGACGACGACACGTGGGACATCAACGAAAGCGTCGGTGTGACTGCGCTCGGTGTTGCCGGTGGGCGAGCCGCGGAGACCAGGAGCGCACACCCTCTCATCAATGATCCGTACGCCCAGTTGTTCCTCGAAGCGGCCGGTGACGGCATCTGGAAGATCTATCTCGCCGACGAGCCGCCACCAGAATTGGCCGAGATCGATCCCCGGTTCGCGGAGCGGACGCAGGCAATGCGAAGCTACATCGGTTCGCGGACCAAGTTCTTCGACGAGTTCTTCGTGGCCGCAGCGACGGCAGGTGCACGCCAAGCGGTGATTTTGGCGGCGGGTCTTGACGCCCGCGCGTGGCGACTCGCCTGGCCCGAGGGAAGCGTGGTCTACGAGATCGACCAACCCAAAGTTCTCGAGTTCAAGCTCGAGACTCTCGAATCCCACGAGGTCACGCCCATCGCCGCGCACGTCAGCGTCGGCATCGATCTACGTCAAGACTGGCCGAAGGCGTTGACGGACTCCGGTTTCGACCCCACGCTCCCGACCGCCTGGTCGGCCGAGGGGCTGTTGCCTTATCTGACCCCCGAGGCGCAGGACCTCTTGTTCGACCGCATCCAGTCGCTGAGCGCCCCCGGCAGCCGCATTGCGGTGGAGGCATTCAGCAAGGACTTCTACAGTCCGGAGACCACTGCGCGTCGCCAGGAGCAGATGGAACACTACCGCGCGGTCGCGGAAAAATTCGGCGCCCACGGCATCACCGACATCGGCGATCTGCTTTACGAGGGAGGTCGAACCGAAGTGCCGGATTGGCTTGCGGCCCATGGGTGGAGCGTCACTGAGATCAGTGCCGAGGATCTCCTGGCCCGCAACGACCGGCCCATCGCCGCCGACCTGGACGAAGCCGTCCCCGGCAGTGTGTTCGTCGAGGGCCGACTCTGACTCGGACGGGACGTGCTCGTCTACCTCGACGACCATCACGGCGGTACGATCGCAGATGCAGACGGTCGAGTGGTCCGTCGCAGTATGCGTGCCGAATCTCGCAGGGAGATGCCGCGTCATCGCGCGAGTTGGGCGAAGTAGGCGGCGATACCGTTGTGGTCGTCGAGCTCGGTGATCGCCCCGATGTAGCCGTCCGGCCGCACGACGATGCGACCGCCGTTTCTCAGGCCGTACCGCTTGCCCACCAGTCCCTTTGGGTCGGCGATGACGGCGTTGTATTCCCGAGTGGGGTGTCATCGCGGGTGATCAGCACCTGTGTCTGTCCAGCTGGGCCGGCTGCCGGAGCGGGTCCTTCGCCTGCGATGGTCACGATCGTGTGTCCCACATTGCCGCCGCTCGAGGCGAGTCCGAGCTGCTTCTGCAGCGCGGGTTCGGTGAAGTGAAGGACATGCTGCCCGGCTGACACTTTGGCGTGTCGGGGACCCGGTGACAGAGTGACGGGGCTGTTCGCATAGGCGATGTTCGTCTCGGCGATGATGCCTGCCATGACGCGAACCACCGGTGTTAGGTGGCCGACTCAGTGTGCTGGTGAAGTCGATGACCTGCTTGCCGATGGGATGACGCTCGGCGTGGTAGCTGTCCAGAGCGCGTTGCCGGCGTCGCCCTTGATCACCGCCGCCAATTTCCAGCACAGATTGAACGCGTCCAAGCATCGATGATTTGTTGCAGCTGCTCCCGAGTGGGGTGCAGGGTCAGTGGCGTGCCCGGCGCATCGTGAATCTGCGCCAGGAACCGCACCCGGCCACCAAGCATCGGTAGCGTGACTACCGGACCGCCGGGGTCGAAGTAGGTGTACATGTTGGTGTTTGTCGAAATGTGGCTCCACTTCGACGTCGCCGAGGATGAAGCGCTCGCCTTTGAACGAGCCCTGAAGTTGAGTTCCCATCAAGTGCCGCACGGTGGTGTGGCCGCCATCGGTGCCGATCACCCACGACGCCTCGATCTCTTCGGTCTTTCCGTCGGAGTGGCGCCCCACGAGAGGCACCGCATCGTCGTCTTGACTCAACTCGGTCAGTTCCAGGCCGCGCTCGACAATCGCGCCCTGAGCGGCGAGGTGTGCTGTGAGGACGCGTTCGGTCTCGGTCTGCGCAGTCACCAGGGTGTACGGAAACGAGCTCTCGACAACCTCGATCGGCACCCGCACCATCTTCTTGCCGCTGGCATACATGTTCATGCCGGTGGACTTGACGCCGGTGGCCACCCGGATGGGCCGGCACCACCCTTCGGGCGGTGGCCAGAGAAGCCGATGTCGACCCGGCGCTGGTCTACCACTACTTCGGGTCCAAGCAGGGGCTCCTCGACGCAGCAACCACGCCGCAGCCGGAGTGGCTCGGGAAGGTCGCGCAGACGTGGACGGCACCGGATGGCGAACTCGGGATTGCGCTGCTTCGGCTGATGCTTGCCTCATGGGCCGACGACGATGTTGGCCCGGTCCTGCGCGCAGTGCTGCAGACAGCGGCACACGAACCCTCAACCCGCGAGAAGCTGCGAAGCATCGTGGAGCGCAGCCTGATGGGCGTTTCGCATCTGGGTGACGGTCACGCCGACCGGCAAGTGCGAAGCGGTCTGGCTTCCTCCCAAATCATGGGTTTGGCGATGATGCGAAACATCTGGCGACTCGAGCCCCTGGCCACCATGAGCGAGGACGAGATCGTCGCTGCCGTCGCCCCGAATCGGCAGCACTACATCACGGCGACATCACCGGCGGTGGCACGGTCTCGCCGTGATCCTTGCGGCCTACGGGTCGCCGAAACCGTACTCACCGAACCGGCACCAGGCCGCGGAGTTCGAGAAGGCGAGCGCCGAAGGCGTTGTCTGGAATCCGTTCTCGATGACGACCCTGCCTTGCACACCTATGGGCCCATGAAGGACAAACGCTGCCTCGCCACGGGCTTGGAGTCGCGCAGCCACCGCATCGCTGCGGCCGCGGGACCAGCGACGTCATCTGCCCGGTGAAGGGCTTTCGGACGACAACAGTGTGGACGGAACCCTGGTCCAGCAGCCGATGCCCACCCGAATCGACGATTGCGCAGTCGTCGATGCCATTATGACATCCGTCGCCGCAATGCCTCTCGTCGAAGTCGGATTCCACTCGTGGGCACCAACGTGCATCTACGCAGCCCTGCCCAGCTCTGAACCAACGCACGGGTTTTCAGGTCGTCAATCAAGGCTGCGGCCCCTCGGATTGGCGATGCACAGAAACCTACGCTGATCGACTTGCGCGTCACACCTTCGGAGCCAACTTCCGTAGCGGGCCGCGTACCCATGCATCGACTTCGGTTTGCCCGGTGAGGCGGACGACGATCGGGCCATTCGCATGCCGGGCGACGCCGATGGCTTCACGTTCTCGCGTGCGGTGGGTGCGCCAGGACCAGCGGATGACGTGGTCACGGTCGGTGAAGATGGTTCGCAGGGGCGGCTCGTAGTTGCCGTTCCACAGCTCGACGTGGTGGATGCGACGCCTCAGAGTTCGGCGCACGACGCGTTCGGTGACCGTCCATCTGCTGTGGTTCAGCCAGACGAGAGTGTCGGCGCGGCTCAGAAGCAACGGCCGCACCTGTGAATACTGCCATTCGATGACCCAGCCAGGGCCTGACGTGAAGCGCTCGACGTCGGCGGCGAACGTCGGACGGGGTACCCAATCGGGGCCGTGATAGAGCGAGTCGATCTCTGCGGTGGGCAGTCGCAACGTATCGCTGATGGTCTTTCGCAGAGTGCTCTTGCCGGCGCCGGACGGCCCGGTGACGAGGAAGCGCCGGGTGGTGGGCGGAAGGAGGTCCAACGGGCCGAGCAGCACGGATGACAATCTCTCAAATTTCGTCGCCGTGCGGAACCACCGCCGGTCATCCACGCCCTAGGCACGGTCTGACCACCCCGATGTATCCGATCACGCTTGCATGACCGCGATCACCGAGGTGACGGAACTCCTTGCGGCTCATGCCGAAACCGCGTACAGCATCTATCAAGACGCGCCGCGGCGACGCCGCGCCTCAGGACCGGCCAAGGGGTTAGGCAATCATCGGGTCGATCGCCGACCGGGGCACCAGCACCTGCAGCGCCCCGGCTGAGTCGGGCAACAACACGCCCTGGTCGAAGAAGAAGATCACTCCGTCGTTGACCACCGCGAAGTTCTGATAGTTGGCGGGGTTGTACAACGCGGTCGGCGAGATCGGCAACGCCGGTGGCGGCGGCGTGGTAGTCGGCGTGGCGGCCACCGGCTGTCCCGGTTGGGTGGGTGCCGTGGGGGGCGCGACCGGCGGCGGTGCCAGCTGCTGCTGCAGTGCGGCCTGGACGATCGGTCCGACGGTCTTCAGCGGATCGTCCACCCGCCACAACGGCGTGTTCTGCTTGTCGTCCGGTGCGGCCGTGTAGGTGATTGCCTTGCGGTAGCTCTGATCCCAGTTGAACGCCTTGTACGTCGTTTGCGGTCGCGCGCCGCCGACGTTCTGATCCACCTTGAACACCACGGCCTGCGTGCCGCGCGGGGGAATCGACGAGGTGTACTCCGTGGGCGTGATGCTCAGTGCATTCGGTGCACTGCGGGGCGTGCCGGACTTGGCCGTGTTGAGGAACCCGTCGCGCGTCTGGGAGACGTAGTCGGCGATCGACTTCTGGTCGGGGTAATCCAGCGGAATGCTGATGTCGACGCTGTAGGCGGGATCGGACAGCTGTATCTCGCACGTGCTGCCGGTGCTGGCGCCCTTGAGGTCGGCGCAGTAATCCTTCGGCGCCGCGACCGCCACGCCAGCGGCACCGAAGATGGTGGCAACCGTGGCGAGCACCGCCACGCTGAAGAAACGCATGGGTAATCCTCCAAGCAAACGCGGCACCGCGCCGCGGAAGACAGATTAACGTGCAGCGCGCCGGTAAAGCGGGCCGCCCGCCGGGCGATGCCCCGCCGTCTGCTCGTCGGCGGCAGAATGGCGGTCATGCGAGTGACGGTTCTGGGTACGGGCGCCATGGGCGCCGGCATGGCGCGATCGATGTTGCGCGACGGGATCGAGGTGGCGGTCTGGAACCGCACGGCCGAGCGGTCGCAGCCGCTGGCCGCCGAAGGTGCTGCGATCGCGCGCGATCCGATCGCGGCAGTCACCGACGCCGACGTCGTGGTGGCGATGCTGTTCGACGCCGCGGCGACGCTCGAGGTGATGGGGACGGTGCTGCCGGCGATGCAGGAGGGCGCGGTGTTCGTCCAATGCGCGACCGTCGGCGTCGACGGCGCCGCCCACACGGCCGCCGTCGCCGCCCAGCATGGCGTCCCGTTCCTGGATTGTCCGGTGCTCGGCACCAAGGCTCCCGCGGAGCAGGGCAATCTCGTGATGCTGGCCTCGGGCGACCCTGCCCTGCGGGAGCGGGTCCAGCCGGCATTCGACGCGATGGCAGCCAAGACGATATGGGTGGGCGACGAACCCGGTGTGGGGTCCAAGCTCAAACTGGTCTGCAACGCGTGGATCGGGGCCCTGGCCGCGGCCGTCGGCCAGTCATTCGCCCTCGCGAAGGGCCTCGGCGTGGATCAGCAGCTGATGCTCGAAGCGTTCGATGGAGCTGCGGCCGGGTCGCCGTATCTGCAGGCGAAGGGCAAGGCGATCATCGAGTCGTCGTACGCGCCGCAGTTCAGCGTCGACGGGGTCCGCAAGGACACGGGACTGATCAGGGACGCGATTGTGGCATCGGGGTTGTCCACCGCACTGGTCGACGGGGTCCGCGCCGCCTTCGACGCAGCCAGCGCCGCCGGTCACGGGGACGACGACATGGCCGCGGTGTACTTCGGATACTGATCCGCCCGGTCGGTGTCCGCGCGCCCGTGGGTCAACACCGTTAACCTGGAAGGCGATCCGTGCGTCTAGGGTTCCGCGTCATTGCTGATGGTGGCGGTCTGGTCCGAGCGTCGCCAGGTGGTCACGCTGGGAAGCGTCGCCATCCACACCCAAGGGACAAAAGCCTAGAGGGCTCACTGTTCGACTGTTGCCGACCGTCAAGGACGGACGGCAACCGGAGGCAAGGAGCCCTTGGTGTTCGACCTGAACTTCACCGCTCAACTGCACGCCACGGGCGTTTCCGTCCACGTGCTGGCCGTCGTCGCGGTGGCGGGGGTACTGCACGCCGGATGGAACGCCGCCGCCCACGCGATCACCGACAGGATGGCCGCGCAGGTTACGATCGCCGCGGCGTACACGCTTGCGGGCGCCCCCGTCGCCGTGGTGGCGGACACCCCGCAGTGCGGTGCCTGGCCCTTCATCGGTGCCTCGGCGCTGATGCATCTCGTCTACACCGCACAGCTCGTTCGCAGCTACCGGCTCGGCGACTTCGGCAGCGCCTATCCCATCGCGCGTGCGGTCGCACCCGTGATCGTCACCGCCTATGCGGTCGTCGCGCTCGGCGAGCACCCCTCCGCACGGCAGTGGATCGGCGTCACGATGCTCTGCTCGGGCATAGCCGTCGTCGCTGTCAGTCGACCTACCGGTGCCACTGATCGACCGTCGCGGCGTGCCACGCTCGCGGCGGTCGTCACCGGATTGTGCATCGCGACATACACCGTCATCGATGCCGTCGGTGTTCGCTACGGCTACAGCGTCGCCGGCTACGTCGGCTGGATGTTTCTGTTGCAGGGACCGCTCGTCCTTGCCTGCCTCGGTGCGGTGACTCCCCTTCGCCGCATGTGGAGCAGGTCGCGCAACTTCCTGTGCATCGGCCTTGCCAGCGGACTGGTGTCCTTCGTGGCCTACGCAGCGGTGATCTGGGCGCAAGCCCGATCACCCGACGCGACGGGAGCAATCGCGGCGACCCGAGAGATCGGCATCGTCATCGCGGCGATCCTGGGCCGAATCCTGTACCGGGAACCGCTTGGCCGCACTCGAATGATGGGGGCCGCGATCGCCTTCACCGGTGTCGTCCTCACCAGCCTTTGATCATCGTGAAACGGCGCACGGTTTGCCGCTGCGCACGCCAGGCCCTCCCCGGGACACCCGCCAGGTAGTGACATGCACCGTGCGGTACCGTGCTCCACTGACACGGAACTCGAGTTCCGCTGCGGGGAGCGCAGGAGGCGCGATGTTCCGGATCTTCACCAAGGCGTGGATTCCGCTGCTGTTGGTGGTCGTCGTCGCGGTGGGCATCTACGCGGTGGTCCGCATTCGTGACTCGCTGACCGCCTCGGCGTCCGCGTCGGCGGACTCGGGCAACGGTGGTGACACCAAACCCTTCAACCCCAAGCACATCACCTACGAGGTCACCGGCGCCGGCGGCGCCGTAGACGTCGACTATCTCGACGAGAACGGCCAACCGCACCGCATCGACGCCGCCGCGCTGCCGTGGTCCTTCACCATCGTCACCACGCTGCCCTCGATGTCGGCCAACATCGTGGCCCAGGGCGGAAGGACCGTCAGCGACCTCGGCTGCCGGGTCACCGTCGACGGGCAGGTGCGCGATCAGCGCAGCACCAACGAATACCAACCATTCATCTACTGCTTGGTGAAATCCGTATGACCGCCGTGCATTCCGCACCGCGCCGGGCTATCGTGCCCCGGCTGATCCGCGTCCTGTCGATCCCGATCATCGTGTTCTGGGTGCTGGCGGCGGTCGCCTTGGGGATGCTCTCGCCGTCACTGGACGCCGTCGGGGACGCCCATTCCGTGTCGCTGGCCCCGCAGGGATCACCGGCGTACCAGGGCATGATGCGGATCGGCGCGGTGTTCCACCAGTTCGACTCCGACTCGACGGCCATGGTGGTCCTCGAGGGGCAGGACAAGCTCGGCGACAGTGCGCACCGGTACTACGACGCACTCGTCAAGAAGTTGGTGGCGGACCCCGATCACGTCGAGAACGTCCAGGACTTCTGGAGCGATCCGCTGACCGCCGCGGGCTCCCAGAGCCCCGACGGGAAGGCCGCGTACGTCCAGGTCTTCCTGCGCGGCGCCCAGGGCACCACCCCCAGCCACGAGGCCGTGGCCGCCGTGCGCGACATCGTCTCCTCGGTACCCGCCCCACCCGGTGTCAAGGCCTATGTCGCCGGCAACACGGTGCTCAACGCCGACACCAGCATCGCCGGCCGCAAGAGCCTGGCGACGATGGCGCTGGTGTCGATCGCCGTGATCCTGGTGATGCTGCTGATCGTCTACCGCTCGATCGTCACCACGCTGCTCGCATTGGTGATCGTCGGCATCGAGCTGTTCGCCGCGCAGGGTGTGACGGCGACCGCCGGCAACCTCGACGTGATCGGTCTGACGCCGTACGCGGTGAGCATGATCACCATGCTCGCGATCGCGGCGGGCACCGACTACGTGATCTTCCTGCTGGGCCGGTACCAGGAGGCCCGGTCGGCCGGGCAGAACCGGGAGGACGCGTTCTACACGGCGTATCACGGTGTCTCGCATGTGATCCTGGGCTCTGGGTTGACCATCGCGGGTGCGTGTCTGTGCCTGACCGCGACGACCCTGCCGTACTTCCACACCATGGGCGTGCCGTGTGCCATCGCCCTGCTGGTGATCGTCGCGGCGGCACTGACGCTGGCACCGGCGGTGCTGGCCGTGGGCTCGCGGTTCGGTCTGCTCGACGCCAAGCGGGAACTGTCGACGCGCGGCTGGCGCAAGGTCGGCACGGCGGTCACCCGCTGGCCCGTCCCGATCATCGCCATGTCACTGGTGATCGCCATTCTCGGCTTCGTCAGCCTGATGACCTACGTGCCGCAGTACAACGACGAGAAGTTCACCCCCGCCGACATGCCCGCGAACGTGGCCATGCAGGCCGCCGAGCGCCACTTCTCGCAGGCCCGGATGAACCCCGAATTGTTGATGCTCGAAGCCGATCACGACCTGCGCAACCCCGCGGACATGCTCATCATCGACCGGGTCGCCAAGAGCGTGTTCCATCTGCACGGCATCGAGCGGGTTCAGACCATCACCCGTCCGCTGGGCTCACCGATCGAGCACAGCTCCATTCCGTTCCAAATCGCGATGCAGAACTCGGGTACCTTGCAGACGGCGAAGATCCAGAACGACAACACCGCCCAGATGCTCGAACAGGCCGACGAGCTCAGCACCACCATCGCCACCATGCAGCGGATGTACGCGACGATGCAGGACTTGACGGCGTCCACGCATGACACCATCACCAGGACCCACGACATCGTCGCCACCACCAACGAGCTGCGGGGCGACATCGCCAACTTCGACGACTTCTTCCGGCCGTTGCGCGCGTACTTCTACTACGAACCGCACTGCTACGACATCCCGGTCTGCTACGCGTTGAAGTCCATCTTCGACGCCCTCGACGGCATCGACACTCTCGCCGACCAGTTCGGTGATCTGACCAAGAGTCTCGACCACGTGGATCAACTGATGCCGCGACTCCTGGCAGACCTGCCGCCCATGATCGCCTCCATGCAGAGGATGCGCGACTTCATGGTGGGCACCCACAGCACGATGGCGGGGATTCAAGCCCATCAGCAGGAGTTGGCCGAGGGCTCGACCGAGATGGGCAACTACTTCGACGCCGCGAAGAACGACGACTCGTTCTACCTGCCGCCAGAGGTGTTCAAGAATCCCGACTTTCAGCGCGGCTTGAAGATGTTCGTCTCTCCCGACGGCAAGGCCGTCCGGTTCATCATCACCCACCAGGGGGATCCGGCGTCGGTGGAGGGCATCGAACACGTCGCCGGCATCAAGGAGACCGTCGCCGACGCGGTCAAGGGCACCCCGTTGGAGAATGCGAGGGTCTCGCTCGCCGGCACCGGATCGTTGTACAGCGACATGCAGAGGGGCGTCACCGTCGACCTTCTGATCGCCTGCATCGCGTGCATGATCCTGATCTTCGCGATCATGTTGCTGATCACCCGAAGCGTGGTCGCGGCCGTCGTGATCGTCGGGACGGTGGCCGCGTCTCTCGGCACGGCATGCGGTCTGTCGGTGCTGCTGTGGCAGGACGTCCTCGGTCTCGGCGTGCAGTGGATCGTGATCCCGCTGTCGATCGTGATCCTGCTGGCCGTCGGGTCGGACTACAATTTGCTGGTGGTGTCCCGGCTGAAGGAGGAGATCCATGCCGGACTCAACACCGGCATCATCCGCGGCATGGGGGCCACCGGTCGGGTCGTCACCGCGGCCGGTCTGGTGTTCGCCTTCACGATGATGTCGATGATCGTGTCCGACCTGCGCGTCGTCGGCCAGCTCGGCATGACGATCGGCATCGGCCTGCTGGTCGACACGCTGATCGTGCGATCGTTCATGACTCCTTCCATCGCCGCTGCGCTCGGACGCTGGTTCTGGTGGCCGCTGAACACCTTCAAGATCGTCGACCGCACGGCCGGCCGACGTGCCCGCGGGACCGAGGCCACCACCGCGCCGTTGGCCCACCAACCGGCACCGTGAAGAAGCAGCGCGGGTCCGCCGAGCCGACCGCGGGGGAGGCGACACCGAAGCTCCGTCAGCGCACCGACGGGCGGCTGGACCGGTCACGTGATCCCGTCATCCTCGACGCCGCGTTGGCCGCGTTGGCCGCGCATGGCTACGAGGCCACCAACATGAACGACGTTGCCGCCCGGGCCGGCGTCGGCAAGGCGGCCATCTACCGGCGATGGTCGTCCAAGGCCGCCCTCATCGCCGATGCCCTCATCTACTGGCGGCCCGACCTGATCGACTCCGACGCCCCCGATACCGGCAGCCTGGCCGGCGATCTCGACGTGGTGGTCGAACGGGCCCGGGCCAACGACGACACCATGGTCTCCAACGATCTCATTCTTCGGGTCGCGCTCGAGGCGACTCGTGATCGCGAACTTGCCTCGGCGCTCAACGATCTCGTTCTGCTCAAGGGCAGACGGGTGATGTCGGCGATCCTCGCGCAAGCCGCCGACCGCGGCGAGATCTCCGCCGACCGGGACTGGTCACTGGTCACCGACGTGTTGACGGCAATGGGCTTGCTCCGCGTCATCGGCGGGCAGAGCGTCGACGCGGTCTACGTGCGTCGAGTGATCGACACCCTGGTGCTGCCTGCGGTGCGCACGCCGCCATCCTGACGAGCCGGCATTGCATTTTTTGCAAACTGCTGTTGCAGTAATCACAAACTAGTGGTTGATTTGGCGCCCATGACGTCAGAGCAGCGGCAGACGGGCGCGGCGAAGATCATGGCCGTGCTCGAAACGCTTGCCAGTGGCGAGTCGATGACCGAGCCACACGGCATGACGGTGTCCCAGGTAGCGCGGGCCCTCGGCCGGGACACCTCGATCGTGTCGCGGCAACTCAAGAGCCTGCTGGAGTCGGGCCTCATCTCCCGTAACGACAGCGGCTCCTATGAGTTGAGCTGGCGGCTGCACACGCTTGCCCAACGTGCCGGCGATCAGCGCTTGCTGCGGATAGCGGTACCGCTCATGCGCCAGCTGGTGGCCACGGTGCGCGAACGCACGCATCTGACCGTGCTCAGCGCCGACGAAGTGTTGACCGTGCATTCCGAGAGTTCGATGCGGTCCATCGAATCCACCGGATGGGTGGGGCGGTCCATTCCGGTCGTCTCGACGTCCAGTGGAATGGCGTTGCTGCTCGATCACGACGACCAGCACATCTTGGAGCTTGGACGCGGAGCCGGCGGGCGGGAGGGCCAGGTGGCCGCCCGGCAGTTCCTCGCCGAGGTGCACAAGGCGCGCGAACTGCGCTACGCGGTCGCCAATCGAATGTTCGACGCCGATCTCATTGGCATCGCCTCGCCGCTGCGCGACGGCTCAGGCCGGATCATTGCTGCTCTCAATATATCTGGGCCGGCATTCCGGATCGAAGAACACATATCTGCCATTGGCCGTCGAGTGGCGGCCACGGCGGTGCAGTTCACCCGAACTGTGGCCGCGCAGCACTCGGCCTGACCGGCTGAGTGTCGTCCCGAATTGGAATGAGGAGAACGAAAGACCATGCGTGCAATCGCTACGCCCTTCTTCAGCTGTGGCGCACGGATCGACGCCGACCTGTACCTGCCCGACGAGGGGGAGGGTCCCTTCCCGACGGTGATCGCCGTGAGCGGATATCAGGGCCAGAAGATCATTCACCCACAACGTTTCGCCCGCGCTCTGACCCCACGAGGCTTCGCGGTCCTGGGCTTCGACTACCGCGGTTTCGGCATGTCGGAGGGTGAGCGCGGCCGCTTGGTGCCGCAGGAATGGGCGGAGGACATCCGTGCCGCGGTGGACCGGGTGGCGGCCCATCCAAAGGTCGACGTGAACCGCCTCGGTCTGCTCGGATGGGGACTCGGCGGCGGCGTGGTCGTCTACGAGGCAGCCGACGACGACCGGGTGAAGGCCGTCGCATGCTGCAACGGCATCGCCGACGGGTACGAGTCGACCAGGCTGATGCACGACGAGGCATCGTTTCGCAGCCTGCTCGACCGGGTGCACGCCGACCGCGGTCACCGCACCGAATCGGGTCGATCGGAGATCACGTCGCCGTGGGACATCGTCCGGCTGGACCTCGACGGACAGACGGATGAATACGTCAGCGAAGAACTTTACAAGGCACCAGGTTTCGGCTCCGGTGTCACCTTGGAGTCGGCGGACTACCTGCTGCGGTTCCGCCCGTGGGAGAAGGTCGGCAAGATTGCGCCGCGCGAGCTGCTGATCGTGCACGGCGAGAACAACGAACTTCACAAGCTCAGTGAGGCGCAGCGTCTCTTCGACGCCGCCAACGAGCCCAAGCGGTTGGAGGTGCTGGCCGGCAAGGGGCACACCGAGTGGATGCTCGACGACGATCCCACCTTTCGCGAACTGGCCGACACACTCGAAAAGTTCTTCACGGTGGCCTTCGCTGTCGGCGCCCCAGTCTGACGAGATTCATGAGCCTGCCTGGGTACGTCTCCGAGAATTGGTTGCGTCTTGCGTTCCTCACCGAGCAGCACATCGAGCTGGTCCTGCTGAGCGTGGCGATTTCGGCGGCCATCGCGGTACCACTGGCGTTCGCCACCGAGAACTGGCCCACCGTGCGATCGGTGTTGCTGTCGGTGTCGGGAACGATGCTCACCATTCCGTCGTTCGCCCTGTTCGCGCTGATGATCCCGGTTCTCGGGCTGGGAGTGGCGCCGACGATCGCCGTGCTGGCGATCTACGGCATCTTCCCGATCTTGCGCAACACCGTCACCGGCATCGAAGGAGTCGATCCCGCGATCATCGACTCCGCGCGGGGCCTCGGCATGGATGCGCGCCGAAGGATGCGCACCGTCGTGATGCCGTTGGCCTGGCCGGTGATGCTCAACGGCATTCGGACCGCGACCATCATGCTGGTCGCCACGGCCGCGATCGGGGCGGCGGTCCGTGGGCCGGGCCTGGGGGAACTCATCTTTCGTGGGCTCTCCCGGATCGGTGGTACCAACGCGCTCAACGAGACCTTGTCGGGAGTCATCGCGATCGCCATGGTCGCACTGCTTCTCGACGTCATCTTCCTGATGATTTCCAAGCTGACGACCCCACGAGGTATCCATGCCTGAACGCAGTCCCGTCGACCGCGACATCGCGATCCATCTCGACCGGGTCAGCAAGAAGTACCCCAGTCAGGACCGGGCAGCCGTATCGCCGCTGACCATGCACATCCGAAGCGGCGAATTCGTCGTCTTCGTCGGTCCGTCCGGATGCGGTAAGACGACGACCCTGCGGATGATCAATCGTCTGGTCGAGCCCTCGTCGGGCGAGGTGTGGATCAACGGCGAGAACGCCACCCACACCGATGCCAACCGGCTGCGCCTCGGCATCGGCTACGTGATCCAGCAGATCGGTCTGCTGCCTCACCTGACGATCGCCGACAACATCGGACTGGTGCCCAAGTTGCTCGGCGTCGACAAGCGCGAACGGCGACGCCGCGCCGACGAACTGCTCGAGATGGTGGGCCTGGATCCGACGGTGTACGCGCGCAGGCATCCCCGGCAACTGTCCGGCGGGCAACAGCAACGAGTGGGTGTCGCACGGGCGTTGGCGGCAGACCCTCCGATCATGCTGATGGACGAACCCTTCGGTGCGATCGACCCGGTGGCCCGGGAGAAGCTGCAGGACGAATTCCTGAAGTTGCAGCAGAAGATTCGCAAGACGATCGTGTTCGTCACCCACGACATCGACGAAGCGCTGCGGTTGGGCGACCGGATCGCCATCTTCGACGCAGGGTCACGGCTGGCTCAGTTCGACACGCCACTGAACATCCTGACCGACCCGGCCGACGAATTCGTCCGCGACTTCGTCGGATCCGGTGCGTCGGTCCGGCGACTGTCACTGCTGCGCATCCAAGACATCGCGGTCGGTGCCACCGAGCGCGACCATGGCGGTCCTGGGCTCACCACCGTCGACGTGGTGCCCACCAGCACTGTTCAACAAGCACTCGAGCGGGTGCTCTCGGCAAAGGCCGACGGTGTCTGCGTCGCCGATCCGCACGCCGACGACGGCGCCGGTGCCGACCGAGCACCGTCGAGATTCATTGCGCTGCAGGACCTTCTGGTCGCTGCCGCGCGCACCCCTGGTGCGCTGCCATGAGGACCTCGGCGGTGGAGCAGTCCACTCAGATCGGGCGCAGTGCCACGCGCTGGGTGACTCCGTTGCTGGTCGTGGCGCTGACGGTGGCGGTGTTCGTGTACGTCGGAACCGCCGACCTGGACTCCAGCGAAGCGCGCAGCCTCGACGTTTCGCTCATCGTGCGGGATCTTCGGCAGCACGTCGCACTGGTCCTGGCCTCGACCGCCTTGACGATCGGCATCGGCGTGCCGCTGGGCGTGCTGTTCACCCGACGCAGCGCGCGTTACCTCGGTGCGCCCGTCCTCGCCATCGCCAACGCGGGGCAGGCAATTCCTTCGATCGGCTTGTTGGTGCTGCTGGCGATCCTGTTCGGCGTCGGCTTCAAGATGGCGTTGGTCGCGCTCGTCGCGTATGCGCTGCTGCCGGTTCTGCGCAACACCATGGTGGGGATCCGCGAGGTCGATCCGGCGATCGTCGACGCAGGGCGCGGAATGGGACTCAGTGCGTGGCAGATTCTGCACACCATCGAACTGCCCCTCGCCGCGCCGGTCATGCTCGCGGGCATCCGGGTGGCATTGATCCTCAACGTCGGCGCGGCGACGCTGGCCGCGTACACCAATGCCGGCGGCCTCGGATCGATCATCGCCGCGGGCATCAGCCTCAATCGACTGCCGGTACTGGTCGTCGGCAGCCTGTTGACCATCGCCCTTGCGCTGACCGTCGACTGGGTCGCCACCGTTGCCGAGCAACTGCTGCGGCCCAGGGGTATCTGACTCGTGAGAAGGACGTATTCGATGCGCAAGACGATCATGGCGGTGCTGGTCGTGGGGATGGCTTCGGTGACGGTCAGCGGATGCGCGCTGTTCGCCAACGGACCGGAGGAGGCCTACGGCACGGGACGGCGCGATGGCGTGCTCGACGGCGCGTCGGTGACGGTGGCCTCCAAGGAGTTCACCGAACAACTCATCCTGTGCGAAATCGCGGCGCAGCGCCTGGAGTCTCAGGGCGCGACGGTGAAACGCGTGTGCGGCATGTCGGGTTCGAACACGGTCCGGTCGGCCGAAGTCAACGGCGACGTCGACATGTACTGGGAGTACACCGGCACGGGTTGGCTGACCCACCTCGGCGAGCGGCAGGTGATCAGTGACCCGGCGGAACAATACGCCAAGGTGCGGGACACCGATCTGCAACGCAACCAGATCGTCTGGCTGCCGCCCATGCCCGCCAACAACACCTACGCCGTGGCCGTCAAGGCCGACACCGCCCGACGGCTCGGCGTCAAGACGTTGTCCGATTACGCCAGGCTGGCCGGCACCGATCCGCAGGCCGCACGCTTCTGCGGGGCCTCGGAGTTTCTCGGCCGGGACGACGGCTGGGCCGGTGTGCAGAAGACCTACGGCTTCTCCCTGCCGCGCGACGAGGTCGCCGAACTCGCCGAAGGACCGATATACAACGCGATCGGCACCGCGAATCCGTGCAACTTCGGCGAGGTCTTCGCCACCGACGGGCGCATCAACGCCCTGGGTCTGACCGTGCTGGCGGACGACAAGGGATTCTTTCCGGTGTACAACGGTGCCTTGACGATACGGAAGAGCGTGCTCGACGAACATCCGGCGATCGCAGCGGTCATGCAGCCGGTCAGCCTGATGCTCGACGACGATACGATGCGCACCCTGAACACCCAGGTCGATGCCGACGGCAAGACGCCGGAGGAGGTGGCGCAGAAATGGCTTCACGACCACGGGCTGCTGTAGGTGTCCCATCGTCTGACCGACTGAGCGTCGGACTCATTCAATCTGCGCCAGTATTCGGCAGAACCGATGACAACGTGCGCCGTCTGAAGGTGTCGATCGACGAGGTTGCCGGTGTGGATCTCGCCGTCAGCCCGGAGCTGTCGGCGCACGGATACCAGTGTGCGAACGGGCTCCCGTGGCCCTCCTCGTCAGCGCACGACCCGCACATGCAGCCATTGGCCGAGCACGTCGGCGCGGCAGGCGTCGGGTTCGCCGAGCGGCAGCCCGACGGGGGGCTGCGCAACGCCTACTCGATCGTGGGCCACGACGTCGCCACGATCCAGCACAAACTGCATCCGGTCTCCTATCCTCCGTGGAACGAGCACCTCCTCTTCGGCCCGGGCACCGAACTCGAGGTGTACGACGTCGCCGGCGCCCGGTGCGCAACGTTGATCTGCAACGACATGTGGCACCCGGTGGCACCGTGGGCGGCGGTCACCGCAGGCGCCGAAGTGCTCGTCGTTCCCGTGGCGAGCGGATGTCTCGGGAACTCGGCACAGGTCCAGCGCACCTGGGACGTCATCATCGAACACACTGCTCGAGCCCTCAGCTGCTTCGTCGTATTCGTCAATCGATGCGGAACCGATGGCGACACCACCTTCTGGGGCGGGTCGCGCGTCGTCGGGCCCGATGGCACCGAACGGCTGCGGCTCGATGTGAAGGAGGCCAGCGCGCGGGTGGAACTCGACCTGGCCGAGGTGCGTGCCGCCCGACGAGCCCGCCCGTTCCACACCGAGCTCAACACCGCCTATCTTCGGTCGCTGCTGTCGGCCGGTCGGCCGGCACGGCACGAGGACGAACGTGTTTGACGTCCACGTGCACTCCGCACCCGACATCGTTGCGCGCATCGGCTACGACGACGAGATCGGCCAGTCCTACCGCGCTGCCGACTTCACCGGGTTCGTCCTCAAGGGTCACCACGAGTCGACCGTCGGACGCGCCAAGGCGGTCGCCCGCGCCACCGGTCTCGACGTGGTCGGCGGTATCGTGCTCAACCGCCCTGCCGGCGGCATCAACCCGGCCGCAGTGCTGTCCACCCTGCTCGCCGGCGGCCGGGTCGTATGGTTTCCCACTGCCGACGCCCATACTCAGGAAGACGCCGGCCTGCCCCGGCTCTGCGACCACGACCCGCGGCTCGACCGCTCCGTGCTCGGAATCCCCCCGAACGTGGCCGGAAGCGCTTTGGAAGACGACGTGGATGCGATCCTGGAACTCATTGCCGATGCCGACGCGGTGCTGTGCACTGGGCACCTCGGCGCACCCGAGTGCCGGTGGCTGATGGACCGGGCAACTGCCAAGGGCATTCGCCGATTCATGCTGACGCACCCCTCCTACACGGTGCCGAACATGACGCCGGGTGAGGTCGCCGACTTCGCTGCCCGCGGCGCCTTCGTCGAAGTGACCGCCTTTCAGCTGTGGGCTCAGCCGGGAATGACCGACGCACGCTTGGCCGACGTCGCACGGGCGGCGGGGGACAGGCTGGTTCTCGCCTCCGACGCCGGCCAACCCGACAGCCCGCCACCACCGCAGGCGCTGGCCGAACTCGTCGATCGCATGAAACGTCAGGGGCTGGACCCGGGTTGGATGGACGCGGCTGCCGACGACGTCCCGAGGACGCTGGTGCTGCCGTGAGGGTCTACTGCTGGAAGCGGTAGCCCATGCCCACCTCGGTGAGCAGGTGCTTGGGATGGGAGGGATCGTCCTCGAGCTTGCGCCGCAGCTGCGCCAGGTAGACCCGCAGATAGTGGGTTTGGTTGCCGTGCGAGGGGCCCCACACTTCGTTCAGCAGCTCCTCCTGCCCGACCAGCTTTCCCGGGTTGCGCACCAGGATCTCCAGCATTCCCCATTCCGTCGGGGTCAGATGCACGTCGGCGCCGTGCCGGGTGACCCTCTTGGCGGTGAGGTCCACGCTGAACGAAGCCGTGTGCACGACCGGCTGCGCGTCGCCGGAGGCTGCGGCGGCACCCCTGCGCACCGCGGCGCGCAGGCGCGCCAGGAACTCGTCCATGCTGAACGGTTTAGTCACGTAGTCGTCGGCACCCGCGTCGAGTGCGTCGACCTTCTGGCCGAGGTCGATGCGTGCGGAGAGCACGATCACCGGCGCGGTCATCCAGCCCCGCAAACCCGCGAGGACGTCGATGCCCGACATGTCCGGGAGCCCGAGATCGAGGATCACCACGTCGGGGCGTCGCTCGGCGGCGGCGCGCAGCGCGGCCGCGCCCGTCGAGGCCGTCACGACGTCATAACCCCGGGCGGACAGGTTGATCCGCAACGCGCGCAGGATCTGCGGTTCGTCGTCGACCACCAGCACCGTGGTCCTCGGCACGACCGTGGTGGGGGTCATCGGCCGTCCTCGCTCGGTGGCGCGGCCAATTCGATGACGACGGTCAGACCGCCACCGGGCGTGTCGGTGACCTGCACCGTGCCGCCCATCGCCTCCACGAAACCCCTTGCCACCGAGAGCCCGAGCCCGACGCCGGTGGTGTTGTCGTAGTCCCCGAGGCGCTGGAAGGGCTCGAACACCTCCTCCTCGGTGCCGCGGGCGATGCCCGGTCCCTCGTCGGCGACGTTGAGGAGCACGCGCCGGCCGACCCGCGCCGCGTTGATGCGGATCACGCTGTCCGGCGCGTACCTCAGCGCATTGTCGATCAGATTGCCCAGTACCCGTTCGAGGAGCCCGCTGTCGGCCATCACCACCGCGTCGTCGACCTCGACCTTGACCTGGGGAAGACCCGCCCGGGCGAATCCGGTGGCGCCCTTGCTGATACCGACGAGCGCCCGTTGCACCGCCTCCTCCAGGTAGACCCGGCTGAGGTGGGGCGTGACCACCCCGGCGGCCAGCCTCGAGGAGTCGAGCAGGTTGCCCACCAGCGCGGTGAGTTGGTCGATCGACTCCTCGATGGTGGCCAGCAGTTCCGCGGTGTCCTCGGGGGAGAATCCGACGTCGTCGGCGCGCAGGCTCGACACCGCAGCCTTGGCGCCGGCCAGGGGTGTGCGCAGGTCGTGGCTGACCGCCGAGAGCAACGAGCGACGCAACTCGTCGGCCTGGGCGATCGCATGGACCTTGCCGGCCTCCTCGGTGAGTTCGCGCTGCTTGATCAGCCCGGCCGCCTGCTTGGCGACGACGCCGAGCACGCGGCGGTCCCGCGCGGCCAGTCGCCTGCCCGACATCAACATCCAGAACTCGTCGTCACCGACCTCGACGGCGGTATCGGCGGAATCCACCGTGACGCAGGGGCTGTCACCGACACACGCGACGATCCCGGCCCCGGTGCGCAGGACACTGACCGCGCGCTGCTGATAGGTCTCACGGACCCGTTCCAGCAGCGTCGCGAGATCCGCACCGCGCAGCACCGCACCGGCGAACAGCGTGAGCAGTTCGGCTTCCTGTGAGGCGCGTCGCGCCTCCCGGGTGCGGTTGGCGGCGCGGTCCACCAGGACGGCGACGGCGATCGCCATCGCCAGCAGCACCACTTCGGTCACGGCGCTGTCGGGTTCGGCGATGGTGAAACTGAACCGCGGCGCGGTGAGGAAGTAGTTCAGCAGCAGCCCGGACGTCAACGCGGACAGGATCGCCGGCGCGACCCCGCCGAGCAGGGCCACGACCAGGACCCCGACGAAGAACAGCGCGCTCTCGCCGCTGATGCCCAGGTACGGGTCGATGAACGCATAGGTGATCGCGCAGATGACGGACGGGACGATGACCGCCGCCAGCCAGGACGCCACTCGCCGCTCGCGTGGGGAGATGGAGTGCAACGAAATGCCGCGACTGGCCTCCTCGTGGGTGACCATGTGCACGTCGATCTTCCCGGAGTGCTGCACGGTGGCCGCGGCGATGCCCTCGTCGAAGATGCGGGCCCAGCGGGAGCGCCGCGAGGTGCCCAGCACCAGCTGGGTGGCATTGTTCTCGCGGGCGAACTCGAGCATCGCGGCGGCGACGTCGTCACCGGTCACCGTGTGCACCGTGGCCCCGACGCTCGTCGCGAGTTCACGCACCTTCCCCATCTGAGGCGCCGAGACCCCCGCCAACCCATCACCGCGGACGACGTGCACGACCATCAGTTCGGCGCTGGACCGGGACGCGATCCGCGACGCGCGGCGCACCAGTGTCTCGGACTCCGTGCCCCCGGTGACCGCGACCACCACCCGCTCCCTGGCCTCCCAGGTATCGGTGATCTCGTGCTCGGCGCGGTACTTCGCGAGCGCCGCGTCGACCTGGTCGGCGAGCCACAACAGTGCCAGCTCGCGCAGCGCCGTGAGGTTGCCGCGCCGGAAGTAGTTCGACAGTGCTGCGTCGACCTTCTCGGGTGCATAGACGTTGCCGTGAGACATCCTGCGCCGCAACGCTTCCGGCGATATGTCGACCAACTCGATCTGCGCGGCGCCCCGGACGATGTCGTCCGGCACGGTTTCCTTTTGCTCGATCCCGGTGATCTGGGCGACGACGTCGTTGAGGCTCTCCAAGTGCTGGACGTTGACCGTGGTGATGACGCTGATCCCGGCCGCGAGCAGTTCCTCGATGTCCTGCCAGCGTTTGGTGTTCCTGCTGCCCGGGGTGTTCGTATGGGCGAGTTCGTCGACCAGGACCACTTCGGGCCTGCGCTCCAGCACCGCGTCGACGTCGAGTTCGGCGAAACTGCTGCCGCGGTAGTCCACGTGGTGCGGCGGGATGACGCTGATCCCCGCCGTCATCTCGGCGGTCTTCCTGCGGCCGTGGGTTTCGACGACCGCAGCCACCACGTCGGTGCCGCGGTCGATGCGGCGGCGGGCCTCCCCAAGCATCGCGAAGGTCTTCCCGACGCCCGGGGCCGCCCCCAGATAGATCCGTAGCTCGCCGCGTTTGGACCTGTACTGCGAGTTGGTCACGCCCATCGCTCAGTTCCGTCCAGTCCCGTCAGCGCGCCGGGTACTGCTGATCCAGCGCCAGGTTGAGTTCGAGCACGTTGACCCGAGGCTCACCCATGAAGCCGAGAGCACGGCCTTCGGTGTGCGTCGCCAGGACCGCGCGAACCTGTTCCGCACTGATCCCACGGGCCTTCGCGACCCGGTCGACCTGGAGGTCGGCGTAGGCAGGCGAGATGTGAGGATCCAAACCACTGCCGCTGGCGGTCACCGCGTCGGCGGGGACGGCCGGATCGGCCGACGCGGCGCCGCGGATGGGCACGATCTGGCCGGTGGTGTAGTCCTCGCCGTACTTGGCGCATTCGACCTTCACGCCCTCATAGGTGGCCAGGAACGGCGTCGTGGTGGTGGTGCACGGTTGGTTGACGCTGATCACCCGGGCGGGGCTCACCACGTTGCCGCGGTCGTCGCGGGGGCCGATCACCGAGAGCACCGCACCGACACCGTCACCGGTGCAGAACGGGCGTGCCCCGGCGTGCTCCTCCATGGCCTCCTGCTTGGCCACCGCGACGCTGCGCGCGCAGACGGTGGTGAGCAGGCCGGCCTTGAAGCCGGCGTCGGCCGGGTCGCCACCGGGCTTGAGCTGCGACGGGTCGGCCGGAACGTCGACGATGCTCTCGGGTCCCAGGTTGCTGGCACCGGTGGCCAGCGGGTCGTATCCGGCACCGGCCGCCGACGGCCGGCTCTGAAAGTACTTCCCAATGGCATTGCCGTCGGCATCGGTGAAGGGTTGACCGATCAGCGAACTGCCGATCGGCTTGCCGGCGACCTCGACGATCGACCCGTTCGCCTTGCCGTCGAGGCCGGGCAGCATGGCCACCGCCCACACGACGAGCGGATAGGCGATGCCGGTGATCGCGGTGAGCACCAGAAGCGCGCGGACGGCGGCGAGGTGCTGACGGAGCAGGTTCTGAAGTTTCATGTCTACGACATCCCGGGGAGAAATTGAATGACCAGGTCGATCAGCTTGATGCCGACGAAGGGGGCGACGATGCCGCCGACGCCGTAGATGAGCAGGTTACGACTCAGCAGCTTCGATGCGCTGCTGGGGGTGTAGCGAACACCTCTGAGCGACAACGGGATCAACGCGATGATGACCAGGGCGTTGAAGATCACCGCGGACAGGATCGCCGACTGCGGGCTGTGCAGCCGCATCACGTTGAGCAAGTCCAGACCAGGGAACAGCGTCACGAACATCGCCGGGATGATCGCGAAGTACTTGGCGATGTCGTTGGCGATGGAGAACGTGGTCAGCGCCCCGCGGGTGATCAGCAGCTGTTTGCCGATCTCGACGATCTCGATGAGCTTGGTGGGATCGGAGTCGAGGTCGACCATGTTGCCGGCCTCCTTGGCTGCCGAGGTGCCCGTGTTCATCGCGACGCCGACGTCGGCCTGCGCCAGCGCGGGGGCGTCGTTGGTGCCGTCACCGGTCATGGCGACGAGCTTGCCGCCCTCCTGCTCGTGCTTGATCAGCGCGAGCTTGTCCTCGGGGGTGGCTTCGGCGAGGAAGTCGTCGACGCCTGCCTCGTCGGCGATCGCCTTGGCCGTCAACGGGTTGTCGCCGGTGATCATCACCGTGCGGATGCCCATCTTGCGCATCTCCTCGAAGCGCTCGCGCATGCCCTGCTTGACGACGTCCTTGAGGTGGATGACGCCCAGCAGCGAGGCGGTGCCATCGCGGACCTCGCCGACCGCCAGCGGCGTGCCGCCGGCAGCGGAGATGCGATCGACGATCTCACCCAGCGCGGCGGGGACCTCGCCCCCGTGGCCGCGAATCCACTCGGCCACCGAACTCGTGGCGCCCTTGCGCAACTGGTGTCCGTCTTCGAGGTTCACGCCGGACATCCGTGTCATGGCGGTGAACTCCACCCACTCCGCACCCGTGAGCTCGCCGGGTGTGCGGGCCCGCAGTCCGTACTCCTGTTTGGCGTAGACGACGATGGAGCGGCCCTCGGGGGTTTCGTCGGCCAGGCTGGACAGCTGCGCGGCGTCGGCGAACTGTTCGCGTGTGACACCGGGCAGGGCCAGGAAGTCGGATGCCTGCCGGTTGCCCAGCGTGATGGTGCCGGTCTTGTCCAACAGCAGGACGTTCACGTCGCCCGCCGCCTCGACGGCGCGGCCCGACATCGCGAGCACGTTGCGCTGCACCAGCCGGTCCATGCCGGCGATGCCGATGGCCGACAGCAGCGCACCGATCGTCGTCGGGATCAGGCAGACCAGCAGCGCAACCATCACGATTCCGGTGACACCATTGCCGTCGAGCGCCGCGGAGTCCGGGACGCCCGGGTTGTTGGCCTTGGAGAAGATGGCCAACGGCTGCAGGGTGGCCACCGCGAAGACGAAGATCAGCGTCAGCGCGGCGAGCAGGATGTTCAGGGCGATCTCGTTCGGCGTCTTCTGCCGGTTGGCTCCCTCGACGAGGGCGATCATCCGGTCGATGAAGCTCTCACCCGGCTTCTGGGTGATCTTCACGACGATCCGGTCGGAGAGCACCGTGGTGCCGCCGGTCACCGCGGAACGGTCACCACCGGACTCACGGATGACGGGTGCGGATTCGCCCGTGATGGCCGATTCATCCACCGAGGCAATGCCTTCCACGACGTCACCGTCGCCGGGGATGGTTTGTCCAGCCTCCACGACCACGAAGTCGCCCTGCGCCAGCCGAGGTGCGGCGACCTGCTCCTCCTGGGCACCGTGGGACTGGTCGCGTCCCGGCGACCAGCCGGTGAGTCGACGGGCGACCATGTCGGTCTTCGCCCGGCGGAGCGTGTCGGCTTGCGCCTTGCCACGGCCCTCGGCGACCGCTTCGGCGAGGTTCGCGAAGATCACCGTCAGCCACAGCCAGATGACGATCAGCCAGGCAAACCAGGTCGGCCCGAGGATGGCCAGCACGGTGGACCACACCGCGCCGATCTCGACGATGAACATCACCGGGTTGCGCCAGAGCGTGCGCGGATCCAGCTTGCGGGCGGCGTCGGGAAGCGAGTTCATCAGCATCTTGGGATCGAGCAGGCCGCCCTTGACGCCCCCCTTGCCGGTGACGGTAGTGGTCTGTTCGGGTCGAGTCGAAACCATTGTGGGAGTTGACATCAGTGGATTCCTTCAGCGAGTGGCCCGAGCGCGAGGACGGGCAAAAAGGTGAGCGCGACGAGGATGACGGTGACACCGACCACCATGCCGACGAACTGCGGGCGGTGGGTGGGCAGCGTGCCGACCGATTCCGGGGTACTGCCTTGGCGGGCAAGGGAACCGGCCAGTGCGAGCACCAGGATCATCGGCAGGAAGCGACCGAATGCCATGGCCAGGCCGAGTGCGGTGTTGTACCAGACGGTGTTGACGCTGATGCCGGCGAAGGCCGACCCGTTGTTGTTGGCTGCCGAGGTGAACGCGTACAACACCTCTGACAGGCCGTGTGGTCCGGTGTTGAGCATCCCCGCCCGCTGGTCCGGTAGCGCCATCGCGACGGCGGTGCCGGTCAGCACGATGAGTGGGGTCACCAGGAAGTAGCTCGCCGCCAGCTTGATCTCGCGCGGGGTGATCTTCTTGCCGAGGTACTCGGGCGTGCGACCCACCATGAGGCCCGCGACGAAGACCGTGATCACCGCGAGGATCAACATTCCGTACAGACCCGAGCCGGTGCCGCCCGGGGCGACTTCGCCGAGCTGCATGTTGAACAGCGTCATCAGTCCGCCGAGGCTGGTGTACGAGTCGTGGAACGAGTCGACCGCACCCGTCGAGGTCAGCGTGGTGGCGTCGGCGAAGACCGCGGAGTCGAATACCCCGAAGCGTTGCTCGACGCCCTCGGTGGCGGCGCCGATCGCCGTCGGCACCGTGCCGTGGTGCTGCATCTGGAAGGTGCACATCAGGGTGACGCTGATCAGGGCGATGACGCCCATGACGGCGGCGATCGCGTAACCCTGCTTCTTGCTGTCGACCATCCGCCCGAACGTGCGGGGCAGCGAGAAGCTGACGACGAGCAGCAGGAAGATCTCAACCCAGTTGGTCCAGGTCGTGGGGTTCTCGAACGGGTGCGCGGAGTTGGCGTTGTAGAAGCCGCCGCCGTTGGTGCCGAGCTCCTTGATGGCCTCCTGGCTGGCCACCGGGCCGCCGGTGATGGTCTGTTGGGTCCCGCCCAGGGTGGTGACGATCTGGTCGTGTAGGTGGAAGTTCTGGATTGCTCCGCCGGCGACGAGGATGAGCGCCGCGATGATGGCGATGGGCAGCAAGATCCGGATCGTGCCGCGCACCAGGTCGACCCAGAAGTTGCCGAGGTCACCGGTGCGCTTGCGGGTGAAACCGCGAACCAACGCGACGGCGACCGCCATGCCGACGGCGGCGGAGACGAAGTTCTGCACCGAGAGGCCGGCCATCTGGACGAGGTGCCCCTGGGTGGATTCGCCCGAATAGGCCTGCCAGTTGGTGTTGGTGACGAAACTGACGGCGGTGTTCCACGCCAGGGCGGGGGTCATCGGCGTGCCGGGCTCGTGCAGGTGCAGCGGAAGCTTGTTCTGCAACAACTGCAAGGCGAACAGGAACAGCACGCTGATGCCCGAGAAGGCCAGCACGCTGCGTGCGTAGGCGCCCCAGGTCTGCTCGGACTTGGGGTCGGCGCCGATGAGCCGGTAGATGAGACGTTCTGCGCGCGAATCTTTCTCGGCGTCGTACACGCGGTACATGTAGTCGCCGAGGGGCACGTGGACGGCGACCAGGGCCAGCACCAGGACGGCGAGGAAGGTGATCCCCGCGGTGGTAGTACTCACTAGAACCTCTCCGGCAACAGCAGGGCCGCCACCATGAAGAGGGAAAGACCTGCCGCCAGGATCAGCCCGATCAGGTTGTCGAAGCTCACAGTCCCTCGACCACCTTCTGCACCAGGCCGAGCAGCGCGAAGACCGCCACCGTCAGCACGACGTACAGCAACACCGACATTTCATCTCCATTCACTGAGCGAGCCACGCCGGCTCACCGATTCCAGTGCCCCCGAGGTGGCACTGATTCGAAAGCTAGACCCGGTCAACCGGGGTGATGGCGGTCCCTAACGGTTCCCTTACGCCCGGGGAGTCGACCTTGACGCAATCCTTGCGCTGCGCGGGACGGCGCGGTGCCGGCCGAATCGCGCGTCGTGCCTCGACGTGGCGTCAAGGTTGCGGGCACCCTGCGCCTGCCTGGCGGCGCCGCGGCACTCAGGAAGAACGGGCACCGTGTCGACGTGCGTTCGAGTGAGGAACTCGGTCTGGCCGTCTCCGCGGGCGTCGCGCCTGCGCGCATCGTCATGCAGGCGACGGCGTCGCTTCGAAAACGATTCCCGCGCTCGTTCTCGCTGACCCGAGCCGCAAGGAATTCCGTCGAACTCGTATGGATGTCGTATGAGGCCGTGGATCCTTCGAGTCTCCGGCGTACACGGGGAAGCGTGAACGACGACTCCCAGCAGGGTGCCACGCGCCCTCGTGTGACCAGTGCACCCTGGCGTCACGAAGGCCGAGCGGCGTCTGCTGCGGCTCTGGCGGGGACTGCGGACGTGGGCGGCGCGCTCTGGCTGATGTCGGTGATCGTGCTGAGCAAGGCGTGGTCACCCTGGATGGCGCTCGGCGCCGCGACCGCCGTGCACGTCGCCGTCGGCTCAGTGCTCCTCGATCGGGTGCGGGTGCTGCGGACGCAGGTCCGCACCCTTTCGATGGTCCTGATCACCGGATACCCGCATCCCCGGACCGAGGCGACCCACACCGAGATGAAGAAGATCGCGGCGGTGTCGTGCACCGCGGACTTCATGCACGCCGAGGGACGCATCTCGGCGACCGAGCACGAATCCGTCTGGTGGCAGGCGTACCAACGACTCGACTTGGCCATCCACGGGAGTGCCTGTCGCTACGACGGGGGTCGCCCGGTCGTCGTCACGCCCGCGGTGGACGACAGGGTCTGCTGCTGCCGACCGAGACCGTCGATGCCGATCTCCATCGTGTCGCCCCCGACGAGATAGGGGAAACGACCCGACAGCGCAACGCCTTGGGGCGTACCGGTGTTGATGATGTCACCGGGTTCGAGCACCAGGAACTGCGACAGGTTCCACACCAGGTGGGCGACGGAGAAGATCATGTCGGAGGTGTTGGAGTCCTGGCGTGGTTCATCGTTGACCGATGACCACAGCCGCAGCGCCTGCACGTCGGACACCTCGTCGGCCGGCACCAGGTAGGGCCCGAGCGGGTTGAACGTCTCGCAGCACTTCCCCTTCGACCATTGACCGCCCGACTGCTCGATCTGATACGCACGTTCGGAGACGTCGTTGCTGATGGTGTATCCGGCGACGTAATTCGACGCCTCTGCGGGAGACGCGAGATAACGTGCACGCGTGCCGATCACGATGGCGAGTTCGACCTCCCAGTCGACCTTCTCCGCTCCTGGGGGGATCAGCACGTCGTCGTACGGTCCGACGATCGTGTTGGGATGCTTGAAGAACAGGATCGGCACCTCCGGTGGCGCGTCACCCGACTCGGCGGCGTGGGCCGCGTAATTCTGTCCGATGCACAGAACCGCTGCGGGGTTCGCGACAGGTGGGCCGATCCGCATCCGTGCGGCGTCGGGCAGTGGTTCGAGTTTCTCCGCGGCAAGGGCGTCGCGGGCCCTGGCCAGACCGCCGCCCGCGAGGAACGCGCCGTCGACGTCGCCGGTGATCGGCGAGAGGTCGTAGAAGGTGCCGTCGTGCTCGACGGCTGGAACTTCGGCACCTGGGTCACCGAGTCGTGCAATGCGCATGGGACTACTCTCTGGTCGCGAATGTGTGGTGTCAGTGGGTGTATGGGCGGGTCAGGTCGAGCCCGGGGCTGAGTTCCACACCGAAGCCAGGGCGGTCGGGCACCTTCATCCTGCCGTTGACGGGCACCGGTTCGTTCGTCAGCATGGGCGCGAACATCGGGACGACTTCTTCCGCGCTGGGATGCATCATGAGGAATTCCGCGAACGGGCTGTTGGTCCGGGTGACGACGAAGTGGTAGGAGTACACCGACGAGCCGTGGGGGATGACCATCACCCCGTGTGCCTCGGCGAGGGCGGAGATCTTCAGCAGCTCGGTAATGCCGCCGCACCATCCCACGTCGGGCTGGATGATGTCGGCACAACCCATTTCGAGGAGCTGACGAAAACCCCACCTGGTGGCCTCGTGTTCGCCGGTCGTGACGAGCATGGTTGGAGGAACCGATTGCCGCAGCCGCTGATAACCCCAGTAGTCGTCCGGGAGCAACGCTTCCTCGAGCCATTTCAACCCGTATTCGGCGGCTCGGTGGGCGAGTCGGACGGCGTAGTCGAGGTCGAGTGACATCCAGCAGTCGAGCATCAACCAGAAGTCGTCGCCCACCCGTTCGCGCATGTCGCGGAGTTGCTCGAGGTTGTGACGCAGTCCCCCTTCGCCTTCGGCCGGTCCGTGGTGCAGTGGCATCTTGCCGCCGATGAAGCCGAGGTCCTTGGCGATGTCGGGTCGCGCACCGGTGGCGTAGAACGTCAGCTCGTCACGCACCGGACCGCCGAGCAGTGCGTAGACCGGTTCCTGTCGGACCTTGCCGAGCAGGTCGTAGAGCGCGAGGTCCACGCCGCTGATGGCGTTGAGCACGACACCGCGGCGACCGTAGAAGAGGGTGGACCGGTACATCTGGTCCCAGATGCGCTCGATGTCGGTGACGGCCGCGCCTTCGAGGAAGCGCGCGAGGTGCCTCTCGACGATGAACGCGCCGATCTCCCCTCCGGTCGTGATCGCGAAACCGACGGTGCCGTCGTTCGCCTCGATCTCGACGACCAGCGTGCCGAGGATGTTGATGCCGAAGGACCGCCGTGATTGGCGGTACTCCGGGTAGGCCGACATGGGCGTCGCGATGTGGTCGTCGATCCAGTGTTCGTCGGTCTGGTCGTGGTAGTCCGCTCCTCCGCCGCGGGTGGTGAAGGCGCGGACCTGTCGGATCGTCGTGCTCGCGTTCATGGTGGATGCCTATTCGGGGGTCTCGGTGAATCGGACGAGGACCTTGCCCGCGGTGCCGTCTCCTCGGGCGAGATCGGCGAACGCGCGGGGGCCTTCGTCGAGACGGACTTGGCGGGAGATCATCTCCGAGAGCTCGGGCGCTCCGCTGGCGACCCATTCGGCGGCGTCGCGAAAGTCCTGTGCGGAGTAGGTGAAGCTGCCGACCAGTGAGCGCTCATCGGTGCTGATCCGGAACGCGTCGAGCAGGAACTTGGGTGCTCCCATGCCGACCAGGCAGACCGCTCCACCCAGGCGCACCGAGTCGAGCGCGGAGGCGACCGTCTGCTCGATCCCGACGGCGTCGAGGGCGACGCCGGCCAGATCGCCGAGGAGGGCCCTGACCTGTTCGGCGACCGGGGCGCTCGACGGGTCGATGGCGTGCGCTCCCAGCCGTTCGCACAGCGCTCGGCGGGCTGGATCGATCTCGCTGACCACGATGTCGGTGGCGCCTTGCATGCGCGCCGCGAGGATCACGGCCTGTCCGATCGGACCGCCGCCGAGGACGAGCACCGATGACGTGCCATCGACGCCCGCCCGCCGGGCGGCGTGCAGTCCCACGGCGATCGGCTCGATCAAGGCGCCGTACTCGACGGGCATGTCGTCGGGTAGGCGTACGACGTTGCGCGCCGGGACGGTGATGAACTCCGCGAAGGCAGCGACGACGTCCTGGGCCACTCCGATGACGTACTTGTCCGGGCAGTGTTGTTCCCGGCCGGCGTACTCCTGCACCGCGGCGGCGGGAATGACCACCGGGTTGAAGGTCACCACGTCGCCCGGCGCGAAGCCGTAGCCGCCCGCGTCGGGTCCGGATTCGGCGACGATGCCGACGGTCTCGTGGCCCATCACCTGGCCGGGCACCCGGCGGCCGTTCTCGCCGGTGTAACCGTGGATGTCGGAGCCGCAGATGCCGGTCGCCACGATCTCGACGAGCACCTCGTCACCGGTGGGTCGTGGCTTCTGCCGCTCCGCGACGACCATGCGTCCAAAGTCTTCGAGTACCAACGCCTTCATCGTGCTCCGATCATCGCGTCTGAGGAGTGGGTCATGAGGATGCGAGGTGCGCGCGTTCGGTCACGTCGACCGCCGGGCTGACGCGGCGGCTCGTCACGAGCAGCGCAGCGCCGACGATGGCGATGGCGGCGAGTGCGACCAGTCCGGCACCGGATCCGAGGGTGCTGTCGACGAAGTTCTTCAGGATCGGGGCGACGAAGCCGCCGAGGCTGCCGAGCGAGTTGATCAAGGCGATGCCGGACGCCGCGGCGCCACCGACCAGGAAGCTGGTGGGCAACGTCCAGAAAACCGGCTGTACCGCAATGAAACCCGATGCCGCCAGGCTCAGACCGAAGAGCCCGAGCACGGGGTTGGTCGTCGCGGCAGCGGCCAGGATGCCGATCCCGGCAGCGGCGAGGGTTGCCGAGGCGACCCACCTGCGCCGTCCGGTGCGGTCGGCGAGCCTGGTGAGGACGATGACGGCGACGATGGCGCAGGCCCACGGGATCGCGGTCAGCAAGCCGACTTCGAGCCCCACCTTGGTGCCCGTCAGCGCAGCGATCAGGGTCGGAAGGTAGAAGGTCACGCCGTACACGCTCGACTGGATCGTGAAGTAGATCAACCCGAAGTACAACACCTTGGGATTGACGAGGGCCCTGAGCCCGCCGCGCGGCGACACCTGTTCCTTGCCGGAGTCCTCTGCCTCGAGCACGGCGCGCAGTCGGGCGCGCTCGGCCTCGGACAACCATGTGGCGGTCTCGGGTCCGTTGTCCAGGTAGAAGAACGCGACGATCCCCACCACGACGGTGACCGCGCCGGTGACGAGGAACATCAGTTGCCAGCCGCGCAGTCCGAACAGACCGTCCAGTTCGATCAGGCCGCCGGAGAGCGGTCCGCCGAGGATGAAGGCCAGGGGAGCCCCGAAGTAGAACAGCCCGTTGACGCGTCCGCGGAACTGCGCGGGAACCCAGTAGGTGAGGAACAGGATGACCCCGGGGAAGAAGCCGGCCTCGGCGATGCCCAGCAGTACGCGAAGGATGTAGAAGGTCACCTCGTTGTGCGCGAAGGCCATGAATGCGGAGATGATTCCCCACGTCACCATGATCCTCGCCAGCCAGATCTTTGCGCCGACCCGCCGCATCATCATGTTGCTCGGCACCTCGAAGACTGCGTAACCGATGAAGAAGATGCCGGCGCCGAGGGCGTAGGCGGCGTCCGAGATGCCGGTGTCGGCCTGAAACTGTTCCTTGGCGAATCCGAGGTTGGACCGATCCAGGAACGCCAACACGTACATCAGCAGCAGGATCGGGATCAGTCTCGCCGTCGCCCGCCGGACGATGGGCGCCAGGTCGACCTCGGGTGTGGTCATGTCGTCTCCGATGTGAGCGCTTCGCTGCCCCGTCGTGGTCGGCAACGCTAGCCAAGTTCATGTTTGTGAACTAGAGTTCACCAATATGTACTATGGCCCGTGTCACACCGCACTGTCAAGGTCTTCTCGGTGTTCTCGGACTTCGGGGCGCGGGTGGTGATGATGGCCGGGGTGAACGCGAAACCTGCAGACGGCACCGTGAAGTCGGCGGATCGTGCGCTCGCCATCGTCGAATTCGTTGCCGACCGCGGCAGCGTGCGTTTCCTCGACATCTTGACCGGCCTGTCGCTGGCCCGCAGCTCCGCGCACGGCCTGCTCCGAACCCTGGTGTCGAGCGGGTGGCTTCAGCACGACCCGGAGACCCGGATCTACTCCCTGGGATTGCGGGCGTGGCAGGTCGGACAGAAGTACAACGGCAACCATGGACTCGCGGAGATCGCCCGCCCCCACATGGACGCGCTCGCCTCCGCCGTCGGTGAGACCGTTCAACTCGCCCGCCTCGACGGGATCGAGAACGTGTACCTCGCCATCAGCGAATCACCGCATCCGTTCCGCCTCGCCTCGTCGGTGGGCATGCGCTTGCACTCTCACGCCACCGGCCTCGGAAAGGCCTTGCTGTCCCAGCTCGACCAGGACGAGGCTCGCCGACGCCTCGTGTCGGTCGTGCTGCCCAAGTTCACCGAGCGCACCGTCGCAGACCCAGCCAGCGTGCTCGACGAGATCGAACTCGCGCGGCGGCAGGGCTTCAGCACCGACGAAGGGGAGTACCTCCCTGGCACGCGCTGCGTGGCCGTTCCCCTGTTCAACGACGGCGCGGGTCTCATCGCCGCGCTCTCGGTGACCGCACCGTCGGTACGCACGGGTGCCGACTGGCCGACGCCGGTGCTCGCCGAGCTGCTCGCCACGGCGGGCGCCATTCGGGCCGAGCTGGGACACGGTCGTTGACAGTCGCACGCGGCGTCGCCTAACGTGACTGGCATCACGTCTTGAAACGTTTCAACACCGAGGATCAACCGGAAGGGCGCAACCATGGGCACCGCGGCGAACTCCACCACGCAGGTCCGCTCGCGGGAGCCGGTGAGTCTCGACCGCATCCCCCTTCGACACTCGCGGGTCGGCCTGGTGGCCGGCGGCTTGGGTGCGTACTGGTCGCAGTTCCCGGAATTACGCCCACTCCTCGAACAGTCGGTGCGGAGCGTCGTCACGCGTTTCACCGACATGGGCTGCGACGTCGTCGATGCCGGCTTCGTGTCAGACCCGCGCGAATCAGCGACGGCCGCAGGCGAACTCGGGCGTGCCGACTGCGATCTCGTCGTGGTCTTCCTCACCACCTACGTCACCTCCTCCATGGTCCTGCCAATCGCGCAGCGCTCGGGCGCTCCGCTTCTGGTCATCGACCTGCAACCCACGGCGGCGATGGATCACCCGAACACCGACACCGGTACCTGGCTGGCGTATTGCGGACAGTGTCCGCTGCCCGAGGTGGCCAACGTCCTTCGGCGCAGCGGTGTGGCGTTCCGGTCGGTCTCGGGTTACCTTGACGACGACAACGCCTGGCGGCGGATCGAGCGTTGGATCGGCGCGGCCACCGCGCGTGCCGCGCTGCGCACCGGCCGGCTCGGGCTCATGGGCCACCTGTACCCTGGCATGCTGGACATCTCGACCGACATGACGTCGCTATCCAGCCAGCTCGGCGCACACATCGAGGTTCTTGAGTTCGACGACCTCAGGGTTCGGGTGGCCGCGGTCGGCGAGCGGCAGGTCGATGACGAGATCGCCCTGGCACGTGACGTCTTCGCCGTCGACGAGTCGGTCAACGCCGACGACCTCAGGTGGGCCGCACGCGTCTCGGTCGGGCTCGATCGGCTGGTCGCCGACTTCGGGTTGGACGCGATGGCCTACTACCATCGCGGCCTGGACGGCGAGATGCACGAGAAGCTGGGTGCCGGAATGGTGTTGGGCGCCTCACTGCTGACCGCGCGGGGCGTGCCCACCGCGGGGGAATACGACATCCGGACCGCCGTGGCCATGCTGATCGCGGACCGGATCGGCGCCGGCGGATCGTTCACGGAGCTCCAAGCCCTCAACTTCCGCGACGGTGTCGTGGAGATGGGTCACGACGGTCCTGCGCACCTGGCCATCTCGTCCGGCAAGCCCTTGCTGCGCGGGTTGGGCGTGTATCACGGCAAGCGCGGCTTCGGAGTCGGCGTCGAATTCGACGTCACGCACGGACCAGTCACCACCTTCGCGGTCGGACAGGAAGCCGACGGCGCACTGACCTTCATCACCGCAGAGGGAAGTGTCGTGCCCGGCCCGCTGCTGGCGATCGGCAACACCACGTCACGGGTCGACTTCGGCAGGGATCCCGGCGAGTGGACCGACGCGTGGAGCGCCACCGGTACCGGACACCACTGGGCGTTGTGCACCGGGCACCGGTCGGCTGACATCGCGGCCGTCGCGGATCTCCTCGGCGTCGCGCACGTCACCGTCTGACGCCTCGGTCCCGCGTCACCACTGGTAGGGCAGGAATTTTCCGTTGAAGGTAACGACGATCCGATCACCTTGAGGGTCTTCATGTTTCGCGAAGTCCATCGAGAAGTTGATCGCACTCATGATGCCGTCGCCGAACTCCTCGTGGATCAGTTCCTTCAATGCCCGGCCGTACACGTCGAGTGCTTCGTGGAAGCGGTAGACGGTGGGATCGGTGCTCAGGTCGACGTCGGCAATCCGGTAGGGCTGGCGGACGAGCGCACCGGTGACGTCAGCGTCCAGGCCGAGTATCTCGCCGACTGCCTCGGCGGACTCCCGAGGCACCGGATGTTTGCCCAGTAGGGCTGAGACGGTCCACACCAGGGGTCTGTCGATGTGCTCGGCCAGTTCTCGCCACGTCAGCCCCTTCTCGAGGCGTGCCTCGTTGAGGATCCGGCCGGCTTCATCCTTGTCGATCACGCTGCGAGACATACGTTCTCCTGGAGTCATGGGGACATGTGACCACTCGACCGTAGTGTTCGTAGGTGATCTGCGACAGCGCGTCGTGTTCGACGTTCGCGATGTCCAGATAGGGGTGGGCTATCGAGCCTGCACCGACCACGTCGTCGGTGCAGGCGCGAAGACGGCCGGCGTCAGAAGGGCTGGTTCGGACTGCCCTCGGTGGGGTTGTCGAAGTCGTCCGACCCGGATGCGGTGTGGGCGAGATCGTGTCCTTCACCCACGCGCACACAGCCGGCGGTGCAGTCCTGCATGATGATCTGGTCGGTGCCGCCCTCGACCAGTCGCCACCGCCACGCCGTCTGGATGGTGGCCCGGTCGGCGAGCATCGCGTCGCGTTCGCCGACGGTGCACGTCATCGTCCGCGTCGTGCTGTCACAGGTCTCGTGGAGCATCTCGTTCTCGGTGAGCGCGAGGGGGTTGCGAATCAGCCGGACCCCGAAGCGTTCCACCTTGTCGTGGGCGCGCAGACGGTCGACGATGCCGGCAAGGACGGTTTCATCGTCATCGCCCAACGGTGCCGCGTCGCCAAGGTCGTCGCGCTGGGCGAACTCCATGCCGACGACGGCGACGCCGTCGCCGCGCGTGTCGTCGAACCGGATCGCCGTGGTGCTGAGCCCCCGCTGTGCGAACACTGAGCGCTCGAGGGGAGTGGTCTCGGTCTTGCGGGGCTCGCGCACCGTCCGTTCGACGAACACCTCGCCCGGAGCTGGCTCGAAGTGCTTGTGCAGCAACCAGACACCGAAGCGTTGCCACGCTTCGGTGGTGACCAGATACTGGCCGAGCTCTGCCAGGCAGGCCCGGTCGTCCTCGTGCAGGTCACCCACATCGGTGGTGTCCATGTGCGGCAATGTCTGGTAGTCCTCAACGCCGTGATCTCGCACCGACAGCATCGTTCGTCTCCTCGTTCTGGTGTGTGAACCGATCTGCAATCGGCATACGACAGCGGGATGCTAACAGCTGGATTAAGCTGGCGGGCAAGAGCTTTACGAGTTCGCCGGCATTCTCACATGGCGACAGTCAACTGTTAACTCGCCATTTGCGTCGTGTTCATGCCTGTACGTCACGAGGGCGTTGGCATGTCGTATTGCAGACGGTGCATCCGCGCATAGACGCCGTCGAGTTCCAGGAGTTCGGCGTGAGTGCCTTCCTCCGCGACGCCGCCGTCCTTGATGACCACGATCTTGTCCGCGTCGCGCAGGGTGCTGAGTCGGTGGGCGATCGTGATGACGGTGCGGCCTTTCATCAGCCGCTCCAGGGCCTCGATGACGAGGTGCTCCGACTCGGCATCCAATGCCGCCGTCGGCTCGTCGAGAATGAGGATGGGATTGTCCCGGATGAGCGCGCGGGCAATCCCGATCCGTTGACGCTGACCGCCGGAAAGGGTGGTGCCACGGTCGCCCACCAGACTGTCGTAGCCATCGGGCATCCGGTCGATGAATTCGTCGGCGTTGGCGAGTGCGGCTGCGGCGATGACCTCCTCGTCGGTGGCGTCGGGGCGGCCGAAGGCGATGTTGTCGCGGATCGTCCCCCGGAGCAGCACCGTGGACTGCAGCACGAAGCCTATCTGGGTGCGGAGTCCGTGCAGGGTGTAGTCGCCGATGTCGACCCCGTCGATCGTGATGCGGCCGCCGGTCACGTCCCGGAATCGCGGGATCAGGCTGACGAGCGTGGACTTGCCGCTACCGGTGGGACCGACGATGCCGACCATCTGCCCGGGTTCGACCGTGAAGGAGACCTCGGACAACACCGGCGCATTGGCGTCGTAGCCGAACGTGACCCGATCGAAGGCGATCTGACCCCGCAGCGGCGGCGGCTCGATCGGCGTGGGCCGTTCCGGGATCACCACGTCGGCATCGCACACCGCGACCACGCGCTGGAATCCCACCGACACCTGGGCCAGGGTGTTGGTCATTTGGGACAGCGACCGAACCGGTTGGAAGAACCTGGCCAGGTAGGCCAGGAACACGGTCAGTGCGCCGGCGGTCATCGTGCCGGCCAGGATGAGGAGAGCGCCCCGCCAGAGCACCACCCCGGTGCACACCGCGACCGCGACGCCGACCGTCGGTGACAGCAGCGCCGACAGGCGGCGGGCCTTGAGCCAGGCCGTCACGGTGTCCTTGCTGACCGTGCGGACGCGTCCCTCCTCGTAGTCCTCCCGGGAGTAGGCCTGCACCACCTCGATCGACTGGAGTCCCTCCTGCAGCGTCGCGAGCAGGTCGGACTGTTTGGTGCGTACCTCCTGGACCGCCATCTTCATGGCCTTGTTGACGCGCACCAGGAACCAGATCAGCAGCGGCGCCACTGCCAGCGCGATCAGGGCGAAGTCCCATCGCAGCACGAACATCACCACGATCATCGCGACCAACGTCAGGGCGTCGGTCAGGATGTTGAGCATGGAGGTGGACGCGAAGCCTTGGATGGTCTGCACGTCGGTCGTGAGGGTGCTGAGAATGGTGCCGACCCGATTGGTGTCGTAGTAGGCGAGGGACAGCTCCTGCAGATGGTGGTAGATCCGCACGCGCAGATCGTTTCCGATGCTCTGTCCCAGTCTTTCGGTCGAGAAGCTGGCGACGTAGAACGCGATGCCACTGACCGCCGCGATCGCCACGGTGGCGATGCCCGCGGCGGCGGCGATGTGGTACCTGGTGGAGCCGCCGACCATCGGGAACATCCAGGCGATCCACTGCGGAGGTGGATGGTTTCCGACGACGTTGTCCAGAATGACCTTGAGCGGCCACGGCACCGCCAGGCCCATCACCATCTGCGCCACCGTGGCGGCCAGGATGATCGCCAGATTCCGCCGGTACGGGCGAAGCAGGTCACGAAGTAGCGGCGGCACGGCGGCGCCTCCCGTCGGGTCGGTTTCAGCGGAACCGTAGCAGCGGCCGTCCGATACCGGCACGACGCTGCCGTTGTTTCCGCGTTGTTCAGAACGGACGCCGATACTCGAGACCTGCGCCGCACCGGAGGTGGTCCGTTTGGAGAAGTTCAAGCCCTCGATCGATTGGGGGAACCAGCTCGTCGCGTCGGCCTGGTGGGTGGTGGAGGCCTGGACGCTCAGCGCGGTGGGTGTGCTCGCCGTCGCCGTCGTCGTCGTGCGCCACACCTCCTGGGGTAGGCGTTTCTGGCGCGTCACCGGCGATTACTTCACTGGCGCGGCCAGTGTGCCCGTGTGGTCGATGCTGGCCGTGCTCCTGCTGTCGGTGATGCTCGAGGTACGCATCGCGGTATTGCTCAGCTACTACAACAACGATCTGTACTCGGCCCTTCAGGTGGCGTTCCAGGGCGCCGGCGCGCACAACGCCGCACAACGCAACTCCGGCGTGCACGGCTTCTGGGTCGCAATCGCAATCTTCTGCATGCTGGCCGTCATCCACGTCGGCCGCATCCTGTTCGACACCTATCTCACCCAGCGCTTCATCATCCGGTGGCGAATCTGGTTGACGGACAGGCTCGTCACCGACTGGTTGACCGATCGGTCGTACTACCGCGGCCGCTTCACCGAGCCCAGGGTGGACAACCCCGATCAGCGCATTCAACAGGACATCGACATGTTCACCACCGGCGTCGGCACCGGTCCTAACGTGCCGACGTACTACTCGCAGAGCATCTTGCTCTTCGGGGCCGTCAACGCCGTCGCCTCCGTGGCGTCGTTCACCGTGATCCTGTGGCGACTGTCGGGTCCACTGACCCTGTTCGGCGTCGAGATCCCCAAGGCGCTGTTCTGGACCGTCATCACCTACGTGGTCGTCGCCACGCTGGTCGCCTTCCGGATCGGTCACCCGCTGATCCGGTTGAGCTACCGCAACGAGCAGACGAACGCGGCGTTCCGCTACGCGCTGGTGCGTCTGCGCGACGCCGCGGAGGCGGTCGGCTTCTACCGCGGCGAACGAGCCGAACGCGTGCAACTCGACTCGAGGTTCTCCGCCGTCATCGCCAATTACCGGCACTACGTGCGGCGTACCTTGCGCTTGATCGGATGGAACTACACCGTCACCGAGACGATCCTTCCCCTGCCCTTCGTGCTTCAGGCACCGCGCCTGTTCGCGGGCACGATCACGTTGGGTGACGTGACACAATCCGCCGGCGCATTCGGCAAGATCGAATCGGGGCTGTCCTTCTTCCGCAACGCATACAGTCAGTTCGCGAGTTACAACGCCGCCATCATCCGGCTCGACGGCCTGGTGGAGGCGAACACGCGGGCGCGTCGGCTCCCGGCGGTGATCACCCATCCGAGTTTCGACGGGTCCGTCGAACTGAACGGCGTCGAGGCGCGCACCCCCACCGGTGACCGGCTGATCGCATCGCTCGATCTACGGCTGGAGCGCGGCGAGTCCATGGTGATCACGGGCTCGTCCGGGACGGGCAAGACCACACTGCTGCGCAGCCTGGCCGAAATGTGGCCGGCCGCAACCGGTTCATGGACTCGCCCCGCCGATGATCACGCGACCATGTTCGTGTCCCAGTTGCCGTACCTGCCGCTGGGCGATCTTCGCACGGTGGTGTCGTATCCGGCGCGGTCGCACGACATCGCCGACGAGCGGCTGCGCGAGGTGCTGACCCGAGTGTCACTGCCCCACCTGCCCGGCCGTCTCGACGAGGAGCAGGACTGGGCGAAGGTCCTCTCGCCGGGGGAGCAGCAGCGAATAGCATTCGCGCGGGTCCTGTTGACCGGGCCGGCGGCAGTTTTCCTCGACGAAGCCACCTCCGCGCTGGACGAGGGTCTGGAGTTCGCGCTCTACGACATGCTCCGGACCGACTTGCCGGACACCATCGTGGTCAGCGTCGGACATCACGGGGCGATCGAACGGCACCACGACCACCACCTCCGGTTGCTCGGCAACGGTGACTGGCGGCTGGAGCATGCGACCGCGGCCCCCAGTGGCATCGACGGCGCGGTCGCGGCTGCGGAATCGAGTGGGAGAGGCTGGCGTCTGGGGCAGTGAGAGAAGGAGCGCGACCCGCGATGCAACCATCCACCAACTCCGTCGACAACGGCTTCACCGAGGACGATTCGGCCCGGGTAGTCGTCGACAGCTTGCGACACACGCCCGATCCGCGGCTCAAGTCGGTCCTGACCAGACCCGTCGAACATCTACAGGCCAACGGGGCGGGCTACTACGACCAGTCGGTGGACTTCTTGCCGCCACCGCGCGTTGACCACTCACGTCTTCGTGGCGGGAAGCCCATACCTCGACTCCCACAACGTGTTCGGCGTGAAGAAGTCGTCGGTCCGCGAGGTCAGGGTGGTGGACGACGTGCGCGACGCCGGGCGTTACGGGGTGGCCAGTCACTTCCGGCTGCTCGATTTCGGCGTCGTGCTCGATCCCGTCGCCGATCAAGGTCGGTCATGATGTGTCGGTGCAGTCGATTGGCCCTGGTTCGATCCAATCAGTAATGTGGGTCCTGCCACCCAATTCACCAACAGTGGTCGAAGCCGCTCAGGAGGAACGACGTGACGTCAACACACCCGGCGCCCAAGGTGGTGACGTGCGTGGCGGTCGCCGTGCTCGCCATGTCGCTCGCCACTTCGACGGCGCCGCCCGCGGGTGCCACTCCTCCCGTCGGAGTCACTGCCTCGGTGCTGTCGAAGCACACCACCGGCGGCAAGGACTACATCGTCGCCGACATCACGATCGCGCCGGGCGGCAGTACCGGATGGCACACCCATCGCGGCGACGTCATCTACGGAATCGTGAAGGCCGGCCAGCTGACTCACTACGATGCACAGTGTCAGCAGGACGGTGTGTATGGGGCGGGTGATCCGATCACCGACCCGACCGGACCCGATCACGTCCACCTCGCCAGGAACCTGGGCACCGAGCCGCTGATACTGGAGGTGACCTACGTCGACCCAGCCGGTGCCCCGACCTCGGACAGCGTGCCGAATCCGGGATGTGACTTCGAATGATCGACGTCAACGGATGACGAGCGAATCGGGGCCGACCGTGCAACTGATCAAAGCGGTGTTGTGGGCGGGCGTCGCGCTGTGCGCGATGTCGGGGACCGGCGATGCGGTGGCCAGGGCCGACGACGCCGGTCCGTTGACGAAGTTGGTGGACGACGCGGCGCAACGATTGCTGACCGCCGATCCGGTGGCCGCATACAAGTACGTCACCGGTGGCGCCGTCGACGATCCCGCTCGAGAACAGCAGGTCCTGGACTCGGTGACGAAGGCGGCGGTCGACAAGGGCGTGGACGCCACCTTCGTCCATGACGTCTTCCGCGACCAGATCGACGCAACCGCCTCCGTGGAGCACAGCAGATTCGCCGCGTGGAAGATCGACCCCGGCTCCGTTCCGCGCTCGGCGCCCGATTTGTCGTCGTCCCGCGACACCATCAACGCCCTGAATGAGGCGATGGTCGATGACATCGCCCAGCAGTGGAACGCACTGCAGGCGAATACATGTCGCGCCGACCTCGACCGCGCGAAGGCTGCTGTGGTCGCCACGCGGCACCTGGATCCGCTGTATCAGCGCGCGCTGGACTACGCCGTGCACCGGTATTGCCGCGGATGACGTTCACCGGGTCGCCGACACTCAGTCCACGAGACGTTGCCCGGGGTGGCCATCCGCGGCGTTCGCAGCGGTCCGGTGTGCGTCGGCACACCGGCGGGCGTCGTCTGGATCGAGCGAGAGCGCGCGCCGGTCGTCCCAACGGAATTCGGACCGTGCCAGCGACAGCGCATCGTCGCGCTGTTGGGCCTCTGGATGTCCCTTCGCGACGTCCGCAGCGTGGGCGGCAACCTTGTGCGCGATGAGGCCGCGCTTGAGTTCCTCGGGGCCGGGTGAGCCGCGGTGCGTCCCTGCCGCGGCGTAGCAGAGCATCGCGGTGCCGGCCTGGGCGATGATCGCGGCGCCGATCGCGGCAGCGACGGCGTCACCGTCGGGAGCGATGTCGGTGGTCAGCAGGCCACGGGTGAACAGCGGAGCCCCGCGGCACAATTGGTCTTGTAGGCGCACGTGCTCGGCGATCTTGTGCATCGGAACGTGCCCGAGGCCTTCGATCATCACCTGTACGTCGTGGTGCTTGGCGACCTTGGTCAACTCGCCAAGGGTGCGCAGCTCGGCGAACTGCGCCGCATCGTTGGCGTCGGCGATCGAACCTGGGCGCAGCCCGTCACCGAGTGAGAGCGTCACGTCGTAGCGGGCCAGAATTTCGCAGAGTTCGTCGAAGTGGCTGTGCAGGAAGGACTCGGATCGGTGCGCCGAGCACCACTCGGCCATGATGGCGCCTCCGCGGCTCACGACACCGCTCACCCGGTCCGCCGCCAGCGCGAGGTGGTCCAGGCGCAGGCCGGCGTGCACGGTCATGAAGTCGACTCCCTGGTCGGCCTGCTCGATGACGGTGTCCCGGTAGACATTCCACGTGAGCGCGGCCGGATCGCCGTCGACCCGAGCGAGTGCCTGGTACAACGGGACGGTGCCGACCGGTACGGGGGAGTTGCGCAGCAGCACTTCACGCCCGAGGTCGCCGTCGCGGCCGGTCGAGGAATCCATCACCGTGTCGGCTCCCCATCGGGTTGCCCACACCATCTTCTCGACGGCGCTGGTGACCGGCGTGGCGACGGCCGAGCATCCGAGGTTGGCGTTCACCTTCACCCGGAACGCCCTGCCGACGACCATCGGCTCGCTCTCGGGATGGCGACGGTTGGCGGGGATGACCGCCCGGCCGGCGGCCACCTCGTCGCGAACCAGTTTCGGGCGCACTCCTTCGCGGACGGCGATGAAGGCCATCTCGGGTGTGATGGTCCCCGCCCGCGCCCGCTGCAGCTGCGTGCCGCGGTCACCGGCCACGCCAGGCCGCGGTGGCAGTCCGATCGTCGGGTCGAGCACTGCGTCGGCGTCCGTGTACGGACCCGACGTGTCGTACAAATCCAGGTGCTGCCCGTTGGACAGCGGCACCCGCCGAAACGGCACCCGGGCACCCGGTACGTCGACGAGATCGCGATAGCACTTGGTGCTGCCCGCGATCGGGCCCGTGGCGACGGACGCGCCGGAGCTGGGCCCGTCGGTCATGCGGGCTCCGCACGACCGACGGGCGCCCGTGTTCACAATGCCTTGAGTTCCTCGATGACCGCGCCGACGGATTTCTTGGCGTCGCCGAAGAGCATGGAGGTCTGGTCGAGGAAGAACAGCGGGTTCTCGATGCCGGCGTAGCCCGAGGACATCGAGCGCTTGAGCACGATCACCGAACGCGACCCGTCGACGTTGAGAATGGGCATGCCGTGAATGGGGGAACTCGGGTCGTTGCGCGCGGCCGGGTTGGTGACGTCGTTGGCGCCGATGACGATCGTGACGTCGGTCCGCGGGAATTCGCCGTTGATGTCGTCCATCTCCCTCATGGCGTCGTAGTCCACGTCGGCCTCGGCCAGCAGCACGTTCATGTGACCTGGCATCCGCCCGGCGACCGGGTGGATCGCGTACTTGACTTCGACGCCCTTGGCCTCGAGCAGGTCGGCCATCTCCTTGACGGTGTGCTGGGCCTGCGCCACGGCCAGCCCGTAGCCGGGCACCACGATCACCTGGTTGGCGTAGGCCATTTGGATCGCGGCGTCTGCGGCGCTGGTCGCCTTCACGGTGCCCTGGTCGCCGCCGTCTGCGGCCGCGGCGGCGGACCCGGCGCCGAAGGAGCCGAACACGATGGCCGGGATGGACCGGTTCATCGCCACCGCCATCAAGTTGGTCAGGATGGAACCCGATGCGCCGACGATCATGCCCGCCACGATCATCGCGGTGTTGTTCAACGCCAGACCCGCTGCTGCCGCGGACAATCCGGTCATCGCATTCAACAGGCTGATGACCACCGGCATGTCGGCGCCACCGATCGGAAACACCACGAACAGCCCGATGATCCCGGCCAGTACCAGCACCACCACGATCAGCCACACCGGGCTGCCCCGGCCGGGCCCGGCGTTCACGCCGAGGTACACCGCGGTCGCCACCGCGGCGAGCAACAGCACGGCGTTGGAGGCCTGGAAGACCTTGGCCGACGCGACCAGTCGGCGCTCGAGGTTCTTGGGGATCGACTCCTGCAACTTGAGGAACGCGACCAGCGACCCCCAGAACGACACCGATCCGATGATCGCCGCGAACAGCGAGCCGACGACGAGTGCCGCCGAGGGTGTTTCGGTGATGTGGGCGAATCCGTCGGTCTCGATGAACTCCGCCCAGGCGATCAGCGCGACCGTCCCGCCACCGACACCGTTGAACAACGCGACCAGCTGCGGCATCGCCGTCATCTTGGTCTTCTTGGCGGGCGGCACCCCCAGGACCACGCCGATCCCCAGGCCCGCAGCGATCAGGATCCAGTTGATCGCGGCGGTGTCGCGCACCGAGATCAAGGTGGCCACCACGGCGATGCCCATGCCGGTCGCCGCGATCCAGTTGCCCCGCACCGCGGTCTTGGGCCCGGTCAACCCCGACAGGCCGAGAATGAACATCCCGAAGGCGATGACGTACAGCGTGTTGACGAGATAGGTCACTTCACCACCTGGCCCTTGTCGGATGCGGCCTTCTCGGATGAAGCCTTGCGGCCCTTGAACATGCCGAGCATCCGGTCGGTGACGAGGAAGCCGCCGATCACGTTGAGCGTGCCGAAGATCAACGCGACGAACGCGATGATCCGCACCCCCCAGTTCGCGTCTGCGGGCAGGTTTCCGAGCACGATCAGCGCGCCGAGCACCACGATCCCGTGGATGGCGTTGGTGCCCGACATCAGCGGAGTGTGCAAGGTATTGGGCACCTTGGAGATCACGGCGAAACCCACGAACCCGGCCAACACCAGGATCGCGACATTGGCCAACAGTTGGTCATACATCCTTGGTCCTATCCAGCATCTCGGGTGACACACGAGGCCGCGATGACCTCGTCGTCGAAATCGGGGGCCAACGCCCCGTCGGTGAGCAACAGTTCCAACAGCGCGCTGACGTTCTTGGCGTACAACTCGCTGGCGTGCTCGGGCATCGTCGCCGGAAGGTTCAACGGCGAGGCGATCGTCACCCCGTGGCGGACCACGGTCTGCCCCGGCACGGTCAATTCACAGTTGCCGCCGGTCTCCCCAGCCAGGTCCACCACCACGCTGCCCGACTTCATCCCTTGCACCGCCGCGGCGGTCACCAGTCGCGGCGCGGGACGTCCCGGCACCAGCGCGGTGGTGATCACCACGTCGAACTTGGTGATCGCTTCCTCCAACGCCCGCTGCTGCTGGGCTCGTTCGGCCTCGGTCAGCTCCCGCGCATAGCCACCCTCACCCGCGGCGTCGATTCCGAGATCGAGCCACTGCGCGCCCACCGAGCGCACCTGGTCGGCCACTTCGGGCCGGACGTCGTACCCGGTGGTCTTGGCACCGAGGCGCTTGGCGGTGGCCAGGGCCTGCAAACCGGCCACCCCGACCCCCAACACCAGCAGCGTCGCCGGCTTCACGGTGCCCGCCGCGGTCGTCAACATCGGGAAGAACCGGGTGGACTCCGACGCCGCCAACAACACCGACTTGTAACCGGCAACGTTGGCCTGCGAGGACAATGCATCCATCACCTGAGCTCGCGAGATCCGCGGGATCGCCTCGACCGCGAACGCCTGCACCCCGGCCGCCTTCAGCGCATCGATCTGGGTGTCGGCATTGCGCGGCGCCAGGAATCCGATCAAGGTCTGACCGCGGCGCAGCCTGCCGACCTCCTCTACCGACGGAGGCGCGACCTTCACCACCACGTCGGCCGACCACGCATCGCCGATCTTCGCGCCGGCGGCGGTGTATAGGTCATCGGGCAACAGCGCACCCTCACCCGCGCCCGACTCCACGATCACGTCGAGGCCGCTGTTCACCAACGACGTCACCGCCTTGGGAACCAACGCCACCCGGCGTTCGTCTTCCGCGGATTCCCGCGGGATTCCGATCAGGGTCATGCTCCTCCTCCTGCCCGTTGGCCGGGCGGGACGCTCCAGGCGGTTCGGAACTGTGGGGCTGCGGTGGCTCAGTCGAGCCCAGACTCGAAAAGGCTAGGGCAATTGCATATTGTATGCAACTATGGAGTCGGGTCCCGTGTGGTGCACCACAGGGGGAGTTCGCGCACGGGCCGTGCACACATTAGCCAATCAGAGGGAGTCGCCGTGAAGATCGCAGTCGTCGGTGCCGGAGCAATCGGTGCGTACTGGGGTGCCGCACTCCAACGCGGTGGCGCGGACGTCCACCTCATCGCCCGCAATGCCCACCTACAAGCCATGCGCGAGAACGGCGTTCGCGTTCTCAGCGACCGCGGCGACTTCGTCGCCTACCCGAACGCCACCGACGACCCGACCGAGATCGGGCCGGTGGACTACGTGTTCCTCGGATTGAAGGCGCACAGCTACCCGTCCTGTGGACCCCTGGTGAACCCGCTGCTCGGTGAGCACACCGCCGTGTTGGCGGCGCAGAACGGCATCCCGTGGTGGTATTTCCACGAACTGCCCGGCGCCTACCGTGGGCGTCGGGTCGAGGCGGTCGATCCGGGCGGGGCCACCACCGCGGTGCTGTCGCCGGAGCGGGCCATCGGCTGCGTGGTGTATCCGGCCACGACCATCGAAGCCCCAGGGGTGATCCGTCACCTGGAGGGCACCCGATTCTCCATCGGTGAGCCCTCGGGTGAGATCTCGGCTCGCTGCCTGGCGCTCAGTGAGGCCATGATCGCCGGTGGGCTGAAGGCACCCGTCGAGGCCGACCTGCGCAGCGACATCTGGATCAAGCTGATGGGCAACGTGGCCTTCAACCCGATCAGTGCGCTCACCAGGGCGACCATGGTCGAGATCTGTCAGAACCCCGGTACCCGGCAAGTCGTCGTCCAGTTGATGGAGGAGACGCTCGACATCGCGCACCGGGTGGGCGCCAACCCCGACATCTCGATCGAGAAGCGGTTGCGCGGAGCCGAGAACGTGGGACACCACAAGACGTCCATGCTCCAGGACCTCGAAGCGGGAAAGCAGCTCGAGCTCGATGCCATCGTCACGGCCGTCGTCGAGATGGCCGACCTGACGGGTGCCGCCGCACCGACGCTGCGCACCATCCATGCCGCCACCGAGCTCCTCGCGCGCACCTGTGTGCCCGTTGCGCCGGTGGCCGATCAGGTCTCTGAGCGGGCAACTGCGCCGGCTCTTCGATAAGGGAGAACAAAATGGTGAACCGTCGCGCAAAGATCGTCTGCACGTTGGGACCCGCCACCGGCACCGCGCCGCGACTGGCCGAACTCATCGATGCCGGAATGGACGTGGCCCGGCTCAACTTCAGCCACGGCACCCGGGTGGAGCATTCGGACCTGTACCGGATGGTCCGGGACATCGCCGCCGAACGCGGCCGCGTGGTCGGCATCCTCGCCGACCTGCAGGGCCCCAAGATCAGGCTCGGCTGCTTCGCCGACGGACCGGTGGTCTGGGCGACCGGGGAGCAGGTCGTGATCACCACCGCGGCGTGCGCCGGCGACCATGACCGGGTCTCCACCACCTACGAGGGCCTCTCCGGTGACGTCCGGCCCGGTGATCGCCTGCTCGTCGACGACGGCAAGATCGATCTGCGGGTGGTCGAGGTCGCCGGACCCGACATCCGCTGCGAGGTGCTCGACGGTGGACCGGTCAGCGACCACAAGGGCATCTCGTTGCCCGGTGTGGCCGTCAGCGTGCCACCGCTGTCGGAGAAGGACGTCGAGGACCTCAAGTTCGCCCTCGAGCTCGGCGCCGACATGGTCGCGATGTCCTTCGTGCGTGCGCCCGAAGAGGTGAAACTCGCGCACGCGATCATGGACGAGGTCGGCCGACGTGTTCCGGTGATCGCGAAACTCGAGAAGCCCGAAGCGGTTTCGGACTTGCCGGCGATCGTCGAAGCGTTCGACGGGCTGATGGTGGCCCGCGGCGACCTCGGTGTCGAGATGCCGCTGGAGCAGATACCACTGGTGCAGAAGCATGCCATCGCGTTGTGCCGCCGGGCGGCCAAGCCGGTCATCGTGGCGACGCAGATGCTCGACTCGATGATCGCCGACCGGCGTCCGACCCGCGCAGAGGTCTCCGACGTGGCCAACGCGGTCTTCGACGGCGCGGATGCGGTGATGCTCTCGGCGGAGACGAGCGTGGGAGTGCACCCGGCGCACGTGGTCGCGACGATGGCGCGCATCGTCGAGGCGGCCGAGGGTCGCGACGGACACGGAGAGGTGCTGGACTGGGGTCCCGAGGATGCCGCGGACGCCGTGTTCGGCGACGCGATCGCCGCAGCCGCGTGCGACGTCGGCCGTCGCCTCGGGGCGGCGGCGCTGTGCTGCTTCACCCGCACCGGTGACACGGCGCTGCGCTTGGCGCGGCAGCGCTCACCGCTCCCGCTGGTGGTCTTCGCGCACGACGAGCAGGTGCGCGCCCGGCTGGCGTTCTCCTGGGGGATCTCATCGGCCGTGCAGGCACCGGCCGAAGCGGCCGAATCCATGCCGGGCGAGGTGGCTGCGGCGCTGGTCGGGATGGGCGTGTGCCATCCGGGCGACGTCGTGGTGGTGGTCTCCGGGAGTCGCAGCGGCGTGGCCGGTTACACGGATTCGGTCCGCGTGCTTCGCATCGAATGACGGTGACGTGCAGGGCTGGTCAACCCAGCCCTGCACGGGCCTCCAAGTCTGAGATCTTGGCTCGCAGGGCCCGCTCGGCCTCGCGACGCTCGCTGACTTCCCGCATGATCGCCGAGATGCCGACGATCTCGCCGGCGTCGTCGCGCAACAGCGCGACGCCGAACTCGATCGAGAGGCGGTGCCCGTCCCGGTGGGTGGCCGGCACGCTCAGAAGGCTGTCTCCGTACCGGGTGGTACCGGTCTCCATCGTGTGCCGGTAGCCCTTCCAGTGCCGGTCGCGAAGTTTGTCCGGAATGATGAGGTCCAAGCTCTGACCGACCGCATCGCCCGCCGAGAACCCGAACATCCGGGCCGCGCCCTCATTCCACAGCCTGATCACGCCGGCTGGGTCGGTGACCACGATGGCCTCGGGCGATTCCTTGACGACGGCCTGTGCAAGCCACTCCACGGTCACGGTGTCGTCATTGCTCTCGATCACGGTGCCAACCCCTTCATCGATGTGCCGTTCGATTGCATTGACTCACAGGATAACGCATACTGCATACAGATCACCGATGTCATCGAGGCCAGGAGGAAGTGTCCGTGCTGTTACGCCAGCTGGAGTACTTCGTGGCCGTCGCCCGGGAACGTCACTTCGCCCGCGCCGCAGAGGCCTGTTACGTCTCCCAGCCGGCCCTCTCCACGGCCATCGCCAAACTGGAACGCGAGCTCAACGTCACGCTGATCCATCGCGGCCAGAACTTCGAGGGGTTGACCCTCGAAGGCGAGCGGCTCGTCGTCTGGGCCAAGCGACTGCTGGCCGAGCACGACGGGCTGAAGGCGGAGGCGGCTGCCATGCGGACCGGCATCTCGGGCACGCTGCGCCTCGGTACCGGGCCTACGGTGTCGACGACGACGGCCCTGCCGGTCGCCGCCTTCTGCGGATTGCATCCCCTGGCCAAGGTGACCATCTGTTCGCGCTTGTCCTCCACCGAATTGCTGCGCCAGTTGCGCGACTTCGAACTCGATGCCGCCATCGCCCATTTCGGCCCCGACGACCGGTCGGGACTCGAGGTCGTGCCGCTCTACAAGGAACGGTATGTGCTGCTCGTCTCCGGGGAGCAGATTGCGCCCGGTGCCCGCACCATCACGTGGGCCGAAGCCGCTCAGCTTCCGCTGGCATTACTGATGCCGCACATGCGGTTCCGGCAGTTCATCGACAAGGCGTTCGCCGCGAACGGCATGGCGGCGGTTCCACAGGTGGAGACCGATTCGGTGGCCTCGCTCTACGCGCACGTGGCTACCGGCGCCTGGGCGAGCGTGGTGCCGCACACCTGGTTGCGCGCGATCCCGGCAATGGGATCCGCCCGCGCCGTCCGCCTGGTGGAGCCGGAGACCACGGCACAGATCTCGATTGCCATCCATGCGGGATCCGGCTCGGTCGCCGCCCGCGCTTTCGTGAACGTCGCAGCGGGCGCGCACTTGGACGAGGCCTTCGACCTCGAGCGCCGAGAGCTCGTCACCGATCTGAGCAGGCACTAGCACGTGCTCGACGACGGGGGATGCCGTTGCGCCTCGTGATAACCGACGTTTATCGGCCGGTTGACGACAGGACTTGGACGCCTCGATCCGCAGCGTGAAAAGTGTTGCCGAGTAAGGAAAATCCATCAGTCAGGAAGGGTTCACACCATGACCGTCGCTCCCATGCGAGACGCCGAAGCAGGGAGTACCGACGAGCCGGGTGCTCTCACCGACGGGATCCATCTGGTCGTCGACGCACTGAAGCTCAACGACGTACAGAACCTCTACGGTGTGGTCGGCATTCCGATCACCGATTTGGCCCGTCTGGCCCAGGCTTCCGGCCTGCGGTACATCGGGTTCCGGCACGAGAGTGACGCCGGGCATGCCGCCGCCGCTGCGGGATTCCTCACCCAGAAGCCGGGCATCTGCCTGACGGTGTCGGCTCCCGGCTTCCTCAACGGGTTGGTCGCGCTGGCCAACGCCACCACCAACTGCTTCCCGATGGTGCAGATCTCGGGATCGAGCGAGCGCCACCTCGTCGACCTGCAACGGGGCGACTACGAGGAGATGGACCAGCTCGCCGCCGCGAGGCTGTTCGCCAAGGCGGCCTACCGCGTATCGCGCGCCGAGGACATCGGTCGCGGGATCGCCCGGGCGATCCGCACCGCCGCGTCCGGGCGTCCAGGTGGCGTCTATCTGGACATCCCGGCTGCCGTGCTCGGCGAGGTGCTCGACAAGGAGGAGGCGGCCAAGACGATCTGGCGCGTGGTCAACCCCGCGCCCAAGCAGCTGCCCGAGATCGAAGCGGTCGATTCCGCCATCGAATTGCTCGCAGGCGCCGAGCGGCCGCTGATCGTGTTGGGCAAGGGCGCCGCGTACGCCCAGGCCGACGACCAGATCCGCGAGTTCGTGGAAACGACCGGCATCCCCTACGTGCCGATGTCGATGGCCAAGGGCCTGCTGCCCGACGACCATCCGCAGTCTGCGGCGACGTCCCGCTCGCTGGCGCTCAAGCGCGCCGACGTCGTGCTGCTGATCGGTGCCCGGTTGAACTGGTTGCTCGGATTCGGCGATGCACCGCAATGGAATCCGGATGCCAAGTTCATCCAGGTCGACATCGCCGCCTCGGAGATGGACAGCAATCAGCCCATCGCCGCACCGTTGGTCGGCGACATCACCTCGGTGGTGGAAACGCTGCTCGAGCGGAGCAAGCCGGGCCAGATCAGCGTGGCCCCGCAGTGGCGCGAGGAACTCTCGTCGAAGTCGGCCCAGAACGTCGCCAAGATGGCCGGCCGCCTGGAGGCCGCACTGACCGCCCACCCGATGAAGTTCCTCGGCGCCCTTCAGGCGATCCGCGACGTGCTGGCCGACAACCCCCAGGTGTACGTCGTCAACGAGGGAGCCAACGCGCTCGACCTGGCGCGCAACACGATTCCCATGCAGGTGCCCAGGCACCGGTTGGACAGCGGAACGTGGGGCGTGATGGGGATCGGCATGGGCTACGCGATCGCCGCCGCCGTGGAGACCGGTGATCCCGTGGTCGCGATCGAGGGCGACAGCGCCTTCGGGTTCAGCGGCATGGAGCTCGAGGCGATCTGCCGCTACAACCTGCCGATCGTCACCGTGATCCTCAACAACAGTGGTGTCTACCGGGGCGACGACGCCTCGGCGACCGCCGACCCGGCGCCAACGGCGTTGCGGGCCCGTCACGAGTACATGATCAAGGCGTTCGGCGGCAAGGGATACCAGGCCACCACGCCCGAAGAGGTCGCTGCGGCGCTGCGGGAAGCGCTGGCCTCGGGCCGCCCGGCCCTCATCGACTGCGTGATCGATCCCTCCGACGGCACCGAGAGCGGCAACATCGCCCACCTCAACCCCAAGGGCATCACTGCGAAGTAGCGCGCACCCGCGTGCCGACCGACTGACTCACATACACACCGAGACAACAACAATGAAAGGAACTGTCTCATGACTGAACTGCCGCTCTCCGGGATCAAGGTGATCGACTTCACCGGCGTCCAGGCGGGCCCGGCCTGCACCCAGATGCTGGCCTGGTTCGGAGCCGACGTACTCAAGGTCGAGCGCCCGGGCGGAGGTGACGTGACGCGTAACCAGTTGCGTGACATCCCCGACGTGGATGCCTTGTACTTCACCATGCTGAACAGCAACAAGCGGTCACTGGCAATCGACACGAAGTCCCCCGAGGGCCTCGAGGTGATGGAGAAGCTGGTTCGCGACGCCGACGTGCTGGTCGAGAACTTCGCGCCGGGCGCCATGGACCGGATGGGCCTGTCCTGGGACAAGCTGCAGGAGTGGAACCCGCGGCTGATCTTCGGCTCGGTCAAGGGCTTCAACGACGACTCGACGTGGAACGACCTCAAGGTCTACGAGAACGTGGCGCAGTGCGCCGGTGGCGGCGCGTCCACGACGGGCTTCTGGGACGGTCCCCCCACGGTCAGCGGCGCGGCCCTCGGTGACAGCAACACCGGCATGCACCTCCTGATCGGCATCCTCACCGCGCTGATCCAGCGCGACAAGACCGGCAAGGGCCAGAAGGTCTCCGCGGCCATGCAGGATGCCGTGCTGAACCTGTGCCGGGTGAAGCTGCGCGACCAGCAGCGTCTGGAAGCCGTCGGCTACCTCGAGGAGTACCCGCAGTACCCGAACGGCGAGTTCGGTGAGGCGGTTCCCCGCGGTGGCAACGCCGGTGGCGGTGGCCAGCCGGGCTGGGTGGTCAAGTGCAAGGGCTGGGAGACCGACCCGAACGCCTACATCTACTTCACCATCCAGGAGCAGAACTGGAAGCGCACCGCCGAGGCCATCGGTCACCCCGAATGGGTCGAGGACGAGGGTTACAGCACGGCCCGTGCCCGCCAGGACAAGATCTTCGACATCTTCGGTGAGATCGAGAAGTGGCTGGCGGACAAGACCAAGTGGGAGGCCGTCGACATCCTGCGCAAGTGGGAGGTGCCCTGCGCACCCGTCATGTCCATGAAGGATCTGGCCGCCGATCAGTCGCTCCGTAAGAGCGGCAGCATCGTCGAGGTCGACCAGAAGGGTCGTGGCACCTTCCTGACGGTCGGCAGCCCGATCAAGTTCTCGTCGTTCAAGCCCGAGATCAAGGGCGCGCCGTTGCTCGGTGAGCACACCGACGAGGTGCTGATCCAACTGGGCTACGACGCCGACACCATCGAAGAGTTCCACCAGAAGAAGATCGTCGTCTAAGGCGGTCCGTCAGCCGAGAACCGCCCCAGGTCAGCCCCTGGGGCGGTTCTCATCCACAGGCGTTTTCCGTTTCCGTTTGCCTTTCCGCTGGAGGAAGCACATGAATCCCACGACAACGCGGGAGGCGAGCGTGGCGGTCCTGGTCCGCGAGATCGTCGCCGACCATCGCACGCACCGCGGAGCCCTGCTGCCGATCTTGCACGCGGTCCAGGAGGCGTTGGGCTGCGTGCCTGCCGAGGCCATCCCCGTCCTGGCCGACGAGCTCAACCTCTCCCGCGCGGACGTGCACGGCGTGGTCACCTTCTACCACGACTTCCGCGCCGAGCCCGCCGGCCGGCACACGGTCCGGGTCTGCCGGGCGGAGGCATGTCAGTCCGTCGGCGCCGGTCGCCTGGTCACTCATCTGCAGGAGCGCTACGGCGTGGCCCTGGGGGAGACCAGCCCGGACGGCTCGCTGACCGCCGAGCAGGTCTTCTGTCTCGGCAACTGCGCGCTGGGCCCGGCCGCGCAGGTGAACGGCCGCCTGTACGGCCGGCTCGACGAGGGCCGCCTGTCGGCAATTCTCGACGCGGCGGTGGCACGGTGAACACAGCTGCACCGGTAATCGTCTATGTGCCAAGAGATTCGGCAGCGACGTCGGTCGGTGCCGACGAGGTGGCGGCTGCCCTGGTCCGCGCGGCGGATCGGGAGGACCGCCCCATCGAGGTGATTCGCAACGGGTCCCGCGGCATGCTGTGGTTGGAGCCGCTGGTCGAGATCGAGACCACGGTCGGGCGGGTCGGCTACGGACCCGTGTCTCCCGCGGACGTCGACGGCCTCGTCGCCGCCGGGGTGTTCGACGCCGCCGACCACCCCTCGCGACTCGGCGTGGTCGAGGAGCTGCCCTGGCTGGCCACCCAGAACCGGGTGACGTTCGCCAGGGTGGGCGTCACCGATCCATTGTCACCGGAGGACTATCTCGCCCACGGTGGCCTCATCGGCTTGCGGCGGGCGCTGCAGATGTCCCCGGCCGACGTGGTCGACGAGGTCACCGACTCCGGGTTGCGCGGGCGCGGGGGCGCCGGATTCCCCGCCGGCATCAAGTGGAAGACCGTCCTTGGCTGCGTCGACGAGCTGAAGTTCGTGTGCTGCAACGCCGACGAGGGCGACAGCGGCACCTTCGCCGACCGGATGGTGATGGAAGGCGATCCGTTCATGCTCATCGAGGGCATGACGATCGCGGCTCGTGCGGTGGGCGCCGGCGAGGGATACGTCTACATCAGATCGGAGTACCCCGATGCGGTGGCGACGATGCGTGCCGCCATCGACATCGCCCGCGGTCGTGAGTGGCTCGGCGACGACGTGCTCGGCTCGGGCATGAGATTCGACTTGCACGTCAGGGTGGGCGGCGGCGCCTACATCTGCGGCGAGGAGACCTCGATGCTGGAAAGTCTCGAGGGCAAGCGCGGCATGGTCCGCGCGAAGCCGCCGATTCCGGCCATCCACGGGCTGTTCGGCAAGCCGACGGTGGTCAACAACGTGCTGACGCTCGCCAGTGTGCCGACCATCCTGGCCGAGGGCGCAGCGGCTTACCAGGAACTCGGCGTCGAACGGTCGCGCGGCACCCAGCTGTTCCAGCTGGGCGGCAACATCCGGCACGGCGGCATCGTGGAGAAGGCCTTCGGCGTGACCCTCGGCGAACTCGTGAACGGCTATGGCGGCGGCACCCACTCCGGGCGCCCGGTGCGTGCGGTTCAGGTCGGTGGCCCGCTGGGCGCCTACCTGCCGAAGGATCAGTTCGACCTACCGATGGACTACGAGGCCTTCGTGGCGGCCGGGGCGATGGTCGGTCACGGCGGCATCGTGGTGTTCGACGACACCGTCGACATGGCGGCGCAGGCCAGGTTCGCCATGGAATTCTGTGCCGCCGAGTCGTGCGGCAAGTGCACGCCGTGTCGGGTCGGCTCGGTACGCGGTGTGGAAGTGATCGACCGGATCACTGCCGGCGAGCACCGCGACGAGAACCTGGCCCTGCTCTCCGATCTCTGCGACGTGATGACCGAGGGCTCGCTGTGCGCGATGGGTGGCCTCACCCCCATGCCGGTCCGCAGTGCGCTCACCCACTTCCCGGACGACTTCGTCGCCCGCGAACCCCACGTAGAAACGACCACCGCGCACCCCAGCGCGAGGACGGATGGCCAGCGATGAGCCTGCTCAAGGAGCCCGACTTCGGCACCCCCGCCATCGCGGGGCCGGCATCGGTGTCGCTCGAGGTCGACGGATTCGCCGTCTCCGTGCCCGAAGGCACATCGGTGATGCGGGCGGCCGCTCTGGCCGGTATCGACGTCCCCAAGTTGTGCGCCACCGACCGGCTCGAGGCGTTCGGGTCGTGCCGACTGTGTCTGGTCGAAATCGACGGCCGCCGTGGCACTCCCGCGTCGTGCACCACGCCCGTCGCCGACGGCATGGTGGTGCGGACCCAGACGCCGAAGGTCGCCAAGCTCCGTGAGAACGTCATGGAGCTCTACATCTCCGATCACCCACTCGATTGCCTGACCTGCCCGGCAAACGGTGACTGCGAGCTGCAGGACATGGCGGGCGTGGTCGGATTGCGACAGGTCAGATACGGCTATGACGGAGCCAACCACTTGGATGCGGTTGCCGACCACAGCAATCCGTATTTCGACTTCGACCCGTCCAAGTGCATCGCCTGCTCGCGGTGCGTGCGGGCCTGTGACGAGATCCAGGGCACGTTCGCCTTGACGATCGAGGGTCGCGGCTTCGACTCCAAGGTCTCGGCAGGCGCGGGCGAGTCGTTCATGAACTCGGAGTGCGTGTCGTGCGGCGCCTGCGTGCAGGCCTGCCCGACGTCCACTCTGCAGGAACGCTCCGTCGTACAGTTGGGAATCCCGACGCGGTCGGTGACGACCACGTGCGCCTACTGCGGTGTCGGATGCTCGTTCAAGGCGGAGATGCGTGGCGACGAGTTGGTCCGCATGGTGCCGCAGAAGGATGGCGGCGCGAACGAAGGGCACTCCTGTGTGAAGGGGCGCTTCGCCTTCGGGTACGCCACCCACCCCGATCGGATGCTGCGCCCGATGGTCCGCGAGAAGATCACCGACCCCTGGCGCGAGGTCGAATGGGAGGAGGCGATCACCACCGTCGCCACCCGCATGCTCGACATCGCGCAGCGGCACGGCGCCGGTGCCATCGGCGCGATCACCTCGTCGCGGTGCACCAACGAAGAGGTGTACGTCGTCCAGAAGATGGTCCGTGCCGCCTTCGGCAACAACAACGTCGACACCTGCGCCAGGGTGTGCCACTCGCCGACGGGCTACGGACTCAAGCAGACGTTCGGTGAATCAGCTGGTACGCAAGACTTCCAGTCGGTGGCCCAAGCCGACGTCATCATGGTGATCGGAGCCAACCCCACCGACGGGCACCCCGTCTTCGCCTCGCGGATGAAGCAGCGGCTGCGCCAGGGTGCGCGGTTGATCGTCGCCGACCCACGCCGGATCGACCTGGTGCGTTCACCGCACATCGAGGCCGATCACCACCTGCAGCTCAGGCCGGGTTCCAACGTCGCGGTCGTCAATGCGATGGCGCACGTGGTCGTGACCGAGGGACTCACCGACAAGGGCTTCGTCGGCGCCCGCTGCGAGGGATACGACGAGTGGGCTCAGTTCATCTCGCGCAAGGAGAACAGCCCGGAGGCGGTGGAGTCGATCACCGGCGTGCCCGCCGAGGAACTGCGGGCCGCCGCCCGCCTGTACGCGCTGGCGCCGAACGGCGCGATCTACTACGGGCTGGGAGTGACCGAACACAGCCAGGGCTCCACGATGGTCATGGGCATGGCGAACCTGGCGATGGCGTGCGGCAACATCGGTCGTGACGGCGTTGGGGTCAACCCGCTGCGTGGCCAGAACAACGTGCAGGGCTCCTGCGACATGGGGTCCTTCCCGCACGAGCTGCCGGGCTACCGTCACGTGTCGGACGACGCCGTGCGCCAGGTCTTCGAGAAGCTCTGGAACACCGAGTTGCTGGCCGAGCCGGGATTACGCATCCCCAACATGTTCGACGCCGCGATCGAGGGTACGTTCCGCGGGCTGTTCGTCCACGGTGAGGACATCGCCCAGTCGGACCCGAACGTCAAGCACGTCCTGGCCGCACTCGAGGCGATGGAACTCGTGGTGGTGCAGGACCTGTTCCTCAACGAGACCGCGAAGTATGCCCACGTGTTCCTTCCAGGGGCGTCGTTCCTGGAGAAGGACGGCACCTTCACCAATGCCGAACGCCGGATCAACAGGGTTCGCGCGGTGATGAAGCCGAAGAGCGGGCAGCACGAGTGGGACATCGTGTGCAAGATCGCGACCGCGATGGGCTACCCCATGCACTACGACCACCCGAGCCAGATCATGGACGAGATCGCGGTGCTGACGCCAACCTTCGCCGGTGTCTCCTTCGCCAAGCTCGACGAGGTGGGCAGCATCCAGTGGCCGTGCGACGAGCACGCCCCCGACGGCACGCCGATCATGCACGTGGAGTCGTTCACCAGAGGACTCGGCAGATTCGTGCCGACGCCGTTCGTGCCGACCGACGAGCGCAGCACGCGCCGCTTCCCACTGATTCTCACCACGGGCCGGATCTTGAGCCAGTACAACGTCGGTGCGCAGACCAGGCGCACGGCGAACATCGCTTGGCACCAGGAGGACGTGCTCGAGATCCACCCCCACGACGCGGAGGTTCGCGGCATCACCGACGGCGACGAGGTCACGTTGGCGAGCCGGGTCGGTGAAACGACGCTGCACGCCCAGATTTCAGATCGGATGCCGACCGGCGTGGTCTACACCACCTTCCACTATCCGGTCACCGGGGCGAACGTCGTCACGACGGAGAACTCCGACTGGGCCACGAACTGCCCCGAGTACAAGGTGACCGCAGTGCAGGTCGCAGTGGCCCACCCGGCCGCTCGTCAGCGGACCGAGTCGACCGTGGAGCGCCTGCTGGCCTCGGGACTGGTGGAGTGACGTGTCGATGCACGACGCCGCCGAGATCAGGCTGATCAACCAGGTCGTGGTGCACTTCGGCTACCTGTCCACCGAGCAAGCGGCGACCGAGGTGGCCGACCACGTCCGCAAGTTCTGGGACCCGCGCATGAAGCGGCGACTGTTCGAGCTGGTCGACTCGCGGGCCGGTGACTTCGAACCGGTGGCGCTGGCCGCCGCGGCACGGCTGCGCTGACCACCGTCGCCCGCCGGCGTCACCAGGGCACGCCCTGGTGACGCCGACGGTTGCGTCATCTGCGCTTGCGGGTGCGTGAGTTGCCGGCGAGGGCCCCCATCTGTCCGATGCCTTCGTGGTCCACGTCCTGCCAGAAGCTGAAGTGGTACTCGGCGGTGGGCACGGGGATCATCATCTCCTCGGACAGCCGGGGCGCGGTGTGCGTGCAGTGCAATTCCGGTGCGGCGGCGTCGATTTCGAGCCGGTCGATGGCATTGCGGATCAGCTCTGCGTCGTTCACGATACGGCGGATGGCAGCGGTGTCACCGTGGGCGGAGGCCAACGACGTCACGCAGCGTCGCAGGCCGTCGATGAGATCGTGGAGTTGGGTGACGTGTTCGGTGATGTGTGGCACGAGATGCCCTTCTGGGTTGGATGGACTACCGCGGCAGGTTGAAGGCCGGGTAACCGGGTCGGTGGAGCAGTCGGGTCAGGGCGGCTGCGCACACGTTGAGCAAACCGGCTGCGACGAAGAGGGTGACGAGTGACCGTGAGGCGACGACCAAGGCAGGCAGCCCGACGCCGATGATGCCGCCGAACAGCTTGGCGCTGTACACCAGGCCGAAGTTGCGTACGGCATTGCGCTCGCCGAAGTAGTCGGCAACCAGGCTGGCGAACAGCGGGTAGAAGGCGCCGCCGGCCAGTCCGCTCACACCCGCGAAGACGACGAAGGCGGGGGGCAGTCCGACCGACGCGGAATGGACGAGCCCCAACTGGGCGCAGCCTTCGAGTAGAAGGGCGGCGCTGAGGGTCTGACGCCGGCCGAAGCGGTCGGAGATGCGGCAGGCGACGCTTCTGCCTGCGCCGCTGACGACGGCCAGCAGGCCGACCGCCGATGCTCCGACGGTGAGCGAGAAGCCATGGGCCATGGCGATTATCGGTACGTAGACGACGGCCAGCAGCGTTGCGGCGGCGGCGAGCACCAGAATGAGGTACATGAACACGAACGCGGGCGTGCGGGCGGCCTCGCGGGGCGAGTATTGGCGTATCGCATGGACGTTGTTGCGCAGGCTGCGGTTCACCACCTTGTCGATGGGCCACAGTCTGGGGTCGATGTCGGGCGGCCACCACCCCGGAGGGGGGTCGCGCAGGAGTACCCCGCAACCCGCCACGACGAGAAGGACGCAGACGCCCACTGCGGTGAAGATCTCGGTCCGGTTGGCCGGTGTGAGGACCGTGGCGAACAACGCGATGAACGGCACGGCTCCGCAGCCGACCGCCCCGGTCACCAATCCGACCCGGATGCCGCGTGCCTCCGGGTACCACTTGGCAACGGTCGCAGAGCACGTCGCGTAGACGATTCCGGCGCCGGTGCCGCAGAGCACGGAGTAGCCGAGCACCGCGAGCAGGAGGTCGTCGGTGCGGGCCAGGGTCAAGGGTCCCGCCGCGCACAGCAGCGCACCGACCAGGACGGCCCGCGCCGGGGACAGGGCGAACCGGTGGCGTAGTGCGGCCGTCGGAGCGGCCGCGCCCGCCTGGAAGACCACCCACAGGGCGAGCACCCACAGGGCGCCCGTGGCGCTCGAACCGTTCGTCACGTGCAGTGCCGCGACGGCAACCCCGTAGCCGTACTGCAGGACCCCGATGCCGGCCATGGCGATCCAAGAGATCCAGAGCACCCAGGTGCGGGAGTGGCCGATGAGGTCGTGCGGCCTTTCACCGACTCGATACGCGCGGCCGCGCAGATCCCGGACTTCTGTGACTGCGGATGGTGAAACGACTGATGCCATGCTGAGCTCCTTATTGCATACAGTATGCGATAACTCTAACGTGACCTTCGTCACCTGTCCAGGCGACCGCTCGTTCAGCAGTCTGGCCTGCGGTCCGGTGCGCCGCGGCGGTGGAAGGCATGGGTTCGTCACGTCATTACGCACGTATATTGAGTACGACATACTGCACTGGAGGGCTCATGGGACGCGTCACCACCAGGTACCGGGTTGTCCGCATGGCCGACGGGGTGGCGACGAGTCGCCCCGATACGCTCGCCGCCGAGGAACCGCTCGAGATCCGGGTGGGCGGCCGCCCGCTCACGGTGACGATGCGTACCCCCGGCGACGACTTCGACCTGGCGCACGGCTTCTTGGTCAGCGAGGGCGTGGTGAGCGATGCCGCCGACGTCGCCGGGATCCGCTATTGCGCCGGCGCGACGGTCGACGGCTCCAACACCTACAACGTGCTCGACGTGCTCCTCGGCGACGGCGTCGCGGCCCCCGACCCTTCGATGGAACGCAATTTCTACACGACCTCGTCGTGTGGCGTGTGCGGCAAGGCCAGCCTCGACGCCGTGCGCACGATCAGTCGCTGGTCCGTCGACGGCGACCCGGTGCGGCTGAGCGCCGCCACGATCGTGACCCTGCCGGACAAGCTGAGAGCCGCCCAGCGAGTGTTCGACCGGACCGGCGGTTTGCACGCCGCCGCGCTGTTCGACGTCAGGGGAAATCTCCACTGCGTCCGGGAGGACGTCGGCCGGCACAACGCAGTGGACAAGGTCATCGGCTGGGCGCTCGCCGAAGGACGCCTGCCACTGACCGGCATGACGCTGATGGTCAGCGGGCGGGCGTCGTTCGAACTGGTTCAGAAGGCCGTGATGGCCGGAATTCCGGTCCTGGCGGCCGTGTCGGCGCCGTCATCCTTGGCGGTGGAGCTCGCCAGGGACATGGGAATGACCCTGGTGGGCTTCCTGCGTGGCACGTCGATGAACGTCTACTCGGCCGACCATCGCATCCGTGCGACCGAGGATGACGCCGAGGATGACGTCGACCGGGATCTGGCCCGCCACGACGGTCGTCGTTCGGCGGGATGAGCAGACGTCACTCTCGGTCGGCCTTGGCCAGGCGCTCCTGGTGGTACACCTGCCGCGTCCGGTCGGTGTGGCGGTTCATGATGTAGGTCGCCCGCTCGACGTCGGCGGCGGCGATCGCCGAGATGAGCTCGGCATGCTCACTCCAGGCGTCCTGGCCGCGCGGCTGCGCGATGGGCAGGTAGTACCACCGCCACTTACGTTCCACCAGCCCGATGTGCTCGGCGAGCACCTTGTTGCCGGCGAGTGTGGTGATTGCCGCGTGCAGGGCCGCATTGGCAGCGACGAGGCCCTCGGAGTCGTTGATCGCGAGCGCGTTCAGCCCGTCCTGCTGAAGCTCCCAGAGCCGATTCACGTCCTCCGGGGTGGCCCGTTCGGCGGCAAGCCCGGCCGAATGGGTCTCCAAGACCGTCCGCACGCCCAGCAGTTGGTCGACTTCCTCCTCGGACGGGATGTGCACGAAGGCGCCCTGTCCTGGTCGCAGTTCGATCCAGCCGTCGGTCTGTAACCGCTGCAAGGCTTCTCGAACGGGTTGACGGCTGACGCCGAGATACTCCGCCAACTCGGCCTCGACGACGTGTCGGCCTCGCTGCAGGGTGCCGTGCACGATCAACTCCACGATCGCGTCGTAGACGGCTTGGCGTAGGGGAGCGGGACGCTGGACCCGGGGCGCATCGGCGTCCACCAACATGCTGGGCCGCGACGCTTGCTTGCGCTTACCGGCGGGAAACGGATGAGACATACCTAGCGACTCCTCAGCCTTCGATGCGGCTTTGTCAGCTTACAGGTTTTCGTATGCAATGAACCGTTGTGCCGACTCGACGCACAACGTGTCCGGATTCCCGTCACATGCGCCCGAAAACGGGCGCCCCGGGTGCGGAGCGTCCTCACGAGGAGGACCACTCCGCACCCGGGGCGTCATTCACTGCCCGTGCGCGCGTGCGGGCGCTAGTCGAGCGCTAGCGAAGCCTCCTCTTGTCCCTGCTTCGTTCCGCGGCCGTCATCCACCGGCGCCTTCTGCTCCGACTGCGGCAGTGTGGGCTGACGGAGAAGGATCGTGATGAAGGCGCAGCAGACGCCGACCGTCCCGGCGATCATGAACGCGGCGTCGTAGCCCCACTTGTCCACCACGACCGATCCCATCCCGGCACCGACCAGGCCCGAGATCACCTTCGAGCTGTACACCAGGCCGTAGTTGGTCGCGTTGTTGTTCTCACCGAAGTAGTCGGCGGTCATCGCCGCGAACAAGGGGAAGATCGCGCCGCCACCGAATCCCGAGACCATGGAGGCCATCAGGAACAGCGGCATGCTGCCGATGGAGCCGGACAGATACACCGCGTACTGCGACAACCCCAGCACCGCACAGACGATGATGAGCGTGTTCCGCCGCCCGTACAGGTCGGAGATCCAGCCGATCACGCCGCGCCCGGTGCCGTTGATGATCGCCTTCAGGCTCATCGCCAGGGCCACGATGCCCCCGGCGAAGCCCATCTCCTTGCCGAAGGGCACCTGCATGGCGATGCCGAAGATGTTGATGCCCGCGGTGCAGAGCAGGACGAACCACATCAGCGGGAGGATGCCGGTCTTGATGGCCTCCATCGGCGTGTACTGCTTGACCGCAGGCGGGTTCTTCAGCAGGGCGCGCCGGATGCGCGGGTCCTCACTGGCGACCAGCGGGTCGACGTGCGCGGGCCACCAGTTCTTGGGCGGATCCTTGAAGAAGAAGCCACTCACGGCGACCACCGCGGCCAGGAACACGCCGACCGCGAACAGGAGTCCCTCGTAGTTGGAGACGTCCAGGTATGAGGTGAACAGGAAGATGAACGGTACCGACCCGTAGGCGAATCCGCCGTTGACGAAACCGGTCTTGCCGCCCTTGCGCTCCGGATACCACTTGCCCACCATGTTGACGCAGGTGGCGTAGACGAACCCGGCCGCGGTACCGCCGAAGAAGCCGAAGCCGAGATACGCGAAGAACACGTTCGGGGCGAACGCCAGCGACACGTACCCCAACAACGCGCCGACGGAGCCGAGCATCATCGCCGCGCGCGCCGACAACTTGCCGCTCTCCCGCAGCTTGCCGGCTGGAAAGGCCACCGCCGCCTGGAAGAACACCCACACACCCAGCAACCAGAAGATGTGGCCGTGACCCCACCCGTGCGCCTCGACGAGCGTGTCCTCGGCCGAGGTGAAGGCGTACTCCGAAGAGCTGATCGCCATCATCGACACCCAGGGCAGCCACACCATCCACACGCGGGAACGCCCGAGGATGTCGCGGTCGGTCTCCCCGACCCGGTACACCCTGCCGTTCTTGTCGACGACCTCTCGGAACGTCGGTCGAGATGTCGCTTTCATGCTGGCCGAACCCCCTCATTCCGTGGCGACGCCGCCGCCGTTCGGCCGGTCGACCCGACACGCCGTGCAACCGCCCGATTCGACCATGAAGGCAGGCGATGTGCCACCTTCGGCCCACCGGCTCTTTTGCATATTGCATACGAATTCATGTGTAACGCCAATCACTCGGGTATGGGGGAGGTGACCATGATCACAGCGAAACGTATACTACATACAATCCTGTAAGCAAGCAGAAAATCGGCTGTGAATCTCCTGGAAAGTGAACGGTGTGCCGGCGATGATCGGCAAATACGCCTTCTACCACGGTTGATGGACCCATCGAGAGATCCCGTTCGGGCATCAATTTGGCAGTTGGGGGTTCGGATGGGCCGTAGCGAGCGGCGTCCGGGACGCCGGACTGGCCATGAGGGGCCCGTGTGAACCGGTGTTGAGCCGGCTGGGCACTCCTCCTGAGGGCGCATCAAATCGTCGAAAAACCTAGACAACAAGTTGTTATGTGGGACACACTCATGTCGAACGCATACGGTATGCAATGTTGGGAGGCGCGTCCGGCGTCGTTGACGTCATCACGAGCCGAACCGCTCACATACCAAGCGAGGAGAAGGGATCGTGCGGATGGTCGAGAATCCAACCGTCATGGCCGGCGACCAGGCGGCGACGTCGGGCGCGGGCAAGGCACTGGCCGGGGTTCGGGTACTGGACATGACGCACGTCCAGTCAGGGCCTTCGGCTACGCAACTGCTGGCCTGGCTCGGTGCCGACGTCATCAAGCTGGAGGCGCCACGAGGTGGTGACGTGACCCGCAGCCAGCTGCGTGACGTGCCCGGCGCCGACAGCCTGTACTTCACGATGTTGAACTGCAACAAGCGCAGCATCACCGTCAACATGAAGAGCGACGAGGGCAAGCAGATCTTCACCGACCTGGTGTCGCAGGTGGACATCCTCGCCGAGAACTTCGGTCCCGGCGTCGTCGATCGGTTCGGCTTCACCTGGGAGCGGTTGCGCGACATCAACCCGCGCCTGATCTACGCCTCCATCAAGGGCTTCGGTCCTGGCAAGTTCTTCGACTTCAAGGCCTACGAGGTCATCGCGCAGGCGATGGGAGGCTCGATGGCCACCACCGGGTTCGAACACGGGCCGCCAACGGCGACCGGCGCGCAGATCGGCGACTCGGGTACCGGCATCCACCTGGTCACCGGAATCTTGGCGGCGCTGTACCAGCGCACCAACACCGGCCGCGGACAGCGCGTGGAGGTGGCGATGCAGGACGCCGTGCTCAACCTCTGTCGGGTGAAGCTGCGCGATCAGCAGCGGCTCGCGCACGGTCCGCTGGCGGAGTACCCGAACGAGCACTTCACCGACGAGGTGCCCCGGTCGGGCAACGCCTCCGGCGGCGGCCAGCCCGGCTGGGCCGTCCGGACCAAGGGTGGCGGTCCGAACGACTACATCTACGTCATCGTGCAGCCACAGGTGTGGGCCCCGCTCGCGGAACTGATCGGCCGGCCCGAACTCGCCGAGCATGAGGACTGGGCCCGACCCGAGGATCGGCTGCACAAGCTGGACAAGGTCTTCGCATTGATCGAGGACTGGTCGGAGAAGCACACCAAGTGGGAGGCGTTGGCGGCGCTGAACGCGCTGAACGTGCCCTGCGGTCCGGTGCTGAGCACGAAGGAACTGATCGAGGACGAGACGTTGGCCGAACTGGGCTCGATCGTCACCGTCGATCATCCCCAGCGAGGCTCCTTCAAGACCGTCGGCTCTCCGTTGCGGCTGTCGGACTCTCCGGTCGACATCGTCCGCTCGCCGATGCTCGGTGAGCACACCGACTCCATCTGCGCCGAGCTCGGTTACTCGCCGGAACAGCTGGACCGGTTCAAGCGTGTCGGGGCCATCTGAACACCACGGGCCGCACCGGCTCGGGCACCCGAGAAGTCAACGGAACGACGAAAGGGCGAACGCGTCATGAGGTAACCGCGAGGCACGACGGCATCTCCAACGGAAACCAGGGATTGCCAGGAAATCCATGGTAGCCATGGAAATCCATGGAGAGCCATGGAGAGCCATTGAAATACGGTCGCCAAGAGTCGCTTGGCGCGAACGGCCGCGAGGCCAGCAGTACGCGACGCGGCGCACCGTGCCTTTGGCTTGCGCGCCATCGGCTGCGCGGGACCCATCCCCGCCGCAGCACACGACGAGTGCTCGTACGTCTATCGCGAAATGCTGACGCGAGAGGCCACCGAGGCGCGAGCCTGTAACCATCGCTAGAAAGAGAATGAACGATGTCCTCAACACTCGCAACTTATCGCGAGGTCACAGACGCGAACAACCGCGTCTACCGCGTCGGAGAGACCGACCAGCAGTTGCTCGGCCGGTCCCGGGCCTGGATGGTGTGGCTGCCATGGGCCGCCATGCTCTCGGTCAGTGTGTACGAGTACGGCTATGGCGCCGCCCAGGCCTCGGTCCGGGAAGCCCACGGCTGGACCATGTCCGAGACCTTCTGGCTGCTCTCCATCTGGGCCTTCTTCCAGGCCCTGATCGCCTTCCCGGCGGGAAAGCTGCGGGAGAAGGGCATCGTCTCGGCGAAGGCCGCCATGCTCGCCGGCGCCGTTCTCTCGGCGATCGGCTTCATGAGCCTCACCCAGGACAGCATCGTCCTGGCCTACCTCGGCTTCGCCCTGTGTGGTGGTGTCGGTGCCGGCCTGGTGTACGCGACCTGCATCAACATCGTCGGTAAGTGGTACCCCGAACGGCGGGGCGGCAAGACGGGATTCGTCAACGGCGGCTTCGCCTACGGCGCCGTGCCCTTCATCTTCATCTTCAGCTACGCCCTGCATCCGAGCACGTACGTCTGGGTCCTCGACCTCGTCGCGGTGTACATGCTCATCGTCGTCGGCGTCTGCGGGATGTTCTTCAAGGACCCGCCGAAGAACTGGTGGCCGGCCGAGGTGGACCCGGTGGAGTGGGCCAACAGCAAGAGCGGCGCGGAGAGCTTGCGGAAGAACCCGCCGGCGGTGCGGCAGTTCACCCCGATGGAGGCGATCAAGACCGGCATGTTGCCGCTGATGTGGCTCTCGCTCGGGATCAGTGCCGGTGTGTCGCTGTTCGGCATCAGCTACATGGTTCCGTTCGCCAAGGAGCTCGGGTTCGGTCCGCTGATCGCGGCATCCTCGGCCGGTGTGCTGTCGATCGTCAACGGCACGGGTCGTACCGTGACGGGGTACATCTCCGACCGACTCGGGCGCAAGCTGACGCTCATCATCGTGCTGCTGGTATCGGCCGTGGCACTGGTCGGACTGCTCTACTCCGGCAAGGCACACAACGAATTTCTGTTCCTGGTGTTCGCCTTCCTGGTCGGCTTCGGTGGCGGCGCGTTCTACCCGATGTTCGCCTCGCTCACCCCGGACTACTTCGGCGAGAACAACAACGCCAGCAACTACGGTCTGATCTACACCTCCAAGCTGCTGGGGTCGGTCGTCGGCATCGGTGTCGGCGCCAGCGTCATCAGCGCCTGGGGTTACGGTGGCGCGTACTGGATCGCCGCAGTGAGCGCACTGGTGTCTGCGGGTATCGCTCTCTTCCTGCGCCAGCCGGGCGCACGGGTCGATGACACCAAGTCCAACGGAACCGCGGCGGCAAAGCCGATGGCATCCACCGCATCTGACTGACCGGGGCTGTCGCCCAGCGATGAGGCGGCCGAGGGTAGCGCCGAAAGGCGAACCCTCGGCCGCCTCGTCGTCGTCACGGCGGTCCTCAGACGCCCACGGCTGCCGCCGTGGCCATCGCGGCCCGGGGGGTTTGCCCTCACCTCTATTTCGTGATACGAAACTACGGTATCGCTTAGCGGAATCATCCGTGGCCGACCGGAGCGAAACTGGGGAGGGGATTCGATGGCGGATGACTCGCCGACCAAGGGCGGTGTGCAGTCAGTTGAGCGCGCGTTCGAACTACTGGAGATCATGGCCAGCGCCGGTCCGTCGATTGCCTTCGGGGACTTGGCCTCTCGCGCAGAGCTCCCGCAACCCACGATTCATCGCCTGGTGCGGACCTTGTTGAACCTCGGGTACGTCAGACAGCTTCCCAACCGCCATTATGCGTTGGGGCCGAAGCTGATTCGACTGGGCGAGAGCGCGGCGCGGCTCATCGGAGCGTGGTCGCGGCCACATCTGGTCGAGCTGGTGCAGCGCACGGGCGAAAGCGCCAACATGGCGGTTCTGGACAACGACATGGCGGTCTACGTCGCGCAGGTTCCCTCGCCGCATTCCATGCGGATGTTCACCGAGGTCGGCCGGCGCGTGCACACGCACTCCACCGGTGTGGGCAAGGCCCTGCTGATGCAACTCCCCGACGACGCCGTGGTGCGGCTGCTCGATCGCGCCGGCATGCCGGCCTCCAGCGAGAACACCCACACCAGCGCCGAAGCCCTGATGCGCGACATCGAAGTGAGCCGCTCTCGTGGTTACGCCGTCGACGAAGGCGAGCAGGAGATCGGTGTGCGGTGCTTCGCGGTGCCGGTACCCGACGCGCCCACGTTGACCGCGATCTCGATCTCCGGACCAGAGTCGCGCCTGACCTTGAAGTTGGCGACGAAGGTGACGCCATTGCTCAAGCAGGTGGCGCGCGACCTGGCCTCGGAGTTCGAGAAGGCGTCGGGCTAGCGTCCGGATCAGTCCAGGAGGAGGGCGGCCGCCGTCGGCGCGTCCGTCAGCGTCTCGGCGAGATCGTTGAACTCGACGACGTTGTCCAGCTCGGTGCCCATCGCAATGTTGGTCACCTTCTCCAAGAAGATCTCGACCACGACGGGCACCTTGTGCTCCTTGGCGAGCTCCTGAGCCCGCACCAGTGCCGCACCGATGTCGCCGGGCTCGACCACCTGAATCGCCTTGCAGCCCAACCCTTCGGCGACGCGAAGGTGATCGACGCCGTACCCCTTGGGAACGACGCTGTCTTCAGACTCCTGGGAGTTGATGTTGTCGAAGGCCAGCGACACGTGATAATCCATGTCGAAGTTGCGCTGCGCCTGACGAATCAACCCGAGGTAGGAGTTGTTCACCAGCACGTGCACGTAGGGCAGGTTGAACTGAGCCCCGACCGCGAGTTCCTCGATGAGGAACTGGAAGTCGTAGTCGCCGGACAACCCGACCACCGTCGCGGTGGGGTCGGCGGCAACCACGCCGAGCGCGGCGGGCACCGTCCATCCCAGCGGTCCGGCCTGGCCGCAGTTGATCCAGTGCCGTGGCTTGAACACCTGCAGGAACTGTCCACCGGCGATCTGGGACAGCCCGATCGCGGTGACGTAGCGGGCGTCGCGACCGAACGCGCGGTTCATCTCTTCGTAGACCCGCTGGGGCTTGATCGGAACGTCGTCGAAGTGGGTCTTGCGGTGCATCGTGCGCTTGCGTTCCTGGCACTCCTGCACCCAGCTGCCCCACGCGGGCAACGTGCCGGCGGCCCGTCGTTCCTTCGCGGCGGCCACCAGCTGCTCGAGGGCGGCCCTGGCGTCGGACACGATGCCGAGATCCGGGGAGAAGACGCGACCGATCTGGGTGGGCTCGATGTCGACGTGGACGAAGCGCCGTCCCTTGCGGTAGGTGTCGAGCCCGCCGGTGTGCCGGTTGGCCCAGCGGTTGCCGATGCCCAGCACGAAGTCCGACGCGAGCATGGACGCGTTACCGTACCGGTGGGAGGTCTGCAGCCCGGCCATCCCGGCGGCCAGACGGTGATCGTCGGGAATGGTGCCCCAGCCCATCAGCGTGGGAATGACCGGCACGTCCAGGATCTCGGCCAGTTCCACCAGGAGGTCGGAGGCATCGGCGTTGATGATGCCGCCGCCCGCGACGATCAGCGGGCGCTCGGCCGAGACGAGCATGTCGAGCGCCTTGTCGGCCTGTCCGCGGGTGGCGACCGGCTTGTACACCGGCAGTGGCTGATACGCCTCAGGATCGAAGTCGATCTCGGCCAGCTGGACGTCGATGGGCAGATCGATGAGCACCGGACCGGGCCGACCCGAGCGCATCAGGTGGAACGCCTTGGCGAACGCACCGGGCACCTGCCCCGGTTCCAGGACGGTCATCGCCATCTTCGTCACCGGCGCCGCGATGGAGCTGATGTCGACGGCCTGGAAGTCCTCCTTGTGCAATCTGGCGACGGGCGCCTGACCGGTGATCGCGAGGATCGGGATGGAGTCCGCCCATGCGGAGTACAGCCCAGTGATCATGTCGGTGCCCGCAGGACCCGACGTGCCGATGCAGATGCCGATGTTTCCGGCGGCGGCCCGGGTGTAGCCCTCGGCCATGTGGCTCGCGCCTTCGACGTGGCGGGCCAGGATGTGCCTGATTCCACCATGTGCACGCATCGCCGAGTAGAACGGATTGATTGCCGCACCTGGCAGACCGAACGCCTGTGTAGCGCCTTCGATTTCAAGAATCTTGACTGCCGCGTCAACGGCGCGCATCCGTGTCATTTCGCGTGCTCGCTTCCAGTGCCCGAGAGACGCTCGACGCCGAGCAGCAGACCGGAGTGGTCCAGACCACCGTCGCCGTTGGCGACGGCCGAGGCCATCAACTGGGCAACGACCGCGCCGAGGGGGATCACCACGCCGGCCTCGCGGGCGGCGGAGGTCACGATGCCCATGTCCTTGTGGTGCAGGGCGATGCGGAATCCGGGGTCGAAGTTGCCGGACAACATCTTCGGCGCCTTCTGGTTGAGCACCGCCGATCCCGCGAGACCACCGCCGAGAACGGTGACGGCGGCGTCGATGTCGACTCCGTAGGCGCGCAGGAAGGTGATCGCCTCGGCCAGTAGCTGGATGTTGCCGGCGACGATCAGCTGGTTGGCCGCCTTGACAGTCTGACCGGCCCCGTTCGGGCCGACGTGCGCGATCGTCTTGCCGACGACGTCGAGTATCGGCTTGGCGGCTGCGAAGTCGGCTTCGGTGGCGCCGACCATGATCGACAGGGTGGCATTGACGGCGCCGGGCTCTCCGCCGGAGACCGGTGCGTCGATGATGCGCAGGCCGCGCTCCGCGGCCGTCTTGGCCAGCTCGGCGGTCACGTCCGGGCGGATCGAGGAGAAGTCGATCACCAGGGTGTCGGGCTGTGCATGGGCGAAGACACCGTCATCGGGAAGCAACACGGCTTGCACGTCGGGGGAGTCGGGCACCATGATCGCCACGACGTCGGCGTTCTTGACCGTCTGCTCGATGGAATCGGCGGCGGAGCCGCCCGCCTCGACCAGGGCCTGCACCCGCTCGGGGGAACGGTCGTATCCGATGACCGTGTGGCCGGCTGCGACCAGGTGGCGGGCCATCGGGCCGCCCATGATGCCAAGACCAATGAAACCGATGGTGCTCACGAGATCCTCGTTTCTTGTTGCTGCGAGAGGGTTTGGATGTTGACGCCATTGGTGCCGCGCTCGTGGCGTGGCAGCCAGTCGAAGGTGTCCGGCCGGGTGGCCTTGTACTCGAGCCCGAGGTATCCGGTGTAACCCCCGTCGAGGATCTCCTGAAGCTGGCCGGCCAGCGCGAGCGCACCGGTCCCCGGCTCGCCACGTCCCGGTGCATCGGCGATCTGCACGTGCCCGATGTGGCTGCCGTAGTGGCGGATCGCGGCGCTGGTGTCGTCACCGTTGACGTCGAGGTGGTACAGGTCGGCGAGCAGACGCAGGTTGGTGACGCCGTACTGGCCGCGCACTTGCTCGATGACCCCGATGACGTCGGCGGCCGTCTTGAGGGGATATTGCGGCGCACCGCTCACCGGTTCCAACAGCACGGTCGCGCCGATACGGGCGGCGGCCAGTGCGGCGTGCGCCAGATTGTCGACGGCGACGTCGTCCTGGGTCGATGGCGCCAGTTCCGCGTCGCGATTTCCGTACAAGGCGTTGAACGCGCGGGTGCCCAGCGTCTCGGCGATCCCCACGGCGACGGCGACGCTGTCGCGGAACGCTTGCGTGTGGGCGGGGTGGGACAAGATTCCGCGATCGCCTGCCGGCATGTCGCCGGCGGCGAAGTTCAGCCCGGTCAGTTGGACGCCGGCCTCCTGGATGGCGCTGGTGAACGCGGTCACCTCGGCATCCGACGGCGACGGAGTCGGAAACGGCCACCAGAATTCGACCGCTTCGAATCCGGCGTCTCGGGCGGCTCGCGGCCGATCGAGTAGAGGGATGTCAGTCAACAGGATCGAGCAGTTGACGGTGTAGGTGGCATTCACCACGGCATTGCCTTTCTGATGGTCGACAGCTGCATACGCGATGGGTCGCACTATTCCGCATTGTGGAATGCAACTATCGTTATACAATATGAGTGAACCTGCGGTCGGACGCATTGTCAAGAGCCGGCACCACAGGCGGAGGTCGAATTGCCCAGCCGCTGTGCGCATTGTGATTCGCCTTCGCGTCCTGGCTCGAGCGACTGGCGCGCGCCGTCGATGACGGTCACGGCGCGGCGACCACCGCTTCGGCGGATGATGTGCTCCGCATGATGGAAGCGAAGCACGGGGTTCACGGAGCGCTCGCGGAGGTGGACACTGGTCATAACAAGAGTCGTGTGATTGCATACAGTATCCGGTAGCTGCCGATCCGGCACGTGATGTGAAAAGAGAGCTTCAGCGTTGGCCACTTTGCTCGTACACCATGCAATCTTCGCCAGCCACCAGACCTCGGCTGGTCATCCCGAGCGGCCCGACCGTTACCGCACCGTAGAGGCCGCGCTCGCCCGGCCGGCGTTCGATGCGCTGGTGCGCGAGGAAGCCGAGATCGCCGACCTCGATACGACGCGCTACGTCCACACCAATGCCTACGTCGACGGCCTCGAAGCGTCCCGACCGCACGATGGCTACGTGTACCTCGACGGCGGCGACACCATGATGGACCCTTCGACGTGGGAAGTGGTGCTCCGCGGCGTCGGCGGCACCATTCAGGCGATCGACGACGTGCTGGCCGGAACCGTGCAGAACGCGTTCGTCGCCAGCCGTCCGCCGGGACATCACGCCGAGACCGATCGGGCGATGGGCTTCTGCCTGTTCAACAACATCAGCATCGGCGCACGGCACGCTCAGCTCAAACACGGACTGACCCGCGTGGCGATCGTCGACTTCGACGTTCACCACGGCAACGGCACCCAGGAGATCTTCTACTCCGACCCGAGCGTGCTCTACGCCTCGAGTCACCAGATGCCGTGGTTCCCCGGAACGGGCGCAGTTCGCGAGACCGGTGTCGGCAACATCTTCAACACCCCGCTTGCGGCGGGTGACGGCGGCGACGAACTACGCGAAGCATTCGAAAACCGGATCCTGCCCGCGCTCAACGCCTTCGGGCCGGAGCTCATCATCGTCTCGGCCGGATTCGACGCCCACGAACGCGACCCGCTGGGCTCACTGTGCATGACGGCCGGCGACTTCGCCTGGGTGACGCGCGAGCTGATGTCGGCCGCCGAGCGGCACTGCGACGGCCGACTGGTGTCGGTCTTGGAAGGCGGTTACGACCTCCAGGGCCTTCGGGAGTCGGTCACCGCCCACGTCGGCGAGTTGATGCGAGGCTGACGCTGTCCGGCTCGGGCCGCTACGACCGAACGGCGGGCACCTCGTCTGCGCGCGCGACCGCACTAGCCACTGCGGTCGGGTCGTCGCCGGCTTGGGTCGGCACCAGGCGCACGAAGACACCCTTCGACGTGGGTGTGTTGCTGACGTCGGCGACGCTGTCCAGCGGGACCAGGACGTTGGTCTCCGGATAGTACGAGGCTGCCGAACCCCGCGCCGATGGATAGGCGATCACGCGGAAGTTGCTGGCGCGCCGCTCGATTCCGTCTTCCCAAGTGCTGACGAGATCGACCAGCTGGCGGTCGGCAAGGCCGAGTGCGGCGATGTCGTCGGGGTTGACGAGGACCACGTGCCTGCCGCCGTGGATGCCGCGGTAGCGATCGTTGAGCGCGTACGGCACGGTGTTCCACTGGTCGTGGGAACGCATCGTCTGCAGCACGAGATGACCTTGGGGCACCTGGAGCCTGTCGAACGTGTTCATGGTGAAGACGGCCTTACCGGAGGGCGTGGGGTACCTGCGCTCGTTGACCGGGTTGGGCAGTCGGAAGCCGCCCGGCGCCCGGACCCGACGGTTGAAGTCCTCGAACCCCGGTACGACGCGGGAGATCCGTTCGCGGATGAGGTCGTAATCGGCCTCGAAGTCCTCCCACGGAATCGCCGGCGCCTCTCCGAGCGTGTGGCGGGCGAGCCGGCAGACGATGGCGACCTCGCTCAGCAGGTGTTCGGAAGCGGGGTCGAGCCTGCCGTGGGACTGGTGGACGTTGCTCATCGAGTCCTCCACCGTCACGAACTGTTCGCCGCCGGCTTGCACGTCGCGATCGCTGCGTCCGAGAGTCGGCAGAATCAGCGCGGTCTCGCCGCAGACGGCATGCGACAGGTTCAGCTTGGTGGAGACATGGGCGGTGAGGCGGCAGTTGCGCATCGCCTGCTCGGTCAGCTCGCTGTCGGGGGTGGCCCTCACGAAATTGCCCGCGAACCCCATGAAGAACGTTGCCCGTCCGTCGCGCATCGCGCGGATGGAGTCGACCGCATCGAGCCCGTGGTGGGTTGGCGGAGTGAAGCCGAACTCGCGCCCGAGGGCGTCCATGAACGTCTGCGGCATGCGCTCCCAGATGCCCATGGTCCGGTCGCCCTGGACGTTGCTGTGCCCGCGAACCGGGCAGACGCCAGCTCCCGGACGGCCCAAGTTTCCGCGCAGCATCAGGAAGTTGACGATCTCGCGGACCGTCGCAACGCCGTGCTTCTGCTGAGTCACGCCCATCGCCCAACACACGATGATCTTCTTGCTGGCGAGCACGCGGTTGACGACCTCGTCGATCTCGTCGCGGGGCAGTCCCGTCGCATCGAGCACGTCGGTCCAGTCGATGCGACGGGCGTGCTCGGCGAAGTCGGCGAAGCCGGTCGTGTCGCGGTCGATGAACTCGTGGTCGAGCACGTTGCCCGGATCGGCGTCCTCGGCGGCGAGCAGCAGCGCATTGATCGCCTGGAACAGTGCCAAGTCCCCGCCGGGCTTGATGTGCAGGAAGTGATCGGCGATCGTGGTGCCGCGGCCGACGATGCCCCTGGCCTTCTGCGGGTTCTTGAACCGGATCAGCCCCGCCTCGGGGAGCGGGTTGATGGCGATGACGTGGCCACCGTTGCGCTTGGTCTCCTCCAGCGAGGACAGCATCCGAGGCATGTTGGTGCCGGGGTTGATGCCGACGGCGAAGACGAGATCGGCCTCTTCGATGTCTTCGAGGCTGACACTGCCCTTGCCGATGCCGAGTGTCTCGGAGAGCCCGGAGCCGCTGGACTCGTGGCACATGTTGCTGCAGTCGGGCAGGTTGTTGGTGCCGAGACCGCGGACGAAGAGCTGCAGCAGAAACGCGGCCTCGTTGCTCAGCCGGCCAGAGGTGTAGAACAGTGCTTCGTCAGGGGAGTCGAGGCTGCGCAACTCAGTGGCCAGCAGCTCGAATGCGGCATCCCAGCTGATCGGTTCGTAGTGGTCAGAGTCCGGCCGCTTGACCATCGGCTCGGTCAGGCGGCCCTGGTCGTTGAGCCACATGTCGGACTTGGTGGCAAGCGCGGAAACGGGGTGCGCGCGGAAGAACTCCCTGGTGATACGTCGGGTGGTCGCCTCGTCGTTGACGTGCTTGGCGCCGTTCTCGCAGTACTCCTGGAGGTGCCGCCGGTTCGGCTCGGGCCATGCGCAGCCGGGGCAGTCGATGCCGTTCTTCTGGTTGATGGTCAGCAGGTTGATCGCGGTGCGCCGTAGCGAGGTGTGCTGCAGCGAGAACTGCAGGGCATGCCGCACCGCGGGCAATCCGGTCGCCCACTGTTCCGGCGGCTTGATCGTCAGATGCTCTTCGCCGCTGGGGTCGCCTACGGTCATCCGTGATGGCCTTCCTCATGGGATGGGGCGATGGACCACGTCCACCGCCCGACTGTTCGACCGTCCGACCAGGAAGTTCATGCTGCTGGTATGCGGCGGGCGCCAGGCCCCATCCCGATCACCGACCGGAAGGGCTGTGCCGTCAAAATACAGTATTCAGATCGGCTCAGGACTTGCGGGTCGTGGATCCTCCGCCGTTGTCGACCAGCTCCATCAGGCCGCGGTCCCAGCCGCGGTTTCGAGATCGGTCGAGCACTTTGCGGGCGACCGCGAAGGCGCCACCGATCATGACTGCCATCAACAGCCACGCGAGTGCCACGGTGCCGAACATTTCGGTGCGCAGGTCCGAGGCGGTCAGTGGCGGCGACGTCACCGCACCCTTTTCGTCGAGCCAGATGCGCAGGTGGTCACCGGACTTGGCGGGCCGATCGGCCCTGACCGTCGCCTCGTGCGTCGCGCTTCTGGCGTGCCACCGCACGTTCACCAGAAACGTCGTGGTGGTCGACTCGGACATCGTCGGGTCGGCTCTGCCGGAACCGAGGGCCACGGCGTCGACGGGGTGACGGGCGGCGGCCTCGGCGGCGATGGTGCGCGAGCGCGCGTCGTAGCCGATGTGTCCGACGGCCACGGCGGGATAGGCGGCAGCGACGAGCAGCAGCACGCCCAGGACCAGGACCCAGGCTTCCACTCGGTCGGCGGCGCGGGCGAGGGGGCTACGCCCAAACGCCCCTGCTGCCCACCAGCGGACCCGGTTCGCGTTCACCGCCCGCACCTGTCCGATCGCGTCGCTGTCGACTCCATACCCCGATGGTTCCCTAAAAGCCAGTCCAGAAACCAGCCAAAGTGCCGCGACGTCGATCACACGAGCGCAAAGTCACACGTCGGCGAAGGCCTCCTTGATCTCCTTGGGACCGAACGGCCAGGTGTGTTCGGCCCTGGCGTACAGGAGGAAGGCGAGGCAGCCGATGACGATCCATCCCAGCGACAGGGCGATCGAAAGCCATGTCGCGGAGACGTACACGTAGACCCAGCCGACGACGGCGATGATCGTCGGCAGCGGATACAGCCATTGGCGGTAGGGCCGCGCGAGGTTCGGCTGCCGGCGGCGCAGCACGACGATGGCGGCCACCTGCGCCAGGGACTGGATGATCACCAGCGTGGCGACCGCCGCATTGATGATGGTGGTCAGGGTGAACAGCGAACCGATGATGGTGATGACGCCCATGGTCAGCACGCCGGCGGTGGGCAGGTTCAGCTTCGGGTGCAGCCGGGCGAACATCGTGAGGAACACCTTGTCGCGGGCCGCTTCGAACGGGACACGGGAGCCGCCGAGCAGGCCGGCGAACACCGAGCCGATGGCCGCGACGACGATCAGCACGGTGATCACCTGGGCGGCAGTGGATCCCCAGGCCTGCTCGAGCACCGATGAGGCGACCGAGGTGGCGGACTTGATCTCGTCGAGTGGCAACGAGCCCAGCACGCCGATCTGCAGCAGGAAGTACAGGCCCATGATGCCGAGGATGGAGAAGACGATGGAGCGCGGGATGGTGCGACCAGGGTCGCGCATCTCGGCGCCGAGGTAGGCGGTGGTGTTGTAGCCGAGGTAGTCGTAGATCGCAATGATCAGGCCTGCGCCGAGCCCCGCCCAGAACGTGCCGTGTGCACCGAAGGCGCCCGGGGTGAAGGCGAATGCCTGCGCGCCGCTGAAGTGGCTGAACGCCGCGAGGATGGTGCTGAGCACCGCGACGAGCATGACCACGAACAGCACTGTGGTGAGCTTGCCGATCTGACCGATCTTGCGGAACAGCGCCGCCATGATCACCAGCGTGATGCCGACGCCGATCAGCTTGCCCAGGGCGGTGTTTCCGCCGTCGTCGGTCACCCCGGGGATCAGGTATCCGAGGTACTGGACCAGGCCGATGATGCCGGTGGACATGATCAGCGGGATGAACAGCACCGCGCTCCAGACAAAGAGGAACGGCATCAGGCGGCCGGTGCGGTACTGGAAGGCCTCCCGGAGGTAGATGTAAGTGCCGCCGGCGCCGGGCATGGCGGCGCCGAGCTCGGCCCAGATGAGTCCGTCGGCGAGTGCGAGGAGTGCACCGACGATCCAGCCGAACATGGCCTCCGGCCCGCCGATGGTGGCGACCATGGCGGGGATCGTGACGAAGGGCCCGATGCCGCACATCTGGGTCATGTTGATCGCGGTGGCTTGCAGCGGGCCGATCTCGCGCTCGAGCGCGGGCTGCGCAGAAACCGGTGAACTCACGATGGCACCTCCACTATTCGTTAGGAAAGTTTCTTAACATAATCGGTGCCGGTGTGGAAGAGTGCGCTGGCGGACTTTCGACACCGGAAACGGAGGAAGCGGTGGTCGACCCGACGGCGCCGAGGGCGGGAACCCCGGCGAGCATGCGCGCCCTGAACCAGCGCCTGGTGCTCAACCGCCTCCGCGACCACGGTGAATCGACCCGTCCTCAGATCGCCAGAGACACCGGGTTGTCCAAGCCGACTGTCGGACAAGCACTCCTGGACCTGGAGCAGCACGGCCTGGTCCGAGCGACCGGGCAGAGCGCTGCCAGGCCCGGCAGAGCTGCGGTCATCTACTGCACTGCGCCGGACGCCGGCTACATCGTGGGTGTGGACATCGGCCGACATCTGCTCCACGTCGCGGTGGCGAACCTCGACGGTGTCATCGTGGCGCGGCTCGACGAGCCGAACCACAGTCGCTCGGGCACGGCGTTGCTGCGCGCCGTCGAGAAGATGATCCGCCGGGCCGTGGCCCAGGCCGGGCTGGCGGCAGAAGACATCGTGGTGACCGCCGTCGGAACGCCGGGAATCCTGGACACCGCCACCGGTACCGTCCACCGGGCACCGAATCTGCCGGGGTGGGAGCGGCGCGGGCTGCTGCACGCGCTGGTGTCGACCTTGGCGGCGCACGGCTCGGAGGTGATCGTCGAGAACGACGCCAATCTGTGCGCGGTGGGGGAGTATGCGCAGGGCGCGGCTCAGGGCGTCGACGTGGTTGCGTGCCTCACGGTCGGCACGGGCATCGGGATGGGAATCCTGGTCGACGGCAAGCTTTTTCGGGGCGCACATGGCGCGGCCGGTGAGATCGCGGACCTGCCCTACGGCCGCGTGCCCGCCGGCGCCACCGTGCACCGGCCCGGGCCGGTGGAAGTGGTGGCGGCGGGACGAGCCGTGGTGTCGGCCGCCCGCGAGGCAGGCCTGACGTCGTCAACGGCCAAGGCGGTGTTCGACAAGGCCCGCCATGGCGATGAACACGCGCTGGCCGTCGTGGCGGACGAGGCCGTGAAACTCGCCCACGTCATCTCGGTGGTGAGCACCGTCCTGGATCCCGCGCTGGTCGTGCTGGCCGGTGGAATCGGCCGCAACGCCGACCTGCTCGCCGGTCCGATGTACCGCGAACTGGCCGGGACCGTTCCCGTCGTTCCCGACATCGTGGGAGGACACCTGGGAGACGACGCCGTGCTCGTCGGCGCCGTTGCCACCGCCATGGACACGGCGTGGGATCTGGTGTTCGACCGTCGCGTCGTGGGCGGCGCCGCGCGCGAGGCCTAGTCCTTGGGGCAGTAGGCGGCCTCTGCCGCGATGACCAATCTGGTTGCTTGATCGGGCTGGACACCGGGCCGGCTCCGGACGATCTGCGCTCCGATCGCCCTCTCCGAGTTCCCGCCGTGAAGCTGGCGGCAGATCGCATGGCCGATGCCGATCATCGAGTCGTCGCCCTGCGGGCACTCGAACAGGGCCTGAGCGCAGCCCAAGCCGTTCGCGTTGAGCACGTTGAGGTACTGCTGATCGTTCGCATCGGCGTGCGCCGAACCGGCGACGGCGAGCGACACGGGGGACATGGCCACCACGACTGCAACGAAGATCCCACGCACGTGGGCCAGCTTAGGCGATGCCGACCGTCGGCCGGCCCAGCGCGGACGTCAGGGTGCGGTTCGACCGTCCGGACCGCGGTTCGTCAACCGAGACACGCCCCCCACCAGCAGGGTGAGGACCGCGGCCACCGCGAACGAGAAGATCGAGGCGCTCATCCACGGTTGGGCGATGAAGCCGATCGCCTGGGCGAGCTCGCCCCATGCCGACGCCCACCAGTCAACTTGACCGGGATAGATCAACTGGTAGGTGATGAAGCCCAGCAACCAGGGCATCAGCATCACCCATCTCGACGTGGAGTCCTGGGTGAGGTCCCATCCGCGCCGGCCGGAGAAGCAGAAATAGTCCACCGCCAGCACCGCGAACAAGGGCACGAACACCGAACCGATCAGCGACAGGAAGCTCGCGTAGCCGTAGATGTCGACCGCGAGCGCGAGCAGCGTGATGAGGACACCGACGGTGACGGAGATGATCCGGCGGTCCCAACGGGGTCGCAGGTTCTGCGTGGACACGGTGGCCGAGTACACGTTGGCGAACGACTGGTCCATCTCACGCACGGCCAGGATCGCGAAGGCGAGTCCCCCGAGGGGCACGGCGATGAACGCGGCGAAGACGTAGTTCTCGTCGACGGCGACGGTGACGAGCGCCAGCAGACCCAGCGCGTAGCAGGCGATCTGCGTCAGTCCGTAGCCGAAGAATGCTCCCGAAAACGCCGCCTTGGCACTGCGCGAATGCCTGGCGTAGTCGGCGGCCATCGGCACCCAGGACACCGCGACCGCCACCGTGGTGTCGACCCCGACGCTGAAACCCGACCACGTTCCCTCGCTCACCGGCGGCAGCGGATGTCTCAGTAGTTGGAAGAAGAGGTACGCGAGCGCGATGAGCACCGCAACGGTGACATACCGGCGCAGCACCCGCACCGAACCCAACGGGTACAGCGAGAGCAGGGTCGTGATGACGCCACCCGCCACGACGTAACCCCACTGTGGCACTGCGGGCAGCACCGTTGCGGCCGCGGTGGCGATCGTGACCAGTTCAAAGGTGCCCCACCCCACCATCTGCACGATGTTCAACACCGTCGGTAGATAGGAGACCCGACCGCCCAACAGGCCGCGGAGCAACACCATCGCCGGTGCGCCGGTCTGGGCGCCCGGTATCGCCGACGCCCCGATCGCGGCCGCTCCCAGAGCCGTGCCGACGACCGTCGCCACGATGGCGGCCAACAGGGACAGCCGCGGTGTTCCGGGCCCCCCCGGCTGCAACACGACTGCGGCGCCGGTGAACCCGAGAAGACTGACTCCCAGATTTCCCCACAGTCCCAGTTGATCGAAGACGCCCAGTACCCGCGGCGTGGGGCCCACCAGCGTGGGCGGCACCTCATCTCCCGCATCGCGATGGCTCGAAGGCAGAAAACGACGCACCACGGTCGACATCGAATCTCACTCTCCCTACGCCGGCATTATCCGGCTCAGGTTCAAGCGGTCGGTGACTCCGTAGCCACCCTCTCAGCCCGATTTCCTCGAGCTCCCGCGTTCAGGCTTCTCAATGTAGCTCATCACGCCAGCGGCGACGACTCGGCGAATGCCGAACGTGCGTGCGGGAATCGATCCGCCTACGGTGCCCGGCCCAGTGCCGCGGCCAAGGACACGTCGAAGAGGGCCGCCAGATCCGCGTCGTGCAGGGAATCAGCCAGTGCGTCGGCGATGATCGATGGTGGAGTCCCCTCCGACATGACGAGTCCGACGACGGGGCGGGGCCGGATCTCGCGTAGTGGCCGCACGCACATGCCCGCCGGCACGCCGAAGGCGTGCAGCCAGGTGTGCGCGACGATGCTCGGCAGTTGCCGCGTGGCGACGTAGGCGAAGAGCGCGCCGACGTTGTCGGTCTCGACGGCAGGGCGGATCCGTTCGCCGACGGACGCCATGGCGGCGTCCAGGATGCGCCTGTTGCGCATCTCGGCGGTCAGCACGCACAGTGGCAGTTGAGCAGTCGCTGCCCATTCCGCCGTCTCACCGGTCGCCATCGGGTGTGCCTGGTCGACCAGCAGCAGATAGCGCTCGCGGAACAACTCGATGCGACGAATCCCGGGTGGCGTTTCGTCATCGAGGTAGGTGACACCCGCATCGAGCTCGAAATCCGCGAGCCGCCTCGCGATTTCGCGGGAGGCGAGCGCTTCGACACGGACCCCGGCCATCGGGTGGCGGATGCTGAAGCTCTCGGTGATCAGCGGTGTCGCCGGAATCGCGGTCGGCACCGCGCCGATCCGCACCGTGGCAGTGATCCCGCCGTGCATGCGGCCGACGTCGGCCAGCAGTGCGTCGCGTTCGGCCAGAATGCGGTGCGCCCACCGCACGACCCGCGCCCCTTCATCGGTGAACCCCTCGAAGCGCCGCCCGCGCCGCACGATCATCACACCGAGGTTCGCCTCGAGCCTTCCGATGGCGCCCGACAGCGTCGGCTGGCTGACGTGGCACAGCCGCGCCGCGCGGCCGAAGTGGCGCTCGCGGGCCAGGGCGGCGAGGTATTCGAGATGACGGATCAGGACTTCACCGCGCACGAGCTACTCCCTCGTCGGTCTCGACCAACACCGATCATCGACGATACCTATCGCCAGATCGAATCTTCCGTCAGTGCGGACCCTTGCCGGGGCCATGTGGCCTCGGACACGATTCATGTTGCGCCCCAATCGGTTCGCCACGGGCATGATATCTCGCCCGGTCCCCTCCGAACAAAGGAACGACAATGGCCAAAGTAGTGGTCGTCCTCTACGACGATCCCATCGACGGATATCCCACCGCGTATGCGCGTGACGGTCTGCCCACGCTCGAGGGCTATCCCGGTGGTCAGACGCTCCCCACGCCGTCGGCCATCGACTTCGTCCCCGGGACGTTGCTGGGCAGCGTGTCGGGCGAACTCGGCCTGCGGAGCTTCCTGGAAGCCCTCGGTCACGAACTCGTCGTGACGTCGGACAAGGACGGCGCGGACTCCGAACTCGACCGTCACCTCGCCGACGCGGAGATCGTCATCTCGCAGCCCTTCTATCCGGCTTACCTCAACAGGGAGCGCATCGAGAAGGCCCCCAACTTGAAGTTGGCGCTCACCGCCGGAATCGGCTCGGATCACGTCGATCTCGACGCTGCGATCCACCATGGCGTCACCGTGGCGGAGGTGACCTACTGCAACAGCATCAGCGTCGCCGAGCACGTCGTGATGATGATCCTCGGGCTGGTGCGCAATTACCTGCCGTCCTACGATTGGGTCCGCAGGGGCGGCTGGAACATCGCGGACTGCGTCACGCGGTCCTATGACCTCGAGGGCATGGACGTCGGCACCGTGGCCGCGGGCCGCATCGGCACGGCGGTCTTGCGTCGGCTCGCGCCCTTTGGCGTGCGACTGCACTACACCGACCGCCACCGGTTGCCCGCGGCGCTGGAGGAGGAACTCAACCTGACCTATCACCCAACGGTTCAGGACCTGGCCCCGGCGTGCGACGTCATCACGATCAACGCGCCGCTGCACCCGGAGACCGAAGGCTTGTTCGATGACGAACTGCTCTCCGCGATGCGTCGCGGCACGTACCTCATCAACACCGCCAGGGCGTTGATCGCCGATCGCGACGCGATCGTCAGAGCGCTGGAGAGTGGTCAGTTGGCCGGCTATGCGGGTGACGTGTGGTACCCGCAGCCCGCGCCGGCGGACCATCCCTGGCGCACCATGCCCCACCACGGCATGACGCCGCACATCTCCGGAACCTCGTTGTCGGCGCAGACCCGCTATGCCGCGGGCACGCGGGAGATCCTCGAGGACTACTTCAGCGGTACCCCGATCCGCGAGGAATATCTGATCGTCGACGCCGGCAAGCTCGCCGGAACGGGAGCGCATTCCTACAGCACCCGTTCGTAGGAGCCCTTCGCGTACTCGCCGGCCGTTCATCAGGGCCATCCGACCCAATCCCTGCCATCACCGACGGTGATGCGAGATGACCGACATATTTGGTCGGCCGACCGGCTAGCCTGCCCCCAGAGGAGTTACGTTGATGTCGAAACCACTTCACGTCGATCACCTTCCCGGCGAGTACGCGATCTCCCAGCTGCCGCCCGGCACTCCCTACGACGGGCCGGCGGGACGTTTCTGGAGTGCAATCGAGACGCCCGACGAGATCACCGTCGTGTGCGAGACGGCGCACCAGCCGAAGGACGCCATCGCCGCGGACGATGGCTGGGCACTTCTTCGACTCGAGGGCCCGTTCGACCTCACGCTGTTCGGCATCGTCATCCAGGTGTTGGTGCCCTTTGCGGAGGCGGAGGTGGAGGTCTACACGCTGTCCACGTACGACACCGACTATCTGTTGGTTCGTATGGGCAGGCTGGCGGCGGCGAAGGCGGCCATCGTCGACGCCGGGCACACCTTCGCGCACGCGGAGTGGGATCAGGTCGTGAGGTAGGAACTCAACCCGCGGGTGGACCATGGACATTATGGGTGATATATCCCAGAATGAGATGACGATCGGCGCCGACGAAGCGCGCGTCGACGACTAACGGGTCCGGAGTTCCGGGCGTCGCCAGACATGGGAAGAGGGAAACAGGATGGGTTTGGCGTGGCAGCAGGGGCCGTTGGCGCTCAAGTCGGTTGGCCACTTCCTCAGCCCGGAACCGATGCCGCGCCTGTTGTTCGTCGAACCTCTGCGTCGGCGGATGCGGGTGCGCTTCGACGGGCATTGGGTCGCCGACAGTCAAGACGTCGTGCTCTTGCACGAACCGGGCCGCTACCCGGTCGCCTACTTCCCGCGGCGTGACGTCTGCGAATGGTTCCTGGTCGAGGAGGACCACGTCACCGTGCACCCAGATCTTGGTCCGGTGAAGTGGTTCACAGCCCAAACGGCCGGTCGCAACGTGAGGCGGGCCGCGTGGGAGTACGATTCCCTGCCGGTCCACGCCGCCGTCCTGGCCGGGTGCGTCGCCTTTGCATGGCGAGCGATGGACGCCTTCTACGAAGAAGACGACCGTATCGTCGGCCATGCCGCGGATCCGTATCATCGTATTGACATGCGTTCGACGTCAAGGCATTTGACGGTCCGTGATGGAGACCGCGTGATTGCCGACACCCACTGTCCCGTAGTGCTCTACGAGTCCGGCTTTGCCCCTCGGTGGTACGTGCGCCGCCAGGACCTGGACGAGTCGGCCCTGATACCCGTCGACGGGCAAACCTTCTGCCCCTACAAGGGCCTGGCGAGCTACTACACCGTCGGCGAACACCCGCGCTCGGCCTGGTCCTATCTGAACGCATGGACCGAAGCCGAGCGGGTCCGCGATCTGGTGTCCTTCGAGCCGGACAAGATCGACGTGTATCTCGACGGCGAGCAGTTGCACCTGGAATCCGGTCAGACCGTCATCGCCCATGGACTCGACCGTGGACTGGACGCCGAGGAGATCCTCCACGGAGGCCACGCCGAAGTGAGGTGACGTCGGACGAGTCTATTGGGTGTTGGCCACCGTGGTCGATGAGTCCGCCGGCTATCAGTCTGCTGGGAGTTCGCCACTCATCACGAAGCTTCATGCAGAATGGGTTGCATGTCCCATACAGCGGGAGTCGCTATGCCGCAGGTTGCGCGCCTCCGACGTGTCGCGAGTTCGGCAAGATGCTCTGGTACGGAAGTGGAGTGGTAGCCATGGAGCTACGAGAGTTGAGGACGTTCGTCGCCGTCGTGGAGGAGGGGCGGTTCGCCGGCGCCGCACATCGGTTGAACCTGAGTCAGCCGGCGATCTCGCACACCATCCGTGGACTCGAGAAGCACTGCGGCGTAATACTGCTGGAGCGAACCAGCTCCGGTGTCGTGACCACGAAGGCGGGCCGGGTACTGGTCACCGAGGCGCGAGCGGTGCTCGCTCGCTATGAGCAGGCAGTGGCGGCGATGGCGCGGGGTAGTTGCGAGGACGCTTCTCTGCGCATCGGCATGCCCTTCGGGCTGCCAACGGGATTGCTCAGCGGTGCGTTGCCGGCGATGGCGGCGTCGTATCCCTCCGCGTCCATCACGGTTCACCAACTGTCGACTGCTCGTCAACTCGATGCGCTCACTGCGAGCGAATTGGAGCTCGGGCTGCTCCGGCATCGGCCGTCGAAAGTGGATCTGGACGCCGTGCTGATCGCCGATGAGCCGCTCGGTGTCATCTTGAGTGGATGCCAGTCCGATCGCCTGGGACCTTCCGCCGAAGTCAGCTTGGAATCTCTGGTCGACCTTGGTCTGGACTGGCACGGATTCCCTCGGGAAGGCAGCCCGGTCTGGTATGACGAATTGACGGCCACCTTGCGGGGCTACGGTCTGCGCATCGAGTCGTCGACCTCCTATACCGAGGAGCCCGGTCCCGACGTGACGTACGCGAGCGTGAGCTTGGGCCGTTCGTTTGCCTTGGCGCCGCCCAGCAGTCAAAGCGCGCTCCCGCCGTCTATCACGTGGCGGCGGCTGACCGGCGACCCCCTTCGCCGGCGAACGTGGGCGGCGTGGTCGGCGGCTTCACGACGGCGCGACCTGGGTCACCTCGTGTCGCTGCTGGAAGACCATGCAGGCGCGCCGCATCCGTCCGGTCCGCTGAGCGTGCACGTCGACACGAGTCGAGATGCGTCTGGCGACGCGCTGGCCTCTTAGTGAGCGCCGTGGCCTGGCGATCGCGACAACTCGATCCTGGAGTGTATCCCCAACTTGGCAAAAGCGTTGCGTACGTGGGCCTTTACGGTGTTCTGTGACAGGTGCAGGCGCGCAGCCGCCTCGCGATTGGTAGCGCCCTCGGCTATCACGTTGACCACCCGCAGTTCCGCCGCCGTCAAACTGTCCCAGCCCGACGTGCTGCGGGTTTGGCTGACGATTCTCCTTTCGACGCCGAGCTTGCGCAGGGCTCGACCCACACGTCTGGCATCGGCAACGGCTTCACAGGTGATGAACGAGTCGAAGGCGGCATTGAGTTGCTGGATCGCCTCAGGATGTCGGTCGGCCCGCGACAGTTCCGTGCCGGCATCCTCGGCGGCGGCGGCATAGAGGAGGGGGCGCCGCGTGCGCAGTGCGCTGGCTGCGTCCAACAAGGCCTGGAAATCGCGTTCGAGGATCCCACGGCCGTGCAGCGCGACGGCGGCGAACACCGGGGATACGGGGCGCTCGCGTTCGAGAACCTCGATACCGTGTAACACGCGAGCTCGCAAGCCGGCATCACCGGCTGCCGATGCGACGCGCGACATCAAGATGAGCTGGTCGTACACGTTCAACCACAGTGGTGTGATGACGCGTGGGTTGTGGCCGCCGAGCCAGCGCACGGCGTCGTGGACGTCGCCGCGGTGCCACGCCACCAAGCCGAGGACGTAGGCGGCGCCGGACGACACCATGGGCGACATGCTCGAATGAAGCGACCGCGCCTCATCCTGCAGTCGCTGCAGAAGTTGCCGGTCATCCGTGCGTGCCGCAATCTCAGAAAGGACGAACAGGCGCATCATGTTGTTCTCCGTGATGCTTCCCCACTCGTGCCGGGGCAGGGCTTCGATGGCAGCGCGCGCCGAAGCGAGGCGACCCGCAGCCACGTGAGCCAAGCCGTCGAGGATCGCCCAGGGCGGAAGCGCCATGGCGTACCGGTCGCGACGGGCACGCTCGACGGACGCGGCGATCGCTGTCCTCGCCTCCTCGAGACAGCCGAGGGTGACGATGAGCCGGACCCGGTGAACGTCGGCGACGATGTGACCCACGGTTGGTTCACCACTGCGGGCCAAGGCGGCGGTCTCGTCCATGCGGTGGACGGCCTTCGAGGCGTATCCCTCTTGCAGCTCGACCATGCCAAGGGCGGTTGCGCTGACCAGCCGGGCTTCCAGGTCACCGTTCGCCGTCGCCGTGGCGAAGGCTTCGTCGGCCGTCGAGGCGTTCACGTGCATTCCGTTGACCGCCTCGAAGTACGCCAACCACGCCAGGTGTCGTGCCCGGGTGGCTTCGCTCATGGAAGTCAACTGCAGCGCGCGGCGATTGTCGGCGATGCGTTGCTCGGGGGCCTCATTGCCGGACGCGACGCGAAGACGAATCTCCGCCTCTCCGTCTTGCGAGGCAATCGACGACAGTGTGGTGTCGGCCAGTTCGCGCGCCTCGCGATACCGGTGCGCCCGGTTCAGGTTCAGTAGCGTCTCCGCCACCAACGGCTCACGTTCGCAGTCGGCAGCCGGCAACAGCTCGATGGCACGTTTGCCGAGATCGGCGGCAGCACTGGGGTCGCTTCGGCCCACGGCGAGGGCGGCCTGCCGCAAGGCGGCGATCGCCGTCTGATCGCCCGGCTCAGCGCATCGCGCCAATTGGATCGCGACCTCGTCCGGTGCCGCCCCCATCTCCAGCATGGCGGTCACCGTCTGCCGCTCGATGGCTCGGCACAACGACCTCGGCATCGACTCGCGCGTTGCGTCACGCAGCACGTCATGGCGAAAGGTCAGATGATCGCCACGTTCCACGAGCAGATCTGCCTGGACGGCTTCCCTAATCCCCGACACGAGAGCCGCCGGTGGGCGCTGCAGCACGGCCGCCAGCAGGCTGGCCGAGAACCGATCCGGGAGAGTCGCTGCCACCCGCACGATGGCGGCAGTATCAGCAGACAGTTCGTCGAGGCGTTGCTCCATGCCGATTGCCAATCGGCGCGGGAGCCGGTCACCAATGGTGCGCGCGCAACCACCGCTCACCTCGAGTCGCTCCTCTTCGTTCAGTCCCCGGAGCAGCTCGGTCAACAGGAACGGACTCCCGTGCGCCTTCGCCGCCAATTCCAGGAGCGATTGGTCCGCATTGGCGCGCACGGCATCCTGCACGACCTCGGCGACCCCCGCGGGGGTGAGCGGACTCAACGGCAAGAACGTGGCCCCTGCCCGATGCAGTTCGGCCATTGTCCGGCGCGCAGCGACGCCACCTGCGCCGCTGCGCACCGAAAGTATCCACAGCACCGGCGCCTCGCAGTGCGATGTCAGGGAGCGCAATGCCAGAAGAGTGCCGTTGTCGGCCCAGTGAACGTCGTCCAGCAGGATCGACAGGGGCTGCTGAGCCGCTGCGGCGTGGATGGCGACCCGCAGGTCGTGGACGATCCAGTAGGGCACATCGGTGCCGTCGCCGAACCGACGAAACGCCTCGGCATCACCGACGGGCGGGTCCGCGTGCAGCATCGCACTGAACAGCGGGTGAAACGGTGTCGCTTGGTGAGACTCGTAGCCCTGCCCGAACAAGGTTCGCACGCCCAGTTCCCTGGCGCGCTGCCGCGTGTGGTCCAGCAAGCGACTCTTCCCGATACCGGGGGGGCCTTCGAGCACGACCATCCCACCACGGCCTCCCGCGACGTCGTTGAGCGCCTCGTCCAACACGGCCACTTCAGAACACCGTCCACGGAGGGGAACGGCAGCCGGCGATGGCAAGCCGGCCGGCATCGACGCGCTTGTCAGCGACGTGCCGTCGGTCGACGCGGCGGGTTCGGGGTAATGCGCCCGAATCGAAGCGGTCACGTGGAGACCCGCGGGAAGTCGAGCACCGGTACTGTCTCGCGACGGTCCACCAGGCACCTCCCGTGCTTGCTCGGTCCGAAGTCTTGCGCGGTGGTCGCGTCGACGCCGATCCATGCTACCAAGTTTGGGAGCTTCGACCCACTATCCCGGCCGATTCGGCCGTTATTCCTCACCCCCCGGTCCCTTGAAGATCACCCGTCGTGCAATGGCCCTGACTCGTCACTGCTGCAACCGTGGATGACGACAAGGGCGCTGGAGTTCACGAGTGCACTCGACGTGGGAGGACGAAACGCCTTGCGTCGGTACTCGACGTACCCAGGACAGAACTGAAACGTGCAGGGGGCGCGTGATCAGGAGCCGAGGAAGGCAGACGACGATGACGGATTCGGTGGTAGCGATGCAGACTCACATCGATGGTCATCACCACGGCGCGGTGCGACTTCGGCGGGGATCGACGTCCGGCGCCCGGCTGTCCAATGCAGATGAGGCACTCCGTGAACGCGCCAAGTCCAACCGCCTGGGATTCTGGGCCGATCAAGCTCGGGAACTGGTCTGGAGCGACGACTTCAGCGAGGTCCTCGATTGGTCGAATCGACCATTCGCGAAGTGGTTCGTCGGCGGGACCCTCAACGTGTCGTTCAACTGCGTCGACCGCCACGTCACCGCGGGCCACGGTGACAGGGTGGCGATCCATTGGGTTGGTGAGCCCGGCGACTCACGTGACATCACTTACTCGGATTTGCTATGCGACGTCAGCAAGGCGGCCAATTACTTCGCCGGAGTCGGACTGCGCGCTGGAGACAGAGTCGCCATCCTCATGCCGTTGATTCCCGAGGCCGTGGTGGCGATGTTGGCCTGCGCCCGGCTGGGCTTGGTCCATGTGTTCTCATCCCGTGGCCTGTCCGCCGACGCGTTCAGAGCACAAGTGGACGACGCCCAACCCAGGGTGATCATCACCTCGGATGGCCAATACTGCCGGGGAGTGCCCACCCCGATGAAGACGATCGTCGACGACGCTCTCGCAGCAGGCGTCGTCTCGGGGCACGGCGTCGACATGGTCGTCGTCGTCCGCCGCACCGGTCAGGACGTCGAGTCGAGCTGGGTCGAGGGCCGAGACCGCTGGTGGGAGGACACGATCGGAGCATCTTCCGGGCAGCACGCGGCCGAACCCTTCGACGCCGAGCATCCCCTCTTCCTGCACTACGATTCGGGCAAGCCGGGCCGACCCGAAGGCATCGTGCAGTCCTCGGGCGGCTACCTGACCCAGGCCCGCTATACCTTTCACTACGTCTTCGATTCGAAGACGGACTCCGACGTGTTCTGGTGCTGCGCCGACCTCGGATCCATTGCCGGCTACACGTACGTGGTCTATGGACCGCTCGCCGACGGTGCCACCTCGGTAATTTACGAAGGTGCGGCGGACTTTCCGGACGAAAGCAGGCACTTTCAGATCATCGAGCGATACGGCGTCACGACGTACTACGTCACGTCGACGTTGGTGGGGATGTTCATGAAGAGCGGCCGCGAGATCGCCGACGCGCACGACCTGTCATCGCTACGACTGCTCGGCACGATGGACCAACTGAGCGACCCGGAAGCGGGGCGGTGGTACCGCGACGTCATGGGCGGCAATCGCTGCCAGGTCGTGGACACGTGGGGGGAGAGGGAAACAGGGGCGATCATGATCGCACCTCTGCCGGGCGTGACCGCGCTCAAGCCAGGGTCGCCGGTTGACCCGCTGCCGGGAATCAGTGCCCACATCGTCGACGATGACACGAACCTGGTCGAGCCCGGGCAGCAGGGACGTCTCGTTCTGGACCGACCATGGCCGGCCATGCCACGCGGAATCTGGTCTGACGCCACCCGTTTCGTGGAAAGGTTCTGGTCTCACTTCGACGGGCGCGACTGGTACTTCACCGGCGTGGATGCACGCTACGACGACGAAGAAGCGATCTGGGTGGGAAGCGGCGGTGACGACGTGAACGGCTCGGGTGACCACCACGACACATCTTATCGAGGACTGATGTCCGTTCGTCGCCCTGCTTGAGGGTGACGGCGACGGACGCCGCAACAGCCATTCAGGAGTGTGATGAATCCGTGAGGCACCTCGGTCCACGGTGCGTGCACGACCGGCAACGTCGCGTATAGATGGATCCTCGAAGTGGTTCTCGCACAAACGGTCTTACTGTCAAGGGAATGGCAACTCGAGAACGGATCCTTCGCGCTGCTGCCGAGATCATCCTCGCCGACGGTCTCTCCGGTCTCAGTCTCGACAAAGTACGTTTGCACGCCGCGGTGAGTGGATCGCAGCTCAGCCATTACTTCGACGGCAAGCAATCCTTGGTCCGGGCAGTCCTGGAGCGTCACATGAATTCGGTCATGGCCATCCACATGACGCCGAGCGTTGGTGACCTCGGCACATGGCCCGGCTGGGAGAATTGGGTCGAGATGAACGTGCGACAGCTCCGCAAATTCGACTATTGCGGCCGCCCGACGTACCACGGATTGGCCGGGCAGCTGACGAAGTCAGATGACAGTACCAAGGACGCGGTCGCACGCGGCTACTTGACGTGGATCGAATTCTTCGGTGAACGTCTGAGCCGCATGAAGACCAGCGGTCTGCTGGTCGGGACGGCCGATCCCCACGAGTTGGCGCTCATCGTCGTCGCGGCACACCAAGGCGGTTGCGTCATGAGTTTCGCGTACCGCCAGGCTTGGCCTTTGTCGAATACCTTGCGGTTCGTCGTCAACTATCTGCGCATGTACGCCGCCGATCCGGCCGAGCGCAGACCCAGGCGACCCCGCCGGCCGTGGGATCCGGTGAGGACTTCAGCTGGCGGATCGGGCACGCCGGTGCCACGGCTCACGCGCAAGGGCGTGGCCACGCATGCACGCATCGTCGAAGGTGCTGCCGCGTTGATGTTCGAACGCGGCGTTCGCAGCACCAGTCTGGACGACGTCCGCACCGCGGTGGGAGTGAGCGGATCTCAGCTCTCGCACTATTTCGTCGACAAACGGGATCTCACCCTCCAAGTCATCGCCGCGCAGCGTCGTGGCATTGAAAGCTTCACGAGCCAACCCGTATTCGAGGGAATGGCAACTATTCGTGGCCTGCAGGCCTGGAGCGACGCGTGTATTGCCGACATTCCGACGGCGTATCTGATTGGCGGGTGCCGCTACGGATCTCTGGTCGTGGAACTTCTCGACGCCGACGACGTCATCGTCGACGAGCTGGTGCACGGCTACGACGGATGGCTGACGCGGCTGGGCGACGGTCTGGTGACGATGAGGCGTCATGGGGAACTGGGCGAACGGGCGGATCCGCGTCACCTTGCCGTCAGCATCTTGACCGCGCATCAAGGAGGCGCAATGTTGACCCATACCACCGGCTCGAGCGAGCCTCTCACGGCGTTGATGAGGGCCGCCGTCGAGTACGTGGCTCTCTTCCGGGACAGGACCCCGTGAGCGATCGGGGCGCAACCTTCACGAAGTCGCATGCTCGGGTGAGTACTGATAGCCAATGAGTCGTGAGCTGTTGGTGACGACGGCGACCGACGACGCGTTGTGAAGAATGGCCGCCAGCACCGGCGAGAGCGCACCGCCGGCACCCATCAACAGCCCCAACGCATTGACCGCAATCGACATCGCGTAGTTCTGCCGAACGACGGCAACCGCGCGCCCCGAGAGATCACGCAGGTCGAGGAGGCGATACAAGTCGTCACCGGCGAGTGCGACGTCCGCCGTCTCGACTGCGACGTCGGTGCCCGCGAGGCCCATGGCGATGCCGATGTCCGAGGCGGCCAGCGCCGGAGCATCGTTGACTCCATCGCCGACCATCGCTACGCAGTGTCCCTCCGCCTGCAGGGTTCGAACGGTGGCGAGTTTGTCCTCCGGAAGCACTTCGGCGCGCCATTCGTCGATCGCCAACTCGGCTGCGACGGCCGCAGCAGTGTCGGCATGGTCACCGGTGAGCATCACGATGCGCCGTACACCCTCGGCGCGCAAGGCTGCCAGCACCTCACGGGCTTCCGGTCGAATCGCGTCCCGCAGGCTTATCAAGCCGACCAGTTTGCCGTCGACGGCGAGCAGCAATGGGGTTTCGGCCTGGCGCCGCAAGCGAGCGACCCAATCGGCAGCCTTCTTCGTGACCCGCACGTCCTCGGCTCGCAGAAGCGCCGGATTGCCGAGCAGAAGGGTATGTCCATCGGCCTGAGTGCGCATGCCCAGGCCGACGATGACTTCGCATTCCTCGTGCGGAGGAATCGTGATGTGGCGTTCCTCGGTGGATCGGATCACCGCCTCGGCGAGGGGGTGGCGCGAGTGGATCTCCGAACTCGCCGCATAGGCGAGCACGTGTTCTGGCTCCCAGTCCTCGTCGAGGGCAATGACGTTGGTTACGGTGGGCCGTCCGATGGTCAGGGTCCCCGTCTTGTCGAAGACGACGGCGTCGATGCGGCTGGCCTGTTCGAGGTGCGAGCCGCCCTTGATGAGGATGCCGCGGCGGGCGCCATTGCCGATCGCGGCACTGATCGCCGTCGGAGTGGCCAATCCGACGGCGCAGGGGCACGCGACCAACAGCATGGTCATGGCGCGTCGTACGTCACCGGTGAAGGCCAAGGTCACACCAGCGAACAGAAATGACGCCGGCACGAACCGGCGGGAAAAGTTGTCGCCGACGGTTTGAATCGGGGCCCGATCCCGCTGGGCCTGTTCGACGCGGGTAATGATGCGCCCGATCGTGGTTTCGGCGCCCACCGCGGTGGCCCGCAGCACGAGACGGCCCCGAATCACCACCGAACCCGCGTGAAGTCTAGCGCCGGGTGTAATGCTGACCGGCAGGTTCTCCCCGGTGATGGCGGACTGATCGACGATCGCCTCGCCGTCGACCACGATGCCGTCCACCGGGACGGCCACGTGGTCGTGGACCGCCACGTGGTCGTCGACGCCGAGGGTGTCGATGCGCACTTGCACCTCACTGCCGTCGACGGCGCGAAGCCACGCAGTGTCGTCGGTTCCCCTCAGAAGATCCGATATCGCACGTCGGGTGCGACGGAGAGTCAGATCCTGCAGGTAATCACCGATGTTGAGCAACCAGAGCACCGTGAGCGCCACCACGTTCTCCCGAAGCACGAGGCTGGCGACGGTGGCTGCGGACACCAGGGCATCGGTGCCCACCGACCGACCACCGATCAGGCCACGCAGCGCGCCGCGGAAGAAGGGGTAGCCGGTGACGATGGTCGCGCCGGTGGCGAACAGCCTGCTGGTCGAACCCAGCAGGGGTGGACGACCGAAGGCGTACCGCCGTACACCGAGCAGGGCGAGAGCCAACCCGCCGATTGCCATCCGCAACACGTCGGTGTTGGCGACGTCGGCCGAGCGCGGCGCTCGGACGGACACGAGGTCGGCCGGCACGTGTCTGGCGGCAGCGATCGCCTTCAAAATCGGCTCTCGATCGCACCACCTGGGGGAGTACCACACCACCACGGAACCGGTGCGGGGGAAGGCGTGGACTGCACGCACCCCGGCGACATCGTCGACCGATTCCTCGATGGCGACGGCGCGCGGCGCACTCGAATCGATCCACGGCACGCGCACCCGGATTCGCCCCGCTGCATCGGAGAGCACCGTCGGGTCCGCCTCGCTCGATGGACCGTCCACCGTCCGCGCCATTCAGTGCTCGTGATCGTGGTCGTGACCTGCGTCGGGGATGCCCGGCGGCGGGGCTTCTTCACCGAGGCGTTCCCGCGCCTCGGCCACGACGTCGGCCACTGCCAGACGCGCCGACTCCGCACCAAGTTCGGCCCTGCGCATTCCGCGCAGCCCCACCTCCGCCGTCGAGACTGCCACCCGGTGAAGGGGTGCCTTGGCCGCTGCCCTTCGAAGTACGTCATAGGCCACCGCGCCGACGGCGCCGGTCACCACCGTCGCCGCGGCCTTCGCCAGCACTCCCTCAACGATCATCGATCATTCCCTTCCTCTGCGCCCCTGATGATGTGGGGCGTGACATCCGGCGGTCCAGCGATCAGTCGGCGCCGCGGACCGAACTCACCGTGGAGGGTGGCGCGTCGCCGGCGAGACGGTCGGTGTCAACCCCGGCGCCGGTTCCCGTTACACGGCTGCGAGCCTGCAATCTCGGAACGATCGATACGGCTGCCACTCTGGCGAACAGGTACAGCGCGAAACTGATGGCAGCGATGAAGACGCTGGCCTTGACTTCGGAGCGAACCAGACTCAACAGGAGTCCACCGTCAGCCGCGATCAGCGCGAAGGCGATCGAGATGGCGATGACCACCGGCGTGCGGGCACTGAGTCGACTGGCCGCCGCGGCCGGGGTGATCGCCAGGCTCAGCACCAGCAGCGTACCGACGATCTGGGCGGCCTCGGTCACGGTCATCGCCAGGATGTAGACGAACAGGAGGCCGACCAGTCGGGTCGGAACGCCACGCGCTTCGGCCAATTCGGGATCCACGGACGCGAACAGCAGTGGTCGGTAGAGCACCGCCATCCCGACCAGAACACCGATGGCGATGCCGGTAAGAAGGGTGATCTGACCCCGGCTCACGCCGAAGATCTGCCCGAAGAGGATGTTGGTGGCCGCGGTGGCGAAGCCCTTGTAGAGCGACAGGAGATACACCCCCCCGGCAAGGCCGAACGCAAGGATGGCCCCGATGGCCGAATTGCGTTCCCGCTCGCGATTTCCGAGGAAGCCGATGGCGGTGGCGACCACGATCGAGCCCAACAACGCACCCAAAATCGGATCGCCGACCGCGACGAGGCCGGCCGCCGCACCGGTGAACGCCAATTCGGCACTCCCGTGGACCGCGAATGCAAGGTCGCGGATGATGACCACCGGACCGATGAGTCCGGCAGTGATCGCGACGAGAGTGGCCGCGATCACCGCATGCTGCACGAACCCCTGGGATAGATACTGTGAGAACGTCATGGCGCGACCACCCGGCCCTCGTTGAGCAACTCGAGACGGTCGGTGGCACCAGCGTGCGCGTGAGACCAGTCCTGCCCACCGACGATGACGATCTGCCCTCGGACCCGCAGCACGTCGACCTCCGTCTGGTACAGCTCTGACAGTCGTGGACCGGTCAGCACCTCCTCGGGAGCGCCGATCGCCCAACGGGTTCCCACTACGTAGAGCACGCGGTCGACGGCCGGCAGCAGCGGATTGATCTCGTGCGTGACGAACAGCACCGAACTGTTCAATGCGCGACGGCGGCGGTCGATCAACTCGAGTACCTCTCGCTGGTGCTTGAGGTCCAACGACAGCAGTGCCTCGTCGCAGAGGATTAGCTGCGGATCGCCCAACAGGGCCTGGGCGACCCGCAGCCGCTGCTGTTCGCCACCCGAGCACCGCCCGATCGGTGCGCCGGCGAATCCGGTGGCACCGACCGCGGCGATGGCCTCCCGGACCCGGGCCCGGTTGCGTTGACCGTGCGACAGCGGGAACCCCCACCGGTGTCCGTCCAAACCCATTCGCACCAGATCGATTCCGCGAATGGGTAGATCGGAGTCGAATCCCTTTTGTTGCGGGATGTAACCGATGGCGCTGTTACCCCGGCTGGGTGGTGCACCGCACACCTCAACCGTCCCCGACGTCACCTGGGTCAAGCCGAGCAGAACCTTGAGGAGAGAGCTCTTGCCGCTACCGTTGGGCCCGAGAACGGCAATGAACTCCCCAGCGGCCACCACCAGGTCCATGTCTTGCCAGAGTCGGCGACCCTGGTAGGCCAAGCTGGCTCGGTGAAGTCGCACCGTGGGGTGGGTCGACCGGGTCGGATCGGTCATGATCAGTGGCCGAGTGCCGTGGTGATCTCGGTGACTTGGCGCAGCTGCCAGTCCTGGAAGTCCTTGTCGGACGTCGGAAGCGTTTCGGTGACGCCGACGACCGGCAGGTTGTTCTTCTGCGCCAAGGCCTTCACTGCTTCGGTCGCCGGGCTCGTTACCTGACCGTTGTACAGCAGTACTTTGATGGCCTTGTTCGTGATGGCGGCATTCATCGCCGCGTTGTCCGCTGGGCTCGGGTCGTTTCCGTCCTCGATGGATTGTGCGAACGTCGGCGGTGTCGCCAACTTCAGGCCGGCGGCGTCCACGAGATAGCCGGGGACCCGCTCGGTGTAGCCGACCGGCGCACCGGAATTCTTCGCCTTGATGGCGGCGATGGCGTCGTTGAGGGGGGTCAAGCTGTCGGTGAACGACTTGGCGTTGGTGGTGTAGGTCGCGGCATCGGCGGGATCGAGCTTGCCCAGTTGGTCGGAGATCGCGGAGGCCACATCTGGGACCTTGGCGATGTCGTACCAGACGTGCGGGTTGGCGTCGTCGCCAGAGATCTTCATGACGTCGGCGGCATTGAGCACCACGCGACTTGGTTTCGGTGATGCGGACATCAGCTTGTCCATGAAATCGTCATAGCCCAGGCCGTTCTCGACCACGAACTGGGCATTGCCGACGGCAGCTGCGGTCTTGGCGTCGGCCTCGAATTCGTGCGGGTCGGCGTTGGGATCCGACATGATCGACGTGACGTTGACATGGTCCCCGCCAATTTGCTTGGCGATGTCGCCCCACACATTGGTGCTGGCCACCACGTTCAACACGCTGGATGCCGCAGGACCCGACATCGCACCGGTCGTCGTCGATGGCCCGGGTGGTGAGGATGGTGACGAACTGCAGGCGCTCAGCACCAGGCTGATCGCGGTCATGGCAACGCCGGTGCACGGGCCGACTCGAGGGGTCATGAAATGGGCCTCCACATCGTAATGACAATCGTTATCATTAGGACACCCTAGAGCACCCGAGGGCGTGGAATCTGCGGCCACCCTGTTGACCGGCTGCCAAAGCGCGCAGTTGGCCAAGGGATGAGATCGGGCTAGGGCTCGTGCGAGGAGCCGTGGCCCGTCGTTCGTTCAGGTCAGTGGCTCGCCGCCATCGATCATGAGCATGGCCCCCGTCATGAAGGTGTTGGTCATGGCGAACAGTGCGGCGTTCGCAACGTCGTCCGCGGTACCGATTCGGCCGGCGGGATTGCTCGCCTCGATCGCCTGGAAGTAGTCGCGTTTGCCATGCGGACCCATGGCATCCCAGGCGCCGGTGTCAATCACGCCCGGCGATATGCCGTTGACCCGAATGGGGGCGAGTTCGATCGCCAGCGAACGCGTCAAGAAGTCGACGGCGCCGTTAGTGATTCCGACGGCCAGGTATCCGACCTTCGGCTTGAAGGCGTGCACCCCGGAAAACAGGATGATCGAGCCGCCGGCCCGAATTCTTGGTGCGATGTACTTGGCCAGTATCGTGGGGCCGATCACCTTGGTGTCGAACGACGTACGGATGTTCGCGCGTTCCAGGTCCGCCAGTCTGCCGCGCGCTCGTGCTGATGCGGTGGAGACGACGTGATCGACCGTCCCGACCCGCTCGGCAAGCCCCCGTATCGAGGCGTCGTCCGACAGGTCGACGGCATCGACGGAGATCGGCAGGTCTCTGTAGCTCGCGGCCAGCTCGTCCACATGCCGGCCGGCAGCGATGACCTCCGCGCCCTCGTGGAACGCCTGCAGGACGATGGCGCGGGCGATTCCGCTGCCGCGCCCGATCACCAGGACGCGCTTTCCGCGTAGCGCCTCACCCATGTTGGTCCACCTCTCCGTCCGCCCGGTCTCTACAATGCCTCGTCACGTGTATGGGATCTGCAACCCAATATGGCATCACTGCAATGGCGTGGTCAACGCGTGCACCCCGTGCACTCGCTGTCGACGACGCCGCGCCAGGTGGCAGTGCGCACCCTCCTCACCGGCACGGCCCATGACCGTCATCGATCGGCGCTGGACAACGCTGGGTGCCTATGCCCATAATTGTGGGCTCATTGGCCCAATAGATGACGGCGGAACCTCGCCTCGTCCGGAGTGCACGTACGCCATCGAGACGTCGTGGCCGCAACGTCGTCAACCGATTCGAACCACAGCGAGGAAACCCATGACCGATACCCGATTCGAAGCCGGTGACCGTCTCGACACCGCCACTGATCCGGCACTTCCCACCGCACCCGCCGTCGTGCGTGAAGTAGAAGGCGGCGAGACGATGCGCGCGATCGTGATCAAGGAATTCGGGGGTCTCGACAATCTGGTCCATACCGAGATTCCCAAGCCCCTCCCGAAAGACGGTGAAGTCGTCATCGCCGTGAAGGGTTTCGGGATAAACCACGCGGAAATTCACATGCGGCGGGGTGAATGGGCGGAGGCAGCCGAAGTCAGCGGCATCGAATGCGTTGGCCTGGTGGACTCGTGCCCCGGTGGGGAGTTCGCCGTCGGCACGAGGGTAGCGGCTCTGATGGGGGGACTGGGGCGCACGATCAACGGCAGTTACGCCGAATACACCCGGGTTCGCGCGTCCAACGTCGCGCGCATCGATGTCGACCTGCCCTGGTCGACGCTTGCTGCCTTGCCGGAAACCTATGCCACGGCGTGGACCTGCCTGTTCCGCAACCTCGAACTGCAGGCCGGACAGACGCTCTTGGTCCGGGGGGCCACCTCGTCGCTGGGACAGGCTGCGGTCAAGCTGGCCGTCGGCGCAGGGGCACGAGTCATCGCCACCACGCGGAGCCAGGCCCGTTTCGACCTGCTGACCAGCTTGGGGGCCGAGCGCGCCGAGCTCGAATCGCCCAAGCTCGCCGGACGGCTGAAGGAGACCAACACGCTAGATGCGGTCCTGGACCTGGTGGGCAACAGCACCATCGTCGACTCGCTCGATCTGCTCCGCCGAGGCGGCCGCGCCTGCCTGGCCGGCTGGCTTGGCGGCCTGGCACCCATCCCGAACTTCAACCCGCTTGCACAAATGGCGAGCGGCGTGCACTTCTCCCTCTTCGCCAGCCCGATCTTCGGTGAGCCCGCGTTCCCGGTCGCTGACGTACCACTGCGCGACATCGCCGCTCGCGTCCAAGACGGATCGCTCGACGCCGCACCGGTTCGCGTCTTCGACTTCGACGACATCCGGGCCGCCCAGGATCTGGCCGAAAACGGTGACGCGGGCGGAAAGGTGGTCGTCGTCCTGAGCTGACCGCGCTCCACTATCCGAAGGCGTGCTCGTAAGCTTCGGTGATGAGGTCGGTCACGGCGTCGGGTCGGGTGATCAGCGGGGCGTGATCGACGTCGTGGGATCGGACGCGAGCGCCCATCCGCTGCGCCATGAACGCCTGTGTCTGCGGGTTGATCATCCGGTCGTGTTCTGCCAGCAGGTACCAGCTCGGCAATACCGTCCACCGCGGCGACGGGACCCGCCGTTGGATGCAGCCAGCGGAGATCGGACGTTGTACTGCGGCCAGTACTGTGTGCTCGTCGGCGCTGGCGTGCTGAGCGAAGGCACTCGCAAATGCGTCGTCCGGTAGCCAGATGTAACCGTCCCCGTCGGGTGCCAGTTCCGGCGCGGCGGAGTGGGGTGGATTGCGGTAGAAGACGTCCGCGACGGTCTCGCCTTCAGCTGGCGCAAGTGCGGCGACGTAGACCAGCCCCTTGACCTGAACGTGGCGAGCGGCGCCCACCACGGCACCGGCATACGCGTGACCGACGAGGATGACGGGTTCGTCGACGCGTTGGACCGCACGGTCGAGTGCGGCGACGTCGTCGGACAGGGACGTCAGGGGTATCGGCGCAGTGGTCGCGCGTATCCCGGATCCATGAAGAGCCGTGATGACCTTGTGCCAGCTCGATCCGTCCGCCCATGCCCCGTGCACGAGGACCACTGTCGGCGTGTTCGGCTGCGGGGTCATGGGAAGGCCTTTCGAGAGCGGGGAAGGTCCGAGTCGGCCATGCGCCACGGTAGGGCGAGTCCGGCTCGGGTAACGGCTGTCGTATCATTGGGTTGCAAGACCCAAAGATACGTTACGTCGGCGATTCAGGAAGCTTCGTCAGTGGCGAGTTGCCTGTGAATGGTGCGCGACGCTGGTGTCGGCACCGATCGCCATGCATACTGGGTGGACCGACCCACTGATGGCGACGCGGAGCCAGTGTGACCCTCCGGCCTCGACGTCAGCGGGCTCGACCAACAGGAGACGCTCATGGCAGTTGTCCATCACCGATATGCCACCGTGGACGGTCGGCGACTCTTCTACCGGGAGGCCGGTGACGTCGATGCGCCGGCCATCGTGTTGCTGCACGGCTTCCCCACCAGTTCGCACATGTTCCGTCACTTGATCCCGGCCCTGGCCGACGACCATCACGTCATTGCGCCGGATCACCTCGGTTTCGGGCTCTCCGACGCGCCACCGGCCGACGAGTTCGGCTACACATTCAATGCTCTGACGGACTTGACCTCCGGCTTGCTGAACGGTCTCGGAATCGACCGCTACGCGCTCTACGTCCAGGATTACGGCGCGCCGATCGGGTGGCGGTTGGCGCTGTCTCGTCCGGAGGCGATCACCGGAATAGTGAGCCAGAATGGCAACGCCTACGATGCCGGATTCGTCGAGGGCTTCTGGAAGACGATCTGGGAGTACCACCAAACGCCAAGTGAAGAGACCGAAGCACCGGTGCGCGCATTCCTGACCTTGGATGCCACCCGGTGGCAGTACGTCACTGGGGTGGGCGACGAAACGCTGGTCGATCCCGAGGCATGGCATCACGACCATGCACTCCTGTCGCGTCCGGGAAACGACGAGATTCAACTCGCGCTCTTCCGCGACTACGCGAGCAACCCGCCGATGTATCCGAGTGTTCACCGGTATTTCCGCAGCAGCAACGTTCCGTTGTTGGCGGTGTGGGGACGCGGCGACGAGATCTTCGGTCCCGCGGGTGCCGAAGCCTTTGCCGGCGATCTGCCCGACGCCGAAATCCACCTGCTCGATGGTGGACACTTCCTTCTCGAGTCGGCACTCGATGACGTGACGGCGCTCATCAAGGGCTTCCTCGGACGGCTCGGAGGGCATTGAGCTCAGGAGGTGAAGGGTCCGCTCACGTCGACACTCCCGTGATGGGTTCGCATACCTCCTAACACGTGAAAATCCGCGTATTCTCGTGCCCGATGGTCAAAGCGGACGAATCCGACTCATCGAGTCTTCACCGCCAAGGGACTCGCGACCCGCGAGCGGATCTTGCAGTCGGCGGCTGACGTTCTGCTTGCCGAGGGGTTGTCTGGCTTCAGCATGGACCGAGTACGCCAAGAGGCTTCGGTGGGCGGCTCGCAGATCGCCCATTACTTCACGGACAGACAGGATCTGGTCCGTGCGGTCGTGGAGCGACAAATCGAAGGAGTGCTCGATTTCCACCGCCAACCCAAGGTCGGCGGCTTGGACACCTTCGCCGACTGGGAACGCTGGGGCGATCTGAACCTTCGGTACCTGCGGAAGATCGGCCACCGGGGGACCGCGACATACCATGCGCTGGCGGGTCAACTGGCCAAATACGACGACGCCACCAGGCAGACCATCGCGGACGGTTACCGGCGGTGGACGACCCTTCTCGAAGATTCCTTCGCCAGGATGAAGAGCCACGGTGTCATCGTCAAGTCGGCGAGGCCGCGGGAACTCGCGCTGACGGTGGTCTGCCTGCACCAAGGTGCCGGAACGCTGGCGAACGTCTACCGGGAGGAGTGGCCGCTTACGGACGCTACGCAATTCGTCGTGGACTACCTGAGGCTCTTCGCCGTCGATCCCGCCGAGCGGACGCGTGGACGACGGAGACGAGGCCGCAAACGCCGGAACGTCGGCTCGGCGACCGTTGACTCCGGAGGCGTTGTTCAGTTCACCCGCAAGGGAATCGCCACGCGCGCGCGGATAGTCGAGGGCGCCGCCGAGTTGATGTACCAACATGGAGTGACCGGTACCCGCCTCGACGACGTTCGCGCGGCAGTCGGCGTCAGCGGGTCACAAATCTCGCACTACTTCGAGGACAAGCAGGACCTCACCCGCCAGGTCATCGGTGCGCGTTCCGACGACGTCGTCGCGTTTCACCAACAGCCGACGTTGGCTCATCTCGACAGTCTGGACTCGCTGCGAGCCTGGGCAGACCTATGTTGGAGGCAGTCGGGGTCGGACTACGTGCGGTATGGATGTGTGTACGGCTCTCTGACGGGGGAGCTCCTCGAAGCCGACGATGCGACCTTGGACGTGTTGGCCGCAGGTTATGACCGTTGGCTGGCACTGTTCGAAGTCGGCCTCACCCGAATGCGGGAGCGCGGAGACCTCGTCCCGGAAGCGGATCCTCGCCATCTTGCCGCCGTCCTGATCGCCGCCCATCAGGGTGGCACGATGGTGACTCAGGTGAACAGGTCCGCTGACCCATTCCGCATCGCGGTAGGCGCGGCGATCGACTACGTCGCGTCCTTCGCCCCGACGCCCGCGGCCACCAGACGCGTTACCAAGGCCGTGTCACCGGCTGCGGTTCGCGCTCGCCAATGACTCCATCCGCGCGGCGAATTCACCGAGGTCGGCCGCGACCACTGTCGGCTGCGGCACGCCGTCGACGACCAACGCCGCGTTACCGGGGCGGGTGATCAGCGCGCCTTGCATGCCCGCCCCGAGCGCCCCGATGACGTCCCACGCATGGGCGGCGACCATCATGCACGCCGAGACTCCGACCCCCAGGTCGACGGCCGCGCGGCGATACAGATCGGTCGACGGCTTGTACGCCCGTGCGGTGTCGACGGTGAACTGCTTCTCGAAGTATCTGCCCAAACCGGCGTTGTCCAGCGGTGAGGGTGTGTTCGTCCGGTGGGGCGAGTTGGTCAGCGTGGCCAGCCGAAAACCGGCGGCCAACAACCGCTCCAGGCCCGCGGCGACGTCGGGGTGCGCCGGCATCGTGCGCATGTGCTCGGTGAGCCCGGCGTGGTCGTCGTCGGTGAGATCGACTCCGCGCGTCTCGGCGAGCATCTGCAAGGCCGCCCGGCCCAGATTGAAGAAATCGACGTAGTAGCCCGACAAGGTCAGCGTCATCGAATAGGTCACCAACGTGCCGAACCACGTGCGCAACGACGTGGCGTCTCCGAACATGCGCTCGAAGTGAGGTTCCAACGACGCGATGTCGAGAAGCGTTTCGTTGACGTCGAACACCAGCACGGAGGGTGCGCCGGTGGTGCTGGGGTCATGTGGGGAGGCAGCTTGCGTCATGGTTCTCCTGCGTCGTTCGCGAATGAGACGATGTGATCGATCACCGTGTTCAATGCGGTCTCCAGAGGTCCGCCGTCGTGAAGAGTCTTGGCCAGTAGTAGTCCACCTTGCAAGGTCACCAGCAGCGTGATGGCCAACGCGTCGACGTCGGTGCGTTCGGCGAGCACGCCGCGGTGCTTCATTCGGTCGAGGCCATCGCGGATGACACGGTCCCAACGTCGGTAGCTCGATGCCAGGTCCGCCCGTGCCACACGATCGTTGGCGGCGAGCTCACCGGCCAGCGAGCCGAGCGGGCAGCCGCCATTGAACCCGTTGGCACGCTGGACGTCGAGGACGGTGTCGGCCCAGTGGCGGAGCGCGTCGACGTCGCCCGCACCGTCGAGAAGGGGTTGCTGGAAGCCCAGTATCGCGCGCGTCTGGAATTCGATGACGGCGCGTACGAGGGACCGCTTGTCGCCGAAGTAGTGATAGATCTGCGACGCGCTGACACCCGCCGCCTGCTGAACGTCTTCGGTGCTCGTGCCCGCAACGCCCCGGCCGTACATCAGGTTCGCCGCCTCGGCGACGATGCGATCCCGGGTGGCTCGGCCCTTCCGGGTGATCATCGACCGAGGCTATCATTTTTGGAGTTGACATTCCAGAAACGAGCGAGTTGTCTTGGTGTTCAACCAATTGCCTACCCGAGGCGGTCCCGTGACCACGTTTCCGATGACGATCACCCAGCAGGCCGAAGACGTCGTGAAGGGTTCAGCCGCAGTGATGCCTGCGCACGTTGCGCACGCCTTCGCCGCCGAACGGGCTGCCTTGGACGCCGCTGGCGTGCCCGAGGGCGTCGTTGCGCCGGGCACCGTCATGCCCGACGGCGACCTGCTCGACACCCACGGCGCCTCGACCTCGCTGTCCCGGTTGCGCCGCGGCCATCCCGCCGTCGTGGTGTTCTACCGCGGGGCGTGGTGCCCCTTCTGCAACCTCGCGTTGCGCACCTACCAGGCCGAACTGCTACCCGAGCTCGCCGAGCGCGGCGTCGAATTGATCGCCGTCAGCCCACAGAAACCGGACGGCTCTCTCACCTCAGCCGAGTCCAACGAACTCACCTTCTCGGTGGCGTCGGATCCAGCCAACCAGCTCGCGAATGCGTTGGGGATTCTCACCGCACCGGACCCCGACGCCCTCAGCGGACAAATCGAACTGGGGCTCGACCTGTCGGAGAAGAACGCCGATGGCGGCATCAACCTGCCGATGCCGACGGTCGTCGTCGTCGACGCCGCGGGCGTCATCCGGTGGATCGACGTACACCCCAACTATGCGACGCGCAGCGAGGTCTCCGACGTCCTGGCCGCCGTCGACTCGGTGAACCTCGGCTAGGCGGAGAGGTCGTCGAGGTCATCGGGTTTGGTGTCCTCGATCGCGGTCAGGCGGGGGCACTCGGCGACCTCACTGCGCTGCCCGCCCCTCTTTCTGGCCATGTACATCTTCGACGTCGCCAGCGTGATGAGTTCCTCGACGACGTCCTGAGGCGGGAAGCCGACGAGCGGGGCGAGCGGAGTCGTCACGACGCCGATGCTGGCCGTGAGTCGACCCGGTGCGGCCCGCACGGTGAGATGCAGCCGCTCGGTGAGCACGGTGGCGTCGGGGCTGGTGAAGGTGTCGGCGATGAGGAACTCGGACTCGCCGACGTGGGCCAGAATGGCGTCGCGTCGCAGGGTGGTGGCGATGGCATGGCCCACCGCGACCCGCGCTTGACTGCTGCCGGCGGCACCGCTCATCGCCGTCACCAACGAAAAGCTGTCCATGCTGACCACGACGATCGCCAGAAAGCGGTCGTCGGTGCGATCGCGCGAGGACACCAGCGTGGCGACGCGGTTGGAGAACGCGTCACGGGTCAACAACCCCGTCAGGGGATCGAGTTCGCTGTAGTGGAACTCCCTGTCCACGAGGCGGATCACGTTGAGACAGACGAAGACCACGAAGACGTTGGTGAGGACGAACAACGTGATTGCGCAGATCGTGACGACTGGGTCGACGCCCCCCAGTCTGGTGGCGAGCACGCCGAGGGTGACAGCACTGACGGACCACGTGAACGCCAACAGTCGCCTGTCGTGGAACAGCGCGGTGAACGCCGACAGGACGATGAAGGCGCTGGCACCCATGAGCCCGAGGGCCGGGTGCGATTCGACGGTGCAGGCGATCGCAATGCAGACACTGCCGACCATGACGCACAACTGCGACTGCAGTCGGGTCGGCCAGCTCGGCCGGAGCCAGACCGCCGCCATCGCCACGCAGCAAATGGACACGCCCACGGCCAGCCAGCGATCGGCGTTGGCGGACGGGCCCATGGGGCTGAACGTCAAGATCAGCGGAATGATGCTCAACCCGAGCATGCTCGCCGCGGTGAGCCGGCAGGTCGATTTCTGCAGTCCGCGTGCTGCCAGATACGACGTCAGCCAGTAATAGTGGTCCGTCGATCGGACCCACATCCGGAGCGCGGACACGAGCGAAGTCATCGAACCACCGCCTTCGAGAATCCCTGCCATCGGAGCGGCGTCATTCGTGGGTGTACCACGCCTCGCCGCCACCCGGTCACCAGCGTCGTTGGTTACTGGTGCATGAATGATGCCACGGATCGACGCGTGGTCGCAGGCCGCGTCGACTCCTCGGCGGCCTCTGGGGTCGAATGTGATCAGCAAACCCCTTCCGTGCTCTACGCTCCCCTTGACGGGGAGGTAGCCCATGAAGGCCTTGTATGCAGTTCTTCTCGCCGGTGGCACTGCCGTGGGCGCCATCGGGGTCGCACCGTCCGCGGCCGCCAGTGAAGGCAACTACCTGCACGAGCTTGCGCCCAAGCTGGCCTACCTGAGCACCGAACAGTTGCTGACGGAGGGCTACCGGGTATGCCGGTACATCAGTGTCGGGCGGCCCTCGGCCGATGCGATCCCCATGGTGGTGAAGGACCTCGGCATCTCGGTGCCCGCGGCGCTGAACATCGTTGCGGCGGCAGTCGAGGAGCTGGACTGCTGATCGCCGGCGATTGATCGTGGCTCACTCGAGCGGATTGAGTACCGTCGCGCAGAGGTGCGGAAGATTGCCGACCGGAATCCAGGCCACCATCGCACGGCACGTACCGGCGGCCCAGCCGATGGGGCCACCGCAGACGGGCCATGCCCCGAGTCCCTGGCTGCGCAGCACGTTGCGCGCGACCCGAATCTGCTCATCGCGCCCGGCAACGGCAGGCGACCCGACACCGCCGTTGGCGGCCCAGGTGGCCGGCGTGAACTGAAGGCCGCCGTAGAAGCCATTGCCCGTGTTCGCCGACCAGTTCCCTCCCGATTCGCACTCGGCCATGGCGTTCCAGTTGGGTTCCGCGCCAGCCTCGGGCGTCGCCGCGGCCATCTGGGCGATCGCGATCGCACCCGCCGCCCCGGCGACGACGGCAGCCCTTCGCATGGTCATGTCGATCCTCTCGTGAGATCGGTCGACGTGACACGGCAGTGGGCACGCGCCATCGGCGATCTCGAATTCACGTGATCAAGTCTTTACCTACGAGGCCAGAGTTAAACAGTGGCAGTCCTGAGTCTCATGGGAATCTATGAGTCCATTTATATCCAGTGTTACCGACGATGTTGGTGGGGCACCGGGGTAATCGGGCACGCACACTGTCGTGCCTGCTCACACCCGGCTCGGCAAGCACGAGTGGTCGGGTGATGTTCGGTGACGTCGCATAAGAAGAGCACGGACGAGGGCGGGCTGACCACGGCGGAGTTCGTGACTGCTGATGCCAAAGTGATCGATGTTATTGAAGAGGTATTTGTGATCAAGTGACAGCAGAGAAAACAGTTTCCTTTGAGTCAATTGTGACCAGAGTGGCAGATAGTCACAGCGATTCGCAGCAACCAGCTGTCACACCGGTGCCGGCACCCGTGCTCCGCCGGCCGCCGCGCGCATCTGCTGCCGCAACGACGTGAACTCCGAGATCGTCTTGGATGCGACGGTGGCGACCGGCCGGGTGTTGCGGCCGATGGCCTCGGTCTTGGACACCATCACCACGCTGTCGATGTAGGGCTCGATGGTGGTCGCGTTCTGCACGGTCGCAACGATCACCAACTGGAAGCCGAACTTGCGGAACGCCTGCAGGGCTTGTTGGGCGAACTGCGGGTCGGACTTGGAGAATGCCTCGTCGAGCATCAGCTGGGCGAAGACGGGTTTGTTGTCGGTGTTCTCTGGGCTCGCCAGATTGAAGCTCAGGGCACCCGCCAGACAGAACGCCATCAGCTTCTCCTGCTCACCACCGGAGTTGTCACCCGCGTTGCTGTGCGTGCGGATCAGTTCCTCGGTGTCGACGTCCCACTCGGCGCAATCGAAGGTGAACCGGTTGCGGACGTCGAGCGCATCACGCGTCCACGCCCTGTCCTCGGGCGCGTTGGAGGCCAAGCGATTTCGCAACCGCAGGATGTCGGCGTACTGGTCCAGGATCGCCTGCTTGTCGCCGAGCCCGACCTCGGCGATGCGGCGCGAGACGGCCTTGACCACCTCGGTCAGCTCCGCGACGGCCACGAGGTGGCGCGGAGTGGCGCGTAGCGTCAACCGGGTTCCGCGGTTGAACTCGACGGAGCCGAGACCCGTATTGACCCGGTGGATCTGCTCGCTGATGCGCCGGGCCTCCTGCTCGGCCACCCGATGCAGCGTCAGAATGGCATCCGGCGCCTGTTCGGTGACCAACCGCATCATCCGCTCGTAGGCCTCGGGAAGTTCCCGCTCGTCGATGTGCCGACACAGCGCCACGTAGTCGTGGACCCGCTCGTCGAACACGTCGCTGTCGTTGGGAATCGCATCCGGGAACGCAGTGTCGAACGTGTTGAGGATGCGGGCGAGCTCGTCGTAGGAGCGTCGACGGCTGTCCCGCAGCAGCTCGCGCTCCCGGCGCACCGCGGTGTACACCGCCTCGCGGTGTGGTTCCGGGTCGAGCAGCTCCAAGGTGACCGGTACGTCGCCGGCATAGCGATTTAGTAGTTCGGTCAAGGGCTCGGACACGAAGGCCGGACTCAGGCGCTCCTGCAGCTCCAGCAGCCGGGTCCGCCGACCGTCGAGGTCATCGCGGCGGGTCTGGATCGCCCCGCGGCGCGTCATCAGCGTCTGGATCTCCTCCCAGCACTGATCGGCGCGGGCGTTGAGTGCCTCGACGTCGGGATGGTCGGTCAGCAGCAGGTCGTACTGCTCACGCAGCCGTTCGGCGTGGCCGTCGGCGGAGTCGGTGTCGACGTGGTTCCACTGGGGGAACTGGTCGAAGATGGCCTTGCAGGCCGCCGCCCGATCCCGCCACCGCTGCCGCTCGGCGGCGATGTCGTCGGCAGCCCGCCGGGCGGCCTGATAGACCTCCTCGGCGTTGGCGAGATCGACGGTCAACGCATCGATCTTGGCGTCGACGTCGCCCTGGAAGATGTACTCGGACTGCTTCAGCGGACGCCGGTCGTCCTTGATCGCCAATCGGTCCGAGTCCTTGTATAGGCCGGTGTCGGTCACCGCCCGCCGGAAACGGGGAAAGAGGTCCGGATCGTCGACGCACACGTGATCACCAGCTGCCGCGATGACGTCGGCGGCCTCGGCCGCGCAGGCGTGGGTGGGGTCGACGAGGAGCAGCTTGCCCGCCAGTGTGTTCGGCGGGGCGTCCGCGGCGGCCGCGCCGACGAGACCGGCGCGGACGTGGTGCAGCTGCAACCGGCCGTGCATGTTCGTCTCGTTGACGAAACGCAGCACCGCCGCGTAGTGCCGGTCGGGCACCAGCAGCCGCAGGCCCACACCGCGCAGCACCTTCTCCACCGCCGTGCGCCAGCGATTCTGCTCGGGCCGCAAGTCCATCAGTTCGGCGATGTAGGGCAGGTCGCTTGAATCCAGGTCGACTGCGGCGCAGATGTGCTCGCGCATCGTGACGGCGAACTCGGGCAGCGCCGAGCCGACGTGCTCGACGCGGCGCAATTCCGCGGCGGCGTCGTCGCGGACGATGCGGGCCGATCGCTGCGTGTATTCGGCATCGGTCGATGCCTCCCGGCCGCGGTCGAGCTTGGCCGTCAGTTCGGTGAACCGGGTACTGAGTTCCTCTCGCAGGTTCCAGAACTCGTCGGCGGTGTCCGGGACGTCCAGATTCTGTGCGGTGATCAGCGCCTCGTAGGCGGCGCGTCGACGCGACACTTCCTCGGCCTTGGCTTCGGCGGCGGCCACCTGGGATTGCAACGGCCCGACGTTGGCATTCGATCCGTTGATCTGCGCGTTGAGCGAATCACCTTCGGCCTTCGCGCGATTGAGCTGACGAGTGACGTCCTCGTACTCATCGCCGAGTTGGTCGATGGTGGCGTCCAGTGAGTGGATCTGCGCCGGGCACTGCGCCAGTCGGACATGATCGGTGTAGGCACGGACCATCGGCTGGTCCACCAGGTCGATGATGCCCAGATCGGATGACTCCGAGCCGTAGCGCTGCTGGAGCTTCTCGATGTCGCCGAGGATCTTGCGCTTGCGCTGCGCGACGGCCAACAACTCGCGCGCGTCGACGAGCGGATCGATTTGCTTGAGCGCCTCGGGCAGACGGGTCAGGCTGCTGGGTTCGTCGAGCATGAACTCTCTGACGAACTGTTCGAGGCCGCCAACGCTCTTGAGCGACTTGGCCTTCCCGAGAAGCTGCTGGGCGGCGTCGGAGGCCCGGATGCCGATGGTGGCGTACAACTGGGCGAGGTATTGCGACTCCACCTTGGTGGAGAAGCGCCAGTCGTCGTCCTTGAACACCGTTGCGTCGAACCGGCTGGCGGCCCAGCGATTGCAGACGGCCTCGATGTCGCGGTCGCCGTCGGCCAGCACGAACCGGCCCGACGAGTCCGACCGCGACTCGCCGGTCAGCCACTTCAGCACCAGCCCGGTGACGGTGCGTCCGGTGTTGCTGGTGTAAGTCACCGCGACGCATGACCAGGCGGTGCCGTCGCCGCGCAGGTACATCACCTTGCTGGCATTGCCGTCGCTGCGCTGGCCCCAGGCGCCGCGGACGTACTTGTCGACGGTACGACGGCCGGCGTTGGAGCCGGCTGCCGAATGGTCGCCGGACGCATTGAAGTTGCGGCGGTTGAACGGCAGGAAGCCGAGCGAAATCGCGTCGAGGAGTGAGGACTTGCCGCTGCCGGACGCCCCGGCGATCAGGGCGCCGCCTTCGCTGAACCCGATGGTGTGATACCCGTCGAAGACACCCCAGTTGATGACCTGGAGCCGGGACAGGTGAAACCGTTCAGACATCGAGTTCTGCCTCCTCCGGATCGTGGGGGACACCGCCGCGCAGCAGCAGCTCGAACTGCTGCTGCAACTCGGCGATCACCGAAGCGGTCATCACCGCATTGATCACCGGGCTGACGGTGTAGCTGTCCTCGTCGTCGCGGCTTCTGCGGAGAATCTCGAGTGATGCGAGCCGGGCCACGGCACCGTCGATCCTCGCGGTGAATGCCACGACGTCGCGGTCGACGTCGTTGACCACCCCGGCGAACAGCCCGTGGATTTCCTCCCGGCTGATCAAAACCGTCTGGTCGCCCGAGGCGCGCATCATCTGCGCCAGGTGCAGCGCCAGGATCGAGTCGTAGGTGCCGAGCGGTTCGCGGCGCAACAGCTTGACGCCCCTGGCGGATTCGTAACGCGCCTGTTCGACGAACGCGACGTCGTGGCCTTCGAGGCGGAGCAGCAGGTCGAGTTCGGAGAGTCGCACGTTCAGTTGGTCGCGATATTCCAGGATCCAGGTATACAGATCGCGGTCGGCTTCGGCGCTGATGTAGCGCCGCGTCAGCAATTGCTGCAGCGCCCAGCACGCACGATCGGGGAGCTCGCTGACATCGCCGTCGAATCGGGGCCGGCGCTGATGCGGAGCGCGGCCGGTCTGGTCGACCTGGGGGAGGGCGGAGAAGTCGGAGTAGTAGTCGGCGGAATTCCCGGTCGTCACGTGGCGGCTCCCAGCAGCGTCGAGATCGGTTCGGTGAACGTCAGGCAGGGCACCTCCATGGCGCGGTCCTGTCCGTCCAGCGACTGGAAGCGGACCGTGACCGACTCGGGCGCCCGGCCGTCGTCGGAGTCGATGCCGGCGGGTTGCCGCAGTGCCCACGACCACAGCACGATGACATGCCCCAGATACGCCGAGTCGAGTAGCGATACCGCATCCGGCAGGGAAAGCCGAGCCCCGGTGCTGATCGCGGTGTTGATCATCTCCGACATCGCCGGCGCGTCGACCTGCGTCGTCAAGGCGGCGAAACTGGCCAGGTCGACGTCGCGCCCGCCGGCGTGCGCCGGCCTGGGGTTCGACAGGTCGCCGATGCGGAAGCTCAGTGCGCTGATCGAGCTGATCGCATGCCGGGCGAGGGGGAGTTCGATGTCCAGTCGCGAGTCGGTCAGCGAGGTCTTGAGAAGGGCACGCGCGGCGCCGATGGCGTTGCCGAGCTGACGCGCCACGCCGCGACTCTGCTCGAGGGTGCCGAAGGCGGTGAACCGCTTGACGCGCTGCGCGCAACGCTGCTGGATGCGCTCGACTTCGTCGACTTGATGACCGACCAGCTCGAAGAAGCCGGCCATCACCTTGCGCAGGGCCGGGTCCAGTATGGGAAGCGCCTCGGCGACGGCAGCCACGTCCGCTTCGAACTCGGCTCGCTGGTCGGGGTTGTTGATCATCCGCAGGAAGGCGCGGTGCGAGTCACGGCCCTGGGAGTCCCACGCTGCCTGGTAGTCGGCGTACATCTTTCGCTGGCGGTCGCGATACTCGACATTGCTGTCGATCGGTTCGTCGAGGGCTGCGGTGGCCCGCTCGATCATCGTCCCGTATTGGCCGATGTCGGTGATCAGCCGTTCCATCTGTAGGGCGATGGCGCGTGCCTCGTCGTACATGTCGGTCCACTGCGTCTCGGGGCGGCCGGCAGCGCCCGCAGCGTCGCTTTCACCACCGACGACGACGACACCGTCGCCACCATCGACACCGCCACGGGTCCCAAGGGCGTCGAGTTCGGCGTGCAAGGCCGCGATCTCGGCCTCGATGCCGACCCGGACGCGGTCGGGATCCTTACCGACGCGCAGGGCGACCTGTTTGAGCCGTGCGGCGATCCCGTTGATGGAGCCACCGGTGGCGATGGTGTCCTGACGGCGCAGGCCCCGCAGGAAGTGCAGTGCCTGCCGCGCGTCCTGGGTGAGATGGCAGAGGTTGCGTTCCACGCCGACGCGGTGGTCGGCCACCCGATGTAGCCAGCCCTGACTGGCCCAGGTCTTGATCAGCGCCAGACCTGACTCGCCACCGGGGCGACCCAGTTCCTCGAGATCGCGCTCCAGGCGGACCACCAATTCGGGCTCGGCGACGATGCCGTCACCGACGTGGCGCTCCATCAGCGTGGCGTAGACGGCCATGTTGACCGTGGCCAGGAACCGGATCGTGGGTGAACCCTGGATGTCGCGGTTGAGCTCGAAGAGGTCGACGGCCGTCGGGGCGGTGATGCCGTCGTCCATCGTGTTCCTCCTCGGCTGCATCGGTAGGTCGGACGGTCCAAGATAGGGCACGGCTACGACGTCGGGCCTCGCGGCGGTCGACTCGGTTCCTCCCGGGTCTGCCGAGCGGGATGCCATAGTTGGACTCCGGCGTCCACATTGCACGATAGAGTTGAGCGATGCCGCAGCCACCGGACCACGCGTCGCGGCCGAAGCTGACCGCACGTGGCGTTGCCACGCGCAATCGGATCGTGCTCGCCGCAGCCGAGTTGATGCACGTCAAGGGTGTCGCGGCCACGACGATCGACGAGGTGCTCGCCGCCAGTGCCACCAGTAAGTCGCAGTTCTACCAACACTTCGCCGACAAGACCGACCTGGTGTACGAGGTCATCACCGTGCGCGCCGACGAGATCCTGTCATGGCAGCGCCTGCGACTGGAGAAGGTCGACTCGTTCCGCGGGCTCTACCACTGGCGTGACGCCATGGTGCAGCGTTGCACGTTGCGCCGCGGATTGTGGGGCTGCGAACTGGGATCGTTGGCCGCGGAGTTGTCCGACAGTGACGACAAGGCCCGGGTGTCGCTCGCCGAGCACTTCGCCGAGTGGCGTTCGATTCTGGCGGCGGCGTTGGAGCGGATGCGCGATTCTGGTGTCCTGGTCGCCGACATCGATGGACCCGCGCTGGCCACGGGTCTGCTCGCGGCCGTCGAAGGGGGCTACCTTCTTTCGCAGACGGCCCACGATCCGCGGCTCATGCAGACCGCCTTGAACTCGGCGATCGGGCACATCATGACGTTCAGGGTGGACAGCGCAGAGTCGGCCCACTGATCGACCGAACAACGGATGAGCGGGCCAGCCCGAGGGCTGGCCCGCTCATCCGTTGTTCGGTGAAATCAGTTGTTGTGGGTGCCCGGGATGGCAGTCGGCGCCGGCGGCGCCTTCACGGGCGGGCTGAAGCTGTTGCCGCCGGTGGGGTTGATGCTCTTCTCGGTGGGCGATACCGACGGCGTAGTCGTCGTCGTGGTGGTGGTGCTCGACGGACCGCCGGATTCGCCTCCGCCGCAGGCGGTCAGCGCTCCCATCGAGATGAAGGCAGCGACACCGATTCCGGCGGCGACGCGGCGAGTGAGCCGACTTGTCATGATGCAGTCCTATCCTTGCTGCGGGAACGCTGAGGGTGATGCGGGTGTAACGCGGTGCCAGTTGATTGCTAGTTGGTGTGGTTCGTGCCAGGAACGCCGGTCGGCGCCGGCGGCGCCTTCACGGGTGGGCTGAAGCTGTTGCCGCCGGTGGGGTTGAGGCTCTTCTCGGTCGGCGAGACCGAGGGCGTAGTCGTCGTCGTGGTGGTCGTGCTGGACGGGCCTCCAGACTCGCCTCCGCCACAGGCGGTCAACGCTCCCATCGATACGAAGGCAGCGATCCCGAGGCCCGCGGCGACGCGGCGGGTAAGGCGACTTTTCATGTTGCTGTCCTATCTGCGCTGGTGGGAGACGCTGCATGCAGTGCAAACTGCACTCTATCGTCCAGAACTGCCCGGGGTCAAGGCGAAATGAGGTTTCCCGTCGTTATGGTCGACAAGAAGAAATATGCCCTTTACATGGCCATACGTCGGTACCTCTAGCCGTCGTCGCGTGAGCCGATTCTCTCGTGCAGCCACCTCGCGAAGACTCGATCGTCCATGTGACGACGCCGGCACGTCGTCGCGTTCGTGCCGCCGGGTCGGCGCGTCCATCAGCCCCGACCGCAACGTCGTCATGGTATCGCCGGGGTGTCCGATTTGGAGAGATCTCGATCGACCGGGCAAAGAGAAGCGCCGCCGCGCCTTACCGCTGGCCGGTAGACGACGGTCCGGCTAGCTGCCGTTCGACGTGGGGGCCAGCGTTGATGTCCCGCGGCACGGGTGGCGACAGGCTCTCATCAGCCAATCAATGGCTTCGAAGAGAGGTACGACCATGATGAGCAACGCCCGATCCGACGCCGCGCCCCTGTCGAAGATGTCCCGCTGGCTCGCCGCGCCGGCCGTCGCCGCCGCGGCGCTGATGGCCCCCCAGGCGTCCGGGGTCGCCGCTGCCGCCCCCGAGCCTGCGACCGCACCCGCGGCCACCCCAGCGTCGTCATGCCCGGAGGTCCAGGTCGTCTTCGCCCGCGGGACGTTCGAAGCGCCCGGCGTCGGCGCCACGGGACAGGCGTTCGTGGACGCGCTCACCGCTCAACTCGGCGGCCAGTCGGTCGACGTGTACGCCGTCAACTATCCCGCGTCACTCGACTTCGGCCAGGCCGCCACCGGAATTCTCGACGCCAGCAACGAGATTGAGACGGTCGCGGCAAGCTGCCCGAACACCAAGATCGTGCTGGGTGGCTATTCGCAAGGCGCGGCCGTGGCCGCATACACCACGACCGACTCCCTTCCCGCCGGGTTCGCCCTTCCCGACGGGATTTCCGGACCCATGCCGCCCGCCGTAGCCGGCCACGTGGCGGCGGTGGCATTGTTCGGCACCCCCGACAGCTGGTTCCTCGGACTGGTCGATCACAGCGCGCCGCCCATCGTCGTCGGGACTGCCTACGTGCCCAGGACGATTCAGCTGTGCGCAACCGGAGACCCGGTCTGCTTTCCCGGCGGTCTGGACCGGTCGGCGCACAGTTCGTACAAGGACAACGGGATGGCCGTCAAGGCCGCCGCGTTCGCCGTCAGCGCGCTGGCGCACGCATCCTCCTGAGCCCGGTCGGCGGTTCAGGTGTGGGCCGGCGTGTTGGCGAAGTGATCGGTGATCGCCTGACAGAACGCGGGTAGGTCCTCGGGGGAGCGGCTGGTGATGAGGTTCCCGTCGATGCACACCTGTTGGTCGACCACGGTGGCGCCGGCATTGCGCAGGTCGGTGCGCAGACTCGGATACGACGTGAGCGTACGGTCGCGCACCACGTCAGCCTCCACCAGTGTCCATGGTCCGTGGCAGATGGCGGCGACCGGCTTGCCCGAGCGGACGAAGTCACGCACGAAGGACACCGCCGACTCGTCGAGTCTGAGTCTGTCGGGGTTCACGGTCCCGCCTGGTAGCACCAACCCGTCGAAGTCATCGACGCTGACGTCGGCGACCGTCCGGTCGACGGGAAACGTGCCCGCCGGTTCCAGATCGTGATCGCGGGCCTGGATCTCACCGGTCTTCACCGACAGCAGCTCGGCTCGACCGCCTGCGTCCTCGACGGCGGCACGGGGTTGTTCCAGCTCGACCTTCTCGACTCCGTCCGCGGCCAGAAAGGCGATCTTGCGGCCCTGCAGTTCGTTTGGCACTAGTGCTCCTTCCCTCAGAATCCTGGCTCGGTGCTGACTACCCGCGGCGGCAGCCCCAAACCATCGACGCTCACGTCGTCGACGGTGGCGGTGCGCACGAGCGGTGGTCGAAGGTGCGCACGTCGCGCGCGGGCACGACTCCGGCGCACCGCGCTCAGGAACTCGTCCTTGGTCATCCGCACTCCTTGCCTGGCAGCGTGCCCCTACGACGTCCACCCGGTCAGAGGTGGCCACGAATCGACGTCACGGCCCCCGGCCCGCAGCCTGACGTACTCGTACTCGCGATCGGCCGCCGCGGCGACCGCATCGGCATAGACCCGACGGGCTTCGGCTTCGTGGCCGTGAACGAGCACAGACGTTTCGACACCGTTCGCCGCGTTGCCCCGGTCATGGAGTTCCGCGACGACGACTTCCCAGTCATCGCTCGTGCTGGTCCGAGGTGCTGCTGCGGCCACGGCATCGTCTTCCACGGGGGTCCCCTTCCACGGTGTCCTCTTCCTCTGTCACGCAACCAGATACTGCTGTCCCGGCATCCACGACCCGACGGGCACCGCTCGGGCGCCTCGAGCGAGGACGACGTCGGTCAGCGGATCGCCGGCGTGCATTGCGAGCAACAACGATCTGGCGCCGAACCAGCGCTGCTCGAGAACGTCGTGTTGTGCAGCGGCCGTGCTCTCGTTGAGCGCCCAGTTGGACACGAAGAGGTCGGCCGTCACGATCGTCTCGCCGACGAGGCCGACCGGGACGATGTTGATTCGGCCCTGGTACGGCCGTACCGGTCCCGCGTCGTGCAGGATGACGCGGTCTTCACCCAGCACCGCCGAGAGGTAGAGCCACTGCACTGCGGAAAAGATCGGCGTGTCCACGATGACGCACGTCGGGTTGTCGCCGTGCATGCGCACCAGCAATCGCATCAGGCTGCCGAACCCGCCGCCCCACTCCACGACGGTGGCTGCCTCCCGGATGCCTCGCCCGGTCGCCTGCTCATAGCGGAGCAGGTGGTACAGCTGGTGCACGGTGTTCGACGAGGTGCGGATTCCACCCTCGGCGACGGACACGGTGGGAGGCGCTCCGACCGGGTCCTCGGCTAGCAGGCCTTCGTCGGCCAGCTGCGCGAGTACGTAGGGCAATTCGTGCGGTAGGACGCGCTCGTCGACGAACATCTGATAGCGGATCGCGGGGTGACGCAGAAAGTCGCGGGGCGGGACCGGGAGTAGGTCGCGCTCCAGTTCGGCGTTGCGGGCAGCCCAGTCGGCACGGACGTACTGGGGCGCGATGCAGTGCCGCACCGCGTCGAGCTTGTCCCTGAAGCGCGGTGCCACGGCGGCGAACCCGTCCGAAGGGTGCACGTCGGTCATCCGATCTCGGTGCTCGGCGTGAGTGCCGTCACGACACTGACCCGGCGGCCCAGGCATCCGGTGCACATATGCGGCGTCTACCCGCGATGGTGGTGCACAAACGCCCGATCACGACGTCATCTGTCCACGGGACCGGCCGTCGGCACGTCGCGATCATCGTCGGTCGGGGCAAAAGAATCCCGGCGATTCCATGGCTCGGCCGCGCGACGTGGTTGCGGCATGGTGACTGCAGACCTCGGACCCATGACGACGCGCCGGCGACCGCGCAGAAGTCGTTCGAGGCGCGATGACTGGAGAACCACGATGACGAACCTCGGTCTGGCGACCCTGCCGGAGTACGAATCCACACCGGCCACTACTGGGCCCGTGCATGCCCGAGACGTCTTCGGGCCCGCGGGTTCTGGGCACGTGTCGTCGTGGACGCGCCTCCGGCGCCGGCTGCACTGGCCTCTCGGCGTCTACACCACGCCGGTGCTGATCCTCATCGGGTGGGAGGTGCTGGGTCGGACGGGTGTCCTGCCGTCGCTCTACGCGCCCGCTCCGAGCGACATCGCCAGCACCGCGGTGCAGCTGTGGCGGGACGGGGTCCTGGGACCGGATCTGGCGATCTCGCTGCAACGCGCGGGCCTGGGCCTCGGGTTGGGGCTGAGCGTGGGCATCGTGACCGGCGTGCTGGGCGGATTCCTCCGGCGCGGTGAGTACCTGTTCAACGGTGTGGTCCAGATCTTCAACACCATCCCGCTGCTCGCGGTATTGCCCTTGATGATCGTGTGGTTCGGCATCGACGAGCTCACGAAGGTCCTGCTGATCGCGTTCGGCGCCGGCGTGCCGATGTACCTCAACCTGTTCGCCGCCATCCGTGGAGTGGACCACCGTCTGATCGAGATGGCTCGCTCGACCGGCGCAGGCCGGTGGCGGGTGGTCAGCTGGGTGCTGCTACCCGGGGCGCTACCCGGATTCCTGGTGGGACTTCGCTTCTCGCTTGCCTACAGCGTCCTCGGGCTGGTGGCCGCCGAGACGGTCAACGCCGACCAGGGACTCGGCTTCCTGGTCACCCAGGCCCAGACCTACCTGCAAACCAATCAGGTGTTCGTCGGTTTGGTGGTCTATTCCATCCTCGGCCTGGCGGCCGATCAGATCGTCCGGATGCTCGAGCGCGTGCTCCTTCGCTGGCGGCCCGGCTTCGAGGCGGCATGACCACCGCATCCGTGACGAACCCGCGCCAACGGACCGGCGTGCTGGTCGAACAGGTCGTTCGCACCTTCGACGGCCGCACGGTATTGGACCATCTCGACCTCGTCATCGGCGACGAAGAGTTGGTGGTGCTCCTGGGCCCTTCGGGCTGCGGCAAGAGCACGCTGCTGCGGCTCCTCGCTGGGCTCGACCGCCCCGACGGCGGCCGGATCGAGGTTCCGGCCAAGCGGGCCGTCGTCTTCCAGGGCGATCGCCTGCTGCCCTGGCAGCGCGTGCTGCGCAACGTCACCCTCGGGCTGCGTGGTCCGGATGCCGACCAGCGGGCCCGAAAGGCATTGGCCGACGTCCACCTCGCGGGACGGGAACGCGGATGGCCCAAACAACTTTCGGGCGGTGAGGCGCAACGCGTCGCGCTGGCACGGGCGTTGGTCGCGGAACCGGAGTTGGTCCTGCTCGACGAACCCTTCGCGGCGCTCGATGCCATCAGCCGGCTCAGAATGCACGACCTGGTGCGGGAATTGCGCCGCAAGCATCACGCCTCGATGCTGCTCGTCACCCACGACGTCGACGAAGCCATCGCCTTGGCGGACCGCATCGTGGTCATGGCAGAGGGGCGAATCGGCAGCGCCCACCTCGTGCCGCTGTCGGCGGCCGACCGGGCGGCGAGCGTCGCCCGCGAGGAACTCCGAATCGCCCTCCTGGCCGATCTCGGACTGGCCAATCCGCACTGAAACCGTCCCGCTCGCCAGCACAGGAGAACCCATGTCCGGCAAACCCTTTCGATCTCTCGGCGCCACGTTACTGCTGACCGCGGTGAGCGTGCTCGCAGCCTGCAGCTCCGCGCCCACGTCCAGACCGGGGCCGTTGAGCACGTCGAGTGACACGGCGTCCCACCCCGAGTGGAGTCAGTACACCTTCACCATCGGCGACAACGGCGGCGACGGCAGTGAAGAACTCGCCAAGGTCACCGGCGCATTCGACGACGCGCCGTACAAGGTCAAGTTCGCCCGATTCGACTTCGGTCCGCCGCTGGTTCAGGCGGCGGCCGCGGGCGACATCGACCTCGGCTACGTCGGCACCGTCCCACCGATCACCGGGGCCGCAGAGCAATTCGGCTTCAAGATCGTGGCCACCCAGCACGGCGCCGATCCGACGAAGGCCGCCGAGAACATCATCGTGGCGAAGGACTCGCCGATTCACACCCTGACGGACCTGCGGGGCAAGAAGATCGCCATCCCGCAGGGCAGCTCCGCCCACGGGCTGGCGCTGCTGGCACTCAAGAGCGTCGGACTGACCCCGAACGACGTCCAGCTCGTGTACCTGAGCCCGGCAGCGGGTGCGACCGCCTTCAACACGGGAAGGGTCGACGCCTGGTCGATCTGGAACCCGCAGTCGGCCATCGCGGTCCGCAGCGGTGCGCGCATCGTCGCCAAGGGCCTGCCGCCGATCGACCAGGTGAACAACTACTACGTGGCCACCGACAAGTCGCTCGAAGACCCGGGGCGGCGCGCGGCGCTGACCGACGTGCTCACCCGGATCGCTCGCATCTTCAACTGGGCTCAGCAGCACCCCGACGACTACGCCAAGGCCATCGCCACGGAGACGGGCGTGCCCCTGGACGACGCACGTGCCACCGTCGATGCCTACCCGTTCACGGTGACGCAGGTCCTGCCCGCGGACGTCAAGGCCGAACAGGACCTCAGCGACGCCTTCTTGGAGGCGGGGCAGATCAAGAAGCCGGTGGACGTCTCGTCCATCACCGACAACCTCTTGCCCGACGGCTTCGACAGCACTCGGTCGTCCTGACGCCGAACCCATTCGAAGGACGGAGATCACCCATGCACGCGTCGAAGCGCGAACTGCACCTCAACGCCTTTCTGATGGAGGCCGGGCACCACGAGGCGGCCTGGCGCCTACCCGATGCCAACGCCCGTGCCGACTTCGAGCTCGAACACTGGATCACACTGGCCCGGCTGGCCGAGGATGCAAGATTCGACTCGCTGTTCCTCGCCGACGGCCCGGCGCTCACCGGTAGCGGTGCGTTCCGGCCACCCGGCCAGCTCGAACCCTTCACGTTGTTGACGGCACTTTCGCAGCACACCAGTCGCATCGGCTTGATCGCCACCGTCTCGTCGACCTACAACGAGCCGTACAACCTGGCCCGGCGGCTCGCCTCGGTCGATCATGTCAGCGGCGGGCGCGCCGGATGGAACATCGTCACCTCCGCCGGTGCCGACGAAGCCGCCAACTTCGGACTCGACAGCCGGCCCGGGCACGCCGCGCGCTATGAGCGTGCCGACGAATTCCTCGTCATCGCCAAGGCGTTGTGGGACAGCTGGGAGCGGGAGGCCATCGTTGCGGACAAGGTGTCCGGCAGGTACGCCGACTCCGCGCGCCTGCACGCCATCGGCCACGCGGGACGCCACTTCAGGGTGGCGGGGCCGCTCAACGTCGAACGCCCACCGCAGGGTCATCCGGTGCTGGTGCAGGCCGGGTCGTCCGAGGACGGCAGGAACTTCGCCGCTCGCCATGCGGAAGCGATCTTCACCGCCCATCAGACCTACGACCGCGCCGCGGACTTCTACCGCGACATCAAGTCCCGGACGCGGGCCGCGGGCCGCAACCCCGACGAGCTACTCGTCCTGCCGGGCATCGTGCCGTTCCTCGGATCGACCCAGGAGGAGGCCACCGAGCTGGCGGAGCGCTATGACGCGCTTCGCAGCCCCGGGTACGGGCTGGCGCAGCTGGCATGGAACTTCGAGGTGGACCCGTCGGCCTTCGAACTCGACGCCCCACTGCCCGACGTCATCCTCGCGCGGCCGAAACTCGAGGGATCCCAGAGCCGGTCGGATCTGATCATCGAGCTGGCGGTCCGCGAAGAGCTGACCGTTCGCGAGATCCTCTCGCGGCTGGGCGGGGGTCGGGGGCACTTCACCTTCGTCGGCACTCCCGAGCAGGCCGCCGACACCATCATCGCGTGGTTCGAAGGCGGCGCCGCCGACGGCTTCAACGTCATGGCACCCGGGTTGCCGTCGCAGCTGGAGACCTTCATCGAGTTGGTGCTCCCCATCCTGCGCGGCAAGGGGCTCTTCCGTGAGGAGTACCGTGGCACGACGCTGCGGGAGCACTACGGACTGCCGGTTCCGGCGAACCAATTCCACCGCCATGTCTGAGCGTGGCGTGACGAACACCCCGGAGAGACGATGTGCGGCGGGCCGCGTGCACGTCCGTCGGCCCGGCCATCCCGACTAGGTCGACGTCGGGGGAACGTACCGACGCGCCGTCGCCAACCACTTCTCGAGATCCGGCGACGTCTCGTAGTCCGAGTCCAGCAGATACAGGCTCGGTGCCGGGCAGCTGGCGCCGATCTCGACGAGGACCGGACGCAACGTGAGTTCGGGGGCCAGCGCGTGGGTGGGGGAGCCGCCGAGCATGACGGGGAACGTCGTGATCTGACCGAGCTCGCCTGCGCCGAACTGGTCGAGGAACAGCTTCAGCAACCCGGTGTACGTGGCCTTGTACGTAGGCGATGCGATCACCAGGAAGTCGGCGGATTTGACCACCTCCTTCGCCTCGGCCACCTTCGGATCGCCCCACGAGAGCAACCCCGGCCCGAGGTCGACGACGTCGATGACGTGTTCCGGCGCGGCGCCGCTCAGTTTCGTGGCGATCAACTCGGCGGCTGCCCGCGTCCGTGACATCGGTTTCGGATTCCCCACGACTACGACGCTCATGCCTCGAGTCAACCAAAGACGGTTCCTCGCAGATCATCCGCCCCGTGGAACACATGGGCGCCGACGGGTGAGCACGGTTTCCAGCGGTACTCCGGCGCGCTCGTCACCGGTGATATCGTGGGCGAAGTGTCACCGTCAGCACCGGCCGGTCCGGTCATCGAGCATCTGCGCAACGCCGACCGCGTCTACGAATCGGTCACGGACGCAATCGGAGACACGCCGCTGGTCAAACTCAAGTCACCGGAGCACTCACCAAGGGCCAGTATCCACCTCAAGCTGGAGTACCTGAATCCTGGTGGCAGCGTGAAGGATAGGGCTGCGCGGGGGATGGTCCTCGCGGCCGAGGCCGCCGGTGATCTGCGTCCGGGCGCCACGATCGTCGAGGGCACGTCGGGCAATACCGGGATCGGTCTGGCCCTGCTCGCGGCCACCCGCGGCTATCGGCTGATCGTGGTGCTCCCCGACAAGACCAGCACCGACAAGACGGACCTGCTGCGCGCGCTCGGGGCCGAGGTCGTGATCACTGCCTCCGGTCGGCCGGTCGGGCATCCGGAGCACGTTCGTACGCTGGCGAAGCGCATCGCGGCCGAGACGTCGGGGGGCTGGTTGGCCGACCAGTACGACAACCCCGCCAACCCGCGTGCCCACTTCGAGACGACGGGGCCGGAATTGTGGCGCCAGACCCGGGGCGCGATCACCCACCTGGTGGCCGGCATCGGTACCGGCGGGACGATTACCGGCACAGGCGAATACCTCAAGGCGGTGTCCGGCCAACGCGTCGCGGTGATCGGCGCGGATCCGCCGGCGTCGCGTTACTCGGGTGGTGATGGGCGCGCGTACTACGTCGAGTCGGTCGGTCACTATCTGCACCCGGATACCGACGAAGACGTCTGGCCCGGGTCCTACCACGCCGACGTCGTCGACGACTTCATCACCGTCGAGGACGGCGAGGCGATCGACACGGCCCGTCGAGTGGCCGCCACGGACGGCGTCTTCATGGGAGGCTCCGGCGGTCTCGCGGTGGCGGCCGCGCTCGAGCTGGCCGGCCGGGTGGCCACCGACTCGGTGATCGCCGTCATCGTGCCCGACTCCGGCCGCAACTACCTGACCAAGTATTACAGCGAGAACTGGTTGGCTCGTTGGGGTTTCGACCGGGGTTCCGACCCACCGACGCCGAGTATCGCGTCGGCCCGGCCCTATGCCGGTGTGCCGGTCGATGCGACCCTCGCCGACGCACGTTCCGCCGCCCTGGGGGCAACGGTGTTGCCCGTGCACGTTCGCCGCGCTGGAACGACCGTGGTGGCTGCGGAGATCGTCGGTTCGATCGACCTCGACGCCACCCGATCGGTACCGTCGGACGCCATGGTCCGGGAACACCTCGGGGCCGTTCCCACGCTGGCGGGCGTCGGCGAGCCCGCAGCGGTCGTGCGGGAACGGGCCGAAAGCCAGGGATCATCACTCGTGGTGGTGGTCGACCGCGGTGTCGCGGTGTCGACCACCACCGTCAGCGAGCTCGATGCGTCATACGTCTGAGCTTTCGCGCCAGAGATCGATGCCCGACTCCGAGGCGTACTCGTCGATCGCGGTGAGCTCCTCGGCCGTGAAGTCGAGGTTCGCCAGCGCGCCGAGGTTCTCGTCGAGTTGCGCCACGCTGGACGCACCTACCAGCGTCGAAGCCACGGTCGGGTCGCGGAGCACCCAGGCCAAGGCCAGCTGCGCCAGGGTCTGTCCGCGGCGCTCGGCGATGCCGGCGAGGCCACGGAGCCTTTCCCGCACCTCATCGGTAACCAGCTCGTCGTCGAAGGTCGGACGTGCGGTCGCGCGAGCGATGTCGGCGGCGGGCCGTTGCAGGTAGCGGTCGGTCAGCAGACCCTGACCCAGCGCGGTGAATGCGATGGCTCCCATGCCGGCATTGGCGAGTTCGCTGGTCAGGCCACCCTCGATCCAGCGGTTGAGCAGCGAGTACGACGGCTGATGGATCACCAGGGGGGTGCCGAGTCGTTGCGCGATGGCCGCTGCCTCGGAGGTCTTCGTCGGCGAGTACGAGGAGATGCCGACGTACCGAGCCTTACCCGCGCGCACCGCGGTGTCCAGCGCGCCGATGGTCTCCTCGAGCGGCGTCACCGCGTCGATGCGATGGGAGTAGAACACGTCGACGTAGTCGAGGCCCATGCGGTCGAGCGATTCGTCAAGGCTGGCAAGCAGATACGCGCGACCACCGAGCTGACCGTAAGGCCCGGGCCACATGTCCCATCCCGCCTTGGTGGAGATGATGAGTTCGTGCCGATAGGGCTTGAAGTCGCGTCGCAGCATCCGGCCGAAGTTCTCCTCGGCGGATCCGTAGGGCGGTCCGTAGTTGTTGGCCAGGTCGAAGTGGGTGATACCGCGGTCGAAGGCGTGACGCAACACTTCGCGCTGCCCGTCGAACGGCCGGTTGTCGCCGAAGTTGTACCACAGTCCCAGTGAGATGGCCGGAAGGAGAAGGCCCGACGAACCCACCCGCCGGTAGGGCATCGTGTCGTACCGCCCCCGTGCTGCCACCCATGGATCGTGGGTGAAGGGAACGTCTGCGATCGCGCGGTTGTCAGCCATGTGAGCCATCGTAAGTGTACGTCGACTACGCACCCAATCCGCCGGGTGTTTCGGGGTCCAACCCGTCGGCCGACCGACCCGGGAGGACATGCCGAGCGAGTGAGTGCCACCAAACCGCAAGAGGCGCTGTGCAATTCCTGTGAATAGTGACCGCGGACGTGAAGAGTACGTTGGCGGTCATGCGTACTGCGGGTGACACCTGGGACATCGTGACTTCCGTGGGCTTCACGGCCCTTTCGGTGTGCGCTGCGCGGGCGCTCGACGCCGCCCTCACACCGCCACTGGCCAACGACGACTATGCGGCCGCATTCGTCGCGGCTGCCGGCGAGCCGGCTCTTGCGACGGCAGTCGCCGAGAACGATGTGACCAGTGCACCCGCGTTCAACGCACGGTGGGTGGGCGTCAGGACCCGCTTCTTCGACGACTTCTTCACGCGCGCAGCGCAATCGTCGATACGGCAGGTAGTGATCCTGGCGGCCGGGCTCGACTCGAGGGCGTATCGGCTGCCGTGGCAGGCAGACACCCGGGTCTTCGAGGTGGATCAACCCAAGGTGCTCGAATTCAAGCAGCGGGTGCTCGACGAGACGGGGGCCGTCTCGTCGGCCGGGCGGATCACCGTGCCCGTCGACCTGCGCGACGACTGGCCGGCGGCGTTGCGCCGCGCCGGTTTCGATCCCGGCCAACCCACCGCGTGGGCCGCCGAAGGCCTGCTGCCGTATCTTCCCGGCGCCGCCCAGGACGACCTGTTCGAGAATCTGCACGAGCTCGCCGCCGTGGGCAGCGCCCTCGCGGTCGAACTCGGGCCTGACCCCGGAGAGATCCAGCAATTCCACGACGATCTGCCGACCGACGGTGACGATCTGCCCCGAGTGGGGGAGCTCTGGTACGACGACGCACGCAGGGACGCCAAGGTCTGGCTCGCCGAGCACGATTGGGCCGTGGCGAGTGTCGACCTCGTCGACAAGGCGGCACACGACTACGGTCGCCCGCTCGACGGGTTGCCGACGGTCTTCGAGCGGATGATGCGCACGAAGTACTTCACCGCGATGCGCAGTAGCTGACGCCCGCATTCACAGGTCGAAATCATTCGGTCAGGGCACCTCGTCGGCTGACGTCAGCAGGAAACCGTCCCTTGCCGGCACGGCGATCAGGTCGGCGCTGCGACGCGGGTCGTACCGGGCGATGAAGTCCTCCTCCTGGGCCGCCCACCGATCCCAGTGCGGTCGGTAGAGGTCCCCGTCGCGGCGCAGCGCGCGGCGCTTGCGTTCCGCGTCGTCGGCCTCGACCCAGATGGCGAGGTCGGCCAGCGACCGGCTGACCGCGGTGAGCGCACCCATCCCCTCGACGATGAGCCGTCGTCCGGCCTCGACGACGTGCCACCGCCCCTGCCGCTGCCGCGTCCAGTCCCAGCTGCGCCAGCGTCCCGGTGCACCGGCCGAACGGGGTTCCAGGAGCGACGAGGTGACGTGGTCCGCCGCCCATTGCAGGCCGTCCCAACCGGGATACACGTCGTCGAGGCGGACGAGCGCGCTGTCGGTCCACGTCCGGGACAGCTGGGTGGCCAGCGTCGTCTTGCCCGAACCGGACCGTCCGTCGATCAGGACGGTCGTCGCCGCGGACGCCTGCAGACGGCGGATGGCCTCGTCGAGCGCCATTGCACCTCCGTGCTCGCTCGCCAGTAGGGACCGCGTGAGTGTGACCGATCCCGTCGACGGTGTCTTGCACTCAGGGCGATTCGTAGTGTCGCAGGCAGCGGCTGCTCTCGCTAGCGTCGTGTCGAGCGACACCGCAGCAATGGTAGCCGCAGCATGCGAGGGAGTCTCGAGTGACCGATCTGGGCGGCTTCGAATGGATGCGCGACGTGATGGGCGACGACGAAGCGGTGAAGGTCTACGCCGAATTGTCCAGCGGTGGCAGCGAAGCGGGACGTGCCATTGCCGGGATCGCCTCCTACCGGGCCCGTGAGCACTGGCCGGACTTCTTCGCCGTGGCCGACCGTCCGGCGCTGGCCACGTGCGCGCTGTTGTTCGACGACTATCCCTGGCTCACGGCAGCGCTCGCAGAGCGAGCGATCGACGCGTTGCGTAGCCGAGCGAGCATTTCACCGCAGGACGTGGTCGAGGCGGCTCAACTGCTCGACCAGGGACCCTGACCGCGCCGCAGGATGCGTCGCCGGGAACGGCGGTCACCCACGGTCATCTGGCCCGCCCCGCCACGCCCGATAGCCACGATGCGCGGCGAAGGCGCCGATGACGGCGGTCACGCACCACACCGCGATCGCCGCGTAGGCGAGCGGCGCCGACAGATCCCTGATCGACGCGCCCAACGCGGTGTAGACGAAGGCCCGCGGCGCCGACCCGATGAACGCGCCAACGGCCATCTGCCACAACGGAATTCCGAACGCGCCGAACGCGTACGATGCCAGTGCGTCCGAGATGCCGGGCACGAACCGTTGGCCGACGACGGCCCACAGTCCGCGCCGCTGTACCTGCCGGTCGAGACGGTCGGCGCGGGCGGACCCGAGTAACGCGCGTGCGCTGTCGCGGCCCGCCCGCCTGCCGATCAGGCTGGTGAGGGTCGCCGTTCCGACGGCGGAGCACAGTGTCACGATGGTGCCGAGCAGGGGTCCGAACAGTACGCCGCTTCCCGCCGCCAGGATCGGCCCAGGCACGAACACCGCGCCGAGCACGGCCGACACGACGACGTAGGCCAGCGGCGCGGCGGGACCCGCTTCGCCGACGACGCGGCGCACGGTGTCGACGTTGACGACCCGCGTCACGGCGACCAGGTAGAACAGTGCGAGCAGGAACGCCGCGAACACCAGGAGTCGCACGACGTGGGGCCGCCGGGACACGGCGGGGGAGCCGTCGGCGTCGGTCATGGGCGACGGTTACCAGTTGCTCGGCGAATAGTCCTTGAGGAAGCAGCCGTACAGGTCCTCGCCTGCCTCCCCCCGCACGATCGGATCGTAGACGCGAGCGGCCCCGTCGACCAGGTCGAGTGGCGCGTGGAACCCCTCGTCGGCGAGGCGCATCTTGGTCGGGTGTGGCCGTTCGTCGGTGATCCACCCGGTGTCCACGGCGGTCATGAGGATGCCGTCCCGTTCCAGCATCTCGGCTGCGCTGGTCCGGGTGAGCATGTTCAGCGCGGCCTTCGCCATGTTGGTGTGCGGGTGCCCCGGCCCCTTGTAGGCCCGGCTGAACTGGCCCTCCATCGCCGACACGTTCACGACGTAGGTGCGGCGGGCAGGTGACGTCGCCATCGCCGGTCGCAGTCGGCTGATGAGGAGGAACGGCGCCGCCTGGTTGCAGAGCTGCACCTCGAGCAGCTCCAGTGCGTCGACTTCGTGCACGCGCTGGGTCCAACTGTTCACCGGGGCCGGGTCGGGGAGCAGGCCTCCGGCGTCGATGGCGGTACCCGCGGCGATCCGGTCGGGGGATGCGCTCCGGGCGGTCAGGGCCAGGGATGTCACCGGTGGGCAGGAGCGAAGCGACTCGGGAGATATCACCGGTGTCACCGAGTGGGGAGTCCGGTGGGCGGCGAGGCTGCCGGCGAGTGCGGCCGGATGTGCGTCGCTGACGTGGTCGAAGGTGATGACGTCGACGAGTCCGGGGGCGATCGTGCGCTCGCCCTCGACGAGGGCCGCATAGCTACCGGCGGAGCGCCGGACCGTCTGGGCCGCGTTGTTGATCAACACGTCCAGCGGACCTTCTGCGGCGACCGCATCGGCGAGCGCAACGACCTGCGCGGGGTCGCGAAGGTCGATGCCGACGACGCGCAACCGGTGCAACCAGTCCGCGCTGTCGGGCATCGCGGCGAAGCGGCGTACGGCGTCGTTGGGGAAGCGCGTGGTGATCGTGGTGTGGGCGCCGTCACGGAGCAGCCGCAGCGCGATGTACATGCCGATCTTGGCGCGGCCGCCGGTGAGCAGGGCCCGGCGGCCGGTGAGGTCGGTGCGGGCGCCCCGTTTGGTCCGGTTGAGGGCAGCACACTGCGGGCAGAGCTGATGGTAGAACGCATCGACGATGGTGTGGTGGGCCTTGCAGATGTAGCAGGCGCGCGATCGCCGAAGGGTGCCGGCACTGGCCCCGGCCGTCGTCGACGCCAGCGGCAGGCCCTGGGTCTCGTCATCGATGCGGCCGGGTGCACCGGTGGCGGTGGCCGCGATGACGGCGCGGTCGGCGGCCGCGATCGCATCCCGCTTGGCGTGGCGGCGGGCCTGCTTCACCGACTTGAACACCCCCGCGGTGGCGCGGCGCACCGCGACGGCGTCGGGGTGTTCGGGAGGCAGCGACCCGATCTCGGTCAGCACCTGCAGGCACGCCCTCAGCTTCTCCGGATCGATCTTGGTCACGGTGGAAGGGTACGGCCCCGGTCATCGGGCGTTCAGTGCCACCGCGGCGCGGATGAGCGCCGCCAGGGCGTTCTCGTCGATCACATCGTGCTCACCGATGTCGATGGCACGCCGGGTGTTGCCCTCGAGGCTGGAGTTGAAGAGGCCGGTGGGGTCGTCCAACGCGGCGCCCTTGGCGAAGGTCACCTTGACCTTGTCCTTATACGTCTCACCCGTGCAGAGCATTCCGTCGTGGTACCACGTCGGCACACCCCTCCACTTCCATTCCTCGATCACGTCGGGGTCCGCCTCCTTGATCACCTTGCGGACTTGGGCCAGGGCTTCGCCTCGCCAGTCGGCCAGCTCGTCGATCCGGGCGTCGATCTTGTCCGAAGGGGAGTCGCTCGAGGTCACGTCAACTGCTCCTCGCGTCGGTCGGCAACCTCCTGTATGCGAACCATGGTGCCTGCGGGGTCGCGGACGGCGCAGTCCCGCACACCGTACGGCTGCTCGACCGGCTCCTGGACTATCTCGATGCCGCTGGCCTGCAATCGATCGAAGGTGGCGTCGAGATCCCCGGTCGCCAGGACGATGATCGAGTACGTGCCCTTGGCCATCATCTCGGTGATGAGTCGCCGCTCCTCGTCGGTGATCCCTGGATCGGCGGCCGGCGGGTGCAGCACGATCGACGTTCCCGGCTGGCCCGGGGGACCCACGGTGATCCAGCGCATCGTTCCGCTTCCGACGTCGAGACGCACGTCGAAGCCGAGGACGTCGCGGTAGAAGGCAAGCGAGGCCTCCGGATCCACGTGCGGGAGAAAGGTGTGGTGAATCGAGATGTCCATGGGTTCACGTTAAGTGCAGCGCGGCGCTGGGTGCTTCTCGATTCCTGACCGGTTTGGTCACCTGCTTCTCCAGGCATGACGGCAGGCCGTGAGTTACCGCGTCCATCCGCCGCCGGTACGTGCTCGGCGACATGCCGACCAACTCGGTGAAGCGCGTGCTGAAGGTGCCGAGCGAGGAGCAGCCGACCGCGAAGCAGACCTCCGTGACGCTGAGGTCGCCGCGGCGCAGCAGGGCCATCGCACGTTCGATGCGTCGCGTCATCAGGTAGGCGTAGGGGGATTCACCGTAGGCGGCCTTGAACTGACGGCTGAGGTGCCCGGCCGACATGCCGACATCGCGGGCGAGCACCTCGACGTCCAGGGGCAGCGCGTATTCGCGGTCCATCCGGTCGCGAACACGGCGGAGCAGCTTGAGGTCGCCGATGGCGGTCACGACCTACCCCGCGACGGAGGCGTCGTAGATCGACTGGATCGCGGCGCCGAGTGTCTCGTCGAACTGCTCGTCGGACTGCTCGGCCGAAAGTCCTTCGGTCAGTGCCCGGCTGAAGCTGGCGATCAGACCCGTGTTCTGCGCGAGCAGCGCGTTCGCCTCGTCGCGCGAATATCCGCCGGACAACGCGACCACGCGCATCACCTTGGGATGCTCGATCAGCGGCCGGTAGTGGTTGGCGACCGTGGGAAGCGAGAGCTTCAGCATGACCCGCCGACCTTCGGGAACGTCGCCGAGATGCGTGTCGAGCTGCTCCAACAGGATGGCCTCGGCCTCGGCCTTGTCGGAGATGGTCACCGTCACCTCCGGTTCGAGGATGGGGACCAAGCCGTGCGAAATCACCTGACGCGCAACGTCGAACTGTTGCGCGACGATCGCCGAGATGCCGGCCGCGTCCGCAGCGCCGATCACGGACCGCTCCTTGGTGCCGAAGATGCCGTGGTCGACCGCGCGAGCCAGCAACCCGTCCAGGTCCGGCATCGGCTTCATCAGCTGTACCCCGTCCGCTTCGTCCTCGAGCCCCTTGTCGATCTTGAGGAACGGCACCACCCCCTTGTCCTGCCAGAGGAAGCTTGCGGAGGGCTTCCCGCCGATCTCGCGATCCATCGTCTGCTCGAACAGGATGGCGGCGAGCACTCGATCTCCACCGAAGGCCGGCGACGTCACGATTCGCGAGCGCATCTGGTGGATCAGATCGAACATCTCGGCATCCGTGGAGTAGGCGTCGTCGTCGATGCCGTAGAGACGGAGTGCCGTCGGGGTGGACCCGCCGCTCTGGTCGAGCGCGGCGATGAAACCCCTGCCCGATGTCATCCGTTCCGCCTGATCGTGATTGGCCATCTCACCGTCCCGTGATTCAGTCGTGCCGTCCTGCCGTCGCGAGCATATTCCTCCGCAGGGCGTCCTCCGCGTAGGTGCCGAGCCGAGTCAGCGTGCGGGGGACTCGGCGGGCGACCGTCCGGTCGACACGTCGCGTAACCCGACTGCGACGAAACGTCATACCATGGAAACATAAACGGTATACCGTTCGGAGATCACGCGGCGGGAAACGTCGCGCGTCAGGATCGATGAACGGCGGTGTCGAGCAGATGAATGCGCCCTCGAGTCCACTCCTCGACTCGGCCGCGAGCCCGCTCGACGTTCGGCAGCGAGCCGTCGTACAACGAGTCTCCGATGCCGAACGCGCGCACATCCTCGGCCTGCCGAGCAACGACCCGCTGGATGAGAAGCTCCGGTTCCGGGTTCAGGCGACGGGCCCCGAGCTGTTCGGGCAACCGTCGGCGATCCGGGCCACTCTGCAGGTCAATAATGCCGCGTTGGACAGCATCGCCGATCGCCTCGCCGCCGGCGTGCGGCGGGTGCTGCTCGTCGGCTGTGGGGACTCGCTCGCGGTCGCGGTGGCGGCCCGCCGAGCGGTCGAGACCATGCTCGGCGTGCCGTGCGAACCGGTCCAGAGCCTGGAGTTCGCCTACTACCAGGCCGAGCTGGCCGATGACGACACGGCCGTGATCGCGCTGTCCAGCTCGGGGGAGACGACCCGCACCGTGGAAGCGCTTCTCATGGCTCAACATCGCGGATCGTATACCGTCGCCATCACCAACACCTCGGGCTCGACGTTGCAGACCGAGGCCGTCACATCACTCAAGGTCGAGGCCACCCGGGTCGGCTGGCCCACCCAGTCCTCCACGGCGGCGCTGGCCCTGCTCCTGGAACTCGCCATCAGGGTCGGCGAGCGGCGCGCGCACCCCGAGGCGGGGTCGCTGCGCGCGGCGTTCGACGGGCTGCCCGCGGTGATGGCCGAGGTGTTGGACCGGATCGACCCGCTGATCGCCGACATCGCCGAGTACGAGGTGACGGCGAACGTGCAGAACGTGCTGTTCTCCGGCGCGGGGCCGAATCTGGCGTCCGCGATCGTCGGCGCTGCGAAGGTCAAGGAGTGCACCACCCTGCACGCCGCGGACATCCAGGTCGAGGAGTACCACCACTACAACTCACAGAAGGCCGGCGAGCCGCTGTTCCTGCTCGCGCCGACCGGGCCCTCGGTGCCGCGCGCCGTCGACACCGGTCGTGACGCGCTGCGCTGGGGCGGTCGGCTGTACGTCGTGACCACCGAAGGGGAGCGTGCCTTCGACGACTCCGCCGGCCGGGTCATCACACTTCCGCCGCTGCCAGAGTCACTGTCGCCGCTGCTGTATCTCCTTCCCGTACAACTGATCGGCTATCACCTCGGGCTGAGCGCCTACGCCGCGGCGGCGACCGGTGACTGACGCCCCGGAGCTGGTCTGCATCGGCAACCTCACCATCGACGAGGCGGTATCGCCCGCGGGCGAACGGGCGGAATCGGTGGGCGGAGACGCCCTGTACGCGGCGCTCGGCGCCAAGGCCGTCGGCGGCAACCCCACCATCCTGGCGCCACTCGGCGTCGACGCGACGCCCGCACTGCTCGCCGCCATCCGTCTCGCCGGCACCGACCCCGAATCGTTGCCGCGGCGCGACCTACCGCTGGTGCGAAACGTCGTTCGCTACGACGACACCGGTGGGCGCGAGTGGGAGCTGATGCTCGGCGAGCCCCACTTCGAGGCGTTGTCGGTACACCCCGCGGACGTAGCAGACGACGCCTTGCGCGCGCCCGGAATCCTGCTGTCGGCGATGGCACTGGGCGCGCAGCTCGAGCTCGCCGGATGGTTGCGCACGCGGACGTCGGCCACCATCTACTTCGATCCGCAGGAGGACTACGTCTCGGGCCACGAGGCAGAGCTCCTGGACGCGGTGCGCGCCTGCGACGTGTTCCTGCCAAGCGAGGTCGAAGCCGCTGCGCTGACGGGTGATTCGGATCTGCGCGCCGCCGCCACGACCTTCCTTGGCCTCGGGCCCCGCGTGGTGGTGATCAAGCTGGCCGCGACGGGCTGCCTGCTGGCCACCCGCGAGAATCCCGAACCTCGGCTGCTTCCGACGGTCGCCGTCGAGCCGGTGGACAGCACGGGCGCAGGCGACGCGTTCTGCGGAGCCTTCGCCACCGAACACCTGCGCTCGGGTGACGCCGACGCCGCGGCCGTCGCCGGAGCGTCGGCCGCGCGCATCGCGGTCTCCGGTCCCGGAGTCAGCGGCCTGCTCGCCGCCGCCAACGCCACCAGCGGAGTACGCCGATGACGCGGATCACCGTGATCAACCCCAACACCACCGCCGAACTCACCGAGTCCATCACCGCGGCGGCACGGGACGTCGCCGCCGCGGGCGTGACGGTCACCGGAGTCAACCCGGCACGGGGCGTTCCCAGCGTGGAGAGCCATGCCGACGAGGCGATCGCCGCCGTGGGGGTGCTCGAACAGGTACGCCGGTACCAAGACGACACGGACGCATTCGTCATCGCGTGCTTCGGCGACACCGGGGTACTGGCCGCCCGGGAGGTCGCCCCCTGTCCGGTCGTCGGGATGACCGAGGCCGCGCTGCAGGCCGCATGCCTGGTGGCCCACCGATTCGTCGTCATCACGCTGCCCGCCCGCACCATCGCGCACAGCGAGCGCGTCGTGCGTGCGCTCGGACTCGAGCACCGGTGCGACGTGATCGCGGTCGACGTGCCGGTCGCGGAACTGGTCGACGGCTCGACTCACCTGCAGGACGCCTTCGCCGCGGCCGCGGCGGCGACGGTCTTTGCGCATCGGGCCGAAGCCGTCGTCCTCGGCTGTGCGGGGCTCGCGGATCTCGTCGACCCGCTGTCCCGGGAACTGGGCATGCCGGTCGTCGACGGCGTGGCCGCCGCCGTGGGCTTGGCGACCAGCCTGGTGGCGATGGGCCTGAACACCTCCAGGGTCAACACCTTCGCCGCCGTTCCGGAGCGCTCGTGAGCGTCGTGTTTCGAGCGGTGCTGGTCTACGACGCCACGGCGCCGGGCGCGATGACCGGGCCGACGGACGTGCTCGTGGAGGGCGACCGGATCAGCGCCATCGGAGACGATCTGGTCGTGCCACCAGAGGCCCGAGTCGTGGCGGGCGGCGGACGCCACCTGCTGGTCCCCGGGTTGATCAATGCCCACTTCCATTCTCCGGCAAATCATCTCAAGGGTTCGGTGCGCAGCTTGCCGCTCGAGCTGTTCATGCTCTTCGAGTCACCGGCGGACCCCGGGCTGACACCAAGCCCCCGGGAGGCCTACCTACGGACGATGCTGGGCGCCATCGAGATGCTCCAACGGGGCATCACCTGCGTGCAGGACGACGCCTTCCTGATGCCGTTTCCCGATCCCGAGATCATCGACGCAGTGGCGTCGGCATACCGCGACAGTGGGATGCGAGCGTTCCTCGCGCTGGATCAGCCGGAACTCACCGAGGCGGAAAAGCTGCCCTTCGTCGACGAACTCGATGTCACCGACCGTCGATTCCTCGACGCACCCGCGGCGGCGCCCGCTGCGCAACTACTCGAGGCCTACGACTACCTGATCAGCACGTGGCACGGCTCGGCGGACGACCGGATCAGAGCGGCCGTCTCCATCTCCGCGCCACAACGCGTCAGTCTGGAGTACTTCGCCGCGCTCGACGACCTCGCCGAGCGCCACGGCCTACCGCTGTACGCCCACATGCTCGAGACCAAGGTGCAGCGGACCCTGATCGCCGAGCAGTCGCGGTTCGGCGGCCGTTCGGTGGTGCGACACACCGCCGCCGCGGGACTGCTCAAGCCGCACACCAACGTGATCCATGCGGTATGGGTCGACGACGACGACCTCGACGCGATCGCGAACGCCGGCTCGACGGTGGTGCACAATCCCGTCAGCAACCTACGGCTCGGCAGCGGCGTGCTGCCATGGCGGGCGATGCTCGATCACGGCATTCCCGTCGCGCTCGGCACCGACGAGGCCATCTGCGACGACTCCATCAACGTCTGGACCGTTGCCAAGACCGCCGGGCTGATCCACAACATCAGCGGACTCGACAGCGACGACTGGCCCACGGCCGGCGAGGTTCTCGACGCGCTGTGGCAGGGAGGTGCCCGTGCGACCAGACGCACGCACGAACTGGGAGCGATCAACGCAGGCATGCTGGCCGACGTGGCGCTGCTCGATCTGCACACCGTGGCGTTCACGCCACTCAACGATCTACGGGAGCAGTTGGTGCACTGTGAGGATGGGCGTGGGGTGGTGATGACGATGGTCGCCGGACGGGTGCTCGCCGAGCACGGCCACGTCACCTCCGTGGACGAGACCGCGCTGCTCGACGAAGCCCGCGAACTCTTCGCCGCGAAGCTGCCCGCCATCCATGCCGCCCGCGGCGGCGCCGACGCCGTATTCCCCGCCTACCAACACATCGTTCGCCGCGCTGCGGCCACGAACGTCGGTTTCAGCCGCTGGGTGGCACCGTGACGAACCCGGCCGCCTATCGGTATACGCCGCTGGCGGGCCGCCCGAGTGGTACCTGGCCCAACGGTGCCCGGCTCGCCGTCGTCGTGTGCGTCGGCGTCGAGTCCTACCGGTTCGGTGAGGGACACACCGAGGACGTGCTGACCGACGTGCCCCCACCTGACCTGGTCAACACGGCGTGGCGGGACTACGGCAACCGGGTGGGCGCCTTCCAGCTCTTCGAACTGCTTGCCCGTCTTGGCATTCCGCCCACGGTGCTGCTGAACACCGACGTCTATGACGAGGCGCCCGCGGTCCTGGAGGCGGCCCGGCTGGCGTCTGCGGAGATCGTCGGGCACGGCCGCTCCAACTCCGACTCGCTGTCGGGACTGGGTCCCGGCGCCGAGCGTGCCTATCTGTCCAGCGTCGCGGAACGCATCCGGGCCGAAGAGGGTTCGCCGCCGGGTGGCTGGTCCAGCCCCTGGCTCAGTCACACCCCGGCGACGCTGAACCTGTTGGTCGACACCGGTTACCGGTATCTGCTGGATCTGCGACTGGATGATCAGCCGGTGTGGCTGAACACGGAGTCCGGCCCTTTGTTGGCGATCCCGTACAACGCAGAGATCAACGATTCGTCGACGATGATCGGTCGCAGCACCTCCGCCCGCGAGTTCGCCGAGATGATCGACGACGAATTCGCCGAGCTTCGGGCCGCCGCAGCGGAGCGTCCCATGGTGATGAGCGTCGTGCTGCACTCGTTCATCACCGGAGTGCCGTTCCGGCTGCGCGCCGTCGGCCGCGCGCTCGAGCGGGTCGCCGCCGCCGAGGGAGTCTGGTTGACGACGCCCGGTGCGATCCACCGGGCCGTCGTGGACTCGCCGCTGCTGTTCGGAGAACCAGTGCAGGTGACGTCGTGAGCGGCGAACCGGTGCCGGAGTGCGTCGCGTCGGTCGAGGACTTCTCCCTGTCGCTGGTCCGCAACGGGGTCCGCACCCGCGTGCTCGAACGGGTGAACCTGGACATCCGACGGGGGGAGATTCTGGGTCTGGTCGGCGAGTCCGGTTCGGGCAAGAGCGTTCTCGCGCTGAGCCTGCTCGGGATGCTCCCCGAAGGCTCACGTCCCGTCACCGAGGGACGGGTCACCGTCGGAGGCGTCGACCTGCTCAACGCGTCGCGCGCCGAGTTGCGTCGGATCCGCCGGGATGCGCTCGGCGCCATCTTCCAGGACCCGATGACGTCACTGAACCCGACCATGCGGATCGGCACGCAGATCGGGGAAGCCACCCATGACGACGCGGAATCGGTTCGGCTGCTGCAGACGGTCGGCGTCCGCGATGCCGAGCTGCGCCTCCGGGTCTATCCGCACGAGCTCTCCGGCGGGCTGCGGCAGCGGGTGATGACGGCCATCGCGGTTGCGGGCCGCCCCGAGTTGATCGTGGCCGACGAACCGACGACCGCACTCGACGTGACCGTGCAGGCGCAACTGCTGAATCTGCTGCGCGAGTTGCGCGACGACTTCGGCTGTTCGGTCCTGCTGATCACCCACGACCTCGGCGTCGCCGACCAGATCGCCGATCGTCTCGCAGTGTTGCATCACGGCGAACTCGTCGAACTCGGCCCGGCCGCGGACGTCGTACGCAGCCCCCGCCACCACTACACCTGCTCGCTGCTCGCCTCCCGATTGAGCTTGACCATGCCACGCGACGAGCGTTTTGCGCCCAGCGCGGCCGCCGAAGCCGACGGTGGCGAGTCCGACCGTGGCGAACCCGCCGTGCGGATCCGCGACCTGCACCGCACCTTCCCCGTGCGCAAGGCCAGGCGACGGGCCGGCGGCTTGCGGGAGATCCGGGCCGTCGACGGCGTCGACCTGGACATCGGTCCGGGCGAGGCGCTGGCAATCGTCGGTGAGAGCGGGTCGGGCAAGTCGACCCTGCTGCGGATCGTGGCCGGGCTCGAACGGCCCAGTTCCGGATCGGTCGTGCTGACCGGGACCGGGGGACCGCAGATGGTGTTCCAGGATGCGGGCTCGTCGCTCACGCCCTGGCTGAGCGTCGGCGAGACGCTGGGCGAGCGGCTGCGTGGTCAGAGGCTGTCGCGCGCCGAGGTCCGTGCCCGCGTCACCGACGCGCTGGCCGCGGTGGACCTGCCGCCCGAGGTCGCCACCGCGCGGCCCGGCGAGTTGTCGGGCGGTCAGCGCCAACGCGTCGGCCTCGCCCGCGCGACGATGATCCCGCCTGCGGTGTTGTTGTGCGACGAACCCACCAGCGCCCTGGACGCATCGCTCGCCAAGAGCGTGCTGGCCCTGATCCGCGACCTGCGCGCGCGGATCGGGATGACGGTGCTCTTCGTGACGCACGACCTTGCCGTCGCGCGGCTGATGGGTGACCGCATCGCAGTGATGCAGGCCGGTCGCGTCGTCGAGTTGGGTCCCGCCGAGCAGGTGATCACCGATCCGCGCGAGGAGTACACGCGCAGGTTGCTCGCGGCGGTGCCCGAGATCGTCGAGGGGATGGGTTCGGCGGGCAGGAGCGCAGCGACCCGGGGAGTAGAACGGTGACCCAGACAGTGGTGCCGCGGTGGCGGCTGCGGCCGGTCGCCGTCGGAGGTCTGACGCTGGCCCGGCCGATGGCATGGGCACTCGTGGGCCTGTTGGTCGTGGTGACGGCCGTCGCCGCCTTCGCACGAAACCTCGCCCCGTACAATCCGATTCAGCCCGTCGGTCGGCTCAACATGCCACCCCTGAGTCCGGGGCACCTCCTCGGCACCGACGGGATCGGTCGAGATCTGTTGTCGCGCACGCTCATCGGCATCCAGGTGAGTTGGCTCAGCGCACTGGTCGTGGTGGCCAGCGGACTGCTGATCGGCGGCACCATCGGGCTGATCGCAGGTGCCACCGGTGGCTGGGTCGACTCCCTGCTGCTGATGCGCGTCACCGACCTGTTCCTGGCCCTGCCGGGAGCACTGGTCGCCATCGCCATCGTCGCGGCGCTGGGATCCGGGCTGACCAACACCTTGATCGGCGTCGCGCTGGTCTGGTGGCCCTACTACGCGCGCATCATCCGGGGTGAGGTCAAGGCACTGGCGGCCCGGCCGCACGTGGAAGCCGCCAGATTGTCGGGCGTGTCCCGCACCAGGATTCTGACCCGCCACCTCCTTCCGGGGGTGGTCCCGACGGCCGTCATCACGGCGAGCCTGGACGTCGGCAACGTCGTGCTGCTGCTCGCCGCGCTGTCCTTCCTGGGACTCGGCCAGCGGGCGCCGGCCCCCGAACTCGGTGCCGACACGGCCCGCACGCTCAGCCAGCTGCTCAGCCAGTGGTGGGTACCGGGCATCCCGGGCCTGACGGTGCTGCTGCTGAGCCTGATCGCGAACGTCGGCGGCGACGCCATCCGCAACCTCATCCCGGTCCGGCGGTGAGCATGTCTACGTTCCTGATCCGCCGACTCTCGACCGCCGTTCTCATCCTGCTGATCCTGTCCTTCGTCATCTTCCTGCTCGCAGTCCGTCTCGCCGGGCGACCCCGCCCGCGCGTACGTCGGTGCCAACGCGTCGCCTGCGATGGTCGCCGCCGAACGGCACCGGCTCGGTCTCGACGATCCCGTCGCGAGCCAGTTCGTGCGCTTCGTCGGCGGGCTGTTCACCGGCGATCTCGGCCGGTCGCTGCGCACCAGGCAACCGGTGACCGCCGACATCGCCACCTATCTGCCCGCCACCGTCGAACTGGTCGTCGCGGCGTTCGTCGTCGCACTGGTGCTCGGCGCGTTGTACGCGATGTCCGGGGCGCTGCGGTGGCCGGGCGCCGCCGTCGGCCGGGGCGTCCTGCTGCTGTTGGCCACGGCTCCGCCGTTCCTCCTGGCACTGGTCGGCATCATCGTGTTCTTCGGCCACCTCGGCTGGCTGCCCGCCCGAGGCGTCGGCGACTTCCAGGATCCGGGTCCGACGGGCATGCAGGCCGTGGACACCCTGCTGCACGGGCAGACCGACGCGTTCGCCGACGCGTTGCAGCACCTGCTGTTGCCGGCACTGGTCCTGTCCATCGCGCCTGCGGTGGCGATCGGTCGGGTCTTTCGGTCGTCGCTGCAGGCGGTGCTACACGTCGACTACGTCCGCACGGCGCGGTCGAAGGGGTTGTCCGAATTTCAGGTGGTGTCGCACCACGTGGTCCGCAACGCCATCGGGCCCGCCCTCTCGATGGCCGGACTGCAACTCGGTTTCATGTTCGCCGGGGTGGTGGTCGTCGAGCAGGTGTTCTCCTGGCCCGGCATCGGCAACTACCTCGCCGCTTCCATCCCGGTCTCGGACTTTCCGGCCATCGCCGGAGTCACGCTGGTGCTGGGCGCGGTCTACGTCTTGTCGAACGTCGTCGTCGACCTGCTTCAGGCCCTCGCCGACCCCAGGGTGGTTGCCGAATGATCAACGATCGCACCATGAATCAACGAAGGAGCACTGCCATGTACATACGCAAGCTCGCCGCGCGCACAGGCGTGGCCGCCGTCTGCGCCGCGTTGTCCCTGGGCATGGTCGCCTGTAGCTCCGGGACCCCGAATTCCTCGGGCGGCGGCGGTGGTTCGTCCGCCCCGACCGACGGCACGCTGACCGTCGGGCTGCTCGGTGACATCGGCCAGCCGCCGGACCCCGACATCTATTACGCCAACAACGGCACCGCGCTGATGATCAACGCCTACGAGGGCCTGGTTCAGTACAAGAACAACACGGACACAGTCGAGATCGCACCGCGGCTGGCCGAGAAGTGGGAGGTGAACCCCACCCATGACGTCTACACCTTCCACCTGCGCAAGGGAGTGACGTTCCACGACGGCACGCCGTTCACGTCCGCTGCGGTGGACGTCGCGTTCAAGCGCCGGATCGCGGTGAAGGGCGGCGCGGCGTACATGGTCGAGGCGGTCAAGAGCGTGGCGACACCGGACGACTACACCGCGGTGATCACGCTGAACGCACCGAACACCGCCTTCCTGAGTTACCTCGCCTCACCGTTCGGACCCAAGATGGAATCCCCGCAGGGCTTGAAGGCCAATGCCGGTTCCGACGACGCCCAGACCTATCTGTCGTCGCACGACTTGGGTACGGGCCCATACCAGTTGAGTGCCGCGCAAACCGGAGTCAAGTACGAGATGACCCAGTACGACGGATACTGGGGACCGAAGTCGCCCTTCAAGAAAGTCGAATTGCCGGTCTACACCGACGAATCGGCGCTCGAGTTGGCGTTCGACAACGGCAACGTCGACACCATCGTCGCCGCGCTGCCATCGTCGAGCCTGGACAAGTACGCCGGCAAGGCGGAGGTGAAGAACTACTTCCTGCCGACGTTGCAGGGCGCGTTGGTGACGGTGAACCCGAGTCACGACTTCTTCAAGACGGCCGACGCCAGGGTGGCCTTCCTCAAGTCGATCGACCAGGCGACCATGGTGAGCCAGGTGCTCGGCAAACGTTCCGAGGTGGCCACCACCATGTATGCCAAGGGCATGATTCCCGGCGGTAACCCGGGTGTCGTCGACAAGCAGGCGATCTCCTACGACGGCGGCGCGCTGAAGTCCTACGTGGCGTCACTGCCGGGGAACGCCAACAAGACCCTGGTGATCGGATACGCCAACGGCAACGTCAACGCACAGTCGATGGCCAACATCGTGGTGGCCAATCTGCAGACCGACGGGCTTACCGCCTCGGCGCAGGGTTACGACACGTCGACGGTGTTCGGCTGGATCAACAACCCGCCCAGCGGGCCGGACGCATTCATCGACGGCAACAACGGTCCCGACGGCGGTGATCCGTACATGTGGGGTCACGTCTTCTGGGACGCCTCGGGCGGCATCAACTACTTCGGCTGCGAATCCAAGGAGGTCAACGGGCTGCTCGGCCAGGCGCTGGCGACCGGCGACACCGCGACCTACGTCAAGGCGGGCGACCTGTACGGGCAGACCGGATGCTTCTTGAACCTCTCGTACAACAAGGACTGGGTGGTGGCACAGAAGTGGCTCACCGGGGTGGCGGAAAGCCAGAACATCGGCGCCAACGAGCTGAACTTCTCCCTGCTCGGCATCGCCGGGTGACGGGGTGGTCGCGAGCTGCACCCCGCCCTCGACATCATCGACATCATCGACGCCCTCGTTGTCCCGGCTCGTCTATTCCACGGTGCGGGAGCGGATCATCCTCGGCCAGTACCCGCAGGGGAGTCGGCTTCCCGAGCAACGGATCGGCGAGGAGCTGAGCGTATCGCGGGTGCCGTTGCGAGAGGCGGTGCCGCTGCTCGAGCGCGACGGCTTCGTGCACTCACGCCCGCGCCGGGGGGCCGTGGTCGCCCATTGGCATCCCAAGGCCATCGACGACCTGTTCGACGTGCGCCTGTCCTTGGAGGTGGGGGCGGCTCGCTACGCCGCGCGGCAGGTCTCGCACGGTGGGTCGATGGACACGTTGAACCATGCACTGGACGAGGCTCAGCGGACGGTGACCGGCGGTGACGCCTACGCGATCGCCAGGACGAGTACCGCCTTCCACGAAGCCGTCATCGAGACGTCGTCGAACGAGCTGATGGTCGGGTTGATGCGCGCCATCTCCGGTCGCGTCACGTGGCTGTTCTTCCTCACCAGCGGCCTGCCCGCCGACGAGGCCTTCCACGACCACGTGCTGCTGCGCGACGCGATCGCCTCGGGCAACGAGCGCGTCGCGGAGTCGGTGGCCTACGCGCACATCGAGCGGGACCGGCAGCCGACGCATCTCGCGATGCGCGACAAGATGACCTAGGCCGCCGCCGGCGACTGTGTCGTGTCGCCGTCGACTCCCGACGGGGGATCGTTCGGTCCGGCCGACGGGGGCGATGGTGCGGCGGAAGGCTTCGGCGACGAGGTCGGGTGGTCCTTGGCCGGCGCGTCACCGGACCGCGGCTTCGGATGCAGGATGCCGCGGAGCAGGTCGCCGGGCTTCCAGCCGCCGAGCGGCTTGCGGGGCGGTTCGGACTTCTTCACCGGTGGCGGCGGGCCGTCCGGCGTCGACGTGGTGGAGGGCTCGGGCTTCACCTCGACGACGGTCGGGGAGGGATCCGGGGTGGCGAGCGGGGGATCCGGGGTGGCCGTCGGTGACGGCGCCACGGTGTCCTCGGCGCCGGCCGGCTCCACCAACGCCGTGACCTTTTGCTTGTTGTCCTGCAACGTGGTCGACGGCTGCGTGTTCAACCCGGCCAACGCCTGACCGGTCTGCACCGCGCCCGCGCCCATCGCCTGCAGGTCCGGCAGCCACTTGTTGGGCGGCGGCAACAACGTGAACGGCACCGGCTGCGAGGGGACGACGGATGGCCGGGCGTATCCCGTTTCGATGACGGCCCGAAGGAACGGATCGAGGGCCTCGACGACGGACCGCGGCACGCCGAGCTGCAGCAGCGGCATGGTCAGCGGCAGCTCGCCGAGCTTGGCCGGGATCAGCACGTCGGTGACGGTCCCATCGGCGCTGTGCGTGACGATCGCGGTGGGATCGTTGGGGTCCACGTCCTTGTAGTAGCCCGAGTGCAGGTAGTAGAAGCCCATGATCGCGTTGAGGTCGGCGACGACGTTGAAGATGTAGTTGGGTGCGTCGGCCACGCCGTCGTACTGCTTCGTCACTTGAAGGACATGGGTGTTCGGGTTCGTGGGCGAGGTGCCGTCACCGAACGACACACCGAGGATCGGGACGTACACGCCCTTGGGCAAGCGCGCGAGGATGCCTCCGTCGGTGCGGCGTGGATTGGCCGCGAGCACGAATTCGACGTTGCCGGTATCGAAGCCGTCGGTCTCCAGTTGCTGCATCGCCTGCGACGCGGCGCCCGCGCCCTGGGAGTAGCCGACGACGTAGATCTTGTCGTTCGGGTTGTCCTCGCGTGCCTTCTTCACGAGTGCGACGGTCTGCGTGGTGGCGTCGCCCTCGGAAGCGTCATACGTCGGATCGCCGATACCGGTGAGCGGACCCAGGCTTCGGGGGTAGACCACGAACTTGTTGTCGCCACCGGTGGTTTCGTCGTCGGGGATGTTGGGGGTTTGGTCGTAGGCATTCAGGAACGAGTCCGCCATCCGGTAGGGCGGATTGCCCTCCTCGCGTCCGGTGATCGACTTGGTGCCGTCGACGAAGATGGACGTGGTGGCCGACAGCAGCGGATTGACCGCCACGTGACTGTCGGTGGCGTAGGCGAAGGCGAACAGCGTCGCCACCTCGAGCGCGAGTCCGGTGGTGACGTACGGCGCCCACTTCCTGACCGGTTGCTGCCGATGCCGTGCCACGATGTGAACCCCCCGCCGCCGAACTGCCCCTGAGTGGCCGAAGCCGTCAAACGGTAGCCAGCATAGGGCCATTCGGTGCCGAGCGGAAGCCTTTGCCGATCGTCATTCAACTTTGCTGACGGCTAACCGGAACGGCACCCGCCGGGTGCGTGCGGGTGGTCGGTCTGATCCTGATTTGGCACGATCGTCATGGTGCCCAGCGGAACCGCCCCGGGCCGCCGGGCGTCACGCGCCATAGTCGACCGACGGTTTGCCTTGACGAGCGTTCCCCGACCGGTGCGATGCAGATGTCCACCGGGGCCTCGGTTTGCCCATCGGACGGCCGGGGCTCGGGACGTGTGCAATCGACACCCAATGGGTAAACGCCCTCGGCAGCACCGGCGAAGGTTCATTCTGAATTCCGCATGGAGAGACGAGAATGCGACAACCAGCGGCAGTCATCGCCGCAGCGGTCGCGATACTGGTGGCGGTGTCGTGCGCACCGGCGCAGCGCGTCGATCTCGGCCAGGGGTCGGGCAATCTGATCGCGGCCATCGCCGGTGAGCCGGACCAGCTCGACCCGCAGAAGACCAGCGCGTACTTTTCGTTCGAGGTGCTGGAGAACGTCTTCGACACCCTCGTCGAACCGGACGCGAATCTCGAGATGCGCCCCGCGCTCGCCACGTCCTGGGAGACCTCACCAGACCAGCTCGTCTGGACGTTCCATCTCCGCCGGGCCGTGACCTTCCACGACGGCAGCCGCTTCGGCGCCGATGACGTCGTCTACTCCTACCGTCGCATCATCGACGAGAAGCTGGCCAACGTCGACAAGTTCAGTGCCGTCACCGACATCCGCGCGCGCGACGCCGACACGGTGGTGATTCGGGTCGCGCACCCGACCCCCAACCTGCTGACCAACCTCGGTGGATTCAAGGGGATGGCGATCGTCTCCAGGAAGAACGTCGAGAGCGGCCAGATCGCCACCAACCCGGTCGGGACGGGACCGTTCGCATTCGTCTCCCGTACGAGCGGCGACTCGATAGTGCTCAAGGCGAACGCCAGGTACTGGGGACCCCGGCCGAAGGTGCCAGGCGTCACGTTCGAGTTCATCACCGAACCGTCGACCGCCATGTCAGCGCTGCAGGCAGGTGAGATCGACTGGACGGATTCGGTTCCCCCGCAACGCATCGCGCAGCTCAAGGAGGACGACTCGCTGAAACTGGCGGTGACGCCGAGCAATGACTACTGGTACCTCGCGCTCAACGAGGCGCGCGCGCCGTGGAGTGACCCGCGGGTACGCCAGGCGATCGCCTTCGGCATCGATCGCCAATCCATCGTGCAGGCAACCAGTTACGGCAGTGCGACCGCCAACCAGCTGGCCATCCCCCAGGGCAACCCGTGGTACACGCCGTATGACCGGTACCGCTATGACACCGATCAGGCCAAACGTCTACTGGAACGGGCCGGCATCCATCCACACCAGATGGACATGCTCGTCACGAGCGAGTACCCAGAGACCGTGACGGCAGCCCAGGTGATCGCCGACAACCTCGACCCGCTCGGCATCAAGGTGAACATCCGCACCGTCGACTTCGCCACCTGGCTGGACGAGCAGAATTCAGGTCACTTCGACATGCTGATGATGGGCTGGCTCGGCAACATCGATCCCGACGACTTCTACTACGCCCAGCACCACACCGGCGGTTCCAACAATGCCCAGAAGTTTTCGAACGCGGACGTGGACCGACTGCTGGACGCGGGACGCGTCGAGACGAATCGGCAACGGAGACAGATTGATTACGCCAAGGTCGCCACCATCGTCGCCGACCAGGTCAGCTACATCTACCTCTACAACCCGTCGGTGATCCAGGCCTGGACGACCAACCTCACCGGGTACGACGCACGAAGGGACGGCGCGGTGCGGTTCAGATCCGCCGCCCTGAACAGAAGCGGCGGTGACCAATGACCGCGCCTGCGTTCGTGACTCACCCGGTGGTGCGGTTCCTCTGCCGCCGGGTCGCCTACTCGGGCATCGTCCTGATGGGCGTACTCGTCGTGGTGTTCGCACTCGTCCAGCTGGTACCCGGTGACCCGGTCCGCATCGCGCTCGGCACGCGCTACACCCCCGAGGCCTACGAGGCGCTGCGGGCGGCGAGCGGTCTGGACCGGCCGATCTACCAACAATTCGTCGGCTATGTGGGCTCGGTCTTGACCGGCGACCTGGGCGTCAGCTTCCGCAACGGCGACCCGGTGGCGGAAATCCTGCTCGATCGGTTGCCGGCCACCCTGTCACTCGCCGTCTGCGGGATCGTGATCGCGTGTGCGATCGCCGTGCCGCTGGGTATCTGGTCGGCGCTGCACGAGGGCCGGCTCAGCGACGCCGTAGTGCGCGTGACCACCCAGTTCGGTGTGTCGATTCCCGACTTCTGGATGGGCATCCTGCTGATCGCCCTGTTCTCGACCACGCTGGGGTGGCTGCCCACGTCCGGTTACCGCCCGCTGTTCGACGACCCACTGGGCTGGTTGCAGCATCTCGTACTGCCCGGGCTCACCGTGGGACTCGTCGCAGCCGCCATCCTGACCCGGTACGTCCGATCCGCCGTGCTGGAGGTCGCCGAAATGGGATACGTGCGCACCGCCCGGTCGAAGGGGCTGCCGCCGCGGGTGGTCGTCCTCCGCCACGTCGTTCGCAATGCGCTGGTGCCGATACTCACCGTCACCGGAATCCAGCTCGCCACCATCCTGGGCGGGGTCATCGTCGTCGAGGTGGTGTTCGCCTGGCCTGGGATTGGCAGGCTGGTCTTCAATTCGGTTGCAGCCCGCGACTATCCGGTGATTCAGGGGGCGGTACTGATGATCGCGGCGCTCTTCCTGGTGATCAACCTCGCCGTGGACCTGCTCTACGCGGTGGTCGACCCGAGGATCCGGCTGTCATGACCAGTCGCCCGACCGACACCCGCGACACGGGTCGGGTCGCTCCGTGGCGGCTGCTCGCGGGCAATCCGGTCACCGTGGTGAGCGGCGTCGTCTTGGCCGTGGTGGTCGTGATCGCCCTGACCGCCCAGTGGATCGCGCCGTTCGGGATCAACGACGTCGACGTTCCGAACGCGCTCCGCGGCCCCAGCGGCGCGCACTGGTTCGGTACCGACGAACTCGGTCGCGACGTGCTCTCCCGCGTCCTGGTCGGAGCGCAGGCCTCGATGCGCGTCGCGGTGGTGAGCGTGGTCTTCGCCGTCGTGGTCGGAGTCACCATCGGTGTCGTTGCCGGCTATCGCGGCGGCTGGATCGACACCGTCTTCATGCGGGTCGTCGACGTGATGTTCGCGTTTCCGGTGCTCCTGCTCGCACTGGCGATCGTCGCGGTGCTGGGGCCTGGCGTGACCACCACGATGCTGGCCATCGGGATCGTCTATACCCCGATCTTCGCGCGGGTCGCGCGCGCCAGCACGCTCGGCGTCTCGGTCGAGCCGTACGTCCGGCTGTCCCGCGCCATGGGCACCGGGGAGGTCTACATTCTGGTGCGTCACGTCCTGCCCAACGTCGCAGGGCCGTTGCTGGTCCAGACCTCCCTGTCGCTGGCATTCGCGATTCTGTCGGAGGCTGCGCTGTCGTTCCTCGGGCTCGGCATCCAACCGCCTGAACCGTCGTTGGGCCGGATGATCTTCGACTCTCAGGGATTCGTCACCCTCGCCTGGTGGATGGCGGTCCTTCCCGGCGCGGCGATCTTCCTGATCGTGCTGGCCTTCAATCTCCTCGGTGACGGGGTGCGCGACGTTCTCGACCCCAGGCAGCGCGCCTTGGCCGAAGCGCGGAGGCAGCAGTGAGCGCGGCCCGGCCGGTATTGCGCGTCGCGGACCTCGACGTCGGGATCGGCGGGCGGCAGATCGTCCGCGGCGTCTCCCTGGCGGTTCAGCGCGATGCCACCCTCGGCATCGTCGGGGAGTCCGGATCGGGCAAGTCCATGACGGTGCTCGCCGCAACCGGACTGCTCGACGCTCCAGGTGCGGTCGTGTCCGGTTCCAGTTCGCTTGCGTCGGACCAAGATACGGTCAAGCTCATCGGAGCGTCGGCACGGGTACTTCGCGGCGTGCACGGCGGCCGGATCGGCTTTGTCTTCCAGGATCCCGGGACGTCGCTGAATCCACTGCTGACCCTCGAACGACAGATCACCGAATCGCTCGAAGCGCATCGTCACCCCACCCGCCGCGAGGCCGGCGCCCGCGCCTTGGCGTTGCTCGACGCCGTCGGCCTGCCCGATCCCGAGGCCAAGCGGCGTTCCTACCCGCATCAGCTCTCCGGCGGGCAGCGGCAGCGTGTGATGATCGCGATCGCGCTCGCCTGTGACCCAGAGTTGCTCATCGCCGACGAGCCGACCACCTCGCTCGACGTCACCACCCAAGCTCAAGTCATCGACCTGGTGCGGAAGCTGCAACGCGACTTCGGCACGGCCGTGGTGTGGATCAGTCACGACCTCGGCGTCATCGGACAGGTGGCCGACGACGTCACCGTGCTGCACGACGGCGCCGTGGTCGAACAAGCGCCGGTCTCCGACGTCTTCGAATGCCCGCAGCAGCCCTACACCCGCGAACTCCTGCTGGCGCGGCCACTGGTGGGAGGGAGTAGCCCCGCGCTGGTGCCCGACGACGCCGAGCCGTTGCTGGACGTCACCGGTTTGAACGTGAGCTTTCCCGTTACGACGCCGGTCGGTCGCTCGACCGTGCAGGCGGTGAAGGATCTGTCCTTCCAGATCCGGCGCGGGGCCACTCTGGGGCTGGTCGGCGAGTCCGGCTCCGGCAAGTCGACGGTCGCGGCCGCGCTCACCGGGCTGGTGCGAGCGGATGCCGGACGGGCGCTGCTCGAGGGCACGGACGTGTTCACCGTGCGGCGCAGCGGCGGGCGACGTGCGGAGAAGGCGCTCCGACGGAGGATCGGTCTTGTCCTGCAGGACCCGTTCTCCTCGCTGGACCCCCGGATGCCGGTGGCGTCGTCCGTCGGCGAGCCGCTGGTCGTGCACGGTCTTGCCGACGGCAGGGCGGCGCGCCGGGCGCGCGTCGAGGAGTTGCTCGACCTGGTCGGCTTGCCGTCGTCCTTCGCCTCGCGGTATCCCCACGAGCTATCGGGCGGTCAACGTCAACGCGTCAGCATCGCACGGGCTCTCGCGCTGGAACCGGAGCTGCTCATCCTCGACGAATCGACCGCGTCGCTCGACGTGTCGGTGCAGGCCACGGTCCTCGAGCTGCTGACCGACCTGCAACGCCGGCTCAGCCTCACGTACCTCTTCATCGGTCACGACCTGGCCGTGATCCAACGGGTCAGCCATGACGTCCTCGTCATGCGCGCAGGCGAGGCGGTCGAGTACCGCGCCGCCGCGGAACTCTTTGCCGCACCACGCGACGAGTACACTCGCGCCCTCCTGGCGGCCGTGCCCCCGGCACACCCGCGCGCGGCCTCTGACCTGTAACGAATCCCGCGTCGACGCGATGTCTCTGATGAGACCACAGCGCCCTGGGTCGGGGAAGATCTGAAGGAGTCGATGCACGATGGGTGCACCGTTGAAGTCGAGCCGCCAACGCACCGCCTATGCCGTGCTGGCGTCCGGAGTGGTGATCTCGTTGACCGCGCTGACGGGCGGGGTCGCTCCCGCGTCTGCCAAGCCGGGGAACGACCCGGCCGCCCCGACGACCACCGTCGTCCCGGAGCCGACCGTCGAGGTGGCGCCGCAGGCGCCCCGCGAGGACACCGAGAAGCCCCCGGCCGAGAAGTCCCCGGCCGAGAAGCCCACGGTGGCCGACGTCCCTTCTGCGGTCGCGCCACCACCGGTCACCGCTGCGCCGTCGGTGCCCGAAACGGTCGAGGCGCCGCCGCGAACGCGTGAGCCGCAACCGGCGCCGGCCGTCGACTCGCCGTCGGCCGTCGAGTCGGCACCGTCGTCCGCACCGGCCGTCACGTCCGCACCTCCAGTGCCCGCCACGTCGACCACGACGACGGCCACGACCACGGTGGCGACGACGGCGGCGAGCTCGGCGCCGACCGCTTCGGTGACCTCGACGCCACGAGAAGGCACGGGTTCGGGGTCGACTGACTCGGTGCCGACGGACGCACCGGGTCCGCGTTCGGTGACGCCGGGGCCCCCGCAAGAGGTGCCCGGACAGATTGCCCCGAGCGCGGAGGCCACGCCATCCGGGCCATCCGGTTCGGCCGCGACGTCGGCGACGTCCGCGACGAGCGCGGCCGTCGAGGGCTCGGAGTCCTCGGCACAGAACTCGACCTCGTCGGCGACGACGTCGGCGACCCAGCAGCTGATTCAGAAGGTGGCACCGCAGACGCTGCAAGCTCCCGCGGAGGACGTCGAGATCGCCAAGGCGGCAAAGGTCGTCGAGGTGACGCCGGCCGAGGCGCCCAAGCAGGAGATCGACGACATCTCGCGCGTAGTCGAGCTGCCGAACCAGGATCGCGCCCCGCGCGACAAGGACTCCAAGCGTGACGAGGGGCCGGTGCGGCTGGCGGGCAACTGGGACCGCAACGTTCGGCAGTGGCGCCCGGACTGGATTCAGTACGACGAGTACTACCGCCCGGTGCTGAGCAACCCCTACCGGGACCCGGTGCGCATCGTGTACGTCTATCAGAACGCACCGCGGGTGGTATGGATCCCGCCGCTGGCGCGAATCGTCCTCGAGGCCGCTCAGTTCGCGGCGTACAGCTTCACGGCCGTGGTCACCAATCCGATCAATCAGGCGGTCGACGTCGCGGTCGGCAGCTTCTTTGGCGGCGGCTACTTCCCTGGAGTGGGTCAGCCGCTGCCGCCGCCACCTCCGCGCCTGCTGAACTACGCCAACGTTCCCGTCCAGGTGCGCTACTCGGATGCCACCTACCAGCCGTTCCGTGTCTCGAAGATCGTCGACGTCGGTGACGACCCGCGGTACGGCGAGCGCAAGGTGCTGCTCGACGGTGTCACCCCCGCATGGGGTCAGTGGAAGCAAACTCCCTCGGGTGAGCGGAGTTTCGAGGTTCACAAGACCCAGCAGTTCCCTGGTCTCGACGATCCTCAAGAGGCACCGCTACCGGGCGACTATCAGATGACGCTGGCGTCGGACGAATCGTCGTCCGGGATGAACAAGCGGGACGTCTACCTGATCGCGGTGGCCGTGGCATGCGGCGCGTTGAGCATCGGCGCGGTGGTGCTGAGCGTCTTCATCGGACGCAGGCGGCGTCCCGGGCACTGACGCCGACACGAAGATGGCCGCCGAGTCGGTGAACTCGGCGGCCATCGTCGTCGTGAATCCGTCAGCGGGAGACGGGCCAATCCCAGACCGACATGTCGCCGGCGGGGTAGTTCATGCAAACGTCGGTGGCCTTGGCCGCCACGCCCTTGTTGTTGAAGAAGACCTTTGCCCAGTTGCCCCAATGGGTGGCCACGTTCTCGTAGTAGACGTTCGTGGCGGTGTCCTCGGAGTACTGGCGCCGGGCGACGGCATCCAGGGAGAAGAACCAGTGGATCCGGTCCTCGGCCTGCTGCTGGACGTCGGCGGGGCGGTTGCTCTTGTCGATCATGTACCGCTCGAAGTACACCGGGCTGGTATCGCGCGCGGCCTGCAGGTACTGCTCGGCGTCGCACGTCGTGACGATCAGCCGATGAGGTATCGGGAAGTCATCGGTGGCGTCGGCGGCCGCCGGGCCTGCCAAGGTCGTTGCGGCGATGCCACAGACCGCGGCAGCCAACCCGCCGCGAGCGGCGAGACTGCGCAAACTCTTCGTGATCACGTTTCTCCTCAGGCTGTCGAGACGGTTTCAGGTTGCTGTGGCGGTTGTGGCCACGGTACCGCTTTTGGCCGCTGCCGGACGTGTGATGGCCACCAGAACCATCTGCCGAGCATCGCGGCGATCGCCGGCGTCATGAACGACCGGACCACCAATGTGTCGAACAATAGCCCCAGACCGATGGTCGTGCCCACCTGTCCGATCACGGTCAGCTCGCTGACCGCCATCGACATCATGGTGAACGCGAACACCAGGCCCGCCGACGTCACCACCGAACCGGTGCCGCCCATCGACCGGATGATGCCCGTATTGAGGCCGGCGTAGTTCTCCTCCTTGAATCGGGACACCAGCAGCAGGTTGTAGTCCGCCCCCACCGCCAACAGGATGATGACCGACATCGCCATCACCATCCAGTGCAGCGGAGTGGCCAGGATGTGCTGCCAGATGAGCACGGACAACCCGAACGACGCGCCGAGTGACAACACCACCGTGCCCACGATCACGGCGGACGCCACCACGGCGCGGGTGATGATCAGCATGATGATGAAGATGAGGGCCAACGAGGCGATGCCCGCGATCACCAAGTCGAAGAGGTTGGCGTCGGACATGTCCTTGAAGGTGGCGGCCGTGCCCGCGAGGTAGATCTTCGAACCCTCCAGCGGCGTGCCCTTGATGGCTTCCTTGGCCGCCTGCTTGATGGCGTCGATGTGCGAGATGCCCTCCTCGCTCATCGGATCGCCCTCGTGGCTGATGATGAAGCGCACCGCATGCCCGTCGGGCGAGATGAAGTTCTTCATGCCCTTCTTGAACTCGGCGTTGTTGAAGATCTCCGGTGGCAGGTAGAAGGAATCGTCGTTCTTCGACGCGTCGAAGGCCTCACCCATGGCGGACTGGTTGTCCTGCATGGCCGCCATCTGGTCCGACATGCCCTTCTGGGTCTGGTACATCGTCAGCATCATGGTCTTCATCGACTTCATCGTCGCCAGCATCGGCGGCAGCGAAGCCCTCAGCTGAGGCATCAGCCGGTCCAGGGCCTCCAGGTTGGTGACCAGACCGCCCAGCTGGTCACTGAGGGCGTCGATGCCGTCGAGGGTGTCGAAGATCGACCGCGTCGCCCAGCACAGCGGGATGTCGTAGCAGTGCGGCTCCCAGTAGAGATAGGAGCGGATCGGTCGGAAGAAGTCGTCGAAGTTGGCGATGTTGTCGCGCAATTCGTTCGTCGTCGCGACCATGTCCTTCGTCTTGAGCGTCAGGTCGTGGGTGACGGCGTTGAGCTGATCCATCAGCACCAGCATGTGTTCGAGGTTCTCGATCATGCCCTGCATCTCGTCGGCCTGCTTGAGCATGCTGGCGAACGAGTCCTGCTGGTACTTCAGGTTCATCTGCTGAGTGGTGCCCTGCATGCTGATCTGAAAGGGGATCGAGGTGTGCTCGATCGGGGTGCCCAGCGGCCGGGTGATCGCCTGCACGCGTCCGATGCCCGGCGTCTTGAACACGGCCTTGGCGATCCTATCGATCACCAGGAAGTCGGCCGAGTTCCGTAGGTCGTGGTCGCTCTCGATCATCATCAGCTCGGGATTCATCCGGGCCTGGGAGAAGTGCCGGTCCGCGGCCGCGTAGCCCTCGTTGGCCGGCAGGTCATCGGGAAGGAAGTGCCGGTCGTTGTAGTCGGTCCGGTACCCGGGAAGGGTGAGCAGGCCGACCAGTGCCAGCGCGATCGTCCCGACCAGCACCGGGCCGGGCCAGCGGACGACGAGGGCGCCGATCTTGCGCCAACCGCGGGTCCGCATCGCCCGCTTGGGCTCGAGCAGGCCGAACCGACTCGCGACGGTGACCACGGCGGGCCCCAGAGTCAGTGCACACAGCACCACGATGACCATGCCGATGGCCAGCGGGACACCGAGGGTCTGGAAGTACGGCAGCCGGGTGAAGCTCAGGCAGAAGGTGGCGCCGGCGATCGTCAGGCCGGAGCCCAGCACCACGTGGGCGGTGCCGTTGAACATCGTGTAGAACGCGTCTTCACGGCTTTCGCCCAGACCTCGCGCTTCCTGATATCGACCCAACAGGAAGATGGCGTAGTCCGTGGAAGCGGCGATCGCCAGGGTGACGAGCAGGTTTGTGGCGAACGTCGAGAGCCCGATGATCTGGTGGAAGCCGAGGAACGCCACGATGCCGCGGGCGGCGGACAACTCCAGCACCACCATCACCAAGACGATCAGCACGGTGACGATCGACCGGTACACCAGCAGCAGCATGGTGATGATGACGAGGAAGGTGACCGCCTCGATCAGCTGCAGGCTGCGGTCACTGGCGATGTTTTGATCGGCGGACAGTGCGGCGGGACCGGTGACGTACGCCTTGATGCCGTCGGGCGGTTTGAGACCGTCGACGATCTTCTGGACCGATTCGACGGAGTCGTTCGCCAGCGCCTCGCCCTGGTTGCCGGCGAGATACACCTGGACGTACATCGCCTTGCCGTCGTTGCTCTGCGAACCCGCGGCCGACAGCGGATCGCTCCACATGTCCTGGACGTGCTCGACGTGCGTGGTGTCCGCCTCCAGCTTGCGGACCATGTCGTCGTAGAAGGTGTGGGCATCGTCGCCGAGCTTGTCCCGACCCTCCAGCACGATCATCACCGAGCTGTTGGACTTGAACTCCTTGAACGTGGCGCCGATGTGCTGCATCGAGATCACCGACGGGGCGTCGCTCGGGCTCATCGACACCGAGCGCAACTTGCCGACCACTTCCAACTGCGGTACCAGCACGTTGCCGAGGGCGATGATGACGATCCAGCCGAGGATGATCGGCAGCGCCCACGTGCGAATCAGTCGCGGCAACCGGTGCCGCGGCGGTTCCGCCGCGTGCTGCGAGGTCGGGAGCGCGTCGGTGGTGGGTTCGTCGACGGGAGACGTCATGCGTTCTTCGCAAGGCAGAAGGTTTGGGCGTTGACGCCGTCGGTCGTCCTTTCGTCTTTGACGTCGTCGTCGACCGTGATGCGGCAGGAGATCGAGGCGCCGTCGCCCTGGGCGACGACGTTCGGCAGGACCGAGGGTGCGGTGGTGCTCAGCACCAGTGACCAGGGCAGAGGTGCGCCATCGATCCGCACCGGCTTCGAGTTCAGGTCCAGGTAGTTGATGTCGGCGTAGGTTCCGGTGCCGAAGACCTCGTATTTGACGACCTTCGGATTGAACGGCTCGGCGTCGTCGGCGAAGTTCTTCGGCGTCACCAGAATGGGATTCATGCCGAAGAAGGTGCGGACGCGGTGCACGGTGAACCCGGCGACCAGGACGACGACCACGATCACGATCGGAATCCACGCTCTGCGTAAAACCTTGGTCATAACTCCTGCCCGGACCGACGATCTCGATTGAACTGAGAGATTAGCCTATATAACTGTATGGTGGTTAACCATGACCGACGGCTGGTTCGCCACCACGGGCGTGACCGCGCCCGCGGGCGTTTCGCGGGGTGATCCGGCCGGCGTGACTTGTTTGCGCGCACACCGAGATCGAGATGAGGATACGATCCAGCTATGAAGGCCTTCACCCGGACTGGACTCGCCACGGCCATTGCTGCCTTCTCGCTCGCCGCGGCCGCGGCAGGGCCGGCACACGCCGATCCAGACACCGACTTCTACAACCAGCTGCACACCTACGGCATCTACGGTCCCAAGGACTACAACGCGTGGATCGGGAAGATCCAGTGCAAGCGGCTGGCGACGGGACTCGACGCCAACGCCGGCGAGGCCGCCGTGTTCCTGAAGAAGAACCTTCCGCGGGGCAGCACGGAGCAGCAGGTCTACCAGTTCCTCGCCGCGGGCATCGACACCTACTGCCCGGACCAGCGCTACGTGGTGAACAGCCTGGCCGGCGGCCCGGCGACGCCGCCGCCGCCGGGCGCGCCGCTTCCCGCCGAGCAGGGCTGAGAGCGCCCCGTCCGCTGTCGGCCGGCTGCGCCGACGGTCACACCCTGACCGTGACCGGTCCGACCTGCCAGATGTCGTCGCAGTACTCCGAGATGGCGCGGTCCGACGAGAACTTGCCGCTGCGGGCGGTGTTCAAGATCGACATCCGTGACCACGCGTCCTTGTCCTGCCAGGCCGCCGCCACCCGGTCCTGGCACTCCACGTACGACGCGTAGTCGGCCACCACCAGGAACGGGTCGTCGTTCCTGAGGTTGTCCACCAGCGGCCGGAACACCTCGGTGTCGCCGTGCGAGAACTGCCCCGAGGAGATCAGCCCGAGGATCGCCGTCAGTTCCTCGTTGCCGTCGATGTAGTCGGCGGGGCGATAGCCGTCGCGCTTGAGCTGTTCGACTTCGGACTCGGTCAGCCCGAACAGGAAGAAGTTCTCGGCCCCGGCCTCCTCGCGGATCTCGACGTTGGCGCCGTCGAGCGTGCCGATCGTCAGCGCGCCGTTGAGCATGAACTTCATGTTGCCCGTCCCGGAGGCCTCCTTGCCCGCGGTCGAGATCTGCTCGGACAGGTTCGCCGCGGGATAGATGAGGTGGGCGTTCTGGACGTTGAAGTTCGGCACGAAGGCCACCTTCATGAACCGGTTCACGTCCGGGTCGCCGTTGACCGTCTCCCCAACGGCGTTGATCAGCTTGATGATCCGCTTGGCCATGAAGTACCCGGGTGCCGCCTTCCCGCCGAAGACGTAGGCCCGCGGCGCGATGTCGAGCCCCGGGTTCATCTTCAACCGGAAGTACTGCCGGATGATGTGGAGCACGGACAGGTGCTGACGCTTGTACTCGTGGATCCGCTTGACCTGGATGTCGAACATCCAGCCCGGGTCCAGTTCGACGCCGGTGGCGGACTGGAGAAAGTCGGACAGCCGGGACTTGTTGGCCCGTTTGACCTCACGCCACCGCTGCCGGAATTCGGGGTCGCCGACGAAGTCCTCCAGCCCGCGCAGGCGGTCCAGGTCGGTCAGCCAGCCCTCGCCGATCGTGCTGTCGAGCAGCCCACGCAGGCCGGGGTTGGACAGGGCCAGGAAGCGCCGCGGCGTGACGCCGTTGGTCTTGTTGGAGAAACGGTCGGGCCAGAGTTCGTAGAAGTCCTTGAGCACGCTGGCCTTCAGGAGGTCGGAGTGCAGGGCCGCGACGCCGTTGATCGCGTGGCTGCCGACCGTCGCGAGATGCGCCATCCGCACGGTCTGGCCGCCGTTCTCGCCGATCAGCGACATGCGCCGCACCCGATCGACGTCACCGGGGAAGTGTGCCCGCACCTCGTCGAGGAAGCGGCTGTTGATCTCGTAGATGATCTCCAGGTGCCGCGGCAGCGACTCCCTGAACAAGCCCAGCGGCCATTTCTCCAGGGCTTCGGGAAGCAACGTGTGGTTGGTGTAGCCGAAGGTGGCCACGGTGATCGACCAGGCTTCCTCCCACTCCAGGCGCCGCTCGTCGACCAGGATCCGCATCAGTTCCGCCACGCCTATCGACGGATGGGTGTCGTTGAGCTGCAACGCGAACCGCTCCGGCAGGTCGCGCAGTGACGCGTCCGCGAGATCGTCCATGATGTGGACCACGTGCTGCAGCGAACATGACACGAAGAAGTACTGCTGCAGCAGTCGCAGCCGCTTGCCTGCCTCCGGTTCGTCGTTGGGGTACAGGACCTTGGTCACGGTTTCGGACGTGACCTCGGACTCCACCGCCTTGTAGTAGTCACCGGTGTTGAAGGCGTCCAACGCAAAGGACTCGACCGCCCTGGCGCTCCACAGCGTCAGGACGTTGCAGGTGTGCACGCCGTAGCCCTGAATGGGCGTGTCGTAGGCGACTCCCTTGATGACCTGCTTCGGCAACCAGCGCACCCGGGTGGCGCCGGCGTCGTCCAGGTACTGCTCGGTGTGGCCGCCCCAGTTGACGAGGTAGCTCACGTCCGGCTTGGCGATTTCCCAGGGATTGCCGCCCGCCAGCCAGTTGTCGGTCTTCTCGATCTGCCAACCGTCGGAGAACTCCTGCTTGAAGATCCCGAACTCGTAGCGGATCCCGTAGCCGATGGCCGGCCGCTCCAGCGTCGCCAGTGAGTCGAGATAGCAGGCCGCGAGCCTGCCGAGGCCACCGTTGCCGAGGCCGGGTTCCTGCTCGCAGGCGAGTACCTCGTCGAAGTCCTGGCCGAGCGCGGCCAGCGCCTCCCTGGCCGCCTCCTCGATCTCCAGGTTCAGCAGGTTGTTGCCGAGTTGCGGACCCATCAGGAACTCGGCCGACAGGTAGCAGGTCACCTTCCGGCCGAGGTCGAGCGACGTCTGCGTGGAGGCAACCCGGTTGTCCTGCATGCGGTCGCGCACGGCCAGCGCCAGCGCCCGGTAGTAGTGGTCGGGTCGCAGGGCGGCCGCAGGACGACCGATCGAGTACCTCAGGTGATCGGTGATCGCCTCCCGGAGGTCCTCGGCGTCCAAGCCGGACCGGAGATGGGAGGCTCGGGCAGCGGCGGAATTCACGACATCGGTCACGGCGCGATTGTGGCAGCTGGGCGTGCACGGCGCACTCGCAACGGGCGACGCGCAGGTGAACGCCCGGAGTTCGGGCGACGCCGGGACGTCAGCCGGCGCCCTTGCCGTTGTCGACGCGGTACACCGCGCCGTGGATGGCGGCCGCGTCCTCGCTCGCCAGGAAGGCGATGACCTTGGCGACGTCCTCGGTCGCCATGAACCCCCGGGGCGAGGCGATCCGCATGATCAGGTCCCAGTCGGCGCCGTCCGGCGCCTCGAACTCGGTGGCCTGCGCGGTCGGCATCCCGCCGGGGCACACGACGTTGACGCGCAGCTTCTCCTTGGTGTACTCGACGGCCAGCGCGCGCGTGAGGCCGACCAACCCGTGTTTGGCGGCGCAGTATCCCGCCGAGTACACCTCGCCCTCGACGCCGGCGATCGACGCGACGTTGACGATGTTTCCGCCCGCCTCCAGCAGGTGCGGCAACGCCGCCCGGCACAGGTAGAACGGACCGCTCAGGTTGACCGCGAGGTCCTGGCACCAGTCGTCGTCGGACATCGTCGCCGTGTGACGCATCCGGTGGAAGCCGGCGACGTTGACCAGGACGTCCAGCCTGCCGAACGTGGCGACGCAGTCGGCCACCGCCTGCCGGCACGCCGCGGCGCTGCCGACGTCCACCGCGGCATGCCTTCCACCGGGGACCCCGGCGAAGACCCCGGCCATCCGCTCCGCGTCGCGCGCGATGCCGAACACCGTCGCACCCCGCTGCGCGAACAGCTGCGCCGTAGCGGCGCCGAGCCCCGCGGAGGCTCCGGTGATCAACGCGACCTTGCCGTTCAGCGCAGACATCTGCCGACCCTCTCACGTCGCCCGGCGGCGACCACCGCCGCCTCGGGCAAACGGGTGACCTCCAGCCGACGGCACTGCGATACTCGGCACATGACGATCGCCAGGGTGCTCGCCACCGCCGCCGTCGCCGTCGCCGTCTTTGCCGGCGCCGGGGTGGGGCTCGCCGGCCCGGCCGGCGCGGATCAGGTGATGGAGGGCGTCTACGGGTACACGCAGGGCGACGTGCACGCCGAGTGGACGATCTATCCCAGCTGCGTGCCCACCGTGGGCGACCTGCGTGAGAACCTGGAACTGCCCGTCGCGTGCCGCCTGCACGTGGCGCCATCGGCCCCCACCGTCGCCGGCGGCGACGCGCGTCTCACCAGCGGCCGGTGGGAATTCTCTACCGACATCAAGGACGGGATGACCTGCCCGGACGGCAGCCCGGCGCCCATCCGGGAGACCTATGCGTTCGACGACCTCACCATGACCGGAACGCGATCGGTCAGCAACAACAACGTGTGCAACGGGACGGTGGCCGCGAAGATCGTCACGTACCCGTTCACCCTCGCGTACGTCAGACCGTTGCCGATCCCGGTCGACCGGTATCCGCTCTACTGCGAACCAGGCGGTCTCAAGCGGTGCTTCTGACGTGACCAAGCGAGTCGTGGTCTGGGGTACGGGCTTCGTCGGCAGGATGGTGATTGCGGAGATCGTCGGGCACCCGCTCTTCGAACTCGTCGGCGTCGGCGTGAGCAACCCGGCGAAGGTGGGTCGTGACGTCGGCGACGTCTGTGGCCTCCCCGCCCCGGTCGGCGTCAGCGCGACCGATGACGTCGAAGCGCTCATCGCGCTGCATCCCGACGCCGTGGTGCACTACGGTCCCACGGCAGCGCACGCCGACGACAACATCGCGCTGATCACCCGGTTCCTGCGGGCCGGCATCGACGTGTGTTCGACCTCGATGACGCCGTGGGTGTGGCCCGCCATGCACCTCAACCCACCGAACTGGATCCAGCCCATCACCGATGCCTGCGAAGCGGGCCGGTCCTCGTGCTTCACCACCGGCATCGATCCCGGGTTCGCGAACGACCTCTTCCCGATGACCCTGATGGGCTTGTGCGCCGAGATCCGCACGGTGCGCGCGTCCGAACTGCTCGACTACACCAACTACGAGGGTGACTACGAGGTCGAGATGGGCCTCGGCAGGCCCCCCGAGCACCGGCCGTTGCTGGAGAACCCCGACATCCTCGTCTTCGCTTGGGGTGCAACGGTTCCGATGATTGCGCACGCCGCAGGCATCGAGCTCGACGAGATCACCACGACGTGGGACAAGTGGGTCACGCCGGTCGAACGAAGGACCGCCAAGGGCGTCATCGAGCCGGGCAACGTGGCGGCCGTCCGATTCACCATCAACGGGGTGTACCGGGGTGCGACCCGGATCCAACTCGAACACGTCAACCGGATCGGTCTGGACGCCGCCCCGGACTGGCCGTCCGGCGAACGCAACGACGTCTACCGCGTCGACATCGAGGGCACGCCGAGCATCTTCCAGGAGACGGCGTTCCGATTCACCGATGGTTCCGGGCGGGACGCCGCGGCCGCGGGTTGCCTCGCCACCGGCCTGCGTGCACTCAACGCGGTACCCGCAGTGAACGGCCTGCCCCCGGGGTGGGTCACCCCTCTGGATCTACCGCTGATTGCTGGACAGGGCACAATTCGTTGACGTGGCACGAGGAATAGGGCTCTCGGTCGGCTCCACCGCTTTGCGGGCGGTGGCCATCGACCGATCCGCACTGAGCCGATCACCGGTCCTGACGCGCTATCCGCACCGCGCCGCGGAGGTCGGCGTGCCCAGCGAGAACCCCAACCTGACCGAGCGCGGACTGATCATCACCGACTTCGTCGAGCGGGTCGGCGACCCGGTGGCCATCGTGGCGTCCGACGGCTCGTCGCACCGCGCCGACGCCGTCCTCGCCGACGCAATGCGCGCCCTGCTGTCCGCGTTGACCGGGACCACGCAACCCGCGGAACCGGTCGGCGTCGCCCATCCCGCGCACTGGCGCCCCGCCGCCGTCGAGGCGCTGCGCAACGCACTCGCGCCCGCCATGGTCGTCACCGACGCGGCGGCGGCACTCACCGCACTCGCCCAGGAACCGGGTCTGCCGACGCGGGGGATCATCGCCCTGTGCGACGTCGGCGGGACGGGCACCAACATCACGCTCGCCGACGCCGCGGGTGGCTTCGAACAGATCGGGCCGACGGTACGCCACGCCGACTTCTCCGGCGACCTCGTCGACCAGGCACTGCTCAGGAAGGTGGTCGGTGATTTCCTGACCGCCGGCTCGGCCGATGTGTCGAGCACGTCGGCGATCGGTTCGCTGAGCCGGCTGCGTGGGCATTGCAAGGCGGCCAAGGAGCGACTGTCGACGTCCGCGGTCACGTCGCTGACCGTCGAGCTGCCGGGGCACCGCACCGACGTCAGGATCACCAGAGCCGAACTCGACGCCGCAATCCGCGAGCCGCTCGACGGATTGCTCGATGCCATCGACGGCACCTTGCAGCGCAACGGGATTCGGCCCGCCGACCTCGTCGCGGTGGCGTCCGTCGGGGGTGGGGCCCGCATTCCGATCCTGACGACCACACTCTCGGAGCACCTGCGGATCCCGGTGATCACCTCGGCGCAACCGGAGTTGGCCGCCGCGATCGGCGTGGGGCTTCGGGCCGTGCGCGCGCTCGTCCCCGACGGAGCGACCGCCATGGCGCCCGCGGCTGCCGTCATCCCGCCGGCACCCGCCGTCGATCCGAGCGCTGCCGGCTCGTCGACGTTCCGGGCGCTCGCCTGGTCGGACGCCGATGACATTCCCGAACCCACGCCGGCCGACCCCGACGATCCCGGCTACCCGGCCGAATACGAGCCCATCGACCCACGACCGCAGCTCGCCTTCACCGACCGTGACGGCGAGGCCGACGGCGCGGCGGTGGCGCCGTCGCCGTGGTACCGCCGACCGGTCGCGATGCTGGCGCTCGGGGTGATCGCGTTGGCGGCGGTGCTCGGCGCGGCGGCGCTCTACGTGCTGCGCGACGACGACACGGCCGGACCGACACCGCCTGCCACGTCGTCGTCGACGACGGCGCCTCCGACGTCGGACGTGCCGGCGCGCAGCCAGGAACAGCCGCCCGCGACGCAGGTTCCAGAACCTCAGGCGCCGCAGCGGACCGTCATCGAGCAGGCCCCGCCGCCACCGGTCGTGACGGTGACCGAGGAACCGCCGCCGGTGACCGAGGAAGCGCCGCCGTCGACGGAGACGCCGCCACCCGCGCCCACCACCACCGAACCGCCGGCGCCGACGACGGTGACGGAGACGTCGCCGCCACCGAGCACACGGCCGCCGATCATCCCGACGCTGCCGTACCAGACCATCCCGGGTCTGCCGTTCGTTCCCGCACCGATCCAGCCGCCATCACCCTAGGAGCACAATGAGGACCGACGGACTGCTCTTCGATCCGAACACCTACGACCCGCCCGAGTTCGACGCCGAGACGCGTCGACTGCTCAGGGCGACGATCGACTTCTTCGAAGGTCAGGGCAAGAAGCGCATCCTCGACGACGACCTGAAGGCGCACTGGCCCGCCGACTTCGTCGAGTTCGTGAAGCGGGAGAAGCTGTTCGCCACGTTCCTGACGCCCTCGGAGTTCGCGGCCGGACACCCCGACAAGCGGTGGGACGGGGCGCGCAACGCCGCGCTCGCCGAGATCCTCGGCTTCTACGGGCTGACGTATTGGTACACCGAGCAGGTGACGATCCTCGGGCTCGGACCGGTCTGGCAGAGCGAGAACAAGGACGCCAAGCTCAGGGCCGCCGACGATCTCGAGGCCGGCGAGGTGATGGCGTTCGGATTGTCCGAGCGCGACCACGGCGCCGACGTCTACAGCACCGACATGGTGTTGACGCCCGCCGGAGACGAGGACCTGGCCAACGGAATTCTCTACCGGGCGTCGGGGGAGAAGTACTACATCGGCAACGGCAACGTCGCGAGCCTGGTGTCGGTGTTCGGCAGGCGCGGCGACGTCGAGGGCCAGGAAGGGTACGTGTTCTTCACCGCCGACAGCCGCCACGAGGACTATCACCTGATCGACAACGTGGTGCACATGCAGATCTACGTCAGCACGTTCCGGCTGGAGAACTATCCGGTGCGGGCCGAGGACGTCCTGCACACCGGCACGGAAGCCTTCAGCGCCGCGCTCAACACCGTCAACGTCGGCAAGTTCAATTTGTGTTCCTCGTCGATCGGCATGTGCGAGCACGCCTTCTACGAAGCAATCACCCACGCGCAGAACCGCATCCTCTACGGCAACCCGGTCACCGACTTCAGCCACGTGCGGGCCAACTTCGTCGACGCCTATGCGCGCATGATCGCCATGAAGGCGTTCAGCCGGCGTGCCGTCGACTACTTCCGGAGCGCCGGCCTGCAGGACCGGCGCTACCTGCTGTTCAACCCCATGACCAAGGCCAAGGTCACGATGGAGGGCGAGACGGTGATGCGCTCGTTGCACGACGTGATCGCCGCCAAGGGCTACGAGAAGAACACCATGTTCCGCGAGGTCGCCCAGCTCATCGGCTGCCTGCCCCGGCTCGAGGGGACGGTGCACGTCAACGTCGGCCTGGTGTTGAAGTTCATGCCGAACTACATGCTCGATCCCGCCGAATACCCTCCGGTTCCGGTCCGCAACGACCCCGCCGACGACGTCTTCTTCTGGACTCAGGGACCTACCCGGGGAGCGGGCGCGATCCGGTTCGCGGACTGGATCCCGGTGTACCGCACCCATGCGCACGTGCCGAACGTCGCCGTGTTCCTCGAGCAGGCGCTCGCGTTCAGGGACCTGCTCGTCCAGGCCACGCCCGACGCCTCGCAGGTCAAGGACCTCGACTTCATGCTGAACGTCGGGCACCTCTTCTCGCTGGTCGTGTACGGCCAGCTGATCCTCGAAGAGGCCGCCCTCACGGGCCTCGACGACGATATCGTCGATCAGATCTTCGGCTTCCAGATCAGCGACTTCAGCTCGTATGCCGTAGCGCTGCACGGCAAGCCGACGTCAACCCAGGCGCAGCAGGACTGGGCGGTCGGCGTGTTGCGCAGACCGGTCCCCGACGCCGAGCGCTTTGCCCGGGTGTGGGAGCGGGTGCGCGCATACGACGGCGCCTACGAGATGGCGCCCTGACCGCCGCGGTGCCACAATTGAGCCATGGGCTCGGGCCCGTGGGGCCGGAAGCGGTCGGGTTCCGTTCGGGTGTCGGGCGGAATGGAGCCGTCATGATCATCGTCTACTCGCTCGCTGCCGCGGCCGTGCTCGTCCTGCTGTGCATCGGACGCAGCGTCCGCGTCGTCAAGCAGTTCGAACGCGGCGTCGTGTTTCGCTTCGGCCGGGTGCAGTCGCGCGTCAAGGGCCCGGGACTGACCGTGTTGCTGCCCGTGGCCGATCGGCTGCAGAAGGTGAACATGCAGATCATCACGATGCCGGTGCCTGCCCAGGACGGCATCACCAGGGACAATGTTACGGTGCGGGTGGATGCCGTCATCTACTTCAACGTGATGGATCCGGTGCGCGCGGTCGTCGACGTCCAGGACTACAGCTCGGCCATCGGCCAGGTCGCGCAGACGTCGCTGCGCTCGATCATCGGCAAGAGCAATCTCGACGACCTGCTGTCCAACCGGGAGCGACTCAACCAGGGGCTGGAGTTGCTGATCGACAGTCCCGCCGTCGACTGGGGGATCCACATCGACCGCGTCGAGATCAAGGACGTCGTGCTGCCCGATTCCATGAAGCGGTCGATTGCCCGCCAGGCCGAGGCGGAGCGCGAACGGCGGGCGCGGGTGATCACCGCCGACGGTGAGTTGCAGGCATCGGAGAAGCTCGCGCTCGCAGCCAAGGTGATGTCCGAACAGCCTGCCGCACTGCAACTTCGGCTGTTGCAGACGGTGGTGGAGGTAGCGGCCGAGAAGAACTCGACCCTGGTGCTGCCGTTCCCCGTCGAACTGCTCCGGTTCCTCGAACGGTCCACGCCCCCGGTACCCGAGCACACCGACGACCTCGCGCTCTTGGGCCTGCCGCCCGACGGTCAGTGATGCGCGCGTTGTTTCTTCTCGATCACCACCTGCGCCATGGGGATTCGCACCTCGGCCGGCGCACTCGCCAGCCGCGCCGCGACACCTGACGTCACCAGGTCGAGGAATCCGCCGCGGCGCTCGGCGGCCAGCGAGGCGGCGAGCACCGGAAGGGCCGAGACGCGCAGGAAGGCCGCCCAGCGAGCGCCGAGATCCGCTGCCTTACCGTCGATTTGATACTGCGTCCAGAACCGGTCCTCGGCATCGAACACGTCGAGGTGCTCGACCGTCAGCTTCTCGAACGTTCCCGACGGAGCGAACGGTGTCAGGAAGTCGGCGGCCCTTCGCCCGACGATCGGGATCGTCATCGCGTCGCACTCGTCCTGCGTCAGGATCAGTTGGTCCACCATCTCCGCGAGAGTCGCCACGATGGCATCGAGAAGCGGTCGATGGCCGAAGTCGCCGTCGTCGGCGATCGCCATCGTCATCACCACCAGCCGGCCGCCCGGGCTCAGCTCGCGACCGCGGAACGCGACGAAGTCGTGCCAGTCCCGTGCGGCCTGCCTGGCGTAGGCCATGCGGACCCGGTCGTCGCCGCTGTGCGCGACCACGAGGTGATCGGGAACCGGCATCGGTGTGCGCGCCAACCATTGGGTCGCCCAGGCCGACCACGCCAGGTTCACGCTGTTGGACGGCACGATCTGCGTGTAGAAGGAGCGGCCAACGGCGGAGGCGAAGCAGGCCGGATCCTTCTTCAGGTAGGTGTCGGGGTCGTCGTTCAAGGTTCGGAAGAGCTCGGTGAAGTCGTTGTCCGGAACGTCGGTGTGCGTCACCAGGACCGAGTGTTCCGGCCGCGTCCGCGTGCGGAGCACCGCGATGGCGGCCGCGATCGGCAGCAGCGAATTGTGACCCGTCGCCGCGCCGTAGTCGGCGATCACGACGGGTCGCGGGGAGCGGGGGATAGGCACCACCTCGGCGGCCTTCTCGAAAAGTGTTATCGCCCGCCGTAATCCGGCCGCCTGCAGCCGGGTGGTAGCCGTGTAGGAACCGCTGTCGACCGGCTCCGGCTGCACCACGACACTCGATTCGGGCATACCACGAACGGTAGCCCGTCCAGCGCTCCGACGTGACACACTGCGGTCCATGAATCGCCGGACCGGGCCGCGAATCCTGACGGCCGTCGCCGTGCTGACGATGCTCGCCTCGGCAGTCGGTTTCGTGCTGGTGCTCGTGCTCAACGCCTTCGTGTTCGACGAGTACGACGCCTACGGCGAAGTGCCCATTCCCGGCGCGAGCAGCCTGGATTTGCCCGCGGGTGACGTGACCGTCACCTTCCACACGGTGTTGATCGGGGGCAGTGGAGCGGGTCTGCCCGTGCCTGCCCTGAAGTACCGCATCACGGGACCGAGCGGCACCGACCCGGAGCTCACCGAGGACTACGGTTCCACGACGACGGTGAACAACGACGCCCGGGTGCGCATCGGCTACCTCCACGTACCGGCCGACGGCACCTACCAGATCCGAGTCGACGGCAACGTCGGTGCCTACCTCAACCCGACGCTTGCATTCGGGCACGGCAGCCGCTACGGATCCATGCCGTGGATCATGGGCGCGATCTTCGGCGTCGCCGTCGTGGTTCTGGTCGTCGCGCGAATCTGGGCGTCGCGGGCCGGCCGCCGCTCCGAGGTGACGCCGAGCCACCCGGCGGACCACCCACCATGGCCGCCGCCGCGGGCTTCGTCGACCCCGGGTGATGAGGGAGTCCGGATCGAGCAGCTCAATACGCTGGTCCGCCTTCGTGACTCCGGTGCGCTGACCCACGCCGAGTACGAGGCCGAGAAGAAACGGGTACTCGACCGGTTCTAGTGGCCCCGGGCGACCCACTCGTCGTAGTGGACGAGTTCGTCGCCGATGGTCGTGGTGTCGCCATGGCCGGTGTAGACGACGGTCGGGCCGGCAAGCGTGCCGAGACGGCCGTTGATGGACTCCAGGATGGTCGGGAAGTCGGAGTAGGACCGGCCGGTGGCGCCGGGGCCGCCGCTGAACAGCGTGTCACCGCTGAACACGGCGCCGAGGTCCGGTGCGTACCAGCAGACCGACCCCGGTGAGTGGCCGGGAGTGTGCATCGCGCGCAGTTCGACCTCGCCTGCTTGCAGCACCGCGCCGTCGTCGACACCGTGGAAGTCGTGATCGGGGTGGGTCATCCGCCAGAGCACGTCGTCTGCGGGATGCAACAGGACGGGTGCGTCGAGAGCTTCGTGAAGTTCGGGCGCGACCGTGACGTGGTCGTTGTGACCGTGGGTGCAGACCACGGCGACCACGTTGCGGCCGTTGACGGCCTCGATGATCGGGGCCGCCGAGTGAGCGGCGTCGAAGACCACGACGTCGGATTCGTCGCCGACGATCCAGATGTTGTTGTCGACGTCCCAGCTGCCGCCGTCGAGTTCGAACGTGCCGCTGGTGACGAGACGCTGGATGGCACTCACAGCATCACCACCGAACGCAGGACCTCCCCGGCGTGCATCTTGTGGAAGGCGTCCTCGATGTCTTCCAGACCGATGCGTTCGGAGACGAACTTCTCCAGCGGCAGCCGGCCCTGCCGGTAGAGGCTGATCAGCGTGGGGAAGTCGCGCTCGGGCAGACAGTCGCCGTACCAGGATGACTTCAGCGCACCACCGCGGGAGAAGAAGTCGACCAACGGCATCTCGAGGGTCATGTCCGGCGTCGGCACCCCGACGAGCACCACGGTGCCGGCCAGGTCGCGGGCGTAGAACGCCTGCTTCCAGGTTTCCGGGCGCCCGACCGCGTCGATGACGACGTCGGCGCCGTTCCCGTCCGTCAGGTCCTGGATGGTTCCGACGACGTCGAGGTCGGTGGCGTTGATGGTGTGCGTGGCGCCGAATTCCCGCGCCCACGCCAGCTTTTGGTCGTCGCGGTCGACGGCGATGATACGTCTGGCGCCCACCAGACGGGCACCGGCGATGGCCGCGTCACCGACGCCGCCGCAGCCGATGACGGCGACGGTGTCGTTGCGCCCGACGTTGCCGGTGTTGATGGCCGCGCCGATCCCGGCCATCACCCCGCAGCCCAGCAGACCGGCGACGGCGGGGTCGGCCTCGGGATCGACCTTGGTGCACTGGCCCTCGTGCACCAGGGTCTTGTCGGCGAACGCGCCGATGCCCAGAGCCGGCGTCAGCTCGGTGCCGTCGGTGAGGGTCATCTTCTGCGCGGCGTTGTGGGTGTTGAAGCAGTACCACGGGCGGCCGCGCTTGCAGGCGCGGCACTGCCCGCAGACCGCCCGCCAGTTCAGGATCACGAAGTCACCCGGTTGCACGGCCGTCACGCCGGGGCCGATCGACTCCACCGTGCCGGCCGCCTCGTGCCCGAGCAGGAACGGGTATTCGTCGTTGATGCCGCCTTCGCGATACGTCAGGTCGGTGTGGCAGACCCCGCAGGCGAGGATGTCCACCACCACCTCGCCAGGACCGGGATCGGGAATGACGACGTCGACCAACTCGACGGGCTGCTTCTTGGACCGTGAGATCACACCGCGCACTGTCTGGCTCATGGGTACAAACTAGCGGCCGCCGGTGCGTCGCCGAGGGGCGATGCTCACCGGATGTGCGCGATCGCCTTCGCCATGTAGTCGGCGAACGGAGCGAGGACGGTGAAATAGCTGACACCGCACCGGTCTCGGTAGTCGCGCAGGGTGTCGGCGATGTCGCGCGGGCTGCCCGACATCACCCCGGGAAACGCCAACAAGTCGTCGTCCGGCAGATCGGGCGCATGACGGCGGGGGAACGACAGATCCGGCGTCGCCGAGTCTTCGGACGGCGCAGCCGAGATGACCATGTTCAGCTCCAGGTCCGTGAACCGATCGCCTGCCGCGTCACGGACGAAGGCCACCCGCGCGGCGAGCGGATCGGCTTCACCCGGCCGGCCCCGCCCGCCGGTGAGGCCGACGATGTCCGCCTGGCGGGCGGCCAGCGTGAGAATGCGGTCGCCGTCGCCGGCGATCATCAACGGCACGCCGGGGTGGTGCTCGTTCACGTACGCGGTGAGGTGTTCGAGGTGGCCGACGCGCCGACCGGCGCTGGGAAACGGCAGCTCGGCGGCTTCGAACTCCTCGCGGACGTAACCTGCGCCGAGCCCGAGCTCGAACCGGCCGGCGCCGAGGGTCTCGAGCGCAGCCACGTCGCGGCCGAGCAGGGCAGGCTTGTAGAACCCGGCATTGAGGACGTAGGTCCCGAGCCCAACGGTCTCCGACACTCCGGCGATTGCGGTGAGCATGGGAAACGGCGCAACGGCTCCCAGGTGGTCGGGGATCGAGATGACGTCGTATCCGAGCCCCGCGTAACGAGCGACGGTGTTCCGCAGCACGGTGGGCGGCTCCAAATTGCGGATGCACACCCCGAAGCGAAACTCGCCGACCGTCATGGGCCCGGTCAACCGTCACCCGGGCCGGAATATTTCATATTTCCTCCCGTTCCCTTCAGCCGCGACGTGGTGTCCAGGCGGGCCGACTACGCTCCAGCGCCATGGCCGCCCGGAACGTGCTCGACGATCTTGCCGACTGGCCCGTCTCCACCGCCGCAGCCGCGGTGGTCGGGCCGACCGGTCTGCTCGCCGGCTTCGGTGACGCCGATCGCAGCTTCGGTCTGGCGTCGGTGACGAAGCTGCTCGTCGCACGGGCAGCCCAGATCGCCGTCGAGGAGGGCGTGGTGGAGCTCGACACGCCGGCGGGTCCGCCGGGGTCGACCGTGCGGCATCTTCTCGCGCACGCCTCGGGCCTGTCGATGCGGTCGGCCGACGTGATGGCGCCGCCGGGTAAACGCCGGATCTACTCGAACGAGGGTTTCGGCGTGCTGGCGAACGCGCTGCAGCAGGCGTCGCAGATTCCCTTCGACCGGTATCTGGCCGAGGCAGTGTTCGAACCGCTCGGCATGGGATCGTCATCCCTCGTCGGGGGTGCCGATGCCGCGGGCTTCGGGGGCGAGTCGACGGTGGCCGACCTCGCCCGGTTCGCCGCCGAGCTCCTGCGTCCCCGGCTGGTGTCCGAGCAGATGCACGCCGATGCCGTCTCGGTGCAATTTCCCGGGCTGTCGGGGGTGGTGCCGGGGTACGGCACACAGCGGCCGAACGACTGGGGGCTGGGCTTCGAGATCCGGGACGGCAAGACGCCGCACTGGACGGGCTCGGGCAATTCCCCCCGGACGTTCGGCCACTTCGGCCAATCGGGGACGTTCATGTGGGTGGATCCCGGGGCTGACCTGGCCTTGGTGGTGCTCACCGACCGGGATTTCGGCGACTGGGCGCATCCGCTGTGGCCGGCGGTCTCTGACGGAGTGCTGAGAGAATTCGGGACAGACTAGCGCAACGCCTGCCCCACAGGGCACAATAGACACGCACGAAACAACTGCAACTTCTGGCATCTGGCAGGTCGTCGGGGAAGACGTCCCTTTTGGAGCCGAAGGAGCAGATGATGCGTGCATCGAACCAGTTCGCCGACACGGCAAACGGTGTGGTGTATGTCCACGCCTCGCCCGCGGCGGTATGTCCACACGTGGAGTGGGCGCTTTCGTCGACCCTTTCGGCGCGGGCGAACCTCAAGTGGACGCCGCAGCCCGCGATGCCTGGGCAGCTTCGTGCCGTCACGAATTGGGTAGGTCCGGTGGGTACCGGTGCTGCCCTGGCGAACGCGCTGCGGTCCTGGTCGGTGCTGCGCTTCGAAGTCACCGAGGATCCCAGCGAGGGCGTGGACGGCCATCGCTGGTGCCACACCCCGCAGCTGGGCATGTGGAACGGGGTGATGAGCGCCAACGGTGACGTCCTGGTCGGCGAACTGCGATTGCGCGCACTGATGTCGGCGGGCGCCGACACGTTGGCCGCCGAACTGGACACCGTGCTCGGCACCGCCTGGGACGAGGCCCTCGAGCCCTACCGCGGCGGCGGTGACACCGGAGAGGTCACCTGGTTGAACCGGGGCGTCGGCTGACCGTCGCGGCTGGCGACGGGCGCAGGATCCGCAACCCGCCGGGCACCGCCGACACCTCGACCGGCAGCGGGCAGACGAACTCTCCGTCGGCATAGGCGTTGATGCCCGGGCTCTCGACGGTGATCACCTTCGCCCGTGCCGTCCGGACCTGGTCCAGATCGACGTGGGTGCCCTTGAACACGGTGGGGAAGAGCCGGATCAGCTTGCTGCGTGACGCGGAGTGCACCATCGTCACGTCGAGCAGGCCGTCGGTGGGATCGGCCTCGGGACAGATCAGCATGCCGCCCCCGTAGCTGCGGGTGTTGCCGAACGCGGCCAGCGTCAGGTCGGTGACGACCTCCTCGCCGTCGAAGGTCAACCGGAACGGCAGCAGGCGCAGCTTCGACAGTTCCGCCATCATCGCCACGTTGTAGCGCATCCGGCCGTGCGGCCATCGCATCCGATTCGTCCGGTCGGTGACCAGCGAGTCGAAACCCGCCGCCATCACGGTGCCGAACCAGCGATCGGTCCCGTCGGAACCCCTGATCCGGCCGAGATCCACCGTGTCCATCCGACCGTCGACGACGACGTCGGCTGCTGCCGCAGGATCCTTCGTCGGCAGACCGTATTCGCGGGCATGGTCGTTTCCCGTGCCGGCCGGGATGATCCCGAGCGGTGTCCCGGTGCGGGCGAGCACCTGCAGGGCGAGCGCCACGATGCCGTCACCGCCGACGACCACCAGCGCATCCATCCCACGCTCGAGGGCACCCTCGACGAGCCGCCGCGCGTGGTCGGCGTCAGAGCCGGCGATCGCGACGACGTCGACACCACGTCGGTGAAACTGCGCGATCGCCCGCTCGGCGGCGTGCGACGCCGTGCCGTGACCGGACGCGGGATTGGTCAGGACGGTGATCCGTCCGATGGCGTTCATGCTCCTGCCGTCCGCGACGTCACGGAATCAGCTTGCCTGGGTTGAGGATTCCCGCCGGGTCGAGCACCGCCTTCACGGCCCGGAGGATCTCGACGCCGAGGTCGCCGACCTCCGCACGCATCCAGTGGCGGTGATCGGCGCCGACCGCGTGATGGTGCGTGATGGTGCCACCGTGACGCATCATCGCGTCCGACGCCGCCGTCTTGGCCGTGCGCCACTGGTCGATCGGATTGCCGCGCTGCGCGGCGACGACGGTGAAGTAGAGCGATGCGCCGGTGGGATAGACGTGGGAGATGTGGCACAACACCAGTGCCGCAGTGCCGGTGTCGGCGAGCGAGCTGGTGAGCGCCTCGGTCACGGCGGCCTTGAGCGCGGCGAGGTTGGACCAGTTGGTGGCGGTCTCGAGCGTTTCGCACAGAGCTCCGGCCGACAACAGGGAGTCGCGCAGGTACGGAGCGCCGAACCGCCCGTGTTCCCAGGCGCGTGCCGGCCCTTCACCCAACGACGTGCCGCCGTGCGCCTCGAGTACCGCGCTCGTCTCGGCCCGCCTACTCTCGGTGTGCGCCGCCGTGCCCTCGAAGACGGTGATGGCGAGGCACCCGCCGGTGATGCGCTGCTCGCCTATGGCGTCGGTGGTCGCGAGATTGACGCCGGTCTCCGCCTCGTCGGACAGCCGGATCACCGTGGGTCCGGTGCCCGTCTGAACGACCGCCCGCAGCGCCGCGGCACCGGTGGTGAAGTCCGCGAACGACCAGGCTTCGTACCGCGTGGCGGCCGAGATGGGATGTACCCGTACCCGTACGCGGGTGATGACGCCGAAGACGCCCTCTGAACCAAGGATGAGCTGCCGCAGATCGGGTCCCGCCGCCGATGCGGGGGCGCGACCCAGGTCGAGGACACCCGCGGGCGTGACCGCTCGAAGACCGCGGACCATGTCGTCGAATCGTCCGTAGCCCGCTGAATTCTGGCCGGAGGACCGGGTGGCCGCATAACCGCCGATCGTGGCGAACTGGAAGCTCTGCGGGAAGTGGCCGAGGGAGAAACCGCGGGCCGCCAGGAGTTCCTCGGCCTTCGGTCCCGTGAGGCCGGCGCCAAGGTCGGCCACTCCCGAGACGTCGTCGAGGCCGTGCAGCTGGTCGAGGCGCCGGAGGTCCAGCGAGACCACGGCGGGGAAGTCACCGCGCAGGGGATCGAGGCCGCCGACGACACTGGTGCCGCCGCCGAAGGGAACGACCGCGATGCTGCGTCGAGCGCAATGCCGAAGGATCGCGGCGACCTCGTCCTCGTCGGCGGGCAACAACACCGCATCGGGTACGTCCTGGACGCCGGTGTCCTTGCGCCGCAACAGATCCAGTGTGGACTTGCCGCCTGCGTGCAGGAGTCTTCCGCGGTCGTCGGTGACGCAGTGCGCGGCGCCGACGATGTTCTCGAAGGCGTCGCGGTCGACGTCGGACACGGCCGACGGCCGCAGCAGCACCTGCTCGGCGTCGAGTTCGGGTGCTGGTGCGGTCCCGATTCCCAGGGCTTGTCCGAGAAGCGTCCGGATGCCGTCCGACAGCGGCTTCGCGGCGTCGGGGTCGCCCCAGGCGTTCCACTTCATCGGGGGCAGCAACTGGTCGTCCGGTCGAGTCATGCGTTACAGTATTACAGATCATGTCAATCAGTAACGATGAACGCTCGAGACCGGTCGAGGATCGCATCCTCGACGCGGCCGCCGAGTGCGTGCTCGCGTTCGGCGTCGACCGGGTGACGCTGGCCGAGATCGCCCGTCGCGCGGAGATCAGCAGACCCACGGTGTATCGCCGCTTCCCCGACACCCGGTCGATCCTCGCCGCACTGCTGACCAGGCGGATCACCCACGCGCTCGACGCCGTCCCCAGCGCGGGCGTCGGCCGCGCGCCGCTGGTCGACCGCATCGTCGGCGTGGCTCAGCTGGTCCGTTGCGACGACGTCATTGTGGCGGTGCTGCACCAGGCGCCCGACCTCGCGATGTTCTACCTCTCCGAACGGCTGGGTACCAGCCAGCAGATCCTCCTCGACACCGTCGCGGGAGAAATCAAGTCTGCGCAGGACGAGGGCAGCGTGCGGCCCGGCGACGCCAGGCAACTGGCCGCGATGAGCCTGCTGATCACCCAGTCGACGATCCTGTCGGCCCAGCTGGTGGCAGCGATCCTGCCCGCCGAAGACCTGCTCACCGAACTGGCACTGGCACTGAACGGATACCTCACACCATGACCGCACCCACGTCGACCAGCGCACTGAACGCCGCACGCCGTACCGCCGATCTCGCCGCCCTCGGCGACGATCCGCGAGTCGACGTCGTGGTCATCGGCGGGGGTGTCACCGGCACGGGCATCGCGCTCGACGCGGTGACGCGGGGACTCTCGGTGGTGCTGGTCGAGAAGCACGACCTCGCCTTCGGCACCAGCCGGTGGAGTTCCAAGCTGGTCCACGGCGGCCTGCGCTACCTGGCGACCGGCAACGTGGGAATCGCCCGCCGCAGTTCGATCGAGCGCGGGATCCTGATGACCCGCAACGCGCCCCACCTCGTCGGCGCAATGCCGCAGCTGGTGCCGCTACTGCCCACGATGGGCAGGGGCTCCCGCGCGCTGGTGCGGTTCGGGTTCGCCGCAGGCGACGGGCTGCGCCGGCTGGCGGGCACCCCGGCAGCCACGCTGCCTCGGTCGCGCCGCGTGGACACGGCCCGCGCCGTCGAGCTGGCCCCGACCGTGCGGCGAGCCGGGCTCGACGGCGCGCTGCTGGCCTACGACGGCCAACTGATCGACGACGCCCGGCTCGTCGTGGCGGTCGCTCGCACGGCGGCCCAGCACGGCGCGCGCATCCTCACCCGCGTGGCCGCATCGGACGCCACCGGCACGTCGGTGCGTCTGACCGACCAACTCACCGGTGAATCCGTCGACGTGTCCGCGCGGGTGGTGATCAATGCGTCCGGTGTGTGGGCGGGCGACGTCGACCGGTCGATCCGCTTGCGGCCCAGCCGCGGCACCCATCTGGTGTTCGACGCGGCAACGTTCGGCAATCTCACTGCCGCCCTGACTGTTCCGATTCCGGGGGAGATCAACCGCTTCGTGTTCGCGATGCCCGAGCAACTGGGTCGCGTGTACCTCGGACTCACCGACGAGGACGCGCCGGGGCCCATTCCGGACGTGCCGGAGCCGACGCCGGCGGAGATCGCGTTCCTGCTCGACACGGTGAACACCGCACTCGACGTCGCGCTCGGCGTCGACGACGTGATCGGGGCCTACGCCGGCCTGCGACCGCTGATCGACACCCGCGGCATCGACGCGACGAGCCGCACCGCGGACGTATCCCGCGAGCATGCGGTGGTGGAGTCGGCGAACGGGGTGCTCAGCGTCATCGGCGGGAAGCTCACCGAGTACCGCTACATGGCCGAGCACGTCCTGGATCACGCCGTCACGGTCCGCGGGCTGGCGGCCACCGCGTGCCGCACCCGCAACCTGCCGCTGGTCGGCGCGCCCGCCAACCCGGTGGCGACCCTCCGCTCGCCGGTGGACCTGCCCTCGTCACTCGTCGCGCGCTACGGCGCCGAGGCGTCCAACGTCATCGCCCGCGCCACCTGTGCGCGTCCCGGCATGCCGGTGGCGGATCGAATCGACGTCACCCGAGCCGAATTCGAATACGCAACGACCCACGAGGGGGCACTCACCGTCGACGACGTCCTCGACCGCCGGACCCGCATCGGCCTGGTGACCGCCGACCGGGACCGGGCCGTCGCCGTCGCCGAGGAGATCCTGGCCCTCTCCGCGAAATAGCACACACCGTCGTTGACCCGGGACGGGAACGACGGTGAGTGCTGTCTCGGCGCAGTGCGGGGACGACCTACAGCGGGATGTTCTTGTGCCGTCCGCGGCGTGCCGGCGCCTCGGCCAGCGCCTGCGTCAGCACGCTGCGGGTGTGGGCGGGATCGATCTTCGCGTCGACCACGCCGATTTCGATGGCGCTGTCCACGCCGCCCGCGATCCGCTCGTGCTCGGCGGCGAGCTCTTCGTGCAGCGCCTCGCGATCCTCGGGGGCGGCCGCGGCCAGCTTGCGCTTGTGCAGGATGCCGACTGCCGCCTTGGCGCCCATCACGGCGACTTCGGCGTCCGGCCACGCGAACACCTTGGTCGCGTTCAGCGACCGCGAGTTCATGGCGATGTAGGCGCCGCCGTAGATCTTGCGGGTCACCAACGTGACACGCGGGATCGAGGACTCACCGAACGCGTGCAGCAGCTTCGCGCCGCGGCGCACGACGCCGCCCCACTCCTGGTCCACACCGGGCAGGTAGCCGGGTACGTCGACGATGACGACCAGCGGAATGCCGAAGGCGTCGCACAGCCGGACGAATCGCGCTGCCTTCTCGGCACTCTCGGAGTTCAAGCAGCCACCCAGACGCAGCGGGTTGTTGGCGAGCACGCCGACGGTACGGCCGGCCAGCCGCCCCAGACCGACGACCATCGAGGGCGCCCACTTGGCCTGGAACTCGTCGAACGGTGACTCGTCGTCGAGAAGTGCCGAGATCAACGGGTGGACGTCGTAGGCGCGACGGGACGAATCGGGCAGCAGCGCACGCAGATCAGAGTCGCCGGCCTCGGCCTTGGTGCGGTCGAAGTGTCCCTGCTGGCAGAACAGTCCGACCAGGCGGCGGCCCCGCTCGTAGGCGTCGGCCTCGTCGTCCGCCACGATGTGGCACACGCCGGACTTCTTGTGGTGGGTGTCGGGGCCACCGAGCGAGGCCATGTCGACGTCCTCGCCGGTGACACTGCGGACCACGTCGGGGCCGGTGACGAACACCCGGCCCTCGGGCGCCATGATGACGACGTCGGTGAGTGCGGGGCCGTAGGCCGCGCCGCCCGCGGCGAAGCCGACCACGACGGAGATCTGCGGAATGTAGCCGGACGCCCGGATCATCGCCTCGAACATCAGCCCGACGGCGTGCAGCGCCTTCACGCCCTCGGCCAGGCGGGCGCCGCCCGAGTGCCAGATGCCGATGATCGGGCTCTGCTCCTCGATGGCGGTGTCGTAGGCGTTGACGATGTGCCGGCAGCCGTCGACGCCCATCGCACCACCCATGACGGTGCCGTCGGTGCAGAAGGCGATCGTGCGGACGCCGTTCACCGTGCCCGCCGCGGCCAGCACACCGGACTTGTCCCGTTCGTGCAGGAGCTCGACGCTGCCGGCGTCGAAGAACGTGCGCAGGCGCAGCATGGGATCGCGTGGGTCCAGTGACTCGTCGACGGTCTCGGGCACCCTATCCGGGGAAATGGTCGTCATGTGTGTGTCTCCTAGCTTCTCTTCAGTACTTCCCAAAGGCGATCGCAACGTTGTGCCCGCCAAATCCGAATGAGTTGTTGATCGCGTACTCGTAGTTGCCGTGCCGCGGTTCCCCCGCGACGACGTCGAGGTCGATCTCGGGGTCGAGGTTTCGCAGGTTCAGTGTGGGCGGGATGACGCCGTCCCGCAGTGCGAGCACGGTGAGGATCGACTCCACCGCACCGACCGCACCGACCGAGTGACCCAGTGCCGACTTGGGCGCGTACACCGCAGGTCGGTTGTGCCCCAATGCATTGTTGATGGCCTTGGCCTCGGCGACGTCGCCGATCGAGGTCCCCGTCGCGTGTGCGTTGACGTGGTCGATGTCACCCGGCTGCAGTCCCGCCAGTTCGATGGCCCGGGTGATGGCACGCCCGGCCTGCTCACCCGTGGGGTCCGGCGCCACGATGTGATAGCCGTCGGAGGTGACGCCCGCTCCCATCAGTCTCGCCAGGATGTTGGCGCCGCGCGCCTTGGCATGGTCCTCCGTCTCGAGGACCAGCAGCGCCGCGCCCTCGCCGAACACGAAGCCGTTGCGGTCCCTGTCGAAGGGACGGCAGGCGCCTGCCGGATCGTCGTTGGTGGTCGACAGCACGATTCGCATCTGTGCGAACCCGGCGATCGGCACCGCCTCGATCCTGGTTTCGACACCGCCGCAGATGGCGACGTCGGCCTCGCCGAGCACGATGTTGCGCCACGCGTTGGCGATGCCCTCGCTGCCGGAGGCGCAGGCCGACACCGGGGTGACCACACCCGCCCTGGCCCCACGATCGAGGCCGACGGCTGCGGCGGGGGAGTTGGGCACGTACCGCTGCACGGCCAGCGGCGAGACTGCCCGCAGGCCGTTCTCCCGCATGCCGTCGTAGGCGTACAGGAGTTCTTCGGTGCTGCCCATCCCGGTGCCGATCGACACCATCAGACGCTTGGTGTCGACGTCCGGCGAGCCCGCGTTCTCCCACGCCCGCCGCCCGACGACGACCGCCATCTTCTGCAGATAGGACAGCTTGTCCAGCTCGTCGGGCGCCAGGTCGCTCTCGAAGTCCTCGAGCAGGTGACCACCGATGCGCACGGGGAGGTCGTAGAGCTCGACGAAGTAGTCATCCAGTGTTCGGATGCCACTCTCGCCGTCCAGCAGCCTCTTCCAGGTGCCCTCGGCGTCGGTCGCCAATGCGGTCGTCATCGCGAGTCCGGTGACGACCACATTGGGGAGACCACTCCCCGTCGACTGCCGTGCCGACCGGGTCAACGTTGCCATTCCTGTTCCGAACGTTCCTTCCCGTGCCGCACGTCCGCTAGTCAGTAGCGGCCGAAGGCCAGGGCGACATTGTGTCCACCGAAGCCGAACGAATTGTTGATGGCGTGCTGATATTCGCCGTATCGAGGCTCACCCGCGACGACATCGAGATCGATCTCGGGGTCGGGTGTCTCGTAGTTCAGCGTCGGCGGGATGACGCCGTCGCGCAGCGACAGCACCGTCAGGATCGACTCGAGCGCGCCGACGGCGCCGATCGAGTGACCGAGTGCCGACTTCGGCGCGTACACCGCAGCGTGCTCGACACCGGCGACGCGGATGGCATTCGCCTCGGCCACGTCACCGATCGACGTGGACGTCGCGTGCGCGTTGACGAGCTGGATGTCCTGAGCGGACAACCCGGCCGTCTCCATCGCCCGCTTCATCGCATGGCCGGCCCGAAGACCGTCCGCCGCAGGCGCCACCATGTGGAAGGCGTCCGACGAGATGCCGGCACCCATGAGCCGGGCCAGCGGCTTGGCGCCACGGGCCTTGGCGTGCTCCTCGGTTTCGATGATCATCAGCGCACCGGCCTCGCCGAAGACGAACCCGTCGCGGTTCTTGTCGAACGGCCGCGACGCGCCTTCGGGATCGTCGTTGCGGGTGGACATTGCCCGCATCATCGAGAACGCGGCGATGGGCAGCGCCTCGATGCCGCCTTCGACGCCGCCGCAGACGGCGAAGTCGGCGTCACCCATCACGATCTGACGCCATGCGTGGGCGATGGCCTCCGAACCCGACGAGCATGCCGAGACCGGGGTGATGACCCCGGCGCGGGCGCCGAGCTCGAGCCCGACGACCGCGGCTGCGCCGTTCGGCATGATCATCTGAACGGCCAGCGGCGACACCTTGCGGGGGCCGCCCTCGTTCATGGCGTCGTAGGTTTCGACGATCTTCTCGCCGCCGCCGAGCCCGGTGCCGATCACGACCGAGAAACGATCGGGATCGACCTCCGGGGCACCTGCGCTCTCCCACAACTGGTTCCCGAGGTACTTCGACATCCGCTGTACGTAGGACATGCGCCGCATGTCGAGACGGCTCATCAGGGGATCGAGCGGCTCCTTGAGGTGGCCGCCGATCTTGACCTGGAGGTCCCACTTGCCGACGAAGTCGTCTTCGAGGACGCGGATGCCGCTTTCTCCTGCCAGCAGTCCCTTCCACGTGCTCTCGATGTCCGGTGCAATCGACGTGGTCGCCGTGACGGCGGTCACGACGACGCTGGGGAAACCGCCGTTAGCAGTGGAAGGGCGTGTCACTGTGCGAACTTATCGCGCAGCGCCGCGGCGGCCTCGGGGTTCTCTTCCTCGAGCTTCTGGATGTAGGAGACCACGTCACCAACGGTGCGGAGGCCGGCGAGGTCCTCGTCCGGGATCTTCACGCCGTACTTGTCCTCGGTCTGCACCGCGATCTCCACCATCGACAGCGAGTCGATGTCCAGGTCGTCGACGAACGACTTCTCGGGGGTGACCTCGGACGGCTCGATGCCGGTGACCTCTTCGATGATCTCGGCGAGGCCGGCGATGATTTCTTCTTGGCTGGCAGCCACGGTGGCTCCTTCTATTTCTCTTGGTGTTTCTCAGTGCATCGACGCCCCCCGTTGGGGCGCCGACATGGAGTTGTCATCCCCGGCGAGCCGGGAGATTCGGCCTAACCGAGCTCGGCGAGCCCGTCCAGGTCTGCGGGGGTCTTGACGGCGTAGGCCGGCACTCCCCGAAGTTCTCGTTTGGCGATGCCCACCAACGTGCCCGCGGGCGGGAACTCGATGATGGCGGCGACCTCGGCGCCATCGAAGCGCCCGCGCATGGTCTCGGTGCAGAGATCCCAGCGCACCGGCCTGGTCAGCTGCGCGACCAGCTTGGTCATCGCGTCCTCGGCCGACGCCACGGCCTGGCCGTCGGCGTTGGAGAGCAGGGTGGTGTTCGGCCGGGAGATCTCGGCGGTGGCCACGTCGGCGGCGGCAGCCGCGTAGCCCTCGAGTGCCGAGGCCATGTAGCGGGTGTGGAAGGCGCCCGCGGTCGCCAGCAGCCGGACGCGCGCCTTCGCGGGCGGATCCTCGGCGAGCTTCTCGAGCGCAGAGATGGCGCCTGCCGCCACGATCTGGCCTGCCGCGTTGCGGTTGGCGGGGACCAGGTCGAGCGCGTCGAGGCGGCTGAGCACCTCGGCCTCGTCGCCACCCAGCACGGCGGCCATGCCGGTCGGCTCGACGGCGCAGGCCGTGGCCATCTCGAAGCCGCGGGTGGCGGCCAGTGCGACGGCGTCGTCGGCGGCGAGCACGCCGGCGATGGCGTACGCGGCGATCTCACCGACCGAGTGCCCTGCCACCATGGTCTCGAAGGAATTCAGAAGGCCCCGCCGCGTCAGTTCCTCGTAGGCCAGAAGCGTTGCTGCGACGACGAGCGGCTGGGTGACCGACGTGTCGGTGATCTCGTCGGCGGTCGCGGTGGTGCCGAGGCGGGCCAGGTCGAGGCCGACGGCGTCGGACCACGAGGCGAGGCGCTCGGCCGTGCCGGGCAGCTCCAGCCACGGCGACAGCATGCCGGGAGTCTGCGATCCCTGTCCGGGGGCAAGCATCGCAAGCACGGGTGTTTGGGGCACGAATTAAGAGAACACTGTGAAGACGACTTTGCGTGGTGTAAGAGATTATGAACCTCGTCTTATGTTTTTGTGGAAAACCTCTAAAACCGCATGTGATGCAACCCTGCCGAGACGTTAACGCGACCTTCGACGCACCTACGGTCCCACCCGAGGTGCGCCATGGGCGGCATTTCGACCGGCGGTGAGCTGGGAGTGATCGGCATTCGCCGTGATGGTGCGCGGCGCCTGCCTACCCAGTCTGCCGACCGTCGAGGCCACCCTCAGCACGTACGCGTCGCGGGGCAGCGTGGGATCGCGGCCGGTGAAGTCGGCGATGCGTTTGAGCCGGTAACGGACGGTGTTTGGATGAACGAACAATTTGCGAGCGCACGCCTCGATGGCGCCCCCCGAGTCGAGGTAGGCATCGAGTGTCTCGGTCAGCGCTGGTCCCGCGTCGGCCAGCGGGCGCATCACGTCGCCTTCGAGCGCGGCGATGGCCGACAGATCACCGAGCAGCGCCCGTTCGGGAAGGAGTTCACGGGCCGACACGGGGCGGGGCGCTCCACTCCACCCTGCGACGGCGTTCATGCCGGCGATCGCCTCGGCGGCGCTGTAGTGGGCGGCCACCAGGGACGCGGCGGCCGGGCCGATCACCACGGGCCCCTCGGCGAACACCTCGAGCAGTTCGGCGCAGGAACCTGTCGGTGGGGGACAGGTGCCCGGACACGATCGCGACCAGCCAGGTGCCGTGGACGTCGGACAGCGCCGACCGGTCGTTGCGGGTGACGATCTCGTGGACGTCGTCGCTGGCGAAGTCGGATCTACCGGGCTGCGGGTACCCGACGAGCACGGTCGCCGGTGCCGTCGCATCCCAGTTGAGGGCGGCGGCCTGGGACTGCAGCTGCGGACCGATGTCGCCGCGGACGACCGCGTCGACGACGTTGGCCTCCATCCGGGTGTCCCACGCGCCGCGGGCCTCGGCCGCGTCCGCGTACCCGGATGCGGCGGCGAAAGCCAGGTTGCGGCTGTAGCGCAGAATGCCGACGGTCAGCGCCGTCCGCTGGTCGTCGTTGCGGGCCAGCATCGGCACGGCTTCCTCGAAGTGCTCCATCGTGACCCGCACCATGTCCACGGTCTGTCGCAACGCGATCCGGCGCGTGAGCTCCTGGGGCACCAGCGCGAACGCCTCGGCGGTGTAGCCCACGTCGCCGCGCGGATCTCGCATCCACTCCGCGAAGTTCACCAGCGCCGTCTGCACGACGAGCTGGACGCTGGCCCGCTGAGACGCCTCGAGCTCGGCGAAGAACGGCAACCGGTCCCCCATGACGTGGACGGCCTCGGTCGCCAGCCGCCCGGAGTACTGCTTGACGCGGCGCAACAGCGACTCGGGTACGCCGCCCAGCAGTTCGAGCGACGCAACCGTCGCGGCGGACTGGTTGTCGGACACCCCTAAAAGCTACGCCCCGCTGATGGTGGTTCCCGCCAAAGGCGGGGTTTCAGGCGCCGGGTCCGGGGTCCGACGTCTGCACGGGCGCCGCCATCACGTCGTCGATCTGGTACTGCTTGGCCGCGGCGATCGCCACCGACGGGTCGATCTCGCCGTCGCGGGCGAGCGCCTCGAGCACCGCCACCGCCACCGACTCGGCGTCGGTGTTGTAGAACCTGCGCGCTGCGGGACGCGTGTCGGAGAAGCCGAAGCCGTCGGTGCCGAGCGTGAGGTAGGTGTTGGGCACCCACGGGCGGATCTGCTCGGGCACCGCCCGCATCCAGTCGGAGACGGCGACGACGGGGCCTGCGGTCGATTCGAGCGCCTTGGTCACGTACGGGGTGGCGGCGGGCTGGTCCGGGTGACGCAGCAGCTCCTCCTCGACGGCGACGCCGTCGCGGTTCAGCTCGTTCCAGCTCGTCACCGACCACACGTCGGCAGCGACGTCCCACTCCGCGGCCAGCAGGTCGGCTGCGCGTAGCGCTTCGGGCATCGCCACCCCCGAGGTCAGGATCTGCGCGACGTTGGTGCGCTTGTCCTTCGCCCTGCGGTAGCGGTACATGCCGCGAAGGAGTCCGTCGACGTCGACGTCCTCGGGCTCGGCGGGCTGCACGTACGGCTCGTTGTAGATGGTGATGTAGAAGAAGACGTTCTCCGGGTCCTTGCCGTACATCCGGGACAGGCCGCTCTCCACGATGTAGGCGATTTCGAAGGCGAACGCCGGGTCGTAGGCCACCACCGCGGGGTTCGTCGCCGCGAGCAGCATGGAGTGCCCGTCGGCGTGCTGCAGCCCCTCACCGGTCAGCGTGGTGCGTCCCGCGGTCGCGCCGAGGACGAACCCGCGGGCCATCTGGTCGGTCGCCGCCCACAACCCGTCGCCGGTGCGCTGGAAGCCGAACATCGAGTAGAAGATGTAGACCGGAATCATCGGCTCGTCGTGCGTCGAGTAGGACGTGCCCACCGCGGTGAACGACGCCGTCGAGCCGGCCTCGTTGATGCCCTCGTGCAGGATCTGCCCGATCTCACTTTCCTTGTAGGCCAGCATCAACTCGGCGTCCACGGCGGTGTACAGCTGGCCGTTGCGGTTGTAGATCTTCAGGCTCGGGAACCAGGAGTCCATGCCGAAGGTGCGCGCCTCGTCGGGAATGATCGGCACGATCCGCTTGCCGACCTCCTTGTCCCGCAACAACTCCTTGAAGGTCCGGACGGTGGCCATCGTGGTGGCGACGGCCTGATTCCCCGAGCCCTTCTTGAGCGCCTTGTACGCGTCGCGACCGGGGAGCTTGAGCGCCTTGGACTTGTTGCGCCGCTCGGGCAGGAATCCGCCGAGCGTGCGGCGCCGGTCCAGCAGGTAGCGGATCTCCGGGGCGTCGGGCCCGGGGTGGTAGTACGGCGGCAGGTACGGGTTCTCCTCGAGCTGCGCGTCGGACAGCGGGATGCGCTGCGCGTCCCGGAAGTCCTTGAGGTCCTGGAGCGCAAGCTTCTTCATCTGGTGGGTGGCGTTGCGGCCCTCGAAGTGCTTGCCGAGCGTGTAGCCCTTGATGGTCTTGGCCAGGATCACCGTCGGCTGGCCCTTGTGCTCGGTGGCGGCGCGGTAGGCGGCGTACACCTTGCGGTAGTCGTGGCCGCCCCGCTTGAGGTTCCAGATCTCGGCGTCGGTCATCGGCTCGACGAGGGCCTTGGTACGCGGATCGCGACCGAAGAAGTGGTCACGCACGTAGCTGCCGTCGTTGGCCTTGTAGGTCTGGTAGTCACCGTCGGGCGTGGTGTTCATCAGATTCACCAGTGCGCCGTCGCGGTCGGCGTGCAACAGCGCGTCCCATTCGCGTCCCCACACCACCTTGATGACGTTCCAGCCTGCGCCGCGGAAGAACGACTCGAGCTCCTGGATGATCTTGCCGTTGCCGCGCACCGGACCGTCGAGCCGCTGCAGGTTGCAGTTGATCACGAAGGTCAGATTGTCCAGACCCTCCAGCGCGGCGACGTGGGTCAGGCCCCGGCTCTCGGGCTCGTCCATCTCGCCGTCGCCCAAAAACGCCCAGACGTGTTGGTCGGAGGTGTCCTTGATGCCGCGGTCGTGCAGGTAGTGGTTGAACCGCGCCTGATAGATGGCGTTCATCGGGCCGAGGCCCATCGACACGGTGGGGAACTCCCAGAATTCCGGCATCAGCCGCGGGTGTGGGTAGGACGGGATGCCACCACCGGGGTGGGAGTGCTCCTGACGGAAACCGTCGAGCTTGTCCGCAGTTAGCCGGCCCTCCAGGAATGCGCGGGCGTAGATGCCGGGCGAGGCGTGACCCTGGATGTAGATCTGGTCCCCGCCGCCGGTGTGGGCTTTGCCGCGGAAGAAGTGGTTGAACCCCACCTCATACAGCGCAGCAGACGATGCGTACGTCGAAATGTGGCCGCCCACACCAACACCCGGCCGCTGCGCACGGTGCACCATGATGGCGGCGTTCCACCGGATCCACGCCCGGTAGCGCCGTTCGACGTCTTCGTCGCCCGGGAACCACGGTTCGAGTTCGGTGGGGATCGTGTTGACGTAGTCCGTCGACGTCAGCGCCGGGATGGCGACGCGCTGTTCGCTGGAGCGCTCCAGCAGGCGCAACATCAGATAGCGCGCACGGGCCGGCCCGGAGCGCTCCACCAGAGCGTCGAACGACTCCAGCCACTCGCTGGTCTCTTCCGGATCGATGTCCGGCAGGTAGGAGGCAACGCCTTCACGAATGACGCGGACCCGGTCGGGTTCGCCTGCGGTGCCAGAGTTTTGGGCCAGGTCCTGGCGCGCGAACTCGGTTGTCAACGCACTACTCCTTGGTTGGCGTGATCGGGGGCTCGTGACCCCCTCAACGGGACTTTCCGCTTCTGTTCGAAGTGGTACCCATCGTGCTCCTATCGTGCCGCAGATGCTCGGCCGGGGTTGGCATAGGAGAAATGAACCGGCTCCGAATCAGGCCAGAAGGTACGGTCTGAAGACTGTGACGACTTTGCGGCCGGCAGGCCGGTTGCGCATCGCCTGCCTCGTTGCCGGTTGGGTCGCGGTGCTGGCCATGATCGTCGTGGGATGCAGCGGCGTGGTGCGGGGAACGGCCACGGTCAACGGCGCCGATGCGCCGGCCTACCGGTCCTCGGTGTCGGTATCGATCGAGGCATCGGCGTCCGCGTCGTCGGCCCGCGAGTCCGAGCGCCAGGTCGCCGTCACCAAGGAGGCCGTCCACACCGCCTGTGACGCCCTGGGCGCGAGCAGCAGTGATTCGGTCCAAGCGGTGAACACCTACGTCGACGCCTACAACGCGGACGCTCCCGACGCACCCGACAAGATCGGACCGGCGGTCGACGCGCTGAATCACAGCGCTGACCTCGTCGCAGGCAGTCTGTCGCCGCCGCTGTCCGAGGCACTGGCAAACGCCCTCAACGGGTGGATCGATGCCGCCCGTCAGCTCGCGAGCCTGTTGCCGCAGAGCCCGGGACCCGATGACTTCAACGCCGCCATCCGCCGCCTCAACGATTCCAAGACCGCGGCGGGGGCGGCGTGCGAAGCGGCATATTGACCTTTTCCGACGCCAACAGTCGGCGGATCCGCCCAGGCGTGCGACGATAGGGCAAAGCAGACACGCTGGCAGAAGGAGGAAACGGTGGTTGCGGCGGACTCGCCGAACTACGCCCGAAAACTGGGCATCGAGAAGAATCAACTCGTCCAGGAGCTGGGCTGGGACGAGGACACCGACGACGAGATCCGGTTCGACATCGAAGACGCCAGCGGTGGCGAGCTACTCGATGAGGACGCCGAGGAGGTCATCGACGTCGTGCTGCTCTGGTGGCGCGACGACGACGGGGACCTCGTCGATCGTCTGATGGACGCGATCACCTCCCTCGCCGACGACGGCGTCGTGTGGGTGGTGACACCGAAGACCGGCCAGCCCGGTCACGTCCGACCGGCCGACATCGCCGAGTCGGCGCCGACGGCGGGTCTGATGCAGACGTCATCGGCCAACCTCGGCGACTGGATTGCGAGCCGGCTGGTCCAGCCCAAGTCGAAGTCGGCGGGACGGCGCTAGCGCGTGCTGTCCGTCGGTAGCCGGGCACCCGACTTCACGCTGAAGGACCAGGAGGGCCGGTCCGTCACGCTGAGTTCGTCGACGGGCGCCAAGGACGTCCTCCTGGTGTTCTTTCCGTTGGCGTTCACCGGGATCTGTCAGCGGGAACTCGACGAGATCCGCGACCATGCGTCCGAGTACGTCAACGACGGCACCGAGACGCTGGCGATATCGGTCGGCCCTCCGCCGACCCACAAGGTGTGGGCCAGGCAACGCGATTACGTGTTTCCGGTGCTGTCCGACTTCTGGCCGCACGGCGCGGTGGCCCAGGCCTACGGCGTGTTCAACGACGACGCCGGTTTCGCCAATCGCGGGACGTTCGTCGTCGACCGCGGCGGGGTCATCCGGTTCGCCGAGATGAAGGGTCCCGGGGAGGCTCGCGATCAGGCCGGGTGGACGGCAGCGCTCGCTGCTCTGCGCGGGGCCCGACGGATTTCGCGTCCCGGATGATCGCCGTGTAGCGTGCCCGAGCACGGGCGTGTAGCTCAGTGGTAGAGCTCTGGTTTTACACACCAGCGGTCGTAGGTTCGATACCTGTCGCGCCCACCGTCATCAATGCAAGTCACACGCTCTCGAGCTCAGCTTCGATACCCCCGCCGCGTGCCAAGCATGTGCCAGCGGGGTTCACTCGCCGGCGGAGCGTTGCAGCGGTAGGACAGTCCGGCACCGGACATCGAGAGTGCGATCGCACCATCGGCAACGACCACGGTCTCGGATGATCGGCACCCTTGTCGAACGCCAGACCCGATTGCCGCGGCTGGTGCGTCTGCCCTGCAGTGGCCCTGGCTCGCTGCACGCTGCCCCGCATGCAGGATGTGCCGCCGGGGCTGATGCGATCGATCACCTGGGATCGGGGCACCGAGATGACGCGCCAGCTCGCCACCGCCGAAAGCTCGGCGCGCCCGCCTACATCTGCGACTTCCGATCGCCGTGGCAACGCGGACAACGAGGCCACCTGTGGACTGCTGCGCGCCCACCTCCCCATGGGCGTCACCCTTGTCAACCACCCACCGGCAGACCTGGTGGCCGTCGAACCCGCTCTCAGCCGCCGCCTCCCACTTGATGCTCAGGGACCGTTGCCTCGCTGAGCTATTCGTCGCCGCTTAGCGTCATGCGGTCCGTCAGCGTTGCGTTCGTGCCGTGAAGAAGCAGGAATCAGCAGCGGACACGCAAAGGTCGCCGACAATGAATCGACCGCCGTCGAGTGGTTCTCTCCGCACCGCCTACCGGTGCTAGACCAATACCAGCGCCGACAGGTCGAAATTGCGCTCACTGACGACCATCGGACCCTTTTCACTCGGGAACTGGCCAATGTGTGGGCCACCGCCAGTCGGCCACTTTGGCCACCGGAGATGTGAGACAGGATCTGATCGACCTCCGATCTCCAGAATCGAGACAGCAGCAATTGATGGTCGTGCGGCCCTGGCGTTCGGGGCGGCCGTGACCGCGTCTATGCGGTGGTCTGGCAGAACCGGATCGTGTTGGAGAACGGGTCGGTGACTTCCATGGTGGGTCCGCCTGGTGAGTCGGTTTCGATCCCGGGGTTCATGCGGTCGTATCCGGTGGCGTGGAGTTCTTCGTGTAGTGCCGCAACGTCGCTGATCGGTACCCATACGGTCGATCCGGGAGTGCCGTCGCCGTGGTGTTCGGAGAGGTCGAGTACGAATCGGTCGCGGCGCAATCGCATGTAGAGGATCGATGGCGCGTACTCGAAGCGGTGTTCCCACTCGATGGTGAAGTGCAGATAGCCGAGGTAGAACTCGCGTGCCCGGGTTTCATCGAGACTACGGAGGACCGGCACGGGTGCGCTCATGCCCCGGTGCGTTTCGAGCCCCGCAGCTGCGGTATTCCAGTCCCGGAAGCCAAGCTGCTGGGCCACGATCTCCAAGGCCTTCGAGTGCGCGAGATTGGCGGCGGGTAACTGGTCTCGAAGGATGCGTGCGGCGCGCTTGGCGTCGTCAACGGTCAGATCCATAACGTCACCTACGTTTCCAATGCCGGTGTGCGATCAGTGCCCGCGTTGCTGATTGTCCAGGCACCATGTGACTCGTAGACGAGGGTGTGGTGACCATCCGGATGCGTTCACCTCACCGATGTCTCGGCGCGGGCGGCGGGCCGCATCGAACCCATGCGTTGACGTTACCCACTGCCAACAACGGATTCAATCCCTCATCGCGCGGCCGCGCCCGATTGCACGAGAGTGAATCGAGTTTTGCCGGATCGTCACTACCGCGTCACGGGTCGTGTGGTTAACGTGGTGTGAGCCAGTGGACCCCGAGCACGAACACGGGGCCTTTCCTACGCAAGTGATCGGTGACGCGACCTGGTGTCTCGCGGTAGCGGCCGACCCACGTCAGAGGAGCGAATCACCTTGTCCTTCATCATGTCTGATACGTCATCGGAGTACGGAGCCCACAAGTACTTCGGAGAGAAGGGCCGCATCGACTACAAGTTCCGCCCTGCCAGCGAGCCGCCGGACTCGGTGAACCCGATGACGTCACTGACCTACTTCGTCACCGGTAGCGAGACCGGCGGGGCCTATGGCCTATTTCGGTGCGACTTCGGCACCGGCAAGGGCGGCACACCTTCGAGAACCGCTCCGGTGAGCCAGCCTCGATGCTGATGGTCTTCTCCCCTGGTGGCCCGCGGGAACGCTACTTCGAGGAGCTCGGCCAGATCGGCGATCTAGACGAGCAGGCACGCAAGGCCTTGCTGCTCGGTCATGACAACTGGTTCGTCGACGAAGGCCCCAACATGTAGGTGCCGCCGTTCGTCAGCTCCGCTGATTTACGCCCCAATTCGCCACTCACGCGCAGGGCGGCCGTCTCACTGCGGAGGCCAAAATGTTTTACCCCGCATTGTTATTGGCTCCTGCCAATACCAAAACCAAGGATTCCAATATGACGACCAATCAGAGCCTGTTGCTCTGCTTCACGTCACAGGGACCTGGCCCCAGTCCTCGACGAGATCGACGCCTTCGACCTACCGGTGGAGGGCTCGCTGCCGCCCGAGCTCACCGGTCGTTTCCTGCGAAACGGACCCAATCCACTACCCGGCGAGCCTTCCAAGCATTGGTTCGCCGGTCACGGCATGGTGCACGGGATCCGTCTCGACGGTGGCCGGGCAGTGTGGTACCGCAACCGCTGGGTGCGCACGAAAGCTCTTGCCGGACGATCCGCGGTGAGACCTGACGGCTCGCCCGACCGGACCGTGGAAAAGGCCGATACGCACGTCATCGCGCACGCCGGCAAGATCCTGGCCTTGGTGGAGAGTGGGTTCCCACCTACTCAGCCCCGAGCTGGAAACTCTGGGTACGAGCGATTTCGGTGGACGGCTGCGGACCGCGATGACCGCCCACCCCAAAGGCTGATCCGGCAACCGGAGAGTTGCACTTCTTCAGATTCGGGGTGACACCGCCGTATCTGACGTACCACAAGCTGAGTGCAGCAGGAGAATTGGTGACCAGCGCGGCCAAACGGACAGCAGTGGCCGGGTCATACTCGATGCCGCCCGCTACGCGGGCACCGACGCGGCGTGGGCACGGCAGAACACGGGGAACCCACTGGCCTCCAACGGCGTTCCTGCCCGCGGCGACATGACCAGTTCGGCTGCCACTGGCAGTAACTCCGGTCTGGCCCGTCTGCACCGCTGGACACTCGACCCGGCATCCGGCACCGTCGAGGAGATCACCCTCGACGACAGAGGCATCGAATTTCCCACCATCGACGCACGCCCGGGTCGGACGTGACGCCCGGTAACGCTACGCCATCTCCGGCGGCGGTCCCCACGCCGCGGCGATCGTCAAGTTTGACACCACAGTCGGGGTCATCGCCGAGCATGCCCTCGGGCCGGATGTGGTGGCCGGCGAGGCGGTATTCGTCGCCAGTGATGATCCGGACCGGGCCGAAGACGATGGATGGCTGCTCACGATCGCCAGCCGCCGCGACGGCAGCGGGTCAAAGCTGCTCGTCCTCGACGCCACCGATGTGAGCGGCGCACCGGTCGCGACGGTGACCCTGCCCCGCAGAGTCCCCGCGGGCTTTCACGGGTCCTGGATCACCGACGAGGAGCTTGCTGAACATCGCAGTTCCTCGTAGGCGCGCGGCGGCACCTTGGGGCGGTCACATTTGACCCCGCGCGACGATGATCGCGCCGGGGACCTCCTCATCTGGTCGCATGACCAGTTCGGCTTCGATCGTGAACCCGGCGTCCCGCAGCCATCGAGCAACCTGATCAGGCCGCCGCCGGTAATCGTCGACGTTGATCGAACGCCCCGAGTAGCCCTCAGACGTATGGCGGGCCTCGTCTCCGACGTGGAAGCCAACCAGGAGCGGGCCTCCTGGGCGCAGCACTCGATGGAACTGTCCGAATACCTCGGGCACAGCGTGATCGGGCACGTGAATCACGGACCAGAAGGCCAGTACGCCTGCGACTGAGTCGTCCGCCAGGTCGAGGTGGGTCATCGTCCCCTCCTCGAACCGCAGGTCGGGGTAGTCGCGTCTGGCCAGGGCGATCATCTCGGCCGAGAGGTCGATGCCGAACGCATTCACGCCGAGGTCGTTGAGGTGACGGGTGACGTAGCCCGGACCGCAGCCGACGTCGGCGACGGGGCCGCCGCCAGCGGCACGCACCAACTCGGCGAACAACGTCAGGCTCGAGCGTAGGTAAGGACTTCCGTCCAGCAACCCACGCACCTTCTCGGCGTAGCCGGAGGCGTCGGTGTCATAGGAGGCACGCGTTTGGGAGAGCCAGCTCTCGGACATCGGCCATCAGCTTATTGCTCCGCCCCGCCTCGCAGTTGTGATGCGGTGTCGCCGTTAAGTGCATACGGGTGAAGGTCGTGCGCGCACCGGACGTGACACCACCTGCGGTCAGCCGCAGCTTGAGCCGCCTGCGGACGATTACCGGTGATCCGCTGCTGGTGCGAGCAGGACGCAATCTGGTTCCCACCCCAGTAGCTGAGCGGATGCGTGACCGGACCCATGACGTTGTGGCGGCCGTGTACGAAGTTCTCGCACCGGCGGCGCAGCCATCCGACAGCGACTTGGAGAACACGCTGGACCGCGACTTCACCGTGCGCACCGGACCGGACAATGCCGCCGGCTTCGGGCCTACTCTGCTTGCCGACATCCGGCGCCGCGCACCTCGGACGCGGCTGACCTTGGCGCAGGAAGGCAACGACGCACTGGCGGACTTCGCGACGGGCTGATCGACCTCACCCTTGGTAGCCACGTCCCGGGCGGACACGAGACCCTGCGCCGAGAAACGCTGTTACGTGATCACGTGGTGGTCATCGGCCGTCGCGACGGCGCGTTGTCAGGCGCCACCGGCGACCGCGAGCCCAGCGCCGCGGACGTCAGCGCCCAGGCGCACGTCATCCGTACCCCTCGTTCGGTGTGGCACGACCCCTTCGAACGCCACCTCGAGCAGCAGGGCGTGCCACACCACGTGGTCGCCGCGGCACCCGGCTTCGCGGCGGCGTTCGCGTTGGTTCGCAGCGGCGACGTGTTGTGCCTCGCGCGGGAGCGATTGACCCGACCCATGCTGGGCGACGACCTACGCAGCTGGCCGCCGCCGATCCCACTGCCGGACTTGGTCGAACAGGTCTGGCACCACCGAAGTCATACCGACCCCGAACACCGCTGGCTGCGCGACCGCGTCCGCGCCGCCGTCACAACCACCTAAACGGAGCAGTGCGTGCGAGGCGGTCGGTCGGTCGGTCGGTCGGTCGGTCCAATAGACCATCGGAAGCCGCGTTTCGGCAAGACTCTTGGTCCTAGGTTCGGCACGAAATTGTGCCGCGAGCGCATCCCGCGGCAAGATCCCCGTTGTGCGCGCTGTGAGAGATACGCGATGCACATTCGTCGGCACGTCGTGACGGGCGACGCAGTCGATCCGGCGATCGATGCCGCTACGGTGCCCATCGTGCTCGTGCCGGTTCCTCACTCTTCTGAAACTCCGGCTTCAACGCCCTCATCGGTACCCCACGCTTACTCCGGCCATCGAGTTGGCGCGCGGCAACGTCGGCTATGCGTCGGTGGGCGGTGAGCATCATGCCATCGAAGGCGAGGCGTCGCGCCGGCCCCTTCGACCGGGCCAGTTGGACCATGTCCTGCAGTATCTGCGCGGCGATGTCCCGAAGCTTGACGTTGTGCTGCTGCGATTGCGCGCGCATGAGGTCGAACGCTTCGTCGGCGTCGATGCCGTAGACGAACATCAGCATGCCCTTCGTCTGTTCGATCACCGCCCGGTGCCCATAGTGTTCGTGGGCTTCGTCCCAGACCTTCTGACGTTCCCTTTGCCAGAAGGCGTCGTCGAACGACTTCTCCGCGCTCACCCTTACTCCTCGAGGACCAAATCGGTGCGGTTGCCTCAGGGAGGGTGGACAGCTATGCGTCCTGCCGTGGTCTGGGGCAGCCATGTTTACCCGGCATGCGGTGTCGTGACCTTGAATCGATCATCGGCCTTCCTGAACCGATGGTTCACTACTGTACTAGTAGTACAACATAAGGCGCCGTGGCTGACAACTGGTCTCGGGCTGTCCACGAGATGCAGCGAGGTGGTTTGGCCTGCGATTCCATCGGTGTGACGGCTCCAGTGTCGTTGTGCCGGAAGCGAAGGGCTCGACGCCGGCTCTACGCCGCGACTGCGAACACTCGAATCATCTAGTTCTCACCGCTGCCAGGGGTGCACGACGACCGTGGACGGCGCGCAGGGTTCCGAATAGGTGCACCATCCCGACCTCCCGCCCGTGCGATCCTGGGAATCGCTGCAGCAACGCCTGCGCAGGCCTATGTTCCAGTCAGGGACCAAGATCGGAATCGCCGTGAACAAGATGATGAACTCCTTGTCCGAAGACGAGTACGTCCTCGTCTGGGAGACTGCGAAGGCGCAGATGGCCGACCTCGACGAGGACGAGTTGATTGCGTTGCTCACTCGGATCCAGCGGGCGCGCAACAAGTTCGTGACGCTCTACCGCCGGGCTGGCGCCGCCAAGGTTGGGCAGAAGGGTGCCCGCGGGGCCGCCAAGGCGGCCAACACGCGCAATGCGGACAAAGCCGAGGTCTTCGAGGGTGCACTCAGTCGAGTGAGTCGGCAATTGGGGGTGGTCGCTCAACGCAGTGCCCGTGAACTGAAGGAACAACGTTTGGCCCTTGCTCGCACCGACAGCTCATCCCTCACCAGTGGCGCCGATGGTGGCGGTGACGTGCGCTCGGCTACCCGAACCCGCGCGGGCGCCACGCCCAAGTCGGGGGCCGCAAGAAGTACGAAGCGTCCACCCGCGCGACAGGAGCGCGGCGTCAAGCAAGGAAAGATGCACGGAAGACCACCTGAACGATTCCGGCGCCGAGCACGCCCGACCAGGACACGGGGGACACCCTGCCGGTGCTGACGGCGGTTGAGACGCCGGCCGCTCGCGTCTAGCTTTCCCTTGGGTCGTTTCATTCGAAAGGCCCCCGGGCACGACGCACAATGGTCCGGCGACTCCGGGCCGAGCGCTTCGAGCCGGTCGTGGCAACGATTTCGTCGCGCCGCGTTTCACGGCCGCAGCTGCGGGTATGCGCTCGGATCACGGCCGGGGTTGGCAGCAAGGCGGACCCCATGTCTTTCTGCGGCACCGACCGTGACCGTCATGCCAGAGGAGATCATGACCGACTCGCCGTGGGACGAGGGACACTGGACCGACGAGAGCGCTCGAACGTTCGTCGCGGGCGGCGTGGGCTTGCTCTGTGACATGGCGGTCGATGCCGCGAACGTCGACGGCGGCGCCGTCGCGTTCCTGAATACCACCTCCAAAAGCCGCGAGCTGATGTGCGTCACCGACCCGGTGGCCGAGCGCCTCGACGAGTTGCAGTTCCTGATCGGAGAGGGTCCGTGCCTGGATGCCTACCGCAGCGGTCATCCGCGTCTGGCGGCCGACCTCGACGCCGACCACATTCTCCGGCGGTGGCCCGTCTTCGCCTCCGAGGCGAGCAGTGCTGGTGCCGGAGCGGTGTTCGCCTATCCGGTGGGGCGAAGCGCTACCCCCATCGGCGTCCTGGAACTCTATCGCCGTACCAGTGGACCGCTGACCGCGGTCGAGCACGAGGCCGCTCGTCAATGCGCCAGGGCCGTCGGCACGGTGCTGTCGGCGGCGTGGGAGGGACTGAGTCTGCGATTCGGTGAGTCTGCGGCGGAGAGTCTCGCGCGACTGGCGGGGTCCTCGCCACTGAGCCGTTGGCAGGTTCACGTGGCGGCGGGCATGGTGGCCGAGCAGCTCGGCGTCCCGATCGAGGAGGCCATCGACCGGGTTCGCGCCTTCTCCTACGCGTCCGGGCGGCGACTCCTTGCCCTGTCGGAGGACATCGTGGCGCGCAGGGTGTCGTTCGCGGGCACGCTCGACGACTGAGTGCGCGCGCGAGCAGCTTGCCGTGGTGCGACGATGGAGCAGTGGGGGAGACAGCCGACGGCGTCGGGCTGCGCTGGGTGCTGCTGACCCTCTGCGTCACCGAGATCGCCAGTTGGGGCGTGCTGTATTACGCCTTCACGGTCCTGTCGGCCAAGATCTGCGTCGACACCGGTTGGTCGGCTCCCGCCGTGACGGCGGCGTTCTCGGCGGGCCTGGTGACCTCGGCGTTGTCCGGCATCGTGGTCGGGCGTTGGCTGGATCGTCACGGGCCCCGGTGGATCATGACGATCGGCTCGGTGCTGGGGGTGCTGGCCGTGCTGGCGGTCATCGGCGCACCCAACTATCCATGTTTCGTGGCGGCGTGGGTCTTCGCGGGTGTCGCGATGAGCGCAGTGTTCTACGCGCCGGCATTCGCTGCGTTGACCCGATTCTTCGCCGATGACGCGGTACGGGCGTTGACGACGCTGACTCTGGTCGCGGGGTTCGCCAGCACCGTGTTCGCCTCGCTGACCGCCCTGCTGAGCAATCACATGAGTTGGCGTGCAACGTATGTGACGCTGGCTGCCGTGCTGGCGGTCATCACCGTTCCGGCTCACCTCCTCGGTCTGCGGCGCACCTGGCCGCCGCTGCGATCGGCACACGTGCTCGAGGCGCCGACGCGCACGGTCAGGAGTCGGCCGTTCTTGGCCCTCGCGGTGGCGTTTGCGTTGGCGGCGCTGGCGTCCTATGCCGTCATCGTGAATCTCGTCCCGTTGATGGCCCAGCGCGGCATCGCCACCACCGCCGCTGCGGCGGCTCTCGGATCGGGGGGAGTCGGTCAGGTTCTCGGTCGACTCGGCTACCAGACGATGGTGCGCCGGATCGGGGTCGTGCCGCGCACGGTCGTCGTCATGGTGGGGGTCGCGGTGACGACCGTCCTGCTCGGGCTGTTCACCTCGTACGTCGCACTGGTGTCGGTGGCCGTCGCGGCTGGGATGGCGCGCGGCGTGATGACGCTGCTGCAAGCCACGGCGGTCACCGAGCGTTGGGGTGCGATGCATTACGGCCGTCTCAGTGGCTGGTTGTCGGCACCCGTCATGATCAGCACTGCGTTGGGACCGTTCGTCGGTGCCGCGCTCGCCACGGTGCTGCACGGTTACGCCGCGATGTTCCTGACTCTCGGCGCCGTTGCCGCCGTCGCCGCGGCCTGCGCGACGGCGACGTCCACGCATCGGATGGCGACGAAAACCTCGCCCTGAGGACCGGATCGGAGAACCACGGGCGGCCTTCCTGGCCGGGCGGCTACAGGTCGTCGGCGGCGGCGCGGCCTGCCGCGCGTCCACTGAAGATGCAACCGCCGAGGAAGGTGCCCTCCAAGGCGTTGTACCCGTGCACTCCGCCGCCGCCGAATCCGGCGACCTCTCCGGCGGCATAGAGACCGTCGATGGCGTGCCCGTCGGTGCCCATGGCGCGCGAGGACAAGTCGGTTTGGATGCCGCCCAACGTCTTTCGGGTCAAGATGTGCATCTTCACCCCGATCAGCGGCCCGGCATCCGGGTCGAGGATGCGATGCGGCGCGGCCGTGCGGCCCAGCCGGTCACCGATGTAGCGCCGCGAGTTGCGGATGCCCTGAACCTGGGCGTCCTTGGTGTACGGATTCGCCATCTGAAGATCGCGGGACTCGATCTGAGCGCGAATCAGGGTCGGGTCGAGCAAGGGGTCGTCGGTGAGCGCATTCATCCGTCCGACGAGTTCGTCGAGGTCGTCGGACACCACGAAGTCCTCGCCGTGCCTCTTGAATGCCTCGACCGGAGCGGGGGCGCCCTTGCCCAGCACGCGTTCGCGCAGGAACGCCTTCTTGTCCTTGCTGGTGATGTCGGGATTCTGCTCGGAGCCCGACAGCGCGAACTCCTTGCCGATCATCTTCTGGGTCAGGATGAACCAGGAGTGGTCGTAGTCGGCGATGTCCGGTGTGGTGCGCAGGTAGCGCAGCGTGCCAAGGGTGTCGTAGCCGGGGAGGTAGGGCTGCGGGAGCCGCCGTCCGCGGGCGTCGAACCACATCGAGGAAGGTCCGGGCAGGATGCGGATGGCGTGCTTGGGCCAGATCGGATCCCAGTTCTGAACGCCTTCGGTGTAGTGCCACATGCGGTCTCGGTTGACCAAGCGGACACCGGAGTCCGCGGCGATGTCGAGCATCCGGCCGTCCACGTACGCCGGGACGCCGGTGATCATCGACCTCGGCGGTGTGCCCATGCGCTGCGGCCAGTAGCGGCGCACGATGTCGTGATTGGCGCCGATGCCGCCGGTGGTGATGACGACCGCTTGGGCGGACAGTGCGAATTCGCCGGTGACGTCGCGGTTGGATGGGGCGCCACGCCGGGAATCGTCGGGCGCCAGCACGGCCCCGCGCACCCCGGTCACCGCGCCGTCCGTCATGACCAGGTCGTCGACCCGGTGACGGTGGTGGAACCGGACCACGCCGCGCTTCTCGGCGTTCAGCGCGGAAGCGACGAAGGGCTCGACAACGCCGGTGCCCGTGCCCCAGGAGACGTGGAAGCGGGGCACCGAGTTGCCGTGGCCATTGGATCGGAGGTCACCGCGCTCGGCCCACCCGACCGTCGGCAGGAACGAAATGCCATGACTGGCCAGGTAACTGCGCTTCTCCCCGGCGGCGAACTCCACGTACGCGCGGGCCCACCTGGCTGCCCAGACGTCTTCGTCGTCGAGCCGGTCGAAGGCTGCGCTGCCCTGCCAGTCGTTCCACGCCAACTCGAAGGAGTCCTTCACGCCGAAGCGGCGCTGCTCGGGACTGTCCACCAGGAAGATGCCGCCGAACGACCAGAACGCCTGGCCGCCGAGGTTGGCGCGGTTCTCCTGGTCGAGCACCGCGACCCTCTTGCCTCGCCGGGTGAGTTCGTGGGTGGCGACGAGTCCGGCAAGTCCTGCGCCAACGACGATGACGTCTGCGTCCATCGGTGGTCACTCCATCGGAAGGTGAGTCGAGCATGTATCCGATACGCTAACGCATCGGATGCAAGGAGGTATCGGATGTGGTGGGGATGACGGCGCCGTCGTCGGAGGCCGGGCCGCCGCGGGTGACCAAGCGCCGCGCCGAGACCCGCGCCAAGCTGATGGACGCGGCGTATCAGGTCTTCGCCGCCAAGGGCTTCGGAACCGTGCGCATCGACGACGTGTGCACGGCCGCCGGCTACACCCGCGGCGCGTTCTACTCCCAGTTCGACAGCCTCGACGAACTGTTCTTCACGCTGTACGACGAACGCGCCGAGGTCATCGCCCAGCAGGTCGCCGACGCCATGCTCGCCGCCGACGACACCGAGGCGACGATCGAACGCGTCTCGGCGACCTTGTTGCTCGACCGCGAGTGGCTGCTGATCAAGACCGACTTCCTGCTGCACGCCGCCCGCCACCGCGCCGTTGCGGCGCGACTCGCCGCGCACCGCTCCCAGCTGCGTGATCTGGTCGAACGACGGCTCCGCGACGCAGGCGACCAACTGGCCCTGCCCGACGCCATCGGAGAGCTCTCCGACGCGGCCCGCGCAGTCGTCGCGGCCTACGACGGCGTCACCGTCCAACTGCTTCTCGACGGCGACACGTCGGCAGCGCGGGCATGGCTGAACCAACTGCTGACCGCGCTGCTGGACCGTTGACCGCGGGTGGCTAGCCGGCGTCGCCTGCCGCCCCGCGTTGGCGTTGCTCCCGGTAGATGACCCTGGTGCGTTCGGTGTGCATGCGCATCAGCGCGCCGGCCCGCCCGCCGTCGCGGTCGGCGATGGCGTCTATCAACTCGGCGTGCTCCTCCCAGGCGTCCCTCGAGCGGACCTGCGCGATGGGCATGTAGTACCACCGCACCCGTTGCTCGACCGAACGTCTGAGGTCGACGAGGACCTGGTTGCCCGACATGCCCACGATGTAGCCGTGCAACGACGCGTTGGCCGACAGCAGAACCTCCTGGTCATCCACCGCCAGCGCCGCCTCGCCGATGCGTTGCAGCTCCCGAAGGTGCGCGACGTGCTCGGCGGTGGCCCGCTCGGCGGCCAGTTTGGTGGACTCCGCCTCCAGGATGCTGCGCGCGGCGAGCAATTGGTCTGCCTCGGCCTCGGTGGGAACGTGGACGAACGCCCCGAGAGCAGGCCGAAGGTCTACCCAGCCCTCGGTGTGCATGCGCTGCAGCGCCTCCCGGATCGGTTGTCGGCTCACCCCCAGCGAGGTCGCGAGCTCCTTTTCGATCAGATGCTGACCCGGTTGCAGCTCGCGGGTGATGATCATCTCGACGAGCGCGTCGAACACTGCCTCGCGCAGGGGCGCCGGACGTTCGACGGGTGACCTGGCGGGATACGCCATCACTCACCCTCCTCGGCCACCGCTGGGGCGGGGCAGCCCCCGCGCGATCAGCATACCGTCGCCAGGACTCTCTCGCGGTCCTTGGAACGAATGCCGTCACGACGTCCAGCGCCTCAATCCCGGTGTCAATTGGGCCTTTCGGATGTCGGCCGCGCGCGTGGGGAGGGTGGCGTTCCCACGTCGACGAGGGCGCCGGTCTGCACCCGGCCGGGTGATGGGCCGGCCTCGTGAGACGCTGCCCTGGTGCTGGTGTCGACGTCTAGTGGCCGTGCGGTCGGTCTCGCGGTGGGTTACCTGGCCGACGTGCTGTTCGGGGACCCCCGCCGAGGGCACCCGGTCGCCGGGTTCGGCGCCGCGGCGACGGCACTGGAACGACTGACGTACCGGGACGATCGGGCCGCGGGGCTGGTTCACGTGGCCGCGCTGCTGGCTGCGGTGGCCGCGCTGGGCGCGACCGCTGAGCGTGCGGCCGCGCGGCGGGGAGCGGGTTGGACGACGGCAGTTACGGCGGCCGCCACCTTCGTCGCCCTTGGCGGCACGTCACTGACCCGTACCGGTCGCCAGATGGCCGCGGCATTGCAGGACGGCGACATGGGCCGGGCCCGTGCGCTGGTGCCGTCGCTGTGCGGGCGTGACCCTCACTCGTTGGACGAGGCGGGCATCGCCCGGGCCACCGTGGAGTCGATCGCCGAGAACACCTCCGATGCGCAGGTGGCGCCGCTGTGGTGGGGAGCGCTCGCGGGGGTGCCGGGGCTGCTGCTCTACCGCGGCGTCAACACACTGGACGCGATGATCGGGCACCGTTCACCCCGCTACGAGCGATTCGGTTGGGCGGCAGCGCGTCTGGACGACGTGATCAACCATGGTCCCGCCCGTCTGACGGGCATCCTGGTGGCCGCGTGCGCCCCAGCGGTCGGGGGCTCGCCCCGGTCGGCGATGCGGGCGTGGCGCCGGGACGCCTCGCGCCACCCGAGTCCCAATGCCGGCGTCGTGGAATCGGCGTTCGCCGGCGCACTCGGGATCCGGCTGGGTGGGCCCACGCAATACGCGCACCGCCTGGAGATCCGGCCGACACTGGGGGATGGGCCGGCACCGGGCCGGGCGGAGATCGACCGGTCGATCCGGCTCTCGCGTGCGGTACAAGGCGTCGCGGCAGGTGGTGCGGTGTTCTTCAGCGCCGCCTGCCATAGCGGTCGGCGAGCTTCTGCTCTGCGCTGGGTGGCGCAGCGGCGTCGGCCCTCTCGGCGGTCGTTGCGGAGCCGGCCCGCTCACGGCGCCGCTGCTTGACCTCCGCGGCGATGAAGTAGCCGACCCCGATCGGCGCGATGATGCCGAAGGCGATCCACTGGATGCCGTAGGACAGGAACGGCCCCGCGTCGAGGTGGGGAAGGCCGATCGTGCCGAGCCCACCCGGTTGACCGTCGACCAGCTGCAGGTACGAACCCGCCAGCGGGACGCCCGTCACCTGCGCAATCTGAGTGGTGTTGATCGAGTACACCTGTTGAGCGCCGTCCTCGCGGAACGGATCCTTGCCCGCGACGACGGCTTCGGAGTCACGCAGTCGAGCGGTGATCGTCACGGTACCGGCGGGCGGCGGCGGGAAGTCGGGGACGCTGGTGCCCTTGACGGGTTTGACGAATCCGCGGTCGACGAGGACCGTCGGCCCGCCGTCGACGTGGAAGGGCACCAGTACCTCGTACGCCGGATTCCCGTCGATCACCCGCAGGCGCGCCAACACCTGGGCATCGGCTTGATAGCTGCCGGTGGCGGTGACCTGGCGCCACTGGTCACCGGGCGCCGCCGAATCCTGGTGCGGCAGAACCGTCGTGACGGTTACCGGTTCCTCGGACAACGACGTGGCGATCTGCGCGTTCTCCCGGGAGGTCTTGGTGTTCTTGCCCAGCTGCCATGGCGCGAGCACCGTGAAACACAGATAGGCGAAGGCGATCACGACGACGTAGAGCGCGAGCCACTGCGGCTTGAACAGGAAACCGAACCGGCGCATCAGGGGGCCGCCTCCCGCTCGGCGAGCCGCTCGTCGACCCACTCGTGCAAGCCGGGCAGCGACGACTCGATGACCGCGAACGTCTCCTCGTAGTCTCCGAGCGACCCGTAGTAGGGGTCTTCGACGTCCAACGGGTGTGCCGCAGAACGTGGGTCGAGCTTCCGCATCATGCGGATCCGCCCGGCCGGTACACCGAGGTCACGCAGTATCCGGGTGTGATTCCAACTGCCGGTGCCCGCGCTGCTCACCCGCACCAGGCCGGCGAGGCCGCGTTCCTCGATCTGGTGGGCGAACATCTTCTCGGCCATCGGCGATCGGCAGATGTTGCCCGAGCAGACGAACGTGACGTGCAACGGTCGGCTAGACACCGAGCACCTCCCGGAGTCCGCTCATCGTCGATACGTGCCGGAATGCGGTCACGGAATCGGACCGACCGAAGTCGGATGCGCCGTAGCCCCATCCGACCACTACGGTGTCGATCCCGTGCGCAGCCGCCCCCTCGACGTCATGCGAGCGGTCACCGACCATCAGGACGTGCTCGGGTACCGGCGCCAGTTGGGTCAGCGCATGGGCGACCACCTCCGCCTTCGTCGCCCTGGTGCCGTCGGCGCTCGCACCGGCGATCACCTCGAAGTGCTCGTCGATGCCGAAGTGCTCGATGATCTGTCGTGCGGTGTCTTCCCTCTTCGACGTGGCCACCGCCAGTCGGACGCCCGCGCGTCGAAGGTCGGTCAGGAGGTCGGGGACGCCCTCGAAGAGGCTGTTGTTGGCCCAGCCCCTGGTGGTGTAGTCGGCCCGATACGCGGCGACCGCCTCCTGCGCGCGGTCCCCGAGCCCCATCGACGCCAGCGTGTGATGCATGGGCGGTCCGACGACCCGACCGGCGAGGTCTCCCTCGGGCACCGCCGCCCCGATCTCGTCGAGGGCGTGCAGGAAACTTGCCACGATCCCGGCCGCGGAATCGGTGAGCGTGCCGTCGAGGTCGAATATCACTAGCTGGGGGCTCACCGCTCCATTGTCTACTGTCATCTTGTGAGCAGTGTTTCCCGGTCGCCGGGAGTGAGGTGTGGCGGCGATGTGCCACGGGGCACGGGTCGCCCGTCGTGGCCCTCGGAGGGGCCCCGGCGAGGGCATTCGCGGCCGGCGGTCACGCGGTGAGCGCACGGCTGTCCGATGTCATCGACGTGCTGGAGGCTGCCTACCCGCCCGCCCTGGCCGCGGAGTGGGACTCGGTCGGGCTGGTCTGCGGAGATCCGTCGGAACGGGTCGAGTCGGTGACGATCGCGGTCGACGCCACGGCGGCCGTGGTGGCGGAGGTGCCGGCCCGGGGGCTGCTTCTCGCGCATCACCCCCTGCTTCTGCGTGGCGTCGACACGGTCGCGGCGGACACCGCCAAGGGTGCGCTGCTGCACCGTCTGATTCGTGGCGGCAGCGCCCTGTTCACTGCCCACACCAATGCGGACGCGGCGTCGCCAGGGGTCTCCGATGCACTCGCCGAGGCGCTCGGGCTCGTGGTCCAGGACGTCCTTTCGCCGGTGTCCGATGGGGTCCGGCTCGACAAGTGGGTGGTGTACGTGCCACGGGCGCGGACCGAAGCGGTGCGCGAGGCGATGTTCGGTGCCGGCGCCGGTCAGCTCGGTGACTACTCGCACTGCAGCTGGACGGTCTCGGGCACGGGGCAGTTTCTGCCCCACGAGGGCGCCGCGCCGGCGATCGGCACCATCGGCGCCGTGGAAGAGGTGATCGAGGACCGCGTCGAGGTCGTCGCGCCCTCGGTGCTGCGGCCACGGGTGTTCGAGGCGATGCGGGAGACGCATCCATACGAGGAACCTGCGTTCGACGTGCTCGCCCTGGCGCCGTTGCCGTCGGACGTCGGGATCGGTCGCATCTGCTCGCTGCCTACCCCGGAACCCTTGTCCGCGTTCGTCTCCCGGGTCGGGCGTGGACTGCCCGAGACCTCCTGGGGTGTGCGTGCGGCGGGAGATCCCGATGCCGTGTTGTCGCGGGTCGCGGTGTGCGGGGGTGCCGGCGATTCGCTTCTGGACACCGTGGCGGTGGCCGGTGTGCACGCCTTTCTCACCGCCGACCTCCGGCACCACCCGGCCGATGAGCACCTGCGCACCTCCGAGGTGGCGCTCATCGACGTCGCGCACTGGGCGAGTGAGTTCCCGTGGTGCCATCAGGCGGCCGCCCTCCTGCGACGGCGATTGGGTGACGCGCTCGAGGTGCGCGTCACGCCGGTCCGCACGGACCCGTGGAATCTAGCGAAGGATGCGAAGAACTGATGAAGGCCGAAGAGCCACAACAACGTCTGGTCCTCGAGCTCGCCGCGATCGACGCCGAGCTGAGCCGCCTGGACCATCGCGCGAAGCATCTCGACGAGCAACAGCGCCTCGACGCGGTTGCGGGCACGCACCGCGACGCGAGCGACGCGCTGGCGGCCCTGTCCATCGCGCTCGACGACCTCGACGGGCAGGTCGCGAAGTACGAGGGCGAGATCGAATCGGTCCGCAAGCGCGAGGACCGCGACCGCGCGTTGCTCGACGGCGGCACGGTCGACGTCAAGCACGTCGCCGAGTTGCAGCATGAACTCGACACGCTGCAGCGACGGCAGGGCAGCCTGGAGGATTCGCTGCTCGAGGTGATGGAGCACCGGGAGAAACTGCAGGGGGATCAGGCCGAGCAGGCCCGCCACATCGAGCAGCTCCAGAGCGATCTGACAGCAGCGCGCGCCGCCCGCGACGAAGCCTTGGCGCTGATCGACGAGTCCCGGCACCAGGCGGCGGCCCGGCGCGCCGAGTTGACCGCAACGCTGGCACCGGAGCTGGTGGCGCTCTACGAACGGCAACGGGCGGGCGGTGGCATCGGTGCGGGCAGGCTGCAGGGCCGACGCTGCGGCGCGTGTCGTATCGAGATCGACAGGGGAGAGTTGGCACGCATCGCCGCGGCATCAGAGAACGAGGTGCTTCGGTGCCCCGAGTGCTCCGCGATCCTGGTGCGGGTCAGAGACTTCAGCGAATGAAGGTCATCGTCGAGGCCGACGGCGGGTCGCGCGGAAACCCCGGCCCCGCCGGTTACGGAGCGGTGGTCTGGTCGGCGGACCGCCAGCGCATCCTCGGCGAGCGCAAGGAGTCCATCGGCCGGACCACGAACAACGTCGCCGAGTACCGCGGTCTCATCGCGGGTTTGGAAGCGGCCGCCGAGCTGGGCGCCACCGAGGTCGCGGCGCAGCTCGACTCCAAACTGGTCGTCGAGCAGATGGCCGGTCGCTGGCGCGTCAAGCATCCCGACCTGATCCCGTTGAGGCAGCGCGCGGCCGAGTTGGCGGACGGGTTCGACGGCATCAGCTACGCATGGATCCCGCGGGCGCGCAATGCCCACGCCGACAGGCTGGCCAACGAGGCCATGGATGCGGCGGCCAACGGGGCGGCCGACCCGCCCGCCGTCACCGCCACGGTGCAGCCCGAACCGGTCAACCCGGCGGGATGGACGGGTGCGCGCGGCGAGCCGACGCGCTTCTTGCTACTGCGCCACGGACAGACCGCGCTGTCCGTCGACCGCCGCTATTCGGGCAGGGGCAATCCGGCGTTGACCGACCTCGGCCGTCGGCAGGCCGATACCGCGGCTGCCTACCTCGGGCGGCGCGGCGGGATCGCGGCGGTGGTGTCGTCACCGCTGCAGCGGGCCTACGACACCGCAACCGCCGCGGCCAAGGTGCTCGGCCTCGATGTCACGGTCGACGACGACCTGACGGAGACCGACTTCGGGGAATGGGAGGGGCTGACGTTCGGCGAAGCGGCGCAACGGGACCCGGCCGTGCATTCGTCGTGGCTGCGGGACACCGGCGTGGCCCCACCGGGCGGCGAGAGCTTCGATGCGGTCGCCCAACGGGTGCGGCGGGCCCGCACCCGTATCATCGCCGAACACGGCGACGCGACCGTGTTGGTGGTGTCGCACGTCACGCCGATCAAGACGATCCTTCGGTTGGCGCTCGACGCGGGCGAAGGCATCCTCTACCGACTTCACCTGGACCTTGCGTCGCTGTCGGTCGCCGAGTTCTACCCCGACGGTGGCTCCTCCGTGCGGTTGGTCAACCAGACCGCGTATCTGGAGTCAGGTGTGTAGGTGCAGTCGTTCACCGTGCGGGCCGAAGATGGCGACGGCCTCCACCGGTGCGTCGACCGCCCCGAACCAGTGCGGCGTCCATGTCGAGAATTCGACCGCCTCACCGGGTTTGATGGTGAAGTCACGGTCGCCGAGGATCAGCCGCATACGGCCCGAGAGAACGTACATCCAGTCCTGACCGTCGTGCACGGGCAACTCGTCGGGAGGCGTGCGCCGGCGTGCGCTCACCCGGATCTTGAAGGCGTGCAACCCGGCGGCCGGTCCGCTGTGGGTCAGCGGCCAGTACGTGACGCCGTGGCGGGTCTGCGAGGCGCCCTTCACCCGCGGATCCTCGGCGTCCGGTGCGCGCAGGAGGTCGTCGGTGCTGACCGAGAGCGCGGACGCCAACCGGGGCAGGTGGTCCAGCGCAAGCCTGCGCTTGCCCGATTCGAGTCGGCTCAACGTGGAGACGTCGATGTCGGCGCGGGCGGCGACGTCCTCCAGCGTGAGGCCGCGCTGGGTGCGCATCTCGCGAAGCCTGCGCCTGACCCTCAGGTCGACGTCGTCGGTCGTCTTTGCCTGCATGGCAAGAAATCTTGGCAGAGCCGGATGGCGTCGGCAAGGTGGATGCCATGGATGAGCCTTCGCGCCGAAGACGTGGGACTTCCCATGCCACCAACCAGAAGGAGAACAACGATGACCACGCACGAGTCTGATCAGGACGCAAAGCAATACTGGGAGGCGCATTACGATGAGCGCGAACGGATCTGGAGTGGTCGCGTCAACGTGCAGCTCGCCGAGGTGCTCGCCGACGTCGCACCCGGCCGCGCCCTCGACCTCGGTTGCGGTGAGGGTGGCGACGCCGTGTGGTTGGCCGAGAAGGGTTGGCAGGTAACGGCTGTCGACATCTCGGAGACGGCGCTCGGGCGCGCCGCAGCCGAGGCCGAGGCACGCGGAATCCGCGACCGCATCGTATTCGAGCGGCACGACCTTTCGGACACCTTTCCCGACGGGACCTTCGACGTGATCTCGGCACAATTCCTGCACTCCACCGTGCGGTTGGAGCGGCCCGCGATACTCCGCAACGCCGCACGCGCCGTTGCGTCGGGTGGGCTGCTCGTCATCGTCGACCACGCAGCGCCGCCACCGTTCTCCAAGAAGGTTCCGCACGATCACCCGTTTCCCTCTCCCGAGGAGGTCCTCGCCGAGTTGGACCTGCCTGCCGCGCAGTGGGAACGCGCGCGGGTCGAGGTCGTGGACAGACCGGGGACGGGTCCCGACGGCACGGCGTTCACCTGGCGGGACAACGTGATGGTGCTGCGCCGGCGGGCGTGAGCCCAGGCTGTCCGACCGTCGGTGTAAGGTCGAACGCATGTTCGAAGGGCAGGCGTTTGCGGTGCTCGACCCCGATGCCGACGAGGCAGGCCTCATCGCGCGTATCGCCGAGCTGGAGCGGGTGAAGGCCGCCGCCGCGGCTGGTCAGGTCCGGGCCACCGCGGCCCTGCGCGAGCGGCGCCGCGCCAGCGAGACGGCGGCCGGCGTCCCCAGGGCCAGACAGTGCCGCGGACTGGCCAGTGAGGTGGCGCTGGCCCGCCGCGATTCCCCGTTCCGTGGCAACCAGCACCTCGGGTTCGCCATCGCGTTGGCCCACGAGATGCCGCACACCCTGGCCGCCTTGCAGGCGGGTGCGCTCTCGGAGTGGCGGGCCACGCTGCTGGTGCGCGAGTCGGCATGCCTGGACGTGGCGGACCGCCGCGCCCTCGATGCGGAGCTGTGCGCCGACCCGCGACGCCTCGACGGGATGGGTGACGCGCGCATCGCCGCGGCGGCCAAGGCGATCGCCTACCGTCTGGACCCGCAGGCGGTGGTCGATCGTGCGGCTAAGGCGGAGCGCGACCGTACGGTGAGCATCCGTCCGGCCCCCGACACGATGACCTACGTGACGGCGCTCTTGCCGATGCCCCAGGGCGTGTCGGTCTACGCGGCGTTGAAGCGGGCCGCGGACGCCGGCGGCGACGGCCGCTCGCGCGGACAGGTGATGGCGGACACCCTGTACGAGCGGGTCACGGGGCGGCCCGCGGACGTCCCGGTCCCCGTGGCGGTCAACCTGGTGATGAGCGACGAAGGTCTGCTGGCCGGCGGGACCGACCCCGCGCGGATCACCGGGTACGGGCCGATGCCCGCAGCGATCGCACGCCGTCTGGTCGGCCGGGCGGTCACGGACCGTCGGTCGCGGGCCACGCTGCGCAGGCTCTACAAGCACCCCGCCAGCGGGGCACTGCTGGCGACGGAGTCACGTGCCCGGCTCTTCCCCAGAGGGCTGGCGCGATTCGTTGACATCCGGGACGACACGTGTCGGACGCCGTACTGCGACGCACCTATCCGGCACCACGATCATGCGACGCCGCACCGTCGGGGTGGCCGCACCGACGCCGCCAACGGGCTCGGCGAGTGCGAGCAGTGCAACTACGCAAAGGAGGCACCCGGCTGGAAGGTGGTCACCGGGTGCGACCACGACGGCACTCACACGGCCGATTTCACGACGCCGACCGGAGCCGTTCACCGGTCTCATGCGCCGCCGTTGCCCGGGACGGTCAGATTCGAGCTCAGCGAGGTCGAGTACCGCGTTGGCGTCCATCTCGCGAAGGGCGCCGCGTAGGGGGATTGATCAACCGGGCGTCCCTCGGAGTACGGTGTTCTGCGCGGACGAGTTGGCCGGGCGGCCGCGGAGTTCAGGTTCGCCTGAACGTCGAGGAAAGTCCGGACTTCGCAGAGCAGGGTGATTGCCAACGGCAATCCGAGGTGACTCGCGGGACAGTGCCACAGAGAACAGACCGCCGCCGCGCAGCCTTCGGGCGATGTGGCGGTAAGGGTGAAACGGTGCGGTAAGAGCGCACCAGCACTCCGGGTGACCGGAGTGGCTAGGCAAACCCCACCCGAAGCAAGGCCAAGAAGGCCGCAACCTGGTTGCGGCTGCGCAGGCGTTCGAGGGCTGCTCGCCCGAGCCTGCGGGTAGGCCGCTCGAGGCACCCGGCGACGGTGTGTCCAGATGGATGGTCGCCACCGCGCCACCAGTCATGGCGGTGCGGTACAGAATCCGGCTTACAGGCCAACTCGTCCGCCCCGCCGGGTCACTTGGCGTCGCGAACCGCCTTCTTCAACTCCTTGAGCGCCCGGCCGAGTCGTTCCTCGGAACGGGTGGCCACCTGGGCTTCGAGTTGGTACAGCACTCCGTAGGTGAAGGTGTCCTCACCCGAGGTGTGCGCGGTGAGTGCCTCCTCGGACAGATGCGTCCGGCTGACGACACTGTCCTGATGATCGCCGAGCAGCGATTGGATCGACTTGGCCTTCTCGGCCACCTTGTCTTCACTCAGCGCGGCCGCCGTATAGCGCAGTTGCTTGGCGCGTTTGCGGATCTTGTGCAGCGCCTCGTCGGTGTCCGTCGCGGACACCTCATCGTCGACGGCCGCAGCGTCGGCCTTCTTCGCGGCCTTGCGGACCCGCTTGTAGGCCGCGTCGACGGTCACCGGTTCGGGCGTCTTGCCGGTCCCCGACGCCGGTTCCGCCGCGACCAACGCCTCCAATCCGTCGAGCAGGCGGAAGTAGCGCTCAGATCGCATCGCCACCAGCGAGCGCTTCCAGCCGCCGCGGTAGCGCCGCTTGGCGCCCTCGACGAGGCGTTCCCGGACCGGGCCGCGGACCAGTTCTGGAGGTAGACCGTCCAGCGCGGTCTCGTACTTCTCCGCGAGCACCTCGGCATCGCGTGCCACGCCGAGGATTCCGGCGAGAGCCTTGAGCTCCGCCAAGATCCAGGAGTCGTCGGCGATGCCGAACGCATCCTCGGACGCGCGGAGAAGACTGCGGATCTTTCGGGTCACCACCCTCATCTGGTGTACGGAGTCCCAGGCGTCCGCGCGGACGGCGCGGTCCCACGACAACAGTTCCTCGACGAGGTCGGCCACCGCCCGATGCACCGGATCGGCGCTACGGGTAGTGGTCGCAGCGGGGGTGGTGCCCAGCACCTTGGCCAACTTGGAACCATGAGCCGCTGGCTGGGCACCTGCGTCGAAGAGCCGGTTGGCGAGCCGGTCCAGCAGCGCCGGACCGGCGTCGGTGTCGGCGCCGTTCTCGGCGAGCTCGAGCTCCCATTCCCGCCATTCCTGCGCGTCGCCGTGGCCCTCCGCGGCGGCGCGCACGGTGTCGTCGCAGAACTCCGCGAGCGCCTCGCCGTCCGGTCCGTGCAGCATGTCGACGACCCGACTGGTCGAGATCCTGGCCACCGGGTGGAGCGGGCGGTCACGGACGATGGCGAGGACCACGTCGCGCAGCTCGTCGGGCACGGTGTCGTCCGGCGTGTCCGTCTCGCCGAGGGGCAGGCGAACCTCCGTCCGCGCGTCGGCGCCGGCAGGCAACTTCAGGTGCCAGCCCTCGTCGGGACCACCGGTGCGGCGCCGCAGCGTGACGCGATGCGCCGCGAGGTCCTGATCTGGCGTGTCGAAGTACACCGCGTCCAGATGCTGGACGGGCAACCGTTGCACGCTCGCGACGGCGGACAAGCCCTCGAACGAGGGAGACACGGTGCCGTCCACCACCGCGAACTTGCGCTCGACCTCCTCGTGGCGCGACGGCTTGCGGGCATCGGCTGGCATGTTCACCTTCGGTCGGACTGTGGGTGTCGGGTGTGAAAGTTGGTGAACAGGTTGCCACATCGAGGTGAACGGACGCGCTACCGTTCCCGCCATGACCGAATTCGACACGCTGAAGTTCTCGCAATCCGGCCCCATCACCAGCATCGTCCTCGATCGCCCGGAAGCCGCGAACGGCATGAACGACACGTTGACCCGTGAACTCGCCACAGCGGCCACGTGGTGCGACACGGACGCGACGAAGGTGGTCACCCTGACCGGCTCGGGCAGGTTCTTCTGTGCCGGCGGAGACCTCAAGGCCATCGCCGCCGCGCCGAACGCGGGGGCATACGTCAAGGGCATGGCCGACGACTTGCACCGCGCGATGTCGACCTTCGCCCGGATGGACGCCGTGCTGATCACGGCCGTCAACGGGGTGGCAGCGGGCGCAGGGTTCCCGCTGGGCGTCTCTGGTGACCTCGCGCTCGCCGGCGGGTCGGCGTCGTTCACGATGGCCTACACCAAGGCCGGACTGAGCCCCGATGGCGGCTCGTCCTACCTGCTGCCCCGGCTGATCGGGTTGCGCAGGACCCAGGAGCTGATGATCACCAACAGAGTGCTGTCGGCGGCCGAAGCGCTGGACTGGGGGCTGCTGACCGCGGTCGTGCCCGATGCGGAGTTGCCCACCGCGCTCGACGAGCTGGCGAGGAGAACCGCTGCGGGAGCGCGGAAATCCCATTCGGCAGTCAAGAAGCTGCTGTTGTCCACCTACGCGTCGGGGTACGAGCAGCAACTGGCCGACGAGGCCCGGCTGATCTCGGCATGTGCGGACTCCGCCGATGGCGAGGAGGGCATCGCCGCCTTCCTCGCCAAACGTCCGGCCGAGTTCGGCTAGCTGACGCCGCCACCGCCGCGCCGTCAGAAGCAGTGCTCGTCGCCAGGAAAGCACCCGGTCGCCACGTCGGCGGCGTACTGGGTCGCCGCGCGACGCAATTCGCCGCCGACGTCACCGAACTGCTTGACGAACTTCGCCGTCCGACCCGACGTCATGCCCGCCATGTCCTGCCACACCAGCACCTGGGCGTCGCAGTTCGGTCCCGCGCCGATTCCCACCGTCGGAATGGTCAGCTTGCCGGTGATCTGGGTGGCCAACTCGGCGGGCACCATCTCCAGCACGACCGCGATCGCCCCGGCCTCGGCGACGGCGATGGCGTCGTGTACGGTCTGTTCGGCAGCGTCACCCCTGCCCTGCACGCGGAATCCACCGAGACCGTTGACGCTCTGCGGCGTGAAGCCGATGTGAGCCACCACCGGGATGCCCGCCCTCGTCAGTGTCGCGATCTGCTCGGCCACCCGCTCGCCGCCTTCGAGCTTCACCGCGGCAGCACCGGTCTCCTTCATGAAACGCGTCGCCGTCTCCAGCGCTTGGGCAGGGCCGCCCTCATAGCTGCCGAAGGGAAGATCTGCCACCACCAGTGCGTGCGGCGCTCCCCGGACCACACCGCGCACCAGGGGTATCAATTCGTCGGCCGTGACCGGCACCGTGGTGTCGTAGCCGTACACCACGTTGGCCGCGGAATCCCCGACCAGCAGAACGGGGATCTGCGCATCGTCGAAGATGCGCGCGGTGGAGTAGTCGTAGGCCGTCAACATCGACCACTTGTGGCCCTCGGCCTTCCACTTCTGCAGGTGGTGGGTGCGCACCTTCGGCCGTGGTGCGGGGGCATCGGCGGTATCGGAGGCAGCGCCGTAGACAGTGAGCTCAGACATCATCGTCCCTAATCTCGTCGGTTCGTGCCTCGAGGCCCATCCGGGTCCCCGGGTCGTCTGACCTCATCGAGTCTGCCATCTCCGGTACGCCAGGTGAACTGCCGATGAAGTGCGGTTCCTCACACCTGGACACGCACCGCGCCTACGATCGCGGCATGCAACGGCTCAGCGGACTCGACGCCAGCTTCCTCTACCTCGAAACCGCCGCTCAGCCGCTGCACGTGTGCTCGATCCTCGAGATCGACACCTCGACCATGCCCGGCGGGTACACCTTCCACCGGCTGCGCGACGCCCTCGGTCTGCGGATCAGGGCGATGCCGCAGTTCCGCGAGAAGCTCGGAGACAACCGCTTCAATCTGGACCACCCAGTGTGGGTGGAGGACAAGGACTTCGACGTCGACCGTCACCTCCATCGCATCGGTCTGCCGGCCCCCGGCGGGCGCGTCGAGCTCGGTGAGATCTGCGGGCACATCGCGTCGTTGACCCTCGACCGGAGCCGACCGCTGTGGGAGATGTGGATCATCGAGAACGTGGCGGGGACCGATGCCCACGACGGCGGTCGCCTGGCGGTGTTGACCAAGGTGCACCATGCCGGCGTCGACGGCGTCACCGGCGCCAACCTGATGTCGCAGCTGTGCACCACCGAAGCCGACGCGCCGCCGCCCGAACCGGTCGACGGGGTGGGCGGCGGTTCGAATCTGGAGATCGCCATCGGCGGCGCGGTCAAGTACGCCACCCGACCCCTCAAACTCGTCAACGTCGTGCCGTCGACCCTGTCGACGGTCGTGGACACGGTCAGACGGGCGCGCAGCGGGCTGACCATGGCCGCTCCGTTCGCCGCTCCCAAGACGAGGTTCAACGCCACCGTCACCGGCCACCGCAACGTCGCCTTCGCGCAGCTGAACCTCGACGACCTCAAGACGGTCAAGAACCACTTCGGGGTCAAGGTCAACGACGTCGTGATGGCCTTGGTGGCGGGTGTGCTGCGTCGGTACCTCCTCGACCGCGGCGAGCTTCCCGACATCACGTTGGTCGCCATGGTGCCGGTGTCCGTGCACGAGAAGTCGGACCGCCCCGGCCGCAACCAGGTGTCGGGGATGTTCGCCGCGCTGCAGACCGACATCGAGGATCCGGGTGAGCGGTTGAAGGCGATCGCGGGCGCGAATTCCGTTGCCAAACAACACAGTGCGGCGATCGGAGCGACGCTGCTGCAGGACTGGTCACAGTTCGCGGCGCCCGCGGTCTTCGGCGTCGCCATGCGCGTGTACGCGTCGAGTCGGCTGACCAGTGCCGCACCCGTGCACAATCTGGTGGTCTCCAACGTGCCGGGACCTCAGGTGCCGCTGTACTTCCTGGGGGCCAAGGTGGAGGCGATGTATCCGCTCGGGCCGATCTTCCACGGCTCGGGATTGAACATCACCGTGATGTCGCTCAACGGCACACTGGACGTCGGCCTGATCTCCTGCCCGGAACTTCTGGGCGACCTCTGGGACATGGCCGACGACTTCCCCGTCGCCATGCAGGAGTTGCTGGCCGCCACGCGGTAACGCCCTCAGCTGGGCCGAAGGTGGTCCATGGCAGCATGGACAGCCATGAACCTCAGACGCGGGGTCCTCGCGGCCGCCATGGTGGTGCTGCTGGTGGCGGGCTGCAGCAAACTGGTCGACGGGCGCAGTGTGATCGCCACGCCGCGGCCGGGGACGCCCGTCGACTGGTCACAGTGCAACCTTGCGTCGTCCGATGTCCGCCTCCCCACGGGAGCCGAATGCGGAATGCTCTCCGTACCCGTCGATTACGCGAAGCCAGACGGTGCCGTCGCCCGCATCGCGATGATCCGCTTCAAGGCCACCGGGGACAAGATCGGTTCGCTGTTCGTCAACCCGGGTGGGCCGGGAGAGTCCGGCATCCAGGCGGCGGCATCACTGGTCGGTGCGATGCCCGACTCGATCCGCCAACGTTTCGACCTCGTCGGGTTCGACCCCCGCGGTGTGGGGTTGTCGACCCCGGCGGTGTGGTGCAACTCCGACGAGGACAACGACAAGCTCAGGGCGGACCCCGAGGTGGACTACAGCCCCGCCGGCGTCGCCCACATCGAGTCACAGACCAAGGACTTCGTCGCCCGATGCGTGGCCAAGATGGGGGACGACTTCCTCGCCAACGTCGGGACCGTCAGCGTGGTAAAGGATCTCGACGCCATGCGCGCGGCGCTCGGCGACCAGAAGCTGACCTACCTCGGTTACTCGTACGGCACCCGCATCGGGTCGGCGTACGCCGAGGCCTACCCGAAGAACGTGCGGGCGATGATCCTCGACGGCGCGGTCGACCCCAACGCCGACCCGGTCGAGGCCGACATCCGTCAGGCCGCCGCCTTCCAGGTCGCCTTCAACGACTACGCCGCCGACTGCGCGAAGAGCCCCGACTGCCCGCTCGGTACCGACCCCGCCAAGGCCGTCGACGTCTACAAGAGCCTCGTCGAACCGTTGGTCGAGAATCCGGCGAAGACCAAGGACCCCCGCGGGCTCAGCTACAGCGACGCCATCGTCGGCACCATCCTCCCGCTGTACTCACCCAACCTGTGGCGCCACCTGACCCAGGGACTGTCCGAGCTCAAGAACGGCAACGGCGACACCATGCTGGCGCTCGCCGACCTGTACATGGGACGCGACGAGGAGGGCCACTACAACAACTCGACCGACGTGCGGGTGGCCGTCAACTGTGTCGACGAACCGCCCGTGACCGATCGCAAGACGGTGGTCGACGAGGACCGCCGCGCGCGCCAAGTGGCGCCGTTCATGAGCTACGGCCAATTCACCGGGAACGCCCCCCTGGGGACGTGCGCCTTCTGGCCGGTGCCCCCGACCTCGAAGCCGCACCAGATCTCGGTCGCCGGTCTCCCGCCCATCCTGGTGGTGTCGACGACGAACGATCCGGCCACGCCGTACCAGGCGGGCGTCGACCTGGCCAAGCAGCTGGGCGGTTCGCTGCTGACCTTCAACGGCACGCAGCACACCGTGGTCTTCCAGGGGAACAACTGCGTTGACGACATCGCCGCGAAGTACCTCGTCGACGTGACGGTGCCGCCACCCGGCGCCACGTGCTGACGAGCCAAACGACTCAGCTGATTTCGCGACAGGTCACCATCGGATCACCGTAGGGTTGCCGACGCGTCTCTGCTGTCGATCCGCCGCGTCACGCCAACCGACGGCGTGCGAACATGTTCGCCATGAGGTTGGTGGTCAGGCTGATCTCGGTACTGGCCACGATCCTGACCGCTGCCGTCTGCACCGGTCCGGCCGCATGGGCCGAACCCGGGGACGGGGCGGCAGGTCGGTACGGTGACGCGCCGGCGTGGGGCAGCTGTGCCGGCTTCCTCGGCTCCGTCACCGTCCTGCCGACCGCGCAGTGCGCCATGGTCGGCGTTCCGGTGGACTACGCGAAACCCGATGGGCCGCAGACGGATTTGGCCGTCATTCGCATTCCGGCGACCGGTGACCGCCTGGGCGCCCTGCTGGTCAATCCCGGCGGACCGGGAGCGTCCGCCGTCGATGCGGTCGCCGGCATGGGCGTCACCCTCGCCGGCACCGACATCACCCGCCGGTTCGACCTGGTGGGCTTCGATCCGCGCGGTGTCGGCCATTCCGCCCCGCAGGTCCGCTGTCGCACCGACGCCGAATTCGACGCCTACCGGCGCGAGCCGATGACCGACTACAGCCCTGCGGGCGTCGCCCACATCGAGCAGATCTATCAGCAGATCGCGCAGAGGTGTGTCGCCAAGACCGGCGTCGACTTCCTGGCCCACGTCGGCACGGCGTCGACCGCGCGGGACATGGACGTCGTGAGGATGGCGCTGGGGGAGAATCAGATCAACTACCTCGGCTACTCCTACGGGACCGAGCTCGGGGCCAGGTACGCCGAACTGTTCGGCGACCGCGTCCGCGCCATGGTGCTCGACGGTGCCGTCGACCCGAGTGCGGATCCGATCGCTGAGAACCTTCGTCAGCTCGCCGGCTTCCAGCAGGCCTTCGACGACTACGCCGCGGATTGCGCACAGTCACCCGACTGTCCGCTGGGTCAGGACCCCACCCAGTTCGTCGCGCGGTATCACCAGCTGATCGACCCGCTGGTGGCGCAGCCGGGCCGGACGTCGGATCCCCGCGGTCTCAGCTATCAGGACGCGATCACCGGGACCGTCAACGCGCTGTACACCCAGAGGTACTGGAAGTTCCTCACCAGTGGGCTGCTCGGCCTGCAGCGCGGCACCGACGCAGGGGATCTGCTGCTGCTGGCCGACGACTATCAGGAACGCGACACCGCAGGCCACTACACCAACCAGCAGGACGCGTTCACCGCGATCCGGTGCGTCGACTCGCCCTACCCGACCGATCCGGCGGTCTGGGCGGACGCGGATCGACGGGCTCGCGCGGCGGCACCGTTCATGGCGTACGGCCAGTACACCGGATTCGCCCCACGGGATGCCTGCGCCATGTGGCCGGTGCCGCCGACGTCGGTGCCTCATGACGCGACGACGCCGGGACCGGGGAAGGTCGTCGTCGTGTCGACCACCCGGGACCCCGCCACGCCATATCAAGCGGGCGTCGACCTCGCCCGGGAAATGGACGCGGCCCTGATCACGTTCGACGGCACGCAACACACCGTCGTCTTCAACGGTGATGCATGCGTGGACTCCGCCGTCACCGCGTTTCTCGTCGACACGGTGGCGCCACCGCCAGGTCTGCAGTGCTAGCAGCAGCCCCGTAACACAGAATTAACAGCCGGTGCCTACGCTTCGCACATGGATCGGCAGAAGGAATTCGTCCTCCGAACCCTCGAAGAGCGGGACATCCGTTTCGTCCGACTGTGGTTCACCGACGTGCTCGGATACCTGAAGTCGGTGGCGATCGCGCCGGCCGAACTCGAGGGCGCGTTCGAAGAGGGCATCGGCTTCGACGGATCGTCGATCGAGGGCTTCGCCCGGGTCTCGGAGTCCGACACCGTCGCCCGCCCGGACCCGTCCACCTTCCAGGTGCTGCCGTGGACGACGAGCGGCGGCAAGCATCATTCCGCACGCATGTTCTGCGACATCACGATGCCCGACGGCTCACCGTCGTGGGCGGACTCGCGCCACGTCCTGCGCCGTCAGCTGGCCAAGGCCAGCGACCTCGGCTTCTCCTGCTACGTCCATCCGGAGATCGAATTCTTTCTGCTGCAACCGGGTCCGTATGACGGCTCGGAACCCGTACCCGCCGACAACGGCGGCTACTTCGACCAAGCCGTCCACGATTCGGCGCCCAACTTTCGCCGGCACGCGATCGACGCGTTGGAGTCGATGGGCATCTCGGTGGAGTTCAGCCATCACGAGGGGGCACCGGGGCAACAGGAGATCGACCTCCGCTATGCCGACGCGCTGTCGATGGCCGACAACGTGATGACGTTCCGCTACGTCGTCAAGGAGGTCGCCCTCACCGAAGGCGTGCGGGCGTCGTTCATGCCGAAGCCGTTCGCTCAGTACCCGGGCTCTGCGATGCACACCCACATGAGCCTGTTCGAGGGCGACACCAACGCGTTCCACACGCCGGACGATCCGTTGCAGCTGTCTGCCGTCGGCAAGTCGTTCATCGCCGGAATCCTGGAGCACGCCACCGAGATCAGTGCCGTCACCAATCAGTGGGTCAACTCCTACAAGAGGTTGGTCCACGGCGGCGAGGCGCCGACCGCTGCGTCGTGGGGTGCGGCCAACCGCTCCGCTCTGGTCAGGGTGCCGATGTACACGCCACGCAAGGCGTCCTCGCGCCGGATCGAGGTCCGCAGCCCCGATTCGGCATGCAATCCCTACCTTGCGTTCGCGGTCCTGCTGGCGGCGGGTCTGCGCGGGGTGGAGAAGAACTACGTGCTCGGTCCCCAGGCCGAGGACAACGTGTGGATGCTGACCCCGGAGGAACGTCGCGCCATGGGCTATAAGGAGCTGCCCGGCAGCCTCGGCGTGGCACTGGGCGAGATGGAGAACTCCGAACTCGTCGCCGAGGCCCTCGGGGAGCACGTCTTCGACTTCTTCCTGCGGAACAAGCGCGCCGAATGGGAGAACTACCGGAGCAACGTCACGCCGTTCGAGTTGAAGGCCTACCTGTCGCTTTGAGGACCGGGATAGCGGCTGCGTTACCGTTACAGGCGTGGCCAAACCCGCGACGCAGCGACCGACGCTACCCGGCGTCGGCAGGCTGGGGCTGGTCGAACCAACGGCTCGCGCCGACCTGGACAGGCTCGGCTGGAACACCGAAGCCCACGTCGAGTTGCTGTGGGCGTTGTCGCGGGCGCCGGATGCCGACACGGCTCTGCGGGCGATGGTGCGACTGGCCGACGCACTGGCGGGCGACTGGGACGAGCTGAACCGCGCGCTGGTCAAGGACCGCGGACTGCGGGGTCGGTTGTTCGGGGTGCTCGGTTCGTCCGTGGCGCTCGGCGACCACCTGGTCGCACACCCCCGGTCCTGGCACCTGCTGACCGGTCGGGTGGCGCTCCCGACTGCCGTCGAACTGAAGGACGCGTTCGCCGACGTGGCCGAGAAGTCCTCGGAGGCAAACGATTTGCGCATCCTCTACCGGGATCGGATGCTGGTCCTGGCCGGACTGGACCTGGCCCCGACGGTGGAGAACGAACCCGTGTTGCCGTTTCCGGCGGTCGGCGCGCACCTTGCCGACCTCGCCGACGCGGCGCTGGGAGCAGCGCTCATCATCGCCACCAGGACGGTCTGCAAGGACGGCGCGGCGAAGCCGCGACTGGCCGTGATCGCGATGGGCAAGAGCGGAGCGCGCGAGCTCAACTACGTCAGCGACGTCGACGTCATCTTCGTAGCCGGGCACAGCGATGCGATCACCACCCGCGTGGCCGGCGAGATGATGCGGTTCGCCGGTGACGCCTTCTTCGAGGTGGACGCTGCGCTGCGGCCCGAGGGCAAGCACGGTGAGTTGGTCCGCACCCTCGAGTCGCACGTGGCCTACTACGAACGGTGGGCCAAGACGTGGGAGTTCCAAGCGCTGTTGAAGGCTCGCCCGGCAGCCGGTGACGCCGAGCTCGGCGAGCAGTACATGGCCGCGCTGAAACCGATGGTGTGGGCGGCGAGCGACCGCGAGGACTTCGTCCCGGAAGTGCAGGCGATGCGCCGTCGTGTCGTGGAGATGGTGCCTGCCGGGGTCCGGGCCCGGGAGATCAAGCTCGGCACCGGGGGACTGCGTGATGTGGAGTTCGCGGTCCAACTGCTGCAGCTGGTGCACGGCCGCAACGACGACTCACTCCACGTGGCCTCGACGGTCGACGCGCTCGCGGCGCTCGGCGCGGGCGGGTACGTCGGGCGCGACGATGCCGCCAATCTGACCGCATCGTACGAATTTCTGCGACTGCTCGAACACCGACTGCAGTTGCAACGGCTCAAGCGGACCCACATGCTGCCCGAGTCCGACGACGACGAGGCGATGCGGTGGCTGGCTCGCGCCGCGCACATGCGTCCCGACGGTCAACACGACGCCCTCGGGGTGTTGCGGGAGGAGCTCAAGCGCCAGAGCCTGCGCGTGTCGCGTCTGCACGCGAAGCTGTTCTACCAGCCGCTGCTCGAGTCCGTCGGAGGCCCGGCGGCCGAGTTCTCCTCGAGCCTGAAACCCGACGCCGCCGAACGCCAGCTCGCCGCGCTTGGGTACGAGGGACCGCAGAGCGCGCTCACCCACCTGGCTGCGCTGACGAGCAGCAGTGGCAGGCGCGGCCGGGTGCAGCAGGTGCTTCTGCCCACGCTGCTGGACTGGCTGTCCGACACCCCGGATCCGGACGCGGGGCTGCTGTCCTACCGCCGCCTCAGCGACGAACTCGCCGACCAGCGCTGGTTCCTCGCCTCGCTGCGGGACGAAGGTGCAGTCGCGAAGCGCCTGATGCACGTGCTCGGTACGTCGGCGTTCGTGCCCGAACTGCTGATGCGTGCACCCGAGGTGATCCGGCAGTACGCCGACGGCCCCGGCGGCCCCAAGCTACTCGACGTCGAACCCGACGGGTTGGCGCGCGGACTCATCGCGTCGGTGGGCAGGCACGAGGAGCCACTGCGTGCGATCGCCGCGGCCCGAACCTTGCGGCGCCATGAGCTGGCCCGCGTGGCATCGGCGGACCTGCTCGGCATGCTCGAGGTCACCGACGTGTGCCGGGCCCTCACCTCGGTGTGGGTCGCGGTGCTGCAGGCTGCGCTCGAGGTCGTGATCCGTGCGAACACCCCGGCCGCCGGCCCGCCGGCGAAGATCGCGGTGATCGGCATGGGCAGACTCGGTGGAGGCGAGTTGAGCTACGGCTCCGACGCCGACGTCATGTTCGTCTGCGAGCCCCTCGGCGGTGCTGAGGAATCCGTGGCGGTCCGGTGGTCGGTGACTGTGGCCGAGCAGGTGCGCGCACTGCTTGGCACACCCAGTGCCGACCCGCCGCTGGAGGTCGACACCAACCTGCGGCCCGAGGGGCGCAGCGGACCGCTGGTCCGGACCCTGGCGTCGTATGAGGCGTACTACGCGCGCTTCGCCCAGACGTGGGAGGTGCAGGCGCTACTGCGGGCGCACTGCGTGGCGGGCGACACCGACCTCGGTCACCGCTTCCTGGTGATGATCGACGACACCCGTTATCCACCAGGTGGGGTGTCACCCGCCGCGGTGCAGGAGATTCGGCGGCTCAAGGCGCGCATCGACGCCGAGAGGCTGCCGCGCGGTGCCGACCCGAACACCCACACCAAGCTGGGACGCGGTGGTCTGGCGGACGTCGAGTGGACGGTTCAGCTGCTCCAACTCCGTTACGCGCACCAGATTCCGGCGCTGCACAGCACGTCGACCCTGGACACGCTCAACGCCATCGGTGCGGCCGAACTGATCGCCGAGGGCGACGTCGACCTGTTGCGGCAGGCGTGGTTGACGGCCACTCGCGCGCGCAACGCCCTGGTGCTGGTGCGCGGCAAGCCGACCGATCAACTACCGGGTCCCGGTCGCCAGCTCAACGCCGTCGCGGTGGCCGCCGGCTGGAACGGCAGCGACGGCAGCGAGTTCCTCGACAACTATCTTCGCGTCACCCGTCGGGCAAAGGCAGTGGTGCGCAGGGTGTTCGGGGCCTAGATCCCCGGGGCGCCGGGCTGACCGACCGCCGGACCGTTGCTCGCCGATCCCGCCGGCGTTGGGCCGGCTGCGATACGTGCTCCCGTCAGCCCGTTAGCCAACCCCAGGGCCAGCCGCAGCGTCGATGCCGTCACGGCTTTGCTGCAGGATCGACGCTATCGCCGGAACCGACCGAGACCGCGGCGCGGAGCGGTCGTGCGCGTGGCGGCAAGGGCGCGGGGGCGGCGCCTGGCGTCGACGGACACGGCACCTGCACCGATGGTCGCGAGCAGCAGGAAGCCGAAGCAGTACAGAATGGTCACTTCACCGCCATTGCCGCCCAATTGCTGTGGGTAGGGCCAGAATCCGTTCGGGAAGTGCATCCAGAAGTAGGCGACCGCCATCTCACCCGAGAGGATGAACGCCGCGATCCGCGTGAAGAGCCCGACCGTGATGAGCGCGGCGAGCACGACCTCGAGCAGCCCGGCCCACCACAGTGGCCACGCTCCCACCGGGACCGCCGGTCCGAAGGGGAAGCCGAAGACCTTCATCGTCCCGCGGAAGAAGAACAGAAGGCCGAAGATCACGCGGAATCCGGTCAGCGCCGGCGTGTACAACCCTGCGAGTCTGCTGTCCAAGGACTGAGTCATGACCCGACGATACTTTCGCATGGCCTTGCGAGCAGTCAGCCACGTCGACGGCGGCCAAACCGACGATGACCGCCGGGCCGCCGCAAACCCGCGGTTACTTCGCGCCGTAGATCCGTTCCATCACGGACGTGTCGCCGAAGGACTCGGCCTTGACGACCTTGCCGTCACGGAAGGTGAACACGTCGGCGCCAACCGTGTTCTCGCCCTCAATCGTGACGTCGGTGAGCACGACCACGACGTCACCGTCGCCGACGAACCGGTTTGGCGTGGTGGCGAATTGCTTTCCCGCGAACTTCCCGAGCAGTTCGGCGACTTCCCCCTTGCCGTGATAGGTGCCGCTCACGGTGCTGTTGCCGGGCTGAATCCACTCGACGTCCTCGTGGAAGACCGCCATTGCCTCGTCGAGGTTGCCGGCGCTGAAGGCGGCGTACCCCTTCTTCGTCATGTCGACGTTGTCGTCCTTGGACATCGCAGAACCCCCTCGTGTCGATGTTGCACGTGACGCTAGTCCCCGGCCGGCACCGCGGGAGGGGAACGGCAGAGCAAACGTGGCGGTGATTCCGGACGCAAGGAGTGCACTTTGCGCCATGACGAAGGGCCGGACGGAGTCGCATCCTCCGCCCGGCCCTTCGCATCGAGCTACCTAGACGTCGTAGTACAGCGAGAACTCATAGGGGTGAGGCCGAATCTGGATCGGCATGATCTCGTTCTCCCGCTTGTAGGAGATCCAGGTGTCGATCAGGTCCTCGGTGAAGACACCACCCTCGGTGAGGTACTCGTGGTCTCCCTCGAGGCGGTCGATCACCGCCGACAGCGAGGTGGGCGCCTGCGGAATGTTGGCGGCCTCGTCCGGCGGAAGCTCGTAGAGGTCCTTGTCGACGGGAGCGAGCGGCTCGATCTTGTTCTTGATGCCGTCGATTCCCGCCATCAGCATGGCGGCGAAGGCGAGGTACGGGTTGCCAGAACTGTCGGGGCAACGGAATTCGAGGCGCTTGGCCTTCGGGTTGTTGCCGGTGATCGGGATGCGCACGCACGCCGACCGGTTGCGCTGGCTGTAGACGAGGTTGATCGGCGCCTCGTAACCGGGCACCAGCCGCTTGTAGGAGTTCACCGTGGGATTGGTGAACGCCAGCAGTGACGGCGCGTGGTGCAGGATCCCGCCGATGTAGTGCCGCGCCAGGTCCGAGAGACCTGCGTATCCCGATTCGTCGTGGAACAGCGGCTTGCCGTCCTTCCACAGCGACTGGTGCGCGTGCATGCCCGAACCGTTGTCCCCGAACAGCGGTTTGGGCATGAAGGTCACAGTCTTGCCGTTCTTCCACGCCGTGTTCTTGATGATGTACTTGAACAGCAGTACGTCGTCGGCCGCATGCAGAAGGGTGTTGAACTTGTAGTTGATCTCGGCCTGCCCTGCGGTACCGACCTCGTGGTGACCGCGCTCCAGTGTGAAGCCCGCGTTCTGCAGGTTGGTGGCCATCTCGTCACGCAGGTCGACGTAGTGGTCATACGGTGCGACCGGGAAGTAGCCGCCCTTGGGCCGCACCTTGTACCCGAGGTTGGGGCTGCCGTCCGCTTCGAACGGCTCACCGGTGTTCCACCAGCCGGATTCCGAGTCGACCTCGTACGAGGTGCCGTTGATCTTCGACTCGAAGGTTACGGAGTCGAAGATGTAGAACTCGGCTTCCGCGCCGAAGAAGCAGGTGTCGGCGATCCCGGTCGAGGTGAGGTAGTTCTCGGCCTTGCGGGCGACGTTGCGGGGATCGCGCGAGTAAGCCTCGCGGGTGAACGGGTCGTGTACGAAGAAGCTGAGGTTGAGCGTCTTGGCGGCGCGGAACGGGTCGATGCGTGCCGTCTCGGGATCCGGCAAGAGCATCATGTCGGACTCGTGGATGGACTGGAAGCCGCGCACCGAAGAGCCGTCGAAGGCCAGCCCGTCTTCGAAGACGCTCTCGTCGAACGCCGAAGCCGGAATCGAGAAGTGCTGAACGACACCGGGCAGATCGCAGAACCGAATGTCGACGTACTCGACGTTCTCGTCCGTGATCAGCTTGAAGATGTCGTCCGCAGTCTTTTCTGCCACTGAGAATTCTCCTTTGTCACTGGTAACCCGCGGGTTGACGCTAGGTACAACATATTGCGCGGCGGTCAAACGCATGTTGCGCCGACGTTACGCAGTCGCCGCACCGAACGCCCGTTCTATGCTGGTTTCCATGGCCCGCTCCTTCGGCACCTGGCTGTCCGGACCACCGCCGTCCGACCCGGGAACCCCCGACGACGGGCCCAACGACTTTCCCGGTCAGCGTCTCGGGTTGCCGCAGTCCGGAACGGGCTCGCTGGCGGGCATGGCCAGGCGTGTGGGAGCGTTGATCGTCGACTGGTTCATCGCCTATGGGCTTGCGAGCCTTGGCGTCACGTTCGGCTTCGTCACGACCGAGAACTTCATGCAGACGCAGATCGGCTCCACCGCGGTGATGGCCGTCTGGCTGGTGCTCGGTGCGGTGTCGCTCCGGCTGTTCGGCTTCACGCCGGGTCAGTACGCGTTGGGGTTGCGGGTCGACTCGGTGGACCACCGCAGGTACGTGGGCCTCGGCCGCGCACTGGGTCGGGGCCTGCTCGTCGCGTTCGTGATACCCGCGCTGTTCACCGATGCGGACGGCCGGGGTTTTCAGGACCGGTTGACCGGTACCGCCGTGGTGCGGCGTTAGCGACGCTATTTCCTGCGCACCGTGCGTTGTACGCCGCGCATCTTCGCCCCGCCCGGCATCGGGCCCTTCGGCATGGCGGCCGGCCCCATCCGGGAGCCGAGCGCGGCCAACCGGGACTCCAGTGAGTCCATCTGCTTGGCCGTGATGTTGGCGGGGAGCTTGGTCAGGTGGCGCTCCAGCTTCGCCAGGGGCACTTCGCCCTCGCCATTGCCCACCACGAAGTCATAGATCGGGATGTCGCCGATGAGCCGCGCAGTCCGCTTCTTTTCCTGAGCCAGCAGCGGCTTGACGCGGGTGGCCGAACCCTCCCCGACGAAGATCACGCCGGGCCTGCCGATCACCCGGTGCACCGCGTCGAAGTGTCCGGTCGCAGCGACTCCGGGGGTCACCCGCCACTTGCCACGCAGGTTGTCCAGGGCCCAGGCGGCGGCACCGGTCTGACCCTCGGCCTTGCGGTAGACCGACTTCTGCGCGCGTCGACCGAAGATGATGAACGCCACCAGCGCCCCGAGGACGACGCCGAGCGGGATCAGCGTGACCATCGTGAAGGTGCTGCCGATCAGCACGCCCGCCACGACCGCTGCGGCCACGATCAGCACGAACGCGCCGATCATGTACGGCAGCAGCCGGGTGTCCTCCTTGCGTTGAATCTGGAACGCCTGCCAGAGCTGGCCCCGGCGCTCCTTGGAAGCCGCCTTGCGCGCGGACTTTGCCTCCGCCTTCGCGGCCTTGTCAGCAGCGGTGTTGCGAGTCTTCGCCATCGGATCAGGATACGGGTCGGGCGGCGCGCGGGATCAAGGCCGATTGGTATGAAGCTGAGCTGCAGCTGCGTACAACTTGCCCGCCCGATAGGACGACCGGACCAGGGGGCCCGCCAGGACACCGGGAAACCCGAGTCCCTCGGCGAAGCGGGCGTGCTCGACGAACTCCTCGGGCTTCACCCAACGCTCGACGGGGTGGTGGCGCACCGTGGGCCGCAGGTACTGGGTGATGGTGATGATGTCGCAGCCTGCGTCGTGCAGGTCGACGAGCGCGGTACGGACTTCGTCCGGCGTCTCGCCCATCCCGAGGATGAGGTTGCTCTTCGTCACCAATCCGTAGTCACGGGCCGCGGTGATGACCGCGAGACTGCGTTCATAACGGAACGCCGGACGGATCCTCTTGAAGATGCGCGGCACCGTCTCCACGTTGTGGGCCAACACCTCCGGCCGGGTCTCGAAGACCGTCTCGAGTTGCTCGGGGATCGCGTTGAAGTCCGGGATCAGGAGCTCCACGCCGGTGTGCGGATTCAACGCCTTGATCTGGCGGACGGTCTCGGCGTACAACCACGCTCCGCCGTCGGGGAGGTCGTCGCGCGCCACGCCCGTGACGGTCGAGTAGCGCAGCCCCATGGCCTGGACGCTCTCGGCGACCCGGCGTGGCTCGTCGCGATCCAACTCGGACGGCTTGCCCGTATCGATCTGACAGAAGTCGCATCGACGCGTGCACTGCTCGCCACCGATGAGGAACGTGGCCTCGCGGTCCTCCCAGCATTCGTAGATGTTGGGGCAGCCCGCCTCCTCGCAGACCGTGTGCAGACCCTCGCGCCGGACCAGCTTCTTGAGCTCGGTGTACTCGGGGCCCATCTTGAGCTTGGTCTTGATCCAGGGCGGCTTGCGCTCGATCGGGGTCTCGGCGTTGCGGACCTCGAGCCGCAGCAGCCTTCGCCCGTCCGGCGTCACCGGCAGCCCGGCCATCTCCGATCGGCCCTCGCCACTTCGCCCGCTGCTCACTTCGTCAATGCTAGCGCTGGTCGGCCGTCGAGGGCGTCGCGGACGGCCCGGGCAACGGTGTCGGCCACGTCGTCGACGGTGATCCGGCGGCCGAGTTCGGCGGTCAAGGAGGTCACCCCGGCGTCGGAGATGCCGCACGGCACGATCGAGGTGAAGGCCGAGAGGTCGCAGTCGCAGTTGAGGGCGAAACCGTGCAACGTCGTCGCCCGAGCCACCCGGATGCCGATCGCGGCAATCTTGCGGGCGGGCCGCGCCGGGCCCGAGGTCGGGCTCACCGTGGTGTCGGCGGGCACCCACACCCCCGACCGGCCCTCGACGCGTCCGGTGGCCAGGCCCAGCTGGGCGCACACCGCGATCAACGCATCCTCAAGTCGCCGAACGAATTTCACTACGTCCAGCGGCTGGGCCAGGCCGACGATGGGGTAGCCGACCAGCTGCCCGGGCCCGTGCCAGGTGATCTTCCCGCCGCGGTCGGTGTCGACGACCGGGACGCCGGCCGGTCCGGCCGGGACCGGCCGCTCGTGGGGTTCGGTGCGCTTGCCCGCCGTGTACACCGCGGGATGCTCGAGCAGCAGCAGGGTGTCCGGCCCACCGGCGACGCGGGCGTCGGCCAGCTCGCGCTGCATCTGCCAGGCACGGAGGTAGTCGACGGATCCGAGCCGCCGCACGTCGAGCTCGCCGCCGGCCGCCCGGACCGAATCTGCCATGACGTCGACGCTACGCCCGTCAGGCGGCCTTGGGCGCGGTGACGTATGCCAGCGCCTGGCCGATGGTGTGGTGATGGAATTCGAATCCGGCCCGCTCCAGTGCGGCGGGGATCGCCCGCTGGCCGCTGAGGAGCCCCTCCCCGGCGAACTCGCCGAGCAGTGCCCGCAACGCGAAGCTGGGCACCTGCAGCGGTGTCGGGCGGTTCACGGCCCGCCCGAGCGCCGCGGTGAACTCGGCGTTGGTCACGGGTGCGGGTCCCGTTCCGTTCACCGGCCCGGCGAGATCGTCGTGTCCGAGCGCGAACAGCAACGCCCGCACTTCGTCTTCGAGGCTGATCCACGGCATGTACTGGCGGCCGCCGCCGAGCCGAGCGCCGAACCCGAGGGAGAACAGCGGCTTGAGGCGCGCCAGCATGCCGCCCGACGGAGACATCACCAGACCGGTGCGCACCAACACCACGCGCACACCGGCACTCCTGGCGGATTCGGTGGCAGCCTCCCAGTCCTGACACAGGGTGGCGAGGAAACCCTCACCGGCCGAAGAGGATTCGTCGACCACCCGGTCGCGGGTGTCCCCGTAGTAGCCCACCGCGCTCGAGTTGACGAGGATCGGCACGCCGGCCTCGACGACCGCCCGTGACAGCACCTCGGTGGGCCCGATGCGGCTGTCGCGCAGGCCCTGCTTGAACGCGCCGGACCATCGTTTCCCCGCCACGTTGACGCCGCACATGTTGACGACGGCATCTGCGCCGCGCAGGGCGGCTGCGTCGAACTCGCCGGTGTCGGGGTTCCAGAAGACCTCGTCGGCGTTCGACGGCACCCGTCGCACCAGGCGGAGCACGCGGTGGTCCGCGGCGCGCAACGCCGAGGTGAGCGCCGAACCGATCAAACCCGAGGAACCGGCGATCGCAATGACGGCCTTGGCCGATGACGCCGACCGCCCGCCTCCGATGCCCACTGGATCTACAGTCCCAGGTCTGCCTCGAACGCTCCTTCTTCGAGGCGCCGCTTGACCGTCGTCAGGAAGCGCCCGGCGTCCGCGCCGTCGACCAGTCGGTGGTCGTAGGTCAGAGGGAGGTAGCAGACCGACCGCACGCCGATCGACTCGTTACCGATTTCGTCGACCACGACGCGGGGACGCTTGACGATGGCGCCGGTGCCCAGCATCGCCGCCTGCGGCGGTACCAGGATCGGCGTGTCGAACAGGGCGCCCTGGCTGCCGATGTTGGTGATGGTGAACGTGCCACCGGACAATTCGTCGGGCTTGAGGTTGCCCGACCTCGCGCGCGCCGCGATGTCCGCGATGGCCCGCGCGAGCCCGCCCAACGACAGATCGCCGGCGTTGTGGACGACGGGCGAGAGCAGGCCCTGTTCGGTGTCGACGGCGAAGCCGAGGTGCTCGGCGTCGTAGTAGGTGATCTCCTTGGTGTCCTCGTTGTAACTGGCGTTGACGTTGGGATGCGCCTTGAGCGCGTCGACGACCGCGACCGCGAAGAACGGCAGGTACGTGAGGTTCACGCCTTCGCGCTCGGCGAAGGTGGCCTTCGCCTTGGCCCGCAGCGCCACGATCTTGGTCAGGTCGACCTCGTGGGTTTGCGTCAATTGCGCTGTGGTCTGCAGAGATTCGCGGGTCTTCTTGGCGGTGATCTGCCTGATCCGGTTGGCCTTCTGCGTGGTGCCACGCAGGTGCGCCAGGGCTGGCGCGGGCGCCTTCGACGCCGGGCCAACGGCCCCGGGAGCCTCGGCGGCGGGAGCCGCCTTGGTCTCCGCCGCGGGAGCCTTCTTGGCCTCCGCCGCGGCCAGGACGTCCTGCTTGCGGATCCGCCCGCCGACCCCGGTGCCCTTGACCGTGGCCAGGTCGACGCCGTTCTCTCCGGCCAGCTTGCGGACCAGTGGCGTCACGTACGGGCTGCTGCCGTCGGACGACGGAGCGGGCTCTGGCTGGGCCTCGGGCTTCGGTTCTGGCTTGGGTTCTGGCTTGGGTTCCGGCTTCGGCTTCTCGGCCTTGGGGGCGGGCTCCGGTTCGGGCTCGGGTTCTGGCTCCGGCTCGGGTTCTGGTTCCGGCTCGGGTTCGGGCTCCGGCTCGGGTTCTGGCTCGGAGACCGCAGCGCCCTCGGCGCCGATCTTGCCCAGCTCGCCACCCACCGCGACGGTGTCGTCCTCTTCGGCGGTGATCGAAATCAGCGTGCCCGCCACCGGCGACGGAATCTCGGTGTCGACCTTGTCCGTGGAGACCTCCAGCAGCGGCTCGTCCACCTCGACGCTGTCGCCGACCTTCTTCAGCCACCGGGTGACGGTGCCCTCGGTGACGGACTCACCGAGTTCGGGCATGGTCACCGACGTCGCGTCGCCGCCACCGGACGATCCCGATGGAGCGGACTTCGCTTGCTTCGCCTCGGGTTCGGGCTCCGGCTCCGGTTGGGATTCCGGTTCGGGTTCCGGTTCGGGCTCCGGCTCTGGTTCCGGCTCGGACTTCTCCTCGTCGGCGGGCGCGCTGTCGCCGCCGCCGCCTTCGCCCGCGTCACCGATCGTGCCCAGATCCCCACCCACCTCCACGGTGTCGTCCTCGTTGGCGATGATCTTGGTCAGCACGCCGGACGCCGGCGACGGGATCTCGGTGTCGACCTTGTCGGTGGACACTTCCAGCAGCGGTTCGTCGACTTCGACGGTGTCGCCCTCTTGCTTAAGCCATCGCGTGACGGTCCCCTCGGTGACGCTCTCACCGAGTGCGGGCATCTGGACGGTGATGGCCATGTGCGTTGACTCCTCGAACTGTCGCTCTGGTGGGCCGTAATTGCTCGGTGCCCATCCTGTCACGTCCGCGTCCCTCGGTCGCCGTAGACCTCGCGTCCGGGTCCGCCGTCCCGTCCTCTGGCACCATTGACGGTGACATCGAAGGGAGCGGGATTCAGTTGGGGCTGTTCGACAGGGTGCGACGTCGCGGTTCCAGGGGCGGCTCGGACCGTCATGATCCCGCCGCCGACCTGAAGTACCTCCGCCAGTGGGTTGCCGAACACCGCGGCGTCGAGGCGTTCGTCGAACCGAAGACCACGGTCACCGAGGTCACCGTGGTCCTGGTCGCCGCGGACGGCGAGTGGACCAGACGCCGGGCCGGCGGCGACAAGGGCGCCCGGCGCCTCAGCGACCGACTCGACGTCCCGGTGTACGACGTCCAGAAGGTCGGCTACCCGCAGCGGATGCGTGACTTCGACGCGCGCCGGCGCATCGAACGTGACCGGGAACTGCGGCGGCAACTCGAAGAGGGCTGACCGGGCGGCGCGTCAACCGTTCGCTGCGATGTCCTCGAGCACGGCGAACATGGTGCGGGTCGGCACCCCGGTGCCTCCCTTGCCGGTGTAACCCCACGGGCCGCCGGTGTTGTACGCCGGGCCTGCGACGTCGATGTGCGCCCACTGCACGCCGTCCGCGACGAACTCGCGCAGATAGACGCCGGCGACCAGCATGCCCGCATAGCGCGAGCCGCTGACATTGGCCAGATCGGCGACCGTCGACTTGAGGTCGTCCTTGAGTTCGTCGGGCAGCGGCATCGCCCAGGCGTTCTCACCGACCGCCTGGGAGAGTTCGGCCACGCGATCGCGAAACTCGTCGGAGCCCATCACGCCGGGAGTGCGGGCGCCGAGCGCCACGGTCTGCGCACCGGTCAGCGTCGACGTCTCGATGAGGTAGTCGGGCCCGTCCTCGCACGCCCGCACGATGCCGTCGGCGAGGACGAGGCGTCCCTCCGCGTCGGTGTTGAGCACCTCGACCGTGATGCCGCCGTACTGCGTCAACACGTCACCCGGCCGTTGCGCGGTCGCCGACGGCATGTTCTCGGCCATCGGCACCGTGGCGACCACGTCGATCGGCAATTGCTGTTTGGCGGCGAGCACGACGGTCGCGACCACCGCGGCCGCGCCGCCCATGTCGGAGGTCATCTGATGCATGTTCGCGGCCGGTTTGATCGAGATGCCGCCGGTGTCGAAGGTGATGCCCTTGCCGACGAGGGCGACCTTCTTGGCCTTCTTGGACTTGCCGCCCCGGTAGGTGAGACGCACCAGTCGTGGCGGCCGCGACGAACCCTTGCCGACGCCGACGATGCCGCCGTACCCGCCCTTCTCCAGGGCCTTCTCGTCGAGGACCTCGACCTGCAGCCCGGCAGCTTCACCGAGAGCTGCTGCGCGCCTGGCGAATTCGTCGGGATACAGGTGACTCGGCGGGGTGTTCACCAGATCGCGGGCGGTGGCCACCGCGGTGGCGATGTTCGTCGCACGGACCGCGTCGGCCTTGGCGCCCTTGGCCGTCGCCAGCGCCGTGATCTTGGTGAGGCTTGCTTCGGACGGCGCGGTCTTCGCGCTGCGGAAGGTGCTGAACCGGTAGGCGCCGAGGACGAGGCCTTCGATGGCTGCCGCCAGGTCGAGCTCGGACAGAGTGGTCAGAACCGCCTCGGTGCCGTTGAGCGCACGGGCTGCCACGCCCGCCGCCCTCCGGATGGCGTCGCTCGACCATTCGTCGCGGGACGTGCCCAGCCCGACCGCCAACACGCTCGCGACCGGCAACGAGGGAACGACGACGCGCGTCGTCTGGTCGCTCCCGCCCTTCGCGCCGAGGGCCCGCAGCGCCACCTCGATCTCGCCGACCGCCTCGGCGTCGAGGAACGCACTGGTGACGACCTTCGCGCGGTCGTCGTCGCCCGTGACGACGGGGACGATCAGGACTGCCGAGCCGGTTCCTCGCTTGGGCAGCGTGGCCGAGACGGTGACGGTGGGGGACTGGTAGCCCGGTGCAGTGCTCACGGACCTCACCCTAGCGGGGGATTAATGTGGTTCGCCGTGAGTGACAACCTGCACGAGGGCCCACTGGAGGACCGCCACCGCGAACTGGGGGCCAGCTTCGCCGAATTCGGCGGCTGGCTCATGCCGGTGTCCTACGCGGGTACGGTCACCGAACACAACGCCACCCGCAACGACGTCGGTCTCTTCGACGTCAGCCATCTCGGCAAGGCCCTGGTGCGGGGTCCGGGGGCGGCGGCGTACGTCAACTCCGCGCTCACCAACGACCTGCGTCGGATCGGCCCCGGCAAGGCGCAATACACGTTGTGCTGCAACGACTCCGGCGGCGTCATCGACGACCTGATCGCGTACTACGTGTCCGACGACGAGGTGTTCCTGGTGCCGAACGCGTCGAACACCGCGGCCGTGGTGGCCGCCTTGCAGGAACGCGCGCCCGACGGCGTGGCGGTCACCGACGAGCACCGTTCCCACGCCGTGCTGGCGGTGCAGGGGCCGAAGTCGGCCGAGGTGCTCGGCGGGCTCGGGCTGCCCACCGACATGGACTACATGGGCTACGCCGACGCAACGTTCGACGGCGTCCCCGTGCGCGTGTGCCGCACCGGCTACACCGGTGAGCACGGCTATGAGTTGCTGCCTCCGTGGGACCGCGCGATCGTGGTGTTCGACGCGCTCGTCGAATCCGTCCAGGCGGCCGGCGGCGAGCCCGTCGGCCTCGGCGCCAGGGACACCCTGCGCACCGAGATGGGGTATCCGCTGCACGGGCACGAGTTGTCGCTGGACATCTCGCCTCTTCAGGCCCGCTGCGGCTGGGCGATCGGGTGGCAGAAGGATGCGTTCTGGGGCCGCGAGGCGCTGCTCGCCGAGAAGGCGGCGGGCCCGCGTCGTCTGCTGCGGGGGTTGAAGGCTCTCGGCCGCGGCGTGCTCCGCGCCGACATGCCGGTGCTCGACGGTGATCGGCCCGTCGGCGTCACCACGTCGGGAACCTTCTCGCCGACGTTGAAACTGGGCATTGCGCTCGCCCTCGTCGACGCGGATGCGGGCATCGCCGACGGGCAGCACGTGTCGGTCGACGTCCGCGGCCGGTCGCTTGAATGCGAGGTGGCCGCACCGCCGTTCGTGACGACGAAAACTCGCTAGTCACGGGTTATACAATCGCTTCATGACTGAAGGCCCCCTCGAGTTCACGCTTGCCCGCTCTGCGAGTCCGGCGAGCGACGAGGTACGGGCCGACGTGTTGGCCGACCCCGGCTTCGGCCGTTTCCACACCGACCACATGGTGTCGATCGACTACGTCGAGGGCCGTGGCTGGCACGACGCTGCGGTGATCCCCTACGGTCCGATCCAGCTCGAGCCGTCGGCCATCGTGTTGCACTACGCGCAGGAGGTCTTCGAGGGACTCAAGGCGTACCGGTGGTCCGACGGCTCCATCGTGTCGTTCCGGCCCGAGGCCAATGCTGCCCGGCTCCGGACGTCGGCGCGCAGGCTGGCCATTCCCGAACTGCCAGAGGCCGTGTTCCTCGAGTCGTTGCGGCAGCTGATCGCCGTCGATCACGAGTGGGTGCCCGCCGCGGGCGGCGAGCAGTCGCTGTACCTGCGGCCGTTCATCTTCGCCACCGAGCCGGGTCTCGGCGTGCGTCCGGCGAACGAATACCGCTACCTGGTGATCGCCTCCCCGGCGGGCGCCTACTTCAAGGGCGGCATCAAGCCGGTGTCGGTGTGGCTGTCGACGGAGTACGTGCGGGCCAGTCCCGGCGGTACCGGTGCGGCGAAGTTCGGCGGCAACTACGCCGCATCACTCCTCGCGCAGGCGGAGGCGGCGTCTCACGACTGCGATCAGGTCGTGTGGCTCGACGCGATCGAACGCCGCTTCGTCGAGGAGATGGGCGGGATGAACCTGTTCTTCGTCTTCGGCAGCGGAGGTACCGCCCGGCTGGTCACCCCCGAGCTGAGTGGCTCACTGCTTCCTGGCATCACGCGGGACTCGTTGCTGCAGTTGGCAACCGACGCGGGATACTCCGTCGAGGAGCGCAAGATCGACGTCGACGAATGGCAGAAGAAGGCCGCGGCGGGAGAGATCACCGAGGTGTTCGCCTGTGGCACCGCCGCCGTCATCACCCCGGTGTCGCACGTCAAGTACGGCGACGGCGAGTTCACCATCGCAGACGGTGAACCCGGGGAGGTCACCATGGCGCTGCGCGACACGCTCACCGGCATCCAGCGCGGCACCTTCGCCGACACCCACGACTGGATGACCCGGCTGAACTAGCACCCGGCCGGCCGCTCAGCCGACCGCCAGACCCAGCGCGGCCACCGTGGTGGTGATCTCGACGCATGCGCCGAGCACGTCACCGGTGATGCCGCCGAACCGCCGGACGGCGTGCGCCACCAGCACCGCGGTGATCACCAGGGCGGCGGCGACCGCCGCCGGACCCTGCCACCAGCGGGTGCATGCCACGCAGGCCGCGGCGACCAGTGCGGCGACCCAGGCGCCGACCACCGGCCACGGCTGGGTGCCCGCCACCAACGACCCCAGGCGGCTGCCGCCCGCCGCGGGCACCGATCGTCGGCAGGCCATCACCACCGCCACCCGGCCCGCCACGACGGCGACCACGATCGCGACCGGGCCGAGCGCCGTGAACGTCAGACCCTGCACGACGACCGTCACGACGACCGCCGCGACGCCGAACGGGCCGGCCGTCCCGTCGCGCATCACCGCCAGCGCGCGCTCGGGCGGTCCGTAGCAGCCGAGTCCGTCGACCGTGTCGGACAGGCCGTCGACGTGCAGGCCGCGGGTGGCGACCAGCAGCAGGGCGACCACGGCCATGCCGGTCAGGGGATTGCCCGTGCCAAACGCCTTGGCCGCCAGCCACCCAGCGGCGGCGGCCACCGCGCCGAGCACCACCCCGACCATCGGCAGTGCGGTGAGGGCGCCACGGCCGAAGGGGTGTCTGGTTCGTACCGGCAGCACCGTCGCGAAGGCGAACGCCGATGCGACGGAACCGATCACGGCGACTTGTCGGACACGTTCGCCTCGTCGAACGTGGCCATCGACGCCAACGTGGCTACGGCGGCGCGCAGCACCGGCAGGGCCACTGCCGCGCCGGTGCCCTCACCCAGGCGCATGCCGAGGTCGACGATCGGCACCAGAGCCAGATGCTCGAGGGCCAGTGCATGCGCAGGTTCGGTGGATCGATGGCCGGCCTGCCACCATGCCCGCGCGCCGGGGGCCAGGCGGTCGGCCACCATGGCCGCCGCGGTGACGACCACGCCGTCCAACAACACCGGCGTCCGTCGCACCGCCGCCTGCAGGCAGAAGCCGGCCATCGCGGCGATGTCGGCGCCGCCGCACACGCGGAGCAGCCCGAGCGGATCCGACGACACGTGGCGGGCGCGATAGAGCGCATCCCTGATGGCCGCCGTCTTGCGGGCCCACCCCGCATCGTCGACACCCGTGCCGCGGCCGACTACCGCCACCGGTTCGGACCCGGTCAGCGCGGCGATCAATGTCGTTGCCGCCGTGGTGTTCCCGATGCCCATGTCACCGGCGATCAAGAGGTCCGCACCGCCGTCGACCTCCTCGTCGGCGACCGCTCGTCCCGCATCGACCGCGGCGGCCGCCTCGTCTGCGCTCAGCGCATCCTCGACGGCGATGTTGCCGCTGCCGCGGCGCACCTTGTGCACACCGATGGCCGGTGACAGCGGTTCGTCGCAGTCGACCGCCACGTCGACGACTCGCACACTGGCGTCCGCCAAACCGGCCAGAACGTTGATCGCCGCCCCGCCCGCGTCGAAGTTCGCCACCATCTGCGCGGTCACCGCGGACGGGAAGGCGGAGACACCCGCCGCGGTCACACCGTGATCGCCGGCGAACACGACGACCCGTGCCCGCTGGAACTGCCGTGGCGGGCATGCCCCCTGACACGCGGACACCCACACCGACAGGTCCTCCAGACGGCCAAGTGCGCCGGGCGGTTTGGTCAACCGCAGCTGGCGCGCGCGTGCGGCGGCCCCGGCGTCGACGTCGACGGCCGGGACGTCGGGGATGGCCGGGGGGACCGCATGCACGTCGGTCATGGGGTTTCCTTCACCACGAGTGGCTGTCCGGCGATCACCAGGACGACGCGATCGCAGACCGCGGCGAGGCGCTGATTCAGGATCCCCAGCGCATCGGCGAACCGGCGGCCCGTCTCGGTGGTGGGCACCAGCGTCAGACCCACCTCCGGACTGACGAGTGCCAGTGGCCCCCGAAAGACGTCGATCGCTTCCACCAAGTGGCCGATGTCATCCTCCACGTTCACGTCCGTCACCGTGCCGCCGTTCCACGCCTTGCGTCGATCCATCATGGCGACGAGCCAGCCGCCCATGTCGTCGACGACCGTTGCAGCCAGCGAGTCGGAACGCAACTCGCCCGCCACGTCCGTGCTCTCCACGGTCGACCAGTGCGCGGGCCTGCGGGACACGTGGCGGGCCACTCGTGCCGACCACTCGGGATCCGACGCGACGGCACCGGTCGCGACGTAGCGAACATGGCTGCCGGGACCGGCCGCCCGGGTGATGGCAGTCTCGGCCCACTGCGACTTGCCCGACCGGATGCCGCCGAGCGCGAGGACGCGCACGTCGGCTCAGGCGACCTTCGTGCCGCGCTCGACCTGCGGGCGCGGTGCGCGCATCCGGCGCAGCTGGGAGGCCCGGCTCGCGGCGTACAAGCCGAGCTTCCAACCACTTTCGGTGTTGTCGGGGTATTTGGCGTCGACGGCCTTGTTGACTCGCCTGCCGAGCAGGAGCCCATCGCCGACCATGACGATCACCAGGCCGAGCATGACGAACTGGACGTAGAACTGGATCTGCACCGAGGGCAGCGACAACATCACGAACACCAGGGCAAGAGCCGCGGGCATGAACAGACCGAGCAGATTGCGACGGGAATCCACCACGTCGCGGACGTAACGACGCACCGGTCCCTTGTCGCGTGGCAGCAGGTAGGCGTCTTCGCCGGCCATCATCTTCTCGCGGCGCTCGGCCTGATTCGCGCGGCGTGCGACCTTCTCCGCCTTGCGCTCGTCCTTCGTCAGCGACTGCCGGGTGATCTTCCTGCGCTTGCGCGCCTCCGCAGCGGTCATCGGCGCCGGCGCGACGGGGCCGCGACTGCGCGTCTGGCTGCGCTTGGGCGTCGGCCTGCCCTTCGGCGCGGTGACGCGCGCGGCGGTCTGCTGGGCATCGCCGGACGACCCGGTGAACGACGAGGCACCGGAGCCGTCGCCCTCTTCGGGCGGGGGGCTGACCTTCTTGCGACCCAGCAGATTCACGTGCACCAGGTTACTTCCGTCGCGACGCCACCCGGCATGCGCCTCCGGGGTCGGGGAACTTACCCTGCACGCATGACGGTCCCCACGTTGCGAGTCCTGATTGCCCCCGACTGCTACGGCGACAGCCTCACCGCCGTGCAGGCCGCCGAATCCATCGCCACAGGCTGGCACCAGGGCAGGACGGACGACCAGTTGACCCTGGCGCCGCAGTCCGATGGCGGACCCGGTTTCGTCGACGTGCTGGCGAGCCGCTTCGGTGGCCGTCGATCAGCGGTGGTCAGTGGACCGCTCACCGCCGACGTGACCGCGGAATGGGTGCTCGACGAGGAGTCCGGCACCGCATACGTCGAATGCGCGCAGGCCTGCGGTCTCGCCCTGCTCGGCGGCCCCCCGACGCCGCAGACCGCGGTCGACGCACACAGCAGGGGAGTGGGCCAGCTCGTCGACGCCGCCCTCGCGGCCGGCGCCCGGCGCATCGTCGTCGGCCTCGGCGGCAGCGCCTGCACCGACGGCGGTCGCGGCATGGTCGACGCGCTCGGCGGGCTCGACGCCGCGGTCGCGCGGCTGGCCGGGGTGGAGCTGATCGCGGCGAGCGACGTCGAGCATCCGTTCCTCGGGCCGCGCGGAGCGGCCCACGTGTTCGGCCCGCAGAAGGGCGCCGACCCGGCCACGGTCGACCTCCTCGAGGACAGGTTGGCCGAGTGGGCCGATGCACTGGAAGCCGCCACCGGCCGCGACGTCCGTGCCGAGCCGGGGGCAGGGGCGGCAGGAGGGCTGGGAGCGGCGCTGCTGGCCCTCGGAGGCCGCCGCGAATCGGGCGCCGCCGTCATCGCCGAACACACCGGCCTGGCCGGCGACATCGCCGCAGCGGACCTCGTCATCACCGGTGAAGGCCGGTTCGACGACCAGTCGCTGCACGGCAAGGTGGTCAGCGCGCTGGCCGCCGGAGCCGCCGCGAGGGAGACGCCGGTCCTGGTGCTGGCCGGACAGGTCACCCTCGACGGGAGTGCGTTGCGCGCCGCGGGCATCGCGGCCGCCCACTCGATCGTCGACTACGCCGGATCGGTCGAACTCGCCATGTCGGACGCCGCGCGGCAGCTCACGGGGCTCGCCGAGCAGACGTCGTCGGGTTGGGGACGCGACAGGGGTCGGGAATAGCGGTTCGGCAAGGTACCGTTGACCTATCCGACGCATGACAATCCCCTCGGACAAGATTGGCACTAGGGAGAAGGAATGACTGTTCAGGACGAGTCGACCACGACTAGCACCGCTGCACACGGTGCCATCCTCACCGAGGCCGCCGCGGCGAAGGCCAAGTCGCTGCTGGACCAGGAAGGCCGCGACGACCTGAATCTGCGCATCGCAGTCCAGCCCGGCGGATGCGCGGGTCTGCGCTACGAGCTCGCGTTCGACGATCGGTCGCTAGACGGCGACCTGAACGTTGACTTCGGCGGTGTGACGCTGACCGTCGACCGCATGAGTGCGCCGTACCTGCAGGGCGCCACCATCGACTTCGTCGACAGCATCGAGAAGACCGGGTTCACGATCGACAACCCCAACGCCGGCGGATCCTGCGCCTGCGGCGACTCGTTCAACTGAGCCGGCCGCACCGCCGGCCGGGCGCTCAGAACTGGTCCGAGTTCCTGGGCAGGTACGAGCACACCAGGATGTCGCGGTCCTGGACGAGGAGTTGCGCGATGCCTTGGCGCTCCACCTCGCCCTGACTGCGGCCGGCCGGCGTGGCGCGCATGGTGAACAGCACCTGCGCCTGAGTGGGGGACCATGTCACGATCTTGTCGATCGTCGAGACCCGGACGGCGTCATACTGCCTGCGGAACGCGTCGCTGGTGAGATTCGCCAACGTCATGTCGGACCGTCGGTCCTTGACCGCGTCGAAGAAGCCGCATGAATTGTTCCGCGCCACGGTTTGATCGTCGCCCTTGATCAGCGCATCGAGGTAGCCCTGGATGGCAGTGGTCGCGGACGCCGCGGTCACCTCCACGCCCTGATCCCGCCGGGCGTTGGCCGTGACGACGACCACGGCCACCACCGCCGCTGCCAGGGCGACGGCGAGTACGGCGATCAGCACGAAACCTTTGCGGCGCGGCGCCTTCGGATAGTGCACCGGCGGCGGCAGCATGCCGGGGTACGCCGACGGCACCTGCCCGGGATGGGGCTGTTGGGGAAACGGCTCGGGGTACGGAAATGGTCCAGCCATGACGTTGTTAGGCTAGCGCACCGACCGCCGCGCTAGGCTTATGTAGGCGACTTAACCACTTGAGGGATGAGGCTTCGTGACGATCGTGGTGACCGGCTCCATAGCGACCGACCATCTGATGAAGTTTCCCGGCAAGTTCTCCGAACAACTGCTGGCCGACCATCTCCAGAAGGTGTCACTGAGCTTCCTGGTCGACGATCTGGTCGTCCACCGCGGTGGCGTGGCGGGCAACATGGCCTTCGCCATCGGAGTGCTCGGCGGGAACGTGACCCTGGTCGGTGCTGCCGGACGGGACTTCGACGACTACCGGGCGTGGCTGACCGACCACGGCGTCGACTGCGCCGGCGTGTCGATCTCCGACAGCGCCTACACCGCGCGCTTCGTCTGCACCACCGACGAAGACATGGCGCAGATCGCCTCGTTCTATCCGGGCGCGATGTCGGAGTCGCGCAACATCAAGATCGCCGACGTCGTGGCGGGCGCCGGCAAGATCGAGCTGGTGATCGTCGGCGCCAACGACCCCGAGGCGATGTTCCTGCACACCGAGGAGTGCCGCCAGCTGGGCCTGCCCTTCGCCGCCGATCCCTCCCAACAGCTGGCTCGCCTCTCCGGTGAGGAGATCCGCAAGCTGATCGACGGCGCCACCTACCTGTTCACCAACGACTACGAGTGGGATCTGCTGCTGCAGAAGTCGGGTTGGACCGAGGCCGAGGTGATGAGCCAGATCCAACTGCGCGTGACGACGCTCGGACCGAAGGGCGTCGACCTGGTGTCGGCCGACGGCACCACCATCCACGTCGACGTCGTCCCCGAGACGCACCAGGCCGACCCCACGGGCATCGGCGACGCCTTCCGCGCGGGTTTCCTGACCGGCCGCGCGTCGGGTCTTGGTCTGGAGCGGGCAGCCCAGCTCGCCTCGCTCGTCGCCGTTCTGGTGCTCGAGGCCACCGGGCCACAGGAGTGGACGTGGGACCGCGACGCGGCGGTCAAGCGGCTCTCGGACGCCTACGGTCCCGAAGCGGCCCAGGAGATCGCCGCCTCCCTCGCCTAGAGCTGCACCGGATACGTCGGCTCGCCGATGACCGGCACCACGCTGCGCTCGACGAAGATGGCGTGCCACAGCATGAAGATCAGCACGGTCCACAGCCGTCGGCTGTGATCGGCGGGCCCGGTGCGGTGCTCGTCGAGCATCCGGCGCACCGCCGCGACGTCGATGAGCTCGTCGGTCTGGGCGGCGGCCACGGTCGCGTACGCCCAGTCGAGCAGCTCACCCGAGCGTAGCCAGTGCCGAATCGGTACGGGGAAGCCGAGTTTCGCGCGATTGAGCACGTGCGCGGGCACGATCGGCTCCAGCGCACGACGCAATGCGTACTTGGTGGTCGCCCTGGTGACCTTCTGATCGAACGGCAGCCTCGACGCGACCGCGAACACCTCGGGATCCAGGAACGGCACCCGCAACTCCAACGAATTCGCCATCGTCATCTTGTCGGCCTTGACCAGAATGTCGCCGCGCAGCCAGGTGAACAGGTCGACGTGCTGCATCCGGGCCACCGGATCCCAACCGTCGGACTGCGCGTACAGGGCGGCGGTGATGTCGGTGTGCGTCCATTCCGGCCGGAACCCGGGGAGCAGCGCGCGGAGTTGCTCGTCGGAGAAACTGCGGGCATTCCCGTAGTACCGCTGCTGCAGCGTCAATGATCCGCGGTGCAGCAGGCTCTTTCCCCGCATGCCGTCGGGCAGTGGGCGCGATGCCTTGCCCAGGGAGCGGCGCAGTGGACCGGGAACGTAGTCGAAGGCCTTCAGCGACAAGGGCTCCCGATAGATCGTGTAGCCGCCGAACAGTTCGTCGGCGCCCTCGCCGGACAGCACCACCTTGACGTGCTTGCGCGCCTCGCGGGCGATGAAGAACAGTGGCACCAGGGCCGGATCGGCCACCGGCTCGTCCAGATACCAGACGATCTCCGGCAGTGCGGCGACGAACTCGGCCTGACCGACCACCTTGGTGACGTGGCGCGCGCCGATCGCCTCGGCTGACGCCACCGCAACGTCGACCTCCGAGAAGCCTTCCCGCTCGAAGCCGGTCGTGAACGTGATCAGCCGGGGGTTGTGGCGCATCGCCAGCGCGGCGATCGCGGTGGAGTCGATGCCGCCCGACAAGAACGCGCCCACCGTGACGTCGGCCCGCATGTGCTTGGCGACCGAGTCCTCGAGCACCGCGGTGATCTCGTCGTAGCGGGTCTGTTCGCGACCGGCGACGAAGGACACCGGGGCGAAACGGGGCACGAAGTACCGCGTCACCTCTGGCGCCCGGCCAGGCCGGATGCGCGCATAGCTTCCGGATTCCAGTCGACGCACGCCGCGGTGCAACGTCTCGGGCTCCGGCACGTACTGCAAGACCGTGTAGTGCTGAACGGCGCGCTCGTCGATGCCGAGGTCGACACCGGCCACCGGGGCCATGTCCAGCAGGCACTTCTTCTCGCTGCCGACGATCGTGCCGCCCGGACCGGTCGCCATGAACAACGGCTTGATGCCGAAGGGGTCGCGCGCGCAGAACAGTTCGCGTTCGACCGTGTCCCACAGCGCGAACGCGAACATGCCTCGCAGACGAGTCAGCGCATCCACGCCCCAGTGGTGGTACGCCGCGAGAATCGGCTCGCCGTCGCCGTCGGTGGCGAACTGGACGCCGTGGCGCTCGGAGAGCTCCTGCCGGAGCTCGAGATAGTTGTAGATCTCGCCGTTGAAGACGAGCTTGTAGCGGTCGGGTTGCCCGGGCGGCCCCCAGCTCAGTGGCTGGTGGCTGTGGCTGATGTCGATGATCGACAGGCGATTGAAGCCGAGCGCGATGCTGGGTGCCGCGATGTCATCCGTCCAGGTCCCCGGCTCGTCGGGGCCACGGTGCCGCATGAGATGAGCGGCCCCGGACACCACGTCCACCAGCTCCGAGGATGGATCGGCGGACGGGTCGCGTAGGTAGGCCAGCAGTCCGCACACCGCGCCAGTATGCCGAATGGCGAAGCGTCACGGGACCGACACCCCGGTCGCTTCGCTCCTGCCCGCCGGGACATTCCCCGGTCGCTTCGCTCCTGCCCGCCGGGACATTCCCCGGTCGCTTCGCTCCTGCCCGCCGGGGTGGTCTACGCTGCGTAGTATTCGCCTGGTTTCACCCACTTCTAGGAGGCACCAACGTGACCGCTCGCGGGTTCCGGTTGGTGGCGTTGTCCGTGGTACTGGGCGGGACTGCGCTCCTGCTCAGCGGCTGCAGCTGGTCTGAGGCCATCGGCCTCGGCTGGCCGAACGGCATTACGCCAGAGGGCAAGCTGAACCGCGAATTGTGGATCGGCTCGGTCATCGCGTCGTTGGTCGTCGGCGTCATCGTCTGGGCGCTGATCTTCTGGGCCAGCGCCTTTCACCGCAAGAAGAAGACCGACACCGAGCTGCCCCGTCAGTTCGGCTACAACATGCCACTCGAGCTGGTCCTCACCGTGGTGCCGTTCCTGATCATCTCGGTGCTCTTCTACTTCACCGTGGTCGTGCAGGAGAAGATCCTGCACAAGGATCCCAACCCCGAGGTCGTCGTCGACGTCACGGCGTTCCAGTGGAACTGGAAGTTCGGGTACCAGAAGATCGCCTTCACCGACGGAACGCTGAGCTATGACGGTGTCGACAACGCGCGCAAGAGTGCGATGGTGTCCAAGCCCGAGGGCGTCGACCCGCACGGCGAAGAACTCGTCGGACCGATCAAGGGCCTCAACCCCGAGGACCGCACCTACCTGAACTTCGACAAGATCGAGACGACGGGAAGCAGCAACGAGATCCCGATCCTGGTGCTGCCGAAGGGCAAGCGCATCGAGTTCCAGATCGCCTCCGCCGACGTCGTCCACGGCTTCTGGGTTCCCGAGTTCCTCTTCAAGCGCGACGTCCTGCCGGACCCGAAGGCCAACAACTCCGACAACGTCTTCCAGGTCAGTGAGATCCAGGAGACCGGAGCGTTCGTCGGACGCTGCACGGAGTACTGCGGCACCTACCACTCGATGATGAACTTCGAGGTGCGGGTCGTCGAACCGAACGTGTTCAAGGCCTACCTCCAGTACCGCGGGGATCATCCGAACGGGACCAACGCCGATGCGCTCGCGGCCGTGGGCCTGCCACCCCTGGCGGTCACCACGCATCCGTTCGAATCTCGCCGCGGCGAGCAGGTTCCGCAGGCGAGCAAGTAGAGGACGGCACCTCATGCACATCGAAGCGAGACTGTTCGAGTTCCTCACCGCGTTCTTCGCGCTGGTGGCCGTTGTGTACGGCGCGTTGACGGCGCTCTACGCGCAGGGCGGCATCGAATGGGCGGGGACGACCGCGCTGGTCCTGACGACCGGCCTCGCCCTGATCACCGGAACCTTCTTCCGGTTCGTCGCCAGACGCCTGGACACCCGCCCCGAGGACTACGAGGACGCCGAGATCTCCGACGGAGCGGGGGAGCTGGGCTTCTACAGCCCCCACAGCTGGTGGCCCCTGCTGATCGCGCTGTCGGCCTCGGTGACGGCGGTGGGCGTCGCGATGTGGTTGCCATGGCTGATCGCGGCAGGTGCCACGTTCGTGTTGGCGACGGTCGCCGGCCTGGTGTTCGAGTACTACACCGGTCCCGAGAAGCACTGACTCGCAGCGCAAGGTCACGATAGAGGCCTCAGTTGGCTGTCGTCAGGTGCCACCCGAGTCGTTTGCGGTGTGCGTTCGGTAGGGTTGCCGAGGCACGACCAGTCACGACACCGACGCCGACGTCGCGCCGATTGGGCAGTCGAGAAGGACAGGCGTAGATGAGCGGGCCGAATCCCCCAGAGCCGGATTCTCCACAGTCGAGGTCGTCAGGGCCGGACGAACCGGCTCGCGAAGCTCCGAAGACGGGCGAGACGGAGATCTACTCGCGCGCGTATTCAGCACCCGAGTCCGAACAATTCACCAGCGCGCCCTACGTGCCGCCTGAATCGTCGCTGTACGACTACGACAGCTACGAGGCGCCCGTCGACGACGATGCGACGCCACCACGGTGGCCGTGGGTGGTCGGCGTGGTCGCCATCGTGGCGGCAATCTCGCTGGTCGTCTCGGTGGCGGTCCTGGTGACCCGCACCGACAGCGAGAACCTTGCCACGCCGGGGACCAGCACGACGAGCTCGGTGCCTCCCGTCCAGGACGAAATCACGACCACCACACCGCCACCGCCCCCTCCGCCGCCACCGCCGACGACCGAGGAGCCGCCACCGCCCCCGCCGGAGACCGTCACCGTCACCGAGGAGCCCCCGCCGCCCCCGCCACCCGCCGCGACGGAGGAACCACCCCCACCGCCTGCGGAGACCGGACCCCCGCCGGTCACCACGACGGCCCCCGCCGGCCCGAGGTTCATCACGTACACCGTGACGGGCACCAAGGCACCGCTGGACCGCATCTCGGTGACCTACACCGACGCCTCGGGTAGGCAGCGCACCCAGCAGAACGTCTACATCCCATGGTCACTCACCGTGACCCCGATCTCGATGTCCGAATTCGGTTCGGTTCAGGCGTCCAGCCTGCTCCGCTTGAGTAAGTTGAATTGCCAGATCACTACGAGTGACGGACAGACCATCGCCTCCCAGCAGAACAACGACTGGCAGACCAGCTGCTGATGACCTTCGACCAAGACAGCTCGGTAGGCGTGCGTACGCGGCTGCGTCCGGGCACGCCTGATCAGGTGGATCGGGTGCTCGTCATCTCGGCCATCGCGACCTGGCTCGCCGCGCTGGGTGCGGGCGTGGCAGCGATCGTCGCCCTCGTCGACCTTGCGCACGCGCACTCGGTGACGACGGGGGACGCCAAGGCCACACCCTGGCTGCTGTACGCGGTGATCGGGGTGTCGGCCGTCGTGATCGTCGGCGCCATCCCGCTCCTGCTGCGGGCCCGGCAGACGGCGTCCTCGGCGGGGGTGCCGAAACCGGCATCCGCGGGACGCGACGTCCCTGCGGTGGACGGGGGTGCGCGCCTGCAACCCTTCGGTGCACCGGTCCTGCGGCGTCACTCCACGCCGCCCGCGGGTGGCCGGGTGGGATTCCCCGCTGCCGCAGTGGACCAGATCTGGCTGCGCAACACGGCCGCCGTCGCGACGGCCATGGGGACCGCCGCCACCGGCATCGGAGTGGCGACCTACCTGATGGCATCGGGTCACGACACCGCCGCCTGGATCGTCTACGGCGTGGCCGCCGTCATCACCGTCGGCATGCCGGCGGTGCCCTGGTTCTACCTACGCCAGCTGCACGGCCTACTCGAGACGACGTCGAACTGACCCGCCGGGTCGGGTTCGACCGGGCGGGTCAGTGCGTCCGAGCGGTCAGTGCGGGTGAGCGGGAGCGTCCGAGCGGTCAGTGATGACCGTTCGAGCCGTTCCCGTGACCGTTCCCGTGACCATTGCCGTGACCATTGCCGCTTCCGTTGCCATTGGCGCCCTGACGTTCCTTCAGGGCGGTGATGGCGCGGCGTTCTGCCGCGTGGGACGCCTCAACCAGAGCCGTCTGCTCGGAGACCGGATCCGGGCTCAGGAAGCTGCCGCTGCCCGGTGCCCCTGCGGAGCCGAGCTTGTTCATCTTCTTCGGGAGGGCGGCGCCCTGGTATTCCAGCGGAATCGGGTGGCCGTGGTCGTCGACCGGGCCGAGCGGCTGGTGCAGCTCGATGTAGGCACCGTGCGGCAGGCGCTTGAGGATGCCCGTCTCGATGCCGTGCTCGAGAACCGCACGGTCGCTGCGCTGCAGGCTGATGGCCCACCGGTAGGCGATGTAATAGACGATGGCCGGAAGCACGACCATGCCGATGCGCCCGATCCACGTCGTCGCGTTCAGTGACACGTGGAACTTCAACGCGATGATGTCGTTCATGCAGGCGAACGTCAGCACGATGTAGAACGCGATGGCCATGGCGCCGACCGCGGTACGGACCGGAGCGTCACGGGGACGTTGCAGAAGGTTGTGGTGCACGTCGTCGCCGGAGAACTTCTTCTCCATGAACGGCCACGCGATGAGGAGCATGAAGACCACGCCCATCAGCACGGCGATCCACACCGGCTGGGGGATCGTGTGGCCGAAGGGATAGAACTCCCAGGCCGGCCAGAGGCGGATCAACCCGTCGGTCCACATCATGTAGAAGTCCGGCTGGCTACCCGCCGACACCTGTGACGGCTTGTACGGGCCGAGCAGCCAGATCGGGTTGATCTGCAGCAGACCGCCCATCAGGCCCAGCACGCCGACGGTCATCGCGAAGAATGCGCCGGACTTGACCGCGAACACCGGCATGACCCGCACGCCGACGACGTTGTGCTCGGTGCGCCCGGGGCCGGGGAACTGGGTGTGCTTCTGAAACCACACCATCGCGAGGTGCACGCCGATCAGCGCCAGGATGATGCCGGGGATCAGAAGGATGTGCAGCGCGTAGAGCCGGGGTATGAAGATGTCGCCCGGGAAGTCGCCGCCGAACAGCGCCCAGTGCAACCAGGTGCCGATGACGGGGATGCCCATCGAGATGCACGACAGTGCGGCGCGGACACCGGTACCGGAGAGCAGATCGTCGGGCAGCGAGTAGCCGAAGAATCCCTCGAACATGGCCAGGATCAACAGGAGCGAACCGATGACCCAGTTGGCCTCGCGCGGGCGGCGGAAGGCACCGGTGAAGAACACGCGGGCCAGGTGGACCATGATCGAGGCGGCGAACAACAGTGCGGCCCAATGGTGCACCTGACGCACGAACAGTCCGCCGCGGATCTCGAAGGAGATGTCCAACGCGGTCTCGTAGGCGCGTGACATCTGAACGCCGTTGAGGGGTTGGTAGACACCGTGATAGGTGACCTCGGCCATCGATGGGTCGAAGAACAGCGTCAGGTAGACGCCCGTGAGCAGCAGCACGATGAAGCTGTACAGCGCAATCTCACCGAGCAGGAACGACCAGTGCGTCGGGAACACCTTGTTGAGCTGTCGGCGCACGGCCGCCGACGGGTGGTACCGCGAGTCGATCGCTTCGCCCTGATCGGCTGCCATCTCGGCCAGCTTTGAACCACCCTGTGGACTCATGATGTTCGCTCCCAGAATGCCGGTCCGACGGGTTCGATGAAGTCCCCGTTGGCTACTAGATACCCATCCTTGTCGATGGTTACCGGAAGTTGTGCCAGCGCACGCGCGGCAGGGCCGAAGATGGGCCTGGCGAAGTGCAACGCATCGAACTGCGACTGGTGACACGGGCAGAGGATGCGATTGGTCTGTGACTCGTACAGCGACGCCGGGCAGCCCAGGTGTGAGCACACCTTGGTGAAGGCGAACAGGTCGCCGAAGTTGAAGCTTTCCTGGCCCTGGCGCTTGACCACGCGCGACATGTCCTCGGGACGGATGCGGATCAGCATCACCGGATTGCGCACGCCCATCGCGATCTCCGTGAGGAGGTGCGACGACTCGACGCTGGTTCCGTCACCGTCGGTTTCACGCCACGGGAAGACGGTCTCCATGCCACCCGCGTCCACGTCCTCGGGACGCATCTTGACGAATGGCGAGCCGCCGGGCTGGCCGGTGGCACGCGCGAGGAAGATGGTCTCGCCCTTGAATCTCGGCGTCCAGCCCGAGGTCCACAACACGGCCTTCTTGCCCTCGGCGGTCGGAACGACCGGCTTCCACGGATTCTTGATGAGGCCGCCGACGAAGGCGATCAGCGTGCCGAGGCCGAAGGCGCCGAGTCCGATGCCGAGTGACAGGCCAATCAGCTTGCGCCGCTTGAGCGTCGAGGTCTCCAGTGCGTCGGTGAGGTTCGCCGCCACGGTCTTGCGCTGGATTTCCGGGGACGCGCCGTCGTGGCGCTCCTGGATGGAGATCTCCTCGGGGATGAATCTCTTCTGAAACAGCACCGCACCGATGCCGATGGCGAGGATCGAGAGCCCGAACGTGACGCCGTACAGCGGCGTCGCCAGGCTATAGACGAGTTCGCCGGCGGAGCCGTAGGGCTGGTATTCCCACGGCCAGAACAAGAACACCAGCAGCAGGGCCAGACCGGCGACGCCGCCCAGCAGCAGCCACACCGCAACCCCGCGTTCGGCGCGCTTCTCGGCCTTGGTGCCCTCGACGGGCCAGCGCGTCTCCTTGAAGACGGTCTCGACGCCGTCGAGCTTGCCGCCGAGCGCGACGAGCTGCTCACGCGACATCGTGGCCAGTTCGGCGTCGCTCGGCTGCCCTTCGACACCGGCATGTCCGGGGGCGTCGGTGCCCTTGACGCCCTCGACGTCGGTCCTGCGGTTCCCGTCCTCACTCATGCGCGCGACCCCACCCACATAGCGGCCCCGATGACCGCGACCATTCCGATGATCCACGCCGCCATGCCCTCTGGCGCGGGGCCGAAGCCCCCGAGCCCGTAGCCACCGGGGTCGGGCGTCTCGCTGGCCTGCCGGACGTACGCGACGATGTCGTGCTTCTCGTCCGGACTGAGCTGCCGATCGGAGAACTTCGGCATGTTCTGCGGGCCCGTCAACATCGCGGTGTAGATCTGCGCGGGCTTGGCGGCGTCGAGTTCCGGCGCGTACTTGCCGGAGGAGAGCGCACCGCCGCGGCCGGTGAAGTTGTGGCAGGAGGCGCAGTTCAGACGGAACAGGTCGCCGCCGCGGGCGACGTCACTGCCCAGCAGGTCGCTTTGCGCCACGGCGCCGTTGGGGTCGCGCGGGACGGTGGGCCCGCCGCCGTTGGCCTGTACGTAGGCGCCGAGCGCGTCGATCTGGTGCTCGTCGAAGATCGGGTCCTTGCGCGGTGCCTGGGCCTCGCCGCGCATGGCGGGCATCCGGCCCGTGGAGACCTGGAAGTACACCGCCGCCTCGCCGGCGCCGATGAGGCTTGGACCGCGGTCGGGGACGCCCTGCAGGTTGGCGCCATGGCAGGTCACGCACGATGTCTCGAAGAGTTGCTTGCCGGTCCGCAGCAGCGCAAGGCTCGACTCGTCGGCGACCGCCACCTGTGGCTTGGGCGTCAGGGTGGCAGCAATGCCGCCCGCGACGAGAAGTCCGGTCAGCAGCAGGAGTGCTCCCGACACACGCCGGCGTAGCCGACGGCGAGACTTGCTGGTCATCGAACCCCTTCTCATGGCTGCTGGTCGATCGGAGACGTCGGCGAGGTGGTCATCGGACACGTCGGCGAGCCGATCATCGGACACGTCGGCGAGCCGATCATCGGACGAAGTAGATGACGGCGAACAACGCGATCCAGACGATGTCGACGAAGTGCCAGTAGTACGACACCACGATCGCCGCGGTGGCCTGCGCCGGCGTGAACTTGCTCATGCGGGTGCGCGCCAGCAGGAAGATGAAGGCGACCAGGCCGCCGATCACGTGCAGGCCGTGGAATCCGGTGGCGAGGTAGAACACCGAGCCGTACGCGCTGCCGGGGATCGTCGTCCCGTGGGTCACCAGGTGGTAGTACTCGTAGCCCTGACCGAGCACGAAGAACAAGCCCATGGCGAACGTCAGCGTGTACCAGCGGCGTAGCCCGAACACGTCGCCCCGCTCGGCGGCGAACACGCCCATCTGGCAGGTGAACGACGATGCGATCAGCACCAGCGTCACCGGCACCGCCTGCACCAGATTCAGTTCGGTGGGATGCGGCGGCCAGTCACCGGCGGCCTGCGCCCGCGCGGTGAAGTACATGGCGAACAGCCCAGCAAAGAACATCAGCTCGCTGGAAAGCCACACGATGGTGCCGACACTCACCATGTTCGGTCGGTTCAGCGAATGCACGCGCGCCGTGATCGCGGTTCCCGAGGTCCCTACAGCACTCGTCACATCCGCAAGTATGACGCTTTGTAGTTGTCGAACTCCACCCGGGGCAACAGATTCGTAATAATCATGACGTGATCACCGACGATTCCCGCACCTGGCCGCACGTTCTCGGCCGCCTGACGACCCGCCGCGCACTCGCGAACGGACAAGCGGCGTGGGCGATGGACGAGATCATGACCGGTGTGGCCACCCCGGCGCAGATCGCGGGCTTCGCGGTGTCGATGAAGATGAAGGGCCCGACGTCGGCGGAGGTCAAGGAACTCGCCGACACCATGCTGCGGCACGCGCACCTGGTGCCGACCGACGTCATCGGGACCGCCGCCGTCGACGTGGTGGGCACCGGCGGTGACGGCGCCAACACCGTCAACCTCTCCACGATGGCGTCGATCGTGGTGGCGGCCAGCGGTGTGCCGGTCGTCAAGCACGGCAACCGGGCCGCATCGTCGCTCTCGGGCGGCGCCGACACGCTGGAAGCGCTCGGCGTGCGGATCGACCTCGGACCCGCGGACGTGGCCCGCTGCGTCGCCGAGGTCGGCATCGGGTTCGCGTTCGCGCCGCAGTTTCACCCGTCGTACCGGCACGCCTCGGCGGTGCGGCGCGAAATCGGCGTGCCGACGGTGTTCAACCTGCTTGGGCCGCTGACCAATCCGGCGGGTCCGCGGGCCGGTCTCATCGGTTGTGCGTGGGCCGACCTCGCCGAGGTGATGGCCGGCGTGTTCGCCACGCGCGGCTCGAGCGTGCTGGTGGTGCACGGCGACGACGGTCTCGACGAGTTGACCACCACCACGACCAGCACCATCTGGCGCGTACAGGCGGGCACCGTGGAACGCCTGACGTTCGATCCCGGTGCGTTCGGCTTCGTCCGCGCGGACGTCAGCGAGCTGACGGGTGGCGACGCCGAGGCCAATGCCCGGTCCGTCCGCGAGGTCTTCGGTGGCGCCAAGGGTGCCGTGCACGACGCGGTGATCCTGAACGCCGCCGGCGCGATGGTCGCTCACGCCGGCCTATCCAGCGACGCCAAATGGGTGCCGGCGTGGGAGACCGGCCTCGCGCGGGCTGCCGACGCGATCGAGTCGGGGGCGGCCGAAGAGCTGCTCGCGCGTTGGGTGCGGTTCACTCAAGAGCTCTGACCGGTCGGTCTGCCGAGCCGCTGCTCGCGCGGAGTGCGCCGCCGCCGCCCAGGCGGCGTGCCTGCCGGCGGCCGCCAACGGGGTGGCGTAGCCGATGCCCGACGCCGTCTCGACGCGGACGATGCGCACACCGGCCTGGGTCAACCACCGGGCGATCAGTGCGGTCTCCTCCACCAGCGCACCTCCGAGCGGCGCGGGTGCCGGCAGAATCGACTGTGCCGTGGCGGTGATCGCGTCGACGACCGGCATGGGTGGCACGCCCCGCCGGGCGTTGCCCGCCGCCGCGAGCTGACCGTGTCGGATGACGGCCAGGTGCCAGCCGCCCGCGCCATCGGATCTGGCGGCCACCAGCTCGTCGACCGCGAACAGGGCGTGGAGTCGCTGCCCCCGCCAGATCGTGTCGATGGCGGTGGCCGCGTGGTCGCGCAACCGCGCGGCGGTCTCGTACCTGCCGCGTACCGCCAACAGTCCGATTTCCGTCAGTGCACTCGCGAGCACCGAGTCGTCGGAGCCGGCGATGAGCTCGGTCGCCCGCGCCGGGGCCGCGGCGTAGTCGGTGGCCGTCACGTCCCGGCACGCCGGACACGGAGACAGCTCGAGCTCGGGGCAGGAGGGCCCGTGCAGCGCCGAACGGGCCAGGCGGCCGGTGCACGTCCGTACGCCGGAGAACCTGGCCAGCAGGGCGGCGGTGTCGGCCGCGTCGGCACGGGCGCGGAACGGGCCGATCGCGTGATCGTGCTTCGGCGCGCGCACCACCGAGAACCGGGGGAACGCCTCGTCGGTCAGGATCACCCACCACCATCGGTGGGGAAACTTCGAACGCCTGTTGTACGGGGGCGCGTGCGCGGCGAGCAGACGCAGCTCGCGAACCCCGGCCTCCAGCTCGTGCGCACACTCGACGTGGTCCACCCGCGTCGTCAGGGACGCCATCTCCTTCATGCGCGTGCGCGGGTCGGCGCCGTTGAAGTACTGACCGACGCGCCGGCGCAGGTCGACGGCCGTCCCCACGTAGAGCACCTCTTCGGCGGGGCCGCGGAACAGGTACACCCCAGGGCGTCTCGGTAATCCGGTGGCGAGGTGCCGGTTGCGTCGCTGGGCGGGCGTGACGTCGGGCAGGTACGCACGCAGATCCGCGTAGGTGTGGATGCCCTGGTTGCCGACGCGGGCGATCAGGGCGTGCAGGACGTCGACGGTGGCGCGTGCGTCGTCCAGCGCGCGGTGCGTCGGGGTGGTGGCGGCGCCGAACAGACGTGCCAGCGCCGACAGTCGCACGCTGGGAGCCTCGTCCCGGGTCAGAACCCTGCGTGCCAGCTTCACGGTGCACAGCACCGGCGGGCGCGGCCAGGGCAGTTGGCAGCGTTCGGCCGCCGAGCGCAGGAACCCCATGTCGAACCCGGCGTTGTGCGCCACCAGCACCGCGCCCCTGGAGAACTCCAGGAACGCGGGAAGCACCGAGTCGATGGTCGGCGCGTCGCACACCATCGCCGTGGTGATGCCGGTCAGCGCGACGATCTGCGGTGGAATCGCACGGCCCGGGTCCACCAGCGTGGCGAGCTCGCCGAGGACCTCCCCGCCCCTGACCTTGACCGCGCCGATCTCGGTGATCGAGTCGTGGCCGTCACCGCTGGCGCGTCCGCCCGTGGTTTCGAGGTCGACGACGACGAAGGTCGTGTCGCGCAGTGAGACTTCCGCGAGCCCCAGATCAGCGTCGGCGTCGAGGTCGCCGAAACTCAGCTGGCCCATGGACCGAACGGTATGCCACGGATCCGACACTGGATCACATCGATGTGATTCGCGTGTCGGACCGTTGTCGGGGGGTATCGCTAGCGTGCGGCATGACTCAAACGAGAGGAGTGCGGTCATGACTCGAGCGGACACGGAGCCGGACCGGCCAGACCCGGGGCCCGTGACGGAGACCGACGTGGGCACGGTCCACATCGACTGCGACGACTGTGCGGTGCGCGGACACGGCTGCCAGGACTGTGTCGTGAGCGTTTTGTTGGGTGTGCCCGACACGTTGCTGGCCGATGAGCGCCGCGCACTGGAAGTCCTCGCAGACGCCGGTTTGGCACCTCGGCTACGGTTGGTGCCGATTCACCGGAGGGGCGCCGACGGGGTCGCCTAGCGAACCAAATGCCGCGGGGCAGCGAGAAATTCCCGCTGCGCCTGTTAAATTTGCGTCCTCTCCGTTGGACAACCCCGATGCCGTTTCGTAACCTATCTGAGACCTAACGCAGTTCGAGCGGCTCGCTTACGGCAGTTGAAGGACGCGAAATCTTGAGGTTTGACGCTGTGCACCGCTGTGCCCATGGCCTTCGGCGACCGATCTTTGGCGCCCTGGCCGGACTCATGATCTGCGGGGGGGTGCTCGCCGGAAGTGTGCAGGCGGACCCCGCCGATGATGCGATGGCAAAGCTCAACGAGCTTTCCCGGCAGGCCGAGCAGACCACCGAGGCAATGCACAGCGCCGAGCTCGATCTGGGCAACAAGGTGGCAGCGCAGCAGGCGGCGGATCACAAGCACGCGGCGGACGTCGCAGCGGTCGACGCCGCGAAGGCGCAACTGGCGACCTTTCAGAACAACGTCGACAAGGTTGCTGCCGCGCAGTACATGGGCGGTCGCACCGACGGGCTCGATGCCATGCTGACCGCCGACTCGCCTCAGCGGCTGATCGACCAGCTCGCCGTGCAGCGGGTGATGGCGACCGAGATGTCGGTCCAGATGAAGAACTTCAAGAGTGCCAGTGACCTGGCAAGCCGCGTCGAATCCGAGTCCGCCAAGTCGGCTGCGGACGCGAAGACCGCCGCCGAGCAGGCCGCCGCGGTGCGTGCGGACCTGCAATCCAAGCAAAGCAAGCTGCTCGTGCAGATCGCCATCGTCAAGTCGCAGTACACGGCGCTCACCCCGGCTCAGCGTGCGGCGCTGGCGGCCGTGCCTCCGGCGCCCGCTCCGGTTGCACCGCCCGCTCCCGATGCCCCGGCGCCGCCGGACGCGCCCGACGTCCTCGCGTCGCCGCCCGACGGCATCAACCCGGGTGACGTGGCGCCGCCCCCGGCCGACCTGGCGCCTCCTGAGGGCGCCGCGCCCAGCGGCAGCGGCGAAGGCATGATGGCCGTGCAGGCGGCGCTGACCCGCATCGGATCGCCCTACTCCTGGGGGGCCTCGGGTCCCAGCGCATTCGACTGCTCGGGACTGGTGATGTGGGCCTTCGGACAGGTCGGCGTCAACCTTCCGCACTCCAGCCAGGCCCTGGCCCAGGGCGGCCAGGCAGTGTCGCGGGACGACATGGAGCCGGGTGACCTCATCACCTACTACTCGGACGCATCGCACGTCGGCATCTACATCGGCAACGGAATGATGGTGCACGCCTCGACGTACGGAACACCGGTGCGGGTCGCCCCGGTGGACAATGCGCCGATTCACAACGTCCGCCGTTACTGAGCGGCCGTTCCTCGGCCTGCTGCTGCTGGTCGAGTTGATCGTCGCCACCGCGCTCGTCATCCATCCGCTCGGTGGCACGCCGCCGCCGGTCGACGCGCCGCCCGCGGCCATGCATGCGTCTCTCGACGTGCCGACCCCGACGACCGACCCGGTCGTCCTCCGGGACGGCCGCACCGTCTCCATGTTGTCCCTGGGTGGGACCCAGACCGCCGACCTGCAAGGCCGGGTCCTTGCCGAGTTGGACGGCGCGGCGGACGCCGTCACCGCCTTCTGGGGAGACGACTGGAGACGCAACGTCGTCGTGGTGCTCACCGGCACCGACGAGGAGTTCCGCGCCCTGGCCGACGGGGACGCCGACATTGCGGCCGCGACGACGGCGCAGCGGATCGTCTTCGCGCCGGGGGCCAGCTCGATGAGCGACGATTCGCTGCGAATCGTCCTGCGCCACGAACTCTTCCACTACGCCTCACGGGCGCGCACGGCCGCGGACGCGCCCCGCTGGCTCACCGAGGGCGTGGCCGACTTCGTCGGACGGCCGCCGACCCCGATGCCCGGACCAGCGGCGGCCGCGCAGCTCGGGCAACTTCCCACCGATGCCGACCTGGACACACCCGGTGCCACCCGGTCGCTGGCCTACGACAGGGCGTGGTGGTTCAGTCGATTCGTCGCCAGTCGCTACGGCGCCGACACCCTGCGCCGGCTGTACCTGACGGCGTGCGGTCCCGGACATCGGGACCCGTCGGCCGCCATCAGGCAGACCCTCGGCGCCGACACCACGCAGGTGCTGGTCGCGTGGCGGACCTGGCTCAGCGGTTGAGATAGCGCGATGGCCCGAGTTTTGTTGGTGTCGAACGACTTTCCACCGCGTCGTGGCGGCATCCAGTCCTACCTCGAGAATCTGGTCGCCGGCCTGGTGGCCGACGGCAGGCACACCATGACGGTGTACGCGCCGAAGTGGAAGGGCGATGCGGCCTACGACGAGCGAGCCAAACAAGTCGGGCACGGCGGCGCCACGGGGTTCGAGGTGGTGCGCCATCCTACGTCACTGATGATCCCCGAGCCCTCGGTCGCCTCGACGATGCGCAAGCTCATCAGGACCCGCGACGTCGACACGGTCTGGTTCGGTGCGGCAGCCCCGCTGGCACTGCTGTCCCCGCTGGCGCGACATGCCGGCGCCACCCGGGTGATCGCCAGCACCCATGGCCACGAGGTGGGCTGGTCGATGGTGCCGCTGGCCCGGACGGCATTGCGCCGCATCGGGAACGACACGGACGTGGTGACCTTCATCAGCCAGTACACCCGTGGCCGCTTTGCGGCGGCGTTCGGACCGAATGCCGCACTCGAACACCTCGCGCCCGGCGTCGACACCGACCGGTTCCGGCCCGACCCGGCCGCCAGGGCACGGCTGCGGGCGCGTTACGGCCTCGGCGCCCGCCCCGTCGTCGTGTGTGTCTCCCGGTTGGTGCCGCGCAAGGGGCAGGACATGCTGATCCGCGCGTTGCCCGCCGTCCGGCACCGCGTCCCCGACGCCGCCCTCGTCATCGTCGGGGGTGGCCCACACCGCGACGAGTTGCACCGTCTCGCGCAGGTCTCCCGCGTCACCGAGCACGTGGTCTTCACCGACGGCGTGCCCGCCGAGGAGCTGCCCGCACACCATGCCATGGCAGACGTGTTCGCGATGCCGTGCCGGACCCGCGGCGCCGGACTGGACGTCGAAGGCCTCGGCATCGTCTACCTGGAGGCGTCGGCGTCGGGCGTCCCCGTGGTGGCGGGCAGGTCCGGTGGCGCGCCGGAATCGGTCGCCGACGGTCGGACCGGGCTGGTGGTCGACGGCAGGGACGTCGGCGCCATCGCCGCCGCGGTCGGAGACCTGCTTGCCGATCCCGCGCGGGCTACGGCGATGGGCGCGGCCGGGCGCGAGTGGGTCGTCGACGACTGGCAGTGGAGCACCAAGGCGCAACGCCTGTCCGAGCTGCTGACCGGTTAGCCGTTCCTACTCACCGCGTTTCGCGTACAGGGCGGCTATGTCGGCGGCGAACTTCTCGGCGACGACCTTGCGCTTGACCTTCATCGTCGGGGTCAGCTCGCCGGTGTCCTCGGTGAAGTCGACCGGCAGGATCCGAAACTTGCGGATGGCCTCGGCCTTGGACACCGCCTGGTTGGCGTCCTTCACGGCAAGCTCCACCTCGGCGAGCAGATCGGGGTCTTCGGCAAGATCACCCACCGTGGCCGACGCATCCTTGCCGTTGCGCTGCTTCCAGCCGCCGAACGCCTCGGGGTCGATCGTGACCAGCGCCGCGATGAACGGTTGGGCGTCGCCGACGCACATCGCCTGACTGATCAACGGATGCGCCCGCAGCCGGTCCTCCAACAACGCCGGGGCGACGTTCTTGCCGCCCGCGGTCACGATGATCTCCTTCTTCCGGCCCACGATGGTGAGGAATCCGTCGTCGTCGATGGCGCCGAGGTCCCCGGTGTGGAACCAGCCGTCGGAGAGCACCGCGTCGGTCTCCGCCTGGTTGTGCCAGTAGCCGCCGAAGACGACACCACCCGAGACGAGCAGTTCACCGTCGTCGTCGAGTCGCATACCGTTGCCGGGCAGCAACTTTCCCACCGAGCCGACCTTTACGTCATCGACCCGGTTGACGGTGATCGCCGCGCTGGTCTCGGTCAGCCCGTAGCCCTCGTAGATGGTGACCCCGACGCCACGGTAGAAGTGCCCGAGCCGGGCGCCGAGCGGCGCACCGCCGGAGATCGCGGCGCGGCAGTTGCCGCCGAGGGCCGCGCGCAGCTTGCCGTAGACCAGCCGGTCGAACACCGCATGCTTGAGGTTCAGCAGCAGGCCGGCCCCGCCGGTGGCCTGCGCCTGACTCCACTCGATCGCCGTGTTGGCGGCCGCGGCGAAGATCTTGTCCTTGCCGCCGTCGTGCGCGTTCTGCTCGGCCGTGTTGTAGACCTTCTCGAACACGCGCGGCACCGACACCACCAGCGTCGGCTTGAACACCCCCAGCGTGGGAACCAGGTTCTTGACGTCGCTGGTGAACCCGAGGGTCACCTTGTTGGCGAAGGCTGCGATCGTGATGGCACGGGCGAGCACGTGCGCCAGCGGTAGGAACACCAGGAGCTTCTCGCCCTTGTTCAACAACGCCGGGAAACACGCCTTGGCGCCCCGCATCTCGTACAAGAGGTTGGCGTGGGTGAGCTGGCATCCCTTGGGCCGGCCGGTGGTGCCGGAGGTGTACACCAGGGTGGCTACGTCGGCGGACCCGATGGCCGCGAGGCGCTCCCGAACGAGGGCGGGATCGGTCCCGTTCCCCTCGTCCGTCAGCGCCTCCAGTGCCGCCGGGCCCGTCCCGTCGATGCAGTAGACGTGGCGCAGGTCCGGCAGCTCGCCTCGGAGCTGCTCGATCTTCTGCGCGTGCTCGTCAGTCTCGGCGAAGGCCACCACGGCACCGGAGTCCGAGAGCACGAATCGAATCTGCTCGGCCGCGCTCGTCTCGTAGATCGGCACCGTGACCGCGCCGATGGACAGGATCGCGAAGTCGAGGACCGGCCACTCGTACCGCGTCGCGGAGAGGATCGCCACCCGATCGCCGGGCTGGACACCGGCCGCGATCAAACCCGCGGCGGCGGAACGCACTTCACCGGCGAACTGGGCGCAGGTCACGTCGGACCACCTGCCGTTGATCAGACGTTGCACGATGACGTGATCGGGATCGTCGGCCTCGTGTGAGAACACCGGACTGACGGCGGTGTCGTGCTCGCCGACGGTGAAGGATGCCGGAACGCTGAATTCGCGCACGATGGTGGAGCCCTCTCGGACGGGTGAGCCGGCGGAGAAATCTGCCCGGATCTGGATGTAATTTGTCAGCCAGCCTAGTCGGCCGGCTGTCAGTGGCGGGCCCCCGTGTGTGAAGGTGGCAGCGATGTACAGCATCCAGGTCGCGGACGAGACGTTCGTCTGCGCGGACCCGGCCGCCGTCGGCAGGGCGATCGCCGATCCGGCCTGCTGGCGGCGATGGTGGCCGGACCTGCGGCTGACCGTGGTGGAGGACAGGGGTCCGGCGGGTCACCGTTGGACGGTCACGGGTGCGTTGACCGGAACCATGGAAATCTGGCTCGAGCGGTCCTTCGACGGGGTCATCCTGCACTACTTCCTGCACGCCGAGCCCTCGGGCGCCGCGGCCTGGGAGGTGGCGAGGATGAACCTCGCGAAGTCGAACCATCACCGGCGCGTGGCGGGCAAGCGGATGGCGTTCGAGGTCAAGCAGAAGCTCGAGGCGTCGCGTCAGGTGGGCGTCTCGCGGCTGGCGTGACGTCACCGCCTACGGTGCGGGTACATTTTGTGCGAAGGACGCGAGTCCAGCAGCGCACTAGCGACCCGGAGAAGTGAACACGTGGCGGACAAGACTGCGCAGACGATCTACATCGACGCCGACCCGTCGACCGTGATGGACGTCATCGCCGACATCGGCTCGTACCCGGACTGGGTCGCCGAATACAAGGAGACCGAAGTCCTCGAGACCGACGAGGAGGGCTATCCGAAGACTGCCCGGCTGGTGCTGGACGCCGCCGTGCTCAAGGACACCATGGTGCTGTCGTACTCCTGGCCGGCCGACCACGGGTCGGTGACGTGGTCACTGGTGTCCAGTTCCCTGCTCAAGGCACTCGACGGCGCGTATCTGCTCTCGCCCAAGGGATCCGGCACCGACGTCACCTACGAACTCTCGGTAGACCTGGTCATTCCGATGATCGGGCTGCTCAAGCGCAAGGCGGAGCGGAGGCTCACCGACACCGCGCTGAAGGACCTCAAGAAACGAGTCGAGGCTGACTGACCTCAGTGAAGCGGCCGTGTCGCCGGCGGCCGCCAGCGCCAGGCTGAGCCTCTTCGTCGGCAAGGGCGGGGTGGGCAAGTCGACGCTGGCCACGGCAAGGGCGGTGCGCGATGCGCGGGAGGGACTGCGGGTCCTCATCGTCTCGACCGATCAGGCACATTCCACGGGTGACGTGCTGGGCGCCAGCGTCGTCCCGACCGGTGAGCGCAATCCGACCCGGGTGCTGGCCGACCTGAACACCCGGCCCCACGCCGGCGCGGGCGGGTTCCTCGATGCCCTGGCCCTGGACACGCTGGCCCTGCTCGAGCAGCGGTGGCGGGAGATCGCCGGCGTGCTGGCCGCCAGATTCCCGGAGTCGGATATCGGAGACGTTGCGCCGGAAGAACTCTCGGCTCTGCCGGGTATTCAGGAAGTGCTCGGTCTCGGCGTCGTCGGTGAGCTCGCAGCGTCCGGCCGGTGGGATCACGTCGTCGTCGACTGTGCATCGACGGCCGATGCCATGCGGATGCTGACCCTGCCGTCGGCCTTCGGCCTCTACCTCGAGCGGGCCTGGCCCAGACATCGCAGGTTGTCGTCGAGGACCGAGGACGTCGGTTCGGCGGCAGTCGTCGAACTGGTCGAACGGATCGCCGCGGGCACCGAAGGCCTCGGTGAACTGCTCACCGACTCGACGCGCGTCGGTGCCCACCTCGTCCTCACGGCCGAGCGCGTGGTGGCGGCCGAGGCGGTGCGCACGCTCGCCTCGTTGGCGTTGATGGGAATCTCCGTCGACGAATTGCTCGTGAATCAAATCCTGGTTCAGGATGATTCGTTCGAATACGGGAACCTGCCGGAGCATCCCGCATTCGACTGGTACACCGAACGGATCGCCGAACAGCGCGCGGTTCTCGACGAGCTCGGCGCGGCGATCGGCGACGTCACGCTGGTGCTGGTGCCGCACCTGGCAGGGGAGCCGATCGGCCCGAAGGCGCTTGGCGAGTTGCTCGACGGCGCGCGGCAACGCGGCGGGTCGCCGCCGCCTGCGCCGGTTCGGCCGGTGGTGGACCGTGAATCGGGATCCGGGCTCGATGCGGTATACCGGATGAGGTTAGAGTTGCCGCAGGTCGATCCTGGCGCGCTCACGTTGGGCCGGGTCGACGACGACCTGATCGTCGGCGCCGGAGGAACGCGTCGGCGGGTTCGGTTGGCGTCGGTGTTGCGGAGGTGCACCGTGGTCGACGCACAGCTGCGCGGCAGTGAACTGACGGTGCGATTCAAACCGAATCCGGAGGTGTGGCCGGCATGAACGAGTTCCGCACGGACGCCGGTGCGGCCGGGCGCCGACATCCGGACATGACACCCGAGTTGCGGCAGTTGGCGCAGGCAATCCTGGAGCGGCTCGAACCCGCCGTCCGGGCGGCCGCCGCCCGCGCGACCTCCGGCGGCGAGGGCAGGTGCCAGCAGACCTGGTGTCCCGTGTGTGCGCTGGCTGCCCTGGTGACCGGGGAGCAGCATCCGTTGCTGAGCGTGATCGCCGAGCACAGCGTGGCGCTGCTCGCGGTCGTCCGGGCGATGGTCGACGCGATGGACACCGGTGGGGGCGGCGGCACCGATACCGACGGGCCTCCCGGTCCGGCCGGCCCGCGGCCCGACGGACCGGCACCCGACGACGATCCGCCGCGGACCGGGCCCGGACGTTATCAGCACATTCCCGTCACCGTCGAGGAGTAGGCCCGAACTGGGTACAGTTGTCGCAGGCCTCCGTCCGGGGGCCCGCAAGGGGTGGGCTCGATGTGGTATTGGCTGTTCAAGTACATCTTCATGGGCCCGCTGCTGTCACTGCTGGGCCGCCCGAAAGTTCAAGGGCTGGAGAATGTTCCGAATACCGGTGCCGTCATCCTCGCCAGTAACCACCTCGCCGTCGCCGACAGCTTCTACAAGTGCCTGGTGGTGCGGCGTCGGATCACCTACCTGGCCAAGGCCGAGTACTTCACCGGCAGCGGGCTCAAGGGCTGGTTGACGCGGTGGTTCTACACCGCCGCCGGACAGGTGCCGATCGACCGTACCGACGCGGACGCCGCACTCGCCGCACTGACCACCGCACAACGCATCCTCGCTCAGGGCAAGGTGCTCGGCATGTACCCCGAGGGCACCCGGTCACCCGACGGGCGGCTCTACAAGGGCAAGACGGGCATCGCCCGGCTGGCGCTGGAGACCGGCGTCCCGGTGATCCCGGTGGCCATGGTCGGCACCGACACCGTCAATCCGCCCGGATCCAAGATGTGGCACTTCGGCCGGGTCGAGGTCCGGTTCGGCAAGCCGCTGGACTTCACCCGATTCGAGGGTCTGGCCGGCAACCGCTTCATCGAGCGCGCCGTCATCGACGAGGTGATGTACGAACTGATGCAAATGTCGGGCCAGGAGTACGTCGACCTGTACGCCGCCGACGTGAAGACGGCGTTGGACGGCGGACCGGACACCTCGGACGGCAAGCCGCCCTCGCGGATGCCCACGACGGCCGCGGGTTAACCGGCGGCATGGGCGGGCGCGGCGTCGACCGCACGAGGGCGCCATCGCGACTTCCCACGGTGACGGCACCCGCGACGCCGATCAGCACCAGCGCCCACCACACGTATGATCCGCCGATCAGCTGGCGCCACAAGCGCTGCCGACGTCTCGCTGTGTTCGATCATCAGGTGGATCGGGGCGAAGTACATCAGCAGGATCCCGACGATGCTGACCGACGCCCATGGCCAGGTTGCGGTAGCGGTAGCCGAGCACGCCCGTCACCAGCACTGCGGGCAGCGCCCACACCCAGTGGTGGGACCACGACACGGGTGAGACGACCAGACCGAACATCGCGACGCAGATCAGCGCGAGCACCGGCTGGTCACCGGTTGAGTGCGCATCGTCGGCCGCAGTACGCGGCGAACCGCCCATACCGTCAGAGCGAGCACGGCGAAGCAGGCGATCACCCAGATCACGAAGCGTGGCGTTTCGCCGATGCCAAGGCGTGCGAGGGTGCCGGCGATGTTCTGGTTGGTGAGGTACGTCGCCGTGCCGATGCGGTCGGTGTCGCGCACCGTCTCGGTCCAGTACTCCCAGGAGTCGCGGGCGGCCACCACGAAACCGACCGCCGTCGCGAGGATCGCCGACGTTACGCTCGCCACCAGCGCGCGAGTGTCACGACGGAGCAGGAAGTACAGCAGGAAGACCGCGGGCGTCAACTTGAGCGCGATGGCCAGTCCCACCAGCACGCCGCGCGGCCATGGCGTCCTTCGGGGCACGCAGTCGGCGATCACCAGGGTCATCAGCACGACGTTGATCTGACCGAATTCGAAGTTCGACCGGATGGGCTCGAGGTAGACCACCGCCGGCGCGACGATCACCGCGGCCAGCCAGCACCGCCTGCGCCACGCCGGGGCGGAGATCGAGGCCGACTCCTCCCACACCCGCAGCCGCGTCAGCACGATGAGGGTGGTCACGACGAGCAGCGCGAAGGTGATCACGGTGATCGTGGCGCTGGCGGCGTTCAGCGACAGCCAGGCGAACGGCGAGAAGACCGCGGCGGCCAGGGGCGGATAGGTGAACGGCAGATTCAGGCCAGCGACCGTGTGGAACAGCACGCCGTCGCGATACAGCGACGTGCCGTCGAGCCACGCGCGGCCGCCCATCCGGTAGACGTCGATGTCGATGCGGTACGGCGTGGTGGCGAGCAGTCGCCAGCCCGCCCAGAGCACCGCCGCGATGCTGAGCAGCTCGAACAGCCGCCATGCCACGGTCGTCCACCGCGCCCCGCCGGGCAGCTGCCGATTTTTCATGTCGCGGACAAGAGTATCGGTGGTCATCGGCGCGTCGGGGACCATCCTGTCCACGGCGTGCGCCCGCAAGCGTAAGTTTTGCCCGTGTTCGACGATTGGAAGTTCGACTTCGGGCTCGATCTGGCGATCCCGCCAGGTCGACAGCCACTGATGTGGTGCCTGATCGCGTTCCTGCTGACGTTCCTCGTGACGAGGACCATCGTCCGGTACATCCGGCACAACGCGGGCAACGACACTCCGCCCAAGTGGTGGCAGCCCCGCAACATCGGTCACGGCACGACGCACATCCATCACGTCGTGATCGGTGTGATTCTGGTCATGGTCTCCGGCATCACGATGGTGACGCTGGCCGTCGACGGCGGCGTCCCCGAATTTACGGCGGCGGCCATCTTCTTCGGAATGGGCGCCGCCCTGGTGCTCGACGAGTTCGCCCTGATCCTGCATCTACAGGACGTGTACTGGTCCGAGGACGGCCGGACCTCGGTGGACGCGGTGTTCGCGGCGGTCGCGGTCGCGGGGCTGCTGATCCTCGGCTTCAATCCACTGTCGTTCTTCGACATCGACATCTGGCGCGAGGACCAGACGCTGCTGGCCCGTGCCACGGTGGTGGGCATCGCCGTGGTCACCCTGGCGCTCGCGGTGGTGGTGCTGCTCAAGGGCAAGGTGTGGACGGGTCTGGTCGGCATGTTCATCACGCCGCTGCTGATCGTCGGCGCCATCCGGGTGTCGCGTCCGCATGCGCCATGGGCGCGGTGGCGGTACGGGAAGCGGCCACGACGGATGCACCGCTCGCTGGAACGTGAGCGGCGGCTGCGGCGCCCCGTCGTGCAGGCCAAGCTGTGGCTTCAGCACGTCGTCGCGGGGGAGCCGCACTTCCCCGACGACACCGAGGTGAACGCGCAGCTCGACCGGGAGATCCATCCGGCCCCGGCCCCGGCCCCGGCGACCACGGAAGCGGCCTGATGCGGTACTTCTACGACACCGAGTTCATCGACGACGGCCGCACCATCGAGCTTGATCTCGATCGGCATCGCCGCCGAGGACGGGCGCGAGTACTACGCGATCTCAACGGAATTCAACCCGGACCGGGCCGGTGCCTGGGTGCGCAAGCACGTGCTGCCCAAACTGCCGTCGCCATCGTCGAAGTCGTGGCGGTCCCGGCGACGGATTCGCTCGGACCTCGAGGACTTCTTCGACGTCGACGGCGACGAGACCATCGAGCTGTGGGCCTGGGTGGGTGCCTATGACCACGTGGTGCTGTGCCAGCTCTGGGGCCCGATGACCGACCTGCCACCGGCGATGCCCAGGTTCACCAGAGAGCTGCGACAGTTCTGGGAGCATTGTGGATCTCCCCGCATGCCGCCGCGGCCGCGGGACGCGCACGACGCCCTCGTCGACGCCAGGCACAATCTGACCCGGTTCCGTCTGCTGACCGAACGCGTGGGTAGCGGATCGAAGGACGACCCGAACGACGAGCCGGATGACGACGGAGCGTGGGCCGCACGCGCCTGAACTGCGGGTATGACAGGCAGGGTTGGCATAATCCACTTTCGGGCGCGGTTACCATGGACAGGTGAACTGGACCGTCGACGTACCCATCGACCAGCTGCCGGACCTTCCGCCGCTGACCGACGACCTGCGGCACCGCCTCGATGCCGCCCTGGCCAGGCCCGCTGCCCAACAACCCAGCTGGCCCGCCGACCAGGCCAAGGCGATGCGCACGGTCCTCGAGAGCGTGCCGCCGATCACGGTGCCGTCGGAGGTCGAGCGGCTGAAGGGCCACCTCGCCGACGTCGCGCGCGGCGAGGCGTTCCTGCTGCAGGGCGGTGACTGCGCCGAGACGTTCGTCGACAACACCGAACCGCACATCCGCGCCAACATCCGCACCCTCCTGCAGATGGCCGTGGTGTTGACCTACGGCGCCAGCATGCCCGTGGTGAAGGTCGCCCGCATCGCGGGGCAGTACGCCAAGCCGCGTTCGTCGGACATCGACGCGCTGGGCCTGCGGTCCTACCGCGGCGACATGATCAACGGATTCGCACCCGACGCGTCGGTCCGGGACCACGATGCCTCGCGGCTGGTGCGGGCATACGCCAACGCCAGCGCGGCGATGAACCTGGTCCGCGCGTTGACGTCGTCGGGGCTGGCGTCCCTGGAGTCGGTCCACGACTGGAACCGCGAGTTCGTCAGGACGTCGCCCGCCGGTGCCCGCTACGAGGCGTTGGCCGCCGAGATCGACCGTGCGCTGCGGTTCATGAGCGCCTGCGGCGTGAACGACCGCAACCTGCAGACCGCCGACATCTACGCCAGCCACGAGGCCCTGGTGCTCGACTACGAGCGGGCGATGCTGCGGCTGTCCACCGAAGGCACTGCGGAGGGCTCCGAACCGCGCCTGTACGACCTGTCGGCGCACTATGTGTGGATCGGTGACCGCACCCGTCAACTCGACGGTGCCCACGTGGCGTTCGCCGAGGTGATCGCCAACCCGATCGGCGTCAAGATCGGTCCGAACATGACCCCCGAGCTGGCCGTCGAATACGTCGAACGGCTCGATCCCCACTACGAGGCGGGCCGCCTGACGCTGGTCAGCAGGCTCGGGAACGGCAAGGTGCGCGACCTCCTGCCGCCGATCATCGAGAAGGTGCAGGCCACTGGACACCAGGTGATCTGGCAGTGCGATCCCATGCACGGCAACACCCACGAGTCGTCGACCGGGTACAAGACACGGCACTTCGACCGCATCGTGGACGAGGTGCAGGGCTTCTTCGAGGTGCACCGCGCGCTGGGCACCCACCCTGGCGGGATTCACGTCGAGATCACCGGTGAGAACGTGACCGAATGTCTGGGCGGGGCACAGGACATCTCGGACTCGGATCTGGCGGGCCGTTACGAGACGGCGTGCGATCCTCGGTTGAACACCCAACAGTCCCTCGAGTTGGCGTTCCTCGTCGCCGAGATGCTGCGCGACTGACTACAGCAGGCCGGCCACGTTGCTGCCCAGGGTCCAGGCGCCCGCGGCGACGAGGGCGGTGAGGGTGAGGATGCCGACCAGCCAGAACGCCAGGACGCGGCGTCCCCGTTGCCTCGCCCGGGCCAGCTCGTCGATGTCGATGCCAGCGAATTGAGAAGGGGCGGGGCCACTTTCGGGTCGGCCCCAGTCGTCAGGTCCGCGGGTCAGCGCGCGGGTGTGCTGCCGTGGCCGGGCCGGTTCGGGGCGACCTTCGCGGGTCGGCAGGATGGGCTGCGGTGCCTGCGGTGCGGCGGTGGCCGCAGTGGTGTGGTCGTCCCGCGTGCGGCTGCGGTACGCGGCCGACGCGACGTGCTGAGCCGAGTCGCGCGGCGCCGGTACGCGAAACGGCGGCAGGCCGAGTTCGTCGGTGAACGCGCGCAGGTCGGCGGCCATGGCCTGGGCATCGGCGTAGCGGTCGTCGGGGTTGCGCCTCGTCGCGCGGGCCACCAACTCGTCGAACTGCGGTGGCACGCCGGCGATCGCGGCGCTCGGCGGGGGCACGTCGTTGTCCATCCGCTGGTACGCGACGGCCAGCGCGCTGTCACCGGTGAAGGGCGTCACGCCGGTGAGCAGTTCGTAGGCGAGGATCCCGACGCCGTAGACGTCGCTGCGCGGGCTGGCGTCACCGGTGCCGACCTGCTCGGGGGAGAGGTAGGCGGCGGTGCCGAGTATCACACTGGTCGACGTGATCTTGGCCTCTGCGACCGCGCGCACCAGACCGAAGTCGGCGATCTTGACCTCACCGTCGTCGGAGATCAACACGTTCTCCGGTTTGACGTCGCGGTGCACCAGGCCCGCCCGGTGCGCCGCGGCGAGCCCGCCGAGGATCGGCGTCAGCACCGCGGCGACCGCGTGGGGCGGCATGGGTCCGCGTTCGCGGAGCAGCTCGCGCAACGTGCCGCCCTCGATCAGCTCCATGACCAGGAAGGGGTGCTGACCGTCCAAGCCCTGGTCGTAGACGGCGACGAGCCCAGGATCCTTCAGTCGCGCGACCGCACGTGCCTCGCGCTGGAAGCGGACCAGGAACTGTTCGTCACCGGCATAGCGCGAATCCATGACCTTGCAGGCCACCGGGCGATCCAACCGGAGGTCGAGTCCGTGGTACACCGAGGACATGCCTCCGGTCGCGATCACGGCGTCGACGCGGTAGCGCCCGTCCAGGACCATGCCGACGAGCGGGTCTGATCGCTGGCTGCTATCCACGCGTGCATCTTAGACTCGCACCCGTGAGCAACATTCCGGCTGCCGACGACGTTCTGGAGCCCGACGAGGCCGTATACGACCTACCCACGGTGGCCTCGATCCTCGGCATCCCCGTGACCAAGGTGCACCAGCATCTCCGGCAGAAGCACCTGATCGGCGTCCGCCGCGACGGAATGCTGGTGGTGCCGAAGATCTTCTTCGACGAGGACGGTCACGTCGTCAAGAGCCTCTCGGGCCTACTGGTGGTCCTGCACGACGGCGGTTACCACGAAACGGAGATCGTGCGTTGGCTGTTCACCCCGGACGCGTCACTGACGATCAGCCGCGACGGAGGGACCGGAGCGCAGCCCAACGCGCGGCCGGTGGATGCGCTGCACTCGCACCAGGCGCGCGAGGTGGTTCGTCGCGCGCAGGCCATGGCGTACTGACCCCCTCGGGTGCCTTCGCCAGGGAGTACCACGCGGCGACCGCGCACGCGGTGGCCAGCGTGACGTGCAGCCACGAGTACATCCCATGGGAGCCATCGGGTTTGAAGACCACCATGATCCACGTCGAGAAGCCTGCGATGAGGGCGATCGACTGGCGACTCTGCGCCAGCGCCGACAGCACGGCCAGCGGCCAGGTGTAGTACCACGGGAGCGCGGCGGGCACGAAGAGCACGACGACGAGCATCGCCAACGCGATACCGGTCAGCGCGTCGCGGTCGTCGTGCCGGAACCGCCACCACAGCAGCGGAAGTGAGATGGCGATGGCCGCGATGCCGATGATGCGGGTCACCTCGAGGACGGCGTAGAAGTTCACCGGGAAGAGCAACCCGCCGACGGCGTTGATGAGATTCGCGGTCGCGGTGGGAATGGTCAGCCAGTTGATGATCTTGACCGAACCTGCGAGCGCGGTGAGCCACCCGAGGCCCACCCCCGCCAGCCATGACACGACGGCGAAGACCACCACGAAGATCAGTGCCGACGACGCCGTCGCCACCGCGAAGGCGCGCCATCGCCCGAACTGGTGCTTGGCGCTCAGTCGATGCATCCACATCCACACCATGAACGGCAGCGCGATGCCCGCCGTGGCCTTGACTGCGACGGCGATCGCGATGAGACCGACTCCCCACACGGGTCTGTCCTGCAGTGTGAGGGCAATGGCCGCCATCATCAGGCCGACCATCAGCATCTCGTTGTGGACGCCACCCATCAGGTGAATGATCACCAACGGGTTGAGCACGCAGATCCACAGCGCGGCAGGGGCTCCCGCGCCGAGGTGACGGGCGATTCTCGGCGCCGCCCAGATCAGCATGATCAACCCCGGCAGCATGCACAGCCGCAGCAGCATGGTGCCCTCGATGACGTGGTCGCCGACCACCATCGTCACGAACTTCGCCACCAGGATGAACACCGGACCGTACGGGGCCGTGGTGGTGGTCCAGATCGGACTCACGTCGTCGAGCAGTGGGTTCGGGTTCTCGATCGGGCCGACGACGTACGGATCGAAACCGTCGCGCAACAACGCGCCCTGAGCCAGATACGAATACGTGTCGCGACTGAACACCGGCACGCTCAGCAGCAGTGGCGTCAACCAGAAGCCCGTCGTCGCCAGCATCGTGTACGTGGTCGCGGTGCCGTCGACGACTCTGCGTCCCAACCAGAGCCACGCGATCAGCATCGCGGCCACGCCGCCCCACAGCAGCACCGAGGACACCACCAGCCCGTGACCGAAACGCAGCCACGACAGGGCCAGCGACTCGAGCACCGGGTCGTGTATCCGCGTGCTTCCCGCACCGAGTCCGCCGAGGGTGATCAGTGCCGCGCCGGCGCAGCCGAGCAGGGCGGGTCGTCCCTCCCGGGACGCGGCGAACGCGATCAGCCGCGAGGCGTGCCGGCCAACGCCGGCACTCGGTGGCTGCGTCGCGGCGGGTGGCGGTGACGAAGTGGGGGTCGTCATGCGGTCTCAGGCGGACCGATTCGACGCCAATCTGGCGAGCTCGGCCAGACCGACCTTCGCGTGGGCCGCGATGGGTGCCGCGTCGAGCAGGGCCAGCGCCTGCCCGGTGAGCGATGCGATGCGGTCCTCGACCGCGGCCAGCGCACCGACGGATTCGATCACCTGGCACAGTTCGCGTACCTGGGCGTCCGCCAGGTCCGTGCCGACGGACGTCCGCAGGAGCTTGGCGGCCAGCGGATCCGAGCGGTCGGCGCGCTCGACGGCTTCGGCGAGCAGCACCGTGCGCTTGCCCGACCGCAGATCGTCCCCCGACGGCTTGCCGGTCACCGCGGGATCGCCGAACACTCCGAGCACGTCGTCGCGCAGCTGGAAGGCCACGCCGAGCGCCCGGCCCGCGTCGTGGAAGGTCGCCAGCACGTCCGGTCGGTCGGCCGCGGCCGCGGCACCGAGCTGCAAGGGGCGCGACACCGTGTAGGACGCGGTCTTGTAGGTGTTGACGTTCATCGCCGACGCCACGGTGTCGGCACCACTGGCCTCGGCGACGATGTCGAGGTACTGACCACCGAGGACCTCCGTGCGGATGTCCGACCAGACGCGCTGCACGCGGCGGTGCGCGTCGGCGGGCAGATTCGCCGACGACACGATGTCGTCGGCCCAGACCAGTGAGAGATCGCCGAGCAGGATCGCCGTCGACAGACCGAACTGTTCGGAGGAACCGTGCCAGTTCCGCTGGCGGTGGCGCTCGGCGAAGTGCCGGTGCACGGTCGGCAGCCCGCGGCGGGTGGCGGATGCGTCGATGACGTCGTCGTGCACCAGCGCGCAGGCGTGCAGCAGTTCCAGCGCCCCGAACAGCAACATGGCGTCGTCGTCCGCGGTGAGCCCCTCCGGTGCCACCGCACGCCAGCCCCAGTAGGCGAAGAGCGGCCGCAACCGCTTGCCGCCGCGCAGCACGAACTCTTCGAGCGCGGCGGTCATTTCCTCATAGTCGTCGCCGATGTACGCCGCCTCGGCCCGGCGCTCGCGAAGGTGGTCGCGCAAACGTTCGGTGACGGTATGGACCAATTCCATGGCCGACGGAGCCGCGGCAGCATGCACGCTCAGCGGGCGCCCCTTTCACTACCCCGAAATGCCTTCAGACTAGTGGGAGCGCGTCCGATCCCGGCAAGTCAGGGCCGGGTGCGTCAGCGGTGCTCCGCCGGGCTCGCGACGACCGGACTGCGATCGCGGCTCATCCATGCGATGCCGCCGATGATGCCTGCCACGACGAAGGCGGCGATCCCCAGCCAGATCGCTGCTCCGGTGAACGACCGCGCACTGGGGTCGGTGTAGCGCGCCTGGGCGCTCATCGTGGTGACCACTCCGGGTTTGAGGGTCCACTGCACGACCTCGGAGGCCACCTGATCGCCGTTGGTCGAGGTCACCTCGCCGGGGAACGCGACGTTCAGCGAGACGTCGGCGTCGGGATCGTTGAGTGACGTCAGGTCGGCCCGCCCCTCCAGGATCACCAGGTCGCCGGCCCGGCGGAGCGAGATGTCGACGCCCGCCGCGTCGCGGTTCATGTTCGCCAGTTGCGGCAGCTCGGCGAAGGTGAGATCGGAGAACACGGCCTGCGATCCGACGTAGTCGTCCCGCTCGTACGACGTGACCGACACCTTGTTGCCGAAGGGCAGGCTGTTGAGCAGCTGCGGACCCTTGTCGTCGGGACCCCGTGGCTTGGCTGCCGCGATGATCTGGCCCGACACCCGGTCGTCGGGAGACACCGTGATCGACGCCCGTACCCGCACGCAACCCGCGATCATGGGCGCCATCAGCACCAGCAGGAGCAGAGCGAACACGCGCTTGCGGCGGCGGGGCACCCAGACATGGTGCCAGACCCCGGTGATCACAGCGGGAGTTCCCGGCCGAGAATCGCGAACGGCCTGGGATCGCCGGCGAAGTGGTATCCCCGCATGACGTCGCGGAAGCCGAGTCGCCGGTAGAGCCGCCATGCCCGGTTCGCCTCGTCGCTGATCTCGGGCGTGGAGAGCAGGACGTGCGGTTCCTCGCGTCCGGCCAGCAGTCGACGGGCCAGGGCCTCGCCGAGTCCGCGACCCTGCGCCCGTGGGTGAATGTGGAGTTCGGTCAGCTCGAAGTAGTTCCTCGTCAGCTCGGCGATGCGCGACCCGTCCGCACCGCTGCGTTGCAAGCCGGCCACCACCTGCTGCTGCCACCACTGGTCGGGCGCGCCGCAATACCCGTACGCCACTCCGACCATGGGCGCGGCCCTGCGCTCCGCCGGATCGGTGGACTCCGTGCCCCTGGTTTCGAGGGCCGCGACGGCCGTCCAACCACGTCTGCGGGTGTGCTCGAGCCACATGGACGCACGCTGATCCTCGGTGCCGCGGGGGTATCGCATCGCGTCGACGTAGATGCCGAGTGCGTCGCCGAGGCGGCGCTGCATGTCCGCGGGTGACAGGTCGATGAGAGTCGTGGCCAACCTTTTGGTGTCCTTCGCGCAGTTCGGAGTCCACGTCATTATCCGGTCAGCGAAGTCGTATCTCGCCGCCGGTCGGTCACCAACTACAATCGAGGCACGAACTAGGTGGTACGGCTCAGATTCAGCTCGTATCATGGTGTTCAGGTGCCTCGCAAACGCGGGTGTACGGGATTCGAACGCACGGCCGCGGTTCGCGGACGCAGCAGGGACGCAACATGGGAGGCGCGGATGCCACTCTCCGATCATGAGCAGCGCATGCTCGACCAGATCGAGAGCGCTCTTTATGCCGAGGATCCCAAGTTCGCGTCGAGCGTGCGTGGTGGGAATCTGCGAGCGCCGTCGGCCCGGCGCCGTCTGCAGGGCGTGGTGGCATTCGTCGTCGGCCTGGCGCTCTTGATCTGCGGCGTGGCGTTTCCGGCGACACAGATCAGCGGATTTCCGATCCTGAGCGTGTTCGGGTTCATCATCATGTTCGGCGGCGTGGTGTTCGCGATCACGGGTCCGCGCGTGGCAGGTGGTCGCGACGGCGGTACGCCCGCGGAGCCCGGTTCGGCACGGCCGAAGCGCACCAAGGGCGGCAACTCGTTCGCGAGCCGCATGGAGGAGCGCTTCCGCCGCCGCTTCGAGGATTGAGGCTTCCGGTCCAGGGACCGTTCGAGTAGTACCAAGGGCAGCCCATGCGGGCTGCCCTTTTCTTTGCGTACGACACGCCGACCCCGTCGCCGCGCGGCTCCGAGCCCAGCCGTAACGCCCCACTACGCCCCACCACGGAGCTGAGGCGCCTCACCTGCATGTTCGCTCGCTCACGGGACGTCCGACGGCCCTTGCCGGCCCGGCACTAGAACAGCATGTGGTGCCCGGTGGGGCTCGTGACCAAACTTTTGCCGTGAGATGGAGCAAAGTGGGGGATCGTGGGGTAATGTGGCGGACAACGGAGCGAAGGGGTCTCCGTTCGGCGGGCAGGAGCACAGCGACTCGGGATTGCGCCGGGTAGGTGGAGGTGGCGGGCATGTTCCTCGGCACCTACACGCCCAAGCTCGACGACAAGGGGCGGCTCACGCTGCCCGCCAAGTTTCGGGAAGCGCTGGCAGGAGGGTTGATGGTTACCAAGAGTCAAGATCACAGCCTGGCCGTCTATCCCCGGGCCGAGTTCGAGAAGCTCGCGGAGCGCGCCTCACAGGCATCGCGCAGCAACCCGGACGCCCGCGCCTATCTGCGATACCTGGCGGCGGCAACCGACGAACAACATCCCGACGCGCAAGGCCGGATCACGCTGTCGGCCGATCACCGCCAGTACGCGGCACTCTCCAAGGATTGCGTCGTGATCGGCTCGATCGAATACCTCGAGATCTGGGACGCCCAAGCTTGGCAGGACTATCAGCAGACCCACGAAGAGAACTTCTCCGCGGCCAGCGATGACACCCTGCGCGACATCATCTAGAACGGCCGATGCATCGGCCGTCGAAGCGGCTCACGAGCCGGGCCTTGCCCGTGCATCGTGGCCTCTGCCCGAACCGGCCCTGGCGTACTTCCCCAACGCCAGGTCCGCGACCTCGGACAGGGACCTCGGTGCAAGGGCAGTCACACGTCCCAGGGGTGTTGCGATGACTGACGATCACCCGCACGACCCGGTGCTGCTCGACCGCTGCGTCGAGCTCCTGGCGCCGGCGCTCACCCGCCGCGCCCCCGACGGTCGAGGTGCCGTCCTCGTCGACGCCACCCTCGGCGCAGGCGGCCACGCCGAGCGCTTCCTCACCGAGCTGCCCGGTCTGCGTCTCGTCGGCCTCGACCGCGACCGCACCGCTCTCGCGATCGCGGAGCGGCGGCTCGCTCCGTTCGGCGATCGCGTCACCTTCGTCCACACCCGTTACGACGGATTCTGGGCGGACCATCGCGGCGACGACGACTCGGCCGTCGACGGCGCCCTGTTCGACCTCGGGGTGTCCTCGATGCAGCTGGACCGTCCCGAGCGTGGTTTTTCCTACTCCCACGACGCACCCCTGGACATGCGGATGGATCAGGACGCACCGCTGACTGCCGCCGACATTCTGAACACCTACGACAAGAGAGCCTTGACCCGGGTGTTGCAGGAGTTCGGTGAGGAGCGCTTCGCCAGCCGAATCGCCGGCGAGATCGTGCGACGCCGGGACCGCAAGCCGTTCGAGACGACCTCGGAGCTGGTCGCGGTGCTCTACGACGTCATCCCGGCACCCGCCCGCCGCACCGGAGGACACCCCGGCAAGCGCACCTTCCAAGCCTTGCGGACCGCGGTCAACGGCGAGCTCGATTCCCTTCGCGCGGCGATCCCCGCCGCGCTGGCCGCTCTGCGGGAAGGCGGCCGCATCGCGGTGATGGCCTACCAGTCGCTCGAGGACCGGATCGTCAAGAGTGAGTTCGCCACCGCGACGGCATCGCGCACCCCGCCCGGGCTACCGGTCGAGCTGCCGGGCCACCAGCCCTTCTTCGAGTCGTTGACGCGGGGCGCCGAGAAGGCAGGCCCCGCCGAGATCGACCTCAACCCGCGCAGCGCCTCGGTGCGGTTGCGGGCATTGGAAAAGGTTGTCAGAAGGGATGGTTCGTGATGGCCAAGCGACGAGAACCGGTACGCGCCGGTGACGAACGACGACGTGGCCCCCGCGACGCAACCACGCGCTCGGCGGATCCGCCCAACCGTAGCCGCCGATCGACCAACGAGCAGCGCCCGCAACGTCCGCAGCGCCCGCAACGGTCCAAGCTGCACACCAGCCCGATGCCGCGTCCCGCCGAGGGACCGGTCAGACCCAGGAACGCCGCTCAGGCCAAGGCGCGGGCGAAGGCCCGCAAGGCCAAGGCGCCCAAGGTCGTTCGGCCGCCGCTTCGCGAGCGGCTCCTGGTCAAGCTCGCCTCGATCGACCTCGACCCGCGCCGGTTCGTCACTCGGGTGCCGTTCGTCGTCCTGGTGATCGGAGCGCTCGGAATCGGTCTCGGCGTCACCCTGTGGCTGTCGACGGATGCGGCCGAGCGGTCCTACCAGCTCGGTCATGCCCGCGAGGTCAACCAGGCGTTGCTGCAGCAAAAGGAAGGTCTCGAGCGCGACGTGCTCGAAGCACAGGCGGCGCCCGCCCTGGCCGAGGCCGCGCGCAACCTCGGCATGATCCCGTCGCGGGACACCGCGCACCTCGTCCAGGATCCGTCGGGCAACTGGATGGTCGTCGGCACCCCCAAGCCGGCCCAGGGCGTCCAGCCGCCCCCGCTGAACAGCCCGTTGCCCGAGCCGGGACCCCCGGCGCCCCCGCCGCCTCCCGCGCCGCGCGTCGTCGATCCGCGGGAGGTCGCAGTGCACATGCCGCCGCCTGCCACCGCACTCGCCGTGCCGACGCCGGCGCCCGCCCAGGACCCGGCGGTGCCCGCCCAGGGCCCCGTGGCCCCCGGCCAGGAGGCCGCGGTGCCCCCGGCCGCCGTGCCGGTCCCCGCCCCCCTCGATGCCGCGGTCGCACCGGCCGTCCCCGCCGCCCCGGTCGCGCCCGCGGCCCCGGTCGCGCCCGCGGCCCCGATGGGCGCGGCCGATCCGCACTTCGATTCGCCGCAGCAGCCGGTGCTTCCTGGTCCTCCCGTCGATGCCCAGCCGCTGCTCCCCGGTCCCGTGGCCGGTGCTCCGGCATGAGGCGCGGCAAGACGCGCACCGCGCCACCGGAACCGAAGACCCGCGCGAACGCGCCGCACTCGGCCACCGAACGCCGGACGCGCACACCGGTTGCCGACGACGGACCGCGGAGCGCCTCGTTCACGTTCCGCCACCGGGTCGGCAACGGAGTGATCCTGTGCGTGCTCCTGCTGGCGGCGGGTCAGCTCTTCATGCTGCAGGTGCCGCGGGCGGCCGGCCTGCGGGCCGAGGCGGCAAGCCAACTCAAGGTCACCGACGTCGAAAAGGCGGTGCGGGGCAGCATCGTCGATCGCAACGACGACAAGTTGGCGTTCACGACCGAGGCGCGCGCGCTGACGTTCCAGCCGGTCAAGGTACAAAAGCAATTGGCTGACGCCAGGGCCGCCAAACCCGATGCGCCGGACCCGGCTCGACGGCTGCGCGAGATCGCCAAGGGCGTCTCGGGACTGCTGAACAACAAGCCCGACGCGGACACCCTCTACAAGAAGCTGGCCAGCAAGGACTCCTTCGTCTATCTGGCCAGGGCCGTCGACCCGGCCATCTCCGACGCCATCACCAGCAGGTACCACGAAGTGGGCGCCGAACGTCAGGACATCCGCCAGTATCCGGGCGGGTCACTGGCGGCGAACATCGTCGGCGGCATCGACTGGGACGGCCATGGACTGCTCGGCCTCGAGGACTCCCTCGACGCCAAGCTGGCCGGCACCGACGGGTCGGTCACCTATGACCGCGGCTCCGACGGCGTCGTGATCCCGGGCAGCTACCGCAACCGCCACGACGCGGTGAACGGGTCGACCGTCGCGCTCACCCTCGACGACGACATCCAGTTCTTCGTCCAGCAGCAGGTTCAGCAGGCGAAGGACCTCTCCGGCGCGAAGAACGTCTCCGCCGTGGTGCTCGACGCCAAGACCGGTGAGGTCCTGGCGATGTCGAACGACGACACGTTCGATCCCTCGCAGGACATCGGGCGCCAGGACGACCGCCAATTGGGCAACCTCGCGGTGTCCTCGCCGTTCGAGCCGGGATCGGTGAACAAGATCATCACCGCGTCGTCGGCCATCGAGTTCGGGCTGACCAATCCCGACGAGGTGCTCTCGGTGCCCGGGTCGATCGACATGGGCGGGGTCACCGTGCACGACGCGTGGTCGCACGGCGTGATGCCGTACACCACCACCGGCGTGTTCGGGAAGTCCTCCAACGTCGGCACGCTGATGTTGGCCCAGCGCGTGGGCCAGGAGCGGTGGGCCGACATGGCCGCCAAATTCGGACTCGGGCAGCGCACCGGCGTGGGTCTGCCGGGCGAGAGCTCGGGCCTGGTGCCGCCGATCGACCAGTGGTCGGGCAGCTCCTTCGCCAATCTGCCCATCGGTCAAGGTCTTTCGATGACCCTGCTGCAGATGACGGGGATGTACCAGACGATCGCCAACGACGGCGTCCGCATCCCCCCGCGGATCATCAAGTCCACGACCGCCGCGGACGGTACCCGCACCGACGAGCCGAGGCCCGCGGGCGTGCGCGTGGTGTCGACCGAGACCGCGAAGACGGTCCGGAACATGTTGCGGGCCACCATCCAGCACGACCCGACCGGGGTGCAGCAGGGCACCGGATCCGGCGCGGCGGTGGAGGGCTACCAGATCGCCGGGAAGACCGGCACCGCACAGCAGATCAACCCCGGATGCGGCTGCTATTACGACGACGTCTACTGGATCACGTTCGCCGCCATGGTCCCCGCCGACGACCCGCGTTACGTGGTCGGCGTGATGATGGACAACCCGCACCGCACGGCCGACGGCTCACCCGGCACCACGGCCGCACCGCTGGTGCACAACCTGGCGGCCTGGCTGTTGCAGCGCGAGAACGTGCCGTTGTCGCCCGATCCCGGCCCGCCGCTGGTCCTGCAGGGCTGAGCTCGACCCGAAACGTCCTCCGCGGGTGCGGGGCCGCCGACGAACCGGCCGGTAGGGTGTCATCGCCATGAACTTGCGCCCCTCCCATCCAGCCGGTGACTCCCTCGCCGCGCTGGCAGAGCGCGTGCGAGCGACGCCACGGGCGGATTCCGCCGGTCTGACCTCGGCGCACGTCCGAGTGACCGGCGTGACGCTGCGCGGCCAGGAGGCCAGACCCGGCGACCTGTTCGCCGCGCTGCCCGGCGCCACGTCCCACGGCGGGCGGTACGCCGCCGACGCGGTGCGGCGGGGCGCCGTCGCGGTCCTCACCGACGAGGCGGGCGCCCAGATCGTCGACGAGCACGTCGACGTGCCGGTGCTGCTGCACCCGAATCCCAGAGCGGTCCTCGGCGAACTGGCCGCCGTGGTGTACGGCCGACCGTCGGAGAGGATGCGGGTGATCGGTGTCACCGGCACCTCGGGCAAGACCACCACGACCCATCTGATCGAGGCCGGCCTGCGCGCCGCCGGACGCGTGGCCGGGCTCATCGGGACGGTCGGCATTCGCATCGACGGTCGCGACGAGGTCAGCGCCTTGACCACGCCGGAGGCGCCGGACCTGCAAGCGCTCCTCGCGGTCATGCTCGAACGGGGCATCGACACCGTGGTGATGGAGGTGTCCAGCCATGCGCTGACGCTGGGCAGGGTCGACGCGGTGCACTTCGCGGCGGGCGGTTTCACCAACCTCTCGCGGGACCATCTGGACTTCCATCCGACGATGCAGGACTACCTGGACGCCAAGGCGCGGCTCTTCGATCCCGGGTCGTCGAACCGCGCGGACGTCTCCGTGGTGTGCGTGGACGACGACGCTGGGCGCACGATCGCCGCGCGAGCCAGTCACCCCGTCACGGTGAGTGCGACGGGGGACGACGCCGACTGGCGGGTGGAGGACGTCCGCACACTGCCCGGTGGCGGCCAGGAGTTCTTCGTCGTCGACCCCTCTGGCGTGCACCACGGCCTGCGGATCGATCTGCCGGGGCACTACAACGTGTCGAACTGCCTTCTGGCGACCGCGCTGCTCGACGCCGTCGGGGTGTCCCCGGAGCAGGCCGCACCGGGACTGCGGACGGCGACCGTTCCCGGCAGACTCCAATCGATCGATCGTGGGCAGGGCTTCCTGGCGCTCGTCGACTATGCCCACAAGCCCGGCGCACTGCGCGCCGTGTTGGAGACCCTGCGCGCCCAGACGCAGGGCAGGATCGCGGTGGTCTTCGGCGCGGGCGGCAACCGCGATCAGGGCAAGCGCGCACCGATGGGCCGGACCGCTGCCGAACTGGCCGACCTCGTCGTCGTGACCGACGACAATCCCCGCGACGAGGACCCCGCCGCCATCCGCGCGTCCGTCCTCGAGGGGACGGCGGGCAGTGATGCGCAGGTCGTGGAGATCGGTGACCGCCGCGCGGCGATCGACTACGCCGTCGGCTGGGCGCGCGAGGGTGACGTCGTGCTGATCGCGGGCAAGGGGCACGAGTCGGGGCAGACCTCCCACGGCGAGACCCGGCCGTTCGACGATCGCGACGAGCTGGCCGAGGCGCTGCAGGCCCTTGGGTCGCGACCGTGATCGAGCTGACGCTGGCACGCATCGCAGAGATCGTCGGAGGCGAGCTGGTCGACGTCTCGGCCGAGGACGCCGCGGTGACGCGGGTGACCGGCACGGTCGAGTTCGACTCGCGGGCCGTCACTCCCGGCGGCCTGTTCCTGGCTTTGCCCGGCGCCCGGTCCGACGGTCACGACTTCGCGGCAGGTGCGGTGGCGGCGGGAGCGGTGGCGGTGCTGGCCGCCCGCCCCGTCGGTGTCCCGGCGATCGTGGTCACCCCGCTGGCGGGCACCGCCGACTCCGGTGCCAGCGTGCTGGAATACGACGCCGACGGGTCCGGGGCGGCGGTACTGGACGCCCTGGCCAAGCTGGCGGCCGCCGTCGCCGCCGAGCTGGTCACCGGAGGACTGACGATCATCGGGATCACCGGTTCGTCGGGGAAGACGTCGACGAAGGATCTGCTGGCCGCCGTGCTGGCGCCGCTGGGCGAGGTCGTCGCGCCGCCCGGCTCCTTCAACAACGAGCTGGGTCACCCGTGGACCGTCCTGCGGGCGACGACGGCGACGGACTACCTGATCCTCGAGATGTCGGCGCGCCACCGTGGCAACATCGCCGCGCTGGCGCGGATCGCGCCGCCGTCGATTGCGGTGGTGCTCAACGTCGGCACCGCTCATCTCGGTGAGTTCGGGTCGCGTGAAGCCATCGCGGCGACCAAGGCCGAACTGCCGCAAGCGGTCCCGGCGTCCGGCGTGGTGATCCTCAACGCCGACGACACGGCCGTGGCCGCCATGGCCGAGACGACCGCCGCCCGTGTGGTGCGCATCGCGCGCAGCGCGGGCGCCGACGTCTGGGCCGGAGACGTGGTGCTCGACGAGCTGGCGCGACCACGGTTCACCCTGCACTGCGCGGTAGGTGTGGTGCCGGTCCAGCTCGCCGTGCACGGCGACCACCAGGTGTCCAATGCGCTGTGCGCGGCGGCGGTGGCACTGGAGTGCGGGGCCGACCTCGAGCAGGTCGCCGGTGCGCTGGCGGCTGCGAGCCCCGTGTCGCGGCACCGGATGCAGGTGGCCACTCGCGGCGACGGGGTGACCGTCATCAACGACGCCTACAACGCGAACCCGGACTCGATGCGCGCCGGGCTGAAGGCCCTGGCGTGGATGGCGAAGACCGGTGCGGCGGGCCGACGCAGAAGTTGGGCCGTACTCGGCGAGATGGCCGAACTCGGCGACGACGCGATCGCCGAGCATGACAGCATCGGTCGACTCGCCGTGCGCTTAGATGTGTCTCGACTGGTCGTCGTCGGAACGGGGAGGGCGATGAGCGCAATGCATCACGGTGCGGTGATGGAGGGGTCGTGGGGCAGTGAGTCCGTCATGGTCGCCGACGCCGACGCCGCGCTGGCCTTGCTGCGAGCCGAACTCGAGGAGGGCGACGTGGTGCTGGTGAAGGCCTCGAACTCGGCGCGCCTGGGTGACCTCGCCGAGTCCCTCGTGGGTGAAACCGGATGAGGCAGATACTCATCGCCGTCGGCATCGCGCTGGCGGTGTCGATCCTGCTGACACCCGCGTTGATCCGGTTGTTCACCCGGCAGGGCTTCGGTCACGAAATCCGTGAGGACGGTCCGCCGAGCCACCGCAAGAAGCGCGGCACGCCGTCGATGGGTGGCGTGGCCATCCTCGCCGGCATCTGGGCCGGTTACCTGGGCACCCACCTGGTCGGGCTGGCGCTCGACGGCGAGGGCCCGTCGGCGTCGGGCCTGCTGGTCCTCGGGCTCGCCACGGCGTTGGGTGGGGTGGGGTTCATCGACGATCTCATCAAGATCCGGCGCTCCCGCAACCTCGGCCTCAACAAGACGGCCAAGACGGTCGGTCAACTCGTCGCGGCAGTGCTGTTCGGCGTGCTGGCGCTGCAGTTCCGCAACGGTGACGGCTTGACCCCCGGAAGCGCCGAGCTGTCGTACGTCCGCGAGATCGCGACGGTCACGCTGGCGCCCGCGGTGTTCGTCCTGTTCTGCGTGGTGGTGGTCAGCGCCTGGTCCAACGCGGTGAACTTCACCGACGGTCTGGACGGATTGGCCGCCGGTGCGATGGCCATGGTGACAGCGGCCTACGTGCTGATCACGTTCTGGCAGTTCCGAAACGCGTGCGCGTCGAGTCCCGGGCTCGGGTGCTACAACGTCCGCGACCCGCTCGATCTGGCGCTCGTCGCCGCGGCCACGGCCGGCGCGTGCGTCGGGTTCCTCTGGTGGAATGCGGCGCCCGCGAAGATCTTCATGGGCGACACCGGGTCTCTCGCGCTGGGCGGCATCGTCGCCGGACTGTCGGTGACCAGCCGCACCGAGATGCTCGCCGTCGTGCTGGGCGCGTTGTTCGTCGCGGAGGTGACGTCCGTGGTCGTGCAGATCCTGGCGTTCCGCACCACCGGCCGGCGGGTGTTCCGGATGGCGCCGTTCCACCACCACTTCGAGCTGGTGGGGTGGGCCGAGACCACGGTGATCATCCGGTTCTGGCTGCTCACCGCCATTGCGTGCGGGCTCGGCGTTGCCCTGTTCTACAGCGAGTGGCTGGCGTCGGTGGGCGCGTAGGACCCGACCGGCCGCCTTTTCCGGCGACACGCGCCGGATGTCCTCTCTGCCGGCCTGGTGACGGGGGAGGATTCTGGGGTGCAAGGGACTAATGAGCCTGCTGTTATTTCTGTGACTGTGGTGAACGACGGTCGGGGTAGCTGACGGTGACCGGTTTCCTCGCCCGGCTGCGTCGTACACCGCCTGGCGGGGACGTCGACGCGGTGGTGCCCGCGGGCGCGCCACGGACGCGATTCGGCGCGTGGCTCGGGCGTCCCATGACGTCGTTTCACCTGGTGATCGCGGTCGCGGCGCTCCTCATCACGCTGGGCCTGATCATGGTGCTCTCGGCATCCGGCGTGCACTCCTACGACGAGGACGGCTCGCCGTGGGCGATCTTCGCCAAGCAGGTCCTGTGGACCGTCGTGGGACTGTTCGCGTTCTACCTGGCGCTCCGCATGCCCGTCAACGTCATGCGCAAGCTGGCGTTTCCCGGCTTCGCGCTGACCATCGTGATGCTGATCCTGGTGCTGATCCCCGGTATCGGCAGGGAGGCCAACGGTTCTCGCGGATGGTTCGTGATCGCGGGCTTCTCCATGCAGCCGTCGGAGCTGGCCAAGATCGCCTTCGCGATCTGGGGTGCGCACCTACTGGCCTCGCGGCGTCTCGAACGGGCGTCGGTGCGCGAGATGCTGTTCCCCCTGGTGCCCGGCGCGATGGTGGCGCTGCTGCTCATCGTGCTCCAGCCCGACCTCGGGCAGACCGTCTCGCTCGGCATCATCCTGCTCGGCCTGCTCTGGTACGCCGGGCTGCCGCTGCGGGTGTTCCTCACCTCGCTGGCAGCGGTGATCGTGGCGGCCGGGATTCTGGCGATGTCGGAGGGCTACCGCTCCGACCGAGTGCAGTCCTGGCTCAACCCCGGCGCCGACATGCAGGGTTCCGGTTACCAGGCCAAGCAGGCCAGGTTCGCCCTGGCCAACGGCGGCATCTTCGGTGACGGTCTCGGACAGGGCATGGCCAAGTGGAACTATCTGCCCAACGCCCACAACGACTTCATCTTCGCCATCATCGGCGAGGAGCTCGGCTTCATCGGCGCGGTCGGCCTACTCGCCCTGTTCGGCTTGTTCGCCTACACCGGGATGCGCATCGCCCGGCGTTCGGCCGACCCGTTCCTGCGGCTGTTGACCGCCACCACGACGCTGTGGGTCTTGGGTCAGGTCTTCATCAACGTGGGGTACGTCGTCGGACTGCTCCCCGTGACGGGTCTGCAGCTACCGCTCATCTCGGCGGGCGGAACCTCAACGGCGACGACCCTTTTGATGCTGGGCGTGATCACCAACGCGGCCCGGCACGAGCCGGAGGCCGTCGCTGCGCTGCGGGCGGGCCGCGACGACAGGATGAATCGGTTCCTGCGGCTGCCGCTGCCCGAGCCGTACGTGCCGACCCGGCTGGAGGCGGCGCGCGACCGGTTGCGCACCCGGACCGACAAGGCTGCGGGAGGGTCCAAGGCGACGGCTCCGGCCAAGGCCAAGGTGAAGGTGAAGACCGCGACGAAGTCCAAGACCCCCGCGAAGGCGAAGGCGGGTGCGAAGGGGAAGCGGGAGCCCGCCCGGACCGCCGCCGACGACCGCAGGCGCCACGGCGCGGACGTGCCCGACCGGGCGGCGAGGGGTGCAGGGCATCATGGAGGCCGTCAGCGTCAACCGAGTCGACGGGCTCGCACTCTGGAAGGTCAGCGTCACGGGTGAGCAGCAGTGTGTCGGTGGTTCTGGCCGGCGGCGGCACCGCGGGGCACGTCGAGCCCGCGATGGCGGTCGCGGACGCCCTCGTCGCCCTCGACCCCGGGATCCGGATCACCGCGCTGGGCACCCATCGCGGGCTGGAGACGCGGTTGGTTCCCGGACGCGGCTACCAGCTCGAGCTGATTACGCCGGTGCCGCTGCCACGCAAACCGTCGGGTGACCTGGCGCGCCTCCCGTTGCGGGTGCGCACCGCGGTCCGCGAGACGAGTGCGGTGCTGCAACGCGTGCACGCCGACGTGGTGATCGGGTTCGGCGGCTACGTCGCCCTGCCCGCCTATCTGGCCGCCCGTGGCGGTGGGCTGCGACGGCACCGAGTTCCCGTGGTCGTCCACGAAGCCAACGCCAGCGCGGGGTGGGCGAACCGGGTCGGCGCGCGCTGGGCGCAACGGGTGCTCTCGGCGGTACCCGAACCCGGGCTCAGGGACGTCGAGGTCGTCGGCGTCCCCGTCCGCGAGGCCATCACCTCGCTGGACCGGGCCGCGGTCCGGGCTCAGGCTCGCGCTCACTTCGGGTTCGCCGACGACGACAGGGTGCTCCTGGTGTTCGGCGGCTCGCAGGGGGCGCAATCCCTCAATCGCGCCGTGTCGGGTGCCGCCGATGCCCTTGCGGCGGCGGGTATCTCGGTATTGCACGCGCACGGCCCGAAGAACGTGCTCGATCTTCGCCGGCCCGAGGTGGGCGATCGCCCCTACGTCGCCGTGCCATACCTCGACCGAATGGACCTGGCGTACGCCGCCGCCGATCTGGTGATCTGCCGTTCCGGCGCCATGACCGTCGCCGAGGTGACCGCGGTGGGTCTGCCGGCCGTGTACGTGCCGCTGCCGATCGGAAACGGCGAGCAGCGTCTGAACGCCCTGCCCGTGGTCGGGGCGGGTGGCGGCATGCTCGTCGCCGACTCGGATCTCACGGCGGCGTTCGTGTCGGAGACGGTCCGCGTGCTGCTCGGGGACCCCGACCGGTTGACCGCCATGACGGCGGCCGCCGCGCTTTCGGGGCATCCGGACGCCGCCCGCCGGGTGGCGGAGGTGGCGCTCGAGGTGGCCGCGGCGAACCGGGGAGCCCGGCGGTGAGCGCGCGGCCCCTGCCACCGGAGTTGCTGCGGGTGCACATGGTCGGCATCGGGGGAGCGGGGATGTCCGGCATCGCGCGCATCCTGCTCGACCGCGGCGGTCTGGTGTCCGGCTCGGACGCCAAGGAGTCGCGCGGGGTCGCCGCCCTCCGTGCCCGCGGTGCGCAGATCCGGATCGGTCACGACGCGTCGTCGCTCGACATGCTCCCAGGCGGTCCGACGGTCGTGGTCACGACGCACGCGGCGATCCCCAAGGACAATCCCGAACTGGTGGAGGCCCGTCGGCGCGGCATTGCGGTGATCCTGCGGCCCGCGGTCCTGGCGCGGCTGATGGACGGCTACACGACGGTGATGGTGACGGGCACGCACGGGAAGACCACGACCACGTCGATGATCGTCGTGGCCCTGCAGCGGGCGGGTTTCGATCCGTCGTTCGCCGTCGGCGGCGACCTCGGCGAGGCGGGCACGAATGCGCACCACGGCAGTGGCGCGTGCTTCGTCGCCGAGGCCGACGAGAGCGACGGCTCGCTGACCCAGTACGCCCCCGACGTAGCGGTGGTCACCAACGTCGAGGCCGATCACCTCGACTTCTTCGGCACCGTCGAGGCGTACGTCGCGGTCTTCGATCAGTTCCTCGCGCGGATCCGGCCCGGTGGTGCGTTGGTGGCCTGTGCCGACGATCCCGGGGCGGCGGCGCTGGCCGACCGGGCCGAGGCGAGGAGTCTCCGCGTGTTGCGGTATGGAGCTGTTGGCCCATCGAACCTCGCTGCGGCTCTTGTTGATTGGACGCAACAGGGCACCGGTAGCGTGGCGGCCGTTCAGCTCGCGGGTGAGGCGCACCCGCGCGCCCTGCGGTTGGCGGTGCCGGGGCGGCACATGGCGCTCAACGCGCTGGGTGCGCTGCTCGCAGCGGTGCAGACGGGGGCGGACGTCGACATCGTGCTCGATGGCCTCGCCGAGTTCGAAGGCGTCCGGCGCCGGCTCGAGTCCGTCGGCACCGCGGCCGGAGTGCGCGTCTTCGACGTCTACGCCCACCATCCGACGGAGGTGCGCGTCGACCTCGAGGCGCTCAAGGCGGTCGCCGGGGACGGTCGCTGCGTCGCCGTCTTCCAGCCGCATCTGTACTCGCGAACGCAGACGTTCGCCCGTGAGTTCGGCCGGGCCCTGAGCCTGGCCGACGAGGTCGTCGTGCTCGACGTCTACGCCGCGCGCGAACAGCCGATTGCGGGCGTCAGTGGCGCGAGCGTCGCCGAGCACGTCACCGTGCCGCACCGGTATGTGCCGGACTTCTCCGCGGTGGCCGAGGTGGTGGCGGAGTCGGCCCGGCCGGGCGACGTCGTGGTGACCATGGGCGCCGGTGACGTCACCCTGCTCGGCCGGGAGATCCTGGCCGCGCTGCAGTCGAGGGCGGGTTCGACGTGACCCGACCGACCGGCATGCCCGACGAGTCGGGAGGCGACCGCGCCGTCGACGAGGCGCCAGGTGCCCCGGAGGCGGCCGGGACCACCGCGAACATCGAGGCGATCGAGGACAGCCGGGGCCCCGAGGACACCGAGGACGTCGCCGACTTCGAGGGTCCGCGGCGACGGGCCAGGCGCGAGCGCGAGGAGCGCCGCGCGGCGCAGGAACGCGCGGTCGCCATCGAGAACGCCCGCCGCGAGGCCAAGCGCCGCGTCACCGGTCGCTCGCCCGATGAGCCGAAACCCCCCGCGCGCGGCCTGATCCGGGGCCTGAAGGCACTGATGTGGTCGGCGCTGGTCAGTGTGCTCGCGGTCGGCGTCGGCCTCCTCCTGTACTTCACTCCCATCATGTCGGCGCGCGCGATGGCCATCACCGGGTTGGTCACCCTGACGCAGCAGGACGTCGAGCACGCGGCCGCCGTGCCGCCGGATACGCCGCTGTTGCAGATCGACACCGACACCGTCGCCGAACGCGTCGCCGCCATTCGGCGCGTGGCGAGCGCGCGCGTGCAGCGGGAATACCCGTCGACGCTGCGGATCACCATCGTCGAGCGAATTCCCTTGGTGGTCAAAGATTATCCGGACGGTTCGCACCTCTTCGACCGCGACGGCGTCGACTTCGCCACGGCGGCACCGCCGCCCGGCCTGCCGTACCTCGACGCCGAGACGCCGGGCCCGAGCGATCTGCCGACGAAGGCCGCACTCGAGGTCCTGACGGCGCTTCGTCCGGAGGTCGCCGGACAGGTGAGTCGCATCGCGGCGCCCTCGGTGGCGGCGGTCACGCTGACGCTCGTCGACGGCAGGGAAGTGATCTGGGGGACGACGGACCGCACGGACGAGAAGGCGTTGAAGCTCGGCGCGTTGCTCACCCAACCCGGCCATACCTACGACGTCTCGAGTCCGGACCTCCCGACGGTCAAGTAAGCGATCGGACCGAGAAAATCCCGCAACGCCATCGGCGCGCCTGCATCGATACCCGGCGCACTCGCCCTACCGTTCTGTTTGCGCGAAACTACTTGACATAACTCTAAGCCTGTGGTTGAGGTTGAGAGTTGGCCCAGGAGGAAGACACCGATGACACCCCCACACAACTATCTCGCAGTAATCAAGGTGGTCGGCATCGGTGGCGGCGGCGTCAATGCCGTCAACCGAATGATCGAGCAAGGACTCAAGGGCGTCGAGTTCATCGCCATCAACACCGACGCGCAGGCGCTGTTGATGAGCGACGCGGACGTGAAGCTCGACGTCGGACGCGACTCCACCCGGGGTCTTGGCGCAGGCGCCGACCCCGAAGTCGGCCGCAAGGCCGCCGAGGACGCCAAGGACGACATCGAGGAACTGCTCCGCGGTGCCGACATGGTCTTCGTCACCGCGGGCGAGGGCGGCGGCACCGGCACCGGTGGCGCGCCGGTGGTCGCGACCATCGCGCGCAAGCTGGGTGCGCTGACCGTCGGCGTCGTCACCCGTCCGTTCTCGTTCGAGGGTAAGCGCCGGTCCAATCAAGCCGAGGCGGGCATCACCGCACTGCGTGAGAGCTGCGACACGCTCATCGTCATCCCCAACGATCGCCTGCTGCAGATGGGCGACGCCGCCGTCTCGCTGATGGACGCGTTCCGCAGCGCCGACGAGGTGCTGCTCAACGGCGTCCAGGGCATCACCGACCTGATCACCACACCCGGCCTCATCAACGTCGACTTCGCCGACGTCAAGGGCGTGATGAGTGGCGCAGGCACGGCGCTGATGGGCATCGGCTCGGCCCGCGGTGACGGCCGTGCGCTCAAGGCCGCCGAGACCGCGATCAACTCGCCGCTGCTCGAGGCGTCGATGGAGGGCGCCCAAGGGGTGCTGCTGTCCGTCGCCGGTGGTAGCGATCTCGGACTGTTCGAGATCAACGAGGCCGCCTCGCTGGTGCAGGACGCCGCCCATCCCGAGGCCAACATCATCTTCGGCACCGTGATCGACGACTCGCTGGGCGACGAGGTCCGCGTCACCGTGATCGCCGCCGGCTTCGACGCGGCCGGTCCCAGCCGCAAGCCCGTCGTCGGCGCCGGGCCTGCCGTCGCATCGGGTTCCGCAGGCAAGTTGAGGGCGCCGTCGGCGTTCGATCCGGATCCGGCGAGCGTGCCGTTGCACACCAATGGGGCGACGGTGAGCATCGGCGGCGGTGGGGACGATGACGATGACGTCGACGTGCCGCCCTTCATGCGTCACTGATACTGGGAAGTGTGAGCCTTCGCATCAGACGGGTGACCACCACCCGCGCAGGGGGGGCCTCGCGTCCGCCCTTCGACACGTTCAACCTCGGTGACCACGTGGGCGACGACCCGGCCGCGGTGACCGCCAACCGGGCGCGCCTGGCCGAGGCGATCGGACTGGGGCCCGAGGGCATCGTCTGGATGAATCAGGTCCACGGTGACCGGGTCGTCGCGGTGCACGGTCCCGTCGTCGGTGCGATCGACGATGCGGACGGACTGGTGACCTCGAATCGGAGGTTGGCGCTGGCGGTGGTGACCGCCGACTGCGTGCCGGTGTTGATGTCGGACGCGCGCGCCGGGGTCGTCGCGGCCGTCCATGCGGGCAGGGTCGGCGCGCAGAAGGGCGTCGTGGCCAGAGCGGTCGAGGCCATGGTGCGTGAAGGCGCCCGCGCCGAGGACGTCTCGGTTCTGCTCGGTCCCGCGGTGAGCGGCCGGAACTACGAGGTGCCCGACGCGATGGCCGACGACGTGGAGGCGGCGGTGCCCGGCAGTCGGACCACGACGGCCCGCGGCACCGCGGGGCTCGACCTGCGGGCTGGAATCGTCGGGCAACTCCGGGGTTTGGGCATCACGTCCGTCGCCGTCGATCCGCGTTGTACGGTCGACGACGATCAGCTGTTCAGCCACCGGCGCGGTGCCCCCACCGGACGGCTCGCCTCGCTGGTGTGGATGGAATGACCACCTCCCGAGCCGCCGACCTCGCCGAGTCCCTGGCGGCGCTGCGCGCGCGGCTCGACCGGGCGGCGGCATCCGCGGGCCGCGACGCCGCGGAGATCGAATTGCTGCCCGTCACCAAATTCTTCCCGGTCTCCGATGTCGTCGAATTGGTGCGACTCGGATGTCACGCATTCGGTGAATCGCGCGAGCAGGAAGCGTCGAAGAAGGTCGACGACGCGCGAATCATCCTTTCCGGAGAAGGAATTACGTCGCCCATTCGCTGGCACATGATTGGAAGCATTCAACGCAAGAAGGCGCGTGCGGTGGCCGGCTGGGCCTACGCCGCGCATTCGGTCGACGGCGCCGCGCTGGTCGAGGCGCTGGGACGCGGGGCGACCCGGGCGCTGGCCGAGGGGGTGCGCACCGCGCCGCTGCGGGTCTACCTGCAGCTCAGCCTCGATGGGGATCCTGCCCGTGGGGGCGTCGACGTGCACGACGCAGATCTCGTGGATCGGCTGTGCGCGCTGATCGACGCGACCGACGGACTGGACTTCGTGGGTCTCATGGCCATCCCGCCGCTCGGTGCCGACCCCGCCGCGTCGTTCGCACGTTTGGCGTCCGAACTCGACCGGGTACAGACCTCCTACCAGCAACGTCTCGGTCTCTCGGCGGGCATGTCGAGTGACCTGGAGACGGCGGTGAAACACGGGTCCACGTGTGTGCGTGTCGGTACCGCCCTTATGGGTGAACGTCCTCTAACGTCACCCTGAGTAGTCACTCCAGTCACATCTTCATCACAGACAACACAGCTTCCCGTCATCAGAAGGGTCTCCGATGAGCACACTGCATAAGGTCAAGGCCTACTTCGGTATGGCGCCGATGGACGACTACGACGACGAGTACTACGACGACGAGGACCGGCCCGCGCGCCCCTATTCGCGTCGCCCGCGTGAGGATCGGTTCGAGGACGAAGGCAGGGGATACGACGGGCGCGGCGAAGGCCGCGGCTACGACGATCGCATGGACCGCGTGCCCGGCCGCGAATTCGAAGGCGTCCCAGCGGGTTACCGCGGGGCCTACGAAGAGCCCGCCTTCCGCGGCGGACGGCGCGACTTCGAGCGTCCGCGCTTCAACACGCTGCGCGGCGCGACCAACGGCGCGGTCGCCATGGAGCCGCGCCGGATGGCCGCGCTCTTCGAGGAGGGCAGCCCATTGGCCAAGATCACCACGCTCCGCCCCAAGGATTACGGCGAGGCCCGCACCATCGGCGAACGCTTCCGGGACGGCACCCCGGTGATCATGGACCTGGTCTCGATGGACAACGCCGACGCCAAGCGTCTGGTCGACTTCGCCGCCGGGCTGGCCTTCGCCCTCCGCGGATCCTTCGACAAAGTTGCGACGAAGGTCTTCCTGTTGTCTCCGGCGGACGTCGACGTCACCGCCGATGAGCGCAGGCGCATCGCCGAAGCCGGCTTCTACGCCTACCAGTGACCAGGTCGACACGGTGCGCGACGGGTAGGCTGGCGGCGACCGAGTGTGGTCGAGTCCGCAGTACCCCAGTCATCCCCCGTGCCGACGGCATGAATCGCTTGGAGTGAGGTCGCCCAGTTGTCGCTGTTCTTCTCGATCCTGGGGTTCGTGCTGTTCGCGTTCTGGCTTCTCCTGATCGCGCGGGTGGTCGTCGAGTTCATCCGATCGTTCAGCCGAGACTGGCGGCCCAGAGGTTTCATGGTCGTGGTCCTCGAGGTCATCATGACGGTGACCGATCCGCCCGTGAAGCTGTTGCGGCGGATCATCCCGCAGCTCACGATAGGTGCCGTCCGCTTCGACCTGTCGATCATGGTCCTGCTCCTGGCGGCCTTCATCGGCATGGAACTGGCCTGGAGCCAGTAGTGCGGAGCCGTTGACGGCGTGGTTCGACGGCGGTTTGCCGGCGTTGATCATGGGCACTCGTACTGTGAATTTCGCTCTTAATTCCGGACCTCACCCGCAACCGCCGGGTCTACTGTGACAGGATGGACGCCAGTTACTTCCACCACGGCTCTATAATTTGACACCGGTTGACGGTCGAGACCTCAAGGGGGCAGACAATGCCGCTTACACCAGCCGACGTCCATAACGTCGCGTTCAGCAAGCCGCCGATCGGCAAGCGCGGCTACAACGAGGACGAGGTCGACGCATTCCTCGACCTCGTCGAGAACGAACTGACCCGGCTCATCGAGGAGAACGCCGACCTGCGCCAGCGCGTGTCGGAACTCGACCAGGACCTCTCGAGCGCCCGTGCCGGTGGTGGAGCACAGTCCGGCGTCCAGGCCACCCAGTCGATTCCCGCCTACCAGCAACCCGAGCCGGAGCCGGAGCCCGTCGCACCTGCCGCGCCGGTGTACGAAGCGCCGCCGCAAGCCGCCGCCGCGCCGAGCGAGGACTCGCACGTCAGAGCCGCAAAGATCCTCGGTCTGGCCCAGGACACCGCCGACCGGCTCACCGGAACCGCGAAGGCGGAATCGGACAAGCTGCTCGCCGATGCGCGTGCCCAGGCCGACGCCATGGTGAACGACGCCCGCCAGACGGCGGAGACGACGGTGTCCGAGGCCAAGTCCCGCGCCGAGGCGATGCTGTCGGACGCTCAGACGCGTTCCGAGGCGCAGTTGCGGCAGGCACAGGAGAAAGCGGATGCGCTGCAGGCCGACGCCGAGCGCAAGCACTCCGAGATCATGGGCACCATCAACCAGCAGCGGACCGTGCTGGAAGGCCGTCTCGAGCAACTGCGCACCTTCGAACGCGAGTACCGCACCCGGCTCAAGACGTATCTGGAGTCTCAGCTCGAGGAACTTGGTCAGCGAGGCTCGGCGGCACCGGTCGACTCGACCGCCAACAACGACGGCGGCGGGTTCAACCAGTTCAACCGGGGAAACAACTGACGGCCGCTAGATGCTGATCGTTGCGCTGGTCCTTGCCGTCATCGGCCTTGCCGCGCTGGTGACCGCCGTCGTCACCAGCAACGAGATGATTGCGTGGGTGTGCATCGGCGCCAGCGTGATCGGCGTGGTGCTGCTCATCGTCGATGCGCTTCGAGAGCGTTCCAGGAGCGGTGACGAAGCCGGCGATCCCGACGGCGCCGACCACCACGACCGGGACGACGAGACCACCGCCATGCCGGCCATCTCCGACGCCGACGTCGCCGAGGATTATCCGGACGAGTCCGTCACCGCCGGCGAGGGACCAGAGACCCAGGCCGTTCCCGTCGAGTCCGGCGACGACGCCGACGCCCGCGCCAAGCGTGACTAGACCCGCAGCGCGGCCCGTACCTCATCGTCGGTGACCTGATGAAAGTCGGCGTATACCTGGGCAACTGCCTCGAAGCGCGACGGTATGACCGCGAGCACCACGTCGTCCGCCTCGCCGGCGAGCAGGTCGTACACCGAACGTGCTCCCACCGGTGCCGCGGCCACCACGCGCGCCGGGTCGGCCCTGCGCACTGCGCGCACCGCGGCAAGCATGCTCGCCCCCGTCGCGACCCCGTCATCGCTGACGATCACCGTCTTGCCGGTCAGGGCGATCGGCGCTGCGCTACCCCGGTAGGCCGACTCCCGACGCGCGAGCTCACCCGTCTCGGCGTCGATGACGGCCCGCAGCTGCGCGTCGCTGACACCGACGGTGCGCATGACGTCCTCGTTCATCACCACCCCGCCGCCGCTGGCGATGGCGCCCATCGCCAGCTCGGGCCAGCGCGGCACGCCCAGCTTCCTGACCAGGAAGACCTCGAGCGGCGCGTGTAGCGCGGCGGCGATCTCCGCCCCGACGGGCACGCCGCCACGCGCGAGGCCCAACACCACGACGTCGGCGCGGTCCGCGTAGTCGCCGAGCAGTCCGGCAAGCACCCGGCCGGCTTCCCGGCGGTCGGAGAAGGTGCGGTGTGGAGGGGTTCTCCCTGTCGCGGACACTGCGACGAGCCTAAGCCTGGGAGTGCTCCGACCACTGGGCGATGGCGAACTCGGCGGTCATGCGATGCCACCGGGCGTAGTCGTGCAGGAGGAAGTGCCCGGCGTCCGGAACGTCCACCCACCGCGCAGGCACGCCGCGGGCCGCGGCGCGCACGGTCTGCCGTCGGGAGGCAGCCGGATCGGTCCACGTGTCGGCGGTGCCGTGCATGACGAGCAACCGGCATCCCGGCGGGATGAGGTCGGCGTCGTCGTGTGGCCACCAGGGAGCCAGCGCCGCGACGGCCGTGATTCGGCCCGACGCCGCCAGGTGGGCCGCCACGCGCGCGCCCATGGAGTGGCCCACCAGCACGACGGGTCCGGAGCCGACGTCATCGAGAAGCAGGTCCAGTGCGGCCGCGCCGTCGTGCAACGCGTCCAGCGTCTGCGGATTCCAGCCGCGCGTCCGGTACTGCACCCGGCGGACCTCCACGTCGGGGCCGACCCGGCGGCGCAGCGACCGGGTCAGCAGCTCGATCCGGAGATTGGCCAGCTGCCGCGCCCGCGACGGCGCGACGCTGCTGGGCTTGCCGCCGGGCAGGACGAGCACACCGGCCTTCGGGTTCGTGGTCACTCCCGTGATTCGGTGCCGCGGTCGCCACGGTTGCCCCGCGGTCGCAATCCGCCCAGCGCAGGACTACGAATGAACGTCGTGGGCATCGAATTCGAGAGCACCGTCGATCATCCGCTGGACGAGGTGTTCGCGTGGCACACCCGCCCGGGTGCAATGCCGCGACTGGTTCCGCCGTGGCAGCCGATGACGGTGGTGGCCGAGACGGACTCCCTTGCCAACGGGCGCGCGGTGCTCGGGCTTCCGGCCGGCATCCGGTGGGTGGCGCAGCACCTCGGGACCGAGTTCGACCCCCCGCACCGATTCGTCGACGAGCTGTCCTCGGACGGTCCCAGGTCGTGGCCGCCCCGAGTCATCGGGAAGTGGCGTCACACCCACGAGTTCAGCGCGGTGGGTCCCGACGCCACCAGGGTGTACGACCGTGTCGAGGCGCCCATCCCGGCGGGTGCCCTGCGCTCGACGTTCGTCTACCGGCACCGCCAGTTGACCGATGACCTCGCCGCGCACCGGCGGGCCGCGGAGGCCGGCGCGACGGCGCTCACCGTGGCGGTCACCGGGTCGTCCGGTCTGGTCGGCTCGGCGCTGACGGCGCTGCTGACGTCCGGGGGCCACCGGGTCATCCGGCTGGTCAGGGGCCCGGCCAAGCATTCCGACCAACGGCGATGGGACCCGGCCGCACCCGCGCCGAACCTGCTCGACGGCGTCGACGCGGTCGTGCATCTGGCGGGCGCCTCGATCGCGGGCCGGTTCACCGACTCCCATCGCGCCGCCATCCGGGAGAGCCGCATCGAGCCGACGCGGAGGCTCGCCCGGGTGGCGGCCACCGCCACCGACGGCCCGCAGACGTTCGTGACCGCATCGGCGATCGGCTACTACGGGTTCGACCGCGGCGACGCCGAGCTGAGCGAGGACGCCTCGCAAGGCGACGGCTTCCTCGCCGACGTGGTCGCCGACTGGGAGACCGCGGCCGGGCCCGCCGGCGAGGCGGGCCTGCGCGTCGTCGCGGTGCGCACCGGCATCGTGCAGGCCGCCCGGGGCGGCACGCTCGCGCTGATGCGACCCCTGTTCGCCGCCGGCCTGGGCGGGCGCCTGGGCAGCGGTCGGCAATGGTTGTCGTGGATCGGCCTCGACGACCTCATCGACGTGTACTACCGCGCGTTGTACGACGCGCGGCTGACCGGACCCGTGAACGCGGTGACGCCGCACCCGGTACGCAACGTCGACTACACCAGGGCGCTCGCCCGCACGTTGCACCGTCCCGCGGTGTTGCCGGTGCCGTCGCTGGCGCCGCGGCTGCTGCTGGGCAGCCAAGGTGCGCGTGAGTTGGCCGAAGCCGACCAACGGGTGATACCCGGCGTGCTACGTACCGTCGGACACCGCTTCCGGCAGCCCTGGATCGCCGAGGCACTCGCCCACCAGTTGGGCCGCGGCGCCGGCTGAGCGGACGGCGCTCACGCGTCGCGGGTGGCGATCACCTCGACGAAGGAGCGGACCAGGGCGTGCACGCGCTTGGTGGCGCTCTCGAGTTGCTCTCGGGTGATCGCGCGCAACTCATCGGCGGTGCGGTTCAGCTGGGCGATCTCCGCCGCGCCGGTCGGTCCCGCCAGCCACCGATCGAGGAGGTCTTCGTCGAGTTCCGGGTGGAACTGGAGGCCCATCGTCCGTCCCAGTACGAAGGCCTGGGGCGCGTTGGCGTTCCCGGCGATCTGCTCGGCGCCGTCGGGCACGGTGAACCTGTCGAAGTGCCATTGGAACCAGGGGCCACCGGGGACGAGGTCCGGCGCCGCGGACGCGACGTCGTACCAGCCGATCTCCGGTACGGGCGACCGCGCCACCGAACCGCCGAGCGCGTGCGCGAGCAGTTGGCCGCCGAAGCACACGCCGAGCATCGGCACTCCTGTGGAGTGCGCCCGGCGGGCCATCTCGACCTCGGTGGTGATCCAGTCCAGTCCGCGTTCCCCGTCGTAGACCGACCAGCGGGACCCCAGCGGGACGATGGCATCGTAGGAAAGTGGGTCCGGAAGCGTCACGTCGAACGCCGGGTCGTCGAACTCGTCCCCGTCGCTACGCTCGCCCACGCGCGGGTCTTCCGCCACCACGTCGAATGACTCGATGTCGTAACCACATTCGCTGAATGCGTCACCGAGCATCGCCTCGGGAGCACTGGGATCGTTGTAGAGGAACAACACCTTCTTCGCCACCGCTAGAGGATACGGGCTGCGGCGGCTACTTGGCGGGCGGCGGCGGCGGGGCCTGGTCCGGGGCGAGCTCGGCCCCGATCCGGCGGAACAGCACTTCGGCGGCGTTCGAGTAGTTGCCCAGGTCGTCGAACGCCCCGGGTGCGAAGGTCGCGGCGACGGCGATCGCGATCTTCCTGCTCGGCAGATAGGCCTCGACGGCGGAGTAGCCGGAGAACATCGGGTTCTGGAGCAGCCAACCGCCCGAGACGACGATGCCCATGCCGTAGGTGTACCCCTCGACCATCGGAGCGCAGGTGGTGCATCCCGGCTGAGCCCTGGTCTTGCCGCGCAGCTCGGTCGACACCAGCGTGGCCTGAGATTCGCGGGAGAGCAGCTTGCCCGAGCCGATGCCCACCGCGGTGGCTTCGAGGTCGTAGATGTTCGACGTCTGGATCGCGCCGCGGGTGATGGTCCACGACGGATTCCAGTAGGTGCTCTCCTCGTAGAACGGGGTGCCCTTCGGAATGCCGAGCGCGGCCCGGCGTTCTGAGGTGAACGCATGCAGGACCGGGCCAGGGATCGCGGCGGTGTCGGAATTGGCGGTGTTGGTCAGGCCGAGAGGCACCAGGACCTTTTCCGACAGCAGCGTTGGCATCGACTCCCCGGTCGCCTTCTCCAGTGCCAGTCCCAGCAGCACGTAATTGGTGTGCGCGTAGTTCCAGTTGGTGCCAGGTGTGTAGAGCAGCGGCTGGTTCACGGCGTAGTCGAGCAGTTCCTTCGGTGTCCACTGCCGGAAGGGGTCGGCATACAGCGCGTCGTTCATCGCGGTGTTCCCGATGACGTAGTCGACGTAGCCCGACGTCATCTGGGCGAGTTGACCCAGCGTCACGCGATCGGAGTGCGGCACGTCGGGAAGCCACCTCGAGAGCTTGTCGCCGAGGCTGACCTTCCCCTCGTCCACCAGACGCAACAGCAGCGTCGAGACGTACGAGATCGCCACGGCCCCATTGCGGAAGTGCATGTCCGTGGTGGCCGGCACGCCCGTCATGGATTCGCCGACGGCTCGGGTGACGACGTCCCTGCCGCCCTGCGTCACCCGCACGATGACGGCCAGGAGGTGGTCGTGACTCATCGCGTCCCCGACGATCCGCATCACGGCATCGGCCTGCGCCGTGTCGGCGGCGGGGCCGCTCTCCCGCCCGGTCGTCGGCGTTGAGCAACCGGTGAGCAGCAGCCCGGTGCACGCGAGCGCGCCCAGTGCTCGACGAAGGGGCACGTGTCCCAGCCTCCCAGTAGCGCGGGCCATCGGTGACCCGTTCGCGACAACCGAGGACGTGTTCGTCTCCGGGGGCGGACGGTATCGTGGTAGTCGTCGGCTTGGCTCGAGTTGCGGGTGTTCTTCATGACTGGCTTCTACACGACCGTCGTTGCGGTCACCGCCGCCGTGCACTTCGCCTTCGTGGCGTACGGGGTGTTGGGCGGCTTCCTCGCCATTCGCTGGCCCAGGACCATCTGGTTGCACGTGCCGGTGGTCGTGTGGTGCGTGGCGATCGAGGTCGTCGACTTCGTCTGCCCGCTGACCGCCCTCGAACGCTGGGCCAGGGTGGGCGCCGGCATGCCGCCGTTGCCGGCGGACGGATTCATCGACTACTACATCACCGGCGTGTGGTACCCCGCTCGCTACGAGTACCCCGTGTTGGGGGTGGTGCTGCTCGTCGTCGTCACGTCGTGGGTGCTGTTCGCGCTGAGTGTCAGACAACGCCGGGGGCGGCGCCTCACGGTGTCCGGGCCACCCGGTAGCGCCGTTCGGGACGACCCGCACCATACTGCAGTCGAAGATCGAGCGCGCCGACGCTGAGGAAGTGCTCGAGGTACCTGCGGGCGCTGACCCGCGAGATGCCGACCAGCTCAGCACATTCGGCCGCGGACACTTCACCGGCGTCGCGGAGTGCGTCGAGGACGAGTTGCCCGGTCACGCTCCCGAGACCCTTCGGCATCGGATCGTCGGGTGCCGCGCCCGACGCGCCACCGGAACCGCGGAACAGGGAGTCGATCAGTGTTTGATCGGCACCCGTGGTGGACTTGAGCGCATCGGCCCTCGCGGCGAATGCCTCGAGCTTGGTGCGTAGCGCGGTGAACTCGAACGGCTTGATGAGGTAGTCCGCCGCACCACCGTCGAGCGCACCGCTGACGGTGTCGAGTTCGCGGGCCGCGGTGATCATGATGACCCCGACCGGGTCGCCGGCCGAGCGCAACCGCTGCAGCACCTCCAGACCGGTCATGTCGGGCAGGTACACGTCCAGCAGGATCAGGTCGGGGCCCAGCGCGCCGGCCATCTCGAGTGCTTCCGATCCCGTGCGCGCCGTCCCGACGGCGGTGAACCCGTCCACGTGGTCGACGAACCTGCGATGGATCTCCGCGACCATGAAGTCGTCGTCGACCACCAGTACGTCACGCACGCGAGGCATTTCCGGTGGCGGCGGCGTGGCCGCCCGTCAGACGTGCCGGCGGCAACTCGACCGCGAAGCATGCGCCTCCCGACGGCGCATCGGTCACGACGACGGTGCCGCCGAGTTGCGCACTGACCAGGCGCACCAGGGCCAGTCCGATGCCGCGTCCGCCGGGGACGTCGGGTTTGGAGGTGACGCCGCGGGCGAAGATGTCCTCCCGAAGATGTTCCGGGACACCCGGTCCGGAATCGGTGACCGACACCTGCATGCCCTCCGCATCGTCGATGTGCACGGTGACCCTAGCCTCCTTCGAGCCCTCCGACACGTGGACCGCGTTGTCGATGAGGTTTCCGAGCAACGTGATCACGTCGGTCGCCAGGGCTGGATCGAGCGCCGAGAGGTGGGATGCCCCGTCGATGTCCAGCGCGACCCCACTCTCCGCCGCCAGCGAGGTCTTGGCGATCAGCAGCGCCGCGACGGCCGGATCGGAGATCCGTTGTGTCACCGCGTCACTGATCTCTGCACGTCTGCGGGACAACGCCCCGACGAAGTCGTGCACCGAGTCGTACTCACCGAGCTGCACCAGTCCGGAGATGGTGTGTAGCTGATTGGCGAACTCGTGGGTCTGCGCCCGCAGAGTGTCGGTGACGCTCTTGTGGGACGACAGTTGACCCTGCATCGAGGCGAGTTCGGTGCTGTCCCGCATGGTGGTGACCGTCCCGATCCGGCGGCCCTGACTGCTCGCGAAACGTCGGTTGAGCGCCAGGACCCGGGTGCGGGTGACGATGACGACATCGGACTGCGCGGCACGACCGTCTGCGCCCGACAGCAGGAAGTCGGTGATCGCCGGGTCGAGTCCCACCTCGTCGGCGCGGCGGCCCACGGCGTCCGGTGTCACGTCGAGCAGCGCCTGGGCACTGTCGTTGAGCACGGTGACGATGCCGTCGTTGTTCACCGCGACGACACCCTCGCGGATGCTGTGCAACAACGCTTCTCGGTGTTCGGCGAGGCTGGCGATCTCGGCGATCTCCAGCCCGCGGGTCTGTCGCTTGATGCGACGCGACAGCAGCCACGACGCCAACATTCCCAGTGCAGCACCAAGACCCAGGTACACCAGCAGGCGCTCGCCGGCGCCGCTGAGCAGTTGCCACACCGAGGGATAGCGTTCCGACACCGAGACGACGGCGAGCACGCCGCCGTCGATGTCCAGGATCGGCACCTGTCCGACGAGGCTGTGCGCACCATCGACGTCGAGATCGCCGAACCATGCGCGGCCCCGCGCCGCCCCGCCGCCTGCGAGGTCGAGCGCGTGGCCGACCCGCGACGGGTCCGACGAGACGCGGATGACGCCCGCCGGATCGACGATCTCGGCGAGCGCTGCACCCGACAGCGCGACCGCTCGGTCGACGTCGGGAGCCAGGAAGCGTGCGGCGAAGGGATCGGCGTAGCGCTCGCGGACGATGGGCGTCGACGCCAGATTCTCCGCGACGGCGATCATGCGCTGACCGCGGACGTCGCGAAACTCGCGGGTGGACTGCGCCACCGAGACGGCGGCGACGGCCGCCAGCACCACGGCGACCACTACCAGCTGAAACGCCAGGAACTGGCCGGCCAGGCTGCGCACCGACAGCTTTCTCAATGACCACAACTTCCTTTGCGAACTAAACAGTGACCTGAGTCACTTAGTGGAACAGTATTGCTGAGCATCACAATCGGCGAAGGAGCTCCCCAGTGTCCACACGTCAGCGATGGAGACGAGGCGCGGCCGTGATGACGGCCGTGCTACTCGGGGCAATGGTCGCCACCGGATGCGGGGTGACTCGCGGCGACGACCCGTCTGGCATGCACCGTCTCCGCATGATGGTTCCCAACAGCCCTGGCGGTGGCTATGACCTGACGGCGCGCACCGCGGTGAAGATCATGGAGGACGACGACATCACCGGCCGCGTCGAGGTCTTCAACGTGATCGGGGCGGGCGGCACCGTCGCGATGGCCCGCCTCATGAACGAGCGCGGCAACGACGACCTGATGATGACCATGGGTCTCGGTGTCGTGGGCGCCACGTACACGAACGGGTCGAACATCAAGGCGTCCGACGCGACCGCGATCGCGAAGCTCATCGAGGATCCCGGCGCGATCTTCGTGCCCGCGGACTCACCCTTCAAGACCGTTGGGGACTTCGTCACCGCGTGGAAGGCCGATCCGAGCAAGGTGACGATCGGCGGTGGTTCGTCACCAGGCGGACCCGATCATCTGTTCCCGATGGAGTTGGCGAAAGCGGTTGGCGTCGATCCGAAGAGTGTCAACTTCATCACCTACGACGGCGGCGGAGACCTGTTGACTGCGCTGCTCGGCAAGAAGATCACGGTGGGCACGTCGAGTCCCGGTGAGCTCATCGACCAGATCGAGGCGGGCCAGTTGCGGGTACTCGGCGTGTCCAGCGACGAGCGCGTGGAGGGAGTGGACGCCCCGACCCTGAAGGAGGCGGGAATCGATCTGACGTTCGCCAATTGGCGCGGAGTCCTTGCCCCGCCGGGAATCTCGGACGAGGCCAAGCAAGCGATGGTCAAGGTGCTCGAGGAGATGCACGCCACGCAGCAGTGGAAGGAGGCCTTGGTGAAGAACGGCTGGACGGATGCGTTCGTGACCGGCGCAGATTTCGAACAGTTCTTGAAGGACCAGGACAACCGGGTGTCGTCGACGCTGACCGAATTGGGGCTGTTGTGAGCATCAGCGAAGAGCGATCCGCGGATCCGTCGGGCCCCTCGCCCGACGAGCGCCTGGGCGAGAGGCGCACGTCAGACTATGCGCAGTACCTCGTCGTGGCGGTATTGGTGCTCGTCGGCGGATTCCTGGTCTACAGCGCGCTGACAATGCCGGCGGGTTTCGCGAAGGTGGATCCCGTTGGCCCCAAGTTCTTTCCGATGGTCATCGGCATCGCGGCACTCGTCCTCGCCGTGATCCTGGCGATCGTCATCCCGCGGGGCAGCGTGGGCGAGGCCGACGCGGGTGAGGACATCGACCCCGATGCGCCCGGTGACTGGCGTACGGTCGGGCTGCTGGTCGCGTTGTTCGTCGCGATGATCGTGCTGGTCGAACCGCTCGGATGGGTGGTCATGAGCACGCTGTTCTTCGGCGGTGCCGCAACGATTCTCGGCAGCAAGCATTACGTCCGCAACTTCGTCATCGGACTGATCCTGGCCTTGGCCAGTTTCTACGCGTTCTACGCCGGGCTCGGCATTCCGCTGCCCGCAGGCATCTTGGACGGGATTCTGTAAATGGAGAATTTCAACTGGCTGATGCAGGGCTTCGCCGAGGCCGCGACGCCGATGAACCTGCTGTATGCGGCGATCGGCGTGCTTCTCGGCACCGCGGTGGGCGTGCTGCCGGGCATCGGCCCCGCCATGACGGTCGCCCTGCTGCTTCCGATCACCTACAACGTCAGCCCCAGCGCGGCGTTCATCATGTTCGCGGGCATCTTCTACGGAGGCATGTACGGCGGCTCGACGACGTCGATCCTGCTGAACACCCCCGGGGAGTCCTCGTCCGTCATCACCGCCATCGAAGGCAACAAGATGGCCAAGGCCGGGCGGGCCGCCCAAGCCCTGGCGACGGCGGCCATCGGGTCGTTCGTGGCAGGGACGATCGGCACGATCCTGCTCGCGGCGTTCGCGCCGGCAATCTCGCGGTTCGCCGTCACGCTCGGAGCGCCGTCGTATCTGGCGATCATGCTGTTCGCGCTGGTGGCCGTCACCGCGGTGCTGGGCTCCTCGAAGCTGCGTGGGGCGATCTCGCTGGTCCTCGGGTTGGCGATCGGCATCGTCGGCATCGACTTCCTCACCGGCCAACCGCGTGCCACGTTCGGCATTCCGCAGCTGGCCGACGGCATCGACATCGTCGTCATCGCGGTGGCGATCTTCGCCCTCGGCGAGGCGCTGTGGGTGGCTGCCCACCTGCGCCGGAAGCCGGCCGACGTGATCCCGGTCGGCCGTCCGTGGATGGGCCGCGACGACTGGCGCCGGTCGTGGAAGCCATGGTTGCGCGGCACCGTGTTCGGCTTCCCGTTCGGCGCACTGCCCGCCGGTGGCGCCGAGCTTCCGACGTTCTTGAGCTACATCACCGAGAAGAAGCTCTCCAAGCATCCGGAGGAATTCGGCAAGGGTGCCATCGAAGGCGTCGCTGGCCCGGAGGCGGCCAACAATGCATCGGCCGCAGGCACATTGGTGCCGATGCTGTCGCTCGGGCTGCCGACGAACGCGACCGCCGCGGTGATGCTGACCGCCTTCGTGTCGTACGGAATCCAGCCCGGCCCGACCCTGTTCTCCAAGGAGCCGCTGCTGATCTGGACGCTGATCGCGAGCCTGTTCATCGGCAACTTCCTTCTGCTGGTGCTCAACCTGCCGCTGGCGCCGCTGTGGGCGAAGCTGCTGCGCACCCCGCGTCCCTACCTGTATGCCGGCATCCTGTTCTTCGCCACCTTGGGGGCGTTCGCCGTCAACATCCAGCCGATGGACCTGGCGCTGCTTCTGATCTTCGGGTTGCTGGGGCTGATGATGCGGCGCTTCGGACTGCCGGTGCTGCCATTGATCATCGGGGTGATCCTCGGCCCGCGCATCGAACGCCAGTTGCGGCAGAGTCTGCAGCTGGGCGGTGGGGATTGGGGCAGCCTGTTCACCGAACCCGTCGCCATCGTGGTGTACGTCTGCATGGCCCTGCTGCTGTTGGCGCCGCTCGTGCTCAAGCTGATGCACCGTGACGAAGAGACCCTGCTGCTGGTCGAAGACGACAGGGACCAGAGGCAGAAGGCGCAGGCGACGTGACCGACGAGCGCTTGCGCGAGGAGCAGAGATGATCGTCATCGGATACACCACGGATCGCTTCGGCAAGGCGGCGCTGGAGCACGGCATCGCCGAGGCGAAACTGCGACAGAGCCCGCTGCTGGTGCTCAACTCGACTCAGGGCGATTCCTACGTGGACGCCGCGTTCGCCCACGAGCGCGAGGTGCACGACATCGAGGCGATGCTGGCCGAGAGCGGAGTGCCGTTCGAGGTGGAGCAACCCGTGGGGGTGTACGCGGCAGACGCTCTGCTCGCCATGATGGACCGCCCGGACGCGGAGTTGCTGGTGATCGGGATCCGGGATCGCAATCCAGTCGGAAAGTTGTTCCTCGGCAGTGTGTCTCAGAAGCTCATCCTGGAGTGTCCCAAGCCCGTCCTTGCGGTCAAGCCCGCCGAGTAGCGGAATTTCAGCGCGGCCGTCAATAACGTGTGTTTGCGTCACCGGCGTGGCGGGGTAACCGGCGCCATGGTCGACACCCGGTCGGCGGCCGCTACCGCCCATGACAATGTCTGGATCAAGCGTGCCGCGAAGGCCGGTTTCGCCGCGAGCGGGGTGCTGCACTTCTTGATCGCCTTCATCGTGGCGCGGTTGGCGCTGGGCGACGGCGGCAACGCCGACCAGTCGGGAGCACTCGCGACCCTCGCCGCGCAACCGGGCGGTGCGGTGATGCTCTGGGTGGCGGCGGTGGTGCTGGCAGCTCTGGGGGTGTGGTATCTGGCGGAGACCTTTCTCGAGGACGACGCCAAACATCGGGTGAAGTCGGTCGCCGTCGGGGTGGTGTACCTGTCGCTCGCCTTCTCGGCGGCCAAGTTCGCGATGGGCAGCGGCAAGTCGAGCGGTCAGCGCAACGCCGGGCTGAGTGCCCAGATGATGCAATCCGGTTGGGGCAAGGCCGCGTTGGTGGTGATTGCGTTGGTGGTGCTCGGCGTGGGCGGCTACCACGTCTACAAGGGCGTCAGCAAGAAGTTCCTCAAGGACCTCGACACCGCCGGTAGCACCTCGATCACGTGGGTCGGGATCGTGGGCTACGTCGCGAAGGGACTCGTCTTGTTCGGCGCAGGCATTCTGGTCCTCGTCGCCACCTTCACCTCCGACCCCGCCAAGGCCTCCGGCATCGACGCGGCGGTGAAGACGCTCGGCGGTGCGCCGTTCGGCAAGTTCCTGCTCATCATCGCCGCCCTCGGCCTCGCGGCCTACGGCGCCTACGGACTGATCCGCAGCCGCCACGCGAAGATGTGACCGGCCGCTACAGGGACGTCAGGAAGTCGACGAGCGCGCCGTTGACCTGCTGCGGCCGTTCCTGCTGGAGCCAGTGACCGGCGCCGGGCAGTATCTGCACGCCTCGCAGCCCGGGTATCAGGCCCGGTAGCGCCGCGAGCGCCTCCGGTGTGTTGCCGGCGATCAGGTCGTATTCACCGGCCAGGTACAGCGCGGGCGCGTCGATCACCGACCCGGCGAACGGGCCGAGCACGGCAGGCATCGCGTTGATGTTGCGGTACCAGTTGAGGCCGCCACGGAACCCGTTGACGGAAAGCTCCGTCACGTAGAACGCCACGTCCTGCTCGGTCAGCCAGGACGGGAGCGTCGTGGGGACCACCAACTGCTCGGCCATGCCCTGGCCGGCGGGGAAGTGGCCGTCCCAGCCGGTCGGATGAATGCCGTCGGTGACGATGTCGCCGCTTATCGAGTAGAGGAAGCCGCGCACCGAGCGGTCGAGGTCGGCCTCGAGGTCGGCCTCCGCCACCCCAGGTTCCTGGAAGAACAACCGGTAGTACTCGCGACCAGCGGCATTGGCCCGCATCAGATCGTTCATCGTCAGCCCCTCGGGCAGGCTGAACGGCGGTGTGTACGGCACGCTGAGCGCCGCGACGGCGCGGAACAGGTCGGGCCGCATCAACGCGCTGTACCAGGCCACCGGCGCGCCCCAGTCGTGGCCGACCACGACCGCTTGATCGGCGTCGAGCGCATTCACCACACCCACCACGTCGCCCACCAGGTGGCTGAGTGAGTAGGCGTCGACAGCCGTTGGCGCACTGGTTTTTCCGTATCCGCGCATGTCCAGCGCGACGGCCCGAAAGCCCGCGGCGGCCACCGCGGGTAGTTGATGACGCCACGAGTACCACGACTCGGGGAAGCCGTGACAGAACACCACCAGCGGACCGTCTCCCATCGACACCGTGTGAACGGAGATGCCGTTGGCGTCGACGTGCGCGTGTTCGAACCCGGGGTCAGCCACGGCGACCAGAATAAGCCCCGGCGCGGCCGTGGCGGGCGACGGTGTCTCACCACCCCCGCGGTCGGGGTGTGAGGCACTGTTGACACGGTCGACACGGCCGGGCAACTGATGCGGAACGGCGCGAACGTAAACCTGATTCACCACGCCTGCCAAGGAGAATCAGTCATGCCGCGCACCCGCGACCGCAACATCGAGTACTGGGACGCCGAAGACGTCGACGCCTGGGAGGGACGGGGCGGCACGACCCCGGGAAGGGACGTGGCCAAGCGCAACCTGATCTGGTCGATCGTCGCCGAACACGTCGGCTTCTCGATCTGGTCGATCTGGTCGGTGATGGTCCTGTTCATGCCGCAGGGCGTCTATCACGTCGATGCGGCCGGCAAGTTCTACCTGGTGGCGATGCCGACGCTGGTCGGCGCCGCGCTGCGCATTCCGTACACCGTCGCGCCGGCCCGTTTCGGTGGGCGCAACTGGACCGTCGTCAGCGCGCTGCTGCTGCTCATCCCCACCGTGCTGACCCTGTACGTGATGACGCAACCCGGCACCTCGTACACCACTTTCATGGTCGTGGCGGCGCTCGCCGGCCTCGGCGGCGGCAACTTCGCCTCGTCGATGACCAACATCAACGCCTTCTATCCCCAGCGGCTCAAGGGATGGGCGTTGGGACTGAACGCGGGCGGCGGCAACGTCGGCGTCCCCGTCGTTCAGCTCGTCGGATTGTTCGTCATCGCGGTGATCAGCAACACCGGACCCGAGATCGTGTGCGCCGTCTACCTCGTCGCCATCGCCCTCGCGGCACTCGGCGCGGCGTGTTTCATGGACAACCTGCGCAACCAGCGCTCCAACCTCGGCGCCATGGCGGAAGTGCTGCGGTACCGGCACTCGTGGGTGATGAGCTTCTTGTACGTCGGCACGTTCGGCTCGTTCATCGGCTTCAGTTTCGCGTTTGGTCAGGTCATGCAGATCGATTACCTGGCGGGCGGACAGAACGCGGCGCAGGCCTCGCTGCACGCCGCGCAGATCGCCTTCATCGGACCGCTGCTCGGGTCCATCGCCCGACCGTGGGGCGGCAAGTTGGCCGACCGCGTCGGCGGCGGCAGGGTGACGCTGTACGTCTTCGTCACGATGATCTTCGCCGCGGGCGTCCTGGTGGCGGCCGGATTGCGCGACGACGCGTCGGCAGGCGCGGCGACACGCGGGCAGATGACCGGGTACGTCGCCGGTTTCATCCTGTTGTTCGTCCTCTCGGGCATCGGCAACGGGTCGACGTACAAGATGATCCCGTCGATCTTCGAGGCGAAGGCTCACGACGGCCACGGTGAGAGCCGCGAGGAGAGGGCAGCGTGGTCGCGCAGCATGTCGGGCGCGCTGATCGGCTTCGCCGGTGCGGTCGGCGCGCTCGGCGGAGTGTTCATCAACATCGTGCTCCGTGCGTCGTATCTGGGTGACTCGAAGTCGGCCACCAGCGCGTTCTGGGCGTTCCTGGGGTTCTACGTGATCTGCGCCGTGACGACGTGGTGGTACTTCGTGCGGATGACGGCCGTCGTGGCACGGGGGGAAGACGCCGACCGGTCACCGGCCCAGATCGGCGTCGGATAGCCGATGGACACACCGGACGAGGAAGCGACGCTCACCCGGACCGCGTGCTCGTACTGTGGCGTGGGGTGCGGTATCACGGTGCAGACGCGGCCCGACCCCGACACGGGACGGCCCGTCATTGCCCGGGTGTCGGGAGACACCCTGCACCCGGCCAACTTCGGGCGCCTGTGCACGAAGGGCGCCACGCACGCCGAGTTGATGCGCGCTACCGACGGCCGTTTGGGCACGGCTCTGCTGCGGCCGGCGCGCGGCGAGGAACCGGTCGAGGTTCCGGTCGACGACGCCGTCGCCGAGGCAGGCCGCCGGCTACGGGCGATCATCGACGAGCATGGGCCGGACGCCGTCGCCATGTACGTGTCGGGGCAGATGTCCCTCGAAGCGCAATACGTCGCAACGAAGTTGGCGAAGGGGTTCCTGCGAACGATCCACCTGGAATCGAATTCGCGGCTCTGCATGGCCAGCGCGGGTACCGGCTACAAGCAGTCGCTCGGGGCGGACGGACCACCTGGCTCCTACGCCGACTTCGACACCGCCGACCTGTTCTTCGTCATCGGTTCCAACATGGCCGACTGTCATCCGATCCTGTTCCTGCGCATGGCGGACCGGCTCAGGGCGGGGGCCAGGCTCATCGTCGTCGACCCGCGCCGCACGACCACTGCGGAGCGTGCCGACCTGTACCTGCAGATCACGCCGGGCACCGATCTGGCGCTGCTCAACGGTCTGCTGCACCTGCTGGTCGAGGCGGGCGCCGTCGACGCCGACTTCATCGCAGCGCACACCGAGGGCTGGGAGGCGATGCCCGCGTTCCTCGCGGACTATCCGCCACGGCGGGTGGCCGAGCTCACCGGCCTGACCGAGGCGGAGATCCGTGCTGCGGCCGCGATGATCGCCGAGGCGGGGGAGTGGATGACGTGCTGGACCGTCGGCCTGAACCAGAGCACGCACGGCACCTGGAGCACGAACGCCATCTGCAACCTGCACCTGGCGACCGGCGCGATCTGCAGACCCGGCAGCGGACCCATGTCGTTGACCGGCCAGCCGAACGCGATGGGTGGGCGCGAGATGGGTTACCTGGGTCCGGGTCTGCCGGGTCAGCGTTCGGTCACGGCCGCCGGCGACCGGGCGTTCGTCGAAGAACGTTGGGGTGTGGCACCGGGCACCATCCGCAGCGACGTGGGCCCCGGCACCGTCGAGATGTTCGAACGCATCGCATCGAGTGACATCAAGGCGTGCTGGATCATCTGCACGAATCCCATTGCCAGCATGGCCAACCGCCGGACCGTCATCACCGCCCTCGAAGCCGCCGAACTCGTCGTCACCCAGGAGGCCTACGGCGACACCGCGACGAACCGCTACGCCGACGTCGTGCTGCCTGCGGCGCTGTGGGCCGAATCCGACCACGTGATGGTGAATTCGGAGCGCAACCTCACCCTGTTGCAGCAGTCGGTCGACCCGGTCGGTCACGCGCGGCCCGACTGGATGCTGATCTGCCAGGTCGCCGGCGAGCTCGGCTTCGGCGAACACTTCGCCTACGACTCGAGTGAGGAGATCTTCGACGAGCTGCGGCAGTTCGGCAACCGTGCGACAGGCTGGGACCTGCGGGGTGCCACCTACCAGAGGCTGCGCGAGACGCCGCTGCAGTGGCCGGTCCCACCCGCGGATCTCCCGGGGGGAGATGACGACCGCCACCCGATCCGCTATCTCAACGATGGCGTGAGCCAGGAGTCGTTCACCGACGAGCACGGCGGGCAGCCGCGGCTCGCCTTTCCCACCCCGTCGCGGCGGGCCGTGTTCCACCCCCGCCCGCACCTGGATGCCCGCGAGCTGCCCGACGACGCCTATCCGATGGTGTTGAACACCGGCCGCCTGCAACATCAATGGCACACGATGACCAAGACGGGCCGGGTCGCGGCACTCAACGCCCTCGACGCCGGCCCCTTCGTGGAGATGCACCCGGCAGACGCGGAGGCGAAGCACATCGTGGAGGGGCAGCCGGTCGAGGTGGCGTCTCGTCGGGGCCGCGCGGTCTTGCCCGCCGTGGTGACCGACCGGGTCCGGCGGGGCACCTGCTTCGCGCCGTTCCACTGGAACGACGAGCACGGCGAGTACCTCGCCATCAATGCCGTCACCAACGACGCCGTCGACCCCGACTCGCTGCAACCCGAGTTCAAGGCCTGTGCGGTGAGCCTCCGCCCAGCAGGACCGGCGCCGTCGCCGCCGGCGCCGGCGTCGACCGCGACGAGCCTGCTCGCCGGCCGGTATCCGCGCATCCGATCGGACGTCGCCGACGCCGACCCACCCACACTGGTGGTGTGGGCGTCACAAACCGGCAGGGCTCGAGAGTTCGCGTTGCAGTTGGGTGAGCGGCTGAATGCGGCGAACGTCCCCGTGCGGGTGCTGAACATGAACTCCTGCCGGCTCGCCGAACTCGCCGAGGCGCGTGACGTCCTGGTCGTCACCAGCACGTTCGGCGATGGCGGACCGCCCGACGACGGCGCCGACTTCTGGGCCCGGCTGGAGTCGGGTGACGCACCAGGGCTGGGTGGTGTGCGGTACGCGGTACTTGGCATCGGCGACCGTTCGTATGACGACTTCTGCGGGCACGCCAAGTCGTTGGACGCCCGGCTGGCCGAGTTGGGCGCCACCACGTTGCTCGGCCGCGTCGAATGCGAGGCCTACGACGACGAGCCGATGGCGCACTGGGCGGACCGGGTGACCACCCTGGTCGGCTCGGCGTCGGCCGACGCGACGCGCGTCACCGCGACGCGCGCGGCCAGCCGGACCGCCGCGCCGTTCACCCGGAGCGCGCCGGTCCTCGCGCCACTGACGCGGAACACGTCGTTGACCCCGCCCAGCTCGGCAAGGGAGGTGCGGCAGTTCGGCTTCGACGTCTCGGCGCACGGGGTCACGTATGCGGTGGGGGATGCGCTGGGGGTGTATGCCACCAACAGTCCTGAGATCGTGACGAGATGGCTCGACGCGACCGGGCTGTCTGCGGACGACGTGATCGAGGTTGACGGGACCGATATGGCACTCGGGGATGCGCTGTCGTCGCATTACGACATCTGCCGCGTCACCCCGAACCTGCTGGACTTCGTGACCGGGGTCGGCAACGTCGCGGGATCACTGAAGACGCAGCGCCGCAGCCGATCTGACCTGAACGAGTGGCTGAGGGGCCGCAACGGCGTGGACGTCGTGGCGGAGTTCGGTGTCCGTGCCGAGCTGGAGCAATGGCGTGATGCGCTGGTGCGACTGACTCCGCGGTCGTATTCCATTTCGAGTAGTCCGTTGGTCAGTCCGACCGAGGTGCAGTTGACGGTGTCGGTGATCCGTGACGTCGGAACCAGCGGAAATGGCGGCGGGGGAGTGTGTTCCACGTTTCTGGCCGATCGCGCCGGGAGTGCTCCGGTGCCCGTGTTCCTGCAGCCCTCTCCGCACTTCCGGCCGCCGGAGGATGGCTCGGTGCCGATGATCATGGTGGGCCCAGGAACGGGAGTCGCGCCGTTCCGGGGCTTCCTCCAGGAGCGCCGCGCACTGGGTCATGGCGGTGACAACTGGCTCTTCTTCGGCGGGCGACATCGGGCCGAGAACTTCTACTACCGGGACGACTTGGAGGACATGGTGCGCGACGGCCTGCTCAACAGACTCGACCTGGCGTTCTCGCGTGACCAGGCCGAGCGGGTGTACGTACAGCACAGGATGCTCGACTATGGGGCCGACCTGTGGCGCTGGCTCGACGACGGCGCCCACCTCTACGTGTGTGGTGACGCCACCCGAATGGCCAAGGACGTCGACGAAGCGCTGACCGTCGTCATCCGCAGGCACGGTCGGATGTCCGCGGAACGGGCACACGACTACAAACGCGAGCTGGTCGCGACCAAGCGTTACGTGCGAGACGTGTACTGAACCCGAATTACGCTGTCGCAGCAAGTGTATCGGCCAAGAAGTCGACCGAGTCGACGTGTCGGTGGGCGAAGGTATGTTCGAGTCGTGGAAGGTCGCGCGCTCTCAGCGATCGCCGCGATGCGTGGCGCGTACCACGAGCTCGCCGCCCTCGATCTGAACACTCTGACTCACCCCGAAATCGTTGGCGCACTTGGACAGTTGGAGGCACTCACCCGCCGGTTGCCGAGTCAGTCGAATCGGTTGTTGGCCCGGCTGCAGCGGGAGGCTTCGCCGAAGGAATTGGGCGCCAAGTCGTTGCAGGCGGTGTTGACCGAGCGGTTGCGGATCGGTGGTGCCGAGGCGCACCGCCGGTTGGGCGAGGCCACCGAGTTGGGGCCGCGGGTCGCCTTGAACGGGGAGCCGTTGGCGCCGGTGTTGGCGAAGATCGCCGCCGCGCAAGCCGACGGTGCAATCGGGTGCGAGCACGTGAACATCCTGCGAAGGTTCTTCGCCCAGCTCCCGTTGTCGGTGGATGCGTGACCCGGGAGCAGTGCGAGGACACCTTGGTCGGGATCGCGGTCGGGCGGGGACCCGAGGATCTGCGGGAGGCCGCCGAACGCTTGAAGGCCCTGCTCGATCAGGACGGTCCCGCCCCCGACGACGCCGACCGGGCCCGCAAGCGGTTCCTCCGGCTGGGCCGCCAGCAGTCCGACGGGATGACCCCGATGACCGGTCTGCTCGACCCAGAGGGCCGGGCCACCTGGGAACCGATCTTCGCCAAGCAGGCCGCCCCCGGCATGGGCAACCCGGACGACGAGGAGCCCCGTACCTCGGGTACGCCCAGTCAGGAGCAGATCGACCACGACACCCGCTCGTATCGGCAGCGCTGCCATGATGCGTTCGTCGCGGTCGGCCGCACCGCCGACAACCGCTGGCCGAAGACGGCTGGGCGGTCCGCATCCGCCGCGGCGTCGTCGTATGGCGACCCCCACCCGAACTCGACACCGGACAAGCCAGGGTGAACTTCTACCACCACCCCCGCCGCCTACTCGCCGACCCCGAGCCGCACACGTAGCTTCCTGCTGGGATTTGCGCCTCCACGGCCTTGCGGCTTCTATGGGTAGCTATGCCTCACATGGATCGCCGCCGAATGATGATGCTCACGGGTATCGGTGCGCTCGCAGCCACCGTCCCGATGGCCGGAGCCAGGGCTGATCGGTTGCCGCTGCCGGCCGCTCCGTCGGGCGGCATCAACTACCTCTTCCGCGACGAGTTCGACGGCCCGGCCGGCTCGGCTCCCGACGCCTCGAAGTGGGAGACCGCGCTGGCCCGCGAGGACATGCAGGACCCGACGTACTGGGAGTTGCCGGGCAACGTCGGGCAATACCGCGACGATCGGCGCAACGTCTTCCTCGACGGCAAGTCCAACCTCGTCTTCCACGCCGCCAAGGACGGCGACACCTACTACAGCGGCAAGCTGTTCGGCAAGTACCGAGGTCCGATCGGCACCACCTGGGAAGCCCGAATCAAACTGAACTGTCTGACACCGGGGTGTTGGCCGGCGTGGTACCTGGCCAACAACAATCCCGTCAACGGCGGCGAAGTCGACATCATGGAGTGGTACGGCAACGGGAGCTGGGCTCCGGGAACCACCGTCCACGCGAAGCTGAACGGCGGTGAACACGCCAGCCAGACCATCGCCGTGGACAGCGCCTGGCACACCTGGCGCACCCAGTGGGATGCCAACGGCATCCGCTTCTGGAAGGACTACGTCGACGGGGCGCAACCCTACTTCGACGTGCCGGCCAGCGCCCTGCCCGATTGGCCCTTCAACACGCCCGGTTACACGCTATTCCCCATCCTGAATCTGGCGGTCGCCGGTTCGGGCGGCGGTGACCCGCGAGGGGGCACCTACCCCGCCGACATGCTCGTCGACTGGGTTCGCGTCTGGTGAGCGGGGATCGCCTCTAGGCGTGCGAACGCGGGTGTAGCTTCGCTGGATGGCCGCTACCACCGGCGAAGTGTCACTGCCGGGCCGCCTCGGCGACCCGACGATGGAATTGCGGTCCGACCCGCGGGCCGACCCCAGGATGGTCACGGCGGTCGCTCCCTTCGGGCTCGACGTGACGGCGGCCGAACTGCCCGTCACCCGGAGTTCTCCGCGGGAGGAGCTGCTGGCCGCAGCGTCTGACGTCGAGGAGGTGTTCGACCGCCTGCTGGGTTCGCTGCTGGCCGACGTGCCGTCACCACACGGCGTCGAGACGCGACATCTGAGCATCACCGGTGTCGACGGCAATGCCGTCAAGCTGTACGTCCACCGTCCGATCGGCGTGTCAGCTCCGCTGCCGGGCCTGCTGCATCTGCACGGCGGCGGGATGGCGGTCCTGTCGGCGGTCCACCGGTCGGCGGACCTGTGGCGGAATCAGTTGGCCGCACGGGGTTGCGTGGTCGTCGGCGTGGACTTCAGGAACTCCGCGGGCGCGCTCGGCCCCCATCCCTTCCCGGCAGGTCTCGACGACTGCGGTTCCGCCCTCGACTGGATGCACCGCCAACGCGAGGGGCTCGGGCTGACGTCGATCGTCGTCACGGGCGACTCCGGCGGCGGCAACCTGTCGCTGGCGACGGCCCTGAAGGCCAAACGCGACGGGCGGCTGCACTGCGTCGACGGCGTGTACGCGCAAGCGCCGATGATCTACGGCGGCTACGACGCGCCGAACCCGGCACTGCCCTCCCTCGTCGAGAACGAGGGGTACGTCTTCGGTCCCTCCGTCTTGACGGTGATGGCGACGCTCTACGACCCTCGTGGTCAGCACTCCACCAATCCCCTTGCGTGGCCCTACTTCGCGGTCGAGGACGATCTGCGGGGCCTGCCTCCACACGTCGTGACGACCGACGAGGTCGACCCGCTGCGCGACGAGGGGTTGGCCTATCTGCGGGCGCTGCAACGGGCCGGGGTGAACGCCACCGGCCACACGTACAACGGCATCGGTCATGTGTGTGAGCAGGTTCTGGCGGCGTCCCTGCCCGAGTTGTTCGACCGCGCACTTCGTGACGTCGCGGCGTTCGCGCGCAGCGTGGGTTGAACCGCATCGACCGCACGGGAAAGAGAAAACCCCGGCCGAAGCCGGGGTGATCACCAGTGTCCGAGGGGGGACTTGAACCCCCACGCCCGTTAATAGGGCACTAGCACCTCAAGCTAGCGCGTCTGCCATTCCGCCACTCGGACAGGAGCGCCTAAGGCTATCGGATTCCGGTGCCCGGACCAAAACCCGGGCGGGCGTGCAATGGTACGAATGGTGACTGTGACTGATCATCCGCAAGCCTGCGACGAAGTCGTCGAACTCGTCAGCGCGCTGATTCGGTTCGACACGTCGAACACCGGTGAGCCGGAGACCACCAAGGGCGAAGAGGAGTGCGCCCGCTGGGTGGCGCAGCAGCTCGAGGAGGTCGGCTACGAATGCGAGTACGTCGAGTCCGGTGCCCCTGGCCGGGGCAACGTCATCGCCCGGCTGCCCGGCGCCGATGCCAGCCGCGGTGCCCTCCTGGTGCACGGCCACCTCGACGTGGTGCCCGCCATGGCCGCGGACTGGAGCGTGCATCCCTTCTCGGGAGCCGTGGCGGACGGCTACGTCTGGGGCCGGGGCGCGATCGACATGAAGAACATGATCGGGATGATGATCGCCGTCGCCAGGCACTTCAAGCGCGCCGGGACGGTGCCACCCCGGGATCTGGTCTTCGCGTTCGTCGCGGACGAGGAAGCCGGCGGCAAGTACGGCTGCGGGTGGCTGGTGGAGAACCGGCCCGAGTTGTTCGACGGCATCACCGAGGCCATCGGTGAAGTCGGCGGCTTCTCGCTCACGGTGCCGCGACGGGACGGCGGCGAGAAGCGCCTGTACCTCATCGAGACCGCCGAGAAGGGCATGCAGTGGATGCGCCTCACCGCGCGCGGCAGGGCCGGGCACGGCTCCTTCGTGCACGACGAGAACGCGGTCACGACACTCGCCGGGGCGGTGGCCCGACTCGGTCAGCACCAGTTCCCGTTGGTCCTGACCGACCCCGTCGCACAATTCCTCACCGCGGTCGGGGAGGAGACCGGGCATGCCTTCGACCCCGCATCACCGGACCTGGACGGGACGATCGCCAAGTTGGGACCGATCGGCCGCATCGTCGGTGCCACCATGCGCGATTCGGCGAACCCGACGATGCTCCAGGCCGGCTACAAGGCCAACGTCATCCCCGCCACGGCCGAAGCGGTGGTGGACTGCCGGGTGCTGCCCGGGCGCCTGCCCGAGTTCGAGGCGACCATCGACGAGCTGATCGGGCCCGAGGTCACCCGCGAGTGGATCACCTCGCTGCCCGCCTACGAGACGACGTTCGACGGCGACCTGGTGGACTCCATGAACGCCGCGCTGCTGACCGTGGATTCGGAAGCCCGGATCGTGCCGTACATGCTCTCCGGTGGCACCGACGCGAAACACTTCGCGCGCTTGGGCATTCGCTGCTTCGGTTTCATCCCGCTGCGGCTGCCTCCCGAGCTGGACTTCGCGGCGCTGTTCCACGGCGTGGACGAGCGGGTACCCGTGGAGTCGCTGACGTTCGGGACGCGGGTCCTCGAACACTTCCTGCTGCATTGCTGATTGACCACCACCGAGAGGATCTGATGAGCACCCCGTACGACAACCTTCCCCAACTGCCCACCTTCACGCTGACCTCGACCTCGGTCACCGACGGCCAGCCGCTGGCGACCGACCAGGTCAGCGGCATCCTGGGCGCCGGAGGATCGGACGTCTCGCCGCAGTTGAGCTGGTCGGGATTTCCCGAGACGACCCGTAGCTTCGCCGTCACGATGTACGACCCGGACGCACCGACGGCGTCGGGCTTCTGGCACTGGGCGGTGGCGAACCTGCCCGCGACGGTGACGGAGCTGCCTGCCGGCGTCGGTGACGGAAGTCACAGCGGATTCCCCGGCGATGCCCTCACCCTGGCCAACGACGCCGGCTTGAAGCGCTACATCGGCGCGGCTCCGCCGCCCGGGCACGGTCCGCACCGCTACTTCATCGCGGTGCATGCGGTCGACGTGGAGAAGCTCGACCTGCCGGACACCGCGACGCCGGCCTATCTGGGGTTCAACCTGTTCAGCCACGCGATCGCCAGAGCCGTCATCCACGGCACCCACGAAGTCGCCGAGTAGTCCCTAGCGCAGGGCCGAACCGACCGCGTCGGCCAGCGACGCGAACCCCTCGTCGCGCAGCCGTCGCGCCAGGCCGTCGTGAATGTGTTTGGCCCACAACCCGCCGCCGTACACGAAACCGGTGTAACCCTGCACCAGTGACGCGCCCGCGGTGATGCGCTCCCATGCGTCGTCGGCCGTCTCGATGCCGCCGACGCTGATCAGCACGAGGCGATCACCGACGCGCCGGTACAGCCGGCGCAGCACCTCGGCCGACCGCCGCGCCACGGGCGGGCCCGAGATGCCGCCCGCGCCCATCTCGGCGACGCCGTCGGTCGCGAGACCATCGCGCGACACCGTGGTGTTCGTGGCGACGATGCCTGCCAGCCCCAGTTCGACTGCGAGGTCCGCGATCTCGTCGACGTCGGTGTCGGACAAATCGGGTGCGATCTTCACCAGCACCGGCGTCGTCGTGTGCGCGCGGACGGCCGACAGGATGGGCCGCAGCGACGCGACCGCCTGCAGGTCGCGTAATCCCGGCGTGTTCGGCGAGCTGACGTTGACCACCAGGAAGGCCGCCAGCGGACCCACCAGCCGGGCGCTTTCGGTGTAGTCGTCGACTGCGCCCTCGGGCGGCGTCGACTTCGTCTTGCCGATGTTCGCCCCGATGGGAACGTCGCCGACATGCCGGCGCAGGCGCAGGGCAAGCTCTCCCGCGCCGTGATTGTTGAAGCCCATTCGGTTGAGCAGCGCGCGGTCGTCGGGCAACCGGAACATCCGGGGCCGAGGGTTGCCGGGTTGAGCGCGAGCGGTCACGGTGCCAACCTCAGCATAACCGAAACCCATTGCGCCCCAGACGTTCAGGCCGGAGCCATCTTTGTCGAAGCCCGCTGCCAAGCCGACCGGTCCGGGAAACCGGACCCCGAACACCTCCGTCGCCAGCACCGGATCGCGTGGGGCCAGCCCACTCGAGAGCCCGCGGCGCACGGGACCCACCGCCACGACGAGTCGCAGGCACGCGAACACGATGGCGTGGATCCGCTCGGGCGGAACCAGGAAGAGGATCCGCCGCAGCGCGCGGTAGATCACGCGCTCGGCTGACCGTCGGCGCTCACCGGCTCCGCGGTCTTTCTGCGCCGCAGCAGAACCCGACGGCTGCCGTCGGTGTACAGCCGTACCCGCGTCAGTTCCCAGCCGCGGTACTCGGCCTCGATGGACAGCCGGATCGACGCGGACACCCTCGTCACGTCGGGCGGCAATCGCAGCGGCACCCACTCGTAGTCGTCGGAGAGGTCTGCCTCCCAGGCGGCGGGCAGGCGGCCGCCGCGCTGAATCGCCGTCATGGCGTCGCGGCCCGGTGGATGACCTGAACGCCTGCGCCCGAGCCGGACACGACGAACAGGGTTGCGGTGCGGTCGTCGTAGACCAGGGAGTTCGGTTGCTGCACGGTTCGGTAACGCACCTTCTCGACGGGAATGCCGGTCGCCAAATCGTAACCAATCACGGTGTTCGTCGCCGTCTCCGACACCCAGGCCAACCCTCGGGAGCCGGCGAGGCCGAACGGCGCGCCGGCCACCGGGTACTGCTGGCGCAACAGCAGCGGATCGGTGCCGAACACCAGCAGCGACTGCCCGCGGGTATCGGCGACCAGAATGCGACCCTCGGGGTCCGCGACCATCGTGGTGGCGCCCTCGCCCGCGCGCAACGCATGTTCCTGCTTGGTGCCCGACTCGTCGATGGTGGTGACCGAGGTCTGGCCCCGGTCCAGAACTGCCACGGTGTTGCCTTGAGCGGCAAGGGCATCCACGCGCGCGAAGATCTGTAGCCGCGCGTCGACGGTCGAGTCGGCGCGCAGCGTGAACACCGCCCCATCGGCGCTGCCGAGCACGATCTTGCCGTCGGCCCGGCGGGTGATCGCGGTGAAGTCGGTGCCGGCCTGGCCGTCGACCTCGGAACGGGTCACCGCGCCGCCGGCCCGGACGTCGACGCGGAGGTAACCACCCCTGGTGGCCAGGTAGACGTCACCGTTGCCGTCCCCGACGAGCGCCGTGGCAGCGGTCGGCAGCGGCACGGTACTCGCGGCGCCGGCCGCCGGGAACGTGGTGAGCACCGAAACCCCCGCTGCTGTCCCGACCGAGCACCACCAACGACGAGGTGACGGCGTCGAAGACGGCTGCCTCGCCGATGCCTGCGAGTGGTTCCACCACGCCGGGCGGCCGCTCGGTGACGGCGGGCGAGGCGGCGGCCGACGCCGGCGAGATCGTCGGCGGCGGACTGTCGGTCTGCTTCGAACAGGCGGCCGAAGCAGTCAACATCACGATGGCGGCGACGCTGTGAACTAGGCGACGGTTGAGTGTTCTCTGCGACGGCAAGGGGTAGCTCTCGGACGTGGACATCGGACGGCGATCGAATGGCCAGTCTAGGCACGTGCGTGCGGGGCGCCGACGGTATGGTTCGGGCATGACCCGCACGGCGGACAGTGACCTGTCCGGCGGGAACTTCGCCATCGAGGACATGTCGACCGGCCTCCACGCCAGTGGATTCGGCCAGGTGGGTGACGGCAGGAGCTTCTCCTTCCACGTCGAGAGGCAGACCCTCTTCGTCGAGGTCTACCGGCCGCGACTCCCAGGACCGGTGCCGCAGGCGGCCGACGTCGTCGCGGCGTCCACTCGCAGTCTCGCCCACGTAGACCTGGCCGACGAGCGCAGCCTCGCGGCCGCAGTCTGCGACGCCGTGGCGGACGCTCAACCGGTCCCGCGCGCCACCCGCTGACTCGACACCACGGTACGGTCGTCCGCGTGACGGACATGTCCTGGCTACAGGTGGTCGTGTTGTCGGTCGTCCAGGGCCTGACCGAATTCCTGCCGGTGTCGTCGTCGGGTCACCTCGCGATCGTGTCCCAGCTGTTCTTCGCCGACGACGCGGGCGCGTCGTTCACGGCGGTCAGCCAGCTCGGCACCGAACTGGCGGTGCTGATCTACTTCGCCCGCGACATCTGCCGCATCCTGGTGGCGTGGTTCGCCGGGCTGCGCATCGCATCGCGGCGGACCTCCGACTACTGGCTCGGCTGGTGGGTCATCATCGGCACCATCCCGATCGGCGCCGCAGGCCTCGTCTTCAAGCACTACATCCGTGACGACGTCCGCAACCTCTGGATCATCGCCACTGCGTTGATCGTCTTCTCCGCGGTCATTGCCGCCGCCGAGTACTTCGGCAAGCAGACGCGGCCCATCGAGCAGTTCACCTGGCGTGATGCCGTGCTGATCGGGCTGGCGCAGTGCCTCGCGCTGGTGCCCGGCGTGTCCCGTTCCGGCGCGACGATCAGTGCCGGCCTGTTCCTCGGCCAGCAGCGCGAGGCGGCGGCCCGCTTCGGGTTCCTGCTGGCCATCCCCGCGGTGCTGGCATCCGGGCTTTATTCACTGCCCGACGCCTTCCACCCCGACGGCAGGGGACTGAGTGCGAGCGGTCCGCAGTTGGCGGTCTCCGTGGTCATCGCCTTCGTCATCGGGTTGGCCGCCGTGTCCTGGTTCCTCAAGTTCCTCGTCCGCCACGGCATGTACTGGTTCGTCGGGTACCGCGTGATCGTCGGCGCGGTCGTGCTGATCCTGCTGGGCACGGGCGCGGTGGCAGCGCAGTGATCCCTCCCACCCGAGCCCGCCCGATCCCTCCCACCCGAGCCCGCCCGATCCCTCCCACCCGAGCCCGCCCGATCCCTCCCACCCGAGCCCGCCCGATCCCTCCCACCCGAGCCCGCCCATGACCGTCATCCTGCTCCGCCACGGCCGCTCGACCTCCAACACGGCCCACACGCTCGCAGGCCGTTCCGAGGGCGTCGACCTCGACGACAAGGGGCGCGAGCAAGCCGATTCGGTGGTCGCCCGCGTCGACGGGTTGCCGGTGAAGGCCATCGTGCGGTCGCCCCTGCTGCGCTGTGAGCGAACGGTGGCACCCCTGGCGAGTGCCCTCGGACTCGAGCCGGTGGTGGACGAACGGCTGACGGAGGTCGACTACGGCCAGTGGACGGGCCGCACGATCGGCGACCTCGTCAAGGAGCCGCTCTGGTCGGTCGTCCAGGCCCACCCCAGCGCAGCCGTGTTCCCCGACGGCGAGGGCCTGGCCGCAGTGCAGGCGCGGGCGGTCGCCGCCGTCCGGGAACACGACCGCACGCTGGCCGAGGAAAGCGGTGGTGACGTGCTGTGGGTGGCGTGCACGCACGGTGACGTCATCAAGGCGGTGATCGCCGATGCGCTGGGCAGTCACCTGGACGGCTTTCAGCGAATCACCGCCGACCCGGCCTCGATGAGCGTGATCCGCTACACCCCGTTGCGTCCGTTCGTGCTGCACGTGAACCACACCGGCCCGGCGTTGACCGCAGCACTTCTGGCCAAACCCGAGCCCTCGGGCGACGCCGTCGTCGGGGGCACCACCGACTGACCGGTCCGGCCCGTTCCCGCTCGGGTTACGGCCGCGCAGCCGATACCGGTATTTTGGGAGGTGCCATGACCCGTTCGATACACGTCTTCCGCTCACCCGACCGCTTCGTGGCCGGGACCGTGGGGCAACCTGGAGACCGAACGTTCTACCTCCAGGCGGTCCACGACGAGCGCGTCGTGTCCGTGGTGCTGGAGAAGCAACAGGTGGCGGTGCTCGCCGAGCGGATCGCCGCGCTGCTGTTGGAGATCAACCGAAGGTTCGGTACCCCGGTACCGCCGGAGACCGGCCAGATCGAGGACGTCAGTCCGCTGGTCACCCCGGTCGACGCCGAATTCCGGGTCGGCACGATGGGACTGGGCTGGGACTCCGAGGCGCAGACCGTGGTCGTCGAGCTGCTCGCGGTGTCCGAGACCGAGTTCGACGCGTCGGTGGTCCTCGACGACGCCGAAGACGGACCCGACGCCGTGCGCGTGTTCTTGAGCCCCGAATCGGCACGCGACTTCGCGGTCCGCTCGAACCGGGTCATCTCGGCGGGTCGGCCACCCTGCCCGCTGTGCGACGAGCCACTGGATCCGCAGGGCCACATCTGTGTGCGCACCAACGGTTATCGACGAGGCGCACTCGCGGGATCCGACGATGACACCGACATCTGACGAGGGCACTGACCCGGACGAAATCTCGCGCAGGGTCGTTCAACACGGCGACCTCACCGTCCTCGGGCGCATCCGCTCGGCGAGCAACGCGACCTTCCTCTGTGAGGCGCATCTCGGTGACCGGCAGTCGCACTGTGTCTACAAGCCGGTCGCGGGTGAGGCGCCGCTCTGGGACTTCCCGGACGGCACGCTCGCAGGCCGCGAAGTCGCCGCCTATCTGATCTCGGCGACGCTGGGATGGAACGTGGTGCCGCACACCGTGCTTCGTGACGGCCCGGCCGGTCCGGGGATGGTCCAGCGCTGGGTCGACCAACCGGGCGACGCGCTCGACGATGACGCCGAAGACGTCCGGCAGAGCGGTCCGGACCTGGTGGACCTGCTGCCCAAGGGGCGCGTTCCGCCCGGGTTCCTACCGATTCTGCAGGCCTACGACTATGCGGGTGACGAGGTCACCCTGGTCCACGCCGACGACGAGCGGCTGCGCCGGATGGCCGTGTTCGACGTCCTGATCAACAACGCCGACCGCAAGGGCGGTCACATCCTGGCCGGCGTCGACGGCGGTGTCTACGGCGTCGACCACGGTGTGAGCTTGCACACCGAGGACAAGCTCCGCACGGTGCTGTGGGGCTGGGCCGGCAAGCCGGTGGACGACGATGCGCTGCGCGATGTCGCCGCGCTGCGCGACGCTCTGCTCGGTGACTTCGAGCTGGTGCTGCGGCCCCATCTCACCAGTCGGGAGATCGACGCGCTCTATGCCAGAGCGGTTGGGTTGCTGGAGAATCCGGTCATGCCGAGCCCGGATCGGCGCAGGCCCATCCCGTGGCCGGCGTTCTGAGGCCGCTCGCCGGCGATGGCGTTCGCCTCGCGGTGCCCAACGCGTGTTCTACGCTCGGGTCATGACTGATCACGACCACGCTGCCGCCCGCCGCGAGATCGCCGACGCCCTGCAGAAGGCGCTCGAGAATCGCCACGAAGTGCTCGACGTGATCGTCGAGGCAGACGACAGGGCCGCTGCGATCACCTCCATCTCGACGCTGCTGAGCACGTCCGCGCTCGGTGGCGAGGCGGTCATGGCCATGTCCTTCGACCAGCTCACCCGCGACTCGCGCCGCCGGATCGCGGGCGAGCTGGAAGATCTGAACAAGCAACTCAGCTTCACCCTCGGGGAGCGGCCCGCCAGCTCCGGGGAGAGCCTCCGGTTGCGTTCGTTCACCCCGGCCATCGACCGCGATCTCTTCGTTGCCCGCACCGCCGACGTCGGTGGCGCGGGGGATGGTTCCGGGGCGCCCGCGGGGAGCATCGACGACGAGTTGGCCGCTGCGCTGGCGCGGGTGTCGAACGAGGAGGCGGTGTGGTTCGTTGCCGAGGAGGGCGGCCAAGAGCACGCCGACAAGGTGGGGATGGTGTTCGGTGAGCTCGTCGGCGGCGAGGTGAACGTCCGGATCTGGATTCGTCCCGAATACCGGCACCGCGGCTTCGGGACCGCCGCGCTGCGCAGATGCCGCTCGGAGATGGCCGCCCACTTCCCCGCGGTGCCGATGGTCGTGCGCGCGCCCGGCGCCACGCCCGAGTAGCACGCGATTAGCACCGACACCAGCGATGCGGGGATCGCCGCCGAGGTAGCCACCGAAGCCGGGAAGTTCCTCGTCGAACTGCGCGGAGACATCGGGTTCCGCGACTCCTACGGCTTGGGCGACGCCGGCGACAGGCTTGCCAACACCCTGATCCTCGACCGGCTCCGCGAAGCCCGGCCCGGTGACGCCATCCTGTCCGAGGAAGCGGCCGACGACCTGTCGCGCCTGCGGGCCGACCGGGTGTGGATCGTGGATCCCGTGGACGGCACCAGGGAGTTCTCGATGCCCGGCCGCACCGACTGGGCGGTGCACATCGCGCTCTGGCAGCGCACCGGTCACCGAGCAGGGGAGATCACCGATGCCGCGGTCGGACTGCCCGCCCTCGACGAGGTGTACCGCACCGATACGGTCACGGCGCCGCCGCCGCGCCGACCGGGACCGATCCGCATCGCGACGAGCCGCAACCGGCCACCGACGGTGTTGTGGTGGCTTCGGGACGTGCTCGACGTCGAGCTCGTCGGCATCGGCTCGGCGGGCGCCAAGGCGATGGCCGTGGTGAGGGGCGACGTGGACGCCTACGTCCATGCCGGCGGACAGTACGAATGGGACTCCGCCGCGCCCGCGGGCGTGGTCGAGGCAGCTGGGATGCACGCGTCGCGACTGGACGGCTCACCGCTGGTCTACAACCGGCCCGACCCGTATCTGCCGGACTTCGTGATGTGCAGATCCGAGCTGGCCGACACCCTGCTCGAGGCGATCGGTTCGGTGTTCTGACTGCGACGGGAATGCCGGGGGGTCGTTCGTTGTCCCTTCACCTGACGCACCGCGGGGGCGCAACCAGATGGGAGGCCGACCTGAACGCACACTTTAGAGTCGACGCCATGCACTCGTGGCCGGCGCCGAACGTCCCGGAGTTACCGGGGCGTGGACCGCAATTGCGGCTCTACGACAGCGCGGATCGGCAGGTCCGGCCGGTCGCGTCGGGTGACGCGGCCACCATGTACGTGTGCGGCATCACGCCCTATGACGCGACCCACCTCGGCCATGCGGCGACCTACCTGACGTTCGACCTGATCTACCGGTCCTGGCTGGACTCCGGCCTCGACGTCCACTACGTGCAGAACATCACCGACGTCGACGATCCGCTTTTCGAGAGGGCGGCGCGCGACGGCATCGACTGGCGTGACCTGGGCGCCAGGGAGACTCAGCTGTTCCGCGAGGACATGACGGCGCTGAGGGTGCTGCCACCCCGTGACTACGTGGCGGCGACCGACGCCATCGGCGAGGTGATCGAGCTCGTCGAGAAACTGCTGGCCTCGGGTGCCGCCTACGTCGTGCCGGACGCCGACTTTCCGGACGTGTACTTCCGCGCGGACGCCACCGCGCAATTCGGCTACGAATCGGGCTATGACCGCGATACGATGCTGCGTCTGTTCGGTGAGCGTGGTGGCGACCCCGACCGCTTCGGCAAGGGTGACCCGTTGGACGCGCTGCTGTGGCGCGCCGAACGTCCCGGGGAGCCCAGTTGGCCGTCGCCGTTCGGGGCCGGCCGGCCGGGTTGGCACGTCGAGTGCGCCGCAATCGCGCTCGACCGCATCGGGACCGGCCTCGACATCCAGGGCGGGGGCAGCGACCTGATCTTCCCCCACCACGAGTTCTCCGCCGCGCATGCCGAGTCCGTCACGGGGGAGCGGCGCTTTGCGCGTCACTACGTCCACGCCGGGATGATCGGACTCGACGGCCACAAGATGAGCAAGAGCCGCGGCAATCTGGTGTTGGTGTCGCGGCTGCGTGCCGACGGCGTCGAACCCGCGGCCATCCGGCTCGGCCTGCTCGCCGGGCACTACCGATCCGACCGTTCCTGGGACGCCGCGGTCCTCACCGAGGCGCAGGCACGCCTGGCCCGGTGGCGCGCCGCGACGGCGCTCCCCGCCGGTCCCGACGCCGCGGACGTGACTGCCAGGGTGCGCCGGTATCTGGCCGATGACCTCGACACGCCGAAGGCGCTCGCCGCGCTCGACGGCTGGTCTTCGGACGCAGCCGAGTACGGCGGCCGAGACGTCGATGCGCCGGGTCAGGTGGCAAGGGTCGTCGACGCACTTCTGGGCATAGAGCTCTAGGATCGGCTACCGTCCCGGCGCCTCGGCGAACGAGGCGTGACGCGCCTCCCGCGCTTCGGCAGTTAGCTGAGGTACCGTCAATCTCTACTTAAGGGTGATATTGGCGGTCGCCCGGCGACCGTGCCCACGAGATGCGGATGGCGGGAGATGGCGCGCAACATGGCACAGAAGACGGCACGGCCACTGACGGACCTCGAACTGCTCCACGAACTCGAAACGGTTGCCGAGGCAGGGCTCAACCAGCACCTCGCCACCACCAAGGACTGGAATCCGCATGACTACGTACCGTGGTCGGCGGGCGCAGACTTCGGCGCGCTCGGCGGGCGGGACTGGGACGTCGAGCAGTCCACGCTGGGCGAGGTGGCCAGGGTCGCCATGGTCACCAACCTGCTCACCGAGGACAACCTGCCCTCCTACCACCGTGCCATCGCGGAACACTTCACCCTCGACGACGCCTGGGGCGCGTGGGTGAACCGCTGGACCGTGGAGGAGAACCGGCACGGCATGGCGCTGCGCGACTATCTCGTGGTCACCAGGGCCGTGGATCCGGTCGATTTGGAGCAGGCCAGGATGCAACAGGTGACCGCCGGGTTCAGCCCGGGTCAGCAGGGACAGGGCGCCGTCGGACCGGAGTCGATGCTCGACGCCCTGGTCTACGTCACGTTCCAGGAGCTTGCCACGCGCGTATCGCACCGCAATACCGGAAGGGCCTGCGACGAGCCGATCGCCGACCAGTTGCTCAAGCGGGTGTCGGCGGACGAGAACCTGCACATGATCTTCTACCGTGGCGTCGGTGCGGCCGCCATGGACATCGCACCGGATCAGGTCATGCATTCGATCTGCCGGATCCTGCGCAGTTTTCAGATGCCGGGCTTCTCGATCCCCAACTTCCGTCGCACCGCCGTGAAGATCGCCGTCGGAGGCATCTACGACCTGCGGCAGCATCTCGAGGACGTGGTACTCCCGGTGCTGCGGTACTGGCGCGTCTTCGAGCGCGAGGACTTCACGCCCGCGGGTGCTCGGCTGCGTGACGAACTGTTGGAGTTCATCGACCGCATGGACACCGAAGCCGCCAAGTTCGAGGAATCCAAGGCCCGCTTCCTCGCCCGCGAGGAGCGCCGGTCGGAGCGCGCCGCCTCCAGGTCTCTGGTCGGCTGACGCGTTCTCGACGAGTCAGCCGCGGAACCCGGGTCCGCGCCGCCGTAGATAGCGCTCGAACTCCGCCGCGAGGGCGTCGCCGTCGATCTTGCCGAGCGCCTCGGTCATGTCGACCTCGGCGTCACCGCGTTCCTCGAGCGACTGCACGTACTCGGCGATCTCCTCGTCCTCGGCGGTCATCTCGCTGACCGCCTGCTCCCACTCCTCGGCCGCCAAGGGCAGATCGGCGAGCGGCACCTCGATGTCGAGAACGTCCTCGACACGGCGCAGCAGCGCCACCGTCGCCTTCGGGTTCGGCGGCTGCGACACGTAGTGCGGGACCGCGGCCCAGAACGTCACCGCCGGGATCCCCGCGGCGACGCACGCGTCCTGGAACACGCCCGCGATCCCGGTGGGGCCCTCGTAGCGGGTTTCCTCGAGCCCGAAGTACTTCGCCGACTCGGGGGAGTAGGCCGCCCCCGAAACCGGCACGGGGCGGGTGTGCGGCGTGTCGGCGAGCAGGGCACCCAGGATCACCACGGTGTCCACGTTCAGCTTCTCGGCGATGGCCAGCAACTCGGCGCAGAAGGTGCGCCACCGCATGTTGGGCTCCACGCCGTGCATGAGCACGATGTCGCGATCGCTGCCTGGCGGGCGGCAGTGCGAGATGCGCATCGACGGCCACACCAGTTCACGGGTGACACCGTCGATCTGGCGGATCACCGGGCGGTTCACCTGGTAGTCGAAATACGCCTCGTCGTCGATCTCCACGATCGTCTCGGCCTCCCAGATGACGTCGAGGTGCTCGAGCGCGTCACTGGCTGCATCACCGGCGTCGTTCCACCCTTCGAAGGCCGCGACGACGATGGTGTCGTGCAGGTCGGGCAGGTCTGTCACCAGGCCAGCGTAAGCCCTCTCCGGCACCGGCGAGGGCCATCGCCTGGCGGGTCCGTCTCGGGAGCACCGCGTTCGCCGAGCCGGTCGGGGTCGATCGCGGCGACGCGTCGGGCGTCCCCGACGTCGATCCGGGCGACGACGTAGACTTGCTCCGTCGAGAGGCGTTGCAACGGTTGTCCGGGGGGCTGGGTCCCACCTTGGTAACCGCCACGCTCGGCAGAGCTAAGGACGCCTTCCGCTACCTACGGAAGGAACCTACGTGGACGCCGTCGAGTCGGAAACCTTCGCGCCGAACATCCGCCCCGACTGCACCGACGAGCTGACGGCGGCACTGCGCGAGCGGATCATGGTGATCGACGGCGCGATGGGCACGGCGATCCAGCGCGACCGGCCGGACGAAGAGGGCTACCGCGGCGACCGGTTCCGGGAGTGGCCGACCGCCCTGCAGGGCAACAACGACCTGCTCACCCTGACGCAGCCGCAGATCATCGAGGGGATTCACCGCGAATACCTCGAGGCGGGCGCCGACATCCTCGAGACCAACACGTTCAACGCGAACGCGGTGTCACTGTCGGACTACGACATGCACGAGCTGGCCTACGAGCTCAACTATGCCGGCGCGGCCCTGGCCCGCAAGGTGTGCGACGAGTTCAGCACGCCGGAGAAGCCCCGCTATGTCGCCGGCGCGCTGGGACCGACGACGCGGACCGCGTCGATCTCGCCGGACGTCAACGACCCCGGAGCGCGCAACGTCTCCTACGACCAGCTGGTCAGCGCCTACCTGGATGCCGCCAACGGTCTGGTCGACGGTGGTGCCGACCTGCTGATCATCGAGACGATCTTCGACTCGCTGAACGCCAAGGCGGCGGTGTTCGCCGTCGAGACGCTGTTCGAGGAGCGTGGGCGCCGCTGGCCGTTGATCATCTCGGGCACCATCACCGATGCGTCCGGCCGGACGTTGTCCGGACAGGTCACCGAAGCGTTCTGGAATGCGATCAGGCACGCGAAGCCGATCGCGGTCGGCCTCAACTGCGCCCTCGGCGCGCCGGAGATGAGGCCCTACATCGCCGAGGTGGCGCGGATCGCCGACACCTTCGTGTCCTGCTACCCGAACGCCGGCCTGCCCAATGCGTTCGGCGAGTACGACGAGTCCCCGGAGGCGCAGGCCTCCTACATCGCGGAGTTCGCCGAGGCCGGTCTGGTGAACCTGGTCGGTGGGTGCTGCGGCACGGCGCCGCCCCACATCGCCGAAATCGCCAGGGTCGTCGACGGCAAGCCGCCCCGCGAGCTGCCGGAGATCCCCGTGGCCACCCGGCTCTCGGGCCTGGAGCCGCTCAACATCACCGACGGTTCGCTGTTCGTGAACATCGGCGAGCGCACCAACATCACCGGCTCCGCCCGGTTCCGCAACCTGATCAAGGCCGAGGACTACGACAGCGCCCTGTCGGTCGCCCTGCAGCAGGTCGAGGTCGGTGCGCAGGTCATCGACATCAACATGGACGAGGGCATGATCGACGGCGTCGCCGCGATGGATCGGTTCACCAAGCTGATCGCGGCCGAACCCGACATCAGCCGCGTTCCGGTGATGATCGACTCCTCCAAGTGGGAAGTCATCGAGGCGGGCCTGAAGAACGTGCAGGGCAAGCCGATCGTCAACTCGATCTCCATGAAGGAGGGCGAGGACAAGTTCGTCCGCGAGGCACGGCTGTGCCGCAAGTACGGCGCCGCCGTCGTCGTGATGGCCTTCGACGAACAGGGCCAGGCCGACAACCTGGAGCGCCGCAAGGAGATCTGCGGGCGCGCATACCGGATCCTGACCGACGAGGTCGGCTTCCCGGCCGAGGACATCATCTTCGACCCGAACTGCTTCGCGCTGGCCACCGGCATCGAGGAGCACGCGACCTACGGGATCGACTTCATCGAGGCCTGCGCCTGGATCAAGGAGAACCTGCCGGGGGTGCACATCTCCGGCGGCATCTCCAACGTGTCGTTCTCGTTCCGCGGCAACAACCCGGTCCGCGAGGCGATCCACGCGGTATTCCTGTTCCACGCCATCAAGGCCGGCCTGGACATGGGCATCGTCAACGCGGGTGCGCTGGTGCCGTACGACTCGATCGACCCCGAACTGCGGGACCGCATCGAGGACGTGGTGCTGAACCGTCGCGAGGACGCGGCCGAGCGGCTGCTCGAGATTGCCGAACGGTTCAACAGCTCGGACAAGGCGGACGATCCGGTTGCCGCCGAGTGGCGCACCCTGCCGATCCGGGAGCGGATCACGCACGCCCTGGTCAAGGGCATCGACGCGCACGTCGACGCCGACACCGAGGAACTGCGGGCCGAGATCGAGGCTGCCGGTGGTCGCCCGATCGAGGTGATCGAGGGCCCGCTGATGGACGGCATGAACGTCGTCGGCGACCTCTTCGGGGCGGGCAAGATGTTCCTGCCCCAGGTGGTGAAGTCGGCCCGGGTGATGAAGAAGGCGGTGGCGTACCTGCTGCCGTTCATCGAGGCGGAGAAAGTGACGTCGGGCGCCGGTCAAGCCAAGAAGGACACCAACGGCACGATCATCATGGCGACGGTGAAGGGCGACGTCCACGACATCGGCAAGAACATCGTCGGGGTCGTCCTGCAGTGCAACAACTACGAGGTGATCGACCTCGGCGTGATGGTGCCCGCCCAGAAGATCCTCGACGCGGCCAAGGAGCACGACGCCGACATCATCGGGCTGTCCGGCCTGATCACCCCCTCGCTGGACGAGATGGTCAACTTCGCCGTCGAGATGGAGCGTCAGGGGCTGGAGATCCCGCTGCTCATCGGTGGCGCGACCACCTCGCGTGCGCACACCGCGGTCAAGGTGGCGCCGCGTCGGAGCGGTCCGGTGGTCTGGGTCAAGGACGCGTCCCGCTCGGTGCCGGTCGCTGCCGCCCTGCTCGACGACAAGCAACGGCCTGCGCTGTTGGAGGCCACCGAGAAGGACTACGCGTCCCTGCGCGAGCGGCACGCCCAGAAGAGCGAGCGGCCGATGCTGACGCTCCAGATGGCACGCGCCAACCGGACGCCGATCGAGTGGGACGGATACACGCCGCCGGTGCCCGCGCAGGGCCTCGGCGTCCGGGAGTTCGAGGACTACGACTTCGCCGAGCTGCGCGAGTACATCGACTGGCAACCGTTCTTCAACGCCTGGGAGATGAAGGGACGGTTCCCCGACATCCTCAACAACCCGGTCTCCGGCGAGACGGCCCGCAAGCTGTACGACGACGCCCAGGAGATGCTCGACACCCTGATCAAGGAGAAGTGGCTGACCGCCAACGGGGTCATCGGCTTCTTCCCGGCCAACGCCGTCGGTGACGACATCGAGGTCTACACCGACGAGACCCGTGGCGAAGTGCTGACCACGTTGCGCAACCTGCGCCAGCAGGGCGAGCACCGCGACGGCATCCCGAACCGCAGCCTCGGCGACTTCGTCGCCCCCAGGGAAACGGGTCTGGCGGACTACGTCGGTGCGTTCGCCGTCACCACCGGGCTCGGGATCGGAGACAAGATCGCCGAGTTCAAGGCGGGCAACGACGACTACAACGCGATCCTGCTCGAGTCGCTCGCCGATCGGCTGGCGGAGGCGTTCGCCGAGCGGATGCACCAGCGCGTCCGCAAGGAGTTCTGGGGGTACCAGCCCGACGAGCAGCTCGACAACGAGGCGCTCATCGGGGAGAAGTACTCAGGCATCCGTCCCGCCCCCGGCTACCCGGCCTGCCCGGAGCACACCGAGAAGGCGACCCTCTGGGATCTGATGGACGTCAAGGAGCGGACCGGCATCGAGCTGACCGAGTCGATGGCGATGTGGCCGGGTGCCGCGGTCAGCGGCTGGTACTTCTCGCACCCGCAGTCGCAGTACTTCGTGGTCGGCCGCATCAGTCAGGACCAGGTCGCCGACTACGCGCGACGCAAGGGCTGGACGCTGAAGGAGGCCGAGCGCTGGCTCGCCCCAAACCTCGGGTACAACCCGGAGGACTGAGCAACGCGTCACCGAACTCGCTATCCGAGCCGAAATGGTTGTGGCGCAACGGCTCGGGTGTTCAACCCGCACCCCTCCGGCACCGCCGGGTGGGCGAGGAGGCGGCGCGCGCCCCGTTTCGGGTGCCGTGCGAAGATGGTCGAGTGGCCCGAGCCGGGTCGCAGTGGCGTCGGCCTGTCCGAAGGATCGCAGTTGCCTCCCGAACAGTCCACCGACCCCTTCGTGCGCAATCACCGCGAGGCGAAATACCTTGATGTCTGATCACCCGGGGATGCGGGCCGTCCTGTGGGACATGGACGGCACGCTCGTCGACTCCGAGAAGCTCTGGGACGTGTCGCTGCACGCGCTCTATGCCCGCCTGGGCGGCGTGCTGACCCCGGAGGTCCGGGCGGCGACGGTGGGCGGATCTGCGGAGACCGTGATGCGCCTCGTCTACGCCGACCTCGGCCTCGAGCCGGAGCCCGCCGCGATGGAGACGACGGCGGTGTGGTTGCACGACCACGTCGGAGCGCTGTTCGAGCAGGGACTGCCGTGGCTTCCCGGCGCGCGAGAACTCCTCGACGCGCTGACCGAGGCGGGCGTTCCGCTGGCACTCGTCACCAACACCCGGCGCGGACTCACCGAGCGCGCGTTGAAGAGCATTGGCCACCACTACTTCTCGGTATCGGTTTGCGGTGACGAAGTCGAGCACGCCAAACCGGCGCCGGATCCGTATCTGCGGGCCGCGCAGCTGCTCGGCGTCGAGCCCGCGCACTGCCTGGCGATCGAGGACTCGGTCACGGGGACGGAGTCCGCCGAGGCCGCCGGCTGCCCGGTCGTGGTGGTGCCCAATGACGTGGAGGTCCCGGACAGCCCTCGCCGCAGGCGCCTGGAATCGCTGATCGGCGTGGACGTCGACGACCTGCGCGCGATGTACGACCAGTTGCGTACTCACCTCGACGTGCCCGTCGCCGACCGGGGCTGACGAACCGGCGCCGTCGCCGATGCTCGTGATGACGGGGATACCGCCATCTGGGCCGAGGGAGTGTCCTATCGTTGTGTGACACGCATCACGCAGCGCTGCGGAAGGATTCTCATGGCTGGTCAGGGCCCACCCGTCGACGACTCGTCGTCAGTCATCAGTGACGAGGACTTCTCCTCCGGTCGCACCGCGATCCGGATTGCCTCGGTAGCCGCCCTCGGTGGGCTGCTGTTCGGCTATGACAGCGCCGTGATCAACGGCGCGGTCGACTCCATCCAGGAGGACTTCGGCATCGGCAATGCGGAGCTCGGCTTCGCCGTGGCCTCGGCGCTTCTCGGCGCCGCCGCAGGCGCCATGTCGGCAGGCCGGATCGCCGACAAGATCGGCCGCATCTCGGTGATGAAGATCGCCGCGCTGTTCTTCCTCGTCAGCGCCCTCGGGACGGCAATGGCGCCCAACGTCGAGGTCGTCGTCCTGTTCCGCATCGTCGGCGGCATCGGCGTCGGCGTCGCCTCGGTGATCGCACCCGCCTACATCGCCGAGACGTCGCCGCCCAGCATCCGTGGTCGGTTGGGATCGCTGCAGCAGCTCGCCATCGTGTCCGGCATCTTCCTGTCCTTCGCGATCAACTGGCTGCTGCAGAAGGCCGCGGGCGGTCCCAACGAAGTGCTCTGGCTCGGCATGGACGCCTGGCGCTGGATGTTCCTGGTGATGGCCATCCCGGCGCTGGTCTACGGCGGCCTTGCGTTCACCATCCCCGAGTCGCCGCGTTATCTCGTTGCCAGTCACAAGATTCCGGAAGCCCGCAAGGTGCTCTCCACGCTGCTGGGCCAGAAGAACCTCGAGATCACGATCAATCGCATCAGGGAGACGCTGGAGCGCGAGGACAAGCCGTCGTGGCGTGACATGAAGAAGCCGACGGGTGGCATCTACGGCATCGTGTGGGTGGGCCTCGGACTGTCGGTCTTCCAGCAGTTCGTCGGCATCAACGTGATCTTCTACTACTCCAACGTGCTGTGGCAGGCGGTCGGCTTCAGCGCCGACGAGTCGGCGATCTACACCGTGATCACCTCGGTCATCAACGTGGCGACCACGCTGATCGCGATCGCGCTGATCGACAAGATCGGGCGGAAGCCCTTGCTGCTCATCGGATCCACCGGCATGGCCATCACCTTGATCACGATGTCGGTGATCTTCGCCAACGCGACCCTCGGCGCCGACGGCAAGCCGGTGCTCGACGGAGCGTCCGGCGTGATCGCGCTGATCGCCGCGAACCTGTTCGTGGTGGCCTTCGGGATGTCGTGGGGACCGGTGGTGTGGGTCCTGCTCGGGGAGATGTTCCCCAACCGCATCAGGGCGGCCGCGCTCGGATTGGCCGCGGCCGGACAGTGGGCGGCCAACTGGTTGATCACCGTGACGTTCCCCGGTTTGCGCGATCACCTCGGCATCGCGTACGGCTTCTACGGCCTCTGTGCCGTCCTCTCCGGCCTGTTCGTCTGGCGGTGGGTGATGGAGACCAAGGGCGTCTCGCTGGAGGACATGCACGGCGAGATCATCGCCACCCAGAAGCCCACGGCGAACGCCTGACGGGAGCACCTGTCGGCGGGTGGGTGAAACCGCCGTGACTTCGTCACGGTGGGCGTGGAACAATCGCGTGCCGTGAAGACCTTCGACGCGCTGTTCGCCGAACTCAGCGATCGCGCGCGCACCCGACCCGCAGGCAGTGGCACCGTCAAGGCACTCGACGGCGGCGTGCACGGGTTGGGCAAGAAGATCCTCGAGGAGGCGGGCGAGGTGTGGCTCGCCGCCGAGCACGAGGGCGATGACGCGCTGGCAGGGGAGATCAGCCAGCTCCTGTACTGGACGCAGGTGCTGATGATCTCCCGCGGCCTCACCCTCGACGACGTCTACGGGAAGCTGTGAACGCCGTGTCCGATCCCGCGCCCGCCGGCGGCTCGGCGATGCTGCGGGTCGCGGTGCCCAACAAGGGTGCGCTCAGCGAGTCCGCCGCCGAGATCCTGTCCGAAGCGGGGTATCGGCGCCGGCGCGACCCGAAGGATCTGACCGTCGTCGACCCGGCGAACAACGTCGAGTTCTTCTTCCTCCGGCCCAAGGACATCGCCGTCTACGTCGGGTCCGGTGAGCTGGACTTCGGGATCACCGGTCGCGACCTCGCGAAGGAGTCCGACGCCCCCGTCCAGGAGCGCCTCGCCCTCGGCTTCGGGTCGTCGACGTTCCGGTATGCGGCCCCGGCCGGACGGGAATGGTCGATCGCGGATCTGGCCGGTAGTCGGATAGCCACCGCCTATCCCAATCTGGTGCGAAAGGATTTGGCTGCCAAGGGTATTGACGCCACCGTGATACGGCTCGACGGTGCGGTGGAGATCTCGGTGCAGCTCGGCCTCGCCGACGTCATCGCCGACATCGTCGGCACCGGCCGAACCCTCGGCCTACACGGCCTGGTGGCTTTCGGTGCGGCACTGTGCGATTCGGAGGCCGTCCTGATCGAACGCGCCGATCCCGATCCGGGAACGGCCGCGGCACGTGACCAACTCGTGGGACGCGTGCAGGGGGTGGTGTTCGGCCAGCAGTACCTGATGCTGGACTACGACTGCCCACGCACGGTGCTCGACCGCGCCACGGCCGTGACCCCTGGTCTGGAGTCGCCGACCATCGCCCCGTTGGCCGACCCGTCGTGGGTTGCCGTCCGCGCGTTGGTACCTCGTCGCGACGTGAACACGATCATGGACGAACTGGCGGCCATCGGTGCCAAGGCGATCCTGGCCTCCGACATCAGGTTCTGCCGCTTCTGAGCAGTTCGGATGCTACTTTCACTCAAGTTGTCCGACCAGCCGGAAGGCTTTCATGACACAGCTCCTCATCGTGGTCCTCGCCGTGCTCATCGGAGTCGTCGCCGGCCTGCGGGCCATGACGGCACCTGCGGTGGTCGCCTGGGGTGCTCATCTCGGGTGGCTGGACGTCGGCGACAGGTGGTCGCAGTGGGTCGGTAGCTGGGCCGCGGTGATCGTGCTGACCGTCCTGCTGGTGGTGGAACTGGTGACCGATCAGCTGCCGAAGACGCCCAGCCGAAAGTCGACACCGCAATTCGCCGCCCGGATGCTCACCGGGGCGTTCGCCGGAGCGGTGATCGGCAGCGCCTGGCATCACACCTTCATCGCCATCGGCGGCGGGATCATCGGCGCGGTGCTCGGCACACTCGGCGGGTACCAGGCGCGCAGCCGGCTCGTCGCCGCCAACGGCGGGCGTGACCTACCGGTGGCCTTGGCGGAGGACGTGGTCGCCGTGGTCGGTGGATTCGCGATCGTCGCCCTGGCTTCCACACTGCCGCCCTTCACCGGCTGAGATGTCATCAATGAAGCGAACATTCGACGCCATCATCGTCGGTGCCGGACAGGCGGGGACACCGCTGGCGGGTCGTTTGACCGCGGCCGGCCAATCGGTCGCCGTGGTCGAGCGCAAGTTGGTCGGCGGCACGTGCGTGAACTCCGGGTGCATCCCCACCAAGACGTTGGTGGCGAGCGCGCACGCCGCACACCTGGCCCGTCGCAGCGCCGAGTACGGCATCGGCGTCGGCGCCGTCACCGTCGACATGGCGAAGGTGAAGGCGCGCAAGGACCAGATCAGTGGCGACGACCGCCGGGGTCTCGAATCCTGGCTCGACGGCATGGCGGGCTGTGAACTCATCCGCGGACATGCCCGGTTCGAGAGCCCTCGGGCGCTGCGCGTCGGCGACCGCCTCATCGAGGCCGACCGCATCTTCCTGAACACCGGCGGCCGCGCCGTGGTTCCGGACATTCCCGGGCTGTCCGCACTCGACTACCTGACGAACGTGTCGGTGCTGGATCTCGACCGGGTGCCCGCGCATCTGGTCATCGTCGGGGGCAGTTACATCGCACTGGAGTTCGCGCAGATGTACCGGCGCTTCGGCGCCGCGGTCACCGTCGTGGAGAGGGGGCCGCGCCTGGCGTCCCGCGAAGACCCGGACGTCTCCGCGGCCATCGAGGACATTCTCCGTGCCGAGGGCATCGACGTCGTACTCGGCGCGACGGCCATGCGGTTCATCAAGCGCGACAACGGTTTCGACCTCATCCCCCGAGACGGCGCCGCACCGATCACCGGGACGGACGTCCTGGTGGCCGTGGGGCGGCGGCCCAACACCGACGACCTCGGACTCGAGAACGTCGGCGTCGAGATCGACGACCGCGGCTACGTGCGGGTCGACGACCAGCTGAGAACCAACGTCGAGCACATCTGGGCGATGGGGGACTGCAACGGCAAGGGCGCCTTCACCCATACCTCCTACAACGACTTCGAGATCGTCGCCGCGAACCTCTTGGACGACGACCCACGCCGGGTCAGCGACCGCGTCACCACCTACGCGCTATACATCGACCCGCCGCTCGGGCGTGCCGGCATGACCGAGGACGAGGTGCGGGCATCCGGCCGCAGGGCGCTGGTCGGCAAGCGGCCGATGACGAAGGTCGGCCGGGCGGTGGAGAAGGGCGAGACGCAGGGCTTCATGAAGGTCGTCGTCGACGCCGACACCGAGGAGATCCTCGGGGCGGCCATCCTCGGCGTCGGCGGCGACGAGGTCGTCCAGGACATCTTGGACGTGATGACCGCCAAGCTCCCGTACACCGCGATCTCGCGCACCATGCACATCCATCCGACGGTCGGCGAGTTGGTGCCCACGGTGTTGCAGGAACTGACGCCGCTGCAATGACCGGTGTGTCCGGCACCTCGCGGAACTAGGGGTGTATTCGCTGCACCAGCAGCGTCTGCGCCGACGTGCCGACGAACCCCCGCCGGTCGAAGAGATCCGCCGTGGTCACGCCGATGCCGTCCGGACCGATGGACGCCCGCGCACGAAGGGCGAAGTCGTTGCCCGTGGGTAGGCGATGCAGGTGGACCACCGTGTCGGTGTTCATGAAGACGAACCGGCTCGGATCCAGCGTCGCACCAATGCCGTTGGCCGAGTCCACCACCGCGAGCAGTCGCTGCAGATCCGTGGGTGTCTCGTCGTCGACCAGCGGTACCAGTGGGCTCATCCACACCACGGCGGCGCCCGCATCATCGGCCTGCCTACGCCAGGTAACCGTCTCGAGGTAGCCGGGTGCGCCCAACCAGCCGTGCGCGTTCGGCACGGCCGGCCCCTCGACCAGTGGCGGATGGCGGTCGGTCGCGACGTCTGCGGTGTCGCTCAGGACCAGCAGCCACGCCGTCACGCGCGCGACCACCCGATCCGCCCCCTGGGGATCCGCCGCGGTCATCTCGGCGCCCAGCAGCGAGATCCTGGTTCCCGGTCGCATTACCCACGCCCGGACCCGGACCGGCGCAACGGGTATGGCACCGAGGATGTCGAGGGTCAGGCGCCCGATGCGCAGACCCGAGTCGGCGGCCAGCTCCTCGATGGCCTTGGTCATCAACGCCAACGGTGGTGAGCCGTGTTGGATGGCGGTGTTCCAGTTGCTCGCGGTGCCGAAGGTGGACTCGAACACCTGGTAGGCGCCGTCGGTGCCGAGTCGCCGGTAGTGGCGGTCGATCACGCCGCGGGCTCCGCGTGATCGGTCACGGACGGCCATCCCGGGTACGGGGGTGGCGTGCCTCCGAACGTCGGGCAATGCTCGTGATGGGCACACCAGTCGCACATCCGCGACGGGCGGGGCCGGAAATCGCCTGTCGCGCCCGCGGATTGGATTGCCTGCCACATGGCCATCAACGTCTTCTCGAAGCGGGCCAGTTCGTCGGCGTCGGGGGCGTAGTCGAGTACCTGTCCGTCGGCGAGGTAGAGCAGACGCAGCCGCGCGGGCAGCACGCCGCGGGACCGGAGCAGTGCGACCGCGTAGAACTTCATCTGGAACAACGCCTTGACCTCGGCGAGCTCGCGCGCCTCCGCGGGTGCCCTACCCGTCTTGTAGTCGACGACTCGCAGCTCCCCGGTGGCGGCTACGTCGATCCGGTCGATGAAACCACGCAGCAGGGTGCCGTCGGCCAGCTCCACCTCGACCCGTTGCTCGCAGCTCTCCGGGTCGAAGCGCGTCGGATCCTCGAGTCGGTAGTACCCCGACAGCAGCGCGCGGGCCTCGGCGAGCAGATGGTCCCGCAGCTCGGGCGCGAGCTCCGAGGCGAACTCGGGGCGTGCAGCGGCGACGTCCTGCCAGGCCGGCTCGACCAGGGTCATCGCGGTCTCCGGCACCCGGCTGGCGGCAGGCAGCGCGTAGAGGCGCTCCAGTGCGCCGTGAACGACCGATCCGCGCACCTGTGCCTGCGACGACGGCTCCGGAAGCCGGTCGATGGCCCGGAAGCGATAGAGCAGCGGGCACTGCTTGAAGTCGCTGGCCCGCGAGGGCGACAGTGCCGGACGCCTGCCCGCCGCGCCGCGCTCACCCGTCGCGGCAGTCGGGTCGTCACTCACGTGCAGCTCCTCTCCCGGGTCCTCCGACGAGCCTATGTTCTGGGTCCGACAGACCCGGGCACCCGGCACGGCGCGCCAGCTGGCAGGCTGAACGGCTGTGAAACGCACCGGTCCGTTCGACGTCGGCGATCGCGTCCAGCTGACCGATGCCAAGGGTCGGCACTACACGATGGTGCTCGCGGCCGGCGGCGAGTACCACACCCACCGCGGTGCCATCGCCCACGACTCGGTGCTCGGGCAGCCCGAGGGCAGCGTGGTGAAGTCGGCGAGCGGCGATCCCTTCCTGGTCCTGCGTCCATTATTGATCGACTACGTGCTGTCGATGCCCCGCGGCGCGCAAGTGATCTATCCGAAGGACGCGGCGCAGATCGTGCACGAGGGCGACGTCTTCCCCGGCGCCAGGGTGCTCGAAGCCGGTGCCGGGTCGGGGGCGCTCACCTGTTCGCTGTTGCGGGCCGTCGGCCCGGGCGGCACCGTCGTGTCCTACGAACTTCGCGAGGACCACGCCGTCCACGCCGAGCGCAACGTCGCGACGTTCTACGGTGAGCTGCCGCCGAACTGGGACCTGCGGATCGCCGACGTCAGCACCTACGACGGGCCCGAGGTCGACCGGGCGGTGCTGGACATGCTGGCGCCGTGGGAGGTCCTCGGGGCGGTCGCGGGCGCGCTGGTCTCGGGTGGCGTGTTGATGGTGTACGTGGCCACCGTGACGCAACTGTCACGCGTGGTCGAGGCCATGCGGGAGCAGCTGTGCTGGACCGAACCGCGGGCCTGGGAATCGCTGCAGCGCGGCTGGGACGTCGTCGGCCTGGCGGTGCGGCCGCAGCATTCGATGCGGGGGCATACGGCCTTCCTGGTCAGTGCGCGCAAGTTGGCTCCCGGCACCGTGACGCCCACGCCGCACCGCCGCAAGCGTCCCAACGTCTAGCGCGTCGGCGCCGACGAACTGATCAGGGGCAGCAGTTGATCGGCGGTGCGCCTGCTCAGCTGCCACGCGTCGTGGAACTGGTTGAAGGCCATCGGGAAGGCGAAGGGTTTCACCGCGGGATTCGGTGAGCCGATCGTCACCGTCGCGACGACGTCGCCCGGCTCACCGGCCCACGCGAGGTCGGTCGCGTCGACCGTCAGCGGATCGAACCCGCTGGCCTTGAGCGCCTCGCCGAAGTTGGTCAGTTCGGGTTCGTCGTCGACGGTGGCGTACTGCACCAGGTCGACCTTGCGATCACCGGGAATGGAAGTGTCGGCCAGCTGGTAGAGCACGCCGGTCAGCGCGTCGACCGGCGGCAGGGGCGTCGCCGTCGGCGCCGGCTGGCCGGAGGCGGCCGGGGTCGCGGGCGGACTCGGCGACACCGCCGGACGGGGCTCGTCGGCACACCCGGCAAGCCAAAGCGCCGCCACCAAGGTGACGGCGCTCAGGAGTGGTGCTCGGGTGCTGCGCACCGGCTGGTCGGGCGAGCCGGTCAGCTCGCCGACGACAACAGCGACAGGGCGGACTGTTTCGACAGCTGCCAGCCGGTCGGGCTCGGGCCTGCGACGAACATCACGGGCTGCGTCTGGCTGACCCCGTTGTTGGCGGTGGCGGTGACGTTCGCGGTCGCCGTCGCACCGTCGGAGTCGACGTCGGCGACCACGAAGCTCAGCGGGAACAGGCCCTTCGCCGCGGCCTTGCTGTACTCCCGGTCGGCGGCGATGCCCTCGATCCGGCCGAGGCCGCCTTCGATGTAGGTGCCCTTGGCGCCGGAGAACGAGCCGCCGCCGGCCAGGCCGTCGAGGGTCTGCAACAGCGGGGCCTGAAGATCCGGGGCAGGTGCCTGCGGGAGCGGGATGCCGAGAACCACCGGCGAGACAGCCGCCGTGGTCGATGGCGCGCCCGGGCCCATGCTGGATGCAATGGACGTCACACCACCCGCTGCTGCGGCTACGACGGCAGCTGCTGCCACGCCGGTAACGAGGGTCTTCAGGATCACGGCTGTCCTTTCAATCGGTTCAACAGAACTAGGAGGTTAACAGTGATGCTGGTGTGTCGAATTCCTACCACCACACACAAAGACTGAATCGCCGGTAGCGTTGATGTCGTTACTGCACCAAATTTCGGTGCGGGGAGGGGCCCAAACATGAGTGACTCACAGCCCATGTCCAGTGATGACGCTGCCGAGTTGGAAGAACTCCGCCGCGAAGCAGCCGTACTGCGCGAGCAACTCGAGCAGGCGGTGGGACCGAGCAGCGGCCTGCGCGCGGCTCGCGACGTCCATCAGCTCGAGGCGCGCATCGACTCCCTCGCCGCGCGCAACGCCAAGCTGATGGACACGCTGAAGGAGGCCCGCCAGCAGTTGCTCGCGCTCCGCGAGGAGGTGGATCGGCTCGGCCAGCCGCCCAGCGGCTACGGCGTGCTGCTCAGCGCCCACGAGGACGACACCGTCGACGTGTTCACCTCCGGCCGCAAGATGCGGTTGACCTGCTCGCCCAACATCGAGGTCGCCGCACTCAAGCAGGGCCAGACGGTTCGTCTGAACGAGGCGCTGACCGTGGTCGAGGCGGGCATGTTCGAATCGGTCGGCGAGATCTCGACGTTGCGCGAGATCCTGGCCGACGGCCACCGGGCGCTCGTCGTCGGCCACGCCGACGAGGAACGCATCGTGTGGCTCGCCGACCCGCTGGTCGCCATCGAGGACATGCCGACGCAGGTCGAGGACGAATCCGACGACGACACCGACGACGACCGCCGTCCCCGCAAGCTGCGGCCGGGCGACTCCCTGCTCGTCGACACCAAGGCCGGCTACGCGTTCGAACGGATCCCCAAGGCCGAGGTCGAGGATCTCGTGCTCGAGGAGGTTCCCGACGTCAGCTACCACGACATCGGTGGCCTGACCCGCCAGATCGAGCAGATCCGCGATGCCGTCGAACTGCCCTTCCTGCACAAGGATCTGTACCGGGAGTACTCGCTGCGGCCCCCCAAGGGCGTGCTGCTGTACGGCCCGCCCGGCTGCGGCAAGACCCTGATCGCCAAGGCGGTGGCGAACTCATTGGCCAAGAAGATGGCCGAGGTGCGTGGCGAGGACGCCCGGGAGGCCAAGTCGTACTTCCTGAACATCAAGGGTCCCGAGCTGCTGAACAAGTTCGTCGGGGAGACCGAGCGGCACATCCGGCTGATCTTCCAGCGAGCCCGCGAGAAGGCATCCGAGGGCACCCCGGTGATCGTGTTCTTCGACGAGATGGATTCGATCTTCCGCACCCGCGGCACGGGCGTGAGCTCGGACGTGGAGACCACCGTCGTCCCGCAGCTGTTGAGTGAAATCGACGGCGTCGAGGGGCTGGAGAACGTCATCGTGATCGGCGCCTCCAACCGTGAGGACATGATCGACCCGGCGATTCTGCGGCCCGGCCGTCTCGACGTCAAGATCAAGATCGAGCGACCGGACGCCGAAGCGGCGCAGGACATCTTCTCGAAGTACCTAACCGAGAACCTTCCGGTGAATGCCGACGATCTCGCCGAGTTCGGCGGCGACCGTGGCGCGTGCATCAAGGCGATGATCGAGAAGGTCGTCGACCGGATGTACGCCGAGGTGGACGACAACCGGTTCCTGGAGGTCACCTATGCCAACGGTGACAAGGAAGTCATGTACTTCAAGGACTTCAACTCCGGAGCGATGATCCAGAACGTGGTCGACCGCGCGAAGAAGTTCGCGATCAAGTCCGTCCTGGAGACCAACCAGCACGGTCTGCGGATTCAGCACCTCCTGGACTCGATCGTCGACGAGTTCGCCGAGAACGAGGATCTGCCCAACACCACGAATCCCGACGACTGGGCCAGGATCTCGGGCAAGAAGGGCGAGCGGATCGTCTACATCCGGACGCTCGTCACCGGCAAGAGTTCGTCTGCCAGCCGGGCCATCGACACCGAGTCGAACCTGGGGCAGTACCTGTAGTCACCCGCTGGCGGGCCGGGCGTCCCTCGAGGTCGAGGTAGGCGTCGCGGCCCGCGCGAAGGGGGCCGCGACCAGCACCGCGGTGATGACGCCGAGGCCTGCCGGGAATCGTCGGATCAGCCGCCGTGGTGGACGTGCGCTCGGTAGCGGTTCCTGGCCACCAGCGTGAGCCGCAGATCGTCGACCAACGGGTCGAGGAACTCCGTGCGGTACTCGCCGTCACCGACCGAGCGGGCGCTGACGTACATGAAGGTCAGTGCACCGAGGAACATCGTGACGTGGATGAGCGCCTGTGGGACGGGCAGCGTCACGCCGAGGAGGTTGCCCTCGTCGGGGCCGTTGGTGGTCCAGGTCGCCAGCACTTCGGGGCTCAGCACCAGGAGCCCGAGCACGAAGAAGATGGCCGCGGTGACGACGGCGACGGTCAACACCTGCGTGATCTGCGAAGCCATCACCACGAAGATCACGTTGGCACGCTCGCCGCGGTGCAGCGGATCCCCGACGGTCGGGTCGGGCATCGCCGCGAAGGGGGTGTGGGCGAGTCGTCGGGCATCGGCGGCCCGCGTGGTCCTGTCCGCCAACACCGGTCGCGTGCGCTCGATCACGCCGCTGAACAAGAACGCCACGGCGATCAGCGCCATGAAGCCGATCACCAGCCACATGCGGTCGCGCCCGATCTTGGACGCCATCGACCACACGTAGCCGTTGAAGAACACCAGCACCGTCAGCAGCACCACCGGCAGCGCCCTGGCGACCAGCGCCCCCGCGCTCGCCAGGTGCGACATCGTCAGCCGCAATGCCCACCCGAGCACCGATCCGACGCCGACACCCGTCAACAGCAGGATCAATGCGACCAACAGCGCTGTGTCGAACAGGCTCTCAGCGGTGTCGCCGATCGATTCCGTCGGGACGCTGACGAGGCACGCCGCGGCGACGAACGCCGTGGCGATGGCCGCGCCGCGCCGTGGACTCTCGACGCGCGACACCAACCAGGCCACCACGCACGCCAGCGGGACCGTCGCGGCCAGCGTAGCCAGGATGACCCATTCGGATGCCGACGGGTGATCGTCGATGTCGATGCTGCGGTCACCCGCCGCCCACGTCACGATGGCCGCCGCCACGACGCACGTCGACGACCCCGCCAGGATCGGTGCCGACCGGCGCCACAGTCGGCGCCCGCGGGCGCGGCGCGTGAGGACCGACGGCAAACCGCGCTGCAGGAACCAGGTTTCGGCGGCGATGCGATCGGCTTCGTCAGCCACGGCGCCGCGCCAGGGCAGCATCGTCGGCGCGGTCGACGTCGGAGGACACGCGACGGTCGACCAACTCCGGTGCCGTGCCGGACCCATGGGCGGTGAGTGACGTGATGGGCCTTCCCCTAGGCTGAGTCCATGCAGCGGATCATCGGTACCGAGGTCGAATACGGTATCTCCTCGCCGTCCGATCCGACCGCGAATCCGATCCTGACGTCGACGCAGGCGGTCCTGGCCTATGCCGCGGCCGCCGGGCTGCAGCGAGCCAAGCGAACCAGGTGGGACTACGAGGTCGAGTCCCCGCTGCGCGACGCCAGGGGATTCGATCTGAGCCGCGCCAGTGGGCCGCCCCCGATCGTCGACGCCGACGAGGTCGGTGCGGCCAACATGATCCTGACCAACGGCGCCCGGCTCTACGTCGACCATGCGCACCCCGAGTATTCGGCGCCCGAGGTGACCGACCCCATCGACGCAGTCATCTGGGACAAGGCCGGTGAGCGGGTGATGGAGGCCGCGGCACGCCACGTCGCGAGCGTTCCCGGCGCGGCGAAGCTGCAGTTGTACAAGAACAACGTCGACGGCAAGGGCGCCTCCTACGGCTCCCACGAGAACTACCTGATGAGCCGCCAGACGCCATTTTCGGCCGTCATCGCGGGTCTGACTCCGTTCCTGGTGTCGCGTCAGGTCGTGACCGGCTCGGGGCGCGTCGGCATCGGTCCGTCCGGCGACGAACCGGGTTTCCAGCTGACCCAGCGTGCCGACTACATCGAGGTCGAGGTCGGCCTGGAGACCACCCTCAAGCGCGGCATCATCAACACCCGCGACGAGCCCCATGCCGACGCCGACAAGTACCGGCGTCTGCACGTGATCATCGGGGACGCGAACCTCGCCGAGACGTCGACGTACCTCAAGGTCGGCGCCACGTCGCTGGTGCTCGACCTGATCGAGGAGGGCCCGGCCCACGGACTGGACCTGTCCGACCTCGCCCTCGCCCGTCCGGTTCACGCCGTGCACGTGGTGAGCCGTGACCCGTCGCTGCGCGCGACCGTTGCGCTCGCGGACGGCCGTGAGCTGACCGCGCTTGCGTTGCAACGCCTGTACCTCGACCGGGTGGCCAAGCTCGTCGACTCGCGCGATCCGGATCCGGCGGCGTCCCGCGTCGTCGAGACGTGGGCACACGTGCTCGACCTGCTGGAGCGCGATCCGATGGAGTGTGCGGAAATCCTCGACTGGCCGGCCAAGTTGCGGCTCCTGGAGGGCTTCCGGCAGCGGGAGAACCTCGGCTGGTCCGCCCCGAGGCTGCACCTCGTCGACCTCCAGTACTCCGACGTCCGCCTCGACAAGGGCCTCTACAACAGGCTGGTGGCGCGCGGATCGATGAAGCGCCTCGTCACCGAACAGCAGGTGCTGGACGCCGTCGACAACGCGCCCACCGATACGCGCGCGTACTTCCGTGGCGAGTGCCTCCGGCGGTTCGGTGCGGACATCGCCGCGGCCAGTTGGGACTCCGTGATCTTCGACCTCGGTGGTGACTCGCTGGTCCGGATTCCGACGCTGGAACCACTGCGCGGAAGCAAAGCGCACGTGGGGGCGCTGCTCGACTCGGTGAACAGTGCCGCCGAACTCGTCGCGCAGCTGACGACCTGACATCCGGCAATCCGCCGGCCGACCGGTAGTGTGGAAGAACCAGCGGGCCTGTGAGTCCGCTGATGAACGCCCGCGCGAAGAGCAGAGGGCGTCGAAGACGAGCAGGAGGCAGCGATGGCTCAGGAGCAGACCAAGCGTGGCGGCGGCGGCGACGACGACGACCCCACCGGCAGTACTGCGGCTGGCCAGGAGCGTCGTGAGAAGCTCACCGAGGAGACCGACGATCTGCTGGACGAGATCGACGACGTGCTCGAGGAGAACGCCGAGGACTTCGTGCGCGCGTACGTCCAAAAGGGCGGACAGTGACCTGGCCGTCTAGCGATCGGCTGTCACCTTCCCACCAGAATCCCGGAGCGCTGTCGTCGTCGATGGACACGTCGTCGTTCTCCGAGATGCTGCGTCGGCATGCCCCCCACCTGCTTCCCGCGGGCGGTTCGGTCGGTGACGTCCCGGTCGGCAATGCGCTGCCTCACGGCACCACGATCGTGGCGATCAAGTTCCCCGGCGGTGTGCTGATCGCCGGCGACCGCCGCTCGACGCAGGGCAACATGATCGCCGGGCGCGACGTGCGCAAGGTGTACGTCACGGACGACTACACGGCGACCGGCATCGCGGGTACCGCCGCCATCGCCGTGGAGTTCGCCAGGTTGTACGCCGTGGAGCTCGAGCACTACGAGAAGGTCGAGGGCGTCGCGCTGACGTTCGCCGGCAAGGTGAACCGGCTGTCGATCATGGTGCGGGGCAATCTCGGTGCGGCGCTACAGGGGTTCGTCGCACTGCCCCTTCTGGTGGGCTACGACCTCGACGACCCCAACCCGGAGGGAGCGGGCCGCATCGTGTCCTTCGACGCGGCAGGCGGCTGGAACGTCGACCTGGAGGGTTACCAGTCGGTGGGCTCGGGATCGATCTTCGCGAAGTCCTCGATCAAGAAGCTGTATTCGCGCGTGAGCGACGCCGATTCGGCGCTCGCGGTGGCGATCGAGGCCCTCTACGACGCCGCCGACGACGACTCCGCGACAGGCGGACCCGACCTGGTTCGCGGTATCTACCCGACCGCGGTGGTCATCGAAGGGGACGGCGCGCAGGAGATCGGCGAGGAGCGGATCGCCCAGCTGGCCCGCGACGTGATCGAGCGACGCACCCGTGACGACTCGTTCGGCATCGACGACGGGACGGTAGACCTGTGAGCTTCCCGTATTTCATTTCGCCGGAACAGGCGATGCGTGAGCGGTCCGAGCTCGCCCGCAAGGGCATCTCGCGTGGCCGGAGCGTCATCGTGCTGGCGTACTCCGGCGGAGTGTTGTTCGTGGCGGAGAACCCGTCCCGGTCGCTGCAGAAGGTGTCCGAACTGTACGACCGGGTGGGCTTCGCCGCGGTGGGCAGGTTCAACGAGTTCGACAACCTGCGTCGCGGCGGCATCCAGTTCGCCGACACCCGCGGGTATGCCTACGACCGGCGCGACGTCACCGGCCGGCAATTGGCGAACGTCTATGCGCAGACGCTGGGGACCATCTTCACCGAACAGGCCAAGCCGTACGAGGTGGAACTCTGCGTCGCCGAGGTGGCTCACTTCGGCGAGACCAAACCGCCGGAGCTCTACCGGATCACCTATGACGGGTCGATCGCCGACGAACCGCACTTCGTCGTGATGGGCGGCACCACCGAACCGATCATCACCGCGCTCAACGATTCGTTCACCGAGAACGCCAGCCTCAGCGAGGCGGCGAAGGTCGCCGTCGGCGCGCTCAAGTCGGGCATCGCGGCCAGCGGCGGAAACGGGGCAGAGCCGCGCACGCTCGGGCCGTCGACGCTGGAGATCGCGATCCTCGACGAGAACCGGCCCCGGCGCGCCTTCCGACGCATCACCGGTTCCGCGTTGGAAGCGCTTCTCCCCGTTGCGGAGCCCGCACCCGACGCGGAGTCCGGCGGCGAGTAGGAACGCGGACTACTCGGCCTCGTCGGTCCTGCCGGTGACGATTTCTCTGACCTTGTCCGCGGAGTGCGTGGCGATGTCCATCGAGCTCGCCACGATGCCCTCCACGCCGGCGGAGACGTCGCCCTTGAGGATGTGACCGGCGCTGTCGACGATGTCCGCGGACTTCTCCACGGCGTTCGTCGCGATGTCCTTGACCGACTCGATCGCGTCTCTCGGGTTGAAGCCCATCGCCTTCTCCTGTTCGTGGTGACCTTTGCCAGACTGTAGTACCTCCCGGCGGCCGGCATCGATCGTCAGCCGGCCACCCGATGTGCTCCCGGTCACCGGTGACGACCGCCAGCAGGTTGCGCCAGGCGTCCGAGGCGCGGTCATCGAGAACCGCAGCACGTGGGGGTTGCGGTTGTGCCAGTCAGCGGCATGCTCGACGCCGACGCCGGCGCCGAGGATCGAACCACCGTGGGAGTGCCCGGCTTAGGTCACCGGGATGCGACGTCCCGTGGCGTCGTCGGCCATGTGCACGGCCGCCTCGACGTCCCGGCTGAATGCCACCAGCCGCGGTGCCATGTCCACCGCGAACGGGGACTGGCCGCCTCGGCCAGGACGACCAGACCGACTCGGTGTTCCTGACGGCGCGCGCGGCCGGCACCACTTCGCCGTGGACGAGGTGCGCCGTCTCCTCCCACGAGCGGGCCAGCAGTCGCAACGCGTGCGGGCGCCACGCCCGGGCCCGGGCGACCGAAACCCTGCTCATCGCGTTCCGTCGAGCCGGTCGGCGTGGCGCAGCCCGGCCCGCTCGACCGCGGCTGCGCTCGCCTTCGCCGAGGCCGCCAAGGTGCGCATCTGCGCGACGAGGTCCGCGATGAGGTCCGCGACGACCTCGGGGGTGGCGGCCGCCGCCACGGTCGCGCCCGGAAGATCGTCCGGAGCCATTGTGGGACGGCGGATTTCCTCGAGTCGAGCCGCACCCACGAGCAACCGTTCGGCGATCGACCGCACCGCGGCGGCATCCATCCTCACTGTGCCCACGCCAGCATGCTGACCGATCCGGGACCATGTCCGCACGATTCATCCACAGGGGGACCGGCTGCCCACCGGCGCGCCGGGGGCCAGGATCGGGGGTCAGGATCGGAGCCGGCGTCGACGTGTCGCGCATCGGGTGTCAATACGTGCCGGTGTCACACCCCGTAAGCTCGTTGACGTGCAGCGACGAATCATGGGCATCGAGACCGAATTCGGTGTGACGTGCACTTTCCACGGCCACCGGCGCCTGTCTCCGGACGAAGTTGCCCGCTATCTGTTCCGACGTGTGGTCTCGTGGGGCCGCAGTTCCAACGTGTTCCTCCGCAACGGCGCGCGGCTCTACCTGGACGTGGGTTCGCACCCCGAGTACGCGACCGCCGAATGTGACAGCCTCGTGCAGCTGGTCACCCATGACCGCGCAGGTGAGCGCGTGCTGGAAGACCTGCTGATCGACGCCGAGCAGCGCCTCGCCGACGAGGGCATCGGCGGCGACATCTACCTGTTCAAGAACAACACCGACTCGGCGGGCAATTCGTACGGCTGCCACGAGAACTACCTCATCGTGCGCGCCGGTGAATTCTCCAGGATCTCCGACGTCCTGCTTCCCTTCCTCGTCACGCGCCAATTGATCTGCGGCGCGGGTAAAGTGCTCCAGACGCCGAAGGCCGCCGCGTTCTGCCTGAGCCAGCGCGCCGAGCACATCTGGGAGGGCGTCTCCTCGGCAACGACCCGATCACGCCCCATCATCAATACCCGCGACGAGCCGCACGCCGACGCCGAGAAGTACCGTCGCCTGCACGTCATCGTCGGCGATTCGAACATGTGCGAGGCCACCACGATGCTCAAGGTGGGCACCGCCGCGCTGGTGCTGGAGATGATCGAGGCGGGCGTGCCCTTCCGGGACTTCTCCCTCGACAACCCGATTCGTGCGATCCGCGAGGTCAGCCACGATCTGACGGGACGCCGTCCGGTGCGGCTGGCGGGCGGTCGCCAGGCCAGCGCGCTCGACATCCAGCGGGAGTACTACGGCCGGGCGGTCGAGCACCTGCAGACCCGCGAGCCGAACGCCCAGATCGAGCAGGTCGTCGACCTGTGGGGCCGGCAGCTCGACGCGGTCGAGAGCCAGGACTTCGCCAAGGTCGACACCGAGATCGACTGGGTGATCAAGCGCAAGCTGTTCGAGCGGTACCAGAACCGCTACGACATGGAACTGTCCGACCCGAAGATCGCCCAGCTGGACCTCGCCTACCACGACATCAAGCGCGGTCGGGGCGTGTTCGATCTGTTGCAGCGCAAGGGCTTGGCGGCGCGCATCACCACCGACGAGGAGATCGAGGCGGCGGTCAACGAACCGCCCCAGACCACCAGGGCGAAGCTGCGCGGCGAGTTCATCAGTGCCGCACAGGCGGCCGGCCGTGACTTCACCGTCGACTGGGTGCACCTCAAGCTCAACGACCAGGCCCAGCGGACCGTCCTGTGCAAGGACCCGTTCCGTTCGGTCGACGAGCGTGTCAAGCGGCTCATCGCCAGCATGTAGGTGCGGGACGGGCAGGACGCGAAGTCAGCCGGAGATACGAGGATAAGGTTCCTGCGTGGGGATCTCTAAAGTCGAGCGCTTGATGAACCTCGTCATCGCGCTGCTGTCCACCCGCACGTTCATCACGGCCGAACGCATCCGCGACACCGTGTCCGGTTACTCCGACAGTCCCAGCGACGAGGCCTTTTCGCGGATGTTCGAGCGCGACAAGAACGAGCTGCGCGACCTCGGCATCCCGCTGGAGACCGGCCGGGTGTCCTCCCTGGACCCCACGGAGGGGTACAAGATCAACCAGGAGGCCTACGCGCTGGCACCGGTGGAACTGACCGCCGACGAGGCGGCCGCGGTCGCCGTGGCGGCGCAGCTGTGGGAGTCGCCCGAGATGGTCACCGTGACGCAGAGCGCGCTGCTGAAGCTGCGCGCGGCCGGCGTCGACGTGGACGTGCCCGAGTCGGGAGTCGCCATCGCCACGACCGCGTCCCTGCCCGGTCTGCGGGGGTCGGAGAACGTGCTGGGCACCCTGCTCGCCGCGATCGACGCCGGCCAGGCGGTGCGGTTCAAGCACCGGTCCTCCAGGAGCGAGCCGTACACGGATCGCACGGTGGAGCCGTGGGGCGTCGTGACGTACCGCGGCCGCTGGTACCTGGTGGGCCACGACCGCACCCGCAACGCCACCAGGACGTTCCGCCTGTCGCGCATCGATGCCGACGTCGAGGCCACCGGTCAGAAGGGCGACGTGCATCGGCCCGACGGCGTCGACCTCCGGCAGATCGTGCATCAGGCAGTCGCCGATCTGCCGCCCAGCGCTCAAGCCAGGGTCTGGGTCGCCGACGGCCGCGGCACGGCGATGCGCAGGCAGGCCGGCCAGAACGGGACGATCACGACCAACCGGAACCTGGGCGGACGCCGGGGCGACGAGATCGCCATCGACATCGGGCGACAGGACCGACTGGCCCGCGAGATCGCCAGCTACGGGGCCGACGCCGTCGTCCTGGAGCCCGAGTCGCTGCGCGAGGATGTGGTGGCGCGGCTTCGCGCCCAGGCCGGCGAGGGGAGCCGCCGGTGAGCAGCAGCGTGTCGACCCGTCTGGTGCGGCTGCTGAACATGGTGCCGTACCTGCGCGCCAACCCGCGGATCACCCGCGCCGAGGCGGCCGCCGAACTCGGGGTGACCGAGGAGCAGCTCACCTTGGACCTCGACCAGCTGTGGATGTGCGGGCTGCCCGGCTACGGCCCGGGGGACCTCATCGACTTCGAGTTCTCCGGTGACACCATCGACGTCACGTTCTCGGCCGGGATGGATCACCCGCTGCGGCTGACGTCTCCCGAGGCGACGGGCATCCTGGTGGCGCTGCGGGCCCTGCTCGAGGTGCCCGGTCTGGTCGATCCGGAGGCGGCGCGCAGCGCCATCGCCAAGATCGAGTCGGCGGCGGGCACCGCCACCGGCGCCCGTGACGGCGCGGCTTCCGCGATCGACGAGCCCGCTCCCATCGAGAGCGAGGCCGCGGCCGCCGTGCGCGCCGCCGTGCGGGACGGCCGCGCCGTGTCGATCGACTACTACTCGGCCTCGCACGACACGTTGACGAGCCGGGTCGTCGACCCGATCCGGGTGGTCCTCGTCGCCGACCACACCTATCTGGAGGCGTGGTGCCGGTCCGCCGAGGGGGTTCGGCTGTTCCGGTTCGACCGCATCGTCGACGCCCGCGTCCTCGACGAGCGAGCCGCACCCCCGGAACCGGCCCTGGCGGCCCGACCCGACACCTCGCTCTTCGATGCGGACCCGTCACTTCCCTCGGCGACCCTGCTGATCGACCGATCGGCGGCCTGGATGTTCGACTACTACCCGCTGCGCGTGGTGCGCGAGCTGCCCGACGGTGCCTGCGAAGCGGCCATGACGTACGCGTCCGACGGCTGGATGGCGCGATTCGTGCTGGGCTTCGGGTCCGCCGTGCGCGTCTTGGAACCGCAGTCCCTGGCCGACCGGGTGCGGGAATCCGCCATCGCAGCGCTCGAGGCGTACGGGGCCCGGAGTGCCCATGAAGGCGAGTAGACTCGCTGACAACATCTGGAGGTGTCCAAATTGGGTGGTCTACAACCGTGGCACTGGTTGATCGTCATCGCGGTGTTCGTGTTGCTCTTCGGTGCCAAGAAGCTCCCCGACGCCGCGCGTTCGCTCGGCAAGTCGATGCGGATCTTCAAGTCCGAGATCAAGGAGATGCAGTCCGACGGGAAGCAGGACGACGAGGCGGCCAAGCCCCCGACGTCCCCCACTCCCATCGCGTCGGAGCGCGTCGCCGGGCAGGAGCCCACCGCGGCGCCGCAACAGCCCACCGAGCAGCGGCCGGCCTGACCAACCCGTACCTTCGGCGCGCCCCGAGGGTGCGCCGATAGGTGGCGTCCAGACAACCCGTGCACACCCCCGAAATCCTCAAGAAGTTCGATCCGCGCCGTCGTCGGTCGCAGGCGAATCCAGACGGCACCATGTCGCTGGTCGATCACCTCCACGAGCTGCGCAACCGCGTCCTGATCGCGGTGGCGGCCATCCTGGTGACGACGATCTTCGGCTTCGTCTGGTACAGCCACGGCTTCTTCGGCCTTCCCAGCCTCGGTGACTGGCTTCGCGAGCCCTACTGCTCACTGCCCGCATCGTCGCGGGCCGACATCGCTCCCGATGGCCAGTGCCGACTGCTCGCGACGGCCCCGTTCGACCAGTTCATGCTGCGGTTCAAGGTGGCCCTGACCGCGGGCGTCGTGTTGGCGTGCCCGGTGTGGCTGCAACAGCTGTGGGCCTTCATCACCCCGGGGCTGTACCAGAAGGAGCGCCGGTTCGCCTCGGTGTTCGTGGCGTTCGGCGCGGCCCTGTTCATCACCGGTGCCGTGCTCGCGTACGTGGTGCTGTCGAAGGCGTTGAGCTTCCTGCTCACCGTGGGCAGCGACGTGCAGATCACCGCGCTGAACGGCGATCAGTACTTCGGGTTCCTGATCAATCTGCTGCTGGTGTTCGGCATCAGCTTCGAGTTCCCGCTGCTGATCGTGATGCTGAACCTGATCGGGATGCTGCCCTACGAGCGGCTGAAGGCGTGGCGCCGGGGGCTGATCTTCGGCCTGTTCGTGTTCGCCGCGTTCGCGACGCCCGGCTCGGATCCCTTCTCGATGTTGGCGTTGGCGTTGGCGCTGTCGCTGCTGTTGGAATTCGCGATTCAGCTCGCGCGCCTCAACGACAAGCGCAAGGCCCGCCGGGCCGCCCTCGAGGAGGTACCCGACGACATGGCGGCGCCGTTGCCCGGCGTGGAGCCCGTCGAGGCGCCGAGCGCCGTCCCGACCCCGTCCCGGCTGGGCATTGATGACCAAGCCACCTGAGGACGTCACGGACACCGTTACGACGCAACTCGACGGCTTCACCGATCAACTGCCGTTCTCGCTCGACGAGTTCCAGCTGCGCGCCTGCCGGGCGTTGGAGAACGGCCACGGCGTGCTGGTGTGCGCCCCGACCGGGGCGGGCAAGACCGTCGTCGGCGAGTTCGCCGTCCACCTGGCGCTCGCCGCGGGCCGGAAGTGCTTCTACACCACGCCGATCAAGGCGTTGAGCAACCAGAAGCACAACGACCTGGTGGCACGTTACGGCGCCGCGCGGATCGGCCTGCTCACCGGCGATCAGTCGATCAACGGTGATGCGCCCGTCGTGGTGATGACGACCGAGGTCCTTCGGAACATGCTCTATGCCAATTCCAGTGCACTCCAGGGCCTCTCACACGTCGTGATGGACGAGGTGCACTTCCTGGCCGACCGGATGCGCGGCGCGGTGTGGGAGGAGGTGATCCTGCACCTGCCCGAGGAGGTCCGGCTGGTCAGCCTGTCGGCGACGGTGAGCAACGCCGAGGAGTTCGGCGGCTGGATCAAGACCGTCCGGGGAGACACCACCGTCGTCGTCGACGAACACCGCCCCGTCCCGCTGTGGCAACACATGATGGTCGGGAAGCGGATCTTCGATCTCTTCGAGGGCACCGACGCGACGCCGGACGCCGTGCGTGCCCAGCCCACGCTGGTGGACCCGGAGTTGCTCCGCCACATCGCGCATCGGCGGGAGGCGGATCGGCTGTCCGACTGGCAGCCGAGGGGAAGACAGGTCAACCGCGGCCGCCAGGGTCCGCGCGGCCGACCCACCATGTACCGGCCGCCGTCGCGGCCCGACGTCATCGGCGTGCTGGACCAGGAGGGCCTGCTGCCCGCCATCACGTTCGTGTTCTCCCGCGCAGGGTGTGACGCGGCGGTGAAGCAGTGTCTGCGGTCACCGTTGCGACTGACGACGGACCAGGAACGCACCCGCATCGCCGAGGTGATCGACCGGCGATGCGCCGACCTGCAGGACGCCGACCTGGCCGTGCTTGGCTACTACGAGTGGCGGGAGGGCCTGCTGCGCGGACTCGCCGCCCACCATGCGGGCTTGCTGCCCGTCTTCCGTCACACCGTCGAAGAACTGTTCACCGATGGTCTGGTGAAGGCCGTGTTCGCCACGGAGACACTCGCGCTGGGCATCAACATGCCGGCCCGCACCGTCGTCCTCGAACGGCTGGTGAAGTACAACGGCGAGCAACACGCACCGCTGACACCGGGGGAGTACACCCAGCTGACGGGACGCGCGGGCCGGCGCGGGATCGACGTCGAGGGACATGCCGTGGTGCTGTGGCATCCGGACGTCGAGCCCGCCGACGTCGCGGGGCTGGCGTCGACGCGGACCTTCCCGCTGCGCAGTTCGTTCGCGCCGTCGTACAACATGACGATCAACCTGGTGCACCAGATGGGTCCCGCGCAGGCGCACCGGCTGCTGGAGCGCTCCTTCGCCCAGTTCCAGGCGGACCGCTCGGTGGTCGGTCTGGTCCGTGGCGTCTCGCGCGGTGAGCGGATGATGGACGACATCGCCACCGAGATCGGTGGCCGGGACGCACCGATCCTCGCCTATGCGCGGCTGCGCGCGACGATCTCCGAACGCGAGCGCGCACAGTCCCGCGCCTCGCGGCTGCAGCGGAGGAAGGCGGCGAACGACGCGCTGGCCGCCCTGCGCCGCGGGGACATCATCACGATCGGACAGGGACGCCGTGGCGGGCTGGCGGTCGTGCTCGAGCCGGCGGCCGACGGCGAGGATCCCCGGCCGTTGGTGCTCACCGAAGATCGTTGGGCGGGCCGCATTTCGTCGACGGACTTCTCCGGGGCATCGGCGCGGGTGGGCTCGATGACCCTTCCGAAGCGCATCGAACATCGACAGCCGAGGGTGCGCCGGGACGTGGCGTCGGCGTTGCGGTCGGCGGCGGCCGGCCTGCACCTGCCGGCCGGCAAGCCGCACCGCGGACAAACGGGGCAGCACCAGGACCACGACGTCGATCCCGAACTCGCCGCGCTGCGCGAACGGCTGCGCGCCCATCCGGGCCATCAGCTGGCCGACCGGGAAGCGCAGGCACGCATCGCGGAACGCTTCCTTCGCATCGAACGGGACAACGCCGACATTCAGAAGAAGGTCAACGCCGCGACGAATTCGCTGGCCCGTACCTTCGACCGAATCGTGGTGCTACTGACCGAACGCGGGTTCATCGCAGACACCGAAGGCGGCGACCTGAAGGCCACGGCCGACGGGCTGCTACTTGCGCGCATCTACAGCGAGAGCGACCTGCTCGTCGCCGAATGCCTGCGCGGCGGCACGTGGAACGGCCTCGACGCGGCCGAGCTGGCGGGAGTCGTGTCCGCCGTGCTGTTCGAGTCGAGGGGCGACACGCCGGGTGCCTCGACGGCCGTCGACGGCGGGACGCCGGCGATGCGGCGTGCACTGTCGCAGACCCGTCGAGCGTGGTCGGAGATCAGGGCCGACGAGCAACGTCACCGCCTGCCCGCGAGCCGTGAGCCCGACCCGGGTTTCGTGGCGGCGATCTTCCGCTGGGTGACCACCGGCGACCTGTCCGAGTCGCTGGCGGCGTCGGATGCCTCGGGAACTGGAACACCCCTGTCGGCAGGCGATTTCGTCCGCTGGTGCCGCCAGGTGCTCGACCTCCTCGACCAGGTGCGCAATGCCGCACCGACACCGGCGCTGCGCGGATCCGCGAAACGCGCGATCGACGCGATTCGACGCGGCGTCGTCGCTGTTGACGCAGGGTAGGGTGTCGGCATTGTTTCGGTTCGACGAGAATTCGACGAGAAGATGCATCAAGGAGAAGCGATGAGCGGACCGCAGGGATCCGACCCGAATCAGCCGTGGGCGGGTCAGCAGCCGGGCGACCCCGCGTGGCAGCAGCCTCAGACTCCGGAGCATCCGCCGACTGATCAACCCGCGTGGGGCCAGCAACCACCCGCGTACGGGCAGCAGCCCCCCGCCTACGGCGGCCAGCCGTACCAGCAGCCGTCCTACGGGCAGCCGCAGTACGCGCCGCCCGACCAGTACGGCCAGCAGCCCACCGCCTACGGGCCCGCGTCGTATCCGCAACCGGGCCAGTACGGGCAGCCGCCGCAATACGGCCAGCCGCAATACGGTCAGTACGACCCGAACCAGCAGTACGGTCAGCAGCCCGGTCAGTACGACCCGAACCAGCAGTTCTCGCCGTACTCGTCGACGGGCGGCGACGCCGGGTCCAAGAAGTCGATGAAACTCGTCCTCGCGGTCGTCGGCGCCCTGGTCGCCGTCGTGGTGATCCTCGTCGGCGTGCTCGGTTTCTGGAAGCCGGGCTGGTTCGTCACCACCAGCCTCGACGTCAAGGCGGCGCAGTCGGGCGTGCAGCAGATCCTCAGCGACGAGACCAACGGCTACGGCGCCAAGAACGTCGAGGACGTCAACTGCAACAAGGGCGCCAACCCTCAGGTCAAGAAGGGCAACACCTTCGACTGCGAAGTCAGCATCGACGGGACGAAGCGACAGGTCACCGTGACGTTCCAGGACGACAGCGGTACCTACGAGGTCGGCAGGCCCCGCTAGCCCCTGCCGTCATGGCCGGGTAGGTCGTCGAGCGCCTTCTGCAGGCGCGCCACGGACGACGTGACGCCGTATTCGCCGGCCAGTTCCGCGACCCTTCGGGGGTGACGCGCGCTCAGCGGCAACTCGTCCGACCTGGTCGACAGGGTCACCTTCGCGTCGGTCGCCACCCGGACCACCCTTTCGGCTGCGGCTACGTAATCCGTTGCGGCCAAGAGCTTCTTGCGCTGGGCCGTGGGCATCTTCGACGACGTGTCGGCGGCCGCCGACATGATGTTCCGCAGCGACCCGTGCCGCGCGAGCAGCGTTGCCGCCGTCTTCTCACCGATACCGGCCACCCCTGGCAGTCCGTCGGACGGGTCACCGCGCAGCAGCGCCAGTTCCGCATACCCGGGCCCCGCGCGGTCGACGGGCACGTGGTACTGCTCGGCGACCTCGGCGGGTCCGAAGAGCGTCGCCTTGGCCAGACCGCGACCCATGTAGAAGACCCTGACCCGCACGGGTGAGTCGGCGACCAGTTGCAGCAGATCCCGGTCCCCGCTGACCACCACCACGGGGTCACGGCGTTCGGCGGCCGCCAGCGTGCCGAGGACGTCGTCGGCCTCGTATCCGGGGGCGCCCGCGGTGGCGATGCCGAAGGCGTCGAGCATCGCCATGATCATGTCGATCTGCGGCGTGAGGTCATCGGGCACTTCCTCGACGTCCGGTTCGCCCGCCGAGCGTTCCCGTTCGACGCGGTGCGCCTTGTACGACGGGATCAGCTCCACCCGCCACTGTGGGCGCCAGTCCAGGTCCAGGCACACCACCAGCCGCGCCGGCCGCTGGCGGGTCACCAGCGTGGCCACGGTGTCCAGGAATCCGCGAAGCGCGTTCACCGGGCGGCCATCGGGGGCCGTGATGGACGACGGCACGCCGAAATAGGAGCGGAACCACATGCTGGCGCCGTCGAGGAGCAGCACGGGTGCGGTCGTCGTGGACTCGGGCATCGGACTGACAGTAACGGGGGGTATGGATTGAGTATGGATTTCTCCGTCGACCGCATCGATCACGTCGTGCTCAACTGCCGTGACGTCGACGCGACCGCCCAGTGGTACGTCCGGGTGCTCGGCATGACGCGCGAGGCCTTCGCCGGGGGGCGGACCGCGTTGCGCTTCGGCAACCAGAAGATCAACGTCCGGCCCACCGGCGCATCGAACTGGGCGACGGGGGCGGTCGACGAGCCGGGCGCCCTCGACCTGTGCTTCATCGCCGACGCGGCGCCAGATGCCATCGGCGCGCATCTGCGGGCGTGCGGCGTCGAGGTCACCGAGGGACCGGTCCCCAAGACCGGCGCGCTCGGGCCGATGACCTCGCACTACTGCCGCGATCCCGACGGCAACCTGGTCGAGGTCGCCAGCTATCTGCGCGCCGATTAGCCTCGACGCCATGGACATCGGAGGACGGCAGGGTCGATTCGGCGCCGACGTGTACGCCGGCCGCGTGCGCGCGGCCACGGCAGCAGCGGCGGACGCCGGGCTGGCCGGTCTGGTGATCACCCCCGGGTACGACCTGCGCTATCTGGTGGGATCGCGGGCGCAGACGTTCGAGCGGCTGACGGCTCTGGTGCTACCCACCCGCGGTGAGCCCACCGTGGTGGTACCCCGGATGGAGTTGGCCTCGCTCAAGGATTCCGCGGTGACCGAACTCGGCATGGCAGTGCGCGACTGGGTCGACGGTGAGGATCCGTACCGTCTGGTGGGCGACGCGTTGGGCGGCGGGCGGGTCGCCACCGCGGTCACCGATGCGATGCCCGCCCTCCACCTGCTGCCGCTGGCCGCGGTGTTCGGCGTGGTGCCCGTGCTGGCCACCGACGTGCTGCGCAGGCTGCGGATGATCAAGGATGCCGCCGAGATCGACGCGCTGCGCAAGGCCGGCGCGGCAATCGATCGCGTGCACGCCCGCGTGCCTGACTTCCTGGCACCCGGCCGCACCGAGGCGGACGTCGCCGCGGACATCGCCGAAGCCATTGTCGCCGAAGGACACTCGGAGGCCGCCTTCATCATCGTCGGGTCGGGGCCCAACGGCGCCGACCCCCATCACGAGTGCTCGGACCGTCGACTGCAGGCGGGCGACGTCGTGGTCGTCGACATCGGCGGCCCGTACGAGCCTGGCTACAACTCCGACTCGACGCGGACCTACAGCATCGGCGAACCGGACCGCGAGGTGGCCGACCGCTACGCGGTCCTGCAACGTGCGCAGCGCGCGGCGGTCGCAGCCGTGCGGCCCGGGGTGACCGCCGAGCAGGTCGACGCCGCCGCGCGTGACGTCCTGGCCGCCGAGGGGCTGGCGGAGGCGTTCGTGCACCGCACCGGGCACGGCATCGGACTGTCGGTGCACGAGGAGCCCTACATCGTCGCCGGGAACGACCTGAGGCTCGAGGAGGGCATGGCGTTCAGCGTCGAACCGGGGATCTACTTCCCCGGGCACTGGGGTGCGCGCATCGAGGACATCGTGGTGGTCACCGCCGACGGCGCCGCGGCGGTCAACGACCGGCCGCACGATCTGCTGGTGGTACCGCTCTAGTCAGGCGTCACGACCGCGGTCCAGGAGCTCCGAGGAGCCGAGGACGCGTTCGATGCGGACCTCGATGACCACCCGCCGCGGGTTCACCCGGGGGGTGCGGTAGCGCTGCGCGTAGCGGAGTTCGGCGTCGCGCACCGCCTCCGGCTCGTCGTTCACCGTCGAGCGGCCCTCCAACGAGAGCCAACGCGCGCCGTCGACCTGGCTGAGCACCGCGACCCCGCGCTGGTCGGCGTTCACGGCCTTCTGCGAGCCGCCGGTGGTGATGACCCGCGCCACGTGCGTCGTCGGGTCGAAGGTGAAACCGACGGCCACGACGTGCGGTGAGTTGTCGGACCGCAGCGTGGTGAGCATGGCGAGATGCCGTTCGGTCAGGAACGCCAGCGCATCGTTGGTCAGCCGCGTTGTTGCCTTGCGACCTGAAGTAGCCATCGGGGTCCAACTTAGCGCAGGACATAATCGCAACCATGGATGACACGGCCGACAGGGCCGACCCGGGCCTGGTCGTGATATTCGGTGGCCGCAGCGAGATCGGTCTCGCGCTCGCAACCCGCCTGGCCCACGGCGCGACCGTCGTCCTGGCCGCCCGCGGCGCCGAGCGGCTGGCCACCGAGACCGCGGCGGTCACCACGGCGGGCGCCACCGCGGTTCACCTGCTCGAGTTCGATGCCGACGACCTCGGCTCCCACGGTCCGCTCGTCGAGTCGATCGTGGCCGACCACGGCCGGATCGGCACCGCCGTGCTGGCGTTCGGGATCCTCGGCGACCAGGCTCGGGCCGAAGCCGACCCGGCGCACGCCGCCGCGATCGTGCACACCGATTACACCGCCCAGGTCAGCTTGCTCACGGTGTTGGCGGCGACGATGCGCACGGCGGGCCGCGGTTCGCTGGTGGTGTTCTCGTCGGTCGCGGGCGCCCGCCCGCGCCGGGCCAACTACGTCTACGGCTCGGCGAAGGCGGGTCTGGACGCGTTCAGCCGTGGGTTGACCGATGCGCTGCACGGCTCCGGCGTTCATCTGCTGCTCGTCCGGCCCGGCTTCGTCGTTGGCCGCATGACCGAGGGCATGTCGCCCGCCCCGCTGTCGAGCACGCCGGCTCAGGTGGCCGACGCGGCCGCGCTGGCTTTGGCCAAGGGCCGCAACGACGTCTGGGTACCACGGGCGCTCGGCGCACTCGTCGTGGGGCTGCGGCTGGTGCCGCGGTCGGTGTGGCGGAGGATGCCGCGATGAGCATGATCGTCGTCATCGGCATCGGGGCCGACGGAATGGCCGGACTGTCGGCCGCGTCCAGGCTCGAGTTGCTCAGGGCGACCGTCGTGTACGGATCGCGCCGACAGCTCGAACTGCTCGACGAGACGGTGTCGGCCCGGCGACGGGAATGGCCCTCGCCCCTGTTGCCCGCGCTGTGGACACTGCTCGAGGACGCACCCGGTGACGTGCACGTCGTCGCCAGTGGCGATCCGCTCCTGCACGGCATCGGCACCAGCTTGATCCGGGTGTACGGCCGCGACCGCGTCGCGGTCCTGCCGCACGTCTCGTCGGTGACGCTGGCCTGCGCACGGGTGGGCTGGGCGGTGCAGGACACCGAGATCATCAGCCTCGTCACCGCCGAGCCGCGTTCCGCGGTCCGTCGTGGCGGGCAGGCCGTGATCCTGTCGCGGGACGGCGGCAGTCCGGCGGCGCTGGCCAGACTGCTCGCCGACACCGGCCGCGGAGACTCGGAGCTGACGGTTCTGGAGCAGCTCGGCGGACCGGGGGAGCGGCAGCGGTCGGCGACCGCGCGCGAGTGGGCGAACCGCCCGCCCCAGGACGTCGATGCGCTCAACGTGATGGCCGTGCGCTACCTGCCCGACGCACGGGCCTCGGGGGCGCTGCCGGACGATTCCTTCACCCACGACGGCCAGATCACCAAGCAGTCGATCAGGGCGCTGACCATGGCGGCGCTCGCACCACGGCCCGGCGAGCTGCTGTGGGACGTCGGTGCCGGCTCGGGAAGCGTGGCCGTCGAATGGTGTCGCAGCGGAACTGGCTGCCGGGCAGTGGCATTCGAACGCGATGACGTGCGCCGGGCGCGCATCGTCGCCAACGCCACGGCGTTCGGAGCCGAGGTGGACGTGCGTGGTGCCGCGCCGGAGGCCTTCCGCGCCGCGGACCTCACCGAGGGCGGCGTGACCGGCGTGCCGGCGCCGTCCGCGGTCTTCGTCGGTGGCGGGCTGACGCAACCCGGACTGCTCGACGCCTGCTTCGAGCGCCTGCCCGTCGGTGGCAGGCTCGTCGCCAACGTCGTCACCGTGGAGTCCGAAGGCGTCGTCGGGCAGTGGTATTCGCGGATCGGCGGCACGCTGCAGCGGTTCGCGCACTACCGCGGCGAACCCGTCGGGGGATTCACCGGCTGGCGCCCCGCGATGCCCGTCACGCAATGGGCGGTGACCAAGCGGTGACCGTCTACTTCATCGGCGCGGGGCCGGGGGCCGCCGACCTGATCACGGTCCGCGGTGAACGGTTGCTCACCCGGTGCCCGGTATGTCTGTTCGCGGGATCGATCATGCCCGACGATCTGCTGGCGCTCTGCCCACCCGATGCCACGGTGATCGACACCGGGCCACTCACGCTGGATCAGATCGTCGCCGAGCTCACCCGCGCCGACGCCGCCGGTCACGACGTGGCGAGACTTCACTCGGGCGATCCCTCGATCTACAGCGCGGTGGCCGAACAGTGCCGACGCCTCGACGCCCTCGGGGTTCCGTACGAGATCGTGCCGGGGGTGCCCGCCTTCGCTGCCGCGGCCGCGGCACTGGGACGCGAGCTGACGGTGCCCGGTGTCTCGCAGACCGTGACGCTGACGAGGGTGGCGACGCTCTCGACCGCGATGCCACCGGGTGAGGACCTGCGCACGCTGTCGGCGCCGGGTGCCACGCTGGTGCTGCACCTGGCCGCCGCCCAGGTCGATGCCATGGTGCCAGAGCTGTTGGCAGGCGGGTACCGTCCCGAAACACCGTGCGCCGTGGTCGCCTTCGCCTCGTGGCCGCAGGAGACGGTGCTGCGATGCACCTTGGCGGACTTGGCCGAGCAAACGCACGCCGCCGGCATCACCAGAACCGCGGTCATCGTCGTCGGTGACGTGCTCGCCGCGGACGGATTCTCCGACAGCTATCTGTATTCGGCCGCCCGGCGGCGCGGAACGGGACACTAGTGCGCGTGCTGTTGCTCGGCGGCACGGCCGAGGCGCGGGCCCTGGCCGCCGAGCTGCACCCCGACGTCGAGGTGGTCAGTTCGCTTGCGGGCCGGGTGCCGGATCCGGCGCTGCCGGTGGGCGAGGTCCGCATCGGCGGATTCGGCGGAGTCGATGGCCTGCACCGCTGGCTGCGCGACCGGGCCGTCGACGCGGTCGTCGATGCCACGCATCCCTTCGCCGCCACGATCACCGACCATGCGGTTCGGGCATGCCGGCGCTCGGGCGTGCCGCACCTCGTCCTGGCCAGGCCCGCGTGGCCGCGTGGTCACGCGATCGTCGTCGACTCCGACACCGCCGCCGCCGAGGTCGTCGCGCACAGGGGCTTCTCGCGGGTGTTCCTCACGACGGGACGTTCCGGTACGGCCGCCTTCGCCGGCGCGCAGGCGTGGTTCCTGATCCGTGCGGTGACGGCACCGGCGAACCATCTGTTGCCGCGCCGCCGCGAACTGGTGTTATCGCGCGGCCCCTACCGCTACGCCGAGGAGCGAGAGCTGCTGGCCGCCCACGAGATCGACGCGCTGGTGACGAAGAACAGCGGCGGCGACATGACCAGACCCAAGATCGACGCGGCCGATGACCTCGGGATCCCCGTCATCATGGTGGACCGCCCAGCACTGCCCGACGGGGTCGACGCGGTCCCGACGGTGCCTGCCGCCGCGGCGTGGGTCAGAGCGCGTGCAGGAGCTCGAGGCTACCGAGGTCCCGGATGGCCTGGCAGCCCCGCTCGAGCATGACCAACATCATGTCGTCACCGCGTTCGGTGGAGCTCGCGAACGCACATCCCAGCGTGGTGAGCAGCGGCACCTGCAGCATCCCGAGCCGGTAGTCGCGCCGGCAGGCGTCGAGGTCGTAATCCGGGACGCCGTAGGTCAGCAATTCGCGGTGGTAGGCGGCCACCAGCTCTTCGTCGGCGGCAGCACGCGCCGCCGGAAGGAGGCTGGTCCCGGTGAAGTAGGCCAGGTCGCGCGCGGGCAGCCCCGCGCCGAGGGTCTGCCAGTCGACCACGGTGACCCGCGTGCGGTCGGGGTCGAAGAGCATGTTGTCGAGGCGGTAGTCGCCGTGCATCAGCGAGAAGCGGTGCCGCTCGGCGAGCAGCCACGGCGTCACCATCGACATCGCCTCCGTCGCGGTGTCGCGGTCTTCGGCGGTCATTCTGTCCCCGAGCCGCTGCAGCGTGAGCTGCGTCGCCATCACGGCGACGTCGCCGAAGCCCTTGGCGGCGGCGTCGTCGGTCATCGGCATGGCGAGGCCGGGAAAGTCCGCCCACTTCGCCTCGCACCACGTCGGTCCGTGCAGCCCGGCGAGCGCGCGGACGGCCAACGCCGCCTCCTCGGTGGTGCACCCGGCGATCTGATCGCCTTGGACCGCCGGCGCCATGTCGGCCAGCAGGAGGACGAAGTCGCCGCCGTCCGGGGAGATCTCACAGTGGTAGTGCTCGGGGATCGGTACACCGACGACGTCGGCGACACCGGTGTAGAAGGCGTGTTCGGCGCGGTAACCCGGCGCGACCCTCTCGCGTACCGCGTCGTCCTGCGACGACAGCTTGACGGCGAACGCCGACGGGAAGGTGGCCCGTTCGGCGCAGTAGGTCACCGAGAGCCGGTAGGTGGCACCGGTTTGGCCGGTCCCGATCGGTGCGACGTCCACCGACTCGACGCCGACCCCGAGTACCGACGACAACCAGGGCGGCGTGACGTCGGCGGGGCGGCGGGGAATCGACGGGGCCGACGACGAGGGCCTGGTCATGACGGGCGACAGTAATGTGCCCAGCTGACAGCTGTCAACGAACTCCGGCCGTGGTCAGGACGGGTAGCGGCGCGGGGTGAAGACCCGGTCGGCCTCGTCGCGTCCCGGCGACCCGGGCTGCCACCGGGTCTGCGAGGATCCCACGATCAACAGGCACCGCATGTCCACGTCGCCCGGGTCCAGGTCGGCCAGCCGCACCACCCGGACGTCCTCCCCGGGACCGGACACGTCGCGTCCGATCACCACCGGCGTCCCGGGTGCGCGGTGCTCGAGCAGCACGTCGCGCATCGCCGCGACCTGCCAGGTCCTGCTCTTGGACGCCGGGTTGTAGATCGCCAGCACCAGGTCGGCCACGGCGGCCGCCCGCAGCCTGGCGGCGATGACGTCCCACGGCTTGAGCCGATCCGACAGCGAGATCACCGCGTAGTCGTGACCGAGGGGGGCGCCGACGCGGCTCGCGACCGCCTGCGCGGCGGTCATGGCCGGGATCACCCTGACCCGTACGCCGGGCCACCGCTCGGCCTCCTCCAGGACGGCCGTCGCCATCGCGAACACGCCAGGGTCGCCCGACGACACCACCGCGACGGCGCGCCCCTGCCGGGCCAGCGTGCAGGCGAGCCGGGCCCTGGCCGGCTCGTCGGTGTTGTCACTGGGATGGTGGCGCTGACCGTCGCGCCGCGCCACCCGGTCCAGGTACGGGCCGTAACCGATGAGGTCGGTGGCGGCGGTGAGCTCGCGGCGTGACTGCGGGGTCATCCAGTCCGCGTCGCCGGGGCCGAGGCCGACGACGGCGACGCAGCCCACCGAATCGTCGCACGTCGCCGACCGGGAGCACGCCGCCATCCCCGGCACCACCGCCAGCGAGAAGTACGGCACGGTCGCGTCGTCGACGTCGGCCGCGGCGACCACCCGTTGGCGGGGTGTGCTCGCCCGTTCGACGTAGATCGCCTCGTCCAGCCGTCCGATCGACGAAAGAGCCTGCCGCACGGCAGGATAGGACCGACCGAGCTTCATGATCACCGCCGCGTCGGCATCGTCGAGGTGGCGGCGGAGCTCGGCGGGGGCCAGCGTGCCGGGGATGATCGACAGCACTTCGTCGCCCTGGACCAGTGGCCGTCCGATCGCCGCTGAGGCGGCGCTGACCGAGGTCACCCCGGGCACCACGATGGCATTGAACCGCTCCGTGAGCCGATTGTGCATGTGCATGTAGGAGCTGTAGAACAGCGGATCGCCCTCGGCGAGCAGGGCCACGTCGCGACCCGCCGCCAGGTGCACGGCGATGCGCTCGGCGGCCAGCCGGTAGAAGTCCTCCATGGCGCCGGCGTAGCCGCCGGCATGGTCGGCGGTCTCGGTGGTGACCGGGTAGACGAGGTGCTCCTCGAGCTGGCCGGCGCGCAGGTAGGGCTCGGCGATGGCGCGGGCGATGCTGCGCCCGTGTCTGGCGCTGTGGTACGCCACGACGTCGGCCTCGCCGATCACCCTGGCCGCCTTCACGGTGACGAGTTCGGGATCGCCGGGACCCAAGCCGACGCCCCACAGCCGGCCCGCCGTCGTCATTCCCCTTCGCTCGCGATCGCGTTCACGGCCGCGGCCGCCATGGCGCTGCCGCCGCGCCGCCCCGTCACGACGAGGTAGGCCATGCCGCGGGGATGTTCGATCAGCTCCTGCTTGGACTGCGCAGAACCGACGAACCCCACGGGACCGCCCAACACGGCGGCCGGCGGGGGTGCTCCGTCGTCGAGCAACTCCAGCAGCCGGTACAGAGCCGTCGGGGCATTGCCGATCGCCAGGACGGCGCCACCGAGCCGGTCGGCCCACAGGTCGACTCCCGCAGCCGAGCGCGTGCTCCCCAGCTTGGCGGCGAGTGCGGCCGCACCGGGATCGGCGACGAGCGACACCACCTCGTTGTCGGCGGGCAGCCGGGACCGCGTGATGCCCGCGGCGACCATCGACGAATCGCACAGCACCCGCGCTCCCGAGGCGAGCGCAGCGTGCGTCCGCGACACGACGTCGTCGGTGAAGGCCACGTGCTCGGCGACGTCCACCTGGCCGCAGGTGTGGATCAGGCGGACCACGGTGCGGGACACGTCTTCCGGAAACCGGGCCAGATCGGCCTCGGCGCGGATCGTCGCGAACGACCGGCGGTAGATCTCGGCCGCGTCGCGGATGTAGTCGAGCACCCGATCACCCTACGGGTGGCGCGTCCGGTAGCCGTTTGCGGTCGCCACCAGCACCTCGGCGACGGGCGGGCTGCCACAGGCACGGTCGCAACCGACGAAGTGCCGGTGGCCGGACGGCGGGCCGTCGTCGTCGAGCACCGCGCGCGCCGCGTCGGCGCGCACGTCGGAGATCGAGTGCGCGCAGCCGGGGCTGCCCGTGCAGGCGCTGACGTCCAGCCACGGTGACCGTTCGTCGAAGACCAGTCCGAGCGGTGCGAGCACGCGCAGTGCCGTGTCGGCGACGCTCTCGTCGAGATCGCAGATCAGCACCGAACGCCACGGGGTGACGACCAGCGGGGCCTGCACGGCGGCGAGGTACTCGGCGACCCTGGACTTCAGCACTCCCAGCGGCACCGCGGCACCGAGGGCCACCCGTCCGTCGTCCTGCTGGATCCAGCCGACCGGCGGTCGCGTGACCGGTGGCCACGTCGCACCCGGCGGCACCGTGCGCGACAGTCCGTCCAGGAGGGGTTCCGCGTCGATCAATTCATCCGTCCGCCAGGCATTTCCGCGGATGTCGAGGAACCGTTCCGCGACGTGCAGCAGCGTGGTCACCGGGTCATCGGTGCGGACCCCGGTGTCGATGCCGGACACCAGCAGGGCGGCGGTGTCGTCGTCGAGGAAGTGCGCGCCGACGTCGGCGCCGAGTCCCGACACGTCACCGCGGCCGTCGTCCAGTGCGAACAGGAAGCGGCCGGGCAGGCCGGCGAGGCGGCGGCCGCCCTGGATCGCGGCGTCGAGGCGGCGCACCGCGTCGCGGACGTCGGCGTTGCCTCCGTGGCGACCGGTCAGCGGTGACGCCACGACGTTGCGGACGCGTTCGTGGGTCGGTGACGGCAACAAACCCGCGTCCGCGACGGCCTCGGCCAACCCGTCCGGATCCACGATGCCGCGCACCTGCACGTTGCCGCGTGAGGTGAGTTCCATCGTCGAGGAACCGAACCGCGCGGCCGCCAGCGCCAGCGCCTCCAATTGGGCGGGTTCGATCATCCCGCCGGGCAGGCGAATCCGCGCCAGCGCGCCGTCGGCCGCCTGATGCACGTGCAGCGCGCCGGGGCACGCGTCGTCATCGCGGGTTCTCGACACCCACCTACGGTACGGCGGCCAACCGCGGCGGCGCCACGACCGCCGAGTAGTGCGACGCATCGCCCGCGATCACCCGACTGGGCGTGCCGTGCACGTCGACCGGGATGTCACCGGCCAAGGTGATGCGGCTGAGCCGCCGGTACTGGGCGTCGTAATCGGAGACGGCGTAGTGCTGTGTCGCCCTGTTGTCCCAGATCGCGAGGTCACCGGGCAACCAGTTCCAGCGAATCGTGTTCTCCAACTTGGTGACCCGAGCCTGCAACAACTGCAGCAACGAGGTGGACTCGTTGGTGCCGAGACCGACGAAGCGCTTGACGAAGTGCCCGAGCAGCAGCACCCGTCGTCCCGTCTCGGGATGGACGCGGACGACCGGGTGTTCGGTCTCGTAGTGGTCGGAGACGAACTCCTCGCGGTACTCGCGGGTGGTCGCCGCGTCCCGGTGGTCTTGATCCCCGGCGAAGTCCTCCGCGAAGTCCTTGACGTAGTCGTAGTCGTTGGTGTGGATCGCCCACAGGTTCTCGGCCAGTGCCGCCAGCGGTGTCGGCAGCTGATCGTAGGCAGCCTCCGTCGACGCCCACGTGGTCGTCCCGCCGTATTCGGGCAGTGAGATCGCCCGCAGCAGCGAGGCCTTGGGAATGCGGTCGACGAAGGTGACGTCGGTGTGCCACGAGTTGGCCTTGTCGTAGCGGGAGTCGATCGGCAGCACGTCCGCCCCTCGCGAGGTCACCGTGGGGTGCGCGATCGTGGGCGGACCCAGCGTCCTGGCGAAGGCGAGCTGGCTCTCGTCGTCGAGGTGGTGTTGATCGCGGAAGAAGATCACCTTGTGGGTCAGGAGGGCGTCGTTGATCGTCCGGACGGTGGGTTCGGCGAGGTCGCCGCCGAGGCGCACGCCGTCGACGCGTGCGCCGATGTTGGCCCCGAGCTTCACGACGACTAAAGAGTTGGGCATGCGTCCATTGCCGCACGGGCCGCGCGTACTGGCCAGTCTTCGGCTGACGACGATTCGAACTCACTCGCGGGCCGGATCGTGCGAAGCCGTCGATTCCGTGGATATGAGCGAGTACGGTCGATGAATTCGCAGGTCGGGGAGGGGTCGGCGTGGTGAAGGTCGAGAAGGCGCCGAGCGTGGCGATCATCGGCGCGGGGATGTCGGGTCTGTGCATGGCAGCCAAGCTGCTGGACGCGGGGATCGACGGCTTCACGATCTTCGAGAAGGCCGACGACCTGGGCGGGACGTGGCGCGACAACACCTATCCCGGTCTGACCTGCGACGTTCCGTCGCGCTACTACTCCTACACATTTCGGCCGAACCCCAACTGGTCGCGGTTCCTGTCCCCCGGCCCCGAGATCCACGGGTACTTCCGCCAGGTGGCTGCGGAGCGCGGCATCACCGGACACATCCGGTTCGGCGCCGACGTGACGGCCGCCCGTTTCGAGGATGGCCGATGGCTCGTCGTCACCGCGGAGGCAGTCGAGGCCTTCGACGTTCTCGTCACCGCGACGGGTGTCCTTCGCGTCCCGCGTCATCCGGACATACCGGGTCTCGAGACGTTCGCCGGAACGATGTTCCACTCGTCCCGTTGGGATCATTCGGTGTCGTTGCCGGACAAGCGCATCGGCTTGATCGGTACGGGTTCGACGGGCGTGCAGATCACCGCCGAGCTGGGCGGCGCAGTCCGAAGGCTGACGGTCTTCCAGCGCACTCCGCAGTGGATCTACCCCTTGCCGAACGGTCGTTACCGGCACCTGACCCGGGCGGCGATGCGACGCTGGCCGACGTTGAACACGCTCGCCCATCGTTTCTGGCGCAACGTCATCCTCGGGATGTTCGGGAAGGCGCCGGTGCAGCCGGGATGGCAGCGGCGCTTGGCGCAGGCGATGTGCCGGTGGAACCTTCGCGTCTCGGTGCGGGATCCGGTGCTCAAGCGCAAGCTCACGCCGAGCTATCAGGCGATGTGCAAGCGGATGATCTTCGCGGGTCACTACTACCGTTCGGTGCAGAAGCCCGGTGTCGAGGTGGTCACCGACGCGATCGAGCGCGTCGAGCCACGAGGCGTCGTGACCGTCGACGGCACGCTGCACGAAGTCGATCTCCTGGTGCTCGCCACCGGTTTCGACGCGCGGGCCTACGTCCGGCCGATGGAGATCGTCGGGGAGAACGGGCTGCGGCTCGACGAGGCGTGGAAGGACGGGCCGCGGGCCTACCGCTCGGTCGCCGTACCGGGATTTCCGAACATGTTCATGCTCGTGGGTCCGCATTCGCCGGTCGGCAATCAATCGCTGGTGGCGATCGCCGAGGACCAGGCCGACTATGCGCTCTGGTGGATCGAGCAGATCGGTGCGGGCCGAGTCGCGGCGGTGTCGCCGACCGAGGTCGCCACCAAGGAATACAACGAGGACATGAAATCTGCGATGCCGCAGACCATTTGGGTCACCGGATGTTCGAGTTGGTATCTGGGGGCCGATGGCCTGCCGGAGCTCTTCCCGTGGACGCCCGACCGGCATACCGCGTTGCTCAAGCATCCGGATCCGCGTGACTTCGACGTCCGCACGGCGCCTGCGTGAGCTACGTCACCAACGCGCTGGAGGTGTTTCCTCACACACGAACGTCGTGGAAGTAGTACCGGCGGTACTAGGTTTCCTTGAGAAGTTCCGCTCGCCAACCAGATTCGACGGGGCGGCGGTTGACTCAGGAGGAACGAAGATGGTCGGACTCGTCGCGTTCGGGGCCCTGGTGGTCGTGCTGCTGACCGTGCTGGGCTCCCCGTACCAGCAATCCTGGTACGGCCGATGGGGAAGATCCGATCGCTGATCGCCCGACCGCCGCGCCCTGACGGCCGGTGGGGTACGAATGGTGGGTGCACCAACCCACCGTTCTGTTGCTGTCCACCTCGGACACCGACCTCATGACAGCCAGGGCCAGCGGTGCGCGTTACCGGTGGATGAACCCCTCCCGCCTGGTCGACGGGGAGCTGGTCACCCTGCTCGACGGCGTCGACGTCGTCGTCGTGCGCCTACTCGGCGGCTACCGCAGCTGGTCCGACGGCATCGACACCGTCGTCGGCACGGGCATCCCGACGGTCGTCATCAGTGGCGAGCAGTCGCCCGACGCCGAACTGATGAGTCACTCGACCGTGCCCGCGGGCGTCGCCCTGCAGACCCACGTCTACCTGGCCCAGGGTGGCGTCACCAACCTCGCTGCGCTGCACGCCTTCCTCTGCGACACGCTGTTGATGACGGGTGTCGGCTTCGCGCCGCCGGAGGCCACCCCGGCGTGGGGGGTGCTGACGTGTTCGGAGGGCCACTCCTCGGGCGAGGCCGCCAACGACGGGCCGCGGGTGGCCGTCCTGTTCTACCGGGCGCAGCACCTGGCGGGCAACACCGCCTACGTCGCCGCCCTGTGCCACGCGATCGTCGCGGCCGGCGGCCGGCCGGTGCCGGTCTACTGCGCCTCGTTGCGCACGCCGGAACCCGACCTGCTCGAGCTCCTGGGGACGGTCGACGCCCTGGTGACGACGGTGCTGGCCGCCGGGGGAGCGGTACCCGCGACGGTGACCGCGGGAGGCGCCGACGACGCCTGGAGCGTCGCGCACCTCGCCGCGCTGAACGTGCCGATCCTGCAGGGCCTGTGCCTGACCAGCTCCCGTTCGACGTGGAGCGAGAACGACGACGGCATGAGTCCGCTCGACGTCGCGACCCAGGTGGCGGTGCCCGAGTTCGACGGCCGGATCATCACCGTTCCCTTCTCCTTCAAGGAGATCGACGACGAGGGGCTCATCTCCTACGTCGCAGACCCGGAACGCTGCGCCCGGGTGGCGGGCCTGGCGGTCCGTCACGCCCGGCTCCGCCACGTCGCCGCACCGGACAAGCGCGTCGCGCTGGTGTTCTCCGCGTATCCGACCAAGCACGCCCGGATCGGCAACGCGGTCGGCCTCGACACCCCCGCCAGCGCGGTGGCGTTGCTGGCGGCGATGCGCGAGGCCGGGTACCGGATCGGTGACATCCCCGGGGTGGACGCCGGCGACCTCGGCACGATAGTCGCCTCCGGCGACCTCGGCACGATAGTCGCCTCCGGCGACGGTGACGCGCTCATCCACGCGTTGATCGAGCGTGGCGGCCAGGATCCGGACTGGCTGACCGAGGGACAGTTGGCGGGCAACCCCATCCGGGTTTCGGCCAGGGACTACCGGCGCTGGTTCGCCACCCTTCCCGCCAAGCTGGCCGATGCGGTGGTCGCCCACTGGGGCCCGCCGCCCGGAGACCTGTTCGTCGACCGCAGCCGCGACGCGGACGGTGAGATCGTCATTGCGGCAATGCGATCCGACAACGTCGTGATCATGGTGCAGCCGCCGCGCGGGTTCGGCGCCAACCCGGTGGCGATCTACCACGACCCGGACCTGCCGCCCAGCCACCACTACCTGGCGGCCTACCGCTGGCTCGACGGCGAGTTCGGTGACGGCGGCCCGGCGGACTTCGCCGCCGACGCGGTGGTGCACCTCGGCAAGCACGGAAATCTGGAGTGGCTGCCGGGCAAGACGCTCGGCATGTCGTCGTCGTGTGGCACCGACGTCGCCCTCGGTGACCTGCCCTTGGTGTACCCGTTCCTGGTCAACGATCCGGGGGAGGGGACGCAGGCGAAGCGCCGCGCTCACGCCGTCCTCGTCGACCACCTGATCCCGCCGATGGCCAGGGCCGAGAGCTACGGCGACATCGCCCGGCTGGAGCAGTTGCTCGACGAGCACGCCAACATCGCCGCCCTGGATCCCGGCAAGCTGCCCGCCATCCGCCAGCAGATCTGGACGTTGATGCGCGCGGCCAAGATGGACCACGACCTGGGCCTGTCGGACCGCCCCGACGAGGACTCCTTCGACGAGATGCTCCTGCACGTCGACGGCTGGCTGTGCGAGATCAAGGACGTCCAGATCCGGGACGGCTTGCACGTCCTCGGCCAGGCTCCCTCCGGTGAGACGGAGGTCGATCTGGTGCTGGCGATCCTGCGGGCCAGGCAGCTGTTCGGCGGCGAACAGTCGGTGCCGGGTCTGCGGCAGGCGCTCGGCCTGGCCGAGGACGGCACCGACGCCAGGGGCGCGGTCGATGCCGCCGAGACCGAGGCGCGTGACCTCGTGGCTGCGCTGGCGGCCACGGATTGGGACCCGGGAGCGATCGACCGCATCACGGCCCATCCCGCGGTGGCGGACGTGCTCCGCTTCGCGGCCACTGAGGTGGTGCCCCGCCTTCGGCAGACCGATCGCGAGATCTCCCAGATCCTGCGGGCGCTCGACGGCGAGTTCATCGCCGCGGGTCCCTCCGGATCGCCGCTGCGCGGCCTCGTCAACGTGCTGCCCACCGGGCGCAACTTCTACTCCGTCGACCCCAAGGCCGTGCCGTCCCGCCTTGCCTGGGAAACGGGTGTCGCACTGGCGGATTCCCTGCTGCAGCGGTATCGCGCCGATCACGGGGAGTGGCCTCGTTCGGTCGGGCTCTCGGTGTGGGGCACGTCGGCCATGCGCACCTCCGGTGACGACATCGCCGAGGTCCTCGCACTGCTCGGCGTGCGACCGGTCTGGGATGACGCTTCCCGGCGGGTGGTGGACCTGGACGCCATGGGGCTCGAGGAACTGGGCCGTCCGCGCATCGACGTGACGGTCCGGATCTCGGGTTTCTTCCGGGACGCCTTCCCGCACGTGGTGACGATGATGGACGACGCCGTCGCACTGGTGGCGGCGCTCGACGAGCCGGACGAGGACAACTACGTGCGCGCCCACGCCACCGCCGACCTCGTCGAGCACGGCGACGTGCGGCGTGCGACGACGCGGATCTTCGGCTCCAAGCCAGGGACCTACGGTGCGGGCTTGCTGCAGCTGATCGACAGCCGCAACTGGCGCGACGACGCCGACCTGGCCGCGGTGTACACGGCGTGGGGCGGTTTCGCCTACGGCCGCGGACTCGACGGCGCGGCCGCATCCGACGACATGGCGCGGCAATACCGTCGAATAGCGGTCGCGGCCAAGAACATCGACACCCGGGAACACGACATCGCCGATTCCGACGACTACTTCCAGTACCACGGCGGAATGGTCGCCACCGTGCGCGCGCTGACCGGCCACGACCCCGAGGCCTACATCGGCGACAACACGCGGCCGGACGCGGTGCGCACCCGCACCCTCTCGGAGGAGACCACCCGGGTGTTCCGGGCCCGCGTGGTGAACCCGCGCTGGATGGCCGCGATGCGACGCCACGGCTACAAGGGCGCCTTCGAGATGGCGGCCACCGTGGACTACCTGTTCGGCTACGACGCCACCGCGGGCGTGATGGCCGACTGGATGTACGAGCGCCTCGCCGGTGAATACGTACTCGACGACGAGAACCGCAAGTTCATGGACGCGTCCAATCCGTGGGCCTTGCACGGCATGGCCGAACGGTTGCTGGAGGCCGCCGGTCGCGGCATGTGGGCTCAACCCGAGCCCGGCACCCTGGACGCGTTGAAGCACGTGCTGCTGGAGACCGAGGGCGACCTCGAGGGCTGAGCGCCCGTCGAGACAGCGCTGGTTGTCGTCGAGTCCGACGCCTCGTGGCGGTGGGAGCAGTCTCGGCGCGGGTTGGCTAGGTTGGTCGCATGCCCGTGACCTTCGCCGACGTCGCCAAGTCGGAGTACATCCTGCTCACCACGTTCACCAAGGACGGCAGGCCCAAGCCGACGGCGATCTGGGCGGCGCCGTCGGGCAGCGGATTGATCGCGATCACCCAGGAGCAGTCCTGGAAGGTCAAGCGCATTCGCAACACCCCGCGCGTGACGATCGCGGAATGCGATCGCGGCGGCAAGCCCAAGGGAGAGGCGGTCGAAGCCGTCGCCTCGATCCTGGACAAGTCGGCCAACGGCGCGACCTACGACGCGATCGGCAGGCGCTACGGGTTGCTCGGCAAGACCTTCAATCTCTTGTCCAAGCTCCGGGGCGGGATGTCGAAGAACGTCACCATCGAACTGAAGGCGGCGGAGGACGCGCACTGATGCCGACCTTCGAGGACGTCTTCCGCGAGAAGTACCTGCTGCTGACCACCTTCACCAAGGACGGCACGCCCAAGCCCACCACGGTCTGGGGCGTCCCCGACGGCGACAAGCTGTTGATCAGCACCGACAAGGGGTCGTGGAAGACCAGGCGCATCGACAACACGCCACGGGTCACGATCCAAAAGTGCGGCGTCCTCGGCAAGGTCAAGGGCGAGCCGGTCGAAGCCGTGGCGCGGATGCTGCCCGAATCGGAGACCAGGCGGGTGTTCGACCTGGCGACCAGGCGCTTCTGGTACCACGCGTGGTGGTGGGTTCTGCAGGCCATCCTCCGCGGCGGCGTCGACGAGGTGCACGCCGCGATAGAGATACGGGCCACCGGGTCACCGGCGGCGGGCTAGGAACCGCGGCACCGCGCCGAGCGTTGTCACGTCATGGCTATGCGGCTCTTCCTGGCGTACGTCCTCGTCGAACTGGCGGTCGTGGTCGCGCTGGTGTCCACGGTCGGCTTCGGCTGGACCGTCCTCCTCGTGGTCGGCACCTTCGCGCTGGGACTCCTGCTCGCGGGTGCACAGGTGAAACAGCAGGTGCACCGGCTGCACTCCGGTCTGCGCACCGGCCACGACGCGGTGTCCGACGGTGCGCTGGTGGCGCTGGGTACCGTACTGACCGTCGTCCCCGGCCTCGTCACGTCCGCGTTGGGGCTGCTGCTGCTCCTGCCGCCGACGCGGGCCGCGGCGCGTCCGGCCGTGACGGCACTCGCGGCGCGTGGCCTCGGCCGTGTCCCGCTCATCGTCGCGCAGCGACCGCGGCGACCGGCCGGCGGGCACCGGCCGATGCGCGGCGACTTCATCGACGGAGAGGTGATCGACGTGACCGACGTGGAGCCGCTGCGCCTCCCCAAGCAGCCCGATTAGCTTGACGACGCTTCTGGTCGGCGGCCGCATATACAGCCAGGCGATGCCGGAGGCGACCGCGATGGCGGTCGGTGACGGCCCCGACGGCCCCGACACCGTGGTGGCGTGGCTCGGCACCGACGACGTCGGCCACCGCCAGTTCCCCGATGCGCGCGTGGTGGACCTCGACGGCAGCTTCGTGACGCCGGCGTTCGTGGACAGTCACGTCCACGTCACCGCCACGGGCCTCGCGCTCACGGGGCTCGACTTGCGCGACGCGACGACGCGTGACGACGCGCTGCGCATGATCGGCGACTACGCGCGTCGGCACCCGCGCGGTCCCGTCTGGGCGCACGGCTGGGACGACTCGGGCTGGGCGCCGCAGAGCGCACTCACCACCGCGGACCTCGACGGGCTGCTGGGCGGTCGACCCGCCTATCTGGCGCGCGTCGACGTCCACTCCGCCGCCGCCTCGTCGGCGCTGCGGCTCGGCGTGCCCGGCCTCGCCGGCGCCGCCGGCCACGACGACCAGCTGCCGTTGACGGCAGCGGCGCATCACCTGGTGCGAGCCGCCGCCAGAGCTCTGTTGACCCCCGCGCAGCGGCAGGAAGCCCGGGTGGCCGCCCTCGAGTTGTTCGCGAGGTCCGGCATCGCCGCCGTCCACGAGTGCGCCGGACCCGAGATCGGGGGCCTCGACGATTGGCGGGAGCTCAGCGCGCTGACCCACGGCGTCGAGGTCGTCGGCTATTGGGGCGAAGCCGTGGACAGTGCTGCCGGGGCCAGAGAGTTGGTCGGCGCTGCGGGTGTGCGCGGGTTGGCCGGTGACCTCTTCGTCGACGGCGCGCTCGGGTCACACACCGCGTGGCTGCACGACGCCTACGCCGACGCGCCGACCTGCCACGGCAACGCCTACCTCGATGGCGACGCCATCGAAGCGCACCTCGACGCGTGCACCGAGGAGGGCATCACCGCCGGCTTCCACGTCATCGGCGACGCGGCGGTGACCGCTGTGGTCGATGCGCTGTCGCGTGTGGTGACCCGCCACGGCGCTGCCGCCGTGGCCCGCTGCGGCCATCGCCTCGAACACGTCGAGATGGTCGGCGAGGCGCAGGCGGCACTGCTGGGCAGCTGGGGGGTGATCGCCAGCGTGCAACCGAACTTCGACGCCCGCTGGGGCGGCCCGGCCGGCATGTACGCCCGCCGCCTCGGCGCCGAGCGGTCCCGCGGTCTCAACCCGCTGGCGCTGTTAGCATCCCAAGGCGTGCCACTCGCCTTCGGTTCGGACACCCCGGTCACCGGCATCGATCCATGGGCCACCGTGCGGGCCGCGACGACACACCACACACCGGGCAGTGCGATGTCGGCGCGGGCGGCATTCGGGGCGGCCACCCGCGGCGCATGGCGGGCAGGTGGCGTCCGCGACGGCGTCGCGGGCACGCTAACACCGGGCGCACCCGCGTCGTACGCGGTGTGGGACGTCCCCGGTGGGCTGGACGCACTTGAGGTCGCCGCCCCCACCGACGCGGTCCAGCGGTGGTCCACCGATCCGCGTTCGCGGATTCCGGCGCTGCCCCGGCTCGACCCCGACGGGCCCCTTCCGGTGTGTCGTCAGACGGTGCACCGGGGTATCGAAATTCATGGTTGAGCGCGGACCCCAACCCGCCGCGGCGGCGTCCGAGCGGCTGCGCCGGATCCTCGGCCCGCGCGCCCTGCGCATCGCCGCGTCGATCGCCGCCGGCCTCCTGGTCTGCACCGGCTTCCCCCCGTTCGACTGGTGGGTGTCGCCGTTCGTCGGTTTCATGCTCCTTGCCTGGGTGATGACGCATTCGTCGACCAGCAGGGCGGGCGGCTTCGGCTACGGATTCCTCTTCGGGTTGGCCTTCTACGTGCCGCTGTTGCCGTGGATCGGCAGCTTCGTCGGGACGGTGCCCTGGCTCGCCCTGTCGGCCATGGAGGCGCTCTTCCCCGCCGTGTTCGGGCTGCTCGCCGTCGTCGTGCGTCGCCTACCGGGATGGTCGCTGTGGCTGGCCTGCCTGTGGGCGCTCGCCGAGTGGCTGAAGTCGACCGTGCCCTTCGGCGGATTCCCTTGGGGCGTGGTCGGATACAGCCAGGACGGCGGCCCGATGCTGGTGATCGCCCACTTCGGCGGCGCGCCGCTGGTGTCGTTCGCGGTGGCGCTGGTCGGCTTCAGCGTGGCGGCGATCGCGATCGAGGCGTACCGGTGGTGGCGCGGTGACCATCCCGCGGGGCACCACCTCCCTCCGGCGGTGATGCTGCCCGGGGTGAGCGTCGCACTGGTGCTGCTCACCGTGGCGCTGGCCACCCCGTACGTCCGACAGTCCGGGGCAGGCGCGATCGACGATCCGACGACGACCGTGGCGGCGGTCCAGGGCAACGTGCCCCGGCTGGGGCTCGACTTCAACGCGCAACGGCGGGCAGTGCTCGACAATCACGTCAAGGAGACCCTGCGGCTCGCCGAGGACGTTCGCGCGGGGCGCGCCGCGCAGCCCAACGTCGTCATCTGGCCGGAGAACTCGTCGGACATCGACCCGATCGTCAACCGCGATGCGGCCGATCAGATCAACGCGGCGGCCGACGCGATACGCGCGCCCATCCTGGTCGGCGCGGTCGTCGCCGCGCCCGGGTACACCCCCCAGGACCCGCAGGCCACGAACACCGTCATCGTGTGGGACCCCGTCGGGGGACCTGGCGAGCGCCACGACAAGAAGATCGTGCAGCCGTTCGGGGAGTACCTGCCGTGGCGCGGCTTCTTCCGGCTGCTGTCGTCGTTCGCCGACCGCGCCGGCTACTTCGTGCCGGGTACGGGCAACGGCGTGGTTCATGCGGCAGGGATCCCGATTGGGGTGACGACCTGCTGGGAAGTGCTCTTCGACCGTGCCGCGCGGGAGTCGGTCCTCAACGGGGCGCAGTTCATCGCGATGCCCACCAACAACGCGACCTTCGACGAACTGATGAGTGCGCAGTTCCTCGGTTTTGCGAGGTTGCGCGCCGTCGAACACGACCGTTACGTCGTGGTCGCGGGCACGACCGGGATCAGCGCGGTGATCGGCCCCGACGGGCACGAGCTGGGCCGCACCGCGTTCTTCGAGCCGGCCTACCTCGACGCCCAGATCAGGCTGAAGTCGGGTCTCACGCCGGCCACCCGCTGGGGCCCGGTGGTCCAGGGGGTCGTGGTCTTCGCTGGTGCTGCCGCTCTCGCCGCGGCGATGCTGCAGAATGGGATGTTCGCGCGCCGCCGCCGGAGGGCGACCGACGCACCGGAGTCGAAGCAGACGACACCGTCGACGATGAAGGAGTGACATGACCGACCAGCGTGACGTGGAGCGGGATCGCGCATGACGCAGGGTGCCGACCGCCCCAGTCAACGCACGTTGGTCATCATTCCGACCTACAACGAGCGGGACAACCTCCCGCTGATCGTCGGCCGGGTGCATGCCGCGCGCCCCGACGTGCACGTCCTCGTCGTGGATGACGGCAGCCCCGACGGGACCGGGGAGCTGGCCGACGATCTCTCCCTGGCGGACGCCGATCGCGTCCACGTGATGCACCGCAACAGCAAGGCGGGCCTCGGCGCCGCCTATCTGGCCGGCTTCGCCTGGGGCCTCGGCAGGGGTTACGCGGTGCTGGTCGAGATGGACGCGGACGGCTCCCACGCCCCGGAGGAGTTGTACCGGCTGCTGGACGCCGTCGACAAGGGAGCCGATCTGGCGATCGGCTCCCGGTACGTCGACGGCGGCACGGTGCGCAACTGGCCGCGCAGGCGAATGGTCTTGTCGCGCACCGCCAACGCTTACTCCCGCATATCGCTGGGCGTGAACGTCAACGACATCACGGCCGGGTACCGCGCGTACCGACGGGAGGTGCTCGAGAAGATCGACCTCGATGCCGTCGACTCGAAGGGCTACTGCTTCCAGGTCGACCTCACGTGGCGCACCATCAGCGCAGGCTTCCTCGTCAAGGAAGTGCCGATCACGTTCACCGAGCGCGAGCTCGGCAAGTCGAAGATGAGCGGCTCCAACATCCGGGAGGCGATCTTCAAGATCGCCGAATGGGGCGTGCGCGGCCGCCTCGACCGCGCACGCGGTGTCGTGCGCTAGTTGCCGCGGCGGCGGGTCTTGATGATGTCGAGGCGCTCCTTGAGCAGTTCGTCGAGTTCCTCGACGGAGCGGCGCTCGAGCAGCATGTCCCAGTGCGTACGCGGCGGTTTGACCTTCTTGGGCTCGGGCACGTCACCGTCGATCAGCGTTCCCTCCATGCCGTTGCGGCACGGCCAGGTGCCGGGAATCTCGGCTTCGTCGGCGAACGGGACCTCGAACTCCTCGCCGTTGTCGGTCCGGTAACGCGCCACCTGACGCGGCGCCAGGTCGTGGTTGCGGTCGGTCTCGTAGCTCACGGCTCCGAGACGACTACCTCGAAGAACACGATCAGCCATCGTCACTACTCCTCATCCGACACATCCCGGGATAATCAACGCCACCGATTGGCGCGAAGTTCCCGACGCGACTGTCCATGTTACCGGGATCCGCGCCGATCGCGGTTTACAGTCGGATCCCGTGGCGCCAGAAACTCGACGACGGACCCGGGCGCAGCCTTGCCGTTGGTGCGGCCGCGAGGTGGCCGACGCGGGCATGGGACGGCGCAGACGGTACTGCAGGCAATCCTGCCGCCAGCGCGCCTACGAGCAGCGGGCGATGGTCAAGGGCACGTCCGTGGCCGCCGATGCCGTGGTGCTGACGGCCGACGAGGCGACGCAGCTCTCGGATCGCGTCTATCAGGTGCGGTGTGCCGCGGAGGACATGGCCACCGCCATCGAGGAGGGCGCCGCGGGTTCGGAGCTACGCGACCTGTGCGACGCGCTGATGCGAGCCGCGAAGGCGGCCGACGGCTGGCGATAGGCCCTGGTAGACGCCTCGCGAAAATTAGTTTCGCACGACTGAACCTTTCCGCGGCGTCGCCCGTCGTTCCTCCTGACAGCGCCTCGAGGGGGCGCAACGCCAGAAGGGAACCACCGTGACCGTGCTATCGCCACTTCCGTCGGCCGCCTCCGATCTCGAGCCCGCCGTGTGGTTCTTCGGTGACTTCGTCCTGGACCTTCCGCGCTACGAGCTGCGGCGAAACGGGGTCTCGGTTCCGGTCGAGCCGCAGGTGTTCGACGTGCTGACGCACCTGGTCAGGGACCACCACCGGGTCGTCACGAAGATCGAATTGTTCGACGCCGTGTGGGGCGGCCGGTTCGTCGGGGAGGCCGCGCTGTCCAGCCGGATCAAGGCGGTCCGGCGCGCGCTCGGTGACGACGGCGTGTCCCAGCACGTCATCCGCACCGTGCGCGGACGGGGCTACCAGTTCGTCGGGGCCCTTCGCACCACCCCGGACGAACCCGCCGACGAGCCGGCCGAGGTCGACGAGGTGGGCACCGAGGTCGTGTTGAACCTCCGGTGCCTGCATTCCCGGCGCGTGCGGACCCACGGCAACCGCTACCGCGTCGCACCGTCGACGCGCCGCCGGGTGTTTCACGGGCCGCCGAGGTGACCTCGCGCCGCTGGACCTGTGCCGGAATCGGGAATCAAACGGAGGAGTGGGTATGTTTCAACTGCGGGCGTCACCGCGATGTGCAGTGCTAGCCGTCAGCCGCGTGAACCACGGACCGATGAAGGAACTAGCGCACGATGACGGACTCTTCCCCCGAGCAACAGCGGACGGACGATCCAGCCAACGCCGAACTGTTGCGGGTCATCCACGACAAGCACGGACCGGCGTTGTATCGCTTCGTCCTGCGGCTGACGCGCGGCGACCGGGAATTCGCCGAGGACGTCGTCCAGGAGTCGCTTCTGCGGCTGTGGCAGAACAGCACCATTCTCACCACCTATTCCGAGGACTCCACGCGGGCGTGGCTGCACACGGTGGCCAGGAACCTGGTCATCGACGACCGGCGCAGTTCCCGCTACAAACGCGAGTTCCAGACCGACACCGTCCCCGAACGGAGTTCGCCGGACATCTTCGGGCCGGCCGTCGACAAGTTCGTCGTCTCCGATGCCCTGCGATCCCTGAGTGTTGAGCACCGGACCGTGTTGGTACGAGCGCATTATCTGGGACAAACCGCCGTTGACATCGCGCGGCACGAGGGTATCCCCCCGGGGACCGTCAAATCGCGACTCCACTATGCACTGCGCGCGCTCCGCGTGGCCTTGGAGGAAAGGGGGGTCGTCCAATGACCTCCGAACGCAACATGGCCGAATGGGATGCCGCCTATCTGCTCGGCGCCCTCTCGGCATCCGAAGCCGCCGAATACGAGCGGCACCTCGCCGACTCACCTGAGTCCGCCGGGCCGTGGGACGACTCCGACCTTCCCGCCATTCTCGACGTGCTGTCGCCCGAGGAGGCGCTGGCACTGCTCGACGAGGGCTCGGAGACCGAGAAGCCGGTCGAGACCATTCCTGCGCCCGCCTCGTTCGCCGCGGCCGCGCAGCGGCGACGGACCCGCTCTCGCGGGGCCCGCGTGGCGACGGCGCTCGCGTCGGCCGCCGCCTTCCTGCTCATCGGCGGTCTCGTCGGCTACGCCGTCATCCCGCACCAATCGTCGACCGGGGTGTCGCTGCAGGCGATGGCTCCTGGCCAGCGCCAGGGCGTCACGGCGTCGATCGCGCTGTCGGGCGAGCCATGGGGGACGCGCCTCGACTGGGAGTGCCAGTACACCAAGGACTGGGCGGTAAAGGCCGCTGGATACGACCTGGTCGTCACGACCAAGAACGGCGCCGAGACCACCGTCGCCTCCTGGCGCCCGTCGGGCACCGAGAAGCAGGCGTCGAATCTGGCTGCGGCCACGGTGATTTCGAAGTCGGACATCCGTTCCGTCACCATCCGGGAATCCGGATCTCCCACGCCGCTTGCGGTCACCACCCTGGCCTGAGCGGGCATGGGATCTCCAAGCGATCTCCCAGAATTCTCCATGCGACGGGCCATGGTGCGGAGGAGCATGGCCGACATGAAAAATCTCCTTCGCACCCTGTTCGTCGCCGTGCTCGCCGTCGTGGCCCTCGGCGCCCTGTCCGCTTGTTCTGGTGGTTCGTCGGGTCCCGAACCCGCGTCGGCCCCGCCGACCGCCACGTCTGCCACCTACGTCGCCGACATGGAGGCCGACGGCAAGAAGATGACCATCGGCATCTCCGTCGACGGCGACAAGATCACCGCGTACGCCTGCAACGGCGACGACGACGAGGCCTGGTTCTTCGGCCAGCCGACCGCCGGAAGAGTCGACGTCACCAACAAGTTCCGCGACACCCTCACCGCGTCCCTCAGCCTCGCCAACGTCACCGGCAACGTCGTCATGAACGGCACCACGTATCCCTTCACCGCCGCCAAGGTGGCGGCTCCGGCCGGGATGTACACCGCCGCCCTCGACGGGGTGCGGGCATCGTGGATCGTGCGTCCCGACGGATCGGTGACCGGCGTGCAGTTCAACGGTGGTGTGACCGGCCGCGACTTCGAGCAGGCCGAGCTGCAGCAACTCAACGCCGCGCGGTTCCAGGCGCAGGTGCGCAACAAGCGGATCCTCCAGCAGGCCGACCAGCAGGTCTCGCTGCAGAACGGCACGTTGATCTCGAAGATCAACGGTCGCACCGTGACCGGGGCGCTGGTGACCGGAACCACCCGCTTCTAGCCGCGCCAGCACCACACGGGCCCTGCCGGGCCGCGGTCGCCATGACCGTCCGGCGGGGCCCTTCCCCTTGCCTCGGGTCCTTTGCCTCAGGCAGAGTCGAAACCTTCCCGGCCGCCGGGCGGCTGCGTAACGTCGCCTCATCGTGACCACCTCCGTCCCACCGCCCACCGCCAGCACGGTGACCGCCGCGACCGCGAAACCCGCCCGGCGGCAACGCAAGTGGGGACTCATCCGGCTGTCCTCGCCGGTGGTCCTGCTGGCGTTGTGGCAGCTGGGCAGCGCACTGGGCCTCATCCCGCAGGACGTCCTGCCCGCACCGTCGTTGATCGTCGAGGCCGGCGTCGAGCTCATCAAGACCGGCCAACTCGCCGACGCGCTGCGGGTGTCGGGGCTGCGCGTGATCGAGGGTTCGATCCTCGGCGGCGTGATCGGTGTGGCGCTCGGCACCGCGGTCGGGCTGTCCCGCTGGTTCGAGGCCACCGTCGACCCGCCGATGCAGATGGTCCGCGCCTTGCCCCACCTCGGCTTGATTCCGTTGTTCATCCTGTGGTTCGGCATCGGTGAGCTGCCCAAGGTGCTTCTGGTGGCGCTGGGCGTCAGCTTCCCGCTCTACCTGAACACGTTCTCGGCGATCCGACAGGTCGACCCCAAGCTGTTCGAGACGGCACGGATCCTCGGCTTCTCGTTCTGGCAGCGGTTCCGCACGATCATCGTGCCCAGTGCCGCACCACAGGTGCTGGTCGGTCTGCGTCAGTCGCTGGCCATCGCGTGGCTCACCCTGATCGTGGCCGAGCAGATCAACGCCGACAAGGGAATCGGCTATCTGATCAACAACGCCCGGGACTTCCTGCGCATCGACGTCATCATCTTCGGCCTGATCGTCTACGCGCTGCTGGGCATCGGCACGGACGCGGTCGTGCGGGCCGCCGAGCGACGAGCCCTGAGGTACCGCTCGTGACGGTGACCTCCGTGCGGCGAACCGGGATTGCCGGCGAGCTGCGGAACGTGGACAAGTGGTACGGCGACCATCACGTGCTGGACGACGTCTCGGTGCGCATTGGCGCCGGTGAAATCGTCGCGCTGATCGGGCGGAGTGGTTCGGGCAAGTCGACGGTGCTGCGCGTGCTCGCGGGCCTGTCCACCGATCACACCGGCGAACGGGTGGTTTCGGGCGCGCCGGCGTTGGCCTTCCAAGAACCCCGCCTGTTCCCGTGGCGGGACGTGCGCACCAACGTGGGTTACGGGTTGACCAGGAGCCGGTCCTCGAAGACGGCGGTGGCGGAACGCGCCGACCGCGCGTTGGCGGACGTCGGTCTCACCGACCGTGCGCAGGCGTGGCCGCTGACCTTGTCCGGTGGGCAGGCGCAAAGGGTCTCGCTGGCAAGGGCGTTGGTGGCCGAGCCCGAGTTGCTGCTGCTGGACGAGCCCTTCGGCGCACTCGATGCGCTCACGCGGCTGGCCATGCGCGCGTTGTTGCTGGAGTTGTGGCGCCAACACGGATTCGGCGTCCTGTTGGTGACCCACGACGTGGACGAGGCGGTGGCGCTCGCCGATCAGGTGTTGGTCCTCGAAGCCGGTCGCGTCGTTCACGCGTTGGCCATCGACGATGCACGGCGCTCGCCGTCGGACCCGTCGGCGACCACCGAGCGATACCGCGCCGAGCTGCTCGACATGCTCGGCGTGCATCTCTGACTGCTGCTCGATCCACGAACGAAGGGAAACGGCCATGCCCGCATCCAGACCACGGATCGCCATCCGCGTCGCGGCGCTGCTCGCGCTGACCGCGCTGATGGCGGGATGCGTGTCGCGAGAGAGCAGTTCGGGCGCTCGTGCGGCGCCGGCGACCGTGCCACTGTCCGAGCTGTCCGGCGTCACCCTGCAGATCGGCGACCAGAAGGGCGGCACCGAATCGCTCCTGCGCGCCGCGGACGTCCTCAACGACCTGCCCTACAAGGTGGTGTTCTCCACCTTCACCTCGGGACCGCCTCAGATCGAAGCGGCCACCGCCGGCAAGATCGACTTCGCCATCACCGGCAACACGCCGCCGATCTTCGGTGCCGCGGCGAACGCGAAGGTGAAGGTGGTGTCGGCGTACGAGAACGGGGGAGACGGCGACCGCATCCTGGTGCGGTCGGATTCGCCGATCACGTCCGTAGCCGACCTGCGCGGCAAGAGCGTGGCCGTCGGCAAGGGCAGCTCGGCGCACGGCCACATCCTGGCTCAGCTCCAGAAGGCGGGCTTGTCGCCCGCGGACGTGAAGCTGGTATTCCTGCAGCCCGCCGACGCGTTGTCGGCATTCACCGGGGGCGAGGCCGACGCCTGGGCGATCTGGGATCCGTACACCGCTCAGGTGGAGCAGCAGGTGCCGGTGCGCAGCATCGCGGCGGCCACCGGCGTCACCAACGGAGCCGGGTTCGGCATCGCGTCGGACGCCACCCTGGCCGACCCCAAGCGCAACACCGCGCTCGGCGATCTCCTGGTGCGCTACGCCAAGGCGACGCAGTGGGCTCGGGACCACCCCGACGAGTGGGCGCGGAGTTACTCCTCGGCGGTGGGCCTGGCCCTGCCCGTCGGCACGGTGGCACAGTCCCGCAGTCTGCGGGCGTCGACGACGCTCTCGGATGAACTGATCGGTTCGGAGCAGAAACTGGCCGACCTGTTCGCCGAGACCCAGCAGATCTCATCGGCGCCCACGTTCGCCGACTGGGTCGACCACCGCTACGACGATGTGCTCAAACCCTTCTCGACGGACCGCAATTAGGAGTCTCGTGTCTGCCAAATTCTTCTGGTTCCTGCCCACCAGCGGCGATGGCCGCTCGATCGTCGGGTCATCCCATGCGTCCTCGCAGCAGTCCCTGCCGGCGAACTATCGACCGCCCACCCGCCGCTATCTCGCGGACGTGGCGCGCGCCGCCGACCGGCTCGGCTTCGAAGGGGTGCTCACCCCCACCGGAACGTGGTGTGAGGACGCCTGGTTGACCACGGCGGCCCTGCTGGCCGAGACGGAGAAGCTGAAGTTCCTCGTCGCCTTCCGCCCCGGGTTGGTGCCGCCGACCCTCGCCGCGCAGCAGACCGCGACGTTGCAACGCTTCTCGGGCGGGCGGGTGCTGCTCAACATCGTGACCGGCGGCGACGACCTCGAACAGCGCCGCTTCGGCGACTGGCTCGACCACGACGAACGCTACGCTCGCACCGGCGAATTCCTCCACATCGTGAATTCCGTGTGGCGTCAGGAGTCATTGGACTATACCGGGAAGTACTTCCACGTCGAGAATGCGATGGTGTCCGCGCCGCCGGATCCCTTGCCGCAGATCTACTTCGGTGGTTCGTCACCCGCCGCGATGCCGATCGCAGCGGAGCACGTCGACGTGTATCTGACGTGGGGCGAACCGCCGGCGGCTGCGGCGGCCAAGATCGCCAAGGTCCGGGCGCTCGCCGAGGCGCGGGGTCGTACCGTACGTTTCGGGATTCGCTTGCACACCATCAGCCGGGACACCTCCGCCGCCGCGTGGGCGGTGGCCAACGACCTGGTCTCCGAGCTCGGCGACGAGCAGATCGCGAAAGCCACTGCTCTGCATGCCAAGTCGGAGTCCGAGGGGCAGCGTCGGATGACTGCGCTGCACGGTGGCCGGCTCGACCGCCTCGAGATCTACCCCAACCTGTGGGCGGGCGTGGGACTGGTGCGGGGCGGGGCGGGCACGGCACTGGTCGGCAGCCATCGGGAAGTCGCCGAACTGATCCACGAGTATTACTCGCTCGGTTTGGACGAATTCATCCTCTCGGGCTATCCGCACCTCGAAGAAGCCCACTGGTTCGCCGAGGGTGTGCTGCCATTGTTGCGACAGAAGGGTGTCGCATAGTTCCGCGAGGGGATTTCATGGCACCCTGAGGTGTGGACGAGTGGTTTGAACACAGCCCGTTCGTCGGGTTCGTGCCCGTGGATCATCTACTGGGTGGTCGCCGAGGGCCCGAGTACCTGGATGTTCGGCGCGCTGTGCGCGGTGTTGTCGGCGATCATCCTCGGCATTTCGATGGGCCGGGGCGGACCCCGGCTACTGGAGATCGTCACCATCGTCTTCTTCGTCGGGGTCACCGCGGCCGGGGTGATCCTCGGTGCGCAGAACCGCGATTGGATGGACACCTACGCGACGACGTTGTCCAGCGGTGTCCTGGCGGTGATGGCGCTCGGATCGCTTGCCTTCACGCCCTTCACCGAGCAGTACGCCAGGGTGTCCCGTCCGATGCACGAATGGGAGAAGCCGGCGTTCCGCCAGACGAACCGGGCGCTGACGTTGATGTGGGCCTTGGTGTTCGCGCTGATCTCCGTGCTCGGGTTACTACGCCACCCGGGTCCCGTCGACGCAGCGACTGGACCAACTGGGTGATCCCCGTCGTCGTCATCGTCGGCGCGGTGGGGATGACGCAGTCCTACCCGGCCCGGGCCCGGGAGCGGGCTCGCCCGGCGTGACGGCCCCGCGTCGGCCGGACGAGGTCAGCAGCTGAATCGAATGCCGATGTCGGCCGGTGGCGTCGACCTTCTCGAGGCAGCCGAACGCCTCGACGCCCGCCGCGCTCAACTTGACCGCCGTCTGGTGGGCATAGTCGACGCAGAACAGTCCTGCGGCGTCGGCGCGGCACCGGTAGTCGCCGAACGCCAACGCCTGCCCGGGACGCAGCTCGCGCACCCGTGCCGTCGCGAACGGGCCCGGATCGCCGTGCGGAGACCCGACGTCGACGCCGGCGCCGGTGAAGTCCACCCAGTTGCCCTTCCACGCCGTCTCGATGCCCGGCGGTCGCGGCGGGGGATCGGCGAGCTTCGACCAGACATGCCAACGCGCCGTTGCGGTGGACGTTGGTGACGCAGTTGGCCTCGGTGCCCGCCGTGGTGAACGCCACGCCGCCGCCCAGCTGCTGTGCGTCTCCCCGCCGCGCGTCATGGTGCCGAAGTCGGCGGCGCTGGCGGGCGCGCCCGCCTCGACCCAGCCGATGACGTCGCCGATCGCCGCCCCCGGCGCAGGTGCCGGCGTGGGCGCGAGCGAAGGCTTCGTCGAGTCGGTCGGGCGAACTGACGTGGGGGGCGCCGTGCGTGGAGTCGTGCGGTGGACCCGTCGGTACCGCTCGAACAGCCTGCCACCAGCGCAGATGCGATGATCAGTGACGCGATTCGCATGTCGACCAGGTTAGCGGGCGCCACGCGGCGGACCGGTCAGGCTCGTCGGTGCCGCCGATCTTCGCTAACGTCGGGTCATGCACGAACGCACCATCCGCGTGACCATCGACAGCGGCGTCATCGAGGGATTCACCGCCGACGGCGTCCACCGCTGGCGGTCCGTCCCGTTCGCACGTCCGCCGGTGGGTCCGCTGCGCTACCGCTCGCCGCAGCCGGTGCAGCCGTGGCCGGGCGTGCGCTACTGCCATGGATTCACCTACTGCGCCCCGCAGGAACGCAAGTACACGCTGCTCGGGCGTCGGCAGGTTCCAGCCGATGAGCGAGGACTGTCTGACGCTCAACGTCGTGGCGCCGGAGGCCGGGCCGTCGGACGAACCGCTGCCGGTGATGTTCTTCATCCACGGCGGCGGCTACATCCTGGGCAGTTCGGCGACGCCGATCTACGACGGCGCCGCGCTGGCCCGGCGGGGATGCGTCTACGTCTCGGTGAACTACCGGCTCGGCGCGCTGGGCTGCATGGATCTGTCGGCGCTGTCCACGCCGGAGTACCCGATCGAGGACAACCTCTTCCTGCGCGATCTCGTCATGGCGTTGCGTTGGGTCCGTGACAACGTCGCGGTGTTCGGCGGTGACCCCGACAACGTGACCGATCTTCGGCGAGAGCGCCGGTGCGCACGCCGTGGCCACGCTGCTGGCCGTGCCCGAAGCCAAAGGCCTCTTCGCACAGGCGATCTCGGAGAGTCCGGCCAGTGGCATGGTCCGGTCCGCCGGAGGTCGCCGCGGCCTTCGCCGACGACTTGGTCGGAGGTCCTCGGGTGTCCCGGGAGGACGGCGCGGCGGCCGTGATGTCCGCGCGGCCTGCGGAGTTGGTCGACGCGCTGAACAGGGTGATGCGGCGCGGGATGAAGAAGATGCGCGGCGCCTTCGTGGTCGGTCCGACCTACGGCACCGAGTACCTGCCTCGCGACCCGGTGCAGGCGATGCGGGACGGGCACCGCCCACCGGGTGCCACTCATCGTGGGCACCAACGCCGACGAGGGCCGCCTGTTCACCCGCTTCCTGCAGCTGTTGCCGATGACCGAGCCGGCGATCGAGCTGCTTCTCTCCGACTCCGACGTCGAGTCCAGGGACCGGATCACCAAGGCATATCCCGGGCTATCCGAGTGCCGAGCGCGTGCATCCGGCTCGGCGGCGACTTCGCCTTCGGGACGGCGGCATGGCAGATCGCCGTCGCCCACGGCGGCCATGCACCCGACCTACGTGTACCGCTACGACTACGCGCCGCGCACCTTCCACTGGTCCGGGCTCGGCGCCACCCACGCGCACCGAACTGCTCGCCGTCTTCGACGTCTACCGGACCCGTTCGGGTTCGCTGATGACCGCTGTCGCGGACCGGCGTTCGGCACGCCGGGTCAGCAACGACGTGCAGGGCCGGTGGCGAGCGTTCAGCCGTACCGGCGTGCCCGGCGAGGGATGGCCCGCGATACACGGCCGACGACCGCGCGGTGATGGTGTTCGACCGGCATTCGCGCCTCGAATACGACCCCACTGCCGACCGCCGCCAGGCGTGGGAGGGGTTCGCGCTGACCGCGCGACGAGGTCGTCCGCAGTTCTCCAGATTCCGTGCGGACCCTGAAGACGATGTGATCGAGTGGTGGCGTGACGTCACCCTCTTGATCCCCTGGCGGCCGACGAGTTCACCGCCGTGGCTGCGGTGTTGCGACGTGAGCGCGGCGTGCAGGCCGAGCCGACGGCGACGTCGGCTCTCGGGTGGCGATTCACCTCGATCGAATTGCTGGAGCCGAGCAAGGATCGGCTTCGGGACTTCGAGCGAGACGGCACCGCCGCCCGCGCGCCGCGCGACGGCGGTCTGCCTCGACCGGTCGGCCAATGCCACCTACAAGTCCGTGGTGTCGCTGACCGACGATCGCGTCGAGAGCTTCGACCACGTGCCGGGTGTGCAGGCGAACTTCACCGTGGACGAGTTCGTCGAATGCGATCAGGTGCTGCGCCGCCATCCGGACGTCGTCGCCGCCCTCGCCGCGCGCGGCATCACCGATCTCGACAACGTCTTCATGGACACCTGGACCTACGGCGACGCGGTGGCGCCCCCCGAGTACCGCGATCGCCGGCTCGGATGGTCGGACACGTGGCGCAAGGACGCTCCCGGCGCCAACCCCTACGCGCATCTCGTCAGCGGTCTGCACTGCGTCATCGACCTCAACACGATGGAGGTGCTCCGCGTCGAGGATGGCGGTCCGTTCTCCGGGGCCGATGGCAAGGGCATCGACACGCCGAAGGTGATGGGCGAGTACACGCCACGGCACGTGCCCGAGCGGATCCGAGCAGCGTCGACCAGGGAACCGCTCAAGCCGCTGCTGGTGACCCAGCCCGACGGTCCGTCGTTCAGGCTCGACGGCAACCTGTTGACGTGGCAGAACTGGTCGCTGCGGATCGGCTTCAACTACCGGGAGGGCATGACGCTGCACACGGTGCGGTACCGCGACGGGGATCGTGAACGCTCGGTGGCACACCGGATGTCGTTCGCCGAGATGATCGTGCCCTATCGCGACTCGTCTGCCGACCACTACCGTCGCACCGCCTTCGACATCGGTGAGTGGGGTCTCGGCTTCATGACGACGTCCCTCGAGCTGGGGTGCGACTGCCTCGGTGAGATCCGCTATCTCGACGCGGTCATGCACGACAGCACGGGTGCGCCGTACACCATCACCAACGCGGTGTGCATCCACGAGGAGGACGGGGCCGTGCTCTGGAAGCACGTCGATCACGACGCGGGCGCGGAGGTGCGCAGGATGCGTCGCCTGACGATCTCCTTCCACGTGACGGTGGCCAACTACGAATACCTGGTGTACTGGCGGCTCCATCAGGACGGCAACGTCGAGTGCGAGGTCAGGGCCACCGGCATCATGGTCACCACCCCCCTGGCGCCGGACGCCCCGAATCCCAACGGGACCCTCGTCGACGAGCGCACGTACGCCCCGTTCCACCAACACTTCCTGGTGGCGCGCCTCGACATGGACGTCGATGGCAGTGACAACACCGTCTTCATGTCCGAATCCCTTGCCGAGCCGATCGGGCCCGAGAATCCCTACGGGCTCTCGCTCGTCACGCGCAACGTCGCGCTCCGCACGGAGAACGAGGGCAAGCAGGACTTCAACTACGACACGCAGCGCACGTGGAAGGTCGTCAACACCAACGTCATCAACGGGGTGGGTAGCCATCCCGCCTACAAGCTGGTGCCCGGCGGATCGATCCCGCCCATGTTCGACCCCGCCTCGCCGGTCCTCAAGCGCGCCGGCGTGATCGGGCACACCGTCTGGGTCACTCCGAATGCCGCTGATGAGCGTTGGCCCGCAGGGGAATTCGTCAACCAGTCGATCGAGGACACCGGGCTGGGGCAGTGGACCAAGGCAGACCGTTCCATCGACAACACCGACGTCGTGCTCTGGTACGTGTTCGGCCTGCACCACATCACCCGCCCCGAGGACTGGCCGGTGATGCCGGTTGACGTGGTGTCCTTCTGGCTCAAGCCATTCGGGTTCTTCGACCGCAACCCGGCGCTCGACGTGCCCGCGACGCCGCCGGACGGGTGCCACACGCCGGCGACGAGCGCCCACCACTGAATTGATCGCGCTCGTCGAGCGGCCCGCCGACCTCACCACCGACTGGTTGACCTCCGCCCTCGGGTCGGGCACCGTCACGGACTTCGCCTACCGCCGTATCGGCACCGGCCAGATGAGCGAGTGCTACCGCGTCACGCTGCACTACGCCGCGGAGGGGAGCGGCCCGGCATCGGTCGTGCTGAAGGTCGCCGCCGCCGATCCCGGCAGCAGGCAGACGGGGCTGGCGTTGGGTCTCTACGAGCGGGAGGTGCGCTTCTACGCGGACGTCGGCCCGAGACTGAACGGGTTGGTGGCGCCGTGCTTCCACGCCGCCTTCGACCCCGTCACCGGAGTGTTCGACCTCCTGCTCGGTGACGCCGCGCCGGCCGTCGTCGGCGACGAGATCAGCGGCGCCACCATCGAGCAGGCGATGCTCGCGCTCACCCAGCTGGCCCGGATGCACGGTCCACTTCTCGGCGACGCCGCGTTGTCGGGCGCCGGGTGGATCACCCGGGAATCCCCGCTCGACGGGGCACTGTTGACAGCGCTCTACAGGGGTTTCGGCGAGCGGTACGGGAACGAGATCGACCCGCGCCACCGCGCGGTGTGCGACCGGTTCGTCGCCTCGTTCGACGCCTACCTCGCCGCCGAGGCCGCATCCGAGCGGCCCAGCGGGCTGGTCCACGGGGACTTCCGTCTCGACAACATGCTCTTCGGCGAGCAGGGGGCCGACCGCCCGCTCACCGTCGTCGACTGGCAGACCGTGACGTGGGGTCCGGCCCTCACCGACGTGGCGTACTTCCTTGGCTGCGCCCTCCCGGTTCGGCGACGCCGCGAGCACGGCGAGGCGCTGCTGCGCGCCTATCACGATGCGCTCGGGCCGGGGTCCGAACTCTCGCTGGACGACGTCCGCGACGGGGTGCGCCGGCAGAGTTTCTTCGGGGTGATGATGGCGATCGTCTCACCGATGCTGGTCGAACGCACCGAGCGCGGCGACCGGATGTTCATGACGATGATCGAACGGCACTGCAGCCATGTCATCGATACGGATGCATTGGCGCTCCTGCCCACGCCATTGCGGCCGGTACCCTTGCAGCCCAAGGCATCCGACGAGGACGCCCACCAGCCCACCGATGCGGCGCTGTGGAGCGAGAGCTGGTACTTCGACTTCGCCGACCCCGGCCAGGACGTGGGCGGCTGGCTACGGCTCGGGCTGATTCCCCACCAGGGTCACGCCTGGATCAACGCCCTGCTCTGCGGCCCCCACCTGCCCACGATCGCGGTCCTCGACTTCGAGGCCGCCCTGCCTGCGGATCACACCCGGGTACGTACCGATGACGTCGACCTGCGACTCGAAGCCACCGAACCGCTGCAGTCCTACCGGGTGTCGCTGCGCGGGCGGGGCGAGGCCCACGACGATCCCGGCGACCTGCTGCGGGGCGTGTCGGGCCGTCCCGTCGACGTCGCGATGGAGCTGACCTGGACCACGGCCGGAACGCCCTACCAGTACCGCCTGTCGACCCGCTACGAGATTCCCTGCACGGTGTCGGGCACGGTCACCGCCGACGGTCACTCGTTCGCGTTCGCCGACGCGCCCGGTCAGCGGGATCATTCCTGGGCGGCGCGCGACTGGTGGAGCATGGACTGGGTGTGGAGCGCGTTGCACCTCGACGACGGGACCCACGTGCACGGTCTGGACCTCAGGATCCCGGGTGCGCCTCCGTTGGCGGCCGGCTACGTGCAGCGCGACGGTCACGTCGTCGAACTGGACGCGGTCGTCGCGCGGGAGGAGTTCGGGGACGACGACCTACCGGTCGGAACGACGCTGGAACTCGCACCTGGTGGCACCACCGTCACCATCGAGGTGCGGGGGCACGCGCCGGTGTTGCTCAGGTCGGGTGACGGCCGGATCAGCCGCTTTCCCCGTGCTTGGGCGACCGTGTCGACGGCTGACGGTCGCTCGGGCGTCGGGTGGCTGGAATGGAACCGCAATCAGACGTGACGGCGTCACGTCGCCCGTGTCGTTCGCGCCGCGCTAATCGAGGTGGGCACCGTCGTCGTCGAGATCGTCGCGCCGCAGACCCATCGGCGTCGCCACGGGGATGTCGCCGCCGTCGACGACCGCCCGGGTGATCGGCGTCAGGGTGCGGAACAGAAGGTCGAGTTCGGCGTCGTCGAGGGCGTCGAAGGCGGGCAACGCCAGCTCGTCGGTGGTGGCTTCCAGGTGCCGTTCGAACTCGCGGCCCAACGCCGTCGGGGCGCCCGCCTCGTCGAGGAGTCCGCGCGCGGCGAGACCTTGCTCGCAGGCCAGCCATTCGGCGTCGTCGTATTGGCGGCTGCGCGCGAGGAAGTCACGCGGGACCCGCTCGGCGGCGGCGTGCAGGACGTTGCACTCACGTCCGCTGACGCCGTTGGCCACCAGGACGGCTACATGGGCATCGCCGCGCTGCTCCCGCAGCAGCGTCGCGGCGTGCCAGAGCTTGGCGACGGGCTCGTCGGGCCAGGCCAATGCCTGGTTCGCGGCGAACAGCGGGCGGCCTCCGACCGGAGCGTGGCGGGCGGCCCTTTCCAGGAGTTCGGCGGCGGTACGCACGGCGTCGCCACCGGTGACGCCGCACCTGCGCAGGGCTGCCACGGCAGATTCCGCGCGTGACCGCAACGCGTCGGCGGGGCTGGCCAGCTCCCAGGCCGCGGGCAGGGCGCGGGCCACCTGCGTGGGGGAGAAGTTGTAGAAGACGGCGGTCACGACGTTGGCGGGGACCGGCCCCAGCGGCGCGGATCTCGCCGCGAAGTAGCCCATCCAGAACCCGCGGAAGCCGCACCGGTGCAGTGCCTCCCGCGCTTCTGGCGCGAAGTAGGTCAGGGCGTGGACGGGCTCGAACCGGTCGAACAACCGGCGGGCCGTCGACGGCGACCTGGTCACTGCGCGTCCTCGGCGGAACTGACGTCGCTCATCGCCTCGTCGATGATCGCCCGCATGGCGCGCTCGGCGGTTGCCTCGTCGCGTAGCCGAATGGCACGGGCCACTTCGTCGTGCAGGGCGATGGCGACGGGATTGGGCGTGTCCGGCATCATGCCGTGGTGGGTCCGTCCGGTGAGGACCTCGGCGACGACGCCGTTGAGGGCGCGGAACATCTCATTCCCGCTCGCCTCCAAAAGGGTCTGATGAAAGATCTTGTCTGCCAACAAGTATGACTCCAAATCCCCGGACCGTCCATGCATCACCATGTCCGAGACGGCCGCCGCCATGATGCGGCACTGATGCTGATCGGCCCGGCGTGCCGCGAGCGCGGCGGCCGTTGGTTCGAAACCGCGGCGAAGCTCCGAAAGCGAGACCAACTGCGCGGTCCGGTCGCCTGACTCGATACGCCAACGAATCACCCTGGGGTCGAAGACGTTCCATCGCTCCGCGGGCTGGATGGTGATGCCGACCCGGCGCCGGGAGGCGACCAGGCCCATCGACTCCAGCACCCGGATAGCCTCGCGTGCCACACTTCGCGACACGCCGTATTGGGCCCCGACGCCTTCGAGATTGATCACCCCGCCACGGGGCAGCGTGCCGGAGATGATCTCCGCGCCGAGGGCAGCCAGCACGTTGTCATGCAAGGCGTTCTGCGACGGAACCACGCCATACATCATGTCATACGGTTTGCCAACCGTGGATTAAACCGATGTTTGACGAGAAAGCTTGCAATAATCAGATCATTGCGGCAGTCTGTGTGATGCTGGACACAAAGAGTACATCGGAGGGGAGGTGGACGATGGCGTCACCAGTCGTGGTGATGGGGGTCTCCGGCTCGGGAAAGTCCACTGTCGGGGCTGCGCTCGCCCAGCGCCTCCGCGTGCCGTTCGCCGACGCGGACGACTTCCACCCGCCGGCCAACATCGCGAAGATGACGGCCGGCCACGCGCTGGACGACGACGACCGGCGGCCGTGGCTCGACTCCATCGGGCAGTGGCTCGCTGCCCATTCAGCCGGGGGCGTGATGAGCTGCTCGGCGCTCAAGCGGGCGTATCGCGACCAGTTGCGCCAGCACTGCGCCGACGTCGAATTCCTGCACCTGGCAGGGACACCCGAGGTGATCGGCCGCAGACAGGCCAGCAGGCCGGGCCACTTCATGCCCGCCTCGCTGCTGGCGTCGCAGTTCGCGACCCTCGAACCGCTCGCGGACGATGAGCGCGGAGTGGTCATCGACGTCGATCAGGACATCGACTCCATCGTCGAAAACTATCTCGCCCGCACTGGACAGGAGTTGTGATGATCACCGGAATTACCCTGCTCGCCGACGACGCACCGAAGCTGACCGAGCCGGTCGCCTCCGGACTGCAGCTCGGGCTGGCCTTCATCGCGGGCATCGCCGTGATCGTCGTGCTGATCACGGTGGTGAAGCTGCACCCGTTCCTGTCCTTGCTGTTCGGCGCGCTCACCGTCGGCATCGTCGCCGACGAGAACGTCCAGACCGTGTTGACCTCGTTCGCCAAGGGATTCGGCGACACGGCGGCCAGCGTCGGCATCCTGATCGCGCTCGGTGCCATGTTCGCGAAGTTACTGGCCGACTCGGGCGGCGCCGACGAGATCGTCGACACCATCGTCGGGCACGCATCACCGCGGATGTTGCCATGGGCGATGGCGCTGGTCGGCGCGATCATCGGCCTGCCGATGTTCTTCGAGATCGGTCTCGTCCTCTTGATCCCGGTCATCTACCTGGTGTCGCGGCGTTCGCAGCTGTCCCTGATCACGGTCGGAATACCGGCGCTGGCAGGGCTTTCGGCGATGCACGGCTTCGTGCCACCGCACCCCGGCCCGTTGACCGCCATCGGTCTGCTCAACGCCGACCTCGGCATCACCCTGGCTCTTGGCGTGGTGGTCGCGGTGCCGACGATCATCCTGGCCGGTCCGCTGTTCGGGAAGTTGGCCGGGCGCTGGGTCGTGGTCGAGGCCCCCGATACCTTCGACGCCGATCGCTTCGCCGAGGACGGACCGAGTCGCCGGCCGTCGTTCGCCATCACGCTGTTCAGCGTGCTGCTTCCGGTGGTACTGATGCTCGGCAAGGCACTGGTCGACATCTTCATCGACGACAAGAAGAACCTGGTCCGGCAGGTGTTCGACACGCTGGGCACACCGCTGATCGCCCTTCTGCTCGCCGTCGTGGTCGGCATGTTCACCCTTGGCCGGGGCGGCGGGATGACGCGTGCGGACATCACCAAGTGCATCGAGTCGGGACTGCCGCCAGTGGCCGGCATCATCCTGATCGTCGCCGCCGGCGGTGGCTTCAAGCAGGTGTTGGTGGACAGCGGCATCGGCACGCTGCTGGCGCGCTGGGCCGAGGGCGCCAACATCTCGGTGCTGGTGTTGGCCTGGGTGATCGCGGTGCTCATCCGGCTCGCCACGGGTTCGGCCACCGTCGCGACGATCACCGCATCGTCGCTGATCGTGCCGCTGGTGTCGGGCATGCCGAACGGTCAGGTCTCGCTGGTCGTCCTTGCGGTCGGCGCAGGCTCGCTGTTCTTCTCACACGTCAACGACGCGGGGTTCTGGTTGGTCAACCAGTACTTCCGGCTCAGTGTCGGTCAGACCATCAAGACGTGGTCGATCATGGAGACCGTCATCTCGGTGAGCGGACTCGCGGTCGTGCTGCTGCTGGACCTGGTGATCTGACGCTCGGGCCTCAGCCCTTCACCACCTGGGTGCCGCCCGCGAGCTCGTCGTGCTTGCCCTGCTTGGTGGGACTGCCGCTGACCGTCACCGCGATGACGATGATCGCGATGACGCCGAGCAGCCCTCCGATGAACGGGACGACCGGCAGGAGCGTGAACACGTTTCGGGTTGCCGACTGCGAAAGGTCTGGCCGCGGTGCCCCGCCCGGTCCCCGGACGCTCAGACCGAGCAGCTTCTTGCCCGGCGTCCACCCCTGCGTGACTTCGAAGGCCACGAAGTAGGCGAACATCAGCACGCCGGTGAACAATCCCGTGACCAGGATGTGCGACTCCATGTGCAGCGCGAACAGCAGGATGAACCCCACCACCCCGACGATGACGCCGTCGATCACCCTGGCGATCAGGCGGGCCACCAGCCCACCGGGCTGGGCAATCGGGAGGCCGGAGGAAGGGGTGCCGTAGTGCGGATCGAAGCCGCCGGTAGTCATGCGGTCAATCTACCGGCGACCCTCCGTCAGCGGCGTTTGTCCAGCTCCTTGCGCGCCCGCTCGACCTCTTTGCGTGCGCGCTTGGCCTGCCTGCGGCTTTCGGTGGCGAGCTCGGAGCCGCGGTCCCTGGCCGCGCTGGCCAGTTCGGGCGCCCTGTCCCTGGCGACGTCGACGAACTGGGCGCTGCGTTTGGAAGCGACATCCGCCAACTCGGCACCACGGTCCTGGGCGATGTCGGCGAGCACCGCGCCGCGCTTGCGGGCGGCCTTGGCGATCTTCGGACCCCGGTCGCGTGCGACGTCCGCCAGTTCGGCACCCCGTTCCAGCGCGACGTCGGCGAGTTCGGCACCGCGTTCGCGTGCGACGTGCGCAAGTTCGCGGCCGCGTTCGGCGCCCACCTGGAGTCCGGACTGAAGTCCCTCGCCCCACCTGTCGACGAGTTCACCGTCGATCAGGGCGCCGCCGGACGATCCTCCCGACGGGAGTGCATCGGAGACCTTGTGGGCCGCGCGCCGGGCTCGCCAGCCGAGGGACGGCCGGCCCTCGGTGTCGACCGCGGCGATGATCAGCCCGCCGATCAGCCCGAGGTCGGTGAACAGGGCCCGGCGTTCCGCGGCCTTGCGGCTGGGATCCGTCTCGTTCCAGAAGGCATGTCCGCCGAGGCTCCCGGGGATCACGCTGACCGCCAGCGCTGCCGACGACAGCCGCGGGAGGCGCCCGGCCGCCAACAGCAGGCCGGCCCCGATCTGCACCCCTGCGGTCACCTTGGCCACCGTCTCGGCGTCGGTCGGAATGTTCGTGCCGACGGGGTCGGGCAGCTTGCTGAGTCCTTCCAAGGCGGGCCGAGCGGCGTCGGCCGCGGGCTTGGGACTCCTCAGCGCCTCCACACCACGGGTGATGAAGGTGGTGGCCAGCATGGGACGCGCAATTCGTCGGATCAACATGCGCGGCTTATTCCCCGTCCCCACCGGGTGCAAACGTGCTCGCCGCGTGGGGTTCCGGCGTGTCGGAACGGGTCCCCGATCAGCGACCGGCGAGCAGGATCTCGGCCAGGTGGGTGGTGGTCGCCATGCCGTCGTCGTCACCGCCCGCACCGCCGAGGGCGTTCATCATGGCGAGGGTGTACCGCTGGCCGGCCCCGGCGAAACCGACCGAGTTGGTCACCCACCCCCCTTGCTCCAACGACCAGCCGTCCTTGTTGCCGGGGGCCATGGCCGGGCCCGCTCCCCACACGCCCCACTGCTGGTTGGGTGCGACGTTCTGCATCTCGTGGACGATCGCCGCGGTCTGTGCCGGCTCGAGCCCCGTGAGCACATACGTGATCAGCCGGTCCAGGTCGTTGGCCGTGGTCTTCTGGAAACCCCAGTACGGGTACGTGTCGCTGAAGCCCCGCTGCGGCTGCAGATCGGTCATGCCATAGCGCGGGAAGTCGTCGTTGAACGCGAGGTGATCGGCACCGCCGAACCGCGTCCACAGCGTGTCGGCCGCGTCGTCGTCCGACGAGTGCAGCATGGCCACCATCAGGTTCCGGTCCGCGGCGGTCAGCGTGATCACCCCGGCGCGGGCACGGGTGATCAGATCCACGACCATGGCCAGCTTGATCGTGGACGCCGTCCACACCATGTCGCCGGCATGGGGGCTGCGGTAGGTGGCACCGGTGCTGCGGTCCCGCAGCACGTAGCCCACCACGCCGGGCCGGGTGCCGAGGTACGCCTCGGCGGCAGCGATGCGGGTCTGAAGGTCGCAATCCGCGCCGGCGGTCCGGGCCGGGCAGTCGGCCGTGGCGGCGGCGGGTATCACCAGCGTCGCGGATCCGATGGCGATCATCACGGCACCGACCACAGGCCATTTCACGCGATCAGCCTCCCACTAAACTCAATGGCTCCCATAACCGAAGGAGGTCGTCGTGGCGCTCGTCGCGGGAATCGACTCGTCCACACAGTCGTGCAAGGTCGTGATCTGCGACGCGGAGAGCGGTGAGACGATCCGCTCGGGGTCGGCGCCGCACCCGGGCGGCACGGAGGTCGATCCGGCGGCGTGGTGGGCGGCCCTCGGCGACGCCGCCGCCGCGGCGGGCGGCCTCGACGACGTCTCCGCGGTGTCGGTCGGTGCGCAGCAGCACGGCATGATCTGCCTGGACGGGGCGGGCAACATCGTGCGCGACGCGCTCCTGTGGAACGACACCCGCTCCAGCGACGCCGCCGCCGCCCTGATCGACGAACTCGGCGGTGCCGCGGAGTGGGCCGACCGTACGGGCGTCGTGCCCGTCGCCTCGATCACCGCGGCGAAGCTGCGCTGGCTGGCCGACCACGAGCCGAAGAACGCCGATGCGACGGCCGCCGTCTGCCTGCCGCACGACTGGCTCACGTGGCGACTGTCCGGTTCCAGCGATCCTGCCGACGTCCGCACGGACCGCAGCGATGCCAGCGGCACCGGGTACTTCGCCGCCGCCGACGGCAGTTACAAGACCGACCTGCTCGAGCTGGCCATGCGCGGGCGGCGCCCGGTCGTCCCGCCGGTACTCGATCCGAACGAGGCGGCGGGCCGGACCACCACGGGTGCCGTCCTGGGTCCCGGCGCGGGCGACAACGCCTCTGCGGCACTCGGCCTCGGGGTCGGGCCAGGGGACTGCGTGGTCTCCCTCGGCACGTCCGGTGTGGTGAGCGCGGTCGGTGACACCGCTCCGCACGACGCCGCGGGTCTGGTCGCCGGGTTCGCCGACGCGACGGGTCGCCAGCTGCCGCTGGTGTGCACGCTCAACGGCGCGCCGGTGCTCGCGGCGGTGGCGGCCATGCTCGGCGTCGGCTTCGACGAATTCGACCGGTTGGCGATGTCGGCACCGGCCGGGGCCGAGGGTCTGACGCTGGTGCCCTACTTCGACGGCGAACGGTCGCCCAATCTTCCCGACGCGGCGGGCGCCTTGCACGGTGTCACGACCAAGAACCTGTCGCCGGCCAACGTGGCCCGCTCGGCCGTCGAGGGGTTGCTGGCCTCCGTCGAGTTCTGCATCGCCCAGATCGCCGGCCAGGGCATCGACGTCGGCCGGGTGATCATGGTCGGGGGAGGAGCGCGGTCGGAGGCCGTCCGTCGCATTGCTCCCGCCGTGCTGGGTGTGCCCGTGCACGTGCCGCCCCCCGCGGAGTACGTCGCCCTCGGGGCGGCGCGGCAGGCGGCCTGGACGCTGTCGCAGTCCGACGAACCGCCGCCGTGGTCGTTCGGCGACACCGCGCGCTTCGCCGCCGATCCGACGCCCGGCGTGCTCGAGCGCTATCGCACCGCGCAGTCGTTGACGTTGGGGCAGCCGCGCGGGTAGCACGGCGGCGGCACGCTCACGGTTCGAGTGCGGCGATCTGCTCGAGGAAGGCGCGGGCGGGCGCGGACGCGCTCGCCGAGACGGCGACGCCGACGTGCCGAACGGTCCTCGGGCGCAGCGGGCGGACCACGACGTCGTCGGGGAGTTCCGGCAGTCCGGCGCTCGGCAGGATGCTGACACCGAGTCCGGCCCGGACGATTTCGAGCACCGCGGACATCTCACGGGCCTCGAAGGCGACCTCGAACTCGACGCCGACCCGCCGCGCGACGGGCGTGAACACCTCGGCGCAGCCGCCGGTCGAGCGGATGAACGGCTCCTTGGCCAACTCGGCGTAGTCGACCTCGTCCCAGCCGGCGAGCCGGTTGCCCGCGGGGACGACCGCCACCATGTCCTGCTCGCCGAGCACCGCCGAATCCAGGCCCTTGATGGGCAGGCTGACGACGCCGGCCTCGGCGGCGCCCTGGTCCAGCCAGTCCCGCACCTCCTGCTCGCTGCCTTCGAGCAGCCGGATGGCGACGGCCGGGTGGCGGTCGGCGTAGATGCGCAGCTGCGGCGCGACGAACGTTCCGGTCACACTCGGCAAGCTGGCCAGGCTCAGCGTGCCGGTGACTCGTCCGGCCAGCGCGGAGACCTCGATACGCATCGACGTCAAGTGCCGGACGACTTCCCGCGCGTGGGCCAGCGCCAGCGCGCCGGCGTCGGTCAGCGCGGGCGCATCGCGGGTGCGGATGAGCAGCGGCAGCCCCAACTCCTTCTCGAGTGACGCCACGGCCCGGCTCACCGCCGGTTGCGACAACCCCAGCCGTCGGCCTGCCGCCGTGAAACCGCCCTCGTCGACGACGGTGACGAACGACGTCAGCTGCAACAGGGTCGACAAGGGTCCTCCAGGCACTCCTCCGGGCATACGGTCAACGTCATGTCCGTATATCGACATCGATATGAGTTTTAGTCCCCGTCATGCGTTGACGTAATGACCACGACGAGATCCGAAGGGACACCATGTCAACACGACGAGTACTGATCACCGGCGCATCCAAGGGCATCGGACGGGCGGTGGCGGACCGCGTGGCCGCCGCGGGCAACACCCCGATCGGCCTGGCGCGCACGCGGCCACAGGACTTCCCCGGCGAGTTCCACGAGGTGGACTTCGCCGACCGGGACGCCACCGCGCGAACACTCGACGCCGTCGTCGCCGGCGGGCGGGTCGATGCGGTGGTCAACAACTTCGGTTTCGCGCGGTTCGCCCGGATCGGGTCGATCGAGTTGGCCCACCTGCTGGACACCTACGACCTGAACGTGGGAACGGCGGTCCAGGTGGTCCAGGCGGCGCTGCCCGGCATGCTGGCCGCCGGATGGGGGCGCATCGTCAACGTGACCAGTCTGACCACTCTCGGCACGCCCGAACGCACCCCCTATGCGGCGGCCAAGGCCGCGCTGGAGGCCTGCACGCGCATCTGGGCCAACGAACTGGCCGCGTCAGGAATCACGGTCAACTCGGTGGCCCCCGGGCCGACCGAGACCGAGCTGTACCGCGAGCGCAGCCCGATCGGGTCGGAGCGGGAAGCCCGTCTCCTGAAGACGATCCCGTTGCATCGCGTCGGTACACCACGGGAGATCGCACACGCCATCTGCGTGCTGCTCGACGAGGATGCCGGCTACATCACGGGTCAGGTCATCCGGGCCGACGGCGGTGGGAGCATCGTCTCGTGAACACCGCGGCACCCTCCATCGGCAGGCCCCGGGATCCCGCGGCGGTCCGGTCCTTGCGCTTCGACGACGTGGTCGCCACCTACGTCGTCGACGGTGTCCTGCGGATGCGGCCGGAGGCGTTCTTTCCCGAAACGCCCATCGAATTCTGGTCGCAGGTCATCTCCCCGGCAGGTGAGCTCGTGATGAGCGCCGGTGCGCTCCTGGTGACGGTCGCCGACGCGACGGTGCTGATCGATGCCGGGGTCGGACCGATGACCATGGAGATCTCGTTGGGCAGCATCGACTGTGGGTCGATGCTCGAGGTACTCGACGGACTCGGCGTCGGCGCGGGCGAGATCGACGTGGTGGCGCTGACCCATCTGCACTTCGACCACGCCGGCTGGGCCTACGCCGACGGTGCGCGGGCGTTCCCGAATGCTCGCTACGTGCTGGCGGCACGGGAGTGGGCGCCGTACGCGACCGGCGCGAGCGGCGACGAGCCACTGATGCCGTCGCACGTCATCGCCGGGCTGGCCGCCGAACGCACCGGCGTCGAGTTCGTCGACGACGGGGACGAGGTCGTGCCCGGTGTGCGGGCGCTGCTGACACCGGGGCACACCCCCGGCCACACGTCGTACGTGATCACCTCGCGCACCGGCCGGCGACTCATCGTGTTCGGCGACGCCTTCCACACGCAGGCTCAGGTGACGCATCCCGACTTGTTGTCCGCCGTCGATTCGGACCGTGATGGCGTGACGGCGGCACGACGCCTGCTGCTGTCGCGTCTGAGCGCGCCGGACACCCTCGGTTTCGGCTTCCACTTCGGCGATCAGCCGTTCGGCCGGGTGATCGTCGACGCCGCCGGCGCACCCGGGTGGGCACCGGTGCCCTCGGTGGTGCTCGCTCCACCACCGCGGTAGCGGCCCGCCGGACACCCGTTCGCGGGCGCCCCGGTTCGGGCTGCGACCCTCGGCCCGAGGTCACCGGCCGTCCGGCACCGGGCGGGGCCAATGTGGTTGCGGCAGCGCACCCGACGGGCGTAGGCGGTCCATGACCGCGCGCAGCGGGGACCAGGTCGCCCTGCCGACCCGGGTCACCGCGTATGCGGTCAGCACGACGCCGGGGTTGCGCATCGGCACCACCTTGACGCCGGCGCCGGCAGCCCGGTCCAGCGGCAGCAGGCCGACCCCGTACCCCGCGGCGATCAAGTCCTCGACCAGTTCGAGGCTGTCGATCTGGTGGTCGATCCGTGGTGCGAAACCGTTTAGTGCGCCAAGGGTACGCACGGCGTCCTCGTCGGCGGTGTTGCGGGAGTTGACGATCCAGGCCCGATGAGCGTAGGCCGAGACGTCGGCGGGTCCGTCGGGTTCGCCGGCGGGCACGCCGAGCCCCCACGCCGTCGACCAGAGCGCAACGGTCTCGAGGGCGGGGCCGGGACTCGCCGGCGCGAGGTTGTAGTCGTACGTCAGGGCCAGGTCGAGGTCGTCGTCGGTGAGGAGGGCGAAGGCTTCGATCGGCTCGTACTCGCTGATGGCCACGCGGACGGCGGGGTGTCGATCGGCGAGGTCGGCGAGGATCGGCAGCAGCGACACCCGGATCCCGGTGGCGAAGCCGCCGACGCGGAGGGTTCCCGCGGGTTCCGCATCGGGGTCGAGATCGGACCGCGCCGTGTCGATGGCGGCAAGGATGGTCACCGCGTGGTCGGCGAGTCGGCGACCGGCGGGCGTCAACCGCACGCGTCGGCCCTCTGGCTCGATCAGCCGAGCTCCGGTGTCCCTTGCCAGTGCGGCAATCTGCTGGGAAACCGTCGAGGTGGTCAGGTGGTGGGCGTCGGCGACCGCGCGCATCGAGCCGAGGCGCGACAGCGAGAGAAGCAGTTGAAGGCGTCGGGTGTCCACCGGGGCATTGTCGTCCCGGGCCCGATGCGTGACCAGTCGTGCCGGGTGTCGACTGCGCCCGATCTGGGTACCTTTCTCGTGGCGGCCCGAGGGCAGTAGCCGTGAGGAATTGGTCCTGAGAGGGATTGCCGAATCGTTGGCGTTGGCGAGAGGGCTGTCGGTGGGTGCCGAGGACGCTGGGCGCGAGACCCCCGCCACGGCCGACGCCTCGGTCTTCAGTGCCGACCCGGAAGTCGGTCATGATCTGGCCGAAGTCGATTGGGCCGCAACGTCACTCGGCGCACCGACCGGCTGGCCGCAGAGTTTGCAGACGGCCGTCGACATCCTGCTCTCGACGCGCTTTTCGATGTGGATGGCATGGGGTCCCGAACTCACCTTCTTCTGCAATGCCGCATATCGGCGCGACACCCTGGGCGGCAAGTACCCGTGGGCCTTGGGCAAGCCGGCCAGCACGGTGTGGGCCGAGATCTGGAACGACATCGGTCCTCGCATCGACGGTGTGTTCTCGACCGGGCAGGCGACGTGGGATGCCGCCCTGCTGTTGTTCCTGGAGAGGTCCGGTTACCCGGAGGAGTCCTACCACACCTTCTCCTACAGCCCACTTCGCGATGACGAGGGCCGGGTGGTCGGCATCCTCTGCGTGGTGAGCGAGGACACCGAGCGGGTGATCAGCGAGCGCCGGATGGCCACGTTGCGGGACCTCGGGTCCGACCCGAGCGTGGTGCCGTCGGAGTCACAGATGTTGGCTGCGGCGGCCGGTCAACTCGGCCGCAACCTGCGGGACCTCCCGTTCACGCTGACCTATCTGTTCGACGACGACGGCGAGGCCCGGCTGGCCTCGGCGAGCGGTGTGGCCCCGGGTCACCCCATCGCACCGGAGGTGGTGGCTGCCGCCGACCCGGGGCCGTGGCCGCTGGCCCAGATCAGGCGCGGCGAGACGGTGCTCGTCGACCTGAACGCAGCGCTACCCCCTGGCCTGCCGACGGGGGACTGGCCGGACCCGCCACGTCAGGCACTGGCGGTCCCGCTGTTGCAACAGGGCGCGGCGCCGCTCGGATTCCTGGTGGCCGCGCTGAACCGCTACCGTCCGCTCGACGAGGGCTACCGCGGATTCGTCGACCTGGTCGCCGGTCACGTCGCTGCCGAGGTCCGCAGCGCGCGTAGCTATCGTGCCGAGCGGCGGCGGGCCGAGGAACTGGCCGAACTCGACCGCGCCAAGACCACGTTCTTCTCCAACATCAGCCATGAATTCCGCACGCCGCTCACGTTGATCCTGGCCCCGGCTGCCGAGTTGCGCGGACGTGCCGACGGGTGGGACGAGTCGGCCCGCCGCGAGCTGGACGTGATTCATCGCAACGGGTTGCGGCTCGCCAAGCTCGTCAACACGCTGCTCGACTTCTCCCGCATCGAGGCGGGCCGCATGCGGGGCCGGTACGAGCCGGTCGACCTGGCAGCGCTCACCATCGAGTTGGCGAGCGTATTCCGGTCGGCCGTCGATCGAGCCGGGCTGCGCCTGGTGGTGGACTGCCCGCCGTTGAACGAGCCGGTCTACGTCGACCGCGACATGTGGGAGAAGGTGATGCTGAACCTGCTCTCCAACGCCGTGAAGTTCACGTTCGACGGCGCCATCACGGTGCGGGTCCGACGCGAGGGCGGCGAGGCGGTCGTCACCGTCGCGGACACGGGGATCGGGGTGCCCGCCGCCGAGATCCCGCGGCTCTTCGAGCGCTTCCACCGCATCGAGACCGCGAGGGCCCGATCGACGGAGGGCAGCGGGATCGGCCTGGCTCTGGTCAAGGAATTGGTGGGACTGCACGGCGGCAGCATCGACGCCGACAGCGTCGAAGGGGCGGGCACCACCGTGCGGATCCGCCTGCCGTTCGGCGCAGAGCATCTGCCTGCCGACTCGCTGGTGCCCGCTTCGCCGGTCCACACTGCCTCCGCGACGGCCGATCCGTACGTACAGGACGCGCTACGGTGGCTACCGGCAGGCCCGTCGGACGACGAAACATCCTCGCTGACAGCCGAACTCGGTTTCGGCACCGCGTCGTCGCCGCCGACCTCCCAGGGCCGCGCCCGCGTATTGGTCGCCGACGACAACGCGGACATGCGCGAGTATCTGGTGCGCCTCCTGCGTACCGCCGGGCATGACGTCGACGCGGTCGTCGACGGCCGGCAAGCCCTGGCGAAGGTCCGTGCGGATCTGCCCGATCTGGTGGTCAGCGACGTGATGATGCCGCGGCTGGACGGTCTCGCCCTGGTGGCGGCCTTGCGCTCGGACCCGCGCACCGCAGCCGTCCCGGTCCTGCTGCTGTCGGCGCGAGCCGGGCAGGAAGCCTCCATCGAGGGCCTGCACGCCGGCGCCGACGACTACCTGGTCAAGCCCTTCGCTGCCGCGGAACTGCTGGCGCGGGTGCGGTCCAACGTCGAACTGGCCCGGTTGCGCAGCCATCACGCCCGTTGGCGCACGGCCCTGATCGACTCCCTGCAGGAAGCGTTCTTCGTCTGCGACGAGCGCGGTGCCGTCATCGAGATCAACACCGCGTTCACCGACGTCCTCGGCTACGGTCCGGAGGGGCTGCCCTATGAGGCCGTTCACCCGTGGTGGCCGGACGCCGACACCGACCCCGAAGCCCACGAACGGGTGGCCCGGGCGTTCGCCGGCCTGTTGGACCAGAGCCAGGGCACCTTCACGGTTCCGGTCATCCACCGCGACGGCCACCGGCTGTGGGTCACCGTGAGTTTCAACCACGCCGCAGATCCCGACACCGGTCACCGCGTCATGGTGGGCACCTTCCGGGACGCCACCGCCGAGCACTACACGGTGCAGCGCCAGACCGCCCTCGCCGGCCTGAATCATGCACTCGCGCAGGCTGATACCGTCGACGAGGCGTTGTGGTCGACAGCCGAGGAGTTTCGCACGCTGTGGCGCGCCCGGCGCGTCCTCGCCATCACCTTCCCGAGTCCGGACATCGCCGCAGTCGGTCCGGACGACGCGACGGACGTGGTGTGCGTCGGCGACCGCACGCGGTGGTCGGAGTTGCCGTCGGCGACGCGCGAGGTGATCGGCGCCCTGTGCCGGGGCGATCTACTCGTCGTCGATGCCACCAACTCGGGATCGGCGGGGATCGCCCTGCAACACCCGCGTGGTGTCCTCGTCGTCTGGGTGGAGTTGGCCGAGCAGCGCCTGTTCACCCTCGAGGACCAGACGCTGCTCACGGTGCTGGCGGGTCGCCTCGGTCAGGGCCTGCAACGGGTGCAACAGCTCGACCAGCACCGGGAGACCGCTCTGGCGCTGCAACACGCGATCCTCGGACCGGCGAATCTGCCCGGCGGATTCGCCGTGCGCTACCAGCCGGCGTCGAGTCCCCTCCAGGTGGGCGGCGACTGGTACGACGTCGTCGAGCTCGACGACGGGCGTACCGCGATGATCGTCGGCGACTGCGTCGGGCACGGTCTGGCGGCGGCCACCGTCATGGGGCAACTGCGCAGCGCGTGTCGTGCCCTTCTGCTGGAACACCCGAGCCCGCAGGCCGCCCTCTCGGCGCTCGACCGGTTCGCCGCACGACTTCCCGGGGCGGCGTGCACCACGGCCTTCTGTGGCGTGCTGGACACCACAACCGGTGAGCTGACCTATTCCAGCGCCGGACATCCGCCGCCGATCCTGGTCCACGGTGACCGCACGGCACGCACCCTCGAGGACGGCCGTTCCATCCCGCTGGGACTGCGCCCGGATCGCATCCGTCCCGAGGCCCGAGTGGTCCTGCCGCCCCGCACGACCCTGTTGCTGTACACCGACGGACTGGTGGAGCGCCGGAAGCAATCGCTGGACCTCGGCATCTCCCGCGTCACGGACCTCGTCCAGCAGGGGAGCGGCTCCGCGCTCGACGATCTGGCGAGCGAGATCATGTCCCGGTTGACTCCGGACGGTGGCTATCAGGACGACGTGGCACTGCTGCTGTACCGCCAGCCCACACCGCTGCACCTGGACTTCCCCGCCGACGTCGGTGAGCTCGCGGGCACGCGCACCGCTCTGCGCAGCTGGCTGCAGAGTGCGCAGGTGGATCCCGATCAGACGCAGGACGTCCTGATCGCCGCCGGCGAGGCCGTCGCCAACGCCATCGAGCACGGCCACCGCGGTGGCCGGGTCGGGACGGTGACCCTGCGCGCGACGGCGATGGCCGACTGCGTGCACGTGACCGTCGTCGACACCGGCGCCTGGAAGACGCCACGCCCAGGGGCCGACCTCACCCGCGGTCGCGGTGTGAAGCTCATGCGGGCACTCATGCAGGATGTGTCCATCCACCCGGATGCCACGGGCACCACGGTTCAGATGTACTCGAGGATCAGCCGATGACGACACCTCTCACCATCACCGTCGACCAGCGCGACGGCCACGAGCTGGTGCTGGTGGCGGCCGGCGAGATCGACCTCAGCAACGTCCACACGTTCGCCCGCGCGCTCGGCGACGCCATCGCCAGAAGTGACGGCAAGCCGGTGACCGTCGACCTGAGCGCCATCGACTACGTGGACAGCGGCGGGATCAACGCGCTGTTCGCCACTGCCGACCACATCCGCCTCATCGTCAAGCCGCTTCTGATGCCCGTTCTCACCATCAGCGGGCTCACCGAGCTGGCTACCGTGGAGCCCGCCCCGCCGCAGCCGAACGGTCACTGACCGTTCGCGTACTCCGAACGATATGTCCGTCTTTAACACGTGGACGCGAACGTTCGAGTGCTCTTCAATGCAAGGGTGACGACGAAAGAGGTCCGCGCGGGCGTGCTCATGGCGACGGGCTCGATGCTGTGCGTCCAGCTCGGGCTCGCGCTGTCGCTCGGCCTGATCGATCGCATCGGCGTCGAGGGAGCTGCGTGGCTGCGGCTGGTGTGGGCGGGCGTGCTGCTCCTCGTGATCGTGCGGCCGCGCCGCTCGGCGTTCACCGCCGCCACGTTCCTCACGTGCGTCGTGCTCGGAGTGGTCACGGCTGCGGTCACGCTGCTGTTCATGGCGTCCATCGCACGCATTCCGTTGGGCACGGCCAGCGCCCTCGAATTCCTCGGTCCACTCGGTGTCGCCGTCTTGGCAGGCAAGGGCAGGAATCGCTTCGCCTGGCCCGGACTCGCCGCGGTGGGCGTGGTACTCCTGACGGAGCCATGGGAGGGCGCGATCGACTACGTCGGCGTGTCGTACGCCCTCGGTGCCGCGGTCTGCTGGGCCGGCTACATCCTGTTGACTCAGCGCGTGGGCGACGGCGTCGACGGCGTCAACGGACTGGCGGTGTCGATGGGCACCGCGGCGGTGTTCTCGACCCTGGTCGTCGGCTACTCGGTGATACCGCGGGTGACACCCGAGATCCTGCTGTTCGGCGTCGGTCTGGCCATCCTGCTTCCGGTCATACCCTTCACCTTGGAGCTGAAGGCGCTGCGCCGACTGACCACCGCGTCGTTCGGAACGTTGATGAGCTTGGAGCCCGCGTTCGCCATGTTGATCGGCTTCCTGGTGTTGTCTCAGGCGCCGGGGGTCGCAGGCGTGATCGGCATCGTGCTCGTCGTGGTGGCCGGCGTCGGTGCCGCCCGCGCGGGGGCCAGAACGCCGGTGCTCGTCGACCTGACCTGAATAGTCGCGAGGTCCGCTAGACGTCCAATCGCTTGCGGCGGTAGAGGGTGCCGACGCCGAGCAACACCAGGCTGATCACCAGGATGGCGGTCGCCAGCACGTCGATCTGTGGCGGTACGGCGGCCTTCGTCGCCGCGTTCACGAACAGCGGATAGGTCACCGTGGATCCGCTGACGAAGTACGTGACGATGAAGTCGTCCAGCGACAGAGCGAACGACAGCATCGCGGCGGCCACGATCCCGGGAACGATCAGCGGCAGCGTCACCTTGAAGAACGTCCGGGAGGGGCTGGCGCCCAGGTCCATCGAGGCGTCCTCCAGTGTCCAGTCGAAGCCCCGGACCCGGGCCCGCACCGTCATCGCGACGAAGCTGATCTCGAACGCCACGTGCGCGATCAGAATGGTCGTGAAGCCGGTCGCCCAACCGAGGTCGAGGAAAAGCGTCAGCAGTGACGCGCCCATCACCACCTCGGGCGCCGTCAGCGGCAGCACCAGGAACGTGTCGACCGCCTTGCTGCCCCGAAAACGCTGACGCACCAAGGCGATCGCGAGGAACGTGCCGAGAACGACGGCGACCAGGGTGGACAGCGCCGCCACCTCGATGCTCATCTTCAACGCTTCGGCCAACGCCGGATACTTGAACGGGTTGGCCCAGTTGTCGAGCGTGAAGCCCTGCCACGTGTAGTTGAACTTGCCCGCGGGCTTGTTGAACGAGAACAGCACGATCACGAAGATCGGCACGAAGATGTAGAGCAGCACCAGCCCCGCGACCACCCGGAGCGCGACGTCGCCGAACTTGCCGGTGCCGCCAATCGAGCGTCTGGTCCGCCGCGGCGTGTCGATCACGTCGACGACCGCAGTGCCCTCCTGCAGCGTCACGAGGAAATCACCGTCATACCAAGTCCTCCGTGCCCAAGGCCCGCGTGTAGGACAGCACGCCGGCGAGGATCATGGCCATCAGCAGGAAGCTGAGCGCGGCCGCGCCGGGATAGTCCTTGACGATCAGGAACTGCTTCTGAATGACGTTGCCGATCATCGTGGTCTGGGTGCTGCCCAGGTAGTCGGCGTTGATGAAGTCGCCCATGGCGGGGATGAACACCAACAGGCTGCCCGCCAGCACGCCCGGTATCGACAACGGCAGGATCACCTTGCTGAACGCTCTCGCGCTCGAGGAGTACAGATCCTTGGAGGCCTCCAACAGCCGCGGATCGATCTTCTCGAGGCTGACGTACAGCGGCAGGATCATGAACGTCATCGAGTTGTAGATCAGGCCTCCGATGACGGCCCAACTGGTGGACAACAGCCGCCCGTCGGGTGGCAGCAACCCGACCCCGCTCAGCGCCTGCACCACCAGACCGTCGTCGGCCAGGATCGTCTTCCACGCCAGCGTGCGGACCAGGAACGTCACGAAGAACGGCAGCACCACCAGGCCGAGCAGCAGGTTCTTGTACCGACCGGACTTGAACGCGATGACGTACGCCAGCGGGTAGGAGATCAGCAGCGACACCACGGTGGCGGTGAAGGAGTACAGCAGCGACCGGATGATCTGGTCCTGGTACGTCGACAACGCGTGACCGTAGTTGGCGAAGTTCCACGCGAACGTCAGCTGCGGCAGGTAGATCGAGCCGCCCATGCTCGACAGCGACGTCCGGAACAACGACCAAAACGGCACCACGAAGAACACGGCGAGGTACGCCAGCGCCGGGAAGATCATCAGGTACGGCGCGATCTTGCTGCGCTGGCGACTGCTGCTGGCTACGCCTGCCATGTGTCAGCCCGCCGCCTAGCCACCGGTCACGGCGGCGTACGCGGTGTTGAACTGCTGGGTCTGCTCGTCGGTGAGCGCGGCCCAGGTGTGCAACCTGTCCTGGAAGTCCTGCGGCGGGTTGATCAGCGGGTTCGACGCGAGCTTCGGGTCGATCTTGTTCAGCTCGTCGGTCATGCCGGACAGCACGGGCACGTACTGGGTGAACGCGACCAGCTTGGCGTAGTTCGCCCTGTCGTAGACGTAGTCGATCCACGCCTCGGCGCCGTGCTGGTTCTGCGTGGTGTACGGGATCGTCTGGGTGTCGATGAACCAGTCGCCGCCCGACTCGGGGATCACGAAGTCGAGGTCGGGATTGTCGGCCTGCAGCTGGACGACGTCGCCGGAGTAGGCCTGCGCGACGACGAGGTTGCCCGCGGCCAGGTCGTCGGCGTAGTCGTTGCCGGTGAACCGGCGAATCTGGCCCTTGTCCTTCTGTTCCTTGACCAGGTCGACGGCCTTCTGAACCGAATCCATGGTCGGGGAGGCCACGTCGCCGCCCTGCGAGGACATGATCATGCCGAGGCCGTCCTGCATGTCGGACAGCAGACTGACCTTGCCCTTGAACGCGGGATCCCAGAGATCGTCGATCTTGGAGATCGGGCGGCCGGTCGCCTTCTTGTTGTACGCCAGCCCCACCATGCCGGACATGTAGGGGGCAGTGAACTTGCGCCCGGGATCCGACTTGTCGTTGAGCAGGTCGGGCCGCAGGTTCTTCTTGTTGGGCACCCGCGTGTCGCTGATCTCGTTGAGCCACCCCAGTTGCTTGAGCCGCAGCGCCATGAACTGGGTGGGCACGACGAGGTCGGCGCCGATGTCCTGCTTGCGCGACAACGGCTCCTTGTTCTTGGCGAACCACTGTTCGTTGTCGTTGAAGTCCTCTTTGTAGTCCACGGTCAAGTGGCTGGCCGTCTGGAAGGCGGCGACGAAGCCGTCGGCCATGTAGAGCGGCCAGTTCGAGATGCGCAGCGTGCCGGTGGCCGGCTTGCCGTCGTCCGGCGGCGGTGCCGAGGACGAACTGCTCGAACTCGTCGTGCTGCTGGAACCGCACGCGGCCAGGAACGACGGTCCCAGCGCCAGCGCTGCCGCGGCCGCCGCGCCACCGCCGAGGAACCGCCGCCGGTTGGTCCGGTTGTGCGCGAGTCGGGACAGGGTGGCGGGATCTATGCCGTGATTGTTCGATGAGGCCATGGCGGGGTGCCTTTCATGAATCCAGGAAGGGTTGGCCGGAGAGTATGCGGTCGATCGACTCATCGCCTCACGAATCGTCGAGCATCTCCTCGAGATCCTCGGTGGTGGGAATGTCGGCAGCGGGGAGCACCAGCGATGCCTCGGGCGCCCAACACACGTGCACCCGATCGCCGGGACGCAGCAGCGGCAGGTCCTGTTCGGAGCCGACGTGGGCCAGGATCGGTGATCCGTCGGCGGCGGCCAGTTGCAGACGCACGACGGGACCCTGGAAGGTGAGGTCGGTGACCGTCACCGGCACGGTGGCGACATCGCCCGACGGCGGTTCCATCGATACCCGGACGCGCTCGGGACGCACCATGAGCGTGGCATGGCCACCGGTTTCGATGGTGGTGTCGCCGGGACGGGCGCGCAGCGTGGTACCGAGCACCGACAGCTGGGCCCAGTCGCCGTCCATGCCCTTCTGGACGCCGTGCCACAGATTGGCCTGGCCGATGAAGCTGGCCACGAACACCGTGGACGGGCGGTCGTAGATCTCGGTGGGCGTGCCGATCTGCTCGACGTTGCCGGCGTTCATCACGGCGATGCGGTCGCTCATCGTCAACGCCTCCTCCTGGTCGTGCGTCACGTAGACGAACGTGATGCCGACCTCCCGTTGGATGCGCTTGAGTTCGAACTGCATGACGTGCCGCAGCTTGAGGTCGAGGGCACCGAGGGGTTCGTCGAGAAGCAGCGCACTGGGGTAGTTGACGAGCGCGCGGGCCAGGGCGACCCGCTGCTGCTGACCGCCCGACAGCTGCGACGGCCGGCGTTTGGCGAAGTCGGTGAGGCGCACGACCTCCAACAACTCGTCCACCCGCCGCTTGACCTCTGACTTGCCGTGCTTGAGGCTTCGTGGTCCGTACGCCACGTTGTCCCACACGGTCATGTGCGGGAACAGGGCGTAGTGCTGGAACACCGTGTTGACGTTGCGCTTGTGCGGCGGCACGCGGGACACATCGGCGCCCTCGAGTCGGATGGCGCCGTCGGTCGGCGTCTCGAAACCGGCGATCATGCGCAGCGTCGTCGTCTTGCCGCAGCCCGACGGGCCGAGCATCGAGAAGAACTCGCCCGACGCGATGGAGAAGTCGGCATCCGCAACGGCCACGTAGTCCTCGAAGCGCTTGGTCACGTGATCGATCTCGATGACGGGCTGACCCGGCTTGGCGGTGCCCGCATCGCTTCCCGTCGTGCTGTCGACGGCGGTGCTGTGTGTGCCGCTCAGGACGACCTCCCAGATCCTCGGCACGAAGAGCGTCCCCCCCGAGCAATGTCGACCCGGCCAGCCCCGTGCGCTGTGGGTAAACCTTCGCCGATCTTGTGCCCCTTCGCAAGCGATTCCGCACGAAATTTACATTTCCACAATGGAATCCTTCGTCGTGCGGGATGCTCCGTCGCCGATTCCGCGCACTGGTGGGCGCCGGCGCCGGCGGTCGGCGACCGGAGTCGTCGCAGCCGGAGTGTCACACTGGTCACACCGGTACACGCGAAAGGACATCCATTGCATCTCAGCACCCTGGCCAAGACCGCGGGCGCGGCCTTCCTGACCGCCGCCATCGGCGGACTGGCGTCCGGACCCGCCGTCGAATCCGACTGGTACGCAAAGCTCCGCAAGCCGAGCTTCCAGCCGCCGCGACAAGCCTTCCCCATCGTCTGGCCACTGTTGTACGCCGACATCGCCGCGGTCTCGGCGGTCACCATCGACGAACTCGACGCGCGAGGCGACGAGAAGCAGGCACGCACGTTCTCGGCCCTGCTGGCGCTGAACCTCTTGCTCAACGGCAGCTGGTCCTGGCTGTTCTTCAACCGCCGCCAACTCGGCGGTTCCGCGCTCCTGGCTGGCGCGCTCGCGGTCAGCAGTGCCGATCTCGTGCGGCGCGCGGTGCGGGTCAAGGGCACACCGGCACGGGTGCTCTGGCCATATCCACTGTGGTGCACCTTCGCCACGGTGCTGTCGAGCCGCATCTGGTGGCTGAATCGATAGCCGGTCAGGTGGTCGGGGAGAAACGGCACTGTGTACAGTTGTTCACCGAGTAGTGACGCGGTTGGCGCATGCCCGCCACCGTCCACTGAATCGCGGAACGGCCGCCGAAAGGACCAGTCGCCATGACGTTTTCACTTGACTTGCCCGAAGACGTGATCGACGTGCGCGATTGGGTGCACGACTTCGCCGCGCAGATCGTTCGGCCCGCGGCCGCCGAGTGGGACGAGCGCGAGGAAACGCCGTGGCCGATCATCCAGGAGGCCGCGAAGGTCGGCTTGTACTCCATGGAGCTCTTCGCGACGCAGGCCGCCGAACCCACCGGACTGGGCATGCTGACGGTGTTCGAGGAGATGTTCTGGGGTGACGCGGGCATCGGCCTGTCGATCCTCGGCACCGGACTGGCCGCGGCGTCGCTCGCCGCGACGGGAACACCCGAACAAATGGGGGAGTGGCTGCCGCAGATGTTCGGCACCGTCGACGAACCACTACTGGGTTCCTTCTGTGCCTCCGAGCCGGGCGCGGGTTCCGACGTCGCCGCCATCATCACCAGGGCCAGATACGACGAAGCCCACGACGAATGGGTGATCAACGGGACCAAGACCTGGGCCACCAATGGCGGTATCGCCAACGTGCACATCGTCGTCGCCTCGGTGCATCCGGAGCTGGGATCGCGGGGGCAGGCCACGTTCATCATCCCGCCCGGCACGAAGGGCTTCAGTCAGGGCCAGAAGTTCAAGAAGCACGGCATCCGTGCCTCCCACACCGCCGAGGTGGTCCTCGACGACGTTCGACTGCCCGGCAACCTGATCATCGGGGGGAAGGACAAGTTCGACGAGCGGATCGCCAAGGCGCGGGAGGGCAGGAGTTCGGCAGGCCAGGCGGCCATGAAGACCTTCGAGCGGACCCGGCCCACGGTCGGGGCGATGGCGCTCGGCGTTGCCCGGGCGGCCTACGAGTACGCGCTGGAGTACGCGCAGCAGCGGGAGCAGTTCGGCCGCAAGATCGGTGACTTCCAGGCCATCGCCTTCAAGCTCGCCGACATGAAGACCCGGATCGACACGGCCCGGCTCCTGGTGTGGCGGGCGGGCTGGATGGCCCGCAACAACAAGCCCTTCGTCAATGCCGAGGGCTCGATGGCCAAGCTCGCGGCCAGCGAGACGGCGGTGTACGTCACCGACGAGGCGATTCAGATCCTGGGAGGTAACGGTTACACGCGCGACTACCCCGTCGAGCGCATGCACCGTGACGCGAAGATCTTCACGATCTTCGAGGGCACGAGTGAAATCCAGCGCCTGGTGATGGCCAGGTCGATCACGGGGCTGCCGCTCAAGTAGCGGCGGGCCGGGGGCGCGCTACCGGAGGACGACGAACCAGATCGCGACGTAGTGGCAGATCGCCGCCGCGGCGGTGAACGCGTGAAAGAACTCGTGATAGCCGAACGTCTGGGGCCAGGGATTGGGCCAGCGCACGCCGTAGAGCACCGCTCCGATGTTGTACAGCACACCGCCCGCGACCAGGAGGGAGACGACGGCCAGGCCGCCGCCTGCCAGCAGAGTCGGCGCGAACCAGACCGCCGCGTAGCCGAGGATCAGGTACAGCGGCACGCCGACCCATCGGGGCGAGGACGGCCAGAACATCTTCAGGGCCACCCCGGCCGCGGCGCCGGCATAGACGATGGTCAGAACCAGCTCGGCCGTGCGGGGCGGCATCGCCAACAGGACGAACGGCGTGTAGCTGCCGGCGATGAAGATGAAGATCATCGAGTGGTCGGCGCGCTTCATCCACTTGCGCGCGGTCATGCTCTTCCACCGAATACGGTGATAGATCGCGCTGACCGTGAACATGCCGATGATCGTCGCCGTGTAGACGAGGGTGGCCAGACCGGCCTTCGGCGAGGCGAGCAACCATGCCACCGGCACCAGCACCGCCCCGGCCACGATGGCTACGGCGGCGCAGACGAGGTGGATCATGCCCCGCGCGCGAGGCGCGTGGAAGAAGTCGGTGACCGTGTCGGCGAAGGCCTGCGGCAGGTCTTCGCCGACGCGGCCACCGCGCAGGACCTTCGGCGTGCCGTCGTGGGTCGACAGCGCAGAATCGGCAGATCCGGTGATCATGCCGCTCATGCCAGGACCGATCTGTGCTCGTTCAGGACGTCTCCGCTGTCGAGGTTGAGCCGTTGTCAGTCGGCGGGCTGCCGCGGTACACGGTCGAACCCAGGATTGAGGCTACCGAACTTCTGCGGCGGTGATCGGCCGGCGTGGGGTCGGTGAGGTGAACCTCTGGTGTCGATCCGGTCACCTTTGCACCCCACGGGCGAAAACGGGCAAACCGCCGGCCCGCTCGACTCCCGCTCCGGCGGCGGCGAAACGCGCCCGTAACGTGCGCGATTCGGCCCCGATATATTCACGTTGTGAAATAGTTCCAAATAAAAGCATGTGTGTTGCGAGCTGACCTTGGAGGTCGATGTGCCCGAACTGCTCTTCCCACTGGACTCGACGAAGAAGTTCACCGAGCAGCAGATCACCGGGCACAACCGTTGGCATCCCGACATCCCCGCCGCGGTCACCGTGAAGCCGGGCGACTCCTTCCGCGCACACTGCCGGGAGTGGTTCGACGGGGCGATCCGCAACGACGACTCGGCAGAGGACGTCCTGAACGCGCCGTTGAAGGGCGTGCACTGCCTCTCCGGCCCGTTCGCCATCGAAGGTGCCCAGCCCGGCGACCTCCTGATCGTGGACATCCTCGACGTCGGCCCGATTCCGCAGGAAGACTCCGGCCCGCTGGCTGGACAGGGATGGGGCTACACCGGCATCTTCGCCAAGCGCAACGGCGGCGGCTTCCTCACCGAGCAGTTCCCCGACGCCTATAAGGCCATCTGGGACTTCAGCGGTCAGCGCACGACCTCACGGCACATACCCGGGGTCGCGTACACCGGCATCGTCCACCCCGGCCTGATGGGAACCGCCCCCTCGGCCGAGCTGCTGGCCACCTGGAACGCGCGCGAGGGCGCCCTCATCGCGACCGATCCCCATCGCGTGCCGCCGCTGGCATTGCCGCCCGAGCCGGACGACGCAATACTCGGCTCGCTCAGCGGCGACGCGTTCACCCGCGTCGCCGCCGAGGCAGCACGCACCGCGCCCCCGCGCGAGAACGGCGGCAATCAGGACATCAAGAACCTGACCAAGGGTTCGCGCGTGTTCTACCCGGTCTTCGTCCCCGGGGCGAACCTCTCGTTCGGCGACCTGCACTTCTCCCAGGGCGATGGCGAGATCACCTTCTGCGGGGCGATCGAAATGGGCGGATTCATGGACGTGCGCGTCGATCTCATCAAGGGTGGCATGCACACTTACGGGGTCCACGAGAACGCCATCTTCATGCCGGGCAACACCGACCCGCAGTACTCGGAGTGGATCGCATTCTCGGGCACCTCGGTGACGCTGTCCGGTGAACAGAAGTACCTCGACTCGGACCTGGCCTACCAACGAGCCTGCCTGCACGCCATCGACTATCTGACCAACTTCGGCTACAGCCCGGCGCAGGCCTATCTGCTCCTCGGGTCGGCGCCCATCGAGGGTCGGCTCTCCGGTGTGGTCGACATTCCCAATTCATGCGCCACCGTGTACATTCCGACCGCAATCTTCGACTTCCCGGTGACCCCGTCCGCTACCGGCCCGCACCGGATCGATCCCGGGATGGGCGCACCGCACGCCAGCTTCTGATTGCGCCGGATCGAGGACGCCTGCGGTCAGGTCTCGTGCAGCGGGGTGGTCGGATCGCGTCCCTCGAGCCGTGCCAGCAGCGCGGGCAGCCGCTCGGCGAGAATCGCGCTCTCGCCGAGCACGTCGGCCAGGTCGTCGAACTTGGCCAGCCGCAACCTGATCCGCTGGTGCACCGACGCCCCGCGGCGGGTCTGATGGACCAACACCCGACGACGGTCGGTGATGTCGGCCCTGCGCATGACGAGATTGTCGTCGACCATGCCGTCGATCAGGCGGGTCAGACTGGGACCGGGCAACAGGGTGACCGCACCGAGTGCGGCCATGGGCTTCCCGGCGCCGCCCTCCAGGGCGGCGAGCACGTGCCACCGCGGCACCGACATTCCCTCGAGGTGTTCGACGACGGCCCGATCGAGCTCGTGGGCGGCGGACTTCACCAGACGCATCAGCTCTTCGAGTGTGGCGGCACGGCCATCGGACGTAATCCCCATGAGAACTACCAGTTTACCCTCAGCTGCGTTCCCTCCCGGTTGACGGCGGGGACGTTCGGCCGACCGAAGCCGCCCCACGGATGCGCTCACCGTGGGGCGGCTCAAGCTGGCCTTCGTGCCTCAGCCTTGCGGTGCCATCTCCGACCTGAGCCCCTCGGAGGTCATCGCGTCGGTATACCCGTCCTTCTTGCACATGTCGTGGCACGCAGTGGTGAGCGTGCACGTCAGCGACGAGATCGTGCCGTGGTGGAACGGACAGTCGTGCACCATGTCAGGCAGCTCGTAGCGCTTTCCGTCCACCACGTCGAGCAGCGTCTGCCCCGCCCACAGCGGCTCGCGCTCGATCTCCTCGCGGATCGGGTTCGGCCGGGCGAGGTAGTACTTGCCCTTGGTGGCGATGCAGATGATCGGTGACAGGACGAAGGACAGCGCCAGGGCCACGTACGGCGACCACGCCGCCATGAACGGACCGAACGCGTCGTAGAACGCCGCGATCGAGAAGGCCGAGCCGACCAGCATCGACACGAACCCGACCGGGTTGACGCTGTACAGGTACGCCCGCTTGAACTCGACGTAGGACGGGCTCAGCTTCAGCAGTGGCTTGTTGATCACCAGATCGGCGACGATCGCCCCGATCCATGCGATGGCCACGTTCGAGTAGAACCCGAGGATCATGTTCAACACCGCGAACATGTTGCTCAACATCAATGCGAGGGCGATCGCGATGTGCAGGGCCAGGTACACCACCCGGCCGGGATGCACGTGCAGCACCCGGCTGAAGAAGTTCGACCACGACAGCGAACCCGAATAGGCGTTGGTAACGTTGATCTTCACCTGCGACAGCAGCACCATGATCGTGGCCACGACCAGTGCGAAGGTGTTGTCGTGAATCACCGATCCGTAACCGCCGAGGAACTGTTGGATGGGTTCGGTGGCGGCGGTGAACCCAACCTTGCCGGCGACGTAGAACGCCAGGAAAGCACCGCAAATCTGTTTGGCGGCACCGAGTATCACCCATCCCGGGCCGGCGGCGAGCACCGCACCCCACCATCGGATCGGTGAGGTCTCCGACTTCTCTGGCATGAAGCGCAGATAGTCGACCTGTTCGCCGATCTGGGCGATGAGCGACAGTGCGACGCCCGCCCCCGCGCCGACGCCGATGGCGGTGGCCCGTTCACTGCCGCCATTGCCGGCCCACGTGAGGAAGCCGTGGAAGCCCGCGGGGTCGGCGGACGCGATGAACACGATCGGAGCGACGAACAGGACCAGCCACAGGGGCTGAGTCCACACCTGGAACCTGGCCAGCGCCGTCATGCCGTAGAGGACCAACGGGATGATGATGAAGGAGCCGATCAGATAGCCGAGCGGCAGCGGAACGTGCAGCGCCAACTTCATCGCCTGCGCCATGATCGAACCTTCGAGGGCGAAGAAGATGAAGCAGAAGCTCGCGTAGATCAGACTGGTGAGGGTAGAGCCGAAGTAGCCGAAACCTGCACCGCGCGTGAGCAGATCCATGTCGATGTTGTACTTCGCCGCATAATAGGCGATCGGAATGCCCGTCAGGAAGATGGTCACGGCGGCGACGATGATCGCGATCACCGCGCTGGCGGAGCCCTGGGTGACCGCGATCGAGGCGCCGATCGAGTAGTCGGCCAGATAGGCGATTCCACCCAGCGCGGCGACCGCGCACGCCATCGGGGACCAGGTGCGGAATGACTTCGGCGCGTAGCGAAGTGAGAAGTCCTCGATGGTGTCCTGCCCGGCCCAGTTGACGAATCGGGCCCACGGACCCGAACCCGGCGGCGCAGGATCGAGTCGATCCCGCACCTCTCCCGCCGGATGCTCAGAGGTAGTCATGTTGTCGGTCTTCCTTGTCGTGAGTGTCAGTGCACGCGAGGGGAAAGGACCAAGTCGCCACGTCTGGGCTGCGATGACCGTACGGATGGGTTGCGAGCTGGGCTGTCGCGTCGATGCGAAACTAGCACCATTACTTCCAGATGGCACTACTCCAAGTGGAAAGTTACATGGGCGACACGGGCCGTTAACGGCAGCCCAACACCATTGCGACCCTAAATCACTGGCTGCCAGCCGAGTTTGGGACCGAGCCGCTCGGCGAGATCGGCGATGATCTGGCGGTAGTCGGCTTCGTCGAAGGTGAAGGGAAGGGCGAATGCTACTTCGTCGGCGCGCTGAAACCCGGCGTGGTCGAACAGTTGGTCGGCGAGCTCGTCGCTGGTTCCGACGTAGTCGGGGGAGAACAGCATGCCCCGAGGCCCCTGTGGAGTCTTCGTGCGCTCGAATCGGCTTGCGGCGTAATCGCGGTACCGTCGGATCTGGTCGCCGGTTGCCGAGTCGGTCGGGATGACCACCAATCCTTGTGAGACGCGGGCCTTGTCGGGCTGCGGATGGTGAGCGCGGAAGGCGTCGATCTGTTCCCCCTGGATGGTGGCGAAGTCCCGTGACTCGCTGCCTTCGATGTTCACCACCGAGCTGGTCATGTAGTTGATGCCCTGGCGTCCCGCCCAGATGGCCGAGGACTTGCCGCCGCCGTACCAGACACGGTCGGCCAGACCCGTGGAGTGGGGCTGTACGCGACGGGTGAAGCGTTCGATGCCGACGACGCCCTCGAAGTCGCTGACCGGCTCACCGCGCAGCGCGCGCAACAGCCGAAGCACGCGTTCCTTCGAGAAGTCCTCGAGCGCGTGGGTGTCCGGGTAGAGGGCGGCCTTGTAGTGGTCGTACAGCATCGGCGTGCCAACGGACACACCGGGATTGACGCGGCCACCGGACAGGAGGTCGACGGTGGCGAGGTCCTCGGCGAGCCGGAACGGATTCTCCAGGCCCAGCGGGATGACGGCCGTGCCGAGTTCGATGCGCGAGGTGCGCTGGCTGGCTGCCGCCATGATCGCCACCGGAGACGAGATCCCCGGTTGCAGGTGCCGGTCGCGCAGCCACACGCTGTCGAAGCCGAGCGCCTCCGCGCGATCGATCACCTCGAGCGTCTCCTCGATCCCTGGGCCGGGATCGGCGTCGTCGAAACGGCCGATGGTCAAGAACCCGAGCCTTCGCAATGGTTCACCGCGTCTGGGCATGTGAGTGCTCCCTTCTTCTCCCGCCGAGCAGACGTAAAGTGCCCTGAAATCTGCTGATTCAGGGCACTTTACGTCTGCTCGCGCTATTGAATTGTCAGCCTACGCGGCAACCGTCGCCGCGTACTCCACCGGCTCCAGCGCCTGTGCGACGATCTCTGCGACGTCCGTCATGGGCTTGACCTCCAATGCGTCGAGCACCTCGGCGGGAACGTCGTCCAGATCGGCCTCGTTGCGCTGCGGGATGAAGACCGTCTTCAAGCCGGCCCGTTGCGCGGCGAGCAGCTTCTGCTTCACGCCGCCGATGGGTAGCACCCGACCGTTCAGCGTGACCTCGCCGGTCATGCCTACGTCCGAGCGGACCTTGCGTCCGGTGGCCATCGACACCAGCGCCGTGACCATCGTGACGCCGGCCGAGGGTCCGTCCTTCGGCACGGCGCCCGCGGGGAAGTGGACGTGGATCTGACGGTCCAGCGCGGCGCGGTCGACGCCCAACTGCTCGGCGTGCGCCTTGACGTAGGACAGCGCGATCTGCGCGGACTCCTTCATCACGTCGCCCAGCTGACCGGTCAACTGCAGACTCGCCTCGCCGTCGTTCGCATTGGCCTCGATGAACAGCACGTCGCCGCCGAGGCCCGTGACGGCCAGCCCGGTCGCCACACCGGGGACCGCCGTACGTTCCTCCGACTCCGGAGTGAAACGCGGACGGCCAAGGTAGCCAACGAGATCCGGCTCGTCGATGACGAGGCTCGTCAATCCGTCGCCCGCCAGCTTGGTGGTGGCCTTGCGCATCGCCTTGGCCAGCAGCCGCTCGAACTGGCGCACGCCAGGCTCACGGGTGTAGTCCGCGGCGATCTTGCGCAGTGCGTCGTCGGTCACCTCGACTTCTTCGCCGGTCAGCGCCGCGCGCTCGCGCTGCCGCGGCAGCAGGAAGTCGCGGGCGATGGCGACCTTGTCGTCCTCGGTGTAGCCATCGATCTGCACCAGTTCCATGCGGTCCAGCAGGGCCGACGGGATGTTCTCGATCACGTTGGCCGTGGCCAGGAACACCACGTCGGACAGGTCGAGGTCGAGGTCGAGGTAGTGGTCGCGGAACGTGTGGTTCTGCGCCGGGTCGAGCACCTCGAGCAGCGCCGCGCTCGGATCGCCGCGGTAGTCCGAACCCACCTTGTCGATCTCGTCGAGCAACACGACGGGGTTCATCGAGCCCGCCTCGCCGATCGCCCGCACCAGACGGCCGGGCAGCGCGCCGACGTAGGTGCGCCGGTGCCCGCGGATCTCGGCCTCGTCGCGCACGCCGCCGAGGGCGACCCGGACGAACTTCCGGCCGAGCGCACGCGCGACGCTCTCACCCAGCGACGTCTTGCCGACGCCGGGAGGGCCGGCCAGCACCATCACGGCACCGGAGCCACGCCCGCCGACGACCTGCAGCCCACGCTGGGTACGACGCGCGCGCACGGCCAGGTACTCGACGATGCGGTCCTTGACGTCGTCCAGACCGTGGTGATCGGCGTCGAGAATCTCGCGCGCCGACTTCAGGTCGGTCGAGTCCTCGGTGGTGACGTTCCACGGCAGGTCGAGCACGGTGTCCAGCCAGGTGCGGATCCAGCCGCCCTCCGGGCTCTGCTCACTGGACCGCTCCAGTTTGCCGACCTCGCGCAGCGCCGCCTCCCGGACCTTCTCGGGCAGGTCGGCTGAATCAACGCGGGCCCGATAGTCGGCATCCCCTTCCTGGCCCTCGGGACCCAACTCGCCGAGCTCCTTGCGGATCGCCGCCAACTGCTGGCGCAGCAGGAACTCCTTCTGCGTCTTCTCCATCCCGCTGCGGACGTCGTCGGCGATCTTGTCGTTGACCTCGACCTCGGCCAGATGCTCCGCGGTCCACTCGATGAGGCTGCGCAGCCGCTCGGCCACGTCCTCGGTCTCCAACAGCTGCCGCTTCTGCACGTCGGTCAGGTAGGACGCGTAGCCGGCGGTGTCGGCCAGCGCGGACGGATCGGTGATCTTGTTGACCACGTCGACGATCTGCCATGCCTCCCGACGCTGCAGCATGGCCAACAGCAGCTTCTTGTACTCGGCGCCGAGCGCCTTGGTCACGTCGGTGGGCTCGGCATCGGTCGCCTCGCGGACCTCGACCCACAGCGCCGCCCCCGGTCCGGTGGTACCGGAGCCGATGTGCGCGCGCTTCTCGCCGCGGACCACCGCGGCGGCGCCGCCACCGGGGATGCGACCGACCTGCACGATCGACGCGATCACGCCGTGGGTCGGATAGCGATCCTCGAGTCGGGGCGCGATCAGCAGTTTGCCGCCTTCGGTCGCCTGTGCGGCGTCCACCGCGGTACGGGCGGCGTCGTCCAGTTCGATCGGAACGACCATTCCCGGCAGGACGATCGGCTCGCTCACGAATAGGACGGGAACTGCAACGTTCTCTAACATTCATCCTCCAAAGTTCAGCCTGATGCGCTCAACTATGGGGAGACATGGTTTGTTCCCCGGGCACCGTGGCCGCGGCCGCGGCCCGCCGCCCGACGACGATGGTGGCCAGCACCAGCAGTCCGATCACCGGAATGGTGATGGCCGAGTTCACGCCGTTGGCGACGTCGACCGGGAAGCGGGCGATCACCGCGAGGCGAACGGCGACCTCGACCAACAGGCCGACCCCCCACATCGCCGAGAGCCTGACGTGGAACCCGCGCAGGTTCCTCCGCTCCGCCTCGTCGTCGGCGTCATCGTCGGCGTCGGCCCGGGACGCCCGGAACCGCTCGCCGACGACCTGTGTCAGCGGCGTGCCGATTACGCAACTGCCGAGGAAGATCAGCCCGCCGAGGCCATTGACCACGGTGTTGCCGACCAGGACCAGCCGGGGGTCGGTGGTGGCCAGTCCCACCGCCATACTGAGCCCGAACGTCAGCAGCAGGTAGACGGCGAAGGGGTCGAGCCGACGGGTTCTGACCACGCCGTAGCTCACTCGCAGGCCCGATACCACGGTGGCGGACAACAGCGCGACGTACTCGGATGTCCCGACGGCGCGCAATCCGTAGTAGGCGATCAGCGGCGGCGCCACGTCGAGCAGCACGGTGTGCAGGACCGGTCGCATCGAGCGGTGCGGCACGGCATCATTCACCCGGTCCACGCTAGAGGGCCGCGCTGTCGCACTCCTGTGAACGAACCCGGTGAGGAAAGGTGTAGGGGAATAGCCGCTGGGCCCCTCGTGTCGTAGCTCCCATGGCGAAGGCAGTGCAATTCGATTCCTACGGTGACGTCGACGTGCTCGACGTCCGCGACGTACCGCGCCCCCGACCCGGTGCCGGCGAGGTGCTGGTCGCGGTCAAGGCGGCCGGCATCAACCCCGGGGAGGCGATGATCCGGCGCGGCGGTCTACACGACCGCTGGCCTGCGACGTTTCCCTCCGGACAGGGAAGTGACCTGGCCGGTCTGGTCGCCGAAGTGGGCGCCGATGTGGGCGGCCTGGCCGTGGGTGACGAGGTGATCGGGTTCACCGACACCCGCTCCAGTCACGCCGAGTTCGTCAACGTGCCCGCCGAGCAGCTGACGCCGAAGCCGGCGGGCGTGCCGTGGGAGGTGGCCGGCGGACTGTACGTGGCGGGGGTGACCGCATACGCGGCCGTGCGGTCGGTGGACCTCGCTGGCGGGGACGTGCTTGCCGTGTCGGGCGCGGCGGGTGGTGTCGGCTCGATCGCCGTTCAGCTGGCGAAGCGGTCGGGTGCCACCGTCGTCGGCATCGCAGGGCCGTCGAACGACGAGTGGCTGTCCGGCCATGGCGTGATTCCCGTCAACTACGGCGACGGTCTGGCCGCCCGCCTGCGGGCCGCCTCGCCCACCGGGCGCATCGACGCCTTCCTCGACCTCTTCGGTGGTGGGTACGTCCAGCTCGCGGTCGAGGAGCTGGGCGTCCCACCCGACCGGGTGAACACCATCATCGACTTCGCCGCAGTCGAACGGTTCGGCGTCAAGGCCGAGGGCAGTGCCGACGCCTCCGATGCCGCCGTGCTGGCCGAATTGGCCGGGCTGATCGCCGAAGGCGGGTTGGAGGTTCCGATCGCCGCGGTGTTCCCGCTGGCGGACGTCCGGGAGGCGTACCGCGCACTGGAGCAGCGGCATACGCGGGGAAAGCTCGTTCTGAGCGTGTCATGACGGCCACCACCTGGGACGAGAAGGTCGTCGCGGTCACGGGAGCGAGTAGCGGGATCGGCGCAGCCACCGCCCACCTGCTGGCGGCCCGTGGCGCGACAGTCGTGCTCGGCGCGCGCCGGACGGACCGGTTGGAGGAACTCGCCGACGAATTGCGCGCCGGGGGTGCGAAGGTCCTGACCCGCGGTGTCGACGTTACCCGCCGCGAACAGGTCGACGAGCTGGTGGCAGCCGCCGTCGAGGAGTTCGGCAGGCTCGACGTGCTGGTGTCCAACGCCGGAATCGGCAAGATCGGGCCGGTCGCTGACGGCGACGTCGACGGGTGGTCGGCGATGATCGACGTGAACCTGCGCGGTGTGCTGTACGGGATCGCCGCGGCAATGCCGGTGTTCCGGCGCCAGGGCAGCGGTCACTTCGTGACCACGGTGTCGACGGCGGGCCTGAAGATCGTTCCCGACATGGCCGTCTACGCGGCGACGAAGAATGCGGTGCGGACCGTGATGGAGGGTCTTCGTCAGGAATCGACCGACGGCACCGTGCGCACGACGTCGATCTCCCCAGGATTCGTGCGCACCGAGCTCGACGGCTCCATCGACGATCCTGCGCTGCGGGTCCGGATCCGCCGGAACATGGACGATTTCGGCATCTCACCCGACGCCGTCGCGAGAGCCATTGCGTTCGCGATCGAGCAGCCCCCCGACGTGGAGATCGGCGACATCACCATCCGCCCCACCGTTCAGGGTTAGGCGCCCACGGACGAAGAGAAGGGAGCCTGCCGTCCGGGGGTGACGGCAGGCTCCCTCGTCCTCTTCTCAGGCGGTGCCTATGCGGTGGCCTGAGCTCCCAACGTCCGCTGGATGTCGGGCAGCATCTGCTGCAACTGCTGCCCCCAGTAGCCCCAGCTGTGGGTACCGGTGGCCGGGAAGTTGAACACTCCGTTGGTGCCGCCGGCGGCCAGGTAGTTGTCCCGGAACGTCTCGTTGGTGCGCAGCGTGAATCCCTCGAGGAACTGCGCCGACATCAGGTTGGCTCCATCGGTTCCGCTGTCCAGGTCCGACGGCGTGCCGGTGCCGCAGTAGATCCAGATCCTGGTGTTGTTGGCGACGAGTTGGTTGACGTTGACCATCGGGTCGTTGCGCTTCCACGCCGGGTCACTCGACGGACCCCACATGCTCTCGGCGTTGTAGCCGCCCGCGTCGTTCATCGCCAGCCCGATCAACATCGGCCACCAGCCCTCGGACGGGTTCAGGAAGCCCGACAGCGATGCGGCGTAGGTCCACATCTGCGGGTGGTAGATCGCGTAGGTCAGGGCGGCGCCGCCTGCCATCGAGAGGCCGACCACGGCGTTGCCGCTCTGGGACACTCCGTAGTTCGACTCGAGGAAGGCGGGCAGTTCCTGGGTGAGGAACGTCTCCCACTTGTAGGTGTAGTCCTGACCGTTGCCCTGCGACGGCCGGTACCAGTCGGTGTAGAAGCTGGACTGACCACCGACGGGCATCACGGTCGACAGTCCCGAGTTGTAGTACCACTCGAACGCCGCGGTGTTGATGTCCCAGCCGTTGAAGTCGTCCTGCGCGCGCAAACCGTCGAGCAGGTAGACCGCGTGCGGGCCGCCGCCCTGGAACTGCACTCTGATGTTCCGGTTCATCGATGGCGAGAACACGTCCAGGTACTCCACTGGCAGGCCGGGCCGGGAGAACGCTCCCGCCGTCGCCGATCCCCCGACGAAGCCGATCAGCCCGGGCAGGGTCAACGCTGCCACGAGTCCAACGACCAGTCGGCGCAACCTCGTGCCACGAATTCTTCTGACGAACTTCATAACGGCAACAGACCGCCTTTCCCTTTGCATCCCTGTGTCTTCGAGCAATCGCCGTTGCTCTTCGAGCGTTAGTGGAACACGCTGCGGACACGGGATCGGGCTGCCAACGCCGTGTGGAGACGTCGCGGTTGGCTAACGATTACGACTCGGCCTAGAGACCTTGGGTGCCGACCATCAGTCGCGCGCGGCCGCGAGCGCTCGCCGCACGTCGTCGTTGCGCTCCTCGATGGTGCGGCCGATCTCCTGCAGCAGCAGCGGCTTTCGCAACACCAACTCCTCCATGTCCTCGCGCTCGACCTGCAGCACGGTGACCTCGTCTACCGCGTACGCGCCCGAGGTCACCGGCTCGCGGGTCAGCGCGGTCGAGCCGATGAAGTCACCTTCCTCCACCGTCCGCACCGGCACCATCGCGCCGTCTTCGCCCGTGGCGATCAGACGGACCCGGCCGTTGACGATGAAGGTCATCCGGTGGGGGACTTGACCGGGATACTGGATCGTTTCGTCGGCGCCGTACCGGGTGATCCGGGCGCGGGCGAGCAGCGCGGCTTGATCGGCGTCGTTGAGCCGCAGCGTCGGCGCAAGGATCCGCAGCGACTTCTCCAACCGCTCGGCAGTGGCGAAGTCGTCGTCGACGCCGTCGAGGTGGAGGCCGGCGCGCCGGGCGGCGTACCAGAGCCAGCGCAGGAAAGTCGCACGGGCGGCGCCGCCGTCGGCCGGGGACCGCAGCGGAATCGTCGTCGTGTACCCACCGGCGCCGGCCACGGAACTGGTGGGCGTCGCGCCGGGACGCAACTGGGGCAGCGTGCCTGCCACCCCCAGTAGCACGGCGCACACGTCGTCGGGCGGGTCGTTCGGACCGAACTCCGTGACCACCGACAGGGCGTGTTCACCCGGTGGCCTGCTGAGATTGGTGAACGACGCCGCCGCCAACACCGAGTTCGGCATGATCTGCAGACCACTGCCGGTGTCGATGTGGGTGGCGCGCCAGTTGACTTCGACGACCCGGCCCCGCGCCGATGGCGTGTCCACCCAGTCGCCGATCTGGAAGGGCTGTTCGAACAGCAGGAGCAGGCCGGAGATGATCTGGCCGACCGAATTCTGCAGTGTCAGGCCAAGCACGATCGACGTGATGCCCAGCGCGGTGAACAGGCCACCGACGTTGGCGCCCCAGATGTAGGAGAAGATGATCGCGAGGCCGATGGCGATGACCAGGAAGCGCGCGACGTCGAGGAAGATCGACGGAATCCGCTTGCGCCAGGAGCCTTCCGGCGCGCCTTGGAACAGGGTGGCGTTGAGCCCGGACAGCACCAACACCAGCAGCACGAACCCGAGCACGGTCGCGACGATGCGCACCGGCGTGGCCTCGGCGGACACCTGTGTCGCCTTGACCAGAAGCAGCAGCAGCGCCGCCAGTGGGAGGATGTAGTTGCGCACCAGGGCCACCGGACGCGCCAGGCCGCTACCCCGTCGGGCGAGGGCGACCCTGACCTCGGTGAGGATCACCAAGCCGATCGGCAGGCCGATCGCCACGCCGAGCGCCCAGTAGAACCACGACGAATCCACCACCCTCGTCACGGTTGACGCTCCGCCAGCCGCCAGATGGGCGCCGACTCGCCGCTGACGGACACCTCGCCCGCGGCGGTGAAGTGCCGCGTGTCGCGCATCGCGTCGTACACGTCGGACGTGACGTAGATGCCGGGCCGTGGTGAGCCGCTCTGCACCTGGTAGGCGAGATCGACGGCGGCGCCCCACATGTCGTAGGCCAGGCTCGACCGGCCGACGAGTCCGCTGGAGACCCGCCCGGTGTCGATGCCGGCACGCAGCTGCAGGGTGTGGTTGCCCTCACCGTTGAACCGGTCGACGATGCGGTTCATCTCGAGGGCGAAGTCGACCGTGCGCCTGACGTTGTCGATGCGCGGAACGTTGAGACCGCAGCTCGCCAGGTAACCATTGCGTAGCGTGCGAACCCGCTCGATGCCCAGATGCTCTGCGGCGGAGTCGAATTGGCGGACGAGTTTGTTGACGATGGCCAACGACTCGTCGGAGGTCAGGTTTGCGGACAGCTCGTCGAGCCCCACGATGTCGGCGAAGATGACCGTGACGTCCTGGTGGTCCTGGGCGATGGTCTCCTCGCCGTCGCGGTAGCGCGCCACCACCTGCTCGGGCATCAGCGAGAGCATGATGCGGTCGTTCTCCCGTCGCTGTTCGTTGAGCAGGTCCTCCTTGATGGCCAGGTTGCGGCTCATGTCGTTGAAGGCAACTGTCAGGTCGCCGAATTCGTCGCGGGACACCACCGGGATCGTCGTCCCGTAGTCGCCGGAGCTGATTTGTTGCGCGCCGCTCTCGAGACGGCGGATCGGGCGGACGAACAACCGGGCGAGCAGCATCGCCGAGATGCAGACGACGAAGATGATCGCCACGGTCGACAACACCAGCTTTCTGGTGAACGCCGCCACCGGCGCGAATGCCTCCGACGTGTCGATCTTGGCCACGACGCTCCACCGCAGGCCGGGAATGTCGGCGGGGGCATACGCCTGCAGCGTCTCGTGGCCGAGGTAGTCGTCGGCGATCAGCGTGCCCCGTTGGCCCTGCTGTGCCAACTTCGTCGCCTCGGTCGCGACCGGTTGCACCAGGGTGGTGCCGTGTTGTCGGATGGCGCTGTCGGCGACGTCCGGCGGCGTCCCCGCGGCGATGACGTCGCGCTTGTAGGCCTCGGGGTCTTCGATGAACAGCCGGGAGTTGGAACGCATAAGTTCATCGGGGCCGACGATGAACGTCTCGCCGGTCGCGCCCATGCCGGACTCCTGCCACCGCCCGTCCATCGTCATCAACGCGTTGATCTTGGAGATCGGAAATTGCAGTGCGAGCGCGCCGTCGACGCGTCCCTGCGGACCGACCGGCGAGACGAACCAGGCAGTGGGCTCGTCGGCAGGTTGGTAGTCGCCGAAGTCGGTCAGTCCGACGTAGTCGACGTCATTGGAGTCCAACGCCTTCTGGTACGCGCCGTTGAGCTCACTGCCCTTGTAGGGGCCAGTGAGGATGTTGGTGCCCAGGTCCACACCCTTGTAGGCGGAGTAGACGATGTTCCCGCGAGTGTCCAGGAGCAGGGCGTCCTCGAACTGGAATCGGGTGGCGATCTCGCGGAAGAAGTCGTTGTACTGCGCATTGGCAGCCGACCACGCGCTCCCGTCGCGGGCGTCGTCGAACTTGATCGCCTCGTCCCAGTTCGCCGTCGGCTTGGAGTAGTCACCGAACGGGACGGTGTAGTACGACTGCAGGTACTTCTGCGCGGGCGCGGTCGGCAACAGGGCGGCGACGTCGACGTCGCTTCCGGTCTGTGCCTTCTCGTCCTTGGCGAAGCGATTCGTGTAGTAGTCGACGAGCGACTGTTGCTGGGCCGGGCTGATGGTCGCCGCACCCAACTGGTCGAACCCCGCCGTGAACGCGCTCACCGCCTGCGTCGCCGTGGAGCCGCGCGAATACACGACCAGAGAGTTCTTCAGGTCGGAGATCCCGGTCTGCAGTTGGCGGCTCTGGGATTGCCGGATCTCGGTCAAGCTGTCGAAGACCGACGCGCGCAACGAGTTGCGGCCCGACTGATAGCCGATCGCCCCGACGACGGCCGCCGAAAGGATGCTCGTCAGGAGCAGCATCACCAGCAGCTTGGATTGGATGCTCACTCTCGACATCAGTCGACGACGACTCCGCTGCGCGGACTCGATCGCGTCACTCTCGTCGATCCGGCGGTCGTCTTGCGTCAATGTCGTCATCGGATGCATAGGTTAGCTTGCAAAACGTCCAGGTCGGCCCGACTCGTCAATGTTCGCCGTCCTCGACAGGCCATGGTCGGTGCGGCACGGTGGAGTGATGGCCGATCCCCATGACTTGCTGCGCTTCACCTCGGCGCAGGACCGCAACGGCACCTACGATGCCGCGGCTCGTGAATTGAGCGCCGGACGCAAGACGTCGCACTGGATGTGGTTCGTCTTCCCGCAGATGCGCGGGCTGGGTTCCAGTGCGATGGCCGACCGCTACGGCATCGGTTCGCGCGATGAGGCGACCGCCTATCTCGCGCACGACGTCCTCGGGCCGCGACTGCGCCACTGCGCTCGACTGGTCGCCCGATCCGGTGCCGCCACGGCGGTGGCACTGATGGGCTCCGTGGACGCTCTCAAACTGCAGTCGTCGATGACGTTGTTCGCCGAGGTGGCCGACGACGACTCAGACTTCGTCGCGGTGCTCGACCGGTACTTCGGCGGCACCAGGGATGTCGCGACCCTGCGGCTGCTCGGGCTGCCCTAGCTGATGGCGATGACGGCCCAGCCGTGCGGCTCGACGTCGAGCTGATCGACGTCGGCCTCGGCGGGGGCGGCGGAGCCGGCGAGGATGCGGCCGGTGCCGATGTCGAACTCCGACAGTGGCCTTCGCAGTGGAGCGTCGTCGACGTTGAGTGCGACCACCAGCGAGCCCGCGTCCGAGCCGGCCCGGTAGACGTACTGGCCATTGGTGAGGTGAAGCGCGGTCGTTCGCGCGGTGTGCAGCCAGGGGTGGCGGCGGCGCAGCCCGATCAGGTGCTGGTGCAGCCGGAAGGCGTCCTCGCCCAGGTGCTGCAGTTCTCCGGGATGGCCGGGAAACTCCGGACGGACGGCGTCGTCACCGCCGAAGCGCTCCTCCTTGACTCCCCGATACGCCCACTCGTCGCCGGCGTACACGCTCGGTGTGCCGCCGATCGTGAGCATCAGTGCCAGCGCATGGCCGACGTGACGCTCGTCGTCGAGGCGGCTGGCGATGCGTGTCACGTCGTGGTTGCCGACGAACGTCATCGGCACGAACGCGTCGAGGAACTCGTCGTGCCTTCGCAGCGCGTGGTCGAGCTCGTGAAAGTTGGCGTCGTTCAGGCTGCTCCAGATCGCCTTCCACAACTCGTACTGCGTCACCGAGTCGAAGGTCGCCTTCGACACCGTCCCGGGGTAGTCGCCGTGGATGACCTCGGCGACGAACCACGCGTCCGGGAATTCGCGCCGTACTCGCGGCAACACTTCGGCCCAGAAGCCGTCGGGCACCGCGTAGGCGGCATCCAGCCGCCAGCCGTCGGCGCCACGGCGCAGCCAGTGCGACATCACCTCGGCGACGTAGTTGACGACGTCGGGGTTCCGGTGGTCGAGGGTGACCAACCCGTCGTGTCCTTCGAAGGTGGCGAAACCGTTGCGGCCCTTCCGGAACCACGTGTCGTCGCCACCCCTCAGCGCCTCCCGGTACCGGGGGAAGTCAGCGCCGACGTGGTTGAACACGCCGTCGAGCAACACCCTGAGTCCGCGCCCGCGGGCCTCGGCGACCAGGTGGTCGAAGTCCGCGTCGTCACCGAGGCGTGGATCGATCGCGTAGTGGTCGGTGGTGTCGTAACCGTGTGTGCTCGAGGCGAACACCGGACCGAGGGCGATCCCCGACGCCCCGAGTTCGAGGACGTGGTCGAGCCAGGAGACGATCCGCCGCAACCGGTGCTCGTCGGCGGTGGGCGGTGGCTCGGCGGGAAAGGCGCCGACGAAGCCCAACGGGTAGACCTGCCACCAGATCGCGTGTTCGACCCACGCCGGATCGGTCATCGCCGGAAACACGTTTCGTACATGGCCTTCATCTCCTCGGCGAGCTCGGTTGCCGGCCCGTCGACGGTGACGCCCGGCGCAATGGTCGAGATCGGCAGCGGCGCCACGGGTGAGGCCGATACCCCCCACATCTGCAGCCATCCGACCATCTGGGCGCTCGACGCCGCGTACACGATGCGACCCAGACCTACCCACGCGTGGGCGGCCGCACACATGGGGCAGTGCTCGCCAGACGTGTACACCGTGGCGCCTGCCCGTTCCGCGGGCGTGAGGTGCGCGGCGGACCAGCGGGCGATCTCGAACTCGGGGTGCCGGGTCGCGTCACCGTCCTTGACCCGGTTCCGGTCTTCGATGCGGACCACTCCCTTGGCGTCGAGCAGCAACGAACCGAAGGGCTGGTCACCTGCGTCGAGCGCCTCTCTGGCCAGTTCCACGCAGCGGCGCAGGTGCCGCAGGTCCTCATCGCTGATCGCCACAGCCGGAGTGTACGCAGCGACCGCCCGCCGCCCGCGCGCCAGCGGGTAGCAGGCGACCCCGAGGATCAGCGCGCAGAGATGCCCCAGAGAGGTGAAGTTCGTCTGGTAGAGCAGCCCGCCCACGACGAGCGCGCCCATCGCGGCCAGGTAGCCCCAACGCCAGCGCCTCGGCACCCGGTAGAACAACACCCCGCAGATGCCGACGACGAAGTAGCTCACGCCCACGTCGCGCGCATCGATGAGGCGCGACGACGCCGCCGCCTCGTGGATCGTCCAGTAGAGGTAGCCCTCGCTGAGGTATGTCGAGCCGACGTGACAGATCAATCCGACCACGGCCCAGCGCAGATGCCCCAGCCACCGCTCGGCGGGCGCGAGGAAGACGGTGAAGATCAGCAGGTACGGCCACCAGTACCGGCCGTCGATCCAGAGCAGACTCTGGAACAGCACCCGGAGCGGATCGGAAGCCAGGTGGTGCAAATTCGTCGACGTCGACTGCAGCAGTGTCCGTAGCGTGCGCGCGGCGAGCTGATGCTGTACGAGCGTCGTCGCGAGCAGCACGGCAAGCCAGGCGTAGGTCAGCGGCGCGCTGCGCACGTAACCACCCACCAGGCTCCCCGCACGATTCAAGCTGACCGGCGATGGGGAGCCGGTCGCCGTGACGTTCAGCCGCAGCACTCGTCACCGCTCTCCCGGGTATCGAGCCGGCAGGCGCACGACGCCAGCACCGGCACGTCGGCGCGGGCCGTGGCGAGCTCCAGTTGCCGGCCGATGACGACCGCCTCGTCCGTGCGGCCCAGGCGCAGGAGGCATTCGTGGTACCCGTGCAAGCTCCACACGTTGCCTGGATGCTGGCAGCACCGGGTCAGCGTCGGGTCGAGGCCGAGGTCGGCCGCGTACACCGCCGCGGCGTCCTCGACGCGGCCCCGCTCGAGCAGGAGGGCGCCGTAGGCGTGCCGGGTCGGCTGCATCCAACCCCACGGTTCGTCGTAGGGGAGGGAGTCGTCGAGAAGCACTGCCCTTTCCAGGCATTCGAATGCCTCGTCGAATCGTCCCGAGCGGTAGGCGATCTCGCCGTCGAGCATGGCCTCGGCGACGGCGAGGATGTCGCGGCTGGTGTTGTTGAACAGGTAGCGGCTCGCCGGAATCCGGGCGTAGGCCCCGGCGAAGGCGGTCTGCTCGTCGAGTGCCCGAGTCAGCTGTCCTCTGGCGGCGTGCGCGACCGCGCGCCCGTAGTGGATGGTCGCGGTGGTGGTGCAGTACAGGTCCGCGTCGGCGGGCAGCGGATGCGCGATCAGGTCGTCCCACCGGCCGAACCGGATCAGCACGTGGACGCGCAAGGGTACGAAGGCCTCCAGCCAGTCCGCCATCGGCGGTGACTCGATCGCGAGCAGCTCGGGACTCAACTGACGGGCCAGCTCGTCGGCCGCCTCGATCGCCGGCGCATACCGCCCTTCGAACATCGACGAGTACACCACGAAGTGCAGATCGTGGGCGCGGTAGAGCGAGTAGAAGTTCAGCGGGCCCGCACGGTCGACGAAACGCCGGTCGGCCTGCACCGCGGCGAGATTTGCCTCGATGGAGCTCTGGTAGTCGCCACACAGCACGTCGATGTGGCTGGGCATGTGCTGCAGGTGGCCGGCGTCCGGGACGAGCCCGCGCAGCAGGTTCGCCGCAACCAACGCCTCCTCGGGGTGCGCCGACATCTCCATCGCGTGCAGGTAGAGGTGGAGCACGCCGGGATGGCGACGGCCCGCCTCGGTGGCGAGCGCGCACTCGAGGATCCGCTTGGCCTCCTCGACGCGGGAGCCCGGTGCGGGTTCACCGGTCCTGGTGTCCCACAGTGCCCACGCGGTGACGTTCATCAGTGCGTCGGCGGCCAGTGCCTGGACGTCGACGTCGGACGGGTGGACCAGGGCCAGCTCGGCCATGGCGTCGGCGTAGCCCGCGTGGCCGGCGGTCAGTGCGTCGGCGTCGGCGGCGTCCTCGGTGCGGAATCTGGACGCCAGTGCCTCGATGAGGCCGCGCTCGACGTCGGACGCGCGACCGTCGGCCGCGAGTCGGAGCTCGGTCCTGGCCCGCGCCAACGACGCGGCCAGGTCGACGGGGTCGAACGCGTCCCACGACTTGTTGTAGTTGGGCCCGATCGCGTAGGCGATGCCGCACCGCGCGATGGACAGGCCCGGGTCGAAGGCCAGGGCCCGTTCGAAGCAGTGGATCGACTCCTCGTGGTTGAACGCGTACGCCCAGACCATGCCGCGGTCGAACCACAGCTGAGCCTGGGCGGACGGCGTGTCAGTCGACCGGTGATAGGACCCCAGGTCGTAGTAGGGATCGCTCTCGTCGAGCTCCGACGCGGTAGTGGTCATGATGGGCACGATAAAGCGTCCAGGCGCGTGGGGCGAATACCGCGAGCACCGCGAAGGCGAGTCCGGTGACAGCCCAAATGACCAGAGTGGCAATCGGTGTCAGGGCGCCGTTGCCGCCGAAGTACGCGATGCTGCGCAGTAGTGCCACGCCCGATCCCTGCGGGACGATCGCGTTGAAGGTCGTGTAGAAGCCCGACAGCAAGGGCAGCCCCACCGGGCCCGCTGCCGCGGCGTTGCCGACGATGATCAGGAACAACGTCACCAAAGCCGATGCGACGGTGCCGAACAAGGCCGCGACGCCGGTGACGGCGCCGGCGACGCCCATCGCGTAGAGCCACAGGGCGCCGAAGACCTGCCAGGTATGCGCGGTGAGCGCACCGAGGACGGCATCGACGTACAGGGTGACGCCACCTGCCAGCACTGCCGAGTACGCCGCGAGACTCACGGTGCGCAGGACGAGCGTCGACAGCCGGCGCACGCTGCCCATCATCAGGCCGAACGCGGCGGCGCCCATGGTCGCGCCGATCGAGAGGAAGATGACGGCGTAGAACTCGACGGTGCCCTGCGGGTCGGCGGCCGTCGTCGGGGCGACGTCTTCGATGCGCGGCGTCAGACCGGCCTTGGTGGCAATGGCGCGGCCGACGGTCTCCGAGGCGTTGGCGACGCTGCGCCCGCCGCCGCCGGCGACGTAGATCGTCAGGTCGCCGGTCGGCCCGACGACGAAGGCCGCGTCGGTCGTGCGGTCGTAGACCCGGGCACGGGCCGCCGCCTCGTCGGCGACCTGGGTCACCGAGAGCTGGTCCTGCCCCCGGATCGCGTCGACCACCTGCTGCGGTCCGGCGACGGCGACGTCCAGGTGATGCAGTGTCGGCTTGGCGAAGGCGCCGGAATAGCTCGCGATCATCGCGACGACGAACAGGGTGAGTGCGGCCATGGCCATCACCATCTTGCGGACGTCGGTCCGCGAGACGTGCCGGTTGGCCATGTCGGCCACGTGCACGTGGCCGTGCGCGTGGGGCGCTTCGTGCTTGCCCATGGGGATCCCTTTCTCGGTCGATCAGTGGGTGGCGGTGACGGGGCGGCCGAGCAGCGCGTCGACGGTGTCGAGCGCGGCGGTCACCCGGCCGCGGAGGTCGGTCGCGTCCGGATCTTCCATCCAGGACCGCAGCACCTCCTGAAATCCGCCGACCAGGAAGCGGCTGACGGACTCGGGAGCGATGTCGGCGATCGGGCCGACGTGGGGCATGCCCTGGGCGGCGATCTCCTCGCAGGCGGGCAGCAGCTCGTCGCGGAACGCCGCGACGACGCGCTGAGTCACGGCACTGGGCACCACGTTGCGGTACATCGTGCGGTGCTCGGCGGCGAACGCGAACAGCCCGGCGATCCGGGACCGCGCGTCCCCGCTGATGTCGGCGGCGGCGGCGGCGAACGCGACGGCGAATGCGGTCGCGACCGCGTCGTCCCGGTCGGTGAAGTGCCGGTAGAACACCTGCCTGCTGACGCCCGCCCGCGACACCAGGTCGCCCACGGTGATCGCGTCGACGGGCCGCTCGTGCGTGAGTGCGAACGCGGCATCGCGCAGCTGGGTGCGCACGCGTTCGGCGCGGGGGTCGACGCTGTGCGTGCGGGTGGGCATGACGATCAGCTTAGGGCACTTCGTAGACAGTTGACTACGAAATATTAGGTTAACTAAGACACGCTCCGACGGTCGTGTGACGCGCGCCTCTGCGGCGTATTACGGTGACGCCCATGATTCGTTGCGTTCGCCTGTGGACGGGCCAGGATGGTGCCTCGCACGTCGAGATCGGCCGCCTCGACACCAGCACGGGCCGCAACGACGACCTGGTGTCGGCGACGATGTCGGCCTCCCACGCCACCGTTGAGGAGACCGAAGGCGGGGGCACGCTCGCGTGGCACACCGCGCCGGTGCGGCAACTCGTGGTGACGTTGGCGGGCACACTGCTGTTCTCCACCCGTGACGGCGAAGAGTTCACGCTGCACCCCGGCGACGTCCTGCTCGCCGAGGACACCGAGGGCAGTGGCCACCAGTGGCGTCTGGAGGGCACCGATCCGTGGCGGCGGATGTACGTGGTGCTGGCGCCCGCGGCAAAGGTTCCGTTCGTCCGCGACTGACGGCGGCGGCTGCGCATCCGCCGTGCGGTCACGGCGACGTTGCGCGCGAGAACCCGCCCTGGCCGCACGGTCGACGCCGTGGCCGCACGGTCGAGGTCAGTGCCCGGCGACGACGTCCGACTCGTCGACCACGACCGGTTCCTTGGCGCCGGGCAGCAATGAGTACAGGACGCACACCAGCCCGAAGAACAGGTACCCAGCGCCACAGCGGGATTCGCTGCCCAGGCGACCTCGGGGGCGTGGAGCGATTCGACACCGATGCTGGAACGTGTTCTAGTTCATGGGTGCTCGACTTTCCGGTGGATGACCTCGGCGCGGAGGACGTGGCACGGTTGCGCGGGCGCTACGAGCCGCTGACGAAGGCGGTCCGGGAACTGATCGACGCCACGATTCGCACCGAGGCGGACGACGCCGCCGTCGCCGCCGCGAAGGCCGAGATCGATGCCGCCACCGCCAGGCTGCGCCGCCGTCAACTCGCCGGGGCATACGGTGTCCGATTCGGCAGCGACGGTGACCAGATGGCGTGGGGCAACGCCGTGGTCGGTCTGCGAAACCCGGTGGCGCCCCCGCTCGAGCTCACCAGGTCCGCCGACGGTACGGTGTCCGCCGACTTCCACCTCGGTGCGGCCTACGAGGGTCCGCCCGGGCACGTGCACGGCGGCGTCGCGGCGCTCATCCTCGACCACGTGCTCGGCGAGGCGGCCAGCTCCTCGGAGCGGCCGAGGCTGACCGGCACCATCACGATGCGCTATCGCCGCATCACGCCCCTCGGCGATCTGCGGGCCGTCGCCAGGATCGTGCGCCAGGACGGCGTCAAGTCCTTCGCCGTCGGACATCTCGAGGATGCGGACGGCGTGACGGTCGAGGCCGACGGCGTCTTCATCCGGCCGCGCTGGGCTCGCGACTGACGCCGCCGACGGCCTGGCCGATGCCACCTCGCGGCGGCGTCAGTCGGTGATCCCGACCAGGCTGCGGGTGATGTCGCCGATCTCGGCGACCAGGACCCGACTGGCGGTGTCGTCATGGCCGAGTCGGCGGGCGGCTTCGCGGATGCGCTGCTCGGCGGCAGCCAGCCGGTCGTCGTCGATGCGCCACGGCGCTCCTGGCGGTGCGGGTCTCCCGCACAACGCCTCGACGTACTCGTCGACCGCCACCACGAAGTCACCGCTGAGGGTGGGAGAGGGCTGAGCGGGGAGACTGGATTCCAGCGTCGCGCACGAGGTGGTGACGGCGTTCAGCGCAGTGCGGAAGGACTTCAGCCACCGTCTCAAGTCGCCCGAATCGGACGTCGTGGCGCCCGCTGCCGCCTCGAAGGCCGCGCGCGCGCGAAAGGCCCGCTCCCATGCGGCGGCGAGCGCCTGGCCGGGGTGGTCCAGGCCGTGCACGAACGCCTTGATCACCGTCGTCGCGTACTCGATCTCGGTCTTCAGCAGCTCGCCCGCGCGTTGCCGGAGGCGGATCAGTGAGTCATCGGGCAGCGCGACGTGGACGAGGACGGCCAACGCACCGCCGATCAACGTCGCGATCAGCCGGTCGGCCATGGTTCCTTCACCGGCGACCCCCGCGACGTCGATGAGGAAGACGATGGCGGCGGCAAGCGCGGCGCTCAGCGCGACGTATCCGAATCCCGACACGGCGTAGGCGATCCCGAGGACGGCGACGGCGAGCACGGCGGCCGCGATGCCGGTGGGGTGCCAGATCGTCGTGACCATCGAGGCTCCGACGATTCCGAGCGCATTGCCCATCACCCGGCCGACACACCTGGTGTACGTGTGCGCGGTTTCCGGGCGCAGCACCATCAGCGCGGTGAGGGGTATCCAATAGCCGTGCGGAACGTCGGCGAAGCGCTCGACCGCGATGCCACCGCCCACGGCGGCGGCCAGTCGGAGCGCATGCCGCAAGATGGGTGATTCCCACGTCAGGTGCGCACCCAGCGCCGCGACCGTCACCGGCACGGACGAGGCGATGCCGCGGCGGCGGAGTCGGGTGACCTGGTCGGGCCCGGGTGGGGACTCGCCGAACCGAAGCGCCACCGCCTCGGCGAGTTGGCTCGAGAAGCGTTGCGCGAGAGCCAGATTCGATGGCGCCGTGCGGCGTTGTGCATCGTGCACGACCTGCATCGCGGCGGCGGCGTCGCGTTTGGCGGTACGACCGCGCGCGGCGACGACCTCCAGCACCCGTCCGGCGGCCCGCAGGAGCTCCGTGACCGCATCATCGCGCCCGGCCCGGCCGGCCAGCGCCGTCATCGTCACCGATATCCGTTGCGGAAGGCCGTACCACTCGCGGTACGCCAGGGGACGGTATCTGGCCTGGCGGTCGGTGAGGGTGAAGGTGTCCCGAAGCCGCAGCAGGGGCGCGGCATCCGCCCCGGCCGTCGGGTCGGCGGCGAGATTCACGGCGTCCACGCCGAGGGACTGGTAGGCCGTCGTCAGGGCATCCCGCTGAACACGCCACCGGCGTCGTGGCCACAGACCGATCAGCACTGCCTGCACCAGACCGCCGCCCACGGCGAGTGCGGCCGCCACCAGGACGGACGAGGCCGTCGGGGCGACCGGGGGCGCGACGACGAGAAGGGCACCCGCAGCCGTCGCGACTAGTCCCGCGTTGGCGCTCACCGCCCACTGCATCCCCGCGACGAAGCACCACGCCGTCGCCACCAGCACGAAGAGCACGCCGTACGACGAGGTGGCGGTGCCGAGCAGCACGGCGGCACCCATCTGGAACGAGATGGCGCCGACGAGCGGGAGTGGGCCGCGCGGAGTGTCCTGCAGGGCGGTGGCTCCCGCAATGGCCGCCGCGCCCGCCGCTGCCGTCGCCGCCCCCGCCGATCCCCAGTGCAGGCCCGCCGCCGCCGCGAGCACCACGCCGAGCAGGCTGCGGCCCACTGCGCCGAGGTCGGGCAGCGTGGAGCGCTGCGGCAACCCGACCATCCGCACGTTGGCGCACCACCCATCACACGTTCGAAACCCGACCGGACACACCCGATCAGAAGTCCATTGTGGATGCAGGTGGCAGCTTCGGCGGTAGGTTCGTGCCGTGGAGAAGGTCATCATCACCCTCCGTTCCCCGGCTGCCGAGGACTCGTGGTGCACGCGACTGCGGACCGACGTCGCCGACGATCTGCTGGCGATCGGCGTACCGGGACTGGCCGTCAACGTGCGTGACGACCTCGTGCGTGACTCGCTGATGACGTTGACGACCCTGGATCCGCCGGTGGTCGCCTTCGTCAGCCTCTGGTCCCAGCAGTCCTACGGACCGGATGTCCTCGGCGCGCTCGACCGCCTCGCCGCGGAAGCCGAACGCGTGGACGCCTACCTCGTCACCGAGTCGGTGCCGCTGCCACCACCGGAGACGGCGCTGGGGGTCCGTACCGAGGGGTTCGCCAACGTCGCGCTGCTGCGACGCCCCGACGGCATGGGCGTCGAAACCTGGTTGAGGCGGTGGCACGTCGACCACACGGCAGTGGCGATCGCGACGCAGTCGACCTTCGGCTACGTCCAGAACGCCGTCGTCCGCGCCTTGACCGGCGGTGCGCCGCGCATCGACGCGATCGTCGAGGAGCTCTTCCCCCTCGCGGCGACACGTGACCTGCACGCGTTCTTCGGTGCGGCCGACGACGCCGACCTCGGTGACCGGATGAACCGGATGCTCGCGAGCACCTCTGCCTTCGGCGCCAACCAGAACATCGACACCGTGCCGACGAGCCGCTACCCGATCCGGTCGCCGTTCGCCGTGGCGGCACCACGGTGACGACCGTCGACGAAGCGGTCGCACTGGCGGCCGACGAGAGTGGTCTGGCGGTCGTCTCGACCGTTCGCCGCGACGGCAGCGTGCAGGCCTCACTGGTGAACGTCGGCGCGTTCACCCATCCGGTGTCCGGCTCGCAGACGCTGGCCTTCGTCACCTACGGCAGGGTGAAGTTGGCCAATCTGCGGGCCCGTCCCCAGATCGCGGTGACGTTCCGACGGGGTTGGCAGTGGGCCACGGTCGAGGGCGCGGCCGAGCTCGCGGGACCGGACGATCCGCTGCCGTGGCTGACCGGCGACGGCCTGCGTCAGCTGTTGCGCGACGTGTTCACCGCAGCAGGCGGGACGCACGACGACTGGGCCGAGTACGACCGGGTGATGGCGCAACAGCGGCGGACGGTCGTCCTGGTCGCACCCGGTCGGGTGTACTCGAACGGTTGACGCTTACGCTGCTGCCGTGCTGGTTCGGATCGACGACCTCAACCGCGTACGGACCTTGACCCTCAATCGCCCCGAGGCTCTCAACGCGTTCAACGAGGCGCTCTACGACGCCACGACGATCGCGTTGAAGGATGCCGACGAGGACGACGGCGTCGCGGTGATCGTGCTGACCGGAACGGGGCGGGCGTTCAGTGCGGGCAACGACCTGGTCGAGATGCAGGCGCGCATCACCGACCCCGAGTTCCCGTCGGGACGGTACGGATTCCCTGGCATGATCGACACTCTCACCGCACTGCGCAAGCCGTTGATATTGGCGGTCAACGGTCTCGGAGTCGGGATCGGCGCGACGATCCTCGGTTATGCGGACCTGGTGTTCATGTCGTCCTCGGCCCGGTTGAAGTGTCCGTTCACCAGTCTTGGCGTGGCGCCGGAGGCGGCGTCCTCCTATCTACTGCCGCAGTTGGTCGGCCGCCAGAACGCGGCGTGGATGCTGTTGTCCTCGGAGTGGGTGGACGCCGAGGAAGCCGTCCGGATGGGCTTCGCGTGGAAGGTGTGCGCCCCCGACGCCTTGATGCCGGAGGTGCGCCGCCACGCGGAGGTCCTGGCGTCTCGACCCGTGGCGAGTCTGGTGGCGGTGAAGCAGACGATGGTCGAGCCGACGCGCCACGAGATCGCTGCCGCCGCGGCACGCGAATACGCGCACTTCGTCGAGTTGCTCGGTGCGGCCGCCAACGCGGACGCGCTCGCGGCGTTCGCCGATCGACGGGATCCGTCGGCGTGACCGGTCCGCGTCAGCCCGCGGCGTGCGCGGGACAGCCGCCGATGCCGCTCGCCTCGATGATCGTCCGCAGCGTGCGACGGCAGCGACCGCAGTCGGTGCCCGCCCCGCAGGCATCGGCGATCTGCTTCGACGTGGACGCGCCCGAGGCGATCAGCTCGGTGACGGTGTGGCTCGTCACTCCGGTGCAGAGGCAGACGAACATCAGGCCAACGCAGCCCTGGGGTGAGCGCCCATCGAACCGTCCTCGAAGTCTCGTGCGCCCGGGAGCCGCGGCGCGTCGATCAAGTTAGTGCAGTCTAACCTTAGTACCTCGAGCCAGTCCATCGTGGCGTGCACCGGGCATCGCCCGGCGTGCTCGCCGACGGCCGAAGGCCACCCGATCATCGCTGCGTCTACCCGGTTTCGGCGCCCGGCGTGCACTAGATTGAGGACCGAACCCGGCTCGGCCAGGCTCGGCCCGACGTGACACTCGACCAGCAGCTGTTATAGGAGCAACGACATGCAAGGCGATGCCGAGGTCCTCAAACTCCTCAACGAGCAGCTGACCAGCGAGTTGACGGCCATCAACCAGTACTTCCTGCATTCGAAGATGCAGGAGAGCTGGGGCTTCACCGAACTCGCGACGCACACGCGAAAAGAAGCGTTCGAGGAAATGACGCACGCGGAGGCGATCACCGACCGGATCCTCCTGCTCGACGGACTGCCGAATTATCAGCGACTGTCCTCGTTGCGCGTCGGGCAGACGCTGCGCGAGCAGTTCGAGGCCGACCTCACCATCGAATACGAGGTGCTGGCCCGGCTCAGGCCGGGTGTCGTCATGTGCCGCGCCAAGGAGGACTCCACCAGCGCGGGCTTGCTCGAGGGCATCCTCGCCGACGAGGAGCAGCACATCGACTACCTGGAGACCCAGCTCGAACTGATGGACAAGCTGGGCGAGCAGCTGTACGCCGCGCAGTGCGTGTCGCGTCCGCCTCAGTGAGGCGCTGCGCGTCGGCTCGGTAGCCGTCGAGAACGCGACGCCAGGCAGTCGTCCCCGGGGCGCGCCGCCGATTCATCTACTTCGTGCAGCGTGGGGCCACAACTTCCGCCTTCTTGTGGAATCTGCTGCTGACCTCTGCGACATACGTTCTTGGGACCAGCGAACATCGCCCGCGAACGAAGATGCGGGAGTCGTTCTCCACGAAGTCGCGGAGGCCCCACGTGTCGGTCATGTCAGAGAGCACCACATCCCTTGCCGGCAAGACGTGCGTCGTGACCGGCGGCGCCCGCGGGCTTGGCTTGGACATCGCCGGCAGCCTTCTCGATGCCGGTGCCCGAGTGGTCATCTCGGGACGTGACGAGCAGGCCCTGCACTATGCGCACATGCTGCTGGATCGTCCCGGCCGCGACGTTCTCCCGATCTGCTGCGACGTCCGCGACGAGCAGGCGATCGACTCCCTGGTCGCGACGGCGCTCGAACGATTCGGGCGCATCGACGTCCTGGTGAACAACAGTGGCATTGCGGGGCCGACGGCTGCGGTCGCTGCGTCGGAAGTGCAGCCGTGGCGAGATACGTTGGAAACAAACCTGTTCGGGACATTCCTGTGCTGTCGGGCGGTGCTGCCCGCCATGATCGGGCAACCCGGCGGAGGCAGCATCGTGAACATCGGCTCGATGACCGCCAAGCGTCCACTGCTCGGCCGGACCAGCTATGCCGCCAGCAAGTCGGCCCTGGTCGGCTTCACCCGCACGCTTGCGTTGGAAGTCGGGCCCCACGGGATCCGGGTGAACCTGGTGTCACCGGGACCGCTGGAGGGCGACCGGATCCGGCACGTCTTCCAAGCGCAGGCCGACAGCCGCGGCATCAGCGTCGCGCGAGCGCGCGAGGAGATGGTGTCGGACTCCCCGCTGGGTCGGCTGACCCCACCGGCCGATGTCGCGGCGGCGGTGACGTTCCTTGCCGGCGACGCTGCGGCGTCGATCACCGGTGAAGACCTCAACGTCTCGGCGGGCATCGTCATGCACTGATCCCACCTCCGTCGCTTCCTCCCGTACGTCCCCCCAACCAAGACAAGGAGCCGATCATGACGAAGATCGTCGATCTATCGCAGGACATCTATCAAGAGATGAAGGTCTACCCCGGGCACTTGAAGACGGTGGTGTTCAGCCACGTCAGCCACGAGGAGACCGCCCCCCGCTTCGAAGGTGGATTCTCGTTCCAAACGACGGGAATCCTGTTGAACGACAACGGCCCAACCCACGTGGATTCCTTCTCCCACCTCGACCCCGATCCCGATGCGCAGACCATCGACCAGATGGATTTGGACCTCTTCTTCGGAACGGCCGTATGTCTTGACGTCTCACACGTCGCACCGCAAACCGACATCACCTACGAGGATCTCGACGCCGCGGAGCGGGAGGCCGGACAGCGCGTCATCCCCGGCGACATCGTGCTGTTCCACACCGGCGCATACGCCCGCTATCCAGGGGACGCCCGCTACCTCACCGACTTTCCCGGGTTGGGCGAATCAGCGTGCGAGTGGATCGTGGAGCGGGGGGTGAAGACCTTCGGGGTCGACAGCCCGACACCGGACAACCCGATCAGCAAGACCTACCCCTGCCACATGATGTGCCGTCACGAACACAAGACGCACTACGAGAATCTGGCCAACCTCGATCAACTCGTCGGACAGCGGTTCACCTTCTACGGGCTCCCGCTCAAGATCGTCGGCGGGCACGGTGGTCCGACCCGCGCCGTCGCCTTCGTCGACCGATGACGGGCTCCACCCCACTGCGGTATCAACCAGAGAGAGATTTCATGTCGAACCAAGTGATCAAAGCCGCCGTCGCGGCAGCAGACCCGCAATCCGACGGATCATCCAGCGGCTCCGTCGGCGCGGTCGTGACCTCGGTGATCGCGGACGTCCGGGACCGGGGCGATACTGCGGTGCGCGAGTACTCGCAGAAGTTCGACGACTGGTCGCCCGAGTCGTTCCGGCTGTCGGGCGTCGAGATCCAGAACATCGTCGACGCGGTGCCGCAACAGGTGCTCGACGACATCGGGACCGTCCAGGCCAACGTCCGCCGATTCGCCGAGGCACAGCGGAAGTCGCTGTCCGACATCGAGATCGAAACCCTACCGGGAGTCCGCCTCGGTCAACGGCACCTGCCGATCGGCGCTGCCGGGGCGTACGTCCCGGGTGGCCGGTACCCCTTGACGGCGTCTGCGCACATGACGGTGATCACGGCGAAGGTGGCCGGTGTTCCCAGGGTCGCGGCGTGTACGCCGCCGATCCGAGGGAAGATCCCGCACGCGACGGTGGCCGCCCTGCACCTGGCGGGTGCCGATGAGATCTATCTGCTGGGCGGCGTGCAGGCCGTGGCCGCCCTGGCACTGGGCACCGAGACCATCGACCCGGTGAACATGATCGCGGGGCCGGGGAATGCGTTCGTCGCCGAGGCGAAGCGACAATTGTTCGGGCAGGTCGGCATCGACTTGTTCGCCGGTCCCACCGAGACGCTGATCGTCGCCGACCATACGGCGGATCCGTTCATCGTCGCGGTCGACCTCCTCAGTCAGGCCGAACACGGCCCGGACTCACCTGCCGTGCTCATCACGACGTCCAAGGACGTGGCCGAACGGGTCATCGCGCACGTCGAGCGGATTTTGCCGGACATGCCCACGAAGGACTTCGCCGAGGTGGCCTGGCGTCATCACGGCGAGGTTCACGTCGTCCCGACCGTGGACGATGCCTTCGCGCTGGCGGATCGCTTCGCCTTCGAGCACGTCCAGGTCCTCACCGCCAACCCGCGAGAGGCGTTGGTGAAGATGCGCAACTACGGTGCCCTCTTCCTGGGTGAGGGTACGTGTGTGAGCTACGGCGACAAGGTGATTGGCACCAACCACGTGCTACCGACCCGCGGTGCCGCCCACTACACCGGCGGGTTGTGGGTCGGCAAGTATCTCAAGACCGTCACCTACCAGGAGGTCACCGACACCGCCAGCAGCGCGACCTTGGGTGCCTTGTGCGCGAGGGCGGCGCGGGTCGAGTCCTTCGAGGGACACGCCCGTTCGGGTGACGTCCGAGTCGCCAAGTACGCCGGGACGCCCCTGAGTTGGAGCACGCACGCATTCGGTGCGTGATTCGCGGGACGCCCTGTGGCCGTGACCATGTCGCGTGCCCCACCGTGGGCCGGCCCGGAGCCCAAGGCGTGCTTGTTAGGCGAAGGAGTCGAGGAAGAAATGCGCGAATCTTCCTCGAATCGACGGAACGACGTGTGGCCTGGGTCACATACGCTCATGACCAAGCGCAGCCCGTCCCAGCAATGAAGGAGACCATCATGCGATTACTCACCGAGCCCCTCGCCCAGGCGAATAGCGTACCCGGAGTGGCCCGAGTCAGGAATGCGCTGACCATCCTGCTGATCCTCGACATGGCCTACTTCATCAACGCCATGGACCGGCAGGTCTTTCCCGTGATCCTGCCCGACGTCCGCGCGGCACTGGGGGCGACGAGTGGCCAAGTTGGCTTGCTCGCAACCATTTTCACTCTCGGCATGGGTTTGGCCGGCATTCCCGCCGGCTACCTGACCGACCGCTGGGGTCGCAAGAACATGATCCTCGCCGGCCTCGTCCTGTTCTCGGTGACCACCGCGCTTCAAGCAGTGGCGGTCAGCTGGTTCGACATGGCCGCCTACCGCGTGATCTCCGGCGTCGGCGAGGGCATCCAGAACGCCGCCCTCTTCGCCGCGGCAGGCTCGTACTTCCATCGCCATCGTGGTCTGGCGATCGGCACTCTGACCGCCGCGTACGGCGTCGGCGCCTTCACCGGCCCCGCCGTGGGGCAGCTGCTCGTCGAGGCGACCGGGCGATGGCAAACCCCGCTTCTGGTCTTCGGCGCCTGCGGCCTGGTGGTCTTCGTCGTGGTGGCCGTCGGAGTGCCGCGCGCAGCCGCCGAGTACGGTGCGGACGCTGCGAGTGCGGCCCGGGCGGGAGACATGGGCGTGGCGGCATCCGGCCGGCTCTTCAACCGTGCGGTGGTGTGTGCGGCGATCGCCGCGGCCGGTGCGGGCTTCGCGCTGAACGCCTGGCTCGGTCTCTATCCCACGTTCCTGCGGACCGCCCACGGCTTCACTCCGTCCCAGGCGAGCGTGACGGCCAGCATGTTCGGCATCGGCGCCCTGGCGGCGATCTTCGCGGGCTACCTGGCCGACCGGATCAGTCAGCGCCTGCTCAACGTGCTGGGCCTGAGCGGGTTGATGGTGACCGGCGTGCTGATCTTCGCGACGTCGGCCCCGCAGGGGGTGCAGATGCTCCTGACGCTGTTCATGGGGGTCTCGTTCACCGGTGTCGTCTACACCAACACGAGCGCTCTCATGCAGCGCAGTGTGTCGCCGGCGCTGGTGGGGCGGGCCCAAGGCGTGTTCCTGGCGTCGCTGTACATACCCGCCAGCGTGTCGGGTTACGTCTTCGCCGGTCTCGTCGATGCGGTGGGGTGGACCGTGGGAGGCGTACTGGTCATCGTCATTCCCTGTGTCATCGGACTCTTGGGAATGGCCGCCCTTGGCGGGCGCAACGCGGTCCTCGCGACGCACGCCTGACCTCATCCACGACGAAGCAAGGAGTCGATCATGACCGAACGGCGGATCGAGGTTCGCGACGGTATGCGCATCGAATGGGACGTCGTCATCCCGGTCCAGGACGGTCACCTGGTGGCCGACGTGTTCCGGCCCGACGACGACGAGGCGCATCCCGTGCTGCTCGCCGCGGGGCCCTACGCCAAGGGATTGGCATTCGCGGAGGGCTACGCCCACCAGTGGACGAGCCTGGTGCGCGACCATCCCGAGGTGCTGGAGGGTTCCACCGGGGCGTATCAGGTGTGGGAGTATCCCGATCCGGAGCGTTGGGTCCCCGAAGGCTACGTGTGCGTGCGGGTCGACACGCGGGGGACGGGCGCCTCACCCGGCGAGGTCGACTTCTTCTCCCCGCAGGAGACCCGTGATCTCTTCGAGTGCGTGGAGTGGGCCGGTACGCAGTCATGGAGCTCGGGCAAGGTGGGCATGCTCGGCATCTCCTACCTCGCGTCCAATCAGTGGCAGGTGGCGGCGCTCCGACCGCCGCACCTGGCGGCGATCTGTCCGTGGGAGGGGGCCTCGGACTACTACCGCGAATTCACCCACCACGGCGGCATCACGTCGGAGTTCATGCCCAGCTGGATGCCGTGCCAGGTGGCGACGGTCCAGTACGGGCGCGTGGATGCGCCCGTCAACCCCGTCAACGGGCGCCGCGTCACCGGCGCGGCGACCGTCGACGAGCAGGAGCGGTCGAAGAAGCTGATCGAAATCGGCGACGTGCTCAACGCACATCCGTTGTGCGACGACTTCTATCGCGATCGATCGGCCGACCTGCCCAACGTCACGGTCCCGGTGCTCTCGGGTGCCAATTGGGGAGGAATGGGTTTGCACTCGCGCGGCAATTTCGAGGCGTTCCTCGGCGTCTCCTCGGAGCAGAAGTGGCTCGAGGTGCACGGTTTGGAGCATTGGACCGAGTTCTACACCTCCTACGGCCTCGACGTGCAGCGCCGCTTCTTCGACCACTTCCTCAAGGGCGCCGACAACGGCTGGGACCGCACCGCGCGGGTACAACTGAAGGTGCGGACGCCCGACGGGTTCGTCCGGCGTGACGAGGACGAGTGGCCCCTGGCGCGGACCCGGTGGACACGGGTCTACCTCGACCTGGTGTCGGGAGCGCTGACCGGGACCGCTTCCGAGGTGAGCGCACGGGCCTCGTTCGAGGCCCGAGACGGTGCGCTCGCCTTTCGCACCCCGCCCCTCGACGAGCCGGTGGAGATCACCGGTCCGTTGGCGTTGAAGCTGTTCGTCTCCTCGTCGACCGAGGACGCCGACCTGTTCGTCACCGTGCATCTGTTCGACCCCGATGGTGAGGAGGTCCTCTTCACCACCGCGTTCGAGCCGCGGGCGCCGCTGACCCAGGGCTGGTTGCGGATGTCGCACCGCGCGCTCGACCCGTCCCGGAGCCTCCCGTACCGGCCGTGGCATCCTCACGATCGCGCGGACCCACTCGAGCCCGGACGCATTTACGAGGCGGACGTCGAGATCTGGCCCACGTGCATCGTCGCGCCGGCCGGGTATTCCTTCGGTGTCTCGGTGGCCGGGGTCGACTATCGGCACGGGTTGCCCGGCGAGCCGCCCGTCGCCTACGGCCGGGAGATGCGCGGAAGTGGCCCCTACTGGCACGAACATCCCGGCGATCGCGACAAGCCCGTGTTCGGCGGCACCACGACGCTGCACGCCGACCCGGACCGCCGCCCTCATCTCCTGGTGCCGGTGATCCCACGGGACGGCTGAAGATGGCCGCCTGCTACGCGAGGTTGCGTTGCTCGCGTGCCACCAGGAGCAGCTGGCAGACCAGCCTGACCCGGGCATCGTCCAGATCCAGCCCCGAGAGTTCTCGGATCCTGGTCAACCGGTACCGCAGCGTCGTCGGGTGCAGGTTGAGTTGACGCGAGGCTTCGCTGGCATTGGCACTGGCCTGCAGCCAGGTGTGCAGGGTGAGGAGGAAGTCGGTGTGACGGGCGGCGTCCTCGGCGACCAGAGCCTGCAGACCGGGCAACCACAGGTCGCCCCGCTCGTCGATCACGTGGATCACCTCGCGCAGCACGGTGATCGGACGGACGGCGTCGGCGTGCACGAACCGGGGGAACTCCCGTCCCGTGCTCTCCAGCAGCGCGCGCAGCGCGTCCTCCGTCTGCCGGCGGCGGCCCCGAATGGTGCCGAGGCCACGCGCGAGCGAGCTCGAGGCGCCGCGGAGGCGGCCGTGCAGCGCCGGGATCACCCGGCCGACGATCTCCCCGCCGAGTCGCAGCACGCCGTCCTCGTTGCTGCCGGGCGGCACCTCCACGATCGCGAACACCGTGCGGCCCAGGCGGGTGACTGCGGTGTTCCAGCGGAAGGCGGCACAGGAGAGCGCGACGTGGTCGGTGATCCGGTCCCACACGTCGTCGGTGACGTCCACGTCGGAGTCGGGGGTGAAGCCGAGGACGGCGGTCGTGGCCGCACGCCCGATGCCGAGCTCTTCGGCATGTCGGTGTAGTTGACCGCGGCCGTCCAGAAGGGAGCGGACCAGCTGGCCGCGTCCCCGCCGTTCCTCCTGATTGTTGTCGTAGTGACGCTGCAGGTGCGGAACGGCGATCTGGGCGGCTTCGCGAAGGAGCCGGGGAGCATCGGGCGTCAAGGGAATCTGTCCTTCGGCAACCCACAGGATGCCCAGCAGCCGTGCGCCCGACCGCATCGCCGTGATGAGCCTGCGACGCGCCTGCAACGGCCCGTCGACGATGTCGATGACGTCCTCGGTGGTGCGCAACCGGTCCAGGCCACCGCTGTGCTCGAGATGCTCCAGCCATTCGACCGGCATCCGCCTGCCGAGGATCGCCCGGTCGCGCCCGACGTCGGTGGGCCCGCTGAAGGTTGAATACGACAGCACCTGAAAGTTGGCGTCTTCGATGATCACCGGGCCGCCGACGCGTTCGGCCAGGCCTTCGGCCAACGCGAACAGGTCACCCCGTGGCAGTTCCCCGACCGGTGCGGCATCGACGTCTCTCGGCCCCCGGCCGGCGGGATGCTGGCCGAGCACCTCGACGACGGACAGCCAGGAGGCGCTGCGGCGCAGCAGGATCAGCACACAATCGTCGGGTGCGGGGGGACGTCCGCCCGCGGCCGGACACCGCGCGACCACTGCCGCACAATGCCGCGCTGCGGCCTCGGTCAGCAGCGCGGGAAGCGACGCTTCCGGCACGCCGACCGCCAACACGACCGCGGCACGGGCAGCGCCGGCGCGGGCCTGCTCGAGGTCGTCGGCCAACAGGACCGCGCCGAGGCGCGTCGACGGCTCGGCCGGGTCGGTGTACTCGACGTCGGTGCCCAGCTTCGCCAACAGATCTTCCATGGTCCAGTCCATGCTGTTCCGGATGTTAGTGGATCGTCGTCGCCACCATTTCAAGATTTCGAGGAACCGCCGGTGGGTGTGCGCGCCTTATCGTTGGTGGGCAATCTCGATCATCACCGGTCCGACGCGGGAGGCAGGTCCACCATGTACGTGTTCAACCTGGAGGCCGAACAGGTCTGGGACCCGCACCGTCACGTGGAGAAGATTCTCGGGACCGTCGATGGGGGCGACGTCACCATCGCGTGTTGGGAACCGCGCCAGTGTAGCCCTCACCACTGTCACCCGGAGGCCACCGAAATCTACTTCTGTTTCACCGGTGGGGGAGCGATGCGGACCCCCGATGCGGTGGCCGAGGTGGTCCCCGGCTCCTTCGTGGTGCATCCGCCGGGGGAGTTGCACGAATACGAGAACGGACCGGCCCGCTCGATGCTGTTCCGGGTCCGTTACGGCGCGGACATGCGCTACCACACCGTGGCGTGGCGCGGGCAAGCCGGCTGGAGCCAGCCGCCGGAGGATGCCGCATACTTCGCGGCGCGGTCGTCCACCCCGACCCAGAACTAGAACGCGTTTCAGAAACGTCGTCACCGGCGTACGATGCGGCCATGAGCCGAATCGGAGAATTCGCCGACGACGACGTGGCCGGCTGGATCGTCGAGTCGCCCGACATCGGCACTGCCATGGCCGGTTTCACGCACGCGGTCTACACCAAGAACCGACTGCCGATGCGCGTTCGAGAACTCGCGCGCATGGTGATCGCGCTCGACAACGAATGCGTGGTCTGCCAGAACACCCGGGACTCCGACGGCGTCGCGGCCGGCGTCGACGAGGAACTCTACGAGCACGCCTCGCAGTGGCAGACCTGGCCCGGTTACAGTGCCCAGGAGCGCATCGCGGCAGAGTTCGCACAGCGTTTCGCGAGCGACCACACCGCGCTGCGCGACGACGAGGACTTCTGGGCCCGCTGCCGTCGCGAGTTCGACGCCGAGCTGCTCACCGACCTCGCTCTGTCCTGCGCGATGTGGCTCGGGATGGGCCGGATGCTGCGGACCCTCGACATCGGGCAGTCCTGCAGGATCACGCTGTAGACCTAGACGGCACAATGGGTGCCATGGCAGCCAAACCGCTCGCTGCAGCGGCCATCGCGCAGCTCGAGTCAGACGGAGTCGCCAGCCTCATCGGGACCGTGGTCAGCCCGGCGGGGCTGATCCATGCCAAGACGGTGCCGATCCGCAGGCTGGGCGCATTCGCGGATCCGGGTCTCGGCGCAAGCCCGGTGTGGCACGTCTTCGCGATCGATCAGGCCGGCATCGTCGTCGGGGGGCCCGTCGGGGTGGTGGGCGACCAGCGAATCCGCGTCGACCTCGACGAGTTGCACACCCTTGGCGACGGGTTGGCTTGGGCGCCGGGATCGTTCGTCAACCAAGACGGCACGGCCGACCCGTTCTGCAGCAGGGGGGCGTTGGCGCGCATCGAGAAGCGCCTCGCGGCGGCGGGCCTGGACGCGCTCGTCGGCCACGAGATGGAGTTCGTCCTCGTCGCTCCGGACGGCGCCCGGCTGCCGTCGCACCTGTGGGCGCAGTACGGGTTGGCCGGCGTCCTCGAGTACGAGGGATTCGTCAAGGACCTCACCACCGCCGCGACCACCGCCGGCATCGCCCTCGAGCAGCTGCATCCCGAATACGGTGCCAATCAGTTCGAGATCTCCCTGGCGCCGACGACCCCGGTGGCCGCCGCCGACCACCTGGTGGCCTTGCGGATCATCGTCGGACGCGTCGCCCGCAGGCACGGCGTCCGGGTCAGCATGTCGCCCGTTCCGTTCGTCGGCAGCGTCGGATCGGGTGCCCACCAGCACTTCTCGTTGCGGCACTCGGGGGTGACGCTGTTCTCGGGGGGAACCGGGGCGCGTGGAATGCGGCCGGCGGGCGAATCGGCCGTGGCGGGACTGCTGGCCGGGCTGCCGGAGGCACAGGCGGTGCTGTGTGGGTCGATCCTGTCGGGCCTTCGGATGCAGCCCGGCAGCTGGTCCGGCGCCCAGGTCTGCTGGGGCACCGAGAACCGCGAAGCCGCCGTCCGATTCGTGCAGGGCGGCCGTGGCAACCCTGCAGGCGCCAACGTCGAGGTGAAGGTGGTGGATCCGTCGGCCAACCCCTACTTCGCGACGGCGGCCATCCTCGGTCTGGCCCTCGACGGCATCGAGCGCGAGCTGCCCCTGGCGCCGGAGACGACGGTCGATCCCGCGACGCTCACCGACCGGCAACGCGCCGACGCCGGCATCGTGACGCTTCCCGACGGCCAGGTCGCCGCCCTGGATGCGCTCGCCGAATCATCGCTTCTGCGAACCATTCTGGGCGACTCCGCGGTGGATGCCATCGTCGCGGTGCGTCGCTACGAACACGACGGTTACGGCGACCTCGCACCCGACGAGCTGGCCGAGAAGTTCCGCCTGGCCTGGAGCGTCTAGCAGTCACACCATGCCGGTGGCGTCGTACAACCAGGACATGTCGGCGGTGGCGAAGTCCTCGGTCCACGAGGGTGGTGCCTGGTTCACCAATTTGCCCATGTCCCAGTAGTCCTTCCAGAGGGTGACCTTCCCGCCCTCGACCCGGTGCACCGTGACGAACTCGAGCACCGCGCATTCACCCGTCGCCCAGCGCCACTCCTCGTGATGCTCGTACATGGCGTTGCGGCCGTCGGTGAGTAGCAGCCCGTCGAAGTTCTCGTACGACGCCAGCGGCGCCAGTCCGATCTTGAGGCGTTTGACGATGTCGTCGGGTCCCTTGGCGGCGGCGGCCGGACCCACCGGCATGTCGAGATAGATGCAGTCCACGGAGAGCAACGACTTCACCGAGTCCCAGTCCCGCGCCGAGAGCGCCCTCCACAAGCCGAGCACCACGTCCTCAACCGACATTCGTCAACTCACCGCTGTGCACGGGACAGGCCGGGGACCCGTCCGTCGCGCGAAGGAAGCGCCCGGTCCGCCGGCGCCCAACCACTTCCGTGGCCACGCCGTCCCGGAACACGACGCGACCACCGACGAGCACCGCGCGCACCGTCTCGTCGTTGCGGTTCACCATCCGTGACAGTCCGCCGTACTGGTCGACGGGATCCTCGGCGTAGTCGTCGAGGCGCTCGTCGAGGCGGCGTGGGTCGATGATGGTCAGGTCGGCGCGGTCACCGACGCGCAAGTGGCCGGCGTCGAGGTGGTACCAGTCGGCGAGCTCACCGGTGAGACGGTGCACGGCGTGCTCGACGGACATGAAGGGCGTGCCCGCCTCCTGCGCGTCGCGAACGTGGCGCAGCAGACGCAGACCCATGTTGTAGAACGCCATGTTGCGCAGGTGGGCGCCCGCGTCGGAGAACCCCATCTGGACGCCGGGATCGCGGGCGAGCTTCTTGAGGACGTCGGGCCGGTGGTTGGAGATGGTCGTGCGCCAGCGCAGCGCCGTGCCGTGCTCGAGCACCAGATCGAGGAACGCGTCGACGGGGTGCACGCCGCCGCGGTCCTGGCCCACCTGGCCGAAGGACTTGCCGACCACGCCGGGATCTGGGCACTCGACGATCTGGGCGTCGAAGAAGTCGCGGTGCCACACCCGCATCCCGAACTTGCTCTCGTACTCCTTGCGGAACCGACGGCGGTAGCCTTCGTCGCGCATCATCTCGTTGCGCTCGACCTGATCGCGAAGGTGCAGTGCGGCGGCGCCCGCGCCGAATTCCTCGAAGATCACCAGGTCGATGCCGTCGGCGTAGACCTCGAACGGCACGGGCAGATGCTGCCAGCGGAAGTCGGCGCCGAGTCGGTTGACGAAACGTGCGACGGGACCCATCAGCAGGATGGCATACGGGTTGGACTTGACGTCGGCTGCGGAGAGCAGGCTGGTCTTGAGCGGCTTGCGGAGAACGCCGAGCGACTGGGCGATCTGAGACCCGAGGTTCACCGGATTCTCGATGTTGGGTCCGGACTGCAGAACTCGACCGGCCTTGCGCAACAACGACTTCAGTCTGCGCTGCTCGCGCGCCCTGGCGTACGTCGACGGCAGCGTGCGCGAACGGCACACGTCACCGTCCAACTTGTCGAAGAGCAACTGCATCGACGACATACCGACGAAGCCCGCCCTCAGCGCGTCGGCGAGCATGCGTTCCATCTCGGCCTGCTCGCCTCTGGTCGGGCGGACGTCCCTTCGCGTGGCACGGTCCAGACCCATGACGGCGGTACGCATGTCGGAGTGCCCGATGAACGCCGCCAGGTTCGGGCCCAACGGCAACGCCTCGAGGGCCTTCACGTAGTCGTCGCAGGTGCGCCACGTCTTGTGCGCCTCGACCGCGGCGATGACGTGCTCCCTGGGAATGGCCTCCACCCGGCCGAACAGATCGCCCGCCTCGGTGCCGTCGACGTGGATGGTCGACAGCGAGCAACTTCCGAGCATCACCGTGGTGACGCCGTGCCGCAGTGATTCGGTGAGGGCGGGGCCGTTGAGCACCTCCACGTCGTAGTGGGTGTGGATGTCGAGCATTCCGGGCAACACCCACTGACCGGTCGCGTCGATCACCTGGGGGCAGTCGGTCGCGTCCAGATCGGCGGTCGCGATCGCGACGACATGACCGTTGCGAATGCCGATGTCGCGGATGGCGGATGGGCCGCCGGTGCCGTCGAACCATCGGCCATGTCGGATGATCGTGTCGTACGTCACTCCGTCATAGAACAGTCGCCGGGCATCGGTGTCAACGAAATCGTGAACACTTGCCCAGATTTGTCTACTATTCGGTCCAGGCGTCGGGCCGGCGACCATCGACGTCGGTGAAGTCGTACTCGTGGGCGAGCTGCACCGAGCTTGCCGAGCGTTGGTTCCAACGCGCTCGGTCGGGATCTGCCGCAATGGCGGCGACTCCTCGTCCCACGAACCGCGGCGACTCGGACTCGGTGAATGCCGCCGGTGCGGTCGGACCGCCGTCGGCCCGTCCCGGCTGCAGGGCATCGCGCCAATTGCACTCGGTCACGTGGTAGTTCTCGAGCATCATCTCCGACCGCAACCAGCCCGGTGTCACCGCCACGGCGGTGCCGCCGAACGGTGCCAGATCGTGGCCTTGGCTGAAGGCAATCCTGTTGACCGACACCTTGGCCAGATCGTAGAAGGCCGAGAGCCGGTAGTGCTGAGCGTTGAATTCGGCTGTCCCGTCCGTCACCTCGACCAGCAGGCCGCCCGGACGCGTGATCAGCAGCGGTAACAAGCAGTGCGACGTGATGAGGTGCGTATCGACGCCGAGCCGCAGGATCCGGAGCCCGTCGGCGAGATCGTGCTCCCACATCGGCCGGTTCCACGTCGACGGCGGTCCCTTCAGGACCTCGGCTCCCCAGATGTCATTGACGAGGATGTCGATGCCGCCGTAGTCGTCGCGGAGCTGGGTGGCGAGGGCACGTACCTTCTCGACGTCGAGGTGGTCGGTCGGTGCGGCGATGCCGACGCCACCCAGCTCGGTCACCAGTTGTGCTGTCTCCTCGACGGTTTCGGGACGATCGTAGTCCGAGCACAGTTTGACGACGGAGCTGCTGCGCCCCGTGCAGACGACCGTTGCGCCAGACTCCCCGAGGGCAGCGGCGATGCCCCGTCCCGCACCACGGGTCGCTCCGGCGACCACTGCGACACGGCCGGCAAGCTCGAGGCGGCCGGCGTCGGAGGTCATGTCGTCGAGTATTCGCCGTCATGGGCATCTCCCACCGCATGTTCAGAATCTCCGGGCATACTCGACCGGTGACTCCATTGCAGCGCTACATCGCCGAAGAGATCGCGACCGACCACGTCGACGGCCTGATGTCCCGGCGCGAAGCGATGCGAAGGCTTGCCCTCATCGGGGTCGGCACTGCCGCGGCCTCCGCGCTGATCGCCGCCTGCGGCGACGCCGACAAGCCCGGTGACAAGACGCCGACTGCGGACGCACCCGTCACCTCCAGCGGAGCCGCGACGGCCGCCGCGCCCCCACCAGGCGTCGAGAACACGGTGGACACGACGCCGATTACCTGGGCGGGTCCACGCGGAGAGCTGCAGGCGGCGTGGGCGCCTGCAGCGACGCCCAAGGGCGCCGTGTTGGTCATCCACGAGAACAAGGGACTCACCGACTGGGCGCGCTCGGTGGCAGGCCGCTTCGCGGGCATCGGGTACTCCGGACTCGCCATCGATCTGCTGTCCGCCGACGGCGGCACCGCGAAGTTCACCGACCCCGCCGAGGCCACCGCCGCCCTGAGCAAGATCGCGCCGCAGGACTTCGTCGCCGACATGAAGTCGGGCGTCGAGGAGTTGCAGCGCCGTGCGCCGGGCGTCAAGGTGGCCGCCGTCGGGTTCTGCATGGGCGGCGGCCTGGTGTGGCAACTGCTGGCGTCGGGAGAACCACAGCTCTCCGCCGCCGTCCCGTTCTACGGGCCACTTCCCGACGGTGCCGACTTCAGTGGCTCCAAGGACGTCGCGGTGCTGGCCTTCTACGGCTCCAAGGACGGGCGTGTCACCGGTACCAAGGATGCCGCGCAGCAGGCGCTCGACAAGGCCGGACTGGTCAATCAACTCGTCGTCGAGCAGGGTGCGGACCACGCGTTCTTCAACGACACCGGCGAGCGGTACGACCCGACGGCCGCGGCCGACGCCTGGCAGAAGACCCAGGACTGGTTCACCAAGTACGTCGGCTAAGGACCACACCGGCGCGACGCTGTTCACGGCGCGTTCAGATGGCGGCAGCGTCACCGTTCGGAGGTGCACACGCGATCCCGTTCTGATGGGGTATGCGGGTTGTGCAGGTGGCGAACTTCTACGGACCTCGGTCCGGCGGCCTTCGGACGGCAGTGGACCGGCTCGGCGCGGAGTACTGCGCGCTCGGCCACGAGGTCTACCTGGTGGTTCCGGGACCCGTCGTCAGCCGTGCGCGGCTGACCTCCGGCGTAACTCGAATCGCGTTGCCCGCACTGCGGATTCCCTTCACGGGCGGCTATCGCGCCGTACTCCCGCGATCCGTCACGGCGCAGTTGGCCGAGCTGAAGCCCGATGCGCTCGAGGTCTCCGACCGTCTCACGCTGCGCTCACTGGGCTCGTGGGGTCGTCGTCGCGGCGTGGGAACGGTGATGATCTCTCACGAACGGCTGGACCGACTCGCCGGACAAGTCATGCCCCGCCGTGCCGCCCGCGCCATCGCCGACGTCGCGAACCGCAGGACGGCGGCCGACTACGACGCCGTGGTGTGCACCACCGCCTTCGCGCGCGAGGAGTTCGATCGCATCGGAGCTGCCAACGTCGTCACGGTGCCACTGGGGGTCGATCTCGAACAGTTCCACCCGCGCCGGAGGTCGGCTCGCGTGCGTCGCCGCTGGGCGACGCCGGGTCAGACGCTGCTGGTGCACTGCGGACGCCTCTCGGTCGAAAAGCACGCGCACCGAAGCATCGAAGCCCTTGTCGCTCTTCGTGCTTCGGGTCTCGATGTGCGGCTCGTCGTCGTCGGCGACGGTCCGCAGCGGGTCAGGCTGCAACGCCAAGCCGCCCGCCTGCCCGTCGACTTCACCGGGTACGTCGGCTGCCGGGACACGGTGGCGTCGATCCTGGCGTCCGCCGACGTCGCGCTGGCACCGGGACCGCACGAGACGTTCGGCCTGGCCGCCCTCGAGGCGCTGGCGTGTGGCACGCCGGCCGTCGCCTCGAGAACCTCGGCGCTCGCCGAGATCCTCACCGCCGGAAGCGGCGCGGCAGCCGACAACGATCCCGGTGCCATCGCCGCCGCGGTGGCGGCCCTGATCAGCCGGCCCGAGTCCGCGCGCCGCGACGGCGCCCGCCGTCGGGCCGAACAGTTCTCCTGGCCGCGGTCGGCATCGGGCATGCTGGATGCCCTGGGCGTTTGACGGCCACCGCCCTGTCGATCACCCGCTAGGTTGTTCGGATGGGTGCTCCCAGACCCGGCCCGTCGGACTACGAACGCGCTCGAACGCTGTGGTTTGCGTTGCTCCTCACCCTGACCAACGGCTTCATGGACGCCCATACGTTCTACGTCCGCGGTGGGGTCTTCGCGAACGTCCAGACCGGCAACGTCATCTTCTTCGCCATCGACGCGTCCGAGCGCAAGTGGGGTGCGGCGATGGCACACGTGTGGCCGATCTTCGCCTTCGTCGCGGGCATCCTGCTGTCCTCGCACATCAAATCGGGACGTGCGGAACGCGCCGTCAACTATCCGCTTCGCTGGACCATGGCCGTGCAGGTGGCGGCGCTGGTGGGGATCGGGTTCGTGCCGATCAGCGTTCCGCACAGCTACGTGACGGTGCCGATCGCCTTCCTCGCGGCCGTGCAGATGGGTCTGTTCCGAAACATCGGGGACCTGGCCTACCTCCCGGTGGCGACGACCGGGAACCTCATGAGGTTCGTCGAAGCGGGCTACGACGGCTTCGTCGAACGGCATGACGCGTCCCGTCGCGCATGCGGGGTGTACGGCGCCGTCATCCTTGCCTTCGTGGGCGGGGCGTTGGCCGGCGCATTCGCCAGCCGGGCATGGGGCGCACATGCGATCTGGGCCGCCGCCGCCGCGCTGGCGAGCACGCTGGCGTTGTTCATCGTCGACGAGCGCGTTCTCCGGTAATCGAACTCGACCCGGGCCTGTCACGTGTCATGTGACACAGGCAGTCAACGGAAGAGGACACATGAGAAGAATCGGATCGACAATCGGCGGCTTGGTACTCATCGGCGTCTTCGCCACCGCGTGCTCCGGCACGCAGGCAACCACGCCGGGTTACGCTGCGAGCAGCTCACCGGTCGCGATGACCGGCAGTCCCGCCGCGAAGTCCTCGCCCGCGCCCGCCGGATCGACCATCACGATCAGCGGAATGTCCTTCGGCGACCCGCTGACGGTCTCGCCGGGGGCGACGATCGTCATCGTGAACAAGGACACCGTGGAGCACTCGGTGACCTCCAAGCCGGAATCCGGTTTCTCCACCGACGTCGACGGCGGAGAACAGGAGAGCTTCACCGCGCCGACGCAGCCAGGCGATTACCCGTTCGTCTGCAAATACCATCCGAACATGTCGGGGACGCTGACGGTCAGGTAGCCCGGGCGCCAGCGCACAGTGGTTTGAATGCCGGCGAACCCGGGCACTCGCTCGGGGAGCGGGTGCGCCAATTTTTGGACGTCCTCCCTAGCCGAAGGAGCCGGCATGAACAACACCGTCGTCTTGATCGTCGTGGCAGTCGTGGTGATCCTGCTGTTGATCTTGGCGTTCGCCTTCATGGCGCGTAGCGCGCGCGACAAGAAGCGCCGGGCCGAGGCGGACCGCATCCGCGAGGAGGCCCGCGCCGACAGCAACCGCGTCGAGAAGCGGGAGGCCATCGCCGCCGAGACCGAGGCCAAGGCTCGGGCCGCCGCGGCGGAAGCCGAGGCCAAGGCCGCCGAAGCCGCCCGGCTGAGCGACCGGGCCGCCAGCCATCGTGACGAGGCCGCATCGTCGCGTGAACAACTCGACTCGCAGTGGGAGCGTGCCGACGCGTTGGATCCCCGCCGCAAGGACGATCCCGACGCTGCGTACGAGTTGGCCGAGAAGGACCGTGTCAAGCGCGAAGAGCGCACGCATGACGGGGAGCCGGATCAGGCCGACCTGGTCGATCGTGGCGAGCACGGCCAACGTGCGACGCACGAGCCGCCCTTCACCGAAGAAGCTGAGCGGCCGGCCGGTCGGACGACCAGCCACCGTATGCCCTGACCGATTCGCCGCACGAGGCACGGCGGCAAGTCGCCTACTTGCGCAAACTCCAGGCGACCGGCAGTCGCTTGATTCCGTGGATGAACGCCGACTGCAGCCGGGCCGGTTCCTCGGTGGCGGCGATGTCGGGGGTCATCCGGTGCAGTTCCTCGAACGCGACGGTGATCTCACGGCGCGCAAGATTGGCGCCGAGGCAGAAGTGGGCGCCGCCGCCGCCGAATCCGAGGTGCGGGTTGGGATGGCGTCGGACGTCGAACGTCCAGGGATCGCTGAACTTCCGCTCGTCGCGGTTCGCCGAGCCGTACCAGAGCGTCACCTTGTCGCCTTCGGCGAGGGTGACACCGCTCAGCTCGGTCTCCCGGGTGACCGTGCGCCGCATGTAGGCGACGGGGGAGGCCCACCGGACGACCTCCTCGACGGCGGTCGGCGCGACTGCGTCGAAGTCACTCCACCAGTCGTCCCGCTGCTCGGGGTGCCGGCTCAGCGCCAGCAGACCGTGGCTGATGGCATTGCGGGTCGTCTCGTTGCCCGCCACGACCAACAAGATGAAGAACGACGCTACTTCGCTCGACGTCAGCCGCTGGCCGTCGAGTTCGGCCTGAACGAGGCTGGTAGTCAGGTCGTCGCCGGGACGTGCGCGACGGTCGTCGGCCAACGCGGCGGCGTACGCGCCGATGTCCATCGCCACCCGGGCGAACTCGTCGAAGTCGGCCGTGATCTCCGGGTCGCCGAAGCCCAGTATCACGTTCGTCCACCCGAACACCTTCTGATGGTCCGATTCTGGGATGCCCATCATGTCGCAAATGATCTGCAACGGAAGCGGACCGGCGAGGGAGGCGACGAAATCCGCCGTGCCGTCCGGGTTGTCGGCCACCATCGCCGCGACCAGACGGTGAGCGCGATCGCGGACTGACTCCTCGATCCTGCCGAGTACCCGGGGGGTGAAGGCGCTCCGGACGATGTTGCGCAGCCTGGTGTGCCGCGGATCGTCGAGGGCGATCATCGACCCGAAGTACTCGGCGAGCTCGGGCGACTGGTCCCCGATCACGATTCCCTGCGCCGAGCTGAAGATCTCGGGGTGCCGGCTGGCGCGGAACACGTCGTCGTAGCGTGTCAGCGCCCAGTGCCCCCGGCCCGGCTCGAACCCGTCCTGCACGAACTCCGGGTGCCGTGACACCGGGGCATCCCGGCGGAGCGTCGCGAAGGCGCCGTCCCGCACCTCGTCGTCCATCGCCCAGAAGTCCCAGGACCCCAGGTTGACCTCGCCGATCGGCACGTCGGGCGGCACCGATCCGTTCACCCGCGTCGCAATGCCCACGTCACCTCACCTCGTCGTCGAGAACGTGATCACCGGCGAGCGTAACGCGACGGATGCGAGCGGCAGCTGGTCCGGTCGATCCACGCTCCTTCGTGCCGGGAACGCCTCACGCTTCGACGACGGCCTTGATCCGTTCCAGCGTCTTGCGCATGTCGCGAATGTTGCGCCGGGTGCGCAGTTGACCGCCGAACAAACCGAAGACGGTCGTCAGCAGCCCCTCGCTCATGCGGAAGGACTCGGTGACGTCGGTGCCGCCCTCGACGGGCGTGAACCGGTAGTGCCAGTTGTTGACGACCCGGTCACCGACGAGGACCGCGAAGCCGAACTCCCGCCCCGGCTCACAGGCCGTGACGCGACAGATCGTCCAGTAGACGGGCCCGATCTCGTTGCGCTTGACGTGGCCGCGGAATCTGACGCCCAGTGCGGGTTCGGTGGCACCGTCGAGCCACTCGGCTTCGAACGTCTCGGGCGAGAATTTGCCGGTGTTTCGTACGTCGGCGACGACGTTCCACACGTCGTCCGCGGGCGCCTTCATCGAAACGGTGACCGATGCCTGCACGTCTAGCCCCTTTGTCTCGCTCGCGTCAGCACACCTTAAACACTTCCGTCCGGCGCGGCCGGGTTTCGCGTTGACTGTCTCTGTGACGGACTGGAGCGGCGAGGAGTACGCCAGGCTCAGCGGCCTGCAACGCGCGATGATTACGGAGGCGATGGCCGGGCTGGAACTCGACGGCGCCGACTGCATCCTCGACATCGGTTGCGGCGACGGCTTTCTCACCGGTGCGGTCGCCGACCTGGTGCCCGACGGCATGGTCGTCGGTGCGGACCCGTCGCATCGCATGATCGCGACCGCCGCCAGCTCGGCCGCTCGGCGAGGCTCCGGCCCTCGGTTCGTCATCGCGGACGCGCGACGGCTGCCCTTCGCGCAGTGCTTCGACGTGGCGGTGTCCTTCAACGCGCTGCACTGGGTCCCGGAGCAGGACCTTGCCCTCCGGCAGATCGCCACGGTGCTGAGGCCGCACGGACGGGTCACGATCCAGGTGGTGTGTGCAGGTGTGCGCCCCAGTATCGAGGCCGTCACCATGGCGCTGTGCCGCTCGCCTCGCTGGGCGGCGTGGTTCGACGGCTTCGACGCGCCCTACCTCCACGTCGAATCCGCCGGATACGTCGAACGGGCCATCGCGGCGGGACTGGTCCTCGACGACCTGGACGTCACCGATCGAGAGTGGGACTTCGGGTCCAGGGAGGCCTTTGCGCAATGGTCCGCCATGGGCTCGACGGCGTGGACCGATCGGCTGCCCCACGATCGCCGCGCCGCCTTCATCTCCGAGCAGGTGCAGGAGTACGAACCCTTCGCGGGCGCTCCCGGTGTCCTTCGCTACCTGCAGATGCGGGCACGGTTGCACCGCGCGCAGACTGGACGACGATGAAGATCCGATTCGGCGTAGGTCTCGGCGGCGGCCCCGAGACCAGCCCCGAGGCACTGCCCGCCGTCGTCGACCGCCTCGAGGCCGCGGGCGTCGACTCGCTGTGGTTCTCGGAATTGGTGTACACCGACGCCGTCGACCCGTTCATCGGCATGGCCTACGCCGTGGCGCGGACCTCGAGACTCAAGGTCGGCACGTCGGTGGTGGTGCTGCCGGGGCGCCATCCGGTGCTGGTCGCCAAGCAGTTGGCATCGCTGGCGGCGCTGGCGCCCAAGCGCGTCCTGCCGGTGTTCGGGCTCCGCTCCGCATTGGCCGCCGAACGGCAGGTGTTCGTCGTGCCGGAGGGTCGGCGCGCAGCCATCTTCGACGAGTCGGTGCGGCTGCTGAAGACGGCGCTGAGCACCGACGGCGGCGACTTCACCGGTGAGTTCTTTCAGGCGAGCTCCATCGCCGTCCGGCCCCGGCTTGCCGCCCCACTCGACGTGTGGCTCGGTGGGTCGGCGCCCGAGGGGTTCCGACGCATCGGCAGGCTCGCCGACGGATGGCTGGGCAGCTTCCTGACCCCCGACGAGGCACGAAGTGGTCGCACGCAGATCGAGGTGGCCGCGGCCGAGGCGGGACGCACCGTCGAACCCGACCACTACGGGATCAACGTGGCGGTCAGCGACACCGGCCTGCCCGACGACGTCCTCGCGGCCATCCGCAGGCGTCGGCCCGACAGGGATCCGACGGAGCTCATCGCCGATGGCTGGCCCGCGCTGCATCGCATGATCGATGGTTACCTCGACGCCGGCTTGACGAAGTTCGTCATCCGCCCGGCGGGCACCGCCGGAATCGACGCGTTCATCGACCGGTTCGCCGCAGAACTGTTGCCGCGGGAGAACTGAGCAGCGTCGGCTCCGATGCGATCCGGTCCGCACCACAGTCTGCACCCGCGCGCGCACGAACTGGACGCGGAACGGCGGAGGCCATGACGGAAGACACCTCGGTGATCGTGGGCGGCCACCTTCGGGGCGCGCCCGACGAGCGCGGTGGAATCAGCGTCTGCCGTCGCCGCTCCCGCGGCGAGGGCCGAGGCGACGAGCAGGGTTCGACCATCGTGTCGGGTCGCTGGCCATGGTAAGAGGTCGCTGCCGGGCGGTCGCTGTGGTGATTGGCCGTCGACCTCAGGTCTCGGGTAACCTTCGAGAATTGCGCAGACGTGCGGGGTAAGGCTCTTCAGCACGAGGAGCCGCTGATGACACTCAACCAGACGCCAAAGGCCGTGATTTGCCAGACTCAACGAGCGATAGCCAGGACCTGAAGCCCCATTTCGAGGACGTACAGGCCCACTACGATCTGTCCGACGACTTCTTCCGGTTGTTCCTGGATCCGACCCAGACCTACAGCTGCGCCTACTTCGAGCGCGACGACATGACGCTGGAAGAGGCGCAGCTGGCCAAGATCGATCTGTCACTGGGCAAGCTGGGGCTGCAGCCCGGCATGACCCTGTTGGACGTCGGCTGCGGCTGGGGCGCCACCCTCAACCGCGCCCTGCGGCAGCACGACGTCAACGTCATCGGTCTGACCCTGAGCAAGAACCAGCAGGCGTACGTCAAGCAGCTGCTCGCCGCGTCGGACAGCCCGCGGAGCAAGGAGGTGCTGCTCGAGGGCTGGGAGCAGTTCCACGGCACCGTCGACCGCATCGTGTCGATCGGTGCCTTCGAGCACTTCGGTCGGGATCGCTACGACGACTTCTTCAAGATGGCCTACGCGGCACTGCCCGCCGACGGCGTGATGATGCTCCACACCATCGTCAAGCCCAGCGACGAAGAGTTCAAGGAACGCGCGTTGCCGCTGACCATGACCAAGCTCAAGTTCTTCAAGTTCATCATGGACGAGATCTTCCCCGGCGGTGACCTGCCCCAGGTCGTGACCGTCGAGGAGCACGCCAGAAGGGCAGGCTTCGAGGTCGCCAGGGTGCAGCCGCTGCAGAAGCACTACGCGCGCACCCTCGAGTTGTGGGCCGCGGCGCTGGAATCCCGCAAGGGCGAGGCCATCGCGATCCAGTCCGAAGAGGTCTACGACAGGTACATGCGTTACCTCACCGGCTGCGCGGAGTTGTTCGAACTGGGCTACACCGACGTCTGCCAGTTCACCCTGACGAAAGCCTGATTCACCGCTCCGCGGTGCGAAAGCCTGATTCACCGCTCCGCGGTACGAAAGCCTGATTCACCGCTCCGGCGGTCGCCGGCCCGGGGGGCCCATCTCGGCGCCTGCGGCGTCGCGCCGCCGGGCGGCCATGCCGGCCAACGCCTCGAACACCACCCGGTGAGCGGCGTTCACCGTGAGCTCGGCGTGGTCGTACGCGGGGGACACCTCGACGACGTCGACACCCGCGACGTCGTGCTCGTAGCACAGCTGGCGCACCATCCGGAGTAGGTCCGCGCTGGTGATGCCGCCGGGCTCCGGCGTGCCGGTGCCCGGTGCGTGCGCCGGGTCGAGCACGTCGATGTCGACGGAGAGGTAGAGCTTGTCGGCCTTGGCGAGCGCCTCGCCCACCGCGTCCACCATGACGTCCTTGAAGCCGCGCTCCCAGATTTCCTGCATGGTGTGCCACACCATGCCCTGCTCCTGCATCCATTCGAACGTGTCCTGCGGCGGCCAGTAACCGCGCAGGCCCACCTGGACGAAGTGCGTGCCCGGCACCGCCCCGGACTCGATCAGCCGGCGCATGGGCGTGCCGTGGCTGGCCAGGTTCCCGTCGATGATGTCGGCCGTGTCGGCGTGGGCGTCGAAGTGGACGATGCCGACGTTGCCGTAACCGTGCACGTCGGCCACCGCGGTCGCCGACGGCCACGTGATCGAGTGGTCGCCGCCGAGGACCACGGGCACGATGCCGCGTGACGCCACGGCGTGCACCCGCTCCTTGATGTTCCGATGGGACACCTCGGTCAGGCCGTGCGGGCAGAACGCGTCGCCGAAGTCGACCACCTCCAGCCAGTCGAAGATCTCCAGGCCCAGATCCATGTGGTAGGTGCCCGGCTCGTAGGCGGTGGCCCGAATGGCGCGCGGACCGAATCGGGCGCCGGGCCGGTTCGACGTCGCGACGTCGAACGGAGCGCCGACGATGGCGACGTCCGGCCGCCACGATTCGAGCTGCTCGACTTCGGTGAGGAACGGTCGATGTCCGAACGTCGCCAGCCCGGAGTACGGCAGGTCCAACTGCTCGGCCATGCCCGGTGGAAGTGCGCGGTGCGGCGCATCCGCGTGGTCGTGGTCGTGGCTCATCAGCAGACAGTACCGCCATTGGTCGCGTTCCGGCCTTGACCCGCAACCGAAGTGAGTGCGGCGCGCATGTCAGGTGGAATCACGCGCTTGGCCCAGTCGGTGGTGGACACGACGACGTACACGTTGCGTCCACTGACCGCGATCGCCTCCGCACCGTTGGCCCCGCGCCGGAACACCTCGAACCGCAGCGCGAAGCTCGTCGTGCCCACGGAGTCGCACCGCGTTTCGATGCGCACCTCGTCACGCCAACGGACCGGACCGCGGTAGTCGACGTCCGCGTGCACCACCTGGACGTCGCATCCCCAGGCCTCGAACTCGGTGAAGGGTAGGCCGAGGAAGTCGAAGTAGCAGTTGGACGCCTCGTCGAACCACGTCAGATAGTGCCCGTTGAAGACCACGCCCTGTTGGTCGACTTCGGCGTATCGCGGCACGATCGGCATCGAGAACGGTTCGGTCACGAGACACACCCTGGCGCGTTGCCACCGTCGGGGCAATCCGCCCCGCTGGCTAGGATGAACGCCGGGCCGACGACGACATCCGGCGACATCCGGCAACCACTCGACGGCGAGGCACGGGCATGCAACTGGTCACCATCGACGACATCCGCTCCGCGGCCGATCGTATCCGGGGTTCGGTGTTGCGCACTCCACTGATTCCCGCCCGGTGGGGGGACCCGGATCGCCCGCTGTGGCTCAAACTGGAAAATCTGCAGGCGATCGGTGCGTTCAAGGTCCGTGGCGCCTTCAACGCCATCCACCGACTCGACGACGACACCCGGGCGCGGGGCGTCGTCGCATACTCCAGCGGAAACCATGCCCAGGCGGTCGCCTACGCCGCCGCCTCGTTCGGGATTCGGGCGGTGATCGTCATGCCCGAGGAGACCCCGCGGGTCAAGGTCGAGGCGACCCGCGGCCACGGCGCCGAGGTGGTGCTGTGCGCGCCGGGTCAGCGCGAGAAGGTCGCGGCCGACGTCGTCGCCGGCACCGGTGCGGTCCTGATTCCGCCGTTCGACCATCCCGACGTCATCGCGGGGCAGGGGACCATCGGTGTGGAGATCGTCGAGGACCTGCCGGACGTGGCCAACGTCATCGTGCCCGTGAGCGGTGGAGGTCTCGCCTCGGGCATCGGCACCGCGGTGAAGGCGCTCGCCCCCCATGCCAGGATCGTCGGAGTCGAGCCCGAACTGGCCGCCGACACCGCGGAGGGCCTCGCGGCCGGGCACCGCGTCGACTGGTCCATCGAGGACCGCAATCGCACCATCGCCGACGGGCTTCGATCTCAACCGTCGGACTTGACGTTCGCGCATCTGCGGCGGGTCCTCGACGGCATGGTCACGGTCTCCGAGGACGACATCAGGGGTGCGGTGCGGGAGTTGGCGCTGCGCGCACACCTGGTCGCCGAACCCAGCGGGGCCACGACGCTGGCGGCGTATCGCCGCCATCGCACCCCGCCGGGACCAACGGTGTTGATCGTCTCGGGTGGCAACGTCGAACCGGCACTGCTCGCCCAGATCATCGCGGGCTGACCGGCGCGCAACCGCGGGCGACGTCAGTGCACGCCCTCCATCAGCCGGCTCACCCACCCGCTCAGCGCCATCACCACACACCCGACGAGGATGGCGACGACGCCGAGGATCCCGAAGTAGGCGAACTCCCTCGCCGGGTCGTAGTACCCCGCCAGGACGCCGGACATGGACGTGCCGATGCCCACCGAGAAGAAGTACAGCGCCATCATCTGGGCCCGGAACGCCTGGGGAGCAAGCTTGGTGGTCACCGAGAGTCCGATCGGCGAGATCATCAGCTCCGACACGGCGAACACGATCAAGATAGCGGCCACCAGCAGCGCAGGCACCGCCTTGCCCGTGGTGCCCGCCATCGGCAGGAACAGGAGGAACGCGGCGCCCATGCCGATCACGCCGTAGGCGAACTTGCGCGGGGTGGTCGGTGCACGATTTCCCAGCCGGGTCCACATGGTGGCGAACACGGGGGACAGCAGGATGATCCACACCGGTTCGATCGAGCCGATCCAGCTCGACGGCGCGGTCCAGCCGAAGATCGACCAGTTCATGCGTTCGTCGGAGTACACCGCCAACACGGTGAAGATCTGCTGGAACAGCGACCAGAACACGGCATTCGCGATGAACAGCGGGATGAAGGCGCGGACCCGGATGCGTTCCACCGCTTCGACCTTCGGGCTTCTGAGCATCACGGCGAAGTACGCGATGGCGGCCAGGACGATGACTCCGGTGGTGACCTGGGACAGATTCGCCAACGTCACCAACCCGGTCGCCACGACGGCGGCAACCGCGGCGAGCGCGACGATCAGCAAGCCGATGTACAGGGCGAACTTGTCGTGCGGCAAGGGATTCGGAACGTCGCGGCCGTGGGCGCCGAGATTCTTCCGGAACGCGACGTACTGGGCGAGGCCGAGGGCCATGCCGATGGCGGCGGCGCCGAACCCCCAGTGGAACCCGGCGTCGGTCTGGAGCAGCCCGGTGATCAACGGGCCGACGAAGGCCCCCAGATTGATGCCGAGGTAGAAGAGCGTGAACCCTCCGTCCGCGCGGGCGTCGCCCTTCTCGTAGAGGGTGCCGAGCAGCGACGAGGCGTTGGCCTTGAGCGCACCGGAGCCCAGTGCCACCAGCACCAGGCCGACGCCGACGCCCGTCAGCCCCGGCAGGATCGCCAGCGCGATGTGCCCGAGCATGACCACGACGCCGCCGTAGAACACGGTCCGCTCCATGCCGAGGAGCCGATCGGCCACCCAACCGCCCAGCACCGTCGACAGGTAGACCAGGCCGCCGTACGCCCCGACGATGCCGGTTCCCGTGCTCTGGGGAAGCCCCAGCCCACCTTCGGTGACCTGGTAGTAGAGGTAGTAGCCGAGGATGGTCAACATCCCGTAGAAGGAGAAGCGCTCCCACAACTCGACGCCGAACAGGTTGACCAACCCGATCGGGTGGCCGAACACGGTCCGCTCTGCGGTCTGACCTTCGGTGCTTCCTTTCGTCATATGGCAACCCTGCCACGCCCGACGGTGGCTTTTGGGCACTTCGCGTCGCCCCGGTGCGCTTGTCTTCGAAGGAACCGGTAGTGTCCGACGCGATGGTCTTACACGTTGGTGCAGCCCGCACGCGGCCGCCTCGTGGCTCCGAAGGGTTACACGTGGATGCGGTCCTCGGCTTGTCGATGACTCCCACGTCCGTCGGCTTGGTCCTCGTCGAGGGGCAGGACGCGGACGGCGCGACGATGGATCGCAACTCCTTCGCCGTCGCGGACGGCGCGATCGACACCTCCGAACAGGCGACGGCGGCGGTGTTGCGCACCGAGGCGATCGCCGCCACCCGCGGGCTTCGGTTGCACTCCATCGGCGTCACCTGGAGTGAAGACGCCGACGTCGAGGCGTCGATGCTGATGAAGTCGCTCTCGGAGTCCGGCTTCGACAACGTGGTGGCGATTCGCCTGCCAGAAGCCACCGAGGCGTTGGCCCGGGGCATCGCCGAGGTGCTCGGCCATGCGACGACGGCAGTGTGCGTCATCGAACCCGAGTCGGTCATCGCCTTGATCGTGAACACCAGCGACGGCGCGGTGCAGACGGCCTTCAACCATGCCGTGGACTCGGACGATGCCCTGATCGGCTGGTTGAGTGCGGTGTTCACCCGCGCGGACTGGGCGCCCGAGGCACTCGTCGTCGTCGGTTCGGCAGGCGACTTCGGAGACCTCCTCGGTCGACTCGAGGACGCGTTGTCGGTGCCGGTGTTCGCGCCCGAGGAGGCCAAGCTGGCGCTGGCCCGCGGCGCGGCCCTGGCCTCCACCCAGAGCACCGAGATGCCCGTGCATCCGTTCGAACCCGGTTACCCCCATCAGCCCTGGGTCGGTGACTCCGGTCGGCATCGCACGGACCGTCGGCCCGTCGAACGTCACGGCACGTTGGCGCGGGTCGGGCCCGTGGCGATGTTGGCCACGGGCGTGGTGACGTTCGTCGTGTCGGTGTCGATCGCGGTCAGCTTGCAGTTGACACCGGGCCGGGAGGGCCAGCCGAGCACCCCGGTGCCCGCCGCCAGGGTCGAAGCACCTGCGGTGGCGGCACCGCCGGCGCTTCCGCCGCCCGTCGCGGTGCCGCCCGCCCCGGTGGTCGAGGCCGCCCTTCCGGCGGACCCCCCGGAGGCCCCGCCGTCGGTATCCGACGAAGCGCCGGTCGCGGTCGTCGACGTGCCGGACGCCCCGCCCGAGGCGCCGTCCGGGGATCTGGCGCCCGCGGCCGTGCCCGATGATCCCCCCGCGGCCCCAGCGCCGATCGACGCGGCGGCGGCCGACCCGGCGCTCGCTCCGCCCACCGTCGACACGCCTCCGGCGGCCGGGGTGTTCTCACCCGACTACGTGCCGCCGGATCCCGCGGTGCCCACCAAGAAGCCTGGGATCCTGGCTCGGATCAAGGAAAAGCTGACCCCCGGGCCCGGCTAGCTTGACGACACCTCGGCAACCGACCGACCGGACCGTTCTGCGCATCTCGATCCGCGCCACGATCATCCTCGCCGTCGCGATGGCGATCGTCATGGTCGAACTGAGTTCGCGGTCCGGGGTGCTCTGGCGGCTGATCACCTTCACCTATCAGGCGAACATCCTGGCCGCGGCCTACTACGGGTGGACGCTGGTGTCGCCGCGAGCCGACGCCCGCACCGGCCTGCGCGGGGCGGTCGTGCTCTACGTCGTCGTCGCGGGGGTGATCTGGAACCTGCTGCTGACCGGGCGCAGCATGGGCTACACGCCGGCCAACTTCCTGCTGCACGTCGTCGTGCCGATCCTCGCCGTCGCGGACTGGTTGGTGATCGGCCGCGGACATGCCACGGCAAAGTGGTGGCAGCCGTTCGTGTGGCTGGCCTACCCGGCGGCCTACCTGGGCTTGGCGCTGGTGGTGCTCAACCGGGCTGGGCGTCGCGCTCCGTACTACTTCCTCGACCCCGGCAGCGTCGGGGTCGCGGCCGTCTTCGCGAACGTCGGTTTGCTTGCCTGCGGATTTCTGGGCCTCGGATATGCGCTGCTGGCAGTGGCTCGCCTTCGCTCGGCTAACGCATGACGGCGCACATCCGAACTATCATTGCGGGGAACCCGATTCTCGGAGGATGATCACTTGCGTACAGCTCTGCGATATGCGTTGTCGGTGGCGGGAATTGCGACCCTCCTGATGAGCACTTCAGTGGGCACCGGCCTCGCGGCGGCACCGGGGCCGGCGGCCGTCGCGAACATATCGCCTGCGCCCGGGCAGGTGGTCGGCGTGGCCATGCCGGTGACGGTGACGTTCGCCGAGCCGGTCGCGAATCGCGCCGCCGTCGAGCGTTCGTTCCAGATCTCCTCGCCGAACGCGCCGCAGGGCACCTTCACGTGGCTCGGGAACGACGTCGTGCAGTGGCATCCGAGTAGCTACTGGCCTGCGCATTCGACGATCTCGCTGTCGGTCGGCGGGGCAAAGACCACCTTCCAGGCGGGGACCTCGGTGGTGGGCGTCGCCGACGTCGACGCCCACACGTTCACCGTCAGCATCGACGGTCAGGTGGCCCGCCAGATGCCTGCCTCGATGGGCAAGCCGAAGCACCCCACTCCGATCGGTTCGTTCACCGCGCTCGAGAAGCAGTCCCCGGTCATCATGGATTCGCGCACCATCGGGATCCCGCTCAGCGATCCCGAGGGGTACAAGCTGACCGTCTACGACGCGGTTCGCGTGACCTGGGGCGGCGTCTACGTGCATTCGGCACCGTGGTCGGTGGCGTCGCAGGGCAATGCGAACGTCAGTCACGGGTGCATCAACCTGAGTCCCGACAACGCCGCCTGGTACTACGACACCGTCAGCATCGGTGACCCGATCATCGTCCAGGGATGACCGCGTGCAGGTTCTTCGCCGTCGGTGACGACGGAACGTCTGCCGCGTCCGGGTAGGTGCCCAGCACGCGGTCGGCGGTGCCCGCGCTGGTCACCGTGAACCAGTAGTGCTCGTTCTTGAAGTGGTGCTGGCGGTGATTGCGCCACACCGCTCGGTAGGCCCGGGTTCGGGGCCGGTAGTCGCTGTGGATGAGGTAGTGACACCACTCGTAGCCGATGCCGGGGACGCCGAGGACGATCAGGCACGTCAAGCCCAGGCCGGTCCTCGGAAAAGCCAGCAGCGCAACGGCCACCGCGACGGGGAGCGCCCACAGCAGGACGCGCCACGGGATGAAGATCAGCGGTACCTCGCGGGGGTCGACGTGGTGCTCGCGGTGCTTGCGCGCCAACAGGGGGTCGATGGTGACGGGACCGAAACACCTTGGCCGCCAGTGCAATACGAACACGTGGATCAGCCACTCGAAGAAGGGGAAGAGGGCGAGCATCACCGCGGGCGCGATGGCATCGGTCCGCTGCCAGTCGCCGACGACCACGCGCGCGGCACCGGCGCTCAGCAACGTCGCGCCGATCATCCACGGCGACGGGTAGGTCAGGAACCGGCGGCGCGCGTCGGCGAGGGAGAAGCCACGCCGCTCAGGGCGTTCCACCGTCGTCACGAGCGGGCCCGCAGGTCGTCGAGGGCGCCGAGGAGCGCGACCGTCGCGGGCTCGAGAAGGTCGCGCGCGGCCCGGCCGGCCGCCCGTGGGTCACCATCGCGGATGGCCAGGGCGACCGCGGCGTACGCGTCGGGTCTGCCCACTTCGTCGGCCATCATGACGGCGAGAGCGGGAAGCGCAGGCTCGTACGTCGCGCGCAGGGTGTTGTACATCAGGCGAAAGGCGATCGAGTCCGCACCGTCCACGACGTGGTCCCAGAACCTCAGCGCATGCCGCTGGCGATCGACGGGATCGTCTTCGTGCGCGAGATCGTCGACCGAGGCATCGAGGAGGTCGGGCAGTTCCGGGGTGCGCCGCCGGGCCGCCAGTTCGGCGATCTTGGGGCCGTTGTGCAAACGGGTCTCGAGGATGCTGCGCACGACCGTGACGTCGACCTCCCCGGACCGGATCAGCAGTCGCGGGAGAAGGTCGAGTCCAGCGTGGCGCCGGAAGTCGCGGACTGTGGTGGCATCACCCTGGCGCACCTCGACGAGGCCGGCCTCGGTGAGTCGCTTCATGGCCTCGCGGACCGCGGGACGCGAGACGCCGAGAACCTCCGCGAGGCGCCGCTCGCTCGGCAGGGCCTCGCCGGGCCGCATCTCGCCGCTGAGCACCTCGGCGACGATCTGCTCGAAGACGTCCTCGGGAACCGAGCGCCGGCGATGGTCGGGTGACGCCACTGGCCCGCAATTCCGAGCCGATACCCCGATGGTTGTGCTGCGGGCGGCCGCCGATATCACCGAGGACTGTTGGCGGTCGATCTCCGACTACGACGGGTCGTCGAGAGTCACCGCCTGGCAGCGTGATTGAGCGCCGAGGCGCCGGTGTAGTCGACCTGCCAGTGCTTGATCCCGTTGAGCCAGCCCGACCGCAACCGTTCGGGCTTGGCCAGCGGGGTGAGGTCGGGCATCGCGTCGGCGATGGCGTTGAACATCAAGTCGATGGTCATCCTGGCCAGGTTGGCGCCGATGCAGAAGTGTGCGCCGGTGCCGCCGAATCCGACGTGGGGGTTGGGGTCCCGCAGGATGTCGAACGTGTAGGGGTCGGCGAACACGTCCTCGTCGAAGTTGGCGGACCGGTAGAACATGACCACCCGCTGGCCCTTCTCGATGTGCACCCCGCCGAGCTCGGTGTCCTCCAGCGCGGTGCGCTGGAACGACGTGATCGGGGTGGCCCACCGGACGATCTCGTCGACGGCGGTGCCGGGCCGATCCTTCTTGAACAACTCCCACTGGTCGGGATGGTCGGTGAACGCCATCATGCCCTGGGTGATGGAGTTGCGCGTGGTCTCGTTGCCCGCTACGGCGAGCAGGATCACGAAGAACCCGAACTCGTCGTCGGTGAGCTTGTGGCCGTCCACGTCGGCCTGCACCAGCGTCGTGACGAGGTCGTCTCCGGGATTCGCCGACCGTTCGGCCGCCATCTGCATGCCGTAGGTGATGAGCTCGACGGACGCCACCATCGAGTCGTTGCGCACGAACTCCGGATCCATGTCGCCGACCAGTTGGTTGGACCAGTCGAAGAGCTTCTTGCGGTCCTCCTGCGGCACGCCCATCAACCCGGCGATGGCCTGCAGGGGAAGTTCGCAGGACACCTGCTCGACGAAGTCGCCGGAGCCCTCGGCGGCAGCCGTCTCGGCAATGAGGCGGGCACGCTCGGCGAGGTCGCCGCGCAATCGCTCGATCGCCCGCGGTGTGAAGGCGCGCGACACGATCTTGCGTAGATGGGTGTGGTGCGGTGCGTCCATGTTGAGCAGCACGAACCTGCCGGTGTCGACGTGGGTCTGGATCGGACCGTCCTTATACCTCGGCAGTGCGGTCTTCTCGAGGCTGGAGAACACGTCGCTGCGCCGCGACACCTCCTTGACGTCCTTGTGCTTGGTGACGACCCAATAGCCGCCGTCGTCGAAGCCCCCGACGCCCATGGGCTGCTCGTTCCACCAGATGGGTGCGACCTTGCGCATCTCCGCGAGTTCTTCGATCGGGAGCCGCTCGGCGTAGAGATCGGGATCGGTGAAGTCGAACCCGGCGGGGATGTTCGGCCTCGTCGCACTGTCCTGCATGTCTTGGCGCTCCTCGTGACGACGTCGTCTAGTGGGTTAAGGCATTGCTACACCACAGATGGGGCGCATCGAGGCGGGTTCCCGAAACTCCGTAGTAGAACGTGTTACCGCACCGAATCCGTCGCAGAATCAATCGTCGCTCGGCATTGCCTTGTAACGAAAATGGGGCGATTCTGTATTGACCCACTAGCACCAACAGTCCCTGAGGCCACAGCGGGAAGGGGTCAGCACATGAAGTCGATGAAGAAGTCGAGTGTCCCGGCAGCGCTGGCAAGCTGCACGGCCGGCGTATTCCTGGCACTGATGGCGACGGCATCGCCGGCAGGCGCCGACCCGATCGCCCCCGGGCCGCCGCCGACGCCGGACGTGCCGCCCCCGGCGGCCACCGTCCAAGACGCGGGCGCCGAAGCCACGCCGGTGCCGCCGAACGGCACCCCGCACCTCGCCAGTCCCGACGCGCTGCCACCGGGATCGACGATGGACCCCAGCGTGATGGCGGGTGAGTCGCCCAACGTGAGCTACCTCAGGGACCTCTGGCACGCCGTGCAGAACCAGGAGATCAGCGGCAAGGAAGCACTGCTGCTGGGCCTCGCGCAACGCGGCATGGACACGCCGTACCCCAACCAGGCGCCCGGTCCCAGCGTGCCCACGTCGGGGACTGACCCCGCGTTGACGCCCCCGACGCCCCCGCCTCCGGCGGCCCCTGCGATACCCGAGCCTCCTGCTCCGGCGGACCCGCTACCGCCGACGCCGTGACACCGCGGGCGTCGCGCTCGGCCCGCCCGACGCCTGGTGCCACAGCCGCCCGATCGTGCCGACCATGGTCGGGTAGACGATGGCGTGCCGAAACGGTGCGATCGCACGCAGGTAGGCGGCGCCGAGCACTCCATTGGGTTTGACCAGCACGGCCATCTGGCCGCGGTATCCGCCTGCGCCATCGGGGACCCAGCCCACGTGCATCAGACCGTGCATGGTGCGGTTCGCGATCTCGAAGGCCGCTTCGTCGTCGGTGACGTACAGCGGCGCGAATCGTCCGGTCGCCATGCCGTCGGGGCAGGAATCGACCAGGTCGGCGGGCAGCCGGCTGCGCAGCCCGGTGACCCGGGAGTCGAGTCCCTCGCCCTCACCGTCCCAGCGGAGAACCCGTCCCATCGCCCACCGGGCGGCGAACAGTGCGCGCACCACCGGGGAGGTGCGCTCCGCGTCGAAGGCGGTGATCAGGCTGAGCAGGCGAGGGAAGTCCGCTCGCCCACCCGGCGTCGGCAAGGCCCAGACGTCGAGCACGTCGAAGTCCGGGGCGATCGCGTGTATCCGCCATCCGTGCGACGTGTGTGCCTCGCGGGGCAACCGCGCCCTCCCGTTATCCATACACCACTGTATGATTTATTCTTCTTGCATGTCAACACGTTACGAGAGTCGCTGATGCCGGCACCGACGCGGACGTCACGGGAGTCCTGGCTCGACGCGGGCTTGTCGGCTCTCGCCGGCGGTGGACCCGATGCCGTGCGGATCGACGTGCTGGCACAGACGCTCGCGGTGTCGCGCGGCGGCTTCTATCACCAGTTCGAGAGCAGAGGGGCCTTCCTCGAGGAAATGCTCGACACCTGGGAACGGCGGAGCACCGACGAGGTGCTCGAACGCGTGGAACGCGAAGGTGGCGATGCGCGCACCAAGCTGGGCAAGGCGGGGATGCTGACGTTCTCGGACGCGCTGCTCCCGGTCGACCTGGCGGTGCGCGACTGGTCCCGCCGGGACGCCGACGTGGCCGTCCGACTGCGCCGCGTGGACAACCGCAGAATGGCGTATCTCCGCGCGCAGATCGCCACCTTCCACGAGGATCCGCAGGACGTCGAAGCCCTTGCGCTACTGGCCTTCTCGGTCGCCATCGGGAACCACTTCGTCGCCGCCGACCACGGGGGCCGCAGCCGCGCGCAGGTGTTGCGCCGCGCCACCGCACTGCTGTTCGGCTGATATGTCGGACTTCGACCGTGCGCCGTGGGCGCCGAGTGTGCGGACCTGGCGGCGCCGAGACGAATTCCCCGCCCTCAGCGCACACCCGATGAGGCAACCGCCTCGATCCGCGCGGGCACGTGCTTGTGCCACGGCGTGCCCGCGTAGGCGTCGCGCCACTGCGTGGACGTCAGCGCGTTGGGCGCCACGCCGGGAGTGGTCCGCCGGCCGTCCGCCTCGACGTAGTCGACGCCGTAGCCGTTGGGCAACGAGACGTGTCCGTCCAGCATCGCGTCGCTGATCTCCACGGTCGCCTCCGCGGTGCCCGCCGCCGTCGTGATGCGGGCGCGGCCGCCGTCCGACAGACCGATCGCACTGGCGTCCGCGGGGCTGATTCTCAAGGCGCCGTCGACGTCTCGCTTGCGCCAGGTCGGATCGCGCAGGATGTCGTTGGCGGTGTAGGCGCGCCGCTCACCGGCGGAGAGCACCATCGGGAACTCCGGGCTGGTGTGCGCGATGGGCGCAGATCGCAGACCGCGGACGTCGTCCAGCATCTCCGGCATCTCAACCGCGATCCGGTGATCGGCATGGCTGATCAAGGCGAAGTCGTCGGAGTACTCGTGCACGCTGAACGTCACCCCCGACCGGCCGGAGAGGATCGCCTCGAACAGGGCATTGCCGTCGGTGTGCCCGGCACGCCGAACCGCCTCGGGGTAGGTCATCGCCGTCTTCTGCGCCAAGCCCCACAGCGCGGCGGCGCCCGCCAGTCCGTCGGGCAGGGCCGGCCCCAACGTCTCGTACAGGACGTAGGGCAGCACCCGGCCCAGCCCGGGGTTGGCGCTGACGGCGGCCAGGAACGCCTGGGCGTAGGCGTCCAGACCCTCGGCGGCTGCTCGCCGCAGCGGCGTCAGTTCCTCGTCGTCGACCACGCCGAGCGCGCGCACCAGTCGCGCCCATATCTCCGGCTCGGCAAGCGTCCCCGGCAGCGGATCCATCAGGGGGTGGCGAAGGTGAAAGGTGTTGTGCGGGAACTCCAGGTTGAAGAACGTCGCCTCCGGCTTCTCGAACTGACTGGCCGCAGGTAGCACGTAGTCGGCGAGGCGGGCGGTCTCGGTCATCGCGACGTCGATGACGACGAGCAGTTCGAGTGACTCGAGCGCCTCGCGCACCGCCACCGAATCGGCGACCGAGTGGGCGGGATTGCTGCTCTCGACGATCATCCCGCGCAGGCGGGCAGGATGATCGGTCAGGATCTCCTGTGGCACGACGTTGCTCGGCACCAGGCCTGCGATGATCGGGGCGCCGGTGACCGGAGTGCGGCCGACGCCTCCGGCGCCGAAGAGAGGTGCGAACGACGAGTGGAGATGCTGCGCACCGCGTTTCGCGAAGTTGCCGGTGAGGATCCACAGCAGCTTGTTCAAGTACGAGCACAGCGTGCTGTTGGGCGCCTGTTGGACGCCGAGATCTTCGAACACGGAAACGCTCGACGCCGACGCGATCCGACGCGCGGCGCCGCGTAGCATCTGCTCGTCGACACCACACCTGTGCGCATAGTCTGCGATCGGCACGTCGGCCAGCACGTCCCGGACGGCCTCGGAGCCGTTGACGTGGTCGGCCAGGAACGCCTCGTCACACAACTGTTCCTGGACGAGAACCGCCGCCAGCGCCGCCAGGCACCACGCGTCGGTACCGGGGCGCACGCGAAGGTGGAAGTCGGCGAGCTTCGCGGTGTCGGTGACGACCGGGTCGATGACGATCATCGAGCGGGCCGGGTCCTTGGCGATCTCGTTGAGGATCACGCGCGCCCTCGGAAAGCTCTGCGACATCCACGGGTTCTTGCCGATGAACACCGACACCTCGGCGTGTTCGAACTCGCCACGCGTGTGGCCGCCGTAGAGATGCGCGTCCACCCAGTGCTCGCCGGTCTTCTCCTGCGCAAGGGCGTTCGACCGGTACCGGGATCCGATCGCCTTGAGGAACGCACCGCTGTACGCGCCACCGAGATGGTTCCCCTGCCCGCCGCCCCCGTAGTAGAAGATCTTGTCGCCACCGTGCTCGTCGCGAATCTTCGAGAAGCCTTCGGCGATCTCGACGATGGCGGTGTCCCAGTCGATTTCCTCGTAACTTCCGTCGTCGCGCCTGCGCAACGGGGCGGTCAGTCGGTTGGCGCTGTTCTGGTAGTGGCCGAGTTGCAGTGCCTTGTTGCAGGTGTAGCCCCGGGACGCGGGATGCTCCTTGTCGCCCCGGATCTTGACCAGCTGCCGCCCCTCGACTCGTGCCACGACGCCACAGTTGCATTCGCACAGGATGCAGGCCGTGGGCTGCCACTGGGCGCCGGTCGCGGTGCCGGTCTCGGTGCTGATCTCGGTGCTCATGCCGAACGCTCCTTGGTTTCGGTCGCCACGATGGCCCGCAGCTGACGGTGGACGAGGTCGAGCGGCCTGACGTCCCGCGCCGCGCGGGCGACGACGATCGCGCCCTCGATGGAGGTGACGAGCAACGTCGCAAGTTCTTCGGCGCGGGCCGGATCGACACCGTCGTCCTGGAGGCGCCGACCGATCAGCCCCGTCCAGCGGGCGAACGCCGCGGCCGCTCGCTCGACGACGGGCTCGTTGCCCGCCTCCACGGCGACGGCGACCACCGGGCAGCCTGCGCGGAAGTCGGTGTCGAGGAGCGTCTTGCGGAACCCTGCGACGATGACGTCCACGGCGTCCACGCTGCTGTCCGCCTTCGCGATCCGCGCGGCGGTGAACTCGGAGGCATGGTCGACGGCCTCGCACAGCAGCTGCGTGCGTCCGCCGGGAAAGTGGTGGTAGGCGGAGCCGCGTGGTGCGCCGCTGTGTTCGAGGACGTCGGAGATCGCCGTCGAATGCGCGCCGCGCTCGCGGATGAGCAGGGCAGTCGAGACGATCATGCGTTCGCGTGGGCTCGCCATTATGTAGGGCATCATACATAGATACGCGTCGACAATGCGTGCAAGGCGGAGATTCGGCGTGAATCGCAGCCCTGAGCGCAATGTCGACGTCAGACCGAGGCGGCCTCGTTGAGCGCGTTCAGCGTGGCGGTGGCCTCGAGGTACTCCTGCACCCACCGCTCGATGACGACGGAGGTCTTCTCCACCTTGGTGAGCTGACCGACCACCTGACCGACCGGGTTGAACGCGACGTCGACCGTCTCGTTCGGATACTTGTGCGTCGCGGCGACGGCGATGCCCGAGACCATGAACTGCAGCGGCATGCCCAGTGGCTTCGGGTTGTCCGGGTTCTCCCATGCCTCGGTCCAGTCGTTGCGGAGCATCCGGGCCGGCTTACCCGTGAACGATCGGCTGCGCACCGTGTCGCGACTCCCCGCCTTGACGTATGCGGCCTGCTGGACGGGAGTGTTCTCGGCCTCCTCGACCATCAGCCATTGCGACCCCGTCCAGGCGCCCTGCGCGCCGAGGGCCAACGCCGCGGCGATCTGCTGCCCACTGCCGATACCGCCTGCCGCGAGGACGGGAACTGGCGCGACCTCCTTGACGACCTGCGGCCACAGCACGATCGAGCCGACCTCGCCACTGTGCCCGCCCGCCTCGCCGCCCTGGGCGATGATGATGTCCACGCCCGCGTCCGCGTGCTTGCGCGCCTGACTCGGCGAGCCGCAGAGGGCGGCAACCTTGCGGCCCTCGGCGTGGATGTGGGCGATCATGTCGGCGGGCGGCGTGCCGAGCGCATTGGCGATCAGCGTCATCTTCGGATGTCGGAGCGCCACCTCGACCTGCGGGGTGGCCGTCGCCTCGGTCCAGCCCAGAAGGCGCAGCGAGCTTTCGTCGTCCTCCTCGCTGAGGGGGACGCCGTGGTCGGTGAGGACCTTGCGCGCGAAGTCGAGATGTTCCTGCGGAACCATGTCCTGCAGCATCTTGGCAAGCTCGTCCGCAGACAGGTTCGAGTCCATACCCTCGTACTTATTGGGAATCACGATGTCGACGCCGTAGTGGTGAACCCCGATGTGCTCGTCGATCCAGTTGAGCTCGACCTCGAGTTGCTCCGGGGAGAAACCCACCGCGCCGAGCACGCCGAACCCGCCGGCCTTGCTGACGGCGACGACGACGTCGCGGCAGTGCGTGAAGGCGAAGATCGGAAACTCGATGCCGAGCTGGTCGCAGAGGGAGGTGTGCATGTCTGCCTGCTCCTAGAGGTGAGGCGGTGCCGAACTGGAACGTGTTCTAGTTTAGTACGCCGGCAGCCCCTCGTGCGCCACTGTTGGACACCCGATCGTGTGGAGGACGCAGCCGTGACCCACTGGCTCGACCATTCGCTGGTCCTCGCCTCGGACTGCCGGGTGCCCCATCCCGACCGCGTCGAAGGCCTGCTCGCCGACAGGAGCGACGCGCTCGCCGGGCTCGGGGCCCACCACGTGCTGCTGTACGAGTCGACGAGCGATCCGGGGCGGATGCTGATGATGATCGCCATCCACGGCAGGGAGCCGGTGCTCGAGCTGCTGCGCTCGCATGCCGTCATCGACTGGTTCGACGCCGTCGGCGTCGAGGACATCCCCGCCGTCTTCGCCGGAGAATTGATCGAGCGCATCGAGCTGATCGCCGCCCCGCGTCCGTCGGCGCCCGAGGTCCTGGTGTCGGTCGTGACGCACATCGAGAACCTCGCGACGCTGCGTGCCCACGTCCGTGACACCGCCGGCGACCTCCGCGCCGCAGGAATCCGGATGATGTCGACGTTCCGCGCGTTCGACGACTCGCTCGAGTTGATGGTGCTTCTCCAGATCGACGACGAAGTGCACGCCCAGCAGTGGCTGCGGTCCTCCGACCTGGCCGCCGCGTGGCTCGAGCAGGCGGGAATCGGCGCCTATCCGCCGATCTTCACCGGCCGGCTCCGGGGCGTACTGGGCATGGGCGGGACACCGCGGTGACGTCGGGCCGGCGCCGCTCGGTGCTTGGGCTCATCGACGCCCGCCGAGACGCCGCAGCACCGCCGCCGGCCCGCGGCCACCCCGTGCGGGACTGACCAGCAGCACCGGCCAGCCCCGGCGGGCCGCCTCCGCGGCAAGACCGGCCCGCGGGTTCACCGGTCGTGGACGGCCGACCACCCGCATCAGGGCGGCATCCTCGTCGCCGTCGGCGTAGAAGTAACTCCCGGTCAGATCGATGCCGTCGGCGGCGGCAAACCGTGCGACCGCGTCGGCCTTGCGGGCTCCCCAGACGATCGGGGTGGTGATGCCGCCGGTCAGGCGGCCGTCGTCGTCGACCTCGAAGTGGTTGCAGATGACCGACTCGATGCCGAGGAAACGCGCTACGGGTTCGGCGTGGATCGTCAGCGCCGACGAGCTGAGCACGACCGCATGACCGCGGTCTTGGTGGGCGCGGACGACGTCGTGCATCTGGGCGAACACGCGGGTCGCTATGTGGCGGCGGAAGAGGTACTCGCCCAGTTCGTCGAGTTCGGCCAGCGAATCACCGCGCAGATAGCCCGCCGCTCGCACGATCAGCCGCTCGAACTCCATCCGCCCCAACCGATAGCGAAGCGATGCCTCGACGACACCGAGGACTTCACCGATCCTGGCCTGGCGTGCACGGATGCGGTGTCCCGCGTGAGCGGTGGCGGTGAATCCGGCCACCAGCGTGCCGTCGAGATCGAAGAAGGCGCCGACGTGTCTGCCCGGCGGACTCGTCGCGATCTCCTCGAGCTGGCGCGCCATTGGCGCATACGGGTTCATGTCACTCCTGGTCGGACTGGCGGCGCCAAGGACGCGGGGCAGGCTCCATTTCAGCACCATCCTCCGCCGACGACCCCGCACGCCGTGTTACCGGCGGATGACGTCCCGCGTGCCGCACGAGTCCCGATCGGATGGGTGATGGGGGCAGCTGATCGGCGCGATGCCGTGTCGATCGGATAAGTTCGACGGCGGTGGTCTCATTTCACGCCGGGTTCAGCCTTAGCCCGACGCGGAGGAGATCAGGGCGGCACGCATGTTTATGTGCGGAGACACGGAAGATGGGCCTTGAACGAACAACGGGACACGACTGAGGGCACAGCTACGGCATCGGGTTCGACCTGCGACGTCACCGAGCGATGGGTCGGCCGGGTCGCCGTCATCGGCGCCCGTGGCGTCGTGGACATGATCACGGCACCCCAGCTCGAGGAGGCCATCAAGGCCGTGTTCGCGAAGGTGCCGCACGGCATCGTCGTGGACCTGACCAACGTGGAATTCCTGGCCTCGGCTGGCATGGGTGTTCTGGTGGCCACCCACGACGAGGCGCCGGAAGGCGTCGGCATCCGCATCGTCGCTGAGGGTCCGGCCACCAGCCGACCCCTCAAGCTGGTCGGCATCGCCGACATCGTGCCGTTGGACGCGACCCTCGACGAGGCGCTGGCCGCTCTTTCTGACTGAATGGCATACCCGGTCGTCGGATCGGGTAGGTACTCCCATGTCATGATCTCTTCCATCGCCCGGGCCGACGTCGCCCACGCCGAACGTTTCGAGCGCATCGGCGTCGCCGCCGACTCCCGTACCGCGTCGCGGATTCGCGACGACTTCGCATCCTGGTTGACCGTCGCGTTCGACCTCGAACCGTACCGAGCCGGCGATCTGGTATTGGCGACCTACGAGGCGCTGGCCAATTGCGCGGAGTTCGCCTATCCGACGATGGGGCCGACCGGCACGATGGACGTCCGGGCGTCGCACGAGCCGGTGGACGCGGTGTTGTCGGTGATCGTGTCCGACCGGGGGCAGTGGCGAACGGCGGCACCCACGCCGGGGGACCGAAGTCGCGGCCGTGGCATCGCATTGATGACGGCGTTGGCCGACGACGTCTCCATCCACACCTCCACCAGAGGCACGACCGTCCGGCTGACGTGGACCGATGTCCGACGGAACCGCCCCGACGGCTACTAGCCGATGCGGACCACACCCCTGCCCGTCACCAGCGGGAGGTCGAGGGTGGTGCGAATCCCCGGGGCGGCCGCCACGACGTCCGGGATCGAGTTCACGATCCGGGCGGCGGCCGCGAGGATCGCCGCGTAGGGAGCGCCGCCATGGCGGCTGGTGGGCACGATGTCGGCGACGTAGGACGGTTCGCCGGTGATTTCGACCCGGTACGACCCGCCCGGGTGAGCAGGCTGTGCCCAGTCGGGGCGAAGGTCGGCCCGCAACCTCGTGACGTGCTCGACGACGATGACGGGCTGACCCCCGACCATGCCCTCGATCTGAAAGCGCAGTGCCGCGACGGTGCCCTTCGCGATGCGACCGGCGGCGACGTGCAGGTCCTCCGGCGCAGGCTCCTGTTCGACCGAGTCCCTGATCTCGTCCACCTCGACGCCGAGCCCGGCCGCGAGCGCTCGGATTGCCGTGCCCCACGCGATGCCGAGAACGCCGGGCTGGAACAGCACGGGCAGCTCACCGATGGGGTTGCCGAACCCCATCACGTCGAACATCACCGTGACCCCGTCATAGGTGGCGTAGTCGGCGATCTCCATGGTGCGGACCTGCTGGATGCTCTGACACGTGCCGGCCAGGGCGAAGGGCAGCAGGTCGGTGGCGAAGCCCGGATCGACGCCCGTGATGAAGACGCTCGAATTGCCCGCGCGGGCCGCCTCTTCGACGCGCGCGATGTACTTGTCCGGGATCACCTGCCATGGGTACGCGAGCACTCCGGGCGCCGACCCGACGACGTCGATGCCGGCCGCGAGGATTCGCCGGACGTCCGCCATCGCCTCCTTGAGGCGGACGTCGCCCATCGCGCAGTAGACGACGCATTCCGGCTCGGTGGCCACCAGCTCGTCGAGGTCGTCGACCGCGCATATCCCGGTGCGCACGTCCAGATCGGCCAACTCGCCCGCGTCCCGCCCGACCTTCGCGGCGGACGACACCCATACACCGGTCAGCTCGAAGCGCGCATCGGTGACGAGCTGCCTGAGCGCCAGGCTGCCACAGTTGCCGGTGCCGGCGAGTGCGACGCGAATCGCCATCCTGGTCGTCTCCTCGTGATTGCCCATCCCATGTCCTGCAGTATGCGTGCCTGCCAGCCGAATTGGAACAGGTTCTAGTTCCTGATCGTCGATGCGGTAGCCTGACCCGTCATGGGACGCGTGGACGGGAAAGTAGCACTGATCAGCGGCGGGGCCCGGGGGATGGGCGCCGCGCACGCCCGGATGCTGGTCGGCGAGGGGGCCAGTGTGGTCATCGGCGACATCCTCGACGACGAGGGCAAGGCCTTGGCCGACGACATCGGTGAGTCCGCCCGCTACGTCCATCTCGACGTCACGGAAGCCGACCAGTGGGACGCCGCCGTCGCCACCGCGGTGGGCGACTTCGGCAAGCTCGACGTCCTCGTGAACAACGCAGGCATCGTCGCGCTCGGCAAGATCGGCAGCTTCGACATGGCGAAGTGGCAACGGGTCATCGACGTCAACCTGACGGGGACCTTTCTCGGCATGCAGGCCTGCGTGGAGGCAATGAAGGCAGCCGGTGGCGGATCCATCATCAACGTCTCGTCGATCGAAGGCCTGCGCGGCGCGCAGATGGTGCATCCGTACGTGGCCACGAAGTGGGCCGTGCGCGGTCTCGCCAAGTCGGCGGCGATCGAACTCGGCAAGCACGCGATCCGCGTCAACTCGCTGCATCCCGGGTTCATCCGGACGCCGATGACCAAGCACTTCCCCGACGACATGGTCACCGCGCCACTCGGCCGTCCTGGCGAGGTGGACGAGGTGGCGACCTTCGTGGTCTTCCTGGCCAGCGACGAGTCGTCGTTCGCCACCGGCAGCGAATTCGTCGTCGACGGCGGTCTGGTGAGCGACGTGCCCCACAAGGATCTCTTTTAGCGGGGATCCCTTCTAGGGGCGGGCAGACACCGTCGCGATCGCGTCGACGACCGCGCGCGGGGCGTCGAGCGCGACGAAGGTGCGTGCGTCGGGCACCTCGAGGAACGAGGCGTCGGGAAACAGCGCGGCCAGCCGCCGGCCCAGCGACGGAGTGAAGCACCGGTCGGCCATGCCCCACACGACCGTGACCGGCTTGGCGAAGTCCGGCAGCCGGGTCGCCACGTCGGTGAGGTCCATCGAGGCGACCCCACGCAGCAGCGTGGCCAGGTTCTCGGCGATCCGCCGGTCCTTGGCCAGTGGTGCCACCCACGACCTCGTCAGATCCTGGTCCCCTCGCCGGTCCGCGCGCCACAGCAGGCCGTACCCCAGCGGCGAATGACGAAGCGCCGCAGACTTCATCAGCATGGACAGCAGTTTCATCGACCTGGGTCCCCGCATCGTGGTGAAGACGACGTTGAAGGGAAACGGCGGGAACTGTTCGAAGGCGTCACAATTCGTCAACACGAGTCGGCCGACGTCGTCCGGATGGGCATCGACGAGCAGTTGGCAGAGGCCGCCGCCGGTGTCGTTGCCCACCAGGGTGACGTCCTTCAGTCCGAGGGCACCGAGGAACTCGTGAATCATCTCGGCAACCGTCACCGGCGTCAACGGCTGCGACCGAGCTACCGGAATCTGGTGGGAACCCAGCGGCAGGTCGGGGAGTATGCAGCGAAAACCGTTGCGCGCCAATGGTTCTGCGACTCGAGTCCAGAGGCGGTGATCGACGAGGATGCCGTGGACGAACAGCACGGGGGGGTGTGGCGAGTCGTCGGGCCCCATGACGACGTACTGAATCCTGGCGCTGCTCAACGTGACCTGCGGCATGTCGGATACCCTTCGCGGAGACGAGTTGCGAACACTCCGTAGGAAAGTTACGTGCAGCCTGTATGAATGTCAACGCCCAGATGCCCCGCCGCACCCAGGCGCAGCGCACGGCGGCGACGCGCGCGCGCCTCCTCGACGCGGGCAGGCAGTTGTTCGCGGCGGATGGCTATGCCGCGGTGTCGACACAGTCGATAGTGGCGGCCGCCGGCGTCACCCGCGGTGCGTTGTATCACCAGTTCGGCGACAAGACAGGGCTGTTCGCCGCCGTCTACGAGGACGTCGAACGCGAACTCGTCGGCAACATCGGCACCAGGCTCGCGGCGGCCGATCCCGGGGACCAGCTGAATGCCATGCGGATCGGTGCCCGGTTGTTCCTCGAGGAGTGCTCGGCGCCGAAGGTCCAGCGCATCGTGTTGATCGACGCGCCCGCCGTGCTGGGCTGGGTCCGTTGGCGCGAGGTGGGCATGAAGTACGGTCTCGGCGTGATCGAGTCCATGCTGGCAGCGGCCGTCGCCGAGGGCGCCATCCCCGAGCAGCCGCTCCGCGCGACGGCGCACATCCTGTTGGGTGCGCTCGACGAAGCCGCGCTGTACGTCGCCCGCGCCACCGACGCCGGCCCGGCGTTGGAGCAGATGTACACCGTGTGCGACAGGCTGATCAGCGGCATCGCAGCCACGTGACGCGGGCCTGCCCACCGGCAGGCACAATGAAGGACCCAACCCCCGCGTCCCCGCCGTGACGCACCCCCATGCCAGGAGGGAGTAGCGCCATCGCGCCCAAGATGCGCCGTACCGCCGTCCTGGGCATCGTCGTAGTCCTCGCTCTGCTGTTCCTCGGCGCCGGTGATCTGCCCCGCTTCGCCAGGCCCGAACCCGCCGCGCAAGACGTCCCGATCTCCGAGGGCTGGCAGTTGGCGTCCGCGCGCAACGTCGCCGACGATGGTTCGGTCATCTCGACGGCCGGCTACCGGGCGCCGAAGTGGCACGACGTTCCTCGGATGCCGGCAACGGTTCTGCAGGCACTCGAGGACGACGGAACCTACCCGAACCTCTACTACGGCAAGAACCTTCTGCAGGAGGTCCCGCAGGACCTCTGGAAACAGGACTGGTGGTACCGGACCACGTTCGAGGTGCCCGCCGGCCACACGACCTATCAACTGAACTTCCCCGGCATCAACTACCGCGCCGAGATCTGGCTCAACGGACACCTCGTCGCAGACGCCAGGCAGATCGTCGGAATGTACGTCGACCACGACGTCGACGTCAGCGCGTGGATCCGGCCCGGTCAAGCCAACACCTTGGCGGTCAAGGTCACGCCCGAACGGGCGCTGCAGGACATCGACGGCGTCGAACTGGCGGACAGCTGGTTCGACTGGATCAACTGGAACTATCTGGGCTATCAGGGGCCGGACAAGAATCCCGGCAACGGCAACTCCTTCGTCGCCGACCGCAACGCGGGGATCTGGAAGCCGGTCACGCTGCGGATGTCGGGTGGCGTCGCCATCGGCTCGGCGACGGTCAACACCGAATTGCCCCTACCCAGTACCGATTCCGCCCGACTGTCCATCTTCACCAACCTGCGAAACTTCACGACGGGGCGAATCAGGGGTGTGTTGCGCGCCACGATCAGCAGGGCCGGCACGCCCGACGTCCAGGTCGAACAGACGGTCAGTCTCGGACCCGGTGAGCAGCGCGAGGTCGGCTTCAGCCCAAGCGATTTCACGGAACTCACCGTGAGTCATCCCGCGCTGTGGTGGCCGTACACCATGGGCGATCCCGCCATGTACGATCTGCGGCTGGAGTTTCGCCGGTTCGGCAGCCCGGTGGACGAGACACATCAGCGCTTCGGCGTGCGGACCATCTCCCAGTTCCGCGACGACGACGAGCGCTTCCCCGGACTCGGCACCGGGGGCAGTTTCTACCTACAGGTCAACGGGCGCGACTTCCTGGTCCGCGGCGCCACCTACACGCCCGACCTGCTGTACGCCTACGACCCCGACCGCGAGGACGCGATCCTCGACTACACCCGCGACCTTGGCCTGAACATGCTGCGGCTGGAATCGAAGATCCCCGACGAACGCTTCGTCGAGGCCGCCGACGAACGTGGCATCCCGCTGATGGTCGGCTGGATGTGCTGCAACCAGTGGGAGAAGTGGCCCCAGTGGAACGACGAGGACAATCGCGTGGCGCGCGACAGCCTGCGGTCTCAGGTCACCATGCTGCGGTCGCACCCGTCGGCGTTCGTGTGGGCCAACGCCAGCGACGGCCGACCGCCGCAGCAGGTGCGCGACGACTACCACCAAATCCTGCGAGACCTGCACTGGCAGAACGCGGTCGTCGACACCGTGTCCTCCTACGCGATCAACGACAAGGGTGAACGCCTTTGGGACGGCATCCAAATGGCCGGCCCCTACACCTGGCGTCCGCCGTCGTACTGGTTTAGCGGGCTGTATCCCGCCGCCAGAGGCGCCTCGGCAGAGCAGGGCGACAACGAACACATCCCGCCGTTCGCGACCCTGCAGAAGTTCATTCCACCGGACAAGTTGTGGCCGATCAACGACGACTGGTACTTTCACGCGGGTTCCAACACCGGCAACGCCGCCCTGAAGAGCATCCAGCTGGCCATAAATCGCCGCTACGGTCCTTCGGGCAGCGCATATGAATTCGCGCGCAAGGCCCAGCTCGCTCACTACGAATCCACCCGCGCCCAGTTCGAGTCCTACGCCGCCCTCGGCTGGGCGGGCCACAAGATGACGATCTACTGGATGCTCAACAACCACTGGCCGTCGTTCTTCGGGAACGTCTTCGACTACTACCTCCGCCCCGGCGGCGCGTACTTCGGCGCCAAGAAGGGGTTGCGACCGTTGTCCGCGGTGTTCGACTCGTATGCCACGGGGGATCACAGCCAGGCCGTCGTCACCGCAGTGAACCAGACGCCACGCGACGTCAGGGGCGCGAAGGTGCGGGTCCGCGTGTACGACCTGTCCGGCAACGTCCGCGACGACCGAACCAGTGGGAGCCTCGACGTGCCATCGGGCGGAACAGCCGGCGCCATCACGCTGCCCAGGGAAGCGAGGGACTCCCGGGTGTTCTTCGTCCGCTGCGAACTCCTCGACGCGTCGGGCAAGGTCGTCGCCGACAACGTGTACTGGCAGTCGCAGCGCAACGACGACGTCGGTGATCCCAACGCCGACTCGGCGTTCGAACTCAACCAGCGCAGCTTCGCCGACATGACACCACTCAACTCGTTGCCCAAGGTGCCCCTGTTGGTCGCCGCGCGGCGGTCGCCCAACGCCGGCGGCGAGCATTCCGTGACGGTGAGCTTGCGCAACCCCTCCCGGCAGGTCGCGTTCTTCGAACGCGCCGAGATCACCTCCACGGAGGACGGCGACGAGATACTGCCCATCGAATACGACGACAACTACGTGACGGTGTTTCCCGGCGAGACCGTCGAGGTGCGCGCCTCGGTACCGAGCCGCGTCGGCTCCGCCAATTGGGTGCGCGTCACCGGGTACAACACGGCGCCGGTCATGGTGCCGGTCTCGTAGCGCGCACGTCGCCACCACGGGGCAGTGCCTGCCAGCACTGCCCCGAAGAAGACGAGGTACGCCGCGGGGATCACCACGTCCCACGTTCCGCCGGGGCGGAACGCCAGCAATCCCATCTCCGGTGTGTCGCCTCGCGCCGACACCACCCACCCGGCGAACGTCGCCCACATCGTCCACGTCGCCGCCATCGCCCACCTGCTGCCCAGCACCAAGGCCCGGTGCGCCAGCACCACCAGCAACGGCGCGATCCAGACCCAGTGGTGGCTCCAGCTGAACGGTGACACGGCCGCCGACGACATTCCCACGATGGCCAACCCGACAACGGGCTGCCCGCGCCGCCAGGCGAGCACCGCGATCGTCAAGGCGACGGCCGCCAGGAGCGCCGTCGCCATGACGACCGGGGCGCCGGCGACGTGCAGACGGACGAAGAGACCCGTGAGGCTGGTGTTCGCCACCGGGTCGCTGGTGATCCGGGCGACGTCGTGGAATCCGCCGCGCAGCCAGAAGTAGCCGGAATCACGCGGCAGCAGGATGGCGCCGATCATCACGGTGGCGCCGAACGTCAGCGCCGCCACCACCGCGGGTCGCCGCCTGCCGAGCAGGAGAAGGAAGACTATGAACAGAGCGGGCGTGAGCTTGATGCCCGCGACGACGCCGATGCCCACTCCCGCCCACTTCCTGGTGTCCGGTCCGAGCACGTCGGCGACCACGATGGCGAGAATGACGAGATTGACCTGCCCCAACTGCAGCGACAGCCGTACCGGCTCCAGCCACACGACGAGCCCGACGCACAGCGCCCCCAGACTCCACAACACCGCCGAATCGACCGTCCCCAACCGGATGAGCGTGCGACGCACCACGTAGCCCACCAGGGCGAGGTTCGTCACGAGGCCGAGTACCTGCGCCAGCACCGGGGTGAGGAACGTCAGCGGAAGCGAGCACAACGCGGCGAACGGCGGGTAGTCGAACAACAGCGTGCGCGGATTGCCGGTCAACCCGGTCGAGTACAGATCCTGCCCGGCGAGCACCCGTGACGCTCCGTAGCGATACACCAGGAGATCGACCTGTGACGCGAGCGTCGGCCACCGCGCGTACGTCGCGGCCCCGGCGAACAGCGCCAAGAGCAGGGCGGCGGGCCCGTAGGTCCGCATCCACGCGTTCGCCTTCATGGACATCACAGCGAAGGTACGGATGCCCCCTGGATGGTTCCTGAAACCGGGGCGGCCGCACGGTCCGGAACGCCTACCGCAAGGATGGGCCGATGAGCCCCACCCGAGAGGAGACAGCGATGACCACGACGGATCTACGGTCGGAACTCGCAGAGATCACCGCCGCCGCCGGATGGAGCCGCCGGGTGGACGACCGCGTCGACGTCTATCTGCGCGGGCAGACGCGGGTGCGCGTCATCTGGCGCGGAGACGATGCGATTAGCGGGGGATCCCGCTATCAGGACGACATCCTCGAGACGTACTCCCGGGATCTCGCGACGGTGAAGGGGTGGCTCGCCAGGTGAGGTAACCGACCCGGACGCCGGAAATCCCTCGGCGTCGTAAGGTCATACCCCGTGAGCGCACGCGCGGGCATCGTCGTCACCGGAACCGAGGTACTCACGGGGCGCGTCCAGGACCGCAATGGACCATGGCTCGCCGATCGGCTGCTCGAGCTGGGAGTCGAGCTGGCCCACGTCACGATCTGCGGCGACAGACCATCGGACATCGAGGCTCAGCTGAGGTTCCTGGCGGGCGAGGGCGTCGATCTCATCATCACCAGCGGCGGCCTCGGGCCCACCGCCGACGACATGACGGTCGCCACCGTGGCACGGTTCTGCGGACGTGAACTCGTGCTCGACACGGAGCTCGAGAGCACCATCGCCGGCATCCTCAAGGGTCTGATGCAACGCTTCGAGGGTGTCGACTTCGAGGCGGTGCTGGCCGCGAACCGCAAGCAGGCCATGGTCCCGGCGGGCGCCGAGCTCCTCGATCCGGTCGGCACAGCGCCAGGGGTCGTGGTGCCGGGTACGCCGACGGTGGTGGTGCTTCCGGGACCACCGCGCGAACTGCAACCGATGTGGGACAAGGCGGTGCAGACCGCGGGCGTACGGGAGGCCATCGCCGGTCGCACCCGGTACGTGCAGAACACGATCAGGATGTTCGGACTGCCCGAGTCCGGTCTCGCGGAGACGCTGCGGCTCGGCGAAGCCGGCATCACGGGATTCGACCGCCTCGAGATCACCACGTGTCTGCGACGTGGCGAGTTGGAGATCGTGACCCGCTACGAACCCGACGCCGCGCCGGTGTACGACGACCTGCTGGCACTGTTGCGGGATCGTCATGGCACGCAGATCTTCTCCACCGACGGCGCACTGGTGGACGATCAGGTGGCGGAACTGCTGATGGGTCGCACGGTCGCGACGGCCGAATCCTGCACCGCCGGCCTGGTCGCCGCCCGGCTCACCGATCGCGCCGGATCGTCGGCCTACGTGGCCGGCGGGGTGGTGAGCTATTCGAACGACGCCAAGATGGCGCTCCTCGGTGTCGACGCGACGCTGCTGCAGGAGCACGGCGCGGTGTCGGAGCCGGTCGCCGAGGCGATGGCCGCGGGTGCGCTCGACCGTTTCGGCGCCGACACAGCGGTGGCCATCACCGGTGTTGCCGGGCCGGGAGGCGGCAGCCCGCAGAAACCGGTCGGCACGGTCTGCTTCAGCGTTCGGACCTCCGAAGGCGCCACGCTCACCCGCACACTTCTGTTGCCGGGCAGTCGTTCCGACGTCCGTGACCGTTCCACCACCGTGGCGATGCACATGTTGCGGCGGATCCTGAGCACACCAGACGACGCCGATTGACCGCCGATGGCCTTCTCGCTCACCGATGCACAACTCAACGACCTCCTCGATCGACTGCCCGTGCTCGCGGGCCGGTCGCGCCGGCTCGACGACCTTCCTGGCGGGCTCACCAACCGCAACGTCAAGGTGACGACGTCCGACGCCGTGTACGTGGCCCGTTGCTCGGACACCTCCTCGAGTCTGCTCGGCATCGACCGCGACGACGAGTACTTCAACTCCAGGGCGGCCGAGCAGGCGGGCGTCGGTGCGCCGGTGATCGACTACCGCCCGGAGTTGGGCGTCTTGCTGATCGGCTACCTCGAGGGCACCACGTTGTGCAGCGCCGACTTCGCCCGACCCGGCGTCATCGGGAAGGTCGCCCTCGGGTGCCGGACGTTGCACGACGGCCCGCGGTTCCGCAACGACTTCGACATGTTCGCGCTCCAGCAGTTCTACTTGAAGATGGTGCAAGACAAGGGTTTCCGGCTGCCGCCGGGCTACCTGGAGTTCACCGACGAGTTCGAGTCGATCCGCTCGGCGCTCGCAAACCCGCACCGCCCCACGGTGCCCTGTCACAACGACCTGCTGGCGGCCAACTTCGTCGAGGACGGCGAACGGGTGTGGCTGATCGACTACGAGTACTCGGGCAACAACGACCCGTGCTTCGAACTGGGAAACATCTGGCGCGACAACCGGCTGACGCTGGACCAGCTCGAAGAGTTGGTCACCACGTACTACGGCCGCCCGACGAGTAGTCACCTGGCCAGGGCCCGCCTGCAGGGCACGGTGTCGCAGTACGGCTGGACCCTCTGGGGTTGCATCCAGAATGGCGCGAGCGTTCTCGACTTCGACTTCTGGGAGTGGGGCATGGAACGCTACGAGAACGCCGTGCAGGAATTCAGGGGTCCCGACTTCTGCCGTCTTCTCGAGGACGCCGGGGCCGGGGACTGATTCGCGATGACGTGCAGAACCGAACGGGAGAACGATCGATGACCACCACGCGGGTTTCCGACCGGACTGCCAAGGGACTGCCGAGCCGGGCCCGGGTCGTCATCATCGGTGGTGGCGTCATCGGCACCAGCGTGGCCTACCATTTGACCAAGCTCGGCGTGAACGACGTGCTCCTGGTCGAACAGGGCCAGCTCTCCTCCGGTACGACGTGGCACGCGGCAGGTCTGGTGGGACAGTTGCGCGCCTCGGAGAGAGGCACCCGCCTGGTGCAGTACTCCAGCGAGCTCTACGCCGAACTGGAGGCGGAGACCGGTCTCACCGCCGGCTACAAGCAGTGCGGCGGCGTCACGGTGGCGCGTACCGAGGACCGCATGGTCCAGCTGCGCCGAACCGCCGCCAACGCCGCCGCGTTCGACCTCGAGTGCGAGTTGCTCACGCCCGTCGAGGCACTCGAGCACTACCCGGTGATACGCATCGACGACCTGGTGGGAGCGATCTGGCTGCCGGCCGACGGCAAGGCCAACCCCACCGACCTCACGCTGGCACTGGCCAAGGGCGCACGACTGCGGGGTGCCCGAATCATGGAGCGCACCAGGGTGATCGGCTTGATCACTGATCGCGGGCACGTGACGGGGGTTCGCACCGACGGGGGGGACGTCGAGGCCGAGATCGTCGTCAACTGCGCGGGTCAATGGGCCAAGCAGGTCGGCTCCATGGCGGGCGTCAACGTGCCGCTGCACTCCGCCGAGCACTTCTACGTCGTCACCGAGCCCATCGTGGGGATCCACCCCGACATGCCGATCCTCCGCGATCCCGACGGCTACACCTACTTCAAGGAGGAGGTCGGCGGGCTCGTCATCGGCGGTTTCGAGCCGGAGGCCAAACCGTGGGTCAGCCCGGACGCCATTCCCCATCCTTTCGAATTCCAACTCCTGGAGGAGGATTGGGAACACTTCCAGATCCTCATGGACAGTGCGTTGCATCGCATCCCGGTGCTCGAGGAGACCGGGCTGAAGAAGCTCTACAACGGCCCGGAAAGCTTCACTCCCGATAACCAGTTCATCCTGGGGGAGGCCCCAGAGATGGCGAACTTCTTCGTCGGCGCCGGCTTCAATTCGGTGGGCATCGCCTCGGCGGGCGGCGCCGGGCGGGCGCTGGCCGAGTGGATCGTCAACGGCTCACCGACCACGGACCTCACCAGTGTGGACATCCGCCGTTTCGCGTCGTTCAACGGCAACAACCGTTGGCTGCGCGACCGTGTCGCCGAAGTGCTCGGGCTGCACTACGCAATACCGTGGCCGAACCGGGAGATGACGACGGCTCGGCCGTTTCGTCGCTCCCCGGTGCATCACCTGCTGGTGGCGGCGAACGCGAACTTCGGCAGCCGGATGGGGTGGGAGCGCGCCAACTTCTTCGCACCGGAGGGCGTCGAGCCCGCCATCGAATACTCGTGGGGGAAGCAGAACTGGCTGCCGTGGTCGGCGGCCGAACAGGTCGGCACCAGGACGGGGGTCGCCGTCTTCGATCAGACGTCGTTCTCGAAGTACCTGCTGAGGGGCCCCGACGCCGAATCCGCCCTACAGTGGCTCTGTACGGCCGACATGGCGGTAGAGGTCGGCGCCTGCGTCTACACCGGCATGCTCAACGATCGCGGCTGCTATGAGGCGGACGTGACGGTGACCCGGACCGCGGACGACGAGTTCCTCATCGTCAGCAGCGCGGCGACGACCGAGCGGGACAAGGACCACATCGGTCGCCACATGCCCGCCGGTGCGCGGGCCGAACTCGTCGACGCGACGTCCGCCCTTGCGGTGTTCGGCGTGATGGGCCCGAAGTCCCGCGAACTCCTGAGCATCCTCACCGATGCGGACCTCGGTGACGAGGCGTTCCCCTTCGGCACCAGTAGGCGAATCAATCTGGGGTACGCCGAGGTTCGCGCGACGCGCATCACCTACGTGGGGGAGCTCGGCTGGGAGCTCTACGTTCCCACCGAGTTCGCCGTCGGCGTCTACGACGACCTGATGACCGCCGGCGCCCGGTTCGACGTCAAAAGGGGCGGTTACTACGCGATCGAGTCCCTGCGGTTGGAGAAGGGGTATCGGGCCTTCGGCCGGGAGCTGACGCCGGGCGACAATCCCGTCGAGGCGGGCCTGCTGTTCGCGTGCAAGCTCAAGACCTCCGTCGACTTCCTCGGGCGAGCCGCCGTCGAGAAGGCGGTGGCCGAGGGTGCGCGGCGTCGTGTCGTCGGGTTCTCGGTCGACTCGCCCGACGCCATGCTGTGGGGTGGTGAACTGATCTTGCGAGACGGTGTGGTGGCGGGCCAGGTCACCTCGGCGGCGTGGGGGGAGACCATGGGGGCGTGTGTGGGACTCGGCTACGTCAGGGCCGCCGACGGCGCGCTGGTGGACCCGCAGTGGATCGGCTCGGGCCGGTATGAGGTGGACGTCGGCGGCTCACGGCACCGGATCGCCGTGTCGCTTCGGGCGCTCTACGACCCGTCCAACGCCAGGATCCGTTGACATCGGGCTCGACGCGCACGAAACCGGTGGTCTTCGGGATGCTCGCGAACCCCGACCATGCAATTCTCTTTACTTGGGGTACTCCTCATCGACATCCCGAGATGGAGGCAGGCGGCCAGTGAAGAACATGCTCGACGACCCGGACATGGACGTCCAGCTCAGCCGCACGCTGATCGCCGTCGCGGCGGAGGCTGCGGACCTGGGCGAGGTGATGGCCACGGCGACCCGCACGAAGTCCGGCGAGTACGACTCGTGGTTCAACGAGTGGTCCGGGACCGCCGAGGTGGCGCAGTCGCTCGGCGAGCAGGCACTGCAGGGTGGGCACGTCGTGACGGCCCGCAAGGCCTTCCTCCGGGCCTCCGAGTATTGGCGGCAGTCGTTCTTCTTTCTACGGCACGACGTCGACGACGAGCGGCTGCAACGCGCCTGGCGAGAACACCGGCGGGCGTTCCGCGCCGCCTTGCCACTACTCGAGTGCCACGCGGTGGCCACGGAGATCCCGTTCGACGGCGCATCGATGACGGGATACCTGTTCCGGCCGGCCGACGCCGACACCCCGAGACCAACCGTGTTGGCGCCCTGCGGTTTTGATTCGACCGCGGAGGCGGGCTACGTCGCGACCGGATACATGGCGCTTCCGCGGGGATACAACTTCTTCGTGTTCGAGGGACCCGGTCAGGGCGGCATGCTCTACGAGCATCGGCGGCCGCTGCGCCCGGACTACGAAGTTCCCTTCGCCGAGGCGTTCGAGTGGCTTCTCGCCCAGGATGGTGTCCACCCCGACGCGGTGACGGTGATGGGCCGCTCGTTCGGCGGGTACCTCGGCCCGCGCGCAGCGGCGTTCGAGACGCGGGTCGCCGCGCTCGTCGCCGACCCCGGCCAATTCGACTTCACGTCCCGGATCGGTTCCATCGCGAAGGATTTCGGCTCGGCCGGTCCCGAGGAGTTCGCCGCGCGCGTTCAGCGGGCGGATCCGGACTTCGACGCACGACTGCAAGACCTGCTCGGCGGCCCCCGCAATCTCGAGTGGTACGGCTCCCGGATGGCGGCGATGGGCGCCACCACGGTGGCCGACTTCATCCGCAAGCAGTTGACGTTCACGCTGGACGGCGTGGTCGCCGACATTCGCTGCCCGACACTGCTCACCGAGGGCGAGGGCGACCCGACCTCGCAGGGAGAGTTGTTGTTCGAGCACCTGACCTGCGAGCGGCGCCTGACCACGTTCAGCGAGGCCGAGGGCGGCGGTGGGCACTGTGAGGGTCTGGGCAGCACGTTGTTCGAGGGTTATGCCTTCGACTGGCTCGACCGGGTGCTCGGGCGGGCGCCCGCGCCCACCGCGGCGACGTAGCCGTCGTCAACGACCACCGGTTCTTCCGGGTTCGAGGCCGTCCCACAGCGACATCAGTTCGTCCAGGATGTCCTCGGCATAACCGAGTCCGGCGAGGTGACTTTCGCCGGGCAGTGTGAACAACGCGGCGTCGGGCAACAGATTCACCACGTGTCGTCCGTGGTCGAAGGGGATGATGTGGTCCTCGTCGCCGTGCCACCACCGCACCGGCACCGTCACCTGGTCGAGCCGGAAACCCCAGTGCTTCGCGAAGACCACGACGTCGGCGAAGGGCGCCGCCATCTGTTTGCGGCTGCCGTTGAGCAGGTCGTCGAGGAACATCGCCTTGAACTCCGGGCGCGCCAACAGTCGACGGTCACCCACGGGGGACACGCGGCCGTACGCGTCGATGGCGGGCGATCCGAGTGGTCGAATCATCCGGATCAGGCCGACTGCGGCCAGCCGCAGCGGTAGTCCGATCAGCGGCATGAACGGCGCGATGACCGAGCCCAGCGACATCGCCCCGCCGCCGATGGCGTCCGGCCCGACGGTGGGTGCGACGCCACCGAGGACACCCGCCACCTTGACGCGGTCGGGCATCGCGGCGGCGCAGCCCAGGGCGTAGGGACCGCCGCCGGAGAGGCCGATGACCGCCATGTCGTCGATGCCCAGGACGTCGGCGATCGTGCGCAGGTCGTCGGCGAAGGCCAGCACGTTCGGGTATTGATGAGGCGTCGACGAGCCGATCCCCGGCCGGTCGATGCCGATCAGCCGGATGTGCCGGCGTTCGGCGTAGAAGCGGGCCTCGACCGGAATCTGCCGGCGTGCCCCCGGCGTGCCGTGGAGCCAGAAGACCGCGCGGCCCTGCGGGTTGCCGAATTCGGCGAACCCGATCTGCCGGTCGTCCCCGACGGCGACGTTGCCCTCCAACCGGGGACGCGCGATGGGCATGACCATGCGCAAAGTGTCGCATGTGAGCCACGTGCATAAGCCGAGGTCAGCATTCCTACGCCGCCGTCGACGCGCGGACGGAGAGCGGGACGCCGCATGGCATCGGACCGGATGCGAGAATCCTGACGATGAGTGCCGTGCGCGTGGTCGTCGCCGATGACGACGTTCTCCTTCGTGAGGGGTTGGCCAGCCTCCTCGACCGGTCGGGTTTCGAAGTCGTCGGTCAGGCAGGCGACGCCGTCGAATTGCTCGACATCGTGCGCGATCGGCAGCCCGGGCTGGTGCTCACCGACATCCGGATGCCGCCCTCGCACGACACCGAAGGCCTCGACGCGGCCAAGACGATCCGGCAGCAGTGGCCGGACATCGCCATCCTGGTGTTGTCGGCGCACGTCGACGTGGAGCACGCGATGGAGCTGTTGGCCGGTGGCCACTCGATCGGCTATCTGCTCAAGAGCCGCATCACCAACGTCGACGACTTCGTCGAGACGGTGGGCCGGATCGCAGGCGGCGCCTCGGTCGTTGACCCGGCACTGGTTCAGGAGTTGGTGTCGGCGCGCCGCCGCGACGATCCGCTGGCCGCACTGAGCAGTCGTGAACGCGAAGTGCTGACGCTGATGGCGGAGGGATTGTCGAACTCGGGCATCGCCGGACGCATCTGGGTGACGGAGGGAACGGTGGAGAAGCACGTCCGCAGCATCTTGACCAAGCTGAATCTTCCGGAGACCCACGACGAGCACCGACGGGTCCGCGCGGTCATCATGTACCTCGACTCGCTGTGAGCACCTCTAGCCGTCCGCTTCGAGCAGCCCCCTGATCGCGGCGGGTGACAGCGCTATCTTCGGCACGAACCCCAAGGCCGAACTGGCGGCGATCATCTCGGCGTAGTCCTGCTCGGAATGCGTCGAGATCAGGATGACCGACGGGGCCGGTGTGTCGGCCCGGTGCAACTGCTCGACCACGTCGAAACCGCTCTCGCCGCCCAGTTCGACGTCGACCAGGGTCACGTCGGGGCGCAGCGCGGCGTAACGCGCCAATGCCTCTGCGCCGCTGCAGGCGACGCCGACCACGTCGATGCCCGCCCGCCCGAGCATGTCGGTCGCGGCATGGCGGAAGGCAACGCTGTCGTCGACGATCAGGCATCGCACGGCGCACCTCCGGAAGAACTCATGTCAGAAGCCTCGCAGAGCGGGGGGAGTGCGAGCATTGCTGCTAGCGGGAATCTTGACCGCGGAACGCATACGATCCTGGGCGATGACCGAGCGACCATCCGCCGCCGCCGACGCGCGACCAGCCTGGTTGGCGCGGGTCCGCGGTCGCCTCCTGGCCCTGTTCCTGCGACCGACCGCGCGTCCGCTCGGCTGGGGCATCATGGTGGCCGCCGGGTTCATCGCCGGGGAGACGCTGGTCGTGCGCTATCTGACGCGAGTGGCTCCCGAGAACGCCTTCGGAGCCATCTTCCTGCTCGGCGTGCTCGTCGTCTCCGCGGGCTGGAACTTCGGTCTGGCCATCGTGACGTCGGTGGTCAGTGCGCTGGTCTACCTCTCCTTCCATCTCGACGGCGCGGCGGCCGCGGTGTTCGTGTTCCTCCCGATCGCGCTGCTGGCCAACGTGCTCGCGGGCCAGGCGCGTTTGCGCGCAGCCGAGGCCGAGGCGCGCCGTCGGGAGGCGGCTGCTCTGGCCAGACAGCAGACCGCCCTGCGCAAGGTAGCCACGCTGGCGGCGCGGGGCGCCGATCCCGCGGACGTGTACGCGGTCACCGTCGAGGAGCTGTCCCGGGGCCTCGACGTCGAACACGTGACGCTCGTCCGCTTCGACGGCGACGGGTCGTGCACGGTGCTGGCCGCCTACGACCGGCCGGGCCGGGAGACGTTGCGCCCGGGGGACCGGTTCCCGCTCGACGGCGACAGCATCACCGCGATGATCCGTCGCTCGGGCCGGCCGGCTCGCATCGACGACTACCAGCACGCATCGGGCACTCTCGCCACCCGGCTGCGTGGACTCGGCCTGGTGTGCGGTGCCGGTTCACCGGTGACGGTCTACGACGAACCGCGCGGCGCCCTGATCGTCGGCTCGGTGGCGACCGGGCCGCTGCCCCCGGAGACCGAGGAACGCATCGGTGACTTCGCCGACCTGGTGGCGACGGCGGTCGCCAATGCCGAGGCGCGCACGGAACTCAAGGCCTCAAGGGCCCGCATCGTGGCCGCCTCCGACCAGGCCAGACGACGGTTCGAACGGGACCTGCACGACGGCGCGCAACAACGCATCGTCGCCCTCGGGTTGGGCCTTCGCACCGTCGAGGCGTCGGTGGACCCGCAGGATCACGCGGTGCGCAAGCAGCTCGACAACGTGATCAACGGGCTTGCCGAGCTGTACACCGACATCCAGGAACTATCCCGGGGCATTCATCCGGCGATCCTGTCCAAGGGGGGACTCGGGCCGGCGCTGCGGGCGCTGGGCCGACGGTCGGTGGTGCCGGTCAGCGTCGACGTCGACGTGGATCGCAGGCTCCCCGAATCCATCGAGGTTGCGGCTTACTACGTCGTCGCCGAAGCCTTGACGAACGCCGCCAAGCACGCACGGGCGGCCGGCGTCACGATCTCCGTCGGACTCGAGCCCGAGGAACTGCACATCCAAGTCGCCGACGACGGCGTCGGGGGCGCGACCTCGGCCGGGAGCGGCTCGGGCATCATCGGTCTCAGGGACCGGGTCGAGGCCCTGTCCGGGAGGTTGGACGTCTCGAGCCCGCCGGGCCACGGCACGACGCTGACGGCGCGAATCCCGCGGCCACCGGACGAGCCGGGTGTCCCGGACGGTTAGACGGTCAGCCCACCCATGCCGCGGGCAGCCGGTCGGCCCACGGCATCGCCACCTCGAGCTGGGCGGCGAGCGCCAGCAGCACCGTCTCGTCGCGGGCCATCATCTGCACGCCGATCGGCAGCCCCGTCGACGTCGTCCCGAGCGGCAGCGAGATCGCGGCCCATCCGGTGACGTTCGCCCAAGTCGTCCAGCCCGTCGTCGCGAACTCGACGTCGAAGAAGGCGCGGGTGGTGCCACGCGGTTGGTTCAGCAACCCATACGGGGGCGGGGGCGTGAGCAGCGTCGGCACCAGGAGAACGTCGTGCGACGCCATGCCGGCGGCGAAGCGTCGGGTCTGCGAGTGGACGGCGCCGATGGCGTCGGCGTAGGCGACCCCGGTCGTGGTGAACCCCTCGCGGATCATCACCCAGGTGCTCGGCTCGAACTCGTCCTCGTGCGGTTCCCGGCCGAGGTGCGCGCTCGCGAAGGCGTGCAGCTGTGCGTTGCTGACGGTGTGCAGGACCGCGATCGCCTCGGCGACGGCATCGGGATCGACCGTGGGTGCCCCGGAGTCGACGTGATGCCCCAGGTCGACGAGCGTACGGGCCACCGACTCGACGGCCGCGACCACTTCCGGATGCGTCGCCGTGCCGGGAAAGGGCGAGGCCGTCGTCGTCAGGACGTCGACCACCGCAGGCCGTTCGGCGATCGACTCGAGGAAGGAGACGGTGGGACGTGGCGCCGAGTACGGGTCGCCGGGGGCGGATCCGGTGATGACGTCCAGAAGCGCCGCGCTGTCGCGAACCGTGCGGGTCAACGCGTGCCCGTTGACCAGACCCTCCATGCCCTGGCCGCCATCCGGTGCGAACGACGCGCGACCGCGCCGCGGCTTGAGGCCGACCAGGCCGCAACAGGAGGCGGGCACGCGGATCGAGCCGGTGCCGTCACCGCCGGACGCGGCGGGCACGATGCCGGCGGCGACCGCTGCGGCTGACCCGCCGCTCGACCCTCCCGGGGTGATCGACGACGACCACGGATTCACCGTCGGACCGAACAGCGATGGTTCGGTCGTGCAGTGGTTGCCCCATTCGGGGGTGTTCGTCTTGCCGAACACCACCAATCCCGAATCGAGGTAGCGCTCGACGATCCAGGCGGTGTCCGTCGCGACGTGCGTGCGCAGCGCCCGGCAGCCCATCGCTTCCGGTGCACCCGCGAGCGATGCACCGAGATCCTTGAGAAGGAAGGGAACTCCCGCCAGGGGCCCGGCGTCCGGGCTCCGCAACACGCCCGACTCGTCGAGCGCCCCGGCCCGTGCCCGGCCCCGGTCGAAGAGGTCGGTGATGACCGCGTTGAGGTGGCGGGCCGACTCGAGTCGGGTGATCGCGGCGTCGAGAAGCTCGACGGCCGTCAGGTCACCCGAGCTGAGCAGTTCGGCTTGGCCGAGGGCGTCGACGGCGGCAAGGGTGGCCGCCTGGTGAGAGTCCATCGGGTCGAATCATGAAGCCTCGCAGCCCGTGGGGCAAGCCGCCGGCTAGTTCGACTTCTCGACCCGGTCCGGATCTTCGACGGGCTCGGTCGCGCCGGCCTCGTCCGTGCCCTCGTCCGGCCGCTTGTCGACGACCCTCGTCTTGTACAGGCTCGCGACGGTCGTGATGATCAACGTGACGACGATGACGCCGAGGCTCAGCAGCGTCGGGATCTCCGGCACCGGGACGTGCTCACCGCCGTTGATGAACGGCAATTCGTTCTCGTGCAGTGCGTGCAGCACCAGTTTCACGCCGATGAAGAACAGGATGAACGCGAGGCCCTGGGACAGGTAGACCAATCGCTTGAGCAGGTCCCCGAGCAGGAAGTAGAGCTGCCGCAGACCCATCAGCGCGAAGACGTTCGCGGTGAAGACGAGGTACGGCTCCTTGGTCAGTCCGTAGATCGCGGGGATGGAGTCGAGCGCAAACAGCAGATCGGTGGTGCCGAGCGCCACGATGACGAGGAACATCGGCGTCATCAGGCGCTTGCCGTCCTCCTTGATCCACAGCTTGAGGCCGTCCCACTTGTCCGTGAGGGTCAGGTGGTTCCTGGCGAATCGGACCACCGAGTTCTCGGCGTCGTCGTCGTGATCGGTGTTGCGGACCAGCGACGCGGCGGTGTACACGAGGAACGCGCCGAAGATGTAGAACATCCAGGAGAACTGCTCGATGGCCACGGCGCCGAGCGCGATGAAGATGCCACGAAAGATCAGCGCCAGGATGATGCCGACGAGCAATGCCTCCTGCTGGTACTTCTTCGGCACGTTGAAGCTCGCCATGATGATCAAGAAGATGAACAGGTTGTCGATCGACAGGCTGTATTCGGTCAGCCAGCCCGCGTAGAACTCGACGCCGTACTGGCTGCCGTGGGAGAGCCACACCCAGACGCCGAACGCCGCGGCCAGTCCTATGTAGAACGTCAGCGCGATCGCGCATTCACGAAACGTCGGTTCGTGCGGTCGACGCGCGATGAAGACGATGTCGAACAGTAGGACGGCGATCGTCACGCCGAGCGTGACGATCCATTCGATCTGGGTAACCTGCATCGGCGCTGCCTCCGGACGTCAAAAAAACGGCCGAGGTCTCTGCCACCGCACGACGTGCGATCTACGGCACCGGCTGCCCGATCGTGGACAACGTGATGACGACACCGTAGCGAAGGAATACTCCCCTCTCCGCCAGTCTGGCAGACGAACGGCTCTGGCGGCAATTGCGTGACGTCGGCCGGCTACGCCCGCTCCTCGGCCGCGGGCGCCATTGGGTGGCCTCACATCGCGTCCTGGTGCGTGTCGGTCAAGGATGGTGTGAGCAACCTCGCACCGAAGAGAGCTGGTATTCGTGATCCTTGACCTGATGAGCCCCGGCGTCGAGATCGGGTTGGTGACGACGAACCTCGATGCGATGGTCGACTTCTACGAGGGTTTCCTCGGGCTGCCGCTGCAGGGTGAGATCGCCTTCGCCGACGGGTCGCAGCGGAGGTACGCCCTCGGCGACAGCGTCCTCAAGCTCGTCACGTACACCTCGCCACCGGTCTTGCCGGTGACACCGGGCGGTGGTCGTGCGCAGGCCGGGATGCGGTACTTCACCGTCGCCGTGCGCAACCTGCGCGAGGTCGCCGCCAAGGTCGATGCCGCGGGGTACGCGATCACCGAACCTCCTACGGAGTTCGCGCCCGTACCAGGAATGGGATGGATGTTCATCGCCGATCCGGACGGCAACGCCATCGAATTGTTCGGGACGCTGTGACGTCCCCTCGATCGCCTGACGGCGCCCCGGCTCGGACGTCAGGCGGGCACCACCACGATCAGGTCGTCACCGCTGCGCTCGACGCGCAGGCCCGCTCGCCGCGCGATCGCTGCGACGGCCGACGCATCACCGGGTTCGGCTCGGCTCGTCGCCAGCACCCGCGCCAGTCGGCCCTTGTGCGCCTTGTTGAAGTGGCTGACGACGGTCCGTCTTCCGTCGGCGTGTTCGGCGACGACGTCGACGGCGACGGTCGCCGGGCCGGCACCGGGCAGTCTGCCGAGCGCGGCGTACGAGCCGGAGCGCAGGTCGACGATCAGTTCGTCGCGGGCCAGCCGTGCCAACACCGGTTCCAGCACCGGACGCCACCGGGCGCCCAGCGTGGTGCTGCCCGGCAGCTTGGAGGCGGCGGAGAGGCGGTACGCGGGGACCGCGTCGTCGGCACGCAACAGTCCGAACAGCGCCGAGCCCACGGCGAGTCGCGACCGGGCGCGGGCGGCGGCGGCGCCGCGCAGTGATCCGACGTCCAGCGCGTCGTACAACACGCCGGTGTAGCGCTCGATCGCGGGCATCGTCGCGGACCCGAGTAGGGCGGCGTTGCGGTCGATCTCGGCGTCCTGCGCCGGGGAGAGTCCCAGCGCCCGCCGCGCCGCCGGTCGGTCGGCGGCCAACGCGACGAGCTCGTCGACGAGGGCGGCCCGCAGCTCGCCCAGTTCGGGCCAGCTCAACGATTCGTGGCGCAACGGTGGCCCGTCTCCGCCGTCGCGCTTGGTCTCCGACGGCGGCAGCAGCACGATCACGGCGACGAGGTTAGCCGTAGGCCAGGAGGAGCGGGACGACCTGCTCGGCGGTGGTCAGCGAACCGTGGTGGCCGATGAGCGCGGATTCCCCCGGTTCGACCGTGCGACGGACCATCGCGAACGAACCGCGGGCGGCGGCCACCACGTCGCCGATGCGCTCCCGGACCCGGTCCGCGACGGTCTCGCCGAACCACCCCGCGGCGATCGCCTCGTCGCGACGCACCACCCACGCGTGCTCACCGAGGGTCTCCCGCCAAGCGGCCAGCACCGCATCGGTCGCGCCCGTGGCCACGTAGACGTGGCGGGCGCGGGGTTCACCGCCGATGGCATCGACGCCGTCGAGCAGCGCCGCGGTGGCGTCGACGTCCAGCCGGTCCCCGTCGTCAATGCCCACCATGCCGTGATCCGCCACGACCGCGAGCAGGCCGGCTGGCGGCAGGCTTTCGACCACCGACTGCACCAACCGATCGACGTGCCGGAGCTGCAGCCGCCAGGCAGCGGAGCCAGGTCCGTAGAGATGGCCGAGCATGTCGAGGTCGCCGTGGTATCCGTAACAGAAGCCACGCCCGGCGATGGCATCCCCCACACCCGCGGCGAGGTCTCCCAGTCCGTGCACACCGACGTAGTCACCGCCGCGGAGCACTGCGCGGGTCAACCCGGAGTCGGCGAACTGGGCGTTGGAGACGACACTGACCGCGAAGCCCGCGGTCGACGCCTGCTCGAACACCGTTCTCAGGGGTTGCACCCGTTCGGGTGGCACCGACTCCCTGAGGTCGTCACCCCGCGGGTGTGGGCGCCACCGAAGTGCGTTGACCACGCCTGCCCCGGGCAGTCGGAACGTGTAACCGACCATCCCGTGCGCGCCGCTGCGGCACCCGGTGCCGATCGCGGCCAGCCCGGCAGCCGTCGTGGACGGGAAGCCGACGCTCAGTGTGCGCCCGCGAAGGGCGGCCAGCGTCGGGGCGTCGTCGGCGTGCGCATCGAGCAGTTCGGCACCGAGACCGTCGATGAGCAACACACACGCGCCCGACACCTCGTCCCGGAGTGTGATCCGGTGATCGAAGCCGGGTACGCTCATCGCCGCCAACACGGACGGCACCACGTCGGCCAGGTGCGGGAGGCCGGGATCCGGGCGCGGAAGGTCCACGGTGTCCGAGCCTGCCACACGGCGATGACCCGGCGGCAGGCCCGACCCCGGCGCCGCGCGGCCCGGGTTCGGCCTGCGAATACGCTCGTCGAGTGCGACGACGGCGGGTGATGCGGACGCTGCTGGCTGCGCTCGGGATGGGTGCGGTGGTGGTCGGTTGCACTACGCCGGGGCAGGTGACCGGCTCGAGCGTCGCGTCGCCGACCGCAGCGGTCGAGGTCGGATCGCTCATGGTCGGCCCGGCGGCGAGCCTGTCGTCGTCGATCGGCACCCGTCCCGACGAAGCCACCTCGTCGATCGGCGACGCGGCCACCGATACCACCGGCGGTTCGATACCGGACGGGCAGATGGTCTCCCCGTTCGACGTGGAGAACCCGGTGGTGGGCCTGCTCGACCCGGCGTTGCGCACCGCGATCCAGGACGCCGCCCGGGCCGCCGCGGCCGAGGGCGTCGACGTGAGTCTCACGTCCGGTTGGCGCTCCAAGGGCTTTCAGAAGCGCCTGTTCGACGACGCGGTCGCGACATACGGGAGCGTCGCCGTCGCCAGCCAGTTCGTCGCATCACCGGATGCCTCGATGCACGTGGCCGGCCGGGCGGTGGACGTCGGTCCCGTTGCCGCCGACCAGTGGATGATCCGCAACGGGTCGCGGTTCGGTCTGTGTCAGATCTATGCCAACGAGATCTGGCACTTCGAGCTCGCCGTCGACCCCGCGGGCGACTGTCCTGCGCTCAGGCCGAACGCGGCCGGCTAGAGGTCAGCCGGCTACGATCGAATCACCCTGCACTGCAACGGTTTTTGCCTCAAGCGGCTTCTTGGCCGGACCCTTCGCCACGGTGCCGTCCAGGTTGAACTCGCTGTGGTGACACGGGCAGATGATCTTCCCGTCGGTGATCTGGGAGACGGTGCAGCCGGCATGGGTGCAGATCGGGGAGAAGCCCTTGAAGACGCCTGCCGACGGTTGGGTGATCACCAGGTTCTCGAGGATCACCCCCGACCCGACGGGCACGTCGGCGGTCTTCGCCAACGCGCCCGATGCCGGTGCCGCCGACGTCGCGGGAGCGGCGGGTGACGAACTGGCCGTCGAACCCGCCGAGCTCGTGCCGGAGGTGCTGCATGCCGCCACCGTGGTGGCGAGTAGGCCGAGCCCCGCGCCGGCGATCACTACTCGGCGCGGCGGGTTGAAGTCTTCGAGCATGTGAGGCAATCCTTCTGACGCGTGGGGAGACCTGCGGCCGTGCGGGTCGTGAACGAATTGTGGACCCATGGGGGTCGGAACGGAAAGTTCAGAAGGTGAACCCACTGGTTTGGAAGAACCAAAAGGATGACGTGAGCCAGATGAAGACCAGCCCGAAGAACACCAGACCGCCCGCGATGGGGATGACCCATGCCGGCAGGCCCCTGCGGATCAGCAACAACATCTTCGCGACGAACGCGCCGTAGAAGAAGCATCCGAACAGGGAGTGGAACAGCACCCGTGCGTCGGTGGTCTGGAACCCGAGCGCGTACAGGCAGTGCACCGCAACGGGGACGCTGGCGAGTACCGCCAGCCGCCCCGACCACACGTGCGCGGTGCTCATCCACGCCGGCGTTCGACCTCGGGGGAGCAGTCCGTACATGGCGAAGGCGGAGCCGAACTGGAACAGCGCCAGCCCGAGCGCCAGCGTGGCCATCCAGGTCTTGGCCACGATGAGGCTGGAGAAACCGGCGACGTCGATGGCGAGGAAGTGTGGCTGGTGAAGCTTGCCGAACACCCCGAGTGCGACCGCGACCAACGATCCGATCAGGACCGCCACGGCGATCCGGATGCCCCCGGTGGAGATCGGCCTCGTCTCAAGCGATGCCATCGCCGTCCTCCACCCGAGTCGCGGTGACGGTCCGTCCATCGACGACGGTGACACCGGCTCCCGACAGTTGGGGAGCGGCGGAGGTGGAGCCATCGGCATGCCGCTCGACCCCGGTCACCGCTCCCTTCGCGTCGACGATCCAACTGCTCCGGACACCGTTCGCGTCGTAGACGTAGAGCCCTGCGGGCGGGTCGATGACCTTGGCGGTGAAGTCCCAGTTGTTCGCGCCGATCCACACGGTTCCGCTGACCGAGGTGCCCCGTAGCCGGCCCACAAGGCGGTTCGCGCCGTCCTTGCTCGTCAACGCGAGCGCGCCCGACCCGGCGGTGCCGCGCATCCACGCCTCGACGGCATGGCCGTCGCAGGCATAGGCGACGGCCCGGTCGCCAGCAACGGTGATCTCCAGGGTGATCGTGCCCGTCCGGGCCGGGAACTTCGCCACGTAGCTCGCCTTGGCGGGGAAGCTGGGCGGCGCCGGCGCCGCCGGCGGCGGTGGTGGCGGTGGTGGCGGTGGCGGCGCGGGTGCCACCTGCGCGACGGCGGTGGGCGGTGCCGTGGCCTGGTGTCCGGTGAACACGTCGGCCCACCAGATGCCGGCGCCGACGGCGGCGACGGCGGCCAGGGAGATCAAGGGACCACGAATCGTCTTCTGGTGCATGCCGTCAGCATGGTTCGACGCCGAGCGCGCCACTTGGAGAAAGCGTGGAGGTTCGGTGGAGATCGCGCGCGGACGCGCACAGTGTCCAGGAATCACACAGCGTTGCGGACACGCAACGGCCACCGGTGCGCTGTTACCCTGCGATGAGCCGGTGGCAGGTCGCCAGACCCCGCGGCCGGAGGAACGCAACGGCGCGGATCAACGCGAATGAGCACCCGAGTCATGGAAAGAGTGTTGTGCGCACCGGAGAGATCAAGGCCCTGTCCGGGTTGCGCATCGTCGCCGCGCTCTGGGTCGTGCTCTTCCACTTCCGGCCGCTGCTGCAGATGGCGTCACCGCCGCTGTACGACTCCCTGAAGCCCGTCCTCGACTGCGGCGCGCAGGGCGTCGACCTCTTCTTCATTCTCAGCGGTTTCGTCTTGACCTGGAACTATCTCGACCGGATGGGCGATTCGTGGTCGACGAGGGCCACGCTGCACTTCCTGTGGCTTCGACTGGCGAGGGTGTGGCCGCTGTACCTGGTCACCATGCACCTGGCCGCACTGTGGATCATCTTCACGCTCAACGTCGGCGACTTCCCGTCGCCCGAGGCGGGGCAGCTCACCGCGATCAGCTACCTTCGCCAACTCGCGATGGTCCAGTTGTGGTTCCAGCCCTTCTTCGACCGCTCGAGCTGGGATGGCCCGGCATGGTCCATCAGCGCCGAGTGGCTCGCCTATCTGCTGTTCGGGTTGCTGGTGCTGGTGATCCACCGCATCGATCGCGCCACGCGGGCCAAGGGTCTGCTGCTGCTGGCGCTGGCGGCCACGCTGCCACCGATCGTCCTGCTGGTGGCCTCCGGCGGGCAGTTCTACACGCCGTGGAGCTGGCTGCCGCGGATCGTGCTGCAGTTCACCGCGGGCGCGCTCGCCTGCGCCGCCGTGCGCAAGCTGAGACTCTCCGACCGCGCCCGTCGCCACGCCGGCCATGCCTCCGTGTTGTTGGTCGGCGTCATCGTCGGGGTCCTGTATTTGGTGGATGCGTATCCGCTGGGCACCGTCCGCGACGACTTCGGCTTGGTGGACGTGTTGTTCTTGCCGTTGGTCGTGACGTTGGCGGTCGGCGCAGGCACGCTGCCGGCCCTGCTGTCCACCCGGCTGATGGTCTACGGCGGCCAGGTGTCGTTCGGGCTGTACATGGTGCACGAGCTGGTGCACACCGCGTGGCTGTGGATCATGGCGCAGTACGACGTCACCATGGTGCCGAGCATCAACGCCAAGCTGGTGTTCGTCGGTCTGATCGCCGTCGCCGTCGCCCTCGGTGTGCTGCTGTTCCACCTCGTCGAGGAGCCCGCCAGGATCTGGATGCGCCGGATGGTCGGCGAACGCCGACTGCCCGTCACCGAGACCCATGCCGAGCAGGTGGACGAACCGGTCAAGGGCACGCTGGCGCCGATCCTCGGTTCCCGCGAGGAGCGGTCCAAGACGCTGCGGGCACGGGCGGGTTGATGTCCGCACGCTCCAGTCGCGTCACCACGTTCGCCATTTCGGTGGCCATGCTCGTCGGAATGCTGCTCAACGGGCCCACCGCGCGGCCGGCACCGTACGACCCCGCGCCGTTCGACATGGCGACCGCCGACACCCCGGTGAATCGCATCGCCCTCATCGGCGACTCGTACACCAACGGCACGGCGATCGGTGGCCAGGGCCCCAACGCCTGGCCCAACCGGGCCTGGAAGATCCTGGCGCGCCAGGGTCTCCCGGTCTCCGCCGACGTCGCCGCCGAGGGTCGGGCCGGCTACGCGGTGCGGGGAGACCAGGGCAACATGTTCGGGGACCTGACGGCGCGGGCGGTCAAACCCGACGACGCGCTGGTGGTGTTCTACGGCTCGCGCAACGACCAGGGCGTCGATCCGAACACGCTGAGCGGGTTGGTCTTCAACGCATTCGCCCAGGCTCGCGCCATCGCACCGGGGGCACGACTGCTGGTCATCGGACCGCCGTGGCCGACCGCGGACGTCCCACCCGCCGTCCTCCACATCCGCGACGTCCTCGCGTTTCAGGCCATGTTGGCGGGTGCGGCCTTCATCGACCCGATTGCCGAGGGCTGGTTCGTCGACCGGCCGGACCTCATCGGGCGCGACGGCGTGCACCCGACCGATGCCGGCCACGTCTATCAGGCGGACCGGATCGCACCGCTGATCGGCGCACAACTGCCGCGACGGACGTAGCGGCCCCGCGGAACGCCTACTTGGTGCCGAAGATGCGGTCGCCCGCATCGCCGAGGCCCGGCAGGATGTAGCCGTGCTCGTCGAGCTGACGATCGATCGCCGCGGTGTAGATCGGCACGTCGGGATGCGCGTCCTGCATGGCCGCGATCCCTTCGGGGCAGGTCAACAGGCAGACGAACTTGATGGACTTCGGGCCGGACTCCTTGAGCCGATCCACCGCGGCCACGGCGGAATTGCCGGTCGCCAGCATGGGATCGACGACCACCACGTCGCGCTCGTGAAGGTCTCCCGGCAACTTGAAGTAGTACTCCACCGCTCCGAGTGTCTTCGGTTCGCGGTACAGCCCGATGTGACCGACGCGCGCAGCTGGCACGACGTCCAGCATGCCGTCGAGGATGCCCGAGCCGGCCCGCAGGATCGAGACGAACACCAGTTTCTTGCCGTCGATCATCCGGCCCGTCATCGTCTCGAGGGGAGTCTCTATCTCCACGTCGTGCAGCGGGATGTCGCGGAGCACCTCGTAGGCCATCAGGACGGCGATCTCGTTGACCAGCTGTCGGAAGCTCTTGGTGGAGGCTTCCCTTCGACGCAACAGCGTGAGCTTGTGTTGCACCAGCGGGTGATCGATCAGCTGTACCGTGCCCATTGCCCGACCCATCATCGTCAGAAGACCGTGCCGTCACTGACGACGACCAGTGGCGGCAATCCGTCGCGCAGGCGCTGCGCCAGGGCTCGCCCCGCGGCCCAGGTGCCACCTTCGAGCACACACGCCAACGGCATCCGGCGCGCGTCCGTGCCGAGGCCGGCGCGGACCATCGGGGCCAGCTCGTCGAGCAGTGCGACCGTCAGGGCGCGCCATTCGACGACCAGCTCGTCCCCGACGCTCCAGGCGCTCCTGGCCCAGCCCGGATCGCGCAGGACGCAGTGCGCCGGTGTCGAGCAGCAGCCCACCGTTGCGGTACTCGGGCAGCGCGGTCAATGCGTCGAGACCCACGACGCGGACGCCCGCCCACTCGAACGGTTCGAGCAACGAGTAGGTCAGCCATTGGGACAGCTTGTGAAAGGGCATCCAGTGCTGCGTCAGCCCCGGCCCGGGCACGGCGTGGTGGTGCCAGCAATCGCCGAGCCGGTGCTCTTCGATCGTGTTGTCCGCCAACCATATCGGCGAGAAGTCCGCCAGTATGTGCGACAGGATGTCGTGTGCCGCGATGACCGGAGGGCCGTGCTGGGGGAGGAGCCGGTCGAACAGCCCACCGGGGCGGCCGAGTGGTCCGAAGGTCTCGGGCTGCGCGCTGAGGGCCTCGGCGAGCCGGTGCAGCAGCGCGACCCTGCCCTCGATGCCGACCACCGGGTTGCCCGGGCCGGCCTGCAACGCCTCGGTGAGTCGGTCGACGGAGACGTGCCGAAGTCCTTCCGCGTCGACGCGCAGCGGAACACCGACGTCGCCGGAGAACATGCCGTCCACGAAGGCATTCCAGGTGGCGACGCCGAGTCCCTCGGAGCGCGTGAACCGCTGGCCGCTGGCTGCCTCGTCGTAGTGCCAGTCCGGTCCGGCTCCCGCGTCGAGCAACACGCTGACGACAATGAGGTCGATCATGGCGCGGGCCCGCGCCGACGCATCGATTCCGGCCAGCCGCGCATCGAGTTCGTCGATCCGGTCCACACCACCCGCCTCGAAGTGGCGCCAGCGGCTGTGCAACGGAATGTTCAGGTCGGGATAGCGACGCCGGGTGACGTCCACGACCTCGGACACGGCCATCGGCAGCGCCGCGTCGTTCACCTGGAACCATGGCGACATGCCGGCGCGGGCCCGCTGCAGCAGGAATGCGGCACGCTCCCGGATCGCCGCGGTGGACCGCAACGCGGCCGCCGCGCCGTCGGCCTGCTCGGTGTCCAGTTCTCCGGTGGTGCGCAGCCTCATCCGTCCAACCCGCGGCCCTTTGCCTTCCGGAGCTCCTCGTCACCGGGGACCGGGCCGGGGGTGAAGTACCCGGCTGCCATCTTGGCGTCGATCTCGACGCGCGCGTCGGCGGGTACCAACTCGTCGGGAATGTTCACGCGTTCCCCCACGTCGATGCCCGCGCCGGTGATCGCGTCGTACTTCATGTTGCTCATCGAGACGAGGCGGTGGATCTTGCGCACCCCCAGCCAGTGCAGGACGTCGGGCATCAGTTCCTGGAAGCGCATGTCCTGCACACCCGCCACGCATTCGGTGCGTGCGAAGTACTGATCGGCGGTGTCGCCACCTGCCTGTCGCTTGCGGGCGTTGTAGACCAGGAACTTCGTCACCTCGCCGAGCGCGCGGCCCTCCTTGCGCGAGTAGGAGACCAGACCGACCCCACCGCGCTGCGCGCCGAGGATGCACTCCTCGATCGCATGGGTGAGGTAGGGCCGGCAGGTGCAGATGTCGGAGCCGAACACGTCGGAGCCGTTGCACTCGTCGTGGACCCGGGCGGTCAACTCCACCGAGGGATCGGACAAGTCCCTCGGATCGCCGAAGACGTAGACGGTCTGACCACCGATCGGTGGGAGGAACACCTCGAGATCCGAACGGGTGACCAGTTCCGGATACATGCCACCGGTCTCCTCGAACAACACCCGACGAAGATCGGTCTCGCGGCAACCGAAGCGGCGCGCCACGCCCGGCAGATACCAGACCGGCTCGATCGCGGCCTTGGTCACCAGCGCCGCTCCGCTCGGCAGCAACACCCGGCCGTCGGGGAAGAGCCGTCCCTTCTGCACCGCCTCGACGACCTCGGGCAACATCACGTGGGCCTTGGTGACGGCTATCGTCGGCCGCATGTCGTGGCCCGCCGCCAGGTCGTCGGCGAACACCTCGGCGACGAGGGCGCCCCAGGGGTCGAGGCTGACGATGGCGCCGGGTTCGCTCCACTGCGGGTAGGGACCAATGACGTCGGTCGGCGAGGTGTTGGTGAGGTCTGCCCGGTGTTCGCGCGACAGCGCGCCCGCGGCGACGGCGAGCGCACGGTAGACGCTGTACGAGCCGCTGTGGGTGCCGATCACGTTGCGGTGTGCCCGTTGGGTGGTGGTGCCGATCACCGGACCGCGTTCAGCCGCCGTGGGGGCACCCCACCGAATCGTCGGGGCCCCGGCTCCGCCGCTGTGTGACGTCAGCCTGATGTGCCCGACGGTGTTCTTCAACGAGGCCGGCGACGGCACGGCGGCGATCGCGTCAGTGGCGTCGGTGGCGTCGGCAACCATGATCGCTCCTCGCTCGAGGTGTGCCGACGGTCCGGCCGCCGGAGGGCGCCAGCATAGCGACATACCGCCGCGGGCGTCGTCCGTCGAGCTCAGGGACGGAACGTCGTCGGTGCGAGGGGATACCCGGCGTCACGGATCCGACACCACCTCGACGCGACGGTGCACCGACACGGCGTAGTCGCCACCGGCGTACGGCTCTCGGCTCCACGTCGACCAGCGGTGTGCGAGCGTCAGTCCGGCCTCGCCGGTCAGTGCGTCGTAGGTGGCGAGCGGGAGGCGTCCCGGCGTGATCGTGAAGCCTGCGACGAGGACCGCGCCGGGGGCGAGCCGTGCGGTGAGCTGGGCGACGACGCGCCGTTCCGTGCCGGGTTCGAGGAAGATCATGACGTTTCCGGCCAGGGCGACGACGTCGAACACGTCCGTGGTGACCGCGTCGAGCTTGCTCAGATCGCCCGTGAGCCAATACATTTCGGGAGCCTTGGCCCGGGCCGCCCTGAGCATCTGCTCGTCGGCGTCTATCCCGACCACCGCGTATCCCCGTCGCGACAGTTCGATGGCGACGCGTCCGGTGCCACATCCGGCGTCGAGCACCCGTCGCCCGCCCGACTCCTGGAGTAGGGATTCGATGAGGTCGGCCTCGCCATGGACGCCGACGCCGGCTTTGGCGAGGCGGTCCCAGCGCGCGTCGTACTCCTCGCCGCGCGGTGCGTCGGTGCGCTGCCAACGGTTGCTCATCGACACCCATGATGGCAGGTCCGCCGACGACGACACCCCGCGAGCCGATGGCTCGCGGGGTGTCGCCGGTGTACTACCGGCCCGCGGTCAGAACTTCTCGAGGTCGAACCGGTCGTTGTTCATCACCTTGACCCAGGCTGCCACGAAGTCCTCGACGAACTTGCCCTTGCTGTCTTCCTGGGCGTAGACCTCGGCGACGGCACGCAACACCGAGTTCGAGCCGAACACCAGGTCGTTCGCGGTGGCGGTCCACTTCAGTTCGCCGGTGGCGCGATCGCGGCCCTCGTAGACGTTCTCCGAAGTCTCCGACGGCTTCCACTGGGTGCTCATGTCGAGCAGGTTGACGAAGAAGTCGTTGGTCAACGCGCCCGGCGTCTCGGTGAACACACCGTGCTTGGTGCCGCCGTGGTTGGCGTTCAGCGCCCGCAGCCCGCCGACCAGTACGGTCAACTCCGGAGCGGTGAGGTCGAGGAAGTACGCCTTGTCCACCAGCAGCTTCTCGGGTGCGGTCTTCTCGCCGACGCGAATGTAGTTGCGGAATCCGTCGGCCCGCGGCTCGAGCACCGCGAACGACTCGACGTCGGTCTGCTCCTGCGATGCGTCGGTGCGGCCCGGAGCGAAGTGCACGTCGATTTCGAATCCCGCGTCCTTGGCGGCCTTCTCGACCGCGGCGGACCCGGCCAGCACGATCAGGTCGGCCAGCGAGATCTTCTTGCCACCGGACGCCGATGCGTTGAAGTCCGCGGCGATCCGCTCGAGCACCGGCAGCGCCTTGGCGAGCTCGGACGGCTCGTTGGCCTCCCAGCTGCGCTGCGGCTCCAGGCGGAGCCGCGCACCGTTGGCGCCGCCGCGCTTGTCGGTGCCACGGAAGCTCGAGGCCGACGCCCACGCCGTCTTGATCAGCGCGGGCACCGAGAGGCCGGCGTCGAGCACCGCGCTCTTCAGCGACGAGATGTCCGCCTCGTCGACCAGTTCGTGGTCGACTGCGGGCACCGGGTCCTGCCAGAGCTGCGGCTCCGGAATCCACGGCCCGAGGTAACGGCTGACCGGCCCCATGTCGCGGTGCAGCAGCTTGTACCAGGCCCTGGCGAACGCGTCGTTCATCTCTTCGGGATGGTCGAGCCAGCGCCGGGTGATCTGGCCGTAGATGGGGTCCACCCGCATCGAGACGTCGGTGACGAGCATCGTGGGCTTGCGCTTCTTCGTCGCGTCGAAGGGATCCGGAATGATCTCCTCGGCGTCCTTGGCCTCGAACTGCCAGGCGCCCGCGGGGCTCTTGGTCAGCTCCCACTCGTGGCCGTACAGCAGTTCGAGGTAGGCGTTGCTCCACTTGGTTGGTGTCGGTGTCCACACCACCTCGAGGCCGCTGGTGATGGTGTCGCCCGCCTTGCCGGAGGCGAAGGCGCACTTCCAGCCCAGACCCTGCTGTTCGAGGGGCGCACCCTCGGGCTCGACACCGACCAGGTCGCCGTCGCCGGCGCCGTGGGTCTTGCCCAGCGTGTGTCCGCCGACGATCAACGCGGCGGTCTCCTCGTCGTTCATGGCCATCCGGCCGAAGGTCTCGCGGATGTCGTGGGCAGCAGCCAGCGGATCCGGCTTGCCTTCCGGTCCTTCGGGATTGACGTAGATCAGGCCCATGGTGGTGGCGCCGTACGGCTCGGCCAACTCGCGTTCACCGCTGTAGCGCTTGTCGGTGCCGAGCCAGGTGTCCTCCTGGCCGAACAGGATCTCCTCGGGTTGGAAGATGTCCTCGCGGCCGAAGGCGAAGCCGAAGGTCTCGAAGTCCGCCGACTCCAGCGCCACGTTGCCCGCGAAGACGATCAGGTCGGCCCACGAGATCTTGTTGCCGTACTTCTGCTTGACGGGCCACAGCAGACGTCGCGCCTTGTCCAGGTTGGCGTTGTCCGGCCAGCTGTTGAGCGGGGCGAAGCGCTGAGCGCCCTGTCCGCCGCCGCCGCGGCCGTCGAAGATGCGGTAGGTGCCCGCGGCATGCCAGCTCATCCGGATGAACAGGCCCGCGTAGCTGCCGTAGTCGGCCGGCCACCAGTCCTGCGAGGTGGTGATCACCGAGAGCACGTCGGCCTTGAGCGCGTCGACGTCGAGTTTCTTGAACTCCTCGGCGTAGTCGAAGTCCTCGCCGAGCGGGTTGCCCTTGGCCGGCTGCCGGTGCAGCACGGAGACGTCGACCTGCTCGGGCCACCAGTCCTGATTGGTCAGCGGGGCATGCGCCTTCGGCTTCGGGGAATCGATGACCGGGTTCTCGGACTCGCTGTGGCTGTGGGTCTCGGTGTCGGAGTGGGGTGGGCGGGCATCGGAGGTATCAGACGACACGTAATTCCCTTTCGGTGTGAGTGATGGTGGGGCTGTTGATCACGGCTGTGATCACGAATTTCGAACTTCTGCGCAGTCGGGGCACACGCCCCAATAGATGACCTCGGCTTCGTCGACCGCAAATCCCTCGAGGACGCCGCCGTCATCGGACGGAGTCAGGCACGGCGCGTCGCCGACGGCGCAGTCCACGTCGGCGATGACACCGCAGGATCGGCAGACCACGTGGTGATGATTGTCGCCGACCCTGGACTCGTATCGGGCCACCGAGCCCGAGGGTTGGATCCGCCGCACCAGGCCGGTGGCCGTCAAGGCCGCCAGCACGTCGTAGACGGTTTGTCGCGAGACGTCGGAAAGCCCGGTGCGGACAACGTCGAAGATGGTTTCGGTGTCGGAATGGGGGTGGTTGGCGACCGCTTCCAGCACGGCGACCCTGGGCCGGGTTACGCGGAGGTCGGCCAGCCGAAGCCGTTCCGCGTAGTCCGTCGCCGGGGTCACGAAGAACAGATTCCCCTCTTTTCTGGACTCAGTCAAGAGTTGGTCAGGTGAATGAACGACGAACGTCCGGTCGACGCCGCCGGTGTGTTCGCTAACCTCGTCGAGAGCCCCGAAGGAGTGCTGTTTGCCGATGAAGGAGCTCGTCGACTTCGATCACGCGCCGGTCTTCGGCATCCCGAGGGCCGACGGCGTCGGCATCCGGGAAGGGATGCTGATCGAGGGTCCCCAGGGCTGGGGCGAATTCAGTCCGCCACCGGACGGCGACCACCGCGAGGATGGACGATGGCTAACCGCGGCCATCGAACCCGGCACGGTCGGATGGCCCGATCCGGTGCGGGGCCGGATTCCGATCGCCGTGACCGTACCCCCGGTCGACGACGTCGCGGCGCGCGACCTCGTCACCGCCTCGGGATGCCGGACCGCGGACGTCACGGTGGCGGTGGGTGACGACTCGCTCGCCGGCGACGTGGCCAGAGTCCGGGCGGTCCGTGATGCGCTCGGCCCGGACGGCCGGATCCGGCTCAGTGCCAAGGGCGGCTGGGATGTCGGTGCCGCGGCATCGGCCATCGGGGCGCTGACGCGCGCCGCCGGTGAGCTCGAGTTCGTCGCACATCCGTGCCGCACCGCCGAGGAGGTCGCCGCCCTCCGCCGACGGGTCGACGTACGGATCGGCGCCGACGTCCGGCTGGTGGTGGCGGACGTCGCCATCCTGCGGTGCGGACCCATCGGTGGGGTCCGGCGTGCACTGCGGTTGGCCGAGCGGTGCGGCCTGCCGTGTGTGGTGTCCTCGGATCTCGAGACGAGCATCGGGCTGGCCTCCGGACTCGCCCTCGCCGGAGCGCTTCCCGAGCTCCCGTTCGCCTGCTCGCTCGGCACCGTGTCGCTGCTGACCGGTGACCTCGTCGGGACGCATCGCTCGCTGGTGCCCGTCGACGGCCACCTGCCCGTCGCCCCGATGCCCGCCTCACCCGACCCGCAGCTGGTCGAGCGGTATGCGCTCGCCGACACCGCCCGCGTCGGTCGGTGGCGCGCCCGTCTCGATTCGGCGCGACGGATCGTGTGACTTAGACGGACTTCAGGTGATTGTCGGCGATCCACTGGGCCGCCTTCTTCACCAAACCGGATTGCGGATAGCTGGTGTGCGAGTTGAAGTCCTTGCCCAGTGAGCAGATCGGGTCGTTGGCGTTGCACATGTCGGCGGTCTTGGCGCCGTATAGGGGGCTCAGCATCGTCAGCGGCTGACCCACCCGGGCGGACGGATTTCCGAAGACTGCGACCGCACTCACGTGCTCGGCCATGGTGTTGGGCAGCGGGGCGCTGAAGCCCAACCCGGCGATCGGTGAGGTCGTCACGACGTCCATGACCGCGGCGCCCTGCGAATAACCGCCGAGCACGATCTTGGTGCGAGGGCAGCTGGCCGCGGTCGCCTGGATGTGGGCGCTGGCGTCGTTGGCACCCGTCGCGACGCCGAGGAAGTCCCACGACGCCGGATACTTGACGGCGTACGGCCGAACCGTCTTGCCCTTGACCATTGTCCGCAAGGAGTCGACGAGGGCCTGGCCGACGACGCCGATGCCGGGCGGCTCGTCGGTCCCCCGCGCGAACACCACTTCGATGTCGGGGCAGTCCGCCGCAGCCGCGGCCGGCGGTGCCATGGCCAAGGTCGACGCCGCCAGGATCGACGCCGTCAGTAGCGGCGCCAGCAGGCGTGCGCCGTTTCGGGCGAGCGTGCCGGCCGCGCGTCCGGGCGGCGCGGTCCCGGTGATGACGTTCAAGGCCGCTCCTTGACCTGAAGATGAGCCGACGAGTCCAGAGCTGTGCACCCACTCATCAGTACCCAATTATCACTCTAGTCACTCCGGTATCACAACTGCGACGTCCTCGGCAGTCTCTCCGGCGGCACTTGGCGTCATTCGGCGTCATTTGGCGTCATCGTCCGGCACGCGACGCCGAGGTGGTTCAGTAGGCGCCATGAGCCCGGAAGACCGTCCCGGCGCCGACATCGAGGTCGTGGACGAACTGCGGTTCCTTGCGGAGTCCCTGCGGCGCGTCGACGCGGCGACCGCGACGGCGCACTTCGACGACGAGGAGGCCATGGCCCGCGTCGTCGCCGAGGCGCACGCGGAGGTGGCCCTGGCCCGCGACGCCGTCGAGGACATCCTCGCAGCCGGTGCGTCGGCGGCCTGGCGGGCGCGGGCGGTCGATCACGCATCGGCCGCGACCCGGTCATGGGATTGCGCGGCGACCAAGACCGCGGGCCAGGCGCGGGCGGACGCCGTCGTCGCGATCGCCCTGGCCCGGGCCGCGGTTGCCGAGGCAGTGCTCGAGGTGGCCCGCACGCGCGACGTGAACGTCGGTGACGTCGACTCGACGCCGGCACGACGCACCGCCGTCCTTCGCGTCGCTCCGATGTCCGGTGTGGGCAGACGCGTCGCCGAGGAGGTACGGCACGTCCTCGCCGACCGGCCGCGCGCCATCCTGATCCGGCTCGTCGTGACCCTCGGCATCAGCCTGTCGCTGGTGAGCTTCTACCACTTCAGTGGCTGGGCGAAGTACGACGACGTCAGCCAGTTGACGCTGTACCTGTTCTCCGCCGTGGTCGGAAGCGTGGTGTGCACCAACGCCCTGTGTTTCGAGGCGGGGCGCGTCCGCGACCGGATGATGCGCGGCGAACGGATCTGGCGCATCCTGGTGGCCAAGAATCTCGCCATGGCGGTGCTCGTCACCGTGGCCGCACTTCCCGTGATCGCCTTCCTCACCGTCACCAATGAGGGCAACCCGATCGCGATGGTGGACCAATTGGTCACGATGGTCTTCATCTGGCTCGGCGTGGGCAACGTGCTCTCCGTGCTGTATCCGATTCGGCACGAACCCGTTTCGGCCAGACTGCGGGACGGCACGTGGAAGCCCTACCTGTTCTCGTTCGCGCTGTCCTATGGCGTCGGCCTCACGGTCAACCTGATGATCTTCTGGCGCCTGTGGTCGCGTCAGACGGCGTCGGTGGAGCTCGCCGGAGGGCAATGGGCCGCGTTCCTGCTGGTGCTCGCCAGCGCGGTGACCAGCTGGGTGCTGCTCACCGTGTTCGCGGTCGCGTGCAGCCGGGAGCCGCGGATTCGTCGCATCCTGTCCCGGGAGATGGTCGCCCATCGCCCGGTCCGCGTTCGGTAGCGCCGGACTTCGCCGGTTCCAATAGTGGCGAATCGGCTTCGTCGCACGAGGCCGAAGCTAAGATTCTGCGGATGCGCGTCGCTCACTCAGCATGGACCGAAGGCCGGCGTTCCGATGACTAGTCGGCGTCCCGACACAGATCACGAGACACCTCGCGACCTGCCCGCAAGCGGCCTGGGCACCAGCCTCAAGCCACGCCACATCACCATGATCTCGATCGCCGGGGTCATCGGTGCCGGCTTGTTCGTCGGTTCGGCCAACGCCATCAAGCAGGCCGGACCTGCCGTCCTGATCTCCTACTTCCTGGCAGGAACCCTCGTCGTCCTGGTGATGCGGATGTTGGGGGAGATGGCCACCGCCAACCCGGACACCGGTTCCTTCTCGGTGTACTCCGAGCGGGCGCTGGGCGGCTGGGCGGGATTCTCCGTCGGCTACCTGTATTGGTGGTTCTGGGTGCTCGTCATCCCGGTCGAGGCCACCGCCGCCGCCGCCATCCTCTCGAACCTCGTCGGTGCTCCGCAGTGGGTCTGGGCGCTGGCGGTCACCTTGCTGCTGACGGTCACCAACCTCATCAGCGTGGGCAATTATGGGGAATTCGAGTTCTGGTTTGCGTTGATCAAGGTGATCGCCATCGTGGCGTTCATCGGCATCGGCATCGCCGCCATCTTCGGTCTGATCCCGGACTCCAAGGTCAGCGGCATCGAATCTCTCTGGCAGCCGGATGGATTCATGCCGAACGGCTTCGGGGCCGTCATCGCCGGCATGTTGGTCACCATGTTCTCGTTCATGGGGACCGAGATCGTCACCATCGCCGCCGCCGAGTCGCCCGACCCCACCACCGGCATCAGCAAGGCCGTCAACTCGGTGATCTGGCGAATCTCGCTGTTCTACCTGGGTTCGATCTTCGTGATCGTCGCCCTGATGCCCTATGACCAACTCACCGACGGGTCGTATCAGACGACCTTGGAGGCCATCGGCATCCCCGGTTCGAAGATCATCATGGACCTGGTCATCCTCACGGCGGTGGCATCCTGCTTGAACTCCGCGCTGTACACCGCATCCCGCATGCTGTTCTCGCTGGCCGAGCGCCGCGACGCCCCGAGTGCGGTGCGCAAACTCACCGGAAACGGTGTGCCGTGGGTCGCCGTGCTGGCGTCGATGGTCGTGGGCTTCCTCGCCGTCATCGGCAACTACGTACTGCCGGAGAAGATCTTCGCCTACCTGCTGGCGACCAGCGGCGCGGTGGCGTTGTTCGTCTATCTCGCCATCGCGATCAGCCAGTTCGTGTTGGGCCGCACCATGCGTGCGGCCGGGGAGCAGGCACCGGTGAAGATGTGGCTGTTCCCCTACGTGACCATCGGCGTCATCGTGGCGATCGTCGCCGTGCTGGTGTTGATGGCCTTCGATCCCGATCAGCAAGAGGCGATCTTCTTGTCCTTGATATCGGCGTTGTTCATCATCGCGGCGGGCGTGGTGGTGCATCGGCGGCGTAGCCGCCGCAATGAGGCGGCTGCGCGCTAGACCCTATCGACGATCCGGTGACGTGCGCCGAAGATGTTTCAACGGGTGTGGCGGTGGTAACCCCACCTTCATGCGACGAGAACTCATGACACGAATTCTTCTTGCCGGAGCCGGTGCGACGGCGATCGCCCTTGCCCCCATCGCCAGTGCCGACCCGCCACCGCCCTGCGACGCCACTGCGGGCCCGGCCTGCGCCAACGCGGGTCCCGAGGGAGCCGGTGCGAGCGCGCCCGGCACGGGCGCCGTGGCCGGCCCCGAAGGCGCAGGTGCGACGGTCCCCGGTGCGGGCGCGACGGCGGGTCCCGAAGGGGCCGGGGCGACCGTCCCCGGCGCCGGGGCGCAGGCCGGACCCGACGGGACCGGTGCCTTCGTTCCTGGCGCGGGCGCCCAGGCCGGTCCCGGCGGTGCATCGGCGAACGTGCCGAACGGGAGCGCCTCCGCCGGACCAGGTGGCGCAACGTTCTGCGTACCGGGTTTCTGCGCCAACGCCGGGTAAGCGGCACCGCAACACGCACTGACCATTCGCCCGGGGTGACGACCGTCACCCCGGGCGAATGTGCGTCCGCAGCAGGCGGTCACGGGATCTCGTGACATGGCTCACTCCGGCACGCCGGTACACGTGGCCGCCCGGGCGGCATTCCCGCACGTCACCGGATCCGGGCACCGCGATCGGCGCATCCGGGGCACGCCGCACGAGTTGGCGGCGACCGGTCGGGCGCCGGGCGCGGTGAACCATAGCGCGTGGGTCGCCGTGTCCTACGTGAAGGAGCGTGCCCATGAGCGTGATCGCAGGAGTTCGAGGCGAACTTCCCCCGCACCGGTACACCCAGTCGCAGGTGACCGAGGCGTTACTCGAAATGCCGGGTTATGCGCAGTACGCAGACCCGATCCGCAAGCTGCATCGAAGCGCGAAGGTCGACAGCCGGCACATGGTCCTGCCGCTGGAGGACTATGCGGGAATCGATGACTTCGGCCAGGCCAATGACCTCTTCATCGCCCACGCGGTAGAGCTGGGATGTGCGGCCGTGTCCGGCGCACTGGCCGACGCGGGGCTGGAAGCAGCCGACGTCGACATGATCATGACCACGACGGTGACCGGTCTGGCCGTGCCGCCACTGGACGCGCGCATCGCCACGAAGATCGGCATGCGGCCCGACGTCCGACGGGTCCCCATGTTCGGGCTGGGTTGCGTCGCGGGCGCCGCGGGGATTGCCCGGCTCGAAGACTATCTGCGTGGCAACCCCGACGGTGTCGCGGTCCTGCTCGCGGTGGAGCTGTGCTCGTTGGTACCGAAGAGCGATCCCACGATGGCCACCGTGGTCGGCAGCAGCCTGTTCGGTGATGGTGCCGCCGCGGTGGTCGCGGTCGGAGATCGGCGGGCAACGCAGATGCATGCGTCCGGACCGGAGATCCTCGATTCCCGCAGCCACCTCTATCCCGATTCGCTACGGACCATGGGGTGGGACGTCGGCGCCAGTGGGTTCCGGTTGGTGCTGTCACCCGACGTGCCCAAGGTCGTCGAACGTTATCTGGGTGACGACGTTACGAATTTTCTTGCCGCACACGGGCTGACGACGTCGGACATCGGGGGCTGGGTGAGCCATCCCGGTGGGCCGAAGGTCATCGAGGCCATCACCGCGACCTTGGGGCTGCCCGACGATGCGCTCGAACTCACATGGCGCTCGCTGGCCGAGGTCGGCAACTTGTCGTCGGCCTCGGTGCTTCACGTACTGCGCGACACCATCGCGAAGCGGCCACCCGCCGGCAGTCCTGGCCTGTTGATGGCGATGGGCCCCGGCTTCTGCTCGGAACTCGTCCTCCTGCGCTGGCGCTGAACCATGACGTGGTACACGGTTCTCGTCATCGTCGTCGCCGCCGAGCGCGTGGCGGAACTCGTTGTGTCCAAACGCAATCGAGCGTGGAGTCGAGAGCAGGGTGGCACCGAGTTCGGCGCCGGGCACTATCCCACCATGGTGGCCTTGCACACCGCGTTCCTGCTGGGGTGTCTGGTGGAGCCGATCGTCGCGCACCGGCCATTCATCCCCGCCCTCGGGTTCTCGATGCTCGTGCTCGTGGTAGCCGCTCAGGGCCTGCGCTGGTGGTGCATCACCACCCTCGGCACACAGTGGAACACCAGGGTCATCGTGGTGCCGGGCGCGGCACGCGTGACCGGCGGTCCGTACCGGCTGATTCCTCACCCGAACTACGTGGCGGTCGTCGTCGAGGGCATCGCCTTGCCGCTCGTGCACTCGTCGTGGGTCACCGCGCTGGTGTTCACCGTCCTCAACGCCGCTCTGTTGAGAACCCGGATCACCGTGGAGAATGCCGCGCTCGCGAGCCTTGCGTGATCGACCTCGTCGTGGTGGGCGGCGGGCCGGCCGGCCTGGCGACCGCGCTCTATGGCGCCCGTGCCGGGCTCGACGTCGTGGTCGTCGAACGCCGACGGGGAACTCTCGACAAGGCCTGCGGTGAGGGCTTGATGCCGCACGCTCTCGAGCACCTCGCGTGTCTCGGGGTAGCACCGCGCGGACGGCCGCTGCGTGGGATCAGCTACCTCGACGGCGTACGGCGGGTCGACGCGGCCTTCCGCTTGGGTACGGGCCTCGGTGTGCGCAGAACGGTTCTGCACGAGGCGCTCCGGAGCGTCGCCGACGCTGCCGGTGTGCGGTTCGTCCACGATCACGTCACCGAGATCGGGCAGGACTCCGCGTCGGCGTGGGCCGGTGGCGTGCGGGCGCGCTACCTGGCCGCGGCCGACGGACTGCACTCGCCCATCCGCCGCACGCTCGGACTGTCGACACCGTCTGCCGGGCCCCGCCGATGGGGTATCCGCCGTCACGTCCTCATCGAGCCGTGGACCGACTCGGTCGAAGTTCACTGGGCTCCCGGTGCCGAGGCGTACGTGACGCCGGTGGCCGACGACTGCGTCGGCATCGCGATCCTCAGCTCGTCACGCGGCGGATTCGACCACCACTTCGGCGAGTTCCCCTCTCTGCGAGCCAGAGTGGATGGTTGCGCGCATGGTCCCGACCGCGCCGCCGGGCCGCTGCGCCAGAAGGCGAGCAACCGAACCGCGGGCCGGGTGATGCTCGTCGGTGACGCGGCCGGATACATCGACGCGCTGACCGGGGAGGGGATGGGCCTGGCGTTCGGCGCCGCCAAGCTCCTGGTGGACTGCGTCCTCACCGACCGCCCGGGTGACTACGACCGCCAGTGGCGACGGGCGACCAGACGCTACCGGGTCATGACGGCGGCCATGGTGAAGGCCGGTGTGCACGGGCCCGTCCGGAACCGCATCGTGCCCGCGGCGACTGCCCTGCCGCGGGCCTTCCGCTGCGCGGTGAACCAATTGGCGTACTGACGACTCCGTTCAGGGGACCCGGGCCACCACCGCCGCGCAGTACTTGGCAGACTGTATGCATGGCTCAGATAACCTTGCGTGGAAATCCCATCAACACGGTCGGCGAACTTCCCGCCGTCGGCACCGCAGCCCCGGCGTTCACCCTGACGGGCACCGATCTCGGCACGGTCAGCAGCGATCAATACCGCGACAAGGCCGTGTTGCTCAACATCTTTCCGTCGATCGACACCCCGGTGTGCGCGATGAGCGTGCGGACGTTCAACGAGCGGGCTGCCCAGGGCGGCGTATCGGTGCTGTGCGTCTCGAATGATCTGCCCTTCGCGCAGAACCGCTTCTGCGGTGCCGAGGGCATCGAGAACGTGACGACGGCGTCCGCGTTCCGCGACGGCTTCGGTGCCGACTACGGCATCACCATCACCGACGGCCCCATGGCCGGGCTGCTCGGTCGCGCCGTCATCGTGGTCGGCGCCGACGGCAACGTCGTCTACACCGAGCTGGTGCCGGAGATCGGCCAGGAGCCGAATTACGACGCCGCCCTGGCAGCGCTGAGCTCATAGGTACCGAGGCCGTTACGCCGAGGGGGCCAAGGCCCTTTCGTCCTCCTCGGCGAACGTGTCCTCGAGCTGCAAGGGTGAGTAGTCGACGTCTATCTCCTCGACGGGACGCCCCCTGGCGCTGCTGATGGTGCCGAGCCGCCGCATCCCCTTGTCGCTGGCGTACTGCATGAACTCGTCCATCTCGAGGTTGAACGGGATTTCGTCGTAGAGCGCGAAACCTTCCTCGGTGTTGCGCAGGGCCAACGGGATGAGTTCACTCATGCGCGTCTCGAACACCGTCCAGTTGGCATCGTCGGCGGCGACGTGGCGGCGACACGTGAACGTGCCCCAGGCCATGTGGCGTCGTTCATCGTCACCGATGCGCCTGACCAATTCCTGCATGCCCGGCAGAATGCCGCGGTCGACGCAGATCTTGTGCCACGCATAATATCCCGTCAATGCCATCATTCCCTCGATGACGTGGTTGTAGGTGGCCGACGCCCGCACCTGGGCAGCCGGTGACGGGTCGTTGGACAGCGTGTCGAGCGATTCGGGGAGCTCTTCGTAGAACATCTTGCGGTAGGCCGGAAGGTCGTCGAGATAGCCGTGCAGGTCTTCGGTCAACCCGACGGCGTCCATCCATCGGCGGAACACCTGGGTGTGCTTCGCCTCTTCGAAGGCGAACTGCGTCAAGTACATTTCGTCGCCGAGTCGGCCCTCGGCCCGCATCGCCGCCATGAACGGTTGGATGTCCTGGGTGACCGCTTCCTCACCGGCGATGAACTCGGCGCACAGGCGGGCGGCCCAATCCCGTTCGAGCTCGGACAGCGACTCCCAGTCCGCGCGGTCCCGGGAGAAGTCGATATCGGCCGGGTCCCAGAACTTCGCGTTGCCCCCGACGAACAGCTTCAAGGGAAGGCTGCTCCAGTTGAGTCCGCCGGCGTCGAGCGATTGTGAACGTATTCGTGTCATGAAGGTGAGCTCCCGCGATCACGTCAGTGCCGGGCCTTGGTGGGGCCCCTCTTCGCATCGTCCTCCGTCCGGCCGACGGGAGCGGGCGATTCGCCAGATCCGATTTGGTTCAGACAGGCCAACGTTCGCGTCGATGCGCGGCATCGAAGAACATCCACTCATACCGCGCGGTCGTCGCGAAGTGCGCGCGGGCAACGGCCTCGTCGTCGGAATGCAATTGCGGCCCGATCCGGTCGGTGAGGTCGAGCACCATGGCCACCGTGTCGGCGAACTCCTCCCCGCCGTAGCTGTCGATCCAGCGCTGGAACCGCGGGTCGGGGGAGCCACGCTCGAGTAGTGCGGCCCCGACCCGTGCGTAGATCCAATAGCAGGGCAGCACCGCGGCCAAGCCGTCCGCGAAGCTGCCGCCGTAGGTGGTGGCCAGAAGGTAGCTGGTGTATGCCATCGTCGTTGGCGCGACCGCTGCGGCATCGACGGCAGCCGCGTCGAGACCGAGCTGGGGCAACAGGGTGCCGTGGAGGGCGAGCTCGACCTCGAAGACCTCCGCGGCGTGGCCGGCGAACATCGCCGTGTCGGCGAGGGTGGGGGCCTTGGCTCCGACGATGGCCAGGGCGCGGGCGTAATCCCGAAGGTAGTGGACGTCCTGAGCGACGTAGTGCGCGAAGACGTCACCGTCGAGGGTGCCATCGGTGAGTCCGGTCACGAAGGGGTGGTCGAGGATCGCCGCGTACGTCGGTTGAATCTCTTCCCACAGCCGCGCCGACCAACCTGTTGACCGCAGTGTGCTCATGGCCACGAAACTACCGTCGGCGAATCTCGAACGGAGAAGCGGCAGCGGACATTCGACGGCACGGCCCGTGGTATTGCTGTCACCGTTCGGTCACGGTATGGCGGCTCATTGACGTTTCCGCCGTTCCAATTGGTTTGCTGACGGCGGAGGTAGTAAGAGTGGATCTGGAAGCATTCGTCGGCTGTCGGGGCACTCCCGCGACCGGAGAGAGATGGAATTTCGATGAGACGCATCTATGCAATCGCGATCAGCATGGCCTTGCTGGCGGGCACGCCGGGGATTGCGATGGCGGACCCGTACGCCAGGCCCGCCCGCAATCAACAGGCCGTCGACTTCGTCATCAAGCGCGCGCTCTCGCAACGCGGCGTTCCCTTCTCCTACGGAGGCGGAGACGCGTCGGGTCCCACCCTTGGCAGTGATTCGCGAGCCGACGTGCTCGCCACCGAGCAGCGCGCCACCACCCCCGTCACCGCCGCGAGTCCGAACGTCGTCGGCACCCCCCTGGGCGCCACCGCGCTCGACCCGGCGGCCCCAGTACCCAGCGTCGTCGGCTTCGACGCTTCCGGACTCATCGTCTATGCCTTCGCGGGAGTCGGGATCAAGTTGCCGCGCTCGTCGGGCGAGCAGTACAAGGCCGCCCAGAAGGTCGCGCCGGCTCAGGCTCTCCCCGGTGACTTGATCTTCTATGGCCCGGACGGAACACAGAGCGTCACGCTGTTCCTCGGCAATGGTCAGATGCTCGAGGCCAGCGATCCCGTCGTCAAGATTTCACCGGTGCGTACCAACGACATGACCCCCTACCTGGGCCGCATCATCGCGTGACGTCGCCGTCGCGGGAACCGCGGGGCCGGGCAGCAGGACCAGGACGACCTCGACTGGCGAACCGCCAGATCGTGCTGCGCCGGCGCCCGAGGGGTCTGTTGGAGCCGGCCGACACCGAACTGGTCGTCTCCGCGGTGCCCGAACCCGCCGACGGCGAGGCGCTGGTCCGCGTGACCTACGTGGGAATCGACGCCGCCGCGCGGACGTGGCTCAACGATCAACCGGGATACCTGCCGCCCGTCGCACTCGGCGAGGTCATTCGTGCGGCAGGCATCGGCGAGGTGGTCCAGTCCCGCTGTGACGCCTATGCCGAAGGTGACGTGGTCACGACGCTCACCGGATTCCAGGAGTACGTGATCGTGCGCGACGACCTGTTCTGCACACCGGTGACCGGAATGGACCACGTCGACCAGCGTGCGGTGATGTCCATCTACGGGCCGACCGGGGCGACTGCCTACTTCGGGATGCACGACATCGGTCGGCCCACGCAGGGGGAGACGGTGGTCGTGTCCGCGGCTGCCGGCGCGACGGGTTCGGTCGCGGGGCAGATCGCCAAGATCTCGGGCGCCCGCGTGGTGGGCATCGCCGGTGGGCCGGACAAGTGCCGGGCCGTGGTCGACGACTTCGGATTCGACGCGTGTATCGACTACCGCGACGGTGCGCTGTCCGAGGCGCTCAAGAGGCAGTGCCCGAAGGGCGTCGACGTCTACTTCGACAACGTCGGCGGACCGATCCTCGACGCCGTGCTCGGGCGCCTAGCGCCGAAGGCGCGCGTCGTGTTGTGCGGGGTCATCTCCAGTTATCTGACCGGCGAACACCCCGGCCCGGCGAACTACGTCAACATCCTGGCGAGAACGGCGTCCATGCAGGGCTTCAACGCCCTCGACGAGTGGGGTCGGTTCGATGAGGCGTTCGCGGCACTCCGCGGCTGGGAGAAGCAAGGCCTCCTGGTGCACCGCGAGACCGTCTACCACGGCATCGAGGCGTGCGTCGACGCCCTCAACGGGCTGTTCACCGGTGCCAACATCGGCAAGATGCTGGTGCGTGTCGGCGATCCCACCGGGGGCTGAGAACCGTCTGTCGGTGGTCGAATGTATGTTCGAATCATAAAGAACGGGGGTTCGCTGCTCGAGGCGACGGCCGAACTGCGGGCGGCCTACGCCCGGCTGGCCGCGTGCAGCGCCGACGCGCTAACGCATCCCGAGGTGTTGTGTGCGCTGGGGGAGTTGGAGATCTCGTCCCGGCAGTTGCCGTCTCAGTCGCATCGTCTGCTGGCCCGGTTGCAGCGGGAGGCTTCGCCGGTGGCGTTGGGGGCGAAGTCGTTGAGGTGCATGCTCGCCGATCGGTTGCGGATCTCTGGGCGCGATGCTGGACGCCGGTTGGACGAGGCGAGCGAGTTGGGGCCGCGGGTGGCGTTGTCGGGGGAGCCGATGGCGCCGCTGCTGGCCACGGTCGCCGCCGCGCAGGCGGCGGGCCGCCTCGGTGGTGGGCAGGTGGCAGCGATCCGCGGCTTCTTCGATCGGCTGCCCTGCTGGGTGGACGTGGTCACCCGTGAGCAGTGCGAGCAGACGTTGGTGGGCATCGCGGTCGGGGTGGGCCCCGAGGAGGTGCGCAAGGCCGCGGATCGGTTGGCGGCGCTGCTCGATCAGGACGGCCCGGCCCCCGATGATGCCGAACGGGCCCGTAAGCGGTACCTGCACTTGGGCAAACAGCAGGCCGACGGCATGACACCCATCACCGGGTTGTTGGATCCCGAGGGTCGCGCCACTTGGGAGCCGATCCTGGCCAAACACGCCGCGCCCGGCATGGGCAACCCCGAGGACCCCGAGCCCCGCACCTCGGGCACGCCGAGTCAGAAGCAGATCGTTCACGACACCCGCTCGCATGGGCAACGCCAACACGACGCGTTCGTCGCGATCGGTCGCACCGCCCTCAGTTCCGGGGAGTTGGGCCAGCACAACGGACTACCGGTCACCGTCATCGTGTCCACCACCCTGCAAGACCTGCAGAGCGCGGCCGGGTCCGCGGTCACCGGCGGTGGCAGCCTGCTACCCATGCGGGATCTGATCCGGATGGCCTCCCACGCCCACCACTACCTGGTGGTCTACGACAAGCACACCAGCGAACCGCTCTACCTTGGACGCTCCCGGCGCTGCGCCTCAGCCGGGCAGCGGATCGTGCTGCACCACCGCGATCGCGGCTGCACCAAACCCGGCTGCACCGTCTCGGGTTACGACAGCCAGGCCCACCACGTCAACGGCTGGGCCAGACACCACGGGCAGACCAACATCGACGAAGAAGTGCTGGCCTGCGGCCCCGACAACCGATTGGCCGAAGACGGCTGGACCGTCCGGATCCGCCGCGGCGTCGCCGAGTGGCTTCCACCGCCCGAGTTGGACACCGGCTCCCCGCAGTCGGCTGCCCGGGTGAACTTTTACCACCACCCCGAGCGCCTGCTCGCCGACCCCGACAGTCGGCCGGCCTAGGTCCGCGGAAGCAGCGAGATCTTCTGCCAGATCTTGTTGGACAGTTCGGTGGTCAGCGTTTCGATGTAGGAGACGGTCTCGAGTACCACGCCGTCCGCGCTGTGCTCACCGCAGAGTGCGGCAGTCTTGGCGGTGAGGCTCAGCATCTCCGAGCAGTACCCCAGATAGTGGTGCATCTGGTCCGCGTCGAGTCCGTGGCGGACGCTTTCCGCAGTGGGAACGTAGGTTTCACTGAGCTGTTCCGGATCCTTCGACAGCTGGTGCATGTCGATCACGTGCGCCAGCGAACGCAGCCGGTGCAGCATCCGGAGCAGTGTGCGCCGCTCCAATCGCTCGGGGAAGGCCCACAAGAAGACGACCGCGATCGCCGCGAACACGAGGTCGTTGACGACGCTCTCGGCCAGCGGCACCCAGTCCGCGGTACGGTCCAGCCCGTCGACGACGGCCGAGCGCAGCCCGACGATCAGCGCGGTGAGCGTCGCGACCACGATCAACAGGCTCACCGTCCGCGCCGTGAGCGTGGTACGCCGCAGGCGTTCACGAGACTGCTCCGTCTCGCCCTGCACCAGCACGACGAGCCGGCCGAGGTCGCGCGCCGCCTTCGTCAATCCGCGTTCACCGAAGCGGGCGTCGATGCGGCGTTCGAGCTGCGCCACGGTGGCCCCGACGTGTTCGGCGGCCAGTTGAACCTCGTCGCCGGCCGGGCTGGTGTTCGCCACGTCATGACTGTAGGGGCATGCGGGAGAACGTCGCGGTCCCTTGCCGCGATGACGTGGCGTCCATCGTGGCGATGATCATCCGGCCGCACCCCGTGGCATCCCCGACCATGCCACGGGCTCATAGGATGCAGGCATGGATCGAGATCCTCGGCAGGCCCCCGACGGCCTGCTGCGAATCGAGGATTGCCTCACCCCCGATGGTGCGATCGAGTTGCCGCCCGGCGTCACGCTGCCCTCGTTGATCGACCGCAACATCGCGAATGTCGGTGACGCAGTGGCGTATCGGTACCTGGACTACGCCCGCGTCGCCGACGGCCGAGCAGTCGAGCTGACGTGGTCGCAACTGGGTGTTCGCATGCGGGCCATCGGCGCACACCTGCAGCGTGTCGCTTCCCGTACGGACCGGGTGGCGATCCTTGCGCCGCAGGGGCTCGAGTACGTCGCCGGATTCTTCGCGGCGATCAAGGCCGGCATGATTGCCGTACCGCTGTTCGCGCCGGAACTGCCGGGCCACGCGGAACGCCTCGACACGGCGCTTCACGACGCTGAGCCGGCCGTCGTCCTGACGACCGCAGCCGCGGCCCGAAGCGTCGACGACTTCCTCGGCAGGCTGCCGGCGGACCGCAGACCGCGGGTCGTCGTCATCGACGAGATATCGGATCTCGACGAGCAGGGATTCGTTCCCGTCGACGTGGGCGTCGACGACGTCTCCCATCTGCAGTACACGTCGGGATCGACCCGACCCCCCGTTGGCGTGGAGATCACACACCGGGCGGTCGGCACCAACTTGATTCAGATGATCCTGTCGATCGACCTGCTGGACCGGAACACTCACGGCGTCAGCTGGTTGCCGCTGTACCACGACATGGGGCTCTCCATGATCGGGTTCCCAGCCGTCTACGGCGGACACTCGACGTTGATGTCTCCCACCGCTTTCCTCCGCAGACCAGTGCGGTGGATTCATGCCCTGTCCGCGGGATCCAGGCAGGGCCGTGTCGTCACCGCCGCCCCGAACTTCGCCTACGAGTGGACCGCGCAACGCGGACTGCCTGCCGCGGGCGACGACGTCGACCTGACCAACGTCGTGCTGATCATCGGCTCCGAACCGGTCAGCATCGACGCCATCGAGGTGTTCACGGCGGCGTTCGCGCCCCACGGCTTGCTTCCCACCGCCATCAAGCCGTCGTACGGGATCGCCGAGGCGACACTGTTCGTCTCGACCACCGACCCAGCTGCCGAGCCGACGGTCGCCTACTTCGACCGTGACCGCCTTGCCGACGGTCACGCAGTGCGGGTCCCGGCAGACGCCCGCTTCGCCGTCGCGCACGTGTCGTCGGGACAGGTGGCGCGCAGCCAGTGGGCAATCGTCGTCGACGCCGACACCGGCGAGGAGTTGCCAGATGGCCGCGTCGGTGAAATGTGGTTGAGCGGCCAGAACATCGGCCGCGGATACTGGCGTCGTCCCGAGGAGACGACGCGCGCCTTCGGTGCCAAGCTGGTGTCCCGGCTCGACGTCGGCAGCCACGCCGACGCATCACCCGTGGCCGGGCGATGGCTTCGCACCGGCGATCTGGGGGTGTACGTCGACGGTGAGCTCTACATCACGGGACGGATCGCCGACCACGTCGTGATCGGGAACCGCAACTTCTATCCGCAGGACCTCGAGAACACCGCCGCAGGTGCGTCGTCGATCGTGCGGCGCGGCTACGTCGTGGCGTTCTCGGTGCCTGCCGACGACGGCGACGCGCTGGTGATCGTCGCCGAGCGTGCGGCGGGCACGGGTCGTGCCGATCCGGTGCCGGCGGTCGAAGCGATCAAGGCTGCAGTTCGGCAAGCGCACCACTTGCCCGTCGCGGAGGTACGCGTGGTTCCCGCCGGGGCGATCCCGCGCACCACCAGCGGCAAGCTTGCTCGGCGGGCCTGTCGCGATCAGTTCCTCGGCGGCGCCTGGTCGTAGTGTCGCGAATACCGTGGCGAGTGAACGACTTTCAATGCGATCAGGATCACCCCCGCCGCGTAGAGCAGGGCGCTCGCCGTCGGGAATGCCCCGCCCGGGGCGAATCCTCCGACCGCGATGCGCGCCAGCGCGGTGGTGGTGGCCGCGATGCCCGCAGCGAGCGCTACCGACGCGGTCGCGCGGGGTAGCGGGATCGCCAGCGTGGGCAGCGCCCGGTTGAAGACCATGCGCCCCCACCACAGCGCGGTGAGCTCGCCGGCGGCGACCAGCGAAAGGATTGCCAGCCACGCCAATCGAAGCAACCACCACTCACCGGATCCCGGCGCCGGTTGGGGAAGCAAACCTGCCGGGTAGGCGACGAGCGCGACGATCACGACAGGAACCATCTGCCACAGGTACAACGCCATCACGTTCGCATTCGCCGCGGCCAGCGGTCGCCGCAGCCGCGATCGCCGCAGGCGACGGGTGACCGCGGGCGCCAGCGCGATCAGTATCCCGGCCTGCGCGATGCTGAAGGCGAGCAGTGCGACATTCGGCGGGAAGTTGTTCTGCTCCTTCGCCCCTGGTGCGCCGACCATGCTGAGCGGGTACCACCGCGCGGCGAGGAGCACCATCACCACGGCTCCGCCCGCGGCGGCAACCAGCAACGCCCGGAGACCGGACAGTGCGCCACCGCGCCAACAGATGCCGATCTGGTACACCGTGCTCCAGCACAACACGTAGTTGGCGATGCCGATGGCGGGAACGTCTGCCAGGCGCGCCGTCAGGTCGACGGCCGCGACGGCGACGGTCAGCACGACTGGCATCCACAGCCCCCACCGTCGGTGCGCCGCAGCGGTTGCGGGGGTCAGCGCCAGCACCACGACGTAGACCGGGATGAACCACAGATGCATCGCCACCGCCCATCCGCCGAAGGACAGCGCCGAGCGCCCGACGCCGACGCGGTCGAGCACCGCCACCACGGCGAGCGCCACCACGACGTACACCGTGGTGGGCCCGAGCATCGCGCTCAGCCGATGCCGGACCCACTCCACTGACGAGCCGTGTCCGGTGTCCCGCCACTGCATCCACGACGTTGCGCTGGCGTATCCGCCGACCAGGAAGAACACCGGCACCACCTGGAAGACGAGGGTCAGCCACTGAGTCCATGGCATCACGTCGAGGGGATATTCGTTGCCGAACCGGCCGTCGCGGTAGGTCACTGCCGAGATGAGCCAGTGCCCGACGACGACGAACAGCACGGCGACCACGCGATAGAGGTCCGCGGAGAGCTCGCGGCCCGGCGTCACGTCGGGCCGCCTAGCCCAGTCCGAGGAACGGGCTGACCGCGTCACGCGCGAATTGAGCGATGTTGACCGCCGGGTCCCCGTCCGGATAACTCACCGTGGCGAGCAGGTTGCCGCCTGCGTCGGCGAAGTCTCCATCGGCTCGTCCCTGATGCGTTGTGGACGTCACCAGGATGATGCCAGAGGTGCCCGCTTGCTTGGCCAACGGCACCGAGAATTGGGCGTTCTGGACGGTGCTGTTCGCCTTGTCCTCGACGAGGATTCTGCTGTCGGGAAACCCGAACAGCAACAGCATCTTTCGCATCTGCTCGGCCTCGGTGTGGCCATTCTGCGGATTGCCGCCGGTCACGATGACGGGTGATTGCGGGAAGAACTGCGCGACGGCGAGCCCGGTGAGGACGCGGCGGCGCAGGATCGTCCGCATCGTGCCGTTGGGATTGAGGCCGTAACCCAGGACGACGATCGCGGGGCGGGAGAAGTCCTTCACCGCGGGAGGCGGTGCCGCCTGGGCGACCGATGAATGGAACCCACCCAGGCCGATCGCGGCGCCGACGGCCATGACTCCTGCGCCGGTCAGCCATCGGCTTCGCATCTGACCTCCGCAACTGGTGTGACAGCTGGGGGCCATGTTACTGGCCGATGCGGGCGCCCGCCCAGGGACGGGTTGGCTCCTACAACTGACCGTGGCGTGGCGGCAACGTGCCGGTGAGCGCATACCGGCCGATGTGCTGGAGTTTCCAGCGGGTCGCGTCGTGCAGGGTGTGGGTTCGCGCGTCGCGCCAGTAGCGGGACAGATTGCCGCGGCCCGAAGCGCTGCGGGTGCCACCGAGATCGAACAGCACCGTCGCCGCCTCGAGTGAGGCGCGAACCGCGGCCACCTTGGCGACCGCGACGGCCACCGACGCCGATGCGGCGGTGTCCGCCGTCAGATGGGCCCGCGCGGCATCGACCTGGCCGGCCGCCTCGGCGAGCAGCGCCGAGGCGCCGCGCACGGTCACCACCAGGTCACCGGCGAGATGGATCAGCGTGGGATCGTCGGCGGCGGAGGTCACCCGCGCCTCGAAGTGCGGCCGTGCCTTCGCGGCCTGGCGGATTCCCTCGGCGAGTGCACCGGTGGCGATGCCGACGTCGATGGCCGCGTGCAGTAACTGGGCATGCGCGCCGTAGACGGTGGGTTCACCGAAGATCGGCGAGAACGGCACCACGTGCTCGACGGGCACCTCCACGTCGTCGAGGATGACGGTGCCAGAAGCGGTGGTGCGCTGCCCCATTCCATCCCAGTCGTCGACGACGTCCAATCCGGCTGCGTCCCGCGGAATGAAGGCCAACGCCTTGGCGCTCGTGGACGTCGGTCCGGCGGCGTATTCGTCGGTCGTCGACGCCCGTACGATCAGCCAATCGGCGAAGAGCGCCCCGGTGGAGTAGTACTTGCGGCCCGACAGAACGTAATCGGCCGAGCCGCTTTTTCTCAGCGTGGTGGTGTCCACGTCGACCGGATGGGGACCGCGCTCGGACTGGGCGTTGGCGAACAGTGCACCTTCCCGAACGAGGCCGTAGAAGAACACCTGCTGGTCGGGTGTGCCCTGTAGTCGCAACGCTTCCAGGAAGGTGAAGTGCGAGTGGGGAATCTGCGCAAGTGACGGGTCTGCATGTGCGATCACGCGGAACACCTCGGCCACCACGGTGGCCCCGGCGGCGATACCGCCGTGTTCGAGGGGTACCGACAACGCGAGTAGCCCCGATTGCTTCAGGGCCCCGATCTGCTCGTGCGGCAGCTCGCGGTCGGCATCGCGTGCGCCGGCCTGGCCGCCGAAGTGCTCCGCGAGGCGTTTCGCAACCGCGACCGCCTCGTCGACCGAGGTGATGTTCGTCATCAAGGGGTCGCGTTCACCGCGCAGCGCCGATGAAGGGAATCGAGGTGGGAGCGACATCGAGGCGGCCCGCGTCGAACAATCCGCGCTCGCGCAGGAGGGGAATGACACCCTCGCCGAACCAGTAGAGCTCTTCGAGATGGGGATAGCCGGAGAAGATGAATTCGTCGATCCCGATCTCCGCGTATTCGGCGATCCGGTCGGCGACGTCGGTGTGGCTACCCACCAGCGCGGTGCCCGCGCCGCCGCGGACCAGACCGACGCCCGCCCAGAGATTTGGCGCGATCTCCAAGTTGCGTGCATCGTGCCACGATCCGTCGGCCCGGTTGGACTCGTGCAATGCCAACATCCGGCGCTGCCCCTCGGACTGGCTGCGGCTCAAACCGGCCTGCGCCGAGCGGACGGTCTCCTCGTCGAGCGCAGCGACCAGCGTGTCCGCCTGCGACCACGCCTGGTCCGCCGTGTCCCGGGAGATGGTGTGTAGTCGAATCCCGAATCGCACCCTGCGGTCCCGCTCGGCGGCGAGGCCCCGGATCCATTCGATCTTCTCCCGCACTGCTGCGGGTGGTTCGCCCCAGGTGAGGTATACGTCGGCGTGCCGCGCCGCCACTGGGCCGGCAGCGGTGGAGCTGCCACCGAAGTACAACGGCGGCAAGGGGTTCGGCAAGGTGGCCAACGACGCCTCCGCCACGCGGATGTGGGTGCCGTCCGTGGTCACCGTCTCACCGGCCCACAACCGCCGGACGACGTCGAGGAATTCGTCGCACCGCTCGTATCGCGCGTCCTTGTCCAGGTGATCTCCGAACGCCCGCTGTTCGTGTGCCTCACCGCCGACGACGACGTTGAGCAGAATGCGGCCGGGGGCGTGGCGGGCGAAGGTGGCCGCCATTTGAGCGGACAGGGTGGGGCTGACCAGGCCGGGTCGGAATGCCACCAGGAAGGCCAGTGAGGTGGTCTCGCGGGCGAGCATCGCGGCGGTGACGAACGCGTCCTCGCACCAGGCGCCGGTCGGGATCAGCGCCCCGGTGAAGCCGAACGATTCAGCGCCCCTGACGATCGAGGCCAGATAGTCGATCGAGGCATCGCGATCGCTGTGAGCCGAGCCGGCAGGTGTGCCGTGTCCGCCGCCGACTATCAGCCGGCTGTCACCGTACGTGGGCAGGAACCAGTGAAGCTTCACGGGCACGAAGGAGCTCCTAACGGCTGGCCGCCGGGTGCGAGGCAACCGACGACGAGGAGGACGGCAGGGTGGACGGGCGATCGACGACGGTGGAGGACGGACCGCCCACCCGGTAGGACGACCCGCGATGCTCGTCGGGCAACCGGTCGCCACGGCCGAACAGCTTGTTGCGCAATGTGCCCGGGGCGTAATGAGATTGGTAGGCGCCACGGGCGGTGAGCACGGGCACCACGTGATCGATGAAGTCGGCGAACGATCCTGGTGTGATCGCGTAGGCCAGATTGAATCCGTCGACGTCGGTTACTTCGACCCACTCCTGGAGTGCGTCGGCGACCTGGGCGCCGGATCCGACGAACAACGGGCCGAGTCCGCCGATCCTTCCCCAGTTCGCGATGTCGCGCACCGTCCACTCGCCGCCGTCGGGGTCGGCGGACTGGAATGCCTTCACCGCCGAGAGGATGGCGTTGGAGTCGACGTTGCCGATCGGCTCGTCGAGGCCGTAGCGCGCCAGGTCCACGCCCATCCATCCCGACATGAACACCAACGCGCCCTCCGGGTCGCCATAGGACAGGTATTCGGCATGTTTGGCGCCGGCCTCGTCGTCGGTGTCGGCCGTGATGACCGTGGACAAGTTGAAGATTCTGGCGGAATAGGGGTCGCGGCCCGCCAGCTCGAGCTCCCCACGGATCGTGGTGACGGTCTCCCGAAGGATCGCCTTCGTCGGCGCGGCGGTGAAGATCGCCTCGGCGTTTTCGGCGGCGAACCGCACGCCACGCGGTGAGGCACCCGCTTGGAAGATCACCGGGGTGCGTTGCGGCGACGGTTCGCACAGGTGGATTCCCGGCACGGTGAAGTGCTTGCCGACGTGGCCGATGTGATGCACCTTCGACGGGTCGGTGTAGACGCCACGCTCGTGGTCGCGGATCACCGCGTCGTCCTCCCAGGAACCCTCCCACAGCTTGTAGAGGACTTCGAGGTATTCATCGGCATGGTCGTACCGGGCGTCGTGCGCCGGTTGGTCCGGCTGGCCCATGTTGCGGGCCGCGGCGGGTAGATATCCGGTCACGACGTTCCAGCCCACCCGCCCTCCGGTGAGGTGGTCGAGCGTCGACATCCGCCGTGCGAACGGGTAGGGGTGCTCGAAACCCGTGCCGGTGGTGATGCCGAAGCCGAGGTGCTCGGTCACTAGTGCCATCGCCGACACCAGGAGCAGCGGATCGTTGACCGGTACCTGGGCCGCCTGGCGGATGGCGGCCTCGTCGCTCTGGCCGTACACGTCATAGGTGCCGAGCACGTCGGCGATGAACAACCCGTCGAATCTGCCACGTTCCAAGAGCTTCGCCAGGTCCACCCAGTAGTTCAGGTCGCGGTACCTCGACGACTGATCCTGCGGATGTCGCCACGAGCCGGGTGATTGATGGGCCACGCAGTTCATGTCGAACGCGTTGAAACGAATCGATCGGGTCACTGGCCCATGCTCGCCGGAGCATCGACCGCCGTCACCGATTTACCTCAGTGCGATCGAAAGAAGCGCACCGCGTGGCGGTGGTTCAGCGCGTTGCCCGACGGGCCGGCGTCAGCCCTGGCTCTGCATCAGGCCGATGCACTTGCCGTAGTTCTCCGGCGTGCAGGGGATGCCGTTCACCGTCGAGAAGCCGTTGGGGTTGGGGACGAAGTTCGCGGTCGGAGGCGCCGCTTGGGGGATCACCACGGGGCCCTGAGCGCCGAAGCCGCCGCTCGACTGCCCGTTCGTGCACACCCCGGGGAAGCGCTCCGAGGTGCCATAAGGGCAGGCTGAGGCCGGAGCGGCGACGATCAGCGGCGCTGCGGCGAACGCCGCCGCACAACCGAAGACCAGGATTCCGCGCATCACAGTCACCATCACGCTCCCAACGAGTTGAGTCGACCCGAGGACAGCCTAACCCCTCCAGGCCGCCGCAGTGCCCGCTTGGGGACCGCCGGCGCCGCGGGGTTGCGCCTCCCGCCGCCGGCGGGTCAGCCGTCCACCCCTGCGAGGTGCGTGCGGTAGAAATCGGTCAACGTGGCGACCGCCGGCGTCACGAACGCCGGCTTGTCGTACAGATCGACGTGGCTGGCTCCGTCGATCCAACCGAACTCCTTGGGTCCGCGAGCCCGCTGAAATGCGTCCACCGACATCCACGAGGTGTCCGCCGCCCGGCCGGCGATCATCAGCAGTGGCCGCCCGCCGATCGACTCGATCGAGCCGAACGAATCGAACGACGCCATCTTGTCCACGCTGGACCACGTCAGGGTCTTCGCCGAACGGGGGTGGCATGCCCGCTCGGTGCAGTAGTACTCGAAGCCCTCGACGGCGTGTTGACCGCCCACCGCCCGGGCCTGCTCGGCGGTGGTCGGAAAGAGTGGGAAGCTCTGAGTCCCCTCGCCACGGGCTTCCGCGGTGCGCGCGGCTGCCGCGGCGTCGAGCATGGCAGCGAAGATGGCGGGGTCCTGGGTGCCGTCGGCCCCCAGCCGGAACTGGCGGGCGATGTCGACCGCGCTCACGGTGCCGATCGCCTTGATGCGGTGATCTGCCGCGGCCGCCGACAACGCGTAACCGCCGGACGCGCAGATCCCCAGCACGCCGATCCGGTCGGGGTCGACGTCGCCACGGGCGCTGAGGAACGACACGGCGGCCTTGATGTCCTCGACGCGGTGAGCGGGGTCCTCCAGGCCTCGCGGTTCACCGCCACTCTCGCCTTGGAACGCGGCGTCGAACGCCAAGGTGGCGAAGCCCTGCTCCATCAGCAGGCGGGCATAGAGCCCGGCGGCCTGTTCCTTGACCCCGGTGCCGGGATGGCCGACGACGATGGCGGGAAACGCGGCGTCCGACGGGGCGTCGGGAAGGTACAACTGACCGGCGAGGGTGATCCCGTCGCTGTCGAAACTCACGTTGGTCACCGTCGTGCTAATGATCATGCCTTGCTCCGTTCGATCCGGCTCGTCTGGTGTGCTCAGTCTCCGACCGCCCGTGTCCGGGCAACAGACACCGGTTGTCGAGGGGGCAGGCTCGAGGGGGGTCAAGATCTTGCCCTGGCGGCACGGTCGTCGGGCGCTCAAAATCAGTTGGTGTCGGCGCGAGCGGAATCGGGTGAGTTCGGTGACTTCCTGCGGGCTCGGCGCGCGCAGCTCTCGCCCTCGACCGTGGGCCTGTCGCCGTTGAACACGCGGCGAAGGGTCGAGGGCCTGCGTCGAACCGAGGTCGCGGAGCTCGCGGCGATCAGCGTGGAGTACTACACCCGACTCGAACAGGGCCGGGTCAAACCCTCCGGCGCGGTCCTGGCGACCTTGGCGCGGGCACTGCGGCTCGACGAGACCGAGCAGCGGTACATGTACGAGCTGGCCGGCAGGACCGATGCCCGGCCTCGGCGGCGTCCCGCGCAGCGACTGCGTCCACCGATGCGCCGGCTGCTCGACCAGCTCACCGATGCGCCCGCCATGGTGTTGGGCCGGCGGCTGGACGTCCTGGCGTGGAACTCGGCCGCCGCCGCCCTCTATCTCGACTTCTCGCAACTACCACCCCTTCGCCGCAACTACATCTGGCTGTTGTTCGCGGATCCGGGCTTCCGGGCGATGCACCTGCAGTGGAAACACGATGCCCGCGAGGCCGTGGGTGCGCTGCGCATGGACGCCGGTGCCGATGCCGAAGACCCGGCTCTCGCTCAGCTCGTCGGTGATCTCTCGGTGCGGGACGCCGACTTCGGCACCTGGTGGGCCGAGCATCGGGTCAGCGGCGCGAGCTATGGCACCAAGCACTATCGGCATCCGCTGGTGGGCGAGCTCACCTTGGACTGCGATACGTGGACCGATGCCGACGGCTCCGGTCAGCGGCTCATCGTGCTGACTGCGGAGCCGGGTACGCCGTCACACGATGCGCTGCGCCTTCTTGCCTCCTGGGTAGCCGTGTAGCGGCGTGCCCGCCAGAGCCAGGTGCGCTTCCGCGAGCGCCTCGGCTTGCGTGGGATGGGCGTGGACCAGCGCCGCCACCTCGCTGGGGAACGCACCCCAGTTGACGATGAGTTGTGCTTCGCCGACGAGGTCTCCGACACCGCCTCCCACCATGTGGATGCCCACCACGGGACCGTCGGCGGCGCCGGCGCGAACGAGTTTGACGCCGCCTGCAGTGCGCCGTATCTGGCTGGTGCCGTTACCGTTCAAGTCGTAGATCGTCGTGCCGATCTGGCCGTGTCGGGCCTTGGCCTCGGCCTCGGTGAGTCCTACCGAGGCGGTCTCCGGTTGGGAGTACGTCACCCGCGGGATGGCGCTTTCGACGATCGCGGGCGGTCGCAGGCCGGCGATCGTCTCGGCGACGAACATGCCGTGCGCGAACCCGCGGTGGGCCAACTGTGCTCCCGCGACGATGTCGCCGATGGCGTGAACTCTTGGTTGGCTGGTGAGCAGATGGTCGTCGACGGACACGAAATCACCGTCGTCGAGCGCTATCCCGTGCTCGGGCAGGCCGATGCCGACGGTCCGCGGGCTCCGACCGACCGCGACCAGCAGCACGTCGGCGCTCAGCACCTCACCGGAATCGGTGCTGACGGTGACGCCGTCGTCGTCCTGCACGACCGATGTCAGAGCAGTGTTGGTCTTCACCACGATTCCGCGTTCGCCGAGGGCCGTGGCGAGTCGTCGCGACGTCCACTCGTCCTCGGCGGCCAGCAGTCGCGGACGCGCTTCGACGATGGTCACCTCGGCGCCGAGCGACGTCCACAGGCTGGCGAATTCGACGCCGATGACCCCGCCTCCGAGCACGACCGCACGGCGTGGCAGATACGGCAGGGTCAGGGCCTGCTCGCTGGTGACGATGCGGCCGGCGACGTCGACGCCCGGTGCGCGCCGCGGTGCCGACCCGGTCGCGAGGACCACGTGCCGTCCGGTGACGGACCGGCCATCGACGTCGATACTGGTGCCGCCGGCATAGCGCCCGGTGCCCGTGACGACGGTGATCTCGTGATGGGCGACCAGTGTCTCGAGTCCGCGGTGCAGGCGAGTCACCACACGGTCCTTGTAGTCGTGCAGAGCCGACGCGTCGATGTCGCGCAGCGTGGCGTCGATTCCCAGCGAGGCGGCGTGCGCGATGGTGTCGGCGACGGAGGCCGCGTGGAGCAGTGCCTTGGTGGGGATGCAGCCGCGGTGTAGACAGGTGCCGCCCAAGGAGTCCCGTTCGACGAGAGTCACCGTGTGACCGAGCTGGGCGGCGCGGAATGCGCACGAGTAGCCGGCGGGGCCGCCGCCGAGGATGACCACGTCGGGTTGCTCTGTCATGTCGTGCTCCTCGCAAGGTGTGTGCTGCAGGCGGCGGCTCAGCTCAGGGCGAGCAGAGCCAGGGGGTCCGACAGGACGCGGGCGATCGTGGCCAGGAACGTCGACCCCTGCTCACCGTCGACGAGGCGGTGGTCGAAGGACAGGCTCAGCGTGGTCACCGACCTCAACGCGACCTCGCCGCGGTACTCCCACGGTCGGGGGCGAATTGCTCCGAAACCGAGGATCGCGGCCTCGCCGGGATTGAGAATCGGTGTGCCCGAGTCGATGCCGAAGACGCCGATGTTCGTGATGGTGATGGTGCCTCCGACGAGGTCGGCCGGCCCGGTCTTGCCGGCCTTGGCCGTGGCGGTCAGCGCGCTCAGTGCGATGGCCAGGTCGCGGAGTGCCAGGGTCTGCGCGCCCTTGACGTTCGGCACCATCAGTCCCCGTGGCGTGGCGGCGGCGATGCCCAGGTTGACATAGCGTTTGACGACGATCTCCTGACGCTCGTCGTCCCAGGAGGAGTTGAGGGTCGGGTGGCTTCGCAGCGCGACGAGCAGCGCCTTGGCGACCAAGGTCAGTGCAGTGAGACGGACGTCGGTGAAGTCCTGGGACTGCCGTAGGCGGTCGATCAGCTCGACGGTTTCCGTGACGTCGACGGTGACGAATTCGGTGACGTGGGGCGCGGTGAACGCGCTGCGCACCATCGCCGCGGCCGTGTGTTTGCGTACGCCGCTGATCGGGGTGCGGTCCTCGGCGCCGAAGACGGCGGCGGGCTTGCCGCCGTCACGGTCGGGTGGCCCCGCACTCTGGGCGTCCGCCTCGGCGTGACGGTCGAGGTCGTCGCGGGTGACTTCGCCGTGCACCCCGGTGGGCGACACCTCGGCGAGGTCGATACCGCGTTGTCTGGCCGCAAATCGGATCGGTGGCGTGGCCAGCGGACGCCGTTCGCGGCGCGGAGTCGGTGTCGCGTCGGGCGCCCCGACGGCTTTCCCGGGACGTATTCGCGTGCGGCGTCGGCTGGTCGGTTCCTCGGCGACGCCGTAGCCGACCAGGACGGGGGTGCGCGTGCGCTCCCCGGGGGATTCCGAAGCGCCTTCGTCGCGGTCGCCTGCCACCGCGATCTCGATCAGCGGCTCGCCGACCTTGACCGAGTCGCCGGGACCGGCGTGCAGAGCGACGACCGTGCCAGCATACGGCGACGGCAATTCGACTGAGGCCTTGACGGTTTCGACTTCGGCGAAGACCTGGTTGAGTGCGATGGCGTCGCCGACGGAGACCAGCCACGAGAGGAGGTCGGCCTCGGTCAGGCCTTCACCGAGGTCGGGAAGCAGGAACGTCTTGGTGGTGGGCATGGTGTCCTTCCGACTCAGGCGATGAGGGTCCCGTCGACCGCGTCCAGGATGCGGTCGACGTCGGGGAGGTAGTGGTGTTCTAGCTTGGCCGGCGGGTAGGGGATGGTGAAGCCGCCGACCCTCGCGACGGGCGCCTCGAGGTGGTGGAAGCAGCGTTCGGTGATGCGGGCCGAGATCTCGGCCCCGATGCCGAGGAACACCGGTGCTTCGTGCGCCACCACCAGACGACCCGTTCGCCGCACGGACCGGGCCAGCGTGTCGACGTCGAGGGGTGAGAGCGAGCGCAGGTCGATGACCTCCAGTGAGATTCCCTCGGTGGCGGCGATCTCGGCGGCCGCCATCACGGTGCTCACCAGCGGGCCGTAGGCCGCCACGGTGACGTCGGTGCCTTCGACCACCACGCGTGCCCGGTGGAGTGGACGGATGGCCGCATCGACGTCGTCGAGCGGCCCCTTGGTCCAGTACCGCCGTTTGGGCTCGAAGAACAGCACCGGATCGTCGCAGGCGATGGACTGCTGGATCATGACGTAGGCGTCGGCGGGGGTGGCGCAGGTGACGACGCGTAGCCCTGCGGTGGCCGCGAAATATCCCTCCGGCGATTCGGAATGATGCTCGATCGCTCCGATCCCACCGCCGTACGGCACCCGGATGGTGATCGGCAGCCGGACGTGTCCGCTGGTGCGGTTGTGCATCTTGGCGACTTGCGAGACTATCTGGTCGACCGCCGGGTACACGAACCCGTCGAACTGGATCTCACATACCGGCCGGTAGCCCGCCATCGCCAAACCGATTGCGGTGCCGATTATTCCGGACTCCGCCAGTGGGGTGTCGAGGACACGTTGGCGTCCGAACTCGTTCTGCAGCCCGTCGGTGATGCGGAACACGCCGCCGAGTGCGCCGATGTCCTCGCCCATGAGGAGGACCTTCGGATCGTCCTGCAGTGCGCGCCGTAGACCGAGGTTCAGCGCCTTGCCCAATGCCAGGACCTCGGGGCCGCCCGTTGCGTTGCGGTTCACGACGCGTCTGCCTCCGTCCTGGACAGGTGGGCGCCCAACAGGGCGCGTTCCTCGTCGATGAGCGGGTGCGGTTCTGCGTACACGTGCTCGAACATCGACGTCGGCGTCGGGTCGACGGTGTCCAGGCATCCGCGCCGAAGGTGACCGGCGACGGTGTCGGCTCGTCGTCGGACCTCGGCGGTGCGGTCGTCGTCGAGGGCCCCGGCGTCGAGGAGTAGGAGACGGATGCGGTCGAGGGGATCCTTGCGTCGCCATTCGTCGTCCATGTCCGCCGGCCGGTACCGGGACGGATCGTCGGAGGTGCTGTGCGGGCCCATCCGATAGGTCAGCGCCTCGACGAGGGTGGGGCCGGATCCTTCCCGTGCCCGCGTCAGCGCGGCCCTCGTCACCGCGAGGACGGCGAGGACGTCATTGCCGTCCACGCGGACGCTGGGGATCCCGAAACCTCGACCGCGGGCGGCGATGCCGGCGCGGGTCTGCAGGCTGACTGGTTCGGAGATGGCCCACTGGTTGTTCTGACAGAAGAAGACCACGGGCGCGTCGAACGACGCGGCGAAGACGAGGGCTTCGGAGACGTCGCCCTGACTGGTGGCGCCGTCGCCGAAGTAGGCAATCACCGCGTGGTCGGTGCCGTCGAGCTGTTGGCCCATGGCATAACCGGTGGCGTGCAGTGCTTGGGTGCCGACGATGATGGCCGGGGTCGTCATGTTGTACTCGTACGGGTTCCAACCGGAATGGGTTGAGCCCCGCCAGAACTGCAGCATCCGTGACGGGTCGACGCCGCGGCAGTAGGCCACCCCGTGTTCGCGGTAGCTGGCGAAGGCGAAGTCGCCGCGGTCGAGCGCTCGCGCCGAACCCACCTGAGCCGCTTCCTGTCCCACCAGGGGCGACCAGAGAGCCAACTCCCCCTGGCGCTGTAGCGCGGTCGCCTCGGCGTCGATACGCCGAACGACGACGAGATCCTGATAGAGGCTCGTCATCTCGGCGACACCGATGTCGTCCACATGGGCGTCCCACTCGGTACGTCGGAGGCGTTCCCCGGCCGGGGTGACCAGCTGTACCAACTCGTCCGAATCGAACACGACGACCTCCGGTGGATGTGGGCCTCGATGGCATCGGCCGGCCATCTTGCTGTATTTACAAGAGCATGAGGCCGCACCATGCGCAAATAAAGCTAGCCAAGTTGAGCAAAATGCTTAATTCAGGTGGAGAATCATGTGGAATACTGGGCGACGTGACGAGATTCGATCGCACCGACGTCCGGATGCTGCTAGCACTGTGTGACGCCCCTCGGGCGACTGGCGTTCAACTGGCCTCGACGCTGAACTTGGCGCGAAACACCGTGCAAACGCGCCTGTCTCGTTGGGACCGGGAGAAGCTTCTCGCCCCGGTCGACTGTTGTGTGGCACCGCGCGACCTGGGTTACGCATTGGAGGCCTTCATCACCGCAGTGGTCGATCAGCACCAGGTCCCGGACGTCGTCGCCGAGCTTCGACGTATCGCCCAGGTCGTGCGGGTCGCCGGGATCTCCGGTGCGGCGGATCTGCACATCGCCGTCGTGGCGTCCGACGCCGACGACCTGTACCGGGTCGCCGGACTCGTCCTCGCCGTGCCGGGGGTGGAGCGCACCACCATGTCCGTGGCGATGCTGGACGCCGTTCCGTACCGCATCCGACCCTTGCTCGAACAAGTGGCCGGCCGGCGGTGAGTCGACGGCCCCACCCCACGGCGCGCGCCGTAGGTTGAACCCATGACCGTCGAGTTGGCCACCGCGATGCGGATCGTCGAAGCCGCCCATGCGGAGGCAGCCCGGCGGTCAGTGCTCGTTTCGGCGGCGGTCGTGGACGACGGTGGACATCTCATCGCGTTCGGCAGGATGGACGGGGCGGAGATCGCGGGTCCGGTGCTCGCGGTCGACAAGGCCTATACGGCGGTCTCCAACCGGGTCTCGACCTCGGAATTGGCAACCCTGGCCGCACCCGGTGGTGAACTGTTCGGTCTTCACGCCAACGGTGGCGGCCGGTTCGTCATCTTCGGTGGGGGAGTGCCGATCGTCGCCGCGGGCGTGGTGGTGGGCGCCGTCGGTGTCAGCGGCGCCAGCACGGCCGACGACGAGGCCTGCGCCCTTGCCGGGCTCGCTGCGCTGGCTCAGGGCGGGCACGACGGACACTGATCGGGCCGGCGAGGTGGTCGTTGGTCGGTGGGATCGTCGGGGTCCGGCTCGCCGAACCAGCGCGACGGCTCGTGCCGACCGTATTCGTCATGCCACGACCACCACTCGTAAGGCGGACTCTGCGGATGGCCCGCTGGGGATTTCTCCCAGTCCTCTTGCCGCCCAAGGGCGGTCATGTCCAGGAAGCTCCAGGTGTTGACGAAGGCCTCGTCGCCGCGGTTGTTGATGAAGTAGGTGCGGAACACGCGCTCGCCGTCGCCGTCGGGCATGCGGATGAACGCGTTGGTGCCGTGCCACTGGTCGACGCCGAAGTCCACGTCGAAGGCACCTCGGTCGTCGGGAAGCATGGTGTACCACGGGATCTTCCAGCCCATGCGTGCCTTGATCCGCTCGATGTCGGCTTGCGATCCACGCGAGGCATACACCAGCGTGGTGTCCCTGGCATGCAGGTGGGCGAGGTTTCCGATGTGATCGGCCATCAGCGAGCACCCGACGCAGCCGTGTTCCGGCCATCCGTGCACACCTGGATCGACGAAGGCGCGATACACGATCAACTGGCGGCGGCCGCCGAAGAGATCGAGCAACCCCACCTTGCCCTCGGGTCCGTCGAACACGTACTGCCCGTCCACCGGGGTCCACGGCATCAGCCTGCGTTGTGCCGCGAGATCGTCACGGGCACGGGTCAGTTCCTTCTCCTTGACGAGCAACGCTTCACGCGCGGCCTCCCACTCCGGCGCGGACACGATCGACGGTGTCTTCACTGTGGTCTCCTCGAACGTTCAACGAGATGGTTGAATCTTTGGTATGGACAGCACACCACGCACGAGCGGCTATAGTCAACAGAATGGTTGAACATCAGGTGCTGGACCGGGCGTATGCCGCGCTCGCCGATCCGACACGCCGCCTGCTGCTCGAGGCGCTGCGCGAGGGTGATGCCCGCATCACCGATCTGGCCGCTCCGCTACCGATGACCTTCGCGGGCGTGTCGCGCCACATCGGCGTCCTGGAATCGGCCGGCCTGGTGCGGCGGGAGGTCCGCGGCCGCGAACACTGGCTCTCGCTTGACCCGGAGGGTTTGACCATGGCCCAGCAGTGGATGAACGAGCAGACCGACTTCTGGTCGACGCGCGCGGATGCGCTCGCGGCCAGATTGCGCCGGAAGGGGCGCACCCGATGAGCGCGGCGCCGACCGTCCGCGTGCAACGCGTCATGCCGGCACCGCCTGACGTCGTGTTCGACGAGTGGCTCGATCCGGACTCGTTGACGGAGTGGATGTGTCCGCGGCCGTCCCGCGTCGTCGCCGTCACCGTCGAACCCCACGTCGAAGGAAGTTTGCGCTTCGACGTCGACGATTCGGGCAGTCTCGTCCTTATCGTCGGACGTTTCTTGACGATCGATCGTCCGAACCTGCTCCGCTTCACGTGGAGTAATTCGAATTGGCCGGACCCGACCGTCGCCAGCGTGGTCAACGTCACCTTCACGGCGTGCGGTGATGATGAAACCCTGATGTCGATCGAGCATTCGCTGCTGCCTCCACATGAATTCGACAACTTCCACGCGGGATGGACGGACACCTTCGATCAGCTGGCGGCCATGTTGCGTGGCGCCTGACGCCGCGCCGTCGGGTTCACATAGCATCGGACGATGCCCGATCGTCCGTACGCGCTGGTTCGACGGCCCGCGGAGACCCTCGCCGACGGCATCGTCACCTTCATCGAGCGCCACCCAGTTGACCTCGACCTGGCCAAGGAGCAGTGGGACGGCTACGTGGCGGCACTTCACCGCAGCGGCTGGGCCAGCGTGGTGATCGACGGCGATGATTCGATGCCCGATTGCGTCTTCGTCGAGGACACCGTGGTGATGTTCGGTGACCTGGCGGTCGTCACCAATCCCCGTCAGCCGACCCGCAACCCGGAAATCGTTGCCGTGCAGGGGGTCATCGACGATCTGGGACTGGAGACGACGACGATCACCGAGGGTAACCTGGACGGCGGCGACGTGCTCAAGGTCGGTTCGCAGGTGTACGTCGGCCTGAGCGGCACCACCGACGCGGCCGCCATCGACCAGCTCGTGACGATCCTGGCTCCCCGCGGGTTCACCGTCACGGCCGTTCCCCTGACCAAGGCGCTGCACTTGAAGAGCGCCATCACGGCGCTCCCCGACGGCACCATCATCGGCTACGAACCCGTCGTGGACGACCCTAAACTGTTCCCGTCCTTCCTGGCCGTTCCCGAGGAGCCGGGTGCCCACGTGGTCATCCTGGACGGTGACCTGGTGATGATGAGTTCGGGCGCCCCGCGCACGGCGGAGCTGTTCGGGGATCGGGGCTTGCGGCTGGAGCTCGTCGACGTCTCCGAGTACGAGAAACTCGAGGGCTGCGTCACCTGTCTGAGTGTGCGGGTTCGCTGATCCCGTCTTGGGGACGTCCTCGTCATCCTCGGCGGGGTCCTCGTCGTCCTCGCGGCACTCCCTTGCCGCGCTGGCCCTGCCCCGGGTCACCCGCCTGCGTGAATCACCATGGCTCGCGTGGCCCGGGTACACCTGGTTCGGCGTACGGCCGCTGCGCAACGAGAGTGTCGCGATCCGGCGCGGAGCGGCGGCATTCGACCTGGCCGGTGTCAACGGTGCACCTCCCGACACCACCGTGCCCTCATTGCACGTAGCCGGTTAGTCAGGGGCGCCTGGGCGACCACGAGGCACAATTGCCGTCGTGCCGACACCGCCGCAGCGTCCCGGACAGCCAGGCGACCGTCCCGATCCGTTTCACCCGGACGCGGCGACGCGGCGCCTCCCCCGACCCGGTCCGCCCGAGGCGCCAACCCAACGATTCGACGCACGGCAACGTCCCACCGGGTCGACGCCGACCGAGCGCATCCCGCGGCCACCAGATGCCGCCCCCACTCAACGACTTGCGGCCACCCGCCCGCCTGCCGCGCCACCGCTGCCCGCGAGCGGGCCGCCCGGACGCCGACGTCAGGACGAGCCCGCGCCTTCAGGGGTGACGCGCCGGCGGTCGTGGATCCGCCAGCCGTTGTCGCTCGTCCTCATCGCGATCATCGTGCTGGCGGTGGTGGCCGGGGGGCTCGCCGGCGCCGAACTCTATGCGCGTCACCGCGCCGACAGCATCCTGGTCGAGGTCGCGGAGTGCGTCGTCAAGGACGGCGCCACGGTCTCGTTCGGCGTCGATCCGCCATTCCTCTGGCAGCACATCACCGGCCACTACACCAACATCTCGGTGGTGACCTCCGGGAATCAGGTCCAGGATGCCAAGGGCATGACGGCCGACGTGTCCGTCGCGGACGTGCGGCTGCAGGGCACCAAGGATTCCAAGGGAACCATCGGTTCGTTGAAGGCGCAGCTGACGTGGACGGCGGCCGGCATCAAGGACACGGTGGCTGCCAATCTTCCCGGCGTGGGAGACCTGGTCACGGGCGTCACGACTGACGCGTCGACGGGCACGCTGAAGCTCGAGGCGGGCAGCATCACGGTCACGGCGAAGCCGGCCGTCGTCAACGGCGACCTCGCCCTGCAGGTCGTCGACGCCTCGGGCCCGCTGGCGAAGGACACCGTGCAGACGGCGCTCGACGGGCTCACCGCGAAGCTCAACGCTCAGTATCCGCTCGGCATCCACGCCGACAGCGTCGAGGTGACCGACGCCGGCGTCGTCGGAGACTTCTCCACCACCAACGCGTCGATACCGCAGGACGACGCCAACGCCTGCTTCGCACGCCTGTGACCCGGCTCGGCGCAGCTTTGCGTCCCGTCATGACCCGCTGTGAGTTTCATGCCATTCTCGTTCTGCCTCAACCGTTCTCAGCGGTCCGGCAGTTCATCGTGGGCGACTACGACGCTGATCGTGGCCGTGACGTGACCATCGGATCCTAACTTCGAAGACGGCACGTTCGTCATCGATCGAAGGGACACCGACATTCAATGACTCTGTCTACGTCACTGCGCATGGCAGCATGGGCCGCCGCAGGCGCCGCCGCGCTGAGCATGTGCGGGTTGCCCGCCGTTGCGTCGGCATCCGTATCCGATTCGGACCGGGGCGGTTGGGCGCTGGACCGGAATGATCCAGGCGACTGGCACCATCCCGAATGGGGACGAGGCTGGAACGACGGACATCCGGACCGTGGCTGGATACCGCCGCGGGACTGGAGGCCGCCCAACGACTGGATTCCGCCGGCCGGCTGGGCACCGCCTCCTGGCTGGGCACCACCTGCGGACTGGGTGGGTCCGTGTGACGGCCCGCTCAACCAACTGTTCCACCCCTTCCGCTGCGCGCGGTTCTGACCGTCGCCGGGCGGCTCCCGGGAATCCCGGGGGCCGCCTAGCGCGAATCCCATTGCAGCGTCAGCCAATTGAGCCTAACCTCGCGCGCGGCACCCTCGGCGTCGCCGCGCTCGGCGAGCGCGATAATCGTCGCGTGCTGCGCGACCGACGAGCGGCCGGTCAGCGACGAGAACCGCGCCCGCTCCATTCGTCGCAGCACCGGAGTGTATTGATCGAGCACGGATCGGACCGCTCCGTTGCCGCACACATCCACCGCCACGACGTGGAATGCGTCGTCGGATGCGATGGCCGAGCCGACATTCCCGGCGGTCAGCGCCGCCGCGAATCGCTCGTTCGCCGCGCGCATGGCGTCGATGTGTTCGTCCCTCATCACCGGCACGGCCTCCCGGACCGCCAGCTCGTGCATGGCCGCCGCAACGGCTTGAGCGTCCTTCATGCTCCGCACGTCCAGGGGACTGACGATGGTGTACCTGCCCGGCCTGGTCTGCACCAACCCGGCGGCGTCCAGCCGCGCGAGCGCCTCGCGGATGGGTGTCCTGCTCACTCCCAGCCATTCGCTGAGCTCGGCGTCCACCAAGCGTTCTTCTGGTTCGAGCGTGCCGTCGACGATCGCGGTGCGGATGGCGGTGAACGCGTCCTCGCGCAGCAGTTGCCGCGTGCGGGCTTGAGCCTTCCGGGGTACCGGCATGCAATATTCTGGCCGCCCCTGCAGCGCGTATGTCAAGTCGAAGGCCCTCGTCGCCAATGCCGTTGGTGTGTGGCAGTCTGGCACTTCCGGCTGGCATTCCATTGCGATATATTGCGTATCGCAAACGAGACGTCAGAGGAGAGGGGCAGCATGTCCATCGAAGACTTCGAGCGTTATCCGCTGACCTTCGGGCCGAGCCCGATCCATCCACTCGATCGCCTCACGGCGCACCTCGGTGGGGCCAAGGTGTGGGCCAAGAGGGAGGACTGCAACTCGGGGTTGGCCTTCGGCGGCAACAAGACCCGCAAGCTCGAGTACATCGTCCCTGACGCGCTGGCGCAAGGCGCCGACACCCTGGTTTCCATCGGGGGATACCAGAGCAACCACACTCGTCAGGTGGCCGCCGTTGCGGCCAAATTAGGGCTCAAAGCCCGCCTGGTACAGGAGAAGTGGGTCGATTGGCCGGACGCGGTGAACGACAAGGTGGGCAACATCTTGCTCTCGCGCATCATGGGAGCCGACGTGCGGCTGGACCCGGCGGGGTTCGACATCGGCATTCGGTCCTCCTGGGAGGACGCGTTGCGCGACGTCACCGACGCCGGCGGCAGGCCGTACCCGATTCCCGCGGGGGCCTCCGAGCATCCCCTCGGCGGACTGGGGTTCGCCAACTGGGCTTACGAGGTCCAGCGGCAGGAGGCCGAACTCGGCGTGTTCTTCGACACGATCGTGGTGTGCACCGTGACCGGGTCGACCCATGCCGGAATGATCGCCGGCTTCGCCGGTCAGGACCGGCCGCGCCAGGTGCTTGGCATCGATGCCTCCGCCACCATCGACAAGACCCGGGCTCAAGTCGAGCGGATCGCTCGCCACACCGCCGAGTTGATCGGCCTCGGCCGCGACCTGCGGGACGACGAGATCACGGTCCTCGAAGGCTGGGCGGGCGACCTCTACGGAATCCCCGTCGAGTCGACCCTGGAGGCCATCAGGCTGTCGGGTCGGCTCGAAGGCATGATCATCGACCCGGTCTACGAGGGAAAGTCGATGGCGGCCCTCGTCGATCTGGTTCGGGACGGCACCATCGGGAAGGACTCGAACGTGCTCTACGCCCACCTCGGTGGGCAGCCCGCACTGAACGCCTACTCAGGACTCTTCAGCTGACGGATGGACGCTCGCCGACCGGGCGGGCGGGCGGGCGGGCCATGGAGGTGCTGGGCGGGTACACGCCGTGCGCGAGTCCGTGGGCAGTGTGCACCCCGGCGCCGAACTGGGCCAGTAGCCGTAGGAGCCGACGACCGCCGCGGACCTGCCATCGAGATGATCGTTCGTACAACATCTCTCGATCGTGGTCGTCGCCTCGTCGAACAAACAGTGGCACTGGAGCCACTATTGCCTAAGATAGTGACATGCACGTGGTCGCCATCCTCGCCTACGACGGGATGTCGGGGTTCGAGTCGGGCCTGGCCGCGGAGATCTTCGGTCTCACCGAGCTCTCGGAGCGCTTCTCGGCGGGCATCGCCCGGCCGTGGTACATCGTCAAGCTCTGCTCGGAGCAGCCCGAGATCCGCATGCTGGGCGGGGCGACCGTGCGCACGTCTCACGGCCTGGCGGAGCTGGCGGCTGCGGACACCGTGATCATTCCCAGCGTCCGCGATGTCTTCGCCCCGACGTCGGGCGGACTCATCGAGGCGATACGGACTGCTCGGGAACGTGGTTCGCGGTTGGTGTCCATCTGCTCGGGTGCCTTCGCGCTCGCGGCGGCCGGTGTACTCGACGGCAGATCCGCGACGACTCATTGGATCTACGCGGACCTGCTTCGCGAGTGGTACCCCGCGATCGATGTCGATCCCACGCCGCTGTACGTCGACGGGGGCGATGTGCTCACCAGTGCGGGCTGCGCCGCCGGCCTCGATCTGTGTCTTCACCTTGTGCGGTCCGACCACGGGGTCGCGGTCGCCAACGAAGTGGCACGCCGACTGGTGATCTCGCCCCACCGCAGCGGTGGACAGGCTCAGTACATCGAGACACCGGTACCGGACCCGGCGACCGACGGCCAGATCGCGAGCGGAATGGCGTGGGCCCTGGAAAATCTCCACGCCCCCGTCACCCTCGACGAACTGGCCAGGCGGTCGGCCCTGTCGAGGCGGAGTTACCTTCGGCGGTTCGCCAAGGCGACCGGTACCACGCCGATCAAATGGCTCATTTCGCAACGGATTCAGGCCAGCCTCGCGTTACTCGAATCGTCGTCCCTGTCGATCGAGCAGATCGCCACGCGGGTCGGCTTCGAATCGTCGGTGACCTACCGGCACCACTTCGTGCGGGCACTGCGGACGACGCCGAGCGAGTACCGCAGCTGTTTCACGCTCGCCGGCGACTGACGCTCGCCCCCGGATCGCGACGGTGATCAGCCCGGTGCCACCCGTCACGGCCACCGCGCGCAGGCCGCGCAGATCCATGGCCAGGTCGATGCCGAGGACGGTCGGCATGCTCGAACATCGAGTACGCTGCGCCAGTCGACGGCGGCGCGTCGTCGCACGGGGCGCTCGCCCGGCAGTCATCCCTGGGCCGCGCGCCATTTGTCGAGGAGACGCCGGTCCCGTTTGGTGGGTCGTCCGGCGCCGCGATCACGGGCTGCCACGGCAATGGTGGTCGTCGGTGGTGACGGGGGTGTCCGATCGAGGTAGCAGGTCACGGCGTCAGCCGCGCCGACCCGCCGCTGAATCACGCGGGCCACCTCCACGATCCGGGTGGTGTCACCGACGCGGGCGCGAACCTCGTCACCGGGAGACACCACGGTGGCCGGTTTTGCCGGCCGATCGTTGACGCGCACGTGCCCGCCTCGGCATGCCGCCGCGGCGTCCGGTCGGGTCTTCGCCAGTCGCACCGCCCACAGCCACCGGTCCACGCGAGTCGACTCCATGACACCCATCATCGCCTGCCTGGTGAACCAGATGACGTTGCGGCACCCGAGGCGCTAGCCTTACCCGCAAGTCGGGTCCGGTTCTCGCGTACTGCTCCTTGGGGAGCCCGAGCGGGCACCAGCAGAGAGGACAACCAGGATTCATGGCCGAACGACAGCGCTTCACGCCAGCCAACGCCGTCAAAGTCGCCATCGCGGGCGCGTTGATCGCCGGTGGCGCCCTGGCCATGGCCGGCCAGGCGGGTGCCGATCCCGAGGTGCCCCCACCCGTGCCGGTGCCGTCGGATCCAGGCGTGGCGGCTCCCGCACCAGGTCAACCCGCGGACGCGGCGGTGGCTGCGCCCGCGCCGCCTCCCGTCGGGCCGCCGATGGTGCCCGAGATCGCGAACCCCGTGTACGGCTCGGGGAAGTCGGGTTCAGGCCCGCTTTCGAGCCTCCGGGACATCTGGCATCAGGCCCAGGATCCGTATGGACTGACCGGCATCGGTTCGCCCGACGAGCCCGGCAGCATCGCGCCACCGCCCGGCGCCGGACCACCACCGCCACTGCCTCCCGGCTACGTGTCGTTGAACGCGCCGGGTTCCGAGACGGCAGCACTGCCGAAGGACCCCGGTCAGGGCGGCCCGGCGCTACCGCCCGGCTATTACCCCCTCAACGGGCCTCCGCCACCCGGATACGACGCACCGGCTCCGGCTGCACCCGGCGCACCGGTTGCTCCGACGTCCTAGCTGGGCGTCACCGGCCGTCGCGAAGGCGACGTCCCCACGGTTTGACCATGGCGTAAAGTGGTTATGCCTTCTAAGTAGCCGGACCGTCTCGACGTTGGAGTGATGCTCATGACCTCGTTCAGAACCACTCTGTCTGCCGCCGTCGTCGCGGCCGGGGTTGCCGCCGGGCTTCTCGGCGCCGTCCCCGCGAGCGCCGAACCGGTCCCGCCACCTGCGCCCGTGGTGGGCGAGGTGCCGCCGCCCAACGCGCCGCCCAAGCCCGCCGAAGTGTGGAACGGCGAGCCCGTGGTGTGGTACTCGGGATGGGGCGGACGCTGGGGCGTGTGGAAGAACGGCTACTTCATCACGCTGTCGTCGAACATCAACACCGGTGGCGGCTAGCGGTCGCATGGCGGCGGTGGTCGACGCGGCGTTGACCGCGCAATAACGTTTGCGGCCGGTGCTGCCATGGGAGGATGGCACGGTCGTCGGCGTATCCGGAGGCGGGGGGTCGCGTGTCGATCAAGCCCAGCCACCTTCGCGTCGGTGTGTTTGCCGCCGTGGCGGTGCTGACGGCGGCGAACGCGTTGGCGCTGTTCGGCAACGACGTTGCCCTCCTGGTGGCAGGAGTGCTGCAGTCCTGCGTCGGCGCCTGGGCGCTTCTCTGTGCTGTCGTCGTCACGCGGCGGGGGTGCCGCGAGGTTTCAACCTGGTATATCAGCCGGTCGTCAGTCTGCCGACGGGTACTCCCATAGCGGTCGAAGCCCTGGCGAGGTGGACCGCGCCGAACGGCATGCAGATTTCGCCGCAAACCTTCGTCGCCGTGGCCGAGGGAGCCGGCCTCGGGGCTGACCTCGACGTTCTGGTCATGGACATGGCTTGCCGTGAATTCGGGCCGCGGGTTCGAGTCTCGACATCCACGTGAACATCGGTGCGGCGAGGTTGGGCAATCGCGACTTCGAGAAGCGAGTCGAGGAGATTCTGAGCCGCCACGGCATCAAAAGGTGCCGCCTCGTCCTCGAGGTCACCGAGACCGTCCCCATCGTGGATCTGGCCCACGGAGCCGCCGCCATCAAACGGCTGAGCGCATGCGGCGTCAAGGTCGCCCTCGACGACTTCGGCGCGGGGTTCGACTCGCTGAGCTACCTGCAGTCGCTGTCGGTGCACATCGTCAAACTCGACCGCAGCCTGGCAGTCGGTGCGGGGCCCAGCCGCGGTGTCGCGCCGTATCGCTCGGTGATCGGGATTTGCGATGCGCTCGGTATCGACGTCATCGCCGAGGGCATCGAAACGACGCTCCAGGCCGACACGGTGTTCACCGCCGGCTGCCGGATGGCCCAGGGATACCTGTTCGGACGTGCGACGGGGATCGATGAATTATGGGGCGCCGCATCTTCGTTCGCTCAGCGGTCGGCGGCTCTCACGGGGCGTGCTAGTCCGACAGATGCTTCGTGAACCAGTTCCTCGCGGCGGCGGACGCCACCGCGAATCCCGTGCCGGTATACGCGGCGAAGTGACCGCCGGGAAGGAAGACGATGCTCTTCGGTTCCGCAGCGGTGTGGTAGGCGGCGGCGGCGAGATTGCCCCCGGTGAGGCGGTCTTCACTGCCCACGACCATCAACAGCGGCGTCGGCGTGACGTCCGCGAGGTACCGTCCTGGTTCGTAGCCGTAGAAGTTGTCCAGGCTCCGCAGGGTGACTTCGTTCGGCCACTCGGGATCGAATTCGGCACGCGCGGTGGCGAAGAACTCGTACGAGTCGGGAGTGGGGAGGCCCACCAGCACGCCCGGGTCCTGTCCGACGACCGGCACCACGGCGGGCGGCGATCCGTTGGCGCGGGCGCGTCGGTCGGCGGTGAACGGCTCGGGCCCGACGACGAGGTTGTTCACCCGGGCCAGGTTGGCATAGGTGGCGCGGCCGCTGATGAACGGCGCCTGACCGCAGACGGCCTTGACCCGTCGATCGATCGCGGCGACGACAAAGGCATGTGCCGCTGAGAAACTCGTCCCCCAGACACCGATGCGGTCGGGGTCGACCTCGGCTCTGTTCTGGGCATGGGTGATCGCGTGCTGATAGTCGCGGATCTGTTCCCACGGATCGATTTCGTGCCGCGGCTTACCTGGCGCCGTCCCGGAGTCACCCCAGCCGCGGTTGTCGATCACCAGTACCGCCAGGCCTGCCTCGGCGAAGACCTCGGCGAATCTGTCGAGGTACATCTTCTTCGTCGAGGTCCAACCGTGGGCCATGACGACGCAAGGGCTGCTGCCGGATGCTCCGTTCGCCGGGTAGAACCACCCGTGTAGCGACGCGCCCTCGGCGTCGAAAACCACGTCCTCGCGCATCATCTTCGGTGACCTCTCGGGTGTGTCCGTCCGGGCCGACACTGGTGCGTGCGTACCCGTCCCCCGCTATCCGAGGCTGCCACGAACGCGCGCCATCGGTCCAATACCAAAACCGCCGCGTCCCCATACCCATAGGGCATCGGCGGAGCCGAAGCAGCCAGCACCACTAGCTCGGCGACCCCGTCGACGACGCCTGCGATGACCCCCATCGGCAACAACGACGAAGCAGGTCGTGGATCGACCACCGGTCGGACGGCCAATCCAACATCCCGCCGCCTGCGCAGCAGCGCCGTGGTCGACGCAGGCTGATCGGCACTGCCGAACCGAAGGCGCGAATCAACATTGACGCATACACGCCGGCCGACACTACGTTGATCGATTCGTAATCATCGTCATGGCAATGGGTTTGGGTGACCCACGCTGGTGGCACCGGAAGCGCTACGCGGGATTGATCTCTTCGAGGGTGCGCCAGGTGGTCCTCGGCCCGATCACTGCGATGACGCCGATGGTGATGGCGAGGGCGATCAGCACGACGCTGAACATCGCCCCGGCACCGTGTTCGTCGAGCACCGGGATCAAGATGAACGGAAGGGCAGCGCTCGACAGCCGTGACAGCGAGTAGGTCCAGCCGACCGCGGTCGCACGAACGTCGGAGGGGAAGATCTCGGCCTGGTACACGTGGTACACGTTCGAGAACACGTTGCTGGTTGCCGTGGTCAGGAACCCGAAGACGACGATCAGCGCGACGGTGTGGAGGGTGGCGAACAACAAGCCGCACACCGCCATCGCCGCGACCGAACCCATGACCAAGAACTTGCGTTCGAAACGCTTGAGCAGGGGAATGGCCACCAACGAGCCAACGGGGTAGCCGATGAAGGACAGCGCCGTGTACAGCAGTGACGAGGTCACGTCATAGCCTCTGGCGACCAAGACCAGCGCTGCCAGTGTGCCGAAGCCGTAATACCCAAACGTTTGGAACGCGTGGAATATCGCCAGCATCCCGAGTCGCTCCCGATAGGGCGACTTCCCCAGCCGTGCGCGCGGATTGCTTTGCTTCGCGGGAGGCCATGCGTGTCGGTCGCGGAGGGTCTTCGAGTCCTTGCTCGGCCTCGTGCCGGTCTCAGCAGCGCTCATTTCAATGTGCTCGAGCGCCTGGTAAGCGTCCTGGGTGCGTCCGGCGCCGGCCAGCCAACGTGGCGATTCGGGCAGACCGCGCCGCATCGTCGTCACCAGGACCGCACCGAAGGCACCGACGGCCAGCAGGATGCGCCATCCGTCGATGCCGATCAACTGGCGGCCCGTCAACGCCAACGACAAGAAGCCGACGAAGGGTACGGCGACGAACGAGCAGGTATAGGCCCAGGCCGCCAGGCGCCCGAGGTGCGATCGCGGCAGCACCTCGGACAGGTAGGAATCGGCCACCGGATATTCGGCGCCGACGCCCACGCCTGCCAGAAAGCGGGCCAGGACGAGGAACCACGGGTCGGGAGAGAATGCCGCGACCAACGACCATGCGGAGAACCACGTCAGGTTGAACAGGAAGGCGCGTCTGCGGCCGATGACGTCGGCCAGCCGTCCCAAGAAGGCCGCGCCGAAGAACATCCCCAGAAAGGCCGACGCCAGGACGAGTTTCAGCTCGTTCGGACCGAGTGCGAGCTCCGTCTTCAACGCGGTACCGATGGCACCCGAGAGGAAGATCTCGTAGATGTCGAAGAACAGCCCGAGCCCGATGGCCCAGACGATGCGACGATGAACTCGGTTGACGGCGAGGGAGTCGAGCCGCCGCCCGATCTCCAGCATCGTCACGTCGTGGGGGCCGGAGTTCGACAGCGTTGTCATCGCGCCCTCTCTGCAGCGGTCGTAAGTCGGCAGGTGTCGGTGGATGGGGACCGCGTGACGTCGGCACTCCGCAGCTCGGAACGACGTAGATCGCAGTTCGACGCCACCGAACCGGTGTCGAGAATTTGGCCGCAGTCGGCACAGCGCAACACCGGCTCCAGTGTCGCGGCACAGCTATGGTGCTCTGCCACCGTGCCTTCACGGTCTTTGCGCACGTGTGCATCGCCCCAGTGGCGCATCATCACGAGCAGCCCGTGGAGATCCTGTCCGGCTGCGGCGAGCCGGTAGTCGTAACGCACTGGCTTGTCGTGGTATTGGTGCCGGTAGATGACTCCGGCCCGCTCGAGGGAACGCAGTCGACGAGTAAGGATGTCGCGAGGCAGTCCGGTGTTGTGGACGATCTCCGCATACCGCGTGCAGCCCATCATCAATTCACGCACGATCAGCAGAGACCACTTCTCACCGATCACCCGCAAGGCAGCTTCGATCGAACACACGCGGGGATCTGGAGAAGATGGCATGTCAGTAACACCGTCTGTTTCTCGACTGGCGCACGGGGTCTGACTCGTCCACGCGTCAGTCGTCGGGGTGACATCACGAAAGTTATCTATAACACAGTATGCAATAGACTGTCGAATGGCATTGCTACTCAGGCAGCTCCCAGCATTACCACAGCGGATTCCCTGATCGGTTGCGCCGCAGCGCGCTCCACGACCTGCCCGCGGTCGCGGTACCAGCCGTCGCGGGTTCGATGAACACTCGGTGACCATCACCGGTCGAGCGCGCGACCGAAGGGTGAATCTGTGGAGTGGCTGAAGTGACCATCTTCGGACATGATCCCGATCGTGATGACAATCTCACGGCGGAGCCACGCCAACGACGTGGCGCAAGCCAAGTGGTTCAAAGCGATCTTGCTTGGAGAACTGAACGAGGCGAGTGAGCTCGTCGACTCCGCCGAACGCAGTTGGGTCAGTCGCTGTCGACGAGGGATCGACGACGACCACCAGATACCGCCGGCGTTGGCACTGCTTCGCGCGCGCGTGGCCGAGGTTCAAAGCCTGCTCGATGCCGTGGCGGCTCGGTTTCCACACGGCTGACTTTGCGTCGTTGATCGCCGGCGGTTTCGATCGCCGGTATGTGATACCGGTGGTTATGCAATGCGGGTAGACTTCACGCCGATGAACGCACGGAGTCGAAGTCTGTGAGGCCGAGATGAGATACCCACCCGATCACAAGGCGAAGTCGCGTGCCGCACTGCTGCGCGCGGGTATGCGTTCGATGAAGGTCAACGGCTTCAATGGAGTAGGGGTGGACGGACTCGCGGCCGCGGCGGAGGTGACGTCCGGCGCCTTCTATTCGAACTTCGCGAACAAGGAAGCGATGCTGGAGGCGATCGTCGAGGCCGGTGTCGGTGAGCCGCTTCTGTCCGACACCCAATCGGGCACCCGGACCGAGCAGCGAGCGCGGTTGAAGGCCTTTCTCAATGATTACCTCAGCGCTCACCACGTATCCGATGCGGGCGACGGCTGCGTGATGCCGACATTGAGTGCCGACGTCGCGCGGGCGGGATCGTCGGCTCGGGACGCGTACGAGCGCAGGGTCACGGCGCTGGCGACCCGGGTAGCCGACTTGCTCGACGGCACGCGTGCCGACCGGGAACGGCGCGCGTGGTGCGTCGTGGCGCTCATGGTCGGCGCCGTCTCGATCTCGCGCGCCATGTCTGACGCTGCGTCGCAGGCAAAGGTGATCGATTCGGCCAAGCGCGCTGTCGACACGTTAGTCGCACCTGTCAAACGACGCTGACGGTCGAAGCCGAGCCGTGGGGCGGATCGGCCGCGCCACGCCAGTCAAGTTTCCCTTGCGCGACAGCGCCGTTGGTTCGAGAAGTGAACTGACGGTAATGGGTCAGACCCGTATACCACGGCGTATGTTGAGGCGATGAACACTAACAGGCGGGCTCCTGCCATGGCGGTGGCGACCGTCTTGGGCGCCTCGCTGCTTTCGGTTGCGCTCAGTCCTGCTTCTGCGGCGTCGCCGAACGGCGCACCACCCACGGACCAGCAAAGGCAAGCCGTCGTCAACGCGTTCGCCACGGCCTTCGTGCACGACGATCACGCTGGGATCAACGCGAATGCCACGCCTGACATCGTATGGACGATTCCTGGCACCAGCCTCGTGTCCGGCCGGATGACTGGGGTGGCGGCGGTGACCAGACTGGCCGACGTCTTGGCGCAGTATGGCCTCGACATCTCGGTTCAAGGTATGACGTTCGGAATGGACACGGTCGCGGTGAAGCTTCACGACAGCGGCGAACACAACGGTAAGACGCTTGATCAAGATGTGGTCAACGTGCTGACCGTTCGCGACGGCAAGGTCGCCAGTGTTTCCGCGAATCTATCCGACGTCAGTTCGTTCGACGACTACTTCTCCTGATAGACGGCTGGCTACCGAGACGACTCTCCGTGCCAAATGGTCCAGTGCGGCGGCGGTCGCGTCACTGATCGCCGCGTCGTTGTCGAGGCCCGTGACGTGGCTTGCGCCGTAGGGATTTCCATCACTCCACTTCAGGTGATCGGTGAACCCCGGTGGCACGAGAATACCGCCGAAGTGCATCAAGGTGACGTACATGTTGAGCAGGGTGGACTCCTGGCAACCGTGTCGGGTGCGCCCGGAGGTGAATACTGAATCGACTTTGTCGGTGAGCATCCCCTGCATGAACAGGAGAGTGAGGGAGTCGATGAAGGCCCTGAATTGCCATGCCTGTGAGCCGTATCGAGTCGTCGTGCCGAAGATGACACCATCGGCCCACACGATGTCGTCGCCGGTCGCTACGGGATGTCCGACGTGGCTTCATAATTCGCCAACCATGCCGGATCACCGGCGATGGTCGTCCGTTCCGACAAACTCGGCGGCGCGGCGAAGCCTCACCTCGGCGCCCGCAGAGCGACCGGCATCGGCGACCTCGTGCGCCATTCTGGTGCCGTGTCCGGTGGCCGAGTAGTAGATCACCGACAACGTGGTCACGGCGTCTCCGAAGTTGGACCACCCCTACCCTGTGAACTTTCATCGCAAGTGTAGTTAGGGTGGCGAGAATCGAGAAAGCCCGACGGCACGATCATCTGGACACTCTATCCGTATGCATTAATGACACCGTCGTTCGAGTCGGTTCACATTCCCTACCGGGTCGTAGCCGCGAGGTACGACCAGCGTCAACGGTAGGCCAGATGGGTTACTGCTGTCGCATAGCGTGTTTGGAGAGCCGTGCGGGATGCTTCACGACAAGGCATGAGGCAAATCGTCATCTCGGCTTCGGTGGAGCAACGACCCCGAAGGCCGCCTATGTCGCCGCAGACAGTGCCTGATGTCGGCGACGGCGGCCGTGTCGCAACTGATCCGGTTGGCTCGCCGACACTCGTAACTCCGAATGGGCGAGTCACTACGGCCGGCCAAGTGACACGGGCATTGTCTGGCTTCGACCCAACTCCGATCGTCAATGGCCATGAGGTCATCATCGCCGATTACCGGAATGGGTCCGTGCGCCAGCTCCTCGCGCTTGGGGATAGAGCATCCGTACGCCGGCGTGCCTGCACCGGGACCGCCGAACTCCTGGCTCCCATCCCCTCGGATGTGCGCCAAGTTCGAAGTTAGGTGGGCCCTTCCGGCGGGCCAGCCCCGTAGATACTTCGCAGTTGATCCAGCCGGTGAACGACGCGCTCGGAAAGTTGGGCTCAGAGCATTTCGGCGACCTCGATCCGGCGTATGTCCGGCGGGATCTTGCAGCATTGCACCCAAGCCGCTGAAGCGACGCACCGGGAGCGGGTGAAGGGGCCGGCGGCGCCGAGGGTCCCGGCCGGGCGCCGTTAGCCCCCGGTAGCCGCACTGCAAGCGCTGGGCGTAAGCCCCGCCAGCGCCGCAGATCACACCGGTCAGCGTGGTGGACAGGAAGCGCCGATGTAGTCGGCTGCGTGTGAATACCATCGACTGACTGTATCTTTGGGGGATATTGCAGATGCATCGCGGCGATGTGGCCAGTCGCTGATTAGTGGATCACCGACAGCTTCGCCATGGAGTCTCAGATCCTGAAAGTCTCCTGTGCTCAAATGCGCGCGCTGCTGGATCAACTTGATGATCGTCGGACCGGCGAAGATATCTCGCCTCGTCTCTCCACGTCCAACGGATCCCGAAGACGATCCCACAGCTGAGAACGTCCGACGCCGATCTGAGGGCTTTGCCCTTGCGTATTCGAATAATCTAAAACCAAGCATATTGCGATCGGATGAGCCGCGAGTGCCGTGATCGCGTCGTCAGCAGTGTCTATGCGGCGTCCGGCGCCGAGGCGTATCCCAAAGGTTCTGCTGGTGAGTGCATCTCGGAAAACTTCGTTCGGCAGGATGGAGTGCACCGCCGCGATTCTTAACGGAGTGTGAAGTTTGTGTTGCGTGGGCACGCGACCCCCTGACGCGGGCCTCGCGTGCCCAGAGATCCTCGTTGACGACAACGATTGCTTGCTCGAGCAGTCCGGTGGCTGCTGTCACGTTGGTTTTGATGTGTCTGACGGCATTGCTGTCGAATCGGACCGCGAGTTCAAATACGCAGTGGCCGGGTGCGATTGAGATGCCGCCGAAGATCCGGCACTTCGGATGGAAGCCGTAATGACAATCCGGCGCACCAACTTGGGTCGCCGGATTGGACTACAGTCGGGCATCGAAGCGGTCGCAGGCACAGGGGAGTTCAAGACATGGTTCTTGCAGTAGTTCCGGTGAGGCTGGAGGCTTACGGTGCGGTTAACGCTGCTGCCGGGGAGTCGATCTCGGAGGCAGGTTCGGTTGATTCGGCCGCGATGTTCAGTTCTGCGGCAGTCGCGCTCGGCCCGATTGGGGCGACTTATCTGGCTGCCTACGCGCCGGCGCAGGCAAACAATCTCGCCGGCACGCTGGTGGTGAGTGGTGTTCACACGGCGATTGGGGGGGCGACGTTGGCGTCGAAGGCGGCGTACGTCGCAGCTGACGAGTTCTGATGCCGTCGACAACAGCGGTGCCGCGGCCGGGGCCGGTGGGTCCAGCGGCGCCCCCACCCCTTGGTGGGCCGGTTGATTCGACGGGGCACGTGGCGCAGGGCTTGTCGGGGTTGGATCCGGGGCCGGTGATTAATGCACATGAGTCGAACCTGGCGGATTATCTGAATCTTCCGGTGCAGGACATTCTGTCACGGTTGGGGATCAAGCCGGTGACTGGGGCTGCGCAGCTGTCGACCTCGCCGCCTGCGCCAACGCCGGCGGCGGCGGGTGATGGTATTTCTTCGGGCCCGGCGGGCGGTCCTGGGAGTGGGAGTTCTGGGTTTGATCCTTCGCAGTTGATTTCAGGGTTGATTCAACCGGTGACCGATGCGCTTGGAACTCTGGGCTCTGGGCAGTTCGGCAGTGTGGATCCGACGCAGGTGTTCGGCGGGATCTCGCAGGCGTTGCAGTCGGCGGGACAGTCGGTCGCGCAGGCAATGTCGTCGCTGAGTGGTGCGTGGCAGGGCACGGCGGCGACGGCGGCAGCGGCGCAGACCGGTGCGGCGTTAGCTGATGGCACCGCGGTGGCCAGCCAGGCCGATGGTTTGAGTGCGAGTTTGTCGACCGCGACGGCGACGGTCGCGCAGGCTCAGGCGCAGTTGATCGCGATCATCAACGAATTCAACGCTACCCTGGCGGCGATCGGGCCCAACATCATCTTTCCGTGGGGGATGGCCGCGGCGATGGCGGCGGCGAACCAAGCAATCACCTCGGCGACGGCGGTGATGACCGCGACGCAGAGCGCGCTGGCGACTGAAGCGGGGCAGGTGAGCGCGACCGGTACGCCGGTGACGATATCCGCGGCGTCGAAGCTGACCCCGCAGGTTGCGGCGGCGACCGCTCCGATGGCAGCTACCAGCGCTGCTGCGAGCTCGGCGCCGGTGAGCGCGGCTACGGCGGGTGCTGCGCCCGCGTTGTCGCAGAGTCTTGGTCCGCTGTTCCAGTCGGCGACGAGTTTGGCGTCGCCGGTCAGTGAAGGTGTCGGTGCGGTAACTCAAGCCGTTTCAGGTGCGACGCATTCTGGTCAATCTGGCGCGGGGGCAGCCGGTTCGGGTACCGAGGGACAACCCGGACCCGCGGTGCCGGCCGTGGGTGGGTCGGGGCTTGGCGGTGGTGCAGGTGGATCCCAATTCGGGGGTACCGGGACGGCGCAGTCGCGGTTGGCGTCTGCGGTGTCACCGACGGTCGCAGATGCCAGCACCGCGGCGGTACACGAGGGCGCCGTGGGTGCGGGACCGACGGGGATGGGCGGGGCTCCGATGATGGGGCCTGGGGGGATGGGGCGTGGCGGTAAGGGGGGCAGTGACAGTGGGCACAAGGCTGCGTCGTTCCTGCATACCGCGGATCAAGACATCGTTGGTGATCTGGGCAGTGTGGCTCCGCCGGTGGTGGGTGAGGTGGACGCATCTGGGGTTGCCGACATCGAATTACGGCTCTAGAAGGGATGTTCGTGATGGCAAGTAACGATGACTTTCGTATGCAGCCGCCCGAGGTGGCCGATGCGACCAAGCAGTTGGACGCTCTGGCCACTCGGGTGGAGCAACTGATGGCCACCGAAGGGCCGAACCTCACCGTGACTGCTGCTGGTCGCGACGAGGTGTCGGCACGGGTGGCGTCGACGTTGAACACGGTGCATGCCGAGATGGCCGCGTCGATTGGACAGGGCAACGAGCAGATCAGAGCGACCGCGGCGACGTTGCGGGCACACACCGATGACATCGTGGCGGCCGAGCGCGACTTCGCGGTCTGAGCCGTCAAGGCACCGTTTCGGGGGAGGGAGGTCAGGGCATGGGATTTATCGATATAGCGTGGGAGTCGCGCAGCGGTGAGCAGCTTGCCCGTGACTTGACCGAGGGTGCGGGGCCGGTGTCGGTGGGCGCGGCAGGTGCGGCTTGGGTGCGGGTGGCTGATGAATTGGCCAGTGTGTCTGCCGATTACGACGGGGTCGTGGAGAGGCTTCGGGGTGCGTTCGCCAGCCATGGTGGCGATGCTGCGGCGCGCAAGCTCGACGAATTCGGTCAGTGGTTGCAGGCGGTGAGTTTGAGTGCGGCCGGCAATGGGGAGCGTGCCGAGCAGGCGGCGGTGGCCTACGGAGTGGCGGTGGCTGCGATGCCGAGCGTGTCCCAAGCGGTGGCGGTCCGGACGACCCAGCAGGTGATGTCCTCGCTTGCCGCATATAACGGCGCGGTCCTGAACGGGCAGTTCGCCGAGTTCGACGAGCGGGCCAACGCCATCGATGCCAGTGCATCGGCGGCGATGTATCAGTACGAGGACGCGTGTGCCGCGTTGGCGGCGCCGTGGGAGCAGCCCCTTGCTCCGGAGGTCACCGACGGCACGGCGTTGCAGGCTGAGCAACACGCGCAGGCAGCCGCCACCGCTGCGCGCGAGCAAGCCAGCGGTGGGCGTGCAGGTGGCGGCGTGGAAGCGTCGGTGCCGGTGGCGTTGGCCGCGTTTCGGGCCAGTGCGGTGAATTCAAGCGACACTGCCCCGGCTCTGCAGCAGGTCCGTGCCACTGCGGCGGCGGCGACGTCGTCCTCCTCGGGGATGGGCCCGATGGGTGGCTACGGCCCTCTGGGTGCGCTGGGCCGCGGTAGTGGCAACGGTCGGGAACATCAGTCGGCGTTGTCAGAGTCGCCGTTCGACGAGGGAGGAGAGGCGGGGGCGTCGCTGTCGGCCGAGGGTGTGTCGTGGTTGCCGGCCGCGGCGCAGAGCGAGGCGCCGTTCGTGGTGTCCGATGTCAGTTGGGGCGCGAGCACGTCGGTGTTCGACGAGCTCGCCGTCCCCGACGGGCTGGAAGCATCGCCGTACGCCGAGGAGCCTGAGCGAGCGCTGGAACAGGTGTCCAATCAGTGGGTCGCCCCGCCGGTGCTCGGTGTCGACAAGGGGTTGACGCTATGACCGCCACGTTGACACAGCCGGTCTCGTTGACCGTTGATGAGCTCGCAGCGATGGCGCGGCGCGCCGGCGTGGGCGAGCTGCCGACGGTTCTCGACGTGCGGCTTCGCTACCGTACGATCACCGCGCGGGACGCAGCTTTGGATCACGCCGCCCGAAAGCTGGTGTACCGCCGTCTGATAGTCGATGGAGCGGTGGATCCCGAGGTCGTGGCACTGCTGAAGGCACTGCAGCGGCCCGATCGGGAGTTCGCGGTGCGGTTGGCGACGCCCGATGGCACAGCGCGGATCAGCGGGGTACGTCGCGGATCGCTATGCGTGCTCGCGCGCCGGATCGGGGATGACATCGGCTTGCGGACCCTCGGGCACGGCGTCGAACTGCCATCGGTGGCTTCGGCATTACTGGCTGAGCTGCCGCAGTCCAGCCCGGCCAACGTCACGCCCGTCGGCGCGCTCCGGGAGGAGATGTCGGAACGTCTCTCCAGTACCCACGACCCGGTGATTTTGGCTGACCGGATCCGGGCCCTGGGTGCTGAGTCGCAGGCCTCGATGGCGTTGGGTGCGGCGTTGGGGTCGCGGCAGGCGTTCGCGGAGATCGTGTACTACGCCCTCGCCGACGAGGAAGGCCGGATCTCCCGCGGGCCCGGGGCGGTGGCCGTGTTCTACACCAAGCGTGGGCGGATCGTGGCCGCCCCCAGCATGTCCCCGGCCGGGCAGCTGTGGACCACCCTCAAGTCGGGCACCGATCATGCCGTGATTCAGGCGATCGGTCAGCTCGCCGGGCTTTCCGACCACGGATGGGGGATACCTGCGGGGATTCAGTGACTGACATTTCCAGACCAGCAATCGCGCCATCAATGAGAAAGGTAGAAACGCCATGACGGTTTCGCTCACCCCGAAGGAAGCGGAATTCAAGATCACGCAGATCGAAAACGCCCGCGATCAGGCGGTGTCGACGTTGGGCAAGATTCAGGACACGCAACAGACGATGCTGAGTTCGGCGTGGCAGGGTGGCAGCGCGACGAAGTATGGGAGCACGTCGTCGCAGCAGCACGACGACTTCACCCAACTGATCAACGACCTCAACAATTTGGTCGAAACGGGTTCGGCCCACATGCGTTCGATCGCCAACATGGACAACGGCTAAGGGAGATACGACATGAGTGACATTCTTTACAACTTCGCTGCCAACAACTCCTCCCTCGATGACGTCCACAGCAACCTCGCGGCCATCCAAGAGGTCCGTGCCGACATCGACAACGTGTTCAGGATCTTGGCCACGGTGTACGAGGGTGACGGTGCCACCGCCTTGGGACAGGCGCACCAGAAGTTCAGTGCCATGCTCGACGACGCATTGAACGACGCCACCAACACCCAAAAGTTCGCCCAGGATCAGCAAGACGCGATGCAAGCCCTCGACCGGGCCAACGCCGCACAATTCTGAACCACCATGGGATACAGCCCGGGCCAGCCGAACGGCGGGCCCGGGCCCCCCTTTTGCGCCACACCGGAAATAGATTGAGAATCGATGGTTTCTGTCAATTCGAACGTCGACAGCGGAAGATCGAGCGATGGCGGATTTGATGATGCGTCCTGTCGAACTGCCCTCGACCGAATACCAGACACCAGACGAGCACCGCCTCTGGTGACAATGGCGCAACCCGCAACTCCGTTGCAGCCCGAGGTTGTTCACTCGTTGATGCCTGCTACGCCGGCGGTGTTGGCGGCTCATTCTTGCTCCGCCGGCGTTGCCAACTACGCGACAACTACCAACAGAGGATAGAGCAGTGAGTGCGAACAACACTGAAACGGACAACAGCGGGCCCTCGGACAACAGTAATTCCGCAAACCCCAATGCGTCGCCGACCGACGGGTTGATCACCGGCCTCAAGCAAATCAAGGACAGCGGACAGCCGGACGTCAAACTCTCCACACAAACCAAGCACAATTATCTGCAGCTCATCGGCGCGTTTCACGACCAACTGATGATTCAACGAAGAAAGATCGACAATATTGCACCGCTCGGTGATTCCGGCAAGCTCGGATCGGCGATGCAGACGAGTGCCAACCTGGCAATGGACGTCAGCGGTCCTGGGGGTATCACCGATATGTTGGACAAGTACTTGACGTATCTGGACGACTTCACGGATACCGTGAACAAGGCAGCTACACGTCTCATTCAATCCGGGTAGAAGCGGGTCCAGGGCATGTCTCATCATAAATCGCCGCCTCCCCTGACGACGGAGCAGATCAACGACAACATTGAAGATGGAAAAAGCCCTGAGAGTACTCCTGGCGCGAATTGGAGCATCGGTGTCGACAACAATGAGGTGAGTGAGTTCGACACTCCCGCCAAGGGTTTGACGCCTCCCGTCAAGAACGTCGCCAGCGTCGTCCTCGAGAGCCCGGGAAGTCTGACGTTCGAGTCGATGCACGACGCGTTCGTTGGTGCCAGCGCATTCGTCGGCTCTGCCCAAAGCGTGCAATGGCAGGAGATCGGACAGGCGATTCTCAGTAACCTGACCGAGTTCAAGGCGGATATCGCCAACCTCGACGAGCAGAAGCTGTGGGTAGGGAAGACTCACGACGCGGCGATGGAGAACCTCTTTCAGTCCCTTGCGGAACCACTTGCCATGGCCAACGGCATTGGCACGCTGAGTACGCTGTTGGACGCATTCACCGACACGATATTCCAGACTCAGTGGTACTTCCTGAACTGGAACACCGCTTACCAAGACGACCTCGATAGATGGCCAAACCACGCCGACGAAGTCAAGCAAGGCTTTGACTCATTTGCGCGAGACGTGTTCACGACGGTGTATCAGCCGAATATCCAGGAGATTGCTGCGGCAAATCCAGGATTCAATTCGGGCCAACAAGCCAACGTCAACAGCGGCCCGCCGCCTCCTCCGAACACCGACAACAGCGGGCCGCCGCCGCCTCCGAACACCGACAACAGCGGGCCGCCGCCTCCTCCGAAGACCGACATCAGCGGGCCGCCGCCTCCTCCGAAGACCGACATCAGCGGTCCGCCGCCTCCTGCGGGCCCTGGTGGACCGCCACCGCCCCCGACCATCGGCACCCCCGATCCCAATGGACAGGGCGGGCCGAGTGGCCCGAATATTCCGAACCTGGCGAACATCGGGGGAGGTCCCGGCGTGGGTTCGGGGTTGTCGAACCTCCTCGCAGGCCCCAACGGCGGCAACGGTTCCAACGACGGGTTCGACCCATCGCAGCTTCCTGGTGGGACGAACGTCAGTGCGCTCACACCGCCGGGCGGCCCAGGCGACGGGTTCGACCCATCGCAGCTTCCTGGTGGGACGAACGTCAGCGCGCTCACACCGCCGGGCGGCCCAGGCGACAACTTCGACCCGTCACAACTGCCCGGTGGTGCCGACGTCAGCGCGCCGGACCCGTCACTGCCGAACCCCTTGTCGCCCAATGGACCGAATGGCAGCAGCCTTCTTGCCAATCTGCCTGGGCCGCCCACCGCTGGCGGTTCAAGCCCAGGCGGTTCCGATTTGAGCAGTCTGGGGAGCGGCCTCAGTGGCCTCAGTGGACCGGGTTCGCCCAGCAGCGGAGGACCGCCTGGGGCGACCAACGGAGCCAGTGGTCTCGGTAGTCAGTTGAGCAATGCGCTCGGGCCTGCGACCGACGCACTCAAACAGGCCACGGGTGCCGGGCAACCGGGGGGTGGTTTGCCCGGAGGCATGCCCGGGGTGGATCCCAAGGGTCTCAATTCGGTCGACGGTGTGGGGCCAGGTGGCGCCCGTGCCGGTGGTGGTGCCGGTCTCGGTGGCCCGGGGTTGGACCCGGCGAGACCGGCCGGCGTCCCGGTCGCCGGGCTGGGCAAGGAGCCCGCGCTGGACGGTGCTGGTGTCCCGCGACTGGGTGTCCCGGCTGGCCCAGCGACCGGAGCCGGCGGCTCGGGTTCGGGTACGGGAGCACCGCCTGGCGGCGGAGGAGGCGGGCAACGCGGGCCATCCGGCAAAGAGCACAAGGCGAATAAGGCGCTGCGCCGAAAGCGCAACGGCGAACTCGTCATCGGTGAGCCCGATGCCGTGGTCCCCGTGATTGGCGACGATGGTGTGGACACTGAGGCCCCAGAGCCGATGGTGCCGCGGCCGGCACCGGTGGCGGTGCCGGCCGGACGTCGGTCGCCACCTGCGGCCAGCACGCGCCGGCCCGGCGCCGAGCAACTTCGAGCTGAGCTGGAACTGTGACGTCCCTGCGATCCGCCGCAGTTCTTCGACCCGATCCTCGACCGATCGGAGCACATGACCTTGCGCCTGACACGTATTGGCGCGCAGTGTGTGAGTACCCGGGGGGCACACCCGCGCAGATGGCGGTCGAGGTGGGCAAGGCGGCGCTGGCGGCCGCTGAGGCCGGTGCAGAACAGGTGCAGTGGCTTCTGCACACCGGCAGCGGGCCGCAGGGGAGTCAGGGCTGGCCGATCCATCACCACATCCAGAACGCCATCGTCGGGCGCAACGGCAACGCATTGGAACTGAAGCAAAACTGCGCGGGTGCGCTGACTTCATGGCTCGTCGCCGCTGGACTGATAGACGGCGACGGTGTGTCGATCTGCACGGGTGCCGACAACTGGATGTGGACCGATCGGTTAAGCGTAGTCAGGACGTCGGGAGGGGAACCCTTCTCCGACGCTGCGTGTGCGGCCACCATCGGGCTTGGTAAGGGTTTTGCAAAGGTGTTGGGAAGTGCGACCGCGAGTGATCCAGCGCCGGCGGATGACTGGCGAATCGGTGAGCCGTTCTGGGAAACCACCACCACGGCTGAAGGTTTCAATCGCGCCTATGCGTCGGCTACGGACGCGCGTTCGGAGGAGTCGAAACGTGAATCGTTTCGCATGTTCGTCGCTGCGGTTCGTGGCGCGTTGGCCGACGCGCGCCTGAGCCCGCAGTACATCACCCACTTCGTGCCGCAAGCGTCGGACAGCGGGCAGCCGTTTCGGTTGTTGGCCAAAGTCATTGGCTTGCCATGGCACGTTGGGCTCCACGAGCACAACTTGGATCACGGCTATTTCGGGGTGAGCACGCACGTGAACGGCCTCGTGTATCTCGCCGAGACCAGCGATCTGAAGAAGGATTCGATCGTGTTGTTGCTGGCTGCCGAATATCAAATGAGCGCGACGGCAATCATCCTTCGAGTGACGCATCCGCCTCGTCTATCGGTCGATGGGATAGTGCGGGTCATCTCATGAGTTCGGTGTTGACGGGTCACGTCGGCACCATCAGCCTGTTGGACCTCGAGGTCATTAGTGAGTTCAATGGTCGAAAGTTCCTGCCTTATCCACTCATGTTCACCCGGCCCTCGCCGTTCACCACACTCGACGGAGCGTCGGCATACGCGGTCGCGGTTCCAGATCGCTTTGTCCACGGGGATTTGCGCCCCTTCGTGGAGTGCACGACTGCTTACCTCGATTCGGACATCCGGGTGGAGTGTCACGTCCAGCACATACCAGCCGATGCACCGAGCATTCGGGTGATAGCTTGGCGGACAGGACAACGCGGCTATTCCGCGGTTCAGCGCCCCGACGAGGATGCGGTGGACGTTTACACCGTTTCACCTTATGACCTTGGGGCGACGGTCGCTGAGGCCGTCCCGTTGGAAGAGCCGGGTCGGCATTCGGCAATCGTCGTACCCGAATATGTTTCTCGACGTGGCGGCCAGTTCGCAGCCGAGGCGGTTTCCGTCAACGATCGATTCACTTCGCCCACCGAGGTGGTAGTCCCGGCAGGTGATGTGACGGTTTATTCGACCGTGCAAAGCCATTGGCGGCCAAGTCGAAAGTGGGGCTTCGATCGTGACAAAGCTGCGCTGGTATGGATTCGCGTGAAGGAAGAAGGGGACTTCATCTATGCACCGGACGGATCGCACGCGAGGCCGATGACACGTTTGATGCTGCAGGACCGAATTGACCGGCTCATCGCCGACGACATCGCGATTCTGAGGGATTTCCGCCGTGATTAGACGGTGTCGGTCGGTGGATCTCGCCAGACGCCGCTGTAATGAAAGGGGCAGGTTCGATGGATAACGATTCGTTGCGTCATGATCTCGCCGAGGTGATGGCGCTCGCGCAAGATCAGATGCGTGAGCTGTCCACCGCCCAGCAGCAGCGCAAGACGTTGTCAGCGACGGGAACCGCCGCCGACGGGTTGGTCGAGGTGACCGTCGACGCGCAGCGCATGGTCACGAGCACCACGATTGGCGAGTCTTATCTGCAGGAGTTCGAGTTGGCCGATCTCGGTGACCACGTCACGACTGCAGCACAAGCCGCCGCCCAAGAGGTCGAACGACGCGGAGCGGCGCTGTTCGCGCCGTTGGCGCAGCTTCGGCAGGCGTTTTCGGCGATGTCCGGTCGCTTGGTGGATGCTCCAGAGCTCGGCGAATTGATGTCTCTCATCAACCCCGGCCTGCCCGCAGCACCGTCCTCGGAGAACGTCGATGACGGTGCCGACGATTGGTCAGAGGTTCCGCAATTCCCGACGGTGAAGAGGTAGTCGATGACTGATCCATTGCACGTGAGTCCGGATGACTTGCGGTCAACCTCCGAGCATCTGGCCGCGGTGAGTACGCAGATGAAGAACGTGCTGTCGAGCTTGCAGGGTCTGCTCTCGCACGAGGGCGAGCCGTGGGGTAATGATTCGACGGGCCGTGATTTCGCGGACGGCCCGAATGGCTACCTGGCGCAGAAGGATTGGGTCAGTTCTTCCATTGGTGCGAAAACGCAATTGTTGGATCAGTACGCCGAGCAGTTGAAGGACACCGCCGACTCGCTACAGCAACAAGACGATGGCTAGGCGGAGTCCGTCGTTGAGCGCTCTTTGATGTGCATGGTGGGTCTTTGTGACGATTGAGATTCCTGCTGAGTTGCAGTGGGTGTCGTATTTGGCGGGTTCGGCGTGGCCTCAGGGTGATGAGAGTGCGTTGTTTCGGGTGGCGGCGGATTGGTATACGGCTGCGGCTGGGTTGCGGGCGTCGATTCCGGAGTTGGCGAAGGTGCGCGCGGAGGTGGCGTCGGTGTTGGCCGGGGCGACTGCGCAGGCCGCGCAGGATCAGTTCGCGATGTTGTTCGATAGTGATTTCTCGGTGGACAAGCTGGCTGATGCGATGGCGGCGTTGGGTGATTTGGCGTTCAGGACGGCCAGTGAGATCGAGTACTCCAAGCTGCAGATCATCTTCACGTTGGCGTGGGCGGCTGGGGAGATCTTGTTCGCGTTGTGGAACGCGCCGGACACCTTTGGTGGGTCGTTGTCGTGGATTCCGCCGATCGAGGCATTCACCGTGGTCGCGGTGCGGGAGGCGGCCGCGGCGCTGCGGGAGGCGATCATGGTCGCGGCCAGGGACGTGTTGAGTCGTACCGCGGTCAAGGAGCTGAGTGTCAAGGCGGTCAAGGAGGCCGTCGTTGCGGCGGTGAAGAGTCCGGGGGTGCGCAGGTTCGCGATCGGCGCGGTCAAGGAGGCGGTGCAGGAGACGGGGCAGTCGATTGCTCAGGAACTGTTGATCGAGGCGATTCAGGATGGCAAGGGGCATGGTCACGGTCTGAGTGTGGCGAAGATCGTGTCGGCGGGGTATGGCGCGGCGTTGGGTGGGGTGGGTGGTGCGGCGGCGCATCACGAGATCTCGGGGTTGTTGGGGGAGGCCACCAGCGTGGTGGGCAAGATCGGTCAGGGTGCGTTGACGCATTTTGGGGTGGGGATCGCCGGCAACGTGGCCGGTTCGGTTGGGGGTGGTTTGGACAGTGTGTCGGTGTTCGGTGGCGCGGCCAGTGGCGCGGCTTCGGGTGGGTTGCACGGTGGCGGTGGGCATGGCGGCTCCCACGACGATGTTCCCAAGGGCGTCCTCGACGCCTTGCCGGTGGAGGAACCGCCTCCGGTCTACACGCCCTCCGAGTCGCCTCCACCGGTCTACTCGGGACCGCCACCCGCATCGGTCGGCGGGTTGCCAGGTTCGGGTCCGAGTCAACCGCCCAATGAGGCCACCACCACGCCGCCACCTTTCAGCAACATCAACGCTTCACCCCGTGACGACGATCTTCAACCAGCCTCGGCGCCGGCTGCCTCCGCGCCGGCTGCCTCGGCGTTGGCCCCCGCCCGCACACCACCGGCGCAGTCCGATGAGACCGGCAGCTCGTCGTCGACTGCTTCCGCGGCGGGTCAAGGCGATGGCATCTCGACCGGCAACGGCGCCCGCGTCCGTTCAGCGACCAACGGTGCGAGCACGGGGTCGGGTGACGGTGCTGGATTTGCGTCGGGTGACGGTGCTGGCACGGCATCGGCGGCCAACGGTGCGGGCGCGGCCTTGGCCACCGGCACCGGCTCGGCATCCACGAACGGTGCGGGCGCAGCACTCGTCGACGGCGTGGGCACGGCATCGGCTAACGGTGCTGGTGCGGCATCGTCGAACAATGTTGGTGCGTCGTCGTCCAACAGCACCGGCTCAGCGCCGCCCAGTGGCACGACCGGCGGCGCGTCGGCCCCAGCAGTGCTGTCGACGAGTGGAACTGGTCAAGGCAGTTCGGTCGCGGGCGGGCCTGCTGCGAGCGTGAACGTCAAGGGAGCGTCTCCGCCGCCGACGGCGTCGGGCAGTGCGGGCGGACAGACGACTTCGGCGGTGGAGGGACCTGCTGCGGCGGGTACTGCTAGTGACGGTTCGCGCCCGACAACGCAGCCGAACCAATCTCCGGATGGCGCACCCCGCGCCCAACGTCCGCCGGTGTCACCACCGTCGGCGAAAGCCACGCCGACAGCACATGGCCCCGAATCAGACGCCGCCCGGAGTGATCGGACCGCTGCCCGACGGGCTACGGCGGCCGTCGGGGATCGAGACGAGGCGCGGCGACCGAACGTTGTGCATGGTCTGCCGCAGGCTGAGGCGACGGCGGACCATTCGTCGGTGTCTCCGGTCGATGACGGGGCCGGGCGACAGAGCACCTCGGACGCAACGCACCAACCGATTGACGTCATCCCGGTGCTCGGTGGTCGAGTCGACCTCGCGCCAATGACGGCGAATAGTCCAAGTGCCCAACTCGATCCGAGTCTTCACATCGGACACGTCACCGGGGTGGTCTCTCCGTACAACCCGATGGGTAGCGTCACCATCCGCAGTGACGTAAGTCCTCTGTTCCGCGAGTCCGTCGATGATCCCGACGAGGTTTTCGAGAACGGCTTCTTGGCACTCGACCCGACGAACACGAATCTCCAACGGCACTCCCTCGGCGGCGCGAGTGCCTTCGTATCGACCACCCTGGATCCCGATCTCGGGCATGTGGGCGGTCCAACCGAGAGTCGCCCCAATGTGTTCGTTTACTGCGTCCATGCCCCCGGCGGCATTGACGTCAATGCCACCTTGCCAAGCCACCAAGACACACATGAGCAGGAAATCGCGTTCCTGGGTGGCATCAGACGCGAAAACATCGTCGGGGCTGCGCGAATTCACGTCGACGACGCCGGCCGTCCCGTGCTTGGGCCCTTTCGGCCGAATCCCAACTTCAATCCTGCCGCACCGAATCCTCGTGTCTACAGCAGTCCTGAACCAACGTCACCGCACTCGTCGGATGACGGCGACGATGACGTGACCCCGACCAACTCACCGAGTGCTCGGCCGATGGATCTCGCGCCGGAATCATCGGATGCTGGCGATGACGATGCCACCCCAACGAACTCACCGAGGGCTCGATCGGGGCCGCTGCCCGAAGCGTCGCCGGATCCATTTGCGCCCTCGACGAGTGGATTTGGGCGCTCCTCGGTGGTCGGCCTTCCTGTGCCGTCCAATTCGATTCACGCCCACGACCTCGAATCCGCATCGAAACCGTCGGGCAGGGGTGTCGCACCATCCGCTGACAGCGAAGTGCGCAGTGATCGAGGAGGTGCTCCGCACCGCGATGGTCAGAGGGACAGTGTGGAGTCGCTCTCAGACGGGTCGCCGTGGCCGGTCTTTCCGCATTCGGATTCCACTATTGACGATGTTCAGCAGTGGATCGGGGATGTGAACAACGATGGCGATCGGTCTGTGCTACCTCGTGACGACAGGTTGTTGAACTGCGGTCCGGTCACGGTGGCGGTGTTTCATCGATTGTCGGGTATTCCGAGTAACTCGCGGGCGCACAAGGATGTGTACTCGGTCGATGACTTGGGCGCTGCCACAGATCTGGCGGTGGTTCCCGCCACCACGAGCCGCATCGCGCAGCGCCTCGTCGCTGAGGGGCCCGGGGCGCACACGATTGTGGTGGCCAAATTCGAGGGTGGACAGCAACACGCCTTCAACGTGTTCGTCGATGCAACGACCGTGCATACGCTCGATGGGCAGCACGGAGGGGTGCAGTCGTGGCCGCCGGCTTTGGATCGCCCGGGTAATGCGGTGCGGGAGTGGTTCATGGGAGTGCCATCACCGGCCGACCGCTCGGTTTCCGTGGCGTCCGATGGACTATTCGTGACCGGGCTCCACGGCGGCCTCGAGGAGTCCGGGCCGCCGAACCAATTGCCAACACCACTGGTCTCGGACACCGAGGTGCCATCGGATGGGGCGCAATACGACCCGCTGTATCTACCCTTCGCTGCGCGCGACAAGTCGCTTGCTGGGCAGCAGCGGGCCGAAGTTGCGGGGTTCGTGTCCAAGGTAGTCGAAATAGCCGAGGGGCGGCGTGACGCAGGGGAAGGGGGTCTGGTTCTCCACGCGCAGGGCGGTGGGAACGACGGAAGGTTCAGTCGTGGAGCTGACGTGGTTGGGTTGCAACGGGCGCAAGCAGTAATTGACGAACTCCGTCCACAGATCCAGCGGGGGCTCGTAGAGAGGAGGTTGCCTCCGGACTTCGTGTCGATTGATGAACCCACGTCACGCGATAGGGCTCTCACCGACGACATTCCCGGCTCGGACGAGCAGGCGCGGCGGGTGGTGGTCGTACGCATCGAAAACCAACCATCTACCGGTGACCACGCGGTATCGGCACCTCGACAGGCTGGGCCGCCACGAGGGCCACAACGGGTGGTGCTGCAAACGGCAATCACACATGAGGATTCGGCGCGGTCGTCGAATGGTGGACGATCGGGACTGGCCCATGGGTCCGCGTCGGATGAGCGGGAGGGTGGCGGCGAGCCACACCGGGTGTCGATCATTCCGGCGATCGCGGGGCCGGCTCCTGATCTGCGAGCCCTGAAGTTCACCGGTCAGACGGCGGGATCGCATGGTGCGCAGATCTATGCGGATCGAGATGGGCACAGGTGGCTGATCAAGCATCGCGCTGTCGGTGAGCAGTTCGTCAGCACGTTGCAAGACGCAACCGCGCGACTCCAGTCGTTCGCCGGATTGACTACCCCGGAAACCTTCGTCCTCGACGGCGGGGCGGGGACCGCGCAGCGGATGTTCACCGACGTAGAACCCGTGGACTTCAACCACTTGTCCGCCAACGATGTGCTGACGCTGCAGAAGCACAACGTCTTCGATTGGCTCATCGGCAATCACGACAGCCACGCCCGCCAGTTCCTTCGTACTTCGACGGGCGAGATCGTCGGGATCGATAAGGATCAAGCCTTCAAATACTACGGTCGCGATCCGTTTGGTTATGACTTTCGTCCCAATGATCACGAGCCGATCTACAACCGGCTATGGCGGGACTTCGCCGCTGGCACAACCATCTTGAACGACCCTCGTCGAGGAGAGTTGGGCGAGTTCGTGCAGCGGCTGCAGTCGTTGAACGATGAGGACGTCCGCGAGCTCTTTCGCCCCTATGCACAGGGCGCTGCCGACGCCGGCCGGTTGGTGGTCGACGATCCTGGTGGCTATTACCCGGGCTGGGAGCCTGGATCACCGGTCATCGTTCCCAACGATCCTGAAGCGTTCCTCGCCGCGGTCGTCGATCGAAAGAACAGCCTGGTCGGCGACTTCGGCGAACTCTATGCCGGCACGCGCGACCCCGCCGCTCAGCTCGACCCCGACGTCGACCCCACCAACGTGACCGGCGTGCTGCCCACTGCCACGAACCCGGACGCAGCCATTTTCTTCCGCACCGACAGTGCACCCGTCTACCGTGAAGACGCCCGTCCCCCCGAGGTGATTTTCGAGCAGGGTTTCGCGCCGCGGGACCCGAGTTTCACCGATTTGCGTGCAGCCCACGACATCAACGCGGAAAGCGCCTTCGTCTCCACCACCCAAGACGCGCGGATGCATTATCTGGTGCCCACCGGGCCTGATACGCCGGTCTACCGCTACATGATCGAGGCGCCGGGTGGGATCGACGTGAGCAGGACCTTGGGCTCGAACATTCGACACGGGAACGAACACGAGATTGCGTTTCCGGGCGGAATTCGACGCGAAAACATCCTGGGAGCGCAGCGGATCCTGCCGTACGCCGTCCAGGGAACGAACCCGGACGGCTCCTTACGGTTCGAGACTCCGGACAACGAACCCTTCGAACCAAATCCGAGATTCAACCCGCTGCTACCCAATGTGACGCCCCCACCGCTGCTGGGACGAGTCGGTGGTGGGGCGCCGCCCCCGGAGAACCCCCGTAGCCGGTTACGGCGCGTAACCACCATCCGGCCAGGTGCGGCTCCCATGGCGCCGGATACGGATTCCATATCAGATGGCTCGGACGGGCACGAGTTGGAGCCCGAGGAGTCACCTGAGTGGGGTTACGGTACGGACCCGAGATCGCGCGTCTTACAGGATGCCGCCGTCGGGCCGCCGCCCCAGGACGCACCGGCCATCGACTCATCGGGAGCCGGCCCTGCATCGCGGCTACGCGTTGGTGCCGGCGATGACGACAGCGATCCTGGCTACGACTTTGAAGACCACATGTACGTCTCCGACGCAGCGGCAGGTGTGTCCCAATCTCCCCGCGACGATGCCGACGGATCAGACGACGAGTCTGAGTACGGGGGTGCGTTTGCGGATACTTCGGAGTCGGTTTACGGGGTCGATCCGGTGTCGCAGTTTGGGCACGACCGCGGGATGGATGCAACTAGCGATGTCTCTGGTGTGGATCCGGACTATGCCCACAACGAGGCTGGCCGTAGTTGGTTGGAGGAGTTCAACGAAACCGACGATGTCGGTGTTCCGGAGGGTGAGCCCGTCGCGGTGAACGCGGTGTTGCTGGAGAGCCACTGGTGGCGGCTGAATCTCGATTCCAACGACCACGCTGCTGCGTTGGGTGCACCGTCGGATGTGACGAATCCAACCGTTGGTATCCCGATCCAGGACAACAGGGAAGCTGACCCGGCGAACCCGCAGTCCGATGGCGGTGGCAGGCCTGTGCGTGAAGACGCCGCCGATCATCTCGCACCTCGCGATTCTCCGCTTGGCGGACCCACCGATGTGACCGCGGTCGACGACACCGGTGCCGCGGAGACCACCCGCGATGATTCGGGTCGGGCGTCAACGGATGTGGGGTTCTCGGAGGATTCTGTGCATCCGACCGGAATCGTTGATGTGCGTGGTAATCCCGTGTTGATTCCTGAGGCCACTCAGCAGGGAACGCAGAGTCCGCATCTGCCCGTGTTCACTGCCGACCGGCCCAGTGCACAATTTGATCCCAGGGTTGATGCCGCGAGCATCGAGGTCGGCTACGAAAACCCTAACGGTATCGTTCATTTCCGCACCGACGGGCATCTGCTCTTTCGTGAAGACACTCGAGGCCCGGAGGAGATCTTCCGGAAGGGTTTCAGGCCACGCAAGCCGGGCGTGACCAACCTGTCACACATGGCCGCAGATATGCCCAGTGCGTTTGTCTCGACCAGTCGTAACCCGAACTTGCATCACCTTGGCCAATCCAAGCCCGGCGAACCGGTCTATCGGTACGTGATCGACGCGCCCGGCGGTGTCGATGTCACGGCCACCTTCGGCCAGATTTATGGAGGAGACCATGAGCACGAGGTTGCCTTCCCCGGAGGGATCAGAACCGAGAACATCGTAGGGGCCCAGAAGGTGCTCACGGTGCCGACCCCGGCCGAGATGTTTCGCAATGAGGGAACAGCGGTACGAGGCGACTTCGTACCGAACGTGAAATACCGTCCAGACGCTCCGAATCCAAGGTTCCCCGCAGCCCAACCGGCACCAGCCGCCGGCTTGGAGACGCTGGTGAGAGCGGAAGTGGCCACTGAGGAGCGAACGGGGGGCGTCGGCGGGAACCACGCCGAAGACCGTGCCGTGCCGGAGGGGCAGCTTCGCCTCGGTCGCATGGAGCATCAATCCGATCTCGGCGCCCGGGCCGACGAGGCTGAGCCTTCTGGAAGCAGCCGCGAAACAGAAGATCAGAACCGTCCGCACAGGCCGACCGGAGCTCCCGTCACTGCGACCGCGAGGGGCCGGGGCGGTGGTGGATCATCGATGCCGCCGGGTACAGCCGAACGATTGAGCTCCGACGCCGGCGCCCAGCAGCCAACCCGCCTTCGCGACAACGATTTCGGTGGTCGCCGCGGAGAGGCACAGCCGACCGGTACGTTCAGTGAGCGTTTCGAGGCCAGCACGGAAGGGCCGGATGGACGTGGTTTCCTGAAGGGCTTGACCACGCAAGTCAGCTACGACCAGCGGCGTTTTCAACTGCCCGACGGGAGCTGGGTCCGCGACTTCGAGATCAGACTGAGTCTGCAACCAGGCAGCGGGATCGATCGCGACGACGTAATGTTGCTGCAACAACGCCTCGGCGAGGCGATCGACCGTCATTTGAACGACCGGTACGAGCTCCCAGGCGGGGACAAGCTCAACGTCACCTTGATCTTCGACTCGCGACGGCCACATGGCACGGTCACGGTGCACGGCGCCACCGACACCGACCAGCAGAACTTTTCGATGCACGCGCCCGGGGGCGTACTCGCCCACGAGATCCTGCACTATCTGGGGTTGCCCGAGGGCTACCGCGACGCGACATCACTGCTGAACCGCGGCTCGGACCCCGACGGGCCGATGGGGGAGCAAGCCGCACGCGGCGAGTGGCGGCTATCGAGCGAACAGCTGGCAACGATCGACGACATCGCCCACCACGGACCGGTCCACGACTTGCCGCATGGCGCTGCGCCGCTTCCAATACAGCCCCGGGAAGTCCTTCATCACGAGCCGGCGGCCGCGCACCAGCCGACACGAGCACCGAGTGCGGAGCAGGATGTCGATGATGGGATGTCCGCACCGCCCGCCGCACCCCGTCCCGTCACCCAGGTCACCCCTGCTGCGGTGGATGTGCGGTCGGGTGGGGTGGATGGTGGGCAGTTGGATGACAGGTTTGGTGAGGCGGTCGATCCGAAGAATGTGAAGCGGTCTGAGAGGGATGATCACGACCAGCTGCGGTTGAATCCGTTGTGGTACCGGTTGGAGAATTTCAAGCCGGCCTTGCTTGACCGTGGTGGGGTGTGGCTTTACGCGGTCGATGAGGACGGTGAGGTCTTCATTGGTAGTGAAGATGTTTGGTCCATCGCTGATGAGCAGGAACGCAATCGGCTCTTCGACGGGATGCGGGAGCATGATCCCCATTTGACGATGGACGCGTTGAAGGCCGCGGTCAACGATCAGGGTGTGCCGACGGTGGCTGCTGGGTTCACCGATAGCGGAGTCAGTCGGATTCGTCGGGGGCGTATCGGTGGTGAGCTGTTCAAGGATCCGGTGACTGGTCGTTGGCGGGTCGATGCCTCCAGTCGCTACACCGGGCCCGTGGTGCGTCCGGGGGTTGCGCCGGCAAGGGTCACCCAGTGGGTGCGCAACGCCGCCGATCAGATCGGTGGCGTGCTTGGCTTCGCGGTCGGTGCTCAGGACGCCGAGCATCCTCGAATCGCCCACAAGGCGTTCGTCGCCGATACCGATACCAGCGCGTTCGATCCGAAGTATGGTCCGCTCGCCGGTCCCAAGAAGGTCAAGGATCGAGAAGTCGACGACCAGGGCCAGCTGCGGTTGAATCCGTTGTGGTACCGGTTGGAGGACTTCAAACCGGCGCTGCTCGAACGCACCGGCGCGGTCTGGCATTTCACCGTCGACCAACACGGTGAGATCCTGCTCGGCAGCGACGCGCTGCTCACCATCGCCGAAGAAGGCGAGCTCCAGAACCTGCTGGAAGCGATGCAGGACAAGGACCCTGCGCTGACCATGGACGAGCTCAAGGCTTATCTGGACAATCAGGGTCATCCCACCGTTGCTGCCGGGTTCGACGACACCGGTGCCACTCGGTCGCGTCCGGCACGAATCAGCGGGGAGCTGTCCTACCAGGGCGGCCAGTGGCTGGTCACCGACAAGTCCGGCCGCTACATGAGCAACAAGGTCCGCCCCGGTCTCGACGTCGATGCTGCACAGGGCTGGCTGTCCAACGTCGCCGATCAAATGAGTCAACGATTCGAGGTACCCGTCGCCGCCCAGCTGTTCAAGAACAGCACCGCACCACAACCCGCACCCCATCCCGTCACCGAGGTCACCACTGCTGCGGAGGATGTGCGGTCGGGCGGAGTCGATGGTGGGCAGTTAGACCGGACCGCGCACGCCGTGCCGCCGGCCACGACAGCACCCGATGCCGTCCCCGCAGATGCTCGTGACACACCCCGCGCCATGGAACCGCACGGAGACCAGCCCTCACACGGGAGGGAGGACGACGGCACAGCCCAGGAGAGTGATCTGCCGTTAGACGGGCCCCAAGACCACCACCACCGCATCGCTCCTGAGGCGGTGGCGCTGATCGACACGTTGGATCCATCGAGTGGCGACCAACCGTCCGACACACTGTTCTTGTCTTTCGAGGAGGGTTCCAAGGCAGTCGATGGACAAGGGCGCGCCGAGGTGGCGGCCTTCGTGTCCAAGGTGGTCAGCAAGGCCGAACGTCGACGCGACGCAGGGCAAGGGGGCTTGCGTCTATACGCGCAGGGCGGGGGAAATGGCGGAATCTTCGGAATCCGCAGCGAGGGACCTGAAGCCGTTGGAATGCAACGGGCACGGGCGGTCCTGAATGAGATCAGGCCGCTGATCGAGCTGGCCCTTCTCGAGAAGGAATTGCCCCCCGGTTTCGTGTCTCTTGCCGATCCGATGACTCGCGGCAGGGCTCTCACCAACGACATCCCTGGCTCGGCGAAGCAGGCGCGGCGGGTGGTCGTGGTACGCAGCGAGAATCAGCGGAAATCGGATGCCCTGCCGGTGCCGCAGGAACCGGCCGACCATCTCGGGGGGGAGTGGCCCAACGAGAGCGTTGACGCCAGCGCTTCGTGGGCACCCGAGGGTGTGATTCGCTTCGGTGTCGGCGCGCATCAATCGGAAGACGGTGTCGAACCGGCCTCGAACGAGCACACCAATTCGTCGGACCTGCGTGAGGCCACACCGCGGCAGGTGACACCAGGCGCTGACACTCCGAGCCGAGCTGAACGGCTGCGTCAGTCCCTCGGCCAGCCGGCTCCGGCTCTGCCGATGTCGGATGAAGGACTCGAGCATCTGCTGGCCTCGGTGCCACGCGAGCTGTCGACGACCCCCACTCTGGCCGAATGTGGACCGTTGGCCAATTGGCTGATTCACGAGTTGCACCCGGGCCGCCTCCATGGGTTGGCCACCTCCGACGACAGTGTTCTCGATTTGGGTGGCGTGGCTGGAGCGCAGGCACGGGTCGTGGCCGGGCCGGGGTGGGGCAAAGTCCGCGATCTCTCGGAGGTGGGCGCCCTCGTCAGGGTCACACCGGGTACGTCTGCGGTGATCATGGTCAGCCACGCGGACAACGACACAGGTCACGTCTTCGCCCTGCATTCTGTCGCCGGCAAACGGTTGCGCCTGCTGGATCCGCAAAGAACCGTCGGTGAACGCGTCTCCGGCATCGACGACACCACCCTCGCGCAGCATCCGGACGTGAGGACCGCAACGGCGACGTGGGCCTTCTTGGTGGACAACGAGGGACGAGTGATCGAGCCTAGCACCTGGTCGCAACCCATCAGCGCTACGGAAGCGGTTCTGGATGCCCCACTGTCGCATGATTTTGGGTCTGGGCGCGGACGTGGCGCCGGTGACGGCTCGACGTCGATCGGTAGCAATCTCGGGTCTGGTCCGGGCCGGCAGGGGGATGGACCGGATGCGCCTGGGGCGGGTCGCTCACGTCCGAACGCCACTGATACTGCCCGGCTTTCATCGGGGCCGATCGACGAGGTTGGCGACGACGACAGGTCGGGGGGGCAGCGGTCAGATGTCCCGTTGCCGGTAGGGGATTCGACGACTCCGGACGTGCCACTGCGCCTCGAACCATCCAACACGCCGACAGACGATGCCGCTAGCCCGGAAACCCTCCTGCGGCAAGAGTCGGGTGCCGGCGTGCCGCCGGAGGCGGATGATGTAGACGGCCATTCATCGCGGATCTCGACGCTGCAGGAGTTCTTGGGTCAGGTTGTTCAGCCCCGTCTCGGCCGGCCCCAGGCGGAGGTCCTCGAATCCAACTCTTCGGACGACGACGATCCCGCCGATGTCGAGGTAGAGGTTGAGGACGATCTGCCTTCCAGAGGGTCCGATAGCACGCTGGGACTCAGGACATTGCTGGGGCCGGAATTGTCGACTGGCCCGGAGGCCAACGAATACCATGGCAATGAAGGCGGTTTCATATCCAGCGAAGACCTGCCCGTGGATCCCCCCGACCCTCCGTTGCCGGCACGGATCGGAAAAGACCTACTTCTTGGCGGTATGGACGTGGTCGAGAGGTTCTATTCGGGAAACGGGGCTTTAGACCATTTCCGACACGTGGTGAACCGAGCGGCCGACGACGGTGGCAAGACGTGGAACAACCACCGCGAGCGGATCACCGCCCTGTTCTCCGACGACGGATTACGACCCAAGGTCGCCGGGTTGCTGCGGGGTGGACGGACCGTCGTCTACACGATCGACCTCGGCACCGGTCGCCGCGGCACCCTCACACTCGGCTACCGGTTGGACGGCGCCGCCGCAAATTCGGAGTTGTCCGTTCCAAAGGACATCGAGCAGCGATACATCAAGGACTACGAGTTCGAGCACAGCTCGGATCCCACCAGCACCATCGGTACCTTCAAGGATGGGCGCTCGACGCTCGTCGTCGGTGTACAGGGGAACGTCTCGGCGCCGGCGGCGCATCTGAACGAAACAGCGACGCTGTTTGGCAGACGCGACCACGAATGGGCGCAGATCGACCAGCGGGCCGACCGCCAGATCAGCGGTGGCCAGACCACCGAGCCGGGGACCCGCTTCGCCGGCAACATCCGGGCGGTGCTCACCCACGTGCTGAGCAGGTCGCCCGACGAGGCCAATGCCCATCACGTCGACTACGCGACTGCCGTGGTGGTCCCGACGCGCGACGTCGAGGACCAATCGTGGGCAGACGCCGCCGACGAAGCGAGCAATGTCGTGGCGCCGCTACCCAGTTCGTCGACCCGATCAGTGCCGGCCAGTCCGACGGATCCACCGCGCATCCGGGATACCCGTGCGCTGAACAGTTCGGACGTGGTCACCAACTTCTGGCTCGTGCCCGACGACTTGCCGGCGACTCAGCCCGACGGACCAGTCGCGCAACAAGGCCCGACGCGGGGTCCCCGGCGGCAAACCGTCAACGATTTCATCAACAGCGCGCCGATGAAGGATGCGTTCGAGAAGGCCTACGGGAGGCAGTCCTCTCAGGCGATGAACGAGACAAGCAGTTGGCTGACGGTCGAACTGGTACAGGCCAACCTGCACCTCATGACCAACAAGCAACCACTGGTGTTGCCGTTCGAGGGCATTCCCGGCGGACGGCTGGAGGTGCACGCCTTCGTCGAGCCAATTGGCACTGCGTCGGCGATAGCAGTGGCCAGGGGCACTGGTCGCCGGGATGCCCCGTCGGGAAGGTTGTTGCGCCTTACCGGTAAGACCAAGCAAACCGAATTTCACTACGGCACCGAAACCGATACCTCCCAGACCCGACAGGACTTGGTAACCTACTCTGGCCAGATTCCGGTTCCTGGTCGATTCCGGGCCAACGGTGGCACCGATTCGGGGGAGGCGCAAGGCGGCCTCGATGCGACGGTCGGACGCGGGCGCACCCGCAATGAAACCGACAGCCGGCAGTTCCGGGTCCGCAGCACGATCAAGAACCCTGTCGGCGGACAGGCTTGGCGTGGACAGGTCCGCTTGCGTTTCGTCATGCACACGCCGAGCGAGGTATCAGCGTCGGGACACATCAAGCCATTCAAGGGTGCGGTGCAGGAAACCCGCGGCAGTTTCGACGTGTTGACCGAAGAGTCGGCGGCCTCACCGATAGAGGACTACACAGGGGAAACCGTGTGGGCGCCGCCCACACGGATCTGGAGCAAGGGGCCTCCACCGATACCCCATTGGATCGCGACGTCTCCGTGGTGGCGATTTGGTACCGGCGGTCGCACAATGCAGCGCGGCAGCGTGACTGGGCCGGATGAGGCGCCGGCACCTGTGCACGGATCACCACTGCACCCGGAGGCCGTGCCACCGTCGGTCCCGCGAGGGAAAGACGCTGTCGCGGAACTGGTGGGCCTTGGCAGCATGGACAGGGTCACCAACCTCGATCTAAGCGGCTTTCACGGCATGCTCGATTTGATGGGGCAACGCGCGTTTGGCGGAGATTGGGCAAAGGTGCGCCCCCGGGTGTCGACTGGGTATCACTTGAACCGAGTCCGCGCCGCGATGACCCCTATGACCCAGCACAGCCCACTAACACTGACGGAGTTGTCCGGTCCCCGGTCCTCGACCAAGGCCTCGTTGACCGCCGATATCGAACGGCTGACGTTCCAGCGCATGATCAACACCACCCTGTCCAGTCCCAGCTCCGAGATGACAACCGGCTCGGCCACGACGATCAACCACAACAAGCAGACGTCTTTGGCCGGCGCGGTCGGAGGCCGTGCCGGTGACGTCGAAGACAGCACCGTCTTCTTCGAAGCACTGGGCGGCGTCAACATCACGGTCCGCGACGGTGACCGAGTGCGTAATCAGGAACGTGTCGTCGTAGCAACCAAGTTCGACCAGCCCATGGCGATCTTCGGGGGCTGGGTGCGCCTCGACGCCACGCTGACCGGATCGATGGCCACCGTGCACGAATCCGGCCTGTTCCCGGTAGAGATCGCGATACCCCTCTCCGAACTCCAGGGTTCACGCACTCACGATGCCGAGCGGCCCCCCACCTTCACTCGCGACAACCCGACAGGGTTCGTCCACGAGCCACCCGTCAAGGACGCTCCGCTCAAAGGGGTACCGTCCGTCGAGAACCCGTCCAAGTCGGACGCTGCTGGTGACCAGGGGGATTCCCCGGGCAAGGAGCCCGCCTCGGCGGTGCCCAACGACGGGCAGTTGCGCAGTGGTGCGATGCTCCGGGAACCGGGACCTTCCACCCAGCCTGAGTCCCGGATCTCGTTCTTCGCTGATCCGGATCCCGACGCGATCGTGCTGTCTGAGCGCAAGGGTACGGTCGACAGCACGACGTCGCTGCACAGCGGTCGGCGGTCGACGGTCGACAGCACGACGCCGCTCCTCAGGCATGCCGACACGTTCGCGAGTTTGGCGGTGTCGACGAGGCAACTCGAGGAGGCGATCGGTGACACGACGGCACCGGCGAACGCTCTCGAGAACGAGGTCGTCACCGCGCCGCCGCCGCTCAACTGGGACCCACCGTCGCGCCCAGCGGACCCGCCGAAGCCGCCAGCGCACGCGGAGCAGGGCAGCTGGCACCCGTCCGATTTCTTGGTAGGTGTCGATCCGCAGAGTGGTCTGATCGAGGCGATTCGGCAGGATCTCGCGCCGGCCCTTGGCAGTCACCTCGACGGTGCGATGAACGGCGTGACGAACCAGTTCGGTCCCAATGTGCTCGTCGCCCGGCTCACCCACGAGTCCGGCCAGGTATGGAGCCATGACATCGCGTTACCCGGTGGCAAGGTCACCGTCACGGTCCGTCCAGTCCGCGAGAAGGACTGGGAACACGTTGGCGTGTCGAAGAAGTTCGAAACCGACATCTCCACCGAGTCGCAAGCGTCGACGGGACACGTCTACGGCAAGGTGGTGCGGGACATCAAGGGCTTCCGCGTGCAGGTGCCCGTCCCTCACGGATCGATCGCCCTGCAGGTCACACACAGCGCGTCAGTGCATCCGAAGAGAAGCGTTGGGGGTGCCGTCGACCAGGGCGTCGGCCAGCTGGCCGACGTAAGTGGACCTAATATCGCCGGCGAGCAGGAGCAGCGTATTCCGGTCCGGCTCAAGACGGTTGAGGAACACAATCTGTTCCGTCAGCGCATCCACTTCGACATCACGTATGAATCCCACGGAAGCGCCAAGGCGTTGCCCGGGATTCCGAGCACGCCTGAATCCGTCCGCCTCACCGGAGTCTTCTCCTACCCCAAGAGCCCCGAGGACGCTCCACCCGAGTCGACCGCCCCCGGTGGCAGCGGGCAAGCGCGTCGGCAACTTGCGGTCCACGAGGTCGTCGACAAGGTGCGGCCAGACGCAGCTGGCGTGACAGCCCCCGTTGACGGTGAGATACCCGGTCCGCTCGAGGACTTGGTGGCCAGCCACGTCTTGGATTCGTTGGCGTCGCAGGGCAGGGCGGTCTTCGCTGGGGACTGGCCGAAGGTGCGCGCCGAGCTCGCTCCCCACGTCAGGACCATCCCTACCCAGCGGACCTTGGGTGACCACAGCCGCGGCGGCACGAGAACGATCCGCCTGCAGTCGGTGCGCGGTGCCAGCGTGGTGCTCGGTGCTCGGATCGACACGGTCAGCTCCGCGGGTTCTACGGCCACTAGCGAGCTCTACAGCGGTGGGCAACAATTTCTTACCGCCGGCGTCTCCAACACAAAGCTGTCCACCTGGGAGGGCTACCTTCAGGGCCAGGGCGACGTGCTACCCACTGGCGACGCCGTCAACCTTTCAGTGCAGGGACGCGTCAGCGGCGTCAGTGGCACGGAGGCGGTCGACACCCGAACCGAGAGTTCGGCCACCGGCCTGTTGTTCCGCCAGAAGACCAGCTCTCAAACACAGGTCGGCACGGCAACCATCACTGTCCAGATGAACCGTCCCACCGGCTTGTTCGGCCTCCGTGAGAGTCGCAACGGCACCGGAGAGGCGCGGATCTTCTTCCAGACGCGTCAGTCGCCGACGGATGCCCCGGAGAACACGACCTATGCGCCGCGCCCTGGGATCGTGCGGATCGATCCGAATCCGCTCATCCTGACTCCACACAGTGGACCCGCCCGGCTCGATGACTCCGGAATACCTAACCGTGGGCTCAGCCCAAACAGCATTGTCCGCGACATCACCGATGCCGCTGGTTTCCGTGCCCAGACGCTGACGAACCTGCGCGCAATGCTCAAACCGGTGACGATGCTCTTCATCAAAGATCAAGTGGACAAGGCGATCACGGGTACCCAACTGGCGCGCGATCTTCCCGCGATGAGCCGTGGCGAGGAGGTCGAACTCTTCCGGCAGGGGGACTTCCGCATCACCGGTATCGCCGACATCACCGATCTCGAATTCACCAGAGTCGAGGAAAAGGGCGGCAATGCCAACATCCTCAACGAGGTCAACCAGACCCGGGTCATCCAACCCACACGCGTGCGCGAACTGGGTTGGCGGGCCCTCCTCGGTCCCCATTGGCGTCTGGACGGAGACCAAGTAACGGTACGTGCGGGCGGAGGCAGTAACCACCGCCAACGAACCGGCCCAACGTATTCCCAGACTGTCAAGGTGTCGGCCAACGCCAAGTTCGCCCGGTCCTACGCCGTGTTCGACGGAACCAGCAGGATCTTCCTCAAGGTGCACGACGGCCGTACCAACACCCCAGTGCCGCTGCCACCGGTTGACGTGCACGGTCCGATCCTCATCCCGCGATCGGAGACCCACCTGGTCGTCGACCCGGTGCCGTCGTTGACCGAGCGGCCGCGCACCCCAACCGAGCAGCCGAGCAGGCTGCAGGCTCCGCCTGCGGTCCTCGACGAGCTGGGTCTTGCCGGCAACACGATCTCGGCTCCCTTGGTCGCTCCCAATCAGCCCGTCATCATCCCGGCAGACGCGCTGAGTGACGTCCGTCACGTGCCGGCGGAAGAAGCGGGGCTGCAACGTCTTACGACGGTGCCGGAAGCGTGGTCGTGGGAGGACGATGCCAGCGGCATCATCATCGACCCGACTCCGCCGCCGCGGACGTGGTTTGGTGGCGAAACGGTCCCGGAGTCACCGATATCTGCGACCCATGCCGACGACGCTCCGGTCTCCCCGGGCTCGTCGCCGACCGATGACGACGCACTGAGTTACCTCGATGAGCCGCAGACGGACACGGCCGGCTCGCGTATTGCGTCCCCATCGGTCGCCCTCGGTCGCGAAGCCTTGGACGAAGAGTCCGGCGAGGCCAGCAAGGACCAGCCGAGTGGCGTCCAGACGAAACTCGATTCCAGTCTGCCACCGGCGAGCGCGGCGCCCGTGGGACCGGTCGAAGTACCGGCGCGCTCAGACTCATCGGCGAAAGACGAGGGTGACGATATCGCCGTCCCGTCGCCGCACGGCGATGTCGTCGACCACCAGCGGGTGGCAGGGGTCGACGCGGAAGTGCCGACCGTCGCAGACACCCGCCACGAGCTTGCCGAGATCGATGACTGGCTCCGGGCGGTGAACCGCGACCGCAATGCTGACGATGTCGATCAGCGCAGTGTGAACTGCGTACTGTGTGCTATCTCGGTGTTCGATCGGCTGTCTGGTAGGGCGACATTTCGGACGGCTCCGCCGGTGCGGCGAGCAGGACCGAACGCACGTGAATTGGCGAATGCGCTCGATGTGGCGATTCACCGAACGACACCGGAGCAGATCGAGGCTCTTCTCCGGGCGCAGGGATCCGGGGCGCACACGATGGTGGTCGTCGTCAGGACGACGGATCCCAGTGCCGCGGCCGTCGAATCGTCCTCGGCCCACGTCGTCAACGCGTTCTTCGACGGTCAGAACGTCCATGCGATCGATGGACAACGCGGAAGCCGTGAATCGTGGCCGCCCGATCTGGACGGCGAGGGCGAGCCGGTTTTCGCCTGGGGTGTGTTGGCGCCCGCGGATGCGATGTCAGCTGTGCATGCGACGGTGGTATCTACTGGCGCGCAGGGAGAGTTGGCCGATACGAGCGAGCGTGAGCAGGTTGGGCCGGGCGGGAACATCGCTCCCGAAAGCGGTGATCACCAATCTGGCGACTGGACTCTTGAACCGATCGGTAGCCGCAGGTCTCGGCCGAATGCGTCACTCACGGATGGGGATGGCGACGTTTCGTCAGGGCCAGGGCAGTTGGTATCAATCGGCCGCGAAAGCTCAGTATCGACAAGGCATTCAGACGCTCTTCCAGCACCCGCGATGGCTTCCCGGGAACATCCTGAACTGACCGAAGAGCAAGCATCGCTGGTTGGCTCTACCAAGCCGTTCGAACACTGGGACGCGTTTGCGAACGTCGATCCAAGGTCCGAAAGCGTCCTCGATGGTGTGGCGCGCGTACTGGATCGTGCCGGCGTCGGGGACGCTGCGGATCGGGTCGAGTCGATCAAGCGCGCCTACGGGGTCATCCTCGACGACGAGCGCCGCCGCAACACAACCGATCTCACGCAGATTCTCGTCAACCGGGTGACGACAGGAGCTTCGTACGCGGGCCCTAGGGGCGGCGCAAGGAGCAGCCATAGCACCGTGGCGGACGACCTTCTCAAGATGTTCGAGCCGCAGGCGCGTGACCGCGCACTCACGGACACGGAGAAGGCCATCATCGAAACTTCTTTGGAAGACGCTCGCTCGCTAAGTGGGGATCAGGCCACACGACTCGTCGCGCTCGGCGTCACGTTGCCGCAACATCTGCGACATTTTGTCGGGTCCGTCAACACCGATGCTGGACCGTCGCGGCCCGGGGACACCAGTCGGCGTGGCGGTAGCAGTCAGGAGACCAGGCCGTCCACTGTGACCCGGACTTCGCTGTCAGCCCGCAAACCGGCTTGGGACACCGCCGGTTTGCCCCATGCTCGGCCTGTGGGTGCACTTCAGCGGCAGCCGGGCAGACGTGAGGTACCCGGGCCAGAGGCCAACGATGTCTCGGCACCCTCGAAAGCATCGGGACCCGAGACAGGCAGTCGCACATCGAAGGGTATCGCCGGCCCACCGAAGCGGGGTGCTGAGCAGGAGATCGAATCCGGCCGGGCGGCTAAGCGCCCCAGGGCGGTTCGCAAGGATGCCGACCCGTCGGCGTCGGCTGCTTTCGCTGTTGATATCAAGCTGACGGCAGAGGTGATCGAAGCCATGCTGCGTGATCTGAAGACAGAGCTCAACAAACCGGAAGACGTAAAGCGCGTCACAGCAACCGAGATCGCCAGGCGCCACCGCCCCGCGACCTACAAATCGGACAAATACTGGCTGTCGTCAGCAAGCTGGAAGAACCCTCGCCAGAATCAGGCCAAGCGGTTGAGCATGATGGCGGACTACCGGGAACATCGCCAGGCCCTTCAGGATCTGCTTCGAGGCACAAGGGTGTACGAAGGCGACCTTCCGGAGCCGTCGGACTCCGGCAACCGATCCAACACCGCTGCGGATTTCCTCCGTGCGCTGCGTGCGGTCAGCGAATTCCAGACTGCGCAACGAACGGAACGCATAACGCGTGCTTATGACTATCTGGCGATGAAATCAGGCATCCCCGACAGACAACTCAAAAGCTGGATCAAGGTCGACGGCGAACCCAGGATTTCGTTACGAGAATTCAGTACCATGCCGGGTTACGCCGAAAACCGGGATCGCCTTGCAGAAGCATTCAGGCGGCTCGACCATGCCGAGATCGCCGATGGGTTGCCGGCGGCACGCGACCGAAATTACCGCGACAGAGTTACGGCTGAAGATGTGGCGCGGGGGCTAGGTTTGCTTTCCCAGGGTTGGACGCAGCAGGACGTATTTCGTGAACTCGACACCGCCAAACGTTCACTGGGTGCCTACCTGCATGCCGGTAAGGGCGGTCTCAAGGTGGAAGGACAGCGGCTGGCGAAATTGCCCCACTATGCGGAGTGGCGGGACTCCATCGAGGCGTCGCTTCTCCGGATGAATCAGCGCGATCAGGCCCGTAGACTTCCCGTGGGGCGGATCAAGGCTGCGGATTTCTTGGCGACGATGCGCGGCCATCGCGTTGCGGTAGCTGACGCGATCCGGCGAATGCGCAACGATCCCGGGCTGTCGGCGCGGGACGCCGCCGCGGCGGCGGGTGTGCCGTGGCAAGCGTTCTCCATCGCGGTCGGCGCTGGCCCGAGGATCCGCAATCGAACACGTGTGGATGATCAGCTCGAGAGCGTCAAGCCCCATCTGGAAGATGGGCTCGACACAATATTGGAGCACCTCGAGGACCTCGCTTCGGGCCGTAAGCTCGAGGAGCCCCCCATGACAAAGGTGGGTTTCACCAAGGGCACCAAACGGTGGCACCTCGTTCATCGTCAACCGGCGGAGGAAAGCGGGGGGCACAAGCTGGGACGCCTCTACGCTGCCAACCCGGAATTGGTGCGACACCCGCGCTCCTATGAACAGGACCGGCCGCGACAGCTGCTGCGCTGGATGTCCACCGTGATCAGAGAGAGGTTCCCGACGGCACGGGAAGTGCAAGCGTACTTCGATGCCAAGACCAAGACGATCTATGTGTCCTCGAACATCCGCGACGACAACCGCAAGATCCGCGAACTCCTCGGTGAGGGAGCCGGACTCGGTGATGTGGTAGACGAGCGTCCGCGCGGAGACCGGACCAGCCGGGAAACCCGTCACTGGCACAAACTTCGGAATGCGCTCGCCGCCCCGGTGGCTCACGCCAAGGATGGGACGACCGCGGAAATCCTCGATGCTATGAAGCAGAGCCGATTTCGGGTGCCGGATCGGGGTTTCAGCGCGGGCAAGACGTCCGTGCATTTGCATGCCGAACGCCGCATCAAGCACGCGCTGGAGGACGACGGACTCGGCAATGTCAATCTTGACCTGCTCGCTGGCACCAGGCGAGCCTGCGGCCATTGCGCCGCAGCCATGGACTTCGGTGTTGATCGACCACGTGGGCCGTTCTGGCAATCTGCCGCGGGCGGCGCGTTCCTCGACGGTGACGGGATCATCGAAGACAACATGGCACGGTCGATTGGGAGTTACGTCACTCGGACGAGACGAGACCGCAAGATCACCGCCGACTACAACACCGATAGCGACTCGTCTGACGACGAGTCTGGCGAGGAACTGGATGCGGCGGCGGCCCTGCCCGCGGGGCGCGCCAAGGGCAAAGGTGTTGACCGGAAGGGAAAGGGCAAAGCCGTCGACACGGAAGAAGAGAGCGCCGACACGGAAGAGGAGAGCGTCGACTCAGACGTGGCGAGCGTCAACGCAGAAGAGGGAGGTGTGGATCGGAAGGGCAACCGTGTTGATTGGAAGGGTAAGGGGAAGGCCCCTGACGTACAAGAGAGCGTTGACGAGGAGTTGGGGGATTCTGACCAGTCACGAGCGACGAGTGTGAATGGCGATGTCGAGGAGGGAATGGCGTCGGGTTCTGAGAGCGGCGGTTTCGAACGGGGCGCTCTGGAGTTTGTGTTGTCGCGGCTGGAGGCCGGCACGGATGTTGAGCTCGATCCGGGTGACCGTTACGTAATTGCCGAGATACGACGGGGTGCCTTCTTGCCGGGTGATCTGGCTGATCGGTTTGCCCGATTGGGTGTCGGCGGGCCTCGGTTTCGGGAGGATCATGTGGCGCGCCAACAGAACGTGGAAGCCGGCCCCTCTGGACATGGCCACGAGGATGTTTCAGCGGTTGCGGCGGTTTCGATGCCGCTCGATAGCCCGGGTTCTGGCTCGTCGATGTCGATATCGACTGACTCCGACGATGGCGATGTCGACATGGACGACGTGCGACGTGACGACGATCCGAACCCTGGCCCCGCGACGGCGGCGCGACGACGATGAATGACTTGGCCCAATTGTCCGATGCTCAACTGCGACTACCGCTTACCGAGGCCGGGACCTCGCTGAACGACGCGAGCTGCCTGCCGGTGTCGGGTGTGGAGTCGGAACCGGCGAACACACGAAGGGAATATGAATTTGTACAGTGGATGGGAGTCTTTACGCTATGGACGCTGAAGAGACGGCATCGCCGGTCGCGGAGCGCCTGCGCACCTCCGGATCGAAATACCTCACTGAAGGTTTGGTGGTGGACCTAGGGCACGCCCATGGATTGCCGAGGGCCGCCGTCGCGACGAGAGTGGACGACGACGAGTGGGTCGACGACGAGGTCGAAGAGGTCGATGATGCGGCCGCGCGCGCAACGGCGATTATGGAGCCCGTCGTGCAGGAGCTGGTCGACCTGGGCCCGGAAGAATGGTCTTGGTGTCGGGCAGAGTTCGCGTTCACCGTCGTTGCGGAGATGGCCGACGTCTCGTTCGAGACCTCCGACGGGTGGCAGCTGCGGCTGGCTGACGTTCCCGAGGACGTGATGGCACTGGTACGTGCGCAGCGCGAGGCCAGCTCCGAGATGGCGGCGGGACCATGGTGGCGGCTGATCGTGGACGTCAGCAGCGACGGTGAGTACCTCGTCGGCTACGACTACGGCGCGGATCCATTCCCCGACGATCAGCTGCAGGCCGCGCAAAACTACCGCGACGACATCGACGCCTATCCAAGACCGTCGTTGCCCGTATGGCTTGCGGGGCATCTGGCTGGTCCCACCGCACAGGGGCGCGACCCCCGAACCGCTGTCGCGGAGGCGTGGGCCGACGCAGCGGCAGGCCGGGTCGCGACTCACGCGGATGACATTGCCCCAGTGAAAGACATCTGGGCCCGCTGGGCGGTGCTGGCGGCGATGCACATGGGCGTCGGGTCGGAGGAAGGCCCTCGAATCGCGCCCGGTCTGGCCTGGTACGAGTCGGATGCGCGCAGCGGAGCGACTTTGGTCTTCTTGCCGGGAAACCGGGCGGCTCTGTCTGGCGGATGGTGGGAATCTCCGCTGTTGGCTGCAGCGTACCTCGACGGTGAACCGTTACCGGATCTGTACGCCGGGGCGCCGGCGTGGGTCAACGACGCGGTGCTGAACATCCGCTGCCAACATGGCCTGTTGAGCTTTTGTTATTGGTGGGCAGACGGTCGATGGGAGCGCGGCGCGACGGACACGGTCGGCGAGCTGGACGTCGCGACACCGCCGGTCTGGTCCGCGGAGGCAACCATGGCGGCAATGATCGAAATTGCCGGATTGGCAGGCGAAAGCGCATTGCGCGACCTGTTGGCGGCCGCCACGGACGGCGCAGTCACGGTGGCGCACGTCGACGCCGTCTTCGCGACGGTCCCCGAAGCCGACATCGAACTTGCGCTGAACCCGCTTGCGGCGGCGGGGCTGATTCGATGAGTGCCTGCAACGACGCAATCGTGGAGAGGTCGCGGCTGCCTCAGCGTTAGCGAAGGTCAAGTGGTGAGCTGGCCCGCCCGAACTTCTCCGACACGGCACCGGCCAGCCCGAGGTAGGCCTGCGCAGTTGCCGGTTTGAGCATGCCGAAGTCGAAGTCGGCACCTTCCGCCAAGTGCGGTTCGAACGGAATGACGTGTATCGATGCGCAACGTGCTTCGAAGTGCTCGAAGACCTTGTCCAACTTCAGTGTCGCCGAACCGGGTCGTGCTGCGCTCAACACCACGTGGGCTTCGCGTACCAGATCTCCGCGGCCGTGCTGCACCAGCCAGTCCAACGTCGCCGAGGCACTGCGCGCCGCGTCGATGGCAGGTGAACTGACCAGCACGATGGCGTGGGACAAGTCCAGCACACCGGTCATCGCCGAATGCATGATACCGGTGCCGCAATCGGTGAGGATGACGTTGTAGTAATACCGCAAGATGTCCATGGTGCGGCGGTAGTCGGCCTCGCCGAACACCTCCGCGACCGCGGGGTCCTGTTCGCTGGCAAGCACTTCGAGGCGGCTCGAAGCCATGCGCGTGTGGTTGCGTACATCGGCGTAACGCTTGATGTGCGGATCCCGCAGAAGGTCACGCACGGTGGACGACGTCGAGGTGTCCAGTACCCGTTCGGCGAGCGTGCCGCGGTCGGGATTGGCGTCGACGGCGATCACCCGGTCGCTGCGCACCATCGCCAGTGCCGATCCCAAACCGAGTGTCGTCGTGGTCTTTCCAACCCCTCCCTTGATCGACAGGACGGAGATCCGGAAGTCTCCGACGAGGGGTTGTCGAATTTGTTCGATGAGATCGCGCTGTTCGCGGTCCTTGCGGGAGAGACCGGGGTTGATCCGTCCGCCGGTGACCCTGTGCACCACCCGTTGCCACCCCGACTGGGGAGCGGGTCGCGCGCGGCTGACCATTTCGGCTTCGTCCAGAGACGGCGGACCGGCCTGTGGTGCACGACGATCCCCCTGTCGTGCCGAGCTCAGCTGCCGGTCGGGCTCGTTGTGAGCGCGGTCGGGTTCAACGGGTCGCTGGCGAACGCGGGGAGAGACCTCACCGCCACCACGGGGTGGCGTCTTTGGCAGGGGAGGCATCCATGGTGGCGCGCCCTGCCACCCCGGTGGCAGCGGCGGCAGCAGGCCGGGCGGCCAACCTGGAGGTGGTGGTCCCTGCCAACCTGGCGGGGGTGGAAGAAGTCCCGGCGGCCAGTTCGGCGGAAGCGGCGGTTGTCCCGAGTCGACCGCTGGCTCCTCGCGATCGACGGCGGGTGACCCGATTTCCGTCGTCCGGGGATCCACCTCGTCGAGCTCGCCGCCCATCACGGGCGGGGCCTGCCATGGCGGCAAGGCCATCCGGCGGGTGGGTGGTTCTGGTCTCGGGTCGTCGACGACCGCCTCCTCGGGCTCGAGCGGTTCGGGCACGGGGATCTGCGGGAGGATTTCGGTGCTGTCGCCGCCGCGCATGGGCACGCCTGACTGCCAGCCGGAGAGATTCACGGGTTCAGAGTCGAACTCCGGCTCGGCCTGGGCCTCGAGCTCGGACGCCCACTCGATCTCCGGAGGATGGTCGTCGAACGCCGGATTGGGTTGCGGCTCGGGACGTTGTGACCGCCTCGCAGCGATCTCCGCCAGAAGCCGGGCGGCCCTGCTGTCGACGTCGTCGAACCCGTTCGCGTCGTCAACGTCGGGTGCGTCCTCGAATCGATCATTCATTGCCACTGTCACACCTCATGTCCGCGTCATCTCCCGTTCGGTTCTCACCGTGCCGTCGGCCGCTTGACCACCGCGAGGGCGACCGCGGCCAATGCGATGCACGCGGCCACCCCGGCCAGCACGATGTTGCGCGCCCGGCGGCTGCCGGCAGCCTGCTGCGGCGGGGCCGCAATCGGACGTCCGGCCATGGGAGCCGGCAACTGATCCGCCGGCGGCAGATCGAAGGTCAACGCGGCCAACGGGTCCACCACTCCGTAGCCGGTCGCCATGTTCGGGCCGGCCTCCGGCGTGTGGGCGGTGCGCTTGATGCGCTCCATTACCTCGCCGGCCGACATCTGCGGGAATCGGGATCGGATCAGGGCGGCCACACCGGCGACGAAGGGAGCGGCGAAACTGGTGCCATCGATCGGCACCGGACCGCGTTGAGCATCCTGCCATGCGTTGATCAGCCCACCGCCGTTGGGGCTCAGCGACGTCAACTGTTCGCCAGGTGCTGCCACGTCCACCCATGGTCCGTGGAGCGAGAAGTCGCTCGGCTGCCCATCCGGCGTCACCGCCGCGACGGTGAGGACGTAGTCGGAGAACCATGCTGGGCTGGCGACGGTCCGCACCGACTTCCAGGCATCGGCGAGCGGAAGGTTCGGATCCTGCGGCTCGTTCTGGGCGCTGCACAGCCCCGGTGAACTGATGTTGCCTGCGGCGGCGACGACCACGACGTTTCGCTCGAACGCGTAGCGGATCGCCTGCCCGACTGCGGCGTCATCGATGCCGACACCTACCGGTGCGCACGCGGCCTCGGAGAGATTGATGACCGTCGCCCCCATGTCCACGGCGTGGGCGATTGCCAACGCCAGGGTCTGGGTGTTGCCGTAACCCGGAGAGATCGCGTTCGGATCGTTCTGGGCCGCCCCTGTTCCCTGTGCTGAATAGGATTCGCTGTTTTGGCGGATCGACAGGATGGCCGCATCCGGTGCCACACCGGCGAATGCGTCGTCGGGGCTGGGCGCTGCGGCGATCAAGCCCGCCACCAGGGTGCCGTGGGCGTCACAGTCGACCAGGCCGTCCGACGTCGAGACGTAGTCACCGCCGGGCTGTACTGCGTGCAACCGCGAATTCGGGGCCACGCCGGTGTCGATGACCGCGACCGTCTGCCCGGCACCGGTCGAGAACCGCCACGCGGCAGCGTAGTTGAGCATCACCGCAGCACTTGGTCGAAGCTGGAACTGGGTGCCGGGCAACACTGCGCCCACCCCGCAGGCGGCCTTCTGCTCGGTCGGGCCGAGCGGGGCGACCGGGCCACTGGGTGGCGGGCCCGGCGGTATCTGCGGCGGATCGATGGCCGACGCCGGCGCCGGTGCCAGCGCGGGGACCGCGGTGAAGAGGATCACGGCCGAGGCCGCCGCCCAGCGCATCACTTGGTGCCCAATCGCGGATAGGCGCCGAGAACCCACAACGCCAGCGGGATCAACGCTGCGGTGCTCAGGTAGGTCAAGTAGGCGAGCATCCTCCGGATCCCGGCAGGCGCGCGCCCAGCCCTCGCCGTGGTCCCGACGACCGCGATTACGACGGTAGCCATCAGCAACAGCCCGAACCCGACCGACTGGGCCGGCTCGCCACCGTACTGGGCGCGGGCACAGCCGAACACCAACAGGACGACGGCCGGTACTGCCATCGCGGCACGCTCGACCGCGGTAACGGGCCGTTGTGTGTACAGCCCGAGTGCTGCCGCGCATGCAACGGAGAACGCCAGACCAGACAACTGCACGCGGTGCGGTGCCAGAAGAATCACCGAGGCGCCCGTCCCGGCGGTGGCCGCTAAGCCGGTGTAGAGCGCAGAACGTGTCAACGTCGCCGCCCGGACGCGATCCCACACACCGTCGCCGGCCGACGCTTCTGTGGTGGGGACGGGTGTGGCGTCGGCTGTCGGAGACGACGCGCCCCGATTGTCGACGGGCGTCTGGTCGTCGTCGCGCTCAACCTGGTCGAGGGCCGTTCGAGCGGTGAACCGGGGCACCGCGAGGCAGGCTGACGTGGCAAGCACTGCCATACCGGCGCCCACGACGTCGGCGCGGACGCCGACGGCGTGCACCACCAACGCAACTGCGCTCAGACCGAACAACACTCCCGTGGCGAGGTAGCCCCAGCGTCCGGTGCCGACGGCGCGATGCGCCGCCAGGACGACGACCACCATGGCCGCACAACCGGCGGCCTCCGGGTAGCTGCCGCGTCCGGCCAGCGTCGCCCAGGCGATCGCCGCGAAGATGGGGAGCGATGCACAGCCAAGCGCCGCGCCGACGTCATGCCGTCCGTACGAGCGGTGAGCCGATGCGGCGACGCCGACCAGCGCCACCGCCACCACCACCGAGAGTCCCGTCAACACCATGCGCGCTTCCGCGAACGTGTGAGCGACCAGGAAGTAAGCCCACAGACCGGCGGCCAGGTACACCCCGGCGAATGTCATCCTCCGGGCCGAGGCGGCATCCCAACCCAGGTGTCCGGCCTTGTTCAGGCGCGCTGCGGCGTCGACCACGTCGTCGTAGAGCGTCGGCGCGGACAAAGTGCGTTCAGCGGTCAGTCGCAGCAACTCGCCGTCGGGGACGCCCGCTTCTCGCAGTGTCAGTGACGATGCCAGTGCGCTGTCGGCGTCGTAACGACGCAGTGTCCAGACCGTGCGCTTGGCCCCTTTGGTGAACGGGTCGTCGGAACCAGCGGGCCGACTCGCATCGCCCGATCGCATGAGCTTCGTCAATTGCGGGAGCAGGCCGGCGATGGGGACGTCAAGTGGCAGCGACACGTCCACCTGGGTGCGGTCGCCCCGCAGCGACAGTCGCACGAGCTCGGGCGCGGCCGAGGCGCCCAGCGACTCGGCGGTGTCTGGTGTGGCGCTCACGCGTCGGGCATTCGAGACAGCTGGATCACGTCGCTCTTGATCGTGCGGGAGATCAGCATTCCCCGGCCGGGCGGCATGGGTTGCGCCTTGAAGCCGAACAGCGCACCTTCGTCCTTGGTGCCGCTCATGACCAGGCCGTTGCAGGACAGGTCCTTGAGCCGACCGATGATCGGATCCATCAGAGCGCGACCCGCGCCGCCAACACGCCGCGCGATGACGACGCGCAGACCGATGTCGCGAGCCTGCGGCAGGTATTCGATCATGGGCCCGAGTGGGTGGTTCATCGAACCACCGGGGATCAGGTCGTAATCGTCGATCAGCACGTAGATGTCCGGGCCGCTCCACCACGAGCGTTCCTTGAGCTGCTGCTGAGTGACGTCGCTGGGGGGCAGCCGGTCCTTCAACGACCCCGCCAACGCCGTCATCAACTCTCCGCAGGACTGTCCGGCCGTGGCGTACCCGCCGAGATACTCGTTGTCGACCACCCCCAGCAGGGTGCGCCTGAAATCGACCAAGATGAGCTTGCACTCCTGCGGAGAGGTGTTCTCCATCAAACCGGTGGCGATGTTGCGAAGCAGGCCGGTCTTGCCGCATTCGGAGTCGCCGAACACCACCAAGTGCGGTTGGGCATCGAAGTCGATCGTGACCGGCGCCAGCTCGGCTTCACTGATGCCGATGGTGACCATCGCCTTGCTCAAGCCACCGGCGCGTCGGGCCGCATCCACCACAGCTTCGCGATCGATGCTGTGGGGCAACATGCGCACCCGCGGCGCCTGCCGTTCCCCGTAGAACTGGCGCACCGCCTCAACGGAGTTCGCGACCCCGGTGGGAAGGGATTCGACATCGGAACTGGAGTCCAGGCGCGGCAGACCGATGAGGATGTGCAGTCGCTCGGGATTCATACCGCGTCCCGGCCGCCCCACCGGAACCAGTTCGGCCCACTTGCGACCGATGTCGCTGTCGACCGGGTCGCCCATCCGCAGCTCGACGCGAGTGCCCAGCATGTCCTTGACCGCGGGTCTGATCTCCATCCAGCGGCTGGCCGTAACCGCCAGATGGATGCCGTAGGAAAGACCGCCGATCGCGATTGCCTGCAGCGCCGGTTCGAGGATGTCGAAATCGCTTCTGATAGTCGCCCAACCATCCACCACGAGGACGACGTCACCGAATTTATCCTGGCTCAGCGGGTTTCGTGCGGCATCCTGCGGTGCCATGGCAGCCAGCTGCGCCTTGCGTTGTCGGAAGTCGCGCATGGATTCGATGCCGAGGTCCCTGAATCGCAACTCGCGCTCCCGTAGCAGACCGGTGACCTCGGCCACGGTCCGGCGAATGCGGTCGGCGTCCATGCGCCCGGCGACGCTGCCCACGTGGGGAAGGTTCGTCAGGCTGCCCAAGGTGCCGCCGCCGAAGTCCAGGCAATAGAACTGCAGCTGTTCGGGAGTATGGGTGGCTGCGGCGACCATGATGAGCGTGCGCATTGCGGTGGACTTGCCGGACTGCGGGCCGCCAACCACCGCCATGTTGCCGCTGGCGCCGGACAGATCGACGACGAGCAGGTCGCGGCGTTGGTCGTAGGGGCGGTCCACCACACCGATCGGCAGCCGCAGCCGTCCGTTGACGTTCTGCGGATCGGTCCAGGTCGAATCCGGCAGCAACACGTTGACTGCCGGGCTGTGTTCCAACGGGGGAAGCCACACCTCGTGGGCGGGGCGACCATGGCCACGCAGACGGCCGACAACGACATCGACCAGAGTGGTCTTGGTCGGCCCAGAGGGGCTCTCGGATTCGGCTTCGACGGCGAGATCGGTGACCGGCGTGACCGGCGTCGGGTCCCGCTCGACGGGCGTGGCGGTAAACAACCTCGGTGCGCGCGCGCCCAATTGTGAAGTCCGCCCGGTGCGGGACGAGATGCGGGGCTTGACGTACTCGCCCGAGACGTAGGACGCGTTGAATCGGATGGGCTCGTCGGCGTCGCATTTCAGGAACGCCGACCCGGGCACGCTGGGCAAGTGGTAGGCATCGGGGACGCCAAGCACACTACGCGATTCGCCGGCCGAGAATGTCTTGAGCCCGATCCGGTAGGAAAGGTGAGAGTCTAGCCCGCGTAGCTTGCCCTCCTCCAAACGCTGGGATGCCAACAGCAGGTGGATGTGCAGCGACCGGCCCAATCGACCGATCATGACGAACAGCTCTGCAAAATCTGGCTTCTGGGAAAGCAGTTCGGAGAACTCGTCGACGACGATGAAGAGCGCCGGCAACGGATCCAACTGTGCGCCGTTGGCTCGGGCGCGCTCGTACTCGGTGACGTTGGGGAAGTTGCCAGCCGAGCGCAGCAGCTCCTGGCGGCGGTTCATCTCGCCTGCCAGGGCGTCACGCATCCGGTCGACCATCGTCAGTTCGTCTTCGAGATTGGTGATGATCGCGGCGATGTGCGGAACGCCGTCGAGGCCGAGAAATGTTGCCCCGCCCTTGAAGTCAACCAAGACAAGGTTCAGGGCCTCCGGTGAGTGCGAGGTGACCATGGCCAACACCAGCGTGCGCAGAAATTCCGACTTACCCGAGCCCGTCGCCCCGATGCACAGTCCGTGCGGACCCATACCGCCTTCGGCGGACTCCTTGATGTCCAGTTCGAGGGGCTGACCGCTGGGGGTGTACCCCACGGGTACCCGAAGGCGTCCTCGGGCGGTGGGTTGGCGCCACACCACCAAGGGGTCGATCACGGCCGCATCGGGAATCTTCAGCAGTGCCATCAGACCGGGATCGGCGGCGCGGGAGTCCGACTCCAGGTTCACGATGTGGGCGGCGCCGCCGGGCCGGTACCGGCTGAACTCGCGTGCGGTGGCCTCGGCTTCGGCAAGGCTTAGTCGATCTGGCGTGGCGAAGCGTTCGGTCCCGGCAGCGGCGCGCGCACCGACGTCGTCGTCGTCGACCACCAAGTGCAGCCCGCGCCGCGATACCGCCCCGTCCGGGGCTCCGTTGAGGTCGAGCAACGTGACGCTGTCCAATCCGGCGTCGGTGATCAATCGCTCGTCGCCGGTGACGTACCCGTCGTCGACGACGACGACGAGTTGCCTGAGTCCGTGAGTCGGCTGGGAGTTTCGCGTGAAGCGGCCCCGCTCGGAAAGGTCGGACGCCAGCGAGTGCTCCAAGAGCTCCAATGAGGGAAACAGCATTCGCATGCTGCCGCACCCGTCGCGGGCCGAGGGGTGTTGGGCCTGCGGCAGCCACTTGACCCAGTTCCAGTTCTCGCTGTCGGGATTGGACGTCACCACTACCACCTGCAAATGGTCTGGACCATGGAACGCGCACAACTCCAGAATCATTGAGCTAACCAACCGCCGGCACATGTTGCGGTCACCCTCGAAGCTGATCGTCGGGAAGGCACGCAGCGATACCGCCGTCGGCAGGGCATGCACCACTGAATGCGTGCTGACGAAGCGCCGCAGTGCGATCGTGGACACCGGTTCCAGGTCCTCTGGCGGTCCGGTCTCGGGTGCCATCAGTCGGGTGGCCAGCCGGTGGGTGCCCACACCAACCCGAACATGGCAGAAATCCGTGTCACTGGGACGGCGTTCCCACATGCGGCGCGTCCCAGCCACCTCGATGAGGGTTCGCGGGTCTGGATGACTCCACTCCAAGGCGGCACGCTGGGAATCACCCGTGTCATGTGCGTCGTCACGTAAACCGGCCAGGTAGGTGAAGAAGTCCTTGCGTTCCTCATTGAGTTCGGCCGCCGCCTTGCCGGGCTTGCCTGCACCACCCATGAACATGCCGGCAACGGACATGACCATCATCATCGGGAAGATCAAAAACGTTGGATTGCGGGCGATGTCGCGACCACCAACGCTGATCATCAGCGCGATCATGCCGACGCTCGCCACCAACATCATCACCGGCATCAGCTTCATCAGCAAACTGCCTGGAACAATGCGTGGAACTTCCGGTGGTGACTGCAGTGCGACCTCTCCACCGGGCATCCGCGGCGGCGCAACACGCAGACGACGCACGAAGCCTTGTCGAGCCAACCTACCTCCTCTGGCGATGCGATGCGACGGTTGACTGCCAGCGTCCCCGGCGTTCAAAGGTATTGTCACACCGGATGTTCGCGAGCGGGGAGGCCCACCTTATGACGTTACCGTCATCTTTGTCGGAGCTCGATTCCGAAGCGGACGACGAGCAAGAACTCAGCAGAATCACAGTCTTGGTGGGAACGATGCTCATCGATGTCGGACTACCGAGCCGGGTGAGCATCTCGACACTCGTCAACGACGTCATCGACTTGGCCAACGACCAGCTTCCCGTCCGGGCCGAACCGGAGATCGACTTCGACAACACCGAAGGGCGATGGACCTTCGCTCGATTGGCCGGCGACACCATCGAACCGGAGCGGTCGTTGGCCGAAGCCGGTGTGTACGACGGCGAACTGCTCTTGGTCCGAGAGGCTGGCGCTCCGACCTCGTCGGTGCTGGTCGACGAGGTGGAACGCAGCATCGAGCCGATCGACACCCGGGCACGTTGGTGCGCCGAGTACGGTCGAATGGCTGGGTTGTTCGTGCTCGCGATCACTCTCTCGGTAGCGACGGCGCTGTTTCTCGAGCTTCCCGGACCTGCTGTCACGCCGATGGTCGTCGGTGTGCCGATCACTGCCGTCGCGGTCCTGATCACCGGAATCTTCTGCACCGCCACGGCCTGCGTGCTGCCCTACCGCTCAGTAGATCCGCGCAAGTCGGCATGGCTCGGGGGTGTGGCACTGCCCTTGCTCTTCGGTGGAGCGTTGAACGTCGTGCCGGACGGGCACGGCATCGCGGCGCTGCCAATGGCGCTGGCGCTGACCGCACTGGCCGCGGTGTTACAGCTGATGATCTCTGGGCTTGGCAGGCCTCAGTACACCGCGGTCGTCGTCCTTGCGGTGTTCGGCGCACCCGCAGGACTGGCACAGTTGTTGCTAAATCCGAATCCGCGTGTGGTTGGGACGCTTTTGGCAACGGTCGCGGTCGTCGCCGTCTACCTCGCGCCAAGAGCGACGATCCTGCTTTCCGGACTGCCCGTACCGCCGGTACCGACTGCCGGTGAACCGCTCGACGACATCGACACGATGGGCGGCAACGCGGTAGAAGGCGTCAACGCAATCGGTAAGCAGGTCATTCCCACCGAACAGGGGATGACGGACCGTGTTCGGAGAGCCAGGGAATACCTCACCGGAATCGTCGCCGCCGCGGCCATCCTCTCCGTTGTCGGCTGCTATTACGCGCTGGACACCACCCACGGTTTTTTCTGGCAGGGAACCGCTTTCGCCATCGCCGTAGCAACGGTCATGTGTTTGCGGGGTCGCAGTCACCACGATCTGACCCAGTCGGCGGCGTTGATCGGTGGCGGATTGGTGGTCGCGTTGATCGTGATCGCCAAGACCGCCGTGTTCGTGACCGGTTGGCGAACCAACGCTGCGGTTGCGCTCGTCGCCCTCATGGTCCTCCTGGTAGCGGTCGGGTTGGTCGCCCCCCGCCTGGAGTTCTCCCCGGTCATGCGACGCTGGGTCGAGATCCTCGAGAATTTGGCGATCGCGCTGGTATTCCCCTTGGCCTTCTCGATCGTTCGGATCTACGCGTTCATCCGCGAGCTTCAAGTCTGATCTCAGTTCTTCGGCGGCGTGATGATCGTCCCGTCCCGGTCGGCGGCGATCCCGTCATGTTCGATCAGCGCTGCCTGCTGGGACAATTCGGGCCCCGACGGAAGCAGCGACAGTACCGGCCACGGTGCCGCCGGGAGTGTTTCTGCGGTGCTACCGGGCTCCCTGGTTCCGCCAAGCCCAAGTGCCGTCGCCGTGGGCGCGTCCTGGATGTGGAATCGCAGTCCCACGTCACTGACGTAGAACAGCGGACCCTTCGCCAGGCTGCCAGGCTCGTCGCCGGTGGCCTGCACGTATTCACCAGTCCCCGGTCTGAGGTACACGCTGTCCAGGCCTGGCCCGCTTCCGTCCGCGGTGGCCAAGGTCACCGGTTGAGCGTCTCTGGGCAGCGGAAGGCGGCGGCCGACCAGCAGACGGCTGGTTGCGTCGGCGGCCGAATTGGCGCGTTGCCACGACATGCACACCACCGAGTCGGGATCGGCGTGGGCGAACCGCGGTGTCGCCGTGGGGTAGTGGTCGACCCGTAGTGAGTGCACGACGGGAACTGCGCTCACCAGCGCGGGAGAGATGGCGGTGGTCTCGGCGGCCATCGCCGATTGCGGATTACCGTACCGGATGATGTCGGCCGTGGCCGGTGAAATCGGCTGCAGGCCCTCCCTCAACGCCACGTAGAGCTGTTGCCCACTCGAGTCGGCGGTCTGCAGGATCGAGCCCACCCGGTACGGTGCCGGGAGGTAGGCGGTCGGCTCGCCCGCACCATCGATGGTGATGGGAAGGATAGGCTCCACCAGTGGGAACGAGTTCAGCAGTCCGGGTGACATCGGTCGAAGGTCGCTGTCGCCCAGACGAAGCGCATGAGACAGGATGGGATCGGCCGGATTGATGGCGGCCCGCACACCATCGTAGATCAGATAAGTGGCGTCACCGGTCGTGGTGAGGATCATCTGATGTGGCGCTGCCGCATGGATGTCGCCGCTCAGCACGGGGTCGTTCGCGAGCACCGTCGTCTCCATCGTGGGCGCGCCGGTCGACGCGGTCATCGAGGGGAGTTGAGTGGAGTCGCAGACTGTCCATGACGACATCGACGGGTCATCAGCGCTGTGGATGCCTGCGGGGGCACCTACGATGCCGACTACCGGGCCTAGTGCAATGGTATTGAGGAACTTGTCGTCCACTTCCTTGGGCGGATCGCTCTTTCCGGCTATCAAGCGAGCTGAGGCGAGATTGAGGACGGGATGGAGGCGATCTCCGATGCGCACGAACAACTCACCGTTCGATTCGCTCAGGATGATCGTCGCGTTGCCAAAATTCGGTGTCGGCTTGAAGAAGGCAAGCACTCCGGTGGCGCCCGCGATGAGCGTGGCGGCGACCATGCCGACCAGCAGAGCCCTGGTCTGTCCGCGCATCGGATCGTGGATCATCCGTGAGTCGCCACGGATTAGCGCGTGCTCGAGCCGCCGGATGAGGAACCGATATCCATTGACCTGCGCGCGCGTCGTGACCTGCGCCGGCATGTCGGCTCCTATCGACGTCCGAAGAGATGTCCCACCCCGAGATGAGCCTACCTACTCGCGGAACACGCTGGCGGCGAGCCAAAAACAGACGCACCGGCGGGGATCAGTGCTGTGACACCTCGTCGCCGGACCACGAGCGCCTCTGAAAGGTCACCCAAGCCTGCATCGGTCGTCGGCTCCGTCTCGATCATTCCAGAGCGCGCTGTGCCGCTGTCGGATCTGCTGGCGGTGGAGGCCTTCGTTGCGATCGGCATTGCCGTCGGTCTGTTGCTCGATCGACCCGGTTGGTACGGTGCCGCAGCCGGTTTGGCCGTGGCTCTGGTTTTCGTGGTGCAGGTGGGTGGCCTGAGCCTGCCGCGACGGTTGGTTCGGCGGCTGGGGTTCTGGACTGACCGGCGCCGACGCAAGGCCGCGGCCAGGTCACCGCTTGCTGAGCCGTTCGACTCCGAGCTGCCAGACGGTTCACAGATCGGCTTTCACTGGGATGGCAAGACTTTGATGTCGCTGGTGCGCATCCAAGAAAACCCCGAGGCGATGACCGTCATGGAGCCCGGCGCGACGGTATCGGGTGAGACGGTCTCCGTGGCGATGTTGGCCGACTGCCTACAGCAGTTCGACATCACCCTCGATTCCATCGACGTAATGAGCCAGGGTGCTCGTTCGCATGGCCACGGCCAGATTGCGGCGATCTACGACGCGGTATTGGGCCCGCTGCCCGCGATCGCCCAGCGTTCAGTGTGGGTTGCGGTCCGGCTGGACCCGACGCTGTGCCCTGAGGCGGTGCACCATCGAGGGGGAGGCTGGAACGGGATCCTGCGAACGGCGACCACGGCCACCCGTCGGGTCGCCAACCGGCTTTCGGATGCGGGGCTGCGGCCACAGATCATGACGGCGAGCGGAATCGCCCATGCCACGAATGAACTGTCGGACGGGGTGGACTTGCGCACTCTCGGCGAGAACTGGACGACCTGCCATGAAGGCCGGTTTCAGCTGCGCAGCTTCTTCACCAGGCCGTCGATGTTCACGACCGCGGGGTTGGGCACGTTGTGGACGGTGCCGAGCCATTCGACGACGGTGTGTGTCTCGCTGCGCCGGGACGAACGCAATGACCAGATCAGGCTTCGCGGTCTGGCGCGTTTCGACAGCTACGGAGTCACCCGGGTCGATCTCCCGGGGCTCGGGCACTTGCGAGGCAGACAGTATGCCGCACTGGGTTGCAGCCTCCCCTTGCCGGCGCCGCGACGATCGTTGGGGCATTGGGTCTTCGCCAGCAGAGACGCACTGCGAGATCTTGCGTTGCCTGCGTCTGGATGTGGTCAGGTGGTGGGGGCAGACGAGGACGGCCGGGCGGTCGCATTGCCACTGTTCGGCACGCAGATACAACGAGTAGAGATCTGCGGCACCCTTCATCTGGCCCAACAGGTGGTCCTGCGGTCGTTGGCCCTCGGCGCTCGGGTCCGCGTCCATACCCGCCGGGCAGCAGCGTGGCGGGCAATGGTCGAGCAGGTCGGTGATCACAATCTGTTGCGGGTGACCGAACGCGACCGGGGCTCGATACAGGCCGGTGTGGAACGCAATTACTCAGTGGAGATGTTCGACGGTGAAGCCGAACAGGCAGTCCGGGTCGGTGTCACCGCGATTGTGGTCATACCGCCGGACTCCTCACCGTCACGACATGCCGACGTCACTTTGCAGTTGGTCGATCGATATCACGACGTGGTTCGAGTGGACACCCGGACGGGCTCCGCCGTGGTGACGATGGTGGCCACCGACGACGAGATGCGTTACATAAAGTCGTCGTTCGAACTGGTCGACTGACGCAGCGGTAGGTTGGGGTGGAAGGGTTCGCCGACCACGACGGCAATGGGGGCCACTCGACGAGCAGGGAGCGGTAATGACCAACAGGGCGGGGGATTCGGCGCGCGCCGACTACGGGGCACCGGCCAGTGCCTATGGTTGGTATCCGATGGGGTCCAGTGAATCCGAGTCCCCACCGGACCGCCTGTCGCGTTGCCTGTGGTGCATTGTCGCGGTCCTCGGGGTGGCAACGTTCTTGGTCAGCCTTGCGTCGCCTGTGGCACTCGGGTTCCCCGTGCACCTCAGCGTCTTCGCGGCGATCGTCGCCGCGGTCGGGCTGGTTCGCGGTCAGAGCGGGCGCGGCTGGCTCGTCGTCGCAGTTGCACTCACCGGCTTCCTCGATGCGATCGCGACCTGGGCCAGATCGAACGAAACCGGTTGGCCGCTGACCGTCATCATGGTGCTCACTGCGCTGCAGTCCCTCGTCGCGGTGGGCGCCCTTATCCAGGACGCGACGGGGCGGCGATCGCCTGGCTCCGATCTGTCGCGAGATTACCTGGCGTACACGCAGTTCGTGACGGCCTACCAGGCGTACGCCATGGGGTATCAACAGCCGTCGGATCCGCACGCCGCGGGCCAAGCGACGGCACCCGCTCACGGCGACGCCTCGGCGGCGGTGCACTCGCCCACCGACGCCGACCAGAACTTTTTAACGGCCCTGCAAGCTCGGTATGCCAAGGCTGGTGTCGGACCGGCGCCGCAATCATCCGGCTCGACTGGAGCATCCCCTGCCCGTCCGGTTGCCGACCCCGGCTTGCCCGGCGTGGATCACAGCGTGCCGGGTTACCGCCCCTACCTGGAACAACCGGAAGGCCCCGGGCAGGCATCATCGATCTGACCGGGGCCCGGGCTCAGGCCTCAGCGGCAACGGTGGTCTGGCGACTGAATGCATCGGCAACGGACGCGGTCAGTTCCATGTACGCCTGGCGCGTCTCGTGGTTGATGAGGTCCAGCGAGATTTGGCCGCCCTCGGCGAGGTGATGGTCGTAGGGAATGAAACACACTGACCGCACTCGGGATTGGAAGTGTCTGACCAACTGTTCGAGATCGATGGGCATTGCGCCTGGCCGAGCGGAACTCAAGACCACGGTGGCCTCGGGCACCAGGTCGGCGTAGCCGTGGTGTTGCAGCCAGTCCAGCGTCGCCAGGGCGCTGCGCGCGGAGTCGATGGCCGGTGACGCAACGATGACGAGAGCATCCGCGGTGTCGAGTACTCCGCGCATGGCCGAATGCGTCAAACCGGTGCCGCAGTCGGTGAGGATGATGTTGTAGAAGCGGTCGAGGACTCTGTGGACGGCGCGATAGTCGTCTTCGGAGAATGCTTCCGAGATTGCGGGGTCACGCTCGGAGGCCAAGATCTCCAACCGACTCGGACTCTGCGACGTGTGCCGCCGGACGTCGGAGTAGCCGCGGATGGCCGAGTCGCCCAGCAGATCGCGCGCCGTCGAGCGTGTCTGGCTCGGCCCCCGTTGGGCCAGGGTTCCGAAATCGGGATTGGCGTCGACGGCGATCACTCGGTCGCCGCGCAGTGACGCGAAGGTAGCGCCCAACCCGACGGTGGTCGTGGTCTTGCCCACCCCGCCCTTGAGGGACAGCACCGCTATGCTGTACGACCCTCGTACCGGTTGGTTGATACGATCGGTCAAGGCCCGGCCGCTCGATTCGGTACTCGATTCGCCGAGATTGATTCGCTGACCGCTCATGCGGTACAGCATCTTTCGCCAGCCTCGACGAGGGACCGGCTTGGCAGACCGAATCAAGCCCAGTTCTTGTGCGGCTGGCGCGCGAGCACCACCATCCGACGCGGGTACGTCGGGCACCGTGGCGGTGAAGTTCGTGTTGATGGGCGTGCGGCCTGCCGGCGACGGTGGCGGGCCTGCGGGCGCGGCCGATGAGCTGGTGGGCCGGTCGAGACGATGGTTGCCGCCGGCTTTGTCTGGGTATCTCACGGTCTCAGCCGCGTCCCTGGGACGTACCGCTGCTCAGGGGTTCGTGATTCAGATTCAAGGTCACCAGCAGGTTGCCCAATGCGGCCTCCATGTCGCTCAGCTCCAGGCGCGTCAACGCATCCTCGTCGAGGTTCTGCAGCGCCGTCTCGTCGCTCTCGGTCAAGCGGTAGGCGCGCTCCTCCTCCGCAGCCTCGATCACGTTCCGCACGAAACGGCCATTACCGGCCAGGTCGATGCTCGTCCGAATGTTGCCTTCGTGGTCGACGGACTCCTCGGCGCACAATCGAGAGCACACCCTGACCAGCTCATCGTAAGCGGCCGACGACAACTCAGAGTCGCGTGACTTGGCCGTCAGCCGGGCGATGTCACCCAACTCCGTAGCGCTGTACGACGGGAAGCGGATCCGCTTGGTGAACCGCGACGAGAGTCCTTCGTTGGAGGCGAGGAAACGGTCGATCTCGGCGTCATAGCCGGCGATGATGACCACCAATCGGTCACGGTCGTTCTCCATTCGGGCAAGCAGCGTGTCAACTGCTTCACGACCGAAGGCGTCACCACCGGAAAGACCGGTCTGAATCAGCGTATAGGCCTCATCGATGAATAGCACGCCGCCCATGGCGCTGTCGATCAATGCGGTCGTCTTGATCGCCGTGCTGCCCAGGTGCTGACCTACGAAGTCTTGGCGCTTGGCCTCGACGACGGCCGGTGTCTCCAAGAGTCCGAGGCCAAAGTACGTCTGGGCTACCACGCGGGCGATCGTGGTCTTACCGGTGCCGGGCGGACCGGTGAACGCTAGGTGAAGGCTGCGAGAAGTCGTGGTGAGACCCTTGTCCTCGCGCACTTTCGCCAACCGTGCCGACGACCGCAACTTGGCCACCTGCAATTTGACGTCGGCCAGCCCCACTTGACGATCGAGTTCCTGCTGCGCGGCGCGCAAGGTCTCGTTGCCGCGCTCGGTCATGCTCTCCGCTTCCAGGTTCGCCATCGTGGGGGAACTGGCCGGGTCCCACTTGTCGGTGCGGGACTCGATCACTTCCTTGGTGGTGACGACAAGCCGGAACTTGGGGTCACGCAATGCCGTGTAGTTCGCCTCGAATCCTGGTTCTTCGCTGTAGATCCGCTCGAAGATCCTGCGCGCGTCGGGCTCGTTGCCCATCTCCCGCAAGGTGAGTCCCTTGCAGAACTCGGCGGCCCGCCGTGCCGCCGGGATCGGGCCTTCGATCGCATGGTCGAGCCGGCGCAACCCCTCGCCGTACAGCCCCAATTGTGCGCATGCCGAGCCGACCATGAGGTGCGCGCCCGCTGAGATGTACTGGTCGGAAAATGATGCCGAGTTCGCCAGCGCCGTCAACACATCTGGCCACCGCTGGGTGGTGAAGTGCAGAATTCCACGAATGTAGGCACAGATCTCGTCGCTGGCCCAGTCGTCGGGCATAGCCCGACGCATGGTCGCCAGTTGGTCGAGTATCTCGTCGGCCTGGCCGTAGTCCCTGCCCTGGATCAAGCTAGCCGCATAAGCCAACCACACGTCGGTCAGTCCGGTCAGCGTGTAGTCGAGGTATAGGCCGGTGTCGAAGCGCGCGCTGAGGGAGTTGGGGGGTAGGCCCAAGCGCCGCTGCTCGCGACCCAACCACTTGCTCGTACGGTGCAGGTGGTGGACAACCTCGGGAGTGCTCTCGCCCGCCGCGGCGCGACCGAGCCAGGCGTCGCACATATCCGGGTCGTACTCGGTTGCCCGTCGGAAGGCTGCCGCCGCGTACTGGATGTCCCGATCGACTTCCAAACCGTCGATCGGAATGCCGAGAGACAGTATCCCGGCGTCGAATACACGCTGCGCATCCCTGTTGTCACCGCTCATCGGTGGCCTCCGAATCTCGTTCGATTGCCACCGTTCACAGGAACGCTGATACGGGTGGCGCCGACTTTGCCGGACAATAAGCTGCTGCCGGGTCGTCCACAATTGTACTAAGTTGAAGGGCAAAGACTTTCGGTATAGCTCGAGGACAACCACCATGAACGGATCGTTACGCTCCCCGAACGGGGGGATCCAGGTTCGGGCCACTGCCCGCGGTTTGCCGACTGCGATGAAGCTAGATCCGGGCGAGCTGTCAAAGGCCCCAAACGATTTAGCGCGGGAAATATTGTTGCTGTGCCAGCTAGTGGCCAAGCGCTGCCAGGTCGAACAGCGGCGCGAGCTCGTCGCTCGGGGATTCAGCCACGCCGTCATTCGCAGTCTGAACCTGAGCACCGAGGAGGAGTTGGCCCGCGTCGAGATGGATTTCCTCGGCGAGGATCCGGACGCCCCTCCCGACACCTGGATGACGACGGTATGAATGGTGGACTCGCAGATTCGGTGATCGCACGTATCGTCATGCAACGCGACCTCGTGCAGGCGATGGACGAACACTGCAAGTCGATATCAGCGCGGGTGACGAGTCGCGACCAGACGGTGAGCGTGCAAGTGGACGGATTCGGGTCGATGACGGGACTCTGGCTGGGGGACTCCGCGTACCGCAAGGGTCCGGACGCTCTCGCCCAACTGATCGTCGACACGGCAGCAGCGGCAGCCAAGGTGGCGCTGGACCGGCAGAACTTCCTACTCAGGGAGTTCCAGGACCGGCTGAACGGGCTGCAGCGAGCACCGCTCACCCGGTACGATGGAAGTACCTTCCAACCGACGCCCCCAGTCGACGAGTGATGATTCCCGATCTCATTGCTCCGTCAACCCGGATGCGGAAAGTGCTCGGTACAGTCTCCGGTGTGCAGCGTAACGGCAGTATTCGACGGCCATGGGCGCCACCGGCCGGCACGATCACAGAGCCCTATCCGCTCCCTATGGGGAACAGCCCATGTTCGCACCGTTGTCGGCGTTGCCGCTCATCCGCGCTGCGGTCCCAGTATTGATGATACTAGCGGCGGAGATTGCGGCGATGACATGAAGGGTTATTCGCAACATGCCATTTGACTGTCGTTGACCGATCGTAGACCGGGTCAGAAGTCCCTCCGTCTGTTCGGTCGAAGCCGGTCCAGCTTGCCATCAGTCGTCGATGATGGCGGGAAGTGTGACGGCGATGACCCGGCCGATAAGTGCTGCCCGCGCCCTGGCACGTCTCCAGTGGCGTCGCCGCGTAGCCGGTTGCCTGGATCGTCCAACGTGCCTTTTGTCACGGTGAATTGACCCCGTTCCAAGTGGTTCTTGCTGCCAAAGCCGGACCGCGGGGTCGGGCAACGACGGGCGGCGCAGTCTGCAGACGTTGCATCGTTGACCCCACGATGCTTTGAGACTCGGCATGCGCATCTGTTAACCCTGTTGTACCGTCTGTACGGTAATTGCACCGGGAAGTGTTGGCCAAGAATTCATTTGGGGACGACTGACTGTGGAGTCCGTCGCTACATCGGCGCGCTTTCTTCACAGCATGTCTCTCAGGAACGGCAAGCGTTCGTCCAGGCTGCGCACGGCTGTCGATCGCGTATGGGCAAGACCTCGCCAAGCCCAGGACTCCAAGGAGTTTTCCTTCATGATTCGTTCAGTCATTCCGCCTGCGTCGTCTGCCAGGAGTCTGCGCCGTGGCGCGAACCATCATCCTGACGCCGTTTCAGCACATCCAACGGCAAGGTCCTGTGTCGTAGCCGCGACGCATGGCGTGGATCGCGCCAGCACAGAAATCGAGTGGACCGTTCGTCGGGGGCAAAGCATCGGGGTAGGCCTGACACCGGCGGCTGGAAAATTCTGGGTCGAATACTTGCGTCCCCGACGTCACTCCGACCGGCACTGGCTGACCATGACGGACTGCCACGAGGCAATCCCCACCGGCGAGCAGGACCCATCCGCGGCGTTGATGCGTCCGGCAGCGGCAGGTGTGGACCTCTTACCGACGACGTGCGGTGAAGTGCCGTGGGCGGCGTGCACCCGCACTCATGACGACTATGACGGCGACAGTCGCACGGCAGCGCCCCGCGCAGGTGGGTCTTTGTGACGATTGAGATTCCTGCTGAGTTGCAGTGGGTGTCGTATTTGGCGGGTTCGGCGTGGCCTCAGGGTGATGAGAGTGCGTTGTTTCGGGTGGCGGCGGATTGGTATACGGCTGCGGCTGGGTTGCGGGCGTCGATTCCGGAGTTGGCGAAGGTGCGCGCGGAGGTGGCGTCGGTGTTGGCCGGGGCGACTGCGCAGGCCGCGCAGGATCAGTTCGCGATGTTGTTCGATAGTGATTTCTCGGTGGACAAGCTGGCTGATGCGATGGCGGCGTTGGGTGATTTGGCGTTCAGGACGGCCAGTGAGATCGAGTACTCCAAGCTGCAGATCATCTTCACGTTGGCGTGGGCGGCTGGGGAGATCTTGTTCGCGTTGTGGAACGCGCCGGACACCTTTGGTGGGTCGTTGTCGTGGATTCCGCCGATCGAGGCATTCACCGTGGTCGCGGTGCGGGAGGCGGCCGCGGCGCTGCGGGAGGCGATCATGGTCGCGGCCAGGGACGTGTTGAGTCGTACCGCGGTCAAGGAGCTGAGTGTCAAGGCGGTCAAGGAGGCCGTCGTTGCGGCGGTGAAGAGTCCGGGGGTGCGCAGGTTCGCGATCGGCGCGGTCAAGGAGGCGGTGCAGGAGACGGGGCAGTCGATTGCTCAGGAACTGTTGATCGAGGCGATTCAGGATGGCAAGGGGCATGGTCACGGTCTGAGTGTGGCGAAGATCGTGTCGGCGGGGTATGGCGCGGCGTTGGGTGGGGTGGGTGGTGCGGCGGCGCATCACGAGATCTCGGGGTTGTTGGGGGAGGCCACCAGCGTGGTGGGCAAGATCGGTCAGGGTGCGTTGACGCATTTTGGGGTGGGGATCGCCGGCAACGTGGCCGGTTCGGTTGGGGGTGGTTTGGACAGTGTGTCGGTGTTCGGTGGCGCGGCCAGTGGCGCGGCTTCGGGTGGGTTGCACGGTGGCGGTGGGCATGGCGGCTCCCACGACGATGTTCCCAAGGGCGTCCTCGACGCCTTGCCGGTGGAGGAACCGCCTCCGGTCTACACGCCCTCCGAGTCGCCTCCACCGGTCTACTCGGGACCGCCACCCGCATCGGTCGGCGGGTTGCCAGGTTCGGGTCCGAGTCAACCGCCCAATGAGGCCACCACCACGCCGCCCTCCACCGACACACCACTACAACTCGATGACACCGGCAGTTCATCACCGACTGTCGCGGGACGTGGCGATGACCCCGGGTCGACGGGCAACGGTGCCAGCATCGTCCGTTCAGCGACCAATCGCGCAGCCACCGGATCGGCCAACGGCTCAGCACCCACCAGCCCCACTGGCGCAGCAACGGTCTTTAACGGAACGGGATCGACAACTGCTGCCGCACAGGGCAGTCCGGATGCGAGCCGGCCCGCTGGTGGAACGCCGCAGAGTGCTTCTGGGTTGATCTCGCCGGTCCAGACGCCGCCGCCGGACGGGGCGCAAGGTAACGGCTCGGGTCAGGGGTTGGTGCCCTCTGTTCCGGTGGGGCAGATGTCGGGAAGCTCGCGGGCCGGTGCCACGCCTACGGAGCCAGCCACCGATTCACCCGCTTGGCGGATCGCAGCTACTCCCGCTCCGTCGACTGCGGCGCCGTTGGTTAGCTCCGAGGATCCCACCAATTACCAGAATCCGACGCCGCGGTCGAACGGGCGGACGGTAACTCCAGCCGGGGGACACGGTCGCGTGGACGACGGCGGGGCAGCCGCCTCCCGGTCGGCGGCGTTGGACCAGCGCACCGCCGAGACGAGCGAAGATCCACCAGCGCCTGCGGCGGAGAACCGGCCGTCACCGACCGCGGGCGCCACGATTCGCCGTGAGCCGGCACCGGGTCAGCTTGGGCCAGTGGCAGCGTCTGGGTCCTCGGTGAAAGCCGCGGCGTTTACGGAATCGGTGATAGGCGGCAGCGATGAACATCCCGCGCTAGAACGTTCCCCCGGGGCGCCTTGGTCCGACGTCGTCGACGATGAATCGGCGACTCCCGAGCGATCGAGCTCGAATGCCGACGACCAACAGCAGACCCGAGATGGCGGCAACGATTTCGGTGGTCGTCGAACCCTCGCGTCGCCGACTGCCATGTTCAGTGAGCGTTTCGAGGCCACCTCGGAGGGGCCGGACGGGCGCGGTTTCCTCAAGGGCCTTAGCACTCAAATCAGTTACGATCAGAGGCGTTTTCAGCTGCCCGATGGAAGTTGGGTCCGCGATTTCGAGATTAGACTGAGGCTGAAGCCGGGGACCGGGATTGGACGCGGCGACGTGGCGTCCTTGCGGCAGCACCTCAGCGAAGCGGCCAACCGTCATGTGAATGATCGCTACGAGCTCCCTGGTGGCGACAAGCTCAACGTCACGTTGATCTTTGACTCGCCCACGCCACATGGCACGGTCACCGTACACGGTGCCGCCCACACCAACCAGCAGAACTTCTCAGTCCACGCGCCCAGCGGCGTATTGGCACACGAGATTCTTCACTATCTAGGGTTGCCCGAGGGCTACCACCATCCGGAGTCACTGCTAAACCGCGCGATGGACCCGGACGGGCCGATGGGAGAATACGCCGCCCGCGGCGAGTGGAGGCTTTCGGCCGAACAGCTGGCCAAGATAAATGAGGTCGCTAATCACGGACCGGTCCACGACTTGGCGCACGATGCCACGCCGCTACCCATGCAACCACGGCAAGTGCTTCATCACGAGCCAGTGGCGGCGCACGGACCGACGCCGGCTCCGAAGTACGGGCCCGACGACGCGGAGTCCGACTCGTCCGACTCGGCTCCGGGTCGGTCATACGGCACGGCAGTCCTCCGAGTGCCTGGCGACGGGTGGTGTTTGTTGTATTCGGTTTTGGCCAGTACCCCAGCGGAACATTGGCCTGTCACCCTGAGCGAATCGGTCGGCGACGCGCCCAGTGCGCACGCAGCGGTCCTAGAGCAGCTTCGGCAGCCTCGTGAACCAGGTGTCGTCGGTGAGGACACCCCGCTGTACCGGTCCGCGGATGCGTTGCGCCAGAAGGTGCTTCATATGGTGCGCGACGGCCTGCCCTCAGAGGTTGAGGATCACTACCGCCGCAGTGCGGACCGGATGCACCGGGTGCTGCAAGAGTTTGAACATGCGCCCGCCGACGAGCTGCGTCTGCGGCTGAGAAGTCTCGGAGTTGTGTCCGTCCGGTCGTCGCATTGGATGCACCCGAATGATCTGCGCGCACAGTACATCGGGGCGCGCACCCAACAACTTGTGAATTTGCCGAATGAGCCGCGCGTCTCCGAGGTGGCCGCGCGGGCACAGGCGGAATCTGAGGTTGAACAACGGGTCGATGAACGAACTGGAGCTCGGGTGCTGACGGATGCCGCACTCGGGATACAGGAACAGTTCGACTACCTCGATAGCCAAGGGGTGCGTCTGTCGCTGGATCTCGTAGCCTTCCAGGGCCTGAAGGACGCCTTCGCCGAGACGATGGCTGAGCGACCGTTGGACCCGGACGAGCGTCGACAGCTCGCCGACCGGCTAAATGACATGCTGAACACGTGGCGGCCGGGCACTGCCGCCTGGAACACCGAGGACGGGGAAATGTTCCCGGCCCTGGTGGCTCACGCCATGGGGATGCAGCTGCGGGTGCGCAGCATCAAGTTTGGCACCGCGACTGCCGTCGGACCGGTAGGCACGGGCCGCTCGGTCGACGTGCACTACAACGGCAACGACCACTACGACGCCAGTGAGGTGCAGGACCTGGAGTCCCTGGCCAAGCGAGAGCGGGAACGCGAGCGGACTGCGGAGCGCGAACGGGCTGAGCGCGAACGTAGGCGGGCTGCAAAGAGCGAACGGGCTGCGGAGTCCCAACGGGCTGAGCGGGTTAGGCAGGCCCATGTCGCGGCGGCGGTGAGTCGGGCTTTGGGGCTCGATGAGCGCGTTGGGCGTGCTCGTGACGTTGAGGAGGGTGGTGCGCACTCGCAGATGGAGGACGTGCCGGCTCCAGGCGCCGTGGCCAGGTTCCGGGGAAGGGCTTGGGAAGCGAGCACACTGCACGAGGACATCTCTCAGCATCACAACCAAGAGTTCTTCGACCTATTGGGCCATCTCACCGATCCCAGGACTAAGCACAACGTCGTTGCCGGTTTGCGTGATCGCTTGAATGCGTTGGGTCGTCGGGTTGCTGATTCGCCGGTGCCTTCTGGGCATGAGCGGGCTCATCGGGTGATGAGAAGAAATGCCGGGCGGCTCATCGAGAGGGCTTCGAACGCCGCGCGTGTGTTGGGCACGGATCGAGACCCGAGGTGGTGGCATACGGCGCTGACGGCGTCAGGGCTCCTCGTAGCTCTGGGCGAACCCTATATCGTCCCGACACTGTCGAAAGAGCCCAACTACGTGGGTGCGCTAGTAGCTGCGGACACGAAGATACTGCCGCGGCTGATCGGCATGGCCCGCCACCCGCGCGCCGACCGGCGGTTGCTGATTCATTACCTCCAAGATTCGGCGCTTCTTTGGTGGTCAGAACTTCCCTATCTCATCCCCTTAATTCCCCACTTCGCATATCTGAATGGGTCACCGCCCTCCGACACGAGCTCCGAGCCCGGCTCCGATGTCGAGCTGGTCCAAACCTCCGCGAGTAAGGTTTTCACCGCTGTGGCTACCCTATTCGCCCTGGGTTGGTTCATCACCCTCGGATACGGGCCAGCACTGTGGCATTGGATTGGCAATCAGAGGTCCGATCAGCGCGCGTTGAACAACGGCGAGCTGGCCCTTCCTTCCGAAGGTGATCGGCAAGAGCCGTCCGAGGGTGATCGACGGGAGCGCCAGGAAGGCCAGTCCCGCTGGGCGGACCGGGACGGGATGGTTCTGACTCGTGAAGAGTTCGTAGGTCGGGTCGAGGAAATCGTCGAAGATTTCCGCCTGATCGACGAGACGAGCACGGAATTCCAGCAACACGCGCGGATTTCGGAAAATCTCGCAACTCAAATCGGTTTCGTCAGAGACGATCTCAGGAGCTTGCAGGAGCTTGCCGAAGGGGTTCAAGGTCGGCCTCGTCAGCGCATCGGGGTTGGCGAATATCTCGCTAGGGCGTATTCGTCGGATAATCCCGAGCTTGCGACCAAGCTCGCGTTCCTGGGGGCGCATGTCCTCCCGCACTCAGCCGCGATGGGGGCGGGGTGGCTACTGAACAGTCCCTCCGGAGGCAGTGCCACCGCCGATGCGTTCTACGCGTTCCTGCGAGCCGGGGAAGTGGCGCTGGACCCCGAGAAGACCACTGCGGATGCCAAGCAAATCTTCAACAACCTTACCTCGGAGATCTTGGGGAACACCCCGATCGACGTCGCCGTCATCGTCAATCACGCATTCGGGCGTCCTGACTTCTGGGAAAACCCAGTGGCGCAGGGGCTTTTGATCACCTATCTCGGAATGTTCAGCGCGAGTTATGCCGGCTGGACCGGGGAGAAGATCGCCGACGGTGTCAACTGGGGCGTCAATGCAACGCCGTCGGCATGGCGCGGTATGCAGCACGGTACAAAACGGGCCATCGACTACGTGCGCACAGCCTCCGGCCTGTGGGCCCCCCCACTCCAAACACAGATACCCGAGACGCTGGCGGACGAGTCGAAAGTCACCCCCGGCGTCTTCCCGATTGATCGGCCGTTCGACCTCGCCCCGGAAACCTCCACACCCGGGAACGACGAGGCTGAGCGGGAGCAGGAGCGGGAGCGGTTGACGCAGGTCGAGCAGGAGCAGGAATGGGGGCGGACTGCGCCGGTCACGGAGGGGAGCGGTAGGGGATTGCGCCGTGATGAGCAGGTTCGTCTCGGCGTCCGAAGGCAGCATGACGCCGACCACGACATCGAATCGCTTGATCCGCCGCAGGATTCACCTCGGTACTCCCTCACATCCGGACTCTCCGCAACGCCGGAGACGATGACCGACGACTCCGATGACGCCGACGACTCCGACGGCGGAGAGTTATTCTACGATGCACAGGAATGGCCCTATCCCTTAAGGGATTCAGCCAACGAACTCGACAGCGACAGCGATTGGCCGTCGCTGCACCGAGCCGAGTCGCCTCATCACGTGTCACTGTCCGACGTCAGTGACACCCCACTCGCCGGGGAACACCCGCAGCACATGGAACCGTCACGCCTCACACCGAGAGACTTCACCACCCACGACGAGGACGACGAGGGCGACGAGGACGACGAGGACGACGAGGACGACGAGGTGTGGTACGACGCCGAACCGTTTGACTCCGTGCCGGAGTCTGCTAGCGATGTCGGCGGCGACGACCAGTCCTTCCGGAGCGAAGACCAGTCGTTCTACAGCGGCGTGGCGTTTCCCGGCGGGTCAGAAGATGAGCGATCGCTGGCACGCCCGCATCCCGTGACTTCGGGCCCGGCAACTGCGATTAGAGCTTGGGCGGGTCTCCCGGGTCAACGCACGCTACTAGTCAGCGTCGCCGGCGTAGCGGCACCAGTACTCCCCGGTCTGCCGGTGGCGACGGTTCATTCGGACGCGTCGGATCCCGGGCGTTCGAGTCCGGAGTAGTTCGGTGTCAACGGCAAGTCAAATCTGACCAAGTGGCGGCCGGCGTTGCAAGTTTAGATCCCGAAAGTCATGCACGTGTTGTCGCACCATGAGTTACGTGGATCGATGGGTCGCGTTGGAGCGTGCGTTGACAACGCCGCGATCGAGTCCTTCTTCGCTCCCTGCAACGCAACGTCTTGGACCGGCAACGGTGGTCCACCCGTGCAGACTACGGATTGGCGATCGTCTATCTAGATTGAGCGGACCTATCACCGACGGCGCCGGCAGCTGGCACGTTCTGTGCGGCGGTCACCGCGGGATGTGAGATGCCATGCATGGGTGCTCCTTTGGACGCGTCGACACCGAACACGATCGACCTGTGCGCGGGCTGACCGCCGCGCGTGTCGGCGATGTCAGGTCTACGGCCAGAGCACGACCGGGCTGATCCTGAACTTTTGCTGGATGACGGCTGTGAGCAGCGCCGCGCTCGGCCACACAGGTAAGGCACAATCTACCGCGATACACGCTTTCCGCTGCGAAAACGGCCTTGAGAGGACAAGATACTCAAAACGACAAGGAAGAGCACCATGACTGCCAGTCGCGCACTGACCACAGCCGTAGTTGCCACGGGCCTAGCATTGGGGTTTGCTAGCCCGGCTCGGGCGGATGACTTCAGCGGTGTGTACGCCATGAGTCTCAGCGGCGCGCCGGGCGCTCGCACCTCGTGGAATGCGACGTCGACGTGTCGTCCTTCCGGCAGTTGCGTCGCCCACATCACCAGTTCCGTGGGCTGGAGCGCCGACGCGCAACTGGCAGGAGATCGGTGGACCATGATGGTCGAGAGGCCAGACGGTCAAAGCTGTCCAGACGGGACCCGACATCCGGAGGTGCAGATCTGGACGTGGGACGCGGCCGCGCTCACCGGCCTGGTGAGCGGTGTGGCCACCGATCACGCGGCCTGCCAGATGGGTCCTCCGAACGCATTCACCTTGACGGCGGTTGGATAGGTCCGCCGTGGAAGCTGTTGAGGACGTGCCCGAGGTGGCGTCGCCAGGGCGACTCCTCAGATCCGCCTGCCCGGCTGGCGTTGACCACGCCGCGCAACGCCCAGACGGTGGTCGTGATGTCGGAGGGTGTCAGGTCGGCGCGGATGGCTTGGGCTTCCTGTGCGCGCGCCAGCAGTGATGCCGAGCGCTGACTCAGCTCGTCGATGAGATCCCGCGGGGCCAGATCGCCCCAGAGTGCCGCCGCGAGGCCGGTCTTGTCGGCGAGTTCGAAACCGACGGTCTCAAGGAAGACGTCGACGCACCGTTGCGGCGGCTCGCGGTCGGCGGCCTTGGCAAGCTCGATCAATCTCTCGAAGAAGGTACTGAGAACCTCGCGTACCAATGCATCCTTGGTCGGGAATCGTCGGTAGAGGGTAGCGGGTCCGACGCCGGCAGCCTGGGCGATGTCGTCCAGGGTGGCTGACGTCCCCCCGGCTGCGAACATCTGCTCAGCTGCGGTCAACAGCCGGTTGCGATTGTCTGCTGCGTCTCGTCGCATGTGCCGTCCACTTCTGTTGCCAAATCTGGGGCGGGCCGGCTCTGGCGCTGCCCCCGACACGGGGTATATGATAGTTAAACTATCACTTAGTAGGACGGATACCGGTTATGACCACGGAAACGCGCACCGCAGAGCGGTCTTCCATCACCGGTCGAGCTCGACAGCACCTCGGCCACTCCGATATCAGCGTTCGGCCGATCGGACTGGGCTGTATGGGAATGTCGCAGTCCTACGGCGATGCCGACGACGGTGAGTCGACCAGGACCATCAACGCCGCCCTCGACATGGGGGTCGACTTGCTCGACACCTCCGACGTCTACGGGGCCGCAGACATCACGTGGGGAGTGCCCATCCGCGGATTCGGCCACAACGAACGGTTGATCGGCGCGGCCATCGGAAGCCGCCGCGATGAAGTGGTGCTGGCGACCAAGTTTGCCGCGAAGATCAACGATGACCACACCGGCATTGCGATCGATGGCCGGCCGGAGTACGTGAGGTCGGCGTGTGAGGCCAGCCTTCGCCGACTGGGTACCGAGGTGATCGACCTGTACTACTACCACCGCCTGGATCCCAACGTCGCGATCGAGGAAACCGTGGGCGCGATGAGCGAGCTCGTCGACGCCGGCAAGGTTCGCGCCATCGGGCTGAGCGAAGTGGGCCCCGGACTGATCCGTCGTGCGCACGCGGTCCATCCGATCACTGCACTGCAGAGTGAGTACTCGCTGTGGGAGAGATCGGTGGAGGACGGCATCACCGACGTGTGCCGAGAACTCGGGATCACGCTGGTTCCCTACAGCCCATTGGGCCGGTCAGCGCTCACCGGTGCGTTGAAGGCCGACGCCACGTTCGCCGCGGGCGACTTGCGCGGCACGAACCCGCGGTTCTCGGGCGACAATCTTCGTTCAAATCTCGAGCCGGTCGAGTTCCTCAAAGCGATGGCCGATGAGAAGGGTTGTAGTGCAGGTCAACTCGCGCTCGCATGGCTACTGGCGCAGCCACTGGACATCGCACCCATCCCCGGGACCAAACGCGCCATGTACGTGCGGGAGAACGTCATGGCTACCGACGTGGCGATCAGTGCCGACGAGATCGCCTACCTCGCCGACGTCTTCACGCCTGCGAACATCGTGGGCGACCGGTATGCGGAAGCGCACCAACGAACCATCGCCAGATGAACTCGTCGCCCTACCTGTGTAGGCGAGAATGCTTAGGCAAGAAGCGTTGGGGGTTCAAGAATTGATGAGAGATCGGATGTCGAACTTCCGACGATGGCGTGACGGCGACCGCATTGACAGAACATGATGCGCGCGTGCATAGTGCGGGTCGCACCGCGCCCGAGCCGAGCTGGTTCCGGCGGGCGTGCGACCTTTAGTGACCTGACGGTCTCATCGACGATTGGAGCACGGCCGTGCCGCTTTGGAAGATCTACACCCCTGTCGGTGCGTACTCAGACGAGGACAAGCGGGCCATGTCCGAAGCCATCACCGACGTCTACGCAACGATTCCGATCCCGAGGTTCTACGTCGTGACCATCTTCGAGGAAGTGCCCGAGGGCAACGTCTACGTCGGCGGCGTCATGAGCACCAACTTCGTGCGGTTCCGGATCGATCACATCGCGCGCACCCTCTCCGGCCCCATCTTGCGCGAATGGTGGATGAACCTGCTCGACAAGGTTCTGGCGGCCTGGGTTCGCGACCGTGGCTACGACTGGGAGATCTCCGTCGACGAAACGCCCGTCGACTTATGGTCGCTGCAAGGCGAACTGGCGCCACCGTTCGAGTCGATCGCCGAAAAGCGTTGGGTCCAGGAGAATCGTGCCAGCGCCTATTCGGCCGACGAGAAGGTCCCCATGGGTACCTTTCTTCTGGCGCCCGGCGTCACCGACTAACGAGGCCTCGCCAACACGCCATGACGCGTATCGCAGTGTCCACATCGCGGGCACCTCGGGAAAGACGTCAACGGCGTACTTCATCTCGGGGGTGCTCGAAACCGCCGGCTTGACGACCGGACTCACCGTCTCGCCGTTCGTACGATCGATTACCGAGCGCGTGCAAGTCGGAGGATCGCCGCTTCCCAACGACCAGTTCGTGACACGTCTCGACGAGTTTCTTCCCATCGTCGAAGCGAGTGAGTCCCGTCCGACGTTCTTCGAGCTGATGGTTGCGTTTGCGTTCGAGGTCTTTCACCGCCGGACCGTCGACTACGGCGTCGTGGAGACCGGTCTTGGCGGACTGCTGGACGCCACCAACGTCATCTCCCGTCGCGACAAGCTATGCGTCATCAGCGACATCGGCCTCGACCATAACGAAGTACTCGGCGAGACGGTTCAAGAGATCGCGGCCCAGAAGGCGGGGATCCTGCAGCGCGGCAACGCGGTGCTCATCCAAGGTGGACAGCCCGACAGCGTCATCGAGGTGCTTCGTGATGTCTCGCTGGCGCGAGGAGCATCGTATGTCGAGGTCACCAGTGACCCGCAGAGTCACGCTGGGGGCCGGCCATCCCCTTGTTCCAAAGAAGGAACTGGAGCCTCGCCATGGCCGCGGTAGGGCACCTCGCCAAGCGGGGTGGCTGGTCGGCGCCGACTTCTGCGGAGCTGACGCCAGTGATGGTTCGTACGCCTTTGTATCTGGTGTCCGTCATCCGTGGCCTTCTGGTCGCCCTCGGTGCCGAAACACGATGACCGACCGCGATGCGTCGCGGTCGGTCATCGTGGGGTGAGGAGTCAGGCCAGGTGCGCCGATAGCAACCAGGCTGGTGTCGACTTGCGGCCGTTGCCTTCCTCGCGTACGTCGTGTCGGGCGAAGTCTTCAAAGGCGGGGAAGTTCTCGGCGACGACGTGGATGCGGGCAGGCCGAATTTCGTCGACGGCCCAGTGCCTGCCCACCACGTCGGCCAACTCGTCGGAGGTGACGGAGTTGACCACTTCGGCGGGTACGCCGGCGCTGTCGAAGACCAACACGAAATAGGACGCCCCCGGTGCAGCGGCACGCACGATCGACTGCTGGTAGGCCTCGCGCAACTCCACAGGGATGGAGTGGAACAGCGTGCTGTCCACGATGGTGCCGAATCGCCCGTCGTAACCGGTGAACGCGCTGATGTCGGCCACCTCGAAACGCGCACCGGTCAGCTCGCGTTTGGCGGCCTCGGCGCGGGCCAGCTCGATGCCCGTGGGGGAAAGGTCCAGGCCCACGGTGCGAAAGCCCCGCTCGGCGAGAGCGAGCGACAACGCGGCCTCGCCGCATCCAGCGTCGAGGACCTCGCCGTGGATCTTGCCGGCTTCGATCAGCGCCGTGATCTCGGGCTGTGGCTCGCCCAGGCTCCATGGCGGCCTGGGCGCGAGCCCGGTCTTCTCAGTTTCGCCGCGGTAGGCGGATTCGAACATCGAGTCGGAGATCGGTGTGGTCATGTTCATCCAAACGTATGGTCGCAGAGGAAGGTTCGGAATTGTGGCGTAGACCACCCACCCGGAGGAGTCGACGTCGTCCGGCCATTGTCAACATCCGTGGGCCGAGTGCGGCGAGGTACACCTCCGCCAGCCGTTCGATGAACCGACCACGCGTTGCCTTCGGACTCAGGAGGTGATCCGACGCGGCGTCGCCGTCCGGTGGACACGGCGGGCGTGGGCGGCGTACAGGCGTGGGCCGATGATCGGCATGATTAGTCGGGCGGGCAGGGGCGCTCCGGCGAGCATGGTCTTGATCGCCGCCGGATCGCCCTCGTACATCAGCATGCCGAAGGTTAATGGCAGGTACTTCTTGGGAAATTGCTTCAACCCGTGTTCACCGATCTCCTTCCACTCGTCGGCCGTGATGTGCTTCTCGGCAAGCGGAAGAATCATCACTTCCTCCAATGCCGTGTGTTCTGTGAGCACTGCGGCGATGCGGTCGAAGACGGCGGCCAGTTCACCACCGCCCCGGCCGGTTGCCTGCCATGGCCCAAGCAGTGTCACCGCCTGGTGGTGTGCATCCGTGATGTCCTGATGCTGGGCTTCCATGTGGGAACGATCGTCGCGGCCTCTGCGCCGCCACGCCTCGCGAGTCGGGGCCAGAGCACCATGTCCTCGCCTTCGTGGTGCATCTGCAGAATGCCGCACAACAACTCCGCATGAGCTCCCACCACTCGCGCACGCTTCACATCACCGGTCGACGTCACGGACCAGGGCGGGAAGCGAATCGAACTCACGTCGCAACATGATGTGTGCCGCATACATATCACTCACGTCAGCCATTGGCACGTCCTGGGTGGCGGTCACGGCAGCGTCACCGCGGCGTGTGAGATGCCTTGCATGGGGGCTCCTTCGAGAGAATCGATACCGGACCCGACCACCCAACACGATCAACCTGTGAGCGAGCTGATCGAAGCGTGTGTCGGATCTGCGTGCCACCTATACCAGGGACGGCGACGAAAGCTCAAGGCCACAAGACTATTTCCTCTTGTCCGTATGCACGCATACTGTCAATGTGCATGGTTCGGATAGGGACTGCCCCGAGTCCGGTTGACCCGCGGCGAGTACGTCGCTTTGGGTCGACGTTCCGACTGAGGTTGCCGAAGGCCGGCGCATGACGTCGGCTTCTGTTCGAGAGAAGTCGTCCGCGATCTGGCGCAGCGGTGCGTCGCCCTTGCGCGCTACGGCGACGCCGTCGGCGCGGACCTCGGCGGTCTCCCGCCGATCAGCCGACTGGCACCAACGTCATGTCCCGGTACACCTAGCGCCGAGCCGTAGCAACGCACGGACGTGGAATCCGCCTGATACTTCGATATTCGCGCGCACCTTGGGGCCCGGAAGTTTCGAATCTGCCAGCATGCGCGGTGACGGCACATGCCATCGCTGTCACCGGACGCAGGGGGGCTGCAATGGTCGACCCCAGTTGTGCTCTGGCGTAGTGGTCCACGCAACGTCGCACCATTGGTCATGCCACGTGAGCGATCGGCGATCGTTGAGTGCCAGTGAGTAATCGTCAAGGAAATCACCTGCGGGGGACGTTGGTGTACATCACTTCGCATCCGAGCCAATTCGTATGTATGTGTGCATACTGTTACGGTGTCAGGGAGCGACTGCATACGGCACGAGCTGACACGCCCACACCCACTGAATCAGAATCGAGCAACGAACCATGCAGATCACACTTATGGGTTACTTGAAGACACGGGCGGGTCGTTCGGCCGTTGAGTCCTATCTCGAGGAACTCACCGAGGCTCGTGATCAAGGCTTTCAACGGATGTGGACCACTCAGATGATGTGGGAGCCGGACTTGCTGACGATCATGGCCGCGGTGATCGGACAAGTGAGTGGGATCGAGGTCGGCACCGCGGTGCTGCCCCTGCAGGTTCAGCATCCGAGCTTGTTGGCCCAGCGCGCCCTCGTCGTCAATCAGATCGCCGGTGGGCGGCTCAAATTGGGCGTGGGAGTGAACCATCCCGGTATCACCGACGAGATGTGGGGGATACCGTTCGAGAAGCCGGTACGCCTGATGCGCGAATACCTCGACGGGCTGCTCCCCCTGCTGGCCGGCAAGCCCGCCGACGCGTCCGGCGAGATGGTCACCACGCGGCTGGCACTCCAGATTGCTGGGGCGCCGACGCCGGAGGTGTACCTCGCCGCACTCGGCCCACAGATGTTGAAAATGGCCGGACGACGTTCGGCGGGCACGGTGACCTGGATGACCGGTCCCAAGACGCTGGCCGAACACATTGGGCCGACCATGCGTGAGGCCGCGCTGGCAGCGGGCCGACCGGCAGAAGCCGTACGGGTGGTCGCCGTCCTTCCGATCTGCGTGACAGACGACGTCGACTCCGCACGGGCACGGGCAGCCGACGACTTCATCCTGTACGGTCAGCTGCCGTCTTACCGGGCGATGCTGGACCGCGAGGGCTACGCCGGCCCCGAAGACGCCGCCCTCATCGGAGACGAAGCGACGGTGCTGGACCGAATCGCCGATCTGCGCCAACGCGGAGTCGACGAACTAGCGGCATATCCGTTCGGCGAATCGACAGAGATCCTCGACCGCACACGGGCATTGCTACGACGCTGCTTTTAGACACGTCAAGGGCTTTCGTCAGTTTCGAACGTCGTTTCTTCCGGCCCGGTTCCGATCCTGGATCGACCGAAACGGACGTCGCTGCCGCTCCCGTCGTGTGATTCCCGGTTCAGCGGTGTTCTGGGGACGAGGTAGCGCCCTAGCTCAACCCGATCGTCGTGTCGTTCGGCCAGGACGGCACCGACGAGGTGGATCATGGCGTTGCGGTCCGGAGACGATCCCGACGACAGCGAAAAGGCTATGGATCGCTCCGATGGGTGGTGGACGTTGCGGCTCAGGTTAATCGGGTCCTCGTAGCCGTGGTAGCCGTGAGCCGTGGTAGACGTGGTCGAGGCCGGCTCGACAGGCCGCTACCAACCTCTACCTGACCCAGCCGTCGGTGCAGGCGGTTTCCGAAAGCACGCTGGCTGAGCTCGCGATGGCCACGGTCGCAGCGCTTGCCGCCGGGGTCATTCCGTCTCGAGGAAGCCGTGGTGGCCGGCGAGGGCGACTTCGGGTTCGGTTCCCGGCCACGGCGGTCGATGGTGCGTAGCTGCGTGCCGCAACTCTCCAATCCAGAGCACGGCCTGATCGGATATCCGTCCGAGTGCGACGACGTGGGCCGCGACCGCCGCGCGCGGACGAGCTGACCCTGGCTTTCGATCATATCGACTTTCCTATGGCCCCATCGAAGAATTCCTTCTTGCATCTGCCCTGCGGGCCGCGCATCGTTGAAATTCGCCGCGCACGAAGCTGCCACGACGACACCAGCGCCGTCACCGCGGCGCCGGCACCGGCGGCCGACGCGACCGCACCCACAGAATGCGCCGCCGATACCTGGTGGTGACGGCCAACCGGACGGAAGGAAACCCATGCCGCTCCACCAGTCCCATGCGCTGACCCGTCAGCCACTCGCCGGAACGCTGGCGGGGCGGGACTTCGCTGGATGGTCTGACACGATCCGCGCCGACTTCACACTCAATGCGTACAACGGTCGAGTGGGAAGCCGATTGCTCAGTGTGTCTGATCGGGTACGGGTGTGGGACATCCTTTTGCAACCCGGCCAACGGGTCGGCGCGCACCGCCACGTCCTGGACTACTTTTGGACGGCTCTGCTGCCAGGCCACAGCCTTCAACACACTGCTGATGGAACCACCCGCGAGGTCAGCTACACAGCCGGCGATGCCCACCACTTCACCTTCGGCCCTGGCGAATATCTGCTACACGACCTTGAGAACGTCGGGTCCACCGCACTGGCCTTCATCACCGTCGAATTCCTTGACGGCCACAACACCCCGCTGCCACTCGACTGATGTCCACGGTAGCCTTGCGTGCTTGCCTGCAAGGAACGCATCACTCGTTCATAACTTAGGAATCAGGGCCATCATGAAAGTCCTCGTCACGGGCGCCACCGGGTACATCGGCAAGGCCGTCGCACGCGCTCTCGCCATCCGTGAGCACGAGGTCCTCGGGTTGGCGCGCTCGCCGCACGCAGCTGCGATCCTCCGAGAGGACGGCATCACGCCGGTCATGGGTGATTTTGGTGATGCCGGCAGTCTGGTCGATGCCGTGACCAACTGTTCACCGGACGCCGTGGTGAGCACCGCGAGCCTCGGGTCGAAGGGTGGCGATTCGCAGACCTTCGCTCGAGATCACGACGCAATCACGACCCTCGTCACCGCGCTGGGGGACCGTGGAGCGACGCTCGTGTTCACCAGTGGCTCCGCCGTATTCGGAGCGTTCGCCAACGGTGCCGTCACCGACACGATTTATGACGAGAGCACCGATTTGCCCCTGCCTCGGTCGGTGTTCGCCCCGGCAACTGCGCACGTCCCTCCCATGCTGGCGATCGGCTTCGGCGAGGCCATGGCGGCTCGTGTGGACACCGAGTGCACCGTGACGTCAGCCCGCGGCGTTCGCGGCATCGTGATCCGACCGGGGCTGGTCTACGGCAACGGAGGCAGCTACGACCTGCCTTCGCTCATCACCCTCGCCCGCCACCACGGCTACGGCGTCCACCTCGGGGCCGGTTCGACCTTGCAAAGCTACGTCCACATCGATGATCTTGCCCAGTTGTATTGCCTTGCCATCGAACGCGCTCCGGCCGGTGTGACCCTGCACGGCACCACGGGCGAGGTGAGTCAGCGAGACCTCGCTGCGTCGGCAAGCCACCTCATCGGTGCCGGTGGGGAAACAAGAAGCTTGACGATGAACGGCATGCTCGGGCTCAACGGTGCAACCCGAGCTGGACTGCTGGTGACACGCGGGCTGCCCGCCGGGATCCTGAGGCGGATCCAAGCGATGTCCACACCGCCACCCACCGTCGGATCCGGCATAAGCCTGTGTCTCAACAAACGACTGTCCTCAGCCGCGACGCAGCATCTCATCGGATGGACGCCCAGCCGGACCGACATCCTCGATGACATCAAGACCGGATCCTATGCCGACAACCCGCAGCGCAATGACCTTGATCATGTACGGCACTGAGAATGTAAGAAAAACAGGTCGAATCAGTACGGCCCGCACGTTGAGGTCAAACGCCGGAGTTGAGCCATTCGTGTTGTTCAGCGAGCACTGCGCCGGCGAGGCGGATCAGGGCGTTGCGGTCGATGAAGCCGACGACGTCGGTCCGGCGGCGAATCTCCTTCATAGAGCCGCTCGGGGCGATTGTGGCCAGTGGCCGCCAGAAATCCACATTGATCAACCTGACGGCCGGTAGCGGACCGCGAGAACGTCGAAGACGACGGTTTATCTGGGTGCTTAACTCAGTTGGTTTCCTGACGGAATGGCCGGAACGCTGTTCTGGGGCGAACGGCCCGACCCTTCGACAGAACCAGGCGATTCAGTGCACCGACCGGTGTGGATCAGCAAACCTGGTTCGTTGAACCATTCGGCAGCGGCGGACGTGTCGTCCGCTGCGCTGTATTACCGGCCTTCGGGCGGTGCGCTACCCAAAGCGGGCTCTCACGGCGTCTTCACAGCAATCTTAGACGACCGTGTTAGAATATGTAAGCAGACTTACAGAGTACAGGGAGGGCCAATGGAGAATGTCATGTCCGTCCGGGAGCGCATGATTGAAGCTGGCGAAAGCCTGCTGGCCCAGCGTGGTTACGGAATTACACTACTTGAGGTCCGAGAGAAGGCCGACACCCCTCGGGGATCGATCTATTATCATTTCCCGAACGGCAAGGAGCAACTCGCCGTAGAGGTCGCGCGCAAGTTTACCGAAGACACGGAGCAATTGATCGCCACACTTGCCAGCAAGAAGAGTAGTCCCCTTGCCTTTCTGCAAGGTTTCGTCGACCAATACATCAAGCAGCTGGTTGCGGTGGATTATGACGAAGGATGCCCAATACTGGGGATGACGGTGTCCGTTGACATTGACTCCCCGGAGCTTCGGGAGGCTCTGGCGCAGGCTTTCGAGCGTTTCGTCAAGGCGATGTCGTCGGCGCTGCGCGCGAAGGGCATCAGCGCATCATCGAGCACCGACATCGCGGCCACGGTCATATCTGCTGTCGAGGGGGCGGTGGTGGTGGGTCGAGCGACTCGCCGCACCAGTCCGCTCAAGCGGTTTCGTGCGATGTTGCCGGCTCTGCTGGCCCATGGAAGTGTTTGAGGACGCGTCAAGTCCCAGCCCCGTCGCCGCCGAACCGCTGCTCGACCCCGCGACAATGGACAATTATCAGACCCTGGACGGACCTAACTACCGAATCGGAAATGACCCGACGCCTACCGCGCAGTACACAACATCAGACCCACTCGGTACAGCTATACCCGAGCCAGCGGTCGCGGAATTACGTCACAGACGTCCCGGCGGAATTACCCGACGGGTGAGAGCAAGTCAGCCACTGGGTGCGGCTCCTCTCCAGCTCCTCCCTGGCTAGGCCCCTTGACCGCCGGACGACTCGTCATAGATCAGTGCTGCTCAGGCATACACGCCGTCGCGGTTCAGGCACGGACCAAGCGGAATCGCAATGGCTGATCACGGTGTCGACACGTGCAGCATTCGCCGGATGGCCCCGACTCGGTCGGCAATCATCCGGGCTCCGATGGCAGTTCCCGGGATGGCGTGCGCACAGTGGAACGCCCCTGAGTAGTGGTGAATTTCGGTGGGCACTCCTGCCTGGATGAGTCGGCGCGCGTAGTCAAGCCCCTCGTCGCGGGTCGGATCGACCTGGTAGGCCGTGACATATGCCGGCGGCAGCCCGGACAGGTCTTCGACCGTGGCGCGGGCTGGGGCGGCATAGATTGGGACATGAGTACCGCCGGGTTCAGCAGTACCCTGAAGGTAGTACCTCCAGCTGTAGGGCGAGTTGACCGACTGCCATAGAGGGGTGTCGGAGAGCGTCGTCATGGACGGCGTGCCCAAGCAATCGTCGATAGTAGGGGCGTCGAGGAACTGGGCCGCCAAGTGCGGAGCGCCGCGGTCCCGGGCAAGTAGCGTCAGCGCCGCTGCCAGGCCGCCACCAGCGCTCTCACCTAGCACGCCCAGACGGTGAGGATCGATTCCGTACTCGTGGCCTCTGTCGAGAGCCCACTGCAGGACCGCGAAGCAGTCTTCCAAACCAGCAGGATAAGGGTGCTCTGGCGCTAGCCGATAATCCACCGCCACCACGGTGACGCCGGCCCGCTCGACGAGCAGTCGGGCAGTGGAGTCCGCCATGTGCAACCCGCCCATCACGAAAGCGCCGCCATGCAGATATAGCAGCCCCGGCGTGAGGGCCAAGCGTTCCGCCGGAGCATAAAGCCGAGCCGCAACCTTGGGCGCATCCTGCTGCCCCGAGATGGTGATGTCCTGGACCAACAACGGGACGCATGCCTCGTACGTCGGTAGGCGACCAACGATGAGCCGCTCAGCCTCACGCGCAGAACGAAGATCGGATAGATCCATGTTCGGGATGGCCGCCGCCCACGCAGCGAGTTCGGGATCGAGAACATAGTCCATTCGCGCGTGCCCTTCAGTTCAAGGCCAAGTAAGTATGGTCCCCCCGAAAGGTAGACAGGGGTTATGCGGCCATGGTGGCCGCGTCTAGTGATTGTTCGTAGGCGACGAAGCTGAGCATTTCGATCACCTAGTTACCGCATTGATTGTGCTATGAGATCATTCATTCGTCAACTGCTGCAATAACTTTCACCTTCGGCCACGGCCTACGGACCATCGACACCACCCGCAACCGAACCGGCCCATCGACCGAAACGGAGGTCGCTTGAAACAACCCGATGCAGTCCTGAACGAGACCCGCGTCGGCGCACTGGTCGAAACGTACGCCACAGTCACGCCCGATCGGCAGGATCCGAATCACCTGGCAGGAAATGGGCGGCTACACCTGAACGGTCATGGCGGACAATCCGTGCATGGTGAAATTCGGCTTGTACTGCGGTTCACTGTCCAGTTGTGCGTGCGGGAAGCGCTTGGTGAACGCGGAAAGCGTGACTCTGGCCTCGAGTCTTGCCAGCGGCGCTCCGAGACAGAAGTGGGGTCCGTGGCCGAATGACAGATGCCGAATAGGCTGCCGGTTCGGGTCGAATAGGTCGGGACGGCTGAACGCGCTCGGATCTCGATTCGCCGCTGCCAGTAGCAGCATGATGTCGGCACCTTCGATCACCTCGGTGTCACCGATGAGCATGTCCTCGGCCGCGACCCGAGGAATGAACTGTAGGGGTGAGTCGTAACGGAGCGTCTCCTCGATCACCGCAGGCGCTCGCCGGGAGTCAGCACCGAGGGCCACCCACTGATGTGGGTGGCGCAGCATCGCGAGGATCGCGTTGCCGATCAGGCTCACCGTGGTCTCGTGTCCCGCCACCAGCAGCAGATTGCAGGTGGCGATGATCTCTTCTTCGGTCAGTTGATCGCCGGACTCCTCCGCAACGATCAACCCGGATATCAAGTCGTCGCCAGGATTCGAGCGGCGATCCGCCACGAGATCCCGTCGATATTCGTGCAGCCAAAGACCGGCTTGTTGAAGGTCCACCAAGCCGCCCGACTCCGAGCCGGTGGCGGCGATGAACGGATCCAGGGCTTGTGCTGTCATCGCCGACGCGTGACTGAACTGCGGCTCGTCCTCGATTGGCACGCCGAGTAATTGGCAGATCACCGCGATCGGGACCGGGTAGGCCAGGTCTGAGATCACGTCGCACTCGCCAGCTTCGGCGATCCGGTCCAATAGGGCATCGACTAGCTCCGTGATGAACGGTTCGAGTGTCATCACCACCCGCGGGGCAAATGCCTTGCTGACCAGCTTGCGCAGCCGGGTGTGGTCCGGCGGGTCGAGGAACAGGAACGCCGGTCTGCGCGATGCGCCCGAGGATTCCCGACCACCGAGCCGTTGCCGTGCGGCGCTCGAGAGGCGCTGATCGCTTGAAGCCGACGGATGCCGAAGCACCTCGGCGCAATCCTGATATCTGGAGAACACTGACATGCCGGTATCGGGCAGTTGCAAGGGAGGAACGGCGCGCACCCGCTCGTAGATCTGATACTGATCGGCCCGGCTGGCGGGATCCAACGCCCGTAAGTCCCGCGGAGAACAGGACGCCCGACTGAACAGGAGGACCCCCGGCGCTGATGCTCTACCATCCCAGCAGAAGCAGCTCGGAGTTGATGCCCGGCCCGATCGCGAGCACCACACCAAGCGAGTCGCGGGCCGGAGGTTCGGCAATGGCGCGTTCAAGTACGCCAAGTATCGAAGTCGACGACACAGAGCCGCTTTCTCCCATCGAGTTTCGGTTGTGAGTGAGGGACTCCGGCGTCAGGCCAATGGATTTCTCCACTGACTCAATGGTCTCCAAGTCTCGAGGATGGCAGACCCACGTCGTGATTGCCGCACTGGACAACCCGTAGTCGCCGAGGAACAGATCGACTTCCACGCCAAGATATCGATCGACGATTTCGGGGATGTCCCGTGACACGACCGTCCAAAACCCGCTCGCGACGCGCTGATGAGACATGACGTCAAGGGTGTCCGCAACGAACCGGCTGCGAGTTGCCAGTATTCTTGGTCCTCGCCGTGCCGGTGCGGTGTTAGGAATCCAATCCGCCCCGGTGACGATCATCGAAGCTATGCCGTTGCCGTAGGGCCGCACCTCGTTCTTACTCGGAATGGAACTTCCGTCACGCTGCATCGAGGGCGAACACAGGTCTACTGACAGTATTGCCGCGACCTGGCCTGGGTAGCCGCGAAGGTAGTCATGAACGCGGGAAACCCCCGCTGCGTCTCCGACCGATCCTAGTCCGAACAGCGGCAGACGCTTGGTGTCGCGCCGGAAGCCTGTAAGCGCTGCGATGCGCACGTCCGCGCCCGTCATAGCTGGCACAGTGTTCGACACTACGACCATCATGTCGACTTGCGCTGGCCAGATCCCGGCAGCGTCAAGTGCCGCCACCAAAGCTCGCTCGCCCATCTCGACGGTGCACCCAAGGTCGGCGATGATGCCATCCGCAAAGCCTGTGCCGGCAATGGTTGGCGCTGAGATGCGAGCAGTCGCCAGTCGTTTCGCGATACTAGAGGGAAATTCATCAGCCATGAAACCGTAAACGCCGGCGGCGAGGAGAACGTTCACGATTTGCGGAGAGTGTGTCTCACGCAACATATTTCAATTTCTGCGGCCTCGGGATCCGGCATCGGCACTACTCCGTTTTCGTCAATGCCGCACTGCGTTCTTCCCCGACGTCGGTGATGAGCACGTCGCAGTCTGCGCCGGCGTAGCCGCCATTCTGGCCGTGTAGTGGTATGCGTGCACGCATACCACTACACGGCCTGGGAATGGGTTCTGCTGCACGGTATGGCGACTCGTCGTCGTCTCCGTGCGGCAGATTCCATTGCTGATGATGAGCGAACGCCGCTATCTCATCTGGTTCATGGTTGGGTCCCGACGGTGGCCGATGGGCTCGCGGTCAGCGCAGCTGTAGCGCTTCGACCGGGCCGGCGAGTGCCGACTTGAAGTGACGGGTGATGTCGTCGGCGAGGATTTCGGTGTCGCCGCGTTCGATTCCGTCGAGGATGTCGCGGGCCACCTGGCGTGGGTCGTTCTTTGGTGCGGTGACGTCGGCGAACATGTCGGTGTCCATGTAGGCGACGTGAACTCCGGTGACGAGCGTGTGCTGCTGCTCGAGTTCCATGCGAAGGGAGTTGGTGGCCGACCAGATGGCCGCCTTGGAGTCGCCGTAGGCTCCGGTGCCGCTGACCCAGGACAGCACGGAGTGGATGTCCACCAGGGCTCCGCCGCCGTTGTGAGCCAGGATCGGGGCGAAGGCCTGGGCGATTCGCACGGCGCCGAAGTAGTTGGTCTCGAACACGGCGCGAATGTCGTCGGTGTGACTGGTGAGCAGTCGGTGCGCGCCATTCGTGCCGGCGTTGTTGATGACGATGGTGGCGTCCGGGGCTGCGGCGGCGAGGGCGGCAACCGACTCGGCGTCGGTGACGTCGAGCACGACATTGACCACGCGTGGGTCTTGCTGATCCTTCGGTTCTCTTGCGGTGGCGTATACCTTGGTGGCGCCGCGCTGCAACAGCTCTTGGACGAGGGCCTTGCCGAGGCCACGGTGGCCCCCGGTGACGACGGCGACGGATCCTTCGGGTGACACCATGACTTCTCCTTGCGACGTAGGTAAACGTTGTTTGACTATGTCAACGTACTGGCCTCAGTGGACATACGCAAGTACTATTTGGATATGTCTCAGACTTGGTCGGCCTCGGACCGCTTCGGTCTGGTGATGGCGCCCGGCGGCGCGGCGCTCGTTCAGGACTTCCTGAACACCAATGCGATCGGGGATTGCGACGATCTGCTGTTGGATCCGGTGAGCGCCCGCCGGTGGGCGGATGATGCAGTGCGAGCATGGTCGGCGGGCCGGGGCGAGGATCGACGGCCGCCCGCACTCGACGTCGATGACCTGTCGCACCTTCGCGAGGTGCGTGGGCGCATCGGTGGTCTGTTGTCCGACGACGTCGATGGCGGCGGCGCGGTGGCGGACGTGTCGACGTCGTTCAGGCTGTCCGAGACGGGGCAGGTGCGCTTGGAGCCCGTGGGGGAGGGGTGGCAGTGGTTGGCCTCTGCGCTGTGGGGCGAGACGTTGTTGAGCCAGTTCACCGACACCTGGCGGCGACTCAAGCGCTGTCGCAACCCGGACTGCCAGTCCACGTTCTATGACCGTTCCAGGAACAACAGCGGTGTCTGGCACAACGTGAAGGTCTGTGGCAATGCCGCCAATCTTCGGGCGTCACGGGCTCGACGCCGTGCGCTCGAGGTCTCCGGTGGTGACCAGTGATGGGATGCCCGACTCGGGTGTAGAGGCGTCGACGCCCGCCGATCTCCTGTTCGGTCACGCCTTGATGGCGGGCGAGGTCCAGCGACTCCGGGCTGACGTCGCCGTTGTTCTCGGCGATGTCGTTGGACAACTGCAGCAGGTCGTACTCACAGCCGTTGAGTTGCAGCCGAGATGGCAAGACGCTCATGCTCGGAACCAGGCCCAGGGCGGTGACGAGCGGTTCAGCGAGGCGGGCGTGGATCGTTCCCGGTGAGCCCGTGCCGGTACGCCCGATGAACTTCATCTGGGCGAACGCATCCGGTATCCGGGACGACTTGTCCCATCACGTTACCGACGGCCCCCGTCTGGAACGTGGCCGGGCCCGGCTGCTTCGGGATGCGTTGTGATACGGCCGTCTCATCGGTGACCCTCGCGCCCGTCACCTCAGAGGCGCACGCCACTACCACCGCAACCGCACCAAGTGACGGCCGAAATTCCAATGTGCTCGACTTTCTGCCGAGCTGCCTACGCCAGGACAAGGAGTTCGGCGACCGTGGCGTTCATAGGCTGGTAAGTGGATGACTAGGAGTTGCGTAGGCCATGGACGAAGTCACAGAGGAACCGCAATATGGAGCGGTAATCGTCGGAGCCGGCGTGTGCGGCATCTATCAGCTGTACAGGCTGGTCGAGCTGCGGTTGAACGTGACTGTCCTCGAGGCCGGCGACAGTCTCGGGGGCACCTGGTTCTGGAACCGCTATCCGGGCGCCCGGTTCGACTCCGAAAGCTATACTTACGGTTACTCGTTCTCCGAAGAGCTACTGCAAGAGTGGGGTTGGCAGGAGCGCTTCTCTGCACAGCCCGAGAATTTGCGCTACCTGAACTATGTCACCGATAAGTTCAACCTGCGCGAGCACATGCAGTTCGATTGCAGAGTCGAGTCTGCGCACTACGACGAGGCGGCCTCCCTGTGGAGGCTCCGTGTCGCCGACGGACGCGACATCACATATCGCATCTTCATACCAGCGATCGGAGTGTTGTCAGCGCAGACACTGCCCAAATATGAAGGCCTGGACACGTTTCGTGGTGACGCCTTCCACACATACGATTGGCCGCGCGACACAGTTGATTTCGCCGGCAAGCGCGTCGCGGTGATCGGCACCGGTGCCACAGGAGTGCAGCCCATCGCTGCCATCGCCGACAAGGTCGGAGATCTCACCGTATTTCAGCGCCGCCCCAACTGGTGTGCGCCGCTGAACAATTCCGAGATCACCGCTGCGGAAATGGTTGACGTCAGGTTCGCTACGATGAGATCTTTGCGATATGCGCGCGCACGCCGGGTGGCTTCGTCCATGAGCCAAACAAACGCCCATTCTTCGAGGTTCCTCGCGAAGAACGCATCGCGGAATGGGAGAGGCTATACGATGGGCCGGGATTTGGTATCTGGCTGGGCAACTTTCGTGAGATCTTGATGGACGAGAGGGCCAATGCTGAGATCTCACAGTTCGTCGCCGCCAAGATTCGCTCACGCGTCCGCGATCCTGAGGTAGCCGACCAGTTGATCCCAACCGACCACGGCTTCGGCATGCAACGCGTTCCCTTGGAGACGAGATTTACGAGGCCTACAACCAGGACAACGTCCACCTCGTCAACCTGCAGAAGACGCCGATCGAGCGGATCACACCCGGCGGGATCAGGACAACCGAGTTCGACTACGCATTCGACATCATTGTTTACGCGACTGGCTTCGATGCGATCACGGGTAGCTACGATCGCATCGACATTCGCGGTGTCGATGGGCGAACGTTGCGAGACAAATGGTCTCAAGACCCGGCGACGTATCTCGGACTCCAGGTATCCGGCTTTCCGAACATGATCATGCCGACCGGACCGCAGAGCGGGGGACCCTCGACGAACTTTCCGCGCGGCATCGAAATCGGCGTCGACTGGACAACGAACCGCGTGCACCACATGTGCAAGCACGGCTACATACGTGAGGAATCCACGCGGGAGGCAGAACAGGACTGGAATGCCTACGTCGGCGGACTCTATGAATTCTTGCTGATGCGCAAGACGCAGAGCTGGTTCACCGGCTACAACTCCAACGTTGCAGGCCATGAAAAGGGCACCATGCGCCACCTCGTCTATTTCGGCGGCACCCCGAGGTATCGAGCCAAAATTGAGGCCGTCGCAAATGCGAACTACCCTGGAACCTCATTTCGATAGTGGAAGATCCGGTTCGGCCAGTGCCCACCACGGTGAACAGGCGTCGCCTCTTCCGGGTAGCTGTCCAGCCAGCGTCTCGCAGTCTTCGTCTTGCTCCTTCGCAGTAGCCTGGTGCCCGCGAACGCCGTCGCCCGGGCGTCGCCAAACCATCGACGGGCGCGAGTCGCTGGGGCACTTCGGCGGCGACCTTACGGAGCCGCCCACCGACCGTGGCGTCGAAAGGGAGCTGCCCCACCGCGCGGAATTGGGCATCCAGTGCGATGCATTCGCGTTATGCTCTAACGCCGCGTCGGCCCGTCGGCTCGGCGTTGTGCACTATCGTCAGAATTGGCGCGCCAGTGCGGCGAGCCCACCGTCGAAGAAGCGCTGCATCACCGCGGCGGTGTCCTGGTCACTGGCCGTGGGAGTGAACGCGGCGGTCCAGTCCACCCGTGCCGAACTCCCCTTGCCGAGACTTTGAACCCGCAGCGTGGCGTGATGATCGGCGACCCCGAGAGGCGCCTCCACGATGGCGTAACTGCAGCTCCGCCCTCCGTCGTCGAAATTGATCATGCGTTCGACGAAGACGCTTCCGTCGTCGGCATACAAGCGACGCACGCGGCCACCGTCCTCGAGTTCAGCCCTGCCGAAACCTGGGAGCCACTTGCTGATCGCTCCGAACGGGCCGATGAGAGCCCAGACGCTGTCGGGATCGACCGCGATCTCGACACTCGCTGCTACATAAACCATGTGGAAGCCTTCCTGCGGGGGTGGGGATGTCAATGCGTTTCCAAACAACTCGACCGTCATCTTGAGGTCGCCACCGAGTTCGACTTCCCAACCGGCCATCATGCGGTCAAGTCATCCTCGTTGAATGACCTACAGGACGGTACATCCCGGCTGAGGTGTTGACTAGGCCTCCTCCCATGAATTGTACGGCTCGCGGGGGCAGACGGTTTCGTTCATCCCGTGGAGGAGTGCACTGCGATGAACGACAGATTCATCCGGAAACGCCCCCTGGGAATGAGATCGAGCGTGAGCCGGATATCGTTGTAGTGTCAAGGGATTGACAGTTGGAGCGTGCTGGGGGTGATGTCTCCTCGCGGCGTTGTTCAACGCAGCCTGAAACCACCAGAATCGAGATCTGGCCCTCATTCGACCTCACCGGGCCGAGTTCCGCACGCACGTGGGTGAGAACTCGAGTGAGTCGGGTGTCGGAGGTCCCAGTAGCGATCTGCTGTTGAGGCGATGTCGATGTCGATGTCGATGGCGCGGTGGCGGACGTGTCGACGTCGTTCGGGCTGTCCGCGACGGGGCAGGTGCGCTTGGAGCCCTTAAGGGGAAGGGCGGCGGTGGTTGGCCGGATTGCCAGTCCACGTTCCATGACCGTTCCAGGAACAACGGCGGTGTCTGGCACGACGTCAAGGTGTGCGGCATCGCCGCCAATCTCCGGGCGTCACGCGCTCGACGCCGTGCGCTCGAGGTCTCCGGTGGTGACGAGTGATGGAGGGTGCCCGACTCGTGCGGTAGATACGTCGACGCCCGCCGCCGCGAGGGCTCACGGCGGCGGCCTCTGACGGCTGTGTCTCGCCGTCGGGATCAGAGATCGACCACGGGCCAGTCGTTCTCGACACCGGCGAGTACGTTGAAGTAGTTGGTGAGCACGTTGAGAGCAAGGTTGGCGACGACCTCGCCGATCTCCTGGTCGGTCACGCCTTCTTGGCGGGCGAGGTCCAGCGACTCCGGGCTGACGTCGCCGTTGTTCTCGGCGATGTCGTTGGACAACTGCAGCAGGGCCGCCACGTGTGGATCGTTCGATTGGGCCTTGCGGGCCGCGTCGAGTTCGGCGGGATCGACCTCGGCGATGTTGGCGCCGATGTAGGTGTGCGCGGACAGGCAGTATTGACAGCGGTTGAGCTGTGCAGCCGAGATGGCAAGACGCTCACGAACACCGATCGGCAGAGTTCCATTGCCGACTGCGCCGGCCAGTGCCAGATAGGCCGTGAGCAGCGTAGGACTGTTGGCCATGGCCTTGGCCATGTTCGGAACCAGGCCCAGGGCGGTCTTGACCTGGGCAAGCAAATCGGCCGCGGGGCCGGCCGCGGTCTCGGGATCGATGGGGGCGAAATTCGTCACGTCGTGCTCCGTCGTCATAGCCACCTCTAACGGGTGGCGATTGTATGTGGCGTTAGAAGTAATAGCACGGCAATCTAACGGATGCAAGCTGCTTCATCCGTGATAACGTGTGGTGTCGTGACGAGCGGTTCAGCGAGGCGGGCGTGGATCCTTCCCGGTGAGCCCGTGCCGGTACGCCTGATGAACACCATCTGGGCGGACGCATCCGGTATCCAGGACGACTTGACCACCACCGCCGACGTCGGTGAGTGGCTGCACGCGACCGGCGTCTCCGACCACGTCACCAACGGCACCCGTCTGGAACTTCAACGGGCCCGGTTGCTTCGAGATGCGTTGCGACGCCTCGGCGGATTCGTCACCAAGGACGCCAGGCCCCTTGCCCGCTCACCGCTCGACGACCTCGACGAAGCGATCGCAGCGGTCAATGCCGTGGCGGCCGAGGCGCCGCCGGACCGTCTGGCCCTCGAACACGGTTACCTCACCCTTGCCGGGGACACGGCCGTCTCACCGGTGACCCTCGCACTCGCCACCGTCGCCACCGACGCGGTGCACTTGCTGTCCGGCCCGAACGCCGTGCAGCTCCGCGCCTGTCAGGCCCCTGGATGCGTGCTCTACTTTGTGAAGTCCCATCCGCGCCGTCAGTGGTGCTCACAAGCGTGCGGCAACCGCGTCAGAGCCGCACGCCACTACCACCGCAACCGCACCAAGTGACGGTGCCGCCACCGTAGTGGTGATCGGCAACGTGGACGTCCATGGTAGGAATGCCCGTAAAGCTGGAAATTGCTCCCATGGGTTGGTGATGACGATGCGGCTGAGGCAGATCGAATACTTCCTGGCAGTGGTCGAGGCCGGCTCGATCACTCAGGCCGCTACCAACCTCTACCTGACCCAGCCGTCGCTGTCCGTCCAGATCACCACGCTGGAACGGGAACTCGGGGGCCGACTCTTCGAACGGTTGCCCCACGGGCTTCGCCTGACGCCGGCGGGTCGAGCGTTCCTCGTCGAAGCCAGACGTGTCGTCGCCGACGTCGCCCGGGCGAAGCGGTCGGTGCAGGCGGTTACCGAAGGCACGCAGGGTGAGCTCGAGATCGCCACGGTTACATCGCTTGCTGCAGGGATCATTCCTTCGGTGGCCAGGTCGTGGCGCCGCTCGCACCCGCAGGTCGCTTTGAGGCTCCGCGAACACACACACGCCGACCGTCTCGAGGAAGCCGTGGTGGCCGGCGAGGGCGACTTCGGCTTCGGTCCCCGCCCGCGGCTGTCAATGGCGGAGGTCATCGACGTCGGCGCGGAGCAGTTCGTCTTCGTATTCGCCGCCGACGATCCGCTGGCGTCCGATCCGGTGGTCAACCCGTGGAGTCTTCGCGATCGACGCTGGGTGCTGTACGAGCCGGCGCACGGGCTTTCCGTGGTGGTGGCCACGGTCTGCGCCGCGTTCGGGTTCTCGCCCGTCGCCGGAGTTCGCACCTCTCAGGTGGAGTCGGCAGCCCGACTTGCCGCAGCGGGACTGGGGCCGGCCCTGCTGCCCGCCAATGTGGTGCCGGCCGACATCGATGCCGCCGTGCGCCCGGCGACCCGGCCGCTGATTCGGCGGCTTGCCGCCTATTCGCGGACCCCCATGCCGCCGATCGTGCGCAGTTTCGTAGCACAGCTCTCCCATGCCGAGCACGGCCTGATCGGCTACCCGCCCGACCGTGATGACGTCCTCGATCTGTGAGCCGTCGCTCTGATCCATGTCACTGTCCTATGCCGTCATCCAGAACCGCGCTCGAGGACGCAAGTGCGGCCCTGCTGTTCACCCTCTCCGCTTCCGCGGCTTGGGCGTCCACCTCGGCGATGGCTCTGCCTCGCAGACCTATGTCGACATCGATGACTTGGCTGAGTTGTATTACCTCGCAATCGAACGCACTCCAGCCGAAGTTAGCCTGCACGGCACTACGGGCGACGTCAGTCAGTGGGCCCTCGCTGCCGCGGCAAGCCACCTCATCGGTGCCGGTGGGAGAACGAAGAGCCCCAGGGTGAAGGGCATGCTCGGCCTGATTGGCACCAATCGGGCTGGACCGCTGCTGACGAGCCGACTGCTCGCGAGGGTCCTGACACGGATTGACCTGAAATTCCTCACACCGTCTCGGCGTCGGCGAGGCCGAGGACGTCAGTGCATCTTGGCCGGCATGCTGGCGCCGGCGTCGATGACCGTGGTCGTGCCGGTGACGTACCGACTCTCGTTGGACGCCAGATACAACACGGCGTTGCTGACGTCGATCGGTTGGAGCCATGGAACCGCTGGTAATGCATTCATCTGCGTCATGACGGCCGCTGCCTCCTCCCGTGTGTCGCCTTGGCCACCGGTGAAGAGCCGCAATGACGCCTCGTTGAGGATCATTGGCGTCTCAACGGTGCTGGGGTGGACGGAATTGACTCGAATGTCGTGCGGGGCCAACTCGAGTGCCAGGGAACGCATCAAACCCGTCACGCCGTGTTTGGCCGACACGTAGTGGCCTACGTTGGGCAAGGCGAAGAATCCAAGTACGGAGCTGGTGACCACGATGGATCCGCCCCTGTTGCGCTCGATGAGAAACGGCACCACAGCTTTCATCGTCTTCCACACGCCCGTGAGATTGATGTCGATGACCGACTGCCAGGCTGCCTCGTCCAACTCCATTATCGGCGCATAGCTGACGATTCCGGCATTGGCGATGATGACATCGATCTGACCGAATTCGTTGACGCCTTCGTCAGCCACCGCCTGCAGTGAATCGATCTCGCGAACATCGGCTTTGCGGGCGATGATGCGCCGACCCAGGTCTTCGATCAACTTGACCGTCTCCGCCAAGTCGGAATCCGTTGCTCCCGGATACGGAACCGTGGGGATGTCGGAGCAGACGTCTACCCCGATGATGTCAGCGCCCTCCTCGGCGAGGCGAATCGCGTGACTGCGTCCTTGCCCGCGCGCTACGCCGGTGATGTATACGACCTTGCCCTCGAGTCGCTTCATGGAAGAGTCCTTTCATCGGCACTCGCATCGAGACGCGAGTGGTTCGTCGTATGCAATATGCATGCTCGCATACTGAATACATGGTGGCAAGCACGCCACGTCGGACGCTCTGCGCTAGGAATGCTGAGGTACGCGACTGTAGACCAGCGGCCTCCGTGAATCGCTCCACTCGAGTCAGCCCGTGCCGCCGCGCTCACAGCGATATTGAGGTCAGCACGTCAGAACTATGTAGGGAAACCTACAGAGTGCGGAGAACGCCACATGGACGAGGTCATGACCGTCCGAGAGCGCATGATCGAAGCTGTCGAGCACTTGCCGGGAAAGCGCGCGCGCCTTCGAGCGCTACATCGGGGCGATCTCGTCGGCGCTGCGCGCGAAGGGGCTCAGCGCATCGTGGGGCACCGACATTGGGGCCACGGTGATATCAGCGGGTGAAGGGGCGATGGTGGTAAGTCGCGCGACGCGCCACACCGGTCCGCTCAAGCAGATCCGTGCCATGCTGCCTGCCCTGTCGTCCGATGCGACGACGAGTTAGCTAGTGCTGCTCTCGGCGAGTGCGTTCCGCCAGTGCTGCCAGATGCTCGAGTGAGTCCGCCAGGTGCTGTCGGCTAAAAGGCGGGAACGTGATGTCGCGCCTGGCCAACGGGACGCGTGACCAGTCGTAGGTCAATGTGACGTTGGTCTTGTCGACGCCGACCGCGTGGAGGTCGTAACGCCAGATCCATCCGCCCCACTCGACGGGGCCGTCGGCGGAACCTTGGTGGCCGGGAATGTGTCGAGGCTGCGCTCCTGGCTGCCACGCGATGGCGCGGGGACGGTCGAACACCTCAATCCGGTTGGCCATTTCGTAGTGTTTGTTGGGATGTCCGTCGTGATACATCCGCATCCGGAAGACTTGGCCGGTGCCCATCAGGCGTTCAGCGTCGATGGGTTGCTGAACCCACCCCGTCCCGTCGATCGCCACGTGGGCGGACGGATCTACGAGCAGGTCGAAAACGACCTCGGCCGGCGCATCGACGAGTGTATTTACGGTCATGTATTCGTCAGTCATGCCAGCATCGACCCACCTCGATGTCGTCACCGCCAACTCGGTAGCGTGTTTTCCCTTCGATGACTTCCCCGCGATGCCGGTATTTGAACGCAATCCAGTTCGTTCGGTCGTGCCCTCTTCGCGAGACTAATTGATCTACGGCGAGGATGGGAGTCGGCGTCCAACGAGATGACGGACATGCTGCGCCTATGCGGCCCGAGAAAGTGATCTACGGTTGCAGCAGATCCCAGCCGAGCTCAGCGAGAAGAGTGAACTGATCCGCAGCCGGTGGGCCCAACACCAGGTCTTCACATGGCTACACCAGGCGAAGACTCTCGACGTCCCCGGCACCGGGCCACTCGAGATCGTCGACGTGTTCATGTCGGTCGAGGGCACCGGAGGCCAGACGGTCGCGCTCGTCGTCTTACGTGCGCCGATCGCTTTCGAAGCGGCCTTCGCCCTCCTCTGGCGCTCGGCGATGGGCACAGAAGGCGACCTTGGTGGCTGAGTCATTTGGTTGCCCGGCCTGGCTCCGGTTAGGACTTACATCGAGCGGTGACGTTGAGGCTGCCCGGTGTGGGTGGCGGATATGAGCAAGTCGAATTTCGGCTTCGGACGCCGTTGGCCTTGCCGTGGCGGCGGGGGGCAGCACAGCGCCGATATGGCGGCCCTGATCGGTCACCTCTCGGGGTCGCCGCGGCGGGTGGAGCGCGATGCCTACCACCAGCTCGATCGAGTCGGCGTGCGCCACCACCGCGTGGTCACGCACGAGCGACTGACACCGCGATCGCCCAGCACCTTCGAGCCTGATCAGTTGTACCAGCTTCGACTTCGGCGCATCGCAGCGAAATAGCGTTTGGCATGCTCGCACGTCGCCACTCGTCAGTCATCCGACTTGACCCACCGTACGTGGTGTAATCTATGCGAACATACATAACGTGCTCTACTCGTGGATAGCGACATGTTCGGCGCAGGAGACGGAATGGAAACACCCGGTGACCCCGGTGACCATCGATTTGAGTACTCGAACAAGCGGGAATTGGTCGACGATGACGGGTATCCAGGCAATGGTGTAAAGCCCGATGATCGACGCGGTCGACGGTGGATCATCTGGGATCGGGCGAGTCGATGGCATCGCCGACGTACAGATCGATCAAAGCTCCTTTTTGGATGAACCTTTGGAGTGACTGACAGCTCGCCGTCCGTGACTCCAGCACACCGCAGACATCGGTCCATCGAAAAGATGGAACCTCGGGAGCACAACGCCGGACGCGTCAGGCATCACCTGGCGACAAACCCATCAGAAACGGCCTGGTCAAACAGACCGGTAGCCACACTACAACCGATGAGGACAGAACGTCGTGAAGTACCGAGAGACATACGATTACGTGATCGTCGGCGCAGGAAGTGCTGGATGCGTGCTGGCCAACCGGCTTAGCGAGGACCCGGCGGTACAGGTCTTGTTGCTGGAGGCAGGCGGCCCCGACACCGTCGATGCCATCCGGATGCCAGCCGGCTTCGCCACGCTGTTCAAGTCGGAAATCGACTGGGCCTACGACACGGAACCGCAGCAGCACGTCGACTCACCAACCTACTTCCCGCGCGGCAAGACACTGGGCGGCTCCTCGTCGATCAACCTGATGATCTATTCACGTGGCAGTCTGGCCGACTACGACGACTGGCGGAAGGCGGGGTGCGCGGGATGGGATCGCGACAGCGTGCTGCCGTACTTCATCAAGGCGGAGAACAACAGCCGGTTCGGCGAACCACTGCACGGCACACACGGTCCGCTGCACGTGGAAGACCGTCTCTACACCCATGAACTGTCACACGCGTGGTTGGACGCCGCCGAACAATGCGGCTTGCCCCCCACCGCCGACTTCAATGGCGAGACCCAGATCGGCTCCGGCTCCTTCCAAGTGACCTGCCACAACGGCCGACGCTGGTCGACCGCCGATGCCTACCTGCGGCCAGCTCTCGACCGGCCGAATCTCTCGGTCCAGACCCATTCGCACGCCACCCGCGTACTCTTCCGCGGCACCCGCGCCATCGGAGTTGCTTATTTGCGCGGAGGCAGTGAGCAGACCGCCATGGCCGAATCCGAGGTCCTGCTGTGCGGCGGAGCCATCAACTCGCCGCAACTGCTCATGCTATCCGGCGTCGGATCTACGACCGAATTGCAGACCAACGGGATCGACGTGGTTGCCGATCTGCCCGGCGTCGGACGGAATCTGCAGGACCACCCGATGGCCCCGGTCGTGTGGAGCACCAGGAACACCACCGATCTGATGGACCTGGCGACCCCGGAGAACATGGCGACCTGGATGCAGACCGGCGGCGGTCCGTTCGCTTCGAACCTCGGCGAGGTCGGTGGTTTCTGGTCCAGCGAGGGGCTCGACGTGCCAGACCTACAGTTCACCGCCGGGCCGACGGCCATGTTCAACCATGGCTTCACCCGACCGGCGACGCCGACCTTCACCATGCTCGCCGCGCTGATGCGCCCCGCCAGCCGCGGGCGCCTGTGGCTGCGCTCGGCGGACCCGCTCGCCCACCCCCACGTCGACCCGGAGTACCTGAGCGAGCCAGCCGACCGCGAACTGCTCAAAGTCGGGCTCCAGGTGCTGCAATCGATCGCCGAAACGTCGCCGCTCAACCACTTCCTGGATCGACCTCACCTTCCCTCGCAAACCGACTTCGACGACCGCGCCATGAACGAACACATCCGACTCACCACCCAAACCGAGTACCACCCGGTCGGCACCTGCACCATGGGCATCGGCGACGGTGCGGTGGTCGATCCACAACTGCGCGTGTACGGGGTCGACGGTCTCCGAGTGGTGGACGCATCGATCATGCCGCTGGTACCCCGTGGCAACACCAACGCACCGACCATCATGGTCGCCGAACGAGCCGCCGACCTCATCCGCGCCGGCGCACCCTCGGATACACCCGCGGCAGCCCGACGACACGACGGGCAAGAACGGGAGACCGACCCGCTGATGCAGGACTCACGCCGCACATAGATGGCGGGGGAGGATCGTGTGCTGATATGGGTGCACGCTGGGCCGTTTGCCGCGGCAGGCACCCATCTGTCCGTTTCATCATCTGCCCGTTTCGCGGGCGGATGTGGACATGGGCAAACGGTCCGGCTGCCCAGACCGCGGCCGCTGCCCATCGATCAACTTCTCATTTGCCGCCACACACGCCACGGGACTGCCCCCGGTTGGCCAATCGGTTGAAGGCGGCTGCTTGTCGTCAAGCTATCTGGCCGGACGGATCGTCGGCCGACAGCGCGCCGTCCCATCCGCAAGGGACGCCCTGCACTACGTGGCTCCAGTGGGGGAGAAGGAGGACAATCTCGCTGTCGCGATGGGCAACATGACGCCCTTACCGACAAACGATTTGCTTCAGTCTTGATGCACCGACCGCCGCAGGCGGGGTACCGCCGCAGGCGAACTGCAACACTTGCGGGCCGACGGCGGCGAGGAACACATCCGACGCCGCTACCCCGGGAATCTGCAATGCCACATGTTGCTGTCCATGCCGGGGTAGCCGCCATTCTGGCAGGTTGGGGGTATGCGTGCACGCATACAACTGCGGTCCAAAGACTCCATTGCTCGTCATGAGCGAACTCCGCTAGTTCATCTGGTCCATGGATGGGCTCTCGACAGTGGCCGATGGGATCGCGGTCCGCGCAGCCATTCCGTTGCCGCTCATGCTCTTCGGACGGTCGGACTGCTCGACCGAATCTCCGAACAGCGTCGACCATCTGGAGATGTAATCCGGACCTACTGGCGTACAAACAGATTCGCGATGCCCCGGACGTTGATCGGTCGGAACGGCTCGCACTCCGCGGTCTCGAGTGTGACTTGTAGCACAGCGAGCGCTGAAAGACGGCGGAGGTACGCGTGCTCGACACGAATCAGCTAAAGGCATTTGCGCGCAATCCCGAGCGTCTTGCAGTCAAATTGCGCCCGCATTGCCAATGCTGGCAAAAGAACGGTCTTCTCAGGGGTAAAGAGTGTTCAAGATCTCGCCATAATTGGACGGCGTAAAAAGCTCGCCTCTCGCTGCGATGGCGCTACCATTGAGAAGCGCTTCGGAGCGCAGACAATGGATGGGAGGTGGACAAGTGAAGGGCAACGCGGATTGGTGAATTAAAGCATGAAGAGGAAATACCCGGCGACTTCGCCGGGTATTTCTTCATTGGATCTAGTCGACCGTGTGCTATCGGGGAAAGGCCATCCCGTCGTGGAAAAGTCATCATCCCCAATGGTTCCTCTGCTTCTTCGGGACAAAGTCTTTCGGCGGTACTGGGGCGCAACGGTCACGTCGCAGGGCGGGGATAGCCTGTCAGAACTCGCAATACCCTTGACTGCCGCGGTCGTACTGCACGTCAGTGCCGCACAGATCAGTGTCCTCTCGGCGCTGATCTGGCTGCCGAGCTTACTTTTTGCCGTTCCCGCGGGACAGTGGGCGGACAGCCTTGGTCGCCGCAGGATGATGATGATCAGTGCAAACCTCGTGGCGTTCGGCGCAATGGCCAGCATCCCTGTGTGCTATGCCTTTCAATTGTTGTCGCTGTGGCAGCTTTATATCGTCGTCTTCTTCGCCGGCCTTTGCAGCGTGTTCTTCAACGTCTGTGACGCCACGCTGTTCGTTTCTCTGGTTGCGCCGGCACAATATGTCGAAGGGCAAACGATGATCTTCGGCAGCGCGGCAACCGCCACCCTCGTGGGTCCAAGTCTAGGCGGACTATTGGTGCAGGCAGTTTCTGCGCCATACGCAATAGTTGTCGACGCGGTTTCATTTCTTATCTCCGCTTTTCTGCTGAGTCGAATCCGGCCCATCGAGTCGCCGATCAAGCGCGACAAATCCCGAGGAGGTCTGATGGCCGGATTTCATTTCTTGAGCGAAGATGCGAAGGTAAGATCAACTCTTGCCGTCGCCGCGGGAGCCAATCTTTTCACTGCCATCTTTTACGCCATGTTCGTGTTATTCATGGTTCGAGATTTACATGTCAGTCCGGGGCTGATTGGTTCGATCCTTGCCGCCACCGCGACCGGCGCAGTGGTCGGGTCGCTCGCGACCGGTTGGCTCATCCGTCGAGTGAACGAAGGATGGGCATTGCTAATCGGCTCGGTGATGATCAGTGCGCCGTTAGCAGTCGTCCCGATGACCAGGTCCATTACCGCGCTGTCGCTCACGGTGCTCTTTCTTGGCATGTTCTGTTCCGGTGTCGGCCGAGTGGCTCAAAACATCACGATCGGATCGATCTTCGCGGTTCTCGTGCCAGATGTGGTGCGCGCGCGCACTAGAGGCGCCTTTCAGACTGTCAGCTTCGGTGGCCGCCTCTTCGGATCATTGTTCGGTGGAATTCTCGGCACTGCTCTTGGTCTGCGGTCGGCGCTCTGGATCGCCGCAGTCGGCGGAACATTGATGTTCGTCTGGTTGCTGCCGTCGGACTTACTCAGATCCCGTCTGATCGAGTAGGAGTCGAAAGTGCTCTCGGCGACGCCCGACAACGGCTAACGGCCGCCAAACCTCCGGTGACCAGAGGTCAGGCACGACACGACAATGCGTTGCTGGCGTCGTTCCGAGGACGGAGTCGGTGACGTGTTGACGCACCCTCATTGCGTTCGATGGAGGTAGGCGTCGCGCTACGCCAGTGATGTATGCGACGCTTCAGGAAGGTTGTTTCGATGGAACCTGCAGGCCAAATTGCGACCACGCCTGCGGCCGAGAGGGCCGGAGTTTATCCCAGTCCTCGTGGCACTCAGTGGAGGAAAAGGTAGGGATCCTCGTGAATACCTTGCTTGCGTAGTTCTTACCGCCTGTTCAAGGATCTCGACGGTGAACTTCGATATGTATGTGCACATATTTTTGACGGCTACTTGTTTGTGCCGTCGTGGCCGGCACGAGACTGGACCGATCATGGCAGTTAACGCACTGCGAAGCCGGAACGACATGCTATTCGTATGTAAGTAAACCTACTTACTAAAAAGATTGACAATGCGGAAAGCCATGTCCAACGGGACCGCATAGTCGAAGCTGGCGAAGTCTGGCTGGCACAACGTGGATACGGCACCACGTTGCTCGAGGGTCGGAAGGAAGTCCCGACGGCACCTTCGAGGACGAGCACAACCATCTGCGCCGCCATTCAGCGCTGGGCTACCGAACCCCGGCTGAGTACGCTGCCGCCTGCACGTGCAGCCGCACCCCGATGGCCTGCAGCACCAACTGATCTGGATCAACAAATCCGACTTCAGAGACGGGTGGACACTGAGCGCGCGTGGTACCGAATATGCTGCCATGGTGAATTCTACGAACTGGAAGACGATTCGGCTGCTGGCTGCACCGACGATCACCGCGCCCGATGGCTCCGACGTGCGCGTCCTGTTGGCGACGAAACGTGGAAGTTGTGCGCACTTCGAACTCAAGGGCGGTCAGACTTCGATTGCCGTGGTGCACCGCACAGTGGAGTAGATCTGGTTCTTTCTCGGTGGTCGCGGGCAGATGTGGCGGGCATCGTCAAGCGGTCAGGGTGAGATCGTCGACGTTACGTCCGGCGATTGCATCACCATTCAGGTCGGCACCCGATTTCAGTTCCGAGCGCGCGGGTCAACGCCACTTTCGGCCCTGGGCGTGACGATGCCGCCGTGGCCCGGCGAGGACGAGGCCGTGGCCGTGGACGGTAGCTGGGAACCGACGGTTCGCTAGCCGTGAGATCGGTGGCTTTCGTCGTCCTGATGGTGGATGCCGATGTTGCGGCCGGCGACGTGACTTTTGTGGTGGTCGGACTCGAGCACCGTGCTGATCAATAATCGGCGCGGTTTCGTCCTGAGTGCACCGAAGAGGACTGTGGTGGTGTTGTTGATTCCCGTCGTCGGACGTCGGCTTGGACCGGAGGTGGTGCGCAGCCGACTGCATCCGGTGGTGTGAGACAAGGGCGCGGTCCACTAGTTTGGGTTGATGCCTCGTGATCAATCGACCGCAGCCCTCAATCACCAGTCGTGGGAGCCGAACGCCGCTGTGCCAGTGGGGGTCATATGCGCCATTCCGGAGGAACTGGCTGGCCTGCGGGCCGATCTCGATGACGTCCGACGCACGAGTGTCGGGCACTTGCCCTTCTTCCAGGGAACGCTCGACGGTCAGTCCGTCGTCCTGGTGGAAGCCGGCATGGGCAAGGTGAATGCCGCCGTCGTCACGACGTTGCTCATCCACCAGTTCGCCAGCCGCGCGGTCGTACTGTCCGGAGTGGCCGGCGGTCTCGATCCGGCGCTGCACATTGGTGATGTCGTCATCGCAGAACACGTGCTGCAACATGACGCGGGCACGGTGGAGAACGAGATATTGCAGGTCTATCAGGCCGGACACGTCTCGTTCATCAATCCGACCGACGCTCTCGGGTATCGCGCCGACCAGCAGATGCTGGGTCGCATTCGCGGAGCGCTCAATGATGTGACCCTTCCGTCGCTGCCACGCTCAGCGGGCGGCGGTGACCGCCCCCCACGGCTCACCTACGGCACCCTGTTGACCGGTGATCAATATCTGCACTGCGAGGCCACCCGGCAACGGCTCCATCGGCTATACGGCTCGCAGGCCATCGAAATGGAGGGTGGCGCCGTCGCCCAGGTCTGTGAATCGTTCAGCGTTCCTTGGCTCGTGATTCGAGCACTTTCTGATCTCGCAGGGCGAGATTCAGCAATCGACTTCGCCACGTTCGTCTACGAGGTGGCCGGCACCTCTGCCAACATCGTGCGACGGCTAGTGCCGATTGTCTAGAGTCGCCCGTCCCTGTCGCCCCCGAGACGCTACACATTGGTCGACCCGTTCGATGACCGAGCGTCTGGAACTGTCGTAGTCCATGGTCGCCGGGGTGTGGTGGCCCTTCGGACTTGGTCCGCACAAACCCGATTCGTGGAAGCTGTCCACGGATCCGCTGTTCGTGGGCAAGGTCCCGCCACATCGTTCGATAGTCTCAATGCCATGGCGACAAGGTACGAGCAAGAAAGATCCGAGCGATTCGAAGCGAAGCGCGAGCACATCCGCAAGCAGTACCTCCAATCCGCCGACCGGCGCCCGGAATCATCCGCACGGGGGTTGCACCACCTCGCCCTCGTGTGCAGCGATGTAGAGCAGACCGTTCGCTTCTACCAGGAGCTGCTCGAATTTCCGCTGACCGAGATTACCGAGAACCGCGACTATCGGGGCTCCTCGCACTTCTTCTTCGACATCGGTAACAGGAATTTGTTGGCGTTTTTCGACTTTCCCGGTCTAGATCTGGGTCCGTACCAAGAGGCGCTCGGTGGGTTGCACCATGTTGCGATCAGCGTGGAGCCGTCGCGCTGGCAGCGGTTGCGCGATAATCTGACTGCGGCTGGCGTAGAGCTCCTCGAGCACGGTGGCGTCTCGATGTATTTTCAGGATCCAGACGGCACGCGCCTCGAATTGATCGCCGACCCGCTAGGCGAGATGTACGGGACGGAGGTCCTGTGAACGTCGAATCGTCACGGCGGCACGCTATCCCGTATCGCAAGCCGCAGGTTCACGAAAGAGGTGGGGTTTGCTCTCATCGGTGCACCACTCGTCGAATGCCTGGATGAACAAGTCAAGCACCTGATAGGTCACGCGAGGGGCTACGGTACTTAGGTCGTCTACGACGAGGACACAATTCTTCCTCTCTCCGACGGTGCGGTGATCCCCGTCTACCGAAGAGGTGGGTTTCGATGTTCCCGCCCTCATACGGCTGTCGTGGCACCACGGTCGCGGGTGCACCTAGGCCCGGGCGCGACGGCACACAGCTAGGTCCATATCGACGACCTCGCTCATATATTCTGCCTTGCAGTTGAAGATGTCAGTCTCAGCCGTCACAAACGTCTTTCGTCGCTGAAGACGCGTCGACTGCTGGCGGGAGAACCAAACCGAAGCGATATCATCGAGATCGAATCTGGTTCTCAATCTCGAACTTACATCCAAGCGGCGCGATCTTTTCACCGTCGACTCGTCCAGCAGACGAGCGACATACTCAGTCAGGTAGCCCACTGATGGTCGATCTGCGCCGTGGGCGTGGGGAGTGGTGACCGGCGCTCTTCGTCGAGTGGCGAGGAGATGCCGGAGGCGCCGGATGGGGCGCATCCCACCGCTGTGCCTGTCGCGGACACCGTCGCGAGTGCGGGCGGTATCGACCTCCTGATTCCGCAGGAGCGCCGCCTGGGGTGTGCGGGCGCCGTCATGGTACGAGCAGTAGTTTGCCGGTGGTTTGGCGGGATTCGATGTCCGTGTGTGCGGTGGCGGCGTCGGAGAGCGCGTACCACTTGCCGATGTGGGGTGTCAGGTTTCCGTTACGGACGAGGTCGAAGATCTGCGCGCTGCGCCGCTGCAACGCTTCCGGGGTGGGCACGTGGTCGGCGACGGTCGGGTAGGACAGCAGGATGCTGTTGGGCAGATCCCGCGGGGTCAGCGTCGGGTTGTCGTGCAGGACTCCGTAGTAGGCGTGTACGCCGTGTCGGCGCAACGACTGCTGTGATGACCCGAAGGTCGCCTCACCGCCGCCGTCGTAGACCACGTCGGCGCCAACCCCGTCGGTCAGTGCCTTCACGTCGTCCTCGAAACCGGTGATCGCGACCAGGACGTGATCGGCCCCGGCGTCAGTGGCGACGGGGACCTTCTCCTCCCGGGAGACGATGCCGATCACGCTACCGCCCTTGGCCTTGATCATCTGGGTCAGCATCTGGCCGACGCCACCGGCGGCGGCGTGCACGACGGCGGTGTCACCCGCCTGAATGGCGTAGGTCTCGGTGGTGAAGTGATTGGCGGTCAATCCCTGCATCATCACCGCGGCCGCAACCTCGTCGGGAACGGCGTCGGGAACTGGCACCAATGCCTCCGTCGGAATCGCCAGCAGTTCGGCGTAGCTGCCCCGGTGGTAGTACCAGGCGACCCGGTCACCGACCGAGATTTTCCGAACGCCCGCCCCGAGTCCGATGACCGAGCCCGTGCCCTCCACGCCCAGGACGGTCGGGATCGACCATCCTGGTAGGGGGCCCTTCCTGGCGCCGGTGTCCATGAAGTTCACCCCGGCAATACTCAAGCGCACCAACACTTCACCGGGCTGCGGTGACGGATCGGGCACACTGGTCCATTCCATCACCTCAGGCCCGCCATAGCGGCTCGCAACGATCGCACGCATCCGGTTCCTCTCCGACGACGGCAGGATCGCCGTGCTTTGTCCCGCCGACGTTAGGCACGCCAAAATGGACCGACAAGTCCAGGAATCCGTGCCGGCGACGCCGAGGCGACTGGCGGCGGACGCGCGTTGACGCTTCAGTCACACGGTTGATCGACGCCAAGGAGTAAGCGCCAGGTAGACCTGTCCGGTGCCCGTCGGCGCGCATCATCGACGGAAGGAAATGTCACCGCCGGCATCAGTCTGCGCTGGGCGTTCCGCGCCCGACGTCCGGCCCGACGAGAAGTCCGCGTCGCGTTGGACTGTCCACGTTCTCCCAGCGACGCAACCGCGCGAACGCGGGATCGCCGATGGCCCGGAAGACGAGCGGCAACAGGGATTCGATCAGCGCGATGCAGGCAACGAAACTGTCAAAGGAGTCGACGTCGACGGTGACCGGCAACACCACGTCGGCATGCGCTGACGCCGGCGAAAGCCATTCGTCGGTGAAGACGATCACCCGAGCCTTCGAACGCTTGGCCTCCAATGTGGTTGCCAGCGCCTCCGGCTCGTAGCGGCGGAAGTCGAAGAGCACGAGGACGTCGTTTCGCCCGAGGTCCAATACGAGGCCGAGATCACGGTGCGTGGGCTCGGCCGCGAACATCACCTTCGGGCGCGCCAGCGCGAGGTGCAACCGCAGGTATTGCGCCGCGAGGTGGCTGAAGTACCCGCCGCTGAGCAGGACCAGCCGCGAGGTCGCCAGCAGGTCGACCGCGGCGTTGATCTCCGAGAGGGGGATCTTGGCCATCGACTCGGTGATCAACGTGGCCCGCCGCGCGGCCATCGCCTGTGCCGGCTGGGGGTCGGTGCTCAGTCGTTCCCCGGCAGTCACCCGATCGACCGGACTGGACGCCCGCGTGCCGAGCTCGAGGCGGAGCCGTTCCTGCAGACCGGTGAACCCGCTCATGCCGAGGCGGGTGGTGAACCGGACCACTGACGGTGCACTGGTCGCGGCCCGGGTGGCCAGCTCTGCCGCCGTGGACAGACCGGCACTGGGATAGTCGGACAGGAGTACGCGCGCGACCCGGCGCTCGGCCGGGGTGAACTCGTCCATCCGGTCCCGAATCGCGGCAGCCACCGTGGTTTGGCTCATCGCGGTTGGATCTCCTTCCGCCGGTCGGAGGCTTGAACGTGCGCCGCCATGTCGTCAGCATCTGTAATGGATCTTAATATTGGATAAGAATGATTCGATCTGTAACAGGATTGACATATCGTGCTGGTTGACTGACCGCCCGGCACGCCCAAGCACACCGACGTTGCGAAGCGCCCCCACGGTGCGATGGAGGATACGAGAAATGAATCGATGCGCCCGCCGCCGTTCGGTGTGGATTGCGCTCGCCACGACGACGGTCCTGTTCGCCGCGGGCTGCTCCGGGAGTTCCGGTAGCAGCGGACCACCCACTGCCGGGGGTGATTTGGTGATCGGCGTTGCCCAGGACGCGGTCTCCATGAACGCGACCAACACCTTCGACAACAACTCGATCTTCATCTTCGAGCAGATCATGCAGCCGTTGTTCACCGTCACCGCCGACGGCAAGGGCACCCAGCCGCTGCTGGCCACCGGATACACCCTCTCGCCTGACAAGCTGACGTACACCATCAAGCTGCGCCCGGACGTGAAGTTCTCCAACGGCGCACCGATGACCTCGGCAGACGTGAAGTTCTCGCTCGACGCCGACACCAAGACCGGCGATTCGGGATGGGGCTACATCAACGCCGCGATCGACGACGTCACTGCCCCCGACCCGTCCACCGTGGTGGTGAAGGCGAAGTATCCGTGGGCCCCGCTGATCGCCGACCTGTCCCTGTTCAGCAATGGCATCGTGCCGGACAACTACGGCGGCCAGTCCGCAGCGGACTTCTACACCCACCCGGTGGGCACCGGCCCCTTCATGTGGGGGGAGTGGCAGAAGGGCCGCTTCCTGAAGTTGGTGAAGAACCCGAACTATTGGGAGCCCGGTCTCCCGCATCTTGATTCGGTGCGGTGGAACGTCGTTCCCGACGACAACACCCGGATGCTGCAACTGCAAGGCGGTCAGATCCACATCGACGCGCTGCCGACCGCCTCGACGATGAACGCGCTGAAGTCACAGCCCACGATCAACGCCACGACCTTCCCGTCCACCGAGGTGGACTACGTCGCCATGAACGAACAGAAGGAACCGTTCGGCGACGCGCACATCCGCCGTGCGATCTCCTACGCCATCGACCGCAAGGCACTGGTGAGCACGGCACTGTTCGGCCAGGGCACACCGGCCAACTCCCTCTTCATGCCGGGCGTACCGTTCTATGATCCGAACACCAAGGGCTTGCAATTCGACGTCGCCGCGGCCAAGGCCGAAATGGCCCAGTCGTCCAAGCCGACCGGGTTCAGCACCACATTGGCCATCCAGTCGGGCAATTCGACCGAACAAACCGATGCGCAGATCATTCAGAGCGAACTCAAGGACATCGGGATCACGGTCAACATCGCGCAGATCGACCCCACCACCCAGCATGCTCAGGTGCAGCAGGGCGATTACGAGATGGCGATGTCGATCTGGACCATGGACATCCCCGATCCCGACGAGTGGGTCACCTTCGCGGTGAACCCCAGCGGCGGGTCGCACTCGGCCTTCACCTACTACGACAATCCCGCAGTCATCGGGCTCGCCAAACAAGGTCAATTGCAGACCGATCCGGCCCAACGCCAGCAGATCTACTCCGACCTGCAGAACCGGGTCGCCGCCGATGCGCCGCTGGCGTGGCTCTACTACGTGCCCTACGCCTACCCGTCGTCGACCAAGGTCACCGGCTTCTCCGTGACCCCGCTCGGTAACTACCCGCTGCAGGGCGTCTCGCTCAGCAAGTGAGCCGCGCACGGTCAGACGTTGGGAGTAGCGGTGCTACAGCGCCTTGGTTTCATCCCGCTGCGGATTCTGCAGGCGGTGCCGGTGGTCTTCGGCGTCACGATCGTGGTCTTCTTCCTGGTGCGGTTGCTGCCGGGCGGCCCGGCCGTGGCGCTGCTCGGCGAGCACGCCACCCCCGAAGCCGTGGCGGCGATGAACCATCAGTACGGGCTCGACGGTCCGATCTGGATTCAATATCTGGACTTCCTAGAGAACATCGTCACCGGCAACCTCGGCACCAGCCTGTTCTACCAGCAGCCCGTCTCCCAGCTCGTCGCGGTCGCCTTGCCGGCCACGGTGCAGCTGGTCGTCTACGCCCTGGTGCTGACCACGATCATCAGTGTTCCGCTGGCTGCGTTGGCCGCGTCCCGACCCGGTCGGTGGCCCGACCACGTGGTCCGCGTGGTGCCGATGGTCGGGTTGGGAATGCCGCAATTCTGGGTGGGGATCATCCTGCTGCTGTTGTTGGCCAGCAGGCTGCACGTGTTCCCGGTGGGTGGGTACGGCGACAACGTCGCCCAGAATCTGTGGTACATGTTCCTGCCCGCATTCACGGTCGCGATCTCGATGTCTCCGATCGTGATCCGAAGCTTGCGCACGGCAATGATTTCGGTGCTCAGCTCGGACTACGTCGACACGGCGCGCTCCAAGGGGATCCCGCCGCTGCACCTACTTGGCCGGCACGTGCTGCGCAATGCGGCCGTGCCCACCGTCACCGTTCTCGGCGTCAACGTCGGCTACCTGATCGGGGGCACGATCGTGGTCGAGAAGGTATTCGCGCTGCCCGGCCTCGGCGACTACATGGTCACCGCGATCTTCAATCGCGACTTTCCCACCGTGCAGGGCATCACGCTGGTCATCGCGTTGATGGTGGTGCTCATCAGCGTGGTCACCGATGTCGTGTACGCGCTGCTCGATCCGCGTGTGAGACTCCGATAGCCGGGCAGGACGAACATGACTGAAGCGTTGGTCACCGAGACCGCGACGCAGGCGCCACAGCTGTCACGACGGCCGTTTCGTCTGAGCCGCAACCGCGCTCGGGCCCTACGGCCGTGGTATCGGATCACCCCGTTGATGATCGGGCTGACTCTGGTGGGCTTCCTGGTGTTGGTCGCCCTGCTGGCACCGGTGATCGCGCCGCACGACCCGATAGCACAGAACCTCACCGCGATACTTCAACCACCCAGCGCGCAGCACTGGTTGGGCACCGACAAGGTCGGCCGCGACGTCTTCGCAAGGCTGATCTACGGCACTCGCGTCGATCTCCGCGTCGGATTCCTGGCCGTGCTCATCCCCTTCGTGGTGGGGTCCGCGCTCGGAGCCGTGTCCGGCTACTTCGGCGGGGTGATCGATGCGGTCATCATGCGCATCGTCGACGTGTTCTTCGCGTTTCCGTTCTACGTCCTGGTGATCGCACTGGTCTATGTACTCGGTTCCGGTGAGCGGGCCATCTACCTGGCGATCGCCGCCGTCAGCTGGGTGTCCTACTGCCGCATCGTCCGGGCCGAGGTGCTGGTTGCCAAGAACCAGGACTACGTCGTCGCCGCGCGGCTCGGTGGGTTGTCACACGGGCGGATCATCGGTGGTCACATCCTTCGCAACGTGATCGCCCAAGCGGTCGTCTACGCCATGTCCGACATCGTGCTCGACATCCTGGCCATCGTCACCCTCGGCTATCTGGGTCTGGGCATCCAGCCGCCCACGCCCGACTGGGGCGGCATGATCATCGACGGGCAGCCGTTCATCACCACGCAGTGGTGGTTGTCCACGGTTCCCGGGCTTGCCGTCGTGTTCACCGGGCTGGCCTTGTCGCTGACCGGCGACGGGCTGGCCGATCTGCTTGCGCCCGAACGGCGGAAGTGAGGTGACAGCCACGCCCCGCACACCTGCGCTCGACGTACACAACCTCCGCATCGGATCCGACGCAGACACCACGAAGTGGTCCTCGTCGATGACGTGTCGTTCTCGGTCGCACCGGGGGAAAGATACGGCGTGGTGGGCGAGTCGGGCTCCGGCAAGTCCATGACCTTGCGGGCCATCGCCGGGCTGCTGCCCGCCGGCGTCGAAGTGCTTTCGGGCGAAATAAAGTACGCCGGGCAGGATCTGCTGTCGATGCCGTCCCGCCAACGTGGCGCTCTCATGGGGCCCGAGATTGCGATGATCTTCCAGGAACCGCTCACCGCGTTGAATCCCACCGCGCGGGTCGGCGCACAGATCGCCGAGGGGCCGCGGGAACACCTCGGACTGTCCCGCCGACAAGCCCGCCAGGTGGCGATCGACATGATGCGTCGCACCGGCATCCCGGACCCCGAGCGCCGGGCTCATGCGTTCCCGCACGAGCTGTCGGGCGGGATGCGGCAGCGCATCATGATCGCCCTGGCGCTGTCGTGTGCACCGAAGATCCTGCTGTGTGACGAGCCGACCACCGCGCTGGACGTCACCGTCGCCGACCAGGTGCTCAAACTCCTGTCGACGCTGTGCGACGATCTGGGCACTGCGCTGGTCTTCGTCACCCACGACCTGGCCGTCGTCGCGCAGACCTGCCAGCGGATCGGTGTGATGTATTCGGGCCGGATCGTCGAAAGAGGTTCAGTGCCGGATGTCTTCGCAATTCCCCGTCATCCCTACACTTCCGGCCTGATCGAGTCCGCGCCGGACTTCGACCGGCCCGACCGGCCGTTGGTGCCGATCCCGGGATCCCCGCCCAACGCTGCGGACCTGCCCCCGGGCTGCGCCTTCGGCCCCCGGTGCGGATTCGTCCAGAACGACTGCCGGGCGGCCCGCATCGAGCTCATCGAGATCGCTCCCGGTCGTGAGGCAGCCTGCCTGCACCCCATCGAGGACCGGAGATGAGTACCGACGGCGTTCTGCACGCGGACGGCATCGAAGTGTCCTTCAACCGGCCAGGGAGGCTGGCGCGGGCCGTGGCCCGACGGCGTCACCATCCCGTGCTGCACGCACTCGATGGTGTCGACCTGACCGTTCGGCGTGGCGAAATGCTGGCGCTGGTCGGCGAATCGGGCTCTGGCAAGTCGACCTTGGCCAACGTGCTGGTCGGGCGGCTGGCGCCGGACACCGGGACGGTCGACTACGACGGCGTCCGGCTCACCGGCCGTCGCACCCAGCTGCAGCGCCGACGCATCCAGATGGTCTTCCAGGATCCGTACTCGTCGCTCAATCCGCGGATGACCGTGCGTCGCGCGATCGGTGAGTTGCTGCGGGTGCACCAGATCGTGGGGAAGGACGAGGTCGACGGCGAGCTGGTTCGGCTGCTGCGACTGGTCGGACTCGACGAGGACGCCCTCGACGCCTACCCAGGCCAATTCTCCGGGGGGCAGCGGCAACGACTCGCGATTGCCCGGGCGCTCGCCGTGCGGCCCGACGTGCTGGTGGCCGACGAACCCGTGTCGGCGCTCGACGTGTCGGTGCAGGCGACGATCCTCAATCTGCTCACCGACCTGCAGGCCCAACTCGGCCTGTCCGTGCTGTTCATTGCTCACAACCTCGCGGTGGTCCGCTCCCAGTGTCAACGGGTCGCGGTGATGTACCTCGGGCGCATCGTCGAAGTCGCCGACGTCGAGGAAATCTTCGGCAATCCCCGTCACCCCTACACCCGGGCACTGATCGAATCGATCCCTCGCATGCATCGCTCCAGATTGCGGGAACCCGCCGTCACCGGTGAACCGCCCAGCCCGATCGACCTTCCGCCAGGCTGCCGATTCGCCGCACGCTGTCCCGCGGCCCAGGAACGTTGCCGGACCGACGACCCAGCCCTGCGGCTACTCGATTCTGACGCGCCGCACCGGGTGGCATGCCACTTCGCCGAAGACCTGCAGCCACTACCCGTCATCTGATTCTCAGGAAAGGAAGTCGCGCCATCGTGAAGGTGTACATCTCCGTCGACATGGAGGGCATTGCAGGAATCGTCGACTGGTCGCAGGCACGGATCGGCAATCCGGCCTACGAGCAGGGTTGCCGATTGATGCTCGAGGAGGTCAACGCCACGATCGACGGCATCCTCGACGTTGAACCCGCGGAGATCGTCGTCAACGACTCGCACGGAAAGATGTTCAACCTCGACCCCGAGCAGTTGCACGGTGAGGCGCAATACCTCTCGGGCGGGCACAAGCCGCTCTACATGATGCACGGGCTCGACGGCACCTTCGATGCGCAGTTCCTCATCGGCTACCACGGCTCGATCTCGGGATGTTCCTCGGTGCTGTCGCACACCTACAATCCCGAAGTCATCAGCGCGGTCCGCCTCAACGGCGACCAGGTCGGAGAAAGCGGCATCAATGCACTGGTGGGTGCCCACTACGGCGTGCCCATCGCACTGGTCAGCGGCGATCAGGTGACCATCGACGAGTTGACGGGCTTCGCGCCCGACGCACTGACCGTGCAGACGAAGACCAGCGCCAGCCGCTTCGCTGCGCTGAACCTGCATCCGGTGACGGCACGGAGACAGCTCAAACAGGTTGCTGCCGAGGCGATCCGCGCCGTTACGGCCAAGTCGATCGCCAGCCCGCGGATCACCGAACCGGCCACCCTGCAGGTGGACATGCACACCGCCGACATGGCCGAGATCGCCACCTGGGTCACGGGCGTACGACGGGAATCCACGCGCAGTGTCCTCATCACCGGCTCCGATCGGCTGGCGGTGTTCCGCTCCTTCGTCGCGCTCACCTACATCACCCGCCAAGCCGGCGGACGTTGACGTGAACCTCACTCGCGCACCCCGATCGGTGGGTGTGCCGTACTCCCTGGCGATCCACGGCGGCGCGGGCGCCCGCCACGTCGCACTGACTGCGGCCGAGACCGCCGAATGTCACGCCGGCCTGCGCCGCGCGCTGACCGCCGGCCGAGACGTCCTTGCCCGCGGCGGGGCCGCCCTCGACGCCGTCTGCGCCGCGGTCGTCGAACTGGAGGACGACCCGTTGTTCAACGCCGGGCACGGCGCCGCGCTAACCGCCTGCGGGACAGCAGAGCTCGATGCCGCGGTGATGACGGGGACGGGAGCGGCCGGGGCAGTCGCGGCGAGCACCTTCGCGCGCAACCCGGTCCGTGCCGCGCGTTGCGTCATGGAACACACCCCACACGTCCTGCTGGTGGCGCCGACACGACAGCTCCTCGAGAGTTGGGGACTGCCCACCGCAGCACCGGACGACTTCGTCACCCGGCGCCGACGGGAGGAACTCGAGCGGACCCGCAGCGGGCTCACCGAAGGCGCCAGACACGGCACCGTGGGAGCAGTGGCGCGTGACGGTGCAGGCCACCTCGCAGCCGCCACGTCCACCGGCGGCATCACCAACCAAATGGTCGGCAGAATCGGCGACACGCCCCTCGTCGGCGCCGGCACCTACGCCAATGACGAGACGGTGGCCGTCTCCTGCACCGGGGATGGGGAGAACTTCATCCGCGGTGTGGTGGCCTTCGACGTCAGTGCCCGAATGCAGTATTGCGGAGATGAACTCGGTGATGCGGTCGAACGCACCTTTACCGAACGGTTGGACGCCACCGGTGGCAGCGGTGGGATGATCGCCGTCAACGCCGCCGGCGACGTCGTGCTTGGGTTCAACACCGCGGCCATGTTCCGCGGCTACCTGGCCGGCGACCAACTGATCACGGTGGTGTGACCATGCACCTGACGATCATCGGCGCCGGCGCCATCGGGGGCACCGTCGGCGCGCACATGATCCGCGCGGGCCACGACGTGCTGTTCTGCGACGTCGACCGCCGACACGTCGACGAAATCAACGAGCGCGGCTTGACCATCGAGGGGCCGGTGGCCAACTTCACCGTCGAAGCACGTGCCGTACTGCCCGAGCATCTGCCGCCGGTGATCGAACACGCCGCGATTGCGGTGAAGAGTCACTTCACCTCGGCCGCAGCCGAACTGCTGCGCGACCGCTTGTCGCCTGACGGCTGGCTGGTGAGCCTCCAGAACGGCATGACGGCCCGACGACTGGCCGACGTGGTCGGGTGGGACCGGCTGATCGTCGGCTTCGTCAATTTCGGCGCCGACTATCAGGCCCCCGGGCGGATCATGCAGGGCAACGTCGCCGCCTTCCGAATCGGTGAGCTCAACGGCCGCCTAGGCTCTGGCGGTCAGCTCATCGATCGCGCGCCGATCACCGATCGGGTACGTCGGCTCGAATCGGCACTGCCGTACGCGCAGGCCACGGACAACATCCTCGGCTATCTGTGGGGCAAGGAGGCCTACGGCGCGATGATGTACGCCGGCGCGGTGTCCGACCTGTCGATCGCCGACAGCCTCGTCGACCCACGCTGGCGACCACTCATGCTGGGGGTGGCGCGCGAAGTACTCGCGCAAGCGCCGGTCGCACCGGAAGGATTCGACGGCTTCGAGCCCGACGATCTGGAGGGCTCGCTGGACCGGTTGGCAGCGTTCAACCGGCACAGCGCCAAGTCCCACAGCGGCATCTACCGCGACCTGATGGTGCGACGCCGCAAGACCGAGGTCGACGACATCATGGCGGAGCTATCCGGTCCGCTGACCATCCACATCGGGAGGATGATTCAGTCGATCGAGCGGGGCGAACGGACGTGCGAGGTGGCCAACCTCGAACTCCTGGCCGCCCAGGAACGCGCCGAACGGGTCGGCCGTCGGCTCGGCGCCGTCGTCGACGTCATCGCCGCACCACCGCGGGCGCCGACCGGGCCGCTGCACGGGTTCGCCGTGGCCGTCAAGGACCTCGTCGACATCGCGGGAATGGTGCGCGGCAACGGCAATCCCGACGTGGCCGCCCTGACCCCTGCCATCGTGGATGCTCCCGTGATCACTCGCCTGCGCGCCGGCGGTGCCGACGTGTTCTGCCGCACCGCGCTCCTGGAATACGCTGCTGGAGCGTTGCATCCGGGGGTCCCCGAGACGCGCAATCCGTTCGATGAGGGGCGTACCGCCGGCGGTTCCAGCGGCGGCTCGGCGGCATTGGTCGGCGCCGGGGTGTGCCGGGTGGCGCTGGGCACCGACACCGGGGGATCGATCCGGCTGCCTGCGCATTACTGCGGAGTCGTCGGCTTCAAGCCCACCCACGGGGCCGTCGACGCCGCGGGCGTACAGCCACTGGCTCCGTCGCTGGATCACGTCGGTCTACTGACCGCCGGCGTCGCCGAGGCGATCGCGTCGTTCGCGGTGATCGCCGACCGCCCGGCCGCGCCCACGCTGCCTCGGGCGCCACGGCTGGGCGTGCTGACCGACCTCGTTCGACATCCCGCGATGCACGCCGACGTCAACGCCGTCGTGCTGAGCGCGCTGGACGCCCTCGGGGAGGCCGGCGCCGAATTGGTCGAGATCTCGGGGTTCCCGCTGACCGAGCTGCTGGCCGCGTTCGACACGATCCTGCGAAGAGAACTCTGGGCGGTCCACGGTGAGCGAGCATCGTTGCAGCCCAATCACTTCGGCCCGGAGACGTTGAGGTTGGTGCTGGCCACCCGCGACGTCACCGAGGATCAGTACGCCGCCGCCCTTGCCGAACGCGACCGGCTGCGAGCCGTTATCGCACCGCTGTACCGCGACGTCGACGCGTTGCTCAGCCCGGCCGCCCCGTTCGTCGCGCCGGTGACCACCCCGCCGATCGACTGCCCGGAAGGGGAATTGGAGACCTTGTTCACGGGGCCGTTCAACGTCACCGGTGATCCAGCACTCGTGCTGCCGTGCGGATACGCCGACGGGCTACCGGTCGGGCTGCAACTGGCCGCGGCGAGTGGCACGGATCAGGAACTGCTGCGAACCGCGGCTGCCGTCGAAGGGATGCTCGGCTTCGTCAACCCCTTCGTCGCACGAGGTCGATGAAGCCAATCGCCATGGCTCCGGAAAGATATTGAATCCAAGGCTTTGGCGCCGACGTCGACCACGACCTGCATCGCGGCTAGCATCGCCTCCAGGTCGCTGGGCTCGGAGTAGGAGCCGGGATCGATCAGAGGGGGCTCCAGCGGATCAGCGCTGCGCAGTCGCACCGACCCACCGCTGGCCGGATCGACGAGCGTCACGACGCCGGGCGTGCATCATCGCGGTCGGTGTGAATGCGGGTCCGGCTGGTCACCAACGACGCCCATGCCGGGTTGGTGGCGGCGATCGGCGCCACGCTGCCCGGGGCGGCCTTGCAGCGGTGCCGCACGCATTACACGACGAATCTGACGGCCGTGGCACCCAACTCGTCGTGGCCGTGGGTACGCACCCTGTTACATTCGGTGTTCGATCAGCCCGATGCCGGATCGGTCGCCGCTCAATATGATCGGATCATCGATGCACTGGCCGACAAGCTTCCCAAGGTCGCCGATCACCTGGAGGCGAACCGGCCGGACCTGCTGGCGTTCATCGCGTTCCCCCAGCAGATCCGGCGCCAGATCTGGTCGAACAATCCCCAGGAGCGGCTCAACGAGGAGATCCGGCGGTGCACCGGCGTCGTCGGCATCTTCCCCGACCGGGGCGCGCTGATCCGCCTCGTTGATGCCGTGCTGGCCGAACAGCTCGACGAATGGGCCGAGTCCCGGCGTTACCTCGGGCTCGACGTCCTGAGCAAATCACGAGTCATCAACGACACCCCGACCGAACAGGAGGCCACCACGCGGCACTGACCGCCTGAACCATCAACTCGAAGAATCACACGACGACGACGTACACCTCGTCCATGCACTTGACCGTCTCTCATCTCGAGGTCGGACGCCGTTTGATGCCGAAGGGCCTTGAGGTATGCCGGTTACCTCCGATCATCGTTCCGCGGATGCCTCACACCAAGTAGCTAGCCTGCTCCTGGTTGCCTACCAGAGCCCGGCCGTAAATCTCGCGGCTCAGCCCAGTGTTGATCATGGGCTGGCGAGCTGCGGTCTGCAGGTCGCGCCAGTGCCGTTGAATAGGATTCGCGACAGCCATGCTTGCGGCGCCACCGATGGTGAGCAGAAACTCCATGGCGGAGCGAAGGCACATCGAGGCGTGCCCGGCGTCCATTCGCACCTGCGCCCGGCTGAGGAGACTTAACTCTTCACCCGCGGTGGCTGTGGCGTCGAGCATGTTCGCCGACCGGTAAAGGTGTAGTCGCGCCGTATCCATCAAGACGGCCACGTCGGCGAGGGTGGCCTGCACGCTCGGTGAATCGGCCAAGTGGCCGTAGTGGGACATCGCCAAGGGTTTGCCAGCAGATACGCTCTCCATGACAAGATCAAACGCCGCCCGCGTCGAACCCAGCATCGGACCGAGGAACATCAAAGACATCGAGCCGAGCGGGATGCGGTAAAGCGGCTCCCCGGCCTCGGCTGGTCCGGCGAGCACCGCCCCAAATCGGCGGATCCGGTGATCGGGAACGAAGACCGAGTCGGCAACGATTGTGTGGCTACCCGTTCCTCGCATGCCTATCATGTCCCAGGTTTCATCGATCGCCAAAGCGCCCATGGGAATTAGCGCCACTCCTCGGTCGGCAGTCCCGCCCCGTTCGTCGGCGATTGCGATGCCGACCGTTGCCCAGCCGGCCTGGTAGGCGCCGGAGGCCGTTGGCCAGCGTCCGCAAACCACTTGGCCTCCGTCGACCCTCTTGGCGGTCAGATTGTGACCGGTGAACGAGCCGCACATGCCGACGTCGGTGCCATCACCCCACACCTCCTCCCGCACGTCGGCTCCGAAGCCAGCGGCGATGTGCTGATTTGCGTGAGTGAGAGCCAACACCCAGGCGCTAGAGGCACACCCGAGACCGACGGTGGAGGTGACATCAAGTGTCGCAGCCATACCCGCCTCGTGGCCACCGAACACCTTTGGAGCGCCGAGCCGGAACAGCCCGGCGGCGTGCAAGGCGGCAGTCCCCTCAGTGGTCAGCTGGCTCTCGCGATCCGCGCGTTCGGCGTTCTGGCGCAGCACGGGCACGACGCTTAGAGCGGCCTCAATGAGGTCCGTACGGGTCTTCGCAGCACCGATCACGCCGGTCATGAGCAAATCCCGGTGGGCGCCAAAGTGTCGTTGGACGAGCTCGCATAGTCCCCGTCCAAGGTCGCGTCTCCAGGTCCGACCGCAGTGACTCGCAGAGGACGGCGAGCCGATTCACACCGGTTCATTCTTAACTCCATTTTCTATCGACTTGCCCCGCAGACCATTAAAGCTGCGCGAGGCGTCTTACGGGAGGACGGCCAATACCTAGGAATCCGACTGCTAGTCTCGAATGGGTGGTGAGCTCTGACGCAGTCGATGGGCAAGACATGTGGTGCGAGAACCGCCTCGGGGAGTTCTTGCGGGCTCGGCGTGCTCTCGTCGTTCCTGAAGACGTCGGGCTTCCGCCCGGCCGACGCCGCAGGGTTCGCGGTTTGCGTCGGGAGGAGCTGGCGCAGGTAGCCGGCGTGAGCTTGGACTACTACGCTCGACTTGAGCAGGGCCGGCAGCAGACAGCTTCGGTCGCCGTTCTCGACGCTGTGGCACGCGCACTGCGCCTCAACGAGGACGAACGCCGCTATTTGCACAATCTCGCACAAGTGGGGCGCGCCGCACCAGCTGGCGTCAGCAACATCGGCCCTGCTCCACAGCAACGGATTCCGCCCCTGATGCGGGTTTTTGGGCTTACCCCGGCGATCTTGTGCGACCGGCACCTCGATGTCGTCGCCGCCAACCCCGCAGCGTGTTTCCTGTTCGATGAGTTCCCGGCGATGCCGGTACCTGAACGCAATTCAGTTCGTTGGATCTTGCTCTCCCCGAGAGCCAAATTGCTCTACGGCGACGAATGGGAGTCGGCGTCCAAGGAGATGATGGACTTGTTGCGCCTAAACGCGGGCGGAGACAACGACTTACGGTTGCAGCAGATTGTGGCCGAGCTCAGTGAGAAGAGTGAACTCTTCCGAAGCCGGTGGGCCCAACACCAGGTCTCTAAATGGCTGCACGAGGCCAAGACCCTCAACGTCCCCGACGCCGGGCCACTAGAGTTCGTCAACATATTCATGTCGATCGAGGGCACAGGAGGTCAGACGCTCGCGCTGGTCGTCCCACGTGAGCCGATCATATTCGAAGCGGCTTTCGCCCGCTTCTGGCGCTCGGCGAAGGATACCGAAGGTGACCTTGGTGCCTGAGTCATTTGGTTGCCCAGCATGGCTCCGATTAGGACGTCGGGGCCCAATGGTGCCGAAGGCATAGGTTCTCATACCGGGTGCCTGGCATGGTGCTGGGCGTGGCGACCGGTTGCCGAGCGGCTGTGTGCGTCTGGTCATCGAGCGGCAACGTTGAGGCTGCCGGTGTGGGTGACGGAGATGAGACACTGCGATTCCGGCTTCGGGCGCCATTGGCTATGCCGTGGCGGCGGTGGAGCAGAACAGCGCCGATACGGTGGGCCCTCGTCAGTTACCTCTCGGCGGTCCCAGCGGCCGGAGGAGCGCGATGTTCTATGACGACTCAGGGTTTATCTGGGTGAACGAGGAGACGAAGTGAGCGTAGCCCAACCGTCCTCGACCAAAGGCCCTGCGCTGGAAGCCGCGCGCCCTGACCTTACGATCGTGAGGGATTTGATCTCGTTTACACCGCAGCGCGATCGGCACGCTGGTTGAACGCAATAGCCGGTTCACGCTTGTGGTTGATCTTCTGTTCGAAGACGGATACGGGCCGATGCCGCGGATCAAGAAGGCCTCGAGCGGAGATGCTCTGCTTGCTGAGGATGCTCGGGGTGCGCAGCGACGGCCGCAACGAACTCGCCGCGATCGCTGAGCTACGGGACTCCGTTTGAGTTGTGGGCTGATCGTTTGGGTGATTGTCGCCGCCACGGGAAGACCGCCGCATGGTCGCCGTCGGAGACGGCGCCATGGGTCTCGAAGGCGATCCTCGCGACGGTGCTCGGCCACTCACGAGTCGGCGCCACATATCCCAAGGCGGTCGCCAAGATCGTGGACGACGCTGATGAGCTCCTGAAGTTCTGCGAGTATCCAGCCGAGCGCTATAGCCATCTGCCCTACCGACAACTCGATCGAGTCGGCGTTCGCCACCGTGCGGTTACGCACGAAGGAGCGACACCGTGATCACCGCCACCCCAAGCCCTCAATGCCCTGATCGCCTCTGCCAGCGACGGCTTCGGCGCACCGCTGTTGAGATGGCGTCTGGCATGCTCGGGCATAACCGCACGCCAGTCATCCGACTTGACCGACCGTACCGTGGTGTAATCTATGCGAACATACATAATGTGCTCTACCCGTGGGTAGCGACATGTTCGGTGCAGGAAATGGAATGGAACCACCCGATGAGTCCGATGACCATTGATTTGAGTACTCAACCAAGCGGGAAGTGGTCGACGACGACGGGTATCGAGGCGATGGTCCCCGTGACGATAGAGCCCCGGCCCGGATGCCGGTCGATGGTCGACGCGGTCGACGGCGGAGCATCTGGGATCGGGCCGGTCGACGAAGTCGCGGATGTTGAGATCGATCAAATTGGCTCTACAGAAGAATAATTGGTGCGCTCAACCGCACCGCACGGTGCTTCCCCTGCTGCCCGGTGCTAGGTGCAGGCCAACCGCGACTACGCCCGCTACGGCACCGACAGCCGACAAGTCGCGCCGGAACGGCCATCGGCAAAGCCATTGGGCGCCACACGCTCGTCGCCGAGTCGCCGAATCGGATCGTGTTGTTAAGAAACCTGACAAGCCTGTGCCAGTTCGCTGTGTACTTCACCCAGACCACCTCGTCGTGGCGCAACGTCGTTGAAATACAGGATCACAGAGGCAACTCACGTCGAGTTGTACTGTTGCCCAGAGTACTTCGCGGGATAGGAGCGAGATTGCATCACTCCTTCAATCCGTGTACTGGATACCGCCGGCGCACTCAAGCGAGGCCCTAATCGCAGGACTCAAAGGTCCGCCATCTCACTAGCCGTCCGTGACTCCAGCACACCGCAGACCTCGTTCTGTCGAAAAATTTGGAAGCTCGGGAACACCCAACGGGAGGTTAATCCGAACCAGGCTCGCGCACTGGCATCCCATCGCCGCGCCACGTGCTTTGCCGCCAGGCGCGGCATCCCGCCGACATACATCCTCAGCGAGCACGACCACGCAATGCACCGGCCGGGGACCGAGTTCGCATCGTGGCTCGGCGTCGATCCCGTCATGGTGCCGGGGACCCACGACAGCCTGCTGACTCACCCCGATGCGGTGGCGGAGGCGATCCTCGCGGTCAGCGGTAGGCGTGGTCGTCGATGACGTCGGCGACTCTGGTCACGGCATCGTGCAAGAGCGTGGTGTCGAGGGATCCGAGTGCCAGTCGCAGCGCGTGCGGGCTGTCCTTCGTGGTGCTGAACGGCTCGGCGGTGGAAACCGAGATGCCGTCGCGCAAGAGGGCGGTGGCGACCTCGTCGGCGCGCACGTCGTCGGGCAGCCGCACCCACAGGAAGTAGGACGAAGGATGGCCGACGAGGTCGAATCCGCCGAGTGCCTCGCGGGCGATTTGGTTGCGGTGCCGTGCGTCGTTGCGTTTGGCGGTCTCCAGGCGTGTGACCGTGCCGTCGTCGAGCCAGCCGGTGGCGATCGCGCTGACGATGGCGGGCGTGTTCCACGTCGTGGCACGGATCGCCCGCTCCAGGCGTTCGACCAGTGCGGTTGGTGCGGCGAGGAATCCGAAGCGGAGGCCGGTGGCCACGCTCTTGGACAGCCCCGAGACGTAGACGGTGTTCTCCGGCAGCGTCGCCGCCATCGGTGCCGGTGCTCCCTCGGCGAGAAACGCATACGCGGCGTCTTCGATCACCAGGACGTCGTGCTTACGCGCAATCGTGGCCAGCCGCTCCCGCCACGCGCCGTCGACGACCCAGCCGAGCGGATTGTGCAGGGTCGGCATCGCGTACATCGCGCGTACCCGCCGGTGGGCGCATAGTCGTTCGAGCGCATCCAAGTCGGTGCCGTCGCCGGCGGCCGGAAGGGCCGCCAGCTCCAGATGGTGGGCCTGAGCCAGCACCTTGAACCCCGGATAGGTCAGGGCATCGACCGCGACGACGTCACCGGGGTGCAACAACCCGAGCACCGTCACCGCCAAGCCATGCTGGGCGCCGTTGACGATCAACACCTGCCGAGCACCGACCGACAAGCCCTGACGCTCCAAGTGTCTTGCCACCGCTGCGCGTTCACTCGATCGCCCGGCATGCGGTTGATAACGCAACATGGCGGCGACGTCCCCTGACGAGGCCAGGTTTCGGAGCGCTCCGCGCAAGAGGTCCGCCTGCTCGGTCAAGGTCGGTACGTTGAAGTTCAGATCGAGCAGATCGTCGGCGACGGCGCGCTGGTCGATGCCATGCGACGAGGGTAGTGACAGCTCGCGTACGAACGTCCCTCGGCCGGTTTCCCCACTGACCAGGCCCATCGCCGCCAACTCGGCGTAGATGCGTGAGGCGGTGACCAAGGCCAACTGCTCCCTGGCCGCCAGTTCCCGATGTGTCGGCAACCGCGTTCCCGGCGGCAGCCGACCGGATCGAATGGCGTCGGCCATCGCCGCCACGACACTGCGGTAGCGAGCGCGGACCATCGCGCCATTGTATGCATGACAATTGTTTGATTGTCACGCCTCGAGGTTCGTACTCTGAGCGCGACACGATGACGTCGCGGTCAACGAGAACCCCCGACCAGCGCTGCTCTCGATGAAAGGGCCAATCCCACATGCACATCGCCATCCTCACCTTCGAGGGCTACAACGAACTCGACTCGCTGATCGCGCTCGGCGTTCTCAACCGAGTCCGCAGCGCCGAGTGGCGAGTGTCCATCGCCGGTTCCGAGAAGCGGGTGCGCTCCATGAACGGAGTCGTGATCGAATCGCACGTCTCGTTGGAGGAGGCCGCCGGCGCCGACGCGGTTATCGTGGGCAGTGGCATCTACACCCGCGAAGTCGTCGCCGATTCAGATCTGATGAGGCGCTTGGCATTCGATCCGTCCCGTCAGCTACTGGCTGCCCAATGCTCGGGCACCCTCGTGTTGGCCAAATTGGGACTGCTCGACGGTGTTCCCGCCTGCACGGACCTGACCACCAAGCCATGGGTGCAGGCTGCCGGCGTCGACGTGCTCGATCAGCCGTTGTTCGCCAGGGGGAACGTCGCCACCGCCGGCGGCTGTCTGTCCTCGGCGTACCTGGCCGGATGGATCATCGCCCGGCTGCACGGTCTCCAGGCGGCCCGGGACGCCCTGCACTACGTGGCACCCGTCGGGGAGAAGGATGGCTACGTCGCCGTCGCGATGGGCAACATCACGCCCTACCTGACGAACGACATGGCGCACGCCTGAATCGCCCACCACCGCGATGATCTCCGAGGGCGACTCCGAGACCATCGCGGCGGGCTACCGCTACAGGGCGTGGCCGTCGCCGTCGAGGTAGTCGCGCCACGAGCGCTTGGGTGACCAGCCAAGGACTTCCATGGCCTTGCGTGAGCTGATCCCGGAGGCGTCGACCCGGTCGAGCGCACGCAGTTCGATCTTGTCCCCGTAGTGCTCGCGCAGCACCGTCGCGAAGTCGTGTCCGCCGACGTTGTCGGGTGACGCGATGTAGAACACCTCGTGGCCGGGCAGGTCGCTCTCCGCCGCGAGCACGATGGCGTCCGCCAGGTCGTAGGCGTCGACGTAGCTCCACAGGTTCGGGCTCAACACCGAGGCGTCGCGAATCTGCGGTCCGAGATTCTGCTCGTAATTCCCCTCGTACTGAACCCAACTCGGCCGCAACGAGATGGCGCGGATGTCGGAACGCTCGACCGCCGCGTCCATCAGCTTCTCGCCGAACAACTTGGTCAGCGCGTAGGGATCCTGCGGGCGCGCGGGGTGCAATTCGTCGACGGGCGCGTACTGCGGGAGGAAGGGGCGCTCGGGGAAGAAGAAGCCGGGGACGGTTTCGCTCGAGATGTTGACGAAGCGTGTGACGCCGAACCGCACCGCCGCCTCGAGCGCGTTGAACGTGGCCATGATGTTCGTCTGGAACACCACGTGTGGCGGGTTGCCGGTGGGTTCCGGGATCGCCGCGGCGTGCACCACGACGTCGGCGCCGCGGATGACGCCGAACGCGTCGCCGGCGTCTGTGAGGTCGGCCATCCGGTAGTCGGCGCTGCCCGCGGGCTTGCGCTCGAAACCAGGCCGGGTCAGGTCGGTGGCCAGCACGTCGTGGCCGGCGTCGAGCAGGGCTTGGGTCGCGGCGCGACCCACCTTGCCGTGTGCTCCAGTGACGACGATCTTCATAGGGAATCCTTCACGGTCGCTTGATGAACCGAACGCCGAAAGTGGCGCCGGGGATTGGGGGGTGGGAAGGGACGTTCGTCGTCAGCGGGGCCGGCGACGAGCCGAGGACCCGGCACGCGTGTCGCCCGCGCGAATCGCCAGGATCGCGGCGCCGGGGTCCACCACATAGTTGTCCATGTCCTGCTCGGTCTGGTTCATGTGCTCGCGCATGGCCCGCCCCGCCTTGCTCGGACTCCGTCGCCGCACGGCGTCCAGGATGCGCTGGTGATATTCGATGGCGTGCTCGCGCACCGGTGCGTGCGAAGAGGTCTGATGCCTGGTCAGCTCCAAGATCTTCGCGAGCGGGTCGAACAGGGAGGTGATGAAGTTGTTGTCCGCGGCCTCGAGCACCCGGTGGTGGAACGCAATGTCCGCTGCGACGAATGCAGCCACGTCGCCAGCTACGGCGGCGGTGCGCATCTGGCGCAACGACTCCTCCAGATCGGCCAGATCCTCCGGCGTCCGGCGTTCGGCAGCAAGCTCCGCCACCGCCACTTCGACCACTCTGCGGGCTTCGATCAGCTTGCGGGGAAGCGCCAGCTGATCGGCATTCTGGGACGAACGTGCGATCAGCAGAACCGGGTCGAGCACCGACCAACTCGACGACGGATTCACGAAGGTGCCGCGCCCGTGTTCCACCCGGACCACCTGCTTGGCCGCCAGTGCCTTGACCGCTTCGCGTACCGTCAATCGGCTCACGCCGGTTTGCTCGGCCAGCTCCGTCTCGCTGGGCAGCGGGGTGTTGGTCTGATACCGCCCAGCGAGGATGTCGTTGACGATGTCGTCTGCCAGGACCTCGGCCAACGACGGGCGACGTCCCCCCATGACACCTCCGTTCGACATCCGAGGATCGAGCAGCAAAATCGTACGCGTACTTCGGACTCATCCGACCCGCCCGCGCCGCTGGCGCCAGATGTTCAGGGCAACGGCGGCGACGATGATCACGCCACTGAACACCTGCTGCCAGTACGCCGAGATGCCGAGCAGGATGAGTCCATTCTGGATCAGCGCCAGCAACAGGGTGCCGAGGACGGTGCCGAGGATGCTGCCCTCCCCGCCGAACAGGCTGGCGCCGCCGATGACGACTGCCCCGATGGCGACGAGCTCGTAACCGTTGCCGGCCGCCGGCTGGCCCACGCTGAGCCGCGCCGTTTCGATCACGGCCTCCAGAGAAGCCAGGCCGGCCGCGATGACGTAGATGGCGACCTTCGTGCGCCGCACCCGGATTCCCGACAGGTCGGCGGCCTGCTCGTTGGAGCCGATGAAGAAGATGTTGCGTCCGAAGCGTGTCCGGCTCAACACCACGTGGGCCACCACGGCGACCGCTGCAGCGATCCAGATGGGTATCGGCACACCGGCGAACGACCCCTGACCGAGCACCAGGAAGCCCGCCGGCATGCCGCTGATCGACTGTCCCTGGGTGATGCCGAGCGCGAGTCCGCGGGCGACGGCGAGCATGCCGAGCGTGACGACGAACGGTGGAATCGTCGTGGTCGCCACCAGCGCACCATTGACCAGGCCCACCACCAGGCCGCACAGCAGCGCCAACCCGGCGGCCAGGACGGGGTTGAGCCCCATGGTGACCATGAATTGACCGGTGAGAACGCTGACCAGGGCGACGGTCGACCCGACCGACAGGTCAATGCCACCTGCGATGATCACGAAGGTCATTCCCACGGCGATCAGCAGCGACAACGATGCCTGGCGACCGACGACGACGAGGTTGCTCGCCGTGAGGAAGAACGGAGAGCGCCAGGCGAGCAGCAAGATGAGCACCAGCAGCACACCCGCGAGGCCTGCCTCGCGCGCGCCGAGCAGAGATCTGGTGCGGTTCAGTGCACTTGACCGCCGCCGCGGCTCTGCCATCGCCGTCGGGGATGCGGTCGTGGTCGTATTCACGTCCATGGTCTCCTGCTCGCTCATGCGCTTGCCTGGTGGACGCCGGTCGCCAGCGCCATGACGTTCTGCTCGGTGGCGTCGGCAGCAGCGAGTTCGCCGACCAGATGCCCTTCACGCATCACCAGGACGCGGTCCGACAGCCCGAGCACCTCGGGCAGTTCGCTCGAGATGACGAGGACGGCGACGCCATGGGCGGCGACCTCACGCACCAGCCGGTATATCTCGGCCTTGGCCCCGACATCGACACCGCGCGTGGGTTCGTCGAGCATCAGCACCCGGGGCCGACGGGCCAGCCACCGCGCGAGCACGACCTTCTGCTGGTTGCCGCCGCTGAGTGTGCCGACCGCCGTCTCGATCGACGACGCCTTGACGCCGAGGTCGCGCGACATCGAACGTGCCATCACGCGATCCCGTTTGGGGGAGACGACCCCGCGGGAGGAGACGTCGTCCAAGCAGGCCGAGGAGATGTTGGCGCGGATCGACAATCCGAGGAACAGTCCCTGTTGCTTGCGGTCTTCGGGCACGTAGGCGATGCCGGCGGCGATGGCGTCGCGCGGGTGGCGCACGCGCAGCTGCTCGCCGTCGACGTGCACGCTGCCCGCCGTCGGACGAATGTGGCCGAAGATCGCGCACGCGGTCTCGCTGCGGCCGGCGCCGACCAACCCGGCCATCCCCACGACTTCGCCGGCCGCGACGCTGAAGGTGACGTCGTCGACCCGGGGGCCGGCGTGCAATCCGCGCACCTCCAGCACCGGCGTGGCCGCGGGACGTGGCGCGGTCCGCGTCCCGTACATGTCACCAAGGTCCCGGCCAACCATCATCGTGACCACCTTCTCGGGCGTCACGTCCTCGACGCGGTGCACGCCGACGAGGCTGCCGTCCCGCATCACGGTGATGGCGTCGGCGACCGCGAAGATCTCCCGCATCCGGTGCGAGACGTAGACGACGCTCGTGCCGCGTGCGCGCAGCCGGCGGACGAGGTTCAGCAGCGTCTCGACCTCGTCCTCGGTCAGGGATGACGTCGGCTCGTCCATCACGATGAGCCGTGCTTCGAGCGACAGCGCCTTGGCGATCTCGATCATCTGCCGCCGCGCGACGTTGAGCCGTCCGACCTGATCCCGAGGTGAGGCATCGACGCCAAGTTCCTCCAGCAGCCGGGCAGTCTCGCGGCGCATCGTCGCGAAGTCGACACCGCGCCCACGGGTGGTGGGTTCACGCCCGGCGAAAACGTTCTCGGCGACGGTCAGATGCTCGGCGAGCATGAGCTCCTGATAGATCACCGCGATGCCGGCGTCACGCGAATCCCGAGGAGTGCGCAGCACCGTCGGCACGCCGTCGATGGCGACCTCGCCCGCATCGGCCGATACCGCCCCGGCGAGCACTTTGAGTAGGGTGCTCTTTCCCGCGCCGTTCTCGCCGACCAGGGCCATCACCTGTCCAGACGAGACCGAGAAGTCGACTCCGCGCAAGGCAACGACGCCGGGATAGCCCTTCGTGATGCCTCGCATGTCGATCAGCGGTGCCCGGGGTGGGGTCGCCGTCGTCGGTGTTTTGCTCATGGTCGCCTCACTTCGTCATGACGGATGTGCCAGTGGGTCCGGGAGGTGGCTCAATGCGGTGCGGCTGCCTCGAACGCATCGAGCGTGGCCGGCGTGACGGTCTCGACTCCGGTGTCGATGGTGAAGTTCGGCTTGAGGGTGGACTTGTTGTCATGCAGGTCGACGAGGATCTGCAGTGCCTGACCCGTCATCCCGAAGGGCTTCTGCGAGATGAGCCCGTTGACACAGCCGTCCTTCATGCCCTGAACGTCTTGCGGGACCACGTCGAAGCCGACGGCGCTGACCTTGCCGCACTGGTCACCGGACTTGAGCGCGCCGGCAATGCCGGGCAGATCAGAGCCGCCGACACCGACGAAACCCTTGAGGTCGGGGTGCGCCTGCAGAATCGTCTCGGCCTTGCCCTGGGCATCGGCGATGGACTCACCGGACTCCTCGGTTTCCACGATCTGGATGCCGGGATGCTTCGCGAGGCCCTGCTTCAACCCGTCCAGGCGCTGGTTCAGGTTGGTGGCGCTCAACGAGCCGATGACGACGGCAACCTTGCCTGACTCACCCATCGCCGCGACCAGTGCGTCGGCGGCGCGCATGCCTGCCGTGACGTTGTCCGTGCCGATGTAGCCTTGTACCTGGCTGTTCGGTATCGGTCCGTCCCAGGCGATGACGGGAACCCCCGCGGCGCGAGCTTGTGCGATGATTCCGGTGACGCTGGCAGGGTCGTTGGGGGACACCGCGATTCCGGCGGGTTTCTTGGCGAGGATGGACTCGAAGATCGAGACTTGGGCACCGGCGTCGGTGGTGTCGGGGCCGAGGAACTGCGCCTTCACGCCGAGCTTCTTGGCCTCTGCCTCCATGCCCTTGCGGGCGTCGACCCAGTAGGGATCGTTCAACGACTTCGGCAGGAAGACGTAGGTGTCGCCGCCCACCGCACCCGCGGCCTGTGCGGCCCCGCCGTCGGCAGCCGGACCAGTCCCGGGGCTGGATGCTCCCGAGCTACAGCCCGCGATGGCGAGGGACACGGCGAAGACGGTTCCGACGGTTGCAACGTTGCGCATGACGACTCCTGGATGGTGGGCGGGGCTGGTGGACACTGGTCGTGTCGCGTTCGAGTGGGAGACGCGATGTAGCCGTTGATGTTTCAGGGTTCGGTGACCCCAGTGTCCGGTGAAGCACCGGACAACGCCGCGATCTTGTGCAGGACGACCTCGCGGACGGCGTCACGGGCGCGGCCCAACGCCGATGCCACGTCGGCCGAGCCCTGCGACCCCGGAATCGCCTCGGCCAACGCGCCAAGGAACGCGGCCCGCAACTCGGTGTTGACGTTGACCTTCGCCACTCCGAGCCGACGAACGGCGTCCAGGTCGGTACGGGGCAATCCCGAGGCGCCGTGCAACACCAACGGAACCGGAACGACTGCGCGCAGCCGTGCGAGGAGCGAGAGGTCCAGTGGGGCGGGCTCGACGGCGGTTCCGTGCACGTTCCCGATCGCTACTGCGAGAGCGTCGACTCCGGTCCGGGCGACGAGTTCTTCAGCTTGGTCGGGGTCCGTGAATTCGCCGGTCACCGCGTGCTCTGATCGGTCCTCGTCGCCGGCAATCGCGCCGAGTTCCCCCTCTACCCAGGCGCCGTAGGGCCGGGCTGCCTCGACCGCGGCGCGGGTGAGCGCAATGTTCTGTTCGAACGGCAAGTGGGAGCCGTCGACCATGACGGACGTGTATCCGGCCTCCAGGCATGCCTGGATCTGTTCCATGTCACGGGAGTGGTCCAGGTGGACTCCGACCGGTACACCGGACAGGTCGGCCGCCAGCACCGCTTGGGCGGCCAGTTCCCGTGCGCCCGCATGACTGAAGGCGCTTGCTCCGGCCTGCAGAATCACCGGACGGCGGGCGTCCTCGGCCGCACGACAGATGGCTTGGGTCAATTCCTGGGTGTACGTGGAGAATGCACCGATGGCCCAGCCGCTTTCGTAGGCGTCGCGCAGAGTGTCCGTGCCGTGATCACGCATCGGCGTCGTCCCGCAAGATGGCGACCGCGTCGCGCAGGGTGTCGTCGTCGCCGACGTTGCCCGCGAAGACGACGAAGGGAAGGCCGACGAGGTCGTCGGCGGGACCGCTGGGTTCCTTGCGCCAGACCGAGACGATTCCCTCGAACAGCTGACCCAGCACGGTGGCCCGGCGGATTCGCAGCGCGTCGCTCGCGACGTCATGCGAGGTGATTCCCCCCTTGGCGATCACCCAGGAAAACTCGACGTCGCCGACCGCCCGGCGTGTCACGTCGACGAGTGCAGCCGAGATTCGCCGGGAGAGAGCAAGACTGGACTCGCCGGACTCGATGACCAGTCGTCGCCGGCTCGTCATCAGCAGGACGTCTCCACGGTCGGCAGCGGCGAGCACCGCGGCCGCACACCGGTCGATCTCGAGTGCCGCGCGACCGGGATCGACCATCGCGGCGACGTCGAGTTCCACGGACTCGATTCCTGGCAGCTCGAGCAACGCGCGGACCTGGCGAGTGGTCAGCTCCACGTGAGATCCGACGACCACCAGACCGCGCCCGGAAACCGGTCGTTGACCGAAGACGTCGGCGGCCCGCAGCGGTCGGCGTCGGTCGATGCCCGTCCGCACCGGTACGAAGCTCGGACCAACGCGCCCGATGGCCCGCCACCCGGTTGCCTCGGCGGCGCCGACGGCGAGGGCCAGAACGTCGAGGTCACTTTCATCGAGCGCGTTGACGACGACGACCGCGCCATCGGTTGCCTTCAGCAGCAGAGCGGTGACGTGTTCCACTCCGCCTTCGCGGATGTCGTGCAAGCCGATGCTTCGCACCTCCACGTCCGCGGCGCCGACCTTCTCGCGCACCCATTCCGGCAGGTCCGAGCTGCGGTAGCCGAACGCGTCGTCGGTGGCGTAGTCGCTGTGGCCCACCGGGACGTACCGTGCACCGATGCGCACGTAGTGCACGTCGTCGACCGTAACCCGACCGGCATCGAGATAGGCGGGGACGAGCAAGACGGCGTCACACGGCAGGTCGGCGTCGGCGCCAGCTCGCTGCAGCACGTCGGTTTCGAGTGGGAAGTGTCCCCGCAGCGTCGAGTCGCTACGGCTCAAGAACACCACTTCGGCTCCGACCTGCCCGGCGATGCGGTAGATCCGCTCCGCGAGGTCGTGCAGAAGCTCCCGCGTGGCGGTGGCGCCGAGGCTGCGGGTGTTGGTGAGGATGAAGAAGGTCCGGGCCGGGTGGGCGAACGCCCAGATCAGATCCTCGTCGTCCCAGCCGGTGAGCACCGGGACGTCGTGCACGACCTGACTGCCGGTGGGGTCGTCGTCCAGGATCACGACGTGCCGTCCCGCGACGGCGTTCACCTCGCGGATCCGCCGGCGTGCATCCGGGACCACGAGCCGTGCCGGCTGGCCTGAACGCAGTTGGGGAAGCGTGGCCGTCTGCGGTACGTCGGAGAGCGGCGTTGCCGTGCTCACGCAGTGTGCTTCCGCAAGGTCGAGGCGAGGTACTCGACGCCGATGCGAGGGCTCGACAACACCGGCAGGCCGGATTCGCTCTCCAGACGCTCTCGCAGGCGCTGCATGGAGGCCTGAGCCAGCACGATGACGTCGACGTCGTTCGCCAGAGCGGCCGCCTGGTCGGACACCATCTGGTCGTGCGCGTCCCGATCTCCGCCCATCAGGACGTCGAACGCACCATCGCACAGCTGCCGGACGACTCGAGGTGCGCGCCCCGCAACCGTGGCCTTGGCGGCGATCAGGCCGCTGGTGGGCCCGAGGGTCGTCGGCACGGTGGCCAGCACGCCGATCCGGTCGAAGCGTGCGGCTTCAATGGCCATGGCCTCGTCGATCTTGACGACCGGCACCGACACGGCCTTCTGCGCCGCGTCCAGCGTCGGTCCGAGCGATGAGCACGCCGAGAAGATGACGTCGGCACCCGCCGCATCTGCCGCCTGGGCCAGGTGCACCATCCGCTGCTCGCTGGCCGGCGAGATGTTCTGCTCGCGCATCACGGTGGCCAAGACGTCGGAATCGACGAAGTGCAGAATCTCCACGTCGTCGATGAGCTCGCCGATGAGGTCGGTGATCACCGGTTCGACCGTGATGAAGACGAAGCTGGTGTGAAGAATCGCAACCTTCGGCACTCGATCTCCTCTGAGGTGTTCCGCAGACGTCTGATGACTCGCGGTTATGACTATGGTCACACTCGAGGATCTCGTCAAGGCCTTCGGCGGATTTCCATCCCCGGAAAGCCGTTGATGCTCCGCGCATTTGACAGTCAACTCACAGGACGTTCGACTGGTTGCCCACTCAGCGGTGTGTAGTCCGGCGCGGTAGCGTCAACGGCATCGATCCGTCGCTCGTCCGGGACGGTCCCGGGCGAGTTCTTCGGGGCCGGGCCAGCGGGAGCAATTTCGTGTTAGTGTCGTAGACATGACAGGCGCCACGCGGCCGTACCGCATGACGGTGCGTGCAGCATCGGCGGCACACACGGCCACGGCCATCCTCGACGCCTCGTGGGAGTTGTTCGGCGAGAAAGTGCTTGCCGAAATCACCTTGGCCGACATCGCGGCCCGCTCCGGGGTGACGACGCAGACGGTGCTTCGCCGCTTCGGCGACAAGGAAGCCGTCTTCGCGGCGATGTTCGACAAGCTCGGCACCGAAGTGATCGCGAGACGCGAGCGGGCCCAGCCCAACGACCTCGACGACATCGTCACCAAACTCGTCGACAACTACGACGCCTCGGGCCATGTCGAGCTGAAGATGCTTGCCGAGGAGTCCACGACCTCGGCGGTCCGCGGCATTCTCGACACCGGCCGTAGATACCACCGCAAGTGGTGCATGACGATGTTCTCCGATGCATTGGCGGGCCTTCCCAAGGCGCACCGCGACCGCCGGCTCGCGCAGCTGGTGGCGATCTGCGACCTGCGTACCTGGGAAGTCCTGCGCGTCAACTCGCGACTGAGTCGACGCGAGACCAAGCTCGCCCTCACCGAAATGCTTGCTCCCCTGCTTGATTCGTGAGGCGGTGCCGCTGCGCACCCCGGAGATGCCCGCCGTCGCTCCGGCATGCCAGGCGATGGCCTTCTTGAACGTGGCCTCGTTTCCGCTGGATCGACGGGTGTCGTGTGATTCGTATCATGAAAAACGTTGTCTGGTAACTACTTTCACGATTTCGGGTAAGTTGACAAGAGCTCGGAAGATATCGGTCCGTTCGATCCGTGGGCCAGCCGAGCCGTGCACCGGTATCTCATCCAACGACGCGTGGCTATCGGCACGAATCTTTCCTCACATCATCCCGGAGGTGAAACGTGCGTCTACGCGCACCACGAAGTGCAGTCCTCACGAGTTCGGCGGCTGCGGTCATCTTGACCGTGGCCGGCTGTCACCAGTCATCGGCGGCTGAGAATTCGTCGGCGCCTGCGGATTACAACATCGTCGGCGTATCGCAAATCGATGCGAATGGGCGGACCGTGCCGTCGGCGCCCGACGCCACACCAGCCGATCCGGCCGGTGACGGCAAGGCGACGTGTGCTCGGGTCTCCATCGCGACGGTGACGCCGACCACCGGTGCCGACGCCGCGTTGGGTGCGAATGTCGTGGACGGCGCCCAGTTGGCAGTTGACGAACACAACGCCGCCAATCCCGCGTGCCAGGTCACGCTCAAGGTCTTCGATACCGAGGACGATCCGCAGAAGGCAACAGAAGTCGTGCCACAGATCGTGGATGACGCTTCGGTGGTCGGTGTGGTCGGTCCGACCTTCTCGGGTGAGACGAAGTCGACCGGCACGATCTTCGACCAGGCCGGGCTGGTGGCCACCACGCCGGCGGCTACCAACGTGACGTTGTCTCAGAACAACTGGCGGACGTTCTTCCGCGGCCTGGCCAATGACGGCGTACAGGGCCCGTCGGTCGCGAACTATCTCAAGAACACCGCCGGTGCAAAGAAGGTGTGCGTCGTCGACGACAGCTCGGACTACGGTTTGGGCATCGCGAACGTCGTACGGCAGACACTGGGCCCAATCGCCGACGACCACTGCAACATCCAGGTGAAGAAGGGGGACAAGGACTTCTCTGCCGCGGTGACGCAGGTCAGCACCGAGCGACCCGATGCCGTCTTCTTCGGTGGCTACTACACCGAGGCGGCGCTACTGGTGCAGCAGATGCGCAACGCAGGGGTAACGGCGACGTTCGCCGGCGGTGACGGCATCAAGGACCCGCAGTTCGTCAAGCAGGCCGGTCAGCCGGCGAAGGACGCCCTGATCGCGTGCCCGTGTGCGCCGGCCGCCGGTCCCTTTGCGGATGCCTATGCCAAGAAGTGGGGCCAGCCGCCGGCGACCTACAGCGCCGAATCCTACGACCTGGCAACGATTCAGCTCAAGGGGATCGATTCAGGGCACACCACGAGGCCCGCGATGCTGGACTTCGTGCGCAACTACCAGGGCCAGGGTGTCGCCCGCAGGTATCAGTGGGACGGCACCGGTGAACTCACCACGACGTTGATCTGGATGTACCAGGTTCGCTAGCGTCCGCCGGCGTGGCGCGCATCCCGGTCGGACGACCGGGACGCGTCACGCCCGGTCCGCCGGATCCGTCGTCCCTGTCCGCTCAGTCCTGCAGCACCGTCGTCTTACGTGCACCCAACATGACCAGTCCGGAGACTGAGGTTCCGACGGCGCCGACGAGAAGGGTTGCATGGCCCCACGTCGAACCGCTCGCGAGCATCGCCGTGACGATCGCGCCTGCCACGATCGAGCCGGGCTGGGAGAGGGCGTTGAGGAACCCGGTCCCGGTGGCACGGTACGCGGTGTCGTAGCACTCGCCCATGTAGAGCAGCATGGCCGCGTACGGGCCGATCAAGAAGAACAACCCAAGCGAGTAGAGGACGACCACGCTGATCACCCCGTCGGCCACCACGAGCATGAGCGCGAAGAGGATGCCCGAGATGATCCAGCCGAAGGCGATCACGTTGCGGCGGCCCAGTCGGTCACCGAGGAAGCCGTGTGCCACGTAGCCGAGGTAGCCGACACCGTTGGCCACGATGAGCAGCACGAGGGAATTGGTAAAGCTGACGTGCTTGCCCTCGGTGAGCACCGTGGTGCCCAGCACGGCGAACATCTGCATGCCGGCTGAGTTGATGAACCAGGCGGCACCCAACACCACGGTGTTACGTAGGGCCTGGCCCCTGAAGATTGCCGCCAGCGGGGCGGTACGTCGCTCGTCGACGCCGTGGGAGCGCGCCAGCTCTGCGGCCTCGACGCCTCGGCCGTCCCTGCGGAGCCTGCGCATCTCCAGCTCCAATTCGAACTGTGGCGTCTCCCGTAAACCCCGGCGCACCAAGGCGATGAGCACGGCGGGGAAGACCGCGAGTAGGAAACAACCCCGCCAGCCGATCACCGGCAGGAAGACGGCGACCCATGCCGAGGCCAGGAGCACACCGAGCGGGAAGGCACCTTGCACCAGACTGTAGATCAGACCACGGCGCCGCTTGATCTTCTCGTCGTCGGTGACCGCATAGATCTCGGTGAGGTAGGTGGCGTTGACCGCCTGCTCCGACAACCCGAGGCCACCGAGTGACCGGACGCCGATGAGATATGCGGCACTCGTCGTCATCGCCGACAGCGCCGACGCCACCGCTGTGCCGGAGACCGTGAGGATCATCCCCCTGCGGCGGCCGATTCGGTCGGTGATCGGCCCGACGGCGAACGCGACGACCGCGGTGGCGGCCGAGACCAGCGTCGAGACCAGGGACGTCGTCGACTTGTCCCAACCGAATTCGGCGGAGATCTGCGGAAGCAACGTGCCGAACATGATGAAGTCGAACACTGCGAAGAGCCAGGCGAAGAAGGCGATGATCGTCGCCTTCCTGGTGGCGCGGCGTCCCACTCGTCGAAACGAGGTGGTCACAACGCCACTTTCGGGTACTGCGGACATGACGGTGCCCCTTGGTGTTTGGTCGAAGGGAAGACATCGCACCGATCGGCCTCTTCAGTGCGTTCACGTCAGGCGGAAAGGGCATGGTCGATCGCCGGAAGGTACCGCGAGGAAGACGTACGAGGCCGTCGGCGTGGTCGGGTGGATCAGTTCATGTCAGCGAGATTAACGCGAAAAATGAAGCCGCGCGAATCTACGATTGCGACGTTCGTCACGCGGCGGGATCCGGAACGCCTGTGCCGCTGTGGGCTAGGTCAGCGTGCGGAATGGGGGAGGGGCATACTGCCGTCACGCCGCCGTTGGGCGTGCGGCGGAGTCACTGGGATGGATCATCGCCTCCGGCGGGTTACTCGTGCGCCGGGCGAGCGGGTAGTAGAGCGCGGCCGTGAGGACCAATCCCACGATCCACGAGACGTCGGCCCCGCCGAGCATCCCCGTGATGGGTCCGGTGTACATCGTCTGTGCCAGGAAGGGAATCTGGGCCAGGATGCCGATCAGGTAGCACGCCAGCGCGGTGACGTTCCAGCGCCCATAGCGGGCGTCGGGATCGTAGAGTGCGGGAATGTCGACCCGTTCGCGCGAAATGAGGTAGTAATCGGTCAGATTGATGGCACTCCAGGGCGTGAAGACCATCAGCAGCGTCAGCACGAAGTTCTTGAAATTGGTCAGGAAGTCGGCGCTTGCGGCGAGCGCGATCAGGACCGAAACAGCGGTGAATCCGACGATGTAGGCGGCGCGAGCGGCCGACGACACGCTGGTCTGGCGATTGAACGCAGTCACCGTGGTCAGGATCGACATGAAACCGCCGTAGGCGTTCAGGCAGTTGACCGTCAGTTTTCCCACCACGATCACCAGGTAGACGAGCAAGGACACCAGGGCCGGACCGGCCAGGTGGCCGATGAATCCGACCTGGTCGTCGAGGAACGCATCGCCCGCGACGGCGGCTACGAGCGCACCGAAGGTCATGGACCACGTGGAACCGATGACACTGCCGGCAAACGTCGACCAGAAGGTCGCGCGGTCACCGGTGTTGCGCGGTAGATAGCGCGAGTAATCCGCGACGTAGGGACCGAAGGTCAATTGCCAACCCGCGCCCAGTGATATCGCCAGCAGGAAGGTGACGACGTCGAACGGCTTGACGCCGACGACGGAGGCGACGTCGTACTCCGCGAACAACCGGACGGCGAGGTAGGTGAACCCGACGATGCCGACGACGGAGGCAATTCGTCCGATGGTGTGGATGAGCCGGTACCCGGTCACCGCGACGAGGGCGGTGAGCACGCCGAAGACGACGATGCCGACGGCCGGATTCTCGACGTGCAGGATCTGACCGATCGCCTGACCGGCCAGGACCGTGCCGGTCGCGGCGAAGCCCAAGTACATCAGGACGACGAGCAGCAGCGGCACGACCGCCCCATACACGCCGAATTGCGCACGGCTGGAGATCATCTGGGGCAAGCCGAGGCGGGGACCCTGGGCGGAGTGCAAGGCCATCACGATGCCGCCGAGCACGTTGCCGATGAGCAGTCCGACGATGGCCCAGATCGCGTCGGCGCCGAACACCACCGCAAGGGCGCCGTCCACGATCGCCGTGATCTGCATGTTGGCGCCGAACCACAGGGTGAACTGGTTGCGCGGCGTGCCGTGGCGTTCGTCGTCGGGAACGACGTCGATCGTGCGTCGCTCGATGGCCAGGGCTGTATCCGTCGTGGGCCGGTCGGTCATGAATGCTCGTCCTCCGTGAGAGACGCAATGTTGCCGACGCATGTGTGCCGCGTCACGTCAGTCTGTATAGTCCTGTCTATACAGGCTTGTCAACGGCGGGCCGTGGTCGGCGGAGGTGGCGGCGATGGTCGGCGTCGGACACTCTGAACTCGCCGAGATGTTCCGGCAGGCGCCCGACACGTCGCCTGCCTACGAGCGGGTGAAGACGCTCATCACCGCCCAGATCGAGACCGGACGATGGGCGGAGGGCGACCAGTTGCCCTCGGAGAACCAACTGGTCAGCGCGCTCGGCCTGTCCCGGATGACGATCAATCGTGCGTTGCGCGAACTGGCGACCATGGGCGTCGTCAAACGTGTCATGGGCCTGGGCACCTTCGTGGCGCCGATCAAGTCACCCTCACCGCTCTTCGAGGTGAGGAACATCGCCGACGAGATCGCGAAACGCGGCCACCGTCATCGCACGGCGGTGCTCTACCTGGGCCGCGACGACGTGGACGACCTACCGCCGGCACTCCGGGAATCCTTTCGCGGCACCGTTTTCCACTCGGTGCTGGTGCACTACGAGGACGACGTTCCGATCCAGGTGGAGGACCGGGTGGTGGAGCCGGCCGCCGCCCCCGACTACCTCGAGCAGGACTTCACGAAGCTCACGCCGAACAGCTATCTCAGCGCGGTGTCGCCGTTGGTCCGCGGTGAGCACGTCGTGGAGGCCGTCCGCGGAACTAATGAGGAATGTCGGCTGCTGAAGATTTCGAGTCGTGAGCCATGTCTGTTGATTCGGCGCCGCACCTGGTCGTCGCACGGACTGGTGAGCGTGGCGCGCCTCATTCATCCAGGTTCGCGCAGCCGCCTCGAGGGCACCTTCACCTAGCGTGAACGCTCAGCGTTCTGCACCGAAGACGCGCTGGCGCAGCGCGGCCGCCCGCAGCGTGAGGTGGTTGCGCTCGGCCACGCTGTGCGCCTGTGCGGCGGCTTCGGCGTAGAGCGCGGCCGCCCGTTCGACATCGCCCGACCGCTCCCGGAGGTAGGCCGCCGTGGCGGTGTATCGCGGCAGCGCGGGGTCGAGTTCCGCGAGTGCGGTCAGGCCCGCCTGCGGTCCGTCGGCCTCTCCGACGGCGACGGCGCGGTTGAGGCGCACCACCGGGCTGTCGGTCAGCGCAACGAGTTCGTCGTACCACTCGACGATCTGCACCCAGTCGGTCTCCTCGGCGGCCTGCGCGTCGGCGTGCAACGCCGCGATCGCCGCCTGGGCCTGGTACTCACCGAGTCGGTCGCGGGCCAGCGCCCGGTGCAGGACGGCGATGCCCTCGGCGATGAGATCGCGCCGCCAGAGCCCGCGGTCCTGATCGGCCAGCGTCACCAGGCTGCCGTCGGCGCGTGTCCTGGCCGGGCGTCGCGCGTAGTGGAGCAGGAAGAGCGCGAGCAGTCCCGCGACCTCCGGGTCATCGGTCGACCTGGCCAATTGGCGGACCAGTCGGATCGCCTCGGCGGCGAGGTCTGCCGCGTTCGGGTCACCGCCGTAGCCCTCGTTGAACACCAGATACAGCACCTTCAGGACGGTGCGTAGGTCACCGGGTCGATCCAGGCGGACGTCACTCACCATCCGTTTGGCTCGACTGATCCGTTGCGCCATGGTCGCCTCCGGGACCAGATACGCCTGCGCGATCTGGCGGGTGGTGAGCCCGCCGATGGCCCGCAGTGTCAAGGCGACGGCAGACGTCGAGGTCAGACTCGGGTGTGCGCACAGGAAGTACAGAGCCAGGGTGTCGTCGGCGGACTCGGTTGGTCCCGGTGCCGGCTCCTCCGACAGTCGCCGCTCGCGGTCGTGCCGGGCGACGTCGGATCGGGTGAGGTCGATGAAGCGACGCCACGCCGTGGTGATCAACCAACCCCTTGGGTCGTCAGGACGCTGGTCCGGCCGGGTCTGCCACGTCTGCCAGGCACGGATCAGCGCCTCCTGCACGGCATCTTCTGCCGTCTCGAAGTCCGCCCCGCGGTGGACGAGGACGGCCAGCACCCCCGGAATCAGATCCCGTAGGTCGGCCACTACTCGGCGACGGTGCTCGGAGAGCCCATGAACGGCCGCACCTCCAGCCATTCGTGGATCGGCTTGCCGCCTGCGCCGGGCGCCGAGGACAACTCGCCGGCCAACTCGACGGCGCGTTCATAGGAGTCGACGTCGACGATCATGAATCCGGCGATCAAATCCTTGGTCTCCGCGAAGGGGCCGTCGGTGACGGGCGGCTTGCCTTCGCCGTCGGAGCGGACCCACGCACCGTCGGCCGCCAGCGCCTGGCTGTCGACGTACTCGCCACTGCCCTTGAGGCGATCGGCGAAGTTTCCCATGTACTGGATGTGCGCGTCGATCTCCTCGGGCGCCCACTGATCCATCGGCACATCGTTCACCGATGCCGGCGCACCGCGGTAATGCTTGAGGAAGAGGTACTTGGCCACGGGATTGACTCCTTTCCGGTTCGCGAGCCTAGCTGCTCGCTCACCTCTGAGACGGAGCCGTCACGGCGTTCTCGACATCATCTGCTGAACGTTTCGTCCGGAGCTTCCGCGACCCGCGCGCACGTCGACCCATAGGCTTCGAGGCAGCGCCCGCCCGGTGCAATGGCGTCGCGCTCCAAGACACCTCGAGGGAGTGATCCCATGCGCCGTATCCGCCTCCTCTCCGCGCGGCCGCCGCGCCGCGCGGCAGTCGTGCTCGCCGCGATCGTGCTACTCGTCGTCGGATGTTCGACGCCGGCGCCGACAACGTCAGCCCCGATCGCCGGTCCGTCCGCTCCGGCGGTGACCGTCGACGGACGCAGTGATGCGTCCATGCTGGACGAGGTCGCCGCGACGTCGGCCGCAGACGTTCCCCCGGGAACGCAGCCGCAGCTGGCATCGGACCCGGTGCAGCTGGCCGATGACCTCGTCGCCGACGAGCAAGCCCTTCGTGAACCGACGCTGCCGGAGGCCGCCCTCGCGGCGGCTGCCCGTCGGGAGCAAGTGGCCTACCGCGCGATCGGTCGACACCCGGACTGGGATCCGGTCACTCGTCCGCGAATCCCGCCGTCGCTGCTGGAGGTCTACGACCGCAACGTCGATGCGCGCCGACAGCTCACCGCGATGACCCACCCGAAGGACACCCTTCCCGCGTGGCGGATCGATGCACCGGTGGCGGCCCAGGAACTGCTGGCCGATTACCGCGACGCGGAGGCGGAAACCGGTGTCGGCTGGAACTATCTGGCGGCCATCAATCTGATCGAAACCCACTTCGGGAGCATCGACGGTGTGAGTGACGCCGGGGCGCAGGGTCCGATGCAATTCATGCCGTCCACGTTCGCCGCCTACGGGGACGGTGACATCAACGCGCCCCGAGACAGCATCATGGCGGCTGGCCGTTACCTGGCCGCCAATGGTTTCGCCGACGATCGCGATCGTGCGCTCTACCGCTACGACAACGCCAATGAATACGTCCGCGCAGTCGACGACTTCGCCGCCGTACTCGCGGCCGACCCCGCCGCCTTCGACGGTTATCACCGTTGGGACGTCTACTACTACACGACGGCTGGTGACGTCCTACTCCCCGTCGGCTATGCCGCGACGTCACCGATTCCCGTCGCCGACTTCCTGGCCACCCACCCGCAATGACGTCGCCGGCAGCACGCGCGATCGGCGCTCAGCCGCGCCGCTCGCGGTTCGTCGCGGCGAACGCATTGCCCGGGGACTGACCGGTCGCCTGCGAGCTGAACGACTGGGCCCGCAGCAGCGGACCGATCATCGCGTCGAAGAGGCGCGGCGCCAGCCGATAGGCCACGATGGCCGGCCGGTTGACCCAACCGATCTGGCGTTCGCTGGATCGTCGGCGCTCAGTGGCGCGCACGATGGCCGCCGCGATGGTGGCGGGTGCGTCCGCGGTCGGCGGCACCCGCGGTGTGCGACCGAGGTAGTTCGCGGCGGTGCCGTACACGGCGGTGTCCACCGGACCGGGGTAGATGCCGTGAATCCGGACGTCGGGCAGCGACCGATGCTCTTGCCGCAGTGCGCGTACCAGCCCGGAGACGGCGAACTTGCTGACGACGTAGGGCGCCTGATACGGGACCGCGGTCACGCCGAGCAGCGATCCGACCAGCACCAGGTGACCGGTTCGGCGCGCCTGGAAGTGGGTGAGCGCCGACCGGGCCACGTTCGCCGACCCCAGCAGGTTGGTCCGCACCACCCTGTCGAACACGTCGACCGGCAGATCCTCGAAGCGGCCGAACGCGGTGATCGCCGCGCACTGTGCCACCACGTCCACCCGCCCGAACAGATCGACGGCACGGTCGAACATCGACTGCACCTCGTCGGCGTCCGCGACGTCGGTGGGCTGCACCACGACCTCCGCGGCGCCGGCCCGTCGACACGTACCCGCCACCTCCTGAAGCGGCTCCTCCGACCGGGCGGCCAGTACCAGCCGCGCGCGTCGGCGGGCGTAGGCGAGCGCCGTCGCCCCGCCGATGCCGCTGGAGGCACCCGTGACGACGACGACCGGTCCGGGCGACGGCACCAGCCGGGTCACCCGTGGTCCCCGAACCTGCGGCGGTCCGCCATGGCGAGGCCGCCCAAGACGGTGGTGGCGACGACCGGCGCCCATCCGCCCCGCACACTGGCCAGCATGGCGGCACCAACCGCGGCGGGCGCCGCCACCGCGACGGCATCCCGGCGTCGGGCACGCAGGCGGGCCAGCGCCGTCGGGCTTCCCGACATCAGGTTCGCCGCAATGACGGTGGCGTATGCGGACCCGGAGCGGGCCGTCCCGGTGGCACGTGCAACCGACAGGACCCACCATGCCAGCAAGGTGGCGTCGTGCACTCGGTCGACGGTCTTTCGTCTGTCCATCTCCGTGTCCTCCTTCAACCCCATGGCCGCACTGTCGCCGACGACGCCGTCGGCGAGGCCGTCGATCAGTGCGCGTGCACTGGCGGTCGACGACCAGGTGGGCGACCATCCCAGTTCCTCGTGCGCCCGGGTGGTGTCCATCAGGGGGCTGTTGGTGGCCACGTCGTACCAGCCGCCGGTGAGGGCCAACAGGCGAAGTCCGCTCAAGGCGGCCACCGCCAGCCGCATGGCGCGCGGATCGACCGCAACGGGATGCGCCCCGGTCAAGGCGGCCAGACCGGCGGAGTCGAGGACGTCGGCCGCGACGTTGAACGAACCACGGGCGCGCGCCCGCATCATCAGGACCACGGCGTCGCCCACGTCGTCGGCGTGGACGAACTGCAGGGCGAGACGCGCCGGAAGTGGGAGGACCGGCAACGCGCGGCGGCGCAGGACGCCGAAGGCGGCACGGGGTATCAGCGGACCGAGGTACAGCGAGCGGATCATCGATGCCGCCTCGCGTTGCACCACGACGGTGGGACGGAACCGCGCCATCACGACGTCGGGATGCGCGCGTTCGAACCGGTCCAGCAGGTGTTCGACCATGACCTTGTGCTGACTGTACGTCGACGACGGTTGACCGGCGGTCGACCACGACTCCGAGACGGGCGCCCCGGTGTTGGGCGCGTAGACGCCGAGGCTGGATGCGTAGACCAATTGAGATATGCCGACGTCCGTCATGGCATCGAGAATGGCTTGCGTACCAAGTACATTGGCGCGATAGAGGTACTCGCGGTCGCGAACCGGCTGAATGGACAGCGCCAGGTGGATCACCACGTCCGCGCCACGCATGGCGGGTGCCAACTGCAACGCCGCGTCCGGTGCGGACAGGTCGACGGCGTGCCAGCGCACCCGTTCGTATAGCGCGCCACGCGACGGTGGGCGCCGGCACACGCCGATTACCTCGGCGTCCGGCAGATGGCGGGCAAGCGCCCTCAGCACGCCGGCCCCGACGTTGCCCGACGCGCCGGTGACGACGATCCGGCGAGGCCCTTGCGACGCGGTGCTCACCGGTATTCCGTGCGAGGTGCCGGGGTCATGAAATCACCTGCGTTGCATTCCGATCCGCCTCGAAGTGGCTGGTTGACGGGTGATACCCGTGCCGATGCCGGCCAAACCGTCGACCCTCGGATACCCGGGTCGACGGTTGGACTGCCGCCATGCGGTCAATCCGTAAGTCCATGGTGACGTCTTCGAACGCGGCGACGGCGGGCCGCTCGCGCAGCGCGGTGGCGGCAGGGGTCGTCGTCACCGTGGTGGTCGTCCTCGTGGGACTGGCGTGGGTGAAGTGGGGGCCATATTTGGCCAGGGCCGCTGCGGTTGCGCAGACCCACGAATGGTCCGGATCGAACGTCCTCGGGGTGGGCGGGGTAAGCGCCGGTGATGCGCCGAGTTGGCACGCGGCGATGACGTTTCTTCACGCCTACGTCACGGCGATCTGGCCGGCGCTACTGGTGGCACTGCTGATCAGCGCCTGCGTGCAGGCATTGGTACCCCTGAGTTGGCTGCCGCGGCTGCTGAACCGGCGGGGGGTGGTGTCGAGCGCCGTGACCGGCGGGGTCACCAGCCTGCCGTCGATGATGTGTGCCTGTTGCGCGGCCCCCGCCACGGTGACGTTGCGGCGCGCCGGCGTCAACCCTGCTGCCGCCGTGGCGTACTGGTTGGGCAACCCGCTGCTGAACCCGGCGGTGGTGGTGTTCCTGATCTGCGTTGCGCCGTGGCAATGGGCCATGGTCAGGGTGCTCGTCGGCATCGGGACGGTCGTCGGGGGCTCAGCGGTAGTAGGTCTGCTGGGACGGCGAAGCGAAGCTTCGTCGCCGCCGATCGCCAACGCGGCCGCGACGCTCGAGCCACCGGACGAGGCGCCGGCGACGCTGCGGTTCGGCAAGGCGCTGCTGCGGCTGTCCCTCGTCCTGCTACCGGAGTACGTGGTCATGGTGCTGCTGATCGGTGCGTGTCGGGGCTGGCTTCTCTTGTTGAGCGATCCGGCGCATCAAGGCCTGCTCGTCGTCGTGTCGGCGGCGGTGCTTGGCACGCTCGTGGTCATCCCGACCGCCGGTGAAATACCCATTCTTGCCGGGCTTTCGCTGCTCGGCGTCTCATCGGGCGTGCTCGGCGCGCTACTCATCACCTTGCCTGCCGTCAGCTTGCCGGGCATCGCCATGGTGGCCCGCACCTTCGGGTGGCGAGCGACCGCTGCCACCACTGCCGTGGTGGTGGCAGCCGGATTGGTGGGCGCGGTGCTCCTGCGCGTCGTCTGATCCTGCCGGGCGGGATCGTCCCGTCGGCATAACGGTGATAACGTCATTAACGTGAAATGCGGGGGGCGGCTCCGCGCCCGTCCAGTTCCAGAACGCAAGACCGAACGGGCCACCACCGACGCGCCTGAACGAAGGGGCGCTCCGACGAAGCGAAGGAATCGTGACCAGCACGCAACGAGTACCCGTCAACACGCAGCATCCGGCTGCCTACAAGGCCTTGCTCGCCCTCTCGGCAGAGGTGACGAGCGCCGCCGCCGCCGCAGGCCTCGACCCGTTCCTGGTCGAGTTGTTGAAGATCCGCACGTCGGCGATCAACGGTTGCACGTTCTGCTTGCGCATGCACACCCGCGACGCCCTCGCGCTCGGCGAGAACCCCGACCGGATCGCCGTGCTGCCCGGGTGGGACGAGACCGGCTATTTCTCCGAGACCGACCGCGCCGCCCTTCGTCTGACCGATGCGGTCACATGCGTGTCCGACGGGCACGTCAGTGACGAGGACTACGACGCGGCCGCAGCGGTGCTGACCGCAGACCAGATCTCTGCCGTTACCTGGCTCGCCACGGTGATGAACGCGTTCAACCGCGTCGCGATCACCAGCCGGTACCGCGTGGCCGGCTGATTCCGCGCTCGCGAAGTCACCGCCTCACGCGGGCAGTTCTGAGGGGGTGACTCCGCGGGTCGCGCGTCGTAGGCTCCGAGGGGCGAAGCTGTGCGCCCACCCTCGAGGGAGTCGCTTCATGAACGAGTCGAACCACAGCCACCTCTCCGACGTCGAAGCACGGGTGCGTGCGCTCGAGTCGTTGCTGTCGGAGAAGGGTTACGTCGATCCCGCAGCGATCGATGCACTCATCGACACCTACGAAACCAAGGTCGGGCCCCGCAACGGTGCCAGGGTGGTGGCAAAAGCCTGGACTGACACCGGCTTTGCAAGCTGGCTGCGCAAGGACACCACCGGCGCCGTGGCCTCGCTGAACCTCCAGGGCAATCAGGGCGCTCACTTCTCGCTGGCCGAGAACACTCCTGACCAACACAACATGGTGGTCTGCACGCTGTGCTCCTGCTACCCGTGGTCGTTGCTCGGTCTGCCACCGGTCTGGTACAAGTCGGCGCCCTACCGTGCGCGCGTCATGAACGACCCGCGCAGCGTATTGGCGGAGTTCGGCGTGACACTTCCCGACTCCGCCCGCATCCGGGTGTGGGATTCCACCGCCGAGGTGCGCCATCTCGTGCTTCCGATGCGGCCCGACGGGACCGAGGGCTGGAGCGAGGACCAGCTCGCGAAGCTGGTGACCCGCGATTCGATGATCGGCACCGGCCTCGCTCTCACGCCGGAGGCGGTGCAGCGATGAACGGTGTGCACGACATGGGCGGCATGATGGCCTTCGGTCCCGTCCAGCCCGAAACCGACGAGCCCACCTTCCACGCCGACTGGGAGGGTCGGGTGTTCGGTCTGAACGTCGCCGCCAGTGCCACCGGCGCCTGGAATCTGGACATGGGCCGCAGCGCAAGGGAATCGCTACCGCCCGCGCAGTACCTGGCGTCGAGCTATTACGAGAATTGGTTGAGCGGGCTCGAACGGCTCGTCGTGAAGTACGGCCTGGTCACCGCGGCCGAACTCGCCTCGGGCTCATCGCAGGAACCCGCGAGGAAGCAGCGAAACGTGCTGGAGGCCGACGCGGTACCGAGGGTTACGCTGGGCAGCGGCTCGATGACCTCGCGGCAGATCGACACGCCGGCGCGCTTCAACGTCGGTGACGAGGTGAACACTCGCAACATGCATCCGAAGGGCCATACCCGGTTGCCCATCTACGCCCGCGGCAAGCGGGGCGTCGTCGAACGGGTACACGGCGCGCACGTCTTCGCGGATGCTCATGCCGCGGGGCTGGGGGAGGCCCCGCAGTGGCTTTACACCGTGCGGTTCTCCGGTAAGGAACTCTGGGGCGAGGATTCCGACCCGAGACTGTCGACGTCGATCGAGGCTTGGGAGAGCTACCTTGACGTCGGTTGAGGCGTTGAGGGCGGCCACCGACGCGGTGGCGCCCCTTCCACGCGGGGCCGACGGCGAACCGATCTTCGCCGCGCCGTGGCAAGCCAAGGCGTTCGCTTTGACGCTGGCGCTGTACGAGCGGGGAGCGTTCAGTTGGCCGGAGTGGGCGGCGGCGCTGGCCGGGGAGATCACCCGCGCACAGGCGGCGGGGGATCCCGACGACGGCTCGACGTACTACCGGCACTGGTTGGCGGCCATCGAGCGGCTGACCGTCGAGAAGGGACTGACCACGACGGGTGCCCTCGACGATCGCCGAGCTGCGTGGAACCGAGCCGCACATGCCACCCCACACGGCCAGCCGATCGTGTTGGTGAACGACCCCGTCGGAGGAGCGTCACGCGCCGCAACCGCGACGACCGGAGAACCGCCTACGTCGGCCAGTCCGCCAGTCGGCGGCCCTGCCACGTACTGAGCACTCCGCCCGCAGGCAGTTCGGTGCGGGATGCGCCGGCAGCGGCTGTGTCGCAATCGTCGGCGGGATGACGAAGTTCGCTGACCATCGCCAACGCATCGTCGAGATCGCCACCAGCAGCCGCGCCGCCGCCCATCTCGACGTGACGCCTGAACGACGGGTGTTCGCCCACCGTGGCTTCGATGGATCCACTCCAAAAGCTCTCGTGCTTCTCGAGATACCTGCCGATCTGCACACGCTCCCGCAAGCGAACGCGGCCCCCGTCGGCTACCGTCAGCACCTTGGTCGTGAGGTGCCGAGCGCCTGCAGCCACCAACGTCGGCTCCAGATCGACGTCGAGCGACCCCGACACCTCCACGTCGAAGGACGAATGAGACGTGATGTCCTCGACGCTGGGCAGTGCGATGGTCGCCGACACGCTGCGCAGCGCCAATCGCGCGCCCGGTTCCACGACGATCCGCACGGTGATGACGTCACCCCCGAGCGGGGTGGCGCCCACGGAGACCAGGTGCACGGTATCGACCAGCGTAATGCGGGGGACGATCCCACCCCGATGTTCGAAGCGCGGCAGCCGGCCCGGACACGCCACCACCAATACGTCGGAACGCATCAGGACGCAACCGGCGCACGATTCGTCATGACGACGACGCTACCTTCGGCGTGGCGCCCGGCAGTGGGCCAATGGATCGCCGGTTGTTGGGTCCAGTTCGGTTGTGGGCCAACCGTCGATGTCGGTGTCTACGGGGCTGATGCCGTGCCTGGGTCGGTCCTGCGATACCCGGCGCCATCCTGCCGGGAGATGTCCATGCCGTCGCGAACCCAGGTGACACAGGCGCGCGTTCCGGGAATGCCGTCGACGATCGCCAGGCAGTCGAAGCACACCCCCATGCCGCAGAACAATCCGCGCGGCTCGCCGTCGGAGGTCTTCCGCGTCGACAGGTCGCCGTCTGCCATCAACGCCGCCGCGACACTCTCGCCGAGGTAAGCCGACATGCGTCGGCCGTCGACGGTGATGGTGACCGCCGGTCCGCGCTCGAGGCCCCGCGGCGCCGCGAGACGGGGTCGCCGAATAGTCACGACTGCACCGCGGCCGGTAACAGCCCCTCCCCGATGAGCACGGCGCGCATGGCCTCGAGGCTGGCGGGGTCGGTCACCGGCAGGCGCGGGCGCCGGACATGCCCCGCGGGCTGCCCGAGCATGTTCATCAAGGCCTTCAGCTGGCTCTGGTAGGCGCCGTACCTTCCGGCCCAGCCGCCGGGCAGCCAGAGCTGCGGAAAGAGCCGGTCTGCCGCCGTGGCGTGCGCGGCTGGTGCGTCGAAGTCGCCGCGCCACACCGATTCCCAGAACTGCGGGTCGGGGTGCCCGTGCAGTGAGCCGCCGCCGACGGTCCCGTCGCCGCCCTCCTTGCGCAGGACATCGATGCCGCGGGTGGTCATGTAGGGACCGAACACCCGGACCCGATCGCGTACGCGTCGTGAAGTCTCGAAGAACTGGTCGGCGTCTGGAGTGCTGTCCTTGATGGCGACGATCTGACCGATGTCGGCGAGCTTGTCGGCCAGTTCCGGGCCGATGTCGACGCCGCTTCCGTGTGGCCAGTTGTAGACGGCGATCGGGCCGTCGATCGCGGCGTTGATGTCCTCGTAGAACGCGATCACCTCGTCGGGAAACAGTTTCGCGTACGGCGGCGGTGAGGCCAGCACGCCGTCGGCTCCGGCGGCGAGGGCGTGCTGTGCGAATCCGGCGGTCTCCTTCGCGGTGTACGCGGTGCAGCCGACGAGGACACGCATTCGGCCGGCAGCCTGATCGACGGCGTTCTCGGCGACGGCGCGACGCTCGTCTGGCAGTTGTGAGAACCATTCACCACACGTGCCGTTGACCACGATGCCGTGCATGCCCTCGGCGACGTAATGGTCGACCAACGCACGCAAGGTATCGAGGTCGAGATCGCCTGCCTCAGTGAACGGGGTGACGAAGGCAGGGAAGTACCCTTGCCAGTCGACGTCGTCGCGGTTCATCTGAACTCCATTCAGTAGGTTGTCACGGCCGGGACACGATCGAGTGAATACCGTTGCGGGAAGGGCGATGCGTTCGCGGGCGCCAGCATGTACTCGGCGAGCTGCCGCGCGAACAAGGGGCTGAAGGTGAATCCCGTCGACGACACGCAGGCATGGAAACCGGGCACTTGCGCGGATTCGCCGACGATCGGCGAGAAGTCGTCGGTGAAGACGATCACCCCTGACCACGTCCGCACCACACGGACGTCCGCCAGGCCCGGCACCACCGAGACGGCCACTGCGGTGTTGCCGGCGGCGCTGTGCCAGCTCGTCGCGTATCGCCGTGGGGACGGCGCCGTTGGCGTGGGCCAGCCGCCACCGATGATGAAAGTATCGTTCTCGGTCTGCTTCAACGTGAGTCGGCGCCCGATGTGCTGGATCATCGGCGTGAACATCGGTGGCCGCGGCTCGGTGACGTTGACGTGCAGGCCCTCGCTGCGCACGGGCAGCCGGATGCCGACCATCTTCGCCAGTTCGCCGGCCCACGCTCCGCCGCAGTCGACGACGCGGTGCGCGACGATCGGCCCCGCTTCCGTGTGGACCGTGAACCGCCGCGCGCCGGTCGCCGAGTGCACGTCGATGGCCCGCACGCCCGCGTGGGTGCGGATCACCGCGCCATTCTGTGCTGCACGACGTGCGTACAGCGGTGCGACGATCAACGGGTTCGCATGTCCTTCAATGGGACAATAGGTGGCGCCGAGAAGGTTATGCGCCAGATAGGGCGCCCGGTTCCGCAGTTCGTCGCCGACGACCACTTCCGTCTCGATGCCCGCACGCTCTTCCAGCTCGTGCTTGTCGTACAGGGTCTTCAGCTGCTCTGGAGTTTCGGCCACCATCCAGCCGCCGGTCCGGTGGAGGTTCACCGAACCGCCCAGCTCCTCGCTCAGTGCCTGCCAGACCGTGAAGGCCTCGATGCTGAGCCGGGCTTCCGCGAGGAGCCTGTCGCGGTCGGCGTCGTTACCCCGACCGGACAATTGGTGGATGGCGAGTTGCAGATGGAAGCTTCCCGCGTTCGTGCCGGACGCCTCGCGGTTGAGTTCGCCGCGCTCGACGAGGGTCACCTCGGTCCCGCCCTTGGCGAGGTGATAGGCCATCGCGGCGCCGGCGATCCCGCCGCCGATGACCACCACGTCGGTGCTCGGCGGGAGCGGCGTCCGCCCGCTGGCGTCCGGTTTCCACTGGTCGCCGATCACGGGGTCACGGTGGTCTCGGCTGTGACGAACAAACCCGGTCCCTTGATCGTGTGGTCGGCGATCGAGCTGATCGGCACCGGCCGCACCGGCATGCGGGGCGTAGCCGGTGCGACGCCGGAGATCTCGCGGCCGTAGCGCCTCGCGATCAGGGCGGCCACGTGCCGCTGGCAGTTCTTTCCCTGACAGGGCCCCATTCCGGCCCTGGTGTACGCCTTGACGACGTTGATGTCTTCAGTGGTTTCGATGGCTGCCGTCACGTCTCGTTGACGGACCGCCTCACACCGGCAGATCACCGTGTCCTCGGTGGAAAGTTCGAAAACTCCCGAACCCACGCGGTACATCCTCGACGTCGCAGCGCTGAGCGCACGGCGCCGCAAAATCCGTTGTCGCGCAGGAGCCGCCAACGCTGCCGCAACCTTTGCCGTGATCGCGCCCGCGTCGATCGCCGCCGCCAGGCCCGCAATGGTTCCTTCATCGATCGCGACGAAGGACCCTTCGACGCCGGCGCCATCACCGGCTGCATAAACGCCGTCGACGCTCGTGCGCTGCCAGTCGTCGCGGCGGACGACGTGGCCGCCGAGGTCCTCGTCGTAATCGAACGCACACCCCGTCAGGCGCAGGAGTTCCAGCGATGGCACGAAGCCGTATCCGATGCAGAGCACGTCGACGTCGATGCTCTGCTCGGTTCCCGGCAGCACTCGCCAGTCGGCGTCGACGGCCGCGTGCACGACACGTTGCACGGTCCCCTTGCCCTCGGCGCGGACGACGATCCGCCCGTACCGCAGGGGAATCCGATGCTTGAGCAAGCCCGCTCGGTATCGCGCCGCGTCGAGCAACAGCACCGTGTTGCCCGGCACGGCCCTTGCGATGTGCACGGCGTCCCTCAATCGCGGCGACGGGCCTGCTTCCAATGCCAACACGATGTTGGCCCCGTAGTGGGCCAGCTGCGCGGGGAAGGCGAGCGCCACTGGCCCTGCGCCGGCGAAGAGGATCCGCTGGCCGGGCAGCACGCGTTGGGTCTTGGCCAGCGTCTGCAATCCGCCCGCGGTGATGACGCCGGGCAACGTCCATCCGGGAAAGGCGACCGGCCGGTCGTGTGCGCCGGGGGCAAGGATCAACCGCCGCGGCGATAGTGTTCGTGCCGGTTCGCCCTCGGTGACCAGGATGGCGTTTCCGTCCTCCACGGCGACGACGCCGGTGCGTAGCCGCACGTCGACGTCGCTGCCGTCAACGCTGTCGATCAGCCGTCTGCCGTAACGGAATTGGCGATCCATCGCCGCCACCTCGGTAACCCTGAAGCCCGGGCCGGGCTGTTTGAAGATCTGACCACCGAGGGTGGGGCGTTCGTCGGCGAGCACCACCCTGAGCCCGGCGTCGGCGGCGGCCCTTGCGGCGGAGATGCCTGCCGGGCCACCACCGACCACCAGTACGTCGGTTTCGGTGGCGGCGTGCTCCGCCAACTCAGCAACCCGCAGGCATGGCTGGGAACTCGGTCACCTCGAAGTCCTTCTTGTAGAGCTCAGCCAACGAGCCGTCGGTCTGAGCCTTGCAGAGGAACGCGTCGAGCTTCTTCTGTAACACGGTGTTGCCCTTCTGCACGGCGAACGAGCCGTAGGAGACCTCGAGAGGGTTGGGCAGCGCCGCCTTCTTCAACTGATTGGGGTTGGCCTTCTGGTACTGCGCAAGGATGTAATCCTCCAGCACGCCGCCATTGGCGCGGTCGGTCGCCACTTCCAGCAGGGCGGCGTTCTGTTCGCTGAAACTCTTCACCGACGCCGATGGGAAGGTCTTCTTCGCCAGCTGCTCACCGCTGGAACCCTGCAGCGCAGTGATGATCTTGCCGGCGGCGTTGTAGTTCTCGATCGTCGCCGGCCCGTTGTCGTTCTGATTGACCGCGAGCACGCTGACGTAGGGTACGTAGCCACGGGAGAAGTCGATGACTTGCTTGCGCGCGTCGGTGGCCGTCAGGCCGACCGACACCATGTCGAACTTCTTGCTCTGCAGGCCCGGGATGAGCCCGTTGAAGTCGAGGTTCTGGATGTCGAGCTTGACGCCCATGTCGGCGGCAAGCTTGTTGAGCAGATCGACGTCGTACCCGGCGGGCTTACCGGCGTCGTCGAGGTACATCTCCGGCTTGAACTGAAGGTTCATTCCGACGGTCAGCGTCCCCGCCTTCATCAGGCCGTCACCGGCCGTCGCGGGCGTGTTCGATGAACTGCCGCACGCTGCCAGCACCAAGGCGGCGACGGCGGTCAAACATGTGCTGATGACGGCTCCGGCGGTCCTCGATCTTGCGCTCCTGGACAACGGGTTTCCTCTCTTAGAACGGAATGATTCGTGTTCGTTGCCGGCGTCGTAGATCATGACACCACCTCGGCCATGAGGTGCTGGATATGCTTGCGCTTGCGGGAACGCAGTACCTGCGAGATCACACCCCGTGGTGGGCTGGCGTACGCGCCCTCGATGAGCCGGAACAGGATGTCGATGCCGAATGCCGCCAGCACGTAGATGCCGGCGGCCGCGGTGTAGAGCACGAAGGGCTGGAATGTCTGGGATACCAAGTTCTGCGTGACCCGGACGACCTCGAGGAGGCCGATGACCGTGAAGGTCGAGGTGTCCTTCACCATCCCGATGAACATGCTGCCGAGGTTGGGCATCGCGATCTTGATCGCCTGCGGCAACACTACGGAGAAGAAGATTCGGGTGCCTCTCATCCCGAGCGCCTGCCCGGCCTCGCGGTGCCCCGCTGGTATTGCGCCGAGCGCAGATCGGAAGATCTCTGCCATGAAAGCGCTGTACAGCAGGGACAACGCGATCACGCCGGCCTGGAAGACGGTGAAGTCGACCCCGAGGAGAAGCGCCACTCCGAAGTACACCCAGATGACGCTCACCAAGGCGGGCACACCACGGAAGACGTTGATGTAGGCGACGGCAACCCACGAGAACGGTGGCTTCGACAGCCGCATGACGGCCAACACCAGACCGCCGAAGGTCGAGATGACCAGAGCGATGACGGACACCTGCAGTGCCACCAGGAGTCCACTCAGGAGAGCGCCGTGGTTCTCCCAGATGAGGCCCCAGTCGTAGTTCGTGATGTTCATCAGCGCACCGCCAGGATGAATTCACGGGCTCGGGGACTCGAGCAGTTGTCGAAGAAGTCTCGCGAGCCGGTTTCGACGACGAGCCCGTCCTCCATGAACACGTTGAGGTCCCCAATCTCCCTGGCGAAGCCGAGCTCGTGGGTGACGACGACCATGGTCATCCCGGTTTCCGCGACTTCGCGCATGGTCTTGAGCACCTCGCCGACCAGTTCGGGGTCGAGCGCGGACGTCGGTTCATCGAAGAGCATGACCTTCGGGTCCATGGCCAGTGCCCTTGCGATGGCGACGCGCTGTTGCTGCCCACCAGACAGCTGCTGCGGGTAGTGCGCAGCGCGTTGCAAGAGCCCGACCCGGCGCAGCGCTTCGGCCGCTTTATGCTGTGCCGCAGCGCCTTTGAGGCCACGCACCGACCGTAGCGGCAGGGCGATGTTATCGAGCGCGGTGAGGTGTGGGAACAGGTTGAATTGCTGAAAGACCATGCCGACCGTGCGGCGCAGGTCGAGTACCTTGCCGCGCTGGGGTTTCGTCTCGTGGGGTAGCCCGGGGCCGTACTCGACGCCGTCTACCTTGAGCGATCCCGCGGTGGGCTGCTCGAGCATGTTGAGGCTGCGCAGCACCGTCGACTTTCCCGAGCCCGACGGCCCGAAGATCACGACGTGCTGGCCGGTGACGACATCGAGGTCGATACCGCGCAGGACCTCGAGGTCGCCGAAGGTCTTGCGCAACCCCCGCAACTGGATGACGGGGTTCGTCGTTTCGCCCGTCTTCGGTACGCTCACGCGCAGACCCCCGGCGCGACCCGGTGCTTCGACCGCCAAACGACAAGCGCGCTACCCAATTTCGGCCCTTGCATCGACGTGATTCTCACGCGGTGCTCACCGGCCATGAAGGCATTTCGGCGCCAAGAAAGACCATCGTGGCTAGGGTGTCGTGGTGGGCGGTCACCACGGACAGTTCCGGCATGGGGCCGAAATCGTCGGAGGCGTGGTAGGCGAAGTCTGTGCAAAAGCGGTGTCGACCATCGTGCTGGGCTACCTCCTGGCTGTCTGCTCAGCCCGGCCATCGACGGACAACCCGTCGAAGCGAGTTCAAAGATGCTCGCACACGAAATCAGTGAACGCAATGCGATCACTTGTGCGCCTGACGCACATTGCTGCGGTACGTTCTTCCCATGCACCTGGGCGTCAAGTTGCCGCACACCGGCACTATGGTGCCCGCTTCCACCACGGCCGGCCTGGCGCGACACCTCGAACTCGCGGGGTTCGATTCGTTATGGGTGAGTGATCACGTGGTGCTGCCCGACGTCATCGAATCGTGGTACCCGTTCACCGCGGACGGCAAGGCCACCTGGGCCACGGACACGCCCTACTTGGAGGCTCTCGTCGTGCTGGCGGCGGCCGCGGCCGTCACCGAACGGGTCCAGCTCGGCACGGCGTCGCTGGTGTTGCCCCAACGCAATCCCGTTCTCCTCGCCAAGCAGGTGGCCACGGTGGACGCGATGTCGGGTGGGCGGGTCGTGCTCGGTGTCGGCGCCGGTTGGTTGCGCGAGGAGTTCGAAGCACTCGACACCCCGTTCGAGACGCGGGGCGAGCGCATGGTCGAGTGGATCGGGCTGTTGCGCGCGTGTTGGACGGGCCGTCCCGCGGCCCACTCCGGCGCGCATTACGACCTTCCACGGGGCACGGTGGTCCTTCCCGCACCCGGCGGCCACATCCCCCTGCTCATCGGCGGACATTCCGGCACCGCCCTCAAACGGGCAGGACGGCTCGCTGACGGCTGGCTCGCGCAGCAGGCCGTTCCCGCGCTGGATCCCGATCGGCTCGCCGCCGACATCGGGGTCATCCGCTCGACGGCGTCGGCGGCCGGGCGAGATCCGGCCGCGCTGCGCGTCGTCCTGCGGCTCGTGGAGTCGATCGGCCGCGTCAACGAAATCGCCCGTCGGCTCGGCGAACTCACTCGCGCCGGGGTGGACGAGATCATCGTCGACGTCGAACCGAGTGACGCTGCCGCTGACCACGCGATCCTGCGCGACGCGGCGAGCAACCGGTGAGAGAACCGACACCCGCCTTGCTGACGGGGCGTCGCGTGATCATCACCGGAGGCGCCAATGGCATCGGTGCCGCGGTGGCACGGCGCTTCTCCGACATGGGCGCCCGGGGAGTCGTGCTCGACGTCGGCGTCAATGGGTCTCATCCCGAGGGCTGGTACGAACGCCCGGTCGACGTCCGCGACGAAGCCTCGATGAGCGACGCCGTCAGGGAGTCGGCACGATTGTTGGGCGGGCTTGATGCCGTCGTCGCTGCCGCCGGAGTCGTACCGCGCTGGCAGCATCCCGGCGACATGGACCTCGACGACTTCGATCGCGTCCTGGCGATCAATGCACGCGGCGTGGCCAATACGGTCAAACACACCTCGGGCGTGCTTGGCGAAGGCGCGACGATCACCGTCGTCGCGTCGCTCAACTCGTGGCGAGGTGATCCGAACATCTTGTCCTACGCCGCGAGCAAGCATGCCGCGCTCGGCATCGTCCGCTCGGCCGCGCTGGCTCTCGGCCCGGGCGGAGTCCGCGTCAACGCGGTGGCGCCGGGTCCCATCGCCACCGACGCCCTGCGCGCACGAATGGCGGCGCGCGTCGGCGTCACCGGGCTGCCCGTGGAGGGAGCCCTCGAACAAGCGGCTCGAGCGACCTCGCTCGGCCGGATCGCGACGGCGACCGAAGTCGCCGACGCCGTCGCGTTCCTGACCAGCACCCTGTCCTCGGGCGTTACCGGCCAACTGATCAACGTTGACGGCGGAATCTTCTAGGAGTTCAGGTGCACCTCGACAAGAATGCCCTCGCCGGGCGAACGGTGCTGCTGACCGGCGCCTCCCGGGGTATCGGCGCAGTGACCGCGCGCGCTCTCGCGGCGTCGAATGCGAACGTCATCGCGCAGTACCGCGAACAGCGCCAAGGCGCGGAAGCCGCAGTGAGAGCTCTGCCGGACACGCAGAAACTGATTCTGCAGGCGCACCTTGGCACGCCGGCCGGCGCCAGGGCGCTCTGGGCGTCGGCGGTGGCGTGGGCCCCGGTGGACGTTCTCGTGCTGAACGCCGCCGTGAACCCTGAAACGCCGATTGACGGGCCGGACGAGGTGTGGGACGCGGGATGGCAGGAAGCCATGCAAGTCAACGTGATCGGGGCAGGTGCTCTGATGCGTGAAGCGGTGCGCTACTTCGCCACGCGCGGGTCGGGCACCATCATCGTGCTGTCGAGCTGGGCGGCGGAGCAGGGATCGCGATTACGTGATCTCACGTCGTATGCCGCCTCGAAGGCCGCGCTACGGAACTTGGCGCAAACATTCGCACGCAACTATGTCAAGGAGGGGCTTCGCATCTACGTGCTGGCTCCCGGTGTGGTCAATGCCGGGATGGCGATAGCCGGTCAAGATGAGGCCGCGAGGCAGTCCGTCGCGGACGGTCTGGCGATGGGACGGTTGGTCGAGGCCGACGAGATCGCGTCGCTGATCGCCTTCCTCGCCACCGATGCCTGCCCCAGCCTCACCGGGTCGACACTCGACGTCAATGGCGCCTCGTACGTCAGGTAGCTTTCCGGCTCCAGCCCACCTTCGGCGTTACGTCATGGTGGCATTGCGCGCGGCCACCGCCGTCGCGGCTGCCTGCGGCACGAGAGCAAGAGCAAGGGCGGTCATCGCAACGGTCCACGACCCGGTCAGATCGTGCAGCGCGCCGATGGCGACGGGACCTATCGCCGCGATGAGGTAGCCCACGCTCTGCGACATGCCCGACACTTGGCTGGTTTGCTCGCCAGAGGTGCTGCGCAACACCATGAACAGCAATGCGAGGCTGATCGAGGCGCCAGGCCCGGCGAATACGCACATCACCCACAGCGCAGGCCACACGTCGGTGGTCAACAACCCGACGAAGCCGATGACGTTCACCAGGAGCACCGCGGCCGTGACGGCTCGCTGATCCCGGAACCGGCCTGCCACGATGGGTGCGACCAGGGACATCACCAGCCCGGCGCCCTGGCCCAGTGCCAATACCGCACCGGCGGCGGCCGGCGACAGCCCACGGTCGACCAGGTACTCGGGCAGCCACGCGGCGAACGTGTAGAAGATCAGCGACTGTGCCCCCATGAAGACCGTGATCGCCCACGCTATTCGGTTGCGCCACAACGGGGCTCGATGCCCGCCCGTGGCCACCCGATGGACCCGACGGAGCTGTGGGAGCCACGCCAGCATGGCGACCAGCGCGAACAATCCCCAGCTGGCCAGACTCGTTCGCCAGCTGCCTCCGACGGCGTCACTGATCGGCACGGACAGCGCAGCTGCCGCCGCGGCTCCCGCGGAGAGCGTCATCGAGTACAGGCCGGTCATCAGACCCGACCGGTGTGCGAAGTCCCGCTTGATCAATGACGGGAGCACGACGTTGCAGACCCCGATGCCGGCGCCGATGAGGATCGAGCCGGCGAACAGCATGACGGGGGAGGGCACCAGGCGGATGGCGATCGCCACGGTGAGCAGGGCGAGGCCGCCGAAGATGGTGCGCTCGATGCCGTAGCGGGCCGCGCATCGTGGCGCGATCGGAGCAACCAACCCGAAGACCAGTACCGGCAGCGTGGTGAGCAGCCCGGTGACCGAGTTGCTCCACCCCGTCGACGTCTTGATCTGTCCCACGAGTGGGGCGACGGCTACCACGGCGGGCCGCAAGTTGGCCGCGACGAGCATGATGCCCACCGCGGCTATCAGCGCAGCCGCACCTGACAAGGGACGGTCGGGATCATCGGAGCGTTCGGCGGCCACCTGCGGCCGTCCGGGGCGAGGAGTCAACTGCGTGCACCGACGAGTCCACTGTGTGAGCCATTCACCGATTCAGCATTGCCGACGTCGACGGCGGACGGCAAATCACCGACGGGAGCGGTCGAGGTCCGGCGATTCGCTAGGGAACGTCGATGACGATGTCGGCGTGAAGTTCGTTGACGGAGAATGCCCGACTTTCCGTACCGACCTGGACGGTGTAGAGACCGTTCCCCGGATCGATGACCGGTGCCGAGAACTTGTACACGCAGAGGGACGGAGACCAGCTGGTCGCCGTTGCCGAATCGTACTTCTCCAACTTGCCCGAGGACAGGTCACCACCTCCGACGGCGTTGCCATTGAGCCGTACCGTCACCGGAATCCCTTGCCGAATCGTGCCCGCTTCCGACGAGTCGACCATGCACCGCCTGCCCGCTGGCGTGCCTGCTTCTTCACCTGACAGGTGTGCGCGCACCTGTCCACTGACCAGGAACCCGAGGGGTGGCGCTGCGCTGGTGCGCTGGTGCGCGTACACACACACGACGGCGAGCCCCGCTTCGGTGACCAGCACCGTCCAGACACAGAAGCGCATCCACCCTGCCGGCGCGTGGGGCAAAGTCATCGGCACGTCCCGATGAGTCGGTGCCCGACACACGTGACAGTGAGGCGATCGACCTCATGGACGATCACATTACGTTCCGATACGAATAACGGTGTCGTACATCAATCGTTGCCAGCCCGGAAAGCTCGTCGAACTCCAGCCTCAGCGGTCGCGTTCGGCTGAGTCAGACGACTTGAGTTTAATGTGATCCAGCCGCGTGCGCCATGCAAATAGGTGTGTGACCTCCGGCTTTGTCACCTGAGTGCGTGCGGCGGAACGCTCTTTCGGCGTTCGCGTGCACGAGGGTTGGCAGGGCGCTTGGTCATGCCAGGGCGATTCGACGACCGCCGGGATGGTTCACGAGTCGACGAGAGCGGCAGGTACGGGGGCGTGGAGGTGTTCGAGCAGCGCGGCGAGCTTGCGGTCCAGTTCGCGTCCTACCTTGGTGATTTGGGGGGTGTTGAAGCTGCCGAACTGGGTGCTCGGTTGGTCGATGGTGAACCAGGTGGCGTGGTCGGCGTCTTCCACGATGGCCGTACGCAGCGGGGCGTAGAGCATGACGGCCGGGTTGTAGCGGTACATTCGCTGGGCGATGGTGTGGTTGCCCATGAGGTACCCGACGCAGCGGCCTCGGTCTGCGGCCAGATTCATCAGCGAGGTGAAGTCTTGGCGCCAGTAGAGGATGAAGTGGTGTGGTGCGTTCTGTGCGGTCGCCTCCACCACGGTGTGCCAGTCGACGCCCTTCTCGACGAGGGAGTCGAACCGATCGGTCTGGTACTGCGGGACCGCTCGCTCGTAGCGATCCCGGAAACCCTCGAACGAGTCGTCGATCTGGATCGTCAACCGGTTGATCCGATGCGCGATCGCTTCGATCGGGCCATTCATTGATTGAGTCATGGCATCTCCTTATTGGTGTCGCGCCGCTGCTTTCGTTCACCGACGCCGGGTCAGTGCACGGAGGCGATGGCGGAGTCGATCACCTGTGTGACGGCTTCGGGGTGCGATACCAGGGTCAGATGTGAGCCGCCGTTGAAGCGGGTGATTTGTGAGTGTGCGCGTTGGGCCATGGCGGACTCTGAATCCGGGGTGATCACTTGGTCTCCGGTGCTGATGAAGTACCAGGAGGGGATGTTCTTCCAGGCTGCATCCTTTGACGGTCCGAACAGTGCGGCGGTGGAGGCGGCGCGCTGGCTGGCCCACGCTCGGGTGGCCAGGTCGGGCGGTAGGTCGTTGCCGACGTGCTGCACGAAGATGTCCTTCTTGAGGTAGAGCTCGGCCGCTCCGTCGGGTCCACCGGTGATGGGTACGGGCTCGAACAGTTCGCCTTGGGGTCTGGTCAGAACCGAGTCGGCTCCGCTGAGTGCGGCCGTCGTCTCGCCGACGTCTGGGGCGGCGGCGTCGACATAGACCAGTGCCTTGACGTTGGGGTTGCCGGCGGCGGCGTTGGTGATGACCGATCCGCCGTAGGAATGCCCGACCAGCACGATCGGTCCGCTGACCGTGGCGAGGAAGTCCTTCACCGATTGGGCGTCGCTGTCGAGGCTCTCCAGAGGATTGGCGATCGCACGAGCGTCATACCCCTGCTTCTGCAACGCTGCGACTTCGCCGCCCCAGCTCGACGCGTCGGCGAAGGCGCCGTGGACCAGCACGATGGTGGGCTTGGGGCCCGCCGGCGGGGGTGCGTCGGGTTCGGCGGCGGCGATGGCCGATGGGCCTACCACGGCACACGTCATTGCAGCCGCACCGGCGAGTGCCGCCATGCGCAGGGTGTGGGTTGATCGTTGAAACATCAGCATGTCCATTCGGTTTGGGTCCGCGCGCGAGGGCGCGGCGGAGAAGATTGCGGGTCGCCTACCGCTTCGGGCCGTCGACGTTGACCGCGGAGTACGAAAAGGGGGGTGGGCGGCAGATTGCCGGGCCGTGGTTTGTCAGAAACCCTTGGCTGCCAACCAGTCGAGCACGACTCCGGCGACGTCTTTCCAGCCGCTGTCGATGGTCAGGGAGTGTCCACGCCCTTCGAAGACGTGAAAGTCCGTCTCTGCCGGGCTCTTCGAGTACATCGCGACGACCTCCTTGGTGACCTTGAGGGGAACGACGTGGTCTTCGGTGCCCGAGGTCAACAGCAATGGGCCGCGGTCGGCCAGGTGGGTGTCGACTTTGGCTGCCGAGTGGCGTGAGAAGTTCGCCCCCGCGTCCTCGAACAGTGGTTTGCCCGCTCCGGGAATCGACCATGCCTGGTGTAGCTCGTTGGATTCCTCGTCGCTCAGCGTGTTACCGAAGGCGTACTGGAATTGCTTGGCCGTCAGCGACACCGTGCGGTGTCGATTGGCAGGGTTGCCCAGGACGGGGAATGCCGACCTCAGTTGCGCCAGCGGAAGTGCCTTGACTCCCTTGATGGGTGCGGGGTCGACGGCAACGGCCGCGGCGATGAGTCCTTCGGCCAGCAGCTCTTGGGCAATCAACCCACCGAAGGAGTGCCCCACCACCACAGGCTTGATGCCGCCGCGCGCCTCGATCACTCCCGCGTAGTGATCGATCATCTGCTGGATGCCGACGTCGTTCATTCCGTCCGGGTTCTCGCGTGTCTGCGCCACCGTCGCGTGCTCTCCAGGCCAACCTGGCGCGGAGACCGCGTAGCCGTTGTCTTCGAACAGGTCGAGCCATGGTTGCCAAGCAGTGGCGTGAATCCACAACCCGTGAATGAAGATGACCGGGTGGGACTTTACTGGCAATGTCATGGGAGGTTTCCTCGGGTCTGCTGGGAGATGTCGTTCATTCGGCGCTGAGCCATGGCGAAGCGCTTGCCTGAGACCCTAGGTCGGATCGCACACACCAAAAGCCTTGGCCGAGTGGTCATGCACGCGGTGCACGAGTATCGGCACACCATGAGGCACGATGTCTGTAACACGCCCAGCGTGGCTGATCTCGCTCTACCCGAATTCGCCGGAGATCGCGAGCAGATCGGCACTGAAGCCGCTGAGTCGGGGGAGAACGCGTTGGGCTCAGTCAGGTAACTGGCGGGATAGTTGTCGCCATTCGCTGGGGGAAACACCGAAGGTGGTGCGAAACATTCGCGCGAAACTGGAGGCATCGGTGAATCCCCACCGGCGGGCAACTGCGGAGATTGGCTCGTGCACGAATGGAACGGCCAGCTCCCGGCGTGCTCCTTCGAGGCGCCGCGTTCGGATCCATTCCCCAAGGGAAACGCCTTCGGCGGCCAGGATTCGGTAGAGCTGCCGTATCGATATGTGGTGATCCGCGGCGATGCGTCCGGCGGCGAGGTCTGGATCCTGCAGGTGCAGTTGGACGTACTCCATGATGCGTACGAAGAGAGTGGCTTGCAGCGCGTCCTTGCCCAACTCGACGGCGTCGAGATGAGTGGTGATCACCGCCCGAAGCAAGTCGATGCCAGGTTGACTGACCACTTCGCCGCCCTGGCGCTCAAACGCACCCGGCCGAGTGGCCAATCGGTTGAAATAGGTGACGGCCATGTCGGAAATCGGGTGATCCGGACACAATCGAACTGCGCTGATCTGGCGAATGACGTCAACTGGCAACGCCAATCGATCGAGTGGTATCCGAAACTTGTGCTGGGTGAGGCCGTCGCTGTCAGCGACGATGAATGGGTTCGTCGAGTCCCATACCGCCAAATCGCCGGGACGCAAGGTGATTTCGCGGTCACGCTGGACCACGACGCAGGATCCCATCTTCTGCAGCCCCAAGAAGAGGCTCGGCTTGAAGTCGTCGCGCGGCAACGCCTTGTAATGGACCTTGACGGCAGTCGAGTTCACCGACCACACCGTGAGGTCATTCAGGTCGGTGATCTCCAAGCTCGCTGCAGCCGGACCGCGGTCAGCCATGAAGTCGATCTCAAGCGGCGCAAAGGTCCGCGACACGGTGGCACGTACCGCTTCCTCGCGATCGGCAACCGGGATTTCCCGAGCGTCGAACCTGATCGTCATCGCGCCGCCGTCGCACCAGCATGCAGGCCTCGGCGCTTGACACGGGTGTCGTTGTGCAAGGTGCACCCCCAGCCCGTCCCACGGCGACAATCCTCACATTTTGCCATCACCCCATGCGTTGATCAGCAGCGGGTCGCAAAGGAGCGGCCCCACTCGCCACGGGTGGTCGGGTTCAGCGGAGCGTCCAATGGCCGCCTGCGGCGGGTGCGGGCAAGAAGTGAACCGCGTCGACCGGTGAATGTCTAGGGGACGGCGGCCGTCCAGGGTTCGCGGGCGAAGATCTGCTCGACCATCGGGACGAAGAAGTCGAGCGATCGGTGCTCGAATCGCGTGTCGAAGCAGTTCTGGTCGTACTTCTCGCAGAACTCCACGCAGTCGTCGAACCAGGGGTGGTCGCGATACCGGTCGCGGGCATCCCGCACGCCACCCATGTGAGGGGCGTAGTAGTACTGCTGGAATTCGGGGTGGACCTTGACGATCCACGCCATGCGTTCGGACACGTAGGGCGCGATGACCGCCGCTGCGAACGCGCCGTGCGCGTGGGGCGCGTAGGTGTCGCCGACGTCGTGCAGGAGCGCAGCAACGACGTACTCGATGGGTCGTTGGTCGTCGAAGGAACGCGTGGCCGACTGCAATGAGTGCTCCAGCCGACTCACCGGATAGGCCTGCTCTCCGTCGGCGAGTGCTTCCACCAACCCGAGGACGCGAGGCACCAGTCCAGCATTGTTGGCATCCTCCGCGCGAACGATGAGGGCATAGTCCTGCGCGGTGCCCTCGGCCATCGTGCGGTAGGTGGCACGTGCCTGTGTACTCATGGGGGCGACTCCTCTCGACGAGTGCTCTATGCCAACATAACGCGATGTTGTTTCGCCGAGGTGTCGCCGAAGGTCGGTGCCACTGCGGGATGGCTTTGCGTGTGCTGTGATGACGGACCCTCTCACACGCTTTCGGCCACGTTGCCGCCCGGTTCTCGCTACATCCACCAGGGGCGCTACCGATCCAATGCCATCGGACCTCGCTGCACCAAGCGTGTCACCGGCGTCAAGGTGGACGACACGGTACCTGCGTGGCATGACGGTGCGCGGTTCGCTGGGCGGCTCGAGAGCAGCTGGGCTGTAACCGAAGCCCAGCGTGATGGTAGTAGCGGAGTGCCCGAGGTCCGTGCCATGGTCTTGTCCATGACATGTTTCGTCGTCGATGCACCGGTGGCCGTCGACCTCGCAATGGGTGGAGCGACCATTCCCCAGGAGCACAGTCTGGCGGCTCCGACGCTGCTGCGCTCGCAGGCCCTCGCCCTGGTGTACGAATCGGTGCGCCGCGGTGAGATCGATGAACGCGCCGGTCGGCAGATACTCGACGACATTCGTGGTTTGCGGATCCGGCTCCTCGGTGACCGAGCCCTGCAGGACCGAGCCTGGCGAATAGCCGCCGAGTTGGATTGGCCGGACACCTATCGCGCCGAGTACATCGCCTTGACCCAGTTGCAGGGGGACGCGCTGGCCACCGCGGACGAGAAACTCGCCGCCGCGGCCCGCACGTTCGTCAACACCGTGGCACCGGCCGACATCCTGCGGCCGTAGACGACTGATGCCCGGCTACGAAGGATCGTCGTCGGCAGGGTAGTCGTCGTCTGCTGCCAAGTGGTGCAGGATTCGTTCATTGAGGACGGTGAGCAACTCGAGCTCAGCCGGGGTGGACACGTCGACGAAATTCCGCCGGACGTCCTGCACGTGCGTGGGCGCCGCCTTCTCGATGGCGACGCGGCCGTTCGGCAGCAGGCAGACCATGGTGCTGCGGGCGTCGTCGAGGTTCGGTGCGCGACTGATCAGCCCGTCCTTCTGCATGCGCCGAAGTTGGTGGGAGAGGCGGCTCTTCTCCCAGCCCAGCGCGTGGCACAAGTCGCGGGCGGGCATGCGGTCGCCGTCGAGCGACGAGAGCACCGCAAGGAGCTCGTAGTCGGCCCCGGACAGCCCCGACGCCTGCAGGCCGCGGTTCAGGTGCGCGACGAGCTGGCGATGGGCGTGCATGAAGGCGCGCCAAGCGCGGTCTTCACGAGCGTTGAGCCAGTTCGGTTCCATCGGGTCCCACGCTACCCCCATTGGTTGACGCGTCACTAATTGCGGCTTATGGTTGAGGCATCAACCAATTTATCGAGACGGGATACGGCATGAGCAACATCAGCATCATCGGTTCGGGGAACATGGCCAACGCGATCGGCGTCCTTGCCGCCAAGGGCGGCAACGCCGTCGAAGTGATGGGCCGTGATGCGGCCAAGGCCACGGCCCTAGCCGAGGCGATCGGCAACGGCGCAACGGCGGGAACGTGGGGGTCCGCCCCGGCAGGCGACATCGTCATCCTCGCCGTGATGTTCGACAGCGCGGTGCCGGTCGTCGGTGAGTACGGGGACGCGCTGGCTGGAAAGATCATCGTCGACATCACCAACCCCTTCAACGCCAGCGCCACCGGACTGGCCATTCCCGGCGACACCTCCGTCGCGCAGCTGGTCGCCGAGGCCGCGCCCGCAAGCGCGCATGTCGTCAAGGCGTTCAACACCCTCTTCCGCGACGTCCTGACCGCGGGCGGCCCGGTCGACGTGTTCATGGCCGGCGACGACGCGCAGGCCAAGGCGAGCGTGTCGGAGTTCATCAAGACACTCGGGCTGCGCCCGCAGGACACCGGTGACCTGAACATGGCGCACTGGCTGGAGGGCGCGGGACTGCTGTCGGTGGGCCTCGTCGCCCACTCCGTCAAGAACACCAACTTCTTTCTCGGCGTCAACATGCTCAGCTGAGAGCAACCGCATCAACACTTCTCGTCGACGGGCTCGAGGCGGTGGCCGCGGAGCCGGTCGCAATACATCAATTCGGCGTCACCAATCGAATGGAGTGATCATGGGAAAACTCGATGGCAAGGTCGCGGTGATCACCGGCGCGACGAGTGGTATGGCCCTGGCCGGGGCCAAGTCGTTCGTTGATGAAGGAGCGCACGTCTTCATCACCGGCAGACGGACGGACGCCGTGGAGGCGGCCGTCGAACTGATCGGGCGGAATGTGACCGGCGTGCAGGCTGATTCGGCAAACCTCGACGATCTGGACCGCTTGTTCGACACGGTCGAACGGGAGAAGGGCGCGATCGACGTGCTGTGGGCAAGCGCCGGCACGGGCGGGCAGGCCAAGCTCGGTGAAATCACCGAAGCGGACTTTCACGACGTCTTCTGGCTGAATGCGCGCGGCACCCTGTTCACGGTTCAAAAGGCGCTGCCGCTGTTCAACGATGGCGGCTCGATCTTCATGACCGGATCGAACGCATCGCTGCGGGGTTACCCGAACTGGAGTGTGTACGCAGGAAGCAAGGCGGTGCTGCCCGCCTACGCCCGGGTGTGGGTGTCCGAGTTGAGGGACCGGAAGATCCGGGTCAACGTGCTGACCCCCGGCCAGGTCGCCTCTCCGATGTTGGCGGAGGTGATGGACGAAGAGATGAAGGCGCAGTTCGAGTCGGTGATCCCGCGGCGAGAGATGGGCCGCCCCGAGGAGATCGCGTCGGCCGCGCTGTTCCTCGCCTCCGACGACTCCAGCTATGTCAACGGCATGGAGTTGGTGGTCGACGGCGGCACCACTGTGATCTGAGCGGGCGTCCCGGAAACCACGCGCAATAAAGGACATAGGGAGTAGCCATGATTTCGTTCGCCCCGCACCGTGACACCATCGAACTCTTCGTCAACTGCATGCACGGTGGCGCAGACGAAGACGCTCTGTCCGCACTCCTCGCCGAGGACGTCGTGCTGTACGGCCCGCTCGACGATGACCCACTCACCGGCCGCGAGGCAGTCCTGCGAGCCATGCGGACGGTCGGCGCGGTGGCGGCCGACCTCACCTACTCCGAAGTGCTCAGCGGCGGAACGCACCACGCCGCGCACTTCCGGTTGCAGATCGAAGACACCGTGGTTGATGGTATGGACTACATCCTGCTCGACGAGGAGGGCAAGATCGCCGAGGTGATCATCTGGTGGCGCCCGCTACCGTCCGGCGTCCAGATGCAAGGGCAGATTGCTGGTCTGCTCGGCATGCAGCCCTGGGAACTTCTCACCGATGTGCAGTGACGTACGCAGGCACCCGAGCACGGCACTGTTCTCACGCCGCTGGCGAGGCTGATCGGCTCGAAGCAACACCACGCAGGCTCGTAACATCGCAGTGCTTTTCACGCAGGATGTTTCCAAGCGGTGTAACGCGGACGACTCCATCTTCGACCGAGAGAACGTTTTCGTCGTTGAGGATCTGCTGACTCGACACTTCTCCGGCGAATCGCCTGAGCGGGTGTGCCTCGCACTTGAGGGTGCCGTCAACGCGATCGCCTAGGCTGAATCGACGCCCGCGGCCGACCGTGTTTGGTACCTCGTGATGATCGGGGTGACAACCGCTGCGCAGCACGCTGGCGTCGGAAGTGCACCAGCCCGGAGGTTCTATCGACGTCTCTGATACGACGAGGAAGCGCGCGTGCGCGACCTTTACGAAGACGGCGACGACATGGTGGTGTTTCGTAAGAGTTGGTACCGGCGGTTCTCATCAGCACGCTAAGCGCCTTGCGGCCAAGCATGTTTGATGTCCATTTCTATCCTGGAATGTCCACTCGGTGCCCAATTGGACGTTGACGACCTCATCGAACTCAAGGTGTAAGAGGGTCGACGACGTCCCACGCGGGTCTTCACCGGGCGCCGTTTCCCACGCGCGGTGCTGATCCCCCTCCTCACGTGTGTGAGGTCACCGGCGTCTTCTCACTACCGAAGCGCTTCAGAAGGGAGCCTCACATGTCACCCCATCAACTCGTGCCGACCACGTGGCACACCATCGCCGAATCGCCGTTGGGTGAACTGACGATGGTTCGCGACGCCCAAGGAATGCGTGGCGTGTACTTTCCCCACCACTGGTACCGACCGGACCCGGCGACGTTCGGTCCACGCAAAGACGAGGGCTTCGAGGACGTCAGACGGCAATTGGTCGAGTATCTCGCCGGGCGGCGGCGTGCGTTCGAACTGGAGCTGGAGGCCGATGGCACACCGTTGCAGCAACGCGTCTGGGATCTGATCGCACTGATTCCCTATGGCGAGACGACCACCTACGGAGAACTCGCCACCGGCATGGGCGACGGCGTCACCGCTCAGCAAGTCGGCGCCGCCGTGGGCCGCAACCCGCTGTCGATCATCGTCGCCTGCCACCGCGTCGTCGGACGCAACGGCAAACTCACCGGCTACGCCGGCGGACTGGGCCGCAAGCGCCATCTACTCGACCTGGAAACCGAGCAGATCAGCCACTCCGAGCGCACACCGTTTCAACCCGCACTGATCCCGGCACTGTGAACGGTGCGGCCAGCGGTCTCACGTTCGGCCGCCAGCCGGCGTCTTCCCCGTGAGCGTTCCATTCGGCACGCTCGATCATGGACGTGGAGAGGAACAGTCAATGTCAATCGAGGAGAACAAGGCTGTCGTCGGACGGTGGTTCGCCGAATTCTGGGGCGAGAACTTCAACCCCGCCGTCATCGACGAACTCGCCGCACCGGACATCCGCTTCGAGTACTCACTGCACGCCCCCTGCCGTGGCCGTGACGAAGTGCGGGCCTTCGCCACCAAGTTCCGCGCGGCGTTCCCGGACTTGGCGTTCGGAGCCACCGCCGATCTGATCGCCGAAGGCGACTACGTCGTCGGCCAGTGGATTGGCGGCGGCACCCAGACCGGTGACGCCTTCGACGACATGCCAATCGGCGCACTGCCCGCCGGTACCGGCAAGAAGATGCGATTCACCGGAACCTCGGTGCTCAAGGTCGTCGACGGTGTGATCGTCGAGGAAATCGGGCTCGACGACGGCCTGAGCGTCCTGCAGCAGCTGGAGCTGATCAAGCCGGCCTGAGCTCCATGGGATCGGTGTGACCCACGGTCCATGATCGCCGCGGCCCGCGGCGGCTCTGATCCGAAAGTGGTTGAGCCGCATGTCGCGTCACGACCGACTCATGCTCATCACGGCAGGGCTCGCCGCCCATGACCGTGGGTACCTAAGCGAGCGCCCACCGGGAATTCTTCACCACGTACGGCCCGTGCAGCATCCGGGCCCGGCAGGGGTAGTCTCCGCCGACACCCTCCCGAACCGCGCTCGGCGAGGGACAATCTGATCTCACGAAACCCGAGGGTGGTGCGTCTACAGAACGTGACAGTCAAACAGTCCTTCGCCGCGTTGGTCAGCGAGCACGGACCCGTCGTGATGCGGGTCTGTCGCGCGGTCCTGGGGCCGGTCGACGCCGACGACGCGTGGTCGGAGACGTTCCTCTCGGCGATGAAGGCCTACCCCGACCTGCCTGCCGATGCCAACCTGCAGGCCTGGCTGGTCACGATCGCCCACCGCAAGGCCATCGACGTCACCCGCAGCCGGGCGCGCCAACCCATCCCGACCGACACGCTGCCCGACATCCCCACGCACCCGCCCACCGACCGCGACGACGACCTTGCCCTAGCCCTGGGTCGGCTCCCACCCAAACAGCAACAGGCCGTGGCCTACCACTACCTGGCAGGACTTCCCTACGCCGAGATCGCCAACATCCTCGGCGGCAGCACCGATGCGGCCCGCCGCGCCGCCGCCGACGGCATCGCCACCCTGCGGCACACCTACGACGGCGCCGTGGCCGACACCCAGCACTCCAGGAGAGGAGTCACCCGATGAACGACAACGTCAACGAAGACCTCGTTCGCGACTTGGCCCGGATCACCGAGCCCACTTCCGACGCGATGGCCGCGCTGCACGCCCGCTTGGCCGCCGCGGCAGAGCGCGACGGCATCCTCGACGTCGCCTACCGCGTCCTCGACACCCCGGTAGGGTCGCTGCTGCTCGCCGCGACCGAGCACGGCCTGGTCCGCGTCGCCTACGCCAGCGAGGGTCATGACGCGGTGTTGCAGGCGCTGGCCGACAAGATCAGCCCCCGCATTCTGGAATCCGCCGGGAGGCTCGACGCCATCGCCCGCCAACTCGACGAGTACTTCGCCGGTGCGCGGCACGTCTTCGACGCACCGCTGGACTGGCGGCTGTCGGCGGGGTTCCGCAGCACGGTGCTGCACCACCTGCGCGACATCGGCTACGGGCACACCGCCAGCTACTCCGCGGTGGCCCAGCGCGCCGGAAACCCCAGGGCCGTGCGCGCGGTGGGCACCGCGTGCGCCACCAACCCCCTTCCCGTCGTGGTCCCGTGCCACCGCGTGGTGCGCAGCGACGGCACGATGGGCGGCTACATCGGTGGGCCCGACGCCAAACGGACCCTGCTGACCCTGGAGGCGGCAGCATGAACCCCGCACACCCCCGCACCGACCGGATCGCGCCGTGGCGCGCCCGCGTCGAGGCCGTCGACTGGGACGGCGTGCGCACCGAGCTGGACGCCACCGGCTGCGCACTCACCGGAGCACTGCTGTCGGCTTCCGAGGCCGCCGCCATCGCCGACCTCTACGACGACGACACCCGGTTTCGGTCCACGGTGCACATGGCTCGGCACCGCTTCGGGGAGGGTGAATACCGCTACTTCGCCGAACCGCTCCCGCAGGCGATCGTCGACCTCAAGGAGGCGCTGTATCCCAGGCTGCTGCCGATCGCCCGCGACTGGTGGATCAAGCTGGGTCGCGAGACCCCGTGGCCGGACAGCCTCGGGGAGTGGCTGTGGATGTGCCATGCCGCCGGTCAAGACAAACCTACCCCGATCCTGCTCAAATACGGTCCGGGAGGCTGGAACGCCCTGCACCGCGACCTGTACGGCGACCTGGTGTTTCCGCTGCAAGTCGTCGTCAACCTCAGCGATCCCGGCGTCGACCACACCGGCGGGGAGTTCCTGCTCTACGAGCAGCGCCCCCGAGCCCAATCCCGGGGCACCGCCACCCTCATTCCGCACGGGCACGGCCTGGTGTTCACCACCCGCGACCGCCCCGTGGAATCCACCCGCGGATGGTCGGCAGCCCCGGTCCGCCACGGCGTGTCGGTCATCCGATCCGGTCACCGCCTCACTTTGGCGCTGGTCTTCCACGACGCCGCCTGATGGCGACCCACGACGTCAGTCGAACCCGCCGGTGGGCGCTACACCCTGATCGGTGCGCACGGGCGCCCTGTTCTTCGCCGACGAATCCACGGCCATCGCCGCGGGCTACCGACCCTGCGCCGTGTGCCTACCGGAGGTCTACCAAAGAGGGAAGAGGCCACGACCCCCTTGAGCCCCGCGCGCGAATCGGCGCTCAGGCCAACGTCTTCGGGGGATCGTCTGGCGCGGCGAGTGACGCGTTCACGGATGCGCGCTGCTATCGGATCCACCTCACACCGACGGTTTCGCCACCGCCTACCCATGACGCGCCGCGAAAACGACCGCCACACCGGTGATGTACGTAGCGACCGCCAACCCACGGACTCAGGAGAGACCACGATGACCCATCCCGCCCCCAACCCGGTCGAAGCCTTCATCGCGACACTCGACGCGACTCGACCCGACGCGCCCACCGCATGCGTGCTGTGGAACGCCCACGAAGTCACCGCGCACCTGGCGGCCGCCTTGGAGGAGACCGCCGAACTGGTCGAGGACGTCCTCGACGATCACCCCAACCGGCCCACCCGCGGCTTCGACCAGCGGGAGGCGCCCTACCGGGCACTGCCGGACGACGAGCTGCGAAGGACGTTGCCGCAGCAGGTCGCTCGGGCTATGACGGCGCTGACCGATCGGGGTCCGGATGAATCCTTCGAGTTCTTCGGGCGACCCTTCACCGCCGCCCAGCTACGAACCCACGCCGGCAGCGAATTCAGCCTGCACCGGTGGGACATCTGCGGTGACGACCTGATCGGTGACGAGCTGCTGTCGGCACCCGAGGTGACGAGCCACGCCGTCGACGTGCTGAACACACTGCCGATGCTGGACGAAGCGCCGGCCAAACGGGTGTCCCGCGGCGGCCTCACCAACGCCACCATCGCCATGCGCAGCCCCGGACAACCCGACGTCGCACTCATCAGCAGCGACGGCGGCGCGCGATTCACGCTGTCCGACGGCGCTTCCCTGACCGGGGACCTCGTCCTGAAGACTGACGCGGTCAACCGGTTGCTGACCCTGTGGGGCCGCTTCTCGCCGAATCGCACGATCAGCGCCAGCGGAGACACCACGTTGCTGTCCGCCGCTGCGGAGACGTTGTGGCCCGACACCGCCTCCAAGCCCCCACCTGTCGGAGCCGTCCTCGACATAGCCACGAGACCACGACGGGACATCTCGGCACCAGAGGTCGTCGAGAGCTGCATCGCCCGCATCGCCGAGGTCAAGGTCGTCCACGGCAACGGCAGACGCGTAACTCTTGGTGAGCGAGCGGAGTTCGACTGACCCAGCCACGGAGGTGGGTGCGGCGGCTCGTGCCTTCACGTCTACAGCGCTCGTGCGGGTACCAGAGTGGGGGTCGCATCGTACACGACTTCGCCGCCGATGATCGTGTAACGCGCTGTGGCCGAGCCAATCTCGGCGACCGGCGCGGCGAAGATGTCGCGGTCGAGGATGACGACGTCGCCCGCCTTTCCGACTTCGATGCTGCCGGAACGCTGCTCGTCGTGGTTGAGGAAGGCGGTGCCCAAGCTGTGCGCGATCAGCGCGTCGGCCAGGGAGAGCGCCTGCTCGCCGAGGAAGGGCAACGCCGCGGGCCCCGTCGCTCCGGCGGGGGCACGGTTGACGGTGGTGTGGATGATCTCCAGCGGGTTCGCCGTGCTCACCGGCCAATCGCTGCCCGAGGCCAGTGGTGCACCGGTCCGCTGTAGCGATCCGAAGGGATATTGCCAGGCAGCTCGGCGGGTGCCGAGGAAGGGAATCGTCAGGACGTCCATCTGGGGTTCGTGCCTGGCCCACAGCGGCTGCATGTTGGCGACCACGCCCAATTCGGCGAACCGAGGGACGTCGTCCGGGTGCACCACCTGAATGTGGGCCACCGTGTGTCGAAGGTCCTTGTCTCCGTTGGCGTTACGGGCCGCCTCGATCGCGTCGAGCGACTCGCGGACGGCTCGGTCGCCGAGAGCGTGGAAGTGCAGCTGGAAGCCGAGTGCGTCGAGTTGCGTGGCGATTTCGATGAGGGTCGTCGGGTCCACGAAGCTCTTGCCCGTGTTCTCGCCGGGGCAGCCGCACGAGTCGAGATAGGGCTCGAGCATCCCGGCCGTGAAGTTCTCGGCGACACCGTCCTGCATGATCTTGACGGTGGTGGCCGCAAATCCGGCTGCCACGGCGCGTTCGCGCTTTTCGACGAGCTCGGGTATCTGCTCCAGCCCGCGATTGCGGTCCCACCAGAGCGCACCGACCACGTGCGCCTTCAGCACACCGGATGCGGTGACCCGCAGGTATGAGTCGAGCGTGTCGGGGGTGTCGTTAGTGGCGCCGACGATGGCGTCTTGCCATGCGGTGACGCCCCACTCGAACAATTGTCGCTGAGCGATTTCCAGTGCCTCGTCCAGATCGTCCTGGGTTGCCGGTGGAATGTGCCGGGCGACGATGCCCATGGCCCCTTCCTGCAGCGTGCCGATGGCGTGACCGTCGGCGTCACGTTCGATGCGACCGTCGAACGGGTCGGGCGTCGAATCGTCGATGCCACCGATCTCGAGGGCCTTGGTGTTGACCCAGGCGCCGTGACCGTCGCGGTTCGGGAAGAACGCCGGACGGTCCGCTACCACCGCGTCGAGCGCCGCGGCCGTCGGCAGGCCGCCAGGGAACGAGTCCATCGACCAACCACCACCACTAATCCACGGCAGCTCGGGATTCTCCGCCGCGTACTCGGCGATGCGGGCGAGGTAGCCGTCGGCAGTGTCGTACGGGGTCAAGTCGCAGGTGATCATGCCGAGACCTGCGTGATAAGGGTGGATGTGGGAGTCCTGAAAACCGGGGCAGACGAGGCCGCCAGCCGCGTCGATCTCGACGGCACCGGGCGCGGTGAGCGCAGCGGCACCGATCACGGTGATGACGCCCTCCTCGACGAGAAGCGGCTCTTCGACGATTCCGGCGGGGGTGAACACGTGGCCCCCGGTGATCAGCAGTCGGTGCGGATTGGTCATGGTGTCATTCCTCGATGTGGTGAACGGACGGCGCTTCCAGCGGGTTGGCGTCGATCGGCGGGGTGAAGTGCGACGAGATCCACATGACCTGGGCCGGTATGGCGCCGATGTTCGCGGCTCGGTGCGGAACCGACGAGAGATACTCGACGCTGTCACGAGGGCCGAGGATGAGCGTCTGGGAGCCGATCGAGATCTCCACGTGGCCGGTCAGCACGTAGAAGAGCTCCTGTGCATCGTCATGGGCGTACGGATCCGGGCCGGTCGACCCGCCCACCTCGAATGTGCCTTCATAGACCTCCAACTGGCGGATCGGTGGCCGTGAGAGCAAGAGCTTCTGCAGGCCGCGGTCGCTGGAGAAGACCGGCCTTTCGTGTGCCCGCAGCACCGGGCGCGCGACGGGAGCTTCGTCGGAGAGCAGGTCGGCGAGCGAGATGCCCGCTGCGGCGGCGAGGCGTTTCAGTACGCTGACGGACACTCCGCACTTGCCGTTCTCCAGCTGGCTGATGAAGCCCGCGCTCACGCCCGCCCGGGCCGCCAAGTCACGGGTCGACAGCCGCGCGCGCTCACGGGCGTCGCGCAACCGAGTGCCGAGCACGGCGCGGGTAGCACCTTCGGTCGTGGGTACGGCCGCCATGGGTTCAGAAAGCACTTGCCTCTCTTCGTTAAGAGCCACTTAACGGATCGCTTAACGCCGAACGGTAGGGGCATTGGTGTGGTCACGCAGAAGAACGGGAAAATGAGGCGGACTCTTAATGCGACTGCAATGCCGCACTGTCGTGCTCAGGGCGACCGCGATGCCGAAAAGCGTTGCAGACGACGCGCTGAGATGACCGATCACGGCGACGTCGGCGAGCCATTGCAAGGGATCGTCGAAACCGCCTGGGGCGTAGAAGTTCAGCAGACGGGCGTCCACGTCGGCGACGGCTCGGAACGAGTGTCTGGTGGACCTCGGTACCCACACCGCCGATCCGGGTTCGGCCCGCACGACCCGTTCGTCGATGCCGACCGTCAGTTGGAGCTCGCCGGAGATGACCTAGAAGCCCTCCGCCTGACGCTCGTGCACGTGCGCTGGCGGGCCGGCGCTTGCCGGGACCTGCTGCTCGACAGGATTCTCGACGCCCCGGACGTCTCGGATCTCTTGGAGGCCGTGGTGCGCCTCTTGGTGGAAATTGATTGGGAGAGTCTGTTACCGAATGGAACACAACGTCGCCGCGACGCTGGCCCACATCTGGCTGGCCGTCCTGCCGACGTGAGGCATTGGCCGGCTCAGGCGGCAAACGTCCCGGCCGTAGCGCGCGGTTAGTGCCGCAGCATCCCGCTCCGCCGATTCCAGTGAGCTGACCGAAAGAGCGGTGGCCAGCGAAGCTTACGAAGGATCATCCTTGGAAGAAGGGTCATCGTCCCTGGCCAGGTGGTGCAGGATTCGCTCGTTGAGGGCGGTCAGCATGTCGAGTTCAGCCGGGGTCATCAGGTCGACGAAGTTGCGGCGCACGTCCTCCACATGCCCGGGCGCCGCCTTCTCGATGGCAGCGCGGCCGGCCGGCAGCAGGCATACCATGGTGCTGCGAGCATCGCCGGGATTGGGTTCGCGGCAGATGAGCCCGTCCGCTTGCATCCGCCGCACCTGGTGGGAAACACGGCTTTTCTCCCAGTCCAGAGTGTTTCCGAGGTCACGGGCAGGCATGCGGTCCCCATCAAGGGCCGAGAGCACCGCCAGGACCTCGTAGTCGGCCCCGGAAAGGCCCGATTCCTGCAAGCGTCGGGTGAGGTGGACCTCGAGCCGGTGGTGCGCGTACACGAAGGCACGCCAGGCGCGATCTTCTCGCGCGTTCAGCCAGTTCGGTTCCATCGTCGCCCTCTTCGTCAGTTGGTTGACTAGTCTACAAAAGGGGATAAGGTAGATGCATCAACCTTTCAATCGTAACGAAGACGGGATGCTTCATGATCGGTATCAGCATCACCGGCACCGGGCATGGCTCGCGCGTTGGCCGGCCGGGCACTCGCCGGCGGCAACAAACGCCATCCCAAGTACGCAAACCTTTCCCCGGGGTCCACGTGTCCAGCTGATCGCATCCCGCAACCACACCATGAAAGAGGAGACCAACGTGCGCGTTTTCGTTACTGGTGGAACCGGCCATGCCGGTTCCCACATCATCCCCGAACTCATCACGGCCGGGCACGACGTCACTGGTCTGGCCCGGTCGGACGCATCCGCAGAGGCCCTGTCCATGCAAGGCGCGAAGGTGCGTCGCGGCGACCTCGAAGATCTCGACGGGCTCAAAGAGGCGGCCGCGGACTCCGACGGCGTCATCCACGTCGCGCACAGACAAGACCTGCTTCCCACCGGCGGAATGGACGCCGTGGCCGCCGCGGAGCTGGCGATCATGCTTGCCTACGGCGAGGCACTGGAAGGTACCGGAAAACCGCTGGTCGCAGCGGGCAGCATCGGCTCGCCTGGCATCCTGGGCCGACCGGCCACCGAGGAGGACCCGGCGCTCCCCAGCAGGGCGGAGGACAAGGGCACCCTGCGGGCTCGCAACGTCGTCGAACGCGCCGTCGTCGACCTCGCCGAGCGCGGAGTGCGATCTTCGATCGTGCGGCTTCCACTCATCGCGCACGGCACGACGGATAACGCCGGCTTCCTCCCTGGGCTCATCGCGCTCGCGAAGGAGAAGGGCTTCGCCGGTTACCCCGGAGACGGCATGAATTCGTGGAACGCCGTGCATGTCCGCGATGTCGCCTCGGTGTTCCGCCTGGCGTTGGAAAAGGGGCCGGCTGGGAGGTATTGGCACGCGATTGGTGACGAGGGCACCCCGTTCCGCGAGATTGCGGAGGCGATTTCCAGCCGTCTGGGCCTGCCCGCCGTGAGTGTTCCCGTCGATGCCCTGATGCTGCCGGGATATTTCGGCGTGTTCACCACTGTGGTCACGCTGGACCTTCCGGCGTCCAGTCTGATCACGCGCCAGACCCTCGGCTGGGAACCCGCTCAACCGAACCTGCTTGCCGATCTCGACAACGGTCATTACTTCTCCGGCCAGCTGACGGCCTAGGCGCCAACCAATGCACACCGAAGGAGGAGTAAGCGTGACCGCGTTCGCCCCGCATCGTGCCACCTTGGAAGCCTTCGTCGATTGCATCCACGGCGGTGTGGACGAAGACGTCCTCGCCGGTCTGCTCGCCCAGGACGTGGTGCTGCACGGCCCGTTCGGCGATGAGCCGGTCGAGGGCCGCGCGGCCGGCGTGACAACCATCAAGAAGGTCAACAACCTGTCATCCGACGACACATACATGGAGGTCCTCAGCGGCGAGACGCACCACGCCGCCCACTTCCGGCTGCAAGTCGGCAACGCCGCTGTCAACGGCATCTTCTTCGTCCTGCTCGACAGGGACGGCAAGATCGCCGAGGTGAGCATCTTCTACCGCACGCTACCGGCCGGTGTCGCGCTGCAGCGCAACCTTGCCGAGGCAATCGGCATGCCGCGCTGGGATTTACGGACAGGCGAGCAATGAGAGCTCCGTTCATCTCCTCGCCTGACAACACGTTGGATGCCAACTAACGTGATTGCGGTGGACGAGTCAAGCTCTCCCCACCGAGAAGAACGTGAAAGACATTGCCAAGTCAGAAGTCAGCGTGGGTCGAAAGGATCTGCGGGCGGGGAGTCTTGCGATGAGGCTTGGTTTCGCCATTCCCATCGTCGGCCCCGCGGTGAGCAGCGCCGTTGGCCTGGGCGAGTTCTGCCCCGGACTGGAGCACCTCGGTTTCGACACGCTGTGGGTGGGCGATCGACGGTCACGCCGGTGCACATGCGAAGCAGAGCATCTATCCAGGCAAGGAGTAGCCGTATCCGCCGGGGTCGGGTGCGGCTGAACGCCAGCACGCTGAGCACGTTCTACTATGAGCCGGTTCAACTGGCCCGGATGCTGACCACCCTCGACGTGCTCAGCGACAGCGAGTTCTTCTCCATGCCGCCGGTCCATGCCGACCTACGCCCGGTGCAGGCTGGTGGTCCGCCCATCTGGATCGGCGGCGCCAGTGAGGCCGCGATGCGCCGGGTCGGCCGCAGCGGCACCGGCTGGCTCGGGGTCGACGACCTGCGGGACTCGTCTGAGTCGGACGCGTCCGTCGACTCGGTGGTTGACACGCTCGAACGCTTCGCGGAGAGCGGTGTCGACGAGGCGATCGTGGACGCCTTCGCACTGCTCTCCGACCTCGACCAGATGCTGGACTTCGCCGGCGTGGTAAGTGGCAGATGGAGTGATCGTGGCAGGGCGTCCCTCCCAATGTGTGTCGGCGGCAGATGGCTCCGGATCAAGCCCTCGCGCTGATCGGCCGGATGTCACCGACGCGCAGGCGTATTCGGCGCCGATCAAGGTGCTCGCCGCGTGGCACGTCACAATGGACCCGTGAGCACGGCAGAGCACGATCGCCTCGACGAAATCAAAGCCGGCGTGACCGACTGGCGACGCTGGGGCACCTACCTGAGTGAACGCGCCTGGGGAACCGTCCGCGAAGACTACAGCGCCGACGGCGACGCGTGGGCGTACTTTCCCTTCGAGCAGGCCCGCAGTCGCGCGTATCGGTGGAACGAGGACGGCATGGCCGGCTGGTGCGACCGCAACCAGATCATATGCCTGGGGTTGTCGCTGTGGAATGGCCGTGATCCGATACTGAAGGAGCGTCCGTACGGACTGGCCAACGAGGACGGCAACCACGGCGAGGACGTCAAGGATTACTGGTTCTACACCGACAACCTGCCGACCCACGCCTACGCGGCCATGGTCTACAAGTACCCGCAGGCCGCCTTCCCCTACGACGATCTACTGCAGAAGAACCGCGACCGCAGCCAGGACGTCCCGGAATACGAGCTCTACGACGCGCTCGAGGAGGAGTGGTTGCAGCAGCGCTACTTCGACGTGCAGGTCGAATACGCCAAAGCCGCACCGGAAGAGGTCTACTGCCGCATCACGGTGACCAACCGCGGCCCTGATCCTGCCGAGATCCACGTGCTGCCGCACCTCTGGTATCGCAACACGTGGTCATGGGACCCGGCAGAGAGTGCGCCGCGGATCACCGCACAGGGTGCCGGTACGGCGACGACCACCCATCCCGCCCTGGGTGACCGGTGGTTCTCGGTCACCTCCTCGACCGGTGTGACGCCCAGATTGCTGTTCTGCGAGAACGAAACCAACAATGCCGAGCTATTCGGCTCCCCGAACGCCTCGGCCACCACGAAGGACGGCATCAATGACTACGTCGTACGTGGTGAGACCGCCGCGGTGGACCCGACCGCGGGCAGCAAGTCCGCCGCCCACATCCACACGAATCTTTCTGCCGGTGAAACTCTGACCGTCACCGCACGTTTCGCTCCAGCGCCGCTCGTGACGCCCTTCGATGACGCCGACACCGTACTGGCGCAACGTCGAGCGGAGGCGGATGCGTTCTACGACGCCGTGGCCGCGCCAGACCTCACCACCGACGAACGGCTCGTGCAACGGCAGTCACTCGCCGGGCTGCTGTGGTGCAAACAGTTCTACCGCTACAGCGTGCGCCGGTGGCTGCAGGGCGACGCCGGACAGCCGCCTCCTGCGCGGCAGCGTTGGAAGAGCCGCAACAGCGACTGGCAGCACCTGGTGCTGGCCGAGGTGATCCTCATGCCCGACGCGTGGGAGTATCCCTGGTTTGCCGCCTGGGACCTGGCTTTCCACTGTGTCGCCATGGCACTGATCGACCCCGGGTTCGCCAAGGAGCAAGTACTGCTTCTGCTGCAGTCCACCACCCAGCATCCGCACGGCCAGATCCCCGCGTACGAATGGTCCTTCGGCGACACCAACCCGCCGCTGCACGCGTGGGCCAGCTGGCAGGTCTACCAGTTGGACCGGCTGCACACCGGCGTCGGCGACCACGCCTTCCTTGCCTTGGCCTACCGCTCACTGACGCTGTGCGTGATGTGGTGGCTCAACCAGAAGGACGTCGAGGACCGCGGCGTGTTCGGCGGGGGTTTCCTGGGCATGGACAACATCGGTGTCTTCGACCGCGACCAACCCCTGCCCACCGGCGGCTCGCTGGCTCAAGTAGACGGCACGGCGTGGATGGGTGCGCTGGTGCTGCAACTACTCGAGATCACCGTCGAGCTGTCCCACCGGGAGCCAGGCTATCTGCAGATGTTCGGGAGATGGGTTTGGGACGCCTGGCTGATCGCCAACGCGCTGGAGAAGGGTGTCGGCCGGGTGAGCTTCTGGGACGACAGCACCGGCTTCTATCACGACGTCATCGAACGCACCGACGGCACGGCGTCGACTCTGCAGGTGTTTTCGATGCAGGCCCTGGTGCCGTTGTTCGCCTCCATCTCCCTGCCATTGGCCCCCACCGAGGCGGTGCAGACGATGAAGCAGTCAATCGACGATCTGGCCCACGCCTACGAGCACACCGATCGCGACGTCCGGCTCGATCTCGCCGAGGGCAACGGCACCCACTACATGCTCGCGATGGTGCACCACGACCGCCTGGCGGCGATTCTGGAACGCGTCCTGGACACCGAGCAGTTCCTGTCGCCGTACGGAATCCGGTCGCTGTCGAAGTACCACCGGGATCATCCCTACGTGTATCACCTGGATGGTCATGATTTCAGCGTCGACTACGTTGCCGCGGAATCGACCACCCGCATGTTCGGCGGCAACTCCAATTGGCGGGGTCCCGTATGGATTCCGATGAACTTCATGTTCCTCCAAGCGCTCAACGCCTACGCGCGCTTCTTCGGCGACACCTATGAGGTACCCGACCCGGCCGATCCCAGCGGCACGGCGTCACTGAGCACCGTCGGAGACCGCATCGCCCGGCGGCTCAGCGGACTCGTGGTGCGCGATGAGCATGGCCGCCGTGCGGTGTTCGGCGACAACGACTACTTCCAAGACGATCCGTACTGGCGAGACCTCGTGCCGTTCCACGAGTATTTCGACGGCGACACCGGCCGCGGCCTGGGCGCGGCTCACCAGACGGGGTGGACGGCGATGATCGCCCTGCTCCTGCAGTTTCGCGGCGCACTGCGCTTCGACGCACGCGGCGAACGATCATGACCGGCGGGGTACAGAACTCGGGCCGCGACTCCGTCATGTGGTCCGTGGCGCTGCGACCGGTGGCACCACTGACGGGAACGCACGTCCGAACTTAGAACAGCGAGAGCTGGTGCGTGGCCGCCTCGTCGCCGAACTTCCGCGGCACTGGCCGTAGGCGCACCCGCACCGGCCACCAGAACCAGCGTCCGAGTAGCGCGGCGATGGACGGGGTCATCAATGATCGGACGATCAGGGTGTCGAACAACAGGCCGAGCGCGATCGTCGTGCCGATTTGGCCGAGCGCGAGCAGGTCGCTGTAGATGAACGACGTCATGGTGAAGGCGAAGACCAGCCCGGCGGCGGTCACCACCGAGCCGCTGCCCGCCATGGCTCGGATGATGCCGGTGTTGATGCCCGAATGGATCTCCTCCTTGAATCGGGAGACCAGCAGCAGGTTGTAGTCCGAACCCACGGCGAGCAGCAGGATGACGGACAACGGCAGTATCACCCAGTACAACTGGATACCGAGGAGGTCCTGCCAGAGCAGCACCGACAGGCCGACCGAGGCCCCCAACGAGAGGGCCACCGTGCCCACGATGACCATCGCGGCGACGAGGCTGCGCGTGATGAACATCATGATGAGCAAAATGAGGCTGAGCGAGGCGATGCCGGCGATGATCAGGTCGTAGTGGGCCATCTCCTGGATGTCCTTGTAGGTGGACGCCGTACCGCCGATGAAGATCTTCGAGCCGGCCAACGGGGTGCCCTTGACGGCCTCCCGAGCGGCGTGCCGGATCGGATCGATGTGCGAGATGCCCTCGGACGTCGCTGGGTCGACGTCGTGGGTGATGATCATCCGAGCCGCCTTGCCGTCCGGCGAGAGGAACAGCTTGAGCCCGCGTACGAATTCGGGATTGCTGAACGCCTCCGGCGGTAGGTAGAAGGAGTCGTCGGTCTTCGCGGCGTCGTAGGCCTGACCGAGGGCGGTGGAGTTCTGCAGTGCCGCCGCGGTCTGGGCGTCGATGCCCGAGGTGGTGGCGTAGTTGGTCATGGTCAGGTCGCGGTTGGTCTGTTGATTTCGGATCTGCGGCGGAATCAGTGCGAGCAGCTTGGGCTGCAGCTCGTCGAGCTTGGTGATGCTCGTCGAGACGTTGGCCAACTGATCGGTCAACTGGTCGATGCCGTCGAGTGCGTCGAACAGCGACCGCAACGCCCAGCACACTGGGATGTCGAAACAGTGCGGCTCCCAGTAGAAGTAGCTGCGTAGCGGTCGGAAGAAGTCGTCGAAGTTCGCGATCTCGCCGCGCAGGTCTTGAGCGGTGGCGACGGTCTGCTTGAACGCCTGTGCCTGCTCGTCGGTGACGGCGCTGGACTGTTGCTGGAGTGCATATTGCTGCCGCAGGACGTCAATCGAGTCGTTGATGACACCGACCTGCTTGAGCAGGTCGGTGGCGCGGTCCTGCTGGTAGGGCAGGTTGTTGAGCTGCGCGGCGCTCTGCGTGCTGATCTGGAACGGGATCGACGTATGGTCCAAGGGCGTCCCCAGCGGCCGGGTGATCGATTGCACCTGCGCAACACCGTCGGTGTGGAAGACGGCCTTGGCGACGCGCTCCAGCAGGATCATGTCCGTGGGATTGCGGAGATCGTGATCGGTTTCGAGCATCAGCATCTCGGGATTCAGGCGCGCCTTCGAGAAGTGACGCTCCGCAGCGGTGTATCCGTCGTTGGACGGCGTACTGGCCGGCATGTAGCGGCCGATGTCGTAACTCACCTGGTAGCCGGATAGCGCGGCGAGTCCGACGAAGCCGAGCGCCAGCGTGGCGATCAGGATCGGGCCGGGCCATCGAACGATGGCGGTCCCGACCCGCCGCCAGCCCCGCTTGGCGGTCTTGCGCTTGGGGTCCAGCAGACCGAACCGGCTGCCCACGACCACCACCGCCGGCGCCAGAGTCAGTGAGGCGACCAGTGACACCAGGACGCCAATCGCGGCCGGGATGCCCAGGCTCTGGAAGTAGGGGAGTCGGGTGAAGGACAGACAGAACGCTGCGCCAGCGATGGTCAGCCCGGAGCCGAGGATCACGTGCGACGTACCTACGTACATGTCGTAGAACGCGGCCTGCCGATCCAGGCCGTCGTTGCGTGCCTCGTGATAGCGGCCGAGCAGGAAGATGACGTAATCGGTACCGGCGGCGATGACCAGCAGCGTGAGGATGTTGGTCGAATACGTCGACAGGCCGATGAGCCCGGAGTTCGACAGGAATGCGACGATCCCACGCGCCGCGGCCATCTCGACGAGCACCGTGACGAGGGCCAGGATCATGGTGACCGGCGAGCGATACACGATGAGCAACATCACGGCGATGACCGCCACGGTCAACAGGGTGACCGGCACGGTGCTCGCGTTGCCCACTTCGAACTGATCGGCGATCTGAGCTGCCGAGCCGGCGACGTAGGCATGGATGCCCGGCGGGGCCGGCGTGTTGGCGATGATGCCGCGCAGCGCGTCGACCGACTCCAGCGACAACGCCTCACCCTGGTTCCCGGAGAGGAACACCTGGACGTAGGCAGCCTTGCCGTCGGGGCTCTGCGAGCCTGCCGCCGTGAGCGGGTCGCCCCAGAAGTCCTGCACGTGTTCGATGTGCTTGGTGTCCGCATCGAAGCGCTGGACCAACTCGTCGTAATAGCGGTGCGCATCGGCTCCGAGGGGCTGGTCGCCTTCGAGCACCACCGTCGCGGCGCTGTCGGAGTCGAATTCGTGGAAGACCTTGCCGATGCGTTGAAATGCTTGCAGCGATGGTGATCCGGGGGAGCTCAACGCCACATTGTGCTCTTCGCCTACGGTCTCGAGCTGCGGCACCAGCACGTTCGTGGCGGCGGCGACGGCCACCCAGAGCAGCACGATCGGCACGCAGAGCCACCGGATCCAGGTGGCGACCCGGTGGGGGATCGTCTGGCGTTCGGCGAGGTGGTTGCTCATCCGGACTTGTCCAGGCAATAGGTGTAGGCGTTCAGGGTGTTGGCCGTTCTCTCGTCCTTGACGGCGTCGTCGATCTTGATTCGGCAGCCGATGGAGTTGGTGTCGCCTTGGGCGGAGACGTTGATGAACACCGCCGGTTGGGTGGTGGTCGTGTCATAGGCCCACGGCAGCGTCGCATCGTCGACCCGCTGCGGTTGGGCGTCGACGTCGAGGTAGGTGATGGTCGCCGTCGTGCCCGGCGCACCGAACACCTCCATGACGACGTGCTTCGGGTTGAACGGATGAATGTCGTTCGCGGCGCCGCTGGGGGTCGAGGTCACGTCATGCGAGCCGAAGATGCCGTTCAGCCGATAGACCGCGAATCCCGCCACCGCAACGACGAACACCGCCACTAGCGGCACCCAACGTCGCCTCATCAGGTCACCGAGGGAACCGGGTCGCATCCATCGTCCTTTCGTCGAGCAGTGCTGCGCCGATCGACGGTAGGACCGGCGATGGACGCGATTCGGTTCGGTCGCTGTACACCAAATTGGTTCGCGAACAGCGTTGATTAGGTGTGACCGTTGTGGTCGAACAGCGTCACCGCAGGCGCCGGCGAAGTGCCGGGTGCCCGCAAGGGGCGGAGACGACCGTCTTGCACCCCTTGTAGTGGCATGGCCGGCGGCCGCCGCGCTCTGATGAGAGAATATTGGTGTGATTCATACTAACTCGAAAATACATTCGGCGCGAACCGTCGAGACATGTAGTCACTGTTCGGTGCCGTCTTCGCGATCGCCGTTCCAGTACCGCAGCTTTTCCGGATTGCGGACCACCCAGACTTGCGTGATCATCCCTGCACGGACATCGAGTGCCACGACGGCAATCGTCACGCCGTCTCGCTGCATCCGTAGACCCGCTTGACCGTTCACGGTGACGACCGATGTAACTGCATCGGCATCCTTGAGCCGAACACCAGTGAGGTACCGAATCACTCTGTCGGAACCTGTGATGGGTCGCAAGGCCGCGCGTACCCGCCCGCCCCCGTCGTTGGTCACGCTGACCGTGGGGTCGAGCAAGGCAATGAGGGCCTCGATGTCGCCGAACTGTAATGCTCTCTTGAACGCAACGGTGGTGTCCCCGTGCCGCTTGGCATCTGGGGGACATCGACGCGTGGACTGCGCTCTACGTCGAGCTGACGCGGCCAGCTGCCGGCATGCGGCCTCGGACCTGCCAACGATCTCCGCGATCTCGCCGAACGCAAAGCCGAAGACGTCGTGAAGTACGAACGACACCCGCTCCGCGGGCGTCATCGCCTCCAGGACGACGAGCATCGCCATGGTGACGTGCTCGTCGATGGCGACCAGGTCGGCCGGGTCCGTCGATGAGGTCGAGGTGTCGACGCATCGCCCCGGCACTGGTTCGGGCAGCCAAGGACCCACGTACTCTTCGCGCCGGTGCCGTGCGGAGGTCAAGATGTCGACGCAGATGCGGGTTGCGACGCGGACGCACCACGCCGCCGGAATGCGGATGGTGTCGCGCTCGGGTCCGGTCATCTTGTACCAGCGCGCGTAGGTTTCCTGTGTGACGTCCTCGGCGTCTGCCATCGAACCAAGGAGTCGATACGAGACGTTCATCAGCAGCGTACGGTCGACTTCGCGTTCATGCCCGTCCATGGCGGTCAGCACGAGCTGCTACCGATTGTGACGAGACAGCCCTCGAGGGCCGGCCTGGGCCGTGCGCTGGTGACGGACATTGAGGTGCTCCCTGTTCGGTGTGGACACCCTCAAGACACCAAGACGGTCGCATCTGTGACACGAGGAGACCACATGTGAGTGAGGTCACCGCCACCTCACGACTGCCCGCGCTACGGCGTCACAACCACCATGAAGACACAATTGCATCGCGTCTGTCTGGTCGTGTTGACCGTCACCGGTATCTTCGTGGGCGGATGGGCCTATGTAGCACCAATGCACTGGTACAACACGTTTCCCGGCATGGGTCTGCGGTGGCTGCCGGTCTTTGGGCCGTTCAACGATCACTTCGTCGAAGACATAGGCGCGATGTACCTCGCCATGGCGGCCCTGAGTGGAGTGGCCATCTTCCACGTGACGAATCAGGCGCTGATGCGCGCCACCGCGCTGTCTCTGTCGATCTTCAACATGCTGCATCTGATCTATCACCTGTCGATGTTGCACATGTACGGCCCACTGGATGCCGCACTCAACACGATCGCTCTGACCATCGTGGTCGTGTGCGCTTTGGCACTCGCGATTCCCGTCAGAGCCCGCACCGCGCCATAGCGTGCGATCGCGCCGCGTGATCCTTCACACCATCGCCTCCCGACGCGCCACGAAACCATTGCCAGGTTCGTCAGACTTGCAGCACTGATTCATCATTCGGAGCGGGCGAAGAGGAGACGACATGACGCTGATGGTGCAAGTAGACGGTCGTGACGACCGGGCGGATCCGTTCGTCGTGCAAGCGCTGCCGATGCTCCCATCGGAACGGTGACGTCGCGCTTGCATCGAGGACGGTTCGATCCTCGTCCGGTGATTGAACGTGCGGCCGGAGGATGAACGCAGGGGAGGGGAGAGCCGAGGATGCGAACGAACGAGCCCTAGGCGCAGGGACTCCCATCAACGCGGATCTGAACGGTGCTGTCAGGCCCGCGCATGCCCTCGGCACACGAAGGAGTCGACCTCGTGCTTGAGTTGATCGACGAAGGGGCTTGCAGCGACACTCACCCAGCGCCGTTGCTGTTCGTGCATGGAGCCTGGCATGCGGCGTGGTGCTGGGAAGAGAACTTCTTGGAGTACTTTGCGTCCAAGGGGTATCGCGCACTGGCAGTGAGTCTTCGTGGCCATGGCAAGAGCACGACACCAAAGCCGCTCCGCAACTGTTCGCTCGCCGACTACGTCGACGATGTCGAGTCAGTCGTTGAGAGTCTTCCCGCAAGGCCAGTGCTTGTTGGGCACTCGATGGGTGGCTTTGTCGTGCAGAAGTATCTGGAGTCACGTGACGCCCCCGCTGGCGTGCTCGTGGCCTCTGCACCGCAGCGTGGAACGCTCGGATTCACCGTGCGCTTGGTGCGAAGGCATCCATGGCTGATCGCGAAGAGTTCGATTACGGGTGATTCACTGCTGCCAGTGGGTACGCCTGATCTCGCCCGCGAGCTGCTCTTTTCGGAACGTACTTCGGAGGCCGACGTCACGCGATATGCCGCGCGGCTCAACGCCGAGAGTTCGAGAATTGGACTCGACACGATGCTCTTCCTGCCTAGGCCGAAGCGGGTTATCACCCCGTTACTCGTCGTGGGAGCGGCCTGCGACCGCGTCGTCCTGCTCAAAGAAGTGCACGCCACGGCGCGTGCGTATCGCACCGAGGCAGAGATCTTCCCTGAGATGGGTCACGACATGATGCTCGAGCCCGGGTGGGAAGCCGTTGCCCAGCGAATCGACACCTGGCTTGGCGCTCGGGGGCTGTGATCGACTAAAGCTGCCGAGGTTGTCCGGTCTCGAAAGCAAGTATGGCCTGGCCGAACAGTTCGGGGGCCTCGTCGATGACCTGATGGTCCATGCCGGGCAGGGAGACGATGGTTGCGTCGCGGATGTGGGCGGCGATCGTGTCCGTCGCCATCCTTAGATGCGCCGGGCTTACGGTGCCGATGAGCATCCGCACCGGTGTGGTGATTCGGCGGAGGCGCTCATCGACCCGATAGGCCTTGATCGCGGCGAGTTCGCGCAACACGGTGGGCGCCGCTGCGAGCGCCGCGGGGGAGAAGTCATCCTCGGGGCATGCGGCCGGCACCTGTCCGGTGACGCCATAGAAGGTCCGCAAGATCAGCTTCGGGTCGGCCTTCTGTTTGAGCTCGGCGATCGTCTCCATGGGGATCAGCTCTGTGTCGGGTTTCGGCAGTGGCGGCTCGTGCAGCACGATGCGACGGATCGCGGAAGTGATTACGGCGGCCTCCATGACGGCAAGCGCGCCAAACGAATGCCCGAGAACGTACACGTCATCGCCGAGCGATTCGGACACCGCCGCGACGTCCTCGGCTTCCCGCGCGAAGTCGTAGGGGCCGGTCTCGCAGCTGCTCAGCCCGCGCCCGCGGCGGTCCATCTCGCAGAGCGTGTAGTGCGAGGCCAGCGACTCGTGCAGCGGCGCCCAGCGGTGGCGCGTTTCGGCCGTTCCATGGACCAACAACAGTGGCGGCCCTTGGCCCACGCACTCATATCCGATGACCGTGCCGTCAGCTGATGTCGCTGAACGCATTCTCGGGCTTCCTTCTTGTCGGTGACGCCCTTCATACCGAGGCAGACCCTGAGGTTACCGCCCGCACAAACGATTTGGGAGTTCCGCCGCTGTACTTCCGGACACCAACCAACGCGTCATCTGCATCGCATGCTGTTGCAGTGATCGCGTATTCGGTACCGCCGTCATTCCTGCGCGTACGGTCGTTCGCCGCCGAAGTGTCGTGGCAGTCAGATGAGCAAGGGAATCGTAGCCGACCCGCGTTGCACGGCCGATCCCGACTGCGTGGCTCTAGTGTTGGCTGCTGTGGCTGGACCGGTCAGTTGTGTGACGCGCTGGAGGGTGCGCTGCACGTAATGGTTGCGTTGTTGATGGTCGTCACCTCGGGGCTGGCGAGCACAGCGGTGGCTCGTGCGGCTGCCGCCGCGGCGAGGCTGTCGGTGTCATCGACGTGGCAGACCGGTTTCATCGCTCACTTCACCATCGTCGACGCGAGCACGGTGCCGATGACGGATTGGCGGCCCGTATTCGACTTGCCGACGGGTGAACGTCTCACATGCGGCCCCCGTCGAATCGTGTGTTGAACGGGCAATACCTCTGCACCTAGAGGTCTTCGTGCACCGGGATTCGACCACTCCGATGCCGGCCGACGATGCCCGTCGCGCGATCCGTCATGGTCCCGATCGGGCGAGCGGTTCAGCCGAAACTTGACCCGCACCGAAGGAAGACGCGAGAGTGAGCCCCATGAGGACGATCGCATACCGCCACACGGCAGTCGTCGGCCTGGCGGTCATCGCATTGACCACCGCGGGCTGCGGGAATGGCAAGAGCGTCGACGGGTCGTCGCCGCCGCAGGTCGGGTTGATCGCCACCTCCGAGATTGCGGCCCCGCCCACCGAAGTGAAGCTCACTGGGGAGAGAGACGTCGAGGTGACGCTGACCGGTCCAATTGCGGCCAAGTACGCGTCGGCAACCGAGGCTCAAAGGCAGGCTCTCGGCAAGCCACTGACGGGTGACCGCAATGCGGGCGCACGGGAGAGCGGTGTGGTGTTCCAGCAATTTCAGGGCGGCGTGATCACTGCCAAGAACGACGAAGCGGGCACGCCTGGATACATCACCTGGGGCAAGATCCGGGAGGCCTGGAACGTCCAGCGCGACCCAGAGGGCGTGCCTGCGGTCACCGGCGATAACGGCTCGGTGGGTCCGCTGGGCGCGCCCACCAGCGACGAGAACACCGTCGGCGATCTCCTCGTGACGACCTTTGAACACGGCAAGATCGAGTACGACCCGAAGACGGACCAGGTCGAGGTGACGGTCAACGGCACGGTCGTACCATCCGGGCTCTGATGAGCACGGCACAGGTGTGCGCGCAACGGCTGTCAAGTACGTAGCTTGGCGAAAGTGGTTAGGTGACTTCGGGGCTCGAGAATCGGCCAAACCGGGGGACCGCTCGGCGTTGACGGACTCATTCCAGAATTGCCTGCGCTGCGCGCTCTGCGATCAGCATGACGGGCGCGTTGGTGTTCCCGGAAGTGATGGTGGGCATCGCCGAAGCATCGACTACCCGAAGTCCGGCGACGCGGTATACGCGACAGTCGGTGTCGAGCACCGTCGCCGCCGACCGTGGCAGGCCGCGTGCGTCGAAAGCTCCCATCGCGCACGTGCCCACCGGATGAAAGATGGTGGTACCGAGTTCCCGGGCCGCCTGCTGGAGATCTTCGTCGCTCACCAGGTGTCTGCCGGGAAGCAATTCTTCCGGGCGGTAGCGGGCCAGGGACGGCGCCGCCATGATCTGCCGGGTCATCCGGAGCCCGCGCACGGCGATTTCACGATCGGCGTCGGTGGACAGGTAGTTGCAGGCAATCTTCGGATAGGTCAGCGGATCTGCACTGGCAATGCGCACGTGGCCTCGCGAGCTGGGTCGCAGATTGCAGACTGACGGGGTGATCGCCCCAAAGGGATGTAGCGGTTCGCCGAACTTGGCCAAGGACAAGGGCTGTACATGCCATTCCAAATCGGGGCTGGCCAGCGTTGGGTCGCTCTTGGCGAAAGCGCCCAAAGTGGAGGGCGGCATGGTCATTGGTCCTGAGCGCAGCAGCAGGTACTGAAGTCCCATCCCTGCACGAGTGATCCAATTCCGGTATAGCGTATTGACGGTCCGGGCGCCCCGCACCCGGTAGACCGTTCGCAGCTGCAGGTGGTCCTGGAGGTTTTCACCCACTCCGGGGAGCTCGACGGCCACCGGCACCTGATGCTGGGTGAGCAGCCCGGCTGGGCCCAGACCCGAAGCCTGCATGAGGTGCGGCGACCCAATCGCACCGGCACTCAGGATCACTTCCCGGCGGGCCTGGACCTCGATGATCTGGCCGTCTTTGAGCAGCCGCACGCCGCTGGCGCGGCGCTGAGCTGTCATCCAGGCACCACGACGCTGCTCTTCGTGGACCTGATCGTCCAACAGCAGCTTCAACGCCTGGGTGTGCGTGTAAACGGCGAGGTTTGGTCGTCGGGCGACGGGATGCAGGAACGCGTCGGCCATCGACCAGCGACGGCCCCGCCGTTGGTTGACGTGAAAGTACGCACTGCCGGCGTTGTCGCCGCGGTTGAATTCGTCGATCGGCGCAATGCCCATCTGGGCGGCGGCGGCCTGCCAGGCGTCCAAGATCTTCCAGCGCACTCGCGGCCGCTCGACGGCGATCTCACCACCGGCGCCGTGCCATTCGTCGGCACCGCCGAAGTAGTCTTCCAACTCCTTGAAGATCGCCAGGGTCTCGCCACCGGAACCGTCGGTACCACCCCACAGCCATCGCTCATCACCGGTGGCCTGTGCCCACAGTTCGTAATCGGAGGCTTGGCCGCGCATGTGGATCATGGCGTTGATCGACGAGGAGCCGCCGATCACGCGGCCCCGCGCGTAGTGAATGCTGCGGCCGGCCAGACCTGGGTCAGCCTCGGTCGTGAAGCACCAGTCGGTGCGGGGGTTGGCAATCGTGTACAGGTAGCCCACCGGCACCTTGATCCAGAACCAGTCGTCGTCGCCGCCGGCCTCGATCAGGAGCACGCGATGTTCAGGGTTGGCGCTGAGCCGATTGGCGAGCAGGCAACCCGCACTGCCTGCTCCTACGATGATGAAGTCGAACTCGACGACGGCGCTCATTTCCGACATCGTTTCTCCCTGGCGTAGGGCGACGGGATCAGAGTACTTTCACTGCACGCCTGAACGTCAACCAATCTCATCCGCAACTTTAACGACAGCTGCGGCCCCCGCGGAGGCCGGACCGCCAACCGTGAGCACCCTCGCAATGCCGAGTGGTGAGCTGAGCGGTCAGGCGACGGGGGTGAAACCGCGTAGCAGCGCACTGAGGCCGGCCTCGAACTGATTCTCGCCGGCTGCATCGGCCAGCTGATCAGCCAGATCGTGAAGAGTGGGATACACGTCGGGGGCGAGCCCCTCCAAGATGTTTTGCCAATGTCTTCCATAGCCGTCTTCTGATTCGTGAAGGCGCCTAGGGACCTCCCACGTGACGAACCCCAACGTGTAAGTGAGTAGCGCGAAGTAGATCCGCACGGAGAGGGCGCGGTCGAAGCCCGCCGACCGCAGTAGTCCAAGAATGGCCTCTTGGTTGCGGAAGACGGATGGAGTCGCCACCCGGCGCGCCGCCAGCACCGCCCCCAATGCCGGGTGACGAAGAAGCACGCGCCGTAGGCAGCGCATGTGCTCGGCTAGCGCGTGGTCCCAGTGGCGGCTCTTGCCGTCGACGGGCTCGAGTTCTGCCAGCACCCGCTCAGCCAGAGCATCGACCAGATCAGCCTTGTTGGCGACGTGGCCATAGAGCGTCATGACGCCCGTGCCCAAGTGACGAGCCAGGCGCGGCATGCTGAGAGCCTCCAAGCCTTCGCTGTCGACCAGGCCCAGGGCCCCGTCGACGACAGCCTCCCTGGTGAGAGTTCCCCATCGGCGACGCGCGCGCGCCTGCGGTTCCATCTCTTGACCCCCACTTCCGTAAGGCATACGGTTCTGTCGTAATGCTTACTGATCTTGCCTTCGTCAAGGGATGCTACTGATGAATAACCGGACAAGGGGGCTCTCCGCTGCCTCTGCGCTGGAACGCCGATGACTCCGCGACACGCGCGTCGCGTGCGGGTCGACCGTTTCGGGCCGCCGGAGGTCCTGCATCTCGAGCAGTTCGCACTACGCAAGACCGGGCACCGTGAAGTGCTCGTGCGGGTGACGCACGCGTCAGTGGGATCGACCGACGCGATGGCACGGGCGGGGGATTACCTGCTACAACCCAGACCCGGCTTCACACCCGGCTACGACTTCGTCGGGGTGGTCGAGACCACGAACGGGGCCGCTACCCGCCGGGGACTGCACACCGGAACGCGGGTGATTGGTTGCCTGGCCAGAATGGGTGCCTACACAACGCACCTCAACGTCCGCGTCGATCGGGTGATCGCGCTGCCCGCCGAACTCGACTCAGCCTGTGCCGCCGCAGTGCCGCTGGATCTGGTCACCGCGGCCCTGGCTCTCGAGCTCGCTGAATTGCCCGACAGCGGAACACTCTTCGTTCAAGGTGTTTCCGGCTCGGTCGGTAGTTTCGTCGCCCAACAGGCGATTGCAAACGGACAGCGCGTCGTCGGCACCGCATCGCAACGCACCCGCACCAGCGCGGAGTCCCTGGGTGCACTGGTGGTGGATTACCGTGAACCCGACTGGCCCAACCAGATCCAAGAGATGACCTCCGGTGGCGCCGACGCCAGTATCGATCACACCGGAACCCCACTGGCCAGGACGGTCACGAAGCGCGAAGGGACCGTGGTGCGCACCGCATGGAGCGGTCAGCCGGGACGCGGTCGGATCGACGCCGCACTGGGTGGTCCCGCCACGTTCGCACGCAGGCTTGCCGCACCGCGTGAGCGTCTGTGCTCAGTACCCCTCCTCATCACGCTGCAGCCGGCGAAGTACCGGCGGCTTCTACAAGACCAGCTCGATCGGATTGTCGGCAACCAACTGCGGCCTCCCGCCGTGACGACGGTGCCTTTCTCCGAGGTCGTCGACGCGCATCGGCAGCTCTCCACCCTCGCACCAGGGCACAAGCTGGTCCTGGAGATGCCCGAAGCCTAGGCAAGAAGAGCGACAGTCAAGAAAGTGCGGGACGTAAAGCTCGCGTTGTCCAAGCGAATAGTCCGTCGGTGTTGCACGACGACGTCGTAAACCTTGGCGACGAACAGCGGATGCTTGGACAACCTCCACGAATCGATTTCGTGCGGCGCCAATCCGAACGCCCCGTCACACCCGCGACACCATCGACTGCGGAAAGCCCAGATGCTCGGTCATCGACCGGGTCGACCAGTATGTGGTTCTCGGGGGGGGGGCTCCCGACGTGGCGTCGAGGCGCAACTCGGTCTGGCGTTCACGCCAACGTCGCACAGTGCTGATCGCCAAGCCGAAAGCGTCAGGAGCGCCCGCGTCGGATCCATCATCGTTCGCCGCCAACCCGATTCGTGGCCGCATTGCCAATCCAGCCGCACTTCTACCCGCCGGGTCAAGAGATTCCGAGTGCATGGGGAGTTGGCACGCACGGTCCAACAACCAACGCGTGATTGACTCAGGACAGAAGTGCGGCGCGAGTTCTACGCACCGTCGTCCCGAAAGCACGACTAACCCCTTCTGCCAGGGATGACTCGCTGATTGTCATCGATCCCTGACCGCCTGTTCGCGGCCAGGGATCGATGTCCGTTCGTCATCAGTTTCCCGGGCGTGTCGCTCAAATTCCACTTCCACGACCCGCAAAGGGATTGAGAGACAGGTCCGTTCCTAGAACGGTGCGGCACCCGCATCGAGTACGAGACCGGTAAAACCGGTCGCGGTACTGTTTGATTCGCTGTCCCCGGTAATGGCCGCGAGCAGTTCCGCGGACGGGGACCCGCCGTCCAGCTCGGAACCGTTGCCGATGGGTTCCGTCGCAGAGCCGGCATTGAGCGGCGTCACTTCCTGAAGCCGAAGTGTCTCCGGCGCCGGACCAGCATCGATCACTGCCGGGCCGAGGGAGGAGCTCGCGCTGTCGACGTTCATGGTCGATTCCATTGTTTCCCTGCTCAGTTCAGGACCGCGTAGCGGCCTTCGAAGGTGATCGAACTGGCGCTCAGGTTGGTGACGGTCAGCCAGTAGCTGACGTTGGTACCGTTGCTCCGTTCCACCTGGACATCCCAATCCAGCTCGGGCTTGCCCGGAACCGGAGTGGTCGGCATCATGTACCAGACCACATGTGATGGTGCTGGCCAGTTGAAGGTGAACCAGCGCTTGGTCTCGTTCGGTGCGAGACTTCCTGTGAATTGTGTGCCTACTCGCATTTCTCTTCCTTTCAATTCGTGTTGATATGAGTGTCGTCGTGTCAATTGAAGACGGCGTAGCGGGCTTCGAAGCCGACCTGGGCGTTGGTCAGGTTGATCACACGGATCCAGTACGTTGCGAAGTCGTTCGACGACCGTTCGACCCGCGTTTGCCAACCAATCTGTGGTGCGCCAGCTGCAGGCGTCGTCGGAACGACGGTCCAGATAACGTGCCACTGTGCCGGCCAATTGAACGTGAACCAGTTACCCGACGCTCGGCCAGCCAAAGTGCCGGTGAACTGCACGCCGACTCGTGGACCGGCGGGGACAAAAATCCCCACGTCGTGCCACGCACTCGCTACCAGATCGCGCGCCGATGATCCATACAGAGCATTGGCGTTGTCTACGGTGATGGTCGCGAAGTCGAGGAACGATGCATTCGACGACAGTCGGGGATCGGTCAAGGATTTGTACCAGATCTGACCCCCCTTATCCCAGGAGTTTCCACCGAGCCGCGTCGCGACAAGGTAGAACGCTTTGTTGGGAATTCCTGAATTCGTATGGACGCCGCCGCTGTCGGCTGTGGTGGTCACGTACTTCGACATGTGATCGGGTTGCGGGTCCTTACCGAGCAGCGGATCGTCGTAGGCGGTGCCGGGTGCCTTCATTGACCGCAACGCGACGCCATGGATACCCGAAGCGAGTAGGCCCGCACCTATCAACCAGTCGGCCTGAGCCGCGGTCTGGCCCTTGCTGCGCTGCTTGACCATCGATCCGAAGCAGTCCGAAACCGATTCGTTGAGCGCCCCGGACTGATCTTTGTATGCCAGGTTGGCAGTCGCGGCAGTGACACCATGCGTGAGTTCGTGGCCCTCGACGTCGATCGCAATGGTGAACCGGTTGAAGATGGTTCCATCGCCGTCGCCGAAGATCATCTGGGAGCCATTCCAATTGGCATTGTTGTACTTGTTCCCGTAATGAACAGAGGCGATCAGGTCATTGCCACTCCCGTTGATGGAGTCTCGACCGAATACGTTCCAATAGAGGTCGAATGTCGCTCCGAGGCCGTCGTAGGCCTCGTCGACCGCAGCGTCGCCAGTGGCGGCCTGCCCTTCTTTCCGTTCCAACGTGCCCGGCAGCGATGTGCCATTCGAAGTTGTGTAGACACTGCGGTTCTTGTGCGGTGCCCCACCGGCTCCGACAAGCGTATCGGAGGGGATGTTCGCGAGACGGGCAGCGCGAATCTCACTCTCTAGCGAGAGTGTTTCCGCCACCGACTCGCGCTGCTCCGCCGTTCCGTTCCTGCTAATCGCATCGAGCATGTACGGCGGAATGATTGTGCAGAAGCAGGAGGGTTGAATCTCCATCAGAATCTCCCAAAATTATGTGATGAACACTTTGTAATTCTCGAAACCGGCTACCTATATGGGTCGAGTGATGTTGTCCAGCGCCTCGATCAACCGTGCCAATCGTCGGTCCGAGACGGGTTCCATTCGGACGATCGAGTTACGCCGCAGTCCATCTGTTATCGCGAGTGAGTAGGTGAAGCCGTCGGCGACGTCCAGTGAGCGGTCGTCGTCTCCTTCGGCTGGAAGGTCGAAGAATCGGCTGTCGTTGACCAGCGATTCGATCTCGTCGCGGAGCGTTTCGTCGACAGTGTCGGTATCAAGAATTCGGGGGCCGCTGAGGCCCGGCAGTGAAGCAAATCCTCCGGTGATTTGTAGTTCTACGATCACGTCATATCCAATCTTTGGGTGGTCGGTAATTTCGCCGCGAATGGTATCCTCCCTCGGCCGCCTCAGGGTCACGTGCTCTGACACAACGACGGTATTGAATTCGGTGGCCAAGGGCTTGAGTAGTCGAGTACGCGAAGATCGGCGCAGCCATCGGCAACGATGTAGGTATTGGCGAAAACCTCACCTGGCTAATCGCCGGGAAGCGAAGTCCCGACCGAGAGCACTTCGGCGCATGAAGTGAAGTAGATGGCGTAGTCGACTACGTGCGTCCCGGGACTCGGTCGCCAATAGCGTCGATAGCAGGAACCACCATCGTTCGTAACCGAGAAACCAAACGGTCCACACCCAGATAGGAGCCGGCGATGCCGTCAGAACAGCAAGTCATCAAGCAGGTGATCACCGACCACGGGCCAATCATCGATCTCCGTGAGAACCCGGACGTGCTGATCGCGATCATCCGTCGCTACACCCTCGACACCCCCGACGGCGGATCGCTGCCCGGTGGTGTGCCGGAACCACCACCGGACCCGTGCAAGGTACTGGAGAGCGCGACGATCGACGAGGTGATGCGGCAGCTGCTCAAGATCAGCCGCGACGTCGCCGGGATCAACAAACGACTCGACGCACTCTAGACGTGTCATGCCCCCAAATGCTCCACGGATCTTCGTGCAGATCCCCTCATATCGGGACGCCGAATTACCAAAGACGCTGCACAGCCTGTATGCGAACGCCGCTGTGCCCGAACGTTTACGGACGTGCGTTGTCTGGCAACGCGCTTGCGACGAGGTGCTGCCGCCGGACGTCCGCCTATTGCCGGCGGTGGAGCTCCTGGAGTTTCCCGCCGAGGACAGCCAGGGTTGTAACTGGGCGCGAGCAATCGGCCAGCAGCGCTGGGACGGCGAGGCGTACACCCTCGTCATAGACTCGCACCACAGGTTCGTTCGCGGATGGGACGACATCCTGATCGCCATGTATCGCCAGCTACGGAATGAAGGCGTAGCCAAACCGCTCTTGACGGCCTACTTGCCGCCGTATGATCCGCAGCGGGAACCCGGAGCCCGGCGAAAACGACCCTACCGAATGATTCCGTACAGCAGGGACTCCGGCGTCCTGACACGGTTGGCGAGCACGCCGATCCCGTTGTGGACGACGCTCACTCAACCGCTGGAAGCGGACTTCCTCTCGCTACATTTCATCTTCACCGCCGGGTTGTTCAACGTCGAGATCCCGTTCAGCCCGCACATCTACTTCTTCGGCGACGAGGTCGTCACCGGTGTGCGCGCCTACACCAGCGGCTATGACCTCTACCATCCGCACCGCATCGTCGGGTGGCACAGTTACGACCGTGGCGCGCGTGTGCCGCACTGGGACGATCACCCCGAATGGCATCGGCAACACGCACGGTCGCTCGATTTGATGCGACGCTTGTTCGCCGGCGACGAGGTCGATGAGACGCTGCGTCTGGGCAGCGTCCGCACCGTCGACGACTACGAAGACTTCACGCTCACGAGATTGGCTCTCTGATGCACATGTTGGGCGAAGAACTTGACCGGGAGCGCATTTCGTGGCGGGACGATGTGCTTACTGCTGACGAATGTCGTGAGATCGTCGACGAACTGGATTACGCTCTGTGGCGCCGCAGCACGGTGCTCTCAGCCGCCAGGAATGGACGGGTCCACACGCATTTGAGCGTGGGACGCACCAGCGAGTCGACGACGCAGTTTTGGTTCACCGACGAGTTGCAAGCGCGACTTTCCGCCATCGAGGCTGCCATCTGCTGCGCGCTCGGCGTCGAGGCGGCCCGACTCGAACAGTGGCAGGCGTTGCGTTACAGCTACCGCACGGGATTTCAGCGCCACCACGACGCGGGTCTATTCGCGTCAGAGCCGGCCGGTGAGCGCACCACCACGCTACTGCTGTACCTGCATGCGCCGGGTGCGGGCGGTAGTACGTGGTTCCCGAACCTGCATCTGTCCGTGGCCCCGCGACCGGGGCGGCTGCTCGCGTGGCGCAACCTCACGCCGGATGGAACGCCGGATCCAGCCATGGAGCACGTGGCGCGACCAGTTCGCAAGGGGCGCAAGGTTGCGCTCACGACGTGGATTCGGGAGCGACCCGCACGAACGGTGTAATCGGGGACTGGCGCATTCAGGACTGGTGTGGAGCAGTCCGAACGCTGTGATCGTCGAGCGGGGCGAAGCCCAGTTCGTCGAGGATGATGAGGTTGACGCGCAGCAGAGATTCGATGAGCTTGCCGACGGTGTTGTCGGCCAGCCGGACCGTCCGTAATTCATCAGACGAGAACGGCGAAGCTAAGGTTGACATAATGTCGCTTATCGGCACGATTTTCTATCGAGATGACCACGGGATGAATACTCGCGACGAAGTGCATTTCGGCCTGACCTGCGCGTTCGCCGGTTCCCGGCTGCGCCGCCAGGACGGGCCACCGCCGTAGGCGTCCGATGTACCTGCATGGATTGCAGTTCATTCGGCTAGTGAATGCGACGCACACGGCTGTGCCCGGTCGGCATCGACAGACCGGTGGGTGCGCCTCTGCTCCTGTTCGAGCGGCACTCCGGGCGGTTCCGGCGGCCTAGCATACTTTCGTCACTGTGACGTAATAGGCTGTGTCACAGTAGATTCCATGTTTGCGCGGTGAGCTGGTTATGTCAGCCTCGAAGGTTGGCCCGCGTCGCCCTGACGGCGCTGCCAGGTGGCCGGCGAAGCGCTGGTCTAGGAAATCAATCGTTAGATGAATGAAACGGTGTTATGATCGATGAATGGCTGACCATGAGCCACTTCCGGGCGGCGCTCCCTTGCGGTTGCTGCGCGACGATACGCGACTGCTGCGCGCTGACGAGCAGGTCTGGTCGGAGATGCTGGAGGGCTGGCGTGCGTCGCTGCTGGCACGCAACAGCGCTGTCGGCACCATTCGTAACTATGTGCGGGTATTGACCGACTTTCAGACTGTCTGCAACGACTACCCGTGGCACTGGAGCCCCGCCGACGTGGGCGACTACGTGACCGTGCTGCACGCGCGGGCTCACGACCGACGGGGCACTCCGGCAGCGAAGTCCACGGTGCGTGGATACCTGATGGTCATCCGGTCGTTCTGCAGCTTCCTGTGCGAACCGCGCTACGGGTGGGCCGAACTGTGCCACAAACTATTTGGCGAATATCCCGCGCAGGTGTGCTTCGAGTACAACCTGCCCGTTCACGTCTCGGAGAATGAGGCCGAACCCCAGCGGCGAGCGTTCTCCCGCGATGAGATCCAACGCTTGTTCGACTACTTCGACAACCGCGTCGATGACCTGTACGCGGCGAACAAGAAGGCGTGGCTGACGACGCTGCGCGATGCCTGCATCGCGAAGGTCGCCTATGCCTACGGTGTGCGACGACGGGAACTGCTGTGGATTCAGACTGTCGACTTCGGCCCCAATCCCCATGTCCCGCAATATGGTTCGTTCGGGGCGATGTACGTCCGTTGGGGCAAGGGATCACGGGGTTCTCAGGCGAAACGACGGACAGTGTTGACGGTGCCGCTGATGAGTTGGGCCCCGGAGATCCTGGAAACCTGGATCAACGATCCGGACTGTCGGCAACGGATGACCTTCGGTGTGGCCTCACCGTGGCTGTGGCCCTCCGAACGCGGCGCCCAGCTGACGCTCGATTCGTATGCGACCCGGTTCACCGATCACCGCCGTGCCGCGGGGCTGCCCGACGGACTGTCGCTGCACGGATTCCGGCGGTCCTATGTGACCCATCTGATCGAGGCCGGGTACGACCCGTTGTTCGTCCAGCAGCAAGTCGGGCATGAACAATCCTCGACGACGGCTCTCTACACGCAGGTGTCCTCGGACTATCGGCAGAAGACGCTGCAACGCATGATCAGCCAACGCCTCGGATCGGCGAACGTGAGCTACGGAAAGACACCATGACCACCCAAAAGAGGATCGACTTCGAGTGGAACCTGCGCGAGCTCATGGCGGCCCACAACCTGTGGAAGTCCACTGAACTCATTCCGCTGCTGCGCTCGCGCGGAATCGTGCTCTCGCAGCCACAGACCTACCGGCTGATGACCGGCAAGCCCGAACGCATTAACACTCGGGTGTTCGCCGCGTTGTGCGACATCCTGGACTGTTCGCCGGCGGACCTGTTCGAACCGGTGGTGGTGATGGAAGCCCGGGCGACGGCCAATGCACCCGACATTCACCCGAGCGCGACAGCCAAGCCCAGGACTCAGAAGGCGCCGGGCGTTCGCCGGATCCGTGTCGTCGAGGACGAGGAGACGTAACGACCGTGGCCCGCCCGAAACCACTCCCCGACCCCACCAAATACACGCCGTGCCAGCGCTGCAACCAGGCCTACCAGACCGTGGCGTGGTGGCAAGGCCAACCGATCTGCAACTACTGCTACCTGGCCGGCAAGCGGACCAGCGGCCGCTGCGTGCAGTGCCGCCACGTCGGGATCTGTCCGGGACGCACGCCCACCGGCGAGATTCTGTGCCGCAAGTGCAGCGGCATCCGCCTCAACGTGGACTGCGTCAAATGCGGCGACGAGGCCGAGCTCTACCGCGGCGGCCATTGTTGGCGGTGTGAACTGGCTGCCCAAGTCGACCAACTCTTCACCCACGCTGAAACAGGCACGATCAACGTTCAGCTCGAACCCTTGGCCTCGGCGCTGAAATCGATGGCGCGACCCAACAGCGGAGTGACGTGGTTAATCAACCAGCAGGTGCGTTCCATCCTTCGCCAAATCGCGCAGAGCCCCACCATCGACCAGTCACTGCTGGACAGCCTTCCCCGATCGCGACACACCACGCACATCCGCGCACTGCTCGCCGAACACGGCGTCACCGACGCCAAGGTCGACTACCGCGACAGGTTCGACACCTGGTCGCTGGACAAGATCGCGGAAGTCAATGACCCGGCATCCCAACGCGTTCTCCGCAGCTACCTGCGGTGGCACCTCGCCCACAAGCTCCACGATGCCTGCAGCGAGGGCCGATTCCTCGCCAGCAAGCAAGCCGTCACCGTCGCGGTGGATTTTCTCAATTGGCTTGCAGCACAGTCTATCCTACTCGTCGAGGTCTCGCAGAGCGATGTCGACCGCTACGTCGCCGAGGGACCCGAGACACGGCGTCTGACCCGATTCCTGCCGTGGGCGATCAAGAGCTATCGGCTGGCGAAGTTGGACATCGCTCCTCATCGACGAGACACCACCCGGGAGAAAACCGTCGATGAACAGATCGGGCAACTCCGGAATCTGTTCGCTCACCCCGACATGACCGCCCAAGACCGGCTGATGGCCGCACTCATCCTCGTCTTTGGGCAACCGACCCACAAAGTCGTTGCTCTGCAATGGAAAGACATCACCATCCACGACCGTGCGCAGGCCATCACCCTGGGCAAGCACCCCGTCATCCTCGAACATCCACTCGACGAACTCGTCGTCGCGGTCAGCCAATCCGTCGTCAACCGGCAAACCGCAGCCAATGCCGTCACCGCGTGGGTGTTCCCTGGCTATCGACCCGGAAGCCACCTCGCCGCCAACCACGTCCGGATCCGCCTGAAGAAGCTCGGATTCCCCTCGCTCTCCACTCGCGTCGGGACCTGGCAGAGCATCACGCAGAGCACCCCACCTCCGGTCCTGGCCGATGCGCTCGGCCTGAACCCGCAAACGGCGATCCGCCACGCCCGCCGCGGATCCGCCCAATACGGCGGGTACGTCGCCGATCGCATTCGCGCGGACACGTAACGAGTGCCACGCCAACGCTGCAACGCATCTGGGCGGTGCTCCATGCGTCGGGCCGACCCTTAACGATGCATTGGACCCCTGCGCGGCGAGTACTTTCAGCTTTTTGGGGCCGTGTCTTCTCACGGTCGGCGGCGCCAGGCTCGTCGACGCAGCGGTGCCGGCCAGGGTGCTGGGTGGATTCAGCCATCCAGAGGTTCACCACATCGCTGTCGCTGATTGCAATTCTCGGCCCCGCCTCCGTGGCAGGCTGCAGTCATGGCGTTCATCGTGACCTACCAAACGAACCTTCCGACCGCCACAGACGGGGACGACGACGTTTACGAGTTCCTCGAGGGTGGAGGGCTGGCGGTGACGACCCAGTCGAGCGGAAAGACCGTGTACTTCGCGCCGGGTGTTTGGGAATCGGTCGCCGCCGACCGAGACCACCGACCGGCTCAGAGGAAGGGCGGCGGCGGAGCCCATTTCGCCTAACCGTATGGCGCCAGCACCTACCAGCTTTCACATCACGGATGGTCCGTGATGAACTTCGTCAGCCGCTGGCCGTAGTCGCTGGAGTTCTTGGAAATGTATTCGACGGTCATCCGCCGCGCCTCTATCGCAGCCGGCCCTGCTTGATCGATGACCTCGTAGAGCGCTTTCATCGTCGAATAGGCCTCCCAGAAAATCTTGTCTGCGCCCGTCCGCACATCGAGCGCGCTGTTCCATCCCATGTTGCTGATGCGTTCAGCGCGTTTGCGGTCACCCATGCGTTCCGCGAAGAACATCTCGACGCCGTAGGCCTTGGCTTCCTTCGGTGCGGCGCCAACCGCGTTATCGCCCCCACCCTGCGGTGTGTGCACGTATTCATGAATGAGCGTGCTTGCGAGATCAAACGGCACCGATGCGGGCGCAACCTCGGGTCCCTGCACATGGGTGATCGGCCGCGGCGGACGATGCTGAACCGCAGCGCGTGCCCTTCGCTCTACCTGGCGCTTCGTACCCATCATTGTCAGTTCGTTGTTGGAACCGATTCTCCCACGAGATTTGAACGCCGAGTCTGTTGTCTCGAGGCCTGTGCATTTTGACTCCGGGCGGCTTGATCGGCGCTACAGTCCGAGATGACCGGCCCCCACGGCGAGGCAGGGTCGGTTCGGCGTCCGCCACTTCGAGCGGACGGCGAGTGCGACCATGATGCGGGCGGGTCAGCATGCTCCAATCACGCGGCGCCACGATGCGGCGCTCGACCACTCCGGGCACGGTTCCGCCTGTCGTGCGGGCGATCGTGCAAACACCGGGACAACCGTTGGACGTCGGCACGCGGCGCTTTATGGAGAACCGTTTTGGTCGTGACTTCAGCCGGGTCCGCATACATACCGATGATGGTGCGGCCGCCTCGGCCGAGGCCGTTCACGCCCGCGCCTACACAGTGGGCACGGATATGGCATTCGCCGCTGGCCAGTACGCGCCAGGCACTGAGCGCGGGCGCCAACTGCTGGCACACGAGTTAGTGCACACGATCCAGCAGGAGCCCGCGTCCGGCACTCTTCGTCAGCCGGCCTTTAACGGTGATCTCGAGGTGAATGCCGACGCCACGGCCCGCGACGCCCTTGCAGGACAACGTGTATCGACGACCCTGCCAACGTCGGGAATCGGATTGGCATGCGCGCCAGCCGACGACGAGCGGGCCAAGGCAGTCGCGGAGGCCGAGGCCGCCGCACGGACCGACGATACGACCGAGGACGCCCCCGCCGCGAGACCCGGCGTGGTGTCGTCGAGGTTCTCACCGGGCGGCTTCACCGACAAGGAATCCGACGCGCTGCTTCAGGAGTACGCGGGCCACAACAAGCTCCTCTCGATGGCGCTGACCTTGGCCGACAGGCAGGCGCGGCGCCACGAGTTCTGGGACGGCGGCCCGTCCTACAACGATGCAGACGTCAAGGAAGCCTTTGCACTGGATCTGTATTGGGATCCCAAGGTGAATGGCTATGTTCGGCAGCCCTATGTGGACCAGATGGAGAAAGCCGTCCACGACGATCCGGAGGCCCACGACCTCTACAACACCCGCCTCTGGCAACTGTCGCACAACGAGGAGGACAAACCGTCGCGGTTCACCCGGCTGGTGCATTTCGTCTGCGAGCACACCGAACCGTGTTCGAGCAACATCCAGCAGTTCCGTAAAGACCGTGAAAGCGGTATGAGCCGTGCGGAGGCAATCAATCGTGGGATGGCCAGGCTCGCCGTGACGGCGGAAACGATGGTGTTGCCCACCCCAGGACCAAGCGGGCCGATCGCCCTTGGACCGCGGGGCCTACCCACCAGCACACCGTTCAACCTGCCCTCCCCCGAAGCGGTCGGCGTCGGAGGGGCCAAGGCACCGGTGCCACCACCGGCTCCCGAGCCACTGCTGACAACTGGTTCTCGATCCGGCGGGCCGTCGGGTGGCCGTGGTTCCACAGGCGAAACAGCTGTCCCCGAAACAGTCGTCGACCAACCAACCAGTCCCGTTCGGCAAGGAGATCCCGGCGGTGGCGAGAAGGTGGGCGACTTTCGGATCTACGGTGAAAAGGGGCTGAAGGGCAACACGTTCGAGCGTGAGATATATGGGTTGAAGAGCATTGAGAAGCCGACAACCGACGTCGGTGTCGGCCCGCTGCTGAAGTTGTTCAAGAGCCTGATGGCCGAGGCGCGAGCGGCGGGCGCGACCAAGTTGCGCATAGTCGGCAAGGTCGTCGTCAACAAGAACATTCTGAAGATGGGCCCGGTCGTCGCCAAGTACGGCGGCACGTTCCGTCAGGTTGACGCGATGACGGTGGAGATCGAGATTCCGCTGTCGCAGTGAGCGTTCGGTAGCCGTATGCGCGTCTACTCGATGGAGATGGCACTCACTTCGTCTGCGCGGACGCCCACCCCTTTAGGCGTTGCATGTCCGCGTCGGTCATCTTCCCCCCAGGTCCAGTACCGAATTCTTGCCATACTTGCTTACCCTTATTGGGCGCATGGCAGTTCGGGCACACGGTGCCGAGTTGCTCGCGCTCGGAGGGGAACGATCTGGGATCGGACGGCTGTTGCTTTGCGGTAGCCGAGGCGGAGGTCGATGTCGCGGACAAGGATTTCTCGTCCGCGCCTGCAGCCCGCATCCGTGGCGGAAGATTCTTAACCGCTGAACGCAACGCGCTGAGCGCTTGGTTCGTGACAGTCCAGCATGTCGGCAGACCTTTGAGCGCGTCTAGTTCAGCAGGCGTCATGGTCGGAGGGACCAGTTCCTTAATGCTGCGCCCGTGGCAGGCTGGGCACACTGCTTCGCGAACGGCGCTAGGGCGTTCTGGTGGCAGTGTGGTTCGAACACCAGGGACGTTGTCGATCACGACATCGGCAAGTTGCGCTGCGATAAGCACGGTTTCGGTGTCGCTCGCCCATTCGGGGAATGCATTCATGAAGCCGTACACAAACCCAGCGTCGATGCATCCATCCGATTCCATCTTCCCAACGAGGACGTTGAAGATGCCGACCTCATTGGATTTCTTGCCCGCCAATACGCGGTACGCCCTGTCAAGGTCGGTGGCAGTGGCCTCGTCGTATACCGCCTCCCCAGCCTTGGTCCCCGCGTAACCCCCGACCGCCCCGGCTCCTAGTCCACAGAACAACAGACTCCATCCCGCTGACTCGATGCCGAACGCAAGGTTGCAAAGGAGATATGTACTGAGCGCTCCGCCGGCTAACCCGCCCGCCGCACCGGCGACTACTCGCGGCCTTTCCTTCGGTGTTGCGGCGTAAAGCTGGTAGCCGGTGATGATCACGAAGGCTGCCGTCCCGCCAATCTTGAGGCCCTTGAACAGCAAGGCCGTTCGCCGGCCCGCGGCCGCCACTGTCGCCGTGCCCTCTGCCGCGACCGCGGGCGCCCCGCCCGGGCCTGCCAACGTCTTTTGCGCCAAGGCCTCCACCAACGCCTTGGGGTGGCCTGACAGCGACTCAACCGCAGCCAGGCTGCCGTCAGCGTTTTGTGTGACCTTGATGACGATGCGGTCAGGCACTCTCGCCCCTGACGGCGCGCCGCCGTTGATCTCCTCGAGCCCCTTGCCGAGGTTGTATTCCACTTCCGAGACAGTCGCACCGTCGGCGCTGCGCACCGACTTTGTGACCTCAATCTTCGTTTCCACCTGTACCGATGTGGTCTGCTCGCCGGCAGAGGCGCCGACGCCTTGTTTCGGCGCGGCTCCAGCGGCCCCCGCCGCTGCGGTAGTCTCGGTCCCCTTCAGCACGATGAGGCTGTTGTTTTCGAGACTTTTGACCTCGATGGTGAGCTCGGGGTATTTGAGACTGAGCTTTTTGAGCACACCCGCAGCGGTATTGGTTTTCACCGCTCCGGCGGCGCACGCGGCGCAGGGCGTCTGTTCGATGAGCATCCACACTCGGCGCCCCTTGAGCTGTTCTCGCGGAATCTTCGCGAGTGCCTCTTCGAGCTGATCTGCGATGTGCTGTTCGGCATGACCATGTGTATGCGGCAGTTTCGTGACATCGGTGGTGGGAGAGAAGCTCGACTGGGGGTTGTATCCAGGTCCTCCGGCGAGTTTCGACTGGCCAAGGAAGGCGCGGTTCTCCAGTCCGGGGATGTCGGTGCGTGCGGCGCCCGAAGTGCCCCCGGTCAGCTCGATGCTGGGCTCCACTGCGCTCGGTGCGCGGCGAGGAATGCCGATGTCCTGTCGACCCGCGCCTATGTCGTTTGTGAGGGTGTCGTGAATGCCGGGCTTCGAGAACGTCCCCGTGCCCGCCGCGGCCTTTGGGGGGATGACACGCTTGGCGTAGGAGTACAGAGCGGCGCCATCTTTGCCGTTGAGAGCGTACTGGTGCACAACGCCGGCGGGCATCGCATCGTAGCGTGCGATCAACGCCCAGACAGCTTCCTGGTCACCTCGGTTGGCCAACGTTCGGAGCTGCTCGACACTCAGTCCAACGTACTTGTCTGGACTGCGACGCAGCACTTGTGGCCCTGCCTGACCCTGCTGGATGACATGCGCTAGCTCATGTGCGAGCAGTCGTCGGCCCGACGTCGATTCGGGCGCGTACTGTCCTGCGGCGAAGGCGATTCGGCCCCCCACCGTGTAGGCGCGTGCACCTACCGCAGCCGCCGATTGTGCCGCCGCTGTGTCGGCGCTGACCCGCACCATGCTGAGATCACGACCGAATCGGGGTTCGAAGAACTCTCGAGCTCCCGAGTCAAGCGGTCGGCCCGTGCGGCGCAGCACTTCGTGGACGAGCGCCGGTGCGACATCGCCGCCGCGGTGTTCGGGCGTAGTTTCCTTGCGCTGTACCTCTTCCTCTTCACAGGCACACTTGCGGCTGACCTGCACAGGCGCCGGACTCGGCATACGCATCACCTGCTCGGCGGCATGATCTGCTTCGCGCTCTAGTGGATCGTTGACGTGTCCGACCATGAGTTTCGCTTGCACCGCAGGGGGGTCGGCGACCGGCTCGTCGGATATTGCTGCCGGGCTCGTCGAAAGCAGCGGTATCTGGCTGAAGTCTGATCCGCCGCGGGGGCTACGCGCCAGCACTCCGTCCTGGTTCTTACAAGAGTCACACTGCCCTTCGGCTGTTGTGTGGCCCCCGCAGCCGCAGGCCCGCCGGAGCGTGACGTTGACTGTGCTGGAGGCTGATTCCGTCACCACCGCCACCTGCCGAGCGTGCGCGTTCACGGCCGGCACTACCCGGCCACCTTGAACTTCTTCGCCTTCATCGCGACGGCTCCGGCTTTCACCGTTGCGAGCAGTGCGTAGTGGTAGCGCACGCCACGCGGTGGTTCGAATAGCGGCCCGGTGGGTCCTTGGGGCCATTCGACGTCACCGGTCACCGTTCGCGCGGGGATCATCCAGTAGTTGCCACTGCGGTAGCCGACCGGTCCGTCCTGCTGCGGGCTCTTGAATTGGACTTGGACGCCGTCTTCCAAGGTGATCCACTTCCCTTCGATCAGCGGAAGGGCGCCATCGGATTCCATGGTGAGGCGATCGGAGTCATAGCTGGTCGGCGAGGTGTGGTCCCAGCGCCGCAACATCGGGTGCAGTGCGGATTGAGAGCCGGTCGCATCGGGGATGGCGTCGGACAGCGTCACCGCGCGGCCCTCGTAGTCGATCGACGCGATCTGGCGCAGCGGGCGTGCCCATTTCGCCTCGGTGAGGATGCGGTCGTCGGCGATCCGGCTCGCGGCGGCGTCGTCGGACACCTCGACCCAGTCGCCGACCTCAAGTCCGAGCTTGCCGTCGCGGCCAAGGGAGCCCAGGAATACCTTGGTGCCCTTGATGGATCGGATCGGCAGAGCCACCGAGCCGTTTTCCCGTGACCATTTGAAGGTGGCGCCGCGGGGCTGGTCGTCCTGCACCTTGGCATCGGGATCCCATGCCGGTCCCCCACTGTGGATCTCGACGCGGTACAGCTGGTTTTCGGGTCCGCGGAACTTGGCCTCGGGTGGAGTGTGGCAGGGGTCCTTGTCGTAATCCAGGGGGCGCCTCGCCTGGGCCGCGAGAAGCCCTGGGGCCGCGTTGAATTTGCTTAACGCAGTGTTGAACTGCGTGGCGGGCGCCCCGCCGCCGGGATCGACCGGCCACAGGGCGACCTGCCAGACCGTCTTGGCGCGCGCCGCCGTGTCGGGTCCCGGGTCACCGAGGGCAATTTCGCGGATCATCGGGTCCTGCAGCGCCGTGATCAACCGCTCCCACACCCGCAGGTAGACGGCGAACGGTGCACTGTCCGGTACGGCGTCGGCGGGGTTTTCCGGGTCGAGATAGCCGTCGGGCTGCACGGTGTAGTTCACGGCCGCTTCGTTTTCCACCAGGATTCCGTCGACGTAGGCACGGCCAGCTGAAATCGTCAGGTTGGTGAGTTTGCTGTTCGTCGCGACGGGCGTGATCTGAAATCCTGCGGCGTCGACGGGCATCGCGGCGGGCCCGACGAGATCGGCCATCATGGTTCGCAGTTGGTGCAGCAGGAGCACTGTCTGTTCGTTGAGGTCGGCGTCCAGCGGCAGTCGGCCCTGCTGAAATAGCAGCGCGGCGAAGTGCTTGGTCGCATCGAAGGTCGGTCGTGAGATGTCGGCGTACATTGTGCGGTCCTCCTAGGTAACGATCAGGACGCCGGCATCGGTGCCTGCCGGTGTGTATTCGTCGAGGCGGGAACGTAGGTTGTCCTCGCGTTGCGGTTGGAACAGGTCGTGGAAGGCGCCCATTTCGGAGCCGTCTTCGGCGCCGCGCCTGATCTCGTCGGGACACCACGGCGCAAGCTGCGCATAGCCCGGAGTGCCGTACCGGGTACTGGTGAATCGTGGTATGACCCGGTCGGGGTCGCCGGAAAGCGCCGGCTCGCAATGGAACGCGGCGGGAACGCGGGAGCCTGGGAGCACCCAGCTGAATCGGACGCAGCCCATTTGCCTGCGGGCGACGCAGACTTCCCCCACCATGATCGAGTTCTCGATCAGGTTCAGCGGCTTGGGTGCGCACCGCGCCGAAGACGGTCACCCGCCTGGCGCTGAGTACCGCGTGGGCGTGCCGGTCGTCGGGTGCGGTGATCGCGGCCAGACACCAGCCCGCGGAGTCGAGGATGCTGTCGGACAGCCACACCTGGTTGGGTTCGTTGTGCGCCTCGTCGACGTCGACCAGGATGGTGCCCAGGATGCTGCGCTCGACCTGAAGGCACGCCGGCGTGTCGATCAACTCGATGCTGGGTTCTTCGCAATGTTCGGGATTGCAGTCGCAGTCAAGGCTCCAACCGGGAACCAGCGTCGAATGACGCACCACCACCGCGCCGATCGGACCCTGCACCAGAACGCCGCGGCCGGTGATCAGCAGCCCGTCCAACACGACGGTCGGCAGCTTGCCGTCGCCTTCCTCGGGCCCGGTGAGGCGCAGCGCGTCGGGTCGGTTGCTGTACCAGTCGAGTAAGCGGATCACCGGCCGCTTGCCTTGCGCGGCGCGCAGGGTGAGGCGGTCACCGTGGTCGAGTCTGATGTCGATCTGCTCTTGGTAGGACCCGCTGTCGGCCAGCTCGATCACCGCTTCGTGCGGCACTGGTTGTGTCGTCTGCTTGTCCTGCGACCACTGGTTGACTGCTGCCATGATCGTCTCGAACGGTTGGCCCGGACCCACCAGGTAGGTGGCGATGCGCGGCGTCAGCGGCCGGGTGTATTCGCCGCCGCCGAGGTCATCGGAGAATCCGTAGTGGTAGTCCACCCAGACCCCGTCGGGCGCGTGTCGGCTGGGGAAGGCGATGCGCCCCAGTACCGGGTCGACAGCCACCTGTCCGCGCCCGGGTAGATACCGCCATCCCGAAAGGTCGGCGGACACAATCGCGTTCAGCGGCACCGGCTGGTCGGGGCCGGTGTAGATGCACAGGCTCTTGCCTGGACCGTAGTAGCGGGCCAGGTGTTCGGCGAATACGCGGCGGCCGATGAACGCGGGGACGTTCATCTCGTCTGCGATATGTGTGGGTGACGGTTCGGGCTGAGGCTTGGTGATCAGCGGCGCGCTGTTGCCGAGGATGCTGAACGTGAATTGGGAGCGGGCGCGGTCCTCGCAGTACGCGGGGCCGTAGGTCACCGAGTAGGGGCGCAGTCTCCATACGTAGAGCCCGATCTCGGGGATGTTGAACCTGCCTTGGCCGCGCGCCGAGTTGATGCGGCGAACGTCGACCGTGTGGGCGAGCTTGTCGAACGGGCCGTCGAGGCGGTCGAGCGCATCACCGTCGCGGACGTCGGCGAGGTTGCCGCGGTGCAGACGGCGCGCGTCGGCGCGGCTGTCGTGACCGTAGAGCCGGATCGCGGGCGTGACGGTGAGCAGCCGCCGAAATTCGATTGCGCGCGAAGGCCACGCGGCCACGTCGAGGGCTAGTTGTTCGAGCAGAGCCAAGGTGCCCTTGCGGCGGCGGTTGGCGACGGTGTGACCCACGTCGCGCCGCGATGCGATGGCCGACAGCAATTTACGGGATTCAGGAGTGTCCGAGGTGGGCGACTCCTGGCCACCGGGCAGCACCTGGTAGCCGACGACGTCGCCGAGGTAGGGCACGACCCAGTCCTGGCAGGTCTCGATGAACCAGTCCTCGTAGAGTGCGGTGAGGTCGGCGTCGAGCAGGTCGGCCTGCTCGGTGATGACGGCCAGCAGCGCTTGCAGAGGTCCGCCGGTCTCTTCGTCGCGGCGTTGGTGGACGCGCGGCAGCAGGGTGAACAGCCGGTCGTCGGTGTCGGTCATGGGATCCTCCGCAGCATCAGGGCTTCGGGTACGTCGGGTGGCAGCACCACGAGCTCGGCGGGCCGGATCCCGCGGAAGATCGTCAGCTGTGTGAACGCCGGAATCGTCGCGTCGGTCAGCGTGGGGTTGAGCCGGCACAGCTCCTCGACGGTCAGTCCGGTTCGCAGCGCGATCTGGGTCAGGGTCAGATCTTGGTCCGACGGGTACTCGTCCTGCACGTACTCGGCGAGTCGGGTGTGCACGACTCGGTCTGGGCTGCTGAGTTGGTCTGCAACAGTGAGTAGTTCCAGCGGTGTGACAGTGGCGGGCAGACCGTGGAAGACGTCGATGTCGACGTAGTCGACGCCGGGCACCGCTTGCGCGGCGGCGAAGGCCTCGCTGAGGTAGGCGTCTTGCCCCAGGTCGCGGCGCGCGAACGAGAAGGTGTCCAACAGAGCGGTGCGGACCGCCGGTTCGACGAGATCCCACGAGTAGTCGGGGTTCACCTTGATGCCGGCCCGCAGCACCAGCAGCAGCATGCCGCGCACGTCGACAGCCACGCTGACACCCGGGTCGCCGAAGTCTGCCAGGGATTCTCGCAGGGCAGTTAGCAGTCCCGACTGCGCATCGATCGGTACGTCGCCGATCCCGGCGATCGTGACGTGTACGACGGGCTGTTGGCCGTCGAAGAGTCTGCGGGCACTGGCTTTTCCGATGCCGGCTCTGGCCCGCGTGTAGTCCTCGTAGTCGCGCACGGACAGCAGGTGGTCCAATGCGAGCATGCGCAGCGGGGTGATTGCGCGGGCATCGTCGGGGGTGTCGCCGTCGGCGCCTCCGCCGGCCGTGAGGGGGTTGGTGACCGCGTTGACGCCGAGGGGGCGGCTCGCCAGTTCCGAAATCTGGCCGGCGGTGACGTTGCCTGCGCGGCCGGCACCGACGCGCAGCGTGGCGGCGATGTTTTGGTTGCCGGTCGATGGGCGGGCGCCGTGGACACCGTCGCCGAACTGGACGGCGACGGATTTGTCGGCGCCGAAGACGGGCAGGTACACGTGATCGGTGGCCGCAGTGGTGGTCAGAATCTCGGTGGGCTGCCACCGCACCCCGGAGACGGTCACGCGCAGGGCGTCGTCGAAGCCGGCGGGGTTGTCGGCCGGCAGGGCGGTCAGCGGATTGTCTTGGTTCACCTGGCGGATCAAGAACGATTGGCTGGGTTGGCTCGCGTCGGCACTGCCGAGGACTTCGCTGCGGGTCTGCCCCTGGGTGGCCTCCACGACGTTGCCGTACACGGTGACGCTGTCGCGCCGATAGCGGTAGGCGAGCTCGCTGGTGAGTTTCAGGATCGTTCGGACCGACGCTGCGGGCTTGTCGGGGTCGACGTGCTGTCGCACACCTGCGGTCATGGTCAGCTCGGCCGCATGGATACCGCTGGTGTGGGGCACGTCGGTGCGTTCACCGCTGACCACCAGCCAGCGCCCTGGCGTCAGCCCGTCGTAGACCCGCCCCAGTTCGATCTCGTCACCGGCGATGTCGTCGGTGATGGGATTGCCTACCGGGGTGAGGGTTTCGCCCTGCGCGTAGAGGGCATCGCCTTGGCCGGCGTTGACCTTGGCGTCCAACGTCAGCAGTGTCGCCGGCACGTATATCGGAGCCGCGGCCGGCGGCGCCACGTCGCGCGACGTCTGCTCGACCGTCTCCACACGGCGCACCTGGCCGGCTGTTCCCACGACGACCCAGCTGCCGGCCCGGATGCCGTCGTAAACGGTGTCCAGCACGACGGTCGTCTCATCCGCTCCGACGGCGAGCGTGGCTTTGGTCCGCAAGACCTGTACAGAGGTCAACGGTGATGCGGGGGTGAGGCGTTCGTTGCGCCACGCGAGGTGCAACGATCCCGCCACGCGGGGGTCGGCGGCCGCCAGCAGCTTGGCCTGGACGTCGGAGTCGGGCCGGTAGAGCTCGGCGGTCGCAGTGACGGTGTCTCTTGCCTTGCGCGGCGGCGTCGAGGGCGGACGCCGGAGCCACGGCAGCATCGGGGTGAGCGCGGCCAGCGCCGCGCCGGCGTCGCAGTCGGCGCCGTCGATTCCTGCGGCGAATCCGTCGCCCTTTGACGGGCAGAGGATGTCGTGTGCGCGCCTCCGGATGGCCTTGATTTCTGTGGGTTCTCTTCCGAGCACCGTTTCTGCGAGCGCAATGACGTGGCGCGCGGCGGTGAGCAGTGGAGGGATGGAGTCGGTGTGCCACCGCACGACCGCGGGGGGTTCGTGGACCGAGGCCAGCGCGCCCGCTTCGATGAGACGGTCGAGAACGTCTGGTAGTGACATGACCGATTGGTTGTCGAGGACGTTGGAGAAGACCGAGTTCGGCGTCGGCGGTTTGTCGTGCAGTGTTGCCGCCAGCTTGTCGAGGTAGTCGGTGCGGAGCTGGGCGACCGACGCGGGCAGGCCTTCAGTCGCGCCGATCGCGGCGTTGACCGTCGACTCCAATCCCAGCAGGGCGTCGCTGAACGGGGTTCGCTTCGATATCAGCGTGACGGTGGTGGTGTTGGCCGCGAAGTCCGGCGCCGAGGCGTCGACGATCCGCACGGAGGTGCCGCCCCGTGGGTCGGCATCGTTGGCCGGCGGACTGGGATCGGGGTCGAACAGGAACAGCAGCCGATCGCCGGCTTTGAGGTTGGCCGCGGTGCCTGCGACGTTCATCGTCGCGATCTCGTTGACATCGTCGGGCTCGGTGGTCTCCTTGGGCCCGTAGTACGTGATCGCCACCGGGTTGGTCATGGCGGGGCTGAGGTTGTTCCACTCCTCGCGGCCCTGCAGATCCTCTGAGGTCTCGAAGGATTGCGGTAGTTCGTCCTGGCGGGGCACGCTTTTCGCGCCCGACCCGGCCGGTATGAGGGTTTTCGCATCGGGGTCGAGGGTGTAGGCCAAATACGTGGTGGCGCCGAGCGCCGGTCGGGCCCGGTAGCCGACGAGCTTGCCGAGCTCGGCCAACGAAACCGGCTCCGACGCTGTTCGTAGGTAACCTTCGTTGGCGATGCGTTCCTGGTAGAAGGTGAGGATGTCCGCGACGATCGCAAAGCAGTCCAGCAGGGCGATACTGGGGTCGTCGCCATCGCGTGTGAGCAGCTGCCGCAGCGGCGGCTGGGCCGACAGGCGGGCTTGCATCGCTTCGCGGAAGCTGCCGTACGTCCCGATGCGGTAGCCGATCTGGTCGCGCTGCGGCGGGTTGTAGGTGTCGGTGGGCGTGACGGCGTGCACGCCGTCACAGCAACCACATGCGCAGCAGCTCATCGTCCACCTACCAGTGTGAGATCGAGCCGGCCGTTCTCGGGCCGGAGCGGGTCGTTGTCGAGTTGAGCGACCTCCAACGGCCGGATCGTCAGCAGACCGGTGTCGAGCGCATTGCCACCAGGAGGCCCGAAGAGGCGCTCGAGGGTGGTGACGTCGGCGCTGAGCACACCGGGCACCGCCGCTGCGGCGGCCACGATCGAGCTGACCCGGATGGGCGTGCCGAAGGTGAGGCGATCGGGGTTGAAGTAGCCGCCGGGACCACGGCCCAGCACTTTGAGGAGCGCCGCGCGCACGTGACCGGTGATGTAGTCAGGTTTGACCTCGATGCACAGCGCCAGGTCCAGCGGCACCAGATCTGCGCTGGACACCGACAAGTCGTGGCCGATCTTGCGGTAGCGGTGCAGGGTGCGGCGAACGTCGTCGAGCAGCCAGTCAGGCGCCACAGACGCACCGAGAGCGTCGATGGCCACCTCGGCCTCATACCAGCTGCCCGTCCAGGCCAGCACCGCCGCGGCGCGCTGCACCCCGGGCAGCCCGGACGCGATGTCGGCGTAGTCCTGCGCGGTGACGGCCCGTAGCAGACGCAGCCTGGCGTCATGGGGAGCCTGAATGCGTGCTGCGGCAACGTCATCGGGATCGGTCCCACCGGTGGCGGGCATCGGGTTTCGCACTGAGGTGACGAGGGCGCCGTCGGTTCCTGCGATGGCGATCTTGCTGATCGCCTCCGCGCCGACGTTGCCGGCCGTTCCGTTGCCGATGCGGTAGCTGGCCACCGCGGCGGCCTCCTGCGGTCTCGACGCCGGGTCGAGCAGTGCGAACCGCGCACCGTTGGTGCCATCGCCGAATCGCAGGTGCAGGTAACCCTCGTCGTCGGTTTCACCGACGAAATGGCGGTCGTCGGGGCCGCTGTCGAGAAGGTCGCGCCGCGGGCGCCAGACGTCTTGCCACCGATCGATCACGGTGATCGCGGGGAGCGCGTCTCGCGGATCGGTGTGTGTAGCGATCGCAGCAGGCCCGAAGAACCGCGGATCGCCCGCGGCGAGGTCGGCGGCGGTTTCACCCCAGGTCTGCGCGATCTCCCACCCCTCGCCGTCCACCGTCAACAGACAGTCGCCGCCGACGTGTGCGACGAGCTCCGCGAGGCGCTCCAACTTGGCTACCAGCAGTTCGTCGAACCGTGCCACGAGGGTGGTGAGCGCGACGTGTGGGTCGTGCGTGAGGCGCACTTTGGCGAGAACGGGTGTACCGAATAGTGTTGTGAGGTACGCGATGTCGGTCGGCGAGAGCGGCTCGTCGATGGTCTTGCGCCGCAAAGTGATCACGCGTTGTCTGGCACGCTCGGGTAGCTCGCGCAGCCACTCGATTTGTGCGCGGCTGGCAACGTGTGGTTGCGGAAACGCCGCCGTGTGGGTCACCGGGGCGCGAGAAATCGTCGGCGCGAACCGTTTCGGGACCGGTGGGTAATGCGCGATTTGGCCGGGGGCGACGTCGTCTTGACAGCCGAAGCAGACCGGATCGGGACAGCCCGGCTCGGTGGGGTCTTGCCGGGGCACGTCGAGCGGTTCATCGGGGGCGCGGCCGCCGTGCTCGACGAGGACCACGTTGCCGCGGGCCACACCGACGACGAGGTCGCCGCAGTCGGGCCCTCCGCGTGTGTTCACGCACAGCGGGAAGCGCAGCGCGTCCTCCCGCGCCCACGTCACCTCGAGAACCGCCTGGCCGAACATTGGGTCGGTGGCTGGTGTCACCGTCGTCAATCGCACCGCCTGCCGATGGGTGAAATCACAGTCGGGTGAGGCTCCGGTCTTCGGCCCGACGATCTCTTCGAAGATCAACACGTCGCCCGGGACGAGCTGCAGCACACGCTCCTCGTCCGGTTCGCCGTCGACCAGCATGGCCGCCGTCGCGCCGGCAGCAAGGCAGCATTCGAAGTCGCCCCACGTCCAGAAGTGAATCACGTTGTGTGCGTGGCTCAGTAAGATGTCCTCGGAGCGCAGCGGTTCGAAGACCTGCGCGCCGCTGGCGAACTGCACCGTGTCCGCTTTGAGGGTGACGTCGGCAGCGACCTCCACGCACACCCAGGCCCGGGCCGCGCAGCCGTCGTGAAGCGTGTAGTCGACCAGCCGGGTATGGCGGCGCACCGACGTCCGCAGCCGGGCGGTGTCCAGGAAGGCCTCGGTAGCAACCGCGTCCTGCTGGTAGCTGAGCCGGTCGGCCTCGTAGGCGAGCAGTTCGACCAGGGTGATCCCGATGTCGGGGATGTGGCGCTCAGTCCACTTGGGCATGGTCAGGCTCAGCCGGTCGAGCATCAGCTGACGGAAGCTGGCGTAATCCTTGGTCAGGTAGTCGATTTCGACGTCAGGATAGGTCTGCTCCGGGCAACTGCACACCGGTGCGCAGTCGACGTCGTCGCATCCGGTGATGAACGTGAAGTCGATGGCGCGGTAGCGCGGGTCGAACCCCTCGACGTCGACGATGCACAGTCGGTAGGTCGACAGATCCCCTACCCGGTCGACGGTAAGCCGCACGCTGCCCTCGAGTTCGGGATCCCCTGCGGGACAGGGAGCGACCTCGGTGACGGTGATGCCGGTGATGCGGGTGCCGCCCTCGACCCGGAAGTTGGACGGCCGCAGGTCTTCGGGTGCATTGCCGAAGAAGCCCACGGTGAGTTCAGTGCGATCGACGCCGACGCCGACGGCGTCGATTCCGTTGCATCCCTCTGCGCGCACCTTGCTTCGGCGGCGCTCCTCGGCACACGTCATGCCGGGCTCCCCTCTATGGTCGTCTGCACCTGCTCGCCGGTCGCCAATAGGATGTATTGCAGGTTGATCGACAGGGTGGAGTCCTCGACGGTGATCGTCAGCGAATCGACGGTGATCAGGTCACCGAGCCAACGGTTCAACGCGCCTTCGGCGGAAACGTGCAGGGCTGCAGCCAGTTCCGGGCTGTTGGGTTCGAAGACCAGATCGAGCAGGCCGCAGCCGAAGTCCGGCCGGTTCACCCGCTCCCCGGCCGGGTGAACAGCAATTGCTCGATCATGTCGCGGACGTGGTCGGGATAGGTGGTGTCGGCGGTCCGGCCATTGGCACCGATGTGGTACGGAAAGTCGATGTACATCGTCATGTCCCCAGAACCGCCTGTTGCATCGCCACCAGAACCGGTGGGGCCGGTGTGCCGCCGGCGCATAGCCCTCCGCCCGGGCCCGGCGGGATCGGCGGGGCTTGCAGCAACACCGGCTTGCCGTTGATCAGTGCTTGTCCGACGTTGGCCCACTGCACTTTCACGCACGGAGCGGCCTGGATACATCCGACGACGGTGATCTGGTCGGCCGCGGTGATCACGGCCTGGCCGTTGACGAACACAGCCGGTGGCCCGACCGGTATGAACGTGACCTTCCCGCCGTGCGGGCAGGTCATCGCGGTGGAGATATCGACCACGGAGCCCGGCATTGTGCACCCCCTACATCGGTATGACGAGTGACTTGTTGTTGATGAACACGCCGGTGCCCATCAACTTGATGGAGGCCAGCCCGGGACCGCAGGACAGTTCGATGAAGGTCTCGTTCATCTTGATCGACGGTCCCGCGGGCCCCCGGATTTGGATCTGGATCCCACCGATCGGACCCGGCGCATCGGTGATGAGAAGGTAGTTCTGCCCCGGGGTGCCCATCACGACCTGAGGCACGCCCGGAGGTAGCGTCTGTGCGACCGGGGGTGCGTCCACGAGACCGCCACGCCAGAAGCCCGTGTAGGTCGCCCGGTCGGGGTCGCCGTCCTGGAATTGCACCCAGACCCCCGAATTCACCATGGGCACCACGTTCATGCCCGGTGTGGCGTAGCCGGGATCGGCCCAGATGCATGGATCGTTTCCGAGTACGTCATCGACGCGGACCATCACGCGGTTGCCGCCGGTGGCGTCGACGTTGGACACGACGACGCCCTTGTACACACCGGGGAATTTCTTGGCATCGGTCGTCATGGGAGCACCGCCGGGATCAGTGGGAGGAAGCCATCACGGGTGAGCGTGAAGCTCTGCTTGTATTCGCCGCGTTTGATGTCGTGGGTGACGCTCTTGACGAAGTAGGCGCCGTCGTAGGTCAGACCGGCGCCACGCACGCCGACGATGCTGCGCGCCTCGAGCACATGCCCGTAGCGCAGCACGTCGAGCTTGCCCTGCCCGGTGACTGCGTCGGCGGCCTGGGTGGTCTTGCTCAGTCCTCGCAGCGCGATGTCCAGTGGATCCCTGCCCGCGAGGTCGGGCAACGGCTCCTGGCGCAGGGCGACGGCGGGGCGCGCGGCCAGGGGCGGACGCAGCAGCGACACGTCGGGGACCGGGATCGGTATGCCGATCTTGGTGTTCGGCTCGGTCAGCGTGATGGTGTACTGGGTGCGCGAGAGCCCGTCGAAACTGAACGACAACGATTCGACATCGGTTGCGGTCCCGGAGTTTACGGTGAGCGCAGATTGCAGCATTCCTGCCCTGGCATCAGGTCCCCAGTAGGCGACGCTGATCCCCGGGGTCGGGCCAGGTATCAGGAAGAAGGAGTAGCCCGCCTCTGACGCCAGGGACTGGATGTAGTTCAGGTCGGTGCTCGACTGCACCGGTATGGTTTTCAGTGGGTTGGGGACGTTGAAGATGACGGCGGGAACGGCCGCCGGAATGATCCCGTAGAGCGCGTATTTCGCCACGATCGCCATCACCCGCAGGTTCAGCGGCATCGCGGGGAAGCACATGCGTTCATGGCTCATGTCCATCAGCGCGGTGAGGTCCTCGCCGGTCACGGTCAGCGTCGATCCGCCCGGCGTGTCACTGGGGCTCAGTTCGTGACGGGTGATGATCCCGTCCATCAGCACTTTGGGCAGCCCGCCAAGTAGTGCCACGATGATGACCCGCGCCGGCGGGTCGAGTAGACCCGCGGGCAACAACGCGGTGGTGATGACCGACTTCTTGCTGATGGCGAATGAGAGCTGAAACCCGCTGCGCTGGCCCGCGCTGGTGGTGACTTGCACCGATTGCAGGGCGTCGATCAGCGCGGCGGGCACCGGTATCGCCAGCACCGACCCGATCATCAACAACAGCTGAAAGCTCTTGGCCATCAAACCCGCACTTCCATGTCGCCGGTCACGAGAAGCCTCCCGCGCCTTGGAGCAGGACGCCCTGGGGAATGCCCGCAGGCAAGGTGATGCGCAGCCGCACACCGGTGCGGGTCAGCTCGGCGAGGCTCAGTGTGGGGTTGGCGTCGGCGATGAGCCAGAACTGTTCGGGGTCTCCGAAGACCTGGAACGCGATGGCGTCGAGCCGCTCGCCAATGCCGACCTCATGCTCACCGGTGGCCGCGAGTTGACTGACCTGCGGCAGGAACCGCCGCCGAACGTAGGTCACCGTTCTGCCGTCGGGCAGTTCGTGCACCGCGGTCGGGATAGCTTGGTAGCGACTGGTAATGGCGAACATCGGCAGGTCCTTAGATGGTGTTCACACCGACAGCGGTGATCGGACTGTTGATGGTGGCGGCGAACCGTTGCTTTTGTTCCTGGTAGCTCAGATACAGCAAGCCGCCCTTGTGCTGGAAACCGAGGTCGTCGACCGTGAGCACGCGGACGCCGACGCTGACTTTGGCGCGGATCGGATTCAGTGCCTGATCGAAGGCTTCCTCCGTGATGCTCAAGTCGGTCAGTCGCACCGGCAGTACGCGTTTGGGACCCAGCACCAGCACCATCAGTGCCGACTCGGCGGGGGCGATTTCCAGTTGGCCGCCATGGGCGAGCTGGTCTTCTGCGCGCAGTTGGGCGGTGGTGGGATAGATGCTCAGCTCCAGTGCTGACAGCACTGGGTAAAGACCGTCGGCGTATTTGTCGGGCGCATCGGTCGCGTCGAACTCGGCGTCGAATTTCAGTGACTCGTGTGGGGGGCCCTTGAGCCGCAGCGCTTCGAGCCGGTCACCGGGTTCACCGGCAATGCCCTGGGGCTGCAGGGTTCTGGTCAGGGTGTCGGGGTTGTACTGGAAGGGGATGGTTTTCACCGGCCGGCCGCTGTTGGGATCGACGAGGACGAATCCACCGCGCACGGGGTTTGCCGACTGGGGGAAGCTCGTCATGGCCGATCACCTCGACCAAGGACCACTCGGTGCAATGCCTGTCCGGCGATGCGGCCCAGCTGATTCGATGCCACCGGCGCCAGCGGTGAAGCGTGAACTCGGCCGACCCTGCGCGACCGGTTCCACGCCGAACGTGGGGTCGCGGCAATCAGTTTGGCCAGTTCGGCCTGAATGGCTCGGCTGATCTCATCACTGCTGGGCGTTGGCAGCTCGCCACCGTGCAGCACGATCCGGTCGATGTGAACGTCGATCCTCATCGCGCACCGACCGGGCTCAGCGTGAACTCACGCTCGCGGATGGGGAGTTCGAGCTTTTCGAATTCCATTCGGGCCGAAAACAATACGATCTCCATGGTGATCTTCGCGTCTTCGTCGGCGGCGGCCAGGAACGCCGCGTTGAGCGCAATGTTGCGGATCATCCCGCCGCTGGCCGGCAGCTGCGCCAGCCGGTCGAAGTCCAGGTCGGCCACCGGCGAAGCGGCAGGGAACGACTTCTGCCAGATCAGCCGGCGTTCGGCGACGTCTGGGAAGGCGAATTCGAGGACGAACCGCAGCCGCCGCAGGAACGCAGGATCCAGCGCCGTGCGCATGTTGGTCGTCAGGATAGCCAGCCCGTGGTATTGCTCCATACGCTGGAGCAGATAGTTGATTTCGATGTTGGCGTAGCGGTCGTGGGCGTCTTTGACCTGGCTCCGTCTGCCGAAGATCGCATCGGCTTCGTCGAAAAGCAGGATCGCGCCGCCGCTTTCACCGGCGTCGAACAGTTTGCGCAGGTTCTTTTCGGTCTCACCGATGTACTTGCTGACCACCGCCGAAAGGTCGATCCGATAGAGGTCGAGCTTCAGACGCTGCGCCAGCACCTCGGCGGCCATCGTCTTGCCGGTGCCGCTGGGACCGGCGAACAGCACGCTGACCCCCAGGCCGCGGCTGATGCGCTGTCCGAACCCCCATTGGTCGTAGACGATGTTGCGATAGGACACCTGGTCGGCGACGCGCTCGAGCAGGGTGCGCGCGGCGTCGGGCAGCACGATGTCATTCCAGTCGACGTGCGGCTCCAACCGTTGGGCAAGGGCGTCTAGCCGTGGCCGCGTCCTGGCGCGGCATTCGCGCCAGGCATCGTCGGAATCATCTGCAATCGTGGCGATCTCGCTGATGTCGCAGATCTGCAGCGCGAATTGCGCCGACAGTGCGTCGATGGTGGCGTTGTCGGTGTCGGCCGGCAGTGCGTCGCGCCACGCGTCGGCGCGCTCGGCCGGTGTCGGTGGCTCGACGTCCAGGACGACGGACGGGCGTCCGACATCTGACCAGCTTTCGCGGACCGCCAGCGCGGTTGCCCCGTCGATGCGCGCCAAGAACCGCCCGACCGCGCGGCACGCCAGGTTCTGCTCGTCGTCGACGTCTTCGGCGTCGATGTAGAGCGCCAGCGGCAGCAAGGCGCTTTCGCGTTGCCAAAGCCGAGCCAGGTTGTCCAGCTCCGCTGGTTGTGACGGCAGAAGATCGGCGGGCAGTCGGTATGCCAGCCGCCCGCCGTGCCGGGCGGCGTATGCGGCCATCAGTCGTTTACCCGCCTGGTCGACACCTGCCAGTTGGACTGTCGGAGCGCCATTGGCGCCAAGCGACCATTGCCGCGCCACTCGTTCGGCCACCAGCCGCTGCGACGGTGGAAGCTGCTCTGCACCAGCGCAATCAAGATTCGTCACGAGGGGTGACAGCCGGTCGTCGAGATAGTTGAGGCCTTTGACGTAGTTGACGATCCGCTCGTCGGCGCGCAGCGCTGCAGAGATGAGCCCTTCGCCGGATCGCTGCGTGACCTCGACGAGGTTCCAGAACCGCAGACCACCCTGCGGTGCGACGGCATCCCACGCCGGATCCGGCAGGATCTCCAGGGCGAGGCCGAACGTGGGGTATCGCATCTGGCTGTTGCCGTGCGCCCGAGCGCACAGATGGGCCACCGAGGGATCCAGTTCCAGCGCCGCGCACATCAGCAGCACGTCTCGTTCGAAGCGGGACAGGCCCAATCGCGCGGCCAGTTCGACCAGGGCGGGCGGGGGCGTGATCTCCTCGGTGTCGTGCACCCGCGCCGCGGCCTTCGCGATCATTTCGTCGGTCACCGTCGTGCGGGGTGGCTCGGCGGACGAATGCTGCGCCGCCGGGACGTCGCGACAAAGCCTGCGGTGGCGCGGTTTGACTGTTGGGACCGGCCCTTGATCCGGGGCGCCGTCATCGCGTTGTTGCAGAAGCAGCCGCAGCCACGCCAGTGAGGCGGCCAGGAATTCGCCGTTGCCGGTTTCCCATTGGGCTCGGTCGCGCACGGGGTGCGTCATGGTGTCACCGTCACGGCCTGCGAAGGATCGAATTGCGGTTTGTCGCCGGTACGGTCGATGAGCAGGCTGTCGACGCCGGCGACGCGCAGTCGCATGACGTGCTCGCCCAGTGCGGCGTGGTCGACAGTGAATGACAGATTGGTGCCCGTGACGGCGTTGCCTACTCGCGCGCGGTCCTCCGGGACGGCGCGGCCACCGACGATGAGGAACACCTGTTGGCCGGCGATCACCGCCGGTGAGCAGGTCAGCGCGATCTGCACCGCGCCTTGCGCGTCAGGGTGAACGGTCATCGGCATAACGCTGGTGATGCGCGGCGCCACCGCCAAGGCGACGGAGTTGGTGATGGTGGTGACCGGTTGTGCGGCGATGGTGTTCGTCACGCTCAGGCTGACCGATGACACGCCAGCCGGGATCGCGGCCGCAGGCGCCAGCTCGATGGTGACGGCATCAGGGGTGACAGCGGTGGGAGTCAGCGGGATCGATTCTGGCAGCAGCGGGTTGGTCACATTGGCAGTGACGTCCTGCGCGGACAGGTTGACCCCACGAAGCTCGACGGACTCGCCGACACGTGCCACAGGCTGCCCGTCCGCGGGGACGCTGGCCTCCAGTTCGGGGAACGGTGATGAGGTGTCGGGACGCGCGGTGGGACCCTGGTCGTCCTGGCCGCGCCGGAGAACCGGGACGGGGGTGCGCGGCGGTTGGCGGTTGTCGATGAGGACGACCCGCACTTCGAAGGCGGCTGACAACCGGTAGGGCGTCTGAAACGCCGACCACAGCGAGTAGATGTCGTTCTCGGCCAGGACTTGCCAGGTGATGTGGATGCGGTCGAGCTGTGTGGAGATGTTGCTGAAGCCGGCGGAATCGTGCAGCTGTGACTCGCTGAGTTGGCTTTGCTCCTGCACGGCCCGGGATGCCAGACCCAGCAGCCGGTGCGCCTCGAGGTCCTTGCCGCCCTGAACGTAGGGGGTGATGAGGTAGTGCAACGCCAGCGGCAGCGCGGGCTGCGCGGTCTCCCCGGTGGTGATGTCCAGGGGGTCTTCGTTGCGAAGCCCCGCAGCGATTTCCGTGCGGTAGAGAAAGAGGTTGACCTGCAGCGGCTCGATGTCGGTCTGGACTTCGTGCGGCGGCTGCGCGACGACCTTCACGCCGCCCCCATAGGATTGCGGTCCCTTGTTCACGGCGTCGTCGATCACCTGAAGCAACGTCTGGGTCACCCCCTCGATGGCGCGCGCATCGCTCATTGCCGATCAACCCCCCCGGCTCTTCAGGTAGTCGTCGAGGGTCAGCTGCGGGCGCCTGGAGCTGTCCGCACGCCGCGCGGGCGACGCGGCGGTCACGGCGGCCTTGATCTCGACGCGTCCGATGCTGATGTGCACATCGGGTTCGCGGGCACGGTCACGTTCACGCACGAAGTCCTGCTGCAATGCGTTGGGGCGCGCCAGCACCCGCTCATGGGCGGTCGTCGGGATCCGCGACGGGACATCGCCGACGGAGCGCCGCACCGCTGGCTCTTCGGCGGGCGATGTGGCAGCAGACGATGGCCCCGGCGGACGGGGGTGCTCGCGGCTGGGCCGCCGGACGAGCGGGCCGGCAGCCATCTGGTGGGGTGGTGTGGCCGGCGGTGACAGGGCGGGCGCAGGGCCGCGGGGCGCGGCGTGCGGGGGTTCGTTGGCGGCGCCCCTCGCCGCCGGACTGATCGTCGCGGGGTGCACCGCGCTGGGCGGTCCAGCCGCCGTCAGCAGTGCGCGGGGAGGTTCGGGCACCGAGAGTTCTTCGGCCGCAGCGGTTCCGGTGGCGTGCTCGGAGCCGGCTGAATCGGTGAACGATCCCATCGGCAGCGGTTCATCGGCGGCGCCGAAGGCGACGGGTTCGTAGAGCGTTGGCAGCAGCGGCCGGATCGGCGCACATGGTGACCGGCCGAGCAGCCTGTCGACGAAATCGGTCATGGCGCGGCCATCTCCAGGTAGCGGCGGCGGCGGGACGGACTGACTGCCAGCACCTCGGCCTCCGACCACCCGTACAGTGACGCGAGCTCGTGAACGTCCCGCAGGATCCGCAGGGCGTGGGTGTGCAGCTCTGACCACAGGTACCCGGCGATGTCGAAGGGGGCCGCCCAGCGGTGATCGCATACCGCGCAATCGATGTCGACGCAGACGTCAGCCTGCGGATCAAGGACCGCCATGGCCGCCGAGATCTCGTCGAGGGCCGCTTCGGACAGCGAGTGGGCCGCGCCGGGGCCACCGGCGGTGATGCAGCGGTGGATGAGTTCGCGGCGCGCGGTGGGCCGTCCGGCGACGGTGAGCAGGTCGCGGGAGGTGACGGCGCGCAACTCGATGTCGGTGCCGTCCGCGGTCACCGGCGTGTGGTCACGATCGCCCCCGTGCACGGCGACGTCGGCGAGGCTCAGGTCCATTTCCAACTCCGCCCCGCACTCGGGGCAGTCCACGACGCAGGCCAATGCCGAGCCGAAGCAGTCCTGCCGCAACGCCAACAGGTAGGCGTCTCGCTGCCCGATGCTCAGATCGGCCACGCGCTCGCGCGGTGCGCCGCCGGCCGCGGCGAGGGCCAGCGTTCTCAGCAGCGGCGAGGTATCGACCGCGGACTCCCACAACGCGAGTACGCGGGCTTCGGACGGATCTGACATCGCATCACGCCGGATCGGTGAAGCTGACCTCGGGCGGCTCGGGTAGATCTTCCCGGACCCACCCCTCGTTCTCCAACTTGATGTGTTGGATGGCAACGGCGTTGGCGTTGGCGTCCAGATCCGACACCGGCTGCCATTCCGATACCCAGCAGTTGAAGACCTGGTAGGACAGGACCTTCTGGCCGGCCTCGTTGTATACGTCGACGATGACGTTGCGGCGGAAGTCCTTCAGCGACGTCTCGAGTCCGCCGGAGGCATTGGCGAAACTCCACACGCTGTTGGCCCATTGCTCGAACACCTTGTCCGCGGTGACACCACGTTCGAAGCTGATCGGATCGTATTCGGTGCGACCCGGCAGTTTGGTGCTCGTGGCCGGGTCGCCGCCGCTGCGGTGTTTGATCACCTCGGTGCTGCGCTTGAATCCCGTGACCTTGCTGACACCGAACATGTATTCGTTGCCGTCGGCGAACTTCACCCGAAACCGGAAGTTCTTGAACGGATCACGCCTTTTGGTCTTGCTATCGGCCATGGCCGTCCCCTCTCGTATCTAGACCTGAATCTGGCCGGCGAGCTGCTGGATCTGGATGATCACGAACTCGGCCGGCTTGAGCGGCGCGAAGCCGACCAGGATGTTGACGATGCCGCTGTCGATACTGTTCTGCGGGTTGTTGGTGCTGTCGCATTTGACCAGATACGCCTCTTTGGGTGTGCCACCTTGAAATGCGCCCTGGCGGAACAGGTTGTTCATGAATGCCCCGACATTGAGGCGGATCGACGACCACAGCGGTTCGTCGTTGGGTTCGAAGACCACCCACTGGGTGCCGCGGTAGAGGCTCTCCTCGATGAACAGGGCAAGCCTGCGCACCGGTACGTACTTCCATTGGTCGGCAAGGCGGTCGGCGCCCCGCATCGTGCGAGCACCCCACGACACGTGGCCGGTCACGGGGAAGGTGCGCAAGCAGTTGATGCCGAGCGGGTTGAGCCGACCGTTGTCGCCGTCGGTCATCTTCACCTTGAGGCTGTCGGCGCCGTTGAGTGATGCGTCGGTGCCCGCCGGCGCCTTCCACACTCCCCGTTGCACGTCGGTACGGGCCCACACCCCGGCCATCACACCGCACGGCGGGAACTCCTGTACTACACCGTTTTTCAACGGGTCGGGGACCTTGATGTTGGGGAAGTAGACAGCGGCGTTCTTGGCTGAATCACCGGTCAGCGCGTGCGCGGTTTTGGCTGCGGTATCCACCGATGCCCACGCGGAGGGTGGGTCGACGAGCAGCATGGCCCGGCGGTCGTTGCATAGCTGCAGCGCCGCGCTGAGTACGTCATTGTTGTCCTGGCGGCCAGGCAGGCACAGCATGTTGAAGATGTCGGTGGTGAGCAGTGCGTAGATGCCCTTCTTGTCCAGCGAGAAGGTGTCGCCCGCCCCGCCGATGTAGTCGGCAGAGTCGACAGCCGGGTCGTCCTTGCCGCTGTCGTCGGCCGCCTGGGTGTACCACCGGGGGTGGGCGGGTTCTCCTGCCTGGCCGTGCCCGTCGGCGAACGGGTCCTGACCGATGGGCACGTCGCCGTCGTTCTTCGGGCGGCTTGCCGCGTTGGCGGTGACAGTCACCAATTCCGAGGAGGCCAGCACGTTGGTCAGGCTGCGTGCGTCGGTGGCGTCGGTGCTGACGTTGAGATAGGTCTCCTGCGTGCCGCTTCCGGTGTCACGGATCGTGAGGTTGTACAGCGTTTGGTCGTTGGGGTCTTTCGTGTCGTAGTCGACCCGCACCCGAAGATCGTTGCCCCAGCTTCCCCAGCTGGCGGCCTGCAATTTGGGCGCGTTTGGGTCAGCGGCGGAGTTGGCAACCACGAGTTCGATGGTTGCGGCCGCCGCGGCGCCTCCCTTCTTGCCGGGCAGCCGGACGATCTCAGCTTCGCTGCCCTCGTTTTGATAGAACTGGTAGACGGCCTGACTCATCGGGCTGCTTGGGTGCAGGCCGCCATAGATGCGCTGGTAGTCATCCCAACTGGTGATGTGCTCCGCCCCCGAGGGTCCGCGCGGCGCCCAGCCGACGAACGCCGCGATCGACGTGGGGACGCCGATGATGGTGCGCACCGTGCTCTTCAGTTCCTCGATATATACGCCCGGGTACGTCGGTGTGGTGGGCATGGTGGGTCTCCTTTCGCCCGCGGTTCAAAGCTGATCGGTCATCGCGACGCCGCCGCATCGCGCAGCGCGTTGACGAGGTTGTCGATGGAGGGAGGATCGAGGACGGTTCGGCAGGGACGCAGTTGCCAACAGGCGGTGCGGCGGCCGTCGTCCAGCACAGCGATCACGGACGGGCCGCGGTCTACCTGGAACAACTCGGCGTGCTCGGCGATGGTGCGCTCATCGTCAAGCATCCAGACCACCACGTCGGGATCGGCTTGGTGGAGAGCCTTAGTCAATTGCGTGACACCGTCGAACCGCAGATCTGCGATGACAGCGACCTCGGAGACCGCCGCCAGGCTGAGGCGTATGACGTCACCGAGGATTCCGGAGCACGACACAAGCGCGACGTCCATCGCTTCGTGCTGCGCGTCGTTGTCGGTCATGTCCATCCCGGTAAGGCTCGACGATCGTTCACATAAGTAACGCCACCGAATGGCCTCGGACGCAATGGATCTCCGGTCGGGAATTCGAACGGATCCAGAGATCTGGTCTGACCTCCACCCCGGTCCGGATCCTCGGTGGCCGCCGGTTGTCGGTCTTGATCCCCGAGATCCCCCTGATGCGAGAACGGCGGCGATGCGCAGACCTGCCCGCTGCTGGGAACGCACCGGCGGCGCAGGCGGTCCGAAGAGTTGCGGGCTCGGATTTAGTGGTGCCTCACTGGCGGATGCGCGCTGCGACGTCGGCGCGGTGCTCGACGCCAAGCTTGTCGAGAATGTTGTGGACATGGTTCTTGACCGTGCACAGCTGTATCCCAAGGCTCATCGCGATCCCGCGATTGGTGGTCCCGAGGGCGATGTGCTCGGCTATCTCGAGTTCACGTCGGGTAAGGCGACTTGTGACGCAGTCGTCGTGGGCGAGCATCGCCACACGGCGCATCAAGCCCCCCGTGATGGACGGAGAACACAGCGCCTCCCCGCGCGCGGCATGCCTGATTGCGCACACCAGGTCGTCAATGGAACCCTCACGCGAGACGTAGCCCATGACACCTGCCTCCACACATGCCAGCACATGACGCTCGGTCTCGGGTACCGCCAGGGCGACGATTTTCACTGTCGGGAGTTCGCGAGAAAACAACCTCGCCGAGGAGGCGCTGCCGAGTGCCGACATGTCCAACAGGATGATGTCTGGCGCGACGTGGGTGACGACGCCGACGCCGTCGGCCGCTGATTCGCACGTGCGCACCGTCTCGACATCCGGCAGCTGCGATAAAACGCGAGCCAAGCCTTCTCGATAGAGCCGGATATCGGACACGATGACAATGCACAATCGGTCGCACTGCTGATGGGAATGACGGTCGCGCCGCATCGATCCCCCCTTGCACCCCGCACCCGGTACAGAGGTGATTATCAGCCAATCGGCAGTGTGGCGCGCGAGTAGTTCAATACTCGTTTATCGAACGGCCCTCCCCACTGTCGACCACGGCCAGTTGACATTTCAAATCAAACCGTCGCGGCATAATTGATTGATCCTCAACGCGCGGAGCAGCAGCGAAGATGCGGGCAATTGCGGGCGCGCGGTGCTGCGGGAAGCGCAATACGTCAAGCCGCGCCAGTTCAACAGACCAACAGTCGATCGGACGTCGCTAGACACCGCAACAGCAAATAACTGCGAGCAACCAGTCGCCGCGCAACACCGCTGCTCCGTCCGCCGCAACGCCACTTGACACACTGGCTTTGCCCGATTTTGGATCGCCCCGCCGCATCGGCGGGAGAATCGGATACCCCTGAACGGACCATGGGATTGTGCAGGGCTGACAGATCGCACGATGACGCGCGATGCACGGGGAAGGCGAGCGGATGTCGACCCACATCTTGTTGGCGATCGTCACCAGCGTGCTCGGCTTGATTACGGCGGCCATTCTTGCGCTGGTCAATAGTTGGGTCAGCACTCGCGCCGGAGTCGACGAGAATCTGCGGACCCAACGGCTGCAGTGCTATCCGACACTGTGGAGCGCCACGGGAGCCGTTCCCCGCTGGCCGCGTGCCGAGGTCACGCGGGGCAGCCTGGAAAAATTCCACGTGACGCTGCGTTCGTGGTACTACACGGACGGCGGCCTCTTTCTGTCCGAGCCGGCCCGTACGAGGTACGGCGAGACGCAGGAATTGATTGAAGCCATTTTGACGCATCCGGCCGACCCCGAATGCCGGCTCGTCGACGACACCTACACGTGTCTCATTGACGCCGCGAGCACCCTACGTTCAGCGCTCACCGAGGATCTCAATACGCGGCGTCGGGAAGCACTGGTCGAGAGAATGCGCAGGGCCCGTGGGCACGCTGCCGCCGCCCGTGAGGCCCAGGCGCGAATCGAGTATGCGACCAAGCGCACGACGTGTTTCATTCCGACGCAGGCGACGGCAGAATCGGGATAGTGCTCGCCCAAAGCCGTTGCAAAACAGTTGTGTTCGGCTGGATGTCCGGGTCGGCGCAGGTGAGGATTCCGATCCTGAGCGCACACTGAGCGTTAAAGTGTCGCCGACTCAACCCACCCGACTCGGGTGGCATTCGCACGCCTGCGCCGGTGGTGCACTTCCCGTTGTCACATGCCCAGCGTTGGACGCAGATACTGGCTGACACTCGCATCGTCGAGATCGACGACGCCTACACGTTCGTACCGGCCGATCGGCTTGAGGCCGTTGCTTGTAAGATGGCCGAATTCATCACCATCACTAACCACTTGGCTCGCTAGTGTCTCCTCGGAACTCGACCTGACGTCAGAGCTTCGGTCGAGATCGCGGTGGCGCCGAAGCCGCTCACCGCGTGTATAGGCGGACACGCTGACATCTGTCCGCGAGCCGTGGGCATCTTCGGTAACCTAAACCGCAACCGCTCCCCAACGCACGAACCCGCACCTCTCGAACACCGTGAATCACCCCCGGTTTTGTGCCGTTTCCTTCTGAGTTAGGAAGGATGACGATCATGCCGAAGAAGATCGAGCCGGAGGTCCGTGAGCGGGCGTTGCGGCTGTTGCAGACCCATGCCGGTGAGTACGCGTCGCTGACCGCGGCCTCTGAGGCCATCGCCAAGCAGCTCGGCGTTGCCAGGGAAACGGTCCGCCAGTGGGCGGTGCAGGCGCAGATCGATGGCGGTGCCCGCCCCGGTGTCACCTCGGAGGAATCTGCTGAGATCAAGAAGCTCAAGGCCGAGAATCGGCTGCTGCGTGAGGATGTCATGATCCTCAAGGCGGCGACGACTTTCTTCGCGGGGGAACTCGACCCCCGCAACCGATGATGATCGCCTTCATCGATCAGATGCGATCGGAAGGTGCTGCGGTCGAGTCGATCTGCCGAGTTCTGTGTGAACAGGGCTGCCAGATCGCCGCACCCACCTACCGGGCCTGGCGCAGTCGCCGGCCCGCCCCCGCACCGTCACCGACGCCCAGACCGTGGATGCGGTCAGGGACGTCGCGTGGCGTATCGATCACCACGGCCGGCGCCGAATGACCCCAGAGGGGCTCTACGGGCGGGTGAAGATGCGGGCTTACCTGGATCGCACCACGATGCCCGGCGTGTCCTACGGGGCGGTGGATCGTGCGATGAAGACGTTGGGGCTCAACGGTATTCGACGGTCGAAGGGAATCCGCACCACGATCCCGGCCGCGGACGGGATCCGTGCCGGCGATCTGCTCAACCGGCAATTCCGCGCCCAGGAACCCAACCGGGTCTAGGTAACCGACTTCACGTATGTCCGAACATGGTCCGGCTGGGTGTACGTGGTGTTCATCGTCGACGTGTTCTCCCGCCGCATCGTGGCCTGGCACGCCTCGACGAGCAAGGAGGTCAGTCTGGTCACCACGCCGTTGCCGATGGCGTTGTGGCAACGCGCCCATGACGGCCATCCGGTGAAAGATGTTGAGCTGATTCATCATTAGGATGCCGGGTCGCAATACACGTCGGTTCGGCTGACGGAGCGCCTGTCCCTGGAACACGTCGCGGCGTCCATCGGATCGGTCGGCGATGCCTACGATAATGCGTTGATCGAGTCAGCAAACGGTCTCTACAAGACCGAGTGCATCCGCACCACGATCTTTCACGCCGGGCCCTACAAGACCATCGCCGACGTCGAGTTTGCGACCGCGGCCTGGGTCGACTGGTACAACAACAGCAGGCTGCATTCGTCCATCGGGTTGATCCCACCCACAGAGTTCGAGACCATTCACTACGCTGCCCTCACACCCGAGGAACAGCCCACAATGGAGGCGGCACGAAACCTCGGGTGATTCACCGTTACCAGTTAAGATAGCGAGTTGCAATAGATGAAAATAATAGCGCCCCTTGATGATTAGCTGATTTCTCAACGGATCTGCGGCCGCTTCGACCCGCTGACCAACACGGAACAGACTCGCTGAGACGTCATGTAAGGTCCTGCGGGTAGTTCGACACCGTCCGGTCCCCGCTGAATCTGTTGTAGCGTCCGCCGAGGTTGCAGTATGGTTCAATCAGTTAATGAATGATTCGGCTGTTAGGTGAAACCTTGAGCCAGCCCCCGGTAGCCGGCCACGTAGCCGGTGATCGACCAGCCTTCCTCCCTCTCCCCGCACCGCTGGCAATACGTCACTGTGACGAATTACTATGGGGTGCATGTGTTTTCGACCACTGCGTTGACTGGGTCACCAGCTCCGCAACGGACCTGAAGGTGTCAGCTCGTCGCTCTACCGCGTGGGCCAACTGTCCTCATGCGACTCCGGCCCCTCTCGATTGAGCACTAACCCGTCCCACAACCCCTATGAGGCATATTCGTCACTGCGACGTAATATTCGGTGCCACAGTAGGATTAGGCCTCCGTGTACTGCCGAATCACACCAGCCGCGACTGGTGGTCCGCGCTGCGGTGACTGCGTTGAAATACCGTCGACGTACCCTCATCCTCGTCTTTGGGCAACCGACCCACAAAGTCGTTGCTCTGCAATGGAAAGACATCACCATCCACGACCGTGCGCAGGCCATCACCCTGGGCAAGCACCCCGTCATCCTCGAACATCCACTCGACGAACTCGTCGTCGCGGTCAGCCAATCCGTCGTCAACCGGCAAACCGCAGCCAATGCCGTCACCGCGTGGGTGTTCCCTGGCTATCGACCCGGAAGCCACCTCGCCGCCAACCACGTCCGGATCCGCCTGAAGAAGCTCGGATTCCCCTCGCTCTCCACTCGCATCGGGACCTGGCAGACAATCACTCAGACCACCCCGCCACCTTTCGACTTCGACATCGGCACATGTGCGGCAATCGAGAACTCCGTCGAGATGACTAGCAAGGGCGCTGTCCGGCCGCGCTCATCGCAACCCGCACTGATCCGGCAGCTCGCGTTGGCTCACAGGTACGTCATCTTTACCGGGCCGACCCGAGGCTCCGATGCCGCCGACGTTCCTGAGGTCCATCCGCGCCACTCGACACAAAGTGATACAGCTGCTTACCAGTAACATTGCCAATTGCATCTAATAGGAGTCGGTTGTTAGGTGTCTCATGAAGGCGCTCCGTTGTCGTCAGTTCGCGACAAGCCGCCAGCCCAAGGGTGGCAATGCCGTCGGCAGCCGCCGGCAGCGGGAGGGCGACGATGTGATCGACCGTTGCAGCCCCCTAGGTGCCCGCCTAGATCGCAATATAATTCGTCACTGTGACGAATTATATTGCGGCACTGGTCGTTGCGAGCCGTCGCGTTTGGGCGCGCGCATGGCTGAGGAGCTGCCGGAGTTCATTCCTCGGGTCCTGCAGCGTGGCGATGTATCGTTGCTGCGGGCCGATGAGGCAGTCCTGAAGGACACTTCATCCCCCCGTCCGACTGGTGCGATCCTGATGATCGTCTTCGCCCAACGCGCAGAGGACATTGCCGCCATCACCTCGAAACAGATCACCATCAGCGCTGACACCGTGACCATCGATCTGGCTGGGACGCCGATCGACCTCCCACCTCCACTGGATGAAACCCGTTCGCGCGTTGACCGTGAGCATCCGCATCCACCTTTGAGTTCACCGATGAGTATCCGCGCCCTTGGCGATCCCTTGATCTTGATCAATTCTTGCGAATCCAATTTCGACGATCAAAGCCATGCTGGAGCCCTACTTGGTGTTGGTGACGACGACGATCTGACGCATGAAGGTGTTTTCTACTGCGGAGCGGAGGAGGAAGTCCGCGACGTTCACGCGAGAGGTAGAGGGAAGGATCGGTAGTTTCCTTACATCCGCGAGCGCGATCGCGGTGTAGCCGCCGCCGGCCCGGTCGTTCAGGGCGCCAGGGTATGCGAGGGTCCATTTCAGGTCACTGGATTTCAGGAGCACTTCGGACGCGGCTTTGTCCTCGTATTTCTTGCGCAGCGCCGTGCGAAATATTAGGCCGGCGAGGAACGACGCCTTGGCCAGGGAGTCGCCGACGCCGAATGCGGACACGATGACGAACCGGTCGACACCCGATGTTTTTGCGGACGCGATGACGGCCCGGACTGTATCTGTGATCAGCGTGGGGGTTTCGCGGATGTTTGTCACTCCGAGCGTGCTGATGACCGCGTTGTGCCCGCGGGCCGCCCTGGTGATGGCTGCGGCGTCGGTGACATCGCCGCTGACGATGTCAGCGCGCGGATCAACGGTAGCGTCGGGCCGCCGAACGAGAGCGGTGACCTCGTGGCCCTGGTCGAGTGCTTTTTTGACGAAGTGGACGCCGGTGCGGCCGGTTGCGCCAAGGACGAGAAACTTCATAACTGTCGCTTTCGATAGAACGGATGGATGGGTGTGATGGCACGGCAGGCGACCGCAACGGGTGAGACACGTCGTGGCGACTGGAAACCTCAGTGGGCTCTAGACGTATCGCCGTGGGTCTCCGCGGAGTTTGCTGGCTTCGTGGCGGTGTTGGCGTACGCCGACAAGGCGATAGGCGAGTCGCGCGAGTGCGGGCACGGCGGCGAGGAAGTCGGCTCGTTCCCGCGGGGTGGTGTCTTCGAGGAGATAGCCGAGCATGATGAGTCGCCGTGTCAGGGGTATCGCTACCAGCCCCCGTTGCCCGACCTCTCGGTATTCGGCGGCAGTGATCACGCCTTCGACGATCGGCAGAATCTGCGCTTCTTCCTCGTCGAAGTGTTCGTCGAGCCCGTGCGAAATCTGCTCCAGCAACGCTATCAGTGGCGCGCCGGTGCGCGCGGTGGGCGCGTCCCGCCACGCGGGCAGCGCGGTCGCGACCTGCTCGAGTAGTACCGCAAGAACGTGATGCTGGCTGTCCATACGCGCGAGCAGATCGGCGTGGAAGCGGGTCCGGGTCGACAGCCTCGGCCACAGCAGCTCATCCTCGCCGAGGTGGTGATGATGGAGCATGTCGAGGACTTCGCGAACGTGCCCGGCGACGCTGCGGGCCCGGGCGAGGCCACCCACTGGTACCGCAGCGACGAGTTGGGGCAGCAGAGCGCATTCGCGGCGGAACATGCGGTGCACGATCACCATGTCACTGGTGTCGCACAACTTTGGCGCAGCGGTGCAGACGTTCGTGTTGGCCCAAGCTGTCGCGTCTGTCGGGTCGATGAGCTGCTCATGATCCCTTCCGCGGAGCTCGGCGAGGATGCGATCGCGGGACAGCTCGGTGTTCTCGTGCTCGCGGGCGTGTGCCTGCACGTTGCTCACCAGCTCCTCTTCGGTCTCCCCGGTGATGACGGTGCCGGACGGACCGCAAGTCAAGCTCAGAATCATGGCGATCTCCCTCTAGTGGGTGTTGCGGGTTCGTGCGCGGTGGTCCGCGCCGCGCCGGACTCCTTCCGACCTCCCAGTGGAGGAGGCACATGCGGCAGCACCGGGTGCTGTTCGTCGTGGCACCGTGGATGCCGCTTACACTCGCCCTCAGCGAGCGTGTGTCGGTTCCGTTGACCACATTAGTCAATGATGTTGACTATATCAAGGTTGTGGGGAACCCGCTGATGCCGCCGGCGCGGTTGGTAAACCTGGCCAGCGGCAATGAAGGAACGATGCCCGACGCCGCTAGGGTGTGTGAGCGTAGGGGTCGGTGATCTCGCGGAGCTGATTCAGGATCTGTTGCAGCAGCGTGAAGTTGCGGGTACCGAGATACGCCTTCCACTCCGCCAGGATCTCGGAGGATGTCCCCATCGCCACCTCGGCCGCTCGCCGGCCACGTTCCTCGAGCACGATCAACCTGGCCCGCCCGTCGGCTGGGTCGGAGACCCGGCGAACATAGCCAAAGCGTTCCAGGTGGTCGACCAGGACTCCGGTGCTCTGCTTACTCAGTTGCGCCTGTTCAGCGAGGTCGGTGAGACGCGAACCGTCCGAGGCGATGCGTTGGAACACCCGTGCCTGCGCGAGGGTCCAGTCGTTGAAGCCGGCATTCTGTAGAGCCTGAAAGATTCGGTCCTCCATGTGGCGATACGGGATGAACAACGCAACCCCCAAATCAACCGGCTGCTCGTCATCCATACCGTTCTCGGCTCCATCGTCCACCCGCTCGCACGTGGATTGCACCTTACGTCAGCACTACCGAATCAGATCGATGCCGACACGCGCCGACGCCGCGCGCAGTGCTGCACATGCCGAATTCAGCACACGTCATCGATGCGCTTCACCGACTTCGTGCCTATGGCCATCCGTCCTACTCCACGACTTCAGGTAGTCATGATACCTGACTAGTAAAGACACGCGCGGCGGTGATAGGAAACCGGAGCGATGCCGCCGGCGCGACTATCCAAGTACGACACCCAAAAGGTCGTTGATCAGCGATGGCTCTCGGCCTGCCACGGGGGACGGCGGAGGCCCACAACGGCGCCGTCTCCCCCACGGGAACTCCAGCTGTCAAACACGCACCGTTACCAGGCATGCGGCGAAATCCATACCCACGGAACGCCTACGAGCAGGCAGCCGCCGCATCCAAGTCTGCGGTCCACCCGGTTGCCGGCGGACCAGTCTGCGTCCTTTGACGCGTGGCCGCGGTCCTCGCCTCCAAACTGCGCGACCCGACCGATAAAACGTCACAATGACGAAATCGTGGTGTCGGTCTGAATGGGCGGATTCGGCGCCTTGCGTTCGAATCACGGCTTAAGCCAAGGAGATTCGCTCGAGGAACCCGGCCATGCCCTCTCTTGGTTGACATTCGTCGCCTCGGCCAGTTCGTCGGCAACCCAACGTCATCGGTACTGTCACGCCACGAATTAGACGGACCCAGTGCCCCTGCATCGTCTGGTAATACCCCATGAGTGTGTAGCTTTCGCCAGTCGTGCCGAAATAGTCCGTCGCAGCGTTGTAGTCCGTACGGCGTTGGGTGGCAGGCTACTGGAGCCACCATCGTCGATGAAGATCATTTCCAGATTCTCGCCAGCGGGTTCCCGCGTGTAGACGTCGGGTGACGCAATGTGCGCTGGAACTCTCCCCGCGTTTTCGACGTTGAAGCCAACCTCGCCTGGATTCGCCAACTATGGCGGAGACGGATTAGTCATGACGAGTCGGACACAGGAGTACCACCGCGTGTCCTGTCGCGATGAGTTCTGCCCTCCGGTGCAGTCTGATCCGTATGGGCAAGCTCATCTATGGCTTCAACGTGTCGGTGGACGGATACATCGCCGACGCAGAAGGCAACATCGACTGGTCCGATCCCAGCGAAGAACTGCACCAGTACTGGAACGACTTCGAGCGGGAAACCGCCCTGTCGTTCTACGGTCGGCGACTCTACGAACTGATGTCCGCATACTGGCCGACCGCCGACAGGGCCCTGGACGCCACCGCGGCGATCGTCGACTTCGCGCACATCTGGCGCAACATGCCCAAGGTCGTGTTCTCGCGCACCCTGGAGTCCGTGGACTGGAACTCTCGCCTGGAACGCGGCGACCCCGTCGAGGTGGTGACGAAGCTGAAAGCCGAAACCGATGGCAGGCTGGAGGTCGCCGGCGCGACGCTGGCCGCCCCGATCGTGCAGGCGGGGCTCGTCGACGAATACCGAATCGTGGTCGCGCCCGCCGCCGTGGGCGGCGGTACCCCGTTCTTCCCCACCCTGCCGTCCTGGATCATGCTGCGACTGTTGGAGAACCGCACCTTTCCGGGCGGCACGGTTTTGCTGCGCTACGAGGCGAAACACGACTGACCCAGCGACGCTACTGGTCCACCGCGTGCTCGTCATCGGACATCAGCTCTTGCGCAGAAGCTTCGGCCGAGATCGACCACGATGGTCGGGCAACGTCGACGCCCTGCTGGGGCTCTTCGATCTCCGACACGGCAGGCGACGGGGCATCTACTTTCTTCGAAGATCTCGTAAATCGCTCGTCGAACGTTGGCAGGCGGGTGACGTGGATTTCCTGGAGCTCTCAGCCCCAGTGAACGCTGGTGTGGATCCCACCCGCGTCCAGCGTCGCTTCCACGCATAGCTCCGCACCATGGGTCTTCCCATCGACAACATGCAACAGACGAAGACCAAGGCAGTCATCGAGAAGCTGATCTACACGCAACGGACTACCAGTACCCGTCACTGACTGCGTCGGTGCTGACACCGCCCAGCGCGATCACCGTCTTCGGATCGACGGCCACGAAGGGATCGTCATCGACACCAAGCTTCGTACCGACGCTCTTGACCTTCGCCAAGACTTCGGACGGGGCGAGGTCGTCGGCATCGCCGTCGTAATAGTCGAACCACGGCAAACCGGCGCGCACATAGGCGTCCCGGTCGACCGGTGTCGGGGGCGGCACCTCACCGGTGATGCCCGTCCACTGCGCGGCCGAGCACAAGTGGACGAACACCCGCCGAGCACCGCTCTCGTCGTAATCAACGAGCGGGCGATCGTCGGTGTACACCTCCTGCCGCATCCGTCCGCCTGCCCCCAGCCCCATGCACGGCGACGGCGCCGCGAGCGGGACACCGTCCAGCGCCATCTCGCCGCAACGATGCGGGCGCAGCGCCTGAGCGGCGCGCCATGCGGCAAGCGCCTCCGCCGTGAGACCGACCGCCCGGAGCTGGACCCCGCCATGGGTCTCCCGTCCGGTGACCTGCCCTTCGACCGTGGCGCCCGAACCGAGCGGCACGGCAACGAACTGGCGGATGAACCCGTCCCCCGCGTTGATGCCGTCCAGCCACGGCTGTCGGGGCAGCGCAACGTAATTCTGCGGTTCACCGACGAGGCGCTCGATCCAGGGCAAGCCACTGACCGCGCAGACCTTGCCCACACCAACCTGCAGCGCCATGGGCTCGGAGGCATGAAATGACAACCACATTGCCTCACGCTGGTAGACGGGGAGCATGACCCCGCCACGCGAGAGCCACTCGGCTGGTGCGGTGTCGGGGTAGTCGGCGACCCGTCGCACGGGAAACCGGCCCAGACCCGGCGGCAGCGGATGCAATCCCTTCTCGGGAATGCGCAGCGTCCGCTGGAAGTCCACCGTCACCGAACCGATCACCAGCTGGTTCTCGACGATCTCTACCGATGCCTTGCCCGTCATGACTGCCTCCATCTCCGAGTGGTGGCATATCAGTAGCACCGGGCACCGACACACGAGGGAGCGCGTGGCCGCGTACCTCTGACCGACCGTCCCGTGGTAGCCACGCCTACGATTTGGTGCCCAGTTCGTCGGCTGCCATCGGATCCATCACGCTCATCATCAGGGCCGCGCGCTGCGGGCAGACATGGTGCACCGCGCTGATCAACACCAACGCACCGTCCATGTCGTCGAGCCCACGGTTGCCCAGACCGTTCATGCCGTCGATCACGCCGTCCTTGGTGGGGTTGCGGTCGATGGCCCCGCACAATGGCGCGGCCGACGACTCCATCGTCGACATGGGCGTCGCAGGGTTGGCCTCGGCTACGGCAGAACTGGCCGAGCCGGCGAACACCGTGCTCGCGCCGATGATCGCCGAACGGAGCCACGCAATTCGACCGCCGCGCATGACGCGCGCTACTCACGACGCTTCCTCAGCGCGGTCGGGTACCACATCACCACATCACCACGAAGTCCGCGCACGGTAGCGTGACGGCCATGACCGCCTCCCGTGCGCTTTCCTCCGTCGGGCTCCTCGCCTGCGCCGCGACGTTCGTCATGACGCTCGCCGCGTGCGGCACCGAGTCGTCGTCGACGAGCCAACCCTCCGTCGCCGAGGCCGTCGCGTCCTCCACCACCCAGACAGCGTCCCCGGACAACACGTGCCCGACGTCGGCGCCGACGGGCGGCGCGGCGCCCGAGTGGACGCTGCCCGGCGCCACCGGCAGCGTCGCAGTCACCGGGTCCACGGCAACGGCGGCGCCGGAGGTCACGGTGACCGCACCCTTCAGCGTCACCGAGACGCAGGTGCACACGTTGCAGGCCGGGAACGGAGCGGCCGTCGCCGACACGGCCACGGTGTCGGTCTGCTACATGGGCGTCAATGGACGCGACGGCACCGTCTTCGACAGCAGCTACGAACGTGGCACACCGGTCGAATTCCCGCTCAACGGGGTGGTGCCGGGCTTCCAGAAGGCCATCGCCGGTCAGAAGATCGGATCCACGGTCGGTGTCGCGGTCGCCTCTGCCGACGGCTACCCCGACGGGCAGCCCAGCGCCGGCATCCAGAAGGGCGACACCCTCTTCTTCGCCATCAAGATCCTCAACGCGACGGCGTGAGGACGCGCCGTAGCCAATTGACCCTCGCGGCGCGGGCCTCTCGCGACAGCGGGGCGTGAGGGGCGGTGCCGTCGAAGTTGTGGCAGCCACCCGGCCAGATGTGCAGCTCGGCCTGGCCACCTGCCTGCCAGATGCGGGACGCGTAGTCGACCGACTCGTCGCGGAAGGTCTCGACGGATCCGGCGTCGACGAAGGCGGTTGGCAGGCCGGCGAGATCGGTGGCGCGGGCTGGTGCGGCGTACGGGGGCACGTCGGGCCCTCCCCCGGTGGCGCCGAGCAGCGCCGACCAGCCGGTGTCGTTGGAGATGCTGTCCCAGACGCCTTCGCCGACGAGTTCGGTGCTCGACGGAGTGATCGCGCGGTCGTCGAGCATCGGGCAGATCAGCATCTGCCCGCTCAGTGAGGGCCCACCCCTGTCCCGGGCGATCAGCGCGGTGGCGGCGGCCAGGCCTCCTCCCGCGCTGCCGCCGGCCACGATCAGCCGGTGCGGGTCGATCCCGAGTTCACCGAGGTGCTTGCCGACCCATTCGAGCCCGGCATAGCAGTCCTCGATGGGCGCCGGATGCGGGTGTTCCGGAGCGAGACGGTAGTCGACACTGATGACGACCATCGGGATCTCCGCCATCCACTCCAACACCCAGTCCATGCCGGTGAAGTTGTTTCCCGCAACCATTCCGCCACCGTGGATGAAGTACATGCCCGGCAACGCCACCACGGGGTCGCTGCCCATGGGGCGCGTGACCAACACGGCCACGTCCGGGTCGCCCGCGGGTCCGGGGACGAGGTGTTCTACGGCGTCGACGCGTTCGCGGATCTCCTTCAGGCTGAACGCGTTGCCCGCTTCGGTTACCTCGCGAAGTCGCCCGATCAGATCGGGGGTGATCGATGACGGCAGTATCTCGTTGGCCGCCGTCAGCGCGGCGGCCACCTCGGGATCGAACGGGGGGTGCACCCTCGGCATCTCTGACTCTTCTCGATGATCGTGGCTGGTGTCTCGTCGCACGACGACTCGCGATGCCGCCGAGGGCGAGTCGACGTTATCAGGGCCCCGCTGTCTGGTCGTTTCGCCAGTGCAAGAGGTAACGATGGTAGAGGCCCCGGCGGACGACGGCCCTGGGTAGGACGTCGTCGACCACCCGACGAATGTGAGCCAGACCTTCCTTGGGTTCGGCGATCGGTACGCCGATGTCAGCGGTCTCCCGGTGTAGTCGTGAGCCGACGTGCACTGCGGGCGTGCTGACCAGGCTCCATGCCCAGTCGCGAAGGGACGTATTCGCGGCAAGACCGACGACGGCCAGTTCGCCGCCGGGCCGCAGAAGTCGGCGTGCCTTTTCCAGCGCTTCCTCCAGCGGCTGGTGATGAAGGCTGGCCACGAAGGTGATCACGTCGAAGCTCGGCTCGGCACAGGACAAGTGCTGGAAGTCAACGAGTTCGAGGGATGTCCGCGCGACCGTGCGCAATCGGCGTTGGGCCCGCTTGACCGTGGCTGGGTCGGGATCGATGCCGACGACGTTTCGCGATACCGCCGCGAGGCGCTCCACGAGGAGGCCCTCACCACAGCCGACGTCGAGGACGTCGCCGTGGTGGCGGGCGGCGATGCCGAGCAGCCACCGATGGTAGGCGGTGTTGTGGTTCCAGTACGCCTCCACGCTCGGACAGTCTGCCAGCGTGCGCGACGACGTCAGTGACCGACGGTGAGGTCGTCGGAGAATCCCGCTTCGAGCCGCGACCACTGCGCAGTCGGGCGTCCGTTCGTGCGCATCCTGTTCGGACCGACCAAGTTCGGCTGCTGCGGCCACCCGTCCGGCGAATCCTCCCACGGCTCCTGGCGTCCGTACGCGGTGAGGTCGGTCAGGGCGTAGCTGTAGTCCATCGCCTCGACGCCCCGGTAGTTGGTCCAATAGGTCTCGTAGACGCGGTCGCCGTGGCGGAGATAGCACACCAGATACATGACGCCGACGGTCCGACCGGCGAGCAACGCGTCGAGAGAGGGCTGCGCCGAATACCAGGGCACGGTCCAGCCCATGAAGTCGCGGTACTGCCGACTTTCGCGGTAGGGCCCCTGACACAGCACCGCGTAGGTGATGTCCCGGGAGTGCAGATAGGACAGCTCCTGCACCTGGGTGGTGACCCACGTACATCCCTCGCATTGCTCGGGCGCGGGGTGCCCGGGTCGCCACATGAAGTAGTAGGCAATGAGCTGTCGACGACCCTCGAACGCATCCAGCAGGGTCTGCCGTCCGTGCGGTCCCTCCAGCGCGGCGTCGGCGTCTACCTCCACGGCCGGAAGGCGTCGCCGGGCGGCGGCAATGGCGTCACTCTCGCGGGTGTGCGCCTTCTCCCGAGCGCGCAGCCGATCGAGCTCGGCATGGAACGTGGCCCGGTCGACCAGAGCGGGATGGACGGCTGCGTCGGTATCGCGACGACGGCTATTCCACGACATCGGCGCCTGCTGGTCCGAAGAGACAGAGATGGTCCAGCACCGCCTGCGGATCGTCCGACCAGTCCATCGCCTCGAGCTGGGCGCGACTGCGGCGTCCGGTTCGCCAGCGCAGTGCCTCGAAACGCGTGGTGCGAAGCCGTAATTCGCCCCCGGCAGATGATCCGGTCGGGTACTGGCCGTCCTCTACGACGATGCACAGTGGCACCGGAGTACGCAGCATGGTCAGCAACTGGTCCGAGGTCCACCACACCGCCTGCGAATCCCTGGCGCCCGGCCGGCGATGCGCGGCGCGAATGTCGTGTTCGTGACAGGTGATGTCGCCGAGCGGCGGAGTCACCCCCGCCGTCTCGGCCTGCCGGCCGAGACGTTCGGCAGCCGTCGTCCACGCCGCCACGATGTCATCGTGGCCATGCCCGCCGAAACGGGCGATCTGCGCGGCCGTTTCCGCATCGGTCGGCGGCCCCGCCAACGTGCCGTCGGCCCACTCCTCGGCGACCGCCGTCAGGTGCGCCACGACGTCGCGGACGGTCCAGCCGGGGCAGGCCGGCACCGGGGCGCGCCACCCGGCCCTGGTGTCCGCGATCACGCCGAGGATCCGTTCCTGCGTGTCGCGGTAGTGGCGAGCAACCAGGCGCGCACCAGAACATTCAACAGCTTCGTTTAACGTCATGAGGTCAGCTCATCACACCAAGCTGGCAATAGTCAATGAATCGCTTGAACGACGATGGCGATCCACCGATCGCCCACGTGTTTCACGAATCTTCCTGACGACCGCCATTCAGCGTTTCGAACGGCGACGCCGTTTCGAGTCGGCGGCGGGTACGGCAGCTTCGGGTGTGGCTGGCTACTCTGATGATGCGCGGTGACCGACCGAGATGTTCCTCTTCAACGTCATCGCGCAGCGAGCACGCCCTCCCCATCAACGCCGTGAATACCTTCGATCAGTTGCCCGAATACGGCATGATCAGGCCCATATCGCCGCATTGGTGGCCTTCGTTCCGCACCGTGATCCGCAGTCGCCACTGGGCGCCCGACTCTTGTCATGCGCCCACCGCGATCGACTTAACCCGCACTGCTACAACGGAATAGCGCACGCCACGCTAAGTCACGACCACCGACCTAGAACGACCGCAACCGGAATCAAAGTGCAGACATCGTGGTTACCATCGGTATAGCGGCGCAGCGGCATCGCACGAACAAGAAATAATGGAGCGCAACGTGAACAGGATTGCCATCGCCTCACTGATCGCCGGCGTACTGACCACCGGATTCGTCGGACTTGCCAGCCCAGCCCAGGCTGACATTGGCACGGTCGAGTGGGTCCATCAGCCCGGTTTCGGCTGGGTCAACACCGTCAGCCAACCCCACGTCCGGGTCCCCCACGTCGACACCACGGTCCACAACTGACAACACCTTACCGACGAGTCCGGCACCCCATGACACCTTCCGCATCACGTGCCTACCCCATTGTCTTGGGTTGTTTCGCCCATCAGATCGCCACGGCCTCGATGACGACCTGCGGATCGCGCGTGGGTCGTACCGAGGTTCGCTGCAGTCCGGCCGCGGCAAAGAGGGCATCGAACTCCGCCAGCGTGCGTTCGTGCCCAGTCAACAGCAACATCATCGACATGTCGGACATTGCTACCACTTGACTTGGATTGGTTGGGCTCCAGACGAAGTCGATGACGGCAACCCGGCCCCCCGGCAGCATCGCCTCGCGGCACCGGCGCAGAATCTCGATGCAGTGCTGATCGTCCCAATCGTGCAGGATGAACTTCAGTAGGTACAGATCACCCGAGGGGGCCGCGGTGAAGAAGTCGCCGGCGACGAACTCGGTGCGATCCGGAAAACCCTCGGCCACAGTTTCGGTGCGCGCGAGGTCGAGGACCTCCGCCCGATCGAAGACCACTCCCGTCAGCGCCGGGTTGCCACACTGCAGTCGTCGCAGCAACGACCCCGCGGCACCACCGACGTCGACCGCACACTGAACAGAGCCGGTGTCGAGAACGTCGGCGATGTTGTCAGTCCACACCGCCGTGGTACTGGTCATGGCCATGCTGAAGGCAGCCCCGTGCTCGGGGTGATGCCCTAGATAGCTGAAGAACTCCTCACCGAGAGCGAAGTGGGCCTGGGTGCTACCCGCTCGTACCGACGGGACGAACTGCGACCAGGCCTGCCACAGGGGCTCACTCGTGAACGACAGCGCCTGCGCCCGCAACGAACGGGAATGGTCCTCGCGCAACGTTGCCAGGACATCGGTGCTCTCGTAGACGTCGCCGTCGACCTCCACGGTCAGCCCCAGTGCGGTCCCGGCGCGCATCAGTCGGGCGACGAAGGTCGGGGATGCGTCTTCGCGGATGGCGAGGTCTCGGGCCGACACGCCGCCGTCGGCAAGGTGGTCGGCGATTCGGAGCTCGGCGAATGCGCGGACCGTCTGACTGACCGCGAAGCCGTAGATGTAGTTGTACATCCGCATGGGTGCATCGTCATTCGTGGCGGGTATCTCTCGGGGCAGTGGTTCGAGGTTCATTGGTTCTTTCTGACGTCGTAGGGGCAAAGCGCAAGACTTGCCAGCAGCACCAGGCCTGCTGCTGATCATGTAACTCCAGATCGGCGACGACGAGTTGCACCGTCGCATGAAATAAACGAATCTCGCCTTCCAGCCCACGAATCCGCGTCGGGCGATCTGCATAGCGATGCCCGCGGCTCGACTCAACCTGCGACCACCCTGCACGACGGCTTCGAACCCGAAGATACCGTTGGCGCAGTGTCTTCGACGGCCGGCGTCGTCAAGGTCCACAGCCGCAACGCGGCGTACGGCTGCTGCTTCCTGTTCACCGCGGCGAGCGCCTGATCAGCCGGTGCCGCCGATCCCGCCCGGCTGCGTCTTCTGGGGGGTCGGGGGCGGCTCCGTCGTACTCGTCCGCAGTGATGGCTGCGACGTCGTCGCGGTGGGCGAGGCCAGACTGGGAGTGTTCGTCTCGTTTTGGTTGTCGTTGCCACCGCAGGCCACCACCACGAGTAGGGCGGCCGCGCAGCACGCAACCGCCCCTGCCCCCTGGAGTGCGTTGGATCGCAGGGTCATGAAACCGCCTTCCGCCGATGGTGGGTCTCGTCGTCGCGGTTACCTCGACGGCGCTCATTCAAACGAGGCAGGTCGGGCGTCACCAAGACGTCAGGCGGTCGGGGTCCCCTGGACCCAAGTCGACCACTTCGTCGCCGAACTGTACGGTCAGCACTCGTTCGAGGACGTCGAAGGCGTCGTCCTGGACGTGGTGGTAGTGCAGGCCGGGCCGGTCAGAGACCCACCAGTCCGACAGCGACGTCAACGGCGACGCGGCGGGAGTGCATGCTCCCACCAGTTCAGCTGATGGACAAGCGTTTCGCTGCGTTGGCGCAGCGGTGCGGATCCACCGGTTCGCCCTCGACGTGTTGGTCGATGGTCGCCTTCGCCGAGGCGGGCAAGGTGTGGTTGTACTCCGTTGTGACGAACACGAAGCCGTCCCGCGGCGTCGATCCGGGCGGACGCCGGGCACGGCAGCGAGAGACCACCGCGCCACCGAAACGGCCCTCTCGAATGCTGCCGATGATCACCGACACGGGCATGGTGGCAGTCGGTTCCGCGCGATCGCCGAGCACGGGGCGCTGGCGCAGTGGGCCGACTATTGGATGCCGGAGGAAGCCGACGACTGGACGGTCAGCAAGCTACTCCCCTGCCCACTGATCCCACGGCACGCTCCAGTCGCCGTTCTGCCAAAGCTGCAGGGGCGCGCCGCCCGAGTTGCGCACCTCCACGACGTCGCCCGGAACCGAGAAGCCGTAGAACCATGCGGCGTTGTCGTGGTTGAGGTTCAAGCAACCGTGACTGGTGTCGGTCTTGCCCTGCGCCCACACCGTGCTGTCCAGCTCGTGCAGGTAGACGCCGTCGGTGCTGACGCGCACCGCGTACGGTATCGATTCCTTATACCCGAGGTGCGAATTGATGGGCAGCCCGTACGTCGAGGAGTCCATGATCACCGGGTTGCTCTTGTCCATCACGGTGTAGACACCTGGCTGGGTCCAGAAGCTCACGGTCGTGTTGCCCACCTTCTCGGAGCCGCCACGACCCATCGACGTCGGCATCGTCCGTACCAGTGCACCGCCGTCGTACACACTGACCTGCTTGGTGGCATCGTCGGCGATCGACACGTGGGAGGCGCCGATGGTGAACGTCGCCTGCGGGTCCTGCCCGACCGTGACGACGGTTCCCGGTGCGTAGTACTGCGGCGGTCGCCAGTGTGCGGTGCGCGCATCCACCCAGTGCCAGGCGCCGGACATCGGCGGCGACGTCGACACCGCCAGCTGCTGTTCGGCCGCTACACGGTCCTCCACGGGCGCGTCGAAGTGCGCGACGACGACCATCCCGACGCCATACGTGCCGCCCTCCAGCAAGGGAGCGCCGGACGTGGTGGTGAGCTTGTAACCCGGCGGTCCCACGTCGTCGGCCCTGGCAGGGCCCACCGGCCCGACGAGCATCGCCAGCAGCACCACCGCGACCGCGTAGCGGCACGCACCCACCATGAACTACTCCCCCTTCGAGAGGCTCCAGACCATCCCAGATGATCTCTGTGGCAACACTGTAGGTTTCGTTCCTGGGAACCTAGGCTCGAGTGGCAGGGTGACGACACGGAAGGTGGGCTCGAAACGGAGATGGCCTACGACGAAGATCTCGCCAATCGCATCAGGGCAGTGGTCGCCGGCGTGGTCGGCAGCGAGTGCGGCATCGACGAGAAGCCGATGTTCGGTGGTCTTGCGTTTCTCGTCGACGGACACATGTCGGTGGCAGCGAGTAGGAGCGGCGGCCTCATGGTGCGGGTGGCGCCCGAGGAAACCCAGGAAGTGCTCACCGGTGACCACGTCGAACCGATGGTCATGGCCGGCCGCGAGGCGCGCGGCTGGGTGAGGGTGTCGATGGAGGGCCTCACTTCGGAGCGTCAGCTGCGGTCGTGGGTGACCCGCGGGCTCGACTACGCCAGGACGCTCCCGCCCAAGTAGACGCCTCGTGGCCGCGTTTGTCCCCGGCGCCGTCGGGTATTGCTGACGCAATGGGTGACACCGACGACGTCGTCCGCCGTCTTCTCGACGTAGCGGGCACCACGTTCGCCTCCGAAGCAGGCATCAACCTCAAGAACCAACCGATGCCACTGTTCCAGTTGCTCGCCCTCGCCATGCTGGCGAGCAAACCGATTGGCGCCGACGTAGCCGCCGCGGCCGCACGCGAGCTCTTCGACTCGGGTCTGCGCGCCCCGGACTCGGTGCTCGGCGCCGAGCGGCAGACCATGATCGACGCGTTCGGTCGAGCCGGATACGCGCGCTACGACGAGAGTTCCGCCACCCGGCTGACCGAGATCGCCACCACCGTGAAGGAGTCCCATCGCGGCGACCTGCGGAAGCTGGCAGTGGAGTGCGAGGAGAACGTCGACGAACTGAGGCGCGCGCTGCACCGCTTCAAGGGCATCGGCGACACCGGCTCCGACATCTTCCTCCGCGAAGTCCAGGACGTATGGACCTGGGTCCGACCGTATTTCGACGAGCGTGCCCTGAGCACGGCCAAAGAGCTCGGCCTGCCGACCAAACCCGACCAACTAGGTGCGCTGGCGCCGCAGAAGACGGCACACTTGGCGGCAGCTCTGGTGCGGGCGTCCCTCGATTCGACCCTCCGCGACCAGGTCGTCGACCCGGAGGAGTAAACATGCCCACGTTCGTCATCGTCGGCGGCGGCCTGGCCGGTGCCAAGGCCGCAGAAGCATTGCGTGAGAAGGGTTTCGACGGCGAGATCGTGCTCTTCGGTGCGGAGGACCATCTGCCGTACGAACGTCCTCCCCTGTCCAAGGACTTTCTCGCAGGGACGAAGCAACTCGCCGACTTCACCGTGGACTCCGAGGCCTGGTACCGCGAACACGACGTCGACCTGCGGCTGGGCACCGAAATCACCGTCATCGACCGGCGCTCCCGCTCGGTCGGCGACGACGACGGGCACCATCAGGGTTACGACAAACTCCTGCTGGCCACCGGCTCGGGCTCGCGGCGCCCGCCCATCCCCGGCGCCGATGCCGACGGCGTGCACTATCTACGGACCGTCGACGACGCCACGGCTCTGCTGGCCTCGCTCACCGAAGGCGCCACGCTCGCCGTCGTGGGCGCCGGATGGATCGGGCTGGAGGTGGCCGCAAACGCCCGTCAACGCGGCGTCGACGTCACGGTGGTGGAGGCGGCGGAGCTGCCCCTGCTGGGAGCGCTGGGCTGCGAGGCTGCGGAGATCTTCGCCGGACTGCACCGCGACCACGGCGTCGATCTGCGACTGAAGACCGCCGTCGAGGCCATCACCACCGAGGCGGGCAGGGCGACCGGGTTGACCCTGGGCGACGGCTCGACGGTGCACGCCGACGCGGTGCTGATCGCCGTCGGCGCGAAACCCAACGTCGAACTCGCCGAGAAGGCGGGCCTCGAGTTGGCCGACGGCGGGGTACTGGTCGATGCATCCCTGAAGACGAGCGACGACGACGTGTATGCCGTTGGCGACATCGCCGCCGCCGACAATCCGGTCCTGGGTACCCGGATCCGCACCGAGCACTGGGCCAACGCGCTCAAACAGCCGGCCGTGGCGGTGGTGGGCATGATGGGTCGGCCCGGCGTGTACGACGAGTTGCCGTACTTCTTCACCGACCAGTACGACCTCGGCATGGAGTACGTCGGGCACTCGGCGGACTACCAGTCCGCGGTGTTCCGGGGTGACGTCGACAAGCGTGAGTTCACCGTATTCTGGCTGGACGGCCGGCATCGAGTCCTGGCCGGGATGAACGTCAACGTGTGGGAGGGACTCGACGACATCAAGCACCTCATCCGCTCACGAAAGCCGGTCGACGCGGTGCGACTCGCCGATGCCGGCGTCCCACTGGCTGAGCTCGGCAGCTGAGGGTCTCCGCACGGAGCCGCCGATTAGGACAGAATGGGCATCGTCGTCGAGCGGTGCAGGGGGTCGGGTGAGCGCAGTGGCATGCGGGCAACCGTTGTCGCTGTCGCACCTTCCCTCCGACCGCGTCGTCCGGCTCGTCGGACCGACCGACGAGCAACTGGCGGTGGCCCTTGACCCACCGCCACCGGGCGTACCCGTCGTCATCCGGTATCGCGTCCGGGACATCCGCCGTACCTCGAACGACGTCGTCGACGACGTCCTGGACCAACTGCAAGCAATCGCCCTCGACGCCTTTCCCGCGTGGCTCCCGGCGGCGGACGTCATCGACTCCGCCAGCGACTTCGACAGACGCACGGTGCGTCAGATCGCCCATCGCCACGCAGCCGACAGCGCCCACTTCGGTCCCTTCCTCGCCGACCTCGCCGAGGCGGCGGTGCACGGACGCGGCTCCGTTCGACGATTCGCTCCCGACGTGCGCCTCACCGGGTTGGCCCGGGTCATCGCCGACGGCTACCGCCGTGACGGAGTCGTCCTCCTCGTCGGATCCACGTCGGGGTCGCTCACCGATGACGACCAACGTCGCATCGCCGCGGCCTTCGAATGGCTCGTCGGCCACGATGGCCTCGGGGTGTGGCTCACCGACGGCGCGCTGCCCCGCGTCGACCGGTATCCGACGTGGCGGACGTCCGTTCCCGCGTACGTCGAGGCGCTGTCGTCCGACGCGCCGGCGGAGGATCCGAAGCCGGTCGACTACCCGCCGGTCGCCGGCAGACCACACCCGGCGAGCGCAGCCGAGCAGACCTTGGAGCGGTGCCTGGCCCGGTGCGCGTGGGCGGCCGGTCGCACCTGGAATCAGGAATACGCCGGCCACATCCTCGTGCCACCCATTCGCGTCGACCTGATGTGGCCCGCCGAGCGCTGCGTCGTGGAGATCGACGGTCCGGACCATCGCGGGAGTTTGAAGTATGCGGCCGACCGCCGACGCGACAACGGTCTGACGCTCGACGGTTTCGCCGTGCTGCGGTTCACCAACGACGAAATCGACGACGACCCGGCGCGGGTGCTCGCCGTCATCCATAGCCTGCTATCGACGAAGAGAAACGACGAAGGGAACTTGGCGTGAGCATCGACCCCGAAGAACTGACGGGCACCCAGCGGGCCGTGCTTCTGGTTCTGATGGCCGAAGCACGACCCGTCCGCAATCCCGAATTACCCGCGCTGGGGCCGGAACTGAAGAAACGGGACCGGGATTGGCTCGAGCAGCACGGACTGATCGAGGTTTCCAGCGAGAATCGCGCATTGGTGCTCGAGCTGACCGACAAGGGCTGGGCGACGTGTGCGGTGCTCATCGGGTCCGACGCGCCGGAGCGGCCGACGGGTCAGGGCAAGGCCCTCTACACCGTGTTGCGTGCGGTGCGCCGCTACTTCGACAGAGAGAACTTGGCACCCGCCGACGTCTTCGTCGCGCTGGACGACACCGTCGACGTCGAGGCCCAAGTCCGCGCCGCGTACGTCACGCTCGCGGCACGCGCTGGAGGCTGGGTGGACCTGGTGCGGCTGCGCGCCGCACTGCCCGAGGTGTCCAAACGGGAAATGGACGATGCGCTCACGCAGATGCAGCGTGATCGCGGCGTCAGTCTGATCCCCGAGGAGAACCAGAAGACGCTCACCCCTGCCGATCATGCTGCCGCCGTGCACATCGGCAACCAGGCGCGGCATCTGATGGCGATCGAATCGTGATGGATCCTCGGGAACGCGATGCCTTGAAGTCGCTTCGTCTGTCCTTCGCGCCGTCGGCCGACGACCTGTGGCATGCGCAGGGCGCCTTCCACGTGCCCGGCGTCAACGACGAGGCGATCGAACAGGTGATGGACGCCTTCGCCGATGCCGACCGCCAGCCCGAGTCAAGCCCGCTCGGGGTGGTCATCCGGGGGCAGGCGGGGTCGGGCAAGACGCACCTGCTCGGCGTGGTGCGCGAACGTGTCCAAGCCGCGGACGGCTTCTTCTTCCTCCTGCAACTACTCGACGCCACCAGCTTCTGGGAATCGGCACGCAGCAGCATCCTCGAGAGCCTCGGTCGGCCCGCACACGAGCGCGAAACCCAACTCAAGCACCTGCTCTGGCAGCTCGCGTCCGTGGCTCACGTGTCGCGCGCCGACCGTCGCGCGGTGAGCGGTGAGGACGAACTGACCCCGGAGATCCTCGCGGCCTTCGTCAAGGCGCTACACCAGGCGGCACCGCAGACGGTGCGCCAGGCGCAACACACCCTGCGCGCGCTGACCCTGCTCGGCGCGGCCGACCTCGGTGTCCAGGACATCGGGCAGGCCTACCTGAATTCGGCGGAGGACGTCGACGACACGGGCCGCCGGACGTGGTCGATCGGGGTGTCGACGTTGACGCCACAGGAATGCGTGCGGGACATCTCGCGCCTAGTGGCCCTTGCCGGGCCGTCGGTGATGGCGATCGACCAGATCGACACCCTCCTTGCCCAGTCCGCCACCTCGACCGCCGGTCGTGACGGAGAGCCCACCGACAACCGCGACCTGGACCACGTCGCGCACGGCTTGATGTCGATACGGGAAACGATGCGGCGCACCGCAGAAGTCGTCGCCTGCCTGCCCGTGGTGTGGGAGTCGATCCGGACGAGGGCGACGGCCTCGGTGGCCGACAGGTTCCGGGAGACTGCGCCCTTGAAGGGACTCCCGAACGCGGCCGCCGGTCGGGCAATCCTGGAGCGCCGCTTCACCGCGAGTTACCGGTCCGTCGACTTCACTCCGCCGTACCCGAGTTGGCCGATCCTTCCGTCGGCCTTCGACGATGCGCCCGACTACACCCCGCGCCGGTTGCTCCAGGTCGCCGACACGCACATTCGCCGCTGCCTGGACCGCGACGCCGTCGACGAACTGGCACGGCTGGGCAGCACCCCCGCCGAAACCGGTCCGCACCGATCCGATGACGTGCCCGCACCGAGCCACGATCTGGACCGCAAGTTCGCCGACTACCGGCGGCGTGCGGTCCGTGCGGCGGCGCTGGATCCCGAGGGCGAGGACACCACCGTGCCCGCCCTGCTCTCGGCGGCGCTGGATGCCTGGATCACCGAACGCGGGGACGACGAGCGGACGTTCCAGCTCGACCCACCGCCGGGAAAGCAGGCACGCCTGCACGGCCGACTGAGGCAGAACCTGAATGCCGCGACCGACGACGAACGGCACTGGGCGTTTCGGGCGATCGCCAGCACCAACGCGATCGCCGTGCAGAATCGAATCAAGAACGCCTGCGTGGCAGCCGGTTTCGGCGCAGAATCCGACAAGCGTCAGCTCTTCCTGCTGCGCAATACGTCGTGGCCGGGCGGTGTGAAGACGGCGCAGGTGGTCGCCGACTTCCAAGCGGCGGGAGGGCGTACGCTCACGCTGTCCGAGGACGACCTTCGCACGCTGTCGGCGCTGCGCGACCTCATCGACGACAACGACGCCGAACTGCCCGCCTGGCTTCAGGCCCGCAAGCCCGCACACGGGTTGGCATTCCTGCGGACCGCCCTCGGCGAGGCCGCCGGACCCGACTCGGCCGACATGGTGGACGAGACAACGGCTTCCGAACAGGAGACCGAATCCGACTCAGAGCCGTGGACCAAGCGACTGAAGAAGGACGATCGCCGGGTGGACTCCCCGAGGGCGGTGCCGTTGGGAACCGACGACACCACGGGCGAGTCGTTGAGCGTCGACCTACTCGCCCTGCGCAAGCACACCGCGATCTTCGCCGGATCCGGATCCGGCAAGACGGTGCTGATCCGACGCCTCGTCGAGGAGTGCGCGCTGCGCGGAGTGTCGTCGATCGTCTTGGACCCCAACAACGATCTGGCGCGACTCGGCCTGCCGTGGCCGGAACGGCCCAGCGGTTGGCGGGGCGCCGACACGCCGCGCGCCGCGGACTACCTGGACAACACCGAGGTGGTGGTCTGGACACCTCGCCGCTCGGCAGGGCGGCCGCTGTCCTTCCAGCCGCTTCCCGACTTCGCCAGCGTCGTCGACGACCACGACGAGTACAACGAAGCGGTTGAGTCCGCCTTCGCGGCAATGGAACCCCACGCGCACATCTCGGGAAAGACGCCCAAGGCGAATCAGTCGCGGGCCGTGCTCCGCGAGGCGCTGCACTGGTATGGACGGCAGCCATCACCCACTCTGCGCGGGTTCTTCGCGGTGCTGTCCGACCTCCCCGACGGCGTCAGCGTGATCGCCAACGCCGGCGAGCGGGCCGCGGAGCTGAGTCAGAACCTGCGCGCGGCCACGGTGAACGACCCGATGTTCGGTGGCGACGGCACACCGGCCGATCCCGGATTGCTGCTCACTCCGTCGGACGGGTACCGGGCAAGGGTGTCGGTGATCAGCATGGTCGGATTGTCCGACGGTACGCAACGCGAGGGTTTCGTCAACCAACTCCAGATGGCGCTGTTCGCCTGGATCAAACGCAATCCCGCGGGCGACAGACCCCTGGGCGGGTTGCTGGTGATGGACGAGGCGCAGAACTTCGCCCCGTCGGGCCGCACCACCGTCGCGACTCGAAGCACGCTGGCGCTGTCGTCGCAGGCCCGCAAGTACGGCCTTGGACTGGTCTACGCCACGCAGGCGCCGCGGGGTCTGAATCCCAACATTCCGGGCAACGCCGCGACGCAGTTCTTCGGGCTGCTCAACTCCCCGGTTCAAATCGCCGTGGCCAAGGAGATGGCACGCGTGAAGGGCGGCCTGGTGCCCGACATCAGCAGGCTGCGGGCCGGCAACTTCTACGCCGCGCTCGAGGGCACTGCGTTCCAGAAGATCACCACGCCGTGGTGCCTGTCCCATCACCCGAACAGCCCACTCACCACCGAAGAGGTTCTCGAACTGGCTCGGCAGCCACTGGGCCCGACGTCTCGGTGACGCCAATGTGGGCCTGGTGTACGCGTTTCGGCATTTTCGCGTGCGGGAGGCCCACACTCCCGAGGGGTGCCCTCAGTACTCGACCCGGAATCCGCCGATCAGCCGGATCACGTTCCCGTCCGGGTCGGTGAGCGTCGCCAGTCGGACGCCCTTGTTCGCGTCCTCGATGGCACCCGGCTGCAGGCCCCGCTCGCCTGCCTCGGCGACGTGCACCTCCAGATCGTCGACGGCGAAGTTCAGCAGACCGGATCCGGCGCGCTCCTCGTCGACGAAGACCTGCACCCACCCGCCGGGAACCACCTGCCACTCGACCAGTACCGGCATCGGATTGTTGTCGGCGCGGCGCCCGAAGAGCTGCTCGTACCAGGCTGCCGCGACCCCGATGTCCGATACGGGGACGACGGCCAATACGTGTTCGATCGCCACGACGACCTCCCTTTTCCGAGTCGCCGATACTGACCCTCTCGGACGACGAAAGTCATCGGTCCGATGCAGACGGGACCGGTCACCGAAGTGACCGGTCCCGCTGCACGCGTGCGGATCAGGGCTGCTTTTGTCCCGGAATCCCCTCGTAGGCGATGTCGCCGGTCTTGAGGTTCTGCGCCGTCAGCTCACCGAGGCCGTCGAGGAACTTCTGCCGGTCGGTGACGACGTGCGCGATGGCGACGTCGACGTTCTCCTTCGTGATGGCGGGCATCACGTAGACCGGATCGGTCTTCACCTGCTGCTTCTTGACCAGAGCGTTGGCGACGGCGAGTCCCGCGGACAGTTCGACGGTGCCGTTCTGCAGTGAGGTCCCGATGAACTCGCCACTCTTCACTGCGTTGAGGCCGTCCTCGATGCCGTCGATGCCGACGATCGGGACGTCGGTGCGGTTGGCCTCCTTGAGCGCTTGCAGCGCGCCGAGGCCCATGTCGTCGTTCTGCGAGACGACGCCGTTGATCTGCGGTCCGAAGCTGGAGATCCAGTTCTTCATCTTGTTGACGGCCTCGTCGCGCTTCCAGTTCGCGGTGTCCTTGGCCAGCACCTTGATGTCGGGATACTTGGCCAGCACCTGGTCGATGCCCTTGCCGCGGTTGATCTCACCGGAACCACCGAGCGGGCCCTGCAGAATGACGATGTTGCCCTTGCCACCGAGGCGGTCGGCCATCATCTGCATCTCCTGCGCGCCGGCGGCCACGTCGTCGGGCTGCACGTTGCCGGCCAGGTCGGGGCTTTCCAGGGCCGCATTGACCGCCAGCAGCGGGATGTTCTTCGCCTTGGCCGACGCCACCTGCGGCCCGAGCGAATCCGCCTGCACCGGAACGACGATGATCGCGTCGACGCCCTGGTTGATCAGTGAGTCGACCTGGCTCGCCTGGGTGGACACGTCGTTGTTGGCCGAGTTCCACACCAGCTCGATGTTGTTGGCCTTGGCATAGGTGTCCATGCCCTCCTTGCCCGCGGTGATGAACGAGCTCATGTCGTACACCGTGACACCGATGCGGGTCGTGTTGCTGTTGGCCTCGGTGTCACCCGCTCCACAGGCCGTCATGCCAAGTGCCAGCAACCCCGCTGAACCGATGACGCCCAACTTCGTCGTCAGTCTCATCTATTCACTCCTTCTGATTTCGCTCGTGACGCAGTGTGCACGACGACGGACTATGGCTGCTTCTGTCCCGGGATCCCCTCGTAGGCGATGTCGCCGGTCTTGAGGTTCTGGGCGGTCAGCGCACTGAGGCCGTCGAGGAACTTCTGCCGGTCGGTCACCACGTGTTGGTACGCCACGTCGACGTTGTCCTTGGTGATGGCGGGCATGATGTAGACCGGCGCGGTGTTGACCTGTTGCTTCTTGGCCAGGGCGTCTGCGACGGCGAGCCCGGCGGACAGTTCCACGGTGCCGTTCTGCAGTGAGGTGCCGATGAACTCGCCGCTCTTGACGGCGTTCAAACCGTCCTCGATGCCGTCGATGCCGACGATCGGCACACCGGTGCGGCCGGATTCCTTGAGTGCCTGTAGCGCACCGAGGCCCATGTCGTCGTTCTCGGACACGACGGCGTCGATCTGGTTGCCGAACCCGGAGATCCAGTTCTTCACCTTGTTGACGGCTTCGTCGCGCTTCCAGTTCGCGGTGTCCTTCGCGAGCACCTTGATGCCGGGGTACTTGGCCAGCACCTGGTCGATGCCCTTGCTACGGTCGATCTCGCCGGACTGGCCCAGCGGGCCCTGCAGGACGACGATGTTGCCCTTGCCGCCGAGTTTGTCGGCCATCATCTGCATTTCCTGGGCGCCGGCGGCCACGTCGTCGGGCTGCACGTTGCCCGCGACGTCCTTGTTGTTCAACGACGCGTTCACCGCGATCATCGGGATGCCCTTCGACTTGGCCGTCTGGACCTGCGGTCCCAGCGAATCAGCCTGGATGGGGACGATGATGATGGCGTCGACGCCCTGATTGATCAGGGAGTCGACCTGACTGGCCTGGGTGGAGACGTCTTCGTTCGCCGAGTTCCACAGCAACTCGATGTTGTTGTCCTTCGCGTACTGGTCCATGCCCTCCTTGCCGGCGGTGATGAACGAGCTCATGTCGTAGACGGTGACGCCGATCCGGGTCTTACCGCTCTTCGACTCGGTGTCGCCGGCGCCGCAGGCGGTCATCCCCATCGTCAGTAGCCCTGCCGAGGCGATGGCGACGAACTTGGTTGTCAGACTCATCTGGTTCTCACTCTCGTTGTGTGGATCGATGTGCCAATGGGTGTGCCGTGACCAGCTCATGCGCGTCTTCGGTTCGACCAGACGTCGACCGAGACGGCCGCGACGATCAGGACTCCCTTGATCACGTCCTGCCAGTAGGCGGGCACGACGAGGATGTCCAGCCCGTTGTTGAGCGTCTGAATGATGAACAGGCCGAGCACCGTTCCCCAGATGGTGCCGCGCCCACCCATCAGGCTGGCACCGCCGATCACCACCGCGGCGATGGCGTCGAGCTCGTAGCCCTGGCCCAGGTTGGGCGGTCCGGAGATGACCCGGGACGCCAGCATCACGCCGGAGATGCCGGCCAGCAGGCCAGACAGCGCGTAGACGCTGAACAACACGTTCTTGGCGTTGATGCCCGCGATCTCGGCGGCGTTGCGGTTGCCACCGACGGCGTAGATCCGCATGCCGTAGGTGGTCCGCCGCATCACGATGCCGAGGACGATGATGCCGATGATCATCACCAGGACGGGGATCTGCAAGCCGAGGATCTTGGTGTTGGCGATCGACCCGAACTCCGCGGGCAGCCCGTTGATGGGCGCGCCGCCGCCGATGACGTAGGCCAGACCGGAGCCGGCCGTCAACGTGCCCAACGTCGCGATGAACGGTGGCACGTTGACCCGGGACACCAGGAATCCGTTGACCGAGCCGACGACGAGACCGACGATCATCGCCACCAGGACGGTCATCCAGACCTGTCCCGGGTTGGCCTTCGCGGTGGCCGCCGCCGACATCGCGGACACCGCGATGACGCTGCCCACCGACAGGTCGATGCCGCCGGTGAGAACCACCAGCGTCTGTCCAAGCGCGATGAGGGCGAACGGAGCGGCCGCCACCAGGATGGTCACCAGGTTGTCGACCGTGCCGAAACGCGCACTGCGGTAACTGAAGTACGCGATCACCAACAGCATGATGATGACCATCGAGTATCGCAGCGCGACACCGCTGAACCATTCGCGGGAGAACAACCGGACGGGCTCCCCCGTGATCGGTGACGCCACCACCGGTGCCCCGGAGGACTCCGGCGTCTCTTCGGTGTCGACTTGCGTGGTCACGATGCTACCTCCGGTGACTCGGGCCGCTGCTCATCGGCCGGTGGTGTTGATGGGGGGTGATCCGATGCGTTCTTCGGTCCGTCGAGGGCGGTCGCCATCCGGAACACCGACTCCTGGACCGCGGGGTGGTCGAGGGCGTCACGGTCGAGTTCGCCGACGAACGCGCCGCCCCGCATGACGAACGCCCGGTGCGACAGCCCGATGATCTCCGGCATGTCCGACGATGCCATTACCACCGCCATGCCTGCGGCGGCGAATTCGGTGATGATCCGGTAGATCTCACTGCGGGCGCCGACGTCCACCCCACGGGTGGGCTCGTCGAGCAGCAGCACGTTGACCTCACCGGTCAACCACCGGGCCAGCACCACCTTCTGCTGGTTTCCACCCGAGAGCGTCCCGACCAGCTGGCCCAGCCCGCTGCTGCGCAGCCGCACCGACTTCATCACCTCGGACACGGCCGTGCTGCGCGCCTTGCCGCGCAACCACCCCGCGACGCTGAACGACGACAGCCGCGGCAGTGATCCGTTGTCGAGCACGCTCATCGACAGCACGACACCGGAGATCTTCCGGTCCTCGGGGACCATCGCCATGCCTTCGGTGATCGCCGCCGCCGGCGAATTGCGCTTCACGCTCCGGCCGCGCACCACGATCTCGCCCGCCGTGGTGTGCCGGGCGCCGAAGATGGCCTCCAGCAACTCCGTCCGGCCGGCGCCGACCAGACCGGCGAGCCCGAGGATCTCGCCGGAACCCACCGAGAACGACACCGGTTCGGACGCACCGTGCGACCCGCAGGCCGCGGACTTCGAGCACGGTGTCCGCCTTCGGTTCGACCAGCGGTCGGGAACAGCGCATCCAGTTCGCGGCCGATCATCGCGGTGACGATGTCGTCGTCGGACACGGCGGTGATCGGCTCGTCCATGATCAGCCCGCCGTCGCGCAGTACCACCACGCGGTCGGCGATGGCGCGGATCTCGGCCATCTTGTGGGTGGTGTACACCATGGCGACGCCGTGGTCGCGCAGCGTGCGCACGATCCCGTAGAGGCCTTCCACCTCCCGCTCGGAGATGGCCGAGGTGGGCTCGTCGAGCATCACGACCTGTGCACCGGTGCGGGCGGCCTTGACGATCTCCACGATCTGCCGCAACCCGACGGGCAGGCTGCCCATCCGGGCCGTCGGCGAGATGGCCACGTCGAACGCCGACAGCGTCTCCTTGGCCTCGTCGATCATCGCTCTGCGATTCAGGAACGGCCCACGTCGCAATTCGCGTCCCACGAACAGGTTCTCGTAGACGGTCATGTCCTCGATGGACGCCAGCTCCTGCGGCACGATGGCCACGCCGTGCCGGACCGCGTCGCGGGGATTGCCGGGGGCGAGGTGCGTGCCCTGCACCGACACGGAACCGGCGTCGGCGCTGTACTGTCCGCTGACGATCTTCATCAGGGTGGACTTGCCGGCCCCGTTCTCGCCGGCCAGCGCCGTGACCGTGCCCGGCTCGAGGTTCAGCGTGATGCCGTTGAGCACCGGGACGCCACCGAAACTCTTCGTGATGTCCGAACATTCGAGGACTGCCGAGGTCATGACCGACTCCCTGTCGAACTGGCGCCGGCCAAACCCGGTGCGCCGGTGTGTGTGTTGACCGTGACGACGACCTTGACGCTCTCCGGGTCCGCCGAGGCGGCGAACGCCTCCGCGGCGTGCTCGAAGTCGAAGCGCGTCGTGATGAGTCTCGTCGACCGGGACGGCGCCGGATGCCAGCAGATCGATCGCCGCCGTGAAGTCTTCCCGGACGTACATGAGGTTGCCGACAGGGCCAGCTCGCGGTCCTGGATCAGGTCCAGCCGAACCGGCGTGGCGCCGGCCGCCACACCGACGACCATGATGGCGCCGCCCTTGTCGACCAGATCGACCGCCTGCGCAACCGAGCTCGCCGACGGCGACACAGTCGAAGACCACCGCGGCGGGACCACCGAGCAGTGCGAGGGCGGATGCCACCGCATCGGGCGCCGTCGGGATCGAAAGTGCCTGCTGCGCCGAGACGTTCGGCGCGTTCGCGCTTGGAGGCCACCAGGTCGGCCACCACCACGCTGGCGCCGGCACTGCGGGCAGCCAGCAGCACGAAGAGCCCGATCGGACCGGCGCCGAGCACGACGACCGGTCGGCCCCGGAGGTCGCCGACCGCAGCGGCGGCGCGGCGGACGGCGTGCACGGGGGTGGCGAGCGGCTCGATCAGGATGGCGTGGTCGTCGTCGAGTTCCGGACTCAATGCCACCAACCGGTCGGCGGCCACGGTGAAGCTGTCGGCGAGACCGCCCGGCGTCTGACACCCGAGCACCAGAAGTTGGCGACAGATGTTGTAGCGACCCGAGACGCATTGGGGGCAGTGCCCACAGGCCAGGTTGGGTTCCACCACGACGCGGGTGTCGAGCCATGACGTCGTCGACGCCGGCGCCGACCGCGTCCACGACGCCGACGACCTCGTGTCCGGGGCGGTAGGGCAGGTCGATGAACGGGTGCTCGCCGCACGCGGCGTGCAGTATCCGAACCGCAGATGCCGACGATCGTGGTACGCATGCGCACCTCGCCTGCGTCGGGCGAGGCTTCGGGCACGGTTTCGAAGACGACGTCGTCGATGGCGTTGACGACGACCCTGCGGTTGACGCCCGGTGCGCCATGGCTGCCTTCGGTCACCATGCGGTGTACCCTCCGTCGGCGACGAGCACAGACCCGGTGATGAACGACGCGGCGTCACTGGCCAGGAAGACGACGCTCGGTGCGATCTCCTCGGGCAGCGCATAGCGCTGCTGAGGGGCGTCGTCGATCCAGTACCGCTTCAGATCCGGCCGGTCGACGGGCGCCATCTCCGTCTTGCAGTAGCCGGGTGCCAGCGCGTTGACGCGGATCCCCAACGGAGCCCATTCCGCCGCAAGCGATTTCGTCAGGTGATGCACCGCTGCCTTGGAGGCGTTGTAGGCCGGCTGCATCTGCGGCCGGTTCACGATGAGTCCGGACATCGACCCGATGTTGACCACCGACCCGGAGCCGCGCTCGCGCATGTGGGCACCCACCGACAGCGAGCATGCCCACAGCGCCTTGACGTTCAGGTCGAAGACGTCGTCCCATTGCTGTTCGGTGACGTCCCACGACTCGGCGTGGTAGCAGGTGCCCGCGTTGTTCACCAGGATGTCGATGTGCCCGAGCGCGGCGATTGCCTCTGCCGTCATCCGATCGACCTCGGCGGCGCTGGTGATGTCGGCGGTGATCGGGTACATGGTGTGGCCCGCGGTCGCGGCTTCGGCGGTCACCTTCTCGTTTCGCTCGGCGCTGCGGCCCGAGATGGCGACGGTCGCACCCGCCTCGGCGAGACCGAAGGCGAAGGCGCGCCCGAGCCCCTGGTTCCCACCGGTCACCAGAGCGGTGCGGCCGCTGAGGTCGAACGGCGAACGGGCGCCCACGGCGTTGGGATCCGTCATCTCGGGACGACGATCGACTTGAGGCTGGCCGGATCGGTGTCGCTGTCCAGTGCTTCGCCGACGTGTTCCAGGTCATAGCGGCCAGTCACCATGCCGTCGAGGTCGACGGCGCCGGAGGTCACCAGATGTATTGCCGCCGGCCAGGTGTCGGTGTAACGGAAGACGCCGGTCACGTTGATCTCCATGTTCTGGATGTAGCCGACCGGCAGCGCGACGTCCCCGGAGCCCATGCCCACCAGGACGACGTGGCCCGCCGGGCCGACCGCCTTGATGCCGCTGACCACCGCGGGCGCCGCACCACTGGCGTCCACGAAGGCGTCGACCTGGGGATCGAGCGCGGCGACGTCGTCGACCATCGGATCGATGACTTCGGTGGCGCCGAAGCGCAGCACGCTGTCCCGCCGCGACTCCAGGGGATCGGAGACGACGATCCGCGCGGCCCCGAACGCGCGCGCCGCCTGTGCGCACATCACACCGATGGGGCCCGCGCCCGCGATCAGGATGGAGCTGCCCGGGGCGACGTGCGCCTTGCGCATCGTGGTCACGGCCACCGAGAGTGGCTCGAGCAGCGCCGCCGCGTCGTCGGACATGGAATCCGGTACCGGGTGGGCGAATTCGGCGTCGATGGTGACGTAGCGGCAGAAGGCGCCGTCGACCGGCGGGGTGGCGTAGAACTCCATGTAGGGGCACAGGTTGTACCGACCCGCCGTGCACTGCTTGCAGCGCCGGCACGGGATGCTGTGGCTCGACGGCGACGCGTTGGCCGACGCGCGTCGGGTCGACGTGTTCACCCACCGCCGCGATCCGGCCCGACAGTTCGTGACCGAGGATCATCGGCTGCTCGACGACGAAGTCACCGATCCGGCCGTGGCGGTAGTAGTGCACGTCCGAACCGCACACCCCGACCGCCGCAACCTCGACCAGAACCTGGTGGGCTCCCGGTGTGGGGACGGCGCGCTCTTCGATCTGCAGCGTACCGACGCCCGTCATCACGCTCGCGCGCATCGAGGGCGCCGCGGTGGGCGACTCCCGGTCATATCGCTTCCTTTCGTTCGGGGCGTCAACAGGGCCCGGCCGACGACCATCTGGCTGGACGCCGGCGGCCGCGCACAGCGGCGCGATTTCCTCGGTGACCCCGCCGTCGACGGCCACCGGCAGTCCGGAGAATCGCGCGGTGCAGGCGGTCACGATGTCGAGTCGGTCCAGCTCGGCGCTGTCGCGGGTGCCGGGTTCGATGAGCATGACGAGCACGCCGTCGGGTGCGGACGGCCACTGCGGGTCGTTTCGGCCGTCCCATTCCCGCCACAGCACGAGCCACGCCGAGCCCCCGCTCGCCCTGACGGCATGGGCCCGCTCGTCGGTGAAGGTCGCCCACGGCAAGAACACGACACCGGGCCGCAGCGCCAAGATCTTCGGCAGCACGGCGTCGACGAAGTCGGCCGAACCGATCAGGTGAACGCCGATCGCGGACCTGTCCACGGCGGCCGAGATCATCTGCAGCTCCGCCAAGCTCACTCCGGCGCGGCAATCCCTCGGACACGGCCATCACGTCGACGTGGACGTCCAGCCCGGCGTCGGCCAACTCGTGGGCGACGGACGAGCCGGGAGCCGGTGGCGGCATAGACCGATCCGGCCACCGACCCCGCGAAGCCCTGGTGCCACGGCGCGAGAAGCGCCGTCATCGCGGCGCCCCCGCTGTCGAGCAGCGGGGAGGCCGCCAGCGACGCCCACCGGGACCGCAACGATGCCAGGTTCCTGCCGTGCCTGCGGGGCGGCACGCGGACCCTGGCATCGGGCAGCCATCGCTTGGCCAGGTCGACGAGCCCCGCCGCGTCGGTGCGGGAGGCCACGGCGGCCGCCTGGATGCAGGCGCCGCGTGCCGTCGCTTCGTCGACGTCGGGCACCGTGACCTCGTCCCCGAGCAGGTCCGCGAGCAGCTGGAGAGTGGCGGGTGACCGCGTTCCGCCGCCGACAGCCGTTGCCGCGCCGCCGAGTTCGACACCGCACGCCAGCAAGCTGTCGCGCCCGGACAGCAGCGAGAGCAGTGGGCCCTCCACGAAGGCGCGCGCGAGCTCCTCGCGGGTGGTGTGCGAGGTCACGTCGACGAGCGCACCGCGGGCATCGGGCCGGTCGGGGGTTCGCTCGCCGTCGAGGAACGGCGCCAGCACCGGGCCCTGCGTCGGCGCCGGCGGCCAGCGCCAGTTCCGACAATCCCGCCAGGTCGGTGCCCAGCAGCACCGCGGCGCGGTCCAGCACCCTGGCGGCGTTGAGCGTGCTCATCAAGGGCAGATACCCACCGGTCATGTCCGCGACGCCATCGACGGCGCCGGTGGTGTCGAACACGGGAGCCCGCGACGACGTCGCCACCACGCCCGAGGTCCCGACGCTGAAGTACTGATCCCCGTCGGTCAGGCCGAGTCCGAGATAGGCGGCGTGTTGGTCGCCGCCGCCCGCGCCCACCACCACGTCGTCGTCGATTCCGAGCTCGGCGGCGCGAGCCGGGCGCACCGTGCCCGCCGTGTCGGCCGGTCCCAGCACCGTCGGCAGCTTGGCCGGCCAGTCCTGCTCGGCGCGGACCAGTTCGAGATAGGACGGGATCCACTGTCCGCCGACCGCGTCGAAGTATCCGGTGCCGGACGCATCGCTGCGGTCGGTCACCTTCTCACCGGTCAGCCAGTAGGTCAGATAGTCGTGGGGCAGCAGCACGGTCGCGACCCGGTCGAGCAGTCCGGGCTCGTGTTCGGCGACCCAGGCCAGTTTGGCGATGGTGAAGGCGGCGGTCGGCAGCGTGCCGATCCGCATCACCCAGTGCCTTCCACCGATGCGCTCGACGAGGCGGGCAAGCTGGGTGGCGCCGGTCGTGTCGTTCCAGAGCTTGGCCGCCCGCAGTACGTCACCACGGTTGTCGAGCAGGACCAGGCCGTGGCATTGAGCCGCGACCGATATCGCGCGGAGCCGGGGCCGCTGTTCACAGCGTTCGATCGCGCGGTTCGCCGCCGTGAGGAAGGCACTCACCCAATCCCGCGGATGCTGCTCGCTGCACGGCGGGAACGCCGGGGGGTGCGGCGCCGAGCCGGTCCCGAGGAGTCGCCCGCTGGTGAGGTCGCGGATCTCGACCTTGCACGACTGCGTCGACGAGTCCACCCCCATCACGGCGTTCGTCATGCGCGTACCACGGGTGCCGACTCGTCGCCGGGGCGGTGACCGCGGACGCCGACGCCACCTGCCGGATGGCTGTCGACGACGTCTGCCGACGGTGTGTCCGCGCATCGCCATCGTCAGCACGGCGACGGCGTCGCTCCACGCGCCGACCGCCAAGGTGCTGGCCATCGCGATCATGTCGCCGGGATCGGCGTCGGCGGGTGTCGGTGGGAGTGCGGCCACACTGCGCGGCGGCGACGGCGAACGGTGAGTCGGGGCTTTCGGTGACGGCGACGACGTCGACGCCGCGCTGTGCCAGGCGCTCGACGAGGCTGATCAGTTCGCGTGACTGACCGGTCTTCGAGATCGCGACCACCAGGTCGGACGTGGTGATCGCGCCCATGCCGCCGTGCAGCGCATCCATCGACGGCAGATACACCGCCGGCGTGCCACAGACCGACAGCAGATGGGCGAGTCGCTCCGCCATGATCCCCGACGTGCCGGAACCCGTCGTGACGACCTTTCCCGGCACGTCGAGCATTCGACGGGCGACGGTCACGACGCTGGACTCGACGGCGCCGACCAGCGCGGCCAGCGCAGCAGATTCACGGGACAGCACCGCACCGGCCAGTTCGGCCAGCCAGGTGTCGTCGTTGCTCATCTGCCATCCTCGAAACTCAATGCCTCCCGCTGTGATCTGGATCATGCAATGCTTGTGCTCACATGTCAATGCGGCTGCACATATGTGCAAAGCCGGTGTGGGCCGTCAGGCTCGGGATGCATGGGAGGACACATGGGGCCCGATGAGCTGTTCCAGCGTGCGGTGATCGCCCGCCGCTACTACCTGGAGGGCCGCACCCGAATTCAGATCGCCGAGGAGTTCGGGCTGTCCCGCTTCAAGGTCGCCAGAATGCTCGACGAGGCAGTCGAGTCGGGAATGGTCGAGATCAAGATTCACAATCCCGGTGCGATCGACGTGGAGTTGTCGACCGCGCTCCAGCGTCGCTACGGACTCGAGCACGCGTATGCGGTCACCGCCGACTCGAGCAACGCCGCGGATCACGTCGATGCCGTGGCGAGGGCGATGGCCGAACTGCTGCAGTCGATCTTGCGCGACGGCGACGTGGTCGGCGTCGACTGCGGACGCACCCTCACCCACATCGCGCCCTATCTCACGTCCTTGCCGCGGTGCGACGTCGTGCAACTCACCGGGATGGCCGGACCCATCACCAGCAACGGCACCGACCTGGTGCGACGGATCAGCGAGGTGAGCGGTGGCGAATCCTGGCCGCTGTACGCACCGCTGGTCGTGACCGATGCGCGGACGGCACGCAGCCTCGGCGACAATTTGCAGATCCGCGAGACGATCGACCGCCAATCGTCGGTCAGCTGTGCGATCGTCTCGGTCGGCGCATGGACCGCGGGGGCGTCACAGGTGTATGAATCGTTGACTGCAGACGAGGCCCGCGTGCTCGACGAGGCGGGGGTCTGTGCCGAAACATGCGCTCTCCTCTTGGATTCCGAGGGTCGACGCGTACCCGGTTTCGATGAGCGGCGAATGGGCATCGACGAGTCGGTGTTGCGCACGATCCCCACCAGGATCGCGATCGCGGCAGGCAAGGAGAAGGCCGTCGCCACCAAGGCCGTGCTCCAGTCCGGCCTGGTTTCCTCCCTGGTCACCGACATCGACGTCGCAACGGCCGTCCTGGACTGAGCAGATCGAAGCGCCGCGGCAGCGGCATTGAGGAGAGATGGAAGATGTCTGACACAGACGGACCGGTCGTGGACTTCGACTTCGGACTCGACGGCCTGGTGGCACTGGTAACCGGTGGTGCCTCCGGCATCGGTGCGGCGATAGCGGCGGCACTCTCGACGAAGGGCGCCAAGATTGCGGTGGTCGACCTCAACGAGGCCGGAGCCGCGGAGGTGGCGGACCGACTCCCCGGCAGTCGCGGATTCGCCTGCAACGTGGCCGATCCCGATTCCGTGACGGCGGTCGTCGAAGCGGTCGTCGGCGCATTCGGCCGGATCGACATCCTGGTCAACAGCGCAGGCATCGCCAGGCTCGCGCCCGCGGAGGACTTGTCGCTGGCCGACTGGGATTCGACGATCGCCATCAACCTCAAGGGAACCTTCCTGATGTGCCAGACCGTCGGCCGGCACATGCTGGCCGCCGGCAGAGGCGCCATCATCAACATGGCATCGCAGGCGGCCAGCGTGGCGATCGACGAGCACGTCGCCTACTGCGCCTCGAAGTTCGGGGTCGTCGGGATCACCAAGGTGCTCGCCACCGAATGGGCAGGCCGTGGCGTGCGGGTCAACAGCATCTCCCCCACGGTGGTGCTCACCGACCTTGGCATCAAGGCGTGGGACAACCCGAAGGGCGAGGCGCTGAAGAAGCTGATCCCCACCGGACGGTTCGCCTACCCCGATGAAATCGCCGCTGCCGCAGTGTTTCTCGCCTCTGGAGCGGCGGCGATGGTCAATGGCGCCGATCTGCTCATCGACGGTGGCTACACCATCAAGTAGGCGGCGGCCCGTTCGACGTGGAGGCGCGCACCACCAGTTCGGGAAGGAACAACACGTGTCGGGGATCTTCGCCCGGTGACTCCGCGGCCGCGAGGAGCAGCTCGATGGCGGTCAGTCCGATCTGGGAACTGGGCTGGCGGATCGACGACAGCGGCACGGCGGCCGAGCGTGCGAAGTCGATGTCGTCATAGCCGATCAGCGCGATGTCACCGGGCACGTCCACCGCGCCGACGGCCAGCGCCTGCAACATCCCGATCGCCAGCAGGTCGTTGGCGCAGAACAAGGCGTCCGGCCGTACTCCGGGAGCCAAGGCGCACAAGCGTTCCCCGACGGCGCGACCAGCCAGCACGCTGGGCTCGTCGGTCGGAATCACTTGCAGCGACGCTCCCGGGAAGTCCCCGACCGCCTCCCTGGCGCCGGCCAGCCGGTCACCCACCTGCCGCAGGCTCAACGGCCCGCCCACGTAGGCGATGCGGGTGCGGCCGCGCTCGCACAGGTGCGTGACCGCCAGCCGTCCCCCGGCCACGTCGTCGACTGCCACCGAGGAGAACGGCGTGCCCAAACCGTCGCGGTCGACCAGCACGACGGGTACGCCGCGACCGTGCAACGCGAGCACCCGGCTCGAGGTCTTCACCCACCGGAGAGATCAGCAAACCGAAGACGCGTTGCTCGTCGAACGTCTCCAGATACGCGCGCTCACGCGCTGGGTCGTCGTCGGAGGTGCCGAGCAGCACCACCAGATTGTGCTGCGACGCCTGCCTCTCGGCGGAGCGGGCAACGTCGGTGAAGAACGGGTTGCCGACGTCGAGGACGAGTAATCCGACACACCGCGACCTTCCGGCCTTCAGTTGGCGCGCTGCATCGTTGCGGACGAAGCCCAACTCCCGGATCGCGGCGTGCACGCGTGCCACGGTGGCGGGCGCCACCCGATCGGGTGCGTTGAGCACGTTCGACACCGTGCCGACGGACACCGACGCCGCGGCGGCGACGTCACGGATTCCGGCGGCCATCGTCGGCTACTGTCCCGTCAGGGTCCGTGGCGCCAGCCGCACCAGTTGCGTCACGTGCTCCGGATTGAGCTCCTCGAGCGACGTGACGCCGAGCAGCCGCATCGTGCGCTCCACTTGTTCGGACAAGATTTCGATGGCCCGGTCGACACCGGCCTCGCCGCCCGCCATCAGCCCGTACAGGTACGCGCGGCCGATCAGGGTGAATCGCGCCCCCATGGCAATCGCCGCCACCACGTCGGCCCCGGACATGATGCCGGTGTCCAGCAGGATCTCGACCTCCTTGCCGACCTCGGCCGCCACTGCGGGCAACAGGTGAAACGGAATCGGCGCCCGATCCAGCTGCCGGCCGCCGTGATTCGACAGCAGCACACCGTCGACGCCGAGGTCGGTCACGGCGCGTGCGTCGGCGACCGTCTGGATGCCCTTGACCACGCACTTGCCGGGCCACTGCGACTTGATCCAGGCCAGGTCGTCGAACGTCACCGTTGGGTCGAACATCGTGTCGAGCAGTTCGGCGACGGTCCCCGACCAACGGTCCAGTGACGCGAACGCCAACGGCTCGGTGGTGAGGAAGTCGATCCACCACTGAGGTCGTGGTAGGGCATTGGCGATCGTGCCCAGGGTCAGGGCGGGAGGAATGGACATCCCGTTGCGCTTGTCCCGAAGTCGGGCGCCCGCGACCGGAACGTCGACGGTGACCAGCAGGGTGTCGTAGCCCGCGGCCACCGCGCGCTCGACCAGCGCCATGGACTTGTCGCGGTCCTTCCACATGTAGAGCTGAAACCAGTTGCGACCCAGCGGGTTTGCTTCCTTCACGTCCTCGATGGCGGTGGTGCCCATCGTGGAGAGCGCGAACGGGATGCCCGCTCGGGCGGCAGCGTGGGCACCCGCGATCTCACCCTCGGTGTGCATCATCCGGGTGAACCCCGTCGGCGCGATGCCGAACGGCAGGCTGACCGGGGCGCCGAGGACGTCCCAGCCGGTGTGCACCTTCGAGACGTCGCGCAGGATGGCGGGATGGAACTCGACGTCGGCGAACGCCTGTCGCGCACGGGCGATCGACAGCTCGGCTTCCGCGGAGCCGTCGGTGTAGTCGAAGGCGGCCCGCGGGGTGCGGCGCTTGGCGATCCGCCGGAGGTCCTCGATGGTCAACGCCTTGTCCAACCTGCGCTTGGTGGCGTCGAACTCGGGCTTCTTGAACTGCATGAGCGGCGCGAGATCGTGCCGGCTCGGTAGCCGTCGCTTCGTCAGCTTGTTCACGGATGTCAAACCCTTCCTGCCCGGGCCCGTTGCGGCTCGAACCGCTCGGTGGGCAACGCCGTCGCCATGCTGCCACGGAGATCGTCGAGAGTGCCGCGTACCAGGCCGTGTGCTCTGGCCTGTATGAGTACATTACCGATTGCGGTCGCCTCAACCGGACCGGCGACGACCGGCATGCCGACGCGATCGGCGACCAGTTGGCACAGCAGTCCGTTTCGGGCACCGCCGCCGACGAGGTGAACCTCGCGCACCGCGACACCGGACAAGGTGGCCGACTGCTCGACGCCACGGGCGAACCCGGCGGCGAGACTCTCGACGATGGCACGGGCCATCTCGGGCCGTGAGCTCGGGACGGGCAGGCCGCGCTCGGAATACCACCCGACGATGCGGCCGGGCATGTCCCCAGGCTCGACGAACCGCGGATCGTCGGCGTCGAACACCTCGGTGGGTGCGGCGCAGGCGGCGGCCTGTTCGAGCAGACGGGGCAAGTCGATGCGAGACCCGTCGCGCTCCCAGTGGCGAACCGACTCGCTGAGCATCCACAGGCCCATCACGTTGCGCAGGAAGCGAATCCTTCCGTCCGCGCCCACCTCGTTGGTGAAGTTCGCGGCGCGGGCGGCTTCGTCGACGACCGGTGCGTCCAACTCGACGCCCACCAGCGCCCAGGTGCCGCACGAGACGTACGCCGCCGAGTCCGAGGCCATGGGAATCGCCACGACCGCCGACGCGGTGTCATGGGACGCGACGGTCGTCACCCGTAGCCCGGGGTCGAGCCCCACCCGATCGGCGAGGTCGGGCAGCATCATGCCCAGCTCGGCGCCGGGCTCGGCCAGGCCGGGGAACAAGCCGGCAGGCACGCCGAGCATCGACTCCAGGTCGGTGTCCCAGCGCCCGTCGATCCCGAGCAGACCGGTGGTCGACGCGTTCGTCCGTTCGGTCGCCATCCGGCCGGTCAGCCAATATCCGATGAGGTCGGGAATCAGCAGCGCGGCGTCCGCCGCCCCCAACAGACCTTCGAGGCCGTCGGCCGCCAGCTGGAACACGGTGTTGAAGGCCAGGAACTGCAACCCGTTGCGGGCGAAGATCTGCTCCTGGGTCAGCGTGGCGTGCACGGTGTCGGCGCCGACCGCGCAACGCGCGTCCCGGTAGTGGTACGGCAACCCGAGCAACTTCCCGTGGCGCAGCAGCCCGTAGTCCACCGCCCACGAGTCCACGCCGACGCTGATGGCATCCGGAGCCACCCGCGCGGCCTCGGCCAGCCCCGTGCACACACCGGTGAACAGACCTGGAACGTCCCAGTGCATCGCGGTGCGCTCGCCGTTCCAGAGGTACACCGGATCGTTGGCGAAGCGATGCAACGAATGCAGCTCGAGAAATCCGGGACCGACGTCGGCGAGCATGACGCGGCCACTGGTGGCTCCCAGGTCGACCGCCACGAAACGGCCCGTCGTCATCGCGCGCTCATCGGATCACACTGCTCTTCGCGCAAGCGTTCATCGGAGGAAAGCCGCCGCGACGCCCGCATCGACCGGCACGTGCAGCCCGGTCGTGTGCGAGAAGTCCGACGTGCACAAAGCGAACGCGGCATTGGCGACGTTCTCCGGCAACACTTCACGCTTCAGTAATGTGCGCTGGGCGTAGTACGAGCCGAGCTCCTCCTCGGGCACGCCGTACACCGCGGCCCGCTTGGCTCCCCATCCGCCGGCGAAGATGCCGGACCCGCGGACCACGCCGTCGGGGTTGATGCCGTTGACCTTGATGCCGTGCTCACCGAGTTCGGCGGCGAGCAGCCGCACTTGGTGCGCCTGATCGGCCTTCGTCGCGGAGTAGGCGATGTTGTTGGGGCCGGCGAACACCGAGTTCTTCGACGAGATGTACACGATGTCCCCGCCGAGCTTCTGGTCGATCAGTGCCCGTGCGGCCGCCTTCGAGACCAGAAAGGAACCTCGTGCCATCACGTTGTGCTGCAGGTCCCAGTCCTCGGCCGTGGTTTCCAACAGCGATTTCGACAACGAGAGACCGGCGTTGTTGATCACGATGTCGATTCCGCCGAAGGCCAGCACGCACGCGTCGATGGCGGCCTGCACGGCCGCCTCGTCGGTGACGTCGGCGGCGATGCCGATGGCGACGTCGGTGTTACCGATCTCTTCGGCTGCCGCAATGGCCTTCTCGGCACTCAGATCGGCGATGACCACGCAGGCCCCCTCAGCGGCCAGGCGGGTGGCGACGGCCTTGCCGATGCCCGACGCCGCACCGGTGACCAGTGCGATGCGGGTGGCCAGCGGCTTGGGCTTCGGCATCCGCGCCAGCTTCGCCTCCTCCAGCGCCCAGTACTCGATCCGGAACTTCTCCGCCTCGTCGATCGGGGCGTAGGTCGAGATGGCCTCCGCCCCGCGCATGACGTTGATGGCGTTGAGGTAGAACTCACCCGCCACCCTCGCCGTCTGCTTGTCCTTGCCGTAGCTGAACATTCCCACACCGGGGATGAGCACGATCGCCGGATCGGCGCCCCGAATCGACGGGCTGTCGGCCGAGGCGTGGCGGTCGTAGTAGGCCTGGTAGTCGGCCCGGTAGGCCTCGTGCAGTTCGGCGAGCCTGCCGCGGCAGTCGTCCACCGACGCGTCGGCGGGCAGGTCCAGGACCATCGGCTTGACCTTGGTCCGCAGGAAGTGGTCCGGACAGCTGGTGCCGAGCGCGGCCAGTCGCGGATGCTCACTGCCGGCAAGGAACTCCAGCACCCTCGGGTCGTCGCTGAAGTGCCCGACCTGTGGCTTGTCGGTCGACGCCAGGCCCCTGACGAACGGCGCGAGTTGGGCGGCCTTGGCGCGCCGCGGCCCGTCGGGCAGCGCACCGTAACCGTCCAACGGTGTGCCGAACGGCTGGGATCTGCCGTTGGCGTCGATGTACCGCTGCACGGTGTCGATGATCTCCAGCGAGCGGGCCTCGGCCTCGCCGGAGCTGTCGCCCCAGGCGGTGATTCCGTGGCCGCCGAGGATGGTGCCGATGGCCGCCGGGTTGCGCTGCTTGATCTCGGCGATGTCGAGACCCAGCTGGAAGCCCGGTCTGCGCCAGGGGATCCACACCACGCGGTCGCCGAAGATCTGCTTGGTCAACGCCTCGCCGTCGGCGGCGGTGGCCAGCGCGATGCCGGAGTCGGGGTGCAGGTGGTCGACGTGTGCGGCGTCGACGAGTCCGTGCATCGCGGTGTCGATGGACGGCGCCGCACCACCGCGACCGTGCAAGCAGTAGTCGAACGCCGCCACCATCTCGTCTTCGCGCCCGACGCCGGGGTAGACGTCGACGAGCGCGCGCATCCGGTCGAGCCTCAGCACGGCGAGGCCGTTCTCGGTGAGGGTACCGAGGTCTCCCCCGGATCCCTTGACCCACAACAGGTCCACCGGTGCGCCCGTGACGGGGTCGACCTCGGAGCCCTTCGCCGAGGTGTTGCCGCCCGCGTAGTTGGTGTTCTTCGGATCCGAGCCGAGCCGATTCGAACGGGCGATCAGGTCGCTAACCGTGTCGTTGGTCATGATGTCCTCTCACGCTCCCCAACTGGACTGGGTGCCGCCGACGCGCTCGGCGTTGACGGTGTCCTGATAACCCGACTCCGCGAACGCACGCATGGGGTCGGCGGCCAGGCCTCGGTCGGTGCGCCATTGCGCCATGGCCGGTCGGACGTCGGTGTAGAAGGCGTCCATGAAGATGCCGTTGGCGCCGAGCACGTCACCTGCGTCCTGCGCTGCCGCGAGCGCATCGGTGTCGACGAGCAGCGCCCGTGCCGTCATCTCGGCCACGTTGAGCACCGACCGGATCTGGCCCGGTATCTTCGCCTCCACGTTGTGACACTGATCGAGCATGAGCGCCAGATCCGATCCGGCCTGCAGCCCGCCGCCGCGGATCACCTCGAACATGATGCGGAACAGTTGGAACGGGTCGGCCGCGCCGACGATCAGGTCGTCGTCGGCGTAGAAGCGGGAGTTGAAGTCGAACGAACCGAGCTTTCCCAGCCGCAGCAGCTGGGCGACGATGAACTCGATGTTGGTGCCCGGCGCGTGGTGGCCCGTGTCGAGGCAGACCTTCGCACGCGCACCCAACGCATTCACCTGAGCGTACGAGGTGCCCCAGTCCGGCACGTCGGTCATGTACATGGCCGGTTCGAAGAACTTGTACTCCAGGACCATTCGTTGTCCTGGTCCGATGTGCTGGTAGATCGTGGCCAGCGATTCGGCGAGCCGGTCCTGCCTGCCACGGATGTCGCCCTGGCCGGGATAGTTGGTACCGTCGGCCAGCCAGATCTTGAGGTCCCGCGAACCGGTCTGGTTCATGATCTCGATGCAGGCCAGGTGGTGGTCGATCGCCTTCTGCCGCACGGTCTTGTCGGTGTGCGTCAGGCTGCCGAACTTGTAGTCGTCGTCCTGGAAGGTGTTGGAGTTGATGGTGCCGAGCCGGATTCCGTGATCGGACGCGAAGGCGCCGAGGGCGTCGTAGTCGTCGACGCGGTCCCACGGGATGTGCAGGGCCACCGACGGCGACATGCCGGTGTATCGATGCACCGTCGCGGCGTCGGCGATCTTCTCCTCCACCGTGCGCGGCGTGCCGGGCGTGCCGAACACCTTGAAACGGGTGCCGGAGTTCCCGAACGCCCACGACGGCAGTTCGATCGCAAGATTGTCTAGTGCGGTCATCGCGTGGTCACCTCATCTTCCATGTCCTCGGGCGCACTCTCGACCTTGCCGTAGCGCTCGACTTCGATCTCCTGCAACGTCTTTCCCCGGGTCTCGGGCGCCCACACGGCGCCGATGATCAGCGCCACGGTCAGCAGCCCGATGAGTAGCAACCCGACACCGGTGAGGCCGGTGACCGCGAGCAACGTCGGAAAGAAGTAGCTCAGCAGGCCGGTGAAGCTCCGACACACGCAGAACATCACGCCCTGAGCGCTGGCGCGGTAGGGCGTGGCGAACATCTCGCTGGCCCACAGGCTGTAGAACGCCTGCGCTCCGATGCCTGCCGAGACTCCCCACAGCACCGCGAAGGCGAGCATGGTGGGTACGCCGTCGTCGGTGAAGGCCACCAGAACGATCCACCCGACGACCCCCAGGGCGGCGCCGATCACGTAGAGCCACCGCTGGGACACCTTGTCGGCGTAACGCATGAATCCGAAGTAGGTGGCGGCGACGGTGCAGCCCCACACCAGGACCTGCAGCAGGTTCTGGGCGACGGGGCTGTGCAGACCCGCCGTCTCGTACACCCGCGGCATGAAGATGCCGGCCTGGCCGGCGACGACGTTCCAGAACAGATAGATGCCACCGAGGAACAACAGTGCGGTGATGTTTACCCGGCGCGAGAAGAGGCCGCGCAGCCCGCGGGCGCCGAGCGTCGAGGACACGGTGTCCGTCGACGTGGATCCGCCCTTGGCGTCGTCCACCTCGTCGGTCCAGATCTGCGACTCGGCCAGGCCCTGCCGCACCCACCAGACGACGGCCGCGACGACGAACAGGTGCAGGAAGATCAGCCGGGAGCCGAGCAGTCCCAAAGGGGCCAGCGCGGCGGCGAGCGCGAACCCGATCAGCGGGCCGACCGACCACGCCAGCTGCGCGGTTCCGACGTGCTTGGCGCGCCCCTCCGACGGCGCCTGCTCGGCGATGTACGTCCATGACGCGGGGACACCGGCGCCGACGGCGATGCCGGTGATGACGAACGCGGCCAGCAACATGGTGAAGTTCACCGCGAACGCAGCAAGGAGCACGCCGACCATGTAGACGAGCAAGTCGTAGGTGTAGATCGCCTTGCGTCCGAAGCGGTCGCACAGGGGGCCGCCGAGGACCGCGCCGATCGCGGCGCCGAACGCATTGGCGCTCAATGCGGCGAGCAGTCCGACGGCGAAGTTGCTGATTCCGAAGTCGGCCTGCCAGAAGGCCAGGCTGGTGGCGATCGCGATGATCGATCCGGCCTCGATGTAGTTGGACATGGCGACCGAGATGGTGGCCCTCCAGCCGGTGGTGGTGCGCGCTCCGATTTTCATGGTCGTCCTTCAGTCTGGGCGGGGTGATGTCGTGGGTCTGGGGTTGCGTGGTCAGTCGAGGTGGAAGTATTCGGTGAGCGGTTTCATCGCCTCGTCGGGTCGGATGCCGGCGGGGTTCTGGAAAAAGTCGGCCATTCGCGCCTGCCAACGGGCGTTCACCTCGGTCGCGGCCATCCCCGACTGCGCTGCGCGGAAGTCATCGGTTTCGAGATAGCCGACCACCAGTCCGTCGTCGGGCCGGACGAAGAGCGAGTAGTTGCGCCATCCCGCGCCACTCAGCGCCCCGAGCAGCTCCGGCCAGACGTGCTCGTGGGCGGCCAGGTACTCGTCCACGCGTTCGGGCTTGAGGTGCAACAGGAAGCACACTCGCTGGGTGCATGCCGGCCCTCCGGTTTGAAACGTTTCAAAAAGTGGTGTCGCTCACTTTAGGCATGAGCTATGCCGAAGTCAACAGGCGCCGACGGCCGACTAGAGAAGTGCCGCGTTCCCGTCGGCCTCGACTCGGACCTTGGCGCCTGCGATGTCCTCCCGCGTGCTGGCGTCGGCCTGCGACGCATCGGCGACGACGGCGAGCGCACGGCTGCCCGTCGGCGTGCGGACGGCAAGGAACACCTTCTCGGGAACGCCACCCCTGTCGAACGGCGTGGTCCACGACTCCACGGTGCCCACGCCCGCCCACCCGTCCTCGGCCACCCGGGTCGGCAGGGCGTCGACGGCACCTTGCACGTTCTCCCAGTGGAATGCGTGGCCGGGCGGCTCGGTGCCGTACACGCCGAAGCTGTGCTTGGTCAGGTATCCGCCGTTGGCCGTGACGAAGCCGTACGTGCCGGGCGAGGCCACCAGGCGCTCGGCCACGGTGGCGATCGAGTGCGTGACGTAGTTGTTCCACGGCCCCCCGGCGAACGTCAGGCCGCCGGTCACCGTGAGTGGTCGGTCGCCGTCGTCGAGGGACAGTCCGAGTTCACGCGCGGCGACCTGGACCGCAGAGGGGAAGCACGAATAGAGGTCGACGAAGTCCATCTCGTCGACGTGTGTGCCCGCGAGTTCCAGGGCCCGGGCGCCCGCGAGCCGGATGGCGGGGGACTGGTCGAATTCGGCGCGCTCGCCGATGAGAAGGGTGTCCTGCGCATCGGTGCCGGCGTAGGGGAACACCCAAGTGTCGGAGGGGATCTGCAGGTAGGTTGCCTTCTCCGCGGAGGTCAGGATCAGCGCCGCACCCTGGTCGACCATGTTGTTCGAGTTCATCAACTTGGTGTACGGCCAACTGATCATGCGGTTGCCGGCGCTGGGCGTGGCGATGTCCTCGGCCGTGACCGCGTCCCGGTTCCAGGCATGCGGGTTGCCTTGCGCCACTGCGCTGAAGCCCGCCCACAGTTCGGCGATCCGGCGGCGGTGTTCGTCCGGCGTCTCGCCTGCCGAGATGCGCAGCGCCTGCTCGAACATCGGATACACGTAGGATGGGCGATCCAAGTGGATCCGTAGTTCCACCGGACCCGCCAGGGTGAACTGATCTTCGGCACCCGGCGGCACCGGCACCGAGTCGTCCTGCTTGGTGTAGGCGAGCTTCCCACCAGCTGCCCGTACCTTGGTGCGCGTGCGCCACGTCTCGGCGCCGGCGATGAGGACGGTGTCGACGCGGCCGCGCTGAATGTCCAGGCACGCCTGGTTGACCAGCGACTGTGGCACGTTTCCGCCGATGGCGGTGTACCGGGCTTCCGCGTGCAAAGCCCGAAGGCGTTGCGCCAGCAGCAGTCCGGGATTGCGATAACGCCACGACAAGAGATTGACGATGCGTACCGAGTCGACGGACTCCAGCACCCGAGGGTCGGCCGCGGCCCGGGCGGCCTGCTCCATGAGGTCGACCGGCTCGACCGTCGGATCACCGTCGCGGTGATTGACCTGGCCGTGGCCGACGAGGACGGGGGTTCTGGGTTCGATGGGCACGAGCAGCCTTTCTGGTGGCGCGGCGGCGTCAGGGTGCGAACAGGATGCCCTCGTCGATCAACCGCTCCGTCTCGTCGGCGTCGAACCCCAGCAGATCGGTGACGATCCGACGGGTCTGCTCCCCCGGCATCGGCGCGGGCCGCAGATCCGCATCGGGGATGGCCCGGAATGGCGCGGGATGCGCCTCCGCGGCCAGGGGCGCGGCGAACAGCGGATGCACCATGTCGACGTAGAGCCGACGGAAGACGAGCTGCGGATCCGCCAGCACGTCCGCCGCGCGATTCATCGCACCCGCCGCGACGCCGGCGTCCTGTACCGCAGCCACGACCGCGGCCTTGTCGCGCGACGCCGTCCACTCCGCCACCCGAGCCGCGAAGTAAGTCCCGGCGCGCGGCAGGTCGGCGACCCCCATCACCGTCGCCAACGCGGCGCGATCCTCGTCCGACCGCACCGAGATCACGCACCACTCGTCGTCTCCCGCACACGGATATACGCCATCGGCGGCGTCGACGTCGTCGACCACGAGCCCCTTCGCACGGGCGGCCTCGGTGACGAAGGACGTGGCGAGCTGATTGATGGCGGCCTCGGCCTGCGAGATGTGCACGTGTGTACCACCGCCGCCGATGAGCGCGGCGAGTGCGGCGATCGCGGTGATCCTGGCGACCACGTGATCGGGGAAGATCGTCGTCGCATCGTAGAAGGCGGCGTCGTCGGGGTCAGCCGAGGCCCAGAGTCTGCTGACCCCGGTGGTGGCGCGCACCAGCGGGCCGTACCCCATCCGTTCGCTCCATGGACCCGTGGCGCCGAAGGCGCTGCTCTCGGCCAGGACGATGCGGGGATTGAGCCGGCGCAGTTCCTCGAACGAGAAACCCAGCGCCGCAAGCGTTCCCGGTTTGAAGTTGGCGAACACCGCATCCGACACCTCGACCAGGCGGCGAAAGATCGCCGCACCTTCTTCGCTGCGCAGGTCCAGTCCGAGGCTGCTCTCGTTGCGATGCGTGAGTGCCCAAGAGCGGCTCATCGGTTGCCCCGCCGGCGTCTGGCGCAACCCGTCCGGATAGACCGCACTCTCCACCTTGATCACCTCGGCGCCGAGATCGGCGAACAACCTGCCGAGTTCGCCCCCCGCGACGATGACCCCGAGGTCGAGGACCCGCAGTCCCTCGAACGGTCTGGCTGCAGGCGCGGCGACGATCGCCGACGACGCCGTCGGCCGGCTGCGCCACCGGGGTTCGTCCGCACCCACCGCGGGGCAGGGCCGCTCGATCCCCGCGTGCCGGCCGTCGATCACGAAGGAGCCGGTGGGCATCGACAGCGGCGCATCGGGCGCGACGGGAACGTCGGTGAGCGCACCCACGCACCGCAGGTGTTCCGACGCCAGCGCCTCGGCGGGGCTGAGCACCGCGGCGATCGGGACGCCCCGGCGTTGCCCCTCCGAGACGAGTGCCTCCATCGTCTCCGTGCCGAACAGTGCGGCGATCGCCGCGTTGAGCCGGTCGGAGGCGAGGTACCGCGCGGCGATGGTCTCGAAGCTGGGATCGGAGAAGTCGTCGGGCTCGCCCAGCCAGGCTCGCATGCCGCGCCACTGCCGGGCGGACAGCAGACAGATGCGGACGAACCCGTCACGGCACGCGAAGGTCGGATAGATCTGCTGGTTGCGCGGACGTCCCCGCCAGAGTTCGCCGGAGCGCTTCTGCCCGACGGCGGCCTGACCCTCCGACCCGAACGGTGGATCCAGACTCTGCACGACGGCTTCGAACCGGGAGAAGTCGATGTAGTCGCCACGGCCGCACCGAAGTCGGTGGTAGTACGCGACCAGGGCCACCCAGGCGGCCTGGACCGTCGCCGTCGCCGTCGCAATCCCGGTCGGCGGGAGCACGGGACGGCCGGCGGTCGGGCCCGATCGTGACAGCGCGGTCGACATCGCGTAGAACACGGGATCGGAGGCCCGCCACCGTGCGCGGGGACCGGACATGCCGAAATCGGTGACCTCGAGCGCGACCAGGTGCGGATGTCGATCGACCAGCGCGGCGCAGGACGTGCCGAACGCCGGTACGCCGCGGACCTGCCCTCCGTCGATCACGATGTCCGCCGCGCCGACGAGCTCTCCGAACCGGTCCCGATCACGCACGTCGCCCGGATCGAGCACGGCGCTGCGCTTGTTGGCGTTGTTCAACGCGAAGGCAATGCCGTGACCCGCGATGGTGGGCCGCGCCGCGCGGTGCGTCGCACCTCCCGGCGGCTCGATCTTCAGTACGTCGGCGCCGAGGTCGGCCAGAAGCCGGCTCACGCCATCGGAGTCCGCACCGCCGGTGTCGAGCACCCGGACCGAGGCCAGCAGCTGACAGGTGTCAAGCACGAGGATCAGTATCGTGCAGCCGGCCCACCGACGGCGTGGCGGGTCCCGTTGGCGGGTTCGAACGTCCCGACCTGCCCATCCGGCGGGCCGACGTAGACTTGGCCGGTTATGTCTGACCTCAGTGTGGCCGAAGCGCCACCCCATCCACTGATCGGTCAGCTGTCGGCATTGCACCACTTCCGCGTCTACGTCGACATCGGCGTCGTCGTCGTGGTCCTTGCCCTCACCAATCTCATCGCACACTTCACCACCCCGTGGGCGAACGTCGTGGTGGTGCCTGCGGCGGCCATCGGTCTGGTGCTGCTCGTGCACTCACGAGGTCTCGGCTGGACCGAACTCGGACTCGGTCGGGATCAGTGGCGCTCCGGCATCTGGTACGCGGTGGGTGCCGTCGCCTTGGTCGCCACGGTGATCGCGGTCGGCGCGGTGCTCCCATGGACGCGGCCGATGTTCATGAACGACCACTACGCCACGATGTCGGGCGCACTGCTCGCGTCGCTGATCATCATCCCCTTGCAGACCGTCATCCCGGAGGAACTCGCCTTCCGGGGCGTGCTGCACGGCGCGCTCGACCGGGCCTGGGGATTTCGGGGCGTGGCGGCAGCGGGATCGCTTCTGTTCGGCATGTGGCACGTCGCCACGTCAATGGGCCTGACGTCGAGCAACGTGGGATTCACCGAGCTGTTCGGCGCGGGCGTCGTCGGTGTGGTCGCCGGTGTGGTGATGGCGGTGATCGCCACGGGCGCGGCGGGTTTCGTCTTCACCTGGCTGCGTCGACGCAGCGGCAGTCTGATCGCACCGATCGCGTTGCACTGGTCGCTCAATGGTCTTGGCGCTCTCGCGGCCGCACTGGTCTGGCACCTCTCCACCTAGGGGTCGCCGTCGGCGCGCTGTTTGCGCCTGGCACGGAAGTCCCGGTTCTTGAGCTTGTTGCCGCACGTGGCCATGTCGCACCAGGTGCCGCCGTGGTTGCGGGAGCGGTCGTAGAACGCCCAGCGGCAGTCCTCGTTCGCGCATGCCTTCATGTGTGTCCAGCTGCCGTCGACTTGAGCATCCCCGACGATCAGCAGCAGGGACAGCAGGCGGGCCGACACCGAGTCGCCGTCCGGGACGACCGCAACGCGGCTGTTCGGGTCGACGAAGGCTCTGGCCACGGTGGTCTCGGTTATCGCGCGCAGTGCCGCGGACGCCGTTCCGTCGGGCGCAGGTCCGCCCGAATTGTGGACCACCAGTGCGCGTAGTCCCTCCCGCCCGCCGACGAGCAGCCTGAGGTCGTCGGGCGTCAGCGTGGCACCCGGCGCCAGCAGGTCGTATTCGAGCAGCCACGGTCGGGCGTCGTTGTCGCTGGCCAGCCGGTCCTGGCCGGATTCCCGGTCCACGGTGTTGATGAAGGCCTGCACGCGTCGCAACGGCCCCGGCGCGGGCTTCGACTCCTCGTCTCCGGACCACTGGATCGGCGTCATCCCTCGATCCTACCGCCCACATGACCAGTAAATGCACTTGACCGGTTATTAGTGACCGGTATAGCCTTATTGAAGGTCATAGACGAGGAGATCACGATGGCTGGGCGCGACGTTTCCTTCGATTCCTTCGACTCCTTCGGCGGCATCCGGATCGACGCCACCGACGGCGCGGTCCGGGAAGCCGGTCGCACCGCCAGTGGCGGCGTGCCCGTCTGGAGTCGCTCCTGGGCGCGCTTGTTTGCCGCGCGCTATGACCAGCAGGTCGAGCGGGGCGTGCGCGTCGAGCCGGGTACCCCGCTGGCGGCGCATCACGCTCGGCTGTCGTCGATCCGCGAGCGACGGGACCTCGCCGCATCCCTCACCGCCCTGATGAGCGACGCCGGCCTCATCCGCGCCATCGCGGGCATGACTACCCGAGTGCCGATCCGCGGCGACGTGGTGCGGTCCTCCGCGCCCGTCGTCGGGGACGTCCTCGCGAGGATCGCGGGTCCACTTCCCGTCCGGCCACGCGGAGTTGCGCGGCTGCGCATCCTGCTGAGCGACGGTCGGGGACCCGTCTATCGCGCGGGCAGCGGATCGTTCGCCGCGGCGATGCGCGGTGTGCTCGCCGCGATGTAATCGGTCGCCGGGTGCGGCGGCCACCCTGCCGTCAGGAGGGCGGCAGCATCTCCGGCGGAGCGTCGGTCACCGGAACCGGCACGCCGATGCCGGGCCGCGCCGGCGGTGCATTCGGATTGGGTGGCGGGGCGTTCGGATCCGGCGGTGCGTTGGGATCCGGCGGTGGTGGCGGCGGCGGCGGCGGAGGCGGTGCGTACGGCCGGATCGACTGCGCGAGAGCCGTCGCGGCCGCCTTGTCCACCGGGTGATTGGCCGAACCGAGCCACACCACGAACCACCGCTCCGGGGACCGCTGACCGCGTGGCGCTCCCGGCGGCGGTGTGTCACCCACGACGCCGGCCCAGATCTGCCCATTGGGTTTCGTCGTGTCGGTGAACTTCACCTCGTAGGAGGAGAAGGCGCCAGGAAGCCCTGCGGCGTCGAGCGGACCGGCTTCCTGGTTCTGCCGGATGCCCGCGAACGGCATGAAGAACTCGCCCATGTCGGAGGCAAGGCGGGTCGCGGCCTTGCCGTTGTCGGTCTCGGCGCCGGCGAACAGCTTCAGGTCGAGGCGGCCCAGCAGGACGCTGGTGTCCGACGGTGGCTGGGCGGTCCCCTCGGGGATCTTGGTCAGCAGCGCCTGTCCGTATGACAGCTGGGTGGTGTCGGAGACCTTCCAGCCGGCCGGGACGACGTAGCTCAGACCGCCCGCGGCGTTGTCGACCCGCCCAGGCTCCGGCGGCGGGGCGGGTGGTGCGGCGGGGTCCGGCGGTGGCGCGTTGGGATCGGCGGGCGGCGGTGGCGGCGCATTCGGATCGACCGGCGCCGGCGCGGCGGCGCAGGTGCTGGAGCGGGGGCCGGAGCCGGAGCCGGCGCGGGAGGTGGCGGGACGGGATCCGCATGGGCGACGGGACCCGGTAGGGCCAATGTCACCGCGGTGACGCCCGCCACCGCGGCGCCGACCAGCGCCTTCGAAATGCTCCTACGTCGTGGACGGTGCTGCATGGGGAAGAAACTACCGTGTTACGGCCGTGACGCAAGTGTGAGTTGCTCTTAAAGTGTCGAAGTTGGAGATTGCTGCCATCTTTAGAACCCATGATGGAGCCCAGATCGCGCATTGCTGAACTCGTCGGCGCGCAACGGAGCCACCCGCGTGGTGTGCGGGCGGTACTGAGGGTTGATCGCGGCCGCCATCGCCGTCGTTACCGCACCCGGTGAATGGCGACCTCCTGAGCCTTCACCGTGAAGTAAACCCGCTCCCCCTGCCCCAGTCGGAGGTCGGCCGCGGACTCCGCGGTGACGTCGGCGATGAGGCCCGGGGTGCCGTCGAGTCGTTCGTCGGCGCGCACCCGGACGGCGGGGCCGCCGGCGCCCAGTTCGGTGATCACCACCTCGACGGTGTTGCGTGGACTGCCGTGCGGCTTGTCGCGGAAGACGGCGACCGCCGACGGATGGAAGGTGGCGACGACGGGATCTCCCACCTCGACACCCGCTCCCGCCTCCTCGTCGAGGCGGCCGTGCCAGACACGTTGGGCATCGGTCACCAGCGTCCCCTGCGCTCCGGCCCGGCCGGTCAGCAGGTTCACCCCCGCGAAGCGCGCGCCGAAGCTGCTCCGCGGTGCGGACAGCACGGTGGCCGTCGGACCGGATTCCGCGACCCGGCCGGCATCGAGGACCACCACCCGGTCGGCGAGCGTCACGACGTCGAGGAGGTCGTGCGTGACCAATACCGATGACCGCCCGTCTCGGACGAGCACACGGCGCAGGACGTTGCGGGTGGCGGCGGCGACCGCGACGTCGAGGCCGGTCAGGGGTTCGTCGAGGAGCAGGACGTCGGGGTCGGCGGCGAGGGCACGCGCCACGGCCACCCGCTGGGCCTGACCGCCCGACAGCTGGCGCGGCTTGCGGTTCGCGAGATCGACGGCGTCGACCTCGGCCAGCCAACGGTCCGCGATGGCCCGGGAAGACTTGCGGTTCAGTCGCTTTCCGCCACCGGCGCCGAAGGACACGTTGGCGGCCACCGACAGGTGCGGGAACAGCAACGGGTCCTGCATCAGCAAGCCGATGCGGCGGTCGTGGGTGCCGACGTGGATGCCGGCCGCGGTGTCGGTGAGAACCCGGCCGCCGACGCGGACGGTCCCGTCGTCGGGCCGCACCAGTCCCGCGATGACGTGCAGCACCGTGGACTTGCCCGCGCCGTTCGGGCCGAGCACCGCCAGCACCTCGCCGGGTGCCACGGCCAACTCGACGTCGACGCCGCGGCCCTCGACGACGGCCCGCAACTCCAGACCGCTCACGCGCTACTGCCAACCACTGACCCCACCCGCCTTGACGCTGCGGCTACCGAGGCCCACCACGACCACCGCGGCGACGGCCACCAGCAGCACCGACAAGGCCACTGCGGTGTCGGCGTCGACTTCCCGCTGCAGGTAGATCTCGAGTGGCAACGTGCGGGTCACGCCCTCGCGCGAGCCGGCGAAGGTCAGCGTCGCACCGAACTCACCGAGGGCGCGCGCGAACGCGAGCACCGCGCCCGACGCCAATCCCGGCGCCAACAGTGGCAAGGTGACCCGCCACCACACCCTGGTCGGCCGGGCGCCGAGGGTGGCGGCCACCACCTCGTAGTCCGCACCCACGGTGCGGGCGGCTCCCTCCAGTGCGATGACGAGGAACGGCAGCGAGACGAAGGTCTGGGCCAGGATCACCGCCGTGGTGGTGAACGCGATCTGAATGCCGGCCGCGTCGAGGTACCGCCCGAGCAGACCGAGGCGGCCGAACGCGTAGAGCAAGGCGATGCCGCCCACGACCGGTGGTAGGACCAACGGAAGCAGGATCAGTGGCCTCGTCCAGCGCACGATGCGAGCATCGCTGCGCGCCAACACCATTGCCATCGGCACACCGAGCAGGATGCACAGCGTCGTGCTGGCGGCCGCGGTCTTGAAGCTCAGCCCGAGCGCGGTCAACGAGGCGCGACTGGTGATCAACGACGGGAAGTGCGACCAGTCGACCCTGGTCGCCACCGCCACCAGCGGCAGGACGACGAAGATGGCGCCGACGGCGGCGGGCACGTAGATCCAGCGCGGCAGCCCGCGCGCGTGGTTCACGGCGTGGCGACCCTGTCGTTCGTGGTCACGGTCCAGACCTTAAATCACCCGAACGAGGGTGTGCGCAGTTCTGCGCGTGGCGCGTTTCCCCTGCTAGCTACCGTCCAGTAACATCATCGGCAGTCGCTGGATTCAGCGCCGAATACCAAGGAGGTCGTGGTGAAGGACGTACTGCTCACCGGCGGCGATACCGAGCTGGGACGCATCGTCGCCGAGGGTTTCCGCGACGCGGGTTACCAGGTGATGATCGCCGGTGCTCGCCGTGACGATCTCGAGGTCGCCGCCAAGGAACTCGACGTCGACTCGATCGTGTTCGACAACACCGACACCAGCAGCCTCGAAGCGGCTCGCGCTCAGATCCCCCACCACCTCGACACCATCGTCAACGTGCCGGCACACCGGTGGAACGGCGGCGACCCGCGTACCTACACGTTGGCCGAACGTGCCGCCGCGTGGCGCACCGCGTTCGACGCGACCGTGTTGTCCGCGGTCCTCACGGTGCAGATCCTCGGGGATCAACTGCGCTCCGGCGGGTCGATCATCAACGTCGTCGGTGACAATTCCACCGAGGGCAGTCCGGAGGCCGCGATCAAGTCGGCGTTGTCGAATTGGACGGCGGGACAAGCGGGTCACTTCGGCATCCGGGGCGTCACGCTGAACGCGGTCGCCTCGGGGCGCGGTACGGAGCCCGGTTACGACGGCATCGCCACCACCGCACCGTCGGTCGCCGCCGAGATCACCCGCTTGGCGCTGTTCCTGAGCACGCCCGCCGCCAGGCACATCACCGGGCAGACCCTGCACGTCAGCCACGGCGCGCTCGCCAGCTTCGCCTGACATATTCCGACTTCGCGCAGAGCGAAACGGGGTATCGGTTCCGTTTAGCCGTGGCTAGGGTTTTGTCCGTGACGATTCGACTCGGACTTCAAATCCCCAACTTCTCCTACGGCACCGGGGTGGAGCAGCTCTTCCCCACCGTCATCGCGCAGGCGCAGGAGGCAGACGCCGCCGGTTACGACTCGGTCTTCGTGATGGACCACTTCTACCAGCTGCCCGGGCTCGGCACTCCCGACCAGCCGATGCTCGAGGCGTATACGACGCTAGGGGCGCTGGCGTCCGTGACCGAGAACGTGCAGCTCGGCACCCTGGTCACCGGGAACACGTACCGCAACCCGACGCTGTTGGCGAAGGCGATCACCACCCTCGACGTGGTGAGTGCCGGAAGGGCGGTGCTGGGCATCGGCACCGGCTGGTTCGAACTCGAGCACGATTCGCTCGGCTTCGACTTCGGCACCTTCACCGACCGTTTCAACCGGCTCGGCGAGGCCCTGCAGATCATTCTGCCGATGCTCGCGGGCGAGCGGCCGACGTTCTCCGGTGAGTACTACCGCACGCAGGAGGCGATGGCCGAGCCGCGGTTCCGCGGGCACGTCCCGCTGATGATCGGCGGCAGCGGCGAGAAGAAGACCATCCCTCTCGCGGCGCGCCACTTCGACCACCTGAACATCATCGCGGGCTTCGACGAGCTGCCGCGCAAGCTGGCCGTGGTGAAGGAGGCTTGCGAGAAGATCGACCGCGACCCCGCGACCCTCGAGACCAGCATGCTGGTGATCGCAATCATCGACGAGAACGTGACCGAGGACGTGGTTCCCGAGGACTTCAGGCAGCAGGCCGTCTTCGGCAGCCCGGATCAAGTCGTCGAACAGATCAAGGCCAAGGTGCTCGACGCCGGCGTGGACGGCGTGATCATCAGCCCGGTCACGAGCCTGAACGGCTACCACCCGGGGCCCGCCACCGAAGTGGCCGAGAAGCTGAAGCCGCTGCTCGCCGGTTGACGACGGTGCGGTGGGTCATGTCACCGCGCTGTCGGGAAGCGTGCCGACTAACCTAGGGGTTGTACTGAGTAGGTTTTCGCACGCGAGGAGCAGCAATGAGCCACCCCGGAGCCACGGCAACGGATCGGCATAAGGTCGTCATCATCGGTTCTGGCTTCGGCGGGCTGAATGCCGCCCAGAAGCTCAAGAAGGCCGACGTCGACATCAAGCTGATCGCTCGTACCACCCATCACCTGTTTCAGCCCCTGCTGTACCAGGTGGCGACGGGCATCATCTCCGAAGGCGAGATCGCCCCACCCACCCGGCTCATCCTGCGCAAACAGGAGAACGCCCAGGTGCTGCTCGGTGACGTCACCCATATCGACCTGGCGACGAAGACCGTCACCTCCGAGCTGCTCGGGCACGACTACAAGACGCCCTACGACAGCCTGATCATCGCCGCGGGCGCCGGACAGTCGTACTTCGGCAACGACCACTTCGCCGAGTTCGCGCCCGGGATGAAGTCGATCGACGACGCGCTGGAACTTCGTGGCCGCATCCTCGGCGCCTTCGAGCAGGCCGAGCGTTCGAGCGACCCGGTGCGCCGCCAGAAGCTGCTGACGTTCGTCGTCGTCGGTGCCGGTCCCACGGGCGTCGAGATGGCCGGCCAGATCCAGGAACTGGCCGACCAGACACTCCGGGGCAGTTTCCGGCACATCGACCCCACCGAGGCACACGTCATCCTCCTCGACGCCGCGCCGGCAGTCCTGCCGCCGATGGGCAAGAAGCTTGGCCTCAAGGCGCAGGCCCGGCTGGAGAAGATGGGCGTCGAGATCCAGCTCAACGCCATGGTGACCGACGTCGATCGCAACGGCATCACGGTCAAGGATTCCGACGGCACCATCCGGCGCATCGAGTCGGCCTGCAAGGTGTGGTCGGCCGGGGTGGCGGCCAGCCCGCTCGGCAGGGACCTCGCCGAGCAGTCCGAGACCGAGGTCGACCGGGCAGGCCGCGTCAAGGTGCTGCCCGACCTGTCGATCCCCGGGCACCCCAACGTATTCGTGATCGGCGACATGGCCTTCGTCGAGGGCGTGCCGGGCATGGCGCAGGGCGCGATCCAGGGCGCCAAGTACGTGGCCAACCTGATCAAGGCCGAGGTGAAGGGGGCCGACCCGAACGCCAGGGAGCCGTTCAGTTACTTCGACAAGGGTTCGATGGCCACGGTGTCGAAGTACAACGCGGTCGCGCAGGTCGGCAAGCTGGAGTTCGGCGGGTTCATCGCATGGCTTGCCTGGCTGGGGCTGCACCTGATCTATCTGGTCGGCTTCAAGACCAAGGTGGCGACGCTGCTGTCGTGGGCGGTCACCTTCTTGAGCCGTAGCCGCGGGCAGCTCACGATCACCGAGCAGCAGGCGTACGCGCGCACCAGAATCGAGCAACTCGAGGACATCGCCGCATCGGTGAAGGAAACCGAGAGGGCGGCGAGCTAGCGGCTGGGGTGAGCGCTTGGGTCGGCCTCACAGTCGGCTGCCCTGCCAGGTTGCCAGGCAGCCACCCGCGGCGAGTTCGAGGACGGTACCCGGGGCATCGGTTTGCGTTGTGGGATAGCTCAATTCGCTGACGCAGGCCATCGGTCTGCCGAGCTCGTCGTCGGCGAGCGAGCCCGCGCCGAGTTCGACCCGGTGGCGCAGTAGCGGCGCACCGTCGACATCGGCGTGCATCGCACCCGACCAGAAGCCCTGGTGCTCGCCTGCCCTGCCGACCTGAACCCGCTCGCGCAACCGCACAATCCCCCCGCCGGTGACCGACAGCGTCGTCGACGTGAGGTGCCGCGCCGCACCCGCCACGATGGTGGGCTGCAGATCGAGATCCAGCAGCCCGGCGACCTCGAGGTCCCAACTGGCCCGCGACTCCATGGTGACCGTTCCCGGCATCGCCATCGTGGCGGCCGCACTGCGCAGCCGCAGCACGGCGCCGGGCTCGACCAGCACCCGCACCCTGATGGTGTCCCCGCCGAGCGGCGTCGCCGCCGCCGAGACGAGATGCACCGTGTCCGCGTCCGTGCGTCGCGCCGCCACCCCGCCCGCGCATTCGATGCGTGGTGACCTGCCGGGTGACGCGATGATCACGACGTCGGAAAGCATCGCAGTGGCCTTCTCAGACCGGCACGCGAAGTTGGCGGCGCACCCAGTCGAGCACCTGTGCGGCGGTCGGGTCCTCCGTCAGGGAGATCAGCACGAACGGTCGATCGCCGCGGACCTTCCCCGCGTCGCGGCGCATGACGTCGAGGTCGGCGCCGACCATCGGCGCCAGGTCGGTCTTGTTGACCACCAGCAGATCTGAATACGTGACGCCGGGGCCACCCTTGCGGGGCACCTTGTCGCCACCCGCCACGTCGACCACGAAGATCTGCGTGTCGACCAGGCCGGAGGAAAACGTCGCGGTGAGGTTGTCCCCACCCGATTCGACGAGGATCAGGTCCAGCCCCGGGTTGCCCGCGATGAGGTCGTCGATGGCGTCGAGGTTGGCGGTGATGTCGTCGCGGATGGCCGTGTGCGGGCAGCCGCCGGTCTGCACCGCGGCGATGCGCTCGTCGGGAAGGACGGCGTTGCGGCGCAGGAAGTCGGCGTCCTCGGTGGTGTAGATGTCGTTGGTCAGCACCGCGACCGACGATTCGTCGCGCAGCTGGCGGCAGAGGGCGGCCACCAGCGCGGTCTTGCCGGAACCCACGGGTCCGCCGATGCCGATGCGCAGCGGCTCACCCGGGCGGCGGACGCGTCGGGGACGTTCGGTGTGCGGGTGGGGCTCACCGTCGAGCAGATGGGGCGGCATGGTTCACCTTTCGCGAGACGTGCATCAGGAGGCGAAGAGCGGGCGGTCGCGCTCGACGTGCCGCTGCGCCAGCACGTCGAGGAGCGGGTCCGACAGGTCGGCGAGTTCCTTGGCCGCCTGGGCCGCGGTCTGGTCGCACAGTGACGACAGCCCGAAGGTCAGCGCGGCGACGTCGCCGGGATCCAGCGCCAGCAGACGCTGAGCGGCGGTGGCCGAACCCGTCATCGTCGTGTACACCACGGAGACGGCGGTCTGCTCGGGTGACAGACCACCGATCGAACCGACCGCACCGGCGGCCACGGCCAGGTGCGGCCTGGTGCCGAGGGCATCCCACCCGCCATCGGGCCAGACCTTCCGCGCCAACCTGAGCACTCCCCTGCCCTGTGTCCGCGACGCGTTGCGCGCCGCCGGAGACGGCGTCCTGGCGTCCATTTCACGATCGCCGTCGACGGCGGTCAGGGACTCCGCGTGGACGGCGGCGGCCACCGATGCGGTCACCAGACCACTGGTGCGGATGCGCCGGCACAGGAACGCCCGCAGTGTCGGGAGGTCGGTCACCAGGCCGCTGGTCACCGCCTCCTCCACGCCGCCGGAATGGACGTGCCCCCCGGTGGGCAGCCGGGAGTCGGCGAGCGTCAACAACATTGCGAGATTGGACATCAGAACAGGAAGTAGCGCTGCGCCATGGGCAGTTCGGTCGCCGGCTGCTCCGCCCATACGTCGCCGTCGATGGTGACGGTGAACGTGTCCGGGTCGACGTCGATGCGGGGCAGCGCGTCGTTGAGCGGCATGTCCGCCTTGCCCACCCTTCGCACGTCGCCGACGGCGAGGAGCCGACGGTTGACCGCCAACCGCTCGGCGAGTCCGTCCTCGATGGCCTGGGGCGCCACGAAGTGCACCGAGGTGGCCGCCGCGGCCGCCGGCGCGGCGCCGAACATCGGTCTCGGCAGCACCGGCTGCGGCGTCGGAATCGACGCGTTCGCATCACCCATCGCGGCCCAGGCGATCATGCCGCCCTTGATCACGGCATGCGGACGCACACCGAAGAACGCCGGCTCCCACAGCACCAGATCGGCGAGCTTGCCCACCGCGACGGAACCGACCTCGTGGTCGATGCCGTGCGCGATCGCCGGACAGATGGTGTACTTCGCGACGTAGCGCCGGACCCTGGTGTTGTCGTTTCCGCCGGGACCGGCCACATCTCCATCGAGGGCGCCACGCCGCTTCTTCATCACGTGCGCGGTCTGCCAGGTGCGCAGCACCACTTCGCCGATGCGGCCCATGGCCTGCGCGTCACTACCGATCATCGAGATCGCGCCGATGTCGTGCAGGAGATCCTCGGCGGCGATCGTCGACGGCCGAATCCTGCTCTCCGCGAAAGCCAGATCCTCCGGGACGCTGGGATTGAGGTGGTGGCACACCATCAGCATGTCGAGGTGCTCGTCGAGGGTGTTCACGGTGTGCGGACGCGTCGGGTTGGTGGAACTGGGCAGCACGTTCGGATGCGACACCACCGTGATGATGTCCGGCGCATGCCCGCCACCGGCGCCCTCGGTGTGGTAAGCGTGGATGGTGCGACCGTTGATCGCGGCGAGCGTGTCCTCGACGAAACCGGCTTCGTTCAACGTGTCCGAGTGCAGGTTGACCTGAACGCCTGCGGCGTCGGCGACGGTCAGGCACGCGTCGATGGCGGCCGGCGTGGTGCCCCAATCCTCGTGGAGCTTGAAACCTGCTGCGCCGGCGCGTAATTGCTCCCACATCGCGGCCGGGTTGACCGTGTTTCCCTTGCCGAGCAGCACCACGTTGAGTGGCCAGTGGTCGAGCGCCTCCAGCATGCGTGCCAGGTGCCAGGCGCCCGGCGTGACGGTGGTGGCCTTGCTGCCCTCGGCGGGACCGGTGCCGCCGGCGACGATGGTGGTGATGCCGCCGCCGAGAGCCTCCTCCATGATCTGCGGGCAGATCAGATGGACGTGGCAGTCGATCGCGCCCGCGGTGAGGATGCGGCCGTTGCCCGCGATCACCTCGGTGGAGGGCCCGACCACCAGGTCGGGGTGAACGCCCGACATGATGTCCGGGTTGCCGGCCTTCCCGATGGCGGTGATCCGCCCGTCGCGAATGCCCACGTCGGCCTTGACGATTCCCCAGTGGTCGATGATCACCACGCCGGTGATCACGGTGTCGGGTGCTCCGTCGGCCCGCGTCGCGCGGGACTGGCCCATCGATTCGCGGAGGACCTTGCCGCCACCGAAGACCGCTTCGTCACCCGCACGGCCCGGACCTCCACTGCGGTCCTCGGTGATCTCGATGAACAAGTCGGTGTCGGCGAGCCGGATCCGATCGCCGGTGGTTGGCCCGAAGAGCGCGGCATAACGCGCTCTGGAAAGGTCGGTCATCGAGCATCCAACTTTCCGGGCGGGTTCAGTGACAGGCCGTGAACCTCCCGGTCGCCACCCAGCGGTACGAGCGACACACGTTGGGCGATACCGGGTTCGAAACGCACTGCGGTGCCCGCGGGGATGTCGAGCCGGCGCCCGTGGGCGGCGTCGCGGTCGAACTCCAGGGCCGCGTTCGCCTGCGGCAGGTGGACGTGGCTGCCGACCTGCACCGGCCGGTCGCCGGTGTTTACGACGTCCACCGAGATCCGGTCGGCATCTTCGTTGATCGCGATGTCACCCTCTCCGAACACGATCTCTCCCGGGATCATGGCTGCCTCACGGGATCGGGTAATGCACGGTGACGAGCTTCGTGCCGTCGGGGAAGGTGGCCTCGACCTGTACGTCGTGGAGCATCTCGGGGACGCCCTCCATGACGTCGCCGCGGCTGAGCACCTCGCGCCCGCTGGTCATCAACTCGGCGACGGAACGGCCGTCGCGGGCGCCTTCGAGCAGGTGGTCGGTGATCATGGCCACCGCCTCGGGATGGTTCAGCCGCAGGCCGCGCGCCTGCCGGCGGCGGGCCAGCTCGGCGGCATAGGAGATGAGCAGGCGGTCCTGCTCGTGCGGGGACAGTCGCATAGGTCGCGATCCTGCCACGGGCAGCGGCAGTCAGCAGCGCACGCGGACGTGCGCGAGCGGCTCGGGGCGGGCTAGGCCTCGTTGGGTAGGTTCTGCAGGCGCACCTGGCCGCGGGCGACCATCTTGTCGTTGGTGTCGTTGATCTCGATGAGCCAGATCTGTTGACGGCGACCGCGATGGATCGGGGTGGACACCGCGGTGACCATGCCCGCGGTGATCGCGCGCAGGAAGTCGGTGTTGTTGTTCACGCCGACGACGTTGCTTCCGGCCCCCTTGGCCTGCAGCCACGTGGCTGCGGAGACACTGGCGACGCTCTCCACGATCGCGCAGTAGACCCCACCGTGCACGATGCCGTGCGGTTGCAGCAGCCGGTCGGTGATGGTGAGCTGCGCCTTGGCCCCGTCTGGAGTCACCTCCAGATAGGTGAGGCCGATCTCGTCGTCGAATCCGCCGCCTACCCCGGTCGGCATCCAAGTCGTCACACCGATGTGTCTACACGCCCGGGCTCCACGGCCACAATGCGGGCAGGCCCCGCACGCCTCGATCGGCGTGCGGGGCCTGCCCTCGAGTGGACCGGGGGTCTCTGCAGCCCTCAGGACTCCGCGGCGGTCCGGTGGTCTGTGACGTCGACCGTGGTGTCGAGTCGCGTTGCCGCCCTGGCGGTAACAATAGGCAAGGCTGCCCTAATTAAGCAAGCCTTACCCGAGACGCCCTGGCGTGCGCCTCGGACCGGTGCCCCGAAGCTCATCAGGGCGTCCAGGACTGCCTGCCCCCGGCGCATGCCGGTCAGCTCGCTCGCGCCGGCGAGGAGCGGAACTCGAGTAGCGGTGCTGACGACCGTCGTGCCCACGATGTGCCACATGGCGGATGCCGTGACCGTGCCAACGCCGAAGCCCGAGCCGACGTCCTCGAGCTTTGAGAACAACGGTTGCAGGCTCCGGTGGCTCCGGTGCGCGACCCACGTCGCGAGCGCGGCTTCGCTCGGTAGGGCGACGATCCGGTCCAGACCCGGCTGTCGACGCCGTTGGCCGGCCTGGTCGCCGAAGTGCTCGTCGTCGGGAAGTGCCCGGATGGTGGGGTCGACCACACCGACCCAGTCGATGGCGCCGTCGGAGTCGACGTGCACCCAGAGGTTCTCGAGCCCGGTGTCCCATGCCCGGCCCTCGAGCAACAACAGGGGCATCACCCGGCCGATGACGACGTGGGCCAGGGTGGCCGCGAGCTGGTGCGCGACTGCGGCACGGTTCTCCGTCTCGGCCGCCGCGGTGTCGAACATGACATGAAGGCGATCGCCGGTCAGTGCGTCGGTCAGCGGCCACCACCGGCGGCGGGACACGTCGGCCATCACCGCAACGCCGTGCACCCTCGGGCGGTCCGGATGGAGCGCGCGCAGCCGCCGGCTCGATTCGTGCAAGGGCAGCGTCCGGCCGATCGACATCTGGGCGATCAACGGGTCGTCGACGGCGACCGTCATGACTCCTCCTTAGTTAGGTTAGCCTTACTATAGGAGGGTGCCGCGGAGGCCGAGAAGCGTCAGTGACTCGACTCACACCGAAGCTGGAAAGGGGTCTGGACTGGCCCAAAGGCCTCGGCTCCGCGATCGGTCGGCGCGTTGGTGCAGCACCGGATCCGACGTGCGCCTCGGATACGACGCGCGGTAGTACGCCCGTAGTACCCTGATTCCATTGCTCAGGAGAGTGAACGAAACATGACCAAGCAGACGCGACTCGGGGAACTCGAACGCGAAGTGATGGACCACCTGTGGTCCTCGCGCGAGCCCCAGACGGTGCGCCAGGTGCACGAAGCGCTGGCGGCCCGGCGCGATCTCGCGTACACCACGATCATGACCGTGCTGCAGCGACTGGCGAAGAAGAACCTCGTCGTGCAGCACCGCGATGACCGGGCGCACCGCTACGCCGCGTCCCACGGCAGGGACGAACTCGTCGCCGGGTTGATGGTGGACGCCCTCGATCAGGCGTCGGACTCCGGAAGCCGGGAGTCCGCGCTCGTGCACTTCGTCGAGCGGGTGGGTGCGGACGAGGCGGATGCGCTGCGTCGCGCGCTGGCCGACCTCGAAGCCAAGAACGGGTCCCGCTCGCCCGCTGGCAATCAGGGCACCGCCTGAGGGACACTTGGAGTGTGTCCGCGCTGGCCTTCTCCTTAGTCGCGCTCCTCCTCGTCGGGCCGGTGCCCGCCGTGCTGGCGCGGGCGTCCTGGCCGTTGCGTGCGCCCCGTGCCGCGGTGGTGCTCTGGCAGTCCATTGCCCTGGCCGCCGTCCTGTCCGCGTTCAGCGCGGGCATCGCGATCGCCAGCAGGCTTTTCGTGCCGGGCCCGGACGGTCGGCCCACCGCGACGATTACCAGTGAGATCCGGGCACTGGGCCTGCCGGTGTGGCTGCTCTACGTCGTCGTGTTCGCCCTGACGCTGCTGATCGGCGTGCGCCTGGTGGTGGCCGTGGTGCAGGTCGCGATCGCCACCCGCAGACGGCGTGCGCACCACCGCATGCTGGTCGACCTGCTCGGCCGTTCGCACGATCCGTCGTTGCGGAGGTCCAGCGGCCTGCGCATCCTCGACGTCGCCGAGCCGATTGCGTACTGTCTGCCCGGCGTGCGCAGCCGCGTCGTCGTCAGCCAGGGCACGCTCACCGCGCTCTCCGACACCGAGATGGCCGCCATCCTGAGCCACGAACACGCGCACCTGCGCGCCAGGCACGACCTGGTACTCGAGATGTTCACCGCCGTCCACGCAGCCTTTCCGCGCTTCGTGCGAAGTGCCAATGCCCTCGATGCGGTGCGTCTGCTGATCGAGTTGCTCGCCGACGACGCGGCGGTGCGCACTGCGGGGCCCACTCCCCTGGCGCGGGCCCTGGTCGCCTGCGCGTCCTGCCGGGCGCCCTCCGGCGCGCTCGCCGCAGGAGGACCCCACACCGTCACTCGGGTGCGGCGCCTTTGCGGCAAGCCCAACAGCGTGCCCGTCGCGGCGACGGCGTACGTCACCGCCGCAGCCGTCCTCGTCGTCCCGACGGTTGCGCTGGCGGTGCCGTGGCTCACCGAGCTGCAGCGGCTGATCACGGCGTAGATTTTTACCTTGAGAAGTGTTGTGCCACAACCAAACAATGAAAGGCTGCCCGTGAGCTCCTCGGAAGCATCCGGAACCAACGCAACCGCTCAGATCGGTGTCACCGGCCTGGCCGTGATGGGTTCGAACATCGCCCGCAACTTCGCCCACCACGGCTATACCGTGGCGTTGCACAACCGCACGACCGCCAAGATCGACGCGCTGCTCGAGGCGCACGGTTCCGAGGGCAACTTCGTGCGCGGCAACACCATTCCGGAGTTCCTCGCCACGCTGGAGAAGCCGCGTCGCGTGCTGATCATGGTGAAGGCCGGCGATCCCACCGACGCCGTGATCAACGAGCTCGCCGACGCGATGGAGGAGGGCGACATCATCATCGACGGCGGCAACTCCCTCTACACCGACACCATTCGCCGCGAGAAGGCCATCCGCGAGCGCGGTCTGCATTACGTCGGCGCCGGCATCTCCGGCGGTGAGGAAGGCGCGCTCAACGGCCCGTCGATCATGCCCGGGGGTCCCGCCGAGTCCTACACGTCGCTCGGCCCGCTGCTGGAGGAGATCTCCGCCCACGTCGACGGCGTGCCGTGCTGCACCCACATCGGGCCCGACGGCGCGGGGCACTTCGTCAAGATGGTGCACAACGGCATCGAGTACTCCGACATGCAGCTGATCGGTGAGGCCTACCAGCTGCTGCGCGACGGACTCGGCAAGACCGCCCCCGAGATCGCCGACGTGTTCGCCGAGTGGAACAAGGGCGACCTGGACAGCTATCTGATCGAGATCACCGCCGAGGTGCTCAAGCAGGTCGACGCCAGGACCGGCAAGCCGCTGGTCGACGTGATCCTCGACGAGGCCGAGCAGAAGGGCACCGGCCGCTGGACGGTCAAGTCCGCCCTGGACCTCGGGGTGCCGGTGACCGGCATCGCCGAGGCGGTGTTCGCCCGCGCCCTGTCCGGGTCGGTCGCCCAGCGCAAGGCCACCACGGGGCTGGCGTCCGGCACACTCGGCGCGACGCCGTCGGATGCCGAGAAGTTCACCGACGACGTCAGCAAGGCGCTCTACGCGTCGAAGATCATCGCCTACGCCCAGGGCTTCAACCAGATTCAGGCGGGCAGCGCCGAGTATGACTGGAACATCACCCTCGGCGACATGGCCACCATCTGGCGTGGCGGCTGCATCATCCGGGCCAAGTTCCTCAACCGCATCAAGGAGGCCTACGACGAGAACGGCGAGCTGGCCACCCTGATCGCCGCGCCGTACTTCCGGGATGCCGTCGAGGCCGGCATCGACAGCTGGCGCCGGGTCGTGGTCACCGCCACCGAGTTGGGCATCCCGATCCCCGGGTTCGCCTCGGCGCTGTCCTACTACGACGCGCTGCGCACCGAGCGGCTGCCCGCCGCGCTGACCCAGGGGCTGCGCGACTTCTTCGGCGCGCACACCTACGGTCGCATCGACGAGGACCCGAGCAAGAAGTTCCACACCCAGTGGAGCGGTGACCGCAGCGAGTCGCCTGCGTGAAGTTCCGATGAAGTTCCTGGCTGGGCACCATCCGCCCTATGACCTGACCTACGACGACGTCTTCGTGGTGCCTGGACGCTCGGACGTCGCCTCGCGATTCGACGTCGACCTGTCCACCGTCGACGGCTCCGGCACGACGATCCCGGTGGTGGTGGCCAACATGACCGCGGTCGCGGGCCGCCGCATGGCGGAGACCGTGGCACGGCGCGGCGGCATCGTCGTGCTGCCGCAGGACCTCCCGGCGTCGGCCGTGCGTGACATGGTCCAGTTCGTCAAGAGTCGGGACCTGGTGGTCGACACCCCCGTCACGCTGTCACCCGACGATTCGGTCTCCGATGCCGCCGCGCTGATCCACAAGCGCGCGCACGGTGTCGCCGTCGTGGTCGATCACGAAGGCAGGCCGGTCGGCTTGGTCACCGAGGCCGCCTGCCAGGGGGTGGACCGCTTCGCCCGGGTTCGCGACGTCGCGGCGGCGGGCTTCGTGACGGCTCCGGTCGGCACCGAACCGCGCGGGGTGTTCGAACGGCTCGAGCACGATCCGGTCGGGGTGGCGGTGATGACGGGGCCGGATGGACGGTTGGCGGGGGTGCTGACGCGCACGGGCGCCATTCGGGCCGGGATCTACACACCCGCGGTCGACGAGGGGGGCCGGCTCCGGATCGCGGCCGCCGTGGGGATCAACGGCGACGTCGCCGCGAAGGCCCGTGCGCTCGCCGACGCCGGTGCCGACCTGCTGGTCGTCGACACCGCACACGGCCACCAGCTCAAGATGCTCGACGCCATCAAGGCCGTGTCCTCGCTCGATCTGGGGCTACCCCTGGCAGCGGGCAACGTGGTGTCCGCCGAGGGTGCCCGCGACCTGATCAGCGCTGGCGCCTCGATCGTCAAGGTCGGCGTCGGGCCCGGGGCGATGTGCACGACGAGGATGATGACCGGAGTCGGACGGCCGCAGTTCTCCGCGGTCGTCGAATGCTCTGCTGCGGCAAGGCAAATGGGCGGTCACGTGTGGGCCGACGGCGGCGTGCGGCATCCGCGCGACGTCGCGCTGGCATTGGCTGCCGGCGCGTCCAACGTCATGATCGGCTCGTGGTTCGCCGGCACGTACGAGTCACCCGGCGACCTGCTGTCCGACCGCGAGGACCGGCTCTACAAGGAGAGCTACGGAATGGCCTCGAAGCGCGCCGTGGCGGCGCGGACGGCCGGCGACAGCCCCTTCGACCGTGCGCGCAAGGCCTTGTTCGAGGAGGGCATCTCGACGTCGCGGATGGTCCTCGACCCGGCCCGCGGCGGGGTCGAGGACCTCCTCGACCACATCACCTCCGGCGTGCGCAGCACCTGCACCTACGTCGGTGCCACGACGCTGCCCGAGTTGCACGACAAGGTGGTTCTCGGGGTGCAGTCGGCCGCGGGGTTCGCCGAGGGACACCCCCTGCCGTCGGGCTGGTGACGGGGCCGCGGCTGCCCGGCCGGTCGACCCGACTCGGCTACCATTGGCCCATCTGATCGCCGATCGAAAGGGAACACGTGCCGCAGGCACCCGCCGAGGCCCCGGCACCACAGCGGGCCTCCTCGGAGCCACCCGACGCCGAACCCTCCAGTAGGAAGCCGGGCCACTCGCCCGGCGCCCACCGTGTGAGCCCCCGATGAGCCTGACCCTGATCCTGCTCGCCCTGCTCGGCTTCGTCGTGCTGACCGCAGGGACCGCCCTCTTCGTCGCGGCAGAGTTCTCGCTGACCGCGCTGGAGCGCAGTACCGTCGACGCCAACGCGCGCACCGGTGGACGCCGGGACAAGCTGGTCCAGCGGGCCCACCGGACGTTGTCGTTCCAGCTCTCGGGCGCCCAGGTCGGCATCTCGATCACCACCCTGATCACCGGCTACCTGGCCGAGCCACTGCTCGCGCATCTGTTCGCACCCCTGTTCGGCGCACTGGCGGTGAGCACCGAGTTCGCCGACGGGCTGGCCCTGGCGGCGGCACTGCTGATCGCCACCTCGGTGTCGATGGTGTTCGGCGAGCTGGTGGCTCAGTACCTTGCCGTCGCGAAGCCACTGCCCACGGCGCGCGTCGTCGCCGGGCCGCAGTTGGTGTTCTCGATGGTCACCACCCCGCTGATCAAGATGACCAACGGAACCGCCAACTGGATCCTGCGCCGGCTCGGCATCGAGCCCGCCGAGGAGTTGCGCTCGGCGCGCTCACCGCAGGAGCTGGTCTCACTGGTGCGCAACTCGGCCCGCGCGGGTTCGCTCGACCTCGCGACGGCCACGCTGGTGGACCGCTCGCTGCGATTCGGCACCCGCACCGCCGAGGAACTGATGACGCCCCGCTCGAAGATCGAGGCGCTGAAGTCCGACGACACCGTCGCCGACCTGGTCGACAAGGCCATGGAGACCGGCTACTCCCGGTTCCCGATCGTCGAGGGCGACCTCGACGAGACCGTCGGCATCGTCCACGTCAAACAGGTCTTCGAGGTACCGCGGGCCGACCGCCCGCACACCAAGCTGGCCACCCTGGTGCAGCTGGTGTCCACGGTGCCGTCCACCCTCGACGGAGATGCGGTGATGGCGCAGATCCGGGCGAATGGGCTGCAGACCGCGCTCGTCGTCGACGAATACGGCGGGACCGCGGGCATGGTCACCGTCGAGGACCTGATCGAGGAGATCGTCGGCGACGTCCGCGACGAGCACGACGACGCCACCCCCGACGTCGTCGAGATGCGCAACGGCTGGCAGGTGTCGGGCCTGCTGCGCATCGACGAGGTCGACACCGAGACACCGTTTCGGGCGCCCGAGGGCGAGTACGAGACGATCGGCGGGCTGGTGCTCCAAGAGCTCGGGCACATTCCCGTCGAGGGCGAGTCGGTGACCTTGAGCGAATTCGACCCCGACACGGCCCTCGACCGGCCGGTGCACTGGCTGGCCACCGTGGAGCGGATGGACGGCCGCCGCATCGACCTGATCACATTGGTCAGGCTCGGCCCCCAAGAGGAGTCCGCGGATGAGTGACCTGTTCGGTGTTCTGCTCACCGTGCTGCTGCTGGCCGCCAACGCCTTCTTCGTCGCCGCGGAGTTCGCGCTGATCTCGGCCAGACGCGACCGGCTGGAGGCACTGGCCGAGCAGGGCAAGCGAAGTGCGGTCACGGTGATCCAGGCCGGCCAGAACCTTTCGCTGATGCTCGCGGGCGCGCAGCTCGGCATCACGGTGTGCTCGATCCTCCTCGGTCGGGTTGGTGAGCCAGCGGTGGCTCATCTGCTGGAGGCGCCGTTCGACCTGCTCGGCGTGTCCGACGCAGTACTGCACACCGTGTCGTTCGTCGTCGCGATCACCATCGTGGTGGTGTTGCACGTGCTCCTCGGCGAGATGGTGCCCAAGAACATCGCGATCGCCGGCCCCGAGTCCGCGGCGATGTTGCTGGTCCCGCCGTACCTCGTCTGGATCCGGATCGCGAAACCGTTCATCGCCTTCTACGACTGGTGCGCCAAGTTGACGCTGCGCGCGTTCGGCGTGGAGGCCAAGAACGAGCTCGAGAACACCGTGTCGATGATCGAACTGTCGGAGATGATCGCCGAATCCCTGCTCCGAAGGTCTGCTCGACCCCGAGGAGCACAACCGTCTGTCGCGGGCGCTCGAGATCCGGAACCGGGTCGTCGCCGACGTCGCTCTGCCGGTGCGACGAGATCCGCGCCGTCCCCGCCGCCGCGGACGGCTCGGGCCCGACCGTCATGGCCATCCAGCAAGCGCTGGCCGAGACCGGCTACTCCCGTTTCCCCGTCGTAGACCACGCCGGCCGATTCACCGGCTACGTCCACATCAAGGACGTGCTGCCGCTCGTCGACGATCCCGACGCGGTCGTCGACGCATCGCTGGTGCGACCGCTGCCCCGGTGCTCGCGACCCTGTCACTGCCCGATGCCCTGTCGCGGCTGCGTCGCGACAACAGCCATCTCGCGCTGGTCACCGTCGACGACCGGGTGACGGCGATGGTCGCACTGGAGGACCTCGTCGAAGACCTGGTGGGCACCGTCCGCGACGGCACTCACCGTGTCTGAGATGCGGATGGAGGACGCGGCGGCGACAGAGCTTCGGAACCACGTCGTGCTCGCCGAGGACGAGTGGAACCGACGGGAACGACGGCACGTCGAGCGGGTCGACGAGTTCGTCGGCCCGCACCAGGAGCGGGCGCGACGTGGCGAGGCTCACCCGGTCTGGGACTTCCTGTTCAGCTACTACAGCCTGCGGCCCCGCCAGTTGCGGCGTTGGCACCCCGGATACGGCGTCGCGCTCGACGGGCCGTCGGCGGACCGGTTCGCCCGAGCGTGCCGGCTACGCCCGCAGCGGTCGCGCCGTGACCGTCACGCGGGCGCATCTGGAGAGCCGCGTGCCGACGCGTCGAATTCGTCGCGCGGCTGATGGACGCCACGGCCGGTCGACCGGCCCGGCTGAACTGCTTCGGTCTGCACGAATGGGCGATGGTCTACCGCACCAGCGACGTTCGACACGGTCAGGTACCGCTGCGGCTCGGCGCCGCGGGCACCGATGCGGTCGTCGAGTCGACGCCGCTGCGGTGCAGCCACTTCGACGCGTACCGCTTCTTCACCACGCCCGCCGTGCCGCGCAACGCCGGTACGTTGAGTCGGGGCACGCAGGTCGCCGACGAACAACCGGGATGCGTGCACGCCAACATGGACCTCTACAAGTGGTGCTACAAACTTGGTGCGCTGGTGTCCTCGGAGTTGCTGATGCACTGCCTGATCTCGCCGCCGACGCGCGGGTGCTCGACATGCGGGCAAGCCCGTACGACCTCACCGCCTACGGCATCGAGCCCATCGCCATCGAGGACGCCGCGGGTCGCACCCGCTACGTGCGCCATCAACGTGACATCGCCGACCGTGCGGCACCCTTGCGGACGGCGCTTCTGCAGCAGTGCCGGCGCCTGCTCGCGGCAGTCCGTTCACCCGCCATTACCCACGGGTAAGCTGGATCGACGCTTCAGAGAGGAACCTCATGACAGATCGCGTGACCGTGGGACACCTGCGCGTGGCACGTGTGCTGCACGACTTCGTCACCAATGAGGCACTGCCGGGAACCGGCCTCGACCCGGACAGCTTCTGGGCGGGTGTCGACAAGGTCGTCACCGACCTGGCGCCCGCGGAACCAGGACCTGCTCCTGCGGCGCGACGAACTGCAGGCCCAGATCGACAAGTGGCATCGCCAGCGTGTCATCGAGTCCGCCGACACCGAGGACTTCAAGCAGGCCTACCAGCAGTTCCTCACCGAGATCGGTTATCTCGAGCCGGAACCCGAGGACTTCAGCGTGACCACCTCCGGCGTCGACGCCGAGATCACCACGACGGCGGGGCCCCAGCTGGTGGTCCCCGTGCTGAACGCCCGCTTCGCCATCAACGCCGCGAACGCACGCTGGGGCTCGCTCTACGACGCGCTCTACGGCACCGACGTGATCCCGGAGACGGACGGCGCCGAAAAGGGCGGTGACGGCTACAACCAGGCGCGTGGCGACAAGGTCATCGCCTACGCCCGCGCGTTCCTCGACGAGGCGGTGCCGCTGGCGTCCGGCTCGTACGCCGACGCGACGGGTTTCACGATCGACGACGGACAGCTGCTCGTCACCCTCGGCGACGATCTCGAGGTCGGTCTCGCGGACACCGGCGCCTTCGCCGGCTACCTCGGTGACGCCGACGCGCCGACCGCGGTGCTGCTGGTCCATCACGGGCTGCACGTCGAGATCCTCATCGACCCCGACTCCCCCGTCGGCTCCACCGACAAGGCGGGCGTCAAGGACGTGGTGCTCGAGTCGGCGGTCACCACGATCATGGACTTCGAGGACTCCGTCGCCGCCGTCGACGCCGAGGACAAGGTGCTCGGTTACCGGAATTGGCTCGGACTCAACCGCGGCGACCTGTCCGAAGAGGTCAGCAAGGGCGGCGAGACGTTCACCCGGGTGCTGAGCGAGGACCGCACCTTCACCGCGCCGGACGGCGGTGAGCTCACGCTTCCGGGCCGGAGTCTGATGTTCGTCCGCACCGTCGGGCACCTGATGACCAACGACGCCATCACCGATCCGGACGGCAACGAGGTGCCGGAGGGCATCCAGGATGCCCTGTTCGCCGGACTGATCGCCATGCACGGATTGAAGGCCGATGCCGACGGATCCAGCGACAACGGGCCGCTGCGCAACAGTCGTACCGGCTCGATCTACATCGTCAAGCCCAAGATGCACGGGCCCGCCGAAGTCGCGTTCACGTGCGAACTGTTCAGCCGTGTCGAGGACGTTCTCGGGTTGCCGCAGGCCACCATCAAGGTCGGCATCATGGACGAGGAACGACGCACCACGCTGAACCTCAAGGCCTGCATCAAGGCCGCCGCCGACCGGGTGGTGTTCATCAACACCGGTTTCCTGGACCGCACCGGCGACGAGATCCACACCTCCATGGAGGCCGGTCCGATGATCCGCAAGGGCGGGATGAAGAGCCAGCCGTGGATCAAGGCCTACGAGGACGCCAACGTCGACGTCGGTCTGGCCACCGGCTTGTCCGGAAAGGCGCAGATCGGCAAGGGCATGTGGGCCATGACCGAACTGATGGCCGACATGGTCGAACAGAAGATCGGCCAACCCAAGGCAGGCGCCACCACGGCGTGGGTGCCGTCGCCCACAGCGGCCACGCTGCACGCCATGCACTACCACCAGGTCGACGTGTTCGCGGTGCAGGCGGAACTCGCAGGCAAGGCTCCGGGGGCGCAGGAGCGCGGCGACCGGAGGGGAACCGCCAGGACGACACTCGACGAGCAGTTGACGATCCCGCTCGCGAAGGAACTCGCGTGGGCTTCCGAGGAGATCCGCGAAGAGGTGGACAACAACTGCCAGTCGATCCTCGGCTACGTGGTGCGGTGGATCGATGCCGGCGTCGGCTGCTCCAAGGTGCCCGACATCCACGACGTCGCGCTGATGGAGGATCGCGCCACCCTGCGCATCTCCAGCCAGCTGCTGGCCAACTGGCTGCGGCACGGCGTCATCACCGAACAGGACGTCAAGGCCAGTCTGCGGCGGATGGCAGCCGTGGTCGACGACCAGAACGGCAGCGACCCCCACTATCTGGCGATGGCGCCGGATCCGGAGGCCAGCATCGCCTTCCAAGCGGCACAGGAGCTCATCCTGTCGGGTACCGAGCAGCCGAACGGCTATACCGAGCCGATCCTGCATCGCCGCCGCCGGGAGTTCAAGGCTCGCCACGCCGATCAGTGACTAGACTTCGTCGGGGCCCGAGTGACGAGTCACCTCGGCCGGTCCGCACGATCAGTGAACGCAACGAGTACAGGGGTTAGGGATGGGCAGGCACAGCATTCCCGACCCCGACGACCACTCGGATGCAGAGCCGCCCTGGGCTCCTGATGCAGGCGCAGGGCGCCTCGGCGACCACGGGGAACACGTCGAGGACGACGGGTACGTAGACGACGCTTACGAAGACGACGAGTACGAGGCCGACGACTACGAATCCGATGGTTACGACGTCGATGATGATGAAACCGGTTATGCCGCCGATGATTACGACGAGCCGGCGGATGGCCACCACGAGGCGCACCCCGAGCAACCCGAAGCGGTGACCGAGGAGTTCGCCTCGAGTTCGCCGTCCAAGCGGTCGTCGTCCTCGGGACGGCAACATGGCGGTGACTGGGACGGCGGCGAATGGACGGGTAGCCACCGGGCGATCAAGGCGGGTCGCCGTGGCGTCAGCGTCGGCGTCATCGTCGCACTGGTGGCCGTCGTCGCGGTGGTCGGCGGGGTCATCGCCTGGCGTTTCTTCGGCGACGCGCTGTCGCACCGCACCCAGGCCGGCGCGGCCCGATGCGTGGCGGGCGAGGTGTCCGTCGCCGTGATCGTGGACCCGACGATCGCCGCGCAGATCGCACCGCTGGCCGACAAGTACGGCCAGAGCGCGGATCCGGTCGGCGACAAGTGCGTCAAGGTAGGGGTGAAGGCTGCCGAACCCGATCAGGTGGTCAACGGGTTTGCCGGGCAGTGGCCCGGCGACCTCGGTGAGCGACCGGCCTTGTGGATTCCCGCGAGCTCGGTCTCCGAAGCCCGCCTCGAAGCGTCCACCGGCGACAAGACCGTCAGCGACAGCAGGTCGCTGGTCACCTCGCCGGTGATGCTCGCGGTGCGGCCCCAGCTGAGGGACGCAATGGCGCAACAGGATTGGTCCACGCTGCCGGCGCTGCAGAGCAACCCGGCGTCACTGGACGGGTTGAACCTTCCCGGCTGGGGTTCGCTGCGGTTGGCGTTGCCACTGACCGGCGACGGTGACGCCAGCTACCTCGCCGCCGAGGCAGTGGCCAGCGCATCGGCCCCGCAGGGCGCGCCGCTGACGTCGGGCGCCAATGCGATCGCCGGCTTGATGGCCCGACAACCGAAGCTGGCCGACGGCAAGGCGTCGACCGCCTTCGATGCGCTGACCAAGCCGAACGATCCGGCGGCGGCGGACGTGCACGCCGTGGTCGCCACCGAGCAGCAGATATTCGCGCAGGGTGCCGCACGACCCGACGCCGCGAATCAGCTCGCGTCCTGGCTGCCGCCGGGTCCGACGGTCCTCGCGGACTATCCGACCGTCCTGCTGTCCGGCGACTGGCTGAGCGCAGAACAGGTCAGTGCAGCAAGCGAATTCGCTCGATTCCTTCGCAAGCCGGATGCCCTGAACAGTCTTGCGTCGGCGGGCTTTCGCAGCGCCGGAGCCAAGATGCCGCAAAGCGGTGTGACCGATTTCGGCACGCTGCCGGCACCGCTTTCGGCCGGTGACAACGCGATGCGCGCGACACTGGCCAACCTCGTCAGCACGCCCGTGCAGAACCCTGCCGTCACCGTGGTCCTCGACCAGTCGATGAGTGCCGACGAGGGCGGGAAGTCAAGGTTGGCCAACGTCACGGCGGCGCTCAGCGCCAGGCTTCAGGCGCTCCCGCCGAACGCGGCGGTGGGACTGTGGACCTTCGACGGCGTGGCCGGGCGTTCCGAGGTGGCCATGGGACCACTGGACGAACCCGTCGGTGGTCAACCACGCTCGTCGGTGCTCACCGCCAACCTCGGCAGTCAGGTGGCCAGCAACGGTGGGGCGGTCTCCTTCACCACGCTTCGGTTGCTCTATCCGGACGCGGTCTCGAACTTCCGCGAAGGACAGCCGAATTCGGTCCTGGTGATCACGGCGGGGCCCCACACCGATCAGTCACTCGACGGCGCCGGTCTGCAGGACTTCATCCGGCAGAACTTCAACCAGTCCCGCCCCGTCGCCGTCGACGTCATCGACTTCGGCGGCGACCCGGACCGCGCCACCTGGGAGGCGGTGGCTCAGGCCACGGCCGGGAACTACCAGAACCTGAACAGTTCGACGGGACCGGAACTGACGACGGCGCTGACCACCGCCCTCGGGTGACGACTCAGCAGGTCAGGTCGAGCGCCGCCCGCACGATGCCGTCGGCGTCTATACCGTGATACCGGTAGACCTCCTCCAGCGCACCGGCCTGGCCGAACCGGGTCACGCCCAGCGCGGCGCCGGCCACGTCGTTGATGCCGGTGAGGAACGTCAGCGCGTGGGGATGGCCGTCGAGCACGGTCACCATGGGAGCGGCCCGCTCGGCGGGAAAGACCTGATCGAGGATCCACGTCGGCCCCTCGGCGAGCCCGCGGCGGCTCTGCATGGCCTCGAACAACAACCCGGCACTGGTGACGCAGACAACGTCGGCCTCGATGCCGAGATCGGTCAGCCGATCGGCGGCCACGAGCACGTCGGGCACCAGGGCGCCCATCGCGACCAGGGTCACGTCAGGGGTTCGCGGTCGGCGCAGTGCGTATGCGCCCGCGATGACCTGCCTGCGGCGTCGTTCCCTGGCGGCGGGATCGTTGGGCACCGAGGCAAGGCCCTGATCGATCGGCCGCGTCGACAATCGCAAGTAGGCCGACGTGCCGTCGGGCCGGCCCAGTCGTGAGATGCATTCCAGCAGGGTCCATTCCGCGTCGATGGCGAACGCCGGCTCATAGCTGACGCAACCGGGTTGCTCGAGACCGATCGACGGCGTCTTGATCGACTGATGGGCGCCGCCCTCGGCGGCCAGCGTCACCCCCGACGGCGTTCCCACCAGGATCGACTGGCCGCCGGCGTAGATGCCGTAGGACCAGGGCTCCAGAGCGCGTTCGACGAAGGGGTCGTAGAGCACGCCGATCGGGAACAGCGGTTGTCCCCATCGACTCCAGGCGGCGCCGAGCTCACCGATCAGGCCGACCAGGTTCGTCTCGGCGATGCCGAGTTCCACGTGCTGCCCGGCCGGGTTCTCGCGCCAGTGGACCAGTGTCTCGCTGTCGTCGTCGAACCAGTCGCGGCGCTCGTTCGGCGACCACACCCCCACCTTGTTCAGCCAGCCCGCCAGGTTGGTCGAGGAGGAGACGTCGGGGCTGACCGTGACCACTCGGCGCGCGATCTCCGGCGCCTCGCGGGTCAGGTCGAGCAGCGTACGGCCAAGGGCGGCTTGAGTGTTCGACGTACCCGTCGGTGTCCGACCGATGTCGGTCGGCACGGCGGCAACGGTGGCGGGCGTCGGGGTCGACCGCTTGAGCCGGTCACCGGTAGCGCGACACAGCCGTCCGGCCCCGGAATCCGGGGCGAACGCCTGCCATGGGCGGCCCGGGTCGACGCCGATCCTGGCGGCGAGCTCGTCGTACTGCGGCACGGACAGCAGCGCGGAGTGATTCTGTGGGTGACCCTCGATCGGCAGGCCGTAGCCCTTGATGGTGTAGGCCAGGATGACGGTGGGGCGGGTGTCGTCGATCCGCGCGAACGCATTGCGAAGGGTGTCGAGGTCGTGGCCGCCGAGATTGCGGACCGCCGCCAGCAGCGTCGCGTCGTCGAGTTCGCCGATCAGCGTCGACAACGGGTCGGGCGCGGGGTCCCCGGGGAGTCGCCGGCGCAGCTCCGCGGCATCGCACCGCAACAACCGCTGATATTCGGCGTTGGGCATCTCGATGATGCGCTGGCGCAACGCCGACCCGCCGGGCCGGCCGAACAGCGATTCCAGCAACTGGCCGAACTTCGCCGTGATCACCTGCCAACCCGCCGCCGCGAACATCCGCTCCAACCGGTCCGCGGCGATGTGGGGCACCACCCGGTCCAGTGACTGGCGGTTCATGTCCACGATCCAGACGATCTCGCCGAAGTCCGACACCCCGGGGTCGAGGATCGCCTCCCACACGGCGCCTTCATCGAGTTCGGCATCGCCGACCAACGAGTACTGCCGACCGAGGGCACCGCCGGCGGACCGGTCGGCCCCGATCGTCCCGTCGGCGTCGTCGAACTTGGAGTGGACATAGCGGCGCGTCATCGCCGCCCAGATCGGCGCCGTCGCACCGATTCCGACGGATCCGGTGGAATAGTCCACGGGGTCGGGATCCTTGTCGCGGCTCGGGTAGCTCTGGAGACCGCCGAAGGCCCGCAGGGTCGTCAGGTACTTCTCGTCGAGTTCGCCGATGAGAAAGTTGATCGCGTGCAGGACGGGTGAGGCATGCGGCTTGACCGACACCCGGTCACCGGCGCGCAAGTGCTCGAACCAGAGCGAGGTCATGATCGATGTCATCGACGCGCAGGAGGCCTGGTGGCCGCCGACCTTGAGACCCGACGCGTTCGGGCGCACGCGGTTCGCGTGATGGACCATCGCCGTCGCAAGCCACAGCACCCGGTTCTCGATCTCGACGAGCAGGTCGCGCGACTGTGGTGCCGGATCCGTCGAGTCGTCGGTGATGATCGGTGTGATTGCGATGTCCATGCGCATCCTCCGTGTGCAGATTCAACGCCATACTGACCAGTCGCGCGCCGATCGCGCAACCAAAGCCGGCTATCCTGAGCAGATTGCATACGAGAGCATTCCCGCTGGAACGGAGAGTCAACACTATGCGTAGCAAGCCACCCGTCGTCGACGGCGTCGACGCCCGCATCCTCACCGCGCTCAACGCCGATCCCAGGGCGTCGGGCATCGCCTTGGCCGACCGCACCGGTTTGTCCCGCAACACCATTCAGGCACGGTTGGCCAAGCTCGAGGGCGACGGCGCGCTGCAGTCCTTCGAGCGCAGGATCGACCCCGCCGCGGTGGGCTATCCGTTGACCGCCTACATCCTCGTCAACGTCACCCAGCGCAAGCTCGGCCCCATCTCGGGTGAACTCGCCGCGGTGCCCGAAGTCGTCGAGGTGCTCGGTCTCAGCGGCGCGGTGGACCTGCTGGTGCGGGTGGTGGCGCGCGACGCCGACGACCTCTACCGCATCGCCGGCCGCATCCTCGACATCGACGGGGTCGAGAAGACCGCCACGTCTCTGGTCATGCGGGAACTCGTCGAGTTCCGGCTGACGCCCCTACTGGACCGAGTCGGCCCGGTGCCGGTGCGGTCGGATCAGGCGAAGGCTTCGACCGGCGGGCAGGAGCACACCAGGTTGCGGTCGCCGTAGGCGCTGTCGATGCGGCGCACCGCCGGCCAGACCTTGGGCCGGAACGACTTTCCGAGCGGATAGGCCGCCTGCTCGCGACTGTAGGGATGGTCCCAGTCCTCGACCAGAAGACACTCGGCGGTGTGTGGCGCGCCACGCAACGGGTTGTCGTCCTTCGCCCACGCGCCGGAGCCGACCTGGTCGATCTCGGCGCGGATGGAGATCATCGCCTCGCAGAAGGCGTCGATCTCGGTGAGGCTCTCGCTCTCGGTGGGTTCGACCATGAGCGTTCCCGCGACGGGAAAGCTCATCGTCGGAGCGTGGAAACCGTAGTCCGCCAGCCGTTTCGCCACATCGTCGACCGTCACGCCGGTGCTCTTGGTGATCGCGCGCAGATCCAGGATGCACTCGTGGGCGACCATCCCGTTCTCGCCCGTGTAGAGCACCGGGTAGTACTCGTCGAGGCGACGGGCGACGTAGTTGGCCGACGCGATCGCGGTGAGCGTGGCTGCACGCAGACCCGGAGCCCCCATCATCCTGATGTAGGCCCAGGTGATCGGCAGGATCGAGGCCGACCCGTAGGGAGCGGCCGACACGGTGTACGTGTCGGTGAGCTCGTCGGCGAGCGGGTGGCCGGGAAGGTATGGGGCGAGGTGGCTGCGCACCGCGACCGGTCCCACTCCCGGGCCGCCGCCACCGTGCGGGATGCAGAACGTCTTGTGCAGATTGAGGTGGCTGACGTCGCCGCCGAACCGACCGGGCCTGGCCAGTCCGACGAGAGCGTTGAGATTGGCGCCGTCGACGTACACCTGCCCGCCGACGTCGTGCACGGCCGCGCAGATCTCCTCGACGTCGTGTTCGTAGACGCCGTGCGTGGAGGGGTAGGTGATCATCAGCGCGGCGACGTTGTCCGCGTGTTCGGCGACCTTACCGCGCAGGTCGTCGAGGTCGACGTCACCGTTGCCGCGGCAGGCGACGACGACGACGCGCATCCCGGCCAGCGCCGCCGATGCCGCGTTGGTGCCGTGCGCGCTGGACGGGATCAGACAGATGTTGCGCTGCGCGTCGCCCCGGCTCAGGTGATACGCCTGGATCGCGAGCAACCCCGCGTACTCGCCCTGCGAGCCGGCATTGGGCTGCAAGGAGACCCGGTCGTATCCGGTAAGACCGGTCAGCCACTCCTCGAGGTCGGCAATGAGCTTCCGCAGTCCGACGGTGTCGGAGGCCGGACCGAACGGATGCTGGCGGGCGAACTCGGGCCAGGTGATCGGTTCCATCTCGGCGGCGGCGTTGAGCTTCATCGTGCACGACCCGAGCGGGATCATGCTGCGATCGAGGGCGATGTCCCGGTCCGAGAGCGACCGGAGGTAACGCATCATCTCGGTTTCGGTGCGGTACCTGGTGAACGCGGGATGGGTGAGGAACGCCGACGTCCGGGTGGCGACGTCCGGTCCGCGCCAGTGCTGGCCACCGCGGGTGGCGCCGAAGGCGGCGAGGAGGTCCTCGACGTGGACGGCGGTGGTGGCCTCGTCGCAGGACACCGAGACGTGGTCTCCGTCGACGAGCCAGACGTTGATGCCGCGGTCCTTGGCGGCGGCACGAACCTGCTCTGCGCGCCCGGGCACGCGGACCAGGACCGTGTCGAAGAAGGCGTCGTGCACCACCTCGACGCCGGCGGCCTCGAGACCGGCGGCGATCGCGACGGCGTGCCCGTGCACCTTGTGCGCGATCGCGGTCAGCCCGTCGGCGCCGTGATAGCTGGCGTACATGGCCGCCATCACCGCTAACAGAACCTGCGCCGTGCAGATGTTGCTGGTCGCCTTGTCGCGCCGGATGTGCTGCTCTCGGGTCTGCAACGCGAGCCGGTAGGCCGGTGAGCCGTCGGCGTCCACCGAGACCCCGACGAGGCGGCCGGGCAGCTGCCGGGCGTGCTTGGCGTGCACCGCGAGATAGCCCGCATGCGGTCCACCGAATCCCATGGGGACGCCGAACCGCTGGGTCGTGCCGAAGGCCACGTCGGCACCGAATTCGCCGGGCGGCGTGATCAAGGTCATGGCCAGCAGGTCGGCGCCCACCGCGACCAGCGCGCCGCGGTCGTGGGCTTCCCCGACCAGGCCGCTCCAGTCGTTGACGCGTCCGCTGGCGCCGGGTACCTGGACGAGAACGCCGAAGAAGTCGCCCTCGGGCAGACCGTTGCGAAGGTCGGCAGTCACGATGTCGATGCCCAGCGGCGCGGCGCGGGTGGCCAGTATCGCCGCGGTCTGCCGGTAGACGTCGCGGTCGACGACCAAGGTGTTCGACGACCCCTTCACCGCCCGGTGCATGAGCGTCATGGCCTCGGCGGCGGCGGTGCCCTCGTCGAGCATGGACGCATTGGCCACCTCGAGGCCGGTCAGATCCTCGACCATCGTCTGGAAGTTGAGCAGTGCCTCCAGCCTGCCCTGGCTGATCTCCGGTTGGTATGGCGTATACGCCGTGTACCACGCCGGGTTCTCGAGGACGTTGCGGCGCAACACCGGAGGCGTCAGCGTGTCGAAGTAGCCCTGCCCGATCATCGACACCGCGACGGTGTTCGCGTCGGCCATCGCGCGCAGCTCGGCCAGTGACTGCTCCTCGGAGGCCGGCGGCGGCAGGCGGTCGAGGCCGGGAGCCACGCCGTCCTGCGTCATGGCGTCGAGAATGCCCGCGGGAAGTGCCTTTTCGGCGAGCTCACCAAGCGTGTCGACGCCGATGACGCCGAGCATGGTCGCGATCGCGTCCGGGTCCGGCCCGATGTGTCGATCGGCGAACCGGGGCATGTGGTGTTCGTTGCTGGGATGGGGATGAGCACCGGACAAGGCTGGACCTCTCACACGTCAGAGCGCAGAACCGCTTGCGGCCCTCCCCCTCTGTCGTCGACCCGGACCGGGCGCCTGAGAGATTCGGCGCTCCCGACGTCCGCCGGCACTGCCTTTCCCCGTGGGCGGGCGAGTACGACCTCGCCACTTTCCAGAGGCATCGTGGCTCTGCGCGGTCCTGGTGCCTGAGAGGTTGACGGAGAGGTGTTGCTCCTTCGGCGTCCATGGCTGGCGGCCATGAAACTCTCCCGCGCGGGGGCGATGCAGTTCGAGTCTACCCGGACGGCGCGACGAGGCTCGGGTCAGCCGATCTTGCGGTCGCGGTGCTTGCGCCGCGAGGCGAGCTCGTCCTCCGGGCTGGAGATCGACTCGCCCCCGTCGGCCCGCTCGCCGGGGAAGTCGGCGATGGCTCCCGTGAGCTCCCGCATGGCGCCCGACACCGCGATGCCGAAGACGCCCTGGCCACCCTGGAGCAGGTCGACGACCTCCTCGGCGGACGTGCACTCGTAGACGGTCGTGCCGTCGGAGAACAGCGTGATGTTGGCGAGGTCCTTGACCCCGCGCTGGCGCAGATGGTCGACGGCGACCCGGATGTTGTGCAGCGAGATGCCGGTGTCCAGCAGCCTTTTGACGATCTTGAGGACCAGGATGTCCTTGAACGAGTACAGGCGTTGGCTGCCCGAGCCCGCGGCCCCGCGGATGGAGGGGACGACGAGTGACGTCCTTGCCCAGTAGTCCAGTTGCCGGTAGGTGATGCCGGCGATCTGGCAGGCGCTCGGACCGCGGTAACCGACCAGCTCGTCGGGGACGGAGTCGTCGGGGAACAAGCCAGCCTGTACGGGTGCGCTCGGGGTGGTTGCCACCCGCTCCGGCGTGCCGTTGGATGTGAGATCCAACTGCTCCTGACGTGGCGTGTCGCCCACTGCCCATCCTCTCGCCGGTCGAACTGGACCTGTGCCTCGCAGCGTCAGCGACGCTCGACCACATTTGCTCCGAGCTCTCGAGTACGTCGAGCATACGCTTCCCGAACCGCACTCACTGCCCCTCGGCGCCCTCAAAGTATGGCTGTCCACGACGGGGATCCATGAAACGCGCTCCGCGTGTCGAGGGCGCGAGACGCATCCGTGACTATCGGAGCTCAGGTCGCCTTGAAGTCGTCGGGCGACACGCTGTCGAGGAATTCCTTGAACTTCTCCACCTCGTCCTCGCGGACGGCGCCGGTGGTCTCCTCGTCGGACTCGTCGGGGATCAGCAACCCCGCCTCCGCCATCACGGCTTCCTCGACGTAGATCGGCACGCCGACCCGCATCGCGATCGCCACGGAATCCGAGGGACGAGCCGACACCTTGATGTCACGGTCGAACACCAGGTCGGCGTAGAACGTGCCCTCCTGCAGGTCGACGATCCGGACTTCCTTGAGCGAATGGCCAAGCGCGGTAATCAGATCCCGGATGAGATCGTGCGTGAGCGGCCGCGCGGGCTCGACGCCCTGTTGTTCGAGCGCGATCGCGTTGGCCTCCATCTGCCCGATCCAGATCGGTAGATACCGGTCGCCGTTGGACTCGCGCAGCAGCAGAACCGGCTGGTTCTGAGGCTGTTCCACGCGTATGCCGATCACACGAACTTCGCCCATCTGTGTCTGCCCTCCGCGCCGCAAGCCGTCGTGGACGAGTCTAATCCTCAGCGATCCAGAACGTCGCGCACGGCAGACTTGATCAGCGACGTGTGCAGCGTGATGGCGAGCGCGGCCACTTCGCGCGCCAGGTCGTCGGCACGGTCGCGAGCACCGGCCTTCACCACCGGACCCGCGATCTGGGCGATCAGATCGGACTGCCGGTCCGCTGCCGACCGGAAGGCCCGTAGATGGCGCGGCTCGACCCCGTACTCGGCGAGCGCCTTCGCGCACTGCGCCGTCACCACGGAGTGCTCGTCGAAGAATCCGCCCCGGCCGGTCCTGATCACACCTGCCTTGATGAGAGCGCCGAGGAGTTCCTCGTCGACCCCGGAACGCGTCAACAGATCCTCACGCCGCAGCCTGACCTGGGCGGGCGCCACCGCTGCGGTGTCCTCGGCACCCACCGAACCGTCCTGACCGTCGGACACCTGAACCAGTCGCGGCACACTGTAGGCGGATCCCGTGTCGGGCAACGCACCGTCGGGTTGCGCGTCCAGCTGGGCCTTGATCACCTTCAACGGCAGGTAGTGGTCGCGTTGCGCGGTCAGGATGAACCGGAGTCGCGCGCAGTCGTAGGCGGTGAAACGTCGGTAGCCCGACCCCGAGCGTTGCGGATTGACCAGTCCTTCGGCCTCCAGGAAGCGGATCTTGGAGATGGTCACGTCCGGAAAGTCGCGCCGGAGCGAGTCCAGGACCGCACCGATCGACATGCCGGCGAGCGGCGCTGGGGTGTCGGGCTGTGTCATCTGCACATCACGCAGGCGCTCGTCGCCGACTAGCTCGCCGGGCCGCCGTCGGCGCCCTTGGGTCCGGTCAGGAAGACCAGGCGGAACTTTCCGATCTGGACCTCGTCGCCGTTGGCCAGCACCGCCGAATCGACGGGCTCGCGGTTGACGTACGTGCCGTTGAGGCTGCCGACGTCGACGACCTGGAACTCACCGGTCTCGAGGCGGAACTCCGCGTGCCGCCGGCTCACCGTCACGTCATCGAGGAAGATGTCGCTGTCGGGATGCCTGCCCGCCGAGGTCCGCGCCTGATCCAGCAGGAAACGCGACCCGGCGTTCGGTCCTCGCTTGACGACGAGCAGCGCCGAACCTGCCGGCAGGCCCTCGACCCCCGACACGGCGCTGTCACCGCTCGTCGCCGGCGGTGCGTCCAATTCGTTGAGGAAGTCGGATCGAAAGACCGAGGTGGTCTCGACCGTGACTTCTTCGGACTGGTCGGCTCCCGAACTGGTGTCGTTGTCCGTCACCCGGTGCTCCTTACTGGCTGCTGTGGCGGTGGTCGGCAGACGCCGCGACGATGACGCCGGACGTCGTGCGCCTCGTGACGACCGTACCGCGCGCTGGTGGCCGCCGTGTCCACCACCGCCGGATCACCGCCGGAATTCTCATTCGTCGAGGGTTGCGCCGTATGCGTCGGCGTCGAGCAGGCCGTCCAGCGCCTCGGACAACGAGGCGGCGTCGACCTGCAGTTCGATGAGCCACCCAGCGCCGTACGGGTCCGAGTTCACCAACTCCGGGGAGTCGGACACATCGTCGTTGACGGCAACGACTTTCGCGGTGATCGGCGCATAGAGGTCGGAATTCGACTTCGTCGACTCCACGGTGCCGAACTCGCCACCGGCGGTCACCTCCGCGTCGACCTCGGGCAGTTCGACGAAGACCACGTCGCCCAGCGCCGCCTGAGCGAAGTCGGTGATCCCGACCCGCACGGTGTCATCACCGGTCCGACGCACCCATTCGTGGTCAGCGGTGTAGTACAGGTCGGACGGAATCTCGGTCACTGGGCTCTCTCTTTTGGCTCGGTGGTGCTACGGCTCGGTGCGGTCGTCGTGTTCACTTGACTGGCTGAGCGTATTGGCGTGGTTTCGGTTGCCGCAAGGCGGTCACGTTCACCACGTCGGCCTGCTGCACCGTCATTGTGCCGCCGACTCTCTCGACACTGTCCATGGCCCCGCCAGGGATGTTCATCGCGGCCGCCAGCGTCGGCGGATCACCAATGGCGAGAACGTCATAGGGCGGGTTCAGCGTGGTGCCGTCGACGACGAGGGCACCAGGGGAACCCGCCACCCACGTATCGACGCCGACCCGCACCTCCTGCCCTCCGGGGTTGTTTCCCGGGTCGCTGCGCTCCTGCCCTCCGGGGTTGTTTCCCGGGTCGCTGCGCTCCTGCCCTCCGGGGCCGTTTCCCGGGTCGCTGCGCTCCTGCCCTCCGGGGGCCCCGATCTGCATCGCCTCCGCACCCGCGGCCCTCAGTTCGTTGACGACGTCGAGCATCGTCTCGGGCGACACGCCGGGGGCGACGTCGTCGATCGTGATCGTCACGCCCGGACCCGTCGCGGCCACGGTGCCGATCAAGATCGACAACGCCGCAAGCCGCGACTGCGCGTTCTCGATCGCTGCCTGGTCGCTGCTCCCCGACGCCTGCAACGAGTCGAGCGTGCGCTGGAGGTCGGCGACCTCGGTGTTGAGGGCGGCCTCCCGCTGCTGCAGCGAGTCCAGCAGGACCAGCAGGTCGGCCGGCCGCGCCGTTTCGAGCGAGTCGCCGGACTCGGTCTGCCGGGCTTGCGTGACGATCGCCACGCCCAGCAGGACGCACAACACCACCGCCAGCGCTCCGAACGCCATCTGGGAGCGGTCGCGGCGCGCCTCCCGTGGCGAGTCGGCCGGCAGCTCGTGCCGGCCGTGCCCGGGGGTCGAGCTCGTCATCGTCAGGCGCCGAACAGTCTGCGCCGCAGGGCGGCGGCGTTGCCGAAGATCCGGATGCCGAGGACCACGATGATCGCCGTCGACAGCTGGGTGCCGACCCCGAGCTGATCGCCGACGAAGACGATCAGCGCGGCCACCAGCACGTTGAACACGAACGACACCACGAAGACCTTGGCGTCGAAGATCCGCTCCAGGTATGCGCGCAACCCCCCGAACACCGCGTCGAGCGCCGCGACCACCGCGATGGGCAGGTAGGGCGCAATCACCTCCGGCACGCTGGGATGGAACACCAGACCCAGCGCGATGCCGACGACGAGTGCCGCTATTCCGACCATCTGTATCCGATCACTTGGACCCAATCTGCTTGCCGAAGTTGACCTCTCGCACCGAATTGGCGGGGAGTCTCACGTCGTCGTCCTCGCTCACCTCGACGCCCACCGCATACGACGCCTCGAGGAGGCGCAGACGTTGCAGACCTGGGGACACATCGAAGGCGTCGTGCATGGCGTGAGGTGGTCCCACGGCCAGCACGACATACGGATTGGCGATGGGCTGGTTGTCCACCAGCAGGCCACCGCCCGCCTGTCGCACGGTGACGTCGGGTCCGATGCGGACGCCACCGACGGCGATCGCCTCCGCGCCGCTGGCCCACAACGAGTTGATCACCAGCTGCAGGTCGCGGTCGAGGATGACCTGCGGGCGGCCCGGGACCCGCTGCTTGGACACGTCGCTGAGATCGCGGGAGGCGGAAGGTTCGGTGATCGTCAACGCCAATCCCGGTCCGTGGACGGCCGTCGCCGCCGCCGAGAACTCGGCTGCGTCCAGGTCCGCCAACAGCCGGCGGCCGCGCTCGTCACCTGCCAGACGACCGCGGCGTTCGGACTCGACCTGCGCCGCCAACGCGTCGCGACGGGCGGTGCCGTCGGCGGTGGCGGTCTGCGCGTTCCGGACGCCGCCGGCCAGCAGTTGGCGCGTGGCCTGCGTCGCGGGAGCCACCGACTGCGCCTGCGCGGCGGCGGTGGCGAAGACCGCGGCCAGCAACAACCCGGCCAGCAGCTGCCAGCTCCGGTCGGCGGCCTTGCCGGCGGACCGGTGCTCGGCGGCCGCGGCGTAGCCCGGGTCGAGATGGTCGGACAGCAGTGACCTGAGCAACGACGGCACCGGGATCAGCGTCGGCGCGCCTGCGTGGTGCGTGTTGCGACCGGCGTCCGGGCTGTAGCCGCCGAGCGCACGCTCGTCGTCAGACATGCCCCCGCCCGACCCTTGACCGGCGGGGCAGGCGCTGCACCACCATTGTCACCTGGACGAGGTACAGGATCCCCGACCACAGATACATCGCCATCCCCCAGCCGAGGAAGGCCCACCCGACCGCCAGGATCACCCGACTCCACAACGCGTCCCACTGACCGAGCAGGACCAGCGGGAAGCCCGACATCAACGAGAACGTGGCGGCCTTGCCCAGGTAGGTCACGCTGAGCGCGGTCAGCCCACGGCTGCGCAGGACCGGCAGGGTGAAGGCGAGCACGACGTCGCGGACGAGCAGGACCACCACGAACCACCACGGCACGATGCGGTCGACGGCGAGCGCCACCGGGACGACGACCATGTAGATGCGGTCCACGGCGGGATCGAGCAACGCGCCGAGCCGCGAGGACTGGTTGTCGACGAGGCGGGCGATCTTGCCGTCGGCCCAGTCCGAGAAACCGCTGAACATCAGCACCGCGACCGCGAGTGCGTTGGCGTCGACGGACAGCAGGTAGATGAACACCGGGACCAGCAGGAGACGCAACACGCTGAGCGCATTGGGGATGGTGAGAACCCGGTCTTCGCTCCCGCCCTCCGGAGGCTCCATGGATTGAACCTAGCGGAACACCCCCGGCAGGCTCAGTGCAGACATGGAGTCTTCGGACAACGGGTTGTCGTGGATCATGTAGGTCCACGTCGAGGTCGGCCTGGCGAGCTTGGACAGGTCGAGTCCCTGTTCGTCGTCGACGACGTTGGCGGTCTCGAACGTCTGCTGGGCGGCCTCGATCGCATCGGCGGCCAGGGAGGCGAAGGCGTCGACGGCCAGGCGGTGGAACTCGTCGAGCGGGTTCTGCCTGCCCAGCGCCCGCAGGTGGATGCTCTCGCGGATGTCGGACAGGTAGGCCTGGTGGTCGGCCCAGCCGCGGTCGAGATGGTAGAGCATGATCTGGCGGCTGATGACCTCCAGCCGGTCCTCGTCGACCTTCACCAACAGTTCCTCGTAGCGTTCCGGAGACCGCTCGGCCAGCTCGTCGCGAGCGGTTGCCGTGCGCAGCAGCGTGTTCCGGCGTTCCACCAGGATGGCCCGCTGCTGGGCGACGAGTTGGTTGTAGCGCCACGTGTTGGCGTGGACGTCGAGCAGCCTGCCCTCGGCGACGCGCTGCGCGTGTTCGAGGAGCTGGGCGGCCTTTGAATCGATGATGCGGCCGTCGCCGTTCTCCAGGTCGGTGCTCATCGGCAGCTTCTCGGGCTCGAGGTGGGCGACGACGACGTCGTCCTCCCAGCTGGAGAAGAACACCGACGAGCCGGGGTCGCCCTGACGGCCGGCACGGCCGCGCAGCTGGTTGTCCAGCCGCTCGGTGTGGTGGCGGCCGGTGCCGATCACGTGCAGTCCGCCGAGCGCGGCGACCTCGTCGTGGTCTGCCTCGTCGGAGCCGCCCAACCGGATGTCGGTGCCGCGGCCGGCGATCTGCGTGGAGACGGTCACCGCATTCAGCTTGCCCGCCTCGGCGATGACCCGGGCCTCCTCTTCGTCGTTCTTGGCGTTCAGCACCACGGCGGGGACGCCCGCCTTCACCAGGCGCTCGTGCAACTCCTCGGACTCGGCGACGTCGCGGGTGCCGACGAGCACCGGCTGGCCGGTCGCATGAATGGTCTTGATGTGCTCGATGACGGCGTCGATCTTGGCTGCGGCGGTGATGTACACGCGGTCGGCCTGATCCTCGCGCACGTTCGGGGTGTTCGGCGGGATCGGGGACACCCCGAGCTTGTAGAACTGCCGGAGCTGCTCGCCGGCGGCGAGGGCCGTGCCCGTCATCCCACACACCGTCGGATAGCGGTTGATCAGTGCTTGCACGGTGATGGTGTCGAGCACCTCCCCGGTTTCGGTGGTCTCGATGCCCTCCTTGGCCTCGACCGCCGCCTGCAGGCCGTCGGGCCAACGCTGCAGCTGGGCGATTCTGCCGCGCGACGCGTTGATCAGCTGGACCTTGTCGTCGCGCACGATGTAGTGCACGTCGCGCTGAAGGAGCACGTGGGCGTGCAGCGCGACGTTCACCTCCGTCAGCGTGGTGCTGACGTTCTCCTCGGAGTAGATGTCGATGCCGCCGAGCGCCTTCTCCAGCTTGCGGGCGCCCTCGTCGGTCAGGTGCACGTTGCGTCGGTCGGCGTCGGTGTCGAAGTCCTTGCCTGCGACGAGCTCGCCGACGAGCCGGATGATCTCCAGCCGCGGCGTCTCCCGGTGGGTGGTGCCGGCCAGCACAAGCGGGACCAGCGCCTCGTCGACGAGCACCGAATCGGCTTCGTCGATCAGCGCGACGTCGGGGTCGGGTGACACCAGGTCGGCGACGTCGGTGACCAGCTGGTCGCGCAGCACGTCGAACCCGATCTCGTTGACCGACGCGTAGGTCACGTCGCAGGCGTAGGCGGCGCGGCGCTCGTCGGCGGTCGACTCGGCGGTGATCCACCCGACGGTCAGGCCCATCGCCTCCAGCAGCGGACCCATCCACTCGGCGTCGCGGTGGGCGAGGTAGTCGTTGACCGAGATGACGTGCACGCTCCGGCCCGCGATGGCGTAGCCGGCGGCGGCGATGGCACCGGCCAGCGTCTTGCCCTCGCCGGTGGCCATCTCCACCACGTCGCCCGCCAACATGCGCAACGCACCCAGAAGCTGAACGTCGAACGGCCGCAACGTCGTGGCACGCTCGGACGCCTCCCGGGCAATCGCGAGGAACTGCGGGACGTCGGAAGACTCGGCGAGCTCGTCGAGGTTGAGCAGCTTCGCGGCCTTCTTCAGTTGGTCGTCGTCGAGGCCCGCAGCCTTGTCGTCGAACTCCGCCGAGGCGCGCACCCGGTCCATCGACTGCGCCTGGTCCTTGTCCGTGCTGGCGCCGAGCAGTTTCCAGAATCGGTTGCTCAACCGACCAGTGGTGCGGGTTTTCGTCTTCGGCTCGATCTTTGGCACCCGTTCAAGGTACGCGGCACGTTCCCGTTCCCGCGAGCGTGCGCGTCGGCGCCCGACACGCCGCAGTTCTCTCGGACTTCGCGCCCGCTCGTGCCGCGGGGAAAAGGGCGCCCACGCCGGCCGATCGACCGCATAATCACCGCGTGACACATACCGAGGTGCTCATCGCGGGCGCGGGGCCCGTCGGCCTCACCGCCGCCATCGAATTGGCCAGACGCGGAGTGAGCCTTCGCATCGTCGATCCCCTGCCGGAGCCGCCGCAATACGCCAAGGCCGTAGGGATCCAGCCCCGCACCCTCGAGGTGTTCGAAGGCATGGGCGTCCTGAGGCCGATCCTCGACGCGGCGGTCCAGATGCGCGGCCAGATCGTTTACCTCAACGGTACGAACGCCGGCCGGCTCGACCTCGTCGTCCCGGCCGACGTGCCGTTCGGCTTCACCGCGATCCCGCAGTACGCGACCGAACGCGTCCTGCGGGAGGAGCTGGCCAATTACGGCGTCACGGTGGAGCGCGGTCTGCGTCTGTCTGACGTCGAGCAGGATTCCGACGGCGTGACCGTCGCCCTCGACGCGGATTCGGGCCGCCACACCGTCCGAACCGGCCATCTCATCGGGGCCGACGGCGCACACAGTGCGGTGCGCAAGGCATTGGGGCTGACGTTCGAGGGCGGCGCCTTCGACGAGGAGTACATGCTGGGTGACGTCGAAGTGGACTGGTCTCTGCCGTCGGGCTACGGCATCAGGGCGACGCACCAGACCGACGGAGTCACCGACGACGCGCTGGTCTGCATCCCGCTGCCGGGGCGCAAGCGCTACCGGATGTCGATGCTGGTGCCTTGCGAGCTCGCCACCACCGGGGCGCCCGCCGCCGGCCTCGCCCACGGCTTCCAGGCCGGCGCCGCCCCGGAACTGCGCCACATCCAGGCGGTCCTCGACCGCCTGTCCCCCGAGCCCACCACCGCACGCAACCTGAGGTGGTCCTCGGTCTTCCGGATCAGCCACCGGATCGTCGACCGCTACGGCATCGGGCGCGTCTTCGTCGCGGGCGACGCCGCGCACATCCACCCGCCGACGGGTGCCCAGGGCATGAACACCGGCATCCAGGATGCGCACAATCTGGCCTGGAAGGTCGCGCTCGCCGCGTCCGGTGACGCCGCCCCCGGGCTCCTCGACAGCTACGACGCGGAACGCCGGCCGGTCGGCGCCGAGGTCGTCGGGCGCACCGTGCGCAGCGCCAGGGAGGGCATCGGCGCCGACTCGTCCGACCCCGACTTCGTGACCCGGCGCGAGGCCCAGTTGCTGATCGACTACACGGGCAGCCCGATCGTCGGACCCGGCGGCGGTCGCCGGGCGCCCGACGTCACCGGGCTCACCCGCGACGCGGTCACCGGGCCGATGCGACTCTTCTCCCTGCTGGGCCGCGAACACACAGTGCTGCTGTACGCGGGAGCCGGCACCACCGCCCAGAGGCTGGCCCGCCTCGAGGGGGTGGGGCACACCGCGGCAGCAGCCGCCCACGGGCGCACGCGTGCCTACGTCATCGCCCATCCCGATGCCGATACCGGCCCGACGATCCTGCCGGTGATCCGGGACGCCGTAGGCGAATTCGCCGAGAGGTACGGCGCCCGCGACGGCGCGGCCGTCGTCGTGCGCCCCGACGGTTACGTCGGCTTCGCGTCGTCCGACGGCACGGACGCGACCGCCGGGGACGTCGCGACATACCTCCGCAACACGTTCGCGTGATCGGTGCGTGCAGGGGTCCGACCGGCTCCGTGCTGCGGTAACTTCGCGGAACGGTGTCAACCGGACGGCCAGAGGAGTTCGTCGGATGGATTCTGCAGGGTTCAGGCCCTCGGTCGACTGGGGCAACGAATTCCTCGCCTCGACGCTGTGGGTTTCGAAGGCCTTCGGCCTCACCGTCCTGTGCCTCGCGGTGGTGCTGGTGATCCTCGGGCGGTACACCGAGTGGGGTCGTCAGTTCTGGCGCATCAACGGGCCGTACTTCGTCGACCGCCGCTCGAGTCTGCCCGCCTGGATCATGTTGGCCGCACTGCTGATATCGGCCATCGTGTCGGTGCGGATCAGCGTGCTGCTGAGTTATTACTCGAACGACCTGTTCTCGTCGCTGCAGGCGGCCTTCGAGGGCAACGGTGTCCCGGATGGCTCACCGGACGCCACCTTGCGGGGCACCGGGATCGACGGCTTCTGGAGCTCCATGCGGATCTTCGCCGTGTTGGCCGCGATAGCCACCGTGCGGACGCTGTCGGACCTGTACCTGATGCAGCGCTTCAGCATTCGTTGGCGGGTGTGGATGACCCGCCGGCTCGTGGACGACTGGCTCGGCGGTTACGCCTACTACCGCGGCCAGTTGACCGCCACCCCGGTCGACAACCCCGATCAGCGCATCCAGCAGGACATCGACATCGTCACCGCGGCCACCGGTGCACCCAACGCCCCGTCGCACGGATCGGGCAGCACGCTGCTGTTCGGCGCGGTCGAGTCCGTTCTCAGCGTGGCCTCGTTCGGGGTGATCATGTGGCATCTCTCGGGCTCGTTGACGATCTTCGACGTGACCCTGCCCCGGGCGCTGTTCTGGATCGTGATCGTCTACGTGGTGGTGGCCACGGTCGTCGCGTTCTGGATCGGGCGCCCGTTGATCCGGCTGAGCTTCCTCAACGAATTCCGCAACGCCAGCTTCCGCTACGCGATGATCCGCGTGAAGGAGGCCGCGAGCGCCGTCGGCCTGTACCGCGGCGAGGACGCCGAACGCCAGCAGCTGACCGGTCGCCTGGCGGCAGTCATCGCGAACTATCGCCAATGGCTGAACCGGATGGTCCTCTTCCTCGGCTTCAACCTGTCGGTCAGTCAGGCGATCAATCCCCTGCCCTACATCGTCCAGGCCCAACGACTGTTCGCCCGGCAGATCTCCTTCGGGGACGTGATGCAGTCGGCGGCCGCCTTCACCGCCATCCACGACGCGTTGTCGTTCTTCCGCAATGCCTACGACGCGTTCGCCGGTTACCGCGCCGCCCTGATCCGGCTCGACGGTCTGCTGTCGATGAACGAACGCACCCGGGTGATGCCCCAACTGCTCATCGCGGACTCCGTCGGGTCCGCGGTGCACCTCGAGGACGTGGACGTCCGCACCCCCGACGGCCGCATGCTGATCCACGCGCTGGACCTGCAGCTCGACCCCGGCGAGAGCGTGGTCGTGACGGGCCCGTCGGGATGCGGCAAGACCACCCTGTTGGAGAGCCTCGCCGGACTGTGGCCCCACGCTTCGGGTCTGGTCCGCTTCCCGATCGACGTACGACAGGTGATGTTCGTATCTCAACTGCCATACATACCGCTCGGTGACCTGCGCGCCGTCACGTCCTACCCGCGCCCCGACGGTGAGATCGACGACGGCCGAATCCAGCAGGCCCTGCTCAAGGTCGCCCTGCCCCACCTGGTCATTCGGATCAACGAGATCAAGGATTGGGCCAAGGTGCTGTCGGTGGGAGAACAACAGCGCGTCGCGTTCGCACGCATCCTGCTGGTGCGGCCGCGGGTGGTCTTCCTCGACGAGTCGACGTCGGCTATGGACGAGGGCCTGGAACTGATGCTCTACCGGCTGGTTCGGGAGGAACTGCCCGAGTCGATCCTCGTCAGCGTGAGCCACCGGGAGACCGTCGAACAGCACCACGAGAGGCAGCTCGAACTGCTCGGTGACGGCAGCTGGCGGCTGGACCGGATTTCCACCGCCAGTTGACCCTGCGAACGGCTCTCATCAGCTGATCGGGGTACCTTGCCGGAATGGAAATGTTCACCCCCACGCTGGACTGGGGCGACGAGCTTCTCACCTCGCTGTGGTGGGTGGCGAAGGCCTGGGTGATCGCGGCGGTCGCGACGATGGTCATTCTGGTGCTCATCGGCCGCTTCACCGCGTGGGGTCGTCAGTTCTGGCGCGTCACCGGCGCGTACTTCACCGGGCCGTCGAGCGTCAAGGTCTGGCTGTGGCTGGCGGCACTGCTGCTCTCCGTCATCGTCGGCGTCCGACTCTCGGTGCTGTTCAGCTATCAGAGCAACGACATGCTGACCAGTTTCCAGGTCATCGCATCCGGCGTCGGCGGCGGCGATCAAGCCGTGAAGGATTCCGGCAAGCACGGCTTCTGGATGTCGATCGTGGTCTTCAGCGTCATGGCCGTGATCTACGTGGCGCGAATCATGCTGGATCTGTTCATGATGCAGCGGTTCATCCTCCGGTGGCGCGCCTGGCTGACGGATCGCCTGACCGGAGACTGGCTCGACGGCAAGGCCTACTACCGGGCCCGCTTCATCGACGACACCATCGACAACCCCGATCAGCGGATCCAGTCCGACATCGACATCTTCACCACCGGCGTCGGCCCCACCCCCAACACCCCGAACAACACGACCGGGTCGACGCTGTTGTTCGGCGCGATCGACGCGATCGTCACGATGATCTCGTTCACCGCGATCCTGTGGAACCTGTCCGGTCCGCTGACCCTCCTGGGTGTCACGCTGCCAAGGGCGATGTTCTGGATCGGCCTCGGCTACGTCCTGTTCGCCTCCATCATCGCGTTCTGGATCGGCAAGCCGATCATCTGGTTCGCTTTCGACAACGAGAAGTACAACGCGGCCTTCCGGTATGCGTTGGTGCGGCTGCGCGAGGCGTCGGAGGCCGTCGCCTTCTACCGCGGCGAGATCGCCGAGCGCACGGGGCTGCGCCGCAGATTCGCCTTCGTCGTCGAGAACTACAAGCGCTACATCAACAGGATGATCGGCTTCTACGGCTGGAACCTCTCGCTGAGCCAGGTCATCGTGCCGTTGCCGTACGTACTGCAGTTCCCCCGGTTCTTCGCGGGTGAGATCAAGCTCGGCGACATGACGCAGACCGCGTCGGCGTTCGGCAGCATCCAGGACGGGCTGTCCTTCTTCCGCAACGCCTACGACCAGTTCGCCGGATATCGCGCCGCCATCATCCGTTTGCACGGCTTGGTCGTCGCGAACGAGGAGGGCAGGGCGCTGCCCGCCGTCACCACCGCGGCATGCGTCGACGGCACGGTCCGACTCGACGACGTCGAGGTCCGCACCCCGGACGGCAAGCAGCTCGTCGACCCACTCGACATGCGCCTCGAGATCGGCGACACCCTGGTGATCACGGGCAGGTCCGGCAGCGGCAAGACGACGCTGCTGCGCAGCCTCGCGGAGTTGTGGCCATTCACCTCCGGCACGCTGACGCGGCCGTGCGGACCGAACGAGACGATGTTCCTCTCCCAGATGCCGTACGTACCGTTGGGCGACCTGCGGGCCGTGGTGTCCTACCCGTGCGAGGAGGGAACCCTGGCCGACTCCCAGTTGCGCGACGTGCTGACCAAGGTGGCCCTGCCGCATCTGAACGACCGGCTCGACGAAGTCGAGGACTGGGCCAAGGTGCTCTCCCCCGGCGAGCAACAGCGGATCGCGTTTGCGCGCATCGTGTTGACCAAGCCGAAGGCCGTCTTCCTCGACGAGTCGACGTCGGCGTTGGACGAGGGCCTGGAGATGACGCTCTACAAGCTGGTGCGCACCGAACTGCCGGACACCATCCTGGTGAGCGTGAGCCACCGCAAGACCGTCGAGCAGCACCACACCAAGGAACTCCACCTCCTCGGCGGTGGCGAATGGCAGCTCAAGCAGGTGGGTCAGGACTCCGTGCCCGTGTAGCGGTGTCGTCCGCCTGGGTCGCTGCCGGGGTAGCTTCCCGGCATGGAGATGTTCACCCCGTCGCTGGACTGGGGCACCGAGATCGCCGCTCGCTGATCTGGGTTGCCAAGGCGTGGGCCATCAGTGCCGTGTCGATCCTGATCGTGCTGACGCTGCTGGCCCGGCTCACCACGTGGGGCAGGCAGTATTGGCGGATCACCGGCGCCTATTTCAGTGGGCGCCACAGCGTTCCGGTATGGGGGTTGTTGGCCGTCCTGCTTCTGTCGGTGATGGTCTCGGTCCGGATGGACGTCCTGTTCAGCTATTACGGCAACGATCAGTACGCGGCGCTGCAGGTGGCATTCGAAGGGGCGAGCGCAGGCAACGACGCGGTCCGTGACTCCGGCATCCGCGGCTTCTGGTTCTCGATCGTCGTCTTCATCCTCCTCGTCATCGCCTATCTCGCGCAAACTCTGCTGGACCTGTATCTCATGCAGCACTTCATCATTCGCTGGCGGGTGTGGCTGACCGACCGATTGACCGGCGACTGGCTCGAGGGCCGCGCACATTACCGCAGTCGGTTCTTGGCCGGTTTCGGAGACGATCCCATCGACAACCCGGACCAACGCATCCAGCAGGACATCGACGTCTTCACCACCGGGACCGGACCCGAGACGAACACCCCGACCGTCGGCACCTCCACCACCCTGCTCTTCGGTGCGGTGTACTCGATCGTGTCCGTGGTGGCATTCGCTCCGATTCTGTGGAATCTGTCCGGCCCGTTGACGTTTCTCGGAATCACGGTGCCCAAGGCACTGTTCTGGATCGTGCTGCTCTACGTGGCGGTGGCGACCGCGGTGTCCTTCTGGATCGGGCGCCCGATCATCGGGCTGAGTTTCCGGAACGAGATCGACGAACGCGGCCTTCCGCTACGCCCTGGTGCGGCTGCGGGATGCGGCCGAGGCGGTGGGGTTCTACCGCGGCGAAGGCGTCGAAAAACGGGTGCTGGCTCGCCGATTCGGCGACATCATCGACAACTACCGCGCGTTCGTCTGGCGCGGGGTGGCGTTCCTCGGCTGGAACAAGGCGATGTCACAGCTCATCGACCCGTTGCCGCTCGCCATCCAGGCGCCGCGGCTGTTCGCCGGCGAGCTCAACCTGGGTGACGTCAGTCAGTCTTCGAGCGCCTTCCGGTCGGTCCAGGGTTCGTTGTCGTTCTTTCGCGCGGTCTACGATGCCTTCGCCAGCTACCGGGCGGTGATCATCCGCCTCGACGGCCTCCTGACCGCCAATGAACGGTCCCGGGCGCTGAACCAGCTTGCGACGGGTGTCAGCGCCGGAGGGCTGGTCGAACTCGACGACGTGACCGTGTGCTCGCCCGCGGGTGACCGTCTTGTCGACGGTCTCGCCCTGCGACTCGGCGCGGGCAGGTCGCTGGTCATCACCGGACGATCGGGCACCGGAAAGACCACCCTGCTGCGGAGCCTGGCCCAATTGTGGCCGTACTCGTCGGGCACGGTCCGGTACCCCTCGGCCGACGGCGCGATGTTCCTTCCCCAGCTGCCCTACGCGCCGCTCGGAGACCTGCGGTCGGTGACGTGTTATCCCGCGGCCGCCGACGGCGTCGCCGACGACGCCGTCGTGGCTGCCCTCGATGCGGTCAGCCTGGGACACCTCGGGTGCCGGCTCGACGAGACGGCGGACTGGTCGCGGGTGCTCTCACCCGGGGAGCAGCAGCGCCTGGCCTTCGCCCGGGTGCTGCTCAACGCGCCGCTGGCGGTGTTCCTCGACGAGTCCACGTCGGCACTCGACGAGGGCCAGGAGTTCGCGTTGTATCACGCGCTGCGCCAACGGTTGCCCGGCTGCATCGTCGTCAGCGTCAGTCACCGCGGCACCGTCGAACAGCACCACGACAGCCGGTTGGAACTCCTCGGTGGGGGAAATTGGCGACTCGCTCCGCTCGGCGGTACGACCGTCTAGTTCCGACCGACGTGGTGGTGTCGCCGGGCGGCGGCGTGGGTACCCGCGCGGCGCCCGAAGAAGGACCCCTCGCCCAGTTGGGTTCCGCTCGCATACCCCATGCCGTCCTCGGCGATGTTGCTGGCACACGCACCTGCGGCGTACAGGCCGGTGACGACGCTGCCGTCCTCGCGCAACACCTCGCCTTCGACGCTCGTCGCGAGCCCGCCCATGGTGAACCCGGAGTACATCGCTCGGCCGAGTGACAGATCGAACGCGGCCCACGGTCCCTTGTCCTGTGGCGCAAGGTAATCGGCATGTTTGTGGAAGTCGGGATCCTCGCCGTTGGCGGCGTGTTCGTTGTACCGGCTCAAGGTGGCGGCGAGATTGCCCGCGGGTATCCCCAGCGCCTCCTCCATTTCGGCCACGGTTTCATAGCCGTCGATGAACTTGATCAACGGCATCGGCGGCATCTCCATGTGTTCGGAGTCGACGATCAGGAAGGCCACCTGGTCCGGCTGCTGCATCACGAAGGCGGACGTCCTCGAGTGGTAGGAGTCCTCGGCGACGAAGCGCTTGCCGTCCCGGTTGACGACGACGCCGGTGAGCAGGATGCCGGGCGGGTAGGCGGCGGCGGTGATGAACATCTGATCCATGTTCCTGGTCGCGCCGCCCACCGACATGCCCATCCGAATGCCGAGCCCGTCGTCGTGGGGATTGCCCAAGATGTAGGGCTCGACCAGCCCGTGGTGCTTGGTGCGCCGCTTCTGGCCGAGCAACGGGGTGTGCTGGGCGACCATGCGCGGGTTCATCGCGAAGCCGCCGGCGGCGATCACGACCGTCGCAGCACGGATCGCGCCCGTCTCGGTGAAGTGCCTCCACTGCACACCGACCACGTCCGGCCCGTCGACGACGAGGTTCGTGGCGCCGACCTCGTAGCGGATCCGGACGCCAAGCGCCTCTGCCCTCTCGAGCAGGAGGTCGATCACCATCGCGGCGCCGCCGAGCTCACCGGGGACCGGCACGGAGTGCCCGCGCGGTGCGGGCTCGGCCTGTTCGATGAAGGGCCACACCAGCTCGTTGCCGGTGTAGGACAGCCCCTCGGTGTTGGGTGGCACCACCACCTTGCCCGGGTAGAAGCTGCGTTCGAATTCGAAGCCCAACGCCTCCAACCAGTCGAAGTGCTCGACGCTGCCGTCGGCGTAGGCCTTGATCTTCGCGGGGTCGGGATGGCTCGACACGGCCAGCAGATACTCGTACATCTGCTCCGCGGTGTCGTGGTGTCCGGTGGCGCGCTGTACCGCCGTGCCGCCGCCGAGGTAGAAGTGTCCACCGGCCATGGAGGTGGTCCCGCCGGCGGCCGCGGCCTTCTCCAGCACCAGCACCTTGGCGCCTGCGGCCGCCGCGCTGACCGCCGCACACCCACCGGCGATGCCGAACCCGACAACGACGACGTCGACGTCATCGGACCACTCGGATATTTCTGCCGCAGAGATGGTTTCGGGTATGTCCGTGCTCACGACTGCTCCCCTTTCACGTAGTCGAAGAAGGCCCGGATCTCGGCCGGGACGTGCGCGATCTCGAGATAGGGCACGCCCGCGTCCGCCGCGGAGACGTAGGCGAACCGCATGCCGCCGGGCATCACCCCGTGCGCGACGACCGGGGTCCCCGCACGTTGGGCGTCGCGCAGCATGCCCTCGTATCCGTCGACGTCGGCTGCTTCCACGCAGACGTGGTGCAGGCCGGGGCCGGCGGCGTCGAGAAACTCCGCGTAGACGGAAGCGCCCCGCACCGGCGAGATGAGCTCGAGTTGGGTGTCACCGGCGTAGGACAACGAGATGTCGGCCACGTAGTCGGCGGGCCGTCCCCGGTGCGTGCAGGTCTCGGGACCGAAGTGGACGTCGGGCATCCGGACCCACTTCTTGGCGCCCATCAGAGCCGTCAACGCCTTCTCGGTGACGTCGAGGTCGCGGGTCACCCAGGCGATCTGGACAGGTGTCTGGTCATGCATCGCCTCGAGGATATCGCCGGAGCGGACCCGTGGCTAGAACGTGTTCTAGTTACCGCTGATCGCGGCGATCAGCAGCCGAATCTGGCCGTCGAAGACGTCCGCCGGGTCCGTGAGCGTGTCGGCCCCGTACTGACCGAACACCTCCAGGCTGATCGCCCCGATGATTGCCGCCCACAACAGGAAGCACTTCAGGACCGTGGCATCGCCACCGGGAAAGTCGAATTCGGTGCGTATCCCGTCGAAGTCACGGGAGCTCGCGCGCGACGGCGAAGGCCCCGCCTCGGGAACCTCGCCCGCGGCGACGCCGTCCGCGACCACGGCGAAGAGCGCGCCCACGACGCGGGTGCCCGGTCCCACGGTCAGTTCGGCGGGCGCGTGGTAACCGGGCACCGGGCTGCCGTACATCAGCGCCCATCTGGACGGCTGGTCGACCGCCCATTGTCGCGCGGCCCGCGCCATCTGCGCCAGCCGGTCGCGCCAGGATTCGGTGGCGTCGTCTCCCGCGCGGTCGACCGCGTCCGCCAGCTCGGTGTAGGCGTCGACGATCAACAGGGTCAGGAGCTCGTCGCGGCTGGCCACGTACCGGTACACCGCCGAGGACACCATGCCGAGGTCCCTGGCGATGGCCCGCAGGGACAGTCCAGCCGCACCCTCGACGACGAGATGCCGCCTGCCGACCGCGACGATGTCTCGTTCGATGCGGTCACGGCTCTCCCGTCGCTTGCCCACGGAGCGATTGTCGCACGAAAGGAGAGCATTGCTCTTGAACATCGGCAAGACCTGTGTCACGCTAAGCGAGATCAGTGCTCTCGAATCAAAAGGAGATAGACGTGACCACGCGTTACGACGAACCCAACTACCTCGCCCGCACCGGCAACGAGGTGTTCCGGTGGCTGGCCGAGGTGGGCATCAGCGTTGCAGGCACCCGGGCGCTGCGCGTCCGCGGCCGCAAGACCGGCAAGCTGCGCGGAGTGGTCGTCAACCTGATGACGGTCGGCGGGCGCACGTACGTGGTGTCGCCACGAGGCAACACCCAATGGGTGCGCAATGCCAGGGCCGCGGGCACCGTCGAGCTCGGCCCGCGGTGGCGCAGCCACCAGGCGCGCATAGTCGAGGTTACCGACGACGCCAAGCCCGAGCTGCTCCGGCGCTACCTCGAGCGCTGGTTCTGGGAGGTCAAGGGGCACGTCGGTGGTCTGACACCCGCCTCGAGCGACGACGAGATCCGCGCGGTGGCGCCATCGATTCCGGTCCTCGAAGTGCGGTGAGGCCGTCGGCTGCGACGGTTCCTAGGTGCCGCCGCGCAACATCGCGGCGATGGTCGCCGCGGTGGAAGCGCTCAACTCACCGGAGATCTGGATCGACTGACCGTCGATGGGCGAGTTGATGGACGGTGCGGCGAGGACGACCCCGTTGCGGACGAAGGCGAGTTGGTTGCCGACGTTGGCGGCGGTGTACTTCGCAAAGGCGGCACTGGACGCCGGATCCATCGACATCTGCACCGTGTGAAAGTCGCTCGCCGGCAGCTTCGTCTCCGAGACGCCAGTGAGGTTCAGCCGCAACGCAACTGGGCCGAGCTCGTACACGGCGGCCTTGTCGACGTCGCACACCCGGATGGGTGCCTCCGGTGGTACCGGCGGCGGAACCGGCGGGCAGTCCTCGGGGTTGGCCACCAAGGGCACCGCCGCCACTGGGCGCACCGCCAGCGGGATGCCGATCACCGGCGCCGTCCGCGTGGTCGGCGCGGGGGCGGTGCGGGGCGCGCCGGCACTTGAGTCCTTCGTCAGAAATGCCCCGGCCACGTCGATCGCGACGGTGCCCAGCATCGCCACGATGCCGAGCGAGGCCAGCGCGGCGATCACGAGCCGGCGGCGGGTCCACCGCTGCGTGGCGAAGTACCGCATCGTCGACTATGCCGGTGGCAGCGGATCGGACTGGGGCTCGTAGGGAGCGGTGTCGGCAGACGCCGTGAAGACCTGTTCGTGGATCTGCTGGTTGGTCGTCGGCCACGACACCGCGGCGGGGAATTGGCCCCAGGTGCTGTTGAACATGCCGACGATGACTGCGCGGCCATCGCCCGAGAGCACGTAGACGGGGCCGCCCGAATCGCCCTTCTCGCTCACCACACCGTTGGCCATGGTGAACCACCCGTTGTTGACGGAATCGACGGTGCCACAGGTTTCACCGGTGACCACGCCGAAGTGGCAGACCGGCTGACCGTTCTGCGGGGCGACGGCTGGATCGAAGGACAACGCCCGGCCACCTGGCAGCAGGTCGTCGACCTGCACGTCCGGTGCCAGGGCGATGGCCTCCCAATCGGAGATCAGGTGGTCGGTGGAGACGGTGGCGCCGTTGGGGGTGTCGTCACGGAAGATGGTTTGATGCCCGATGACGTTTCCGCCGGCGTCACCCACCGGACCGCTTCCGCGGCAGTGGCCCGCGGTGTAGGCCGTGCGCGTCTGCAGGTCGACGAAACCGAGCGTGCACTTGTTGGTGTCCTGACGAATCTCCATGCCCGGGTAGACCGGAACGCCCGGGCCGGCGAGCGCCGGGGCGGGGGCGGCGGCATGCGCAAGGGTCAGTGTCGCGATCGACGCGGTGGTCACCACGACCGCGCGCAAACGAAGTCGGCGCAACGTCATCTCCGGTCTATTGAGGTGAACGGAGGTTCAGCGTACCCAGGGCCGGAGCGCCCCGCATGAAAAGGCGCAGGCCGCCTCGGCGAAGGAAGGCGACCCTTCCGGAATCGACTACGAGTCGAAGCCGAGGCCGAGCGCGTCCAGCGTGCGCAGGAGCAGGTTGCGCCTGCCCTCGGCGTGGTCGGCGCGGTCCAGGGACCACCGCGTCGCCTGAATGCCGATGCTGGCAAGTGGTTCGGGAGGGAAGGGCAGCGGCTTGTGTTGCACCATCTCCAGCTCGGTACGGGCCGTCGGGACGCCGCCGAGCAGGTCGAGGCACACGTCGGCGGCAAAGCGGGCAGCGCCGACGCCGAGTCCGGTGAAGCCGTTGACGTAGGCCACCCGCCCCTCGCGGGCGAGGCCCCAGTGCGCACAGAACCGCGTGTTCGTGTCGATGGCACCGGCCCACCGGTGACTGAAGCGCACGTCCTCCAATTGGGGGAAGGTGATGAAGAAGTGTGCCGCCAGCCTGCGATACGTCTCGGGCCGGTCCTCGTACGTGGCGTCGACCTTGCGGCCGAAGTGGTAGATCGCGTCGTAGCCGCCGAACACGATCCGGTTGTCCTCGGTCATGCGGTAGTAGTGGAACTGGTTGGCCGAGTCACCGATCCCCTGTCGGTTGCGCCACCCGATGCTCTGCACCGCAGCGTCGGTCAGCGGCTCCGTGGCCAGGACGTAGTCGTAGACCGGCACCGTGTGGAATCTGTTGCGCCGCAACAGGTGCGGAAAGGCATTCGTCGCGAGCACGACCTGTCTGGCGGTGATCGGCCCCTCGCCGGTGTCGACCTGGATGGCGGCGGTCCCGGAGTTCAGTGCCTTCGCGTTGGTGTGCTCGAAGATGCTCACCCCGGCCTCGGTGCAGGCGCGTGCGAGTTCGAACGCCAGCTTGGCGGGATGCACGATCGCACAGGTGTCGCGGTGTTCCAGGCCGGCGAGGAAGGTGGGCGAGTGGACCTCGGCTTGTACGGCGGCTTCGTCGAGGTACTGGCCGTCGCCGTCGGCGGCCGCCTCCTGCAGCCATGTCACCTGGTGTGGTTCGGTGGCGACGTCCAACATTCCAGTGCGCTGCCATTCCACGTCGAGTCCGAGCCGCTCGATCTCCGCCTGCATGCCGTCGAGGTTCTCGAGACCCATCGCCTCGAGATCGTCCATCTCGTGAGGCCAACGGGCCCTGCCGTTCTCCTTGCCGTGGGTGATGCTGGCCTCGACGAACCCGCCGTTGCGGCCCGAGGCCGCCCAGCCGATGCGGTGCGCGTCGATCAGCACGATGCGGCGGTCCGGATCGCGTTGCGCGGCATGTAAAGCCGTCCACAGACCGGCGTACCCGCCGCCCACGACCAGCAGATCGCAGGTGACCGAACGTGGCAGCGCGGGGTATGCGGGCCGCTCGACGTCGAGCCACATGGATCCGAAGGCGCTGACGGCAAGGGACCGTTCGAGCAGCGCCGGGTCTACCTGGGCATCGAAGACGGTATCCACCGAGCTGACACTACCGACGGCGCTACTGGTTGGTGGCCACCGGCGTGGCACCGCGGTTGGCCATCGCAGCCGCGTCCGCCCCGAGTGGGCGGTGGGGGACCCAGCCGGGCGGCCCGAACACGTAGCCGAGACCGTCGCGCAGCCGGTCGGCGTGCCGGACGTCGCGCACGATGGCGAGGTATTCGTGGGTCTGCAGCGTCCAGACGTTGTACGTCGAGACCTGCTTGGTCAGCCCGTAGTGCGGCCGGAACCGTTCGTCGGCGTAGGTCCCGAACAGTCGGTCCCAGACGATCAGGATGCCGGCGTAGTTCTTGTCGAGGTATTCGGGGTCCATGCCGTGGTGTACGCGGTGATGCGACGGGGTGTTGAAGACGAACTCGATCGGACGCCACATTCTGTCGATGCGTTCGGTGTGCACCCAGAACTGGTAGACGAGGTTCAACGAGAAGGCGGCGAACACCATCCATGGCGGGATGCCCAACAGTGGCAAGGGAATCCAGATCAGGATCTCGCCGCTGTTGTTCCACTTCTGCCGCAGGGCCGTGGCGAAGTTGAAGTACTGGCTGGAGTGGTGGGCCTGGTGGGTGGCCCAGATCAGGCGGACGCGGTGGGCGATGCGGTGATAGGCGTAGAACAGGAGGTCGACGCCGATGATCGCGATCGTCCACGTGTACCACGCGGTCGACGGCAGGTGCCACGGTGCGAGGTAGGCGTACAGCGCGGCGTAGCCGAGCAGGGCGCCGAACTTCCACGCGCCGGTGGTCGCGATCGACACCAGTCCCATCGAGATGCTCGTCCACGCGTCGCGGCGGAGGTACGTCCCGGCCGGGCTGCGCTCGTCGGTGTTCGTCGGCTCCTCGCGCAAGCGCTCGTCGGTGTTCGTCGGCTCCTCGAGTTTCCGGGCCGCCGTCCATTCCAGCAGCAGGAGCAGCAGGAAGAACGGGATCGCGAACAGCACGGGATCCCGCATCTGCGGCGGCAGCACGTCCAGCATCTCGCGGACTGCATTCAACTCGATCACGTCGACACCCTCCAGCGCGATCGTAGCCACCGGCTCAGCGAAAGCTCAGGACGTCGTCGCCCCACGCCCTCCGCAGCGGTCCGTCGAGATCGTCGACGACCGTGTCGTGCCGGTCGATCAACAGCGTGGGCCGGTCATCGGCGCGGTAGGCCGGCCAGCGTGGCTCCCCCGCCGGGCCGGCCGGCTCGCCGGTCGCCGCGAAGTTCACCCATCGGGTGCGGATGCGCTCGGACACCGCGGTGCCCGTCTTCAGTCCGCCCAGCTTGAACGTCGGGTCCTTCGGTCCCATGACGAGATTTCCCCAGACGTAGGGCAGTTCGGTGGCGTGCGCCGCGCCGAGCCGGATCAGGCGCAGCATCGGTGTCGCCCAGTCGAACCGGTAGGTGTAGACCGGCGCGACGGCGCCGTGCCCCTCGGCGAACCAGATCGACGGCATCCGGAACCCGATGTCGCGGGCCACCCCCATGCCCGGGGTCTTTCCCCGGCCGCGGTAGGCGGCCGCGAGTTCGGCTTCACTGGGCAGTTGCAGGCTCGGTTGTTCGGCGGCGATCCCCTCGAACATCGCCTTGATGGCGAGCGGGGTGATGGGCATCAGCGGCGACCTCATGAAGCGGAACAGGGCCGCCTCGTCCTTGTTCGTGCCGATGACGAGCGGCACCGGGTGGGTGCCGCCGGCCCGCGCCACGACCACCGGGTAGTCGGGCACCAGGTCACCGTCCACGATCGGCGCGTAGGCCAACGTGCCAGGGGCCTGCACCGGCACCTCGTCGAACAGCCGCTTCGAGGCGGTCAGCAGCTGAGGCATCGGTGCGGCGGGAAGTCGGTCCACGTCGTCGGTGGACACGCCCAGCGTCTCGAGGAACTGCTCGGCAACCCGGCGTGAGCGGCCGGCGTCGTACACCGAGGTCGCCGGCGAACTCTGGGCGATCGCCGCTGAGAACAGGCCCGCCGCCGCCGGGGTGGCCAGCAGCGTCGTGACGATGCCCGCGCCGGCCGACTCGCCGAACAGCGTCACCCGGCCGGGGTCCCCGCCGAATGCCGCGATGTTGTCGCGCACCCACTGCAGGGCGAACAGCACGTCGCGCAGGCCGAGGTTGCTCTCGAACCTGGTACGCGGGGTGCTGAACGACGACAGGTCGAGGAAGCCGAATGCTCCGAGCCGGTAGTTCAGGGTCACCACGATCGCGCTGCCGTCGCGTACCAACGCCGATCCGCGGTAGAGCGACTGCGCGGCCGATCCCAGGACGTACGCACCGCCGTGGACCCAGACCATCACCGGCTTGCCGTCACCGGGGCTGGTGTCCGAGGACGCCCATACGTTCAAGGCGAGGGAGTCCTCGCCCTGCGGGGCGCCGAGATCGATCGGTATCCGCGGGTCCGTCGGTTGCGGGCACGCCGGCCCGACCCGGGTGGCGTCGGCCACCCCGGTCCACGTTTCCGGCGGCCGGGGTGCGCGCCAGCGCAGTTCGCCGACCGGTGGCGCGGCGTACCGAAGTCCGCGCCAGGACTTCACGGTTCCGTCGTCGATTCCGCGCACCCGTCCGTACGCGGTGTCGGCGACCGGAGCGTCGAGTGCCCGACCGGTACCCGGTTCGGCCGTCACCTTCGACTGCCCTGCGCGCCCACCCGACCCGTCGGCATCACCCTCGCCGCAATCAGAGTGCGCGTGGAAACCGTCATGGAAACTCCTCGAGATCGAGCGGAACGACGTGTTCACAGGTTACGCCGGGGTGCCGAGGCGACATCTGAGGGTGCGTGCCGGCCACCGCTGGCAAACGTGGCCAGTACATGCCCGCCGCGGCCGTGCCGAAACCCTTCGCCGCCGCGCGAGTCAGCACGGGCGGTCGTGAACCCGCGCCGTCGGCGACCGTCGGCGCTGTCTCGGCGTGACGGCAGGACTACGTTGATCCGGTGCGAAAGTGGGCGTTCCTGGCCGCGGCCATCGTCACCGAGGTTGCGGCCACGCTGTCACTTCGGGCCTCCCAGGACCACTCCGTGTGGTTGGTCCCCGTCGTCGTCGGATACGTCGTTGCCTTCGCGCTGCTCACCCTGGTGTTGCGCCAGGGCATCCCGGTCGGCGTCACCTACGGGATCTGGGGTGCCTCCGGCACGGCGCTGACCGCGCTGCTGGCCGCCGTCATCTTCCGCGACCCGTTCACCTGGCCCATCGCCCTCGGCATAGGCTTGATCATCGCCGGGGTGCTCTTCATCGAATTCGGCTCGCGGCACACCGAACCGACGCCGGAGACCGCGCCGTGACGTGGCTGGTGCTTGCCGCCGCGATCGGCATCGAGGTCTTCGCCACGCTGGGGCTGCGCGCGTCGGACGGTTTCCGCAAGAAGGTGTGGATCGCCCCCGTCGTGGTGGCCTACCTGGCGTCGTTCTACCTGCTGTGGCTGACGTTGGCGTTGGGACTGCCCGTCGGCATCGCCTACGGCGTGTGGACGGCGTGCGGCGTCGCGCTGGTCGCCGTGATCGCCCGCTACCTGTTCGGTGATCCGCTGACGCCGAAGATGGTGCTCGGCATCGGACTGGTCATCGCAGGCGTCCTCACGATCGAGTTGGTGGGCGTCGCCCACTGAGCACCCCCGCCGCAGCGGCGATGGCCAGCCCGGCGACGGGTACGACCAGCAGGCCGAACCGGAGACTGGTGGCGTCGGCGATCATCCCGACGACAGGTGGGGCGCCGACGAAGCCCCACCGCATGAGCCAGGCCAGCGCCGTGAGGCCGGTGCCGGGTCGCAGGCCGGGCAACCGATCTGCGGTGTGCATGGCGGCGGGGACGGTGGTGGCCACGCCGAGCCCGGCGGCGGCGAAGCCGGCGATGCTGCCCGGCACGCTCGGGAACGCCAGCGCGAGTCCCATGCCGGCCGCCGCGAACAGGCCGCCGACGCGGGCCACCGCGCGCTCGCCAAAACGGTCGACGAGGCGGTCCCCGGCCGTTCGGCCGATGAATTGGAACAGGAGCAACGCGAGGTAGCCGAGTGCCGCGACGGCTCCCCCGGCGCCGAGTCCGCTACCGAGGTACAGCGCTGCCCACGAGCTCCCGGCGTCCTCGACCACGGCGCCCGCCGTCGCGAGCACGACCAGCCCCAGCAGCGCCGCACGCACGCGCGGGCTGGGCAGGCCGGCTCGTCCGGTGCGCCGCGAGGGGTGCTCCTCCTGGTCGGGTCCTTCAAGCAGGAACGGGTAGGCCGCCGCGGCCACGCCGATGAAGACCGCCGCACTCACGCCGAGGTGCGTGACGATCGGGACGTGCAGCGCGATAGCTCCAGCTGCCATGGCGGCACCGAGCACCGCGCCCACCGACCACACCGCGTGCAGTGAGTTGATGATCGACCGGCCGTACCGGCGTTGCACCCGCATGCCGTGGGCGTTCTGCGCGACGTCGGTGAGCGCGTCGCACAGTCCCCCGCCGAACAGCAGCGCGGCGAGCAGCAGCGGTGTCGTCGACGACCCCGCGGCGAACACCAGTAACGCGATGCCGGTGGTGCAGATCAACGTGGTCCGCGCCGACGTCACCCGGCGGACGACCGTCCCCGCCGCCAGCCCCGCCACCAGGGCCCCGACGGGGAAGGCGGCGATCGCGACGCCGTACTCGGTGTTCGACAGGGCGAGCTCGGCCTTGAGCTCGGGAAACCGTGGCACCAGGTTGGCGAAGATGGCGCCGTTGGTGAGGAACATCGCGGCGACGGCGATGCGGGCCCGGCGCTCGCGCGTCGATACGAGCCCGCCCGTCACCACCGCGCAGACGATACTGGCCTGATGACGGGAAGCGATCGGGCGGCCGACGACCTGCTCGGCCTGTTCCCTCCCGGGTCCCGCCTCGACGACGACGGCACGCTGGTCGTCGGCGGGTGCCGACTCGACGACGTCGCGGCACGGTTCGGCACGCCGGCGATCGTGGTGTCCGAGGGCGCGCTGCGCCAGCGCGCAAGGGATTACCTGTCGGCGTTCCGCAGCCGCTGGCCGCGCACCGACGTGGCCTTCGCCTCCAAGGCGTTCCCGTGCACCGCCGTGCAGGCGGTGATGGCGACCGAGGGTCTGCACCTCGACGTGGCGGGCGGCGGTGAGATCGTCGGCGCGCTGCGGGCAGGCGCCGACCCGGCGACGCTCGTTTTGCACGGCAACGCCAAGACCGACGAGGAACTCGAGATGGCGGTGCACCACGGGGTCGGTCTGGTCGTGGTCGACAACGTCGACGACATCGATCGGCTCGAGCGCCTCGTGCCCGCGGGACGACGGCAGGCGTGCCTGGTCCGGGTTATTCCGGGCATCGATGCCGCCACTCACGCCTCCCAGGCGACGGGCCACGCGGGCGCCAAGTTCGGACTCGCGCCCGACGACGCCCGCGCCGCGATCCGGCGGATCGAACGGAGCCGCGTCCTGCGGCTGGACGGTGTGCACACGCACGTCGGTTCCCAGTTGCTCGACATCGACCAGTTGGCCGCGGCAGTGGCACCGATCGCCGCGCTCGGCGAGTTCGACACCTACGACCTCGGTGGCGGCCTCGGTGTCCAGTACACCTACGCCGAAGCGGCACCCAGCCTCGATGCGTACGCCGAGACGATGGTCGCCCGCGCCCGGGCGATGCTGCCTGCGGGAAGCAGGTTGATCGTGGAGCCGGGTCGCAGCATGGTCGCCGCGGCCGCCTGCACCGTCTATCGGGTCACGACGGTCAAGCGGGGTCACGTCGTCCACGTCGCCGTGGACGGCGGGATGGGCGACAACCTGGAGGTGTCGCTGACCGGTCAGCGGTTCGAGGCGACGATCGTCGACCGGGTGGGCGGCGGGGAGACGGTCACCGTCGTCGGCAGGCACTGCGAGTCCGGCGACCAACTCGTCGACCGCGTGGCGTTGCAGGACCCCGCCGTCGGCGACCTGCTCGCCGTCCCGGTCACGGGGGCGTACACGTACACGATGTCCAACCAGTACAACGGCGCGCGGCGGGTGCCCGTCGTGTTCGTGGGCGACGGGCGGTCCCGTCTGGTGGTCCGCCGCGACACCTGGGAGGACCTCTTCTCCCGGGACGTGCCCGCCGGAGGCTAGCCCGGCGACTGGCCAGGGTGCGCACGCCCGACGCCGTCCGGGCAAGATTGCCCCATGATCGAATTGGCCGGCTCGTTGGTCGAACTCGCCCGGCGCCATGGCGTCGCGGACGCCTACCACGACTGGACCGGCGGGCACCGCGTGGTCGCCGAGTCGACGCTCGTCGCGGTGCTGGCCGCGCTCGGCGTTCCGGCCGCGACCGAGGCGGAGCGAGAAGCCGCACTAGCCGACCACGACCGGGACCATTGGCGTCGCACCCTGCCGCCGGTCGTCGTCACGCGGACCGGTCGGCCGACGTCGTTCTGGGTCCACGTCACCGACGGTGAGCCCGTCGGCGCGTGGATCCGCCTCGAGGACGGCACGGTGTGGACCGGTCTTCGCCAGCTGGAGAACCACCGGCCGCCGTACCACCTCGACGGCCGGTGGATCGGTGAGGCCACCTTCGAGCTGCCCGCAGACCTTCCCATCGGTTATCACCGGCTGCACGTCGATGCGGGCGGTGTCGACGCCGACGCCGCGCTCATCGTGTCGCCCGACGCCGCACAACTCCCCCACTCGCTCGGACGAGGACGCGCCTGGGGCCTGGCGACTCAGCTGTACAGCGTCCGCTCCCAGCGATCGTGGGGCATCGGCGACCTGACCGATCTGACGGATCTCGCCGTCTGGTCGTCGGCGCAGTACGGTGCCGGCTTCATCCTGGTCAACCCGTTGCATGCGGCGGCGCCGGCGCCGCCGATGGAGCCGTCGCCCTATCTACCCACCTCCCGTCGGTTCGTCAACCCGATGTACCTGCGGGTGGAGGCGGTCCCGGAGTTCGCCTATCTCGGGGAGCGCGGTGAACTGCGCAGGGCGCGCTCGACGGCGCAGGCCCGGGCCAAGAGGTCCGCCCTCATCGACCGGGACGCCGCCTGGAAGGTCAAGCGCGCAGCGCTGAAGACGGTCCACCGCGTCAAGCGGTCCGCGGGTCGGGAACTCGCCTACTCGGCGTACCGCGCGCGCGAGGGTTCCGCCCTCGACGACTTCGCGGTCTGGTGCGCGCTTGCCGAGAAGTACGGGAACGACTGGCATCGGTGGCCGGAGAAGCTGCGGCATCCGGCCGGTGACGCAGTGGCCGCCTTCGCCGCGAAGCGCGCCGATGCCGTCGACTTCCACCGCTGGCTGCAATGGCAGCTCGACGATCAACTCACCGGCGCCCAGGCCACCGCAATCCAGTCCGGCATGTCCGTCGGCGTGATGCACGACCTGGCGGTCGGGGTCGACCCGAACGGCGCCGACGCGTGGGCGCTGCAGGACGTCCTCGCCCTCGGGGTCAGCGTGGGCGCGCCGCCCGACGAGTACAACCAGCTCGGTCAGGACTGGTCTCAGCCGCCCTGGCGTCCCGACCGACTGATCGAGCAGGGTTACGAGCCGTTCCGCGCACTCGTCCACGCCGCACTGCGCCATGCGGGCGGTATCCGCATCGACCACGTCATCGGACTGTTCCGGCTGTGGTGGATCCCGAAGGGCGCCGCTCCGACGGAGGGCACCTACGTCCGGTACGACCACGAGGCCATGATCGGCATCGTGGCACTGGAGGCGCAGCGGGCGGGCGCGGTCGTCGTCGGCGAAGACCTCGGCACCGTCGAACCGTGGGCCCGTGACTACCTCGCCGAACGTGGTCTGCTCGGGACGTCGATCCTGTGGTTCGAACTTGACCGCGACGGCGACGGGGGTCCGTTGCCGGCACGCCGGTGGCGGGAATCGGCACTGTCCTCGGTCACCACCCACGATCTGCCGCCGACCGCGGGATACCTCGCCGGTGAGCACGTCAGGATCCGGGAGGAGCTGGGACTGCTCACCCGGCCGGCCGACGAGGAGCTGGCCGCCGACCGGGCCGAGCAGGCGGCCTGGCTCGCGGAGCTGCGGCACGTCGGGCTGCTCGGCGACGATCCGAGCGTCGAGCAGATCGTCAGCGCGCTGTACGCGTACCTCGGGCGGACGCCGTCGCGGCTTCTGGCGCTGGCCCTGCCCGACGCGGTGGGCGACGTCCGTGCCCAGAATCAGCCGGGGACCACGAACGAATATCCCAATTGGCGCGTCAAGCTGGCCGACCCGGACGGCAGGGAGATGCTGATCGAGGACGTCATCGCCGACCCTCGGGCGGCGGCGCTGGCCGATGTCATGCGTGCCCAGGTAACGCCGGCACGCGAGTGACCGAAGTTTCTCAAGAGGCTGAACTGCGATATGTTCGCAACCGCACCGCGATACCCGGAGGTTACGTGAAGAAGCACATTCGGCTGGGAGCCTCCGCGCTCGCCGCTACCGCATTCGCAGCATCGGTCGGTCTGATCTGCCCCACCGTGGCCCAGTCGGACCCGGGCAGCGGCAGCGCCGTCAACGTCGTCGGCGAGCAGTACGCCAAGGCGGTCGCGATCCTCAAGAGCCAGGGTGTCTCGCAGAGGTTCAACGGCTCCTTCGCGGGTCAGATCCCGCAGTCCTTCTGCATCGTGGATCAGCAGAAGGCCACCAAGGAGGGCGTCATGCTCCTGCACCTGGACTGCACGCAGCAGGCGGCCGACAACGCCACCGCCGACGTGCCTGCCGGTGGCGCGACCGGCGTGACGCCCGGCGCTCCGGGTGGAGCGGCGCCAGGCGCCCCGGCACCGGGTGCCGGCCAGGGTACGTACGGCGGACCCATCGGCGTCCCGGTCCCCGTCGGCGGCTGACGAGCCAAGTACACCGGACCCGCGTTCCCACCTACTTCCCGTAGACTCGTCGGGCGACGAGGGGACCGCGATGTTGAGACCGCAACGCTTCACCACGGAGATCGATCCGGGTCCCGTACAGATCCAGGCCCGCAAGGTGCACTTCGACGTCGCCGCCGTGCCGCTGCATTGGATCCCCGGTCATCCCGTGGCATCGAACGTGATCAGCCTGCTGAACGTGGTGCTGCCCGCCGCCGAACGCTGGTTCGTCGCCGCGTACGACGAGGCGCTGCCCTTGGTGCGGGACCCCAAGCTCGCCGAGGACATGCGCGGGTTCATCGGGCAGGAGGCCACCCACGCCGACGTGCACGACGAGGTGTTGCACACCTACCTGGTCGGTCACGGCATCGCCGTGGCGCCGATCCTCGACCAGATCGAGTACGTCTTCAGCAAGATGCTGGCGCCGAGCCCGTCCGTGTCACGGGCAACCGGAGACGCGCGCCTGCGCCTCGACCTCTAGATGGTTTCCGGCGGACTACTATTCGCCCATGCCGCTGGACGAGGGGACGACGTTTGCCGGCTACACCGTCGTCCGGCGGCTCGGCTCCGGCGGCATGGGAGAGGTCTACCTGGTCGAACACCCACGACTCCCCCGCCGGGACGCGTTGAAGGTACTGCGCCCGGAGGTGTCGGCGGACGCCGAGTACCGCGAGCGGTTCAACCGCGAGGCCGACATCGCGTCGTCGTTGTGGCACCCGCACATCGTCGGGGTGCACGACCGGGGTGAGGACGACGGCCGGCTCTGGATCGACATGGACTACGTCGAGGGCACCGACGCCGGACGCTTGCTGCACGACCGCCATCGCAGCGGGATGCCCGGCGGCGTGGTCGCCGACATCGTCGCCGCCGTCGCCGGGGCGCTGGACTACGCGCATCAGCGACTGCTACTGCACCGCGACGTCAAGCCCGCCAACATCCTGCTCACCGATCCGGGAACTGCCCAGAACCGAATCCTTTTGGCCGACTTCGGTATTGCGCGCTGGGTGGACGATCCCAGCGGGTTGACCGCTACCAACATGACCGTCGGCACGGTGTCCTACGCGGCGCCCGAACAGCTGATGGGAGGCCAGCTCGACGGCCGTGCCGACCAATATGCGTTGGCCGCGACGGCCTTTCACCTGTTGACCGGTTCGCCGCCGTTCCAGAATTCCAATCCGGCCGTCGTCATCAGCCAGCACCTGTCGGCGGCGCCGCCGGTGATCGGTGATCGACGTCCCGAGCTGGCGCCGCTCGACCCCGTCTTCGCCAAGGCGCTGGCCAAGGATCCCAAGGACCGATACCCGCGCTGCTCGGACTTCGCCGACGCGCTGCGCCAACGGCTCGCCGCCGGCGACGTCGGTGAGACGCAGGCGTGGACGGCTGCGGCGGTGACGCCGCCGGCACGGCGCTCGCGGCTGCGCCCGGCGGTGGTCGTGCCCACCGTGTTGGCCGTCCTCCTGGCCGTCGCGGTCGGCTTCGGTCTGTTCGAGTTGACCCGGGCGGACGACGAGCGTGCCGCACCGGCCGTCGGGACGTCGACGCCGCAACGCGCCACGCCGCCGGCGCCGACCCCGCCGCCGCCCACCACCACTACCCCGGAGCCGCCGGCGACCACGCCGAGTTCGACCACCGTGCCCAGCACGACCACCGCCACGAGCACCCCACCGGCGGCGACCGCGGTCATCGGTGCCGACTGCTCCCCGCAGGGGAGCACGGGCACGACGGCCAACGGTTCCACCGCGTACTGCTCGACGTTGCAGGGCACCCAGGCGACGATCTGGTCGCTGAGTCAGGGGGACGTGCCGAGCCCGACGGTCACCGTCGACCCGACGGAGACCACGCTGCCCGTCGAACAGGAGACCCCAATCCGGGTGTGCATGCAGCAGACCGGTCAGACCCGGTGGAGGTGCCGCGAGGACATCCGGCGCGGTAACGGGCTGCCGTGACGGTGCGGTCTCCCAGACGTTAGGACGACGGGCTACCCCGGCGCCGTGTCGAGGTGTGCCAGGAGTGACTCCAGCAGTGGCCGCTGGCCCTTCAGCAACTTCTCCCGAGCGACGGCGACGGGAAACCAACCGACCCGGTCGAGTTCGGGATACTGCTTGACGTTGCCCGAGCCCCTTGGCCATTCGAGTTCGAAGGTGTTGCTGACGCTGTGGGTGACGTCGAGGTCGCCCTCGACCGCGAAGGCCGTGACCACCTTGCCGCCGGACTGCTTGACCGGCGGCAGGGCAACGGGTGGGCCGTCGGGCACGGGGAGGCCGATCTCCTCGACGAACTCGCGACGTGCCGCCACCCAGGCGTCTTCGTCCTCGGCGTACTCCCCCTTGGGAACCGACCACGCCGCCTCGTCCTTGCGGGCCCAGAAGGGACCGCCGGGATGTCCGATCAGCACTTCCACCCCGTCGTCGACGATCCGATACAGCAGCAGACCAGCACTGCACCTCGCCACGTCATCGGCTCCGCGGGGCATCGGACATCCCGACATCATCTCAGGTGACCTCTCGTGCCGCCGCTAGAGTGTCGTGCGTGGCCGACGAGTCATTCCTCCGATACGTCGCTCTCGGCGACAGCCAGACCGAAGGCCTCTGGGACGGCGACGACACGTCCGGGGTGAAGGGCTTCGCCGACCGACTGGCCCTCAGGCTGAGCGAGCTGAACCCCGACGTGCGGTACGCGAATCTCGCGGTGCGGGGCCGCCGCATTCGCCACGTCCTGGACGAGCAGCTTCCCGTCGCGATCGCCATGGACCCCGACCTGATCACCAGTTGCATCGGGATGAACGACGTCACCAGGCCCGGCGGCGCGTTCGACACGGCGCTCGGGGACATCGAGCTCCTGCACGACCGACTCGCCGAGACCGGGGCCACGGTCGTCACGACGACGTTCCCCGACCTGGCGAGGATCCTGCCGGTGGGGCGCTTCCTGGAGGGCCGGGTGTTGCGGATCAACGCGGTGATCCGGACCGCGGCGCACCGCCACGGGTTCCGGCTCGTCGACCTCTACGACGCACAGTCGATGGGTGATCCGGACACGTGGAGCCCCGATCGGGTGCACGGTTCGCCGCGCGGACACGAACTGTTCGCGGCCGCCGCCGCGGAAGCGCTCGATCTCCCCGGGAGTAGCCACGAGTGGGCGGCGCCGATCCAGACCGCGACGCGGCCGGGCCCCCGGTCGAGGATCTCCGCACAACTGTCGTGGACGCAGAGCTTGTTGATGCCGTGGATCTGGCGCCACCTGAGGGGACGCTCCTCCGGCGATGGGCGTGGGGCGAAGCGGCCCCGGCTGGAGCCGGTCGTACTCGGGTTAGGAGCCTCCGAGACCGCCGAGTAGACCGAAGGGGATCGGGGACTCCCCGTTGGCCATGGCGCTCATGGCGCCAGGGCAGAAGGCGGAGATCGCCAGTCCGGTGAACATGGTCGCGGGTCCGAGCGACATCCCGCCCGCATCGGCGACCTGAGCGGCCGTGTCGGCGAGGTCCTGACCCGGCTGGGAGAGCATCGGGCACACCGACTGCCCCAGGTCCGCCGCCTGCGCGGGATCGGCGACGCCGACGCCGGCCGAGCCGAGCGAGTCGATGAAGTCGGTGGTGGGGTCCGCCGACGCGGGCGCCGCGACCACCAGGGCGGCGGCGGCGAGGCCGACGGTCAAGGCAGCGAGCCGGGCGGGCTTCGATGTGATGTCCACCGGCAAAGGATACGACCCGTCGCGGTGATCAGCCCAATCAGACGCCGGTCCACACTTCGGCGATCTGACCTCCGACGTCGATGACCTTCGCCTTCTCGGACTCCGGGCTGTCGATCTCGCCGGCAACGTGCAGCGCGATGAAGCGCTTGATCTCCGCGTCGACGCCACCCACGATCCTGACCAGTTCGGCGCGCAGGCTGCTCGAGGTGATGTGGATGGCGATGTCGGACGGACTGGGTTTGTGCACGTCGAGGATGAGCACCAGCGGGTGGGCGGCGATGGCCGTCGCCCGCAGGGCGATCTCGCCGAACACCCGGAAGCGCGGCTTGTCGATGCGCAGGTCGATGACCAGTTCCAGTTCGAGCGGGATGCGGATGTCGAAGGTGATCTGCTCGCCGAGTTGGCGCGTCACCGACGGGTCCTGCACCTTCACCTTGGCCGTGACCTTCGCGAACTTCCCGGGGCCCTGGGCCATCGGCCCCATCGAGAACTCCGCTCCCGCGATGTCCGCGATCGCGGCACCGACCCGTTCCTCGGTGACGGCGATCTCGAAGAATCGGCGGCCGAATTCCTCATACGTCATGGCGTCGAAGTCAGACATGATTCGAATACCTTGTCACGTCCACTGGTCCTCGGCGAATACCCGCACCGCACGAACGCGTGTGGGTCGTGTGGCCAGTTCGGCGAAGACCATCGACCGGTGTCCCTCCCGTTCGGCCCTCGCGACGACCGTGCGGCCGGCGCGGATCATGCCGTCCCACCGGGCGCCGCGCAGCAGCCCCACCAGTTCCGTCGTCCCGACGTGGTCGGCGACACCCCTGGTGATGGCGTCGGCGGCGCCCAGGCGGCGCTTGACCGCGATCTCGTCACCAGCGCAGGCATCGTCGAGCAGGCCTGCGAGGTGCCGCTTGCCGCGGGTCCCCATGCCACCGAAGCCGGACAGGAATCCCATCATTCCCGTCAACCCTTGATTGCGCAGCAACGCCCGTGACAGCTGCAGGGCCGCCGGCACCGCAACCGGGCCGTGACGCGCGAACTGCCACGCCATCATCGGCAGCTCCCAGAACGCCTGCAGGCGAAGGATTCTCAGTTCCTCGTCGAGATCGTAGCGGAGGAAGGCGGGGATCTGCATCGTCACCGACGGTCCCATCCGCACCTCCAGGGTCACATCCCGCACGACGGTCGAACCCGACACGACGTCGGTGCGGCGGTGAAACGTGATGTCCCTCGGCGCCATGAAGGTGTCGTAGAAGCGCGCGATCCTGGCCCGTCCGTCATGCGGGCGGGAACCGACGGGATCCTCGACGCGGCCGTCCGGGGCGAAGAGCCCGACCCATTCCTCTCGATCGTGGGAGCTCGCCGCCCGTGGCGAGCGTTCGACGGCGGCGAGCAACTCGGCCGGGGTGGCGGACATGCCCTCCCGTCTACCACGCCGTTCGAGCGATGGGAACGGCGTGGCGAAGACGCGGTGCGACCTGCACACTGGTGAGAGGTTCGCATGTCGCCGCGGCAGAGAAGGAGTCCGTCATGAGCCAGAATCCATTCGGCATCGACCCGGAGGACTTCGACCGGGTGATGCGTGAGGCAGGCGACGGCCTTCGCGACGCGCTGGGGCGGATTGGCAAGCAGGCGAGTTGGGCGACGCTGCTCGACGAGTTCACCAGGGGCACCCGGGGTAAGTCGGAGCCGGAGACCGCGGGTGAGACGGGGGACGGCGTGTGGTCCGTCTACACCGTCGACGAGCAGGGCGGCGCCCACATCGAAGAGGTGTACCCCACCGAGCTCGACGCCTTGCGCGCCAACAAGAACAACACCGACCCGGGGCGCAAGGTGCGGTTCCTGCCGTACGGCATCGCGGTCAGCGTGCTCGACAGTGAGTGAACGGCGCTGACCTCCGACGCCTCGATGGAAACCACTCGCCCCCTCGGGGCGACCCGTTAGGCTTTGCCGGACATCGCCGAGCCGCCCCGGCGGCGACCGTGTTTGGAGGCACATCACATGTTGCGCGAACTGACGCTCGCCGCCGCGATCGCCGGGGCTGCCATCGCGTCGGCGCCGTCGGCCCTGGCCGATCCCTATCCCAGCCCGGGACCGATGTATCCCGACAAGCCCGGTCGCTACCCCACCGACGTCCCCGGAATGAACTACGAGGCGTCGCTGAGCGCACCGTGTGACAACTATCAGCTCTTCACCTTCGGCCGGGGTCCCGGTGGCGAGTCGCTGGTGTGCCACTACATCCCCAATCAGTGGCCGCCCGTCTACACCGGTTTCTGGGTGTCGTCGTATCCCATTCAGGGCGTCAAGGACATCGGCTCACCGTGCGCCGGCCCCAAGATGGCCGCTCAGGCGCCGGACGGCCGTCCCATGGTGTGTCTGGGCGCGCAGGGCTGGCAGCCGGGCACGTTGACCGGGGCCGGTTTCTTCCCCGGGTGACTCGACGACCTCAGACCATACGTTGCTGGTCTGCCTGTATGGTCGATGGTCGTGGCTAGCGATACCAGCTTCAACCTATCGGACGTGTTCGGGACGGTCGCCGCGGAGATCCCCGAGCACACGTTCCTGGTGTGGCGCGGGCGGAGGCTCACCTACGGCGAGGTCAACGAGCGGGTCGACGGCTTCGCCAACTACCTGGCGGCCGTGGGGCTGGGCTGCCACACCGAGCGCGGCGCACTGGCGGGGCACGAGTCCGGTCAGGACCACCTCGGCATCTATCTCCGCAACGGCAACCAATACCTCGAGGCGATGATCGGGTCCTACCGGGCGCGGGTGGCGCCGTTCAACGTCAGCTACCGCTACGTCGAGGAGGAGTTGCTGTACCTGCTCACCGACTCGGCGGCGACGGCGCTCGTCTACCCGGCGGAGTTCGCACCGCGGGTGGCGGCGATCCGCGATCGCCTGCCCGATCTGCGGGCGCTGGTGCAGGTCGGCGACCACACCGGCCACGAGCTTCTGCCCGGGGCGGTCGACTACGAGACGATTCTCGGCACGCCGCCGCCCGCCGCCGGCATGCCGGTCCCCTCCGGCGACGACCTCTACGTGCTCTACACCGGCGGCACCACGGGGATGCCCAAGGGCGTCCTCTGGCGTCAGCACGACATCTTCGTGTCGTCGATGGGCGGTCGGCCGTGGGGCAGCGAACATGCGCTGGCGTCCCATCGGGAACTGGCCGAGAAGGCGCGTGCGTCGGCGGGTGCGATGTCGATGATGATGGTTCCGCCGTTGATGCACGGCGCCGCACAGTGGGCCTCCTTCAACGCCGTGACGATGGGCGGCCGGGTGGTGATACCGGACGACGTCGAGCGCATGCGCCCCGCCGAGGTCCTCCGGTTGGCCGCGCAGGAGAGGGTGCTGAGCCTGCCGGTGGTCGGCGACGCGATCGCCCGTCCGTTGCTCGACGAACTCGAGAGGGGTGACTACGACCTCTCGGGTCTGGTCACCATCACCAACGGCGGTGCGCCGCTGTCCCCGACGGTGCGCGCGCGCATTCTGGCGGCGCTGCCCCACGTGATGCTGCTCGACGCGGTCGGCGCCTCGGAGTCCGGCGCGCAGATGAGCACCACGGCGACAGCCGGTGTCGAGGCGCAGGCGGCCACGTTCACGCCCCAGCCGGACACCGCCGTGGTCTCCGCCGAGCTCGAGCGGGTACTGCAGCCCGGCGAGGGGCAGGGCTGGCTGGCGCGACGGGATCTGATCCCGCTGGGCTATCTGGGTGACGAGGCGAAGACGGCCAAGACGTTCCCGACGATCGCGGGGGTGCGCTGGTCGGTTCCGGGAGATCGGGCGGACGTGTTGTCGGACGGGCGAATCAGGCTCCTCGGCCGGGACTCGGTGACGATCAATTCCGGTGGCGAGAAGATCTTCGTGGAGGAGGTCGAGCGCGCGATCGCCGCTCACCCCAATGTGTACGACGTCGTCGTGGTGGGCCGGCCCTCCGAGCGCTGGGGCAGTGAAGTGGTCGCCGTGGTGCAGTTCGCCGATGGCGTGGATGCCACCGACGAGGAACTCGTCGACGTGTGCCGCACGTCGATTGCCCGGTACAAGATTCCGAAGGCCTTCGTCCGGACGCCGAAGATCGTGCGCTCCCCCGCGGGCAAGGCCGATTACCGCTGGGCGAAGCATCTGGTGACCGAGGCCATCACCTGACGGCGTGCCGCGCCCGCGGCGTCCGATCTACTTGATCAGGGTGAACTGACAGAGGTTGGTGTAGCCCTCGTGGAAGAGCTTCGAACAACCCGTCAGATACTTCATGTACCGCTCGTACATCTCCTCCGATTGCAGCGCGACGGCGTCGGCGTGCCGCGCCTGCAGGGTGGCCGCCCAGATGTCGAGCGTCCTGGCGTAGTGCTCCCCCAGTTGGTGGACGCGTTCGATGGTGAAACCGGTTTCGGCGCAGAACTGCTCCACTTCGGCGACCACGGGGATCTGTCCGCCGGGGAAGATTTCGTCGCCGATGAACTTGGTGAACCTGAGCAGCGTCATGGTCACCGGCAGCTTGCGCTCCTCCCGCTCCTCGGGGCCGGCCCGGGTGATGGTGTGCAACAGCATGACACCGTCGTCGGGCATCGCGTCGTGCGCCATCTGGAAGAAGCGCCCGTACCGGTCGTAGCCGAAGTGTTCGAACGCGCCGATGGAGACGATCCGGTCGACGGAACCGCCGAACTCCTCCCACCCCATGAGATGCACTTCCCGTGCCCGGTCGCCGGGCACCGCGGTCAACAGTTTCTCGACGTGCGCGGCCTGATTCCGGCTCAGGGTCAGCCCGATGACGTTGACGTCGTACTTCTCGATCGCCCGCTTCATGGTGGCGCCCCAGCCGCACCCGATGTCGAGCAGCGTCATGCCCGGTTCGAGGCGTAGTTTGCCCAACGCCAGGTCGATCTTCGCGATCTGTGCCTCCTCGAGTGACATGTCGTCACGCTCGAAGTAGGCGCAGCTGTAGGTCTGCGTCTGATCGAGAAACAGCCGGAAGAAGTCGTCGGAGAGATCGTAATGTGCCTGTACGTCATCGAAGTGCGGGGTCAGATCCGGCTTCGGTTCCCCAGTGTCCACGGCGTCTCCTCGGTGTCTGTGTCTTGACGGCATCGGCGTGCACGACGCCCCACGACGATACGCGACGTGGTTGCCAGAGCCCAGCACCGGCGTTGCCGGAGCCCGTGTCGCTCGAACCTCCGGAGGCGGTGACGTCCCCGTCGCCTCACCATCTGATCGCATCCGCTCGAACATCGCTTCGGTGCAACGTATTCGAGATATTTGTATTCGGTTGCTTGTCGTTGTGTGTTCTCTCCCAACGTCATTCGGCTCAACCCGCCGACGACGTCGCGAGAACGTCGCTCTGACAATGACATTTGAGACGTGTGCCATCGATGACCGCCATGGTGATCGGGGCCACAGATTTTGGCCATCTTCGATGCCCATTGCTAGCGTCCGTCTGCATGATCGATCTCATCGCGACGGCAACCCTGATCACCCTGGTCCATCAGGTTTCCGGGACGCCGTACCGGACGGGTGGCGACTCGCCGTCCGGTACCGACTGCTCGGGCCTGGCGTCCTGGGTGGCCAACGCGGCTACTGGCCGACCGGTCTACGGCGACCGCTTTCACACCGGAAACGAGGAGCAGGCACTTCTGGCTCGCGGCTTCCGTCCCGGCACCGCTCCCGGCGCGCTGAACATCGGCTGGGATTCCGGCCACACGGCGGTCACCCTGCCCGACGGCACCCCGGTCTCGTCCGGTGAGGGAGGCGGCGTGAAGATCGGCGGCGGTGGCGCCTTCCAACCCCAGTTCACCAGGCACATGTACCTGCCGTTGGCGCAGGACGCCCAACCCGACGATCCGCTGGCGCCCGCGCCGGAGCCCTTCGCCCCGCCCCCGGCACCCGGGCCGGCCGACATTCCCGCGTTGGACGGCGCGAGCGTGGAGCTTCCCGCGCCGCCGGTGACCGACGCACCGCCGCCAGCAGTGGACGTGGACGTGCCACCCGCTCCCGACGGCGCCCCGACCGCGATGTAGGACGACGCGTCGGCCGCCCGGTTCAGGGTCTAGTTTCGCATCCTGGCGCCGAGCCCGGCGATCGCGATTCCCACCACAGCGATGATGGGGCCGAGGATCGACCACGTGGTGGTGTTGCTCATCGGGCTACCGCCGACGACGCCGAAGCCCTGCAGGGCGAAGAGCACCCCGAACGCCGCGACGATCACACCGAGACCTAGGACGACTATGCGCATGGCACGACACTAGTCGCGTCGGAGGCCATGCCGAACCGCCTACTCGGCGGATGGTTCCGCAGATGTTGTGCATCGCGTCACACCGCAGGTCGGCCGAACCATCTCCTGAATCGCCCGACACGGTCAGCGTCCGAAGCCGGCGTCCCGCAGCGCCTGCGCCATCGATCCCCCGCTCGCCGCCGGCTGGCGATCGACGGGACGCTTGCCACCGCCGGAGTTCGGCCGCTGTTTCTTCGGCGGTGCGCTTCGGCCCGGACTGCCCTGCTGCGGGACGTCGTTCAGGCGCAGCGTCAGCCCGATGCGTTGTCGGTCCACGTCGACCTCCAGTACCTTCACCCGCACCACCTGCCCCGAGCGCACGACCTCGTGAGGATCGGAGACGAAGCGGTCGGACATCGCGGACACGTGGACGAGGCCGTCCTGGTGCACTCCGACGTCGACGAAGGCGCCGAACGCGGCGACGTTGGTCACCACGCCTTCCAGCACCATGCCGACCTTCAGATCGGCGACCTTCTCGACCCCCGCCGCGAACGTGGCGGTGGAGAACGCAGGCCGTGGATCACGTCCGGGCTTCTCCAGTTCGGCGAGGATGTCGGTGACGGTCGGGATGCCGAATCGGTCGTCGGCGAAGTCGGCCGGACGAAGTGAGCGCAGCGACCGCTCGTCACCGATGAGTTCGGCGAGCGTAACGCCCGACCGGTCGAGGATGCGCCGCACCACCGGATACGACTCGGGGTGCACGCCGGAACCATCGAGGGGGTCCTCGCCGTCCCGGATCCGCAGAAATCCGGCACATTGCTCGAAAGCCTTGGGGCCGAGACGCGGAACCTTCAGCAACGCCTTGCGGTTCCGGAACGGCCCGGTCGACTCGCGGTGTTCGACGATCGCCTCCGCCATCGAATCGGTGACGCCGGATACCCTGGCCAACAAGGGAACCGAGGCGGTGTTGAGGTCGACGCCGACCGCGTTGACGGCATCCTCGACCACGGCGTCCAGGCTGCGTGCCAGCGTGCCGGGTGTGACGTCGTGCTGATACTGCCCAACGCCGATCGACTTCGGATCGATCTTCACGAGTTCGGCCAGCGGGTCCTGCAGCCTCCGCGCGATCGACACCGCTCCGCGCAGGGTCACGTCGAGGTTCGGCAGCTCGTGCGCCGCGTAGGCAGACGCCGAGTACACCGATGCACCGGCCTCGCTCACCATGGCCTTCGCCGGCGCCTTGGCACCGGCGCTGCGGATGTCGGCGATGAGCTCGGTTGCCAGCGCGTCGGTTTCGCGTGACGCCGTCCCGTTGCCGATGGCGACGAGATCGACGCCGTGGCGTGCGACCAGGGCGGCCAACGTGGCCTTGGCCGCATCCCACTGCTTCTGCGGCTGGTGCGGGAAGATCGCGCACGTGTCGAGCACCTTGCCCGTGGCGTCCACCACGGCCACCTTCACACCGGTGCGGAAGCCCGGATCGAGCCCGAGGGTCGTACGGGTACCCGCCGGCGCCGCCAGCAACAGATCCTTGAGGTTCTTGGCGAACACCGCCACGGCGTCGACCTCGGCGCGCTGCTTCAGCCGGATGCGGGCGTCGACGGCCGCGGAGACCATCAGCTTGACCCGCCACGCCAACGTGACGGTGGTCGACAGCCAGGGCGTCGCAGCCCCCGCCGCGGCCCTGTCGATACCGAGGGTCTTGGCGATCATCGCGTGGTACTCGTCGTCGTCGCCGCCGTCGAGATGGAGGGTGAGCACCTGTTCCTTCTCACCTCTCATCACGGCCAACACGCGGTGTGACGGCATCTTCTCCAATGGCTCCGAGAAGTCGAAGTAGTCGCGAAACTTCTGCGCTGCAGCACCTTTGGCCACCTCGTCCGAGCAGGGCGCGGTTCGCAGTGAGCCGTCCTTCCAGAACTTGGCACGGACTGCGCCGACCAGTTCGGCGTCCTCGGCGGCACGCTCGATCAGGAGGTGTCGCGCGCCGTCGAGCGCGGCGGCGGCGTCGCCGACGGCTTCCCCGATGAAGTCCCCCGCGGCGTCCTCCGGAACGAGCGTCGGATCGGCCAGCAATCGTTCGGCGAGGGGTTCGAGCCCCGCCTCGCGGGCGATCTGGGCCTTGGTCCGTCGCTTGGGCTTGTAGGGAAGATAGATGTCCTCCACCCGTGACTTGGTGTCCGCGGCGAGCAGTGCGGCCCGCAGCTGGTCGGTGAGCTTGCCCCGTTCCTCGATCGAGGCCAAGACCGCGGTTCGGCGGGCGTCGAGTTCCCGCAGGTAACCCAGCCGCTCCTCGAGTGTCCGGAGCTGGCCGTCGTCGAGGCTGCCGGTCACTTCCTTGCGGTAGCGGGCGATGAAGGGAACCGTGGCGCCCTCGTCGAGCAGCCGGACGGCGGCAGCTACCTGAGCCTCGCGAACAGTCAGTTCCTCAGCAAGGCGGGCGTTTACGGACTTGACGGTGGGGCTCGGAGTCACGCGCCGACCCTACCCAATGCCACCGACCGGCCCCGGCGCATGTCCGCGCGGCGACCGTTGCGGCGAGAAACGACACCAGTGCGCCCCACCCCGGGACGCCGCTCAACCCGTTCTTCGCCATCAGCACCAGCGCGACACCCGCGACGCACGTCAGGCCGCCGGCGGCGATCGAGCGTGGACCCGAGACCCGGACCGGCGCGTCCCACCACGGCAGCCGGCGATGCTCGAGCGGCGTCAGCAGCATGAAGGCTGCCGCCATCACGGCGGCGAACACCACGGCCCGCACTCCGAGCAGCGCCCAGAATCCGGCGGCGTGCACGTCATACGCATCGAGGCCGGGACCGTGGAGGCAGAACGCGGCGACCGCGATCGCCGGAATGTGCCACAGATACAGAGTCATCGCGCCCCCGTTGCCCACGGCGACCACCCGCCAGACGGCCGGCCGCGCGGCCCAGCGGCGGAGCGCCGCAGCGGAGGCGACGAAGACGCAGGACGTCCACGTGCAGTGCAGCGCGAGCAACAGGGTGGGCGGCGACGTGTTGGACGTGTGTTCGGTGCCGGTCACCACCAGCGAGACGTCGTACGGTCCGGCCGCGACGAGCGCCAGCTGCGCGGCGAACGCGACGACCGCGATGGCCAGCGCTGCCCGTGCATTCACCAGTCGGCGCGCATGGGCCACGCCGACCGCCACCGGAATCAGCCACACGATCACGAAGTTGGGGGTGCCGGCGGTGGGCGTGCCGACCGCGGACCGGACCGCGTCGAACGCCGCGGCGGCGACCACCAGGAAGGTGACAAGAAGGGCCGTTGCGCGGCCCGTGCGCAACCGGGTGAGCGCCGGCACGAACGCCAGCACCAGGAGATACACGCCCAGGAACCAGAGGAGCGCGACGCACTCGCGGCCGAGTGCCTCCGCCGATGCCGCCCCCAACGTGACGCGCACCGCGAGCAGCCCGAGCACCCACGCCGCGAGATACCAGAACACCGGTCGGCACAGTCGCTGCGCCCGGGTGAACAGCCACCCGCCCCATACGGTGCCGGCACGCCAGCCATGGGCTCCCGCGGCACCGCCCGCGAGGAAGAACAGCGGCATGACCTGGACGACCCAGGTGACCGGCGTCAGCGCAGGCAACCGACCCAGCAGATTGCCGATCCGAAGACCGTGGTCGTCGATGGTCGCGAGCAGGAGCGCGCAGTGCCCGAACATCACCGTCACCAGGGCGGCCAGGCGGGCGACGTCGATGGCCCGGTCGCGGCCGGCGGGAGCCGCGTCCGCGGCGGGGCGGCGGGCGGGTGCTGCCGGCGCTGTTGACATGTGACCAGCATGGCGAGCCGCGGGCGGCCGCGGATGAGTAGGACTACGTGAATCAGGGCTCCTGCCCTACATTGCAGGTGATGCGCTGCGCACTGATGCTCCTGCTCCTGCTCGCCGGTGTGATGGCGTGGTCCGCCGGCCCAGCGGTCGCCGAGCCGCCGGCCGCACCCGATCTGCGGGGTTACACCGAGGTCGACCCCGACGATTTCGTCACCGACAACGAGGTGTACTTCCAGACCCCGGACGGGCTGCTGTGCGGTATTCAGCCCGACCGCGGGGCAGCCGGCTGTGACGGCCGGCTGCCCGCGACCATGGCTGGGGTCAACGAGATCGTGCTGGCGGCCGACGTCAACGCGCGCGGTCTGCGCGCGACGGCCAGCCCGGGATTCGTGAAGTCCATCGGTGACGCCGCACCGGTGCTGCGCGAGGGTCAGAAGATCGTGTTCGCGGACTTCCAGTGTGCCGTCGGTCCGGATTCCCTGACCGCCTGCACGAAGGGACGACCCGCAGGGCAGTGGATGGTCGTGTCGCCCGGGCGCACCGGCATCGGCCCGGCGACCGAGGGTCTCCCGCCGGGCTTCCCCGATCCGAACGACTTCGTCGTCGGTGACGAGACCTACGTCGTCGGCACCGGCGCGAAGAACATGTTCCCCATGTTCACCGTGGACGGTGGCTTGACGTGCTCGATCGTCGTGTACAGCGGCGGCGAGATCGGATGCGACGGCCCCTTGCCCCGCGTCACCGGCGGTGAGAACGAGGTGTTCACCCAACTACCGGGCACGTCCGGCACGCGCCAAGCCGACGATTCCAGGTTCAGCAAGCCCGCCTACCCGGGACCGGTCAAACGGTTGCCCGTGGGGTACCGGGTGAACGGCATCGGCTCCACCTGCATGGCCGTCGCCGGCGGGGTCGCGTGCGTGGGGACGCTCGCGGACGGCGTACAGGGCTTCGAGGTGTCACCGGCCGGTGTGGTGACCTTCGGCGGCTGACCACCCTTGTGACGCGCACACGCGCCGATGCTCAGGAGTGGGGCGCGAAGCGGTAGGTGTCGCCGTGGGCGAGGTAGACGAAGCGCGTGCTCGTGGTGGCGTGGTCGGCCGCCTCCTTGAAGTCGTCGAGTCCCGACCGGAAGACCGAGAAGTCGTTGTAGTGGATGGGAATCGCGGTGCGCGGCTTGGTGATCTGCACCGCCCGTACTCCCTGTTCGCCCGTCATCGTGACGACCGTGACGAGGAAGGTCGTCCCGCCGGTGTGTATCAGGCCGAGGTCGATGTCGGGATATCGGCGCGGGATGTCCTCCAGGGCGTCGACGAGCATGGTGTCTCCGGTGATGTAGAGCCGGTAGAGGAGCTCGCCGTCGCGGCTGAAGTCGAGGAGGTGTCCGTTGACGGGCATCAGCAGCGCGTTGACGGCGTCGTCCGTGGCGTGCTTGCCGGGCATCGCGGTGATCGTCAGCGTCGCGTCGCCCTTGTGCACCGCCAGGGACTCCCAGGTGTCGAGGTGATGACCCTGCTCGAAGCCCAAGTCGGCGAGCTTGTCCACCGCATCGGCCGTCGACACGATCGGCAGGCGCTTGTCCAGCTCGCGTGCGGCGACGTCGTCGAAGTGATCGCCGTGGTAGTGGGACAGGACGACCAGATCGATAGGTGGCAGGTCGGCGATCTGGCACGCCGGCTCCACTTCGCGACGAGCCCATATGCCATGTCCGAGGTCGACGTGCTCACCGGCGTGGAGGAAGGCCGGATCGGTGAGGACGGTCAGCCCGGCGAAGCGGATCACCGTGGTGGCGTTTCCGATGAAGTAGACCTCGCCCTCGTCGAAGTCGACGGGTCCACTGCTCGTCAGCTGCAGTGACGTCATCGTTGCACCAGGCCGCGTAGCCGGGCGTTGTCCGCCCGGAGGTCTGCCATCTCCTGACGTATCGGTGCGAGGACCGCATCGAGTTCGGCGGCGGTGAACTTCTGGGTGATGTGCTGGGGGCAGTTCCAGTCGAATGCCTCCACGTCGACGATGACGCCGCGCTCGACCACTGCGTCGTAGCCGGGGTCGCGCAGCGACTCGATCAGGCTGCGATCCTGCTCCGCGGTGACCAGGCGGGCGTGCCCAAAGATCTTGAGCCGGCGTTGCTGCGGATAGTCGATGGCGATGATGGCGACGCGGTCGTCGCCGGTGAGGTTGCCCGTGCTGATGTACTGCAGGTTGCCGCGGAAGTCAGCCCAGCCGATCGTGTGCTCGTCCACGGCACGAAGGAAGCCCTTCGGGCCGCCGCGGGCCTGGACGTAGGGCCAACCGGTCGCGCTGATGGTGGCCATGTAGAAGCTGTCGCGTTCGGCGAGGAACTCCGTCTCGTCGTCGGTCAGGGGATCCCTGCCGGGTGCGGCCGTGCCCGCAAGCCGTTTGCGGTCGTAGAACGCTTGGCTGCCGTGGCGGCCTTGGACGGCGCGGACGTCGTCGGTGAACGCGATCGCCCCGTAGTGCTTACTCATGTGCTCCTCCGCTGGGTTGGCGACGACGCGCCGAAATGGTCGATGGCAGTTACGGGCTTCCTCACTGCAGCGCCTCCGAGATCAAGAAAACGACCAATCCCGTCGCGGTGATCGTGGTCGCCGATCAATCCTGGCGGCCGTGCAACCTCGACGCATGGACGTGCGACGGTTCGAGGCTGGGGTGGCCGCTGAGCTGCACTTTAGGCGAGCCGCGCACGTCACGCAGCCGCTTGCACCGTTCTGCTGCCCGTCATGGAGAGCCGGCGATGCGCACCGTTTCGTCCTGGCAAACCCATTGCTTGAGGTGAATTCGACTCACGGAATTGCGGTTCGTATCAGTACCAGTAATTCTTGGTGGGTGATCGTTCGTCTACCGCATCCGTTGATCGTCGAGTGGATGCTCTGGCAGCATGCCGTCCGGCGGTCGGATCGGGAGAATATCGTGGAGCGCGTTCGCGGCATCATGGAGTTCGCCAACGAGGTCGACGGATCGCCCGTCACCGCGCAACCGGCCGACATCACGCGATGGTTGGGCCGGCACGGCGAGTGGTCGGAGTCGGTGAGGGCGAGATACGTCGGCTACCTGCAGTCGTGGTTCTCGTGGTTGTGCCTGGTGGATCATCGACGTGACGACCCGATGCTCGGGCTTGCCGCGCCGCTGCTTCCCACGTGGGGTCACCGCAACGTCGACATCGTCGATCAGGAGCTCCGGCTGCTCACCACCGTGCGCGCACCACGGTCACTCGGCGGTAGGCAGACGGCCGTGGCGGTTGATCAACTGCTCGACGAACGGTTGGAGATTCTCACGTCGGCTGGATCCTCGGAGAGGGTGCAGTGCGGCACTCCTTCGCCGGCCAAGAAGTCTCGGACCTGAGCACCGTCCCGTAGTCCAGCCCGGCGGGCAGCCGAATGAAACGATTCGCCGGACAACACCAGACCGACCGCGGTCTCCAGCCGCACGGCAAGCACGTATTCCCGCAGGCTCGTGCCCACCTGGGCGGAGAACAGGCGGGCAAGGTGACGTGGACTCACCCCGATCTGCCTGCCGACCGAATCCAGGGTGTACTTGCGTGCCGGTTCGGCGTTGATCGTCTGCAGCAGGCGGTCGAGCTCGGGATGCTTCGGTCGCGGTGTGCGAGCTGCGACCGACAATTGCGGATGTCCGTCCATCCGGCGACTGAACACCACCATGTCCTTGCCGATCTCGTGAGCCATGGCGGTGCCGTAGTCCTCGGCGACCAGTGCCAGTGCCAGGTCGACGCCGGCCACCACTCCGGCCGAACTCCACACCGATCCGTCCCGGACGTAGACCGACGTGCGGTCGACGACGATGCTGGGAAACCGGCTGGCGAACAGATCGACGTGCCGCCAGTGCGTGGTCGCCCGCTTGCCGTCGAGCAGACCCGCGGTGGCCAGGGCGAAGGAACCGGCGCAGATCGACGCGGTTCGACGGGCGGCTGCTGCGTACTGGCGAATCGCCGAGATCAAATCGGTTGGCGCAGAGCGGCGCACGAGGCAGTCCCCGCCCGGCACGAGCAGTGTGTCCGGCACGTCGGGAAGCGTCGACCGCGGGTGGACGGCCAGCGTCACTCCCGACGAACACCGCACCGTGGTGGTGTCGGTCGCCGCGTAGACCCCGACCGTGTACCGGCATCCCAATGCCACTGCGACGTCGAACACCTCGAGCGGCCCGGCGACGTCCATCAACCGGACGCCGTCGAAGGCGAGCATGGCAACACTGCGGTGCCCACCGGCTAGCGGCCCAGCGTTCATCACCCGAGCGTAACGGTGCAGGCGAATGCGGCACCATGTCCGGAAATGGGTAAAACCTGTCCACGTTCGGCACTTTGACGAAACGCATGCTCTTCGCCGCACGGACTGACCGCTACGGCGCGCCGACCCATGGCGTTGCCCGGCGTCGGCGTTGCCGCCAACCCCCTCCCCGTCGGCAACGCCAGTGTCTCGCCGGTGCGGACATCCCGAATGTCGTTGCTGTGAAACAATCCAGCGGACGCCGGCGTCGCAGCAGCGCTCCGTCGGGTCTCCGGAACCGGTCGGATATCCTCGTCGCACCCCCCGCACTCGCATGACGCCAGCAGAAGGAACCACCGCAGCATGAAGTTGCAGCACTATCTCGGCGGCCTTGAGGGCCTGCCCGAACCACTCGATCTCGAGAAGCGCGTCTTCGTAGAGGACTGGGAGAAGAGGATCTTCGGGATCCACGTCGCCATGATGGCGCTGAGCACCCATCTCGGGTCGGCGGCGCCCCGGTACCCGATCACCGACGTGCCGACCGATTTCCACCACCAGTGGACGTGGGCGGACCTACGGACCGGCGCCGAGGGAATGCATCCCTTCGACTACTTCAAGTACCGCTACTACGAGAAGTGGCTCGGCGGCATTACCCAGTTCTTTCTCGACAGCGGCTACCTCACCGAAGACGAATTACACTCGCGCATAGAACAAGTCGATGCCACCGTCGTCGCACCGGAGGCCGATGCGGCGGCGGCCATCGACGCGCAGGTCGTGGCCTATCTGCGCCAGGGCGATGACCCACGCCGCGACGTCGCGCACCCCAAGTTCACCGTGGGACAGGTCGTGCGCGTCGCCAATCCGACCTCCGGCGCCCACACCCGCCTGCCCGGTTACCTCCGTGGCCGCCTCGGCGAGATCACCCACGTGTTCGAGGGGGACTACGCCTACTTCACCCACACCGGGGATGGCATCGGCGACCCGATGCCAATCTACGTCGTCGAATTCCGGCCAATCGAACTGTGGGGACCCAGCACCGAACCCGGCCTCGAAACGGTCTACGCCGAACTGTTCGAGGCATATCTAGAAGAGGAGCCAGCATGACCGACCCCCGATTCACCCATCCGGCGGACCGCGAGTCGCTCAGCGCAACCAAAGTCGCTGCACTGGAAGCGCTGCTGGTCGAGAAGGGGATCATCACCGACCACACCGTCGACAAGGTCCTCGCGTACTTCGAGACGGAGATGACACCGCTCAACGGTCGCAAGATCGTGGTCAGGGCGTGGACCGATCCCGAGTTCGCCGCCAAAGTGGTCGACGACACCCCGGCCGCGATCGCCGAGCTCGACCTCCCCGACGGGATGGCCGGCGCCGAGGGCGAGCACCTACGAGCGGTGGCGAACGTCCCGGGCGTGCACAATCTGGTCATCTGCACGCTGTGCTCGTGTTTCCCGTGGCCGGTTCTCGGATTACCGCCGTACTGGTACAAGGACCCGGTGTTCCGGGCACGCGCCGCGCGGGAACCGCGCAAGGTGCTCGCCGAGATCGGGGTCGAGCTACCCGACAGCACCGAGATCAAGGTGTGGGACAGCAGTGGTCACTCCCGGTGGTTCGTCATCCCCGAACGGCCCGCCAACACGGAACACCTGAGCAACGACGAACTCATGGAGCTGGTCACCACCGAATCGATGATGGGTGTCGCACTCGCCGGGTCGACGACGTCATGAAACTGCACGAGACCTGCACCACCGACCAGGCCGCACCGCAGTTCGAACACGAATGGCAGCGACGAGCGTTCGGCCTGGCGCTGGCCCTCTCCGAATTCGGGCACTACGAATGGAACGACTTCCAGCAGAGCTTGATTCACACGATCGGGGCGTGGGAGGAGACCAGCCAACTCGACGGCGACGAGTGGAACTACTACGACCACTGGGTCACCGCGCTCGAACGCGTGGTCGACGAGCACCGCGTGCTCGACGCGCCACCGTTGGACGCGGACGGCCACGCCCAGCATCCCGACGATCACCACGACTAGCCTGAGGTCATGAGTGTTCCGGACGGCTTCCATCCCGACTTGAGCGCCGCAGGCGCCGAGGCAGTGAGGCACCCGCGGACGCGGGTGCATCACGTCCGGGCCTCGGAACTGAACGCGGCCACGGCTCAGACACCCGGTATGGAAAGGCTAGCCGCGATCACCGGTGCCTCCGTCGGATCGGAGAAGATCTGGATGGGTGAGACGCGGGTGGCCCCGGACACGGCGTCGGACAATCATCACCACGGTGAGTCCGAGACGGCGATCTTCGTGCGAAGCGGCCACCCCGAGTTCGTCTTTCACGATGGTGTTCGGGAAGTTCGCCTCGCCACCGGACCGGGCGACTACGTCTTCGTTCCGCCCTACGTTCCCCATCGCGAGGAGAACCCCGACCCCGACGATCCAGCGGTGGTCGTGCTGGCCCGCAGCACCCAGGAGGCCATCGTCGTCAACGTCCCGGAGCTCTACCCGGTCGCCGACGAGGCCTCCTGACGGACCCTGCGTTGGTCGGCGTGCCTCCGGGTACCTTCGCCCGTCGAAGCCCGACGGGGATCGGCGGGCCGGGCCTCGGCCCGCTTGGCGTCGCGGCCGATCTGCACCTGCTCGCCACGGGCGCTGGAGGGGGTCACGGCGCGCCGGCAGTCCGGCGGATGCGGGCATGGCGTGGCCGCCCTCGCGTGGGTACCAGCTTGTTGCGGTGCTGCCATGACGTCGGCGAAGGCCGGCGCGGCCAATCCGAGCGCAGGCACCACGGCCAGCGCCGCTCCGACCAATGTCCCGGCCACCAGATGCTTGATGCTCTTCATGTCGTACTCCGGTCTCGTTTGCCCGCAAGGGGTTTGGTTGCAGGCGAGGTGCCTGGTAAAAACCAAGCTACGCAGCCGGCACCGGAGTGGCGCGCTTGCCCGCTTAACCCGAAGATGTACTCGATTCGCCGCTTGTGAGCATTGTGCTCACGCGCTCCCACCGACGAGTTGGTCGATGTCGGTGGTGCACGGCGCGGTCGCCGGGCCGACGCGGGTAACCGCCAGCGCCGCTGCGGCATTGGCGCGCAAGACCGCCTCGGTGGGTGTCATGCCGCGGGCCAGCGCGGCCGCGAGGACGCCGCCGTGGGCATCGCCCGCACCGTTCGTGTCGACGGCACTGACCTCGAAGCCGGGGATCAGGATGGGAGCGCTCCCCGCGTCATCGATCATCCAGCATCCTCGTGCCCCATCGCGGACCAGCACCATCCCGTTCGCCCGGATCTTCGTCACGAGATCCCGCGCCGCCGCGGACGGTGTGCTGCCGCCGGTGGCGATCCTCGCCTCGCGGGCGTTCGCGGTGAGCACGTCGGTCCGAGCCAGTACCCGCGCGAGCACGTCGCGGTTCAACCCCCCGATCAGCGGTGACGGATCGGTGATCACCACGACGCCGGCCGGGAGCTCGTCGAGCCACCCGGTGAGCGCGACCGCGTTCCTCGGGTGGGCCAGGCTGTAGCCGGAGACGTAGACGATGTCACCGTCGGCCAGCACGACGCGGTCCAGGTCGGCGCGATCGAGATGGCTTTCCGCGCCGACCGAGGTGATGAACGTGCGCTCCGCCGAGCTGTCGACCAGCGCCACGCAGTATCCGCTGTCGACGGTGCCCACGCCGGCTTGGACGACGCCGAACCCGCCGGCGGCGAGCGCCGCTCGGACGACGTCACCGAACGGGCCCGTCCCATACTGACCCGCGTAGACGACCGGCAATCCATCGCGCCGCGCCGCGACCATCACGTTGTACCCGCCGCCGGCCGTGATCCGCGAGGCCGACGCGATGGTGTCACCGCCCGGCTCCGGTAGGCCGCCGACGGTCATGACGATGTCGACGATCACGTTGCCGGTGAAGATCAGGCGAGCCGAGTCGGTCATCGTCGTCAGACGTGATCGACGGTCGACGCGGACTGCGTCGGCCTGGCCAGAACGCCGCGGGCACCGCCGAGCGCCAGGTACGCCACCGCGGCGACGAGGAACGTGACGATCCAGCCAAAGCCGCTGAAACCCGTTGCCAGCAATACGTATCCGACCAGGATGGCGACGGCCCAGCTGGTTACCGCACGCCATTCGATCCCGCCTCGATACCAGTACGCGCTGGTGTGGGACATGTCGAGCAGGGCGACGGGGTCGTAGTACGTGCGCTTGATCATGTCGACCAGGAACACGCCGAGCCATGCGGTGATGGGGACGGCCAGAAGGGAGATGAACGCGATGAACGGACCGTAGAAGCTGTCCGCGATCAGCATGAAGTAGATCGAACCGAGGAACGTCACCGTCACGTCGACCGCGACGGCGTAGACGCGTCTGATGCGGATGCCCAGCGTGAGCGTGGTCAGGCCGGCCGAATACACCGACAGGTGATTGGACAGGAGCAGCCCACCGAACGCGGCGATCAGGTACGGGACGGCCATCCAGGGCGGCAGCATTTCGCGGATGGCGCCGACCGGGTCGGTGGCCGACGCCAAGGAGTCGTCACCGGCGGTCAGCAGGGACCCGAGTCCGATCAGCAATACCAGCGGGATTCCGGCTCCGGCGGCGCTGGCGGTGATCAGCCGCCCGGCCTTGACCGCGGGCCTCTGGTAGCGCGCCATGTCGGCGCCGGCGTTCGCCCAGCCGATGCCGGTGCCGCCTGCGATCACCGCGATGCCGGTCAATACCGCGCTGAATGGCCCGGCAGGCATCGCGGCGACCGCGTGCCAGTCGACGGTCGTGACGAGGAAGGCACCGACGACGACGTTCAACGCACCGAAGATCCAGGTGGCCCACTTCTGGATGACGAGAATCGCCGCATGCCCCAACCCGGAGACCAGCAGGGTGCACAGTTCGAAGACCGAGATGGCGATCAGCGTGAGGCCGGGCACCAGTTTCGCGTCGCTGGCGCTGCCGAAGAGGATGGTGAACAACGAGATCAACACGAAGGCGCCCGTGGTGGTGTTCACCGTCTCCCAGCCCAGCCGGGAGAGCAGCGAGACGACCGTCGGGCCGAAGTTGCCCCGATTGCCGAACGTGGCGCGGGACAGCGTCATGCTTGGCGCTCCCCCGCGACGGCCGGCGACCGACACCACGCCCACCAGTGCGAAGGAGCCGGCGGCGCCGATCACCGCGACGAGCACCGACTGCCAGACGTTGAGGAACTGCACGGCCACCAGGGTCGCGCCCAACGGCAGCCCCAGGATCGAGATGTTGGCCGCGAACCACACCCAGAACAGCTGCAGTGGGTTGCCGTTGCGTTCGGCGTCCGGGACGGGTTCGATGCCACGTTGTTCGACTGCGGTCAACGAGCCTGGTGTGCGAGTACTCACGAGGTGCCTCCAGCGACGGTGATGGACGGGTGGGTCGTTGTGATTCGGAGGGCGACGAGATCCCTTATTAGCGAACCGAAGTCGAGTGCGTTGACCTCTTCGAGGGTGTGGACTTCGGCCGACGGCCACGCCGTCGACCCCGCCGTTGCCCCCAGTACGGCGCCGGCCATGGCGGCAACGGTGTCCGTGTCGCCGCCGAGGCCGGCCGCTCGGCAAAGTGCCGCCCACGGGTCGTCGGTGACGGCGGCGAGGGCCAGCGCCGCCACGACCGACTCCTGGGCGGCCACCGAGGTGCCGATGACCTCGGCGATGGCCGCGTCACGATGCTCCGCGCGGAGGCCGCGAAGGTAGGGAATCGCCCAGCGGAGGCGCCCTGCGATGGTGCCGCCGGCGACCCAGTGGCCGCGCCGGCCGCCCTCGGCGGCAGCGCCGATCGCGACGTCGATCGCCTCGGCGAGGGATGCGCCGCCCACCCCGGCACTGACGGCCGCCCCGACGGCGGCGGCGGCGGCGATGCCGAGCGAGGTGTTGTGGGTGATTTCGCTGGCGGCGACGACGGCATCGACGAAGGCACTCAGGTTCGACGCGTCGTGGGCGATGCCGATCGGTGTCACGCGCATGGCGGCGCCGTTGGTGGCGCCGCGGCTGCCAGCCTCACCGGCCGGAACTCCGGCGTTGAGCCGTTCGAGTGCCGACTTCGTCGACGGGCCAAGCAGGTCCAACGACCCCTTGGCCCTCATCCGGTCCTCCCACGCGAGAAGACGGTCGGCGAAGATCGCGGTGTCGATGACGCCGCCACCGTCGATGACGAGTTCGGCCAGCAGCACGGCCTGCTCGGTGTCGTCGGTGATCGAGGCAGCGGGCATCCCCGCGGCGATCAGTTGCCGGGGACCTGCGTCGACGAACCCGGAGATTCGTCCGTAGTCCTCGAATATTACTGCACGGGAGAGGGATTGGGTCGGCATGCCGAGGGCGTCGCCTAGGGCGAGGCCCCGGAAGGCGGCAAGTCCCCGGTCGTGGAGCATCGGTGTCGCGATGTCGACGGCCACCGTGCTCAGCTGCCGAATCTGACGTGCAGGCGGAAGCGGTCGGGATCGAGCCAGCTGATCACCTTCTCGACGAAGCCGCCCTCAGCGTCTCGCGCCAGCCGTACCGCGGTCAGGAACAGCGCACCGGGGTCCCGGTCGAGGAGTCGGGCGTCCTCGGCGTTGAGCGGCGCGACCGCGATCCACTGCTCGCCGGATGCGGGGACGAGTCCCGCGGCGGCCATCGTGGCCGTGAGGGAGTCCTCGAGCAAGCCGACCTCGGGGACGGCCGCGAGGGCGCCGACGGCGGGCACTCTGCTGCGCTCCAGTGAGATGGCCTGTCCGTCGCTCAACCGTCGCATCCGGTCGAGGGCGAGGAAGTTCAGCGAGGAGGAGGCCACCTCGGCGGCCAGCTCCGGGTCGACGATCCGCTCCGCCCGGATGACCTCGACCGCGGCGGCGACACCGCCCATGGCCAGTGCCAGACCCCAGCCGGGGACCTGGTCCAGCTGCGCCCCGTCGAACGTGACGACCGAGCCGACTCCGCTGCGGGTGCGGATCATCTTGTCGGCTGCCAGTCCCTCCAGGGCGCCGCGGATCGTGCTGCGGCTCACGGAGAACAGCTCGGCCAGCACGTTCTCGCCAGGCAACAGGGTGCCGTCCGCGTAGGCCCCGGAGACGATCGCCGAGCGAATCTCCTCCGCGACGTACTGGTGCTTGAGCCGCCCTCCCCGTACCTGACGGGACGCGTGATTTTTCATACACGTACCGTACAGGTATGAGACAGGACACGTCTAGGACTTTCTCGAGCCGACGTCGGATGCGTTCCGGCGCCCTTTTTTCAAATAGCCGACATTTTCCGTCGATGCCTCGCGGATGCATGCCGCACCCTTCATGGTCAACATGCGATTCCGAGCTGCACGAAAGGCACCATGACGACCACCAACTCGCGCAACACGTCCACCGCGGATCCCGCCGTCGACATGACCCTCACCCGCAACCTCGGCGTGGCGTCCATCGTGTTCATGGTGGTTGCTGCCGCAGCGCCGCTGGCAGTGGTCGCCGCGACTACACCGATCGTGATCTCGGTGAGCGGCGGTATCGGAGCACCTCTGCTGTTCATCGTCGCAGGAGTAATCCTGGTGTTGTTCTCGGTGGGATACACGTTGATGAGCCGACACGTCAAGAACGCCGGAGCGTTCTACGCGTACATTCAGGCGGGACTCGGCCGGCATGCCGGTATCGGCGCCGCGATGTTCGCTCTGGTGTCCTATCTCATCAACATCGTCGCGCTGTACGCCTACATCGGCGTGGCCACCAGCGAGGCAATCACACGGTTCTTCGGTGTCGAAACGCATTGGTGGTTTTGGGCTCTCGTCATCTTCGCCATCGTGTCGGCTCTCGGTTATCGCAACATCGCGCTCAGCTCGCGTGTGCTCGCAGTGCTGCTGATCGCCGAAGTGTTGGTAGTGATGATCGTGGATCTCGCAGTGTTCATCCGTGGCGGAGACAGCGGATTGAGCGCGACGCCACTGCTTCCCAGCGCCATGTTCGCGGGAACTCCAGGCATAGGGATCATGTTCGCGTTCTTCACCTACATCGGTTTCGAGGCCACGGCGGTGTTCCGCAACGAGGCCCGTGATCCCGATCGCACGATTCCACGCGCGACGTACATCGCGGTGGCGTCCATCGGCGTCTTCTACGCGGTGTCGGCTTACGCGCTGATCATCGGTGAGGGAGTCACGAAGGCACTCGAGTCGGCCAACGCCGACCCCGCAGCCATGGTGTTGAACTTGATCACTCGCTATGTCGGGACCTTCCTCCACGACGTGACGCAGATCCTCTTGGTGACGAGCTTCTTCGCGTGCATTCTCACGTTCCACAACGTGTTGACCAGGTATCAGTTCACCTTGGGCGGTCTGGGGGTCCTTCCCCGGCGGTTCGGGGTCGTGAGCCGCAAGTTCAACGCACCGTCCTTCTCCTCGATGGTGCTCTCCGTCGTGGTGGCGGCGCTGCTGGTCGTCGTCATCGTCGCCGGCTTGGATCCGGTGACCGAGATCTACACGTGGCTGTCGGGCGCCGCGACCGTGGGCATCATCACGCTGATGGCTCTGACCAGCATCGCGGTCATCGCGTACTTCTTGCGTCGCAGCGACGCCGAACACAACGTCTGGAACGCGTTCGTCGCGCCGGCTTTGGCGATCATCGGCTTGGTGGGCGTCCTCGTCGTGGTGTTGAGGAACATCGATCTCCTCATCCCCAACGGTGCGGCCATGTGGGTACTGCTCGGCTTGCTCGTCCTTTCCTACCTCGTAGGCGTCGTGGTCGCGTGGCGGTTGAGCCGTAAGCGACCAGAGGCATTTGCCGCCTTGCATCAGCAGGAGGATTGATCGCCGTGCGCCCGAGCGGAGGTCCGCGACACGGGATGGTTCACACCGTCGTAGGACCGGTCGCCCAGGGCGAGCTCGGCCGCACCTTGGTCCATGAACACCTGATAGCCGACATCTCTGCACTCTTCGTACGCCCAACCGGCAGCCACACGGTGTTGGAAGATTCTCGTGTAGACCGTCTGGACACGTCGCTTCTCGCCCGCGACCCCCTGTGCTGTCGCGACAACTTGATCCTGCGGGATGTCGCATTGGCGGCGAAGGAACTTGCGTCGTGGCACATCGCCGGAGGCGGAACCGTCGTCGAGTGCACGTCGATCGGATTGGGTCGCGACATCGACTTGCTCACCGCGGTGGCGGCGCGATCCGACGTGCACATCGTGGCACCAGCCGGGTTCTACCTGTGGGACAGCTGCGCTGACATGATCGGTGACTGGTCTGTCGACCGACTCTATGAGTTCATGGGCCAAGAGATTACGCACGGTATAGCCGGCTCCGGTGTGAAGGCAGGCGTCATCGGCGAACTCGGGACGAGTACCGTGCTGCACGATCAAGAACGTCGGGTACTGAGCGCGGCCGGCGCTCTGCAACGAGACCTCGACGTGCCGATCGCCGTGCACGTCGACCAAGTCGGCCAGCAAGCCGACCTCATCTTGGACGTACTGGCGGGCTCAGGCGCCGACCTCTCCCGCGTGGTCCTTGGGCACATGGATCAACGACGCAATGTCGACGTCGATTGGCTGTCGCGGCTCGCCGACCGTGGCGCGCTGCTGGGTTTCGACACCTTCGGTACCACCTTCGCCTATGACTCGATGGATTCCGCGGACCCGACCGATGACGCCCGCATCGGCGTGCTCGCACGGTTGGTCGAGCGCGGATACGCGTCGAGCTGCGTGCTCTCCCACGACGTGGGAATGAAGAACATGCTGCGGACACATGGTGGCGGCGGTTACGCGCATCTGAGAGTTGACCTTTCGGTCGCATTCGAGCGAGCCGGGATCTCCCAGGCGCACCTCGACACCATGTTCGGTGCGGTGGCACAGCGCTGGCTGGGTGGTCAGCCCTTGATTCCCGCCGTCTCACCGCCGTCGATCGCGATGGCGACGCCGTTGACGTAGCTCGCGCGTGCACTCAACAGCCAGCAGATGACGTCGGCGACTTCACCTGGTTCACCGAGCCGGCCCTGCGGAATGCGGCTGGTGGTGGCCGCGAGCAGCTCGGGATTGCTCGTCACCTGAGCCATCAACCTGGTGTTGATTTGGCCGGGGCAGACCGCGTTCACGCGGACGCCTCGGAGTTCGAGAGCCAACGACTTGGTCCAGGAAATGATGGCGCCCTTGGTGGCGGCGTATCCGGCCAGTCCCGCCTCGCCCACCAGTCCCGCGACGGACGCAGTGTTGACGATGTTGCCGCCGCCGGCCCGCAACGCGGGCAGTGCGGCCCTGGTGAAGCGGTACACGCTGTCGAGGTTGATGTCCTGCAACGAGCGCCACGTGGCCTCGTCGAGGTCGTCGACGCCGACCCGAGCGGTGCGCCCCGCATTGTTGACCAACGCGTAGAGCCGTCCGCCGCCGATCCCCACGGCCCGTTCCACGGTGTCGTGGACCTGGGTGCGATCCGACACGTCGCAGGTGAGGAAGGTGGCGTTCACGAGTTGGGCCGCGGCCGCGTTGCCCGCGTCCTGGTCGTTGTCGACGAGGACGACGTGGTGACCGTCGGCGTGTATCGCCTCTGCCGTTGCGCGACCGATCCCGTTGGCTGCGCCGGTGATCAGTGCGACGGTGGGATGAGACATCGACGTGGGACGTCCTTCCTATGATCGAGCAGGTGATGCGACGTCGACCAGTCGGTTCACGTCAGATTCGTCGTTGAAGTAGTGCACTCCCATCCGGAGGCGCCGGTCGGTCGCCGTGGCCTTCACGCCGGCCTGCCGGAGGCGGTGGAAAAGGCTGGGGTCGGAGTCGCACTCGAGGACCAGGATGTGGGTGTTGCCACGGTGAGTCGGTGTACGAAACCCGCGTTCGCGCAGAGCCGTCGCGGCCCGGTCCGTCAAAGCGACGACGTGCTCGGCAACGGCAGTTCGGTCCAATGAAAGCTGCAGTTCAAGTGCAGCGCAGGCCCCGATCCAGGTGAACCACGCCGGGGATGCGTCGAGGCGCATGGCGTCCGTGGCCAGCTCGAGCGAACCTCCGAAATAACCGTGCGGAAGCTCGGTCGACTTCCAGCCCGGGGCGAGGGGCATCAGCTCGGAGATGCGATCGGCTCGGGTGACGAGCCACGCGGCGCCGCGCGGACACAGCAACCACTTGTATCCGTGGGCCGTCAGGTAATCGGGCTGCAATGCGTGGTAATTCGTGTCGAGCACGCCGAGCGCCTGCGTCGCGTCCACGAACAGCCGCGCGCCGACGGCGTCGGTTGCGTCGCGCAACGCGGTGAGGTCGATTCGCACTCCGTCGCTCGACAGGACCTCGCTCACCGCCACCAGGGCGGTGTTGGTGGTGATTGCGTCGATCAACGCTGCGGTGGGATCGGCTGATCGCGGTACGAGTACGACGTCTGCGCCACGTCGGTGCAGGAACGGGTAGAGCACACTGCGGTACTCGTCGGCGAGCATCGCGATGGTTCCGCCGGGAAGCGCCGCGGCGACGGTGGCGGCAGCCTCGGATACCGACGACACCTGCGCGACATCGTCGGTGCTGGCACCGGTCAGCGTCGCGAAGAGCTGTCGTGCCCGCCGCGGCACCGCGTCCCACGCCGGCCATTCGAAGTCACCGGACTGCCAGTCGGCGATGACAGAGGCCAGCGCATCGGCCACGGGTGCCGCTGCCGGCGGACAACCGGGCGTGTCGAACCACGCCCACCGCTGAGTCGCCGGAAACAGATCGCGGAACGCGGACGCCGACAGCGGCGCCGTCTGCTTCATCGAACTCGTGCGCTGTCAGGCAGCGCCAACCAGCCCTCGACTTCGAAGCGCAGGCCCGGCGCGGCAAGCGCGGTGACCACCGCCAGCGAATGTCCGCAGTACCGGCCGTCGGGATACCAGCGTGCGAACACCTCGTCGCGGGCACGCCCAAACGCCGGCAGGTCATCGACGGAAACGGCGAAGGTCAGCAGCCGCACTATGTGGCCTGGCTCTGCCCCCGCCGCACCGAGCAGCCCTTCGATGTTGTCGAAGACGTTACGTGCCTGCTGGTAGGGATCGGGCGGAATCAGCCCGTCTCGGTCGGCGCCGATCTGACCCGAGATGAAGACCCACGACGCAGCCGGGTCGACCGCTACCAGATGGCTGTACTTGCCGATCGGCGGCGCGATGACGGCGGGGGTCCACGCTGAGACGGTGTCGCTCATCCTGATCCTTCCGAGTGACTTCGGACCGGCCGGCTCCTGCTGAACCGTCCTCCGAAACAGCGCAGCAGACCCAGCGTCGAATGTCTCATAGCAGCCAACCGGGTTCGATTATTTGAAATCTTTACGCCCACCTGCCGGTTCCCACTCACCATCGGAATGTATATCCGCAGTTCAGGCGCGTCCCCAAGTTGCTCTTTTCACATAATCGATGCAAGTTGGCACCACATGTGCCAAGCGGGGCACGGGAACATACCGTCTACGTGGTGGCGCCGGACGTCGCCCGTACAGGCAAGGTCGACGAAGCGAGGAGGCATCTTCGATGCGGATGCGCACCCGGGTCCTCCCCCATGGCGTGCGGTGACGGTCGTGTCATCGAACGCGGACGCCGCTGCGGGGCCCATCTCGACCGCCGAAGGCACGGTGCTCCAAACCCTGCTCCGCGGTCTGGCGGTGCTCGACGCGGTTGCCGAACGCGACGGCACCGCGACGGCGAAGACCCTCGCCAGGCAACTCGGCCTCAGCCAGGGGACGTGCTACCACCTTCTGCGTACCTTGCGCCACGACGGTTACGTGGTCAGGCTCCCCGGAGGACAGTTCGACGTCGGCCCCCGCGGTGCTGCGCTGGCGACGAACATCGGCTTGCGGACCGGCCCATCCCCCGACATCTCGGCCATCTTGACGCGACTGCACAACAAGACTCGCGAGACGGCCTTCGTCTGCGGTTGGTACCACGGTGCGCTGCATCGGCAACAGGTGATCGCCGGGCTGCATTCTCTGACGGTGAAGAACCTCGAGGTCGGCTATGTGGGCAACATGCATGCGCGTGCATCATGTCTGGTCATCCTGGCCCAGCTGGACGAAAGCCACGTGCGCACGATGTTCGAAGGCGTCGAGCTGACACAGCTCACCCCCAACACGATCACGACGTACGACGCGCTGATCGCCGAACTCAACTCCGTGCGGCGCAAGGGTTACGCACTCGACATCGAAGCGTTCGAAGCCGACATCTGTTGCGTCGCTGCGCCATTCTTCGACGCGAACAACGCGCCCGCCGGATCCTTCACCGTCTCGGTGCCGGTGTCCAGATTCGCGCAAACCCGCAACTCGTTGATCAACGAGGTCCGTGAGGCCGGCGTCCTCGCGACCAATCTCTTCAAAACGGGTCGACTCTCGCCGAAACCGTAACGAGTACTGCACTTTTTACGGGCCGTCATTCGTCGGCCCGTGGCTCCCGGTGCTCACCACGTAACACACCAACCGCACAACAACCCCAGGAGACCACGTGAACACCCCCACCTTGACCGCAGCGCAGGCCTACCGACAGATGGCGACCATCCGCCGGTTCGAGGAGCAGATCCTCGAACTGGGCCGCGAAGGACTGATCGCCGGTTCGATCCACCTGTGCCTCGGCCAGGAAGCCATCCCGGTCGGGACGCTCGCGGCACTTCAGAAACAAGACCGAGTGCTCTCCACCTATCGCGGACACGGGTGGGCCCTGGCCTGTGGCAGCGACCCCGAAGCGCTGATGGCCGAAATAGCCCAACGAGGCGCCGGCGTCAACGGCGGTCGGGCGGGATCGCCCCTCCTCAGCGATCCCGACAAGGGCTTCTTCGGAGAGAACTCCATCGTCGGTGCCGGAGTGCCCATCGCTGGTGGCGTCGCGCTCGCCTCCCAGTATCTCGGTACGAACCGCGTCGTGGTGACGTCGATCGGCGACGGAGCCATGAACCAGGGCGCCACCACCGAGGGGATGATCTTCGCTGCGGCGCGCAACCTTCCGGTCGTCTTCCTGTGCGAGAACAACGGCTGGGCCGAGATGACGCCCACCTCCGGGATCAACCGCATCGCGGATCTGGCCCAACGCGGTCTCGGTCTGGGCATCGAGAGCCACGTCGTCGACGGCAATGACCCCTTCGCCGTCTACGACGCCGTATCCGCCGCGGCCGCGGCCTGCCGCCGTGGCGACGGCCCCATCTTGCTGGAATGCAAAACCTTTCGGCTGTCGGGGCACTACAACAAGGACGTCGAGCACTACCGGTCCAAGGAGGATTCCGAGGCCGCCCGCACCGGCGACGCCCTGTCCCGGCTGATCCGCCACGCCGTCGAGCAGGGGGCGCTGTCCGAAGACGACATCGATGGCATCGACGAGGAGGTGTACGGGCTCATCGACGGCATTGCCCGTCGCGTGCGTGCGATGCCCCAGCCATCAGTGACGGACGTGTGCACTCACGTGGTGGCCCCCGAGGAGGGCGACGACAGCCGACCCACCAGCCCGGCCGAGCCGATGAGAGACCTGACTTACCTGCGCGCGATCAACCTGGCGCTACGGACGGAGATGGACGACCGACCCGAGGTCGCCATCTGGGGAGAAGACGTCGGGTTCGCCGGTGGCATCTTCGGCGTCACCCGCGGCCTGCAGAAGGACTACGGTGACCGCCGGATCTTCGACACCCCCATCGCCGAAGCCGCCATTCTCGGGGCTGCGGTCGGCGCAGCGATGGAAGGTATGCGGCCCGTGGTCGAGATCATGTGGGCGGACTTCCTCTTCGTCGCACTGGATCAGATCGTCAACCAGGCGGCCAACGTTCGATACGTCAACCGTTCCCGGCTGACCGCACCCCTCGTGGTACGGATGCAGCAGGGCGTCACCCCGGGATCGTGTGCTCAGCACTCACAGAGCATCGAGGCCATCCTGGCCCACATTCCGGGCATCAAGGTCGGCCTACCCGCGACCGCGCAAGACGCCTATTCGATGACCCGTGCGGCGATCGCCGACCCGGACCCCACGATCCTCATCGAGCACCGCAGCCTCTATCAGGACTCTGGGCCGGTGACCGCCGGCGGTCTGGTCGAAGCTGCCGCCGGCGCGCGCAGGCACCGCGACGGATCCGATCTGGCGATCATCACCTGGGGATCGATGGTGCACGAAGCCCTCGCCGCCGCCGACGAACTCGCCGCGACGGGGATCAACGCGACGGTTCTCGACCTCAGGTGGCTACGCCCGCTCGACGATGCCGCGATCGCCGACGTGGTGCGACGCAGTGGAGGCCGTGTCGTGGTCGCACACGAGGCAAACCTGACGGGAGGTTTCGGTGCCGAGATTGCCGCCCACGTCGCCGAACGGCACTTCGACACGCTGGCCGCACCCGTCTCGCGCATCGGTCTCAACGATCTGCGCATGCCCTCGGCGCCGGTGCTACAGGCAGCGGTGTTGCCACGTGCGGCCGACATCGTCGACGCCGGACGCAAACTCGCGACGGCCGCACGGGGATAGACGTGCCAAGCACGCGTCAAACGTCCAGGCTCGTGTCCGGCAGCACCTTGGGCGCGAGGATCGGCAACGCGTGCGGCCGTGTCGCGGCGCCTGCCATCAACACGCCCGCTTCGGCCAGTGCCAGCAGGTTCGGCAGCTGGTACGGCTCGGCCGCGGCCATGTCCACGACGTAGCCCACGTCCTTCAGGCTCGCGACGGTCACCTCGCTGAGTGGGTTGTTCGGGGCCGCGATGAATCCCGACATGAGTTCGTTGCCGAATACCGCTTCACGCCAGTGACCGTCGCGGGTGCCCGCACCGCCCGTGTTCTCGACCGGGACCGGCGTGGGACCACGCTCCTTGAGCTCGCCGAAGGCCTTCTGGGCTTCGGCGCCCGTGAACCGCGGATCGACGGTGCCCGCGCCGGTCAACAATTTCTTGTGTCCCCAGATGGTGCCGATCCCGATGACATGGCCCATCTCGTGCGTGATGACGTCGAGGAGTGTGCCGTCGGAGTCCATCTGCGCCAGATCGGCAGTGTCGAAGGACATGATTCCCTTTGCGGGCAGGAACGCGTTCGCGCCGGCCGCAGCCGGCCGCAGGTTGGTGGGACCCGCTTGGCCGAGGACGCCGCCGGGGCCGTCGATGTCGGCACCCTGAGCCTCGATCACCAGATCGTCGATCACCTCGCCACTGACGAGAACGCTCGGCACGTCACCAACGATGACCTTGGACCAACGATCCGCGGCGTCCTTGAACGCGGTCTTCTGTCGGGCGGTCAGGCCGCCGAGAAACCGCACCTCGATCTTGTAGGCCGACTCGGTCGCGCTGGCCGACGCGCCGGGACTGAGACTGCCGACGGCTATGTACTTTTCGACTTCATCGCTTCTGGGCAAGGCTCCCCTTCGTCCATTTCCGTTGAGACCACCGGTCGAGGCACAGCCACACCGTTGCGCGCACGAGCGTTATCGTCCACTGTCCGGATGGCCACTGCACGAGCGCTGGAATACCCGTTTTGGGAAGGCGGTCGTCGCTCTTGCTCGAACGTGTGGACGGCCGCTTGAATGAGACGCGAGGACGGCCACCCGATTCGGCACAGGCCGTACTCAGACGATTTCCAGCGCCTATGCCAGCGCGGCCTACGCCGCGGCACGGCCACCAACCGAGTTCGTCGCGGATGATCAGGTCGACCCGCAGCAGGATTTATCTCAATCATGGAAGAGGCCGCAGCCGTTCGCCTTCGACGCTCAGCCGCTCGTCGGGAATCGCCTGGATCTCGGTGTGCATTGATCGGGGCCAGATTTTCGGCGATCAACCCCGCCAGCTCCGACCGCCAACGCTGTCCCGCGGTGGCCCCGGTCGGCCGCTTGCTGGGCTTAGATACAAAACAGTGCTCACCGGCCAGCGGCTCGATGATCAGCGTCCGGTCGGAAGGCCAAGTCGTCAAAAGCACGCTGATCGGTTCCCGTGAGGTACGTCTCGGCAAGCTTGCGGAACGCCGCGACGAGGCGGTTATGGTCATCGCGTCGAGTCGCCACCACGACCTGACTGGGCTCGACGCCCTCCAAGGGGATAGATGTGACATCGGGTCGGAAGGCATTTCCCGCGACGCCCGCCGAGATGGCCACGGCTTGGCCAGCTGCGATCACTTCAAACTTGTCTTCCAAGGCGTCAATCATGGGACCGTCTGGGGCTCTGCGTCCGTCAGGGCGCGGGTCGATCCGCCAAAACGCGCTCCACGCCGGATCCGACTGCCTGACCTTGGGTAGTGGTTCGTCGGCGATGTCGTCGAGGGTGACCGATTCCCGGCCGGCCAGGCGATGGTCGAGTGCCACCACCAACACTCGTGGTTCGTCGTAGAGGATCGCGACCCGCAACTGTTCAGTGGGAAAAGGCAGCCGGGTCACGACGGCGTCGACCCGATGATCCAGCAATGCTGGCCGCGGCTGGTCCCAATCGAGGTGGACCACGTGTACGTCGGCGTCGGGGTGCTCGAGGCGCAACTCGCGGACCGCCGGCGTGACGATGAGACCCGTGGTGTAGCCGATGGTGATGCGGCTGGGCTGCGCGGCCGCGCGGGCGGACGCCGCGGCCTGGGCGGCCGAACGCAGCACTGCCTTCGCCCGCAGCAGGAACACCTGCCCGGCCTCGGTGAGCCGGCTGCCCCGCGAGGTGCGGTCGAGAAGGCGGGCGCCGAGCTGCTGTTCGAGTCGGCGGATCTGTCGGCTCAAGGAAGGCTGCGCGACGCGTAGTGCCTTGGCCGCGCGGCCAAAGTGGCCCTCCTCGGCGACCACGATGAAATACCGCACTAGTCGCAGGTCTAGATCGACCTCACGTGAGGTGTCGGCCATCCCTCCACAGTAGCCTTCAAACCCCGACACATCGGTCCAGACAGCGTCTGCGACGTGCCCTGATGCCTGAAACGCATTGAGACATTCGAAACGGATCTTGGACACGCGCCACTGCGGGCACGCACGCTGGAGTGAGCACGGCACAGCAAGATCCGGGTCGCAATTGGCCCGCCACGAGACCTCTTCGAGGGAGCCCATCATGCACGTCTTCGTCACCGGCGCGAGCGGGTTCATCGGTAGCGCCGTAGTCGCGGAGCTGCTGGACGCCGGCCATCGGGTCACCGGTCTGGCCCGCTCCGAAGCCGCCGCGGCGTCGGTGCGTGCCGCAGGCGCTGAGGTGCAACGCGGATCGCTGGACGACGTCACGAGCTTGCGCAGGGGGGCGGCGGCAGCCGACGGTGTCATCCACACCGCGTTCATCCACGATATGTCTGATTACGCGTCGGCTGCCGAAACGGATCGGGGTGCGATTCGGACGATGGGCGAGGTGCTTGCGGAATCCAACCGGCCACTGGTGATCGCCTCCGGCGCCGCGGGCTTGGTGCCTGGCCAGGTCGCGACCGAAGACGCGGTGCCTGAACCCGGGTCGTTCGGTGCGCTGCGTTTCGCATCCGAGGTAACTGCCCTGGCGTATGCCGAGCGGGGAGTTCGCGTCTCAGTGGTGCGCCTTCCACCGTCGGTCCACGGGAAGGGTGATCACGGCTTCATGGCCCAACTCATCAGCATCGCGCGCAAGAAGGGTGTGTCGGCATATCCGGGCGACGGTTCAAACCGATGGGCTGCGGTGCACAGGCTCGACGCTGCTCATCTGTTCCGGCTGGCACTGGAAGCCGCACCGGCGCGACTGCGGCTGCACGGCATCGCCGAGCAGGGCGTGCCGGTGCGCGATATCGCCGAGGCCATCGGCCGGCACACTCAGCTGCCGGTCAGAGCCCTGGCTGCCGTGGATCCGGTCGATCATTTCGGATTCGTCGGCAACGTCTACGCGTTGGACATTCCGGCATCCAGTGCCCGGACGCGGGAATGGCTCGGCTGGCGACCCGCCTGTCCGGGTCTGATTGAGGACCTCCACGAAGGTCACTACTTCGCGGCATGACGCAGACATCGATACCTGGATACAAGCAGTGTCGATCATCTGCCGCGCAATTCAGAACACAACGACACCACGAGAGCTGCCCGACGCGTCGACCCACGTTGTGCGCAATTGCGCTCAAGGGACGCCGAGTCGGCAGAACCCACGATGAAGGAGCGAAACATGTCTCGATTCGACGGTAAGAACGTCGTGATCACGGGTGGAAGCAGCGGCTTCGGCTTGGCCACAGCGAAACTGTTGACACACGAGGGAGCGCGCGTTCTCATCACCGGGCGCAACGCGGCCACACTGGAATCAGCTGGAGACCAACTCGGCGACAGCGCCGTGACCATGCGCAGCGACGCAGCGTCCATGACGGATATCGAGGCGCTGCCCGGACGGGTGAAAGACGAGTTCGGCAGCATTGACGCCCTTTTCGTCAACGCCGGCGTGACGCGGTTCGCGCCTTTCGAGCAGATGACCGAGCAGATCTATGATGAGGTGCTCGCGATCAACGCCAAAGGCCCCTATTTCACCGTGCAGCGGCTCGCCCCGCTACTGAACGAGGGAAGCGGAGTGGTCCTCACCACGTCCGTCGTCAACATGCTCGGCTATCCGATGGTCAGCGCATACGCGGCGAGCAAAGCCGCGCTGCGATCGATGACCCGCAGCCTGGCGCGCGAGTTGCTGGCGCGCGGCGTCCGCGTGAACGCCGTCAGTCCTGGCCCAATCGATACCGGCATCCTGGAAAAGAACCTTCCTCCGGAAGCCGCACAACAAACCAAGGCGCAGATGACGGCGGAGAACCCCATGCTGCGTTTCGGCGAGCCAGACGAGATCGCCAAAGCGGTGGTGTTCTTGGCGTTCGACGCCACCTACACGACCGGCGCCGAACTCGCCGTGGATGGCGGCGGCTCACAGCTGTAAGCGCTACCTCGGCGGAAGATGCATATCGCCGAAGTTGCAGTTGGTCTCCGACGGCGCTGGCCAGTCAGCCGCGCATACGCGAATCACGCTGACATCCAAGGAGAATCGTTGACGCCCGTCAGTCGGCCAGGCGCTGGACGCCGAGGACGCCGAGAAGCTCGAGGTTGGCGGCGTCGGGAGTGTTGGGTTCGGCGGTGTAGACGACGATCTTCAGATCGCTGCCCGCAACGGTCAGGACCTCGCAGTCCAGGACGATCGGGCCGACATCAGGGTGCTGCACGGTCTTGTGCCCGGAAACCCTCGGGCCGACCTCGAACTCGTCCCATAGTTCCGCGAAGCGTGGGCTTCGCGCGGTCAGGTCGGTGATGAGCGCTGCGAGTTCGGGGTCGTCGCGGAATCGCGCGGTGGCCAGGCGTAGGTCAGCGACGATCTCACGTTCGTAGGCGATGGAGTCCGCGCCCTCGTGCACTACGCGCGAGCCGGCAGCGCCGGTGAAGTGCCGCCACAGCAAATTGCGGTCCCTGCCGCGCCACGCCGAGGGGTCGCCCTGCAGCGCCGCCCACATGTCGTTCCACTGAACGATGGTCCAGCCCGCGGTGAACACTGCGACCGGGGCGTCGGCGAAGCGATCGACAAGGCGCTGCACGCCCGGCGGCACATGCTCGGGCAACGCGCCCGCGGGCGGGGCGGCGCAGCCGGCGAGGCCGTACAACATGTCGCGCTCGTCGTTGGTCAACCGCAATGCCCGGGCCAACGCACTCACCGTCTGGCTAGAAGGAGTATTGGCCCGCCCCTGCTCCAGCCGCACCAGATAGTCGACGGACAGGCCGGCCAGCGCAGCCAATTCCTCTCGGCGCAGACCGGGCACCCGCCGGTCAGCGCCGGTGGGCAGGCCGGCCGCGCCCGGCGTGATGCGCCCGCGCCACGCCTGCAGCGCCTTGCCCAGCGCCGAGGTTTGCCGTGCCACCATGCCAGTATGCGCACCGAACCACCGGCCCGAGTGGGACCAGCAGTCCTACGGACACTCGGGTCCTGGTGAGCCCCATGACGCGCGTGGTCAGACTGACACCATGACAATCACCTTGATCACCGGAGGAAACAAGGGTCTTGGCTACGAGACTGCCCGCCGACTCATCGCCAAGGGCCACGAGGTCTATCTCGGCGCCCGCAACCCCGAGCTCGGCCAGCGCGCCGCCGAGGACCTCGGCGCGCAGTTCATCGAGTTGGACGTCACCGACGATGCATCGGTCGCCGCCGCCGCCGACGAGGTGATGCGGGCGGCCGGAGGCCTGGATACGCTGATCAACAACGCGGGCATCGTCGGTCCGCACACCAGCGTCGCGGACCTGACCGGTCCAGATGCACAGCACGTGTTCGACACGAACGTGTTCAGCGTCGTGCGCACGACGCACGCGTTCCTGCCGCTGCTGGAGAAGTCGCCCGCCCCCGTCATCGTGAACGTGTCCAGCGGCCTGGGCTCGTTCGCACTCGTGCACGACCCGTCCCGGATCGAGTCCTCGGTACCGGGCGCGCTCTACCAGGCGTCCAAGTCGGCGGTGCTCATGCTGACGGTGCAGTACGCCCGGCAACTGCCGAACGTCCGCATCAACGCGGTGGATCCTGGCTACACCGCCACCGACCTCAACGGCCACAGCGGCACGCAGACCGTCACCGAGGGCACCGACGCCGTCGTGGCGATGGCAACCATCGCCGTCGACGGGCCCACTGGCACGTTCACCGATCGGTACGGCACCGTCCCCTGGTGATGCACCCGGCCGACCCATACCCAGGTGTTCCGGCTGTGCAACGGCTCGGCGGCGAAGTCACGCGCGCGCGCCCGCTCGTTTGAGCGCCGATCTCACCTAACCCGAACGCTGCAACCGGATTGACAGGCGCTCAGCGTCCACGCCAAGCAGCGTGCTTGCCGTCGAACGGACCGCAACCGGCAGCGTCCATCTCGGACCATTGATTAGGATTCTCAGCCCACCAGCTGCCCTGATCGACGCCTCGGAAAGTCCCGTCCAGCGCTAACCATCACCTGAGTAGAAGTCCTACGTCGTGTTCTACTTCTTCGTGGGAATCGGCGAAGTTCGTGAGCCGATCTTGTCGGTGGTCTCGAGCGGCACCCGGGTGCCGTTGAGGAACAGTGACAACAGGCTGAACCATGCGATGGTGGCGACGTATTTGCGAGTGACCGTCGCCCCGTAGGTGTCGAGCATTTGGTGCAGCGTGGGGTCGGTCAGGGTGCCGCCGATGAGGAGTTCATCGGTGGCGGTGAGCAGTAGCCGGTATTCGGTGCCGACGGTCTCGGGCGCGACTTCGCCTGCTGCTGCGGCGATGTCGTTCTCGGTGAGGCCGGCGTTGCGGGCCATCTGCTCGTTGGCCTGCCATTCGTACGGGCAGTTGAGCACCGAAGCGGCGCGCAGGATGATCATCTCGCGCTGGCGTGCGCCGATGTCGGCTTCACCGAACACCGCTTGCACCATCCCGATGAGTGCCGGGAAGAAGTCGCCGGCGCCGGTCATCATTTTCATCACGTTCAGCGCCTCGCCGACGTCCATCGTGCTGCCGACGAGGGCTTTCACGTCGGCGTCTGGCGGCAGCGGCACGCTGACGGCAGTGGTGTAGTTCATTGGTCTGGCCATCGGATCAGTCCATGTCGGTAGGTGGGTGGTACGCGGTGCCCTTCATCAGGCGTCGGGCGGTGCGACTGAAGCCGAGGACGGTGAACGACGGCTCGCCGGTGCCGGCGACGAGCGCTGACACCTTCGTCGGGGTGACGCCGGAGGGGTGCCCGATGAGAAGCTCCTCGGAGCGTCGGTGCTCGGCGACGTCCGCGACGGTCGAACCGGTCACGCGTGACGCCGCCGCCAGGCAGATTGATCCCGTACCGGCGATGCTCTCGTGCAGGCGGTTCATGAAGATGAGGCGCACGCGCAGGTCCATCGCGTCCGCCCTCACCGACGCACCGGACAGCGTCTGGTAGTCGGCCGGTGCGGCGACCATCCCGACCATCGGGAGCCCCGGGGACTGGTCGTCGACCCGGTCCCAATTCTGGGCGAGCCCCATCAGCACCGCTGCGCGACCGCGGATCTCGCGCACGGTGTCGATCAGCTGGTCGTTTCCGTCGATGTCGTCGGAGAGTTCGCTGCCGGTGCACCCGAGTTGCTCGGCGGGCACCCAGACGCAGGGATTCCCCGCATCGCACAGGGTCGCTTCGACGACGTCGCCGCTCTGCAACGCGATCTCGTCGACCGGGCGGCCGGTGGGCAATAGCCGTCCGGTCTTGGCGCCGATCGTCTGCACCCAGTTCATGACGATCTCCGCGCCGGTGCCGGGCACGCCGGGGATTCTCAGGTCGCCGGTGACGTCGGCACACCCGTCGTGGACGGGCACCTGCGCGACGAGCACCGCGTCGGTGTTGGTGTTGTAGATGCGCACGGTGGTCACCGGTTCGACGGCGCTCACCATGTCCTCGTCGATCGCGAACGGGCCGACGCCGGAGGAGATGTTGCCGCAGTTCCCCTCGTAGCCGACGACGGGGTGCTCGATGTCGACCTGGGCGAAGGTGTAGTCGACGTCGGCGTCCTCCCGCGCCGACGGCCCGATGATGGCGACCTTGGAGGTGATGGGTCGCGACCCGCCGAGACCGTCGATCTGCAGGACGTCCGGGGAGCCCATCAGGCGCAGGAGCAGCGCGTCGCGCGCGCCGCCGGGCGGCGGGAGGTGCGCGTCATGGAAGTACAGGCCCTTGCTGGTGCCGCCGCGCATCAGCACCAGAGCGATCGTTTCTTGCTGACCCATGGTCATTCGCCTCCGTCGCGAAAGCCATACAGCGCGTGTGGGTTGTCGACGAGGATGGCGTTGCGGGTGGCGGGGTCCGGCGCCCAGTCGGCGAGCACGTCGAGCAGGTCGCCGCCGTTGGGCATCGGTCCCCAGAAGCCGACGTGCGGCCAGTCCGAGCCAAACACGCAGCGGTCCGGCGCCGCTGCGATCAGCGATTGCGCGAACGGCAGCGCGTCGGTGTACGGCGGTGGTGTCGACACCCGGTAGACACCGTCAAGCTTGACCCAGGCGCCGTCGGCGAGCAACTTCAGCAACTGCTGCCAGCCTGGGGCGTCGACCCCGACATCGGTGTCGAACCAGCCCATGTTGTCGATGACGTAGGGCACCTTCAACGTCGACAGCCGGCCGGCGATGGGGCCGAGTTGAGCAGAAGGTGCAAGGAATTGGAGATGCCAGCCCATCTCTTCGCAGAGCCGCTCGTAGTCGTCGAGCTGGTCGAGCCCGACGCCGCCGCCGGTGACGATGTTGAGTCGCAGCCCGACGACGCCTGCCTCTTTGAGTTCGGCGAGTGCCTTGTCGGGCAGGTCGTGCGGCGTGACGGCGATGCCGCGCAGCCGGCCGGGGTTGGCCTTCAACGTGTCGACCATCAGGGAGTTGTCCGTGCCGTGCGCGCTGACCTGGACGAGTACCCCATAGGTCATGTCCGTGGCGTCCAGCATCGCCAGGTAGTCCTGGGGCGGCGCGGGAACCGGTGTATAGCTACGGTCCGCCACGTACTCGTACTGGGTCCCGTCACCGACCAGATGGGCGTGGGCATCGACCGCCCCGGCGGGGACGGCGAACCTGGTCGGCGGGTGGTCGTTGGGGTCGGGCGGTGGGCTCGGCCGTGGTGGGGAGGCGTTGGGCTCGGTCATGATCACCTCAGCTCGCGTAGTAGGGGTAGCCGTTGTCCTTGGTCTCGGCTTCGACCTTGCGCAGCATGGCCGGCCACTCCAAGAGTCCGTAGCGGCGCAGCGTGCTGGGGGCGAACACCTTGCCGGTCAGATCGATGACGTCCCGAGGCGGCGTAATTAGACCGTCTTGGCCGGCGGCCTGTGCGAGAACCTGTGCCCGGCACGAGGTTTCGAGCTGGTACAGGTAGTTGAACGCCTCACCGATGCTGGGTCCGGCGGCGAGCAGTCCATGGTTGCGCAGGATCATCGCGTTGTAGGTGCCGAGGTCGGCGACGAGCCGCGACTGCTCTTCGGTCGACAACGCCGGACCCTCGTAGTCGTGGTAGCCGATGTTGTTGGCGAAGCGCATGGAGTTCTGAGTCAGCGGCAGGAGCCCGTCCTTCTGCGCGGCGACCGCCATACCGGCGATGCTGTGCGTGTGGATGACCGAGTTGACGTCCTCGCGGGCCTTGTGAATCGCGGAGTGGATGACATAGCCGGCGGCGTTGATGCCGTAGTCGGTGCCTTCGGGCTTCCACACCACGTTCCCGTCCAGGTCTAGCTTGGCCAGGCTGGAGGCGGTGATCTCCTTGTACGTCAGGCCGTACAGGTTGATCAGGAAGGTGTCGGTTCCGGGCACTCGGACGGTGATGTGGTTGTAGATCATGTAGGACATGTCATAGATGTCGACCAGGCGGTAGCAGGCCGCGAGGTCGCAGCGCGCCTGCCATTCCTCGTCGCTGACGTGGCCTTCGACCGACGCGAAGTCGGTGGAGAAGTTGCGGTGGCCGTCGTTCTCCTTGAGCTGTGAGCTGCGCTTGACCTGGTCGAAATCGATCGTGTTGGTCGCCATTGGTTCGTTCCCTTCATGTCGAATGTGCTGGCCCCTCGATTGTAGGACGATGTAATAGGTCAAAGTCAACCGATAGGAAGATCCCACAGTTTTCTGACAGCTTCACCACCCCGAGAGGGAATGGATGGAGACGTAGCCGCGCGTCTCGTCAGATAAGTGCCCTACCCATCGCCCTCTGCTGCCGGGCGGGTGGGGTGATCAGTAAGCGCGGCCGATGGCAAGTGGGCCGCCGACATCAGACGCTGCCCCAGTGCCAATACGCTGTCGCGCAGCGCTTGCGGATGTTCTATGACGAAGGGTCGATCGATCACCGCTAGCTTGCCTGCCACCCATTCGAGTCGTTCGGCGTGAAGGACCACCCTGAGCCATCCTTCGCCGGGCGCGCGAGGTCGAATCCGCTCAGATAGAGCAGTCCGCGATGAGCAACCACGCCGTACGGCTGAACATCGCGTTGCGTCAACTGACCCTGCCGCGAGGTATACCCGAAGGCGACCGGACGCCGATCCCGCACCGCCTCGGCCAGTGGAGCAGCACGCCAACGACTCCGCCGTCGTCGTTGCGACCCGCGTCCGGGTCGCCCGCGTTCTGCGTGGCGAGGAAGTAGACGCTTCCGATCACGGCGTCGATGCGCCGTGCCCGCGCGGTTGGCCGCACCACGTCGACAACGCTAGCCCAAATAGCGGGCGGATAATGTCCACTATCGCGCCTACCGTTCTCGCCATGACAACGACGAACATCGTCCGGCTCGCCTCCGTGCGCGTCATCACCACCGATGTCCCACGCGCCGTGCGGTTCTACGAGATCCTCACCGGGGCCAAACCGAACTACCTGACCGAAGACTTCGTGGAGCTGGCCACGCCCTCGGCCACGCTTGCGGTGAGCGATGCCCGCCGAGTTCCTTCGCTCGCCAACGACGACCCGGGCGCGGCCACCAAGCACAGCTGCATCGTCGAATTCTGGGTCGACGACGCCGAGGCGCTCCTGTCCACCCTCGCGGCGGAGTACGGCGACGACCTCGACGTCGTGCAAGCGCCCACCATGATGCCGTGGGGCAACGTGTCGGTCCTGATTCGCGATACCGACGGACTGCTCATCAATCTCTACACGCCGGTGACACCGCAAGCCTGGCAGCTGCAGCACAACCGAACGCCCCGCGCCGAGCTTCCAGTCCGACGCGCAACGACGTAGCTGCAGATCTTGCGTAGCGCGATGTACTGTGTGGTATTGATTGTAGGACGAAATCAGAGGTCAGCCGGCCGATGTGATGGGTTCCGCGCCGGTGGACGACGTCGGCACGGCGTGAGGGGATGCATGGCGACCAAGCAGACGCCGCAAAGCGCGAACGGCGAGGGTGCACGCGACGGCCTCACCGCGACGCAACGCGCGGTCGTCGCTCTGCGGGAGGGGATCCGCACCGGGCGCTACGTTCCCGGCCAACGTCTCATCGAATCCGACCTCGTGAAAGACCTCGCGGTGGGCCGTAATTCACTGCGAGAGGCCTTCTCCCGTCTTGCCAGCGAGGGCGTCCTGACTGTGGAGCCCCACCGTGGCGCATCGATCCGGCGCCGCACACGTGCGGAGATCACGGCCCTCTACGACATCAGCGAAGTGCTCGAGGGGCTCGCCGCCCGCCAAGCGGCCGACCGGATCGACCGGCCGGGAAACCACGAGCTGCTGAGCTCGGCCGTGCAACGGCAGGCCGATGCCGCTTCCGTCGGTGTACACCAGCAGATCGAGGGGGCGGCGAACTTCCACGACGCCGTTCTCATCGTTGCGGACAATCCGACACTGCGAGAGCTGTGCAACAACCTGCACATCCTGACGTTCAGCTTCCAGTTGCGCCACGCGCAGCTTGCCGGTGGCCACCCGATGGGCGAGCACTCCCTCAAGGACCACGAGATCATCGTCGACGCGATTGCCACAGGTGATCCCGAACACGCCGAGGCCGTGATGCGCAAGCACATGCGTGACGGCAAGGAGCTGCTGATGGCCCTGCCCGACAACGCCTTCGCCTGACCCGCTCAATCCGACACGGGTGCCCATGGGTCGACTGGCACCGTGGCGACTGCACGCCCCTCCGAGTCGAGGAGGCGTCCCCAGGACTTGACCGCCCGCAGGACCAGCCGATGATCAGTGACCTCCGCCGTCGGAACTTCACGGGCGAACCGCTTCAACACGTCCGTCACGTCGGCCACTTGGTGCACTTGTTGGAGCACCATCATGTTCGTCCGTCCCACGCTGGATACACAGATCCGTGTTGCGGGCCATGCGCTCACGCGGCGACCGACCTCGTCCAGTTCCGCCGGCGGCACCGCCAACCAGAGGATGAACGCGACCGGCCAGCCACCGTCGCCGCGCACGAAGTCCGTTCGGAACCCCAACATTCCACGCCGCTGGAGCGATTCCATCCGGCGGCGCACGACGTGTTCGGACACAGCGAGTTCCCCGGCGAGGTCACGCAGCCGCGCCCGGCCATCGCGTTGCAGCGCAACGAACAGTGCACGCTCGTCGGCGGTGGGACGGCGGTGACGCGCGCGCGGACGCGGGAAGTCACGTCCGTTGGAGGCGGCCTCGGCCACCGCGGCTCGCTGATCGGCTTCCATCGCGCCCAACTGCCAGTGAATCGAGCTGTGCCACGTCAGTCCGATGTGGGCTTGCGCGGAACTGATGTGCGGAATACGCGGCAGGCGTTCCAGCAGAAGATAATTCAGTGCCGTCATGTCTGCGGCGAAGATCAGGCAGTGCACGTCGGTGGCACCGTCGGTGACGTACACGCTCGCCGCCTGGGGAAGTTCAGCCAGCGCACCGGTGACCTCGCCGACGTATCCGGGGTGCACGCGAACCTCGTACGTCGCAAACACCACGGCGAGTTCCGGGCCGGGTACCGATGACACCCAGGCCTGGCCGCTTTCGGACAGGTGCTGCCACCTGCGCGCCGCCGTCACGGCCGACATCCCCAGGGCAGGGCCGAGCGTGGCGAAGCTGGCCCGCGGATCGAGGTGCAGGGCGTCGAGCAGCGTGACGTCGGTTTCGTCGAAGCGGTGCTCGCCCGTCATCGCGGTCCCGTCCATTTCCTTCACCAATCACCTACAGGGCGCAGAACTCATTCGTCGATCACGCCCAGTATCGATCTTCGAAACGATTTCGCGGTGCCGAATGCTCAGCGGCGTTCACTGTCAAGCAGGAACACCCACTGCCAAGGAGGACCGCCGTGACCGCCCCATCCACCCGCCGCCGCCTACGGGACGCGCTAGCCGACGGCAACATGATCGTCGCCCCCGGCGTCTTCGACGGCCTGTCGGCCGCGCTCGTCGGCCGCGTCGGGTTCGCGGCCGGCTACATGACCGGCGCGGGCGTTGCGGCATCCGGCTACGGGGTCCCCGACATTGGGCTGACCACCCAGACCGAGATGACCGAGCGGGCCCGTGTGCTGGCCGGCGTCCTCGGCGAGGTGCCCCTGATCGCCGACGCCGACACCGGATACGGATCGCCGCTGAACGTCATCCGCACCGTGCGCGAGTACGAGGCGGCCGGCGTTGCGGCAATCCAGTTGGAGGACCAAGGGTTCCCGAAGAAATGCGGCCACCTCCCGGACAAGGACGTCATCACGGCTCAGGAGTTCGTCGCCAAACTGGACGCCGCACTGGAGGCCCGCACTGATCCCGATCTCGTGGTGATCGCGCGCACCGACGCGCGGGCACCGTTGGGACTGGACGCCGCGATCGACCGCGCGAATGCCTATGCGGCCGCCGGAGCCGACGTCGTCTTCGTCGAGGCCCCCCGCGACGTCGACGAGATCGAACGCATCGCGAAGGAGGTCGCCGCGCCCAAGCTGATCAACCTGGTGCAGGGCGGCCTCACGCCGATCGAGTCGACGCAGCGCCTGCGCGACCTCGGATTCGCCATCGCCATCCACCCGTCGCTTCCCCTGGCCGCGGCGGCCGGGGCCATGGCCAACGCGCTCGGCGCGCTCACCGGCCGCGACACCACCGACCTGCTGCCCGCCTCCCCCGCCGACTTCTTCGACGTGGTCGGACTCGCCGAGTGGACCGAACTCGGGCAGCGCTACGCGACCGAGGGAAGGTAATGCCATGCCAATGGGACCGGGAATGACCATGATCGAGAACTTGCTGGCGACGAAGGCCGGCGTCGACCGGGTCCGTCCCGGCGACATCGTCACCGTCGACGTGGACATGTGCGTCCTCATCGATTTGCAGTTCGCGACGATGTGGACGGCGCCGACGCGGATCCATGACGCCGACAAGGTCGCCGTCATCATGGACCATGCCGTGCCCGCGCCATCGCTCAAGGATGCGGCGGGCGGACCGAAGGCGCGGGAATTCGTGCGCGACTTCGGTATCGACAACTTCTTCGACGTGGGTCGGCACGGCATCTGCCACGAAGTGATCGCCGAGAACGGGTTGGCGCGGCCCGGTCAGGTGTTGGCGTGCACCGACTCGCACACGTGCGCCGGTGGGGCCTACAACACCGCCGCCCGCGGGATGGGACCCGCCGAGGTGTACTCCATCCTGTGCACGGGGACTACGTGGTTCCAGGTAGCACCGACGGTGCGCTACGAGCTGGTGGGCGCCATGCCCGAGTACGTCAGCGGCAAGGACGTGTTCCTCTACCTGGCCGACCGCTACGGCGACGCCACCAACCAGAACCTCGAGTTCGGCGGTCCCGGACTTGCCGGACTGCCCATGCACGACCGGCGCACCATCGCCACGCAGGCCGCCGAGATCTCCGCCGACTTCGCCACGTTCGGCTACGACGAGAGGTTGCGCGACTTCCTCGCCGAACGCGGGGTCGACAACCCCACTCCGGCACACGCCGACGTGGACGCCGAATACCTTGACGTCCGACACGTCGACTTGTCGTGCCTGGAGCCCTTCGTGGCTCGGCCGGGAACGGTCAGTCGCAACGGTGTCCCGGTGTCGGTGATCGAGCCGCGCCGCATCGACCAAGCCTTCATCGGCTCGTGCGCCAACGGTCAGCTCGACGACCTGCGCATCGCCGCCGAGGTGTTGCGTGGCAAGACCGTCGCCGCCGGGGTTCGACTGCTGGTCACACCGGCCTCTCAGCAGGTGTACCGCGAGGCGATGCGGCTCGGGTATCTGCAGGACATCGCGGATTCCGGTGCGGTCGTGACCAATTCGACCTGCGGCGCGTGCTTCGGCTACCACATGGGTGTGGTCGGCCCTGGCGAAGTGTGCGTGACCTCGAGCACGCGCAACTTCACCGGCCGGATGGGCAGCGCCGAGGCCGAGATCTACATGGCCTCACCGGCCACGGTCGCCGCGTCCGCGGTGGCCGGACACATCGTCGACCCGAGGAGCGTCACCGCATGAACACCACCATCACCGGCCGCGCATGGGTGTTCGGCGACGCCATGGACACCGACGCCATGTATCCCGCATTCGCCATGAAGCTGCCGCTCGCCGAAGCCGCCCGGCACGTGTTCTACGAGAAGCGGCCCGGCTGGACCGATCTGGTCGAACCGGGCGACGTCGTGGTGGCGGGCCGCAACTTCGGCGTGGGGTCATCGCGTCCGGTCGCGTCGCTGTTTCGCCACCTGGGAGTGGCGGCGCTCATCGCCGAGGAATTCAACTCCCTGTTCTTCCGCAACGCGATCAACGCGGGCCTGCCCGCGCTGACGATCCCCCACGCCACCGCGGTGTTCGGCGATGGCGACGAGGCCTTCCTCGACATCGCGACCGGCGCGTACCGCAACACGCGGACCGGCCGGACGGGCCGGACCACACCGCTGCCCCCGCTGATCCAGGACATCCTCGCCACCGGCGGAGTCATGCCTCGCCTCGCCCGACAGGGCTACCTGCCGGATGAGTTCCGCGACCAGGTGCTGTCGCGGTGATCGGGATGTTGGGCCGGTTGGCCCGCCCCCTGCGCGCCGGCGTCGAGAAGACGGCGAGCCACGATCATCGGCTCCGATGTGCCGCCGCGATCACCGTCACCAGTGACGCCTTCGACGACGGTGCGCCGATCCCCTCGCAATGCTCGGGCTTCGGAGAGGGCGTGTCGCCGCCGCTGACGTGGCGGCCCATTCCCGATGACGCGGTCGAACTCGTGCTCATCGTCGAGGACGCCGATGCGCCGCTGCCGCGCCCGATCGTGCACGCGCTCACCTCCCGGATCGACCCGTCATCGCCAGGCGTCCCCACGGGCGCGCTGAACGTGGTGGACGGCCGGACGCCGCGGTGGTGCAACGGGATCGGCGCCTTCGGCAAGCGCGGTTACCTGGGACCGAAACCGCTTCCGGGACACGGCACTCACCGTTATCTGTTCCAGTTGTTCGCTCTGGACGCGCCGAGCGGCCTCGGACCCCGGTCGCGGCGCGCCGATGCACTCGACGCCATGGCGGGCCACGTGGTCGGCAGCGGCGTGCTTACTGGCACGTGCCGAAGAGACTGAACGACTGTTGAATCTAATCTGACTGGAGCGAAATTTGAAGCGGACGACCCCGAGCTTGTGGGTGGTCGTGGCGCGGTCGATTGCCCTGTGCGCTCGCGAGACAAAGCGATGCATCCGGACTTCCCGGTGTGACCAAGACAGGAGGACCCTTCGTGAAGACCATGACCTGCAAGGACCTCGGTGGCCCCTGCGACCTCGCACACCGCGGTGACAGTGCCGATGACATCATCAAGGCACAGAGGGGCACCTGAAGGAACGCGTCAAGGCTGGGGACGACGCCCACGCACCCGCCCGCGAGGACATGAATAGGCGCTGGCGCCATCCGGTGAAGTCGATGAGCTGGTACAACGACGTCAAGAAGCGATTCGCTGCGCTGCCCGAGGACTGACGCTCGAGGCCCCGCGAATCAGCTGCACGGGCACCCCGACCAGGCTCCCTCACATCCACGTTGCGCACCGGACATACGTACCGCCGGTTGGTATACGTTACGTACCGGCGGTCGGTTTGTTGAGGAGAATCATGAGTAGTGCCCTGGGTGGATGCGACGTCGAAGCGATTTCGGAGCGGTATCTTGCGGCCTGGGTGTCCCTTCACACCGCCGACACCCGCTTCTGGAGCCATCTGGGAACGCAGGCGGTCGTGGGGCGCCGCGCCGTTCGAGAGGCGTTCGGCGCGATCTTCGAGCGCCTTCCCGACTTCGACTTCGAGGTTCACCGGGTGCGGTACGGACGCGCCCACTGGGTGTTGGATTGGGCATTGCTTTCGAGCGGCTCTCGGTTCGACTGCCTCGATCTGGTCGAGCTGTCGCCGCAGGGACTGGTGTCTCGCAAGGACACCTTCATCGATGCCGTTCAGATGCAGGTGGCCTTGGCCGGGGCGACCCGATGACCGCGGCAGCACCGGTCGACCAATTGCCGTTGGTGGCGGCGCTCCCGGCCGAGCACGTCTTCGACATGCACGTCGATCTCACTCCGGCCCGAGCCATCCCGACACCGATCGGGATGAAGCTCGTGTTCATCACCACCGGCGGCACCATCTCGGGTCCGAGGGTGGAGGGCGAGATCTTGCCGGGTGGCGGAGACTGGCTGCTCATCGGCGCTGACCGCACCGGCCGCAACGACGTCCGCGCGACCATCCGCACCGGTGAGGTCCGCCGTGCCCCGCTGCTCCACCTGGAGCGCGGTGACACCCTGGTGGTGTTGGCCGCCAACGCCGGTGCTCAACGCACACCGGCGTGGTGGCTGAACCTGCGCGACGCGGGCGTCGGAACGGTGACCGTCGGCCCCGGGCGCGTCCAGGTTCGTCGACGCCTCGTGGAGGGAATGGAGCGACATGCCCTGTGGCGCGCGTTCGTCGCGAAGTATCCCAGGCGCAGCACTACGGTGAATTCACCCAGAGGCGCTTCCCGCTGATCGCATTGGAGACCCCCCGCACGATGAGACGGACACAGGCCGAACGGACGGAGACCACGGTGATGGCCCTGGTTGGCGCGGCCCGCGAGTCGTTCGTCAGGGACGGCTACGAATCGACGTCGCTCACCGCGGTGGCAGTGGCCGCAGGGGTCAGCAAGGGGGCGGTGTATCACCACTTCGACGGCAAGCGGCAGCTGTTCGAGGCGGTGTTCGCCCAAGAAGTGAAACGGATGACCGGCCCTGTTGCCGACGCCTATGCGGGCAAGAAGGATCCCTGGGACGCCTTCAAGGCGGGTTGCCGCGCCTTCCTGGACGAATGCCTCAAGCCCGATGCGCAGCGACTCGTGCTCAACGAGGCATTCGTCGCGATCGGATGGGACGAGATGCGCCGCCTGGAAGCTCCGTTGATGGACATGATGCAGGTCGGCATATCCCGCGCCGTCACCGCCAAGCGGATAGCCTCGCGATCGTCATTGTCGCTGGCGCACTTCTTGTTCGGCGCGCTGTGCGAGACCGCGATGGTGGTCGCGCGGGCCGATGACCAGAAGGCGGCGCAGCGGCTGGCCGTCACGGAGATCAACCGCGTCTTGGCGGGTCTGGCGATCCAGCGGTGATTGAGCTTGCCGCCATCGTCTCATCGAGCAGATCCAGCACCGCACGCCATGCCCGACTGGCGTGCAGAGCGTGATGCCCGACCCCGGGTACGGTCGCCACGGCTGCCGGTGCGCCACCGGCCGATGCGCCGTCAGGTTGCGTGGGAGCGGCCCAGAAGGCGTGTTGGGCGCCACCGTAGACGTTGACGCGCCAATCGACGCCAGCGTCTTGAAGGACGGTGGCGAAGGCCAGCAGTTGCTCTGGGGTACAGATCGGGTCCTCAGAGCCGGTGATCAGCAGGAAGGCGCCGCCCACGTTCACCCACTCGTGGGCACGGGTGGCCGCCGGCAGGCCGGGATGGATCGCCGCGAGCGCCTTGAATCGGGTACCCGTGCCGGCGAGTTCGAGCACGATTCGGCCGCCGGCGCCAAACCCCACCATCGCGAGCCGCTCGTGATCGGTGCCAGGGTCGGCAAGAAGAACGTCGAGCGCCGCTTGACCGATGACGCGCATGCGGCCCGGGTCAGCCAGCAGCGGCATGACCCGAGCGAGCATCGCCTCTGGTTCACCGAAGTACGTGCGGCCAGCGTGATAGTCCATTGCCAGTGCGATGTATCCGCGCTCGGCGAGGATGTCGGCGCGGCCGCGCTGATAGTCCTCCAGACCGATTCCATCATGGCCAATCAGCACGGCCGGCCAGGGGCCCTCGCCGTCAGGACGCGCCACGTGCGCAACCATCCTCATCCCGTCAACGTCATAGAAGGCTTCTTGCGCAACGACCATGGCAGAAACGCTATCGAGCTCCCTCGAAGCCCCACAGCGGTTTCGCCCTGAGCCAAAGACCCATCACGCTCACACTCCCCCGAGATGCACGAAACCCGCTCCGACACTGGTCGGAGCGGGTTTCTCTGGTCGGGCTGACAGGATTTGAACCTGCGACCACTTGACCCCTAGGCTAAATGGCGGTTGTGTACGCGTCCGTCTGTATCCGCTTTTAGCAATGTGCCGCAACGGATTACGTTGCATACAGACAGCCGCGGACACATGCGGAAACTGCAGTCAATTCGACTCAATGGCGGTACGAATGGCGGTACGGATCACAGCGGGTGATCCACCGCTCGAAGAAGGACTCGGCGAGTCTCTGGGCACCGGCTGACGATGCCCTTACCCGAGACACAGCTTGACCCCGCTACTGAAGTGACGGGGTCAAGCCTGTCGATCGGGCTAGTTAGGTGACTTCCGCAGAATGTCCTGATACGCGCCCACGCCGAGGTCGTCACGAACTCGCATGGCGATCCATGGGTGGATCGTCGTCGGGTTCAAGGCGGTCGTGATCGGGTGCTCTCCTACCAGATGTAGGCGGGCATCCAACTCCGACACCACCACATCGACGTTCACGCCGGTAGCGGTGGCCTCAACGAAATCCCGCACATCTGCACGGGTGATCTCGATATTCATACTTTTCTTCTTTTCTGTTCCCCGGTCATGCCGGGATCCAGTCGACGTTCTAACGCTCCGGCGCGCCCACGAGTTCCCGGGTTGGCACAGCTTTCAGCACGACGCCGTCCCCAAGCTCGACCACCAATCCCCCCACAGAGATGGAACGACGCTGCGCGGCGGCGGGTGACGAGGACGGTCACCTGTCGCCGCGGTCGGTCGGCAAGCTGATGGCGGGCGCGGTGCCCGACCGCTGGAGCGCCCACACTCTCCGTCACCGATTCGTCACCAGGGCCTACCGCGGATCCCGCAATCTGCGCGTGTTGCAAACGCTGCTCGGCCAGCGTCGCCGCCACGGAGCGATACACCGCCGTCGACCACGACGAGATACGGGCGGCGATGCTGGCCCCGCGTGATCGCGAGTAGCCGGCTGGTGGCCCGATGGGCGTGCGCTCAACTCATTTTGTTGGACGACACGCGTAGCCGCTGACCTCGACAGGTTCCGGTTTCGTGCAAAAATATGAGGGACGCCGCAGAGGGCGGCGGGAAGAAGGATCGTGTGACCTTGCTCGGATGCGTCGCGGATTGACGAAAGTCGAACTTGCGCAACGGCTTGCGGTAACCACTCGAACGAATACGAAGTACGAGACGAACGGCGCGCCGGCTGCCGCGGCAGCGGAAATCTCAGCGGCGGTCGACTTCCCTGAGTCGTACTTCCTGCGAGACGGAGCACCGACGCTGTGTGCTAACGAGGTGCGGTTTCGGGCAGCTCGGCCTGCGACCGCCAGGCAGCGCGAGTCCGCCGTCGCGGCCGGTGTCGCCGGGGTTGAGATTGATCGGTGGATCTCGCAGCGGTTCGTTCGGCCTGCGCTGGACCTCCCCATGTTCGACGGGGTCGGGCCGCGCACTGCGGCGTCGTTGCTTCGGGCGATGTGGGGTCTCGGCACCAAGCCGCTGCCGAACTTAGTGCAGCTCGCCGAGTCGCGGGGTGTGCGCGTGTTCACCTTGCCGCCGTTCGCGGACGTCGTTGACGCCTACTCGATTTGGCGTGACGACGTGCCGTATGTGTTCCTTGCGCGCCGAAAGACGCCAGAGCGCATCAGGTTTGACGTCGCGCATGAGATCGGCCATTTGGTTCTACATTCGAATGAGCCTGGCGAGACGACAGAGCAGGAGCGGGAAGCCGACGCGTTCGCGTCGGAGTTCTTGATGCCCGAGGCCGGCCTCGACGAGTACGTGCGGTTCAACGCAACAGTCCCTGAGCTACTCAAGGTCCGGGACTTCTTCAAGGTCTCGGCGATGGCTCTCGCGTATGCCGCGCACCGGGCAAGCAGAATGAGTAATTGGACGTATCGACAAGCCTGTATCACGCTTTCTCAGAACGGTTTTCGATCGGGCGAACCGGGCGGAATGGCGAATTACGAGGTGTCCCGTGTATTCCCTGCAGTGCTCAGCAGCCCATCGGCAAGCGCCGCCGAGATCGCACACGATTTAGGGATCCCCGTAAGCGATGTACACGCGCTGACTTTCGGCGCCGAACTCCGCGCGGCGCAGGACACCGAAGTGACCGCCGATACGCCGGCAGTGCGGCCGCTCGGGACAAACCCGCGGCGGCAGCTTCGCGTCGTCTAACCGGTGGGTCTCGGCGGTTACCGCTCGGCGCGTGCCTTGAGATACTTCTGCATCGCGGGCCCGCTGTTGATCCGGACGCGCAACATGCGGCGATAGCCGCGCATCCACAATTTCGCGAGGACCAGCGAGCGGCCGCCATACGGGTTGCGGTCGCCGGGCTCGGCCAGTGAGCCCTCATACAGTGCGCGCGTCGCTTCCTGCCGCATCGTCACCCGCCAAGCATGCGGGTCCGTCGGGCGCAGCGGCGAATACCACGTCGATGCGGACCGTCAGGCCGGCCCGCCGGCCGGACGCATGTTGGGGTTGTCGATCGCCCGATGGATGACCCGACCGTGTCCACCTTCGGCAGCCTCGACATGTCCTTCAACGCAGGGATCATGCTCACACCGGGCAGCGCCGCCGACACCGCGAGCGCCACGATCAACAAGGGGATGCCGCCGATCAATGTTTAGGTTCCCTCGGGTCGTGAAGCAACGGGTGTCGTTGGGGCGAAGCGCTAGTTGCCGCCGTAGACGGGGAACACGCTGGAGTCGCCGTATTCGCGGGCCTGCAGGTTCCGCAGTGCGTCCATGTCCGCATCCGAGATGACGAAGTCGACTTGTGCGTTGCTGCGCATGTGTTCGGGGCTTGCGGTCTTCGGCAGCGACACGGTACCCAGCTGCAGCGTGTAGCGGATGCACAGTTGGGGCACGCTGACGCCGTAGTTCTGGGCCATCGCCGCGACGTCGGCGTTTTCGAGGATCTCGCCGTGCGCGATCGGCGAATATGCCTCGACGAGAATGCCTTTACTCTCGCAGTAGGCCAAGAGGTTAGTGGGGGTATTGCCCGCGTGCACGAGCAGTTGGTTCACGTGCGGTACGACCGAGCACGAGCCGAGGATGTTCTCGACGTCGGCCTGCTCAAAATTTGATACACCGATCGATCGCAGCTTGCCGGCCTTGTAGGCGTCCTCGAGTGCTCGCCACGCCTCACGGTTGCCCTCGGCGTAGTCGCCGCCACGGAAGTCGTTCCAGGGCTGCGGGCTGTGGATGAGAATCAGGTCGACGTACTCGAGCCCGAGCTTCTTCAGCGACCCGTCGATCGCGCTGGCCGCGCTGTCGTAGTCCTTGATCTCCGCGGCGAGCTTCGTCGAGACAAACAACTCCTCGCGGGGCACATTCGCGGTGCGGACGCCGTCGCCGACTCCGCGCTCGTTTCCGTAGGCCTGGGCGGTGTCGATGTTGCGGTAGCCGATCTCCACGGCCGCGCGCACCGCGTCTGCTGCCTTGTCGTCGTCGATGAACCAGGTTCCCAGCCCCAGTTTTGGAATCGACACGTTGTTGGACAGGGCGTAGGTCTCGGTCAGGATTGTCATGCGGTTTCTCCGTTCTTCGGCAGCTGGCCGTACACGTCGTCGGTGACGGGCTCGAGCCATTCGTTGCTGACGTCTTCGCCTGGGGTGATGAAGGCGACGTGGGAAAACCACGAGTCGGCTTTCGCGCCGTGCCAGTGTTTCGTGCCGGCGGGGACGCGGATCACGGTGCCTGGCTGCATGCTGACGGGATCCCCACCCTCGGCCTGGTACCAGCCGCTGCCCGCCGTGCACATTAGGATCTGGTCGCCGCCCCCTTTGGTGCCGTGGTGGATGTGCCAATTGTTTCGGCAGCACGGCTCGAAGGTCACGTTGCTGACCGGGACGCTCCCGGAGGTCAGCGGAGCCAGGTAGCTCTGCCCGGTGAAGTACTGGGCGTAGGCGTCGTTCCTCTCCCCGAGGGGGAAGATCTGGTCGAATTCCTTCTTCGTCATCGTGTTGTCTTTCTCTTTTTAATGCGTTGCGCTAGTGGAGTTCTCGGGGCGGTCACTGTGCGGTGTGGCCCGCGTCGACGGGCAGGGCCGCGCCAGTGACGTAGCTGGCAGCGTCCGAGCACAGCCACAGGACCGCGGCGGCGATCTCCTCGGGGCGACCGAGGCGGCCCAGCGGCACGCCGGCCGCGGCGGCGTCGAGGTCGAGTTCGTCGCCAGCGGCCATCCGGGCGACCATCGGAGTTTCGATCGTGCCCGGGCAGACAGCGTTGCAGCGCACGCCGTGCCTGCCGTACTGCAGGGCGACGCTCTTGGTGGCGCCGATCACGCCATGCTTGGTCGCGTGGTACGTGGTGCGACCGTCGCCGCCCACGAGGCCGCCAAGGGAGGAGCAGTTCACGATCGCGCCGGAGCGCTGCTGACGCATCTGCTTCAGCTCATGTTTCATCGATGCCCAGACGCCCTTGAGGTTGACCGCGACGATCTTGTCGAAGGCCTCTTCAGTCTCGTCGGCGGAATCGACCGGGGGTCGCATGATCCCGGCGTTGTTGAACGCCATGTCCAAGCTACCGAACGCCTCCACGGTGGCCCGAACGGCGGCCGCGACCTGGTCCTCGTCAGTGACGTCACACTGGATCGCGATCGCGTTCCGCCCCTTTGCCACGAGTTCGTCGGCGAGGCGCTGGGCGGTGTCCCCGTCGACGTCGACAATCGCGACGTTGGCTCCCGCCTCGGCGAAGGCACGGACGGTGGCTTCCCCCATGCCGGCGCTGCCGCCGGTGACGAAGGCTGTGTTACCTATGAAGTCATAGGTGACGGACATGGAAATACTCCCTCTTCGCTGTTTCGGTTCCGTTCCGCATCGCGCCGAGCCCGATCGCCGATACGTCCAGGCCCTGCCTGAGTGTTCGTGTGTGCATGATCAGTCCGCCTCGATGATGTTCTTCAGCACCGTGGTGGCCCCCATGCCGTTGGGCCAGCCGGAGTAAAACGCGAGGTGCAGGAGGGCTTCTTTCAGCTCGTCGTCGGTTACCCCGTTCTGGCGGGCGAAACCGAGGTGGAACTGCAACTGGTCGAGCTTGCCCATGGCGGTCAGCGCCGCGACGGTGATCAGGCTGCGGTCCCGTTTGGACAGGCTCTCCCGCTCCCACACCTCGTCGAAGAGCACACGGTCGGTATAATGCACCATGCCGGGTGCGAAGTCGCCGAAAGCGCGCTGGCCGCCGGTCCAGCCGGTGTTTTGTTCGTCGGGCATCGTTCGTTTCCTTTCTTCGGGTTTGTGCTCAATGCTGTGGATTGACCCGTAGGGTCGCGGCGACGGCCTGCTCGGCCAGCATCGGTCGTAGATAGCTGTCGCCGTAGCGGGCGTACTTCGCGCGGTAGGCGGCGTCGACAGCTGGGCGGACATCTGGGCGGACATCCTGCCCGGCCGGGGCGAAGGTGACGTCCAATTGGTGTCCGCCGACTCGGATTGCGCCGACCGGATGCGCCGTGGCGTGCTGATACCAGGCACCGTTACCCCCGCGGTACGAGCGCACGTACAGGGCGCCGTCGACGATGACTCCCCAGATCGGGACGTACCCCCGCAGCGAGCCGTCAATCCGGTGGGTGCTGATTTCGATCTCCTCAGCTGAGCCGAACGAGTCGAGGACATCTGCCGGCCATGAAATCGGATCGGTCATCAGTACTCCTCGTGGTGTTGGGTGGTGCCCGGAAGGGACAGGCTCAAAATGGCAGTCAGCGCGGTGACGGCGGCGGCGATCAGCAGGCTCACGTGCACCCCGCGGGTCAGGGTGTCGGGGTTGGTGAGTAGTCCGCCGAACACCGCGACAGCCAGCGCTCCGCCGACTTGTCGGCTGGTGTTGAACAACCCGGCTGCGACTCCGGCCTGGTGGTGGGGGACGGTGTCGAGCAGCACCGCGGTGGCCGGTGGGGCGACTGTCGGCCCGCCGAGCCCGACCAGCACCATCAGTGCCGAGAGCAGCCACAGCGGTGCGGTTGCGGGCAGCAGACCCACCGCAGCGAGACCAGCGGTCATCAGGCCCAAGCCCGTCACGATCACGGAGCGGCGCCCGAATCGTTCGGCGATCCGGGCGGAAAACGGCGTGAGCACTAGGCCGACGAGCATCATCGGCAGGAACACGACCCCGGTGTGCAGCGCGTCCAGACCCAGGTGCTGCTGGAGGAACAGGCTGACGACGAACGGCAGACCGAAGTAGCCCACCATAAATGCGAAACCGGTCGCGGTAACGACGGTGACGGTACGGGAGCGGAAAAGCTCCAGCGGCAGCATCGGGTGCGCCACCACGCCCTGGGAACGGATGAACGCGAATAGGGATACCGCAGCGACAACGAACGCGAAGACCACCGCTGAATCGGTGAACCCACGAGAGCCGGCCTCGATGGCGCCGAATGTCCACCCGCCCATCGCCATTACGCCGGTGAACTGGCCGATCGGATCGAAGGGGGCCGGCCGCCGCTCGGACGCGGAGGTGCGGGCCAGCAGCAGTAAAGCGATTACGCCGACCGGGACGTTAATGAAGAAGATCAACCGCCAGTCGATCAAGGTGAGCACACCGCCCAGGACCGGACCGGAGGACGACGCGACGGCACCACCCATCGCCCAGATGCCGACGGCGCGAGCCCGGGCCCGCGGATCGTGGTAGGCCTGCCGGATCAGCGCCATCGACGCCGGCATCATCGCCGCCGCTGCCGCACCCTGCACGAAACGTGCGCCTACGAGCAGGCTGAGTGTCGGGGCCAGACCGCACGCGACCGAAGCGAGCACGAACAGCACCATGCCGCCGCCGAAGGCCCGCTTGGCGCCGAGCCGGTCAGCCAGCGAACCGGCGGTTAGCAGCAGGGCCGCGAACATCAGCGTGTACCCATCGACCACCCATTCCAGCCCGGCCACGCCACCGCCGAGATCGTGCCGGATGGTCGGCAGGGTCACGTTCACCACGACCGCGTCCAGGGTGATGGTGAAGAAGCCCAACAACGCCGCGATCAACGTAGCCGCCGCGTGCCGATTCCGGTCGGCGACACCGACGTCGAGATGAGAAATCTGGGTCATCACCTGACCCAGAGAACTCCTTGTCAGCGGCGCGCGGCAGGTCGAGTCAGAGGGGGTACAAGCACAACCCCCCACCGCCGGGAGGCTCGTCGTACCGTCGGAAGAGTGAACATCAGCAGCACCCCGGATCGGGCCGATATCCGCGACTTCCTCGCCACCCGCCGTGCCCGAATCAACCCCGAACAGGTCGGGCTCCCGGCCGGCGGAACTCTACGCCGCGTTCCCGGACTGCGCCGCGAGGAAGTCGCCGTGCTCGCCGGGGTGAGCACCGACTGGTACACCCGACTGGAGAAGGGGCATATCAGGGGCGTTTCCGACGAGGTCCTGTCCGCCGTCGCCCGCGCCTTGCTGCTCGATGACGCCGAGACGACCCACCTGTTCCACCTGGCCCGCGCCGCAAAACCCGCACGCACGCCGCGCCGACGCACCCCCGCTAAGCTGCCGGAGAGCCTGCAGCAGCTGCTCGACGCGATGACCGGAGCGGCAGCGTTCATCCGCAACGGGCGACTGGACATTATCGCCACCAATGCCCTCGGCCGAGCGCTCTACGCGCCCGTTCTCGACGAGCCAGCATGGAAAAACAACATCGCTCGATTCAATTTCCTCGACGAACGAGCCGTCGACTTCTTCCCCGACTATGCGGGGTCGATGGACACCACTGTCGCGCTGCTACGCACCGAGGCCGGACGCGATCCGTATAACAAGAACCTCACTGACCTGGTCGGCGAACTCGCCACCCGCAGCGAAGCGTTCCGTAGCCGGTGGGGTGCACACAACGTCCGTAACCACAACACCGGACTCAAACACTTCCACCACCCCGTGGTCGGCGCGATCGACCTCGCCTACGACTCCCTCGACGTCCGCTCCACCGGCGACGACGTGTTGGTACTCACCGGATACACCGCGGCCGTGGGATCACCCGCCGACGAGAAACTTCGTATGCTCGCGAGCTGGGCGGCGACGGCCCCCCACCTGCGGACCGAGGAACAGCTGCGGACCGCCGGGGTCGATGTGATCATTCACGGCGACCAGGAATCATGAAACCGAGTCCTGCGCCAGTCGGTGTGCGTACAACATAACGTGCGCAACAGCTTTCGCCCTATACCACGCACCGATCAGGGCATTCGCCGTCGTTTTCTTCGTGGTCGGTCACCTTCCGAGTTTGCCCTATAGTCGACTACGACCCACTAATCCCCAGCCGCATAGCGACTGGACCACCGAATGGGTCCCCCTCACGGTGGGCGATCACCGTCCTAACGGCGGCGACCTGCGTGGCGGTCTAGCGACGGGCACCGGGAGGGATCATTGGACCGACATGACTAACTTCGGCGGGACCGGCAGTATCACGCCCTCTATGTGGCCGCATGCCGCGATCGGGAGTAGCGGCTAACTGAAGCTGTGCGCAACTGTGACATTCCCCGGGCGCGTGTTCTTCGCGGTGCAGCCACGTCTTCGCCGAGGGGACTGCAACCAACCCCCCGCCGGTGTCGAAGAACCGGCGCGCCAGTCGATGCTCGATTGCCCGAAGCTGTTCGAGATCACGGCCGCACCTGCAAGGAATTGGCGTGGAGGGACCCTGTCGCCCGCAGCGTACGATCGTGAGCGGCCGCCGCGGTCCGGGCGTCGAGTGCGGCCAGCTGGGCATCGCAGTCGCCGATCAGTCCTGCCAGGACGTCGGCAACGGCGGCGCCGGCGAGACACGCAAGTTTCTCCTCCGACCGATGCAGGTGTGCACCGCAGCCGCCGAGAGGCCCACAACCGCCAACCTGTTCCCGAACGTCACACCGCCTGCCGGCGCCGAGCGTGTCGACGCGTGGCAGCCAGATGACGCGCAGCCCCACCGGGTCGTGATCGGCCACGACCGAGTTGCCATCCTCTGTTCGACCCCGTCCCGAATCTCACGGGGCGGGGTCGAACTCATGGCGCCGCATCTTTTCGGGGTTAACGCGTGTTCTGCGAAGCGGGCAGTGGGGTATCGGCACAAGTTAACTGCCGCCTTGGACGCTGACATACGTTCCCTGTAGGTGGGTTTTGAGGGCAAAGGTTCCGTCTGGCTGGAACTCCATCCAGAATTGCTCCCATTCTCCTATAGCTCTCCGGTTCCAGTTGCCAAACGAGCCACCGCCACCACCATTTTCAGCTGTCATATACCAACCGTTGTGAAGGAGGCTGACCGTGCCGTTGGCATTGTGTACGATCTTGTGCTGTTCCCACGGGCCAATGGCATGGCGGTTAGCGTGGACCTGATCCCCTCCGTTATTCTCCGCGGAGAAATACCCTTGCCATGAGCTCACCGCGACGGTGTCCTGTGTCAACGACACAAGCATGAACTTCTCCCACGGGCCCACTGCGCGCCGATCATCCAGCACATCCCCTGGGTTGGAGTGATTGCCGCCGCCGCTGAAAAGCGTGGCTCCCAGGAAGCCTGCGACGCCACCGATAACGACTCCTGCCGGGCCTACCGCAAGCGCCGCAATCCCGGCTCCGAGACCGCCGCCGATGACACCACCGGGCAAGCCCGTCGCATGGGCCAGAGCATCGGCGAAACTGCTCAATATCCCAACTGGGGAAAATCCGGCCGGCACTACCGTCACTAACTGGGTTTCCAACACACCCACCACATTGACGCCGCTCTTACCCCCGATTTCGTCGACGAGCCAAACGATTCCACCGATCCCTGCGATAATCGCGCCGGCGGCTGCCGTCGCGGGGTTGGCCTGTCCGATTCCACCGATAGCTGCGACTGCGCCCGCGGCATCTTGGGCCTCGTTGTGAGAGAGCTTTACCTCCCACACCACTCCCGACTCTGTGAAACTCGCCATTCCGAAACCTTCCTTCACTCGACTACGCGCCTTTGGGGAAACATGTCGGGAGTTCTCCGTACGCGAAATTTCTCGCGAACTGTCCGCACCCGATTTCGCGATCTTGCATTGAGATCACGACGGCGTAGTGGGTAGTCGACTACTCGAAATCGTTCGTGCCACAAAGGCTGGCGGTGGGGAACTTGACACCGAAGTCAAATGGGGAAGGCGAACGGCGAGGGCAGCATCTATCTCTGGACCCGCGACGGCAAGCCTGCCGGACACAAGGGTGCGATCTCGTACAAGGCCGACGACGGCACGATCAAGCGCTACGTCGCCTACGGCCGCACAAGAAAGCTGGTCAAGGACAAGCTGGACAGGGCCCGTGAACGGCTCACGGCCGGCGCACCGGTGCGCGATGCCACTCAGACCGTGGGTAATTGGCTGGCGCACCGCGGGTGACGATCCTCGCGGCGTCCGACCGCAAGGAATCGACACGTGCCCTCTACGCCAACCTGGCGCGTCTCCACCTCGAGCCCGCGCCGTTCGGCGCCATCCGGCTGGACAAGCTGAAGCCCAGCGACGTCGACGCCCTGGTGCTCGGCATGCGCGCCAAGACGAAAGGCGATCCTCCGCGGCGTGCGCTGTCTGACTCGACGATTCACCAGACGTACACCGTTCTGCGGGCCGGGCTCGACGGCGCAGTTCGTGATGGGCTGCTGGCCCGCAATCCTGCGGCGTTGGTGAAGCGTCCCCGGGTCGAGCGCACCGAGGCGAACATCTGGACCGTGACGCAGTCGGCGCGGTCTTGCGGGCCGCTCAGACGTCGAGGTACTACTCGGCGCTGGTGCTCATCGCGTCGACTGGTCTGCGGAAGGGTAAGGCGCTGGCGCTGGCGTGGGACTGTGTCGACCTTGACACGGGCATGTTGAAAGTCACCGCCACGCTCGGCCGGATCAGCGACCGGCTGGTGATCACTGAGCCGAAGACGGCGCGATCACGGCGCACCGTACCGCTCTCCCCCGCGGTCATCGGCATGCTGCGCAAGCACCGCACCGAGCAGAAAGCCGAACGGCTGCGCGCCGGCGACCAGTGGCGCGACTCGGGCCTGGTGTTCACGACCGAGTTCGGTGCGCCGGGCGATCCGCGGAATCTGTTGCGCGTCGTCGGAGGTTGCGGCGAAGGCTGCTGGAGTCGCGGACGTCGGTGTCCACACCTTGCGACACTCGGCGGTGGTCCGGTGGCTTGAGGCTGGCGTGCACATCAAGGCCGTGGCCGATCTGCTCGGGCATTCGTCGATCGCCGTCACCGGCGACGTGTACGGCCATACCAGTGACGACACTGCGCGTGCCGCGGTGGACGGGTGGAGCGGGGCGCTGGGATTGCGAAGTGGTCACCGATACGGCTCGCGGCACTATCCGTCGACGGGCAAGGATATGACGAGAAAGCTCACGAACCTGTCTTCGACCGGGTAACTCCCATGATAAGCGTCGATTTCGTGCTCGACCTCAGTCGCCATGATTGCCTCGACGGTCAGGTCGTCGTCGATCCCAGCATGTCTGCGAAGATGTCGCGGAGACCCTCGCCCGGTCCTTGGTCGAGTACAGGCGGTGACTTGATGTGGTTGATCCAGGGAATGATGAGTCGTTGGGCTCGACCGACGCCATCGCGAGCCAAACTCTCGAACGCCGTCAGCCATGTTTCGTAGTCCCCGATCGCATCGGCAAAAAACTCGCATCTGTTGCGCTACCAGTTGCGCTACTTACCCCCACCCGGTGCGGCCAAGCGACACCGAAGTCGTCCGAAACCGCTTCTCATCTGCAAGAACTCTGGTCGGGCTGACAGGATTTGAACCTGCGACCACTTGACCCCCAGTCAAGTGCGCTACCAAGCTGCGCCACAGCCCGCGGCGCTGCCGGGATCGCCGGCAGCGGTCGAAATGCTACCGCAGTCATCACCTCCAATCCCAACCGCCATCGGCCGCGTCGCCGGCGGCCGGCCCGGGTACTACGGTCGGATGACCGATCGGGTGCGCGACGACACTCCCCTCTGGCTGTTCGCCGACCAGCTAGGTCCGGCCGTGTACGGCGGCGAACACGCCCACCGGGAAGTGCTCCTGGTCGAGGCCACCTCGGCGCTGAGCCGGCGCCGCTATCACCGCCAGAAGCTGCACCTGGTCCTCTCGGCGCTGCGGCACGCCGACCGGGATCTCGGTGACCGCGCCACCCTGATCCAGACCGACACGTACACCGATGCCCTCGAGCGCTTCGGGCGGCCCGTCCTGGTCCATCAACCCACCTCGTTCGCCGCCGAGCGGTTCGTGCACCGGCTGCGCGAGCGGGGGCTGGTGGCCGACGTCCTCCCGACCCCGACGTTCGCGCTGCCGCGCAAGGACTTCGAGCAATGGGCGGGTGACCGCACCCGGTTCCGGATGGAGGACTTCTACCGCGACCAACGTCGCCGGTTCCACGTCCTGATGGACGGGCGGGAACCCGTCGGCGGTCGGTGGAACTACGACGCGGAGAACCGCGAGCCGCCGCCGAAGAAGGCGCAGAAGACGCTCGGGGTGCCGATGCCCTATCGACCACGCGAGGACGACGTCGACGACCGCGTGCGGGTCGACCTCGACCGGATGAACCTCGACACGGTCGGTGTGGACGGCCCCCGCCTGTTCGCCGTCACGCCCGCCGAAGCGCGCCGTGCGCTCGACCGGTTCATCGAGCACCGCCTCCCCACGTTCGGCCGCTACGAGGACGCCATCATGGGCGAGGACTGGGCCATGTCGCACTCCCTGCTCTCCGTCCCCCTGAACCTCGGGGTCCTGCACCCGCTCGACGCGGTGGAGGCAGCCGAGCGGGCCCATCACCGCCAGGCGGCACCGCTGTCGGCCGTCGAGGGGTTCATCCGCCAGATCCTCGGCTGGCGTGAATACATGTGGCATCTGTACTGGCACTTCGGCCCCGACTACCACCGCAACAATGCCCTCGACGCCCGCCGCGAGCTACCCGACTGGTGGGCCGACCTCGATGCCGACCAGGTCACCGCCGAGTGTCTGCGCCACGCCCTGAGGGGGGTCCGGGACCGCGGGTGGAGCCATCACATCCAGCGTCTGATGGTTCTGGGCAATCACGCCCTGCAGCGCGGCTACCGACCCGACGAGCTCACCGAATGGTTCGCCACCGCATACGTCGACGGCTTCCGCTGGGTGATGCCGACGAACGTCGTCGGCATGAGCCAGCACGCCGACGGTGGCCGCCTGGCCACCAAGCCGTATGCGGCCGGCGGCGCCTACATCAACAAGATGAGCGACCACTGCGGCGACTGCGCCTATGACCCGAAGAAGCGCCTCGGCGACGACGCGTGCCCCTTCACGGCCGGCTACTGGAACTTCGTCCACCGGCACCGTGACCGACTGGCGAAGAACAACCGGACCCAGCGCGCGGTGTCCTCGATGGACCGGCTGTCCGACCTCGACGCCGTGCTCGAGCAGGAAGCCGCCCGGCAACGGTTCTAGACGTTGAGCAGCCGGTACAACCCGATCAGTCCGATCACCACGATCACCGCCCGCAGTGCGTTCGGCGACAGCCGCCGGCCGAAGTGGGCACCGAGGAACCCGCCAAGCAGGGAGCCCGCCGCGATGAGACCGGCCGCCAGCCAACTGATCCGGTCGAACGCCACCAGGGTGTACGCCGAGGCTGCCACCACGTTCACCACCAAGGACAGCAGGTTCTTCGCCGCATTCATCCGTTGCACCGACTCCGGAAGCAGCGCGCCCATCACGCCGATCAGCAAAATGCCCTGCGCGGCAGTGAAATACCCGCCGTAGACGCCGACGGCAAAGGTGCCGACTACGATGGCGACCATCCGGCCGGTGGACAGTTTTTCCCTGTCGTCCGCCGAGCGGCCCTTGGCCCACGACTGGATGCGCGGCCCGAACACCACCAAGAGCAGAGCCACGATCAGCAGCACGGGCACGACCGCGACGAACACCCTCTCGGGGAGGTGCAGCAGCAGCCAGGCGCCCACCACCGCACCGAGGAACGAGGCCGGGATCTGCCACTGCAACCGGTCCCGTTGACCGCGCAGCTCACGACGGTAGCCCCACGTCCCGGACAGGCCGCCCGCCACCAGACCGACCGCATTCGACATGGTGGCGGTCACCGGCGGGAAGCCCAACGCCACCAGCGTCGGGAACGTGATCAGCGTGCCAGAGCCCACGACCGCGTTGATCGCGCCCGCGCCGACACCGGCCAACGCGATCAGGATCATGTGCGCAACGGACACCCGGACGACCCTACCGACGCGGAATTCACGCCTTCGAGGCGCTCAGCAACCAGTCGGCTCAGCGCTTCCTGGCGCCGGCGCCACGCTTCTCCCGCACTCTCACGTTGATCTTGATGGGGCTGCCCTCGAAGCCGAACTTCTCCCGCAGCTTGCGCTCCAGGAACCGCCGGTAACCGGCCTCCAGGAACCCCGAGGTGAACAACACGAAGGTCGGTGGACGCGCCGTCGCCTGGGTGGCGAACAGGATCTTGGGCTGCTTGCCGCCGCGCACGGGCGGCGGCGTCGCAGCGACGATCTCCTTGAGGAAGGTGTTCAACTGCCCGGTCGAGATGCGACGGTCCCAGGAGGCGAGCGCAGCCTCCAGCGCGGGGACCAGCCTCTGGACGGCGCGGCCCGTCTTCGCCGAGATGTTGACCCGCTGCGCCCACTGGACCTGTTCGAGCGAGAGGTCGATCTCCCGGTCCAGTAGGAAGCGCCGGTCCTCGTCCATCAGATCCCACTTGTTGAACGCCAGCACCACCGCGCGGCCCGCCTCGATCACCATGGACAGCACCCGTTGGTCCTGTTCGGTCAACGGCTGGGACGAGTCGATCAGGACGACGACCACCTCGGCCGCGTCGATGGCACCGTGCGTGCGCACCGATGCATAGAACTCGTGACCGCTGGCCTGGCCGACCTTGCGTCGCAGCCCCGCCGTGTCGACGAAGCGCCACAGCTTGCCATCCAACTCGATCAGCGAGTCGACGGGATCGACCGTCGTGCCTGCGACGTCGTGCACCACTGAACGCTCGTCCCCCGACAATCTGTTCAGCAGCGAGCTCTTGCCGACGTTCGGCTTCCCGACCAGCGCGACGCGCCGCGGGCCACCGGTACCGGAGGCCAGTTCCGACACCTCGGGCAGGGCTTCGAGCACCGCGTCGAGCAGGTCGGCCACCCCGCGACCGTGGATGGCGCTGATCGAGTGCGGCTGCCCCAGCCCCAATGACCACAGCAGGGCGGCCTCGGACTCCATCTTCTCGTTGTCGACCTTGTTGGCCGCTAGGAAGACGGGCTTGCCCGCGCGCTGCAACCGCTTGGCCGCCGCTTCGTCGGCGTTGGTGGCGCCGGTGACCGCGTCGACGACGAGGATGATCGCGTCGGCCGTCCGCATCGCGACCGAGGCCTGCTCGGCCACCAATTGCTGCAGACCCTTGGCGTCCGGTTCCCAGCCGCCGGTGTCCTGCACCATGAATCGGCGGCCCAGCCAGTTCGCCTCGTAGGAGACGCGGTCGCGCGTCACGCCGGGGATGTCCTGCACGACGGCTTCCCGCCTGCCCAGGATCCGGTTCACCAACGTGGACTTGCCCACGTTCGGTCTGCCCACGACGGCGACCACCGGCGGTGGCGCGAACTCTGCCTCGAGGTCGGCGGGGTCGACGCCCTCGGGAGGCAGTTCCCAGTCGCCTTCGTCGACCCAGGTGCCGTCTGCTGCGTCGGTCTCGCTCATCGCCGGGCCCTCTGCTCTTCGCGCAGGTGCTCGTCGCCGTCCTGCCGGCGGCGCTCGACGAGGTCGAGAAGATATGCCACCACTCGTGATTCGGACATGTCGCTGCTGTCGACGACGATCGCGTCGTCGGCCGGTCGCAGGGGTGACACCGCTCGCGTCGAATCCAGGTGATCGCGCCGCCGCACGTCCGCCAGCACCACCTGGTAGTCACTGGGAAGGCCCGACGCGACGTTCTGGTCGTGTCGTCGGCGCGCCCGTTCCTCCGCGGAGGCGGTCAGGAAGATCTTGACGTCGGCGTCCGGCAGGACCACGGTGCCGATGTCGCGGCCTTCGACCACCACGGCATCCGGGCCGTCGGCCAGCTCCCGCTGCCTCTCGACCAACCGGGTCCGGACGTCGGGCACGGCCGACACCGCGGAGACGGCCTTGGTCACCGCGTCGCCGCGGATCTCGACCGAGACATCCTCGCCGGCAAGGAGATAGACGTCGTCATCGGGGTCGGAACCGACGGTGAGGTCGACCCCCGAGGCCACACCGGCCACCGCCGCGGCGTCGTCGAGATCGAGGCCGGATCGCAGGACCGCCAACGTGACGATCCGGTACATCGCTCCGGTGTCGAGGTAGCGCGCATCGAGGGCGCGGGCCAATCCCCTTGACACCGAGGATTTTCCCGTCCCGGCCGGACCGTCGACGGCAACCGTCAAGGGCGCGCTCACATTCCCACCGCCTTGTACAGTTCGCCGACTTCCTTGCTGGTCAATACCCGAATGCTGCCGGGCTTCTGCTCGCCGAGCGTCACGGAACCGATGTCGGTGCGGACGAGTTCGTGCACGGGATAGCCCACCGCGGCCAGCATCCGCCGTACGATGCGCTTGCGCCCCTCGTGCAGCGTCACCTTCACCAGCGATTTGCCCGGGACCGTGTCCACCATCGCGAAGTCGTCGACGTGTATCGGCCCGTCGTCCAATTCGATTCCGGCCTTCAGTTTCTTGCCGAGCCCGCGGGGAACCGTGCCGATCACCGTCGCCAGGTAGGTCTTGGGCACCTCGTAGGACGGATGCATCAACCGATGCGCGAGCTCGCCGTCGTTGGTCAGGATCAACAGCCCCTCGGTGTCGGCATCGAGACGCCCGACGTGGAAGAGCTTCTTGTTGCCGCGCACCCGGTACTCGACGAGGTCGCCCACGCACGGCCTGCCCTGATCGTCGGACATCGTGGAGTGCATCCCGCGTTCCTTGTTGATCGCGAGGTACACCATGGTGTCGTCGAGGCGGACCTTCACGCCGTCCACCCGGATCTCCGAGTTGTCCGGGTCGACACGGGTGCCCATCTCGGTGACGACGTGGCCGTCGACCTCGACGCGGCCGTCGCGGATCATCCGTTCCGCGACGCGGCGCGACGCCACTCCCGCCTGCGACAGCACCTTCTGCAGTCGGGTGCCTTCGTCTTCGTCGGCCATCTCAGTCCTTGTCCACGTCGAAGGTCGGCGTCTGGTGGTTGGGCACCACGCCGAGCTTGACGAATCTCGGCTCGTCTGCCAGAGACGCGGTGATGTCGTCGATCACGTCCACGTCGGGCAGCAGTGGCGCGATGTCGGGAAGGTCGGCCAGCGTCGACAGTCCCAACCGCTCCAGGAACAGCTCCGTCGTCGCGAAGGTCACCGCACCGGTATCCGGATCGGTACCCGCCTCGGTGATCAGTCCGCGGGCCAGCAACGTCCGCATGACGGCGTCGCAGTTGACGCCGCGTACGGCGCTCACCCGGACCCTGGTCACCGGCTGGCGGTACGCGACGACCGCCAGCGTCTCCAGCGCGGCCCGGGTCAGCTTGGAGCGCGCCCCGTCGAGCAGGAGCCGCTCGACGAACGGCGCGTAGCGCGACCGGGTGTACATCCGCCAGCCGCCGCCAGCCTCACGCAGGTCGATGCCGCTGTCGCGCGCGGCGAGCTCGTCGGCCATCAGCCGCAGCTTCGCCGCCACCCGGTCGGCCGGCTGGTCGATGGCCACCGCCAGTGCGTCGACCGGCACCGGGGCATCCACCACCAGCAGGAGCGCCTCCAGCACCGCGCCGAGTTCGGCATCCGGCATCTCGGGTTGATGCGCGACGTCGATCCTCAGGTCGATCTCCCGATCGAGGGCAGGGTCGGGTTCGGGGTGGTCCTCAGTCATCGTGCAGTCTCACTCTTCCACCGCCGCGGCCAGGTACTCACTGGTCGGGCGATCCCCGGTCCAGGAAACCTGCAGCACTCCAAGCGGTTCTGGCTGGTCGAATGCTACCGCGTTGGCACGGAACAATTCGAGCAGCGCCATGAACCTTCCCACGATCTCGATCGTCGCCCCGCAGTCGGCGACCAGGTCCGCGAACGACGCCCAGCTGCCGATCCCACGTTCGGAGAGCATGCTCAGCAACGTGCGGGCCTGCTCGGGCACCGACACGCCCTGCACGTGCAGGTGGTCGGTTCCGACGGTGGGCACGGGCCGCGGGGTGAACGCCGAGGCGGCGATCTGCGCGAAGCTGTCGGCGTCGACACCCAGCATGACCTCGGGTAACAGGTCGGCGAACCGATCTTCCAGCGACACCGCCCGCGGATAGCTGCGGAGTGCGGCGGCCTCGAGTTCGGCGAACATCACGGCGACGTGCTTGAACGCGCGGTACTGGAGCAACCGTGCGAACAGCAGGTCGCGGACCTCGAGCAGTGCCAGATCCTCCTCGTCGTGCACCTCGCCCGCGGGCAGCAGCCGGGCTGCCTTGAGGTCGAGCAGAGTGGCGGCAATCACGATGAACGAGGTGGTCTCGTCCAGGTCGAACTGCCGGCCGATGACCTTGGTGTGGGCGATGAAGTCGTCGGTCACCCGATGCAGCGCGACCTCGGTCACGTCGAGCCGGTGCGCGAAGATCAGTTGCAGGAGCAGATCGAAGGGACCCTCGAAGTTGTTGAGCCGGACCTGGAAGCCAGTCTGTGGTGAATGTTCCGGTTGTGGCGAACTCACGCGCCGAACCGGTCGATGACCTCACGGGCTAACGTTCGGTACGCCAGTGCCCCAGTGGATTTCGGTGCCCACGTGGTGATCGGCTCGCCGGCCACACTGGTCTCCGGAAAGCGGACCGTGCGGGTGATGACCGTGTCGAACACCAAGTCGCCGAACTGCTCGAGGACCCGGGCCATCACCTCGCGGGAATTCACCGTGCGCGGATCGTAACGCGTGATGAGGATGCCGCCGATGCCCAACTTGGGGTTCAGGCGATCCTTCACCTTGGCGACGGTGTCCGTCAGCAGCGCCAGCCCGCGCAAGGAGAAGTATTCGCATTCGGTGGGGATGATCACGCTGTCCGCGCAGGCCAGACCGTTCACGGTGAGCAGGCCCAGCGACGGCTGGCAGTCGATCAGGACGTAGTCGTAGCGGTCGAGGACCGGGTGCAGCGACCGCGACAGCGAGTGCTCCCGGCCGACTTCGTTCACCAGCTGGATCTCGGCGGCCGACAGGTCGATGTTGCTCGGTACCAGGTCGAGGCCCTTGACGCGGGTCTTCATCAGCACGTCGTCGATCGACACCCGGGGCTCGATCAACAGGTTGTGCACGGTGTGGTCGAGTTCGTAGTGCGGCACGCCGAGGCCCGCGGACAACGCGCCCTGCGGGTCGAGGTCGACGAGCAGGACCCGTCGGCCGTACTCGGCGAGGCTCGCGCCCAAGTTGATGGTCGACGTGGTCTTGCCGACCCCACCCTTCTGGTTGCACATCGCGATGACCTTCGCCGGGCCGTGCACACTTCTCGGCTTCGGCTCCGGTATCACCCGGGGCAGGCGGCCGGTCAGTCCGGCGCCGTCGGGAGCGCTACCGTCGTCGGTCACGCGGGACCGCCACCGGTCGGCCGACCTTCTGGCTTGGCGAACATCGGTTGGAGTTTAACGGGACGGGGTGGTCCCGGACGTCAGACCCGCGCGGCTGGTCGCGAGAACCTAGAACAGCTTGTTGCGCTTGGGCCGGCTGGACTCGGCGATCGCCCTGGCGATCCGGGCGGCCATCCGCTCCGCCCGGGTGGAGGTGTAACCGATCAGCGAGGGGCGGGACCACAGGCCCAGGAACCACAGTCCCGGCTCGGCGCTGACGTCGCCGCCGGCCGTCGGCGCGCCCCCGGCAGTCAGTACGCCGAGCCGGCCCACCAGCGGTTCCAGCGCGGTGCGGTATCCGGTGGCGGCGATCACCACGTCGGCGTCCAGCCGGGTGCGGTCGGTCAGCACCACCGACGAGTCCTCGAACGCGGTGACCCCGTCGACCACCTCGATCGAGCCGTCGCGGAACGCGTCGATCACCTCGGGGTCAACGATCGTCGGCGCCACGTGCAGGCGATGGGCGCGGCTGAAGGCGCCCTCCGGCGGAATGGGTAGGCCGAACTCGGTCAGGTCGCCGAACGACGCGAGCCGAGCCCGCCGCGAGATGGCGTCGGCCAAGCGGGGTGGCAGATGGAACAGCGGCCGCGACACGACGTCGTTCGACCGCCCGGCCGGCCCCATCCGTGGCATGACGTTCGGCGGGGTGCGCACCGACAGCCAGACCTTCGCGGCTCCCCCGGTGGCGAGGTCGTGCGCGATCTCCAGGCCGGACGACCCGGTGCCCACGACCAGCACGCGACGGCCGGCGAACGTGGTCGGGTTGCGGTAGCCCGACGAGTGCAGGAGGGCACCCGGAAACGCCTCGGCGCCCGGCCAGTCCGGCATCACCGGCGTATGCGCATAGCCGGTCGCGACCACGACGTGGGCAGCGTCGACGATGCCGTCGGGGGTCACGACGCCCCAGCCGCTGGGCGTGCGGCGGACCACGCGCTCGACGGCCGTGTTCAGCCGCAGGTCGATTCCACCCGCATCCGCGTGTTCCTCGAGGTGCGCGACGACGTTATCGCGGGTCGGAAACAGCGGGGTTCCGCGCGGATACGGCCGCTTCGGCAGGTGCGAATACCGGCGGCCGGTGTTGAGCCGCAGCCGGTCGTACCGGGTCCGCCACGCCGCCCCGACGCGATCACCGCGCTCCAGCACCACCGACGGAATCGACAGGTCGCTGAGGCACAGCGCGGCGGCGAGCCCCGCAGATCCGGCGCCGACGATCACCACCTGGTTCTCGGGGGCCGTCACGGCTAGCGGGCCCGCGGGTGCGCGCCGGCCCACACCTCACGCAGGGCACTCACGGTCACCAGCGTGTAGATCTGCGTGGTCGTCACCGACGCGTGGCCGAGCAGTTCCTGCACGACGCGGACGTCGGCGCCGCCTTCGAGCAGGTGCGTGGCGAACGAGTGTCGCAGCGTGTGCGGCGATACCGACGCGGAGATGCCGGCCCGCTCGGCGGCGTCCTGCAGCACCTGCCACGCACTCTGCCGGGACAGGCGACCGCCGCGCGAGTTCAGGAAGATGGCGCCCGTGCCCTTGCCGCGGCGCGCCAGCTCGGGCCGGCCACGGACGAGGTAGGCGTCGAGCGCACCGATGGCGGGCCTGCCAATCGGCACCATCCGTTGCTTGCCGCCCTTGCCGCGCAGCAGCACCGACCGGGAATGCGTGTCGACGTCGTCCACGTCGAGCCCGACGGCCTCGGAGATCCGCGCTCCGGTCGAGTAGAGCAACTCGAGCAGTGCCCGGTTGCGCAACGTCAGCGGACCGTCGGCCTCCCCGTCGCCGCCCGCCCCGTCGAGCAGCGCGATCACCTCGTCGATGCTGATGCTCTTCGGCAGCCGGCGGGTCGGCGTCGGCGGCTTGACCTCCCGCGCGACGTCGTGGGCGGCCAGACCTTCGGCCTCGGCGAAGCGGTGGAATCCCCGCACCGCGATCAGGGCGCGCGCCGCCGACACGGCCGACAGCGCAGTGGTGCCGAGATCGGGGTCGCCGCGTCGCAGCGAGACCAGGAAGTCGCTGACGTCCTCCTCGACCACCTTGCCGATGTCGTCGATGCCGCGCGTGCCGAGGTGCCCCACGTAGCGACGCAGATCCCGGCGGTAGGAACTCAACGTGTTGGTGGCCACGCCACGCTCGATGCTGAGGTGATCGAGATATCCCTGTAGCTGTTCGTCCAGGGCGCGGACGGCCGTCGTCACCTGGCGGCCTGCCTCGCGGCGAAGCGGGTGGGTCTGGCCGGCCACGGCGCGTCGAGCGGACGCAACGACCGGACGTCGCGGTCGATGGCTCTGGCCGCCAAAATACCCGCCACTGCAAGGGAATTGATGATCTCGCCGCTCAGCACCATGTCGACGGCCTCGGCCAGGGGGAACCACTTCACGGTCAGGTCGGCTTCTTCGTCTCGCGCCTCCGGCCTACCGACGTCGGTGATCCCGGTCGCCAGGTAGATCCGGACGCATTCGTCGCTGAATCCCGGCGCCGAGACCACGTCGACCAACACGCCCCAGTCGGCGGCCTTGATTCCCGCCTCCTCCTCGAGCTCGCGGGCGGCGCTGAGATGGGGCGCCTCGCCACCGACGTCGAGCAGTCCCGCGGGCAGTTCCCACAGCCGGCGTTCCACCGGATGCCGGTACTGGTAGATCATCGCGACGTTGTTGCTCTCGTCGAGGGCGACGACACCCACGGCACCGTAGTGCTCGACGACCTCACGTCGCGCCGTGCGACCTCCCGGCATCTGCACCTCGTCGGCCCGCAGCGCGAAGATCTTTCCGACGTAGAGCGTTTCACTGCCGAGCGTGGTGAAGTCGTGGTCAGACACGGGGCATGGGCTCTGACAGCGCTGCGCCGTTGGACCGCTGGGTGGCGAGCTCGACCGGCAACCGCTCGGCGGCCTTGTACTCCAGTGCGGCGCCGACGAAGGCGACGAACAGAGGATGGGGCCGAGTGGGTCTGCTCTTGAGTTCGGGATGCGCCTGGGTTCCCACGATGAAGGGGTGCACCTCGGGGTCGTACTCGACGAACTCCACCAGGTGGCCGTCGGGCGACGTCCCGGAGAACCGCAGCCCACTCCGTGCGATCTCGTCGCGGTAGGCGTTGTTGACCTCGTATCGGTGACGATGCCGTTCGGAGACCCTGGTCGACTGATAGGCATCCGCGACAATCGATTCCGGTTGCAACACCGCGGGGTAGGCACCGAGACGCATGGTACCGCCGAGATCCGCTTCACCTGCGACGATGTCCTGTTGATCGGCCATCGTGGAGATGACCGGGTCGGGTGTGACGGGGTCGAACTCGGCGGAGTTCGCCTCCTCGATGCCGACCGAGCGGGCCGCCTCGATGACGATGCACTGCAGACCGAGACACAGCCCGAGCACCGGAATGGCGTGTGTGCGCGCGAACGTGATCGCCCCGAGCTTCCCCTCGATGCCACGAATGCCGAAGCCGCCGGGGATGAGGACGCCGTGTACGTCGTTGAGCGCCGCCGCGGCGCTGGCGTCCGTCTGGCAGTCGTCGGAGGCGACCCATCGGATCTCGACCTTGGCGCGGTGCTTGAATCCACCCGCCCGCAACGCCTCCGCCACCGAAAGGTACGCATCCGAGAGATCGATGTACTTGCCCACCAAGGCGATCCGCACGGTCTCCTGTGGCTCGTGCACACGACGCAGCAGGTCGTCCCATTCGGTCCAGTCCACGTCGCGGAAGGGAAGGCTCAACCTGCGCACCACGTAGGCGTCGAGCTCCTCGCGGTGCAGCACCTTCGGGATGTCGTAGATCGACGGGGCGTCGGGGGTGGAGATCACCCCGTCGACGTCGACGTCGCACATCAGTGCGATCTTGTTCTTCAGCGGCTCGGGAACGTCGCGGTCGCAGCGCAGGATGAGCGCGTCCGGACTGATGCCGATGCTGCGCAATGCGGCGACCGAGTGCTGCGTCGGCTTGGTCTTCAGCTCGCCGGAGGGGGCCAGGTAGGGCACCAGCGACACGTGGAGGAAGAAGACGTTCTCGCGCCCCACCTCGTGGCGGACCTGACGGGCGGCCTCGAGGAACGGCAGCGACTCGATGTCGCCGACGGTGCCGCCGATCTCGGTGATGACCACGTCGGGACGGTTGCCCTCGTCGTCGGGCTCGGACATCGCCAGGATGCGGCGCTTGATCTCGTCGGTGATGTGGGGAATCACCTGGACGGTGTCCCCGAGGTACTCGCCGCGACGCTCCTTGGCGATCACCGTCGAATACACCTGGCCGGTCGTCACATTCGCCGAGCCGGACAGGTTGCGGTCGAGGAACCGCTCGTAGTGCCCGACGTCGAGGTCGGTCTCCGCACCGTCCTCGGTGACGAATACCTCACCGTGCTGGAACGGGTTCATGGTGCCCGGATCCACGTTGAGGTAGGGGTCGAGCTTCTGCATCGTCACCTGCAGCCCACGCGCGGTGAGCAGCTGACCCAGGCTGCTGGCGGTGAGGCCCTTGCCCAGCGAGGACGCCACCCCACCAGTGACGAAGAGATGCTTGGTCGTGGTCTGTGGGTGCCTGCGTAGCGGATGCGTTCGGCTGGGCAAGTGCAACCTCCGTGGCGAATGGCTTGGGGCCTGCCGACCCACGGAAACTCACCCTAACACCGACGGCGACAAGTCGTCGCTGACCCGCCGTGGGCAGAGCGCGCCATTGGGCTCGACTACTGGGCTCCGGCTGCTGGGCTCGACTACTGGGGGACGGTGACCGACGACGCGCCGCGGCCGATGCCGTACTGACCGGGCCGCGCCCCGGCCGTCATCTCCTGCAGCGCGAGCACCGAGGTGATCCGGCCGGACTCGCTGTCGACGTCGTCGACCGTGCCGACGGCGCCACTGAGGCCGGCGTCGGCACGGACGACGGCAACGGCACCGGTACCCGATGCCGATCCGTCGCGACCGGCGACCAACGTTCCCGTGCCGTGCGGCGCCAGGCCCGCCGCCAGGCGCGCCACCGTTGCGCCCTGGTTGCCCGCGTCGTCGGCCAACCCGCCTCCGGTGATGACCAGGGCCGCGTCGGCCGCCCCGATCCGCTCGGTGCCGTAGGTGATGAACCCGGTGTCGCGCAGCGCAGCCAGCACGGCGTCGCGTTGCGCGTCGTCCACCGCGGGCGTGGCCGGGTTCCTGCCGGTCAGCATGGCGATTCCCAGCAGGTCGCCGGCCTGCGATCCCTGATCGACCGACGTGGTGCTCAGCGACCGACCGGCGGGCACGATCGGCGAGTTGACCACCGACAGCAACTTCTCCGACGAGTTGGCGGCCACGAACTGCTGTGTCAGCGCGATGGTGCCCGTCACCACGGCGCCCGATACGCCGACCAACCGGGTCACCGCCTCGACGTCGTCGTCGACGGCGTCCGGGGTGCGCAACACCAGCACCGACTTGCCCTTCAACGCATCGCGGATGATCCGTTGCGACATTTGGGCGTCGAAGTTCCCTGCCGCGCTGAGCTTTTCGTTCAGCGCGTTCTTCTCGTCGGTCAGACCGGTGATCTGCTTCTGCATCTCGGCCTTGTCGTCCTTGAGCCCGGCCAGCACCGTGTTGGACAGCAGACCGGACCCGAGCGCAATTCCGATGGCCAACGCGAGGAAGACTGCCGCCAGTGAAATGGCATGCGAGCGTAGCGAGATCACGAACCCTCCGGGAAGTCGACGAGCCGACGGGTCAGGTGACCAGGCCCTGCACCCAGAGGGAGAACTGATTCCAATACTGCGTAACCCATTCGATGACGACCGCGTCCGCACGCGACACCCACAGTGCGGCGATCACCGCGATCAGCATGGCCAGCACCAGGAGTGCGATCGCGCCACCGGAGACCCGGCTGCGGTACAGCGTCGCGACGGCCTTCGCGTCGACCAGCTTCTCCCCCACCTTCAGCCGTGTCAGGAACGTCGACGGGTTGCTCTGCTGACGGGACCGGTCGAAGAACTCCTCGATGCTGGCGTTGTGGCCCGCGGTGACGATCAGCGAGGCACCGTGGTGGTCGCACAGCAGCATCGCCAGGTCGGCAGCCGAGCCGGCGGCGGGGAATGTCATCGCGCCGACCCCGAGATCCTGGATGCGCTCCAGGCCCTTGGCGTGGCCGTCGGCGTCTGCGGGCAGCACCACCTGGGCTCCGCAGCGCAGCACCTCGACGCTCATCTCCTCGGGATCGCCGACGATCAACGCCGGACGGTGCCCGGCCTTGCGCAGCACGTCCGCGCCCGTGCCGACACCGACCAGCACCGGTTGGTACTCCTTGATGAAGGGCTTGAGCGCCTTGAGGTCGTCGGCGGCATCAGCCTCGTCGGCGACGATGACGACGTGCCTACGGTGCAGGTCCACGTCGATGTCCGGGATGCCCATGCCGTCGATCAGCAGCGGGCTCTCGCTGCGGATGAACTCGATGGTGTTGCCCGCGAACGCTTCCAGGTGGGCCACCAGACCGCTCTTGGCCTCGAGCATGAGGTCGTGGATCTCGTCATCGGAGCGCTCGGTGCCGTGGGCGATGCGACGGTCACCGGAGTAGACGCCACCATTGTGCAGACGCACCCGGGAGCCGTCCTTCACCTTCTTGAACACCTCGGGGCCCGCCTCGTCGATGAGCATCACACCGTTGGCGACGAGCACCTCGGGGCCGAGGTTGGGGTAGCGGCCCGAGATCGACGGGGATGCGTTGACGACGGCGGCGATGTTGGCGTCGACCAGTGCGTCCGCGGTGATGCGGTCGAGGTCGAGTGCATCCATGACGACGATGTCTCCGGGGCCCACTCGCCGCAACAGTCGGTCGATGTCGCGATCGACGCGGGCCGTGCCGGACACGCCGGGCCGCGGGCCGGCATTACGCGAGAGCAGCGCTGACATCTTCATGGGCCGATTGTGTCGGCGAACCCTCGAGTTGAGGTGGAGGCGCGCCGTAACACCAGCCTCAGAAGCCAACTCCTGTCACTATTGCAACACCATCACGTCGGCGATTCAATGTCGGTTTCCGTTCGAGCGGACTCGAGCAGCTCGCGTGCGTGCGCCTTGCCGCTGTCCGACTCGCCGAGCCCGGCGAGCATCCGGGCCAGTTCGCCGACCCTGTCGTCGTCGTCGAGACGACGCACCTCGCTGGCGCTGCCCTTGCCGCCGCCGCCGTCGACGACGAGATGGATGTCGGCATACGCGGCGACCTGGGGGAGGTGGGTCACGACGATCACCTGGTGTGTCCGGGCCAGGCGCGCCAGCCGTCGCCCGATCTGCACCGCCGCGCGCCCGCCGACGCCCGCGTCGACCTCGTCGAACACCATGGTCGTGCCCTCCGCCGACGCAGCCAGTACGACCTCCAGCGCCAACATGACCCGTGACAACTCCCCACCGGAGGCGCTCTTGGCCAACGGCAGCACGTCCGATCCGGCATGCGGGGTGAATCCGAACTCGACGACGTCGACGCCGTCGTGCCCGGCGTGCACCACGTCACCGGAGGCCAGCTTCAGCGGAGCCGAGTCGTCGGCCCTGGCCACCAGCGGGCCGACGGCGACGGTGAAGCCGGCTCCGGACATCGCCAGACCCGCCAGCTCGGCGGTCACCGCCCTGGCCATCGACTTGGCGGCCTTGGTGCGCACCTTGGTGACGTCCGCCGCCGCCGCGACGACCTTGCCCTCCAGCTCGTCCACGCGGTTCGACAACCCCGCCAACGCTTCCTCGGACACGTCCAGCTGCGCCAGCCGCGCGCGCGCCTCCGCGGCCCAGGCCAGCACGCCGTCCACGTCCGCGGCGTACTTGCGGGTGAGATTGCGCAGTTCACCTTGGCGCGCCAGCTTGGACTCCAGCGTGCTCGCGTCGGTGGGAAGCTCGGCAAGATAGTCGGTGAGCTCTCCCGACACGTCGCTCGCGATCGCGAGCGCCTCGCCGAGCCGCTCGCCCAACGCTCGCAACGTCGCGTCGTCGGTGCCCTGCAGCGCGGCCTTCGCCACCCCGGCCAGGTCGACGGCGGACACCGCGCCGTGCACGGGCTCGTCGAGCTCACCGGACAGCGCCACCCGGGCCGTCCGGGCTGCCTCACGCAGAGCATCGAGCTCGGACAGCCGGCGGATCTCCGCCACCAGCGCCTCGTCCTCGCCGGGCTCCGGTGCGACGGCGTCGACTTCACCGAGGCCGAACTGCAGACGGTCGGCCTCCAGCACCAGCTCGCGCGCCCGTTGCCTGCGGTCGGTCAGATCCCGCCGCAGTGTCAGCCATTCGTCGCGGAGCCCGCGATACCGGGCCAGCGGCTTGTCCACGTCGGCGAACCGGTCCAACGCGGAGCGCTGCTCGTCTGCCCGCATCAACCTCAACTGATCGTTCTGGCCGTGCAAGGCAAGGAGTTCGGTGGTGAAGGTGCTCAGTGACTTCGCGGGCACGCTGCGTCCGCCGAGATAGGCCCGCGACGGGCCGTCGCGGCTGACCGAGCGGGCGGCGATGACGCTTCCGTCGTCGTCGCGGTCGGCGCCGGAGGACTCCAGGATCTCATCGATCCTGCGCCCGACCGGCCCACCGAGTTCGGTGGTCGTGAAGCGGCCCTCCACGACGGCGCGCTCGGAGCCCGACCGCACCCGACTCGCGTCGGCGCGGGCACCACCGAGGAGGTGCAGGCCGGTGACGACCATGGTCTTGCCCGCCCCGGTCTCCCCGGTCAACACGGTGAGCCCACGATCGAACTCGGCGGTCGCGGCCCGGATCGCACCGAGCTCGGTGATGCGGATCTCAGAGAGCACTGCGCCCCCGCCAGCCGGTGACCGGCAACCGGAACTTGCGTACCAGTCGGTCGGTGAACGGCGCACTGTCCAAGCGCACCCACTTCAGCGGTGTGCCACAGCGCGTGACCTCGAGTCGACCGCCGGCCGGCACGATCATCTCGCGGCGGCCGTCGCAGAACACCATCGCGTCGTATCCACTGGCCTCGATCTCGATCGCGATCGACGCGTCGGGACTGGTCACCATCGGCCGCGCGAACAGTGCGTGAGCGTTGTTGGGCACCACCAGAATCGACTCAAGGTCCGGCCACAGGATGGGTCCGCCCGCCGAGAACGCGTAGGCGGTGGAGCCCGTCGGCGTCGAGACCAGGACACCGTCGCAGCCGAACGTCGACACGGGCCTGCCGTCGACTTCGAGCACCACGCCGAGCACCCCAAGTCGAGGTCCCTTCTCCAGGCTGGCCTCGTTGAGCGCCCAGCCCCGCTGGATGATCTGTCCGTCCGCCCGCACCACGACGTCGAGCGTCATGCGCTCCTCGACGCGGTAGTTGCGGTTGACGACGCGGTCGAGCACGGAGTCGATGGCCTCGGCCTCCGCTTCGGCGAGGAAGCCGATGCGCCCGAGATTGACACCCAGAACCGGGATCTCGACGTTGCGGGCCAGTTCGGCAGCGCGGAGGAACGTGCCGTCCCCGCCCAGCACCAACACCAGCTCGCAGCCCTCGGCGGCCCGTTCGTGGGAATCGACGACGTCGATCTCGATGCCCAACGCGCGCATGTCCTCGGGCGCAAGGTGCAGCGATCCCTCGTCGACGGCCTCGGCGGCCAGGACCCGGAGCCCGATGCCGTTGTCGCCGAGCACCTTCGTCACGCGTCGCGCGGTGTCGGTGGCCTCGTCCCGGCCGGTGTGCACGACGAGCAGAACCTGACGTTCGAAGGTCATCCTGGCCCCTCTTCGATGGCGCGACGTACGGCGTCCTCGAGTTGCGGTCCGCGGAGCGGACCGTCCGTCTCCCTGCGCAGTCGCAGGAAGAATTCGACGTTCCCCGACGGACCGGGCAACGGACTGAACGTGACGGCCTCCGTGTGCCAGTCCAGCTCGGCGGCGCGGTGCGCCACCGAGAGCACGGCGTCCGCCCTGGTCCGGGGATCGGTGACGACGCCGCCGGCACCGACCCGGTCCTTGCCGACTTCGAATTGTGGCTTCACCATGGGAACGATATCCGCGTGAGGCGACGCGCAGGACACCAGAGCGGGCAGGACCGTCGCCAGCGAAATGAACGACAGATCGGCCACCACCAGGTCGACCGGCCCGCCGATCGCCTCGGCCGTGAGCGCACGCACGTTGGTGCGCTCCATGACGGTCACGCGTGGATCCGACCGCAGCGACCATGCCAGCTGCCCGTATCCGACGTCCGCGGCGACGACCTCGCGGGCGCCGCGGTCCAGCAGCACCTCGGTGAACCCACCGGTCGACGCGCCGGCATCCAGGCAGCGACGGTCGTCGACGGCGACGCCGAACGCGTCGAGAGCGCCGATCAACTTGTGGGCGCCCCGGGAAACCCAGCTGCGTTCACCGGTTCCCGCCACGGTGAGGTTCGCGTCGACGGACACCGCCGTCGCGGGCTTGGCGGCAGGCATCCCGTCGATGCTGACCCGACCGGCACCGATGAGCTCTGCCGCCTGCTGCCGGGAGCGCGCGAGACCGCGTCGGACCAGCTCGGCATCCACGCGAGCGCGCCGAGTCACCTGTGCTTACCTCTCGACTGATTCCAGCGCCCGGACGAGCAGGTCGTGAGCCAGTTCCAGCCGGGCGGCGATGCCTTCGGCGTCGGCGTGCGCGGCGTCCTCGGCGTCGGGGTCCGGCAACTCGGCGAGCAACGCCGCGACCTGTGCGCGGATCTCCTCGGGATCGGTCGTCATGACGCTCATCACGCTAACTGATCGGCGGGCCGTACCAGCGAGCAACGTTCCAGCGCCTGCCGTGCCGTGTCGTCACCGGCGACGATGCCGAACCGGACGCCATCCAGGCTCGATTCCCAGACCGCGCTCGCCACCGTCCGCACGACGGACAGCGGGTCGTCGGCGTCCCCGCCAGTCCAGTGCACGGTCGCCTCGCGTGGGCCCACCTCGACCCGCCACGCGTCGTGCGGGGCGATCCGGAGGCTGGCGCCGGTCGCGTTCAGTGACCGCAGGTCGGGCGCGAGGTAGTCGGGTCGTTCGGCGGCGTCGGCGTAGACCATGTCCGCCGCGGTGCTGACACCGGAGAGCACCAGCATGCTCGGCAACCCGGCAGCGCGTGCCCCCGAGATGTCGGTGTCCAGCCGGTCGCCCACCACCAACGGGCGTTGGAAGTCGCCACGGGCCAGCGCGTCGAGCATCAGCGGTGGCTGCGGCTTGCCCGCCACCTGCGGTCGCTGATCGGTGGCCGCCTGGAGGGCGGCGACCATGGCGCCGTTGCCGGGCAGCAGCCCCACTTCGGACGGCAGCGTGCGGTCGACGTTCGCCGCCACCCACAACGCGCCGGCGCGGATGGCCAGCGCCGCCTCGGCGAGGTCGGACCAGCCAGTGTGCGGCGAGTGGCCCTGGACGACGGCCGTGGGCTCGTCGGCGAACGCGCGCACCGGCCGGAGTCCCACGCGGCGGATCTCCTCGGCGAGGGACTCGGTGCCGATCACCAGCACCGCCGAGTCGGCGGCCAGTTGGGAGGCCAGCAGACGCGCGGCGCTCTGTGCACTGGTGACGACGTCATCGGCGTGGGCGTCGAATCCCATCGCCGCCAGGTTCTCGGCGACCTCGGCCGGGCCGCGGGACGCGTTGTTCGTGACGAACAGCGTGCGGGCCGCCACGCCCGCCAGCGTCTCGACCGAACCCTCGGTGGGCTGCCGTCCCCGGAAGACGGTGCCGTCGAGGTCGAGCAGCAGGCAGTCGTGTTCTTGCGCAAGAGTGGTCACGTCAGCTGAGTTCCGTGATGCGTTCGTCGGCGTCGGTCATTCCTTCGAGGTCCGCCGCATCCGCGTGGATGAACCATTGCAGTGCTTCGTCGGTGCGGCCAAGGGCCAGCAGCGTGTCGGCGTAGGCGTAGAAGAGTCGCGCCGCCGTGATCCCGGTCCGGGTGGGATCGAGCGCCGGGGTAGACAGCGCGGACAGCGCCTGTTCGTGCTGGCCGAGGTCGGACCGTGCGCCCGCGACGACGATCCGCAGTTCGTCGGCGTCGTCACCGCTGAGTTCCTCGGCCTCGGGGGTGCGGGACAGGTCGATTGCCCGCTGCGGGCGCCCCACCCCCCGTTCGCAGTCCGCGATGAGCGGCAGCAGGGGCGACTTGCTGCCCATCCGGCGGGCGGCGCGCAATTCCGAGAGGGCCTGCGCCCAGTCGCCACAGTGATAGGCCGCGATCCCGACCGCTTCCCGGACGGCGGCGATGCGGCCCGAGCGCGTGCGGGCCGCCTGCGCGTGGGCCAGCGCCTTCTCGGGGTCTTCGTCGAGCAGCTCGCCGGCCGCGACCAGGTGCTTGGCCACGTAGTCAGCGGTCGGCTTGTCGAGCGTCATGAGTTCGCCGCGGACGTCGGGAGCCAGTTGTCGGGCCTCGATGTTCGCCGGGATGGCGGGAGCGTTCTTGTCCGAGCGGGACGCGTCGGTGCTGGGTTGCGCACGGCGCGCGCGTTCGGGGCCGGCCGCTCGTGGTGGGCCGCTGCGACGGTCACCGGCGCCGGCGCCCCGTCGTGGTGCGCCGGTGTTCGATGTGCGCCGAGGCTTCCGCTCGTCGCCTCCGCGCTGCGTCTCCTGAGCCACGTCTGCCTTCCTGCTCCGCTCCTGCACGAGAATACGGTGCCATTCCGTAATCCGCGACGAATGCCCATTCGAGCGCAATTGTCGCGAATATAGAATCACCCCCCACGCATTCGTGGGGGGTGATTCTTTAAAGGGTGTTCGGCGGTGTCCTACTTTTCCGCCCGGGTGGGCAGTATCATTGGCGCTGGTAGGCTTAGCTTCCGGGTTCGGGATGGGTCCGGGCGTTTCCCTGCCGCTGTTGCCGCCGTAACTCTATTTTATTTTCAGCCCCTGTTTGGTGTTATTTGGTGGTGGGGTGTGGTCTGTTCGACTCGTGGGTGTGGTTGCGAGGTCAGTGGTGTGACACGACGTGTCCAAGTGGTTTTCTTGGAACCTCAACCCAGGGGGTTGGGGTGTGTGTAAGTTTTCGGCCGGTTAGTGCCAGTTCCCTGCGCCCCTTGCGGGGTTTCTAGGTCTGGTCTATCGATCCCGTGGTCTGCGGGGGGCCTTATCCCTCTAAAAGGGTGAGAAACCTGGTCTTGGAAGAGGTTTCCCGCTTAGATGCTTTCAGCGGTTATCCTGTCCGAACGTAGCTATCCAGCCGTGCCCCTGGTGGGACAACTGGTAGACCAGAGGTTCGTCCGTCCCGGTCCTCTCGTACTAGGGACAGGTTTCCTCAAGTTTCTGACGCGCGCGGCGGATAGAGACCGAACTGTCTCACGACGTTCTAAACCCAGCTCGCGTGCCGCTTTAATGGGCGAACAGCCCAACCCTTGGGACCTGCTCCAGCCCCAGGATGCGACGAGCCGACATCGAGGTGCCAAACCATCCCGTCGATATGGACTCTTGGGGAAGATCAGCCTGTTATCCCCGGGGTACCTTTTATCCGTTGAGCGACACCCCTTCCACTCGGGGGTGCCGGATCACTAGTCCCGACTTTCGTCCCTGCTCGACATGTACGTCTCGCAGTCAAGCTCCCTTGTGCACTTGCACTCAACACCTGATTACCGTCCAGGTTGAGGGAACCTTTGGGCGCCTCCGTTACATTTTTGGAGGCAACCGCCCCAGTTAAACTACCCACCAGGCACTGTCCCTGAACCGGATATACGGTTCGAAGTTAGAAGCCCAATACGATCAGAGTGGTATTTCAACAACGACTCCACGACCACTGGCGTGGCCGCTTCACAGTCTCCCACCTATCCTACACAAACCGTAGCGAACTCCAATACCAAGTTGTAGTGAAGGTCCCGGGGTCTTTTCGTCCTGCCGCGCGTAACGAGCATCTTTACTCGTAGTGCAATTTCGCCGAGTCTATGGTTGAGACAGTTGAGAAGTCGTTACGCCATTCGTGCAGGTCGGAACTTACCCGACAAGGAATTTCGCTACCTTAGGATGGTTATAGTTACCACCGCCGTTTACTGGGGCTTAAATTCTCAGCTTCACCACTTGCGTGGTTGACCGGTCCTCTTAACCTTCCAGCACCGGGCAGGCGTCAGTCCGTATACATCGTCTTGCGACTTCGCACGGACCTGTGTTTTTAGTAAACAGTCGCTTCTCACTGGTTTCTGCGACCCCCCACCGCTGCCGGCAGCAAGTGCCATGACGGTCAGGGGTCCCCCTTCTCCCGAAGTTACGGGGGTATTTTGCCGAGTTCCTTAACCATAGTTCACTCGTACGCCTTGGTATTCTCTACCTGACCACCTGTGTCGGTTTGGGGTACGGGCCGTGTGTGTGCTCGCTAGAGGCTTTTCTCGGCAGCATAGGATCACCGAATTCGCCTCACTCGGCTATGCATCACCTCTCAGGCTTCATGACGATCCGGATTTGCCTAGATCGTCGCCCTACGGGCTTGCCCCAGTATTACCACTGACTGGTACGGCTACCTTCCTGCGTCACCCCGTCGCTTGACTACTACCAGCGAAGGTCCCGCGCAGCCCCAGAAACTCCGCACCCCGAAGGGATTGGATGATCCTGGTTTTGGGCGGTTAGTACCGCTGATTCATCACGGGCGCGCACACACGGGTACGGGAATATCAACCCGTTGTCCATCGACTACGCCTGTCGGCCTCGCCTTAGGTCCCGACTCACCCTGGGCGGACTGGCCTGGCCCAGGAACCCTTGGTCTTTCGGCGGGCAAGGTTCTCACTTGCCTTATCGCTACTCATGCCTGCATTCTCACTCCCACACCCTCCACCGCTCCATCACTAGGCTGCTTCACCGGTGTGCAGGACGCTCCCCTACCCAACGTCAACCCCCGAAGGGATTGCTCGTTGCCGCGGCTTCGGCGGTGTGCTTGAGCCCCGCTACATTATCGGCGCACAATCACTTGACCAGTGAGCTATTACGCACTCTTTCAAGGGTGGCTGCTTCTAAGCCAACCTCCTGGTTGTCTTCGCGACTGCACATCCTTTTCCACTTAGCACACGCTTAGGGGCCTTAGTCGGCGATCTGGGCTGTTTCCCTCTCGACGCACGGAGCTTATCCCCCGCCGTCTCACTGCCACACTGTTGACTTACCGGCATTCGGAGTTTGGCTGACGTCAGTAACCTTTTAGGGCCCATCGGCCATCCAGTAGCTCTACCTCCAGCAAGAACCATGCAACGCTGCACCTAAATGCATTTCGGGGAGAACCAGCTATCACGGAGTTTGATTGGCCTTTCACCCCTACCCACAACTCATCCCCTCAGTCTTCAACCTAAGTGGGTTCGGGCCTCCACAACATCTTACTGCTGCTTCACCCTGGCCATGGGTAGATCACTCCGCTTCGGGTCCAGAACACACCACTACACCACACACTCTTGTGCGGATACGCCCTATTCAGACTCGCTTTCGCTGCGGCTACCCCACACGGGTTAACCTCGCGACATGTCCCTGACTCGCAGGCTCATTCTTCAAAAGGCACGCCATCACCCCACCACGAAGGAGGGCTCTGACGGCTTGTAGGCACACGGTTTCAGGTACTATTTCACTCCCCTCCCGGGGTACTTTTCACCATTCCCTCACGGTACTAATCCGCTATCGGTCATCAGAAGGTATTCAGGCTTACCGAGTGGTCTCGGCAGATTCACAGCAGATTTCACGGGCCCGCTGCTACTCGGGAACACCACACAAGGCAGGCGTCGGGTTTTCACGTACCGGGCTCTCACCGTCTACGGCAGGCCATCCCAAGACCACTTCCGCTAACCACGACACTTTCTCACTGCCCTCCAGGGAGGTAGCCCTGGAAATCTGGGTCCCACAACCCCGCACACACAACCCCTACCCGGTATCACATGCATGCGGTTTAGCCATCCTCCGCTTTCGCTCGCCACTACTCACGGAATCACTATTGTTTTCTCTTCCTACGGGTACTGAGATGTTTCACTTCCCCGCGTTACCTCCCGCACCCTATGTATTCAGATACGGGTAACACGACATCACTCGTGCTGGGTTTCCCCATTCGGACATCCTCGGATCAACGCTCGGTTGACAGCTCCCCGAGGCATATCGCAGCCTCCCACGTCCTTCATCGGCCTCTGATGCCAAGGCATCCACCATGCGCCCTTAAACACTTACAACACAAAAACCAATTGTAAAAAATCGAAATTACACCACAACAACCCACAACGACACCGACCACCCGAAGGAAGCCCGCCACCGCTGCGAGTTGATGCTCGCAACCACTATCCACGAATCAAACACCACACCCCACCACCAAAACCTGGGGCAACAACACGCCTCCCACCCCACACAGGGGCCAGGGAGAAACGGGCCTGTTGTCTCAAAGCCCAACAGTGTGCTTGGCAGCCCACCAGACCCCACCCCCCAAAGAAGGGCAGCGCCGGCGTTTTTTGAGTTCGTCTATGCACCAGACCCGCACCCACTACAGGCGTCGGGCCATCTCACGAATCGCTCGGGTCACCGTGACCCCACACGATGTGGGCGGGCCGCGAGTCTCGTGGTGCTCCTTAGAAAGGAGGTGATCCAGCCGCACCTTCCGGTACGGCTACCTTGTTACGACTTCGTCCCAATCGCCGATCCCACCTTCGACGGCTCCCTCCCACGAGGGGTTAGGCCACCGGCTTCGGGTGTTACCGACTTTCATGACGTGACGGGCGGTGTGTACAAGGCCCGGGAACGTATTCACCGCAGCGTTGCTGATCTGCGATTACTAGCGACTCCGACTTCACGGGGTCGAGTTGCAGACCCCGATCCGAACTGAGACCGGCTTTGAAAGGATTCGCTCCACCTCACGGCATTCGCAGCCCTTTGTACCGGCCATTGTAGCATGTGTGAAGCCCTGGACATAAGGGGCATGATGACTTGACGTCATCCCCACCTTCCTCCGAGTTGACCCCGGCAGTCTCTTACGAGTCCCCGCCATGACGCGCTGGCAACATAAGATAGGGGTTGCGCTCGTTGCGGGACTTAACCCAACATCTCACGACACGAGCTGACGACAGCCATGCACCACCTGCACACAGGCCACAAGGGAATACCCATCTCTAGGCACGTCCTGTGCATGTCAAACCCAGGTAAGGTTCTTCGCGTTGCATCGAATTAATCCACATGCTCCGCCGCTTGTGCGGGCCCCCGTCAATTTCTTTGAGTTTTAGCCTTGCGGCCGTACTCCCCAGGCGGGGTACTTAATGCGTTAGCTACGGCACGGATCCCAAGGAAGGAAACCCACACCTAGTACCCACCGTTTACGGCGTGGACTACCAGGGTATCTAATCCTGTTCGCTCCCCACGCTTTCGCTCCTCAGCGTCAGTTACTGCCCAGAGACCCGCCTTCGCCACCGGTGTTCCTCCTGATATCTGCGCATTCCACCGCTACACCAGGAATTCCAGTCTCCCCTGCAGTACTCCAGTCTGCCCGTATCGCCCGCACGCCCACAGTTGAGCTGTGAGTTTTCACGAACAACGCGACAAACCACCTACGAGCTCTTTACGCCCAGTAATTCCGGACAACGCTCGCACCCTACGTATTACCGCGGCTGCTGGCACGTAGTTGGCCGGTCCTTCTTCTGCACATACCGTCACTTGCGCTTCGTCTGTGCTGAAAGAGGTTTACAACCCGAAGGCCGTCGTCCCTCACGCGGCGTCGCTGCATCAGGCTTGCGCCCATTGTGCAATATTCCCCACTGCTGCCTCCCGTAGGAGTCTGGGCCGTATCTCAGTCCCAGTGTGGCCGGACACCCTCTCAGGCCGGCTACCCGTCGTCGCCTTGGTAGGCCATCACCCCACCAACAAGCTGATAGGCCGCGGGCCCATCCCACACCGCAAAAGCTTTCCACCACACGACCATGCGATCGCCTGGTCATATTCGGTATTAGACCCAGTTTCCCAGGCTTATCCCAAAGTGCAGGGCAGATCACCCACGTGTTACTCACCCGTTCGCCACTCGAGTACCCCGAAGGGCCTTACCGTTCGACTTGCATGTGTTAAGCACGCCGCCAGCGTTCGTCCTGAGCCAGAATCAAACTCTCCAAACAAAAACAACCCATCCACAAACGGAGGTGAATTCGAATCAGAACAATCCGATCCAACAAAAAGACACCAAACAAACTGGCATCAAAAAACAAAACCACCCCCACCAAAGGAAGACGGGGAGTCCCCCACGAGGATGGCCAAAAACAACAAACAAAAACCACCAAACACACTATTGAGTTCTCAAACAACACACCCGGCATCCTCGCCGACCGCGCAACCACCCCGCGACTTACGCCGCGTTTCGGTAGAGCGGTCAGTTGAAGAACTCCACCGTTTCCGGGCGAGCTTCTTCTCGGTGATGCCGTCGCGCTCGGCGGCTTGACCGCGTCGCGACGACTTGGACTAAGTTACGTGCCGGATAACGGAGAGTCAAATTGCCTGGTAGATGGCGTGTCGGGCAGAAGTTCAGCCCTCGAGCGTCGGCTCAGACCCGTCTCGACGCCGGCGATGTTGCGCTTGCCCCGCCGCAGCACCAACCACTTGCCGTGCAGGAAGTCCGCCCGCGCGGGCACCCAGTCATCGCTGTCCACCCGGACGTTGTTGACGTAGACCCCACCCTCGGACAGCGTGCGCCGCGCTTCGCCCTTGCTCTTCGACAGACCCGTCGCGACCAAGAGGTCGCCGATGCCGTCCGGAGCGCCGGCGGTCGAGTTCGGCGACCGATGTCTCGCGCAGCGCCGCAGCCAGCGTCGATTCGTCGAAGACCTGCAACTCGCCGCGGCCGAACAGCGCCTGGCTGGCCAGTTCGACCGCTTCGGTCGCGGCATTCGCCGTGGACCAGCGTGGTCAGCTCCTGCGCCAGCCGGCGCTGGGCGGCGCGCTCGTGCGCCCGCTCGGCGGTGGCCACCTCGAGCTCGGCGAGTTCGTCGGCCGACAGGAACGTGAACCAGCGCAGGTAGCGGATGACGTCGGCGTCGGCGGTGTTGAAGAAGTACTGGTACCAGGCGTACGGCGACGTCAGTTCGGGGTCGAGCCAGACGTTGCCGCCGCCGGTGGACTTGCCGAACTTCTTGCCGTCGGCCGAGGTGACCAGCGGCACCGTCAGCGCATGCGCGGCTGGCGCCGAGCTTCTGGCGCACCAATCGGACACCGGCGATGATGTTGCCCCACTGGTCGGACCCGCCGATCTGCAACGTGCACCCGTGCTTCTGGTGCAGCTCCACGAAGTCGTTGGCCTGCAACAGCATGTAGCTGAACTCGGTGTAGGAGATGCCGTCACCGTCGAGGCGTCGTCGGATGGTGTCGCGGTCGAGCATCACGTTCACCGAGAAGTGCTTGCCGAGATCGCGGAGGAATTCGATCGCCGAGAGCTGCGAGGTCCAGGACAGGTTGTTCTCGACGATGGCGCCGGTGGCGGACCCGTCGAACTCGACGAATCGTCTCCAGCTGACCGCGGATGCGCTCGGACCACTCGGCGACGGTGTCCGCGGTGTTCAACGTGCGTTCGCCGACCTCCCGCGGATCGCCGATCATGCCCGTTGCGCCGCCGGCGAGGACGATCGGCCGATGGCCCGCCCGCTGGAATCGCTGCAGGGTCAACAGCGGAATCAGGTGTCCGGCGTGCAGGCTGGGCGCCGTGGGTCGAACCCGGCGTAGAGGGTGAGCGGTCCCTCGGCTGCCGCGGCGGCCAGCGCTTCGCGGTCGGTGGACTGCGCAATCAAGCCACGCCAGTCGAGTTCGTCGAAGATGTCGGTGCTCTGCGAAGTCACGAGTCGATCCTTGCGCATCAATCACTCATCCCCGGCGCGGGTGCCCGGGGGCTGCGCCGGTAGGCCGACACCTCCGGACGACTGCGGCAGCCAGAACCGCCACGGCCGGTCGGCGGCCTTGCTCACCCCGACCCGCGGTCCGCTCGTCACGGTGCCGGCGGCTCCGAGGACCAGACCGATGGGACTGTCGTCGTCGAAGAGGTCGATCCCGTTGTCCGCCATGGTGATTCCCAGGGCCGAGCAGAGGTTACCCGGCCCCCGGGCCAATGCCGGAGTACGGATCAGTTCGCCTCGACGGGCCGTGGCGACGTCGATGCCGTCGGTGATGACCGCGGCCCGGAGTAGCACGGCGGCGGCCACGCCGTCGTCACCGCACACGACGTTCGCGCAGACGTGGATGCCGTGGCTGCGGTAGGCGTACAACCGTCCCGGCGGCCCGAACATGACGGCGTTGCGCCCGCCGCGGCCGCGATAGGAGTGGGCTGCCGCGTCGGGCCACGGCCCGTCGGCCGGGCCGCCGTAGGCCTCGACCTCGACCACCCGCGCGGTGACGCCCCGGCCCTCGAGCACCGCACCGACCAGTCTGCTGGCGGCCGAGATGGGATCGGTCGCCAGCAGCTCTGCGGTCACGCCTTCGATTCTGCCCGCCACCCTTGACACCTCCAGCAGCAGGGAGCATATTCATCACATGATGACTTCATCGCATGATGAATTAATCGAGATGGGCCCCCCGCCTGCCGTCACCGTGCAGAATCTGACCGTCGTCCGCGGCAAGCGCACCGCCTTGGACGACGTCACGGTACGGATCGCCGCGGGCACCATCACCGGCATTCTCGGTCCTTCGGGCTGCGGAAAGAGCACGTTGATCCGCAGCATCGTCGGAACCCAGGTGATCGCGTCGGGCTCGGTGACCGTGCTGGGCAAGCCCGCAGGATGCGCCGAACTGCGGCACCGCGTCGGGTACGTCACCCAAGACGCCACCATCTATTCGGATCTGCGCGTGATCGACAACGTCCGCTACTTCGCGTCGCTGTACGGATCGGGCGTCAAGGCCGCCGACAAGGCGGTCGCCGACGTCGGGCTGGCCGACCATCGGACCGCGTTGTGCGCGCAACCTCTCCGGCGGTCAACGCACCCGCGTTTCGCTGGCCTGCGCACTGGTGGCACACCCCGACCTCCTGGTGCTCGACGAACCCACCGTGGGCCTCGACCCCGTGCTGAGAGTCGACCTGTGGGAACAGTTCGACCGCCTGGCCGGCCACGGCACCACGCTGCTGATCTCCAGCCACGTCATGGACGAGGCGGACCACTGTGGCGGATCTGCTGCTCCTGCGCGAAGGCCGCCTGTTGGCCCACACCACCCCCACCGCGTTGCGAGAGGACACGGGATGTCAGTCATTGGAGGAAGCGTTTCTCTCCGTCATTCGGCGACAGCACCGCACCCGCTCGCGGCTGAGCCTGCAGGCCTACCTGGCCACCACCGGACGGATCCTGCGGCAGTTGGCAGGCGATCACCGCAGCGTCGCGATGATCCTCGTCGTGCCGAGCCTGATCATCACGTTGATGTACTTCATGTTTCAGGACGCACCGCACCCGCCGGGCGCACCGTCCCCCTTCGACGACGCCTGTCTGATCATGTTCGGGGTGTTCCCGCTCATCGTGATGTTCCTGATCACCTCGATCACGATGCAGCGCGAACGCGTCTCGGGAACGCTGGAGCGCATCCTGACCACTCCCCTGCGTCGACTGGATCTGTTGGCGGCGTACGGCACGGCGTTCTCGATCGCCGCCGCCGCACAGGCCACGCTCGCGTGCGTGATCTCGTTCTGGCTGCTGGGTCTCGACACGGCGGGTAACCCCGGTCTGGTCTTCGGGATCGCCATCATCAACGCCGTCCTCGGGGTCGGGCTGGGGCTGCTGTGCAGTGCGTTCGCCCGCACCGAGTTCCAGGCCGTCCAATTCATGCCGGTCGTCATCGCGCCGCAACTGCTGCTCTGCGGCATCATCGTGCCCCGCGACATGTTGCCCGACTGGCTCCAGTGGATCAGCAACGCGCTGCCGGCCAGCTACGCGCTCGAGGCGTTGAAGGAGGTCGGGGCGCATCCCGACCTCACGGCCACCGCAGCCCGCGACATCGCCGTCGTCATCGCGTTCGCGGTGGTGGCGCTGGGCCTGGCGGCGGCCACGCTGCGCCGCAGAACGCCGTGAGCGTTCGCGGTCGCAAGCGGCCGGGCCGGCCGAGGGGGGCCAGCGACACCCGCGACCGGATTCTCACCAACGCGCGGGAGCTGTTCGCCCGCAACGGGATCGGCAACACGTCGATCCGATCCATCGCGGCGGCCGCCGACGTCGATGCCGCCCTCGTCCACCACTACTTCGGTACCAAGGAACAGCTGTTCGCCGCCGCAGTGCACATCCCGATCGACCCCATGCAGGTCATCGGGCCGATGCGCGAGGTGCCGGTCGAGAATCTCGGCCTGATGCTGCCGTCACTGCTGCTGCCCCTGTGGGACTCAGAGATGGGGTCCGGATTCATCGCGACCATGCGGTCGCTGCTGGCGGGCAGCGACGTCAGCCTGATCCGGTCGTTCCTGCAGGACGTGATCTCGGTCGAGGTCGGCTCGCGCGTGGACACCCCACCGGGTTCGGGCCGCGTCCGCGTCCAATTCGTCGCATCCCAACTGGTCGGCGTCGTGATGGCGCGCTACATCCTCGAACTCGACCCGTTCACGTCATTGCCCGTCGAGCAGATCGCCGAGACCATTGCACCGAATCTTCAGCACTACCTGACCGGCGACCTGCCCGGCCTGACCTAGGGTTCGGCACGCTCCACCAACGCCTGATGCTCGGCATCGTCGGTCACGGTGACGGCCTCGGAGATGAGCAGGACGGGAACTCCGTCCTCGATCCGGTAGCGCCGCCGCAGCCGCGGGTTGTAGAGCTGGTCGCCGACGAGCAGGAGTGGACCGCGATCCTCCGGGCACACCAGGATGCTCCGCAACGTGTCGTCGAGCACGAACGCTCCTAGCCGAGCGGCAGGTTGACGGTGCCGTCGGTGTTCGGGTCGATGCCGAAGCCCGGCATGTTGCCACCGGGCTGGGCACCGCCGCCCAGGATCGTCGGCGGGTTCATCGCCGGCTGCTGCGGCGCCGCGGCCGTGGCCCGCATCTGGTTTCGGCGCTGGAACGACAGGGTCTCGTTCAGGGCCTCGATCAGCGGGGCCTGATTGGGGCGCTTGTCCAACGCCGCCTCGATCGACTCCCGGTTTCCCTTGGAGGGCATGTAGCCCTGGGCACGGAGCTTCAGCACCTCGTGAATCAGGATGGAGAGCTGTCCGCCGCCCTGCCCGGTGTCGTATTCGGAGTCGATGATCGCGAGGGCCTGATCGGCCGTCATCGGCGGCGGCGCCGGCGCGTCGGTCGAGGTGCCGTTGGGGTTGACCGGTTCAGCCGATGCCACGGGCCCGCCGACACCGATCATCACGCCGGCTGCCAGTGCACCGCTGGCCAGAGCACCGGTCACGGCGCGGCGCCAGCTCCAGGTCATGCTGGTCTGCAAGGTCATCGATCCTCCATTGAGCAGGGTTCCCCAACCCAGACGGCGACGTGCCGCAAGCGGGAGCCTAACAAAGCCGGGCGGCTGGGGCACGGGCTCAGTGAACGTCGCTGGAGCGGAGCAATTCGGCGCGCGCCGCGGCGGTGAGGCGCCGGTAGCTGCCGGTGTCGTAGTCCAGGTGCCACGCCTGTCGGGACGGCTTGGGCACACCCGCCGCGCGCAGCGGACCGAGCAACGGCCGGTAGGTCGCGCTGAGCTTCAGCTCCGGCACCACGTGGACCACGTCGGGCGGTGCACCGACCGGCAGCGCGGCGAGAGCCTCGTTGAGGCCTGCGGTCGGAACGCTGCCTCCCGGACTGAGCACGAGGGCGGTGACCGCGAGATTGCGATCGCCGACCACCACCTGGTACGTCACCGCGAGGTCGACGGCGCCGACCCGGCTCACGGTGTCGTTGACCGTGGCACCGTAGACCGGGCCACGTTCGGTGCGGATGACCGAGCCGCGGGTGTCCACCAGCCAGTAGTCACCGTCCTCGTCGCGGCGGAACAGGTACTCCGTCGACACCCACAGATCGGCGGGCGCGAACACGCCGCGCCGGACCGCCGCCTTCGGGTCGACGGGACCGCGCGGGTGCGCCAGCAGGACGCCGACCTCGTTGGGTGCGGCCAGTGCCACGAATCCGCGGTCGTCCTCCAGGATCAGGTCGTCCTCGGGGTCGTAGGCGGCGAGCTCGACGTGACCGCCGCCGGGCAGCGGCCTGCCCTCGCTGCCGATCTTGGCGCCCGAGACGTTGGCCAGGACGGCTTGCCCATCGGTGGTGGCGAAGAACTCGACGACGTGCGCCGGCGCGAACTCCTCCTCGACGCGCCGCCACAGCCCGGTGGGCATGCCGGACCCGATGAACAGACGCACGGGATGATTCCCCTTCAGTCTGGAGGACGGCTCGCCCTGGAACCCGTCCAAGACCTCCCGGAGCATCGACCAGGTGTAGGACACCACCGTCACGCCGTACTGCCGAACCTCGTGCGCGAAGCGGTCCGGGAGCAGGCCCCGCGACAACGCGATCCTGGTGCCGCCGACCACGGCCCCGCCCAGGCTGACGAGCAGACCGGACTGGTGATGCAACGGCGTCAGGCAGTACACCGTGTCACCCGACCCGAGGTTGGCCGCCGAGGCGGTGCCGAACGCCGACAGCGCCCACCGGAAGTTGGTGATCTGGCGGGCGACGAGTTCACCGCCGACGGTGGCGAAGGCGACGTAGGCGAGGTCCCTGGCGAAGCCGGGGTCGGGGCGGTACCAGCCGGGCAGGGCGACGACGTCGGGGTCGATCTTCTCCATGTCGACGACGTCGGAGTTCTCGGGCAGGTCCAGGTCCCGCGATTCGCCGCCCCCGAGCACCAGCACCCGCAGCGGAAGCTTGCGGGCCGCTTCGAGACTGACGGGGTCGGCGATGACGTCGGAGACCGCGCCGAGCTGGGCGGCCACGATCAGGTCGGAGTCGGGAGGCATCAGCACTGCGACCGCGCCGAGACGGGACAGCGCCGCGATCGCGACCAGCGCGCTGGGCCGGGTCTCCATCAGCACGCCGACGTGCGCACCCTGCCGCACGCCGACGCCGATCAGGCCGCGCACGACGTTGTTGATGCGACGGTCCACCGCTTCGTACGTGTGCACGCGACCGTCGAACAGCAGGAATTCACCGTCGGGCGTCGCCCGGGCCTGCTCGCTCATGATCCGGCCGAGCGAGATGCGGGTGTGGTCGTTGATCTGCCCCAGCCGTGCCAATCGCGGCAACGTGCGGGCAGTCTCGACGACCAGCGCCCTGGCCGACTTGTTGGCCGCGACGAACGCACCCGCGGCGGAGCGGGCCACGCCGAACGTCATCTCCGCGGCCGCTCCCGCGCCGTGCGCGATGCGGGACGCCAGCGGGACACCGGTCTCGCGGCTCTCCTCGGGCTGCGGTGCCATCGGCACGACGTCGGCGGGTAGCTCGCCGTCACCGGCGATCCACTTCACCCATGCCGCGACGGTCGGCCAGGTCTGGGTGGCCGCCTTGGAACCGACGACGAGCCCGAAGTGGCCGGTGCGGATCAGGTATTCGTAGACGTCTGCCCGTGGCGAGGCGCGCTTGATGCCACGCACCGATGCGGGCTGCCCGATGTCGTCGACCTCCCCGACGACGGCCAGCACCGGGCATTCGATGTCGGCCATCGTGACGAGATCCCCCCGAATGGAGAACCCGCCGCTCATCATCCTGTTGTGCGCGATGAACTGTTTGAGCAGTTCTGCGATCGCAGGACCGGACCAGGCGATCCAGCCCTCGCTCGCGAGGAACCGTCGCTGCTGCTCGCGCGGCAGCAGTGCCTCGCGGTCGTGGAGCTGGCGCAGGAAGTCCAACCGCGACTGCGCCGTCTTGATCGGGTCGAGCATCTGGAAGCCGGCGCGGGCCAGCCAGCCCGGGATGTCGATGCGGCTGAAGACGTGGTCGGCCATGAAGTCGGCGGCGCCGACGGCGAATCCGGCAGGCAGGTTCATCGGCAGCGCCGCGAGCGTGTCGACGGGCGAACCGAACCCGACGATGCTGGCCACGTCCTTGGAGCGCCGGTAGGCGGCGGTCTGGTAGGCGAACATGCCGCCCTGCGAGTAGCCCGCCAGGTGCACGTCGCGGTCGGTGACCTTCTTGACCGTGTCGATCGCCTCGCTCAGGGCCACCACGTGATCGGCGAGGTTGCGTTGCATCCCACCCTCGACCTGGTCGGGTGAGCCGAAGTCGATGACCCATGGGTCGATGCCTGCCTGGTGCAGGATGCCGACGGCGCCGTCGTGGCGAGTGACGTCCCACATGTCGGCCGACATCATCATCGGGTGCACCATCAGCACCGGGGGGCCCGGTGGCGTGGCGCCCGGCCTTGCGTCGGGTGGGAAGTACCGGCGCAGTCGGTACATCGGCACGCTTTCGATGATCTGGAAGGGGGACGGCACTGCCCCGGTCTCGAGGCCGCCGTAACGCAGGACTTCCAAGCCGTTCTGGGCGGTGGCCACCAACCGCTCGACGGGCCCGGTGATCGCCGAGAGGTCCACTACGGTGCTCCTCTTCCCAAGCGATGTGCGAATCCCCGACCCGACGCCATCATGGCATAGCTGCCTCGGAGGCTCCCGGCGATCGCACCCTATGATCGGCGGTCGATGGCGAACCTGATCAACCTCGAACGCGTGACCGTCGGCTACGCCACGCGCACCCTGCTCGACGGGGTGAGCCTGGGCATCGACGAGGGCGAGGCGATTGGCGTCGTCGGGCGCAACGGCGACGGCAAGACCACCTTGCTGCAGGTCCTGACCGCTACGCGACCGCCGGACTCCGGCCGGGTCACCCACACGTCGGGACTCTCCGTCGGTTACCTCCACCAGTCCGACGACTTCACGCCGGAGGCGACGGTGCGCGACGTCATCGTCGGCGGACGTCCCGACCACGTCTGGGCGGCCGACGCCGAGACCCGGTCGGTGGTCGAGAACCTATTGGCCCAGGTGTCCCTGGACCGCGAAGTCAACAACCTCAGCGGCGGTGAGCGACGTCGGGTGGCGCTGGCCGCGGTGCTCCTCGCGGGGCACGACGTCCTGGTGCTCGACGAGCCGACCAACCATCTGGACGTCGAGGTGATCGGCTGGCTGGCCAGCCATCTCTCCCAGCAGCGTTCGAAGACCCTGGTGGTGGTCAGCCACGACCGCTGGTTCCTCGACGCGGTGTGCACCCGGATCTGGGAGGTGCACGGTGGCGCCGTCGACGCGTACGAGGGCGGCTACGCGGCGTACGTGCTGGCCAGGGCGGAACGAGCACGGGTCGCCGCGGGCACGGAGGCCCGTCGCCGCAACCTGATGCGCAAGGAGCTGGCGTGGTTGCGGCGTGGCCCGCCCGCACGCACGTCCAAGCCGAAGTTCCGCATCCAGGCCGCCAACGACCTGATCGCCAACGAGCCGGAGCCGCGAGACTCCCTGGCATTGCAGCGGTTCGCGACGGCCCGGCTCGGCAAGGACGTGTTCGACCTCCACCGGGTGTCCCTCGAGGCGGGCGAGCCGGATCAATCCCCTGGTCGCTCCGCTCCTGCCCGCTGGAGGATCCTCGACAAGCTCGACTGGTCGATCGGCCCCGGCGTACGCATCGGTCTCGTCGGCGTCAACGGCACCGGGAAGACCTCGGTGCTCAAGCTGTTGACGGGTGAACTGGCACCGACGTCGGGCACGGTCAAACGGGGAAAGACGCTCCGGATCGGCTATCTCAGTCAGGCGCTCGTCGAGATGGACGGCACCGAGCGCGTCCTCGATGCCGTCGAGAAGGCCAAGCGGATCACCGAACTCGCAGGCGGTCGCGAGGTCAGCACGGCCACGCTCCTCGAGGACTTCGGGTTCACCGGCGACAAGCTGACGACGCGGCTGTCCGAGCTGTCCGGTGGTGAGCGGCGGCGGTTCCAGTTCCTGCGGCTGCTCCTCGACGAGCCGAACGTCCTGCTCCTCGACGAGCCGACCAACGACCTCGACATCGACACCCTCAACGTCATCGAGGACTACCTCGACGGCTGGCCGGGCACGCTGATCGTCGTCACCCACGACCGGTACTTCCTCGAACGCGTCACCGACGTCACCTATGCGCTGCCCGGCGGCGGTCGCTGCGTGCTGCTTCCCGGTGGCATCGAGCAGTATCTGGAGGAGCGGAGCGCGGCCGCGACCACGCTGGCGGCGCGCTCGGGCGAGCGCGCCGAAACGGCGTCGGCCCGTGCCCGTAGGACGGGAAAGGAGCTGTCCCGCATCGAGAATCAACTCCGCAAGCTCGATCAGCAGATCGAGCGGCTGCACCACACCATGGCCGAGGCTGTCGCCGACCACGTCCGACTCGGCGAGCTGAACGCCGAGCTGTCCGCGGTGGTGGCGCGCAAGGAGTCACTCGAGGAGGAGTGGCTCTCGTTGGCGGACGACTAAGGCCGCAGACGGATTCGCAGCCGGTCGGCCGTGTCGCGTACGACACCGAGTTGCTTGGCCACCTGGACCGGTGCGGTGCCGCCGCGGGCGTCGCGTGAGTCGACCGATCCCGCGACCGACAACACCTCGCGCACCTCGGCCGTCAATCCTGGGTGGATGCCCGCCAGTTCGTCGTCGGCGAGTTCTTCGAGCCCGACTCCGCGCGCTTCGGCGACCCGCACGGCGGCGCCCGCCGCCTCGTGTGCCACGCGGAACGGAACTCCCTGTCGGACAAGCCATTCGGCAACGTCGGTGGCGAGGGTGTACCCGAGCGGGGCGAGCTCGGCCATCCTCTCGGCGTTGAAGCGCAGCGTCGCGACCAGACCGGCCATCGCGGGCAGCAGCAGCTCCAGCTGACCCACCGAGTCGAAGACCGGCTCCTTGTCCTCCTGAAGGTCCCGGTTGTAGGCCAGCGGCTGCGCCTTGAGCGTGGCCAGCAGCCCGGTGAGGTTGCCGATCAGACGGCCCGACTTGCCGCGCGCGAGCTCGGCGATGTCGGGGTTCTTCTTCTGCGGCATGATCGAGCTGCCCGTCGACCACGAGTCGTGGAGCGTGACGTAGCCGAATTCGGTCGTGCTCCACAGGATGACGTCCTCCGCCAGCCGGGAGAGGTCGACGGCGATCATGGCCAGCACGAACGCGGCCTCGGCGGCGAAGTCGCGTGCCGCCGTGGCGTCGATGGAGTTGTCGGCCGCCGCCGCGAAGCCGAGATCCGCTGCGATGGCGTCCGGATCGAGACCCAGCGACGAACCGGCGAGCGCCCCGGAGCCGTACGGCGAGACGGCGGCGCGATCGTCGAAGTCGACGATCCTGTCGACGTCGCGCAGCAAGGGGTGTGCGTGGGCCAACAGGTGGTGTGCCAACAGGATCGGCTGCGCCGACTGCAGATGCGTCTTCCCCGGCATGATCTCCGTGGGGTGCGACGCCGCCTGGGTCGCCAGCGCACCGACGACGTCGAGCACCCCGGTGCCGATGACGCGCATGGCGTCGCGCAGCCACATCCTGAACAGTGTTGCGACCTGGTCGTTGCGTGACCGGCCCGCCCGCAGACGTCCGCCGAGTTCCTCCCCGGCCCGCTCGATCAGACCCCGTTCGAGGGCGCCGTGCACGTCCTCGTCGGTCGGCAGTGGCCCGAAGCTTCCGTCGTCGACGTCGTCGCCGAGCGCGTCCAACCCGGCCAGCAGCCCGTCTCGCTGCTCTTCGGTGAGCAGACCGGCGCGGAACAGCACGAGGGTGTGAGCCTTGGACGCCCTGACGTCATACGGTGCCAGGACCCAGTCGAAGTGGGTGGACTTGCTGAGCGCCGCGAGCGCTTCCGAGGGACCGTCGGTGAAGCGGCCGCCCCACAGCGAGCCCTCGTTGGTGCTCATCTGCCGGCCAGGTCCCGCTGCGCGGCGATCTTCGACGACAACCCGTGCACGTGCACGAAGCCCTTGGCGCTGGACTGGTCGAACGTGTCGCCCTCGTCGTAGGTGGCCAGGTTGAAGTCGTACAGGGACTCGGTGCTGCGCCTGCCGTTGACGGCGATGTGCCCGCCGTGCAGCACCAGCCGGATCTCGCCCGTGACGTGCTCCTGGGTGGTGGCGACGAAGGACTCCAGCGCCGTCTTCAGCGGGGAGTACCAGAGCCCGTCGTAGACCAGTTCGCCCCAGCGCTGATCGGTGGTCCGCTTGAACCTGGCCAGTTCGCGTTCCAGCGTCACGTGCTCGAGTTCGGTGTGCGCGGTGATCAACACCATGGCGCCGGGCGCCTCGTAGATCTCGCGGCTCTTGATGCCGACCAACCTGTCCTCGACGACGTCGAGCCTGCCGACGCCCTGCGCGCCGGCTCGGCGATTCAGCTCCACGATGGCCTCGAGCACGGTGACGGGTCGGCCGTCGATCGACACGGGCCTGCCTCGTTCGAAGCCGACGATGACCTCGTCGGGCGAGCTCCAGTTGACCGTGGGATCCTCGGTGTAGTCGTAGACGTCCTTGGTGGGGGCATTCCAAAGGTGTTCCAGGAAGCCGGTCTCCACCGCCCGGCCCCACACGTTCTGGTCCACGGAGAACGGCGACCGTTTGGTGACGTTGATGGGGATGGCGTTCTCCTCGGCGAACGCGATGGCCTTCTCCCTGGTCCACGCGTAGTCGCGGACCGGAGCGAGGACCTCGAGATCGGGTGCCAACGATGCGAATCCAACCTCGAAGCGCACCTGGTCGTTGCCCTTGCCGGTACATCCGTGCGCGACGATGCCGCCACCGTGCAGGCGCGCGGCGTCGACGAGGTGCTTGACGATCAGCGGCCTGCTGATCGCGGACACCAACGGGTAGCGGTCCATGTAGAGGGCGTTGTTCGTGATGGCGGGAAGGCAGTACTCGTCGGCGAATTCGTCGCGCGCATCGACGACCACGGCCTCGACCGCGCCGCAGTCCAACGCGCGCTGACGCACCACCTCCATGTCCTCACCGCCCTGGCCGAGGTCGATGGCCACGGCCACCACTTCGCGACCGGTCTCCTTGCCGATCCAGCTGATCGCGACGGAGGTGTCCAGGCCACCGGAGTACGCCAGGATGACGCGTTCGGACATGTGTTCAATCTCCTTGGGCTCAGGGTTACTTCAGGTCTTCGAGGGTGCTGGCCAGCTCGGCACCCGTCATGGGTTCGCGCGCCACCACCAGGATGGTGTCATCACCGGCAATGGTGCCGACGACGTAGGGCAGGGCCGACCGGTCGATCGCGCTGGCCAGGTAGTGGGCTCCGCCGGGCGGGGTGCGCAACACCGCGAGGTTGCCGCTGGCGTCGGTGGACACCAGCAGATCGCCGAGCAGCTTCGCCACCCGGTCGGTACCACCGGAGACGCCCCGCACCGGGCTGCCGTCCTCCGGCACGACGTAGACGCCGGTGCCACCGTCGGCGCCGCGCAGCTTCACCGCGCCGAGCTCCTCGAGATCGCGCGACAGCGTGGCCTGCGTGACCTCGATGCCGTCGGCGGCGAGCATGGCGGCCAGTTCGACCTGGCTGCGCACCGACTGGGTCGACAGCAGCGTCACGATGCGCGCCTGCCGCCCGACGCGCGTCGGGGAAGTCACGAGCGATCCAGCAGCCACACCAGCAGCGCCTTCTGCGCGTGCAGACGGTTCTCGGCCTCGTCCCAGACGGCGCTCTGCGGTCCGTCGATGACGTCGTCGGTAATCTCGTGACCGCGGTGCGCGGGCAGGCAGTGCAGCACGACGGCCTCGGAGTCGGCCAGCTCGAGCAGCCCGCCGTTGACTTGGAACGGCCGGAACGGCCGGACCCGGTCAAGGCCGTCGTTCTCCTGCCCCATCGACGTCCACGTGTCGGTGACCAGGACGTCGGCATCCTTGGCGCCGGCCTTCGCATCCGAGGTTAAGGTCACACTGGCACCGGTCTCGGCGGCGCGTCGTTCGGCGGCGACTACGAACTGCCGCGCCGGTTCGAAGCCCGACGGGGCGGCAATGGTGACGTGGACGCCCGCAGTCACGCCCCCCAGCATCAGCGAGTGCGCCATGTTGTTCGCACCGTCGCCGAAGTAGGTCATTCGCAGACCCTTGAGCTCCCCCTTGCGCTCGGTCAGCGTCTGGAGGTCGGCGAGGACCTGGCACGGGTGGAACTCGTCGGACAGCGCGTTGACGATCGGCACCGTCGCTCCGGAGGCCATGGCGGCCAACCGTTCCTGGGCGAACGTCCGCCAGACGATGGCGTCGACGTAGCGCGAGAGAACCGCACCGGTGTCCTCGAGCGTCTCCTCGCGGCCGAGTTGCGTACTGCGTCCGTCGACCACCACGGCATGGCCACCGAGCTGTGCGATGCCCATCTCGAACGAGAACCGCGTCCTGGTGGAGTTCTTCTCGAAGATGACGGCCACGCCGCGTGGTCCCTCCAGCGGCCGCGCGCTGAACGGCGCCTTCTTGAGATCGGCTGCGATGGCTAGGACTTCGGCTTGTTCGGCCGGCGACAGGTCGTCGTCGCGTAGGAAGTTGCGTACCGTCACGAGACCGACTCCGCGTCATTGGCCGCGGTGTCCAGAATGCCCGGCAGGGCGGCGAGGAACGACTCGACCTGCGCCTCGGTCACCACCAGGGGCGGGGCGAGTCGGACGACGTCGGAAGCGGCGGCATTGACCAGGAAACCGGCATCGCGGGCCGCCGACTCGACTGCCTTGCCCTTCGGTGCGCTCAGGACGATGCCGCGCAGCAGGCCGCGACCCCTGACGTGGTCGACGAGCGGATGGCCGATCGCTTCGACGCCGTGGCTGATCATCTTGCCCAGCATGTCCGCCCTGGCGATGAGGTCGTCGTCGGCCAGCGTTTTCAGGACGGCGAGCGCGGCGGCGGTGCACACCGGGTTGCCGCCGAAGGTGCTGCCGTGCAGGCCCGGCGTCAGGAGTGCGGCGGCGTCGCCGATGGCCAGGCAGGCGCCGATCGGCAGGCCGCCACCGAGTCCCTTGGCCAGCGTGACGACGTCAGGGGTGATGCCGTCGTGTTGATGGGCGTAGAAGGTGCCCGTACGACCCACGCCCGTCTGCACTTCGTCGACCACGAGGAGCGCTCCGTGCGCAGCGGTGATCTCCCGTGCCGCGGCGAGGTATCCCGGGGGCGGCGTGACGACACCACCCTCCCCCATGATCGGTTCGAGGAAGACCGCAGCCGTCCCGTCGGTGACGGCCGCCGCGAGGGCCTCGACGTCACCGTAGGGAACGTGGGTGACGTTGCCGGGCAGCGGTGCGAACGGCGCCTGCTTCGACGGCTGCCCGGTGAGCGACAGCGAGCCCATGGTGCGACCGTGGAAGGCGCCCGCGGCGGCGACGAGGTCGGTGCGGCCCGTGAGCCGGCTGATCTTGAAGGCGACCTCGTTGGCCTCGGTGCCGGAGTTGCAGAAGAACACCCTGGCCGTGGGAGAAGAGGCATCGCCGCCGAGGTGGGCCACCAGCGCTTCGGCAAGTGCGATTCCCGGCTCGGTGGCGTACAGGTTCGACGTGTGGCCGAGCGTGTTCAGCTGGGCGGTGACGGCGTCGATGACCGCCGGATGCCGGTGCCCGAGGACGTTGACCGCGATGCCGCCGAGCAGATCGACGTAGGTCTTGCCGTCGGCGTCGGTCACCACCGCACCGTCACCGCTGACCAGCGCCACCGGTGGGGTGCCGTAGTTGTTCATCATCACGGCCTGCCAACGTTCCTGCAGCCCTTGAGTGTTGGTCACGTCATCACCACCTTCGTTCCGGAACCCTCATCGGTGAACAACTCCGCAAGCACGCAGTGTTCGAGGCGGCCGTCGATGACGTGGGCGCTCGGCACGCCACCCGCCACCGCCCGCAGGCACGCCTCGATCTTGGGCACCATCCCCGACTCGAGCGAGGGCAACAGCCCCGTCAGCGTCGTCGCATCGATCTCGCTGACCAGTGAGGAGCGGTCGGGCCAACGGGTGTACAGGCCTTCGACGTCGGTGAGCATCAGCAGCTTCTCGGCCGACAGCGCCTCGGCGAGCGCGGCCGCCGCGGTGTCGGCGTTGATGTTGTGCACCACACCCCCGGCGTCGGGAGCGATCGTCGAGATCACCGGAATACGTCCCGCGGCAATGAGATCCATGACCGCCGCGACGTCGACCTTCTCGACGTCGCCGACCAGGCCGATGTCGGTGGCCACGCCGTCGACGAGCACGCTTCGTCGCACCGCGGTGAACAGCGCGGCATCCTCGCCGGTAATGCCGACCGCATACGGGCCGTGGGCGTTGATGAGGCCGACGAGTTCGCGCCCGACCTGGCCGAACAGCACCATCCGGGCGACGTCGAGGACCTCCGGCGTGGTAACCCGGAACCCACCCTTGAAGTCGCCGGCAATGCCGAGCTTCTTCAACATGGCGCTGATCTGCGGACCGCCACCGTGGACGACGACGGGGTGAATGCCGCAGTTGCGCAGGAAGACCATGTCCGCGGCGAAGGCCGCCTTGAGGACGTCGTCGGTCATGGCGTTGCCGCCGTACTTGACGACGACGATCTTGCCGTGCAGCTGCTTCAGCCACGGCAGCGCTCCGGCGAGCACGGCCGCCTTGGCCTGGGTGGCCACCTCGATTGGGGCGTTCACGAGCTGTAGGCCGAGTTCTCTTCGACGTAGGCGTGGGACAGGTCAGTGGTGCGGATGGTCGCCTCGCCGGTACCGACGCCTAGCCCCACGGCGACGGAGATGTCCGCTCCCGACAGATCCACCTCGCGAGCCCCTGGAGCGCCGGCGCCGTCGATGCACACCGGAGAACCGTTGAAGGAGACGCTGATCCGATCCGGGTTCATCTCGACCGGCGCCATCCCGACGGCGGCCAGTACCCGACCCCAGTTCGGATCGGAGCCGAAGATGGCCGTCTTGACCAGGCTGTCGCGGGCGATCACCCGGGCGGCGACGACCGCGTCGGCGTCGTTCGCGGCGCCGGTGACGGTGACGGCGACCCGTTTGGTCACGCCCTCGGCGTCAGCCTGCAACTGTGCGCAGAGGTCGTCGCAGACGGCGAGCACGGCGTCGTCGAGTTGGTCCTGGGTCGGGGTGATCTCGCTGGCACCCGAGGCGAGAAGCAGGACGGTGTCGTTGGTCGAGCAGCTGCCGTCGATGTCGAGCCGGTCGAACGTGTGCGCGGCGGCGTTGCGCAGCGCGCGGTCCAGGGCGTCGGCGTCGGCTACGGCGTCGGTGGTGATGACGCACAACATGGTCGCCAGCGAGGGCGCCATCATGCCTGCGCCCTTCGCCATCGCGCCGATCGTCCAGCTGTCCTCGTGATGCAGCGCAACCTGCTTCGCGACGGTGTCGGTGGTCATGATGGCGTGGGCCGCTTCGGCGCCCCCGGTCAACCCGCCCGCCATCTCGTGCACGATGTCCTTGATGCCGCCGAGGATTTTGTCCATGGGCAGCCGGTCCCCGATCAGTCCCGTCGAGCAGACGGCGACCTCGATGGCCCCGGTTTCGGTGCCCCAGTCCGAGAGGGCGTTCGCGAGCGCCTCGGCGGTGGCATGGGTGTCCTGGAAGCCGAGGGGTCCGGTGCAGGCGTTGGCCCCGCCAGAGTTCAGAATGACCGCGCGCAGCCGCTTGGTGCTCATCACCTGCTGGGTCCACAGCACCGGAGCAGCCTTGACCTTGTTGCGGGTGAAGACGGCGGCGGCGCCGTAGTCGGGCCCCTCGTTGAACACCAGGGCCAGGTCCGGCTTTCCGGACGCCTTGATGCCCGCCGAGATCCCGGTGGCCCGGAAGCCCGACGGCGCAGTGACGCCCTGGGTCCGTACCAGATTCACGGTGCTACACCCACGATCGAAAGTCCTTCCGTCTCCGGCCAACCCAGCGCCAGGTTCATCGACTGCACGGCCGCCCCTCCAGTTCCCTTGACGAGGTTGTCGATCGCACACAGCGCTACCAGGACGCCGGCATCGGCGTCGACGGCGACGGCCACCTGGGCGGCGTTGCTGCCGATCACCGATCCCGTCGTCGGCAGTCGTCCCTCGGGCAACAGATGCACGAACGGCTCACCGCCGTACATCTTTTCGTAGGCCGCACGGATCTCCGACAGCGAGGCGTCCGTCTTCGCCGTGCACGTCGCGAGGATGCCGCGCGAGGTCGGGATCAGGACGGGCGTGAAGGACACGGTGACGTGTTCGTCGGTGACCGTCCGCAGGCCCTGCGCGATCTCGGGCGTGTGCCGGTGCGCGCCGCCGACGTTGTACGCCCGCGCCGAGCCGATGACCTCGGAGCCCAGCAGGTCGACCTTGGCGGCGCGGCCTGCGCCGGACGTACCGCTCACCGCCACGACCGTGACGGCCGGCTCGACGAGATCCTCGGCCAGCGCGGGAAGCAGCGCGAGGAGGGCCGCCGTCGGGTAGCAGCCGGGAACGGCGATGCGCTTGGCGGTCCGCAGCGCCTCCCGGCCACCGGGCAGTTCCGGTAGCCCGTAGGGCCACGTGCCCGCGTGCGCCGAGCCGTAGAACTTCTCCCAGGCCGCCGGATCGGTGAGCCGGAAGTCCGCGCCGCAGTCGACGATCAGGACGTCGGTTCCGAGTCGGTCGGCCAGCGCCGCGGAGTGTCCGTGTGGCAGGGCCAGGAACACCACGTCGTGGCCGGTGAGAACGTCGGCGTCGGTCGCCTCGAGGACGCGGTCGGCCAACGGAAGGAGGTGCGGGTGGTGCTCGGTGAGACCGGTTCCCGCGCTGGTCGCCGCCGTCAACGCGCCGATGGTCAGGCGCCCGTCCGCCAGTGCGGGATGACCGAGCAGCAGGCGCAGGATTTCCCCGCCCGCATAGCCGCTGGCACCGGCCACCGCCACTGAGATCATGCAGTGATTCTGCATGTTTATGCGATCGACTGCAAACTCATTAGGAGCCGCCGTCGATGGCTACCTGCGCTGCGTGGCGCCGACGCGTTCGACCGCCACCGCGACGGCTGAATCGCGCGCCGCGCTCGCCTCGTCCTCGGTGAGCGTCCGGTCGGATGCGCGGAACCGCAGCGCCAGCGCCAGCGACTTGTGGCCGTCGCCCACCTGCGGACCCGTGTACACGTCGAAGATCCGGACGTCCTCGAGCAATTCGCCGGCGCCGTCGCGCACTGCGTCGACCACGGCCTGGGCGGCCACGTCCTCGGAGACGATCAGGCTGACGTCCTGGAACACCGCCGGGAACGGGGACACCACGGGCGCGGGAAGGCGTTCGACGATGGGAACGGCGCTGAGGTCCAGCTCGACCGCGCAGACCCCCTTCGGCAGCCCGGTGCGCTCGATGACCGCGGGATGCAGTTGGCCGGCGTACCCGATCACCCTGCCGCCGTAGACGATCTCGGCACACCGACCCGGGTGCCACGGCAACTTCTGTGCGGCACGGAACTCGAATTCGACCTCACACGCCCTGCCGATCGTCCGCACGGCCTCGAGCGCGTCCATCGCATCGACGGGACGACCGGGCCCCCAGGGACCCGAGGGCTCTCGCAGACCGGCGAGGACGGCCGCGACGTGCACGGGCTGGCGGGGCAGTGCGGCGTCGATGGCCGCGATCTCGGCCTCGGTGGGACGCCGGTCGACCGGGAGTCGTTCGATCGTCCCGGTGTGCGGTGTGGCCAAGACCACCTGCTCGATGCCGAACAGCGCATTGTCAGAGGCACCGCGAGAAACGTTGCGCTGCAATGGTTCCAGCAACCCGGGTAACAGCGTCGACGCGAGTTCGGGACGGTCGGACTCCAGCGGGTTGAGCACGGCCATGGTGGCCCGGCGCGGATCGTCGGCGGCCAGCCCCCAGGCGTCGAAGACGCCCGCTGGCAGGAACGGCGTGGGGAGCACTTCGACATATCCGTTGAGCGCCAACGCCTTTCCGACGGCACGTCGCCGCTTCTGAGTCGGGCTCAGGCCGCGGCCGGCAGGCGCGGGAGGCAGAATCGACGGGATCTTCTCCAATCCCTCGAGCCGGAGCACCTCTTCCACCAGATCGGCGGGAAGTTTCAGGTCGGTCCGCCAGCTCGGCGGCACGACGGTGACCACACCCCCGGACGTCGTGACCCGACCGCCGATCTGCGTCAGTCGCCGGACCGTCGCGCCGTCGGCGTACTCGACGCCGGCCACCTGGTCGGGAAGGTCCTTCGCCATGCTCACCGGCGCGGGTGACCAGTCGTCCCGCGGTGGGATCCCCCGCCAGTCCGTCAGCGTCGGCTCCACGGTTCCGTGGGCGATCGCGGCCAGCAGCGCGGCACCGCGGTCGAGTGCCGCGACCGACGTCGCGGGATCGACGGTCCGCTCGTAGCGCCGGCCCGCCTCGCTGAACAGCCGCAGTCGACGCTGTGTGCGGGAGACGGCCGCGGGATCCCACACCGCCGCCTCCAGCAGGACGTCGGTGGTGCTGTTCCGCATCTCGGTGGTGCCGGCACCCATCACGCCGCCGATGGCGGCCGTTCCCTCGTCGTCGGTGATCAGGACGTCACCGGGATCGAGTGTGCGTTCGACGTCGTCGAGCGTGACCACGGTCTCTCCCGCTTCGGCGAAGCGAACGTCGAAGCCGCCCTTGATCAGCGAACGGTCGTGGGCGTGCATCGGATGCCCGATCTCGAGCATGACGTAGTTCGTCACGTCGACCGGAGGTGAGATGGCCCGGATCCCACTCAGCATCAGACGGCGCTGCAGCCACCAGGGCGAGAGTGCCTCGGGGTCGATGCCGGTGACGGCGCGTAACGCGAATCGCTGCACACCGGTGTCGGGTTGGATCGTCAGTGGCCACGCCTCGCCGGTGACGGGCAGCGGCTCGACGTCCGCGGGATCGACGAAGTCGAGGTCGAACGCGCACGCGATCTCGCGCGCCATGCCCCGGACCGACAGGCAGTAACCCCGGTCCGGGGTGATGGCGAGGTGGAACACCACGTCGTCGAGTCCCACCACGTCGGCTGCCGCGTCGCCCGGCTCGGCGGTACCCGGCGGCAGCACCAGGATCCCGGAGTGCTCGGTTCCGAGGTTCAACTCGGACGCCGAGCAGATCATGCCGTCGGAGATGCGGCCGTAGGTCTTTCGCCTGGCAATGGTGAAGTCACCAGGCAGGGTCGTCCCGGGTAGTGCCACCACCACCAGATTGCCAACCACGAAATTGGTTGCGCCACAGACGATGTCGCGTGGCTCATTTTCTCCGACGTCGACCTTGCACGAGCGGATCGGCTTCTTGAACTCCGTGAGCTCCTCGATTGCGGCGACGCGGCCGATCACGAGTGGGCCGGTGACCGGCCCCACGGGAATGATCTCCTCGACCTCGTGGCCGACGCCGATGAGTGCGCGCTCGAGTTCGTCGGGTGCGACGTCCCAGTCCGGGGCGCCGGCCCTGACGACCTCCCGCAGCCAGCTGTAGGGGATCCGCATCAGACCCCGACCCCGAACGGCAAGGAGAACCGCACGTCCCCCTCGACCATGTCACGCATGTCCGGGATTCCGTTGCGGAACTGCAGCGTTCGCTCCAGTCCCATGCCGAAGGCGAAGCCGGAGTACTCGCCGGGATCGATACCGCAGGCGCGCAGCACGTTCGGGTTGACCATTCCGCAGCCGCCCCACTCGACCCAGCCCGCACCGCCCTTCTTGTTCTCGAACCAGATGTCGACCTCGGCGGACGGTTCGGTGAAGGGAAAGAAGTGCGGCCGCAGCCGGGTCCGGCCCCCCGGCCCGAACTCCGCGCGGGCGAACGCGTCGAGGGTGCCCCGGAGGTTGGCCATCGTGAGGCCGCGGTCCACGGCCAGACCCTCCACCTGATGGAACACCGGGGTGTGGGTGGCGTCGAGTTCGTCGGTGCGGAACGTCCGGCCGATCGAGACGATGTAGACCGGCAACTCCCGTTCGAGGAGCGCGCGGATCTGCACCGGTGACGTGTGCGTGCGCAGTACCTGGCGGGATCCGTCGGGCGCGATCTGGAAGGTGTCCTGCTCGCTGCGGGCCGGGTGATCGGGTGGAAAGTTCAGCGCATCGAAGTTGAACTGCTCGGACTCCACCTCGGGGCCCTCGGCCAACTCCCACCCCATCGCGACGAACACGTCGGCGATGTGGTCGGTCAGGATGGTGATGGGGTGGCGTGCGCCGATCGGCTCGCGGGTCGAGGGCAGCGTCACGTCGATGCGTTCGGCGACGAGGGCCGCGGCGTCACGCTCCAGCCGCAGCACCTCGATGCGGCCGTCGAATGCGCCCTGTACCGCAGTCCGCGCCTCGTTGACGCGTCGACCCGCGTCGGCACGGTCGCCCTTGGCAAGCGTGCCGAGCGCCTGACGCGCCAACGCGATGGGCGACTTGTCGCCGAGGTGCTCGGTCTTGGCCCGCGCCAGCGCATCCAGGTCGCTGGCGTGCTCGAAGGCGGCACGGGCCGCGCCGACCGCGGTGGTCAGCGCCTCTTGCGACAGTCTCGACGCATCCGGCTGATCTACCACCCGGCGATCATAGCGACGGGGGCGTTGTGACTCGCGATACCCTCACGCGGTGATCGTGCGGCCCGTGGTCGTCGTCGGTGTCTGGACCGTCGCGGTGCTCACCGTGCTGGCCACGTTCCTGGTGTCCTGGTGGTGGGCGGCGCCCGCACTCGCGCTGGTCGCCCTGGCGCTGCTCGGCACCTGGGATATTCTCCAGACCCGGCACACCATCTTGCGGGTGTATCCGATACTCGGCCACGTCCGGTTCCTGACGGAACTGATCCGGCCCGAGATCAGGCAGTACTTCACCGAATCCGACACCGAGGCGACGCCCTTCGATCGTGAGATCCGCGACCTCGTCTACCACCGGGCCAAGGGCACCAAGGGCGACGAACCGTTCGGCACCGAGCGAGACGTCAATGCGGTCGGCTACGAGTTCCTGCGCCATTCCCTGCGGGCCCGCGACGCGGACGATCTCGACCCGAGGGTGGCGCTGCGCGCGGCGGCTTCGCACGCGACACCGGCGAGGGTGGCATCAGTCCGTACCACCTGCGGGGTGGCGGTGACCTGATCTGGGAGATCGGCTCGGGCTACTTCGGATGCCGCGATGCCGACGGTCGCTTCGACCCAGTCTCGTTCAGCGAGAAGGCGGCGCTTCCTGCGGTCATGGCGATCTCCGTCAAGTTGTCGCAGGGTGCCAAGCCGGGGCTCTGGGAACTGTCGGGCGGCAAGCCGATCGGCTTCAAGCTGTGCGTCGGCGCCAGGACCGAGGGCTTGATGCTGGTGCACAACTGTCTGCTCGGCACGGGCCTGCGTGCGGACATCCGGATCGGCGCGTCCGGCAAGGTCGCCAGCGGGGTCGACATCGTCAGCAGGGTGTGTCAGGGTGCCGACTTCCTGATGGCCGCCCGCTCGATGATGTTCGCCGTCGGGTGGCCAGCGCATCACAGATCGTGGCCTCGATGGGGCTCGACGGGTTTCACCAGCTCGCACCCGCCATGCTGAACCGCCGTGTCGAGGGGCAGCGCACCCGGACCTACGCCGAGATCCACGACTGGCTGGTGCCCGGGGAACTCCTCGAGGACCCACCCTGGTCTTGGCGGTCGGACTGGGTCGAGGCCTCCGCCGATCACTTCCGCTGATCAGTCCACCCCCTGCTCCGTACCCGGACGCACGCCCGCCGGCCGCAACGACGTCACCACCGCCCCCACCATGGCGCCCGTCAGGCCGGCCACGGTCGCCGCGACCGGCGTCGGCTCGGTACCCGTCAGCACCAGGTAGCCGAACGACGCGCCGGCCGCGAGCAGCACCCCGCGAAACGGCGTCCACGGTCGGCGCGCCCCGAAGCGGGTGGCCACCGCCATGCCGAGCAGCAGCGCCACCAGGTGTCCCACGTCGCTGAAGTCGCCACCGGCCGCCACGACGCCGGCCTCGAGCGCAAGCCACCACCCGATCCACGGTGGACGCCAGTGGCGCGGAATCGTCGGAGTGAGCGCCCCCAGTACGGCGGCGGCGCCGTAGCTGATGCCCACGTCGGTGGCGCCGGCGACGGTCGCAGACAGCCGGCCGGACGACACCGCCGCCACCAGCCCAGCGGCGACCAGCAGGGTGGCGCCGACGTGACCGACGACGAAGGTGAGGAGCAGCCGCTTGCTGCCCCACAGCAATTCGCCGATCCCGAGCAGACACGCCAGACCCGGTAGCCAGGCGTACATCGGTCCGGCGTCGGCCACGAATGCACTCGTCAGCAGTGTTCCGACGTGCCCGTGGCTCAAGTTGTGCAGGTTGGTGCTCGCGTGTCTGATCACCCGGTCCTGTGCGTCGGGGTCCAGGTCGAGCAGCAGTGTCGTCGCGACGATCAACGAGACGGCGTAGACCATCGTGACCCGGACCCGGGCCAACCGCGCCAACGTTGCGAGCACCATCGCGACCGACTATGCCCCCGACGCCTCCCCGTCCACGGCGTCGGATCCTGGCAGGTCCCTGCGAGTTCTCACCCAGTACATGGTGATGTCGTTGGGAACGCCGGGCACCTTCGCCGAGAAGAGTTGTTTGCGAACGCGTTTCACGGTGATCCCCAGCGACGAGTAGTCCTCTTCGGAGATGCCCTCCAACGTGACGTTCGACACGATGAGCCCACCCTTGGTGGCACGGTCCATGACGCGGGCGGCGACGTTGACGTCGACACCGAGCCAATCCGAACCGATCCGTTGCGGCCGCCCGGTGTGAATGCCTGCGCGCATGACCGGTGTGTGGCCACCCACCTCGACGGCCTTGACGGCGTCCAGTGCGGCGAGGACCGCACCGACGGCGGTGGCGGGATCGTCGAACACCGCCATCGCGCCGTCACCCATCCGCTTGACGATGTGGCCGCCGGCTTCCAGGATCGGCGGCTCCATCGCGGCGGTGACCCGCCGGAGCAGCTTCAGCGTCGCCTCGTCGCCGGCGCGCAGCGACCAGTCGGAGAACCCGACGAGATCGGTGAAGACCAGCGTGACCTCGCGGTTGGCCGGTCGGCCGGATACGCGCTCGGTCAGGGCCTGCCAGACCTGCAGGCCCGCCAAACTCACCTCGCGCGACGCGGCATGGCGGTCGAGGATGCGGTCGGCGGCACGCGCCGCGGCCCGCGGTCCACCCACCCCTGCCGCCGACAACGGATCACCGAAGTCCGGGTCCCCGGGCAGCGCGCGGCGCGCGCGCCTGACGAGAGCGATGACACCCGGGCTGTGGTTGGTGCTCTTCAGCCATGACAGCGGTCCACCGCGATCCTGCCCGCCGGACCGTTCCCCGAACGATTCGACATCCACACCGACACCCTAGTGAGCCCACCCTCGTCGGGTCAGGCCCGCTGGGCCCTGGCGCTCTGATACAGGCAGATGGCTGCCGCCGCGGCGATGTTCAGGCTCTCCGCCGTGCCGGGCATCGGAATCCGCACGCGCGCGTCGGCACGTGCCGCCACCGCGGCGGCGAGTCCGTGGGCCTCGGCGCCGAACACCCATGCCGTCGGCGACGTCAGCCGGGCTTCGACCTCGTCGTCGTCGAGTGACGTCTCGCCGTCCAACGTCGTGGCGAACACCTGCAGGCCCGCGCCGCGCAGGGCGGTCAACAGCTCCGGCGTGTCCGGTGCGGACAGCACCGGCAGCGCGAAGATGCTTCCCGCCGACGCCCGAAGGCACTTCCCGTTGAAGGGGTCGACGCTCTCTCCGGCGAGCACCACCGCGTCGGCGCCCATGGCGTCGGCGATCCGGATCAGCGTTCCGGCGTTCCCGGGTTCGGAGGTCTCGACGGCTACCAGCACCAACCGCGGCGACGTGGCGAGCACGTCGCGCAGGTCGTCACCCGGCATCGCGCACACCGCGACGAGGCCGACGGGCGTCACCGTCTCCGACAGGACCCTCGCGGCCTTGTCGGTGACGACGTGGACGGGCGTGCCGACCGGCACCGACTCCAGCAGTTGCTCGAATCGGTGGTGCGCAGCGGCGGTCACGAACACCTCGACGACCAATCCGCGCCCGAGCGCAGCCGCCACCAGGTTGGGGCCTTCGGCCAGGAAGTGGCCCGCACGTTTACGGCCCACGTGGCGCAGCAGCTTGGCTGCCGCGGCCACGCGGGCCGATCGTTCGGTGAGGGTCAGGCCGCTTCGCCGGCCGGGGCGTTGACGTCGGCGGGCAGGGCTGCCTTGGCGACCTCGACCAATGCCGTGAAGGCGGCCGGATCGCTGACGGCGATCTCGGCGAGGTTCTTGCGGTCGACCTCGACACCCGCGAGCTTCAGCCCCTGGATGAGGCGGTTGTAGGTGATGTCGTTGGCGCGGCCCGCGGCGTTGATCCGCGAGATCCACAGCTTGCGGAACTCGCCCTTGCGGGCCTTCCGGTCGCGGTAGGCATAGGTCAGCGAATGGAGCTGCTGCTCCTTGGCCTTGCGGTAGAGCCGCGAGCGCTGGCCGCGGTAGCCCTTGGAGGCCTTCAGTACGGTACGCCGCTTCTTTTGGGCGTTGAGTGCGCGCTTCACGCGTGCCATGGGGTGTTCCTCTTCTCGTGCAGGTCAGGTGGGGCTAGAAGGACGTATCAGCCGTTGAGCATCTTGTTGATGCGCTTGGTGTCGTTCTCCGCCACCACGGTGCGGCCGTCCAGGCGGCGGGTGCGCTTGGTCGACTTGTGCTCGAGCAGGTGACGACGACCAGCCTTCTGGCGCACGATCTTTCCTGTTCCGGTGCGGCGGAAACGCTTCGAAGCGCCGCTGTGGGTCTTGGCCTTGGGCATGTGTCCTCAGTTCTCGTGGTGGATCAGTTCTGCGATGAATCTGGTGGTGGGTCGCTCGGCGGTGCCGCGGGCGCCGGTGCCGCGCGCTGCGCTCGTGGCGCAGCAGCGTCGTGCGCCGCCCTGGCCTTGGTCTTGGCCCCGCGGTGCGGTGCCAGCACCATGGTCATGTTGCGGCCGTCCTGCTTGGCGGACGTCTCGACGAAGCCGTAGTCGGCGACGTCGGCGCCCAGGCGCTGCAGCAGTCGGTAACCCAGTTCGGGTCGCGACTGCTCGCGCCCACGGAACATGATGGTCACCTTGACCTTCGAACCCGCCTCGAGGAAGCGGACGACGTGACCCTTCTTGGTCTCGTAGTCATGGTCGTCGATCTTGGGTCGCAGCTTCTGTTCCTTGACGACGGTCTGCTGCTGGTTCTTGCGAGACTCGCGCTCCTTGAGTGCCGTCTCGTATTTGAACTTGCCGTAGTCCATGATCTTGCAGACCGGGGGCTTGGCGGCTGGAGCAACTTCGACGAGGTCGAGATCGGCATCCGCGGCGACGCGGAGTGCATCTTCGATACGCACTATGCCTACCTGCTCACCGTTGGGTCCGATCAGGCGGACTTCAGGTACACGTATGCGCTCGTTGATGCGGGTCTCAGTGCTGATGGGGCCTCCTATGTAGTCTTGACGGGGCCCCGCCACCAGCACATCCGTTCGTCAGAACGGAACAAGGCCCTGCACATGGCAGGGCCCGATGCCGACCGATCACGACTCGCGTCGTCTGCGCGGTACGCAGAACAGACATCGCCAGATGTCTGTGACCGGACCGCCGAGCCTAGTTGGCCAGCGGTGGGAGCGGGACTCCACTTGCTGTCCTGACGTACGTCAGGACGGTCGCGCATGCCAGTCTAACAGGCATGACCGAGGTTCCCATCCCGCCTGAATCGGCGGCACCGCCGCGTGCCCGCGAACTGGCCGAGCTACCCGCGGTGTCGGTGATCACCGAGTGCGCGGTCCTGCTCATGAGCGCGGCCGCCGAGAAGCTGGGGCTCTCGGCCGACGACCCCGACGAATCGCCGCACCGCGACCTGGACGAAGCGCGGCGCCTGATCACCGCGCTCGCCGGTCTGGTGAAGGCCTCCGCCGAGTACCTGGGACCGCACGCCGGACCGGTCCGGGACGGGCTCAAGCAACTCCAGCTGGCATTTCGCGAGTCCTCCGCCTTCCCGGACGAGCCAGGCCAGGGTCCTGGCGAGAAGTTCACCGGGCCGGTCTGGTAGCCGGACTCGCGGCGCACTCCCAACCATTTCGCGGTTGGAGCGAATATCCTCGCGGCCTATGACGCTGACCACGCCGAAGCAGCATCGAACCTCGAGGTTCCGGTGGGTGCCTGCCGCCGCGGGGTGGCTCGTCGGCATCATCGCGACGCTGTCGCTCGTCGCGAGCATCTCGCCCCTGGTGCGTTGGGCGATCCGGGTGCCGCGCGAATGGGTCAACGACTACATCTTCAACTTTCCCGACACCAGCTTCGCGTGGGCGTTCGTCCTCGCGCTGCTTGCGGCCGCGCTGGCGGCGCGCAAGAGCGTCGCGTGGTGGATCCTGGTGCTGTACATGGTGGCGGCGATCGGCTGGAACCTGGGTGACCTGTCGACCGGACCCGAGTCGATCATGGAGGATCTCGGCGAGGTCATCGGACTGGGCTTCCACGTCGCGGCAATCGCCTTCCTGGTGTTGGCGCGCAAGGAGTTCTGGGCCAGGGTGCGCAGGGGCGCGCTGATCAAGGCAGCCGCCACCCTGGCCGCCGGAATGGCCATCGGCATCCTCGTCGGGTGGGCGCTGCTGGAGATGTTCCCCGGCTCGCTGGACCACGACGAGCGCCTGCCCTACGCGGCGAACCGCGTCGTGGTGTTCGCCGGTGTCGACGCCGATGCCTTCTCCGGGCATCACCCGCACGTCTTCGTCAATGCCCTGCTCGGTTTGTTCGGGGCGCTGGCGCTCATGGTGGCCGCGATCGTGTTGTTCCAATCGCAGCGCGCCGAGAACGCGCTGACCGGCGAAGACGAGTCGGCGATCCGCGGGATGCTCGAGGTCTGGGGCAAGAACGACTCACTCGGATACTTCGCCACCCGACGCGACAAATCAGTCGTGTTCGCGCCGAACGGGCGGTCCGCGATCACCTACCGCGTCGAGGTGGGCGTGTGCCTGGCCAGCGGTGACCCGCTCGGGGACCCGCGGTCCTGGCCCGCTGCCATCGGCGCCTGGCTCACGCTGTGTCAGTCCTACGGGTGGGCTCCCGGCGTGATGGGAGCGAGCGCGGCAGCGGCACAGGCGTTCCGCGAGGCGGGTCTGAACGCACTCGAACTCGGCGACGAGGCGATCCTGCACCCGGACAGGTTCAAGCTGTCCGGCCCCGACATGAAGCCGGTCCGGCAGGCCGTCACGCGCGCACGGCGGGCGGGGCTGACGGTCCGCATCCGTCGCCACCGCGACCTGTCGCCCGACGAGATGGCCGCCGCCGTCACGCGAGCCGACGACTGGCGCGACACCGAGACCGAACGCGGATTCTCGATGGCACTCGGCCGGCTCGGCGATCCGGCCGACGGTGACTGCATGTTGGTCGAGGCCATCCAGGGCGACGCGGACGGCGAGGGTGCCGTGGTGGCGATGCTGTCGCTGGTGCCGTGGGGCACCAACGGCGCCTCCCTCGACCTCATGCGCCGGTCGCCCCAGTCCCCCAACGGCACGAACGAACTGATGGTCAGCGAGCTGTGCTTGCAGGGCGAGGACATCGGCATCACCCGCATCTCGCTCAACTTCGCGATGTTCCGCTCCGCGTTCGAAGAGGGCGCGCAACTCGGCGCCGGTCCGGTCGCCCGGCTGTGGCGGGCGCTGCTGGTGTTCTTCTCCCGCTGGTGGCAGCTGGAGACGCTGTACCGGTCGAACATGAAGTACATGCCCGAATGGGTCCCGCGCTTCGCCTGCTACGAGGACGCCCGGCTGGTCCCTCGGGTCGGCGTCGCCTCGGTGATCGCCGAGGGCTTTCTGGTGCTCCCGTTCAGCCGCCGCACCAAACAGCACACCGGACAACACATCTCGGCGCCGCAGACGTTGGTCAACTCGGGCAGATTGCAGCACGACGGCAGTGCGCCCGACCTCAGCGGACTCGAACTGGACGGTCCGGTCGACGAGGCCGTCCACCGCTTGCCAGAACAGGTCCGCGTGCGGATGGCCAAGCTGAAGACATTGCAGGACAAGGGGATCGAGGCCTATCCCGTCGGAAAGGCGCCAAGCCACACCGTCGCACGCGCACTCGAGACGACCGACGGCGAGACGGTGACGGTGTCGGGCCGGGTGCTGCGCATGCGGGACTACGGCTCGGTGCTCTTCGCGGACCTGCGGGACTGGTCCGCGGGAGTGCAACTGCTCCTCGACAACTCCCGACTGAAACACGGGCGCACGGCTGACTTCACCGAGGCGATCGACCTCGGTGACCTGGTCGAGGTGACGGGCACGATCGGGCAGAGCAAATCGGGAACCGACTCGCTCCTCGTCGACGACTGGCGCCTCATCGGCAAGTGCCTGCGGCCGCTGCCCGACAAGTGGAGGGGCCTGACCGATCAGGAGGCCCGGGTCCGCACGCGCTACGTGGACCTGGCGATCAACACCGAGGCCCGTGACCTGATCCGGGCCCGCAGCAACGTCCTGCACGCCATCCGGGAGACGTTGTTCGCCAAGGACTTCCTCGAAGTCGAGACACCGATCCTGCAGCAGATCCATGGTGGTGCGAACGCTCGCCCGTTCGTCACGCACATCAACGCCTACGATCTCGCCCTCTACCTGCGGATCGCACCCGAGCTCTATCTGAAGCGGCTCTGCGTCGGCGGTGTCGAGCGGGTCTTCGAGCTCGGCCGGGCGTTCCGCAACGAAGGCGTGGACTTCAGCCACAACCCGGAGTTCACCCTGTTGGAGGCCTACCAGGCGCATGCCGACTACAACGTGTGGATCGACGGCTGCCGGGAGCTGATCCAGAACGCGGCGTTGGCCGCCAACGGCTCGCACGTCGTCATGCGACCGCGGGACGACGGCACCCTCGCACCCGTCGACATCTCCGGGACGTGGGCGGTGAAGACGGTGCACGGCGCGGTGTCGGAGGCGTTGGGCGAGCACGTCGACACCACCACCGACCTGGCGACGCTGCGTCGTTTCGCCGATGCGGCGAAGATCCCCTATCAGACGCACTGGGATCCGGGCGCCGTCGTCCTGGAGATGTACGAGCACCTGGTCGAGGACCGCACCGAGGCGCCCACCTTCTACAAGGACTTCCCAACGTCGGTGTCTCCCCTGACCCGGCCGCACCGCAGTCTGCCCGGCGTCGCCGAACGTTGGGACCTGGTGGCCTGGGGAGTCGAACTCGGGACCGCCTACAGCGAGCTGACCGATCCCGTCGAGCAGCGTCGCAGGCTCCAGGAGCAGTCCCTGCTGGCGGCGGGCGGCGACCCCGAGGCCATGGAGCTCGACGAGGACTTCCTCCAGGCGATGGAGTACGCCATGCCGCCGACCGGCGGGCTCGGGATGGGCGTCGACCGCGTGGTCATGTTGATCACCGGCCGCAGCATCCGGGAGACGCTGCCGTTCCCGTTGGCCAAGCCGCGCTAACCCTCTTCCCCACCGGGCCATTCACAGGCAACCACGAGCAACGCCGTTCACGATGTCGACGTGACATCGTGGTTGGCCGCCGGGGACTTTCGGCAACAGCATCTCTCGTTGATGCATGGCTGGCTGCCCCTGATCATTCAGGCCGTGACGGTCATCGTGCTCCTCGTGGCGATCGCCAGGCGAGGCCGGCGCTGGCGGCTGGTGTGGCTGCCCATGGCTGCGCTCGTCGGCGCCGGTCTCGCGGCGGCATCGCACTGGTTCATCTCCTCGCAGGGGCTCGCCGGTGATCCAGCTCCGAACTTGCTGTGGGTTTGGCTCGCGGTGACCGGGGTGGCGGCGGTGGTCTTGGTGGCCGGTTGGCCGGGCGCGCGGTGGTGGCGCCGGGCGCTCGCGGCGGCGGGGCTGCCGCTGGCGCTGTTGTGCGCGGCGCTGGCGCTCAACCTCTGGGTGGGCTACTTCCCCACCGTTCAGACGGCCTACAACCAGCTCACCGCCGGACCGCTGCCCGATCAGACGGATCAGGCCACCGTCATCGCGATGCAGGACAGGCACCAGATACCGGCGCACGGCACCGTGGTCGACGTCACCATCGACGCGAAGGCGTCCGGCTTCAAGCACCGTGGTGAGCTCGTCTACCTGCCGCCCGCCTGGTTCGCGACCAACCCGGCACCACACCTTCCGACGCTGATGATGATCGGCGGCGAGTTCAACACGCCCGCCGACTGGCTGCGGGCAGGCAACGCGATCAAGTCCGTCGACGACTTCGCCGCTGCCAACCACGGCGATGCCCCGGTGCTCGTCTTCGTCGACACCGGGGGTGCATTCAACAACGACACCGAGTGTGTCAACGGCACGCGCGGCAACTCGGCCGACCACCTCACCAAGGACGTCGTGCCGTTCATGGAGGCCAACTTCCGGGTGAGTGCCAACCGGGCGAACTGGGGCATCGTCGGCTGGTCCATGGGCGGCACCTGCGCGATCGACCTGGCCACCATGCACCCGGACATGTTCACGACCTTCGAGGACATCGCCGGGGACGCCGCCCCGAACTCGGGCAACAAGCAGCAGACCATAGACCGGCTCTTCGGCGGGAACGCCGCGGCCTACGCGGCCTTCGACCCGACCAGCGTCATCACCAAGCACGGTCGGTACACGGGCCTGTCCGCGTGGTTCGCCATCAACGGTTCCGCGCCGTCATCGGGTCTGACCGTCGTCAACGCCCTCAACAGCACTGGCACCGGACTCGGCGGCAAGGACGCCGCATCCCACCTCAGCAACCAGGCGGCGGCCGCCACCTCCCTGTGCGCGCTCGGCGCGGCCAACGGCATCAACTGTGCCGTGGTCGTGCAGCCGGGCAAGCACGATTGGCCGTTCGCCGACCACGCGTTCGCCACGGCACTCCCCTGGCTGGCCGGACAGGTCGGTACGCCGGGGATACCCGTGCAGAGACTGCCCGGCTTTACGCCGGTGGTGTCGCACCTTCAGTAATCGGACCTTCAGTAACCGGACCTTCAGTAATCGGACTCAGCCGCGACGATCTCGGCGAGGTAGGCATCGGAGGCGGGGTGCGCGATGCGCGCCCGGGCGAAGTCGCGCACCCGCTGCCGGATCCCCGACGCGTCGCCGCCGGCCCCGAGGTCGCCTCTGTCCGGGCCCATCGTCACCGTGGTCGTCGACCAGTCGTGGTCCCACGCCCGGTTCTCCCCGAGTTGCCGACCGTCGCGGTCCAGCAGGGTCAGGGCCGCCGTCCCGTTGGCGTCGAGGAATCCCGCACCGCCCACCGCGCCGGACACCAGGCGCACGTCGATGCCGCGCGCCGGCGCCTCCCCCGTCATCGCCACGCGCACCAGTGCCAGTGCCGACCCGTCGACGGACTGGATCGACCAGTCGATCGTCGATTCGGCGGCGTCGAACACCCCTGGCGGCACCGCGGCCCAGTCGACCGTGTCGGTGCCACCGGCGATCGCCCCCGATGCCCGGTCGCCGGTCGCGCCTGCCGCGAGCGCGTAGTCGGCATGGCGTCCGTCGGCAGTGTCCGACAGCGGCGCGGTCGTCCGGTCGTTCGGCCACGCACCGGTGTCGTCGGCGAGCCGCACACACGCCCGCGCCATCTCGGCCACTCGGGGATCGCCTCCGCGTTCGTGCGCCTGCAGTGCCGCCCGGTGTGGTGCAAGAAGCCCCTCGACGTGGGAGTCCAGCGTGTCCTCGGTGAAGTACTCCTCGGCGGCGTTGGTCAGCAGGGCCAGCTCGCCGTCGAGCAGGGCGTGGTCAAGACGCACGATCCCCTCCCGACTGCTCTCCGGCCACCACCGCCGCAGCCAGTGACCGACGGCCAGCCGGCGCAGCGGTGCCAGCGCGTCCGGTCGCATCTCGACGTCGGCCGACTCCGGGTCCGACACGATCGCGGCATGCCCGGTCGGTCCCACCACCCGCCACAGCCAATCGGCGGCAGCGGCGTCGGTGACCGTCAGCCGCGTCGCCGCGACCCCGTCCGGGTCGTCGACCGTCCAGGCCAGCACCGCACCGCTGACTTCGAGGACGGCCACCACAGGTGCGCCGGCAACGATCGGCCCGACGGTCCACGCGCCGGACTCGGCGACGAAGTTCACCCGATCACCTCGACGTCCCGCAATTCCAGCATGGCCTTGATGCGCTGACGGTGGTCGAGGCTCACCGACCGCGCGACACCCTCCAGCAGCGTCCGCAGATCGTCGACATCGTCACACGGTTCCTGCCACACGTCGCGTCCGTGCAGGCGCGCCCACAACCGCCGCACATAGGGTCGCTCGAAACGCGCCAGGTCGTCGATCACCTGGCGCTGGCAGGGATGAACCGGTCCGTCGTCGACGAGATAGCGGCGTGCGTGCAGAACGTAGGCCTCCTTGCGCAGCCGCGCCTGGATGCCGGCGGTCAGCGCGTACCTGGCCACCACGTCGTCGCTGAGCGGATCGAGGCCGACGGCGACCTCGATTCCTGCGACCAGCGTTGCTTGCTTGTCCTCGCCGAGCAGCCCCCACGGGGCGCAGGCCCGGTCCACCTCCTCCGAGCACAGCAGCGGTATGTCGGGCAATTCGTCGCGATCGAGTGCCCGGCGCAGCGTCGCCCTCACCCGATCGACGACACTCCGGTCGAGTGGCAGGGCCCCTACCGAACTCGATCGCACCGGCGGCCGGCATTGCGGCGCAACGGAAGTGAGCCCGATGCCGACGATGGACCACGGCAGATCGGGGTCCTCGGCGCGCGCCTTGGCGCCGAAGTTGTACGGCGTCGCATCGGCGATCAACGCCGACCACACCCGCTGTCGCGCCATGTTCCCGTTGTGTCCTCCTGCGGTGCCCAGCACCGTGGTCAGCCCGGCGAGGAACGGCCCGGCGATGCCCGAGCCGGGACGGACGTCGTGCCAGCTGCGCTCCAGCTGGCGCGACAGCGCAGCCACCACGTGTTCGCTCGACACGTACTGGAGCAGCACCTCGATGGCGGTCCGGTCGCGGTCGTCGTGCAGCGTTCGGAGCGCCGATTCCGCGGCGGCCCTGGCGTCGTCCGCCGGCGCCCCGCTGGTCACGGCCATCTCGAAGCACACCGGGAAGTAGAGCTCCTGGGCGTTTCCGAGGGTAATGTGCAACCGCCGACGCTCTGCCTTCAGCACTGCGAACCATGCTGCAGCGCAACGCAATCGCTCAGCGTGGGCCAAGATGAGACTACGCACGGACGCCGCGACGTCGGGGGTCAGGACGGGTGCGGAGTACGAGGGATTGGACCGCAGGCGCAGCACCAGTGGGTCGAGAATCCGTTTGATGGTCCGCCGCAACGGCCCGCCGTCGGTGCCGCTCAGCAACTCGACACCCGGCCCGATCGCGCGCCACGCCTCGTCGATCACCGCCCGCCGGGGCAGCGCGACGGCCTCAGGGGTGGCGGCCTCGGCCACCAGGCGCGGAGCCATGGTCATCCGCTCAGGATAGGCCGGGCGCCACGATCCGGGGCCCGTGGAAGTTGGGTTCGGTAGCGGTGCGGCGCGCCGAGGCTGGTGACATGTCCGACGTCCTGTTGTTCACCGTCGTGTTCCTGATCTCCGTGGCGATCGCGGCGGTGCTGTGCGGTCCGCTGTCCCACGCGACGACGGCGCCTCTCACCGTGGGCGTGCGGCGGCACGCCGCGGTGGGAGTCGGCACCGTGCGCACGGTCGACGAGACCGTTCTCGTCGACGTGGAGACGATCACCGGGCAGCACTTCCTCGGCCGGCTGCATCAACCGGCCGGGGCGCCACCGGCCGAGGCCCTGCGACCCGGTGTCGTGCTCCTGGTGACCTTCGATCCGTGTGCCCGCGAAGTACTGTCGCTCGCCGACGACATGGCGGCCGTGCGGTCCGCCTTCGACCAGATGTTGGTGCGCAAGGGGTTGCTGACCCGTGCGCACCTCGACCTGATCCGCAACGGCACCAAGGCACGCGGCATCGTGACCGCGATGACGGCAACCGGCGAGGCACGAGAGGACTACCGCGAGGTGGAACTCGACCTCATGGTGCGCACTCCCGCGGGTGGGCAGTTTCCCGCCCACGAGACCGCGCTGATACCCCAATCGGCACTGGACGAGGTCGCGCCCGGCTGCGTGGTCGACGCGTACTACCGCACCGGCGACGAAACCTCCGTCGCCGTCTGCGTGCCGCCGGGTTGACTGCTCAGCGGGCGCCGTCGACGGCGAAGGTGACGAGGGCCGCCCAGTACAGCGGACTCGCGCCGCGATCGCCGGAACGCCACCGGCGCAAGCTTTCCCGCTGCCAACGATTCACGGCGCAGCCACCCTCGTCCTCGTCGTGCGCCCGGTCCACGGCCACGACGAGGTCGGCCATCGGGTCGCCCGGACCTCCGGTGAATTGCCGGTATCCCGCGGTCGTCGGCAGCGACCAGAGGGTCGCGGTCACGAGTTGCGCCCCGCACAGCACCATGGCGGCGACCAGACCGGTCGCCTCGTCGAACCGGTAGTCACCACCGGAGGCGCACGCCAGCAGTGCCACCCGGGGCGGCATCGGCATCCGGCGCGACATGATGTCGGCGGCCATCAGCGGACGCTCCTCGGCGAGATGAAGCGAGGCCTGATCAGCACGGCCTGCCCCGTCCTCGGCGGCACTGGCGTGACCGACGTACAACAGTCGACCCGGCTCCTCGGCGAGCCTCGCGGACACCCAGTCACGGTCGACGTCGACCCGCCGGAACAGCTCGACCGTGGTCGAAACCCGCGGAAGCACCGCTTGGTGCGCAACGGCATCGGCGAAGTGAATCGACAGGACTGCCTCGGGCGACGGTCTGCCCAGCACCGAGCCGAGTGCCGAGTCCGCGCGCTGCCCGGGCACCCGGGGGTCGAGAATCAACAATGCTGGTCGCCCGTGGCGTTCGGCCCATCCCGCCTTGCGCCGCTGCGCGTTCCCGATGTTCGGCGGGATGGCCATCAGCACGTCGACGAGTTCGAGCAGCCGGTAGGCCTCCGTCGCGAACGCGGCGGGCAGCGCAAGCAGACCCCACGGCACCCGCGCCAGCCTCGCGGTCGGCGATACGAAGAGGACCGCGCGCGGCGTCGACAGCCGGGCCACGAGAAGGCTCCAGGCCGGCTCCGAGAGCAGGACCGAACCGAGGCGTTCGGCGAGCGCCGCCTCGCTCTGCGGTGCGGCGAACGGTCCGGCGGTCAGTGCCCGCGCCACCGCATCGGCGATGGCCTCCCCCGACACCGGTTCCGGGAGTGCTTCGGCGAGCGCGTCGAGTGCGTCGCCGACGACCGTCCCGTCGATCATCCAGGTCACCGTTTCCGACGGCTCTCCGACGGTGCGCAGGCTGGCGTAGGTGGCCACCCCCACGTCGGCGAACCGCAGGATCAACACCCTCCGCCGGCTCAGTGCCACGTCGCCCAGGCCGATTCGGCGGCCGTGACGCACTGACCGTAGCGCTCCAGCGCCAGGTCCCGGTAGTGGTCGAGCACCGGCCCCGAGGTCGGGTCCATGCGCAGGGGAGGCAACGGACCGAGGCGGGTCAGCCCGGTGCCGTCGCTGATAGGCGGCCCCGCCGCCACCAGGGCGAGTTCGTCGACGTCGGCGATCGGCACCGCCGCGGTGGCGACGCTGGACCATTCCGCCGATCCCGTCGTCGACGGCTCGGCACTGAAAGTGCCACGCGCACTGTGATATTCGATCAGCTGACTGACGAGGTCGGTATTCTCCCACTCCCACGCCACCGCGAACGCGCCGGCAAGCAGCGGTGCGGACACACAGTTCGCCCACTGCGCCCGCGCCTCGGCGTCGGTGACGGAGTACCGGACCGAGTCGACGGCCAGCGACGCGGGCACCTTGAGCTCGGCGGCGTGCCGGAGCTTCTCCATCGCCGCGTCGTGTTGCGGTGTGCCCGCGGCGGCGCGGATCGCAGCCGGGCCGGCGCGGTACCTGGCCTCCGCGGCGTCCCAATCGTCACCCGCGTCGCCCGTACCGTCGAAGCCGAGGTCGGCGAGCGCCTCGGCCCGCCAGACGTTGCCCAGGTGGTCGTCGAGCCTGGCATAGGCCAGCCAGCTGCTACGGGGCGAGGAGTCCAGACATGACCTGGCCTGGGCGACCATCTCGACCGCATCGGCGTACCGACCGCGGAGAATGGCGATCCAGCTGCGCTGCAGCAGAATACGGTGAATGTGCAAGGGCTTCCCCAGCTCGCGCCAATGTCGCTCGGCATTCTCCCAACACTCGTCGGCCACCTTCAGCCCGCCGGCGGACATCCTGGTCAGGCCGAAGAACAGCCAGCACCTCGAGACGTCGTTGGCGCGGGCATAGCGCGCGATCACGGGGTATGCCTCGTACATCAACCGCTCGGTGGACACCCGATCGCCGGCCTGCCAGCTCGCCGCACCGCGCTCCAGACGTGCTCTCGCGGTGACCAATTCCCAACCCCGCGCCTCCGCCCTGGCCTCTGCCCGCCGCAGCCACGGCTCGGCCTGCTCGAGTCTGCCGGTCTCGATGCAGAATCGGGCGTAGCCGATGTAGGCCAGCATCCGAAGGTTGTCGAAGGCCTCGCTGTCGACCGGCGCCTCCGCGACGTGCTGGATCACCGCATTCCACAGGCCGACCGACCGTACGTGCAGATCGTCTTCGCACAGCGCCACGGCGCAGACGACGTCGGCGTAGATCAGCAGATAGGAGTGCTCTTCGGCGAGATCGGCGAATTCGTCGTCGCCGTCGTCGAGGACGCCCCGTGCGATCGCAGCCGCTTCGTGATCCCCGATCGCCGCGGCCAGACCCGTTTCGAGGAAGCCCGCCCGTCGTCCGTATCGACGGATCAGGTGCCGCATCTCGGGCGCAGTCATGGACGAGATGGCCACCACGTCCGGCAGCGCCGTTCCCGCCACGATCGACGAGTAGACGGCGAGGCACTCGCGGATCCTTCGGGTCGCCTCCTGCACACCGTCGTACGCGGTGCGCACCAGATACAGCTCACCGAGCTGCGACAGCGCCTCCAGCATCCAGTCGTCCCGGTCGGCCGCCTCGATCTGCGGCATCAGCGACAGCAGCAGTTCCTTCGCCGTCGTCTCATCGGAGGCGAAGGACAGTTGGCGAGCGCGCGCCAGCTCGTCGGGAACCGCCACGGCTGCATCATAAGTCGGCGGGTGGGCGAACCACGGGCGAAAGCGGCGGACGTGCCGAGCACGTCCGCCGCCTCCCCCCTCGTCCCGCCTGCCCGCGGGGTGCCCCGTCAGCTGCAGGTCACCTTGATCTCGAACTTCTTCGTGACCATGCCCGCCATCGGGTTCTTCATGTCGGCGCCCTGCGCCTCGCCGGTGATGGTGTAGGTGCTGCCGTCCACCGCGACGTCGGCGGATCCACTCTTCATGCCACCCATCTGGGACACCGCGAGCGCGCTGCCGTCGACGACCAGACCCAGCGACTCGACCGTCGGGGTGGCACCGTCGGTCATGACGACCGCGACACCCTGCTGGCCGCCGACCGCGCCGCTCGCCACGTTGATCTTGCCGGCCGCCTTGACACAGGTCACCGAGTTCAGGTCGAGGCCCGCCAGTTCCTGGCCCTCCACCTTGACCTCGCTCTTGCCGCTGGTGCTCACCTGCGTGCTACTGCCGCTCGCGGCGGGCGCTCCCGACGCCGAGCCCTTGTCGTCCGAGCACCCGACCAGAACGAGTGCGGCCGCCGCGATGCCGATGCCCGCCGTCACGATCTTCTTCATGGGAGTTCCCTTCGTTCGCTTCGCCCGGATGGCGTCGTCGTGAGGCAAGTACACGAGGCGCGAATTGCTACCGATCCCAACAAACTCCGGGGGTACGGTGACACCGTGTCCGACACAGAGCCAGCTTCTGAACCCGACACCGGATACACCCCCGGTGGGGTGCCGACCTTCGAGGCGGTTCGGGAGAAGATCGAGACGCGCTACGGCACCGCGATCGGCTCGGCCGAACTGGCGGCCGAGACGCCGGAGGGTCGCAGCATCGAGGAGGACTACGAGGCACGGCAGAAGGCGGCAGCGGATCGGCTGGCGCAGATCCGGGCGTCGATGCGCGACGATCCCGACGCGTGAGCGTGCGGTCCTTCTCCACCGACGAACGGCGCGCCAGGCTCGCGCGACGCCACCTGCTCACCGAACCCGCCGACCTTCGGGTCGCCGAGGTGACGAGTCGGTTCGTCGGATTGCATGCCACCGATCCGGCGACGCCCTACCTGTCGCTGTGGGCACGGACCGCCGGCTTCCGCGTCGCCGACCTCGACGGCGCGCTGTACCGGGAGCGCTCGGTGGTCAAGCACCTCGCGATGAGACGCACGCTGTGGGTGTTCGAAACCGCGGATCTGGCGGCCGTGCAGTCCGCGGTGAGCGACCGGGTGGCTGCCAACGAGCGCCGCAGGCTGATCGCGGACGTCGTGAAGGCCGACATCGCGGTCGACGGACATGCCTGGCTGGAGGCGGCGTCGGCGGCGATCCGTGCGCACCTGGCGGAGCACGGGCATGCCAGCGCCAAGGACCTCCGCGCGGCACTACCGGAGCTGGCGGGGAACTACGACCCTGCGCCGGGACGGTCCTGGGGCGGCCCCGGCCCCATCTCGCCGCGGGTGCTCACGGTGCTGGGCGCCGAAGGGCATCTGCTGCGCGGCCGCAACGACGGTGGGTGGACGACGTCGAGACCGACGTGGACCTCGGCTGCGCGGTGGCTCGGCGCCAGCGACCCGGTCGACCCTGACCTCGCGCGGGCGGCTCTGGTGCAACGGTGGCTGCGAACGTTCGGGCCCGCCACCGTCGAGGACGTGAAGTGGTGGTTCGGTCGCACCCTCACCTGGGCCAGAGAGGCCCTCCGCGCCGTCGGTGCCGTCGAGGTGGACCTCGGCCGCACCACCGGATACGCGCTGCCCGACGACCTCGAACCGGAGCCGGCCTGCGAGCCGTGGTGCGCCCTGCTGCCCGGCCTGGACGTGACCACCATGGGCTGGCAGGACCGGGACTGGTATCTGGGCGAGCACCGCGCCAAGGTGTTCGACCGCAATGGCAACGCCGGGCCGACGGCGTGGTGTGACGGCCGGATCGTCGGCGGCTGGGTTCAGGACGCCGGCGGGCGCGTGGTCCTTCGACTCGTCGAGAGTCTCGACGACACGTCGACGAAGCGTCTGGGCGACCAGGCGGAACGTCTCACCGAGTGGCTCGACGGGGTGCGGATCAGCCCGCGGTTTCCCTCCCCGCTGACGAAGACCTAGGAGACCTTTCTGCGCTTCTTCGCCGGTGCGGGCGACGGCAACATCTCGGCGAGGAACTGCCCGGTGTAGCTCTCGGCGACCGCGGCGACGTCCTCGGGGGTGCCTTGCGCCACCACGGTGCCGCCGCCGCCGCCACCCTCGGGGCCCATGTCGACGACCCAGTCCGAGGTCTTGATCACGTCGAGGTTGTGTTCGATGACGATGACCGTGTTGCCCTTGTCCACCAGACCGTTGATGACCTTGAGGAGTTTGCGGATGTCCTCGAAGTGCAGGCCCGTCGTCGGCTCGTCGAGCACGTACACGGTGCGACCCGTCGAGCGCTTCTGCAGCTCGGCGGCGAGCTTCACCCGCTGCGCCTCGCCACCCGACAGCGTGGGTGCGGGCTGGCCGAGACGTACGTAGCCCAGACCCACGTCGACCAGCGTCTTGAGATAGCGGTGAATCGACGTGATCGGCTCGAAGAACTCCGTCGCCTCCTCGATCGACATGTCGAGCACCTCGGAGATGGTCTTGCCCTTGTAGTGCACCTCGAGCGTTTCCCGGTTGTAGCGGGCTCCGTGACACACCTCGCACGGGACGTACACGTCCGGCAGGAAGTTCATTTCGATCTTGATCGTGCCGTCACCCGAACACGCCTCGCAGCGGCCGCCCTTGACGTTGAAGGAGAACCGCCCCGGCTGATAGCCCCGGACCTTCGCCTCGGTGGTGGCGGCGAACAGCGTCCGTATCTTGTCGAAGACGCCGGTGTAGGTGGCCGGATTCGACCGTGGGGTGCGTCCGATCGGTGACTGGTCGACCCGCACCAGTTTGTCCAGCTGATCGAGCCCGTTGATGCGCGTGTGACGACCCGGAACCTGGCGTGCCCCGTTGAGCTTGTTGGCCAGGACGGAGGCCAGGATGTCGTTGACGAGCGTCGACTTGCCCGAGCCGGACACCCCCGTGACCGAGGTCAGCACACCGAGCGGGAAGGACACGTCGATCTCGCGGAGATTGTTCTCGCGCGCGCCGATCACGGTCAGCTGACGCTTGCGGTCCACCGGCCGGCGAAGGAGGGGTACCTCGATGCACTCCTTGCCGGAAAGGTATGCGCCCGTGATCGATTCGGGGTTGGTCAGTAGGTCGGCGTAGGTGCCGCTGTGCACGATGTGACCACCGTGCTCGCCGGCGGCAGGACCGATGTCGACGACCCAGTCGGCGTGCGCGATGGTGTCGAGGTCGTGCTCGACGACGATCAGCGTGTTCCCGAGGTCGCGCAGCCGGACCAGGGTGTCGATCAGTCGCCGGTTGTCCCGCTGATGCAGTCCGATCGACGGCTCGTCGAGCACGTACAGCACGCCGGCGAGGCCCGAGCCGATCTGGGTGGCCAACCGGATCCGCTGCGCCTCGCCGCCGGACAGCGTGCCCGCGGCCCTCGACAGACTCAGGTAGTCCAACCCCACGTCGAGCAAAAAGCCCAGCCGCGACTGCACCTCCTTGAGCACCTGCCCCGCGATGGCGTGCTCGCGGGTGCCGAGGGTGAGCGCGTTGAGGAACTTCGCACAGTCGGCGATCGACAGGTCGCACACCTGCGCGATCGACTTCGCCGCATCCCCCGCCGCCAGCGTGACGGCCAGGATCTCGGGCTTGAGCCGGGTGCCGTCGCAGACAGGGCACGGGACGTCGCGCATGAACCCGTCGTAGCGCTCCTTCATCTGCTCGGACTCGGTCTGCTCCATCCGGCGGTGCAGGAACGCCATCACGCCTTCGAAGTCGGCGTAATACGAGCGGGTCCGACCGTAGCGGTTCTTGTACCGGACGTGCACCTGCTCGTCACAGCCCTCGAGGATCGCCTTGCGGGCCCTGGCCGGCAGCTTGCGCCACGGCGTGTCGACGTCGAACCCCAGACTTTCGCCGAGACCCTCCAGCATCCGCGTGAAGTAGTCGGCCGTGTGGCCCATCGCCCACGGTGCGATGGCGCCCTCGGCCAGCGTCAGGTCCGGGTCGGGCACCACCAGGTCGGGGTCGACCTCCTTGCGGATGCCGAGGCCGGTGCACTCCGGGCAGGCACCGTAGGGCGAGTTGAACGAGAACGAGCGTGGCTCGAGGTCGTCCACTGCCAGGGCGTGGCCGTTCGGACAGGCCAGCTTCTCGGAGAATCGCTGCTCGCGGTGCGGCGCATCCTCCGCCACGTCGACGAACTCCAGCACGACGATGCCGTCGGCCAGGCCGAGCGCGGTCTCGACCGAATCGGTGAGGCGCTGCTTCGAACTGGCCTTGACGCTCAGGCGGTCGACGACCACCTCGATGTCGTGCTTCTCCTGTTTCTTGAGCTTCGGCGGATCGGTGAGCGTGTGCACGACACCGTCGACGCGGACCCGGCTGTAGCCCTGGGAGTTGAGCTTCTCGAACAGGTCGACGAACTCACCCTTGCGGGTGCGCACCACCGGCGCCAGCACCTGGAAGCGGACGCCGTCCTCCATCGCCAGCACCTGGTCGACGATCTGCTGGGGCGTCTGCCTGGCGATGCGTTCACCGCACACCGGGCAGTGCGCGGTGCCCGCGCGGGCGTACAGCAGGCGGAGGTAGTCGTACACCTCGGTGATGGTGCCAACGGTCGAGCGCGGGTTGCGGTTGGTGGACTTCTGGTCGATCGACACGGCGGGCGAGAGCCCTTCGATGAAGTCGACGTCCGGCTTGTCCATCTGGCCGAGGAACTGCCGCGCATACGCCGACAGCGACTCGACGTAGCGGCGCTGCCCTTCGGCAAAGATGGTGTCGAAGGCCAGCGACGACTTCCCCGAACCCGACAATCCGGTGAAGACGATCAGCGAGTCCCGGGGTAGATCGAGGTCGATGCCCCGTAGGTTGTGCTCGCGCGCACCCTTGACGATCAGGCGATCAGCCAACTGAATCCTCTTCCGGTCCCATACCGCGTCCAAGCCCGCAGAAGGCGGCTCGCGCCCATGTTATGTCCACCCACCGACACACTCCGAGCCAAGCCCGGACAACCCCGCTACGGTGGCGACATGACCACCGTCGATGACAATTACACCGGACACGTCGAGCCGGGCTCGCCAGCTCTCATCACGCTGCCGGGGGCGACGATCGTGAAGGCTTCGGTCGGCCCCTACGACAACAACGCGTACCTCGTCACCTGTTCCCAGACCGGCGAGACCCTGCTGATCGACGCCGCCAACGACGCCGCGACCCTGCTCGAACTGATCGACCACCACGCCCCCGCCCTGTCGCTGATCGTCACCACCCACCAGCACCACGACCACTGGTACGCGCTGGAGGAGGTGGCCAAGGCCACCGGTGCACCGACGGCCGCGCATCGGCTCGACGCCGAGCCGTTGCCCGTCGAACCCGACCGGATCCTGGCCCACGGCGACACCATCGAGGTCGGCGCCCTCACCTTCGACGTGATCCACCTGCAGGGTCACACCGAGGGCTCGGTCGCCCTCGCCCTCGGCGGCCCCGCCGCCGGCGACGCCGTTGCGCTGTTCACCGGAGACTGCCTTTTCCCCGGCGGTGTCGGCAAGGCAGCCAAGGACGGCGACTTCGAGCGCCTCTTCGGCGACGTGACGCGCCGCGTCTTCGACGTCTACCCCGACTCGACGGTCGTCTACCCGGGCCACGGCGACGACACCACGCTCGGCTTGGAGCGTCCTCACCTCGAGGAGTGGCGTGAGCGCGGCTGGTGAATCTGCTCGTGCGCTGACGGCGGGATCTCGACCAATATCCCGCCATGGCCGCACACCCGACGCCGCCACCGCACACCCGACGCACCTCGGCGCGACGCCATGACTCCCTGGCCAACGCCGGACCCGACGGGTCCCGGACAGGAGTCGGTGTGGGACTACCCCCGCCCTCCGCGGCTCGAGAGGTTCGCCGGCTCGATCACCGTCGAGCTGGGCGGAGAGGTCATCGCGTCGACCGAGCGCGGATGGCGCGTGCTGGAGACAAGTCACCCGCCGACGTACTACCTGCCGCCGGCCGCATTCGGTCCGGGTGTCCTGCGCGAAGCGGCGGGCTCGTCGTGGTGCGAGTGGAAGGGCGCCGCCGGCTACTACGACTTGGTCTCACCCTCGCGGACCGCCGAGCGCGCCGGATGGACCTACCTCAACCCGACGCGCGGCTTCGGGCCGATCGCGGGCGCAATCGCCGTGATGGCCGCAGCTGTCGACCGCTGCACGGTCAACGGCGAGCAGGTCGAGCCACAACCCGGTGGCTTCTACGGAGGGTGGATCACCAGCTGGGTCAAGGGGCCCTTCAAGGGGATTCCCGGTTCGCTGGGGTGGTGACCCCGGACCGGGTGCCAGCTCAGGACGTGTGCACGATCAGCACGTCGGACTTGGACCGGCGCGCGACGTTGGCGGGCACCGATCCGAGCAGTCGACCGGCGATCGTGCTCAGGCCCACGTTGCCGACGACCAGCAGGTCGGCCGCCAGCTCTTCTGCGCAGTCGACCAGAGCGTCCACCGGGGCGCCGATGATGGCCTTCTCCTCGACGTCCTTCGCGCCCGCGGCGTGGGCGCGTTCCCTCGCCTCACGCAGGATCGCGTAGATGGGGGCGTTGCCCGACATCTTGTAGCCTTCGTCCTTCAGAACGTCGGCGGCCCTGGCGTCTTCGCTCTGCGGGAAGTACGCCGTCGCCACGACCAGCTTTGCGCTCGCTCCGGCGGCGATCTGGGCGGCCCGGTCCACCGCGCGTAGCGAGGAATCCGATCCGTCAGTGCCGACCAAAACGGTCTGATAGGCGCTCATTGGTGCCCTTCCAGTGTCGATTGCACAGCCATCCGAGACAGTAACCCGTCCTCGAGCGAACAGAGGGAGATTCGCTCCGATGATCGTAACCGCGGGCGGTAGGAAGCGCTTTCGGCGGCGGAGGCCTCAGTCGCGATGGCGCGGGTCGAAGTTGGACGGCGGCCGGTGCGCCACTCCCTCGGCAAAGTCGGTGTCGGAGAAGGCATAGCGGTACCAAGGCTCGTCATCGCAGCGGCCGAGTTGGTGGCGCAGACTGCTGAACGTCCCGTAGACGGTGCGGTACGGCTGGCCGTGATGGTGCTGCAGGATCTCCTTCCACGTCCGCGGTGACTGGCGGATGAGCGCCGCCATGTCCGAGGTGCACTCCTCCTCGGTCACGATCACGACGTCGGGCGGCGGATCGCCGATTTCGAATACGGTGCTGCGATCGAAGTGGGACGCCACGAGGTTCGGACCGATAAGACCATGGCGATCTTCGGAAGCCCCTGCGTCGTGAGCGCGGCCCCCAGTCGTACACCCCCGTGTCGGGATGCTTGCTGACGACCAGGTTGTCGTTCGTGTAGGCGTGATCAACGAGGGAAGTTCGTCGACGCGCTTCTCCATGTCGTCGACGAACTCACTCGGGCTCTGTTGCGGCATGGCGTCTGTCCTACTCGAAGCCGTTGCGGCGGCGCCGGTTTCGACGTAGTCGCGCAGATGGTGCAGCACCCCGCGAGCATCGGGACACTCCTACCTGGCGTCGAGTTCGGTGTCGTCGGGGTCGTTCGTGACGACGGGGATGCTGATCGCCCCCTGCTCGGTGAAGACCCTCAGCGGCATCGCCAACTCCTACAACGACGAGCTGGTGGTGCGCGCGGCAGACGTGTGCCTCAAGGAGCGCCGCAGGGTAGTCCTGCTGTTGCGGGAGATTCCGCTGCACGCGGGGCACATCGATCTGATGGCGAGGGCGACCAACAACGGAGCGATCATCATGCCCCCGGTTCCGGCGTTCTACGCGCTGCCACGCACTCTCGACGACATCGTCGACCAGACCGTGTCGCGGGCTCTCGAGCTACGAGACGTCGTCGTGGCCGGCATCCGCCGGTGGGACGGCGGAACGGTGTCACCGGACGAGCCGTAGCGCCTCGACAAGGCTGGCGTCCCTAGACTGGCGGGGTGCGATTCTCCGTATGGCCCTCACTTGCCCAGCCCTGGGACGGCGTCCTCGACGTCTCCCGGTACGCCGACGAGGACTTCTGGCATTGCGTCTATGCCGCCGACCACTTCATGTCCAACGGCGACGGCCCGCAGGCCGTCCTCGAGGGGACCGCGGTGTTGGCCGCCCTGGCATCGGCCACCTCCCGCGTCCGCCTCGCCAACCTGGTGCTGTCGATGACCTACCGCCATCCCGCGGTGCTGGCCAACTGGGCGTCGACACTCGATCACGTCAGCGGTGGCCGACTGACCCTTGGGCTCGGCGCAGGCTGGCAGCTCAACGAGCACGAGCAGTACGGCCTGGAGTTGGGCCCTCCCAGGGAGCGGGTGGACCGGTTCGCCGAGGGCGTCGCCGTCATCGCCGGACTGCTCGGCGACGCCACCACCACGCTGGACGGACGCTTCTACCAGCTGACCGACGCCGTGTGCGAGCCGAAACCCCTGCAGTCACCGGTGCCGATCCTGGTCGGCGCCAGCGGTCCGCGGATGCTGCGCCTGGTCGCCCGCCATGCCCAGCAGTGGAACCAGTGGTCGACGCCCGGTGAATTCGGCGCGACCTCGTCGATCCTGGACGCCGCGTGTGAGAAGGAGGGCCGGGACCCGGCGACGGTGTGGCGCTCGACGCAGGCCGTCATGATCGTCACCGACTCCGCCGACGCCGAGTCGCAGGCCAGATCCGCCGCCGAGAAGTTGCCGATGCCAACGGTGTACGGGACGCCGGCGCGCATCGCCGAAGCCGTCGCGGTCTGGCGGGACGAAGGGGTCGACGAGGTGATCGTCCCCGACTTCGGGCTGCCCAAGGGTCCGGAGCGGCTCGACGCCCTCCGTGCGCTGGCCGACGCGTTCACGCCGCTGGGCTGACCGCTTGGCCGGGGCACGCTACCTTGTTCCGCATGAATCTCTGGCTGGCCGATCCGCCGTTCTTCGGCGGCCCGGGGCAAGGCACCCGCCAAATCGTGGAGCTGTTCGTGGCGTTCGGCCTGACGGCGCTGATCGGCCTCGAGCGCGAAATCCAGGGCAAGAGCGCCGGGCTGCGCACGCAGACCATCGTCGGCACCGCGGCCGCACTGATCCTGCTGGTGAGCAAGTACGGCTTCCAGGACGTCCTGGTCGGCGGGCTCGTCGTCGTCGACCCGTCCCGTGTCGCGGCCCAAATCGTCTCGGGCATCGGATTTCTCGGCGCCGGCATCATCATCTTTCGGCGCGGATCGGTGCACGGTCTTACCACCGCGGCGGCGGTCTGGGAGTCCGCCGCCATCGGCATGGCGGCCGGATCGGGCCTCCTGCTGCTCGCGTGCACGGTGACGGCGATGCACTTCCTCATCATCCTGGGTTTCATGCCGCTGGCGAGACGGCTGTCCGCCAGGCTCAGCGGTTCGATCCGGATGCAGGTGACGTACGAGGAGGGCCGCGGCGTCATGTCGGCGCTTCTGCAGGCGTGCGACCGGCGCAACTGGCAGCTCGCAGAACTGGAGTCGGAACCGACCGGCGGGGTGTTGCTCACGTTGACGGGCAACGGCATCCTGGCTGCGCCCACTCTGCTGGCGCGCATCGACGGCGTCACCTCGATCCGTCAGCTCGACGACGATCCCGACTGAGCGCGGCTTGCCCGGTACGACGCGACGCCACCGGCGGCGGCCAGCGCGGCCATCACCGCGAACAACCATCGCGCGGCGGTCGCGTCGCCCCGGTCGGTGAGGTTGACCACGATGCCGGCGAGCCCGGCGCCGAACGCACCGCAGATCAATTGCACGGTGTTGATGGCGGCGGCGGCGGTGCGTCCCTCCGCGGGATCATCGCTACTCCCCATCGCCCAGGCCGAAAGATGGGGCCAGGCCATGCCGACCCCGGCGCCGGTCACCATCAACGCCAACACCCAGACTCCGATGACGAGACCCGGGGCGTCGTCGAGTTGGGTCACGGCCACCAGGCCCAAGCCGACGGCCATCACCAGGGGCGCCATCGCCACCACCCGCACGACGGTGCGGGTCTTGGCCAGCGACGCACTGGCGATCTCGCTGATGGTCCAGCCGACGGCAAGCGAGACGCTGAGGAAGCCCGCCGCGACCGGCACCAGGTGTGCCAGGCGCTGACCGAACAGCGGTACGTACATGTCCGCCATCGTCGCCGCCATCAGCAGTCCGAGGGTGACGTAGATCCACTTCAGCGGACCGGGCCGAAAAGCCATGGGCGGCAGCACCGAGGCGGACGTTCGTCGATCCACCACGAGGAACACCGCCACCAGCACGACTCCCCCACCGAACAGCGCCGCGGTGAGACGGACGTCGCGCGCAATGCCCGCCACGCTGATCGTCAGGGCCGCGGCACCGAGCAGCATCAGCGACCAGACCGGGATGCGGTCGGGAAGCGACCGGGTTTCGTCCGCCGGCCGACCGGGCAACGCCCAGGGCACCAGCGCCGCCATGGCGGCCGTCAGAACTGCCAGTACGCCGAAAGCCCAACGCCAGGAACCGTATTGGGCGAACAGCCCGCCGGCAGCCGGCCCGACCAGAGTGCCGACGCCCCACATCGCCGATACCAGCGCCGATGCCTTCGTCCACAACGACTGCGGCAGCGCCGCGTTGATGACCGCATAGCCCAGACCGGCCAACATTCCACCCGCTGCGCCCTGCACCACGCGTCCCAACAGGAGGAACTCCATGGTCGGCGCCACCGCGCACAAGACGCTGCCGGTCCCGAACACGCCGAGGCCGGACAAATACGCCCCCCGTGGACCGAGCTTGGTCAGCACCGAACCGACGGTCGTGGCCGCGACCACCGACGCGACCAGATAGACCGTGGTGACCCACGCGTAGAGCCGCTCGCCGCCGATGTCGGCGACCGTGGTCGGCAACAGGCTGATGGTGAGGAACTCGTTGGTGGCGTAGAGCGCCACGCCGCCAGCCAGGACGGTGGAGGCCCCGACGTGGCGGGGCCCGAGGAGTTCGGCCCAGCCGCCCGTTCTCCCGCCTGCGGTCTGCGTCATCGGGACAACGTTAGGAGCTCAACCACGGTTGAGATCAAGCCTTCCCCGCGACCCGGTCATTTGAGCCCGGCGGCATCCATGCCGCGCAGTTCCTTCTTCAGGTCGGCGATCTCGTCCCGGATGCGGCCCGCCAGCTCGAACTGCAGGTCCCTCGCGGCAGCCATCATCTGCGCGGTGAGGTCCTTGATGAGGTCGGCCAGCTCGGCACGCGGCATGTTCGCCGTGTCGCGCCCCTCGAAGATGCCGGCGCTGACGGCACGGCCCGGTTCCCCCTGAGCGCGCCGCCCGCGGGAGGCGTTGCGGCCCGATCCGCCCACGTCGACGGTCGCGTCGGTATCGTCCGCCTCGCGGTAGACCTGATCGAGGATGTCGGCGATCTTCTTGCGCAGCGGTTGCGGATCGACCCCGTGGGCCTCGTTGTACGCAATCTGCTTCGCGCGCCGGCGTTCGGTCTCGTCGATGGCCTGCTGCATCGAATCGGTGATCTTGTCGGCGTACATGTGCACCTCGCCGGACACGTTGCGCGCCGCGCGACCGATGGTCTGGATGAGGCTGCGGGCGGACCGGAGGAAGCCTTCCTTGTCCGCGTCGAGGATCGACACCAACGATACCTCCGGCAGGTCGAGACCCTCGCGCAGCAGGTTGATGCCGACCAGGACGTCGTACTCCCCCAGTCTGAGCTGCCTGAGCAGTTCGACCCGACGCAGGGTGTCGACCTCGGAGTGCAGGTACCGCACGCGGATGCCGAGCTCGAGCAGATAGTCGGTCAGGTCCTCGGCCATCTTCTTGGTCAGCGTGGTGACCAGGACGCGCTCGTCGAGTGCGGTGCGTTTGCGGATCTCGCCGATCAGGTCGTCGATCTGGCCCTTGGTGGGCTTGACCACGACGTGCGGGTCCACCAACCCGGTCGGGCGGATGACCTGCTCGACGAACTCGCCGGCGGACTGGCTCAGCTCGTAGGGCCCCGGCGTGGCCGACAGGTACACCGTCTGCCCGACGCGATCCGCGAACTCCTCCCACGTCAAGGGCCGGTTGTCGACCGCGGACGGCAACCGGAAGCCGAAGTCCACCAGGTTGCGCTTGCGCGACATGTCGCCCTCGTACATGCCGCCGATCTGCGGCACGGTGACGTGCGACTCGTCGATGACCATCAGGAAGTCTTCCGGGAAATAGTCGAGCAGCGTCGCGGGCGCGGTACCGGGGCCACGGCCGTCGATGTGACGGGAGTAGTTCTCGATGCCCGAGCAGAAGCCGACCTGGCGCATCATCTCGACGTCGTAGTTCGTGCGCATCCGGAGACGCTGGGCCTCGAGGAGCTTGCCCTGCCCCTCGAGCTCGGCCAGCCGCTCCTCGAGCTCCCTCTCGATGCTGGAGATGGCCTGCGCCATCCGTTCGGGCCCCGCCACGTAGTGGGTGGCCGGGAACACGCGCAGGGAGTCGACCTTGCGCACCACGTCGCCGGTGAGGGGATGCATGTAGTACAGCGCCTCGATCTCGTCACCGAAGAACTCGATGCGCACCGCCAGTTCCTCATAGCTGGGGATGATCTCGACCGTGTCACCGCGGACCCGGAACGTGCCGCGGGTGAAGGACATGTCGTTGCGGTCGTACTGCACGTCGACCAGCAACCGCAGCAGGCCGTCGCGGGGCACCTCGTCACCGACGGTCAACTGCACCGACCGGTCCATGTACGACTGCGGGGTGCCGAGACCGTAGATGCACGACACCGATGCGACCACGACCACGTCCCGCCGCGACAGCAGATTCGACGTCGCAGAGTGCCTGAGCCGCTCCACGTCGTCGTTGATCGAGCTGTCCTTCTCGATGTAGGTGTCGGTCTGCGCGATGTACGCCTCGGGTTGGTAGTAGTCGTAGTACGAGACGAAGTACTCGACCGCGTTGTTGGGCAGCATCTCCCGCAGCTCGTTGGCCAGCTGCGCGGCAAGCGTCTTGTTCGGCGCCATCACCAGCGTCGGCCGTTGCAGCCGCTCGATCAGCCAGGCGGTGGTGGCGGATTTGCCGGTACCGGTGGCGCCGAGCAGCACGACGTCCCGCTCGCCGGCACTGATGCGGCGCTCGAGCTCTTCGATGGCCGCGGGCTGGTCACCGGCCGGCGAGTACTCGCTGACGACCTTGAACTCGCCACCCGTCCGGACGACGTCGCTGACCGCGCGGTACTCCGAGTGCGCGACCACGGGGTATTCGGTAGCAAAAGCCATGTCACCAGGTTAGAACCAACCACCGACAAGCGTCTGTTCCTGCCCTAGGCTCGGTGCCATCCACCCGCCCAAACGCGAGACGTTCGACGTCACGGCCCGCACGAACACCGATCCGAAGGGCATCGTGCGGCGGGTCGACGTGTACGAGGTGCACCCCTGGGGCCTGTACATGGCGAGGCCGACCCCCGGGCGCGCGCAGTTCCACTATCTCGAGTCGTGGCTGCTGCCGTCGCTGAACCTGCGGGCCTCGGTCTTCCACTTCAACGCAGGCCACGAACGCGACCAGGACTACTACCTCGACGTCGGCTCCATCACCGTGGCGGGCGACACATGGACCACCGAGGACCACTACCTCGACCTCGTCCTGCGGACCGGTTCCGGCGTGACGCTGCTCGACGTCGACGAACTGCTCGCAGCGGTCGGCCTCGGCCTGATCACGCCGCACGTCGGCGAGGCAGCGGTACGCACGGCCGCTGCCGCGATCGACGGTCTCGCCCGGCACGGATACCACCTCGGGCGGTGGCTGGCGGACCACGAAATGGCCCTCACCTGGCGGGCAGCGTAATGTCTGCGTTCATGAGCTTGACTAAGCGTCTGCTGCTGACGGGCGTCGCCTCCTCCCTCGTGCTGTGGGGCTCGGCATTCGTACCGGCGAGCGCGCAGGCCGACCCGGGCGTGGTCCCGGGATCGGATCCCCACCAGGGATCCGCCGACGCGACGCCGGACCTCGGTCCCGGCCCGTACAACGTGGTCTACCGCGCCAGGGTCGACGGCGTGTCGCGCGGCGCGACGATCAGCTATGCGATCGGTGACGACCAGGTGAACACCGCGAACCCCACCATGGTGCCGGGCCGTACGTTCGAGGCGACGGGCGTGGTCTCGCACACCCAGAAGGCGGGCATGCAGGTGTCCATTCAATGGCCCTACTCGGCCAGCCTGCACTGCGAGATCCTGGTGAACGACCAGATCATCGCGGAAGCGGATCAGTTCGTCGCGCCACGGCTGACCCCTCAACACGACGACCCGGGTTACGGTGTCCTCAGTTGTGGATCGGTGACGAACTTCCCGGTCGGCAACACCGCGCCCATCGATGACTCGCCGGCTCCCGCGGTGGAGCCCGTTCCCGCCGCCTGATCGTCGATCAGGGCCGCCACCCCGTGTCATCGGCCCACTGCCACGCCCCGCGGTAGGTGTCGACGAACCGGGGTTCCGCGCGGGCGTCGGCCTCCGCCCCGAGCCAGTCGACGAAGAGCAGCGCGAATTGCTGATTCGGCCAGCCGTCGACCCGGACGTGCACGTTGGTGGGCCGCCCGGGGTCTGCCGAGGCATGAAGTCGCTTGCGCCACAACGACGAATCAGTGGAATGGTCGAACTCGGCGACGGTGCTGCGGGCGTCGGACCTCGGCACGTCGCCGGTGACGTCGACGACCACGGGATAGCCGGCGGTCAGCAGAGCGTCGGCGAGATCGTTCGCCACCCCGAGCGACGGCACCGTGACCTGAACGTCGATGACGTCCTCGACGTCCTGAGCGTCCTCGGCGTCCAGCCCCGCCACGGCCGTCGGGCCGACGTGATCGACGCGCAGGGCCCGATGGCCGCAGGCCGTCGTCACCCGGTCGATGATCCGACGCGCCTGGTCGGGCCATGTCGGATCGGGCGGCACCACCCGCGGCGCCGCCTGCGCCGGCGCTCCGGCGGCGACGTTGTGCGCGAACGGCACGATGCGGTCGCGCCACAGTCGTCGGGCGACCTCGGCAAGCTCGTCGGCACTGCCCGAATTGTCGAGCCAGACGTCGGCGACGGCGCGGCGCTGCTCCTCGCTGGCCTGTGCGGCGATCCGGGCTCTGGCGTCCGCTTCGCTGAAGCCCCGGTGTTCGATCAGGCGCGCGACGCGGGTTTCGACCTCGGCGTGCACCACCACGACCAGCGGGAACATCGGCGCCAGCTGCGATTCGACCAGTAGCGGGATGTCCTCGACGATCACCGCGTCCGCGGGCGCCGCGTCGATCAACTCGGCGCGGCGCTTGGCCACCAGGGGATGCACGATTCCGTTCAGCGTCGTGCGCTTCTCGTCGTCGGGGAACGCGATGGCCGCCAGGGCGGGACGGTCGAGCGCGCCGTCGGGTCGCAGGATCTCCTCCCCGAACGCCTCGACGAGCTTGGCCAGCCCCTCGGTCCCCGGCTCGACGACTTCGCGCGCGATGACGTCGCCGTCGACGACCACCCCACCGCATTCCGAAAACGCGGCGGACACCGTCGACTTGCCTGCCCCCATACCTCCGGTCAACCCAATGCGCAGCACCGCAACAGTGTGCCAAGAAAGGGAGTGCCAAAACAGAACTCCCCGACTCGGATGAGCCGGGGAGTTCCGTCGAACGAGGATGCGTGTCAGGCGTTGCCCGCGAGCTTCTCCCGCAGTGCGGCCAGCTGGGCGTCGCTGGCCAGCGTTCCGCCGCTGGACTCGCCCGCGCTGGACGACGACGATGACGACGAACCGTTGGCGGTGGCGGGCCTGCTGGCTGCCTCCGCGTCGGCCGCGGCGAACTTCTCCATCTGGGTGGTGTGCATCTTGTGGCGGCGCTCGGCCTCGGCGTACCGGGCCTCCCACTCGTCACGCTGCTTCTCGAACCCCTCGAGCCATTCGTTGGTCTCGGAGTCGAAGCCCTCGGGGAAGATGTAGTTGCCCGCCTCGTCGTAACTGTCGGCCATGCCGTACTTCGACGGGTCGAACTCCTCGGCGTAGTCCTCGTTGGCCTGCTTGAGCGACAAGGAGATCCGACGGCGATCGAGGTCGATGTCGATGACCTTGACCATCGCGTCGTCGCCGACCTGAACCACCTGGTCCGGCACTTCCACGTGCCGTTCGGACAGCTCGGAGATGTGCACCAGACCCTCGATGCCCTCCTCGACGCGGACGAACGCGCCGAACGGCACCAGCTTGGTGACCTTGCCGGGCACGATCTGGCCGATCGCGTGGGTGCGGGCGAAGTGGCGCCACGGATCTTCCTGGGTTGCCTTGAGCGACAAGGAGACCCGCTCGCGATCCATGTCGACGTCGAGCACCTCGACGGTCACCTCGTCGCCCACCGTGACGACCTCGGACGGGTGGTCGATGTGCTTCCACGACAGCTCGGAGACGTGCACCAGACCGTCGACGCCGCCCAGGTCCACGAACGCGCCGAAGTTGACGATCGACGACACGACACCCTTGCGGACGGCGCCCTTCTGCAACTGGTTGAGGAACTCGCTGCGCACCTCGGACTGCGTCTGCTCCAGCCAGGCGCGGCGGCTCAGCACCACGTTGTTGCGGTTCTTGTCGAGCTCGATGATCTTGGCCTCGATCTCCTTGCCGATGTACGGCTGCAGATCGCGGACGCGACGCATCTCCACCAGCGATGCGGGCAGGAAGCCGCGCAGGCCGATGTCGAGGATCAGGCCGCCCTTGACGACCTCGATGACGGTGCCCTTGACGGCCTCGTCCTTCTCCTTGAGCTCTTCGATGGTGCCCCAAGCGCGCTCGTACTGCGCGCGCTTCTTGGACAGGATGAGGCGACCTTCCTTGTCCTCCTTGGTGAGGACGAGCGCCTCGACTTCGTCACCGACGGACACAACCTCGGAGGGGTCGACGTCGTGCTTGATCGAGAGTTCGCGGGAAGGGATGACGCCTTCGGTCTTGTAACCGATGTCGAGCAAGACTTCGTCCCGGTCAACCTTGACGATGGTGCCTTCGACGATGTCGCCATCGTTGAAGTATTTGATGGTCTTGTCGATGGCGGCGAGGAAGTCCTCAGCAGAGCCGATGTCGTTGACGGCTACTTGCGGCGAGGTGACGGACGGACTTGGCATGTGGTGGGTGGCTCCGGACAGGTTTTATCGTAGGGACGGGTGATAGTGATGTGTACTGGTGTTACACGCGGTCATGCGCACACACGAGTACGCAAAGAGCGTACTCGACCAGGTACACGCTGGACAAACCTGGGATCAACCCAACCGCTACGCTCCCTTCGTGTCAAACCGGTCCGTGCCGCCGTCGACACGTGCGGTCGGCCCCCTCCCCCGCAAGATCCGCAGGGTCGGCGCACCGCTCGGGGTGATCATCGCGATGGGCGTCGTCGCCGGCGCGTCGGTGATCCTGCTGACCGCCGTCAATCCCGTCGGTACGTCGATCGGATTCGTGCTGGCCACCGTGGCGGTGGTCATCGTCCTGCTCGCCTACCTGTGGCTGGACCGATGGGAACCGGAGCCGCCGCGGCTGCTCGTGCTCGCGTTCGGATGGGGCGCATCGGTCGCGGTCGTGGTGTCGGTGATCCTCGAGATCGTCTTCGGCACGCTGCTGGCCACCGGTGCGGCGGCGACCGACGAGTTCGTCACCCTCGCGATCGTCGCGCCGATCGTCGAAGAGGCAGCCAAGGGCGTCTTCCTGCTGGTCATGATGACCGGGCGTCGCCGCAACGAGCTCAACTCGCTCACCGACTGCCTGGTCTACGCCGGGATCACCGCAGCGGGGTTCGCCTGGCTGGAGAACATCGGCTACATCGGCGGCGGCGAGTCGCTCGGCGGGTCGCTGATGACCGCCGGCCTGCGACTCGTCATGGGCCCCTTCGCGCACCCGCTGTTCACCACCGTCACGGCCATCGGCGTGTACTTCGCCCTGCAGCGCCGCGGCCTCTTCGCCAAGGCGGGCTGCATCCTGCTCGGCTACCTGGGCGCCGTCGTCATGCATGCGTTGTGGAACGGCTCGTCGTTCTTCGGCATCGAGACGTACTTCCTGGTCTACCTCTTCTGGATGGCCCCGGTCTTCGCGCTCGCGATCGTGCTGGCCGTCACCTCCCGCCGCCGGGAGCAGCGGATCGTCGCCGGCAAGCTGCCGGGGATGGTGGCCGCCGGACTGGTGAGCCCGAACGAGGCCACCTGGCTGGGGTCGATCCGCAACCGACGGATGGCCATCGCAGAGGTGACCCGGTTCGCCGGGGAGCCCGCGGGCAAGGGCGTGAAGCACTTCGCGGCACAGATCGTCGAGCTGGCCTTCGTGCGCGACCGCATCGACAGGGGCTTCGGCGATCCACGGGTGTACGCCCTGCTGACCGAGGAGACGTACGGCGTGTACGCGGCGCGGGCGGCGGCTCCGGTGCTGCAGTCGATCGCGGCGTACCGGGCGCCCGGCACCTAGTGCGCCGCCGCGTCCCAACTGCGGCCGTACCCGACCGACACCTCGAGCGGCACGTCGAGCGGGTAGGCGCCGCCCATCTCCTGGCGTACCAACGCGTCGAGTGTCTCGCGCTCGCCGTCGGCCACCTCGAACAGCAACTCGTCGTGGACCTGCAGCAGCATCCGGGACGTGAGGCCCGCCTCGCGGATCGCACTGTCGGTGTTGATCATCGCCACCTTGATGATGTCGGCGGCACTGCCCTGGATCGGGGCGTTCAGGGCCGCCCGCTCGGCGGCCTCCCTGACGTTGCGATTGCTGCTGTCCAGCTCGGGCAGGTAGCGCCTGCGGCCCAGCACGGTCGACGTGTAACCGTCCTTGCGCGCCTGGTCGACGACGGACTGCAGGTAGTCGCGAACACCGCCGAACCGGGAGAAGTAGGCGTCCATCTGCACCTTGGCCTCCTCCGTGGAGATCTTCAGCTGCGCGGCGAGGCCGTAGGCGCTCAACCCGTAGGCCAATCCGTAGGACATCGCCTTGACGCGGCGGCGCAGCTCGGCGGTGACCTCGTCGATCGGCACGCCGAACGCCCTCGAGGCGACGAACGAGTGGAGGTCCTCGCCGGTGTTGAAGGCTTCGATGAGGCCCTCGTCCTTCGACAGGTGGGCCATGATCCGCATCTCGATCTGGCTGTAGTCCGCCGTCATCAGCTCGGCGTACCCGTCGCCGACGACGAATCCGTCGCGGATCTGGCGGCCCGCTTCGGTGCGGATCGGGATGTTCTGGAGGTTCGGTTCGGTCGACGACAGCCGGCCCGTCGCCGCGATCGTCTGGTTGAACGTGGTGTGGATCCGGTCGTCCGAGCCCACCGCGTTGAGCAGACCGTCGACCGTGACCTTCAGCCTGGTGGCGTCGCGGTGGGCGAGCAGATGCTGCAGGAAGGGGTGCCCGGTCTTGTCGAAGAGGCCCTGCAGCGCGTCGGCGTCGGTGGTGTAACCCGTCTTCGTGCGCTTGGTCTTCGGCATCTCGAGTTCGTCGAAGAGCACGACCTGGAGCTGCTTGGGTGAGCCGAGGTTGATCTGCTTGCCGATCACGGCGTACGCCGCCTCGGCCGCATCGCGGATGAGGTCGGCGAACTGGCTCTGCAGCCGGCCGAGCAGCGCGAGGTCGACGCCGATGCCGGCCGCCTCCACCTTCGCGAGCACCCGCTGCACCGGCAGTTCCATCTGGCTCAGGAGGTCCGACGAGTCGATCCTCGCCAATTCCTCGTCGAGCGCGTCGGCGAGATCGGCGACGGCGGACGCTCGGAGCAACAGCGTCTGCACCGCCTGGTCGTCGACGCCGTCTTCGTCGTCCAAGAGTGAAAGCTGTTGTTGCTCAGGGTTCTCCGCCCTCAGCTCGCGCTTCAGGTACCGCACCGCGAGGTCGTCGAGCGCGAAGCTGCGCTGACCTGGCCGCACCAGGTACGCGGCCAAGGCGGTGTCGGAGGTGACACCCGCCAAGGCCCACCCCCGACCCTCGAGGTCGTGCATCGCGAGCTTTGCCTCGTGCAGAGCCTTGGGGCTCGCCGGATCGGCCAGCCAGGACGCCAGCGCCGCCTCGTCCTCGGGGGCCAGGGACGACGTGTCGAGGTAGCAGCCCTCGCCGTCGGCCGAGACGATGGCGATCGCGGTGGCGTCGGAGTCGAACGCGAGGTGGGTGCCGACCACGGCGAGACCGAAGCGGCCGCCGCCGTCGTGCGCGGCGAGCCAGGCCGGCAGTTCACCGCGCCCGAGGGCCGCACCACGGACGTCGAAGCCCTGCTCCACCTCCGGATCGGCCGACGCCAGCGTCTCGAACAACCGGTCGCGGAGCACCCTGAACTCCAGATCGTCGAACAATCGGTGGATATGGTCGCGGTCCCAGGGCATCATCCGCAGCGTGTCCGGCGTCTGAGCCAGCGGCACGTCCCTGACGAGTTCGGTGAGATCGCGGTTCAACACGACGTGAGAGAGGTTGGCGCGCAACGCATCGCCGACCTTGCCGCGGACCGCCTCGACGTTGTCCACCAGGGACTGCAGTGAGCCGTACTCGACGATCCACTTCGCCGCCGTCTTCTCGCCGACGCCGGGGATGCCGGGCAGGTTGTCGCTGGGGTCACCGCGCAAGGCGGCGAAGTCGGGGTATTGGGTGGGGGTGAGCCCGTACTTCTCGACGACGGCGTCGGGGGTGAAGCGCGTCAGTTCGGAGACGCCCTTGCGCGGGTAGAGCACGGTGACGTCATCGCTCACCAGCTGAAGCGCGTCACGGTCGCCGGTGACGACCAGAACCCGGTAGCCCTCGTGCTCGGCCTGGGTCGCCAGCGTCGCGATGATGTCGTCGGCCTCGAAGCCCTGCTCGGCCAGCGCGGTGATGCCGAGCGCGACGAGGACCTCCTTGGTGATGTCGATCTGGCCGCGGAATTCGTCGGGCGTGGCGGACCGGCCCGCCTTGTACTCCGGGTACTTCTCCGACCGGAACGTCTGCCGCGACACGTCGAAGGCTGCGGCGATGTGCGTGGGCTGCTCATCACGCAAGAGGTTGATCAGCATCGCCGTGAAGCCGTACACCGCGTTGGTCGTCAGACCGCCCTGGGTCTTGAAGTTTTCCGCGGGTAGCGCATAGAAGGCGCGGAATGCCAGCGAATTGCCGTCCAGAAGCATCAATGTGGGCTTGGTGTCGGTCTTGGCTGGGCTCACGCCCTCACTCTATTCACCCGCGCCGACACCGACGCGACGTCGTGTCAGTAGCCGAGGTATTTCCGGAACTGCTGTCCGACGGCCATCGACTGGCCCATCCGGACGATCCAGCCGTCGAGCGCCGCCTTGGTGTCGCCCGGGTCCCAGCCGCGCTCCCGACCGAGTGCGATCATGCCTGCCTCGTCGGTCACGCCGCGGGCCTGCGCGTCCCGCGCGAGCTGGCCGTAGTCCTGCAGCGAGATGCCGTTGATCGGCTGCCAGATGGGATCGTCCTCGGCCACCGAACGGGTCGACGGCCCGCCGAGGACGGCCGGATCGATGGGGCCGGCGCCCCGGACGTGGACCTGTCCGTCGTCCGGCGGCTGCTGAGTGAACGCCTGCTGCGCGGCTTCCTTGGCCTTGTTGAAGAACCCCATGATGCCCCGACCCCTTAGATCTCCGACCACGATGTCTGGGGCGGACGGTACCCTCGCGGCCGAGCTGCCGGTCCCGAATCGACTACGTCGCCGCGGGGCAGAACTGCAACACGTTTCAATTTCGTGGCCGTCGTCGTTTACGCTGGCCTGGTGCCAGGACCTACCGACGCCCGAGCTCGACTACCGGCCATCGACGGGTGGTTCGCCACCGACGATTCGGGAGCAGTCCACCTGATCGCCGGACGGTGCACGCAGTGCGGCACCTACGTGTTTCCGCCCCGGGCAGACAACTGTCCCAATCCGGCCTGCGATGGCGAACGTCTCGAGCAGGTTCCGCTCTCGCGCCGCGGGACGGTGTGGAGCTACACCGAGAACCGCTATCCCCCGCCCGCCCCGTATCCGGCCACGGAGCCCTTCGAGCCCTTCGCCATCGCGGCCGTCGAACTCGCCGACGAGGGACTGATCATCCTGGGCAAGGTCGCCGACGGCACCCTGGCCGCCGACCTGAAGGTCGGCATGGAGATGGAGTTGACGACGATGCCGCTCTACACGGACGACGACGGATTCGTGCGGAACGTCTACGCGTGGAGGATCGCGTGACCGCCGGTGCGTCCGGGTCACCGGAGCCCCTCTACATCCTGGGCGCAGGCATGCATCCCTGGGGCAAGTGGGGCCGTGACTTCACCGAGTACGGCGTCGTCGCCGCGCGTGCCGCGTTGGCCGAGGCAGGCCTCGACTGGCGTCAGATCCAGCTGGTCGCGGGTGCCGACACGATCCGCAACGGTTACCCGGGCTTCATCGCCGGCTCGACGTTCGCCCAGAAGCTGGGGTGGAACGGCGTACCGGTCAGCTCGAGCTACGCGGCCTGTGCCTCCGGCTCGCAGGCCCTGCAGAGCGCCCGTGCCCAGATCCTGGCCGGCTTCTGCGACGTCGCCCTCGTCATCGGCGCCGACACCACGCCGAAGGGCGCGTTCGCACCGGTCGGCGGGGAGCGCAAGAACGATCCCGATTGGCAGCGCTTCCACCTGATCGGCGCCATGAACCCGGTGTACTTCGCCCTTCTGGCCCGGCGCCGGATGGACCTCTACGGCGCGACGTCCGAAGACTTCGCCCAGGTGAAGGTCAAGAACTCGCGCCACGGGCTGCAGAATCCGAATGCCCGTTACCGCAAGGAGGTCGCGGTCGAGGACGTGCTGGCCAGCCCGGTGGTCTCAGACCCGTTGCGGCAGCTCGACATCTGCGCGACGTCCGACGGCGCGGCGGCACTGATCGTGGCGAGCAAGTCGTTCGCCGAGAAGCACCTCGGGACCGTCGACGGGGTGCCCTCGGTGCGCGCGGTCAGCACGGTCACCCCCCGATACCCGCAGCACCTGCCCGAATTACCGGACATCGCCACGGATTCCACCGCCGTGGTGGCCGCCCCGGAGCGGGTGTTCAAGGATCAGATCCTCGATGCCGCCTACGCCGAGGCAGGCATCGGGCCAGAAGACGTCAGCCTGGCCGAGGTCTACGACCTGTCCACGGCACTCGAGTTGGACTGGTACGAACACCTCGGGCTCTGCGCCAGGGGCGAGGCCGAGGAACTGGTCCGCAGCGGGGCCACCACCATCGGGGGCCGCATTCCGGTCAACCCGTCCGGCGGCCTGGCGTGTTTCGGTGAGGCGATTCCCGCTCAGGCGATCGCACAGGTCTGTGAACTCACCTGGCAGCTCAAGGGGCATGCCGTGGGCCGGCAGGTCGAGGGTGCGACGGTCGGCATCACCGCCAACCAGGGACTCTTCGGCCACGGCTCGTCGGTGATCGTCGCCCGCTGATCGGCTAGGCGACGCCGAGGTACGCGGCGCGAATGCTGTCGTCGGACAGCAACTCCCGCGCCGGCCCCGTCCTGGTGACGGCGCCCGTCTCCAGGATGTAGGCACGGTCGGAGCGACTGAGTGCCTGCTGGGCGTTCTGCTCGACCAGCAGCACCGTGGTGCCCTGCTTGTTGATCTCGGAGATGATCTTGAAGATCTGCGAGATCACCATCGGCGCCAGGCCCATGGACGGCTCGTCGAGCAGGAGCACCTTGGGGCGCGCCATCAGTGCGCGGCCGATGGCCAGCATCTGCTGTTCGCCGCCCGAGAGGGTGCCGCCGACCTGACTGCGACGCTCGGCAAGCCGTGGGAACGTCTCCATGATCCAGTCCAGGCGCTCGCGGTGCTCGGTCCGGCTGGGGAACTTGCGCCCGTAGCAACCCATTTCGAGGTTCTCGGTGACCGTCATGCCAGGGAAGACGCCGCGGCCCTCCGGCGCCTGGATGAGCCCGTCGGTCACCCTGCGGTGCGCCTTCACCTTCGACACGTCGCGGCCGTCGAACCACACCGAACCGGACGACAGGGGCCGCAGACCGGAGATGGCTCGCATCATCGTCGTCTTGCCCGCCCCGTTGGAGCCCAGCAGCGTGACCAGCTCCCCCTCGTGCACGATCAACGAAACGCCGTGCAGGGCCTGGATCCGCCCGTAGTGCACGACGACGTCGCGCACCTCCAGCAGCACGGGCCGAGGATCACCGTCGGTCGCGGCGGCCGGCTCAGTCGAGTTCGTCATCGGGCACCCCCAGGTAGGCGGCGATGACCTTCGGGTCGTCGCGGATCTCGGCAGGCAGACCGTCGGCGATCTTGCGTCCGAACTCGAGCACCACGATGCGGTCGGTGACACCCATGACCAGCCGCATGTCGTGCTCGATGAGCAGCACGGTGTAGCCGTCGTCGCGAATCGCCTGGATCAGCTCGATGAGCGCCGACTTCTCACTCGGATTGAAGCCGGCGGCCGGCTCGTCCAGACACAGCAGTTTGGGTTCGGTCGCGAGTGCCCGCGCGATCTCCAGCCGACGCTGATCGCCGTAGGGCAGGTTCTTGGCCTTCTCCTCGGCGCGTTCGGAGATGCCGACGAACTGCAGCAGGGCAGCGGCCTTCTCGATCGCCGACCTCTCCTCGCGGCGGTGCCGTGGCGTCCGGACCAGGGCGCCCGGAACGGAGGTCTGGTGCCGGGCGTCGGTGCCCACGACGACGTTCTCCAGCGCCGTCATCTCGCCCCACAGCCGGATGTTCTGGAAGGTCCTTGCGATGCCGCGCCGAGTGATCTGATGCCGCTTGATCTTTCCCAACGGCGCGCCATCGAAGGTCACCGTGCCGGAGGTCGGCCGGTACACCCCGGTGATTGCGTTGAAGCACGTCGTCTTGCCCGCGCCGTTGGGGCCGATGAGGCCGAGGATCTCGCCACGCCTGATGTCGAAGGTCACCGCGTCGAGTGCCGTAAGACCGCCGAACGTGACGGTCAGATCCGTGGTCTGCAGCAGTGTCTCGCCCTCGGCCGCCTTCACCTCGCGGTGAAGTGCCGCCATCTTCTCGTCGATCACGGGCTCGCTGGACGTCATGCCGCCGCCTTCGAATCGTCGGCCCTGCTCAACAGCTTGCGCGCCGACGAGGCGTACGCGAGGAGTTGCTGTCGCACCGGGAACAGGCCCTGCGGCCGGAAGATCATCAACACCACCAGCGCGAGCCCGAAGAAGAGGTACTTCAGGTCACCGAGATTGACGCCGAAGAGATGCACGCCGAGCAACCGGTTCGGCAGGTAGACGATGATGAATGCGCCGAAGATGACACCGAGCTTGTTGCCCTGCCCGCCGAGGACGACGGCGACGAGGAACAGCATGGAGTTGATGATGTTGAAGTTGGTCGGCGCCACGTACTGCACCTGACCGGCGTACAGCGCACCGGAGAGGCCGCCGATGCCCGCGCCGATGACGAAGGCCCACAGCTTGAACCGGAACGTGTTGACGCCCATCACCTCGGCGGCGTCCTCGTCCTCCCGGATGGCCACCCACGCGCGACCGACCCGGCTGCGTTCCAGGTTGCCGACCAGCAGCAGGATGCCGATCATCAGCAGCAGGCCGAGCCAGAACCACCAGGTGCCGTAATTCGCGACCCCCGAGGAGTTTCCGCTCGAGAAGACACCGTTGGGGAGCCGTTCGCTCTCGCCGAGTCTCGGATAGGCGATCTCATTGAGGCCGCGCGACCCGTTAGTGATGTCGTTGAGGTTGTCGGCGAGCAAACGGATGATCTCGCCGAATCCCAACGTCACGATCGCCAGATAGTCCCCGCGCAGGCGCAGCGTCGGCGTGCCGAGGATCAACCCCGCCAGCGCCGTCACCGCCATGGCGAGCGGCACGCACGCCAGCCACGCCCAGTCCTTGCTGAAGAAGCCGGTCGGACCGACCTTGTTCCATGGGCTGTCCGGGCTGGTCAGCAGCGCCACCGTATAGGCGCCGACCGCGTAGAAGCCGACGTAGCCGAGGTCGAGGAGGCCGGCCTGACCGACCACCACGTTGAGGCCGATGGCGATGATCGCGATCATCACGAACGCCGCCATGGTGCCGCCGAAGCTGATCCCCGGGGTGTTGACGAAACCTGGGGTGTACAGCGGCAACAATGCCAGCAGACCGAATCCGACGACGCCGAAGATCCACTTCTGCGGACGACCAAGCCCCGACCACCACGCCCGCAGACCGTCGCCAGGGGCCAGCAATCGCTTCGTTGCCTGGGCACTCATGCGCGCGCCTTCCCGAGGCTCTCACCCAGTATGCCGGTCGGCCGGATCAGCAGGACCAGGACCAGCAGGACAAATGCCACGACGTCACGCCACTGCGTGCCGAAGACGGCCTGGCCGTAGTTCTCCATCACACCGAGCAGTAGACCGCCGAGCAGGGCGCCGCGGAGGTTTCCGATGCCGCCGAGTACCGCGGCGGAGAACGCCTTGATGCCGAGCAGGAATCCGCCCGAGTAGATGATGCCCTGCGGAACCTTGAGCGTGTAGAGCAGCGCCGCCGCACCGGCGAGCAGGCCACCGATGAGGAACGTCGTCATGATGATCCGCTCCCGGGAGACGCCCATCAGGGTCGCGGTCGTCGAGTCCTGCGCGACCGCCCGGATGCCGCGTCCGAACTTTGTGCGGTTGATCGCAATGTCGGTCAGGATGGCGAGCACCAGCGCCGAGGCGATGATGACCAGGGTCACGTTGGTGACCGTCGCGCCGAAGACCGTGAACTGCGTCTTGGGCTGGACCAGGATGATCGGCTGCTGGGCGTTGGAGCCGCCATACCCCTTGATGATGTGCGGCAGGATGAAGTGCACGAATTCCTGTAGCACGAACGACATTCCGATGGCCGTGATCAGGAACGTCAGCGGCCGGGCGTTTCGGCGGCGCAGCGGCCGGTAGGCGATGAACTCCAAACCGACTGCCGCTGAACCGGACACCAGCATGGCGAACACCATCGCGATGGCCAGATACAGAATCGTCAGCATGACGCCCTTGTTGTAGGCGTTCCCGCTGGGCGTGAATCCGAGCACGAGGTCCAGGCAGAAGTACGTGCCGAACATGCCGAGCATGAAGATTTCGGAGTGGGCGAAGTTGATCAGCCGCAGGACGCCGAACACCAGCGTGTAACCCACGGCGACCAACGCGTAGATGGCCCCCCACGACAATCCGTCGATCGTCAACTGCCAGAAGCCATTCAAAAGGCCATCGACGTTGAAGTTGATGTTGGCAGCCATTAACACCGGCGGCGGCTCCTCATTGGGTGACGGATACGAAGCGCGTCCGAGCCTCCCGGCACCGGACGCGCTTCGTGACGGCGACTACTGGACCTTGAAGATCCAGATCAGGTTGGTGATCAGCTCGCCCTTGTCCGTCCACTGATAACTGCGTGCCACGCCCTGGCCCTTGTAGCCCTTGACGAAGTCCAGCAGCGCCGGCCGGGTGATCGCCCCGGAGTCGATGCCCTTCAGCAGGATGGTGCCGAGGTCGTAGCCCTCGGTGCTGTAGGTGCCGGGCTCCTGTCCGAACTTCTTGGTGTACTCGTCGGCGAAGGCGCCGGTCGCCGGGCCGCACGGGCAGGACAGGATCGCGCCCTTGGACGCCTCACCCGCCTGCTTGACGAACTCTGGGTCCTTGGTGCCGTCGGCGCTGACGAAGGTCGCCGTGACTCCGCCGTCCTTCAACTGCGAGACGAACGGCGCGGCCTCCGAGTAGTAACCGCTGTAGAAGATGGCGTCCGGGCTGGCGCCCTTGACCTGCGTGACGGCGGCGGAGAAGTCCTTGTCACCCTTCTTCACCTGGATGTTGCACGACGAGTCGGCGACGGGGCCGAGGGTCTCACGCACGGCAGTGGCCAGACCGAGGCCGTAGTCGGTGCTGTCGTCGACGACGCAGATCTTCTTGTAGTTCAGCGTGTTCTTCAGGTAGTTCGCCACCGACGGGCCCTGCACGCCGTCATTGGCCAGACCGCGGAAGAAGGTCTTCCAGCCGTTCTCGCTCAAGGTGGGGTTGGTCGCCGACGCCGTGGCCGCGACCAGCCCGGCCTGGTCGAAGACCGTGCCCGTCGCCTTGGTCTCGCCGGAGAAGGCGGGACCGACGAGGCCGATCGTGTACTGATCGTCGACGATCTGCGGAGCGATGGCGGTGGCCTTCTGCGGGTCGCCCTCGGTGTCGAACGGCTTCAGTTGCACCTGGCACCCGGGGTTGGCGGCGTTGTGCTTGTCGATCGCCAGCTGCACGCCGTTCTTGATGTTGATGCCGAGCGCGGCGTCGGGCCCGTTGAGGGCGCCTGCCATCGCGATCGACACCGGGGGGCAGCTCGCCTTCCCGTCCCCGGCCGGGTCGGCCGGAGCGGCGCCCTCGGCCGCCTTCACCTCTTTACCGTTCTCGTCGATCTGGACCTGCTCGACGATCTTCAGGTTGGCCTGCGACTTGTTCTCCTCGGGTGCGGACTGATTGCAGCCCGCCATCGCGAGGACGAGCAAGCCTGCACCCCCGAGAGCAAATGCAGTACGTGTCATGCGACCGCGCACGTTCACCTCCGTGTCGACGTTGTCATGGGCAGCGACGACGCACGTCACGTCGTCCGGGCCGCCGATGCTTCGGGTAGAACATAGCCAACACATCGCGCCGGTGCGCGATGTTGACGAAGGCCGACGTCGTGTCGTCTCCGTCATCGGCCGAAACCGCGCGTCCGGAAACTCATTCGTCACGTCTCGGGACCGTCGAGCGTCTCGAGGACGACCTCGGCGACGCGCCGCATCGTGGTGCGACGGTCCATCGCCGCGCGCTGAATCCACTTGAACGCCTCGGGCTCCGACATCTTCTGCTTCGACTGGAGCAAACCCTTCGCCCGCTCGACGAGCTTGCGGGTCTCGAGCCTGTCCGACAGCGTCGCGACTTCCTGCTCCAGGGCGGCGATCTCGCCGAAACGACTGACCGCGAGCTCGATGGCCGGGATGAGATCGGTGACGGAGAAGGGCTTCACCAGGTATGCCATCGCACCGGCGTCGCGCGCGCGCTCGACCAGCTCGCGTTGCGAGAAGGCGGTCAGCACCAAGATCGGCGCGATGCGCTTGGACGCAATCTCAGCCGCTGCGTCGATACCGTCGCGGCGCGGCATCTTCACGTCCATGATGACCAGGTCGGGCCGCAGGCTCTCGGCGAGCTCCACCGCCTCCTGCCCGTCCCCTGCCTCGCCGACGACCTCGTAGCCCTCCTCCCGGAGCATCTCGGCGAGATCCATCCGGATGAGTGCCTCGTCCTCGGCGATGAGAACACGGTGGGGCTGTGCAGCGTCCGTCGGTGACCCGTTCATGTGCACATTGTCCCGTGACTACCGCAGATCAGCGACCGCAGGGCCATGACGACCCCCTCGGACGATCCTCTATGGTGGGAGACCGCACCGGCGAAAGCCCTCGTATCCCAATTGGCAGAGGAAACGGATTCAAAACCCGTGCAGTGTGAGTTCGAGTCTCACCGAGGGCACCCAGTAATCGTTACGCTTCGGCGGTGACCGGTGTGCGCAGCACGGCGTGGGGACGCTCCTGCGTCGTTGCCCCGAGCCACCTCCGCGACCGCACCCAACATCAGGCCGAGAGCAGCGCGCGACAGATCCGCGTGCTGACGGTGACGACCCGCATCGGCGCGGTCGTCAGCGCGTTCTTCGGGACTCAACAATTCCTCATCACCACCGACGTGTGGTGGCTCGGCTACATGAACCTCGCCAGCGCCGTGGCCTTTCTCCTGATTCCCCGCCTGTACCGCTTCGGCGACCTCCTTCCGGCCGTCGTGTTCTACGTCGTGGCGTACCTCGTGATCACCGCGTCGACCATCTGCATCGGCAGCGGCATCGGCCTGCACTTCTACTTCGTCGTCGCGGCGGCGATCGCCTTGTTGGTACTCGGCATCGAACACATCGTGCTGGCCTCGGCGATGGCCGTGCTCGGCGCCGCGGCGGTCATCGCGTTGGAGCTGCTGGTGCCCCACGACACCGGGTCCCAGCCCGAGTGGGCGTTCAGGCTGGGATTCGTCATCAACACCGCAGCGGCGTGGGTGCTCGTCATGGCGACCGTGTGGTACGCGCTGCGGGAGACGGCGCGGGCCGAGGCGGCGATGGAGACCGAGTACCGGCGTTCGGAGTCGCTGCTGGCCAACATCCTGCCGGCGTCGATAGCCGAGCGCCTGAAGAACCCGGTGCACGACGTGATCGCCGACAAGTACGACGACGCCTCCGTCCTGTTCGCCGACATCGCCGGGTACACCAGGCGCGCCAGCGACACGGCGCCAACGGACCTGGTTCGCTTCCTCGACGCGCTCTACACCGACCTCGACGCGCTCGTCGACCGGCACGGCCTCGAGAAGGTGAAGTCGAGCGGCGATTCCTACATGGTGGTCAGCGGCGTCCCGGACGAGCGCACCGACCACCTGGAAGCGCTCGCCTGCCTCGCCCTGGACATGGCCGCCGCGGTCGCGAACCTCACCGACGCCCAGGGCCGGGAAGTCCCGCTGCGCATCGGGCTGGCCAGCGGGCCCGTCGTGGCCGGCGTCGTCGGCGCCCGCAAGTTCTTCTACGACGTCTGGGGCGACGCGGTGAACATCGCGTCGCGCATGGAGTCGACCGACGTCGAAGGCCGCATCCAGGTGCCGAACGACGTCTACCAGCGGTTGCGCGGACAGTTCACCTTCGAGGAACGCGGGGAGATCGACGTCAAGGGGAAGGGCGTCATGCACACGTGGTACCTCGTCGGCCGGACTCCCTAGACCCGCTGTTCCCGGTCGTCCTGCTGGGCGAGCAGTCGCGCGTACCCGGCTCCCATGCCGAGCAGCGCCAACCCCACCACGATGAAGACCACCACCCGGAAGATGCCGTCCAGCGTGCCCAGGTCGAACAGGAACAGCTTGGCCATGGCGGCCGCAACCACGGCCATCCCTCCGCCGATGGGCACCGATCGCTGCGTCCTCGGCACCTTCGCGGCGTAGCGGAAGACCGCCGCCGCTGCCGCGATCCAGCAGATGGTGGCTGCCACGTGGCCGGCGAAGAAGCCCTGGGCCTCGCCACCGACCAGCACGCCTGCGGTCACGGCGAACATCGTGAGCCCGTACAGGGCGACCACCGCGGCGGTCGTCCGTGACCAGTCCTCCGGCCAGGACCATGCCATGGCGACGGCACATGCCACGACCAGCAGACTGGCGATCAGCGTCGACACCGCGATCGGCGTGCTGAGCGCCGTCGCGGTGAGCAACGTCTTCAGTGGGGCATGACCCAGGTAGAACATTCCGCCCACGGCTCCGAACCCGACGGCACACCACCGGGCGAGCGGTGTGCGCCGCCCCGCCACCGCCAGCACCGAAGCGATGGCGAGCAGCACCGGCCCGGCCACCGGCCCGTCGAAGCCGACCGTCACGGCGACGAGGACCGAGACGGCCGCCTGCGCCGACCACACGGTCCGCGCGGGAGCCGTCATGCCGGGCAGACGGTCCCCGGCGAGCACGAGGGCGACCAACGCGACCGCCAACGACGCAGCCATCGGCGCCGCGACCATCCTGTCGACGACCAGCGACGCGGCCAGCACGGGGACCGTTCCCGCCGCGCTCAGCACCGCCATCGCGCCCGTCCTCCTGGTGTGCCGCAGCAGAAGCAGCGCACTGCAGATCGCCAGCAGCCCGGCCGCCGCACACGCCACGGCGAGTAGCGGTGACCTCGTGGTGTCGAACGTGGCCAGCACCAACGAGATCATCAGCGGCACGGTGGTGACGGCCATCCGCGCGGCGTGCATGCCGATCCAGTCCCTGCCCAGCTGGACGGGCACGGACACCGCGCCGAGCGCCAACATGAAACCGGTCAGCAGCGGGGTGAATCCGTCGGCGACCACGGGCCCCAGCCCGATGAGCGGCACCAGCACCAGCGAACCGAGATGCTGGGCGTCCCAACGCCGGGCGAGCAGCAGACCGCCGAACGCGACGGCCGCGGCGATCACCAGGCCGACGGGTGCCGCCACCCAGTGGTAGATCGTGGTGATGGCGATGACGTCGATGTACGCGGCGGCAATCCCCGTGGCGGCCAGGGCAATGGCGCCGACGCGTCCGCCGGGCTTCGCGTTCCACCGCCATGCCACGCCGACCAGAGCTGCAGCCAGTGCCGTCCCCGCGACGACCCGGAACCCGGGCCGCAGGATGCCCGCCTGGGCGGCGAGGACGAGCAGCAGTGCCACCCCGACGAGCGTGACCGCCACCCCCGCGATCGCGAGGGCCTTGCCGATCCAGCCCTCCGAACGCGGCGCGGCCACCCGAGGTGGCGGTGCGGCGGGTGACCACGGCGCCGGCTGTGGGAGGGGCTGCGCCTGTCGTTGCGCCACGACGAGCTCGAGGTGCCGCAGGTCGGCCGATGCCCTGGCGAGGTAGGCGGTGATGGCAGCGAAGTCCGACGACATCCTCGCGATGATGGCCTGCTCGGGTTCCGTCATGGCGCCATCGTGACATCGCGGGCGGTCGAGGGGATGAGTATTACTACCCGTCGAGGCCGTGTTCGATCGCATAGCGCGCCAATTCGACGCGGTTGGCCAGCTGCAGCTTGCGGAAGGTGGCCTGGACGTGGTTCTCCACCGTGCGGTGGCTCAGGGTCAACTGCTCGGCGATCTGTTTGGCCGTGAGTCCCTTTGCGACGTAACGCAGGATCTCCGTCTCCCGCTCGGTGAGACTGGGCGTGGCTGCCGCACCGGACGTGCGGGCCATCCGCCGGTACTCACCCAGCACCAGGCCCGCCAGCCCGGGGGTGAACACGGCCCGGCCCTCACCGGTGGCCCGAACGGCCTCGGCCAGTTCGGCCTTCGATGCACTCTTGACGAGATAGCCCGTGGCACCGGCCTTCACCGCCTCCAGGACGTCGTCGCGCTCGTCGGATGCCGAGAGAACCAGGATGCGCGACGCCGGCGACACCGCCAGCACCTCGGCGGTGGCACCGGCGCCGCTCCCGTCCGCCAGCCGCATGTCCATGACCACGACATCGGGTGTGACCACCGCGGCCCTGCGCCGCGCCGAGCCGACGCCGTCGGCGGTGGCGACGATCTCGAAGCCCTCCTCGGCGAGGTCGCGGGCGACCGCGTCACGCCAGATCGGATGGTCGTCGACGACCATCACGGTGAACGCGGAATGGTCAGTTCCCATTCGGTCCCCCTTCCCGGTGCCGTGTCGAGCCGCGCGCTCCCCCCGAGCCACTGCAGACGCCCGACGATGGACTTCGAGATCCCGACCCGCCCTTCGTCGACGGCCTCCTCGAGACGCCCGGCGCCGATGCCCACCCCGTCGTCGCGGATGCTGACCACCACCGAGCTGCCGAGGTCTTCGAGCAGGACGAAGGCGCGTGCCCGCGGTCCGGCGTGCGAGACGACGTTCTCCAGCGCGTTGGCCACCGCCGCGTCGACTTCGGCCGCGACACCGACATCGAGGGTGACCGGATCGGCGGGCAGGCTGACCGACACCCGGTCCGACGCGCGGCGGCGCAGCATCGGGACGAGGTCGGTCGTCGATCCCTCGGGCGCACGCGTGCCGACACCGCTCACCCAGCGCCGCAGCGCGCGTTCCTGCTGACCCGCGAGCTCGGCCAGTTCGATGGTGGGACCCCCGATTTCACGACCGCGTCGCGAGACGAGTGCCAGCACCTGGATCGCGCCGTCGTGTACCTCTCGGGAAAGTCGCTCCCGCTCCTCGAGGGAGGCGGCCAGCCGGGCCGCCCTCTGCAATTCGGCGTGCGCGTGCCTCGCCGTCTGCGCGGCCATGCCGACCGCGAGGCCGACGGCGAGTTCGACGACGACCGTCGCGTTGCGCCCCACGTCCAGGCTGAGGTAGCCCTTGAGCGCGGCGCTGGCGCCCGTCACCACCAGGCCTGCCACCATGCCCGCGATCGGCCCGAGCAGGATGGCCGCCGAGATAGTGGCGTTGGTCGCCCACAGTGTCGTCGGCCACGATTGGTTGTTCAGCGCCCACTCGTCCGAGGCGACCACCGCGGTCGACGCCATCAAGGCCACCACCACCGCCAGTTCGGTGGCCACCCAGGCGATCCGACGCCCGTAGCCGTGCAGGTAGGCGGCGGCACAGGCGGCGCTCCATCCGATCAGCACCGCGAACAGCGCCCATCCGATGGCGGGCCGGTCGAGCTCGGCGTTGACGGCGACCTGGAAACCCAGCGCGTAGAGGCAACTCAGCAGCCGAAACACCTGCGCCGCGCGCCACAGCGGCGTGGCGGGGTCCGGTGTGGGCAGCGCTGCCACCGTGCTACATCACCTTGGACAGGAAGGCCTTCGTCCGTTCTTCCCTCGGGTTGCCCAACACCTCGCGAGGATTGCCACTCTCGACGATCACGCCGCCATCCATGAAGACCAGCTGATCGGCGACTTCGCGGGCGAACCCCATCTCGTGGGTCACCACCACCATCGTCATGCCCTCCCCGGCGAGCTTCTTCATGACGCCGAGGACTTCGCCGACGAGCTCGGGGTCGAGCGCGGACGTCGGTTCGTCGAACAGCATCAGCTTCGGATCCATCGCCAGCGCCCTGGCGATCGCGACGCGTTGCTGTTGACCGCCGGACAGCTGGGCGGGGTAGGCCTCCGCCTTGTCCGACAGTCCGACCTGGTCCAGGAGGTCACGGGCACGCGCCAGCGCCTTCGCCTTCTTGACGCCCTTGACGTGCATCGGCGATTCGATGATGTTGGCCAGCGCCGTGCGATGGGGGAACAGGTTGAAGTGCTGGAACACCATGCCGATGTCGCGACGCTGTTTGGCCGCGTCCCGCGGCGCCATCTCGTGGAGCTTGCCGCCCCGTTCCCGGTAGCCGATCAGGTCCCCGTCGACGTAGAGGCGGCCCGCGTTGACCTGTTCGAGGTGGTTGATGCAGCGCAGGAACGTCGACTTCCCCGACCCGGACGGACCGACGATGCACAACACCTCGCCGCGCTTGACCTCGAGCGTCACCCCCTTGAGCACGTTCAGCGCGCCGAAGCTCTTGCACACCTGCTCGGCGCGGACCATCACGTCGGTGTCGGGTCGGGTCATATGTGCTTCTCCCCCAACTGGGCCTGGGCGAGCGCCTCGAGTTGTTTGCTGGTGAGCTTGCGCGACGCGCCCCTGGAGAAGTACCGCTCCAGATAGAACTGCCCCACCATGAGCACGCTGGTCACGGCCAGATACCAGGTGGCGGCGACCATCAGCAGCGGGATCGGTTGGAAGATCACGCCGGCGATGTCGCGGGCCCGGCCGTACAACTCCAGGCTGTAGGGCACGGCGGTCACCAGCGACGTGGTCTTCAGCATGCTGATGAACTCGTTGCCGGTCGGCGGGATGATCACCCGCATCGCCTGCGGCAGGACGGTTCGCCGCATGGTCATAGCCCACGACATGCCCAGTGCGCTCGACGCTTCGGACTGCCCCTCGGGTACCGAACTGATGCCGGCCCGGATGATCTCGGCCATGTAGGCCGCCTCGTTGAGACCGAGCCCGACGGTCGCGAGGATGAAGCTGATCGACAGACCCTGCAGGTTGACGTGCAACAGCGACGGCCCGAACGGAACGCCCAGCTGGATGTTCTGGTAGATCGTGGGAAATAGACCCCAGAACACCAGCTGGACGTACACCGGGGTGCCGCGGAAGATCCACAGGTACACCCATGCCACCGACCTGAAGACCGGGTTGGGCGACAGGCGCATCACCGCGAGCAGGACGCCGAGCACCAGCGCGAGCACCATCGAGTAGATGGTCAGTTGCAGTGTGTTCCAGGCCGCCGCCGAGATCCGCGCGTCGAACAGGTACTTCGTGTAGGTCGACCAGCCGTAGGCCTCGTTGGTCGCGGCCCCGTACAGGAACAGCCCGAGCAGGACGACGATGACGACCGCCGCCACCCAGCGCCACGGATGGCGCAGCGGTTTGGCGTCTATGCTCTCCGGTGCGCCGGCCAGCGGCGGTGCGTCAACAGTCACCAACGGATCCGATCAGCTGACGGCGCCGTTGATCACGGGCTTGTCGATCATGCCCGCCTCGACGCCCCAGTTGGTGGCGATCTGCTTGTAGGCGCCGGTCTCGATGAGGTGCTGCAAGGCCTGCAGCATCGACTGCGCCAACGGTGAGCCCTTGGCCACCGGCCAGCCGTATGGGGCCGAATCGAAGATCTCGCCGGCCTTTTCCAGCTTGCCGTTGCTCTGCTTGATCGCGTACGACGTCACCGGGGAGTCGGCGGACATCGCGTCGGCCTGGCCGAGGATGACGGCGTTGGTGGCCTGATCCTGACCGTCGAACTTGAGGATCTCGATCGCCGGCTTGCCGCCGTCGGTGCACGCCTTGCTCTTCATCGGCAGCTCGTCGGTCTCCTGGACCGTCGTCGCCTGAACCGCGACCTTCTTACCGCACGCGTTGTTGGGATCGACCGGCGTTCCCGGCCGCTGCGCCCACAGGGATCCGGCCGAGAAGTAGGTGACGAAGTCCACCGACGCCTCGCGCTCCTTGGTGTCGGTGAAGGAGGACATGCCGACGTTGAAGGTGTTGCCCTGGATCGACGGGATGATCTTGGCGAAGTCGGCCTCGCGATATTCGGGGGTCAGGCCCAGGGTGCCGGCGACCGCATTCATCAGGTCGACGTCGAATCCGATGATCTTGCCGCTGGGATCCTTGAACTCGTTGGGCGTGTAGGGGACGTTGACGCCGACGATCAACTTGCCCGAGGACTTGATCGCCTCGGGAACGGTGTTCGCGATGGTATCGACCTTCTCCGCCGAAGCGGCCGTCGTGCTGGTCGTCGGTCCGCTGGTGTCCTCGTTCTTGGCGCACCCCGACAACACCATGCTTCCCGCCGCGGTGACGGCCACGGCGACGTGCCACCACTTCCTCCGCGTAGGTCCCTGACACCCAATCGACACGGTTGCCTCTTCTTTCTGCATCGGGCCGCCCTCTACTGTGCAACGAGGCGACGACGTGAACGAACACTAGCGGGGTGGCTGCACTCAAGTACGTGAAACTTAACGCCGAGCGCCCAACTGCGCCGTGCGAAGGCACAACGCGGTCAAACGAGGATCCGACCTCGAGGCGCTATGCGACACTTCGTGCCGTGACCACCCCTGCTCCCCCGAGTCTGTTGCCACATCTGTGGAAATCGGCCGTCGTGTCGGGCCTGTTGGCCGTCGCGCTCGGCGTCGCGATCGTGGCGTGGCCCGGCATCTCGATCGCAGTCGCGGCGATCTTCTTCGGCGCCTGCCTACTGGTCAACGGCATCGGCCAGGTGTTCTTCGCGTTCAGCCTGCACGTGTCTGCGGGCGGACGGGTGCTGTTGTTCGTCAGCGGTGCGGCGTCCCTGATCCTGGCGATCATGGCCTTCCGGCACCTGTACGACGCCGTCCTACTGCTCGCGATCTGGATCGGTGTCGGCTTCGTGTTCCGTGGCGTGGCGACGACGGTCTCGGCCGTCAGCGACCCGACGCTCCCCGGGCGCGGGTGGAACGCCTTCGTCGGCATCATCAGCTTGATCGCCGGTGTCGTCGTGCTCGCGTCGCCGTTCGACTCCATCGGCACCCTGGCGCTGGTGGTGGGGATCTGGCTGATCGTTCTCGGCGCGCTGGAGGTGGTCTCGGCGATCGCCATCCGCCGGACCACCCACCGCGTCGTTGCGGGTCACCAGCCCGCGGCGTAGGACGGTGGCACTGGGCGGACGGCGAAAGATCTACTACACTATGTCGTAGACAGTCCGGTTCGCGGACGAACCGGGCCACGAGGTCCGGCCCCCCGGGGAGATGGTGCACATGGACGTGCTCGACGTGTCGCGGTGGCAGTTCGGGATCACCACCGTCTACCACTTCCTGTTCGTCCCGCTGACCATCGGCCTCGCGCCGTTTATCGCCGTGATGCAGACCGCGTGGGTCGTGACCGGCAACGACGCCTGGTACCGCCTGACGCGGTTCTTCGGCAAGTTGTTCCTGATCAACTTCGCCATCGGAGTGGCGACCGGGATCGTGCAGGAGTTCCAGTTCGGGATGAACTGGAGCGAGTACTCCCGGTTCGTCGGCGACGTCTTCGGCGCCCCGCTGGCCATGGAGGGCCTGGTGGCCTTCTTCTTCGAGTCGACGTTCATCGGTCTGTGGATCTTCGGCTGGACCCGTCTGCCGCGACTGGTGCACCTGGCGTGCATCTGGATCGTGGCCGGCGCGGTGAATGCGTCGGCGTTCTTCATCATCGCGGCCAATTCGTGGATGCAGCACCCCGTCGGCGCCCGTTACAACCCGGACACCGGCCGCGCGGAATTGACGAGCATCGTCGCCCTCTTCACGAACAACACTGCGGTGGCGGCATTCTCGCACGCCGTCGCGGGAGCCTTCCTCACCGCGGGAACCTTCGTGGCGGCCGTGTGCGCGTGGTGGCTGGTGCGGGCCCGCGACACCGAAGAGGCCCGCACCATGTACCGTCCCGCCACCATCCTCGGCGCGCTGGTCGCCCTCGTCGCGGCGGGCGCGCTGTTCCTCACCGGCGACACGCAGGGCAAGCTGATGTTCGTCCAGCAACCCATGAAGATGGCGTCGGCGGAATCCTTGTGCCACACCGAAACCGACCCCGACTTCTCGTTGCTCACCGTCGGCACCCACAACAACTGCGACGCCGTCACCCACGTCATCCAAGTGCCCTACGTGCTGCCGTTCCTCGCCGAGGGCAGGTTCGACGGCGTGACGCTCGCCGGCGTCAAGGATCTCCAGGCGACATACGAGTCGTCGTTCGGCCCCGGCGACTACCGCCCCAACCTGTTCGTCACCTACTGGTCGTTCCGGATGATGATCGGATTGCTCGCCGTGCCGGTGCTCTTCGCACTGCTGGCGCTGTGGTTCACCCGGGGTGGGCGCATCCCCGACCGCCGCTGGTTCTCCTGGCTGGCCCTGCTGACGCTGCCGACGCCGTTCCTGGCCAACAGCGCAGGATGGGTCTTCACCGAGATGGGCAGGCAGCCCTGGGTGGTGGTGCCCAACCCCACCGGCGACCAGATGATCCGCCTCAACGTGGCGCACGGCGTCTCGTCGCACGCGGTGGGCATGGTGCTCACCTCACTGATCGTGTTCACCCTGCTGTACGCCGCCCTCGCCTGCATCTGGTCCTGGCTGATCCGCCGCTACGTCGTCGAGGGGCCACTGGAGCACGACGCGGAGCCGGCGCCGCCCACCCCACCAGGTGACGACGCGGTGGCGCCGCTGTCGTTCGCGTACTGAGGAGGCCGGGATGGGACTACAGGACTTCTGGTTCATCGCACTGGCCACGCTCTTCGCCGGATTCCTCGTGCTCGAGGGATTCGACTTCGGCGTCGGCATGCTGATGGAGTTCTTCGCCCGGCGGGCGCCCACCGGCGAGCGGGAGAACCACAGACGCGCCGCCCTCAACACCATCGGCCCGGTGTGGGACGGCAACGAGGTGTGGCTGATCACCGCGGGCGGCGCCATGTTCGCCGCCTTCCCCGACATGTACGCGACGATGTTCTCCGGGCTGTACCTGCCGCTGCTCGCCATCCTCGTCGCCATGATCGTGCGCATCTGCGCCATCGAATGGCGCGGCAAGATCGACGATCCGAGGTGGCGGTCCCGGGCCGACGTCGCCATCGCGGTGGGGTCGTGGCTGCCAGCGGTGCTGTGGGGAATCGCCTTCGCCGCCTTGGTACACGGGCTGCCCGTCGACGCGGACAAGCAGATCGACCTCTCCATCGGCGACCTGCTCAACCCGTACACGCTCCTGGGCGGGCTCGCCACCGCCGGCCTGTTCGCCTTCCACGGCGCCGTCTTCGTGTCGCTCAAGACCGCCGGGCCCGTCCGCGACGATGCCAGGCACTTCGCCACGCGGCTGGCGCTGCCCGTCACGCTGGTGGTGGCCGGGTTCGGCTCGTGGACCCAACTGGCGTACGGCAAGGACTGGACGTGGCTGGTGCTCGGCGTCGCGGTGGTTGCGCAGGCGTCCGCCGTGATGCTGGTGTGGCGCCCCGACGCCGACGGTTGGGCGTTCGGCTGTACCGCAACCGTCGTTCTGGCACTCGTCGTGCTGCTGTTCGGCTCGCTGTACCCGAACCTCGTTCCCTCGACGTTGGATCCGGCCTGGAGTCTCACCGTCCACAACGCGTCCTCGTCGCCGTACACCCTGACGGTGATGTCGTGGGCGGCGCTGATCTTCGCGCCACTGGTGATCGGGTACCAGGCCTGGACGTACTGGGTGTTCCGCCAGCGGATCTCCGCCGACCGGATTCCGCCGTCGATCGGGCTGTCCGCGAAGTGATGCGACGCCACCTGTTCGCGACGGTGAGCTGCGGCGTGCTGATCACCGGCGCAGCGCTGGCCTGCGCCGTGCTCCTCGCGCACGTCCTGGCGGATGTCATCACCGATCCCGGCACCCGGAGCCTCGGCCAGTGGTCACCGACGCTTTGCGGTCTGTTGGCGCTGTGGGTGATTCGGGTGCTCGCCCAGTGGCTGCAGGCGCGGCTGAGCCAACGCGGCGCCACCGCCGCGATCATCGACCTGAACCGGCGGTTGCTCGCAGGAGTCACCGCGCTGCCACCGCGCGAACTCGCGGCACGGCGCGACGAGGCCGCCGTCCTGCTGACCCGTGGCCTCGATGCGCTGCGCCCGTACTACACCCGCTACCTCCCCGCGGTCGTGCAGGCCGGGATCCTCACCCCTGCCGCGGTGGTGACGATGGCGTGCTACGACCTGCAGGCCGCCGTCATCGTCCTGATCGCGCTGCCCCTGGTGCCACTGTTCATGGTCCTCATCGGCCTGGTCACCGCGGAACGCTCGTCGGCCGCGCTGGCCGCGATGGCCACGCTGCAGGCCCGGTTGCTCGACCTAATTTCCGGCATCCCCACCCTGCGGGCCCTTGGCCGCGCCGACGGCCCGGAACACCGCATCACCGAACTCGCTGCGGCGCATCGTCGTTCGACGATGGCAACATTGCGCATCACCTTCCTCTCGGCACTGGTACTGGAAATCCTCGCCACGCTCGGCGTGGCGCTCGTCGCGGTCAGCGTGGGACTCAGACTGGTGTTCGGCGAGATGGATCTCGCGGCAGCGCTCACGGCCCTGCTCCTGGCGCCCGAGGTGTTCTGGCCGCTGCGGCGGGTCGGTGCGGAGTTCCACGCCGCGCAGGACGGAAGGACGGCGCTGCGCAAGGCATCGGCGCTACTGGCACATGCCGTCGCACCCCGCCACGGCACCCGCACACCCACCGGTCGATCGATCCGGCTGGACCACCTCGGCGTGAGCGGTCGCGACGGCGATGCCCCACACCAGCTGTCCGCCGACGTGGACCGGGGTGCCGTCACCGTCCTCACCGGAGCCAACGGCGCAGGCAAGACGACGGCGCTACACGCCATCCTCGGGCTGATCCCACCGACGTCGGGCCGGGTCCTCGTCGACGGGAACGAGATCGGTGACGTCGAGCGGCGGCAATGGTGGCGGCAGGTCGCCTGGATGCCGCAGCGGCCGGTACTCGTTCCCGGCACCGTCCGCGAAAACCTCGAACTCTTCGGGCCCCTCGACGACGTCGAGACAGCCTGCCGCAAGGCATCTTTCGACGAAGTTTTGACGTCCCTTCCGGCCGGCCTGGACACGGTGATCGGCCGCGGCGGCACCGGCCTGTCACTGGGCCAGCGCCAACGACTCGCGCTGGCGAGGGCGCTGGGATCCGGACGTCCGGTCCTGCTGTTGGACGAACCGACCTCGCATCTCGACGCGGAGCGCGAAGAGTTGGTGCTGCAGTCGATCCGCGACGCGGCCCACGCGGGCGCGGCGGTGCTCGTCGTCGGTCACCGTGCGCCGGTTCGGGCCATCGGCGACCGGGTGATCGATGCCTCGCACTGACCCGCTGATCGCCGGCCTCGCGCTGTTGCGCCCCCGGCTGCCGCGGCTGGCGCTGGCCGTGACGCTCGGCGTGCTCTCGCTCGGCAGCGCCCTGGCACTGGCAGGCGTGTCGGCCTGGCTGATCGCCAGAGCCTGGCAGATGCCGCCCATCCTCGACCTCACCGTTGCGGTCGTCGCCGTGCGGGCCCTCGGCATCTCGCGCGGCGTGCTCGGCTACTGCGAGCGGCTGGCGTCACACGACACCGCGCTACGGGCGGCGGGAACGGCACGCGCACGTCTGTATCGCGCGTTGGCCGGCGGACCCGCCGACGCGGTGATGCGCTTGTCGCAGGGCGACATCGCCTCCCGAGTGGGCTCCTCGGTCGACGAGTTGTCCGACGTCCTGATCCGGTCGGTGCTGCCCATCGCGGTGGCCGCGGTCCTCTCGACGGCGTCGGTCGTGGCGATCGCGGTCATCTCGCCGCCGGCAGCTGCCGTGCTGGCCGGGTGCCTTGTCGTCGCGGGAGTCGTCGCTCCCTGGCTGTCGGCACGCGCCTCGACAGCCGCCGAAGACGTTGCCGTGCGTCATCACTCGGCACGGGATTCCGCGACGATGCTCGCCCTCGAACACGCCTCAGAGCTCGCGGTGGCCGGTCGACTCGACGACGTGATCGCCGACTCCGCACGCTGCCAACGAGATTGGGGCGATGCCTCGGATCGGGCCGCGATGCCAGCCGCATTCGGCGCGGCGGCGCCGGTGGCCGCGATGGGCGCGAGCGTGATCGGCGCGGTCGTCGTCGGTATCTCGCTTGCCCCGGTCCTGGCGCCCACGACGTTGGCGATCCTCGTCCTGCTGCCGCTGTCGGCGTTCGAAGCCACCACCATGCTGCCCGCGGCCGCCGTCGGACTGACCCGCGGCCGGATCGCCGCACGACGGCTGCTCGATCTCATCGCACCCGACCCGATGATGCGGCCGCGGAGGACGGTCCAATCACCCCGGGTACGCGCCGGCGATCGGCTGGCCGTCCTCGGCCCCAGCGGGTGCGGTAAGACGACGGTGCTGATGGCGATCGCTGCCGAGCACCAAACGCCCTTCACCGCTGGCTACTTCGCCGAGGACGCGCACCTGTTCGACACCACCGTGCGCGACAACCTCCTCGTCGCCCGCGGCGACGCCACCGACGATGAATTGACCACCGCGCTCAACGCCGTCGGGCTCGGAAGCTGGCTGGACGGCCTGCCCGACGGCTTGTCCACCCTCCTGACCGGCGGCGCCGCCTCGGTGTCGGCCGGACAACGGCGGCGGCTACTGCTTGCGCGTGCGATCGTCTGCGACCTCCCCGTCGTCCTGCTCGACGAACCCACCGAGCACCTCGACGCGGCCGACGCCGACCGCATCCTCGGCGAGCTCCTTGGCGACCGGGGGCTGTTCGGACCCGATCGCACCGTCGTCGTTGCCACCCATCACCTGCCGCGCGGCGTGTCCTGTCCCGTGCTCTACCCTCGGCTCTCATGACCAGGAACGGGAACGGCCAGGGCACGGCGGCCCTCGTGCTGGCGATCGCGGCGCTCGCGCTCTGCTGGTCCGTCGTCGGCGGCATCGCCGCTGGCGTTCTTGCGATCGTCCTCGGCTTCCTCGGCCGCGGGCGGGCGGCCCGTGGCGAGGCCGACAATCGTGAAATAGCCACCGCGGGAATCGCGCTCGGCGCCCTGGCGATGGTGCTGTCGCTGGCCTTCATCGTGATCTGGTACTTCGCGTGGCGCGACGTCGGAGGTGCGCAGTACCTCGAATGTGCCGTCCGCGCAGGAAACGATCAGCGCGCACTCGATGGCTGCACCGACAGGTGGCTCGAGAGCGTGTCCAACCGGTTCGGCGTCACGGCGACCCCGGGAAGTACTTGACGATCCCCTCCTGCACGACCGTGGCCAGGATCCGACCGTCCCGGTCGAAGAAGTGCCCGGTGCCAAGGCCACGTGATTCCGCCGCCACGGGCGAGGTCGTCGAGTACAGCACCCAGTCGTCGAAGCACACTGGGCGGTGAAACCACACCGAGTGGTTCATCGTCACGGCGAAGATGCGGTCGAAGCCCCATGACAGGCCGTGCGTCGTGATGATGGAGTCGAGCACCGTGGTGTCCGACGAGTACACCAGTGCGGCGGCGTGCATCACCGGATCGTCGGGCATCGTGCCCTTGGCGGTGAGCCATACCCGGTTGTGGCCGAGACGTTGCCCCTTGTCGCGCATCACCCAGGCCGGATCGTTGGTGTAGCGCCACTCGATCGGCTTGAGTGCGGCGACGAACAGCGGCACCTTGGCCTCGTAACCCAGCAGCAGATCCTCGATCCGCGGCACCGTCAGCGGGTCTGGCACGTCGGGTGGTTCGACACCGTGCTCGAGGCCCCGACCGCCCGCCAGGTGTGAGACCAGCGCCGTGGCCAACAGTGCGTCGCCCTGCCGAACGTCGACCCGGCGGTTCGCGAACCGTCGCTCGTCGCGCAACCGCACGACGTGGAACTCGAGATCGCGCTCCGGGTCACCACCCGAGACGAAGTGCACCGACAGCGCGCTCGGCGGCAGGTCGTGCGTCAGCGTCCGGCTCGCGGCGACGAACGCCTGGGCCATCATCTGACCGCCGAACGTCCGGACCGGGTTCTTGCTCGGGTGCCGACCGGTGAACGTGTCGTCGTAAATGCGGTTCAGGTCGAGGACCGACAGCAGTTCGTCGAAGTCAGCCGTGCTCATTGCTCATCGCGGCCAGACACGTCGACCCCTAGTGGTCTTCCTCGCCGATCCGGTGCACGTGGATCATGTTGGTCGAGCCCACCGTGCCAGGAGGTGCCCCGGCGACGATGATCACCAGGTCGCCGCGCTTGTACCGGCCGAGTGCCAACAGCGACTCGTCGACCTGGCGGATCATCCCGTCGGTGGTCTCCATGTGCGGGACGATGAACGTCTCGGTGCCCCAGGTCATCGCCAGCTGACTGCGGACCTCCGGCAGCGGGGTGAACGCCAGCAGCGGCAGCGGCGTGTGCAGGCGGGCCAGCCGCTTGAGGGTGTCGCCCGACTGCGTGAAGGCGACGAGCGCCTTCGCGTCCAACCGCTCGCCGATGTCACGCGCGGCATAGGAGATGACACCGCGCTTCGTGCGGGGGACGTGGGCCAGCGGCGGCGCGGCGGTCGAGTTCTGCTCGACGGCGGTCACGATGCGGGCCATCGTCTTGACGGCCTCCAGCGGATACTTGCCGACCGACGTCTCCCCCGAGAGCATCACGGCGTCGGCGCCGTCGAGCACGGCGTTGGCGACATCGGACGCCTCGGCGCGCGTCGGCCGAGAGTTCTCGATCATCGACTCGAGCATCTGGGTGGCGACGATGACCGGCTTGGCGTTCTCCCTGGCCATCTGGATGGCCCGCTTCTGCACGAGGGGCACTTCCTCCAGCGGCAACTCGACGCCGAGATCGCCACGCGCGACCATGATGGCGTCGAACGCCAGCACGATGGCCTCGAGGTTTTCGACGGCCTCCGGCTTCTCCAATTTGGCGATCACGGGGACACGGCGACCGACCTCGTCCATCACCTCGTGGGCCAGTTCGATCTCCGCGGGCGACCGCACGAAGGACATCGCGACGAGGTCGACGCCGAGGCGGAGGGCGAACTTGAGGTCGTCGATGTCCTTCTCCGACAACGCAGGGACCGACACGTTCATCCCCGGCAGCGAGAGTCCCTTGTTGTTGCTGACCTTGCCACCCTCGGTGACGATGCAGACAACGTCGTTGCCGTCGATCTCGCTGACGGTGAGGCCGACGTTGCCGTCGTCGACCAGCAGGCGGTCGCCCACCGCCGCGTCCTTGGCGAGTTCCTTGTACGTGGTGGAGACCCGGTCGTGCGTGCCCTCGACGTCGTCGACGGTGATCCGCACCACTTCACCCGCCGCCCAGAACGTGGGGCCATCGGCGAACCGGCCGAGGCGGATCTTGGGGCCCTGCAGGTCGGCGAGGATGCCGACGGCGCGTCCGGTGGAATCGGAGGCGGCCCGTACCCTCTTGTACGCGATCTCGTGATCGGCATGGTCACCGTGGCTGAAGTTCAGCCGCGCCACGTCCATTCCGACGTCGACCAGCGCCTTGATTTGCTCATCCGACGAAGAGGCCGGGCCAAGGGTACAGACGATTTTTCCGCGTCTACTCACGTTGACTCAGCATAGTCGTAATCGATTCAGATGACGATTCAGACGATGCCTCACAGCACGGCCAGCGGCAGGGCGCCCGGCGTGACCGGGGCGGGAAGATCCGACTCACCCATCAGATGGGCATCCACCGCGTGCGCAGCGCTACGGCCCTCCGCGATGGCCCACACGATCAGGGACGCCCCGCGGTGCGCGTCGCCGCAGACGAACACTTCTGGCGCATCGGTTTGCCAGTCGGATCCGCAGGTCAGAGCGCCGCGACGGTTGGGTCGCAGGTCGAGACCGTCCAGCAGTGGCATGTGCTCGACCCCCTCGAACCCGATGGCCAGAAGAGCAAGGTCGCAGGGTATTTCGAAGGACTCGCCGACCGGCGTGATGTGCCGACGACCGTGGTCGTCGCGTTCGACCCGCACCTCGGCGACTTCCATGCCCACGAGACGTCCGTCACCGTCTCCGACGAACCGACGCACCGCGACCTCGTAGCGGCGGGCACCTCCCTCGGCATGCGCAGGCGAGGTACGCAGCACCATCGGCCACGTCGGCCACGGGGAACGGGCATCGTCGCGTTGCGCCGGTGGCTCGGGGTTGTAGTCGAGTTGGGTCACCGAGGCGGCGCCCTGCCGGTGTGCGGTGCCGAGGCAGTCGGCGCCGGTGTCACCTCCCCCGATGATCACGACGTGCTTGCCCGCGGCGGCGATCGGCGAACGTCCGTCGCCCTCGCATTCCCTGTTGGCGGCTACCAGGTAATCCATCGCGAGGTGGACCCCGTCGAGTTCGCGGCCCTCGACGTGGTTGTCACGCGGCCGAAGCGCCCCGACGGCCAACACCACGGCATCGTGGCCTCCGCGCAGCCGTTCGATCGACAGGTCTACGCCGACCTCGCATTCGGTGACGAAGCGGGTTCCCTCCGAACGCATTTGAGCCAGCCGCTGGTCCAGCGTCGACTTCTCGAGCTTGTACTCGGGGATGCCGTAGCGCATCAGACCGCCGATTCGGTCGTCGCGTTCATACACCGTGACGTGGTGCCCCGCGCGGGTGAGCTGTTGTGCCGCAGCCAGTCCCGCCGGGCCCGAGCCGACCACTGCCACCGCTCTGCCGGTGGAGATCGCCGCGGGCCGGGGCGCGATGGTGCCGTCCATCCAGGCCTGGTCGGCGATCGTCTGTTCGATGCGCTTGATGGTGACGGCACCACCGGTCTGACTGTCGGCGATCGACAGCACGCACGCTGCCTCGCAGGGCGCGGGGCACAACCGGCCGGTGAACTCGGGGAAGTTGTTCGTGGCGTGCAGCCGGTCACTCGCCGCATCCCACCTCCCACGTCGCACCAGGTCGTTCCACTCGGGGATCAGGTTGCCCAGCGGACAGCCTGCCGAGCCGGAGTGACAGAACGGGATGCCACAGTCCATGCAGCGCCGTGCCTGCTGGGACACCTCGCCGGCACGCTGGTGGGCATCCTGGCGTTCGTACACCTCCCGCCAGTCACCCACCCGCTCGTCGACCGGACGCTTGGCGGCATCCACCTTGGCCACCTTCAAGAAGCCGAACGGATCAGCCACGCGTCGCCTCCATGATCGCGGCGTCGACGTCGCGGCCCTCCGCCTTGGCCATCCGCGTCGCCTGTCGCACCTTTTCGTAGTCGGTCGGCATGATCTTCACGAATTGCGCGCTGCGCCTTGGCCAGTCGGAGAGCAACGAACGTGCCACCGTGCTACCGGTGTAACGACCGTGCTGCGCGACGACGCCGTGCAGCCAGGCCAGGTCATCGGCTTCCAGCTGCTGCAATGCCACCATGTCGGGGTTCACCTTCGCCGGGTCGAGCCCCAGCACGAAGGCGATGCCGCCCGACATGCCCGCCGCCATGTTCCGGCCGGTCGGTCCCAGCACCACGACGCGCCCGCCCGTCATGTACTCGCAGGCGTGATCGCCCACGCCCTCGACGACGGCCAACGCACCGGAGTTGCGGGCGCAGAACCGCTCCCCCACCCGGCCACGGAGGAAGACCTCACCGGAGGTGGCGCCGAAGAGCAGGGTGTTGCCGGCGATCACGTTGTCCTCGGGGAGGAACAGGACGTCGTCATCGGGTCTAACGACCACCCGCCCACCCGAGAGTCCCTTGCCCACGTAGTCATTGGCGTCGCCGACGAGTTCGAGGGTGATGCCCGGCGGGAGGAATGCGCCGATCGACTGGCCGGCCGAACCCGTCAGCGTGACGTGGATCGTGTCGTCGGGCAGCCCTCGAGCGCCGTACCGGCGGGTGACCTCCGACCCGAGCAGGGTGCCGACCGTGCGGTTGACGTTGCGCACCGGCAACTCGAGGCGCACCGGATGAGCGTCCTCGAGCGCGCCCTCCGCCAGCGCGACGAGGGTCTGGTCGAGGGCATGTTCCAGCGCGTGGTCCTGGTCACGTAGCCTGCGCCGCTGCGTCAGCTGGGCGCCGTGCGCGTCCCTGGGCACCGCGAAGATCGGCGAGAGGTCGAGTCCCTGACTCTTCCAGTGTGCGATGCCCGGCGACGTGTCGAGCATCTCGGCGCGTCCGACGGCCTCGTCGATGCTGCGAAAGCCCAACTGCGCGAGATAATTGCGGATGTCCTCCGCGATGAAGGTGAAGAAGTTCGCCACGAATTCGGGTTTGCCGTTGAACCTGGCCCGCAGCTCCGGGTTCTGCGTGGCAACTCCGACCGGACAGGTGTCGAGGTGGCAGACCCGCATCATGATGCAGCCGGCCACCACCAACGGCGCCGTGGCGAAGCCGTACTCCTCGGCACCGAGCAACATCGCCACGATGACGTCACGCGCCGTGCGCATGCCGCCGTCGCACTGCACCGTGATCCTGTCGCGGAGCCCGTTGAGCACCAAGGTCTGCTGGGTGTCGGCAAGCCCGATCTCCCACGGTGCGCCCGCGTGCTTCAGCGAGGTCAGCGGCGCAGCACCGGTGCCGCCGTCGTGGCCGGAGATGAGGACGACGTCGGCGTGCGCCTTGGACACGCCCGCTGCCACGGTGCCCACGCCGACCGAGCTGACCAGCTTGACGTGAACACGGGCCCGCGAGTTGGCGTTCTTCAGGTCGTGGATGAGCTGTGCCAGGTCCTCGATCGAGTAGATGTCGTGGTGTGGAGGCGGTGAGATCAATCCGACGCCGGGCGTCGAATGTCGAGTCTTCGCGATGCTGGGATACACCTTGTAGCCCGGGAGTTGGCCGCCCTCACCGGGTTTGGCCCCCTGGGCCATCTTGATCTGGATGTCCGTCGCATTGACCAGGTACTCGCTGGTGACGCCGAAGCGTCCCGACGCCACTTGCTTGACCGCGCTGCGGCGACGGGCGTCGTAGAGCCGGTCCGCATCCTCGCCGCCCTCGCCGGAGTTCGACCGGCCGCCGAGGGCGTTCATGGCGATGGCCATCGTCTCGTGGGCCTCGGCGGAAATGGACCCGTAACTCATCGCACCCGTGTTGAAGCGCGTCACGATCGACTCGACCGGCTCCACCTCCTGCAGCGGCACCGGGGGGCGCAGTCCCGTCTTCAGTTCGAACAGTCCGCGCAGCGCACCGCCGTCGCGAGCGAGCCGGTTCACCTCGTCGGTGTACTGCTCGAAGATCTCGCGCCGGCCGGTGCGGGTCGAATGTTGCAGCAGGAAAACGACTTCCGGCGTGAACAGGTGCAGCTCGCCCTCACGCCGGAAGGCATACTCGCCACCCACGTCGAGGCGCCGGTGGACGCGTTCGGTCGGATTTTCCGGGTACGCGCGTCGGTGGCGAAGTCGGACCTCCTCGGCGAGGACGTCCAGGCCGACACCGCCGAGCTGGGTCGGTGTTCCGGTGAGGTACTCGTCGACCACGTCACGATTGAGCCCGATCGCCTCGAATGCCTGTGCGCCGGTGTAGGAGGCGACCGTCGAGATGCCCATCTTGCTCATCACCTTCATGACGCCCTTGCCGAGCGCCTTGAGGTAGTTGCGGACCGCCGTGGATGGGTCGATGCCGGTCAGCTCACCCTCGCGGATCAGGTCCTCGATCGACTCGAATGCGAGATACGGGTTGACCGCGGCGGCGCCGAAGCCGATCAACATGGCGATGTGGTGCACTTCGCGGGCGTCACCGCTCTCCACGACGATGCCGACCCGCGTGCGCTGCTTCGTGCGGACGAGGTGGTGGTGCACCGCCGACACGGCGAGCAGTGAGGGAATCGGTGCCTTGGTGTGATCGGAGTCGCGGTCGGAGATGACGAGGGTCCGGTAGCCCTTCGCGATGGCCCCGCAGGCACGGGTGCGGAGGTCTTCGAGCGCGTCGGCGAGGCCGTCGCCACCACGCTCGACGTCGTAGAGGGCGCGCAACACCTTGGTCTTCAGACCTGGCTGCTCACCATCGTCGTTGACGTGGACGATCTTGGTCAGTTCGTCGTTGTCCAGCACGGGCCACTTCAGCAGGATCTGACGGCAGGACGCGGCCGACGGTTCCAGCAGGTTGTGCTCCGGCCCCATCACGCGTGACATCGAGGTGACGATCTCTTCGCGGATCGCATCCAGCGGCGGATTGGTCACCTGGGCGAAGAGCTCGACGAAGTAGTCGTACAGCAGCCGGGATCGTTGCGACAGCACCGCCGTGGGGGTATCGGTCCCCATGGAGCCCAACGGTTCTGCGCCGGAGGCCGCCATGGGCGTGAGCATTATCCGCAGCTCCTCCTCGGTATACCCGAAGGAGATCTGCCGTCGGACGACGGAGTCGTGGTTGGGCTGCACGCGGACGCGTTCCGGCAGCGTCGCCAGATCCAGCAGACCCGAGTACAGCCACTCACCGTAGGGCTCGGCGGTCGAAAGGCCCTGCTTCACCTCGTCGTCGGACACGATGCGGCCCGCGGCGGTGTCGATCAGGAACATCTTGCCCGGCTCGAGCCGCCCCCTGGCCACGATCTCGGCCGACGGTACGTCGAGCACCCCGCTCTCGCTCGCGAGAATGACCCGATCGTCGATGGTGCGCCACCAGCGCCCTGGCCGAAGACCATTGCGGTCCAGCACCGCGCCGACCACGGTGCCGTCGGTGAAGGTGACGCACGCCGGGCCGTCCCACGGTTCCATCAGCGAGGCATGGAACTGCCAGAACGCTCGGCTGGCCGGATCCATCTCGCGGTTGTTCTCCCAGGCTTCGGGAATCATCATCAGAACGGCGTGCGGGAGGCTGCGACCGCCTAGGTGGAGCAGCTCGAGCACGTGGTCGAAGGACGCGGAATCGGATGCCTCGGCCGTACAGATCGGTGACAGCCGCGTCAGAGCCCCCGGAATCTGCGCAGTCGCCAGCATCGCCTCGCGCGCGTGCATCCGGTTCCGGTTGCCGCGGACCGTGTTGATCTCACCGTTGTGTGCGACGAATCGGAACGGATGGGCCAGCGGCCAGGAGGGGAAGGTGTTGGTGGAGAAGCGGCTGTGCACGATGGCGATGGCGCTGGTGCAACGTTCGTCGCGCAGGTCCGGAAAGAACTGCGGCAGTTGCAGGGTCGTCAACATGCCCTTGTAGGCCATGGTGCGGCTGGACAGTGACGCGAAGTAGACGTCACCCTTCTCGGCCAATTTGCGGAGCGGATAGACGCGACGGTCGAGGTCGATGCCTCCGGGTCGGGCGCCGTCGCGCTCAGCCGCGGCGACGAACAACTGCGCCATGTGCGGCATGCAGCCCAGCGCCGTCACACCAACTCCCGCCCCGGCCGGATCCACGGGGAGGTTGCGCCAGCCAAGCACCTCCAAGCCCTCTTCGGTGGCGATGGACTCGATGCGTTCGCGGGCCGCCAGCCGGGCCACCGGGTCTTGAGGCAGGAAGCAGATGCCCGCGGCAAAGGTGTTGGTGCCCTGCGCCGTCGGTCTGGGGAGATCGAAGTCCACCACCTCGCGAAGAAGCTCTACGGGCAGCTGAAGCAGGATTCCTGCGCCGTCGCCGCTGTTGGGCTCGGCGCCGGCCGCGCCACGGTGTTCGAGGTGCTCGAGCGCGGTGAGGCCATCGGCGACGATCGAGTGTGACCGACGCCCCTTGATGTCGGTGACCATGGCAACGCCGCAGGAGTCGGCCTCGTTCTCCGGGTCGTACAGACCCTGAGCCTCGGGCAATGCCGAGAAGAGCACTCGCAGTACCTCCGCAGTCCGGGATTCGTTCGGCAGGGACTGCGGCGGCCCGAACATCGAGTGTAACAGCGCAGGTCCGGGGCTACCCGTCGATCATGGTGGGCACCAGGGGAAAGCCTGGCAGATTCCGTACCACCGTCCATCCGAGGGCCACGATCGCCAGTGTCACTACGGCCGCCCTGGGCATCAGCGTTCGCCCGCTTCGCCACCGCCAGACGAGCCAGAGCCCCAGGAGCGGCATGCCGACGAGGAGGAAGACATTGTCGACGATGGCCGCTGCGAAGTCTCCGTGCAGGAGATCGTGCGTCATCCGGAGACCTCCGCAGCCGGGGCAGTTCCAGCCGGTGAGCAGATGGAAGGGGCACCCGGGAAAACCGAACCCCGGCGCGTGCGGATCCCGCAGCCCCACGTAGGTCAGGCCGGCAGCAAGGATCCCCGCCGCACCTAGGGTGGTGTGGCGGTGACCCTTGTCGCTGCCGACGCCATCGGATCTCATCTCGGCACTGAGCATGCCAGATGCGACGACGCCGTCAGAAGGGCGGCGGCCGCTCATCCTCGACTCGGACCTTGGCGAGCCAGCGACGTGCCTGCGTCAGGCGTTCTGCGTTGCGTTTCCGCTCGTCCGCGTGGCGTCGCGAGACGTCCTCGGCTCTGGTGCGTGGGCGTTTGGGCATCATCTCGGTGCGATTGGCGTGTGGAATGAAGACGTCTGCCGTCGACTCGATGTCACCCGTCGGGCAAGCCAAGGTGGGAAAGTACAGCGCCCCAGCCGGTTTGGTGACGTTGACGTGCCCCGTGGGCGACACCCAGATGACCGTGCCGTCGGGCAGTTGCCGGTCGGTCCATCCGCCGGGCCCGGCGTAGAACGTTTTGAGCAAGTGATGCTTCCTGCATTCGCACTTCAGGTTCGACGGATGGGTCAAGCCGCCCCGAACGAACGGGATCGTGTGGTCGATGTCGCAGAATTGCCGCCGGAACGGTGCAACCCGGGAATCGGCAGAAGAGATCGCGAAAACGCACGAACTCCGCCAGCGCGGTCGATGGCCGATAGCCGGTCTCGGCGATCGCACCCGTCGGGATCACGAGCGGCTTGAGCCGCGCGGTCTTGGCGAGGTCGCGCAGGCTGTCGGCTGCGATCGGTCCGAACCCGCTCACGAATCCCGGCGCCGCTCCATCGGCCTCGACCGTGGACGCCTCGGCGATGACGTGGATGACGACATCCCGCGCCGGCTTGGGCGGCTCGCCTCCGCACTCCGCGCGTCCGCAGGTGCATGCCATTCTCTCCTGAAATTCGGCCATCGGGCGGACCGCGTCGGCTCGGAGCTGGGCATTCGTACGCGGATCGTTGGGGCAGACGGTGGCCACCAAGTCGTCGATGCGCCGGTCGAAGACGATCGCGTCGTCGACGTGCACATTGCCCCAGATACCTCCCATCCCCTGGCTGGAAGCCCTGACGTCGAGGTACCGATTGTCGGCCGGCTTGCGGGGCTCGCGCACAGCAACGGGGTCGAACCTTTCGACCCACGAATCGATGTACTCGCCGATCTTTCGCCGTGAGTGCTTCATCCATGTCGGCGCGCGCTTGGCAAGCGCGGCATCGACTCTGGTCAACGGGTCTGCATCGTGGATCAATTCGGTGTGATGGACGATGGCGAAGATCATCGCCATGTCGATGTCACCGTCGGCGAAGACGGCGGCCACCTTGGGCAGCCGATCCCGCAACGCCTCGCCGACTCGGATCAGCCCTGCCGCGCGGGCGGAGGTGACACCGATTGCCGCGGCGATCTCGGCGGCGACGGCCTCCATCGTGTCGATGAAGAAGTACTCGGTTTCTGATTCGGCCTCCTGCTTACGCCGGTTCCAGAGTTCTGCGACGAAGCGGAGCCGGCGGGCCTGGACCTTTGACTCGAGCTTGGAGGTGGCCACGATGCCTTCGACCAACTGCGCGGCACCGAGCGTGGAGACGCTCGTGTCGTCGAGCCGATCGATATCGCACATAGGTTCGATTGTGCCCCGATTGGCCGTCGACCATCAGTGGCTGGAGTCAATCTGTGGATGAACTCGCGTCTGTGGATGAATGAGCGCTCTCGGCGCTCAGCCCCGACGCCACCAACGCCTGCGTCGCGTCGACGTGGAGGCGGTCGCCGATGTGCTGTATTGCAGGGACGCGTCGGGTTTCGCGGCCGTATCCTCGGCAGCCTCCGGCTCACCTTCGGCCTCGTCCGACTCGAGGGCGCTGGGCTCGGCATCAGGTTCCGCGGCAACTTTCTTCGCGACCGCCTTTGCTTCGTCGTCGTTGGCCACCGCAGCCTCGTGCACCTCCGGCGCAGCCTCACCGGCCGCTGCCACCTCATCACCCTCGACCGCACCCAGACCGGCTTCCCGCTCTGGCTCCGCGGCTACTTCTGCGGCCACTGCTTCGGCTTCGTCGGCCGTCTCCGCCGCGGCCTCGTGCACCTTCGGCGCAGCCTGCTCGGCCGCTGTTACCTCATCACCCTCGACCGCACCCAGACCGGCTTCCCGCTCTGGTTCCGCGGCTACTTCTGCGGCCACTGCTTCGGCGGGCGCAGCCGCCTCGGCGGCAGCCTCCGATTCCGTACCACCGGCTTCCGGCTCGGGTTCCGCGGCCACGTCTTCGGCGACCGCCTCGGCCTCATCGGCCGTCTCCGCCGCGGCCTCGTGCACCTCGGGCGCAGCCTCCTCGGCCGCTGCCACCTCATCGCCCTCGACCGCGCCCAAACCGGCTTCCGGCTCGGGTTCCGCGGCCACGTCTTCGGCGACTGCCTCGGCTTCGGCGGCGTTGTCGGCCGCCGCCTCGTGCACCTCGGGCGCAGCCTCCTCGGCCGCTGCCACCTCATCGCCCTCGACCGCCCCCAGACCGGCCTCCGGCTCGGCGCTCTCCGACTCGGGTTCCGCGGCCACGTCTTCGGCGACCGCCTCGGCCTCATCGGCCTTCTCCAACGCGGCCTCGTGCACCTCGGGCGCAGCCTCCTCGGCCGCTGCCACCTCATCGCCCTCGACCGCGCCCAAACCGGCTTCCGGCTCAGGTTCCGCGGCCACGTCTTCGGCGACCGCCTTTGCTTCATCGGCGTTGCCTACCGCGGCCTCGTGCACCTCCGGCGCAGCCTCCCCGGCCGCTGCCACCTCATCGCCCTCGACCGCGCCCAGACCGGCCTCCGGCTCGGCGCTCTCCGACTCGGGTTCCGCGGCCACGTCTTCGGCGACCGCCTTTGCTTCATCGGCGTTGCCTACCGCAGCCTCGTGCACCTCCGGCGCAGCCTCCTCGGCGGCGGCCACCTCATCACGCTCGACCGCACCAAGACCGGCTTCCGGCGCATCAGCAGCAGCACCGGCAGCGGCGAACGACTCGGCCTCGGCGATGTCCTCCGACGGCGCCGTCGACACCTGCTCGGCCAGATCCTCTGCCTCCGCGGCGGCCTCCGACTCCGTAGCACCAGGCTCCGCACCGGGTGCCTCGGCGATGTCCTCGGCGACCGCTTCTGCCTCGTCGACGTTCTCGAGGGCGGCCGCCTCCCGCACCTCGGGGGCAGCCTCCTCGACCGAACCGGCTTCGGGTTCGTCGGCGACGGCACCACCCACCGACCCGGAGGCGGCCTTGTCCTCGTCACCCGCGACCTTCACTGCAGCGACGACGCCCGACGTGGCTGCGACGGACACCAGTTCACCGCCGAGCTCGTCGAGGCGAGAGCCCTCGGGTTCCTTGCCGCCCAATGTGGCCGGGTCTTCTTTACCCTTGGGCGCCACCATCACGTAGATCACCGCTGCGATGAAGACGAAGGTGGACGTGAACGAGTTCACCCGAATACCCGCGATGAGCGTGGCGGTGTCGCTGCGCATCAGCTCGACCCAGAATCGGCCGACGCAATAACCAGCTACGTACAGCGCGAATAGGCGTCCGTGTCCGATCTTGAACCGCCGGTCGACCCAGATCAGCATCGCGAAGATCAGCAGGTTCCAGAGCAGTTCGTACAGGAACGTCGGATGGACGACGGCGTACACCTGCCCCGTCGACACTCCGTCGAGCGAACTCGGACTGACGACGCCGGACGGGTCGAGCCGTTCATAGATCGTCAGGCCCCAAGGTAGGTCGGTCTCCCGGCCGTAGAGCTCCTGGTTGAAGTAGTTGCCGAGCCGTCCGATGGCTTGGGCCAGAATGATCCCCGGCGCGATGGCATCGCCGAAGGCGGGCAACGGAATGTGCCTGCGCCGGCAAGCGATCCAGGCCCCCACTCCGCCCAGTGCCACGGCTCCCCAGATGCCCAGGCCGCCGTCCCAGATCCGTAGAGCCGCAAGGAAACCCGCACCGTCGGGACCGAAGTACTTCTGCGAATCCGTGATCACGTGATAGAGCCGACCGCCGATCAGCCCGAACGGCACCGCCCACAAGGCGATGTCGTAGATGACGCCTCGCTCGCCTCCACGCGCCTCCCAGCGCCGGTCACCGATGAGCAACGCCGCGATGATGCCGGCGATGATGCACAGCGCGTATGCCCTGACGGGAAAGATCCACAGATGCCAGACACCCTGCGACGGGCTGGGAAACGACGCCAGAATCGTCGTGGTCACGCTGAAACCCTCTGTCGGACGCCCTCGGCGAGTTCTTCGGTCAGCGCTCTGATCGCGGGGATGCCCTCGCCCAGAGCGGTGACCAGGGCGGAGCCGACGATGACGCCGTCGGCGTAGGACCCGATCTGCGCGGCTTGCTCACGCGACCGCACCCCCAGTCCTACCCCGACCGGAATGTCGGAGACCTCGCGGACGCGTCGCACCAACTCCGGTGCGGCGACCGACACCGCATCGCGCGCACCCGTGACGCCCATCGTGGACGCGGCGTAGACGAATCCCCGCGAGGCGCGCACCGTGGTGGCCAGACGTTCCGGCGTCGAGGACGGCGCGACCAGGAAGATCCTGTCCAGCCCGTGGTCGTCGGACACCTGCAACCACTCGTCGGCCTCGTCGGGAATGAGGTCCGGGGTGATCAAGCCAAGGCCGCCGGCCGAGGCCAGGTCGCGTGCGAAGGCGTCGACCCCCCACTTCAGCACGGGATTCCAATAGGTCATCACGACGGCGTGTCCACCGGCGGCGGCGATCGCCTCGACCGCGGCCAACGCATCGCGGACGCGGACCCCGCCGCGCAGGGCGACCTCGGTGGCCGCGGCGATGGTGGGCCCGTCCATCCCCGGATCGGAGTACGCCACCCCGACCTCGATGATGTCGCAGCCCGATTGCACCATCGCGGTCATCGCCGAGATCGACGTCGCGACGTCGGGAAAGCCCGTCGGCAGATAGCCGATGAGCGCCGAGCGGTCCTCGGCCCGACACCTCCCGAACAGCTCCGACAACCCGGTGGTCGTCATTGCGGCGTCCCATCGGCGTCGAACAACCCGAACCACTTGGCGGCCGTCTCGACGTCCTTGTCACCGCGGCCGGACAGATTCACCACGATGACGTTGCCCGGGCCGATCTCCTGGCCGAGCTGAAGCGCCCCGGCCACCGCGTGCGCGGACTCGATGGCCGGAATGATGCCCTCCATTCGCGACAGCAGCGAGAACGCGTCCATCGCCTCGGAATCGGTGATCGGCCGGTACTCGGCACGGCCGGAGTCCTTCAGGTGGGCGTGCTCCGGTCCGACACCCGGATAGTCCAAACCCGCTGAAATGGAATGAGATTCGACGGTCTGACCGTCGTCGTCCTGCAACAGGTAGGAGAACGAGCCCTGAAATGCCCCTGGCGAACCACCCGTGAAGGTCGCCGCGTGCCGACCCGTCTCGACGCCGTCACCGGCGGCCTCGTAGCCGATCAGCCGGACCCCGGGATCGTCGATGAACGCGTGGAACACGCCGATCGCGTTGGACCCTCCGCCGATGCACGCCGTCACCGCATCGGGCAGACGCCCCACCTGATCGAGGATCTGCGCCCGCGTCTCCATGCCGATCACCCGCTGAAAGTCGCGAACCATGGTGGGAAACGGGTGCGGCCCGGCGGCGGTGCCGAAGCAGTAGTAGGTGTCGTCGGCGTTGGACACCCAGTCGCGGAACGTCTCGTTGATCGCATCCTTGAGCGTCTTGGACCCCGACTCGACGGACACCACCTGGGCGCCGAGCAGGCGCATCCTGGCGACGTTCAACCCCTGGCGCGCCGTGTCGACGGCACCCATGTAGATCACGCACGTCAGTCCGAGCAACGCACACGCCGTCGCGGTGGCCACCCCGTGTTGACCTGCGCCGGTCTCGGCGATGATGCGGGTCTTGCCCATCTGCTTGGCCAGCAAGGCCTGTCCGAGGACGTTGTTGATCTTGTGAGATCCGGTGTGGTTGAGGTCTTCTCGCTTCAAGAACAACCGCGCACCGCCGGCGTACTCGCTGAGACGCTCCGCCTCGTACAACGGCGACGGACGGCCCGTGTAATGACGCTGCAGGCGGTCCAGCTCGTCGAGGAAGGTCTGGTCGGACCTGGCCTTCTCATATGCCGCGGTGACCTCCTCGATCACCGCCATCAACGCCTCCGGGACCAACCGCCCACCATAGGTTCCGAAGTGACCCTTCTCGTCAGGATCGTGCACCGTGGGTTCGGCCACCGCCGCACTCGAACGCGGCAACTCCGGGCCGGCATAGTCCTTCACTGGTTCAGCGCGACGGTTTCGGGCAGGACGGGTGCGTACCTGCGGTGACGAGATCGGCGACGGCGCTGCGTGGATCACCGCTGGTGACCAACCCCTCGCCGACGAGAACGGCATCGGCCCCCGCACCGGCGTAGGCCAACAGATCTGCGGTACCCCGCACACCGGACTCGGCGATGCGGATCACGTTGGACGGCAGACCGGGTGCGATGCGCGCGAAGCAGTCCCGGTCGACCTCCAGGGTCTTGAGATCGCGTGCGTTGACCCCGATTACGCGAGCGCCGGCCTGCAGCGCACGGTCGGCCTCTTCCTCGGTGTGGACCTCGACGAGGGCCGTCATCCCCAGCGACTCGGTGCGATCGATCATCGACGCCAACGCCGACTGTTCGAGCGCCGCGACGATCAGCAGCAGCATGTCGGCCCCATGGGCCCGGGCCTCGTGGATCTGGTACGGACCGACGATGAAGTCCTTGCGCAGCACGGGAATCGTGACGGCGGCGCGGACGGCGTCGAGGTCGGCGAGTGAGCCGTTGAAGCGTCGCTGCTCGGTGAGGACGCTGATGATCCTGGCCCCCCCGTCCTGGTACGCGCGGGCGAGCTTCGCCGGGTCGCTGATCGAGGCGAGCTCACCGCGGGACGGGCTGGCGCGCTTCACCTCGGCGATGACACCGATGCCGGGTTCGTTGAGCGCGGCCATCACGTCGAGCGACGGGCCGGCGTCCTTGGCCGTCTGCTTGACGTCGCTGAAGCTGATGAGAGATTCACGAGCGGCCACGTCTGCCCGGACACCTTCGATGATGGAGTCGAGCACGGTCCCCGAACTCATGAGCCGTTGCGTCCCTTCAGTCTTCTGGGAGTCACCCAGACGATCCCTTTTACGAAGGGTAGTCGCCAGCGCTGCACGGGCCGTCACCGCCCCTCGTTGTCCGCAGCGGTGGGGTCACGACCCTCGTCGAGGGCGTCCCAGATCATCCGTTCCGTCATCCCGTCGTCCCGTTGATCCCGCCGGGCGACCTCCCGCTTCGCCGCAGGCGCCGCGTACTTCGCCGGCATCGATCCGGACCGCGCCGCCGTCCGTACCAGCAGCACGGCGCCGGTCAGCGCGAGTGCCGCGGCCACCACGGTCAGCGCCGCCCCCCCGTAATGGCGTTGCGTGCCTCTGAGCGCCGTGATCGGGATCTCGGCCAGATCCGATGCCCGGACGGCCACGTCGCGGATGACCCACAACCCGATTCCCAGATAGCCCATGCCGACCGTCGCCGCCGCGACGAGCACGCCGACGAGCCGCAGCACCCACCCCCGCACCGCCAGCGCGGCGACCGCGGCGGCCAGCGCCACCAAGGCGAGGGGCACGAGGGCCGTCGACCAGGAGGCGCCGGTCAACGTCGTCGACTTCGGTTGCCCGAGTCCGTCGGAGGAGGTGACGTCTACCCACGGCATGCGGGAGGCCACCCACAACGCCAGCGCGGCGAGCACCAATGACAGCTGCGCGATGCGGGTCATGGGTCGGGTGGGCAGGCGTGCGCCGACCCGGGGGCCGGTTGAGTCAGGGTCTCCGCCGCCGCGACCGCGTTGAGCACCGCACGCGCCTTGTTGGCGGCCTCGTCGAACTCGTAGGGACCGTTGGAGTCGGCCACGACCCCGCCGCCGGCCTGCACGTAGGCGGTGCCGGCCCGCATGAGCGCGGTCCTGATGGCGATGGCGAAGTCGGCGTTGCCCGCGAAGTCGAGATAGCCGAGCACCCCGCCGTACACACCGCGGCGCGTCTTCTCAACCTCCTCGATCAGCTGCATCGCCCGCACCTTGGGTGCGCCCGACAGCGTGCCGGCGGGAAAGCAGGCCGTGACCGCGTCGAGGGCCGTCTTGCCGTCCGCCAGCTGTCCGGTCACGGTCGAGACGAGGTGCATGACGTGGCTGTACCGCTCGATGTGGCTGTAGTCCTCGACACGCACCGTGCCCGGCACGCAGACCCGGCCGAGGTCGTTTCGGCCGAGGTCCACCAGCATCAGGTGCTCGGCCCGCTCCTTCTCGTCGGCCAGGAGCTCCTTCTCCAGCAGCACGTCCTCCTCCTCGCTCAGGCCACGCCACCGGGTGCCCGCGATGGGATGGGTGGTGGCCTTGCCGTCGGTCACCGTCACCAACGCTTCCGGGCTGGAGCCGACGATCGAGAAGTCAAGTCCGCCTGCGTCGTTCGGCACGTTCAACAGGTACATGTACGGGCTCGGATTGGTCACCCGCAACATCCGGTACACGTCGATGGGGTCGGCGGGGGTGTCCATCTCGAACCGCTGCGACGGCACCACCTGGAAGGCTTCACCCGCCTCGATGTCGCCGACCAGCCGGTCGACGATCGCGGAGTACTCCTCGACGGTGCGTTGCGCCCGGTGTCGTGGCGCGGGCCTGTCGAAGGTCGCCACCGCCGACGGCAGTGGCTCGCTCAGGTCGGCGGTCATCACGTCGAGACGGGCCACGGCGTCGTCATAGGCCTCGTCGACCCGCTCGTCGGTGCCGTTCCAGTTCACCGCGTTGGCGATCAACGTGATGGTGCCCTCGTGGTGATCGACGGCGGCGATGTCGGTGGCCAGGAGCAGCAGCATGTCGGGAAGACCGAGGTCGTCGGTGGCCAGCACCGGCAGACGTTCCAGTCGGCGCACCATGTCATAGGCGAAGAAGCCGACGAGCCCGCTGGTCAACGGCGGCAGCCCGGGCAACGCCGCGGTGGACAGCAGGTCCAGGGTGGTGCGAAGGGCGTCGAGTGGATCACCGCCGCTCGGCGCGTCCTGCGGCGTCACACCGAGCCACACCGCCTCGTCGTTGCGCACGGTCAGCGCCGACGGCGCACCGGCGCCGATGAACGACCACCGCGACCACGACCGGCCGTTCTCCGCGGATTCGAGCAGAAAGGTCCCCGGTCGGTTCGCCGCCAGCTTGCGATACGCCGACAGCGGCGTCTCGCTGTCGGCGAGCACCTTTCGGGTCACGGGGACCACGCGGTGCTCGGCGGCCAGCGCCCGGAAGTCCTCACGCGAGGTCATGACGGCGAGGTTGGCGGATGTTGCGTGCACACCGATCATCCTCCCAGACCGCGAGCGTACGGTGTCACGCATGAAACGTGGTGACCAAGTTGCCGACTTCGAACTGCCCGATCAGCACGGCACCACGAGGAGCCTGACCGGCTTGCTGGCAGATGGTCCCGTCGTGCTCTTCTTCTATCCCGCGGCGATGACGCCGGGATGCACCAAGGAGGCGTGCCACTTCCGCGACCTCGCTTCCGAGTTCGCCGCCGTCGGCGCGAATCGCGTGGGCATCTCCACCGACGCGGTGGCCAAGCAGGCCAAGTTCGCCGAGATGCAGAACTTCGACTACCCGCTGCTATCGGATGCCGATGGCGTGGTGGCCGCCCGGTTCGGCGTGAAACGGGGGCTGCTCGGCAGGGTCATGCCGGTCAAGCGCACCACGTTCGTCGTCGACACCGACCGCACCGTTCTCGACGTCATCGCCAGCGAGCTGAGCATGGACAGCCATGCGGACAAGGCGCTCGAGTTGCTGCGTTCCCGGTGAAACCCGTCCTGCAGCTCGATGACGTGACGTTCCGCCGGGACGGCAAGCAGATCATCGACGGCATCTCGCTGACCGTCAACGAGGGCGAGCACTGGGCGCTGCTCGGGCCCAACGGAGCGGGAAAGAGCACGCTGCTGGGATTCTGCGGCGCCGTGACCTTCCCCAGTTCCGGCAGCGTCCGGGTGCTCGGAGAGCAGATGGGCCGAACCGATCTGGCCACCCTGCGCCGGTCCATCGGCCACGTCAATCCGCGCCACCGCCTCCAATACCCGAGGACCGTCCGGGAAGTCGTCCTGACCGGCATCACCGGAACAAACGACCTCCCGATGCGATGGACGCCGAGCGCGGACGACCTGGCACGCGCGAACGCCATGGTCGAGACGGTCGGGCTGGCCCGCATCGCCGACAGCGTGTGGCCGACCCTCTCACAAGGTGAGCGCGGACGGACTTTGATTGCGCGGGCACTGATTTCGGGTCCCCGTCTGTTGCTGCTCGACGAACCCTCGACGGGTCTGGACGTCGCCGCCCGCGAACAACTCTTGGAGACCATCGACTCGCTCGGCGACGCCCACCCCGACGTCGCGTCGATTCTCGTCACCCACCATCTCGAGGAACTGCCGAGCACGACGACCCACGCCCTGCTCATCGCCGACGGCCGCACCGTGGCGAGCGGTCCTGCGCTGGACACGGTCACCACCGACAACGTCACCGAGGCGTTCTCGCACCCCGTCGTCGTCGGCCACCACGACGGACGCTGGACGGCCAGGGCCAAGGCGATCCGGATGGACGTCTGACGCTGCGGCTACCCCTCGGGGGCGAGGATCTCGTCGGCGTCGAAGCACGTGTGGTCCCCGGTGTGGCAGGCGGCTCCGACCTGGTCGACCTCGAGCAGGACGGTGTCACCGTCGCAGTCGAGTCGCACCGAGTGGACGAACTGCGTGTGGCCCGACGTCTCGCCCTTGACCCACTGCTCGCGACGCGAACGCGAGTAGTAGGTGGCCCTGCGGGTCGCGAGCGTGTGGGCCAGGGCGTCGTCGTCCATCCACGCCACCATCAGCACCCGTCCGGTTCCGCGTTCCTGTGCGACCGCGGCGACCAGTCCGTTGGCGTCGCGCTTGAGCCGCGCCGCGATGGACTCGTCCAACGGTGTCATCTCACCACGATTCCTTCCTCGGCCATGGCAGCCTTCACCTGGCCGATCGTCAGCTCGCCGAAGTGGAACACGCTTGCGGCCAGCACCGCGTCGGCCCCGGCCTGCACTGCGGGAGCGAAGTGTCCCACCGCGCCGGCACCGCCGCTGGCGATGACGGGGACGGACACCACGGCGCGCACCGCGCGCAGCATCCGCAAGTCGAACCCGGCCTTGGTGCCGTCGGCGTCCATCGAGTTGAGCAGGATCTCCCCGACCCCTAGTTCGCCACCACGGCGGGCCCACTCGACCGCGTCGATGCCCGTCCCCCGTCGGCCCCCGTGTGTGGTGACCTCCCACCCCGACGGCGTCGGCTCCGAACCCTCGGGGACGGTCCTGGCGTCGACGGACAGCACGATGCACTGCGAGCCGAACTGCCGGGACAGCTCGGCGAGGAGTTCGGGGCGCGCGAGGGCCGCGGTGTTCACCGACACCTTGTCGGCGCCGGCGCGCAGCAGCGTGTCGACGTCGACGACGGACCGGATGCCACCCCCCACGGTGAGCGGGATGAACACCTGCTCGGCCGTCCGGCGAACCACCTCGAGCATCGTCGATCGGCCCGACGACGACGCCGTCACGTCGAGGAAGGTCAACTCGTCGGCGCCCTCCGCGTCGTAGGCGGCCGCCAGCTCGACGGGATCGCCCGCATCCCTGAGGTTCTCGAAGTTCACCCCCTTGACGACGCGCCCGGCGTCGACGTCCAGACACGGGATCACCCGGACTGCGACGTCCATGTCAGTACTCCCCCGGCGCGCCGACCGACAACGCGATCTCCAGGATCTGCCGATGCACGTCCGGCACCCCGGCCAGAGCCGACCGCGACGAGGGCGTCCACTCGTCTCCCGCCAGGTCGGTGACGATGCCGCCGGCGGCGCGCACCAGCGCCACCCCGGCGGCGTGGTCCCAGACGTGGTGGCCGAAGCTGATGGCACCGCCGAGGAGTCCCGCACCGGTGTAGGCGAGGTCGAGGCCGGTGGCGCCGTGCATCCGGATCCGGGAGCACCTGCGGCTCAACTGTTCCAGCGTCGCCATCCGGTACCGGCCGGGGAACTCCCCCCGCGAATCTGCGTTGAACGTGCCCACCGCGACGATCGACTGGTCCAATTCGGCTGGCTCCAAAGGGCGTTGGGCGATCCCGTTGACGTACAGCGGACCCCCCACCACCGCGGTGTAGCGCTGATCGGTGAACGGCAGCCAGGTGAGTCCGGCGACCGGCACGCCGTCGCGAAGCAGGCCCAGCAGGATCGCGGCAGTGGGAAGCCCGGCGGCGTAGTTGAACGTGCCGTCGATGGGATCGAGCACCCACACCAGGTGGGCATCGATCGGAGCACCACCGAATTCCTCGCCGTGCACGCCGATCCCCGTCACCTCCTCCAACGCCTTCACGACCTGGCGCTCGATCGCGAGGTCGACCTCTGTCGCGAAGTCGTTGCCCTTCTTCGCGACCGCGGCCTTCGCGCGGTGCCCCGCGACGAAGGGCTCGGCTGCGGCGTCGAGAATGACCGTCGCCTCGGCGACCAGGCCCGCGAGGTCAGCGTCGTCCAGCGCCATCGCGAATCATCGACTCACTGCAGCGAGCGCCTCGGGAAGCGTGAATCTTCCCGCGTACAAGGCCTTGCCGACGATGGCACCCTCGATGCCTGCGCCGGTGAGGGTGGCGATCGCACGCAGGTCGTCGAGGCTCGATACGCCGCCGGAGGCGATGACCGGCGCGTCGGTGCGTGCTGCGACGCCCGCGAGCAGCTCGAGGTTGGGGCCGTTGAGGGTGCCGTCCTTGGTCACGTCGGTTACGACGAAACGCGAGCAGCCCTCGGCGTCGAGACGCTCCAGAACCGGCCACAGATCGCCACCGTCGGTCTCCCAGCCACGGCCGCGCAACCGGTACTCGCCCGCGTCGGAGCCATCCAGCTTCACGTCGAGTCCGACGGCGACCTTGTCGCCGTGCTCGGCGATCATCCGCGCACACCATGCGGGATTCTCCAGGGCCGCGGTTCCGACGTTGACCCGGGCGCAGCCGGTGCTCAGCGCCGCGGACAGGGATTCGTCGTCGCGGATGCCGCCGGACAATTCGACGGCGACGTCCAGCGTGCCGATCACCTCGGCGAGCAGGTCGCGGTTGGATCCGCGTCCGAACGCCGCATCGAGATCGACGAGATGAATCCATGCGGCGCCGTCGGACTGCCATCCCAGCGCGGCGTCGAGCGCCGATCCGTAATCGGTCTCGCTCCCCGCGACGCCCTGCACCAGGCGCACGGCCTTGCCGCCGACCACGTCGACGGCGGGAAGAAGGATCAGCGGCGTGTCGGCCGGCCCGTTACTCACGATTCGTCAGAGCCCCTCGACCCAATTGGCGAGCAGCGCCGCACCGGCGTCGCCACTCTTCTCCGGATGAAATTGCGTGGCGCACAGTGCACCGTCCTCGACGGCCGCAAGGAAGGGCACGTGGTGCGCGGCCCATGTCAGCTTGGCGTTCGGATCGCCCTCCCACTGCTGGGCGGCGTAGGAGTGCACGAAGTAGAACCGGGTGTCGGCGTCGAGACCCTTGAACAACACACTGCCCGGCGCTGCCTCGACGACGTTCCAGCCCATGTGGGGAATCACCGGCGCGTCCAGCCGCACGACGGAACCGGGCCATTGGCCGCAGCCCACGGTCTCGACCCCGAATTCCACTCCCCTGCCGAACATGATCTGCATGCCGACGCAGATGCCGAGCACCGGACGACCCTTCGCCAGTCGTTCGGCGACGACCGTGTCACCGCCGACGCCGCGAAGCCCCGTCATGCATGCCTGGTAGGCGCCGACCCCGGGAACCACCAGGCCGTCCGCAGCTGCGGCTGCCTCGTGGTCGGCGGTCACCTCGACGTCGGCGCCGACCCGCTCGAAGGCCCGCTGGGCCGAGCGAAGATTGCCCGAACCGTAGTCGAGCACGACGACCTTCGCCGTCACAGACTTCCCTTCGTCGACGGCACGCCGACGACCCGCGGATCGGGTTCGACGGCGTCGCGGAGCGCACGCGCGACGGCCTTGTACTGCGCCTCGGTGATGTGGTGCGGGTCGCGGCCGTACAGGGTGCGGACGTGCAGCGCGATGCGTGCGTTCATCGCCAGCGACTCGAAGACGTGCCGGTTGATCACGGTGTGATACGGGACCGAGCTTCCCGCAATGGTGCTGTGCAGCATGTACTCCGGTTCGCCGGTGTGCACGCAGTACGGCCGGCCCGATACGTCGACCGAGGCATGCGCCAACGTCTCGTCCATGGGGATGAACGCATCGCCGAATCGACGGATGCCCTTCTTGTCGCCAAGGGCCTCGCCCAGCGCCTGGCCCAGCACGATCGCGGTGTCCTCGACCGTGTGGTGTGCCTCGATGTCGACGTCGCCCTTGGCGTGCACGGTCAGGTCGAAGCTGGCGTGGGCGCCGAGTGAGGTCAGCATGTGATCGAAGAACGGGACTCCGGTGTCGACGTCGACCCGTCCGGTGCCGTCGAGGTCCAGCTCGACGGTGATGTCCGATTCCTTGGTCCTGCGTTCGACTCTCGCGCGGCGGGACACCGGGGTGGTCATTGGGCTCCTACTCGGCTGGTGGGTTCTGCGGAGGCCAGTTCGGACCCGGCGAGGTCGGCGCTCACGTCCAGCAGGACGTCGTTCTCGTCGGTCAGACCGGTGGTGGCGCGCAGGAAGCCGGGAATGCCGACATCCCTGATGAGCACGCCGCGATCGAGGTAACGCCGCCATGCCGCGGGTGCGTCGGCGAACCGACCGAACAGCACGAAGTTCGCATCGCTCGGTATGACGTGAAAGCCGAATTCCCGCAACGACGTCGATACACGGTTGCGCTCGGCGATCAGCCTTGCGACGCTGCCGAGGGTGTCGTCGGCGTGGCGCAGTGCCGCACGCGCAGCCGCCTGGGTGAGCACCGACAGGTGATAGGGCAGCCGGACGAGCAGCAGCGCGTCGATGACGGCGGGATCTGCGGCGAGGTAGCCCAGGCGGCCCCCGGCGAAGGCGAATGCCTTGCTCATGGTGCGGGTCACGACGAGCTTGGCCGGATACTCCGCGAGCAGGGTCACCGCGCTGGGGTGCGACGAGAACTCGCCGTAGGCCTCGTCGACGATCACGATGCCCGGCGCGGCGTCCAGCACGCGGCGCAGATCCCCTACCTCGACGCTCTGCCCCGACGGATTGTTGGGGCTGGCCAAGAAGACGACGTCGGGTTGCGCATCCGTGACCGCGGCGACGGCGCCGTCGACGTCGAGTCCGAAGTCATCGGCGCGGACGGCCTCGTGCCACGCGGTCTGGGTGCCGTCGGAGATGATCGGATGCATCGAGTACGACGGCACGAAGCCGAGCGCGCTGCGGCCGGGACCGCCGAATGCCTGCAGCAGCTGCTGCAGGATCTCGTTGGAGCCGTTGGCCGCCCACACGTTCTCGGTGCTCAGTTCGACACCGGTCTGGGCGGTGAGGTAGGACGCCAGGTCGGCCCGCAGGGCGGTCGCGTCGCGGTCCGGGTAGCGGTGCAGATCCGAGGCGGCATCGCGTACCGATGCGGCGACGTCGTCGATCAGCGCCGGTGTCGGCGGATGAGGATTCTCGTTGGTGTTGAGCCGAACCGGGACCACGAGCTGCGGCGCGCCGTATGGCGACTTGCCGCGCAGGTCCTCCCGCAACGGGAGGTCGGCCAGGGAGATCCCGCGGGTGACCTTGCTCATTTCTCCGTACCCATTTCCCTGCGCTGCTGCTCTCCGAACCTCCGCCGTACCGCTTCACCGTGGGCGGGCAGATTCTCGGCCTCGGCGAGGGTGATGACGTGGCCCGACACCTCCTTGAGCGCCGCCTCGGTGTAGTCGACGACGTGGATGCCGCGCAGGAAGGTCTGCACCGACAACCCGCTCGAGTGTCGGGCGCAGCCGGCGGTCGGCAGCACGTGGTTGGAACCCGCGCAGTAGTCACCGAGGCTCACCGGCGACCAGGGGCCCACGAAGATGGCGCCTGCCGAGCGCACCCGGCCCGCGACCGCGGCCGCGTCGGCCGTCTGGATCTCCAGATGCTCGGCCGCGTAGGCGTTCACGGTTCGCAGCCCGGCGTCGAGGTCGTCGACGAGCACGATGGCCGACTGCCGCCCGGTGAGGGCGGCGGTGACGCGGGCGCGGTGCACGGTGGTCTCCAACTGGGCCGCCACCTGCGCGTCGGTGGCGTCCGCCAGCTCGGTGCTGGTGGTGACCAACACCGAGGCGGCCATCTCGTCGTGCTCGGCCTGGCTGATGAGGTCGGCGGCGACGTGTACGGGGTCGGCGGTGTGGTCGGCGAGGATGGCGATCTCGGTCGGTCCGGCCTCCGCGTCGATGCCGACCTGTGAGCGGCAGATCCGCTTGGCGGCGGTGACGTAGATGTTGCCGGGACCGGTGATCATGTCGACCGGCGCCAACTCGGTGCCGTCGGTGTCAGTGCCGCCGTAGGCCAGCAGCGCAATGGCCTGCGCGCCGCCGACCGCCCACACCTCGTCGACACCGAGCAGTCGCGCGGCAGCCAGGATCGTCGGGTGCGGCAGTCCGTGGAACTCGCCCTGCCCGGAGGCCTGCGGCGGGCTGGCGACGACCAGGGAGTCGACGCCGGCGATCTGGGCGGGCACGACGTTCATCACGACACTCGACGGGTACACCGCGTTGCCGCCGGGCACGTAGAGGCCGACGCGCTCGACCGGCACCCAGCGTTCGGTCACCGTCGCGCCCGGTGCCAGCGTCGTCGTGCCGTCGGTGCGGCGCTGATCGGCATGGACGGCTCGGGCCCGTTCGATGGCGACCTCGAGGGCGGTCCGCACGTCGTCCGGGAGGGCGGCGAGCGCCGCATCGAGCCGGGCCGGGGGCACCCGAACCGACGCGGGTCGTACGCCGTCGAACGCCTCGCCGTACTCGAGGGCAGCGGAGGCACCGCGTTCGGCGACGGCGTCGACGATCGGACGCACCTTGGGGATCACCGCATCGACGTCGACACCACCGCGCGGCAGCACGGCGCGCAACCGGGCCGCGGACAACGGCTCACCCCGCAGATCCAGGCGGGACATCGTTCTAGCCGCCCCGGCGGGGACATCAACACGAGGTGGCGAGGCATTCACGCCGTCCATTGTCCCAGAGCAGCACAAATCGGAATTCGCCGAGCCGTCATGTCGCCGTCGACGTCGCGTGAAATCCGATTGAGCAGACCGTCGGTCAGCTGAGAGACTTCGACCCATGGCCTTCGAGGTGTGGCTCGCATTCATCGGCGCGGCGATCCTGATCGCCGTCTCGCCCGGTGCCGGCGCCATCCAGTCCATGGCCACCGGCCTCACCCACGGCGTGCGCCGGGGCTACTGGAGCATCCTCGGCCTCGAGATCGGGCTGATGCTGCAACTGACGTTCGTCGCCGTCGGGCTCGGCGCCGCGGTGGCCGGTTCGATCGTGGCGTTCACCGTGATCAAGTGGATCGGCGTTGCCTACCTGGTGTACCTGGCGGTCCGGCAATGGCGTGCGGTGACGACCGATCTGCGCGAGCAGATCGGCACGTCCGTCGACGGCAGCCGGCTGGCCCTGGCCGTCCGCGGCTTCCTGATCAACACCACGAACCCGAAGGGGCTGGTGTTCTTCCTCGCCGTGCTGCCGCAGTTCGTCGTGCCGACGGCGCCGCTGGTCCCGCAATACCTCACGATCGGCGCGACGATGGTCGCCGTCGACCTCGTCGTGATGGGCCTCTACACCGGGCTCGCGGTGCAACTCGTCGAACGGCTGCACACGCCCCGTCAGCTGACCGTGCTGAACAGGGTGTTCTCCGGCTTGTTCGCCTCGGCCGCCCTGGTGTTGTCGCTGGTGCGCCGGGCGGCGGCGATGTGAGGTCGGCTCACGAGCACAGCTGCGCGACCCTGGCGTTCTCCGTGGCGGCGGCCTGCAGCCTGGCAGCCTGATCGGAATCGGTGTTCTGGGCGCCCGCGGTGGCGGCGGCACCGATGTCCATCAGCGTGTCGGCCAGCTTGGTGACGGCCTCGGCGAGTTCGGCCGGGGCTGCGGCGTCGAGACGGTGCAGCAGATACTGACCACCGTCGAACAGCGACAGCCGCGCGTTGGCCGCCACCGCGAGCGAGCCGGCGACGTCGGCGTCGCCGCCGGGACTCTGCAGGTTGGTGTTCATCGAGACGGCCTTGCGTACCAACTCCACGGCGCCGCAGACGGCGACCCTCGCATCGGCCTGCTGGGCGGCGCCGTACCGCTCGACGGGCGGCGTCGGCGCGGGCCGGAACGTCGCCCAGGCCGCCAACCCGAGCGCCACCAGGGAGAGCACCAACGCGACCACGGACAGCGTGCTCCCACGACGTGGCGCACCCTCGGGATGGGCAGTCACAGGTCGAGGCCGATGTCGAGGACCCGTACCGAATGGGTGAGTGCCCCCACCGCGAGGTAGTCGACGCCGGTTCCCGCGTAGGCGGCGGCGTTCTCGAGCGACAGGCTGCCCGATGACTCCAGCTTCACGGCGGGGGCGCGGGCGGCCCGTCGTTGCACGGCCATCTGCGTCATCCACACCGGGAAGTTGTCCAACAGGATGAGCGGCGTCGCGCCGAGATCGGCGTCCAGGATCTCGTCGAGCTGCTCGAGGGAGTCGACCTCGACCTCCACCGGCAGGTCGGGCGCCGTCTTGCGCACCGCGCGCAGGGCCGCGGACACCGACCCCGCGGCCGCGACGTGGTTGTCCTTGATCAAGGCTGCGTCACCGAGACCCATCCGATGATTCACCCCGCCTCCGACGCGCACGGCGTACTTCTGCAGAGCCCGCAGGCCGGGCAGGGTCTTGCGGGTGTCCCGGATCCTGGTGTCCGTGCCCTGGACCGCCTCCACCCACGCCGCCGTGGTGCTCGCGATGCCGGACAAATGACACGCCAGGTTGAGCATCGTCCGCTCGGCGGTCAACAACTCCCTGGTCGGTGCCTCCAGCACGAGCAGGGTGTCCCCCGGCTCCAGCCGGGTGCCGTCGTCGACGCGCGCGACGACGCCGTATCTCCGCACGCCGATCACCTCGTCGAGCACCATCAACGCGACGTCGACGCCCGCGGCGACGCCCGCCTGCCGACTCACCATCGAGGCCTTGGTGACGGCGTCCGCGGGCACCGTCGCCTGCGACGTCACATCGGGGCCGTACCGCAAGTCCTCAACCAGCGCGCGCGAGATCGTGGCCAGGGCTTCGCCGCGTTCGTCGTCCGTGAGCATCATCAGCAGCACACCTGCACGGCGTGGTCCACGACGGGCCTGCTCTGCGAGTCCAGTCGCAGCCGAGTGGTCACCGCGCGGGCGTGGTCCGGCCCGGGGTGGTCGGCACGGTGGTGCGCGCCCCGCGATTCCGCACGGTCCAGCGCGGCCGCGGCCACCGCGGCGGCCGTCACCGTGAGCGCCGCGTCCTCGAGGTCACCGCGGCAGGCGAGGTCACGGACCTCGGCCGTGCCGAGCAGCTCGGTCAGGTGGCTCAGTCCCCTCGCGTCGCGGACCACGGAGGCGTCCCGCGTCATCGCCCGCTGCAATTCGTGCCTGGGCAGCGCCACCCGGGTGACCGGTTCGGAGGCGGCGCGCACGCCGGGAGCGGCGACGGCGTACTCCGCGGCCAGAGCACCCGACCGGCGGCCGACGACGAGACCCTCGAGAAGGCTGTTCGACGCCAGCCGGTTGGCGCCGTGCATCCCGGTGCGCGCCACCTCGCCCGCGGCGAACAGACCACTCATCTCGGTACGGCCGTACACGTCGGTGATCACGCCACCGCAGCTGTAGTGGGCGCCGGGCACCACCGGGATCACCTGCCGGGTGGGATCCACCCGCGCAGCGAGACAGGCTGCGTTGACCGTCGGGAATCGCCGGGCAAGATCCCTGACACCGCGCGCATCGAGGTAGACGCACGGCTCCGCGGACTGCGCCAGTCGGGCGTCGATCGCCGCCGCCACGACGTCGCGCGGCGCCAGGTCGCCCATCGGGTGCACGCCGGCGGTCACCGACTCGCCCCGCGCGTCGACCAGGACGGCGCCCTCCCCGCGGAGCGCCTCGGTGATCAGGGGTCGACGACCGCCACCATGGCCGTCGAACAGCATGGTCGGGTGGAATTGGACGAACTCGACGTCCCCGACCGGCAGGCCGGCCCACAGCGCGAGGGCGATGCCATCGCCCGTGGAGCCTTCGGGATTGGTGGTGGCCGCGTACAGATGGCCGAGGCCACCCGTCGCGAGGATCACCGACGGCGCGCGCAGGACGCCGAGGCCGTCGTCGTTGCGGACCAGCACTCCGGTGACGGCCCCGGACTCGTGGAGCACCTGCAACGCAAGGTGATTGCGCCGGACGTCGAGTGTCGCGGCTGCGTGGTCCAGAGCGCGTTGCACCTCGGCGCCGGTGGCATCGCCACCCGCGTGGACGATGCGCCGGCGGGAGTGCCCGCCCTCGCGGGTCAACGACCAGCGTCCCGTGGCCTCCTCGTCGAAGCGCGCACCGTAGGACACCAACTCGGCCACCGCGGAGTAGCCGTCGGCGACGATGGACGTGACCGCATCGGCATCGCAGAGGCCGGCCCCGGCCGCCAGCGTGTCGGCGACGTGCGCCTCGATCGAGTCATCGGTGCGCGGCACCACCACGGCGATCCCACCCTGGGCGTAGCACGTCGCGGTCTCGTTGGCCTTGCCGAGCACCACGACCCGACGCCCCCGGCGATGGGCCGCCAGCGCGGCCGCCAACCCCGCCACGCCCGTGCCGATGACGACGACGTCGGCGCGCTGCTCCCAGCGCAGGGCGTTCATTCCCCGCCGCCGGATCGTCCGACCCGGATCATGCGTTGCACGCTGGCCCTGGCGAGTCGCGCCGTGTCCTCGTCGACGTGCACTTCGTCGGCGCCGTCGACGAGGCATCGCAGCAGCGCGGCCGGAGTGATCATCTTCATGTACGAGCAGGATGCCCGGTCGTTGACCGCGCGGAAGTCGACTTCGGGTGCGGCGCGGCGCAATTGGTGCAACATGCCGACCTCGGTGGCGACGAGGACCTGACGGGCGCGGGTCTGCCTGGCGGCGTCCAGCATGCCGCCGGTCGACAGGATCTTGACCCGGTCGTCGGGGATCGCCCCCTCGCCGGCCAGGTACAGCGCGGACGTGGCGCAGCCACACTCCGGATGCACGTACAGGTCCGCATCCGGATGCGAGGCGGCCTGGGCGGCGAGCTCCGCACCGTTGATCCCGGCATGCACGTGGCACTCGCCCGCCCACACGTGCAGGTTCTGCCGACCGGTGATGCGCCGGACGTGCGCGCCGAGGAACTGGTCGGGGCAGAACAGCACCTCGCGGTCCGCGGGGATCGAGGCCACCACCTCCACGGCGTTGGACGACGTGCAGCAGACGTCGGTGAGCGCCTTGACCGCGGCCGTGGTGTTGACGTAGGACACCACGACGGCGTCGGGGTATTCGTCCTTCCATGCCCGCAACTCGTCGGCGGTGATCGAGTCGGCCAACGAGCAGCCGGCGCGCTGATCGGGGATCAGCACCGTCTTCGTCGGGCTCAGGATCTTCGCGGTCTCCGCCATGAAGTGCACACCGCAGAACACGATGGTGTCCTCGGATGCCTCGGCCGCAATCCGCGACAGTGCGAGTGAATCGCCGACGTGGTCGGCCACGTCCTGAATCGCGGGAAGTTGGTAGTTGTGCGCCAGCAGCGTGGCATTGCGCAGGTCGGCGAGCCGGCGGACCTCGTCTGCCCACGCCAGGTCCGCGGTCACACCGCCGTAACCGCCGGGACCGTTGGTGATCTGCGCGGCCCAGCCGCTGCCCGCGTCTTCAGTGAGGTCCACTACCGTCATGGCCGTCTCCCTTGGTCCCGGCGAGGTTTTCGACTTATGATCGAAAACGTGCCCAATATTAGCACTGCCCACGAGGTGCTCGCCGTCGTGTTTCAGGTTCGGCGGCTGTCGGCCAGGAGTGCGCAGCTCGACGTGCTGCTGTGGGAACGCGCCATGGATCCGCAGCGCGGCTCCTGGTCCCTGCCCGGGGGGCTGCTCCGCGACGACGAGGACATGACGAGTTCGGTACGACGTCAACTCGCCGAGAAGGTCGACCTCCGCGAGTTGACCCACCTCGAACAGCTCGCGGTGTTCTCCGACCCGCACCGGGTGCCGGGCCGACGGACCATCGCCTCGACCTTTCTGGGGCTGGTGCCCTCGCCCGCGACACCCGAGCTGCCGCCGGACACGCGATGGCACCCGGTGAGCGACCTGCCGCCGATGGCATTCGACCACCGGCCGATGATCGTCCACGCGCACGCCAGGCTCATCGCCAAACTTTCGTACACGAACATCGGCTTTGCCCTGGCGCCGAGGGAGTTCACCCTGTCGACGCTCAAGGACGTGTACGACGCGGCACTCGGCTACCAGGTGGACGCCACCAACCTGCAGCGCGTGCTGGCCCGTCGCGGCGTGATCATCCCGACCGGCACGACCGCCAAGTCGGGGCGAAGCGGCGGTCGGCCGGCCGCGATGTACCGGTTCACCGAGGCGCAATACCGCGTCACCGACGAGTTCGCGGCGCTGCGTCCACCGACGTAGCGGCACCCCGATTGGGTGTTAAGAGTTCCTTAAGTGACAATGGCCGGATGGACTTGGGCAGTGCGGCCGCGTCAACCGGTGCCGAGTGGATCGGCCGACCGCCCCACGAGGACCTTTGCCGCGGTACCCGCCCCCTGCTTCCCAGCGACGATCCGTTCCACGTCCCACCCGCCGGCTTCGAACACGCCAGACCCGGCACGGTGCTGCGCACCCGTGACGTCGAACTGGCCTTTCTCGGCCTGATCCCGCAGAAACTGACGGCCACCCAGCTGCTCTACCGTTCGACCGATCTCGACGACCTCCCGATGGCCGCGGTGACGACCGTCGTGGTGCCTTCCGACCGTCCCGTCGGCGGCACGGGCCCGATCCTGTCCTACCAGTGCGCGATCGACGCCGTGTCGGGCCGCTGCTTCCCGTCCTACGCGTTGCGCCGCGGTGCCAAGGCCGTCGGCGCGCTGGCGCAGGTCGAGTTCCTGCTGATGTCCGCCGCCCTCGCGGAGGGATGGGCGGTGTCGATTCCGGACCACGAAGGTCCCCGCGGCATCTGGGGTGCACCCCGTGAACCGGGCTACCACATCCTCGACGGGCTGCGCGCCGCCCTCGACCACCAGGCGCTCGGCCTCTCGAGCCAGGCGCCGATCGGGCTGTGGGGATATTCCGGGGGCGGCCTCGCGACGGCGTGGGCCACCGAGGTGTACGCCGAGTACGCGCCGGAACTCAACGTCGTCGGTGCGGTGCTCGGCTCCCCGGTCGGAGACCTCGGGCACACGTTCCGCCGACTCAATGGCAGCTTCTACTCCGGACTACCGGCCATGGTGGTCGCCGCTCTGTCGCACGTCTATCCCGACCTCGACCGCGTCATCAACGAGCACGTCACCCTCGAGGGCAAGGCGATGCTGAGCGACATCCAGCAGATGACGACGGCCCAGGCCGTCATCAAGATGATCGGCAAGGACATGGGCAAGCTGGTCGACGAACCGCTGGAGAACATCCTTGCGACACCCGAGGTCCAGCACGTCTTCGACAGCATCAAACTCGGGACCTCGGCACCGAGCGTCCCGGTCCTCGTCGTGCAGGCCGCGCACGATCGCATCGTGTCCGTCGACGACATCGACGAGCTGACCGCCATCTATGGCATCGGCGGCGCCGACGTGACGTACCACCGCGACATGCTCAGCGAGCACATGCTGCTGCATCCGCTGTCGGCGCCGATGACCCTGCGCTGGTTGCGCGACCGCTTCGCCGGGAAGTCGCCCGACAGCAAGAGGGCGCGCACCACGTGGCCGACGCTGCTGAATCCGTCGACCTACCGCGGCATGCTCCGCCTGGGCGTCATTGCGGCGAAGGTGATGACGGGTCGACGGGTGGACCGGCTGCCATTGTCGGACCTGGACCAGTGATCGGCGGCCACGCCCCGAGGTCGTCGCGCTTGGTCGACAGCGCGCAGATCGCGTAGACCAGCGCTGCGACGCCGGCGGGAACGACGATCGACGCGGCGATCTGCAGCGGCGTGTGCCCGAAGAACACCGCGGGCGCCTCGTGCGTGTAGAACACCCGGTGGGCCGGCGACACCGGCGCGGCCGCCACGTCCAGCGCGCCATGCCGCCATCGGGCGAGCGCGGCACCGACACCCGCCGCGATGCCCGCCGCCGCCAGTGCGCCGACCGACAGCGCGCCCACCAGCAGGGGACCGCGGTGCGCCCGCCACTGCCACGCGGCCACCGCCGACGTCACGGCCACGACGAACAGCAGTGCCGTCATCACGAACGGGCCGAGGAAGACGAGGTCGGACTCATCCCCGACATAGGCGCGAACCCGGTCTCCGGCGCGGGTCAACGCGACGACGATCTGAATCGGCGGGGCCAGCCACGCCCACGCCACGCCCACCACGACACCGACGAGAGCCAGACTCCCGACGACCCGCGCCCCGGCCGCCACGTGCGAAAGACGGGGCAAGTCGATCAGATCGGGTAGGTCTTGGTCGTCGCGCAAGCGCTCATCGGTACTCATCGGTGTCCTTCGAATCCAGCTCGCCATGTCGTGAGCACTTCGCCGACCAACCGTCGGGCCGCACCTGGACGATCATCCTCCGGCCGCAGTCCGAGCAGAATCGGGGCGGCTCCAGCCCCAGCCGGGCCGCGGGAGGCACGCTACCGCCCTCGGGTTCGCCCGTGTAGACGTTGAACTTGCTTGGCATCGCCGGATCGCCGGTTCACAGCGTCGCGTTGAGTGCCTTGATCGGCATCTGCAGGTCGTCGAGCAACTCCAGATCCGCCTCCGCAGGCCTGCCCAGCGTGGTCAGGTAGTTGCCGACGATGACGGCGTTGATGCCACCGAGGATGCCCCGCTTGGCACCCAGGTCACCGAGGGTGATCTCGCGGCCCCCGGCGAAGCGCAGCATGGTGCGGGGCAGCGCGAGCCGGAACGCGGCGACCGCCTTCAGCGCCTCCGGCGCGGGCAGCACCTCGAGATCGCCGAACGGCGTGCCCGGGCGGGGGTTGAGGAAGTTCAGCGGCACCTCGTGCGGGTCGAGTTCGGCAAGGTCCCCGGCGAACTCCGCACGCTGCTCCAGCGTCTCCCCCATGCCGAGGATGCCGCCGCAGCACACCTCCATGCCTGCGTCCCGGACCATCGCCAGAGTGCTCCGGCGCTCCTCCCAGGTGTGGGTGGTGACGACGTTGGTGAAGAAGGACCGGGCGGTCTCGAGGTTGTGGTTGTAGCGGTGCACGCCCATCTCGGCGAGGCGGTCGACCTGCTCCTGGGTGAGCATGCCCAGCGAGCACGCGATCTGGATGTCGACTTCGTTGCGGATGGCTTCGATGCCCGCCGCCACCTGGGCGAGCAGTCGCTCGTCCGGGCCACGCACGGCGGCGACGATGCAGAATTCGGTGGCCCCGGACTTTGCCGTCTGCTTGGCCGCCTCCACCAGGCTGGGAATGTCGAGCCAGGCACTGCGCACCGGCGAGGCGAACAGTCCCGACTGGGAGCAGAAGTGGCAGTCCTCCGGGCAGCCGCCGGTCTTGAGGCTGATGATGCCCTCGACCTCGACCTCGGGGCCGCACCACGTCATCCGCACCTCGTGCGCCAGCGCGAGCAGGTTCTCGAGCTCGTCGTCGGGCAGCTGCAGGACCGCGAGCACCTGCTCCCGGGTGAGACCCTCGCCGCGCTCGAGCACCTGCTCGCGCGCCAGACCCAACACATCCACGCCTACCTCTGAAGCCGCCTGCGTCACCCGTACCTCCTGCACATCAGAACTTGAACGGTGTTTAGGCTACAGGGGTGCACCTGCACCGACGCGATGTGGTCGACAAGGCCACCCAGCTCCTCGACGAGTACGGCATCGCCGACCTGACGATGCGGCGACTGGCCCGCGAACTGACGGTCACCCCTGGCGCCCTCTACTGGCACTTCGCCGACAAGCAGGCGCTTCTGGGGGCGGTCGCGGACCGCATCCTCGAGCCCGCGACGCACGCAGCCGCGCCCCTGCGCTGGCAGGAGCGCACCGTCACGACGAGCTGCGCCCTGCGCGATGCGCTGCTGTCGGTCACCGACGGCGCCGAACTCGTCTCCGCAAGCTTCGCCGCGGGCCGCTCCGAGCGGATCGCCGAGATCCTGGTGCGACTGACCGCCGCCGCGGCCGAGGCCGGCTTCGACGCACCGGACGCCGACCTCGCCGCCAGGACGGTGCTCTACTACGTGCTGGGGTTCACTGCCGACGAGCAGTCGCGGTTGCAGTGGGACGCCGCCGGCGCCCTGACCGAGGACCAGTCGGTGATGGCGTCGAATCCGAACGCCCGCTTCGCCTTCGGGCTCCGGCTGCTCATCGACGGCATGTCGGCGCAGCACGCGGGGGCGTCAGGAGATCGGGGTGTCGACCCTGGCGTCGCCGTCCCAACGCCGTAGCCCCGCGAAGCTACCGACGAGGTCGTCCGCGCCGATGACGTCGAGCGCGGCGGCAAGATCCGATGGTGGCAGTCGCCGGCTCAACGTGACGTGCGGCGTCCACCGGTCGGGACGCACGTGCGGGAATGCCTCGCCCGAAACGTAAGGGGCGCAGGCAGAGTCGATCGACCCGTGCAACCGAAGCAGTTCCGACGACGGCACGATCAGCCTGACCAGCGTCAGGGTCCGGTGGCCGAACACCATCGGCGCGCCGATCAGACAGTCCATCGGAAGCTGCCGGGCCGGCTCGCGCAGACCCTCGTCGACGGCCGGGTCGATCCGCTTTCCCACGGTCAGCGTCACGTGCGGGCGGTTCGTGGGTGAGCGGTGGGCCGCCCGACTCGGCAGTCCGGCCTCTGCGAGTGCCGTCCACTGCCGGACGACGGCCGCCTCGGTGGCCCGGTCGAAGAGCAATTCGACGGAGTGCGCCACCCTTACAGACTCCGCACCCAGTCGGTCGCAAAGGCCGTGGCGCCGACGTCGGCGAACGCGTCGGCGGTCAGGCTGCCGACGTCGGCGGGCAGCACCGCCCGAACGGGGGCGATCCGCCCGAGCGCAACGCGATTGGACTGCTCCACGGGACCGGGTTCGGCCGGCCAGGAGCCGATCACCAGACCGGCGCATCGGAGACGCCCGGCCTCGATGGCCTCGACGGTCAGCGCGGCATGGTTCAGGGTGCCGAGGCCGGACCGGACGACGACGAGGACGGCGGCCCGCAGTTCGGCCGCCAGGTCGCGAAGCGTCGTGCCGCCCGCGCCGATCTCCACCAGCAGTCCCCCGGCCCCCTCGACGAGGACGAGCCGGCCCGGGCGGTCGACTCTGGTGACCACCTCGACGAGCTCCGCCCGCGTCGGCAGCGGCAGCCCGGCACGGTCCGCGGCGGCAACCGGCGCGAGGGGCTCGGGGTAGCGCCACCCCGACGTCAGCCCGTCGACGCCGGACAGGCGGCCCACCTCCCGCAGGTCGTCGTCACCGTCGGCCGATCCGGTCTGCACCGGCTTGCACACCGCCACGTCGAGACCGGCCAGACGGGCGTGGCACGCCAGTGCCGCGGTGGCGACGGTCTTGCCGACGCCGGTGTCCGTGCCGGTGATGACCACGATGCTCACGCGCGGGCCACCGCGAGGACCTCCGTCAGGACGCGGCGGGCGGCGTCGAGGTCGTCGTCGGTCAGCGAGGCACGCGCGGTGAGGCGCAGCCGCGAGGTGCCCGCGGGCACCGTCGGCGGGCGGAAGCACCCGACGCGCACGCCCTCCTCCAGGCATGCCGAGGCCGCCGCGAGCGCCACCTCCGGCTCGCCGAGGATCACCGACACCACGGCCGACTCGGGCACCTCGGGCACGCCGCAGGCCGAGGCGAGGGCCGCGGCGTGCCGCAGCACCGCGTCGGCTCGCCACGGTTCGTCGGCGAGTACCCCGAGCGCGGCGAAGGCCGCACCGACCGCGGCGGGCGCCAGCCCCGTGTCGAAGATGAACGGGCGAGCGGCATCGATCAGGTGGGCGCGGACTGCCGCGGGACCGAGCACGACGCCGCCCTGGCTGCCCAGAGCCTTTGACAGCGTGGTCGTCACGACCACGTCGGGTGCCCCCGCCAGGCCCACCTCGTGCACGAGGCCGCGGCCCCCAAAGCCGCGGACCCCGAGACCGTGCGCCTCGTCGACGATCAGCAGGGCGCCGTGGCGACGGCAGACGGCGTGCAAGGACCGCAGCGGCGCCATCACGCCGTCGGCACTGAACACGGAGTCGGTGATCACCACCGCACGCTCCTCGGTGCGGTCGCGCAGTGCCGCCTCGACGGCGGCGGCGTCGCGGTGCGGCGTGACGACCACGCGGGCCCGGGACAACCGACAGGCGTCCACCAGCGAGGCATGGGTCAGCGCGTCGGAAACCAGCAGGGAACCCGCCCCCGAAAGTGCCACGACGGCACCAAGATTCGCGGTGTATCCCGAGGAGAACACCAGCGCGGACTCGGCGCCGACGAACTCGGCCAGCGCGGTCTCGAAGCGCTCGTGCAGTTCGGTGTTTCCGGTGACGAGGCGCGAGCCGGTTGACCCGGCGCCCCAGGTGCGCAGCGCCTCCACCCCGCCGTCGATCACCGCGGGATGCCGGGACAGCCCGAGGTAGTCATTGGAGGCGAGGTCGAGTTCGGTGCCCACCGGCCGACGGACGCGCAGGACCCTGCGCAGCCCGGCAGTGCGTCGCTGCGACTCGACCTCGTCGAGCCAGGACAGCGGCGAGATGGCTGCGCGTGTCACCGGGGCGGCCCCAATCGAATCGGCGAACTTGAACGCCGTTCAGGTTAGCGCACGCGCGACGCCCACCATCGCCGAGCCGATCCGCGCCACCTCGTCGGGCGCACAGACGTAGGGCGGCATCGCGTACACCAGATTTCGGAACGGACGGAGCCACACCCCGTGCCGCAACGCCGCCTCGGTCGCCACCGACATGTCGACCGGCTCACGCATCTCGATGACGCCGATCGCGCCGAGCACCCGCACGTCGGCAACGCCGGGCAGCTCGCGGGCCGGGGCCAGACCCGCGCCGAGACCCGCCTCGATCTCGCCGACCCGGTGCTTCCAGTCCTGACCTAGCAGGAGTTCGACCGATGCCACCGAGACCGCACACGCCAACGCGTTGGCCATGAACGTCGGCCCGTGCATCAGCGCGCCCGGATCTCCCGAGCTGATGGTCCTGGCGACCTCCGACGTGCACAGTGTCGCCGCCAACGTGAGGTAGCCACCGGTCAGCGCCTTGCCGACGCACATGATGTCCGGCACCACGCCGACGTGGTCGGCCGCGAACAGCTCACCGGTCCTGCCGAACCCGGTGGCGATCTCGTCGAAGATCAGCAGCACGTCGTGGCGGCTGCAGGCAGCGCGCAGATCGACCAGGTAGCGGGGATCGTGGAACCGCATGCCGCCCGCCCCCTGAACGACGGGTTCGACGATGACCGCCGCCACTTCGTGGGCGTGTTCGGCGAGTTGCGCCGCGAAGGACGCGCTGTAGGCCGGGTCGTAGTCCGTGGGGACCTGCGGTGCGAACACCTGCTTCGCGAGGACGTCCGTCCAGATGGAGTGCATGCCGCCGTCCGGGTCGCACACGCTCATCGGCGTGAACGTGTCGCCGTGGTAGCCGCCCCGCCACGTCATCAGGCGATGCTTGGCCGGGGTGCCACGGCTGCGCTGGTGCTGCAGCGCCATCTTGGCGGCGACCTCGACCGCCACCGATCCGGAATCGCTGAAGAACACGGTGTCGAGACCGGCCGGGGTGATCTGCACGAGCAGTTGGGCGAGCCGGGCGGCGGGCTCGTGGGTGAGGCCGCCGAACATCACGTGATTCAACGTCGCCAGTTGCCGGGTCACGGCCGCGTCGAGGACGGGGTGGCCATGCCCGTGGATGGCGGTCCACCACGAGCTCATCGCGTCGATCACGTCGACGGGCCGGCCGGCGTGCATCACGGTCAACGACGTCCCGCGGGCCGCCACCGCGACCACCGGCGGCACGGCGTCGGCCGCGATGCGGCTGTACGGATGCCACACGTGCGCCGCGTCGATGGCGCTGATCTCGTCCGGGGTCAACGCTGGCACGGGAACCATCCTCTCTTCGGGCAGGCGCTCATTGCAAAGCACGCGGAGTGCGCGGCGTTCGGTAGATTGACCGACGACCATGTTGACCCTCCCCCCAGCTCGGACGATCCCCGCCACCTCGTCCGGTTCTCCTCAGGGCGCGGTCATGGGCACTCGCAGGTCGGGCTTCTATCGGCACGATCTCGACGGTCTGCGCGGCATCGCCATCGCGCTCGTCGCCGCGTTCCACATCTGGTTCGGCCGGGTGTCCGGCGGTGTCGACGTCTTCCTCGCGCTCTCGGGCTTCTTCTTCGGCGGCCGTCTGCTGCGCACCGCGCTCACCCCCGGCTCCGGGCTGTCCCCGGTGCCCGAGGTCAAACGGCTGGTGCGGCGGCTGCTGCCCGCACTGGTCGTCGTCCTGGCGGCCTCCGCCGTGCTCACCATCGCCATTCAGCCCGAGACCCGCTGGGAGACGTTCGCGGACCAGAGCCTTGCCAGCCTCGGCTACTACCAGAACTGGGAGCTCGCGGACACGGCGTCGAACTATCTGCGCGCCGGCGAAGCGGTGAGCCCGCTCCAGCACATCTGGTCGATGTCGGTGCAGGGTCAGTTCTACATCGGGTTCCTCGTCCTGGTCTTCGGGTTCGCCCACCTGTTCCGCCGACGACTGGGCCGCCACCTGCGGCCGGCCCTCATCGTGCTGCTCGGCTCGCTCACCGTCGCGTCGTTCGTCTACGCGGTGATCGCCCACGACGCCGACCAGAGCGCGGCGTATTACGACAGCTTCGCGCGGGCGTGGGAGCTGCTCCTCGGAGCCCTGGTGGGAGCGCTGGTCCCGTACGTGCGGTGGCCGATGTGGCTGCGTTCGACGCTCGCCGTCGTCGCGCTCGCCGCGATCCTGTCCTGTGGCGCGTTCATCGACGGCGTCAAGGAGTTCCCCGGCCCGTGGGCGTTGGTGCCGGTCGGTGCGACGGTGCTGTTCATCCTCAGCGGAGCCAACCGGCTGGCCGACCCGCATCTCACGGATGTTGACGGTCGGCTGCCCGTCGTCAGCCGCCTGCTCGCCACGAAACCGTTCGTGTCGCTGGGCTCGATGGCGTATTCGCTGTACCTCTGGCACTGGCCCCTGTTGATCTTCTGGCTGGCGTACTCCGGGCACACCCGCGCCAACGTCGTCGAGGGCACCGCCGTCCTGCTGGTCGCCGGTGTGCTGGCGTGGCTCACCACCACCTTCGTCGAGGACCCACTGCGGCTGCGCGGGGCGGTGGCTGCCGTCGGCGCGGCCCGGCGGACCGCGGTCGTGCCCCTGCGCACCCGACTGCGGCGCCCCACCATCGTGTTGGGCTCGATCGTCACCCTGTTGGGCGTCGCGCTGACCGCCACCTCGTTCACGTGGCGCGAGCACATGACGCTCCAGCGCGCCAACGGCAAGGAACTGTCCGGGCTGTCGTCTCGCGACTACCCGGGTGCGCGGGCACTGATCAACCACGTCCGGGTGCCCAAGCTCCCGATGCGTCCGACCGTGCTGGAGGCCAAGGACGACCTCCCGGAGTCGACGACGCAGGGCTGCATCAGCGACTTCGACGACGTCGACGTGGTCAACTGCACCTACGGCGACCCGGCGGCGACCCGCGTCATCGCGCTGGCGGGCGGGTCACACGCCGAACACTGGGTGACCGCGCTCGACCTGCTCGGCCGCATGCACCACTTCAAGGTGGTCACCTACCTGAAGATGGGATGCCCTCTGACCACCGAGCAGAACCCGCTGGTGATGGGCGACAACCGGGCCTACCCCAAGTGCCGTGAATGGAACCAGAAGGTGATGCCGCGGCTGCTCGCCGACCATCCCGACTACGTCTTCACCACGTCGACGAGGCCGTGGAACATCAAGGACGGTGACGTGATGCCGGGCTTCTACCTCGGCATCTGGCAGCAGTTCTCGGACGCGGGCATTCCGGTACTCGCGATGCGGGACACCCCGTGGCTGGTCAAGGACGGCAAGCCCTTCTTCCCCGCGGACTGCCTCGCCGACGGTGGCGATGCCGTCTCCTGCGGGATCAAGCGGTCCACGGTACTGTCCGACCACAATCCGACACTCGACATCACGGCCAGGTTCCCCCTCCTGAAACCGCTGGACATGAGCAATGCCGTGTGCCGCCAGGACTACTGCCGCGCCGTGGAGGGAAACGTGTTGATCTATCACGACTCTCATCACATCTCGACCACGTACATGCGCACCATGACCACCGAGTTGGGACGACAGATCGATGCCGCCACCGGCTGGTGGTGAGTGGTGGTCTCCGCGATCTGGCCAGGCAACGCCTACCCGCTGGGTGCCACGTACGACGGCGCAGGCACGAACTTCTCACTGTTCTCCGAGGTGGCCGAGAGGGTCGAGCTCTGCCTGATCGGCAAGGACGGCGGCGAGGAGCGCGTCAACCTTGACGAAGTCGACGGCTACGTGTGGCACGCCTACCTGCCGACCGTGACACCCGGGCAGCGCTACGGCTTCCGCGTCCACGGACCGTGGGACCCGGCTGCCGGCCACCGCTGCGATCCGTCGAAGATGCTGCTCGACCCGTACGGCAAGTCGTTCCACGGCGACTTCGACTTCACCCAGGCGCTGTACTCCTACGATCTGACGGCCGACGACCTCGCATTGGGTGGGACGCCGCCGATGGTCGACTCGCTGGGCCACACGATGACCAGCGTCGTCATCAACCCGTTCTTCAACTGGGGGTCGGACCGCTCCCCCAACACGCCCTACCACGAGACGGTGATCTACGAGGCGCACGTCAAGGGCATGAGCCAGACCCATCCGGGCATTCCCGAGGACCAGCGTGGCACCTACGCCGGACTGTGCCACCCGGTGATCATCGAGCACCTGGTGTCGATGAACGTGACGGCGATCGAACTGATGCCGGTGCACCAATTCATGCACGACCACCGCCTGCTCGACCTCGGCCTGCGAAACTACTGGGGTTACAACACCTTTGGCTTCTTCGCCCCGCACTACCAGTACGCGGCCAATCAGAGCGCGGGCGGCGCCGTCGCCGAGTTCAAGAACATGGTCCGGTCCTTCCACGCGGCGGGCATCGAGGTCATCCTCGACGTGGTCTACAACCACACCGCCGAGGGCAACCATCTCGGCCCGACGATCAACTTCCGGGGCATCGACAACGCGGGCTACTATCGCCTGCTCGACGGCGACCTGAAGCTGTACAAGGACTTCACCGGCACCGGCAACAGCCTCAACGTACGGCACCCCCATTCGCTGCAACTCATCATGGATTCGCTGCGGTACTGGGTGATCGACATGCACGTCGACGGATTCCGGTTCGACCTCGCGTCGACGTTGGCCCGCGAGTTCTACGACGTCGACCGACTCTCGGCGTTCTTCGACCTGGTCCAGCAGGATCCCGTGATCAGTCAGGTGAAGCTCATCGCGGAGCCGTGGGACATCGGCGAGGGCGGCTACCAAGTCGGAAACTTCCCTGGTTTGTGGACCGAGTGGAACGGGCAATATCGCGATACTGTGCGTGACTTCTGGCGGGGCGAGCCCGCAACACTCGGCGAATTCGCCTCCCGGCTGACGGGTTCGTCGGACCTGTACGAGGCGACGGGGCGGCGGCCGAGCGCCAGCATCAACTTCGTCACCGCCCACGACGGGTTCACCCTGAACGATCTGGTGTCCTACAACGACAAGCACAACCTGGCCAACGGCGAGGACAACCGCGACGGCGAGAGTTACAACCGCTCGTGGAACTGCGGTGTCGAAGGCCCCACCGACGATCCCAAGGTGGTGGCCCTGCGCGCCAGGCAGATGCGCAACGTGCTCGCCACCCTGCTCGTCAGCCAGGGCACCCCGATGATCAGCCACGGCGACGAGATGGGCCGCACCCAGAACGGCAACAACAACGTCTACTGCCAGGACTCCGAGATCGCGTGGATGGACTGGTCGCTGTGCGAGACCAACGCGGACCTGATGGCATTCACCCGGCGGGTCACCGCACTACGCAAGGCCCACCCGGTGTTCCGACGCCGACGATTCTTCAAGGGCAAGCCGATCCGTAGCGGAGATCAGACCCGCGACATCGCGTGGCTGACGACGGCGGGCGTGGAAATGACGCCACACGATTGGGATTCGGGATTCCAGTGCATCGCGATGTTCCTCAACGGCGAGGCCATCCCCACCCCGAACGCACGCGGTGAACGAGTGGTCGACGACAGCTTCCTACTGTGCTTCAACGCCCATTCCGAGGCCGTGGACTTCCTGACCCCCGACGGCGACTACGCAAGCGAATGGACGGCTGAAGTGGACACTGCCCAACCGGACGGGGCGAGCGACCTCGTCGTCGAGGCCTCGACGACGATCGAGTTGTCCGGCCGTTCCGTCATCGTCCTGCGCCGGACGGCGTGACGACCGTGCAGTCACGGCGGAGTCTCACCTCGACGTACCGGTTGCAGATGCGCGGGCCGGCCAGCGGCCAGGCCTTCACGTTCAGCGACGCGATCGAGCAGCTCGACTACCTCGACCAGCTGGGCGTCTCGCACCTGTACCTGTCGCCCATCCTCACCGCGGCCAAGGGTTCGACGCACGGTTACGACGTCACCGATCCCACCACCGTATCCGAGGAACTCGGTGGGCCAGAGGGCCTGGCGCGGTTGTCCCAGGCCGTCCACGAGCGCGGCATGGGCCTGATCGTCGACATCGTCCCCAACCACCTCGGCGTCGACGATCCCAGCCAGAACGCGTGGTGGTGGGACGTTCTGACGCACGGCCGGTCGTCGGCGTACGCGTCGTACTTCGACATCGACTGGACGATGGATCCCGACGGCCGGGTGGTCCTTCCCGTGCTCGGCGACGACGGCGACGTCGATGCGCTGACGGTCGAAGGGAACCTGCTCACACTGGGCGAGCGGTCCTGGCCCATCGCGCCGGGCACCGCAGACGACGGCGCTCCGGGCCCGGAGGTTCATGCCAGACAGCACTATGCGCTCATCGGCTGGAAGCGCAACGTCTGCGGTTACCGACGCTTCTTCTCGATCACCTCGTTGGCGGGACTGCGGCAGGAGGACCGGGCGGTCTTCGACGCGACCCACGTCGAGGTGAAGCGCTGGTTCGCCGAGGGCCTGGTCGACGGACTGCGCATCGACCATCCGGATGGATTGTCCGATCCCGCCGGCTATCTCGTCTGGCTGCGCGAAACCGTCGGCGAGGACGCCTGGATCGTGATCGAGAAGATCCTGGCCCCGGACGAGGCGCTGGAACCCACCCTGCAGGTCGCAGGCACCACCGGGTACGACGCGCTGCGGGAGATCGGTGGGCTGCTGGTCGACCCCGCGGGAGTGTGCGCGGACGACGAGCCACTCGCGGCGGTGACCGCGGAACTGAAGGTCGCAACGGCCACCGGCACGTTGGCCAGTGAGCTTGCCCGCCTTCGTCGTTCGATCGTGTCGACGGTGGGGTGCGACCACCGTCTGCTACCCGGTGCAATTGCCGCACTGCTCTCGCACATCGGCGTGTACCGCTCGGACTACCGCGGCCTCGAGGCGGTGATGTCGACCGCGTTGGCCACCACCGCGGCCGCGGAGCCCGAGTTGAGCGAGCCGTTGGCGATCGTGGCCGCGGCGTTGACCCACGTCGAACCCGCCACCCGGCTCCAGCAGCTGTGTGGCGCGGTCACGGCGAAGTCGGTCGAGGACTGCCTGTTCTACCGTGACACGCGACTGGTGTCGCTGAACGAGGTCGGTGGCGAACCCGACCGGTTCGGCGTCACCGCCGCCGAGTTCCATCACCGCGCCGCTCAACGGGCCAAGAGATGGCCGTCTGCGATGGTGACGCTGTCGACCCACGACACCAAGCGTGGTGAGGACGTGCGCGCCAGGATCGGCGTCCTGTCGCAGGTCCGCTCGCAGTGGACCGAGCTCGTCGCGAAATCGGCCGAGCTCACCCCTCCGCCGGACGCAGCGACCGCAAACTTCCTGCTGCAGAACGTGTTCGGAGTGTGGCCCGTCGACGGGACGGTGACCGGGGAGCTGCAGTCCCGACTGCATGCCTATGCCGAGAAGGCCATCAGGGAGGCCGCGCTGCATACCAGCTGGAACGGTCCCGACGAGCAGTTCGAGACCGCGGTGCACCGCTGGCTCGACGACGTGGTGGACGGTCCCGTCGGCGAGGAACTGACCGACCTGGTGGCGCGACTCGACCTCCACGCCCGAAACGACTCGCACGCCCAGAAATTGCTGTCGCTGACCGTGCCCGGCATTCCGGACGTGTACCAGGGCACCGAGATGTGGGACGACAGCCTCGTCGACCCCGACAACCGCCGCGCCGTGGACTACCCGACCCGACACCGGGCCCTGGCCGAGGCGAGCGACGACAAGCTCCGCATCGTCACCGGCGCCCTGCACTCGCGCACCGACCTGCCCGACTCCTACGCCTCCGGTGGGTACGCACCCGTCCTCGCCGACGGCGATGCCGCCCGGCATCTGGTCGCCTTCACCCGCGGGGACGACGTGTTGGTGGCGGTTCGCCGCTGGACGGTCCGACTGGCCGACGTCGGTTGGCGCGACACGTCGCTGGCCCTACCAGACGGCGAATGGACCGATCGCCTCACGGGCCGGTCGATGCGTGGGCGGATCGCTGCGGCCGATCTGTTCGCCGACCTTCCCGGGGTATTACTGGAGAGGACCCATGCCTGATCACGAATTCGCCGTCTGGGCACCGATTCCCGAGCGCGTGCAAGTAGACGTCGACGGGACGTTGTACCCGATGACGCGGAGCGACGACGGCTGGTGGCGCGCCGTCGTGGACGCGCACGTCGACAGCCGCTACGGGTTCGTCCTCGACGACGACGACACGGTGCTGCCCGACCCCCGCTCGCCGCGCCAGCCGGACGGCGTGCACGACCGCTCGCAGCTGTGGGATCCGTCGACGGTGGCGTGGACCGACTCCGGCTGGGCGGGACGCTCCATCGAGGGCGGCGTGATCTACGAGCTGCACGTGGGTACGTTCACCCCCGACGGCACGTTCGACTCGGCGATCGAGAAGCTCGACTACCTCGTCGACCTCGGGATCGACTTCGTCGAACTGATGCCGGTGAACTCGTTCAGCGGTACCCACGGCTGGGGCTACGACGGCGTGCTGTGGTACAGCGTTCAGGAGAGCTACGGCGGGCCGGACGGGCTGGTGCGACTGATCGACGCCTGCCACGCTCGCGGCCTCGGCGTGCTGATCGATGCCGTCTTCAATCATCTGGGCCCGTCGGGCAACTACCTTCCCAAGTACGGGCCGTACCTCACCGAGGCCAACACCGGCTGGGGTCAAGGCATCAACGTCTCCGGGGCCGACGCCGACGAGGTGCGTCGGTACATCCTCGATTGCGCCCTGCGGTGGATGCGGGACTTCCACGCCGACGGTCTGCGCCTCGATGCCGTGCACGCCCTGGCCGACCACACCGCGATCCACATCCTCGAGGAGATGGCGACCGAGACCGACGCCCTGGCCGAGGTGTTGGGCAGGCCACTGTCACTCATCGCCGAGAGCGACCTCAACGATCCGCGGTTGATCACGCCGCGCGATCGCGGCGGATACGGCATGACGGCCCAGTGGGACGACGACATCCATCACGCGATCCACACGGCGGTGTCGGGCGAACGGCAGGGCTACTACTCCGACTTCGGCACGTTGGAAGCCCTGGCGAACACGCTGAAGAACGGCTACTTCCACGCCGGCACCTACTCGTCGTTCCGCCACCGGCGCCACGGCAGGCCGCTGGACACCGCGACGATCCCGGCCACCCGGCTGCTGGCCTACACCTCGGATCACGATCAGGTGGGCAACCGCGCCGTCGGTGATCGACCGTCGCAGAACTTGGACTTCGGGCAACTCGCCGTGAAGGCCGCACTGGTCCTCGCCTCTCCCTATACGGCGATGCTGTTCATGGGCGAGGAGTGGGCGTCCTCGAGTCCGTTCCAGTTCTTCACCTCCCACCCCGAACCGGAGCTGGCGATGGCGACCGCCGAGGGCCGCAAGGCGGAGTTCGCCGAACACGGCTGGGATGCCGACGAGATTCCGGATCCACAGGACCCGGAGACGTTCCGGCACTCGAAGCTCGTGTGGGACGAGCTGTCCACGGGCGACCACGCTCGGCTGCTCGAGCTCTACCGGGCGCTGATCGCGCTGCGCCACGACGAGCCCGAGCTGGCCGACCCATGGCTGGACCACATGACGATCGACTACGACGAGGAGCAGCGCTGGATCGTGCTGCACCGCGGCACGTTCGACATCGCCTGCAACATCGGCGATTCGCCGGTGACCGTCCCCGTGGCGGGCCGGGTGGTGCTCGCGTCGACCGAGCCCGACGTGGGTGCATCGACGGTGCTGCCGGGACATTCCTTCGCGATCCTGCGAGCGGACGGGCACTGAGCCCGCGGTCGGCAGGGCTTGCCGCCTACGTCAGGTAGCGATACGCGGGTGAGCCGGGTTCCAAGGCCTCGACGTGCATCTCCGAGGCGTGCATCCGGTCCATCAAACCCTCGAACCCGGCGGCCGATCCCAGTTCGATGCCCACCAGGGCTTCGCCGGTCTCGCGGTTGTTGCGCTTGACGTACTCGAAGAGGGTCACGTCGTCACCCGGGCCGAGCACCTCGTCGAGGAACCGGCGCAGCGCCCCCGGCTCCTGGGGGAAGTCGACCAGGAAGTAGTGCTTGAGGCCCAGGTGCACCAGGGACCGTTCGAGCACCTCGGTGTACCGCGAGACGTCGTTGTTGCCGCCGGAGATCAAGCACACCACCGTCGCCCCCGGCTCGACCGTGCCGTCCGAGCACGCCTCCCTCAACGCGGCGACCGACAACGCGCCGGCCGGCTCGGCGATGATGCCCTCGTTCTGATAGAGGTCGAGCATCGCGGTGCAGACCGCTCCCTCGTCGACCGCGGTGATCGAGACCATGTCCCCTGCCGCCGCCAGCACCGCGTACGGCAGCGCCCCGGCCCGCGCGACGGCGGCGCCGTCCACGAACTGGTCGACGTGCTCGAGTGTGACGGGCTCACCGGAGGCCAGGGCCGCCACCATCGCCGCGGCGCCGGCCGGCTCGACGCCGAGCACCGAGGTTCTGGTGGTCCGCTCGACGAGATAGGTGGTGATGCCGCTGATGCATCCACCGCCGCCGACGGGAACGACGACGAGGTCGGGCTCCGTTCCGAGTTGGGCCAGGATCTCCACGGCGATCGTGCCTTGACCCGCCATGGTCCGCAGGTCGTCGTACGGCGGGACCAGAGTGGCACCGGTGCGAGCCACGTCGTCGAGCGCCGCGGCGGCCGCGATGTCGTAGGTGGCCCCACCGACGATCAGCTCGATGAACTCGCCGCCGTGGTAGCGGATCCGGTCGCGCTTCTGCTTGGGCGTCTTGGCCGGCACGTACACGCGCCCGCGAATTCCCATCGAGCGGCACGCGAGTGCGAACCCCTGAGCGTGATTTCCGGCGGACGAGCACACCACCCCCGCGGCGATCTCCTCGGGCGTGAGCTGCATCAGCAGGTTGTAGGCACCGCGCAGCTTGTAACTGCGCACGGCCTGGAGGTCTTCGCGCTTGAGGTACACCTGCAGGCCCGTCTCCGCGGACAACCGGTCGCTGAACTGGAGCGGGCTGAGGGTGACGACCTTGGAAATCCGCTGCGCGGCCTCGTCGACGTCCGAGGCGGCCAGCGGCGCGGGACGGCGGGACGTCTGGCTCAGTTCGGCGGACACCGATCAATGGTGCCACTAGCCGACTGCTGCGCGGAAATACGCCCGGTCCGCAGAGTTTCGGCTACCCGAAACCTGTGTTACGAGCTATCGTGAACACATGACCACCTCCACGGAAGTCCGCATTGCCGGCGTCGCGTGGCCCGCCCACAAGCTGGTGGCCCTCGCCGTGGGGGCACTGGTCCTCGCCGTCGTCGAATTCGCGACGACGAGCGCGGCATCAGCGGTGCTCGGCGCGGCCATGACGACCGCCGTCGTCTGGCTGTCACTCGGCGCAATCGCGTCGTCGGACGTCTAGCTCGAGCCCTCGACCAGCCGGCGCAGCGACCGCAGGTCTTCCCGCACCGCCGAGGCGTCCGCGTCGAATTCCGCGTCGGTCACGCCGGCGCGCCGCCGCAGCGTGAACACGACCTCGCACCCGTGGGCGCCCGGGCCCGCCGGAATCACCCGCATCGGGTTGTACACCTGCTCCCCGGACGGCAGCCGGACCACGTGGTCGAGCACGCCGAACTCGTTGGCCGGTGCGAACTCGACGTCGGCGTCCGCGACGGCTGGATCGGCGAGGCCCGCGGCCCAGTGCGGCAACTCCCGGGGATCGCCGGCGACGGCGTAGACCGTCGCCGGGTCGGCGTCGATCCACTGGCTGATGTGTCGTGACCCCATGGTCGTGTGGTCCTCCATCACTTCATGGTGAAGACGGACACTGGACGGACCTCCCGCCGCACCGTCAACCACCGAGGCAGCCCGGCCCCAGCAGGGCCTTCAGGTCGCCCATCAGAGCCGATGACGGCGTGACCCGCAGCGCCTGATCCAGCTCGAGGGTCGTGATGCGGTCACCGCTGATCAGGCGGAGCCGCACCTGCGACGTCCCCGGGTGATTGGCCAGGACCTGCTTGAGCGCGCCCACCTTCTCGACCGTGCACTGCCGGGTCGGCAAGCTGACGGCCACCGGCCGGTCGGCCTGCGCGTTCGAGAAGTCGGGCACCACCAGATCGTTCGCGATCAGGGAGAGTCTGTCGTCCCGCGAGTTCACCTTCGCACTCACGATCACTACCGTGTCGTCGGCGATCTCGGCGCCGAACGCCGAATAGGTGTGCGGGAAGAACATCACCTCGATGCCACCCGTGAGATCCTCCAATTGGGCTGACGCCCAAGGCATTCCGTTCTTGTTGACCCGGCGGTTCACCGAGGCGAGGATGCCGCCGACGCGCACCTGCGCCTCGTTCGGGACGTCGCCGTCGAGGATGGCCGGGATCGCCGTGTCCACCTGCGCGGCCAGCAGGTGCGCGACGCCGTTGAGGGGGTGGCCCGACACGTACAGGCCCAGCATCTCCCGCTCCAGGGCGAGTTTGTGCTTGTCCTCCCACTCGTCGTCGGGCACCTTGATCGCGAACACCGCGTCCGCGGCGGTGTCGGCACCACCGAAGAGGTCGAACTGGCCCATCGCCTCGGCCTTCTTGGTGCCGAGCACGGAATCGACGGCATCGGTGTGGATCAGGAACAGGCCCTTGCGCGGATGCTCGAGTGAGTCGAAGGCGCCCGCCTTGATCAAGGATTCCGTCACCTTCTTGTTGCAGGCGGTGACGTCGATCTTGTTCAGGTAGTCGGAGAAGTCGGTGTACTTGCCCTTGGCGTTGCGGGTGTTGATCAGCGAGCCGACCACGTTCGCGCCGACGTTGCGCACGGCGCCGAGCCCGAAGCGGATGTCGGTGCCCACCGACGCGAAGTCGAGCTCGGATTCGTTGACGTCCGGTGGCAACACGGTGATGCCGAGCCGACGGCAGTCGGCCAGATAGACCGCGGCCTTGTCCTTGTCGTCGCCGACCGACGTCAGCAGGCCCGCCATGTACTCGGCCGGAAAGTTGGCCTTCAGGTAGGCCGTCCAGTAGGACACCAATCCGTAGCCAGCGGCGTGGGACTTGTTGAACGCGTAGTCGGCGAACGGCAGCACGGTGTCCCACAGCGCCTTCACGGCGGCGGCGGAGAAGCCGTTCGACTTCATGCCCTCGGAGAAGCCCTCGTACTCCTTGTCGAGGACCTCGCGCTTCTTCTTGCCCATCGCCTTGCGGAGGATGTCCGCTCGGGCCAGCGAGTAGCCGGCCACCTTCTGCGCGATGCGCATGATCTGCTCTTGGTAGACGATCAGGCCGTAGGTCTCCGCGAGGATCTCGCGAAGCGGCTCCTCGAGTTCGGGGTGGATCGGTTTGATGGCCTGCCGCGCGTTCTTCCGGTCCGCGTAGTCGTTGTGGGCGTTCACGCCCATCGGGCCGGGCCGGTACAGCGCGATGACGGCGACGACGTCCTCGAATCCGGTGGGCTGCATGCGGCGCAGCAGATCGCGCATCGGTCCGCCATCGAGCTGGAACACGCCGAGGGTGTCGCCCCGCCCCAGCAGCTCGAAGGTGGCCTCGTCGTCGAGCGGCACCTCGTCCAGATCCAGCTCGATGCCCCGGTTGGCGCTGATGTTGCGCAGCGCATCGCCGATGATCGTCAGGTTGCGCAGACCGAGGAAGTCCATCTTGAGGAGCCCGATCGCCTCACACGACGGGTAGTCCCAGCCGGTGATGACGGCGCCGTCCTGCGGCCGCTTCCACAGCGGGATGGCGTTCACCAGCGGCTCGCTGCTCATGATCACCGCGCAGGCGTGCACGCCGGCGTTGCGGACCAGACCCTCGAGGCCGCGCGCGGTCTCGTAGATGGTCTGCACGTCGCGATCGGTCTCGATCAGGCTGCGGACCTCGGCGGCCTCCTTGTACCGCTCGTGCGTCGGATCGGTGATGCCCGAGAGCGGGATGTCCTTGGCCATGATCGGCGGTGGCAGCGCCTTGGCGATGCGGTCGGCGATCGCGAAGCCGGGCTGGCCGTAGTGCACGCGAGCCGAATCCTTCAGGGCCGCCTTGGTCTTGATGGTGCCGAACGTGATGACCTGGGCCACCCGGTCGCTGCCCCACTTGTCGGCGGCGTAGCGCACCATCTCGCCACGTCGACGGTCGTCGAAGTCGATGTCGATGTCGGGCATCGACGCGCGCTCCGGATTCAGGAAGCGCTCGAACAGCAGGCCGTAGCGGATCGGATCGATGTTGGTGATGCCGAGTGCCCACGCCACCAGCGAACCCGCCGCCGAGCCACGGCCGGGGCCGACGCGGATGTCGACCGAGCGGGCATGGTTGATGAGGTCGGCCACGATCAGGAAGTACGACGGGTAGCCCTTGTCGCAGATGACCTTGCGCTCGTACTCGGCGCGCTCGACGTAGTCCTGCGGCACCCCGCCGGGAAAGCGCCGCGCCAGCCCCTCCGAGACCTCGTGCGCCAGCCAGGAGGCCTGGTCGTGTCCCTCCGGCACCGGAAAGATCGGCATCCGGTCGCGGGGCGTCCACACGTCGGCGTAGGACTGCACGCGCTCGGCGATCAGCAGCGTCGAGTCGCACGCGCCCGGCACCTCGTCGTCCCACATCGTGCGCATCTCCGCCGCCGACTTGAGGTAGTAGCCGTCACCGTCGAATTTGAACCGGGTCGGATCGGTCAGGGTCTTGGCGGTCTGAACGCACAGCAGCGCCTCGTGGTTGTGGGCGGCCTCCCGCGTCACGTAGTGGCAGTCGTTGGTGGCCAGCGGCGGGATGCCCAACGTGCGGCCGACCTCCAGCAGGCCTTCCCGGACCCGCCGCTCGATCTCGATGCCGTGGTCCATCAGCTCGAGGAAGTAGTTCTCCGGACCGAACACGTCCCGCCACTTGGCCGCCGCCTCCAACGCTTCCTTGACGTGGCCGAGTCGCAGCCGGGTCTGCACCTCACCCGAGGGGCAGCCCGTGGTGGCGATGATGCCCGCCGAGTTCTCGGCGATGATCTCGGCGTCCATCCGCGACCACTTGCCGAGTTGGCCCTCGAACGAGGCGAGCGAGGACAGCTTGAACAGGTTGCGCAGACCCGTCGCATTCTCGGCGACCATCGTCATGTGGGTGTAGGCACCGCTACCAGAGACGTCGTCGGACTTCTGGCTGGGATCACCCCACAGCACGCGCTTGGTGTCGAACCGCGACGCCGGCGCGATGTACGCCTCCACCCCGATGATCGGCTTGATGCCGACATCGGTTGCCGCGTTGTAGAACTCGCTGGCCCCGAACATGTTGCCGTGGTCGGTCATGCCGATCGCGGGCATCTGAAGCCGCTGCGCCTCGGCGAACATGGGCTTGACCTTCGCCGCACCGTCGAGCATCGAGTACTCGGTGTGGTTGTGCAGGTGCACGAAGGACTTGCGAGGAGCAGACGAGTCAGCCATAGGGCCGCCAGTCTATTGCCGTCCTCCGACGGCGCTCGGCGTGTCGCCCACCGTGTCGTCGCGCACCGGGGAGAGCCCGGCGCCGTCCAGCAGCCCGTGCCCGAACGTCCTGTCGAGCTGCCGCGTCAGCAGGCACATGTCGACGGCGTCGTCGACGAACCCCGCGTAGAACCCGATCCCCCACAGCATCGCGCTCAGCATCTTCGCCACGGCGCGGACGTCGACGCCCTCGGACAGTTCCCCCCGGGTCTGCGCGCCCTCGACCATCGTCGTCAGATAGGTCCGCAGGGCGGTGTCGGCGTGCGGACGCAGCTCGGGGTTCCTGGTGGATTCCAGGCTGGCGCTCACCAGGAAGGCGATCTGGGAACGATCACGGAGGTCGGCCTCGCGGATCGCCTCGACGAGGGCGGCGAACTGCTCGGCCACGGTGTGGTGTCGCTGGGCCCTGGCGATGCATTCGCCGACGACGACGCTGGCCTCCGCCTGCAGTGCCTGGTAGATCTCCTCGCGGGAGTCGAAGTAGTAGTGCAGGGTCGGCCGGCTCAGCCCGGCGGCCTGGGCAATGGCCTGGAACGTCGCCGCCTGGTAGCCACGCTCGTTGATCACCTGTCGTGACGCCTTGAGGATGCGGTGCCGCGTCTCCGCCGCGTCCGCGTTGACGGGACGACCGCGGCGGCGAGAAGGGCCCAACGTGGGGCGAGCCTCGCGTTGTGCCATGCCGGCAAACCGTATTCCATAGCTACGGTCGCGTCAAATAGCGGCGATGACGCTGATCTTGTTCGTCAGGTACGGGACATCGGACTCTTCGCCGGGCAACGGTTCACCGTCGGGGGGACGCCTGGGGCTCGGCCGTCGACACCGCATCGCGTGCGGCGCGAGTCGACCTGGACCGCAGCGTGCCGAAGGTCATCACACCGAGGGCGACCCAGATCAAGGCGAAGCCGATCCACCGACCCACGGGCATCGGCTCGTGCCCCACCAGCACGCCCCACGCCATCTGCAGCGCGGGGTTGAGGTAGAACAGCAGACCCATCGTGATCATGGGCAGCCGCTGTGCGCCCGCGGCGAACAGCAGCAGGGGCACCGCGGTGACGGGTCCCGCCAACACCAAAAGGACGGCGTGCCAGGCGGTCTGGCCGTTGCCGCTCCCGAGGAAGTGCCCCTGACCGAGCACCTGCAGCGTGACCAGGTAGCCGCCGGCCAGCGGCAACGCCAGAAAGGTCTCCACGGCGACGCTGACGCGAGGATCCGCGACGACCACCTTCTTCACCAGGCCGTACAGCGCGAACGACACGGCGAGCCCGACGGCGACGTAGGGTGGCGCACCCACCTCGGCGGTCAGCACCACCACCGCGATCAGGGCCAGCACCAGGGCGATCAGCTGCCAGCGCCCGATGCGTTCGCGCAGGACGAGCACCGCGAGCGCCACGGTGACCAGCGGATTGATGAAGTAACCGAGCGCCGCGTCGACCACGTGGCCGTTCGTGGCCGCCCAAATGTAGATGCCCCAGTTGGCCGAGATCAGCGCCGAGGCGCAGAGCAGCATCAGCCAGGTGCGCCAGCCGAGCGTGCGCAGGTCACCGAGTCGGCGCGCCACGACGAGCACCAGGAACAGACAGACCGCACTCCACACGATGCGGTGTGCCAGGACCTCCAGCGATCCCGCAGGCAGCAGCAGCGGGAAGAAGCCCGGAGACAGTCCCCACCAGACGTAGGCGGCGACGCCCGCCAGTACGCCCGAGCGACGGCGTGATTCCGCTGCCGATTCCGTGGTCACGATTCGTGGCGACGAAGGACGTCGAGGGCGTGTTGGAGGTCGGCGGGATACGGGCTGGTGATCTCGATGCGCCTGCCGTCGGCGGGATGGGCGAAGGCCAGCGACCGCGCATGCAGCCACTGGCGTTCAAGGCCCAACCTGCGTGCCAGCGTCGGATCGGCGCCGTAGGTCAGGTCGCCGCAGCACGGATGGTGCAGAGCCGAGAAGTGCACGCGGATCTGGTGGGTGCGGCCGGTCTCGAGGTGGACGTCGAGCAGGCTCGCCGCCGCGAACGCCTCCACGGTGTCGTAGTGCGTGACGCTGTGACGGCCGCCCTCGCTGACCGCGAACTTCCAGTCGTTGCTCCGGTGCCGTCCGATCGGTGCGTCGATCGTTCCGCTGGACGGGTCGGGGTGGCCCTGCACCAGCGCGTGATAGCGCTTGTCGACCGTGCGTTGTTTGAACGCCCGCTTGAGCACGGTGTACGCGTGCTCGGAGATGGCCACCACCATCACGCCCGACGTCCCGACGTCCAGCCGTTGCACGATGCCCTTGCGCTCCGGCACGCCGGAGGTGGTGATCCGGAAGCCGGCCGCGGCCAGGCCGCCGAGGACCGTGGGCCCGGTCCAGCCCACCGAGGCGTGGGCGGCGACGCCCGGGGGCTTGTCCACGGCGACGATGTCGTCGTCGGCGTACAGGACGGTCATGCCCTCGATGTCGACGGCCGGGTTGTCCAGCGGCGCAGGGGGTTCGGGGAGACGGACGTCGAGCCAGGCGCCCGCCGGCAGCCGGTCGGACTTGCCGACGGGTGCCCCGTCGAGGTCGACGCCGCCGTCCTCGGCGAGGGCCGCGGCCGCGGTGCGGGACAAGCCGAGCAGGCGCGCGAGGCCTGCGTCGACGCGCATGCCCGCCAGTCCCTCGGGCACGGGCATCGATCGACTCGACATCAGTCCCGCTCGGTCTCGGCTTCGGCCTCCGTCGCCACGGCATCCGGCTGGTCGGCAGGCGCCTCGTCCCGGCGCCTCCCCGAGGCGTCGAAGTCGTAGCCGAACAACGACAGCCCGACGAGCAGGATCGCGCCGCCCACCACCGCGGGGTCCGCCACGTTGAACACCGGCCACCAGCCGATGGACAGGAAGTCGACGACGTGGCCCCGCAACGGTCCTGGCGAACGGAAGAACCGGTCGACGAGGTTGCCCAGTGCGCCACCGAGGATCATGCCCAACCCCAACGCCCACCACGGGGACACCAGGCGCCGGCCCATCCAGATGATGCCGATCACGACGCCGGTCGCCACCAGGGTGAGCACCCACGTGTAGCTGGTGCCCATTGAGAATGCGGCACCGGAATTGCGCACCAGCGTCCAGGTCACCGTGTCGCCGATGATCGACACCGGCTGCTGTGGCGTCAGCAGCTTCACCGCAAGCACCTTGCTGATGATGTCGAGGACCAGCACCACGGCGGCGACCGAGAGCAACAGGCGCAGCCGGCGTCGCACGGGCGGCGGATCGGCGGTCACGGGCCCGGCCGACCCCGTTGATTCGTCAGTCACTCGACCATCATCCCAAAGAGTCGATGGTGAATGATCGCCGCATGAGCCAAGCGTGCGAGCGCGGCGCCGGAAGATGAGCCGAGTCGTCGTGATCACCACCGGTGGCACCATCGCCACCAGCACCGGACCGGACGGGGTGGCGCGTCCGACGCGCTCCGGCAGCGACCTGCTGGCGGACCTCGGGATGGCCTTCGACCTCGAGGTCGTCGAGGTGGTCGAGGTCGTCGACCTCATGGCGATCGACAGTTCCCAGCTCACCATCGCCGACTGGGACCGAATCGGCGCGGCGGTCGTGTCGGCGGCACGCTCGGGAGCCGACGGCGTGGTGCTCACGCACGGCACCGACACGATGGAGGAGACCGCGCTGTGGCTCGACCTCACCTACGACGGTGAGGTGCCCGTCGTGCTCACCGGCGCCCTGCGCAGCGCCGACGCCCCGGACGCCGACGGACCCGCCAACCTGCGGGATGCGCTGGCGCTCGCGGCGAGCACCGACGCCGGGGGCATCGGTGTCGTCGTGGCCGTCGCCGGCGCCGTCTGGCAACCGTTGGGGCTGACCAAGACCGGCTGCGGCTTCACCGGGGTGGCGGTGGCGCCGCGGCACCGCCCGGTGTTCCGTGGGCTGTCGGCCGCGCATGCGCCCCGGGTCGACGTGGTCGCCGTCTACGCGGGCAGTGACGCGGTGGCGCTGGACGCCTGCGTCGCGGCCGGTGCCGGCGGCATCGTGCTCGAGGCGCTGGGATCCGGGAACGCGGGTGCGGCGGTGCTCGACGGTGTCCGGAGGGCGCGCCGTGCGGGCGTCGAGGTGGTGATCTCGACGCGGGTTCCCGGCGCACGGGTCACCGCCGGCTACGAGCCGGGCCGGCTGCTGCTCGAGGCCGGGTGCGTGGTGGCACCGACCCTCGCTCCGCCGCAGGCGCGGGTTCTGCTGATGGCCGCGCTGGCCGCGGGCGAATGTGTGGCCGGGGTCTTCGCCGCCTACGGCGCTCCCTCGTCGGTGGCCGTCAAGCCGTCGACGTAGTCGGGCCAGTCCAGGCTGTCGACGGGATTCGCCCGGGTCACCGCCGGGCTGTCCTGCGGCACGGTGTGCGCCTGCCCCGGACCGGTGGCACGACTCTCGAAGCGGATCGTCATCACACCGTGGCCGGCACCCTGCACCCAGCCGTGCCCGAACTCGGTGTGATGGACGTCGTCGCCGATTCGCCATGGCGCGGCCGGTTCGGTGGACGGCGCGGCCACCGGCCCGGGGTGATGGCTGTCCGCCGCCTCCAGCGTCTGGTCGAGGTCGGGGAACAACGATTCCTGCAGGACGTCCGAGAGACCCGAGAAGCCGACGCCGATCAGCCGCACCGGGCCGATGTCGACGGGGTCGAGCAGCAGCCGTCGCGCCGTGCCGATCAACGTCGCCGCGTCCGCGGTGGCGTACGGCAGCGTGGCGGAGCGGGTCAGCGTGCTCATGTCGGACTTCTTGAGCTTGACCGTCACCGTCCTGGCGCCGCGGCCGTCGCGCGCCAGCCGTTGGTAGGCGTGCTCGGCGATCGGGCCCGTGGCATCGCGCAGTCGATCCAGCGTCACCAGGTCCTCGGCGAACGTCGACTCGGCGCTGATCTGCTTGGACTCCGACCTCTCCGCGACCGGCCGGTCGTCGATGCCCCTGGCCAACAGGTGCAGCGCCGGCCCGATGGTGCCCCCGAGAATGTCGGCAACCTCCGAACTGCTCAGTGCCGCAAGCGCACCGACGGTGTGGATGCCCAGGCGGTGCAGCCGCTCCTCGGCGACGGGCCCGATCCCCCAGAGCCTTCGCACGGGCAGCCCGGCGAGCAGCAACCCCTCCTCATCGCGGCGTACGACCCGCACGCCGTCGGGCTTGGCCAGGCCCGACGCGATCTTGGCGACCTGTTTGCCCGATCCTGCACCGACGGAGGCGACCAGGCCGGTTCGGTCCAAGACCTCCTTGCGCAGGCCCTCGCAGAACGCCTCGACGTCGTCGGCACCGGCGCCGGCCAGTTCGGTCGGCTCCCCGAAGGCCTCGTCGAACGACAACTGTTCGAGCACCGGCACGACCGACCGGACGGCGTCGTGCACCCTCCTGCTCGCCACCCCGTAGACGACGCCGCGCGGCGGCAGCACCACAGCCGACGTCCCCACCAGCCGGCGGGCCTGGTGCATCGGCATCGCCGACCGGGCGCCGTACACCCGCGCCTCGTAGCTGGCACCCGCCACCACGCCGCGGCCGCCGAGCCCACCGACCAGCACGGGGCGTCCGCGTAGGGTGGGGCGGGTCAACTGCTCGACCGAGGCGAAGAACGCGTCCATGTCGAAGTGCAGGACCCAGCGTCCCTTCATGACGGCGATCGTAGGGGGCTAATCTGACGCTCATGGCGGAACCTGCTCGCGACGTGCCGATTCGCGACGAGTCGATACGGCTCGGCCAGTTCCTCAAGCTCGCCGACCTGATCGACACCGGCTCGGACGCCAAGGCGGTGATCGCCGCAGGCGAGGTCGCCGTGAACGACGCGGTCGAGGAGCGCCGGGGCAGGCAACTGCATCCCGGCGACACCGTCACGATCGGCGCCCGAAGCGCACGGGTTGCTCGTCACTGAAGCCCTTGCGGCGCAGGCGATCTCAGGCCTTCTCGATGGCCACCCTGACACCATCGCCGATGTCGACGGCGTCGGCACGCTCGTCGAATGCGAAGCTGGTGGCCAACGTCTCGCGGGCGATCAACCCGGCGTGCGCGGTAGCCCAGTCCTGCCGATGCGGTGGCACCGACATGGTTACGTGGATCCGGTCCGAGACGTCGAGGCCGGTGGACTTGCGCAGGTCCTGGAGTTCGCGGATGCGGTCCTTGGCCCAGCCCTCCGCCTCGAGTTCCGGGGTGAGCGTGCCGTCGAGCACCACCAGACCTCCGCCGTCGGGCAGCGCGGCGGTCCACTCGGGCTCGGCGGCCACCAGCTTCGAGGTGTACTCGGCGGGTGCCAGTACCGCCGGCCCCGCGGTGAGGGTGCCATCGGGGTTGACGACGCCCTCCCCCGCCTTGACCGCTCTGATCGCCGCCTGCACGTCCTTGCCGAGGCGCGGGCCCGCGGCCTTGGCGTTGACCGCCAGCTCGAACCGGCCGTAGGCGGCAATGTCGTCGGTCAGCTCGACGGCCCTGACGTTGAGCTCGTCGGCGATCAGATCGGCGAAGGGGCGCAGCGCATCCGGCTCCTCCACCGCCACGGTGAGTTTCAACAGCGGCAACCGGACCCGCAGCTTCTTGGCCTTGCGCACCGAGGACGCCACCGAGCACACGTCGCGCACCCGGTCCATCGCGGTCACCAGCGCCGGGTCGGCTGGCAGCTCGCCGGCCTCTGGCCAATCGGTCAGGTGCACCGAGCGTTCCCCCGTGACGCCGCGCCAGATGAGCTCGGCGATCAGTGGCAGCAACGGGGCCGCCAGCCTGCCGGTGACCTCCAACACGGTGTGCAGAGTGTCGATCGCATCGGCGTCCTCGTCCCAGAACCGCGAACGCGACCGCCGCACATACCAATTCGTCAACGCCTCGGTGAACTGCCGAAGCTCGTCGCAGGCCCCCGACACGTCACAGTCGTCCAGCCGCTCGGTCAGGTCGTCACGCAGAGCCGCCAGCTTGGCCAGGATGTAGCGGTCGAGCACGTTCGTCGAGTCCGTGCGCCAGACGCCCTTCTCCGGTGCGTACAGCGCGAGGAAGGTGTAGGCGTTCCAGAACGGCAGGAGCACCTGGCGGACCCCGTCGCGGATTCCCTGTTCGGTGACGATCAGCGTGCCGCCGCGCAGGATCGGCGATGCCATCAGGAACCACCGCATGGCATCGGAGCCGTCCCGGTCGAACACCTCGCTCACGTCGGGATAGTTGCGCCGCGACTTGCTCATCTTCTGTCCGTCGCTGCCGAGCACGATGCCGTGGGACACGCAGGTCCGGAAGGCCGGCCGATCGAACAGCGCGGTCGCCAGCACGTGCATCATGTAGAACCAGCCGCGGGTCTGCCCGATGTACTCGACGATGAAGTCCGCGGGAAAGTGCGATTCGAACCACTCGGCGTTCTCGAACGGGTAGTGCACCTGCGCGTACGGCATGGAACCCGAGTCGAACCAGACGTCGAAGACGTCCTCGATGCGCCGCATGGTCGAGTTGCCGGTCGGATCGTCGGGGTTGGGTCTGGTCAGCTCGTCGATGTAGGGCCGGTGCAAATTGTCGGGCCGTACCCCGAAGTCGCGCTCCAACTCGTCGAGGCTGCCGTACACGTCGACACGCGGGTATGCCGGGTCGTCGGAGGTCCAGACCGGAATTGGGGTACCCCAGTAGCGGTTTCGCGAGATGGACCAGTCACGGGCATTCGCCAGCCACTTGCCGAACTGCCCCTCCTTGACGTGTTCCGGATACCAGGTGATCTGCTGGTTCAGCTCGACCATGCGGTCGCGGAACTCGGTCACCTTGACGAACCACGACGAGACGGCCCGGTAGATCAACGGATTCCGGCACCGCCAGCAATGCGGGTAGGAGTGGTCATAGGTCTCGTGCCGCAGCAGCACCGCGCCGTTGGCCGCTGCGGGCCCCGACCGGTTCTTGAGGTCGCGCGTGATCTGCGGGTTCGCGTCGAAGACGTGCTGGCCCTGGTAATCGGGCACCGTCGCATCGAACCGGCCCTTGGAATCGACGGGGGTGACCGCGGCGATGTCGGCGGCGTCGGCGGTCGCCTTGTCGTCCTCGCCGTAGGCGGGCGCCATGTGCACGATGCCGGTGCCCTCGTCGGTGGTGACGAAGTCACCGGGCAGCACGCGAAAGGCGTTGGGCGAATCCATGAAGTAACGGAACGGCGGGACGTAGGCCATCCCGAGCAGGTCCCGCCCGAGGTAGGTCCCGACCACCGTGGGCTCCTCGCCCAGTTCCCGCGCATACGCCGCGAGCCGCGCCTCGGCCAGCACGTACCGGGTGCCGTCGACTCCCTCGAGGTGGACGTACGTGACGTCGGGGTTGACGGCGACCGCCTGATTGGACGGCAGCGTCCACGGCGTCGTCGTCCACACCAGCAGGTGGGCCCCGGCCAGCGGCCCGTCCGGCAGCCGCAGTCCCACGGTCAACGCCGGGTCCTGCCGGTTCTGGTAGACGTCGTCGTCCATCCGCAGTTCGTGGCTGGACAGCGGCGTCTCGTCGTTCCAGCAGTACGGGAGCACGCGGTTGCCCTGATAGGCCAGCCCCTTGTCCCACAGTTGCTTGAACGCCCAGATCGCGGACTCCATGTAGCCGATGTCCAGTGTCTTGTAGTCGTCGTCGAAGTCGACCCAGCGGGCCTGGCGGGTGACGTACGCACGCCATTCGTCGGAGTACTTGAACACCGACGCCCGACACGCGTCGTTGAACTTCTCGATGCCCATCTCTTCGATCTGGGACTTGTCGGTGATGCCGAGTTGCCGCTGCACCTCGAGTTCGGCTGGTAGCCCGTGGGTGTCCCAGCCGAACCGACGCTCGACCTTGTAACCGCACATCGTGCGGTAGCGCGGGACGATGTCCTTCACGTACCCGGTCAACAGGTGGCCGTAGTGCGGCAGTCCGTTGGCGAACGGCGGGCCGTCGTAGAAGACGTACTCCTGCGCGCCGTCGCGCCGGGAGATGCTGGCCTTGAACGTGCCGTCGCGTTTCCAGTAGTCGAGGACGTCGAGTTCGAGCTCCGGGAAGCTCGGCGACCCGCTCGCGGGTTTGGGGTAGGCGCTCACCTGTCTCGTCTCCTGTGCCCATGGTCGATCAGGCACGGGGACGACGTCGCGCATCGTGCGCGAGCACCGCGGTACCACCCCGCTTGCGCGCACCGGGCGCACCACTCGAGATCGGGCGATGACGGGCCCACCCGCTCGGTTCTACTGAGCACCCGACGCGCGGATGCCGTTCTTCCGAAGACTCCCCGGTGATGGCCGGATCGACGCCGCTACCGACGAGTCTAAGGCCTGCCGGACGTCTAGTGCGCCATCGCCAGTTCGTGGGCGGCCACGATCGGCGGCGTCGCCTCGCCGGTCAGCTCGATCAGTACGAGCGGGAACTGTTCGGCGAGTTCGTGGACCGTGTAGGCCTCGAAGCTGCGGGTGTCGAACCACCAGTCCAACACCATGACGTCGCCGTCCCGGTAGGCGCGGAGTTCGAGGAGATGACCGAGATGCGCCCGCGCCGGGGCGGCGGCACCGGTGACGAACAGGACGTCCGACACCGGGTGCTCCCGACCGTCGTCCCGGATGGCGTGCACGGTATGGCCGGTGCTCAGCGCCTCGAGCGCCCGATGGACGGCGGCGAGAGTGTCGTCGGCGTGGATCTGTCCGGGCGCCGCACACGACAGCTTCATCGTCTGCACGCTGGTGCCGAAGCCGGGAACGTCTACGGCCACGGTCCCGCTTCCGATGGTTCGCTCGATCGCACGGCCGAGCGCGGCGACGAGGATCACCTCGCTCGCCACCCCGAGCGCCCCGGCGGCGCCGTCGAGTTCCTGGGTCAGCAGTGCCGAGAGGGGCGCCGTCTTCTTCGCGAGGTCTGCGACTCCTGGCCGTCCCACGGTGTCGTAGTCAGTCAGCTGCATGTTTGCGCGCTTCATGATCTAGAGGCTACACGGCTGTCCCAAAAATGGGACACATCTGCCAAAACCGTGACGGGCGTGTCAATTACCGGGCAACGTTCCGATTTGCGGCGGGGAGTGCCCAATCGAGGGAAGACGGTTTAAGCTGATGCGGTGCCACGGACAGATGAGAACGGCAGACAGCTAAAGGCGCTGTTGGATTACCTGCTCGACGGAGACGTCGACGCCAAGGCGATCTACGACGCTCTCGGCACGTCCAGCAGCACCTATTACCGCCGCATCAAGGAAGCCGACTACCCGAACGCCGAAGAAATGCGGCTGGTGGCCGATCGCTTCGACCTCAGCTATCCGGATCTCCAGATCCGGTTCGGCTTGATGAGCCGCGAGGAGGTGTGGAGTTACGTCGAGTCGGCACCGGTGTCCGTGCTGACGAGCGCAGAACCGGCTACCGAACGGCGAACGGTGCACCGGCCGAGACTCCGCGATCTCACGCCGCGACCCGACGCGCCCCCGCTGTAGCGGTAGAAATTGCTGACGGAAATTCAACTCGAAGGCGAAGTCTCATGGGTCTGGCAGTCCTCATCACGGTCACGCTGGCGTGCATCGCGTGGAGCCTCTGGATCCGGCGCGTCACGTGGTCCTGCCGGTGGGAAGTCGCCGCCACGCTGAACATCGCCCTCCAGGGCGCGACGGTGTTCCTGATGTCACCGTTCGCCTCCGAGACCGTCGGCCACTGGCTTCACGCGGTCACCGGCATGTGGAACCTCGAGGACTACATCGGGCACGACATGTACGTCGTCGCTGCGTCGGCGATCGTCTACAACGCGCTGGGCCGGCTCCAGGACGATCACGCCATGCAGACCACGTTCAAGCAGTACGTGGAACGCCCGGCGACGTTGTGCATCCCCTTGCTGCTGGCCGCGTTCTCGCTTGGCAACGGCGCGGCCGTCTACAGCGCGGACTTCTTCGAGTTGCGCACCGACTTCTGGCTCGGGGCCTATTGGATCCTGCTCTGCAGCACGCTCATCTACCTGCTCGGGTATGGCGCACGCGCGCTGCTGGTCCTGCGGAAGGACCCGCGTTCGCGGAAGGTGGCCAACATCTACCTGGCCGCATCGGTCAGCGGGATGCTGGCCTGCGTGGTGCGCATCGTCACCGCGCTGGTGCCGTCGCTGCAACCGATCGAGAACGGCACCCTGGTGTGGGTCTTCGCATGCATCTGCGGTGCCGGCTTCGCCCTGACGTCGGCGCATTCCTGGCGCGTCAAGACGAAGTGGTTCAGCACCGCGAACCGCTGACGGTCACCTCGGTGCCGCCGGGCTGAACCCGCCGGTGCGCGTCACCCGTACCCCGGATCTCGTGTTCTCATTCTCTAGGCTGGACAACGATTCCCGCCATGCCATCTGAGAGGTGAGCAATGCCCGACTCGTCGATCCCGGAGATCCTCCGGGAGCGCGCAAGCCTGCAGCCGAATGACACGGCGTTCACCTTCGTGGACTACGAGCAGGACCCCGACGGCGTCTCGACCAGCCTGACCTGGGCGGGACTGTATCGCCGGACTACAAACCTCGCGCGCGAACTCGGTGAGATCGCGCACGTCGGCGACCGAGCCGTGATCATCGCCCCCCAGAGCCTCGACTACCTGGTCGCCTTTCTCGCCTCGCTCGAGGCGGGTCTGATCGCCGTTCCGTTGTCCACCCCGACCGTCGGCGCGCACGATGAGAGGGTCGGTGCGGTGCTGCTCGACGCCGCGCCGACCGTGATACTCACCACTTCGTCGATCACCGGCGTCCTGACTCCGTACCTCCAGCCGGTCGGCTCCGACCCCGCGCCGGCCGTCATCGAGGTCGATCAGCGCGATCTCGACGGCAGGCACCGCGCCGTCCGACGCAGGGAGGCACGGCCCACCACGGCGTATCTGCAATACACGTCGGGGTCGACACGGACCCCCGCGGGCGTGATGGTGACCTACCGCAACCTGTCCGCGAACTTCGAGCAGATCATGCGCGACTTCTTCCCCGAGTACGGCAAGGTCGCACCGCCGGGGACCACCGCCGTGTCGTGGCTGCCCCTGTATCACGACATGGGTTTGATCTTGGGGGTGTGCCTGCCGATCCTCGGCGGCTGGCAGTCGGTGATCACCACGCCCCTGTCGTTCCTGGCACGGCCGGCCCGGTGGATGCAGTTGCTGGCCAACAGCCCTCAGGCGATCACCGCAGGGCCCAACTTCGCGTTCGAGCTGGCCGCGGCACGCACCTCCGACGAGGACATGGCCGGGCTGGACCTGAGCGGCGTCGTCGCCCTCGTCAGCGGCGCGGAGCGCGTCCACGAAGCCACCCTCCGGCGCTTCCTTGGGCGGTTCAGCAGGTTCGGCCTGCCGGACAAGGTCATCAAACCGTCCTTCGGGCTCGCCGAGGCGACGCTCTTCGTCGCCACCCGCGAGCCCGGTGCGCCGAGGAGCGTCGACTTCGACCTCGACAAGCTCTCGGAAGGCGAGGCGCGAACGTCGACGGGTGACGTCGGCACACCACTGGTGAGCTACGGCACCCCGAACCCATCCGAGCTGCAGATCATCGATCCCGAGAAGCGCGTCGCATGCCGGCCGGGAAGAATCGGCGAGATCTGGCTGCACGGCGAGAACGTGTGCGTGGGCTACTGGAACAAGCCCGAGCAGAGCGAGCACACCTTCCACGGCAAGATCGTCGATGCCTCGGGAGGCCTCTCGGACGAGCACTGGCTGCGCACCGGAGACCTGGGTTTCATCCACGACGGTGAGTTGTTCATCGTGGGTCGCATCAAGGATCTCCTGATCGTCCGGGGCCGCAATCACTACCCGGACGACATCGAGGCCACGATCGGAGAGGTGACGGGCGGCCGCGTCGCGGCGATCTCGGTGCAGGACGATCGCAGCGAACAGTTGGTCGCCATCATCGAGGTGAAGAAACGCGGCAGCACCGAAGAAGAGATCCTCCAGTCATACCAAACCGTCAAACGAGATGTGACGTCGGCGATCTCGACGGCACACGGCATCAACGCCGCAGACCTGGTGCTGGTCCCGCGTGGTGCCATTCCGATCACCACCAGCGGCAAGATTCGCCGTTCGGCCTGCGCCGAGCGGTACCGCAGGGATCAATTCGCGCGGGTGGACGCTGGCTGGGAGATGGCGGAAGCATGACCGAGGGCCGCCACCTGTTACAGCCGAGACTGGTGGAATCGGTCCCCTTCGGTGGTTCCGTCACGGCACGACTGTTGAACAAACGCGTCGATGAGACGCTTGCCGACGATCCGAGCGACGATCCGCCGGTAAGCGTCGTGATACGGGCCTTCAACGAAGCGGCGAGACTCGATCAGCTGCTCGCGGACATACGTGCACAACGATTCAGTGGCGGGCTGGAAGTGGTGGTGGTCGACAATGCGTCCACCGATGGTTCTGCCGACGTCGCGGAGAAGTACGGGGCACGACTCGTCACCATGCTCAGGGGTGAGTTCACGTATCCCAAGTCGATGAACCTGGCGATGGAGTCAGCCAGCAACGACGTGGTGCTGCTCACCGTCGCCCATGCGCGGCTGTCGAACGTGTACAGCCTTCATGCAGGCGCTCGTCACTTCGGCAAGAACGTCCGCGTCGCAGGGGTTTTCGGCAAGGCCCTGCCCAACGAGGGCTCCTCCCCCATCGAACGTTGGGCGACGCCGCTCGATAACAATCTCGGTCTTGCAAGGGCGGCCCGGCGAATCAAGCGGGCCGGCATGGGAACGCTGGCGGGAACCGGCGCCATGGTGTCCAAGACGGTGTGGCAAGAACTCGGCCGCTTCGACGAGCGCTATGAGACCGGAGGCGAGGACACAGCCCTCGCGAAGTCGATGCTCGAGCGCGGCTACGACGTCGTGTTGGAGCCAGCCCTGACCGTTCACCATTCCCATGGACTGGGGCTACGAGATTCCGTCAAGGAACAGTTCCACCAACTCCACACGGTGCGGACGCCATTGCGGTTCGACCGGCGAAAACTGCTGAAACGCCGACCGGACTTGCGCGCCAACGGCTGACGGTGTTCACAGACTGCCGACACCCGTCGCCAGTAGGACGACTCCGGTGAGCGCCAGCATGGTCCCGAACAGCCGTCGACGATTACGCCCCAACCAGGCGTTCAGTCTCAGCAACGCCGCCTCGGTCCGCTGCGGCGTCGCCAGGTAGGTGAGCAGCGGGATTTCCACGAGCGCAAGCACCAAGAAGGTGAAGACGACGAAGGCAATCACCTGCATGCCGACCGCGGCTCCCGAAGCCATGATCACCGTGAGCAGCATCACGCATTCGACGGGCGGCGTTGCCGACCCGAGGCCTACCAGAAACGACGGCCATGCTGAACCCTGGCTCAGCAAGAGCCGGCTCTGGCCCGCGAGCCGCACGAGCGCGTTGGGCGCCCGTTGCGGCACCATCACCGGCGGTATGTCGGCGACGGCTGCCCCTTCGCGTGCCCGCTGACGCGCCAACAGGCCCGCTGCGAGCAGGAGTAGCAGCAGCCCCAAGGTGACCTTGAGACCGCCGCCGTCGAGGATGGCGATTGACGACCGCACGTTGGTGAGCATCGACACCGTATGTTCGATGGCGGTCAGTGCGGGCCCCCGGAAGACGATCAGCACGGCGACGCCGAGACAGATGCTTGCGACCATGCCGCCCAGCCAGAAGGCGACCAGATTGCGCATCGGGCGCTGCCGCGCCAGCACCACCGCAACGAGGCCGAGCCGCAGCGGATCCACTGCCAATCCGAGACCCAAGATGATCACTGCGGTCCACATGGTCACGGACGTTTCTCAGGTCGCATCTACCCACTCCGTCGGCCGCTCGATCGCCGGGTCGCCAGGATCTGGACGATCGGCGATGGTTTCGGTCTTCTCCCCGAACGACTTCGAAGGCCACCAGTTCGCCTTGCCCACGAGGACGGCCATGGCAGGCACCGTGATGGTCCGCACGACGAAGGTGTCCAACATCAGTCCGACGCCGATGATGAAGCCGACCTGGACGATGTTGCTGATGCTGCTGGCCGTGAGACCGAACATCGACGCGGCGAAGATGAGACCGGCCGACGTGATGACCCCGCCCGTGGAGCCCACGGTGCGAATGACTCCCGATCGGATGCCCCGGCCGACGGCTTCTTCACGGATTCTCGAGATGAGCAGCAAATTGTAGTCAGCCCCGACCGCCACAAGAACCAGGAACGCCATGCCCGGCACGTTCCAGGAAAGCTGGTCACCCAGGATGAATTGGAAGAAGACCACCCCGATCCCCACGGCGGAGACGTAGGAGAGGATCACCGAGGCCACCAGATAGATCGGTGCCACCAGCGAACGCAGAAGTGCGACGAGGATCAGGAAGACGACGATCAGTGTGACGATGATGATCCACTCGATGTCGCCGTTGTAATAGTCGCGAATGTCCCGCTGCGCCACCGAGAACCCCACCATCGACACCTTGGCGTTGGCCAGTGTGGTGTTCGGTTGTGCACTTTCGGCGGTCTTGACGATGTCCTGCACCTGATCCATCGCCGCCGTACTGAACGGGTCGAGGGCGGTTTGCACGAGATAGCGCGCACTGTGGCCATCGGTGGAGATGAAAAGCCCCGCAGCCTTTTTGAATTCGGCCTGAGTGAGAATCTCCGGCGGTATGTAGAACCCCGACATCGGCGGATCGGCGCCATCACGCCTCATCGCCACCAAGAATGCCGAGGCTTGATCCAGCCCGTCGCCGATCTGGCGGGTTTTGTCGACGAGGGTCTGAACCCCCACGGCGAGTTGGCGACTCGCGTCCGCAAGTTGGTTGGCGCCCTGCTGAACACTGTCGAGCTTCTGTTGAATGCTCGCCGGGTCGGTGATCCCGAGCTTGGTGGCCGCGGCCACTGCGGCGTCCAGACTGGCGCCGACGCCACGGAGGACCTGGTCGAGGGTTTCGCCGTCCTGGGTCACCTTGAGCTGGCGACCGAGGTCCGACAGTTTGCCGAGCGTACCGTCCTGGTAGGCCGTGACGACACGGTCCAGATCGCCTCGCGACGTCACGCACCCAGGATCGAGGTTGCACACCGGACTCGCGTTGAGCGCGTTGACGATGGGTGCCGCCCACGAGTAGACACCGGCGATTCGGGCGATGTTGTCGTCGAGTTGCGCGCCGAGCACCTGCATGTTGGCCACCAGGCTCGACGTGCTGTCGATCTGCTTGAGCGTCACGTTCCCGCCGAACTTGCGCTGCATGTCCGACAGCGCAGTCACCAGACCTCGAATGGAACCCACCGAGTTGACGACCTGTCCCCGGACGCCACCCAGCACGTCGGCAAGCTGATGCGCCCCGCCGGTCAACCTGTTCAAGTCGGAATCCCCCGCCGAGATCTGGTTCGAACCATCGGCCAACTTGTCACCGACCTGACCCACCTGATAGCTGGTCTTGGCCTGCTCGAGAACCTCACCGCTCGGTCTGGTGATGCCGCGTACCAATTGGATGCCAGGTAGTGAACTGACTCGCTGTGCCAGCTGCTCCAGATCTGCGAGCGACTTCGGAGTACGCAAGTCCACGTTCGGGGACGTGACCATGAGGAACTGCTGCAGTGTGCTCGCCACCGGGAAGTGGGCATCCATGGCCGCATAGCCGCGGTTGCTCGCAGCGTCCGCGGGCAGCGTCTTGCGATCGTCGTAGTTGAACTTGACCAGCGACACCGTTGCCGCGAGCGAGATTAGGATGACGAGGCTGACCGCGAGGTGAATCCTGGGCTTGCGTGCGATGTGGACGCCGGACCGCCGCCAAAATCGGCTCGTCATGTCCTTGCGCGGGGTGATCCAGCCCCGGCGTCCCGCGAGCACGATCAGCGCGGGCAGCATGGTGACCGCCGCGAGGAAGCCGATCGCGATGGTAACCGTCAAGGCGGGACCGATCGTCTGGAAGATGCCGAGGTTCGTGAACACCAGACCGAAGAACGTGATGGCGACCGTGGCCGCCGACCCCATGATCACCCCGCCGATCGAACCCAGTGACGCCACGACCGCATCGTCGGACGACATGCCGGTGCGCACGCATTCGTGGTACCGGCTGAAGAGGAAGACGGCATAGTCGGTCCCCGCCCCGAGCATCATCCCCGTCATGAGCACGAGCGTCTGCGGTCCGAGCGGAAGTCCGACCAGACCGAGCGCCGCCACGACTTGCTGTGCCACGACCAGCGACACGCCTATGGTGGCGAGCGGCAGGATCATCGCGACCACGTTGCGATAGACGATCATCAGAATCGTGAGAACCATCGCCACGGTGGCGATTTCGATGATGTGCTGGTCTTCCGCGCCGATCGTCGTGAGATCGTCGAACGTCGCCGCCGGACCGATGACATTGGCTGTCAGGGTGGTATTCGCGGTCGTGTCCTTGACGACTTGGACGACGCTTCGATATGCCTCCTGTCCCCCGCCGGTGCCCATCACCCCGGTCAGGTTGACCGGCATTTGCCAAGCCTTGTGGTCGGTACTGGTGAGCGCGTCCTTCACTTCGGGAAGGTGGATGAAGTCCTGCGTCGTAGCCACGTGCGCGGTGTCCGCGCGCAGCTTGTCGACGAGCGTCCGGTACGTGCCTTCGTTGGCCTGAGTCAGCCCGCTCTCGTTGCTGAGGATGACGACGGCCAAGTTGTCCGAGCTGGCCTCGTGGAAGGCTTGCTTCATCTGGCTGCTTGAGATCAGGACGGGAGAGTCGTTGGGGAAGAAGGGCGGCTGCTTCCTGAGCGCCACTTCGGGCAACGGCGGAATCGCCAGGTAGACGACCACCGCGAGCGCGAGCCACGCCACCACCGTCAACACTGGATGGCGGACGATCAGTCTGCCCAGACCGGCGAAGCCCGCTCTGGCGAACAGTTTCTCGACGACGCTCTTCATGCGGATCACGGCGCGGCCATGACGCCGGCCTTCTCCTCGAGGAGGTCGGCGGCGGCCGATACGCTCGCCTGCGGAGTGGTCAGATGCGAGGCGACCTCGCGAGCGCGAGCGGCGACCTCCGGTGTGAGCACCTTCCGGAGCGCGGTCGCCAGTCGATCCCGGTTCGTCGTCGAGAAGCGCCTGGCGGTGCCGACTTCGAGCCTCTTGACGTGGGTGGCCCAGATCGGTTGGTCAGCGCCCACCCACAGCACCAGCGTCGGTACCGCCGCGCGCATGCCGGCCGCGGTGGTGCCCGCGCCGCCGTGGTGCACGACCGCACGGCACCGCGGAAAGACCGTCGCATGGTTCACGGCGCCGACGAGCTTCACGTGGTCGCCGCGGGCACCGTCTCCGAGGACGGAGTGATCCCATACCCCCGACGAGATCAACGCACGCTCGCCCAGCTCGGCGCATACGTCGCCGATCGTCGCGACGGCCTCGGCAGGAGAGTCGACGGGCATACTGCCGAAACCGAAGTAGATCGGCGGCGTGCCCGCGGCGATCCAGGACGACACCTCGTCGTCGGTGGCGGTCGGGAGCTCCATGGTCAGGGCGCCGACGAACGGCCTCGTGCCCCCCCATTCTCTCGACAGGCCCGGGAAGAAGAGCTCGTCGTAGGCCTGGATTTCGAGGGCCCCGCCGTCGACGATCCGCCGCGCGCACCTGGCCGTCGCCCTGGGCAGGCCGAGCGTGCGGCGTTGGGCATCCTCGGCGTTCTTCATCATCCGCCAGTGCAACCACTCAGCAGCCGTCCACACCGACCGGACCACGGCCGACGGGGCCGGGAACGCGACGATATGGCTGTTGACCCGCGCCGGGAAGTAGTGCAGCGCGGCCAATGGAATGCCCCGGCGCTCGGCGACGTTGGCGACGACCTCCTGGTAGGTGGTTCCGGTGAGGAGGATGTCGGCGTCCGCGGAGAGCGCCATCAGCGTCTCGCTCATCTCCGCCCAGCCCTCGGTGATGTACGCCATGCCCTTGCGCACCAACGTGACCGGATTCTGCAGCTTCCAGAAGTCGCGGAAGAAGTCGGCGTCGAGCTGCTTCTGCGAATCCGGGCCGTACGCGACGACGCCCGGTAGGCCGGCAGCTTCGACGAAACCCATCAGGTTCGGTGGCACCGCCATGCGTACGTCGTGACCCCGGCCCAGCAGTTCTCGCCCCACCGCTGCGCATGGCTCGACGTCACCTCTGGTGCCGTGTACCGCAAGGGCGATCTTCATCGGCCCCGATCAAGCCGTCTCACGCATGAGCGTCGACACCGTCTCACGGCCCTCGGCAACTCCCACGTAGACCTCCTGCATCGCCGCGACGTAGCGGGTGACCGACTCCCTGGCGACGGGATTGTCCGGGAAGAAGACCGTCAGCGAAACCTCGTCGTGGATGCGGCCCACCCACATGCAGATGTGGGCCGGGCTCAACCCGTCGCAGTAGGTACGCGCATTGATACCGTCGAGGTGTCCCGTGACCACCGCCGACAGTGGCGGAAGCCCGGCGTCGAGGTAGGCCAGCATGGGAAACCCGCGATGGGACCGATGAAGTCGCGGGACCAACTCCAGGATGCGGTCGAAGGGAACCTCCGCCAGATCGGTGTTCCCGTCGAAGGACTTCTGCGCCGCGCGGACCGTTTGAGCGAAGGAGCCGCCCGTCACCGGCACCTCGATCGGGATCATCCCGGTGAACCATCCGTTGGTGACGTACTCCTCGGGTCTGGTCCGAAGATCCTTGGGCGTCATGCCGTAATAGGTGTCCACGCCGGTGAGCCGGTACTGCGCTACCGCGGCGGCCGCGAACACACCGCCGATGAATCGGGATCCCGCCGCGATGCAGGCCGATTCGAAGCGAGCGGTCTGTTCACCGTTCAGCAGTTGGACCACCATGATGTCGCCGCCGCACTGCATCTCTGGATCTCCCAGCGGCAGTGCGAATTCCGGCAGCGTGCCATCGTTGCTGCCTGCGAAGTCCATCCATCTGCGCACCTCGGGGGACTCCGCGGTGAGCGCGGACGTTCGGTGGTGTTGACGGAGGCAGTAGTCGTCGTAACCACTGGGCTGCGGAAGTGCCGGTGGCGCCCCACCTGACCGCAGCATGTCGTAGGTCTGATGAACCTCGACGAACAGCATCCCCATGAGCATCGGGTCGGTGTGAACGTGATCGACGACGACGTACACCGTGAAGTGATCGTCATACTGGATCACCCCGAAGCTGAAGCAGTCCCACTCGCCGATCTTGGGCGTCGACAGGACCAGCTCCTGGAACGCCTCCGCAGACATCTGGCCGTGCTTGGTGGGTACGAACTTGACGTCTTTCGGATTCTGCATGGTGTGCCGGACGATGCGCCCCTCGTCGGTGTAATCAAACCAACTCCGGTAGGTGTCGTGGCGGCGAAGGTGAGCGTTGATCACGTAGCCCATCGCACGAAGATCGCACTGCCCGGTCTCATCCCAGGAGACGGTCACCAGCCGTGAGTAGTCAAGCCCGCGTTCGGCGAACTCGTGGAATCCCCGGATGTGCTGCGCCTGCATGTAACTCGCGGGCACGGTGCTCACCGGTGCCGCCATCGCCTTCTCGCGCGAGGCCTCGGATCCGTGCCAGGAGATCACCGAGCCGGCGCCCGGGTCCCATTCGTCGATCCGAACGATCTCCAAAACGCCTACCAGCACCGCTCATCCTCCTGTTCGCCGCGGGTCGTCACGCCGCCTCCTGCGCGGGGACCAACTTCTCGCAGACCGAATCCGCCAGGCCCCGGATGGTGGTGATGTCCGTGGCGGTGATGCGCACTCCGGTTTCGGTTTGCACCCGGGTCCGGAGCTCGAGGTTGCCCAGCGAGTCGAGCCCGTACTCCGCGAGAGGACGGTCCGGATCCACCGAACGTCGCAGGATCAGGCTGATCTGGTCGGAGATCAGCCGCCGGAGCCGGGCCGGCCACTCCTCCCTCGGCAACTCACCGAGCTCGAGGAGGAATTCGCTGGTGTCCGATCGGCCTTGTCCCATCGACTTGAACGCCTCGGCGAAGCGGCTGGTCTGCGCGAACGCCGTCAACCACGGCGTCCCCGCGATCGGCGCATAGCCGGTGTACCCGCGGTTGAACCGCTGCAGCACGTCGAAGGCGTACGCGCCGTCGTCGGGACTGATCGCCATCGAGGTGTCCTCGGCCATGCCCTGGCCTCGCCCGATCTCGGCCCACGCGCCCCAGGCGATTGCGTTGGCGGGCAGACCATTCGCGCGCCGCCAGTGCGTGAATGCGTCGAGCCAGCTGTTGGCCGCGGCGTACGCGCCCTGCCCTGGCGAACCCACCATGGCCGCCGCCGAGGAGAACGAGCAGAACCAGTCAAGCGGCTGCGATGCGGTTGCTTCGTGAAGGTGCCACGCGCCGTGGACCTTTGGCGCCCAGTCACGCTCTACCAGCTCGTCGGTGATGTTGGACAGGATGGCGTCCTCGACCAGCGCTGCCGCGTGTAGGACACCCCGCATCGGCAGCCCCGTCGCGGTGGCAACCGCCACCAGCCGCGCCGCGGTTCCGCTCGCCGCGATGTCGCCGAGCTCCACTTCGACCTGGGTGCCGCGTGCCCGGATGGACTCGATCGCTTCGAGTGCCTCGGATGTGGGTGCGGACCGCCCATTGAGGACGATGCGGCCACAGCCGGCCCACGACATCTTATCGGCAAGGAACAAGCCGAGACCGCCGAGACCGCCGGTGATGACGTAGGAACCGTCGGTCCGGAAGGGATGCGTCTGCTCCGGCGGCTGCACCACGTCGAATTGCCCGGTGTGCGGGACGTCGAGGACCAGCTTGCCGGTGTGCTCGGCGGCGCTCATCACCCGGATGGCGGTCGCGGCGTCGGCCAGCGGGTAGTGCGTCGTCTCCGGCAGTGGAAGCACTCCATCGGCGATCTGCCGGTAGATGGTGTCGAGCAATCGGCGCAGCTTGGTCGGTTTGGTGACCGTGAGCAGTGCCAGGTCGACTGCGTAGAACGACAGATTGCGGCGGAACGGGAACAGCCCCATTCTGGTGTCGCCGTAGATGTCCCGCTTGCCGATCTCGACGAACCGGCCACCGGCAGCCAGCAGCTCGAGGCCTGCGCGCTGGGCGGCACCGGGCAGTGAGTTGAGCACGACGTCAACGCCGTACCCCTGGGTATCCTGGCGGATCAGTTCGGCGAACTCGGTGCTTCGTGAGTCGTAGACGTGCTCAATCCCGATGGAGCGCAACATCTCCCGCTTCTCCGGCGTGCCGGCGGTGGCGAAGATCTCGGCTCGCGCGGCCTTGGCCATCGCGACCGCGGCCTGACCCACGCCACCGGTGGCGGAGTGGATGAGCACCTTGTCGCCTTCTTCGATCCTGGCCAAGTCGTGAAGCCCGTACCACGCGGTTGCGTGTGCGCTCGGCACGGCCGCCGCCTGACCGTCGGAGACGCCGTCGGGAATCGTGACGGCGAGCCCGGCGTCACAGGTGACGAACGTGCACCAGGCGCCGCTGGTCGAGATGCCTGCGACGCGGTCACCGACCACATGGTCGTCGACGCCGTCACCGACCGCGGTCACGACACCGGCGAAGTCGGCCCCGAGTTGTGGTAGACGACCCTCCAAGCGCGGGTACCGACCGAACGCCAACAGTACGTCGGCGAAGTTCAGGTTGGATGCCGTGACCGACACCTCGATCTGGCCGGGACCCGGCGGCACCCGGTCATAGGCCGCCAGTTCGGCGGACTGGAGATCACCGGGTGCGCGGACCTGCAGGCGCATGCCGTCATGGGCGGCGTCGACGTTGGTGAACCGCCGCTCCTCGGGTTGCAGTGAGGTCAGGTTGAGGCGAGCCGTGTACCACTCGCCCCCTCGCCAGGCTGTCTCGTCCTCGTCCGAGCCGGAGAGAATCTGCGCGGCAACCTGTTCGGCGTCGGTGCGGTCGTCGATGTCGACGGTGGTCGCAGCCAGCCCGGGATGTTCCATCCCGACGACGCGCATGAGGCCGCGCAAACCGCCCTGCTCGAGGTTGACGGCATCACCGTCGACGACAGTTTGGGCGTTACGCGTCACGAGGAACAACCTCGGCGGCTCACCAAGAATCTCGGGCAGCTCGCGAACGATGCGGACGAGGTGGCGCACCAGCGCTCCGCCCCTGCGAGGCGCGTCCCCGTCGGTCACGCCATCGAACGGCGGCGCGACGACGACGACGCCACTGAACTGGCGGGCCGTGAGCTGCGTACGCAGCGCCTCGGCTGTCGCGGCATGCTCGGCATCCGGGGCCCAGATCATCGTGTCGACCTGTGCCTGCGCCAGCTTCATCGCGTCGGCAAGCCCGGTCCCGAGTACGTCGGACTCGTCGGTGCCGACGACCAACCAGTCGCCTGCGGCGGTGGTGTCCGCCACCGGCGCATCCTGGTGCCGCCAGTCGATGGTCAGCAGCCGCTCGTTGAGGGTCCGGTCGCGCTGCCCCGCTTCGGACATACCGGTGCCGAGACGAAGGCCGGTCACCGTCAGCAACACCGTCCCGTGCTCGTCGAGGACCTCGATGTCGACTTCGACCGCGCCGGCATCGGCGCTGACCATCTGCACGTAGCAGAAGTGGGCGTTGCGCGACGACGAGTGAGCTCGCAACCGTCGCACGCCCAACGGCAGCATCAAGGTGCCGGTGGCGTCGGCATGCAAATCGGTGTGCGCACCCACCGCTTGGAAGCAGACGTCCAACAGCGCGGGATGAATCGCGTAAGCGGCCTGTTGGGACCGGATCGAACCAGGCAGCGACACCTCGGCGAGAACCGTTCCGCCCGGCCCCTCGGCGGCGTAGGCGGCGGTCAGGCCACCGAAGGCCGGACCGTACTGGATGCCCCTGGCGTCGTACCAGTCACGCAGCTCCGATCCGTCCAACTCCACGGCGTGCCGCGCGCGCATTTCGGCGATGTCGTACTTCTTCGGCGCGTCGTCGTCCTTCGCCGCCACCAGTACCGCCGTGGCCCTGCGCACCTCGGCGCCCTCGTCGCGGGTCACCACCTGAAAGTCGATGGCACCGGCCGACGTCACCGATGCGACGGCCGACGCTGGGGTCTTCTCTTCGAGCAGGAGCATCTGCTCGAAGACGATGTCGTGAACCTCCGAGGCTTCGCCGAGGACCGTCCGGGCCGCGGTGAGAGCCATTTCGCAGTAGGCCGCGCCCGGTAGCGCGGCGGCGCCGTGTACCCGGTGGTCTGCCAGCCACGGCTGTGCCTCGGTGCCGACGTCGGACTGCCACACGTGACGTTCCGGCTCCTCCGGCAGCCGGACGTGTGCGCCGAGCAACGGGTGCACCGCGACGGTGGAGCCTCCTGGGTCCTGTCCGTCGCGGGTAAGGATCAGACGCGGATGGGTCCACGTCGGCAGCGGCGCGTCCACGAGTGCGCCGTCCGGCCAAGAGACTTCGAGGTCGATTGCGGCGCCTGCGCTGTACAGGTCCGCCAGAAATCCTCGGAGCCCGTTCGGCAGCTCCTGCTCGCGGCGCATGCTCGCCAGCGCCGCCAACCTGATGTCCATGCTGTCCGCGTTCTGCGCCACGGCGTGCGTAAGCAGCGGGTGCGGCGAGAGCTCGCCGAACACGCGAAAGCCATCCTCGAGTGCCGCTTGCACGGCGGCGGCGAACCGCACTGCGTGCCGGAGGTTGTCGACCCAGTAGTAGGAGTCGAACTCGGCCGGATCGCGCGGATCGTACAGCGTCGACGAGTAATACGGGATGGTCGGTTCCCTGGGGGTGATGTCCTCGAGAGCCCGGGCCAGTTCGTCGAGGATCGAGTCGACCTGAGGTGAATGAGATGCGACGTCGACCGCCACCTCGCGTGCCATCACACCGCGGGCCTCCCACTCCTCGGCCAGCGCGCGCACGGAGTCCTTGGCGCCACCGACGACCGTCGACTGCGGTGAGGCGACGACGGAAAGCACGACGTCGGTGATGCCGCGGGCGCCGAGCTCGGAGAGCACCTGCTGGGCAGGCATCTCTACGGACGCCATGGCCCCGGATCCGGCGATGCCCGCCATGAGCCTCGACCGGCGGCAGATGACCTTCACCGCGTCGTCCAGCGAAAGCGCCTCGGCGACCACGGCGGCCGCCACCTCACCCATCGAATGTCCGATGACGGCCCCCGGGACGACGCCGTACGACTTCATGGCGGCGGCCAGCGCCACCTGGACGGCGAAGATGGTGGGCTGCACCCGGTCGATCCCGGTCACCGTGTCCGTCGCTGTCAATGCTTCGGTGACCGAGAATCCGGATTCACCGGCGATCAGCGGCTCGAGCGCCGCGATCGTCGCGGCGAAGACCGGTTCGGTGGACAGGAGGCCCGCGCCCATGGCGGCCCACTGCGAGCCCTGACCGGAGAAGACCCATACGGGACCGCGCTCCCCCTGGGCGACTGCGGGCTCGTACGGCTCTTCGCCGTCGGCCACCCCGCGGAGGGCGGCGATCAGTTCGAGGCGGTCGTCCGCGAGCAGGACCGTCCGCACCCGCCGGTGCGCACGTCGGCGTGCCAGGGTGTACGCCAGATCGGCCAACTCGGTCGGGTGGTGTCCTTCGTCGTCGCCGTGGCTCTGCAGCCAGTCGGCGAGCCGGCCCGCCGTGCGGCGCAGTTCCTCGACGGAGGTCGCCGACAGCGGGAACAGCATCGCGCCGGTCGGCTGGTTGCCGGTCACATCGTCGACTCGAACCACGTGGTCGACGGGCGCCTGCTCCAGTACGGCGTGGACATTGGTGCCGGACAAGCCGTACGACGACACCGCTGCCCGTCGGGGGTGCTGGCCGTTGGTGGGCCACGGCGTCGCCTCTTCCGGCACGAAGAGTTTCGTCTCGATGCGAGCCATCTCTTCCGGCAGGCCGGTGAAGTGCAGGTTCTTCGGCACCGTGGCGTGCTGCAGTGACAGCACGGCCTTCATGAAGCCGAGCGCACCCGAGGCCGACTGGCCATGCCCGAAGTTGGTCTTCGCCGAGCCGATCGCACAAGGCCCGGCAGTCCCGTATACGGTTGCAAGACCGGCGAATTCGATCGGGTCGCCGACGGGTGTGCCGGTGCCGTGCGCCTCGATCATGCCGATCGTGGTGGGGTCGACGCCACCGGCTGCGAGAGCGGCCTGGTAGACCTTGATCTGTGCCTCACGCGACGGTGTGGCGATGTTGACAGTGTGCCCGTCCTGGTTCGCGGCGGTGCCGCGCACGACGGCCAGTATCCGATCTCCATCGGCTCGGGCATCCGATAGCCGCTTGAGCAGGAGGACCACGGACGCTTCACCGGATACGAAACCATCGGCGTTCGCGTCGAAGGCATGGCAGCGTCCGGTCGGGGAGAGCATGCCCTGCGCCGATCCCGAAGACATCTTGCGGGGTTCGAGCATGATCGAGACGCCACCGGCGAGCGCGAGATCGCTCTCGCCCGTGCGCAGACTGCCGCACGCCATGTGCACCGCGAGCAGGCTGGACGAGCACGCGGAGTCGACCGTGTACGACGGGCCGTGGACTCCGAGGGCATAGGAGATGCGGCCGGACGCCATGCTGAAGTTGTTGCCGGTGTAACCGTACGGCCCGTCGATGACTCCCGCGTCCGCAGTCAGCAGCTCGTAGTCGCAGCCCGTCAGGCCCATGAACACACCGGTCAGGGACTCCGCCAGCGTCGCCGGATCGATGCCTGCGTGTTCCACCGCCTCCCAGGCGGTTTCCAGGAGCAGTCGGTGCTGCGGATCGATCGCCGTGGCCTCGCGTTCGCTGATCCCGAAGAAATCGGCGTCGAAGCCGGCGACGTCGTCGAGGAATGCGCCCCACTTCGACACCGACCGCCCGGGAACGCCGGATTCCGGGTCGTAGTACTCCTCCGCGTCCCAGCGGTCGAGCGGAATACCTGTCACGGCATCCTCGCCACGCAGAAGCGCAGCCCACAGGCCTGCCGGCGAGTCGATGCCACCGGGGAGTCGGCATGCCATGCCGATCACTGCTACCGGGGAGACCGGTGTCTCCGGTGTCTCTGCCACGTGCTCAAACCTCTCCGACGAATGATCGAGGATCGCCGATCCGGTGGTGCCGCGCTCGCGCGTTCATGATGGCGACACCTTGCATTGACCACCTTGTATCAACCATGGGTGCGCTTCGCGCTTTGCGCCGTGATGGTCGTCCGTTGCCACGGCTCTCCCACACGCGCAAATGGAACCATTGGAACGAGGCTGCAGGCAAATCGGTAGGAGCCCTTTCGCGTTCCAAAATCGTTCGGTCGGGACACTACACCGACAGTTACCGGTTCGTCTCAACGGAGACCCCGGGGGCGCAACCTGCACAAATACTGAGAACAACCTCGGGGATCGTGTCTCAGCGACCACAGCGAAGCCGATCAGTCATTTTCCCAGGGAAGTACTCAGCAAACATTCCTTAAATATGTTGCCCTCGACATCGGGTACTGTCAGAATGGCGCGCGGCGACACCTGATGGGGCTCCGAACCGGGATGGCGTCGGCCATTACCGCAGGATGTCGAAAGATCGAATCATCGCCTCGGTGTCGCGGGGCGATCACCGAACTGCTCGTGATAGCGGCCGCCGTAAAAGTCTTCGGCCTCGTGCTTCGGCCGAGTTGGCTATCGCGTGTGCACGCCCGGCGCCCACTCTCGTGGTCGCGCGCGGCAACCAACCCGGCCATGGCTGAGGGGGGCCGGGGCACGAGTAACCCTGGCCGAAGACGCCGCTATGTCAGACCGCGGTGGAGAACTGCGAGAACGGTGCCCCGAGCTTGGCGACCGCACCGAAGCCGTGCCCCCGGGCCTGGGCCACCCCCCTACGAATGAGCGCGGCCATGGCCACGAACCCGGCCTGATCGCTCACCACGAACGGTGTGAGCAAGCGGTTGTGCACGAATCCGAAGGCCAGTCCGGTGCGGGGATCGGCCCAGCCCAGGGACCCGCCCATACCGACGTGACCGAACCCGGGCAGCACACCCGGCAGCGGCAGACCGTGGTAACCCAGGTGGAACGACAACGGCATGAACAGCCCGCCATCGGGGTGCAGGCTCGGCGTACCGCTCAGCTGGGCGACCAGGTCGGAGGACAGGAACTGGGTGCCGTCGATCCGGCCGCCGTTGGCGATCGCGCCGTACATCCGGGCGAGTGCCCGCGCGGTCGCGACACCGTTGGCCGCGGGCAGTTCGGTGTCCAACAACGACATCTCGCCCTGCACCGTGGCCTTCATGCCGGGGAAGTACATCGACCCGAACCCACCCGAGACCGGGAGGGCCGCGACGTGCGGGGCGATCAGGTTGAACACGGGATTCTGCAGTCTGCTCTGCGGACCGATGATCCGTGCCGGCTGCGTCGGTGCGTCCGCCGGCGGTCTGCCCAGGTGGAAGCCGTCGGTGTCGAGCGGCTGGGCCAGCTCGGTGCGGAACAGCTCGCGCATGCCGCGGCCCGTCACCGCGCGGGCCAGACCCGACGCGAGCCAGCCGTAGGTGAGCGCATGGTAGGAGGGCCTGCCCTTCAGCCAGCCCATCGGGGCAGCGGCCATCCGGTCCTCCATCAGGAGGTGATCCATCAGCTCTCGCCCGGTCACGCCGTTCAACTGCGACAGGCCCGCCCGGTGTCGCATCAGCTCGCGAACCGTCACGCGCGCCTTGCCGTTGGCGGCGAACGCGGGCCAGTACTCGGCGACCGGCGCCTCGTAGTCCAGCAGGCCGCGGTCCGCGAGCCGGTGGATGACGGTCGACGCCATCCCCTTGGTCGCCGAGAACACCATTGCGCCGGTGTCGGTCGTCCACGCCCTGGTGCCCTTGCGATCGGCCCATCCCGTCCACACGTCGACGACGGGTTGGCCGTCCAGATAGACCGCCAGTGCGCCGCCACCGAAGCGTCGGCCGGGAAAGAGCGCGGAGAAGGCCCGAACCGCGCAGGCGAAGTTCGGGTCGGCCGCGCCGTGGACGGAACGCGGCAGTGCCGCGTCGTCCCCGCCGGGCGGGGGCGCGGCGCTGCGCTCCCCACCGATTGCATGGATCACGATGACGACAATTTACCTGGAACCCCGGCAAACTCGCCCGTGTTTACCGATTCGTTAGCAACTCGATGGCGTTTGCTCTCCACACGGACGTCGCCCACCGCCGGGACGTTGGCGGCGCACCCGTCGAGCAACGCCGGTCACGGTGGATCGACCAGGTCCAAGATCTGCTGAGCGGCCAGCGCAGGCGTCAGGTCACCGTCCCGGACCCGGCGTTCGACGTCGGCGCGCCGGGCCCGCACCGCGGCATGGGAGGTCACCCTGTCCAGCACCGCATCGCGCACCATCGACCACATCCACTCGACCTGCTGGTCGCGCCTGCGCGACTCGAGCTCGCCGGCGTCGGCGAGCACGCGGCGATGCTCGAGAACCGTCTCCCACAGCTCGTCGACGCCGGTGTCCTCCAGCGCGCTCATCGTCAGAACCCGTGGGCGCCAGAGCGTATCGCGCGGATACAGCAACCTGATTGCAGCGGCCAGTTCACGGGCGGCGGCCTTGGCCTCGATGGCATGTCCGCCATCGGCCTTGTTCACCACGACGACGTCGGCCAGTTCCAGCACACCCTTCTTGATGCCCTGGAGCTGGTCACCGGTGCGGGCCAGCGTCAGGAAGACGAACGTGTCCACCATGTTGGCGACGGTCACCTCGGACTGGCCGACCCCGACCGTCTCCACCAGGACCACGTCATAGCCGGCGGCTTCGAGCAGCACGATGGTCTCGCGGGTGGCCCTCGCCACCCCACCGAGTGTTCCCGACGTCGGTGACGGCCGGACGTACGCCTCCGGATGGACGGCCAGCCGCGCCATCCGCGTCTTGTCACCGAGGATGGAGCCGCCGGTCCTGGTCGACGACGGGTCGACGGCCAGCACCGCGACCCGGTGACCCCGCTCGATGAGCCGCATCCCGAGCGCCTCGATGGCCGTCGACTTTCCCACCCCCGGCACCCCGGTGATGCCGACGTGCACGGCCTTCCCGGCGGCGGGCATCAGCTCCATCAGCAGGCGCTGAGCGCTGACCCGGTGGTCGGGTCGGGTGGACTCGACGAGCGTGATCGCCCGTGGCAGCGCAGAACGGTCGCCGCCGCGGATGGCCTCCGCGAGCTCCGGGACGTCCATCTACTCGTGATCGATCAGCTCGTAGCCCAGCCGCGCCGCCAACTTCTCCAGGAGACCCATCGCCGCATCGGCGATGACGGTCCCCGGCGGAAAGATCGCCGTGGCGCCCGCCTCGTACAGCGCGTCGAAGTCACCGGGCGGAATGACGCCGCCGACGACGACCATGATGTCGGGGCGGCCCGCCTCGGTGAGGGCGTCGCGCAGCGCAGGCACCAAGGTGAGGTGGCCGGCCGCCAACGACGACACGCCAACCACGTGCACGTCGTTGTCGACGGCCTGGCGCGCCACCTCGTCCGGAGTGGAGAACAACGATCCGACGTCGACGTCGAAGCCGATGTCGGCGAATGCGGTGGCGATCACCTTCTGGCCGCGGTCGTGTCCGTCCTGGCCCATCTTGGCGACCAGGATGCGTGGCCGCCGTCCGTCGGCCTCGGCGAACTTCTCGACCATCTGCGTTGCGGCGGCTACGTTACTGACCTTCCCCACCTCGTCCCGGTAGACGCCGGCAATGGTCCGGATCTCAGCCCGGTGGCGGCCGTACACCTTCTCCAGCGCCTCGGAGATCTCCCCCACCGTCGCCTTGGCCCGCGCGGCGTCTATCGCCAGCGCAAGGAGGTTGTCGGCGAAGCCGCCGTCCCTGGCGACCTCCGAAGCTCCTGCCGCACGGGTCAGTTCGGCCAGCGCGGCCCGGGTGGCCGACTCGTCGCGACCGGCCCGCAGCCGCTCGAGCTTGGCGATCTGCTCGCTGCGCACCCGGCTGTTCTCGACCTTGAGGACCTCGATCTCCCGGTCGGAGTCGACCTGGTACTTGTTGACGCCGATCACCGTCTGCGCACCCGAGTCGATCCTGGCCTGGGTCCGCGCGGCCGCCTCCTCGATGCGAAGCTTCGGGATCCCGTCGGAGATCGCTCGTGCCATCCCGCCGTGTTCGGCCACCTCCGCGAGATGGGCGCGGGCCTTCTCGGCCAGCTGGTGGGTCAACCACTCGACGTAGTACGACCCGCCCCACGGGTCGATCGGCCGCGTGGTGCCGGACTCCTGCGCAAGCAGCAGCTGGGTGTTGCGAGCGATGCGGGCGGAGAAGTCCGTCGGCAGGGCCAACGCCTCGTCGAGCGCGTTGGTGTGCAACGACTGCGTATGCCCCTGGGTGGCCGCCATCGCCTCGATGCAGGTGCGCGCCACGTTGTTGAACGGGTCCTGCGCCGTGAGCGACCAGCCCGAGGTCTGCGAATGCGTGCGCAGCGAGAGCGACTTGTCGTTCTGGGGGCTGAACTGGGCGACCAGCTCACTCCACAGCAGCCGGCCCGCCCGCAGCTTGGCGACCTCCATGAAGAAGTTCATGCCGATCCCCCAGAAGAAGGACAGGCGGGGCGCGAAGTCGTCGATCGACAGGCCGGCGTCGAGGCCGGCCTTGATGTACTCGACGCCGTCGGCCAGCGTGTAGGCCAACTCGAGGTCGGCCGTCGCGCCGGCTTCCTGAATGTGATAGCCGGAGATGGAGATCGAGTTGTACTTCGGCATCTTGACGCTGGTGTAGCCGAAGATGTCGGAGACGATCCGCATCGACGCCTCTGGCGGGTAGATGTAGGTGTTGCGGACCATGAACTCCTTGAGGATGTCGTTCTGGATGGTCCCGGCGAGCTTCTCCGGCGGCACACCCTGCTCCTCGGCGGCCGCGACGTAGAGCGCCAGGATCGGCAACACGGCACCGTTCATCGTCATCGACACCGACACCGTGGAGAGGTCGATGCCGTCGAACAACTGACGCATGTCGAGAATGGAATCGATTGCCACGCCTGCCATTCCGACGTCACCGGCCACCCGTGGATGGTCGGAGTCATAGCCGCGGTGGGTGGCCAGGTCGAAGGCGACCGACAACCCCTTCTGGCCGGCGGCCAGATTGCGGCGATAGAACGCGTTCGACTCGGCGGCGGTCGAGAAGCCGGCGTACTGCCGAATGGTCCACGGCTGGTTGACGTACATCGTCGGGTAGGGCCCGCGGACGAACGGCGGCGCGCCGGGGAACGTGTCCAACGGGTACCCCGCCACCACCGCGGCGTCCCGGTCGGCGGCGACGTAGACCGGACGGACGTCGATGCCCTCGGGAGTGCTCCAGTCGAACTGATCGGCGGTGTGGCCGTGCGCGGCAGCAGCGGCCGCGACGTGTTCGGCGACAGCGGACTCGGTGACGGCTTCGCCGGTGCGCTCACCGTACAGGGGAACGTCGGCGAAGCTGGCGATGACTGGTTTCACTGCCGGGGCGGCGCCGGCGGCGACATCGGATGCCGTCATGTCAGGCTCCCAATCGGGTGAGCAACGTGGACATCGCGTGGATCGCATCGATCGTCGCGGTGAGGTATTCGTCGGGACGACCAGCGACGGGGATGTCGAAGTCGTCCAGTGTCTTTCGACGGCCCGCCAGGTAGACGTGCGACACACCGGCGGCACGGGCCGCGGCCACGACATCCGAGACGTCGGTGGCGTAGCGCGCATCCGTTCCGCAGATCACCACGGCGGCAGGGTCGCCCGCCTCGGCCAGCGCAGTCGCGACGCCGGCAGCGCCGACCGTCCCCGGGTTGACGGTCTCCACGCCACCCGAGGCCAGCAGATTCGCGGCGAACGTGGTCCGCACGTTGTGCTCGGCGAGGGGGCCGACCGGGAGCAACAGCGCCCTCGGCCGGGATCCGTTCACCGCGAGATACGCGTCGGATCGATCGCGGAGTTGCTCGAAGCCGGCGGCGTATCTGAGCACCCCCGGCGCCGGATCGCTTGCCGGCAGGGGCGCCTCGGCGAGATCGGGGTACTCGTTCACCCCGGTGAGGGCCGTGCGCCGGTGGGCGACGTCATCGCTTCGCCGGGCTGCCGTCGAGGCGATCTCGGCTGCGACGTGGTCGTGTGCGGCGACGAATCCGCCTCTGGCCTCGACATCCTGGAAGTGCCGCCACGCCTCCTCCGCCAGACGGCGGGTCAGGTCCTCGACGTACCAGGATCCGCCGGCCGGATCCGCCACCCGGCCGACGTGCGACTCCTCCAGCAGCAGCAGCTGGACGTTGCGTGCCATCCGGCGGGCGAAACTCCGTGCCACGCCCGGCAACCCGCCGACGATCGCACTGTCGAACTCGCATACCGCAACCGTGTCCGCGCCGCCCACTCCCGCGCCGAACGCCGCGACCGTGGTGCGCAACATGTTCACCCAGGGATCGCGCTGAGCCATCATGGGCAGTGAGGTGACGGCATGGATCGTCGCGGCGCCGGCGTCCGGGTGACCCACCACGTCGGCCACCCTGGCCCAGAGTCGACGCGCTGCACGCAGTTTCGCGATGGTCATGAACTGATCGTCGTCGGCGCTGAAGCGGAATGCGATCTGGCCGAGGGCAACGGGTACCGCAATCCCGGCGTCACCGAGCATGCGCAGATAGGACACCCCGGCCGACAGGGCGCCGGCGAGCTCCCAGGAGGCACTGGCTCCCAGTCCGTGGAAGGTGGGTCCGTCCACCACCAGGGCCCGGACGGCGCCGCCGTAGCCGACGGTCCTGCCCACGGTCGCGACGACGTCCGGGAACGCGGGCGCGGGCCGATCGGTGAGCGCCGCCGTCAGGGGGTCTGCGCCGAGGTCGATCGACAGCGTGCGCCGTTGGTCGTCGCCGAAGCCATCCACCAGCGCCAGCAGCGCGTCGGCGGCGGCCAGGTAGTCGGCGCCCGCATCGACGATGACGGGCACCAGCTCGAGGAAGACGCCCTCCAGCAGCCGGTCCACGTCGGCCACGGCACAACCACCGGCACCGATGCGCAGCACCAGGGCGCTGACGCCGTCGACGAGGGCGCCGAGCACCACGTCGTTCCCGTCGGAGACGGCAGTCGGGCCGGTGCCGTCGGAGACGGGAAAGGCCTCCGCCACCTTCCAGCCCGAACGCACGTCCCGCAGGGCGTCGCCGCCCCGGGTGAACGGCCAGTGCCCCGGCAGTGGAGGCTCGTCGATGGCATCGAGGCCGGTGTAGAGCGGCCGGACGGCGAAGCCGTCGTAGGTCGGGGAATCGAGGAGCCGCTCGGGTTCGGGACCCAACTCGGCGGCGTCACTTCCGGTGCCCTTCGCCAGCACGGCGGCCACCGCGGCCCGCCATTTCTCGCGGTCGGCTTCCACGGTGCCCCCGCCGGCACCGGACCCCTGTACGGACACCGGCAACTCCCTGTCTTCGCAGCTGTGAAGAACCACCCGGCCCTCAGGCTAAATGATCGACATCAGGCATTGTCGCCGCGGGCGGCCGACTCGCCAGCTCGTGGACGGGAAGCATCCATCAGCGCCCCGTACCCTTGATGAACGTGAAGCCCGTCGTCGAAACGCTGCGCACGGTGGCCGCGGCCGTCACGGCGACGGCCAGCCAGATGCCTCGGCGCCGGGTGGCGGCGATCGCGGCGGTCACTGTGATCCTCGTCGCACTCGTGGCCCTCGTTCCGCTGCCCACCGCGCTGCAGCTTCGCGACTGGGCCACCTCGGCTGGGCCGTGGTTTCCGCTCGCCTTCCTGGCCGCCCACGTCGTCGTCACCGTGCTCCCCTTCCCGAGGACGGCGTTCACGCTGTCGGCGGGGCTTTTGTTCGGCCCCGTGCTGGGCATCGGGATAGCGCTCGTCGCCAGCACCCTGAGTGCCGGCATCGCGCTGCTGCTGGTGCGCGCCGCAGGGTGGCAGCTGAACCGGTTGGTGAGGCATCCCAGGGTCGACGCGTTGAACGTCCGCCTGGCGCGACGGGGCTGGCCGACGGTTCTGGCCATGCGGATGATCCCGGTCGTCCCCTTCTCGGTGCTCAACTACGCGGCGGGTGCCTCCGCGATTCGCATCCTGCCCTACGTGCTGGCCACCGGCGTGGGGCTGCTGCCGGGCACCGCGGCCATCGTCATCTTCGGCGACGCACTGACCGGCAACGTCAGCCCGCTGCTGTTTCTGGTCTCGGTGTGCACGGCAAGCCTCGGAATCCTCGGCTTGCTCTTCGAGATCCGCAGCCAGCGGCGTCAGCCCGGCTCCGGCGCGGACGAGGCGCCCGCACCGGTGGCGCCCGCCGTCACGCCGTGACCACTCCTGCCGTCACGGGCTGCCGTGGCGGGAGGTCTGCGGCGGCTGGGCGTAGTCGGTCGCGGGCGGCTGGGCCTGCTGCGACAGCGGCGCATACTGCGGCGGCGCGTCGATGGACCCCGAGACGGGCGTCCGCGCCTCGGCCACTGCTTGAGCCACCGCCTGCGCGATCTCGGGATCGGTCTTGGTGTTGAACCACTCGGCGACCTCGGCGGAATCGTCCTCCGGCTTGGGCAGGTCCTCCTCGACCGGCGACGGCTGATACCGGAACACGCCGTCCTCGCCGGGGGCACCCAGCATCTTGGTGAATCCCTGCAGTGCGGTGCCGAAGTCGCTGGGCACCAGCCAGACCTTGTTCGCCTCACCCTTGGCCATCAGCGGCAGCGTCTGCAGATACTGGTAGGCCAGCATCTCCGGCGTGGGGCGGCCGGCCTTGATCGCCGCGAACGTCTTCTCGATGGCCTTGGCCTGTCCCTGCGCCTGCAGATAGGATGCCGCCCGCTCGCCCTGGGCACGAAGCATCCGGGACTGACGGTCGGCCTCCGCCGCGAGGATGGCAGCCTGCTTGGCGCCTTCGGCCGAGAGGATCTGGGCCTGCTTCTGCCCCTCGGCCTGCTTGATGGACGCCTCGCGGTTGCCCTCGGCGGTCAGGATCATCGCGCGCTTCTCGCGGTCGGCCCGCATCTGCTTCTCCATCGAGTCCTGGATCGACGGCGGCGGGTCGATGCTGCGTAGTTCGACCCGCGCCACGCGCAGGCCCCACCTGCCGGTGGCCTCGTCCAGGACGCCGCGGAGCTGTCCGTTGATCTGGTCGCGTGACGTCAGGGCCTGCTCCAGCGTCATGCCGCCGACCACGTTGCGCAGCGTGGTGGTGGTGAGCTGTTCGACACCGACGATGTAGTTGCTGATCTGGTAGACCGCCGCCTGGGGATTGGTGACCTGGAAGTACACGACCGTGTCGATGTTGACGGTCAGGTTGTCCTCGGTGATCACCGGTTGCGGAGGAAAGGACACCACCCGCTCACGCAGGTCGACCCTGGCCCGGATCTTGTCGATGAACGGCAGCAGCAGCGTCAGCTGGCCCGACACCGTCTTGCTGTACCGGCCGAGCCGCTCGATTACCGCCGCCTCGGCCTGCGGGATCACCTTGACCGACTTGGCCACCACGATGATCGCGAAGATCACCAGCACGGCAGCCAGCACCAGTCCGAATACGGCACCCTCCATTACAGCTCCTCCCTAACCTCAGACAGCCTTGAAGACGACCGCGGTGGCACCGTCGATGCGCATGACGGTGACGTGATCGCCCTGTTCGTACACATCGTCGTCGTTGAGCGGACGGGCCGTCCACACTTCGCCGTCGAGCTTCACCTGGCCCTCGTGACGCGCCACCCGATCCAGCACCAGCGCGTTCTTCCCCTCGAGCGCCTTCATCGGCTCGGGAAGACCGGTACCGGCGGCGAATCGGCGCCGCAGCGCGGGTCGCACCGATACCAGCAGCAGAAGCGATACGACCAGGAACACCGCGCCGTCGGCCCAGATCGGCCAGCCGAACAATGCGCTCGATCCGGCGGCGGCCAGCGCGCCGCCGCTCAACATCAGCAGGAAGAGGTCACCCGTCAACGCCTCGGCACTGGCCAACCCCAGCGCCGCGATGAGCCAGATCAATGCGGGCATGTCGCCAGAGTAGCCGCAAACCGGCCTGCGGAGCCGTCAACAACTACACTGCGTGCATCATGTGGTGCCCGAGTGTCTCCCTGTCGATGTGGGCCAATGCCTGGCTCGCAGGCGTTGCCGCCCCCGACGACGTGCTTGACGCCCTATCCCTCTGGGCGCCAAGGCATTCCGTGACCGCATACGATTCGGTGGCGGCGGGTCGCACGGGGTTGCCGTGGCCGGATCTGACCGACGCCGGCGCGGTCTCGATGCTGCAGACTCTGCGCACCGCCGCCGGTCCGCCGATCGGCGAACCCGTCATCGCCGTGGCGCTGCCGATTCCCGGTGACGTGCGCGGCCTCGCGGCGGGCACCCAGTTCACCGCCGACGCCCTCGCGGCGGGTGAGGCGATCACCGTCAATCACGGCGACTCGGGCACCGTCGGCCTGGTGCCCGAGTTCACCTACGATGAAAGCGACCCGGATTACGACCACACCGACGACGAGTCGACCGATCACCACCCCGAACCCATCTCGCTGGCATGGACCGTGTACTCGCTGCCTGCGGCACCGGTGAGTGAGCATCTGGACCTCGGTCACGCCGAGTACGAACTGCGCGCCGCCGTCCGCTCGGCGGCCGATGCGCTCGGCACGCTGCGCGCCGGGATGACCTCCGCCGACGTCTCGGATCCGCGCGGCCTCGTCGAGCAGGTGTTGGAGTCGGCGCGGCTGCACCGCGCACCCGAGCACGCTCCCGAACGTGCATTGAGGGTGCTGGAGAACGCCGCCCACGTCGACGCCATCATCACCGTCAGCTCGGGCTTGATGCCGATCGGGCTGCAGTCGTCGTCGGAGATGCGGATCGCCAACGAGGCGCTGCGCCCGCTGGCCGGCGTGGTGCGTTCGGCACGGCTTGCCGCGGTCAGCGCGATACTGCAGTCGGCCTGGCGTCGCTAGTACAGCCCGGTGTGCACAAGGCACCGTCGATGCTGAAGCCGTAGCCCGGTACTGGTTGTGCGCCAACGACTCTGGCGGGCTCCGCCGCAGTGCGCAATTCGTCGACCAGATCCACCGCCAGCTTGGCGAACCGCCGTTGCGCATTCGGCGTCGTGGCCCGGGCGAACGCGACGCCGGCCGCTGCCGCCTGCTCATTGAGTTCTTCGTCCAGATCCCACACCACTTCGATGTGGTCGGCGACGAAGCCGATCGGACACACCACGACGGCCCTGGTGCCCTCCGCTGCCAGGGCGGCGAGGTGGTCGGACACGTCCGGCTCGAGCCACGGCACCTGCGGTGGACCGGATCTCGACTGCCAGACCTGGTCGTAACGGGAGTGGCCGGCGGCCGCCGCCACCAGTCCGGCGCAATACGCCACCTGCCGGGCGTAGAGATCCTGACCGCAGCGGGACGCCGCGCGCAACGGGATCGAGTGCGCGGTGAAGATCAGCCTGGCCTCGTCACGCAGGTGGGCGGGGAGGGTGCCGGCGGCCTCGGTGATCGCATCCGCGAACATCTCGACCAGCAGTGGATGATCGAAGTACTGTCGCAGCTTGACCAGCTCCGGTGCGTCCGCCCCCGCCGCGACGCGCGCCCTGGCGATGTCCTCCTGATACTGCGTGCAGCCCGAGTACCCGCCCCACGCCGACGTGGTGAACACCGCGGCGCGGCGGATCCCGTGGTCGCGCATCACTTTGACGGTGTCCTCGACGTACGGCTCCCAGTTGCGATTGCCGAAGTAGACGGGAATCGGGGTGCCGCGGTCGGTGAACTCGGCCCCGATCTGTTCGATGAGCGCGCGATTGATGCCATTGATCGGCGAGACACCGCCGAAGTGCAGGTAGTGCTGGGCGACTTCGTCGAGGCGCTCCGGTGGGATGTTGCGTCCCCGGGTGACGTTCTCCAGGAACGGTCGCACCTGCTCGGGTCCCTCCGGACCACCGAAGGACAGCAGCAGGAGCGCGTCGAAGTCGAACGTCGTCATCGGTGCTACAGCAGCTGCGTGCTGGCGCCGCCGTCGGCGTAGACGACGGTTCCGGTGGTGGCGGGCAACCACTCGGACATCAGGGCACAGACCGTCTTGGCGACCGGCGTCGGATCCTTCATGTTCCAGCCGAGCGGCGCGCGCTGATCCCAGCCCTCCTCGAGCAGCTTCATCTGGTCGCCGGCCGCCTCGCCGAGCGCACCGCCCACGATGGCGCTCATCGCCAACGTCCGAATGGGCCCGGCCGCAACGAGGTTGGACCGGACACCGTAGGCACCTGCCTCGCGGGCGACGAACCGGTTGACCGACTCCAGTGCGCTCTTGGCGACCGTCATCCAGTTGTAGGCCGGCATCGCGCGGGTCGGGTCGAAGTCCATGCCGACGATGCCGCCGCCGGAGTTCATGATCGGCAGCAACGCCTTCGCCAGCGCGGCATACGAGTAGGCCGAGATGTGGATGCCCTTGGCGACGTCCTCGTACGGAGCGTCGAAGAACGGATTGATCCCCATCCCGGTCTGCGGCATGAAGCCGATCGAGTGGACCACGCCGTCGAGCTTGTTGCCCTCACCGATCACCTCGGTGACGCGGTCCGCGAGCGTCGAAAGATGCTCGGTGTTCTGCACGTCCAGCTCGAGCAGCGGAGCCGGGGTCGGCAGCCTGTCGATGATGCGCTGGATCAACTTCATCCGGTCGAAGCCGGTGAGCACCAACTGAGCGCCGGCCTCCTGGGCCACCTTCGCGATGTGAAACGCGATCGACGAGTCGGTGATGATCCCCGTGACGAGGATGCGCTTGCCTTCGAGAAAACCTGCCATCAAAAGTCCTTTGCTCGTGACGAGATGCTTAGTGGCCCATGCCCATGCCGCCGTCGACCGGGATCACCGCACCGGAGACGTAACTCGCGTCCGCGGACGCCAGGAAGCTGACCACGCCGGCGACCTCGTCGGCGGTGCCGACCCGCTTGGCGGGGATGAAGTCCAGGGCTCCCTTCTGGATCCTCTCGTCCAGCGCCCTGGTCATCTCGGTGTCGATGTAGCCGGGGGCCACCACGTTCGCGGTGACACCAGCCTTCGACAGCTCCCGGGCGATGGAGCGGGCCATCCCGATCAGACCGGCCTTGGAGGCCGCGTAGTTGGCCTGGTTGCCGATGCCCCAGGTGCCCGAGACCGAACCCACGAAGATCATCCGCCCGAAGCGGTTGCGCTGCATGCTCCGCGACGCCCGCTGCGCCACCCGGAACGCGCCGGTGAGGTTCGCGTCGATGACCTTCTCGAACTTCTCCTCGGTCATCCGCATGAGGAACGCGTCCGCGGCGACCCCGGCGTTGGACACCAGCACTTCGACCGCGCCCTGCTCCTCCTCGATCTCGGTGAAGGCGCGGTCGACGGCTGCGCTGTCGGTGACGTCGCACTGCACGCCGAACAGTCCCTCCGGCGCGCCGGAGCCGCGGTGGGTGACCGCGACCCGGTGACCGTCGGCCGCCAGTCGCCGGGCGATCGCCAGACCGATACCGCGGTTGCCGCCGGTGACCAGCGCGGAGCGCGATGTGAACTCAGGCATGCTGGCCAACCTATCGCCTCGCGGGCATACGGCCGAAATCGGCCTATCCAGGCAGACGTCGGTTGATCAGGAGTGCGGCGAGTGCGGCCAGCGCCAACACCAGCGAGCCGAGCCGCAGCCAGCCGACGCTCGCGTCGCCCTTGATCGTCTCGTAGCCGATCTGTTCCTGCAAGTTGGTGAAGACCTGCTTGAGCTGCTCCAGACTGGAGGCGGTGAAGGAGTCGCCTCCGGACAGCTCGGCGATCTTCTTGAGCGTCTCGTCGTCCACGGGCACGGGTTGGCGTTGGTCGTTGATCTCGACGTAGCCGTACTTGGTGCCGAAGGACACCGTGGAGATGGGCACGCCCTGGTCGTCGGCGGTGCGTGCGGCGGTGTAGGCGCCCTTGGGATTGTCCGGGTTCGACGGCACCGTCTCCTTTCCGTCGGACATCAGCACGATGCGCGCGGGTGGCGGTTCGTCGCCGCCGCCGATCACTGCACCCACCGTCGCGATGGCCTGCAGTGCGGTGAAGATGCCCTCACCGGTCGCGGTGCGGTCGGCGAGTTGCAGCTTGTCGATCGCGGCCTTGGTGGAGTCGCGGTTGGTGGTGGGCGACACCAGCACCGTTGCGGTGCCGGCATACGCGATCAGACCGAGGTTGATGCCGGGAGTCAGCTGATCGGCGAACTGCTTGGCCGCTTCCTGGGCGGCAGCCAACCGGCTGGGCGCGACGTCGGTGGCACGCATCGACTGAGACACGTCGATCACCAGCATCACGACCGCGCGATTGCGCGGGATCCGAACGTCGTTGGTGGGCCCGGCCATGGCGATCGTGAACAACACCAGGGACAGCACCAGCAGGATCGCCGACAAGTGCCGCCACCGGGAGGGCCGCTTGGGCGCGACGCTCTCGAGGAGTTCCATGTTGGCGAAGCGCAACATCCGCTTCTGCCTGGCCACCTGCACGATGACGTAGAGGGCCACCAGCCCGAGCACCACCAGCAGGAAGAGCAGAAACCACGGACTCTTGAAGCCCGAGAGGCTCATGGGGCCGAAGAACGGTAATGTCATGTGCCAACAATCATTTCAGGGTTCATCGGGAGGCGAGGGCTCCCCGGCGACGATTGGCCACGAAGCGCACCACGTCGGCGATCCAGTCACGGTCGGTGCGCAGCGTCAACAATGGCGCGCCGCAACGCCGCAACGTCCTGGCCACGTCGCTGCGGTGCGCCTCGGCCGCCTTGGCGAAGTCGGCGCGCAGCTGCGCATCGATGGTGAACTCGCGGGTGGCGCCGGATTCGGTGTCTTGGAGCACCACGTCGCCGACGTCGGGCAGTTCGACGTCCCGCGGATCGATGACCTCGATGCCGAGCACCTCGTGCCGGCCGGCGATCGCGCGCAGCGGCCGCATCCAGTTGATCGGTCCGAGGAAGTCACTGATGATCACCGCCATGCCGCGGCGCCGTTCGGGGCGGCGCAGCGCATCGATGGCGACCGCCAGGTCTCCGCGCACGCCCTGAGGGGCCCGCGGCATGGTGGCGATGGCGCGCAGCAGCTCGTGCTCGTGGATCCGGCCACTCAGCGCCGGCACCCGTCTGGTGGTGTCGCCGTTGGTGATCACCGCACCGAGCCGGTTTCCGCCACCGCTGTTGAGGAACGCGATGGAGGCGGCGGCCGCCACGGCGAGGTCCCGCTTCTCACATCCGGCGGTGCCGAAGTCCAGGCTCGCCGACACGTCCACGACGAGCCAGGTCTCCAGTTCACGATCGGCGATCATCTGCCGCACGTGGGGTGTCGTGGTGCGCGCGGTCACCGACCAGTCCATCCGGCGCACGTCGTCGCCCGGCTGATAGACGCGGGAGTCACCCGGTTCGGAGCCCGGTCCCGGCACCAGGCCCTGGTGATCCCCGTGCAACACGCCGTCGAGCTTGCGGCGGACCGTCAGCTCGAGTTTGCGGAGCGCGGCCGAGAGTTCGGGGTCCCGGATCTGACCGCGTTGCAGTGACGGCAGATCCACGCGGGCCCGACGGCCGTTGGCGGGCTGAGTCACCGACCGCTGGCCGCAGCCGCTGCGGGCATGGCGGGTGCCACCGAATGCCCTTGCTGCGGAATGGCGTTCACTTGCGGCAGGGCCACGGTCTGCATGATCCGGTTGATCACGGTCTCGGCGGACACCTCGTCGGCCAACGCGTCGTAGGTCAACACCAGGCGATGCCGAAGCACGTCGGGGATCACCTCGACGACGTCCTGAGGGATCACGTAGTCCCGGCCGCGGATCAGGGCCAGCGCCCGGGAGGCGGCGATGATGCCGAGCGACGCACGAGGTGAGGCACCGTAGGCGATCCACGACCTGGCGTCGGGCATGCCGAACTTCTCGGGCTCACGGGTGGCGGTCACGACGCGCACGACGTAGTCGACCAGTGCGTGGTGGACGAAGATGCCCGCCGCGATCTCCTGCAGGCGCAGCAGGTCACCGGTGTTGAGGATCTGCTTCGGCGTGGGCGGCGTGACACCCATCCGGTAGATGATCTCGCGCTCTTCCTCCGGTGTGGGGTAGTCGACGTTCAGCTTGAACAGGAAGCGGTCGCGCTGCGCTTCGGGGAGGGAGTAGACGCCCTCCTGCTCGATCGGGTTCTGCGTCGCCATGACGAGGAACGGACTCGGCAACGGGAAGGTCTTTCCGCCGAGTGAGATCTTGCGCTCGGCCATCACTTCCAGAAGGGCGGACTGCACCTTGGCCGGGGCGCGGTTGATCTCGTCGGCGAGCAGGAAGTTGACCATCACGGGGCCGAGTTCGATGTCGAACTCCTCCTTGCCCACCCGGTAGATGCGGGTGCCGACGATGTCGGTGGGCACCAGGTCGGGGGTGAACTGGATGCGCGCGAAGGTGCCGCCCACGACCTTGGCGAACGTCTCCACCGCGAGGGTCTTGGCCACGCCGGGGACGCCTTCGAGCAGGACGTGGCCCTTGGCGAGCAGGCCGACGAGCATCCGTTCGACGAGCAGATCCTGCCCGACGATGATGCGCTTGACCTCGAAGATCGCCCGCTCGAGCGTGTGCACCTCGGGCTGCAGGCCGCCGTTGGGTGGCGGAGTCTGCGCGGGGCCGCCCGGCGGGAAGCTCTGGGGCGCGGTCGGCCCGGGAAAACCTCCGGCGCCCTGCGGGGGCCCACTCGGTGACGTCATTCAGTTCCTCCACGTGTTCTGTTCCGGCGTTCAGTTCAGACCGCTGGTCTCGGTGGCGCCAGAGCCACTCGGCGGACGCTCGCCGTCAACTATTCCAGGCAGTTCGGAATCCGTCGACGTGCCCTGCCGCGGGGTGGCCCGATCAAGACTCGATGAACCGCACCAGGTGCGGTGACATGCCCGCGGTTCGCACCGGGCTGACGGTCACCTTCTCGGCGCTGCCCGACGCCTCCAGCATCCTGCCGCCGCCGAGGAAGATCGCCACGTGCTGGCTGCCGCCGGGGCCGTAGAAGATGAGGTCGCCGCGCTTGGCCGCAGCCGGCGCGATCGGCCGTCCCGAGTCGTACTGGTCGCCCGAGTACTTCGGGATGTTGACGCCGACGCCGGCGAACGCATAACGCGTCAGTCCCGAGCAGTCGAAGCCGATCTTGCCGGTGTCGTAGTCGACGCCTTCGCTCGGTCCGGTGAGTGAACCGCCGCCCCACGAATACGGCACGCCCATCTGTGAACCGGCACGCCGGATCACGTACTCGATGGCCTGCGGGCCACGTACCCGGCCACCGGGGAGAGCGGCCGGCGAGTCGTCGGCCAGTCCGATACTGGCCAGGAACTGATGGCCGAGGCTCTGCGTGGTCTGCAGCGCGATCGCACTCGCCTGGAACGACGCGTTGGCGATCGCGACGGGGTCGCCGGGTGCTCCGGAGCTGGGCCGCTGCGGCAGCGTGGGATCCCACTGCCCGGTCGGCTCGGCGCCGGCGGGCGCGAGCGCACCGAACACCAACGTCGACATCACCATCAGCGCGGACGCGCACACGGACATCGCGACGATCGAGGCGGCACGAAGGGACAACAGGTGCAAGACGACCCTCATCAGTATTCGATGTAGCGAATGACGTACGGCGTCATGCCGCTGGTCCGGACGGGCGACACCTTGACGGTCGAGCCGGTGTAGGGCGCCTCGAGCATCTGTCCGTTGCCCAGGTAGAGGGTCACGTGCTGACTGCCGCCGGGCCCGTAGAAGATCACGTCGCCGCGGCGCATCTGCGACGAGGGGATCTTGCGCCCCATCTCGTACTGCGCACCCGAGTAGTGGGGCAGTTTGATGCCGACCCCCGCGAAGGCGTAAAGGATCAGCCCCGAGCAGTCGAACCCGGTGGTGCCTGCCCCCGAGTCGATGCCGCGGCTCGGGCCGACGGCGTTGCCGCCACCCCACGAGTAGGGCACTCCCAGCTGGGATCCCGCGCGCTGGATGACGTATTCGGACGCCTGCCTGCCGTAGACCCGAGGGATCGCGCCGTTGGTGAAACCACTTGGCGTCGGCAGGATCCCGAGCTTCTGCAGGAACCCGCGCCCCATCTGTTGGGTGGCCTGCGCCGAGGTGGATGCGATGCCCAGCACCGAGTTGATGATCGCGATCGGGTCGCCACTGACGAAGGCACTGGGGATGGCGGGCAGCGTGGGGTCCCACGCGGTGTCCCAGTTCGAGGTGCGCGGCGCCGCGGCGGCGGGGTCGCGATCCCAGTTCGTCGAGGCATTCGCCGCCGCCACCGCGGGCGCCGGCGCTGGACCGGCTGCTGCGGCCGGAGCGGCCTGCGGCGCGGCGCCGCGGGCGGGCGCCGACCACGCACCTGCGGCGGCCAGCTTGGCCTGCGCCGCCGACCGCTGCGCCACCAGTTGGTCCAGTTGGCCCTGCTGGGTCTTGAAGGTCTGCTGCGCCTGGGTCAGTGAGGTGACCGCCGCGTCCTGCGTGGATCGCGCGTCGAGGACCGCCTGGTCGGCCTTCTGTTTGGCCAACCGCGCGGCGGACTCCCTGTTCACCTGCTCGGTGCGGGCGCGCTGCAGCCCGGCGATGGCCTGTTGGGTGCTGACGTTCAGCGTCTGCCCGACGGCGGCGGTGTCGAGGATGTCCGCGGGGTCGTGCGCCGTGACGTAGGACGCGGACGGACCGTTCATGTAGGTCGAGGCGGCGAACGTGTCGAAGCGGTGCTGCGCATTGGAGATGGCGGCGTTGGCGTCGTCGAGGGCGGTTTGGCTGGCGTCCACCTCGCCCTGGGCGGCGGTCGCGTCGTCGCGCGCGGTCTGGACGGCGACGATCGCCTTGTTGACGCCTTCCTGCTGGGCCTGGATGTCCGCACCCAATTCCTGCAGCTTCTGATCGGCGTTGGCGACGGCGGCGACGAGACCCGCCACTCCCTCGGTGCTCGCAGGGTCGGCGGTCGCCATCCCGGATCCGTAGGCGAACACCGACGTGACGAGAACGCCACACACGAGCGAACCCGCGATCGAGGCGCGAAGGGTGCGTCTCATTGGACTCCGGCCTCCTAATGCTGAACACGAACGTGGGGGCACATTCGTCGGGCCGGGTGTCACTTCAATCCCATGAATCACAACTGCAACATCAGGCGCCTTCTGCACCGTACGTCACATCCAGCGCCAAGGAAACGCCGTCAAAGAATTACATGTTTGTAATTGAAACCAGTGTTATCGAATGGTGACTTACCGATATCGAAAGCCCGTTCGGGAGGTCAGTTCCCGGCGGTGACATGGGTTTCCGCCGAGCTCGCCCGCCGCGCCCGGACCTGCAGGAATCGAGTACCGACGGCCGCGAGCGCGACACCGAGAACGAGGACGATCGTGAATGGCGTCCAGGGAAAGTGGGGTGTCGTCAATTCGGTCACGAAATTCTGAGAAGCCGCCACCGGGGTGCCGCTCACCTTCGCGATGTCCTGGCCGGCTTCAAGCGTCACCCGGTCGAAGACCGGACTGTAGGTACCCGCGAACGACGGGCTCAGCACCAGCACCGTCGAGCCAGGATGAACCTGGCCGACCTCGGTGGCGATGTCGCGCAGCGGGGTGTCGATCGGAGGATTCTGGTCGAGCACCACCAGCTTGAGGTCGATGCCCTTCTTCTTGGCATCGGCCACCACCCCTGCCAGTGCCGCGGCGGTGGACGTGTCCGCAGTCGCCACGCCGTCGTCGCGAAGGTCGGCCTGCACGAGATCCATGCAGGCGTCCGGGGGCGTCGAGCCGGGGTCCTTGCCGACGACGTCGCACACCTGCGACGGGATGAACAGGGGCGCCTGCGGAGTCGTCACCTGCCAGACGGTACCGCCAAGTTGGGCCGATCCGCTGGCAGCACGCGCGGATGGGGACGAGACTGGGGCGTGCCCCCAGCGGGTTTACAGGACAAGCGTACTGTTAGAGTCGTATCGCTGCGACACAGCCCGTCGTGGCGAAGAACGAACCGGGAGTTGAAGTGAGCCCCAAGAACTCAGTTAATTCGTTCGGATCCCGCGACACCTTGACGGTCGGGAACGAGAGCTACGAGATCTACCGCCTTGATGCAGTGCCCGGCACCGAGAAGCTTCCCTACAGCCTCAAGGTCCTCGCCGAGAACCTGTTGCGCACCGAAGACGGAGCCAACATCACCTCCGACCACATCGAGGCCATCGCCAACTGGGATCCGTCGGCCGACCCGAGCATCGAGATTCAGTTCACCCCGGCGCGGGTGATCATGCAGGACTTCACCGGCGTGCCGTGCATCGTCGACCTGGCCACCATGCGGGAGGCCGTCGGCGCCCTTGGCGGCGATCCGCAGAAGGTCAACCCCCTCGCACCCGCGGACCTGGTGATCGACCACTCCGTGATCGCGGACCTCTTCGGCACCGCCAACGCCTTCGAGCGCAACGTCGAGATCGAGTACGAGCGCAACGGCGAGCGCTACCAGTTCCTGCGCTGGGGCCAGGGCGCCTTCGACGACTTCAAGGTCGTGCCCCCCGGCACCGGCATCGTGCACCAGGTCAACATCGAGTACCTGGCGAGCGTCGTGATGCTTCGCGACGGGGTCGCCTACCCCGACACCTGTGTGGGCACCGACAGCCACACCACCATGGAGAACGGCCTCGGCGTGCTGGGCTGGGGCGTCGGCGGCATCGAGGCCGAGGCCGCCATGCTCGGCCAGCCCGTGTCGATGCTCATCCCCCGGGTCGTCGGCTTCAAGCTCAGCGGTGAGCGCCGCCCCGGCGTCACCGCCACCGACGTCGTCCTCACCGTCACCGAGATGCTGCGCAAGCACGGCGTGGTCGGCAAGTTCGTCGAGTTCTACGGCGAGGGCGTCTCCGAGGTGCCGCTGGCCAACCGCGCGACGCTCGGCAACATGAGCCCCGAATTCGGTTCCACCGCAGCGATCTTCCCCATCGACGAGGTGACCATCGACTACCTGCGCATGACCGGGCGCGACGAGAAGCAGCTCGCGCTGGTCGAGGCCTACGCCAAGATGCAAGGCATGTGGCACGACCCCAGCCGTGAGCCGAAGTTCTCCGAGTACCTCGAACTGGACCTCTCCGACGTGGTGCCGTCGATCGCCGGACCGAAGCGCCCGCAGGACCGCATCGCACTCGAGGATGCGAAGTCGGCCTTCCGCAAGGACATTCACAACTACGTCGAGGAGCAAATGCCCGCGGCGTGCACCAAGCTCGACGAGGCGGTAGACGAGTCGTTCCCCGCCAGCGATCCGGTATCGCTGTCGTTCGCCGACGATGGTGCCGAGCCGCTGCATTCGGCCGCCGTTGGCGCCGAGGGCAGGCCAACCAAGCCGGTGACGGTGCGCTGCGACGAGCGCGGTGAATTCGTCCTCGACCACGGCGCGGTGGCGATCGCGGCCATCACCTCGTGCACCAACACCTCGAACCCCGAAGTGATGATGGGCGCCGCCCTGCTCGCGAAGAAGGCCGTCGACAAGGGACTCACGACCAAGCCGTGGGTGAAGACCACGATGGCACCGGGGTCGCAGGTCGTCACCGACTACTACGACAAGGCCGGCCTGTGGCCGTACCTCGAGAAGCTGGGCTTCTTCCTGGTCGGCTACGGCTGCACCACCTGCATCGGCAACAGTGGTCCGCTGCTCGACGAGATCTCGGCCGCGATCAACGAGAACGACCTGTCGGTGACCGCGGTGTTGTCGGGCAACCGCAACTTCGAGGGCCGGATCAACCCGGACGTGAAGATGAACTACCTGGCGTCCCCACCGCTGGTGATCGCCTACGCGCTGGCCGGCAGCATGGACTTCGACTTCGAGACGGACTGCCTCGGCAACGACCACGACGGCAACCCGGTGTTCCTCAAGGACATCTGGCCGACGCAGAAGGAGATCTCCGAGACGATCGCCTCGTCGATCAGCCAGGACATGTTCCGGAAGAACTACGCCGACGTGTTCAAGGGCGACGACCGGTGGCGCAACCTGCCCACGCCGAGCGGTGACACCTTCGACTGGGATGCGAAGTCGACCTACGTGCGCAAGCCTCCGTACTTCGAGGGCATGCCGGCCGACCCCCAGCCCGTCACCGACATCAGCGGTGCCCGCGTGCTGGCCCTGCTCGGCGATTCGGTGACCACCGACCACATCTCCCCCGCAGGCAACATCAAGGCCGGCACGCCGGCCGCGCAGTACCTCGACGAGCACGGCGTCGACCGCAAGGACTACAACTCCTACGGATCGCGACGCGGCAACCACGAGGTGATGATCCGCGGCACGTTCGCGAACATCCGGCTGCGGAACCAACTGCTCGACGACGTTTCGGGCGGCTACACCCGGGACTTCACCCAGGCCGGCGAGGACGGTCGGGCACCGCAGGCGTTCATCTACGACGCGGCGCAGAACTACGCGACGCAGAACGTCCCGCTGGTCGTGCTGGGCGGCAAGGAGTACGGCTCCGGGTCCTCGCGCGACTGGGCCGCCAAGGGCACCTCGCTGCTGGGCGTGCGGGCCGTCATCACCGAGTCGTTCGAACGCATCCACCGGTCGAACCTGATCGGCATGGGGGTGATCCCGCTGCAGTTCCCCGCCGGAGAGTCGGCCGCCAGTTTGAAGTTGGACGGCACCGAGGTGTTCGACATCACCGGCATCACGGCGCTGAACGACGGCACGACGCCGCGGACGGTGAAGGTGACCGCCACCAAGGGCGATGGATCGACGGTCGAGTTCGACGCCGTGGTGCGCATCGACACCCCCGGCGAGGCCGACTACTACCGCAACGGCGGCATCCTGCAGTTCGTGCTGCGGAACATGCTGAAGTCGCAGCCGGCCTGACGACGGACGAGGCGGTCACGTGCCCCGGGTTACCGAGGACCATTTGGCGGCGCGGCGCCGCCAGATTCTCGACGGCGCCCGGCGGTGCTTCGCCGAGTTCGGCTACGAGGGAGCGACCGTGCGGCGGCTCGAACAGACGATCGGGCTGTCGCGCGGCGCAATCTTCCATCACTACCGCGACAAGGACACCCTGTTCTTCGAACTGGCGCGGGAGGACGCGGAACGGATGGCGGAGGTGGCCTCCCGCGAGGGCCTGATCCAGGTCATGCGGGACCTACTCGCTGCGCCAGATCAATTTGACTGGCTCACAACGCGTTTGGAGATCGCCCGCAAACTCCGCAACGATCCGGCCTTCCATCAGGGCTGGGCCGATCGCTCCGCCGAGCTGTCCGACGCCACCACCGAGCGGCTGCGACGCCAGAAACTGGCCGGCAAGCTGCGCGACGACGTGCCCGGCGACGTGCTCCACACCTACCTCGACCTGGTCCTCGACGGCCTCGTCGCGAGACTGGCCTCCGGCGAGCGGTCCGACCGGCTCAGCGCCGTGCTGGACCTGGTGGAGGCCTCCGTTCGACAGCAGTAGTCAGCGACGACCGCGGTGATTGGGTCCGCCGCGACTTCGCATGGTGGTGCCGGACTCTCTCAGCATGCTGTGGATCGAGCCGTACGACTTTCCGGTGTTGGCCACCAGGGTCCGGATGCTGGCACCCTTCTCATACTCGTGCCGCAGCTCGTTGAGCATGTCTTCTCTGGTCTTGTCCAGCTCACTCATTCGCATCTCCCCAAATTCCGGTGCACGGACGCATACCCCGGGGTAGAGGGGTCCAATCAGGGCGGCCGTCAGGCTAGTTCGATGAGGTCGCGGTAATCGTCGGACCAGTAATCCTCGGTGCCGTCGGGCAGCAACACCACCCGCTGGGGATCGAGCGCCTCCGCCGCGCCAGGGTCGTGGGTGACCAACACCACCGCGCCCTGGTAGCTGCGCAGCGCGTCGAGCACCTGCTCACGCGAGGCGGGGTCCAGGTTGTTCGTCGGCTCGTCGAGCAGCAGGACGTTAGCGGTCGAGGCCACCAGGCCGGCGAGCGCGAGGCGGGTCTTCTCGCCGCCCGACAGCGTGCCGGCCGGTTGGTCGAGCTGGGGGCCGCTGAACATGAACGCGCCCAGCAGGCTGCGGAGATCCTGATCGCCGGTGTCGGGTGCGGCGTGGCGGATGTTCTCCCACACCGAGGCGAGCCCGTCGATCGTGTCGTGTTCCTGCGCGAAGTACCCCAGCTTGAGACCGTGGCCCGGCTCGATCGCACCCCCGTCGGCCGACTCGGCTCCCGCGAGGATCCGCAGCAGCGTGGTCTTGCCGGCACCGTTGAGACCGAGCACGACGACACGCGACCCCTTGTCGATCGCCAGGTCGACGCCGGTGAAGATCTCCAGCGAGCCGTAGGTCTTGGTCAACCCCTTGGCCACCAGTGGCGTGCGACCGCAGACGGCCGGGGTGGGGAATCTGATCTTCGCGACCTTGTCGGCGACCCGTTCGTCGTCCAGCTCGGCGATCATGCGCTCGGCGCGGCGCAGCATGTTCTGCGCGGCAACGGCCTTGGTGGCCTTGGCGCCCATCTTGGCGGCCTGGGTGCGCAGCGCGGAGGCCTTCTTCTCGGCGTTGGCCCGTTCCCGGCGCCGGCGTTGTTCGTCGGTGGCGCGCGCGTCGAGGTACTTCTGCCAACCCATGTTGTAGACGTCGGCCTCACCGCGGACGGCGTCGAGGAACCAGACCCTGTTCACGACGTCCGCGAGCAGATCCACGTCGTGGCTGATCACGACGAGGCCGCCGGTGTGGTTCTGCAGGAAGGTGCGCAGCCACCCGATCGAGTCGGCGTCGAGGTGGTTGGTCGGCTCGTCGAGCAGCAGCGTGGTGTCCGATCCCGACCCGGTGTCCGAGGCGGCGAACAGGATCCGGCTGAGCTCGACGCGGCGACGCTGACCCCCCGAGAGCGTCCGCAACGGCTGCGTCAGGATGCGTTCGGGCAGGCCGAGGCTCGCACAAATCCGGCCTGCCTCGCTCTCGGCCGCGTAACCGCCGAGAGCGGCGAACCGCTCCTCGAGCTGGCCGTACCGCCGGATCGCCTTGTCCCTGGCCGCGTCATCGGCGACCTCGGCCATGATCGCCTGCTGCTTCTCCAGATCGGAGAGCAAGGTGTCCAGGCCACGCGCCGACAGCACCCGGTCGCGGGCCAGCATGTCGAGGTCACCCTCGCGCGGATCCTGCGGGAGGTAGCCGACTTCACCGGTGCGTTCGACGCGGCCCGCATAGGGCTCGCCCTCCCCGGCGAGGATCCGCATCGTGGTGGTCTTGCCTGCACCGTTGCGACCGACCAGGCCGATCCTGTCGCCGGGCTGGATCCGCAGCGCGGACCCCTCCACGGCCAGCAGCGTGCGCGCGCCAGCGCGGACCTCCAGGTCCGTTGCGGTGATCACGCTGCACTCCCTCTTACTCGTCTGGCTACTTGTCGTCTCCGAAGACTGCGGGCCGCCCCTCGGCGCGCGCGGCGACCGCTTCCTCGAAGTTGGCGGTGAGCAGACGTACGTAGAGTTGTCCCAGGCCCTCGGCCTGCATGTGGCCCTCAAGGCTACCGGCCTCGAGTCCACTCCACAGCGTCCGCTTGGTCAACTCGATTCCCGGCCGCGAGAACGTCGCCATGCGCCGGCCCATCCCGAGGCAGGCGTCGAGCAGATCGCCGTCCGGAACGGTGCGCGAGACCAGACCGATGCGCTCGGCCTCCGCCGCGTCGACGTCACGTCCGGTCAACATCAGCTCGAAGGCCCTCGACGTCCCAATTGCCTTGGGCAGCAGGTAGGACAGGCCGAGCTCGCTCGCCGTCAAGCCGTTGTTGATGCCGGCGGCCCGGAAGTACGCCCCCGCCGCCGCCATCCGGATGTCGCAGGCCAACGCCAGGCACAACCCGCCGCCGATGGCGGCTCCGTTGACCGCGGCGATGACGGGCTGGTGCATCCGCCGTATGGCGAGAATCACCTCGTCGAGCACTTCCATCGAGCGCAGTGCCACCGTCGGGCGGGTCAGGCCGGCCACGTGGGGTACCGCGCCCGCCGACTTTTGGTCTGCACCGGAGGAGAAGCCCCGTCCCGCCCCGGTCAACACCACCACCCGGGTGTCGTTGTCGTGCGTCAGTTCGGTGAGCGCGTCCTTCAGCGGCAGCATCAGGTCGAAGGCCATCGAGTTCATCCGCTCGGGCCGGTTCAGCGTCACCACTGCCACGGTCGGCTCCGGGTGGTCGACGAGGACCAGGGGCTGCGGCGTCGGCTCGGTCACGGACTGCACGCTATCGCGTGCGCCCGCTAGACCTCTTCGGCTTTGGACTGCTCGGCGATGGCGGCGTCGATGTCGAGATCCTTGATCTGTCCGATCACGTCCTCCAGGTCCTTGGCGGGCAGCATGCCCGAGTGCCGGAAGACCATGTGCCCCTTCTTGAAGGCCATCAAGGTCGGAATCGCCTGGATCTCGGCGGCCGCCGCCAGCTCCTGCTCGGCCTCCGTATCGACCTTCGCGTGGACGACGTCGGGGTGCTTGTCCGAGGAGGCGGAGTACGTCGGTGCGAACGCACGACAGGGCCCGCACCACGACGCCCAGAAGTCGACCAGCACGATCTCGTTGTCGGTGATCGTCTCGTTGAATTGTTCACCCGTAATGTCTTGCGTACTCACGTCACTCCTAACGTCGGGTTCTACCTGCTTGTTCCCATCATGTGGAATCTGGTGGCCGGTCAGTGCAACCCGCTCAGCGCGGACTGGGCGTCGTAGCCGACGAACCCGTCGAGGGCATCGTTTCGCACCCTGTTTACCCATGTTGGGTCTGCGAGAAGCGTCCGACCGATCGCGACGACGTCGAACTCACCGGTCGCGAACTGAGAGACCACGCCGTCGACGGGTGCGGGCGAGATCAGTTCGCCGGGCCGCTCACTGCGGAACTGCGTCTGCAGTCCGACCGAACCCACGGCGATGACCGGCGCGCCGGTCACCTTCTTCGTCCATCCCGCCAAGCTGAGCACCGGGTCGAGTTCGGGAAACGCCGGGAGATCATGCCGCCGCGTCGACGGATGGAGGACGTCGACACCGGCATCGACGAGGGGCGCCAGCAATTCCTGAAGCTCGGTGGGATCGGCCGCGATGAAGGCGTCGTAATCGCTGCCCTTCCACTGCGAGAACCGGAACACGATCGGGAAGTCGTCGCCGACCGCCGCGCGCACCGCCGCCACGACCTCGGCCGGAAAGCGGGTCCGACCGGACAGCGGGCCGCCGTAGTCGTCGGTGCGCAGATTGGTCATCCGCCAGAAGAACTCGTCGAGAAGGTAGCCGTGCGCACCGTGCAGCTCCACCGCGTCGAAGCCGACGTCGCGGGCACGTCGCGCGGCCTCCGCGTACTGACATGCCACGTCGACGAGCTCGTCGGCCGTCAACGCACGGCCCCTGGCCTCTCCGCGTCCGTTCACGCCCGACGGGCTCACCGGGACGACGCCGTCGGCGTCCGCGCGCTCGGCACCCTGGTGCCACAGCTGGGCGGCGATCACGGAACCCCTCGCGTGCACGGCGTCGGTCACCTTGCGCCAGCCGGCCAGTGCCTTCTCGCCGCTGAGGGTGGGCACGGCCTCGGGGAAGCCGGCGGCCGGGTCGGCGAGCCGAATGCCCTCGGTGATGAGCAGGCCGACGCCGCCCGCCGCGCGGCGGGCGTAGTACGCCGCGACGTTCGCCCCGGGGACGCCCCCTGGAGACGCCTGCCGCGTCATGGGCGCCATCGCGAACCGGTTGGGAATGGTCATCGACCGCACCGTCAGGGGCAGGAACATCTCGCTCAAACCCTCATCGAGGCCCATGCAGCCATGCAACGTGTTCGGCCGCCCGGCGATTCCGCGGGCGGCGGATCCATCACAGCTCTCGGCGGCCGCGTTCGAAGAAGTCGCCGATGGCGGCGGCCACGGCGTCGGCGTCGAGCGCGGGTTCCAGCGCCATGAACGCCCCGAACGGTGCATTCCAGAAGGGACCGATGCGCGAGGCCCACGGTCCGACGTACGCGTACGGCTGCGGGTGGAAGTCGTCGCCAGGCGAGACGCCGTAGTTCACCTCGTTCTCGGTGACACCCACGTCGAAGTGCTCCGGCCAGAGCACCGGATGCGAGTCCGGCAGCGTGTTCGTCAGGGCGAAGCCGCCCGCGTACAGGCTTCGGTAGACCGTCGCGGCCGCGTCGGGGTCGAGGTCGAGGACGGCGTCCATCGACAAGGTGTCCTCGAGCTCGTAGAGCCCTTCCGGCGGGCCGACGTCCAGCCCCGTGGCGGCCGCCAGGGCGCCGACCGGTCCCGCCAGCGGCGCGGCCCCCTCGCCGAACACCAGCTCGGTGCCGTGGACCGCCACCGGTATGGAGACGGCAGTGAACCCGTCGGGGCGCACGGCGAGCCGGATCGTTCCCGTCGCGCGATATTGAGGTCCTGCGACGAAGCTCTCGGCGACGGCGCGCAGTTGACGCCGGGTGGTGACGTAGGTCTGGTCGTCCATCGCGGCTCTAGACGGTGAAGCCGAGCGCCCTGAGCTGCTCGCGACCGTCCTCGGTGATCTTGTCGGGGCCCCACGGCGGATTCCACACCCAGTTGATCTTGATGTCGTTGACGAGTCCCGCGCCGACCAACGCCGTCCGCGACTGATCCTCGATGACGTCGGTCAACGGACATGCCGCGGACGTCAGCGTCATGTCGATCAAGGCGATCTTGGAGCCGGCGTCACCGTCCTCGATGTTCAACCCGTAGACCAGGCCGAGGTCGACGACGTTGATGCCGAGTTCCGGGTCGACCACGTCGCGCATCGCCTCTTCGAGGTCGTCCAGCTGCTCGGCGGAGATCGCGCCCCGCTCGGGGGTCGCGTGGCCGTCCACGGGCATCTCGCTCATCGTCGTTCCTCCACATCGTGGCTGGCCTGGGCCAGCGCGTCTTTGAAAGCCATCCAGCCCAGCAGCGCGCACTTCACCCGCGCCGGATACTTGGCGACACCGGCGAACGCGATGCCGTCACCGATCACGTCCTCGTCGCCCACGACGTCCCCGCGCGACGAGATCATCTCGGTGAACGCCGCCACCGTCTTCAGCGCGGCGCCGACGCTCTGGCCGATCACCTGGTCGGTGAGCACCGAGGTCGCCGCCTGGCTGATCGAGCAACCCTGCCCGTCGTAGGAGACGTCGCTGACGGTGTCGCCGTCCTCGGTCAGCGCCACGCGCAACGTGACTTCGTCACCGCAGGTCGGGTTCACGTGGTGCACCTGGGCGCGATACGGCTCGCGCAACCCACGGTGATGCGGATGTTTGTAGTGATCGAGGATCACTTCCTGATACATCTGCTCCATGCGCACGGTGCGCTCAGCCCCTGCCGAAGAACTCGATGGCCCGCTCGACGCCTGCGCCAAGCCGGTCCACCTCGTCGAGGGTGTTGTACACGGCGAATGACGCCCGGGCGGTGGCGGCGATGCCGAACGTGCGGTGCAGCGGCCACGCGCAGTGGTGACCGACGCGAACCGCCACACCCTCGTCGTCGAGTACCTGGCCGACGTCGTGGGCGTGAACCCCGTCGACGACGAAGCTCACCGGCGAGCCGCGGTGCTCCATGGAAGTGGGGCCGACGATCCGCACGCCGTCGATCTCGGAGAGGCGTTCCAGGGTGGCCGCCACCAGTGCGTGCTCGTGGGCCTGGACCGCCGGCATGCCAATCGACGTCAAATACCTTGCGGCAGCGGCTAGTCCGACGACCTGAGAGGTCATCGGCGTACCTGCCTCGAAGCGTTGCGGCGCAGGGGCGTAGGTCGTAGCAGCCATGGTCACGGTCTCGATCATCGAGCCGCCGGTGAGGAACGGGGGCATGGCGGCGAGCAGCTCCCGGCGCCCGTAGAGCACGCCGATGCCGGTGGGTCCCAACATCTTGTGTCCGGAGAACACCGCGTAGTCGACGCCGAGGCCGTGGAAGTCGACGGGCTGCTGGGGCACCGACTGGCAGGCGTCGAGCACGGTCAGCGCACCCACCGCCGTCGCGCGCGCCACCAGCTCGGCCACCGGCGCGATGGCACCGGTGACGTTCGAGTGGTGGGTGAACGCCACGACCTTGACGCGGTCGTCCAATGCGAGCGAATCCAGGTCGATGCGACCGTCGTCGGTCGCGGAGTACCAGCGCAAGGTGGCACCGGTGCGTCGCGCCAGTTCCTGCCACGGAATGAGGTTGGCGTGATGCTCCAGCTCGGTCGTGACGATCACGTCGCCGGGCCCGACGGCCCGGTCGAAACGGTCGTCGCCCAACGCGTAGGACACCAGGTTGAGGGACTCGGTGGCGTTCTTGGTGAAGACCAGCTCATCTGCGTCGGCACCGACGAACGCGGCAATGTCCTGGCGGCCCTGCTCGTAGGCGTCGGTCGACTCCTCCATCAGCTGGTGCGCGCCGCGGTGCACGGCGCCGTTGGAGGTGACCAGGAAGTCCCGCTCGGCGTCGAGCACCGGCAACGGTTTCTGCGACGTGGCACCGGAATCGAGATAGGCCAGCTGGTTGCCGCCGCGCATCCGACGGCCGAGGATCGGGAAGTCGGACCGGATGCGCACCAGATCGAGCGTCTCGGACGCGGCGGTCATGTCAGGCCTCGACCACCTGGGTGAAGCGCTCGTAGCCGTTCTCCTCCAGCTCGTCGGCGAGCTCCGGTCCGCCGGACTGGATGATCCGACCGCCGAAGAACACGTGGACGAACTGCGGCTGGATGTAGCGAAGGATCCTGGTGTAGTGGGTGATCAGCAGCACGCCGCCGTTCTCGGCGGCGGCGTAGCGGTTCACCCCCTCGCTCACCACGCGCAGCGCGTCGACGTCGAGACCGGAGTCGGTCTCGTCCAAGATGGCGATCTTCGGCTTGAGCAGACCGAGCTGCAGAATCTCGTGGCGCTTCTTCTCGCCTCCGGAGAAGCCTTCGTTGACGCTGCGCTCGGAGAACGCCGGGTCGATGTCGAGATCGCTCATCGCGGTCTTGACCTCCTTGACCCAGTGCCGCAGCTTGGGGGCCTCGCCCCGGACCGCGGTGGCGGCGGTGCGCAGGAAGTTCGACATCGACACGCCCGGTACCTCGATGGGGTACTGCATGGCCAGGAAGAGACCCGCGCGGGCGCGCTCGTCGACGCTCATCGCGAGGACGTCCTCGCCGTCGAGGGTGATCGATCCCGACGTGACGGTGTACTTCGGGTGACCGGCAATCGCGTAGGACAGCGTCGATTTGCCGGATCCGTTGGGGCCCATGACCGCATGGGTCTCCCCCGACTTCACGGTCAGGTCGACCCCCTTGAGGATGGCGATCTCCTCGCCGACCGCGTCCGGGTTGGCGACGGAGACGTGCAGGTCCTTGACTTCGAGTGTCGTCATGTTCGGCTACTTCTCTCGCAGTTCATGGGAGCCGGCGGTGATGGCCAGCTCCTTTTCGATGGCTTCGGTGAGTCGTTCACGCACGGCGGGGACGGCGATCTTGGCGATGATCTCGCCGAAGAAGCCGCGCACCACCAGGCGACGGGCTTGATCTTCGGGAATGCCGCGGGCACGCAGGTAGAACAACTGCTCGTCGTCGAAGCGACCTGTCGCACTGGCATGCCCGGCGCCGACGATCTCACCGGTCTCGATCTCGAGGTTCGGCACCGAATCGGCGCGCGCCCCGTCGGTGAGCACCAGGTTGCGGTTCGCCTCGTACGTTTCGGTTCCGGTGGCCTCCGCGCGGATCAGCACGTCGCCGATCCAGACGGTGTGCGCGTCGGGCTTCTGTGAATCCGGATCCCCTTGCAACGCACCCTTGTACAGCACGTCGGAGCGGCAGTTCGCCTGCGCGTGATCGATCAGGAGGCGCGATTCGAAGTGCTGGCCGTCGTCCGCAAAGTAGGTGCCCAGCATCTGGGCGTCGCCGCCCGGTGCGGTGAAACGCACCGTGGCGGAGGTGCGGACGACGTCACCGCCGAGGGTGACGGCCACGTGCGACAGCGTGGAGTCCTTGCCCAATCTGGCATGGTGCGCGCTGACATGGACCATGTCGTCGGCCCAGTCGGCGATCCAGATGACGCCGAGACCCGCCGAGTCGCCGACGACGATCTCGACGTTGTCGGCGTAGGTGCCGCTGCCGCGCAGGTCCACGACCACGGTGGCACGCGCCAGCTCCTCGACCCGAATCTGCAGGTGGCCGTACGCCACCGCACCCGGTCCGGGTCCGGTCACGGTGATCTCGATGGGCTCGGCCACCTCGGTGTCCCTCGCCACGGTGACGATCGTCGCCTGGTTGAAGGACGAAAACGCTTGTGCAGCAACACGATCCGTGGGCGTACCGGCCACGCCGAGCCGCTCGTCGCCGCGGCGGACGGTCTCCACCGTGACGCCGGCCCGCTCGCTCACGGTGATGGGTGCGGCGCCACTCGCGGGCGCGGACCCGTCGTGCAGGCCGCGCAGCCGCTTGAGCGGGGTGAACCGCCACAGTTCGTCACGGCCGCGGGGCACCTCGAAGGCGTCGACGTCGAAGGACGCGAACAGCTCTCCCTTGTTGGCGCCCTCCAGTGCCGAACCCGGCTTGGCGCCGCCCTCGACGGCCGCGGTCAGGTCCTGCGTCACCCAACGGCCCCTTCCATCTGCAGCTCGATGAGCCGGTTCAGCTCGAGCGCGTACTCCATCGGAAGCTCCTTGGCGATCGGCTCGACGAAGCCGCGCACCACCATCGCCATCGCCTCGTCCTCGGTCATGCCGCGGCTCATCAGGTAGAAGAGCTGATCCGCGCTGACCTTGGAGACGGTGGCCTCGTGCCCCATCGTGACGTCGTCCTCACGGATGTCGACATAGGGGTAGGTGTCACTGCGGCTGATCGAGTCCACCAGCAGCGCATCGCACTTCACACTCGAGCGCGACCCGTGCGCCCCCTTGTTGATCTGGACCAGACCCCGGTAGGACGCCCGGCCACCGCCACGTGCCACCGACTTGGAGACGATGTTGCTCGACGTGTTCGGCGCCAGGTGCAACATCTTGGCGCCGGTATCCTGGTGCTGGCCCTCCCCGGCGAACGCCACCGACAGCACCTCGCCCTTGGCGTGCTCGCCGGTCATCCACACCGCGGGGTACTTCATCGTGACCTTGGAGCCGATGTTGCCGTCCACCCATTCCATGGTGGCGCCGGCCTCGGCGCGGGCCCGCTTGGTGACCAGGTTGTAGACGTTGTTCGACCAGTTCTGGATGGTGGTGTACCGGCAGCGGCCGCCGGGCTTGACGATGATCTCGACGACGGCGGAGTGCAACGAGTCCGACTTGTAGATCGGCGCGGTGCAGCCCTCCACGTAGTGCACGTAGGCGTCTTCGTCGACGATGATCAGCGTGCGCTCGAACTGGCCCATGTTCTCCGTGTTGATCCGGAAGTAGGCCTGCAGCGGGATGTCGACGTGCACGCCCTTCGGCACGTAGATGAACGAGCCGCCCGACCACACCGCCGTGTTGAGCGCGGAGAACTTGTTGTCCCCGGCCGGGATGACCGTGCCGAAGTACTGCCTGAACAGCTCGGGCTGCTCCCGCAGTCCGGAGTCGGTGTCGAGGAAGATGACGCCCTGGGCCTCGAGGTCCTCGCGGATCGAGTGGTACACGACCTCGGACTCGTACTGTGCGGCGACACCCGAGACCAGACGTTGCTTCTCCGCCTCCGGGATGCCGAGCCGGTCATAGGTGTTCTTGATGTCGGCGGGCAGGTCGTCCCAGGTGGCAGCCTGCTTCTCGCTGGAACGCACGAAGTACTTGATGTTGTCGAAGAAGATGCCCTCGAGGTTGGAACCCCAGTTCGGCATCGGCTTCTTGTCGAAGGTGCGCAGTGCCTTGAGCCGCATCTCCAGCATCCACTCGGGTTCGCTCTTCTTCGCCGAGATGTCGCGGACCACGGCCTCGGAGAGGCCGCGCTGCGCGCTGGCACCGGCGACGTCGGAGTCCGCCCAGCCGTAGCCGTACGTACCCAGCGAGGCAATGGCCTCTTCCTGAGTGAGCGCATCCGGTGTGGTCGTCATGTCGACGCTCCTTGCTTCTCGATTGCCTGTGGGTTGGCTCCGGCGCGGGCCGTGCGCCGGGCGGGGTCGGGGTGCAACGGTACGTGCGTGGTGCAGGCGCAGTCGCCGTTGACGATGGTCGCCAGCCGCTGCACGTGGGTACCCAGGATGTCGGCGAACGCCTCCCGCTCGGCCTCGCACAGTTCCGGAAACTCCTCCGCCACGTGCGATACCGGGCAGTGGTGCTGGCAGATCTGCACGCCGTCGATGGGTCCTGCCACCCTGGTCGTCGTGGTGGCGTAGCCCGCCTCGGTGAGCGCCGCCGCCACGCGATCCGCACCGATGACAACGTCATCGGTGCCCGCGGTTACTCCCGAGAGCACGGTGTCGATGCGGCGCCGGGCGAAGGTGCGGATTGCATCGTCGCCGCCGACCTCCCGCAATTGCCGCATGGCGGCCAGCGCCAGGTCGTCGTAGGCATGGTCCAGCTTCGCGCGCCCCGCGGCGGTGAGCCGGTAGCGCTTGGCGGGGCGGCCCCGCCCGTGGTGCTGCCATGCCGCCGCGGCGTTGGACTCGGCGTCGCCGGCGTCGACCAGCGCGTCGAGGTGCCTGCGCACTCCGGCGGCCGAGATACCGAGCCGGTCCCCGATCTCACCGGCGGTCGTGGGGCCCTCCAGAAGGAGCTGAACGATCGCACGACGGGTGTGCCCGTCAGACGTCGAGGCGGCACCGGCCGAGTGGCCGGCGGCGGCGGTGGCGTCCGTGCGGATTTTCACAACACCATTGTTACGGAATTGGCCGAACGGGTCTAGCAAGGCAACCCTTACACGAGCGACTTACTACGCTGCACTGATGGCCACCCGGGGACCGCTCAGCTCTGCGGTGGCCCGTTGGCACGCCGACGAGACGACGGTCGGTTCGCCCCTGAACGCCGCCGAGGTCGCGTCCCTGCGCCGCACCCGCGTCTTCGGCGCCACCGGCACGGTCCTGATGGCCATCGGGGCGCTTGGCGCGGGCGCACGGCCGGTGGTCCAGGATCCCACCTTCGGGGTCCGGCTGCTCAACCTTCCGTCCCGCATCCAGACCGTGTCGCTGACCATGACGACGACCGGCGCGGTCATGATGGCGCTGGCCTGGCTGATGCTCGGCCGCTTCGCCCTTGGCGACCGCCGCATGTCACGCAGCCAACTGGACCGGATCCTGCTCCTGTGGGCGCTGCCGCTGCTGATCGCCCCGCCGATGTACAGCAAGGACGTGTACTCGTACCTCGCGCAGAGTCAGATCGCCCGGATCGGGCTCGATCCGTACCGGGTGGGCCCGGCACCTGGCCTCGGGCTCGACCACGTCTTCACGCTGTCGGTGCCCAGCCTGTGGCGGGAGACCCCCGCGCCGTACGGGCCGCTGTTCCTGTGGATCGGCCGGGGCATCTCCGAGCTCACCGGTGACAACATCGTCGCCGCGGTCCTCGCCCACCGGATCGTCGTGCTGCTCGGGGTCGGGTTGATCGTCTGGGCCACCCCGCGGCTGGCCCGCCGGTGCGGTGTGGCCGAGGTCAGCGCACTGTGGCTCGGCCCGTGCAATCCGCTGCTGTTCATGCACCTGGTGGCAGGAATCCACAACGAGGCGCTGATGCTGGGCCTGATGCTGACGGGCACCGAGTTCGCGCTGCGTGCCGTCAGCCGCACCAGCGACAACCACCCGGCGGGTCCCCTCCTTCCGCGGCCGCTGCACTGGCCGCGCGCGCGGGACCAGTGGGCGCGGTGGCTGCCGCTGGCGATGTTGGTGGCGGGCACCGTGCTGATCACCATGTCGTCGCAGGTGAAGCTGCCCTCGCTGTTGGCGGTCGGGTTCGTGGCGATGGCCCTGGCCTGCAAGTGGGGCGGCACGTTGCGGGCCTTCCTCCTCGCCAGCGGCCTGGTGTGCGCGATCACCGTGGCGGTGACCGCGCTCATCGGATGGGCCAGCGGGCTCGGCTTCGGCTGGCTGTTCACCCTCGGCACGGCGAACGTGGTGCGGTCCTGGATGTCACCGCCGACGCTGGTGGCCCTGGGTACCGGACAGGTCGGCAACCTGCTCGGACTGGGTGACCACACCACCGCGGTGCTGGGACTCACCCGCGCCATGGGTGTGATCATCATCGCGGTCCTGGTGACCTGGCTCCTGGTGGCGGTGTTGCGCGGCCGATTGCATCCGGTCGGCGGACTCGGCGTGGCGCTCGGAACGACCGTGCTGCTGTTCCCGGTGGTGCAACCCTGGTATCTGCTGTGGGCGATCATCCCGCTGGCGACCTGGGCGACCCGCCCCGGCTTCCGCGGCACCACCATCGTGATCACGCTGATCGTCGGCATCTTCGGGCCGACGGCCAACGGCGACCGGTTCGCGCTGTTCCAGATCCTCGATGCGACCCTGGCGAGCGCCATCATCGTGGCGATCCTCATCGCGATCACCCATCGACGCCTGCCGTGGCGCCCGTTGCCCGACCCGAGCGGGACCGTCGAAGACGGATCCCCGCCACCGGCGCCACCGGCCACCAGGCCGGACGCCTACGCTAAGTCACCGTGACATCCCGTGCCGATGCACTCGGCTCCTCGCGCGGCCCGTCGGAGCCGCCGGTGCGACTGCGCGGAGTCGTCAAGCGTTACGGGACGACCACCGCCGTCGACGGACTCGACCTCGAGGTCCAGCGTGCCGAGGTGCTGGCCCTGCTCGGCCCCAACGGGGCGGGCAAGACCACGACCGTCGAGATGTGCGAGGGGTTCATCAAGCCCGACGCGGGCACGATCGAGATCCTCGGTCTCGACCCCGTCGCCCACAATGCCCGGCTCCGCGAGCGGATCGGCGTGATGCTCCAGGGCGGCGGCGGTTACCCGGCAGCTCGGGCCGGAGAGATGCTGAATCTCGTTGCGGCGTACTCGGCGAACCCCCTGGACCCGGCCTGGCTGATGGACACCCTCGGCCTCACCGAGGCGGCCAGGACCACCTACCGGCGCCTGTCCGGCGGCCAGCAGCAGCGCCTTGCGCTGGCGTGCGCCGTGGTCGGGCGCCCGGAGCTGGTCTTCCTCGACGAGCCCACCGCGGGAATGGACGCCCATGCGCGCATCGTGGTGTGGGACCTCATCGACGGGTTGCGCCGCGACGGCGTCACGGTCGTCCTCACGACGCACCAACTCACCGAGGCCGAGCAACTCGCCGACCACCTGGTGATCATCGATCACGGCGTCGCGGTTGCCCAGGGCACTCCCGCGGAGTTGATGGGCAGGGGCGCCGAGAACCAGTTGCGATTCTCGGCGCCGCCCAAACTCGATCTCGCACTTCTGATTGCGGCGCTTCCCGAGAGTTATCAGGCCACCGAGGTCGCTCCTGGCGAATACCTGGTCGAAGGTGAGATCGATCCGCAGGTGCTGGCGACCGTCACGGCCTGGTGTGCGCGGCTCAACGTCCTCGCCACCGGTATGCGCGTCGAACAGCGCAGCCTCGAGGACGTCTTCCTCGACATCACCGGCCGGGAGTTGCGGTCATGACGGACAACCGCTTCGAGGCGGGGACGTTCAGCCCGGACCCGCGGCCGGCGACGGTGCCGACGATGCTGGCCGCACAGTTCCGGCTCGAGCTCAAGCTCCTGCTGCGCAACGGCGAGCAGCTGTTGTTGACCATGTTCATCCCGATCACCCTGCTCGTCGGCTTGACGCTGCTGCCGCTGGGCGCGTTCGGGCCCAACCGGGCCGCGACGTTCGTCCCGGCGATCATGGCGCTCGCGGTCATCTCCACCGCGTTCACCGGGCAGGCCATCGCGGTGGCGTTCGACCGTCGCTATGGCGCGTTGAAGCGCCTCGGCGCGACGGCCCTCCCGGTCTGGGGCGTCATCGCGGGCAAGGCACTTGCCGTCGTCACCGTGGTCTTTCTGCAGTCGGTTCTGCTGGGTGCCATCGGCTTGGCGCTCGGCTGGCGGCCGACGGTCGCGGGGCTGGCGCTCGGCGCGCTGGTGATCGCCGTCGGAACCGCTGGTTTCACCGCTCTCGGTCTGCTGCTCGGCGGCACCTTGCGCGCGGAGATCGTGCTGGCCGTCGCCAACCTGATGTGGTTCGTGTTCGCGGGACTCGGGGCGCTCACCCTCGAGGGTGACCTCGAGGGCGGCATGGTGTCCTCCACCGTGCGCTTCGTGGCCAGGTTGACCCCGTCGGGAGCGTTGACCGAGGCACTCACCCAAGCGCTGACGTCGTCGGTCGACTGGTTCGGCATCGCCGTCCTGGCGGGGTGGGGCGCGATCGCGGCGCTGGCCGCCGTGCGCTGGTTCCGCTTCACCTGATCGCCGGGCCTCCCCCGCGCCCAGCAGCCTTACTACGCTCTGTAGTTACTGCTGCTCTACGATCGGGCGATGGCCGTCGGACACCTGCGCGAGGCGCATCAACGGCGTGGCCTACTGCGGCTCGTCGACGTACTGCCGCGGCCGCCGCTGCGGACGCAGCGCATCATCGCCGCGGCGGTCATCCTCACCCAGGGCGGCATCGCCGTCACGGGCGCGATCGTGCGCGTGACGGCCTCGGGACTCGGCTGCCCCACCTGGCCACAGTGCTTCCCCGGCAGCTTCGTTCCGGTGCCCGTGGCGGAGGTGCCGATCGTTCACCAGGCGGTCGAATTCGGCAATCGGCTGATCACGTTCCTCGTCGTCCTCACCGCCGCGGCGGCGGTGCTGGCGGTCACACGGGCGCGTCGTCGCCGCGAAGTGCTGGTCTACGCCTGGTTGATGCCCGCCTCGACGGTGGTGCAGGCCGTCCTCGGCGGCATCACCGTGCTGACCGGCCTGCTGTGGTGGACGGTCGCCATCCACCTGCTGGTGTCCATGGCGATGGTGTGGCTGTCGGTGCAACTGTTCGTCAAGATCGGGGAACCCGACGAAGGCATCCCCGAACTCCTGGTACCGAACCCACTGCGCCAGTTGACGTTCCTCAGCGGGGTCGCGCTGTCGGTCGTCCTCGTCACCGGGACCATGGTGACCGGGGCCGGGCCGCACGCCGGCGACAAGAGCGTCGACGCGCCGGTACCGCGTCTGGGGTTGGACATCGTGACCCTGGTGTATCGGCATTCGTCGCTGGTGGCGGCCTACGTGTCCCTGCTGATCGGCCTCGGCTTCGCGCTGCTCGCCGTGCGGGCGCCGCGACCCGTCACACTGCGGCTGGTCGCCCTGCTGGTGCTGGTCGCCCTGCAGGGCATGGTCGGGACGGTGCAGTTCTACACCGGTGTGCCCGCAGCCCTGGTCGCGGTGCACGTCCTCGGCGCCGCCGCCTGCACTGCCGCCACCGCGGCGCTATGGGCCTCGATGCGCACCACGGCGATTCCCGAGGGGGCCGAGCCCGAGCCGGTCCAGCGCTGACTCGACGCCGAGCACGAACTCCCGCTGCTGCCTGACACGGGCGTCCTCGTCGAGTTGCCGCCAACCCAGCGAGGGTTCGACGAGTTCGAGCTCCAGCAGCCGCGGGTCGTCGGACACGCCGATGACGTCGACGCGGGCGTACAACAGCTCGCCGACGTCGATGCCGAGCGTCGCCGCCGCCGCCGCCAGCGCGGCGTGCCCGACGTCCCACAGTTCGACGTCCGGTTCGGCGGGACGCAGCGTCTCCTGCGCGAACGTGCCGGACTCGTCGAGCGCGGTGCATTCACCCGGTGGCGGCAGCAGCGGCCCCTTGGTGAACGCATGCGACTGCCTGCCCGCGATGAAGACCAGCGCGGTCTCACCGTCGGCGATCCGCGGATCGTAGGGCTGCACCAACGCGGTGCGACCCTCGGCGTGCAGGGCGTCGGCATGCGCGCGCGCCGAGGTCGGGTCGGTGAACCGTTGCGCCCCTACGGACCCGGCGCCGATGGCCGGCTTCACCACCACCTCGCCGTCGGGGACGTCGACCGCCTCCCCCGGTGCGAAGAAGGCGCTCGGCACGGTGGGCACCCCCGCGTCGGCGAGGTCGGCCAGGTACCGCTTGTCGGTGTTCCACGCCACCACGGCGGGTGCGTTGAGCAGGTGGCGCACGCGGCGGGTCCAGTCGAGGAACTCGCCGATGCGCTCGGTGTAGTCCCACGTCGCCCGAGGGATCACCAGGTCGGCCTCGAGCGTCGCCGGGTCGTCCCACGCCAGCCAGCGGGCGTGCAATCCATGCGAGCGCAGCGCGGCGACGAGGCCCGCGTCATCGCCGTCGCCCTCGATCAAGGCCCGGCAACCTGCGAGGACGATGCGGGGATGACGAACGTCGGGCCGCGCGAGCTTCACGTTGGAATGATAGATGCCATGCATGCGATCGAAGTGAAAGAAACCGGCGGCCCCGAAGTCCTCACCTACGTCGAGAAGGGGCAACCCGAACCCGGGCCCGGCCAGGTGCTCATCAAGGCCGACGCGATCGGCGTCAACTTCATCGACACGTACTTCCGGTCGGGTCAGTACCCGCGTGAGCTTCCGTTCGTGGTCGGCACCGAGGTGTGCGGCACCGTGGCCGCGGTCGGTGACGACGTCGCGGCGCTGGCCGTCGGCGACCGCGTGGTCACCGCGCAAGCCGTCGGCGCATACGCTGAATACAGCCTGGCGCCAGCAGATTTCGTGGCCTATGTGCCCGACGCCGTGCCCGCGGACGTCGCGGCCTCGGCGCTGTTGAAGGGGATGACGGCCCACTACCTGCTCAAGTCGGTCTACCCGGCACAGCAGGGCGACACCGTGCTGGTCCACGCAGGAGCGGGTGGTGTCGGGCTGATCCTGACCCAGTGGGCCACCAGCATGGCGGTCAAGGTGATCACCACCGTGTCGACGACCGCGAAGGCCGAACTGTCCCGGCAGGCGGGCGCCGTCGAGGTGCTCGACTACCCGGACGACGCTCAAGAGTTCGGCGCCCGGATCCGGGAGCTCACCGGAGGCCGTGGCGTCGCCGCGGTGTACGACGGTGTCGGGGCGTCCACCTTCGACGCGAGCCTGGCCAGCCTCGCCCTGCGCGGCACGCTCGCCCTGTTCGGCGCCTCCAGTGGACCCGTTCCGCCGTTCGACCCCCAGCGCCTCAACAGCGCTGGATCCCTGTTCCTCACCAGGCCCACGCTCGCGCATTACACCAGGACCGCCGACGAGTTCTCTTGGCGTGCCGGGGAACTGCTCGACGCGATCGCGACGGAGACCATCAACGTCACGGTCAGCGAGCGGTATCCGCTTGGCGATGCCGCCAAGGCACACACCGACCTGCAGGGGCGCAAGACCGTCGGCTCGGTGGTGTTGGTCCCCTAACCTGGTCGGTGTGCCCGGTGCCCTGTTCGTGTCGCGGGGATTCGTGGTGCCCGACTCCGACTTGAGCGAGCGCTTCTCCCGATCCTCGGGTCCGGGCGGGCAGGGCGTGAACACCGCGGACAGTCGCGTCGAGCTGTCCTTCGACGTGGCCCGCTCGCGGTCGGTACCGGAGTGGTTGCGCAGCAGGATCCTGTGTCGGTTGCGGGGTCGCCTCACCGACGGCGTGCTCACCGTCGCGGCGAGCGAACATCGCGCGCAGCTGCAGAATCGCGCCGCGGCCAGGGAACGCATGACCGGCCTGCTGCGCGCCGCCACGGCCGCACCTCCGGCGACGCGCCGGCCGACCAAGCCGTCCAGAGGGGCGAGGGAACGCCGACTCGCGGAGAAGAAGCGCAGAGGCGGGGTCAAGCAGGGGCGTCGCGGAGGCTGGGCCGCGAGCTAGCGCGAGCTAGTTGGTTGGCCGACGTTTCGCCAGGTGGCTCGAAGGGCTGGTACCACCACCAGTCGGCGCGCTCGCCGGTCGGTCCGGGGCACGGTGGTACCGCGGGCGCAGGTGTGGTCGGGGGCCGGCCCAGTGATGGCGCGCTCAGTGGCCGGCCGAGAGCATCGGTGACGGCCAGACGTGCGGCGGGTCCGCTGATGGTGATGCCACCGCGATGATGCAACCGGTGATGGTAGGGACACACCAGCACCAGGTTGTCGAGCTCGGTGGCACCGCCGTCCTCCCAATGCCGGAGGTGGTGGGCGTGCAGACCGCGGGTCGCTCCGCACCCCGGAACCACACAGCAGCGGTCGCGGTGCTCCAGCACACGGCGCAGCCGGCGCCCGACCGTGCGAGTGGTGCGCCCCGCGCCGACCACCCGGCCGCGGCGTTCGAACCAGACTTCGCACGTCGCATCGCAGAGCAGGAACCGGCGGTCGCCCGCCGACAGCAGCGGCCCCAGGTGCAGCGCCGCGGTCGGGGGCCGTTGCACGTCGAGGTGCACGACCACGGTGGTGTGCTGCCCGTGCGGGCGGCGGGCCGCCTCGGCATCCCAGCCCGCGTCGACCACGCCCATGAACGCATCCACCGCATCCGGGAACCGCGGCGTCGGCTCCGAGACACCGTCGACAAGGGCACCGTCACCGTGGTCGTGCTTCCACGCGGCGATCTGCCCGTCGCGCTGCGACTGCAGGGCGGCCTCGAACTTCGCGGCCTCCACCCGGGGCAGTCGGACATACCAGGTGGTGTACGTCGCGCTGACGGTATTGCTGATCGAGCGCTCCGGTTCCACAGCGGGGTCGGGTCGGGTCGGGGTTCGAGCTTGACCGCGGTCCGCAACTGGGTGACCGTGGCGCTGGCGGCCAACTGCGCGTAGTGCTCGTCGGAGCCGTCGGCGGCCCGCCCCGCGATCACGCCGACCTGATCCAGCGACAACCGGCCCTCCCGCATGCCCGCCGCGCACCGCGGGAACTCCCGGCGTCGGTGGGCGACGGTGGCGATCGTCTCGGCATTCGTCGGGGAGACCCCGGTCTTCCAGGCCACCAGCGCCGGCACCGACCGTGCAGCGGTGGCACCCCACAGCTCGTCGTGGTCGATCTCGGCGACGATGTCCACGATGCGCCCGTCGATCGCGTTGCGCTGCCCGGTCAGCTCCGCCAACTCCTCGAACAACACCTCGAGCCGCTCGGTGGGACGGAGCTCAGCCACCACAGCCACCAAAGCCGTTGCGATCGAAGCCATGACACCATCACACCAGAGGGGTACGACATCGGTTACGCCCCGGCGGGCGTCGGCTCAGCGACCGAACAAGGTCGGCAAGGCCAACGCCGAGTCGACCGCCAGGGCGCAGAACACCACCGCGAGGTAGTTGTTGGACTGCAGGAACAGCCGCAGCGGCTTCACCGGCTCACCGCGCTTGACGCCCGCGTAGAGCTGGTGGGCCATGGTCAGGAACCACGCGCCCGCCAGCAGGGCGACCGCGGCGTAGAGCCACCCCGTCGCCAATCCGAGCGCAAGCGTGGTCAGCACGGTCAGCCAGGTGTAGATCAGGATCTGCTTGGTGACCTGACGCTCGGTGGCGACCACCGGCAACATGGGCACGCCAGCCGCCTTGTAGTCGTCCTTATAGCGCATCGCCAGGGCCCAGGTGTGCGGCGGCGTCCAGAAGAAGATGATCCCGAACATCACCAGCGCCGGCCAGCCGATGGTGCCGGTCACCGCCGACCAGCCGATCATCACCGGCATGCAACCCGCGGCGCCGCCCCACACGACGTTCTGCGACGTCCGCCGCTTGAGCAGCAGCGTGTAGACGAACACGTAGAAGGCGATGGTCGCGATGGCGAGCACGCCGGACAGCAGATTCGTGGTCCACCACAGCCAGGCGAACGACCCGGCCGTCAATACGAGTCCGAAGACGAAGGCGTGGCTGGTCGGCACCGCCGCGCGCGCCAGCGGCCGCAGCGCCGTCCGCTTCATCACCTTGTCGATGTCGGCGTCGGCCACGCAGTTCAGCGTGTTGGCACCCGCGGCCGCCAGCATCCCGCCGAACAGCGTGTTGACGATGAGAAGTGGGTTCACCGTGCCACGGTCGGCGAGCAGCATGGCCGGGATGGTCGTGACGAGCAGCAGTTCGATGACACGCGGCTTAGTCAGGGCCAGATAGGCCAACAAGGTGGTGCGGGTCCGTGCCAGGAGCCGCTGGGCCGGCAACCCGGTGCCCTGCGCCTCGCGGAAAAAACGGCGCTCGCGAATGCTCACGCAGTTGATCTCCTCGTAATTCGCGGCAGCACGCGGCTTCTACTACAGAGGATGGTAGACCGCGGACCTGTGGAATGAACAACGCGGGTTGGCTTCCGTGAACGCGGAACCAAATAGGGCGACGCAGCCTGTAGCGGTGAACCGATCCGCACTAGGGTATTCAAGGACAGCTTGCCGGACCCGAGGAGCTCGCTAGTGACCACTGTGGAAGAGATTTCCGCGCTCACCCGCCCCCATCACCCAGACGACTGGGCCGAGATCGACTCCGTCGCGGTCGACACCGTGCGGGTGCTCGCGGCGGACGCCGTGCAGAAGGTCGGCAACGGCCATCCCGGCACCGCCATGAGCCTGGCCCCGCTGGCCTACACGCTGTTCCAGCGGCAGATGACGCACGACCCGTCGGACGTGCACTGGCTCGGCCGCGACCGCTTCATCCTGTCGTGCGGGCACAGCAGCCTCACCCTGTACATCCAGCTGTACCTGGGTGGGTTCGGCCTCGAACTCGAGGACATCGAGTCCCTGCGGACGTGGAAGTCCAAGACGCCCGGCCACCCGGAGTTCCGCCACACCAAGGGCGTCGAGATCACCACGGGACCGCTCGGCCAGGGCTTGGCCTCGGCCGTGGGCATGGCGATGGCCGCCCGCTACGAGCGCGGTCTCTTCGACCCCGACGCCGCCCCCGGCACCAGCCCCTTCGACCACTTCGTCTACGTCATCGCCTCCGACGGCGACATGGAGGAAGGCGTCACCAGCGAGGCAAGCTCGCTGGCGGGCACCCAGCAGCTCGGCAACCTGATCGTGTTCTACGACCACAACCAGATCTCCATCGAGCACGACACCAACATCGCGCTGTCCGAGAACGTGCCCGACCGCTACCGCGCCTACGGCTGGCACGTGCAGGAGGTGGAGGGCGGCGAGAACGTCGTGGGAATCGAAGAAGCCATCGAGGCCGCCAAGGCGGTCACCGACAAGCCGTCGTTCATCTCGCTGCGCACGATCATCGGCTATCCGGCCCCGACCAAGATGAACACCGGAGGGGCGCACGGCGCGGCGCTCGGGGACGAGGAGGTGGCCGCGACCAAGAAGATTCTCGGCTTCGATCCCGACAAGACGTTCGAGGTGCGTCCCGAGGTCATCGAGCACACCCGCAAGCTGGTGGAACGCGGGAGGGAAGCCCACGAGAAGTGGCAGCCCGGGTTCGACGCCTGGGCCGAGCGCGAGCCCGAGCGCAAGAAGCTGTTGGACCGGTTGCTGGCCCAGGAACTACCCGATGGCTGGGACGCCGACATCACCTACTGGGAGCCGGGCTCGAAGGCACTGGCCACCCGCGCCGCCTTCGGGCAGGTGCTCAACGACGTGGCGCCGAAGCTGCCCGAACTCTGGGGGGGCTCCGCCGACCTGGCCGGCAGCAACAACACCACGATCAAGGACGTGAAGTCCTTCGGTCCGCCCTCGATCTCGACCGAGGACTTCACCGCCGACTGGTACGGCCGCGTGCTGCACTTCGGCATTCGCGAACACGCGATGGGCTCGATCCTGTCCGGCATCGTGCTGCACGGGCCGACCCGCGCCTTCGGCGGCACGTTCCTGCAGTTCTCCGACTACATGCGGCCTGCGGTGCGTCTCGCCTCGCTGATGGACATCGACACCATCTACGTCTGGACCCACGACTCGATCGGACTCGGCGAGGACGGTCCGACCCACCAGCCGATCGAGCACCTCGCCGCGTTGCGGGCCATCCCGAACCTGTCCGTGGTGCGGCCCGGTGACCCGAACGAGACCGCGTACGCGTGGCGCAGCATCGTCGCGCGGGGCAACGGCAGCGGCCCGGTCGGTTTGATCCTGACCCGTCAGGGCATCCCCGTGCTGGAGGGCACCGACTTCGAGGGCGTCACCAAGGGCGGGTACGTCCTCGGCGGTGGTACTCCCGCCGACGACGCGGACGTGCTGATCATCGGCACGGGCTCGGAGCTGCAGCTGGCGGTGGAGGCCAAGAAGCTGTTGGCGGAGAAGGACATCACCGCCTACGTCATCTCGATGCCATGCGTGGAGTGGTTCGAGAGCCAGCCCAAGGAGTACCGGGACAGCGTCCTGCCTCCCGAGGTGTCGGCGCGTGTCGCGGTCGAGGCCGCCGTGGCACAGAGCTGGCACAAGTTGGTCGGAGACACCGGCGAGATCGTGTCGATCGAGCACTACGGCGAGTCCGCCGATGACAAGACCCTCTTCCGCGAGTTCGGTTTCACCCCGGAGGCCGTGGCGGCCGCCGCCGAACGCTCACTCGACAACTGACCACATTTCCCAAGGAGCATTTGATGACTCAGAATCCGAACCTCGCGGCGCTGAGCGCCGCAGGCGTATCCGTCTGGCTCGACGACCTGTCCCGTGACCGCCTGCAGTCCGGCAACCTGCAGGAGCTGATCGACACCAAGAGCGTGGTGGGCGTGACGACCAACCCGTCGATCTTCCAGGCGGCCCTGTCGAAGGGCAACGCCTACGACGACCAGGTCAAGGAGCTGGCCGAGCGCGGCGCCGACATCGACGCCACGATCCGCACGGTCACCACCGACGACGTCCGCAATGCGTGCGACCTCCTCGCCAAGGCCTACGAGGCGTCCGACGGGGTCGACGGCAGGGTGTCCATCGAGGTGGACCCACGGATGGCCCGTGACGCCGACAAGACCATCGCCCAAGCCGTCGAGCTGTGGAAGATCGTCGACCGGCCCAATCTGCTGATCAAGATTCCGGCGACCGAGCCGGGCCTGCCGGCGATCACCGCCGTGATCGCCGAGGGCATCTCGGTGAACGTCACGCTGATCTTCAGCGTCGAGCGGCACCGCCAGGTGATGGACGCCTACCTCGAAGGTCTGGAGAAGGCGAAGGAGGCCGGACACGACCTCGCCAAGATCCACTCCGTCGCCTCGTTCTTCGTCTCGCGCGTCGACACCGAGATCGACAAGCGCTTGGAGGAGATCGGCACCGACGAGGCGCTGGAGTTGCGCGGTCAGGCCGGCGTCGCCAATGCGCGTCTCGCCTACGCCGCGTACCAGCAGGTGTTCGTGGGTGGCGAGCGCTTCGCCGCGCTCGCGCAGCACGGCGCCCGCGTGCAGCGGCCGCTGTGGGCCTCGACGGGCGTGAAGAATCCGGACTACTCCGACACGCTCTACGTCACCGAGCTGGTCGCCAAGAACACGGTGAACACCATGCCGGAGAAGACGATGGACGCCGTCGCCGACCACGGGGAGATCAAGGGCGACACGATCAGCGGCACCTCGGGTGCGGCCCAGATCCTGTTCGACAGGCTGGCGGCGATCGGCGTCGACCTGACCGACGTCTTCGTGGTGCTGGAGAACGAGGGCGTCGACAAGTTCGAGAAGTCGTGGGGCGAGCTGCTCGAGGCAACCCAGGGTCAGTTGGACGCCGCCGCCAAATGACGAGTACGCCTGCCGCGGTGTGGCAGAACCCGCTGCGCGACAAGCGGGACAAGCGACTACCGCGGATCGCGGGGCCGTGCGCGGTGGTCATCTTCGGCGTGACCGGTGACCTGGCCACCAAGAAGCTGATGCCCGCGATCTACGACCTGGCCAACCGCGGGCTCCTCCCGCCGACCTTCGCGCTGGTCGGCTTCGCCCGGCGCGACTGGGCCCACGAGGACTTCGGCAACCTGGTCCTGGACGCCGTGCGGGCCCACGCCCGGACGCCGTTCCGCCAGGAGGTCTGGGACCGGCTCAGCGAGGGCATCCGCTTCGTCCAGGGCACCTTCGACGACGACGACGCCTTCGGACGACTGGCCGAGACGCTCAACAAGCTCGATGCCGAGCGCGGCACGGGCGGCAACCACGCCTTCTACCTGTCGATCCCGCCGAAGGCCTTTCCCACGGTGTGCGAGCAGCTCTCGAAGTCCGGTCTGACCCGTTCGGACGGTGAGCGGTGGAGCCGCGTCGTCATCGAGAAGCCCTTCGGGCACGACCTCGACAGCGCGCGCTCGCTCAACCAGGTCGTCAACAGCGTCTTCCCCGAGTCGTCGGTGTTCCGCATCGACCACTACCTCGGCAAGGAGACGGTGCAGAACATCCTGGCGCTGCGCTTCGCCAACCAGCTCTTCGATCCGATCTGGAACGCCCACTACGTCGACCACGTCCAGATCACCATGGCCGAGGACATCGGGCTCGGCGGGCGCGGCGGCTACTACGACGGGGTCGGCGCCGCCCGCGACGTCATCCAGAACCACCTGACCCAACTCCTCGCGTTGACCGCGATGGAGGAGCCGGTCAGCTTCAGTCCCGCCGAACTGCAGGCCGAGAAGATCAAGGTGCTCTCCGCGACCCGGCTGGCAGAACCGTTGGACGAGAACACCTCCCGTGGCCAGTACACCGCAGGGTGGCAGGGCGGCGAGAAGGTGGTGGGGCTGCTGGAGGAGGAAGGGTTCTCGGCGACCTCCACCACAGAGACCTTCGCGGCCATCGCGCTGGAGATCGACACCCGGCGCTGGGCCGGGGTGCCCTTCTACCTTCGCACCGGCAAGCGCCTGGGTCGCAGGGTCACCGAGATCGCCCTGGTCTTCAAGCGCGCTCCGCACCTGCCGTTCGATGCGACCATGACCGACGAACTGGGCAAGAACGCCCTGGTGATCCGGGTGCAGCCGGATGAGGGCATCACGTTGCGGTTCGGCTCGAAGGTGCCCGGCCACGCGATGGAGGTCCGCGACGTCAACATGGACTTCTCCTATGGGTCCGCGTTCGCCGAGGACTCCCCCGAAGCCTACGAACGGCTCATCCTCGACGTGCTGCTCGGTGAACCGTCGTTGTTCCCCGTGAACCAGGAGGTCGAATTGTCTTGGGAGATCCTCGATCCCGCTCTGGAGCACTGGGCATCGGTGGACGCCGAGGGTGGCAAACCCGACCCGTACGAGTCCGGCGGCTGGGGTCCGGACTCGGCGACGGAGATGCTCCGGCGGACCGGCCGGGAATGGCGGAGGCCCTGACGTGATGAGCGCTGGCGCGAAGAACCGGAGGGCCGAGCCGTGATAGTCGACCTGGAGAGCACCACCACGACGGCGGTCAACAAGAAGCTGGACGGTCTTCGCGAAGAAGGCGGCGCGTTCACGATGGCCAGGGTGCTGACCCTGGTGATCGCCCCCGCCAGCGAAACCATGCTCGAAGAGTCCATCGAGGCGGCCAACGCCGCCAGCCGTGAGCATCCCTGCCGGGTCATCGTGGTCCTCCCCGTGGCTCGCGACGCCGCGGATGCCAAGTTGGACGCCCAGATCCGGGTGGGACACGATGCGGGCGCAGGCGAGGTGGTGGTGCTCAAGCTCAGCGGTCCGCTGGCCGCCGAGGCCAGCAGCGTGGTGACGCCGTTCCTCCTCCCCGACACCCCGGTGGTGGCATGGTGGCCAGACGTCGCTCCCCGCGTGCCCGCCCAGGATCCGCTGGGACAGTTGGCGATCCGCCGGATCACCGACGCCACCTACGGCGTCGACCCATTGGCGTGCATCAAGAGCAGGCTGGAGGGTTACACCCCCGGGGACACCGACCTGGCCTGGAGCCGGATCACCTACTGGCGGGCCATGCTCACCTCGGCGCTCGACCAGGGGCCGCCAGAACCCATCCAGTCGGCGCTGGTGTCCGGACTGAAGGACGAACCGGCACTCGACATCCTGGCCGGCTGGTTGGCGAGCCGGATCGATGGCCCGGTGCAGCGTGCCGTCGGCGTGCTGAAGGTGGAGTTGGTCCGCGGCAGCGAGACGATCACGCTCAGCAGACCACAGCACGGCGTCACCGCCACGCTCGCCCGCACGGCCAAGCCCGAGGCGAAGCTCCCGTTGGCGCGCAGGGAAACTCGCGAATGCCTGGCCGAGGACCTGCGTCGGCTCGACGCCGACGAGATCTACCTCGCTGCACTCCACGGGATCGACAAGGTGAAATACCTATGAGCAACAACGTCATCGAGAAGTATGCCGACACCGACGCCCTGGTGGCCGCAGCCGGCGACCGGCTGGTGGGTGCGATCGTCGGGGCGATCGACGCACGCGGCGTCGCCTACGTCGTGTTGACCGGTGGCGGCACCGGCGTCAAGCTCCTCAAGCATCTGGGCGAACACGGTGGGGCGATCGACTGGTCGAAGGTCCACCTCTTCTGGGGCGACGACCGTTACGTTCCCGGCGACGACGACGACCGCAACGACAAGCAGGCTCGCGAGGCGTTGCTCGACCACATCGACATCCCCGCCGCCAACGTGCACGCAATGCCGGCCAGCGACGGCGAATTCGGCGACGACATCGACGCCGCGGCGCTGGCCTACGAGCAGGTGCTGGCCGCCAACGCCACGGACGGCGTCGGCACCCCGGAGTTCGACGTCCACCTGCTCGGAATGGGCGGTGAGGGCCACGTCAACTCGCTCTTCCCGCACGCCGCCGCCACCCGGGAGACCGACCGACTGGTCGTGGGGGTCACCGACTCCCCCAAACCGCCACCGCGCCGGATCACCCTGACCTTGCCCGCCGTCATCAGGTCGCGGGAGGTATGGCTGGTGGTGTCCGGAGCCGAGAAGGCGGACGCGGTCGCCGCGGCGATCGGTGGCGCCACCCCCGCCGACGTGCCCGCGGCCGGCGCGATCGGGCGGGAGGCCACGGTGTGGCTGCTCGACGAAGCGGCCGCCTCGAAGTTGTAGCGAGAAAGTAGCCACCGTCGTCAACGGGCGGGCGTGGCGACGGTGAATGCTGTCTCGGCGGCGGATCGACCATACTGATCGCCATGACAGACAAAGGGGTTGGCCGGAGCCGCGCTGCCACTGGCCGTCAGCGCCTCAAGACGTTGACCCAGGCCGCGCTGAACGCCGACGTGACGGTCGAGCAGGTGGACACCTTGCTCACCGCTCTCGGTCAGACGCTGACCGATCTCGACAAGTCGACGAGCGGCCTCGACACCACCCTGGAACGGTTCAACGACACCATCACCCGGATCGACGAGCTGGCCCCCCGGTTGATCGGCGTCGTCGAACGGCTGGAGGCGATCGTCGACCGCGTCGAGCGCATCGTCGGACTCGGCGAATCGGTGATGGCGCCGTGGAGTGCGACCGAGCACGCCGTGCGCGGAGCGGTCAAGGCGGTCCGCAAGAGCACCGGCCTGTGAAGGCCCGCGCCTAGTTGTACCGGGACCGCTCGACGTCCTCCCCCCGGCCGACGGAGTCGGTCTGCCCTGGGACGTCCCGGTCGAGGACGCGGTCTCCGCGCTGGCCTCGCGCCTTCGACGTGCTCGAAGACGTCGTCGACCTGCTCGTCCATCCCGATCAGCTCGGCCGCGTCGTCGGTGGCGATCGTGATCTGGCTCAGCGCTGCGCCAGGCCTGCAGACCTGGGACCCCGACCGGGTGGTGCCGCCACCGGTCGGCTGACGCGTCGGCGTTGGCCTCGCCGATGCTCGTCACGGCCTTCGGCCACGGCAGACACACCTGTCCCGCGCAGTCGTTCTCGCTGTCGGCCATGACGATGGCGATGGCCCGGCTGCTGCGGCAGGGTGGGCGCGGTCGGCCGTCCCCTGCCGGGTCGGCTACGTACGGCGTTGACTCAGCCGCTGTTGCGCAACGCCGTCGCCAACCCGCTCATCGTGAGGAGGATGCCGCGCTTGACCAGATCGTCCTCGTCTCCGGAACGGAAGCGTCGCAACAACTCCACCTGTAGGTGATTGAGCGGCTCCAGGTACGGGAAGCGGTTGAACACCGAGCGCGCCAGCGCCGGGTTGTCGGCCAGCAGGTCGTCGTGGCCGGTGATGAGCCGGAGCATCTTGATGGTCCGGTCGTGCTCGGCGACGATCTTGTCGAACACCCTGTGCCGTAAGGCCTCGTCCTCCACCAGTTCCGAGTACCTGGCCGCCAGGCCCATGTCGGCCTTGGCGATGACTTGGGCCATGTTGGACAGCACCGACCGGAAGAAGGGCCATCTCCGGTACAGCTCGTGCAGCGTCTCGAGCCTGGACTCGCCGGCCGCCGATCCCTCGTCGATCCATTGCTCGATCGCGGTGCCGGTGCCGTACCAGCCGGGCAGCATCACGCGTGACTGGCTCCAGGCCAGCACCCAGGGAATCGCGCGGAGGTCGGAGATGGCGGTCGTGGGTTTGCGCGAAGCCGGTCGACTGCCGATGTTGAGGGCGCCGATCTCGCTGACGGGGGTCGACTGCTTGAAGTAGTCCACGAATCCCGGTGTGTCGTGCACCAGTTCGGCGTACGCCCGCTGCGCCAGGGCGGCGAGTTCGTCGAGCACCCGGTAGGCCGGTTCCGCCGCCTCACCGAGCCCCTCCACGTCCAGCAACGTCGACTCCAGCGTCGCCGCGAGCAACGTCTCCAGGTTGCGGTGCGCGATGGTGGGTTCGGCGTACTTGGCCGCGATCACCTCACCCTGTTCGGTGAGGCGCAGCGAGCCCATCACCGCGCCCGGCGGCTGTGCCAGGATGGCGTCGTAGCTGGGGCCGCCACCACGGCCGACGGTTCCGCCGCGACCGTGGAAGAGGCGCAAGCGAATACCGGTTCGGCGCGCCGACTCAACCAGCTCGAGCTCGGCGCGGTACAGCGCCCAGTTGGCCGCGAGGTAACCGCCGTCCTTGTTCGAGTCGGAGTACCCGAGCATGACTTCCTGCTGCTCACCCCTGGCGTGCACGAGTGCGCGGTACGGCGCGACGTCGAGGACGGCCTCGAGGATCGACGCGCCGCGCCGGAGATCGTCGATGGTCTCGAACAGGGGCACGACGCCCACCGGGCTGTACGGCTTCTCACCCGAGGCGTCCAGCAGGCCCGCCTCCTTGAGGAAGACGGCCGCTTCGAGCATGTCCGAGACCGACTGGCACATCGAGATGATGTAGTTCGGCACGGCTTCCTGGCCGAACACTCGGACGGCGCGGGCCGCCGCTGCCGTGATGTCGAGCTCCTTGCGGGCCAGCTCGGACAGCTCGGCGCCCGGGCTGACCAGCGGGCGCCGGGTGGCCAGCTCGCGGGCCAGGATGTCGACGCGATCCGACTCGGGCAACGAGCGGTAGTCGGGATGCACGCCGGCCCACGCCAGCAGCTCGGCCATCACCTCCTCGTGGACGTCGGAGTTCTGCCGCAGGTCGAGGCCGGACAGGTGGAAACCGAAGACGTGCACGGCCTCTCGAAGCCGGCCCAGCCGGTCGTCGGCGAGCACGCCACTACCGTGACCGCGTAGCGACGCATCGATGAGGTCGAGGTCGGCGAGGAACTCGGCCGGCGTCGTGTAGCGGTCCAGGCCGAGGTCGAGCGTGTATTCCGGCTGGCGGTCCAGGATCTGGGCCGCCGTCGCCGTCAACCGGCCGTGGACCACGCGCAATGCCCGCCGATAGGGCTCGTCGGCGCGGGCCGGCTGGTGGCAGGTGTCGGCCAGCGCAGCGAGGGCGTCGCTGATGTGCACCAGCCGCACCGACATCGACAGCTCCTCCTCCAGCGCGGTGAGCTCGACGAAGTAGTGCGCCAGCGCGGTGTAGGCGGCGCTACCGGTGGCCAGGCGCACCACGTCGGCCGTGACGTTGGGATTGCCGTCGCGGTCGCCGCCGATCCAGGAGCCCGGGCGCAGAATGGGTTGTTCCAGCACGTGTGCGGCCGGCCAGCGTGCCTGCAGTGCGGTCCGCACCTCGGCGTTGACCCGCGGAATCACCTCGAAGAAGGCGGCCGGGTAGTAACGCAGGCCGGTTTCGATCTCGTCCTGAATCTTCAATCGGGACAACCGGATCAGCGCCGTCTGCCACAGCATCAGGATGTTGCGGCGCAGTTCGAGGTCGATGCTCCTACCGTCGTCTGTGCGGGTGTGGCCGCGCATGTGGAGTCGCATCAACTCGGTGATCCGGTGCTGCGCGTCGAACACCGTCCTGCGGCGCGTCTCGGTCGGATGGGCCGTGATCACCGGCGACACCAGCGCTCCGGTCAGCGCGTCGGCCACCGTTGCGGAGTCCAGCTGAGCCGACTCGAGTTTGAGGTAGGTGGCGGCCAGGCTGCTGCGCTGCGGAGGCTCACCCGCCGCGACGTGCACCGCGCGACGCCGCTCGCGGTGGATGTCCTCGGCGACGTTGGCGAGCAACGCGAAGTGCGTGAACGCGCGGATGACCGGGACGGCCCGCTGGGCCTCGATGCCGTCGAATAGGGCGGCGAGCTCGGCGCGGTCGATCTCGGAGCGGCGCACCCGGAAGGATTCGACGCGGGCGCGTTCGACCAGATCGAAGATCTCCGCACCATTCTGCTCGCGCACCGTGTCACCGAGGATCGAGCCGAGCAGGCGGATGTCCTCGCGCATCGGCTCGGTCGCCTCGTGTCCTACCTGGGTGCGACGCACGGAGCCGATGGGGGCGAGAGCGGTTTCGGGATCGGCCATGGGTGCAAGTATCGACGTACCGCGAACCGCCCGCACTGTGAGGCCTGCCGACCGGACCCGACGGACACCGCTAGGGGGTGGATCCGAGCGGCGTCACGATCGCGGTGGGCGACGGTCGGTCGACCGGCGCAGCGCCGACGGGGACGATCGGCGTGGGGGCGGCCGACGTACTCGGGGCGGCCCCGTCCGCGGACCGGGTGACCGGTGCGGTCCGGCCGTCGGGCATGACGATGGGCGTCTTTGCCGCAGCAGCATCGCCGCCGCCACCGTCGTCACCGTCGGCGTCCTGCGACGGCGGCCAGTCGACGGACGTCGGCGGCCAGGCGTCACCGGCTCCCGATCCGGAACCGCCACCGGGAGGCGGACAACCAGAGCTCGCTCCGACGTCGCCGGCGCCGGCGCAGTCGGCGTGCGCGACGGCCGCCGGAAACGCGGCGCCGGACCCCGTGACGACTCCCGCCGCGCAGAGGGCGGCCGCGAGCCACCGTCGGGGCCGCAGGCCAGCATGGGCGAGCATCGGAGATCCGCTCACAGCGAGAGGATGTCGCCGTAGGCGTTGACGCTGTCGTCGGACTTGTCGGTGTCGATCATCGCGGAGGCGAAGAACCGGACGGACACCGCTCCGCCGCAGGCATCCACCTTGACGTGCGCGTCGTGGACGACGATCTCACCGGTGCGCCCCTTGAGCGCCTTCTTCCCCAGTCCCACGTTGGTGATGGTGCCTGGCAGCAGGTTGATCGAGACGTTGCCGTCGAGGTCGGCGAAGGGTCCGATGTCGCTCAGCACGTCGCCGCCGCCGAGGTTGGGGCTCACCCCGATCTCGGCGTCCCCGCCCACACTCCCGCCCTCGCTGAGGTCGATCTGACATCCCAGCTGCAGGCCGAAGACCAGGGTGCCCGAGTTCACCGGGACGGCCCCGTTGCCGTCGATCGCGACCGCGGCCTTCCCGGTGACGAAGCCCTCCCTGGTGAAGGCCGTCGCAGCCATGTTGGGGACGGAGTTGATCGTCATCCTGGTGAGCGAGGCACTCAGGTGCCAGCCGTCGTCGGTGTCCGCCGACTGGGTCACGTCGGCGACCGGCAGGGGGTCCGCCGCGGCCACCCCACCGCCCACGCACAACAGGGCGGCAGCGAGTGAGCCGATGCGCAGGACTCTGGACACCGCGCCGATCGTAGGGAACGGTGCTGAGTGGTTCCTGGCATCGATGGCGTCGGGGACCCGAATGGCCGGTACCCGGCGCTCGATCTGAGGGTCAGGCGCCGTACTTGATCTGCAACGCCACTGCGACGATGGAGACGATCCAGATGCCGGTGACGAAGTAGGTCAGGCGGTCGAGGTTCTTCTCGACGACCGTGGATCCGGACAGGCTGGACTGCACACCGCCGCCGAACAGCGTCGACAGGCCGCCACCCTTGGCCCGATGCAGCAGCACCAGCAGGATCACCAGAACGCTGGTGACGACGAGGGTGATCTGCAGGGCGAAAACCATGGGCGCCACGATACCGGTCGACGCGCTGAATCACGGCTTCGGGGTCCGGGAAGGTGTTGGTGGAGGGACCGGGGAAAGGGGTCAAGGAAGGGGTCCACCAGCGGCGATCGCCGACAGGATGGCGAACTGCTCGGCGTCGAGGGAGGCGCCACCGACGAGGGCACCGTCGACGTCGGCCTGTCCGACGATCTCCCCCACGTTCTTGGCGTTCACCGAGCCTCCGTAGAGCACGCGCACGGCGTCGGCGACGCCCGGTGACGCCAGTTCACCGAGTTCCGCGCGGATGACGGCGCAGACCTCCTGGGCGTCCGCGGCGCTGGCCACCCGCCCGGTGCCGATTGCCCACACCGGCTCGTAGGCGATGACGCAGGCGCCGATCTGCTCCCCCGACAACCCGGCCAGCGAGCCCGTCAACTGGTCGACGCAGTGCGGGATGTGGTTGCCCGCCTCGCGGACCTCGAGGCCTTCACCGATGCAGACGATCGGCGTGAGCCCGTGCTTGAGCGCGGCGGCCGCCTTGGCGGCGACGACCGCGTCGTCCTCGTCGTGGTAGGTCCGTCGTTCGGAGTGGCCCACGATGGCGAACGTGCAGCCGAGCTTGGCCAGGAACATCCCGCTGACCTCGCCGGTGTACGCGCCGGAGTCGTGCCTGGACACGTCCTGCGCGCCGTAGGTCAGTTTCAGCTTGTCGCCGTCGACGAGCGTCTGCACGCTGCGCAGGTCGGTGAACGGTGGGATGACGGTCACGTCCACGTGAGCGAAGTACTTCTCCGGCAACGAGAAGGCGATCTTCTGCACCAGGGCGATGGCCTCGAAGTGGTTGAGGTTCATCTTCCAGTTGCCGGCGATCAGCGGCTTTCGGGACACGAAGGCTCCTTTGGTGCTCAGGACTCGCCGAGAACGTCTATGCCGGGCAGCGTCTTGCCCTCAAGGTATTCCAGCGACGCCCCGCCGCCGGTCGAAATGTGCGAGAAACCCTCCTCGGGCAGGCCGAGTTGGCGGACCGCGGCCGCGGAGTCACCGCCGCCGACGACGCTGAAGGCGCCCTTGGACGTCGCGCCGATCACGGCCTCGGCAACGCCCTTGGTGCCCGCGGCGAACGCCGGGAATTCGAAGACGCCCATCGGGCCGTTCCAGAACACCGTCTTCGCGTTGGACAGCAGCGCGGTGAACCGCTTGACCGACTCGGGTCCGATGTCAAGACCCATTCTGCCTTCCGGAATGCCATCTGCTGCAACGATTTCCGATGGCGAATCGGCGGCGAACGCCTCGGCTACGACGATGTCCACCGGCAGGTGGATGACGTCACCGTAGTCCTCCAGCAGCTTGGCGCAGGTGTCGATCATCTCCGGCTGAAGCAGCGAGGTGCCGACCGAAAGGCCTTGAGCGGCAAGGAAGGTGAAGCACATGCCGCCACCGATGACGATGCTGTCCGCCTTGGTGGCGAGATTCTCGATGACCGCCAGCTTGTCGGACACCTTCGAACCGCCCAGTACCACGGCGTACGGCCGCTCCGTCGAACTCGTCAGCTGCTCGAGCACCTCCACCTCGGTGGCCACCAGCGTGCCTGCGTAGTGCGGCAACAGCGTCGCGACGTCGTAGACCGATGCCTGCTTGCGGTGCACCACGCCGAAACCGTCGGAGACGAATGCGCCCGGCGACCCGTCGGCACTGGCGACGAGTTCGGCCAGCGCCATGGCCAGCGCCCGCCGCTCGCCGTCGTCCTTGCTGGTCTCCCGCGGGTCGAAGCGGACGTTCTCCAGCATCAACACGTCGCCGTCGGTGAGACCCTCGGCGCGGGCCAGCGCGTCGGAGCCCACCACGTCGCCGGCGAGCTGAACGTGCCTGCCCAGTTCGGCACCCAGCGCGGCCGCCACCGGGGCGAGCGAGAACTTGGGATCCGGACCGCCCTTCGGTCGTCCGAGGTGCGCGGCGACGACGAGCTTCGCGCCCGCGTCCGACAACGCCTTGAGCGTCGGCACCGACGCCAGGATGCGTCCCGGGTCGGTGATGTTGCCTTCGTCGTCGAGGGGGACGTTCAGGTCGGAGCGCACCAGCACGCCCCGACCCTCGACACCTTCGGCCAGCAGATCTTTCAGCGACGCGAGGGAGGAGTTGGCCACGGCTTCGGCTCTACAGCGACTTGCCGACCAGCGCGACCAGGTCGACGAGGCGGTTGGAGTAGCCCCATTCGTTGTCGTACCAGGAGACGACCTTGGCCTGGTTGTCGATGACCTTGGTCAGCCCCGAGTCGAAGATCGAGCTGTGCGGGTCGGTGACGATGTCGCTCGAGACGATCGGCGCGTCGTAGTACTTCAGGATGCCCTTCAGCGGACCGTCGGCGGCGGCCTTGAAGGCGGCGTTGATCTCGTCGGCGGAACCGGACTTGGCCAGCTCCACGGTGAGATCGGTGCACGAGCCCGTGGGGATCGGCACCCGGAGTGCATAGCCGTCGAGCTTGCCCTTGAGCTCGGGAAGCACCAGGCCGATGGCCTTGGCGGCGCCCGTCGAGGTCGGCACGATGTTCAGCGCGGCGGCGCGCGCGCGGCGCAGGTCGCCGTGCGGGCCGTCCTGCAGATTCTGGTCCTGCGTGTAGGCGTGGATGGTGGTCATCAGGCCCTTGACGATGCCGAACTCGTCGTTGAGCACCTTGGCCAGCGGCCCGAGGCAGTTCGTGGTGCACGATGCGTTGGAGATGATGTTCTGGCTGCCGTCGTACTTGTCGTCGTTCACGCCGATGACGATGGTGATGTCGGGGTCGGTGGCAGGTGCGGAGATCACGACCTTCTTGGCGCCCGCGTCGAGGTGCCCCTTGGCCTTGGCGGCGTTGGTGAAGATGCCGGTCGATTCGACCACCACGTCCACGCCGAGGTCGCCCCACGGAAGTTCCGCCGGTCCGGCCTTGACTTCGAGTGCCTTGATCTTGGTGTCGCCGACCACGATGGTGTCGTCGCCCTCGAGGCTGACGTCGTAGGGCAGCCGGCCGAGGATGGAGTCGAACTTCAGCAAGTGGGCGAGCGTCGCGTTGTCGGTCAGATCGTTGACCGCGACGATCTCGATGTCGGTGTTGGTGCCCAGCGCCTTCTGCGCATCCAGGGCCCTGAAGAAGTTGCGTCCGATGCGGCCGAAGCCATTGACGCCTACCCGAACCGTCACTGTTTGTGCTCCTTAGATCTCGAGGTGTTCCGGCGATTGTCCGGTCCCAGTCTCGGTGGTCAGCCTAGTGGCGGGGGGAAACGCCCGCGCGCCCCGGTCGGTGGTGGTTGGAATCAGGCCGCGTCCAATTCTTTCGCACGTCGCACCGCTGACGTAACTAGTGAACGATGTCCTCGCCCGTACCCACCGTGACATCCGTGACGCCCTCCTCGACCCCCCGCGAGGACGTCGCCGCCCGCGGAACGTCGCGCACGGTGCGCACTGCGCTGCTGTCGAGCCTCATCGGCACGACGATCGAGTGGTACGACTTCTTCCTCTACGCGACCGCGGCCAGCCTCGTGTTCAACCACGCGTTCTTTCCCGATCACAGCTCGCTGGTCGGAACGATGCTGGCGTTCGCCACCTTCGCCGTCGGCTTCCTGGTCCGCCCGATCGGCGGTTTCGTCTTCGGCCACATCGGCGACCGCATCGGTCGCAAACGGACGCTGGCCTTCACCATGTTCCTGATGGGCGGCGCCACCGCCCTCATGGGTGGGCTGCCCACGGCCGCCCAGATCGGCATGCTGGCGCCCGTGTTGCTGTTGGTCCTGCGCATCGTGCAGGGCTTCGCGCTCGGCGGTGAGTGGGCGGGTGCGGTGCTGCTGGCGGTCGAGCACGGCCCACCGGCCCGGCGCGGACTGTTCGGCAGCGTGCCCCAGGTGGGCTTGGCGTTCGGCCTGGCGCTCGGCACCGGCGTCTTCGCGCTGCTCCAGGTCGCGATGGGAGAGGATGCCTTCGAGTCGCGGGGCTGGCGGGTGGCCTTCCTGATCAGCGTCGTGCTGGTGTTGTTCGGCATCGTCGTGCGTCTGCGGGCCGCCGAGACGCCGGTGTTCGAAAAGCTCCGCGACGCCGGCCAGCGTTCGTCGGTGCCGCTGCGCGAGATCTTCCGCCGCCCCTTGCTGCGGCCGACGGTGCTGGGCATGCTGTCGCGCTGGGGCGAGGGCGCCGCGTTCAACACCTGGGGCGTGTTCGCGATCTCCTATGCCACGGGTGCACTTCATCTGGCGAGAGTGCCGGTGCTGGTTGCGGTTACGGCGGCGGCGCTGCTGATGGCCGTCCTCCTTCCCGTCTCGGGTTTGCTGACCGACCGCTTCGGCGGGCGCAGGGTGTACGCCTCGGGCATCGCCGCGTTCGGCCTCGCGGTGTTCCCGGCGTTCGCCATGTTCGACGCGCTGGGCATCGCCGGTTACGCCATCGCCCTGCTCCTGGTGTTCGGCGTCGTCCACGCCTGGTTCTACGGTGCGCAGGGCACGCTGTACGCGTCGCTCTTCCCCGCCCGCGTGCGCTACACCGGCTTGTCGACGGTGTACCAGCTCTCGGGGGTGTACGCGTCCGGGCTGACGCCGTTGATCCTGACGGCGCTGATCGCGGTCGGCCACGGGGCGCCGTGGCTGGCGTGCACGTATCTAGTGGTGATCGCAGCGATCAGTGTGGCGGCGACGCTGATGTTGCGCCCTGCCCCCGACGAGTAGGGCGGCCCGGGTCGGCGCGGTCAGTGCGCGGCGAGCCCCTGGTCCCGGTACGGGTTGCCCAGCCACCGGCGCCGTAGCCCCTGCAGCGTGCCGTCGGCCTCCAGCTCCGACTGCGCCGCGGTGATCCGCGCCAGGCCTGCGTCGTCGCCGAGGGCGACGGCAATCGCGATCTCCTCGCGCGAGATGCCGCGTTGCACCACCTCGACGTCCGGTAGGGGCCTGACGAGCTCGGTCAGTACGGGCGCCAGCTTCATGAAGGCGTCGCAGCCGCCGGAGGCGAGGTCCGACAGCGCCGTGCGGATGTTCCCGTAGTCGTAGACCCGGACCGCCTTGGCCTTGCCGTGCGCGACGAGGCGGTCGGCGATCGGCTGGCTGGTGTTGCCCCGTTGGACGCCGATCGTCAGGTCGGCGAGATCGTCGACGGACCTCACCGCCGGGAAGCGCGCGGTGTCGACGGCCAGCGACTGTCCCGAGATCAGGTAGGGCGGCGCGAACGCCGCCTTGCGCCGACGCTCCGGTGTGACGGTGGTGCCCGCGATCACGCAGTCATAGCCGCCGCGCGCGAGTTCGTCGAAGATGCCGTTGAAGTCGGCACCGTGGTACGCGGCGAGCTCGACGCGGACCCCGAGGTGGGCGCCGACCGCCTCGACGAGGTCGATGTCGAGGCCGCCGCCGTCTGCCATCCCGTTGAAGGGCGGATCGGGGAAGGCCATGCCCACCCGCAGCAGGTCCATGGGGTCACGGTAACGGCGCCGCTACGCGTCGTCGAGGAGGTCGGGGGTGACCGCCGACTCGGTGTCGGGAATGCCGTCCTGCTTGGCCTTGCGATCGGCCATCGACAGCAGCCGCCGAATGCGCCCCGCCACGGCATCTTTCGTCATCGGCGGCTCCGCGAGCCGTCCCAGTTCCTCGAGCGAGGCCTGGCGGTGCTCCACGCGGAGTCGACCCGCGGCCGACAGGTGATCGGGCACGGAGTCCCCCAGGATGTTCAGCGCCCGCTCGACCCGTGCCGCGGCAGCCACCGCCGCGCGCGCCGACCGGCGCAGGTTGGCGTCGTCGAAGTTCGCCAGGCGGTTCGCGGTCGCCCGCACCTCGCGCCGCAGCCGGCGCTCCTCCCACGTCAGCCGGGTGTCCTGGGCACCCATCCTGGTCAACAGGGCACCGATGGCCTCGCCGTCGCGCACCACGACCCGGTCACTGCCCCGGACCTCGCGTGCCTTCGCGCTGACGCCGAGCCTGCGGGCCGCGCCGACCAGCGCCAGGGCGGCCTCCGGTCCGGGGCAACTGATCTCGAGGGACGACGACCGTCCCGGCTCGGTCAGCGAGCCGTGCGCCAGGAACGCACCGCGCCAGGCCGCTTCCGCGTCGCCGACGCTTCCGCCCACCACCTGCGCGGGCAAACCGCGCACGGGTCGTCCCCGCAGATCGAGGAGGCCGGTCTGGCGCGCCAGCGCCTCGCCGTCCTGAGCCACCCGCACCACGTAGCGCGTGCCCTTGCGGATGCCGCTGGCGGTCAGCACGTGCACCACCGCGTTGTAGCCGTACAGATCGTGAATGTCCTTGCGCAGCCGCCGCGCGATCACGCCGAGGTCGACCTCCGCCTCGACCACGACCCGTCCGGCGACGATGTGCAGACCGCCGGCGAAGCGCAGCAGGGCGGCAACCTCTGCGCGACGCGCGCTGACCGAGTTGATCACGAGTCGGCTGAGCTCGTCCTTGACCTCGGCTGTCATCGCCACGAAATCGTCACCTCTCGTCGATCGGCCGCGCGGCGGGACTCGGAACCGTCGGCGTCACGGGTGCCCTGCCGCGCAGCCGCACCCGCTCAAGCGCCGCAGCCAACCTCGCCGGGTCATGTAATGGTGTACCAGGTCTCGACACGTCAGCAAACTCGACACGAGCGTCGAGCCCGGCCGCGGTGCGCCGCAGCTGATCGCGTTCCCGCTCCCCGGGCACCCGCGCCGCGTCGACGACGATGTCGTGCACGGTGAAGCCCGGCGCGTGCTGCGCCAGGACGTGGATGTGCCGTTCAGCCGAGAACCCGGCAGTCTCACCGGGTTCGGCCACCAGGTTCAGCACCAGCGCGCGACGCGCCTCGGTCGCCTGCAGGGCAGCCACCAACTGTGGCACCAGCACGTGGGGGATGACGCTGGTGAACCAGGACCCGGGACCGAGCACGACGAGGTCGGCAGCCATGATCGCGTCGACGGCCTGCCGCGTCGCGGGCGGGTTGCCGGGATGAAGGCGCACCCGGCGCACCTTGCCGACCGTGGTGGCGACCGCGACCTGTCCCCGTATCACCCGGCTCATGCGGGGATCGGTCTCGAGCCCCGAGACGTCCGCCTCGATCTCCAGCGCGATCGGGCACATGGGCAGCACCCGGCCCTTGAGGTCGAGGATGCGGCCGAGCTCGTCGAGGGCCGCCACCGGGTCGGCGAGGACTTCGTTGAGCCCGGCGAGCAGCAGGTTGCCGATCGGGTGACCCGCGAGGGCGCCGTTGCCACCGAACCTGTGCTGCATGATGGTGGCCCACAGATGCCCGTGCGGGGTGTCCGATGCCAACGCCGCCAATGCCATTCGCAGGTCACCGGGTGGCACCACGTCGAGTTCGCTGCGCAGCCGGCCCGAGGATCCACCGTCGTCGGCGACGGTGACCACCGCGGTCACGTGGGGAGTCAGCCGGCGCGCCGCCGACAGCGTCGCATACAGCCCGTGGCCGCCTCCGAGCGCAACGATCCGTGAACTCATTCGCGGCCCAGATCCCGGTGCAGCACGCGCACCGTCAGGTCGTCGTCCCGGTGCAACCGGTCGGCCAGCGCTTCGGCGATCGCGACGCTGCGGTGCTTGCCGCCCGTGCAGCCGATGGCGACGGTCATGTAGCGCTTTCCCTCCCTGCGGTATCCGTCGATGACGACGTCCAGCAGACGATGGTAGGTATCGATGAAGTCCACCGCGCCCGGTTGGCCGAGGACGTAGTCGCGGACCGCCGGGTGCTGTCCGGTGTGTGGCCGCAGGTCGTCGACCCAGTGCGGGTTGGGCAGGAATCGGACGTCCATCACGGTGTCGGCGTCCATCGGGAGGCCGTACTTGTAGCCGAACGACTCCACCGTGACGTTCGTGTACGCAACGGTCTCGGCGGCGAACGCGCGCTCGATGGCCTCGCGCAACGCGGGCACCGGCAATGACGACGTGTCGATCACCAGGTCGGCCGCGGCACGGATGGGCGCCAGCAGACGACGCTCGGCCGAAATGCCCTCGGCCAGAGTCTGATTACCCTGCATTGGATGGCTGCGGCGGTTCTGCTCGTAACGCCGGACCAGGATGTCGTCGGACGCCTCGAGGAAGAGCACCCGCGGGGTGATGTTGCGTGTGGCCAAGTCGTGACGGACCCATTCCAGGTCGCCGGTGAATCCGCGCGAGCGGACGTCCATGACCACGGCGAGTTGGGTGATGCGCGACCCCGCCGCCAGACCCAACTCGACCATGCGGGCGATCAGCTCCGGGGGCAGATTGTCGGCGACGTACCAGCCGAGGTCCTCGAGAACCTTCGCCGCGGTGCCGCGGCCGGCTCCCGACAGGCCGGTGACCAGGACCACGTCGATGCCGGCCGCCGATGGGTCGTCGGCACGGCCGTCCTGCAGCTCCTCGGTCATGCCCCGACTCCCGCTCGTTCCCGGGTGATCACGAGGGATCCGTCTCCGGCTGCTCGCTGTGCGTCATCCCCTGGCCCGTCATCGGTGAAACCTCGTCCCTGATCGTAGGCACCCCGAGTGCCTCGAGGACGGCGTTCGCCGTGGCCACTCCGATTCCCGGTACGGCGGTGATCTCCTCGACGCTGGCGTCCTTCAACCGCGCCACCGAGCCGAAGTGCGTGACCAGTGCCTTGCGCCGGTGCTCCCCCAGCCCCCGCACGGAGTCTAGCGCCGACGCCGTCATCCGCTTGGACCGCTTGCTGCGGTGATAGCTGATGGCGAAGCGGTGCGCCTCGTCGCGCACCCGCTGGAGCAGGTACAGCCCGTCGCTGTTGCGCGGCATGATCACCGGGTCCGGTTCCGACGGCACCCACACCTCTTCGAGCCGCTTGGCGAGTCCGACCACGGCGACGTCGGTGACGCCGAGTTCGTCGAGCACGGCGGCGGCGGCGTTGACCTGTGGCGCGCCGCCGTCGACGACGAAGAGGTTCGGTGGGTACGCGAACCTCCGCCTCTTGCCGTCCTCGACCATGGGCGGTTGGGAGTCGGCCACGTGCCGGGCGAAGCGTCGGCGCGTCACCTCCGCGATGGAGGCGACGTCGTCGGAGCGCCCTTCCCCGGCGGCGTCCCGGATGGCGTAGTGCCGGTAGTCCGACTTGCGGGGCAGCCCGTCTTCGAAGACCACCAGCGAGGCGACGACGTCGGTGCCCTGCACGTGGCTGATGTCGATGCACTCGATGCGCAGCGGTGCGTCCCTCAGCCCGAGGAAGTCCTGAATGTTCTGCAGCGCTTCGGATCTGGCATTGAAGTCACCGGCCCGCTTGAGCTTGTGTTGCGCCAGGGCCTCCTGTGCGTTGCGGTGCACCGTCTCGGCCAGCGCGCGCTTGTCACCGCGGTGCGGCACGCGCAGCGCGACGTTGGACCCACGCAGTCCGGTCAGCCACGACGCGAGTTCGTCGGCGTTGTCGGGCAGCACCGGAACCAGGACTTGGCGCGGCACCAGATTCGTCGCATCGTCGGCGGCACCGCCCAACTCCGCCTGATCGCCGTAGAACTGGGTGAGGAACTGTTCGACGAGATGCTCGCGTCCGGATTTGCCCGGCTCACCGGACTTCTCGACGATCCAGCCGCGCTGACCGCGCACCCGTCCCCCGCGCACGTGGAACACCTGCACCGCGGCCTCGAGTTCGTCGTCGGCGAACGCGACCACGTCGGCGTCCGTGCCGTCTCCGAAGACCACCGTCTGCTTCTCCAACGCTCGCTTGAGCGCGGAGATGTTGTCCCGCAACCGGGCGGCGCGCTCGAAGTCGAGCTCCTGCGGCGGCCGCGTTCATCTGCTGTTCCATGTCGCGGGCCAGCCGGTCGGTCTTGCCGGCCAGGAAGTCGCAGAAATCCTCGACGATCCTCCGGTGCTGCTCGGCGCTGACCCTGCCGATGCACGGCGCCGAGCACTTGTCGATGTAGCCGAGCAGACAGGGTCGGCCAATCTGGTTGTGCCGCTTGAAGACTCCTGCCGAACACGTGCGCGCCGGAAACACCCGGGTGAGCAGGTCGAGGGTTTCGCGGATCGCCCAGGCGTGGGAGTAGGGCCCGAAGTAGCGCACGCCCTTGCGACGCGGACCCCGGTACACGAACAGGCGCGGGTATTCCTCGTTCAGTGTCACCGCAAGCACCGGATACGACTTGTCGTCGCGGTAGCGGATGTTGAACCGCGGGTCGAACTCCTTGATCCAGTTGTACTCCAGCTGCAGCGCTTCGACCTCGGTGCCGACGACCGTCCATTCGACGCTGCCCGCCGTCATCACCATCTGCCTGGTGCGCGGCGCGAGTCCGGCCAGATCGGCGAAGTACGAGTTGAGCCGGCTCCGCAGGCTCTTCGCCTTGCCGACGTAGATCACCCGTCCGTGCGGATCCCGGAACCGGTAGACGCCCGGCTCGAGGGGTATCGAGCCCGGCGCGGGCCGGTAGGTCGCTGGATCGGGCACGGGTTCCAGGTTAGTTCGCGACCGGACTGCCGAGCGCAGCCGGACGTGCGGACACGGGTTCGATCACGCCACCGCGTCGATGAACTCGCAGTATGCGGCTGCCTTCGCCTCGTAGTTGACGAACAGGTCATAGCTGGCCGCACCCGGGGACAGGAGCACCACGTCGACGTCGGGCAGGGATGCCGCCGTGCGCACCGCGGCCTCCAGGCTGTCGACCCGGTAGGTCCGCGAGGGCTCCTGATCGGCGAACCTCCGCCCGATCACCGCGCCGTTGGTCGGCGACTGGATCAGCGACACCCGGCGGGCGCCGCTGAGCAGGTAGGCGTCGAGCGGGTCGTAGTCGAGCTGTGCGGTCCATCCCGCCGACGATCAGCGCGATGTGCTCGTCGGGGTCCATCGCCCGCAACGCGGCCAGCACGCTCTCCCCCGTCGTCGCCAGCGTGTCGTCGATCCACCGGATGCGTCCCGTGGTCCGCACGGTCTGCAACCGGTGTGCCAGTCCCCCGAACGTGCGGACGGCGACGTCGAGTTCGGCCGGCGTCACCGGCCTGCCGATCACCTCACCGGCTGCCACGGCGGCCAATGCGCCGTTCACCACGTTGTGCGGATAGGTCATCACCGATCGCTCGCCGGTGGGCCGCGGGTCGCCGGGACCGAGCACGCGCAACGCCGGGTGCACCGGGATGTCGAACCGGTCCAGGGTGGCGACCACCTCGGGCGTCGTCACCAGCGTGCGGCAGCCGGGGCCGAAGACGTGGGCCTTGGCGAGGTAGTAGGACCGCGTGTCGCCATGCCAGTCCAAGTGGTCCTCGTACAGGTTGGTGACGACGGCGATCGCCGGCGAGGTGGTCAGCAGCGCCGCCTGTTGGCTCGACAGTTCGGCGACGACCACCACGTCGCCGGTCGGGGCGAGATCGGACAGCGGGGTGCCGATGTTGCCTGCGACGACGGCGTCCACGCCGATCTGGGTGAGCAGGTGGCCCAGGAACGACGCGGTGGTGCTCTTGCCCTTGGTGCCGGTCACGCCGACCGTCGACGCGCCGTGGGTTGACATGAACCAGTCCGCGGCGCTGGAGATCCTGATTCCCGACCGCCGGAGCTCGGCGAAGGCCGGTTGGCGCCATGGCACGCCTGGGCTGATGAAGACGACGTCACAACCGAGGAGGCGGGCACGATGCTCGGCACCGCGGAACACGGTGAGATTGGCCGCCCAGTCGGCGCCGGGGGCGGGCTCCTGCAGCGGCATGCGGCCCACGTCGTCGACCGCCTCGATGCGCGCCGCCCCCGCCGCCGCCGCGGTCTTGGCAATCGAGACGCCCTCACGCCCGAACCCCCAGATGCCCACGGTCAATCCGGTGAGATCCGGCCGGGAGGGGTTCATGCCCCCAGTCATCGACGGCTCACTCCAGAGCCGCGGCATAGCGGGCCGGGACGTAGTGCACGGCCGCCGCCCCGTCGGGCCCCGATTCGTCCGACGCGGCGACCTTCTCGAGTTCGTCGCGTCGGCCCCGGAATTCCTCGACGAGCGACACCCCGCGCCACTCGTCGTCATCGAGGACGGACACCAGGGATTCGGCGGCTTCGTAGTATTCGCCGACGCATTCGAACGGTTTGTGCACGCCGAGCCCGACGATGTCCTCGAAGCCGGGACGATTGCCCGGGTCGGCGAACAGGTTGTGCCCGAAGATGGCCTCGACCTCCGCACGCCCCAAGCGGGGCGCCATCAGACCGAAGACGAACAGACACTTCGGGCAGTGACCGCACCAGGTGGCGCCCCGGCGGCCCGCATCGATCGCGAACGGCCGGTTGCAGCTGATGAAGCCGCGGAAGTACTGGGGGCTGGCGCGGAACCGGTCGGCGATCTCGGATTCCGAGAGCGGTCGCAGCAGGGAGAAGTACCGGTCGGGGTTCATCCCGTACTGCCGCAACGTGTCACGCAACAGCGACTCGTACGAGATGCTCTTGGACCATTGATGATTGACGTCCCGGCCCATCCAGGTGACGTTGCCGACGTTGGAGGACCGTTCGTTGGACAGCACCACGGGTCCGAACCCGTCGGCGTCGGCGACGATCAGCCCGATCACGCTGTTGATCGCCGTGACGGGCACGTGGCCGTTGTGTGCGCCCTCGGCGTTGATCTCGATGAGTCTGCGGTCGATGCTGCGCGTGACCCGCACGCTGTCGAGTCCGCTGATGTCGATGCACCGGTCGATGGGGTCGAACCGGTTGACGCTGAACAGCGTCGGCGTGAACCCGTGGCGCTTGAGGGCCTCGATGGTCACGACGGAGTCCTTGCCGCCGCCGACCGGCACCAGTGGGTCGGCATCCGGGTCCCACGGATCGTCGCCGACGTCGTGGGGCGCCCCCTCCGGGCCCGTGATCTCCGGTGTCAACGCCGCCGGCAGCGAGTTGCGGTAGGCGAACTCCCCGAGGCCGCCCGCAATGAGTGCGCGCAGATAGTCGCGCTCGAATTCGCCGGTGCGGAAGGCGATGTCGATCGTCGACGGTGCGGCGGCCTTGTAATAGCTCGGCGAGCAGGTGAGCGCGAGCAGCCGCAGCAGCCGATCGTCCGGGCGTCGCTCGCCGATCGCCGCGCCGAAGTTCACCACTTCGACGAACGCGACGTCGTCACACCCCTCGCCGCGCAGCGTGTAGCGCGCGCTGAAGACGCCGTCGGCCATGGCGTAGCCGTCGATCGTCATCGACCGGTACGCCGCCGCGTCGAACGTGCTCATGACCACCTCGCGAACGACGGTAGCGCGTCGGCGTCCCACGGGTAGCGGGTGCCGTCGACCTCGGCGACGGGATGCGTCTGGTAACGCGGCGACAGCCACCAGACGCGCTCGGCGTGTGACGGGCATCCCGGCACCCGTTCGACGTCCGCAATGACGCCGCACCGCGTCAGTTGGTCCAGGATCGACGTCGGCTCCGGATTCTCGACGCCGACGACCGAGCCGGCCGCCTCGAACACCATGGCGCCGAGGATCGGTACGCCGTCGGACAGCCCGTCGGCGTACCCGCGGCCGTGGAACCACCGTTCCCGCTGGTCGAGCTCGCCCCGGCTGGTCGTCCTGGCGGCCATCCTGCGCCACCACGGGTCCGAGGAGCGGTGCGCGGGCGGTGTCGAGTCGTCGCCCGCGATGCGCACGCCCGCCGACGCCAGCGGCGGCGATGCCACCCCCGTGACCAGAACAAGGGGCTTGCCGTCGGACTGGGCGATGGTGACGGTGGCCGCGATCAGGGCCCGCTGCCCGTTCCCGAAGGCCGTCGCCGAGAACGCGGAAAGCGCCGCCCCCAGCTCCGTCGGCGTCGGGCATGGCACAGCCGAAGAACTCCGCAGGCTCCCGCAGGTGCCGCCACACGACGTCGACGTCGGCCGGGGAGCCGGCCACCAGGGGAATCGTGACGGTCGGCAGGGTCCCCGGATGCGTGACGAATTCGGTGGCGCAGACTTGCGGAGCATCGATTCCCAGAGCGGTCGTCGACATGCGAACATCGGTCACTGTGAGCAGATTCTAGCGCACCCGTACGAAGGAGCCATGCGACGCCGCATGAGTGCCCCACCGGTCACCCGACTCGCCGAGTCGGACTGGCGCGCGTTCGCGACCCTTCGCCTGCGTGCGCTCATCGACACGCTAGGGCCAGGCGACCCGCAGTATCGCCAGGAGTCGGCCTTCACCGCGGCGCAGTGGCGACGACGCCTGCGCGCGCACGCCCAGTTCGCGGTGCGCGTGGACGACCACCTCGTCGGACTGATCGGCGCGCAACGCCAAACGCCCGAATCGGTGTACCTGTACTCGCTGTGGCTCGAACCCGGGATGCGCGGCAAGGGACTCGGTCGGGCCCTGGTGTCGAGCGCCGTGGAGTGGGCGCGAAGTCAGGACGCGCGATGCGTCACGCTACGCGTCGCCACGACCAACGCCGCGGCCCGTGAAGTGTACGAGCAGCTGGGATTCGGGGTCACCCAGGCCTCGAGCAATGCGGACGAGGTCACGATGTCGCTGAGCGTCGGTTGAGGTCGGGCCGGTAGCGCTCGACGAGCGTGCGCAGCGCCTCCATCGCCTCGACCGCACGCTCCTTGTCGACGGACTGAATCGCCATCAGCGGCAGGTATTCGTCGTCGGGCAGGTCGACGCGCGCCCACCTGGCTCCCACCGGGAATGACACGCCGACGACGTCTGGCCACGCTATCAGTCGATAGCCGAACATGTTTCGCACGCAGGAGACCCTCGGGCCCGACCTTCAGCCGCGGTCGGGCGAACAGCAGCACCAGGCCTCCGACGATGACGCCGAGCAACCCGATGGCGATCTGGTCGGCGGTCTGGAAGAAGACGCCCGACGCGCGGATCTTGAGCAGGAAGCCGACGGTGACGTGGGCGGCGACGATCAGGAAGGCGGCGCCGTAGGCGAAGTACGGCGTGAGGTGGGGACGGACGTCGAGGTCATATGCCCGCACGGCGGCGGAGCCGTCGCTCGATGGGGTCACGGGCTGTTGCGCAGGGCGCGCAGGGTCAGCGCCGTCGACAGCGCGGCGGCGGCTGCCTGAGCACCCTTGTCCTCCGCGGATCCCGGCAGCCCGGCACGGTCGACGGCCTGCTGTTCGTCGTTGGTGGTCAGCACCCCGTTGGCGACCGGCGTTCCCTCGTCCAGCGACACCCGCGTCAGACCTTGCGTGACGGCGTCGCACACATAGTCGAAATGCGGTGTCTGACCGCGGATCACGACGCCGAGGGCCACGACGGCGTCGTGAGACTTGGCCAATTGTTGTGCCACTACCGGTATCTCGATCGCCCCGAGGACACGGACGACGTCCGGCGCGGTCACCCCCGATGCCGACGCCGCCCTCCGGGCCCCGTCGAGCAGGGCGTCGCAGATCGTGGTGTGCCACGTGCTGGCCACGATGGCGAGCCTCAGCCCGGAGGCGTCGACGGCGGGCATGTCAGGGACACCGGCGCCACCACTCACTGGACCGTCCCTCCTGCATCGGTGGCGGTCGTGGGCAATCGGTCCCCGAGGAGGTAGGCGTCCTCGTCGTAGTCGTCGAGGCCGCTCAGGTCGTGCCCCATCCGGTCCCGCTTGGTCATCAGGTAGCGGATGTTCTCGGCGTTGGCGCGGACGGGCAGCGCCACCCGCTCGATGATGTGCAGGCCGTAACCGTCGAGACCGACCCGTTTGGCGGGATTGTTGGTGAGCAGTCGCATGGAACGGATGCCGAGGTCGACGAGGATCTGCGCGCCGATGCCGTAGTCGCGAGCGTCGGCGGGCAAGCCCAACTTCAGGTTGGCGTCGACCGTGTCGTCACCGGCGTCCTGCAGTTGGTAGGCCTGCAGCTTGTGCAGCAGACCGATGCCACGACCCTCGTGGCCACGCATGTACAGCACGACCCCGCGTCCCTCCTCGGCGATCATCTCCATTGCCGCGTCCAGTTGTGGGCCGCAGTCACACCGCCGGGAGCCGAACACGTCACCGGTGAGGCATTCGGAGTGCACGCGGACCAGGACGTCGTGACCGTCGCCCTCGGGACCGGCGACGTCGCCGCGGACCAGTGCGACGTGTTCGACGTCGTCGTAGATGCTGGTGTAGCCCACGGCCCGGAACTCGCCGTGACGGGTCGGGATGCGGGCCTCGGCGATGCGCTCGATGTGCTTTTCGTGCTTGCGGCGCCACTCGATGAGGTCGGCGATCGAAATCAGGGCCAGATCGTGGTCGTCGGCGAAGACGCGTAGCTCGTCGGTCTGCGCCATTTCGCCCTCGTCCTTCTGGCTGACGATCTCGCAGATGGCGCCGGCGGGCTGCAGTCCGGCCAGCATGGCGAGGTCCACCGCTGCCTCGGTGTGCCCGGGCCGACGCAGCACGCCGCCCTCCTTGGCGCGCAGCGGAACGACGTGGCCCGGTCTGGTGAAGTCCTCGGCGGCCGCGGCAGGGTCGGCGAGCATGCGCATCGTCGTCGCGCGGTCGGACGCCGAGATCCCGGTCCCCACGCCGTTCTTGGCGTCGACGGTGACGGTGTAGGCAGTGCCGTGCTTGTCCTGGTTCACCGCGTACATCGGCAGCAGACCGAGGCGATCGCAGACGTCTCCGGCGAGCGGTACGCACAGGTAGCCAGAGGTGTAACGCACCATGAACGCGACCAGCTCGGGGGTCGCCTTCTCGGCGGCGAAGATGAGGTCGCCCTCGTTCTCGCGGTCCTCGTCGTCGATGACGACGACGGCCTTGCCCGCCGCGATGTCGGCTATCGCCCGATCAACGGAATCCAGCCTCGTCATCCCTGCCACCTCTTCAGCTAGGCGATCCTCGGCGCGTACCCGCGCCGGGCTCGGCTTTCCGCGCCCAGGTCGCCTAGGACCATGTCAACCGACTTCAGTATGAACCACCGAACGGCGACGGTTATTGCCCGCCGCCGGTCGACGTGCGTCGGCTCGCGGTCCGGGCGCGAGGGTCTACCTCGGCCCGGCCGGCGGACACGTTGATTGTGGGAACCGTTCCCTGGGTAGACATCCACCGCATGTGACCGCGGTCACCCAACACCAGGGAGCACCCGATGGGCAACCACGAGCGATTGGTACCCACGACCGAGACCGGTCCGGTGCGCACTCCCAGGGCCGTGCCGGCGGGCCGGGTCGTCGACCTGAGCCTTCTGCTGGCCGAAGAGTTGCCCTGCTGGTGGTCGACGCACATGCCGTTCCAGCAGAAGACGTTCAGCTACTTCGACGACCGCGGCGACGCGGCGCGACGGGTGATCAACCGCAGCGGCGCCTACCAGACCCGGTGGCTGCTCGTCGACGAGCACACCGGGACACACGTGGACGCGCCCGCGCACTTCTTCCCCGAACCCGCGACCGGACTGGAGGGGGCCGCGGAGATCGGCTCGGTGACCGCCGAACAGCTTCCGTTGGAACAGATGATGGGTCCGGCCGCCGTCGTCGACGTGCCCCCGGACCTGCCCGGCGGAGCACCCGGCACCAGCCCCATCATCCCGCCGTCGCTGGTCGAGGACTTCGAACGCCGGCACGGTCGGCTCAGCGCCGCCGACGTGGTGCTGTTCCGCAGCGGGTGGGACCGCCACTACCTGGAGGGCGACGCGGGGTCGGCCTACTGCTTCGACCCGATCGTCCTGCGGTCCGCCGACGGTTGGCCCGCGCCGGAACCGCCGGTGATGCAACTGCTCATCGACCGCGGTGTCCGCTGCGTCGGCACGGACAGTCCCAGCATGGGCTCGACCCACGACGGAGCGCCCGTGCACCGTACCGGGCTCGGCGCGGGCGTGACGTTCGTCGAAGCTCTCAGTGGCCTGGACCAGCTGCCGCCCCGCGGGGCGTACTTCTGCTTCGCTCCGCTGCGTCTGGCGCGCGGCACCGGCGCGCCGGGCCGGGCGTTCGCGTGGCTCCCCGAGTAGTCCGACGAGCCGAAGGGCACACCGATGCCGAATGAACCGTTGAGCCCGGCCCCGACCGCGCAGTCCACCGACCGGCGCTACGTCACCTACCTGATCATCGTGGCGGTCGCAGGTTGGGCGCTGGCGAGCTACGACACCAACCTGCTCGTCCTGACGCTGCCCGACATCCAGAAGGATCTGGCGCTGTCCGACGGGGCGGTGGGCCTGCTGGGTTTCATCGTGTTCGCCGCCGAGTTCGTGATCGCGCTGTTCATCGGCTACGGCATGGACCAGCGCGGCCGCAAGTGGATGTGGATGTTCTGCCTCACCATGGCCGCCGTCTTCACCGGCCTGACGGTGTTCGTGCACAGCTACTGGCAGTTGGCGCTGGTTCGCGCGCTCGCCTCCGGCTTCGCGCAGGCGGAGCTGGCCGTGTCGATCACCCTGGTGAACGAACAGATCCCGGCCCGCAGGCGCGGCCTGCTCTATTCCGTCGTGCAGGGCGGCTATCCGCTGGGCGTGTTCCTCGCCTCCGGCGTCTACCTGCTGACCGCCTCACACGGGTGGCGCTTCGTGTTCCTCTGGGGCGTGGTCCCGCTTGCCGTGGTGGCGGTCGGCCGCTGGAAGATCCGTGAATCGGATCGCTTCCTGCACATGAAGGCGGTGCGGGCGGCTACCGATGCCGGGGACACCGAGCGGGTGCGCCAGCTGCGTGAGGAACGCCCCATCGACGTGGAGGACCTCGAGAAGGGCTCCATTCGCGGGTTGTTCGGCACCCCGGGGCCGGTGCGCAACGCGCTGGTCCGGCTCACCATCGTGTGGTTGCTCTACGCCACGGCATTCGTGGCCGTGAACACGTACATCACCGTCTGGCTGACCAAGGAGAAGGGCTGGTCCGCCGGTGGCGTCGCGACCCTATTGCTGGTGTCGGGCGGCATCGGGTACTTGTTCTACCTGCTCGGCGGGCTGCTCGGGGAGCGCTACGGCCGCCGCAACGTCCTGGTGGTGACCGGCATGCTGGTCGGTCCGCTCAACCTGGCGCTTCTGCTGACCACCAACCAGGTCGCGGTGGCGATCATCTACTTCCTGGCATTCCAGGCCACCAACGGCACCTGGTCCGGCGCGGGGTACTCCTACCAGGCCGAGAGCTTCCCGACCCGGGTGCGTGGTACCGCCGTCGGGTGGATGAGCTCGATGTTCGTCGGCGGCCTGATGATCGGCAGCCTGCTGTGGACGGTCCTGATCAGCACGACCAGCGGCACCGTGACCTGGCTGGTGGTCGGTGTCGTGATCGGGTTCGCCCAGGGACTGAGCACCTTGCTGCTTCCAGACATCCGGCCGGGTCAGGAACTCGAGGCGATCGCCACCTGACGTCTGGGCGTGACGCGTCTAGGGGCTGCCGTGATCGAGCAGCCGCTCAACGTACTTCGCGATCACGTCGACCTCGAGATTGACCGGCGTCCCCACCGCGGCGCGACCGAGCGTGGTGAGCTGCAGCGTGGTCGGGATCAGGGACACCTCGAACCAGTCCTCCCCCAACCCCGACACCGTCAGCGAGATCCCGTCCACCGTGATGGAGCCCTTCTCCACGACGTAGCGGGACAAGTTGCGGGGTAACGCGATGCGCACCACGTCCCAGTGCTCGGACGGCGTGCGGGCCGTGACGTGCCCGGTGCCGTCCACGTGACCCTGGACGATGTGCCCGCCCAGTCGGCCGTTGAGGGCCGCAGCGCGCTCCAGGTTGACCTGGCTGCCGACGTCGAGCCCGTGAAGGCTTGACCGGTCGAGTGTCTCGGCCATCACGTCGGCGGTGAACACGCCGTCGGGTCGCAGCTCCACGACGGTGAGGCACACCCCGTTCACCGCGATCGAGTCGCCGTGACCGGCGTCCGTCGTGACGATCGGGCCACGGATGACGAACCGGGCGGCGTCGGCCAATTCTTCTTTGCCGACGACCTCGCCCAACTCCTCGACGATGCCAGTGAACATGCTCGACAGGCTATCCCCGGTCCGTCGTGGCCGTTCCCGAGGTCACGTCTACAGCCGCTTCTCCCCGAAGTACGTCGCCACCGGATTGCCGTTGAAGTTGCCCGTCTCGACGTAACCCTCCCTCGCGTAGAACAGCTGCGCGTGGCGCTGGCGCGGCCCGGTGTCCAGGCGTGCCACGGCGTATCCGAGACCGCGTGCCGCGTTCTCCAACGCGTGCAGGAGCTCTCGCGCCAACCCCTGGCCACGGGCCTCGGGCACCACGTACATCCGCTTGATCTCACAGGCGCCGTCGGGCAGCCGCTTGAGCCCACCCCCGCACAGCGCCACCCCGTCGCGGTAGCCGACCAGGAACGTGCCGTGGGGCGGACCGAGTTCGGCCGGACCCGCCTTGGGCATGCCGGGTGAATCGAGATCAAGGCCACCCGAACCCTCGCCGCCGACGTCCCAGTACAACGCCCGCATCTCCTCGACCATCGCCCCGACCAGCACGGCAGCGTCGCCGACGTCGGCCGGGACCGGACGAAAGTTCACCTCCGAAGCCACGATTCCTCCCTCGTCGGGTGCTTGCGGCAAACGTCGATTTCAGGGCACCCACTACGATGCAACCATGCAGACGCGCCCTCGCATTGCCGTCCTCGTGTCCATCTTGACTGCAGTCCTGCTCGTCGCGGGATGCAGCTCCTCGACCAAGTCCGCCGCACCACTGCCCGACGCAGCCAGCCTGCTGAAGAGCTCCGAACAAACCACCAGGCAGCAGAAGAGCGTCCACCTGGAGCTGACGGTCACCGGGAAGATCCCCGCGCTGCCGATCGAAACCGTCAGTGGCGACCTGACGAATGCGCCCGCGGTCGCCGCCTCGGGGAAGGCGAGCATCGTCGCCTTCGGCCAGACCTTCAAGGACGTCGACTTCGTCGTCGTGGACGGAAGCCTGTACGGCGCACTGACTCCCGGCAGCTTTACCAACTTCGGGCCGGCCGCGGACATCTACGACGTCTCGGCGATCCTCAGCCCCGACAAGGGTCTGGCGAACCTGCTGGCCAACTTCTCCGAGGGGAAGTCCGAGGGGCGGGAAACCATCAACGGCGTGGACGGCGTGAAGATCAGCGGCAAGGTCACCGCCACGGCCGTCAACGGCATCGCTCCCCAGATCGCGGCGACCGGGCCGGTCCCCGGCACGGTGTGGATCAAGGAAGACGGTGACCACGACCTGTTGCAGGCCAAGCTCGACACCAGTCCCGGCAACAGTGTCCAGATGACGCTCAGCGACTGGGGCAAGACGGTCACCGTCACCAAGCCCGCCGCGTGATGGCCGGGATGACCGTGACCGCCGAACCGACGGCTTCCAGCAGGCGCATCGCCATCACCGCCGGCGGGCTGGCCGTGCTGCTCGGCGCCCTCGACACCTATGTCGTCGTCTCGATCTTCACCGACATCATGCGCGACATCGGGATCACGCTGAATCAGATTCAGCGCGTCACCCCGATCATCACCTGGTACCTGCTGGGCTACATCGCGGCCATGCCGTTGCTGGGCCGGGCCTCCGACCGTTTCGGACGCAAGCTGGTGCTCCAGCTCAGCCTGGCCGGCTTCGCAGCCGGTTCGGTGGTGACGGCGCTGTCGAGCGACCTGATCCCGATGGTCATCGGCCGCACCATTCAGGGCACCGCCAGCGGTGCGCTGCTGCCGGTGACCCTGGCGTTGGCCGCCGACCTGTGGCACGAGCGCAACCGGGCGGCCGTACTCGGAGGCATCGGCGCGGCGCAGGAACTCGGCAGCGTTCTCGGCCCGCTGTACGGCATTGCGGTCGTGGCGGCGCTGAGCACGTGGCGCGACGTGTTCTGGATCAACGTGCCGCTGGCGATCATCGCGATGGTGATGATCCACTTCAGCCTGCCCGGCAAGGACAAGGACACCCCGAAGGAGAAGGTCGACGTCACCGGCGGCCTCCTGCTGGCCCTGACGCTCGGCCTCATGGTCATCGGGCTGTACAACCCGGCGCCCGACGGCAAGAAGATCCTGCCGAGCTGGGGTGTGCCGGTCCTGATCGCCGCGCTCGTCGCCGCCATCGCGTTCTTCGCCTGGGAGAAGGTCGCCAGGACCCGGCTCATCGACCCGGCCGGCGTGAAGTTCCGCCCGTTCCTCGCCGCCCTCGGCGCCTCGCTGTGCACGGGTGCGGCCCTCATGGTCACGCTGGTCAACGTCGAACTCTTCGGCCAGGGCGTGCTCGGCAAGGCGCAGACCGAAACGGTCTTCCTGCTGGTCTGGTTCCTGGGCGCCCTCCCCGTCGGGGCGGTGATCGGTGGCTGGATCGCCACCAAGATCGGTGATCGCATCATGGCGTTCGTCGGTCTTCTGATCGCCGGCTACGCGTACTGGCTGGTGTCGCACTGGACCGGCAACGTCCTGTCGGCGCGTCACGATCTCGGACTGTTCACCCTGCCCGAGTTCAACACCGACCTGGTGTTGGCCGGCCTCGGCCTCGGCCTGGTGATCGGCCCGTTGACGTCCGCGACGCTACGCGCGGTGCCGGGCGCCCAGCACGGCATCGCCTCGGCCTCGGTCGTGGTTGCGCGCATGATCGGCATGCTGGTCGGCCTGGCCTCCCTCACCGCCTGGGGCCTCTACAAGTTCAATCAGTACCTCGCCGAGATGCCGAAGCCCAAGGGCAACAACCTGATGGAGATCGGCGCGCAGCTCGCGGTCAACGTGAAGACGGCGTACACGATGCAGTACGGCCAGATCTTCTTCATCACCGCGATCGTCTGCGTGGTGGGAGGGTTCCTCGGCCTGTTCATCACGGCCAAGCACGAACACGCCGAGGACGCCGACGCCGCGGCTGCGACGATCGGCGCCCACGGCTAGGTGTTCAGCAGCGTTCGACGCCGGGGCTGATCAATTTGAGCTCAGCGCGCTCGCCGGCGTCCGGTGTACTCAGCATCAGCCGCAGCGGGCGGCAGACCATGTGCCGGATGGTGTTCTGATCCACGGGGCGAAGGCTGAGCCAGTCCTGCAGTGCAGTCATTGCTCGTCGTCCTTGTTCGAAGGGATGGTCCGGCCGGGTGGCTCTGGCTTCGTCCTCGATTTTACGGACGTAGACGGCCCTGGCGCGGGCTCACGGGGCTGGTGAGGTCTCGAACGGGTAACGAGTCGCCCAACGGACCGCATTCGCGGGTGACGGCAGTCACATTGACGGACAAGGGAATTCCACGTCTCACCCGTGCATGCTCGACTCCGGACGCTTCAGCCCGGTACCAGACTCAGCCGTAGGTCGGGCCCAAGGCGGTGGACGTCGTCGAAGCGCCAACGCTGAGCCGCCACGATGCTGGCGACCCCGACGTCGTCGACCACGGTGACGGGACCGCCCAGCAATATCGGCGCCACGTACGCCAGGATCCGGTCGACGACGCCGGCCCGTAGGAAGGCGCCGGCCAGCGTCGGCCCCCCCTCGAGGATGCACGTCGGTCCGGTCGGAGAGGGCCTGGATCACCTCGTGCGGATCGCGGGTGCGGATCACCATGGTTCTGGAGTCGTCGTCGAGAACCCTGGCGTCGGGCGATATCTCCCGTTCACCGACGACGACCCGCAGCGGCTGGCGCTCGGCGAGCGAGCCGTCGGGCAGCTCTCGCCGTCAACGCCGGATCGTCGGCGAACACGGTGCCGGTGCCGACCACGATGGCATCGGACGACCGCGCGCAGCCGGTGCACGTCGGCCCTCGCCGCCTCGCCGGTGATCCACTTGCTGCTGCCGTCGGCCGCCGCGCTCCGGCCGTCGACGCTCGCCGCGAACTTCCACGTCACGTGCGGGCGTCCGGTGCGCTGGCGGTGCAACCATTCCCGCAACGTGCCGCCGGCGACGTCTTCGGCGAGCACGCCCGCTCGCACCGACACCCCCGCGTCGGCGAGGCGCTTCGATCCCCCGGCCGCGACGGGGTTCGGGTCGGCGATGGCATAGACCACGCTCGCGACCCCGGCATCGACGAGCGCGTCCACGCACGGCGGTGTCCGGCCGTGATGGTTGCACGGTTCCAGGGTGACGACCGCAACGCCGCCGATCGCGCGATCCCCGGCCCGGCGCAACGCCATCACCTCCGCGTGCGGTCCCCCTGGCGGCTGTGTCGCGCCGACCCCCGCGATGGCGCCGTCGCGGTCGAGGATCACGGCGCCGACGGGAGGATTCGGATAGGTGGTGCCCTTGACTCCGTCGGCGCGGGCGATGGCCGCCCGCATGGCGTCTTCGACGTTCATCGGACGGTTCTCACGTCAGGTGGGTGGCCGCCGCAGCGGCCTGGCGGCGCAGCGCGGCCACGGCCAGCGCGGGATCCTCGGCCCCGAACACGGCTGACCCCGCGACGAAGCAGTCCACCCCCGCCTCCGCCGCCGCCTCGATGGTGTCGGCGTTGATGCCGCCGTCGATCTCCACGATGACCGTCAGCTCGCCGGAGTCGACGAGTCGACGCACCGCGGCGACCTTGGCCAGGACCTCGGGCATGAACTTCTGCCCGCCGAAGCCCGGTTCGACGGACATCACCAGAAGCGTGTCGAAGTCGCGGAGGATGTCGAGGTAGGGCTCGATCGGGGTGCCGGGTTTGACGCTCAGCCCGGCCTTGGACCCCGCGGCGCGGATGTCGCGGGCCACGGCGACGGGATCGTCGCACGCCTCGGCGTGGAACGTCACGTTGTAGGCGCCTGCCTCGGCGTACGGGGGCGCCCAGCGGGCCGGGTCGGTGATCATCAGATGGCAGTCGAGTGGGATGTCGGTCGCCTTGAGAAGGCTCTCCACGACCGGCAGGCCGAGCGTGAGGTTCGGCACGAAGTGATTGTCCATCACGTCGACGTGCAGCCAGTCGGAGCCGGCCACGGCGGCGGTTTCGTCGGCCAGGCGGGCGAAGTCGGCGGCCAGAATCGATGGTGCGATCAAGGGTTCTGCCATGGCGGTCAGCTTAGGTACGGCGGGCGGGAGCGAAGCGACCCGGGGGTTCGGGTACGGCGGGCGGGAGCGAAGCGACCCGGGGGTTCGGGTACGGCGGGCGGGAGCGAAGCGACCCGGGGGTTCGGGTACGGCGGCGGGAGCGAAGCGACCCGGGGGTTCGGGTACGGCGGGCGGGAGCGAAGCGACCCGGGGGTTCGCTCACCGCACCACCTGCAGGGCCGCGGCGAACATCGCGTCGGTGCCGTGCCGGTGGGGCCAGAGCTGGACGTGCGGGCCCGCACCGAGCCCCGTCATACGCGCGTCGAACAGCGGTCGGGTGTCGAGCGCGCGGACGGGCTGGCGGCGCAGTGCGTCGGCGACCACGCCGACGGTCTCGGCCAGGTGCGGCGAGCACGTCGCGTAGAGCACGACGCCACCGGTGCGGGTCAGCGCGATCGCTGCGGCCAGCAGTTCCTTCTGCAACTTCGCCAGCGTCGGCACGTCCCCGGGCTGCCTGCGCCATCGCGCCTCGGGTCTGCGGCGCAACGCGCCGAGGCCGGTACACGGCGCATCGACGAGCACCCGGTCGAACGATGCAGGCGGCAGCCCGGTCTGCCGGCCGTCGACGCGGAGCACCTCGACACCCATCCCGCGGACGGCCTGCTCGACGAGGTCGGCCCGGTGCGGTGCGGGTTCGACGGCGGTCACGTGGACGCCCGCCTCGGCGCCGATGGCGGCCAGCAGGGACACCTTGCCGCCGGGTCCCGCGCACAGGTCGAGCCAGCGGCCGTCGGTCCCGTCGACCGTGGCTACGGTCAGCGCCCTGGCCACCAGTTGGCTGCCCTCGTCCTGTACCTGCGCCGCACCGTCTCGCACGGCGTCGAGCTGGCCGGGGTCTCCCCCGGACAGGTAGACGGCGTAGGGCGAGTAGCGGCCGACCTGCCCGCCGACCGCCGGCGCCAGCTCCTCGGCGGTCATGACGCCCGGACGCGCCGCCAGGTGCACCACGGGCCGGCCGTCGTCGCTCGCGAGCAGGTCGGCCAACTCCGCGGCATCGGCACCCAGCGCGTCGGCGAACGCCTGCCCGATCCACCGCGGATGGGCATGCGTGAACGAGAGGTGGCCAACCGGGTCGGTGTCGGCATTGGGCGCAAGCTCGGCCACCCAGGACTGCTCGTCTCGGGCGGCGATCGTCCTCAAAGTGCCGTTGACGAAACCGGCACGCGCCGTGTCGAATTCGATGGCCGCCTGTTCGACGGTGGTGTCGACGGCGGCGTGGGAGTCGACGCGGGTTCGCAGGAGTTGGTAGGAACCGAGACGCAACAGGTCGAGCAGTACGGCGTCGATGTGATCGGTCGGACGGTTGGCGGCGGCCGCGATGACCGCGTCCAACAACCCGAGCGCACGGCAGGTGCCGTATGCGAGTTCGGTGGCGAATGCGGCGTCGCGCCCGGTGACGTGGCGCTCGCGCAGCAGCGCGGGCAGTGTCAGGTTGGCGTAGGCGTCTCGCTCCGACACGGCGCGCAGCACGTCGAACGCCGCCCGGCGCGCCGGATCGAGGGGTTTGCGCGGCGGCCGTTTCCTGCCCTGCTGCGGCCGGCTCACTGGGCACGCGCCGCGTCGTCGATTCGCGCACCACGGGCCCAGTCCGCGGCCTTCATCGGCTTGCGGCCCGGCGGCTGGATCTCCCCCAGCAGCACCGGCAGCGATGCGGTGCCCACCAGCACACCGCGGCGATCGACGCGAATCATGCCGGACGCCAAGGGTTCCTGGCCGCTGAGCGTGACGGGCCCGACCTTCACCCGCAGGTCACCGATCATGGTCCAGGCGCCCGGGTTCGGCGTCACGGCACGGATTCTCCGGTCGACCACCTGGGCAGGCAGATCCCAGCGCACCCTGGCCTCCGCCACGGTGATCTTGGGCGCGTACGTCACGCCGTCGGCCGGCTGCGGTACCGCGGCCAGCGTGCCGTCGGCGATGCCGTCGAGCGTCCTCTCCAATAGATCCGCCCCGGAGCGCGAGAGCCGCCCCAGCAGGTCCCCCGCCGTGTCGGACGGGAGGACCGTTTCGGTGACCACCCCGAAGATGGGTCCGCTGTCGAGGCTCGGCTCGATGCGGAACGTCGTCGCGCCGGTCACCGGGTCACCGGCCGCGATGGCGGCCTGGACGGGTGCCGCACCGCGCCACGACGGCAGCAGCGAGAAGTGCAGGTTGATCCAGCCCTGCGGCGGCACGCCGAGGAGTCCCTCGCGCAACATGGCACCGAAGGCCACCACCGCGCAGCAGTCGGGCGCCAGCGCGCGCAGTTCGTCGACGAACTCGGCGCCGTTGGGCTGCTGCGGCCGCAACAGCGGGACGTGGGCGTCGAGGGCGAGCTGGGCGACCGGTGAGGGCGCGGGACGCCCGCGTCGACCCGAGACGGCGTCCGGCCTCGTCAGCACGGCGACCACGTCGTGTGTGGGAGAGTCGAGGAGCCGCCGCAGTGAGGGCAGCGCCGGCTCCGGTGTACCCGCGAATACTATGCGCACGCCGTCACCCGGCGATTCCGTCGGGGACGCGGTAGTACTCGCGTTCGGACACCCTGGCGAGCGGTGCGACGAACATCCACGGAATGGTCGTGACCACCTTGTTCAGCGTGGCGACCGCATCGTTGTAGTACTGGCGGGCGAACGCGAGCTTGTTCTCGGTGTCGGTGAGATTCTCTTGCAGGTTCAGGAAGTTGGCCGACGAATTGAGTTGCGGGTAGGTCTGTCCCAGCGCCAGCACCGGCAGGAGTGCCGTGTCCAGCGTCCGCTCCGCGGCACCGCGCTGGGCGACCGAATTTCCCGCGGTCGCCGACGTCAGCGCCGCCCTGGCATCGGTGACGTGATCCAGCACCGTCTCCTCGTGACCCGCGAACGTCTGCACGGTGTGGACCAGGCTCGGGATCAGGGACCCACGGCGCGTCAATTCCACGTCGATGCCGGACAGCGCCTCGGAAACCCGGACGTCCGCCGACCGAACCTTGTTGTAGCCCACCACGAAGCCCAGCAGGACCAATGCCAGCACGATGACGACCACCGTCAGCAGAACACTCACCACGAGCCGCCTCCTCCGCCACCGCCACCGCCACCACCGCCGGAACTGCCACCGCTCGACGACGACGACGACGACTGCGACGCGGTGTAGGCGCCGATCGACGACGACAGTGCCGACTCGAAGCTGTCGAAGTCCGGTCCACCGGAGTGGCCGCTGAAGCCCCAACCGCTCGAGGAGGACGAAGACGAGGAATTGTACCAATCGGGTTGCGGAGCAACGTCTCCCACGGTGTCACGGTACTTCTTGGCCCACAGTGCCGCCGTACCGGCCGCGATGGCGAAGGGAATGTAGGCGGTGTAGAGATCCTTGCGGGCGGCGAAGTCGAAACGGGTCTCGGCCGAATCGGTGGACAGCAGCCGGTGGAATCCGCCCGCCTGCGACCACAACTGGCGGCCCGCCTCGGTTCGGCGGGTACCGACGCCAGCGCTCCAGGACCGCCTGGAGAAGAGGAAGAATGCGAGGAACGGCAGCCCGCACGTGGTGATCGGGAAACCCCACCCGAAGAAGCCGCACACGGCGAGCACGAGCGCAACCGCGTTCGCCATGCGCACCCACAGCTCCTTTCTGCGTTTGACCATCAGGCCGTCCTCGATCGCCCAGGTCGTCACCGCCTTGGCCATGTCGGTCTTCGCCTTGCTCAGCTTCTGGCCCGCCTTGACGGTCTTCTTGGCCTGGAACTCGGCGCCCTGGCCGAGCACCTTCAGTGCCGACCCGACGGCGACGCTCACCGGGTCGACGTCCGCCCACGCCGCCGGCGGCGCGATGCCCCGGACGTTCCACTGGCCGGCGTCGACCTGCACGAGGTCGACCAGCTTGCGTTCGGCGAGGTAGAACAAGGTGGCGGTGAGGCCGTTCTTCGGCACCGTCTCGGTGCGGATGTACTCGGTCTGCACGGGTCCGAGACCGGGCGGCGGCCCGTACTGCACACCGAAGCCCGGCTCCGGCTCCACGGTGGTGCGGTACCACAGCATCGCCGCCAGCGCGCCGGCCGCCGTCAGCGCGGCGATCCAGCCGATGCCCGCCAGGGACCGGCCGAGGATCGGGTCCCAGTCGTAGGACCACGGCAACTCGACCCGCGATGGCGTCGGCACGTCGACGCCTGCGCGCAGCGTCACCGGTGTGCGCGGCTCGAGATCCCGGGCGTCGAGTTCGACGGTGTTGCCGGATACCGCCAGACCGTCGCAGCTGCGCCCGATCCCGACGCCCACCGAGCACTCGGCACCGGTGACGTCGGCAGGCAGGGTGGCGCGGACGCGGACCCGCTCGATCACGTTGTTCCACGACGGTGCGATGACGTTCCAGAAGAACACCGACGTCGACGTGGGATCGCCGACGACGCGGGCGAAGTCCTTCTCGTCCCCCGAACTTCCCGGGTCGAGTACGCCGGGCACGGTGTACCGAAGCTCATAGGTGTGTGGGCCCGGGGACAGCGTGCTGTCCGGGTCGCCGATCTTGGCCACCCGGAACCGGTCGCCGGATTCCCACAGCAGCTCATACGGCACGGCTTCACCGTCGAGGAGGATGGACGTGACGTCGGGCTCCTGCCGCACCCCGGGGCTGTTGGGATTGGCGACGTCCCAGTATCGGAAGATGCCGTGCCGCCCGGTCGGGAACTGTCCCTGGATGGTCTCGACCGCGTTGAGCGTTCCGTCGGCGCGGACCGTGAAGTCGGCCCGGTAGTCGCTGATCACCACCGGGTCGGCGGTGCTGGCTGCGGCCGACGCACGTTGAAAGACCAAGGGCCAGAACAAGCCAACGGCGACGAAGACCACCAGTACGGACCACCGCAATACCCGCTTCACGTCACCTCCCCGCCGCTGCGCTCGACTCACCCTATGTGCAACGGGTCGATCTGGACGCGAACCGGCGTCTGATCGTGGCGGGCGCTGAGCACGCCGCTGGCGCGGCGCAGCGCCGAGGCCAGCCCCAGCCCGCCGTCCCGAGGGACGCGCACGAGCATCCGATTCACCTCGGCGTCCCGCTCGGTCCCCGGCGGTCGGCGCGCCCCGGGAGGCAGTCCGACCGGGCCGAGCACGTCGGCGTCGTCCGGCAGATGCGCCGTGTGAAGCAGTGCCGTCACCGCGGCGGCGGCACCGTCCACGGCCGCCATGTGGACAGCGGGCGGCAAGCCGACCTCCGCCCGCGCCGCCAGCTCGGACTCGGCGTGTCCGACGGGATCCCACCGGATGAGTGCCTGCACGGTCGGTATCGCGGATTCGGCGACCACGGCGACCACCCCGCCGTCGCCGCGCGCTCGGACGAGGGCGGCGGCGGCCATCCAGCGGCGCAGGGCGTCCTCGGAGGCCCGGAGGTCCTGCCGGCCGAGCAGCGCCCAGCCGTCGAGGAGCAGTGCGGCCCCGTACCCACCGGGCACCGTGGGTTCGGCGCCCGGCGTGGCCACCACCAGAGACCGCGCCGCGGGCACCTCGGAGACCACGGCATCGCCGCCGGAGGTGATGACCGCGGTTCCGGGAAAGGCCCTGCCGAGCTCCTCCGCGGTGCGGCGCGCACCTACCACGACGGCCCGCACGGCGTCCGAACCGCAACGCAGGCACCTCAGCGTCGTCTCGGCCCGACCGCACCAGCGGCACACCGCCCCGACCGCGTCGCGGTCCGGCAGGGACATGGGGCCGGTGCAGTGCCGGCACCGCGCGATGGTGCGGCACCTGTTGCACGACAACGCGGGCACGTAACCACGTCGCGGCACCTGTACCAGCACGGCACGGTCGGACTCCAGCGCCGTGCGAGCCGCGTCCAGCGCCATCGTCGGCAACCGCGCGGTGTGCGATGCGGCGTCGCGCTCCTGCGCGAAACCGCTGTCGTCCAGCGCAACCACCCGCGGCGCGTGGCCCCGCACCACCGAGCGCGTCGCCACCACGTCGTGCGCCCATCTGCTCGTCACCAGCGCCTGGGCCTCGGCGGTGCGGGCGTAGCCGCCGACCAGCGCGGCACACCGCAATTGGTGTGCACGCAACATGGCCACCTCCCTGGCGTGTGAGTAGGGGGCGCGCGGCTCGGCCAGCGTGTCGTCCCCGTCGTCCCACACCATCACCAGTCCCAGGTCGGCAACCGGTGCGTACACCGCGCTGCGGGTGCCGATGACGAACCGGGCGTGACCGCGAAGGACCGCCAGCCACCGGCGGTAGCGCTGCGACGGACCCAGTCCGGCCGACAGCGCCACGACCCCGCCGTCGTCGACGTGCCGGAGCGCGGCCGCGTGCAGCGCCTCGACGTCACGCTGATCCGGCACCACCGCCAGCGCCGAGCGGCCCGAGGCGACGACCACCGCGGCGGCCTCGGCGAGCCGGTCGGCCCACCGTTCACCGGGCAGCGCCTGCCACACGGCCCGCGCGGCCCTGCCCTCGCCCAGCGCGTCGAGGAACTGGGGGCCGCGGCCGTATGCGGCCCACGCGGCGCGGTCGACCGGCCGGGCCGTCACCGCCGGCGGGTCGGATGCCGGTTGCTTCTCCACCGCGGCGTGCCGCGGCGGCACCGCGAGCCGCAGCACGTCGGCCCGGGTGCCCGCGTACCTCGCGGCGACGGCGTCGGCCAGTCTCCGCACCTCGGGTGTCAACACCCGCTCGCTGGAGACGACGCGGTCCAGCCAACCCAGCCTGCCGGCGTGATCGGTGTCCGAGCGCCTCTCCAGCACGAACCCGTCGACCAGACGACCGTGGAAGCGCACCCGGACGCGCACTCCGGGCTGGGCGTCGTCGGACTGCTCGGCGGTGACCAGGTAGTCGAAGTCGCGGTCCAAATGCGGCACCGACAGCAGAGGAAGCACCCGCGCAATGGGCTCGTACTCGGCGGCGTGCCTGGTGTCGGTCACGCAGGTGGTGTACCAGAGCGGCCCGACGCCGGTCGGACGCGGCCGAAGAAGGACCCGGCCGTGATCAGGAGCAGCGACGCCGCGGACGTCCCCGCCGCCGCGCCCCACGACGCCCGCATCCGGCGGGATGCGTACGGTGAGGCGGTGCCCGCCGCCGAGGACTTCAGCGCCAAGCCCGCTCTCGATGCCATCTTGCAGAAGGTACTGGAAGCGGTGCCCTTCCAGTTGACGACCGAAGGAGGTCCCGAGGCAGCGCGGCAGCGGTTCCGCGATCTGCCGCGCCGCCCCGTCCACCAGGGGCTGCGGGTGGAGGACCGGGCCATCGACTCCGATGGCGGTCCCCTCGCGCTGCGGCTGTACTGGCCGCCCGAGGCGGCCCAGGCCACGGTGCCGGTGGTGATGTTCTTCCACGGCGGGGGCTGGGTGGTCGGCGATCTGGACAGCTATGACAACGACGCGCGCCGCCACGCGGTCGGTGCTGGCGCGCTGGTGGTCGCGGTGGACTATCGCCTGGCACCCGAACATCCGCATCCCGCCGCGGTGGACGACGTGTGGGCCGCGACGCAGTGGGTCGTCGGGCACGCCGACGAGCTCGGGGCGGACCCGGGACGTCTTGCGGTGGCCGGAGATTCGGCAGGCGGCAACCTCGCGGCAGTCGTCGCGCAGCTGGCTCGCGATGCCGGCGGTCCTGCGGTCGCCTTTCAGCTGCTGTGGTATCCGGCGACGACGTGGGACACCTCGCTGCCGTCGTTCGGCGAGAACGCCGACGCACCGATCCTGTCCGTCGACGCCGCAGGCGAGTTCTCCCGGTGGTACGGCCGCGGCCACGACCTGAAGAATCCCCCGGCGACGTTGGTGCCTGCCCGCGCAACGGACTTCACCGGACTGGCGCCCGCGTACATCGCGGTCGCGGGTCACGACCCACTGCGCGACGACGGCGTCCATTACGGCGAACTGCTGGCTGCTGCCGGGGTGCCGGTCGAGGTGCACAACGCCGAGACGCTGGTGCACGGCTACCTCGGGTATGCCGACGTGGTGCCCGCCGCCACCGCCGCCGTCGAACGCGGGCTGACGGCGCTTCGTCGGGCGCTAACCTAGGGCATGGCGGACGGCTCGAACGGAAACCCGGCGGCGCGGCCCGACTTCCACACCATCGTCGTGGGCGCCGGCTTCGCCGGCATCGGCACGGCGATCGGGCTGGACGGGGTCGGCCTCGGTGACTACCTGATCATCGAGGCGGGCGCGGAGCCGGGCGGGACGTGGTATTGGAACACCTATCCCGGGATCGCCGTCGACATTCCGTCGTTCTCCTACCAGTTCTCCTTCGAGCAGAGTGCGGACTGGTCGCGCACCTACGCTCCCGGCCGGGAGCTCAAGGGATACGCCGATCGCTGCGTCGACAAGTACGGGCTACGCCGCAAGATCCGGTTCGACACCATGGTGACGGCCGCCGCGTTCGACGACCAATCGCACTGGTGGCGAGTCGACTTGGACACCGGTGAATCCCTGACCGCCCGCTTCCTCGTCAATGCCAGCGGGGTGCTCACCGTGCCGAACCTGCCCGACATCGACGGCGTGGACCGCTTCGCCGGCGTCACCATGCACACCGCGCGGTGGGACCACGAGCAGGACCTGGCGGGCAAGCGGGTGGCGATCATCGGGACCGGCGCCTCCGCGGTACAGGTCATCCCCGAGATCGCCCCGATCGTCGAGAAGCTCGTGGTGTTTCAGCGGACGCCCATCTGGTGCCTGCCGAAACTCGACGTCGCCCTGACCGGACCCGTACGCATGGCCATGCGGATGCCCGGCGGCAAGGTCCTCGCCCGGGTGCTGAGCCAAGCCTACGTCGAGTTGACGTTCACCATCTCCGCCCAGTACTACACCGTGTTTCCCCTCGCGCGCCGCGCCGAGAAGATGGGCCGGGCCCATCTGAAGCGCGCGGTGCACGACCCGGCGGTACGCGAGAAGCTGACCCCGCGGTACGCCGTCGGCTGCAAGCGGCCCGGGTTCCACAACGGTTATCTGGCCACCTACAACCGCGACAACGTGGAACTGGTCACCGAACCCATCGACCAGATCACCAGGACGGGCGTCGCCACCGCCGACGGTGCCGCCCACGAGGTCGACGTCGTGATCTTGGCCACCGGCTTCAAGGTGATGGACGTCGACAGCCTTCCCACCTTCCCGGTCACCGGTGCGGGCGGCCGGTCGCTTGCCGGGTTCTGGTCCGAACGCCGGCTGCAGTCCTACGAGGGGGTCAGCGTGCCCGGCTTCCCGAACTTCTTCACCGTGATGGGGCCCTACGGCTACGTCGGATCGTCGTACTTCGCCCTGATCGAGACGCAGACCCACCACATCACGAGATGTCTGGCGCAGGCCACGCGGGCGGCCGCGACGCGGGTGGAGATCTCGCAGGAGGCCAACGACAGGTTCTTCGCCGAGATGATGCGCAAACGGCACCGCCAGATCTTCTGGCAGGACAGCTGCGCGCTGGCCAACAGCTACTACTTCGACCAGAACGGCGACGTGCCGCTGCGTCCCACCACCACCGCGGAGGCGATGTGGCGCAGCCGCCGCTTCCCGCTCGCCGACTACGAGTTCAGCACCTGAGGCGTCAGAACTGCACGCCGCGGGTCAACGCTCCGTCGACCACCAGGTTTGCGCCGGTGATGAAACTCGCCGCCGAACTGCTCAGGAACACCACGGCATTGGCGACCTCCTGCGGTGTCGCCATCCGCCCCGTCGGGTTGAGTTCGAGCGCCGTCCGGAAGAGCTCCGGGTCACCCTCCTCGATGGACGTCCACACGCCGCCGGGAAAGTACGTGTTGCCGGGGCTGACGCTGTTGGCCCGGACGCCGTCGGGCGCTAGGCGGTGGGCGAGTCCCTGGGTGTAGTGGATGATGGCGGCCTTCATCGTCCCGTACGGGCCCGAGGCGAAGTCGATCTCGCGGCCGGACACGCTCGAGATCGTGACGATCGACCCCGCGCCACTGGCCAGCAGATGCGGCAGCGCCGAGTCCACCAGGCCCACCGTTCCCATCAGGTCCACCGCAAAGCTGGCTCGCCAGTTCTCCCGGGTGTCGGGGATCGCCAGCGCGCTGACGTTCGCCACCACGCCGTCGATGCCGCCGAGGACGTCCGCGCTCTCGCCGACCCACGTCGCCAGTGCCTCGGCATCACCCACGTCGACGGCGGTGCCGATGGCCGTGACACCCGCCGCGGCGAACTCCGACTGCACGTCGGCGACGGCGTCCGGGGTGCGGGCGCAGTACGCCACGGTGGCGCCTTCGGCGAGCAGCCCGTCGACCACCGCCCGGCCGATGCCACGCGTGCCGCCCGTCACCAGGAGCCGTTTGCCTGCGAGTCCGAGATCCATGTGTGTCCCTTCAGTACGATATCGAGCCGAGCGAGCTTGCCGCAGTACGCATTTCGGCATGGATTCCGCGGTAGGCCACGGCGCCCGGCAGCAATCGCTTGTCGATCTTCGTCACCGCGCTGTAATTGGTGTCCACGACGTTGGCGATCGGTACCTGCGAGATCTGGCTCAGCAGCTGGTAGGCGTCCAGACGATCGAGTCCGTAGAGCTGCCCCAGCCAGCCGATCATCTCGACTTGACTCGCCCGCCACGCTTCCTCGAGCGGCCGGCCCGAGCCGATGCACATCAGATGGGTGTCGGTTTCGATTCTCGGCCAGGCGGGTCCCTCGCCCTTGATCAGGTCGACGATCGCCGTCACGTGCATGGCACCCTCCACCGCGGTGCCGCACGATTCCCCCTCGCCCTGCCGGTAGTGGCCGTCGCCCAGGGAGAACAGCGCACCGTCGACGTTCACCCGCAGGTAACACGTGGCGCCGGCGGCCATCTCGGGGCTGTCCATGTTCCCGCCGAAGTAGTCGGGTACCAGCGACGTGCGGACCTCGCGCCGCGCGGGTGCCACCCCGACCGTGCCCAGCATCGGGTTGGCGGGCAGCCGCACCTGGAAGTCGCTCGCCAGCGCCGAGAACCCGAGGGTCTCGGTGCCCGCGTCGTAGTCGTAGAGGTACGTCCGTTCGGGCAGCGGGTCCTGCAGCGTCGGGCTGACGGGAATGCTGGTGAGCCCGCCGAAGAACGGGATCAACGTCGACGCCCCCCACGTCCGCGCCGGGGTGAGGTCGACCAGGTGGACGGCGAGCGTGTCACCGGGTTCGGCGCCCTCGACGAAGAACGGGCCGGTCTGCGGGTTGAGGTCCTCGGTGTCGAGCGCAGTGCTCGCCACGTCGTCGCGGCTGGTGATGCGACCGCCGTAGGCGTCCTCGGTCCACAGGGTGAGCACCGTGCCCGGCTTGATCCGCATCACGGGGCCGGCACCGCCGAAGGTGTAGCTCAGTTGGTCGACCCGAGGCACGAACGTGACGTGATCCATGTCCTCATCCTGCTCGAATCTGCGGCCGGGCGCCCACCTGACACGCAGCAGCCCCCATCGCGCACGATGAGGGCTGCTGCGAACCGGCGGAGGTGTCCCGTCACACCCGGCTCGTCGGACTTACCTCGTCAAACGCTGGCCTTCAGCTCGTCCACCTTGTTGGTCTGCTCCCACGGCAGCTCGATGTCGGTGCGGCCGAAGTGGCCGTACGCGGCGGTGGGCGCATAGATCGGGCGCAACAGATCGAGATCCCGGACGATGGCGCCGGGGCGCAGATCGAAGACCGAGGTGATGGCCTTCTCGATGCGGGCCGGATCGACCGTCTCGGAGCCGAAGGTCTCGACGAACAGCCCGACCGGGGCTGCCTTGCCGATTGCGTAGGCGACCTGGACCTCGACCCGCTCGGCCAGACCGGCGGCGACGACGTTCTTGGCCACCCAGCGCATCGCGTACGCCGCGGAGCGGTCCACCTTCGAGGGATCCTTGCCGGAGAACGCGCCGCCGCCGTGGCGGGCCCAGCCGCCGTAGGTGTCGACGATGATCTTCCGGCCGGTCAGGCCCGCGTCACCCATGGGGCCGCCGAGGACGAACTTGCCGGTCGGATTGACCAGCAGCCGGTAGTCGGAGGTGTCCATCGATTCGTGGTCGAGGTCGGCCAGCACGGTGTTGACGACCTTCTCGCGGATGTCGGGCGTCAGGCCCGCTTCGAGGTCGATGCCGTCGGCGTGCTGGGTGGAGAGCACGACCGTGTCGAGGCGCACCGGGGTGTTGCCGTCGTACTGCACGGTGACCTGGGTCTTGCCGTCGGGCCGCAGGTAGTCCAGCACGCCGCGCTTGCGGACCTCGGTCAGCCGGCGGGCCAGTCGGTGGGCCAGCGCGATCGGCAGCGGCATCAACTCGGGGGTGTCCTTGATGGCGTAGCCGAACATCAGGCCCTGATCGCCGGCACCCTGCGAGTCCAGCGGGTCACCCGCCCCCTCGACGCGCGCCTCGTGGGCGGTGTCGACACCCATCGCGATGTCGGGAGACTGGGCGCCGATGCCGATGTTGACGCCGCAGGTTTCGCCGTCGAAGCCCTTCTCCGACGAGTCGTAGCCGATGTCGAGGATGCGGGCACGCACCGTCTTGGGGATGTCGGCGAACGCCTCCTTGGCCGTCGTGGTGACCTCACCGACGACGTGCACCTGACCGGTGGTCACCAGCGTCTCCACCGCAACGCGTGACTTCGGGTCCTGCGCCAGGAGCGCGTCGAGTACCGAGTCGCTGATGGCGTCGCAGATCTTGTCGGGGTGTCCCTCTGTCACCGACTCACTGGTAAACAGCCGACCTTTGCTCACGATGTCATCCCTTTCGAAGCTTAGTTGTGCGAATCATATCGATGCCTGCTGCGGCCACGCGTGTGCGCCGGGTGAGCGCAACACTCATACGCTGCATGTCGCCTCTGCTGATCACCCGCCGGGGTTGTCCAGAAAGGCCACGATCGCGTCCACGATACGGCTTGACATCAGCGTCTTCGAACCGTGCTCGAGCTTGACTTCGTTGCCATCGGCCGCGAGCAGCCAGCCGTCGTTGTTGTCGACCTCGAATGCGCGGCCTTCACCGACTGCGTTGACGACCAGCAGATCGCAACCCTTGCGTTGCAATTTTGCCCGGGCGTGAAACAAGACGTCACCGTTGGCATCGCCCGTTTCGGCCGCGAACCCGACGATGGCCCGCATGTTCGGCAGTTGCCCGTCCGAGCGCGCCCGCACCGCGCCGACGAGGACGTCGCCGGTTCGGGTCAGCTCGATCGTCGGCGCTGCCTCCGCCCCGGGCTCGTGTGACTTCTTGATCTTGCTCGTCGCCACGTGCGCGGGCCGGAAGTCCGCCACCGCGGCGGCCATGACGAGTACGTGTGCCTCGGGGGCGTGCTTGGTGACCGCGTCCAGCAGTTCGCTGGCCGACCCGATGTGGACGACGTCGACGCCCGCCGGGTCGACGAGGCCTGCGGTGTTGCCTGCGATCAAGGTGACGTCGGCCCCACGCTGGGCGGCGACCCGGGCCATGGCATAACCCTGCTTGCCCGAGCTGCGGTTGCCGATGAAGCGCACCGGGTCGAGGGGTTCGCGGGTGCCGCCTGCGGTGACGAGCACCTTCACCCCGGCGAGGTCGAACGGCAGCGCGTCGGTGCGGTCGAGCAGGAGTTGAGCGAGCGTCGCGATCTCCTCCGGCTCGGGCAGCCGTCCGGCACCGCTGTCCGATCCGGTCAGCCGGCCGGACGCCGGTTCGAGCACCACGTTCCCGCGCCGCCGGAGCACGTCGACGTTCTGCACGGTGGCGGGGTGGAACCACATCTCGGTGTGCATCGCCGGGGCGAACAGCACCGGGCAGCGCGCCGTCAGCAGGGTGGCGGTCAGAAGGTCGTCGGCGCGGCCGGCCACTGCACGGGCCAGCAGATCGGCCGTCGCAGGGGCGACCACGACGAGATCCGCCTCTTGACCGATACGGACGTGCGGAACCTCGTCGACGTCTTCGAAGACACCGGTCCGCACGGGCTGTCCGGACAGGGCTTCGAAGGTGGCGGCGCCGACGAATCGCAGCGCCGCCTCGGTCGGAACGACCCGCACGGAGTGACCCGCCTCGGTGAGCTGCCGAATCACCGAACACGCCTTGTAGGCGGCGATGCCGCCTGCGACGCCGACGACGATCCGCTTGCGGTCGCTCACGTCTGCTCTTCGCCCGAGAGGCTCATCAGATGATGCGCCGGGGCGGCCTAGCCTTCGCCCTCGGTGTGCTCGAGCAGGTCGCCGTGGATCTCGCGCATCGCGATCGACAGCGGCTTCTCCTGGAGGCCCGGCTCCACCAGTGGGCCGACGTACTCGAGGATGCCGTCGCCGAGCTGGTTGTAGTAATCGTTGATCTGGCGCGCACGCTTGGCGGCGTAGATCACCAACGCGTACTTGCTGGAGGCACGCGACAACAACTCGTCGATCGGCGGGTTGGTGATGCCCAGCGGGGTGTCGTAGGCGTTGGCTGCGTCGGAGTCGGGGCTCTCGACAGGGGTTGTCACGAAGTAATCTCCTGGCTTTTCGATTGAGGGCTGGCTAGCCGCTCGGCTCGGTTGGCTCCGCATCAGGCGTGGAGGCCACCAGCAAGGATACCAACTCTGAACAGGCTAATTCCAATCGACCGTTCACCACGACCACGTCGAAGTCGTCCTTGGCGGCCATTTCCTCCCTGGCGGTGGCCAATCTGCGGGCCATCACGTCCGGGCTCTCGGTGCCGCGGCCGACCAGACGGGACTCCAACGTCTGCCAACTCGGCGGGGCGAGAAACACCGTGACGGCCTCGGGCATCGCCTTCTTCACGGCCCGTGCGCCGGCCAGATCGACTTCGATGAGGACCGGGTGACCCGCGCGCGCGGCGGCCCTGACGGGCTCGGCGGGTGTGCCCGAGCGATGCAGTCCACGATGGATCTCGGCCCACTCGAGCAGGGCTCCGTCATCGATCAGCTGCTGGAACCGCTCCGGGCTGACGAATGAGTAGTCGACACCGTCCACCTCGCCCGGCCGCGGCGCCCTGGTGGTTGCCGACACGCTGAAGTGCAGGTCGGGAACCCGCTCACGCAGGCAGCGGACGACGGTCGACTTGCCGACGGCCGAAGGACCGGACAGCACGATGATTCGACTCATCGCCACCGCCGCCCGGTCCCCCGCCGGCACTAATCTGCCGTGAAGTCGAACTTTTCCAGCAGGGCCTTGCGCTGACGATCGCCGAGGCCGCGCAGGCGACGGGTCGGTGCGATCTCGAGCTCGGTCATGATTTCCTGCGCCTTGACCTTGCCAACCTTCGGCAGGGCTTCCAGCAGCGCGGAAACCTTCATCTTGCCCAAGACCTCGTCGCTTTCAGCGTCCTTCAGGACCTGCTTGAGGTTGGTGCCGCCACGCTTGAGTCGATCCTTCAGTTCAGCTCGCGCTCGACGTGCGGCAGCAGCCTTCTCCAACGCTGCCGCGCGCTGTTCGTCGGTCAACTGGGGAAGGGCCACGGGTTCCTCCGTCTCTCGCCATCTTCGTACTGGCCATCATCTACTTGTGTCTTGACTGGTTAGAGAACCAGCCAGCGACGACGACCGTACCCACGGCCGCTGACGAAAGCTAACCCCACCCCCCGAGTTGTGGGTCCAAAAGCGCAGCGTGTAGGGCAATCCACAGAAACCGGCCGGGATCCCGGCATACCCGGGTCGAGCCGGGACGTCGCCGCGATGTGCCTGCATATCAATGGTTTTGAGCCCCTCGGCGGCCATCCGCGGCCGACGCGGGCGGTCGCGAGCGGATCGATGCCCCGCCGGTGGGACGTCTGTGATGAGAATTTCCCTGGTCACCGCATGTCGGGCGTGTCGTGGACGGTCGGCAGGCCGACCACGACCGTTGTCGGCCGGCACCTGGGTCCCAACAGTTACATCCGTCACGTACGTCACTCACACGTGGCGAAAAGCCGTCACACAGCTTGGGTACATGGCGTGCGGCGGTCGGGGGGTGATCCCACGGCGACGAACCTCGACAGGACGGATGCCATGCACCCCAAGCGCGCCACATGGGCGTCGGCGTCGCGGGCGCCGAGCCCGGTCCCCCGCCCTGTGGACCGCAGGGCGGGAGCTGCCAGGGACCCGGCGGCCGGGTGGGCCCGATGACCACGGTGGGCCCGGTGGGCCCGATGCCCACGGTGGGCCGGGCCGTGGACCCGATGATCACGGCGGATTCGGCGGCCCTGGCGGACCAGGCGGCGGACCCGGTTATCACGGTGGCCCTGGTGGCCCGGAGTGGGGGCCGCCTCCACCGGACCTCGCCTGGCGCGGGATCGATCAGGGCCGCTTCGACCATCAGCCGTTCAACTACAACGGGCGATGGGTGGAGCCGATCTACGACCAGGACTTCAACAACTGGGGTTTCTGGTTCCTGGGTGTCTGGATTCCGCTGTGACGGTGTGCCCGATCGGCGTGACCGGGAGCTTCGTCCGCAATCGGTCTGAGAGCAAACGGTTTTCGTTCCGTAACCGGATGCACACGTCGCACCCATCGAGGTCACAGACCACGCTCACGTCCCGGACTTAGCGTCTTCCACAGTGCGGCGAAACCCGCCAAACCGACGATGAGTGGAGAGACACCGATGACCTTCAAGCGAGCCGTATATGCATCCACCCTGGCTGCCGGAGTCGGCCTGGCCGGACTGTTCGGGGTCGGGCTGGGCACGGCGGCAGCCGATCCCGGCCAGTGCAACGCCCCGAACCGGCCGCCGTGTGGGCAGGATCAGCACGGCGACGACCGCGGCCACGACAACAATTGGGGCCGCAACGACAACAACCAGTGGAACAACAACGGACCCGTCGACTGGCACAACCGCGGAGTCGACGAGGGCCGTCGGGATCACCAGCCGTTCAACTGGAATGGCCAGCAGGTGTACCCGGTTCCCGCCGGCAACGGCCAAGGCTGGGGCTTCTGGTTCGGCCCGCTCTGGATAGCGCTGTAGTCCGGGGCGGATGCGAGAAGGCGGGTCACCGAATGCGGCGGCCCGCCGCTCGCGTTTCGCCGCCGAGCGGGATGCGCCGCGTCTAGGAGGCCAGATGGGCGACCGCGTCGCGCATCCGCTCACCGGCCGACCGCACCGCCCCCACGTCCGGTCCGGCGCGCAGAACCTCTCGTGACACCGCCGGGATCAGCATTCCCGGCGGCGCACCGCCCAGACCGCGCAGCGATTCCGGCCGACCCCCTTGTGCACCGACCCCCGGCATCAGGACCGGTCCACCGAGTGCACTCAGATCGGGCACCTCGGTGAGCGTGGCGCCCACCACGACACCCACGGAGCCCGCTCCCGCACCGCGATTCTCGGCCGCGGCCGAGTCGACGATCGACTGAGCCACCGAACGCCCGCCGATCGTCGCGCGTTGCACGCTCGCACCCTCCGGGTTGGACGTCGCGGCCAGTACGAAGACGCCGCGACCGTGCGCGGCAGCCGTGTCGAGCAGCGGGCGCAGTGACTCGAAGCCCAGGTAGGGCGATGCCGTCACGGCATCGCACGCCAACGTCGACTCCCCTGCCCACGCCGCCGCATAGGCAGCCATGGTGGTGTCGATGTCACCGCGCTTGGCGTCGGCCAACACCAGCACGCCTGCGTCCCGAAGTTCCGCGATCACCGTCTCCAGCACGGCGTAGCCGGCCGCGCCGTACCTCTCGAAGAACGCCACCTGGGGCTTGACCACGGCGAAACCCGCGAAGGCCTCGACGCACACGTCGCAGAACGCGTTCAGTCCGCCGACGTCGGCCGGCAGACCCCATGCCGCCAGCAGCTCCGGATGCGGGTCGATGCCAAGGCACAGGGCACCACGCTCCGCCGCCGCGGCGGCCAGCCGTGCACCGAAAGCGGTCACGCGCCGCTGCTGAGCTTGGCGTGCAATTCCTGCAACGACATCACCCCGATGTCACCGCGAATGCCCGCCTCGATGCCCTGCACCGCGGCGGAGGCGCCCTGCACCGTCGTGACACACGGGATGTTGCGCGCCACGGCAGCCGACCGAATCTCGTAACCGTCGATCCGCGGCCCGGAGTTGCCGTAGGGGGTGTTGATCACCATGTCGACGTCACCGGCACGGATCGCCTCGACCGCTGACGTCGCCGGGCGGTCGGGACGCGGCTCCTCGAAGTGCTTGCGCACCTCATCACACGGGATTCCGTTGCGTCGCAACATCTCTGCGGTGCCCTCTGTCGCCAGCACGCGGAAGCCGAGGTCGGCAAGGCGTTTGACCGGGAACACCAGCGAGCGCTTGTCGCGGTTGGCCACCGACACGAACACCGTGCCACGGGCGGGCAGCGACCCGTAGGCCGCCGTCTGGCTCTTGGCGAACGCCGTGCCGAAGTCACGGTCGATGCCCATCACCTCACCGGTCGACTTCATCTCGGGTCCCAGCAGCGAGTCCACTTGCGTGCCGTCGGCCTTGCGGAACCGGTTGAACGGGAGCACGGCCTCCTTGACGGCGATCGGCGCGTTCGGCGCCACGGTCGCCCCGTCACCGGTCGAGGCCAGGACGCCCTCTTCACGAAGTTCGGAAATGGTGGCACCCAGCATGATTCGAGCACAGGCCTTTGCCAGCGGCACTGCGGTGGCCTTCGAGACGAAGGGCACGGTGCGGCTGGCTCGAGGGTTGGCCTCCAGGACGTACAGCACGTCGTCCTTGAGCGCATACTGCACGTTCAGCAGGCCCACCACCCCGATGCCGTGCGCAATGGCCTCGGTGGCGTGCCGCACCGCGGCGATGTCCTGGCGGCCCAGCGTCACCGGAGGCAGCGCGCATGCCGAGTCGCCCGAGTGGATGCCTGCCTCCTCGATGTGCTCCATCACCCCGCCGATGTACACCTCCGCACCGTCACACAGCGCGTCGACGTCGATCTCGATCGCGTCCTCGAGGAAGCGGTCCACCAGCACGGGGTGCTCCGGCGAGAGCTGGGTCGCCCGCGTGATGTAGCCGCGCAGCGTCTCGTCGTCGTAGACGATTTCCATGCCCCGACCGCCCAACACGTAGGAGGGCCGGACCAGGACCGGATAGCCGATGTCGGCGGCGATGCGACGGGCCTGCTCGAAGCTGGTCGCCATGCCGAACCGCGGTGCGGGCAGTCCGGCATTCTTGAGCACCTCGCCGAATTCGCCGCGGTCCTCGGCCAGGTCGATCGCCTTGGGGCTGGTGCCGACGATCGGCACCCCGGCGTCGGCCAGGCGCTGCGCCAGCGCGAGCGGCGTCTGGCCGCCGAGCTGGACGATCACCCCCACCACGCCGGGACCACCCGCGCCGGACGCCGACTCGGCGTAGTAGACCTCCAGCACGTCCTCGAACGTCAGCGGCTCGAAGTACAGACGATCGGCGGTGTCGTAGTCCGTCGACACCGTCTCGGGGTTGCAGTTCACCATGACCGTCTCGAAGCCGACCTGGCTCAGCGTCGTGGCCGCATGCACACAGCTGTAGTCGAATTCGATGCCCTGGCCGATCCGGTTCGGACCGGAGCCGAGGATGAGCACCTTCGGCCGCTCCGTCTGTGGCGCCACCTCCGTCTCGGCGGCGGGATCGCTCTCGTAACTGCTGTAGTGATAGGGCGTCCTGGCCTCGAACTCCGCGGCACAGGTGTCGACCGTCTTGTAGACGGGGTGGATGCCCAGCCGGCGTCGCAGCGCCCGCACGCCGTCCTCGCCGGCCAGTTCCGGTCGCAGCGCTGCGATCTGGCGATCGGAGAGGCCGCCGTGCTTGGCGGTGCGCAGCAGCTCCTCGTCGAGCACGGGCGCGGAGCGGAGCTCCGCCCACAGCGTCACCAGTCCGCCGATCTGGTCGACGAACCACGGATCCACGCCCGAGGCCGCCGCCACCTGCTCTACCGTCGCACCCTGACGCAGCGCCTGTTCGATGTCGTAGAGGCGGCCGTCGGTGGGGGTCCGCAACCGGGTCAGCAACTCGTCGACCGACAGCTCGGGGTCCTCGCCGGTCCAGAAGCCACTTCGTCCCGGGGTCTCCAACGAGCGCATCACCTTGCCGAGGGCCTCGATGAAGTTGCGGCCCAACGACATCGCCTCGCCGACGGACTTCATCGTGGTCGTCAGCGTGGGATCGGCGCCCGGGAACTTCTCGAAGGCGAAGCGTGGCGCCTTGACCACTACGTAGTCGAGCGTCGGCTCGAAGCAGGCGGGCGTCTCCCCGGTGATGTCGTTGACGATCTCGTCGAGGGTGTACCCGATCGCGAGCTTCGCGGCGATCTTCGCGATGGGGAATCCGGTGGCCTTGGACGCCAGTGCGCTGGACCGTGAGACGCGCGGATTCATCTCGATGACGATGAGCCTGCCGTCGGACGGATCGATGGCGAACTGGATGTTGCAACCACCGGTGTCGACCCCCACCTCGCGCAGGATCGCGATGCCGAGGTCGCGCATCGTCTGGTACTCGCGGTCGGTCAGCGTCATGGCGGGCGCCACCGTGACCGAGTCCCCGGTGTGCACGCCCATCGGGTCGAAGTTCTCGATCGAGCAGACGACGACCACGTTGTCGCGGCTGTCGCGCATGAGCTCCAGCTCGAATTCCTTCCACCCGTAGATGGATTCCTCGATCAGCACGTTGGCGCTCGGTGAGGCGGCGAGTCCGTCCCCCGCCATCCGCTCGACGTCCTCGGCGCTGTGCGCCATGCCCGAGCCGAGGCCGCCCATGGTGAACGAGGGCCGGACCACCACGGGCAGGCCCAGTTCGGCGACCGTGTCACGGACCTCTTCCATCGTGAAGCACACCCGCGACTTCGCCGACTCACCACCGACCTTGGCGACGATGTCCTTGAACTTCTGGCGGTCCTCACCCCGCTGGATCGCCTCGAAGTCGGCGCCGATCAGTTCCACGCCGTGGCGGTCGAGCGCACCGTTCTCGTACAGCGCGACGGCAGTGTTGAGCGCGGTCTGCCCTCCAAGGGTGGCGAGCAGCGCGTCGATCTTGTTGCCGCGCTCGGCCTGTTGGACGATCACCTTCTCGACGAACGCGGCGGTGATGGGTTCCACGTAGGTGTTGTCCGCGTATTCGGGGTCGGTCATGATGGTCGCCGGGTTGGAGTTCACCAGGCTGACCTGCAGGCCCTCCGCACGCAGCACCCGGCAGGCCTGGGTGCCCGAGTAGTCGAACTCGCACGCCTGGCCGATGACGATCGGCCCCGAGCCGATGACCAGCACGTGGTTGAGATCTGCGCGACGCGGCATCTAACTGCCTCCCCTCTTCCCGCTCTTCCTGCGAGCGTGCGTGTCTGCGGCCGACACGCCGGTGACAAATCTGAGTTCGCGCACGCCGGCCGGAGGGGTGGGGGTCATTCGTCCCCCGCCATCAGATCGACGAACTGGTCGAACAGGTAGTTGGCGTCATGCGGACCTGCGGCCGCCTCCGGGTGGTACTGCACCGAGAACGCCCTGCCGTCGACCAGCCTGATGCCCTCGACCACACCGTCGTTGGCGCAGGTGTGGCTGACCACCGCGCGGCCGAAGTCGGTGTCGAACTCCTCGCCCGCCTCGCCTTCGAGGGCGAATCCGTGGTTCTGCGCCGTGATGGCCACGCGGCCGGTGACGTGGTCGATGACCGGGACGTTGATGCCGCGGTGGCCGAAGACCATCTTGTAGGTGGAGCGGCCGAGTGCCCGGCCCAGAATCTGGTTGCCGAAGCAGATCCCGAACAGGGGAATGCCCGCGGCGAGCACCTCGCGGGTCACGCCGACGACGTGGTCGGCGGTCGCCGGGTCGCCGGGGCCGTTGGACAGGAACACCCCGTCCGGCGACAGCTCGGTCAGCTGGTCGAACGTCGTGTTCGACGGGAGCACGTGACTCCGGACACCGCGGCGGGCGAGGTTGCGCGGGGTGTTGGTCTTGATGCCGAGATCGAGCGCGGCGACCGTGAATCGGGGCGGCCCATCGGGTTCGACGACGTACCCGGAACGGGTGCTGACCTCACCGGCGAGGTCGGCGCCCAGCATCGAGGGCTGACTGCGCACCCGGGCCAGCAGTTCCTCGACGCCGCCCGCCACGCCCGCGAGCGCCTCGCCGGAGAACACCCCTGCCTTCATCGAGCCGACCGACCGGAGGTGGCGGACCGCGGCCCGGGTGTCGATGCCTGCGATGCCGACGATGCCCTGACGCCGGAGTTCCTCGTCGAGCGTTCCGGTGGCCCGCCAGTTGGAGGCTCGCGGCGACGGGTCCCGCACCGCGTACCCGGCCACCCAGATCTTGTCGCCACGACTCTCGCCGTCCTCCCCGTTCCAGCCCGTGTTGCCGATCTGCGGGGCGGTGGCCACGACGATCTGACCGTGGTAGCTGGGGTCGGTCAGCGTCTCCTGGTAGCCGGACATGCCCGTCGAGAACACCGCCTCGCCCAGGGTCTGCCCGACCGCCCCGAACGAGGTCCCGGTGAACACCCTGCCGTCGTCCAGCACCAGGAGTGCGGTGTCCCGACGCGATCCGTGGTGCGTCTCACCTGTCACGCGACGTCCTTCCCTACCCAATTGTCGAGTTCTCGCCGGTCGTCGCCGCGGAACCCGGTGTCGATCTCGGTGCCCGACGGCAACCTCCAGCGGATGGCCAGGATGCCGTCGTGCGTGAGCGCCTTGCCGGCGATGCCCCGCTCGGTCCGGATCGCCGTGATCGCCTCGTCGGGGATCCAGATGGGGCCCGCCCCGCTGCGCTGCACCATGATTCCCTCCGGGTAGCGGGTCAGCACCGCCTTGCTCCGGAAGCCGAGGTCCCCCACGGCGATGCGGTCCTGCCAGCTCGGTGCGATCGTGCTCCCGACGTAGAGTCCCTTGGTCGCCGGAACGATCGCGGGCCCGACGGTGTCGGGGAGCGGCGGCAGTGCACCGATCATCTCCACCTGCCGCTGGGCACGATGAAGCCAGCCGCGCATCATCTGCCGGATGAAGAACGCGATCAGCACGGCGACCACGGCGGCCATGACGAGGGACGCGACCAGCGTCGAGGTGTTCACGGTGCCAACTCCCCGGTCGCTGCGCTCCTGCCCGCCGGGCTCTTTCCGTCCCGCGCGGTGACCTTGCCGCGCAACAAGGTCAGCGTCACCGTGGCGGGCAGGGTCATCGACTCGTACGGGGTGTTGGCGGACCGGCTGGCGAGTTCGGTGCCGGTGACCGTCCAGGTGGCGTCGGGATCGACGACCACCAGGTTGGCGGGCTCGCCTACCTCGAGTGGCCGGCCCTGGTCGGGCAGCCCGACGATGGCGGCCGGCGCCTCGCTCATCACCCTGGCCACATCCCGCCACGTCATCAGACCCGGCTGCACCATGGTCTCGACGACCACCGAGAGCGCCGTCTGAAGTCCGAGCATGCCGGGCCGCGCGACCGCGAACTCGCACATCTTCTCGTGCTCGGCGTGGGGAGCGTGGTCGGTCGCCACGCAGTCGATGACCCCGTCGGCCAGCGCCTGCCGCAAGGCGACGGCGTCGTCGGCCTCCCGCAGCGGCGGGTTCACGCGGTTGCGGCCGTCGTAGGTCTCGAGCCGCGCGTCGTCGAGCAGCAGATGGTGCGGTGTCACCTCGGCGGTGATCGAAATGCCTTGTTCCTTGGCCCATCTGATGAGCTCGACGGTGCCCGCGGTGGACGCGTGACAGATGTGCACCCGGGCGCCCGCGTCGCGGGCGAGGATGGCGTCGCGTGCGACGATCGACTCCTCGGCAGACCGCGGCCAGCCCGCCAGTCCGAGCCGCGCGGCGTTCGGGCCCTCGTGGGCGACGGCGTCGACGGTCAGGCGCGGTTCCTCGGCGTGCTGCGCGATGAGCACGCCCAGACCGCTGGCATATTCGAGCGCCCGGCGCATGACCAGCGGGTCCTGCACGCAGACGCCGTCGTCGGAGAACATCCGCACCCGGCCGGCCCCGGCCGCCATCAGTGCCATCTCGGTGAGCTGGACGCCCTTGAGGCCGACGGTGACCGCGCCGACCGGATGCACGTCCACCAGACCGACCTGCTGACCGCGATGCCACACGTGGTCGGTGACCACGGGGCTGTCGGCCACCGGGTCGGTGTTCGCCATGGCGAACACCGCGGTGTATCCACCGAGCGCTGCTGCGGCCGAACCGGTTTCGATGTCCTCGGCGTATTCCCGCCCGGGCTCGCGCAGGTGGGTGTGCAAGTCGACGAAGCCCGGCAACAGCACGCTGCCGCCGGCGTCGACGACCTCCGCGTCGTCCGGAACCTGCAGTTCTGCCGCAATGTCGGCGATCTGACCGTCGTCGATCAAGACGTCGACCGGGTCGCCCTCCCCGTAGCGGCGCACCCCTCTGATGAGGATCGGCCCGGAAACCGGCTGCGTCATGCGTTCACCTCCTGGCCCGCGCCGACCAGCAGGTGGAACAGCACCGCCATCCGGACGTGCACACCGTTGGAAACCTGTTGTAGCACGGCAGATCGCGACGAATCGGCCACCGACGACGCGATTTCCATGCCGCGCAGCATCGGCCCAGGGTGCAGGACCACCGTGTGCTCGGCCAGTGCCGCCGACCGCTTCTCGGAGAGCCCGTAGAGCACCGAGTACTCCCTGGCCGACGGGAAGAAGCCGCCGTTCATCCGTTCGGCCTGCACGCGCAGCATCAGCACCGCGTCCGCCGCGGGCAGCTCCGCATCGAGGTCGTGCGACACCGCCACCGGCCACGAGGCGACGCCCATCGGCAGCAGGGTCGGCGGCGCGACCAGCACCACCTCGGCGCCCAAGGTCGCCAACAGCCCCACGTTGGAGCGGGCCACCCGACTGTGCAGCACGTCACCGACGATGACGACGCGCCTGCCCTCGACGGAGCCGAGCCGCTGGCGGATGGTCAGTGCGTCGAGCAATGCCTGGGTGGGGTGTTCGTGCGTCCCGTCGCCGGCATTGATCACACTGGGCCCGCCGTCATGGGGTTCCGCCGTCCACTCCGCGAGCTGTTTGGCCGCACCTGAGGCGGGGTGGCGGACGATCAGCGCGTCGGCGCCCGCCGCCCGCAGGGTGAGCGCCGTGTCGCGCAGCGACTCGCCCTTGGCCACCGACGATCCCGACGAGCTGACGTTGATCACGTCGGCGCTCATCCACTTTCCCGCGACCTCGAACGACACTCGGGTCCGGGTCGAGTTCTCGTAGAACATCGTGATCACCGTGCGTCCACGCAACGTCGGCAGCTTCTTGACCTCGCGGCCGAGCAGCGCCTGCCGGAAGCGGTCCGCGTCGTCGAGGATCGCGATCGCCTCGTCGCGCGAGAGGTCGGCCGCCGAGAGGAGGTGTCTGGTCATCGGACCGGTCCCCCGGTGTTGGCGATGAGCACCCCGTCGCGGCCGTCGTGTTCGGTCAACAGCACCTTGATGTCGTCGGTACGCGAGGTCGGCACGTTCTTGCCGACGTAGTCGGCGCGCAACGGGAGCTCACGATGGCCCCGGTCGACGAGGGCCGCCAGTTGGACGGCGCGCGGCCGCCCCACGTCGCGCAGTGCGTCGAGCGCCGCGCGGATGGTGCGTCCGGAGTACAGCACGTCGTCGACGAGGACGACGATCGCGTCGTCGACGCCGCCGTCGGGAATCGACGTGTCGGCCAGCGGTCGGGGCGGCTTGAAGTTCAGGTCGTCGCGGTAGAGCGTGACGTCGAGCGCACCCGCGGGCACCACCACCGAGGAGAACTCGGTGATGTCGTCGGCCAATCGGGCGGCCAGCGTGACGCCGCGGGTCGGAATGCCCAGCAACACGACGCGTGGCGCGTCGGGCCCATCGAGGGCGGTCTTCTCGATGATCTGATGCGCGATACGGGCGACGGTCCGGCTCACGTCTGCGGCGGACATCAATTCCCGATCGGGGCTGGGCGCAGCCATTGTCGACCTGGACCTCCTTCTCCGCCTCTCGGGACGGATCGTTAAAGGACGTCGAACTTCCGCGGCAGCTTAACACCCGCGGTAAGGCCCGAGGATCGCTGACTGGCGTCGCCCGGATGAATCTCGACGACAACCAGTCCGCCATCCACGAGGCCATCGACGCCGGTCTGCCACATCAATCAGCTTCGACCCACGCCGGATCGGTCATCGCCGCACGGTGGACGGCGTCAGGCTGGTCTGGTGGTTGCGCGTTGCACCGACCGGTCAGCCGCCGAGTTCGGACACCTCGGCGTCCAGCGCCGCGGCCAGCTGGGTGAGCTCCGCGTCGGAAACCTCCGCGCGCCCGGCGCGCCGTACCAACTCCGCCCGCGAGATGACCCGAAGGGCGCCACGGTGGGCGTCGTCGTCGGCGTGACCGCCCTCGATCACCATGACGCGGCCCTCGAGCACGACGAGCACGGCGTCGTCACCGGCGTCGAGTAGCCGGCGCACGTCGCCGCCCTGGATACTTTCAGTCGCCATCGATCGGGTATGCCCCCTGGGGGACGCGTCAACCAGGGCCTGCAACGGGCACGATGGGAGGGGCACAGGATCGCTGACTAACGTGGCCCGGGTGAATCTCGAGGGCAACCAGACGTCCATCCAGGAGGCCATCGACGCGGGACTGCTCGCGGGCGCGGTCACGCTGGTGTGGCAGGCGGGCAGGGTGCTGCAGGTCAACGAGCTCGGTCACCGCGACGTCCATGCCGGGTTGCCGATGCAGCGCGACACCATCTTCCGGATCGCCTCGATGAGCAAGCCGGTGACGGTGGCCGCCGCCATGTCGATGGTCGACGAGAACCGTTTCGCGCTGACCGATCCGGTGACGCCGTGGGTACCCGAACTCGCCGACGTCGGCGTGATGACCGACGAGGCCGGGCCGCTGGACCGCACGGAGCCGTTGCGGCGACCGATCACCTTCGACGACCTGATGACGCACCGCAGCGGTTTGGCGTACCGGTTCTCGGTCGGACCGCCGTTGAGCCGGGCGTACGGCGCCTTGATGTTCCGTCAGGACCAGGACCGCTGGCTGGCCGATCTGGCGCGACTCCCGCTGGCCCATCAGCCCGGCGAACGACTGACCTACAGCCATGCGACCGACGTCCTCGGCATCGTCTTGTCCAGGATGGAGGGCAAGCCGCTCGCCGACGTCCTCACCGACCGGATCCTCGGCCCGCTCGGCATGTCGGACACGGGGTTCGCGGTGAGCCACGAGGGCCGCAGACGAGCGGCCACCATGTATCGGCTCGACGAGACCGGCACGCTGCGCGACGATGCGATGGGGCCGGCGCCGGTGACGCTGCCGACGTTCTGCGCCGGCGGCGCCGGCCTGTGGTCCACCGCCGACGACTATCTGGCGTTCGCCCGCATGCTGCTCGGCGGCGGCATCGTCGATGGGGTCAGGGTGCTGTCGGAGGACTCGGTACGCGCGATGCGCACCGATCGGCTGACCGCCGAGCAGAAGAAGTACCCGTTCCTGGGCATGCCGTTCTGGCGGGGACGCGGTTTCGGCCTGAACCTGTCCGTGGTGACCGACGCCGCGCAGTCGCGCCAACTGTTCGGCCCCGGTGGGCTGGGCACCTTCAGCTGGCCCGGCGCCTACGGCACCTGGTGGCAGGCCGACCCCTCGCTGGATCTGGTCGTGCTGTACCTCATCCAGAACCTGCCCGACCTGAGCCCCGACACGGCAGCGGCGGCAGTCGCGGGCAACACGTCGCTGGCGAAGCTGCAGGCGGCCCAGCCGCGCTTCGTCCGCCGCACCTACCAGGCGCTCGAGGAGTGAATCAGGCCTGAGTCAGGCCGAGACGCGCAACGCGGCGTCCGAGCCGCGCACGACGGCGTCGACGCGGCCGAACCTCTCGACGACGCGTTCCGTCAGCTGACGCCACTGCCGCGGATCGGCCACGTCGGCTCCGATGGCCATCACCCGGTTGGCGGGCTGGCCGTGCATGACCCCGACCGCGGCACCGGGATGGCGGGCGACGACCGCCACGCACCGGCCCTGCGCCAGCAGCTCCCGGGCCAGCCGATGACCGGCATCGGTGTCGCCGTCCAGAACGATGACGACAGTCGTTGTGGCCGAGGCGTTTTGACGGTTCATGTACTCAGTCAACGCCCGCCACCTTGGTACCCGTTGTGGGCGGGTTATGGGATGGCCATGAGTTGGCGGGCCCGGCGGCGAGACATCGCGTCAGCCGTCGACCCGGGTCTGGGTGTACAGCGCCAGCTTCCATCGGCCGTCGGTGCGGTGGTACGCGCTGGCCATGGCGCCGACGAAGGCCGGTTCGTCGGCGTCGCGGTGCGCGGTGGCGGTGTAGACCAGGATGGCGTTGTCGTCGTCGACGGCCACCAGCCGCACGGCGTCGAGGTCGTAGTCCCGCCACGGCGGCGACTGCGACAGCGCAGACACCACGGTGTCACGGTCCAGCACCATGCCGTTGGCGAGCACCATCACCGCATCCGGCAGCATGACGTCGCCGTAGAACTGCCCGCCGGTGCCGGCACACAGCGAGTCCCAGCCGGCGCGTTCGCGTTCCAGTAGTGAGTCGAGTACGTCGTTGGACATGCCCGTGGGTACCCGCTCCGGGGACCGGTCAGCCGCCAAACTCGGCCCCGCCGTCGACACGTTCAGTCGCGATCAATCGGGTATCCCCTCTCCTGGACGCGTCAGCAGAGCCCGCAGTGGGCACGATCGGAGGGGATCGGATGACATCGGTGGTCATCGTCGGCAGTGGCTTCACGGGGTTCCAGTGCGCCCGCCGACTCACCCGGACGCTGCGCCGCAATGGCGCCGCCGTCGACGTCAGCATCATCTCCCCCGTCGACTACATGCTGTACACACCACTGCTCCCCGACGTGGCCGGTGGCGTGGTGGACGCTCGGTTCGTCACGATTCCGCTGGCCAATGCCTTGCCGGGGGTGCGTGCCCTGCGCGGGCGGGTGGACGACGTCGACCTCGACGGGCACGAGCTGGCGTTCACCGACCCGGAGGGGCGCCGGCACGAGGTGACGTGGGACCGGCTGGTGCTGGCACCGGGGTCGGTGACGCGACTGCTCGACGTTCCTGGCCTCGCGACGCACGCCCGGGGACTCAAGTCGACCGCGGAAGCGCTGTACCTGCGCGACCACGTCCTCGAGCAGCTCGAGTTGGCGAACATCGACGACGACCCGCGCCGGGCGGCCGCGCGGCGGACGGTGGTGGTCGTCGGCGCCTCGTATTCGGGCACGGAACTCGTCGCCCAGCTACGGGCGCTCGCGGACGCCGCGGCCGAGCAGATGGACTTCGATCCCGCGTCGGTGACGTTCGTCCTCATGGATCTGGCCGAGCAGGTGATGCCCGAGGTCGGCGAGAAGCTCGGCGCCGCGGCGATGGGAGTGCTTCGCGACCGCGGGATCGACGTCCGACTTGGCCTCACCCTCAAGAAAGTTCACGCCGACCACGTCATCCTGAGCGACGACTCCCGCGTCGACACCCACACCGTGGCGTGGGTGACGGGTGTGACCGGTGCACCGCTGATCGAGAAGTTGGGGCTGGACACCGAGCGCGGCCGGCTCAAGGTGCAGGCCGACCTGCAGGTTCCCGGCCACCCCGACGTGTTCGCCGCAGGCGACGCCGCCGCGGTGCCCGACCTCACCCAGCCCGGCAAGATCACCCCGCCGACCGCCCAGCACGCGACCCGACAGGGGAATGCGCTGGCGCGCAACGTCGCCGCCAGCCTCGGTTACGGCACCAAGAAGCCGTACCGGCACCGCAACATGGGCCTGGTCGTCGATCTCGGACCGCATCATGCGGTGGCCAACCCGCTCAACGTGCAGCTGTCCGGGTTCCCGGCCAAGGTGGTCACCCGCGCCTACCACGTCTATGCGATCCCACGCCTGGTCAACCGGTGGGCGGTGTCGCTGGCGTACCTGACCGACGCCCTCTTCGACCGGTCGGTGGTGTCCATCGGGCTCTCGACCCAGGAAGACGCGCGGTTCGCCGCCAGTGAGGGCATCCCCATGCCGGTGGCGGACTGAGTCAGGCGACGTTCAGCGCGAGAGAGGCAGGTACGCCGCCCGGCGCTCGCCATCCCTGGGCGGCGGTCCGGCCCTGATGACGGGCACCGGCAGCTGCGCCGCCCGGATCGGGTCCAGCATCGCGTCGGTGATCCCGGCCGTGAAGTCCTCGAAGCCGAAGACCTTGAAGAGCGCTTCGCGGCCGAACTTGGAACTGTCGGCCACGAAGAAGGCCTCGCTGGCGATCGACCGCATCTTGCGCTTGAGTTCGATCTCGTAACTGGAGGTCGAGTAGAGGCCGTCGTCCATCACGGTGTCGGTCCCGAAGATGGCGACGTTGACCCGTAGATTCTCTACCTGCTGCACCGAGGTCGGTCCCCACATGCCGAAGCCCGAGGGCAGCAGCTCCCCTCCGATGAACACCAGATTGATCGACGGCTTCCGCGCGATCTCCAGACCGATGCGAAGGTCGTGGGTCACCACGGTCAAGCGGGCGTGATGCAGATGGCGAGCAACCTCGAGTGTGGTCTCGCCCGCGTCCAGCAGAATGGTCTGGCCCTCGAGCACCCGTTCGGCCATCGCGGCGCCGATCGCCGTCATCTCCGTCCGGTGGCGCACCGAGGCCGACGCCTGGTGGTCGCCCGCGGCAACGGGCACCGCCCCGCCGTGCGTGCGTTGCACGATGCCGTCGGCCTCGAGTTTGTCGAGATCCCGACGTATCGTCGACGCGTCCACTCCGAAGGTCTCCGCGAGGTCGTTGACGCTCTGAAACCCGCGCTCCAACAACCGAACTGCGATGTTCGCGCGACGTGACATGGGGATCGGACCCTTCCACCTGATGCGGCCGTTCGCCGTGGCCGGCGCTAGCTTAGCAAACCACTGTGCTCGAAATCGAGCATTTAGCCCCTCGATATGCGCGTTTTCAAGCACGCAATTGCTTGACTGGCGCGCAGGTCACGTTTAATGTCACGCGGGTCGGGTGCGCGGCGGCATCCATGGGCCTCACAAAGGAGTGATGAATGCGACAACGACGAGTTGCCCTGATGGGTGCGGTGGGCCTGACCATGACGCTGATCGCAGGCTGCGGCTCCGTCGGCGGCGGCGCTGGAGGCAGCAGCAACTCGCCAGCGGGCGGCACCACCCAGGACCCCAAGGACATGACCATGGTCAACGTCGTCAAGGTCAAGGGCATCGCCTGGTTCGACCGGATGGCCGAGGGCGACGCGAACTTCGCGAAGCGCACCGGCGTGGACACCCGCCAAGAAGGTGGGGACGACACCAGCCCGGAGAAGCAGATCCAGATCATCCAGGACCTCATCCCCCAGCACCCCACCGCGATCACCGTGGTGCCGAACTCGCCGGAGTCATTGCAGAACGTCCTCGGCCAGGCCCGTGCACAGGGCATCAAGGTGGTCTCGCACGAAGCGACCGGAATCCAGAACGCCGACATCGACATCGAGGCCTTCGACAACGCCGCCTACGGCAGGCAGATCATGCAGAACCTCGCCCAGTGCATGGGACAGCAGGGCAAGTACGTCCAGTTCGTCGGCGGCCTGACCGCCAAGACCCACATGCAGTGGGTGGGCGCTGCCCACGACATGCAGGTCGCCCAGTTCCCGGGGATGACCCGCGTCGAGGACCCGATCGAGAGCACCGACAACGAGCAGGCCGCCTACGAGAAGGCCAAGGAGGTCCTGGCGAAGTACCCGGACATCAAGGGCTTCCAGGGCTCGGCGGGCAACGACGTGCCAGGGATCGCGCGTGCGATTCAGGAAGCGGGACTGCAGAACCAGACCTGCGTCATGGGTACGTCGATCCCCTCCGCGGCGTCGAAGTACCTCGCCGACGGGTCGATCGACAAGATCTTCTTCTGGGATCCGGCACTGGCAGGTGAAGCACAGCTGCAGATTGCGATGATGTTGGCGCAGGGCAAGAAGATCGAAGCCGGCACCAACCTGAACATCACCGGCTACGAGAAGCTCACCAAGCTCGACGGCTACGACAACGTCTTCGTCGGCGACGCCGCGCTGGAGGCCGACGCCAAGACCATGTCGCAGTACAACTTCTGAGTTCGCTCACGTACGTCAAGGCACCGGCCGTGCCGAATGCGCATGGCCGGGCCGGAAAGTGTCCCCCATGACACAGCCCAGCGCCCCGGCCACGAGCACGCCCGTATTGGCGGCCCGTGACATCGTGAAGACCTACGGCGGTGTCACCGCGCTGGACGGCGTCTCGTTCGATCTGCATCCCGGCGAGGTGCACTGCCTCGCGGGCGAGAACGGATGCGGCAAGTCGACGCTCATCAAGATCATCTCCGGCGCCGAACGGCCGGATTCCGGTGAGATCGTGATCGACGACGTGGCGCACCGCTCGATGAACGCCACCGCCGCCATCACCAGCGGCATCCAGGTGATCTACCAGGACTTCTCGCTCTTCGGCAACCTCACGGTCGCGGAGAACATCGCGCTCACCAGTGCCGTGGCCGAACGGCGGCGACTGTACTCGCCGGCACTGGCGCACGAGACCGCGCGCCGGATCGTCGACGAACTGGGCCTGCGCCTGGACCTCGGCGCCGACGTCTCGAGGCTGCCCGTCGCGGACCGTCAGCTCACCGCCATCTGCCGCGCCGTGGTCCACGAGGCCCGCGTGATCATCATGGACGAGCCCACCACCGCCCTCACCCACAACGAGGTCGACCGCCTGTTCGCTCTCGTCGAGACACTTCGGGCCAGGGGCGTCGGCCTGGTCTTCGTGTCGCACAAGCTCGACGAAGTGTTGCGCATCGCGCAGCGGGTCACGATCCTGCGCTCCGGCCGCCACGTGGTCACCGGCCCGGCGGCCGACTTCACCCGGCAGTCGATCAGCGGATCCATGACCGGGCGCGAAGTCAGCGAGGAACGCCTCGTCACCGACCTCCCGGCGGATGCCCCGGTCATCCTCCGGGTCGAGGGCCTGACCCGTCCCGGGGCCTTCGACGACGTCAGCTTCTCGGTCCGCGAGGGCGAGATCCTCGGGGTGACCGGCCTGCTCGGTTCGGGTCGCACGGAGATCGCCGAAGCGCTGTTCGGCGTCCGTCCGGCGGTGAGCGGTACCGTCGAGCTCGACGGCAAGCCGGTGGCGTTGCAGTCGATCCAGGATGCCATCGGCGCCGGCATCGGGTACGTGCCGGAGGACCGCCTGACCCAGGGGCTGTTCATGGACCGCGCCATCGGCGACAACATCATCGCCGGATCGCTCAACCGGTACCGAACCCGGTGGGGCACGCTGGACAACGGCAAGACCCGCACGACCATCCGCGACCTGTTCGACCGCCTCCACATCAAGGCGCCGCGCGTCGCCGCGCCGGTCCGCTCCCTCTCCGGCGGAAATGCCCAACGCGTCGTGCTGGCCAAGTGGCTCGCCATCAAACCGCGCGTGCTGATCCTCAACGGCCCCACCGTCGGGGTCGACGTCGGCTCGAAGGAGGACATCCTGGAGATCCTGCGCGAGGAAGCCGCCGACGGCCGCTCCATCATCGTCATCTCCGACGACGTCCCCGAACTCGTGGCGGCCTGCCACCGGGTGCTGGTCGTCCGCCAGGGCCGGATCAGCCACGTCCTGGAGAACGACGACATCGACGTCGACGTCATCCTGGAGCGGATGGCCGCGTGAACGACCCTGCGCCGCGCCGCTTCTCGGTGTCCGACCTTCGCGGACCCAACAACGAGGGCGTCCTCGTCCTGATCCTGCTGGGCCTGATCGTCCTGATGTCGCTGCTCAACCCGGTCTTCTTCTCGGTGTCGACGCTGTTCGCCATCGTGCGCAGCTCGATCGTGCCGCTGATCTTCGCGCTCGGCGTGCTGCTCGTGATCATCTCCGGCGGAATCGACGTTTCCTTCGCCGCGATCGCCATCTTCGCCGGCTACACGACGGTGGTGGCGTTCGGGTCGGGCGGCCTCGGCACCGGCCTCGTCGGCGCGGTGCTTCTCGCCCTGGCGATCGGCGCGGCGCTCGGCGCCATCAATGGCGTCGTCATCGCGCGGTTCCGGCTGCCGACGTTGATCGTGACGCTCGGCACCCAGGGCATCTTCAAGGGCGCCCTGCTGACGTTCGTCGGCTCACGCTTCATCGCCGACCTCCCGCCCGCCATCGCGGGACTGTCCACGACGAACCTGATGTCGGTCGCGACGGCGAGCGGGCGTGCCTATCTGCACGTCATGGTGATTCCCGCGGTGCTGCTGTGCGTCGCGATGGCATGGATGCTGCGCCGCACCATGTTCGGACGCTCGATCTACGCAATCGGCGGCGACGTGGAGGCGGCGCGGCGCGCCGGTTTCCGGGTGGTGCGCACCCAGATCCTGCTTTACGTCCTCGTCGGCATGACCGCCGCGCTCGGCGGGCTCATCTACATCATCATGGGGCGCAGTGCCAGCCCGCAGAATCTGGTCGGCACCGAGCTCGACATCATCGCGGCGGTGGTCCTGGGCGGCGCGTCGATCTTCGGTGGCCGTGGCTCGGTGCTCGGCACGATCCTGGGCGTGCTGCTCGTCCAGGTCATCGGCAACAGCCTGATCCTCGCCGGCGTCCCGAGTGCATGGCAACGCGCCGCCGTGGGGACGCTGCTGGTCATCGGCGTCGGGGTGCAGGCCGTGTCGGCCAAGCGGCGCAGCAAGCGCAGACCGAGTGCCGACGCCCCCGACCTGACGCGGGAGGCGATGACCGTATGACCGGTCTGCGGAAGCTCAACGACGACGTGGGCATGCGCACGTCCGAGATCGTCGAACGGTTGCACGTCAGTCGCGGCACGGGCCGCATGCTGGTGCTGTTGGTGGTGGCCTTCGTGTTCTTCGCCGCGCTGCGCCCAGGTGTCTTCCTGAGCACGCTGAACCTGCAGAACCTCGCACTGGCCGCCCCCGAGGTCGGCGTCCTCGCCATCGCGATGATGCTGGCCATGCTGACCGGGGGCATCGACCTGTCGCTGGTCAACATCGCCAATCTGTCGGCGATCACGATGTCGACGCTGTACACCACGATTCACAACTCGAACCCCGCGCTGGCCGAACAGCTGGTGCCCGTGCTGATCCTGGCCGGCCTGGCCATGGGGTTGCTCGGCGGGGCGATCAATGCCGTGCTCGTCGCCTACGTCGGGATCACCCCGATCCTGGCCACCCTCGGCACCATGCAGATCTACAACGGGATCGCCGTGGTGTGGACGGGGGGACGCACGCTCTACGGGTCGCCGGCCACGCTGACCAACCTCGGCCAGGCCACCGTCGGCGGCATCCCCATCCTGTTCCTGGTCTTCGTGATCGCCGCCGTCCTCGTCGCCCTGCTGATCAACCGCACGCCGATCGGCCTGAAGATCCAGCTCGAGGGCTCCAACCCGATGGCGGCCGTCTATTCGGGCATCCGCAGCCGCTCGGTGCTCACCAGCACCTACCTCGTCACCGGCCTGCTCGGCGGGCTGGCCGGCGTGCTGTTCATCGTCCGGAACCCGTCGGCCTCCGCCGACTACGGAGCGTCCTACGTGCTGCTGGTCATCGTGATCGCCGTGCTCGGAGGAACCAATCCCACCGGTGGGTTCGCCACGGTCCTCGGCGTCGTACTGGCCACTCTCACACTGCAGATCGTCGCCAGTGGCTTCACCGCACTGCGGCTGTCCGCCTACCAGTACGCGATCGCCCAAGGAATCATCCTGATCCTGGTGATGATCGCCGACCAGGTCACCTGGCGCCGCAGGCGGCAGCGAAGACCCACGCCGCCCGTGCCCGTGCCCGCGGCCGACCACTGATCCCACCCACGTAGCGCACCAGAGGAAAACACATGAAGAAGATCCTCAATCAGCCGGACCACTTCGTCGACGAGATGGTCGAGGGCATCCTGTTGGCGCACCCGAGCCAGTTGAAGACACCAGGAGAGGATCCCCGCATCCTCGTCAGGGCGGACGCCCCCGTGGCAGGAAAGGTGGGCATCGTCACCGGCGGCGGATCCGGGCACCTTCCGCTCTTCAAGGGCTATGTGGGCCAGGGCTTGTGCGACGGCGTCGCCATCGGCAACGTGTTCAGCTCGCCGAGCTCGCAGCAGTGCTTCGAGGCGACCGTCGCCGTCAACGGCGGGGCCGGAGTGCTCTACCTCTACGGCAACTACGGCGGGGACGTCTTCAACTTCGACCTCGCCGCCGACCTGGCCGAGCTCGAGGACATCCCGACCCGCACCGTACTGGGCCGCGACGACGTCGCCAGCCAGCCCAAGGAACGCAAGACCGACCGCCGCGGCGTGGCGGGGATCTTCTTCGCCTACAAGGCCGCCGGCGCCGCCGCCGAGCGGGGCGACGACCTGGAGCACGTCGCGACCGCAGCGGAGGACGTGGTGGAACACACCGCCACGATGGGCATCGGCCTGTCGCCGACGATACTTCCGACGACCGGCGCCGCGAGCTTCGATCTGCTCGACGGGGAAATGGAGATCGGGATCGGCATCCACGGGGAGCCCGGCATCCACCGCGGCGAACTCGAGACCGCCGACGCCATCGCCGAGCGGATCGTCACCGCGCTCGTCGACGATCTCGGCCTCACCTCAGGGGACCGGGTGGCCGCGCTCGTCAACGGTCTCGGCGCCACGCCGCTCGAGGAGCTCTACATCCTGTACCGCCGTGTGCACCAGCTGCTCACCGGACTCGGCGTCGTGATCGCCAAGAGTTACGTCGGCGAGTACGCCACCAGCCTGGAGATGGCCGGCGCGTCGATCTCCCTGCTCGCACTCGACGACGAGCGGCTGGCGCTGCTGAACGCACCTGCATCGTCGCCGTTCTTCCGGGAGGTGTGAAGCGGTGGACGCCGCGAACTTCAGGGAACGCATCCGTGGCAGCCTCACCGAACTGGTGAAGTTCGCCGACGAGCTTCGCGACCTCGATCAGGCGCTCGGGGACGGCGATCTCGGCATCACCGTCACGCTCGGCGCGGAGGCGGTCATCGAGGCGGTGGCCGCACTGCCCGAGGACGCCACCGCGGCTCAGATTGCGCGGGAGTGCGCCAAGGCCTTCGCGAACGCCAATCCGTCCACGATGGCCGCGCTCGTCGCCGGTGGTCTGCTCGCCGGCTCGAAGACCTGGACCGAGGTCACCGACATCACCGTCGGTGACGCGGCGCGCTTCATCCGGGCTGCGGGCGACAACATCGCAGCGCGCGGGAAGACCCAGCTCGGGGACAAGACGATCCTCGACGCGATCATGCCCGCCGCGGACGCCCTCGACGGTGCCGCGGACGCCACGTCGGGATTGGAGACCGCGATCGCCGGCGCCGAACGGGCCGTCGTCGACACGACGGCCCTGCAGTCACGCCGTGGCCGCGCGTCCTGGCTCCAGGAACGCAGCATCGGCCTCCAGGATCCCGGCGCCACCGCGTTCCTGCGGTTCCTTCAGTCGTGGCGCGCCACCAGCGACGAGCGGCGCGCCGGCGTCTGAGCGCTGCGGCACGCCGCCCGGTCAGGACCCCTCGGGCACGCTCCGCACGGCGGCCGCGGCGGCGCGAATCTGAGGCGTCACCAGCATCACCTGGCCGAGCACGCCGTTGACGAAGCCGGGTGAGTCGTCGGTGGACAGGCTCTTGGCCAATTCCACCGCCTCGTCGACGGCCACCGGTTCGGGTACGTCGTCGGCGTGCAGAAGCTCCCACACCGCGACGCGCAGCACCGCCCGGTCCACGGCGGGCAGCCGCTCCAACGTCCAGCCCTGCAGATGGGCGGAGATGAGGTCGTCGATGTGAGCCGCGTGTTCGGTGACGCCCCGCGCCACCGTCACGGTGTACGGATTCAGGGCGGACACCTCGGCGTCACCCGCCGCCATCGCATTTCGGCCCTCGGCGATCTCGGCCGGGGTCATCCCGCGCGCCTCCGCCTCGAAGAGCAGGTCGACGGCGCGCTTGCGGGCCTGGTGGCGACCGCGGTCCGGACCTCGGCGGATCCCCGAGCTCCACTCGCCCGTAGTTGAATTCCCGTCGCTCCGCTGGTCAGGCATTGACCCTTCCCAGATAGCTGCCGTCGCGGGAATCGACCTTGAGCTTGTCACCGGTGTTGATGAACAGCGGCACGTTGATCTGGGCACCGGTCTCCATGGTGGCCGGCTTGGTGCCCGCACTGGAACGATCGCCCTGCAGTCCGGGCTCCGTGCTGGCGACGAGGAGCTCGACGGTGACGGGAAGTTCGAGGTACAGCGGCGCGCCGTCGTGGAACGCCACCTGGACCGGCATGCCCTCGAGGAGGTAGTTCGCGGCGTCCCCCACCAACGACTCCGGCAGCGGGTGCTGCTCGTAGTCCTGGGCGTCCATGAAGACGAAGTCGCTGCCGTCGCGGTAGAGATAGGTGGTGTCGCGGCGGTCGACGGTGGCGGTCTCCACCTTCACGCCGGCGTTGTACGTCTTGTCGACGACCTTGCCCGAGAGCACGTTCTTGAGCTTGGTGCGCACGAAGGCGGGACCCTTGCCCGGCTTGACGTGCTGGAACTCGATGATCTGCCACAGCTGGCCGTCGATCTGCAGGACGAGCCCATTCTTGAAGTCGGCGGTCGATGCCACGGTCGGTACTACTCCTAGCCTTCTAGAGAATCGCCAGTTCCTTGGGGAACCGGGTCAACAATTCGGGTGCGGGCGCATCGTCACTCCCGACGAACAGCGTGTCCTCGATGCGGACACCGCCACGGCCGGGCAGATAGACACCGGGCTCCACGGTGACTGCGGAGCCAGCAAGCAGTGTACCGGCGGACGACGCACTGATTCCCGGCGCTTCGTGGATCTGCAGGCCCACCCCGTGCCCGAGGCCGTGGCCGAAGTTCTCCGCGAACCCGGCATCGGCGATCACCTGGCGGGACGCCTCGTCCACGGCGCAGAGCGAGACGCCGGGGGCCAGCGCTCCGGTGCCCGTCCGCTGCGCGGTGGCTACCAGGTCGTAGACGTCGCGCTGCCACTGCGCGACGGGTGACAGTACAAACGTGCGCGTCATGTCCGAGTGATAGCCGGCGACCAGCGCGCCGAAGTCGATCTTGACGAAGTCGCCCGCCGCGAGCACGGCGTCGGTCGGCCGATGATGGGGAATCGCCGAGTTCGGGCCGGCGGCGACGATGGTCTCGAAGGACACGCCGTCGGCCCCGTGGTCGAGCATGCGCGACTCCAGATCGCGGCCCACCTCCTTCTCGGTGCGACCGGACCTGAGCCCGCCCGCGCCGATCAGATCGGCGAGCGCTGCGTCGGCCGCCTCGCACGCCAACCGCAGCAGCGCGATCTCACCGGCGTCCTTGACCTCCCGCAGTGCTTCGACGGCACCTGCCGCCCTTACCAATTCGAGGTCTCCGGCGACCTTCTCGAGCAGCGCCAGCCCGTCCACCGTGACGACGTGGCTCTCGAAGCCGAGACGCCGCACCCCACGGGCCGCTGCCACGGACACCAGGTGCGGCGCGCACGCCCGTTCGATCACCACCTCGGCATCCGGTGACTGCTGGGCGGCCTGGGTCCGATACCTGCCGTCGGTGGCCAGCACCGGAGTCTCCTCGTCGACCCGGATCAGCAGCGCGGCGTTCGAGCCCGTGAACCCCGACAGGTAACGCACGTTGACCAGGTCGGTTACCAGCATCGCGTCCAACTCGGCAGCGGCGAGCTTGCGACGCAGGCGCGCCCTACGCTGGGATATCGTCACAGGCCATGACGGTACTCGCTACGCTGTGCCCTCATGAGTAAGTGGTTGCTGCGTGGACTGGTGTTCGCGACGATGATGGTCATCATCCGTTTGCTTCAAGGCGCGCTGATCAACCTGTGGGAGAGCCAGGCGTTGTGGATCAGCGTCGCGCTGGTCGCCGTGTTCGCCGTAGCGGCGTTCGTGTGGGGTCAGGTCGACGGCCGCGCCGACGCGCGGGCCAACCCCGACCCCGACCGCCGCGGCGACCTGGCGATGACGTGGCTCCTCGCCGGGCTGTTCGCGGGCATCGCGAGCGGCTTCGTGGCATGGTTCGTCTCGCTCTTCTACCGCAACCTCTACGCCGAAGGTCTGCTCAACGAGGTGACGACGTTCGCCGCGTTCACCGCCCTTCTGATGTTCGTCTTCGCGATCGGCGGCGTGGCGCTCGGCCGCGGTCTGGTGGACCGCCATGCGCCGCCGATACAGCGGCACGGCGCTGACGGCGACCGCGCCGACACCGACGTGTTCGCCGCGGTCGGCGGTAGGGACTATCCCGACGAGGACTCCTCCACCGAGGGCACGGAGGCGGCGCGGACCGAAACGTTCAGCTCGACGCCCACGCACCCGCGCGAAGCCGAGTCGACCGGTACGGAGGCGACGACCGACAGAGGCCGCGAACAGCCTTAGCCGAGGTCGGCGAGGTACCGGAGCGCGAGCAGGTAGCCCTGCACGCCGAGACCGACGATGACGCCCGTCGCGATGGAGCTCAGATACGAGTGGTGCCGAAACTCTTCCCGCGCATGCACGTTGGAGATGTGAACCTCGATCAGCGGTGCGGTCAGCTCGGCGCACGCGTCCCGCAACGCCACCGACGTGTGCGTCAGCGCACCCGCGTTGAGCACCACGGGTTCGCCGGCGTCGGCCGCCGCGTGGACCCAGCCCAGCAGCTCGGCCTCACTGTCGGTCTGCCGGACGACGACCTTCAGTCCCAGCTCGGCGGCTCCGCGCTCGATGATGTCGACCAGATCGTCGTAGGTGGTGCTGCCGTAGACCTCCGGCTGGCGCCGACCCAACCTGCCGAGGTTCGGCCCGTTGAGGACGTTGACGGTCATGACCGGACCCCTATCTCCGAGTAGGCGGCAACCAGCAACGCCGGATCCGGGCCCTCCAGCCGTCCCGGCTTGGCCAGGCCTTCGAGCACCACGAATCGCAACACGCCGGAGCGGGTCTTCTTGTCGCCTGCCATGTACTCGAGCAGCTGTGGCAGCGCGTCGGCGTCGTAGGTGACCGGCAGACCGAGCGCGGTCAGGATCGCGCGGTGGCGGTCTGCGGTCTCGTCGTCCAGCCGCCCCGCCAATCGGCCCAGCTCGGCAGCGAAGACCAACCCGACCGACACCGCGGCGCCGTGGCGCCACCGGTAGCGCTCGCGGCGCTCGATCGCGTGGGCCAGTGTGTGGCCGTAGTTCAGGATCTCGCGGAGCCGTGACTCCCTCTCGTCGGCGGCGACGACCTCGGCCTTCACCGCGACCGCCCGGCGGATCAGTTCGGGCAGGACCGGACCGGAGGGGTCGACCGCGGCCTCGGTGTCGGCTTCGATCATGTCGAGGATGACCGGATCGGCGATGAAGCCGGCCTTCACGACTTCCGCCATCCCCGCCACTATCTCGTTGCGCGGCAACGTTTCCAGCGTCGCCAGGTCGACGAGGACCGCCAGCGGCTGGTGGAAGGCCCCGACGAGGTTCTTGCCTGCGTCGGTGTTGATGCCGGTCTTGCCACCGACGGCGGCGTCCACCATGCCCAGCAGCGTCGTCGGGACGTGGACGACGTCGACGCCGCGCAGCCAGGTCGCCGCGGCGAAGCCGCTGACGTCGGTCGCCGCTCCGCCGCCCAGGCTCACGATGGCGTCCTGACGACCGATGCCGATGCGACCCAGCACATCCCAGATGAAGCCGACGACGGGGAGTTCCTTGCCGGCCTCCGCGTCCGGGATCTCGATGCGGTGAGCATCGATTCCCTTCTCCGACAAATGGTTCCGGATCGACTCGGCAGTCTGGTTCAACACGGGCTGGTGCAGGATCGCGACCCGGTGCCGCCCGTCGAGAACGCGCGCCAGGTCCTCGAGCAGTCCCCTGCCGATGATCACGGGGTACGGCCGGTCGACCAGCACGTCCACGGTGACGGGTTCAGTCATTGCGCGCCTCCGCTCGACGGGCCAGCGCCGCGGGGCTGGGTGGCGCGTCGGTCGTGGGCGCCGGGTTCAGGACGGTGGGCAGCCTGCGCCAGGTCGGCCGACGGCGGCGGCGGCCAGGTTGGCGTTCACCAGTGGCGCACTCGATGCGCGCCACGATGTGGCGCACCACCGCCCCTGGGTTGCGTCGGTTGGTGTTGACTCGGACGGTCGCCACCTGTCGATACAGCGGAACGCGCTGAGCCATCAGTTCGCGGAACCGCTCGCCGGGGTCCGCGCCGGCCAACAGAGGCCTCGCCGTGCCGCCGGAGGTGCGCCGAATACCTTCCGCGGCACTGATTTCGAGGTAGATGACGGCGTGGCCGCGCAGCGCTTCGCGTACCTCGGGGGTGGTGATCGCTCCGCCACCGAGGGACACCACCCCGTCGTGCTCGGCCAACGCGGTCCGCACCACGTCTGCCTCGATCCTGCGGAACTCCGCCTCCCCCTCGACGAAGATCTCGGCGATTGTCCTGCCGGTGGTTTCCACGATCTTGGCGTCGGTGTCCAGCAGCGGCACGTCGAGCGCCTTGGCGAGGCGACGCCCGATGGTGGACTTGCCCGATCCGGGCATGCCGACCAGCACCGCCTTCGGCGCCATCAGCTCGACGCCCTCGTGGGCTCGCGCTTCGCGATGCCTGCCAGGTATCCGTCGACGTTCGCCTTCGTCTCGGCCAGCGAGTCGCCGCCGAACTTCTCCAGGGCGGCCCGGGCCAGCACCAGCGCGACCATGGTCTCGACGACCACGCCTGCGGCGGGCACCGCGCACACGTCCGAGCGCTGGTGGATCGCCACGGCTTCCTCGCCGGTGGTCATGTCGACGGTGGCCAGTGCCCTCGGCACGGTCGAGATCGGCTTCATCGCGGCCCGCACCCGCAACGCCTGACCGTTGGTCATCCCGCCCTCGAGACCACCGGCCCGGTTGGTGGAACGCATCACGCCGTCGGGGCCGGGGTAGATCTCGTCGTGGGCGACGCTTCCGCGTCGGCGCGCGGTCTCGAACCCGTCGCCGATCTCGACGCCCTTGATCGCCTGTATTCCCATCACCGCGGCCGCGAGTTGGCTGTCGAGCCGGTTGTCGCCGCTGGTGAACGAGCCCAGCCCGACCGGAAGGCCGTCGACGACGACCTCGACGATGCCGCCGAGGGTGTCGCCGTCCTTCTTGGCGTTCTCGATCTCGGCGATCATCGCCTCCTCCGCGTCCTTGTCGAACGCGCGCACCGGGCTGTCGTCGATGGCCGCCAGGTCCTGCGGGCGCGGCGGCGGCCCGTCGTAGGGCTTCGACGCGCCGATCGAAATAACGTGGGAGATCACCTCGACGCCGAGGGCCTGCCGCAGAAATTCCCTGGCGATCGTGCCTGCCGCGACCCTGGCCGCGGTCTCCCGTGCGCTGGCGCGCTCGAGGACCGGGCGGGCGTCGTCGAAGCCGTACTTCAGCATGCCCGCATAGTCGGCGTGCCCGGGCCGGGGCCGGGTCAGCGGTGCGTTGCGGGCCGAGTCGAGATCCGTCTGCTCCACCGGATCGGCGGCCATCACCGTTTCCCACTTGGGCCACTCGGTGTTGCCGATCTCGATGGCGATGGGGCCGCCGAGGGTGCGGCCGTGCCGGAGGCCCGCCAGCACGGTGACGGCGTCGGCCTCGAACTTCATCCTGGCACCCCGGCCGTAGCCGAGCCTGCGCCGCCGCAACTGGTCGGCGATGTCCGCGGACGTGATCTCCAGGCCCGCGACCATGCCCTCGACCACGGCCACCAACGCGCGGCCGTGGGATTCACCTGCTGTGGTCCATCGCAACACGCGTGTCATCTTCCCACGGCGGTCCGAACCTGACGTAATCCGTCGCTCGCCGTCACCCGCCGACCGTGCGGCCTGTCGTCGAGAGGGCGGCCCATCCTCGACGGAACACGCACACTCGGCGTCCGAGACCGTGCGCTAGAGCACCACCAGGGCGACCGCGGCTGCCGTCGCGACGCACATCGACGGGCCGTGCGCGACGGCGCCGCGGGACCTCAGGACGACCAGCCCCCACAGCGCGGTCAACAGCGGCGCGCCGATCGCCGCGAGCACCCATGCGTCGAAGCCGAAGATGCCCGTCAACGCGCCGAGGCCGATCGCGAGCTTGACGTCTCCGGCGCCCATCGCGCCAGGGGCGGTCAGGTGGACGGCCAGGTACGGCACCAGTAGTCCGAGCGCGCCGACGAGCGCGGGAGTCAGCCGGTCGTCGGTCGCGGCGACGAGCAGCACGCCCGCGGCGCCGGGCAGGGTCAGCGCATTCGGCAGCCGCCGCTGCCCGAGGTCGTAGACGGTGAGCGCGACCAGCCACGCCAATGCGCACGAGCAGCCCACCGCGGTTCCGATGGCGTGAAGCCCCACCCGCCGAGCCTACGGTCGCGCGAGCGCCGCGATCATCGCCTCTTTCGGGGCAGGCCGACCGGTGAATTGCTCGACCTGTGCGTACGCCTGGTTGAGCAGCATCTGCAAGCCGCTGATGACGTGTCCGCCCGCCGCGGCGACCGCCTGGGCCAGCGGCGTCGGCCACGGGTCGTAGATCGCGTCGAGCAACACCGGCACCCGCGCGACCACGCCGCCGTACCGCGCCGCCACTACCGCCGGAATCGTGTTCACCACGACGTCCACCGCCCCGAGCGACGCACCCAACTCGACCCACCTCGTGGCGACGCCGAGGCGCGACCCGAGGGCGAGCAGCGTCTGCGCCTTCTGCCGGTCGCGGGCGGCGATCACGATGTCGCGTACGCCGAGCGCGGCCAGTCCGGCTACCGCGGCCGGCGCCGTCCCACCCGAGCCGAGAACCGCGGCGGCGCTGGGCCCGTGGCCACTCGGCGCCGGGCCCAGCGCTCCGGTGACGCCGTCGATGTCGGTGTTGTCCGCCTGCCAGCCCGTCGCCGTCCGCACGAGCGTGTTCGCAGAGCCAACCAGTTCCGCACGGGACGTTCGTTCGTCGGCGAACGTCAGCGCCGCGAACTTGCCCGGCATGGTCACCGACAGGCCCACCCACTCCGGGCCGAAACCGCGCACCAGCGACGGCAGCTGCGCAGCGGTGCACTCGATGCGGTCATAACTCCAGTCGGACAAGCCGAGGGCGCGATACGCCGCCAGGTGCAACTGCGGCGACCTGGAGTGCGCGATCGGCGATCCGAGGACCGCGGCCCTGCGGCTCATCGCGCCACTGCCCGATCAGCACTCTTCGCCTGGCGGCTCATCGCGCGCTATCGAGCACACCGTTTTGTCGGGCGAGCTCGATGTTGGCCAGGTGCTGCTGATAGTCGTGGGTGAACAGCGTGGTCCCCTGCATGTCGATCGTGACGAAGTACAGCCAGTCACCCTGTTCGGGGTTCTCCGCGGCGGCGAGCGCAGGCTGTCCCGGCGAGCAGATCGGCGTCGCGGGAAGGCCGTCGCGGAAGTAGGTGTTCCACGGGGTGTCCCTGGCGCGATCGGCATCGGTGGTGGCCACCTCCTGGCGGTCCAGCGAGTAGTTGACCGTCGAGTCGAACTCGAGTCGGCGGTGGTCGGGCACGGTGAGGCGGTTGTAGATGACCCTGGCCACCTTCGCGAAGTCCTGCGGCTTGGACTCACGCTGCACCAGCGACGCCACCACGAGGGTCTGGTACGGCGACAGGTTATCGGCGTTGCCGACCTCGACGAGGCCGTTCTGTTCGTACTGGGTGGTGCTGGCGGAGATCAGCGTCGACAGCACGTCCTGTGCGGACGCCGATGGGTCGATGTTCCAGGTCCCCGGTGCGATGAGACCCTCGATGCGCCGATGGTCGGCGCCGAGCGCCTTGACCGGATCGACCGCCCATGCCGGTATCGCCAGCGCCGCCGGGTCCGTCTTCGCCGCGGCGGCCTTGAGGGAGTCGGCGGTGACGCCGCACTTCGGGTCACCGTCGAGCGTCACGCACGTCGCGTCGGCGATCAGCGAGAAGATGCCCTTGGTGACTGCGTTCGTCCGGACGTCGGCGATGTCGTCGAGCTGGCGGCCCTCGGGGATCACCAGGCGGCCCACCCGATTCTGCGGGTCGGCTAGCCGGGCGACGGCGTTCGCCGCGGGGATCTCGGTGCGCACCTTGTAGAAGCCGGGCTGGATGGAGGAGATGGCCGCGTTGCCGGACGCCGCGTCGACGAACGCCTGCGACGTCGCCACGACGCCGCCGTCGTGCAGCGTCTTGCCGATGGCGGTCGTGGAGTCGCCGCTGCGCACCTGCACGACGACGTCCTTGACGCCGTCGCCCTGGTAGTCGTTCGCGTCCCCGAACATGCCGTGCCACATCCGCGAGCCGAGGAAGACCGCTCCGACGACGACGAGGAGGAGGACGACGACCGAGAAACTGGTGATCCTGCGGCGTCTGCGGCGGTTGCGCCGGGCCCGGGCCCGTTCGGTCCGGCTCATGGTGCGGCGCGGCAGGCCGACCGCCGCCGGTTCCGTGCGCTCGCGACCCCAATCGTCAGCCATCGGCAGCTCCGTGGTGTTCAGCCAGGGCTGCTCGCCGCTGGTCCAGCCAGGTCTGCAGGATGCCGACGGCAGCCGCCTGGTCGATCATCGCCTTCTGCCCCTTGGCGCGGACACCCGCTTCACGCAACGCCCGCTGAGCCGTCACCGTGGTGAGCCGTTCGTCGGACAGCCGAACGGGGATGGGGTGGATGCGGGCGGCGAGGGCGTCGGCCACCCCGATCGCGTCGAGGGCGGAGGGGCCGGTCCGGTCGGCGAGGGTGCGCGGCAAGCCCACCACGACCTCGACGACCGCGAGCTCGGACACCAGCTGCGCCAGCCGGCGGACGTGCTTGCCGTCGGCGCCCCTACGGTCCCGGCTCACCGTCTCCACCGGCGTCGCCAGGATGCCATCGGGGTCGCTGGTGGCCACGCCGATGCGGACGGTCCCCACGTCCACCCCGAGCCGACGGCCGCCTCCGGGGTCGTCACCGCCGGCCCGGTCGGGCTGGCGGTCGTCAGTGGAGGTCAACCGAGTCAACTCCGGGCGACGTCTGCGAGCAGTGCGCTCAGCGCCGCGTCGATGCCCGACGCGCCGCGGCCCGAGCCCTGGGCGAGGTCGGCCTTGCCGCCGCCGCGTCCGTCCAGCTCCGAGGACAGCACCGTGACGAGTTCGTTCGCCTTGAGCCCGAGGTCCTGCGCGGCCGGGTTCACCGCGACGACGTAGGGCACCGAGTCGCCGTCGCCCTCGGCGAGCAGTGCCACCACGGCCGGATCCGAACCGAGCTTGCCCTTGACCTCGGAGACGAGGCTGCGCAGGTCGGCGGCCGAGATGCCGCCGGCCATCCGCTGCGCCACCACCCTGACCCCGCCGACGAGTTGGGCCCCGGCGGCGGCGTCGGCCGCGGCGGCGCGGGCGCCGGCCAACCTGGCCCGGTCGATCTCCTTCTCGGCGTTCTTCAGTCGTTCGACAAGGTTGGCCACCCTGGCGGGCACCTCGTCGGACGGCACCTTCAGCGACGAGGCGAGACCCGCCATCAGCGCCCGTTCCTTCGCGAGGTACTTGAACGAGTCGAGCCCGACGTAGGCCTCGACCCGTCGGATGCCGGAGCCGACCGACGATTCGCCGAGGATCGTCACGGGCCCGATCTGGGCGGAATTGTGCACGTGCGTACCACCACAGAGTTCCAGGGAGAAGGGGCCACCGATCTCGACGACGCGCACCTCGTCCGGATAGGCCTCGCCGAACAGTGCCATGGCGCCCATGGCCTTGGCCTTCTCGAGTTCGGTGCGGAAGGTGTGCACCTCGAAGTCGGCTTCGACGGCCTCGTTGGTGACGACTTCGATCTCACCGCGCTGCTCCTCGGTCAGCGCACCCTGCCAGTTGAAGTCGAACCGCAGATAGCCGGGCCGGTTCAACGAGCCGGCTTGAACGGCGTTGGGGCCGAGCACTTGTCGCAGCGCGGCGTGCACCATGTGGGTGCCGGAGTGACCCTGGGTGGCACCGCGGCGCCAGCCCGGGTCGACCGCGGCGACGACGACGTCGCCCTCGACGAACTCCCCGGACTCGACGTTGACCCGGTGCACGGACAGCGTCTTGGCGATCTTCTGCACGTCGGTGACCGCGGCCCTGGCCGCGCCACTGGAGCCGACACCCGTGATGGCTCCGACGTCGGCGATCTGGCCGCCGGACTCCGCGTAGAGCGGAGTGCGGTCCAGGACCAGCTCGATGCGGTCGGCGTTGGCCGCGTCGTGGGCGACCACTGGCACGCGCCTGCCGTCCACGAAGATGCCGAGAATGGTTGCCTCGGAAGTCAATTCGTCGAAACCGGTGAACTCGGTCGCGCCCGCGTCGACCAGTTCGCGGTACGCCGACAGGTCGGCGTGCGCATGCTTGCGGGCGGCGGCGTCGGCCTTGGCGCGTTGACGCTGTTCGGCCATCAGGCCGCGGAACCCTTCCTCGTCGACCGTCAGCCCGCTTTCGGCCGCCATCTCGAGGGTCAGTTCGATCGGGAAACCGTACGTGTCGTGCAGCGTGAAGGCATCGGTGCCGGAGAGCACCGAGGCGCCGGCCGCCCTGGTGGACGTGGCGGCGTCCGCGAACAACCGCGAGCCCGAAGCAAGGGTCCGGTTGAAGGCCGTCTCCTCGGCGACCGCGATGCGGTTGATCCGGTCGAAGTCGGTGACCAGTTCGGGATAGGACGGACCCATGGCGTCGCGGACGCACGCCATCACGTCGGCGACGATCGGGGTGTCGATGCCGAGCAGCTTGGCCGAGCGGATGACGCGTCGGAGCAGTCGGCGGAGGACGTATCCACGGCCGTCGTTGCCGGGGCTGACACCGTCGCCGATGATGATCGCGGCGGTGCGGCTGTGGTCGGCGATGATGCGGTACCGCACGTCGTCGACGTGATTGCCGTTGCCGTAGGGCCTGGGCGCCCGGGTCGACACCAGGTCGATGACGGGGCGGACCAGGTCCGTTTCGTAGACGTTGTCGACGCCCTGCAGGAGACACGCGACCCGCTCGACGCCCATGCCGGTGTCGATGTTCTTGCGCGGCAACGGCCCGAGGATGTCGAAGTCCGACTTCCCGGTCCCCTCGCCACGCTCGTTCTGCATGAAGACGAGGTTCCAGATCTCGATGTAGCGGTCCTCGTTGGCCTCCGGCCCGCCGTCGAGGCCGTACTCGGGTCCGCGGTCGACGTAGATCTCCGACGACGGCCCGCACGGTCCCGGAATGCCCATCGACCAGTAGTTGTCGGCCATCCCGCGGCGCTGGATCCGCTCCGGCGGCAGTCCCGCCACCTCCTGCCAGAGGGCGATCGCTTCATCGTCGTCGAGATACACCGTCGCCCAGAGGGTCTCGGGGTCGAATCCGAACCCACCCTGGTCCTGCGGATTGGTCAGCAGCGACCAGGCGAACTCGATGGCACCCTTCTTGAAGTAGTCGCCGAAGGAGAAGTTGCCTGCCATCTGAAAGAACGTGTTGTGTCGGGTGGTGATGCCCACCTCGTCGATGTCGGGCGTGCGGATGCACTTCTGCACGCTGGTCGCCCGGTCCCACGGCGGCCGACGCTGGCCGAGGAAGAACGGGACGAATTGCACCATGCCGGCGTTGACGAACAACAGGTTGGGGTCGTCGAGGATCACCGAAGCGCTCGGTACCTCGGTATGGCCCGCCTTCACGAAGTGATCGAGGAAGCGCTTCCTGATCTCGTGTGTCTGCACGTGCTGCTGTCCTCAATCATCGGGGTGGTCGTCGGGTCTAGCCGGGCGTCGTCTCCAACCGCATCACAGTACCGGCCCGCCTCGATGGCGCTGCAACGGCGCGGGGTGGGAGTCCCGAGCAAGGTGGGCAGCGTGCGCGTTCATCCTTCGATGAAGCTCAGTCGCACCGTTCGCCGCGGATTGTCCCTGTTCAAGTCCACCAACACGATGCTCTGCCAGGTGCCGAGGAGGGGACCGCCGGCCTGTACCGGGACGGTGACCGACGGTGCCACGATGCCGGGCAGCACGTGATCGGCGCCGTGTCCCGGCGAGCCGTGGGCATGACGGTAGCGGTCGTCGCGGGGCAGCAGTCGCTCGAGGGTGTCGACGAGGTCGTCGTCGGATCCGGCGCCCGTCTCCAGGATGGCCACGCCCGCGGTGGCGTGCGGCACGAACACGCTGCACAACCCGTCACCCAGTGACGCGCAGAATGCGCGGACCGAGTCGGTGAGGTCCACCGTGCGGCGACGCGAGGTGTCCACGTCGAGAAGTTCGGTCTTCACGGCAACGAGCCTACGGCCCAAGCTCATTGACGCCCATTTCCGCCGATTCACGTGAACGTTTATTTCGCCGTCCCATGGGTATTGCTGTTGCACTCGTAACCCGAACGAAAGCGACAAGGCAATGACACCCACCGGCATCATCACTGCGATCATCGTCGGCGCCATCATCGGTCTGCTCGGCCGGCTCGTGCTCCCCGGCAAGCAACCCATCGGCATCCTCGTGACGATCTTGGTCGGCATCGTGTCCGCCCTGATCGGGACCTGGCTCGCGAGGCAACTCGGCATCCCCACGGCGACCAGCGGCATCGATTGGATGGAACTACTGGTCCAGGTCATCGTCGCCGCGGTCGGCGTGGCGCTGGTGGCGGGTCTGATGGGCCGTCGCCGGACGGGGATGATGCGCCGCTAGCCCGTCCCATACGGCATCGGGTTCCCCTCGAGCCGTTCACCGGACGAACCACCCAGGCGTTGCCGTCGGGTCGTCGAGCATCGACCATCGTGCCCCCCCACGATGAGCGAGGACGTCGACGTCCCGGCGGCATCGTCGCGTTGGGGCCCAGGTCCGGCCAGCTACTGCCGGCGACGGAGGATTGCCCGCAGCCGGTCGAGTCGCCCCGCGATGTCGCGCTCGGCGCCGTGCGTCGTCGGCCGGTAGTAGTCGCTTCCGACGAGCTCGTCGGGTGGGTATTGCTGCGCGACGATGCCGTCGGGGTCATCGTGCGGATAGGCGTAGCCCTGCGCATTGCCCAGGGCCGCCGCCCCGGAATAGTGACCGTCCCGGAGACGCGGCGGCACCAACCCCGCCTTGCCTGCCTTGATGTCCCCCATCGCCGCAGCGAGCGCCATCGTGACCGCGTTGGACTTCGGCGCGGTGGCCAGATGGACCGTCGCGTGCGCCAACGTCAGCTGCGCCTCGGGCATGCCGATCAGCTGCACGGTCTGCGCGGCGGCCACGGCCGTCTGCAATGCCGTCGGGTCGGCCATTCCGATGTCCTCGCTGGCGAGGATCATCAGCCGCCGGGCGATGAAGCGCGGGTCCTCCCCCGCGGTCAGCATGCGGGCCAGATAGTGCAGTGCGGCATCGACGTCGGAACCGCGCACCGACTTGATGAAGGCGCTGACGACGTCGTAGTGCTGGTCGCCGTCGCGGTCGTAGCGCACCGCCGCCTTGTCGAGCGACTGCTCGATCACCTCGACCGTCACGTGATGGCCCGCCTCGGCCGCGACTTCGAGCGCCGTCAGTGCGCGCCTGGCATCGCCCGCGGCGAGCTGGATCAGCAACTCGACGGCGTCGGCGTCGACGGACACCGACCCGTCGAGACCCCGGGGATCGGCGATGGCGCGTTCCACGACGGCCCGCACCGCCTCGGCGCCCAGCGGTTGCAGTTGCAGGATCAACGACCGTGAGAGCAGCGGCGCGACCACCGAGAACGACGGATTCTCGGTGGTGGCCGCCACCAACAGCACGATGCGGTTCTCGACGGCGGCGAGCAGGGCGTCCTGCTGCGTCTTGGAGAACCGATGAACCTCGTCGATGAACAGCACGGTCTGCTGGCCGTGCACCGCGGCGCGGCGCGCGACGTCGATGACGGCGCGGACGTCCTTGACGCCTGCCGACAGCGCCGAGAGCGCCTCGAACCGGCGGCCGGTTGCCCGTGAGATAAGGGAGGCCAGCGTGGTCTTGCCGGTGCCGGGTGGGCCGTACAGGATGACCGATGCCGCTCCCGAACCGTCGACCAGGCGCCGCAGGGGTGAGCCGTCCCGCAGCAGGTGATCCTGCCCGACCACCTCGTCGAGGCTCGCCGGCCGCATCCGGACGGCGAGCGGAGCCGACGGTCCGGCATCGGGGATGCCCTCACCATGGCCGAATTCGCCAGGCACGTCGAAGAGACCATCGGCCACGGGACAGGCTTACCACGACGGCGGGCGGTGACCCGCATCAGTCCCGCAGAGTGCGACCGTCCGAATCGGGCACCCTGCCCAGGAAGATCAGGATGGCATCGATCAACGGCCAGATCCCGCAGGTCAGCCAGGACACCAACAGCATCGCCACACCGAGGCCGGTGTACCCCAGGTAGAACCGGCCGATGCCGAAGGTGCCGAGGAACAATTGGAGCAGACCCGCAACGAGTTTGCTCTTGTCCGACAGCGGCCGACCGTAGGCGTCCGTGCCGAAGGGCCCGCCCGGGTACGGCGCGGGATACCCGCCCGGATACGGCGGCGGTGCTCCGTAGGACGCCGGTGGCGGCGCCCCGTAGAACCCCGGTGGCGGCGCCCCGTAGGAGCCGACGGGAGGCGGCAGAGGCGGATTGGACGGACTGGACGGGTCCGTCGGGTGGGACGGGTCGGGACCGTACGACGGCGCCGGAGGCTCGGACATGCCACGGATGATGGCCCACTTCGGTGGCCCGCGTCCACGTTTTCGTCTTCGGCAGGCGTCTAACTGGTGACGAAGTCGATCAGTTCCTCGACCCGGCCGATCAGTGCGGGTTCGAGGTCGTTCCAATCCCGCACCCTGCCCCGGATGCGTCGCCACGCGGCGGCGAGGTCGGCCTGACTCCCGCAGGGCCATCCGAGCGCGTCGCACACGCCGTGTTTCCACTCCACCGTCCGCGGGATGACGGGCCATCGGGTCAGCCCGAGGCGTTCGGGTTTCACCGCCTGCCACACGTCGACGTAGGGGTGGCCGACCACGAGCGTGTGCGCGCCACCGGGACCTCGCCGCACCGCGTCCGCGATCCGAGCCTCCTTCGACCCGCCGACGAGGTGGTCCACCAGGACACCCAGCCGACGGTCGGGGCCGGGACCGAAGCCCTGCACGATCGCCGCGAGATCGTCTACGCCGCCCAGGTATTCGACGACGACCCCCTCGACCCGGAGGTCGGCGCCCCATACCTGTTCGACGAGTTCGGCGTCGTGGCGGCCCTCCACGTAGATGCGGCTCGCGCGCGCCGTCCTGGCACGGGCGCCGGCGACCGCGACCGACCCCGACGCCGTCCGTGCCGGTCCGACGGCGGCCTTCCTCTTCGGTGGGGTCAGTATCACGGGTGCGCCGTCCACCAGGTAGCCGGGACCGACGGGGAACGGGCGACGGTGGCCGTCGAAGTCCTCGAGTTCCATGCGCCCGTACTCGACGCGCACGATCGCGCCGACGTACCCGGTCTGCACGTCTTCGACGACGAGACCGATGTCGGCGGGCACTTCGACGGATCGCACCCGTCGCGACGCATGCGGGTCTCGGGCCAGGACGTCGGAGCCGTATCGATCCTTCACGCCGGCGAGCCTAGGAACGATCGGCGCGGCCCGTCCGTCGGCGCGCCGACGTCGTGACCGATCGGTGACCGGGCGGCGCGGACTGCCGGGCGGTGCTGCGCCAGCCGCTCAAGGGTTTTGGTGATTTCGACCGTCTGCCAGAGTTCCGCTCGCAGTACGCGGACGGCTAAGCTGAGGGGTGCAGGGCGAAGGGACGGGGCGCTGATGAACCGGATGCGAATCTTCGTCACGACGGTGGCAGGAGTGGGCAGCGCAGTTGCGGTGCCCGTGGTGTTCGCGTTTGCCGGAGCCGGCCCGGCGGCGGCCGATCCCGGTCTGTGCGTGAGCGGTCCGTGGGGGTACGCGTCGGCATGCGTCGACGCGCCTGAATGGGCCGGCTGGGACCCGGGCGGCAACTGGGGTCCGCCCGGACAGGTCAAGAACGCGTGGTGCCCCTGGAACCCGCCGGGTCACTGGAAGGGTGGGCCACACGGCGTTCCCTGCAGCTGAGGTCCGGAACGGCTCGTCGACGGCGGGCGCCGACCCGACCCTAGGCGAGTTTGGTCTCGACGTCGTACTCCACGTCGGTGCCGTCGACCTTGGTGATCTTCAGGTGTGCCACGTAGTCGCCATCCGGACCGGTGAACGTGCAATCGAATTCGACGCCGACCTTGGCGTCGGTTCCCGACGGACACTTCACGTCGTCGGGGGTGAACTCGGTCTTCTGGGCCACGAAGTCGGTCACCGACTTCTGCGCGCTCTCGGCGTCGACGGACTTGCTGCAGCCACTGAGGCCGACGACGGCGAGACCGACGAACACGGCCGCCGCACCGGCGCGGACACCACGCGTACGGATCATGCGGGTGATCGTGCTCCAAGGTTTGCCACAGGTCAAGCAAAGTCAGCTGGCGGCGACCGCCATGGCAGCCCTACCGGCGGGCTCGTTTACAGCGGCACCCAGATGCCGAAGAACCAGAATCCCCAGCCGTTTTGACCCTGATCCCAGATCGGCGTCTCGTTGAAGCCCCAGTAGTTGATCGGGCCCGCGTCCCAAAAGGCACCCGGCGGCGGCAGTGGCCTGTCCCAGCCGGCCCGCGGCGGCGCACCCCAACCCCACGGAGCCGCTCCGTCGCCCCATGGCGCATCACGGAACCCGCGGAAGGCGTCGCCAGGTCGGGGCCCGAAGTCGCGGGGACCACCTGGCCCGTCCGGACCACGGAAGTCACCGGGGCGCCCACCGTCACCGCGGAAGTCATCCGGCCGGCCACCGTCACCGCGGAAGTCACCCGGCCGGCCACCGTCACCGCGATAGTCACCCGGCCGGCCACCGTCACCGCGATAGTCACCCGGGCGGCCACCGTCACCGCGATAGTCACCGCCGCGAGGCACCGCCGGGCCTGGCCCGCCCGCACATGCCGGCGGCATGCAGTCACCGCCGCCAGGGGCGGCGTAGGCGATGCCCGGGCCGACCCCCATCAGCGCCAGGCCTACTCCGCCCGCGAAAGAGACGCCCGCAACCGCTTGCTTGAAGTTCATCGTGTCGCTCCTCTGCCCAGAGCAGGTGCTCCGACTCGAACGACGTTAGATAGCGTAACTATGATTGTTTCCTGTGCCAGCTGGGAGCGACCTGTGACGCGTGCACTCACTAGCCGCCGGCGGCCGCACGTTTGATCGGGTCGGACGTGACTTCGTCGATGACGGTGTGGATGAACCGCATCTTCTCCAGCACTCTCACCGGAAGCACGAACGGGTAGAGGTCGTCGCGGCCCATGGACCGATTGACCATGTTGAGTGCCCAGGACAGCGGCAGCCACATCTCGATGATGGAGTCGAAGCCGCTGGGGCCCAGACTTCGTCGTTCGAACGTCGCCGCGGCGGGCGCAAAGCTGAAGGCGGCAGCGGTGTCGAGCGTGTCCCGAATGTGGAGATAGTGCGCGAAGGTCTCCGCCCAGTCCTCTGCAGGATGCATCGTGGCGTACGAGGAGACGTAGTCGTTCTCCCAGCCCGGCGGGGCGCCTTGGCTGTAATGGCGGTCCAGCGCCGCCTGGTAGTCGGCCTCGGCATCGCCGAACAGCCGCCGGGCCTCCTGCTCATATTGCGGCGCCACGCCGACGAGCCGGTAGTAGTAGTAGTGCCCGATCTCGTGGCGGAAGTGCCCGAGCAGGGTCCGGTACGGCTCGGCCATCGCGACCCGCAGTTGCTCACGGTGCACGTCATCCCCCTCCGCGAGGTCGAGGGTGATGACGCCGTTCTCGTGACCGGTGAAGACCTTCTGGAACTTGCTCGAGAGCAAGTCGAACGCCAGACCGTAACCGGGATCGGCGTCGCGCCCGACGATCGGCAGTTTGAGATCGACGAGCTCAACGATCAACCGCCGCTTGGCCTTCTCCGCGGCGGCGAAGGCGGCCATGGCCAGTTCGTCCGAATCTTCGGGCCGGGTGCGGGTCAATGCGCACGACGTGCAGAGCCTGCGGACCGGCGCCACCTTGACCAACCAATTGCACTCCGCGGCATGCAAATTGGCGCAGAGCTGATATTCGCTGGCGTCGACGGCACCGCCGTGCGCGCTGTCCGGACCCGACGCGATCACCAAGAACGCCATGTCGTCGAGCGAAAACCCGATCTTGCTGCGGCAGTTCAGGCACACCGAGTTCTCGAACGCCAGGTGTTGACCACAGTTCGGGCAGATGAAGTCACGCATGAAGCACTTCTCCGTCCCACGGCGCCACGTCGACGGACACGTCGATCGTGCTGCTCTCGGAGTCGGTGTAGATGATGCCGCGAAGCGGTGGTACGTCGGCGTAGTCGCGGCCGAAACCCACTATCACGTAGCGTTCGTCGACCATCTGATCGTTGGTCGGGTCGAATCCCAACCACTGGTTCTGCGGTGTCCAGACCGAGGCCCAGGCGTGCGTGGCGTCGATGCCCACCATGCGTTCCCTTCCTGGAGGCGGGTCCGTCGCAAGATAGCCGGACACGTAGCTGGCGGCGAGACCGTTGGCGCGCAGGCAGGCGATCGCAAGCCGGGCGAAGTCCTGACATACCCCCTCGCCCGCCGCCAAAACCTCTGCGACCCGGGTGGATATCGTCGTCGATCCGGAACGGTAGGTGAAATCACGGTGGATTCTGGCGTTCAGGTCGCGCAGCACTTCGATCAAGGGCCGTCCGGCCGGGAAGCTCGAAGCGGCGTAGTCCCGCACGGCGTCGGTGATCTCGGACTGCAGCAGGTCGAGGGTGAACTCGACGGCCAAGGCGCCCTCGGCGCCGACCGGGCGCGCGATCTCCCACGGTGCGAGGGCAGAACCGCCGCCGTACAGCGCGGTCGACGGCGGATCCACCTCGACGACGGAATGGCTCGTGATGGTCAGGGTCCGGTGGCGTTCGGTGACGTGGAAGTAGGAACTGACGTTGCCGTAGGCGTCCCGGCTCGTCGAGCTGTCCGCCGCCTCGGGCGCGATGACCAGTTCGTGGGACAGGCACCGCTGCCTCGTCGAATCACGCGGCGTGAGGAAGCCGCGACCATACGAGCTCGTCACGTCCTCGGAGTAGTGATACATCGTCCGGTGGGTCACCTCGTAGGACTTGGCGCCGACGACCGAAGCCCTACCCGTGTCTGCTGCCCGAGTCAACCCCATGTCGCTGCGCTCCAGCCCGCCGGGTGTCACGGCAGGACCCTCCTCTCGTCCGGGCCCCACAGCGGTTGCATGCCACCCGGCAGCGACAGGTGCGTCGCGGTGATCACCCGTGACAGCTCGCGCAGGTCGGCGTCGATGCCCCCGAGCAGTCCGTCCAACTCGGCACGGGTGCCGTCGACGACGTCCTCCAGACCGGCGGGGTCGAGCCTGCGCAGCCGGGCGCCGACCTCCTCGATGAGCCGCTCGGGTCGGGTGGATCCCGAGGACGAGGGAAGCGCCTTGAGGTTCGCGCGCAGCCGCTCGAACTGGTAGGCCAGCGACCGCGGATTCTCCTCGTCGAACAACACCAGGTCGGCCACGGCCGCCACGCTGACCTTGCCCAGCGTCCGTCTGCGGTAGATCACCGACGACTCGCAGGCCACCAGCGTCGACTCGGTGATCGTCTGTTCGGCGTCGGCGCCGCGAACCCGGACCAGCGTCGCGCGCAGCAGGCCGGTCAGCCACAGGCCGCGTTCGATGCGCTTGCCGACGTCCATCATCGTCCAGCCGACGTCGTGCACCATCGACTCGGCGGCCACGCCGGACAGGGCCAGCATTCCCGCGAGCGTTTGGCTGTGCGCGGCGGACAGATAGCCCTCGCCCTCGGTGTGCGAGTCGGGCGGCGTGCCGGAGGAGCGCAGCACCGCACGATCCACGGCGGCAAGCACCATCCAGGTGTCGTTCGACATCTGGTCGCGCAGGGCACGGGCCGCCAGTCCCAGCCGTTCCACGGATTGCGCCAGTGAGCCGGCCCGATTCCGGCTGGCCGTCAAGGCCCACAGCGTGGTCGGCGCGATCGCGATCATCTCGGCGTCGTCGCCGTCGACTCCGGTGTCTGTGCCGGTGATGCGCCCCAGCGCGGCCAGCAGTACGGGCACGCACTCACTGCCCGGCATGTCCTGCCGGTAGCGGAACTCGTGATGACGCTCGCGCGTGACGTTGAGCAGCCGTGCCATGCTCTCCGCGCGTTCGGAGTAGCGTCCGAGCCAGAACAGGTCGGACAACACGCGCGGTGAGCTGACCCCTCGGGTCGGGCTCGGCGTGATGGCGGGCGGCTCCACCGGCGGTGCCGGCGTGCGTTCGGCCGTCGCCCGCGACGGCGTCCGGACCCAGATGTCCTTGGCGGCCACGGTATTCATCCGATACGCCGCGTGTCCGGGCGCCAGGAGGTAGCCGAGCCCACCGATCATCGGCGCGTACCCGCCACGCTGCGCGACGGTGAACAGCCGCATGCCCGCACTCGCCGGAGCCAAGCCGCCCAACGCGGGAACCGTTGGCGCCGTGGAAAACGCAGGCAACTCCTGGCCGATCCACTGCCACGGGCTGGCCACGATGCGGGCCGTCAGTTCTTCGTGTGCCCTGGTGGACAGCGCCGGGCCGACGATCGGCTCGCCACCGTCGGCCGGCCGGATCAGCAGTGACGACAGATGGCTCAGAAGGTGCGACCGTTCGACGTCGATGCCGCCCCAGTACATCGGCGCCGCGTTCAGCCGGGGCGTCTCGCCGAGCAACAGCCCGGCGAGTTCGGGGAGGAAGCGTTGCACGCCAGGACTTTCCAGGATGCCGCTGCCCAACGTGTTGACGACGGTGACGGCACCGCGGCGCAACACCTCCACGAGGCCGACGACGCCGAGGCGGGAGTCGGCGCGCAGGTCGAGCGGGTCGGCATATGCGGCGTCCACCCGACGCAGCACGACGTCGACCCGTTTGAGGGTGCCGAGGGAACGCATCCACAACTTGCCGTCGCGCACCACCAGGTCTGCGCTCTCGACCAGGGGAAAGCCCAGGATGCTGGCCAGGTAGGCCTGGTCGAACGCCGTCTCGGAGTGCGTGCCGGGGCTCAGTACCACCACGACGGGCTCCTCGGCCGATTCGGGCGCAGCGTCGATGAGCGCCAGCCGCAGGGCCTGCGCCCAGGGCGAGGCCGGTCGCGGGCCGATCCGCTCGTAGAGATCGGGTGAGGCATGCGCGATCACCCGCCGGTCGGCCAGCGCGTAGCCGGCACCCGACGGCGCCTGTGTCCAGTCCGCATTGACGACGAAGTCACCGGACGCGCCGCGGCTGACGTCGCAGCCGTGCAGGAACAACTGATGGCGACCCGGCACGTCGATGCCGCGCGCCGCGCGCAGGTAGCCGGGGTGGGAGAAGACCAACTGGGCCGGCAGTACGCCACCGATGATCGACCGCCGCGCCCCGTACACGTCGGTCAGCACGGCATCCAGCAACCGCGAGCGTTGGACCAGACCGGATTCCAAGGTGTCCCAGTCGGCCGAGGAGATGAGCAACGGCAGCGCGTCGAGGTGCCACGGCCCTGGCACCTGCGTTCCGTCGCCGTTGGTGACGGCGTCACCGACGGATCTCGGCCCCGGGGCGCTTCGTGCCGCACTTGCCGGCTGGTCCACCTGAACGAACGTGATGCCATCGTTGTCGACCAGTTCGCGGACGATCGAGCCCAGCCGCTCGAGCCCGGACCGGCCACGCTCCCCCACGCACTCGGCCAGCTCGCGCCACGCCGGGCGCACTTCGCCCGCCGGGTCGACGAACTCGTCGTATCCGCTGATCCCGCCACCGCGCACGTCGAACAGTGACTGCTGCGCACGGACGGAGCAGTATTCGGCCAACAGGTCGTCGGCACCGGTGGCACCCGTGCGGGTGGCGCCGGAAGGGGCCGGAACGGGCTCCGGCGGGCCGCTCGCGCGTAGGACCATCACCGCAGAACGGTACGCACCCGACGCAGGTCCACGATGCCCGGCGTGCCCACGTCGGTGGACTGGCGCGCCTGCTTCTCCCGCAGATCGGACATGTCGACCTGACCCGGGGTGAAGCCGGTGGCCTCGAAGCGCCTGCCCCGCCGCGACTCCGCCTCCACGGCGTTGACGGGAGGATGGTCGTACGCGCGCCCCCCGGGATGGGAGACGTGATAGGTGCAGCCGCCCCGCGACGTTCCGGTGGCGAGGTCGATCAGCTCGAACCGGAGCGGACTGTCGACGGTGATGGTCGGGTGCAGCGCGCTCGGCGGCTGCCAGGCGCGGTAGCGGACACCACCCACGTGAACGTCCTCGTCGACGGTCGACAACAACGGAATGGGATGGCCGTTGGCGGTGACGAGGTAGCGGTGCCGGTCGGCACCGACGAGCCGCACCTGCAGGCGTTCCACCGACGAGTCGACGTACCGGGCCATGCCGCCGGCGGTGGACTCCTCGCCGAGGGTGTTCCACGGTTCGATTGCACTGCGGAGTTCGATCTCGACCCCGTCGAAGACGGCGGTACCGATGCGTGGGAAGCGAAACTCGGTGAACGGGTCGAGCCAGCTGGTGTCGAAGTCGATGCCACGAGACCTGAGATCGGCGGCGACGGAGGCGATGTCACCGATGACGAAGTGCGGCAGAAGATGGCGGCCGTGCAGATTGGCCCCGTGCCGGATGAGCGGCGCACGCAACGGCTCGTCCCAGAACCAGGCCACCAGTGACCGCACCAGCAACGACTGCACCATGGCCATCTGGAAGTGCGGTGGCATCTCGAAACCGCGCAGCTCCAGCAGTCCCAGCCGGCCCCTGACACTGTCGGGGTTGTACAACTTGTCGATGCAGAACTCTGCCCGGTGGGTGTTGCCGGTGATGTCGGTGAGCAGATGACGCAACGCGCGGTCGGTGACCCACGGTGACGCCGACGTCGAACCCTTGCCGGGAAGTCGGGTGAGGCGGTCGATCTCGGCGAAGGCGATCTCCAGTTCGTACAACGCCTCGGTGCGACCCTCGTCGACACGCGGCGCCTGCGAGGTGGTGCCGACGAACCGCCCGGAGAAGAGGTAGGACAGCGAGGGGTGGCGCTGCCAGTAGGTGAGCATGGAGACCAACAGGTCGGGTCGGCGCAACAACGGCGATTCGGCGGGAGTGATGCCGCCGAGCGTGATGTGGTTGCCGCCGCCGGTACCACCATGGCTGCCGTCGAAGTCGAAGGACTCGGTGGACAATCGCGCGAGTCTGGCGTGCTCGTACAGGGTTTCGAGTTGGTCGCGCTGCTCCGCGAAACTGGCCGTTGGTGCAACGTTGACCTCGATGACGCCGGGGTCGGGGGTGACCGACATCGCGGTCAGGCGCGCATCCGGCGGCGGGCCGTACCCCTCGACGACCAGGGCGCAGTCCACCTTGGCCGCCGCCGCCTCGAGCCGCGTGACCAGGTCGACGAAGTGCTCGAGTTCCTCGGTCGGAGGCAGGAAGACGTAGAGCACCCCGTCGCGGATCTCGGCGACCATCGCGGTGACGGGCGCGCCCTCGGCCTCCTCGACCTCGGAGTCCTCGGCGTTCTCGGAGACTCCGGCGTCGAGGTCGTCCATCAGCTTTCCGCGCGGAGCGATCGGGTCGGCGGCGTGCGACGGCGGCGGCGGCCGCCAGCTGATGGACTCCAACGGTAGCCGCAGCCCGGCCGGTGAATCACCGTCCAACAGCACGATCCGGCCACGACGCAACTGCCAGTCGGCGCTCGCCCATCCGCTCTCGTCGTCGCGGCGGTGCAGCGGCAGGACGTAGGCGCTGGGCTCGGACACGGCGGCGTCGAGGCGGGCGAGCAGGTCGGCGCGGGCCGTGGCGCCGTCCGCTTGGAGGTCGTCCTCTGCCCGCACCGCCAGACCGGCGGGTTGTCGGACGGCCGCGGCAAGGCGGCTGAGCGGATCCTCGTACGCGGGGCGCACCTGGGAGGCGGGCAAGCCCAACCCCTCGGCCATCGCATCGAGCATCCGGAACCCGGCGTCGGGCGGCACCGACGCAGCGGGCCGATCCGCCCACGGGTCGGCCAGGAGCGCGTCGTCGACCCACAGCGGTTCCCCGTCCACGCGCCAGTAGAGCCCGATCTGCCAGCGGGGCAACGGTTCTCCCGGATACCACTTGCCCTGACCGCGCTGAACGAGGCCGTGCGGGGCCCACGCCGACTTGAGCCGGGCCGCCAGGACCGACGCCCGTTCCCGCTTGTGCGGCCCATCGGCATCGGTCGTCCACTCGGGGTCGACCTGGTTGTCGATCGACACGAACGTCGGTTCGCCCCCCATCGTCAGTCGCACGTCACCGGCGGCCAGGCGGGCGTCGACCTGGGCCCCCAACGCGCAGATCGAATCCCAGGCGGTGTCGGTGTACGGCAGCGTGACACGCGGGTCCTCGTGCACGCGCGTCACCACGTTGGAGAACTCCAATGTGGTCATGCACGGCTCGGTCGCGCCGGTGATCGGTGCGGCCGAGGCAGGGTGCGGTGTCGCCGACAGCGGGATGTGCCCCTCGCCCGCGAAGAGCGCCGAAGTGGGATCGAGGCCGATCCACCCCGCACCGGGGACGTACACCTCGGTCCACGCGTGCAGGTCGGTGAAGTCGGCGGCGGGGCCCGACGGCCCGTCGAGCGCCTTGACGTCGGAGGTCAACTGGACCAGGTAGCCCGACACGAAGCGGGCCGCGAGTCCCAGCTCGCGCAGGACCGACACCAGCAACCACGCCGAGTCCCGGCACGAGCCGATGGCCGTTGCCAAGGTGTGGTCCGGGCTCTGCACGCCGGGTTCCATGCGGACGCTGTAGCCGACGTCGGCGTTGATGGCACCGTTCAACGCGACCAGGAAGTCGATGGTGCGGGTACCGGGACGGACGATGAAGCTCTTCACCCAGTCCCGCGTCCGCTCACCCGGCCCGGATCCCTCGCCGTCCTCGTCGACGGGCCGGAGGTAGGGCTCGAGGTCCTCGGCCAGCGCCTTCGGATAGTCGAACGGCCAGTTCTCGGCGTAGTCCTCGATGAAGAAGTCGAAGGGGTTGATGACCTTGAGGTCGGCGATCAGGCCCACGGTGATCGTCAGCTTTGCCGTGCGGTTGGGGAACACCAGCCGGGCCATGAAGTTGCCGAATGCGTCCTGCTGCCAGTTGACGAAGTGCTCGGCAGGTTCCACCTCGAGCGAGTACGCCTCGATCGGGGTCCGCGAGTGCGGCGCTGGCCGGAGGCGCACGACGTGCGGGTGCACCTGCACCGCGTGGTCGAACGTGTAACTGGTGCGATGCTCCAGTGCCACCTTGATGCCCATAGGCGTTGATCCCACCACACCCGGTGCAGGGGTGCATCGCCGAAGGGCTGGTCTCAGGAGTGCGGGATGCGCAGCATCGAGGTGCCCCGTGGTCGCACCACCAGGACGAGGACGCCGGCCACCACGATCCCGACCAGGTTCACCACGAGTTGCAGAGCGGACTTGCCGGCCACGTCCCAGTCGCCGAGGATCGTCGCGACGACGGCGAAACCCGCCGCCGGAACGGTCGTCACCGAGATGAAGACGCCGACGAGCGCCGCGGACTTGGCCGACACCAAAGACAGCATGCCGGCGGCGCCCGCCAACAGCGCCACCACCAGGGAGACCGGACCGACCTGGAAGATGAAGTCGACCTGCGTCACGCGGCGCACGCTGTCGAGGCTCAACCAGCCGACGGCTTCACCGGCGAACGTCGCCAGCGCCGTGATGCCCATCGCGATCGGAAAGCCGACCGCCAGCGCAAGGAGTGCGCGGCGGGCCAGATCGAAGCGACGCCGGACGAGTGCGACGGCGATCGCGGCCAGCGGACCGAATTCGGGACCGAGCACCATCGCGCCCACCACCGTCACGGTGGAGTCGGTCACGACGCCGATCGCCGCGATCAGACAGGCCAGGGTGAGGAACAGCACGAAGGTCACCGACAGCGTCGCCTCCTCGCGGGTGCGTCCGATCAGTTCGTCCCACAGCAGCGCATCGGCGGGATCCCCTCTGGCCTCGTCCTCGGCGCGGTGCGCGCGCGTCGACACCACCGTGTCGAGGACCTCCAGCGTGATCGCTCCGCGATGCCCGACGTCGAGCGCCTTGAGTCGCCGGACGAGTCCGTTGGCGCATTCCCTGGCGATGTCGGCGGTGATCTCGTCACCGACGGGGTCCAGCGCCGCGCCGGGATGGAGCAGTAGGTTCGCCACGCCGACCTCGCCCCGCAGCAGACCGATCACCTCGTCGCGAAGGTCAACCGGTGCGATCACGCGCAAGTGCAGCACGGGGCGCAGGTTATCCCCCGGTCGCCGTGATTCGAGATTTCTGCGGAAAAATGTACGCACGCGACCTCGATCTGTTGTAAATTCACACGTATAGCGCCTCACGCGGGGCCAATCCACAGTCGACGGGGCCGGATCTGTGAATTTTCAACAGCAGCGGTGTGTCTGACGATGGACGCCAAGACCCGTCGGGATCGCATCGCGGAACGGGTCCGCGTCGAACGCGAAGTCGGTTACGCCGAACTCGCCGGCGAGTTCGACGTGTCCGAGATGACGATCCGCCGCGACATGGAGACCCTGGAGACCCTCGGCGTGGTCAGGCGCGTGGTCGGAGGCGCCATCGCGTTGAAGGGCAAGGACGTCGAACCCGCGTTCGCGACCAGGGTCGCCGTCGCCGCCGAGGAGAAGCGGCACATCGCCGACGCCGTCGCCGACCTGATCGGACCTGGCGAAACCCTGATCCTCGACTCCGGTAGCACCGCCCTTGCCGTCGCGCAGTCGCTCCGGGGACGCCACCTCGGCCTGACCGTGCTGACCCCGAGCGTGCTGGCCGCGCTGGAGTTGATCGACGAGGACGACACCACGGTCGTGCTCACCGGCGGGCAGTTGCGCCCCGGCGAGCTCAGCCTGATCGGGCCCGCGGCCGAGGACACCCTCGCCAACTACAACTGCGACACCTTCGTGATGGGTGTGGCGGGCGTCGACGGCAACCGGGGGATCTCGGACTATCACCAGGCCGACAGTCGGGTGAAGCGCGCGGCGTGTAGGCGGGCCGACCGGGTGATCGTCGCCGCCGACCAGAGCAAGCTCGGTCGCGTCACGTTCGCCAGCATCGCCGCCCTGTCGGAGATCCACGTGATCGTCACCGACGGCGAACCCGGACACCCGGCACTGGTCGCCGCGCGCGCCGCCGGCGTCGACGTGGCCTGCGTCGCCGGACGCACCACCGGCACCGGTCAAACCGTCGCCACCGACGAGGTGCAGTCGCTGTGAACCCCCACACCATCGGCGTCGACGTCGGCACCACGGGGACCAAGACCGTGCTCTTCGACACTCACCGGGGCATCGTCGCCCAGGCGTCGCGCGAGAACACTCTGCACTCGCCGGCGCCGGGATTCGCCGAGGCCGATACCGGTCAATGGCACACCAACGTCGTCGAATCCATCCGGGAGGTGCTGGGCACCAGCGGCGTCCGCACCGATGCGGTGGCGGCCGTCGCGGTGTCCGGGATGGTGCCCGCGGTCATCCCGCTGGACGGCCGCGGGCGTCCGTTGCGGCCCGCGATCCTGCAGAACGACGCCAGAGCACACGTGGAGGTCACTGCCCTCGCGGCCGCACTCGGTGGCGTCGACCTCGTCACGATGACCGGCTCGGCGCTCACCCAGCAGTCCGTGGCGCCGACCACGGCGTGGCTGCGCACCCACGAGCCGGACGTCTATCACGCGACCGCGCACTACGTCGGCTCCTACGACTGGGTGCTGACGGCGCTCGGCGCCGACGTCCACGTGGAACAGAACTGGGCGCTGGAGTCGGGGTTGTTCACCGTCGACGGAGACGTCGCAGAAGACGTCGTGGTCGCCGCGGGGCTGGATGCGAGCACGCTCGGGCCGGTTCGCCGACCCGGCACCAAGGTGGGCGAGCTCAGCGAGTCGGCCGCCGATTCGACCGGCCTGAGGGCGGGCACCGCACTCATCGTCGGCGGGGCCGACCACGTGCTGTCGGCGTTCGCCGCCGGAGTCAATGCGCCGGGCGACGCCCTGGTGAAACTTGGTGGTGCAGGCGACATCCTGGTTGCGAGCGCCACCAGGGTCGTCGACGAACGGCTCTATCTGGACGCGCATCCCGTGCCGGGTCACTGGTTGCCCAACGGGTGCATGGCCACCAGCGGGAGCCTGATCCGTTGGTTCCAGAACCTGATCGGGGGCGCCGACCTGGCCGCGCTCGACGCCGAGGCCGCGTCGGCCACCCCCGCCGACGTCCTGTGTCTGCCGTACTTTCTCGGGGAGAAGAGCCCGATCCACGATCCCGACCTTCGCGGCGTGTTCGCCGGAATGCACCTCGGCCACACCAGGGCCGACCTGTACCGGTCGGTGCTCGAGGCCATCGCCTTCGGCTTTCGGCACCACGTCGACGTCTTCACCGACATCGGCATCCGGCCGCACCGGGTGATGATCACCAACGGCGGATCCACGTCGACGCTGTGGAAGCAGATCCACGCCGACGTCCTCGGCATCGAGATGCGGCCCGTCCGTGGCCATCCGGGAGCCTCCCTCGGCGCTGCGGTGATCGCCGCCATCGGCGTCGGCGCACTCGACGACTGGTCCGACGCCGCCGGCTTCGTCACCCTCGATGCGCCGGTGGTCCCGAACCCGGGGCGGCGAGCAGCCTACGACGACGCCTATCAGAGCTGGCGCGCCCTCGGTGCCGCGGTGGCGCCGATCTCCCACGCGATGGCAAGAAGAGCCCGAGCAGTGCAATGAAAGGAACCGTGCCGCAATGAGATCCATGCGAACAACGCAGTTGACACCACGGCGGAGGCGGCCGAAGTCCGGTTCGCCGTTGATCGCGCTGCTGGCGGTGCTCGCCCTCGCGGTCAGCGCCTGCGCGGGCAGCGGCGGTCCCGCCCAGCCCACCGCGACCGGGACCGGCGCGGTGGGCAAGGACGTCTCCGGGACGGTCCGGATCCTCATGGAGAACGTGCCGGACACCGACGTCGTCAAGTCCATGGTGCCCGACTTCAATAAGGACTATCCGAACGTGAAGGTCGACATCGAGACGCTGACCTACGACCAGATGCGCGACAAGCTGGTGTCCTCGTTCCAATCGCCGGCGCCCACCTACGACCTGATCATCGTGGACAATCCGTGGATGGTGGACTTCGCGAACGCGAAGTTCCTGCAGCCGCTGGACGCCCGCATCGACAGCACCCCCGACTATGACGCGGCCGACTTCTTCAAGCCGCTCACCGACATCGCCACCGTCGACGGCGTGCGCTACGGGGTGCCGTTCTACAACTACGCGCTCGGATACCTGTACAACACCGACGATCTCGCCACGGCAAAGCTGCCGGTGCCCACCACGCTCGACGAGCTGGTCAGCACCTCGAAGGCACTCAAGTCCGGTGACCGCGCCGGCATCGCCATGCAACCCCAGCGCGGCTACAAGATCTTCGAGGAATGGGGCAACTGGCTCTTCGCCGCGGGCGGCTCCATCTACGACCAACAGGGCAAGCCCACCCTCAACACCCCGCAGGCCAAGCAGGCGCTGAATGCCTATCTCGACACCTACCGGAACGCCGCCCCGCCGAACAGCCTGAACTGGGCCTTCGACGAGGCATTCCGGTCGGTGTCGTCCGGCCAGGCCGCGTCGATGATCAGTTACAACTGGAATCTGCCTGCCTTGAACGAGCCGGGTTCCGGTCCGTCGGCGGGCAAGTACAAGCTCGCGCCCATCCCCGGCGGCAAGCAGGTCCTCGGCTCGTGGAGTTGGGCCATCCCGGCCAACTCCGGCTCGTCCGACGCGGCATGGGCTTTCGCGTCGTGGCTCACCTCGAAGGCCCATGACGTCCAACGCACGGAGAAGGGTGGTGCCGCGATCCGGCAGAGCACCCTGAAGGACCCGGCCGTCCTGAACGGTCCCCTCGGCGCCGACTACTACAAGACCGTGGAGCAGTTGCTGGCAAATGCCGCTCCCTTGAGCCAGGGCCCCAGCGGCGAAGAGATGATCCAGGCCGTCGGAACCGAACTCAACGAGGCGGTCGCAGGCACCAAGAGCGTCGACGACGCGCTGGCCGCGGCACAGGCCGCCGCCGAGAAGATCCAGGGCTAGTCCTCCCCTCCCCCCAAGAGGACTGGCCCCTCATGGAACCGACCACCCCACGAAAGGAGCGATGACCACCGTGAAATTCCAACACGGCATGGTCGCCCCCCTCGTCGCTCTCTTCGTCGGGGTGGTCGGTTTCCCCCTCGGCTACGCGTTCTACCTCAGCGTGACCGATTACAAGCTGACGAGCCACGGCACACCGAAGCTGGTCGGCGCGAACAACTTCACCGCGACGTTGGTCGACGGCGCCTTCTGGGAGGCGTTCGGCACGACCGCCACCTACGTCGTGGTCGCCGTGGTCCTGGAGCTGCTGATCGGCCTGGCGATCGCCCTCGCGCTGCAAAAGCAGCGCTGGGCCAGCGATCTCACGCGCTCGATGCTGTTGGCGCCGATGTTCATCACACCGATCGCGGTCGGTTTGATCTTCCGGTTCCTGCTCAACGACCAGATCGGCGCCATCCCACGGGTGTTGCAGGCCATTGGCGTCGACTACGACTTCTTCGGCCCCGGCCGCGCGCTGTTCACCCTCACCTTCATCGACGTGTGGCAGTGGACGCCGTTCATGGTGCTCCTGCTGCTCGCCGGTCTGGAATCCGTCCCCAAGGAGCCGCTCGAGGCGGCCAGGGTGGACGGTGCCGGCGGATGGTACGTCTTTCGCCGGGTGACGTTGCCGTTGCTGGCGCCGGTGTTGGTGGTCGCGATCCTGTTGCGTTCCCTGGACGCCATGAAGGTGTTCGAATACGTCTTCGCCACCACCAGGGGTGGCCCCGGAACCGAGACGCAGACGTTGCAGTACTTCGTCTACCAGACCGGAATCCAGTTCTTCCGACTCGGCTCGGCGTCCTCGATGGCGTTCGTCGTGCTGCTGGTGGTGCTGACGATCATCGTGGTGGCGTTCCGTCAAATGGAAAAGGCCAAACAGCCGTGAAGGATTCACTGGGCGACTCACGGGCGTTGACGGTCTGTCGCGTCGCGTTGCTGTGGGCCGCCGGCCTCTCGGTGTTGTTTCCCGTGGTGTGGATCGCGTTGGCCAGCGTGAAGAGCCCCGAGCAACTCGACGATCCGTTCCTGCTTGCGTTCGAACCGACGTTGGCCGCGTGGCGCACCGTCCTGTCGTCCGGCATCCTGGCGGCCGCGGGCCGCAGCGCCATCGTGGCGCTCACCACCGTCGGGATCAGCGTCGTGGTCGGCAGCATGGGCGCCTACGCCATCGCCCGCTACCGGGCCGGCGGGACGGCCACCCGCTTCGGGATGCTCGCCGCCCAGGTGCTGCCGCCCGCGGTGCTGGTGTTCCCGTTCCTCACGATGGCCTATGCGCTCCGTCTCAACGACACCCTGGTCCCGGTGATCTTCGCCCACCTCAGTTTCGTTCTGCCCGTGGTCACTTGGTTCCTCATCGGCTTCTTCGAGGCCGTTCCGCGCTCCCTGGAGGAGCAGGCCCAGGTCGACGGCTTCACCCGGTTCCAGGCGTTCCGGCTGGTGGTTCTGCCGCAGGTGCTCCCGGGGATCGGCGCGGCCGCCATCTTCGGTTTCACGCTGTCCTGGAACGACCTTTTCTACGGGCTGATCCTGGCGCCGGGGAAGGCCGCCATCCTGCCGGTGGCCATCGCGGGATTCAACACCTTCCGCGGCGTGCAGATCGGGTCGATGAGTGCTGCCATCCTGATCGCCGTGGTCCCCGTCGTCGTCGCGAGCTTCTTCATTCAACGCAAGCTGGTGCAGGGCATCAGCGGCGGCGCGGTGAAGTTCTGACTGACATGGCCACCGTGCGATTCTCGGGCGTCAACAAGTCCTACGGAAACATCTCCGTGGTCGCCGACCTGAATCTGGAGCTGTCCGACGGGTCTTTCACGGTTCTCGTCGGCCCATCCGGCTGCGGCAAGTCGACCTCGTTGCGGATGCTGGCCGGCCTCGAGTCCGTGACGTCGGGCACCATCACGATCGGCGACCGCGACGTCACCAGTCTCGCGCCCCGGGACCGCGACGTGGCCATGGTGTTCCAGAATTACGCGTTGTACCCGCATCTCACCGTGCGGGAGAACATCGCGTTCCCCCTGCGCGCCGCCAAGCAGCCACGCACGGCGGCACTCGAACGCGCCGACGAGGTGGCCGAGTCGCTGGGTTTGGAGAAACTGCTCAGCCGAAAACCCAAGGAGCTCAGCGGCGGCCAGCAGCAGCGGGTCGCGATCGGCAGGGCGATCATCCGGCAGCCGTCGGTGTTCCTGTTCGACGAACCACTGAGCAACCTGGACGCCAAGCTGCGACTCGAGACCCGCACCGAGCTACTGCAGATTCAACGTCGGCTCGGCATCACCTGCCTGTACGTGACCCACGACCAGGAGGAGGCGATGACGCTGTCGGACCGCATGGTGGTGATGCGCGACGGACGCGCCGCACAGGTGGGCACGCCGCTCGAGGTCTACAACGCACCGGTCGACACCTTCGTCGCGGCGTTCGTGGGCAGCCCGAAGATGAATCTGATCATCGGCCAGCTGGCGGGCGAACGCCTCACTCTGCCAACGGGTTCGATCGTGGACGTGCCGCGGGTGAACGCCCGCGGCGCGGTCACCGTCGGGATCCGGCCCGACGACCTGGTGCTGACCGCCGTCGCGGACGGCGACGCGGCCAGGGTGAAGCTGATCGAGCTGCTGGGGCCGCGGGCGATCGTGACCATCGACGCCCGTGGCACCGAACTCACGAGCGTCGTGGAGACGTCGCGGCTCTCGGGCATCACCGAGGGCGCCACGGTCGCCATGTCGGCCAGGCCGGGAGCAGTGCACGTGTTCGACGGCACGGGCCGCCGCGACGCCGGCACGGACCAATCCAACGACCACAGGGACGGGAACGAACCTCACTCATGATCAAGACTGTCGTAGTCACCGGCGCGGGTTCCGGCATCGGCCGGGCCATAGCCATGACGCTCGCCGAACGGGGGTGGCGGGTCATCGTCACCGACGTCGACGGTGACGCAGCCCGTGCCGTCGCCGACGCGCTGCCGTCCGACTCCGAACGCCGGCACGAATCCGCGGTTCTCAACGTCAGTTCACCCACCGACGCCGCCACGGTCGCGTTCGACGTCACCGACCGACTCGGTCTCGATGCCTGGGTGAGCAACGCCGGCATCTCCTTCATGCACCCGTTCCTCGACGCTCCGATCGAGCGCTACGACCAGACCATGGACGTCAACCTCAAGGGGGTCTTCGTGTGCGGGCAGGCCGCGGCCCGGGCGATGGTCCGCAGCGGCACGGCAGGGGCGATCGTCAACACCGCCTCGATGGCCGGCAAGCAGGGTCGGGTGCCGTTCCTCTCGGACTACGTGGCGTCGAAGTTCGGCGTCGTCGGCTTGACGCAGGCGATGGCCTACGAGCTCGGCGAACACGGCATCACGGTCAACTGCGTATGCCCTGGCTATGTCCAGACACCCATGCAGTCAAGGGAATTGGAGTGGGAAGCGCGGTTGAGGGGCACCACCGTCGACGACGTCCGGTCAATGATGCGGGAGGACACCCCGCTGCGGCGGCTCGAACGACCCGAGGATGTGGCGCGGTCGGTGGCCTTCCTGCTGTCCGACGACGCCCGCTTCATCACCGGCGAAGCACTCGCCGTCAACGGCGGCGCCTACATGGACTGACTGCCCGTACAACCCTGCGAGCCACCATCACCGAGAAAGGCACCACGTTGACCATCACCTGGCTGGACGAGGTCTTCCGAGTCAGCAAACCCGTGATCGCCATGCTCCACCTCGCAGCGCTGCCCGGCGATCCCGGTTACGACAGCACCGGGGGCATCGCCGCGATCGTCGCCCGGGCACGCGACGAACTCGAGGAGTTGCAGTCCGGCGGCGTCGACGGCGTGATGATCTCCAACGAGTTCAGCCTGCCGTATCTCACGAAGACCGAACCGATCACCGCGATCACGATGGCCAGGATCATCGGCGAGCTGCTGCCCCGCCTCGAAGTTCCCTACGGCGTGAACGTGCTCTGGGACGGTCGGGCCTCGATCGACGTCGCGGTGGCCACCGGGGCGACGTTCGTCAGGGAGATCTTCACCGGTGTCTACGCCAGCGACTTCGGGTTGTGGGACACCAACGTCGGCGAGGTGGCGCGGCACCGTGCCCGCGTCGGCGGTGCCGACGTGAAGTTGTTCTTCAACATCGTGCCGGAGTCGGCGACCTATCTCGCCGCCCGTGACCTCGAATCCATCACGCGTACGACGGTATTCGCAACGCTGCCCGACGCGATCTGTGTATCGGGAGCGACCGCAGGCGCGCCGACCGACGCCGAGGCGCTGCGCCAGGTCAAGGCGGCTGCCGGCACTGTTCCGGTGTTCGTGAACACCGGGGTGCGGGCCGAGAACGTGGCCGCGGCGCTCGCCGTCGCCGACGGGGCGATCGTGGGCACCTACTTCAAGGAGGACGGCATCTTCGAGAACCGGGCCACGCGTTCGCGCGTCGAGGAGCTGATGCACGAGGCGCGCACCTTCAGGGAGCGGTTGACCTGACCAACCGAACGGCCAACTCGTCGGGGGCCACCTGGTGCCCCTCGAGGCAGCGAATCTCCACGGTGGCCTCGGCGCCGCAGCCGAGGTGCGCCAATTCGAGGCGGGTGTTGTCGAAGTGCCTGCGGCCCCACTCGAACATCGCCCACACCACCGGCATGAACTCCGTGCCCGATTCGGTCAGCACGTACTCGTCCCGACTGCGCTGACCGGGCTCTCGGTAGGGCCGCTTGGCCAGCAGTCCGGCCTGCACCAGTTCCGACAACCGTGCCGATGTCGCAGCCTTCGTGATGCCGACGCGGCGGGCGAAGTCGTCGAACCGCGTGGTGCCGTAGTACGCCTCCCGCATGATCAGCATCGCCGACTTCGTCCCCACCAGCGTCATCGTCTTCTCGACCGGACAGCGGCCCACCGCCGACCACGAATCGCGATCGGTGAGCGGTCCCTCCAAGACTGTCATGAACGTCACTCCGATGCTGGGTCGTTGCTACTGGACCTAGGTGTTACATCTAAGTATAGATAGCAGTACTCAGCGACGAGTTCAGGAGGACCCCATGTCCGGTTTTTCCGACCGCGACGCCGTCATCGTCGGCGCCGTCCGCACCCCGGTAGGCAAGGGCAAGGCGAACGGCGCCCTGCACGACGTACTGCCCGCGGACCTGCTCGCGCACAGCCTTCGCGAGGTCGTCCGCCGTACCGGCATCGACCCCGCTCAGATCGACGACGTCATCGCGGGCGCCGTCACCCAGGCCGGCGATCAGGCGCTGAACGTCGCCCGCAACGCACTCCTGGGAGCCGGCTTCCCGGAGAGCGTCCCGGGCACCACCGTCGACCGGCAGTGCGGAAGCAGCCAACAGGCCATCAGCTTCGCCGCGCAGGGCGTGCTGGCGGGTTCCTACGACATCGTGATCGCCGCGGGCGTCGAATCCATGTCGCGGGTACCGATGGGCACCAGCGTCCTTCCCGGCAGCGACCCGTTCGGCAGGGGTATGGCCGAGCGCTACCCCGACGGACTCGTTCCCCAGGGCATCAGCGCCGAGCTGATCGCGGCCAAGTGGGGTCTGTCGCGTACCGAACTCGACGAGTTTTCGGCGAGCAGTCACGAGAAGGCGGCCCGCGCCACCAAGGAGGGCCTCTTCGACGACGAGCTGGCTCCGATCGCCGGCCTGTCGACCGACGAGATCATCCGTCCCGGAACGACGGTCGAGACGTTGGCGGGACTTCGCCCCGCCTTCTTCAATGAGGCCCATGCGGCCCGCTTCCCCCAGATCACCTGGGAGATCACCCCGGGCAACTCCTCACCGCTGTCCGACGGCAGCGCGGCGGTGATGATCACCAGCGGGGCGGCCGCCCGCGCGGTGGGGCTGCGGCCGCTGGCCCGCATCCACACGATGACGGCGGTAGGGTCCGATCCGCTCTACATGCTGACCGGTGTCATCCCGGCGACGGAGAAGGTGCTTCACCGGGCAGGTCTCACGCTGGCCGACATCGACCTGTTCGAGGTCAACGAGGCGTTCGCGCCCGTGGTCCTCGCCTGGGCGAGGGACGTGTTCGGAGCAGAGGGCGCGGCGAAGGGACTCGCACGCACCAACGTCAACGGCGGCGCCATCGCCATCGGTCATCCCCTGGGAGCCAGCGGTGCCCGCATCATGACCACGATGGTCAACGCCCTGCAACAGCGCGGCGGACGGTACGCCCTGCAGACGATGTGTGAGGGCGGCGGCATGGCCAACGCCACCATCATCGAGCGGCTGTGACCGCGCCGACATCGCCTGCCGGGGTGGCCGGCACCGCCTCGATGACGCGGTAGCTGCCGCGCAGCGCCGTGACGTCGACGGTCCGTAGTCCCGCCTCGGCGATCAAGGCGTCGAAGTGGGGCAGGTCGCGTTCCTGACCGGTGAGGGAGCACAGCATCACCATGTCCATGAGGGCCGCGTCCAGGCTGGTCGTGTTGTCCTCGACCACCATCTCCACGATGAACAGTCGAGCCCCGGGATTCATGGCGTGGCGGATGTTTGCGAGCAGTGTCGTGCACGCTCGGTCATCCCAGTCGTGCAAGATGAACTTGAGCAGGTAGACGTCGGCGGCCGGCAGTGGCTCGAAGAAGTTGCCGACGATCCCGCGCACCCTGTGCGTCAGTCCCCTTCGCCGGGCTTCTTCGCCGACACCGGGGATGACGTGCTCGAGGTCGAGAACCGCACCGCTCAACTGGGGGTTGCGCGCCACCAGCTCGCAGAGAAAGGCTCCGCCGGCACCGCCGACGTCCAAGGCCGACGCGGCCCCTCGGACGTCGATGACCGACACCGCTTCGCGAATTACCGGCGTCGATAGATCGGCCATCGCAGCCGTGAATTGACGGGCCTCTTCCGGATGTTCGCCGAAGTAGTCGAACAACGTAGCGCCCAACACATCCACCGACTGATTACTTCCCACTGCGATCGCTTGCGGACTCCGCTCCGCAGCATGCCAGAAGGCCGGTCCCGGTAGTGCCTGAGCGTAGTGCTTCAGCGATTCCGAAGCGTCTTCGTGCAGTACACGCAGCATCGGCGTTGTCGAAAAAGTCCGAGTGTCGTTGTCGTAGTTCAGTACATCCATCGCCACACCGACACGTAGGAGCCGGTACAGCATGACGGGGTCCACCGACTCGCGCGTGGCGAGCTGCTCAACGCCCAACGGGCCCTCCTCGAGATGCTCGGCCACCGACAGACCCGCCAGGGCCCGGATCGCCTGGCTTCCCCACGCAGCCATGATCATCCGGTACATCGCCGTCCAATCGTCAATTTCTCCATTCACGTTGTGCACCATAGGCGCTCACGATCCCGCCGCGAAAGTCGACCCGGTCACACGTCGTGCGTTGACGGACAACGCATCCGAGGTGCCCGTCGCCGCGACGGATCTCTTCATCACTGACCTGTCACATCGGCAGGGGCTATCTCGTCTCCTTGTCGAGACGACACGACGAAGGGAAGTATTTGCATCATGCTGGGTTACGGAAACGTCAAGAAAACGGATCTCCTTAGTGCCACTCCGCCTTTCGTGCCCGAGGGAGCTCATGCGATGACCCAGCTCCTCGAACTCCCACCGGCGGACCCCGGAGTAGCGCCGCATCGCCACTCTGGGCCGGCCTTCGGATACGTATTGGAAGGCACGATGCTCTTCGAGCTGGAGGGTGAACGACCGCGGGAAATCGCCGCCGGCGAAGCATTCTGGGAGCCCGGTGGCGACGTGGTGCACTACCAGATCGCCAATCTCGACCCAGACAATTGGCTCCGGCTCATCGCCGTGTGCCTCTGCGCGCCTGGTGTGGAGATGGTCACCATGCTGGAGCCGGCAGAGATCGTGGCGCGCGATCATCTACGTCACCCCGCTGCCCGTCGGCACGACGGATGGGGCTCCTAGGCGTAGCCCGCGGGTGTGACGGCCCGGAGGTGAGAAAGCTTCTCGGGGTTGATGACCTTGCGGTAGGCGGCGATCAACCCGTCGGTGATCTGCACCGTGTCGACGGAGTGGACGCCGCCCTGCCGGTAGAACGCGAGGGCCGGCTCCCCGCCGACCTCGATGACGTCGATGCGGTCCGGACGCCACTGACGTCCCACTCGTACCATCACCTCCGCGATGCGCTCGCCGCCATGTATCAGCTTGCGCGCCGCCGAAACCTTGCCGCCGCCGTCGGTGACGTAGACGGCACCCGGGTGCAAGAGCGCGACCAGGCCGGCCAGGTCGCCGGACAAGTAGGCGGCGCGGAAGGCGAGCAGCATTCGTGCGCGCTCGGTCTTCGATGCCTGCGGCGCGGACTCCTTCGCCGTCGCCACTCGCCGTCGCGCCCGCGAGGCGAGCTGGCGGGCGGCCGGCACGGAGACGTCCAGCATGTCCGAGATCCGGGCGAACTCCACACCGAAGACGTCGTGCATGACGAGGGCCACCCGCTCCGGCGGGCTGAGCTCCTCCATGATCAGCAACATCGCCGAGCTGACGGACTCGTCGACGAGGACCGGCTCCGACGCGTCCGGTCCCGTCAGCAGGGGTTCGGGCAGCCATGGACCCGGGTAGTCCTCGCGGCGCACACGGGCACTCTTGAGGATGTCGTAGGCCCGCCGGGCGGCCACCGTGATCAACCAGGCCCGCAGGTCATCGACGTCGTCGAGACGTGCTCCGGCCGCTCGCAGCCACGTGTCCTGGACGACGTCCTCGGCATCGGCCACGCTCCCCAGCAGCCGGTAGGCCGCGCCGAATACCGCAGGTCGATGAGTCTGCCATTCCGCATCGAGCGTGTCCCGCTGCTCAGACATGCCCGCTCCCGTGCTGAGCGCGGGTGAGCTCGAACAGCGGGATGGTGCGGCTCGTCGTGGCCTGGTATTCGGCGAACACCGGCGACATCTCGACGATGGTCCGATACGCCGCCGCCCGCTCGTCGTCGAGCAGCTCGCGCACGGTCACGGCGTAGGACTCGGTACCCACCTCGATGCGTGCGTGGGGGTCGGCCCGCAGGTTGTGCACCCACGCCGGGTCCTTCGGCGCACCGGCGTAGGAGCCTACGATCAGCATCATGTCGTCCACGGTCAGATAGGCCAATGGTGAGAGCCGGGCGCGCCCGGAGGTGGCGCCCGTCGTGTGCAGCAGCAATAGGTTGCCGCCCTCGAACGGACCGCCGACCCGCCCGCCGTTGGTCCGGAACTCCTCGACGACCACGCGGTTGAAGTCCGCGAGCGCCGTGGGGTCGGAGACGAGTTTGCCCTTGTCGATGTCGGTCATACCTCTTGGGAAGCCTTCGGCTTCGCGTCGATTCCCGATTCCTTGCGCTGCAGCGGGGTGATCGGCGCCGGCGCATCGGTCAGCGGGTCGACGCCGCCTCCCGACTTCGGGAACGCGATGACCTCGCGGATGGAGTCCGTCCCCGCGAGCAGGGCGGTGATGCGGTCCCAACCGAACGCGATGCCACCGTGGGGTGGCGCGCCGAAGGTGAAGGCGTCCAACAGGAATCCGAATTTGTCCTGGGCCTCGTCGTGGTCGATGCCCATCATCGCGAACACCCGTTCCTGGACGTCGCGGCGGTGGATGCGGATCGAGCCGCCACCGATCTCGTTGCCGTTGCACACGATGTCGTAGGCGTTGGCCAACGCCGAACCCGGATCGGTGTCGAACGTCGCCTCGGACTCGGGCTGCGGTGAGGTGAAGGCGTGGTGCACGGCAGTCCAGGCACCAGACCCCACGGCGACGTCGCCGGACGCGGTGGCCTCGTCAGCGGCCTCGAACAGCGGCCAGTCCACGACCCAGGCGAAGGCCCACGCGCCGGAATCGATCATGTCCAGCCGCTTGGCGATCTCGAGCCGGGTCGCACCGAGCAGCGACCTCGCCGCCTTCACCGGACCGGCTGCGAAGAAGATGCAGTCACCCGGCGCGGCCCCCACGTGGGCGACAAGCCCGTCGCGTTCGGCGTCGGTCAGGTTCTTCGCCACCGGTCCACCCAGTGACCCGTCCTCGGCCACCAGCACGTACGCCAGGCCCTTGTGGCCGCGTTGCTTGGCGAACTCCTGCCAGCCGTCGAGTGTGCGCCGCGGCTGGGACCCGCCGCCGGGCATGACGACGGCGCCGACGTGCGGGGCCTGGAACACCCGAAAGGTGGTGTCGGAGAAGTACTCCGTGCAGTCGACCAGTTCGAGCCCGAAGCGCAGATCCGGCTTGTCGGAGCCGTACCTGCGCATGGCGTCCGCGTAGGCGATGCGCGGGATCGGCGTCGGCAACTCGTAGCCGATGAGCGCCCACAGCTCCCGCAGAACCTGCTCGGACACCGCGATGACGTCGTCGGCGTCGACGAAGCTCATCTCCAGGTCGAGCTGGGTGAACTCCGGCTGGCGGTCGGCGCGGAAGTCCTCGTCACGGTAGCAGCGGGCAATCTGGTAGTACCGCTCCATGCCCGCCACCATCAGCAGCTGCTTGAACAACTGCGGGCTCTGCGGCAACGCATAGAAGGAGCCGGGTTGCAGCCGCGCGGGCACCAGGAAGTCGCGGGCGCCCTCCGGCGTCGAGCGGGTCAGCGTCGGCGTCTCGATCTCGACGAAGTCGTGCTCGGCCAGAACGCCACGGGCAGCCGCATTCACCTTGGAGCGCAGCCGGATTGCCTGCCCCGGGCCCTCGCGGCGCAGGTCGAGGTAGCGGTACTTGAGCCGTGCCTCCTCCCCCGCCGTCTCGTCGAGTTGAAACGGCAACGGTGCACACTCGCCAAGGACCGTCAACGACGTCGCGTCGACCTCGATGTCACCGGTGGCGATGTCGGCGTTGGCGTTGCCCTCGGGCCGGGTCTCGACGACGCCTGTGACGGCGACGCAGAACTCCGCCCGCAGGCGGTGCGCCTTGGCGAGGACGTCGGCGTCGCGGAACACCACCTGGGCCACCCCGGAGGCATCCCGGAGGTCGATGAAGATGACGCCGCCGTGGTCGCGCCGACGCGCCACCCAACCGGCCAACGTCACCGTCTGCCCGGCGTCGGTGGACCGCAACGAACCGGCGGCATGGCTGCGCAACAAGAAGACTCCCTGGGAATGGGCTGATGAGAGGACTGCCACAGTGTAGTGGTGGGGGTTCCGGCGGTAGCTTGGCACCGATGTCCAAGTCTCCGTCCATTGCCCTCATCGGTCCGGGAGCCATCGGCTCCACGGTCGCGGTGCTGCTGCACGCAGCCGGGCACCGGGTGACCGTCTGCGGGCGGACCCCCCGGGAGTCGATCGAGCTCAGGCCCGACCCCGGCATCCTCGACGGTCGACCGATCGTGTTGCCCGACCCCGTGCACACAGACCCCGGCACCGTCTCCGGGCCCGTCGACGTGGTGCTGCTGGCGGTGAAGGACACGCACACGGCGGATGCGGCGGCCTGGCTGGCCCGGCTGTGTGACCGCGACACGGTGGTGTGCGTCATGCAGAACGGCGTCGAGCAGGTCGAACGCGTGGGCAGGTACTGTCCGTCCTCCACCGTCGTGCCCTGTGCGGTGTGGTTCTCGGCCCAGACGCAGCCCGAGGGCTGGGTGCGGTTGCGGACGCCGGTGCGCGTGGTCCTGCCCGACGACGAGGGCGCCCGGCGGGTGGCGGAGCTGATGCGCGGGCCGTCCTTGACGGTCGACTGCTCGACCGCCTTCCGCGACGACGCGTGGCACAAGCTGTTGACCAACGCCGTAGCCGGATTGATGGTGCTCACGGGTCGCACGTCGGGGATGTTCCGCCGCGAGGACGTCGCCGTCCTGGCCCGCGCCTACCTCGCCGAGTGTCTGGCCGTGGCGCGGGCGGACGGCGCGCATCTCGAGGACGGCGTAATCGACGAGCTCGTCGCGCTGTTCACCGAGGTGCCCGAGGACCTCACCACCTCGATCCTGACCGACCGTCAGCGCGGCAGACCGCTGGAATGGGACGTGCGCAACGGAGTCATCGTCCGCAAGGGAGCCCGCTACGGGCTGGCGACGCCCATCAGCGACGTGGTGGTGCCGCTCCTCGCGGCTGCGAGTGACGGACCGGGTTGACGGGGACTGCCCGTCAGTAGATTCCGTGCCATGCCGCTCGCCTGACGCCGTCGGGATCGTCGACCGTGTCGTCGCGGGTCGACCGGATGACGCGGGTACGACGCCGCTGCGCGTCGTAGCGCGGCCACTCGTCGCCCCATTCGGCGGTCGCGAAGTTCAGCCAGGTGCGCTGCATGCGTCTGCCGACCGCCGGTTGCACCGTCCGTCCCAGCGGATGGACCTTGCGGCCCAGGTAGGAGCCATAACTGTGCTGGACGTGCACGATCTCGCTGCCGTGCGTCGCGCCGAGGCCCAGCAGCCGCAGACTCCAGGCCGCATGATCGAAGCGGTAGACGTAGGTGGGCGCGAGCGCGGAGTAGGCGTCGGCGAACGCCCACGTGGGCGCGCAGAACATGGCGTCCGAGCCCACCGCGACCAGGGCCCGGCGCCGCGGATAGTCCGGGTAGGCGGCCAGCACGCGCTCCTTGGCCGCTGGTGCGGTCCTGGCGAAGTACGAGTCCACGCCCGGCTGCGTGGTCGGCAGCATCGGCGGCTTGCCCCATGCGAACATCGAGGCCTCGTGGTTGTTGGTGCCGACGATCAGCGGTATCGGCGCGACCGCCCCGCTGCGCGCGGCGTCGATCGGGTGCCTGGGCAGGGAGTCCACCCCGTGGGTCAACCCGTAGGCCAGGGTCGGGGTGGCCGCGGCGCTCTCACCCTGGAGTTGACCGGCGGCGCGGCGCAGCCGCCGCTGGGGAAGGTGCTTGACCTCGTCGACCGGCACACCGAGACGCTGGACGAATTCGTGCGCCTGGCGTGCCCGCGTCTCTCGATCGGCGATCAGGGGCAGCGCCGGGCTCTGCGCGATCGCACGGGTGAACAACCCGTCGGCGAGCGGACTGGCCAGGAGGGCGAGTACCGATGTGGCGCCGGCTGATTCGCCGAACACGGTGATCCGCTCGGCATCGCCGCCGAAGGCTTCCACGTTGTCGCGCACCCACTGCAGGGCAGCGATCTGGTCACGCAGCGCGAGGTTGTCGTCGAACCCGTCGCCGAGGTCACCGAGCTCGAATCCACCGAAGACGCCGAGCCGGTAGGTCACGTTGACGACGACGACGTTCCCGTTCGCGGCCAGCCGGCTGCCGTTGTAGAGCTGCAGCTGACCGGCTCCGTAGACGAAGGCTCCGCCGGGTAGCCACACCATCACCGGCAGCGCCGTGCCCCTGGGGTTCGGGGACCACACCGTCAGCGTCAGACACGCCTCGTCGCGGATTTGCGGGTCGTCGCGCCCGCCGCCCACGAAGGAACGGCCCTGTGGTGGCAGCGGCCCATGGTCTACGGCGTCACGGACACCGCACCACGGCTCCGGTGGGACGGGAGCGCGGAACCGTCGGTCGCCGACGGGTTGCTCGGCGTAGGCGATGCCGCGCCAGACGTGGACGCCGCCCTCGGTCGTGCCCCGCAGCGCCCCGTACTCGGTGCGCGCGACGGTTGGATCCTCCGCGGTTTCGCGCTGGGCTGCCACCGCATGAATCGTAGTGTGGGAAGCTGAACCCGGCTGGCGCCGAGCCTCCGGCGGTGTCGACGGACAGGGGGAAGATGACCTTCAACGAGGGTATGCGCATCGACACCAGCACCACGTCGACCAGCGGCGGAGGCGGCGGCGGCGGGCGGATGGCGATCGGGGGCGGCATCGGCGGTCTGCTGATCGTGGTGGTGGCCCTGTTCCTCGGCGTCGACCCCGGCACGGTGCTGCCGCAGACCGGCCAAGGCGGGTACGACTCGCAGGGGGTCCAGTCGCCCGGCTTCGACCTGAGTCAGTGCAAGACCGGCAAGGACGCCAACGACATCGTGCAGTGCCGGGTGGTCGCCACCGGCAACTCGGTGGACGGCGTGTGGTCCCAGTTGTTGCAGGGCTACACCCGGCCCAACGTCCGCCTGTTCACCGAATCGGTGCAGACCGGCTGCGGTCCGGCGACTACCGACGTCGGTCCCTTCTACTGCCCGGTCGACAAGACCGCGTACTTCGACACGTCGTTCTTCCAGACGCTGGTCGACCAATTCGGTTCCAGCGGTGGGCCATTGGCGGAGGAGTACGTCGTGGCCCACGAATTCGGCCACCACGTCCAAGACCTCGAGGGCAGTCTGGGCCGGGCTCAGCAGGGACCGGGCGGCGCCGAGGGCAACGGCGTCCGCACCGAACTGCAGGCCGACTGCTACGCCGGGGTATGGGCGCACTACGCCGCGATCACCAAGCAGCAGGGCACCGACGTCACCTTTCTCGAGCCGTTGACGGACAAGGACATCCAGGATGCGCTGTCGGCTGCGTCCTCGGTCGGCGACGACCGGATCCAGCAGAGCTCGACCGGCCGGGTGAATCCGGAGACCTGGACTCACGGTTCGTCCAATGCGCGGCAGTATTGGTTCACCGAGGGCTACCGGACCGGGGATCCGAACAAGTGCGACACGTTCTCGGCGCAGGACCTCCACGAGCAATGACGTCCAACGCCGACCACGTCGTTCCGGACACCAAGGATTGGACCTGGGTGCTCGCGAAACCCTGCCCCGACTGCGCCTTCGACCCACGCATGCTGAGTCACACCGACGTCGCCGCCCACCTCAGGCGCGATGCCGACGGCTGGGCGACCCGGCTGACGGAGGGCCAGTCGGTCACCGCGCGCCCCGCGCCGGGGGTCTGGTCGGTCCTCGAGTACGGCTGCCACGTGCGCGACGTCCACCGGATCTTTGCCGGCCGGGTTCAGCTGATGCTCGACGAGGACGTGCCTCGTTTTCCGAACTGGGATCAGGACGAGACCGCGCTGCACGACGGCTACGCCTCGCAACGGCCCGCCACCGTGGCCGACGAGGTGAGGAGCGCGGCAGCCGCCGTGGCCGACCTCTACGACGCGGTCTCGTCCGATGCGTGGTCTCGGCGTGGATCACGCAGCAACGGAAGCCAATTCACGATCGCCACGCTGTCGCTCTATCATCTGCACGACGTCGTCCACCATGCGTGGGACGTCACCTCAGCGACCTGATGGCGGACTGAGCCACGTGGTCGGCGATCAGAGCGTGTAGTCGTCCCCACGCGCCGGACGGCAGATCGTGCCCCATGCCGGCGATCGTCTCCAGGCGCGCGCCGGGGATGGCGCGGGCGGTGGCGGCGCCACCGGAGGGATGGACCATGCGATCCCGGTCGCCGTGGATGACGAGCGTCGGCACGTCGATCTGCTGGAGTTCCCTGGTCCGGTCTCCCGAGGCGAAGATGGCCGCCAACTGCCGGGCGACGCCCGACGAGGAGGGATCGCGATCCCAGGCGGTGCCCGCCTTGTCCCGCACCCAGGCCTCGTCGAACGGAAAACCGCGAGACCCGATGTGCCGGAACGTCTTCACTGCGGCGTCGGTTGCCTCGGCCCGGCTGCGCGGCGGTTTCGCGGTGGCCAGCCGCCACCACGTCGACAGCGCGGGCCGGCCGATGCGCCGGGCGCCCGTGGTGGACATGATCGACGTCAGGCTACGCACCCGTCCGGGATGGTGGGCGGCCACCGTCTGGGCGATCATGCCGCCCATCGAGACCCCGACGAGGTGCGCGTCGCGGTGCCCGAGTGCATCCAGCAGGCCCACGGTGTCCCGCGCCAAGTCGCCGAGATGATATTGCCGCTCATCGTTGCCGCCCCGCAGTATCGCCAGCGGCTTCGGGCGGGGAAAGTCGGCATGGGTGGACCGGCCGACGTCGCGATTGTCGAACCGGATCACCCGGTAGCCGTCCCCGGCGAGCAGCGCCGCGAATTCCGAAGGCCAGGTGTGCTTCTGCTGCCCGAGGCCGCTGATCAGCACGACCGCCGGATCCGCCGGATCACCGAATGCGTCGTAACACAGTTCGATGCCGCGGCCGACGCCGACGATCGATTCGGTTGCCGTCATGCCGACACCTCCGCGGCGACGGCCGGTGCCCAAACGCCTGCCCGTGGTGGACGCCGGTAGACGACGGCCATGCCGCCGAGACCGGGCGCGGTCGCGACGCCGCGGGAGTGCGCGGGCTCGTCGGCGGCATAGGTGGTGCCGAACTCGAATTCCCGCAACAGCACCCGAAGCGTCACGGCCATTTCCATGTTGGCGAAGGCCGCACCGATGCATCTCCGGACGCCTCCGCCGTAGGGAATCCAGGCATGGGTGTCCGGCGGGTTGCCGACGAAGCGGTCCGGGTCGAAGGTGCCCGGGTCGCTGAAGTTCCGATCTGCGGCATGCGCGAGCGCGATGCTGACCATCACGACGTGTCCCCGAGGAATTACCCACTCCCCCAGCCTGATCCGCGTCTTGGTCCGGCGCGCCGTGATGTCGATGACCGGACGGGTGCGCTGCACCTCGAAGATGGTGGCCTGCAACAGATCGGAGCCGCCCGCGTCGAGTTCGTCGGTGAGCCGGGCCAGCAGACGCGGATGACGCCGCAACCGCTCCACCGCCCATGCCAGGGTGGTGGCCGTCGTTTCGTGTCCCGCCGCGAGGAGCGTCAGCAATTCGTCGGCCACGTGGTCGTCGGCGATGGGAGTGCCGTCGTCGTAGCGGGCCTGAAGGAGCAGGGCGAGCACGTCACTGCGCTCCTCGAGGTCGGGATCCCGACGCGCCTCGGCGATCAGTCCGGCGATGATCGCGTCGTACCGGCGCCGGAGCTTCTCCACCCGACCCCAGGGGCTCCACGGCCCGAGATCGCGTCGGGCCAGCGGCGGCATCACCGCGAGTCGCGACGCCTTCAACACCATGGTCGGAAGGAGGTCACGCAGCGCCTCCAGTGCAGCGCCGTCGGCGCCGAACACCGCCCGCAGGATCGCGTTCAACGTGATCCGCATCATCGATGGCATGGTGGCGAACGGCTCGCCTTCCGGCCAGGTCGCGATTTCGCGCATCACTTCTTCTTCGACGATGCGCTCATAGCCGTGCATCCGCTTGCCGTGGAAGGGCGGCACGAGCAGCTTGCGGCGCTGTCGGTGCGCGGTCCCGTCCAGGCTGAACGTCGAGCCGGGCCCCAGCACCTCGCCGAGCGTGCCCGCCCTGGCGATGAGGTCGCTGTTCATCGTGAAGAGTTCCTTGACCAACACCGGGTCGCTGATCACCACCGTCGGACCGAAGATCGGCAGGTTGAGCGTGAACTCCGAACCGTAGCGACGGGCCGCCACGACGACGGTGCGTTCCCGGTTGGCCAGGAACGCAAAGCCCTGCAGCAGCTTTGGCAGGCGCGGGGCGGCGGGCAGCCGCACCTCGTCGGTCGTCGCCTCACCCATGACCCACCTCCGACCTGGTACGGAAAGGTACCGGTTTTCGACGGTACGCCATCGTACCGATGGAGACAACCCCCGCTTCCACACACGTCCAATAACGACTTAGAACAGCGTCGGCGCCATCGCCTCGACCGCGGGCGGTGGCACCGGGGACGCCCGGAAGCTGCGCTGGTCACCGGTCAGCCGATGCTCGTGGAGCAATGGTGCCGCCCGCTCGCGCAGTCCGTCGCGATAGCTCGGCGGCAGGTAGGCACCCCGCCCGAACCACGACCGGTACTCGGGCACGAGGTGCGGATGCACCCTGGCCAACCAGGCCAGGAACCATCCGCGCGTCGACCCGCGCAGGTGGAGGGCGAACACGGTCGCGCTGGTCGCGCCGGCGGCCGCGACGTCCCCGAGTAGTGCGTCGAGGTGCTCGACCGAATCGGTCAACCCGGGCAGCACCGGCGCCACCATCACGTGGCAGTCGAGCCCGGCATCGCGAATCGCGCGGATCAACTCGAGACGCGCGCGGGGCGACGGCGTGCCCGGTTCCAGGCTGGCGTGCAGGTCCGGGTCGCGCACGGCAAGGGACACCGCAACGCTGATGTCGACGTGGCGTGCCACTTCGGCCAGTAGCGGCAGGTCCCGGCGCAGCAGAGTGCCCTTGGTGAGGATCGAGAACGGCGTGCGCGAGTCGGCGAGGGCGCCGATGATGCCCGGCATCAGCGCGTAGCGGCCCTCGGCCCGCTGGTAGGGATCGGTATTGGTGCCTAGCGCGACGGTCTCCCTGGTCCACGACGCGCGCGACACCTCTTTGCGGAGCACGGCGGCAACGTTGGTCTTCACCACCACCTGGGTGTCGAAGTCGCGGCCGCTGTCGAAGTCGAGGTACTCGTGGGTGGGCCTGGCGAAGCAGTACCGGCAGGCGTGGCTACAACCCCGGTAGCCGTTGACCGTGAACCGGAACGGCAGCTGACTGGCGTTGGGCACCTTGTTCAGGGCGGACTTGCACACGATCTCGTGGAACGTGATGCCTTCGAACTGCGGTGTCCGGACCGAACGGAGCAAGCCGATGCGCGCCAACCCCGGCAACGCCCCGTCGTCGACCCCGATCCCTTGGTCATCCCAGCGCATGATCCATGCGAACATACGTTCGAATCAAAGTCAATCGTCACCGATTGCGATTCTTTAGTGAGATCGAAGAGGGTTTGTGCAGTAGACTTCGCGATGGGTGTAAGACACATCCGCTCCTGATGAAAGAAGTAAAAGAGTATGGCACAGGGAACTGTGAAATGGTTCAACAGCGAAAAGGGCTTCGGCTTTATCGCCCCCGACGACGGCTCCCCGGATGTCTTCGTCCACTACTCTGAGATCCAAGGCGGCGGTTACCGTTCGCTGGAAGAGGCTCAGCGGGTTCAGTTCGATGTCGGACAAGGTGCGAAGGGCCCCCAGGCCACCGGAGTTACCGCGATCTAAGAACTTCACGAACTATGGGCTGGCGAGGTTGACCTCGCCAGCCCATAGTTCGTTTCTGGGGACGTTCGTGGTACGGCGCTCAGTTCGCGGTCACCACTGACCGAGTTGGCACTGCAGGTTGTAGGGCGCGTCCTGCTGCACGGCGATCTGCCCGTCGACGGTGATGTCGCAGTGCGGGTTCGGCGCGGCCCGGCCGCCGTGCGTGGTGCTGCTGACCGTCAGGATCGCCCACTGCGGATCCGCGAGCGTCGTCTCGAACACCCACGGCACGCCGGCGGCGAGGTTCACCTGCTCCTTCTTCAGGAACGCGTACGAATCGGCGTCGTACGCCGCCTTGCTCGGCGGCTGCGTCGTCAGGTAGTAGAGGTCGAATTCCGCGTCACCGGCCGAGGTCAGCGTGTATCGGACCTGGTGAGCGGCGGGATCGGCTCCTGCGGTGGCCTGGCCGGCCACCAGTCCTACCGACGCCACCAGCGCCGCCACACCGACTGCCGCCCCGATCTTGCTTGTCGCTGTTCGCATGCCCGTCACATCGCCGAACGGTACCGGATCGTTACCGGCCGTCCCATTCGCACCGAGCGCCCGCCATCCGTTCTACAACTCCAGCAGCACCGTCACCGGGCCGTCGTTGACCAGTTCCACGGACATGTCGGCGCCGAACTCGCCGGTTTCGACGAACGCGCCCAGCCCACGCAGCCCGTCGGCGAATGCCGCCACCAGTGGTTCGGCGACGGATCGCGGGGCCGCCGCGTTCCATGACGGCCGTCTGCCCTTGACGGTGTTGGCGTAGAGCGTGAACTGGCTGACCACGAGGATCGGGGCGCCCACGTCGGCGGCGCTGGCCTCCTCGTCGAGGATGCGCAGCCGCCACAACTTGTCCGCCATCCGCCGGGCGACGTCCGCGTCGTCGGTATGGGTGACGCCGACGAACGCCAACAGGCCTTGACCGTCGGGGCGGAGCTCGCCGACAACGGCGTCGCCCACCACCACCCGCGCCGACGTCACGCGCTGCACCAGTACCCGCACGCCCGCTGATGCTGCCACGTCCGGCGATGTCGGTGACGGATTCCCCGGATGACGACCTCTCGGCCGCGGTGACGAGGCGCGGTGACCGTGCGCGACGTCGCGCAAAGGTGCGGCGTGTCGCCCGCGGACACGCACGTTCGCGGGGTGGGGTCCGGTCAGGTCAGGCGGGTGAGCACTTCGGTGACCACCGCGTCGACGGCCACGTCGGTCTGTTCCCCGGTCGCCAGGTCCTTGACACCGACGGTGCCGGCTTCGACGTCACGGTCACCGGCGACGAGCGCGATCCGCGCACCGGACCGATCGGCCGCGCGCATGGCGCCCTTCATTCCCCGGTCGCCGTAGGCGAGATCGACCCGGACACCGGCGGCGCGGAGCCCACCGGCAAGCCGGACGAGAACCGACTTGGCCGCCCCACCGAGAGGTACGCAGTACACGTCGACGCGCGCCACCTCCCCCACGGTCTTGCCCTCGGCCGCCAGCGCCAGGACGGTGCGATCGACGCCGAGACCAAAGCCGATGCCCGAGAGGTCTTGACCGCCAAGCTGTTTCATCAACCCGTCGTAGCGGCCCCCACCGCCGATCCCCGACTGGGCGCCGAGCCCGTCGTGGACGAACTCGAACGTCGTCTTCGTGTAGTAGTCCAGCCCGCGCACCATCCGCGGGTTGATCACGTACGGCACACCGAGCGCGTCCAGATTGGCCAGCACGGTGTCGAAGTGCTGCTTGGCGACGTCGGACAGGTGATCCAACATCAGCGGGGCATCGGCCGTCATCTCCCGGACGTGCGGTCGCTTGTCGTCCAGCACGCGCAACGGGTTGATCTCGGCGCGTCGCCGGGTCTCCTCGTCCAGGTCGAGCGTGAACAAGAACTCCTGCAGCAATTCTCGATACTCGGGGCGGCACGTGTCGTCACCGAGCGAGGTGATCTCCAGCCGGAAGCCGGTCAGCCCGAGTGAACGGAACCCCGCGTCGGCAATCGCGATGACCTCGGCGTCCAGCGCGGGATCGTCTACCCCGATCGCCTCGACACCCACCTGCTGCAGTTGCCGGTAGCGCCCGGCCTGCGGCCGCTCGTAGCGGAAGAACGGCCCCGCGTACCGCAGCTTGACGGGCAACTGTCCGCGGTCGAGGCCGTGCTCGATGACGGCGCGCACCACCCCGGCCGTGCCCTCGGGCCGCAGCGTCACCGATCGGTCCCCACGGTCGGCGAAGCTGTACATCTCCTTGCTCACCACGTCGGTCGACTCGCCGACGCCGCGTGCGAACAACGCGGTGTCCTCGAAGATCGGCAATTCCACGTGGCCGTAGCCGGCGCGGCGCGCAGCGTCGAGCAGTCCGTCGCGGACGGCGACGAATTGCGCGGAGTCAGGCGGCAGGTAGTCGGGGATGCCCTTGGGCGCCTGAAACTCACTCACGTCTAAAGTCCTTCGAGGAATGGGTTGGTGCGACGCTCGGCGCCGATCGTGGACTTCGGGCCATGGCCAGGTAGTACCACGGTGGTCGTCGTCGAGCACCAACAGTTTCGACACGATCGAGGTCAGCAGGTCGCGCCCGCTGCCACCCCACAGGTCGGTGCGGCCGACCGACTGCTTGAACAGGGTATCCCCGGTGAAGGCGAGTTCTTCCTGCCCGGTCGAATTCGCCACGTCGCTTCGCTCCTGCCCGCCGGGAGTGGCCGCCACCCGGAACACCACCGAGCCCCTGGTGTGACCCGGCGTGTGGTCGACCGTGACCGTGAACCCGCCGAGGTCGATCTTGTCGCCGTCGCGGTCCAACTCGACGACCTGGCGCGGCTCGCGGAACACTGCCGACATGGCCAACTGCGCCAACCGCGGCCCGAAGCCCTTGATCGGGTCGGTGAGCATCACCCGGTCCTCGGGATGGATGTAGGCGGGGCAGCCGTACGTGTCGGCGACCTTCTGCGCCGACCACATGTGATCGATGTGACCGTGGGTGAGCAGCACCGCCGCCGGCGTCAGCCGATTCTCGTCCAGGATCCGGCGCAGCGGGGCCATCGCCCGCTGGCCGGGGTCGACGACGACCGCGTCGGCCCCCTGCTCGGGCGCCAGCACGTAGCAGTTGCACTGCAGCATGCCTGCCGGAAAGCACGTGATGAACACGTGCGACCAGTCTCCCATCCGCGGCTTCGCGCGGGTCGCGGCACCTACGCTCAGCTCGGGCTGGCACACTCGTTGCCGATCGGCGATTACGAGGAGGACCACGCGGTGCCGACCAACGAACAGCGGCGAGAGACCGCCAAGCGCAAACTGGAGCGGCAGCTGGAGCGCCGCGCCGCGCAGCAGCGCAGGCGACGTCTCATCACCATCATCGGCTCCGTCGCCGGCGTGCTGGTGGTCATCGGGGCCGTCGTCGCGATCGTCGTCCTGACCAGCAAGGGCCCGGACACCAACGCCGCGGCCGACACCCCGCCTCGACGACCGGTGCGGCGCCTGTCGCCCCCGCACCGCCGGGCGGCGCGGGTCTTCCGCCGTTCGTCGCGCCCGCCGACCTCGGCGCCAACTGCCAGTACCCGGCCGCTGAGCCGGCAAGCAAGAAGAACACCCCGCCGCGCACGGGCAAGGTGCCGACCGAACCCGCCGAGATCAGCGCCAGCATGACCACCTCGCAGGGCAACATCGGGCTGCAGCTCGACAACGCCAAGGCGCCCTGCACCGTCAACAGCTTCGCCAGCCTGGCTCAGCAGGGTTACTTCAACGACACGCCCTGCCACCGGCTGACGACGACCTCCGGGCTCGCCGTCCTGCAGTGCGGTGATCCGACCGGCCAGGGCACGGGTGGACCTGGCTACGGCTTCGTCAACGAATACCCGACGAACCAGTACCGGCCCGACGACCCCGCACTCCAGCAACCCGTCGTCTATCCCCGCGGCACGCTGGCGATGGCGAACACCGGCGCCCCCGGCTCCAACGGCAGCCAATTCTTCCTGGTCTACAAGGACTCCCAGCTGCCGCCGAACTACACCGCCTTCGGCACCATCGACGCCACGGGTCTGGCCACCCTCGACAAGATCGCCGCCGGCGGCGTCGTACCCGGTGACCGCGGCGCCGACGACGGTGCGCCGAAGACGCCGGTCCAGATCAAGTCGATCCAGCTGGACTGACGCCTCCCGGCGCGATGCCCGTGACGAGCCCACCTCCCCCGCCCCGCGGGAACTACCCGCCGCCGCCCTACCCGGACGTCGGCTACTACGGATATCCGGGCCCTCCGGGCCCGGCGCAGGCGCCCGGCACCAACGGGTTGGCGATCGCGTCGTTGATCTGCTCGTTCCTGTTCTTCCCGTTGGGCGTCGTCTTCGGTCACGTGGCTCTGTCCCGGATCAAGCGTTCCCACGAAGGCGGTTACGGTCTCGCCGTCGCCGGCCTGGTGATCAGCTACCTGGTCGCCGTATTGAGCGTCGTGGCGGTCGTCGCCACCGTCGTGTTCGCCGCGTTCGTGGTCCGCGTCGCGCCGGACGCGGACCACTCGCGGGCCGGCTCGCCCGACGTCGCCGGACCGGGGACACCACTGCCGCCGTTCACGCCGTCGGCGACACTCGGCGCCAACTGCCAGTACCCGGCCACGATCGAGAAGGCCAGCAAGCCGGTCAACCCGCCCCGGACCGGTCGCGTCCCGACCACGCCGGCGACGGTCGACGCGACGATCGTCACGACCGGTGGCGCGATCGGTCTGCGCCTCGACAACGGCACGTCGCCGTGCACAGTGAACAGTTTCGTCAGCCTTGCCGAGCAGGGGTTCTTCGACCAGACGCCGTGCCACCGGCTGACCACCGCGCCCACCTCCGGCGTCCTGCAGTGCGGCGATCCCACCGGGCAGGGCACCGGCGGACCCGGGTACCGATTCCCCAACGAGTACCCGACGAATCAGTACCGCCTCGCCGACCCGGGCCTGCAGGCGCCGGTCGTCTATCCGCGGGGGACGCTCGCGATGGCCAACTCCGGTCAGGGCACCAACGGCAGCCAGTTCTTCCTGGTGTACCGGGATTCCGAACTGCCACCGACGTATACGGTGTTCGGCTCGATCGACGACACCGGGATGGCGGTGGTCGACAAGATCGCCGCAGCGGGCGTGCAGGGCGGCGGCGACGACGGCAAGCCGGCCACGACCGTCACGATCGAGTCGGTCCGCCTCGACTGAGCCCGCCCGGTCACGCGGCGGACGTCACCCGGTAGACGTCGTACACGCCCTCCACGTTGCGCACCACGTTGAGCACGTGACCGAGGTGCTTGGGATCGCCCATCTCGAAGGTGAACCGGCTGATGGCCACCCGGTCGTTGGACGTGGCCACCGACGCCGAGAGGATGTTGACCTTCTCGTCGGCGAGCACGCGGGTCACGTCGGACAGCAGCCGGTGCCGGTCCAGCGCCTCCACCTGGATGGCGACCAGGAAGACCGACGACGGGGACGGCGCCCACTTGACCTCGATGATGCGTTCCGACTGTTGTTGCAGGGACGTCGCGTTCGTACAGTCCGTGCGATGCACGCTGACCCCGCCACCGCGCGTCACGAAACCCATGATGATGTCACCGGGCACCGGCGTGCAGCACTTGGCCAGTTTGGTGAGCACGCCGGGCGCTCCCGGCACCGCCACGCCGACGTCGTCGCTGGTGCGTTGCCGCACCGGCATCGTCGCAGGCGTCGACCGTTCCGCGATCTCGTTCTCGGCCTCCTCGTCGCCACCCAGTTGGGCGACCAGGCGCTGCACGACGTGCCTGGCGGAGACGTGGCCCTCCCCGACCGCCGTGTAGAGGGAGGACACGTCGAGGTAGCGCAGCTCACGGGCCAGCGCGGCCATCGACTCACCATTCATCAACCGCTGCAAGGGAAGACCGCCCCGGCGCACCTCGCGGGCGATGGCGTCCTTCCCCGATTCCAGCGCCTCCTCCCGGCGCTCCTTGGCGAACCACTGCCTGATCTTCGCCTTCGCCCGCGGTGAGACGACGAACGTCTGCCAGTCCCGTGACGGACCGGCGTTCATGGCCTTCGACGTGAAGACCTCGACGACTTCGCCGTTTTCGAGTTTGCGCTCCAGCGCCACCAGCCTGCCGTTGACGCGGGCCCCGATGCAGCGGTGTCCGACCTCGGTGTGGACGGCGTAGGCGAAGTCCACCGGCGTCGATCCGGTGGGCAGCGTGATGACGTCGCCCTTGGGGGTGAAGACGAAGATCTCCTGCACCGCAAGGTCATAGCGCAGGGATTCCAGGAACTCGCCGGGGTCGGCGGCCTCCCGCTGCCAATCGAGGAGCTGTCGCATCCAGGCCATGTCGTCGATTTCGGCGGCTGCGTTGTTGGCCGGAATCCCGTTGCGTCCCTTGGCTTCCTTGTAGCGCCAATGCGCGGCGATGCCGTACTCGGCGGTCCGGTGCATGTCGTAGGTGCGGATCTGCACCTCGAGCGGCTTGCCCTCCGGCCCGACCACCGTGGTGTGCAGCGACTGGTACACGCCGTAGCGCGGCTGGGCGATGTAGTCCTTGAACCGGCCGGCCATCGGCTGCCACAGCGAGTGCACCGCCCCGACGGCGGCGTAGCAGTCGCGGATCTCGTCGCACAGGATGCGTACGCCCACCAGGTCGTGGATCTCGTCGAAGTCGCGGCCCTTGACGATCATCTTCTGATAGATCGACCAGTAGTGCTTGGGCCTGCCCTCGACCGTCGCGTTGATCTTCGAGGACGTGACGGTGTTGACGATCTCGGCGCGCACCTTGGCCAGGTACGTGTCGCGCGACGGCGCGCGGTCGGCGACCAGTCGGACGATCTCGTCGTACTTCTTCGGGTGCAGGATCGCGAACGAGAGATCCTCGAGTTCCCACTTGACCGTCGCCATGCCCAGCCGGTGGGCCAGGGGCGCAATCACTTCCAGCGTCTCGCGGGCCTTGCGCGCCTGCTTCTCCGGCGGGAGGAACCGCATGGTGCGCATGTTGTGCAGCCGGTCGGCGACCTTGATCACCAATACCCGGGGATCACGGGCCATCGCGATGATCATCTTGCGGATCGTCTCGCCCTCGGCTGCGGTGCCGAGCACCACCTTGTCGAGCTTGGTGACGCCGTCCACGAGGTGGCCCACCTCGACGCCGAAGTCGGCGGTGAGCGCCTCCAGCGTGTAGCCGGTGTCCTCCACGGTGTCGTGCAGGAGCGCGGCCACCAGCGTGGTGGTGTCCATGCCGAGTTCGGCGAGGATGTTGGCGACCGCCAGCGGATGGGTGATGTACGGGTCACCGGAGCGCCGCAACTGGTCGGCGTGCCGCCGATCGGCGACCTCGTAGGCACGCTGCAGAATGGCCAGGTCCGCCTTCGGATACACCTCCCGGTGCATGGCCACCAGCGGCTCGAGGACGGGGTTCACCGCGCTGCGCTGAGACGTCATCCGCCGCGCGAGACGGGCCCGCACGCGGCGCGATGCACTCGACGGCGGTTTCGGGGTCTCGGGCGCCGCCGCGTCCGCGGAGATGACCGGCATCGGCTGCGTCTGTGTCAAGGCCTGATCGTCGGCCACCCTGCTCACCTCCTGCCCGCGCGCATTACTCGTCGAGGATATCCCTGCCGGCCGCTCAGTTCCCCGTGCCGGCGATCACCGCACTTCGTAGAGGCTGGTGACGGTCAGGTCCGGCAGCTTCGCGCGGCCGTTCAGGGCGGTCAGCTCCAGCACCACCGCAGCGCCCGTCACGATCGCACCGCCGGTCCTCAGCAGCTGCACGGCGGCCGCCAGCGTGCCACCGGTGGCCAGTACGTCGTCGACGACGAGGACGCGCCGACCGGCCAGGTCGATGCCGTCGGCGGGAATCTCCAGCGTCGCGGTGCCGTACTCGAGCGCGTAGGTCTCCGCATGTACCGGCGGGGGCAGCTTGCCTCCCTTGCGCACCGCCAGCACTCCGGTGCCCAGCCGGATCGCCACGGCGGCACCGAGCAGGAAGCCACGGGCGTCGATGCCCGCCACCAGGTCGGCGTCGGCGGCCCGCGCGGCGAGCGCCTCGGTGACCGCGGCCAGACCGCGCGCATCGGCGAGGACCGGCGTCAGATCCTTGAACTGGACACCCGGCTCGGGAAAGTCGGGCACCTCGCGCATCAGCGCGCCGATCACGGCGGCGACGGGCACCGGTTCGCCGTCGTCGATCATCGGGTGAGTGCCCAACGGTCCATGTTCCATCCCGCACTCCATCGGGTCGGATTGGGAGTCACTGCGGTCATCTTCGTCGAGGTCACCAGGGTGCGCTGTTGCCGGTAGAGCGGCAGGGTGGGCATGTCGCCCCACAGTACGGGTGCGCCCTCGCCCAGCAACCTGGCCAGCTCCTTCGGATCGGCGGTGACGGCGAGTGCGTCGATGATGCCGTCGACCTGTTCGTTCGCATAACCGGACAGATTGTTGCCGTTGCCGCTGTGCAGGTCGTAGGCGTCCATGGCCGACGAGCCGGTCGAACCGCTGCCCGCCGCGCCGCCCGTGCTGGCGAGCAACGCATCGATCTGGTTGTCCCGCAACGCTTGCGGGCCCACGGCGGCCGATCCGGCGTCCTGAACCGTGATCCCGGCGGCTCCGCACGATCGTGCGATGGTGCCCACCGTGGCGGCCAGGCGCGCGTTCGGACTCTGATATCCGATGCGCACGGTCAGGGGCCGGCCGCCGATGGCGTCGCGCGCCGCTGCGGGGTTGGCGGTACTGAACTGGCCGCCCTCCGCCGCGCTCTCGGCGGCGGTGATGGAATCCTCCGCCGTCGGGTTGAGCCTGCTGTTGGCGATCGGCACCTGTGCATTCTGCGCGATCTGGTCACGCGGCGTGCACAGCGCGACCGCGCGCCGCGCCGCCTCGTCCGCCAGCGGCCCCGCCTTGGCGAAGATGAGTTGTTCGATGCCTGCCGACGGACTGTCGGTGCGGGTGTAGTCGTCGGGCAGCGTCAGCGTTCCCGACGATCCGGCAGCGATGTCGACCACGTCGTAGTCGCCGGTGTTCACCCGGTCCTGCACGTCGGCGCCCCGCGGCCACACGGTGACCTTGCCGGTGATCGGCTTGGCGCCCCACCACTTGTCGTTGGCGACGAGCACGACGGCGCCATCGGCGGTCACGGAGCTGAGCTTGTACGGTCCCGACGACGGGAAGTGCTTGAGGTCCAGGTCGGGAGTCAGATTCCACGTCGTGTTCCACAGCTGCGCGACGCGGTCGATCCTGGGCTGGTCACCCGACTGCAGGGCGGCGGTGACGGCGCCGTCGCCTTCGCCGAGTTCGTCGGCGATGACGTGGGACGGCATCAGTGCCGTCGCCGCGAACAACTGGCCGAAGTCGACGAACGCACGATCCTCGACGAAGGACACCCGGGCCTTCTTCTGACCGGGAACGCACTCCACCGTGGCGACGTCGCCGTAGCCCGCCTGGCTGGCGGCGTCGAACCCCGGGAAGCGACCCGACTGCGCGGCCCACGCCAGCACCAGATCGTCACACGTGACCGGCTTGCCGTCCGAGTACACGGCGTTGTCGTTGATCTGGTAGTCGAGCACCAGCGGTGTGCGACCGACGACCGCGATGGTGCCGAAGTCGCGATCCCCGACGACCTGGCCCTCGGGCCCGTGGTAGTTGAAGCCCGTCAACACCCGGGCGAAGGCCTGCGGGGCCGCCGAGGCGGCGCCCGCAACGGTGTTGGCGTTGTAGGTGACCAGCGAGCCGTCGACGGCGTAGTCGATCTCGTCGGCAGATCCACTACCGCACGCCGACAGGGAGGGCACGGCGATCAACGCGACGACGGCCGCCAGGATCGCGGCCCGCCGGGTTCGGGCCATCATCGAGCCCTACCGCCTGGCGTTTCGCTTACCCGACGGCCTACCGGTGGGACGAATCGGCTTCGCGCCCGGTGCCGGCTTCTCGGGCGCCGGGGTCGCCGCCACGGTGGCGGCGACGGTCGCCCGTTCGGGCACGGACCTCCCGACGGCTTCGGCGGCCCCGGGCGAGTCGTCGGAGTCGATCTGCTTTGCCGCGGATCCCTTGCGGCGGTTGACGACCCGGCGGGTGTGTGCACGTACCAGCGGCGTCCGCTCGCGCATCGCGACCAGCAGCGGGGTGGCGAAGAAGATCGACGAGTAGGTACCGACGACGACGCCGACGAGCTGCACCAGCGCGAGGTCCTGCAACGTGCCGACCCCGAGCAGCCAGACCGCGACCAGGATCAGCGCCAGAATGGGCAGCACCGAGATGAGGCTGGTGTTGATCGACCGCATGAAGGTCTGGTTGATCGCCAGGTTGGCCTGCTCGGCGAACGTCCGGCGAGTGGTGTGCTCGAACCCGTGCACGTTCTCCTCGACCTTGTCGAACACGATGACCGTGTCGTAGAGCGAGAAGCCCAGGATGGTCAGCAAGCCGATCACCGTGGCCGGTGTCACCTCGAATCCGACGAGCGCGTACACCCCCGCCGTCACGACGAGGTCGAAGACCAACGCCGCCAACGCCGCGGCCGCCATGTACCGCTCGTACCGCACCGCGATGTACACCGCGACGAGTACCAGGAACACCACCAGCGCGATCAGTGCCTTCTGGGTGATCTGCCCACCCCACGTCGACGACACCTTCGAGTCGCTGATCGCCTGCTTGCTCGGCTGGCCGTCGGCACCCTTCGGGCTGAACGCGTCGAACAGCGCGGTCCGCACCTTGTCGGTGTCGGGTTCGCTCAGCGTCTCCGACCGGATCTGGATGGTCGCGGAGCCGCCGTTGCCGACCTGCACCACCGACTCGGGGGCACGCCCCAGCGTCTTGGAGAAGACGTCCTCGACCTGCTGGGTGGTCACCTGACCCTGCGCGCCCGCAGCGGGCATCGAGATCCTGGTGCCGCCCTCGAAGTCGATGCCGAGGGTGAACCGGAACAACAGGATGCCGGCGAGCGCCACCGCGAAGATCAGCCCGCTGATGCCGAACCAGAGCTTGCGCTTGCCGACCACGTCGAAGGCGCCGGTGCCCGTGTAGAGCCGGACGAAGAAGCCGTGCCTGGGCGCCGCAGACGTCGACGTGCCCAGCTCCTCGGCAGTCGACGTGTCGTCGAGTTCACGCACCTCGACCTCGTCCGAGACGTCGTCGGTCGAGTCCTTCGATTCATGCTTGGCCATGTCGCTACCTCCCTCCTGCCGACGTTGCGGCGGCCCGGCGTTCCCGGGCGATCTGCTGCACGGCACCCAGACCGTTGAAGGCCGGCTTGGACAACCTCGCCGACTTCGACGCCAGGTACACCAGCGGCCACGTCACCAGGAAGACGACGACCACGTCGAGGACGGTGGTCAGACCGAGGGTGAACGCGAAACCCTTGACCTGTCCGATGGCCAGCAGGTATAGCACCGCGGCGGAGAGGAAGCTCACCGCGTTGCCCGACAGAATCGTCTTGCGCGCCCTGGCCCAGCCACGTGGCACGGCCGACCGGAAGGACCGTCCCTCGCGGATCTCGTCCTTGATGCGCTCGAAGAACACCACGAACGAGTCGGCCGTGGTCCCGATGCCGATGATCAGGCCCGCGATGCCCGCCAGATCCAGCGTGTAGCCGATGTATCTGCCGAGCAGCACCAAGATGGCGAACACCATCGCCCCCGAGGCCACCAGCGACAGCGCCGTCAGCAGGCCGAGAACGCGGTAGTACAGCAGTGAGTAGAGCAGCACCAGCGCGAGGCCGATCGCGCCGGCGATCAGGCCGGCCCGCAACGACGTCAAGCCGAGTGTGGCCGACACGGTCTCGGCCTCGGACGACTCGAAGGACAACGGCAACGATCCGTACTTCAAGACGTTGGCCAGCTGCCGTGCCGAGTCCTGCGTGAACTGACCCGTGATCTGGGTGCGGCCACCGGGGATCGCCTCGTTGATCTGGGGCGCGCTGACCACCTGCGAATCAAGGGTGAAAGCGGTCTGCGTTCCGACGTTGGCGGCGGTGAAGTTGGCCCAGATGTCGGCGCCCTGGCTCTTGAACTGCAGGTCGACGACGTATTCACCACGCTGCTGATCGAGCCCCGACGACGCGCTCTCGATCTGCTCTCCGCTGATGATCGACTTGTCGAGCAGATACACCTGCTTGTGGTCCTGCGAACAGGTCACCAGAGGCAGGTTCGGGTCGTCGTTGCCGGCCAGGACATCCTCGTCGTTGCAGCGGGTGGCCTCGAATTGCAGCGCGAGCAGCTGGATCTGCTGGTCGGCGCTCTGCCGAAGCGCCTTCTCGTCGGAGATGCGCTGCGCGAGGCTGGCCTTCGCGTTCGGCGCCGCCGGGGGTCCGGGCGCCGGAGCCGGACCGGGTCCGGGTGCCGGCGTGGGAGTCGGCGTCGGCGCAGGTGCGTCGGGATAGGGCCGGGGCTGGGGGGCGTCGGGTGCGGCCGGTGGCGCCGGTGCGTCGCCGGCCGGCGGCGCGGGTGGCGCTTCACCGGGTGCCGGCGGTGCCTCCGGTACGCCGGTCCCGCCTGGCGGGGCCGCCGGCGGCGCCCCGGGCGCACCCTGGGGGGCGCCGGGCAGGCCGGGTGGACCACCCGCGGGCGCCTGCCCCGGCGGTGGCGCCGCGCCCTGCGCCGGAATGGCGTGGATCACGGGGCGGATGTAGAGCCGTGCCGTCTGGCCGAGGTTGCGCGCCTCGTTGCCGTCGTTGCCGGGAACGGTGATGACGAGATTGTCGCCGTCGACCACCACTTCCGAGCCGGAGACGCCAAGACCGTCGACACGGGAGCTGATGATCTCCTGCGCCTGTGCGAGCGATTCACGGGTCGGAGGCGATCCGTCCGGGGTGCGCGCCGTGAGCGTGACGCGGGTGCCGCCCTGCAGATCGATGCCCAGCTTGGGCTTGGGCTGCTTGTCCCCGGTCAGGAACACCAGCAGATATACGCCGATGAGCAGAACCAGGAAGAGCGACAGGTAGCGGTAGGGATGCACCGGCGCCGAAGGCGATGCCACGTTCTTGGTTCTCCTCAGATCGGTACGTCAACCCGCAAAGAGTACGTGGTTGCGCTGAGTGCTCGGCCGTCAGTCTTTGGTGAGCCGGTCGGGGTCGGACTTCGCCTCGATCCCGGCGGTGGGGCTGTCGAGTTCCGCGGTGGTCGACCCAGCGCCGCCGGTGGCGGCGTCGCCGTCGTCCTCGTAGTCGTCGTCGTATTCGTCGTCGAGATCGTCAGTGTCGTCGTCGGCGTCCGCCGTGACCTTCTCCTTGACCGCCAGCTTCAGCATGGTCACCACGACCCCCGGCGCCAGTTCGACCTCGACCTTCGAGTCGCGGACGCCGGCGATCGTGCCGAACACGCCGGCGGTGGTCATGATCTCGTCGCCGACGGCCAACGAGTCGTGCAGGCTGATCGTCGCCTGCATGGCCTTCTTCTGCCGGCGTGACGCGAAGAACATGAACGCGCCCATGATGATGATCAGCGGGAGGAAGAGCGTCAATTCACCCATGGCGGGATGCCATCCTTCGTGTCGGTGGAGCGGTCACGGCGCCAGGACGGTGCGGTCACGCGGCGGCCTCATGTGGGACCAGTGTGCCATCATTGCGGCCGCTGACCGACCGCCCCCGTCCCGCGACCCGGCCGTGGTCGGTGCCGATGCGCCGACGTCCGAGCCGTGATCGGGGCGGTGCGGGAGCACGGGCCGTCCCGACGACGGTACTCGGCCACTGAAACCGTGGGAATCGGCGTCATCGGGTTCGCAATCCACTGCCGTCGACCGTTCATACCGACGTTTCCGGCCGCAGCGGCGCCCTCGGTGACTAGGCTGGCGGCTAGGATCCGACGCGACGTACCGACGTCCCTCCCCGGCATTGCCATCCGCGTGCCATTCCCGTGCAGGAGTCATGACGTGAGCACCATCGAACAAAGTCGCCACCTGGCCACGGCCATCCCCGGCCCCAAGTCGGCGGCGTTGATCGAACGCAAGACCGGCGCCGTCGCGCGCGGCGTCGGCAACACCATGCAGGTGTATGCAGCCCGCGCGGGCGGCGGAATCGTCGAGGACGTCGACGGCAACCGCCTCATCGATCTCGGGTCCGGCATCGCGGTCACGACGATCGGCAACGCGTCGCCGCGCGTGGTCGACGCGGTCGCCGCCCAGGTGGCCCACTTCACCCACACCTGTTTCATGATCACGCCGTACGAGGGCTACGTCGCGGTGTGCGAACACCTCAACCGGCTGACCCCCGTCGCCGGCGAGAAGCGGTCGGCACTGTTCAACTCGGGGTCCGAGGCCGTGGAGAACTCGATCAAGATCGCCCGCGCCTACACCAAGAAGCAGGCCGTGGTGGCGTTCGACCACGCGTACCACGGCCGCACCAATCTCACGATGGCCCTGACGGCGAAGTCGATGCCCTACAAGCACGGCTTCGGCCCGTTCGCCCCGGAGGTCTACCGCGCTCCCCTGTCGTACCCGTTCCGCGACGCCGAGTTCGGCAAGGAGCTGGCGACCGACGGCGAGCTGGCCGCGCGGCGGGCACTGACCGTCATCGACAAGCAGGTCGGCGCCGACAACCTCGCGGCCGTCATCATCGAACCGATTCAGGGCGAGGGTGGGTTCATCGTGCCCGCCGAGGGCTTCCTGCCGACGCTGCTGGACTGGTGCCGCCGCAACGGCGTGGTGTTCATCGCTGACGAGGTGCAGACCGGGTTCGCCCGCACCGGCGCGATGTTCGCCTGCGAGCACGAGGGCATCGCCCCCGATCTCATCGTCACCGCCAAGGGCATCGCCGACGGGCTGCCGTTGGCAGGCGTGACGGGCCGCGCCGAGATCATGGACGCCCCGCACGTCAGCGGACTCGGCGGCACGTACGGCGGAAACCCGATCGCCTGCGCCGCCGCACTCGCGACGATAGAGACGATCGAGGCCGAGGGGATGGTGGCCCGCGCCCGTGAGATCGAGACGTTGATGAAGGAGCGGCTGGGTCGGATGCAGGCCGACGACGACCGCATCGGCGACGTCCGTGGTCGTGGCGCGATGATCGCCATCGAGCTGGTCAAGTCCGGCTCCTCGGAACCCGACCCGGACCTCGTCAAGGCACTGTGCGCCGGCGCCCACGCCGCCGGCGTCATCGTGTTGTCCTGCGGCACCTTCGGCAACGTGGTGCGATTCCTGCCCCCACTGACCATCAGCGACGAGCTGCTCGACGAAGGGCTCGACGTCCTGGCCCTGATCCTCAAAGACCTCTGACCGAAGGAGCTGATCCATGACGACCGTGCGCAACTTCATCGGCGGCGAGCTGGTGGACTCGGTCAGCGGCGCGACGATGCCGCTCGTCGATCCGAGCACCGGTGAGCAGTACGGCACCGCGCCGGTGTCCAACGAGCAGGACGTCGACAACGCCTACGCCGCTGCGGCGAAGGCGTTCAAGGACTGGAAGCGCACCACGCCGTCGGTTCGGCAGAAGGCGTTGCTCGACTTCGCCGACGAGGTGGAGCGCGCGGCCGACGACCTGGTGGCTGCCGAGGGACGCAACACCGGCAAGCCCAACCATGTGACCAAGGCGGAGGAAATCCCGCCGATGCTCGACCAGATCCGCTTCTTCGCCGGGGCCGCAAGGGTTCTCGAGGGCAAGTCGGCTGGCGAGTACATGGCCGACCACACGTCGTGGATCCGTCGGGAGCCGGTCGGCGTGATCGGTCAGGTGGCCCCGTGGAACTACCCGATGATGATGGCGATCTGGAAGTTCTGCCCCGCCATCGCCGCAGGCAACGCCGTCGTCATCAAACCCAGTGACACCACACCGGTCAGCACGGTGATGCTCGCGGAGCTCGCGGCCCGGCACCTCCCGCCGGGCGTGCTCAACGTCGTGACCGGCGACCGCGTCACCGGCGCCGCCGTCGTCGCTCACCCCACCCCGGAGATGGTGTCGATCACCGGGTCGGTGGCGGCCGGACGCGCCGTCGCCGTCAGCGCGGGCGGGCATCTCAAGCGAACCCATCTCGAGTTGGGCGGCAAGGCCCCCGTCATCGTGTTCGGGGATGCGGACATCGCCGCGGCCGCCGAGGGGATCGCGACCGCCGGCTACTTCAACGCGGGACAGGACTGCACTGCCGCCACCAGGGTGCTCGCGCACGCCTCGGTGGTCGATGACCTGACGGCCGCGCTGGCCGAGCAGGCCAGGGGTGCGCAGACCACGTTCGGCAGGCCCGAGGGGGACGAAGATGCCTGGGTGCCACCGGTCAACAACGCCAACCAGCTGGAGCGGGTGCTGGGTTACCTGGTGGACGTGCCCGAACACGCGACCGTCGCCGCGGGCGGACACCGCCAGGGCGACAAGGGATTCTACGTGGAGCCGACGGTCATCGGCGGGCTGCGGCAGGACGACCGGCACATTCAGACCGAGATCTTCGGACCCGTCATCACGGTGCAGTCCTTCACCGACGAGGACGACGCGCTCGAGAAGGCCAACGGGGTGGAATTCGCGCTGGCGTCCTCGGTGTGGACCAAGGACGTGTCGACCGCGATCCGCACCTCGAACGCCCTCGACTTCGGCTGTGTGTGGATCAACACCCACATCCCGCTCGTCGCCGAGATGCCGCACGGCGGGTTCAAGTCGTCCGGCCACGGCAAGGACCTGTCCATGTATGGTCTCGAGGACTACACCCGCATCAAGCACGTGATGGTCTATACGGGATAGGGACGTCGTCCCAGGACCCACCGCGAGCCGACTCAGCGCTCCAGCCCCGCCCCGGTCGGCTCGTCGCGACGGCGTCGCTTCAGCGGGTTGAGCGACCTTCTCCCCGGCCGCGTCTCCGCCGGCACCACCGCGCCCCGGTCGACCGGCCGCGTCGGCGTCGCATCGGTGGCGGGGTCACCGGTCACCTCCTGCCGGGCGACGACCTCGTCGGCTCGCCGGTCACGGTCGGCGATGACGGCGCGCTGGGCGTAGTCGACGTCGCGCACGCTGCGCACGGACAGCCTGCCGAGTGCCATCGCGCCGAGGAACACGATCAGCGCACCGAGCCCGTAGAAATACGTCAGCTCCAGCCAGGCCGCCTTGGTGTCGGTGTCGGCGACGGGCCGGCCGATCTCGCCGATGGTCAGCGTGGTCGCCATGACACGTCCGATCACGAACCACGCTCCGGCCAGGACGCTGAGCCATCCGCCCAGCATCGCGGTGGCGCGGTTGCGCGACCGCACCAGGAGCAGCCCACCGATGACGGCGACCGCACCGGGCAGCACCTCCAACCAGCCTCGCGCGGCGCTCCATGCCGAACCCTGCGCAGGGTTGTACGCGAAGTCGAACGCCGGACCGACGAAGGGCACCAGCGCACCCCACAACCCCAGCACGATCACCAGCAGTCCACTCGCCGCACCACGGCTGCGCGGTATGCGCAGTCGGCCGCCACCAGAGCGCTCATCCGAAACGACGCGAGTCATCGATGTTCCTCCCAGATCCTCCCCTGAGTACCCAGAGCCGGCGGCGTCCTAACGGGGTCACCGGACCGGGAACCGGCCGGGGCTCCGCAGGCGCCACACCGGCTTCCGGCAAGCTCCGCGCGGTTCTTGTACCATCCGAGGCGGGGAAGCTTCGCGGTCGTGCGAAGATGACGTTCGACGGCGACCGCCATCAACGACGAAGGCACGCGCGCACAGTGGAGTTGATTCGCCGGTGGTGGCGGCAGCCCGATCACTACCAGTGGCTGTCGTCGTATCTCGCCGCCCGCAACCTGCAAACCTTCACTCGCGTCATGATGTTCGCCGTCGTCGGAGCGCTCGGACTGGTCCCGGTGCTGATGCTGCTCACCCCAGCGGGGCCGCACGGCCCGGTCGCACGCGCACTGTCCATCGCCGTCACCGCCTGTTGCGCCGTGATGGCCCTGCTGTGGTTGGCGACGTGGCCGACGCGCAACCAGTCCGCCGCCTTCGTCGTGGTCGCCAACCTCTGCATCGCCATCGCCTGCCTCGTCGGCGTATGGCCCGGGATGGGCATCGAGGGCTGCACCTTGTTCGTGGCCCTGGCCGCCTACGTCGCCTTCTTCCACACCAGTCCCCATCAGCTGTTCACCCTCTGCGTGTCACTGGCCACCACCGTGGCGTGCGCCGTGGAGATCACGATCGCCGGCGACGCGCCGCTGGCGGCCAGCAAGATGCTCATCCTGGTGGTGAGCATCATCGCCGTGCCGATGTGCGTCCAGGTGCTCGTGCAGACCTTGGGCATCGATGCGCTCAAGTCGGACGTCGACCCCCTGACGGACCTACCCAACCGCCGCGCCTTCCAGCGATCGGTCCGCGCGTTGGCCAAGCAGTCCAGTCGCGACGGCACGGCCCATCTGTCGGTGGTGATGGTCGATCTGGACGACTTCAAGCGCATCAACGACACGGCAGGCCATGCAGCAGGTGATCAAACGCTGATCGCGGTCGGTCAGATCCTGCACCGGTCCCGACGCGCCGACTCGGTGATCGCCCGAATCGGCGGCGAGGAGTTCGTCGTCGCACTGTCCGGCGATCGCCGGGACGCGGTCGGCCTGGCCGAGCGGCTCCGATTGGCGATCAGGCAGACGCCGTCGCACCCCACCGCCAGCGTCGGGGTGGCAAGCGCCTCACTCGTGACGGTGACGGCGCGCGAGATTCCCGCGATGGTCGATCGGCTCGTCGAGTCGGCGGACCGCGCGATGTACCGGGCCAAGAGGGCGGGCGGGGACGCCGTCGAGGTGTTCGGGGAGATCGGCGCGGGTCACGCGAATGCGCCGACGGCCAGCAGGACCACGGCGACCAACGGCAGCGCACCCTGGATCACCGCCGAGCGCGCCTTGCCCGGCGCGGACGCCAGGAGCACGATCGCCGCGGCCAGCATGGGGCCCACACCGGCGAACAGCAGTGCCACCCCGACCCGGGTGCCACCGGAGATCATGAACGCGATGCCGACCGCGGCCACCAAGGCCAGGAACAGGTTGTAGAAGCCCTGGTTGAATGCCAGCAGCTTGGTGGTCTCCGCCTCCTCGGCCGTGGTCCCGAAGGTCGCTCGGGTGCGCGGCGCCGTCCACAGGAACGACTCGAGCACCCAGATGTAGACGTGGAGCACGGCAGCCAACGCCGCGAAGATCACACCAGCAGTGGTCATTCCACACTTTCCGTAGGTCCATGTGACGGGTGGTCCGCCACTACCCGAAGAGCCCCTGCTGGCCCATGCCCGTCACACCGCTCGGCGGCGTCAGGTCCAGGTGCGTCCACGCCTGTCCGGTGGCCACCCGGCCACGCGGGGTGCGAGCGATCATGCCGGCACGCACCAGGAAGGGCTCGCAGACTTCCTCGACGGTAGTGGCCTCCTCCCCCACGGCGACCGCCAAGGTCGACACTCCGACCGGACCACCGCCGAAGTTGCGGATCAGCGCCGAGAGCACCGCCCTGTCGAGCCGGTCCAACCCGAGCTCGTCGACGTCGTAGACGGCGAGTGCGGCCTTCGCGATGTCACGGTTGATGACGCCGTCCGCGCGCACCTCCGCGTAGTCGCGGACCCGGCGCAGCAGCCGATTGGCGATCCGCGGCGTGCCACGGGACCGCCGGGCGATCTCGGCGGCCGCATCCGCACCGACCTCGATGCCCAGGATGCCCGCCGAGCGAGCCAGCACCCGCTCCAGCTCCGCGGGTTCGTAGAAGTCCATGTGGGCGGTGAAGCCGAAGCGGTCACGCAGCGGTCCGGTCAGCGATCCCGACCGGGTCGTCGCGCCGACGAGCGTGAAGGGAGCGACCTCCAGCGGAATCGACGTCGCCCCGGGGCCCTTGCCGACGACGACGTCGACCCGGAAGTCCTCCATGGCGAGGTAGAGCATCTCCTCGGCCGGCCGTGCGATGCGGTGGATTTCGTCGATGAACAGCACGTCGTGCTCGACCAGGTTGGACAACATCGCGGCCAAGTCCCCCGCGCGCTCCAGTGCCGGACCCGACGTGAGGCGCAAGGAGGTCCCCAGCTCGGCCGCGATGATCATCGCGAGCGACGTCTTGCCGAGGCCCGGTGGGCCCGAGAGCAGGATGTGATCCGGTGTGCCACCCCGGTTCTTGGCCCCCTCGAGCACGAGCTGGAGTTGCTCGCGGACCCGCGGTTGGCCGATGAACTCCTTGAGCGAGCGGGGTCGCAGGCTGGCGTCGACGTCACCTTCGCCAACGGTCAGGGCCGCCGACACCTCTCGGTCCGAGGTGTCCTCGTGCTCGCCCTCGTCGAACCGGCCCATGCCCTACTTCTTCCCCAGCATCGAGAGGGCGGCACGCAGCGCGTTCGAGGTCGTCGCCTCGGCATCCTCGGCAAGGACCTTGTCGGTGGCCTCCTCGGCTTGCTTGGCCGCAAAGCCAAGACCGACGAGGGCTTCCACCACCAATCCCCGAACCGCGTGGCCACCGACCGCTGCCGCGCCACCGGACGTCGCCACCGACCCGATCTTGTCGCGCAGTTCGAGGACCAAGCGCTCGGCGCCACGCTTGCCGATGCCGGGCACCCGGGTCAGCGCGGTGACGTCACCGTCGGCCAGCGCCTGCCGCAGAGTCGGGGCGTCGTACACGGCGAGGGTGGCCAACCCGATCTTCGGGCCGACGCCGGAGACGGAGAGCAGCGTGGTGAACAGGTCGCGCGATTCCGCGTCGGCGAAGCCGTACAGCGTCATCGAGTCCTCGCGCACGATCATCGCGGTGATCAGCCTGGCCTCGGAGCCGCGTCGCAGCGTCGCCAGCGTCGTCGGCGTCGTCATCACCTTGTAGCCGACACCCGCGGCCTCGATGACGGCGTGATCGAGTGCGACGTCGAGAACCTCGCCACGAACCGACGCGATCACCTGGCCGCCTTGAGCCTGGCCTGGTACTTGCGGCGCTGCTCGGCGGCCATGGCCTCGGCCTGGGCCATCCGCGCGATCATCGGTGCGCGCCAACAGTGGCAGATGGCAAGCGCCAACGCGTCCGCCGCGTCGGCTGGTGTCGGCTTGGCCTGCAGCGCAAGGATTCTGGTGACCATCTCGGTGACCTGCGCCTTGTCGGCACGCCCGTTGCCCGTGACCGCGGCCTTCACCTCACTGGGCGTGTGGAAGTGCACGTCGATGTCCCGCCGGGCCGCGGCCAGCGCGATCACGCCGGCCGCCTGGGCGGTGCCCATCGCGGTGTTCGCGTTCTGGTTGGCGAACACCCGCTCGATCGCGAGCACGTCCGGATGGTGGGTGTTCAGCCAGTGCTCCACGGTGTCGCTGATGCTCAGCAGCCGCTTGTGTAGCGGTTGGTCCGAGGGTGTCCGCACGACGTCGACGTCGAGGGCGATCACCTGACGGCCGCGGCCGCTTTCGATGACGGACAGTCCGCACCGCGTCAGCCCGGGGTCGACACCCATCACCCGCACGTTGGCTCCTAAGTTCCCGAACAGCTGTTCGATACCTTAGTGGTGATCGCGGACGGTGCCCGACAGGGACACGCCCCCAGGCGCGCGCAGGCCCACCCCGCGGTACCGCGGCCCCAGCACCCGGCCGACCGACCGCAGCGGTTCGGCGTCGCGCAGGGTCCGCGCCAGGATGAACGCACCCTCGAGCGCACTGATGATCGTGATCGTGACGTCGCGCGCGGTGTGCGGCGGCAACCCGCGCGACACGAAGTACGCCGTGCCACCGTCCACCCAGTCGGTGAAGATCGCCGAGGACGCGTCGCGCAATTCCTCGACGGTGTCGGCGACCTCGGCGGCCACGCTGCCGACCGGACACATGTTGGCGAAGCCGGTGTCCGCCATGTCCGATGCGGCCTGCGCGAAGACCGACTCGATGGCCTCGCCGAGGTCGTCGTACGGCGCCACCAGCGCCGGGATGAGCATGGCGTATGCGACGCCGGCGTTGACGAGGGCCTCGCGGGCGATCTGCGTCTTCCCGCCGGGAAAGTGGTGGTAGAGCGAACCGATCGGTGCTCCCGACACCGCCACCACGTCCTTCATCCCGACCGCGGCGAACCCCTTGTGACGCATGAGCTCCGCGGCCGCGGTGAGAATCGATTCCCTCGTCGACCTTGCCAACGCCACCTCCCGACGACACACTAGAGCATACATTCTAGAATGAGCGTTCTAACGGAGGTTCGGCGATGGATTCAGTCGAGGTCGCGGCGGGCACGGTGGAATATCGCGACGTGGGCGCCCCGGACGGACCTCCGGTCGTGCTCCTGCACGGACTGCTGATGAACGACGCCCAATGGGATCTCGCGCTGCCGTTCCTGCCCGTCGGCTACCGGTACCTGCTGCCGGTACTGCCCCTCGGCGGCCACCGCGTGCCGATGCGGGCCGACGCCGATCTCACGATGCCCGGCATGGTCGGCATCCTCGCCGACTTCCTCGACGCGCTCGACCTGCACGACGTCGACCTGGTGGTCACCGACTGGGGCGGTCCGCTGTTCCTCTCCGACCTCGGACGCGACCAGCGCGTCGGCCGTCTGATCATCTGCCCGTGCGAGGCGTTCGAGAACTTCCCGCCGGGCTTCCCGGGGAAGGTCACCTGGGTCGCGACGCGCACCCCCCTGACGGTGTCGATCGCGATGCGCCAGTTGCGCATCGGCTGGATCCGCAGGCAGTACCTGATGTTCGGCATGATGGCCAAGAAACCCGTTCCGCAGCAGGTGGTGGATCGCTGGCTCGAGGCCGGTCTACGGGACAAGGCAATTCGGCGGGACCTGATCAAGTACAGCCGCACCACATTCGACAAGTCCGACCTGGTGCGTGCGACCGAGCGCCTCGCCGACTTCGACGGCGACGTCCTGGTGTTGTGGAGCCACAACCCGGTCATGCCCGACCGCCACGCCGAGGAACTGGCGCGACTCACCAACGGAGTGCTGCGCTACGTCGACGACGCACACGTCCTGGTCATGCTCGATCAGCCCGTGAGGACGGCGCACGAGATCGGCGCCTTCCTGACGGCGAGCTAGCGTGAACGGGTGACCCTTCTCGACTCGCCCATCCCCCGCTTCCACCTCGCGGTGCCGGTCGACGATCTCGACGCCGCCCGCCACTTCTACGGCACCGTGCTCGGTTTGGTCCAGGGGCGCAGCGCGGACTCCTGGATCGACTGGGATCTGCACGGCCACCAATTCGTCACGCATCTCGTTGCCGGCCGCCGGGAGGCGGCGCACAACCCGGTGGACGGCCACGACGTCCCGGTGCCGCACTTCGGGCTGCTGCTGTCGGTCGACGACTTCCACGCCCTCGCCGAGCGGTTGCGCACCGGCGGCACCCGGTTCGTCGTCGAGCCCTATCTGCGCTTCGCGGGGCGCCCGGGCGAGCAGTGGACGATGTTCCTGTTGGATCCCGCCGGAAATGCCTTGGAGTTCAAGGCCTTCGCCGACGATGCACAGGTCTTCGCCACCGGAGGTGATCGGTGATGCGCGTCGTCGTCGCGGGCGGGCACGGCAAGATCGCCCTCCTCCTCGAGCGGTCGTTGGCGGACCGCGGCGACTCCGCCGTGGGTCTGATCCGCAACCCCGCCCAGGGCGACGACCTGCGCCGCGCCGGGGCGGATGCCGTCGTCCTCGATCTGGAGAATGCCACGGTAGAGCAGGTCGCCGAGCAACTGGCAGGCGCCGACGCGGTGGTCTTCGCCGCTGGAGCGGGCCCGGGGAGCGGCATCGAGAGGAAGGCGACGGTCGACCGCGACGCCGCGATACTGCTCGCCGATGCCGCCGAGGCCGCCGGGGTGCGGCGCTACGTGATGGTGTCCGCCATGGGCGCCGACCGCCGCGCGCCGGGCGAATCGGGCGACCCGGTGTTCGCCGCCTATCTCGACGCCAAGGCGGCCGCGGACCGTGACATCCGCGCGCGCCGCGCGCTCGACTCGACGATCGTGCGTCCCGGACTGCTGACCGACGAACCGGGCACCGGTTCGGTGCACGTCGCCGAATCGACCGGACGTGGCAGCATCCCGCGTGCCGACGTGGCGGCGGTCCTCGCCGCCGTGCTCGACACACCCGCCACCGGCGGCACCACGTTCGAGTTGGTCTCCGGCCCCACGCCCATCGACGCCGCGCTGGGCGCGCTACGCGGCGCTCATTGATCAGCGGAGTGACACGACATCGCCGATACTCCAACGATGGGTGTGGATCGACGAGGCAGTGCGGCGCCAGTGACCCGCGACGGCCAGCGCGTCCGGGCCCGTCCCGGCCGCCCGCGCAGCGAGGAGTCCAGGATCGCCGTCGTCCGAGCCGCGTCCGAGTTGTTGCACGACCTTGGTCTGAGGGCCATGACCACCGAACAGATCGCGGCCCGCAGTGGCGTGAGCAAGGCAACCATCTACAAGTGGTGGCCGAACAAGTATGCGGTTGCCGTCGAGGCCTTCCTGTCCCAGATGTCCGCCGAGTCACATGATCCCGACACCGGCTCGGCTCGCGCGGACTTCTGCTTCGTGCTGCGCGGGCTGTTGCACTTCTACGCGAGCTCCAGCGGTCGAGTCTTCGCCCAACTCGTCGGGGAGGCGCAGTTCGACCCGGCGGTCCGAGCCGAGCTGCGGGATCATCTGGTTCACTCACGGCGCCGCCTCGGGCGGACCATCTGGGAGCGGGGTGTCGCCCGCGGTGAGCTTCGGGCCGACGTCGACCCCGAGGTGGCCATCGATCTGCTCTTCGGACCGGCGATGTACCGGTTGGTCACCGGTCATGCGCCTCTCGACGCCGCCGCGGCCGACGCCATCGTCGACGCGGCCGTCGCCGGCCTGTCGCCCTGTGACTGACGGCACGGCGGCGTTCGGGAAGAAACGGCCCGTCGCCGTCGTCCCCCCTGTAGAGAAACTAAACGTTCAGTTTCTGAATAGGAGTTCGACCATGCGGTTCACCACAGCTCGCGCGAAGGCTCTCGCGGCACCCGTACTCGTCGCGGCCGCGGCGGGGCTCTCGTTGACCGTCGCCCCGCTGGCGGCGGCCTCCGCCACCGCTCAACCTCCGGAGTGCACGGATATCAGCACGTCGAGCACCCAGTGCCAGACACCGGGCAACGTCCAGCTCACCGCCACCCCGCCGAACGTGCCCTACCAGCAGCAGTTTCCCTACTTCGGCGGCATCGTGGTCCTCGATCACCACGGCCAGGGCGGCGGCCACCGCTAGCCGCGGGTGAGGCCGTCAGTCCTCGTCGAGTTGGGCGGCCACGTCGTCCGGGATGTCGACGTTCGTCCACACTTCCTGCACGTCGTCGCTGTCCTCGAGCGCGTCGACCAGCTTGAGCACCTTGCGGGCGCCGTCGAGGTCGACGGGGACGCTGACCGAGGGCTGGAAGCTCGCCTCAGCCGATTCGTAGTCGATGCCCGCGTCCTGCAACGCGGTCCGCACGGCCACCAGATCGGTGGGCTCGGAGATCACCTCGAACGCGCCACCGAGATCGTTGACGTCCTCGGCGCCGGCCTCCAGCACGGCGGTGAGCACGTCGTCCTCGGTGAGACCGTTCTTCTCGAGGGTGACCACGCCCTTGCGGGTGAACATGTATGACACCGAGCCGGGATCGGCCATGTTGCCCCCGTTGCGCGTCATCGCGATGCGCACCTCGCTGGCCGCCCGGTTGCGGTTGTCGGTCAGGCACTCGATCAGCACCGCTACGCCGTTGGGTCCGTACCCCTCGTAGGTGATGGTCTGCCAGTCGGCGCCACCGGCCTCTTCGCCCGCGCCACGCTTGCGTGCGCGCTCGATGTTGTCGTTGGGCACCGAGGTCTTCTTGGCCTTCTGGATGGCGTCGTACAGCGTCGGGTTGCCCGCCGGGTCACCACCGCCGGTACGAGCCGCGACCTCGATGTTCTTGACGAGTCTGGCGAACTCCTTGCCGCGACGCGCGTCCTTGACGGCCTTCTGATGCTTCGTGGTCGCCCACTTGGAATGGCCGCTCATGCAGGTACCACCTCTTCTTCTCGACTGCGAAGTCCGATCGTCGAGTCTACGTGGACGCCGGTCCCACCCGAGGTTGGCCTGGTTTCGAATCCGTTTCGACGTAGCGTGACACTCATGGCGCAGACGCAGCTCAACGGCCCGCAGACCACGGGGCGGGACTACCGCAATCTCAGCACTCCGGACTACGGCGTCCGGCGCGACGCCGACGTCGCGGCGACGATGCGCGACGGCGTGTCCCTGCTCTGCGACGTCCACCGACCCGACGCCGACGGCCGCCATCCGGCGTTGATCGCGGCGTCGCCTTATCCGCGCCAGATTCAGGACCTGGGCGCGCCGATGGGCTTCATCGAGGCGGGGGTCACCGACTTCTGGGTTCCGCGCGGATACGTGCACGTGATCGCCAACGTCCGGGGCACCTGCGGCTCGGGCGGCACGTTCGGGTTCTTCGACGCGCAGGAACGCCGGGACATGTACGACCTCGTCGAGTGGGCCGCCGCGCAGCCGTGGTGCGACGGCAACGTCGGGATGATCGGCATCAGTTACTTCGCGATGACACAACTGCAGGCCGCCGTCGAGCGGCCGCCGCACCTGCGGGCGATCTTTCCGGTCGCGGTCACCGCCGACCTGTACGAGGCCGCCGCGCACCACGGGCTGGTCAGCACGTCCTTCGTCACGCCGTTCCTGTCGATGGTGGGCATGACGTCGGGCCGTAGCGCGGACTTCTGGCACAGCCTTCCCGTCGAGCTGGCACGCAAGGTGCTGCACGCTCCCCCGCTGCACCGCAAGTTCGGCACGATGAACGGCGAGGCGGCGGTCACCACGCTACGTCAGCTGTTGAAGCTGCCGCACGAGCCCCACCCCTGGGATGACCTGTGGCTCGACGTGGTGGTGAAGCACCCCATCCGCGACGCGTGGTGGGACGAGCGCGATCTCACCCCTGAGCTGTCCACGATCGACGTTCCGACCTACCTCGGCTGCGACTGGGAGAACGTCCCGCTGCACCTGCCGTCGACGTTCGTGTCGTGGAAGGCGTTGTCGGCCAATCCGAACGTCCGGATGGCGCTGCTGGGTCGCTACGGCCTGACCTGGCCGTGGGAGAGCCTGCACACCGAAGCGCTGGCGTGGTACGACCACTGGCTGAAGGGCCGCGACACCGGGATCATGGACGGGCCCCCGATCCGGTACGTGCTGCCTGGTGATAACAGGGCGAGCGGAGCGACGGGGGATGACACCAGGGCGACGTGGCGCGCAGCCGACGAATGGCCGCCTGTCGGAACGTCGTTGAGAGAGTGGGCGCTTCGCGCCGACGGCACGCTGTCCACCGAGGAAGGCGCACCCGGCTCCCGAGAGTTCATGGTGCTCGGCGTGGGCCTCGGGCGGGTGAAACCGAGTCCGATCGATCCGCCCGCGCTGCTGACGTGGACCAGCGCCCCGCTGACCGAAACGCTCGACGTGGTCGGGGACATCGAACTGCGACTCGTCGCCGCGGCCACCGCGGCCGACACGGCGTGGATCGCGACGCTGCAGCACGTCGCCGCCGACGGCACCGTCGACGACCTCACGGCGGGTTGGCTCCGGGCCAGTCTGCGCGAGGTCGACGAGACCGCCAGCGTGGCGGGCGCACCCGTGCTGCCCTGCCGCTCCGCCGTGTCCGTGCCGATCGGCGACGATGTCGAGTACCGAATTCCTCTGGTGGGCAACGCCCGTCGTTTCCATCCCGGGGACAGCATCCGGCTGGTGGTCACCAGCGACGATCAGAATCCGGAGACGCCGGCGATCATGAACTTCCGCCATGCGGCCGTCGGCACCAGCAGCATGAACACGATCCGCTCGACCTCGCGACTGCTGCTGCCCATCCTCCCCTAGTCCGCGAGCGACTCCACGAACAGCCGGTGCACCCGGCGGTCACCGGTCATCTCGGGATGAAACGCCGTCGCCAACGTCCGCCCCTGCCGGACGGCGACGGGATGCCCCGCGGCGCGCGCCAGCACCTCCACCGACGGTCCCACCCGCTCGACCCACGGTGCCCGGATGAACACCGCATGCATGGGGCCGTCGAGGATCCCGTCGAAATCGAGGTCGCCCTCGAAGGAGTCGACCTGGCGACCGAAGGCATTGCGGCGCACCGTCATGTCGATCGCCCCCAACGGCAGTGCCTCGCGACCGGCCACCCCCGCGTCGGCGATGTCGGTGGCGAGCAGGATCATGCCCGCGCACGAGCCGAAGGCCGGCATCCCGTCGGCCAACCGGTCCCGCAGCGGTTCCAGCAGCTCGAAACTACGCAACAGATTGCTCATCGCCGTCGACTCGCCGCCGGGAATCACCAGGGCGTCGACGGAGTCCAACTCGGCCCGCCGCCGCACGGTCACCGCCTCGGCGCCGGCCTCGGTCAGCGCCGCCAGATGCTCTCGGGTATCTCCTTGCAGTGCAAGGACACCGACGCGTGCGCTCACGTGGCGGGAGGAGTGAAATCGCGCTTGTAGCGGGTCAGTCCCTCCTGAACCACCGCCGCCACCATCTCGCCGTTCTGGTTGAACAGCTTGCCCTCGGTCAGCGACCGGCCGCCGCACGCCGACGGCGACGACTGGTCGTACAGCAACCACTCGTCCGCGCGGAACGGGCGCATGAACCACATCGCGTGATCCAGCGACGCGACCATGAGGTGCTTGCGGGCATCGGGATGGTTCACCTGCGCCGAGCCCAGCAGGGTGAGGTCGCTCAAGTAGGCGAGCGCGCAGATGTGCAGCACCGGGTCGTCGGGCAGGGGATCGGTGTGCCGGAACCACACCTGCTGCTGAGATGCCTTGCCGGGCAACATCTCCACCTGTTCACGCGGCACGATGCGAACGTCCCACTCGGCGAACTGCGCGAAGCCCGCGTCGTCGAACGCACCGCCGGAACGGAACCCGGGCAGGTCATCGGGCGGGGGTGCCGAGGGCATGGCGTCCTGGTGCTCGATGCCGCTCTGGTCGGTCTGGAACGACGCGGACATCGAGAAGATCGTCTCGCCGTGCTGGATGGCGTTGACGCGCCGCGTCGCGAACGAACCGCCGTCGCGAAGGCGCTCCACCAGATAGACGGTCGGTGCCCTGGCATCACCGGGGCGCAGGAAGTACCCGTGCAGGGAGTGCACCTGATACCGCTGGTCGACCGTGCGAACGGCCGAGACGAGGGACTGACCGGCGACGTGACCACCGAAGGTGCGCTGCAGGAATCCGGACTCCGGGCTGAACACACCGCCGCGATAGATGTTGACCTCGAGCTGCTCGAGACCGAGGATCTGTTCGATCGACATGCGGTTAACGTTGCTCTTCGCGCGAGCCGCTCACCGACTCCTACCAGCCGCGTTCGGCGAGCCGGTGCGGCTGGGCGACGTCCTCCACGTTGATCCCGACCATCGCCTCCCCCAGCCCGCGCGACACCTTCGCCAGCACGTCGGGATCGTCGTAGAACGTGGTCGCCTTCACGATGGCCGCCGCGCGGGCCGCCGGGTCGCCGGACTTGAAGATGCCGGAGCCGACGAACACGCCCTCGGCGCCGAGCTGCATCATCATCGCCGCATCGGCCGGGGTGGCGATGCCGCCCGCGGTGAACAACGTCACCGGCAGCTTGCCGGCCCGGGCCACCTCGAGCACCAGGTCGTAGGGCGCCTGCAGTTCCTTCGCGGCGACGAACAGCTCGTCCTCGGACAACGAGGTGAGCCGACGGATCTCCCCGCCGATCTTGCGCATGTGGGTGGTGGCGTTGGAGACGTCACCGGTGCCCGCCTCACCCTTGGAGCGAATCATCGCCGCACCCTCGCTGAGGCGCCGCAACGCCTCCCCGAGGTTGGTGGCCCCACAGACGAACGGCACGGTGAACCGCCACTTGTCGATGTGGTTGGCGTAGTCGGCGGGGGTGAGCACCTCGGACTCGTCGACGTAGTCGACCCCGAGGCTCTGCAGGATCTGCGCCTCGACGAAGTGCCCGATGCGGGCCTTGGCCATCACCGGGATGGTGACCGCGGAGATGATGCCCTCGATCATGTCGGGGTCACTCATCCGCGACACGCCACCCTGGGCGCGGATGTCGGCGGGCACGCGCTCGAGCGCCATGACCGCGACGGCCCCGGCTCCCTCGGCGATGCGAGCCTGCTCGGGCGTGACGACGTCCATGATGACGCCACCCTTGAGCATTTCGGCCATCCCGCGCTTCACGCGGGCGGTGCCAGTCTGCGAGGTTTCAGCGGATTGCACGACTATCTCCTCCAAATGAGTACCGATCCAGTCTAGTTGCCCTGCCAAATCGATTCGATCCGCAATGGGCACCGGTCGGCACCGGGCCCGCATCCGACCGATCCGTCACCGCCGCCCCGTCGAGTGACCAGGACGTTTGGGCACGAACGGCCGCTCGCGGGGACGTTCCCGTCCGCCGTACTCACGCAGTCTCGATCCGCAACGCGGTCGGGTGCGCGCCATTGATGGCGTTGAGGTCCATGGGGCACGCCGAGACGACGAAGACGCAGTCCCGCTCGGCCTCGAAGGTGATGGCGTCGCCCGGTCTGCTGATGGCGGGCATCCAGCTGAGGTCGCCCGCCGGATCGACCGGGATGTGCATGAACACGTTGACCGGCTGCGGCACGACGGCGGCCTGTATCCCGCGGTCCCGCAACGCGGTGTGCAGGTTCCCTGCGCAGGACGCATGGCCGGGCGCACCGAGCGCCCGGTAGCGTTCGTCGTCGCAGGCGGCGATGAGCATGTCGTGGACACCGGGCGACGTGTCCGCCACCAGGGTGAGGATCGCGCGCCGCCGGTTGGTCAGGAACGATTCACCGACGCGCGGAAACAACCGGCTCACGTGCGTACGGGTATGCGAGGCACTCAAGTATTCGGCGGGGTCGTCCGGACTGAAGGCGAACACGTCGCCGACCTGCCCTCCCTCGACGTCGACGACGCGTGCGCGTTGGCCCCTGCCGAGCACCACCGCCCGGCCGGAGCCGGCGGGAACTTCGATGCGGTCAGTGCCGGTGTCCGTCGTCATGCACCGTATTAAAAGCGCTGCCACGCACCAACCGGCGCGCGCCCCCGCGGCACGGACGGTTCGGTCAGGTCACCGGATCGACTGCAGCTCCCGTGCCGGCACGCCCGACCCCGGTGCCACCAGCGCGTTGGCGTCGGCGAGCAGTTCTCCGAGCTGCAGCGGGTACACCGTCTCGCCGCGGGCCGCCAGCTCGTCGATGATCGCGGCGTCGCACCAGCGGTGTCCGTGGATGGTGCGACGCTCCAGGGCCGTGTGACCGGCCGTCGACGGGTCGAAGCGCAGGGTGCGGTAGACGAAGAACATCTCCTCGCTGCGGATCACCGAGCCGTTGAAGTCGAATACCGCGTCGCGCCGCCACACCGGCCCCACCAGGTCGGCCGGGCTGATCCGCAATCCGGTCTCCTCCGCGAGCTCGCGGACGGCGGCGGCGGCGAGCTGCTCGCCGGGCTCGACTGCGCCGCCGACCGTGAACCACCACCGTGGCGCGGATTCCGCCGCCGGGTCCGAGCCGCAGAACAGCAACACGAAACCTCTCTCGTCGAGCAGGACGACGCGCGCCGACGTGCGTTTGTGCAGTTCCCCGACGGAGCGCCGCGCGGCGCGCTCGGCGATCTCGAAGTAGCTGGGCATGGGCGCGGTTCCGCCGAGGTGCAACCAGCGCACCAGCGTGCGTTCGCGCAGCGCGAGGGTGTCGCGCACGGCGTCGTTGTGGAAGCGGCGCGCCAACAGCACCCGCGCCTCGGCGTCGGCCATCTCCGCCACCAGCGCCACGGGTATCGACCCCGGGTCCACCGTCGCGAGCGCAGCCGTCAACTCGTTCTCGGCGGCCTCCCTGGCATTTCTCGGCGCCCGCTCGGCGGCATCGGCGAGGGCGGCCAGGCGTCTGCCCTCGGCACCGTTGCCGTACGCGTCGGTCGCGACGGCGCGGGCCACCACGGCCCGTCGGGCCAGGATGCCGTCGAGCGCCTGCCAGGACAGGTCGTAGCGGACGTGGAGCCGGTCCAGCCGGTGCGCGGTCTGGAAGGCCCAGATTCCACCGGTCAACACCACGGCGAGGACGAGGGCGAGGACGACGATCGCGAGCCAGGTGATCACGCCATCCCGCCCGACGCTTCGCTCCTGCCGGCCCGCCGGTCCTCGCGAGTGGTTCCGCTCCTGCTCGCCCGCCGGTCCTCGACGCGCACCTTCACACTGCCGCCGGCGACGGTCTCGTACACCCGCAGGATCTCCCGTCCCACCACCGACCAGTCATACCGGTGGACCGCCTTCGCCGCGGTGTCGACGTAGCGCCGGCGGGCGACGTCGTCGGCCAGCACGTCGATGAGCGCCGCGGCCAGTTCGGTAGAGTCGTCGACGGGTACCAGTCGGCCCGCGGCGCCGTCCGCGAGTACCCGGCGGAACGCGTCGAGGTCACTCGCCACCACCGCCGTGCCGGCCGCCATCGCCTCGACGAGCACGATCCCGAAGCTTTCCCCACCGGTGTTGGGGGCGCAGTAGACGTCGGCGCTGGCCATCGCCGACGCCTTCTCCGCATCGTCCACCAATCCGAGGAAGCGCAGGTGCCCGGCCAGTTCGCCGGCCTCCGCCCGCAACTCGTCCTCGTTACCGCGTCCGACGACGAGCACCTCGACGTCCGGGAACGACTCGACCACCCGGGGCAGGGCGCCGAGCAGCACGGCCATCCCCTTGCGCGGCTCGTCGAAGCGGCCGAGGAACAACACCGACTTGCCGGGTCGCGGATACCCGTCGAGCCTGCGCGCCGACGCGAACGAATCGACGTCGACGCCGTTGGGGATCTCGACCGCGTCGGAGCCCAGCGCCTCCATCTGCCAGCGCCGCGCCAGGTCGGACACGGCGATGCGCCCGACGATCTTTTCGTGCCAGGGCCGGAGAATGCCCTGAAAAACACTGAGCGTCAACGACTTCGTAGTCGAGGTGTGAAACGTCGCCACGATCGGTCCCTCGGCGATCATCAACGCCAGCATCGACAAACTCGGCGCGTTCGGCTCGTGCAGGTGCAGCACGTCGAAGTCGCCGTCGGACAGCCACTTCTTGACCTTGCGATGGGTGGCGGGTCCGAACCTCAGCCGCGCGACGGACCCGTTGTAGGGAATCGGCACCGCCTTGCCACCCGAGACGACGTAGTCCGGAAGCTTCGCCTCCGGCGACGCAGGCGCCAGCACGCTGACGTAATGCCCGTAGCCGCGCATCACCTCGGCGAGCTGCAGGACGTGGGCCTGAACGCCGCCGGGCACGTCGAACGAGTAGGGGCACACCATCCCGATCCGCACGGGTTACCCGCCGTCGGCTTCGTCGGTGCCGACCGGCAGGGCGCCGAGCCGTGCCCGACGCTCCTCGGACAGGTCGGCCAGCCACTGAGGCTGCATCATGTGCCAGTCGGCGGGGTGTGCGGCGATGTTCCTGCCGAAGTGGTCGGCGAGGGCCGCCGTGATCGTGGCGACGTCGCCGGACGAGGTGTCCAGTCCCGGGCCGATGTCGATCACGGTCACGTCGGCCTCGTAGTAGGTGTGCACGGGCAGCAACACCGCACCGGTGGCGAGCGCCAACTTCGCGGGGCCTGCGGGCAGCATGGTGGGCTCGCCGAACAAGTCGACCGGGACACCGGTCTTGGTCAGATCGCGATCCGACATCAGGCAGACCAGACCGTTGGCCCTCAGGCGCTCGGTGAGCACGTCGAACGGCGGCCGCGGGCCCCCGGTCAGGGGCAGCACCTCGAAGCCGAGGCTCTCGCGGTACTCGAGGAAGCGCTTGTAGAGCGACTCGGGCTTGAGCCGCTCGGCCACCGTGGCGAACCGTCCGTGGGTGTTGGTGAGCCACACCCCCGCCATGTCCCAGTTGCCACTGTGCGGCAGGGCGAGCACCGCACCGCGGCCTGCGTCGAGCGCCGCCACGACGTGCTCGGCGCCGATCGCCGCATCGTTTAGCCGACGGGCCAGCACCCGGTGGTCCATCGACGGCAACCGGAAGGCCTCCCGCCAGTACCGGGCGTAGGAGGCCAGCGAGGCACGGATCAGGTCACCGGGGACGTCGGCGGGCGTCACGCCGAGTACCCGCGCGAGGTTCTTGCGCAGCTGATCCGGTCCACCGCCGCGCGAGGCGTACCGTGCGCCCGCCTCGAAGGCGCTGCGGGCGGCGAACTCCGGCATTGCGCGGACCACCCGCCACCCGGTGGCATAGCCGAGGTCGGACAGTTGGCCACCCAGCGGTAGGCGCACGCCACGCATGCGCGGCAGGATGCCGTCCACCGGTCCGCCCCCACCGCGTGTGGGCGTGCTCACCGCTCGCTCGCTTCCTCTTCGGAGTCATTCGGCGGCTGCGGCGGCTTGGTCTGCAGCGGTTCGATGGCTCCCGGTGAGGTGCGCACGGAGTGCAGCCGCTGTCCGAGGGTGACGAGGCTGGCCACCGCCAGCGCCCACATCGCCACGGGTAGTAACCACGGCACGTGCAGGAACGACACCCCCGACAGGCCGGCGCCGAGCAGCACGATGATCAGCCGCTCCGGCCGTTCGATGAAACCACCGTCGCCCTTGAGCCCGTTGGCCTCGGCCCTGGCCTTGATGTAGGAGATCACCTGCGACGTGACCAGCGAGATCATCGTCGCCACCGCGAGGGCGGCGCTGTGCACGCCGAAGGCGGCCCACCACAGCAGACCGCAGAAGATCGCGCCGTCGCCGATGCGGTCGCAGGTCGCGTCCAGCACGCCGCCGAACGGCGTGCTGAAACCACGTTCGCGGGCCATCGCCCCGTCGAGCATGTCGGCGAGCACGAAGACGAACACCGCGAACGCACCCCACCACAGCTGGCCGATCGGGAACAGCGTGAGTGCCGCGATCACGGTCCCCGCCGTGCCGATGATGGTGATGCTGTCGGGGGTGAGACCCATCCGCAGCGATGCCTTCGCGACCGGACGGCTCAGCTTGGCGTACGCCGCCCTCGTCATGAGGTAGAAGTCGCTCACGGCTGCGCCGCCCATTCCTGCGCCAACAGGTGGCGGGTGTCACGGAGCAGCTGTGGGATCACCTTCGAGTCCGCCGATGATCGTGATGAAGTTCGCGTCGCCGCCCCAGCGCGGCACGACGTGCATGTGCAGGTGTTCGGCGAGGCTGCCGCCCGCCGAGTGCCCGAGGTTCAGCCCGACGTTGAAGCCGTGCGGCCGGGACACCGCCTTGATGACGCGGATCGACTTCTGCGCGAACGCCATCAGTTCCGCGCTCTCGGCCTCGGTGAGGTCCTCGAGTTCGGAGACCCTGCGGTACGGCACGACCATCAGGTGACCGGGGTTGTACGGGTAGAGGTTCAGCACGGCGTAGACGAGTTCACCGCGGGCGACCACCAGCCCGTCCTCGTCGGACATCGTGGGGATGTCGCTGAACGGCTCCGACGACTCGGCCGAGGTGCCGGGCACCTTGGCCTCGGCGATGTAGTTCATCCGGTGCGGCGTCCACAGTCTCTGCAGATGATCGGGTTCACCGACTCCGCGATCGACGATGGTCTGCTCCGGATCCACCGTCACACCTTGACCAGTTCGGCCGTGGGTGCGGCATTCTCGCGATCGGCGATCCAGCCCACGATGGCCTCGACCGCATCGTCGCGTGCGACGCCGTTGATCTGCGTGCGGTCGCCGAACCGGAAGCTGACGGCGCCCGCCTCGACGTCACGGTCGCCGGCGAGCAGCATGAACGGCACCTTCTGATTCGTCTGAGTGACGATCTTCTTGGCCATCCGGTCGTCACTGTCGTCGACCTCGACCCGGACACCGCGCGACTTCAGTTGGGCCGCAACGTCACGGAGATAGTCCACGTGCGCGTCGGCCACCGGGATCGCGACGACCTGGACCGGCGCCAGCCAGGCGGGGAAGGCACCCGCGTAGTGCTCGGTGAGGATGCCGAAGAACCGTTCGATCGAGCCGAAGAGCGCGCGGTGGATCATCACCGGTTGCTGACGGCTTCCGTCGGCGGCGGTGTATTCGAGGCCGAACAGCTTGGGCTCGTTGAAGTCCAGTTGGATGGTCGACATCTGCCAGGTGCGGCCCAACGCATCCTTGGCCTGAACCGAGATCTTCGGGCCGTAGAACGCCGCCCCGCCGGGATCGGGCACCAGGTCCAGTCCGGACGCCGCGGCCACTTCGGCCAGCGTGTCGGTGGCCTCTTCCCAGACGTCGTCGGAGCCGACGAACTTGTCCGGGTCCTTGGTGGACAGCTCGAGATAGAAGTCGTCGAGCCCATAGTCCTTCAGCAGGCCGATCACGAACTGCAACAGCGACGTCAACTCATCGCGCATCTGGTCGCGGGTGCAGAAGATGTGAGAGTCGTCCATCGTCAGCCCGCGCACCCGGGTGAGGCCGTGCACCACGCCGGACTTCTCGTAGCGGTAGACGGTGCCGAATTCGAAGAGTCGCAACGGAAGTTCGCGGTACGACCGGCCCCTGGCCCGGTAGATCAGGCAGTGCATCGGACAGTTCATCGGCTTGAGGTAGTAGTCCTGGCCGGGTTTGCGGACCGTGCCGTCCTCCCCGAGCTCCGCGTCGACATGCATCGGCGGGAACATGCCGTCGGCGTACCAGTCCAGGTGCCCCGAGGTGTGGAACAGCTGCGCCTTGGTGATGTGCGGGGTGTTGACGAATTCGTAAGCCGCCTCGATGTGCTTCTGGCGCGAGTACTCCTCGAGTTCGCGCCGGACGATGCCGCCCTTCGGATGGAAGACCGCCAGGCCCGAACCGATCTCGTCGGGGAAGCTGAACAGGTCCAGCTCGGCGCCGAGCTTGCGGTGGTCGCGACGCTGAGCCTCCTCGAGCAGTTCGAGGTGACGGTCCAGCGCTTCCTGCGATTCCCATGCCGTGCCGTAGACCCGCTGCAGGCTTGCGTTGTCCTGGTTGCCGCGCCAGTACGCCGCGGAGCTGCGCGTCAGCTTGAACGCCGGGATGTACCTGGTGGTCGGAATGTGGGGGCCACGGCAGAGGTCGCTCCAAATGCGTTCGCGCGTGCGCGGATTCAGGTTGTCGTAGGCAGTCAGCTCGGGGCCACCGACCTCCATGACCTCGGGGTCACCGGACTTGTCGTCGACGAGCTCCAGCTTGAACGGTTCGTCGGCGAGGTCTTCGCGCGCCTCGTCCTTGGATGCGTAGACGCGACGGTCGAACAGCTGGCCGTCCTTGACGATCTGGCGCATCCGCTTCTCGAGCGCCGTCAGGTCCTCGGGGGTGAACGCGCGCGGGACGTCGAAGTCGTAGTAGAAGCCGTCGGTGATGGGCGGCCCGATGCCGAGCTTCGCCTCGGGGAACATGCCCTGCACGGCCTGCGCGAGCACGTGCGCGGCCGAGTGACGGATGACGCTCCGGCCGTCCTCGGTATCGGCGGCGACCGCGACGACCTCGACGTCGGCATCCGGGGTCCAGGACAGGTCCCGAAGCCGACCGTCGGCGTCGCGCACCACCACGATGGCATCGGACGCTCCCCGGCTCGGCAGTCCCGCCTCACGAACTGCCGCCCCCGCGGTCGTCCCGGCAGCGACCCGGAGCGGGGCTGCGAGGGCTTGGCTGGCGGCGGCGGTCATCGGTGGTTCTCCTCATCGAGGGCAACGGGTGTATTGAACGCGACCATGTTATCGGTGCTGGTGCTCACGACCCCACGCCGATGGGGCTCTTCAGCCACGACTGCTCGAGTCCCATCAGACCGGCGACGAAGCTCACCGCTCCCATCAGCCACAGGGTTCCCACCACGACCGCCGCGGTCAGCACGAAGCCCAGCACCTGCACCCAGAGCCCCTGCGCCTTGAACCACGCCATGACCCGGTCGTAGCGCTCGCGGGTGTACGTCAACAGTCGGTGCGCCCACTCGAACTCGGTGGCGAGGATGGCAAGGCCGACGAAGACCACCGCCCACCCCGGCCCCGGATACGGGATGGCGAGGATGCCGAGACCGAGCACCACGATGCCGATCACCCCGACGACCACGCGGTAGGTGAAGTCGGCCGTCGGCCGGTCACGCAAGCCGTCGCGCCACCTCGCCCATCGGCGCTTGAGGTCGGCCGCCCTGTTCATGGCTCGGCTCCCACTCGCTCCGGTCCTCGCTCGTCCCTCGCTGCGATCCTCACTCGCGATCGCCTTCGCGGTTCATGGCTCGGCTCCCACTCGCTCCGGTCCTCGCTCGTCCCTCGCTGCGATCCTCACTCGCGATCGCCTTCGCGGTTCATGGCTGCCCCGGCTGCAGCTTGAGGAACAGTGCCTCCGCCTCGCACAGGACGGCGTCACCGTCGAGCAGGCGCCCGGAGACGAAGATCTTGCGGCCGTCGATCCGGTCGATGCCGGCATCCACCTGCAACTGCTTCTCCACGAGGGCGATCTTGCGGTAGTCGACGTGCAGGAAGGCGGTCCGCTGCCGTGGGCTCCGGCCGAGCTTGTACGCCGCGTAGCCGAGCAGCGAGTCGAACAGCAACGCCAGCGCCCCTCCGTGCACGGCACCGTTGCGGCCCAGGTGGAACCTCCGGAAACGGGCGGTTCCCCCCACCCGGTCGTCATCGGTGACCGTCAGGTTCACGGGCACCTGCATGATGTTGCCGCGGTTCGGCAGGTCCATCCGCCGACCCGACGGCGAGTGCCACTCGTCGGCGTCATAGGGCGCCAGCAGCCTGTTCACGGCCTCGATCGCGCCGGCGGCCTGCGTGATCACGTCGTCGGGTGCGTCGGCTCCGCGGGTCAGGTCCTGCAGCGATCGGACGGCCTCGACGAAACGGCCGTAGTCGGGTCCTCCCCGCGCCGTCGGCACCGGCGGGTTGAATCCACCGCCGGAGGGCACGTCGCTCGCGTCAGGGCCCACCCGCATACCGTATTGCCTGACGTGCCCGGCGCCGCGACCCGCACCCCGCCATCGGGTCGTCACCAGTCAGCGCCCGGGGACGGCCAACGCCTCGAACTCCTCGTCGGAGAGGGTGACCGTGGCCGCGGACACGTTCTCGTCGAGATGGGCCACCCGTGACGTGCCGGGAATCGGCACCATCACCGGAGAGCGCTTGAGCAGCCAGGCCACGGCGAGCTGGGACGGCTTGACGTCGTGCTGGGCCGCGATGCGCTGCAGCGGGCCGTCCTGCGCGACCAGCGGTCCCGAACCCAGCGGCGCCCAGGGGATGAATGCGATGCCCTGCGACTCGCACGCCTCGACGAGTGGATCGGCGTCGCGTTCGGCCATGTTGTAGCGGTTCTGGACCGACGCGATCGGTGTCACCTTCTGCGCTGCGGCCAGCTGCTCGACAGTGATCTCGGACAGACCGATGTGGCGGATCTTGCCCTCGTCCTTCAGCGCCGCCAACTCGCCGATCTGGTCGTCGGCGGGGAACTTGGAGTCGATGCGGTGCAATTGGAACAGGTCGATGCGGTCGGTGCCCAGCCGCCGCAGACTCATCTCGACCTCCTGGCGCAGGTAGGCCGGAAAGCCAAGGGGAGTCCACTCATTGGGCCCGGTGCGCAGGAGGCCAGCCTTGGTGGCGACGACGATGCCGTCCCGGTAGGGGTGCAGTGCCTCGCGAATGAGGTCTTCGGCCACCTCGGGGCCGTACGAATTGGCGGTGTCGAAGAAGTCGATGCCGAGCTCGACGGCGCGGCGCAGGACGCGGATGGCTTCGTCGCGGTCGTCGGGCGGGCCCCAGATGCCGTCCCCGGTGAGACGCATGGTCCCGAATCCGAGTCGGTTGACGGTCAGGTCGCCGCCAAGGGTGAATGTACCGGATGCTTCTGCGACGGGTCGTGTGGTCACGTCTCGACCGTACGCCCAAGGTGGCATGGTGAATCCGTGAGACTGGACGACCTCGCCGGAATGCCGTTCACCTACCACGACATCGGGGCGACGGCAGGTCCGCTTCCCGACGGCTACCACCATCTGCACGCGTCCGCGGTGATCGGTCATGGGCGGGCGCGCTTCGAGGAGGCGGCCGCGGAGGTGATGCGGTGGGGCATGCTGCGCGGCGCCGGGTTGCGGGTCCGCGCCACGACCGAGGTGGCGACGGTCGGTTCCGAGGTCATGGTCGGCCTCGGCCCGGTGCGCGCCCCGTGCCGGGTGGTGTACGTGGTCGACGAGCCCAACCGGCGCGGCTTCGCCTACGGCACGCTGCCCGGGCACGCCGAGACCGGCGAGGAATTGTTCGCCGTGCGCTACGACCCGGCTGACGAGGCGGTCCACGCCGAGGTCAGCGCGTTCTCTCGCCACGGAACCTGGTGGAGCCGATTGGCTGGACCCGTCACGTCGGCGGCGCAACGCGTCGTGAGCAGGCGCTACCTGCGCGCGCTCTAGCTGTTCATCAGTCCAGACTGATAAGTTTGGACTGATGCCTTCAGCCGAACCGGAAGAATCCGAGCGAGAGCGCGCGGCCCGAGCGCTGTTCACCAGCATGGGCCTGCTCCGGCGCCGACTGCGCGCCGCGGGCTCACCGGGCGCGCTCACCTTTCCCGAAGTCGCCGCGTTGGCGAGGCTGGAACGACACGGTCCCGCAACGTCGGCCGAACTGGCTCGGCTCGAGCAGATCAGCCCGCAGTCGATGGGCGCCACACTCGCCGGTCTCCAGGAACGCCGGCTGGTGTCGCGCAGTGCCGATCCCGCCGACGGGCGCCGGGTCGTCATGTCGGTGACCGACGCCGGGCGGCACGTGATCGATCGGCGACGGGACGTCCGGGTCGAGCAGATCGCCGCAGCGCTCCAGGGATTCACCGCGTCCGAGCTGCAACGGATCCTGGCCGCCACGCCCTTGATCGAGCGCCTCACCGATGCCCTCTAGATGAGCCGCACCCCGACGGCCACCCCCGCCGCCGCGACGAGCGGCCGTTACCGATGGGTCGTGCTGACCAACACCACGGCGGCGGTGTTCATGTCGGCCCTGGACGGTTCGATCGTGATCATCTCGCTGCCGGCGATCTTCCGCGGGATCCACCTCGACCCGTTGGCGCCGTCGAACATCGGTTACCTGCTGTGGATGATCATGGGCTACCGGCTGGTGCAATCCGTGCTGGTGGTCTCACTGGGCCGGCTCGGCGACATGTTCGGCCGGGTCCGCATCTACAACTCCGGCTTCACCGTCTTCACGTTCGCCTCGATCATGCTGTCGTTCGATCCGTTCAGCGGCGGCCACGCGGCGCTGTGGCTGATCGGCTGGCGGGCGCTACAGGCCACCGGCGGCTCCATGCTCACCGCCAACTCGGCAGCCATCCTCACCGACGCCTTCCCACCGGAACGACGCGGCTTCGCGCTCGGCTTCAACCAGGTGGCCGCCCTGGCCGGGCAGTTCATCGGGTTGGTGGCCGGCGGCCTGCTCGCCGCATGGGATTGGCGCGCGGTGTTCTGGGTCAACGTCCCGGTCGGCATCTTCGGCACGATCTGGGCGTACCGCAAGTTGCGCGAGCCAGCGGCAGGCGCTCGCCCCGGGCGCATCGACTGGTGGGGCAATGCGACGTTCGCCGGCGGGCTCAGCGCCATCCTGGTGGCGATCACCATGGGCCTGCAACCGCACGGCGGCCATCCCACCGGATGGCAGAACCCGGTCGTGCACGTCGTCCTCCTGGCCGGCGTCCTAATGCTGATCGCGTTCGTCGTGATCGAGTCGCGGGTGGCCGAACCCATGGTCGAGCTCGGCCTGTTCCGGATCAGAGCCTTCGCGGCGGGCAACGCCGCCACCCTGGCCGCGTCGCTTGCCCAGGGTGGGCTGCAGTTCATGCTCATCATCTGGTTGCAGGGCATCTGGCTGCCGCTGCACGGCTACGACTACGCCGACACCCCGCTGTGGGCCGGGATCTTCCTACTGCCGCTGACGGCAGGCTTCCTGGTGTCCGGGCCGCTGTCGGGCACCCTGTCCGACCGCTTCGGAACGCGCGGTATCGCGACGTCGGGGATGCTGCTGTTCGGTGCCACCTTCATCGGCCTGCTGATGCTGCCCATCGACTTTCCCTACTGGGCGTTCGCGTCGTTGATCGCGGCCAACGGGATCGGCAGCGGCATGTTCTCCGCACCGAACACCTCGGCGATCATGAGCAGCGTGCCCGCCGGGCAGCGCGGCGTCGCCTCCGGCATGCGCGCCACGTTCCAGAACTCGGGCACGGCGCTGTCGATCGGCGTGTTCTTCTCGCTGATGGTCGCGGGCCTGTCGTCGCGGTTACCCGCGGCGATGTCCGGCGGCCTGATCCAGCAGGGCATCCCACCCGCGGTCGCGCACGACGTCGGCGCGTTACCGCCGGTGGCGACGCTGTTCTCGGCGGTGCTCGGAGTCAATCCGCTGGCACACTTGCTGGCGCCGACGGGGGCGCTCGCCAACCTGTCAGCCGCCCATCAGCAGACGATCACCGGCCGGGAATTCTTTCCCCAATTGATTGCCGACCCCTTCGCGCACGGCTTGGCGGTGGTGTTCGTCGCCTCGGCGATCCTCGCCGCGTTGGCCGCACTCGCATCCTCGCTGCGAGGATCGCGGCGAGGAGGTGGATCAGCGCCGGACACTCGACCGAACGCCTCCCGCCGTATAGTTTGCTGAGAGGCAATTCAACGTAGCTGGACGGGAGCGTGGCTATGAAGGTGCATCACCTCAACTGCGGATCAATGGACTCACCGGGTGCTCCCGTGGTTTGCCACGTGTTGCTAATCGAAACAGCCGACGGACTGGTCCTCGTTGATTCCGGCTTCGGCCTGCAGGACTGCGCCGCCCCCGGCCGCATCGGCCCGTCCCGGCGCCTGTTGCGACCGCGGTTGGACCCCGACGAGACCGCCGCGCGGCAGGTCGAGGCACTCGGCTTCCACCGGGAGGACGTACGGCACGTGATCACGACGCACTTCGACATCGATCACGTAGGTGGCTTGTCCGACTTCCCCGACGCGCAGGTCCACGTCACCGCTGCCGAGGCGCTCGGTGCGATGAGGTCGCCCACCCGCGGGGAGAAGCTCCGCTTCCCGCCCGTGCAGTGGGCGCACCGCCCGAAGGTCGTCGAGCACGAGCCGCACGGCGAGAGATGGCGGGGGTTCGCCGCGGCGAAGGAACTCGACGCCATCTCCCCTGGCATCGTGCTGGTGTCGATGCCGGGGCACACCCGCGGGCACGCATGCGTCGCCGTCGACGCCGGCCACCGCTGGGTGCTGCACTGTGGCGACGCCTTCTACTACCGTGGCACCATCGACGGGCGGTCACCGGTGCCGCTGGGTCTGCGGCTGGCCGAGATGGCCACCGCCTTCGACCGGAAGATGGTGCGCGACAACCATTCTCGCATCGCCGAACGCCCGCCAAGATCCCGACCTGCTCGTCCTCTCGGCGCACGATCCGAAGCTGCTGGCCGACGCGGTTGCGACGAGCGCCTGACGGCCGGCGCCCGTGGCGCTCAGTGGCCCGACGTCAGCGCCGCGTGCAGGCGGGCTCCGGTAATCTCCCGACCCGCTCCGAGGTCGTCGACGAGCGCGGCGGCATACGCGATCAAGCCCTCGACGTCGATGGCGTACGGCGCGGGCCGATCGACGGCGCAGAGCCGGGCCGATGCCCGGCGAAGGAGCGCAATCGCGCCGTTGCCGTTCCCGCGCTGGACGTGGGTGATGCCGACCGCGAGTTGCGCCAGCCCCTGCCACATCGGCCGCTCCTCGACGGGACCGTTCTTCCAGGCAGCCTCGAGCACTTCGTGGGCGTTGAACGCCAGCCCTTGATCCAGCAGGCGTTGGGCGTACGCCAGAGCCTCGACGGGCGGCAGGTCGAGGTCGTCCGGAATGCGGTCCACTCCCGGACTGTCCCGCCCCAGTGGTCGGCCGAGCTCATCGCGCGGGCGGGTGCTGCGCGGACGGCCCATCTCGTCGCGATCGCGCTCGACCATGTGGCCCATCATCGCAAGCGACGCCGGCCGCGCCCAACGAGGTAGGCGCCACCGCCGCTCTCCGCCCATGAATCCCCCGCAGCCGAGATACTGATGCGATGCCCGATCGCAACGTACTTGGCGGACCGCTGGATCCCTGCGGCACCGACCCCCTCACCGGCTTTCATCGTGACGGTTGCTGCTCGACCGGCCCCGAGGACGTCGGGCTCCACACCATTTGCGCCGTCGTCACCACCGAATTCCTCGATCACCAACGCTCGATCGGCAACGATCTCTCGACGCCGATGCCGCAGTACCGCTTCCCCGGCCTGTCACCGGGCGACCGCTGGTGCGTCACCGCGGCGAACTGGGCGCGCGCCCAGCAGGACGGATGTGCCGCACCGGTGGTGCTTTCGGCGACCCACGAACGCACGCTCGACGTCGTGGCCCTCGCGGTGCTCCACGAGCACGCCGTGGACGTGCCGAACGATTTGAGCGGGCTCTGAGCCGGCTCCGACCAGGCTCCAGTGGACCCGGGCGGCCGCCCGGCAATTGGCATCACCGTGCGCCGATCTCCTCGAGGCCGTGGCACGCCAACCACCACTGGGCGGATGACCTGCCACGACGTGACGCTTCGGCGGTATCGGACGATCATCGGAGGACGGCGACGACCATCCGTCTCGTCGAAGGCCCAGGAATGACCCGCCTCGAGCGCAGCGTTGTCATCAGCACCGTGAACGAAAGCGAGAACCGTCCGTGCCCGGTAACCCTCACGCACTTCACTTGGCCGTCGCGCTGGACGGGACGGGATGGCATCCAGCATCCTGGCGAGAACCCGCAGCCCATCCGGCCGATCTGTCGACACCGCAGTACTGGACGCAGCTGGTCGCCGAGGCCGAACGGGGTCTGCTGGACTTCGCCACCATCGAGGACGGCCTGACCCTGCAGTTCGACGACCCATTACGGGCGGACGAGCGAACCGACCGCATACGCGGCCGACTGGACGCCACGCTGATCGCCGCGCGGGTCGCGCCGCGAACCCGCCACATCGGGCTGATCCCCACGGTTGTCGTCACCCACACCGAGCCCTTCCACGCCTCGAAGGCGATCGCCACGTTGGACTTCGTCAGCGCCGGCCGGGCGGGGATGCGGGTCCAGGTCACCGCGAGCCCGGAGGCGGCACGCCACTTCGGTCGTCGCGACCCTCGCGACCTGACCGCCGCCGGCGACCTGCTCCACGAGGCCGCCGATTACGTCGAGGTGGTCCGACGGCTCTGGGACAGCTGGGAAGACGACGCGGAGATCCGCGACGTGGCGACCGGTCGCTTCATCGACCGGAACAAGCTGCATTACATCGACTTCGAAGGCGCCTGGTTCTCGGTGAAGGGTCCGTCCATCACCCCGCGACCGCCGCAAGGGCAGCCGATCGTCGCCGCACTGGGGCACGGGGACGCCGCGTACCGCCTGATCGCCGGCAGCGCCGACGTCGGGTTCGTCACGCCGCGCGATGCCGGGCACACCGCGGCGATCGTCGACGCGATCTCGGCGTATCGCGCGGACGACGAGCCGGTACGGGTGTACGCCGATCTGGTGGTGTTCCTCGACGACACCGCGGAGGCCGCCACTGCCCGCCGGCAGCGGCTCGACGAGGCTGCGGGTCGCGAATACCGCAGCGACGCACACGTCTTCGTGGGGACACCGGAGCAGCTGGCCGACGTCATGCAGGAATGGCACGCCGCGGGCGCGGACGGATTCCGCCTACGACCGGCCACGCTCCCCCACGACCTGCTGGCGATCACCACCTCGTTGGTGCCCGAGCTGCAGAGACGCGGCGTCTTCCGTTCGGCCTACGGCGGCACCTCGCTTCGCGAGACGCTCGGCCTGACCCGTCCCGCCAACCGTTACTCGACCGCCGAAGCCCAGGACCTCCGATGAGCAAGCCAGCCAAGCAGATACATCTCGCCGCACACTTTCCCGGGGTCAACAACACCACCGTCTGGAGTGATCCTCAGTCCGGCAGCCACATCGACTTCGGTTCGTTCGTCCACTTCGCCGAGACGGCCGAGCGCGGGAAGTTCGACTTCATGTTCCTGGCCGAGGGGCTGCGTCTGCGAGAGCAGGGCGGCGAGATCTACGACCTGGACGTCGTCGGTCGCCCCGACACCTTCACCGTGCTCGCCGCTCTGGCCGCCGTCACGGATCGGCTGGGCCTCACCGGCACCATCAACTCGACCTTCAACGAACCGTACGAAGTGGCGCGACAGTTTGCGTCGCTCGATCACTTGTCCGGGGGCCGCGCCGCCTGGAACGTCGTGACGTCGTGGGATGCGTTCACCGGCCAGAACTTCCGGCGTGGAGGCTTCCTGGCCGAAGACCAGCGGTACCAACGCGCCGAGAGCTTCCTCGAAGCTGCCCATCTCCTGTTCGACTCCTGGCGCGGCGACGAAGTCCTCGCCGACAAGGAACGCGGGGTCTTCCTGTCCGACCCCGAGGCGGGCGCGTTCGACTACGAGAACGAGCACTTCGGCATCAGCGGTCGGTTCAACGTGCCGCGCAGCCCGCAGGGCAGGCCGGTGATCTTCCAGGCCGGGGACTCCGACCGCGGTCGCGAGTTCGCCGCCGCCGCGGCCGACGCCATCTTTTCGCGGCACGGGACGCTGCAGGAGGGCCAGACCTTCTACGCCGACGTCAAGGGGCGTCTCTCCGCCTACGGGCGGCAGCCCGACGAGCTATTGATCCTTCCGGCCGCAACATTCGTGCTCGGCGACACCGACGACGAGGCGGCGGAGATCGCCCACGACGTCCGTCTTGCGCAAGTATCACCGCAGACCGCGATCAAGTTCCTCGAACAACTGTGGAACCGGGATCTGTCCGATCACGATCCGGACGGGCCCCTGCCGTCGGTCGATCCGGTCGTCGGCGAGAACACCATCGCGCGCGGCCGGGCCAGCGTCCGGATGTACCGCGATCCCGTGGCGACGGCCAAGGACTGGCGGGCCCGGGCAGAAGCCGAGGGGTTGACGTCACGCGAGCTCATCATCGAGGTCACCGGGCGTCAGAACTTCGTGGGATCGGCGGAAACCGTCGCCGAGGAGATCGACCACCTGGTGCAGAGCGATGCCAGTGACGGGTTCATCCTCGTCCCCCACGTCACCCCGGGTGGGCTGGATCCCTTCGTCGACCGTGTCGTGCCACTGCTGCAGGAGCGGGGGGTCTTCCGTTCCGACTACGACGGCGCCACCCTGCGCGACCACCTCGGGCTGAAGCGACCGACCGTTGCCGCGGAGGCCGCCCGAACCTGGTGAGGACGCCAAATCACGTCCCTGCGGTCGATGCGCGGCTTCGCTCCCTGGCCGACATCGCGCCCCACACGCCGTGCGCTTCACCCGCGGCCAGCGCATGCTCACGGCAGCGCACCAGCACGGGGCACCCCCGGCAGATGCGCTTGGCGCGTTCTTCCCGGCCACGCAGACCGCTGCGACCGGAGTCCTCCGGGAAGAACACCTCCGGAGCCGACGCCCGGCAACTCCCGAGCTCCTGCCACGTCCAGTCGTCGAGCAGCGGGCGCGGCGCGGCGCCCGCCGGGTTGCGGAGCACCTTCATCGGAGCGTCCCCTTTCTACGGCAGGACTGTCACCTTCGCCGACGACGCGCTCCCTGACCAGAGATCGGCTCTCGGTGAACGGAGGTCGCCACGGCCGCGGCGGAGCGTCCCACTGACGTCCAGCCGCGAGGTCTACGATCGGTGTTCGCCGGATCCCGACGCAAGGACATCACCGTGCCGACCGATACCGAAGCCAGCACCTCGTCTCGTGCGGCCCGGCACTCGCCACCGTTTCGGGCGGCGCTGGTGCTCGGCGCGCTCGGCATCGTCTTCGGCGACATCGGCACCAGCCCGATCTACACCCTGCAGACGCTCTTCGACCCCGCCGACCCGCACCCGGTGCCCATCAGCACCGACAACGTGTACGGCGTTGTCTCACTGATCTTCTGGTCGGTCATGATCATCGTGACGCTGACCTACATCACGCTGGTGATGCGGGCCGACAACCACGGCGAGGGCGGCATCATGGCCTTGATCACCATGTTGAGGCACGGGGCCGCCACCCGGGGCAGGCGCACGGCGATGACCCTGGCCGCGATCGGACTGTTCGGGGCGTCGCTGTTCTTCGGTGACAGCATGATCACCCCGGCCATCTCGGTGCTGTCCGCGGTGGAGGGCATCAAGGTGGTGACGCCCGGATTGGAACACTGGGTAGTCCCCATCACCGCGGTGATCATCGTGGCGTTGTTCTTCGTCCAGCGCCACGGCACCGCAACGGTCGGACGCCTGTTCGGGCCGGTGATGATCCTGTGGTTCGTGTCGATCGGGTCCTTCGGCGTCTCGGGCATCCTGAATCATCCGGAAATCCTCAAGGCGCTGTCACCGACGTACGCGCTGTCATTCGTGTTCGGGCACTTCCACATTGCCTTCTTCGCACTGGCCGCGGTCGTGCTCGCGGTCACCGGCGCGGAGGCGCTCTACGCCGACATGGGCCACTTCGGCCGACGCCCGATCACACTGGCGTGGCTGTTCGTCGTGCTGCCTGCCTGCGTGCTCAACTACTTCGGTCAGGGTGCGCTGCTGCTCGGAGACGAGAGCGCGGTCAGCGCACCGTTCTTCCTGCTGACCCCGAGCTGGGCGCGGCTGCCGCTGGTCCTGCTCGCCACCGCGGCCACCATCATCGCGTCGCAAGCGGTGATCACCGGGGCGTTCTCCGTGGCCTCGCAGGCCGCCAAGCTCGGCCTTCTCCCCCGTTTGCGGATCGTGCACACCTCGGCGTCGGCCTACGGTCAGGTCTACGTGCCGGCCATCAACTGGATGTTGATGGTGTCGGTGTTGATCCTGGTGTTCGCGTTCGAGAGTTCGACCAAGCTCGCGTACGCCTACGGCATGGCCGTGATCGGAACCATCACCATCGTGACGCTGCTGTTCTTCTACCTCGCCAGGACGCGGTGGGGCACGCCACTGTGGGCCGTCGTGATCGGCGGCGGCTTCCTCCTGACCGTCGACCTGCTCTTCCTGGCGGCCAACCTGACCAAGTTGGTGCACGGGGCGTGGCTGCCGCTGCTGATCGCCATCACGGCCTGGACCGTGATGACGACGTGGGAGCGCGGCCGCGAGATCGTCACCCGGGCCAGGGAGGAGACCGAGGGGCCCCTGCGCGAGTTCATCGAGGGCCTCTCCGCCAGCGATCCGCCCCTGGCGGAGGTGCCCGGCACCGCCGTGTTCCTCAATCGCGGCAAGCAGACGGCACCACTGGCCATGCGCGCCAACGTCGAACACAACCACTCGCGCCACCAGCACGTGGTGATCATGTCGCTGGAGACGGAACCGGTGCCGCGCGTGCCGGACGACGAACGGGTCGAGGTCGACCCGCTCGGCTATGCCGGAGACGGCATCGTGCACGTGACGGTGAGATTCGGTTACATGGAGCCGTCGAACGTGCCGGGTGTCCTGCGGATGCTGAGCCCGGAGCAGACTGAGGGTCCGATCGACGTCGACGAGGCGTCGTTCTTCCTGTCGAAGGTGGAACTGGTCGCGGGCGAGGCGCCGACGATGGCAGCGTGGCGCAAGCAACTGTTCATCGCGACGTCGTATCTCACCGCCGACGCGGCCGACTTCTTCCACCTGAGGTACGACCGGACGGTGATCGTGGGATCGAGGATCGAGTTCTGAGCCTTCCCCGGCCGTGTTGGCCGCCGATGCCCGTCGAGGGCGATCAGTTCCCGCGGTCATGCACTGCGAGGACGGGCCACCGGTCGGGCATGCCCTTGAGCTGGTGACTGCCACGGTCGTCGAACGACAGTCCGGACCCCAGCACCAGCGGCGGCACCGCGCCGGACACGAATACCTCGTCCGGCCCGGCGAGGGCCATGATGCGGGCCGCGATGTGGACGGCGATGCCGTGCACGTCGCCGTCGGCCATCTCCACCTCACCGGTGTGCAAGCCGGCGCGGATCGACAGCCCCAGATCCGCGATCGCGTCTCGGATCGCACACGCGCAGTTGATCGCCCGCGCTGGGCCGTCGAACGTCGCAAGCGCGCCGTCACCGGTGAACTTGACGACCGTCCCGCGGGCCCCGGCCACCTGTCCCCCGACGGCCGTGTCGTGCGCGGCAAGAATGGCGGTCCACGCCTCGTCACCCAAAGCCGTTGCGCGCGCCGTCGACCCGACGATGTCGGTGAAGAGCACCGTCGAGAGCACGCGATTGGTGGGCCTTGGCCGGCGGGCCCCGGTGAGGAATGCGCCGACCTCGTCGAGGACCGTCTCGGAGTCTCCGGCGAACCATTCGTGGTCGTTCCCGTCGAACTCGACGAGTCGCGCTTGCGGGATCCGCCCCGCGACGTAGGTGGCGTGTCCTGCGGCGATGAAGCGGTCGCCCCTGCGGTGCAGGACCAGCGTCGGCGCCTGGATGCTGTCGAGCACCGGCCGCACGTCGGTGCGCTGAAACAGCTCGCTGATCTCGTTGAAGTAGCCGCGCCCGCCGGCCAGTCGTTCACCGCGGCCGTACCAGCGGCGCTTCGCCGGGTCGCCGCTCCAGCTCGGCGCGAGCAGATCGGTGGCCGCACCGGTTCCCACGGCCTCCACGAAGAGGTCGTGCATCTTCCGGTAGGCCGACTCGGGCATCGCGAACGGCTGGTCCGGCGTGCGCAGGAAGCAGGCGTACGGACTCCACAGCACCAGCGAACGCACCCGCTCGGGATGGGTCGCCGCCAACAACATCGCCGGGAGCGCCGATCCCGCCATGCCGAACACCGCCGCCGAATCGCTGCCTGCCGCGTCGAGCACCGCGAGCAGCCCGTCCGTCCACGCCTGCATGGCCGGAAGATCGCGGATCGAGACCGCATCGGAGCTGCCCAGTCCCAGGAGATCGGTCAGGATCAACCGGCCGAACGACGCGAGCCGGCGAAGATTGCGGGCCACCGTCGGGTCGTCCCAGATCAAGTCGATGGGGAATCTCGGCGTGGGCACGAACAACAGATCGGGTCCCGAGTCACCGACCACCTGATACGCGAGGTTGACATCACCGTCCCGCGCGTAGACGGTTTCGGGCGTGGCCGCCATTCGACGAGCATGCCAGCCGGATCGCGCCGTTGACCGACGTTTCGACGCGCCCGTCAATCCCGTGGCACACCGTCCGACGTCGGCGACCAATCAGCAAACTGATTTGGGCTTAACCGAACCACGCATGAACAGTTCGTTACGCTAGGCGGTGCAGGTTCAGCGACCTGCGATGCTTGACGGGAACGCATGCGCTTGACATGGTCGTTGTCGACGCATGTCAATCCAGCACGCGAACTTCGAGGAGCAACGTGGCCAAGGCACGACGCACCATCAGCGGCCGCACCGTGGTGATCAGCGGCGCCGCCTCGGGCATGGGTCGCAGCCTAGCCCAGCGACTCGCAGCCCACGGCAGCCCGGTGGCCATCACCGACATCGACGAGGTCGGGTTGAAGGACACCGAGGCAAGCATCTCGGGACCGGTGTTGTCGCGCGTGCTCGACGTCCGTGACGCCGACGCACAGCAAATCTTCGCCGACGAGGTGCGCGACTGGACCCCGACCACGGTGGGCGCCGTGTTCAACAACGCCGGTGTCGCGGTCTCGTCGACCGTGCTCGACGGCAACCCCCACGACGACCAGTGGCTGTGGGACATCAACTTCCACGGCGTCGTGAACGGGACCAGAGCGTTCCTCCCCATCCTCGTCGACCAGAACGAGGGAGCGATCGTCAACACCTCCAGCGTCTTCGGCCTGGCCGGCGTGCCCAACCAGAGCGCCTACTGCTCGGCGAAGTTCGCGGTACGCGGATACACCGATTCGTTGCGCCAGGAGTTGCGCGGCACCGGGGTCACCGCCATCACGGTCCATCCCGGCGGGGTCAACACCAACATCGTGCGAAACGCGCGGTTCCGGGAGGATCTGGACGGACGTGGCATGACCCGCGAGCAGGTGGTGGCGGACTTCGCGGCGGTGACCATGACGACGCCGGAGAAGGCCGCGGAGATCATCCACCGCGGAGTGGAGGCAGGCAAGTCCCGCATCCTCGTCGGGTCCGACGCGCATCTCTTCGACCTCCTCACCCGGATCGCCCCCACCCGCTACATGGAGGTGATGGACCGGTTCCAGGGCCTGATCAACGGAGCCCGCCGAGCCAGGGCGGTGAAGGTCGGCGCTGCGTAGCGGCCAACCTCCCCGACCGGTGCGGCGCCGGCTCCTCACCTTCGCCGCCGTGGCATCCTTCGAGCGTGAGGGTGACGGTCCTGGGTGCCGGGGTGAGCGGGCTGACGACGGCCATCAGCCTGCTCGACGCGGGATGCCGGGTCCGCGTCGTCACCGCCGATCCGACCGAGGCCACCACGTCGCACCTGGCGGCCGCCGTCTGGTTCCCGACCCACGCGGGACCGCCGGATCGGGTGGCGGCCTGGGGCCGCACCACCTATGGCGTGCTGGGTGCGCAGGCCGCAGCCGGTGTCCCCGGCGTCGTGATGCGCGAGTCGCTGGCGCTGTACCGCGAACCGCCCCCGTCGCCGAGCTGGGGCGAGGCGGTGCGGTCGGTCCGGGCCGCCGACCCGGCCGAGCTGCCGCCCGGCTACCCGCACGGCCTGCGCTTCGTCGTGCCGATGGTGGAGATGCCGAAGTACCTGCCCTGGCTCGTCAGCCAGTTGGCCGGCAAGGGCGGCCGGTGGGAGACGCGACGGGTCGGCACTCTGACCGAGGTCGCCGACGACGACACCGACGCGGTGGTCAACTGCTCGGGCATCGCGTCACGGCACCTGGTCGGCGATGCCAGCGTCTACCCCGTGCGGGGACAGATCGTGCGCGTCACCAACCCGGGCCTGAGCATGTCGGTCCGCGACGAACATCATCCCGCGGGCCGCGCGTACGTCCATCCCCGCAGCGACGACTGCATCCTCGGCGGAACAATGGACGTGGACGAGTGGGATACCGCCGTCGACCCGGCGACCACGTCAGCGATCATCGCGCGGTGCCGCGACATCGTGCCTGCGCTGCGCGACGCGTCGGTCATCGAGAGCCTCGTCGGCTTGCGACCCGGCCGTCCCACGGTGCGCGTCGAGGAGGACTGCCGCGCCGGGGCGGGCGCCCGGATCGTGCACAACTACGGCCACGGCGGGTCGGGCATCACCGTCAGTTGGGGTTGCGCCGCCCAAGTCACCGACATCCTGCTCGGAGCCCGGTAGCCGCGAGCGCGTGCGATTGGGCGTAAACCGTTGCCCGACAGTCGGACTTGGCATCATGTCGAACGTGTGTTCTAATCAAGGGCGCCAGCCACGCCCACTGCGGGCATTCCCGAGGAGACCGCCGCAACGATGACCGTAGACACTCTGACGGCAGAAGCACCGTCCACCGCGTCCGACACAGCCGACGTCGTGATCCGCTCCGTCGAGAGCACCGCGCCCGCGACGACGCCGTCGCCGCCGAGTGACGCTCCGGCCCCGACGAGGCCCGACAACGCCCCGGTCAAGAAGGCGTCCGGCAAGCGGGGCAAGACCCTCGAGCTGATCCTCACCGTCACCGGGACCGCCGACGGTGAGTGGCGCGCGGAACTCAAGCAGGGCAGCTCATACCTGGCCCGCAACCTCGCGGTCGCGGCCGCCGCCGTCTCCCGGGCCGCGAAGGAATTGCACGAGGATCTCTCCGCCCCCATCGACGAGGTCATCGAAGAGGCGCGCGCGCAGCAGGCCGCCAGGGTCGCCGTTCTCGAGGCCGAACTCGACGCCGCCCGACGGGCCCTCGCCGACCTCGACTGAGCGCGGCCGGCCCAGGCGTCCGATTCAGGCCGCGGTGACGGTGAAGTTCATGGCGACGACGAACAGCAGTTTCGACGTCCTGTCGGGAACCGATGCGCCGACGCTCGCGGCACCGGTCGCGAATCCGCCACGGCGGCGGTCGCCTGCCGGATAGCCTGATCGTCCGGACGGCTGAAGGGCACTGGCGTGCAACAGACCTCTACATCCAGCAAACCACATCTCACCCGTTCGCTCGGGCTGTGGGCGATCGTCGGGCTCGGCCTCGGCTACATGACCCCGATGACCGTCTTCGACACGTTCGGCATCGTCTCCGAAGAGACCAACGGCGTGGTCCCCCTCGCCTACCTCTTCGCGTTGGTGGCCATGGTGTTCACCGCGATCAGCTACGGCCGGATGACGCGCGTCTACCCCTCGGCCGGCTCTGCCTACACCTACGCCTCCGAGGTGATCCACCCCAACGTCGGCTTCCTCGTCGGGTGGTCCTCGCTGCTCGACTATCTGCTGCTGCCGATGGTCAACGCCGTCATCGGCCGGATCTACTTCGAATCGTTCTTCCCCGAGGCCCCGTCGTGGATATTCGTCGTCGTCTACGTCGCGATCGTCACCGCGCTCAACGCCTGGAGCATCAAGGGCACGTCGAACGTCAACGGGGTTCTCGTCGTGTTCCAGACGGTGCTCATCGGCGTGTTCGTCGTCCTGGCGTACATCTCGCTGACGCGCGGCATCGGCCAGGGCACCGCCTTCACCCTCGAACCGCTGTACCACGCGGGCGTCGACATGCAGGCGGTCATCGCCGGCGCCACCGTGGTGTGCTTCTCGTTCATCGGGTTCGACGCGATCACGATGTACAGCGAAGAAGCCAAGACGCCGGACACCGTCCCGAAGGCGATCGTCCTGGCGCTGCTGATCGGCGGCGCCATCTTCCTCCTCGGGGCGTGGTTCAGCCAGGCGGCCTTCCCCACTCTGGACGGCTTCGAGGTCACTGACGACACGCTCCCGGAACTCGCGCTGAAGGTGGGCGGCGAATTCTTCAAGATCCTGTTCGTCTCGGCCGCTCTGGCGGCCATGTTCGCATCGAGCCTGTCCTCGCACGCCAGCGTCTCCCGGATGATCTACGTGATGGGTCGCAACGGCACGGGCCGGATCCCGCGTTACCTGTCCTACATCCATCCGAGATTTCTGACGCCGATCCATGCCGTGCTCATCGTCGGCGTGGTGTCGCTGCTGGCGGTCAACTTCACGCTGGAGTTCGTCTCGTCGCTGATCAACTTCGGCGCGCTCATCGCGTTCACCGTCGTCAATCTGACGGTGCTCCTGTACTACGCCGTGCGTCTGAAGAAGCGGCGGACGCCCGCGGAGATCCTCACCAACGTCGTGCTGCCCGTGATCGGCATGTGCCTGACGGCGGTGCTGTGGCTCAACCTGCACTTCGACGCCCTCGTCTACGGCGCGATCTGGTTCGCCGTCGGCCTCGTGCTGCTGATCTACATCACCCGGGGGCTGCGCAAGCCGATGACGATGAAGATCGAGGAGGAGACCCTCGCCGAGGAGGGCACGCCGATCCCCCACATCGACCACGGGCGCGGCAAGGCGGGTGAAGCCCGATGAAACTTGTCGTCGGTTATCTGGCGACATCCGGTGGCGCGGACGCCCTTTCGCTCGGCGTTCGGCTGGCCAGAACGCTCGGCGCCGAACTGGAACTGCGGCTGGTCGTCAGTCCGGACGACCCGACCACCCCGCGGGTGACGTCCGACAGGTTCCACGAGGCGCTCGCCGAACGGGGCTCCGAGTGGCTCGACGAGGCCATGGGCCAGGTGCCCGACGACGTCACGGCCCGAGGCGGGGTGCTCGTCGACGAGTCCGTCGCGGGCGCGCTCAGCGAGGAGGCGGGCCGGCTCGGGGCCGAGGCCATCGTCGTCGGCGGGTCGGGTGGTGGACTGGCCGGCAGCCTGGCACTCGGCTCGTTCGTCGACGACCTGCTGCACTCGGCACCCGTTCCGGTGGCGGTGGCGCCGCGAGGCACCCGCCACTCCGACGTGGCTCGCGTCCGTACCGTCACCTGCGCCATCGGCGATCGGCGCGGCGCGGCGCGACTGCTCGACACCGCGCTCCGGGCGAGCAGGGCGACGGGGGCGCCGCTGCGGCTGGTGTCGCTCGTCGCCCTGGACAAGCACGGCGAGCAGGGCGTCGAGTCGGCCCGCGAACACGCACACGCGATACTCGACTCGGCGAAGGCGGCCCTTCCCGAGGGTTCCGACGTCACCGCGGTCGTCGCCGACGGCGCCACGGTCGAAGCCGCCGTGGAAGGGCTCGAGTGGGAGGACGGCGATCTGCTGATGCTCGGCTCCAGCCGGCTCGCGCCCCCGCGCCGGCTCTTCATCGGCTCCACCGCCGCGAGGATCCTGCGCGTCCTACACGTCCCGATGGTCGTGACCCCCGGCGAGGACGAATAGCGGGCGCTCAGAACGCCGGATTGACTCCGCCGGCGCCGGGCACGTGGCACCGGACCAAGTCGGCAGCCCAGGACGGCGCGAGGGCTTTCTGCGGTTGGGCGAGAGCCTGTTCGACGACCGCGTTCTGCAGAACCTCTTCCAGACCTGCCCGCGGATACCGCCTTTCGGCGTCGGCCACCTCGTCGGCGTAGGCCGCCCGAAGCCCTGCCGACCCGAACTCCAGCTGGACGCCACGACGCAGGTAGTGGGCGATGGGTCCGCGACGTTCGGGGATGCCGGGGGTGGTGTGCAGGGCGATCGCCTCCCAGATGGGGTCGATCGCTTCGGCGCTCCATCCACGCGCGCGCAGGAAGTTCGCCGCGGCGTCGGCGCCCTCGACCTCGAACCGGGCCGGGCCGTCGTACGTCTCGGCCGTCCCCGAGTCGTGGAAGAGAGCCGCCAGACACAGTGATTCGGCGTCCAGATCGGTGACCCCGTCGCGTCGTGCCGACCGCATGCCGAGAAGATGTGTGCGGATGCTGTGGTGGTAGATCTGCGGATGCAGCAGGGCCTGCACGTGCGCGACGGCTTCGCGCACGAGCGCGGTATCCGGTAGAAGCGTCGTCACGAGGCGTCGAAGGTCAGGACGAGGCGCCCACGGACGCCGCCGGCTTCCCGATCGCGGTGCGCGTACGCGGCTTCCGCGGCGGGATGGGTCTTCGCCACCCGAAGCGTGAACCGTCCCTGCTCGGTCAGTCCCCGGAGTTCGTCGCGCATGTCGCGCCGATGGGCATCGTCGGGGAGGAAGACGTCGCGCGCCTCGATGCCGCAGTCATCGCCCGGTCCCGCCGAACCCGTCGGCTCCCATTGCCGCATCCGCAATCCCACCCCCCGTCCACGACCGACGATCTGATCGGCGCCAAGGCCGGCCACCAGGGTACCGTCGGTCGCGGCGGCGTCGGCCAACACCCGGAGCCCGTCGACCATTGCGAGTTGAATGACGTAGCCACCCAGGCGGTGGCGAAGTTCTTGGCCAACTCCGCGGCCGACGTCGTCGATGAAGTTGCGACCCTGCGGTTCGATGGCGGCGATCCGCGCACTGCCGGCGCGCATGCAGTCCCATTCGGCCTCGCGGTGCCAATGCGCCGTCCTCACCCAGGATGGCCGGCACCACGCGCTGATCCACCGACGCGCTGCCGTTGGTGCTGTGGACCGACGATGTGCTCGTGGGTCATCCGCCTAGGTGTCACGTACATCGTCGGCTCCGTGCGGCGTGGTGCGGATCCGCCACCGGACAGTGCAACCAGCCGGTCTCGTCGTCAGCACGGCCGGCTGCGGCAGCGGGACGTCGCATCGTCCGGCAGCGCGGTTCTACGATCGATCCGTGCCCGAGGCAATGGATGTCGACGCAACCGAGACCGCACGCATCCAGGTGCGCCGCATCTACGACGTACCCCGTCCGGACGACGGAAAGCGGGTGCTCGTCGATCGACTCTGGCCTCGCGGGGTGTCGAAGGTGCGGGCGGAGATCGACGAATGGTGCAAGGAGATCGCCCCATCCGCGGAGCTACGCATCTGGTATCACCACGAACCCGAATTGTTTCCGGAGTTCACCCGCCGATACCTCGACGAACTACGAAAGCCCGCGGCGGCGGCCGCGGTGAGACATCTCGAAGAACTGGCAGCGCAGTCAACACTGACGCTGCTCACCGCGACCAAGGTGCCGGACATCAGCGAAGCGGCGGTCCTGGCCGACCTCTTGATCCGGCATCAACGCCGAAACACCTAATGGGGGCGATGGCAACGCGCGGTCGAGTTGGTTGCGGGAACTGATCTCCAGCTTGGTGAACACCGTGCTCAGGTGATACTGGCGGGTCCGCCCACTGATGAACAGCCTGCCCCGATCTCGGCGATGGACAATCCGTCCCGTGCCAGTCGCGCCACGGCCATCTCCTGCGGCCCTGGGCTGCCGGTCGTCGACCTGGCCGGCGCCTCCACGGGTGGTGTCGCCCGCTGCCTTCGGCTCGTGGGTGCAGTGGCCCGCTGGTGATCGCGGGAACTCCGCGCAATGGGGATGTCGCTGAGAGTGCCTCGGTTCAGGCCGACTCGAGGTGTCGAAGGGTCGCCGCCTCGAACCGGACGTCATCCCATGCATAGTGGGCGCCCGAGGACGCCAGCAGCGCTCAGATCACCGGACCGTCGTGCGACAGGCCGGCGCCGAACGTCGTGAGGACGTCGCACAACGTCGGATGTTCGGCGACATGGCCGCGGGAGTAATGGATGATCAGGTGGCGCGCGACATCGCGACGTCGATCGCCCCGGCCTGTGCCTTGGCCGACGCGGCAGCCAGAATTCGTTCGCCTCGCAGTTCCCGGGTCGACGGTGCGTGTCGCGGCGCGTTCCAAGAAGGCTGCCAGGGGCCCGACGACGCGTTGGCCAGGCGCCAGGCGCCGGTCGTGAGCGTGAAATGACCTTTTCGTGACTTGTCTCGAATTCCTTCGGCGAAATGCCGAACGGCATTAGCTGCACCAAAGGGTTGCTGCCAGCCAACGGTTATGATCGATCCAATGAGATTGCTGTACTCGAATTTCCCCTGGCGTCAGAATTGACTCGGCCGAACATCCGAATTGGTGCCCGCCATCCGCGACTCGGCACTGCAAGTTTTCACGTCGTACGCCGGGTAGCCACCCGATTGATGGCACGCATGGGCTTCCACGAGCTCGACTCGGACTTCACCAGGCAGCGGATCGCATCGATCCACGACGAACTGAACCGCGGTGCGACGGTCTATCTCGTCGGCCTTGCCGCGCCAGGTACCCACAACACCGGCGTCGCGCTCATCGAGGTGACGCAGGCGAACGGTCCGCGGATCATCGTCAACAATGAAGAAGAACGCTTTTCTGGAAACAAACACTCCACCGAATATCCGCGCCAATCGATCGACGCGATGGTTGCCACGCTGCGCAGCATGGGTCGCGACGTGGGTGACATCGACGCGTTCGTGACGACCTGGGATTATCCGACGTTCTTCGCCACGTTGACGCGTACCGTCGTCGAAGAAGCGCCCGCCAGCTTCAAGTTGCTCGGCGTCTCGAACTTCGCCGGCATCCACAAGCGCCGCTTGGTGCAGATGTGGCGCACACCGAGAATCCTCGGCGAGCAGTTGGGATTGGCAGAACCGGTGCCGCTGATCAGCATGCCGCACCATCACAATCACGCGTGGTTCTCGTTCGCGGCCTCGCCCTTCACCGACGACGAGGAGCCGGTCGCGATCGCGGTGCTCGACGGCACCGGCGACCGGGGATCGGTGTCGCTGTACGTCGCCGAGCATGGCGTGATGCGTCAATTGTATTGCAACGCAAGCGTATCGGACTCACTCGGCGCCTTCTACGGCGTCATCTCGGCGACCCAGGGCGGCTGGAACATTCTGTCCAGCGAGGGGCGCTACATGGGTGCCGCGGCCTGGGGCGACGGGGATCGCGGCACCAACCCGTACTACCGGGCACTCAGAGAGGTCCTGCACTTCGGCGACGGCGGCGAGATCAAGCTCAACCGCGCGATGGCCAACTGGTACTGCCAAGCGCTGGACAATCCGTACAAGGCCCCGCTCATCGAGATCCTCGGCGAGCCCCTGACGGCCGAGCAGCTCTGGAATCCCGATGCGATGTTGCGCGTCGAGGACATCGACCATCGGCCCGACACCAAGGATCGCCTCGACAAGGCGGCCGCGACGCAATTGGTGTTCGAGGACGCCCTGATCCACGTCGTCGATCACCTGCTGCGGGTGACCGGCGCGAGCCGGCTGGTGCTGACCGGCGGCGTGGCGCTCAACGCCGTCGGCAACATGCGGCTGCTCGAACACTTCGACGAGGCGTGGTTCGTGGAGGCTCAGCAGCGCTACGCCCGCCTGCATCTGTGGGTGCCGCCAACTCCCGGTGACCCGGGCGTCACCATCGGCGCCGCCTGGCTGTTCGCCCATCTCGCCGGTGCGCCGCGCGGCGCCGCGATGACGCACGCGTTCTACTGCGGCACCGCGCCATCCCCCGATGACATCGCGGCGGCGCTGCAGGCCGACGACGTTGCCTCGCGTCGGATCGGCGACACCTCGACGCCGGAGGGCCGCGATGCCGTCGCCGACGTGATGGCGTTCATGGTGGCGCAGAACGCCGTCATCGCGCTGTACCAGGGCCCGGCCGAGACCGGACCACGCGCGCTCGGCCACCGCTCGATCTTCGCCAACCCCTGCGATCCCGGGACGCGTGAGCGGCTCAACGAACGCGTCAAGTTCCGCGAGGCGATCCGCCCGCTGGCGCCGATGGCGACGCTGGAGGCAGCGCAGGAGTACTTCGAGTTGCATCCGGGCGCATCCGACGCCGATTACAACGCCTACAACTACATGGTCCTCACCGCGCACGCGAAACCGCATGCCCGCGAGACGATTCCGGCGGTGATCCACGCTGACGGCACCGGCCGGATCCAGATCGTCCGCCACGACGACGATCCGCTGGCCTACGCGTACCTGAAGGCGCTCGGGCGTCGCGTCGGCGTGGAGATGTCGGTCAATACGTCCTTCAACGTCGCAGGCCCCATCGCTCAGACCCCGGCCCAGGCCATCGACACGCTGCGTCGCTCCAAGGGTCTCGACGTGGTGCTGCTGGTGGCGAGCGATGGCGTCGTGCACGCGGCATGGCACCACGGCGAGCGGGACAGCGGCCGGTTCACCGGATGGCTGTCAGCGTGGAAAGACACCGTCGAACGCGTGTGACCGCCCGCTGATCGGCGTCGACGCGCTGCCGATCACGAGCGCACCAAATGTCACAACAATGATCAGTGGGAGAACGTCATGTCGCACACTCCGATCGCCATCACCGGTATCGGCTGTCGCTTCCCCGACGCCGTCGGGCCGGAAGCATTTTGGGGTCTGCTGACCCGTGGCGGCGACGCCATCAAGGAGATTCCGGCGGATCGGTTCGACGTCGACGCCTTCTACGATGCGCGTCCCGGTACTCCCGGCAAGATCTACAGCCGATGGGGCGGATTCCTCGATCAGATCGATCATTTCGATCCGTACTTCTTCGGGATTTCCCCGCGCGAGGCGGCCGGGATGGATCCACAGCACCGCCTGCTGCTCGAGGTCGCGTGGGAAGCACTCGAGGACGCCGGACAGGTTCCCGAACAGCTACTCGGCCAGCGGGTCGGCGTGTTCGCCGGCATGTGCACCACCGACTACTTCAACGCCGTCAGCGATTTGTCGCTGATCGACATCTACTTCGCCGCAGGCAACGCGCGAAGCCTGCTGTCCGGTCGGTTGTCGCATGCGCTCGGGTTCGAGGGACCGAGCGTGGTCGTCGACACCGCCTGTTCGACGTCGCTGGTGGCGGTACACCTGGCCTGCCAGAGCCTGCGGAGCGGCGAGTCCACGCTCGCGCTCGCCGGCGGCGCCAATCTGGTGCTGCAACCCGATCCGAGCGTCGGGTTCGCTGCGGCGCAGATGCTGGCACGCGACGGCCGGTGCAAGGCGTTCGACGCCCGAGGCGACGGCTTCGTGCGCAGCGACGGGGTAGGCATCGTGGTGTTGAAGCGCCTCGCCGACGCCCTGGCCGACCACGACCCGATCTATGCCGTGATCCGTGGCAGCGCCGTGAACAACGACGGCCGCAGCGGCGGTCTACTGATGACGCCGAGCCGCGCCGGGCAGGAAGCCGTGCTGCGCGAGGCCTACCGGAACAGCGGCATCTCCCCCGGTCAGGTCCAGTACGTCGAGGCACACGGCACCGGCACCAGCGTCGGCGATCCGATCGAGGCGATGGCGCTCGGCACCGTGCTCGACACCGACCGGCCGGCGGATCGACCCTGCCGGATCGGGTCGGTGAAGACCAACATCGGTCACGCCGAGGGCGCGGCAGGCATTGCCGGGCTCATCAAGGTCGCACTGGCGCTCAAGCATCGCGCGATCCCCGCGAGCCTGCACTTCGACCAGCCGAACCCGGCCATCCCCTGGAACGAACTGCCGCTCACCGTGCAGCGTGCCCTGACGCCGTGGCCTGCCGAGGCGACGCCGGCAGTCGCCGGGGTCAGCTCGTTCGGCATCTCCGGCACGAACTCGCACGTCGTCGTCACCGACCTGTTCGAGTCGACGATCGGTCATCGCCCGAACACGCCCACCGCCGACGTAGCGCAGCTACTGCCCATCTCGGCGCACAGCGCCGAGGCGCTCGAGGCGATGGCGCGCGCACATCGCGACATGGCGCGCGACGGCCGCGGCCAGCTGGCCGACATCTGCTACACCGCCGGCGTGCGCCGGACGCATCACGATCATCGCCTCTCGGTGGTTGGGCGCTCACTGTCGGAGATCGGTGAGCAGCTCGACGCCCATCTGGCCGGCGAAGCCAGGCGCGGGGTCGCCGCCGGGCGCAGGCTGCCGGACACGAAACCGAAGATCGCGTTCGTGTTCCCCGGCCAGGGGTCGCAGTGGCTCGGCATGGCGCGCCGCCTGATGGATCAGGAGCCGGCGTTCCGCACGACCCTCGAGAGCTGCGCGCACGCATTGAGCCGGTACGCCGAGTGGTCGCTGCTCGACGAGATTCACGCCGATGCGGCGACCTCGCGCCTCGAGGAGATCGACGTCGTGCAGCCGGTGCTCTTCGCCGTGCAGATCGCCTTGGCCGGGCAATGGCGGGCGTGGGGCGTCGAGCCGGACGCGGTCGTCGGACACAGCATGGGTGAAGTCGCGGCGGCCTGCGTCGCGGGCATCATCGGCCTCGACGACGCGGCCCGCATCATCTGCCGCCGCAGCCAGATCGTCGGGCGACGTGCGTCCGGGCACGGGCGGATGGCGGTCGTGAACCTGCCGCTCGAGGCGACCGAGGCATTCCTCGACGGTCATGCCGACCGGGTGGCGGTGGCCGCGTGCAATGGCCCGACGACGACCGTGCTCTCCGGCGAAGCGGACGCATTGGCCGAGCTAGCACGGCTGGCCGAGCGCCGCGACGTCTTCTTCCAATTCGTCAGCGTCGACTACGCCTCGCACAGCCCCCAGATGGACCCGCTACGAGATGAGCTGTTGGAGTCGCTCGGCACGATCGATGCGCGCCCGGGCTCGGTCGCGATGATGTCGACGTCCCAGCGGGCCAGGGTGATCGACGGAGCGGAATGCGACGCCGGCTATTGGGTCGGCAACCTGCGGCACCCGGTGGCCTTCGCACAGGCGATCGACGCGCTCACCGCCGACGGCTGCGACGTCCTGCTCGAGCTGAGCGCGCACCCGACGTTGACGATGGCGATGTCGGAGTGTCTGCGCGAAAGCGGGCGCCCCGGCCTCGTGCTGACGTCGATGCGACGCGACGAAGACGACCGCAGCGTCCTGCTGGAGGCGTTCGGCGCGTTGTACGCCGCCGGCGTCCCGACCGACTGGGCCCGCCTGCATCCGACGGGTGGACACGTGGTGCCGCTGCCGGCCTACGCCTGGCAGCGCGAACGATTCTGGGTCCAGGACAGCGGTCGGGCGCCGGCGGCACCGCCGGCCCGCAAGGGCGGACATCCGCTGCTCGCCAGGTACCTCCGTTCGGCGGCGGATCAGGGCACGCACTTCTGGGAGACCGAGCTGAGTGCCCGTGCGTTTCCGTACCTGGGCGATCACCGCGTGCAGGGGGCGACGGTGATGCCGGCCGCGGGCTTCTGCGAAATGGCGCTGGCCGCGGCGACGGAGGTCTTCGGCGCCGGCCGTCACACGCTGCGGCACCTGCAGTTCCAGAAGGCGCTCTTCCTCGCCGAGGACGAGCCGACGACGATTCAGCTCGTGCTTTCGCTGGTGACGCCCGGCGAGGCGGTGCTGAAGTTCTTCACGGTGCAGGCGGGCGAGGCGGAGGATCCCTCGACGATGACACTGCACGCGACCGGCACCGTCGCGATCGCCACCGACGGGAGCATCACCACGCCCGCCGGCGACACGGTCGAGGAGATTCGCGGGCGCTGTCCGGCGATCGTCTCGGCGCCGGCGTTCTACCGCGAGACTCACCAGAGTGGTCTGGAGTACGGCACCAGTTTCCAAGGCCTCGCGCAGCTCTGGCGGCGCGACGGTGAGGCGATCGGTCAGCTGCGTCCGACGACGGCGGTGGAGAACGACGCACGCGCCTATCAGTTCCATCCGGCGTATCTCGACGCTGCGTTCCAGGCGCTGGCCGCCACGCTGCCGCACGGAGATGCCGGTCAATCCGAGGGCAGTGTCTTCCTCCCGGTGGGCCTGGACACGCTGCGCGGGCACGCGCGTCCCGGCGCCGAGCTGTGGAGCCACGCCGTCCTGCGCCAGGGCGCCGACCCGCAGTCGGGCGCCATCGAAGGCGACGTCCGGGTGATCGATGCCGAGGGACACGTGGTGCTCGAGGCGCTCGGGTTCACGCTGCAGCGGGTCGGACACGATGCGGCAGCCGTCTCGGAGCAGCAGCTGAGCGACTGGATCTACCAGACCCAGTGGCAACGCAAGGCACGCCGGCCGGTGGTCGACGCCGAGCCCGGCCCGCGGCGATGGCTGCTGCTCTCGGATGACGAAGTCGGAACGGCGCTGTGCCGGCGTCTCGAGGCCGCAGGTGACGAGTGCGTCGTCGTCGTCGCCGGCGACGCGTACGAGAGGGTGACGGCGGCTCGGTACCGGATCAACCCGGCGCGGCCGGAGGACTATCGCCGGCTGCTCACCCAGATCGCCGAGGACGGAACCGCTTGCGATGGCATCGTCCATCTGTGGGCAGCGGAACGCTGGTCGCCGGACGGCGCCACTCTCGCCACCGTGCAGAAGGCGCGCCGGCGCGGGTGCGACTCGGCACTACATCTGGTGCACGCGCTGGCCGATGCGAGCAGCGGGCGGGCACCGCGGTTGTGGGTCGTCACCACCGGTACCCAGCCGGTCGGCGATTCGCCCGAGCCGGCGTCGATTGCACACGCTCCGCTGTGGGGCCTGGCCGGCGTCATCGGCACCGAGCATCCGGAATTGCGTTGCACGCGCGTGGATCTCGGCACGTCCGGCGAGGGTGTCGAGATCAAGGCATTGCGCGACGAGGTGCGTGCCGGCGATGAGGAAGACCAGGTGGCCCTGCGCGGCGGCGAGCGCTGGGTGCCTCGCGTCGTGCGCCGCTCGGCCGAGACCGTGGACGAGAAGCGCCGACTGGTCACGGCCGACGAGCCGTTCCGCCTCGAGATCGCGACGGCGGGCATCCTGGAGAATCTGACGCTGCGCAGCACAGTACGCGTGCAGCCCGGGCGGGGGCAGGTCGAGATCCAGGTCCGCGCGGCGGGTCTCAACTTCCGCGACGTCCTCGTCGCGATGGGTGTCATCCCGCCGGTGCTCGAGCAGTCACTCGACCTCGGATGGGAGTGCGCGGGAACCGTGGTCCGCACCGGCCCGGGCGTCGAGCACCTGCGGGTGGGCGACGACGTCGTCGCCCTGGCGCCGTCGTGCCTCGGCTCGTACGTGACGACCGACGCGACGCTGGTCGCGGGCAAGCCGGCGCACCTCACCTTCGAAGACGCGGTCACGATCCCGCTGACGTTCATGACCGCCTACTACGCCCTGCATCATCTCGGCAGGCTGAGCAGGGGCGAGCGGGTCTTGATTCACGCCGCGGCAGGCGGGGTCGGCCAGGCGGCGCTGCAGATCGCGCAACACGTCGGTGCCGAGATCTTCGCCACGGCAGGAACGCCGGAGAAGCGTGCGTTCCTCGAGCAGCAGGGCGTCGAGCACGTGATGGACTCGCGTTCGCTGGAGTTCGCCGACGAGGTGATGCGGATCACCGGCGGGGAAGGCGTCGACGTGGTGCTGAACTCCCTTGCCGGGGAGTTCATCCCGCGCAGCCTCGCGACGCTGCGGGCCGGTGGACGGTTCCTCGAGATCGGCATGGTCGACATCCTGCAGAACAACCCGCTGGGCCTTCGCGAGTTCCACAAGAGCCTGTCCTTCTCCTCGGTGAACCTGGCCCACATGTTCGTGTCCCGCACGGCGTTCTGCGGCGAAATGCTGACGGAGGTGCTCGACCACTTCCGCGGCGGCCGCTTCACTCCCCTTCGGCGGCAGAGCTTTCCGCTCTCCGAAGCCGAGGAGGCGTTCCGCTTCATGGCGCAGGCCAAACACATCGGCAAGGTGGTCGTCACACTCGACGAGCCGGAGTTCCTCGTGGCGCCGTCATCGCCGCAGCCGGTCACGTTCCGCGAGGACGCCACATACCTCGTGACCGGCGGTCTCGGTGGCCTTGGCCTGGTGCTCGCGGAATGGATGGTCGAGCGCGGCGCGCGCAACCTCGTGCTGATGGGCAGGAGCGGCGCGACGTCGACGGCGGCGGCCGAGGCGCTGGCCGCGATGCAGGCGCGCGGCGCCTCCGTCGTGGTGGCCAAGGCCGACGTCGGCAGCGACGTCGACGTCGCCCGCGTGATCGGTGACATCGGCGCTGGGATGCCGCCGCTGCGCGGGATCATGCACCTCGCCGCCGTGCTCGACGACGGGATCCTGCTGCAATTGCAACCGGAGCGGTTCCAGACGGTCCTCGGCCCGAAGGCCGACGGCGCCTGGAATCTGCACACCGCGACGCTCGACGCGACGCTCGACTTCTTCGTCATGTTCTCGTCGGTGGCGGCCGTGCTCGCGTCCGCCGGGCAGGGCAACTACGTGGCGGCCAACGCCTTCCTCGATGCGCTGGCCCATCACCGACGCGCCCAGGGCCGGGTAGGGCTCGCGATCAACTGGGGCCTCTGGGCGGAGGTCGGCGTCGCGGCACGGCCGGAGATCACCAAACGGCTGATGCAGCAGGGCATCGTGGCGTTCTCACCCGCACGAGGCATGCAACTGCTCGAGCGAGCGTTGCAGTCCGACGCGCCGCAGGCCATGGCGATCGCCGTCGACTGGAGGCGCCTGCTCAGCCTGATGTCGCCGCCCATCCTCTCGACGCTCGCCGAAGAGGTCACCCACGATGCGGGGCCGCGACCGGCACCGCGCTCGAACGACGGGCTCACCGGGGAGAAGCTCGGCGCGGCCTCCGCCGCGCAGCGGCAGCCACTGATCGAGGCGTTCCTGATCGAGCAGACCGCCCACGTGCTGCGCTGCTCGCCCTCGAAGGTCGACGTGCAACGGCCGCTCACCCAGCTGGGAATCGATTCACTGATGGCGGTGGAACTGAAGAACCGCGTCGAAGGCGACCTCGGGCTCACGCTGCCGGTGACCGCGCTGCTGCAAGGACCGAGCCTCGCCCACCTCGGTGCCCGGCTGATGACTCAGCTGCCGGAACCCGTTGCGGTGTCTGCGATCTCGAAGTCGGACGAGCTCTCCGACGATGCCGTCGAGTCGCTGCTGCAGACCATCGGCATCGGCGGCGGAGCCGAGTCGACGTCGTTGCGGCCGAAGGTGGGCAACGATCCGTTCAACGGTGACCGGCTCGCGGTGAACGTGCGGGCGCTGGCCGACGAAGTCAGGCTCGACCCGACCATCGCGGCGGGAACGCAGTCGGCGGAGCCCACCGGTCCGCCACGTCACGTTCTCCTGACGGGCGCCACCGGCTTCCTTGGCGCATTCCTCCTGCGCGAGCTATTGGATCGCACCGCCGCCGACGTGCACTGTCTCGTGCGCGCCGAGAGCGTCGAGGCGGGGCGGGTGCGTCTGCGCCAGACGCTGCAGTCCTACTCGCTGTGGCACGACGACCTCGGGGCCCGCATCGTGCCGGTGCCGGGCGATCTCGGCGAGCCGGGGCTCGGCGTGTCGGCGGCGACCAGCGCCGAGCTGGCGGCGACCATCGACGTCATCTATCACAGTGGCGCGTTCGTGAACTGGATCTTTCCCTACGAGCGGCTCAAGGCGACGAACGTGCTCGGCACCGAGGAGATTCTGCGTCTCGCCACGCGCGTCAGGATCAAGCCGGTGCACTACGTGTCGAGCCTCGGTGTCTTTCCGCTCTTCGATTCGTCCGGCGAGGTCACCGTCATCCGGGAGGACGACACCCTGGACCACGACGGCTCGCTGCACGGCGGCTACCTCCAGAGCAAGTGGGTCGCGGACAAGCTGATGACCGAGGCACGATCGCGCGGCCTGCCGATCTGCATCTACCGGCCGGGGCTGATCACCGGACACAGTGAGACCGGGGCCTGGAATACCGGCGACGTCATGTCGCGCATGCTCAAGTCGTGGATCGAGCTGGAGGGCGCCCCCGAGTTCGCTCAGGACGAAACCGACATGACACCCGTCGACTACATCAGCAAGGCGATCGTGCATCTCTCGGGCCGCCGTGACGCGATCGGCAAGACGTTTCACATCGCCAACCACCGGCGGGTGCAGCTCGGCTCGATAGCGGACTGGATGCGCGACCTCGGCTATCCGCTCCGGCAGGTGCCCTACGACTCGTGGGTGTCCGAGCTGCTCGGTCGCAGCACCTCGCGCGGGGACGTCGTGTCCTCGCTGGTGCCGCTGTTCTCGCTGAGCATGATGGGCGAGGTGTCGAGCAAGTTGACGTCGTTGCCGCAGTTCGATTGTCGGAACACGCTGGCCGGCCTGGAGGGCACGGCGATCGAATGCTCCCCGATCGACGAGCACGTGCTCGGCAACTACTTCACGCGCTTCATCCGCGATGGCTTCGTGGCTCCGCCCGCGGCGATCGCCAGGGTGTGAGCGCGCGGCCGTCGCCGCCTGGACTCAGGCCACGAGTGCGTGCAGCACGTCGTTGATCGAATCGGCTGGGTCATCGGCGAAGCGCGTGGGCAGCAGTGTGACGCCGTCGGCGATGCCGAGACGACGAAGATCGTCGATGAACCCCGCGAGCCCCCGCGGTGTGCCGACGTACCGTAGTGCGCCTTCGCCGGCGGGTGTCCTCGGATTCCGGTCAGCCTCGTCGATCGCCTTGCGGACGTCGTGGTCGACGATAGCCTCGACGTCGACGAAGACCGTGCACCCAGAATTGCCCGCATGCGTGCGCAGCGCCACCGATTGACGTTGAGCGTCGCGCAGATCGTCGGCGCGGACCCGGTGAAAGCACTCCGGTAGCTGGTACACGCTGAGCCCGGAAACGCAGGAGTGCGAGGTCTGATGGTTCAGGAACACGTGCAATGCCTCGACCGGTCCGGACCACCGAACGGGTGCTCGACGGACGGCATCCTGGTGCCGGACTGGCTGCGACATGGTTACTCCTCGATGATCGACGGCGGATGTGGATGTCTCACGTGGTGTCACGGCGCACCTGATCGATCGTGGTGATCTCGACGAGCGGACCGAACAACGCCATGACGTCGAGTGCCCGCTGGTGGTCTCGCTCGCTCACTCCGGCACATGCATCGGCGACGACACGCACGTGTACACCGCAGTCTGCCGCCGCCAATGCCGTCGACAGCACACAGCAATCGGTCGACACGCCCGTCAACAGCATCTCGCGACTTCCGCGCATCGCAGCCGTCAGCTCCGGACCCCACTTGCCGAACGTCGCCATGGTGATCGCCGCCCGGCGAAAGCCGCTGAATTCCGGTGTCAGTGCATACAGCGGGTCCTCGTCGGGCAGTAGCGCGAACGGCCACCGCCGGTAGTATTCGGCCCACGCGCCGTTCGGGTCGCGCGGTGCGACGAACCGCGTGAAGACCGTCCGGTCCTCGAACAGCGGCAACAACTCGCAGATGCCGCTGGCCGCGTCGGCGTAGCGCGGTGTGAACCACCCACTGTCCGGTCGGCTGAAGATTTCTTGCATGTCGATCGCGACGAGAAACGGCTCGCCGGCACGTTGCTCCTGGTCGTCGAACACGTCGATCTCCGTTCGCAATCGATCACTGAAAGCTGGGCGCGACTTCCTTGATGAAGAGCTCGAGGGACTTTCGCTTCTCGTCGTGCGGCAGGCTGTTGTCGCACCAGAAGCTGAATTCGTCGACGCCGAGTTCCTGGTAGTACTTCAGGCGGGCGATGACCTCGTCCGGCGTACCGATCATCGCCGTGCGGTGCAGGGACTCGAGCTCGAATTCCGGTCGTCCCGCGAACTTGGATTCGGGGCTGGGCGCGAGGAAGCCGTCGACGGGCGTCGTCTTGTTCCCGAACCAGGCGTCGAAGGTCCGGTAGAACTTCGAGATCGCCGCGGCGGCCGGACGCCAACCGTCCGGATCGTCGGCCGAGTGAACGTGGGTATGGCGCAGCACCATGATCTGGGGCCGTGCCACCTCGGGATGATTGGCGACGGCGGTGTCGAACTTGCCCTTGAGGTCGACGACCTCGTCGTCGCCCTTCATCAGCGGGGTGACCATGACGTTGCATCCGGACCGGACGGCGAAGTCGTGCGAATCAGGGTCGCGGGCAGCGACCCACATCGGCGGCATCGGCTGTTGGAGGGGTTTGGGGACGCTGGTCGAGGTGGGGAACTGCCAGATCTCGCCGTCGTGCGCGTAGTCGCCTTGCCAGAGTTTGCGCACCGCTGGTACGAGCTCGCGCAGATGCCTTCCGCCGTCGGTGGCGGGCAGACCGCCTGCCATGCGGTCGAACTCGAATTGGTAGGCGCCCCGCGCCAGACCGACTTCCATCCGTCCGTCGCTGATGACGTCGAGCAGAGCGCATTCGCCGGCGGCGCGAATCGGATTCCAGAACGGCGCGATGATGGTGCCCGCACCGAGTCGGATGGTGGAGGTCTTTCCTGCGAGGTAGGCCAGCAGCGGCATCGGGCTGGGTGAAATCGTGTACTCCATGCCGTGGTGCTCGCCGATCCACACCGTGCTGAAGCCACCGGCCTCGGCCATCTGGGTCAGCTCGGTGAGGTTCTCGAACAGCTGGCGGTGGCTGACGGTGTCGTCCCAGCGCTCCATGTGCACGAACAACGAGAATCTCATGACGGCTCCTCCGTACTGCTGTTTCCTCTGGCATCCAACTCGGACAACGTCAGATCACCCGTCGCCCAATGGTTTCGGGGTACTTCCCGGACGATGACGCGGATGTTCTCCGGCGCGGTGTCCACGGTGCGCAATACGGCTTCGTGGACTTCGTGCATCACGTTGCGAATCTGCTCCGGGGAACGGCCCGCGCCGATGACGATCTCGACGTTGGGCATGTCAGCTCCTCATCACGAAGGGATCGGGTACCGGGCCTTCGTCGGTGTTGATCCAGATGCTCTTCAGTCGGGTGTACTCGCGAATCGTCTCGGTGCCGTGCTCGACGCCGACACCGCTGCTCTTGAAGCCTTGGCGAGGTGACATCGGGGACATCGCGCGGTAGGTGTTCACCCACACCGTCCCTGCGTCGAGTCGACCGCTGACCCGGTGGGCGCGAGCAAGATTCGACGTCCACACGCCGGCGGCCAGGCCGTATTCGGTGTCGTTGGCCAGCGCGACCACCTCGTCCTCGGTGTCGAACGGCATGACCGCCGCGACGGGGCCGAAGATCTCCTCACGCACGACCCGCATGTCGTTGGTCACGTCGACGAGGACGGTCGGCTCGTAAAAGTATCCGCCGAGCCCGGCGTCGGTGGGACGCCCGCCGGTGAGCACACGCGCACCCTCGGAACGTCCGAGGTCGACGTAGGAGGCGACCTTGTCGCGCTGGTCGGCGAAGGCCAGTGGGCCCAGTTCGGTGGCGTCCTCGAGGGGATCACCGATGCGGATGCTGCGGGCGCGGTCGGCGACGCGTTCCAGTAGCTCGTCGTACACGGATCGATGGGCGAACACCCGGCTGCCCGCGATGCAGGTCTGGCCGGCGGCGGCGAAGATGCCCGCCACCACACCGGTGGCAGCGTTGGCGACGTTGGCGTCCTCGAACACGATGTTGGGCGACTTGCCGCCGAGTTCGAGGGTGACTCCGATGAACCTGCCGGCCGCCGCGGATGCGATGCGTGACCCCGTGGCCGTGGAGCCGGTGAAGGAGATCTTGGCCAACGCCGGGTGATCGACGAGTGCCTGTCCGGCGTCGGCGCCGAAGCCGGTGACCACGTTGACCGCACCGGGCGGGAAGCCGGCTTCGATCACCAGTTCGGCGAGCCGCAGGACGGTGGCCGAGGTGTGCTCGGAGGGCTTGACGACGACCGTATTTCCCGCGCACAGGGCGGGGGCCAACTTGCTGGTCGTCAGTGTCAGCGGCGAGTTCCACGGGGTGATCGCACCGACCACGCCGAGCGGTTCGCGCGTGGTGTAGTTCAGCACGCGTCGGTCGGAGGTGGGGATGACGTCGCCGTTGACCTTGTCGGCCAGGCCGGCATAGTAGTAGTAGTACTCCGGCAGGGTGGCCAGCTGACCGCGCATCTCGCGCAACAGCTTTCCGTTGTCGAGGGACTCGGACCTGGCGAGCTCCTCGGCGTTCTCCGCGACCAGGTCGCCGAGCCTGCGCAGCAGGTGGCCGCGCTTGGTCTGGCTCAGGTCACGCCAACGCGGGTCCTCGAACGCCGAGCGCGCCGAGCGCACTGCCGCGTCGACGTCGGCCGCATTGCCGCGGGCGGCCTCGTAGATCACCTCGCGGGTCGCCGGGTTGGTGCTCTCGAAGTAGACTCCCGAGTCCGGCTCGGCGGGCTTGCCATCGATGAAGTGGTGCAACGTCTTTCGGTCAGGCATGAGCGTATCTTCCGATGAAGGTGGACAGGGCGCCGACGAGCTCCCGTGGGCGCTCGACGGGGAGCATGTGGCGGGCGCCGGGGACGATGACCGCTTCGCAGTGTGGGATGGCAGCGGCCAGGCGCCGCGTCATCTCGGGGCTGGACCCCGGATCGGACTCGCCGGTGACGGCGAGCGAGGGGACGTCGATGTCACCGAGCCGATCGGCGATCTCCGCATCCGCGGTGGCGAACACTCGATAGCAGTTGACGAAGCTCTTCGGGTCGTTCGCCTCCAGGACCGCTCTGGTGCGTCGCACCCGCTGGGCATCGACGTCCGTCCCGTCATACCAGCGGCGAAGGGATGCCGCGATGCCGGCGTCGAAGTCGGATTCGGCCGCCTGCAACCGGTCGAACACGGCGGACCGCTCCTGCGGAGTCCGACGGCAGACCGAGCTGACCGATGTCAGCGAGGCGACCAGACCCGGTCGATGGATCGCAAGGTGCTGGGCGACCAGCGCCCCGAGGGAGAAGCCCACCAGGTGTGCGCCGGGCTCGACGTCGTCGAGCACCCCGTCCGCCAGGTCGGCCAGCGTGACGTCGGCACCGGCGGCGCGCGCGGGTGCCATGCCCCGGCAAATCCGGCGTGACCACCTTCGCGCGCCCGGCGAGGAGTTCGGTCACCGGTTCCCACACGGTGTGGTCGAGACCCACCCCGTGCAGGAAGACCAATGTCGGCGTGCTCATCGGCGTCGCCGCTACTGCTCGGTCGACAGCGGGGCCAGCCGCTGCTGGGGACGGCCCTGCGCGGCGGCGGCAAGGGCCACCACGATCTCGTCGGCGTGTGGCGCGTCGGCGATGCGCACCTCCACCGTCTGGTGGTGCGACCGGATCGTCGCGTCGGTGACGTGCTTGAGCGGGATGTCGAAGAGGACCCCGGCCGGCCCACGCTTCTCGCATGCCGGGAGCAGCGTGGTGGCGTTGGCGGCCTTGCGGAAGTGGTCGCCGAACTTGAGCGTGTGGATGAGGCCGGAGCCGTGCTCGATCTCGCCGTCGAGTCCGACGATGGCGGCCTTGCCGTACGCCTCGGCCTCGCCCTGCAGGGCATCCATCACCTGTGGGGCCAGCAAGGCCCCGAGGTCGGAGGCGGTCGCGTCGATGCCGGGATTGAGATCCTCCACGAATCCAGCTCCCGCCCAGGGGTTTTCGATCACTGCGGCGACGACAGCCACGCGGGCCGGCGGGTAGACCTCGCGGCCGCCTTCCGTGCGGATCTCTTCGACGATGGTGACGATCTTGCGGACTTTCATGACAGGACGCTCTCCAGATTCTCGAGGGTGATGGCGGGGTCGGTGGCGCGGTCCCCGATGCGGGGATGCGGGCGTGGCCCGGTCGACCCGGCGGCGACGATGACGATCTCGTCGGCGCGCGGAGCGTCGGGCACGCGGGTGCTCACGGTCTGGTAGTAATCGCGGGTCGCGGCCTTCGTCTTGTGCCACAACGGCACGACCAAGGTCTCCCCTGCCTCGGCGCGGGTGTCCGCGAAGCAGATGATCGAGTCGCCTTCGAGGAACTCCCGCATCAGGTTGCCGAAGAACGGAGTGTGGATCAGCGCACCCCCGTGCTCGATCTCGCCGTTGCTCCCCACGATGGCGGCCTTGCCGAAGGCCTGCACGACGTGGGCGCCGCCGAGGACGGCGATCAGTCGGTCGGTCAACAACCGAGCCAGCACGGGGGCGACGTGCGACGCACGGTCGAACAGGTCATGCGTCGGGCCGGTGCCCGCCCAGGGGTTGCGCAACACCGCGGCGACGCTCGCCTGCTGGGCCGGTTGGACCGGAGTGGCGCCGGCCTCCGTGATCACCGACTCGCGGTAGGTGACCAGTTTGCGAAGGCCGATGGCGTCTTCGACAGCACCGTGGTGGCCGTTCTGTTGCATGCATCAAACGATAGCCTCGTCGTCCGGCATGGTCAAGCACCACGCTGGGTGCAGCCATCTTCCCCTTGGGAGTGTCGACCGTTGTGCCGAGCTCACCGGGGATTTTATGGCGACATTACCTGCTGGGGCGACTGGGGCGGGGGTCACGGGCCCGCTGTGATGGCCGACGAGTGTTGACATCCTCTGTGAGCGCGCTTACATTCTGATGCATGCAACAGCGGATCACCGCTCACGCACTCCGACTCCCATTGATCCAAGGAATCCGATGAGCCCGAATCTCTCCCCCACCTCGGCAGGCGAGGCCGCCCCCGACCTTCGGTACCGCGACAAGATCGCCGCGGTCGAGCCGTACGGTGTCGATGCCATCCCCGACTCCGAGCGCCACGGCAAGGCGGTCTCGCAGTTCTTCATCTGGTTCGCCGCAGGCATGAACTTCCCGATCATGGTGCTCGGCTTCCTCGCGGTCAGCTACGGCCTGTCGCTCACCGCGTCGGTCACCGCCATCGTGGCGGGCTCCTTCGTCGGATCCGTGGTGATGGGCGTGCTCTCGCGGATGGGCGGTCGCCTCGGCGTCGCGCAACAAATTCAGGCGCGCGGACCGTTGGGGTTCTTCGGCAATTTCGTTCCCGTCGCATACGTGAACGTGTTCGCCGGAATCGGTTGGGCCGCCGTCACCGTCATCCTCGGCGCGCAGGCGCTGGAGGCGCTGATTCCCGCCATTCCCTTCTGGCTGGGCGCGTTGGCACTGGTGTCCATCCAACTGGTCGTCGCCATCTTCGGCTACAACATGATCCACTACCTCGAGCGAATCCTGGCCGTGGTGTTGTTCTTCGGCTTCCTGATGATCACGATCGTGTCCGTCTCACGCGGCTGGGAGGGCGGCTTCGGGACCAACCCGAGTGCCACGTACTGGATCGGCGACGCCGGCGGTTGGATCACCTTCGCCGGGTTCTTCCTGTCCTTCCTCATCGCCTGGTGGCCGTTCGCGTCGGACTATTCGCGGTACCTTCCCGATGACGACAAGGTGAATCGGGCCACGGGCGTGTGGACCTTCGCAGGCAACTTCCTGTCGCTGTCGTGGCTGGGCATCGCCGGCGCCCTCCTCGGGAGTTCGGCCGCCACCGGCGAAAGCCCGATCGATGCCCTTTTCCGGCTCACGGGTCCGTTCCACGCCATTGCGTTGCTCGTCGTGCTCATCTCGTCGTTCTCGCAGAACTTCCTCAACGTGTACGGCGGAGCCATCTCGGTGCAGACGCTGCGCATCCCCGTCAGCCGGCGCACGGCGGTCATCATCATCTGCGCAGCCGCGTACCTGATCAGCCTCTGGGCCGACGAGGGCTTCGAGGCGAAGTTCAAGACCTTCCTCTTCGTCGGTGCCTATTTGATCGCGCCCTTCGGCGCGGTTCTGCTGCTGGACTACGTCTTCGGCCACCGGCACAACCGGGACCGCATCGCCGAGCTCTACGACTCCAGCCGTGTCCTCGAGTGGGGCTTCGTCGCATGGCTGGTCGGTGCCTTCGCCTCGGCGCTGTTCTGGAACCTGTCCTTCTTCGTCGGCCCGGTCGCCCAGGCCCACCCCGAATGGGGCGACCTCTCCTACTTCGTAGGCTTCGGCGTCGCCGCGGTGGTCTACCTGGCCACCTACCGGTTGCCTCCGCTGTGGCACCGCAAGAAGGCCGACGCCGCAACCGAATTGGCGGTCCCACCGGTCCCACCGGTCGCGCCGGCGCCCGCCGTCACCCACACCAACTGAACACTCTGGAGAGGACGACCCATGACCAACTCGAATGCCCTTCGCGAACGCATCGTTCACGCGTGGGACGCCGCGTGGGACCGTGGCGAGGTCGACGCGCTCGACGCTCTGCTCAGTCCGGGATACCGCCGCATCGGAAGCGCGGGCGACGACCAGGACCTCGCCGGGTTCAAGGCGTCGATCACGGCCACCAGGTCGGCGTTCCCCGACCTGGTGACCACCATCGACGAGATCGTCGTCGACGGCGACCACGCCGCCGTGCGCTGGCACAGCACCGGCAACCACCGGCACTCGTTCCTCGGGGTTCCCGCGACCAGGCGTGAGGTGACGGTCAGCGGTGCGACGTTCGCACGGTTCGAGAACGACCGCATCGTGGAGGAACACGTCACCTGGGACCCCCGCAGCCTCCTCTCGGCCCTGGGGATCATCTCCGTGGGCCAGGACAACTGAACCACCGATCAGAGGACCTCGCCATGACACCCACCTGTGCAGCACCCACGCTGGACGTGATGAAACTCGTCAACCGCCAGTTCATCACCGGCGTGACGGTGGTGACCGCCATCGACGACGGCAAGCCACGCGGCCTCGCGGTGAACGCGTTCTCGAGCATCTCGCTGGAGCCACCGACCGTCATGGTGGCCGTGCAACACACCTCCTCGACGCACGACTGCCTGTTCGTCGCACGACATCTGGCCATCCACATCCTGTCCACCGACCAACTCGACGTGGTCGGACGGTTCGCCACGAAGTCCGACGACAAGTTCGCCGGCCTCGACTGGACCGAGGGGCCGTTCGGCAGCCCGCTGATCGCCCGCAGCGCCGCGACCATGGAGGCGGAAATTCGGGAGCGGCTGCGAGCCAGCACCCACACCGTGTTCATGTGCCGGGTGCTGCACGCAGAGGTCGCCGAGCGCGACCCGATGATCTACAGCGCCGGCAAGTTCTTCGACGGCGGTACCCTTGCCGCGCTGGGATGACAGCGAAAACGCGTGAGGGGATCGCGGTGAACGCCAAGAACGGTTCGGGCAATGGTTCGATCCAGGGACGCTTGATCAGCGAGGTCCGTCGACGGATCATCGCCGGTGAGATCAGCCCCGGGGTCAACATCTCCGAGACCGCCATCGCCGACGAGTTCGGTGTCAGCCGGACACCCGTGCGCGAGACGTTCAAGCAACTCCAAACCGAGGGGCTCGTCGAAATCCGGCCCAAGGTCGGCACTTTCGTCACCACGCCGTCCCGGCGCGAGATCACCGAACTGTTCGAGATGAAGGAGCTGCTCGAGGGCGCCGCAGCGCGACTGCTCGCGCAGCGGGGCCGGGTGCCCGAGATCGATCGGCTCGAGGAGAACCTGCGCCAAGCCGACCTGGCCGTGGCCGCAGACGACAAGACCCGATACGCCGAGCTGGTCGAGGAGTTCCACGACCTGCTCATCGCCGGAGCCGACAACAGCAAGTTGGAAGCCCACTATCGCATGCTGATGAACCAGTTGGCGTACGCGCGGCTGGTGAACACCTCGCTGAGCCAACCTGGTCGCCCGCTGCAGTCCGACCGCGAGCACCACCACGTTCTCGACCTGATCGTCGCCAAGGACGGCGACAGCGCCGAACGCGTCATGCGCGAGCACGTGCGCGCCAGCCGCCGGGCGCTTCTCGCGGGATTGGCCACGGCCGGCCCGCCGTCTCATCAGGCCGTTTAGGACGACGGGGTATCAGCTGCTGAACCGGCCCTTACCGGTGGTCCCGGCTGGTATCGAACCAGCGACCTTCCGCGTGTGAGGCGGACGCTCTCCCACTGAGCTACGAGACCGGATGCATCGGACGAACGAGGACGAAGATTATCACGCTGGCGCGGGCCGTCCGGAACTCGACCGGCGACCGACGACCGTCAAGGGGGCTCTCGGGGGTGGTGCGGGCGCCACTGCCGCGAACCGTCGACGCGACGACGGCACCACCCGTCCGACCGTCCCGACGGCCCGTCCCGGTGAACCCGGAACCGTCCGGGCGCAACGAGCAAAGGACGACGACCGCTCGGTTGTCGGGTACGGCGAGAGCCCTTTGCACTCATGCCAACCGTGGCGGTCGAGGGATTTGTGCGCGCCTACTCGCGTGCACTATCGTCGTCCTTCGCAACGGCCGACGAACTCGGCCGAGGCACGCGGATGTAGCGCAGTTGGTAGCGCATCACCTTGCCAAGGTGAGGGTCGCGGGTTCGAATCCCGTCATCCGCTCGATGGTGCAGAGGCATCAACCCCAGCGGTGGAGTGGCCGAGTGGTGAGGCAACGGCCTGCAAAGCCGTGCACACGGGTTCGATTCCCGTCTCCACCTCCGAGAAGGACCCTGGCGCGATTAGCTCAGCGGGAGAGCGCTTCCCTGACACGGAAGAGGTCACTGGTTCAATCCCAGTATCGCGCACCAAGGTTTGTGCAGCAGAGCGGTTACCTAGCTCTGCGAATCAGACCGCGTGCAACAAACGTGCAATGGCTCTCGAGTGTCACACCCTCGGAGGACATTGCACGCATGACACCCACCTCCGGGCGCATCCCGCCCAACACCCGTCTTCTCCGCACCCATGAGCGACACGTTCCGCCGAACCACCCCGACGGTTGGCGCATGACCCTCGCGATGAGGTGCGAGGTGTGCAAGCAGAAGACCGTGCACGCACGGTTGCGGACAACAGCGACGGAATGTTTCCGCGATGTCGCCGAGCAGCGCATGGCGGGCTGCCCGGGGCGCGGGGCGCCAGCCGGGTCGGCTGGCGTGGATAAATTCGGCACGTGTTGCAACCCCAAGCGAGTGACGTACATTGAGTCGACGCGCACGTCCCGGCACAGGTTCTTGCGCGATGGTTTTCCGGGGTGGGGGAGCTAGAGATGAGCAAAGCGACGTCTAACGCGCGATTACCACTGAAAGTGGATGGCGCGGCAGAACACAACGATGGATACCAAGGCGTTCCCGAACACGATGTAGTCGCTAGCGCAGCCCTCGCGCACATGACACCCGGACAATTGGCCGAGATCATGTGCAACCGGGCAGTCATTGAACGGGCCAAAGGCGTGTTGATGTTCATCTACGGCAACGACGCAGACAAGGCATTCGAGGTGCTCAAGTGGCGCTCTCAGACGACCAACGTCAAGCTCGTTATGCTCGCAGCACAGCTCATAGCAGACGTCGGTGGGATGGCTGCGGGTGACGAACTGACGGGCGTGCGGTCGGTGTGCGACAACCTGCTACTGACGTTGCATGAGCGTGTCGATTCATTGAGGACGGAACCCGTTCGTCCCGGCTCGGCGGTTTAACCACCTGCAACACTCTTCTGGGTGACGCGTTCCCGGTTACCGCATAGGGAACCGGGAACCGCGCGGTGTTCGATGTCGGCGCCGGCCCGCCGACGATGGACCGATGTTCGGACTCGACGAAACGAGCGCGACCATCCAGGCATCACTGTCGATGTCGAATTGGCCAGTCAGGATCTTCATGCGCACCGCTGCGGTGAACTGCCAGCCCCCTGAATGGTGTTCAGCGGCGAGGCGAGCTGGATCGTGTTGGTGAGCCACGGACCCGCGGCGATAACGGCATGGAGACATCACGACGACATCGGCAGGCACTCGCACGATACCGTGGGAGTCGAACAACGCGTTCCACCAGTCGTTGGTGCCTGCGGTGCTGACGGCGGCAAGCCACATCGACCAGCCGGCCGGATCAGTCGACCAAGTCGGGGCCATCCCTACGGGTGGCGCTGCGGTAGATCCCGAGGGTGAGAGTGTCGGCGTTGGTCAAGGTGCCGATGGTCTCACTGCCGGTCGCCGCAATCTCGTGCCCGGAACTACCATGAAATGCCCACCATGCACCTGTTGATCGGTGCGGTGGCCATTGTCGGCATTGCCGTCGCCAGCGTCCTTGCCATGAAGGCCCTTGAATGGCTCGAAACCGCAAGGACTAGTCGAGTCGAATAGTCGTCTGTGTAGTGCGATGTGTGAATCGCCAATGGGCGCCATCCCGGATCGGCCGCACTGACGACTGCGGGGCCAAGGCGGCGCCGATTAACCAACAATGAGACGATTCGGACATGACCGATGAAGTCGGTGTGGCGCAGGCGCGACAGTTGTTGCGAGAACTGTCCCATCAGGTCACGGCGATCCGGCAGAAGCTCGACAAGGCCGAACGTCGCCATCGCCGCACGTCGGCGCGCGGCTCCATGATCGACCGCCGCCAGGTCGCGGGCCTGCGCCAGGAACTCGGCGAAGCCCACCGGCTCATCGAGGCACTGCACCGGCGATATCCGAGCGCCCGGGCGGGGACGTAAACGTTCGTGGAGGCGGCCATCCGGGCGATTCCGGGCGCCGAATACCGGGTAAGCAAGGTTGCCCCGGACCCCGGCAGAGGTAAGCGCAGCGTGTGACGGTTACCGCTCCACCTGAGGCAACGGAACGAGTTGTCCACGAAAGAGGTGGTGGTGACCGATGACGGATCCGGCCGATGCTGGCTCCTCAGCCGACTACGATCAGCGGGTTTCCGATGGCGTCAACGCGATCACCGAGCGACGCGCCGTCATCGAACAAGCCAAGGGCATGTTGATGTTCATTTACGGCATCGACGCCGAACAGGCGTTCGGGTTGTTGCGCTGGCAGTCCCAGCAGCACAACGTCAAGCTTCGGCTGATCGCAGAACAGATCGTGAAGGAACTCTCCGAGTTGTCGGCCAACCAAACCGGCGTGCAGCGCACGGCGTCCGACCAACTGCTCCTGACCGCGCACCAACGGATTGCCCAGGTCGCCGCTCGCCAACTCGACAGTCAGTCCAAGACGGACGCCTAGCCAGGCCAACGCAAGACGATGCCCCGCCAGCGCGCACACTGTTGAACGCGCCTCTTCGGGCGGGGCATCGCTGGGCCAGCCCATCGTCATCTCGCGTCGACAAGCAGCGGGGCCCATCTCCGCCTTTCCGCGCATCTGGTGAGCCAAACGCGGAGGAAACGAACAGACCGCAGTCGTTTCGTGGATTGCCCTTGAACGGAATGGCTTCCCCGGTCGCTTCGCTCCTGCCCCCGGTTGAGCTTCGTCCCTCGTCGATGCCGATGGAGCGACGCCGAGCGGATCGCCGAAGGGATGTTCACGACGGTGTTTGGTCGGCGGGAAAAACGTCTACTCGTGACGTTGACACGCGAGGGGGCTCCTATGCTCGAAGTGCTTCTCTACGGTTACCTGACCGGCTGGCTGCTGACGACTGCGAGCGTGGCCTTCGCCATGAGGTGCCGACGCGATCGATCCGTCCCGCCCCATGCCTCCCTGCCGATGATGATCGCCGCCGGTGCAGCGTGGCCGGTGCTCCTGGCGGGTGTCGTCGAGTACGCGGGCGTCGTCGCCGCGGGGTCGGTCGTGCGCCATCACGGTGACGCGTTGGCGGTCCGGGCCTGACAGCGTCCCACGGGTTCCGGTGCGCCCACCTTCCTGTGAGGAGGGCCTCACCGGGTTTCGGAATGGACGCGCAGTGGGCATACCCCACACGGGTCCGGTCGACGAAGGTGCCGGACAAACGAGCAAGGAAGTGAGCGACCATGAGTGCTGTAGACAAGGCCAAGAACAAGATCGACGATCTCGGCGGCCAGGCCAAGGAAGCCACGGGCAAGGTATCCGGCGACAAGAGCACGGAGAACGAGGGCAAGCTCGACCAGACCAAGGCGAACCTCAAGGACGCCGGCGAAAAGGTCAAGGACGCTTTCAAGTAACGAACGGCGCCCGGCACGACACCGGCCCGTCATCCGCACGGATGGCGGGCCGCTTTCGTGCGCCGGCATCGACGCGTGCGCGCGTGCCCGCGGATCGTGCGGTCGAAGACCCTCGACGAACTTGCGAGGACGGCTAAGCTGTTTGCATGCGGGCGAAGCGGACGGCGATGACGGCGATGCCGGTGGTGATGGCCGCCGTCACCGTTGCGGCCGCTCTGTCGGGCGTCGCGGCAGCCGACCCGGCCACGCCAGACACGACCGCGCCCGGCCCGACGGTGTCCGCTCCGGTACCGGGTCCGACCGGTCCGGCACCCGGCCCCATCGCCACCGGCCCGGCACCAGGCCCGATGGCGACCGATTCGACCGGCACCGCCTCGTCGACGACCGATCCCGCCGCCGCGGTGCCGGTACCGGCCGGAGCAGCCAAGACCACCATCGACGCCGACGGCACGTACGCCGTGGGCGTCGACATCGTGCCGGGCGTCTACAGCACCGCCGGCCCCGTGGACGGCGGCACGTGTTACTGGAAGCGGTCGAGTAATCCGGATGGCGCCACCATCGACAACGCCCTCACGAAGAAGCCGGAGACGGTGCAGATCGACCCGACGGACAAGTCCTTCAAGACCAACGGCTGCCAGCCGTGGGCGCTGACGAACGCGCCGCTGCCACCGACGACGTCGCCGGCGCTTCTCGGATTGCAACTGCAGGCCTACATGGCGCAACTCAACGCCCGGGCGGCGGCGTCGGGTCAAACCACCCCGCCCTGAGATCACGCCCGCCTAGCGTCAACTTCGGGTTGACGATCCCCGGTCGTCAACCTACGGTTGACGCATGAGCCAGCCCATCACCATCACCCATCCGGTCCGCCTCGACGACCTCATCGATGCGATCAAGAACCTGCACGACGACCCGCTCGAACGACTCCAGGACGCCGTGCTCACCGGGGAGGCACTCGGCGAACTCGCCGACCACCTCATCGGTCACTTCGTCGACCAGGCCCGCCGCTCCGGCGGCTCGTGGACCGACATCGGCAAGTGCATGGGCGTCACCAAGCAAGCCGCGCAGAAGCGCTTCGTCCCCAAGTCGGCGACCAATCCATTCGACGCGAACGACGGGTTCAGCCGATTCACGCCACGGGCACGCAACGTGGTCGTCGAGTCCCAGAACAGGGCGCATGCGGCAGGCAACGATGAGATCACCCCCGCGCACCTTCTGCTCGGATTGTTCGTCGACCCGGCATCGTTGGCCGTCCGGTTGCTCGCCGGGCACGGCATCGACGCCGAGGCGGTCACCGCCGTCGTGACGCTGCCACCTAAAGTCCACGTGGTGCCGGCGCTCATTCCCTTCAACGGCGCCGCCAAGAAGGTGCTCGAGCTGACGTTTCGCGAGGCACTTCGCTTGGGACACAACTACGTCGGCACCGAGCACATCCTGCTTGCGCTGCTCGAAACGGAGACCCCCGACGGACCGCTGCATGCACTGGGCGTCGACAAACAGGGCGTCGAAATCGACATCACCGAAGCGCTCCGCTCCCTCACCGACGGCTGATCTGGAATGAAACCTGTGCCCATGCGGTAGAAAGGGCCATGAACCTCGACGATTCCGCACGTGCCCTCATCGGCTCCGGCGCCGATGCCACCCTCGTCACCATCAATCCCGATGGCAGTCCCCAGGTATCGGTGGTCTGGGTCGCATTGCAATCCAGCCCCGACGGCGACGAAATCGTCAGTGCGCACTTGAGCGAGTACAGGAAGACCCGCAACATCCGCCGGGACGGGCGCGTCGCGGTCACCATCCTCGGACCCGCGCAGCCCGGGCAGCAGACCCCGTACCTGTCGATCACCGGCACCGCCCGGATCGTCGAAGGTGGTGCACCGGAACTGCTCACCGAACTGGCCGAGGCAATGCTCGGCTCGAGCGAACACTTCCCGCCCGCGAATGCCCCGGCGGGTTTGCTGACGCGGATCAAGATCGAGAAGGTCGGCGGCATGGGTCCCTGGGCGTCCTGAACGCGATCCAACCCTCGGCGATCCCTGGGTGTGCGATCATGCGAGGCATGCGTCGCTGGACCGTGCTGATGATTGCTGCGATCGCGGTGCTGTCCGGGATTCTCGCCGCGCCCGCTCCCCGGGCGGCCGCGGCGACACCGATCGGCAGGCTCGGCGACGTCTTGCGGGTCGACTACATGAACGTGGTGGCCGACGTCGCCGTCACGAGCGTGGACCTCGTCGACGTGCCCCCCGGCTTCGGCCGTCCACCGCTGGGTCCGCGCTACCAGGTCTACCGGGCCAACGTGGTGGTTCACGTCATCAAGGCCCCCAACCCGTACATCACGTCGTTGTTCTTCGACTTCAACGGCGTCACGCCGATCGCCGACGCCTACAAACCCCGCAACACCGACGCTCCCGACGACCTGCGCGCCCAGTTGCAGAACGCCCCACCCGGGTCGACGGTCACCGGCGGCGTCTGGTGGGACGTCTATCGCGATCTGGTCACCAATGTGATCCTGCTCGACAAGGTCACGGGCACACACCTGGCCCAGTGGAATCTCAACTGACCCTCGTGCCCATCCAGATCACCTCCGCCGCCGACGCGGACCTGGCCGAACTCGCCGACGTCGCCGCGCGCACCTTCCCACTGGCCTGCCCGCCGTCGAGCGGAGCCGACGACGTGGCCGCGTTCATCGCCGAGAACCTGACGGCGGAACGCTTTCGCGAGTATCTCGGCGACGCCAACCGAACGGTTCTGACGGCGCGCAACGAAGGCCGAATGTCGGGCTACGCCATGCTGATTCACGGTGTCACCGACGACGCCGACGTGCAGCGCGCGGTGACGCTGCGCCCGGCCGTCGAACTGTCCAAGATGTACGTGCTCCCCGACGACCACGGCGCCGGCATCGCGGCTGCCCTCATGACCGCCGCCCTCGACGCCGCCCACGCGCTCGGGGTTGCCTGCGTGTGGCTCGGAGTGAATCAAGCGAACGAACGGGCGCAACGGTTCTACGCCAAGCACGGATTCCACAGGGCCGGCACCAAGACCTTCCGGATCGGCCGCGACATCGAGAACGACTACGTGCTGGTGCGACCCGTCGACCCGGTGCGCTAAGGACGTCCTCCCGCGGCCGTCAGGGCAAGAAGGCGCGACGTGGCCCTCAGGTACTTCTTGCGGAACCCGCCCGCCAGCATCTCCTCGCCGAAGACGGTGTCCAGCTTGGTGCCCGAGGCGACCACCGGCACTCCCGCGTCGTACAGGCGGTCGGTCAGCGATACCAACCGCAGCGCCACGCTCTGATCGTCGAGCGGATGCACCCCCGTGATGAACACCTCGGTGACGCCCTCGATCAGCGCCTGATACCGCGACGGATGCATGGTCGCCAAATGCGCGCACAGCGCGTCGAAGTCGTCGAGCGTCGCGCCGGGCACCGTCGCGGCCGCCGCGCGAACCTCGTCGTCGGACGGCGGCACCGGAGCAGGCGGCAGGTCGCGGTGCCGGTAGTCGGGACCTTCGATGCGCACGGTGGTGAAGATGTTCGCCAGCGTGTTGATCTCGCGAAGGAAGTCCTGCGCGGCGAACCGGCCCTCGCCCAGCTGTTCGGGCAACGTATTCGACGTCGCCGCGATCGACACGCCGCGCTCCACCAGCGCCGACAACAGTCGTGAGATCAGCGTCGTGTTCCCCGGATCGTCGAGTTCGAACTCGTCGATGCAGACCACCACGTACTCGGCGAGCAACTCGATGCACTCGACGAAGCCGAAGACGCTCGCCAACTGTGTCAGCTCGCCGAACGTCGCGAACGCCGCCGGCCCCGAGCCGGCGTCGACCAGGTCGTAGTAACTCGATGCCAGCAGGTGCGTCTTGCCGACGCCGAAGCCGCCGTCGAGGTACACCCCAACGCCGGGCAGGACTTCGCGCTTGCCGAACAGCTTCTTCTTGCCGGCTCGTCGCCGAACCGCCTCCTGGCAGAACGTTCGGCACGACGCCACGGCCGCCGTCTGCGAGGGTTCCGCCGGGTCGGGCCGGTAGGTGTCGAAGCTGACGTCGGCGAAGGTGGGCGGCGGCACCAATGCTTCGACCAGCCGCTCCGGGGTCACCGTCGGCCGCCGATCGGTCAGATGGACGACGTCGCTGGCCCCAGACATGAAGAAACTGTAGCGACGTGCTGCAATGGTGAGCGTGTCCGATCCGGAAGCTGCGACATTGCTCACAGAGCTGGGCCCCCGCGGCAGCGCGTTCGACACCGATGACGACGGCCGCCTCGCCGCCTTCTACTCGTATCCGGAGCAGCTGGACCGCTGCTGGGTCCGGGCCAACATGATCGCCAGTCTGGACGGCGGCGCCACCGACGACGGCAAGGCCGGCGGGCTGGCCGGTTCCGGCGACCGAGCGCTCTTCACGCGGATGCGCGAGCAGGCCGACGTCGTTCTGGTCGGCGCATCGACGGTGCGCATCGAGAACTACTCGGGCGCGCAGATGTCACTGGCGCAACGCCAGGAACGCCAGCGCCGTGGACAGGCCGAGGTGCCGCCGATCGCCGTCGTCACCCATGGCGCCGACTTCGAACACGACGCCAAGATCTTCACCCGCACCGAAGTGCCGCCGCTGATCATGACCAGCCGCGAGGCCGTGGACGACGCGCGCGGACGGTTCGGCGCCGTGGCCGAGGTGATCGACGCCTCCGGCGACCACGGCGACCGCGTCGACCTGGCGGTGGTGCTGCGCACCTTCGCCAAGAGACGACTGCTCCGGGTGCTCTCCGAGGGCGGCCCGGGGATCATCAGCCTGCTCATCGAGCACGATTCGCTCGACGAGTTGTGCATCACCATTGCGCCGATCCTGGTCGGCGGGCAGGCCCGCCGCATCGCGACCGGCGCCGGTGAAGCACACACCAGGCTGCGGCGCAGTCATCTGCTCACCGACGACGAGGGCTACCTCTACACCCGGTACGTCAAGGACGCGTGAGACGTCACGCCTCCTCATCGCTTCCGCGCGCCCCGGAAGCGTGGCCGGGTGACACCGCGGTGATCGCTAATGTGGTCACCATGCGTCGGCACCGTCAGCTGCTCAGGGCCCTCTGTCTGCCCGCCGTCGCGGCTGTCGTCCTGTCCGGGTGCGCACCGGGGCTCGCCGCCGATCCGCGCTTCGCCACCGACTCCGGCGCACAGCCCCAGGGCGCACCGCTGCCCGCACCGGCCCCCGCGGGACCCGGTCCCATCGAGGCGCCGAAGAACGACCACGACCTTTCGTGGCGCGACTGCACCGCGCGGGTGTTCGGCCAGGCGGCCATCCCCGCCGTCCCCGGCGTCACGCTCGACTGCGCCAGTTACGACGCCGACCTCGACTCCATCAACGGCGCCTCGGGCACCATCAGCATCGGCGTGGTGCGGGCCCGTTCGGCGGCCACGCCGGCGAATGCGGGTCCACTCGTCATGACCACCGGCACCGACCTGCCGTCGACGGTGCAATTGCCCGTGTGGTTGACCCGCGGCGGAGTGGACGTGCTGAAGACCAACCCGGTCGTCGCCGTTGACCGTCGCGGCATGGGATCGTCGGGCAACCTGGACTGCCGCGACCTGTTCGACCGTCAGGAGATGCTCGACCAGGCGCAGTTCGAGTCGGGTGACGACCCCGTCGCCAACCTCAGCGCAGTCGTCCAGACGGCCACCACCAGCTGCACCGACAGCATCGCCCCCGGCGACTCGGCCTACGACAACGCGCACGCCGCCGAGGACATCGAAAAGCTGCGCAGCACGTGGGACGTGCCCACCGTGGCCCTGCTGGGCGTCGGCAACGGCGCGCAGGTCGCACTGGCCTATGCAGGTGCGCACCCGAACAAGGTGTCCCGGCTGGTGCTCGATTCGCCGCTGCCCCTTGGCATCTCCGCCGAAGCACGGGCAGAGCAGAAGGTCAAGGGCCAACAGGCGGCCCTCAATGCGTTCATCACGCAGTGCGTCGCCGCGGGCTGCGCACTCGGCCCCGACCCGAAGGGAGCCGTCGACGCGCTACTGGCCGGCGCACGGGCGGGCAACGGGCCCGGAGGTGTGTCGGTGTCCACCCTGGCGGATGCGATCTCCACCGCGCTCGCATTCCCGCGCGGCGACTTCACCAGCTCGACCAACGCAGTCGCGGCCACTCTCGCCGCCGCCCGCAGCGGTGACACCACCGGCCTCAACGCCCTGGTCAGCGATGCCGAGACGCTGCGCCGAACCGACGGGCAGTTCGTCAACTCGTGCAGCGACGCACTGAACCGGCCCACCCCCGACCGGGTCCGTGAACTGGTCGTCGAGTGGGGCAAGCTCTACCCCGAGTTCGGCACCGTCGGTGCGCTCGACCTGGTCGACTGCCTGGCCTGGCCGAGTGGCTCCACCCCGCCGGACCCCCAGAACCTCAAGATTCCCGTGCTGCTGCTGGGCGTGCAGAGCGACCCGATCGTGGGCAACGAGGGGGTGGCCGCCGTCGCCGCCACCATCATCAACTCCGGCGCCGCCAACCGGCGCGTCATGTGGCAGGGCGTCGGACACGGGGCCAGCATCTACTCGACGTGCGCGATTCCGCCGGTCGTGTCCTACCTCGGCACCGGCAAGATCCCCGACACCGACACGTACTGCCCCGCCTAGCCTGCCGCCCATGACGTCCGGTGTACGGTGCGCTGGTGGCGCTAGCTGACACATGGACGAGCGCATTCCGGCCCCGCACCGCCCCCCCGAACGTCGCGACCGTCCTGCGATCGGTGCTGTGGCCGGTGGCCATCCTCTCCGTCATCCACCGCAGCTACGTCCTGGGTACGAACGGTTACATCACCGACGACTTCGGCCCCGTCTACCGCGCGGTGTCGAACTTCCGGCGTGGCCTGGACATCTACAACGAGCACTTCGACCAGGTCGACCCGCACTACCTGTATCCGCCGGGCGGGACCCTGCTGTTGTCGCCGTTCGCCTTCTTCCGCATCGACGCCTCCCGGTACTGGTTCATCACCGTCAACGCCATCGCCATCGTGATCGCCGCCTACTTCCTGCTGCGGCTCTTCAACTTCACGCTGTCGTCGGTGGCCGCCCCCGCCCTGCTGTTGGCGATGTTCTGCACCGAAAGCGTCACCAACACACTGGTCTTCACCAACGTGAACGGCTGCATTCTGCTGTGCGAGGTGCTGTTCTTCCGGTGGCTGCTGGACGGCAAGGTCAACCACGAATGGCTCGCCGGCGTGGCCATCGGACTGACCCTGGTGATCAAGCCGTCGCTGGCTCCGCTACTGCTGTTGCCGCTGCTGAACCGGCAGTGGCGGCCCCTGATCCCCGCCTTCGCGGTGCCACTGGTGTTCAACGCCGTCGCCTGGCCGCTGGTCAGCGACCCGATGAGCTTCCTGCGCAACACGGTGCCCTACATCTTCTCGGTCCGCGACTACTTCAACAGCTCCATCCAGGGCAACGGCATCTACTACGGCTTGCCGACGTGGTTGATCCTGTCGCTGCGCGTGGGCTTCTTCGCACTGGCGGTCGCGAGCCTGTGGCTGCTCTACCGCTACTACCGCACGCGCGACCCGCTGTTCTGGATGGTGACGTCATCGGGCGTGCTGCTCATCGCGACGTTTCTGGTGACGGCGCTGGGCCAGGGCTATTACTCGATGATGTTGTTCCCCTTCCTGATGTCGGTGGTGCTGCCCAACTCCGTGATTCGCAACTGGCCGGCGTGGCTGGCGATCTACGGCTTCATGACGATGGACCGGTGGCTGTTGGGGCACTGGCCGACGACGGGTCGCTACCTCGAGTACATGAAGATCACCTACGGGTGGTCGTTGATGTTGATCGTGGTGTTCTGCGTGCTGTACTTCCGTTATCTCGACGCGAAGGCGCAGAACCGCCTCCAGGAGGGCATCGACCCGCCGTGGATGACGACCGACCGGGCGCGCGCTAGCGTTGAGGCATGACGATTCCAGCCCCCAAGGTCCAACTGACCGACGACGAGTGGCGCAAGAAGCTGTCGCCGCAGGAATTCGCCGTGCTGCGCCAGGCAGGCACCGAGCGGCCCTTCGTCGGTGAGTACACCGATACCAAGACCGAGGGGGTCTACCAGTGCCGGGCGTGCGGTGCGGAACTCTTTCGCAGCACCGAGAAGTTCGAATCACATTGCGGATGGCCATCGTTCTTCGATCCGGCCGACTCCGACGCGGTGATACTGCGGACCGACGACTCCGGCGGCATGCACCGGGTCGAGGTGCTGTGCGCCAACTGCCACAGCCATCTCGGTCACGTCTTCGAGGGCGAGGGCTATCCCACGCCGACCGACCAGCGCTACTGCATCAACTCGATCTCACTGACGTTGGTGCCTGCCACCTAGCCGCCGAGGCCGGTGGCACCTACGATGCCGAAAGACGTTTCGGCGTAATCCTTCTCGGATTCGAAGGTGCCGTGCTCCCCGTCCAGCAGGAACCGGAGAATGAACTCGTGGGAGGTGGCCAGGTGGACGCGGGTGAGGTCGGCAGCGGCGTTGGCGTCGCCACGGCTCACCGCATCGAAGATGGCGCGGTGCTCCTCGTGGAGGTGGCCCATGTCCCCGAAGACCCCGACGTGTAGGTAGAGATAGCGATCGGTGAGCCTGCGGAGCTGCTCGGTGATCTGGATCATGCGCGGCCGGTTGCCGCGGGTGTAGACGAGCGCGTGGAACTCGGTGTTCGACGCCAGCCACTGCGCCGGCGGCGGACCGTCCTCCATCCGTTCCAGCAGAGCCTTCATGCGGGTCAACTCGGCGCGCCCGACGTTGGGCACCGCGAGCCGCGTCAACAACGGTTCGACCGCCTCCCGCAGCTCGTAGAGTTCCTGCAGTTCGGGCACCGACAGGTGGCGTACCACCGCGGTGGTGGCGCTCACGTCGATCAGGCCCTCACTGGCGAGCGCCTGCAGGGCGTCGCGCGCCGGCATGCGGCTGACGTCGTACTCCTGCGCGAGGCGCTGCTGCGAAAGCCGGGTGCCCGGCGGTAGCTCCCCGCTCAACATGCGTTGACGCAGATCCCTGGTCAACCGGCCGGCGGCTGATTCCCCTGCCATGTGCCCTCATTCGCTGTGATCGTCCCGCGGTGCGGTCAGTCTACGGTTTCCCAGTCTGATCCCTTGGACCGAAAATCGTATCCCTTGCGTTCGAGATCACAGCTGTCTAGCGTGACGGTGTACGAAAATGTATTTCGGTATACCAAAAATGGAGCACCATGACCTCGACCGTTTCGCCCGGCACCCGTGGCGACAGCCGAACGCCACTGCCCACCGGACTGCTCATCGGCGGCCGCACCGTGCCGGGACACGCCGCGCCGATCCCGGTCACCAATCCAGCGACCGGTGACGTCTTCGCCGAGGTGGAGGGCGCCAGCGCAGCCGACGTCGACGACGCCGTCCGCAATGCACACGAGGCGTTCCGCCACGGATCGTGGCGCACCATGTCCATCCACGATCGGGCCCGCCTGGTGCAGCGCTTCGCCGACGGCATCGAGGCGCACATGGCCGAGCTCTACGAGCTCGAGACGATGAACAACGGGCGGCCCATCACCGAGACGAAGGCACAGATCACCCGGCTGGCCGAGTGGTACCGCTACAACGCCGCACTGCTGCTGGCCGACCGCAGCTCCGTCGTGCCGCTGCGGGGCGACTACCACGCCTACACCAGCCGGTTCCCGCTGGGCGTCGTCGGCATCCTGTCCTCTTTCAACCACCCCTTGATGATCGCCTCGAAGAGCCTCGCGCCCGCACTCGCAACCGGAAACACCGTCGTGCTCAAGCCATCCGAGCAGACCCCGCTGACCGCGCTGATGATCGGCCAGATCGCGCTCGAGGCCGGCATCCCCGCCGGCGTGCTCAACGTCGTTCCCGGGCTGGGGCCGACCGCGGGCGCCGCGCTGACCGAACATCCTCTGGTCAAGAAGGCCGTCTTCACCGGCGGCACGGAGCCCGGCCGCACCATCGCCGTCGCCACCGCGCGCCGATTCGCGAAGGCGACGCTGGAGTTGGGGGGAAAGTCACCGGTGCTGATCTTCGACGACACCCCGGTCGACGTCGCCGCTCGCGGAGCCGCCTTCGGCGGGTTCATCGGCGCGGGGCAGACCTGTATCGCCGGCAGCAGGCTGCTCATCCAGCACGGCATCTACGACGACGTCGTCGCCGAGCTGGCCCGAGTCGCCGCGTCGATCCGCGTCGGCGACCCGGCGGAGGCGTCGACCCAGCTGGGACCCGTCATCTCGCGCCGCGCCCAGGACCGGATCCTCGGCCACGTCGACACCGCGCTACGCGAGGGTGCCCGACTGGTGACCGGTGGTCGCGCCGCCGACGTCGCGGGCCTCCCCGGCGGATTCTTCATCGAACCCACCGTGCTGGCCGACGTCACCAACGACATGCGCATCGCGCGCGAGGAGATCTTCGGTCCCGTCGTGGTGGCCATCCCCTTCGAGGACGAGGCACACGCCGTCGCACTGGCCAACGACTCCGACTACGGACTGGGCTCGTCGATCTGGACGAGGGACGTGGCGCGGGCGCACCGGGTCGCCGCACAGCTGGAGACGGGCATGGTGTGGGTCAACGACCACCATCGGCTCGACCCCTCGTCGCCGTGGGGCGGCGTCCGCGACAGCGGGGTGGGACGCGAGGGCGGCTGGGAATCGTTCCACGACTTCACCCATGTCCGGGCCGTCACCATCCGCACCGCACCCGACGACGTCGACTGGTACGGCGGCGTGGCCACGGACCGGCTGAACTGAGGTGGATGCCCTGGCAGTGTCCGCCCCCACCGCGGGAGTCCTCGACGTCGTCATCGACCGGCCACCGGACAACCTGCTCACCGTCGATCTCTGCGCCGGACTCACCGAACTGCTCCTGGCTCCCCCATCGGATGCGCACGTGCTTCGCCTGCGGTCGGTCGGCGAGGTGTTCTGCCTCGGTCGGGAACGGGCCGGCAGCACCCCCGCCGAGCTGCGGGCGGAAACCCGGATACTCGTCGGGCTGCACCGCGCCCTGCGCGACACTCCGCTGGTCACCGTCGCCGAGGTACACGGAAACGCCGCCGGATTCGGTGTCGGGATCATCGCTGCCTGCGACGTGTCCGTCGCCGTGTCGGATGCCTCGCTGTCCTTCCCCGAGGTCGGCATCGACCTGGCCCCGGCGTTGGTGCTCGCCTGGCTGCCGCGCCTCGTCGGCGAACGGCAGGCGTTCTGGCTCACCGCCACCGGCGAGGCGATCACCGCCGCCCGCGCCGCGGAACTCGGCGTGATCAACGAGGTCGTCAGCGGCCCCGACGTCCTTGCGAAGAACGTCGCGGCCCGGATCGACGCGCTGCGCCGGCGCAGTCCGCGCATCCACGGCGAGATCAAGGACCTGCTTCGGGCATTCCGGTCACTGGACGAAGACCAGGCCCTCGACGTCAGCGTCGATCGGCTCGTCGTCGGCGCCCTGCGCCGCGGCGAAGCCGCCACCTGACCCCCATGGTTCCCGCCACCGGACCCCGGTGGTCCCCCCTGGCCGACGATTGGCGAAGGAGCCAACCATGACCACCTGGCATGCCGACATCAGCCGCTACCAGTGGAGCGTCCTGCTCGCGACCACGCTGGGCTGGGGACTCGACGGATTCGACTACAGCCTGTTCACCCAGGTGGCCGGGCCGGCGACCACCGAGCTGCTGGGACGTCCCTCGACGTTCCACAGCGGCTTGGCGGTGACCGTGTTCCTCAGCGGCTGGGCGCTCGGAGCGATCCTCTTCGGCGTCGTCGCCGACTACGTCGGGCGGGTCCGCGTCCTGATGACCGGCGTGCTGCTGTTCTCCGTGTTCACCGCGCTGTCCGTGGTAGTGGTCAACTATCCGGAGTTCCTCGCCTTCCGGTTCGTCGCCGGCGTCGGCTCCGGGGTGGAACTTCCGATCGGTGCGGCGCTGGTGGCGGAAGCGTGGTCGAGCAACCGGCACCGCGCCAAGGCCAGCGGCGTGATGATGTCCGGGCTGGCGTTCGGCGCACTGCTCGCCGCGGTCGTCTACGACTTCGTCGGTCATCTGGGATGGCGGTGGACCATGGCCTTCGGGCTCGTCCCCGCACTGCTGGTGCTGTTCATCCGGCGCAAGGTGCACGAGCCGGAGACCATGGCCGAGGTCAAGGCGACGCGGGCCCGGCGCAAGGCGGAACGCGCCGCCGGCTCGGCCAAACGGGACACCGACCGCTTCGTCCTCACCCAGTTGTTCACCCCGCCGATGCGCACGACGACGGTGGCCTGCACGGTGATCTGCGTCGGCGCCCTGTTCGCCTTCTGGGGGGTGAGCACCTGGACTCCCCAGAACATCCGAGCGGTCGTGGCCGCCGACGGCCTCGGCGACGCCGCCGTGGTGAACGCCGTGGCATGGGGCACCGCGATGCTGAACATCGGTGGCGCGATCGGCTATACGAGTTGGGGCTTCATCGCCGACAAGATCGGCAGGAAGAACACCTACGTGATGAGCCTCGTCGTCGGACTCGGCGCGGTGTGCGTGCTCTACCCGTTCGCCGACACCTTCGCCGCCTACATGTGGCTGCTGCCCGTGGTGGGTTTCGGCGTGTTCGGCGTGCTGGCCGGCAATGCGGTGTACTTCCCCGAACTCTTCGGCCCGTCGGTGCGGGCGTCGGCCATGGCCGTCACCAACAGCATCGGCCGACTGTGCACGGCCGCGGGGCCCCTGGTCGCAGGAGCGATCGCGACGGGCTGGTTCGACGGCAGTATCGCGATGGCCACCACCGTCATCTCCGCCATGATGGTGGTCGCCTTCGCCGGCCTGGCGGTCCTGCCCGAAACCCACGGGCGGTTCCTGCACGCCGAGGGAAGCGAGCAGACCGGCGGCGATCAGCCGCCGGCGGCTACGGCAGCCGCGCGACGAGTTCCTCGACGCCGACCCGCGGACCGGTGAAGAAGGGCGTCTCCTCGCGCACGTGGCGCCGGGCGTCGGTGTAGCGCAGCTTCCACATGAGCTCGACGATGCGGCCGAGGTCCGGGCCCTCGAACGCAAGGATCCACTCGTAGTCGCCCAGCGCGAAGGCAGGCACCGTGTTGGCCCGGACGTCGGGGTACTCGCGGCCCGCCATGCCGTGCTCGACGAGCATCTTGCGGCGCTCGTCGTCGGGCAGGAGGTACCAGTCCAGCGACCGGACGAAGGGATACACGCAGACGTAGTCGCCGGGATCCTCGCCGGCGACGAACGCGGGCAGGTGGCTCTTGTTGAACTCCGCGGGACGGTGCAGGGCCACCACGCTCCACACCGGATCGCAGGACCGGCCGAGAGCGGTACGTCGAAACGCCCGGTACGTCGCCTGCAGATCCTCGGCACGCTCGGCATGCGTCCACATCATGAAGTCGGCGTCGGCGCGGAAACCGGCGACGTCATAGAGGCCGCGGACGACGACGCCGCCCTCCTCCTGTTGTTTGAGGAAGGTGGCCGTCTCGTCGATCATCGCGGCGCGTTCCTCGCCGAGTGCCTCCGGTTGCACGGCGAACACCGAAATCATCATGTACCGGGTCATCGAGTTGAGCGCGTCGTAGTCGAGCTTGGCCATGAACTCATCGTGCCACGATCCCGCCGGTGCTCAGTGTGACGTCGTCGGCACGACGAGCGACGCCGCCGCCCGCGTGCCGGACGCCACACACGCAGGCACGCCGATGCCGTCGAGGTAGCCGCCCGCCACCGCCAGCGTCGGCGGCAGCCCGGCGCGCAGTTCGGCGACCAGGGCGGGATGACCCGGCCCGTACTGCGGCATCGCGTCGATCCATCGCTGCACGTGGCAGTCCACGGGCTCGGAGTCGAAGCCGAACACCGTCGCCAAGTCTTCCGACGCCCACGACAGCAGGTCCTCGTCGCCCACGTTGCGGGCCAGGTCGTCGCCGAACCGACCGAACGACAGACGCACCAGTTCGACGTTGCCGCGCCGTCCCCACTTGCGTGAGGTCAGGGTCATGGCCTTGGCGTGCAACGGTTCTCCGCCGGCCACCAGCACACCGGACTGTTCGGGCAACGGCGTGCCGCCAGGCAGTGCGAGCAGGACCAGCGCCGACGACGCCACCGGGATGCGGCGCGCGGCGGCCGCCGACCTCGGCGCGACGCCCTCGATCAGCTGCGGGAGCCGGGGCGCGGGCACGGCGAGCACCACGCGGTCGGCATGCCACTGGGCACCCTCGTCGTCGACTAGGACCCACCCACCGGCGCTGTGGCCGACGCGCTGCACGGCCACCTGCGCCCAGTCGACACGGGCGTGGCGCATCAGCGCCTCGAGCAGCACGGCATAACCGCCGTCGACGGCGCCGAACACCGACCCCCCCGCCGGTGGCGGCCCCATTCCGGTCACGGCCTCGCGCACGGCATCGGTGAGGCTGCGTGCACCGCGGTCGAGGGCGGCCGCCAGCGTGGGGACCGCCGAGCGCAGGCCGATCGTCGCCGACGAGCCGGCATAGACGCCGGCCAGCAGTGGGTCCACCGAGCGGGCCACCACCTGCTCGCCGAAACGGTCGCCGACCAACTCCGCCACCGTGGGATCGGCGCCGGCACGCCACGACAACGGCCGCGTCCGCTCGGCGTCGATGCACGCGACCGTGGCGTCGTCGACGAGGCCCGCCACCGACGACGCGTGCGCGGGAATGCCCTGCAGCGTCCCCTGCGGCATCGCCTGCAGCCGCCCCTGGCTGTAGATGAGCGGCCGCACCCCGGTGGTGGCGATCTGCCTGCCGGCCAGCCCCAATTCGGCCAGCAGCGCAGGCACCTCGGGTCGCCGCGCGACGAACGCCTCGGCACCGACGTCCACCGACTGGCCCCCGATGCGTTCGGTGCGCAGCACCCCACCGAGGCGATCGGCCGGATCGAACACCGTGATCGACGCGTCGGGACCTGCCGCGACGCGCAACCGATGGGCGGCGACCAAACCCGAGATGCCGCCGCCCACAATGCAATACGTGGGACTCACAACGAATGCACCAGCGCTACCGTCTCGGTCACCAGCCCGGGGTCGGTGGGCGGCAACACGCCATGCCCGAGGTTGAAGACGTGGCCCGCGGCACCCGCATCGACGGCGCGACGACCGTCCTCGACGACGTCGCGCACGGCCCGCTCGATCACCGGCCAGCCGGCCAGCAACACCACCGGGTCGAGGTTTCCCTGCAGCGCGACACCGGGTCGCACCCTGGCCGCGGCGTCGGTGAGCGAGGTGCGCCAATCCACACCGACGACGGCCTTGGTGTCCGTCGGCACCGCCTCCGACATGGCGCCGAGCAACTCGGCGGTGCCGACCCCGAAATGCGTCATCGGCACGCCGGAACGACTCCCCCCGTCTGCATCCGCCAGGCTCTCGAACACCCGCGCGCTGTGCGGCAGCACGTAGGTACGGTAGTCGGCCAGCGACAGCGTGCCCGCCCAGGAGTCGAACAGCTGGATGGCGTCGACGCCTGCCTCCACCTGGGCGCGCAGGAAGCCGATCGTGACGTCGGCCAACGCGTTCATCAGGGCGTGCCAGGTGGCGGGCTCACCGAGCATCATCGCCTTGGTGCGCTCGTGGTTGCGGCTCGGGCCGCCCTCCACCAGATAGGACGCCAAGGTGAACGGAGCACCGGCGAAGCCGATCAACGGCACGTCACCGAGCGCCGCCACCAGCAGCGACACCGCCTCGGCGACGGGCGCGACGCCCTCGGGTTCCAGCGGCCTCAGTCCCGCGACGTCGGCGCCGGTGCGGATCGGCGCGGCGATCACCGGGCCGACGTCGGGCACGATGTCGAGGTCGATGCCCGACGCCCGCAGCGGCACGACGATGTCGGAGAACAAGATGGCCGCGTCGACACCGTGGCGGCGGACCGGCTGCAGGGTGATCTCGGTGATCAGCTCGGCGTCGAAACACGCCTGCATCATGGTGGTCTTTGCCCGCAAAGCCCGGTACTCGGGCAGCGAACGCCCCGCCTGGCGCATGAACCACACCGGGACACGGGTCGGTTTGAGGCCTGCGGCCGCGGCCAGGTACGGCGACTCGGGCAGGTCACGACGGATGCTCATCGGCACCCATGCTGCCATGCGGCGACACTTCGGCGCGCCTTCACTGCCACCTGCGCGGATCGGCTAGCGTCACACCACATGACCACCGCCGAGCCGGCTCAGTTCCGCGCAGCGGTGGAGGCGATGAACGCCACCACCGTCCGGCCGGAGATCGAGCTCGGCCCGATCCGTCCGCCCCAGCGCCTGGCGCCGTACAGCTACGCGCTCGGCGCAGAAGTTCGCCACCCGGAGACGGCCATCGTGCCCGAGCGGTCCGATGGCGATGCGTTCGGCCGGCTCATCCTGCTGCACGACCCGGACGGGGCGGAGGCGTGGGATGGGACGATGCGCCTGGTGGCCTACATCCAGGCCGACCTCGACTCCACCGAAGCCGTCGACCCGTTGCTGCCCGAAGTGGCGTGGAGCTGGCTGGTCGACGCGCTCGCCTCGCACGAAGACCACGTCACCGCACTGGGCGGCACCGTCACCGCGACGACCTCCGTCCGCTACGGCGACATCTCCGGCCCTCCGCGCGCACACCAGCTCGAGCTGCGCGCGTCCTGGACGGCGACCACCCTGGAACTCGGTCCCCACGTGCAGGCGTTCTGCGAGGTGCTGGAGCATGCCGCCGGCCTCCCGCCGGCCGGGGTCACCGACCTGGGCGCCCGTACGCGCGCATGACATGACGGACGGCTTGGATGCCGGGGACACCGGCCCCGCCGCGGAACCCGACGACGGCGAAGAACCCGATCCGGCCGAGCCGCCGGCCACGCCGCTGCTGCGGCCCGCCGACGGGGTGCCCGAACTCGCGGTCACGTCCGATCAGATTCTCGGCACCGCGGAGCTGTTGGTGTCCGGCCACGGGCCGTTCGCGATCGACGCCGAGCGGGCGTCGGGCTTCCGCTATTCCAACCGCGCGTATCTGATTCAGATCAGGCGCGCCGGGGCGGGCACCGTGCTGGTCGACCCCGTCAACCACGGCGAGGATCCGCTGGTGGTGATGGCTCCGCTGGCCGACGTGCTGGACACCGACGAGTGGATCCTGCACGCCGCCGACCAGGATCTGCCCTGCCTGGCCGAGCTCGGCATGGTTCCTCCCAAGCTGTACGACACCGAGTTGGCGGGCCGGCTGGCCGGGTTCGACAGGGTCAACCTCGCCGCGATGGTGCAGCGGCTGCTCGGCCTGCACCTGGCGAAGGGACACGGCGCCGCGGACTGGTCGAAACGACCGCTGCCGGCGGAGTGGCTCAACTACGCGGCACTCGACGTCGAGGTCCTGCTCGAACTGCGTGCGGCGATCGCCGCCGAACTCGAGTCTCAAGGCAAGACCCGTTGGGCAGCAGAGGAATTCGAGCATCTGCGGACGTACGTCGCATCGCCGACGCGACGTGACCGCTGGCGGCGGACCTCCGGCATCCACCGGGTGAAGAATCCGAGGACGCTGGCCGCCGTCCGGGAACTCTGGACCACGCGCGACCTGATCGCGCAGCGTCGGGACATCGCGCCGGGGCGCATCCTCCCGGACGCCGCGATCATCAGCGCCGCCACCGCAAACCCGGACACCGTGGACGAACTGGTGGCACTGCCGGTCTTCGGTGGGTCGCGTCAGCGGCGAAGCGCGGGGGTCTGGATCGACGCCCTGGCGCGAGCCCGCACCACCAGGGACGTCCCCACGGCCACCGAACCCGTGACCGGGCCACCGCCTGCGGTGCGGTGGAGCCGCCGCAAGCCCGAGGCGGCCGAACGGCTCGAAGCCGTGCGCGCCGGTCTCAACGAATTGTCCCGGCGACTCTCGGTGCCGACCGAGAATCTGTTGACCCCGGACCTGGTCCGGCGACTGGTGTGGGACTGGCAACCCGTGCCCGACCCGTCGGCGGTCATCGAGGCGTTCCTCGCCGAGGCGGGCGCGCGGCCGTGGCAACGCGAGCTGACGGTGCCGGTGCTGACGGCGGCGCTGGTGTCCGCCGGGCAGCCGCCCGAGGGCTGAACGGCCCACTCAGCGGTGAGGGCGCCCGTCACCGGCGTGTCGTCGCCCTCAGCGCAGAACCGATCAGCGACGACGTCGTGAGGGGCTCTATTCGACCCGGTCGCCGACCTCGGCCTCGCCGGCCTCCCCCACCGAACTGCCCAGCGCCGCCACCCAACCGGTGATCTGCCTGGCCACGTTCTGATCGGTCAGGCCGACCACGCTGAGGACCTCGCTCCGCGAGGCGTGGTCGTGGAACTCCTGCGGCACTCCGACGTCGCGGCACGGTACGTCGATCTCGGCGCGCCGCAGGGCCGCCGACACCGAAGACCCGATGCCGCCGTGCACACCGTGGTCCTCCACGGTGACGACGAGCTTGTGCGCCAGCGCCAGCTCACCGAGCACCTCGGGGACCGGCAGCACCCAGCGCGGGTCGACGACGGTGACGCCGATGCCCTGGTTGCGCAGCCGCTCGGCCACCGACAGCGCCATCGTCGCGAAGGGGCCCACCGCAACCAACAACACGTCGGGGGACAAACCGTCGGCGGGCACCGCAAGCACGTCCACGCCCGAGCGTCGCTCGACGGCGGGTACGTCCTCGCCGACGTCACCCTTCGGGAAGCGGATCGCCGTCGGCCCGTCCTTGGTGTTCAGCGCCTCGCCGAGTTCTTCGCGCAGGGTGGCGGCGTCCCGCGGCGCGGCGACCCGCATGCCCGGCACGATGCCCAGCACCGACATGTCCCACGTCCCGTTGTGGCTTGCCCCGTCCGGCCCGGTCACCCCGGCCCGGTCCAGCACCATCGTGACGGGCAGACCGTGAAGGGCCACGTCCATCATGATCTGGTCGAAGGCACGGTTGAGGAACGTCGAGTAGATGGCGACCACCGGGTGCATGCCACCCATCGCCAGCCCGGCAGCCGACGTCATGGCGTGCTGCTCGGCGATGCCGACGTCGAAGAACCGGTCCGGGTAGCGCGTCCGGAACGCGCTGAGCCCCGTCGGTCCCGGCATGGCCGCGGTGATCGCGACGACGTCGCGTCGGGTGGCCGCCCGCTTGATCAACTCATCGGAGAAGACCGACGTCCAACCGGGTGCGGCGACCGAGGTGGCCAGACCCGTCTGCGGGTCGATCACACCGGTGGAGTGCATCTGCTCGGCCTCGTCGGACTCCGCGGGGCCGTAGCCCATGCCCTTGCGGGTGGCGACGTGCACGATCACCGGCGCGTTGAATCCGCGCGCGTGCCGCAGCGCTGCCTCGACCGCGTGTTCGTCGTGACCGTCGATCGGTCCGACGTACTTGAGCCCGAGGTCGGAGAACATCACCTGCGGCGACAAGGCGTCCTTGATGCCGACCTTGACGCTGTGCATGCACTGGTAGCAGATCTCGCCGATGAACGGCACGCCGCGGACGGCCTTGCGCCCCTCCTCGAGGAGACGCTCGTACCCGGGCTGCAGGCGCAGGCCGGCGAGGTGGTCGGCGAAACCACCGATGGTGGGCGCATAACTGCGGCCGTTGTCGTTCACGACGACGATGACCGGCCGGCGGGAGGTCGCGATGTTGTTGAGCGCCTCCCAGCACATGCCTCCCGTCAGCGCCCCATCGCCCACGACGGCGACCACGTGCCGGTTGCGGTGGCCGCTGAGCTCGAAGGCCTTCGCCAGGCCGTCTGCATAGGACAGGGCCGTGCTGGCGTGGCTGGACTCGACCCAGTCGTGCTCGCTCTCGCGGCGCGACGGATACCCCGAGAGTCCCCCCTTCTTGCGGAGGTGGTCGAAGTCGGCGCACCGGCCCGTCAGCATCTTGTGGACGTAGGACTGGTGACCGGTGTCGAAGATGATGGGGTCGTGCGGCGAGTCGAAGACCCGATGCAGGGCGAGGGTCAGCTCGACGACACCGAGGTTGGGGCCGAGATGGCCGCCGGTGGCAGCAACCTTGTGAATGAGGAATTCCCTGATCTCGAGGGCGAGATCGTCCATCTCGGACTGGGACAGGTGCTGCAGATCGGCGGGACCGCGGATCTGAGAGAGCATCCCGTCAGCTTACCCACGGCACCGGTCGACAACCCTTCACGGCTCGTAGACGTCGGGCACACCGTCGGCATCGGCGTCGAGGCTCTCGCGCACGTGAATGCGGCGGTACACGGCGTTTCGGCTGACGAGGACGACCGCCGCCACACCGCCGGCCAACACGGACCCGACGAGCACACCAATCTTGACGTCGTCGCTCGTCACGGTCCCGTAACCAAAGGCGAGCTCGCCGATGAGCAACGACACCGTGAAGCCGATGCCCGCCAGGAGTGCCACGCCCAGCACGTCACGCCAGGCGAGCTCGTCGTCGAGAGTGGCGTGCGTGAACTTGGCCAGCAGGTAAGCCGTCAACCACACACCGAGCGGCTTGCCGATGACCAGTCCGGCGATGACGCCGATGGTGACCGGATGGGTGAACGCACTGCCGAGGCCACTCCACCCACCCACCGTCACGCCCGCCGCGAAGAACGCGAACACGGGTACCGCGAAACCGGCGGAGATCGGGCGCAGCCGGTGTTCGAACGACTCCGCCGACGCATGCCGTCCCAGGACCGGGATCGCAAACCCGAGGAGCACCCCGGCGACCGTCGCGTGGATTCCGCTGGCATGGACCAGCGCCCAGGTCGTCACCGCCAGGGGAAGCAGGACCCACCAGCGCGTCACGCCCCGCTGCACGGCGAGCACGAACAATCCGCCCGGCAGCAGTGCCAGGGCAAGCGGCCCGAGCGCGAGGTGGTCGGTGAAGAACACCGCGATGACGATGATCGCCAGGAGATCGTCGACCACGGCCAGCGTCAGGAGGAACGTTCGCAGGGCCGTCGGCAGATGCGTGGCCAGCACCGCCAGCACGGCGAGCGCGAACGCGATGTCGGTGGCGATCGGCACCGCCCAGCCGTCGAGATTCTCGGGGTGCCCCGTGACGAGGTTGACGGTGATGAAGATGGCGGCCGGGAAGACCATTCCGCCGACGGCGGCCGCGATGGGCAGGGCCGCCCTGGCCGGGTCCCGCAGGTCGCCGGCGACGAATTCGCGCTTGAGTTCCACGCCCACCACGAAGAAGAAGATCGCCAGCAGGCCGTCGGCTGCCCACGTCGTCAAAGTCAGGTGCAGGTGCAGCGACTCGGGTCCGATGGCCAGTTGCGACACCGCCGTGTAGGCCGCCGACCACGGTGAGTTCGCCCATCCGAGGGCGGCCGTCGCGGCGAACAGGAGCAGCACCCCACCGACGGTTTCCTTGCGCAGGATTTCGGCGAAGCGCTTGGCCTCCGACCAGGAACCGCGAGCGAGCAGTGGGTTCGGCATTGCGCATCAGCCTAGTAGTCGGGCACGCCACGGCGACCGCACGAACCGCCCGGTTGCTTCCACCGAATCTTTACGGCATCTTTACGGGCGGAGCGCCGGGAAGTCTGGTCGGCAGTCGCGCCACGGCAGCGACTTGGACGACGACGGGACTTCCACGTGGTGCCAAGCTCATTCGGCATAGAGTGCGACGATGCGAGCAGATCAGATCGCCGAGGACTTCCCGGTCGTCGGTTCGGCGTCGAATGCACTGGACGCCGGCCGACTGATCGCCCAACGGAGGCTCCCTGGTCTGGTGGTCACCGACGCAGACGGGCGACCCCTTGCCATCCTGCCTGCCTCGCAGGTCGTTCGGATGCTGGTGCCCAGCTACGTTCAGGACGATCCCTCGCTGGCGGGAGTCTTGAGCGAGTCGATGGCGGACCACATTGCCGACGCAATCGGCGACAAGACCGTGGCGGCGATCTTGCCGAAAACCTTGCCCGACATGGCCACGGTGAGATCCGACGACACCATCGTGGAGGTGGCAGCGGTGATGGCGCACGAGCGTGCACCACTGGTTGCGGTGGTGGAGAAGGGTCAACTCGTCGGCGTCATCACGGCGTCTCGCCTCCTGGAGGTCGCGCTCGCCCCACGCTGATGACGAGGCCGAGGTCGGGGTCGTGACCATCGTCGCCGTCGCGGTCTTCGCCATCTCCTACGTCCTGATCGCCACCGAGAAGATCTCGAAGGTCAAGGCCGCCCTCGGCGGCGCGGCGGTCGTCGTGGCGATCGGCATCGTCGGCTCCGAGGACGTCTTCTTTTCGCACGACACCGGTATCGACTGGGACGTCGTCTTCCTGCTGTTCGGGATGATGATCATCGTCGGGGTGCTCCGGCAGACCGGCGTCTTCGAGTACACCGCGATCTGGGCGGCCAAGCGCGCCGGGGGCTCAGCGCTGCGCGTGATGATGCTGCTGGTCGTGATCACCGCAGCCGCGTCGGCGCTGTTGGACAACGTCACCACCGTGCTGCTCATCGCCCCGGTGACACTGCTGGTCTGCGACCGCCTCGGCGTCACACCCACGCCGTTTCTCATCGCCGAGGTGTTCGCGTCCAACATCGGTGGCGCGGCCACGCTCGTCGGCGACCCACCGAACATCATCATCGCGAGCCGAGCGGGCCTGTCCTTCAACGACTTCCTCGTGCACATGGCTCCGATCTCGGTCGTCGCACTGATCGTCCTGATGTTGACGCTGCCAGTACTGTTCCGCGGCGCGTTCACCGTCGACCCGGGTCGTGTCGTGGACGTGATGGCGTTGAACGAGCGCGAGGCGATCCGCGATCCCCGATTGCTGGCGAAGTCCGGCGTCGTGCTGGTCGGGGTGTTTGCCGCGTTCATCGGCCATTCGATCATCCACGTCGAGCCGTCGGTGGTGGCGCTCCTCGGCGCGGGCGTCCTCATCCTCGTCTCCCGGGTCGACCGCGAGGACTACCTCGGCAGCGTCGAATGGGAAACGCTGTTGTTCTTCGTCGGGTTGTTCATCCTGGTCGGCGCCCTGGTGAAGACCGGCGCGATCGCCGGCCTGGCCCGGCTGGCGGCGGACGTCACCGGCGGAAATGCGCTGTTGGCGACGATGCTGATCCTCGGTGTCTCCGCCGTGCTCTCCGGTGTCATCGACAACATCCCCTACGTCGCCACCATGAGCCCCGTCGTGGCCGACCTGGTCGCCAGCATCAGCGATCCGGCGCACAGTCAGGCCCTGTGGTGGGCGTTGGCGATCGGCGCCGACTTCGGCGGGAACCTCACGGCGGTCGGCGCGAGCGCCAACGTGGTGATGCTCGGCATCGCCGCCCGCGAAGGGCATCCGATCAGCTTCTGGGAGTTCACCCGCAAGGGGGCGATCGTGACGGCGTTGACCATCGGCGTCGCCGCCCCCTATCTGTGGCTGCGGTACTTCGTCCTGGGGTGAGGCGGGCGCCGCGGCCGGCCCTCGCTCGTCACGTGCGCACCAGCACCGCAACGCACTCGACGTGATGCGTCAGCGGGAAGGAGTCGAACACCCGAATCTCCTCGACGGCATAGCCGTGGCCGCGATACAGGCCGACGTCGCGTGCGAAAGATGCTGCCTCGCAACCGATGTGAACGATTCGGGGCACCCCGGCCGCGGCCAGCAGGTCGATGACCTCCCGTCCGGCCCCCGTGCGCGGCGGGTCCAGCACGGCGACGTCGGCGCGGCGCCGCCGTCCGGTGAGTGCCCGACGCACCGATTGGGTGAGCACCTCGACCCACGGTAGGTCGGCAAGCGCGGCCCGCGCCGCCCGCGACGAGCCGCGGGAGGTGTCCACGGTCAGCACGTGTCCGCGCTGCCCCACCGACTCCGCCAGCACTGCCGCGAACACGCCTGCACCGCCGTACAGGTCCCACGCCGTCATCCCCGGGCCCAGTTGCGCCCAGGTCCCGACCAGCTCGGCGTAGCAGCGCGCGGCGTCGCGGTGCGCCTGCCAGAACGCGGTGACCGGAACCCTCCACGTCCGGGCGCCGACGCGTTGCGTCGCCTCGTAGGCGCCCTCGACGACCTGCGTCGGCGCCGTGACGCCCGAGCGCGGACCCGACCTGACCACGTGCCGCACCCCGGCGTCGTCGAGGGCGACGTGCAGCTGCGCCCCCGGCGGCCAGGTCGCCGCGTCGAGACCGGTCAGCATGCCGTCGGGCACCTGTGCGCACGACAGATCCGTCACCAGGTCAGCGCTGTGGTAGCGGTGGAACCCCGCATGACCGGTCTCGGCCCCTTCGGCGCCGACGTCGAGCCGCACCCGCGTGCGCCAGCCCGTCGCACCCACGGAGCCGACCTCTTCGGCCTCGCCCCGCCACGCGTGGCCACCGAGCCGTTCGAGCTGGTTGGCCACCACGTCGCCCTTGAGCCGACGCGCGGCCGCCGGTGTCGCGAAGGCCAGATCGCAGCAGCCCGACCCGTCCAGGCCGGCGATCGGGCACAACGAGTCGATCCGGTCCGGCGAGGGTTCGAGGACTTCGACGGCCTCGGCATGCCACAGGCTGCCACGGTCGGTGGTGATGCGGGCGCGGACCACCTCACCGGGAAGCGCGTAGCGGACGAACACGACGCGACCGTCGTGCCTGGCCACGCAGCTGCCGCCGTTCGCCGCGGGTCCGACCGAGAGGGTGAGTGTCAATCGAGGAATCCCCGTCGCGCGTCGCCAGGTGCCGACTGCGACTCGACCTGCTTGAGCCGTTCGGACGAATTCAGTTGCCAGGGAACCGAAGTCACCATGACGTTCGGCTCGAAGAGCAGCCGTCCCTTCAGCCGCAAGGCGCTCTGGTTGTGCAGTACCTGCTCCCACCAGTGCCCGACCACGTACTCCGGGATGAACACGGTGACCACCGTGCGCGGTGACTCCTTGGTGATCCGCTTGACGTAGTCCAGGATCGGACGGGTGATCTCGCGGTAGGGCGACGCGATGACCTTCAGCGGAACCGTGACGTCGCTGTCCTCCCACTTGTGCACCAGCTGGTGCGCCTCCTCGTCGTCCACGTTCACCGTGATGGCCTCGAGTACGTCGGGACGGGTGGCCCTGGCATAGGCCAGGGCCCGCTTGGTGGGCAGGTGCAGATTGGACACCAGGACGACGGCGTGGTTCCGACTGGGCAGGACGACGTCGCCCTCCTCGGCGGCCCGCGTCTCAAGCTCCCGGGTGACGGTGGCGTAGTGCCGGTGGATCGACTTCATGATCGCGAAGAGGATGCCCATGGCGAGGATTGCAATCCACGCGCCTGCACGGAACTTGGTGACGACGACCACCACCAGCACGGCACCCGTGCACAGCAGGCCGATGGCGTTGATGACGCGTGACCGCTGCATGCGGCGGCGCTGGGTGGGGTCGGTCTCGGTGCGCAGCAGCCGCGTCCAGTGCCGCACCATGCCGATCTGGCTGAGCGTGAAGCTGACGAACACCCCGACGATGTACAGCTGGATCAGTGCCGTGACCTCGGCGCGGAACGCCACCACGAAGGCGATGGCGGCGAAGGCGAGGAACAGGATGCCGTTGGAGAACGCCAGCCGGTCGCCACGGGTGTGCAGCTGGCGGGGCAGGTAGCGGTCCTGCGCCAGGATCGATCCGAGCACCGGAAAGCCGTTGAAGGCGGTGTTGGCGGCCAGCACCAGGATCAGCGCGGTCACCCCGGCGATCAGGTACAGGCCGAGCGGAAACCCGTCGAACACCGCGTTCGCCAGCTGCGTGATCAACGTCTTCGGGTGGTACCCCGCGGGAGCGCCACCCAGCTGTTCGGGGGTGTCGACGACCTTGGCCCCGGTCTCCTTGGCCAACACGATGATTCCCATGAACAGCGACACCGCGATCAGGCCGAGCAACAGCAGCGTGCTGGCCGCGTTGCGCGACTTGGGTTTCTTGAACGCCGGTACCCCGTTGCTGATCGCCTCGACCCCGGTCAGTGCCGCGCATCCGGACGAGAAGGCGCGGGCCACCAGGAACACCATGGCGAATCCGAGGACGTCGCCGTGCTCTGACTTGACGGTGAACCCCGCCGTCTCGGCCTGCAGGTGGTCGCCGAGGACGAAGATCTGGAACAACCCCCACCCGATCATGGCGTACATGCCGATCATGAATGCGTAGGTGGGGACGGCGAACGCGGTGCCCGACTCCCGGATGCCGCGCAGGTTCAGCGACGCCAGGATCAGGATGGCCGCCACGGCGAACAGCACCTTGTGTTGCGCGATGAACGGGACCGCCGACCCGATGTTGGACATCGCCGAGGCCATCGACACCGCGACGGTCAGCACGTAGTCGACCAGCAGCGCACTGGCCACGGTGAGTCCGGCGGTGGGACCGAGATTGGTGGTGACCACCTCGTAGTCGCCGCCGCCGGAGGGATAGGCGTGGACGTTCTGCCGATAGCTGGCGATCACGATCACCATCACGGCGGCCACCGCGAGACCGATCCACGGCGCCATGGTGTACGCGGTCAGCCCGGCGACGGACAGTACCAGGAAGATTTCCTCGGGCGCGTAGGCGACGGAGGACAGCGCGTCGGACGCGAAGACCGGAAGCGCGATCCGCTTGGGCAGCAACGTGTGGCCCATCGCGTCGCTGCGGAACGGTCTTCCGAGTACCAACCTGCGCGCGGCGGTCGAGAGCTTGGACACGAGAGCCAAGAGTAAGCGCACCGACCAATGGCTGTAGCGTTCCGAGTGCGCGGGTTCGCCACAATCCGTTTCTGCCGAACCACTGGGAGGATTGACGCGTGCGAGTAGTCGTGATGGGGTGCGGCCGTGTCGGGGCGTCGTTGGCCAACGGGCTGGCCAGGATCGGCCACGAGGTGGCGGTAATAGACCGTGACGGCACGGCCTTTCACCGCCTGTCGCCCGAATTCCCCGGCGAACGGGTGCTCGGCATGGGCTTCGACCGTGACGTGCTGCTGCGATCCGGAATCGAGGGCGCCGGCGCGTTCGCCGCGGTCTCCTCGGGCGACAACTCCAACATCATCTCCGCGCGCGTCGCGCGCGAGACTTTCGGCGTCGAGCGCGTCGTCGCCCGCATCTACGACGCCAAGCGCGCGGCGGTGTACGAGCGGCTGGGCATTCCGACGGTGGCGACGGTGCCGTGGACCACCGACCGCCTGCTCAACGTCCTGACCCGCGAGACCGAGACCACCAAGTGGCGGGATCCCTCCGGCAACGTCGGGGTCACCGAGCTTCCCCTGCACGAGAGTTGGGTGGGTCACCGGGTGACCGCCCTCGAGTCCGCCACCGGTGGACGCGTGGCATTCATGATCCGCTTCGGCACCGGTCTGCTGCCCGACCCGAAGACCGTCATCCAGGCCAGCGATCAGGTGTACATGGCGGCGGTGTCGGGTCACGTCGCCGAAGCCATGGCCATTGCCGCCCTCCCGCCGGGCGAAGACGCCGATGATCAGTAACGGACCAGGAAGGATCCCGTGAAGGTCGCGATCGCAGGGGCAGGCGCAGTGGGCCGCTCCATCGCCAGGGAACTGGTCGAGAATCATCAGGTCACGCTGTTGGAGCGCAACCCCGACCACGTGGACACCGACGCCATTCCCGCGGCGCACTGGCGCCTCGGTGACGCGTGCGAGCTGACCCTGCTGGAGGCGGTCGGGCTCGAGGAGTTCGACGTCGTGATCGCCGCGACCGGCGACGACAAGGCCAACGTCGTGCTCAGCCTGCTCGCCAAGACCGAATTCGCCGTGCCCCGGGTGGTGGCGAGGGTCAACGACCCGCGCAACGAATGGCTGTTCGACGAGGCGTGGGGCGTCGACGTCGCGGTGTCGACCCCCCGGATGCTGGCGTCGCTGGTCGAGGAAGCGGTGTCGGTCGGTGACCTGGTGCGCCTGATGAGCTTCCGCAAGGGACAGGCCAACCTCGTCGAGATCACGCTGCCCGATGACACACCGTGGGGCGGCAAGGCCGTCAAACGCCTGGAGCTGCCCCGCGATGCCGCCCTGGTCACGATCCTGCGGGGCGCACGGGTGATCGTGCCCGAGGACGACGAGCCGCTGGAGGGCGGCGACGAACTGCTCTTCGTCGCGATCGACGAGGTCGAAGCGGAACTGCGCGAGCTGCTTCTCCGCCCGCACTGATCATTGCGACTCACTCCGACGCCGCCAACGTCGGCGGCGGCGTGACCCTGTCGCGACAGCTGGCCGCCGCTTCGGGCGAGATGCGGCCGAAGTCACACTGCCGGTTGCTGATGCCGACCGCGGAGACCAGTCCGGCCGTTCCGAACAGCGCGGCCACCGCGACGGCACCGTGCCGGAAGCCGGCGAAGTCCAGCGTGGTGCCGACGATCACGCCGGTGAAGGCCACCGCGACGAGTCCGGCGACACGCGAAACGGCGTTGTTGACCGCGGAGCCGATGCCGCTCTGCGCCGGATCGACCGCGGCAAGCACCGCCGCCGTCAGCGGAGACACGGTGATCGACAGTCCCACGCCGAACACGATCACGCCCGGCAACATCTGCGTCCAGAAGTCGAACGGCGGGTGCGCCGTGGTCAGCAGCAGGTACCCGACCCCGGCGAGCAGCGGGCCGACGGACATGAAGAGCCGCGGCCCGTGGCGGCCCGCCAGCGTGCCGAACGGGCGCGCCAGGAAGAACGACAGCACCGGCAACGGCAACGTCGCCAGGCCGGCCATCGACGCCGACATGCCGACCACCTCCTGCAGGAACAGGGTGACGACGAGCGTGCCGAGGGACACCGCCGCGTACAGGAACACGGTCGCGAGGTTGCCGACGGCGAAGTTGCGGGCGGCGAAGAGGTGCAGCGGCATGATCGGGTTCGGCGTGCGACTCTCCCACCACGGGAACGCCGCCAGGCACGAGACGCCGAGGATGACGCCGACGACCACCACGGGATGCGTCGGACCCAGCCGCTGCAACTCGATGAGCGCGTAGACCGCGGCGGTGAGGCCGACCGCACACAGCACGGCGCCGACGACGTCGATGCGTGCGGGCCGCGGGACCCCACCGCCTTCACCGATCACCACCTTGGTGGTCAGGTACAGCGTGACCGCCAGCGGCACCACGTTGATCCCGAACACCCACCGCCAGCTCAGGGCATCCACCAGCAGACCGCCGAGTGGAGGCCCCACGACGAAGGCCGTCCCCGTCCATGCCGTCCAGGTGCCGATCGCGGCCGCCTGCCGCGCACCCGAGAATCGGGCGTTGATCAACGCCAACGAGCTGGGCACCAGGAAGGCCGCACCGACGCCCTGCAGGCACCGCGCCGCGACGAGGACCGGACCGTTGGGCGCGACCGCGCACAGCAGCGAGGCGACGGCGAACACCATCACGCCCATCCGCAGCACCGCCAGTCTGCCGAACTGATCGGACACCGCGCCCGCGACGAGGATCAGCGCACCGAGTGCCAGCAGATAGCCGTCGACCACCCACTGTTGAAGGGCCAACCCGCCGCCGAAGTCCGCGGCGATCGCCGGCAAGGCCAGATTCACCACCGAACCGTCGAGGAACGCCACGAACGACGCCAGCACGGCGACCGCGATCAGGGTCCGGTCGGTCGCGCCGCTGCGCTGCGTCGATGTCAGTCGGCTCGTGCCTCCGAGGCTTGCGCCTCGACCGCGTCGTCGGCCTCGGCCGACTCGGCCGCGTGCAGTGCCTCCTGCGCCTTGCGGATGGCGAAGTACGTCACCAGCGCGGCGACGCCCGTCAGGGGCCACCCCATGGCAATGCGCGTCACACCGAGCAGACCCGTCTGGTCGTCGTCGTAGAGGCGGTTCTGCACGACGAAGCGGGCGCCGAAGACGAGGACCCACGTGAGCGTGGCGACGTCGAAGGCGAGAACCGCCCGGCGCACGCGGCGCCAGTCGCGGTCCTGCTCGTGGAACCAGCCCCAGAGGTATCCGACGATCGGCCGCCTGATCAGCACCGATGCCGCGAACACCGCGGCGTACGCCAGGGACGACCAGATCCCCAGCAGGAAGTAGCCCTTCGACTCACCGACGACGTACGCGACCAGTGCGCTGATGCCGACGCCGATGAACCCGGAGATCGCCGGTTGCAGCGAATCCCGACGGATCAACCGCCAGCCGAGGATCACGGCGGCGACCGCCAGCGCTGCGATGATCGCGGCGACGAGGCCGAAGTACGACGACACGGGCACGAACACGAGCACCGGCAGCGACGAGTAGACCAGGCCGCTGACACCGCCCATCTGCCCGAGGATTGCCTGAGCGCTCAGCTTCGACGGCTTCTCCGTCGCGGCCTCGTTCTCGCTCTCGTCCGCGCTCACCTCGTCCGCAGCATCGCGGTGGGTCACTTCTGGATCTCGTAGTGGGGGTTGTAGATCGCCTTGGTGCCGTTCTCCAACTTCCCGAGTCGCCCGTGTACGCGAAGCGTCCGCCCCGATTCGATGCCGGCGATGCGACGCTGGCCGAGCCACACCAGCATGACCGCGTCGGTCCCGTCGAACATTTCGGCCCGGACGCCACCGGCGCATCCCTTGGCGTTGGTCTCGACACAACGCAAGGTACCGACCATCGTCACTTCCTGGCCGCGCCGGCAGTCGATCGCCTTCTGCGCGCCGGTGTTGGCGGCTTCGTCGTTGAGCTCGTCGACGTCCTGCTGCTCAGGATCCTCCGTGAGCCGACGGGTCAGCCGTCGCAGATAACCTTCGGCCGTAGCCATGGCCTCTCCTACACCATTGGTGGGTCCACCATGGACTCACCTGTAACCAACGCCACCGTAGACCTCTTGGTCCCGATTTGCCACGTCGCACACGCCAGGGCGTCTACCCTTCCCCGGCCGGTTTCACTCCATCCCCCGCAACGTAATTTGACGCACACGGCACGATCGACGAATGGCGGTCGACCTGGGCGGGATCACGGCGGTACTGCTCCCCGGAACCGGATCCGACGACGACTACGTCTACCGCGCATTCTCGGCTGCGCTGCACGCCGTCGGAGCGGTCGTGGTGACGCCTGCACCGGATCCCACCCGCCTCGCCGAGGGATGCCTACGCGCCATGGACGACGCGGCGCGATCGGGGCCCATCGCGGTGGGCGGGGTCTCGATCGGCGCCGCCGTGGCGACGTCTTGGGCGCTCGCCCGCCCGACCAGCGCCCTCGCCGTGCTGGCCGCCCTTCCCGCGTGGACCGGGGCGCCGGCGTCCGCACCGGCCGCGATGGCCGCGACTGCGTCGGCGCAGGCGCTGCGACGCGACGGCCTCGCCGCGACGATCGCGCAGATGCGCGCGTCCACCCCGGGCTGGCTGGCCGAGGAACTCACCCGGTCGTGGGTGGGTCAGTGGCCCGCGCTACCCGACGCCATGGAGGAGGCGGCCGCCTACGTGGCGCCGACGCGCGACGAATTGGCGACGCTGACCGTGCCGATGGGCGTGGCGGCAGCCACCGACGATCCGGTCCACCCGCTCGAGGTGGCGCTCGAGTGGGTGGCGGCCGCACCGCGGGCAGCGCTGTGTACGTTCACCCTCGCCGAGCTCGGCGCCGATCCCGGCGTCCTCGGCGCGGCGTGCCTCAGCGCACTGCGGGAGCTGTGACCTCTACCCACCCGGGTTGATTCCCGCCCAGCTCTACCCACCCGTGATGGTCCGCAGCTGCTGCATCGCCGAACCCTGCTCGCTGCGGCGCGCCACGGGCGCCGCCACCTGCGGCGGCGGTGGCTCCTGACCGGTCTGTTGCGCGTGTTCGGCCACCATCTGCTCGGCGCGGGCACGCAGCCGTGCGACGAGCGACTCCGACAGCTGCAGCGGCAGCATGTTGCGGACCGGCTGAGGAGTGTCGCCTCGCCGAACCACCGTGTCCGCCAATGCGCTTCGCAGCTCGCCTGCAATCGCATCGGCCTTGTCCGGCGCGCCGACCGCCGCACCGCGAACCATCCACCGGTATCCGTCGACGCCGATGAACCGCATGACGACCGGTTCGGGGCCGTTGGTCATCAGGCCCACGACCTCCCGGCCCCACGGGCCGTCCTCGATGTGCACCTGCGCAGACTCCTTGCGGAGCGAGTCGGCGACCTCGGTGGCCACCTCGCGCCAGAGGCTTCCCGCCTTCGGTGCCGCGTAGGCCGTGACGTTGTACCGACCGTTGGCCGTCACCATCCAGGCCATCGTCGGCACGCCCTGCTGATTGACCTCCACGGCAAGTTCGGCGGCCTCGTTCTCGGGGATGAGGACGGCACCCAGATCGTGGCGGCCCTGGTTGGCCAGCGCGGGGTCGTCGAAGTCCTCGATGTCGAAGGGGCCGTCGTCGGCCGCGTCCTCTGCTGCGACGTCGTCGACCCGGTCGTCGTCGGGCACGGCCGGCTCCGCGGCCTTGGGTTCGGGGCCGGTGCCGTCATCGCTCTTGCGCTTGCCGAATGCCATCACAAACTCTCGTGTCCGCCGGAGGAACCGTGGCCACCGTCACCACGGGAAGTGTGGGCCAGTCCGGCCTCGTCGAACGACGTGACCTCGACCAGCTCGGGAAGCTCGACCCGCTGCACGAGAAGCTGGGCGATGCGGTCACCGCGCCGGATGCTGATCGCCTGCTCGGTGTCGAGGTTGATGAGCGCCACCTTGATCTCACCGCGGTAACCCGCGTCGACCGTGCCCGGACTGTTGACGATCGAAAGCCCCGCGCGGGAAGCCAGTCCCGACCGGGGATGGATCAGTCCCACCATGCCGTACGGGACGGCCACGGCGATGCCGGTGGGCACGAGCGCCCGGCGGCCCGGCCCGAGGTCGACGTCGACCGAGCTGTAGAGGTCGACGCCGGCGTCGCCGTCGTGCGCCCGGGCAGGCAGGGGCAGTTCGCGGTCCAGCCGCACGACCGCCAGAGAGGTGGACACGACCAGGAAGATTACTCTTGGCCGCGTGTCCGATACGCGCGCAGCCACCGAAACGGTGCGTTACCGAGAACGATTGACGGTGCCGTGGTGGTGGTTCCTACCGGCGTTCGGCCTGGCGGCGATCATCGGCTATGAAGTCAATCTGGGGATCCGCTCCCTGCCCGACTGGCTGCCGTACGCCCTCCTGCTGCCGGTCGCGGCGGCGGGGCTGATTTGGCTGGGCCGCGTCGAAGTACGGGTGGTCAGTACCTCCGACGCCGGCGCGGACGCCGAACTGTGGGTCGGCGGGGCGCATCTGCCCTCGAGTGTCGTCTCCCGATCCGCGGAGGTGCCGCGATCGGCGAAGTCGGCTGCGCTGGGCCGCCAGCTCGACCCGGCGGCCTATGTCGTGCATCGGGCGTGGGTGAAGCCGATGGTCCTGGTGGTACTGGACGACCCCGACGACCCCACGCCCTACTGGCTGATCAGCTGCCGTCGACCGGAACGCGTGCTGGCCGCGATGCGCAGCTGACCGGGACGGTCGCGCGCGGCGTCAGGCCGCGCAATCCGTGCAGATCATCACGCCGCCCTTTTCACTGGCCAACCGGCTGCGGTGATGTACCAGGAAGCAGCTGGAGCACGTGAACTCGTCGGCTTGCTTCGGCACGACGCGCACCGACAGTTCCTCGCCGGAGAGATCGGCACCCGGGAGTTCGAAGGACTCGGCGGATTCGGATTCGTCTACGTCGACGACCGCCGATTGGGCTTCGTTGCGCCGGGCCTTCAGTTCCTCGAGCGAATCTTCGGAAACGTCGTCGGTCTCGGTGCGCCGTGGGGCGTCGTAGTCGGTAGCCATCTCATCCCCTCCTCATCGATCGGTGTCAATCAACATCAATCGGTCTTGTAGCGACAGAGCTTTGTACCAGCGCAGAACGCATTCGCCAAACAATTCGTGCCCCGTATGTCGCCGGATTGGTTGTGAGTTATATCACATGACAAAGCCCCAGGTGGGGACCGGTGGCATCGCCTGCCCTTACAGTGCAGGGGTGGTAGCGCAGATCACCTCGGGCACGGCCTTCGACAAGCACGGCCGGCCCTTCCGCCGACGCAACGTCCTTCCCGGCATCATCGTGGTGACGGTACTTGCCGTCGTCGCCGCTGTCGTCTGGGTCATCGCCTTCAACCAGACCACCGACGTGCAGCAGCTCGCCGCCTGCAACCCTCCACCGCCGGCCGCCAACGCCACCCAGACGGCCCTTGGCGAGCAGGTGCCCGCCGGCACCATGGCCGACGTCACGCCGGCCAAACTCGCCGACACCAAGATTCGCGTGCTCAACGCCAGCGGCCAGGGCGGTCAGGCCGCCGGGGTCGCGGGCGCGCTGCGAGATCTGGGATACGCGCCGCCGACGGCCGGCAACGACACCGTCTACGAGAACACCCGGCTGGCCTGCCAGGGTCAGATTCGGTTCGGGCCGTCCGGCCGCGCGGCCGCGGCCGCCCTGTGGCTCGTCACTCCGTGCACCGAGCTCTATCAGGACCAGCGTCCCGACGACACCGTCGACCTGGCGATCGGCACCGAGTTCACCGACGTCGCCCACAACGACGACATCGACGCCGTGCTGGCCAGCCTCAAGCCCGATGCGACGCAGCCGGCCGACCCGGCGCTGGTGAAGAAGATCCACGCCGCGGCCTGCTGAGAATCTCAATTGATAATCTCAATGTGCTCCCGCCCGCGCCAACGCGTCGTCGAACGCCGCGGCGATGCCAGGTGCCGCCGCCACGATGACGCCGGATGGCCCGTCGCCCCCCTCGAGCGGCGGTAGGCGCAACACGGCTCCCGCCTCCTGCGCGATCAGCGCCCCTGCCGCCCAGTCCCATACGTTGACGCCCACCTCGTAGTAGGCGTCCAGTCGTCCGTCGGCCACCATGCACAAGTCCAGCGCACACGAGCCGATGCGGCGCACGTCCCGGACCTCCGGCAGCAGCCGGGCGAGCACCTCGGCCTGTTGACGGCGGCGTTCGGGCGAATATCCGAAACCCGTGCCCACCAAGGCCATCGAGAGGTCGTCCACCGCATTGCACCGCAATGCCCTCGACACGCCGTCCCGGCGAAGGTGGGCTCCGCCACCACCGGCGGCCGAGAAGACCTCGCCCGTGGGTACGTTCGCCACCGCACCGGCGACGGACCGACCGTCGACCTGAACGCCCACCGACACCGCGTAGGCCTCGACGCCGTAGAGGAAGTTGACCGTTCCGTCGATGGGATCGAGCACCCAGGTCGGCTTGCCGTGGTGGCCGAGGACCGATCCCCCCTCCTCCTCGCCGACGATCGGGTCACCGGGCCGCAGTTCGGCGAGCCGGTCGCGCAGCAGTCGTTCCGTCTCGGTGTCGACGACGGTGACGGGATCGGTGGGCGTGCTCTTGGACCGCACCGCCGATTCGGCCACCACACGCGAGGTGTCGGCGCCGAAGACCTCGGTCCGGCGGCGACGAACGAACTCGGCCGCTTCGCCCGCCAGTTGTTCGGCGACCGCCCGAAGACCGTCCCGATCGTTGTCATCAGTCACCCTGCCATCGCAACACATCGCGGTTGGCAAGGCATTAGGGTGTGGTTGGCGTCGCACCTGCCGGCCTCTCACTCGAGGAGCGCTCATGACCGAAGATCCAGCCGCCATGCCGAGCAACGATGGTTCTCAACACCGGGGTTTCGGCGTCGACGTCGGCGGCAGCGGGGTGAAGGGCGGCATCGTCGATCTCGATACCGGCCGACTCATCGGTGAACGGTTCAAACTTCCGACACCGCAACCGTCGACACCGGAAGCCGTCGCCAAGACGATCGCCGCGGTCGTCAACGAGTTCGGCTGGGAGGGCGGGCTCGGCGTCACCTACCCGGGCGTCGTCACCGACGGGATCGTCCGCACCGCCGCCAACGTCGACAAGGGCTGGATCGGCACCAATGCCCAGGACGTCATCGGCTCCGAACTCGGCGGCCGCCACGTCACCGTCCTCAACGACGCCGACGCAGCGGGCCTGGCCGAGGAGAAGTTCGGGGCGGGCAAGGACAACACGGGCGTGATCGTTCTGCTGACGTTCGGTACCGGCATCGGTTCCGCGGTGATCCACAACGGCGTGCTGCTGCCCAACACGGAGTTCGGCCATCTCGAGGTCGGCGGCAAGGAAGCCGAGCACCGTGCCGCGTCGTCGATCAAGGACGCCAAGGAATGGAGCTATGAACGCTGGACCAAGGAGGTCAGCAGGGTGCTCGTCGCGGTGGAGAACGCCATCTGGCCCGACCTCTTCATCGCGGGCGGCGGCATCAGCCGCAAGGCCGCCAAGTGGATTCCGATGCTCACGAACCGAACACCCGTCGTCGCCGCCGCCCTGCAGAACGAGGCGGGCATCGTGGGGGCCGCCATGGCTGCCGAGGTCGCACAGGCCTGAGCGGCGTACCGCTACTCCTGGCCGAGTTCGCCCGCCCGGCTGGCCAGCTCGGCACGCGTCCGGACGGCGAGTTTCCGGTAGACACTGCTGAGGTTGTGTTCGACGGTCTTGGGACTGATGAACAGTGCCGATGCGATGGCCTTGTTGGTCATGCCGGACGTCGCGAGACGAGCCACGCGCAACTCCGACGAGGTGAGCGCCGAGTGCCGGGGGCGGGGCGCGTCCATCCTCTCGAGCTCGACCCCCGCCCGGACCGCCCACAGCGGCGTACCCAGCTCGTCGAACGTTGCGTGCGCGTCCCGAAGATTCGTGGCCGCGAGGCCCTTTCGGCGCTGGCGGCGCAGGACCTGACCCAGCAGCAGCTGCGTGCGCGCCCGCTCGAACGGCATCGGCAACCGGTCGTGCTCGCTCAGCGCGCGCTGCAACGATTCCTCGGCCGCCCTGAGCTCGCCGCGCGCCGCGAACACCATGCCGCGGCAACGCGCGCCCACCGCTGACGCCCACGGACCCCCGGATTCCCGGGCCTTGCTTTCCAGCGTCTCGACCAGAGGCACCACCTCGTCGAGTCGACCGAGTGCCACCATCGCCTCGACCGCGTCGGGTAGGTATGGCGCGAGAACCGTACCTTCGCCCACTGCCGTCAGCTCACCAACGAGCAAGGGCTGCAACGCTTTCAGTGCCTCGGCGTAACGCCCCAACGACACCTCGAGGAAGCCGAGTGCCATCGACGGCGCGACCGATGGGAACGGCGACCCACACTGGCGCGCGCCGGCCATCGCGACGCGGGCGTCGTCGCGTGCCATGCGCTCCCGGCCGAGGAAGGACCACGCGGTGGCGCGCTGAGCCCGCGCGGCGACCGTTGGGCATCCGCCGCCGAGTTGTTCGCCGCGGGCCAGCATGTCCGCAGCCACGTCGGCGGCCACCGAGTAGCGACCCAGCCACAGGTAGACCATCGAAAGGTGGCCCGAGACGTACACCAGACCGGCGTCCGAACCCATCTCGACGCATCCACGCCGGGCGGCGATCAGACCCACCAGCGCCTCGTCGAGTCGTCCCGTCCAGGCCATCGTGACCGCGTCGATGACGCTGGCACGGAACGGCGCCGGGACGTCGGCGCCGGGCACCTCGAGGTCGACTGCACGTCGCAGGGCCGCCTCGTCGCGACCGGCGCCATCGGCACAGTGCAGCATCACGTGCACGGCCAGTGACTGACTGATCAGATCCGGCGCGGCGAGACTCTCGGCGTCGGCCACCGCCCGCGTCGCCTGCCGGCGTGCCGCATCGTGCCGTCCGGTCATGCTGAACGCCCTCGACAGCCACAGCTGGCCCTTGACCAGAAGGCGTGGATCGCCGTCCGCCTCGTCGATCGCCGACCCGAGCAACGGCAACGCACCGACGTAGTCGTGTTCGGACATCCGGGCAATGCCCAACAGCATCAGCGCGGCGGCCCGCGCCGGCCCAGGACCGAAGTCGCCGACAGCGGCCTCCAGCATGCCGATGGCTCGTCGAACGTCCCCCGCCCGCAGATGTTGCTCCGCGGCGTTGAGCCTGCGCCTCGGGGTGTCTCCGCCGAGGCCGATGGCCAAATCGTAGAGGTCCGCGGCGGCCGCAGCCGCGCCGCGCGCCTCGGCGTCGGAGGCGGCCGCGTCGAGCGCTTCGAGGGTGTCGGGTTCGGCGCTCGCGGCGCCAAGCGCCATGTGACGGGCCTTGAGTTCGGGTTGTCGCTCGACGGCTGCCAGCGCCCTGTGCATCCGACGCCGGCGGGCCGGGCTCGCGTGGCTGTAGATGCCGCGGGCCAGCAGTGGATGCGCGAAGATCACCCGGTCGTCGTCGAGGCGGACGACACTCTCGCGCTGTGGTCCCTCGAGGAGCTTCACCACGCGCTCGACCGTCACCCCGGTGGCGTCGGCGAGCAGCCGGACCGACGGGTCGGTGACGGAGCAGGCCGCCAGGAGCATGTCGCTGACCGCGCCGTCGAAGTGCGCAATGCGCAGTTCGACGAGGGCCGAGAGCGTTCTCGGCAGTACCGGGTCGGCACTCGGGGGGCAACCGTCCACCGTCCGCGCCAGTTCCAGCGCGTAGAACGGGTTTCCACCGGACACTTCGGCGATCCGCACCATCGTCGGTCGGGGAAGCGGCTTGCCGAACCTCTCGACGATCAGCGTGTGCAGCGCGGTGAGGCTCAACGGCCCGACGCGCAGACGGTTCATCGCATCCGGCCCGCCGAGCCGTAGCCACGCCACCGGGTCGCAGTCCTCGCCCTGCGTCCGGGCCGTCAGCAGTATTCCGATGCGGCCGCTCAACCGTCGCGCCGCGACGGAAAGGACCGCCTGGCTCGACACGTCCAGCCACTGAACGTCGTCGATGGCCAGCAGGACCGGCCGCTCCCGGGCCAGCCTCTCGAGGACCGATGCCAACGCCGATCCGGTCACGCGCTGATCGGTCGGCGGTCCCTCGGTGCCCGACCGAAGGAGCACCCGGTCGAGCGCCACCCGCTGCAGCTCGGGCAGACCGTCGAGCGCCTCGGGCTCGACGTCGGCCAACAGGTCGGCCACCGTCGCGTAGGCCAGTACCGACTCCGCCTCGTCGGCGCGCGTCGACAACACGCGGAAGCCGAGCTCCCCGGCCCGCGCGACCCCCGCGAGCCACAGGGTGGTCTTGCCGATTCCTGGCTCACCTGCGATGACGAGGCCGGCCGGATCGATCGCGGCGCGGGACAGCAGGTCGTCGACCGCCTGCCGTTCCCCCGAGCGACTCACCGTTGCCATGGGCACCCGTCCATCATTACAGGCAGCAAATGCTTTCGCAGGCGCTCAACCACTCTGCGACGTGTCACGTGGCGCGAGTCGTGCATCCTCGTGGCCGTGAGGCGCCGATGACGTGGCCAAACACTGCACGAGCCGGTGCGATGATGGCAATCGAGTGTCAGGGCGCGTCACTCGCCGCACGAGCGGCGCGCCGGCGGGTGCACGCCGGTCGGCCGGGACGCCGGTGGCGTGCTGGTTGGTCCGAATACGACGGATTCCCCCTGTGCGGGCGGCTCGCCCGGCGTCGAATTCGTCGCTCGTAGCGGCAGTTCCCCACTCTGTCGTTACAATGGTCAACGGCGGCCGCATCACGGATGGCGGCGAATATCCGAGCTGATATCAAAACGCCTCCAAAGACAGCCGACGTTTTACGGTGGTGCACGCCCACGCCACCGAATATCGCAGACCGAAGGGGTGCACGTGGCAGCGACGAAGGTAAGCCCGGCGACCGAAGACCCGGTGAAGCGCACCGCCACCAAGGCACCCGCGAAGAAGGTCGCCGGGACCAAGGCCGCGAACGGAACCGCACCCGCCAAGCGGGCCGCGAAGAAGGCCGCGCCGAAACCGGCGGGCGCCCGTGGCAAGAAGGATGCCGACCTCGACGCCGGTGACGAGCTCACGACGACCGCCGGCCTCGACGCCGGCGACGACGTCGAGGTCGAGCCCGTCGATCTCGAGGTCGATGCGGACATCGAACTCGAGGACCTCGAAGTCGTCGAGGTCGACGACGCTCCTGGCGACGGGGTGATCGCCGCCGACGACAAGGTCGCCAAGGACGGCCCCTCCGGTGACGACGACATCTCCGAGCCATCCGAAAAGGACAAGGCGTCAGGCGATTTCGTCTGGGACGAGGAAGAGTCCGAGGCACTGCGGCAGGCCCGCAAGGACGCCGAGCTCACCGCGTCCGCCGACTCGGTGCGGGCCTACCTCAAGCAGATCGGCAAGGTCGCCCTCCTCAACGCCGAGGAGGAGGTCGAGCTGGCCAAGCGCATCGAGGCGGGTCTCTACGCCACCCAGAAGATGGCCGAGTGGGTGGAGAACGGCGAGAAGCAGTCGACCGCCGTGCGCCGCGACTTCCTGTGGATCTGCCGCGACGGCGATCGTGCGAAGAACCACTTGCTGGAGGCGAATCTGCGCCTCGTGGTGTCGCTCGCCAAGCGCTACACCGGTCGCGGGATGGCGTTCCTGGATCTCATCCAAGAGGGCAACCTGGGCCTGATTCGTGCGGTGGAGAAGTTCGACTACACCAAGGGCTACAAGTTCTCCACCTACGCGACGTGGTGGATCCGTCAGGCCATCACCCGCGCCATGGCCGACCAGGCCAGGACCATCCGCATCCCGGTGCACATGGTCGAGGTGATCAACAAGCTCGGCCGCATCCAACGTGAACTGCTGCAGGACCTCGGCCGCGAGCCGACGCCAGAAGAACTGGCCAAGGAAATGGACATCACGCCCGAAAAGGTGCTGGAGATCCAGCAGTACGCCCGCGAGCCGATCTCCCTGGACCAGACCATCGGCGACGAGGGCGACAGCCAGCTGGGTGACTTCATCGAAGACTCCGAGGCGGTCGTCGCGGTCGACGCCGTCTCGTTCACCCTGCTCCAGGACCAGCTGCAGTCGGTGCTCGAGACGCTCTCCGAGCGCGAGGCGGGTGTCGTGCGGTTGCGGTTCGGCCTGACCGACGGGCAACCACGCACTCTGGACGAGATCGGCCAGGTGTACGGCGTGACGCGCGAGCGGATCCGTCAAATCGAGTCGAAGACGATGAGCAAGCTCCGCCATCCCAGCCGCTCGCAGGTGCTGCGCGACTACCTGGACTAGGCGACATTCCGGCCGACCACCGCCACACCGCGAGCATTGGACGCGGTGTGGCGGGGTCTGGGCCACCGCTGTCCGACAGCGTGACGCACTGACATAGTGGGAACGCCTGGCCTCGAGAGATGGTCAAGGCCCCCAATGGGCCGTCTCGCGGCTCCGCGGCGACGAGCCGCGGCACTTGGTAGTCCGTTGTTCCGTATCTGCGCCAGCTCCGGTAAGTGAACCACTGACGCAGGCGTTAATACAGACCATTGATCAATGGCATGTCCGCGGCATGTCGGCGGCATGTTCGTGGCATGTCCGCCTTGCGTCCGCGACTCCCCGGCACGCATCCGACGGCGGAACGCCCGATATCGTCGGCCCATGCGCAACGTTTCACGAGCACCATCCACCTGGCTGGTCGACGGCATCGGCCGCGTCCGCAACGCACTCAACGTGGCGAGCCGCTCGGCGGTCCCGCCCAACATCGCCGTCCTGGAGATGACGCAGGGCGCCTGGCTGACCCAGGCGCTCTACGTGGCGGTCAAGCTGGGCATCGCCGACGCACTCCGTGACGGACCGAAGTCCGCCGACGAGGTCGCGACGAACGCCGGGGCGGATGCGCGGGCCACCTACCGGGTGATGCGGGCACTGGCGTCGAATGGAGTGCTGAAGCTGCGCCGCGGCCGATTCCGATTGACCCGCGTCGGGCAGGCGTTGCGGTCGGACCATCCCAGCTCGATGGCGCCGATGATCGCCATGGTCGGCAGTCCCGAGCACTGGGAACACTGGGGACAGCTCTCGCACGCCGTGACGACCGGCGGCACCGCCGTGGAAAAGCTCAGGGGAATGCCGATCTTCGACTACCTCGACACCAACCCCGAGTACGCCGCGGTGTTCAACGACGCCATGACCGGAGTCTCCTCGATCGCGATCGACACGGTCGTCCCCCGCTACGACTTCACCGACCGCAAACTCGTCGTCGACGTGGGCGGCGGCCACGGCGCGCTCCTTGCCGCCGTGCTCGCCAACGCTCCTCGGGCTCGGGGCATCCTGTTCGACCTACCGGGTGTCGTCGACGGCGCGGCGACGCGTCTGCGCGCCATGGGCGTGGCGCAACGATGTGTCGCCGTCGGCGGATCGTTCTTCGACGCGGTGCCCGACGGAGGAGACGCCTATCTCCTCAAGACCGTCATCCACGACTGGGACGACGAACAGTCGATCGCGATCCTGCGCAACGTCCGAACGGCCATCGCCGTGGACGGCAAGCTGCTCCTCATGGAGCTGGTCCTGCCCGAGGGTGCGCCGCCACACCCGGGGATGCTGCTCGACCTCGAGATGCTCGTCCAGGCGGGAGGGCGCGAACGCACCGCGAGCGAGTACGGCGAATTGTTGTCCCACGCGGGATTTCGGCTCACCCGGGTGATCCCGACCGCAGGACCGATGTCGATCGTCGAAGCCGTACCGGTGTCGTGATGGCGACGGATCGGATCATCGTCTCGTCGGGATCGCCGTTCGAGGCGGAGGTCGGCTACTCGCGCGCCGTTCGGGTCGGTCCACTTGTCGTCGTCGCGGGAACGACGGCGGCGGGCGACGGAGCCGCGTCCCAGGCACGGGAGGCGTTCCGTCGCATCGAGGCCGCCCTCGCCGAGGTGGGCGCCACCATGACCGACGTGGTGCGCACCCGGATGTTCGTCACCGACATCGGCCGGTGGCGGGAAGTCGGCGCCGTGCACGCGGAGGTGTTCGGTGAGGTACGGCCCGTCACCACCATGGTCGAGGTGTCGGCCCTGATCGCGCCCGACCTGGAGGTGGAGATCGAGGTCGACGCCTACGTGCCGGAGGGCGGCGGTTCGGCGAACCGGCCGTTGTCGTCCGGTAGGTAGGGCGTCACGCTCGTCACCGCTGCGACGGGCAACGGCCCGTACAGATGCGGGAAGGTCATCGTCTCGGGATCGGACGGAACGCCGGCCTCCCACCGCACCGGCGCGTTCAGCCGGCCCGGGTCCAGCCGCAGCAACACCATGTCGGATCGACCGGCGAACAGCCGGTTGGCGGGCAGGTGCACCTGCCCGGGCGCCGACAGGTGAACGAACCCGTCGCACTCCAACGACGGCGGATGCCGCTCACCGGCCCGGCGCGCACGCTCCCACTCGTCGACCGTGCAGAGGTGCGTCAGCTCGTCCGAGATCGGCATCATGGCTCTAGTGTGCCTGCACCGCAAACTGGGCATGCGTGAGACACGACACACCGATGAACGACCGGGGAACAAGGCCGGAAGCGAAAACGTCTGACACAGTAGAACTACGAGGACTAGCACCAAGCAGATATGGAGGAGGCGCCATGAACGCAACTCTGTCCAGCCCCGAACTGACCCGGGCTGATAGGTGCGACAGGTGCGGTGCCGCCGCCCGTGTCGTCGCCAAGCTTCCTTCCGGCGCCGTGCTGCTCTTCTGCCAGCATCACGCCAACGAACACGAGGCCAAACTGGTCGAGCTCGCCGCCGTACTGGAGACCAGCGCCGCCGAGTCCTGACGGACCCACTGACGGACGACTCCGCCCACGCACGCCCGACGTCGGGGATGCTGGTGTCGTCATGAATGACCAGAAGCCCCCCGTCAAACCGTCCCGACACCACCTGTGGCGCGTCGCCAAGCGCACCCTCGCCAAGAGCTGGGACGACTCCATCTTCTCGGAGTCGGCTCAGGCGGCGTTCTGGTGTGCGTTGTCCCTGCCGCCGTTGCTACTGGGGATGCTCGGCAGCCTCGCGTACGTCGCACCATGGTTCGGGCCGGACACCCTGCAGACGATCGAGGACCGTCTGATCAGCACCGCGGGCAGCTTGTTCTCGAGCAACGTGGTCACTGAAATCATCCAGCCCACGGTCTCCGACATCGTCGCGGGCGCCCGCGGCGAGGTGGTGTCGCTCGGCTTCGTCATCTCGCTGTGGGCGGGATCGTCGGCGGTGTCGGCGTTCGTGGACTCGGTCGTCGAGGCCCACGATCAGACGGAGCTGCGGCACCCCGTCCGTCAGCGCTTCTACGCACTGGGCCTGTACGTGGTGATGCTGGTCTTCGTGATCGCCACGGCACCGCTGTTGGCGATCGGCCCGACGAAGATCGCCGAGCACATACCCGAGAGTTGGCAGAACTTCCTGAGCTACGGGTACTACCCCGTCCTGTTCATCGCCCTGGTGGTCGTCGTCAACGTCCTCTACCGGGTGTCGTTGCCCAAGCCACTTCCCTCGCACCGGCTGCTCTACGGTTCGGTCCTGGCGGCGGCGGTGTTCCTGGTCGCGACGCTGGGCCTGCGGGTGTACCTGACGTGGATCACGGCCACCGGTTACACCTACGGCGCGCTCGCGACGCCGATCGCGTTCCTGTTGTTCGCGTTCTTCCTCGGTTTCGCGATCATGATGGGCGCGGAACTCAACGCCGCCATTCAAGAGGAATGGCCGGCCCCCGACACCCACGCGAAACGGCTGAGGGGCTGGCTCGAGGACAAGGCCGACGAGCGCAACGGCGAGGGCATGAACGGTTCGCGCCGGGCGGCGGTGGCAGGACCGGCAACCGCCGGCGGCTCGGGGGAGTCCGCCGCGGACAGACCGACCGCTACTTCTTGAGCTGCTGGTAGATCCGCTTGCAGTCCGCGCACACCGGCGACCCGGGCTTCGCGGACTTCGTCACCGGGAACACCTCTCCGCACAACGCCACCACGTGCGTGCCCTCCACGGCGCTCTGAACGATCTTGTCCTTCTTCACGTAGTGGAAGACCTTCGGAGAATCGTCATCGGTCCCGTCGTCGACGCGTTCGTCGGTCTCGGTGCGCTCGATGGTCTGAGTTTCCATGGCACCCATTGTGCCTGGGATGCGATCGGTAAGAAACCGGTCAGTTGCCGACCCGTTTCCCGAGGGTTCAGGTGTGGAACAGTAGAGGTATGAAACACGGCCCCGAGCTGAGTTTCGACGACGATGGTCGTCCGGTCCTCATCACGCAAGCGGCGCAACCCTACGACGAGCAACACCGTGCACGGGTGCGGAAGTACCTGACGATCATGTCGTGGCGCGTGCCCGCCCTCCTCGGCGCCGCGATCGCCTACGGGATCTGGCACAACGGACTGGTGTCCCTCGGCATCCTGGTGGCCTCGATACCCCTGCCGTGGATCGCGGTACTGATTGCCAACGACCGCCCCCCGCGCCGGGCCGAAGAGCCGCGGCGGTACCAGGGCGGAGGGCGGATTCCGCTCTTCCCCACCGCCGAGCGACCCGCGTTGGAATCTCCTCATCGGCGCGCACCGCAACCCGACGGGACGGAATCGCAGCGCGACGTTCCGTGAGGTGGGTCTTCCGCGTCCTTTCTCAGGAGAATCTCAGGTCATCGCCGAATACCCGCAGGTCAGACTGTGTGAATTAGACCCAGTGCGGGAACTCTTCGAGCCACTAGGGCGTTACAGCTCATGACAGTTCCACGCAGAGCAGGAGGCCGTAATGGCAAACGCCACCGCAAGCCGCATTGACACCGATCTGGACTCGCAGAGCCCCGCCGCCGACCTGGTGCGGGTGTATTTGAACGGCATCGGCAAAACGGCCTTGCTCAACGCAGCCGACGAAGTCGAGCTCGCCAAGCGCATCGAAGCTGGTCTTTACGCGCAGCACCTGCTCGACACCAAGAAGCGGCTCGGCGACGCCCGCAAACGGGAACTGGCGGCCGTCGTACGCGACGGGGAGGCCGCCCGGCGCCACCTCCTCGAAGCGAACCTGCGGCTGGTGGTATCGCTTGCGAAGCGGTACACCGGTCGCGGGATGCCGCTGCTCGACCTGATCCAGGAGGGCAACCTCGGGCTCATCCGGGCGATGGAGAAGTTCGACTACGCCAAGGGATTCAAGTTCTCCACCTATGCCACGTGGTGGATCCGCCAGGCCATCACCCGGGGCATGGCGGATCAGAGCCGCACGATCCGGCTGCCCGTGCACCTCGTCGAGCAGGTGAACAAACTGGCCCGGATCAAGCGCGAGATGCACCAGAACCTGGGCCGCGACGCGAGCGACGAGGAGCTGGCGGAGGAATCCGGCATCCCGGCCGACAAGATCGCCGATCTGCTGTCGCACAGCCGCGATCCGGTGAGCCTTGACATGCCCGTCGGCAGCGACGAGGAAGCCCCGCTCGGCGACTTCATCGAGGACGCCGAGGCGATGTCCGCGGAGAACGCCGTGATCTCCGAACTGCTGCACACCGACATCCGCCACGTGCTGGCAACGCTCGACGAACGGGAACAGCAGGTGATCAGGCTGCGGTTCGGCCTCGACGACGGCCAACCGCGCACCCTGGACCAGATCGGCAAGCTGTTCGGACTGTCCCGCGAGCGCGTACGTCAGATCGAACGCGAGGTCATGGCCAAGCTGCGCCAGGGCGAACGCGCCGAGCGCCTGCGCTCGTACGCTAGCTGAGACCTCTCCGGAACGATGCCCGTCGCGCGTGCGGCGGGCATCGCCGTCTCCGCGGTGGGAACACGCTCAGCGCGCTGCTGCACCGCGTCGGGGATCACGCGGCGTGGCGTCATGTCGAGCCCCAGTTCAGGCGCGGTCACCGGTAGACTCGAACCGCAATGGAGGGCGGCGAATGAACGATCTGATCGATACCACCGAGATGTACCTGCGGACCATCTACGACCTCGAAGAAGAAGGTGTCGTACCGCTGCGCGCCCGCATCGCCGAACGCCTCGAACAGAGTGGCCCCACCGTCAGCCAGACGGTGTCGCGGATGGAGCGCGACGGGCTGCTGCACGTCGCGGGCGACCGTCACCTCGAACTGACCGACAAGGGCCGTGCACTGGCCGTGTCCGTGATGCGCAAGCACCGGTTGGCCGAGCGGCTGCTCGTCGACGTGATCGGCCTGCCGTGGGAGGAAGTCCACGCCGAAGCGTGCCGGTGGGAACACGTCATGAGTGAGGACGTCGAGCGCAGGCTCGTCCAGGTCCTCGACAACCCGACCACCTCCCCGTTCGGCAACCCCATCCCCGGGCTGTCCGAGCTCGGCGTGGCGGCCTCCGATGCCGATGACGTCAGCCTCGTCCGGCTCACGGAGTTGCCCACGGGCTTCCCGATCGCGGTGCGGGTACGGCAGCTCACCGAACACGTCCAGGGCGACGTCGAGTTGATCGGTCGGCTCAAGGAGGCCGGGGTGGTCCCCGACGCCCGGGTGACCGTACAGGTCAGCGAGCACGCCGGCGTGATGATCGTGATCCCCGGCCACGAACAGGTCGAGCTTCCCCATCACATGGCCCACGCGGTCCTGGTCGAGAAGGTCTAACCGGCCCGCCGTCCGATGCCGTCTCGCGGTGGGAGGCGGACGCCGAGCCGCTTGGCCAGACGCTGACCCGTCTGAGCGAGTTGCCGAATCTGATCGGGTCGCATGCCCGTCTGCAGGGCACGGTCCAGCATCCTCGTCATCGCGTGGCACGGATCGCTGTGCGACGCCGCCTCCAGCGAGATTCCCGCCAGTGGTCCGTCACCTCGCGCATATGCCGAGAATGCAAGCAGTGCAAGCGCTTCGACGCGCCACGGATCGGGCAGCGTGCGTGCCAGCAGCGCCCACAGCGCTTCGGCGTGATCGGCATCCTGCCGGACCGCGAGCGCGTACAACGTGTCGCGCACCCGTGGATCGGTGAGGGCGCACCCGAGCCGGGCCAGGTCGCGGTCACCCGGGACCATTTCATCGGCGAGTTGGCCCACCATCGCCAGTGCATGCACGACGTCGGCTCGCGCCTCCCGTTCGGGTCGTCGCCCGCCGTCGTGCCGGGCATCCGCCAGCACCTCGTGCAGCCGCGCCGTGCGTTCGGAGTCGGTGGTGGCGATCAGCTCCTGCAGGTCGCTGCGCCGGGCGTAGAGCCGACGCCCGTCGACGACCGCGGCGGCCGCCATGGGCGAGGACATCGGGTCCTCGATCGTCCCCGACGTCGCGCAGTCGTCGGCGCAGTGCCACCGCCCGCCTGCCTCCAACCGGTCCACGACGAAGGCGGCGACCATGTCGATCGACAACCCGCGCAGCGCCTCGGCCAGCGCGTCGGCCAGTTCACGGTGCTCGTCGATGCACATCCGGCACGACGCACCGTCCTCGTCGACGATCACGGCGACCGCGGCGTCGGGAGCGCTGGCGGCGGCCACCTCCGCCAGATGGTCGAGGGTGTCGGCGAGGTCCGCCACGAGGTCGACGCGCATGACGCACGCGAGGTCGCCGTCCTCGAGGGTGACGAGGACCAGTGACTTCTCCGGCACGAAGCCGAGGACGGCGGGCAGCGCGGCAATCAGCGTGCCAGGCCTGTTGAGGTGGAAGTCGGATGCGTCGAAGTTCGTCATGGCGCCGAACCTTCCAGCAGGGACCGTCGGACGTCGCCCCGCGACGCCTCGGTGGCGCCCGCCCTGTGGATCAAGCGCCCTCTGGGGATGAACGGTCGATGTTCACGCGGTGTTGACCCCTCCGGCATGCGGGATCGGTCCAAGCGGCGTAGACCTTTCTCCCATGGGCTCCATGCAGGAATATGACCTCGTCGTCATCGGATCCGGTCCCGGTGGGCAGAAGGCCGCCATCGCGGCCGCCAAACTCGGCAAGTCCGTCGCCGTCGTCGAACGCGGTCTGATGCTCGGCGGCGTGTGCGTCAACACCGGCACCATCCCGTCGAAGACGCTGCGTGAGGCGGTCGTGTATCTGACCGGCATGAGCCAGCGCGAGCTGTACGGAGCCAGCTACCGCGTCAAGGAGAAGATCACGCCCGCCGACCTGCTGGCTCGCACCCAGCACGTGATCGGCAAGGAGATCGACGTCGTACGTTCGCAGCTGATGCGCAACCGCGTCGAGCTCTACGTCGGGCACGCGCGGTTCATCGACGAGCACACCCTCGCGGTCGAGGATCCCAATCGTGCCGAGAGCATCTCCGTGCGCGGACGGCACGTCGTCATCGCCACCGGCACCACACCGCTGCGGCCCGCGGGCGTCGAATTCGACGAGTCTCGCGTGCTGGACTCCGACGGCATCCTCGACCTCAAGAAGATTCCGGCCTCGATGGTCGTGGTCGGCGCCGGCGTCATCGGCATCGAATACGCCTCGATGTTCGCCGCGCTCGGCACCAAGGTGACCGTCGTGGAGAAGCGGCCCACGATGCTGGACTTCTGCGATCCCGAGATCGTCGAAGCCCTGCGCTTCCATCTGCGCGACCTGGCGGTGACGTTCCGTTTCGGCGAGGAGGTCACGGCGGTGGACGTCGGGGCGTCGGGCACCGTCACGACCCTGGCGAGCGGTAAGCAGATCCCGGCCGACACCGTGATGTACTCCGCCGGTCGACAGGGGCAGACCGAACACCTCAACCTCGAGGCCGCCGGATTGGAAGCCGACGACCGGGGGCGCATCTTCGTCGACGACGAGTTCCGCACCAAGGTGGACCACATCTACGCCGTCGGCGACGTCATCGGGTTTCCTGCACTGGCGGCCACGTCGATGGATCAAGGCAGGCTGGCGGCGTGCCACGCGTTCGGCGAGCCGTGCAAGGGCATGACGGAGCTGCAGCCGATCGGCATCTACTCCATCCCCGAGGTGTCCTACGTGGGCGCCAGCGAGGTGGATCTCACCAAGGAGTCGATCCCGTACGAGGTGGGGGTGTCGCGGTATCGGGAACTGGCCCGCGGCCAGATCGCAGGCGACTCGTACGGCATGCTCAAGCTCCTGGTCTCGACCGAGGACCTCACGTTGCTGGGCGTGCACATCTTCGGCACCAACGCCACCGAGATGGTCCACATCGGGCAGGCGGTGATGGGCTGCGGCGGCACCGTCGAATACCTCGTCGACGCCGTGTTCAACTACCCCACGTTCTCCGAGGCCTACAAGGTCGCCGCACTGGACGTGATGAACAAACTGCGCGCGCTCAGCCAGTTCAAGGCCTGATCAGCAGTCGGCGCCGAAGGCGGCTGGGGCGTCGTCACCCGGTCCCCCGGCTTCCGCGCGCACCAGCAACCGCTCGACGGCGCCGTCGAAGGGCGGAGCGTAGGAGACGTTCTCCTGGCAGCCGCCCCCTTCCAACCCTCCGGTGATTCCCACCACAGTCGTGCCCGCCAACCAGGGCGCACCGCTGGTGCCATCCACCAGACCCGCGCACTGCAGCGCGGGATACCCGCGGTCCAGCGCCGACATCCGCGCAGTGCATCCGATGGGATCTCCCCCGGCGCCGAACCCGTAGCCGGTCACGGCGACGTCCGTCCCGACCGCCGGGCTGGAGCCGAGCGTGAACCCGCCGCCGGCCTCCGCCTCGACCGGGTCCCCCCCGGCGCGACTCACCCGCGCGACGGCGAAGTCGGCGAGCGGATCCTGACCGGATGTCCACCGAGGATCCAGGTACACCGCGCCAACTGTCCAAAACTGTTGCGGCGCAGCGCTTCCGGCGAACGCTGGCACGAAGGACGTGTCGACGCCGCCGGCCAGACAATGGGCCGCGGTCAGGATCAGATCGCCCGTCGCCGACTGCAGCACCGAACCCGTGCAGGTGTGCAGGTCGTGGCCGCCGAGGAAGATCGCACCGATTCGAGGGTCGGGTTTCACCGGCACCGCGGTCACCGTTGCCGACTCCGAGCTCGCGGCGCTCGCCGGCGGTGCCGACGAGGGCGAGGACGACGCCCGTGACGCCGTGGGGCCGCTGCACGACGTCGACAGCGCCGCCACGGTGGCGAGCAGAACCATCATGGAGCGGCGCATGCGCAATGATCTTGCCGGATGAACGCGATGCGGGCGCCGCGCGGCGGAATGTACCCCCGCCTGCCGGACGTTTGACCGCTTGACCGGGGCCATGCAGGCAGGACGCGCGAAATGCGGGACACTGGAGATGACGAGAGGAGGCGAGGCAGCATGGGTGATCACTCCGAAGGGGTGGGGCAGCACTACCAACCCGAACAGACCGGGATCTACGAGCTGGAATTCCCCGCACCGCAATTGTCGTCGGAGGACGGCCGCGGGCCGGTCCTGATCCACGCGCTCGAGGGGTTCTCCGACGCCGGCCACGTCATCAAGCTCGCTGCGACGCACCTGAAGGACACGCTGGACACCGAGCTGGTGGCCTCGTTCGCGATCGACGAACTGCTGGACTATCGCTCCCGTCGGCCTTTGATGACCTTCAAGACCGACCACTTCACCCACTACGACGATCCCGAGCTCAACCTGTATGCACTGCACGACAGCGTGGGCACTCCGTTCCTCCTGCTGGCGGGCCTGGAGCCCGACCTCCGTTGGGAGCGGTTCATCACCGCGGTGCGGCTACTGGCCGAGCGGCTGGGGGTGCGCCAGGTGATCGGCCTCGGCACGATCCCGATGGCGGTGCCGCACACCCGCCCGGTCACGATGACGGCGCATGCAGCCGACAGGGAGCTGATCGCCGACCATCAGCCGTGGGTCGGCGAGGTCCAGGTGCCGGCGAGCGTGTCGAACCTGCTGGAGTACCGGATGACGCAGCACGGCCACGATGCGGTCGGCTTCACCGTGCACGTGCCGCACTACCTGGCACAGACCGACTACCCGCCGGCCGCGGAGGCGTTACTGGCGCAGGTTGCCAAAACCGGCTCGCTTCGGCTTCCGCTCGAGCCGCTGGCCGATGCGGGCATCGAGGTGCAGACCAAGATCAACGACCAGGTGTCCTCCAGCGAAGAGGTCGCTCAAGTGGTCACCGCGCTGGAGCGCCAGTACGATGCGTTCGTTGCTGCTCAAGCAAATCGATCCCTGCTGGCGCGTGACGAGGACCTGCCGAGTGGCGAGGAACTCGGCGCCGAATTCGAGCGATTCCTCGCCGAGCAGTCCGGCGACGACACCGCGGGGGGAAGCGGCAACGCGGGATTCGAATGACCGCCCTGACCCGGGCCCGACGACGGAGTTGGTGATCGTGACGGAGCGAAAGCCCAATTTGCGACCCGTGCGCGAACTGACCCCCACCCTGCACTACCGGACCATCCACGGCTATCGGCGCGCATACCGGGTGGCCGGCTCGGGTCCGGCCATCCTTCTGATCCACGGAATCGGTGACAACTCCACGACGTGGAGCACCGTGCAGTCGACGTTGGCGCAGCGATTCACCGTCATCGCCCCTGACCTCCTGGGCCACGGCAAGTCGGACAAACCGCGGGCCGACTATTCCGTGGCGGCATATGCCAACGGCATGCGCGACCTGCTCAGCGTCCTCGACATCGAACGGGTCACGGTCGTCGGTCACTCGCTGGGCGGCGGGGTGGCGATGCAGTTCGCCTATCAGTTCCCGCAGCTGGTGGATCGGCTGATCCTCGTCGGAGCGGGAGGGGTGACCAAGGACGTCAACGTGGCGCTTCGGGTGGCGTCGCTCCCGATGGGCAGCGAAGCGCTGGCACTTCTGCGTCTGCCCATGGTCCTGCCAGCCCTGCAGGTCATCGGACACATCAGCGGCACGCTGTTCGGCTCCACCGGCGTCGGGCGCGACATCCCCGAGGTACTGCGGATCCTCGCCGACCTGCCGGAGCCGACGGCATCGTCCGCGTTCGCCAGGACGTTGCGCGCGGTGGTCGACTGGCGCGGCCAGGTGGTGACCATGCTCGACCGATGTTATCTCACCAAATCGGTACCGGTGCAACTTATTTGGGGATCGCGAGACTCGGTGATCCCGGTCAGCCACGCACGAATGGCCCACGCCGCCATGCCCGGAGCGCGCCTCGAGGTCTTCGAGGGCTCCGGTCACTTTCCCTTCCACGACGATCCCGATCGCTTCGTCGAGATCGTCGAGAAGTTCATCGACTCCACCGATCCCGCCGTGTACGACCAAGACATGCTGCGCGACCTCTTGCGCACCGGCGTCAGCGAGAACGGCCTCACGGGCACGATCGGCACCCGGGTCGCAGTGCTCGACGCGATGGGAGCCGACGAGCGCAGCGCCACCTAGGGCGCTTCTCCCCCGTCGCGTCGCGCCGTAGCATCGGCCCATGCCCACGGACGTGAATGTGCTCCGGGTGTTCACCGACGCGAACGGCGACTACGGAAATCCGCTCGGCGTCGTGGACGCCACCGCGGTGGAACCCGCCGACCGGCAGCGAGTCGCCGCCGAGTTGGGTTACAGCGAGACGATTTTCATCCATCCACCCGACGACCGGGCGGGCACCACCGCTGCGCACATCTTCACGCCCGCCGTCGAGTTGCCATTCGCCGGGCACCCCACCGTCGGGGCGGCGTGGTGGCTGAGGCAGCGCGGCACTCCAGTCAACACGTTGCGCGTGCCGGCAGGCATCGTGCAGGTCACGCGTGACGTCCACCCCGACGGGGACTTCACCGCGATCCGCGCTCGAGCCGAGTGGGCGCCGGACTTCACGCTCCACGAGATGGATTCCGTCGAGGACGTACTCGACGCTGCGCCCGACGACTTCGGCGACGCGATCGAACACTATGTCTGGGCCTGGATCGACGAGGCGGGAGGAACCATCCGGTCGCGGATGTTCGCCGCCGAACTCGGCATCCCGGAGGACGAGGCGACGGGCGCGGGCGCCGTCCGTATCACCGAACACCTCGGTCGCGACCTGTCGATCCTCCAGGGCCGGGGATCGCAACTCCGGACGAACTGGAGCGCCGACGGCTGGGTCAGGGTGGCGGGACGCGTGGTCTACGACGGCACGCGGACGATCGGCTGACCGCTCACGACGTCGGCTCGCCGGCCGACGACGACACGCCACGGTGCGCGCGCAGCGCCTCGATCTCGCGTTCGAAGTCATCTGCCGAGGAGAACGACCGGTAGACCGATGCGAAGCGCAGATACGCGACCTCGTCGAGATCGCGCAGCGGGCCGAGGATCGCCAACCCGACCTCGTTGCTGGCCACCTCGGGCGATCCGGCCGCGCGGACGGTGTCCTCCACCTGCTGCGCGAGCAGGTTCAAGGCGTCGTCGTCGACCTGGCGGCCCTGACAGGCACGCCTTACGCCCTTGATGACCTTCTCCCGACTGAAAGGCTCGGTGACGCCACTGCGCTTGACGACCGCCAATACCGCGGTCTCGACGGTGGTGAACCTGCGCCCACACTCCGGGCACGACCGGCGTCGTCGGATGGCCTGGCCCTCATCGGCCTCTCGGGAGTCGACGACCCGCGAATCGGGGTGACGGCAGAACGGACAGTGCATCTCCGCTCCTTCGCCGCGCGCACCGAGTTCGGTCGTATACGAGCGTACCGTTGCACGGCAGCGAGTTTCACGGCGCATACCGCGGTTCAACCGACCGGGGCAATGAGCGTCTTTCCCGGACCGACCACCGCCGACCCGAGTTTGTTGAGATCCTTGATCTCGTCGACGACCGCTCCGACGGGCGCATCCGGCGCCACGCGCTGTGCGAGCTGCTCCAGCGACTCGCCGGCCTGCAGTTCGACCACGGCCAGCCGCCCCGGCACGGGGGTCGCCGACTCCGGCGCGGCGCCGACGTGTGCGACCAAGCCGAGCCACACCGTGATCGCAGCCGCAACGAGTGCCAGCAGCACGGTGGCGATCGGCGTGACGGGCCGGCGGCGGTGCGAGGCGCGCGACATCAGCACCCCCGTGCCCCGGTAGTGAACCGCAGCACCCGCGGGCCGGTGCTGCCGCGGACCGCGACGCGCGGCGGACGTGGAGCGCCGCACCGGCCGCATGGGACGCACGACGAGGTCGGTGGGGTCTTCACGGGTGATGATCGTCATCTCGCTGGCCTTTCCGGTGAGGTGATTCGCTCGGGTGTTCGAAGCATAATCGCTCATGTGTTCGATTACTAGAACGTGTGATCGAACCGTTGCCCACGCTAAACCGACCCACCGACATCGCCCGGGAACGCTCGCCACGGCGACACGCGTCGAACACATGTTTGATTCTGCCCCCGGGTGGGACTACATTCGGCGCCATGAGCGAGAGCAGCGACACGGTCCTCACCGAACGTCAACGCACCATCCTGGACGTCATCAGGAGCTCGGTGACCACCCGTGGCTATCCGCCGAGCATCCGCGAGATCGGCGACGCCGTCGGGCTGACCTCGACGTCGTCGGTCGCCCACCAGCTACGCACGCTCGAGCGCAAGGGCTACCTGCGTCGAGACCCCAATCGGCCACGCGCGGTCGACGTTCGGTCGCCCGACGATCCCTCGAGGGTCGCCGCCCCCGTCACCACCGACGTCGCAGGCTCGGACGCGTTGCCGGAACCGACCTTCGTGCCCGTGCTGGGGCGGATCGCCGCCGGTGGCCCCATCCTGGCGGAGGAAGCCGTCGAAGACGTGTTTCCGCTACCGAAGGAACTCGTCGGCGAGGGATCGCTGTTTCTCCTCAAGGTGGTCGGCGAGTCGATGGTGGACGCCGCCATCTGCGACGGCGACTGGGTGGTCATTCGCCAGCAGAACGTCGCGGACAACGGGGACATCGTCGCGGCGATGATCGACGGCGAGGCCACGGTGAAGACGTTCAAGCGCACCGGCAGCCAGGTGTGGCTGATGCCCCACAACCCTGCGTTCGAGCCCATCCCGGGCAACGAGGCGGCCATCCTCGGCAAGGTTGTCACGGTCATCCGCAAGGTGTAGTCCGACCGAGCCGCGACGGTCCGGCTAGCCTCTATGAAGCCTTGGGCTAGGCCTTGGTGAACCCGTTGGTCAGCGCGAATTCTTCGCTGGCGAACCAGACTTCGGCCCGCGCGTCCTGGTAGCGGTCGTCGCCGGGCGTCCAATACAGACCGGTCTTGGTGTCGGCCTTGATCGGATAGCCACGTGGCGGGTCGAACGGGTCGTCCCCGGCCAGCTTCAGCGAAGTCTCCGCAGTGACGGGTTCGTCGAGTTGGATCGCTGCGTGCCGGCCACTCGGTGGGCCGCTGTCAGGCTCCACGTCTTCCGGTGCGCGGGCCGGCTCCTCGCGGGCCGCGAGCCCGGCCACGGTGCCGCCCAGGGCTCCGCCCGCGAGGCCGCCCGCAATCAGGTCCGCGCCCCCGTCCCCCTCGGTGTGCTGGTCCACCTGCGCGTCCGCACGCTCCTCCGGCCCGTCGTCGCCGTGCTGGTCCCCGTCCCCATGGTGAACGTCGACGACCGAAGCCTCTGACGGGCGGTCTCCGTCGGACTCGTCGTCCGGCGCCGTCGCTATGGGTGTCGGAGCGGTGTCGATGTCGTCCTGGTCGGCGGTCAGGTCGGCGACGAAGTTCTCGGCTCGGCTTGCCGGTGCCGCATCGCCCGGCACGCCGGCGGGCATCGCCCAACTGCTCTGCCGGACGGTGGCCTCGTCGTCCGCGGCGCCCGGCGCGACGGCTGCCGGGCGGTGGTCGCGGTCGTCTCCACCGCCGTCGTGGTCGCCGTAGTCGTCCCCGTCGTGGTCGTCAAGCTCGTCGTAGTCGTCATGGTCGTCGTAACCGTCGTGGGTGTCGCCGTCGAACGCGTCGCGCCGCCGTCGGTTGAACACCACGGCCGCGGCCACGGCGCCGACGAGCACCAGGATCGGCACGATCGCCAGCAGCCACCACCAGCTGGGGCGCAACCACGACGAGCCCCCGTCAGCAGGGGTGTCCGCAGCCGGCGGCGCCTGCGGAGCGACCCCGCCCGGCACCTGCAGACTCGTCAGCTGGGAGGCCAGTGCGGCAGGCTCGGTGGTGAAGGCGTTCGTCTTCTTGTCCCACGAGATGGCGCCGTTGCTGAACTTCTGGGTGACGACGTCACCGTTCTCGGTCTGGTCGGCGGTCGGCGCGCCCAGCGCTCCGGTCGCGCCGCCGAGCTTCGTCCACGCCGCGTTCATGGCGCCCCGCACGATGACGGCGCCGAAGTCGGGGGTCCAGAAGATCGCCGGCTGATCGGCGGCGGCGAACGTCGCGATCTTGCTCATCGGCGCGATGCCGCCGTCGTTCTCATCACTGGTCGGGAAGCCGAGATCGCCCTGGGGACCACCGACGCTCTCGTACTTCGCCAGCACCTGTCCGGTGAGCACGTTGGCCCCGGTCGCAGGACTGTAGAAGATCTTGCCTCCCGCGAAGTTCTGGCCGACCCCGTCGTCGCCGATCTTGTACTGACCCCCGTCGGCGGCACCGAGCGGACCCAGGGGGCCACCCGCCGCGCGACGCGCCGCGTCGATGGCCGACGTCACGTCACCGGGGATCTCGAGCCCCGCGAGCTGATCTGCCAGTTCGGGTGGGGTGGTCGTGAAGGCCTTGCTGCGGCGGTTCCAGGTCACCTGCCCGCCGGTGAAGGCCTGACCGACGTCGTCGCCGCGATACACCTCGTCCTCGGTCGGTACGCCGAGCACCCCGGCCGAACCTCCGAGTCGGTCCCACGCCGCATTGATGGCGCCGCGCACCACGATCGCGCCTGCGTCGGGCGTCCAGAAGATCACCGGCCGGTCCGCGGCGCTGAAGGTGGTGTTGCGACTGCCCGGGGCCTTGCCGTCGCCCTCGTCGATGGTCGGGAACCCCAGATCACCGTCGGCGGGTCCGCCCAGCGACTCGTACTTGTCGAGGATGGCCCCCTGCATCGCGTGGGCGCCGGTGTCAGGCGTGAAGAAGATCTTCCCGCCTGCGAAGTTCTGTCCGAAGCCGGCACCGATCGGGTAGACGTCGCCGTCCTTGATCCCCAAGGGGCCCGTCGGTCCGCCACCTGCGTCCCATGCCTGGGAGATGGCCGCGTCGGCGTCATCCTCCGGTGTCGCCGACGCAACGGGCGCGACGAGCAGGGCGGCAGCGATCGCCACGATGACTCCGACGCCCGCGCGTCCGATCGTCGTACCCAGCCGGGTTCGAAGCCCCGTCATTGCGTCCTCCCAGCGAGCTGAGCCGGTCTCCCGTGAGCACCGATTCCGTCAACTCTGCTTCAGTCGACGTCCATCTTGAGGGATATCCAGGCCATCTGGGAAAAGTGTCGCGCGGACCAGCAGTCCGAACGCGGTGCAGGCAACCGGCTAGACCCCCAGGCTCCGGCCGATGATCTCCTTCATGATCTCGGTCGTTCCGCCGTAGATCGTCTGGATCCGCGAGTCGAGGAAGGCGCGCGCGACCGGGTATTCCCGCATGTAGCCGTAACCGCCATGCAGTTGCAGACACCGGTCGTTGAGCCTGACCTGAGCCTCGGTGGAGTACCACTTCGCCATCGCCGCCTGTTCGACGGTCAGCTTCTGCTCGAGGTGCAGCCGGATGAAGTCGTCGACCATCACCCGTACCACCGTGGCCTCGGTGGACAACTCGGCCAACGTGAAGCGGGTGTTCTGGAAGCTGCCGATGGGCTTGCCGAAGGCCTTGCGGTCCTTGGTGTATTGCAGGGTCTGCTCGAGCACGGCTTCCATGCCGGCGGCGGCCATCACCGCGATGCTGATGCGCTCCTGGGGCAGGTTCTGCATCAGGTAGACGAAGCCGGAACCCTCCTCGCCGAGCAGGTTCTCGGCGGGCACCAGCACGTCGGTGAAGGACAATTCGGCGGTGTCCTGGGCCTCCAGGCCGATCTTGTCCAGGTGCCGACCGCGCTCGAAGCCCTTCATGCCGCGCTCGACCACCAGCAGGGAGAAGCCGAGGGCGCCCTTGTCGGGGTCGGTGCACGCCACCACGATGACGAGGTCGGCGTGGATGCCGTTGGTGATGAACGTCTTCGACCCGTTGAGGATCCAGCTGCCGTCTTCCTGCTTGACCGCGCGGGTCTTGATGCCCTGCAGATCGCTCCCGGTGCCCGGCTCCGTCATGGCGATGGCGGTGATCAGTTCGCCGGAGCAGAACCCGGGGAGCCACCGTTGCCGTTGCGCCTCGGTCGCCAGGCGCAGCAGGTAGGGCGCGATGACGTCGTTCTGCAACGCGAAGCCAAGACCGCTGTAGCGACCGGCGGTGGTCTCCTCGGTGATGATGACGTTGTAGCGGAAGTCGTCGTTGCCGCCGCCGCCGTACTCCTCGGGCACGGCCATGCCGAGGAAGCCCTGCTTGCCGGCCTCTAGCCAGACGCTGCGGTCGACGATCTTGTCCTTCTCCCACTGCTCGTGGTGCGGCGCGACGTACCGCTCGAGGAAGCCCCGATACGACTCGCGGAACAGGTCGTGTTCGGGTTCGAACAGCGTGCGGTCGTACTTGACGACGCCCATGGATTGCCCTCCGGATCGGCGATGTGGGTATGCCGACGACGATATACCACCCAACCGGATGGTTGGGGATCTGGCGAGCCGCAGACACGTCTGATTCCATCGCTCGCGCCGAGGGGGGTCGCCGACCCTAGGATTGGCGCAATGCCGAAGCGTGCGACCTCGCTCACCCACTGGGGCGCCTTCACCGCCGACGTCCGAGACGGCGACATCGCCTCGGTGCGGCCGTTCGGCGGGGACGCCGACCCGTCGCCACTGCTCGGCAACCTGGCCGGCTCCATCCGGCACCGGTCGAGGATCGAGGCGCCCGCGGTCCGCCGCGGCTGGCTGGAGAACGGACCCGGCCCGAGCGCGCGGCGAGGCGCCGACGACTTCGTCGCCGTGTCATGGGACGAACTCACCGAATTGCTCGCCACCGAGTTGCGCCGCATCGTCGACACCCACGGCAACGAGGCCATCTACGGCGGCTCCTACGGGTGGGCCAGCGCAGGACGGTTCCACCATGCGCAGAGTCAAGTGCACAGGTTCCTCAAGATGCTTGGTGGATATACGTTTTCGCGACACTCCTACAGCCTCGGCGCCACCGGGGTCATCATGCCGCGCGTCGTCGGCACTCACGACGGGCTCTTCCAGCGCTCCACCGCCTGGAGCGTGGTGGCCGAGAACACGGATCTGATGGTGTGTTTCGGCGGGGTCGGCGTGAAGAATTCGGCGGTCAACGCCGGCGGAACCACCGAACACCCCACCCGCAACGCGTTGCAGCGACTCCGCGACCGCGGCGGACGCATCGTGTCGATCAGCCCGCTGCGCGACGACACCACCGGTGACTGCGAGTGGTGGGCGCTGATCCCCGGCACCGACGTCACGGTGATGCTGGCGCTGGCCCACGTGCTCGCCGTCGACGGCCTCGCCGACCGGGAGTTCCTCGCCACCTACTGCACCGGCTACGACCGCTTCGAGCGCTATCTGCTGGGCGCCGACGACGGCGTGCCGAAGTCGCCACAGTGGGCCGCCGAAATCAGCGGACTGCCCGCCGAGAACATCGTCGGGTTGGCCCGCCGGATGTCGGCCTGCCGCACCATGGTCACGGTCAGCTGGTCACTGCAACGCGTGCGTTACGGCGAGCAGGCGCCGTGGATGGGCCTGACCCTGGCGGCGATGCTCGGTCAGATAGGCCTGCCGGGAGGCGGTTTCGGCCACGGCTACGGATCGCAGAACGAAGTCGGCATGGCACCGATACGCTGCGGGCTGCCGACGTTCCCGCAGGGGCTCAATCCCGTCACGACGTTCATACCGGTGGCGGCGATCAGCGACATGTTGCTGAATCCCGGTGCGCCGTTCGACTACAACGGACGCAGGCTCACCTATCCGGATGTCAAGTGCGTCTACTGGGCGGGCGGCAATCCCTTCCACCATCACCAGAACCTGCCCCGGCTACGCCGGGCACTGGGGCGGGTCGACACCGTGGTGGTGCACGATCCGTACTGGACGGCGATGGCCAAGCACGCCGACGTCGTCGTACCGTCCACCACGGCGTTCGAGCGCGATGACTACTCCGGCTCGCGCAACGATCCGCTCCTCGTGGCGATGCCCGCGATGGCCGAGCCGTACGCGCAGTCACGCGACGATTACACGACGTTCGCGGCGCTGGCGGGTCGACTGGGCTTCGGCGAACAGTTCACCGAGAACCGCAGCGCCAGGCAGTGGCTGCTTAACATGTACGACGAGTGGTCGGCCCACCTCGATTTCGACGTGCCGACCTTCGAGGAGTTCTGGGCTGCCGGAAGCCTGCGACTGCCGACCGAGACCGGCCTGTCCCTGCTGGCCGACTTCCGGGACGACCCGGTCGCCCACCGACTGAGCACCCCCAGCGGGCGCATCGAGATCTTCTCGGCGACGATCGACGGCTTCGGTTACGACGACTGCGCGGGCCACCCGAGGTGGTACGAACCAGACGAATGGCTCGGTGGCGGACGGGCCGCGCACTACCCGCTGCACCTGCTCGCGAACCAGCCGGCCAGTCGTCTGCACAGCCAGCTCGACGGGGGCAAGACCAGCCTGGACTCGAAAGTGCGTGGGCGCGAACCGATCCGGATGTGTTCGGAGGACGCTCGGCAACGTGGAGTTCGCACCGGCGACGTGGTGCGGGTCTTCAACGACCGGGGGTCCTGCCTGGCGGGAGTGGTGATCGACGATCACCTTCGCGACGGCGTTGTTCAGTTGTCGACCGGTGCGTGGTACGACCCCATGGACGCCGGCGACGTCGACGCCATGTGCGTGCACGGCAATCCGAACGTACTCACCGCCGACGTCGGGACGTCGTCACTCGCACACGGATGCACGGGTGCCCACGTACTGGTGCAGGTCGAGGCGTTCGACGGTCCGTTGCCCCCGGTGCGGGCGCACCAGCCGCCGAGGATCGTCGGGCGGCCCGGTGGCCGCCCGACCACCGGCGGTCAGGACGTCGTCTGAGCCCGGCCCGATCCGGACCGCGGCCGACGCGGACCGCCGCCACGTCGGGCACCGCCACTCGAGCCGCCCGGTCGACCGCCGGCGGCGTTGCCGCGGAACGGAGAACCGTTGCCACGGCCCGATCCACCGGTGGCACGGTTGCCACCGCGCGACGACGGCGGCGTGGCCGGCCGCGGCGGGGGTTCGCGGTGGGGGGCAATCTCGCCGACGAGTGCCAGCACGCTCGCGGAATCGGCGCGCACCAGCTGCGGCTCCGCCGAGATGCCGGCCTTGCGCAGCAATTGCTGGGTGTCGCGGCGCTGATCGGGCAGCACCACCGTCACCACGTCGCCCGCGCTTCCTGCCCGCGCGGTACGGCCGGAGCGGTGCAGGTACGCCTTGTGCTCGACGGGCGGGTCCACGTGCACGACCAACTCGACGTCGTCGACGTGGACGCCACGCGCCGCGATGTCCGTGGCGACGAGAACGCGGGCGTCCCCCGAGCTGAACGCCGCGAGGTTGCGGTCCCGGGCGGGCTGCGACAGATTGCCGTGCAGGTCCACCGAGGGCACTCCGGCGTCGGTCAGCTGCCTGGCGAGCTTGCGGGCCTGATGTTTGGTGCGCATGAAAAGGATTCGGCGGCCGGTACCCGACGCGAGCCGGTGCACCAGCTGGGTCTTCTCCTGCGCACCCGCGACGTGGAACACGTGGTGTGTCATGGCGACCGGCGGTGCGTCGATCTCGTCGACCGAATGGGTGACGGGGTTGCGCAGGAACCGGTTGACGAGCTTGTCGACGCCGTTGTCCAGCGTCGCCGAGAACAGCAGCCGTTGCCCGCCGGCCGGGGTGGCCGCGAGGATGCGCGTCACACCGGGCAGGAAGCCCAGGTCGGCCATGTGGTCGGCCTCGTCGAGCACGGTGATCTGTACGGCGTCCAGCGCGATGTGCCGCTGTTTCATCAGGTCCTCGAGGCGGCCGGGGCAGGCGACGACGATGTCGACGCCCGCGCGCAGCGCGGAGACCTGCCGACTCTGTGATACGCCACCGAAGATCGTGGTGACGTTCATGCCGAGAGCCGCTGCGAGTGGTTCGATGACCGCAGTGATCTGGGTGGCCAACTCCCGGGTGGGCGCCAGCACCAATCCGGACGGCTTGCCCGGGCGCCGCTGCGTGCCGGCGAGGCGGGCCACCAACGGAATCGAGAAGGCCAAGGTCTTGCCACTACCGGTCTTTCCGCGACCGAGCACGTCCCGGCCGCCGAGAGTGTCGGGCAGCGTGCTGGTCTGAATGGGGAACGGGGTGTCGATGCCGCGCTCGACAAGGGTGCGGCGCAGGCGTTCGGGCACGCCGAGGGTTTCGAAGGTGGGTTCTGCAGTCATGTGGTGATGCCTTTCGGGCATGGGTTACGGCCGCGTCCAAGCAAGACGGTTCACGTCAGGCGAATACGGCTCGAAGGGCGAGATTGCCGGTGGGCAACATCGATCGCCGCGAGAAGAGCTGTGCAATGCACTGACCGCCGGAGTGCGCATCGTCACGTCACTGTGACGGCGGCAGCTACGAGGATCGAGCGTTCCACGACGTGTTGACGGCGCCAAGCGACGGCAACATTGCTTCGAAGTCTACCGCACCCGAGCCCGAACCCCCGCCGCAGCACCTAGAAGGTGACGAAGTCGCGCAGACTTGCGGCCAACGCGGCAGGCACCCGTGCCTTTATGCGCGTGCCGCTTTCGGTGTGCTCGGTGACGTCCACCCGACCGTCGGAGTGCATGCGCGCGATCAGATCACCCCGGTCGTACGGGATCGTGACGTCGACGGTGGTGTCGGTGGGAACCACCATCTCGCCCATGCGGCGGCGAAGGCGGTCCAGGCCGTCACCGGTGCGTGCCGAGACGAATACCGCGTCGGGCAGCGCCCGCCGCAACTGGGCCAGCCCCAGTCCCGTTGCGGCGTCGGTCTTGTTGACCACCAACAGCTCCGGCGGTGGAGTGACGTCATACTCGGCCACCACCTCGTTCACCACCTGCCGCACCGCGTTCACCTGCGCCAGCGGGTTGACGTCCGAACCGTCTATCACGTGGACCAGCAGTTCGGCGTCGACGACTTCCTCGAGCGTGGACCGGAAGGCCTCCACCAGCTGCGTCGGCAGGTGACGCACGAACCCGACGGTGTCGGTCAGCACGAACGGCCGCCCGTCGTCGAAATGTCCACGGCGGGTCGTGGGTTCGAGCGTGGCGAACAGCGCGTTCTCCACCAGCACGCCGGCGCCGGTGAGCGCGTTCAGCAGACTCGACTTGCCCGCGTTGGTGTATCCGACGATCGCGATCGACGCCACGTCACTGCTGAGCCGGCGCCCACGCTGGGTATCGCGGATCTTCTTCATGTCCTTGATCTCGCGGCGCAGCTTGGACATTCGCTCGCGAATCCGGCGGCGGTCGGTCTCGATCTTCGTCTCGCCGGGGCCGCGGGTGCCCACACCTCCGCCGCTTCCACCGGCGCCGCCGCCCTGGCGCGACATCGACTCACCCCAGCCGCGCAGCCGCGGAAGCATGTACTCCATCTGCGCGAAGGCCACCTGGGCCTTGCCCTCCGCGGAGGTGGCGTGCTGCGCGAAGATGTCGAGGATCAACGCCGTGCGGTCGATGACCTTGACCTTGACGATCTTCTCGAGCGAGTTGAGCTGGGCGGGACTCAGTTCGCCATCGCAGATGACGGTGTCGGCCCCGGTCGCCACCACGATGTCGCGCAGTTCCTTGGCCTTGCCGGACCCGATGTAGGTCGACGCGTCGGGTTTGTCCCGCCGCTGGACGATGCCCTCGAGCACCTCGGAGCCGGCGGTCTCGGCGAGTGCGGCCAGTTCGGCGAGGCTGGCGTCGGCGTCCGCGGCGGTGCCTTCGGTCCATACGCCGACCAGCACCACGCGTTCGAGTCGCAGCTGCCGGTATTCGACCTCGGTGACGTCGGAGAGTTCGGTCGACAGCCCGGCCACCCGGCGCAGGGCCGAACGGTCTTCGAGGGCGAGTTCCCCGGTGCTTGGCAGTTTCGGTTGAGTCATGTAGCTACTGATGTTGCCCTCTCGCGGTCATGTGATGCATCTCATTTATCCGTTCTGCGCGTCCCACCAGTCGTCGGACAGCTCGCCACGGGCCACCAGCACCGAGGGTCCCCGGAGATAGCTGGTGGTGTCGGTGATCGTCACGGTCACCTCGCCACCGGGGATCCGAACACGCAGCGTGCCCGTCTGGTGGCCGCGGTGTCGCAGGGCGGCGACCGCAGCCGCCACCGTTCCCGTACCGCACGAACGCGTTTCGCCGACACCGCGCTCGTGCACGCGCATCGTGACGCTGCCGTCGACCGGCGCCGTCAGCACTTCCACGTTGACTCCACCGGGGAACTGCGTCGCGTCGAACCACACCGGCGCGGCGACGTCGAGCGCGGCCAGTTCGGTGTCGGTGAGCGCCGGGTCCACGCAGGCGAGGTGGGGATTGCCGACGTCGACGGCCAATCCGCCGAACCGGCGGCCACCCACCACGGCCGAGCCGGTGCCGAACTGATTCGCCTTGCCCATGTCGACGGTGACGTCGGCCGACAGCGCGTCGACGTCCCGCAGTACGACGTGGCGTGGCCCCGCCAACGAGCCCACGACGAACTCGTTGCGCTGCTCCAACCCGCTGACCCGGAGGTAGTGGGCGAAGACCCGCACACCGTTGCCGCACATCTGGGCGACGGACCCGTCGGCGTTGCGGTAGTCCATGTACCAGTCCGTTGGCGCGACGCCCTCGGGTATCCGGTCGAACACGCCCACCGCCAACGCGGCGGCGGCGGTGGTGATCCGCAATACGCCGTCCGCGCCAAGGCCCCGACGGCGATCGCACAGCGCGGATACGACGCCAGGCACGAGCGCCAGCCGGGCGTCGACGTCGGGCAGCACCACGAAGTCGTTCTCGGTGCCGTGTCCCTTGGCGAACATCACCTGTTCAGGATACGGGCGACCGTCCGGCTGGGGGCGATCCCGCCTGGCCGGGGTTCCACCACCGCACGGTGGCGGGCACGTTGCCCTGGCCGGCGCCGTCGAGCCAGTGGATGCGGTGGTCGCGACGGAACCACGACCGCTGTCGACGCACGTAGCGCCTGGTTCCCACGAACGTCCTCTCCCTAGCCTCGGCGAGGGCGTCGACGCCTCCCCCGGCCTGCAGCGCGGCGAGCACCTGCGCGTACCCGAGCGCTCGGGACGCCGTGACACCCTCGCGCAGACCGCGGCGGGTCAGCGCTCTCACCTCCTCCACCAAACCGTCGCCGAACATCGCCTCGGTGCGCTGCGCCAACCGCGCGTCGAGATCGGCTGTGGCCCTATCCAATCCGACGATCAGGGCGCCCCATCGTGGTTCCCGGATCGCCGGTGCACTCGCCGCGAAGGGCTGCCCCGTCAACTCCACCACTTCGAGCGCTCGCACGATGCGGCGGGCGTCGGTCGGCAGAATCGCCGCCGCCGCATCGGCGTCGACCCGGGCGAGCTCCGCGTGCAACCGCGCCACGCCGACCTCCGCGAGCCTGGCCTCCCAGCGCGCCCGCACCTGCGGATCGGTCGCCGGAAACGTCCATCCGTCGAGCAGGGATTGCACGTAGAGCATCGACCCGCCGACGATGATCGGCACCGCACCGCGGGCCATGACGTCCTCGACGTCGGCCGCCGCGGCTCCCTGGTAGCGGCCGACGGTCGCCGTCTCGGTGACGTCGAGCACGTCGAGCTGGTGATGCTCGATCCCGCGCCGTTTTTCGGGCGGAAGCTTGGCGGTGCCGATGTCCATGCCGCGGTACAGCTGCATCGCGTCGGCGTTGACGATCTCGCCACCGATCCGCTCGGCGACGTCGAGCGCCAGCGCGCTCTTCCCGGTGCCCGTCGGCCCGACGATCGCGATCGGCCGCACCGTCACCCGAGGCCTTCCCCGGTCACCGCGCCTCCGTCGTCCGGAGGGGGCGTCCAGACGCCGACGAAGTAGCCGACGCCGTACGGGGCGCCGCGGTACGACTCGCGCGCCTCCCACGGTGACGGTCCGATGAGCCCGGCCAGCACCTGGTAGGCGACCCGGCCGGCGATTCCGTCGGGCAGCCGGGTCAACGCGGTGGTGTCGCCGGCGGCCAGTGCGTCGTGCAGCGCCTCCTGGACCTCGATCGACGCGGGGTCGTAACCGCCCGGCGCGGCCGGGGTGAGGGTGCTCGCGCCGTCGGCGACGACCAACACGCCGACGGGCGCCGCGACGGCGTCGACCTCGGCGCGCAGTGCCCGACCACGGGCCACGGCGGCGTCGACGGTGTGATCGGCGGCGTAGACCCAGGTCTCGGCGCTTGCCCGCGGGTTGACGACGCCCCTGACCCACCCGGCGACGAGGGCGCACAACGGCAACGGTTTCGGTGCGCCCGCCCCCTCGGGTGAGAGCACGATCGGCACGTCGACCCCGTAGCCGGCGAACGTCCCCACCGTGGCGGGGCCGATCACGTCGTCGGCGGCGCCGGTGCCAACCACGAACCAGCGGTCGGGCAGCTCGGCGGCGGCGGCATGAACCGCTGCGCTCAGGTCCCGCACCTCGGCGGCGGCCCCCGCCGCCAGTTCGGGCACGAGTACGGGCGCCGACGGGATCAGGGCGATGGCGCTCAGCACGTCATCACGCTAGTCAGGCACTACCGGGGCCATCTCGGTGGTGCCCACCGCCCGCTCGTGGGCCACCGACCAGGCGCGTGGTCGGGCCTCTCGCGCCAAGGCATGGGCACGCTGCGGAGCGACCTGCTTCAATAGCCTTGAATCACCACCGGGAGTTACCGCTATCAGGCGCCGCGTTGCGCGGCAGGAGCGTGGGTCACCCACGCGGAGGGCACGAGGTTTTGGACATGACGACAGGCGAGTCAGGCGGAACAACCGGGCCCGCACCCAGGCCGGCACCCAGGCCCGGGCCGCCGCGCCCCACTCCGAGACCGGGCGGCACCGTTCCGACGGTGATCGTGCCCCCCTCGGCCGACCCGCACCGGTTCGGCCGGGTGGACGACGATGGCACGGTGTGGTTGATCACCGCCGACGGCGAGCGGGTCGTCGGGTCGTGGCAGGCGGGCGAACCGGAGGCCGCCTACGCCCACTTCGGGCGTCGCTACGACGACCTCAACACCGAAGTCGCCCTGATGGAGCGCCGGCTCGCATCGGGCACGGGCGACGCCAGGAAGATCAAGTCGGCGGCCGCCGCGCTCGCCGAGACGCTGTCCACCGCATCCGTGCTCGGGGACGTCGATGCGCTGGCGGTCCGCCTGGCGGCCATCGTCGAGCAAGCCGACTCCCATGCCGCCGAGGAACGTCAGAAGCGCGACGAGCACCGGGCCGCCCAAACCGCCCGCAAGGAGCTCCTCGCCGCCGAGGCCGAGGACATCGCGGCCAATGCCACGCAGTGGAAGTCCGCGGGCGACAGGCTGCGCGAGATCCTCGACGAGTGGCGCACGGTGACCGGGCTGGACCGCAAGACCGACGACGCGCTGTGGAAGCGTTACTCCGCGGCCCGGGAGACCTTCAACCGACGCCGCGGCTCGCACTTCGCCGAACTGGATCGCGAGCGCGTGGGCACGCGCCAGGCCAAGGAGGCGCTGTGTGAGCGCGCCGAGGCGTTGGCCGACTCGACGGACTGGGGCGGTACGGCCGCCACGTTCCGCGACATGTTGACGGAGTGGAAGGCTGCGGGGCGGGCGTCCAAGGAGGTCGACGACGCGCTGTGGCGGCGTTTCAAGGCCGCCCAGGACAGATTCTTCCAGGCCCGCAACTCGGTCAACGCCGAGCGGGACGCCGAGTTCGAGTCCAACGCCGCCGTCAAGGAGGCGCTGCTCGCGGAGGCAGAGGCCATCGACCTGGGCAATGCCGACGCCGCGCGGGGCGCGTTGCGCACCATCGGCGCGAAGTGGGACGCGGTCGGCAAGGTCCCGCGTGAGCGCGCCCCGGAGTTGGAGCGCCGGATGAAGGCCGTCGAGAAGAAGATCCGCGACCTCGCCGGTCCCGGCGCGGGGGCAGATCCGGAGGCACAGGCCCGAGCCGCTCAGTTCAGGGCCCGCGCCGAGCAGTACGAGTCGCAGGCCGCCAAGGCAGAGGCGGCGGGCCGCACCAAGGATGCCGAACAAGCCCGCGCCAATGCCGCACAGTGGCACGAATGGGCTGACGCAGCCGTGCAGGCGCTGGGCCGGAAGCGCTAGGACCCAGAAGCGCTAGGACTCCGAAGCGCTGGGGCCTGGGGTGTCGGGGCCGGGGGGATCGAGGAGGTCGGGGTCGTCGAGCAGGCCCTTCGTCGGCCGTTCGGCGGCCTGTCTGCGACGCTGCTCTTCGGCGGCCAGTTGGACCGCGGTGCGGGACCAGACCACCCGTGCCCAATGAAACGACAGCAGTATCACCGCGATCCAGGCGACGATCAGGCCGATGCCGGGCCCGGGATGTGGTTCGGCGACCGTTTGACGCGACCACACCGCCAGCATCCCGAGAGGACACGCGATCGCCGAGCCCGCAAGGGCGATCCACGCCAGGCCCCAACGCCGGGTCAGCAGCGCCAGGATCGAGAATCCGACGCTGAATACCAGCACCAGCCACGTGAAGACCCTCGAGGGCAGCGCGATCGCCTCGCGGATGGCGGCGTCGTCGCCGACGAGCACGTCCAGACCACGAGCGCTGCCGGCGTGGGGCAGCACGAACGAGACGAGGATGACGAACACCAGGATCGCCACCACCAACGCCCGTGCGCCCGGATCGATTTCGCGGGCCATACGGCGTTCGACGTCGTCGATGTCGCCCTTGAAGTCGTCGAACCCCGTGTCGTTCCTGCGGTCACCGCGGCTCATGGTCACATCCCGTCGTGACCGGCGGGGTGGATGGCATGCCGATGCGCGGCAGCCCGAGGCCAACCGATCTCCCGGCCCCGGTCGTCACCCGGCGCCCGGCCTGATGTGCGTCACCGGCGCGGGTGCGTCGGTGTTCGACGGGCTCGGCGTCGGCGATCAGATGGTGCGGAGCGGCGGCGGTAACGGTGGTGGTGACGACGTCACCGGGCCGGACGTCGCGGCCACCGGGCGTGAAGTGCACGAGTCGTCCGTCGCGCGCGCGGCCGGACATCCTCGCCGTGCTGGCGTCCTTGCGGCCCTCCCCCGTCGCCACCAGCAACTCGACGACCGTACCGATCTGAGCCACGTTCTCCTCGAGGGAGATTCGCTCCTGGAGGTCGACGAGACGCTGATACCGCTCCTGGACGACGGCTTTCGGCAGCTGCCCGGGAAGTTCGGCTGCGGGCGTACCCGGCCGCTTGGAGTACTGGAACGTGAACGCGCTGGCGAAGCGCGCCCGCTCGACGACCTCGAGGGTGGCGGCGAAGTCCGCCTCGGTCTCACCGGGGAATCCGACGATCAGGTCGGTGGTGAGCGCCGCGTGCGGCATCGCCGACCGCACGCGATCGATGATGCCGAGGAAGCGCTCGGCACGGTAGGACCGGCGCATGGCCTTCAGGATGCGGTCCGAACCGGACTGCAACGGCATGTGCAGGGTCGGACACGCGTTCGGGGTGGCCGCCATGGCCTCGATGACGTCGTCGGTGAACTCGGCAGGATGTGGCGACGTGAACCGGACCCGCTCGAGGCCTTCGATGCGCCCGCAGGAACGCAGTAACTTGGCGAACGCGCCGCGATCACGGGGGACGTCGGGGTCCGCGAACGAGACGCCGTAGGCGTTGACGTTCTGCCCGAGCAGGGTGACCTCCAGCACGCCCTGCTCCACCAGGGACCGGACCTCGGCGAGGACGTCGCCGGGATTACGGTCGGTCTCCCGTCCGCGCAGTGCGGGCACGATGCAGAACGTACAGCTGTTGTTGCAGCCGACCGAGATCGAAACCCATGCAGCATAGGCGGATTCGCGGGAGGTGGGCAGTGCGGACGGGAACTCCTGGAGCGCCTCGACGATTTCGACCTGGGCGACGCGGTTGTGTCGCGCGCGTTCCAGCAGGGTGGGCAACGACCCGATGTTGTGGGTCCCGAAGACCACGTCCACCCACGGCGCCCGCGTCAGCACCGCGTCGCGGTCCTTCTGCGCGAGGCAACCGCCGACGGCAATCTGCATGTCGGGGTTGGCCTCCTTGCGCGGGACCAGGTGACTGATGTTGCCGTAGAGCTTGTTGTCGGCGTTCTCCCGCACCGCGCAGGTGTTGAAGACGACGACGTCGGCGTGGGTGCCGTCGGCGGCACGTCGGTAACCGGCCGCCTCGAGCAGCCCGGCGAGCCGCTCCGAGTCGTGCACGTTCATCTGGCACCCGTAGGTGCGCACCTGGAAGGTCCGCGCACCGACCTCACCCGACGGGCGCGGGCGCGGTGCGCCGACGACACCGGCGTCGGTCGCTGCACGCGTCACCATCGAAGTCACGGTTCAATCGTACGGGCGGACCGGCCGCATCCAAATTCCCCGGATTCTCGAGAGCCCGGCGAGCTGGACGTTCCCTGGGTAAGGTCTGTGCGCATGGAGACCGACCAATCGGAGGCCGGCGCGATCGATCCGTCTCCGACCTCCGTGCCCATGATCTCAATTCAAGGCGTCGACAAGCACTTCGGCAGCCTGCACGTGCTCAAGGACATCAATCTCGAGGTGGACCGCGGTCAGGTCGTGGTGGTGCTGGGCCCGTCGGGGTCGGGCAAGTCGACGTTGTGCCGCACCATCAATCGGCTCGAGCCCATCGACAACGGCACCATCGCCATCGACGGTGAGCGGCTTCCCGAGGAGGGCCGCAAGCTCGCCCAGCTGCGCTCGGACGTCGGCATGGTGTTCCAGTCGTTCAATCTGTTCGCGCACAAGACGATTCTGCAAAACGTCACGCTGGCGCCGATGAAGGTCCGCAAGCAGTCCAAGTCCGAGGCACACGATCGTGCGATGGCACTGCTCGAGCGCGTCGGCATCGCCAACCAGGCCGACAAGTATCCGGCGCAACTGTCCGGCGGCCAGCAGCAACGCGTGGCGATCGCCCGCTCACTGGCCATGAACCCGAAGGTCATGCTGTTCGACGAGCCCACCAGCGCGCTGGATCCCGAGATGATCAACGAAGTGCTCGCAGTCATGACCTCCCTGGCCGAGGAGGGCATGACGATGCTGGTGGTGACCCACGAGATGGGATTCGCCCGTCGAGCGTCGAACCGGATCGTCTTCATGGCCGAGGGCGCCATCGTCGAAGACGCGGCACCAGAAGAGTTCTTCTCCAACCCCCGGTCCGACCGCGCCAGGGACTTCCTCGGCAAGATCCTCAACCACTAACGTTCGCGAAAGGAATACCGCTGTGCCCTGTTCACGCAAGCCGTCTCTACGATTCCGGGTGGCCGCTGCGCTAGCGCTTGCCGTGGCCATTCCGCTGTCGGTCACCGCCTGCGGTGGCGGTTCCGGCGGTGACGACGGGAAGATAGTCATCGGCACGAAGTTCGATCAGCCCGGGCTCGGGTTGAAGAATCCGGACGGCACGATGAGCGGATTCGACGTCGACGTCGCCACCTACGTCGCCGGGCAGCTCGGCTTCGCGCCCGACAAGATCGAGTGGAAGGAGTCGCCGTCGGCGCAGCGCGAGACGCTGATCCAGAACGATCAGGTCAAGTTCATCGCCGCCACGTACTCGATCACCGACGCGCGCAAGGAGAAGGTCTCCTTCGCCGGCCCGTACCTGGTCACCGGTCAGAGTCTCCTGGTCAAGGCCGACAACACCGACATCACCGGTCCGGACTCGCTGCAGAACAACAAGAAGCTGTGCTCGGTGTCGGGGTCCACGCCCGCGCAGCGCATCAAGGACAAGTATCCCGGCGTGCAGCTACAGCAGTACGACACGTACTCGGCCTGTATCGAGGCGCTGAAGAACGGCGCCATCGACGCGGTGACCACCGACGAGGTGATCCTCGCCGGGTACGCCGCGCAGAGTCCGGGCACCTTCAAGATCGTCGGCCAGCCGTTCTCCGAGGAGAACTACGGCATCGGCCTGAAGAAGGACGACACGGACCTGCAGAAGAAGATCAACGACGCGCTCACCAAGATGGAGAGCGACGGCGCCTGGAAGACGGCCTTCGAGAAGAATCTGGGACCGGCCGGCATCAAGACGCCGGCGCCGCCGGCGCTCGACAAGTGATCTAACGCCCGAACAGCGGAGTCCACGTGGAGATCTTCTCCGAGTATCAGGACCAGATCTTCGAGGCGTTCTGGACCACGATCCAGTTGACGGTCTTCTCGGCCGTCGGAGCACTGATCCTCGGCACGGCGCTGGCCGCGATGCGGCTGGCGCCGGTGCCGATGCTCAACTGGCTCGGCACCGCCTACGTCAACGTGGTCCGCAACACGCCGCTGACGCTGATCATCCTGTTCTGCTCGTTCGGCTTGGCTCAAACGCTCGGCATCACGCTGGTCGACTCGAAGTCGCTGACGTCGATCGACGACAGCAACTTCCGGCTGGCGGTCCTCGGTCTGACCGTCTACACCGCGTCGTTCGTCTGCGAGACGGTGCGGGCCGGGGTCAACACCGTGCCGCTCGGGCAGGCCGAGGCGGCCAGGTCGCTGGGGTTGACGTTCAGCCAGAACCTGCGAGTGGTGCTGTTGCCGCAGGCGTTTCGCGCGGTCATCATCCCGCTGGGTTCGGTGCTGATCGCCCTCACCAAGAACACCACGATCGCCTCCGCGATCGGCGTCGCCGAGGCAGCGTTGCTGATGAAGGAGATGATCGAGAACACCGCTGCGCTGGCCACCATCGGCGCCATCTTCGCGCTCGGCTTCATCGTCCTAACCCTGCCCCTGGGGTTGCTGTTCGGGTGGCTCGGCAAGCGACTGGCGGTGGCCAGGTGACGGGTACGTGGCCTCGGAAGGGACAGCCGTGAGCAGTGCATCCTTGCTCTTCGACACCCCGGGCCCGCGCGCCCGGATGCGCAACCGGTTGGTCACGGTGGTCGCGATCCTGCTGGTGGCCGTGGCGGCCTGGGTGGTCTACTCGCGACTGGAGACCAAGGGCCAGCTGACCGCCGCCAAGTGGGAGCCGTTCCTCACCGGCAACTTGTGGAAGACCTACGTGCTGCCTGGCGTGCAGGGCACCTTGACGGCGGCGGCCGTCTCGATCGTGTTGGCCTTGATCCTGGGCTTCGTGCTCGGTGTGGGCCGACTGTCGCACCAGAGCGCCGTCCGATGGTTCTGCTCGGTGATCGTCGAGTTCTTCCGCGCCGTCCCCGTGCTGATCATGATGATCTTCGCGTACTTCCTCTACGCGACGTACGACGTCTTCCCGTCCAAGTACCTTGCGCTCGCGGGAGTCATCACGGGACTGACGCTGTACAACGGCGCGGTGATCGCGGAGATCGTCCGCGCCGGGGTGAACGCCCTGCCCCGCGGCCAGTCCGAGGCCGCCGAGGCACTGGGTCTGCGCTGGGGCCAGATCATGCGGTCGATCCTGCTGCCACAGGCGATCACGTCGATGTTGCCGGTGCTGGTGTCGCAGATGGTGGTGGTGCTCAAGGACACGGCCATCGGTTACCAGATCACGTTCCTCGAAATGGTGCGACAGGGGACGCAGGTCGGATCGGCGTACGGCAACTACGTGCCCGCCCTCATCGTGATCGCGGTGTTGATGGTGTGCGTCAACTTTGCCCTCGGCGCGCTTGCGACCCGGCTGGAGGGCCGGATGCGACGGTCCCGCCGAGGTCCCGAGCCGATGCACGTCGCCCCGGTCACCCAGGGCGCATTCGGTGCCGGCGCGGGCGGCACGATCTAGGCGGCCGGGCGTAGCGATGGGGGCGCCATTTCGCTCAAGACGGTGAATGTCCGTGGTCGGCGGGTCGTCACACCTGAGTGATGGATGGTGTAAGACAGCTTCACGGCCGCCGGCGGCCATGGTGGGCATGGCGCGTGGGGCGATGGACGTCTTCATGCAGACCCTGCCCGGCGACGTCAACGTGCTCCATCAGCATGCCCTGATCCAGCCCCACAATTCCGACGAACTCTTCGGGCGCACGTGGCCGGACTGGATCCGAACACCGACGCGCTTTGACGCGTCGGGGTGACGGCCGCGCCCCGGTCGTGCGGCCGGTCGGGTGAGCTAGACCCGACGACGGTCCCGCTCACCGGCCAGCGCCACCTTGACGACGTCGAAGGCCATCGACTGGCTGTAACCCCGGCGCGCGAGCATGCCGACCAGCCGGCGTGCCACCTTCGCGTCGTCGGCGTCGGTGGCGAGCCGCTCGCGACGCAGCTTGTCGGCGACGAGGTGCTCGGCCCGAACCCGTTCGGCGTCGGTGTCGACCTCTGCCAACGCACCGGAGATCACCTCGTCGTCGACGCCCTTGTTGCGCAATTCGGCAACCAGGGCTCGCTTGCCCTTGCCCGCGTTCTCGTGGCGTGAACGAACCCACTGTTGCGCGAAGTCCTGGTCATCGACCAGTCCCACGTCGGTCAGCCGGTCCAACACCCGTTCACCGACCTCGTCGGGGTAGCCCCGCTTCGCCAATTGTGCGGCGAGTTCGGCCCGGGTGCGCGCGCGTGCGGTGAGCAGGCGCAGGCATACCGCTCGCGCCTGCTCTTCGCGGACCGCCGGGTCGGTCGGCTCGGCTTCGGTGCGGTCGCCCGACTCAGAAGTCGACCGGGGCGGGCAGTGCTTTGTCATTGCTGGTGTCGTCGGTCAGCACGGCGCCGATGCCGAGCTTTTCCTTGATCTTCTTCTCGATCTCCTGGGCCACTTCGGGGTTCTCGAGCAGGAAGTTGCGGGCGTTCTCCTTGCCCTGACCCAGTTGCTCGCCCTCATAGGTGAACCAGGAGCCGGACTTGCGGACGAAGCCGTGCTCGACACCCATGTCGATGAGCGAGCCCTCCTTGGAGATGCCCTTGCCGTACAGGATGTCGAACTCGGCCTGCTTGAACGGCGGCGCCATCTTGTTCTTGACGATCTTGCAACGCGTGCGGTTGCCGACCGCGTCGGTGCCGTCCTTGAGCGTCTCGATGCGCCGCACGTCGAGGCGGATCGAGGCGTAGAACTTCAACGCCTTGCCGCCCGTGGTGGTCTCGGGAGACCCGAACATGACGCCGATCTTCTCGCGAAGCTGGTTGATGAAGATCGCGGTGGTGTTGGAGTTGCTCAAGGCACCGGTGATCTTGCGCAACGCCTGGCTCATCAGCCGAGCCTGCAGACCGACGTGGCTGTCACCCATCTCGCCTTCGATCTCGGCGCGCGGCACCAATGCGGCCACCGAGTCGATGACCAGGATGTCCAGCGCCCCCGAGCGGATCAGCATGTCGGCGATCTCGAGTGCCTGCTCACCGGTGTCGGGCTGGGAGACCAGCAGCGAGTCGGTGTCGACGCCGAGCTTCTTGGCGTAGTCGGGATCCAGCGCGTGCTCGGCGTCGATGAACGCCGCGATGCCGCCCGCCGCCTGTGCGTTGGCCACCGCGTGCAGTGCGACCGTCGTCTTACCGGACGATTCCGGGCCGTAGATTTCGACGACCCGGCCGCGGGGCAACCCGCCGATGCCGAGTGCCACGTCCAGTGCGATCGACCCCGTCGGAATGACCGAGATCGGTTGACGCACGTCGTCACCGAGCCGCATCACCGAACCCTTGCCGTGACTCTTCTCGATCTGGGCGAGAGCAAGCTCGAGGGCCTTCTCGCGATCTGGGGCTTGCGCCATGGTGTGGGTCTCCATCCCTCTCGGTGGTGCGCTGTCCGGTTGATCGGGTGTTCGATCAGTTGGCGGTGACGGTAGAGGTCGGTACCGACAAGCCGGCTGACCGGTGGTTTTCCGTCGAACACCACCCACAGTAGACGAACACGTGTTCGATTCAAGTGGACACGCCGGTGGCGGAGACGACGCGGACGCCGGGCAGGAGAATCCGGCGTCTGCGCCCGCCGCGACGCGCAACCGCCCTATCGTGGGAGGCGATCGGGGCCCAGAGTGGGGCGGACATGCACGAGATGGCGTTGACGCAGAGTGTGGTCGAAGCGGTGTGCGAGCACGCCGCCGGTCGCCGCGTGCACAGCGTGAAGGTCGAAGTCGGCGCGCTGTGCGCCGTCGTGCCCGACGCCATGAACTTCTGCTTCGACCTCGCGACCGAGGGCACCTCCGCGGCGGGCGCCCGCCTCGACATCGACACCACGCCCGGACGGGCCCGCTGCCGCAGCTGTGCAGAAGACTTCGAACTTCCCGATCCAATCCTGCTGTGCCCCTGCGGAAGTGCCGACGTCGAAGTGACCGCCGGCCGCGACCTGAGAATCCTCTCGATGGAAGTGAGCTGACCATGTGCGCCACCTGCGGCTGCGGTGAAGACGGTGCGACCATCACCCTCGCGGGTGGCGTTCCCCACCCCCACGATCACCCGCACGACCACGATCACGACCACCCGCACGACCACGATCACCCTCGTGACGGGGAGCACCGCACGGTCACCCTCGAGCAACGAGTCCTGGCAAAGAACGACGACATCGCCGGACGGAACCGGCGGTGGCTGGCCGACCGCCGGATGCTCGCCCTGAATCTGACCAGCTCGCCGGGGGCCGGCAAGACCACCGTGCTGGAACGGACCATCCGCGGTCTCGGGGACCGACCCGTCGCCGTCATCGAAGGCGACCAGGAAACGCTGCTCGACGCCGAGCGGATCCGGGCCACCGGATGCCGCGCGGTTCAGGTCAACACCGGTTCGGGCTGCCATCTGGACGCGGACATGGTTCGGCGCGCCCTGGACGCACTCGACCCGGCGCCCGGAACGCTGCTGTTCATCGAGAACGTCGGAAACCTGGTGTGTCCGGCACTGTTCGATCTCGGTGCGGACGCCATGGTGGTCGTCATCTCGGTCACCGAGGGCGCGGACAAGCCGCTGAAGTACCCGCACATGTTCGCCGCGGCCGATCTCGTCCTGATCAACAAGATCGATCTGCTGCCCTACGTCGACTTCGATCTCGACGTGTGCGTGGCCAACGCGAGGTCGGTGAACCCCCACGTTCGGGTACTTCCCGTGTCGGCCACGACGGGCGAGGGCATCGACGACTGGCAACGTTGGATTGACGCATCCGTCAAGCATTGAAGCGAATGATTAATGTCACAAACTTTCGTTGACAGGACATTACCGGGCGGGTAAACCGAGAACCAGCGACGCGCAAGTGGGCCGAAGGGCGACTCCTGCGCCGCAGGGACCCAGCCCGGTCCCGGAAAGCCGCAAGCATGCCCACCGAAGCTGCCTTGAAAGCGGAACAAACTCTGATCCACGTGCTGTGGATCAACGCCGGACTGAGTTGTGACGGCGATTCCGTGGCACTGACCGGCGCCACCCAGCCGAGCATCGAGGAGATCGCGCTCGGCGCCCTACCCGGGTTGCCGCAGATCGCGGTGCACTGGCCGTTGATCGACTTCGAATGCGGGCCCACCGGTGGCGCAGACGACTTCCTCGAATGGTTCTTCAAGGCCGACCGCGGCGAGCTGGAACCGTTCGTCCTGGTCGTCGAGGGGTCGATCCCGAACGAGAACCTGCACCGCGAGGGTTACTGGTCGGGCTTCGGCAACGACCCGGCGACCAACCAGCCCATCACCACCAGTGAGTGGCTCGACCGGCTCGCGCCCAAGGCGACGGCGATCGTCGCCGTCGGCACGTGCGCCACGTACGGCGGAATCCATGCCATGGCAGGCAATCCGACCGGCGCCATGGGCGTTCCCGACTACCTCGGGTGGGACTGGAAGAGCAAGGCCGACATCCCGATCGTCTGCGTGCCCGGCTGCCCGATCCAGGGCGACAACCTGTCCGAGACGCTGACGTATCTGTTGTACATGGCCACCGGTCAGGCACCGATGATTCCGCTCGACGACGCACTGCGACCGCAATGGCTGTTCGGCAACACCGTGCACGAGGGGTGCGACCGCGCCGGGTACTACGAGCAGGGCGATTTCGCGACCGAATACGGGTCGCCGAAATGCATTGTCAAGCTTGGGTGCTGGGGTCCGGTCGTCAAGTGCAACGTGCCCAAGCGAGGCTGGATCAACGGCGTCGGTGGCTGCCCGAACGTCGGCGGCATCTGCATCGGCTGCACGATGCCCGGCTTCCCGGACAAGTTCATGCCGTTCATGGACGAGCCGCCGGGCGGGAAGCTCTCGTCGACCGCGACCGGGCTCTACGGCTCGATGATCCGGCCGCTGCGGAAGATCACCGGTCGCACCCTCGACAAGGAACCGAAGTGGCGCCACTCGGGCAAGGAACTGACGACAGGAGCGAAGCGCACCTGGTAGGTGCGCTCCGCACGGAAGGGCTAACTCGATGACCACCACCGTTCCCGGACCGCAGCACACCAAGAGCGACTCGCGGACCCTCGTCGACATGTCGTGGGATCCGATCACCCGGATCGTCGGCAGCCTCGGCATCTACACCAAGATCGACTTCGAGAACCGCGAGGTCGTCGAGTGCCACAGCACCTCGTCGATCTTCCGCGGCTACTCGATCTTCATGAAGGGCAAGGATCCGCGCGACGCGCACTTCATCACCAGCCGGATCTGCGGCATCTGCGGCGACAACCACGCCACCTGCTCGTGTTACGCGCAGAACATGGCCTACGGTGTCAAGCCGCCGCACCTCGGCGAGTGGATCGTGAACCTCGGCGAGGCCGCGGAGTACATGTTCGACCACAACATCTATCAGGAGAACCTGCTCGCGGTCGACTACTGCGAGAAGATGGTCTCGGAGACCAATCCCGGGGTCCTGGCCAAGGCCGAGAACACGCGGTGCAACGGCGAAGAACACCACGGCTACAAGACGATTGCCGATATCATGCGGGCGCTGAACCCGTTCACCGGCGAGTTCTACCGGGAGGCCCTCCAGGTCAGCCGGTACACCAGGGAGATGTTCTGCCTGATGGAGGGCCGCCACGTGCATCCCTCGACGCTCTACCCCGGCGGCGTGGGCACGGTCGCCACGATCCAGCTGATGACCGACTACATCTCCCGGCTGATGCGGTACGTGGAGTTCTGCAAGAAGGTCGTCCCGATGCACGACGACCTCTTCGACTTCTTCTACGAAGCACTGCCGGGATACGAACAGGTGGGCCTGCGCCGGACCCTGCTCGGCTGCTGGGGCTCGTTCCAGGATCCCGACGTCTGCAACTTCGCCTACCGGGACATGACCGAGTGGGGCCGCCGGATGTTCGTCACCCCAGGCGTCGTGGTCGACGGGAAACTGATCACCAACGACCTCGTCGACATCAACCTGGGCATTCGAATCCTGTTGGGCAGCAGTTATTACGACGACTGGACCGACCAGGAGATGTTCGTGAAGAACGATCCGCTGGGCAATCCGGTCGATCGACGCCATCCGTGGAACCAGCACACCAACCCCAAGCCGCAGAAGCGCGACATGGACGACAAGTACAGCTGGGTGATGTCGCCACGGTGGTACGACGGCAAGGACCACCTCTCCCTCGACACCGGCGGAGGACCGATCGCGAGACTGTGGTCGACCGCGCTGTCCGGGCTCGTCGACGCCGGTGGTTACGTCAAGGCCACCGGACACAGCGTGCAGATCAACCTGCCGAAGACGGCGCTGAAGGGGCCGGTCAGCTTCGAGTGGAAGATCCCGCAGTGGTCCAACACCATCGAGCGTGGTCGCGCCAGGAGCTACTTCCAGGCCTACGCCGCGGCGTGCGCACTGCACTTCGCCGAGAAGGCGCTCGTCGAGATCCGTGCCGGGCGTACCAAGACGTGGGAGAAGTTCGAGGTGCCGGACGAGGCCATCGGCTGCGGTTTCACCGAGGCGGTCCGCGGAGTCCTCAGTCACCACATGGTGATTCGGGACGGCAAGATCGCGAACTACCATCCGTACCCGCCGACGCCGTGGAACGCCAACCCGCGCGACAGCTACGGCACCCCCGGTCCGTACGAGGACGCGGTCCAGGGTCAACCGATCTTCGAGGAGAACGACCGGGAGAACTTCAAGGGCATCGACATCATGCGGACGGTCCGCAGCTTCGACCCGTGCCTGCCGTGTGGGGTGCACATGTACCTCGGCAAGGGCAAGACGCTCGAGAAACTGCACTCACCGACCCAGTCCGTCACCGGGGAGTGATAGATGGCCTCGACTGGACGACACAGCCCGGAGGCACTCGAGGACGACACGCGCTGGCGTAGCGCAGGTGAACGCATCGCGGCCCTGCTCGACGCGAGCGCGGGCAGCGGCACCGTGGTGCGCGAGCGCACCGAGCAACTCGCCGGCGAACTCACCGACCTGTACGGCGCGGCGATGCAACGAATGGTCTCCATCGCCGCGCGAGCCGATCCCACGCTCGTCGACGCCTTCGTCACCGACGAACTGGTCGCCAGCCTCATGCTGGTGCACGGCCTGCACCCGCACGGCGTGGAGCGCAGGATCGAGGACGCGTTGGAGGACGTCCGGCCGTACCTCGGCTCGCACGGCGGCGACGTCACGCTGCTCGACGTCGTCGACGGACCGGCGGGCATGACGGCTCGGCTGAGGTTCGCCGGCAGCTGCAAGAGCTGCCCGTCGTCGGCCGTGACGCTCGAGTTCGCCGTCGAGGACGCCGTCCGCACCGCGGCGCCGGAGGTCACCTCGATCGAAGTCGTGGCTGCCGAACCCGACGGCGCCGCGTCGACGGCCGGACTGATCTCGGTCGACTCCCTGATGAGCCGCATGCACGTCAGGGACGCCGCAGGTGCTGCCTGGCATCAGGTGCCCGGGCTGTCGGACCTCGGCCCGGGCGAGGTGGGCGGTTTCCTGGTCGCGGGGGTACCGATGCTGGCCTGCCGGGTCGGCGACGACGTGTTCGCCTATCACGATCGATGCGGTCACTGCGGCGAATCGATGGCGGGCGCGGTGCTGCACCGGCCCATGGGCGCACCGATCGGTGCTGCGGTACTGCGGTGTCCGCGCTGCTCCGCCCATTTCGACGCCGTCCACGCAGGTGCCGGTGTGGACGACGTCAGCGATGCCGCAACGCATCTCGACCCCATCCCGCTGCTGCGACGCGACGGCGTGCTGTCGGTCGCGGTGCTCGCCGAGGCCACCGGGGTGACGTGATGTCCGACGGCGCCCCCCAGCCCACCAGCGCGTACGACGTGTTGGCCCGCATCCGAGCCAACAAACGTCCCGTGCAGCCGGCGGGTGAGCGCTGCGAGATGTGCGCCGAGCCGATCGCCGACGAGCACCAGCACGTCGTCAACGTCGCCGCGCGGCAGTTGATGTGCACGTGTCGCGGGTGTTACCTGCTGTTCGCCGACCCGCATGCGAAGTTGCGTTACAGGGCCGTCCCCGACCGGTATCTCACCTTCTCCGACTTCACGTTGGACCGGCGTGCCTGGGAGGCGTTGCAGATTCCGGTCGGGCTGGCGTTCTTCTTCCACAACTCCGACATGGACAAGACCGTGGCGTTCTACCCCGGCCCGGCGGGCGCCACCGAGTCCGAGTTGGACGTCGGCGCGTGGAGCGCGGTCGACGGGGCGGACGCCCGGTTGGGCATGCTCGCCGACGACGTCGAGGCGCTCCTGGTTCGCGTGCCCGACCGCGAGCACGCAGATCCCGAACTCGAGGCCGACGCCGAGTGCTACCTGGTGCCCATCGACGCATGCTACGAATTCGTGGGGCGGCTGCGAATGTTGTGGCGGGGCTTCGACGGTGGCCACGACGTGCGCGTGTTCGTCGACGAGTTCTTCGACCGGATCAAGGCGCGCAGCAAGGTCGCCAGCATGAACGGCTCACCGTGAGCGCCCTGACGTTCACCGTCGGTGACGTGGCCGCAGAACCACATTCGGTCACGCCCCAGTTGACCGCGCGCATCCGCATCACCAGTGGCGACGACGTGCCGATCCAGGCCATCGCGCTGCGGTGTCAGATCCGCATCGAGCCGTTGCGGAGGCCGTACTCCGACGAGGAGGCCGACGGCATGCTCGACCTGTTCGGGCCACGGGAGCGCTGGGTCAACACCCAGCGCACGTTCTTGTGGCAGCACAGCACCGCGATGGTCCAGGGCTTCACCGGCGTCACCGAGATGTCGTTGCCCCTGGAGTGCACCTATGACTTCGAAGTGGCGGCGTCGAAGTATCTACATGCCCTTCGGGACGGCGCCGTCCCGCTGTTGTTCCTCTTCAGTGGAATGGTGTTCGTGCCCGGCGACCGCGGATTCTCGGTCCACCAGGTGTCATGGGAATGCGAGGCCCAGTACGAGATGCCGGTGGCGGTGTGGAGCCAGCTGATCCGGCTGCACTACCCGAACGCCGGCTGGGTGCGCCTCAGTCACGACACCGTCTCTGCGCTGGCCGCCTACAAGTCTGCCCGCGGGATGCTCGACTTCGAGGACGCCGTCACGCGTCTGCTGGCCGACGCCCCACCTCTGGCCCAGCCGCACGAACAGCACGAGGGGGTCCGGTGACGGCCACCTGGGACCGGGCCCGCGCGATCGCCGATGCGGTGCTCTACGAGGGCTATTTGCTCTATCCCTACCGTGCCACCTCGGGCAAGAACCAATCGCGTTGGCAGTTCGGCGTATTGGGCCCGCCCGGCGCGTCCGACGCCGGCATCGGCGAGGACGACACGCTGTCGGCGGACGTCCTCGTCGACGGTGACGGCGAGCTGACACTCGTCGTGCGATTCCTGCAGCTGCAGCACCGCCGCACCGAGCGCGACGTCGGCGACGGCAGGTTCGTGCCCGTCGACGAGCTGAGCAGCGGTGGACAGTCGTGGGTGACCTGGGACGAGGCGGTCGAGCGCGAAATGTCGTTCGGCCCCTTCGCACTCGGCGACCTCGCTCAACCCCGCACCGAAGCGGTCGTCGTCGCCGCAGGGGACGACGTCGAAGCGGTCGCCGGCGGGCGGCTCGTCCGGACCAGGGCGGCGATCCACGCCGAATTGACGATCGCCGTCGCACGCGACGACGGCCTGTACCGCGCCAGCGTGTCGGTGCGCAATACCGGTGGGCCCGCCGTGGACCGCGACGCCGCGATCGCCGCGTCCCTGATCGGCACGCACGTCATCGTCGAAGTCGTCGACGGAGTATTCGTCTCGCTGCTCGAACCGCCCGAAGCGGCGGCCGGACCGGCAGCGCGTTGCGGCCGGTACCGGTGCTTCCCGGTGCTGGCCGGGCGCCCCGGTGAACACGACCTGGTGTTGATCTCGCCGATCATCCTCTACGACCACCCGGAGATCGCCGAACAGAGCGAGGGTGCACTCTACGACTCGTGTGAGATCGACGAAATCCTCACCCTGCGGGTGATGACCATGACCGACGAGGAGAAGTCCCAAGCCAGGGCCACCGATCCGCTGGCGGCCCAACTGATCGACCGCTGTGATTCGATGTCGCCGGAGTCGATGCAGCAGTTGCACGGGATTCTCCGCAACCCTCGGGCGGGCGGCGCCGGTCCAGCGGGCGCGGGATTCGGCGACCTCGACGAGGAGATGCGGTCGGCGGGCCTGCTCCCGCCCGTTCCCGACGGCGTGGACTGGTGGGATCCGCGCGCCGACACCGCCGTTCGCCCCGGCCTCGATGCCGTGATGGTGCAGGGGGTGCGGGTGGCCGCCGGCAGCCGGGTGCGGCTGCGACCGACGCGGCGCGCCGATGCGCAGGACATCTTCTACGCGGGGAAGACCGCCCGGGTCACCTCGGTCCACGAGGACGTCGAGGGCCACACCTACGTCGGCGTCATCATCGAGGACGATCCGGACGTCGAGATGCCGGATTCCTACGGCCGGTATTTCTACTACGCGCCCGACGAGGTCGAGCCGCTCGATGCACGAGTCGTCAGCCCAGATAGGAGTTCATCATGAATGCAGTTGGTTGGATCGCCACCGGTGTCGTCGTCGCCGTCCTGGCGGGCGGCGTACTGGTGGGCGTCCGCTCCATTCCGGACGTCCGCCGGTACGTGAAGATGCGGAACATGTAGCACCGTGCGGATCCTGGTCGCCGGCATCGGCAACGTCTTCCTCTCCGACGACGGCTTCGGTCCCGAGGTGATCCGGCATGCCGCGGCGCCGTTGGAGCGGCGTCGCGTCGATGGCGCGGTCGTCAAGGTGGTGGACTACGGCATCCGCGGCATGCACCTTGCGTATGACCTCCTCGAGGACTGGGACGCACTCGTGCTCATCGACGCCATACCCGACCGCGGTCAACCCGGCAACCTGCACGTCTTCGAGGCGGATCACGAAACACTCTCCCAGACAAGCGGTCTCGAGGCGCACAGCATGGACCCGGCCGCCGTCTTCGGCACTCTGCGCGCATTGGGCGGAAGCGCACCGACCACGGTCGTCATCGGCTGTGAGGCGGCGAACGTGGACGAGGGCATGGGTCTGTCGGAGGCCGTGGCGGCCGCGGTGCCCGGCGCGGTGGCTGCCCTCGGCGACGTTCTGGTGTCGTTCGCGGACCCGGCGACGGCTCCGGCGCGGGAAGGCTGAACCATGTGCCTTGGCATCCCGGGACGCGTCGTAGGCAGGGTCGAGGGCTACGGCGATCAGCTGGTGCTCGTCGACGTCGTCGGCGAGCACCGCAAGGTCAACATCGGCATGCTGCCCGACGAGACGTTCGACGCCGGCGACTGGGTGATCATCCACATGGGCTTCGTCGTCGAGAAGACCGACGAGGCAGGCGCAGGCGCGGCCATGGCGGGACTGGAACTGATGGGCCGCGGCGGCGATGCCGAACCGCCACCATGACCAGCCGGCGCAGGAAGCGGCTGCTCGTCCGGGGCGTCGTCCAGGGCGTGGGCTTCCGGCCGTTCGTGTACAGCGCAGCAGCGGCCCACGGGCTGTCCGGATCGGTGCGCAACGACAGCTCGGGAGCCGTCGTCGAGGTCGAAGGGGACGAGTGCGACCTCGCGGCGTTCCTCGATCAGCTCGTCCGGCGGCCACCTCCACTCGCGATCATCGAATCCATCGAGGACCATGACGTGCCGGCCGTCGGTGGCACGGGCTTCGAGATCGCCGACACCTCCCGGTCGGGGGGTGGGCGAACTCTGGCCTCCCCCGACGTCGCCATGTGCGCCGACTGCGCGGCGGAGCTGCGCGACCCGGCTGACCGGCGCTTTCGGCATGCGTTCGTCAACTGCACCAACTGTGGTCCCCGCTTCACCATCATCTCGTCCCTCCCCTACGACCGCACCGCCACCGCGATGGCGCGCTTCCCGATGTGCGGAGACTGTGCCCGCGAGTACGCCGATCCCGGTGACCGGCGCTTCCACGCGCAGCCCGTCTGCTGCCCCCGGTGCGGTCCCACCGTGACGTTCCGGAGTGGCGACGGCCACGACGTCGTGGCGGAGGAGGCCCTGCACGCGGCCCGCAACCTGCTGCGCGAGGGGGGCGTTCTCGCCATCAAGGGCATCGGCGGTTACCACCTCGCCTGCGACGCCGGCAACGAGTCCGCCGTGGCCGCGCTGCGCAGGCGCAAGCGGCGGGGTGACAAACCCTTCGCCGTGATGGTGCCCGATCTCGACGGGGCGCACGCCTTCACCGACGTCGACGACGCCTGCGCCCGGGTGCTGCTCGGGCCCCGGCGCCCCATCGTCCTGCTCGCCCGCAAGCCGCTGGCACCGGTGGCCGGTGCGGTCGCGCCGCACAATCCCGACCTCGGGGTGATGCTGGCGTACACGCCGCTGCACGTCCTGCTGTTCGGACTGGACGACGACGAGCCGGGACCCCGAGTGCTGGTGATGACGTCGGGCAACCTCGGCGGTGAGCCGATCTGCTACACCGACGACGACGCCGTGACGCGCCTCGCCGGACTGTGCGACGGATGGTTGATGCACGACAGGGACATCCTGGTGCCGTGCGACGACTCCGTGGTCCGCGTACTCCCCGGCGGCCGAGGTGAACTGCCCATCCGGCGGTCGCGCGGCTACGCCCCGCTGCCCGTCGCCCTGCCGTTCGAGGTAGCGCCGACCCTCGCGGTGGGCGCCGACGTGAAGAACGCCCTCGGTGTCGCCGAGGGCAGGTACGCGTGGTTGAGCCAGCACATCGGCGACATGGACGACCTCGCCACACTGTCGGCATTCGACGCTGCGCAACGGCACCTGCGGGCGCTGACCGGGGTCGTGCCCGAGGTCGTCGTCGTCGACGCCCACCCGGGATATCGCTCGACGGCGTGGGCCGTCCGCAACCACGGCGACGCGCCCGTCCGGCCGGTGCAGCACCACCACGCGCACGTCGCCGCGGTGATGGCCGAGCACGGGCTCGACGGCTCCGAACAGGTGCTCGGCTTCGCCTTCGACGGCACCGGGTACGGGCCGGACGGCGCGGTGTGGGGCGGCGAGGCGATGCTGGCCGACTACAAGGGGTTTCGCCGGGTGGCCCACCTCAGGTACGTCCCGCTGGCCGGTGGCGATGCCAGCGTCATGCGTCCGTACCGGATGGCGCTGGCGCACCTGAGAACGGCCGGCCTGCCGTGGGACGACGATCTGCCGCCGGTGCGGGCCTGTCCGCCCGACGAGCGTCGCGTGCTGCGTCGGCAATTGGAGACCGGGCTGGCCTGCGTGCCCACCTCCAGCATGGGCCGACTCTTCGACGCCGTGTCGGCGCTGATCGGCGTGCGTCAGGTGGTGGCCTACGAGGCGCAGGCGGCGATCGAGCTCGAAGGTCTCTCCCGCGGGGTGGACGGCGGCGCGAGCCGGTACGCCTTCGGCTTCAACGCGGACCGGACCGCCACGGTGATCGACCCCGGTCCCCTGCTGGCGCACGTGGTCGCCGACGTGCGTTCCGGTGTCCCGGCAGGCGTGATCGGCGCGCGATTCCACCGGGCGGTGGCCGAACTGATCGTCGACGTCGCCCAGCGTGCCACGAGGGGATCGCGCACCACCATCGCACTGTCCGGCGGTGTGTTCCAGAATGCGCTGCTGTTGACGTTGGCCCTGGACATGTTGGCCGCCAAGGGGTTCGACGTGATCACACACCGGCAGGTTCCGCCGAACGACGGCGGCATCGCGCTCGGTCAACTGTTGGTGGGAAATTCGTCATGAAGAAGGGAGGACGCTGATGTGTCTGGCGGTTCCGGGGAGGATCCTGAGCATGCAGGACCGTGACGGCACGCGGATGGCGCGCGTCGACTTCGGCGGTGTTCAGAAGGACGTGTGCCTCGAGTACATCCCCGACGCGAGCGTCGGAGAATACGTCGTCGTACACGTCGGTTTTGCGATCCAACGTCTCGACGAAGAATCGGCGAAACGCACCTTGGCCGAGTTCGAGCACCTGGGCGTGCTCAACGAGGAGTTCGGGGACGGCTTCGCGATCGCGGCCAGACAGGCCGGACTGCAGGCGCCCGGTGACGCGACGACCACGGAGGTGAAGGCATGAAGTATCTCGACGAATTCAGCGATCCCGAGTTGGCCGGAAAGCTCGTCGACCAGATCAAGGCCGCGACCAGCCGGCGCTGGGCGATCATGGAAGTGTGTGGAGGGCAGACGCATTCGATCATCCGGCATGGAATCGACCAGCTGTTGCCGGACGAGATCGAGATGATCCACGGTCCCGGCTGCCCGGTGTGCGTCACTCCCCTGGAGATGATCGACAAGGCGCTGGAGATCGCCTCCCGCCCCGACGTGATCTTCTGTTCGTTCGGTGACATGTTGCGCGTGCCGGGCAGCGCGAAGGATCTGTTCCGGATCAAGAGCGAGGGCGGTGACATCCGGGTGGTGTACTCGCCATTGGACGCGCTGACGATCGCGCGCGAGAATCCGGCCAAGCAGGTGGTGTTCTTCGGCATCGGGTTCGAGACCACGGCGCCGGCCAACGCGATGACCGTGTACCAGGCGAAACGACTTGGCATCGAGAACTTCTCGTTGCTGGTGTCGCACGTGCTGGTGCCGCCGGCAATCGCTGCGATCATGGAGTCTCCGACGTGCCGGGTACAGGCGTTCCTCGCGGCCGGGCACGTGTGTTGCGTGATGGGCACCGACGAATATCCGGAGCTCACCGAGAAGTACCGGATCCCGATCGTCGTCACCGGTTTCGAGCCACTCGACATCCTCGAGGGCATCCGGCGCACGGTGATCCAGCTGGAGGCCGGCCGTCACGAACTCGAGAATGCCTATCCGCGTGCGGTTCACGCCGCGGGCAACCTGCCTGCCAGGGCCATGCTCGAGGACGTCTTCGAGGTGACCGACCGTGTCTGGCGCGGCATCGGCATGATCCCGCGCAGCGGGTGGCGGCTGTCCCCCGCGTACCGGGAATACGACGCCGAGTACCGGTTCGCGGTCACCGGGATGCACACCGCCGAGTCCGCGCTGTGTCGGTCCGGCGAGGTGTTGCAGGGCATGATCAAGCCGCACGAGTGCTCGGCGTTCGGCAAGGAATGCACGCCGCGCAACCCGCTCGGCGCCACGATGGTGTCGTCGGAGGGAGCCTGCGCCGCCTACTATCTCTACCGGCGACTCGAGGTGACTGGTGTCTGAGGCGTCGGCGGAGGGCGGTGCGACCATCGACGTCGAGTCGTGGGTGTGCCCGATGCCGCTGCGGGACTCGCCGAACATCGTGATGGGACACGGTGGCGGTGGGGCGATGTCGGCGGAACTCGTCGAGCATCTGTTCCTGCCCGCGTTCGGGCCGGCCGCCGAGGCGGGCATGGGTGACGCCGCCGTCGTCGAGGTCAATGGCATCCGATTGGCGTTCTCCACCGACTCGTTCGTGGTGAAGCCCCTGGTGTTCCCGGGTGGCACCATCGGCGATCTCGCCGTGAACGGGACGGTCAACGATCTGGCCATGGCAGGTGCCCGGCCCATGGTGATGTCGACCGCGTTCATCCTGGAGGAGGGCACCGCGCTCGAGGAGATCGCGCACGTGGCGCAGTCCGTCGGCACGGCCGCGCTTGCAGCGGGGGTCAAGTTGGTCACCGGTGACACCAAGGTGGTCGACTCGGGGCACGGCGACGGTGTCTTCATCAACACTGCCGGCATCGGCATCGTCGACGAGCGCTCCGACATCCGTCCGCAACGCGCGGCGGTGGGTGACGTGGTGATCGTCAGCGGTGACATCGGCGTGCACGGGGTGGCGGTGATGAGCTGCCGCGAGGGACTGGAGTTCTCGACCGCGGTGGCCAGCGACACCGCGCCGCTGCACGGTCTGGTGGCGGCCATGATCGATACGGGCGCGGACCTGCACGTGCTGCGGGATCCCACGCGGGGTGGTGTGGCGGCAACGCTGAACGAGATCGCGAAGACCGCACGGGTGGGCATCACGCTGGACGAACGCACCTTCCCCATCCCCGCGGAGGTGCGTGACGCGTGCGGTCTGCTGGGCCTCGACCCGCTCCAGGTCGCCAACGAGGGCAAATTGCTGGCGTTCGTCCCGCCCCACGACGTGGATCGAGTACTCGCGGCGATGCGTGCGCATCCGATGGGCATCCGCGCCGCGGTGATCGGCCATTGCGTCGCCGACCACCGCGGCATGGTGGTGGCGCGCACCGCCCTGGGCGGCACCCGGGTGGTGGACCTGCCGATCGGTGAACAACTCCCGCGGATCTGCTGACGTGGTGTCGTTCACCGGGCAGCGACTTCCCGCCGGTTACGGGGAGTTCGCCCGGTACGCCTTTCCGCCCAACGAGCTCGGGTACTGCGGTCCGACGGACACCGACGCGCTGCTGCGCGGCGGTGCCGACGACGAGCTGATCTCGCACGCCAAGGAGTTCGACGGCGCGTGGCCGTACCTCGGCGCGATCGCCGACGCCGCCGGTATCACCGATCCGCTCGATGCCCGGGTGGTGCGCAACTACTGGGTCGGTGGGACGCTGTGCTCGGCAGTGCAGCCGGACCGGCTGCTCGCCCGGCTGCGGGCGTCCTTCGCCGGCCAGCTGACCGGGATCCTCGACGACGTCGGCCCTGGCGAGGCGCTGGCGCACCACAGCTTCCACGTCTTCGTCGTCTACCCGTGGGTGAAGTTCCTCGATCGCGATCCGGGCACGCCGGTGCGGGTCATGCAGGACTGCCGGATCCGCTGGGGCACCGTCTCGTCGGTGCACGGTGACCACGCGACGATCGACTCGCAGCCGCTGTCGTTCACCGATGGCACGTTGACGCTGGGCGACCCGGTTCCCGAACGGGTGCGGTGGCGCAAGGACGGCCGGTCGCTGGCATCGCGGCCCCTTCCGGGACAGACGGTATCGGCGCACTGGGACTGGGTGTGCGGTCCGCTGCACGACGGCGACGTCGATGCGCTGGCGACGGCGACGCGCACCAGTCTGGACATCGTCAATGCCGTCAGGAGCCGAGTCCGGCGCTGATCACCACTGATGGCGCGGCACGTCGAAGTCGGCGCACAGCGCGCGCCAGACCTCCCGCGGGTCGATGCCCTCCTCGATGGCCTGGGCGGCGGTGCGACCGCCCAGACCGCTCAGCACGTGGTCGACCAGCAGGGAGGCGCCCCGCATCTGTCCGAACTGCCCTTCGACGAGTTCGCGGAATTCCGTAAGCCGCACGTCACCAACCTACCGAGCCACCGCGTCATGGCACACCCGTACCGGATCGGCGACGCCGTCGACACCGACACCCGCCCGCCGGGCCCGGTCCCGGTAGTCCGGCGACGCCAGCACACGGCAGGCCGCGGCGACCAACGCTTCCCCCGTCAGCGGCCTGATCAATTCGCCACAACCTTGGCGGACAACGCGATTGGCGATCTCCCACTGGTCTCCTCCGCCGGGCACCAGCACCATCGGCACCCCCGCGAGCAAGGTCTTGGACACCAGGCCGTGGCCGCCGCCGCACACCACCAGATCGGCGTGGGTCAGCAATTCGTCCTGGCGGCCGAGCCCCACGACGGCCCACGGCGGCACCGCGTCGTCCGACCCGCGCGCACGTTCCCCGTCGCCGCCCAATCGGGACACCACCACCCGTGCACCCGCAGGCAGCGCCCGTCCGGGGATCAGCGATGCCAGCGCCACGTCCGCGAGACCGCGGGTACCCGTCGACGCGGTCGACGGCGCAACCACCACCACCGGACCCGTGCCGTCGGGAACGTCGAGGACCGCATCCGTCGGCTCGAAGTGCAGCGGGCCTACGACGACGGCCTCGGTCGGCCAGTCGGGGCGGGGAACCTCGAGGGCGGGCAGCGTGGCGATCAGCCGGCGACGTGGCCCGGGATCGTCCGCGGGCAGTCCGATCTGCAGGCGTGCCGCGGACCTCTGCCGCTCACCCGCGCGCACCGACCGCGCCGTCAGCGCGCGCATGAGCGCGTCACGGGCCCGGCCCCGCACGCCGGTGCCCGGCGCCAACCCGCTGCCCAACGGCGGCAGCCCCTTCGACGGCCGGTACAACGGATGCGGGCACAGCTCGACCCACGGCAGACCGACGAGTTCGGCGGCCATCCCCCCGCATGCGGTGATGACGTCGGACACCACCAGGTCGGGAGCGAGTCTCCGCAGCGTCGGCGCGTTCAGCACCGCCATCCTGGCCGCCCGCCGGTGGATCTTGGCGCCGGCGTCGGTGTCGTCGTCCTCCTCGACCGGGTCGAGACCCTCGAGCAATAGCGGATCGATGCCCACTGCGCCGGCGGTGGCGAGCCACTGTGCACCGGTGAGCAGGGTCGGCTGGTCGCCGGCGGCGAGGAAGGCCAGACAAAGCGCCATGGCCGGGAAGGCGTGGCCCGGGTCGGGGCCCGCCACCACCGCCACGCGCATCGTCCTACCCTGCCACAGCCGTGGTTGACTACCCTGGGGCCATGACCGACCAGAATTCGATCGTCGTGGGCGCCGCCGACACGCTCACCGTGGAGACCTTCCTGTTCGCCATCCAGGACGAGGACTTCGACACCGCCGACGCCTTGCTCGCCGACGGCGCCCTGTGGCAGAACGTGGGGTATCCGACGATTGCGGGCCGCCGTCGCATCATGAAGTTGCTGCGCAGCGGCCAGGGCCGCATCCGGTTCGAGGTGAAGTTCCACCGGATCGCCGCCGAGGGATCCGCGGTCCTCACCGAGCGCACCGACGCCGTGATCATCGGCCCGCTTCGGCTGCAGTTCTGGGTGTGCGGCGTGTTCGAGGTGCAGGATGGCCGGATCACGTTGTGGCGCGACTACTTCGACTCGTTCGACTTCTTCGTGAAGGCGCCGCTGCGGGCGCTCGCGGGCATCGCCGTCCCCGCACTGAGGCCGAAGATGTGATGGCCGAACCAGCTTCGTCGCGGACCACGCCGAACGTCTTCCAGTACATCGGCTACTGCTACGGCAGGAGGTTGCCACCCTCGATGCTGCAGTGGGTGGCCGACGACCTCGCCGGACCGGGCGCCACGGTGCGGATGATGGTGCGGGTCTTCATTCCGGCGGTGCTGCTCCTGACGCCGTTCTGGATCGTCCCGATGTCGCTGTACCTGCACCTGTCCACGACGTTGCCGATCTTGATTCCGTTCGTGTTCTTCTCCCACGCCCTGAACAAGGTGTGGCGCCGTCACATGCTGCGCAAGCACGGGCTGGATCCAGGTTTGGTCGACTACCGCGCACGACAGCGCAACTCCCATGTCCACGATGCGTACATCGCGAAGTACGGACCCCGCTCGGGCCCGCCCAGCAGCCACGACGTCTGAGCGTCAGGCGCGGCGCAGGCGACCGAGTTCGTCGAACGCCTGCGCCCAGCCGGTCAGCCGGTCGGTGGCGGAGCCGAGTTCGTGGCGGTAACGCTGTGCCGACATCGGCGAGCTGGACATCGACCCGGAATTGGCGGCCGACACCAATTGCGCAGCGGCCGCGACCATGTCGTCGTACTGGCGGACACCGCTGTCCAGTTGCGCGGCGAACGCCCGGATGGTCGGCGCGAGATGCGTCCGGGATCCGGGGGCGGCGCTGGCGGCGCGCTCCATCGACACGACCTCGTTGGCGGTGGCCGTCATGGTCGCCGCAGTCTGGTTGGCGGTGGTGACGACGTCCCGCAATTCGTCGGGCGGCAACATCCGGCCCCGCTCCATCACCCCGAGCAGGGCGAACAAACCCCGCTCGGCCGACGTCAGCGCCGCCATCGGCTGGCGGGCCGCAGATCCCCAGGGCGGCAGCCGGCGACCCCTGCGCTCGGGCGGGAGCGGCGCGCGCCTCAGCCACCGGTACCGCAGGAACGACAGCGTGGCGAGGAAGGCCGCACCGACCGCGATCGCCCCGGGTATGGGCAACACCCAGGCCGGTATTACGTCCCAGGAGGCGAGGACCCCGGTGACGGCGATCCACAGACACGTCGAGAACGCGAAGAACAGGCCCACCCGCATCGCCCACCGACGCTTGCGCAGCAACTTGGCACGCGGATCCGCTGCCGCGCCGAGCCGTTGCGCGACCACGTCGGAGAACTCGGCAGCGGTGTCGACCCCGCGCTGCACCAGCGATCGCCACGCCTCCTGGCGCCCCGTCCGAGGATCTGCTGCCATTGCTCGAGGTTCCTATCCGGTTCGCTACTGCGTCAGTGGGGGTTCCGGCGTCGCCGCGGTCGGGTTCGTCGCGGGCGCGGCGGGCGTCGCGGTACCGCCATCACCCGCCGGAAGGGCGTCCCCGCGCATGGAGGCGCGAATCTGCTCCAGTCGCGAATGGCCCGCCATCTGGACGCTGGCCTGCTGGATCTCCATCATCCGGCCCTGCACCGAGTTCTGCGCGAGTTCCGCCGACCCCATGGCGTTGGCGTAACGCCGTTCGATCTTGTCGCGCACCTCGTCGAGGCTGGGGGTGCTGCCCGGCGCGGCGATCTCACTCATCGAGCGCAGCGATGCGCTGACCTGCTCCTGCATCTTGGCCTGCTCGAGCTGACTGAGCAGCTTGCTCCGCTCGGCGATCTTCTGCTGCAGAACCATCGCGTTCTGCTCGACGGCCTTCTTGGCCTGCCCCGCCGCCTGCAGCGCCTGATCGTGCAGCGTCTTGAGATCCTCGACGCTCTGCTCGGCGGTGACGAGCTGGGCCGCGAACGCCTCCGCGGCGTTGGTGTACTCCGTCGCCTTCGCGGCGTCACCGGTCGAGGTGGCCTGGTCCGCCAGGGTGAGCGCCTGACGGACGTTGACCTGCAGCTTCTCGATGTCGGCCAGCTGACGGTTGAGACGCATCTCCAGCTGGCGCTGGTTGCCGATCACCTGGGCGGCCTGTTGGGTCAGCCCCTGGTGCTGGCGCTGCGCTTCCTCGATGGCCTGCTGGATCTGCACCTTGGGGTCGGCATACTCGTCGACCTTGGAGCTGAACAGCGCCATGAGGTATTTCCACGCCTTGGTGAACGGATTGGCCATCGGTACGTTCCGCCTTCGTGTGTTCGAGTGAGGTCAGTGTTCGAGCAGGGTCAGTCGGGCTGTCGCAGGTGTGCTTCCGCTACCCGCCAACTTATCGGTTGCGCGAACATCAACACACCCCTGACGCGCGTTTCCTGCGACCCCGCCCTGGCAGGGCGGCCTCAGGCCACCGCCATCGAAACGGTGTGCGGTATGACGACCCTCGTCGACAAGTCGATGTGCGCCGCGCTGGCGGTGGCAACGTGGCGCGGCGCTTCCTGCTCGTGCCGTTGCATGGTCTCCCCGGCGTCGGACAAGACGCGCGACAGCGGGACCTCGAGCGCCCCGCAGATGGCGCCGAGCAGTTCGCTGGACGCCTCCTTGCGACCACGCTCCACCTCGGAGAGGTAGCCGAGGCTCACCCGGGCGTCGTCGGACACCTCGCGCAGCGTGCGTCCCTGCGACAACCGGGCGCGACGCAACACGTCACCGATCACTTCGCGAAGCAATGTCGTCATCGCGGCCTCCTCACCACAAGGGCTCTCTTCGAGTTCACTACACAGCAGAACGCCCACGACGCCCGGAATGGTTCCCGCAACGGGAGAAGAAGCGTGCCTGCAGGTGCTCAGTCTCGGGCGCTGCGCACCGCGGCCACCACGTAGTCCACCCCGGTGACCACGGTGAGGACGATCGCCGCCCCCATCAGCACCCACGCGCTCGTCAGCCAGGAACCTTCCAGCGGAAGGATGAACAGACCGATCGCCACGGCCTGGACGAGGGTCTTCAGCTTGCCGCCACGGCTGGCCGCGATGACGCCGCCCCGGATCACCGCCAGGCGCAGAATCGTGACGCCGATCTCACGAACCAGGATCAGGACGGTCACCCACCACGGGAGGTCGCCGAGGAGCGAGAGCCCGATCAGCGCTGCGCCGATGAGCGCCTTGTCGGCGATCGGGTCGGCGAGCTTCCCGAATTCGGTCACCATGTCGTAGCTGCGCGCTACCGCACCGTCGAAGCGATCGGTGATCACCGCAGCCGCGAAGATGACGAATGCACCGATCCGCCAGTGCGTTTCGTGCCCATCGCCGACGAACAAGGCGACCAGGAAGACGGGCACCAGAACGATGCGGAGCCCGGTGAGCACGTTGGCGACGTTCGCCACACCGGCACGCGGTACCAGCGGATCGACGTCAGACGGGCTAGGCACGGCACCAGAATATCGGTTGGCGGAACCGATACCCTCACTGCTGTGAGCGGAGCGCCCCGAATCGACGGCCTGGTGGTCCGGCGCGCCCGCACTTCGGACGTGCCCGCGATCAAGTCGCTGGTCGACATCTACTCCGGCAAGATCCTGCTGGAGAAGAACCTGGTCACGCTGTACGAGGCCGTTCAGGAGTTCTGGGTCGCCGAACTCGACGCCGAGTTGGTGGGCTGTGGGGCGCTCCACGTGCTCTGGGCGGACCTCGGCGAGCTGCGCACGGTGGCCTCACATCCCAGGGTCCATGGCCATGGCGTCGGGCACGCCGTGGTGACGCGCCTGTTGGAGGTGGCCAGGGAGTTGCATCTGCAGCGGATCTTCGTCCTCACCTTCGAGACCGAGTTCTTCGGCGGCCACGGCTTCCAGGAGATCGAGGGCACGCCGGTGACCTCGGAGGTGTACGACGAGATGCGCCGCTCCTACGACCTCGGCGTTGCCGAGTTCCTCGACCTCTCCTACGTCAAGCCCAACATCCTGGGCAACACCCGGATGCTGTTGACGCTGTAGGCGGCGGCCGCCGCGAACGTGACGCCACTGCGAGTAAGTCGGCCGCTTCGTCGCAGTGGCGTCACGTTCGGCGCACTACTCGTCGTCGTCGAGCGCCCCGTTGGCGTCGGAGCCGCCGCGGATCAGCATCAGCGTTCCCGCCAGCTCGTCGGGCTTCACCAGCACCTCGCGCGCCTTGGAACCCTCGCTGGGGCCGACGATGTTGCGCGTCTCCATCAGGTCCATCAGCCGGCCCGCCTTGGCGAAGCCCACCCGCAGCTTGCGCTGCAACATCGACGTCGAGCCGAACTGCGAGGACACCACCAGTTCGACCGCCTGGAGGAAGACGTCCATGTCGTCGCCGATGTCGGGGTCGACGTCGGTGCGGTCGCTGGTCGTCTTCGCGGCGGTGACCCCCTCGGTGTAGTCGGGTTCGGCCTGGTCCTTGCAGGCGGCGACGACGGAGTAGATCTCCTCGTCGCTGATGTAGGCGCCCTGGAACCGCACCGGCTTGTTCGCACCCATCGGGAGGAACAGCCCGTCACCCATGCCGATCAGCTTCTCGGCGCCCGCCTGGTCGAGGATCACCCTGCTGTCGGTCAGCGACGACGTCGCAAAGGCCAGCCGGGACGGCACGTTGGTCTTGATCAGGCCGGTGACCACGTCGACCGACGGTCGCTGGGTGGCGAGGATGAGGTGGATGCCGGCGGCCCGGGCCTTCTGGGTGATGCGGACAATGGCGTCCTCCACGTCCCGGGGCGCCGTCATCATGAGGTCGGCCAACTCGTCGACGATCGCGATGATGTACGGATACGGCTTGTACACCCGCTCGCTGCCCAGCGGCGCGGTGATGACCCCCGACTTCACGTTCTTGTTGAAGTCGTCGATGTGACGCACCTTGTTGGCCTGCATGTCCTGGTAACGCTGCTCCATCTCCTCGACCAGCCAGGCCAGCGCGGCCGCCGCCTTCTTCGGCTGCGTGACGATGGGCGTGATGAGGTGCGGAATGCCCTCGTACGGCGTGAGTTCCACCATCTTCGGGTCGATCAGGATCATCCTGACCTCCTCCGGAGTGGCCCGCGACAACAACGACACGAGCATCGAGTTGACGAAGCTGGACTTGCCGGAACCGGTCGAACCGGCCACCAGGAGGTGGGGCATCTTCGCGAGGTTGGCCGAGATGAAGTCGCCCTCGATGTCCTTACCCAGCCCGATCACCAACGGATGGTGGTCGCGCCGCGTCGACGGCGCGGTCAGCACGTCGGACAGTCGCACCATCTCGCGGTCGGTGTTGGGCACCTCGATGCCGACAGCCGACTTGCCGGGGATCGGCGAGAGCATCCGGACGCTCTCGGTGGCCACCGCGTAGGCGATGTTCTTCTGCAGCGCAGTGATCTTCTCGACCTTGACGCCAGGGCCGAGTTCCACCTCGTAGCGGGTGACGGTCGGGCCGCGGGTGCAGCCGGTGACGGCGGCGTCCACCTTGAACTGGTCGAGCACCGACTGGATGACCACCATCATCTTGTCGTTGGCCGCGCTGCGGATCTTCGGCGGATCACCCGCCACCAGCAGATCCAGCGACGGCAGTGTGTAGGGACCTTCCACGACACGGTCGAGCGACAGGGTGTCCTCGGCCTTGGCGGCCGGCTTGTTGTCCGCCTTCTTGCGCCGCGCCGGCGCCTTGGGTTCGGGCACCGTCGGGGTGTCGTCGACGAGCGGCTCGTCCAACGGATAGTTCTCCATCGGGGTCCGTGCGGTGCGCTGCGCCGCACCCGGCCACTGCGCGTCGTCGCCGCGGAACGACGCCGGGTCGTCGTAGTAGCCGTCGGAGAAGTCGTCGGGCCGCTCGGCGCCGGTCTCGCCGTAGCCGGTGTCCGCGTCGTCGTAGTCGTCGTCGTAGGCGCCGCCGTGGTAGGCGCGCGTGAACAACTGCCCCACCGCCCCGGGGACCTCCCGGATCGTGGTTCCGGTCACCAGCAACAGGCCGAACAGGACCCCGATGATCAACAACGGCGTCGCAATCCACGACGTGAGACCGTCCGACAAGCGGGCCGCCGATCGCGAAGCCGAGAAGCCGGCCACCCGTTGCCGGTCGGCCGGCTCCAGCGGTGCTCCCGACCAGAGATGCCACAGACCGAGCACCGGCAGGATGATCATGGCGGTGCCCATGACCAGCCGCGGGCGGGCCTCCGGGTGCGGCTCGGTGCGCATCAGCAGCACTGCCAGCGCCGCCAACAGCAGTGGCGTCAGCACGACCGCCGATCCGATGACGACGCGGAGCGTGGAATCGATCCAGCCACCGACCGGACGTGCGGCGTCGAACCAGGAACTGGCGGCCAGCACGACGGCGAGGGCGAGCAGACTCAGCGCGATGCCGTCACGACGGTGCCCCGGCTCGAGGTCCCGGGCGCGCCCGACCGACCGCGCGGTGGACCCTGCGCCCTTGGCCAGCATCAGCCACCTGGCCCGGGCTCCCTTGCCGATCGCGGAGCCGGCGGCGGCGACGGGTGAGGAGCCGCCGCGCCGCGAGGCGGGCTTCCGCCGCGGGGCGGCCGGGCGCGACGGGCGCGGTCGGGGCTTTGAGCTGCTCGAACGAGCCCCCGAACGGGCGGCGGTCTTACTAGCCATGACGGCAAGACTAGTCGCAAACGCCTCAGATTCACCATCTGCCACACTGGTCACAATTGGGTATCGCTCGCGTCGGCCGGCGATGCCTGCCCCACCCGGGTCGCAGGGACCCTCGGTAAGGTGAGGCGCGCCCGTTCCATCATCGAGGAGTCCTTCGCATGCCCGTCGTCGTCGTCGCCACCATGACCGCCAAGCCCGAGTCCGTCGACGCCGTGCGCGCGGCCTGCACGACGGCCATCGAAGCCGTCCACGACGAGCCGGGATGTGAGCTGTACGCCTTGCACGAGGCCAACGGCACGTTCGTCTTCATCGAGCAGTGGACCGACGAGGACGCCCTGAAGACGCACAGCACGGCGCCCGCCGTCGGCGCGCTCTTCGGCACCATTGGCGAACTCCTCGACGGAGCGCCGGACGTCAGGACGTTTGCGCCCGTCGTCGCGGGCGATCCCGCCAAGGGTCGACTGCGCGGCTGACGGGCAACCGAGTGTGCGGACCGGTCCTCTGACATGAATGCACCCCACGGTTCACTGACGGGTTTGGTCGCCTTCATCACCGGGGCGGCCAGGGGGCAGGGCCGCGCCCACGCCGTGAAGCTGGCATCCGAAGGCGCCGACATCATCGCGGTCGATCTCTGCGGGCAAATTCCCTCGGTGCCCTACCCGATGGCGACGGCCGAAGACCTGGCCGCCACCGTCAAACTCGTCTCCGACACCGGCGCCCGCATCGTCGCCGCCCGAGCCGACGTCCGCGACCGTGCTTCGTTGAAGACTGCGCTGCGGGCCGGCGTCGACGAGCTCGGTGGGCGGCTCGACATCGTGGTCGCCAACGCCGGCATCGCGCCGATGGCCGGCGAGAACGCCTGGCACGACGTCATCGACGTCAACCTGACCGGGGTCCATCACACCGTGGACGTCGCGATGCGCCCGATGATCAAGGCGGGCAACGGCGGCTCCATCGTGCTGATCAGTTCGGTGATGGGTTTGGTCGGTCTCGGTTCGCCGTTCGCGGGCTCCATCGGCTACGCGGCCGCCAAGCACGGCGTCGTCGGATTGATGCGCTCGTACGCGAATTTCCTGTCTCCGCACGGCATCCGGGTGAACTCCATCCACCCGGCCGGGGTGCGGACACCGATGATCGACAACGAGTTCACCCGTAAGTGGCTCGACGAGATGGGGGCCGACGGTGATCTGGACGTGGCCGGCGCGGCGGACATGGAGACGGTAGAGCCTGAGGTCATCGCCGACACCGTCGCGTGGTTGGTGTCCGAGACGGGCAGGCACATCAACGGGGTGGCGCTGCCGGTGGACGACGGTTACGTCAACAAGCACTGACGAGCGCTTGCGCGAGGAACCGACGGCACTGACGAGCGCTTGCGCGAGGAACCGAAGGAGCTGACGGATGGCGCGAAACACCGCGGCGGGCACCGCCTTCGGACCGATCGTGATCTCGGCCGTGGAGCACCACGAGCCGCCGGGTCGTCGGCTGGTCGACGACGACCTCGCCACCGCATTCCTCCCGGCCCCACTGCGCGCCTTCGTCAACGCCACCCGATGGTGGCCACTGCGGCGGGCGGTGATCGCCGCCTCCGAGCGGTCCGGGCCCGGGTTGTGGGCCAACCTCGCCTGCCGCAAGAAGTACATCGACGACAACCTCCGCGACTCGATGAGCGACCTCGACGCGGTGGTCGTGCTCGGTGCGGGCCTCGACACCCGGGCCTACCGCCTGGCCCGTCACAGCGACGTGCCGGTGTTCGAGGTCGACCAGCCGATCAACGTCGAACGCAAGAAGGCAGTCGTGGCAAGGGTGTTCGGCACACCACCTGCGTCGGTGCGACTGGTTTCCGTCGACTTCGAGCGCGACGATCTGATGGCGGTCCTGGCGTCCAACGGGTACGACCCGGCGGCCCGTACGTTCTTCGTGTGGGAGGGCGTCACCCAGTACCTGACCGAGGCAGCCGTGCGCGCCACCTTCGAGCAGCTGTCGACGGTCGCTCCCGGAAGTCGTCTCGACTTCACCTACGTCCGTGCCGATTTCATCGACGGCGTCAACACCTACGGCGCCGCGCGCTTCTACCGGAGGGTGCGGGTCAGCGGCGAGCTGTGGAAGTTCGGTCTGCTGCCCGACCGGGTCGGCGCCTTCCTTGCCGACTACGGCTGGCAGCTGATCGAACAGGCGGGTCCCGACGCATTCGCGCAACGGTATGTCCGGGCGACGGGGCGCGCCCTCGGCACGTCACACATCGAGTGGTCGGCCTACGCGGTGAAGGCCTAGTCGAGCTCGAGCACCGTCGGCACGATCATCGGTTGGCGGCGGTACTTCTCCCCCACCCACTTGCCGATCGTCCGCCGGACCGCCTGGGCGATGCGGGCCGGATCGGTGACCCGTTCGGCCACCAACGTCTTGAGCGCCTCCTCGACCAGCAGGGTGACGGGATCGAGCGCCTTGGGGTCTTCCGAGAAGCCGCGCGAATGCAGGTGGGGCGGACCAGCCAGCTTGCCGGTGGCCCGACGGATGACGACCGTGACGGCGATGAAGCCCGAGGACAGCACAAGCCGTTCGCCGAGTGTGGCATCGCCGACGTCACCGGTGACCAGACCGTCGACGAACATCTTGCCCACCGGCACCGCGCCCGCGATCGACGCCCTGCCCGCCACCAGATCCACGCTGACGCCGTTCTCGGCCAGCATGATGTTCTCCGCGGGCACCCCCGACTTCTCGGCCAGCGCCGCGTTGGCCCGCAGGTGCCGCCATGTCCCGTGCACCGGCATCACGTTGCGCGGCCGGACGCCGTTGTAGAGGAACAGTAATTCGCCCGCATAGGCGTGTCCGGAGACGTGGATCCGCGCCTGTCCGTTGGTGACGACGCGAACGCCGATTTTGGCCAACGCATCCAGCACGCCGAAGATGGCCTCCTCGTTGCCCGGTATCTGCGAGGACGACATGATGATGAGATCGCCGCGCGTGAGGGTGATGCTGCGGTGCTCGCCGCGCGACATCCGCGACAGCGCCGCCATCGTCTCGCCCTGGGTACCGGTGGTGACCAGCGTGACCCGCTCCGGCGGCAGCATCTCGGCGGCCGCGATGTCGACGACGTCGTCGTCGTCGACGGTGAGGAAGCCGAGATCCTTCGCGATCCCCATGTTGCGCACCATCGAGCGGCCGACGAACGACACCTTGCGGCCCAGCGCCACCGACGCGTCGATGATCTGTTGCACCCGAGCGACGTTGGAGGCGAAGCATGCGACGATCACGCGCCCGTCGGCTCCCCGGATCAACCGGTGCATGTTCGGCCCGATCTCGCTCTCCGACGGTCCGACGCCAGGAATCTCGGCGTTCGTCGAATCGCAGAGGAACAGGTCGACGCCGGCATCGCCGAGTCGGGACATGCCCGGGAGGTCGGTCGGCCGACCGTCCAGTGGCAACTGATCCAGCTTGACGTCACCGGTGTGCAGCAGCGTTCCGGCACCGGTGTACACGGCGATGGCCAGGGCATCGGGAATCGAGTGGTTGACCGCGAAGTACTCACACTCGAACACGCCGTGCTTGCTGCTCTGCTTCTCGGCGACCTCGATGAAGACCGGCTTTATCCGGTGCTCGCGGCACTTCGCGGCGACGAGGGCCAGCGTGAACTTGGATCCGACGACCGGGATGTCGGGACGCAGTTTCAGCAGGTGCGGGATCGCGCCGATGTGGTCCTCGTGAGCATGGGTGAGCACCAGTGCCTCGACGTCGTCGAGACGGCCCTCGATGTGCCGCAGGTCGGGCAGGATGAGATCGACCCCCGGCTCGTCATGGCCGGGGAACAACACGCCACAGTCGATGATCAGCAGGCGGTCGAGGTGTTCGAGAACGGTCATGTTGCGGCCGATCTCGCTGATGCCGCCCAACGCCGTGATGCGGAGCCCACCCGGCGCGAGCGGCCCCGGCGGCGTCAGCGCAGGGGTCGTCGTCGGCGCCGGCCCACGTGAGTCGGTCATCTGAGCACGCCGGCGGACCGCATGTCGGAGGCCAACGCCTCGTCCTGCTCGGCAGTCGTCCCCAGCTGGGGCAGCCGCGGTTCGCCGGTGTCGAAGCCCAGCAGGCGAAGCCCCGCCTTGGACATCGTGACGCCGCCGAGCCGGTTCTGCGCTTCGTTCAACGACCCGAGCGCGACCTGGATCTTGCGTGCCGTCGCGACGTCACCGGACGTGAAGGACGACAGCATCTCCCGCAGTTGACCGGCCGCGAAGTGCGCCCACACGCTGATGAATCCGGTGGCCCCGACGGCCAGCCACGGCAGGTTCAGCGCATCGTCACCGGAGTAATAGGCCAGCCCCGTTTCGGCCATGATCATCGCGCCGCCATGAAGATCGCCCTTGGCGTCCTTGATGGCGACGATGTTGGGGTGCGACGCGACCGCTCGCATGGTGTCCCACCCGATCGGGACGACCGAGCGTGGCGGGATGTCGTACAGGATGACGGGCAGTGCCGTGGCGTCGGCGACGGTGGTGAAGTGCGCCACCAGCCCCGCCTGTGAGGGCCGCGAGTAATACGGCGTCACGACCAGCAGCCCGTGGGCACCCTCTGCTTCGCATGCCTTGGCGAGATGGACGCTGTGCGCGGTGTCGTAAGAACCTGCGCCGGCGATGACGCGCGTGCGGTCGCCGACCGCCTCGAGCACGGCACCGAGGAGCGCGATCTTCTCGTCGTCGGTCGTCGTCGGCGATTCACCGGTGGTGCCCGACAGCACCAGGCCGTCGCAACCGGATTCCACCAGGTGCTCCGCCAGCTTCCTGGCCGCGTTCAGGTCCAACGAGCCGTCCGGGCCGAACGGCGTCACCATGGCAGTCAGCACGGTGCCCAAACGTGCGTGGGGATCGAACCCGCTGGTGCTCACGGGGTCGAGATTACCCGCTCGATCCGCCCGATCCCGAGCACCGGTGCCTAGTCGGCCAGCATGCCTGCACGACGCATCGCGGTCGAGATGTTCTCGAAGTCGATGGCGACGTGCGCGCGTGCCACCGCGTCGGCGTCGTCGGCGCGGCCGTCGGCGATCGCGTCGATCAACGTTTCGTGCTCGTGCAGCGATCTCAGTTCCATCGCGCGCATCGTGGTCGGCTCGCCCCACAGGTGGGCGGGGGCACCGATGCTGAGCGACGCCTCGAGGTCGACGAGCACCTGCGTGAGCACCGCGTTGTGGGCGGCGTCCATGATCGCCAGGTGCAGCCTGCTGTCGGCCTGCTGTGCCGCCAGTCCGCTGCCGGCGGTGCGGTACTCGAGCAACGCGGCCCGCAGGGCCTCGACGTCCGCGGCGGTTCTGGCGTCGGCCGCGGCCCGGCAGACCGCACCGTGCAATCGTGCGATTGCCTCGCATCGCTCCCTAAGCTCGTCAAGTCGCACCGACAGCGTGCGGCGGACCGCGTCGGTGGAGGATTCGGGCCACTGTTCCACGACGTAGGAGCCACCGCCCCGACCGCGGCGGGTCTCGAGGAGGCCGCGCTCGACCAGGCGGGCCAGCGCTGCGCGGACGGTCATGCGCCCGACGCCGAGCGCCGCGGCGAGATCGCGTTCGACGGGCAACCGCGCGCCGGGCAGGTATTCACCGATCGCGAGGGCGGTGACCAGCCTGTCGGTGATCTCGTCGACCCGCGAGGGCATCGCCAACTGCTGGGCGAGCAGACCGGAAGGCGGCTCGGCGGCATGGTCGACCATCGGAGAAGCACCCCTTCCTGTGCTACGGGAATGTTAATTCATCCAATGGTCTTGCAGCGAGACCATTGGGGGTTCATGCTGAGCGCCATGCCGATTGATACGCGTACCGTGGCCTTCCGGGGCGGCGAAACGTGGGTGCGCATCACCACGCCGGAAGCGCCCCGGCCCGGCGCGTACCCACTGTTCGTCCTCCACGGCGGCCCCGGGATGGCGCACGACTACGTGCGCAACATCGCCGGCCTCGCAGAGGAGACCGGCCGCCGGGTCGTGCACTACGACCAGATCGGCTGCGGTCGCAGCACCCACCTTCCCGAGGCGCCGAAGGAGTTCTGGACGCCCGACCTGTTCGTCGACGAGTTCCACGCCGTTCGGGACGCACTGGGGATCGACCGGTACCACCTGCTCGGTCAGTCGTGGGGCGGCATGCTGGGCGCCGAGATCGCGGTCCGTCGGCCCGACGGCCTGGTCTCGCTGGCAATCTGCAATTCACCCGCGTCCATGGAGCTGTGGATGGCCGCTGCCGCGCTGCTGCGTTCCGACTTGCCCAAGGACACCCAGGACGCGCTCGACCGACACGAGGCCGCCGGTACCGTCACCGACCCGGAGTACCTCGCGGCGACGCAGGAGTTCTACCGTCGCCACGTATGCCGTGTCGAGCCGACGCCGTCGGACTTCGTCGACAGCGTCGAGCAGATGGAGGCGGAGCCGACCGTCTACCACACCATGAACGGACCCAACGAGTTTCACGTCCTCGGCACGCTCAAGTCCTGGACGGTCATCGACAGACTCGACCGCATCACCGCTCCGACCCTGGTGGTCGCCGGCGAGTTCGACGAAGCCACCCCTGCAACCTGGCGCCCCTACGTCGACCGGATAGCCGGTGCCCGCAGCCACGTGTTCGCCGGTGCCAGCCACTGCACCCATCTCGAGCAGCCCAGGGAGTTCCGCGCCGTCATCGCCGCGTTCCTCGCCGACCACGATCCCGCCCCGGCCCGGGCCTGACCGACACCACCGATAGGACACCGCATGGTCACCTCAGACACCAATTCAGACACCAATTCCCGGAGCGCGCAGCGCAAGCTCGAATCGTTCGGCTACACCCAGGAGCTCAACAGGTCGGTGTCCACCACCGACCTGCTGGTCTACGGGCTGGTGTTCATGGTGCCGATTGCGCCATGGGCCATCTTCGGGACCGTCTACAACAGCGCCTCGGGCATGGTGCCGCTGGTGTACGTCATCGGGTTGATCGCGATGATCTTCACCGCCCTGGCCTATGCGCAGATGGCCAAGTCGTTCCCGCTCGCGGGCTCGGTGTTCTCCTACGTCGGCCGCGGCATCCATCCCAGCCTCGGCTTCTTCGCGGGCTGGGCGATCCTGCTCGACTACCTCCTGGTCCCCACTCTGCTCTACGTCTTCGCGGCGGAGTCGATGATCGGACTCTTCCCCGGTACGCCACGGTGGTTGTGGGCGATCGTCTTCGTCGCCGTGAACACCGTGATCAATCTGGCCGGAATCAGCATGCTGAAGTTCGCCAACCGGGCGTTTCTCGCCATCGAGTTGGTGTTCGTCGTGATCTTCGTGATCATCGCGGTACGCGCGATCAACGGGCAGAGCCTTCCGAACGTCGCCTGGAGCACTCTGCCGCTCTGGAACTCGAGCACCGTGACGGCCCCGCTGATCGCGAGTGCGTTGTCGATCGCCGTGCTGAGCTTCCTTGGCTTCGACGGCATCTCGACGTTGGCCGAGGAGTCGACGGGCCGCAAGAACCCGGCGGGCCGGGCGATGATCATCGCGCTCTTCGTGGTGGCGTTCCTGTTCGTCGTCCAGACGTGGCTCGCCAGTCTGCTCGCCGGCGGCCGGGAGGCCTTCAGCGACGACGAGGCGGGCAACGCGTTCTTCACCCTGGTCCAGGCCGCCTCCAACACCGGCTGGATGAACGCCTTCTTCGCCGTCAACGTGATGGCGGTCGGTTTCGCCAACGCGATGGCCGCCCAGGCCGCCACCAGCCGATTGCTCTACTCGATGAGCCGCGACGGTCAGCTGCCCAAGTTCTTGTCGAAGATCAGCAGTCGCAAGGTGCCGATCTCGGCCATCCTGGTGGTCAGCGCGCTCAGCGTCGTGCTGGTGCTGTTCTTCGTCGGCCAGATCGGGTTGATCTCGTCGCTGGTGAACTTCGGTGCGCTATTCGGCTTCTGCCTGCTGCACGTCTCCGTGGTCTGGTACTACCTGGTGCGCCAGAAGTCGAAGAACTACCTTCTGCATCTGGTGGTGCCGACCCTCGGGTTCTTGATCATCGGCTACGTGCTGTTCAACGCGGACTCGCTGGCCAAGATCGGCGGACTGGTCTGGCTGGTGATCGGCGCCGTGGTGTTCGCGATCAACGTCTTCCGCGGCAAGGGCGTTCCCGTGTTGCCCGAGGAGTCATCGGACGGGTAGGGCGTTAAGGTGTGCCATGCCAGACAACACCGTCGTCGACCGCCTGCTCGACGTCATCGACGACGACATCCTGCCGCTGACCGAGCGGGGCGTGTCCGCGGGCAACAAGGTGTTCGGTGCGGCGATCCTGCGCAAGTCGGATCTGTCGTTGGTGCTTGCGGGCACCAACGACGAGACCGACAATCCGCTGTTGCACGGTGAGATCAACACGCTCAACCAGTTCTACGCACTCGCCGACCGTCCGCCGACGGCGGAGCTGTTGTTCCTCACCACTCACGAACCGTGCACGTTGTGCATGTCGGCGATCACCTGGGCGGGGTTCGACAACTACTACTACTTCTACAGTCACGAGGACTCGCGCGACAGCTTCGCGATCCCCCACGACCTGGTGATCCTCAAGGAGCTGTTCGGGTTGGAGCCCGGCGGTTACCGGCGCACCAACGCCTTCTGGACCGCGTACTCGATCTCCGATCTGATCGAGGCCGAGGACGAGCCTCGACGCAGCGACCTCCGCGGGCAGCGGCAGCGGATACATCAGCGCTATCTGGCGCTGTCGGATCAGTATCAGGAAACGAAGGGCGACAACGACATTCCGCTGAACTGACGTTCCCGCCTATCCGCACAGCCGACGGAGCGGGCCGGCCAGGTCGCCGCGATGGCCCACCGTCACCCGGCCCAGGCCCAGCCACGACGCCATCGTCGACAGTTCGATCGCCAGGGCCCCGGCCACCCGGCCGGCATCCTGACCCGGTTCGACGAAGGCACCCGCCACGTGCAGCGCATCCGACGCACGCTCGGCCTTGAGGTCGACGCGACCGACCAGCTGACCGTCCAGCAGCAACGGCCAGACGTAGTAGCCGAACTGGCGCCGGGGCTCGGGGACGTAGATCTCGATGCGGTAGTGGAAGTCGAAGAGCCGCTCGACACGCGGGCGAAAGAAGATCAACGGATCGAAGGGACACAGCAGTGCCGTGCCCCGGTCGACGCGCGGCACGATCTGCCCCGCCCTGAGATAGGCCGGCACGTTCCACCCGTCGACCTCGACTTCTTCCAGGGCCCCTGACCCCACCAAATCGGCGATCGCCGGCTTCGCCTGTTTGGCGCCGAGGCGGAAGTAGTCGCGGATGTCGGTTTCGGTGCCGACTCCCAGCGCGGTGGCCGCCCGCAGCACGAGCTCGCGCACGGCTTCGTCGTCGTCCACCTCGCGCGCCATCACGTGTGGCGGCAGCACCCGTTCGGTGAGGTCGTAGTGCCTGGCGAACCCGACCCGCGTCGCCGTGGTCAGCACCCCGGCGGCGAACAGGGCCTCCGCCACCCACTTGGTGTCACTGCGGTCCCACCACGGACCCTTGCGGCCACGGGGCTCGGCCTGCAGGTGCGCCTCGATCTGGCCCGCCGTGGAGGGGCCGAGCTCGGCGACCGCGGCCACGACGTCCTCGGCCAGTTGGCGGTTCTTCCGGACGATCTCCTTGCCCCACCGGCCGTCGGAGTACTCGCGCATCCGCCAGCGCAGCAGCGGCCAGTCATCGACCGCCATCAGGGCGGCTTCGTGCGCCCAGTACTCGACGAGCAGCCGCGGCGAGCGGGCGCTGTGACTCCAGGCGGCACGCTCCAGCACACTGCGGTCGTAGGGACCCAGCCGGCTGAACACCGGCGCATAGTGGGCACGCACGGCGACCGATACCGAATCTAGCTGCAGCACTTGGATTCTGGACACCAGGCGACGCAGGTGCGCCCGCGTCACGGGACCCGTGGGCTTGGGCTCCGTGAATCCCTGGGCGGCGACCGCCACCCGGCGTGCCGCAGCCGGCGTGAGCCTCACGCGCGGACGTAACCGACGAACCGGTAGCGGATACCGGCGCCGCTGACCGACCAGGTGCCCACGGTGGCCGACCACGACTCGTCGAGTACGGGCGCCACCGCGTCGTCGGGCCTTGGTGGCAACGCCACGTCGATCTCGGTGACCTCGCATCGGGTGGCCATCGGCAGCGCCAGTGCGTAGATCTGTGCGCCGCCGATCACCCAGGTGTCCTCATCGGTGAGCGCGCCGTCGAGGCTGCCCACCACCGTTGCTCCCTCGGCCATGTAGTCAGCTTGCCTGGTGACGACGACATTTCTGCGCTGCGGCAGCGGCCGCACCTTGGCCGGCAGGGATTCCCACGTCAGCCGTCCCATCACCACGGTGTGGCCGGTCGTGAGCTCCTTGAACCGGGCCTGGTCCTCGGGAAGCCGCCACGGGATGCCGTTGTCCCGTCCGATGACCCCCGACGTCGACTGGGCCCAGATGAGGCCGAGACTCATACCGCCACGGGGGCCTTGATCGCCGGGTGCGGATCATAGTTGACGATCGCGACGTCGTCATAGGTGTATTCGAACAGCGAATCGCGTTGCTGGAGAACGAGTTCGGGGTACGGGCGCGGGTCGCGACCCAGCTGCAACCGCACCTGGTCGACGTGGTTGTCGTAGACATGGCAGTCACCGCCGGTCCAGATGAACTCGCCGACGTCCAAGCGCGCCTGAGCCGCCATCATGTGAGTGAGCAGGGCGTAGCTGGCGATGTTGAACGGCACGCCGAGAAACAGGTCCGCGCTGCGCTGATACAACTGGCACGACAACCGGCCGTCGGCGACGTAGAACTGGAAGAACGCGTGACACGGGGGCAGCGCCATCTGCGGAATGTCGCCCACGTTCCAGGCGGACACGAGGTTGCGCCGGGAGTCGGGATCGGATTTCAGCAGCTCCAGCGCCGCGCTGATCTGATCGACGTGCGCACCGGACGGCGTCGGCCAGGATCGCCATTGGACGCCGTAGATCGGCCCGAGTTCCCCTGTCGCACTGGCCCACTCGTCCCAGATGGTGACACCGTGCTGCTGCAACCAACGCACGTTCGAGTCGCCACGCAGGAACCACAGCAACTCATAGATCACCGACTTGAGGTGCACCTTCTTGGTGGTGATCAACGGAAAACCTGCGGTGAGGTCGTACCGCAACTGGTGGCCGAACAGGCTTCGGGTTCCGGTGCCGGTGCGGTCGGATTTCGGCGTACCGGCTTCGACAACGAGCCGCAGCAGATCCTCGTAGGGCGTCACGATCGGCACTCGCCCAGTTTACGTCCAGCGATGGGGAGTAGAACGGAGGCCATGCCGACGATCACCGACACCATCACCACAGCCGACGGTACCTGCCCCGTCACGTTCGCCACGCCCGACGATTCCGCGTCCGGCCCGTGGCCCGGCGTCGTGATGTACCCGGATGCCGCGGGGCGGCGCCCCGTCGTCGACGAGATGGCCCAGAAGCTCGCCGACTACGGCTACGCCGTGCTGGTTCCCGACATCTACTACCGCGACGGTGACTGGGCGCCGTTCGACATCAACACCGCCTTCGGCGATCCGGACGAGCGCACCCGGCTGATGTCGATGATGGGCAGCATCACCCCCGACCGGATGGCCGGTGACGCAGGGGCGTTCTTCGACTACCTCGAGGCACGGCCCGAGGTCCGCGGAACGTCCTTCGGCACCACCGGGTACTGCATGGGCGGACGCACCTCGCTGGTGGTCGCCGGTCGCCTCCCCGAGCGGGTGGCGGCGGCGATGTCCTTCCACGGCGGTGGCCTTGCCTCCGACGACCCGGGCAGCCCGCACCTGCTGGCCGATCGCATCCGCGCCGCGGTGTACGTCGGAGCCGCCGAGAACGACAAGTCCTTCACCACCGAGCAGGCCGAGACCCTGGACAAGGCGCTGACGGCGGCCAACGTCGAGCACACCATCGAGTTCTATCCGGCCGCCCACGGCTTTGCGGTGCCCGATCACGACGAGGTCTACGACCCCGACGCCGCCGAACGGCACTGGAGGGCCATGGAGAGCTTCTTCGGGGCGAAGCTCGCCTAGCCGTGTCCCAGACCCGTCGGAGCCGGTGACGGCCGGTTTCCGACCCGTCGTGTCGCATCCGCGCCCGGTAGGCGACCATTGACCCGTGTACGACCAGGCTCCGGGCCACGACCCGGCTTTCCCCCAGGACCCGTCGGACCCGGGCTTTCGCATCGACCCGGTGCTCGCCAGGAGTTGGCTCCTGGTCAACGGCGCGCAGTCCGACCGCTTCGCGCCGGCGGCGCACTCCCGGGCCGACATCGTCGTCCTCGACATCGAGGACGCCGTGGCCCCCAAGGACAAGACCGCCGCGCGCGACAACGTGCAGCGGTGGCTCGACGAGGGCAACACCGACTGGGTGCGCGTCAACGGTTTCGGCACGCGCTGGTGGGCCGACGATCTCGACATGCTGTCCCACACCTCGGTCGGCGGGGTGATGCTCGCAATGGTCGAATCCGTCGATCACGTCATCGAAACCTCCAAGCGGCTGCCGGACGTGCCGATCGTCGCCCTGGTGGAAACGGCGAGGGGTCTCGAACGCATCACCGAGATCGCGGCGACGAAGGGCACGTTCCGGCTCGCCTTCGGTATCGGCGACTTCCGCCGTGACACCGGCTTCGGGGAGAACCCGGCCACCCTGGCCTACGCGCGTTCACGCTTCACGATCGCGGCCAAGGCGGCCCACCTACCGAGCGCCATCGACGGGCCGACCATCGGCTCCAGCGCGCTCAAGCTCATCGAGGCGAGCGCGGTCTCCGTCGAGTTCGGCATGACGGGCAAGATCTGCCTGACCCCCGACCAGTGCCCCTCGGTGAACGAGGGTCTCTCGCCGTCGCAGGACGAAATCAGCTGGGCCAACGAGTTCTTCGCGGAGTTCCAGCGCGACGGCGGCGAGATCCGCAACGGCTCGGACCTGCCCCGCATTGCCCGCGCCACCAAGATCCTCGACCTGGCGAAGGCCTACGGCATACCCTCGTCCGATTTCCCCGACGACCCGGATCACCCCGATCACGTCCCCGCGCCCTCGGACACCTACCACTACTGATCGCCGTGTCGCAGCAACCTGCTCACCGCGCTGTAGATTCCGCGACCGGCGTACAACGCGGCCATGATGGAGACGACGATCATCACGACGAACATGACCAGCCAGTTGCTTCGGCTGTGACTGACGTTCCACCAGATGATCGTGAAGAGGACCGCGCACAAGAACACCACGATGTCGCGCCAGTTGCCGCGGTAGGACTGGGCGATCTCCAGCAATGACCGGTTCTTGTCGACCGCCGCGATGAGGTCGTCGACGCGGATGTCGATCACGCGCTGCAGTTCGCCGCGGCGCTCGGTCTGCTCCGGCGGCAGCCGCTCCAACAGCTCCATGTCCTGCTTGATCAGATTGCGGATGTCCGGCCCGCGCAGATTGCCCGCCGCGATGCCGAGGAGCGCACCGCCCGCGATGGGGGCACCGGCAAGGGCGAGTTCGGCGATACCAGGCATGGGCGCGTCTCCTCGTCGGTCAGGTCACAAGTAGCGAGATTCGACCGTATCGGAGATGAGCGCCCGCGGATGCCGACGACGCGGGTTCCGTCGCGGCGTTCCCGGCTCCGCCTCACTCCATCAACTGGGCGGCGACCGTCGCGCCGAGGTTCCAGCAGGCCTCGAGATCGCCCTTCGTCGGCGTGCCCGACACCACCACGTGTTCGGCAGCCTTCACCCAGCCCAGCCCGGTGGTGATCGCGGTGACGCCGCGCTCGGCGCCCTCGGTGCCCTCGTTGCCGTGCAGATAGAGGCCGAACGGCCGGCCGCCGGTGGCATCGAGACACGGGTAGTAGCAGACGTCGAATGCGTGCTTCAGCGCCCCGCTCATGTACCCCAGGTTGGCCGGCGTCCCGAGCAGATACCCGTCGGCCGTCAGCATGTCGACCGGCGAAACCGTCAGCGCCGGCCGCCGAATCACCTCGACGCCCTCGATCTCGGGATCGGTGGCACCGGCCAGGACGGCTTCGAGCATTTCCTGGCAGTGCGGGGACGGGGTGTGGTGGACCACCAACAGAGTCCTGCTCACGTCCGCCGCTCCTCCTGCATCGCGACGGCCTTCTTCATCGTCTCCCTGGCCCGACCCCGGTCGCCCGCGTAGTCGTAGGCGCGGGCGAGCCGGTACCAGCGGCGCCAGTCGTCGGGGTGCTCCTCGACCTCGGCACGCACGGTGCCGAAGAGTTCGTCGGCCGCGCCGCGTTCGATCCGACCCGACGGCCGTCGCGGCAGCCCACTGACGTCGAGTTCCATGCCCTGTTCCCGGGCCAGCCGGGCCAACCGCTGATGGGCGAAACCCGCTCGCAGCGTGGCGATCATGGCCCACAGTCCGATTACGGGCAGCAGGAAGATCGCCATCCCCAGTCCAATGGCCGCCCAGCGCCCGGACGACATCAGCACGACACCGGCGCGGCCGAGGAGCAGAAAGTACCCAACCATCGCCGCGCACATGAAGCCGATCAGCAGTTGGATGCGCAACGCCCGCGAACCCTCGTCCTTCGCCACGGTGATCGCTTCCTTGCGACTCACAACCCCATGAGGGGCTCGATGCCGATCGTCAGACCGGGATACCCGGCGACGTTGCGCACGCCGAGCAGCACACCGGGCACGAACGACGTCCGGTCGATGCTGTCGTGCCGGATGGTCAGGGTCTCCCCCATCGTCCCGAACAAGACCTCCTGATGGGCGACGAGACCGGCCAGTCGCACGGAGTGCACGCGGATGCCGTCGACGTCGGCGCCGCGGGCGCCCTCGATGCCGGTGCTGGTCGCATCGGGGCTGGGTGCCAGACCCTCGCGCGCCTCGGCAATCAGCCGGGCCGTGCGCGCCGCCGTACCCGACGGCGCATCGGCCTTGTGGGGGTGGTGGAGTTCGATCACCTCCACCGACTCGAAGAAGCGCGCCGCCTGCTTGGCGAACTGCATCGACAGCACTGCGCCGATCGCGAAGTTCGGCGCGATCAGCACGGCCACGTCGGGCCGGTCGGCGAGCCAGGACCGGACCTGGTCGATGCGTTCGTCGGTGAAACCGGTGGTCCCCACCACCGCATTGATGCCCGCCCCGATCAGGAACTCGAGGTTGTCCATGACGACGTCGGGATGGGTGAAGTCGACGACGACGTCGGTCTGTGCGTCGGTGAACAGTGCCAGCGAATCGCCCGCATCCACGCCCACCGAGAAGGTCAGGTCCTCCGCAGCTTCGACGGCGGCGACGATGGTTGCGCCGACCTTGCCCTTGGCGCCCAGGACTCCCACTCGCATGGCTGGAGCCTACTTCCCCGCTCGGCCCGGTCGGGAGGGCTATTGCGGCAGGGCCGCTCTGGCCTTGAGCGCGAGCCACAGCTCCATCCGGTCGTCACCATCGTCGAGACGTCGACCGGTCAGCGCAGCGATCCGGTCGATCCGGTTGCGAACGGTATTGCGGTGCAAGGACAGTCGATGTGCGGCCGGATCCCATGCGCCGTTGGCCCGTAACCACTGGTCCAGGGTGCGCAACAGCTCGAGCCGGTCTCGCGGATCCAGGTGATCCAGGGGCGCGAGCACCGCGTCGGCGAACCCTCGGACCGCGTCCGGGGTGCCCAAGGACAACAGCAACGACACCGTCTCGCCCTCGCTGGCGGTGACGATGCGGCCGAGGTGGGCACTGACGGGCAGCAGGGAGCGGGCCTGCATCGCCGAGACGGCCAGGGTCTCCGGGGTGGTCGGGGCACCGATCCCGGCCGGCAGGCCGGCGGCATGGATCCGCAGTGCGCTGCGCAGCACCTCGAGGTCGGAGTGCGCGATCTCCACCGTCGCGCCGTGCACCCGCACCAGCGCACCGTCGAGACCGAGGTGCAACCGGAACGCGAGCGCATCCACGTCGTCGGAGGCGACGACCGCGACCTGGTGGTGCTCGCCGGTCATGCCGATGCTGGCGGCAAGGTGTTGAGCGCGTTCACGTTTGACCCCTGGACGCATCAGTTGTGCGAAGACGTGACTGCGGCGGCGGCGTTCGGGCTGATCCGACAGGTTGCGCCGCTCGATGTCCAGTGCGATCAGCGACACCAGCACGGTCGACGCGCTGCGGGACGTCACGTCCATGTCGGCCCGCAACATCACGTAGGCCAGCGGCAACTCGGCGCCCACGGGGTGCACCTCGAAGTCGCCCACCATCGACCAGCCGGCGCCGGGACGCAGCCGCGACGGGATCATGCAGGCCTTCTCGACCAGCGCGGCGTCCGCACCAGCGGTCGCGGCCATCAGCCGGCCGCTGCCGTCGCACACCACGCACGGGGTGTCGCTGGAATCTGACCATGCCGAGAGCAGTGCCTGCAGGGGCGCGCTGCTGGTCGCAACGGCGGTCAGTCGACGGTTGATCTCCATCGCGGCCCGCAGATCCTTGCGCTCCTGCCCCGCGAGGGCCTCGAACACCCACTTGGTGACGGCGATGAACGGCGTCTCGTCGGGCACGATCAGCAGCGGTACGCCGGCCTCCTCCGCGGCGGCACGCAACACCGCAGGGCACTCCTGGTACGGCAGGCCGTGACCGAGTCCGAGCGCAAGGGCGGCCACCCCCGCGGTCGCGCATTCGGACACGTAGGCACGGCAGTCGGGCATCTCCATGGGCAGCAGCAGACCCACCGTCATGAGCAGTTCGCCGCCCTGGAGCCAGTCGGCGGGTGACGTCAGCTCCGAGACGTGCGCCGAGGTCACCGGGGCGGCAGCACCCCGCGCGCCGGCAATGAGCTGCAACTTCAGCGACGGATCAGCCACCACGTCGGTGACCGTGATCACGCCGCACCACGCCGCTCGTGCATTTCGTCCAACCTAGATAGACATTTTGAACAATTCAGCCATGGTGACACACCACGTCGAGCGCGCATGGTGAGACGCGACACATTCACCGGCCGCAGGAGTCCGCATGTCATCCACCACCCCCGCGGCCCGCGACGGTCGCACGGCACAGATGATCGAAACCAGGTCGATCGACTACGTCCCCGACGACGAACGCCACGGCAAGGTCGGCCACCAGGGGCCGTTCTGGTTCGTCGGCAACTTCCAGCCCTTCACCCTGGCTCTTGGCTTCGTCGGGCCGAGCCTCGGCCTGTCACTCTGGTGGACCATCGTCGCGGGCATCGCGGGCATCGCCTTCGGCACGCTGTTCATGGCGTTCCACGCCACCCAGGGCCCGGTGCTCGGACTTCCTCAGATGATCCAGTCCAGGGCCCAGTTCGGCTACCGCGGCGTGCTGTTGCCGCTGATCGGCACGCTGTTCACCTTCGTCGGCTTCAACGTCGTGGACGTCGTGATCATCAAGTCCGGTCTCGAATCGATCTTCGGCTGGAACCCGGTCGTCGTGGCCGTCGTCATCACGGTCGTGGCCGCCCTGGTGGCGATCTTCGGACACGATCTGCTGCACAAGACGTTCCGCGTGCTGTTCTGGATCTCGCTGCCGCTGTGGATCGTGCTGACCTGTGGCGTGGTGTTCGGCGGCGTGACGGGGACGGCGTCGAACCCCGGCGGATTCACCTTCGTCGCCTTCCTGGTGCAGTTCAGCGTCGCGGCGTCCTACAACATCACCTATGCGCCGTACGTCTCGGATTACAGCCGCTACCTGCCGCGCAGCACCAAGCCGTCGGCCATCATCGCCTCGGTGTTCCTCGGCGCGTCGGCATCGCCCGCCTGGCTGATCCCGCTGGGCGCCTGGATGGCCACCTACCTCGGCGCCACCGATGCGCTCGCCGGTATCAACCAGACCGGCAACGACACCTTCTCCTACCTCGGCAGCGTGCTGGCGGTCGTCTCGACGCTGGTCCTGGTGGCGACGATGGGCCTCAACGCATACAGCGGCATGCTCACCGTCGTCACGGGCCTGGACTCGCTGCGGTCGGTCACCCCGACCCGTAATCTGCGCGTCGTCACCATCGTGGTGCTGGCGGTCGCGTGGCTGGTGATGAGCCTGCTGCTGTCCAACGCCACGACGGCGCTGAACACCACCCTGCTGATCATGCTGTACCTGCTGGCGCCGTGGACGGCGGTGAACCTGACCGACTACTTCTTCGTCCGCCGTGGCCACTACGCGATCGCGGACCTGTTCACCCCGCGCGGAATCTACGGCGCATGGTCGTGGCGCGGGCTGACGGCGTTCCTCGTCGGAGTCGCAGCGGAGATCCCGTTCGTCGACCTCCCGTTCTTCGTGGGGCCCGCCGCCGAGGCCCTCGGCGAGGTCGACATCGCCTTCATCGTCGGCCTGGTGGTCTCCGGCGCCGTCTACATTGCGGTCACCAGATCCCTCGACGTCTCCGGTGAGCTGGCGTTCATCGAGGCCGGCCCCCCGGTCGCCGAGGCAGGCACCCAGCCCCCCACCAGAACCGCCGCCAAGGGCCAGGAGGAGCACCGATGAGCGACGCCGAGATCGTCGGCCCCCCGGATGCGAGCCTGGTGCCGAGGTTCACCGAACCCGCCACCTTCGCCCGGCTGCCCCGCATCGATCAGGTTGCCGCCGCCGACGTGTGCATCGTCGGCGTCCCGTTCGACAGCGGCGTCTCCTACCGACCGGGCGCCCGGTTCGGGCCGGGGCACGTCAGAGCCGCCTCGAAGCTGTTGCGGCCGTACAACCCCGCCCTGAACGTGGAGCCCTTCTCGACCCAGCAGGTCGCCGACTGCGGCGACATCGCGGTGAACCCGTTCGACATCGAATCGGCGATCGGCACCATCGACTCGTCGATCACCGACCTGCGCGAGCACGGCGCGACCGTGCTCACCATCGGCGGTGACCACACCATCGCCCTCCCGATCCTGCGCTCACTGGCCCGCGACCACGGCCCCATCGGGGTGCTCCACTTCGATGCCCACCTCGACACCTGGGACACCTACTTCGGCGCGCCCTACACGCACGGCACCCCGTTCCGCCGCGCCAGCGAGGAAGGGCTCATCGACATGGAACGCTCCCAGCACATCGGCATCCGCGGTCCGCTGTACGGCAAGCAGGACCTCGAGGAGGACGCGGTGCTCGGGTTCCAGGTGATCCGCTCCGACGACTACGAGGCCGACGGCGTCGCGAGCATCGTCGAACGGATGCGCGCCCGCCTCGACGGTGGACCGGTGTACGTGTCGGTCGACATCGACGTGCTGGACCCAGCGCACGCGCCGGGCACGGGGACCCCGGAGGCCGGCGGCATGACCTCGCGTGAACTGCTGAACACACTGCGCGGGCTCGTCGGGCTCGACGTCGTCGGCGCCGACATCGTCGAGGTCGCGCCTGCCTACGACCATGCGGAGATCACCGGCATCGCGGCGGCCCACGTTGGCTACGAGTTGCTGTCCGTGCTGGCCGCCAACCGGTGATCAGGTCGCGTCGAGCTCCGATCGGGCTTGCGCAAGAACGGCTTTCGCGGCATCGAGGCCGTCGGAGGCGGAATGGGCACGGCGTGCGGCGTCGGCGTGCTCGGCCTCGGCGGTGTTCACCTCGGCTTCCGCGGCACTGAGCGTCTCGAGCAGCTTGTCGTAGCGTCGGCGCGCCGTCGCGAGGCGCGAGGTCCGCTCGGCGAGCTCGTCGGCAGCGGCGCCGTTCTCGCGTTCGGCCCTTTCGACCTCGGCCACCGCCGCGCTGATGCGCTCCTTCGCCGCCGCCGCCGCACCGGCCTCGGCGTCCCGCGCACGGCCGCGCACCGCCCGCTTCGACGCCCGCTTCTCCGCGGGCGTCGGCGCCCGCTTCGGCGCGATGGACGGACCCACCGCGGAGGCCTCGCCGAAGTCCCCGAAGCCGGACCAGCGTTCGGCCTTGGTCAGCGAGCCGAGCCGGGTCAACACGTCCGGCGCGGCGATCGCCGCCTGCAGCGTGCCGACGACGTCGTCGCGCAGGGCGGCCGACGGCTGAGCCTGTCCGGCGGCGTCGAACCCCGTCCGCACCAGCTCGTCGACGAGTCTGCGTTGCGCCGTGGTCAGCTCACGGATCCGGGCGCCGTCCATCGCGGCGTGCGCGGCGCGCAACCGCTCGGCCAGCTCGGCCAACCGGTCCTTGGCGGTGCCGTCGGTGCGCATCAGGAGGTTCACCACCCACGCCGCCGTGGTCGGCCGGCGGGCCGCAGCGATCCGCTTGACCGCGCCGGAATCACCGCGCTTCCGCGCCGCGGCGACCAGTTCGGTGCGCAGCGCCGTGAACTCGACCGGGTCGACGCCGTAGAGCTGGTCGATGTCGCCGTCGACAGTCACAGCGGCCTCATAATGGCGACGCTCCACGTAGGTGTTCGAAGATCAGCGAGGTCTGGGTACCCGCCACATCGGCATCGGCGTTGAGGTTCTCCACGACGAACGAACGCAGGTCGTCGGTGTCGCGCGCCGCCACGTGGAGGATGAAGTCGTCGGTGCCCGCGAGGAAGTAGACGTCCATCACCTGTGGGCGCTTGCGGATGTGCTGGATGAAGCTGCCGATCTTGCCGCGGGCGTTCGCCTGCAGGCTCACCGAGATCATCGCCTGCAACGACAACCCGATCGCCGCGGGATCGATGTCGGCGTAGAAACCTCGGATCACCCCGACGTCCTGGAGGCGTCGCACCCGGCCGTGGCAGGTGGACGGCGCGATGCCGACGAGCTCGGCCAGCGCGGTGTTCGACATCCGGGCATCGCCGTGCAACGCGGTCAGGATGCGCCGGTCGGTGTCGTCGAGGTCGGCGGGTCGAACATTCTTCGGCACCGCCAGGCTGGGAGCGGCCGGCTTCGAAGGTCGTTCTGACATTGCTCGACTCTACCGAATAAACATCATGACTATTGTCATCCACTCGAACTTTCTTCACAATTTAGACAACAATCGTCGATCTGAGGAGTGGTCATGCGCGTCGGAGTCCCGACCGAGATCAAGAACAACGAGTACCGGGTGGCCATCACCCCGGCGGGTGTCGCCGAGCTGACCCGCCGCGGTCACGAGGTGCTCGTCCAGGCCGGTGCGGGCGACGGCTCGGCGCTCTCCGATCGTGACTACAAGGCCGTCGGCGCCCAGATCGTCAACACCGCCGACGAGGTCTGGGGCGCGGCCGATCTGCTCCTCAAGGTCAAGGAACCCATCGAGGCCGAGTACGGCAGGATGCGCAAGGGCCAGACCCTCTTCACCTATCTGCATCTCGCGGCGTCCAAGCCGTGCACCGACGCCCTGATGGCATCGGGCACCACGTCGATCGCGTACGAGACCGTGCAGACCGCCGACGGGGCCCTTCCGCTGCTGGCTCCGATGAGCGAGGTTGCCGGTCGGCTGTCCGCCCAGGTCGGCGCCTACCACCTGATGCGCACCCAGGGGGGTCGCGGCGTGCTGATGGGCGGCGTCCCCGGCGTCGCGCCCGCCAAAGTCGTCGTGATCGGCGGCGGAATGGCAGGCGACAACGCCGCCGCCGTCGCATGGGGCATGGGCGCCCACGTCACCGTCTTCGATCTCAACGTCAACACCCTGCGCAAGATCGACGCCGAGTACGGCGGCGCGATCGAGACCCGCTACTCGTCGAGGCTGGATCTGGAGGACGCCGTCAAGGAGGCCGATCTGGTCATCGGCGCAGTGTTGGTGCCCGGCGCCAAGGCCCCCAAGCTGGTCACCAATTCGACTGTGGCGCAGATGAAGTCCGGTGCCGTGCTCGTCGACATCGCCATCGACCAGGGCGGCTGCTTCGAGGATTCGCACCCCACCACCCACGACGAACCGACCTTCGCCGTGCACGACACCGTGTTCTACTGCGTGGCGAACATGCCCGGCGCCGTGCCCCGCACGTCGACCTACGCGCTGACCAACGCGACCATGCCCTACGTCGTCAAGCTGGCCGACAAGGGCTGGCAGGCGGCGTGCCAGGCGGACGCCGCGCTGGCCAAGGGCCTGTCCACCCACGAGGGTGCGCTGGTGTCCGAGCAGGTGGCCAGCGACCTCGGACTCCCGTTCACCGATCCGGCGGGCCTGCTCGCCTAACCGACCTCTCCCCTCCATCGCCCGGCTGACCGCGTGTCGGCCGGGCGATGTGCAATGCGCCGACACTCCGCTCGTGGACGCGCCCGTCGGCGTGTTGCGGCAACGACCGTAGCGTCGGCGAGGTCAGCCGGCGAGGGTCCGAAGGGCCCGCGGTAGTGACTTCTTCGATCGGTGCGGCCCGAGGACCGCGGCGCCGAAGGGCCGCGTCAGCAGTTTCCTGGCGACGGCGTTCACCTCGTCCAGCGTCACGGCGTCGATGAGGGCCAACGTCTCGTCGATGCTCCGGTGTTGGCCGAAGTTGAGCTCGCTGCGGCCGATGCGATGCATCCTCGACCCCGAGTCCTCCAGACCGAGGACCAGCCCGCCGCGCAGGGAGCCCTTCGCGATCCGGCACTCGGCCTCGGTGATCCCGTCGCGCGCGACCTCCGCGAGCACCTCGGCCGACACCCGGGTGACCTCGTCGAACCGCTCCGGCAGACAGGCCGCGTAGACCGAGAACGCACCGGAGTCGGAGAACGTGTCGACGGTGGAGTACACCGAGTAGGCGAGCCCGCGGGTCTCCCGAATCTGTTGGAACAGACGTGAACTCAAGCCGCCACCAAGGGCGGCGTTGAGCACCGACAGCGCCCAGCGGTGCTTCCAGTGCCGACCCGGCGTCCGCACGCCCAGGAACATGTGGGTCTGCTCGGCGTCGCGGTTGACGATGTGCACGCCCGGCTGACCGGGCACCCGGCCGGTGCCCTTGCGGGGACTGACGGGGTGGCCTCCCTTCGCCAGCCGGGGACCGAAGTGTTCCCGCACCAACGCGACGACGTGATCGTGATCGACGTTGCCGGCCACCGCCACCACCATGCGATCCGGTGTGTACCGGCGTACGTGGAACGAGTGCAGTTGGGTTCGCGTCATCGTCGAGATCGACTCGACACTGCCGATCACGGGTCGACCGACCGGGTGATTGCCGAACATCGCCGACAGGAAGACGTCGCCGAGGGTGTCCTCGGGGTCGTCGTCGCGCATCGCGATCTCCTCGAGCACGACGTCGCGTTCGACCTCGACGTCGTCGGCTGCGCACTTGCCCCGCAGCACGACGTCGGCCACCAGGTCGACCGCCAGCTCCAGATCGGCGTCCAGGACGTGCGCGTAGTAGCAGGTGTGCTCCCGGGCGGTGAACGCGTTCAGTTCACCGCCCACCGCGTCGACCGCCTGGGCGATCTGCACCGCCGAGCGCGTCGGCGTCGACTTGAACAGGAGGTGTTCGAGGAAGTGAGCGGCGCCCGCCACGCTGTGACCCTCGTCGCGTGAACCGACGCCCACCCACACTCCCACCGACGCCGAACGCACCGACGGTACGAATTCCGTGACGACGCGGAGCCCTCCTGGGAGAGCGCTGCGTCGGACGAAATCAGCTGCTGGCTGTCGCGGCATCTGCTGGTGCAGCACCTGAATCCGTCGAGACGTCGTCGGAGGCCGAGGATGCGTCCGCCTCCCCTTCGTCGGCCACCAGCACCAGCGAGATCTTGCCGCGGTTGTCGATGTCGGCGATTTCGACGCGCAACTTGTCGCCGACCTTCACCACATCCTCCACCTTGGCGATGCGCTTGCCGCGCCCCAGCTTGCTGATGTGGACCAGGCCGTCGCGCCCCGGGAGCAGGGACACGAAGGCGCCGAAGTCGGTGGTCTTGACCACGGTGCCGAGGAACCGCTCGCCGATCTTGGGTAGCTGCGGGTTGGCGATCGCATTGATCTTGTCGATCGCCGCCTGCGCCGCCTCACCGTTGGACGCGCCGACGAACACGGTGCCGTCGTCCTCGATCGAGATCGACGCACCGGTTTCCTCGGTGATCGAGTTGATCATCTTGCCCTTCGGCCCGATCACCTCGCCGATCTTGTCGATCGGCACCTTGATCGTGGTGATCCGCGGGGCGTACGGGCTCATCTCGTCGGGCTCGTCGATGGCCTCGGCCATCACCTCGAGGATGGTGATCCGGGCATCCTTGGCCTGCGCCAGCGCGCCCGCCAGCACCTTCGACGGAATGCCGTCGAGCTTGGTGTCCAGCTGCAGCGCGGTGACGAAGTCCTTGGTACCCGCGCACTTGAAGTCCATGTCGCCGAAGGCGTCCTCGGCGCCGAGGATGTCGGTCAGCGTGACGAAGCGTCTTTCGACGCCACCACCCTCTACTTCGACGTCGTCGGACACCAGGCCCATCGCGATACCGGCGACCGGCGCCTTAAGCGGCACCCCGGCGTTGAGCAGCGACAACGTCGACGCGCACACCGAACCCATGGACGTCGAGCCGTTGGAGCTCAACGCCTCGGACACCTGACGGATGGCGTACGGGAACTCCTCGATGCTCGGCAGCACCGGCATCAGGGCACGCTCGGCGAGCGCCCCGTGGCCGATCTCGCGCCGCTTGGGCGAACCCACGCGGCCGGTCTCACCGGTCGAGAACGGCGGGAAGTTGTAGTGGTGCATGTAGCGCTTGGACGTCTCCGGACCCAGCGAATCGATCTGCTGGGCCATCTTGACCATGTCCAGGGTGGTGACGCCCATGATCTGGGTCTCGCCACGCTCGAACAGCGCGCTGCCGTGCGCCCGCGGGATCACGGCGACCTCGGCCGAGAGCGCGCGGATGTCCGTGATGCCACGGCCGTCGATGCGGAAGTGGTCGGTCAGGATGCGCTGGCGGACCAGCTTCTTGGTCAGCGAGCGGTACGCCGCGCCGATCTCCTTCTCACGACCGGCGTACGTGTCGCCGAGGCGGTCGAGCACCTCGACCTTGATCTCGTTGGTGCGCTCGTCGCGCTCTTCCTTGCCGGCGATGGTCAGCGCCTTGGAGAGCTCGTCGGTGGCGACCGAGGAGACGGCGTAGAACACGTCGTCCTGGTAGTCGGGGAACACCGGGTAGTCGGCGGTCGGCTTGGCGGCACTGTCGGCGAGCTCCTGCTGCGCATCGCACAGGGCGGCGATGAACGGCTTGGCGGCCTCGAGGCCCTCGGCGACGACGGACTCCGTCGGCGCACCCGCGCCGCCGGCGATCAGATCGATGACCCGGTCGGTGGCCTCGGCCTCGACCATCATGATCGCGACGTCATCGCCGGCCTTGCGCCCCGCGACGACCATGTCGAAGACGGCGGTCTCGAGCTGCTCGACGGTGGGGAACGCGACCCACTGGCCTGCCCTGTTCTCCGGGGTGGAGATGAGCGCGACGCGGACGCCGCCGACCGGGCCGGAGAACGGGATGCCGGAGATCTGCGTGGACGCCGATGCGGCGTTGATCGCCAGCACGTCATAGAGATCCGTGGGATCGAGGCTCAAGATCGTGACGACCACCTGGATCTCGTTGCGCAGACCCGAGATGAAGGTCGGGCGCAGCGGCCGGTCGATCAGGCGGCAGGTCAGGATCGCGTCTGTGGAGGGTCGTCCCTCCCGACGGAAGAACGAGCCGGGGATGCGTCCCGCGGCGTACATCCGCTCCTCGACATCGATCGTGAGCGGGAAGAAGTCGAAGTGGTCCTTCGGGGTCTTGCTGGCCGTGGTGGCCGAGAGCAGCATGGTCTCGTCGTCGAGGTACGCGACGACGGCGCCGGCGGCCTGCTTGGCCAGCCGACCGGTCTCGAAGCGGATGGTGCGGGTGCCGAAGCTGCCGTTGTCGATGACGGCAGTCGACTCGAATACGCCGTCTTCTATCTCAGTTGCAGACATACGTGTGTCAGGCCTCTTTGGTTCTCGTGTGGTGCTCGTGCGCACCCCTTTTTTCGCGCGTCACCGCGAAGAACCCGCCACATGCCGACGGCCATCGATCGAAGCGGCCGGACGCCATCCCCAAGATCAGGGAAGGTCCGGCAGCCACTACCGAAGACCGCCCATTCGAGGACGGGCCTTCCATGACGCACTGGAACGGTGCGCGCGGATCTGCGCGAACCGCACCTAACGTTCGAGCCGAGGTGGCTCAAAACACGTTTATGTTACACCGCCGCAACGGCCGGACCTGCAGGCACGTTGGTTACGAGACGTTCTCGACGCACACGGTGAACCGGCGCTCGTCATAGGCGTAGCCGAGTCCGGTCGCGCACTGGTCGACGTTGGCCACGTCGTGGATGATCTGAGTGGCCCGCTGGCGGTTGGACGCCGACGCGTCGTGACAGTCCACCCTGGTGGGATCGCGGTCGTTGTCCGGATCGATGCTCATGCAGCCGCCCACCACCCAGTCGATGTCCATGCAGACGGTCGAACCCCTGCCGAGGAACGACGTGCGCATCGAGTAGGACGAATCGACGTCGGAGGCGCACTGCCCGGCCTCCTGGACCGCGCCGACGACCTTGAAGTTTGATTCCGGGCTGCCGCACTGGACCTTCATGGTCTCCGGCCGATCGGCGGGACCGACCACCTTCAGGCAGTCGCCCACGGACATGTCCGCGGCCGCGGCGGACGAACACCCGGCCAACGTCACCGCGGCCGCGAGGAGCGCGACCGTGGCGGCGGGGACGCGCAAACGGGTCAGCGGCGCAGACCGAGGCGCTCGATCAGGGAGCGGTAGCGCGCCACGTCCACCTGGGCGATGTACTTGAGCAAGCGGCGACGGCGACCGACCAAGAGCAGCAGTCCGCGCCTCGAGTGGTGGTCGTGCTTGTGCTTCTTCAGATGCTCGGTGAGATCGGATATCCGCTTGGTCAGCATCGCGATCTGCGCCTCTGGTGAGCCGGTGTCGGTCTCGTGAAGGCCGTACTGGCCGAGGATCTCTTTTTTCTGCTCGGTGGTGAGCGACATGAAACAACTCCATCCATGGGTTCGCGAATGACGTCTGGGCGCGGCCGCCGCGAACTGCAGCACGCGCTGGGTCGCCGCATACTCTAGCAGCGCTCGAGGGTGCGAACCGAATCGTCAGTGCGCCGAGAGGACCGCGCGGGCTCGTGCCGTGTCACGCTCCATGGCCACGACGAGGTCCTCGACCGCGCCGAACTTCTCCTGTCCGCGGATGCGCGCGACGAAGTCGACGGCGACGTGCTGGCCGTACAGATCGGCCTGCGTGTCGAGGACGAAGGCCTCCACGGTGCGGGTGCGACCCGAGAAGGTGGGGTTCGTGCCGACCGACACCGCGGCCTGATAGCGCTCACCGGGGATGACCGACCCCATGACGGGGCCGTGGCCGAGCACCGTGAACCACGCCGCGTACACCCCGTCCGCGGGGATGGCCGAGTACATGGGCGGCGCGACGTTGGCGGTGGGGAAACCGAGTCCCCTGCCGCGTCCGTCGCCGCGCACGACCACGCCCTCGACGCGGTGGGGCCGACCCAGCGCCTCGGCGGCGGCAACGACGTCACCGGCGTCGACACACGACCGGATGTAGGTCGACGAGAAGGTGACCGTCTCGTCCCGGTGATGTTCGGACACCAGCGACATGCTCTCCACGGCGAACCCGAACCGGTCCCCCGCCTTGCGCAGCATTTCGACGTTGCCGCCGGCCTTCTTGCCGAAGGTGAAGTTCTCGCCGACCACGACCTCGACGACGTGCAGCCGCTCGACGAGCAGCTCGTGGATGTAGCGCTCGGGCGTGAGTTTCATGAAGTCCGAGGTGAACGGCATCACCAGGAAGACGTCGACGCCCATCTCCTCGACCAACTCGGCACGCCGCGTCAGCGTGGTCAGCTGGGCCGGATGGCTCCCGGGGAACACGACCTCCATCGGGTGCGGGTCGAACGTCATCAGGACCGTCGGGACCTCGCGGGACCGCCCGGCCTTGACGGCATGGTTGATCAGCTCGGCGTGTCCCCGGTGCACACCGTCGAACACGCCGATGGTCACCACACATCTACCCCAGTCCGTGGGGATCTCGGCTTGGCCCCGCCAGCGCTGCACGCAGGCAAGCCTACGACGCGCCGGAGACGGTCGCGCCGCTAGATGCCCGGATGCGCAGCGGACTGCCTAAACTTCCACGACATGAGCCCCGACGAGAACACTCGCGACTTGTCGTCGGTTGCCCAGGACTATCTGAAGGTCATCTGGACCGCCCAGGAATGGTCGGTGGACAAGGTCAGCACCAAGATGCTGGCCGAGCGCATCGGAGTCTCCGCCAGCACGGCGTCCGAGTCGATCCGCAAGCTGGCCGACCAGGGGCTCGTCGACCACGAGAAGTACGGCGCGGTGTCCCTCACCGCCGCAGGGCGAACGGCGGCCCTGGAAATGGTCCGCAGACACCGGTTGATGGAGACCTTCCTGGTCCGCGAGCTCGGTTACGGCTGGGACGAGGTTCACGACGAGGCCGAGATCCTCGAGCACGCCGTTTCCGACCGGATGCTGATGCGCATCGACGCGAAACTCGGCCATCCCACCCGTGATCCGCACGGCGATCCCATCCCGGCCGCCGACGGCCAGGTGCCCGCGCCGCCTGCCCGCCAACTGTCGGTCTGCAACGACGGTGACGCCGGCACCGTCGCGCGCATCTCCGACGCCGACCCGGAGATGCTGAGGTACTTCGACAGCGTCGGCATCAGCCTGGACTCACGGCTGCGCGTGCTGGCCCGTCGCGACTTCGCGGGGATGATCTCCGTGGTCATCGAGGCGCACGGCGACCCCGGTGCCGACGAGGCCACCGTCGACTTGGGAAGGCCTGCGGCAGAGGCGATCTGGGTCACCGTCTAGGTAGCTCGTCAGCACGCCGGCCCACTCCCGGCCAACCTCGTCCCCTCCTCGAGGCTGGCCGGGGTCGCCCACACCCTCTATCGCGCAGCGCCACCCGGTGGGAATTCGCCTGTCCGCTCGACACGTCTGTCAATAACATACGTTCCGGCCGGTATCCAAGCAAGAGCTGCGCTGCCCGGTGTTGCCGGGCGGCGGATGCGTTCAGGCGGGCACGGCGTCCGCGGTCGCGAACGCCTCGTCCAACGCGCGATACAGGCCCGTACTGGCCCGCTCCCACCGTTTGCGCAACCGGTCCTGGTCGGCCTCGACGAAGCCGGCGACCAGGATGCCCCTGAGCGCGTCCATCGCGGTGTAGGCAGCGTTGCGAAGGTCCTTGTGCTCCGCCTGCTCGGGCACCAACTGCCCGATCGCGGCAAGCAACGCCCCGTTGACCACGGGCTCGACACGTCGAATCTGCCGCGCCAAGTCGGCGTCGGTACGTGCTGCAATCCAAAGTTCAAGCGTCGCAACGAAGAACGGGCCCTGATGCGCCTCCCACAACATGTCCAGCACCGCGCCCGCTCGATCGGGACTGTCCCGGATGCGGCCGATCTCACGGATCACGCTTTGAGCCCGCTGCTGGGCGAGGTGTTCGATCGCGGCGATGACCAGGTCCAGCTTGGCGCGAAAGTGGTGGATCTGCGCCCCTCGGGTCACCCCCGCCAACTCGGCAACGCGTTGGGTCGTGGTGCCTGCATAGCCGTGCGTCACCAGCGAGTCGACGGTGGCCTCGAGCAACCGCAGTCGCATCGCCGCACTGCGCTCGGCCTGGGTACGGCGGGCACGACGACCGCCGCTGCCCTCCCCCGTGCTGATCACGACACCCCTTCATTACGCCGACGTGCCAACGATGTTACCTACTGATCAGCAGGTAAGTCGACGCTAGAGGGTCGACGGTCGGATGACGACGACGGACCTGGTCCGCGCACCGTCGTCGGCCAGCAGCGCGATCACCCTGCCGTCGGGAGTCGCCGCGGCGTACACCCCCTCGATCCCCGCCGGCTCCAGCGCCCTGCCGTTCGACGCGGAATCGCACTCCGCGACGGTCAACTCCCGCTGCGGAAAGCCCAGTAGGCACGCCTCGTCGAGCGGGTAGCTCAGGCGTGGTGCGTCACCGAGCTGCTCGAGGGTGCGCGCCTCCTCGAGGCCATAGCGGCCCACCCGGGTCCGTCGCAACGCCACCAGGTGTCCCCCGACGCCGAGGGCCGTTCCGACGTCGCGCGCCAGCGCCCGGACGTAGGTCCCCGAGGAACAGTCGACGTCGACGTCCACGTCGACGACCCTCCCGACCCACCGGGTGTCCACGACGTCGAACCGTGCGATGCGCACCGCGCGAGCCGGTATCTCGACGGTCTGACCCTCCCGTGCCAGCTGGTAGGCCCGCCGGCCGTCGATCTTGATGGCACTGACCGAGGACGGGACCTGCTCGATCTCACCGCGCAGCGCGGCGACGGCGGTCTCGACATCGGCCGCGCTCAGGTGCGCTGCCGACACCGTCGCGAGCACGTCCCCCTCCGCGTCGTCGGTCGAGGTGGTCTGTCCGAGCCGGATCGTCGCGGAATACGACTTGTCGCTCGCCGTGAGCAGGCCCAGTATCTTGGTGGCGCGCTCGATCCCGACGACCAGCACGCCGGTCGCCATCGGGTCCAGCGTGCCGGCGTGTCCCACCTTCCGCGTGCCGAAGAGCCTGCGGCACCGGCCAACCACGTCGTGGCTGGTCATCCCCGCCGGCTTGTCCACGATGACCAGGCCTGGTTCGGGAGCGCTCACAACACGATCGCCGTCAGGGTCAAGCCGCCTGCGACGGACCAGCGTCCCGACAGGGCGGTCAGGGGCGGCCCCGATTCGGCTGCGGGGTCGACCAGTATCCGCGACACGAAGGTGCCCGCCGTGCCGGACCCGTCGACCTCGAACGTGATGTGCGCATCCTCGAAGCCCAGCCATCGGTGCGTCAGGGGAAACCAGGCCTTGTACGTGGCCTCCTTGGCGCAGAACAGGATCCGGTCCCAGTGCAGCCCACCCGGAAGCGTGCCGAGTTCCCGGCGTTCGGCTGGGATGCCGACCGCGTCCAGCACGCCCTTGGGCAGCACGCCATGCGGTTCGGCGTCGATGCCGACCGAGCGGACGTCTCGAGCCAGTCCCACCACCGCGCCCCGGAAACCCTCACAGTGGGTCAGGCTCCCGACGACGCCCTCGGGCCAGCAGGGTTCCCCCTTGTCGCCCTTGAGGATCGGTACGGGCGGCAGTCCGAGCTCACCGAGGGCCTTGCGGGCGCAGTACCGCACGGTGACGAACTCGTTGCGGCGCTTGGCCACCGAGCGAGCCACCAGCGGCTCCTCCTCCGGCAGCGGGCTGAGATCCGGCGGGTCGTCGTAGAGTTCGGCCGACGCCACCATGGCGGGCAGCACGCCGGTCAGCAACGGCGCCGTCATCCCAACCGTCGCTGCCGGATCTGGTCCTGCATCTTCTCCGCGTTCGCGCGCATCTCGGGGGTGACCTCGAAGTGGCCGCCGAAGTCGTTGAGATAGCCGGGCGGATACTTCGGATCGGGCAGTATCTGGCGCATCCACCGATACGGCTTGCGGCGCCGCCACTCCCGCGGGTAGCCCACCGACACCTCCTCGAAGCGCACTCCGTCGTACCAGGTGGTGCGCGGAATGTGGAGGTGGCCGTAGACCGAGCAGAGCGCGTTGTACCGAGTGTGCCAGTTGGCCGTGGCGGTGGTGCCGCACCACAGCGCGAACTCCGGGTAGAACATCGCGTCGCACGGTTCGCGCACCAGCGGAAAGTGGTTCACCAGGATCGACGGCGTCAACCAGTCGAGGTCTTCGAGTTTCTCGCGGGTCTGCTTGACCCGGTCGCGGCACCAGGCGTCGCGGGTGGCGTACGGCTCGGCGGAGAGCAGGAACTCGTCGGTGCCCACCACGTTGCGTTCCCGTGCCACCGCGAGACCCTCCGCCTTGGTGGCGGTGCCCTCCGGCAGGAAGGTGTAGTCGTACAGCAGGAACATCGGCACGATCGTCGCGGGCCCACCCTCGTCGTTCCACACGGGGAAGGGATGCTCCGGGGTGAGGATGCCCATCTCGTCGCACATGTTGACGAGGTAGTCGTAGCGCGCCCGGCCGAAGATCTGCATCGGGTCCCTGGAGGTGGTCCACAATTCGTGGTTGCCGGGCACCCAGATCACCTTGGCGAACCGCTTGCGCAGCAAGTCGAGCGTCCAGCGGATCTCGTCGGTCCGCTCGGCGACGTCGCCGGCCACGATCAGCCAGTCGTCCGGGGACGACGGATGCAGCGACTCGGCGACGGGCTTGTTACCGGTATGACCGATGTGCAGGTCGCTGATCGCCCACAAGGTCGGGTGCCGGTGGTCGGGTGACGGCGGAGACACAACCGATCAGCCTACTTGCGTCGGGGCCACGACCACGCCCGGCAACTAGAACGCGTTCTGCTTTCCGGTGCTGGCGTGCGGTCGGACTTGTACACTCCCGGCAATGGACAACGAGCGCAAGAGGGGTGCCCTGCCGGGCAGGATGCGCCTGCTGGCGGCGACGTGCGCCCTGATCGCCGCCGTCATCGTGGTGTGGCAGGCCAATCCGCTCAGCGCGTCCGGCACCGGATCCGTCGAGCTCAGATCCACGTCGGCCCCGATGACGGGCGTGTCCAGCAGCATCAAGTGGCCCGTGATCCAGACCGTCGACCCCCGGCCCTTCGACCCGTGCGAGGACATCCCGATCGACGTGATCAACCGGCTCGGGCTCGGCTTCACCCCGCCGGAGCACGAGGATGGCCTGAGGTGCCACTACGACGCGGGCAATTATCAGCTGACCGTCGAAGCGTTCGTCTGGCGAACCTACGAGCAGACCCTGCCCGCCGATGCCGTCGAACTCGACATCGCCGGCCACCGGGCCGCGCAGTACTGGGTCCTGAAGCCGTCCGACCGGAACAACCGCTTCTTCTTCAGCTGCATGATCGCCTTCGACACCAACTACGGGGTGATCCAGCAGGCGCTGTTCTACTCCCCCGTCTACAGCGCCGACGACGTGGACTGCATGCAGACCAACCTGCAGCGCGCCCAGGAACTGGCGCCCTACTACAAGTACTGAGCCGGAAGTACTGAGCCGGTCGCGTCAGCCGACCGACGCCCGCACCCGGTCGCTGAGCGCCGCGAGCGTGGCGTCGTCGTGCACCGGCTCCGACCAGACCGGTGCGACGGGCAGTTCCAGCCAGCTCCTGCATCCCGCGTAGGACGGCTCCCGGCGCAGTGCCACCGGCTCGGCGAGCGGCCTGGCCTGCACCACCAGGACCGTCAGCCGGTGCTTGGGCCGGAAGTCCAGCCGGTCGGCGCGGACCGACTCGGCCGTCCAGATGTGGGCGTCAGCCAGGTCCGCGAGGCCCTCCGGGCGGTTGACCTCGACGGCGGCAACCACTGTCGCCCCGGCTCGCAGGATGATCTGGTCCTCGGTGCTGTCCCGGCCGGCGTCCTCGAGCAGGGCACGGTGCTCGGGGCGGACCCGTTCCGCGTGACCGTGGGCGACCGTCGGGAAGAACACGAACCCGCCGGCGTCGTTGCCCTTCACCTCGAACCGCTTCTCGTGAATGCCGCCCTTGCGCAGCAGCACGGTCTGGCGGCCGTCGAGCATGGCGTGCACGGCCGCGCTCCACTCCTTGAGCGCGGTGACGCTCACCGCGCCGCGAGCCGGGCCAGGACTTCGGGCCGCCGCAGCGGTGGGACGGTCTTCGGCGGCTGACGGCGCGGCGGGAGCGCGGCGAGAAGTCGGGTGGTCGTCGCGGTGACCTCGGCGACGGCTGCCTCGAACACCTCGGCATTGGCGGCGGTGGGGCGCGTGATGCCGCTGACCTTGCGGACATACTGGCGCGACGCGGCCTCGATCTCCTCGGCGGTCGCCGACGGCTCGAGCCCACGCAATTCGGTGATGTTCCGGCACATGCCTCAACGATAGGTCGACACGCAACCCCCTCCCCCGAGCGTGCGTGTCCGAGGGCGACGCGCCGCGTGGAGTTCGAAGTTTCCGCACGCCGGCAACAGCGAACGCCCGCCCGCCCACCGGGCGTACGCTGCCGCCATGAACGAGGCGCACCAGAAGTGTGGCAGCGAGGAGTGGCGTCAGGCCATCCGCGAGGTCATCCTCCCGTGGGCCCTCGGCACCACCGATCTCGGCGACGACGTGCTGGAGGTCGGCCCCGGCTACGGCGCCACCACCGACGTGCTCAGCGAGGCGGTGCCACGTCTGACGTCGGTCGAGATCGACGACCAACTCGCCACGGCGCTGCGCGAACGATTCGCCGGCGTCCCGTCGGTCGAGATCGTCACCGGGGACGCCACCGCACTGGCCTACGACGACGGAAGATTCACCGGCGCTGCCTGTTTCACCATGCTGCACCACGTCCCCACGGTGGCGCTGCAGGATTCGTTGTTCGCCGAGGTGGCCCGGGTCCTGCGTCCTGGCGCGCCATTGGTGGCCAGCGACAGCTTGGCCAGTGACGAGTTGGCGGCGCATCACGTCGACGACACCTACAACCCCGTCGATCCCGGGTCGCTGCCGAAGCGCTTGGCGGCCGCCGGCTTCGAGCGGATCGACGTGCACACCAACGCCTACGGCTGGGCCGTGGTCGCCTACCGGATGTGACGGTCGCGCGAGCGGGCGGGAAGTCCGGTTTTCCGTCGGCGTGTCGCCCTCAGACACGCACGCTCGCGCGAGAAGGGGGGCGCGCGAAAGTCAGCCGGTGCCGGGGACGAGCCAGCGGCCCGAGAACGCCCGCCAGCCGACGAACACCAGGCGCAGCAGCATGAACGTGGTCAGCCCGGACCAGATGCCGAGCAGACCCCAGCCGAACACGAGGGACAGCCAGATCAACGGCAGGAACCCGGTCAGCGCACTGGCCAGGGTGGCATTGCGCATGAACGTGGCGTCGCCGGCACCGAGCAACACCCCGTCCAGGGCGAACACCGTTCCCGCGATCGGCAGCTGGGCCACCAGGAACCACCACGGCACGCCGATCGCGTCGAGCACCAACCGATCCGAGGTGAACAACCGCGGAAACGCCGACGCGCCGGCGGCGAAGACCGCGGCCAGCACCGCCGCGGCGACCGTCGAGAAGATCGTCACCCGCCATGCGACGGACCTGGCGTGCGCCAACTGACCCGCGCCGAGCGCCGCCCCGACGAGCGACTGCGCCGCAATCGCCAGCGAATCGAGCACCAGCGCAAGGAAACTCCAGATCTGCAACACCACCTGGTGCGCGGCGACCGCCGCCGCACCGAAGCGGGCCGCCACCGCGGCGGCCGAGACGAAGCATGCTTGGAAAGCCAGCGTCCGCACCACCAGGTCGCGACCCATCACCACCTGGGCCCGTAACACCGCGGCGTCGATCCGCAGCGGCACCCGTTCGGCCAACAGGGCACCACAGAACAGCACCGCCGCCAACCACTGACCGGCCAGATTCGCGACCGCCGATCCGGCCAGCCCCAGGCGGGGCACCCCCAGCCAGCCGTACACCAACGTCGGACACAGCAGCGCGGACAGGGTGAACCCGGCGACGACGTAGCGCAACGGCCGGGCGGTGTCCTGCACACCGCGCATCCAACCGTTGCCCGCCAACGAGATCAGGATGGCGGGTGCGCCGAGGATGGCGATCCGCAACCACGGCAGCGCCTGTTCGGCGATCTCACCGCCATCGGCGATCACTGCGAGGATCGGTACCGCGGCCAGCTCCACCACCACCACGACGAGCGTCCCCAGTCCGACGGCCAGCCAGGTGGCCTGTACTCCTTCTCCGACGGCAGACCGGTGATCGCGGGCACCGAAGAACCGGGCGGCGCGGGCCGTCGTGCCGTAGGAAAGGAAGGTGAGCTGAGACGACATCGACGACAGGACCAGCCCACCGATGGCGAGACCCGCCAGTGCCACCGCGCCAAGTCGCCCCACGACGGCGAGGTCGAACAACAGGTAGACGGGTTCAGCGGCGAGCACGCCGAGCGCGGGCAGTGCCAGCCGTGCGATGCGGCGCCCGGTGGCCGGAATCGGTTGTGGTTCCGGCGGACTCATCCCCACGGCTGATCGGCGGCCAGCTCAACCAAGTGCGATCTCCAACGCCTTGATTACGTCACCCGCCGGCCCGGTCGCGGAATAGCCGGCGGCTAGTCGATGACCACCGCCGCCGAATGCGCTCGCGACGGCGGCGAGGTCGACCTCCGACTTGGCCCGCATCGACACCGTCCAATGCTGTGGCTCGATCTCCTTGAACACCGCAGCCACCTCGGCCTGGGCGGTGGTACGCACGATGTCCACGATGCTCTCGACCTCTTCGGGCCTGGCATTCGTCCATTCCTGGTGTTCGACGATCGCGTACACCAACCCGCGGCCGTCGAGCGCATCCGGCACCAGCTGCGCCGACGACAGCACGCGCGACAACATCGGCAGCCAGGAGAACGGATGGGTATCCAGCAGCGTGCGGCTGATGGTGGCGTTGTCGACCCCGAACTCCAGCAGTCGCGCCGCGAGCCGGTGCGCGCGGGCGCTCGCCCACCGGAACGACCCGGTGTCCGTGGTCAACCCGGCATACAGGCAGTGCGCGACGCGCTGGTCGATCGGCTCACCCCAGGCATCGAGCAACTCGGCGACGAGCATCGTCGTGGAGTCGGCCGACGGATCGACGTAGTTGGCCGTGCCGAAGAGCTGATTGGACGCGTGATGATCGATGACCAGCAGCTGGCGGCACGAATCGACCAGCTCGCGAAGGGCGCCGAGCCGATTGACGCTGGGAATGTCGACCGTCACCACCAGTTCGCTGTCCCGGTGCATGTCATCGGGCGCGACCAGCAGATGTCCGCCCGGCAGTGACTGCAGCGACTCCGGAAGCACCGCCGGGGTGGCGAACCCGACCTCGACCGGCTTGCCCAACCGTTCCAGGACCAGCGCCAGCGACAGCCCGGCTCCGATGGTGTCGGCGTCGGGGTAGACGTGACAGACCACGCTGACGGACGCCGCCGCGTCGAGCAGTTCCGCGGCACCCCGACCATCGACGCGAAGCGACGCCGGAAACAGCTCAGTCTTCGGGTCGATCGCGGTCATCGGTGTCCTCAGGGTCACGCACGTCGTCGGGTTCCCCGCCGGATTCCTCCACCCCAGAGACACGGTACGGGTCCGGGTCGCCCGCCGGTGTGGCACCCTGCCGAATCCGCGCCAGATCGGCGTCGGCCTGCCTGGCCTTGGCCAGCAGGTCCTCCATGTCGCGCGCGGTATCCGGCAACTTGTCCAACACGAACGTCAGGGTCGGCGTGAACCGCACGCCGGTACCCGCCCCGACCTTGGAACGCAGCGTCCCCTTCGCCCGTTCCAGGGCGGCCGCCGCGCCGTCGTAGTCCGGCTCGTCGGCCAGCGTCGTGCCGCGCACCGTGTAGAACACCGTCGCGTCGTGCAGGTCCCCCGTGACCTTCGTGTCCGTGATGGTCACGAAGGCCAGGGGCGGATCCTTGATCTCGAACTCGATGGCCGAGGCGACGATGGTGCCGATGCGCTTGGAGAGCCGACGCGCCCGCCCAACGTCAACCACGATGCTCCCCGAGCAGGCGCTCGTGGGTCACCACTTAGGTGCGCACCTTCTCGACCAGCTCGTACGCCTCGATGACGTCGCCTTCCTTGATGTCGTTGTAGGTCAGCGTGAGACCACACTCGTAACCGTCGCGGACCTCGGTGACGTCGTCCTTCTCCCGCTTCAGCGACGAGATGGTGACCGTCTCGGCCACCACGACGTTGTCGCGGATGAGTCGCGCCTTGACGTTGCGCCGGATGATGCCGGAGGTGACGAGGCAGCCGGCGATGTTGCCGACCTTCGACGACCGGAAGATCGCCCGGATCTCGGCCCGGCCGAGTTCCCGCTCCTCGTAGATCGGCTTGAGCATGCCCTTCAGCGCAGCCTGGATCTCGTCGATGGCCTGGTAGATCACCGAGTAGTACCGGATGTCGACGCCCTCGCGGTTGGCCAGCTCGGTGGCCTTGCCCTCCGCGCGGACGTTGAAGCCGATGATGATGGCATTGGAGGCCGACGCCAGGTTGACGTTGGTCTCGGTGACGCCACCGACGCCGCGGTCGATGACGCGCAGCTCGACCTCGTCGCCGATGTCGATGCCCAGCAGGGCCTCCTCCAGTGCCTCCACGGTGCCGGAGTTGTCGCCCTTCAGGATCAGGTTCAGCTGACTGGTCTCCTTGAGCGCCGCATCGAGATCGTCCAGGCTGATCCGCTTGCGGGTCCGGGCCGCCAGCGCGTTGCGCTTGCGCGCACTGCGCCGGTCGGCGATCTGGCGGGCGATCCGGTCCTCGTCGACGACCAACAGGTTGTCACCGGCGCCCGGCACCGACGTGAAGCCGATGACCTGGACCGGACGCGACGGCAGCGCCTCTTCGACGTCCGCGCCGTGCTCGTCGACCATCCGCCGGACGCGACCGTAGGCGTCGCCCGCGACGATCGAGTCGCCGACGCGCAGCGTGCCGCGCTGGATGAGGACCGTGGCCACCGGGCCGCGACCGCGGTCCAGGTGCGCCTCGATCGCCACGCCCTGGGCCTCCATGTCGGGGTTGGCCCGCAGGTCCAGCGTGGCGTCCGCGGTCAGCAGCACCGCCTCCAGCAGGGCATTGATGTTGGTACCCTGCTTGGCCGAGATGTCGACGAACATGGTGTCGCCACCGAAGTCCTCCGCGACCAGGTTGTACTCGGTGAGCTGGGCCCGGATCTTGGCCGGGTCGGCGCCCTCCTTGTCGATCTTGTTGACCGCGACCACGATCGGCACGTCGGCCGCCTGCGCGTGGTTGATGGCCTCCACCGTCTGCGGCATGACGCCGTCGTCGGCGGCGACCACCAGGATCGCGATGTCGGTGGCCTTCGCACCGCGGGCACGCATGGCGGTGAACGCCTCGTGACCGGGGGTGTCGATGAACGTCACCAGCCGCTCGTTGCCGTCCAGTTCGGTGAGGACCTGGTAGGCACCGATGTGCTGGGTGATCCCGCCGGCCTCGCCCTCGCGGACGTTGGCCTGCCGGATGGTGTCCAACAGGCGGGTCTTGCCGTGATCGACGTGACCCATGACGGTGACCACCGGCGGACGGAACTCGAGGTCCTCCTCGCCGCCCTCGTCCTCGCCGTAGGTGAGGTCGAACGACTCCAGCAGCTCGCGGTCCTCGTCCTCGGGGGAGACGACCTGCACGACGTAGTTCATCTCGCTGCCGAGCAGCTCGAGCGTCTCGTCGCCCACCGACTGGGTGGCGGTGACCATCTCACCGAGGTTGAACAACGCCTGCACCAGCGAGGCCGGGTTGGCGTTGATCTTGTCGGCGAAGTCGACCAACGACGCGCCCCGAGCCAACCGGATGGTCTCGCCGTTGCCGTGCGGCAACCGCACGCCACCGACGACCGGCGCCTGCATCGAGTCGTATTCCTGACGCTTCTGCCGCTTCGACTTGCGACCGCGCCGGACCGCACCGCCGGGACGGCCGAACGCGCCCGCCGCGCCACCGCGCTGGCCGGGGCGACCGCCGCCGCCACCGCCGCCACCGGGGCCACCGGGGCGTCCGCGGAAGCCGCCGGCGGGAGCACCACCCGGCGCTCCGGCGCCACCGGCGCCGCCACCACGATAGTTACCGCCGCCGCCTGCACCTGGGGGACCGCCGGGACGTCCGCCGCCACCGGGTCCACGCGCACCGGGGCCGGGCCGCGGACCGCCGGGACGGCCGGTCGCTCCTGGCCGGGCGCCGGGGGGACGCGGGGGCATGTTGCCTGGGGTGGCACCTGGACGCGGCCCACCACCGGGTCGCGGAGGACCGCCGGGACGAGGCGGGCCACCTGCGCCCTGCGGGGGCCGCGGCGCGGGCCGCTCGACGGGCACCTGGGTCGAGAACGGATTGTTGCCGACGCGTGGCGCACGCGGTCCGGGCCGCGGGGCGCCGGGAGCCGGGGTGGGACGCGCGCCCGGGGCGGGCGGCGCGGCCTGGGTCGGATCCCCGACGACGGGCGGGGCCGGCGGTGCCGGTGCGGCTGCGACCTCGGGTGCGGGGGCAGCCGGCGCCGGAACGGGTTCCGGTGCGGCGGGCGGCCGTGGCGCTGCCGGCTTGGGACCTGACGGCCTGGGGCCCGGCGCGGTGGCCACCCCGTTGCCGTTGGCCCCGGCAGTGGGGGTCGCCACGGGTTGCGCGGCGGGGGCGGCGGGCGCCGCGGGTGCCGGCTTGGCGGACGCGGGCTTGGAACCGCCCAACGCCTCGCGCAGCCGTCGGGCGACGGGCGCCTCGACGGTGGATGACGCGGATTTGACGAATTCGCCCTGTTCGCTCAGTCGGGCGAGTACTTCCTTGCTGGTGACACCGAGTTCTTTGGCCAACTCGTGCACGCGGGCCTTGCCTGCCACTACATCTCCTCATCGTGGAGGCGACAGCAGTGGGCCGCGCCTCGGGTTTAGCTATGACGCATGGTCATCGGAACTTCACGGTGTGCTCATGTTCTTCGCTACCTGTTCTGTTGCCGGGTGGCTCCGTGATTCTGGGAAAGCCCCGTCGAACCACTCGACCACCGCGGAGGTGTCCGGCGAACCGGAGATGCGCAGCGCTCGAGCGAAGGCCCGCCGCCGAATCGCCCCGTGTAGGCACTGCCGGTCGGGATGCAGCCATGCACCCCGCCCGGGCAGATTACCCGCTGTGTCGACGAAGACGGCGTGATTGCCCTCTCCGTCGCGAACAGCGGCCACTCGAAGCAGTTCGGCGGCCAGCTCACGCGTTCGGCATCCGACACACGTCCGCACGGGCCCGTGGGGACTTTGGTGCGGCCGCGCGCGGGGAACCGAACTCTCGCGCTGGATCACGTCTCACTCTACCGTCACGATCGCCGCAGAAAGAAACGCGTGCTCGCTATGCCTCTCGTGCGGCGCCGTGCGCGGTGTCGACGTCGGGCGCCGGTGCCGCATCGCTGCGAATGTCGATCCGCCACCCCGTGAGGCGGGCCGCGAGTCGCGCGTTCTGACCCTCCTTGCCGATCGCGAGTGACAGCTGGAAGTCCGGCACGACGACGCGCGCCGCCCTGGCCGCCTCGTCGATGACCGAGACCGACACCACCTTGGCCGGTGAGAGGGCATTGGCCACGAACCTGGCCGGATCCTGGTCGTGGTCGATGATGTCGATCTTCTCCCCGGACAGTTCGCTCATCACGTTGCGCACGCGCTGTCCCATCGGGCCGATGCAGGCGCCCTTGGCGTTGAGACCCGAGACGCGGGACGTCACCGCGATCTTGGAGCGGTGACCGGCCTCCCGGGCGACCGCGACGATCTCCACGGAGTTGTCGGCGATCTCCGGCACTTCGAGGGAGAACAGCTTGCGTACCAGGTTCGGATGAGTCCGCGACAGCTCGATCTTCGGCTCGCGGATCCCGCGCGTCACGCCGATCACGTAGCAGCGCAGACGATCCCCGTGCTCATAGGACTCCCCCGGCACCTGCTCGGCGGGCCGGATGACGCCCTCGGAGCCCTTGGCCTCGGTACCGAGACGCACGATGACGTTTCCGCGGGCGTTCTCGCGGGCGTCGCGCTGGACGACGCCGCCGACGATGTCGCCCTCCCGTGCCGAGAACTCCCCGTACATCCGCTCGTTCTCGGCGTCACGGAAGCGCTGCAGCATGACCTGGCGCGCGGTGGTGGCGGCGACACGCCCGAAACCCTCTGGGGTGTCATCCCATTCGTTGATCAGGTTGCCGTCTGCGTCGGTTTCCCTGGCGAGCACCCTGACCACACCGCTCTTGCGGTCGATGTCGATTCTGGCGTCGGCTTCGTGGCCCTGGGTGTGACGGTAGGCAGTGAGCAGCGCCGACTTGATGGTGTCGAGCAGTTCGTCGACCGGGATCCCGCGGTCCACTTCGATGGCGTGCAGCGCACCCATGTCGATGTTCACTTCTCATCCTCCTTGCCTGATACCCCGGCCAACTCGAGTTCGAGCGGGTTCGGCGGTGAGAACTCCACTTGGACAACGGCGTTCACGACATCGTCGATGGAGATTTCGCGAACGGTCAACGCCCCGCGCGGCTCGGCGACGACCAGCCGCACGGCACCGTCGGAAACGCCGCCCAATCGGGCCGTCACCTGCGTTCCGTCGGTCAGCGTCATGTCGACCATGCGGCCCGCCGCGCGGCGGAAGTGGCGCTCGGCGACCAGCGGGCGGTCCACCCCGCGAGACGTCACCTCGAGCAGGTACGGCGTTTCGTCGGCGTCGTCGAGTCGATCCAACAGCTCGGACGCCAGTCGGGACAACGTCGCGAGCGCGTCGAGGCTCACACCGTGCTCGCCGTCGGCGACCACGACGACGCGAGGGGGACGGCCGGCGGCGTCGATTTCGACGTCTTCGACCTCGTATCCGGCGCGAGCGAACTCACCCTCGAGCAGCTCGGTCACCTGCTGCGGGGTGGGTAACTGCGCAGACCGTAGCGGATTCTCCGATGCCACGGCGAGCTCCTCGTCTTGAGTTGTACGGACACGATCTCCCGCGGAATGTCGCGTGGAACCGAAGGTCCACGATACGCCAGCTGGACAGCGGTCATCGGCGAACTTCCGGCGGGCGACGGGCATCCGCAGCCCTTGGGTGGCGCCCCGGGATGGCAGGATGTTGCTGTGCCGAGCGCCCTTTCCACGACCAGCAGGCGGCGCGTGCTCATCGGGGCAGCAGGGTTGGCGCTGCTGGGCGGCACCGCCCTGGCCTGCGGGTCGACGACCCCGGTCAAGGAAGTAGATGCCCTGCTCACCGAACTCGACCGCGCGCGCAGCGACGGCCGGCTGGCGAGTGACGCGGCCACGGCGGCTGCGCCCAAGCTCGCCGCGGCGTTGACCGTCGTCGCGACTCAGCGCGCCGCGCATGCCCGGGCCCTGACCGACGAGATCACCAGGATCGCCGGCGAGGCACCGACCACCTCGGCGTCGCCCGCGACGACGTCGCCCGCGGCGGCGACCACCACTGCGGCGCCACCGCCGCCACCCACCGCCGCCGACGTCGTCGCGGCGCTCGAACGGTCCGCGGACGGCGCCGCCCTGTTGGCGACCCAGCAGTCGGGCTACCGGGCGGGCCTCCTCGGTTCGATCGCGGCGGCGTGCACGGCGGCCGCCACGGTCCCGCTGGCCGGCGCGAAGCCGACGCCATGACGTCCCCGAGCGCCGCGTCCTCGAGTGCCTCCCGTCCCTCGGATGCCGCCGACGCCGCCCTGTTCGACGCCGTCGCGGCCGAGCACGGCGTCATCTACGGCTACGGCCTGGTGTCGGCGCACTCCACACCCGACCTCAACGACCTGGTGTCCGTTGCGCTGGCAGGGCACCGCGCGCTGCGCGAGGAGGCGATCGCCAGGCTCGCTGCCCGGAACGTGCCGGCGCCCGTCCCCTCGGTCGGCTACCGGCTGCCGTTCGACGTCGACGGTCCCGGCAGTGCGGCGAAGTTGGCCGTCCGCATGGAGGAGGACTCCGCGGCGGCATGGCGGGCGGTGCTCGAGCGGGCCAAGACGGGCCAGGACCGGGAGCTGGCCGTCACGGCCCTGAAGCAGTGTGCGGTGACCGCCGCCAGGTGGCGTCAGGTGCTCGGCGTGGTGCCGAGCACGGTCGCGTTTCCCGGCGGGACGGAGTGACCCGTTTCCCGGCGGGACCGAGTGACCTAGCGCGCGAGCGTGGCCGCGATCGCCATGGCCGCGCCGTCGACGGGCACCTCGGCCGTCTCGGCGGTGAACCGGTTGCGTAACTCCACCACCCCGTCGGCCCAGCCGCGGCCCACCACGACGATCCACGGCACGCCGAGCAGTTCGGCGTCCTTGAACTTGACTCCCGGCGACGCCTTGCGGTCGTCGAACAGCACCTCGACGCCCAGCCGGTCGAGCTCACCGGCGAGTTCGGTGGCGCCGCTGCGGGCGCCGTCGTCCTTGTTCGCGATGACGACGTGCACGTCGAACGGGGACACCGACGCCGGCCAGCGCAGCCCGATGTCGTCGTGGTGCTGTTCGGCGAGCACCGCCACCATCCGGGATATGCCGATGCCGTAGGACCCCATCGTCAGCCGCACCGGCTTGCCGTCCTCGGCGAGGACGTCGGCGCGAAAGGCCTCCGCGTACTTGCGGCCCAACTGGAAGATGTGGCCGATCTCGATGCCCCGCGCCGACACCAGCGGACCAGCGCCGTCGGGTGACGGATCACCGTCGCGAACCTCGGCGGCCTCGATCGTCCCGTCGGGGGTGAAGTCGCGCCCCGCCACCAGCCCGACCACGTGTCGACCCTTGTCGTCGGCACCGGTGATCCACGCGGTGCCGTGCACCACCCTCGGGTCGACGAGGTAACGAACACCGTTGGCGAGCAAGCCCTTCGGCCCGATGTAACCTTTGGCGAGGAAGGGGTTGGCGGCGAAGTCGGCATCGTCGAGCAGCGCATACTCGGCGGGCTCGATGGCGGCGCCGAGCCGCTTCTCGTCGACCTCGCGGTCCCCCGGCACGCCGATCGCCAGCAGCTCCCACTCGCCACCGGGTTGGCGGACCTTGAGCAGGACGTTCTTCAGGGTGTCGGCGGCGGTCACGGGGCGGTTCGCGAACTGCGGGAGGTCCGCGCCGTTGGCCCATTCGACCAGCGTGGCGATAGTGGGCGTGTCGCCGGTGTCGTGCACGACGGCGTCGGGCAACCCGTCGAACGGAATCGACTCGGGTTGCGCGGTGATGACGGCTTCGACGTTGGCCGCGTAACCGGACTGCAGGCACCGCACGAAGGTGTCCTCACCGACCTCGCTCTCGGCCAGGAACTCCTCGGACGCGCTGCCGCCCATGGCGCCCGACACCGCCGAGACGATGACGTACCGAACGTCCAATTTCGCGAAGATCCGCTGGTAGGCCTCGCGGTGGGCGTGGTAGGCCTTCTTGAGACCGTCGTCGTCCACGTCGAAGGAATACGAGTCCTTCATGACGAACTCGCGCCCGCGGAGGATGCCCGCCCGCGGCCTGGCCTCGTCACGGTACTTGGTCTGGATCTGGTAGAGCCGCAGCGGGAAGTCCTTGTAAGAGCTGTACTCGCCCTTCACGGTGAGCGTGAAGATCTCCTCGTGGGTGGGGCCGAGGAGATAGTCGTTGCCGCGCCGATCCTTGAGCCGGAACAGCGTGTCGCCGTACTCGGTCCACCTGTTGGTCGTCTCGTACGGACCCCGGGGCAGCAGCGCGGGCAGCAAGATCTCTTGTCCACCAATGGCATTCATTTCCTCACGCACGATCTGTTCGATCCTGCGGAAGACACGCAGACCCAGCGGCAGCCAGCTGTACAACCCGGGACCGACGGGCCGGACGTACCCGGCCCGGATCAGCAGTTTGTGGCTCGGCACTTCGGCGTCGGCGGGGTCGTCGCGCAGCGTGCGCAGGAACAGTTCGGACATGCGGGTGATCACAGCCGCCAACCTTAACTAGTCACGTCCCTGCCACGTGCAGACGCACGCCTCGTTGCCCTCGGGGTCGGCCAGCACCCAGAAGGCGGGTGCGGCATCGTCGGCGAGCAGCGTGCCGCCGGCTGCGAGCGCCGCGGCGATGCGGGTCCGGGCCAGCTCGGGCGGCACGTCGACGTCGAGATGGATGCGATTGCGTTGTGGTCGTCGCTCGTCCATCTGCTGGAACCAGATGGCGGGGCCACGGCGCAGGGGATCGAGAAGCGACCCGGGAGGAAGGTCCGGCGGGCCGGGCTCGTCGACGTACCCGGTGAGGGCCTGCCAGAACGGCCTCACCACTGCGATGTCGAGCGCGTCGATCGCGATCTCGATGGTCTGTGGCGCCACCACGTCGTCACCGGGCCCGGTGCGCCACCCGCGGGCCGCCAAGGCGTCCGTGACGCGCCGGGCCAGCGTCAGATCGGTCTCGGTGACCGAGCCGGTGGCCGCGGTGTGCAGCCGAAGGACGAGCCGGTCGGAATGCACGTCGAGCCCGAGGTGCCCCTCGCCGTCGTTCGCGACGGCCGAGACGGCGGCGGCTGCCGCCGCCACCGAATCGCTCAGGGAGGCCACCGGGACGTGGGTGACGGCCACCCCGAGGATCAGTCGCCACCCCAGGGGGTCGATCGCATCGGAGATCTGCTGGCGGGTGAGGGCGGCGGCCATGGCGTCACGCTAGCGCGCCGCTACGACGGGCCGGCCGATCAGAGCTCGCCGGCCTCGACCGCCTCGCGGGTGTGCTGCGCCCTGGCGATGTCGCGGGCGGAGAAGCCGATCCAGAATGCGGCCACGCCGACGAGGATGGCAATGCCGGCGACCCACAGCAGCGAGTAGGTGTAGCCGTAGCCGAGGGCGTCGAGCTGGGTAGGGGTCATGTTCTTCACCGGTCCCGTGGTGCCGCCGAGGTAGAGGGTACGCGAGGTCTGCACCGCCATGATGACGACGAGAACCAGGGGGCCACCGAGGTTCTGCACCATCAGCGTGATGGCCGACACCGGCCCGATCTCGCGCGGACCCACCCCGGCGACCGCGCACAGGGGCAACACCACCGAGATGATGCCGATCCCGAAACCACCCACCACGATCGGCAGGAACAGGTCGGGGAAGTAGGGGATGTCGCGGGTGAGCGTGGACCCGTACAGCATCGCGGCGAGCACGAACAGGCCGCCACCGATGATGAGCCAACGGGGCGCGATCAACGGCGCCAACTTGGTGGCCAGCACGTTCCCTACGCCGACGGCGACGGCGAAGGGCAGGAAGCAGATCCCCGCCCGCAGAGCCGAGTAGCCGAGCACGTCCTGGGCGAGCAGCCCGACCATCACCGTCACGGTGAGCAGCACGCCGCCCCCGAGGAACCACGCGATGAGCGTCATCACCCGGTTGCGGTCGCCGAACACCGAGAACGGCACCAGCGGGTTCTCCGCGGTGCGCTCGGCGAACAGGAACGCCACGAAGAACGCGAGCGAGGCGATCGCCGCGCCGATCACCCACGGATCGACCCAGCCGCGTGGGGGCCCCTGAGTGAACACCAGCACCGCCGAGGTGCAGCCGAGCGTGGCCAACAGGGCGCCGGTCACGTCGAGCTTGAGCCGTTCGTGGTGTGTCTCGCCGATGCGGAGCCACGCGACGATCACGATGACGATGCCGATGGGTACGTTCATCAGGAAGGCCAGCCGCCACGAGATCACGGTGAGGAGCCCGCCGAGCACCAGGCCCAGCACCGATCCGGCGGCCTGCATCCCCGCCGACACCGCCATCGCCTGATTGCGGGCGTGCCCGACGGCGTACGTCGTCGCGATGAGCGCGAGACCCGTGGGAGCAGACACGGCCGCCCCGATGCCCTGCACCGCGCGGGCCGCGATCAGGGTGTATTCGTCACCTGCCAGTCCGCACACCAGCGACGCGATGGTGAACACGCCGACGCCGGACAGGAACGCGCGCTTCTGGCCGACGGCGTCGCCGACGCGGCCACCGAGCAGCAGAAGTCCGCCGAACGTGAGCACGTAGGCGGTGATGACCCAGCTCTTGCCGGCGTCGGAGAGATCGAGGTCGGCCTGCATGCGGGGCAGTGCGACGATCACGATGGTGCCGTCGAGGGTGGACATGAGTTGCATGCCGGTGATGGCGACGATCGCGATGCCCAGCACGGTCGAGGCAAGCGGCGGAGCCGGATGGTCGGTCGAGCCCGAGGCACCACCCGCGAAGGAGGACATTGCCAGACACCCTACCCAGGGAGGATGACGGCGAAACGGCTCAGCAGATGTCGGCGGTAGCTGCGTTGGCGCGCTGCGGCACCAATTCGTCGAGTCGTCCTTGGAGCGCCTCGGTGACCAGCCGCCAGGCATCGGACCCGAGCACCAGCCGTCGGGGCGGTCGCGCGGAGTCGCCGGCTCGGACGATCGCCGCCACCGTGTTCTCCTGACCGTCGACCATCTCGTCGGTCGTCATGGGTGGCCGATCGGCAGGCCCGCCCAGGTAGGGGGCGCTGACCGGCAGCCGAGTCGCTGCGTCGAAGAATCCGGTGCGGACGACACCCGGTTCGACCAGTGTGGTGTGAATGCCGAATGGGGCGACTTCCTGTGCCAGCGCCTCGTAGAACCCTTCGATGCCCCATTTTGTCAGGTGGTAGAGCGAGAACGCGGGGAAGGCGAGGTGTGCCCCCATGCTCGACATCTGCATCAACAGTCCACCGCCCTGGGCGCGCAGGTGCCGGACCGCAGCCCTTGCCAGCTGGACCGACGCGGCGAGGTTGGTCGCGATCATCCGGTCGATCTGCTCGTCGGTCAGGTCCTCTGCCACACCGAAGACGCCGTAGCCTGCGTTCGAGACCACGACGTCCACGCGTGCGTGGGCCGCGAAGGCCTCGTCGAGCACGGCGCGCACGCCGGCGGTGTCGGTGACGTCGAGCGCCCTGACCCAGAGCTGGTCGCCGTGCCGCTCGACGAGGTCGGCGGACTGAGCGGTGTCGCGGGCCGTCGCTGCCACTCGGTCACCGCGGGACAGCAGTTGTTCGGCCAGTTCCCGTCCCATGCCCCGGGATGCTCCTGCGATGAACCACGTCTTCGGCCCTGCTCGGTTCCTTCACGGCGGCCGGACGGTCGCTCGGATATTCGCAGCCCGCCATCTCGCGCCAGGTGGCGGCGATGGAGGCGGCGGCGGGTGCGCCGCTGTTCGTGCGCGGTGCCCGCGGTGTCCACCTCAGCGCCGCGGGCACCGCCGTCGTCGGGTATGCGGGGCGCATCCTGGCCGACGTGGATTCACTGCGTCGCGACCTCGAGGGCCTCGGTGATCGGTTGGGGGGCCGGGTCCGGATGGGCGTCTTCCCCGCTGCCGCGGCGGTTCTCGCGCCGAGGGCGATCGCCCGGCTCGCCGTCGAGCATCCCGGGGTGTCCGTGCGGCTGAGTGAGGCGTCGACTCCGGCACTGCTCCGCGAGTTGCGCAACGGACGGCTGGCCCTCGCGGTGATCGGGAGCGGTGCGGGACTGCCCGATTACGACCTGGACGGGTTGCCGACGCGCCGGGTGTTCGCCGGCGATCTGTGCGTCGCCGTGCCGGCCGGGCACCGGCTCGCCGCTGCGACGACCGTGTCGGTCCACGAATTGGCGGGCGAGCGATGGGTGATCGGCGAGGGGTCGGTGGGTGACCCGCAATTCACCGCATGGCCGACCCTGTCCGATCCGGTGATCGCTCACCGGGCGCGGGGCTGGCCTGCACGCCTTGGGCTGGTCGCCGCGGGGCTCGGCATCTGTCTCCTGCCGGAACTGGCCGCGCCTTCGGTGCCCGAAGGCGTGCGGACGGTGCGGGTCGAGGACCCCGACTGGCAGGGTCGGCTGACCCTGGCGGTCACGCGGCAGGGCCCCTCCAGTGAGGTGCAGGCGGTCGTCGACGCGCTCGAGGCCGTTGGCCGCACCATCGGCGCGTCGGACGGAACGCCTTCAAGCTAGATCTCGCCTGCGTCGATTGCTTCCTTGACTTCCTGCGCCTGGGCGACCTGCTGGGCGGTGTAGCCGATGAACAGGGCCACCACACCGACGATGACGGCCACGGCGGCGACCCAGAGCAGACCGTAGGTGTAGCCCTGATCGAGCGCGTGCAGTTGCGCGTCGTCCATGTTCTTCACCGGACCGGTCGTGCCACCGAGGTACAGCGTCCGCGAGGTGATGACCGCCTGGATGATGGCAAGCACGACGGGGCCCCCGAGGTTCTGCAGCATCAGCGCGATCGCGGAGACCGGGCCGATCTCGTCGAATCCGACGCCGGCGATCGCCGACACCGTGAGCGGCACGACGATCATGCCGATGCCGAAGCCGCCGACGGTGATCGGGATGACGAGGTTCGGGAAGTACGGGATGCCCCCGTTGAGCGTCGAGCCGTAGATCATCGCCGCGAGGACGAGCACGCCGCCCGCAATCACCAGCAGGCGTGGCGGGAAGATCGACACCAGGTAGGACGACAGGCCGAGACCGATGCCGAGCGCGATGACGAACGGAATGAACCCGATGCCTGCGCGAAGTGCGCTGTAGCCCATGATGTCCTGCACGTAGAGCCCGATGAGCACCGTGAGCGTGAACATGACCCCACCGGCGAGGAACACCGCCGCGAACGTGGCGACCCGGTTGCGGTCGCGGAACAGGCTGAAGGGCACGACCGGATTCACCGCGGTGCGTTCGACGTAGAGGAACGCGGCGAAGAACACGAACGCAGCCAGACACGAGCCGAGAGTCAGGGCGGACGTCCAGCCCCGCTCGGGTCCCATCGAGAAGCCGAACACCGCCGCCGTGCAAGCCAGCGTCGCGAGGATGGCGCCCGCGGCGTCGAGCTTCATCCGCTCGCGATGCGTCTCGCGCAGCGTCCGGCGGGCCAGGGAGATCATCAACAGCCCGATCGGCACGTTGACCAGGAAGGCCCACCGCCAGGACACCTCGGTGAGGGCACCGCCGACGACGAGTCCCATCACGGAGCCGACGCCGGTCATCGCCGCGAACACCGCGGTGGCCGTGTTGCGCGCAGGCCCCTTGGGGAACGTGGTGGCGATCAGCGCCAGTCCGGTTGGCGACGCTATCGCCGCGCCGACGCCCTGAGCGAGTCGCGCGATGACGAGGGTGGTCTCATCCCATGCCACGCCGCAGAGGATGGAGGCGATGGTGAACAGCGCGACGCCGACGATGAAGGTGCGTTTGCGGCCGATCGTGTCGCCCAGGCGGCCACCCAGCAGCATCAGTCCGCCGAAGGTCAGCACGTACGCGGTGATCACCCAGCTGCGCCCCGCGTCGGACAGGTTGAGCTCGTCCTGGATCTTGGGGAGCGCCACGATCGCCACGGTGCTGTCCATCGTGGCGAGAAGCTGCATGCCCCCGATGGCGATCACCGCGGCGAGGAACCGCCGCGACGGCAGCCATGCCGGGTACCAGCTGCTCTTGGTGATCTGCGCTTGGGTGATGGGCATGGGGAGCGCCCGTTCGCCGGCGCCTTCCGCATCACGTTCGATGGCGGCGCGTTCGGCGTCATTGAGAGCCGTCATGTCCGGTTACCTTACAGTAATCTTAAGAAGTCTTTAATCGGCGAAGGCCGCCACTGCCCCGATCACGATGATTGCGGGAGGTCGGATGCCGTCCGCGCGGATGCGTTCGGGTGCCTGCGCCAGCGTGGTGCGCAGCGTCCGCTGGGCCGAGGTCGTGCCGTGCTGAACCACCAACACAGGTGTCTCCGCAGGTCGGCCGCCTTCGAGCAGGACCTTGGCGAAGAGTTCGATGCGCTCGACCGCCATCAGCAACACGATGGTGCCGGTGAGCGCGGCCAGCGCATTCCAATTCACTAACGATTCGGGGTGCCCCGGCGCGACATGGCCGCTGACCACCACGAACTCGTGCGTGACACCCCGATGGGTGACCGGCACGCCAGCCAGGGCGGGAACCGCTATGGCACTGGTCACACCGGGCACGACGGTGACCGGAATACCGGCTTCGACGACGGCCAGCAGCTCTTCGTGGCCGCGCGCGAAGACGTAGGGATCCCCGCCCTTGAGGCGGACCACGAACTTGCCGGCCCTGGCGCGGTCGATCAGCACGCCGTTGATCGCGTCCTGGGCCATCGACCGGCCGTACGGAATCTTCGCCGCATCGATCACCTCGACGTGCGGCGGCAGTTCGGCCAGCAGTTCCTGCGGTGCGAGCCGGTCGGCGACGACGACGTCGGCGTGCGCGAGCAGGCGCCGTCCGCGCACGGTGATCAACTCGGGGTCGCCGGGGCCGCCACCGACGAGCGCGACGCCCGTGTGCCTGGCATCGGGTGCGTCGGCGACGATGAGGCCTTGTTGGAGGGCATCGTGGATCGCCGAGCGGATCGCCGCCGAACGGCGGTGCTCCCCGCCCGCGAGCACGCCGACGCTCAGCCCTTCGTAGGTGAAGGTGGCGGGTGTCACCGCCGTGCCGTCGCGCGCCACGTCGGCGCGCACGCAGAAGATGCGGTGCCGGTCGGCCTCGGCGACGACGGCCGCGTTGACCTCCGGGTCGTCGGTCGCGGCGATCGCGTACCAGGCGCCGTCGAGGTCACCGGCGCGGAAGTCGCGGATCGCGAGGGTGATGCCGTCGATCGCCTCCACCGCCGGGGTCGCCGCCCGGGTCACGACGTGCACGTCGGCGCCATTGGCGAGGAGCAGGGGAATTCTGCGTTGCGCGACGCTGCCGCCACCGACGACGACGACCTTCCTGCCGTCAAGGCGCAGCCCGACGAGGTAGGCGTTCTCCGCCGCACCGTCCGACGTCATTGCTCCTTGCGCGCGCGCCACCCGGCGAGCTTAGAGGCTGCGGCTGCGGCGACGAAGCGGGTCGCCGCCGCGGGATGGGCCGCCGCGTGGGCATGCAGGTAGGCAGCGTGGACGCCACCGACCACCGCACCATCGGCGACGGTCTCTCCCCTGCTGCCCCGAAACGCCCAGGCCGGTGCCCGGTCGCCGGTGAAGGTCACTGCGGTGCGGTGGAATTCGTGCCCGACCACCCGGGTGCCCGCCGGGTGGACCGGCGAATCCCCCAGCGCCACCGCGTCGCGGTACCCGAGGGTGAGCCGCTCGGTGAAGCGGGCCGACGCCGGCAACGCACCACACATCGGCAGGCCGTCGAGGTCGTCGACCAGGTAGGTCAACCCCGCGCATTCGGCGTGCACCGGTGCGCCCCGCTCGGCGAGGGCCTTGATCTCCGCGCGGACCACGCCGTTCGCGGACAACTCGGCGGTGAACTCCTCCGGGAAGCCGCCGGGGATCACCAAGCCGTCCGTGCCGGGTGGTAGCCGCTCGGCGAGCGGATCGAAGGCGACGACGTCGGCACCCGCGGCGCGCAGGAGTTCGGCGTGCTCCGGATAGCCGAAGGTGAACGCCTTCCCCGCCGCGAGCGCGATGGTCAAGTCGGTGGCGGCGGGCGCGGCTGGCGCGGGACTCCACGGCGGCACCTCGACGTGTGAGCGCGCGACCGCCTCGACTGCGGCGAGGTCGACGTGGCGGCCGACGAGGGTGGCCATCGCCTCGACCGCAGCGTGGGCCCGCTGACCGTGTTCGACCGCCGTGACCAGGCCGAGATGCCGTGCGGGAATGGTGAGTTCGTCGCTGCGCGGGATGGAACCCAGGACCGGGACGCCGGCCTGCTCGCAGGCCTGCCGCAGCACCTCGTCGTGGCGAAGCGAGCCCACCCGGTTGAGCACCACGCCGGCGAGTCGGACGGACCTGTCGAACGTCGAGAAGCCATGCAGCAGTGCGGCAATGCTGTGGCTCTGCCCACGGGCATCGACCACCAGCACCACCGGTGCGCCCAGGATGCCCGCCACGTGCGCCGTCGAGCCGCGAGCAGGACCATCGGAGCCGGGGTCGATGCGCCCGTCGAACAGGCCCATCACGCCCTCGACGACCGCGACGTCGGCGCCGTGGCTGCCGTGCCGGAAGAGCGGACCGACGAGGTGGTCGCCGACCAGCACGGGGTCGAGGTTGCGCCCCGGCCGACCGGTGGCGAGCGCGTGGTAGCCGGGGTCGATGAAGTCCGGCCCCACCTTGAACGGTGCGACGGTGCGGCCGGCTCTGCGCAAGGCCGCCATCAGGCCGGTGGCGACGGTGGTCTTGCCGCTACCGGAGGAGGGCGCCGCGATCACGACGGCGGGGACGCTCACGTCACTGCGCCTGCCCGAACGTGCGCATCGTCGTGTCGGGAGGCGGCGTGTCGCCCGCCAACGCGCACGCTCGCGGGAAGGGGGGCGGGGGTCACCATTCGATGCCCCGCTGCCCCTTGCGGCCCGTGTCCATCGGGTGCTTGATCTTCGTCATCTCGGTCACCAGGTCGGCCGCCTCCAGCAGGCGGGGTGGAGCGTCACGACCGGTGATCACCACGTGCTGCGTGCCGGGCCGGGCGACGAGGACCTCGAGGACCTCCTCGACGTCGACCCATCCCCACTTCAAGGGGTAGGTGAACTCGTCGAGGACGTAGAACCGATGGCGCTGCTCCCGCAACCGGCGCGCGATCTCGGCCCAGCCCTCGGCCGCGGCGGCCGCGTGATCCTCCTCGGAGCCGTCCTCGCGCGCCTTCTTCCTCGTCCACGACCACCCCGAGCCCATCTTGTGCCACTCGACCGGACCGCCGACGCCGGTCTCGTCGTGGAGGCGACCGAGTTCACGGAAGGCCGTCTCCTCCCCGACCTTCCACTTGGCGCTCTTCACGAACTGGAACACGCCGACGTCGAAGCCCTGGTTCCAGGCGCGCAACGCCATCCCGAAGGCCGCGGTCGACTTGCCCTTGCCCGGCCCGGTGTGGACCGCGAGCAGCGGAGCGTTGCGGCGGACCCGTGTCGTCAGGCCGTCGTCCGGCACGGTCAGCGGCCGTCCCTTGGGCATGCGGTGTCCCCCGTGTTCCTCAGGCGGCGCGTTCGTCGGCCTGCGACCTGACGAGCCGGGTCAGGCCGTCGGCGCGCAATCCGGCGAGCCGCACCACGGGCGCACGCAGCTGGCCGGCCAACCGGCCGGCGAGACCCAGCCGCACGTAGGACGTCTCGCAGTCCACCACGACCGCAGCCGCGCCCTCGGCCAGCAGCATGCGCGCCGCGGATGCCGTGCGGCCCAATGGATCCGGTCCACCGGTGGCCCTGCCGTCGGTGAGCACCACCACCAGACTGCGCCGCGCCCGGTCACGGGCCCGCTCCCGGACCACCACGTCGCGGGCGGCCAGCAGCCCCTGTGCCAGGGGCGTCTTGCCGCCGGTGTCGAAACGCGCGAGCCGGCGGCTCGCGATGTGCACCGACGAGGTGGGCGGCAGCAGCACCCGGGCCTCCTGCCCGCGGAACGTCACGACGGCGACCTTGTCGCGGCGCTGGTAGGCGTCCCGCAGCAGTGACAGCGTCGCCCCACCGACGGCGGACATCCGATCGCGGGCGGCCATCGATCCCGACGCGTCGACCACGAAGATCACCAGATTGCCCTCCCGCCCTTCGCGAATCGACCGGCGCAGGTCCACCGGATCCACGTGCAGCCGCCCCGGCCGTGTCTGGCGTTCGGCGGCGGCGAGCAGGGTCGCGAAGGCGTGCAGTCCGTGACCGGACTGCGGATCGTCGGTGGCCGACACCGGAGTGCCCATCCGGTTGCGCGCCCTGGACCGCCGACCGGGCGCACCCTCTCCGACACCGGGTATCACCAGCGCCCTGGCGCGGAACGGAGCGGACGGCGCGGCGTTGGGCCGCGAACCTGATGGTCGCGACGTACGCTGCGGTGCACCGTCTTTCACGTCTCCGGCGTCGGCGCCATCGGCTGCGCCAGGACCATCCCCCGGCGGATCGGGTTCCGGCTCGGGTTCCGGTTCGGACGGCTCGGCCGCTTCGCCGGCCTGCGTCATCGCCTCGTCCAGCCGGTCGGGGTCCAGACCGGGATCGTCGAACGGGTCGCGCCGACGTCGGTGCGGGAGGGCCAGTTCGGCGGCGACGCGGACGTCCTGCTCCTCGACCTGCAGCACCGTCGCCCCGGTCGCTTCGCCTTCCAGGGTCCCGCGCCACGCCGCGTGCGCGACGGCCGTGCGGGCCACCACCAGGTCGGCCCGCATGCCGTCGACGTCGAACGCCGCGCACAGCGCGGCAATGCGGCGCAACTCGGTCTCCGGTAGCGCTACCGCACCAACGAGCTTGCGCGCCAAGGTTATTCGACGAGACAAATCGGCGTCGTCCCCGACGTACCGGTCGGCGAAGGCATCGGGATCGCTCTCGAAGTCCATCCGCCGCCGGATCACCTCGACGCGGGTGTCGACGTCGCGCGAGGCGTAGACGTCGACCGTCAGCCCGAACCGGTCGAGCAGCTGCGGGCGCAGCTCACCCTCCTCGGGATTCATCGTGCCGACGAGCATGAACCGCGACTCGTGACTGTGCGAGATGCCGTCGCGCTCGACGTGCACGCGGCCCATCGCCGCCGCGTCGAGAAGGATGTCGACCAGATGGTCGTGCAGCAGGTTGACCTCGTCGACGTAGAGCACGCCGTGGTGGGCGCGCGCCAGCAGACCCGGCGAGAAGGCATGCTCGCCGTCGCGGAGCACCCGCGCCATGTCGAGCGATCCCACCACGCGGTCCTCGGTGGCGCCGATCGGCAACTCGACCAGCCGGGCGCCTTCGTCGACCCCGGCGAGCACCTGGGCCAGCGCGCGTACCGCCGTCGACTTGGCGGTGCCCTTCTCGCCACGGATCAGCACCCCGCCGATCTCGGGGCGCACCGCGCACAGCACCAACGCCAACCGCAGACGGTCCTGCCCGACGAGGGCGCTGAACGGGTAGGGGGCCGTCACGCCGACTCGGCCCGTGGGCCGCTGCGCCGCAGCATGGGGATGTGGGGAATCCCGTCGTCGAGGAACTCCTCGCCGTCGCGCACGAAGCCGTGCTTGGCGTACAGCTCCTCCAGGTAGGTCTGCGCGTTGATGCGGCAGGGGTCGTCGCCGACCTCGGCGAGTGCCGCTTGCATCAGGCGGTGGGTGTGACCGTGCCCGCGCTCGCTGCGCTTGGTGCACACGCGTCCGATGCGGAAGACCTTCTCCCCACCGGGATGCTCCTCCATCAGGCGCAGCGTCGAGACGACCTTGCCGTCGCGGTCCTCCAGCCAGAAGTGCCTGGTCTCGGCCAGCAGGTCGCGGCCGTCCAACTCCGGGTACGGGGTGGCCTGCTCGACCACGAACACCTCGACCCGCAGCTTCAACAGCTCGTACAGGGTCGCGGCGTCGAGGTCCTTGGCCCAACTGCGGCGCGGGGTGATCGTCACGGTGCCACCGTCATACGGTGACCGCAGGGACGTCCGTGGCCTTCTGGTCGAGTTTGAGCACCTTGGTGCCGTACGCCCACACTTCCTCGAAGAGTTTGGGATCGCCGGCCAGCTCGATGCCGAGGGAGGGCACCATCTCCTTGAGCTTGGGCTGCCAGCCCGCGAAGCGATCGGCGAAGCACCGCTCCAGGACGTCCAGCATGGCCGGGACGGCGGTCGAGGCCCCCGGCGACGCACCGAGCAGGCCGGCGATGCTCCCATCAGCGGCGGCCAGCACCGTGGTGCCGAACTCCAGCACGCCACCCCCGCCCTTGCGGCGGATCACCTGGACCCGCTGGCCGGCGATGTCGAGCTCCCAGTCCGAATCGACCGCGCTGGGGGCGAAGTCACGCAGCGCATCCACCCGGTCGGCCTCGCTGAGCAGCAGCTGACCCACCAGGTACTTGACCAGGCTCATCTCGGTCAGACCGACACCGAGCATCGAGCGCAGGTTGTTGGGTTTGACCGAGAACGGCAGGTCGGTGACCTTGCCCTGCTTGAGGAACTTCGGCGACCAGCCCGCGAACGGACCGAACAGCAGGTAGGACCGGCCGTTGATCACCCGGGTGTCCAGGTGCGGCACCGACATCGGCGGGGCGCCCAGTGGCGGCTGGCCGTACACCTTGGCCTGGTGCGCGGCGGCCAGCGCGGGGTTCCCGGTCCGCAGCCACTGGCCGCCGACGGGGAAGCCGCCGAAGCCCTTGACCTCCTGGATGCCCGAGCGCTGCAGCAGCGGCAGCGCCCCGCCGCCGGCCCCCACGAACACGAACTTGGCGTTGATCTTGCGGTTCTCCCCCGTGCGGCGGTTCGCCACCTTGAGGGTCCAACTGCCGTCGGACTCCTTGGTCAGGTCACGCACTTCGTGGCCGAACATCGTCGTCATGCCGCGCTGGGCGGCGTACCCGAGCAGCTGCCGGGTCAACGAACCGAAGTCGACGTCGGTGCCGTCCTGGGTCCAGTTCAACGCAACCGGCTCGGAGAAGTCTCGTCCGGCGGCCATCAGCGGCAGCCGGCGGGCGAACTCGGCTTCGTCGTCGATGTACTCCATCGACGCGAACAACGGGTTGGTCACCAGTGCGTCGTAACGGGCCCTGAGGTAGGCGGCGCCCTCGGCACCACTGACGAAGCTGACGTGCGGGATCGGGTTGAGGAAGCTGCGTACGTCGGGCAGCACGCCGTTCTCCACGGCGTGCGCCCAGAACTGGCGCGACACCTGGAACTGCTCGTTGACGTGGACGGCCTTGCTGATGTCGATGGTCCCGTCCGGCCGCTGCGGCGTGTAGTTCAACTCACACAGCGCGGAGTGGCCGGTACCGGCGTTGTTCCACGGATCGCTGCTCTCGGCGGCGGCGCCGTCGAGGCGCTCGACGAGCATCATGGACCAGTCCGGCTCCATCAGCTTCAGCATCGTGGCCAGGGTGGCGCTCATGATGCCCGCCCCCACCAGCACGACGTCGGTCTTGGCTACCTCAGACACCTTGATCTCTGACCCCTCGTGGTCGCGCACCCGCTCGTCACGGCTTGCCGGCTACCAGGTTATCCCGTGAGCCGCGCGGGCAGTCGTCGGGCCGACACCACTCCCACGTCTACGCACACCGGGAACGCCGGATTACAGTGGGGCGGTGACACCGCGGGAACCTAGCGGGGAGCCCGGATGGGAACCCGACGTGCTGCCCGGCTACTGGCGGCGAACGCTCCCGCTGGGCCCCGATCCGCACGGCGAGGGCCCGCTGGTGGCAACATTGGTGCGACGAGGGGACGAGGCGCGCGCCCGCAACGCCGTGCTGGCGTTGCACGGCTACACCGACTACTTCTTCAACACCGAGTTGGCCGACCACTTCGCCGACCACGGCTTCACCTTCTACGCGCTCGACCTCCACAAGTGCGGCCGGTCGCGCCAGGAGGGCCAGACGCCGCACTTCACCACCGACCTGGCGAGTTACGACGCCGAGTTGGACCGCGCGCTCGCGCACATCGAGGCCGACGGTGACGGCACCGGATCGGCCCGGGTATGCGTGTACGGGCATTCGGCGGGCGGGTTGATCGCCACACTGTGGTTGGACCGGTTGCGGCGGCGGCGCGCGACGTCGTGCGTCGGCGGACTGGTGCTCAACAGCCCGTTCCTCGACCTGCAGGGGCCGGCGATCCTGCGCACCGCGCCCACGTCCGCCGCGTTGATCGCCCTGGCCCGGTTCCGCAAGCTGCAGGTGATCCGCAAACCGTCCGCGGGTGGCTACGGCACCAGCCTGCACCGTGACTACGCGGGTGAGTTCGACTACGACCTCGGCATGAAGCCGCTCGGCGGGTTTCCCATCACGTTCGGCTGGATCAACGCCGTCCGCCGGGGTCAGGCCCGCCTGCACCGCGGCCTGGACGTCGGCGTGCCGAGCTTGCTCCTGCGTTCCGACCACAGCGTCGCGGAGTCGCCCGATCCCGGCGCCATCCAGCGCGGGGACGCCGTGCTGGACGTCAAACAGATCGCCCGGTGGGCAGGCTGCGTGGGCAACCGCCAGACCATCGCGCCGATCGTCGACGCCAAACACGACGTGTTCCTGTCGCTGGCGCAACCGCGTGCCGCGGCATACCGCGAATTGGGTCGCTGGCTCGACGGTCATGCGAGCGTTGAATCCGAAGACGTCATCATCGAGAGCGGACGGGGTTGACTGGGTGGACCACTTCGACTTGGTGATCATCGGCACCGGTTCGGGCAACAGCATCGTCGACGACGACTTCGCCGGCATGAAGGTGGCGATCTGCGAACAGGGGACCTTCGGCGGCACGTGCCTCAACGTCGGGTGCATCCCGACGAAGATGTTCGTGTACGCAGCCGAAGTGGCCCAAACGATCCGGACGAGTTCACGATTCGATGTCGACGGCCACATCGACAAGATCCGGTGGAGTGACGTCGTCGATCGCGTGTTCGGCCGCATCGACCCGATCGCGGCGGGCGGTGAGGCCTACCGGCGCGCGGGGGCCAACACCACGGTGTTCGCCAGCCACGCCCGGTTCGGCCCGACCCAGCCCGATGGCCGGCACACGATCCGTACCGATGCGGGCGACGAGTTCACCGCGGACAGGGTCGTGATCGCCGCGGGGTCCCGCATCCGCGTCCCACCCGCCATCCTCGACTGCGGCGTCGCCTACGAGACCAGCGACACCGTCATGCGGATCCCCGATCTGCCGGAACATCTGGTGATCGTCGGCGGTGGTTTCGTGGCCGCTGAATTCGCCCACGTCTTCTCGGCGCTCGGCGTGCACGTCACCATCGTCGTCCGCGGTCACGGACTGCTGACCCACTGCGACGCCACCATCTGCCACACCTTCACCGAGATCGCGAAGAAGAAGTGGGACCTGCGCACCGGGGAGAACGTGATCGGATCCCATCACGACGGTGAGCGGATCGTGCTGGAACTCGACGACGGCAAGACGTTGAGCGCCGACATGCTGTTGGTGGCCACCGGTCGCGTGCCCAACGGCGATCGGCTGGACGCACACCTGGCCGGCGTCGAGGTCGACGACGCCGGGCTGGTCGTCGTCGACGAATACCAACGGACCACCGCCCGTGGGATCTTCGCCCTCGGCGACGTGTCCTCGGCCTATCAGCTCAAGCACGTCGCCAACCACGAGGCGCGGGTGGTGCACCACAATCTGCTCGTCGACTGGGACGACACCGCCGCGATGCGGGCCACCGATCACCGGTTCGTGCCCGCCGCAGTGTTCACCGACCCGCAGATCGCCTCGGTCGGGTTGACCGAGGCCGAGGCCCGCGAGGCAGGCCACGACGTCGTCGTCAAGGTCCAGAAGTACGCCGACACCGCCTATGGGTGGGCGATGGAGGACGATCACGGCGTCGCCAAGCTGATCGGGGACCGCGCCACCGGCAAGATCCTCGGCGCCCACGTGATGGGGCATCAGGCGTCGTCGATCATCCAGCCGATCATCGGCGCCATGAGCTTTGGGCAGACCGCGAAAGAGGTTGCCCGCGGCCAGTACTGGATCCACCCGGCGCTGCCCGAGGTCATCGAGAATGCGCTGCTCGGCCTGGTGCAGGCGGGTTAGCCGGTACGCTCCCACCGTTCTTCGACCCGACCGAAACGCCAGATCCCGAGCGCGGTGCCCCATACCACGACGAAGATGCCGACGATCGCGAATCCCACCGACTCCAGGTCCGCCGACCCGATGACGGCCAGCGGCCCCGACGTGATGCCGAGACGGTCGACGAGCAGGCCGATCAGCACGATGGCGCCGATCACCAGCGCGACGAACACCGACAGCACGGTCACGGTGAGGTTGTAGTACACCTTGCGGACCGGTTTGAGGAAGGCCCACCCGTAGGCCCGTGCCATGAAGATGCCGTCGGCGGCGTCGAACAGACTCATGCCAGCCGCGAACAGCACCGGCAGGACCAGCACGGCGTACCACGGCAGCGTGAACGCGGCGGTGCCTGCGGCGAGCACCAGCAGCGCCACCTGGGTCGCGGTGTCGAATCCCAGTCCCATCAACAATCCCACCGGGTAGAGGTGCCACGGCTTGCTCACCCTGCGCATCACCCGGCCGAGCAGCCTGGCCAGGAAACCCCGGTTGTTCAGCTGACGCTCGAGTTCGGCCTCGTCGACGTCGCCGGTGCGCATGCCGCGGAACACCTTGGCGATGCCGACCGCCGCGACGAGGTTCGTCACGCCGATGAGGATCAGGAAGGTGCCCGCCACCACCGCGCCGATCAGACCGAGCGTCTGCAGCAGCGGGGAGTTCTCGTCCTGTACCGGCCCGACGATCGCCTTCACCCCGAGGGCGAGCAGGAAGGCCAGACCGAACACGACACTGGAGTGGCCGAGGGAGAACCAGAAACCGGCACTGAGTGACCGGGTGCCCTCGCCGACCAGTTTCCGGGTGGTGTTGTCGATCACCGCGATGTGGTCGGCGTCGAAGGCATGCCGCACCCCGAGGAGGTAGGCGGTGACGCCGAGACCTACGCCGAACACGCCCGTCGAACCCAGCGTGATGTGCTGCGGTGCCACGCCGAAGACGAGGACGCCCCAGCCGAACAGGTGCAGGGCCAGCACGACGATGCCCATCCCCGTGATCGCGGTCCAGTCGGCACGGTCCAGTCGGGACGGCACGCTGGCCTCGGGCTCCGTTGCGACTGTCATCCGTCGAGCCTAGGACGCCATACCGATATCTGTCTAGCTGTTCAGATGGGCAGGCTCGATCGATCCGGCGCCCCGTCTCTCAGCCGTGCCTGGCACCGATCCAATGCAGCAGGTCGTGCACGATGTGGTCCTCCAACCGATAGGCGACGGACCGCCCCACCCGCGTCGAACTCACCCAACCCTGTTGTCGCAGAACCCGAAGCGCTTGCGACACGGAGTTCTCCGAACGGCCGACGACGGTGGCGAGGTCACTGACGCAGATGCCGGGCGCCCGGTGCAGGCACAGCAGAATCTCGAGCCGGTTCGGGTCCGACAGCAGGTCGAAGCGCTGGGTCCAGCCGTTGATGTCGACGTCGGCCAGCGCCGACGACGCATGCCGTACCACCGCCTCGACGCCGGGCTCCATGGTTGCAACTTAGTCCAGGCCGGGCCCGGCGCGGATGGTCTCAGTCGAGGAAGCCGTGCAGCAGGGTCGCAGAACCCCAGATGTGCGCGGTCATCGTCTCGGCGGCGCCGTCCCCGTCACCGGCGAGGATCGCGATCACGATCGCCTCGTGCTGCTCGTCGGAGTGGACGATGTTGCGCGGGAGCAACGGGATGTGGTCCAGCAGTTCGTTCAGCCGCATCCTGTTCTCGGCGACGAGCGGCATCAACGACGGTGCGCCGGCTGCTTCGGCGATGGCCAGGTGCAGCCGTGAATCCAGCCGGCGGTAGTCGTCGGGCGCCGCTCCGCGGGTGTCGGTGAGCCGGCTCCACAGGGTCTCGCGTTCGACGGCGGTGAGCGTCCGGCCCGCCGCCATCCGAGCGGCGCCGACCTCGAGGATCTCGCGGAGCCGCAACGCGTCGTCGATGTCGGCACGGCTGTAGCGGGCGCCGTCGGCGCTGGGCGCCGGCAGATCGGCGGCCAGGAACGTACCGCCGTAACGGCCCCGCCGCGACACCAGGTAGCCCGCGTCGGACAGCGACTTGATGGCCTCGCGGACCGTGTCACGGCTGACCCCGAGCCGGCTCGCGAGCTCCCGTTCCGGAGGCAGCGACTCACCGGGTTGCAGCAGCCCGAGCCGGATCGTCTCGAGCAGTCGCCCCACGGTGTCCTCGAACGCGTTGCCGAGCCGCACCGGGCGCAACAGTGCCTCACTGGCCGGCAGCGGATCGGGCACCGACACGTCAGCCCCTACAGCGGCGTGACGTAGTGGCCGGTGATGCCGCCGTCGACCAGGAACGTCGATCCGGTGATGAACGACGCGTCGTCGCTGGCGAGGAATGCCACCGCGGCGGCGAGCTCGTCGGGTTCGGCGAACCGTCCCATCGGCACGTGCACCAGCCGGCGCGCCGCCCGCTCGGGATCCTTGGCGAACAACTCCTGCAGCAGCGGCGTGTTGACCGGGCCGGGGCACAGCGCGTTGACCCGAATCCCCTGCCGGGCGTACTGGATCCCGAGTTCCCGGGACATCGCCAGCACGCCGCCCTTGGAGGCGGTGTAGGAGATCTGCGACGTCGCCGACCCGTTCACCGCCACGAACGACGCGGTGTTCACGATCGACCCCTTCTGCGCGGGCACCATGTGGCGCAGGGCGGCCTTGCAGCAGAAGAACACCGACTTCAGGTTGATGTCCTGCACCCGGTCCCAGGCATCGATGCCGGTGACCTCGATCAAATCGTCCTCGGGCGGGCTGATGCCCGCGTTGTTGAACGCGATGTCGACCGAGCCGTGGGTCTCGGCGGCGGTGTCGAACAGCGCGTCGACGGCGACCTGATCGGCAACGTCGACCTGGACGAACGTCCCGTTCAGATCGTCCGCGACGGTCTTGCCCGTGGCGGGGTCGATGTCCCCGATCACGATCGTCGCGCCCTCGGCCCTCATCCGCTTGGCGGTGGCGAGCCCGATTCCGCTGGCGCCTCCGGTGATCACGGCCACCTTGCCCGCGAGCCGCTGAGTCAGATCCATCTAGCTTTCCTCCGTAATCGCGAAGAAGACGTTCTTGGTCTCGGTGAAGTGCAACGGTGCGTCGGGGCCGAGCTCTCGGCCGAGGCCCGACTGCTTGAACCCGCCGAAGGGGGTGTTGTAGCGGACCGACGAGTGCGAATTCACCGACAGGTTCCCGGACTCCACGGCGCGGGAGACCCGCAGCGCCCGCGACAGGTTGTCGGTCCAGATCGACCCGGACAGCCCATAGGGAGAATCGTTGGCCAGCTCGATCGCGTCGGCCTCGTCGGTGAAGGGCAGCACGGTCACGACGGGACCGAAGATCTCCTCGGTGACCGAGCGATCGGTCCGCTGAGGAGTGAGAACCGTTGGCGGGAACCAGTATCCGGGACCGGTCGGTGCCGAGCCGCGGAACGCGACCGGCGCGTCGTCGGGCACGTAGGACGCCACGGTGTCGAAGTGCGGCCGCGACACCAACGGGCCCATCTCGGTGTCCCGCGATGCCGGGTCGCCGACGACGACTCCCTTCACCGCCGGCTCGAGGAGTTCCATGAACTTGTCGTAGACGTTGCGCTGCACCAGTATTCGACTGCGTGCGCAGCAGTCCTGGCCGGCGTTGTCGAAGACGCCGTACGGCGCGGTGGCGGCGGCCTTCTCCAGATCGCAGTCGTCGAAGACGATGTTGGCGCTCTTGCCGCCCAGCTCCAGCGTCACCCGCTTGACCTGTTGCGCGGCGCCCGCCATCACCTTGACGCCCACTTCGGTGGACCCGGTGAACACGATCTTGCGGACGTCCGGGTGGCTGATGAAGCGCTCCCCCACGACCGAGCCCTTGCCGGGCAGCACCTGGAAGAGACCGTCGGGCAGCCCCGCCTCGCGGCCGAGCTCGGCGAGCCGCATGGTGGTCAGCGGGGTGATCTCGGCGGGCTTGACCAGGACCGAATTGCCGGCGGCCAGCGCGGGCACGAACCCCCACGACGCGATGGTCATCGGGAAGTTCCACGGCGCGATCACGGCGACGACGCCCAGCGGCTCGTTGAAGGTGACGTCGATGCCACCCGCGACGGGAATCTGCTTGCCCGACATGCGTTCGGGGCTGGCCGAGTAGAACTGCAGGACGTCGCGGACGTGACCGGCCTCCCACTCGGCATTGCCGATCACGTGTCCGGAGTTGGCCACCTCGAGTGCGGCCAGCTCGTGGACGTGGGCGTCCACCCGTGCCGCGAACGACCGCAGCGCGGCGGCGCGGTCCGCGGGCGCGAGCCTCGCCCACGCCTTCTGCGCGGACTTCGCCCGCGCGACCGCGTCGTCCACCGCGGGCACGTCGAGCAACTCGACGGTGCGCAGCACCTCTTCGGTTGCCGGGTTGATCAGTGTCGACGCACTCACGCGGTGTTCCTCTCCGGATTCGATTCGGTCCTGCTCCCTGCGTAGCTCGCCGCGGCCGCGACGACACCGGCGAAGAGCCGTAGATCGTCGAGCCGTTCCTCGGGGTGCCACTGCACCGCGACGACGAATTCGTGGCCCGGTACTTCGACCGCCTCGATGACACCGTCGGTATCCCACGCGGTCGCGATCAGTCCCCGACCCAGCTCGGCGATGGCCTGGTGGTGGTAGCACTGCGCGTCGGTCGACTCGCCGATCAGCGCGGCGAGGCGGGTGCCCGCGACCGTCTGGATCGACGAGGTGTTGAACACCGCGTTGCCGGCCTGGTGCTGGTAGTGGCCGACGACGTCGGGCAGGTGCTGGTGCAGCGTCCCGCCGAGCGCGACGTTGAGCACCTGAGCGCCGCGGCAGATGCCGAGGACCGGAAGTCCGCGCGCCAAAGCCCCACGCAGCAGGGCGAATTCCCAGGCGTCCCGATCGCGCGCCGGCTCGTCGGTGGTGGCGTGCGCGGCCTGGCCGTAGGTGGCGGGATCGACGTCGCGGCCGCCGGTGAGCACGAGACCGTCGAGTCCGTCGAGCACCCGTTCGGCGATCGCGTCGTCCACCGGTTGCGGTGGCAGCAGGGTGGCGATGCCGCCCGCCAGAGTGATGCCCTGCAGGTAGACGGCGGGCAGGAAGCTGGCCTGGACGTCCCACACTCCGGTCTGGGCCTGCTGGAGGTAGGTGGTGAGCCCGACGACGGGGCGCCGGGGGGTCGTCGGTGGACCCTCATAGCCGTTCGAAGCCACGACGCCTCTCCCAATCGGTCACCGCGGAGTTGAACGCCTTCAACTCGACGCGAGCGTTGTTGAGGTAGTGCTCGACGACCTCGTCGCCGAACGCCTCGCGCGCCACCGTCGACTCGGCGAACAACGCCGCCGCTTCGGCCAGGGTGGTCGGAAGGCGCTCCGCACCACTGGTGTACGCGTTGCCGGCACACGCCTCGGGTAGTTCCAGCCCCTGGTCGATGCCATGCAGGCCGCCCGCGATGAGCGCGGACACGGCCAGGTACTGGTTGACGTCACCGCCGGGCGCGCGGCACTCCATCCGCATGCCGTGACCATGCCCCACCACCCGCAACGCACAGGTGCGGTTGTCCATCCCCCATGCGACGGCAGTCGGGGCGAAGCTGCCGTCCACGAAGCGCTTGTACGAGTTGACGTTCGGTGCGTAGAACAGCGTCAGCTCCCGCAGCGTGGCCAGCTGGCCTGCGACGAAGCTGCGGAACATCGGCGACATGCCGAGCGGATCGTCGTCGTCGGCGAACACCGCGGACCCGTCCGTGCCGCGGAACGAGAGGTGAATGTGGCAGCTGTTGCCTTCGCGCTCATCGTATTTCGCCATGAACGTCAGGCTCTTGCCGTGCTGGTCGGCAATCTCCTTGGCGCCGTTCTTGTAGATCGTGTGGTTGTCGCAGGTGACCATCGCCTCGTCGTAACGGAACCCGATCTCCTGCTGGCCGAGGTTGCACTCCCCCTTGACGCCCTCGCAGTACAGACCCGCGCCCTCCATGCCGACGCGGATGTCGCGCAGCAACGGCTCCATCCGGGTGGACGCCAGCATCGCGTAGTCGATGTTGTAGTCCGTGGCCGCCGTCAACCCCGTGTAGCCCTTGGACCAGGCGCCGCGGTAGGTGTCGTCGAAGACCATGAACTCGAGTTCGGTGGCGGCCACCGCGCCCATGCCTCGCTGGGCGAGCCGGTCCAGTTGCGCGCGCAGGATGCTGCGCGGCGCCGGGACCACCGGACTGCCGTCGTGCCAGCCGAGGTCGGCCATCACCAACGCGCTTCCCGGCAGCCACGGGACCCGCCGCAAGGTGGAGAAGTCAGGCGTCATCACCATGTCGCCGTAGCCGGCCTCCCAGCTCGACATCGCGTATCCGTCGACGGTGTTCATGTCGACGTCGACGGCCAGCAGGTAGTTGCAGCATTCCGCGCCGTGGGCCGCCACGTCGTCGACGAACAGCCGGGCCGAGATCCGTTTGCCGGTCAGCCTGCCCTGCATGTCGGTGAAGGCGACGATGACGGTGTCGATCTCACCGCCGGCGACCAGCTCCTCGAGCTCGGACTGCTGCAGCATCCCGGGTCGCGCGGTTCCTCTTGTCACGTGCCCTGCCTTTCGATGCGGACGAACATGCCGTGAAGTCAACCATTGGATTCCCGTCACCGGGCGATGCGGTCATAGATTTACCCGACATTCACCGCCAAAGGTAGGACGCCAGACCATTGCCGTTCTATTGTGCCTCTCAGTGAGCGCTCTCGGTGAGCGCTGCCCGGACAAGGAGAACGCCGTGCCAGAGGGTCAAGATCTTTCCGAGCTGAGTGATGACGAGAAACACCTCGCGAGCCTCGGATACACCCAGGAGTTGAACCGCTCGTGGTCCAGCTTCAGCAACTTCGCCATCTCGTTCTCGATCATCTCGATCCTGGCGGGCTGCTTCACGTCGTTCGGCCTCGGCTGGAACAACGGCGGGCCGGCCGCGATCGCCTGGGGCTGGCCGATCGTCTCGGTGTTCATCCTCATCATCGGCCTGTGCATGTCGGAGCTGGTGTCTGCGTACCCCACTTCCGGCGGCATCTATTGGTGGGCAAGCAAACTCGGCGGCCCCAAGGCCGGCTTCTACACCGGGTGGCTCAACCTGGTCGGCCTGATCGCGATCCTGGCCTCGGTGGCCTACGGCAGTGCGACCTTCCTCGACCTGACCTTGGGCACCTTCAGCGAAGGCTGGCTCGCCGGTTACAGCCTGACCAGGACGTTCATCATCTTCCTCGTCATCCTGGTCATCGTGGCGACCATCAACATCTTCTCGTCACACCTGCTGGCGGTGATCAACAACATCTCGGTGTGGTGGCACGTCGCCGGCGCCGTGATCGTCATCGCGATCCTGTGGCTGATTCCCGCGCAGCACGCCAGCTTCTCGACGGTATTCGCCACCACCGTGAACAACACCGGATTCTTCGGCGGTTCCACGTCGGGCCTGACGTTCCTGCTGTTCGTGCTACCGATGTCGGCGATCCTGACCCAGTACACGATCACCGGCTACGACGCGTCGGCCCACCTCTCCGAGGAGACCAAGAGCGCGGCCGACGGTGCGGCCAAGGGCATCTGGCGGTCGATCTTCTACTCCGCGATCGGTGGCTGGATCCTGCTGCTCACCTTCCTGTTCGCGGTGCAGGACGTCGACGGCGTGACGGCGGGCGGTGGCGCGGTGGCCACGATCTTCACCCAGGCGATGGACTCGAAGTGGGTGGGAATCGTGCTGCTGATCTCGACCGCCGGGCAGCTGTTCTGCACGACGGCGTGCCAGACCAGCGCTTCGCGCATGCTGTTCGCCTTCAGCCGGGACCGTGCGGTACCGGGCCATCAACTCTGGTCGAAGATCAACGCCAATCGGGTTCCCGCCAACGCAGTCATGGTCACCGCGGCGATCGCTGCGATCATCACGCTTCCCGCGCTCGTCCGGGTCGACATCAACGGGGCTCCGGTGCCGGTGGCGTTCTTCGCGGTCGTGTCGATCGGCGTCGTCGGGCTCTACCTGTGCTTCGCGGTGCCGATCTACTACCGGTGGAAGGCCGGTGACTCGTTCCCCGTCGGCAAGTGGAACCTGCGCGGGCACCACAGGTGGATGGCGCCGTTGGCGATCATCGAAATTCTCGTGACCTCCATCATCGCCATGTTCCCCACGTCGATCGGTGGGACACCGTGGGACGCCAGCTTCGAGTGGAAGTTCGTCAACTACACCCCACTGCTCGTCGGCGGCGTGCTGATTCTGCTGTTCGTGTACTGGCACGTCTCGGTGAAGAAGTGGTTCACCGGCCCGATCAAGCAGGTCGAGGTGGCCGACCTGGCCTGAACCGCACATCCAGTCCCCCGGGCCCCTCGTGCCATCAGGCCGAGGGGCTCGGTGCTGCGGTCACCAGGTGCTGGTGCGTAGCACGATCTCGGCGGCCAGCTGGGCCGTGGACTCGTGGGCGTTGCGCCGTCCCTGCAGCTCGACCATGCGGTAGTCACCGTAGACGTAGCGCTGACTGGCCTTCGCGACGGCGCGGGCCGCCGGCGTGCTCACCAGGGCCGTCGTGTTCACCTCGACGGGCGGGCAGTGCGGGTCGCGGATCACCCCGGCGTGATCGGGCACCCGGGGGTGACCACGGTCTACCACCACCAGACCGATGAACCGGTCCAGCCGGGTGGCGGCCAACTCCCACGCCAATTCGCCGCCGATGCGGTCCCCGACCAGCAGCGCCCACCGCACCCCGACGGTGTCGATGATGCCGACGACCGCCTTCGCACTCAGCCGCGGATCGGGCGCGATGACGACGGTCCGCAGCGACGCCGTGTGCAGCCGCTGACAGACGGCATCGTAGGCCGACGGCCCCTGATGTGCTGCTCCGAGCAGGACGACGGCCGACCCCTTCTCGGGACCCGACACGTCGACGGTGGCCGGAAACCCGTCGAGGGTCACCACGGTCGAAGGCATTGCGCCACGCTACAGGGGTACGTCGCGTTCAGTGCAGTTTTTCACCGGCTTACGACCCAACCCTCAGCGTTGGCCCAGCCGCCCGGCCGCTCGGCGACGATGCTCAGAAAGGTTTGCGGCAGCGTCCCTTTGATGGCGAAATGCTGCCCTCAGGTGCGCGCGCGCACCGAGGCCCCAACCGGTTCGGCGGCGACGGTGGTGAACGGCGAGGCGACCGGGAAGTCGTCCCGTAGGGAGCGGATCTCGACGCTTCGCACGATGGTGGCGATCGCCAGCGTCGCCTCCAGCGTCGCGAAGTGATCGCCGATGCAGGATCGCGGTCCGCCGCCGAACGGAATGAACGACCAGCGGTCCCGGCTCGAGGTGGCCTCCCGGCTGAACCGATCCGGATCGAACACCATCGGGCGCTCCCACGACGCCGGGTCGCTCTGCAGGCCGAAGATGCCCACCAGGACGATGCTTCCCGCTTCGATCCGGTACCCGTCGACCTCGATGTCGCGCAGGGCGGTCCGGCCGGCCACCGGGACGGGCGGGCAGAGCCGCAGCGCCTCGTGGAGTACCGCGACGGTCAACTCCAGCCGGGGGACGTCGTCTGCGGTCAGCTCCCGGGTGCCGATGGCCGAGGCCTCTTCGGCGACCCGGTGCTGCAGGTCGGAATCGCGCCCCAGCGCCCACAAGGCGTAGGCGAGCGTCGTGGCGGTGGTGTCGTGGCCCGCCACGATGAAGGCGATGAGGTCATTGCAGATGTCGCGATCGGACAGGCCCTTGCCCGTGGCCGGGTCGGTCGCCCCGATCAGCGCCCGGACCAGTGGTGCGTCGCGGGTGGGGTCGAGGCGGCACTCGCGAAGGACGCTCTCGGCAAGAGCGTGCATCGTCGCGTTCGCCGCGACCGCCCGCCGGCGTGCAGGCGTCGGCAGCCACCGCGGTGCACGGACCGGCCGCACACCACGATCGCCGGCGTAGGACAGCGCGATCCTCAGGGGCTCGGCGATCGCGTCGGCGCGCTCGTCGAGGTCCGTCCCGAGCACCGAGCGTCCCAGCGCACGCATGGTCAGTCGGCGACAGGCCGCGTCGAGGTCGACCTCCCCGCCGCCGCACCATTCGCTCGTCACCATCGCCGCGGCCTGGGACATGTGCGCACCGAAGGACTGGACGCGTTGCTTGGTGAACGACGGCTGCAGGGTGCGCTTGCGTGACAGCCACGGCTCGTGCGGCAGGTCGGCGAGGTTGTCGCCCATCAGGTGCCGGATCTCCCGGTGCACCGGTGTCCGGTCACAGGATTCGTAGGCAAGCCCGAGCACGTCGCGCGCGCCGCGTGGCGACATCACCCACACCAGAGGCGGATTCAGCCATTTCGGACCCAGCGTCACCCTGGTCACGGGTCCACCGGCGTCGCGCAGGGTGGCCTGCCCGGCGTGGGTGTCCCGCACCGCGGCCAGCCGCTGCCGCAACGGCAGCGGATTCTTGGGCGCCAGCGGCAGCAAGGTCATGCGGACGACTCCTCGGTGACGTCGACGAGCAACGGCTCAGAACGGCTTTGCGGTGAAACCCCAGCGCAGCAATGCCGCCTCTCGACGGGCAGTGGCGGACAACGTGCTCTTGCCGACGCTTGCCGCCGCCCGCGCGGCCTTCGACGCACCCGGCGTCCAATAGGCGTGCAGGTACGGCAGCGGCCTGGCCTGCCCGCTGCGCAGGTCACCGAGTCCGGCGGCGGCCAGCTCCGACGTCAACTCGGCGGCGGTGAACGCCGCGGCCTCGCTGGCCATGGCGTCTCTGCGGAGGATCGTGGGACTCTCGGGATCCACACAGGTCAACATCGCATCGCAGGCCGCCGGGTCCCGTAGGCGCTGGAAGTCCGAGATCCACACCGCGGCCCCGCAATGTCGCCGAATGGCGGCGATCTGGCCGAGCGCGGCGCCGAGGGTGTCGAAGTCCGGCAGCTGGTGAAGCGTCCACATGCACGAGACGGCGTCCCAACTTCCGCTGGCCAGTGGCTCCGGAAGTGCGGTGATGTCGGCCTTGACGAGCTCGACGCGCCCACCGAGGCCCTGCTCGGCGAAGAGCTCCCGTGCGGTGGCGAGCATGTTCGGCGCCAAGTCGACCGCGACGACCTGCACGTCAGGTCGGCGACGCAGCACCGCGCTGATGGCGCGACCGCTTCCGACGCCGAGGTCGAGCAGCCGCCCACCCGGGGGGAGCAGTACGTCCAGCGCCCTCGCGCCGAAGTCGTACACCGCCTGCATCCCGGGGTTGGACACCCCGCCGGCGTGGAAGTGGGCCACCGCCTCGGCGTCGTCCATCACCATCGGTTCCGGTACGCGTTCGCGCCCTGCCGGATGGCGTCGCTCCCGCGCGATGATCCCCGGCACTCGCCACAGGGGGCGAATTCCCTTCACGTCTGCCGCCTCTCAGCGCCTTGCATCACCACAACCTATCCCCCGGGCGAATTGACGGAGCGGTAACCGCGCCCGGCGCCGCCACGGTACGTTTAGTACGTTTAGTACGTTTAACGATGTCGCGACCGCAGTGCCGAAGGGAGGCATCGGTGCAAGCCCCACCGCGCACCCTCGTGTCGCTACCCCTGGCACCGAAGAACCCCCTGTCCTACCGGCAGCGGCTCAAGGCCGTGAAGTCGTTCCACACCGGCACCGAGCGGCTGCGTGACGCGGGCGGCCCGGTGACCCGGTTCAGCCTCGGCCCGCGGTGGCTCATGCCGCCGATGGTGCTCGCGACGTCACCGCGCGGCATCCGCGACATCTTGAACGTCAAGGACCAGTCCGTCGACAAGACCACGCCCGTCTTCACCGAGATGCGAAACATCCTCGGAGCCAACCTGGCCAATCTGCCCTACGAGGCGTGGGTGTCGCGTCGGCGCACGGTACAGCCCGTCTTCACCAAGCAGGCAGTGCGCCAGTTCGGCGGCCACATGGCGGAGGCCGCCGAGACGGTGTGGCAGAAGTGGCCCCATGGCGGCGAGGTCGACCTGGACTTCCAGTCCCGGGCTCTCACGCTGACGGCATTGGGCCGTTCGGTGCTCGGCATCGACCTCGACGAGCGCGACGACGCGGTCGGCGCGCCGCTTCGCATCGCGCTGAAGTACGCGATCGACCGTGCCATCCGACCGGTGCGGGCGCCCGCCTGGCTGCCGACACCCGCCCGCCGTCGCGCCCGCGCCGCGAGCGCGAGAGTTCACCAGGTCGCGCGGGAAATCCTGGATGCGTGTCGTGCCGACCACACGCGGGTGGCGCCGCTGGCTCACGCCCTGATCGCGGCCAGGGACCCGGTCAGCGGGCAGTCGCTGACCGATCAGGAGATCTGTGACGAGCTCATCGTCTTCCTGTTCGCCGGTCACGACACCACGGCAACGACCCTGACCTACGCCTTGTGGGCGCTGGGGCATCATGCCGGTTACCAGGACCGCGTCGCGGCCGAGGTCGCCGCGCTTCCCGATCGTCCCCTGACCCCCGAGGACGTCCCCCGGCTGGCCTACACCACCCAGGTCGTGCGCGAGTCCCTTCGACTCTGCCCACCGGGCCCCACCGGCACCCGCATGGCGAGCCAGGACGTGGAAGTGGGTGGCTATCGCGTCGAGGCGGGCACGATGCTGGTGTTCGGCAGGATGGCCGTCCAGCGCGACCCGACGCTGTGGGAAGACCCACTGACGTTCGACCCGGACCGTTTCGGCCCCGACCGCATCAAGCAGCTCGACCGGTGGCAGTACATCCCCTTCGGGGGTGGCCCACGGTCGTGCATCGGCGACCACTTCGCGATGCTCGAAGTCACCCTGGCCCTGGCGACGCTGATCCGCCGGGCCGAGATCACCTCACTCGACGACGAATTCCCGCTGGCTCTGCACTTCACGATGGTTGCCGGCGCCCCCATCCGGGCGCACGTCCAGGAACGTCGCTAGGCAGTGGACGCCGACGAGCCGGATTACCGCGCCAGGATCCTCCGCGAGGACCACCCAACCGAACGCGCGCTGCTCGACGAGTTGCGGGCGGACGCCCGCATCACCTTCACCGACGACCGCGACGAACTCCTGGCGAACCTGCGCCGGCTCCGCCCCGCCCCCGCCACCGACCTCATCGCCGAGCCGACGAGATGGGCGTACTACCCGTGGCGCCGGGCCGTCGTCGGAGTGCTGGGACCCCTCGGCTACGCGGCACTTCGCCTGGACCGCAACAGAAACCTGATCACCTCGACCGAACAGCAGGTGCTCGGCGGGTTGCACATCGGTGTCGCGGGGTTGAGCGTCGGTCACGCCATCGCGCACGCCCTGGTGGCCCAGGGACTGTGCGGCACCATCCGGCTCGCCGACTTCGACCGGCTCGAATTGTCCAACCTCAATCGCGTACCGGCCACCGTCTTCGACATCGGAGTCAACAAGGCCGTGGTGGCCGCCCGCCGGATCGCCGAACTCGACCCCTACCAAGGCGTCGAGATCATGACGTCCGGACTGACGCCCGAACACCTCGGCGACTTCCTCGAGGACCTCGACGTCGTGGTGGAGGAATGCGATTCCCTGGCCATGAAGGTGATGGTGCGCGAAGCGGCCCGCAGCCGTCGGTTGCCGGTGCTGATGGCGACCAGCGACCGGGGCCTGATCGACGTCGAGCGCTTCGACCTCCAGCCCGACCGACCGGTCCTGCACGGACTCCTGGGCAGCGTGGGCTCCGCCCAACTCGCGGAGCTGCCGCGCCGACGCGACCGGATTCCGTACATGCTCCGCCACCTCGACGCCAGCCGATCGTCGCCGCGGCTCTCCGCGTCACTCGTCGAACTCGACAAGACGCTGTCGACGTGGCCGCAGCTCGCCGGCGACGTGCTGCTCGGCGCCGTCGCCGTCGTCGAAGCCGTCCGCCGCATCGGTCTCGGTGAACCTCTCAACTCCGGACAGGTCCGCATCGACGTCAACCGTGCCCTCGATGGCATCGGAGACCCGGTGGTGCCCGGTGAGGTCACCGGACACGGGATCGCGCAGCCGGTCGGCGAATCCACGGTGTCCACCGGCCCGTCGGGCACGCTCGCGACCATCGCCGCAGCAGCGATCCGCGCCCCGTCGGGCGGAAATGCCCAGCCGTGGACCGTGCACACCACCGCCGGATCGGTGACCGTCGCACTCGCGGCACAGCACAGCTCGGCGATGGACGTCGCCTTCCGTGGTAGCGCGCTCGCCGTCGGAGCCGCAATGTTCAACGCCCGGGTGGCGGCCGCGGCGCTCGGCGCTCTCGGACCGGTGACGTGGACCACCGACGGGCCGACACCGCTGTGCGCGGAACTGCACCTCGGCGAGGGCCGTGACGCCGAACTGGCGGCCCTGTACGAGCCGATGCTGCAGCGGGAGACCAACCGCCGCTACGGCACGCCAACCGACATCGGCGCCGACGTCGTGACCGTGCTCGACGACGGCGTCCGTCGCGAGGGGGCGCGGATGTCCCTGCTCACCTCCAGGGAGGACATCGACACCGTGGCGGACATCTTCGCCGCGGCCGACCGGATCCGGTTTCTCACCCCCCACTTGCACGAGGAGATGATCGCCGAACTCCGTTGGCCGGGTGACGAACCCGCGAACAGCGGCATCGACGTCCGCAGTCTCGAACTCGATCCGGGCGGCCTGGCGGTGATGGACATCCTCAGGCGCCCCGACGTGATGTCCATGCTGGCCCGGTGGGATACCGGTGAGGCGCTCGGAGACGACGTTCGCGACCGCATCCGCTCCGGGTCGGCGATCGCCGTGATCACCGTGAGGGGAGCCGAGCTCACCGACTTCGCGAGGGGCGGGGCGGCCGTCGAGGCCATGTGGGTGCTGGCACAGCAGTACGGGTTGGCCGTACAACCCATCTCACCGGTCTTCCTGCATGCGGTGCGCCCCGACGAGCTTCGCGAGTTGTCCCCGTCCTTCGCCGAGACGTTGCACCAGTTGCAGTCGGACTTTCGTCGGGTGGCCGCTACCGAGCCGGATGAGGCGCAGGTCCTGGTTCTCCGACTCGCTCATGCCGAAACCCCTTCGGTAGCCAGCCGGCGTCGCGGCTGACATGTTGTCATCTGTTGGGTTAGCGTTGACCAGCGTCGGCGACAGGAGGTCCCGTGGCACGTAACTTGGACCTGGTCGTCACCGCCGTTGCCAAGGAGCTGATGACGGCCGACTCGCGCGACGCGGGTGAGGTCAGTCAACGGGTCCTGGCGAAGTTGGTCGATCACTTCGACGTCGACGCCAGCTTCCTGCGCCACAACGATCACGACACCCGGACGACGAAGTTGGTGGCGGAATGGCCGACCCGACAAGACGTTCCGGATCCTGATCCACTCGGTGTCATCTCGTTCGAGAGCGCCGACCCGGTGTTCGCGCTTCTGGAGACCTTCAAGGATCCGATCGTCATCCGACCCGATCCCATCACCGACGAGTACGGCCGCCGGATCGAGGACGCCCGTGGCATACCGGTCATCTCGCTGGCCTCCGCGCCGTTGATCTCCGATGACGTGACCACCGGTGGCCTGGGTTTCATCAAGTTCGACGACCGGGAGTGGACGCCCGACGAAGTCAACGCCGTCGTGGCGATCGCGTCGATGTTCGCCCAGCTGCAAGGTCGCCTGATCGCGGAGGACAGACTCCGTCACCTCGCCCACCACGACGACCTCACCGACTTGTACAACCGGCGGGCGTTGCTGGACTACCTCGACCGCCGACTGGCCGCCGGGCAGCCGGGTCCCGTCTCGGCACTGTTCCTCGACGTGGATCGGCTCAAGACGCTCAACGACTACCTCGGGCACGTCTCCGGTGACCGATTCCTGCAGGTGATCGCCGAGCGGTTGCAGAGCTCGGTGGGCGACTCGTGCATCGTCGGCCGACTCGCCGGCGACGAGTTCATGGTGATCCCCTCCGCGCCGACGGACGCCGACGGCGCGGATGCGTTGGCACAACGCTTGCGGGAGGGCGTGATCGGTGCCGTGGCCATCGGCGGCGAGATCGTCAGGCGCTCGGCCAGCATCGGCATCGCCCAGGGCGTGCCCGGCAAGGACTCGACCTTCGACCTCATCCAGCGTGCCGACGAAGCCGTGCTCGCGGCGAAGAAGTCGGGCGGCAACCGGACCGCCGTCTTCTCCAAGGACATGGCCGTCAGCAGACAATTGCGCAACGACGTCGAACTGCACCTCGCCGAAGGCATCGAAGACGACGCCCTGACGCTGCGGTACCTGCCGGAGGTCGACCTGCGCACCGGCGAGATCCTCGCCGTCGAGGCGCTGGTTCGCTGGCTCCATCCCACCAGGGGCCTGCTCTCCCCGGACGCCTTCATCGGAGTGGCGGAATCCATCAACCTGGCCGGCGAGCTCGGGCGGTGGGTGCTGCGAACGGCATGTCGGCACTTGGCGCGCTGGCGTTCGCACGGGGTGAGCAAGGACGTGTTGCTGCGCGTCAACGTCTCACCTGTGCAGCTGGTGACCGCCGACTTCGCCGACACGGTGGCTCAGGTACTCGACGAATTCGCCCTGGACCACGGATCGCTGTGCCTTGAGATCACCGAGAGCGTGGTCGTGCAGGACATCGAGGTGACGCGGAAGAACCTCTCGGAATTGCGCAGCCTGGGGGTCACCGTCGCGATCGATGACTTCGGCACCGGATACAGCGTCCTGTCGCATCTGAAGTCACTGCCCGTCGACACCATCAAGATCGACCGCGGGTTCGTCCGCGACCTGGGCACCAACCCCGATGATCGGGCCATCGTGCGGGCGATCATCGCGCTGGCGAAGGCGTTCCAACTCGAGGTGGTCGCCGAAGGAGTCGAGACCGAGGAGGCCGCCGGCGTGCTGCTGCACTACGGGTGCCATCGCGCTCAGGGATTCCTGTTGTCGCACCCCATCGAGAGCGGCGCCACGGAGTTGCTCCTGGCCGGCCGCCGGATCGCGCGCACGTTCACGCCGAGGGACAACCACCTCGACGCGGTCCGTTAGGGTCCCGCAGCGAGGCGTCGATGGTCGGACGCGCCGGGGCACCGTGCTCGAGCAGCTCGACGATGGCGGCGACGTCGAGATGGGCGGCCAGCAGGTCGGCCATCACGTCGAGGTGGGCGTCGCGGCGGGCGGTCACGTTGACGTCGTCGGCGACGACGAACCCGTGCCTGCCCGCGGCCGTTGCCGCGGCGGTCAGCCACTGCCGGCGCACCTCGTCGTTGTCGAGCAGCCCGTGCCAGTGGGTGCCGTACACGGCGCCATTGCGAAGGCCGACGTCCAGCCAGGAGTCACCGGACTGCCGAGCGATCTGACCGTGGTGAATCTCGTACCCCTGCAACGGGATCGATCCTCGTCCGTCCCACAGCTTCAGCGTCTTGGCGGGTTCGAACACGATGTCGGCGTCCAGCAGCCCCAGGCCGTCGACTCGATGCCGACCCGACTCGACGGGATCGTCGATGGTTCGGCACAACATCTGGAAACCACCACAGATACCGAGCACCGCGCGCCCCGAGCCCGCGTGCTCGACGACACCGTCGGCCAGGCCGCGCCGGCGCAGCCAGGCCAGGTCGGACACCGTGGCCTTGCTGCCGGGCAGGACGACGACGTCGGCGTCGGCCAGGTCGGCGACGTCGGCAACCCAGCGGACCAGCACGCCGGGCTCGCACGCCAGTGCCTCGACGTCGGTGGAGTTCGAGATGCGCGGAAGACGGATGGCGGCCACCCGGAGCGAATCGCCGCCCCGCGGGGGCAGCGGGATCCCGACGACCCGGTGCGCCTGCACCGACAGCGAGTCCTCCGCGTCGAGCCACAGGCGGTCGTCGTACGGGATCACGCCGTACGTCGCCCGCCCGGTGAGCCGCTCCAGCTGGTCGAGTCCCGATGCCAACAACGCCGGGTCGCCGCGGAACTTGTTGACCACGAAGCCCGCAACGAGCCGTTGATCGGCCGGTTCGAGCACGGCAACGGTGCCGAACAGATGGGCCAGCAGCCCACCCCTGTCGATGTCGCCGACGATGATCACCGGTAGGTTCGCCGCGCGGGCCAGGCCCATGTTGGCGAGGTCGGTCGCCCGCAGGTTGATCTCCGCGGGCGATCCCGCGCCCTCGCAGATGACGGCGTCGAATTCGCTGCGCAGCGAGGCCAGTTCGTCGTTCACCACCTCGGCGAGGTAGGCGCGGTGCCGGAAGTAGTCATCCGCCGCGACGGTGCCCGAGACCTGCCCCCGGACCACCAACTGTGACGTGCGGTCGCCGCCCGGCTTGAGCAACACCGGATTGAACCGGACGCTCGGCTCCAGGCCCGCGGCGCGGGCCTGCATCGCCTGGGCCCGCCCGATCTCGCCGCCCTCCGCGGTGACCGCCGAGTTGTTGGACATGTTCTGCGCCTTGAAGGGAGCGACACGAATACCCCTGCGCGCCAACAAACGACAGAGACCCGCCACCACCATCGACTTGCCGGCGTCCGAGGTCGTGCCCGCGACGAGCAGTGCGCCGGACGACCTCACTCCGGGAGGGTGAGGATCTCGGCGCCGTCGTCGGTGACCACGAGCGTGTGCTCGAACTGGGCGGTCCACTTCTTGTCCGTGGTGGCGACGGTCCAGCCGTCGTCCCAGATCTCGTAGTCCAGCGCCCCGAGGTTGATCATCGGCTCGATGGTGAAGGTCATGCCCGGTTCGAGCACCGTGTCGACGGCGGGCTGATCGTAGTGCAGCACCACCAGGCCGTTGTGAAACGTCGTGCCGATGCCGTGACCGGTGAAGTCACGAACGACGTTGTAGCCGAAGCGGTGTGCGTACGCCTCGATGACGCGGCCGACGACCGACAGGGCACGGCCCGGCTTGACCGCCTTGATCGCGCGCATCGTCGCCTCGTGGGTGCGCTCGACCAGCAGCCGGTGTTCCTCGGCGACGTCACCGGCCAGGAACGTGGCGTTGGTGTCCCCGTGCACGCCGTCGATGTAGGCGGTGACGTCGATGTTCACGATGTCGCCGTTCTGGACGACGGTCGAGTCCGGGATGCCGTGGCAGATGATCTCGTTGAGCGACGTGCAGCAGGATTTCGGAAAACCCTTGTACCCCAGCGTCGACGGGTAGGCACCGTGATCGACCATGTAGTCGTGGGCGATCCTGTCGAGTTCGTCGGTGGTGACACCCGGCGCGACGGCGCTTCCGGCGGCGGCAAGGGCGTTGGCGGCGATGCGTCCCGCGACCCGCATCTTCTCGATCACCTCGGGCGTCTGCACCCACGGCTCGGCGCCTTCGCGCACGGTGGACTTCCATGCGTATTCGGGGCGCGGTATCGACTTGGGCACCGGCAGCGTCGGGGACAGCTCGCCGGGGCGAAGTTCGGTGCGAACGGGCATATGTCCAGCGTAACGGCTGCTCGCGCGGAACGGCCGTGGACCTCGGCGGCCGCGGTCAGCCGCGGCCGAACAACGACTTCCGCGGTCCGCGAATGTCGACGGAGCCGCACACGCTGCGCCCGGTGAGGATGACGTGCGGGGTGCCCTCGGCCGGCGCGTTCCTGCGGTGGTCGCGGGCGCTGCCGACGACCACCTCGACGTCGTCGATCGATGCGCTGGCGCCGTCGGGCAGCCGGATGTCCACCGATCCGAACTTCATGTCGAGTTCGATGACGACGATGGGTCCGGCGAACCGTGCCCGCGTCAGGTCGAGGTCCACCGAGCCCATCCGCCGGACCAGCGACAGACGGGTCGGCACGATCCACTCGCCCTGGCGTTTCAGCGAACCGAGCACACCGCGCAATTCCACCCGGTCGGTCGCGGTCGTGACGATGGCACCCGGACCGGGCAGGTCTTCCACCAGCGCCGCGAGTTCGGAGTGCAGTCGGGCCTGTGACACGGCGGCCGAACGCTCCTCGAACTCGTCGATGTCGATCAGCCCCAGCGCCACTGCATTGTGCAGGCGGCGCAACGTGCCGTTGCGGTCCGCGTCGGAGATGCGCAGGACCGTGGGCTCGCCGCCCACGTCGGCGGGAACACCCGAATTGGTGCCGGTCTTGATTGTCGTCACAGCTGCCGTCCCTTCCCCACCAGGCTACTCACGCCAGGTAGTCGGGTGGCAGTCCGTTCAGCATGTCCTTGCACATGCGCACGGCGTACTCCGAGCTGCCGCCGCCCACGATCAGTGCCGCGAACGCGAGGTCACCGCGGTAACCGGCGAACCAGGCGTGCGACCCGCCCTCGAATTCGGCCTCGCCCGTCTTGCCGCGGACGTCGCCGGACCCGTTGAGGTCCTTGGCCGTGCCGTTGGTCACCACCAGCTGCATCATTGGGCGCAAACCGTCGATCATCTTCGGCGTGATGGCGGGAATGTCACCGGCGGCGACCTCCGTGTGCCTGCCTTCGATCAGCTGCGGCACCGGGGTCTTGCCCGCGGCGACGGTGGCGGCGGCCAGCGCCATCCCGAACGGACTGACCAGCACCTTGCCCTGGCCGAAGCCGTCCTCCGTGCGCTCCGTGAGGTTCACGGTCGGCGGTACGGATCCGGTCACCGTCGGAATGCCGTCGACGACGTAGTCGGTCCCGATGCCGTACTGCGCGGCGGCCGTCGTCAGGCCCCGCGGGGGCATCCGGCTGGCCAGTTCGGCGAACGTCGTGTTGCACGAGTTGGCGAAGGCCCGCGACATCGGCACCGTCCCGAGGTCGAATCCGCCGTAGTTGGGGATCGTGCGCTGACCGATGTCGATGTGCCCTGGGCAGCCGAGAAGCGTGTTGGGCGTGGCCATGTCGCGGTCGATCGCCGCACCCGCCGTGATGATCTTGAAGGTCGAACCCGGCGGGTAGAGACCCGTGGTCGCGGCCGGTCCGTCCGCGTCGGCGGCGGCATTCTGCGCGACGGCCAAGATTTCCCCGGTCGACGGCTTGATCGCCACGATCATCGCCTTCTTGCCGACCATGTCGACCGCATCCTGGGCGGCGTCCTGCACGGAGCGGTCGAGGCTGATGGTGACCGACGGCGCCGGCGCGCCGGGCGACTCCTCGAGCACGTCCACGTCGGCGCCGTTCTGGTTGACGCTGACCACCCGCCAGCCCGCCTGGCCGTCGAGCTCGTCGACGACCGATTTCTTGACCTGGTTGATGATGTCCGGCGCGAAGCGGTCGTCGGTGGGCAACAGTTCGGCGTGCGGGGTGATGACGACCCCGGGGCGGTTGCCGATCGCGGGGGCCACGGCGTCCCGGTCGGACTGCCGCAGCGTGATGAGGTCGAGCGGCTGCGCCGACGAACTGGCCGTCTCGGCGAGCCGCTGCGCATCCATGGTGGGGTCGAAGGGGCGCAGCGCATCGGCGACGGCGGTGGCAGTCGGCATCAGATCCTCGCCCGCGGCCTTCGCATCGAGTGCGTAGTGGTACAGGAAGCCGGGACGCAGCACGTCGCTGCCGCCGCGTTCGTTCACCGACGCCCTGGGCGGCGCGTCGGCGCGCAGGGCGAATGTCTGGTTCTCACCGAGATCCGGGTGCAAACCCGTTGCGCTCCAACGGACTTTCCAGCGTCCCTCGTCGCGGAGCATGTTGAGCTGTCCGTCGTAGGTCCAGGTCCGCTTCTTGGGAAGGTGCCAGGTGTACCGGTAGGCGATGCTGCCGGTGTCCTCGGCGTACTTCGAGCCGAGGATCTGTGCGTCGAGCTTGGTCGCCTGCAGACCGGCCCACGCCGCATTGAGGGCGGCGCGCGCGACCGTGGGCTTGTCGCTGAGGTCGGCGGCGGCGGTGGTGTCTCCCTTGGCGAGCGCGGTGAAGAACGCCGTCGCCACCAATTCGGGGCCGTGGGGCTTGGGGGTGCACGCGCTGAGGCCGCCGACCGACGCCACCACGGCGAGGACCGCCAGCAGACCAGTGACCCGTGATACGGATGAGGTTCGTGATGCCATTGAGGCCGATGTTAGAAGTCGGAGCCACTCAACCCGCGGAGGCGCACCGCGATCGAATCGTTATTTGACGGGCCGGTCGTGACGACGGCGGAATCGGGTGGATCAGTCGAGCAGCACGGTGGCGAACGTGCCCACCTGTGAGAACCCGATCCGCGCATAGGTCGCCCGCGCGACCGTGTTGTACCCGTTGACGTACAGGCTCGCGATGCGTCCGCTGCGAACGACCGCGGCGGCCAGAGCGGCGGTGCCGGCAGCCCCGAGACCCCGTCCCCGCCAGTCCGGATGCACCCAGACGCCCTGAATCTGGCCCACCGCGGGCGACTGCGAACCCACTTCCGCCTTGAAGACCACCTGGCCGCGTTCGAAGCGCGCCCAGGCCCGCCCGGCGGTGATCAGACCGGCGACGCGGCGCCGGTAGCCCCGCCCGCCGTCGCCCATCCTGGGGTCGACCCCGACCTCACCGATGAACATGTCCACCGCGGCCACCAGATACGCGTCGAGTTCCTCGATGCGGACCGGGCGCACCGCTGGATCGACCGGACACTGGGGCGCAGCCGACAGCGCCATCAGTGGCTGGTGGTCCCGGACGTCACGCGCCGGGCCCCAGACCGCCTCGAGGCGCTGCCACATGGGCATCACCAACTCGGTCCGACCGACCAGCGACGAACACCGTCGGGCCGTGCTCATCGCCTTCTCGGCGAAGGCGTGCAGGTCGCCGGCGGCGCCACGCAGCGGAACCAGGTTCGCGCCGGCGAAGCACAGTGAGTCACTGGGGCGGCGGCGGGTCCACATCTCGCCGCCGATGGCCGTCGGGTCGACGCCGTGGTCGGCGACGCGGGACGCCACCATGCACGAGCCCACCGGATCCTCGTCGAGGACGCGTTGCACCATGGCGGCATCCCGCACCACGGTCACGCGTCGCTCGTCGGCGAGACGGAACAGCGGCGGAGCGGACATCGACGTTCTTTCTGACGTTCCTGCTATGACCCGGACGCAGACGGGTGACCCCGGTCACAGTGTCGTGATCAGCTTACGGTCACGACGGGTGCGCCGCTGACATCACCGGTGCCCCGTTCCTCGTTGATCTCGCCGGCGATGCGCATCGCCTCTTCGATGAGCGTCTCGACGATCATCTGCTCCGGGACCGTCTTGATCACCTCGCCGCGGACGAAGATCTGGCCCTTGCCGTTGCCGGAGGCGACACCGAGGTCGGCCTCGCGGGCCTCGCCGGGTCCGTTCACGACGCAGCCCATGACCGCGACGCGCAGCGGCACGTCGAGGCCCTCCAGTCCGGCCGACACCTCGTTGGCCAGGGTGTAGACGTCCACCTGGGCTCGCCCGCAGGACGGGCAGGAGACGATCTCCAGTCCGCGCGGCCGCAGGTTGAGGGACTCGAGGATCTGGTTGCCGACCTTGATCTCCTCCACCGGCGGTGCCGACAGCGAGACCCGGATGGTGTCGCCGATGCCCTTGCTCAGCAGCGCCCCGAAGGCGACCGCCGACTTGATGGTGCCCTGAAAGGCCGGACCGGCTTCGGTCACGCCGAGGTGCAGGGGATAGTCGCACTGCGCGGCCAGCTGCTCGTAGGCGGCCACCATGATGACGGGATCGTTGTGCTTGACACTGATCTTGATGTCACCGAAGCCGTGCTCCTCGAACAGCGACGCCTCCCACAGCGCCGATTCGACCAGCGCCTCGGGAGTCGCCTTGCCGTACTTCTTCATCATCCGCGCGTCCAGCGACCCGGCGTTGACGCCGATGCGGATCGGGATGCCCGCCGCACCGGCCGCCTGCGCAACCTCCTTGACCCGGCCGTCGAACTCCTTGATGTTGCCGGGGTTCACGCGCACGGCGGCACAGCCCGCATCGATCGCGGCGAAGATGTACTTGGGCTGGAAGTGAATGTCGGCGATGACGGGGATCTGGCTCTTCTTCGCGATCACCGACAGCGCGTCGGCGTCCTCCTGGCGAGGGCAGGCCACCCGCACGATGTCGCAGCCCGACGCGGTCAACTCGGCGATCTGCTGCAGCGTCGCGTTGATGTCGTGCGTCTTGGTGGTGCACATCGACTGCACGGCGATCGGGTAGTCACTCCCGACGCCGACGTCGCGGACCATGAGCTGACGCGTCTTGCGGCGCGGGGCGAGGGTCGGCGCCGGCGGTGCCGGCAACCCCAAACCGACGGTCATGAATGCTTCTTCCCGTTCTTGGTAGAACTCATTGGAACAACCTGATCGGGTTGACCAGGTCGGCGGTAACGGTCAACAGCATGTAGCCGCCCACCACGACGAGCACGACGTAGGTGGCGGGCATCAGCTTGAGATAGTTCACGGGTTCCGCGGCGTCGATGCGGCGGAGCGCCCGAATCATGTTGCGCACCTTCTCGTACACGGCAATGGCGATGTGGCCGCCGTCGAAGGGCAGCAGCGGCAGGAGGTTCACCGCCCCGAGCACGAAGTTCAACTGTGCCAGGAAGAACCAGAACGCCACCCACAGTCCGGCTTCGACCGTGTCACCACCGATGATGCTGGCGCCGACGACGCTGATCGGCGTCTCGGGATCGCGTTCACCGCCGCCGATGGAGTGCCACAACGCGCCGATCTTGGTCGGGATCTTCGCCAGGGACTTGCCGAGTTCGACGACGAGGTCGCCGCTGAACGCGACCGTCGCGGGCACTGCGGACAACGGGTTGTACTGCGTCGGTCCGAACTGGGCGGCGGCGATGCCGACGGCGCCGACGGTGGTCGCGGCTCCGTTGCCCTCCTTGGTCCACCGCTGGGTCTTCGTCACGTCGATGGTGGTGGTGAACTCCCGGGTCTGGCCGTTCTCGGTCCGCTGCACCACGAACGGCGTCGGTGCGTCGAGCTTGCGCACCGCGGCGACCATCTGGTCGAAGGTCTTGACGTCGGTGCCTCCGACCTTCACCACGGTGTCACCCGGCTTGATGCCTGCCACCGCGGCAGGCCCCGGACCGGTGCAGTCACCCAGTTTTCCCTTGGTGACCTCCGGCGAGACGCACGCCGTTTCGCCCACGATGGCGGCGGTCGGCGGATGCAGGTTCGGCAGACCCCAGGTGACCGCGATGCCGTAGAGGAGCACCAGGCCGATGACGAAGTTCATCCCAGGTCCGGCGAAGAGCACGGCGACGCGCTTCCAGACCTTCTGCCGGTACATGGCGTGGGGGCGGTCCTCGGGGGCCAGGTCCTCGACCGACGTCATGCCCGCAATGTCACAGAACCCGCCCAGCGGCACCGCCTTGACGCCGTACTCGGTGTAGCCCAGCTTGTTCGGACGCATGGTCGACCACAGCGTGGGACCGAATCCGACGAAATAGCGACGGACCTTCATCCCGGTGGCCCGCGCGACCCACATGTGCCCGCATTCATGCAGCGCCACCGAGACCAGAATGGCCAGCGCGAAAAGCACAATGCCCAGTACGAACATCATCTGGTGGGTACGACCTCCTCTACCACCGCGCGTGCGGCCCTGTCCCTGGCCCAGTCCTGCGCCTCGAGTACGTCGTCCACGGTAGCCGGTTCTCCCGACCACTGGTCCGCAGCGCGCACCACGTCGCCGACGATCCGGACGATGGCGGGGAATCGGATCCGTCCGCCGAGGAACGCCGCCGCCGCCTCCTCGTTTGCGGCGTTGTACACCGCGGTCAGGCAGCCACCGCGGGTGCCCGCCTCGCGCGCCAGTGCGACGGCCGGGAAGACTTCATCGTCGAGAGGCTCGAAACCCCAGGTCGAGGCGGTGGAGAAGTCGCATGCACGCGCCGCACCCGGCACCCGGGACGGCCAGCCGAGGGCCATCGCGATGGGCAGCTTCATGTCCGGCGGGCTGGCCTGGGCGAGCGTCGACCCGTCGACGAAGGTCACCATCGAGTGCACGATCGACTGCGGATGCACGACCACGTCGATCCGGTCATAGGGGATGCCGAACAAGAGGTGCGTCTCGATCAGCTCGAGACCCTTGTTGACCAGCGACGCCGAGTTGAGGGTGTTCATCGGGCCCATCGACCACGTCGGATGGGCGCCGGCCTGTTCGGGCGTGACGTTCTCCAGGTCGGCGGCGGCCCAGCCACGAAACGGCCCGCCCGAGGCCGTGAGCACCAGCCGGGCGACCTCGTCGGAGGCGCCGCCCCGCAGGCATTGAGCCAGCGCGGAGTGTTCGGAGTCCACGGGCACGATCTGACCGGGCGCCGCCGCCTTCAACACCAGGGGGCCGCCGGCGATAAGGGACTCCTTGTTGGCCAGCGCGAGCCGCGACCCCGAAGCCAGGGCCGCCAGGGTCGGGCGCAGGCCCAGCGCTCCGACCAGGGCATTGAGTACGACGTCGGCCTCGGTGTTCTCGACGAGGCGGGTGGCTGCGTCGGGACCGACATGGGTGATGCCACCGAGCCGCTCGGCGGCCTCCGCCGAGGCCACCGCCACGTTGGTGACGCCGGTCCGTGCGCGTTGACGTGCGAGCAGGTCCGGGTCGCTCCCGCCGGCGGCGAGCCCGACCACCTCGAATTTGTCCGGGTTGTCGGCGATGACGTCGAGCGCCTGGGTGCCGATGGACCCCGTGCTGCCGAGCACCAGGACGCGCAGCCGCTGGGAATACGTCACCGAACCATTGTGCCCGCGCGCGCCACCATGACCTACTCACAGGGACTTCCCACGCAATTGTGACGCCAATGTGACATTGGCAGCGCTGCCACCATCCGTGTTCGACATCACGGCGAATGCCATGCGAGGACGGCGGGACGCGTCGTCCCGGACACATGGGAGTCATCGAGTCATGAATTCAGCTCACCGCAAGGCAATTGCGGCAGCAGGACTTACCGCCGTCGCCGTCCTTGGCGCTTCCGCATGTTCGAGCGGGACTTCCGCCGAGGGTGCGACGTCCGCCAGCAACGCGGCGTCGAGCTCGTCGTCCGCACCCGCGATGACCTCCGCCGCACCGTCGTCGAGCGCGGCCGCGGCACCCGCCGCCGACCTCGTCGGCTCCGGATGCGCAGGGTATGCCGAAAAGGTGCCGACGGGACCGGGATCGGTGACCGGCATGGCTGCGGACCCGGTGGCGACGGCCGCGTCGAACAACCCGATCCTCACCACGCTGACCGCAGCCGTCTCCGGCAAGCTGAACCCAGGGGTGAATCTCGTCGACACCCTCAACGGTGGCCAATTCACCGTGATCGCGCCGACCGACGATGCATTCGCCAAGATCGACGCGGCGACCTTGGAAAAGCTCAAGACCGACGCCCCGCTGCTGACCAGCATCCTGACCTACCACGTCATTCCCGGACAGCTGAGCCCCGCCCAGATCGCAGGCACGCACAAGACCGTCGAGGGTGCCGACGTCACCGTGACCGGTGCCGGCGAAGGCTTGAAGTTCGACCAGTCCGGCTTGGTCTGCGGCGGCGTGCACACCGCGAACGCAACCGTGTACATGGTCGACACCGTCCTGATGCCGCCGGCCAAGTAGCAACGGCCGCAACCGAACTCATGGACGGTGTGCCATCGCACCCCCCTTCGGCGGCACACCGTCCATGACCACCACCCCAATGTGAAAGGTGATACCGAGATGACACTGAACTCCACCACGAAGAGGGCCGTCGGCGGCGCCTCCATCGCCGCCATGGCAGTGGCAGGGCTGCTCGCCTCGGGCGGCGTCGCGAACGCCAGCCCGGCCACGGGCCTCGTCGGCGCGAGCTGCGCGGCCTACGCCAAGGAGGTCCCGACCGGACCGGGTTCGGTCGCCGGCATGGCGATGGATCCGGTCGCCGTGGCGGCCTCGAACAATCCGATGCTCACGACGCTGACCGCGGCGGTGTCCGGTCAACTCAACCCGGCCGTCAACCTCGTCGACACGCTGAACAGCGGTGAGTACACCGTGTTCGCCCCCACCGACGACGCGTTCAAGAAGATCGATCCGGCCACCGTCGACACGCTCAAGACCGATGCGCCATTGCTGACCAGCATCCTGACCTACCACGTCGTGCCCGGCCGACTCAGCCCCGCCCAGGTCGTCGGCACGCACAAGACGGTCGAGGGCGGCGAGGTCACCGTGACCGGTTCCGGCGCCAATCTGAAGGTCAACGATGCGGGGTTGGTCTGCGGCGGCGTGCAGACCGCCAACGCGACGGTGTACATGATCGACACCGTGCTGATGCCCCCGCCCGCTCCCCCGATGTAGCCGAGCACCCCTGCGCCGCGGAGCGGTCCGGCTCCGGGCCGCCCCGCCGCGTAGGGCAGCATGCTCGTCCGGTGTCCAGTCGAGAGGTGTCGATCATCGTGTCCGGAGAATCGATTCGACGCATCGTGCGTTGTCACTGACCATGGTCACCCTCATCGCCATCGGTTTCGTCGGTGGCTTGATCACTGGCATCTCGCCCTGCATCCTGCCCGTGCTGCCGGTCGTCTTCTTCTCCGGCACCCAGAGCGTTCGCGGCCCGGACGGGGGCGGCGTCGCGACCGAGATCGCGGCGCCGCGGGCGCTGCGCCTGCGGCCGTATCTGGTCATCGCCGGGCTGGTGATGAGTTTCAGCGTCGTCACGCTGCTCGGCTCTGCGTTGTTGTCGCTGCTGCACCTGCCGCAGGACGCCGTCCGCTGGGTGGCGCTCGTCGCACTGGTCGCCATCGGTCTCGGGCTGATCTTCCCCGGGGTCGAGGAATTGCTCGAGAAGCCCTTCGCGAAGCTGCCACAGAAGCACTTCGGTTCGGGCAGAAACGGTTTCGCCCTCGGACTTGCCCTCGGCGTGCTCTACGTTCCCTGCGCGGGCCCGGTGTTGGCGGCGATCGTGGTCGCGGGGGCCACCGGCACCATCGGGCTCGACACCGTGGCGTTGACGCTGGCCTTCGCTGTCGGCGCCGCACTGCCCCTGCTGTTCTTCGCGCTGGCCGGGCGCCGGGTCGCCGAACGCGTCGCCGCGTTTCGCGGCCGACAACGACAGATCCGCGTCATCGCGGGCGTCGTCACCATCCTGCTGGCCGTGGCACTCGTGTTCAACCTGCCCGCGGTGCTGCAACGCGCCATCCCGGACTACACCGGCACCCTGCAGGAGAAGATGGGCGGCGAGGATCAACTCCAGAAGCTCAACCTGGGTGGGCTGGTCAACGACCAGAACGCGCAGCTGGTGAACTGCTCCGACGGCGGAACCGCACTCGAGAGTTGCGGGACCGCACCGGACCTCAAGGGCATCACCACGTGGCTCAACACCCCCGGCGGCTCCCCGATCGACCTGAAGTCGTTGCACGGCAAGGTCGTCCTCGTCGACTTCTGGGCATACTCCTGCATCAACTGCCAGCGGGCCATCCCACACGTGGTGGGCTGGTACGACGCATACAAGGACAAGGGGCTCGAGGTCATCGGGGTGCATTCGCCCGAGTACGGATTCGAGAAAGTCGTCTCCAACGTGGCCAGTGGCGCCGCGGACCTGAGGATCGACTATCCGATCGCGATGGACAACACCCTGTCGACCTGGACCAACTACCGCAACCGGTATTGGCCGGCCGAGTACCTCATCGACGCCAAGGGCACCGTCCGGCACGTGAAGTTCGGCGAGGGTGACTACGACGTCACCGAAGGTCTGATCCGGCAACTGCTTTCGCAGGCCGACGAAGGCGTCGACCTTCCCCCCGCCACCGAGGACGCCGACACCACGCCCACGACCCAGACCACACCGGAGACGTACTTCAGCGTCGGCAAGATGGTGAACTACGGCGGTCAGGGCGTCTACGACCAGGGCGAGGCGACCTTCACGCTGCCGTCCCGGCTTGCCGACGATGCGTTCGCACTGCGGGGCCGCTGGGCACTGGACTACCAGGGTGCGACCGCGGTGGACGACGGCTCGACCATCGCGCTGAACTATCACGCACGCAACGTCTACCTGGTGGTCGGCGGCACGGGCGCCGTGACCGTCACCCGCGACGGCGTGACCACCGTGATCCCGGTCAGCGGAGCCCCGAACATGCGTCAGATCGTCGACGCCGACGGCCATGGCGCCGGACACGTCGACGTGAGCCTGACCAAGGGGTTGCAGGCGTTCTCGTTCACCTACGGCTGACGGGCCAGCGGATCGGCGGTCGCCTCGATCTTCAGTACCAGCGCATTGCGAATGGTGAGCACGACCACCGCGAACAAGCGACCGTGGTCGAACGCCAGCAGCACGGGTTCACCGGGTGGTCCCGACACCAGCGTCGCCGGTGGGCCGAGGTACCGCAGCAGGTTGACCGCCACGTCCTCGGGTCCGTGGTTGACCTGAGGCGGCGGGGCGGGTTCGGCCAGCACCGTACCCACCCCCCACACCGTCGGGTCCAGCACCGACGTCAACGCCCGTAGGTCACCGTTGGCGCATGCGGTGATGAAGGCCTCGGTGACGCGCCGGTGTTCGGCGCCGTCGACATCGACCCGGCGGGGCGCCGCGGCGGCGAACCTGCCGCGGGCCCGTCGCGCCAATTGCCGGCACGTGCCAGCCGGCCGGCCGACCGTTTCGGCGATCTCGTCGAACGGCACCGCAAACAGGTCGTGCAGGACGAACGCCACCCGCTCCCCCGGCGTCAGGTGCCGCAGCACCTCGAGGAGGGCCGTGCCGACCTCCTCGTCGAGGGTCACGCGATCCGCGGGATCACTCGCCACGTCGACCTCGACGAGAGCCGTTTCCCACTCGGGTGCCATCTTCGTCTCGTGCCGGACGCGCGCAGATCGCACGTGGTCGAGGCATAGCCGACCCGCCACGACGGTCAGCCAGCCCCGCACGTCGTGGATGACGGCGAGGTCCCGGCACGCCAACCGCAGGAAGGCCTCCTGGGCCACGTCCTCCGCCTCCCCGACGTCTCCGAGTATCTGGTACGCGAGATTCACCAGGTACGGCCGGTGATCACGCCACGCGGCGGTGATGTCACCGTCGCCGGGAGGCGGAGTCGTCATACCTCTAGGACGAACCAGCGTCCGGAAAAGTTACAGCTGCGCCGAACCGGAGTGCCGGTAACCTTTCGCCGCCCCGACCCGTCCTTGTTCTCGTAGGCACATCACCTCGTCAAGGAGCACATCGTGGTCGCACTCAACACCGTCGTCGTGACCGGAGCCACCGGAAACGTCGGTACCCCGCTCGTCGCCGAACTCGCCAAGGCCGGCATCGAGGTCCGGGCCGTCACCAGGCAGCCCCTGCACCACGTCCCGCCCGGCGTCGTGGCGTGTGGTTCCGTGTTCGACGCGTTGCCGGGGGCGGATGCGATGTTCATGAACTCGCGCGCACTCGTCGGTCACCTCGAGGCGACGATTGCCGCCGCCCGCGACGCCGGCGTCACGCGACTCGTCGCCCTGTCGGCGATCAATGCCGACGACGACGTGTGCCGACAACCGTCGCGATTCCGCGGTGACCGCAACCGCGAGGTCGAGCAGCTCGCCGTCGACTCCGGCCTGGAGTGGGTCAGCTTGCGCCCCAGCGTCTTCGCGTCGAACTTCGCAGCAATGTGGGCGCCACAGATTCGTGCCGGCGATGTGGTGAGCGGGCCGTATGCCATGGCGTCGACCGCGCCCATCGCCGACGGTGACGTCGCCGCCGTGGCCGCCCGCGCACTGCTGAGCGACGATCTGGTGGGGAGCCGGATCCCGCTGACGGGTCCTCGGGCACACACCAATGCCGAACTGGTGGAGGTCATCGGCACCGTACTGCGCCGCGATCTGAGATACCGGGAGGCCTCACCGGATGCGGTGCGGCAGCGCTTCCTCGGCCTCGGGTTCTCCAGCGACTTCGCCGACGCCTATGTGGCGTTGCTGGCCGAGACGGTCGACCGCCCGGCCCTGGTCACCCATGACGTCGAGAAGGTCCTCGACCGCCCTGCGACACCGTTCGCGCAGTGGGTGTCCGAGCGCCGCCGATCGTTCACCGACTAGCAGGGGGGACGACTCGTGCCGAACATCCGACCGCCGCGGTACCTCAAGGCGATGAACAAGGTGGTGATCGCCGTGCAGCGCCTCGGCGTCCCCGCAGGACCGTCGATGGTCCTGACGGTGCCCGGCCGTAGGTCCGGCCGGCCACGAAGTACGCCCATGACGCCGTTCGAACACGACGGTGGCCTCTACACGGTCGCCGGCTATCCCGGCGCGGACTGGGCGGCCAACGCCCGCGCCGCCGGCCTGGGCACGCTGACGCGCGGTCGCCGGTCACGGCGGGTCAGGATCGTCGAGCTGTCCCCCGCGGAGTCGAGGCCGGTGCTGCGCGCATTCGCCGTGAAGGTACCGGTCGGCGTCGGCTTCGCCAAGCGCAGCGGCCTGGTCGTCGACGGCACACCCGACGAATTCGAGTCCCTGGCAGGTCGATTGGCGGTCTTCCGGTTCGACGACGCGTAACCCCGGCTATCGGTCGGCGGCTCGTGCCGGCGGCGGGAAGTTCTCCACCCAGTGCCGTGCGATGTCGACCCTTCGCGTGATCCACACCGCGTCGTGGGACCGGACGTGGTCGAGGAACCGCGTCAGCGCCGCGATGCGCGCGGGCCGACCCACCAGGCGGCAGTGCAGGCCGATCGACAGCATCTTCGGTGACCCTGCCGCGCCTTCGGCGTAGAGCACGTCGAAGGCGTCGACCAGGTAGGTGAAGAAGTCGGCTCCGCTGGGGAATCCGCTCGTCGAGACGTACTTCATGTCGTTGGTGTCGAGCGTGTACGGCACGACGAGGTGGTCCGTGCCGCCGACGCGGGTCCAGTAGGGCAGGTCGTCGGCGTAGGAATCGGAGTCGTAGAGGAATCCGCCGTGCTCGACGACCAGATCGCGGGTCTGCGGCGAGTCCCTGCCGGTGTACCAGCCGAGGGGAGGCTCGCCGGTGAGTTCGGTCATCACGTGGACCGCGCGTGCCAGCTCGGCGCGCTCGGTGTCGACGTCGACGAGCTGGTAGCTGCGCCACCGCAGACCGTGGCATGCGATCTCGTCACCACGCGAGCGGAAGGCGTTGAGCGCCTGCGGATTGCGCGCCAATGCCGTCGCCACGCCGAAGATCGTCAGCGGGAGCCCGTAGCGGTCGAAGAGCCGCAGCACCCGCCACAGCCCGGCTCGGGATCCGTATTCGTAGAGCGACTCGATGCTCATGTGCCGGTTCGGATACGGCTGCGCACCAATGACTTCGGAGAGAAAGGTCTCCGAGCTCTCGTCACCGTGGAGAACGTTGTTCTCGCCGCCCTCCTCGTAGTTGAGGACGAACTGCACGGCGACGTTGGCGCCACCCGGCCAGCGCGGGTTCGGTGGATGCGGGCCGTATCCCACCATGTCGCGTGGATAGTCGTCCGTGGTCGGTGTCATGGTGGGATTCTCGCAGCGCTGCGGACCACATTCGCAACGACTGGTTTTCCCGTCGGACGGAGAGGGCAAGATCAGGACATGACCTCGCTGCTGTGGTTCCGTCGCGACCTGCGCATACGTGATCTGCCCGCTCTGCTCGACGCCGCCAAGGACGGCCGGGACGTCCTGGCGTGCTACGTCCTCGATCCCCGCCTGAAGGCGACGTCGGGGCCACGGCGGCTGCAGTACCTGTATGACGCGCTGCGGGAGCTTCGCGACGGGCTCGACGGCCGACTGCTGGTCACCGAGGGCCGGGCGGAGACCCGGATCCCGGCTCTGGTCAAGGAGATCGCGGCGACATCGGTACACGTCTCGGCCGAGATCCTCCCGTTCGGCGCACGCCGGGACGCCGCGGTCCGCGAGGCACTGGGCGAGGTGCCACTGGAAGAGTCCGGCTCACCGTATCTCGTCACCCCCGGCCGGGTCACCAAGGACGACGGCACGCCCTACAAGGTTTTCACGCCCTTCTTCTCGGCGTGGCGGCAGCACGGCTGGCGCGCCCCGGCCCGCTCGAGCGCCACGTCGGCCAACTGGATCGACCCGTCCGACGTCGGCGGCGGCGTCGACATTCCCGCAGGCGACGCGCACCTCGACCATCCCGCCGGCGAGTCGGCGGCCATGACGGGCTGGAAGTCGTTTCTCTCCTCGGACATCGCCGACTACGACGCGGACCGCAACCGTCCCGACCACGACGGCACCAGCCGGATGTCGGCGCACCTGAAGTTCGGCACCATCCATCCCCGCACCATGGTCGCCGACCTCGCCAGCGGCAAGGGTGCGTTCGCCTACCTGCGGGAGTTGGCGTTCCGCGACTTCTACGCGTCGGTGGTGCACGCCTGGCCGGACAGCGTGTGGTGGAACTGGAACAAGAACTTCGATCGCATCGAGGTCGACGAGGACGCCGACGCGCAGAAGCGGTTCGACGCGTGGAAGGCGGGCAAGACGGGCTTCCCGATCGTGGACGCGGGCATGCGACAGCTCGCCGAGTCGGGTTACATGCACAACCGGGTCCGGATGATCACCGCGTCCTTCCTCGTCAAGGACCTGCACCTGCCGTGGCAGTGGGGGGCACGGTGGTTCCTCGAGCAGCTGACCGACGGCGACATGGCGAGCAACCAGCACGGGTGGCAGTGGGCGGCCGGCTGCGGCACCGATGCGGCACCGTACTTCCGGGTGTTCAATCCAACCACCCAGGGGGCGAAGTTCGATCCCGACGGCACGTACGTCAAGCGCTGGGTTCCCGAGTACGGTGGCGAGGACTATCCGGAACCGATGGTCGACCACGCCGCAGAACGGGCCGAGGCGCTGCGCCGGTATGAGGCCGTCCGTTAAGACCCGCCTGCCCCGGGAAGTTCCGCGGCGCAGCATGCCAGACCCATTACGACGCGCCGTCGTATGTCAGAATGGGCGCAGTTGACCAGTCCCGTGAGGAGCAGCCGTGGCGAACACCGAGGTCGAACGACACACCGGCGTCGACGTCGAAGACGTGCCGTCGGCGCGATGGGGTTGGTCCAAGCAGAATCACCGCGCGATCCAGATCGGCGGCATTCTGTCGGCCATCTTCATTCTGTGCATGCTGCGTGGCAATCACGTGGGTCACGTCGAGGACATCTTCCTCATCGTGTTCGCCCTGGGGATCTTGGGCATCGTGTTCCGCGATTGGTGGCTGCGCCACCGCGGGTGGACCCGCTAGGCCCCGACGGCGAGGCGGCCGCTTCTGCCGGCGGCACGACGGCATCCCGTCGGTGAGCACATCGGAAATCCCCGCGACCTCGTTTGGCACCACGTCACCGAACGTCTCTGTGTCGGCGGTGAGCCGTATCACTGGATCGGGTCGTCGACGTGACCGCGAGCATCGCCGTCGTTCGGTGAGGGGGTGACGGTCATGGTGAAACGGGTGTCGCTGTCCGACGTCGCCCGGGCGGCCGGTGTCGGCAAGGCAACCGCCTCCCGAGCGCTCTCCGGACGGGAAGAGGTCGGTGCTGCGACTCGAGCGCGCATTCGCGACATCGCCGCCGACATGGGTTACCAGCCACACCGGGCGGCACAGTCCTTGCGCACCGGCCGCTTCGGCGTTCTCGCCCTGTCGGTCTGCCCGTCGGACTCGGATGCGGGTGAGCTCTTGCGGGTCGCGGCCATGCGGTCCGCCGAATGGGGCTATCAACTGCTCATCGACGTGCGTGCTTCCCGTGACGAGGCTGTCCCGCTGGCCAGGTTCGCCGGACTCGCCGTGGACGGCGTGGTCGTCGTGGGCGCCGAGTTACGACTGGACGGAGCGACGCTGCCGCACACGGTGGTGCCGTGGCCGGCCGCAGATCCCGCATCGGCCGCCGCCGGAGGCGTCGACGGCGTCGTCGCCATGATCGACGTGCATCCGTCGCGAGTTTGACGCCCGGTGTGACCGGAGGCATACTCGTCCGAACTGTTTCCGGAACCGATTCCGGAACGCCGTTGGATACGGTTGCCGGTTACTTTTCCAGGAGGATCGATGTCTGGTCACGCATGGTTCCTGATCGTCGTGCTGGTGGCCTCCATCACCGTCCTCATCACACTCATCAACTCGCGGATGCGGTTCCACCCCTTCGTGGCGCTCGTCGTGGTCGCGGTGGCTGCCGGCATCGCCGCGGGGATGTCCGCCTCCGACATCGCGTCCAGCATCCAGGACGGCGCCGGCGGCATCCTCGGCAACGTCGGGCTGACCCTGGCGTTCGGCACCATGCTCGGCAGGCTGATGGCCGACTCGGGCGCGGTCGAGCAGATCGCGACGGCCATCGTCGAGCGCTCGAGCACGCGTGCGCTACCGCTGATGATGACGGTCGCTGCCTTCGTCATGGGCATCCCAATGTTCTTCGAGGTCGGTCTCATCGTTCTGCTACCGCTCGTCTTCAGCGTGGCGGAGGCGGTGCGCCGCGAGCGACCCGCCGTCCGCTCGCCCTACGTCATCCTCGTCATCCCCACCGTCGCGGCCCTGGCCACCCTGCACGGAATGTTGCCTCCGCACCCTGGACCGCTCGTCGCCGTCGACGGCCTGCACGCCGACCTGGGCAAGACGATCGTCGTCGGTCTCGTCTGCGCGGTACCCACCGTTCTGCTCGCCGGTCCAATCTTCGCGCGATTCATGTCCTCTCGGGTGACCCTCGAACCCGATGCGGAGATCGTCGCGCAATTCACCCATCCCGTCACGGCGCGGTCGGCCTCCGTGGCCGGTGGCGGAGCGCCCGTAGGGGCCGATGCCGGTGGGTCGGGTCGAACTCGGGTGCCGACCACCACAGCGCTCTGCGCCATCGGTGTGCCCGTGATCCTGATGCTGTTCCGCACCGTCGCGGAGATCGTCTGCGGCAAGGACGATCCCGTGCTCGAGGTCGCCACGCTCGTCGGCACGCCGGTGGTGGCGATGCTGCTCGGCTTCCTGTTCGCACTGTTCTTCATCGCCTTCCGTCAAGGGCGCAAGGGCGAGGAGATACGTCAGTCCGTTTCCGACAGCCTCAAGCCGATCGTCGGGATTCTGATGATCATCGGCGGCGGCGGCGCCTTCAATGGCGTCCTCGAGAACAGCGGCATCGGAGACGCCGTCGCCGCGGCCGCATCCCATCTGCACATCGGCACGATCATCCTGGCCTGGTTGCTGGCCCTGCTGCTCTCGGCCTCGACTGGCTCGGCGACGGTTGGCATCGTCTCCTCCACGGGCATCATCGCACCGCTCGTCACGGCCGACGGCCCGTGGTACGTCGCTCTGGTGGTGGTGGCCATCGGCGCCGGCTCGATGGGACTGAACTACGTCAACCACGCAGGTTTCTGGTTGGTGAAGGAATCCTTCGGAATGACGATGAGCCAGGCAGTTCGCATCAACACCTCCGTGATGACGCTCGTCAGCGTCATCGGTTTGGGCGCGGTCCTCATCTTGTCGCTCGTCCTCTGAGGACCCGACTCAGCCCTCGGCGGCGAGTTGCCCGCAGGCGGCGGCGATTTCCCGACCGCGGGTGTCGCGGACCGTGCAGGACACACCCCGTCCCTGCACCCGCCTGACGAACTCGCGTTCGGCGACCTTGGGACTCGCGTCCCACTTGCTGCCCGGCGTGGGATTCAACGGAATGACGTTGACGTGCACCAGCGGACCGAGTGCGCCGTGCAGTTTCTTGCCGAGCAGGTCGGCACGCCACGGTTGATCGTTGACGTCCCGGATCAGTGCGTACTCGATGGACACCCGGCGGCCGGTGACGTCGGCATAATACCGTGCGGCGTCGAGTGCCTCGCCGACGTTCCATCGGTTGTTCACCGGCACCAGCGTGTCCCTGAGCTCGTCGTCGGGAGCATGCAGTGACAACGCCAACGTCACCCCGAGACGCTCGTCGGCAAGCTTGCGGATCGCGGGCGCCAGCCCGACGGTCGACACCGTGACGGACCGCGCCGAGATGCCGAAGCCATGCGGCGGGGGCGCGATGATGCGGCGCACGGCGGCGAGCACGCGGTTGTAGTTCGCCAGCGGTTCACCCATGCCCATGAAGACGATGTTGGTGAGCCGACTGTCGTGCTCCGCGCGCATGGTGGACGCGGCGGCCCGAACCTGCTCGAGGATCTCGGCGGTGGACAGGTTCCTGGTGAGGCCGCCTTGGCCGGTGGCGCAGAAGGGGCATGCCATGCCGCAGCCCGCCTGCGACGAGATGCACACCGTGTTGCGTTGCGGGTAGCGCATGAGCACCGACTCGAAGGTGGTGCCGTCCACCGCACGCCACAGCGTCTTCCTGGTATCGGCGTTGTCGCATTCGACCGACCGAGCCACGTCGAGCAACGGCGGGAACAGCGCGTCGGCGACCTGGTCGCGCAGGGCGGCGGGCACGTCCGTCATCTGGTGCGGATCGGCGATCAGCCTGCCGTAGTACTGGTTGGCCAATTGCTTACCGCGGAACGCCGGCAGCCCCAGCTCCGCGACGGCCGCGCGGCAGGCCTCGTCGTCGAGGTCGGCGAAGTGTCGCGGCGGCTTGGCCCGTCGCGGGGGGTCGAACACCAGGGGCAGTTTCATGGTCGCTGTCATTATCAGGCCTCTTCACTCAAGACGTCGCGGACCGCCTGCTCAACGGTGGCCAGGGCACCGGGATCGACACCGGAACGGCCCCGGACGAAGACCGACGCGCGGTTCGCCGGCGGCAGTCCCTCCGCCAGGGACAGGCCGTCGGGCAGCCGGCCGATCATGGGCAGGAGGGCGACGCCGAGTCCGGACCGGACGGCGGCGAACAGGCCGGACAGGTCGGACGTCTCGACGGCGATGCGATGCGGCACGCCGACGCGGTCGAGTGCGGCGAACGTGGGTTCCCGCAGCGTGCACGGTTCGGAGAACGTGACGATCGGCAGCGGTTCGTCGGGGAGCAGCTTGACGTTGCGCGCCGCGACCCACTTCAGCGCCACCATTCCCGACGCATTGGCCGGGTCCAGGCCGGAACCGTCGAGCATCACCGCAAGGTCGACGACGCCGTGTTCGATGGCGTCGGCCAGCGTGACGTTGCGGTCGAGCCGGAAGCGCAGTCGCCACTCGGGCAGCCGCGCCCCGAGCGCGCTCGTCAGGCCGGGCAGTATCACGTCGGCGCCGTGTTCGGTGGCACCGATCAGCAGCACCTGCTCCCCGGCGGCGCCGAGGTCGGTCAGCGCGGCGTCGTGCGCGGCGAGGATGATCCGTGCGTGCGCGAGCACCCGGTGGCCCAGTTCGGTGAAGGCGACGCCCCGGCCGGAGCGCTCGACCACCGGACCGCCGACGACCGCCTCGACGCGGCGCACCTGCTGGCTGACCGCCGACTGGGTGAGGTGCAGGACCGTGGCGGCGCGGTGAAATCCGCCACAGTCGGCGACGGCCACGAGGCTCCGCAGCGGCGCGATGTCCAGCACCTGGTTCACAGCGCCCAAAGTACTCCGATCAGTAAGAACGATCAAAGATCGTGCTCGGATGGGCAGCCAGCGGCGTAGAGACAGATGATTGATCAGTATTGACGATCGATCGCGATCGCCGATAATCGTTGGACGATGTCGTTGCACGCGTCCACCATGGGAGGATGACCCCAACCCGCATGCCGTTGAGGACGGCGTCGGCCGTGACCTTCTTTTACGCGCTCGGCTATCCGATCGGCAACCTGGCCGTCATCGAGATCTCGCCGATGGCGCTGCTGGTGTTTCGGTTCGGTCTCGCGGCCATCGTCCTGGGCGGGTGGGCCACGATGGCCAAGGTGCAGTGGCCGGCGCGGCGCAAGTTCGGCCACGTCGCCGTCACCGGTCTGCTGATGCAGGTCGTCCAGTTCTGCGCGCTCTACCTGGCCGTCGAGCACGGAGCGCCCGCGGTCCTGTGCGCCGTCGTCGTCGCCATGAATCCGGTGGCGACCGCACTGCTGGCCGCCACGTTCCTGCGCGACCGGCTGAACGTGCGGCGGGTCCTCGCGCTCGTCGTCGGCGTCGCCGCCGTCCTCGCGGCGTGCGCGAGCCGATTGATCGCGGAGGGCGGCGTCGACCCCGCGGTGCTCCTTCTCCTGGTGGCGCTGATCGGTCTGGCGTCGGGCGGCGTGTACCAGCAGCGATTCTGCGCCGACGTCGACTTCCGCGCCTCGACCGCCATCCAGAACGGCGTGGCGTTCGTCCCGGCCGTGGTCTTCGCGCTCACCACCCACTTCGCCGTCCACGATCCGGTGAAGGCGGCGTTCGCGGTGGCCGCCGTGGTGCTGTTGAACGCGACGCTGGGGGTGTCGCTGTACGTCCGGGCGATCAACCTGCACGGTGCGGCCGCGGTGTCGATGCTGTTCTGCCTGATCCCGGCCGTCGCTGGCGGCTTGTCGTGGCTGATGCTCCATCAGCGCGTCGACATCGGCACCGGTATCGGTCTGGTGCTGGGCGCGCTGGCCTGCTGGTTGAACGCCTCCGGGCGGGCCGGGGCCGAGAAGGCTGGGACGCCGGGCGCTGCGCCGCGGGGCTCAGGCGAGGAGCGTCAGGACGACCCAGGTGGCGACGGCCGAGGGCAGCACCGAGTCGAGGCGATCCATCAGCCCTCCGTGACCGGGTAGCAGCGTGCCCATGTCCTTGATGCCCAGATCGCGTTTGACCTGAGATTCGATCAGGTCGCCCAGCGTTCCGGTGATGACCAGCATGAGGCCGAGCGGAATCCCGACCCACGGCGGCTTGTCCAGCAGGAAGGTCACCGCAAGCACCGAGGCCGCGGTGCCGAAGAGCAACGAACCCGTGAAACCCTCCCACGACTTCTTCGGGCTGATCGCGGGCACCATCGGATGCTTGCCGAACAACACGCCCGCGGCGTAGCCGCCGATGTCGGAGAACACCACGCCGAGCATCAGGCACAGGACGCGCCAGCGGCCGTCCTCGGGATACACCAGCAGCACGCCGAACGCGCCGAAGAGCGGTATCCAGGCGGCCAGGAAGACGGTCGCCGTGACGTCGCGCAGATAGTTGACCGGCGCCCTCGTCAGGCCACCCGAGAGCAACCGCCAGATCATGCACACGACGACGGTGGCGCCGAACGCGCCAAACGCTCCCGTGGTGCCGAACGGCCACGTCAACCAGACGATGGCCTGCCCACCGACGAGGAGCGGGATGACCGGAATCGAGTAACCCGCGGTGCGCAGGCGACGGACGACCTCGTGGGTCGCGACGGCCATGGCCACCGCCACCACCGGTACCCATCCGAGCGGCGCCCACACCAGGATGGCGATGACGCCGAACCCGAGGGTCGCCCCCACGGCGATGGCCGCGGGCAGATTCCGTCCGGCCCGGGACGTCTTCTTGGCGCCGGACGCCTCGGCTCCGTCGCCTGAAACCGTGTCGGTGTCTGCCACCGTGCTGTTGCTGAAGGTCGGGTCTCCGGTGACCTAGACCTCCAGCAGCTCGCCTTCTTTGTGCTTGACCAGTTCGTCGATCTGGCCGGTGTAGGTCTGCGTGCTCTTGTCGAGGTCCTTCTCCGCCCGGCCGACCTCGTCCTCGCCGGCCTCGCCGTCCTTCTTGATGCGCGCCAGTTCCTCCATCGCCTTGCGCCGGATGTTGCGCACCGTGACCTTGGCGTCCTCCCCCTTGGACTTGGCCTGCTTGACCAGGTCCCGGCGGCGCTCTTCGGTCAACTGCGGGATGGAGATCCGAATGACGTTGCCGTCGTTGCCCGGATTGACACCGAGGTCCGAATTGCGGATGGCGTCTTCGATGCTGCGCAGCTGATTGGCCTCATACGGCTTGATCACGACGAGGCGGGCCTCGGGAACGTTGATGCTGGAGAGCTGCGTGATCGGAGTGAGCGCCCCGTAGTACTCGACCTTGATCCTGTTGAACATGCCGGGGTTCGCTCGACCGGTGCGAATGGACGACAGATCCTCGCGCGCCACCGAGACGGCCTTCTCCATCTTCTCCTCGGCATCGAACAAGGTTTCGTCGATCATGTGGCTTTCTCCCGTCGCTGGCACTGCCCGGTCGTCGATCCCTCAGGTGGTGACCAGGGTTCCAATCCTCTCACCTGCCACCGCTCGTGCGATGTTGCCGTCGATGAGGAGGTTGAACACCAGGATCGGCATCTTGTTGTCCATGCAGAGACTGAATGCGGTCGCATCGGCGACCTGAAGCCCCCGATCGATGACCTCGCGGTGGGTGATCTCGGTGAGCAACTCGGCGTCCGGGTTCTTCCTCGGATCGTCGGTAAAGATGCCGTCGACGGCCTTGGCCATCAGCACCACCTCGGCGCCGATCTCCAGCGCACGCTGTGCGGCAGTGGTGTCGGTGGAGAAGTAGGGCAGACCCATGCCTGCCCCGAAGATGACGACGCGGCCCTTCTCGAGGTGCCGGCGCGCCCGGCCCGGGATGTACGGTTCGGCCACCTGACCCATCGTGATGGCGGTCTGCACGCGGGTGTCGATGCCTTCCTTCTCTAGGAAGTCTTGCAGCGCAAGGCTGTTCATGACGGTTCCGAGCATGCCCATGTAATCGGACCGGCTGCGCTCCATCCCCCGGACCTGAAGTTGCGCTCCGCGGAAGAAGTTGCCGCCGCCGATGACGACCGCGACCTGCACGCCGTCGCGCACCACCTCGGCGACCTGCCGGGCGACCAGCGCCACCACGTCGGGGTCGAGGCCGACCTGACCGCCGCCGAACATCTCGCCACCGAGCTTGAGCAGCACGCGCAAGTAACCGGGCTGGCCGACCGGGTCGGCTAGGACCGTCTCAGCCATCGGACTCCTTCGGGTCGGCCGCCCGGGCGTCGAGATGGACGGCGCCCCCAATCCTGCCAAATGACTGGACCGGGGATGCGCACGGGTGGTGAAGTCAGCTCAGGTGCGCGGAGAGCAGCCACGCCCCGAGCGACTTGCGGCCCTTGGCTTCGTCTCGGATGTCCGCACCGGCGAAGCCTCCGAAGCCCTCGAGGAAGTTCTCGGGCACGTTGGCGTGGATGCGGGCGGGACGAACGTCGTCGATGACCCAGTACTTGCCGACGACGTCCCGCAGTTCCTGCTCGGTGACGGGGTTGGCCGGGCCGTCGACGGGCATGCCGGCGCGGTCGAAGACCAGCACGAAGTACGAGGCACCGGGCGCGGCGGCACGGACGATCGACTGCTGGTAGCCGTCGCGCAGTTCGACGGGCATCGAGTGGAAGAGCGTTGAGTCGACGATGGTTCCGAACCTGCCGTCATAGCCGGTGAACGAGCTGATGTCGGCGACGTCGAAGGTGGCCGAGGTGAGTCCGCGCCTGGCCGCCTCCTGCCGGGCGAGCGTGATCGCGGTGGGCGACTGGTCGAGACCCACGGTGGTGAACCCCCGCTCGGCGAGCGCCAGCGCCGTCGCCGCCTCGCCGCAACCGGCGTCGAGCACGTCACCGTGGAACTTCCCCGCGTCGATGAGCGCGGCGATCTCGGGCTGCGGCTCCCCGATGCTCCACGGCGGCCGGTTCCCCGCCCCCATCTCTGCGGCCTCGCCGCGGTAGGCGGAATCGAACATCTCATCTGTGGGTCGAGTCATGCCTTCCGGTATATCAACCTGGTTGATATGTGTCAAGATGATTGACATGATTGACCACGAGGGCCAACCGTTGGGCTATCTCCTGAGTCGGGTGGCGGCTGCGCTGCGATCAGAGGTGACGGCCACCGTGCTCGAACCGTTGGGCCTCACGTTCCCCCAGTACATCTGCATGCGGATCCTGTCGCACTCGCCCGGCCGGTCCAACGCCGAATTGGCACGCGACGTCGGCGTTTCGCCACAGGCGATGAACATGGTCGTGCGCGGACTCCAAGATCGCGGCTTGGTGGACCGCCCCGCGACCGTCTCGGCCGGCCGGTCACTGCCGGCGGCGCTGACCCGTGACGGCACGGCGCTGTTGGCCCGGACCGTCGCCGGTGTGCAGGAGGCGGAACGGAAGGTGCTGGCCCCGCTCGGCGACCAGGACCGCCGACAGTTCCGACGCTTGCTCGCGGCCCTCGGTTAGCCCCTGGACTCCACGACCGACGGCACAGTCCACCGGAATGACGCGGTATGAACGGCAGTCCCTGCGTCTCACTCCGACTGGAGCATGGCCTGCGTGCCATCGACCTGCTGGAGGACCCGGAACGGACGGGCTTGCTCGAGTTCGTAGGCGAGTTCGAGCAAGGTGGCGTCCAGTCCCAACCGGGCGCTGAACATCATGCCGATCGGGAGACCGTCGGCGGACTCGGCCAACGGCAGGCTGATGGCGGGCTCGCCGGTCACGTTCTGCAGGGGGGTGAAGGCAACCCAGTCGATCAGTCGATCCACGATCTGCTCGTAGTCGGCGGTCGGGTCGAGGTGGCCGATCGGCGGCGGCGGGTCGGCGAGCGTCGGCATCAGCAGTAAGTCGTAGTCGCGCAACGACTTCGACGTCCGGCGGCGCAGGGTGGACAGCCGGAGGATCGCCGGCGGGATCCGGTGCAGATTCCGGCTCGCGAACGCCTCCAGACCGAGGGACAGATTGTCCAGCTTGCCTCGGTCGAACGACTCACCGAACCGGCGCTTGCCGCCACGGACCAGCGAGAATGCCAACAACGCCCAGTACAGCAGGAAGTCGTCGATGAAGGACTGCGGCACGGGTGGTCCGTCCAGGTACTCCACGCGGTGCCCCAGCCCCTCGAGCAGCCTGGCCGTCGCCAGCGTGTGGTCGCGTACCTCCTGGCCGCACTCCCGCCTCACCGACCTGGTGAAGACCGCAACGCGCAAGCGGTCCCCGCCGGGTCGCGTCACGTCGCCGATCGGGGGGAGTTTCGGGTTGCGCCAGACTCTTTCGGCCTCGCGGTAGAACGCGGCCGTGTCGCGCACCGAACGGGTCACCACGCCGTTCGCGACGATGCGAATCGGCATCGCCCGCATGTCCGCGTCGAGGGGTAGGCGGCCACGGGACGGTTTCAAGCCCACCAGGCCGTTGCACGACGCCGGAATCCGGATCGATCCGCCGCCGTCGTTGGCGTGCGCGATCGGCACCACGCCGGCCGCGACGAACGCGGCGGAGCCGGACGACGAGGCGCCCGCAGTGCGCTCGGTGTTCCACGGATTGCGCACCGGGCCGAGCCGCGGATGTTCGGCGACGGCGCTGAACCCGAACTCCGACATCTGCGTCTTGCCCAGCGCCACGACGCCGGTGGACAGGTAGACACGGGCGAACTCGCCGTTGGCGATCGCGGGTCGTGGGTGCCACGCGTCGGTGCCGTCCATCGTCGGCATGCCCTCGACGGCGACGTTGTCCTTGACGAAGGTCGGCACGCCGTCGAAGTGACCGCCGTAACGGGTGGGCGCCGCGGCGCGCGCACGGGCCCGGTCGAGGGCCTCGTACGCCAGGCCGTTCAGCGCAGGATCGACTTTCATGGTGCGGGCGATCGCCGCCTCGACGACCTCCACCCGGGACACCGCTCCCGATGTCAGGGCCTCGGCCAGCCCGGTGGCGTCCAGCGTGCCGAGTGCGTCGTCGTCGAACGCGGAAACGTGGGTCATCATCCGACGCTAGCAACACACGTGTGCAATACCGCCCCGGGAGGTCGGTTCGGTGCGGACCGTCGCGATTGCAGAAACCCCGCGCCGACCGGGATCACCGGTGGTGGCGCGGGGTCTCTGTGTCGAACGGCCGAAACAGGGGTGGTGGGCCGCTCGGGCTCTGATGCGGTCTAGGCGCGACCGACCTCGAAGCGGACGAACCGGGTCACGGTCAGCCCGGCGTCGTCGATCACGGCCCTGACGGTCTTCTTGTCGTCGGAGATCGCCTGCTGCTCGAGCAGGACGACGTCCTTGAAGTAGCCGGTCAACCGACCCTCGATGATCTTGGGCAGTGCCTGCTCGGGCTTGCCCTCCTCGCGGGCGGTCTCCTCGGCGATGCGGCGTTCGTTGGCGACGGCGTCGGCCGGTACGTCCTCACGCGTGAGGTACTTGGCCTTCATCGACGCGACCTGCAGCGCGACGGCGTGAGCGACCTCGGGGTTGCCCCCGGTGTACTCCACGAGCACGCCGACGGCCGGTGGCAGATCCGAGGACCGCTTGTGAAGGTAGGCCTCGACCGTGCCGTCGAAGTATGCGACGCGGCGCAGTTCGAGCTTCTCGCCGATCTTGGCCGAGAGGTCCGCGATGACCTGCTCCACCGTCGTGTCGCCGACCTTCGCCGCCTTCAACTCGTCGACGTCGGACGCCTTGGACTCGGCGGCGGCGGCGACGACCTGCGCGGCCACGGCCTGGAACTCCTCGTTCTTCGCGACGAAGTCCGTCTCCGAGTTCAGCTCGATCAACGCGCCGCCCTTGGCGGCGACCAGACCCTCGGCGGTCGCACGCTCGGCACGCTTGCCGACGTCCTTCGCGCCCTTGATCCGCAGGACCTCGACGGCCCTGTCGAAGTCACCGTCGGCTTCGACGAGGGCGTTCTTGCAGTCGAGCATTCCCGAGCCGGTCAGCTCCCGAAGTCGCTTGACGTCGGCAGCGGTGTAGTTCGCCAATTCTCAGCCCTTCCTACAAAGCTTCGGTGGTCGTCTCGGTGGCGGTGCCTCCCGCGGCACCGGCGTCTGCGGGGGCCGCAGCAGGCGCCGTCGCGGTGGCCAGCAATTCCTGCTCCCACTCGGCCAGCGGCTCGGCACCTTCGGCGGCGGGCTTGTCCCCGCCCGCGCCGGCACCGGACCGTGCCTTCAGGCCCTCGGCGACCGCTGACGCGATCACCCTGGTGAGCAACGCAGCCGAGCGGATCGCGTCGTCGTTGCCCGGGATCGGGTAGTCGACGAGATCGGGATCGCAGTTGGTGTCGAGGATCGCGATGACCGGGATGTTCAGCTTGCGAGCCTCGGAGACCGCGAGGTGCTCCTTGTTGGTGTCGACGACCCAGATCGCCGAGGGCACCTTCGCCATGTCCCGGATACCGCCGAGGCTGCGCTCGAGCTTGTTCTTCTCGCGGGTCAGCATCAAGATTTCCTTCTTGGTGCGACCTTCGAAACCGCCGGTCTGCTCCATCGTCTCGAGCTCCTTCATCCGCTGAAGGCGCTTGTGCACGGTGGAGAAGTTGGTGAGCATGCCGCCCAGCCAGCGCTGGTTGACGAAGGGCATCCCGACGCGGGTGGCCTCGTCGGCGATGGACTCCTGGGCCTGCTTCTTGGTGCCGACGAACATGACGCTGCCACCGTGGGCGACGGTTTCCTTGACGAACTCGTACGCCGTGTCGATGTAGGTCAGCGTCTGCTGCAAGTCGATGATGTAGATGCCGTTGCGGTCGGTGAAGATGAACCGCTTCATCTTGGGATTCCAGCGACGGGTCTGATGCCCGAAGTGGGTGCCGCTGTCCAGCAGCTGCTTCATGGTCACTACAGCCATGTCATGCCCAGCCTTCATTGTCGGTTGTCGTCCGGCGTCGGGGTGATGCCGAACCCTGGCGTCCGTTGCGTGCCGGACCCGTGTCGCCACGGGACCAACCGGCATGCGCGTGCGACCTTGAGACAACGGGGTCGCGATACGGGCGCGCGAAGTCAATCCGCTGATGCAGATTGCGGGACTGAGTTTACACCGTTGACATGCATGCTTCGTCCACGCAGCGATCCACAGTGGCTGATTCCTCCACAAATGGACCCGAACACCCTTCCCGCCGGCCGCTCCCGGCGGTGAACTGCGGCGATGAGACTCATCGCGGCGTTGATCGCCCTCGGCGTCCTCGCCGCCACCCCGGCGGCCGCCGCCGACGGTCGGCTGGATTGGCCGCTGCGCCCACGACCGGGCGTACTCCGGACGTTCGACGCCCCGTCGCCCAACTGGAATCGGGGACATCGCGGCGTCGACCTTGCCGGGGCCTCGGGGCAGACGGTGTACGCGGCGGCGACGGGCACCGTCGTCTTCGCCGGCGAGCTGGCGGGACGACCCCTGGTGTCGGTCGCCCACCCGGGCGGCCTGCGCACGACCTACGAACCGGTGCGCGCCGCGGTTCGGGCGGGGCAGCTCGTCGATGCCGGCACCCCGGTCGGTGTCCTGATCCCCGGTCACGCCGGTTGTCAGACGTCGGCGTGCCTGCATTGGGGAGCGATGTGGGGTCCGGCGGCACGCGCCGACTACGTCGACCCGCTCGGCCTGGTCGTGACGACGCCGATCCGGCTCAAACCGCTGCGGTGACGTCAGGCGCGCGGATGGGCCTGATCGTGGACGGCCCGCAATCGCGCCACGGTGACGTGGGTGTAGAGCTGCGTGGTCGCCAAACTGGAGTGACCCAGAAGTTCCTGGACGACGCGGAGATCCGCGCCTCCCTCGAGCAGGTGCGTCGCCGCACTGTGGCGAAGTCCGTGAGGGCCGATGTCGGGGGCGCCGTCGACGGCGGCCACCGTCTGGTGCACGACGGTGCGGGCCTGGCGTGGGTCGATGCGACGCCCCCGCGCACCGAGCAGCAGCGCGGAGCCCGAGGCAGGGCTCGCCAGAGCGGGCCTGCCCTCGGTGATCCAGGAGGTGAACGCCCGCAGAGCGGGTTCGCCGAAGGGCACCGTACGCTGCTTGTTTCCCTTGCCGAGCACCCGCAGCACGCGCCGGCCGGTGTCCACGTCGTCGACGTCGAGGCCGCACAGCTCGCTCACGCGTATTCCGGTGGCGTACAACGTCTCCACGATCAACCGGTCCCGCAACGCCAGCGGGTCCCCTTGCTGGGCGCCGGAATGGGCGGCGTTCATCGCGTCGAGGGCCTGGTCCTGACGCAGCACCGCAGGCAGCGTCCGATGGGCCTTGGGAACCCGTAGCCGTGCCGCCGGATCCCCGTCCACCAGCCCACGCCGAGATGCCCACGCGGTGAAGGTCTTCACCGCCGACGTCCGCCGGGCCAGCGTGGTGCGGGCCGTGCCCGCCGCCGCCTGGGTGGAGAGCCACGTCCTGAGCACCGGCAGGGTGAGCAGCTCCAACGGCGGGCCGGGTGTGCGCTCGGCAAGGAAGGCGAACAACGATCGCAGGTCGCCGAGATAGGCGCGGCGGGTGTGTTCCGAACGCCCGCGTTGCAGTGCGAGATATTCGTCGAACTCCTCGAGGACGACGTCGAGCGCAGCACCCACTCCCCTACGGTGCCAGATCGCTCGGCGACCGCATCGACGACCGTTGGGTGTCGCGGAATCGAGACCGCACGGTGACCCGGCGAGTCTTGTCGGTCGAACTGATGGACCTGCTGGCCGCGGTGCGGACCGCGTCGTGGCGGCTGCCGACGATGGAGCCCCGGGTGCTCGCCCGCCTGCAACGCGAAGCCTCCCCGACCGCGCTGGGCGGCAAATCGCTCAAGGCGGTACTCGTACAGCGGCTCCAAATCTCCGGCAAGGACGCCGCCCGCCGCCGACGAATCCATCCTGGCCAAACTGGCCGCCCCCGGCATGTGCAACCCTGACGACTGCACACCCTGCACCTCGGGCGCCCCCACCCAAGCCCAGATCGACGCCGACACCCGCAACCTGGGCCAACGCCAACACGACGCGTTCACCGCGATCGGCCGCTCAGCACTGTCCTCGGGAGAACTGGGACACCACGACGGATTGCCGGTCACCGTCATGGTCACCACCACCCTGCAAGACCTGGACGCCGCCGCCGGATCCGGGGGACCGCAGGCGGGTCGCTGATCCCCATGCCCGACCCGATCCGCCTGGCCACCCCACGCCCACCACTACCTCACGGTGTTCGACAAGGACACCAACCAAGCCCTCTCCTGCAGACGGTCCACACGCATCGCCCCCACCGCCCACCGCATCACGCTGCTCGCCGGCGACCACGGCTGCACCACACCCGGCTGCCCCGTCCCCGGCTACGGCACCCAGCTACACCACACCACCGGCTGGGCCACCGGCGGACACACCAACATCGACCAAGAAGTACTGGCCTGCGACGGCGACAACCACCTCGCCGAACACGGCTGGACCGTCACCATCACCCCCGGCGGCGTCCAATGGATCCACCCCCCGAACTCGACCTCGGCCAACCCCGCACCAACTACCTCCACCACCCCGAGCGCCTCCTCGCACCCAACGACGAGGACGCGGCCTGAGGGTCAGGGTGCGACGGCGGCGCTGGCGGGATCGACGAGGATCTTGGCGTGCGTCTCGGGGTCGCCGAGAGCATCGAAAGCGGTTGCGACACCGTCGAGTCCGACTGTGCCGGTGATCAACGGCGAGCCGTCCAGCTTGCCGTCGGCCAACATGTACAGCGCGTCCCGGAACTCGAGTGGCGTGTAGCCGAACACGAATCGCAGGTCGATCTCCTTGATGATCGACATCGTCGGCCGGAGGGTGTCCTCACCCATGCAGACACCGACCACCACGACGCGGGAGTTCAGCGGTGCCGCAGCGATGACGCCGTCGATCATTCCCGGCACGCCGACGCATTCGAAGACCACCGGCCGCTTGGGACCCGCCGCGCCGAGGGCATCGACCGCGCGGTAAACGTGCCACCACCCTGGCAGTCGCCGCAGCCTCTCCATCGACGCCATTGCCAGTTCGTAGAGGGCGGGCGGGCCGGCGATCACACCCTTGGTGGCCGTCGCGCGCGCATAGGGCGATTCCACCGCGGGATCCACGACCACATCGGCCCCGCAGCGCGACGCAAGGAGACGTCGCCCGGGTGAGAGGTCGCTTGCAACCACCGTGCGCACCCCGCGCGCCTTGAGATGACTGATCACCGAAAGCCCTACCGGGCCGCATCCCACGACGATCGCCACGTCATGCTTGCCGATCTCACTGCGGCGCACCGCATGCAGCGCGACGGCCATCATCTCGGTGAGTGCCGCAGCCTCGGGCGGCAAGCCGTTGGGGACGACGAAGCTCATCGCCGCCTCGGCGAGCACCTGCTCGGCGTAACCACCCGGTGCCAAGGGGGACAGACCGGTGAGATGGACACCGCCGTTGGCCCGCAGCAACGGAAAGGAGACGACGAGATCGCCTTCCTTGAACGACGTGGCGACCCCACGCCCGCGCTCGGCGACCTCACCGCAGAACTCGTGGCCCATCACCACGGGCGTATCGGCCCGCATGAAGTCCGAATAGCCGATGTCGGACATCACGTCCCGGAGCTCGTCGGCATGATCCTTGGCATGCAGGTCCGAACCGCATATCCCGCAGCGTTTGACGTCGAGGACCAGTTGGCCCCGTTGCGGAACGGGCGCAGGCAGATCGACGACGTCGAGTGCGCCGCCGACGCAGCTGACCGCCCTCAACGCGACACCTCCGCGGCGTCGACGCAACGCAACGCCTCGGCGGTGAGGTCCTTCAACGTGGCGTAGCCGTCGATGCCCATGATGAGGTCGGCCTCGGCGAGCAGCGACCGCAGCACGTGCACGACGCCGTCGACGCCGCCGAGCGCCATCCCGTAGGCGTAGGGCCGCCCGACACCGACGGCGGTGGCGCCGAGTGCGATCGCCTTGACGATGTCGGCGCCGCTGCGGACGCCGGAGTCGAACAGCACGGGCACTCCGTCCGCGGCCTCGACCACTGCGGCTAGGCAGTCGATGGCGGGCAGCCCGCCATTGGCCTGCCTGCCGCCGTGGTTCGAACAATAGATTCCGTCGACCCCGCCGTCGATGGCCCGGCGGGCGTCGTCGGGATGTTGAATGCCCTTGACCAGAAGCGGCAGCTCGGTCAGCGACCGCAGCCACGGCAGATCGTCCCAGGACAGGGAATTGCCGAACACCGAAACCCATTTCAGAACGGCGCCTTGCGGATTCTCCTCCGGTGTCTGGCTCAGCGACGCCCTGAATACGGGGTCGCTCGTGTAGTTGGACAGGCAATGACCGCGCAATTGCGGAAAGTTAGAGGTCGACAGGTCACGTGGCCGCCAGCCGGGAACCCAGGTGTCGAGCGTGACGACGATGCCCTTGTACCCCGCTGCCTCGGCGCGGGACACCAGGCTGGCGGCGAGGTCACGGTCGGTCGGCGTGTACAGCTGGAAGAATCCGGGCGTATCACCGAACTCGGCCGCGACGTCCTCCAGCGGATCGGCGGTCAAGGTCGAGACCACCATCGGCACACCAGTCCTCGCCGCGGCTCTGGCGGCGGCGAGGTCACCGTGCCCGTCCTGCGCGCACAGCCCGATGACACCGATCGGCGCCATGAACACCGGCGATGGCAGCGTCAGCCCGAACAGGTCGACGGAGAGGTCGCGCTCCTTGGCGCCGACGAACATCCTCGGCATCAGCCCCCAGCGTTCGAACGCCGTGATGTTGACCCGCTGTGTGCGTTCATCACCTGCGCCGCCTGCAACGTAGGACCACAACGATGGCGACATCGCCGCCTGCGCCTTGGCCTCGAGTTCGGCGAACGCCATCGGAAGGGCGGGTTGCACGCCGGCCAGGCCCCGCAGATAGATCTCCAACTGGTAGTCACCGAATGCCATGGACCCAGAGTGCCAGGACCGCGACACCCTCAGGCCGAGGACTCCGCTTTCGCCAGCTCCGCCTTCCACTGCCGGAACGTCTCCTCGGTGCGTCCACGCCGCCAGTAACCGGAGATCGAGGTCCACTTCGCATCGACGCCGCGGTCCTTGCGGATGTAGGACCGCAGGTTGTGCATGACCGCCTGCGCCTCTCCGTGTATGAAGACCTGCACCTGCCCGGGCAGCCACTGCACTTCCTTGACCGCCGCGATCAGCGGAGCGTGGTCGCCGGCCTGCTCTTCGGGCACCAGGTCGGCACGACCTCCGCGGTAGATCCAGCGGATCTGGACTCCCTCGGGCGCGGTCAGCTCGATCTCGTCGTCGGGACCGCTGACTTCGATGAACGCGTACCCGAGGGCGTTGGGCGGCAGCGCCTCCAGCGCCGTGCTGATGGCGGGCAGACCTGCCTCGTCCCCGGCCAGGAGGTGCCAGTCGGCACCAGGGTCCGGTGCATACGCGCCACTCGGACCCATCAGGTAGGCCGGGTCACCGGGCTGCACCGAGGACGCCCATGGAGCTGCCACGCCATGGTCCCCATGGACGACGAAGTCGACGCTGATCTCTCGTCGTTCCAGATCGACGTCCCGCACGGTGTAGGTGCGGACCACGGGCTGATACGCCTCGGGCAGCTCCTTGAAGCTGTCCCTGGTCAACGGCGCGGGCAGCGCCGACACGTCGGTGCCAGACCTCGGCAAGACGATCTTGACGTAGGAGTCGGTGTAGGCGCTCGGGGTGAAGGTGTCGAAGCCTCCGCCGAGCACGACGCGAACCATGTGGGGTGTCAGCCGTTGGCTGCGGACCACGCGGAACGTGTGGATGGGACGCCCGGCCACGGTCACCTCTTCCGATCGTCGGTTGGCGCCCTCGACTATACGAGCGGTTCGCGCCGAATAGTCGGCTACCTGGTGGGCGCAACGCGCCACCGCCCTTCGTGACGGACAACCAGACCGGCGAGTTCCAGCGAGGCAAGCGGACCCAAGAGCTGGGTCGCAGGCATGCCCGCCTCGACCGCGATCTCGTCGACCGATCGAAAACCGCGGGCGGGAAGCGCGTCGTATGCCCGCAGTTCGACCTCGGCCAAATCGTCCAGCGGTGACGTGGGACGCTGCGGTTCGGGCGCCAGCTCACCTGCCGCGCCCACCAGTTCGACGACCTCCTCGACCCGCGTGACCAGGTGTGCACCGGCCCTGATCAGCACGTGGCATCCCGCGGACGCCGACGAGGTCACCGGCCCGGGGACCGCGCACACCGGACGGCCGAGCGCTGCCGCCCACGCGGCGGTATTGGCCGCGCCGCTGCGCAACCCCGCCTCGACGACGAGTGTGGCACCGGAGAGGGCCGCCACCAGCCGGTTGCGCGTGAGGAACCGATGACGGGCGGGCCGAACACCCGGTGGGTATTCGCTGACGAGCAGCCCCCGTTCACCGATGCGGCGCAGCATCGCGGTGTGCGCGCTCGGGTAGGGCACGTCCACCCCGCCTGCGAGCACGGCGACGGTGATTCCCTCGGCGCCGAGCGCCGCCCGGTGCGCCATCCCGTCGATGCCAAAGGCGCCGCCGGAGACGACTGCCACGTCGCGTGCGGCCAGACCTGCCGCGAGGTCGGCTGCCTGATGTTCGCCGTAGGACGTCGCCGCGCGCGTGCCGACGATCGAGCAGGCTCGCTCGGACACGTCGGCGAGGGATTCCTCGCCGACCACCCACAGCACCGACGGCGCGTGTCCCGCCGGCCGGACACGCGCGTCGACACCACGGAAGGCGGTGAACGCCAGCAACGGCCACTCGGGATCGGACGCACACACCAGGCGTCCTCCGAGCCGACCGAGGATGTCGAGATCGTCTGCACTGCGATCTATTTCACGTCGCGACTCGGTCAGCCTGGCGAGCGTGCCATTCACTTCGCCGCGCCGGATGCGTTCTGCCGCTTCGACGGGACCGACGCCGGCCACCAAGGTGGCCAGGTCCGTCGACGGCGGTTCGACCACCCGTGACAGGTAGGCCCAAGCTGGGATGTCGTCACTCATCACGAGCAGGCCTGACGGAAGCTCAGCGCGGTGTTCACGTCGTCCAGCAGTGGTGACGTGCGGCCCGCCAGGTCGGCGAGCGTCCACGCGACCCGCATGGTCCTGTCGAGCCCGCGGATGCTCAGCACCCCTCGATCGAGAGCCATTCGGAGCGGCTCCATGACTTCCCGCGGTGGCCGGAACCGTCGCCGGAGAAGGGCCCCGCTGACCTCCGCGTTGGTGCGAACGCCGTGCGGCTTCCATCGCGCCGCGGCAGCGGCGCGGGCACCGGCCACCCGCGCGCGGACGGCGGCCGTGGACTCGCCGTCGGCTGCGTTGATGGCGGCCGACCGTGCGCGATGCAACTCGACGCGGAGATCAACGCGGTCCATCAGCGGACCGGACAGTTTCCCCAGGTATCGGCGTTTGGCCGCGGCGGGGCAGATGCAGTCGCTCGGATTGGCCGGCGCGCACGGGCACGGGTTGGCCGCCAGGACGAGCTGGAACCTCGCGGGGTAACAGGCAACGCCGTCGCGCCGGGCGAGGCGGATCTCACCGTCCTCCAAGGGTGTCCGCAGCGCCTCGAGCACACTGGAACCCAACTCCGCGCACTCGTCGAGGAACAAGACGCCGCGATGCGCGCGGCTGACCGCCCCGGGGCGCGCCAGCCCCGACCCGCCGCCCACCATCGACGCGACGGTGGAGGTGTGATGCGGTGCCACGAATACCGGACGGGTGATCAGCGGGGTTCCGCCGGACAACAGACCCGCCACCGAGTGGATGGCGGTCACCTCGAGCGACTCCTCCATGGTCAGTGGAGGTAGTAACCCCGGAAGACGTTGCGCCAGCATGGTCTTGCCGACCCCGGGCGGCCCCGTCAACATCAGGTGGTGGGCACCCGCGGCAGCGACCTCGACGGCGAACCTGGCATGCGTCTGCCCGACGACGTCGGCGAGATCGGTCAGCGGCTCGTCCGCCGCCGCCACCTCGTCGATCCTGTCGTCGAGCGATCCCTTGCCCTCGAGCCAGTGCTGAACCTGGCTCAGGGTGCGCGCGCCCCATACCGCGATACCGTCGACGAGGCTGGCCTCGGCGAGGTTGTCGATCGGCACCACGACCGCCGGCCAGCCCTCCCGCTTGGCCGCGAGCACGGCGGGCAGCACCCCCTTGATCGGACGTACCCGCCCGTCGAGGGCCAATTCGCCAAGCAGCACCGTCTTGTCCGCGAGCGCCCACGACTTCTTCTGGTGCGCCGACAGCACGGCCACCGAGAGGGCGATGTCGTACACCGAGCCCATCTTCGGCAGTGTGGCAGGTGACAGGGCGAGGGTCAGCCGCGACATCGGCCACGTGTTGCCGCAGTTGGTGATTGCCGCCCGGACCCGGTCGCGGGCCTCCTGCAACGCCGCGTCGGGCAGGCCCACGAGGTGCACGCCGGGCAAGCCGGAGGTGATGTCGGCCTCGATCTCGACGATCGCGCCGTCGACGCCGCGCACCGCCACCGAATACGCCCGTCCGAGCGTCATCAGCCGACTCCGCGCACGTGGGTGATCTCCGGATCAGGCGTCCGCCCAATCCGGACGCCCACGACGTCGATGCGGACCTGCGCCCACCCGTCGTCCTGTGTGGCCAGCCACAACCCGGCGAGCCGCCGCAGGCGGCGCACCTTCTGTGGCGTCACCGCCTGTGCCACTCCGCCGAACCGGTCCGTGGTGCGGGTCTTGACCTCCACGAACACCACCAGCCCGGCGGACGCATCCACCGCAATCACGTCCAACTCCCCGTACCGGCAACGCCAATTGCGGTCCACCACCCGCAGGCCGCAGGACGTCAGGTACTCGACCGCGAGTTGCTCACCGAGCGCACCGAGCCGGGCCCGGCTCCACGTTTCCGTCATGGGTCACACCGTGCGGCAGAGCTACGACACGTTCGCCCCGAGCCGGCCACTCATCCACAGAAGCGACTTCGTCCACAGGGCCGTCGGTGCGACGGATTCAGCCTGCGGCGGGCAGCGCCGCGATGAACTGCTCGGCGGAGCGTTGCATGCGCGCCGGCGGATAACCCGCCTTGCGGAGTGCTTCCACGCCGCGCAGGAAGGTCAGGACCAGCAGTGCGACGTCCTCGGCATCCGCGGAAGGGTCGACGTCGCCCTCGCGCTGCGCTTCGGCGACGGTGTCCGTAAGCAGGGCCTGATACTTCTGCATGGAGGCCTTGACCCGGCGAGCCACCTCCTTGTCGGTCGCGCCCAACTCGGCGGCGCTCTTGGCCATCAGGCAGCCACGCCTGGCCTCGGCGGGACTGCTCTTGGCCATCTTCTTGATGTGGGCCACCAGTCGCTGCCACGCCGGGGCGTCCGTACCGGCCAGGTCCACCGAAACCTCGGCCATCGTTCCCGTGCAGTAGTCCTCGAGCGCTCGCAGGTACAGCGCGTGCTTGTCACCGAAGGCGCCGTACAGACTTCCCCGGCCGAGGCCGGTGACCTCGGTCAGGTCGTCCAACGAGGTGCCCGCATACCCTGCAGACCAGAACTGGTCACGCGCAGCGGCGACGACGTCCTCCTCGACGAACTTCCGTGGACGTGCCATGCCCTCATCCTAACCGTTGTTAACCGACCGTTCAAAAACTACCGGCTGTCGTGGCCGTTCGGTGACGGCCCAGCGGGATCGGCTCGGACCCCGTCGTGCGAGGATGGCCGCATGACGGGCCGAACCCCCAGCGCGCGAAGCAGGTTCGTCGGCATCCGTTCGCGGACGCACGCCGTGTTCCTGAGTCTGGCCGGCGTGGCCGTCGTGGTCGCCGGCTGCGACTCCGGCACGGTGGTGAACACCGACGACGCCCGCCCGTCGCTGTCGACCAGCACCTCGGGCGCCCCACCGCTGCCGGCGCCCACCGTCAACGACGCACTGGCCAACGCGTTCGACTTCGCCGCACCGCAGCCGGACGGGCAGACGGGGTACTACTTCACCAGCCCCAGCAAGCGATGGGTCTGCGGGATCACCCCGCGGGGTGCTGCCGGCTGTCAAGCCGCCACGGGATCGAGCATTCCCATCAAAGGCGCACCGGACACCGTGCCGGCACCAGACGGCACGGACGGCAGCCCCAATGCCATCGAGGTGGGCCGCGACACCGAACCCCGGTTCGCCGACCTCGATCAGCCCGGGTACTCCCTGGTGCCCGGGCCCGCGGTGGTACTGCCCTTCGGCAAGCTTCTGATCGTCGCGGGGTTTCGTTGCAACGTGCAGGAGGCAACGGGAATCTCCTGCGCCAGCGAGCTGACGGGCAAGGGCTTCACGTTCAGCGCCGACGGCTATGCGTTCCGGTACACCGACCTACCGGCCTGATCGCCGCGCTGCCGCTACTGCAGGGCGTCGAACAGCGTCGCCAACTGGCTGGGCGTGACGTTGATTCCGCACTGGTTCTTCACGTCCCTGAGGGGTGCCACGATGTTGTTCAGGTCGAAGAACTCACCCGGGTGGGCGGTGAAGTATCCGCGCACCGACGCGTTGGCCTCGGCCGGCGACTGGTCCGCCGCCGCGGTCAGCACGTCGTCGGCCCCAGGGTGGGCGTCGAGGTAACCACCCGCGTTGGCCAGTACCCCGCTGGCCGTCGAGGCGTACCCACTGGCCTTGCACGGAGCCGCGCTGGCGGTGGGCAGTGCGACGGTACCCGCGACGGCGGCTCCCACCACACAGGCGGCGAAAGCGCCGGCAGAGCCGCGGCGCAGGGTGGTGGCAAACACGTTCATGGCGTCGATCCCTTCACTGTCTCAGGACGGTCGTCACGCTACCCGATACCCGCGGCGAACGAACGGAAAGCGCCAGGCAACGCCGACCGTGCCGCGGTCGGTGCCGGCGGGTACTGCACCGGGATCGACGTCGTGGGGGCGCCATCGGCGACGCGGATCGACGCCCACTGCGATGCAGTCGGTTTCGTCGGCGCGCTGCGATCGCGAGCGGTCAGCGTTCGGCGATGAGGCCCTCTTGTGCCAGGGTGGCCGCGATCTGGCCGTCCGCACCGATCAGACTGCCGGTGATGACGCCGCGACCGCGGGCCGCCGCGGGTGACCTCGATTCCAGCAGGTTCCACCGGTCGGCGCGGATGCGCCGGTGAAACCAGATCGACGAATCCGTCGTGCCGCTGCGGTGAGTGCGCGCCGTCATCGAGTGGCCGTGCACCTGGAGCGCCGGATCGATCATGTACACGTCGGTGACATAGGCGGCGATGACGTCGTGCAGCAGCGGATCGTCGGAGACGGGAACCGTTACCCGCCACCACATCCGCCTGATGAACTCGCCAGTCGACCGATCATCGACGACCCGGATGTCGATCTCCTCCAACGGCATCGCCGGCGCGGGCCCCACGGGACCGGTGCGCGGCAAACCCTCGGGATCCTGCGGCAGCATGGCACGACGGCCGTGCTCGGGGCCGGTCAGTGGCACGGCGAACGAGACGCTCGCGGCGGTCAGCAAGCGACCGCCCTGGCGGGACTCCACCCGTCGGGAGGCGGCGGTGCGTCCGTCGAACACCCGGTGCACCGAGTACTCGACGTCCTCGCCGGCCTCCCCTCCGCGCAGGAACTGCAGATGCATGCTGGTGGGAAGCTTGGCCGGCGCCACCGTACGGCTGGCAGCGGCGAGGCTCTGCGCCACCAGCTGACCCCCGAACGCGCGCTTGCCGTCGGGACCGCTCGCCGGACCGATCCACGCGTCCCCCGAATCGTCGGCGGCGTCGGCGCGCACGGCGAGAAGGCGCAACAGCGCGCTCACGCGACCGTGCCCTCCGCGGTCAGCCGGCCGATCTCGGCTTCGGAGATTCCGAGCCGGTCGCGCAACACGTCCGCGGTGTGCTCGCCGAGTCGCGGCGCGGGTTCGGGCCGTCGATGGGAACCGTCGATCGCGAAGGGCAGCCCGGGTGCCAGATGGGTGCCGACACCCGGTTGATCGAGCATGGCGAACAGCGGGTTGTCGGTCACCTTGGGGCCGGCCGCCACGTCGGCGAAGGTCCGGTAGCGCTCCCACAGGATCGACGTCGACGACAGCCCCGCGGTGATCTCGTCGGCGGAGTGCCCGCTGAACCACACGGTGAACAGACCGGTGAGCGCGTCGCGGTGGCGATAGCGCTCACCCTCGTCGCCCAGGTCGGCCCCGAGAGCATCACCAAGTGCGGCAACGGCTTTGGTGGTTCCGGTGAGTTCGGTGAGATCACGGAAGTGGCGCGCGGTGAGTGCCACCACCATGAATGACGCCCCGTCGCCGCTGCTGAACGTCTGTCCGTACTGCCCGTACACCGAGTTCCCGATGCGTTCGCGCGCCACCCCGTTGACCATCACCTCGGTCAGGAAGCCGAGGTTGCCCGCGGTGGCGAGCGCGACGTTCTCGAGCGGGATGGCGACGCTCTGGCCTTCGCCGGTGGCGTCGCGGTGTCTCACTGCAGCCAGCACGGCGAGCGCCACGTACAGACCGCAGGTGACGTCCCAGGCGGGCAGAACATGGTTCACGGGGTCGGCCAACCCGGGTGGCCCCGTCACCAACGGAAAGCCGATCCCGGCATTGACGGTGTAGTCGACCCCGGTGCCGCCGTCTGCCCGGCCCGACACCTCGACGTGGATGAGGCCGGGTCGCGACGCCGCCAACGTGTCGTACGAATGCCATTGCCGTCCTACGGCGTTGGTGATGAGGATGCCGGCGTCGGTGACGAGCCGGCCGATCAGCGCCTGCCCCTCGACCGAGCGCACGTCCACCGCGGCGGAGCGCTTGCCCTTGTTGAGCCCGGCCCAGTAGATGCTCTCGCCGTCGCCGGTCAGGGGCCACCGGTGGTAGTCGGCGGCGCCGCCGACGGGGTCGACCCGGATCACCTCGGCCCCCAGTTGAGCGAGTGTCATGCCGGCCAGCGGCACGGCCACGAAACTGGAGATCTCGATGATCCGCACGCCCGCCAAGGGCCGGGCGGCGTCCGGCCGGTCCGTCACGGAACCCACGTCAGATGAGCTCGATGGCGTTGGCGATCGAGTCGAGGACCCGGCTGGGCCGGAACGGATACTTCTCGATGTCGCCGACCGCCGTCGAACCCGTGAGCACCAGGATGGTTTCGAGTCCGGCCTCGATGCCTGCGACGACGTCGGTGTCCATTCGATCCCCGACCATGAACGTGTTCTCCGAGTGCGCCTCGATGCGGTTGAGCGCGCTGCGGAACATCATCGGATTCGGCTTGCCGACGAAGTACGGCTCCCGTCCCGTGGCCTTGGTGATGAGCGCCGCAACCGATCCGGTGGCCGGGGTGGGGCCTTCGGCCGACGGACCCGTGACGTCCGGGTTGGTGGCGATGAAGCGGGCGCCTGCGCCGATGAGCCGGATCGCCTTGGTGATCGCCTCGAACGAGTAGGTCCGCGTCTCGCCGAGGACGACGAAGTCCGGGCCGGTATCGGTCAACGTGTAGCCGACCTCGTGCAGCGCGGTGGTCAGGCCGGCTTCGCCGATGACGTAGGCCGACCCTCCGGGCAGTTGGTCGTGCAGGAAGGCCGCGGTCGCGAGTGCCGAGGTCCAGATCGCGCCCTCCGGCACGTCGAGGCCCGAGCGGGACAGCCGCGCCGCCAGGTCACGCGGTGTGAAGATCGAGTTGTTGGTCAGGACCAGGAACGGACGCTTCTTCTCGACGAGTCGCTGGAGGAACTCCGCGGCGCCGGGCAGGGCCCGCTCCTCGTGCACCAGGACGCCGTCCATGTCGGTGAGCCAGCACTGCGGTGTGGATCGCATGGGGTTCAGTGTCCCATCGCCGGGCGCGGCGACGCGCTCAGTCGGGCAACCGCAGCTCGGGCTTCTCGACCTCTTCGATGTTGACGTCCTTGAACGTGATGACCCGGACCTGCTTCACGAACCGGGCCGGGCGGTACATGTCCCACACCCACGCGTCGGCCAGGCGGAGTTCGAAGTAGACCTCGCCGTCGGCGTTGCGCGGGACGAGCTCGACGCTGTTGGCCAGGTAGAACCGGCGCTCGGTCTCCACGACGTAACTGAACTGCCCCACGATGTCCTTGTATTCGCGGTACAGCGAGAGCTCCATCTCGGTTTCGTACTTCTCGAGATCTTCGGCACTCATCGGTTCAGTGGTCCTCCGGTCGGTGTCTGATACATCTTTCCTCAGCCCAGTTCGGCACGTCGCTCGGGCTCCCCGCCGGGCACCATGTCCGGCGGCGCCACCTCGACCGTCGGGCTTCCGAAGGCCACCCGACGAACGTTGATGAACGAGAACCGGTGCTCGCTGCACGGGCCACGCTCGGCCAGCGCGGCGGTGTGGGACGGCGTGCTGTAGCCCTTGTGCTCGGCGAAGCCGTAGCCCGGATGCTGGGACTCCATCTTGACCATGACCCGGTCGCGACTCACCTTGGCCAGCACGCTGGCCGCCGCGATGCAGGCCGCGGCGGCGTCGCCGCCGATCACCGGCAGCGACGGCACCGCCAGACCGGGCACCCGGAAGCCGTCGCTGAGCACGTACCCCGGCCGCACCGGCAGTCCGGCGACGGCCCGCCGCATGCCTTCGATGTTGGCCACGTGCACCCCCCGCCGGTCGACGTCCTCCGACGGGATGAACACGACGTGGTAGGCCAGCGCATAGCGCCGGATCAGCGGATAGAGCCGCTCGCGTTCGCGCTCGGTGAGCTTCTTGGAGTCATCGAGCGCCGCGAGACTGTCCAACCGGTTCGGCCCGAGCACGCACGCCGCGACGACGAGCGGTCCGGCACACGCACCGCGGCCCACTTCGTCGACGCCGGCCACCGGTCCGAGACCGCTCCGGTAGAGGGCGGATTCGATGGTGCGCAGTCCGGCGGACTTGCGGATCACGGCCCGAGGTGGCCAGTTCCGGCTCATCGAGACCAACCGCTCTCAGTGGGAGGTCTGCGGGTTGATCGCCGAGACCCCACCCCACCGGCCGGGCGGCCAGGCGATGAACCGTGCCTTGCCGATGACGTTGGCGACCGGCACCGTTCCCGCCGTCGGGTCGCCCGTGCACAGCAGGCCCTTCTGCGCGTCGGCCGGAAGGTTCGTGCAGTGCGCGCGCGAGTCGGCCGAGTGGGTTCGGTTGTCCCCCATCACCCAGAGTCGCCCTTGGGGCACCGTGACCGGACCGAACTCATTGCCGAGGCAAGGATAGATCTGCGGATCCGCCATCATCGTGTTGACGTCGAGGAACGGTTCGTCGAGCTTCTTGCCATCGACGGTCAACCCCGTGGTCGCGCGGCATTCGACCGTCTGACCACCGACCGCGATGACGCGTTTGACGAGGTCGTTCTCGTCCGGCGGCACGAACCCGATGAAGGACAGTGCGTTCTGCACCCACCGGATGGGAGCGCTGTCGGAGCGAATCGACTTGTAGCCGACGTTCCATGCGGGCGGACCCTTGAAGACGATCACGTCGCCAGGTGATGGCGTGGTGAAGCGGTAGGTCACCTTGTCCACCATGATCCGATCGCCGACGCACCCGGCGCAGCCGTGCAGCGTGGGCTCCATCGACTCCGACGGGATGAGGTACGGACGTGCGACGAAGGTCAGCATCACGTAGTACAGCACCAACGCGATGCTGAGCAGGATCGCGGCTTCGCGGAGCGCACCGCGCTTCTTGGGCTCTTGCCCGTCGTCGTCGGATTGCCGGGCCGAGTCCGTCGGCTCGGACGGAACCGATCCGTCGGTGTCCTCATCGGTGGCGTCGGTGGATCCGGTCACGCCTTCAGGGTAGTCAGCGCGGTGTTCGAGTCCGTGCCGCTCGTGGTCCACCCGTCACACCCGTCCGGGTGCGGCGGTGGCGCCAATCAGCGCTTTTCCTTGATCTTCGCCTTCTTGCCACGCAGTTCGCGGAGGTAGTACAGCTTGGCGCGCCGCACGTCGCCGCGGGTGACGACGTCGATGTGATCGATGTTCGGCGAATGCACCGGGAAGGTCCGCTCGACGCCGACGCCGTAGCTCTCCTTGCGCACGGTGAAGGTCTCCCGGACACCGCCGCCCTGCCTGCGCAGCACGACGCCCTTGAAGACCTGGACGCGTTCCTTGGAGCCCTCGATGACCTTCACGTGGACGTTCACGGTGTCGCCTGGATTGAAGGCCGGGATGTCGTCGCGGAGCGACGGCTTGTCCACGAAGTCCAGAGTGTTCATCGGTGACACTTCCTCATAGTTGATCGTTGTTCTCGTTCGCGACGTAGGCATCACGTCGCATGCGCGACGAGGGGCCGGGCCGAGGTCTTCGGGCTTGTCTCGCAGCAGACGGGCTGGTGTTTCCCGCCGTGCGCAGACAACTGGTCAATTGTGCCAGACCAGCATCCAACCCACGAAATCGTGCCCGTTCTTACCATCCCGCGACCGACGCGGCGCGGTCCCGGCTGCGGGCGCGACGCGTTCCGTCAGCGGTTAGGCTGGATCCCGACCCGGAGGACTCCGCGCCGCACGAAAACCATCGTCGGTCTCATCACATCCATCGAGGGAGGGCCATGCACCGGCGGCCGACGACGCTGCTGATGGCCACTGGACTGGCCGGCACCGTGGTGATGCTCGCGGCGGGTTGCGAGGCCAAGGTGTACGGCACCCCTCCCCCCGCCTCCCCGCCGCTGACCGTCGTCGCCCCGCTGGGCAGTCTGGCGCCGATCCCGGAGGTGGCGCCCGACGAGCCCGCCGCGGCCTTCAGCGGACTCGAGGCGCGCGAGCGTCAGGCCACGACCGAAGCCGCCAATCAGGGCGCGGACATCACGGTGCTGGTCCTCGACCGCAACACCGGTCAGATGGTGTCCAACGGCAACACCACCACCATCGCGATCGCCTCGGTGGTCAAGCTGTTCATCGCCGACGACCTGCTGTTGCAGGTGTCCAAGGGCCAGACGCAGCTCTCACCGGCCGACCGCGTGTCGTTCGACCGGATGCTTCGGCAGTCCGACGACAGCGCCGCGGAGAGTTTCTGGAACCGCAGCGGCGGCAGTGCGATCGTCAGCCGGGTCGCGGCCCGGTACGGGCTGACGTCCACCCGCCCACCGAGCGACGGGCGGTGGTGGAACACCATCAGCACGGCCGCCGACCTGGTGCGCTACTACGACATGATGATGTCGGGTACCGGCGGGCTGCCGCCCGAACAGGCCAGCGTCATCCTGTCCAACCTCGCGGCATCCGCGCCGATGGCCCTTGACGGTACCCAGCCGGGCGGCGTGTACCCGCAGCGCTTCGGCATCCCCGAAGGCTTGTACGCCGAACCGGTCGCGGTGAAACAGGGCTGGATGTGCTGCATCGGTTCGGACTGGATGCACCTGTCGACCGGCGTGATCGGCCAGGACCGCCGCTACATCATGGTGGTCGGATCCATGCAGCCCGCCAGCGCGGCCGCCGCGCGGGCGGCCATCACCCAGGCCGTCAAGACGATGTTCCCGGACGGGCGCATCTGACTAGTCCAGCAGATCCGGCCTGCGCTCGCGGGTCCGTCGCATGGCCTGCTCGCGACGCCAGGCCGCCACCTTCCCGTGGTCACCGGACAGCAGCACCGGCGGCACGTCCAGCCCGCGCCAACTCGGCGGCCGGGTGTAGCTCGGACCCTCCAGGAGGCCCTGGTTGCGGTCCGAGTGCGAATCATCTCGGTGCGACGCGGGATTGCCGAGGACCTCGGGCAGCAGTCGGACGACGGCCTCGATCATGACGAGCGTGGCGGATTCGCCCCCCGGCAGCACGTAGTCACCGATGGACACCTCCTCGACCCGCATGCGCCGCGCCGCATCGTCGACGACGCGCTGATCGATGCCCTCGTAACGGCCACACGCGAAGGTCAGGTGGGTCTCGGTGCTCCAGCGCTCGGCATCGGCCTGACGGAACGGCGTGCCCGCCGGCGTCGGAACGACGAGAAGAGTTGTCGGTGAACATATGTCGTCGAGTGCGTCACCCCACACCGGGGCCTTCATCACCATGCCCGGGCCGCCACCGTAGGGCGAGTCGTCGACCGAGTGGTGCACGTCGTGCGTCCAGCGACGCAGGTCGTGGACGGCGATCTCGACGATGCCGTTGGCGATCGCCCGGCCCGGCAACGACTGTCGGAGGGGATCGAGGTAGTCGGGAAAGATCGTGACGACGTCAATCCGCATCGGCGCGCACCTAGATCGAGTCCAGATCCAGCAGGCCGTCGGGAGGATCGATCACGACGACGCCGTCGGCCAGCGACACGGAGGTGACGATGGCGCTGACGAAGGGGACGAGCACCTCGGGACCGTCGCCGTCGGTGGGCCGGACGGCCAGGATCTCCCCCGCCGCGGTGTGCAGTACTTCGGCGACGGTGCCGACCTCACGCCCGGCCAGCGTCCGCACGGTCAGCCCCTCGAGTTGGTGATCGTAGAACTCGTCGGGATCCTCGATGGGCGGCAGCTCGGCGGAGTCGACGACGAACAAGCTGCCCCGCAGGGCGTCCGCGGCGTCGCGACCGTCGATCCCGCCGAGGCGGACGAGCAGCCGGCCACCGTGCTCGCGCATCGACTCCACCACGAACACCGTCTCGGACGCGTCCCTGGCCCGGGCCCGAAGCCGGGTACCCGGCGCGAACCGACCGAGGGGATCGTCGGTACGGACGTCGATGACGACTTCGCCGCCGACGCCGTGCGCCTTCACCACGCGTCCGACGACCAGGTCCATGTCTCGTCTCCCCGGTCGCGCGCTCCCCACGTCGGGAGCGTCGTCCCCTACTGGTCGGTGTCCACCACGTCGACGCGGATGCCGCGGCCGCCGATGCCCGCGACCAGCGTGCGCAGTGCGGTCGCGGTGCGACCTCCCCGACCGATCACCTTGCCGAGGTCGTCGGGATGCACGTGCACCTCGACGGTGCGGCCGCGACGGTTGGTCACCATGTCCACGCGGACGTCATCGGGGTTGTCGACGATCCCGCGCACCAGGTGCTCGACGGCGTCGACGACGACAGTGCTCATTCGGCTGCTGCGGCGGCCTCGGCGGGTGCCTCGGCGGCCTCAGGGGCCTCGGCGTCGTCGGCCTTCTTGGCCGGCGCCTTCTTCTTCCTGGCCGTGGTCGCGTCGCCGGTCGGCGCATCGTCGGCGGCAGCCAGCGCGGCATTGAAGAGGTCGAGCTTGCTGACCTTGGGCTCCTTGACCTTCAGCGTGCCCTCGGCGCCCGGCAGGCCCTTGAACTTCTGCCAGTCGCCGGTGATCTTCAGCAGCGCGAGGACGGGCTCCGTCGGCTGTGCACCCACGCTCAACCAGTACTGCGCACGCTCGGAGTCGATCTCGATGAGGCTGGGATCTTCCTTCGGGTGGTACTTGCCGATCACCTCGATGGCGCGGCCATCGCGGCGGTTGCGTGCATCGGCGACGGCGATGCGGTACTGGGGATTGCGAATCTTGCCGAAGCGGGCGAGCTTGATCTTGACGGCCATGGGTGAACGACATCTCCTGTGATTGCCACGCTTGCGATTCAGCGACTCGGGCGGATTGCCCGGTCCGGTTTCGCCTTGCGCGTGTGACCGACGGGCGGCGCATCGAAGGAGTCGCCCGTCAGACAGCGGCCCATTCTGCCAGAACGCCTGGCTGGACCGGAAATCGCGACGACCGTCGCCGGAACTGGTCGGCCGGTCAGACGACCCTGTCGAAGCACTTGGTCTCGACGCGCCTGGTCATCCGCCAGCCGTCGGCCGTGCGGACGAACTCGTCGTCGTACCAGAGCCCGCAGAACAGGACTTGCCCGTCTGCCCCCAGCACCATGGGGTTGAAGCAGAGGATGCGCGACGTCGCGGTGTCACCGTCGAGCGACACGTCGAAGTTGCCGATCAGATGGGAGTACGCCGGGAAGTTCGGCAGCACCTCGGAGAGCCACTTCTTCACGTCGGCGAACGTGCCGTCGATACCGCCCATGGCGCGGTAGTCGATGTACGCGTCGGGGGTGAACACCAGGTCGAGGTCGTCGAAGCGGCGCCTGTCGATGGCCGTCGAGTAGTCCACCAGCAACTGTTGAATTTCGAGGCGGTCGGAGATCTCTTCCAGACTCAGCATGCGCTCGATTGAACACCCCGCGCCGGCCTGCTAGGCCTGTGGTCCCTCCGACGGCGGCCAGTGTTCGCCGGGGCTGACGTCTCCCGGCTCGGTGAAGTCACCGCGGGACAGGGGCACCCACTGTTCGCTCGGCGCGGGCTGTTCGGAGGCCGGGAAGTCGCGGAGCTTGCCCGAGGGCTTCGCGTCCCAGCTGGCGAACGTCAGCGCCGTGCGCAGCCACCCCGCCAACAGCAGGTAGCACGCCTCCAGCGAGTCGAGGTGACTGCGCTCCCAGCCGTGGCTGCCGTCGAGCCCGAACGCCACCAGGGCGGCGCGCGTGTTGGCGCCGGCCTCGATCGCGGCGGCAGCATCGGAGCGGTAGAACCGGAAGATGTCGCGGGCATGCGCGATGCCCTGATCCTTGGCCAGCCGCAACAACTTGCGGGTGAGGTGGTAGTCGAACGGTCCGTGCAGGTCGGCCATCGGGATGGTCACGCCGTGCTCGAGCGAATGCTGGCCCGGCGCACAGACCGCGTTGTCGACCGAGACCAGTTCTGCGACGTCCGGTGGCAGTCCGCTGCTGGCACCGTGACCGACCTCCTCGGTGATCGTCACCATGATCGTGGTGCGGTGTGGCAACACGATGCGGTTCTGCATGACGTTGCGGGCCAGTGCCAGGGCCACGGCGACGCCCGCCTTGCCGTCGAGGTGCCGCGAGACGATGAAGCCGTCCTCCGTCAGCTCGGGGCTGGTGATGAACGCCACGAAGTCACCCACGTTCAGCCCAAGTGCGTCGAGGTCCGCCCGCGTGGCGACGTTGCGGTCGATCCGCACCTCGACGTGCTCCCAATCGGTCGGCTGGGTATCGATCTCGTCACCGTAGGCGTGTCCAGATGCCTTGAGCGGCATGATGGTTCCGGTGATGAACTGCTCGCTGTCGTCGGTGAAGATCCGCACCCGCGAGCCTGCGGCGAACCGGGCCGAGAACGTGCCCACCGGGACCAGCTCCAGCCGTCCGTTGTCCTTCAACGTCCGCACCATGCACCCGATGGTGTCGGCGTGGACGACGATCGCGCGATCGATCGTCGGCGACTCGCCGGGAAGTTCTGCGGTCAGTGCGCCCCGCCGGGTCAACGTGAACGGCACGCCCAGGTCGTCGAGGATCCCGCCGATCAGCTGCATCACGGTGTCGGTGCGCCCCGAGGGACTCGGCGTCTGCAGGAGCGCGAGCAGCGTGTCCACCATCCAGCTGCGGTCGTCCGCGGACATCCGCGTGGCGGCGGTCGCGAGGTCAGTCAAGGTTGCCTTCCGGAGTCGACGGTGATCGCTGCGAGCCTAGCGAAGCTCACCCCTGCTCAACGGGATCGGGTTGCCACGCCCACGGCGTCGCTGCCGTGCGCGGGAAGAGGAAGTCCACGAACGCCTGCGCGGTCGGTCGCGGTTCGTGATTCGCCAAGCCGGGACGCTCGTTCGCTTCGATGAAGACGTACTCCTCCCCCCGCACCGACGGCACGATGAGGTCGATGCCGGTCACCGGGATGCCGATCGCGTCGGCCGCGTCGACGGCCACCTTGGCCAGCTTGGGATTCAGATCGTCGGTCACGTCGCGGATCGTGCCGCCGGTGTGCAGGTTGGCGGTGCGGCGGACGACGAGGCGTTCGTTGAGCGGCAACACGTCGTCCAGTTCCCACCCCGCCTCCCTCACGGTGTCGGTGGTGAGGTCGTCCATCGGGATCGTGGATTCACCGTGGGTCGCGGCGGACCGTCGACGACTCTGCGCCTCGACGAGGTTGCGGACGGTGTGGTCGCCGCTGCCCACGACCTCGGGCGGGCGCCTCAGCGCCGCGGCGATGACCTTGCCGTTGATCACGACGATGCGCAGATCCTCACCCTCGCAACGCTCTTCGAGCAGCACGTCCGCACTGTGCCCGGCAGCGAGCCGAAGCGCGCGGTCGAGCTCGGCCCGCTCGGTCACCCCGACGGTGATGCCCGCACCCTGCTCTCCGCGGGCCGGCTTGACCACCACCGACCGGACTTGGGAGAGGAATTCGTAATCGTCGTCGTCGAACGTCGCCGTGCGGCCCTCCGGCACCCGGATGCCGGCCTCCGCGACCACCCTGCGGGCGACGCGCTTGTCGTCGCAGCGACTCATCGCGACGGCGTTGGTCAGCTCGGACAGCGACTCCCTGGTGACCACGCTGGTGCCGCCGTGGGTGAGTTTGAGGTAACCGCCCTTCGCATCGAGGACCTGGACGGCGATACCGCGCAGGATGGCCTCGTCGGCGATGATCCGGGCATACGGATTGAGTTGGGACAGTTCCTCTTCCGCCTTGGCCGGGGCGAAGAGCTTCTCGTTGATGGCGTTCTTGCGCTTGATGCCGAGGACCGGGACCCTGGCGAAGCCCATGCGCTCGTAGAGGGCGATCGCCCCCGCGTTGTCGTGCAGTACCGACAGGTCCATCTGCGCACGCCCGCGCCGGGCGAACTCGTCGATCAACGACCGCACCAGCAGTCCGCCGGCACCCGGCCGCGACAGCGTCGGATCGACCGCCAGGCACCACAGACTGGACCCGTTCTCGTCGTCGCCGAACAGCTGGGCGTGGTCGATCCCGGTGACGGTGCCCACCACCGCGCCCGTCTCGTCGTCGGTGGCGACGAGGTACACCATGTGCGGCTGGGACTGGCTGTTGCCCCACATCAGGTCGACGTCTGCGGGCACCATGCGGCATTGCAGGTAGATGTGGTTGATCGCGGCGCAGTCGTCGATCGAGGCCACCGGCCGCACCGACAACCCGGGTACCGGCGACGGCTCGTAGTCCAGCGGCTTCGCCAGGTCGACGCGATAGGTGAAGCTGGGGTCGATGAAGAATTCCTGAGGGTGCAGGGCGACGAAGACGTGCGGCGCGTCGAGGTACATCCCGATGTCCCGACGACCGCTGGCCTCGGCACGCAGCGCCGTGCCGAACTGCTCGGGGTCCTCGAAGGTCTGGCCGAACACCAGTCGTCCCCAGCCGAGGTCCTGCACGACACCCCGCAACTGCTGCGCGCCGTCGGCATCGGCGTCGGCGGTCATGATCACCTGACCCCGTCGACATGGCGGGCCAGCCACAGTTCCAGCAACCCGATCTGCCACAACGGGTTTCCGCGCAGCGGCGTGAGATGACCGTTCGGGTCGGCGAGTAGCCCGTCGACCGCCGCCTCGGCGAAGAGTCCACGGTCCCGGGCGGCCGCGCCGTGCAGTGCGTCGTTGACGAGCTCGAGGTAGGGACCGGCAAGGTGTTTGAGCGCGGGAACCGGAAAGTACCCCTTGGGCCGGTCGATGACCTCGGGGGGGATGACCTTGCGGGCCGCCTCCTTCAGCACGCCCTTGCCCTCGTACGCCGTCTTGAGCTCCGGGGGGCAGGTGCCGGCCAGTTCGACCAGTTCGTGGTCGAGGAACGGCACACGGCCTTCCAGACCCCAGGCCATGGTCATGTTGTCGACCCGCTTGACGGGGTCGTCGACCAGCATGACGGTGGTGTCCAGTCGCAGGGCCCGGTCGGTCGCCGTGGCGGCGCCCGGATGGGAGAAGTGTTCCAGGACGTAGTCACCCGCGACGTCGTGGTCGAGTCGCCACCGGGGTTGAAGGAGCCCGTTGAGCGCCTCGTGGTCGCGGTCGAAGAACGACTCCCGATAGCGCGCCACCGCATCGCGGGCGTCGTCGTCCCCGGCGTGGGCCATCGGCGGGTACCAGTGGTAGCCGGCGAAGATCTCGTCGGCACCCTGCCCGGACTGCACCACTTTGACGTGTTTGCTGACTTCTTCGGACAGCAGATAGAACGCCACGCAGTCGTGGCTCATCATCGGCTCGCTCATGGCCCCGATCGCGCCGGACAGGGCAGGCAGCATGCGGGCGGTGTCGATGCGGATCTGATGATGGTCGGTCCCGAAGTGTCGGGCGATCACGTCCGAGTACTTGAACTCGTCACCTTCCTCTCCTCCGGCGGCCTCGAAGCCGATCGAGAAGGTCTTCAAGCCGTGCTGGCCGGCCTCGGCGAGCAGTCCGACGATGAGGCTGGAGTCCAGACCGCCCGACAGCAGGCAACCGACCGGTACGTCGGCGACCAGGCGGCGCTCGACCGCCGTCCGCAGCGATGCCAGAACGGCCTCCTGCCACTGCTCCTCGGACCAGCCCGCCCGCTCCGGTGCGCGCTCGAGCACCGGCTCCCAGTACGTCTCGCGCGTTCTGGTGCCATCGGGTTCGATCCTCATGATCGTGCCCGGCTCCAGCTTGCGGACGCCGCGAAGGATGGTGCGCGGTGCGGGGACCACCGAATGGAAGCTCAGGTAGTGGTGCAGCGCGACCGGGTCGAGGTCGGTGTCCACGCCGCCGGCGGCGACGAGGGCGGGCAGGGACGACGCGAACCGCATCGCACCCGTTCCGTCACCGTCGGTGACGTCACACCAGTACAGCGGCTTGACGCCGAGGCGGTCGCGGGCGAGCACCACCCGCCCGGTGTCGCGTTCGACCACGGCGAAGACGAACATCCCCTTGAGGTGGTCGACCACCCGCTCGCCCCACTCGCGGTACCCCTTGAGGATCACCTCGGTGTCGCTGTGAGAGAAGAATCGGTACCCCTTGCCGAGCAACTGCCGACGCAACTCCGGGTAGTTGTAGATGCACCCGTTGAACGCGACGGTGAGGCCCAGTTCGGGGTCGTGCATGGGTTGATGGCCGCTGCTCGACAAGTCGATGATGGCCAGGCGTCGGTGACCGAGGGCGACGACCCGGTCGGCCCAGGCGCCGGAGCCGTCCGGGCCGCGGGGCGCCAGGCAGTCGGTCATCGCACCGATCGCCGAGAGATCGGCTGGGCGGCCCCGAGCTATTTCACCGGCGATGCCACAAATGGTTATCGACTCCTCGGGTGCGTCTGAATGGGCCCTGCGGTCGGCTGCCGTCCAGGCACGACGACGCCATCCCGGCGACCACGGGTAGCCCGATCAGGCCGCCGTCAAACACGTGTGGCGCAGACCACGCGCGCCGGGGGCACGGAGCGAAGCGTGCCGCGCGCACAGTAGGCTCGGCGGCCATGGTGAGGCTCTTCGGCGCCCTCGCGATGTGCGTCGCGGCGCTTCTTCCCGGCGCGGTCGCCGTCGGCACGCCGTCAGCGGTGGCCGACGCGGGCGTGCAGCCGGTCGGCACGGCGCAGATTCCCGACGGTCCGGCGACCTCGTGGGTCGTCGCCGACATGGATTCCGGTCAGATCCTCGCGGGGCGCGATCAGGACGCCCGGCATGCCCCCGCCAGCACGATCAAGACGCTGCTGGCCCTGGTGGTCCTCGACGAGCTGCCGCTGGATGCGACGATCGTCGCCGACGACGCCGACGCCACGACGGAGTGCAACTGCGCCGGGGTGAAGGCGGGTCGCACGTACACGACCCGCGAGCTGCTCGATGGCCTGCTGCTGGTGTCCGGCAACGACGCCGCCAACACCCTGGCGCACATGCTCGGCGGCGCGGGCGTCGCGGTGGCGAAGATGAACGCGAAGGCGGCCGCGCTGGGCGCCGCCGACACCCTCGCCGGTTCCCCGTCGGGCCTCAACGGCCCGGGAATCGACGGTTATACGACGCCACGCGATCTGGCGATCATCTTCCGCGCCGCCTTGGCCGATCCGGTGTTCGCGCAGATCACCTCATCCCCGACGGCTCCCTTCCCTGGCGCCACGGGCCCGGTGACGCTGGTCAACCAGGACGAGATGCTGGCCCGCTACCCCGGCATGCTCGGCGGCAAGACCGGCTTCACCGACGTCGCGCGCAAGACGTTCGTCGGTGCCGCACAGCGCGATGGGCGTCGCCTGGTGGTCGCGATGATGTACGGGCTGATCGTCGAGGGCGGCCCGACGTACTGGGACCAGGCGTCGAGTCTGCTCGACTGGGGCTTCGCGCAAGGCGCGACCGCGGGCATCGGCACGCTGTAGGCGCCTAGCGTTGCGCCGAAAGGTACGGTTGCTGACCCGACACGCCGGGCAGCCCGTCAACGGGCGGAGTGTCGAGATCCGACGGAGACCCGATCGAGCGCTCGACGAGTCGGAGCAAGCCGTTCAGTGGCAGTGCACGTGCTCGGTTGCCGTCCCGGCGCTGACCGGGTCCTCGGGCAACGGGGCCCCGACCCGCTCGGCGAGCGCGCCGGCGGAGTGCAGGACGGCACCACCGACGAGCGTCAACTCGGCGTGCTGTTCGAGCAACCCCTCGGGTGACCGCTCGTGGTCGTAGAGGTCGTCGGACCAGACCACCACGTCGGCCAGCAGACCGGTCTCGATGCGACCGCGGTCCCCCTCGGCGTGCCAGGCACGCGCGCCGTGCACCGTGTAGGCCTGCAGCGCGCGGTCGAGGTCGACGCGCTCGTCGGGCGTCCACGGATCGGCGCCGTCCAAACCGGCACGGGTGGCCGCCGAGTAGACGCCGACCAGCGGGTCCATCTCGCCGACCTGCCAGTCGCTCGAAAACGCCACGGTGGCACCGGAGTCGAGCAGACTGCGGAACCGCCAGGCGCGGCTCCACCGCTGCTCGCCGACGTTGTCCATCCAGGTGCCCGCGACCAGGTCCGGCGAGCAGTGCCTCGGCTGCATGGCGGCGGTCACGCCGAGGGCGCGGAAGCGGGGAAGATCGTCGGGATGCAGGCATTCCACGTGCACGATCCCGTGCCTGCGATCGCGTGTCCCGTTGGTGCGCGCGGCCTGCTCGATCGCGTCGAGGGTGAGCCGGATGCCGCCGTCGCCGGTGGCGTGGGTGTGGGTCTGGAACCCCATCCGGTCCAACTCCGCCATCACGTCGACGAGTTCGCGGCCCGGGTAGCTGGGGCGGCCGCGCACGCCGGGCCGGTTGGCGTAGTCGTCGAGCATCAGCGCGGTGTGCGGCTCGATGACGTCGTCGGCGTACAGCTTGACCGGTCCCAGTCGCAGCATCGGGTCGGCCGACGCGCCGTCGACCGCGTCGCGCAGGCGGCTGCGGAAGGCGCCGTCGGCGCCGACCGGGTGGAACAGCGCGGCGATCACCCGCGAGGTGAGTAGTCCCTCGGCGAGGGCTCGCTCGAACAACGGCAGCTCCGCCAGCGGGACCTGGGGCTCGACCACCGTGGTGATGCCGAGCGCGGTGGCCATCCGCATGCTCGACTGCAGTTTTCGGTAGCGACGCTGCGGCGAGTACATCGGAATGTCGCGCTGCAGCGCGGCGAGGCCCGCCTCCGTCATCGCGCTGGTGTAGAAGTCGGTCACCCAGCCGGTCGGCTCGCCGGTGTCCACGTCGCATTCCGTCCGGCCCCAGGCGATGTCGGTGCCACCGGCGATGCCGAGCACCGCCAACGCCGCGCGGTTCAGCCAGACCGAGTGTTGGTCGTAGGTGGTGACGAAGATCGGCTTGTCGGTCAGGCCGTCGAGGTCGGCGGCGTTGGGTCTGCGGCCCTCGACGATCGAGTACACCGCGTTCTCGGCACAGATCCAGCCGAGATCTGGCCGGAGCTCCGCGAAACGCGCTATCCGCCTGCGTACTTCGATGAGGTCGTGGGCGCCCTCGAGGGATACCGCGTCCTCGTCGAAGCCGAGCAGCAGGTGGTTGTGGCTGTCGATGATGCCCGGTGTGACCAGGCGGCCCGTCGCGTCGACGTGGCGGGTGGCGGAGGGCGCGTTGGTCGCGGTGCCGACGTAGCTGATCCGTCCGTCGGTGATGCCCACCGCCTCGGCCCATGGCATGTTCGGGTCGAAGGTGCGGACCCGGGCGCCGGTGATGAGCAGGTCGGTCATCGCGCTTCCTCGTCCGTGGCCGACTCGTCGGACACCTCGAGCAGGAGCAGGTGGGTACCCGCGCGAGAGCGCAGATATCCAAAGTAGTAACCGAATCCGGCCGCGACGATGCCGACCGCGATGCCCAGGCTCAGCCACTGGGTCGGGTCGAGCAGGCCCATCACGAAGATCGTGATGATGGCGGCCAGTGCGACGATCGGGGGAACGGGCCACAGCGGCATGAGGTATCCCGTCCGACCGGACCTGCGCCGCATGACGATTGCGGAGAGCGCGATGAACCCGTAGCTGAAGGCCAGTGTCGAGCCGGTCGCGTTGAGGAGCACGTCCATCGGGATCAGGCAGCCGGCGACGGCGAGCACGCCCATCACCAGGGTGGCGATCCACGGCATCTTCGCCGTCGCGGAGACCCGGGTCAGCGGTGCGGCAATTCGGGCGGGCATGGCCTGGTCTCGGGCCGCCGCGAACAACAGCCGGCCGGATTGCAGCGCGATGGCGATGATGGCATTGACGATGGCCAGCGCGATGGACACCAGCACGAACACCGTGACGGCATGTCCGGCACGTTCGTCGAGGAACGCCTCGACCGGCAGATCAGCGCCGAACAGGTCGCCGAGCGAGGTGGTGCCGAGCAGGATCGCGGCAAGCGGGACGATCTCCGCCAGGATCGTGACGACGGCGCTCCATAGCACGGCGCGGGCGATGGTGCGGCGCGCATCCTTGGTCTCCTCCGCGAAGTACACGGCACCGCCATATCCGTTGAACGAGAAGATCCCCTGGGTCACGGCGATCACCAGGCCGGCGATGCCCAGCGGGGCCAGTCCTCCTGTCGCGGCGTCGATGGCCTGCGGATCGAACAGCGCGGTGAGCGGACGTTCGACGTGCACCAACCCCAGCACGCTGAGCAGGGCCAGGGCGGCCATCTCGATGAAGAGGAACGCCCCGGTGACCCAGGCGTTGGTGCGAATGTTCAGGCATGCGGTGGCGGTGGCGAGGACCGTGACGACGACCGCCGTCCAGACCGGGTCGAGACCCCCGATCGCGACACCGAGGTAGTCGGCGACGCCGAGCGCGAAGACCGCCACGATGAGCGGCAGGGTCACCAGGCCGACGAAGAAGATCGCCACGCCCGCTGCCGGCCCGAGGGTCCGGCTGACCAGTGAGTAGTCACCGCCGGCGACGGGATGTCGCGAGGCCAGCTCGGCGTAGCAGTAGGCGATGAGCAGGCTGATCACGCCCGCGATCGCGAAGCCCCAGAACACGCCGGTGCCGTAGGCGGCGAGGGCGGCGCCGCCGAGCACGAACACACTCGAGGCAGGCGAGATGCCGGACAGCGTGATCAGTACGTTGCCGCCCACTCCGAGCGAGCGGGACAGGGTCCCTTCGTAGGCGGCCGGCGGGGCCTGGGGCTCGGGTGCGGCCGCGGGCGGTAGCGGGCTCGGGTGGATCATCGCGGTCTCGATTTCGTCGGCGGTGCGGAATGATTCTTTGACGTTGGTGTCGAAGAATGATGAGCAGGCTCGCACGTGACGTGGATTACTGTCAACCCCATGGCCCGACCGCGTAACCAGGGTGCCCGGCGACAGGCCCTCATCGAGGCGACGTACACCGCAGGCCGCAAGCGGGGATTGCGTTCACTGTCGCTGACCGACGTGGCCGAGCAGGCCGGGCTGAGCCGGGGCACGGTGCTCTACTACTACGGCGACCTCGACGGACTGCTCGTCGAGGCCCATGCGGCGGGCGTCGAGCGGTTCTGCGACGAGCGCGACCGCCTCATCGCAGGATCAGACGATCCGGGCCACCAACTGGGCGCCGCGCTCCGCGCCGGACTCCCCGACGGCCCGGACGACGCACTGATGCGCTTGCTCTACGAATTCGACTTTCTCGCAGGCGATTCCGCGTTGCACGACGAGCTGGTGCAGAAGATGTACCTGCGGCAGCTGGACACCTACCGCGGCATCTTCGCCGCGGGCCGGCGGTCGGGAACGTTTGCGCCGGCGCTCGACGACGACCAGCTCGCGATGACCTTCGTGGCCCTCGAGGATGCCTACGGGTTGCACATCGTCGGCGGGAACGCGCTGATGACGGTCGACACGGCCGTGGCCGCGATGCGTGCAGTCGCCGCCGAACTCGGCTGTCCACCCGCCGACTGAGCGCGGCCGTGCACCCCCGCGCGGGCGGTCGGCGGCAGGTGCCTACTTCTGGCCCGGGAACTTCAGCTTGGAGAGGTCGAAGTCCGCAAGGCCCGGCGGCAACTCGTCGAGGCCCTTCGGCATGTTCGACAGGTCGGGGAAGCCGGGCGGCACGGTGCCACCCACGCCCAAGGGATTCGGCGCCTTGGGCGGAGTGGGACCCCTCCGCTGGCCGCCCTTGCGGCCCTTCTGCTTGTTCTTGCCCTTGACGGCCTTGCGCGACGATCCCTTGCGGCCGAACGGCATTCCCATCTGGCCGGCCATCTGCGACATCATCTTGCGGGCGTCGAAGAACCGGTCCACCAACTGGTTCACCTCCGCCACGGCAACACCCGAGCCATTGGCGATGCGCAGCCGGCGCGAGGCGTTGATGATCTTCGGGTCGGCGCGTTCGGCAGGCGTCATGCCACGGATGATGGCCTGCACGCGATCGAGCTGAGTGTCGTCGACGGCGGCCAGCGCATCCTTCATCTGACCCGCACCGGGCAGCATGCCGAGCAGATTGCCGATGGGACCCATCTTGCGGATCATCAGCATCTGTTCGAGGAAGTCCTCCAACGTCAGCTCGCCGGAACCGATCTTGGCCGCGGCCTCCTCGGCCTGCTGCGCGTCGAAGACCTGCTCGGCCTGCTCGATGAGCGTCAGCACGTCGCCCATGCCCAGGATGCGGCTGGCCATCCGGTCGGGGTGGAAGACGTCGAAGTCCTCGAGCTTCTCGCCGTCGGAGGCGAACAGGATCGGAACGCCGGTGATCTCGCGCACCGAGAGCGCAGCACCACCGCGGGCGTCACCGTCGAGCTTCGTCAGCACGACGCCGGTGAATCCGACGCCTTCGCGGAACGCCTCCGCAGTGGTGACGGCGTCCTGGCCGATCATCGAGTCGAGGACGAACAGCACCTCGTCTGGGTCGACGGCGTTGCGGATCGCGGCGGCCTGGCTCATCAACACCTCGTCGATGCCGAGGCGGCCTGCAGTGTCGACGATGACGACGTCGAAGTGCTTGGCCCTGGCCTCCGCCAGTCCCGCGGCGGCGACCGCCACCGGATCGCCTGCCTTCATCTCCGCGATGTCGCTGCCACCCGGGGAGACTCCCGGGTGGGGGGCGAACACCTGGACGCCGGCCCGCTCGCCGACGATCTGGAGCTGGTTGACCGCACCGGGACGCTGCAGGTCGCACGCCACCAGGAGCGGCGTGTGGCCCTGACCTCTGAACCACTTGGCGAGCTTGCCCGCCAGGGTGGTCTTGCCCGAGCCCTGCAGGCCGGCGAGCATGACCACGGTCGGCGGCGTCTTGGCGTAGGCGAGCTTCCTGGTCTCACCACCCAGGATGCCGACCAGCTCGTCGTTGACGATCTTGACGACCTGTTGGGCCGGGTTGAGCGCACCGGACACCTCTGCGCCCTTGGCGCGGTCCTTGACGCGGGCGATGAACGCGCGCACGACGGGCAGTGAGACGTCGGCCTCGAGCAGGGCGAGACGGATCTCGCGGGCGGTGGCGTCGATGTCGGCATCGGTGAGCCGGCCCTTGCCCCGCAGGCCCGACAGCGCCCCGGTCAACCGGTCGGACAGGGATTCGAACACGTGATCAGCCTAGCGGGCGGCAGCGGCGTCCGACGTCGCGGGAACGCCGACGTGCCCGGCGTGGCTGCACCTAGCCCGCCTCCGACACTGCCTTGACCGGCGTCGGCGCGGGCAGCACGGCGTACAGGTCGCGCTCGAGGTCGGCCCGCGCGGCGGTGTAGTAGTCCGCCGGGACCTCGCCGGCCACCAGCGACGGAACCACCAGACCGAAGGCGTCCACCACCGACGATCCCAGCGTGGTGACCTTCGCCCAGACGATGTCGAGCCCGTCACGGTCGATCACCGCCGTGAGCCTGGCCAGCAGGCCCGCGCGGTCGGTACTGCGGATCTGCAGCACGTACTCACCCGGTGACGTGCCCTCGAACCACAGCACCCGGGGCGGCGCCGGCGCGTTGATGGGCACCGCGTCCGGGATGTCCCCGGCCCTGGTGCCCATCGCGGCGGCCTCTCGGTCACGACGTTCCAGTGCGCCGATGACGTCGAGATCGCCGGCCAGCGCGAGGACGAACTGCTCGCGCAGGAGCTCGGCGGCGGGAGGCGAGCCGAAGTGGGGCGACACGACGAACGTGTTGATGGCGACGCCTTCGCTACTGTTGACCGACGCCGAATGCACGCGCAGCGAGTGCAACGCCATCACCCCCGCAGCCTTCGACAGCAGGCCGCGCCGATCCGGTGCGATCATCGCGACGTTGAACACGTGCGGGCTGTCGCCCGCCACCAACTCGACGTGCACCCCGCGATCTGCTGCGAGCGTGAGATGGTGCGCTGCGATGGGATCCGGATGCGGAAGTGGCTCACCCGCCATCACCATCCGACAGCGGCGGACCAGGTCGCCAATGAGCGAGGCCTTCCAGTCGCCCCACACGCCCGGTCCCGTGGCGAGTGAGTCCGCCTCGGCGAGCGCGTGAAGGAGCTCCAGCAGCACGAGGTCACCGTCGAGCGCCTCGGCCACCCCCGCGATGATCTTGGGGTCCTGCAGATCCCGCCGAGTCGCGGTGTCGGGAAGCAACAGGTGATACCGCACCATCTTGGACAGCAGCGCGACGTCGGACGGCCACAAACCCAGCCTGGTGCCGATCTGAACGGCCAACTCGGCACCGATCACGCTGTGATCGCCGGCCCGTCCCTTGCCGATGTCGTGCACGAGTGCGCCGAGCAACAGCAGATCGGGACGAGACACCCGCGTGGTGAACAACCGTGCCCGCGAGACGGTTTCCACCAGGTGCCGGTCGACCGTCCAGATGTGCACGATGTCGCGCGGCGGGAGGTCGCGCACCGCCCCCCACTCGGGAAATAGTCTGCCCCACAGTCCCGTTCGATCCAGAGCCTCGACGGTTGCCACCGTCGCGGCACCGGTGGCCAGCATCACCAGGAGATCCTTGAGCGCTTGGCGCGGCCACGGGGCGCGTAGCTCCGGTGCCGTCTCGGCAAGTCGGCTCAACGTCGAGGCCGACATGGGCAGACCCGTGGTGGCCGACGCGGCGGCGACCCGCAGGATCAGCCCGGGATCGCGCTCGGGGCGGGCGTCGCGGGCCAGGATGATCTCGCCGCCGTACTCGATGACGCCTTCGTCCACCGGTCGGCGTACCGGACGCCGCAACACGGACAATCCTCGCCGCGGCAGGGCATTCGACGCCGTGCGCAGTCCGGCGTCGACGTAGTAGCTGATCGTGCGCGCGGCGTCGCTGAGCATGCGCGCCAGATCGAACCGGTCGCCGATGTGCAGGGCCGCACCGATCTCGTCGGCGAACTGCGCCAACAACATCTCCCTGCCACGCCGTGACACCCGGTGCAACTCGGTGCGCACGTTCAGCAGTGCGAGGTGGGCGTCGCCGAGCGACCCCGTCGGCGACGCGAGCGAGTGGCTGGGATACGCGTCCGCCAACTGGGCAATGGCCAGCGCGTTGAGCAGCTGGACGTCGCGCAGGCCACCGCGCCCGTTCTTCAGATCCGGCTCGGCGCGGTGCGCGATCTGGCCGCTGCGGTCCCAGCGCGCCCGGGTGTGAGCGACGAGTTCCTCGAAGCGCGGCGCGATTCCGGTACGCCACTGACGGCGGGCGCCACCGATCAGCACGTCGGAGAGATCCGCGTCCCCCGCGATGTGTCGAGCGTCCAGCATGGCAAGACCTGCCGAGATGTCCTCGCGGGCGACCTTCAGCGCCTCGGGCACGGTCCGAACGCTGTGGTCGATCGCAACGTTGGCGTCCCACAACGGGTACCACAGAAGTTCGGCCACTCGCGACACCACGTCGCTGGGCATGTCGTCGTGGATGAGCGTGAGGTCAAGATCCGAGTACGGCAGGAACTCGCCCCGCCCAAGGCCGCCGGTGGCGACGATGGCGAATCCGCTGGTCGCCGTGATGCCGATCTCGGCAGCCTTGGTGGTGAGCCAGAATTCGTGCAGATCGAGCAGTGCGTTGCGCAGCGCGGCCGAGTCCAGCCGGGCGCCACCGCTGACCAGCTGCTCGGCAGCGGTGACGAGATCACGAGCCGGACGCGACGACCCCGCCGCCGGCGCCTCCCATCGGGGCGCCCCGGCGGGGGTCCTCTTCTGCTCCTCGCGCAAGCGCTCGTCGGCCGAATCTGGTGGCTGCCTTGTCATCTCGGTCCTCCCCGGACGTGCTGTTGATTGTCTTCATCGATGCCCGTCCGGGAGACGGCGCTGTGGATCACCCCTGAGATCAGATGGCGTCGGTCCCCCGCTCGCCCGTCCGCACCCGGACCACGGTGTCGACGGGGCTGACCCACACCTTGCCGTCCCCGATCTTGCCGGTCCGGGCGGCTTGGACGATCACGTCGGTCACCTTGTCCACGGCTGAGTCGTCCACCAGAACCTCGACCCGGACCTTCGGCACGAAGTCCACGGAGTACTCCGCGCCACGGTAGACCTCCGTATGGCCCTTCTGCCTGCCATACCCCTGCACCTCGCTGACGGTCATCCCCAGGATGCCGGCCTGCTCGAGACCGGTCTTGACGTCTTCGAGGGTGAACGGCTTGACGATCGCAGTGATCAACTTCATGTGGTCGATTCCTTCCAGGTCACTGTCAATTGTTCCCGATCACGCGAGTTCATAAGCCGTTTCCGCATGCTCGGCCTCGTCGATGCCGTTGTGCTCGTCCTCTTCGTCGAGTCGCAGACCGATGGTGAACTTGAGGAGGTAGGCGAGGATCGTCGTCACGACGAACGAGTAGATGAGCACGGCGAAGGCCCCGACCACCTGACGCCACAACTGATCGGCGCTGCCGCCGTAGAAGAGACCGTCGACCTTGGCAGGCGCCGTCGCCGTCGCGAAGAAGCCGATCAGGATGGTGCCGGTCAGACCGCCGACCATGTGCACACCGACCACGTCGAGTGAATCGTCGAAGCCGAGCTTGAACTTCAGGCCGACCGCGAGCGCGCAGAGACAGCCGCCGATCGCACCGATGGCCAGGGCGCCAACCACGTTCACCGACGAACAGGACGGCGTGATGACGACCAGTCCGGCCACGACACCGGAGGCTGCGCCCAGCGTGGTGGCATGCCCGTCACGGATCTTCTCCGTCAGCAGCCAGGCCAGCATCGCCGCAGCGGTCGCGACGGTCGTGGTCACGAAGGTGGAAGCGGCAATGCCGTTGGCGCTCAGCGCCGATCCGGCATTGAACCCGTACCAGCCGAACCACAGCAGACCCGCGCCCAACATGACGAACGGCAGGTTGTGCGGCCGCATCGGTGAGCCCGGCCAACCCCTGCGCTTGCCGAGCACCAGACACAGCGCCAAGCCCGCGGCACCTGAGTTGATGTGGACCGCAGTACCACCCGCGAAGTCGATCGCCTTGAGCTTGTTCGCGATCCAGCCGCCCGTCTCGCCGGTGAAGCCGTCGAAGGCGAACACCCAGTGTGCGACCGGAAAGTACACGAAGGTCGCCCAGAGGCCCGCGAAGAGTATCCAGCTGCCGAACTTCAGACGATCGGCGACCGCACCGGACACCAGCGCGACGGTGATGATCGCGAACATCAACTGGAACGCGACGAAGACCGTCTGCGGTATCGTGCCGGCCAGCGGAATGTCAACGGCCGCAGCAGCAGCGGCTCCCGTGCTCGGGTCGGCCGCAACGGCGGCGGCCGCGTTGCCGCCGATGAGCCCCTTGAGACCCCAGTACTGAGTCGGGTTGCCGAACAAGTTTCCGACGTCATTGCCGAAGGCCATCGAGTAGCCGTACAGCACCCACAGCACGGTGACGACGCCCATGGCACTGATGCTCATCATCAGCATGTTCAGCACGCCCTTGGCGCGCACCATGCCGCCGTAGAAGAACGCCAGCCCGGGCGTCATCAACAGGACTAGCGCAGCACTGGCCAACATCCATGCCGTGTCGCCGGTATCCGGCGCACCCATTATCGGAAATCCGTCCACTACCCGTTTCCTCCTTCGCCCGTGCCACGGTCGGTGACCGATGACCTAGGCCAAGACAATGCGCACTCGTTGTTTCGCGGATGAGCCGCCCGTGTTTCGCTCGTGTGAACGGATCGGGGGATCTCGTGTCGTCGGTGTTAAGGCCCTCGTCAGGCGAGCCGTCCGACGCTCGCGCGAGCGCTCGTCAGGTCCCGATGTTCCTCGCGCAAGCGCTCGTCAGGTCCCGATGTTCCTCGCGCAAGCGCTCGTCAGCCCAACAGGGCGTCCACGAACGCACCCGGCTCGAACGGCGCCAGATCGTCGGGGCCCTCACCGAGCCCGACCAGTTTCACCGGAACACCCAGTTCCTGCTGCACGCGAAAGACGATTCCGCCCTTGGCCGTGCCGTCGAGTTTGGTCAGGACGACGCCGGTGATGTCCACGACTTCGGCGAACACCCGTGCCTGGGGCAGGCTGTTCTGCCCGATCGTGGCGTCGAGGACGAGGAGGACCTCATCGACCCGGGCCCGCTTGGTGACGACCCGTTTGACCTTGCCGAGTTCGTCCATCAAGCCGGTCTTGGTATGCAGCCGGCCCGCCGTGTCGATCACGACGACGTCGGCTCCGCCCGCGATTCCGTGGTCGACGGCGTCGAAGGCCACCGACGCCGGGTCGGCTCCCTCGGCGCCGCGCACCACCTCCGCACCGACCCTGGCCGCCCAACTCTGCAGCTGGTCCGCCGCCGCGGCACGGAACGTGTCGGCCGCACCGAGGACGACCCGCCGCCCGTCGGCGACGAGCACCCTGGCGAGCTTGCCGACGGTCGTCGTCTTACCCGTTCCGTTGACCCCGACGACGAGCAGCACCGAAGGCTTGTCCTCGTGCGGGAGCGCCCTGATCGAGCGGTCCAGGTCGGGTCTGAGCTCGTTGATCAGGACGTCACGCAGCACGGCGCGGGCGTCGTCCTCGGACCGCACGGCCGTCGCCGCCATCCTGGCGCGCAGCGCGCGGACGACGGATTCGGTGACCACGGGCCCGAGGTCGGCGATGAGCAGGGTGTCTTCGATCGCCTCCCAGGAATCTTCGTCGAGGTCGCCGCCCCCGAGCAGCCCCAGCATGCTGCGGCCGAGGGCGTTCTGAGACTTCGACAGCCGTCCACGCAACCGCTCGAGACGCCCGTCCGGCGGGGAGATCGGCTCGAGCTCGGGAGCCGCCGGCTCCGCGGTGTCGAGCAGCTCCTCGGGCTCCACGACCTGCGGTGCGGCATCGGGGACCGGCGGGGCCTGCGGTTCGGGGAGCCGGACCTCCGAGATGGTTCGCTTGGGCGCGTCACGCGGGACGGTCGCATCGTCCCCCACGGCGGGAAGGCCGTCGGTGTCCAGTCGGTCCACGGGCGGCGCGACCGTCGGGGGCGCCGCCGTGGACTGCGTGAACGAGATGCCCGACGTTGCCGTATACCCGCCCGACCTGTCGATCGGCTTGGCGGTGTCGGGCGAGGACAAGCTGATCTGCCGCCGCCGGTAACGCACCAACCCGACGATCAGCGCTGCTACGACGAGAACGGCAACGACGGCTATCGCGATCCACAGGCCTTCAGACACCACGTCATTGTCTCAGGGTGGATGCGCCGTGCCGACCGACCCCGGCGGTGGGCCGCGACGTCAGGTCGCGGCGAGCAGTTCCTGGCCCCGCATCCGCTGCGAGATCACGGTGGTGATGCCGTCGTCGCGCATCGTGACGCCGTAGAGCGCGTCGGCGATCTCCATCGTCGGCTTCTGATGCGTGATGACGATCAACTGGGAGACTTCCCGGAGCTGTTCGAACAGGCTGATCAGGCGTCGCAGGTTAACGTCGTCGAGCGCCGCCTCGACCTCGTCCATGACGTAGAAGGGCGATGGACGCGCCCGGAAGATCGCCACCAGCATCGCCACGGCCGTCAGTGACTTCTCCCCACCGGACAGCAGCGACAGCCGCTTGATCTTCTTGCCGGGCGGCCTGGCCTCGACTTCGATGCCGGTGGTCAACATGTCGTCGGGGTTGGTGAGGATCAGGCGGCCCTCACCACCGGGAAACAGCGTGGCGAAGACCTGGGTGAATTCGCGCTCGACGTCGGCGTAGGCCTCGGCGAAGACGTGCAGGATGCGGTCGTCGACGTCGGTGATCACGTCGAGCAGATCCTTGCGCGCCGCCTTCACGTCCTCCAGCTGGGTGGACAGGAAGTTGTAGCGCTCCTCGAGCGCCGCGAACTCCTCGAGCGCCAGGGGATTGACCCGACCGAGCTCGGCGAGTTCGCGTTCGGCCTTCTTGGCGCGCCGCTCCTGGGTGGGACGGTCGAACGGCATCGGTGCCGGCGCAGTCACCTGCTCACCGCGTTCCCTGGCCTGCTCGTACTCCGCCATCTCCAGGTCGCTCGGTGGGAGCGGGACGTCGGGTCCGTACTCGGCGACGAGGTCGTCGGTGGCCATGCCGAACTGCTCGAGCGCCTGCTGTTCCAGCTGCTCGATGCGAAGCGCCGCTTGCGCTTTGGCGAGCTCGTCGCGGTGCAGCGAGTCGGTGAGCGCGGTGATCCTGGCGTTGAGTTCGTTGACCTCGTGGCGCACCGCGTTCAGCGCCTCAGCGCGGTGGCCTCGTTCGACCGCCAGCCCGTCCCTGGTGCGGCCCGCCGCCGCCACCGCGGTGGCCAGTCGCTGCGCGACGAGTCGGCCGGACTCCGCGACCACCGCCGCCACCGCCGCCGCGTGCTCCCGCGCCTCCCGCGCGCGTTGCGCCCGCAACCGTGCCTCGCGCTCGGCCGCTGCCGCTCGGCGAAGCGAATCAGCCCGTCCGCGAAGGGCATTCGCGCGTTCCTCGGCGGTACGCACCGCCAGCCGCGCCTCGAACTCGGCCGCACGGGCGGTCTCGGCGGCCGCGACGGACTCCTGCCGGTCGACCGGTTCGTCGTCGAAGGTCGGTTCCTGCTGCGCATTGCGCAGCCGCTCCTCGAGAGCGCTGAGCTCCTCGACGGTCTTGACCCGACCCGTCTCGAGCTCGTTGCGCTGGCCGATGAAACGCTGCCATTCCTCCTCTGCGGCACGTGCTTCCAGCCCGAGCCGACCGAGTTGTTCATAGATCGCCGAGATCGCGGCATCCGACTCGTTCAGCGCCGCCAGCGCGTCCTCCGCCGCGTCCTGCCGGGCGGCCTGCTCCGCCAGCGCACCGGAGAGCGCCGCGGTCAGTTCGGAGACCTGGCGCTCCGAGGACTCCAGTTCGGCACGCGCCTTGTCGATCTCGGAGGTGATCTCCAACGTGCTCGGCTTGCGGTCCGAGCCGCCGGTGAGCCAACCCGCCCCGACGAGGTCCCCGTCCGGGGTCACCGCACGCAGTCGTGGACGGGCCGCGACCAGATCCAGTGCCGCATTCATGTCCCCCACCACGGCAACGCCGGACAGCATCGCCGCGATGGCACCGCGAAGCCGCGGGGCAGGCTCGACGAGGTCCAGCGCCCAGAGCGCACCCTGGGGCAGCTCGTCCTCCGAATCATGCTGTGGCGCCGAAGCTTCGGGCCAATCTCCCAAGACGATCGCCGCTCGTCCCCCGTCGGCCTCCTTGAGGGCGTTGACGGCTGAGCGGGCGGCGCCGGACGTCTCGGCGGCCAGCGCATCCGCTGCCGAACCCAGCACGGCCGCCACCGCCGCCTCATATCCGGCGCGAACGCGCAGCATCTTCGCGACGGATCCGAACAACCCCGTGGCATCGTGGTTCTTCTGCAACCACGCGGCTCCGTCGCGGCGATCGAGTCCCACCGCCAACGCATCGATGCGGGCCCGCAGCGATGCCACCTGACGCTCGGCCCCTCGTTCGGCGGCCTGTAGTTCGGCGACCCGCTCATCGGCCAGCCGCAACGCGGCCACGGTGCGGTCGTGTTGAGCGTCGAGCCCGAGCTCCCCCTGATCGAGCTCACCGACGCGGGCCTGGACGACCTCGAACTCGGCCCTGGATTGCTGCACCCGGGCCGCGGCGTCTTCGATGCTGACCGTCAGCCGGGCCACGCCCTCGTCGATCGACTCGACACGGGTGCGCATCGTGTCCACCTGACCGGACAACCTGGCCAGACCCTCGCGCCGGTCGGCCTCCGCCCGCGCCGCGGCCAGGTGCGCGCGTTCTGCTTCCGCGGCGATGTTCTCGCGGGCGCTCAGCTCGGCGCGGGCGGCCCGCTGCCGCTCGCGGGACTCGGCGAGCTCGGCGAGCAGCTGCTGCTCATCGGCTGACACCGCGTCGGCCTGCGCCTCGAGGGCATCGGGGTCGGCGCCGTGGGACACGTCGGCTTCGGCGTCGAGCTGTTGGGCCCGGTCGCTGGCAATCCGGACGGTCGCGCTGACGCGTTCGGCCAGTGCCGACAGCTTGAACCAGGTCTGCTGCGCCGCCTCGGCGCGCCCACTCAGACCGGCCACCGCCGACTCGTGGGTGGACAACTCGAACGTCGCCGTCTGCAGCCGGGCGCTGATCTCGTCGTGTTCGCGCCGCAGCGTGGTCTCGGCCCGGTTGGTGTCGTTGAACTCGCCCCGGCGGACCACCAGGTCGTCGGCAGCCAGCCGGAGCCGCGCGTCGCGCAGGTCCGCCTGGATGGTCTGGGCGCGCCGCGCCATCTCGGCTTGGCGGCCGAGCGGCTTGAGCTGACGCCGCAACTCGGTGGTCAGGTCGGAGAGCCGGTTCAGATTCGCCGACATCGACTCCAGCTTGCGGACCGCCTTCTCCTTGCGCTTGCGGTGCTTGAGTACGCCCGCCGCCTCCTCGATGAACGCCCGACGGTCCTCCGGGCGGGATTCGAGGATCTCCGAGAGCTTGCCCTGACCGACGATGACGTGCATCTCGCGGCCGATGCCGGAGTCGCTCAGCAGCTCCTGGACGTCCATCAGCCGGCAGCTGGTGCCGTTGATCTCGTACTCGCCTGCACCGTCGCGGAACATCCGGCGGGTGATCGACACCTCGGAGTACTCGATCGGCAGCGCGTTGTCGGAGTTGTCGATCGTCAACGTCACCTCGGCGCGGCCCAGCGGTGCGCGCGAGGACGTGCCGGCGAAGATGACGTCCTCCATCTTGCCGCCGCGCAACGTCTTGGCGCCCTGCTCGCCCATCACCCACGTGAGGGCGTCCACGACATTGGACTTGCCCGAGCCGTTGGGTCCGACGACGCAGGTGATGCCCGGCTCGAAGCGCAGAGTCGTCGGCGAGGCGAAGGACTTGAAGCCCTTCAGCGTCAGACTCTTCAGATGCATGACGTGCCACAATACCTCCGAGACCGCCGGGCACCAGGACCTCCGGCACCACGCGCGGTGCTTACCGCTCGGTGAACCCCTCGAAAGGCTCGCCGGGGTCGGACCAGTCGTGCACGACCGCGTCGACGTGGCCCGGGGTGGCGCCCCCCCGAAGCAGCTCGAGGAGCCGGTCGCAGGCAGCGCGCGAGCCGCGTGCGACGACGTGCACGCGACCGTCGTCCCTGTTCGCCGCGAATCCGGTCAGCCCCAGCTCCAACGCGCGTGCGCGGGTCCACCAGCGGAAGCCGACACCCTGCACCCGGCCGTGGACCCACGCCGACAGGCGGACGTCCCCGTCCGGCGCCTCGGTCATTTCCCGGTGACCTCGAACGTCACCTCGGTGCCTGCCTTGAGCGTCCGGCCGACGGTGCACACCTTGTCGACCGACCGCTCGACGATGACGACGAGCTTGCGAATCTCGTCCTCGGACAGCGACGACAGGTCCACCTCCAGCGTCTCCTCGAGCAGGGGGTAGACCTCCCGCTCGCGGTCGGCCGGCCCGGACACGTGGATGGTCGTCTGGTAGTCGTCGCCCAGCCGAGTGCGCAGGGCGTGGTCGCTGCTCATGCCACTGCACGCCGCCAGGGCGATCTTGAGCAGCTCGCCGGGGGTGAACACGCCCTCGACGTCCTCGGAGCCGACCAGCACCTCCGCCCCGCGGCTGCTGCGGCCGGTGTAGCGGCGCACCCCCGTGCGCTCGACCCAGAGATCAGTCATGCAGTCCTACCCTTCCGTCTCTTCTCGCCCGTCTCTTCTCGCCGAGACAGAACTCCCCGTCGTCAAGACGCCGGCCCGACGACGGGGAGTTCTGTCTCGGCGACGGCTCGACTCTCAACGCCGAGGTCGCGGCTGGCACCGCGGACAGTAGTACGACGACCTGTTCATGAACTTCTCGCGCCGCATCACCGCGCCACAACGCCGGCACGGCTGGCCCTCACGGCCGTACGCGTCCAGCGACCGGTCGAAGTAACCCGACTCGCCGTTGACGTTGACGTACAGCGAGTCGAAGGACGTGCCGCCGTGGGCGAGGGCGTCGCTCATCACGTCGGTGGCGTGCCCGAGGATTGCGGTCAGGGTCGGCTTGGTCAGCGATTCCGCGATGCGCGCACCGTTGACCTTCGCCCGCCACAGCGACTCGTCGGCGTAGATGTTGCCGATACCCGACACCACGGTCTGGTCGAGGAGCTGGCGCTTGATCTCGGAGTGCTTGCGCCTCAACACCTTCACCACCGTCGCGGCGTCGAACAGCGGGTCAAGCGGGTCGCGCGCGACGTGGGCGACCGGGACGGGGAGCTCGGTGCCGTCAACCGTGACCAGGTCGGTGAGCATCCACCCGCCGAACGTGCGTTGATCGACGAAGCTCATCGCGGTGCCGTCGTCGAGGAGGGTCGCGACGCGGAGGTGTTCGGTCTTCGCGACGGGCCCGAGCAGCATCTGCCCACTCATCCCCAGGTGTACGACCAGCGCCTCGCCGCTACCCAGGGTCAGCCACAGGTACTTGCCGCGCCTGCCCGTGCCGGTGATGACGTTGTCGAGCAGTCGCGCCGCAAGGTCGGCGGGCCCCTCCTCGTGCCGTCTCACCGCCCGTGGATGATGCACCCGCACGGCGGAGATCGACTTGCCGACCACGTGTGCGGCGAGCCCGCGCCGGACGACCTCGACCTCTGGGAGCTCAGGCATCCTGCTCGGACACGGTCTCGTGGTCCTCGGCCTCGAGCGCCTTGTAGGCAGCCGCGGCGGCGTGTTGTTCGGCTTCCTTCTTGGTCCGCCCCGCGCCGTGTCCATAGTCCCTGGCGTCGACCACCGCCCTCGCGGTGAAGTGCTTGTCGTGTTCGGGACCAGTCGAGGAGACCAGGTACGCGGGGACGCCCAACCGGCGCGCGGCCGCCAACTCCTGCAGGCTGGTCTTCCAGTCGAGGCCGGCGCCCAGGTTCGCCGCGGTCTCGAGCAGATCGGCGAACAGGCGGACGATGACGTCTCGGGCGACCTCGTGTCCGTAGTGCACGTACGTCGCACCCAGCAGTGACTCCACCGCGTCGGCCAGCAGATTGGACTTCTGGGCGCCGCCGCTCGCGACTTCGCCGCGACCCAGCAGGAGATAGGCGCCGAGACCGTCGTCGGTGAGGCTCCTGGCGATGCGCGCCAGCGCCTGGGTGTTGACGACGGCGGACTTCAGCTTGGCCAGCTCGCCCTCACTGCGGTCGGGGTACTTGGTGAAGATCTCCGCGGTGATCACCAGCCCGAGCACCGCATCGCCGAGGAACTCGAGGCGTTCGTTGGTCGGCAGGCCACCGGCCTCGTAGGCGTAACTGCGGTGCGTCAGCGCCAGTGTCAGCAGGTCATCGGGCAGATCGACGCCGAGCGCCTTGAGCAGCGGTGCGCGGTCGACCGTCACCTGCGGCCCCCTGCCGCCGGGTCCGGCGGCTCCTCCTCGGCGGGCTTCATTGCGGCCAGCTTGGCCCATCGCGGGTCGATGACGTCGTGCTGGTGGGGCTCGGCAGCTCCCTCGAAGTCGGCCAGCGGAACGCCGCATTCCGGGCACAGCCCCGGGCAATCCTCCCGGCACACCGGCGAGAACGGCAGCATCATGCCGACCGCATCGATGATCGGCTGCTCGAGGTCGACGGTGTCGTCCACCACGCGCCCGACCTCGTCGTCGTCGTCGGTGGTCGCCTCGGTGGCGCTGTCCGGGTAGGCGAAGAGCTCGGTGAGGTAGATCTCGACGTCCCCCGTCACCGGGGTCAGGCACCGGGCGCACTCACCGTCGGTCGGCGCGGACACCGTGCCGCTGACCAACACCCCCTCCGACACCGACTCCAGACGGAGGTCCAGTTCGACGGGTGCACCCTCGGGGATGGCAATGAGTTCGACGCCGATCCGCGACGGGGCGGGCACCGTGTGCGCGAAGGTGATCATCGAACCGGGTCGAAGACCGAGTCGCGAGACGTCCAACACGAACGGCGATCGTGCGCCGCGGTGCACGGTGTGTCGTGACTTGGCGGCCATCCGTCGATCCTACGGCCGCGGCCTCGCGCGACCCCACCGGACCGTGACGAGCGCGGTGGCGTCGAGCGGGCTACCGCTGGGCGTAGTCGTGCGTGCCTGCGGCGGTGCGCAACTGGTGGCGGCCGCGCCCCACCGAACGCAGCGTCCCGTTCAGGTAGTCCTCGAACTCGGCGAGCTTGCTGTCCACGTAGATGTCGCACTCGCCGCGCAGGCGGTCGGCCTCGGCGTGGGCGGTGTCGATCAGGCGGGTCGCCTCCGACGTGGCGGTCTGCACGATCTCGGTCTGCGACACCAGGCGCTGTTGTTCCTTGATGCCCTCCTGCACGGCCTTCTCGTAGGAGAGGTTCCCGTTCTCGATGAGGCGGTCGGCCTCCGCCTTCGCGCGGCCGGTGCTCGCCTCGTACTCGCGCTTGGCCATCGTCGAGATGCGGTTGGCTTCCTCACGGGCCTCACCGACCATCCGCTCGGCGTGCTGGCGCGCCTCGGCGACCATGCGGTCGGCCTGACCCTTGGCCTCGGACAGGATCCGGTCGGCCTCGCTGCGGGAGTGGTTGAGCAGGGAGTCGGCCTCGGCGGTCGCCGACGACACCATCGAGTCCGCATGGTCCTTGGCCTCGCGCAGCATCCCGTCACGGGCGTCGAGCACGTCCTGCGCGTCGTCGAGCTCGCCGGGGATCGCGTCCTTGATGTCGTCGAGCAACTCGAGCACGTCGCCTCGAGGCACCATGCAGCCGGCCGTCATCGGCACGCCGCGAGCTTCCTCCACGATCGCGCCCAGTTCGTCGAGCGCCTCGAATACTCGGTACACGGCAATACCCTCCCGGCCTAGTTGGTCGGTTACCAGTGTGCCTGGTGTTACGGCTGTGACTGGAGAGGCCACGCCGGTGTGTCGTGACCGTCGCAAGCCTCGCCCACCGTCAGCGCTGGTCGAGCTTGCGGCGCAAACCTGCGTTGACGGGCGCCGGCAGCAACTCCGAAACGTCGCCTCCGAGCAGTGCGACCTCCTTGGCCAGCGATGACGACACGAACGAGTAGCGGGGCGTCGTCGCGATGAAGAAGGTGTCGACGCCCGCGACGTGCTTGTTCATCTGCGCCATCTGCAGCTCGTACTCGAAGTCGGTGCCCGAGCGCAAACCCTTGACGATCGCCGTCAACCCGCGGGACCGCACGAAGTCCACCACCAGGCCGGTGCCACTTTCCACCGAGACGTTCGGCAGATGCGCCGTCGACTCCCGGATCAGGTCGATGCGTTCGTCCGCGGTGAACATCCCCGCCTTGTTCGGGTTCACCAGCACCGCGACCACGACCCGGTCGAACTGTGCAGCCGCCCGCTCGAACACGTCGACGTGCCCCAGGGTGACCGGGTCGAACGAGCCTGGGCATACCGCGCCACTCATGTCCGACGACGCTACGCGATCTCCGCGAATTCGACGCGGGTGTCGCCGTAGCGCCGGTCGCGCCGCGGCGCCCAGCCGGCGGGCCACCTCAGCGCCGGCGAGGAGGTGGGCCGCTCGACGACGGCGATCGCCGTCGAGGACACCCACCCGCCCTGGGTCAGCGCCGACAGCACGGCTTCTACGTCGGCGGAGGAGACCTCGTAGGGCGGGTCGGCGAAGACCAGGTCCGCGGGGCGGTCGGTGCCCGCGGCGAGAACGTCGGCCACACGGCCGCAGCGCACCACCGCTCCGCCGGCGCCGAGCGACCGGACGTTGTCGGCGATCGCCGTGGCTGCGCGGCGGTCGGCCTCGACGAAGACCGCCGAGGCGGCACCGCGCGAGAGGGCCTCGAGCCCGAGCGCCCCCGAACCGGCGTAGAGATCGAGCACCGCGAGCCCGGTGAAGTCGACGCGCGCGGCCAACACGTTGAACAACGACTCCCGGACGCGATCGGTGGTGGGTCGGGTGCCGCGCCCGGATCGCTGCTGCGGCACCGTGATTCGTCTACCACCGAAGTGGCCGGCGATGATCCGGGTCAGGTTGACTCCCCGGTCGCTTCGCTCTGCCCCGCAAGCGGGGGGACCCCCACCCCCAAAGAGATCACCGCCAACAGGTCACCACCCTCCACCTGCGCGGTGGCCGAGACGGCCACGCGCTCGACGGTGCCCGCCTTGGGTGCGGTGATGGCGGCCTCCATCTTCATGGCTTCGATGCTGGCGATGGTCTGACCCGCGGTGACGTGGTCACCCGCGGCGACGTTGACGGTCACCACACCGGCGAAGGGTGCTGCGACGTGATCGGGATTGGCCTTGTCCGCCTTCTCCGCGGTCGGCACGGTGTCGGCGACGCTTTCGTCGCGCACGACCACCGGCCGCAACTGCCCGTTGAGGATGCACATCACGGTCCGCATGCCGCGTTCGTCGGGATCGGAGATGGCCTCGAGCCCGATGATGAGCTCGACGCCGCGGTCGATCTGCACGCGGTGTTCGTCACCGTGGCGCAGCCCGTAGAAGAACTGGTTCGCCGACAGGCGCGAGGTATCGCCGTAGATCTCGCGGTGCGCATGGAATTCCTTGGTGGGTCCGGGAAACAGCAGCCGGTTCAGCGCCGCCTGCCGCTCGGCGCCGGGCCGGGTGAGCACCGCCTCGTCCGCCGCGTCGAGCTCCTGGACCGGCTTGGCCGGCGACCGGCCCTCGAGCGCCTTAGTGCGCAACGGTTCTGGCCAGCCGCCGGGCGGCTCGCCCAACTCGCCGCGCAGAAATCCGACCACCGAGTCGGGAATGTCGAGCCGCGCCGGATCCGAGGCGAACTCATCGGCGGTGATCTCGGCGCCGACCAGCGCCAGCGCCAGATCACCGACGACCTTCGACGACGGCGTCACCTTGACCAGATGCCCCAGCACACGGTCGGCCGAGGCGTAGGCCTCCTCGATCGCCTCGAAGCGATCCCCCAGACCCAGCGCGATCGCCTGTTGACGCAGATTCGACAACTGACCACCGGGAATCTCGTGGCGATACACCCGGCCGGTCGGCCCGGGCAGCCCACTCTCGAACGGCGCGTACACCTTCCGCAGCGCCTCCCAGTACGGCTCCAGATCGCACACCGCCCGCAACGACAACCCGGTGTCGCGCGGGGTGTGCGCCGCCGCGGCCACGATCGAGGACAACGACGGCTGACTGGTCGTCCCCGCCAACGGGGCCGCCGCCCCGTCGACCGCACTGGCACCCGCCTGCCACGCGGCGACGTAGGTGGCCAACTGTCCACCGGGAGTGTCGTGGGTGTGCACGTGCACCGGCAGATCGAACCGGCTGCGCAACGCCGCGACCAACGTCGTCGCCGCCGGCGCCCGCAACACCCCGGCCATGTCCTTGATCGCCAGCACGTGCGCGCCCGCCTCGACGATCTGCTCGGCCAGACGCAGGTAGTAGTCCAGCGTGTACAACGTCTCGGCCGGATCGGACAGGTCGCCGGTGTAACTCATCGCGACCTCGGCCACCGCCGACCCGGTCTCCCGCACGGCGTCGATCGCCGGACGCATCGACTCGACGTTGTTGAGTGCGTCGAAGATCCGGTAGACGTCGATCCCGGTGGCGGTGGCCTCCTGCACGAACGCCGAGGTGACCAGCTCCGGATACGGGGTGTACCCGACGGTGTTGCGCCCCCGCAGCAGCATCTGCAGGCAGATGTTGGGCACCGCCTCCCGCAGCGCCGCCAGCCGCTCCCACGGATCTTCCTTCAAGAACCGCAACGCCACGTCATAGGTCGCCCCACCCCAGCACTCCAGCGACAGCAGCTCCGGGGTCATCCGCGCGAGGTACGGCGCGATCGCCAACAACCCGGTGGTCCGCACCCGGGTCGCGAGCAACGACTGGTGCGCATCGCGGAACGTGGTGTCGGTGACCCCGACCGCCGGGGTGTCGCGCAGCCACCGCGCGAACCCCTCCGGCCCCAACTCGATCAACCGCTGCCGACTGCCCGGCGGCGGCGCGCCCTCGACGTCGTCGAGGTTCAACTTGGGCAACTTGTCCTGCGGATACACCCGCGGCCGGCCGCCGTAGGGCGAGTTCACCGTGACCTCGGCGAGGTAGTTGAGGATCTTGGTGCCCCGGTCGGCCGACGCGTGCGCGGTGAGCAGTTGTGGGCGTTCGTCGATGAACGACGTGGTGACCCGCCCCGCCCGGAAGTCGGGATCGTCGATGACTGCCTGCAGGAACGGGATGTTGGTGGCCACCCCGCGGATGCGGAACTCGGCCAGCGCGCGACGTGCGCGTGCCACCGCGATCGAGAAGTCCCGACCCCGACACGTCAGCTTGACCAGCATGGAGTCGAAGTGCGCGCTGATCTCCGCACCCAGGTTCGTACCGCCGTCGAGCCGGATGCCCGCACCTCCGGGCGACCGGTACCCGGTGATCCGACCGGTGTCGGGCCGAAAGCCCTTCGCCGGGTCCTCGGTGGTGATCCGGCACTGCATGGCCGCGCCCCGCATGCGTACCGAATCCTGGCTCAGATGCAGGTCGGCGAGCGTCTCCCCGGCCGCGATGCGCAGTTGACTGGACACCAGGTCGACGTCGGTGATCTCCTCGGTCACGGTGTGCTCGACCTGGATGCGGGGGTTCATCTCGATGAACACGTGCTGACCCCGCTCGTCGAGCAGGAACTCCACGGTGCCCGCGCAGGAGTAACCGATGCGGCGGGCGAAGGCCACCGCATCGCCGCACATCCGGGCCCGCAACTCCTCGGACAGGTTGGGCGCCGGCGCCAGCTCGATCACCTTCTGATGACGCCGCTGCACGCTGCAGTCACGCTCGAACAGGTGAATCACCTGACCCGTGGCGTCGGCGAGGATCTGCACCTCGATGTGACGCGGATTGAGCACCGCCTGCTCCAGATACACCAGCGGGTCCCCGAACGCCGACTCGGCTTCCCGGCTCGCCGCCTCGATCGCCTCGCCCAGCGCACCGGGATCGGTGACCCGTCGCATCCCACGGCCACCGCCGCCGGACACCGCCTTGACGAACAGCGGGAAGGTCATCTCCGCTGCCGCGGCGACCAGCTCGTCCACCGACGCCGAGGGCTCCGAGGATGCCAGCACCGGCAACCCGGCCTCGCGCGCCGCGGCGATCGCCCTGGCCTTGTTCCCGGTCAACTCCAACACCTGCGCACCCGGCCCGACGAACGTGATCCCGGCATCCGCGCACGCCGCCGCGAGTTCGGGGTTCTCCGAGAGAAACCCGTAACCGGGATAGACCGCGTCGGCACCGGCATCGCGCGCGACGCGGATGATCTCGTCGACCGACAGATACGCCCGGACCGGATGGCCGGTATCACCGATCTGATAGGACTCGTCGGCCTTCATCCGGTGCGGCGAGTTGCGGTCCTCGTACGGATACACCGCAACGGTCCCGATGCCCATCTCGTAGGCGGCACGGAACGCGCGAATGGCGATTTCACCGCGGTTGGCGACCAGCAGTTTGGAGATCACGCGCTACCCTAACCCGCTGGTGACCGGCTCGGTTCTAGATCAGCGTCGACCAGTAATCCCAGAAGCGCGCCAGGATCATCAGGATCAGCGCCGTGAACCACAGCGCCGCCAGTGACCACCGCCACTGGTAGGTGAACCGCGCAAAGGCGTTGCCGCGCAATGGCTTGAGCGCGATGGACGACACCACGACGAGCAACGGCACCGTGACGGCCCAGACCACCATGCAGTACGGGCACAGGGCGCCGATGACGTAGAGGCTCTGATAGATCAGCCAGTGGATGAAGACGACGCCGAGGAGCGTCCCCGCGGCCAAGCCCGCCCAGAACCATTGCGGCAGGGGCACCTTGCCCACGGCCAGCACCCCGGTGACCACGACGACCGTGAACGCCGCAATGCCGATCAACGGGTTGGGGAACCCGAACGCCGCCGCCTGCGGGGTGGCCATCACCGAACCACAGGACAGCACCGGGTTGATGCTGCAGGACGGCACGTAGGCGGGATTCTCGAGGAGCTTGATCTTCTCGATCGTCAGCGTGACGGCGGCGGTGAGACCGACCGCACCGGCGATCAGCACCCAGACCGCGCTGGCGGTCTGCACCCGCCCGGGGGCCCGACGATCGGTCGGCTCCGTCGATGCGGTCTCCCTCGATGCGGCGACGGTCACGGCGCGGTCGGGGCCGGGGCAGGCGGGGTGGGCGCGGGAGCGGCGGGCGCGGCGGTCAGCCCGGGCACGTCGCCGACGATCTCCTTGATCTTGGCCACCAGCGCGTCGGGCGTGGAGAACTTGTAGTCCTCGCCGTTGATGCGCACGGTCGGCGTGCCGGTGACGTTCGTCGCCGCGGCCAGACCGTCGACCATGTCCATGTAGCGACCGCTGTTGACGCACTCGGGGACCTTGCCGCCGACACCGGCCTGCCGGGCGGTCTCGATCAGCTGCGCGTTGGTGGGGAAGGTCGTCCCCGTTTCGCTGGGCTGTTGGGCGTAGAGCGCCGCGTGGAACCGGCGGAACATCTGCTTGTCGGGCGTGGTGTCCTCATCGGCCACGCAGTAGGCGGCCGCCGCCGCCCGCGACGAGTAGTTCTGGTTCGACGGCCGGTCGAGGATGGCCACCATGTAGTAGTCGGCGGCGATCGCGCCGCTGTCGATCAGGCTGCCGATCGTCGGCCCGAGCTGCTGCTCGAAGTTGCCGCAGACCGGACAGAGGAAGTCCTCGTACATCGACACCACGGCCTTCGGCTCGCTGGTGCCTTCCTTGGTGATGACCTTGCTGGATGCCACCCGGATCGACTTGGCCTCGCCACCCGTCGGCTTCTTGCTACCGGACGTCACGATGTAGAGCACCAGGACCACGGCGAAGACGACGACGATGGCGGTGAGTCCGACCTGGATCATCACGTTGCGTCTGCGGTCAGCCGCCTTCAGGTCGTAACTGGCGTTCTTCTTGGGTTTCGTGGCCACGGCACTAGGGTACCGGCGAGGCCGACGAGGTCCGTCCGCCGCGGCGCAGGGCCGTCTTCAGCGCTGACGCGGCCTCGGCCGTGGCGGTGGCACTGGCGCCGCCGAGCGGAAAGAAGTTCGCGAATGCGTGCACCAGCGCCCCGAACTGTCGGTGGTCGACCGGGACGCCCGCCGCGGCGAGCGCCTCGGCGTACGCATTGCCCTCGTCGCGCAGCGGATCGAACCCGCCGGTGAGCACCACCGCCGGGGGAAGCCCGGCGAGGTCGTCGGCCAACAGCGGGGAGACCAAGGGGTCGCTCGCGTCGAGCGCCGAACCCGCGAGGTAGTTGTCCCGACACCAGTCCATGTCCGGCTTGGTGAGGTAGTAGCGATCGGCGAACAACGTCTTCGACCTGGTGTCACCGGCGAAGTTCGTGGCGGGATAGAGCAGCAGTTGCAGCGCGGGAAGGCGCACCTCGTCGTCACGCGCCAACCGGGACACCACGGTGGCGAGATTGCCCCCTGCGCTGTCACCGCCGACGGCCACCCGGGAGGCGTCGGCGCCGAACTCGGCGGCGTGCTCGATTGCCCAGCGGTACGCCGCGTAGCAGTCCTCGACCGCCGCAGGCGCGGGATGCTCCGGGGCCAGCCGGTAGTCGACCGCCAGGACGCGCACCCCGGCATCGCGGCACAACAGGCGGCACAGATCGTCGTGGGTTTCCAGATCGCCCACGACGAATCCACCACCGTGGAAGAACACCAGCAACGGCAATGCGTCCGCCTCGGACGGCGTCGGCGAGTAGAGCCGGATCGGGATCGGCCCGGCCGGCCCGGGGATCGACCCGTTCACCACGTCGCCGACCGCGATCCCGGAGGCGATCATCGATGCTTGGCGGCGGAGTTGGCTGCGCGCCACGGTGACGTCACCACTGGCGACCATCGTCTTCTCGCCGCCCGCCCGCAGTGCGGCCAGCATCAACTGCAGCGTCGTGTCGAGAGTGTTGCCGTCGACCGTCACCGACCGGCGGCCCAACATCGAGCGCTTGACGGCATCGGGAAGACGCGGGAGCAGACGCAGGCCCACGCCGCTGGCCGCGTTGAGCACCGCCAAGTGCACGCGACCCCGGTGACCCACCCCCCGGTGCGGCGCCGGTGCCGCACGGCGGGGTGGGCCACCCGACCCAGCATCTGCTGGCAGACTTGCCGTCATGGCTTCTCTCCCTCGTCCCGTGGGCCCGGGCGGCACGTCGGCACGGCCGCGGTCCACGGGAACGAAGCCGACGTGGGGCGTGCCCTCGAGAAGACGGCCGCCTCGGGCATCGCCCGCGAGCCTATGACACGGGAACTGCGGGAGCTGCACGCCGGCCTCGGAATCGCCACCGCGGAGGCGCCGGGCAAAAACACCAGCACACGCGGTGATTAGGTGCCACGTCCAGCTCGGTAATATCGTCATCCGAAATCGGTGCACCCGGAAAGGATTGTGAGCAATTTCGACGTGTTCGACTTCGAGCTCGGCGAGCAGGACGTTTCGTCCATCGCCTCGTTGGAGGACGGCACACGGCTGGGGCCCGATCCACGAACATTCGACTTCACAGGCTAGGTGACATGAGCTCGGCGGCAGCTAATCCCGGATCGATACCTCAGATTGCCCTCAACGACGACAACGCCATCCCGGCTCTCGGAATCGGCGTCGGCGAATTGTCGGACGCCGAGACCGAACGTGCGGTGTCGACCGCGCTGGAGACCGGCATCCGGCTGATCGACACCGCGGCGGCGTATGGCAACGAGGCAGCGGTGGGCCGGGCCGTTGCCGCGTCGGGCATCCCGCGGGCCGAGATCTTCGTCACCACCAAGCTGGCCACGGCCGACCAGGGCTTCCGTGCGGCGCAGGACGCCTGCCGGGTGAGCCTCGAGCGCCTCGGCATGGAGTACGTCGACGCCTATCTCATCCACTGGCCGGCCGGCGACCCCGGCGTCTACATGCACAGCTGGGGCGGGATGCTGAAGCTCAGGGAGGACGAACTGGCCAAGTCGATCGGTGTCTGCAACTTCTCCGCCGAGGACCTGTCCAACGTCATCGAGCTGTCCTACGTCGCACCCGCCATCAACCAGATCGAACTGCATCCGCTGCTGAACCAGTCGGCCCTGCGCGCGGCCAACGCCGAACACGACATCGTCACCGAGGCCTACGGCCCACTGGGCGTCGGCCGGCTGCTCGACAACCCGACCGTCACGTCCGTCGCGGGCGAGTACGGAAAGTCGCCCGCCCAGGTGCTGATCCGGTGGAGTCTGCAGCTCGGCAACGTGGTCATCCCCCGATCGGCGACGCCGGAGCGCATCGTCTCCAACGCCGACGTGTTCGACTTCGAGCTGGCCACCGAGCACATGGATGCGCTCAACGCACTCGACGAGGGCACCCGTTTTCGGCCGGACCCCGCCACCTACACGGGTACCTAGGCGGTCGGACAGGTGGTCGCCGCGTCGCGCAGCACCGCCGCCGAGCGTTCGTCGACCGGCAGGGCGTAGCCCCGCAGCACGGCGACGAACTGCACCGCGTACTGACACCAGAACGCGTGGTTGGGCGGCATCCAGTCGGCCGGCTCGGCGTCGCCCTTGTCCTGGTTGGCCCGTCCCTCGACGGCCAGCAGGTTCGCCGGATCGTTGGCGAACCGCATGCGCATCCCATCGGTCCAGTCCCGCGCCCCCAGATCCCAGGCCAGCGCCAGTGGGACGAGGTGGTCGATCTGCACGTCCGCGCCTACCTGTTGGCCCCTGGTGAAGGGCACGACGTCGTTGGTGTACGGATCATGCAGGGTGCCGGTGGCCACCGCGGTCGGACAACGGGCGATCGCCGTGTAGGACTTGTCGACGAGGTCGCGGTCGAGGATGTCGTTGCGGGTGTCACAGCCGTTGTGGCCACCGGGTGCGGTGGTGTCGTCGGTCCAGGCTTCGCCGAATGCGGCCCGCCGGTAGTCGTGACCCCGCACCCGCGCCGCGATCATCGGAATGCCGAGCAGGATGTCGACGCCGGGCGCCAGCGTGGGCGCCTCGGCGTCGGCGTCGGCGACGAACGTGGGTCCGTCGGTCGCCGTGGTCGCCTGGACGGCGACGACGACCGCGATGAGGACGCCCGCGAGCAGCCAGACGACCTTGTTCACGCCTTGTCCAGCCACTCGACGCGCTCGGTCTCGGCGAACGGCGCTGCCAGGACCGCCAACCCGCGGTGCTCGAGCAGCCGGGGGTCGGCGTCGTACACCGATTCCGCGAACGCCCGGGCGGCCTCGATGATCTCGCGGTGCGCGGCCAACGACAGCAGCCGCAACGTGATCGGCCTGCCGGACTGGCTGAGGCCGAGCACGTCGCCCTCCCGGCGCTCCTCGAGGTCGAGTTCGGCGAGCGCGAACCCGTCGAGGGTCGAGGCGACGGCCTTCAGCCGGGACCCGGCCTTGGACTGTTCGGGGAGGTTGGTAGCGAGCAGACACAGGCTCGGGTGCTCGCCGCGGCCGATCCGCCCGCGGAGCTGGTGCAGCTGGCTGATGCCGAAGCGGTCGGCGTCCATCACGAACATCACCGTCGCGTTCGGCACGTCGACGCCGACCTCGATGACGGTCGTGCACACCAGCACGTCGATCTCGCCGGCGCGGAACGCCGTCATCACGGCGTCCTTCTCGTCACCGGACAGCCTGCCGTGCATCAGGCCGAGCCGCAGGCCCCGCAGCGGACCGTGGCCCAGGTGTTCGAACAGGGTGACGACCGACGTGGCGGGCGGGCCGGCGTCGCGGCCGCCGCGGCCTGCGGCGGCCTTGTCGTTGCCGTCGGTCTCGTCGATGCGCGAGGCCACCACGTACGCCTGCCGACCGGCACCCACCTCTTCGACGATCCGCTCCCAGGCTCGCTGCAGCCACGCCTTCTGTTGCCCCATGAAGATGGTGCTGGTGGCAATCGGGCGCCTGCCCATGGGCAGCTCGCGCAACACCGACGTCTCGAGGTCGCCGTAGACGGTGAGCGCGACCGTACGGGGAATCGGCGTCGCGGTCATCACCAGCAGGTGCGGGGTCAGACCACCGGACGCCTTGGCGCGCAGCCGGTCTCGTTGTTCCACGCCGAATCGGTGTTGCTCGTCGACCACGACCATGCCGAGGTTGCGGAACTCGACCGCGTCCTGCAGGAGGGCGTGGGTTCCGACGACGATGCCCGCCTCGCCGGTGGCGATCTCGTCACGCACCTGACGCTTCTGCTGCGCAGACATCGACCCGGTCAACGTCGCCACCCTGGTGGCACCGTCCGGACCGCCCAGCTGGCCCGCCATCGCCAGTGGGCCGAGCACGTCGCGGATTGACCGGGCATGTTGGGCGGCAAGGACTTCGGTCGGCGCCAGTAGTGCGCACTGATATCCGGCGTCGACCATCTGCGCCATCGCCAGCACCGAGACGATGGTCTTGCCCGAACCCACCTCGCCCTGCAGCATGCGGTGCATCGGCTTGGTGTCGGCCAGCTCGGCGGTGAGCACGTCGAGCACCTCCTGCTGGCCGGCGGTGAGCTCGAACGGCAGCTGGCGGCTCAGGGCCGCCGCGAGCCCGTCGCCCCGGGGCGGGGCGGGCGGCCCCGTCTCGCTGAGGGCGCCGTGCCTGCGTTCCACCAGCGCCCACTGCAGGCCGACGGCCTCGTCGAACGTCAACCTCCGGCGGGCCCGTTCCCTGTCCTCCTCGCGCTCCGCCAGGTGGATGCCCCGCAGCGCCTCGTCTTCGGAGACCAGGTCCCATTGCCGCAGAACCGATTCCGGCAACGGATCGTCGATCGGATCCAGGACGTCGAGAACCTGACGCACGCACGCGTAGATGTCCCAGCTCTGCACCTTGGCGCTCGCCGGGTAGATGGGAAAGAAGTCCCGCTCGAAGCCGTCCAGGGACAGTCCGCCGTCCGCGGTCTGGGAGACCTCGGCGATCTTGGCCAACGACCGGCTGCCCTTGCCCTGCCGCGCCCCGTCCAGGACGAGGAACGCGGGATGGGTCAATTGCATTGCGCCCTTGAAGAACCCGACCTCACCGGAGAGCATCAGGCGGGTCTTCTCGACGAGGATGTTCTTGGTGAACTTGGCGTTGAAGAAGGTGGCCGTCACCTTGGGCCGGCGATTGCCCAGCGTGATGACCAGATATTCGCGTCTGGGCTGGCGATTGGTCATGCGCACGTCCGCCTTGGTGATGACGTCGACGAACGTGACGTGTTCGCCCTCCTCGGGGGGTTCCCAGTCGTCCTCGAGCACCGACATGCCCTGGCTGTAGCTGCGCGGGTAGTGCCGGAGCAGGTCGTCGACGGTCCGGATGCCGAAGTGCTCCTCCAACGGTCCCGCGGACTTGGCGCCGATGACCCGGTCGAGGCGGTCGGTGAGCGCCACCGTCATGTCGTTCCGTCGCTTCGCTCGCCCGCCACCTCTACTCCACCCCGATCAGCAGGGCATCGCCACGGTGGCCGGTGTGGTAGGTGACCAACTCCGTACCGAGGTGCTGGTGGTGCACGTGCCCGTGCAGCGCGGCACCCACGGCCGGGTCGACGCCGTCTCCGGTCAGCACGGTGACGAGCTCGCCGCCGGAGCTGAGCAGCAGGTCGATGAGGCCGGCACCGGCGGCGGTCAGGTCCTCCCCCACGATCAGCACCTCGTCACCCGAGATGCCCAGCCCGTCACCGGGCCTGCAGGTGCCCGCCCACGTCAACGCCTCCTCGGTGGCCAGCCGGACGGATCCGTGCCTGGCGCCCGCTGCGGCCCGGGCCATGGTGTAGCCGTCGTCGACCGCCTGGCGGGCGGCGTCGTGCACCGCCAGCGCAGCGAGGCCCTGCACCATCGACCCCGCGGGCACGGGCACGACGTCGATGCCCCACCCGATCGCGGCGGTGCAGCCGGCGACCAGTTCCTCGGCGGCGACGTACCCGTTCGGCAGCACCATGATCTGCGCGGCCCCCGTGTCTACCAGCGCACGCAGGACGTGCTTCGCGCTGATGGATGCGTCGGCTTCGGGCCGCAGGACGTGCGCGCCCTCACCCTCGAACAGGGTCTTCGCCCCGTCGCCGTCGACGATCGCGAGGACCGCACGGTCGCGGATCCATCCGCCCGACGGACGCGCACTCGCGAGGGCGGTGATCTGGATCCGGCTGGGCACCCCGAGGTCGAGTGCCGCCTCGACCGCGCCGCCGGCATCGTCGGAGTGGACGTGCACCGAATAGCGGCCCCCGGTACCCGATGCCGCGATGGCCACCGACTCCCCGAGCTGCTCGAGCCGCCCGCGAAGGACCTCGACGCAGTGGTGGTCACATCCGTCGAGCAGGTACATCACCTCGAACCCCGGCGGCGCGATGACCGACATCGGGGCGGGCGCGGCAGCGCCGGACGGCTCATAGGTGGCGCGCTCGGGAGTGCGGCCGGTCAACGTCGCCGTCAGCGCGTCGAGCAGGACGAGGAGCCCCCGCCCTCCGGCGTCGACCACGCCGGCGTCGGCCAGCACGGCGAGTTGTCGAGGGGTCTTCTCGAGGGCGATCACCGCCGCGTCCGACGCTTCCCTCACGACGTCGACGACGTCCGCCCCGCAGGCGGCCGCCTCCCCGGCGGCGTCTGCGGCGGCCTGGAGAACCGACACGATGGTTCCCGGCACGCTCGCGCTCACCGATGCCTCGGCGAGCACCACCGCGTGTCGCAGGGACGACGCGAGGACGGGGCCGTCGACCTCGGTGAGGACGCCCCGGCCATCGGCCGCGCCGCGGGTGACGTCGGCCAGCCCGCGCAGGATCTGCGAGAGGATCACCCCGGAGTTGCCGCGCGCGCCCTGCAGCGCGCCCTCGGCCAGCGCCGCGGCGACCCCGGGCAGGTCCGCCGCCTCGTGGACGTCGACGCGCGAACACGCCGCACGCATGGTGAACAGCATGTTCGTGCCGGTGTCGGCGTCCGCGACCGGGAACACGTTGAGGCGGTTGATTTCGTCGGTGCGGGTGATGAGGTGGGTGACGGCCGTGTGGGCCCATTCCCGCAGGGCGGCGGCGTCGAGTCGGCGTGCGGACATGCCTACCGCCTCTCTCGAAGATCACGCGGCTTTGTCGGCGTCAGCCTAGCCAATGTGCCCGACGGAGGCGCGCATCGATTCACACCCGCCTGACGCCGTCGCGCAGCGGTGGACGCCCGTTTTGGCGATCCCACCGGTGGCCGGTATCCTGGTCGGGTTGTCGGGTCACCCGCGCTGCGGTCGTTGGCCCCCAGTACCGATCAAGGAGTTTCACATGGCTGCGGTTTGCGATGTTTGCGGGAAGGGCCCCGGCTTCGGCAAGTCGGTGTCGCACTCCCACCGTCGGACCAATCGCCGGTGGGACCCGAACATCCAGACCGTGCACGCCGTGACGCGTCCCGGCGGAAACAAGAAGCGCATCAACGCCTGCACGTCGTGCATCAAGGCGGGCAAGGTCGCCAGGGGCTGACCCACCGGCTCAGGGCAGCCGCCAGTCGATCGGCTCGGCGCCCATCCCGGCGAGCAGTTCGTTCGCGCGGCTGAACGGCCGCGATCCGAAGAATCCGCGCGCCGCCGACAGCGGTGACGGATGCACCGACTCGATCGTCGCGCAGCGCGTCCCGCCTTCGATCAGCACCGGCTTGAGCGTCTGCGCGTCGCGACCCCACAGCACCGCCACGATCGGCTGCGGCCGGGCCACCAATGCGCGGATGGCGCATTCCGTCACGGCTTCCCAACCCTTGCCCCGATGTGACGCGGGCGCTCCCGCCCTGACGGTGAGCACCCTGTTGAGCAGCATCACCCCGCGCTCGGACCACGGGGTCAGGTCTCCTCGACTCGGGGCGGGGTGGCCCAGATCCGAGGTGTACTCCTTGAAGATGTTGTCCAGGCTGCGAGGCAGCGGACGGACGTCGGGGGCCACGGAGAAGCTCAGCCCGACCGCATGACCCGGCGTCGGGTAGGGATCCTGCCCGACGATGAGCACGCGCACCCGATCGAGGGGAAACGTGAACGCACGCAAGACGTTTTGCCCCGCGGGCAGGTACCGGTTGCCCGCCGCGATCTCGGTCCGGAGGAATTCCCCCATCTTGGTGACCTGGTCTGCGACGGGTTCGAGCGCGCGCGCCCAGCCGTCGTCGATCAGTTCCGGCAGCGGTCGTGCAGTCACGAGAGGTCAACATAGCGTGCCCGGGCACTCAGAACGACGACCAGCCCGCATCCCCCTGGTGCGCGACGCCGTCGACCAGCACCCGGGTCGGCCCGTCGACCACGGTGCCGATCCTCCGCCAGCCCGGCGGCACCGGACCGCTGAACGTCGCGACCAGGGCGTGATCCTCACCGCCGGCGAGCACCCAGTGCCATGGATCCTGCCCCGTCGCGGCGGCCGCGGCGGCAAGTGCGTCGCGATCGGCGGCCAATGCCCCCCCGGCCAGGTCCACACCGACGCCCGACGCGCGCGCGACGTGACCCACGTCGGCCACCAGTCCATCCGACACGTCGGTCATCGAGGTTGCGCCCCAGGCGGCGGCGATGCGTCCCTGCCCATACGGCACGGAGGGCACCAGATGTCTCCGCCGCAAATCGTCGAAGTCGTCGATCTCCCTGCACCACAACGCATATCCGGCGGCGGAGCATCCCAACGGACCGACGACGGCCAGCGCGTCGCCCGGTCGCGCCCCGCTCAGCAGCACGGCGTCCCCGCCGCCCAGATCGCCGAGCGCGGTCACCGAGATCACCCACTGGGGGGCGGCGACGAGATCACCCCCGACGATGCCGGCACCGACGCGGGCCGCCTCGTCCCACATTCCGTCCGAGAGCCGGCGCGCGTCGTCGCCGGTGGTGCTGGCGGGCGCGCCGAAGGCGACGACGAAAGCCGTGGGCACCGCACCCATCGCCTCGATGTCCGCCGCGTTCTGTGCGATCGCCTTGCGACCGACGTCATGGGGCGTCGACCAGTCGAGCCGAAAGTGCCTGCCCTCGACCAGCATGTCCGTCGACACCACGGTTCTGCCGTCGCCGGACGCGATCACCGCGGCGTCGTCACCGGGACCCACCAGAACGGTCGGGGCCTGCTCCCGGCCTTCGACGAGCCTGGCGATCACGGCGAACTCGCCGAGCTCGCCGAGCGTTTGCGGCTCTTCGCTCATCGCCCTCCCACCCTGGTGATCGATCCGTCACGCCGGGAACAGCGGCACGACCTGCGGTACGTTTGCGTCCTGCGGCGTGGAGTCTATGCAAGTCGGGACGGAGGACAACGCGGGTGGTCGAAGCGTTCATGCTGATCCAGACCGAGGTGGGCCGCGCCGAGGTCGTCGCCCGCGCGCTGGCGGCCCTGCCGGGAGTGTCGTCCTCGGAGTTCGTGACCGGTCCGTACGACGTCGTGGTCCGGGTCGAAGCGGGCTCCGACGCCGAACTGCAATCCGTCGTCGTTCCCAGCGTCCAGCACGTCACCGGCATCACCCGCACCCTGACCTGTCCGATCGCCCACGGGGCGCACCCCTAAGGTTGTCCGCGTGACCGACAACGGACGCGACGGACCCCCACGCGCGGTGCTCATCGCCGCGATCGTCGTGGCGGTGGTCGCCGTCGTCGCGGTTCTCGTCGTCGCCGCCACCAGGGAGGCGACGCCCGCGGCCCGCCCGGTGGCCATCGCGGCGGCACCCGCGCCGCAGGCCGACGGCGCAGCCTGCCGGGCGCTGACGAACGTGCTGCCCGACGTGATGGGTGACTACCACCGCGCCCGGGCGGTGGAGCCCGTGCCCGCCGGTGCGGCCGCCTGGCAGGCCGGAACCGAGGCCGAGCCGGTCATCCTGCGCTGCGGGCTGGACCGACCGGACGAGTTCGTCGCGAGTTCGCCGCTGCAAGTGGTCGACGAGGTCGAGTGGTTCCGCATTTCCGGGGACGGTCGTACCACATGGGTCACGGTGGACCGGCCGGCATACGTCGCGCTGACGTTGCCGGACGGGTCGGGGCCGACGCCCATCCAACTGATCTCCAAGGCGGTGGCTCAGTCCATGCCGGCGATCCCGGTCAACCCGGGGCCCGTCCGTTAGGCCACCACGTTCTCGACTGCCCGACGGTCGAACTCGGCGGCACCCCGTCGGTAGAGCAGCCGACCGACGGCCACCAGCGATGCGCCGACGACGAGGAAGCCGACGTCCCACGACAGCGGAGCACCGAGGTCGTCGCGCACGTGGTGGACACCGAGGATCTGGTGGTCGATCAATCCCTCGACCACGTTGAAGATGCCCCATCCCGAGAGCAACAACCCGACGTGGAACCACCAGTTCGGCGCGAGATTGCCGCGGCGCCACGACACCACGGTCATCGTGGTGCCCGCCCAGACCAGCAGCCACGTCGCCACGTGAAAGAGGCCGTCCGCGACGACATTCGCCTTCACCCCCGCGAGCGTGTTCACCGGGTAGTCGGCGACGTGGCTGACCATGTGGTGCCATTGGAGGATCTCGTGCAGGACGATGCCGTCGACGAACCCGCCGAGACCGAGGCCGAGCAGCAGCGTCGGCACGACGCTGGGTTTCGTCACCCGGGAAGCGCGATCACTCGCGGTCGGTCTCGCCATGGCGCTGCCCCTACCCGTGGCGCGGCGCGGCAAACGCCGTTTTCCGGCTGAGGGTTTCAGCAGGGGGGCATGGTGGTGCTAGCGCAGACCGGTCCCGCGGGTGATGGCCGTGTCGACCATGGCCGCGAGCAGGGTCGGATAGTCGACGCCGCTGGCCCCCCACATCCGGGGATACATCGAAATCGTCGTGAAACCGGGCATGGTGTTGATCTCGTTGATCACCGGACCGTCGTCGGTGAGGAAGAAGTCGACCCGCGCGAGTCCCTGGCAGTCGATGGCCCGGAAGGCCTCGATCGCCAAACGCCTTATCTCTTCGGCGAGTTGATCATCGATCTTGGCGGGGACGTCGAGTTCGGCGGCGTCTTCGAGATACTTGGTGGCGAAGTCGTAGAACCCGTCCTCACGGCCGCGGACCCCGGCCACCCGGATCTCGCCGACGGTACTGGCCTCGACGTGTCCGTCGGGAAACTCGAGCACCCCGCACTCCAGTTCACGGCCGGGCACGGCGGCTTCGACGATGACCTTGGGGTCGTGTCGGCGCGCGCCGGCGATGGCGGCCTCGAGGTCATCCCAGGTCGTGACCCGGCTGACACCGATCGACGAGCCGCCGCGGGCCGGTTTCACGAAGACCGGCAGGCCGAGCCGTTCGCGGTCGTCGAACGACACCGTGTCGTCGTGCGCGCGCAGCACCACCTGCTCACCGATGGGCAACCCCTCGGCGGCGAGCAGCTTCTTGGTGAACTCCTTGTCCATGCCCGCGGCGCTCGCGAACACGCCTGCGCCGACGTACGGCACGCCGGCCAGTTCGAGCAGCCCCTGGATGGTGCCGTCCTCACCGTACGGACCGTGCAGCACGGGGAACACCACGTCGACGGCGGCAAGTACCTCTCCGGGGCCCTTCCCCAGCGACAGCAGCTGGCCACGGCGGCCCGGGTCCGCCGCGAGGGCGAGCGACGCCCCCGAGGATGACCGGACCTCGGGGAGCCGACCATCGGTGATCGCCAGCGCATCGGCGTTGGCGTCGGTGAGCACCCACGACCCCTCCGGCGTGATGCCGATGGCGACGACCTCGAAACGGGCGGGGTCGAGGTTGCGCAGGATGCTGCCGGCCGAAACGCAGGAGATGGCGTGCTCGGAGCTCCGGCCGCCATATACGACGGCCACGCGTGTGCGAGGAGGCGAGCCGGGCTGTTCGCGGTCGGTCACAACCTAAAGAGGCTACCGTCCCGGCGCCAACGGACGTGGCGGCGCTCGACGGGCTCCGGGGACCTCACCTCGCCGTACCCACGTCGACCACCTGGCCCGTGACGTCGCAGGCCGCGGGTGACACCAGGAACGCCACGGTGTCGGCGACCGCCTCGCGACGACGTCGCGTCTCGCGCTCGGCGTCCGGCCCCGCCTCCGGGACCATGTTGCTCGGCGACACCGCGTTGACGGTGACGTCGTCGGCCGAACAGGCCGCCGCCAGCGCCTTGGTCATTCCGACCAGTCCGTACTTCGCGGCCGAGACGTGGAACCTGTCGGGGTCACCGCGCAGCGCGTTGCCCCCGATGACGGAGACGATGGCGCCACCCGCGGTGCGCAGGCGCGGCAGGGCGGTGAGCACGCAGTTCATCGCCCCGTCCAGGGTCACCGAACGAACGGCCGCCCAGTCGGCCGTCGTCACGTCGTACACCGGGACCCGCGTCCGCGCACCGGCGTTGTTGACCAGCACGCGCAGCGGACCGAGTCCATCGGCCATCGCGAACATCCGTGCGACCGCAGCCGGATCCGCGACGTCGGCGACGGCCACCGCCGCCGACACGCCGAACTTCCGCGCCTCGGCGGCCACCTGCTCGGCCTGCGCGACGTCGGAGCGGGTGTTCACCACCACGTCGAAACCGTCGCGCGCCAGCGCCAACGCGATCGCGCGTCCCAGGTTGCGGCCTGCACCGGTCACCACTGCGACGCCGGGTGAATCTCCCGGGTCGCTCATCGCATCCCCGTCATCGACACCAACTCGGCGGCGTCGTCCAATGCATCCAGCGCCCAGCACGCCCGTAGCAGCCGGGCGGCGCGGTCGCTGCCGAGCCGCGGGGCGGCGTTGTCGGTGAACTTCGCCGCGATCTCGTCATCGGTCATCGGGTTGTCCGGCGTGCCGCGGTTGGCCTCGACGCGGCAGGTCACCGACCGGCCGTCCACGAGTTCGACGACGACCTCGGCGGCACGCTTGCCGACGCACGCGTCGGCGGTCACGTCGATCAGCTCGCGGACCGTGGCGATCTCCCGATCGACGGCCGCCTCGTCGGTGAAGTGGTCCAGTCGCGGTCGGGTCTTCAGCAAGGCCACCGCAATCCCATGGGTCAGGCTGAACTTGGCATCGAGGCCCGTCCGCGGATCGACCTTGCCCGTCACGGTTGCCGCCTTGCCGTTGACGTTCGCCCGCACCCGTTTCACCGTCGATGCGGCGAACCCGTATTCGGACCGAAGGCTGAGCACGGCGTCGATGGCGGGGTGGGTCAACGATCCGCTGGGATAAGCCTTGTAACCGTTCGCGAGGAGGTCCCACTGCTCGCCGAGGCCTTCGATCAGCTTGTGCGGAGCGGGATCCGGCGACAACACCGCGAGGAAGCCGCGGGTACCCTCCATGATTTCACGAGAGGACGTGATGCCCTCGGCCGCCATCGTGGCCGACAGCAACCCGTCCATCGCGGCCTTCCCCGCGTGCAGCGGCTTGCCGTCGGTGCCGTATACGGCCTTCAGGCCCGCCGCCTGGGTGCCTGCGCTGCCGAAGGCCTGGTTCATGTCCGCCGGCCCCAGGTTCAGCATCCGGCCGGCCGCCGCGGCCGCACCGACGTGGCCGACGGTTCCCGTGACGTGCCAACCGATCTCGTAGTGCGCATCGCCTGCGGCACGGCCCAACCGGCACTCCGTCTCGAAACCCGCGACGAACGCCGTCAGCGCGTCCCGCCCGGTGACGGGTGCGGATTCGGCGAGTGCGAACACGACCGGCCACACCGGTGCGCTGCCGTGCACGGTCGTGTCACCGGGGTTGAAGGTGTCGTCGTAGTCCAGCAGGTGTGCTGCGAAGCCGTTGACCAGCGCGGCGTACGGCATCGTCACGGTCTCCGCTCGGCCCATCACGGTGTGCGGACCGGGCCCGGCCAGGCGAGCCGACACTCGCAGCATGGCCTCGACCGAGGGATGGGACGCGGCGGCCACCGCGACGCCGACGTGGTCGATCACCGCGCGCTTGGCCTCGTGCACGACTTCCCCGGGCAGATCGGTGAAGTCCAGTCGTGCGGCGAATCGGGCCAGCGCGGCGCTGGGCCCGGGAACGACGCCGCTCACCGGTTGGCCAGTCCCAGTGCGTCGATCAGCGTCTTCAACGAGTCGTTCTGCTTCTTCAACAGCTCTCCGAATGCTCCTGCGTCGAGAAACTCGGTGACCGAGCCGTTCTCGTCGACGAATTGGTTCCAACCTGGCGCCTTCACCAGCTTGGCGAAGACGCCCTGGTAGTACGCGAGCGCGTCGGCGGGCATCTGGGGCGGCCCCACGAAGCCACGGAACTCCTCGGGCAGGTCTCCGGCGTCGATGCCCTGGGCTCTCATCGAGGTCAGGCCGGCGAAGGTCGAGACCTTGCGGTCGGCGACGGTGGCGATCACCCGCAGGGCGCCCACCTTGACCTGGTCGGCGAAGTCGGTCGAGGCGCCGATCATCATCTGTGCATCGTTGCGCAGCAGCGCCGCGATGCGCTGACCGCTGTCGGCGAAGGACAGGAACTTCCACCGCGTCCCGGTCTTGGCCTGGACGGCCTTGCCGATGAGGGAGTCCGTCGCCGTGATGGAGCCGCCCACCTGAACGATGTGCTCGGGACGCCGCTGGGCGTCGGCGACGAAGTCCTTCATCGTCCGGTACCCCGAATCGGCCCGCACCGCCACGATTTGCGGCTCGACGAGAAGAGCCGCGATCGGCTGGAGTTCGGTGATCGACACCGACGCGCCTGCCAGCGTCAGTGGGGTGACCAGCCAGGTCGGCGTCACCGCCGCGATCGTGTCGGTCTTGCCCTTGCGGCTGCGCACGTAGGACATCGCGCCGATGCTCGATCCCTCGGTCTGGTTGCGCACCGGCCAGTTGTCGGTGATGAGCTTGTCCGAACCCAGCAGCTTGACGATCTGGCGCGCGAAGACGTCGCTGCCCCCGCCCGGCCCGGTGTGCACCACCACCTGACTGCGCCCCGGCACGCCGTCGTTCATCCCACCGCGTTGAAGGCCACAGCCCGACAGGAGGAGTGCGCCCGCCGTCGCCGCCCCGAACAGCACGGTCCGGCGCGACATCCCGGTGAGCGCCACGGGAGACGATGCCTCCGAACGGCTCATCGTGGTCCCTCCGCATCGACGAGGTCGGTGGCCACAGACGTCTCGACCCCGGCCCCTACTGTTTTGCGACGCCGTCCCGTCACGACGAGGAGGACCCCGATGATCACGGCGGCGGCGATGATGGTCGCCGAGATCGGCCGCTGCAGGAAGATCATCGGATCGTCGTCGGACAGCACCAGTGACTGGCGGACGGCATTCTCGGCCATCGGCCCGAGGACGAACGCCATCAACAGCGGCGCCGACGGAACGCCGAACTTGCCGAACACGTATCCGAGCAGCCCGAAGCCCACCATCATGTAGACGTCGGTCATCGAACTACGCACGCTGTACACGCCGACCACCGCCAGGACCAGGATCGCGGGGTACAGGGCCCAGTACGGAATCTTCAGGATCCGCACCCAGATGGGAATCATCGGCAGGTTCAGGATCAGCAGCATGACGTTCCCGATGTAGAGGCTGGCGATCACCGGCCAGCCGATCTCGGGGTGATCGGTGAACAGCAGAGGGCCTGGCTGGAGTCCGTAGAGCAGCAGCGCTGCCAGCATCACCGCGGTGCTGGCCGTGCCGGGGATCCCCAGCGAGAGCAGCGGAATCATCGCGGCGCTGGATTCGGAGTTGTTGGCCGCCTCGGGTCCGGCGACCCCTTCGATCGCGCCCTTGCCGAAGCGTTCCGGCGTCTTCGACGTCTTCTTCACCAACGCATACGACAGGAATGACGCCACCGTCGAACCGCCGCCGGGCAGCGCCCCGATGAAGAACCCGAAGACCGACCCGAGGGCGATCGCCGCCCGGGACTGCTTGAGGTCGGCTCTGCTGGGCAACAGGTTGCGAATGCCCTTCGGCACCTCGAAGATCGGCCGGTCCATCTTCTTCTCGACGTTGAGCAGCACCTCCCCGACCGCGAAGAGTCCGACGCTGACGGCGATGAACTCGATCCCGTCGAAGAGGGCGGGCATGCCGAACGTGAGCCGCTGCTGACCGGTGAAGATGTCGATGCCGATCGTGGACACCAGCAGCCCGATGCACATCGACAGCAAGCCCTTGATGGGCGAGGAGCTGGCCAACAGGATCACCAACAGCAGGCCGAAGGCCATCAGCGCGGCGTATTCCGGCGGCCCGAAGCCGAGTGCGAGGTTTGCGACGAACGGGGCCGCGAAGGTCAGGGCGATGACGCCGAACGTGCTGGCGATGAAGCCGGCGATCGCCGACATCCCCATCGCCGGTCCGGCGCGGCCGTTGCGAGCCAACGGGTGTCCGTCCAGACACAACACGACCGACGACGTCTCGGCCGGGATGTTGAGCAGGATCGAGGTGGTGGCACCGGCGAACTTCGCACCGTGGTAGATGCCGGCCATCATGATCAGCCCGGTGGTCGGCGGAAGGCTGATCGTCACCGGCAGCAGGATCGCCAGCGTGGCAGGCGGGCCGAGGCCGGGCAGGATCCCGATCAGCGTGCCGATCACCACGCCGACGGCGACCCAGAACAGGTTCATCGGCGTGAACGCGGCGGCAAAGCCGTTGAGCAGATTCTGCAGGGCGCCCATCAGGTCTCCTTCGGTGATGCCGCCATGGCGTCGAGTCGACGGGCGTGGCTCACGGTGTCTCGAAGAGCATCGACTCGGGCAGGTCGACGCCGAGGACGAACACGAAGAGCGCGTAGGCCGCCAGCGGCACGGCGACGACCACCAGCACCGCTGCAACGCCCTTCACCCGCTCGACGACGAAGACGAGATACGCGAGGAGCACCATGGCGGCAGGCACGAAACCGAACAGCGGCATCAGCAGGATGCCGATCAGAAAGCCCGCCCATACGTGGGCCGCGCGCAGCACGTCACCCCGGACCCCGCTGAGCTGACCCGGGGCGCCGAACCCGCGGCGCACGCCGCGGGCCACGGACGCCGCCACCTGCAAGGCGCCCAGCGCGATCACCGCGATCGACAGTGACACCGGGAAGAATCCGGGACCGGGGACGCCCTTGGCGCCGAACATTGCCAGACCGGTGGCGTCGACCAGCGCGATGACCCCGAATGCCGCCGCGACGAAACCCAGGCCGGCTTGCGCCATCGGCGCCGTCGCCAAAGCGGATTGGTCGGCGTCGCCGGCGCCGGCGTCGTCGCCAGGCAGCACGTCGCCGGGAACGCTCCCGGTCTTCGTCATCGATCGCTCCTCGTGGCTCGCGCGATCAGCGACCGCTGTCCGTGGCCCATGCCGGACCACTGCGACCGGACCAGTCGACGTCGGGTGTGACGAGCGCGAAGAGTCCCCTGCGGCCGCCGAATCCGTCTATCGACGACGTGAAACCACACTGTGCGAGCAGGGCGGCCTCGATGGCGTCGGCGGCGGCCTTGGCGCCCTGGAGAGCACCGGTCGGCGACTCGTCGAGAAAACGCAGTCCGGCCGCCTGGGTCGCGCACAGCCCGAGGAGGTTGCGCATCTGCTCGTCGTCGAGTTCGAGCAGCCTCCCGGCAGCGGCACCGGCACCGATGAGGCCCGCCACCCCGACGCGGCTCCACCGGTCGGCATCCGGTGTCGAGTCGAGCGCGGCCACGACCCATCTCGCGACGGCAGTGCCGACGGCGACCGCATCGGCGGCAGCCTGCTCGTCGGATGCCGAATCACCTTGCAGCGCAACCACCGTCGCACCCACCACGGGCCAGCCACGACCGTCGGGTTCGGGATCCGAGGCAGCCGCCGCGGTGGCCAGCTGCCATGCCGCGTTCATGGCCGTGGACGTCCCGGCCGGATGAGCCACCGAGTCGTGGCCCTCCCGGCCGACCGCGGAACGGGTCGCGGCGAGCTGCGCTGCCGCGGCGCCGACCTCGGCCGGGCCTGGTCCGGCGGTGCGGACGAACGCCACCACGTCGTCGGTGATCGTCATGCCGTGCCTCCATGGGGTCCCGGCCGTGCGGCGCGAACCACGGCACTGAAGTTCGGGGCGGTGTCGAGGTCCTCGACCCGCCGCAGGATCGCCGCGGCCGAGCCGGATCCGAGCAGTGGCTCGGTCAAGCTGTTCACCTTGGTCAGCAGTTCGGCGTCGGTGAGCGGGCGGGCTTGGCTGCCGCGGGCATGCGCGACGTGCACCCGCACGTCCTCGCCGCCCGTCAAGCGCACGGTGATCGTGGCCGCATCGCGCTCGCAGTCGGTCGAGGGCAGCAATTCGGTGATGGCGCGCAGCCGGTGCACGTCCGGCGCGTTGGCCCGGGTGTCGGAGAACTCCGCCAGGCCGCCGCGGCCGTCGATGAGACCGACGGCCACGCCGTGGCGGGCGCTGAAGCGCGCCTGCAGACCGTCGGCGGGTTGCCGCCGGCCCATCAATTCGGGAACCAGCGGGTGGCAGACCACTTCGACGGCCTCGATGCGGGCGGGGTCTGGGATCAAGCCACCCGCCTCGACCGCGGCGTCGATCGCGGGATGCGCGACGATGCCGCAGGGATAGGGCTTGAAGGTGTTGCCCTCCAGCTCCCACCGGTCGGCCCACGAGCGCAGCAGTTCGCGGTCGTCGGCGGCGTCGGCGAACACGGTGAGCATGCCCGAGTCGCCGAGCGGATCGGCGAATCCGTGGTGTCCGCTCATTGCGAGGCGCACGGCGAGGACTCCGTTGGCGGCCGCCTTGCCGGCATGGAAGGGCTTGGTCATCGACCCGAACGCCTCCCGGTGGCCGAGGGTCATCGTCGACGCCAACGCCAACGCGGATTCGAATGCCTCCGCGTCGAGGTCCAGGAGCACGGCCGCCGTCACGGCGGCGCCGAAGACCCCGCAGGTACCGGTGATGTGCCAGCCGCGGTCGTAGTGGTTGGGCGAGATGGCGTTGCCGATGCGCAGTTGGGCCTCGCATCCGAGGGCGAACGCACGCAGACACCGTTCGCCGTCCGCGCCCGACTGACCGTGCAGCGCCACCAACACCGCCAGTGACGCGGCGCCGGGGTGGATCACCGTGGCCAGGTGCGTGTCGTCGAAGTCATCGTAGTGCGCCGCGGTTCCGGTCAGCAGCGCGGCCCAGTGCTCGCCGAGGAGCTCGGAGCGACCGAGAACCTCGACCTCACCGGACGCCCCGAGTCGGGCAGCGGCGGCGATGATGGCGTCCACGCCGGCAGAGCGCGCCGCACCCACGGCAGTTCCCAACACGTTGAAGAGGCTGCGTTCGGCAGCCGCGGCCACGGCGGGCGGAAGCGGCGATGCCGCGGCGTCGGTCAGCTGACCTCGGAAATCGATGGTCCGCGTCCTGGCGGTAATCGGCATGGACAGGACACTATGAAGGGCGAAAGTGAGGAACAACACCGTTCCCCGTCGGGATCATTGCAGTTTCCGCAACAGTTCTTGGCGTTCGCGGCCCTCCGCGCGCGCAATCCGGGCGAGGCCGTCGATGCTCTCGTGGTGCGCGCCCGTGTCCGGGTACGCGAGCAGCACCGTCCGCCCCGCCGGTTCGGGATCGACGATCCTGATCCGCGCCACCCGCGGATGTTGGTGATCGGTCATCCCCTCGGGCACCACCGACACTCCGATACCCGCACCGACCATCGACTCGACCACGAACAGATCGTTGCCCTCCACCGCAATGCGCGGGACGAAACCCGCTCTGGCGCAAGCATTCACCATGTGAGTACGGCTACTGGAGCCCAGTTCCATCGCGACGAAGGGCCGATCGCGCACGCGGGCGAGCGACACGCCGTCGAGCTGCGCGAGTGGGTCGTCCGCGGGCACTGCGAGCAACAACGACTCGGTGAACAACGGGACCACGACGAAGTCACCCTCGTTCGGCGACAGCGACGTGAACGCCACGTCGGCCTCGCCGCGCAACAATGCGGCGACGACGTCGGTCGCCGAGCCCTGCCAGCAGCGGAACCGAAGCCCCGGGCGCTCGACCAGAACGGCGGCCAGCACCCGTGGGACGAATCCCAGACCGAGGGAGAACGTGTGGGCGATGCGCAGCAGTCGCTGCGGATGTCCCGCGTCGGCCAGCGTGCTGTCGACCGCATCGCGCCGGGCGCGTAGAACACCGTGCGCTTCGCGGACCAGGACGTTGCCCGCGCGCAGCATCCTGACCCGACGGCCCGACTGTTCGATCAGGGGGACGCCGAGTTTGCGTTCCAACGTGCGAATCGCCCGTTGGACCGTCGCGACGCTGACGCCCAAATCCAGTGCGGTGTGGCCGAAGTGCTCGGTGCGCGCAAACGCCACCAACGTCTCCAGATCGGAGAAGGTGATGTCGCCGATCGAGACGTCATTCATGGCCGTCGTCGTGCCCCAGCGCCAACTGGATGTCGGCGATCACGTCGTCGGTGTCCTCGATGCCCAATGAGATCCGTGCGAAACCGTCACCCACCGGGTCACCCCACCGCGCCCGCCGGTCGACCGAGGTGTGGATCCCACCGAAACTGGTGGCCGCGACCACCAGGGCACTGCGCTCGACGAGGCGGTGCACCGCGGCGGCGTCGACCAACTCGAAGGCGACCAGGCCACCGAAACGTCTCATCTGGCGGCAGGCGATCTGGTGCGCGGGATCGTCCGGCAGTCCGGGGTAACGCACCGAACGCACCGCCGGATGGTCCCGCAGCATCAACGCCATCGCCATGGCGTTGTGGCATTGACGCTCGAAACGGAGCCCGGCGCTGCCGAGGCTGCGCAGGACGAGCCACGCCTCGAACGGACCGAGGATGGCCCCCGCCAGTAGCCTTTCCCGCTCCACCGCGGCCATCAGCCCGGCGTGGCTGCCCGCCACGTACCCGGCGATCAGATCGCTGTGCCCAGAGAGCGCCTTGGTCGCGCTGGCCACCACCAGGTCGGCCCCAAATGAAAGCGGTTGCTGCCCAAGCGGTGTCGGCGTCGTATTGTCGACCACCAACGTCGCGCCACGGTTGCGGCAGACCATGGCCAGCCGGTGCAGGTCGACGACGTCGAGCGTGGGGTTGACCGGTGTCTCCGCGAAGACCACGTCCGCCGACTCGGCTGCGGCGCACATGTCCGCGGCGAGCGCTTCACGGACGTCGACGCCGAGCGGAGCGAGGTATTCCGTCGCGTAGCGGCGCACCTGGTAGTAGCCGTCGGCCGGCACCAGGAGTACGGCGCCCGGCTTGGCCAGGACGCGCAGCACCGACGTGATGGCGGCCATTCCCGAGCCGAAGACCAGTGCGGACGCGGCACCCTCGAGCCCGGCGAGCGCCGCCTCGAGATGCCGCCAGGTGGGGTTGGAGCTGCGGCCGTACGAGTCCAGCGGCAGCGACTCGTCTGCGGCCAGGTGATAGGCCGACGCCGGTACCGGGGGCGATGCCACGGGTTGCCCCGGGACGCGTTGCGATGCCGCGGCTTTGACGCTGCGGGTGGAGTCGCCGTAATGTCCGTTCACCTGGTCACTCCGGCTTCGTGCTGCGTCCGAGCAGGGAAGCGACCGCACGGTCGACCGACAACCCGTGGTGGCACACCCGGTGCACGGCATCGGTGAGCGGCATTTCGACGTCGTAACTGGCCGCCAGCGCAAGCACCGACTGACAGGACGCGACCCCCTCTGCGACGTGCCCGCCGGCTTCGCGCAGCGCGGATTCCATGGTCCCCCCACGTCCGAGTCGTTCCCCGAAGGCCCGGTTGCGTGATCGCGGCGAGGTGCACGTCGCGACCAGATCGCCCACTCCGGCCAGACCGGCGAGGGTGGCACCCTTGGCTCCCAGCGCGATTCCCAGCCGCATGATCTCGGCGAGCCCGCGGGTGATGAGTGCGGCAGCGGTGTTCTCCCCCAGCCCCACTCCGGCTGCCATGCCGCTGGCGAGGGCGATGACGTTCTTGCAGGCGCCACCGATCTCGGCGCCCACCACGTCGGAGTTGGTGTACGGCCGGAAGTAGCTCGTCGAGAACGCGCGCTGCAAGGTCACTGCCCGCCCCGAGTCGGAACAGGCCACGACGGTGGCCGCGGGCTGCTCGTCGACGATCTCGCTGGCCAGATTGGGACCGGTGACGACGGCGACCCGGGACGGGTCGGCGCCGGTCACCTGCACGATCACCTGACTCATCCGCAGCAGGGTGTCCAGTTCGATGCCCTTCGCGACGCTGACCAGCGTGGCATTGCCGTCGATCAGGTCACGCCACGGTTCGAGGTTGATGCGCAACGTCTGCGAGGGCACCGCCAGCAGCACGGTGCATGCACCGTCCAGCGCCGCCGCGGCGTCGCCGGTGGCGCGAATCGACGCGGGCAGTGCGGCGTCACCGACGTAGCGCGCATTGCGGTGGGTGTCGTTGATCTCGTCGGCCAACTCGGGGCGGCGTGCCCACAACGTCACGTCGTTGCCCGCGTCGGCGAGCACCTTCGCCAACGCGGTACCCCACGCTCCAGCGCCCATCACCGCAGACTTGACCACGGCTTCAATCTAGCGCGGCGCCTGCGCGCAACCCCCCGACTGGCAGGATGGCGTCAATGAACGGGAGCGAAGCGGCGGGGATTGATGACGTCGGGCTGATCGTCGCGGTCAAGCGGCTGGACGCCGCGAAGACCCGGCTGGCGCCCGCCTTCGCCACGGGCGCCCGCGGCACCGTCGTCCTCGCGATGCTCGTCGACACGCTCACCGCGGCGTTGGCCGTGCCTGCCGTGCGAGTCGTCACCGTCGTCACGCCCGACGAGACGGCAGCCGACGCGGCAAGGCAACTGGGCGCACGCGTCCTAATCGATCCCACCCCGGACGGCCACGTCGATCCGCTGAACAACGCCATCGCCGTCACGGCGGCGGCAATCCGCGCCGAGACACCGAACATCGGTGTGCTGCAAGGTGATCTGCCCGCCCTCCGGTCTGTCGAGCTCGGCGAGGCCATCGCCGAGGCACGCGTTCATCCGCGCAGCTTCGTCGGCGACCGGCACCGCACGGGCACGTCGGCGCTCTTCGCCTTCGGCTCCGAACTCGACCCGCTGTTCGGGGCCGAATCGGCACGGCGGCATTTCGATTCGGGCGCCGTCGAACTGACCGGGGCCTGGCCCGGTCTGCGGTGCGACATCGACACGCCCGACGATCTCGCGGCGGCGCTCGAACTCGGCGTCGGCGCGGCGACCAGGGCGGTCATCGACCGGGCCGGCGCGCTGAGCTCGCGGGACGGGAGAGCTGGTGGCGACAGTGGGACTTCGCTAGCCGGTCCCGACGTGCATGGGGGATGATCGACCACGTGACCGAAGCCGAGACACGACTAGACACGGGCTGGGTATCGGACGGCAGCACGCCCGAGGCACCGCCGGCGACCACCTCTGACGTGGTCGAGACCTCGCAGCTCGAACCGCTGCCCGATGACCGCTACCTCAATCGCGAACTGAGCTGGCTCGACTTCAATGCCAGAGTGTTGGCACTCGCGGCCGATCCGTCCTTGGCGTTGTTGGAACGCGCCAAGTTCCTGGCGATCTTCTCGTCGAACCTCGACGAGTTCTACATGGTCCGCGTCGCCGGACTCAAACGACGCGACGAGATGGGCCTCTCGGTGCGCTCGGCCGACGGACTGTCACCGCGGGAACAGCTGCGCCGCATCGGTGAGCGGACCCAACAGATCGCCAGCAGGCACGCCAGGGTCTTCATGGAGTCGGTTCGCCCTGCACTCGCCGACGAGGGCATCATCGTGGTGACCTGGGCGCAGCTCGACGACGACGAACGCTCGCGATTGTCCACCTACTTCCACGAGCAGGTGTTCCCGGTGCTCACCCCCTTGGCGGTGGATCCGGCGCACCCGTTTCCCTTCGTCAGCGGGCTCAGCCTGAACCTGGCGGTCACGGTCAGGCAACCCGAGGACGGCACGCAGCACTTCGCACGTATCAAGGTGCCCGACAACGTCGATCGGTTCGTCGAGCTGGGGCCGCGCGAGGGCGGTGCCGCGATTCGGTTCCTGCCCATGGAGGAACTCATCGCCGCCTTCCTGTCGGTGTTGTTCCCCGGCCTCGAGGTCGTCGAGCACCACGCCTTCCGGATCACGCGCAACGCCGACTTCGAGGTCGAGGAGGACCGCGACGAGGATCTGCTGCAGGCACTCGAGCGCGAGCTCGCCCGCCGGCGCTTCGGGTCGCCGGTGCGTCTGGAAGTGGCCGACGACATGACCGAGAACATGCTCGAGCTCCTGCTGCGGGAGCTCGACGTCCATCCCGGCGACGTCATCGAAGTGCCTGGGCTGTTGGACCTGTCGTCGCTGTGGCAGATCTACGGCGTCGACCGCCCGGACTTGAAGGACCGTCCCTTCGTCCCCGCGACCCCGGCTGCCTTCGGTGAGCGGGAGACGCCCAAGAGCATCTTCGCGACCCTGCGCGACGGCGACGTCCTGGTTCATCACCCGTACGACTCCTTCTCCACGACCGTGCAGCGCTTCATCGAACAGGCGGCCGCCGATCCGAACGTGCTCGCGATCAAGCAGACGCTCTATCGCACGTCGGGTGACTCACCGATCGTCAGTGCGCTGATCGACGCTGCCGAGGCGGGCAAGCAGGTGGTCGCGCTGGTCGAGATCAAGGCGCGCTTCGACGAGCAGGCCAACATCAAATGGGCACGCGCACTGGAACAGGCGGGCGTCCACGTGGTGTACGGGCTGATCGGGCTCAAGACCCACTGCAAGACGTGCCTGGTGGTCCGGCGGGAGGGATCGACGATCCGGCGCTACTGCCACATCGGCACCGGCAACTACAACCCGAAGACGTCGCGCCTCTATGAAGACGTGGGACTGCTGACCGCGTCGCCGGACATCGGCGCCGACCTGACGGATCTCTTCAACTCGTTGACGGGTTACTCGCGCAAGGTGTCCTACCGCAACCTGTTGGTGGCGCCGTACGGCGTGCGCAGAGGCATCGTCGAGCGCATCGAGCGCGAGATCGCGGCCCATCGCGAGGGCGCCGACGCCCGGATCCGGTTGAAGGCCAACGCCTTGGTCGACGAGCAGGTCATCGATGCGCTCTACCGGGCGTCACAGGCCGGGGTGCGGGTCGAGGTCGTGGTGCGCGGCATCTGCGCATTGCGTCCCGGTGCGCCGGGCTTCTCCGAGAACGTCACCGTGCGGTCGATCCTCGGCCGGTTCCTCGAGCACTCGCGCATCATCCACTTCCGCGCCATCGACGAGTTCTGGATCGGCAGCGCCGACATGATGCACCGCAACCTCGACCGCCGGGTCGAGGTGATGGCACAGGTGAAGGATTCGCGGCTGACCGAGCAACTCGACGACGTGTTCACCTCGGCACTGGATCCCACCACCAGGTGCTGGGAGCTTGGTCCCGACGGCCACTGGACGGCGTCACCGCACGAGGGCCAGACGGTGCGTGACCACCAGGCGTCCTTGATGGAGCGGCACCGGCAACGCTGACCTCACCGACTGATCGAGCGCCGGCCGACGGATGGGTTCGTCGCCGCCCCAAGACGACCCGCAGGAGTTGAGGTGACCAAGAAGGCCACGTCCTCGGCGGCCAGGGTGATACCGGCCGCGGGCGCCGTACTGTGGCGCACGCCAGAGGTCGACGGAGCCGACGGAGCCGACGAGCTCTTGGTGGCACTGGTGCACCGACCGCGTTATGACGACTGGTCGTTGCCCAAGGGAAAGGTCGACTCCGGGGAAACCGAACCGGTGACCGCAGTGCGCGAGGTCCGCGAGGAAACGGGCTATGCATCGGAGCTGGGCAGGCGACTGGCCGCCGTGAGCTACCCCGTCGAGCAGGGCGTCAAGACCGTCCGCTACTGGGCCGCCCGTGCGCTCGACGGCGAGTTCAGCCCCAACGACGAAGTGGACGAGTTGGCGTGGCTACCCGTCCGGGACGCGATGAAACGCGTCCGGTATCCGCACGACCGGAAGGTGCTGCGGCGCTTCGTCAAGAAGCCGGCCGACACCAGGACGGTCCTCGTGGTCCGCCATGGCACCGCCGGGTCCAAGGCCAGATATTCCGGTGACGACACCAACCGACCACTGGACAAGCGCGGTCGCGCGCAGGCGGAATCGCTCGTCGGTCAGTTGCTCGCCTTCGGCGCCAGCGACGTGCACGCTGCTTCCAGGGTGCGCTGTCAGCTGACGGTGGCACCGCTGGCCGAGGAACTGGGCGTGGCAGTCGTCGACGAGCCGACCCTCACCGAAGAGGCGTACGCCGACAGTCGGGGGGCGGCGCGCAGGCGCATGCTCGAGATCGCCGAAACCGATCGCACGCCCGTGATCTGTACCCAGGGGAAGGTGATTCCGGACCTGATCGAGTGGTGGTGCGACCGCGACGGGGTGCGACCCGACAAGTCGCGCAACCGCAAGGGCAGTACGTGGGTGCTGTCCCACGTGGGCGGACGGCTGATCGCCGCCGACCACATCGGCAGCCCGCTGGCCATCGAGCGGTAGGTCACAGGGAAACACGCCGTGGATCGCGGTGATCCACGGCGTGTCTCGTACCGGACGTCTGTCCGGTGCCGTTACTTGCGGCCCCGCTTGGCGGGAGCCTTCTTGGCGGGCGCCTTCGTCGCGGCGGCGGCCTTCTTGGCCGGCGCCTTGGTGGCGGCCTTCTTGGCCGGTGCCGCCTTCTTCGCAGGCGCGGCCTTCTTCGCCGGCGCCTTCGTGGCGGCAGCCTTCTTGGCCGGCGCGGCCTTCTTGGCCGGCGCCTTGGTGGCGGCGGCCTTCTTGGCCGGTGCCGCCTTCTTCGCAGGCGCGGCCTTCTTCGCCGGCGCCTTCGTGGCGGCGGCCTTCTTGGCGGGCGCCTTGGTGGCGGCCTTCTTGGCGGGCGCCTTGGTGGCGGCCTTCTTCACGGCCTTCTTGGCTGCGGCCTTGCGAGCCGGAGCCGCGGTAGCGCCACGCTTCACGGCAGGACCTTCCGACGGGAGCCGCTGTGCGCCAGACACAACCGCCTTGAACTGAGCGCCCGGGCGGAATGCCGGGACTGAGGTGGGCTTGACCTTCACGGTCTCGCCGGTGCGCGGGTTGCGTGCTACCCGGGCGGCGCGGCGGCGCTGCTCGAACACGCCGAAGCCGGTGATGGTGACGCTGTCGCCCTTGTGGACGGCACGCACGATGGTGTCGACGACGTTCTCCACGGCGGCGGTCGCCTGCCGACGATCGGTGCCCAACTTGTCCGTAAGGACGTCGATGAGCTCTGCCTTGTTCATGCAAAACCTCCGGAGCCAGTGGCCCACTCTGGGCCGACTATTGCCCACGGTAAACCTTTGCACCGCTGATTTCCAAGAGCCACGCCGAATTTCAGGGATAGCTGGCGAAGGATCCGGCAATCCGGTTGCTGCACAGTGGCGGTGGTACTGGCGTCCTAAAACGGGCTTGCTGGGGCACGATTTCGCCCCATTTCGGTGGCCGTCAGGCCGTCGACGTGTGGGGTTTCCAGCTCGGCCGACGCCGCTCGAATTCGGTGATTTCGTCCTGTTTCCGCAGCGTAAGCCCTATGTCGTCGAGTCCTTCGAGCAGCCGCCATGCGGTGTAGTCGTCAATCTTGAACGGCAGCACAGTCGTTCCCGCGGCGATGGTTCGATCTTGCAGATTGGCAGTGATTTCCAGCCCCGGCTGTTGCTCGATCAACTTCCAGAGAAGTTCTACGTCGTCTTGGGCGACTTCGGCGGCCAGCAGCCCCGCCTTGCCCGAATTGCCGCGGAAGATGTCGGCGAACTTGGAGGAGATGACGACCCGGAATCCGTAATTCATCAGCGCCCACACCGCGTGTTCGCGGGACGAGCCGGTACCGAAGTCGGGTCCCGCCACCAACACCGAGCCCTTGTCGAACGGGGTCAGATTCAAGATGAACGACGGGTCGTTGCGCCAGGCTGCGAACAATCCGTCCTCGAAACCCGTTCGAGTCACCCGCTTCAGATACACCGCCGGGATGATCTGGTCGGTGTCGACATTGGACCGGCGCAGCGGGACCGCGATTCCGGTGTGAGTCCTGAAGGCTTCCATGGCTGTCTCCTAGCGATTCTCGGGCAGGTCGGCGGGGGAGGAAAGGGTGCCGCGCACGGCGGTGGCGGCTGCCACGGCCGGGGACACCAGGTGGGTGCGTCCACCCTTGCCCTGGCGGCCTTCGAAGTTGCGGTTCGACGTCGCCGCGCACCGCTCCCCAGGCGCGAGCTGATCGGGATTCATGCCAAGGCACATCGAGCAGCCCGCCTGACGCCATTCGGCCCCTGCCGCGATGAAGATGTCGCCCAGGCCTTCTGATTCGGCCTGCGCCCGCACCCGCATGGAGCCAGGGACCACCAGCATCCGCATGCCGTCGGCGACCTTCCTGTCGCGCAGGATGTCGGCGACGACCCTCAGATCCTCGATGCGGCCGTTGGTGCACGAGCCGACGAAGACGGTGTCCACCGAAATGTCGCGCATCGCGGTGCCGGGGCGAAGGTCCATGTAGGCCAATGCCTTCTCGGCCGCTTGACGCTCACCTTCGTCGAAGATCAGCTCCGGGTCGGGCACCGTCGCGCTGAGCGGCACGCCCTGGCCCGGGTTGGTTCCCCACGTCACGAATGGGCTCAGCGTCGCAGCGTCGATGTAGACCTCGGTGTCGAATTCGGCGCCCTCGTCGGTGCGCAACCGGGTCCAGTTCTCGACGGCGGCATCCCAGTCGGCTCCGCTCGGCGCATGCGGCCGGCCATGCAGATAGGCGAACGTCGTGTCGTCCGGCGCCACCATGCCGGCGCGCGCACCTGCCTCGATGCTCATGTTGCAGATCGTCATCCGGCCCTCCATCGACAGCGCTTCGATGGCGCTGCCGCGGTATTCGATGACATATCCCTGTCCGCCGCCGGTGCCGATCTGTGCGATCACCGCCAGAATGAGGTCCTTGGCACTGGCGCCGGCGGGCAGCTCGCCGTCGACGTTGACCGCCATCGTCTTGAACGGACGAAGGGGAAGCGTCTGAGTGGCGAGCACGTGCTCGACCTCCGAGGTGCCGATGCCCATCGCAAGGGCTCCGAAGGCGCCGTGGGTGGAGGTGTGACTGTCGCCGCAGACCACCGTCATGCCCGGCTGGGTGAGTCCGAGCTGCGGGCCGATGATGTGCACGATGCCCTGCTCGACGTCACCCATCCGGTACAGCGGAACGCCGAATTCTGCGCAGTTGCGCCGCATCGTCTCCACCTGGGTGCGAGATACGGGGTCGGCGATCGGCTTGTCGATGTCGATCGTCGGCACGTTGTGATCCTCGGTGGCGATCGTGAGATCCGTTCGGCGAACCGGTCGCCCGGCCAGTCGCAGACCGTCGAACGCCTGCGGGCTGGTCACCTCGTGGACGAGATGCAGATCGATGTAGATGAGGTCGGGCTCGCGTGCCGCGCCTTCACCCGGACCGGCGGCCACGACGTGGTCGGCCCAGATCTTCTCTGCCATGGTGCGTGGTGTGTCAGTCATGACCGTTCTTCATTCCTTCGGACGATGCGTGGGAGACGAACTTGGCAATCTCACGATGCGAGACGTTAGTATCTCTCTATGAGACAGGATAGCGGCATCGGCGTCCTCGACAAAGCGGTGGGCGTACTGCACGTCGTTGCGGAGTCGCCGTGTGGTCTCGCCGAACTGTGCGAACGCACCGGTCTGCCCCGCGCCACTGCCCACCGACTCGCCGCCGGACTGGAAGTGCACCGACTGCTCGCCAGGGACGCCGAAGGCAGGTGGCGACTGGGACCGGCACTGAACGAGTTGGCCGGCCAGGCCAACGATCCACTGCTTGCGGGGGGCGCGGCCGTGCTGCCACGCCTGCGCGAAATCACCGGCGAGAGCGTGCAACTGTACCGACGGGAAGGCACGTCGCGGGTGTGCATAGTCGCGCTCGAACCGCCCGCGGGATTGCGCGACACCGTCCCCGTCGGAACCCGGCTGCCGATGACCGCCGGCTCCGGCGCCAAGGTCCTGCTGGCCTACAGCGACGCCGCGACCCAGGAGGCCGTCCTTCCGTCGGCGATGTTCACCGAACGGACGTTGGCGGAGGTGCGCAAGCGGGGGTGGGCGCAGAGTGCGGCCGAGCGGGAAGCGGGAGTGGCCAGTGTGTCGGCCCCGGTGCGCGACGCGCGCGGCGCGGTGGTGGCCGCCATCTCCGTCTCCGGTCCGATCGACCGGATGGGACGCCGGCCGGGAGCACGCTGGGCGGCCGACCTGCTGGCCGCGGCCGAGGCGCTCACGCGGCGACTGTAGATCCCACGCCGCGAATTCTGCGCGATGGTCGTGGTCCGCGCCGGATCGCGACCGTTGCGCAGATCTCGGCGAAAGAGAAGTACCCCCGATGGGATTCGAACCCACGCTACCGCCGTGAGAGGGCGGCGTCCTAGGCCGCTAGACGACGGGGGCTAGAACATATTCCGGACGGTCAGCATAGCTCAGGAGGCAATGCAGACCTAATCAGCCGATGATCACTTCACACCACGTGAAATGGCTGGGGTACCAGGACTCGAACCTAGAATGGCGGTACCAGAAACCGCTGTGTTGCCAATTACACCATACCCCATGGTTCGCCGATAACCGCTGGTCACAGGCTCCACGTCGACCGTACGCGAGATGGTGGAAGCCACCGCGCGCAATCACCGGCCGACGTGCACACTACCAAAGATTTCGGCACCGAATTTCACCCCCCGGCGGCGTGGTCGCGACCGGCGCGCAGGCGTCGAATGCTGCGCTCGCGCCCGAGCAGTTCCATCGACTCGAACAGCGGCGGGCTGACCGACGCGCCGGTGACGGCGACCCGGAGCGGACCGAAGGCCTTGCGCGGCTTGAGCTCGAGCGTCTCGATCAGGGCCGTCTTCAGCGCGGCTTCGATGGTGGCCGCCGTCCACCCGTCGACCGCGTCGAGGGCCTCGAGCGCGGCATCGAGCACGGGAACCGCCTCCGCGCGCAATTCCTTGGCCGCCGACTTCTCGTCGAGCGCGTAGGAACCCTCGTCGAGGAACTTCAACAGGTCCCACGCGTCGCCGAGCACGACGATGCGCGTCTGCACCAGGGCGGCCGCCTCGGTCAAGCCGCGATCGTCCAGGCCGGTGTCGTGACCGTGCTCGACGAAGTAAGCGCGCAACCGGTCCACGAAGTCGTCGGCGCTGAGCAACCGGATGTGTTCGGCGTTGATGGCGTCGGCCTTCTTCTGGTCGAAGCGTGCCGGATTCGAGTTGACGTCCGTCACGTCGAACGCGGCCACCATCTCGTCGAGGCCGAACAGGTCGTGATCGTCGGCAATGCCCCAGCCCAGGAGCGCCAGATAGTTCAACAGCCCCTCGGGAATGAAGCCGCGGTCGCGGTGCAGGAACAGATTCGACTGCGGATCACGCTTGGACAACTTCTTGTTGCCTTCACCCAAGACGCTTGGCAGATGGGCGAATTCGGGCACGCGGTCGGCTACGCCGATGCGCATCAGCGCCTGGTACAGCGCGATCTGGCGAGGGGTCGACGGCAAGATGTCCTCACCGCGGAGCACGTGGGTGATCTTCATCAGCGCGTCGTCGACCGGGTTGACCAAGGTGTACAGGGGATCCCCGTTGCCGCGCGTGACGGCGAAGTCCGGCACCGTGCCCGCGGCGAACGTCGTCTGGCCGCGGACCAGGTCGTGCCACGCCAGGTCCTCGTCGGGCATCCGCAGCCGCAGCACGGGAAGGCGGCCTTCGGCGGCGAACTGGGCGCGTTCGGCGGCGGTCAGGGTGCGGTCGTGGTTGTCATAGCCCAACTTCGGACTCCGGCCCGCCGCGACGTGACGGGCCTCGACCTCTTCGGCGGTCGAGTAGGCCTCGTAGATCTCGCCGGCAGCCACCAACCGCGCGATGACGTCGCGGTAGATCTCGCGACGCTCGGATTGCCGATAGGGCTCGTGCGGGCCACCGATCTCCGGCCCCTCGTCCCAGTCCAGCCCCAACCAGCGCAGCGCGTCGAGGATCGCGGCGTAACTCTCGGCGCTGTCACGCGCGGCGTCGGTGTCCTCGATCCGAAAGACGAACGTTCCCCCCGTGTGGCGCGCGTAGGCCCAGTTGAAGAGCGCCGTGCGGACCAACCCGACGTGCGGTGTCCCGGTGGGTGAGGGACAGAAGCGAACCCGGACGGCGTCGGTCATCGGTTACCCTTTCGCACAACGGGATTGGTCAAGGTGCCGATCCCCTCGACGGTGATGCTGACGGTGTCACCGTGCTCGATCGGCCCGACGCCCGCCGGCGTTCCGGTCAGGATGAGATCGCCGGGCAGCAGCGTCATCACCGCGGACACCCACTCGACGATCGCCCCGACGTCGTGAATCATCAGCGACGTGCGACTGTGCTGACGCAACTCGCCGTTGACCTCGGTACGCACGTCGAGGTCCGACGGATCGAGGTCGGTGACGATCCACGGACCCACCGGACAGAACGTGTCGTGTCCCTTGGCCCGCATCCATTGGCCGTCTTCTGCCTGCTGATCGCGCGCCGACACGTCGTTGGCGATGGTGTAGCCGAGGATGTTCTCGGCGGCCTTCGACGCAGGCACGTCCTTGCAGGGTCGACCGATGACCACGGCCAGTTCGCCTTCGTGGTGCACGGGGTGCGCGTCGGCGGGCAACTGAATGGGGACGTTCGGGCCGACGATGGCGGTGTTGGGCTTGAGGAAGATCACCGGGTTCTCCGGTGCTTCGCCGCCCATCTCGGCGATGTGGGCGGCGTAGTTGGTGCCCATGCCGACCACCTTGCTCGCCAGGATCGGCGCCAGCAGGCGCACGTCGGCCAGTGGCCAGGAGCGGCCGGTGAAGGAGGGCGTGCCGAACGGGTGCTCGGCGATCTCGCGAGCTCGCATCTCCCCGGCATCGACGGTGCCGTCACCCTCGATGCTCACGAAGGCGACCCCATCTGGACTGGCAATTCGACCGAGGCGCATTCGACACAGCCTAGTGAGCGGCGCCGACCATGGATCCCGAACCCCACCGGACCGCGGCGATGTTCGTCGCATCCCGCATGTTGGGATACGAGTTCGGCATCGTGGAACCGTCGTGTCACCATGGAGCGCATGACGACGGCGACGATCGGCACGGTGCGTCGGTGGTCCATGCTGGCAATCGCGCTCGTGACGACGTTGTGCGCCAACGTCTTCATCAACGGCGTGGCCTTCCTCATCCCCACCCTGCACACCGAGCGTGGCCTCGACCTCGCCCAGGCGGGCCTCATCTCGGCCTTGCCGAGCTTCGGGATGGTCGCCACGCTGATCGCCTGGGGCTACCTGGTCGACAGGTTCGGCGAGCGCATCGTGCTCGCCGTCGGCTCGGCGCTCACCGCCACCGCGGCATTCGCGGCGGCGACCGCGCATTCCCTCGTCGTCGTCGGCGTCTTCCTGTTCCTCGGTGGCATGGCGGCCGCCAGCAGCAACTCGGCGAGCGGTCGACTGGTCGTCGGTTGGTTCCCCCCGCACCAGCGCGGCCTGGTGATGGGCATCCGGCAGACGGCACAACCACTGGGAGTCGGTCTCGGCGCGTTGGTGATCCCGCAGCTCGCCGAGACCAGAGGCCTCACCGCTGCCCTGCTGTTCCCCGCGATCGCGTGTGCAGGCGCCGCGGCCATCAGTGCGATCGGAGTGCTCGACCCGCCGCGACCACCGAAGTCCGAGGCACACGCCGAGGAACTGGCCAACCCCTACCGGGGGTCGTCGACGCTCTGGCGCATCCACGCCGTGTCCGTGCTTCTCGTCGTGCCGCAGTGCCTGGTGTGGACATTCACCCTGGTGTGGTTGATCACCGACCGCGGGTGGTCGGCGGCGTCCGCAGGCGCGATGGTGACCTGCGCGCAGGTACTCGGCGCCGCAGGCCGGGTCGCCGCCGGACGCTGGTCGGACAAGGCCGGATCCCGGCTGCAGCCGATCCGCACCATAGCCATCGGGGCGGCCATCGCCATGGGCCTGCTCGCGCTGACCGACCTGATGCACTCACCCGTGTCCATCGCGGTGATGGTGGCGGCATCGGTCATCACCGTGTCCGACAACGGCCTGGCGTTCACGGCGATCGCCGAGATTGCGGGACCGTTCTGGAGCGGGCGTGCCCTCGGCACGCAGAACACCAGCCAGCTGTTGACCTCCGGCATCGTTCCGCCGGTGTTCGGCGCGGTGATCACCGCGGCCGGCTTCCCGCTGGCCTTTGGAATATGCGCGCTGTTCCCCCTGGTGGCACTTCCACTGGTCCCCGTCGACGCCGACCCGCTGCGCAGCTCACCGCCGAAGGATTGACCGGCGCGGGGTCCGGCCGCGGCCCGGCATCACCAGGAGCGCAGCGGCAAGGAAGCACAGGGCGCCGACGAACGTGCCGGCACCGGCCAGCACTTCGTCGGCGCTGGCTCCCGTCTCGTAGACGAACGCTCCGACGGCACTGACGGCGAAGGCCACGCAGCCGAACGCGTTGACCCACTGGGCCTGCCAGTCGCGCGAGGTCGGCACCCAGCGACCGACGGCGGCGGTGACGCCGACGACTCCGAGCGCGGCGCTGAGCAGGAAGGCCAGCGAACCCGTGGCGTCGGGCGCCCACACCAGCCTGCGTTCGGCCATCACCTCGTGCGCCCACACCGCAGCGCCGGTGCTGACGTTGAAGAGCACGGTGCCGGCGAATTGCACCGCAGCCGAATACCACTCGACGGTGCCTTCGGGACGCGATCGCACCAGCTGGATCCACGCCGCACTGGTGAAGAACCAGGAGCCCGCGAAACACGCGGCGTTGACCGCGCCCACCCCGGCGACCGACGCGAATCCGGGAGCGGTCCCGGCGGCGAAGAGCACCGATCCCGCGGCGAACAGCTGGCATTGGTGGCTCAAGGTGACGATCGTGGCCAGGCGGGTGCTCAGTTCAGCCGTCCCTTCTCGAGGCTATCGGCGCCCCGGATCAGTTGGTCGGCTGGGAGTGCCCGGGCCGGCATTGGTGCCCGTCGTCTCGACCGGCGCCGACGACCGAGAACCGGCGTGGGGTTCGGAGCCGGGTGAGCACGGATTGCGTCCGATGGGTGAAGCCCAGCGATTCATAGAGGGTGATCGCGTGTGCATTGTCCGCCCTGGTGTGCAGGAACGGCACCTCGCCGCGCGCGCGGATGCCATGGCCGACGGCCCGCAGGAGCCGGGTGCCGAAACCCCGTCTGCGGAAAGCGGGGTCGGTGCAGACGGCGCTGATCTCCGTCCAGCCGGCGGGATGCATCCGCTCACCAGCCAGCGCCACCAGTCGCTCGCCGTCGAAAAGCCCCAGATACGTGCCCAGCTCGATCGTCCGCGCACGGAAGGGTCCCGGCGCGGTGCGCTCGACCAGATCCAGCATCCGCGGCACGTCGTCGGCATCGAGCACGACGACCTCCGGATCGGGTGACACCTCGAACGCCGACCCGTCCATCTGGGCCAGGGTCAGATGTCCGAGCACCTCCCAGTCGGCGGGCGGTACGTGCGCACCGCGCAGCGCCGCCTCGGTCGACGGACCCACCAACGCGGCCAGGTCAGCCCAGTCCCGGTCGTCGAGCACGGGTGGATGGCTGATGAACCCGGCGACCTGCGGGTCGTACCGGACGATCCGGCCGGACCGCACCGCGAAGCGCGCGTGCGCTCCGCTCAACGACGACCGGATCGGGTCGTCCAGCGGATGACTGCCACCGCCCTCGTCCATCGGTTCATCGGCGTGGGCATCCGTGGGAGGCACTCGCGTGCCGGAGTCAGAGCAGGCCGACGATGCGGTCGCCGACCTCGGAGGTCGACGGCGTGCGTCCGTCGAGGCTGGAAAGATGCTCCGCTACCGCCCCGTCGACCCGCGCCGCGGCGGCATCCTCACCGAGGTGGGCGAGCAGCAGAGCCACCGACATGATCGCCGCGGTCGGATCGGCGACGCCCTTCCCGGAGATGTCGGGCGCGCTGCCGTGCACCGGTTCGAACATCGAGGGATTCGTGCGCGTGGTATCGATGTTTCCGCTCGCCGCACGACCGATGCCGCCCGACACCGCAGCAGCCAGATCGGTGATGACGTCGCCGAACAGGTTGTCGGTGACGATGACGTCGAAGCGACCGGGATCCGTCACCATGTGGATGGTCGCGGCGTCGATGTGCTCGTACGCCACCGTGACGTCACCGAACTCCTCACCGACTTCGGACACGATGCGCGACCACAACCTGCCGGCGAAGGCCAGCACGTTCGTCTTGTGCACCAGCGTGACGTGTTTGCGGCGTGCCGAAGCCCTGGCGAAGGCGTCACGCACCACCCGCTCCACCCCGAAGGCCGTGTTGAGACTCACCTCGGTGGCGACCTCGTGCGGAGTGCCCGCCCGGATGACGCCGCCGGTGCCGGTGTACGGCCCCTCGGTGCCCTCGCGCACCACGACGAAGTCGATGTCGACGTCCTCGCCGAGCGGGCTCGCCACACCCGGGTACAGCCGCGACGGCCGGAGATTGACGTGGTGGTCGAGTTCGAAACGCATGCGCAGCAACAGTCCGCGCTCCAGCACGCCGCTGGGCACCGACGGATCACCGATGGCGCCCAACAGGATCGCGTCGTGGGTGCGGAGTTCGTCGACGAAACCGTCGGGCATGACCTCACCGGTGGCGTGATATCGCCGCGCGCCGACGTCGTAGCGGGTCTTCTCGACCCCTGGCAGCACGGCGTCGAGAACCTTGACGGCCTCGTCGATCACTTCGGGTCCGATGCCGTCGCCGGCGATCACGGCCAATCTCATGACAAGTCCACCGATTCGAGAGTGGCCGCTTCGACGTCCGCGCCGAGCGCGGCCAGTACGTCGGGCGGCACCTCCCGGTCGATCCGGAGCATGATGGTCGCACCGTCACCGTCGGCGTCCTGGCTGAGTTGCGCGGCAAGGATGTTGACGCCTTCGCCGCCGAGCCGCGTGCCGATCGCGCCGAGCGCACCCGGCTTGTCGCTGTAGTTGATGATCAGATTCACGCCTTCGGCGCGCAGGTCCAGATTGCGCCCGTTGATCTGGACGATCTTCTCCACCAGCTGTGGCCCCGAGAGCGCGCCGGCCACGTTGACGATCGAGCCGTCGACGGCGACGGCGCGCACGTCGACCACGCTCCGGTGGTTGGGGCTCTCGGGGGCCGTGTCGATCGAGGCCTCCACACCGCGTTCGGCGGCCAGCGCCGGCGCGTTGACGAACGTCACCTGGTCCTCGATGACCGCGGAGAACAAGCCGCGCAACGCGGACAGCCGAAGGATGTCGACCTCTTCCGAGGCGAGCTCGCCACGCACGTGCACGGACAGGTTCGTCGGCAGCTCATTGGACAGCGCGCCGACCAACAAGCCGAGCTTGCGCACCAGATCGAGCCACGGCGCGACCTCCTCACCCACCACCCCCCCGCCGACGTTGACGGCGTCGGGAACGAATTCCCCTGCCAGCGCGAGCTTCACGCTCGCCGCCACGTCGGTGCCCGCACGGTCCTGCGCCTCGGCCGTCGAGGCACCGAGATGCGGGGTCACCACGACCTGCGGCAGCTCGAAGAGCGGGCTGTCGGTGCACGGCTCGGTGGCGAACACGTCGAGCCCGGCACCACGGACGTGGCCACTCGTCACGGCGTCGGCGAGCGCCTGCTCGTCGATCAGACCGCCGCGGGCCGCGTTGACGATGATGACGCCGGGCTTGGTCTTGGCCAGCGCCTCCTTCCCGATCAAACCAGCGGTCTCCCTGGTCTTCGGAAGGTGTACCGAGATGAAGTCGGCGCGGCCGAGCAGCTCGTCGAGCGTCAGCAGCTCGATGCCGAGCTGGGCGGCACGCGCCTGCGACACATACGGGTCGTAGGCCACGATGTGGGCGCCGAAGGCGGCGAGTCGCTGCGCCACCAGCTGCCCGATGCGCCCGAGCCCCACCACGCCGACGGTCTTGCCGAAGATCTCGGTGCCCATGAAGGACGACCGCTTCCATGTGTGCGCGCGCAGCGTCGCGTCGGCCGCCGGGATCTGGCGGGCTGCCGCGAGCAGCAGCGCGAGGGCATGCTCGGCCGCGCTGTGGATGTTCGACGTCGGCGCGTTCACCACCAGCACGCCGCGGGCGGTCGCGGCGTCGACGTCGACGTTGTCGAGTCCGACGCCGGCACGGGCGACGATCTTCAGCTTCGGCGCCGCGGCGATCACCTCGGCGTCGACCGTCGTCGCCGAGCGCACGAGCAGCGCATCGGCATCGGGAACCGCAGCCAGCAGCTTTTCCCGGTCCGGGCCGTCGACCCAGCGCACCTCGACCTGGTCACCCAGGGCTGCGACGGTCGATTCGGCGAGTTTGTCGGCGATCAAAACAACGGGCAGGCTCACGCGGACAGAGTAATGGCCTGATAATCCCGGGTGGCGGGCGGGAGAACTCCAGTGGCGGGCGGGAGAACTCCAGTGGCGGGCGGGAGAACTCCAGTGGCGGGCGGGAGAACTCCAGTGGCGGGCGGGAGAATCACGGGCGTGGACGTCACCATCGTGGGGAGCGGGCCCAACGGACTGAGTGCAGCGGTGATCTGCGCGAGAGCCGGCCTGTCGGTGCGCGTGGTCGAGGCGCAGGCAACGCCCGGCGGCGGAGCACGGACGCTGGCCGATCCCGAGTATCCCGGGGTCAGCCACGACATCTGCTCGGCCGTGCATCCGCTGGCCCTGGCGTCACCGTTCTTCACCGCGTTCGACCTGCGGGCGCGCGGCGTGCGACTGGCGGTCCCCGACATCGCCTACGCCAATCCCCTGCCGGGACGGTCCGCCGCCGTCGGCTACACCGACCTCGGTCGCACGTGCGACGAACTCGACGACGGTGCGTCGTGGCGGCGCCTCTTCGGTCCACTGGCCGCCGACTGGGCCGGTGTGGTCGGTCTGTTGCTCGGTGACAAGCGGTCGATTCCGCCGTCGGTTCCCGCGGCGCTGCGCGTTGCCCCGCGACTGCTGGTCCAGGGCACCCCGCTGTGGCGCCGCCTGGTTGGAGAGGATGCGCGCGCATTGTTCAGTGGCGTTGCCGCGCACACCATTTCGCAGATGCCATCGCTGGTGTCCGCTGGTGCCGGATTGATGTTGGCCACGCTGGGACACGCCGTCGGCTGGCCCATTCCCGTCGGCGGATCACGTGCCATCTCCGACGCCATGATCGCCGACTTCCGCACGCACGGCGGCGAGCTGGTCCTCGGGGAGGAGATCACGCGTCCGCCCGGGGGCGTCGTGCTGTACGACACCGCGCCGACCGCCCTGCTGCGAATCCACGGAGCCGACCTTCCAGCGCGGTACGCGAAGTCGTTGGGCCGCTACACTTTCGGACCCGGAGTGGCGAAGGTCGACTTCGTGCTGTCCGGCGAAATCCCCTGGCGTGACCCGCGCCTGGCACACGCTCCGACTCTGCACCTCGGCGGCACCAGGGCGCAGATGGCGCTGGCCGAGACCGAGATCGCCAGGGGGCGCCATGCAGGGTGGCCGATGATTCTGGCTGCGCTGCCCCACCTCGCCGACCCCGGGCGGATCGACGGCGCGGGCCGTCGACCACTGTGGGCGTACGCGCACGTGCCCGCCGGTTCCACCGTGGACATGGCCGAGGCGGTGACGGACGTCTTCGAACGATTCGCGCCCGGCTTCCGCGACGTCGTCGTGGCGGTGCGCAGCGTGCCGGCCGCGCACCTGCGCGACCACAATGCCAACCTGGTCGGCGGCGACATCGGGGTCGGCGGGAACAACATGTTCAGCGCGCTCACCGGCCCCACCCTGCGCCTGAATCCGTGGTCCACGCCGATCGCCAGGACCTACCTGTGTTCGTCGGCCGCACCGCCCGGCGGCGGAGTGCACGGCATGGCCGGCTACTACGCGGCACGCACCGTGCTGCGACGCGAGTTCGGCATCACCGACATGCCCAACCTCGCACCCACGGCCGGCTGACGGCATGATGAAGCCGGGGGTTGAGGGTGCCCGGACCGGGTACTCCTCACCGCGACCTTCCGGATCCGACGGCGGGTGGAGAACATGGGGAATGGGGCGCAGTTGGCGAACAGCACGTTCTCGGTCGAGCGACCCGTCTAGTGCGGAGCATGGGCGGGCCAACCGACCACGTGGTCGTGGTCGGTGCGGGCTTGGCGGGGCTGTCCGCCGCGATGCAGCTGGCCGGCCGCGGCCGCAGCGTCACCGTGGTCGAGCGAGCGCCCTACCCGGGCGGACGGGTGGGTCGCGCCGACATCTCGGGTTACCGTCTCGACACCGGGCCGACCGTCCTGACGATGCCCGAAGTCATCGACGACGCCTTCGCCGCGCTCGGTGAGAAGGCGGCCGATCGCCTGGACCTGCTCCCCACCGAACCGGCCTATCGCGCGTCCTTCGCCGACGGCAGCACGCTGGCGGTCTACGGCAACGCCGACGCGATGGCCGCGGAGATCGAGCGCTTCGCCGGTCGCGCGCAGGCAGACGGCTACCGCCGGTTGCGCGCGTGGCTCACCCAGTTGTACGAGGTCGAGTTCGACGGCTTCATCGGCGCGAACTTCGACTCGCCCCTGTCACTGCTGACCCCACGGCTGGCCCGCTTGGCCGCGATGGGCGGCTTCCGTCGCTGGGACCGGATGGTCCGCCGGTTCATCACCGACGAACGACTGCTGCGCGTGTTCACCTTCCAGGCGCTCTACGCCGGTGTGCCACCGCAGCGCGCGCTGGCGGTGTACGCCGTGATCGCCTACATGGACACGGTCGCGGGGGTCTTCTTCCCCCGCGGCGGCATGCGAGCCCTGCCCGACGCCATGGCCGCTGCCGCCTCGGACGCCGGCGTCCAGTTCAGCTACGGGGCGACGGTGTCCGCGCTCGAACGCTCCGGAGACCGGGTGGTGGCGGTGCGAACGGACACCGGCGACCGGTTGCCCGCCGACGCGGTGGTGCTCACCACCGAGCTGCCGCAGACCTACCGTCTGCTGGGCCGGACGCCGCGACGACTCCGAGCCCTGCGACCGGCCCCCTCGGCGGTCGTCGCGCACGTCGGCTGCCGCGCCGTCGGTGACGACGGGGCACGGTCGATGGGCCACCACACCATTCTCTTCGGCGACGCCTGGGACCAGACCTTCCGGGACATCATCGACGACGGCGCCGTGATGTCGGACCCGTCACTGCTGGTGACCCGCCCCACCGCGAGCGACGCCTCCTTGGCGCCGGCGGGCCGCGATCTACTGTACGTCTTGGCCCCGGCACCGAATACCGCGGTGGGACGGGTTGATTGGGCCGCCGAGGGCGACGCGTACGCCGAGCGCATGTTGTCGACCGTCACGCAGCGCCTTCCCGGCGTCGAGGACCCGCAGCTGCTGCACGTCGTCAACCCCGCCGACTGGGCCCGTCAGGGCATGATCGCGGGCAGCCCGTTCGCGTTGGCGCACACGTTCGCCCAGACCGGACCGTTCCGTCCGGCCAACACCATCCGCGGAATCGGGAACGTGGTGCTGGCGGGATCGTCGACGGTACCGGGGGTCGGGGTGCCGACCGCCATCATCTCCGGCAGGTTGGCGGCGGACCGAATCACCGGAGTCCCGGCCGCGCAAACGGATTCGCGGGTGGTGCGATCGTGATCGGATCCGAGCTGGATGCCGCCGGGGTGCACGACCCGGCACTGCGGGAGTCCTACCGGCGGTGCAGGAAGATCAACGCCGAGCATGGCCGGACGTTCTTTCTCGCCACCCGCTTGCTGTCCCCCTCGCAGCGTCCGGCGGTGCATGCGCTGTACGGCTTCGCCAGACGCGCCGACGACATCCTCGACGAGTTCGACCCGCGCCTTGGCACCGCCCAACGCGCCGACATGTTGCAGGTGCTCGCCACCGCACTCTTCGACCGCCTCGTCCAGGGCACGCCCGGCGGCGACGACCCGACCCTGGCCGCGGTGGTCGACAGTGCCCGCAAGTACGGCATCCCCTGGCAATTGTTCGACGACTTCCTGGGCTCCATGCAGATGGACCTCACGGTGACCGACTACCCGAACCGCGCCGCGCTCGACCGCTACACCTACGGCTCGGCCGAGGTGATCGGACTCCAATTGCTTCCCATCCTCGGCTGCGTGGTCCCGCGCGAGGAGGCCGAGACCGCCGCCGCTGCGCTGGGAAAGGCCTTTCAGCTCACCAACTTCCTGCGCGACGTCGACGAGGACCTGCAGCGTGGGCGCGTGTACCTGCCCGCCGACGAACTCGCCGCCCACGGCGTCGACCGCGACCTGCTCACGTGGTGCCACGACAACGAACGCACCGACTCGCACGTCCGCAGCGCGCTGATCGAGCAGCACGCGATCACCCGCGGCATCTACCAACAGGCCCGCGTGGGGATTTCGCTGCTGCATCCGCGTTCCCGGCCGTGTGTCGAGGCGGCCTTCACCCTCTACTCGGAGATCCTGGACCGCATCGAAGACCTCGACTTCGAGGTCTTCAACCAGCGCGCCACCGTCGGGACCGGCCGTCGGATCCGGGTGGGAGTGGCGGGGCTGGTGGAGGCGTGGCGGGTGCGGGCGAAGGACACCGGGGCCTGAAACGTGGACCGCTGGCAATACGTGTTCGTCCTCACGGCCTGTCTCGTCATCACCGCACCGCTGGAGTTCCTCGGCACCGGGGTGTACCGGCAGTCCCGGCGGACGGTCCGCTCACTCCTGCCGGTGGCGGCGGTGTTCATCGCCTGGGACGTGCTGGCCGTCGCCTGCCACGTCTGGACCTACAACCCGCGCTACGTCACCGGCGTCGGCGTCGGCCCGCTTCCCCTCGAAGAACTACTCTTCTTCCTCGTGATACCGATCTGCGGACTACTCACCTACTCCGCCGTCAACGGTGTCCTCGCGCGCACGTCGCGCAGTCGTGCCTCGCGGGTGCCGCCGAGGTGACCGGGATGGGTTACACCCTTCCCGCCGTCGTCGGGGTGATCGCCGTCATCGGCCTCGAACTCGGCGTGCTGCACACCGGGCTCCTCCGCAAGCCGGCCTACTGGATCTCCATGGTCATCGTCGTCGGCTTCCAGATCCTCGTCGACGGCTGGCTCACCAAGTTGAGTGCGCCGATCGTCGTCTACGACGAGCGCCACACCAGTGGGATCCGCTTTCCGTTCGACATACCCGTCGAAGACTTCCTCTTCGGCTGGGCGCTGGTGACGGCCGTCCTGCTGCTGTGGGAACGGCAACGACACCTCGACCATCGGGAGAAATCGTGAAGAGCCGCGTGCCACCAGGAAACGTTCCCGCCGCCTTCGACGCAGGCGCCGACTCGTACGACGCGCTCGTCGGCGCGAATCCGGGGTACCACGATCACCTCCGGCTGTCGGCCGGCCGCATGCAGCTGCCCGATTCCGGCCGGGGGCTTCGGCTTCTCGACGCCGGCTGCGGAACCGGCGCGTCGACCGCGGCGCTGCTCGCCGTCGCACCGCACGCGGAGATCATCGGCGTCGACGGCTCGGCCGGCATGCTCGAACAGGCCGCCGCGAAGTCCTGGCCGCCCTCGGTTCGCTTCGTGCACAGCCACGTCGAGAATCTCGCCGACGCGGGCGTGCAGGGTCCGTTCGACGGGATCTTAGCGGCCTACCTGATCCGCAACGTGGCAGACGCCGATGCCCAGCTGGCCGCCTTCCGTGAGCTGCTTCGACCGGGCGGGACGCTGGCCGTGCACGAGTACTCCGTGCGGGATTCGCGGCTGGCAACGATGGTGTGGAACCTGGTCTGTGCCGCCATCATCATCCCCGCCGGCCGCGTCCGCACCGGCGACGCCGGCCTGTACCGTTATCTCCGTCGCAGCGTCAATCAGTTCGACGGCGCCTCGCGGTTTCTGAAGCGGCTGCGTGACAACGGTTTCACCTCCGTGCGGGGCGAGACGATGCCCGGTTGGCAGCGCAACGTCGTGCACACGTTCCTGGCCGAGAGACCCCGATGACCGACCGGCACCTGGTGAAGCACGACCCGCCGACGGGCGTGCCCGACGCCAAGTGGCTGCCGCGAACCCCGCACGTGGTCGTGGTCGGCGCCGGTATCGCGGGTCTTGCGGCGGCCACCGGCCTCGCGGAACGCGGCATCGACGTCGACGTCCTGGAACGCGAGTCCCATCTCGGGGGCCGGGTCGGCGGTTGGCCCGACGTGCTCGACGACGGCACACCGGTGACGATGAACCGCGGATTCCACGCCTTCTTCCGGCAGTACTACAATCTGCGAAAGCTGCTGCGCCGCATCGACTCCGAATTGAACATGCTGAGTCCCGTCGAGGACTATCCGCTCGTCGACGCAGACGGGCGGCGAGATACCTTCCGCGGCATCCCCAAGACCCCGCCCCTGAACGCCCTGGCCTTCGCGCTGCGCAGCCCCACGTTCGGCGTGCGGGACCTGCTTCGGGTCGACGCCCGCGCGGCGGCCCCCTTGGCCGCCGTCTCGGTGCCCGACATCTACCAATGGCTCGATCACACGCATGCCGATGCCTTCCTGCGCGACATCAACTTCCCCGACGCGGCGCGGCATCTGGCCTTCGAGGTGTTCTCCCGCAGCTTCTTCGCCGACCCCACCGACCTGTCGGCCGCCGAACTGGCGACGATGTTCCACATCTACTTCCTCGGTTCGAGCGAGGGTCTGGTGTTCGACGTCGCGAACGACAATTTCGACGTCGCCCTGTGGAACCCGCTGCGGACCTACCTCGAGGGACTGGGCGTGCGGTTCCACACGGGCGTGTCCGCATCGGGGGTCACCGCCGGGACGCAGTTCACCGTCGACACCCGCACCGGTCCGGGTTTCACGGCGGACGGTGTCGTGCTGGCCACCGACGTGGCCGGCCTGCAGCAGATCGTCGAGGGCTCGCCCGGCCTCGACGCCGACTGGCGCCGCCGCGTCGAAGGACTCGGCGCGGCCGCGCCGTTCGTCGTACACCGACTCTGGCTGGATCGTCCGGTGAACGCCGACCGGGCCGCGTTCCTCGGCACCGGGGGCCGGCCGCCGCTGGACAACGTCAGCGTGCTGGAGCGATACGAGCGCTCGGCCGCGGACTGGGCGCGGCGGACCGGCGGCTCGGTGGTGGAACTGCACGCCTACGCGGTGAGCGCGGACGGAGAGGGTCTTCGCGACCGCTTGATCGCCCGCATGCACCAGCTCTATCCGGAAACCGAACGGGCACAAATCATTGCCGAGAAAATGTTGTGCCGCAGGGATTGTCCCCGATTCGCACCCGGCGACTTCGCCGAACGCCCCGGGGTCATGACGCCGCACGACGGCCTTGCCCTGGCCGGTGACGGCATTCGCATCGATCTCCCGGTCGCGTTGATGGAACGGGCGGCCACCACGGGCTGGTCCGCCGCCAACCAGTTGCTGGCCGGCTTCAGCGTCGTCGGTCACGCCCTCGAGACGGTGCCGACGCAGGGGCGCTCGGCCATCCTCCGGCATCTGGCGAAACGGGTGCGGTGACGGAAGACGCGGACACGGGAGTCGAGTTCGGGATGCAACGTTCGAAGATGAGCAAGGGATGACAAGGATGAAGACGTCGAAGACCTCTGCGCTGACCATCCTTCCGCGGTCGCCATGGGCGACCCAGCGCGCGACCTACCGCGACGCCAACCCGGCGGTGATCCGCTCGGCGCTGGCCCGCTCGCAGCGTCGGCCGAGCGGCAACTGGTATCCGTTCGCCGCGGCGGACCACATCGGTGACCGCCCACTGCCGTTCACCGTGGCAGGCGCCGAACTCGTGGCCTGGCGCGGTCAGGACGGGACGTTGCACGCCGGACCGGCGGCGTGCCCTCACCTCGGCGCCGACCTCTCGACCGGGCGACTCGACGGCGGCGCGCTGATCTGTCCATGGCACGGACTGCGTCTCACCGGGGTGGCCCACCTCGGCTGGCGTCCGTTGCCGGCGCACGATGACGGCGTCCTCGCCTGGGTGCGATTGGACGCCGTCGGCGGCGAGGATGCCACGGCCGCACCGGTGATCGGTCCCCGGCCCGACGGCACGCGCATGCACGCCGTCACCCGCCTCGTCGGGGTGTGCGAACCGAGGGACGTCATCGCCAACCGACTGGACCCGTGGCACGGCTCCTGGTTTCATCCCTATTCGTTCGCCCGTCTCGACGTCCTCAGCGCACCCCCCGTCGACGACGATCTGTCCGACGAACTCGATCGGCTCCTGGTCGCCGTCACCTTCCGGATCGGCAGGATGGGCGTGCCGGTGGTGGCAGAGTTCACCAGCCCGGAGCCGCGCACCATCACGATGCGCATCGTCGAGGGCGAGGGAATCGGCAGCGTCGTCGAAACCCACGCCACGCCGCTGGGCCCCGACGCCGACGGACGACCGAGGACGGCGGTCATCGAAGCCGTCATCGCCCACTCCGACCGGCCCGGCTTCGTGTACTCACTGAAGGCGAAATCGCTGATGCAACCGGTGATGCGCTGGGCCGCCCATCGATTGTGGCGCGACGACATGGTCTACGCCGAGCGGCTGTACGCGTTGCGGAGCCGCACGACCGGGCGCGTGGACGACCTCAACCGCTGACCGGCCCGGTCCACGGGGTGAGCCCTTCGGAGTCCAACAACGGAACCTGCTCCACGGCCCATGGACTGATCGACCACGGCAGCCGGGCGGCCGTGCGCAACTCCTGCCACGTCACCCATCGCCAATCCATCACCTCGTCCGCGGACGCGTCGAGATCCTGACCCGCGCGGGCACAGTAGACGGGACAGCACTCGTTCTCCACCGTGCCGTCCGCCGCGACCGCGCGGTACCGGAAACCCGGCAACACGCACACCAGTTGATCGAGCGCGATGCCGAGTTCCTCGCGGCCGCGGCGCCGGACGGCGGCGGCGACCGGCTCACCGGGGGCGGGATGCCCGCAGAACGAATTCGTCCACACCCCTGGCCACGTCCGCTTGCCGAGCGCGCGGCGGGTCAGCAGCACGCGACCCGCGTCGTCGAAGACGTAGCAGGAGAAGCCGAGGTGCAGCGGAGTGGACGCGTGATGCACCGTCGACTTCGCTGCGCTGCCGGACTCCTGCCCGTCGTCATCGAGCAGGACCACCCGCTCACCAGCCCCGAACACCGTGGTAGAAGACACGATTCCCTACATACCCCTCACCGCGGGATCAATGCACGACCGGATCAGCCGGCATCGCCGATGCTGCGGATCGCGACTGCGGCACGCCGCTCGACGAACTGCGCCAGGTAGTCGATCCGGTCGGGGTTGGCGAAACCCGGCAGCGTGGTGCACCAGCTGCACTTGACGTTGGTGATGAACGTCGCCGTGTCGTCGAGATCGTTGACCTGTCGAACACCCACGTAGTGACTGACGAGGACCTGCGCCAACACCTCGGGATCGCAGTCGGCGCGGACGTCGCCGTCCGCCATCGCCTGCTCCAGCACCGTGGTCGAGCCCTTCATCCATTCGTCGACCAGCCCCGCCGATCGGCCACCCGGGCGCCGTATCTCGCCCGCCAGGTTCAGCGCCGCGCGGGCGTAGTCGTCACGCGCGTCCAATGTCGCGATCATGAAGGTGATCTCGATCATCGTCTCCAGGCCGGACTGCTGGTGCGTCAACAACTCCATGGTGCTGGCGCGGACCGCCGCGGCGTGGTGTTCGATGATCGCCAGCGCCAGCGAATGCTTGGACGTGAAGTGAAAGTACAGCGCGCCCTTCGACACATCGGTGTCGGCAAGGATGTCCTCGAGGCTGACCGAGGTGAACGATCGCTTGGCGAAGTGCCTCGAGGCGGAGTCCAGGATCTTCTGCCGGGTGATGTCGGCGCGCGAGTCACCCGACTCGTTCACCACCGCGGACACCGACGGACTCACGGTGCGTCGCCCCCGGAAACGTCCCGCCCTGGGTCATCCGTCACGCCGCCCTCGTCCTTCCTGGTCGCATCGTCGTGGAGTTTCAGCCGTGCCGGACACGGCTGAAACTCCACGTTCAGATCCGGCGTGTCGTCAGGCGGTTTCGGTGATCGGCCGGTCGACCCAACTCATCAGGTCGCGCAGCTTCTTTCCGGTGACCTCCACCGGGTGTTCGGCACTCTTCTTGCGCAGCGCCTCGAGCTCCTTGTTGCCGCCCTCGACGTTGGCGACGAGTCGCTTGACGAAGCTGCCGTCCTGGATGTCCCTGAGGATGCCGCGCATGCGGTCCTTGGTGGCCTCGTCGATGACGCGGGGTCCCGAGATGTAGCCACCGAACTCCGCGGTGTCCGAGATCGAGTAGTTCATGCGGGCGATGCCGCCCTCGTACATGAGGTCGACGATCAGCTTGAGCTCGTGCAACACCTCGAAGTAGGCCATCTCGGGGGCGTAACCTGCCTCGACCATGATGTCGAAGCCGGCCTTGACCAGTTCCTCGGTGCCGCCACAGAGCACGGCCTGTTCACCGAACAGGTCGGTCTCGGTTTCTTCCTTGAAGTCGGTCTTGATGACGCCCGCCCGGGTGCCGCCGATCGCCTTCGCGTAGGACAGCGCCAGGGCCTGACCCTCACCCTTGGGGTCCTGATCGACGGCGATCAGAGCGGGCACGCCCTTGCCGTCGACGAACTGGCGGCGCACCAGGTGACCGGGGCCCTTCGGGGCGACCATGCCGATGGTGACGTTGGCAGGCGGCTTGATCAGATTGAAGTGGATGTTGAGGCCGTGGCCGAAGAACAGCGCGTTGCCGTCTTCGAGGTTCGGCTCGATGTCGTTGGTGAAGATCTCGGCCTGTGCGGTGTCGGGCGCCAACAGCATGATGACGTCGGCCCACTTGGCGACCTCGGCGGGCGTGTCGACCTCCAGGCCCTGCTCGGTGACCTTCTCGCGAGACTTCGAGCCTTCCTTCAGACCGACCTTCACCTCAACACCGGAGTCGCGCAACGAAAGCGAGTGCGCGTGCCCCTGGCTGCCGTATCCGATGACGCCGACCTTGCGTCCCTGGATGATCGACAGATCGGCGTCGTCGTCGTAGAACATCTCAACTGCCACTTGTCTTTTCCTTTTCTCGTCTCTTGACCGTGCGTTACTTTACGCCCGAGATACCACGTGGGCCACGGGCCAGCGTCACCATGCCGGACTGGGCGATCTCGCGAATCCCGTAGGGCTCGAGCAGCGCCAGCAGCGCCTCGAGCTTGCCAGGGGTGCCGGTGGCCTCGACCACCAGCGACTCGGCCGACACGTCGACAACCTTGGCGCGGAACAGGTTCACCGCTTCGATGATCTGTCCACGGGTCGCCGCGTCCGCGCGAACCTTGATGAGCGCCAGCTCGCGAGACACCGAGTTGTCCTCGTCCTGCTCGACGATCTTGATCACGTTGATCAACTTGTTGAGCTGCTTGGTGATCTGCTCGAGCGGAAAGTCCTCCACCGACACGACGATCGTCATTCGGGACAGGTTCTTGTGCTCGGTGGCCCCGACGGCCAGTGACTGAATGTTGAACCCGCGCCGCGAGAACAACGCCGCGACGCGCGCCAGCACGCCAGGCTTGTCCTCGACGAGCACCGACAGGGTATGGGTGGTGGCCATCAGGCGTGCCCCTCGTTGCCCTGGTCGTCGAACAGCGGCCGAATTCCCCTGGCCGCCTGGATTTCGGAGTTGCTGGTGCCCGCGGCGACCATCGGCCACACCTGGGCGTCGGCACCGACGATGAAGTCGATCACCACCGGACGGTCGTTGATCGCCTGCGCCGCCCGGATGACGTCCTCGACGTCTTCGGCACGCTCACAACGCAATCCGACACAACCCAACGCCTCGGCCAGCTTCACGAAGTCGGGGATGCGTCGCGAATGGGTCGCCAGATCCGTTTGGCTGTACCGCTCCTCGTAGAACAGGGTCTGCCACTGCCGCACCATGCCCAGGTTGCCGTTGTTGATCACCGCCACCTTGATCGGCGCACCTTCGACCGCGCACGTGGCCAATTCCTGATTGGTCATCTGGAAGCAACCGTCGCCGTCGATCGCCCACACCTCGGCCTCGGGCCTGGCGAACTTCGCACCCATGGCGGCCGGGACCGCGAACCCCATCGTGCCGAGACCACCGGAGTTCAGCCACGTCTTGGGATTCTCGTAGGAGATGAACTGCGCGGCCCACATCTGGTGCTGCCCGACACCGGCCACGTACACCGCTTCCGGACCGGCCAGCCTGCCAATCGTCTCGATCACGTACTCGGGGCTCAGGCTGCCGTCGCTCTGCGGTCCGTAGCTCAGCGGGAACGTGGCCTGCACGTTGCGCAAGTACTGCCACCAGGTGTCGATGTCCAGCGTGGCAGCGGACAGTCCATCGCGGCGCAGCGCCGCCACCAGGTCGGTGATGACCGCCTTCACGTCGCCGACGATCGGCACCTCGGCGTTGCGGTTCTTGCCGATCTCCGCGGGGTCGATGTCGGCGTGGATCACCTTCGCCTCCGGCGCGAACGTGTCCAGCTTGCCGGTCACGCGATCGTCGAAGCGGGTACCGAGGGCGATCAGCAGGTCGCTCTTCTGCAGTGCGCCCACCGCCGCGACGGTGCCGTGCATGCCGGGCATCCCGAGATTCTGTGGGTGACTGTCGGGGAAGGCGCCGCGGGCCATCAGCGTGGTGACCACCGGGATGCCGGTCAGCTCGGCCAGCTCGACGAGCTCTTCGGTGGCCTCACCGCGGATGACGCCGCCACCCACGTACAGCACCGGCTTGCGCGACGCCGCAATCAGTTTGGCGGCCTCGCGCACCTGCCTGTTGTGGGGCCGGGTGTTCGGCTTGTAGCCCGGCAGATCGATCCGCGGCGGCCAGCTGAACGTGCACTGCGCCTGCAGCACGTCCTTGGGGATGTCCACGAGCACCGCACCCGGTCGGCCGCTGCGGGCGATGTGGAACGCCTCGGCGATCACCTGCGCGATGTCGTCGCCGTGCCGCACCAGGAAGTTGTGCTTGGTGATGGGCATGGTGATGCCGGAGATGTCGGCTTCCTGGAAGGCGTCGGTGCCGATCAGCGCGCGACCGACCTGTCCGGTGATCGCGACGACGGGGATCGAGTCCATCTGCGCGTCCGCCAACGGAGTGACGAGGTTGGTGGCGCCCGGGCCCGAGGTGGCCATCATCACGCCGACCTTGCCGGTGGCGTGGGCATACCCGCTGGCGGCGTGACCGGCGCCCTGTTCGTGGCGGACCAGCACGTGACGGAGTTTCTGCGAGTCGAACAACGGGTCGTAGACCGGCAACACCGCGCCGCCGGGGATGCCGAAGATGACGTCGACGTCGAGCTCCTCGAGCGAACGGATGACGGCCTGTGCACCCGTCATCTTCTGCGCGGGGATCTTCTTCGGCTGCGGGGCGGGGGTGGTCGGGCCGGCCGGCGTGCTGTCGGCACGCATGCCCGGCTCCAGTGGCCGCGTGGTCGGTGCGCTCACGATGTCCTCTACGTCCTCGTTGGGTTCAAAGTTCAATTCTGATGTTCTCGGGCAACAAAAAACCCCCGTCAGCGGATGCTGCACGAGGGTTGCGCGTCGGTGCTCGTAGGCTCGACCGGTTATTCGGTCGGGTTACGCACCAACGCGCGATCCGATTACTACGAGAATTCCGACGGTCTGCATAACCGATGACGGTAGCCGCCGTACAGGTCACAGGTCAAATTCGGCCACCCGGGTACGCGGGGACGCAGCCGCCCGGTGCGAGGATGACGAGGTGAGCTCGCGATCCCCCTCGGCTGCCCCGGTTCCGGTCGTCATCCGGATTTCACCGACGGCCCACCTCGCCGTCGGCTTCTTCACCTTGGGATTGCTCGCGCTGGTGCTCGCCAACCCGGAATGGTTCACGGTGCTGTTGATCCTCCCGGTGCTGATGTCGGCGGCGGTGATCCGATGGCGCACGACCGCCGACCGGGACACCGTGACGGCGCGCTCGCTGCTGACGAGCAGGACCGTCGCGTGGGAGGACGTCGACGGGTTGCGCTTCGACCGCGGCGCGTGGGCGTGCGCCCGCCTCAAGGACGGATCGGACCTGCGACTGCCCGCCGTGACCTTCGCCACGCTGCCGCAGCTGACCGCCGCTACCGACGGCCGGGTGCCGAACCCCTACGAATAGTGCGTCACGCCAGCGGATTGGCGCCGTTGCACAGCATCCAGACGCCGACGCCGACGCCGACGCCGAGCACCAGGGCGGCCGCCGACCCGACGAACGGGCGCCTGGCCCAGCCGCGGCCCGCGTCGAATCCGTACCTGCCCGGGCCGGTCAACGTCAGGGCCGCAGCCAGCACGATCAGCACGACGAGATATTCGTGGCCGCTCGGCAGGAAGAACGGGAAGTATCCGCTGTCGGGTTGAGCCGTGACGGCGGCCAGCAGCGAGTTGATCAGGTACGCCACCGCGGCGGCGGCCGCGAGCGGGGTGAACAGTCCGAGTACCAGGAGCACACCCGCGCCGATCTGCGCGCCGACGCCGACGAACACCAGGATGTTCGCGTGCTGGTACCCGAGGTCGGCGAGCGACTGTTGGAAGCCGTCGAGTCCTTGACCACCCCACAGCCCGAAGGCCTTCTGCAGGCCGTGGGCGATCAGCAGTGCGCCGAACCCGACGCGAAGCAGCATCAGCCCGAGGTCCTGCGTGCCGCGGCGGCCCCCCTCGGCCCTGCGGGCGGCACCGTCCGGTTCGATCTCGGTGGGCTCCGCCGACGCCGCCGACGCCGCCGACGGGTGCCCGGCGGGCTGCACATAGGGCAGCGGCTCGGGGTCACCGAGAAGGGCGTACCCGGACTGCCCCTGGCTCGGGGTGCCCGTGTCGTAGCGCGGGATCGCGGTGGTCTCGAAGTCGCCGGCATACGTCGACGACGGGACGTCGTCCTCGGGATCGACCAGGCGCGCCGACGCGGGCCGCGCGGCTGAGCCTTCGCGGCCCTCGGGCCTTTGCCATGAGCGCGGATCGTGCGAGGTACTGGTCACGTTTCCCAGCGTAAGTGGTAATTACCTGCGAATCGTGGATTGGCGCGTACCTTTCCCGCGTCCGTTCGCGTGGGGCGCGCCGCGGCGACGTGGCGCGTACTGCCTCCAGATCCGTAATCTGGCGTGCATGAATCTGCACCGGCCGAAGTGGAGTGTGCTGGTGCTGCTGTGCGCGGCGTTGCTGGTCGGGTCGGGGTGCGCCCGGTTCGACGACAACCAGAGCCAGCCGTTCACCACGAAGCCGGAGATGGCTCCGCCGCCGAGCGAAGAGCCGCCGCCCCCGCCGCCGCTCCCCGGCCCACCGTTCCCGAAGGCATGCGACGCCAAGGGCGTGATGCAGGGCTGCCTCGAGAGCACCAGCGGGCTCATCATGGGCCCGGACAACAAGTCCGCACTGGTGGCCGAGCGGCTCACCGGCGCCGTCAAGGAGATCGCCACCAACGCGGAACCCAAGGTCAAGGTGGTCATACCCGTCGATCCGACCGGCGATGGCGGCCTGATGGACATCGTCCTGTCGCCCACCTACACCGAGGACAGGCTGATGTACGCCTACATCAGCACGCCATCGGACAACCGGGTCGTCAGGATCGCCGACGGGGACGTTCCCAAGCCGATCCTGACCGGCATCCCGAAGGGTGCCACCGACAACATGGGCGCGCTGATCTTCACCAGTCCGACGACGCTGGAAGTGCTGACCGGCGATGCCGGAAACCCCGTGCAGGCCGCTGATCCTGGTTCGCTGGCGGGCAAGCTGATCCGGATCGAACAGCCGACGACGGTGAACCAGGCGCCGCCGACCACCGCGCTGACTGGCATCGGGGGCGCCGGCGGTCTGTGTCTCGACGACGCCGACGGCTCGCTGTACGTCACCGATCGCACACCGAGCGGTGACCGACTCCAGAAGATCAGCAAGGACTCCGTCGTCTCGACGGTGTGGACGTGGCCGGACAAGCCGGGCATCGCAGGCTGCGCGGCGACCGATGGCGCCGTCCTCGTCAACATGGTGAACACCAAGCAGACCGTCGCCGTCCGACTGGCGCCCGACACCGGCGCCGTCACCGGCGCGCCGGAGGTGGTCCGGCAGGACACCCACGGCCACGCCTGGGCGCTGCAGCTCTCACCCGACGGCAACGTGTGGGGCGGAACCGTGAACAAGACCTCGGGCGACGCCGACAAGGTCGACGACGTGGTCTTCCCCCTCTTCCCGCAGGGCGGCGGGTTCCCCCGCACCAACGCCGAGAACACCTAGCCTGGGCGGCGATGGCCGCCGCACCCGGCCCTGGGGCCGGTGGTCCTCGTACCTGGGGCCGCCTACCCGCTCTGCCCGCAGGCCGCGAGGACCAGTTCCCGCACCCTGGCCGCGTCGGCCTGGCCCTTGGTGGCCTTCATCACCGCGCCGACGACGGCCCCCGCGGCCTGCACCTTGCCGCCGCGGATCTTCTCGGCGATGCCGGGGTTCGCGGCGAGTGCCTCGTCCACGGCGCTCTGGATCACCGAGTCGTCGCGCACGACGGCCAGACCGCGGTCGGCCATCACCTGCGCCGGTTCCCCCTCGCCGGCCAGCACGCCCTCGATGACCTGACGCGCCAGCTTGTTCGACAGCTTGCCGTCGTCCACCAGCTTCACCACGGCGGCGACCTGTGCTGGGCTGATGGCCAGGTCGGCGACGGCCATCCCGCCCTCGTTGGCCTTCTGGACCAGGAAGTTGCCCCACCAGGCGCGGGCCGCCTCGCTCGACGCGCCGGCCGCGACGGTGGCCGTCACCAGATCGATGACCCCGTTGTTCACCAGGTCGCGCATCACCTCGTCGGAGATGCCCCAGTCCTGCTGAATCCGATTGCGCAGCAACCACGGAAGCTCCGGAATCGTGCCCCGCAACCGCTCGACGAGGTCGGCGCTCGGCGCGACGGGCTCCAGGTCCGGCTCGGGAAAGTACCGGTAGTCCTCGGCGGTCTCCTTGCGCCGACCCGCGCTGGTGTAGCCGTCCTCGTGAAAGTGCCTGGTCTCCTGGACGATCTCGCCACCGGCATCCAGAATCGCCGCCTGGCGGCGCATCTCGTAGCGCACGGCCACCTCGACGCTCTTCAGCGAGTTGACGTTCTTCGTCTCGGTGCGGGTGCCGAACTCCGTTGCGCCGATGGGCTTGAGCGACACGTTCGCGTCGCAGCGCATCGAGCCCTGATCCATCCGGACGTCGGAGACGTTCAAGCCCGCGCAGCAGATCTCGCAGCGCAGTGACGTAGGCGCGGGCGATCTCGGGGGCCCGCGCGCCCGCTCCCTCGATGGGCTTGGTGACGATCTCGACCAGCGGCACGCCTGCCCGGTTGAAGTCCAGCAGCGACGTCGTGGCGCCTTCGATGCGGCCGGTGCCGCTGCCGAGGTGCGTCAGCTTGCCGGTGTCCTCCTCCATGTGCGCGCGCTCGATCTCCACCCGCCACGTCGTGCCGTCGTCGAGCGGGGCGTCGAGGTAGCCGTTGACGGCGATCGGCTCGTCGTACTGGCTGATCTGATAGTTCTTCGGCTGATCGGGATAGAAGTAGTTCTTGCGGGCGAAACGTCCCCACGGCGCGATGTCGCAGTTCAGCGCGAGGCCGATCCGGATGGCGGACTCGACGGCGGCCTGCGTTGACCACCGGCAGCGAGCCGGGCAGACCGAGGCAGACCGGGCAGACGTGCGTGTTGGGCTCGGCGCCGAACTCGGTTCGCGCAGCCGCAGAACATCTTGGTCGCGGTCGACAGTTCGACGTGGACCTCCATGCCCATTACGGGCTCGTAGCGGGCGATGACCTCGTCGTAGTCGATCAGTTCGGCGGAGGCGACAGTCATGCCTCGATCCTAAGTCCTCAGTGGGCGACGAAGGTCAGCCGAAGAACTCGGCGGCGTCGTCGTAGCGGCTCTGCGGCACCAGCTTGAGCTGGCGCACGGCGTCGGCCAACGCCACCCGCCCGATCTCCTGGCCGCGCAGCGACACCATCATCCCGTACTCACCGGAGTGCGCGGCGTCCGCGGCGTTGACGCCGAACCGCGTGGCCAGCACCCGGTCGTACGCCGTCGGCGTGCCACCGCGCTGCACGTGCCCGAGCACCGTCGTGCGCACTTCCTTCTTGATCCGCTTCTCGATCTCGACGCCGAGCTGGTGGGCGACGCCGGTGAACCTCACGTGCCCGAACTCGTCGATGCCGCCGTCGCGCAACTGCATCGAGCCCTCGGCGGGCCTGGCACCCTCGGCGACCACGCAGATGAAGTGCGAATCACCGCGGACGAAGCGCTGCTTGACCAGCCGGCAGACCTCTTCGACGTCGAAGGGCTGCTCGGGGATCAGCGTCATGTGGGCACCGGAGGCCAGCCCGGCGTTGAGCGCGATCCAGCCGGCGTGGCGACCCATCACCTCGACGAGCATCACCCGCTGGTGGGATTCCGCGGTGCTGTGCAGCCGGTCGATGGCGTCGCTGGCGACCTGCAGCGCGGTGTCGTGACCGAATGTGACGTCGGTGCAGTCGATGTCGTTGTCGATGGTCTTCGGCACGCCCACCACGGGAACGTTCTCCTCCGACAGCCAGTGGGCCGCCGTCAGCGTGCCCTCGCCGCCGATCGGGATCAGCACGTCGATGCCGTTGTCCTCGAGCGTCTGCTTGATCTGGTCGAGGCCGGCCCGAAGCTTGTCCGGGTTGACCCGCGCGGTGCCGAGGATCGTGCCGCCCTTGCCGAGCAACCGGTCGTTGCGGTCGTCGTTGGCGAGCTGGATGCGCCGGTCCTCCAACAGACCGCGCCAGCCGTCCAGGAAGCCGACCACCGTCGAGCCGTAGCGGACGTTGCAGGTCCGCACCACGGCCCTGATGACCGCGTTCAGGCCGGGACAGTCGCCGCCACCGGTGAGAACTCCAATCCGCATGTCACCATCCTCCACCCGTCAGATCGCGGTCGGCAGCGGACCGCGCGCCGCCTCGTAGGCGGCGCCCACCCGGTAGAGCCGGTCATCGGCCAGCGCGGGTGCCATGATCTGCAGCCCACGGGCAGCCCGTCGTCCTCGGACAGCCCCGACGGCACCGACATCCCGCAGTGCCCGGCGAGGTTCAACGGCAGGGTGCACAGGTCGAACAGATACATCGCCAGCGGGTCGTCGACCTTCTCGCCCAGCCGGAACGCGGTGGTCGGCGTCGCGGGAGACACCAGCACGTCGCACGGTCTCGTAAGCCCGCTCGAGATCCCTGGCGATCAGCGTGCGTACCTTCTGGGCCTGGTTGTAGTACGCGTCGTAATAGCCGGCGGACAGCGCGTACGTGCCAATCATGATGCGGCGCTTGACCTCTGGGCCGAAGCCGGCCGCCCGGGTCATCGCCATCACCTCTTCGGCGCTGTGCGCTGCCATCGTCTCCGACCCGCAGCCCGTAGCGCATGGCGTCGAACCGGGCGAGGTTGCTCGACACCTCCGACGGCAGGATCAGGTAGTAGGCCGCCAGCGAGTAGTCGAAGTTCGGGCAGTCCACCTCGCTGACCTCGGCACCGAGGTCGGTCAGCTGCGTCGACGGCCGCGTTGAACGACGCCAGCACACCCGACTGGTAGCCCTCGCCGCTGCGCAGCTGTTTGACCACCCCGACGCGGACCCCCTTCAGATCGCCTCCCGCGCCTGTCTTGGCCGCGGCGACCACGTCGGGCACCTCGACGTTCAGCGACGTGGAGTCCCGCGGGTCGTAGCCCGCGACGACCTGGTGCAGGAGCGCGGTGTCGAGTACGGTGCGGGCGCAGGGGCCGCCCTGATCGAGTGACGACGCACACGCGATCAGCCCATAGCGCGACACCGTCCCGTAGGTCGGCTTGACGCCGACGGTGGCGGTCAACGCGGCGGGCTGACGAATGGAGCCGCCCGTGTCGGAGCCCATCGCCAGCGGAGCCTGGAACGCGGCGAGCGCGGCGGCGCTGCCACCGCCCGAGCCGCCGGGGACGCGCTCGACGTTCCACGGGTTGCGGGTCGGGCCGTAGGCGGAGTTCTCGGTCGAGCTGCCCATCGCGAACTCGTCCATGTTGGTCTTGCCGAGGATCGGGATCCCGGCCGCCCGCAGCCGGGCGGTGACCGTCGCGTCGTATGGCGAGCGCCAGCCCTCGAGGATCCTGGACCCACTCGTCGTGGGCATGTCGGTGGTGGTGAAGACGTCCTTGAGTGCCAGCGGCACACCCGCCAAGCGGCGACGGCAGCGCCTCTCCCGCGGCCACCGCGGCGTCGACCCGACCCGCCTCGGCCAGCGCCGTGTCGGCCGCCACGTGCAGGAATGCGTGGTACTGGTCGTCGGTGGCGGCGATCTGATCGAGATGTGCCCGGGTGACCTCGGTCGAGGTGACCTCCCCGGCGGCGATCTTGGCGGCGAGCGTGGCCGCATCCATCCGGACGAGCTCGCTCGCACGCTCGCTCACTGGGCCCTCCTCGCAGGCTCGGTCGCCCCAGCCCCGGCCATCGGTTCGCTCGCACGCTCGCTCACTGGGCCTCCCCCAGAATCCGCGGCACGGCGAACCTGCCGTCGACGGCGTTCGGGGCGGCGGCCAGCGCCTCGTCCTGCGTCAGGCTCGGCACGACCTCGTCCGGTCGGGTCACGTTGACGATGCCGCTCCCGCGCCCGGTCGCTGCGCTTCCACCCGTCCGGACAGCGGGTTGTCGGTGGCGTCGACGCCGGTGACGTCGACGGCCTGAATCTGGCCGACGTGCGCCAGGATGGCGTCCAGCTGGCCGGCGAAGCCATCCAGCTCGCCATCGGTCAGGGTGAGCCGGGCCAGGCGCGCCAGGTGGGCGACGTCATCCCGCGAGATCTTTGACACGACCACGAAGCCTAGTCACCGTGCCGGGGGCCGCCGCGCCGGAGCCTGCCGGCAGCGTCCGATCGCCTTTCCGAGTCGCTGCGCATCTACATTGCGTGAAACAGTGATGCGCGTGCGGTCATATCTGCTGCGGGTCCAGCTGGACGACCGACCCGGCAGCCTCGGCTCGCTCGCCGTGGCGTTGGGGTCGGTGGGCGCCGACATCCTGTCCCTCGACGTCGTCGAGCGCGCGGACGGTTACGCCGTCGACGACCTGGTGGTCGAACTTCCCCCGAGCGCCATGCCCGACATGCTCATCACCGCCGCCGAGAAGCTCAGCGGCGTCTACGTCGACAGCATCCGTCCGCACACCGGGCTGTTGGAAGCCCACCGCGAACTGGAACTGATCGATCACATCGCGGCGGCGGGAGGCAACCGGGACAAGCTTCAAGTCCTCGTCGACGAGGCTCCCAAGGTGTTGCGGGTGGGCTGGTGCATGGTGGTGAGCCTGGAGCCGGCGGGGCCGGATGTCGTCGCGGCGAGCCACGGTGCACCGGAGACCGCGGCGGAGTCGGCACCATGGTTGCCGCTCGACCACGCGACGGCGCTGGACGGGGCCGCCGAGTGGATTCCGCAGGTGTGGCGCGACTTCGACACGGCGCTGGCGGCGGCTCCGCTCGGCGGCCACCACCGGGCGGTGATCCTCGGCCGCCCCGGCGGTCCGGCGTTCCGCCCGTCGGAGGTGGCCCGCCTCGGCTATCTCACCGGGATCGTGGCCACCATCCTGCGTTGATCAGGGCTACGCGCCGGCCGGCACGGGATACCGGTCGTTGACGTCGGCGTTGCTGTCCTTGCGGGCGCAGTGGGCGCAACAGAAGATGGCGTCGGGCGTTTCGATGCCGTGGCCGAGGATCCGGCAGCCGCAGTGTGCGCATTCGGGTGCGAGCTGCATGGCGGCGCACTCGACGCTGTCGAACGTCGCGGTCCTGCCGTCCGCCCACGTCACCGTGAACGACTTGTCGTAGTGGTTGCCACAGGTGTCGCAAATCGCCATCTGCTCCTCCTCATCCGGTTCTGAAGGAGGCATTCCCCACGCAGTGACCCGGGCAAACGCGGCGCTACCGGTCGACGCTCAGGGCTGCTCGGGACCGTGCTCCAGCAGCCGGCGGAACCCGTCCTCGTCGAGCACCGGCACGCCCAGCTCGATGGCCTTGTCGTACTTCGAACCCGGCGCATCGCCCGCGACGACGTATGCGGTCTTCTTGGACACCGAACCCGCGGCCTTGCCGCCGCGGGCCAGGATGGCCTCCTTCGCCTCGTCGCGGGAAAACCCGGCGAGCGAGCCGGTGACGACGATGGACAGACCCTCCAACGTCCGCGTGACCGTGGCATCGCGTTCGTCGTGCATCCGGACGCCCGCGGCACGCCACTTGTCGACGATCGCGCGATGCCAGTCGACGGTGAACCACTCGATCAGCGCGGCGGCGATGGTCGGGCCGACGCCCTCCACCGCCGCGAGCTGTTCCTCCGTTGCCTCCTCGATGGCGTCGAGGCTGCCGAAGGCTCCCGCGAGGGCCCGCGCCGCGGTGGGACCGACGTGACGGATCGACAACGCGACCAGGACCCGCCACAGTGCTTGCTGCTTGGCCTTGCCGAGATGGGTGAGCAGGCGTCTGCCGTTGGCCGACAACTCGCCCTTCTGGGTGGTGAACAACGACGTGCGCAGCAGATCGTCCTCGGTGAGGGTGAACAGGTCACCCTCGTCGGTGATGACGCCGGCCTGCAGCAGGGCGATGCCCGCCTCGTAGCCGAGCCCCTCGATGTCGAAGGCGCCGCGGCCTGCGACGTGGAAGACCCGCTCCCGCAACTGCGCCGGGCACGACCGGGAGTTGGGGCAACGGATGTCGGCGTCGCCCTCCTTCGCCGGCCTGAGTGTGGTGCCGCACTCCGGGCACACCGTCGGCATCTGGAATTCGCGCTCCGTGCCGTCCCGCACGTCGACCACCGGCCCCAACACCTCGGGGATGACGTCACCGGCTTTGCGGATCACCACGGTGTCACCGATGAGCACGCCCTTGCGCCTCACCTCCGAGGCGTTGTGCAACGTCGCGAGCCCGACGGTCGAGCCGGCGACCTTGACGGGCTCCATGTACGCGAACGGGGTGACGCGACCGGTGCGGCCGACGTTGACGCGTATGTCAAGCAGCTTGGTGGTGGCTTCCTCGGGGGGATACTTGTAGGCGATGGCCCATCGCGGGGCGCGTGACGTTGCGCCGAGGCGGCGCTGCAGAGCGACGTCGTCGACCTTGACCACCAGCCCGTCGATCTCGTGTTCGACGTCGTGGCGATGCTCGCCCCAGTACGCGACGCGCTCGGCCACCGCCTCGATGCCGGTGACCCGCGTGGTGTGATCCGACACCGGCAGACCCCACGACTTGAGCGCAAGGTACGCGTCGTGCAGGGTGGCGGGGCTGAAGCCCTCGGCGCGGCCGAGGCCGTGGCAGATCATCCTCAGCTTGCGGCGCGCCGTCACCGCCGGGTTCTTCTGTCGCAGTGAGCCTGCCGCGCTGTTCCGCGGATTGGCGAACGGCGCCTTGCCGTCTTCGACGAGGCTGGCGTTGAGTGCCTCGAAGTCGGCGAGGCGGAAGAAGACCTCACCACGCACCTCGAGCACGCTGGGCACCGGATGCTCGTCGCTGTGGGCAAGCCGGTCGGGGACGTCTTCGATGGTGCGGGCGTTGAGCGTGACGTCCTCGCCGGTGCGCCCGTCACCCCGGGTGGCGGCCCGGACGAGGACGCCGTCGCGGTATACCAGCGCGAGGGCCACGCCGTCGATCTTGAGTTCGCACAGGAATTCCGGGTCCGCACCGATCTCCCCGGTCAACCGCGCCGCCCACGCCGACAGCTCCTCGGAGTCGAAGACGTTGTCCAGACTCAACATTCGCTCGAGGTGGTCGGCGGAGCTGAAGTCCGTCGCGAAGCCTGCCCCGCCGACCAGCTGGGTCGGCGAATCGGGGGTCCGAAGTTCGGGAAAGCGCTCCTCGAGCGCGGTCAGCTCGCCAAGCAGCCGGTCGAACTCACCGTCGGAGACGATGGGCGCATCCTTGACGTAGTACCGGAACTGGTGACCACGAACCTCGTCGGCCAGCTGCTGCCACTCGCGACGGACGTCGGCGTCAGGTGAGCTCACATTGGCAGGTTATCCGAGGCCTCCGACGGGGCCGTCGCAATCCACGTCCACCGCCGCGGCCCGGATCTAGGCTGCTCGCATGCCGCATCCGATCATGTTCCGCGACGACGATCCCGGTCTGAGCGAACTGCGCGAGATCGCGCTGAATCTCCCGGACGCCCACGAGAAGGTGTCGCACGGCAGGCCCGGATTCTTCGCGACGAAGATGTTCGCGATGTACGGCGGCAGCACCAAGGAGACCGGTGAGATGGTCGCCGTGCCCGCGTGCGTCATGGTGAAGGTCGACGAATCCGATCGTGCGGCGCTGCGGCAGGACGGGCGGTTCTTCTACCCCGCCTACCTCGGGGTTGCCGGCTGGCTCGGCCTCGACTTCACCGTGGCAGAGGTGGACTGGGACGAGGTGCGCGAGCTCGTCGATGCGTCGTATCGTCTCGTCGCGCCACGGAAGTCGGTCGCGCAACTCGACCAACGCTGACCGACGCACAGGCGGTCGTGGTTCGATCGAGGGCACGATGAGCTTCTCGAGTCCCTTCCCCCAGGTCCAGATTCCCACCACCAGCGTGCACGACTACCTCTTCGGCGAGGTCGACCACGACGATGCCGACCGGATCGCGCTCGTCGACGCCACGTCCGGCGACGAGACGACCTACCGCGAGATGGTCTTCCGCATCGACGCGTTCGCCGGCGCGCTGGCCGCGCGCGGCGTCGGCGTCGGCGACGTCGTCGCCCTGCTGGCGCCGAACAGCTCCACGTTCGCCATTGCCTTTCACGGCATCCTGCGCTCGGGTGCCACGGCGACCACGATCAACGCGCTGTTCACCGCCAAGGACATCACCAAGCAGTGCCGCGATGCCAAGGCAAAGGTACTCGTCACGGTCGGCGCGCTGCGGGCGGCGGCCGTGGCGGGCGCCGCGCCGCTCGGATTGGCCGACGATGCCATCATCGTGCTCGACGGCCCCGGCGAATCGGTCGACGGGCATCCCAACGCCGACGACCTGCTCACCGCGGCGTTGCCGGCACCGGAGGTGAGCTTCGACCCGGCCACCCATCTGGCGGCGCTGCCCTACAGCTCGGGAACGACGGGCAACCCCAAGGGAGTGATGCTCACGCACCGCAACCTCACGGCGAACGTCGCCCAGATCCGGCCACTACAGGGCATGCAGCCCGACGACCGCATCCTCGCCGTCCTGCCGTTCTTCCACATCTACGGGATGACGGTCCTGCTCAACGCCGCCCTGCATGCCCGGGCACGGCTGGTGATCATGCCGAGCTTCGACCTCGTCGAGTTCCTCGACACCATCGCCAAGCACCGCTGCACGTACGCCTTCATCGCGCCGCCGGTGGCCGTCGCGCTCGCCAAGCACCCGGTCGTCGACTCCTACGACCTGAGCAGCTTGCGCGGCATCATGTCCGGGGCCGCGCCGCTGGACGAGGAGCTCGGGCATGCGGTCACCCGCCGGCTGAGCTGCCAGCTGGTTCAGGGTTACGGCATGAGCGAGCTCAGCCCCGTCAGCCACGTCACCCCCTTCGACGGCGGGAAGGACCTCGTCGGGTCCACCGCGCCGCTCAGCTCGTGCGGGTGGACCGTCCCCAACGCCGTCAGCAAGATCGTCGACTCCGAGACGGGAGCCGAGATCGACCCGCCCGCATCCGGGCTCAGCGAGACGGGGGAACTGTGGTTCAAGGGCCCCAACGTCATGGCCGGATACCTCGGGAACGACGAGGCCACCCGCGAGACCATCGACGACGACGGTTTCCTGCACACCGGTGACCTGGCGCGGGTCGATTCGGCGGGATGCGTGTACATCGTCGACCGGCTCAAGGAACTGATCAAGTACAAGGGCTACCAGGTCCCGCCCGCCGAACTCGAGGCGGTGCTGCTGACGCACCCCGGCATCGCCGACGCCGCCGTCATCGGCGCCACCGACCCGGAGTCCGGCGAAGAGGTCCCGAAGGCGTACGTGGTCACGTTGGCGGGCGTCGAGCTGACCGGCGACGAGGTGATGGAGTTCGTCGCGGGCCACGTCGCGCCCTACAAGAAGGTTCGGCAGGTGGCGTTCATCGACGCGATCCCGAAGTCGGCGGCGGGCAAGATCCTGCGCAAGGATCTGCGGACGGTCTAGCTGGCCGTCAGCAGGGAAGCCGAGTTCGACGCACGGGCCTGGCGAAGCCCCAGCCACATGCCCGCGATCGGCGCCAACACCAACCCGGCAAGGCCGAAGAGGACGCCGGCGGGCCAGCCCTGCTCGGCCTTCCCCCACAGCGACGCCGTCACCGGCATGACGGGCAGCGACCAGTCGTGGGGGTGGGCGGCCCGCAGCGCCGGTGACGACGCGGGCGCGGGCGCGGGCGCAGGTGGCGCAGAGGCCGGCAGGGGCGCGGGCGCACGCACGGGCAGCGGTGCCGGCGCCACGCGTGCCGGTATCTCCACCGGACCCGCCGAGACGAACGCAGGCGAACGCCCGTCGCCGAGGATCATCTCGGGCACCTTGGGCGCGGTGGGCAGGACGACGGAGGCGGAGACCTGCGCCCCCGACCCGCCGCCGCCACCGCCTGCGTCGCCGTTGCGGGCCGACGTCGCGGGCTCGTCGGGCAGTGCGCTCGGGCGGCCGGGTTCGGCGGCGCCCGGGCGGGCGGCGATCGCGGCCGGTGCGAGCGCGGTGGCGCCGCCGCGACCCGCGATCACCGAGGGTGCGTCATCGCCGCGGTGGCCCCGCAGCGTGGTGCGACCGGGTCCCTGGTGGGCCGCACGGGCGTCCCTGGCGTCCCGGCCCTTGACGCCGGTACCGCCGTGACCGCCGCCGCGTGGACGGTGACCCTGGCCGGGGTGCCCGTCGCCGTGGCGGACGGACTGGGCATCGTCACGCGAGTGACCGGAAGGTGACCTCGGGCCGCCGGGATCGGCCGACGTGACGGCCGCGCCGGCGCCGCCCGCCACGGCGATGGCAACGACGGCACACACGCCGGCAGCGACGCGGTTGAACCTCTGGGCCACGGTCCTCCCTGACCATTTGGGGGGTTTGCCACAAACCTTACGCCGACGACGGGTCCTCGGCGATCCCGTCCGCGACCTTTTGCACCAACTCGATGGCGGTACGCGCCCACGACTCGGTGGCTCCGGCCAGCCCGCAGGCCGGCGTCAGGCCGATGCGGTCCCGCAGCAACGCGCGGGGAAAGCCGAGTCGGTCGGTGATCGACGCCGCCGACTTCGCCACCTCCTCGGGTGAGGACACCCGGTCGGGCGCCGTCGCCGGAACCACGCCGAGCATCACGCCGCGGCCCGATTCGACGAACTCGCCGATGCCGTCGAGATCGGCCGCGGTCAGCGTCGCGACGTCCACCGAGACGGCGGCCAGCGCGGTGCGTTCCAGGGTCTTCCACGGCAGGTCCGGCGCACAACAGTGCACGACGACGTCCCCACCGATGGTCGCGATGCAGTCGTCGAGCAGGCCCTGAGCCGTCGATTCGTCCACCGGATGCACCGGCGAGAAGCTCGACACCCCCGACAGCCGGCCCGCCAGCGCAGCCGGCAGCGAGGGCTCGTCGAGTTGCACCACCACGGAGACGTCCAGCCGCCGCGCCACCTCGGCACGGTGTGCCGCCAGACCCTCCGCGAGGCTGCCCGCCAGATCGCGTATCGCGCCGGCGTCGGTGATCGCGCGATGGCCGTTGGCGAGCTCGAGGTGAGCCGCCAGCGTGATCGGACCGGGCCCCTGCACCTTGACGGTGCGGGCGCCGCCGCGAAGACCCGCCCGTTCCCACGCCTCTTCGAGTGCGTCGACGTCCTCGTCGAGCAGGCTCGCCGCCCGACGCACCACCGAGCTCCGGCCGGACGCCACCCGATAGCCGCGTGGCACCGTGTCCATCCCGATCCCGACGAGCAGTGCGGCCGCGCGCCCGATCAGGTCGGCGCCGACGCCCCTGGCGGGCAACTCCACCAGATGCGACATCGTGTGCAGTTCACCCACCACCACGTCGGCGGCCGGGCGTGCCGCAGTGCCTGGCCAAGATCCGATGCCGGTTGCCACGGCGAAGACGCTCACGCCGCCAACAGTATTCGATCACCGGTGAGAGGAGTTACCGTCGAGCAGGCGCGACCGACGTGGACGTCGTGGCTGACGAACATCCTGGCGCGCGTTCCCGGTCAGTGCGGCCGGTCGACCGCAGCGGCGATCGTCGCGCTTGCGATCACCTCGTCGCCGTCGGGGTCGCGGCGGTACAGCACCATCGTCTGCCCGGCTGCCGCCGCACGCAGCGGGCTGCGGAGCGTGGCGACGAGCGTGCCGTCGCGAACCTCCGCGACGGCATCGGCGATGCCGCCGTGGGCCCGGACCTGAACGTCGCACTCCACCGGCCCCACGAGTGGCGACCCGGCCGTGAACACCGGACGCTCGCCGACCAGACCCCACACGTCCAGATCGGTGGCGGCACCGACCCGCACGGTGCCGCTCTGCGCGTCGATCGACGTCACGTACCGGGGGCGCCCGTCGGCCCCCGGACCCGCGATGCCCAGCCCCTTGCGCTGACCGATCGTGAAACCGTGCACGCCGTCGTGTTCGGCCAGGACGCTGCCGCCCGCGTCCACCACCACGCCGCGGCGGACGCCGATCCTCGCGCCGAGGAACGCGCGGGTGTCCCCGGACGGGATGAAGCAGATGTCGTGGCTGTCGGGCTTGTCGGCGACCGCAAGGCCGCGATGGGCCGCCTCCTCGCGGATCATCGGCTTCGGGGTGTCGCCGATCGGGAACACCGCCGTCGCCAACTGCCGTTCGTCGAGCACGCCGAGCACGTAGGACTGGTCCTTATCGGCGTCCACGGCCCGGCGCAGCCTGCCCCCGGAGAGCCTGGCGTAGTGGCCGGTGGCCACCGCGTCGAAGCCGAGCGCCAGCGCCTTCGCCGACAACGCCGAGAACTTGATCCGCTCGTTGCACCGGACGCACGGGTTGGGGGTCTCACCGCGGGCGTAGGACTCGACGAAGTCGTCGATCACGTCCTCGGCGAAGCGGTCGGCGAAATCCCAGACGTAGAACGGGATGTCCAGGATGTCGGCCACCCGCCGCGCGTCACCGGCGTCTTCCTTCGAGCAGCACCCACGGGAACCGGTGCGCAACGTCCCCGGTGCCGAGGACAACGCGAGGTGCACGCCGACCACGTCATGGCCTGCGTCGACCATTCTGGCTGCGGCCACCGAGGAATCGACGCCACCGCTCATCGCCACCAGGACGCGCACGACCTACTCCCGGCCTGCGCTTGCCAACGCCGCCTGTCGGGCGCGGTGGACGGCCGCAGGCAGCACGTCGAGCGCGGCGTCGACGTCGGCGTCGGTGCTGGTGTGTCCCAAGGAGAATCGCAGCGAGCCCCGTGCGCTCGCCCGGTCTGCGCCCATCGCGACGAGGACGTGTGAGGGCTGCGCCACGCCCGCCGTGCACGCTGAACCGGTGGAGCACTCGATTCCCTTGGCGTCCAACAACATCAACAGTGCGTCACCCTCACAGCCACGGAAGGTGAAGTGGGTGTTGCCCGGCAGCCGGGCGTCTCCCTCGGCGCCGTTGAGGTCGACGTCGTCGATCGACGACAGCACGCCGTCGATGAGTCTGTCCCGCAGCTCGGAGACCCGGGCGCGGTTCGCGTCGAGACCCTCCACGGCGGCCTTGGCGGCGGCGGCCATCGCGACCGCACCCGCCACGTCGGGCGTGCCGGAACGGACGTCACGCTCCTGGCCGCCGCCGTGCAGCAGCGGCACGCACGCCGTGTCGCGGCGCAACAACAGCGCGCCGACACCGGTGGGCCCGCCGAACTTGTGGGCCGCCACGCTCATCGCGGACAGACCGCTGGCGGCGAAGTCGACGGGCAGTTGGCCGACCGCCTGAACGGCGTCGCTGTGCATCGGCACGTCGAATTCGGCGGCGACGGCGGCGAGCTCGGCGATGGGCATGATGGTGCCCACCTCGTTGTTGGCCCACATGATCGTCACCAGGGCGACGTCGTCGTGATCGGCGAGCGCCTCACGCAGTGCGGAGGCGGCCACCGAACCGTCCGCGGCGACCGGCAACGAGGTCACCTCGGCGCCCTCGTGTTCGACGAGCCACTCGACGGCGTCGAGGATGGCGTGGTGCTCGATCGGCGTGGTGATGATCCTGCGTCGCCGCGGGTCGGCGTCGCGGCGCGCCCAGAAGACCCCCTTGACGCCGAGGTTGTCGCTCTCGGTGCCGCCCGCGGTGAACACGACCTCCGACGGGCGCGCCCCGAGGAGTCCGGCCAGCGTCTCGCGGGCCTCCTCCATCCGGCGCCGGGCCGTGCGACCGGTGGTGTGCAGCGACGAGGCGTTGCCGACCGTCGCCATGGCCGCAGTCATGGCCTCGATGGCAGCGGGATGCATCGGGGTGGTGGCGGCGTGATCCAGGTAGACGGCGCTCATGGCCCGTCAAGGATACCGGCAGGGCGGTGCCGTCAGCCGACCAGCGCGTGCCCGTGCGCGACGGGGGCGCCCACGGCCGCCGCCACCTCGGTGCCCCGCACGGCGGCCTGGCATCGGGCCGCCAGGTCGCGCCGGTCCTCGCCGGGTAGCTGAAGGGACTCCACGTGCACGTGGCAGACGGTCAGCCGGGCGGTGACGACCCTGCGCACCGACTCCAGCAGGGAGTCGTCACCGATGAACGCCGGAATCGTCGACGGTCGCCCGTCCTTGTGGTGATACCTCAGGCGCAGCGGTTGCACCGGTCGGCCCGCGTCGATGGCGCCCTGGAACATGGCGGGTCGGAAGCGTCCGTAGCCGAGGCCGCACCACGTGGTGCCCTCGGGGAACGCGACGACCGTCTGGCCGGCGGCCAGCCGATCGGCCACGGCCCGCACCACGTCAGGCAGGCGACGCAGGCTGGCCCGCTCGATCGGGATGACCTTCAGCATCCGCGCCACGAATCCGAGTGCGGGCCATTCGATGAGATCCGCGCGCGCGACGAACGACCCGGGAAGCACCGATCCGATGACGAAGATGTCCACCCAGGACACGTGTCCACTGACCACCAGCACACCGCGCAGGTTGCGGATCGGGCCACCCGAGACGGTGATGCGCACGCCGAGACAGCGCAGGACGAGGCGGCAGTAGAGGCGCTGAACCTTCGACCGTCCGGGCAGCGGCACGGCCAGCAGCGGTAACGCTGGAAGCAACACCAGGGCACCGCACAGGCGGGCCGCCGTCCGCAGCGCCACCACGGGCGGGGGTGTCGCCGCCGGATCGGTGTGAACGCAGGAGGAGTCGCACGACGCCCGCGGCAACCACGGGTTGGCCGCCGGCGCGGTCCCGATTCCCGGCGCGCTCGGATCTCCGCCGCCGAAGCCCGTCATCGGCTCGTTCCATCCGAGACGTCGGCCGCCTGGGACACCGTCCGCAACCTGTGGAGGTAGCGGACGTCGGCCTCCCGTTTGTCGAGCAGCGCGGGGAAGTCACCGACGCCGAAGTCGGGATCGTAGGCGGGATCACCGCAGACCTTGGCGCCCAACCGCAGGTAACCGCGCATGAGCGGTGGCATGGTGACGCGGGTCGGGGCGGAGATCTCGTCGAGGCCCTTGCCGTCGACCTGCACCGGCCGGTACGGGCGGAGGGTGTACTGGGAGGCGTGACGCCTGCGGACGAAGTCGCGGACGGCACGGATCTGGCCACCGGGCGTTTCGTCGGGTGCGCCGTGAAGCGGCACCGACACGCAACCGGTCACGTAGTCGTAGCCGCACCGATCGAGGTAGGCCAGGATGCCCGCCCACATCAGCAGCACGACACCGCCGTGGCGATGGTCCTCCCGCACCACCGCCCGGCCCATCTCGACCAGTGACGGCCTCAGAGGGTCGAGTTCGGAGACGTCGAACTCCGTGGCGCTGTACAGTCCGCCCGCGGCGATGGCGCCAGGTGGCGGGAGCATGCGGTAGCAGCCGACGAGTTCGCCGGAGCCCTCCTCCCTGACGAGGAGGTGGTCGCAGAATTCGTCGAAGCGATCGGCGTCCCGTTCGTCGGCGACGGCGGTGAGCTCGAATCCCGGCTCGGAGGTGAAGACCTGGTAGCGCAGGCGCTGCGCCTGCTCGACGAGCCCGGGGTCGGTGGACAGCAACAGCGTGTAGCGCGGCGTGCCCGCCGCCGGGGACGGTTGATCGGCGGGGATGAGTACGGAAGCAGTGCTCATGACCAGCACGGTGCTTCAGCAGGACAGCGTTCCGGCAATCACAGCGTGACGTGTCCATGCACGCAAGATGACGAATTGTCCGTCCCGCGAGCATCGCGCCGAATGGCTAGACGGCCCTCTCGAGCTGGCTCTCGTCGTCGAACCGCGCCGTCCGTGCCGTCCGCAGACTGCGTGGTCGCGACGTCGGGGTCCGCCGGGCGTGCGGATGCAGCGCCACCTGGGATCCCGAGCGGACCACGCCCAGTGGTCCCGATCCGGCGAAGCGGGCGATCACCGGCGGCAGCGTGGCACCCACCTTCGCCTGGCGGTAGCCGATCCGGATGCCCGCCGCGCACGTGGCCAGAAGGGCACCGACGCCGGGCAGTGCCATCGCGGCCAGCGCGGTGAGCGACGCGGTGGCCACGAATGCACCGATCACGCGCTCGACGGTGGACAGCGTGCGGCCCGCGTCGGAGCCCTCGGGCGCCAGCAGCGGCATGCCGGCGATCGACACGCCCTGGCCCATCTCCTCGGCCGTGGCACCGGACGGCGGCGGGGCAGGCGGCGTCACCGCGCCCGGCGTCGGGACGGTACCCGCCCCGGTGGGGGGCAGCATGAGTTCGGACAGGGTCGACTCGCCCTGCAGGGGCGTCGGTTCGTACGCCACCGGCACCGGTCCGGTGCGGCGCCCCGCGGCACCACCGATGGTCGGTGGGGCGGTCGCGTCGACGCCGAGGAACGCCGACAGGTCGGCCGGGATTCGGGTGAGCGAGCTGCCCGCGTCGGCAACCGAGACCAGCATGGTCTGGATCGAGTCGACGACGTCGGCAACCGGTGTCGTCGAGGCGGGCATGGAGGCGACGGCGGCGGGCACCGCGACGACCGAATCGAACACCGAGGCAAGCGAGTTCGACACCGGTCCGAACCACGTCGCGTTGCCGCCGGCGGGCTGACCGGCAACCGGAGCGCTGGTGTCCGAGACCGGGACGGCCGGCTCCGCCGCGTTCGCCGGTGGATCGGTCCCCGGGGCCGTCCCGGGAACGGTGTCGCCGTCCGGTGTCGTTGCCGCCGCGTCGGTCACCGTCGCGGTGGGGCTGGTGTCGGCCTCGGTACTGCCGACCGCGGTGGGCGAGGCGCTGACCGTCATGGTCGGAGGCGTCGTCGCCGGGTCGGCCGCGCTGGATCGCCGTGGTGCCGTGGCAATCGAGGTCAGCGTCCCCGTCACGCCGTGAATGGTGCCCTGCACCGTCTTGCGCACCGCATCGGCCAGATGCCCGATCGGGCCCCGCGCACGGCTGTTGCCGTCCGACGACGCCGGCGCACTCTGGCTCTGCCCGGCGTCACCGGATTCCGAGGAGGGTTCGGCCCAGGCGATCGCTCCGCCGGCGCTGGCGATCAGTAGCCCGATGGAGAGCACGCAGACGGCCGCGGCGGTGCGCAGATGGGTGGGCACGGTGCCCTCCTCCCCCAGCAAGTATGTCCGGTGGGTGCATTGCCCGTTCAATTGTTCCACGGCGGAACTGAAATCCCACCGTGAAACGTCATCGAATGGCAAATCACGACCCCCGTGACGATCTTGAAAATCGCCCCTGACCCAATCGGAGTATATAGGAGAAGCACGCCCAAGTCGCCGTCGCGCAGCGATGTCATGTCGACTATGTGCTGGTAGGGCCGACGCCACCCGCTCGCCCGCGGCGCACGGAATGCCTCCGAATTCGACGGTAGCCATTTGCGGAGTAGCCCACCGGGCGGAGAATCGCCTAAAAGCGCAGCGCGACCCGACCACGAATACTCACAGCTAATTCGCCGGAAATGACGGGCGCCACCGCGACGACCGCCTGCCGGGCGCCGTCCCGACGTGACCTACGGCGCGACGGATTCGTAGCTGCAGATCGCCTCGACTTTGTCGGCCGACGCGCTGTTCGGATCGAATTCGTAGCCCAGCCACTCACGCGCCAGCCGCCTGGCGAGTTCCAGCCCGACGACCCGCTGCCCGAAGCACAGCACTTGGGCGTTGTTGGACAGCACCGACCGCTCGACCGAGAACCCGTCGTGAGCGGTCACCGCACGAATGCCCGGCACCTTGTTGGCGCTGATGGCCACTCCGAGACCGGTGCCGCACACCAGCAGGGCGCGGTCGGCCTTGCCCTCGGCGACCAGTCGGGCGGCCGCGACGGCGACATGCGGGTAGGCGGTGTTCTCCTCGGTGCCGACGCCGACGTCGGTGACGTCCGAGACGCGGTCGTCGGCCAGCAGATCGCCCTTGAGCGCTTCCTTGTATTCGAAGCCGGCATCATCGGATCCGACGACGATTCGCAGCTTGGTCATGAGGGGTCTCCCTTGGTAGTAACGGCAAAACAGTCGGCGACGGTGCGTACGCACATCGCCAGCGACGTCGCGCCGGCATCCGGCGTGCCGACACTGCGTTCGGCGAGCGGACGGGCCCGTCCGACCCGTGGCCGCATGTCGGCGGTGGCGGCTGCCGCGTCGGTGGCCACCTCGGCCGCCGCGCGCCAGGCGTCCTGCCACGCCTCGCCGTCGGTGACCCGGCGCTCGAGTTCCTCGACGAAGGGCAGCATGGCATCCAGCATCGTCTTGTCTCCCGGTGCCGCGCCACCGAGCGAGGTCAGCGCGTCATAACCGGCGCGCATCCCGGCCGCGACGGTGGCGTCGTCGGGTCTGCCGCCGTTGCCTAGCCGGTCGCCCACCGCGGTGAGCAGCGCGCCCCACAGCACCCCGGAGGTGCCGCCGGCCTTCGCCGCCCAGTCCTTGCCTGCGGCGGCGAGCACTGCGCCCTGGCCCGCGCCTGCCTCGACGGCCTCGGCCGCAGCCGCCCGCGCCGCCGCCGATCCCTTGACCATGCCGCGCCCGTGGTCGCCGTCACCGGCGACGGCGTCGATGCGGCCCAGTTCCTCCTCCGCGTCGGCCAGCATGTCGGCCATCGCGTCGAGCACCTTGGCGACGAACCGGCCGCCCGACCGGCCCTCGTCGTCGGCACCCTCGGCCACGTCGACCGCGGGGGCGGCCGCGTCGGCGGCGGGATCGGTGCGACGCTCCCCCGACGTGGCGGCCGCCGCGACGCCCTTGCGATAGGCGGGGCTGTCGGCGGGCGCGGTCCAGTACTTCTCGAGTTCCTCGTCGAGCCACATCACCGTCAGCGAGCAACCCGCCATGTCGAGGCTGGTGACCAGTTCACCGACTTCGGGCTCGACGATCTCGTAGCCACGCTCGCGCAGCAGACGGGACGCCGTACCCCAGACCACGAACAGCTCCTCGTACTTGGTGCGTCCGAGGCCGTTGAGGATCACCGCGATGCGCTGCGCATCTCCTGCCGGCTTGTCCCCGAGCACGCCGTCGACGAGCGTGTCAGCCAGGCCGGCCGCGGTGGGCATGGGCTCGTCCCGCACGCCCGGCTCGCCGTGAATGCCGAGACCGACGCCCATCTTCTTGTCGGGGACCGTGAAGAGCGGCTCGTCGGCCCCGGGCAGCGTGCAGCCGTCGAACGCCACCCCGAGCGTCCTGGTGGCGGCGTTGGCGGCTTCCGCGACGCGGATGACACCGTCGATGTCGAGGCCGTCCTCGGCGGCCGCCGAGGCGCACTTGAACACCGTGAAGTCGCCTGCGATGCCCCGCCTCTTGCCCTCTTCGCCCTTCGGCGCGCTGGCGACGTCGTCGGTGACGGCGAAGTAGTGCGCATCGATGCCCTCACTGCGCAACTGGGTGACGGCGAGTCCGAAGTTCATCACGTCGCCGGCGTAGTTGCCGGTGGTGAGCAGCACGCCGGCGTCGCCATGGGCGGCCCGGGCCACCGACGCGGCCTCCTCGGCGGACGGCGAGGTGAAGACATTGCCGACCACCGCACCGTCGGCGAAACCGGCTCCGACCGTGCCGCAGAAGGCCGGATAGTGTCCCGATCCGCCGCCGATCACGACGGCGACCTTTCCCGGCGGGGTCTCCTGCGCGCGGACGACGCCCCCTGGCACGCCGACGACGTACTTCGCATTGGCGTCGAGGAATCCGGCCAGCATGTCCTCGGAGAAGCGAGCGGGATCGTTGAACAGCTTGGTCATCGCAACCGCTCCTCCGTGTCGGTGTCGAAGAGGTAGACCCGTTCGGGTGGGGCGCTGACGCGCACTTGCTGCTCCGGCTCGTAGGAGTCCTGGGCAGGTGTTTGCACGACGATGCCCTCCTCCAGCCCGGCCACGGTGCTGGTGGCCAGACCGAACTCGAGGAGATGCTCGAAGTAGGCGACGGTGGTGCGCAGACCGGGTCCCTCTGCGGTGGACACCACGCAGTCCTGGGGACGGATTCCCACGGTGACCTTGGTGCCGTCCGGAATTCCGGTCACGGCCGTCTCCAAGAGACCTGCACCGGAGCCGATCTCGACACTGACGCGCCCGCCGGCCGAGTCGGACTTCGTCACCCCGTGTACCACGTTGATCTGCGGCTCGCCGACGAACTGCGCCACGAACAGGTTGGCCGGGTCGTCGAACACCTCGTCGGGGGTTCCGAACTGCTGCACCACGCCGGCGTCCATGACGGCCAGCCGGTCGGCCAACGACAACGCTTCGACCTGGTCGTGAGTCACCACGATGGTGGTGTATCCGAATTCACGCTGCAGAACCTTCAATTCGCGGCGGACCCGTTGGCGCGCGGAGGCGTCCAGGTGGCTGAGCGGCTCGTCGAGCAGCACCACGGGAGGATTGCGCACCAGAGCGCGGGCCAACGCGACGCGCTGCTTCTGCCCGCTGGAGAGACCGGCGGGCCGCAGGTCCATCAGCCCGTCCATCTCCAGGCGGCTGCTGATCGACGACACCATCTGCTCGGCACCCTTGACCTTGCGCGCCTTGAGCCCGTAGAGCAGGTTCTCCCGCACCGACATCGGCGGATACAGCGCGTAGCTCTCGAATCCGACGCCGATGCCACGCTTGGCCGCGGGCAGCTGTGAGATCTCCCGATCGCCGATGCGGATCGAACCGCTCGTCACCGTCTCCAACCCGGCGATCATGCGCAGGGTGGTGGTCTTGCCGCAGCCCGACGGTCCGAGCAGGGCGACCAGCTCACCCGGCTCGATCGCCAGGTCGATGCCCTTGACGGCGGTGACGCTCTCCCGGCCGCGGGACGCGTAGGTCTTCACCAGGTCGGTCAGGGTGAGGCTCTGAGCGGTGGTCGTCTCGGGGGTGTCCGCCGTGGCAGTGGCCCCACGGGCAGGAGCGGAGGGATTCGTCACAGTGCTGTCTCCAAAGTCTTGTCGTCGGCACCCAACCGGCCCGTGTCGCCCTCGCCCGCCGCGAAGACGTGGACGTCGTCGTCGGCGACCGTCATCGTCACCGTCGCCCCCTCGTCGACGCCTTCCCGACCGGACGCGAGCACGATCACCTGCACCTCGCCCACCTTGACCGTCAGCTCGATGTTGCGGCCGAGCCGCTCCGCGAGCACCACGGTGCCCGACAGCCGCGCCGCTCCGCCCGCACCGGCGCCGTCGGCACCGACGTGAACGTCGCACGGCCGCAGACCCACTCGGACGCGATCACCGCCCTTGACGTTCACTCCGCTCGGCACCGGCACGTCGAAGGAGCCGTCGCCGAGCCGGATCCGGCCGTCTTCGACCTCGCCGTCGAACAGGTTGATCTCCGGCTGCCCGAGGGCTCGGGCGACGAAGGTGTCCGCGGGCCGGCGCCAGATCTCCTCCGGCGTGCCGATCTGCACCAGGGCACCCTCGCGCAGGATCGCGATCCGGTCACCGAGGGCCAGTGCCTCCTGGTAGTCGTGCGTGACGTAGACGGTGGTCGTCTTCGACATTGCGCCGAGTTGCTTGAGCTCGGCGCGCATCGCCGCCCGCAGCTTGGCGTCGAGGTGGCTCAACGGCTCGTCGAGCAGGTAGACGTCGGCGGGCCGTACCAGCACCCGCCCGAGCGCCACCCGCTGCCGCTGTCCGTTGGACAGCTCGCGCGGGAAGCGCTTGAGCAGATGGTTGATTCCCAGCGTGGTGGTGACCTGATCGATGCGCTCGCGCTGCTGCGCGTCGGTGTACTTCCCGGTGCGGCCGGACTTCAGCGGCGAGGCGAGATTGTCGCTGACCGTCTTCTGCGGGTACAGCGCGTAGCTCTCGAAGGCCATCGCGACGTTGCGGTGGTACGGCTCGACGAGGGTGACGTCGTTGCCGCCGATCGTCACCGTCCCGCCATCGACCTCGACGAGCCCGGCCACCGACTTCAGCGTCGTCGTCTTGCCGGCGCCACTGGGACCGAGGATGACGAAGAACTCGCCGTCGGCGATGTCGACCGAGAGGTCGGTGACCGCCGTGGTCTTCCCGTAGGACTTGGACAGGCCCTTGAGCGATACGGTGGCCATCAGGCCTTCACCGCCCCGAATGACAAGCCCCGCACCAGGTATCTCTGAATGGTGAGCGCCAGGATGAGTGGGGGCAGCGCGGCGATGATGGCGGCCGCGGCAGTCAGGTTGTAGTACGCCTGCCCGCCACCGCCGAGGAACTTGGTGATCGCGACCGTGACCGTGCCCGCATTGGTGTCCGCCAGGATCAGCGGGAACACGTAGTTGTTCCAGGCGAAGATGAACGCCAGCAGGGCCGCGGCGGCGATGCCGGGACGCACGATGGGCAGCGCCACCATGATGAACGCCCTGGTGCGGCTGTAGCCGTCGAGCAGGGCGGCCTGCTCCAGATCCTCCGGCAGGTCCTCGAAGTACGAGCGCAGGATCCACACCACCAGCGGCATGGTGACCAGCTGCAGCACCCAGATCATGCCGACCTTGGTGTCGAAGAGGCCGATCTGGTTGTAGATCACGAACAGCGGGACGATCACCATCAGTTCGGGGGCGAACCGGAACGACAGCATCTGGAACATCAGATCGTTGCTGCCCTTGTACTTCCAGCGTCCGGCGGCGTAGGCCGCCGGGATGCCGATCACCAGCGAGACGATCACGGCGCCACCGCAGTTGATCAAGCTGGTCAACAGCGCGGTCTTGAAGTCGACGCTGGTCATCTCGGTGCCCTTGTTGGACACCACCGTGGCGAAGTTCGACCAGGTCGGGCTGAATTGGAAGTAGGTGGTGGTCTGCTCCTGGGCGTTCTTCAGCGCCAGGATCACCATCCAGACGATCGGGAACAGCGAGAAGACGAACCAGCCGATCAGGCCGACGTCGGCGACGACGGAACCGACGCCGAGGCGCTTCTGGCCGGGCAGCAGTTCGCTGCGCGTCGGCTTGAACTTGGTGAGTGCCATTAGGACTCCGCTCCCGCAGCACGACGCTGCGCCTTGCCGAGCACGCTCACCAGGTAGCGCGCGGTGATGAACACGATGATCCAGAGCAGCAGCATGTAGGTGCTGCCCCGCGAGTAGTTCAGGTTGATGATCGAATCCTCGAAGGCACCGATCTGCAACGTCCGGGTGGCCACCCCGGGTCCGCCCGCGGTGAGGACGTAGATGTGGTCGAACACCTTGAGGTTGTCCATGAACCGGAAGATGACGGCCACCAGGATGTAGGGCCACAACATCGGCAGCATCAGCTTGCGGAACATGTAGAACCAGTTGGCGCCGTCCACCTCGGATGCCTCGAACGGCTCGCGTGGCAGCGACCGGATGCCGGCCAGCACCAGGATGGCCACGAAGGGGGTGAAGATCCACAGATCGACCAGCACCACGGAGAACAGCGCATGGCTGCCCGACAGCCAGTCGAACGTGTTGCCCAGCCCCAGAACGTGATTGAGGATGCCGAACTGCGGGTTGAACATCAGCTTCCAGATGACGCCCGCGATCACCGGCGCGATCATCAGCGGCAGGATCAGCACCTTCTCGAAGATCTTGCCGATCACGCTCGATCGGTTGAGCAGCAGCGCCAGACCGACGCCGAGCACCGTCTCCACCGCCGTGGCGGCCACGGCGAAGATGGCGGTGACCTTGACGCTCTGCCAGAACACCTGGTCGCCGAGCACCGAGCTGAAGTTGTCGAACCAGACGAAGTGCGGATCGGGGTTGACGGCGGCGTAGTTGAGAAAGGCGTAGTACGCACCGACCACGAACGGATAGAGGATCCCGATCACGATCACCAGCGCCGGTACCGAAAGCAGGTAGGGCCGCAGTTTGCGACGCCAGGTCGGGACCTCCGGCAGGGTCCGGCCGGGCGCCTCGGCCGGCTGCTCGGACGAGGTGGCCGGCGCCTTGGGTGTCTGAGTCGTCATGTCTGGCAGAGCTCCTAGAGATTGACCTTGGAGGTGTTGGTCTTCGCGAGGCTGCGCAGGCGCGACGCCGCGTCATCGCCGCCGTAGATGTCCTGCAACGCCACGGCCCAGTTCTGGGTGGTGTCGAAGAAGGCCTTCTGCGGGGTGAACTGGATCTTCGACTGACCGATCACGGTCTCGAAGGTCTCGAGGTAGCCATACTGGTCGGCGGCGACCCGCTTGAAGGTGGTGTCGAACACCGACTTCCGCACCGGGTCGGCGTACGTGCCGCCCTCGACCGCCTTGTTCATCGACTCCTTGCCGGTGGCCCACTGGATGAACAACCACGCGGGCAACTTGTGGCGCGAGTTGGCGCTCATCGCCCAACTCCACGTCCACAGGTTGGTCTTGTAGTTGCCGTCCGGTCCGGCCGGGCCCGGATACCAGCCGAGGTTGCCGGCTTCCTTGCTGGCGCCGGGCTTGTTCTTGGGATAGGTGGCGCTGTCGGCGTCGTACACCATCATCGCCTTGCCGTCGCCGAGATCACCGGTGGCATTGGGATAGTCGTAGGTGGTCCACGAGGTCGGCCCGGCCTCGTGCTGCATCTCGATCCACTTCTTGGTGAAGGCGACCGCCTTGTCGCTGTCCATCTCGGCGACCAGATCCGAGCCGTTGAACGAGTAGTCCACCGCCCCCTCGCGCGTGTACTGCGTCATGAAGCCGGGGTGAATGGTGGCCCAGGACTTCGAGCCCCGGGTGGAGATCCCGTAGCGGTTCTGCGAGCGGTCGGTCAGGTCGACGGCCAGCTGTATGAAGTCGTCGAGCTTGTCGGGCAGCTTCGTGATGCCCTTCTCGTCGAAGATCCGCTTGTTGTAGGCGACCACGTTGTTCTCGAAGCCCCACGGGATGGCCCACTGGCCGCCGGTGCCCAGCGGATTGCCGAGCTTGAAGTCCCACCGGGTCGAGGTGCGCAGACCGTCGAAGATGTCCTCGAAGTCGTACTCCGCGTTGGTCGCCGAGCTGTTCTGCAGCCACGGATTGAGGTCCTCGACCCATCCCGGCGGACCGTACTGCCAGATGAAGTACGCACCCAGCATGAAGGCGTCGTGCTTGCCGGAACCGCCGGCCAGTTCGGTGTTCAGCTTGGTGAAGTAGTCGGCCTCGGGCACCAGGTCCACGTTGACGTTGATCCCGGTGAGATCGGTGAACTCCTTCAGCAGCGGCTGATACGAGAGCTGATACGGGTGCGGGGTCTGCAGGATGTTGATGGTGGCGCCGGATGCCTTGCGCCAGTCGAACCCACCACTCACCTCGCCGGCGCCGTTGGGCAGACTGGCCTTGCCCCCCACTCCGCACGCGCTCAGCACCGGCAGGCTGACCGCCGCCGCACCCGCAACTCCCAGTGCCGCCAACATGTTCCGCCGTGACATGGGCGGCCCCTGGAACGGGATCCGGTTTGCACTCATCTCTGCACGTCCTTGATTCGATGGGCTCAGGCGGGGATCAGGGAGACCTTGACCGATTCCTTGCCGCTGGCGACGAGGTCGAGGCCCTTCTGGAAGTCGCTCAGCGGCAGCTGGTGGGTGCAGATCCGGTCCATCGGCAGCACGCCCGACTCGAGCATCCGGATGGCCGCGGGCCAGCAGTACGGCCCGAGGTGCGCCCCGAGGACGTCGAGTTCCTTGTCGTCGCTGATGATGCTCCAGTCCACCGTCACGTCGCTGCCGAACACGCCGTACTCGACGTACCGGCCGAGCTTGCGGAGGGCGTTCAGACCCTGGGGTACGGCGGAGGGGTGCCCGGTGCCCTCGAGGTAGACGTCGGCGCCATACCCGCCGGTGAGGTCCTTGACGATCTTCTCCACGTCCTGCTCGGCGATGTTGATGGTGATGTCGGCACCGCAGGACTTCGCGAGCTCCAGCTTCTCCGGGGCCATGTCGAGCGCGATCACGTGCATCGGGTTCTTCGCCCGTGCGCCGGCGACCATGCCGAGGCCGATGGGCCCGCAACCGGCGACCAGCACGGTGTCCTCGAAGGTGATCTGGGCCCGCTCGACGGCGTGCAGTGAGCAGGACAGTGGCTCGACGAAGGCCGCGTGCGCGGGCGGGATGTCACCGGAGATCTTGTGCACCAACGCTTCCACCGGGTAGGTCATGTAGCCGGCCATGGCCCCGGGCGTGCGGCGCTTGAAGCCGTAGAGGTCGTGCGGCTGACACATGTGGTACTGGCCCCGCTTGCAGAATCGACACTCCCAGCACGGCACGATCTGCTCGGACGTCACCCGGTCGCCGACGGCGATCCCCCAGCGTGACGCCGCCTCGTCGTCCAATTCCACGACGCGCCCGACGAATTCGTGACCCGGGATGACCATGGTCTCGGTCCAGGCGGGGCGGTTCTCATCGCCCCAGAACTTGGCGGCCCCGTGGTAGCACTTGAGGTCGCTGGCGCAGATGCCCACCGCCTCCACCTTGACGAGCGCCTCACCGGGCTTGCGCCGGGGAACGGCGACCTCCTCGAGTCGGTAGTCGTTCGGTCCGTGGCAGACGACGGCCTGCATCTTCTCGGGAATCTGGTCGGGCATCAACGGCTCCTTCGTGTGTGGCTCCGGTCACAGTATCGAGGCGCTGCACATTTGTCCAGAACGGATGTTCACGAAAATTCTTTCCAGAACAGATGTGCAGTGCAATACTGCTCGGATGCCCCGGTCGGCCCAGCGCACGCCGGTGAGCCAGCCTGGTGACGCTGCCGGCCACGACGGTGAAGGCAGCCACTTCGCGGCATCACTGCTGTACACCGCTGCTCGGCTCTACTACGAGGACGACGCCACCCAGGCCGAGGTCGCCGAGCAACTCGGCACCAGCCGCGCCACGGTGAGCAGGTTGCTGTCCGAGGCGAAACGGCAGGGCATCGTGCGCATCGAGGTGGTACCGCCCGCCGAGTCCCGCCCTGGCGAACTCGCCAACCGGCTGGCACGGGCGCTGAACCTCGCCTCGGTCTACCTCAGTCCGCAGCTGCCCTCCCCGGGTGCCGGACGCTCCGTCGTCGACGTGATGGGCCGCGCGCTCGCACCCGCCGTGGGCCGCGCCCTCGGCGAAGCCGGCCTGCTGCCCGGCGACGTGTTGCTGGTGTCCTCGGGCCGCACGATGTACGAGGTCGCGCAGTACGAGCTGGCGCCGCTGCCCGGCGTGGTGGTGGCGCCGACGGTCGGAGGCAACGACCAGCCCGAGGAGTGGTACCAGACCAACGAGATCACCCGGCTCGTCGCCAACCGCGTGGGTGGGCGGGCCAACTATCTGTTCGCCCCTGCGGTGCCCGGTGTCGAGCTCTACCAGTCACTCCTCAACGATCCGAGCATCCAACGCGTGCTTCATCTCTGGCCGCGCGCGCGGTGCGCGCTGATGGGCATCGGCGCGCCTCCCCTGACGCGGTCCGACATTCCACGGTTCGTGCCGACCGGTTCCAGTTCGCTCCGTTCCGCGGTCGGTGACGTGTGCTCCCGCTTCTACGACCGCGACGGGACACCGGTCGACTTCGAGGACGGTGAACGCCTGATCGCCGTCGAACTCGACGTGCTGCGCCACATTCCGGTCACCATCGCCGTCGCCGTCGGCAAGGAGAAGGTCGACTCCATCATCGCGGGCGCGCGCGGCGGCTACTTCAACCAGCTCGTCACCGATCCGGTGACGGCCGCCGACGTGTTGGCCGCTCGGCAACGGACCTAGACCGGCGGGCTAGCCGCGTCCCGCGATGTCGCCGAGGTGGTGCACCACCTCCCGCGTCGCCGGGTACAGCCGGCGCCACACGCCGTACAGCTCGTCGTACAGCGCACGGTTCACCGGATCGGGCGTGATCTCGTACGAGATCTCGGTCCAATCGGTCTCGGGCCCGACCAAACCCACGCCGATCGCCGCCATCAGGGCGTCACCGTAGCTGGCCCCGATGGCCTGCTGGGGAACCAGCTGCGTGCGTCCGGTGATGTCGCTGACCGCCTGCGCCCAGACCGGGCTCCTCAGTCCGCCGCCGACCGCGACGGTCCGCCGTCCGGTGTGTGCGTCGTCGAACATCTCGAGGATCTGGCGGACGCCGAATCCGATTCCCTCGTAGGCGGCGCGGAACAGGTGCCCACGACCGTGCCGGAGCGTGAGACCGGCGAACAGTCCCCTGGCATCCGGATCGAAGACCGGCGTCCGCTCTCCCGCCAGGTACGGCAGCGCGATGAGTCCCTCGCTGCCCGCGGGAACCGCCGACGCCTCGGCCATCAGCGCCTCCAGCGGCGCTCCGCCGGTGACCGCCTGCAGCCAGCTGATCATGCTGCCTGCCGTGGAGGTGCCCGCGGCCAGTGCCAGCGACCCGCGCTCGATGCCCGTCGTCGTCCACAGGGCGGGATCACTGTGGTAACCGTCGATGATCTGGACGAGGAACATCGTCGAGCCGTACATCAGCATCTGGTCGCCTGCGGTGCGGACGCCCACCGAGAACGCCTCCGAGTAGGCGTCGACCGTTCCCGCCACCACCGGAGTGCCCGTCGGGACACCGGTTTCGGCCGCGGCCGCACTGGTCACGGTGCCGACGACGTCGCTGGGCCACACCAAGCGGGGCAGCGGCAGATGCCCGCAGATCCGCGTCGCCCACTCGACGTTCCAGGTGAACTCGCTGGTCGCATACAGCGGATCGCACTGGCTCGCGGTGTGGTGATCCAACACGTATTCGCCGGTGAGCTTGGCGGCGATGTAGGAGTTCGAGCCGAACCAGCCCGTCGCCCGCCCGAACACCTCCGGTTCGTGGCGCCGCACCCACTCCAGCTTCGGACCGACGGCCTGGCTCGACAGCAGCGTACCGGCCCGTTCGAGGATGGCGTCGGCACCGAATTCCGCTGTCAGGGAAGCAATTTCAGCGACAGCTCGGGTGTCGACGCCATAGAGGATCGCGGGCCTCAACGGCGTCAGGTCGTCGTCGCAGAGCACCAGGCACGGGCCGACCCCGCTGACGCACATGGCGGCGATCGTCGCACCGGGCGCCATCTCGGCGGTCAGGCGCCTGCTGATCTGGCACACCTCGCCCCACCACGTCGCCGCCGCGTCGACCTCGGCCCAGCCGGGACGGGGCAGGTTCATCGAGTGCGAGATCGTCGCCGAGGCCACCACCGTCCCGGCGGTGTCCACCAGCACGCCCTTCGTGCTCCCGGTGCCCATGTCGATTCCCAGAAGCAGGTCCACGGCGCAACCCTACGTCCGGCCTCATCGTCGGGGCACTCTGCGGTGCTCGAGCGCGGCGAGTTCGTCGTCGGGAACGATGACGAGCATCTGCTCCCCCGGAACGCAGATCATGTTGACCACGAACCGCAACGGAACGTCGTCCCGGTTGTTGGCATCCGAATAGTGGATGAGCTCACCACCGGGCTCCCAGAATGCCTCGCCCGCCTTGACGACGCGGGGAGCCTCCCCCTGCAATTCGAAGAGCATCTCGCCCTCGATGACGTAACCGAACACCGGGCCGGCGGGATGGCGGTGCGGCGGGGCTCCTGGGGAACCCGCAGGCCACTCGATCACCGCGGTCATGACGTCGGCCTTGTCCGGGATGAATGGTGGTGTCACGGTTTGGATCACGGTGAAGGCCTTGTTCAAGGCCTCGAGGCGTTGCGCGGAAGGGGGCATGGTATGACTCCTGTCGTCTGATTAGATCGCCGTGCCGCCGCCGTCGGCATGCAGCACCGACCCGGTGATGAAGCTCGACTTCGGCGAGGCGAGAAAGAGGACCGCCTCGGCGATCTCGCGGGCATCGGCGGTGCGCCCCAACGGGAGCGCACGACCGAGTTCTTCGTTGACGTCGCCCCACTCGGCGGCGACGCCGTTGGTGTCCGTCGGACCCGGCGCGACGCTGTTGACCCGCACGCCGGCCGCCGCGAATTCCGCCGCCCAGGTTCTGGTCAACGATTCCAGCGCCGCCTTGGACGCGCTGTAGACCGACGCTCCCGGGACGCCCTTGAAGGCGGCCATCGACGTGACGTTGACGATGCTGCCGCCGCCGCGGTCGACCATGCCTGGCACCAGTGCGGCCACCAGGAAGTAGGCGCCGCGGACGTTGGTGTCGAAGGTCCGGTCGAACGACGCCACGTCCTGGTCGACGGTCGACGCGCCGGGAAAGCTGGCGGCGTTGTTGACCAGGACGTCGACGTGTCGGCATTGCCGGGCGAGCGACGACACCGAGTCGAGGTCGGACAGATCGGCGGCGATGAACCGGACGTCCGCCGGGAGATCGGCGAGCGCCTTCTCGCCGCGCTCGGCATCGCGCCCGGTGACGATCACCGACGCGCCCGCTTCCGCCAGCAGCCGGGCGCACTCCAGGCCGATGCCCGCCGTGCCACCGGTGACCAGCGCCGTCGATCCGCTCCACCCGGCTCGGGTCATCGGGTCGCCAACCAGTCGGCGAATCGCGTCGGAGCCAGTTCGGCGCCGTCGCCGGTGACCAGGCTGGTTTCGTCCACGGCAGCGCCGAAGTAGGTCGCGTGGGCGTCCACCACGACGACCCGGTCGACACCCTGGTGCTTCAGCACCGCACGGGCCATGTCGGCGAACGACATCTTGTCCGGGCCGCCGATGTTCACGACGCCGTTGCGCGGGGCTTCGCCCGCCGTCCTGGCCACGGCAGCGGCCACGTCGGCGGAGGCGATCGGCTGGATCAGCGCATCGGGGGCGTGCACCTCGTCACCGACGATCAACGATTCGGTGATCATTTCGGCGAACTCGTGGAATTGCGTCGCGCGCACGATCGTGTAGGGCACTCCCGATTCGATGATCGTCTTCTCCTGCACCACCTTTGCGCGCATGTAGCCGCTGTCCGGCAGGCCGTCGACACCGACGATGGACAGCGCGACGTAGTGGCCCACCCCGGCGTCCCTGGCGGCCGCGACCAGGTTGGCCGACGACGCGGTGAAGAACTCCAGCACCGGGTCGTCGTCGAAGGATGGCGAGTTGACGACGTCGACCAGGACCTGGGCGCCGTCCAGTGCGGCCGCGAGGCCCTCACCCGTCAGCACGTCGGCACCCGAGGACCGCGACGCCGCGACGACGTCGTTGCCGGCGGCGGTCAGCAACTCGACGACCTTGGAGCCGACCTGTCCCGTGGCGCCGATGACGGTGATCTTCATTCGAGTACCTCCCGTAGTGATCCGATGGCCTGGCCCGAAACATCTCGCGCCGTACCAACCATGGTCTCCGGTGGCCCCCTTTCGCGCCCCGGAAAGTCCGTAGTCCGCTACGAAAGGAGTCCGCTACGAGGGGGTGACGTTGAGGTTGCGTAGTTCCCGCCGGGACCGGATCGCCAACTTGGCGAAGATCTTGCGCAGGTGCCACTCGACCGTGTGTGCGCTGATGAACAGCTTGGCGCCGATTTCGGAGTTCGTCAGGCCGGCTCCCGCGAGTTCGGCGATCTGCTGCTCCTGTGGCGTCAGTGGGTCGCCCGACGCGGTGGCCCGCTTGCGGGTCTTCTCGCCGGTGGCGAGCAACTCGCGCCTGGCTCGGTCGGCGAAGGCGTCGGCGCCGATGCGGCTGAGCGATTCGTGGGCCAGCCGGAGCTGGGTGCGGGCATCGGTCCTGCGGTGGTGGCGTCGCAACCATTCCCCGTACAGCAGGTGGGCCCGGGCCAGGTGCCCGGCAATCCGCGTGCGCGCGAACCGCTCGATCGACTCGAGGTAGAAGTCCTCGGCCGCCGGATCGGGCTGCAGCAGCGCGCGCGACCTGGCCTCCGTCGCACGTGCCCAGTCGGTTCCCGCGGCGGTCGTGCGTTCGGACAGTCGTTGCAACGCGGCGGCAGCGACATCGTCACGGCCGACCCGGACCGCGGCTTCGATCAACTCGACCAGGCACCAGGGGTAGATGCCGGTGTCCTCGTACTCGCAGGCCTTGACGACGGCGTCGAGGGCCGGTTGGTAGCGCCCGAGCCCGTTGTACAGCACCGCCGTCGCGTATCCCGCCAGGCCGACGACGCGACCCTCCCCGCGGGCGGCACCGTCACGGACGGTCGCCTCCACCCGCGCCATGGTCTCCGCCTCGTCACCGCGCCACGCCAGCAGCGCGAGTCGGTGATACCGCACCGGTGCGATGCCGGCCGCGGCCGAGATCTCGTCGGCCTCGGCGATCAGCTGTCCGGCGACGTCGAACTCGCCGGCCTGCACGTGCATGCCCGCCCGACTGACCAGCGCCCGCGGTAGTACCTCCAGGGCGCCCGCCTCCCGGGCGATGCGCACGGCCTCACCGGAGATCCGGTACCACGACTCGTCCTCCCATGCCTCGTGGACGAGGGCCTCGTGAGCCATCGGAAACGCTTGCCACAACCAGTTGTCTGCGGTCATCGCGTCGGCCGCGGCCCGCAGCTCGGGCAGCGCGGCGGTAGGACCTGCGGTGAGGCGGGTTGCGATCGCGTGCGCCACCGCGTCGACCAGGCGGGCGGGCGCGCCGCCGCTCAGCGCCGCCCGGGCCGCCGCCGCGGTGTCCGCCACCAGGTGCGGTCCGCCCAGCCTGCCGACGTACATGGCGGCGTTGAGGGCATCGAGATGCGCCTCTCCCGCCAACGCCGGATCCAGTGTCTCGAGCTCGTGCGCCGTCTGGGCGAATCGAGTAACCGACTCCAACAGCGAAGGGGCGCTGCCCGTTCCGCGACTGCGACTGAACAGCAGCCGGGCCCGCAGCTGCGCCAACCTCGCCCGGGCGACGTCGTCGAGCGGGGCGAGCTCAGCGAGTGCCAGAAGTTCGCCGGCGGCATCGGGTGCCGCGGCCGCATGCTTGGCTTCGGCGGCGGCGAGCGCACGGGCACCGCGCAGCGCCGGGTCCGGCGTGAGTTCGGCGGCCCGCGCCAGGAAGGCGGCCGCCGCCGCCTTCCCGCCGCGGACCTGCGCTCGCCCCGCGGAGCGTTCGAGTTCGTCGGCGACGTCCTCGTCGGGTCCGCTCGCCGCGTTCGCGCGATGCCAGGCATGACGATCCGGGTCCAGCCGGGCGTCGGTCACCTCGGAGAGCGCGCGGTGCGCGACTCTGCGCTCCTCGGGGTGGGCGTCGCGGTAGGCCGCCGAGCGCACCAGCGGGTGCCGGAAGCCGACCCACCCGCCGAGTTCGATGAGACCGTCCGCTTCGGCGGGACCGGCGCAGTCGGCCGAGAGGCCGAGACGTTCGGCCGCACGCAACAACAGCGTGGCGTCGCCGAGCGGCTCCGCCGCAGCGATCACCACCAACTTCCTCGAGTCGTCCGGTAGTGCCCGGATCCGCCTGACGAAGTGCGCCTCGAGTCGTCCGGGGACGGGTCGGGCATCGGGCCGGAAGTAACCTCCGGCCAATGCGGCGGGCCCCAGATCCCGTGGCAGCTCGAGCAATGCCAGCGGATTTCCGTGCGTCTCGGCGATGATCCGGTCGCGGACCCGTTTGTCGAGCCGCCCGTGCACCACCGAGTCGAGCAGACCCCGCGCGTCGACGTCGGCGAGTCCCCGGATCTCCAGCTCGGGCAGCCCGGCGAGGTCTGCCACCGGCTCCCTCGAGGCGAACAGCACCGCGACCGGTTCGGCCAGCAGCCGCCGTGCCACGAAGCTCATCGTCTGCGCGGAGACCCGGTCGAGCCACTGCGCGTCGTCGACGATGCACAGTACCGGCGCGTCGTTCCCTGCCGCGGAGAGCAGTCCCAGCACGGCGAGCCCGACCAGGAAGCGGTCGGGGACGTCCCCCGATTGCCTGCCGAAGGCGACCTCGACGGCGCTTCGCTGGGGTGCGGGAAGCGCGTCGATGCGGTCGAGCACTGGCGTGCACAGCTGCTGCAATCCGGCGAAGGGCAGTTCCATGTCCGATTCGACGCCCGCGGTGCGCAGCACCGAGAATCCCGACGCGGATTCGACCGCGTATCCGAGCAGCGCGCTCTTGCCGATGCCCGCCTCGCCGCGCAGGACCAGTACCCGGCTCGAGCCCGCACGGGCATCGGAGATCAGGAGGTCGAGGGATCGCCGGGCGGCGTCCCTGCCGCGCAGCGGGGGCGACGGCGCGAACGGCCTCACCGCGCCGGCCACCGAACGAAGGACCCCGGCGCAGGGAGTGCGCCGGGGTTTCGCATCACGGGATGTTTCGGTCGACGGGCGGAGAGAACCGGATCAGCCCTTGCGGGCCTTCACTGCCTCGGTGAGCTGAGGAGCCACCTTGAAGAGGTCTCCGACGATGCCGTAGTCGGCGATCTCGAAGATCGGTGCTTCCTCGTCCTTGTTCACCGCGACGATCGTCTTCGAGGTCTGCATGCCGGCGCGGTGCTGAATCGCTCCGGAGATGCCGAGCGCGAGGTACAGCTGCGGCGACACCGTCTTGCCGGTCTGACCGACCTGGAACTGGCCTTCGTAGAAGCCGGAGTCGACGGCGGCGCGGGACGCACCGACCGCGGCACCGAAGGCATCGGCGAGTTCCTCCACGACGCCGAAGTTCTCCCTGCTGCCCACGCCCCGACCGCCGGCCACGACGATCTTGGCCTCGGTCAGCTCCGGACGTGCACTCTTCTGGGCGGGCTCGCGAGAGGTGATCTTGGTGGCGTTCTCGGCGGGAGCAGGCACCTCGACGGTGACCACTTCGCCCGCGGCGGCGACCGGTTCGGCCTCGATGGCACCGGGCCGCACGGAGATGACGGGCGCATCACCCTCGGCCTTCGCCTCGGTCGTGTACGCGCCGCCGAAGATGGAGTGGATGCCGACGGGGCCCTCCTTGACGCCGATCACGTCGACCAGGAGACCGGAGCCGGTCTCGGCGGCGACGCGACCGGCGATCTCCTTGCCCTCCGCGGTGGCACTGACCAGCACGGCCACCGGCGACGCCGATTCGACCAGTGCGTTGAGCACGTCCACCTTGGGGGTGACCAGGTACTGCTCGACGACGTCGGACTCGGCCACGTAGATCTTGGCCGCCCCGGCGGCCTTCAGGCCTTCGACGAGCTTGTCGGCCGTCCCGGGGGCGCCGATCACCACCGCGGACGGCTCGCCCAGCGTGCGGGCTGCGGTGATCAGTTCCGCGGTGGTGTTCTTCAGATTGCCTTCGGCGTGCTCGGCGAGCACGAGTACTTCTGCCATTGCCTCTTGGTCGCTCTCTAGGAAGGTGTGGGTTCGATCCGGGTCGGGGGTCAGAGAAGTTTCTGGCCGACGAGGTACTCGGCGATCTTCTTTCCGCCTTCGCCTTCGTCGGTGACCTTCTCGCCTGCCGTCTTCGGTGGCTTCGGGCTGGCCGAGAGCACGGTCGAGGCGGCCGTGGCGCCGCCCACCTCGTCGGATTCGACCCCGATACCGGCCAGAGTCAGGCTTTCCACGGGCTTCTTCTTGGCCGCCATGATGCCCTTGAAGGAGGGGAACCGGGCGTCCTCGACGATCTTCTCGCTGATGCTGACGATCGCGGGCAGCGTCGCCTCGAGACCGAAGACGCCGTCATCGGTCTCGCGTTCGCCGGTGACCTTGCCGTCGGCGATGTCGATCGAGCGCATGTGGGTGAGCTGGGGAAGGCCGAGGAACTGCGCCAGGATGGCCGGGACGGCGCCACCGGTGCCGTCGCTGGTCTCGTTGCCGGCGATGACGACGCCGACGTCCTCGATCTGTCCGAGCGACCGGGCCAGTGCCCAGGAGGTCTGGATCATGTCGGAGCCGGCCAGCCCGTCGTCGACGAGGTGGTAGGCCGAGTCGGCGCCCATGGACAGCGCCCGGCGGATCGCCGTCTCGGCGCTCGCGGGTCCGGCGGTGAGCACGACCACGTTGTAGTCCGCGTCGGCGTGCTTCTCCTTGAGCTGCAGCGCGACCTCGACGGCCTTCTCGTTGATCTCGTCGAGCACCGGATCGCTGCCTGCGCGGTCCAGCGTCCAGTCACCGTCCTTGAGATGGCGGTCCTCGTAATCAGGAACCTGTTTGATCAGGACCACGATGTTCGTCATGAGTGTGGATCGTCCTCCTCGATGAGGCCTCAGCCGGCCTGCCCATATCACGATTCATTCGACGACCGCCATGTTACCAGCCAGTAACTTGACGTAGTACGCAGGAACACCATAGCTGGTCTTGTCTAACCTTCTGCCCGCCGCATCGGTGGGCGAACCCTTGGCGAGGCAGTGACAATCGCCACGGCTGGGTTAGCCTGCGTGGGCAATGAGCGCATTTCCCACCGAAGAGCCGTCCGACGCCGTCCTCCCCCTGACCGGGGAGCGGACCGTGCCCGGATTGGCCGAGGAAAACTACTGGTTCCGCCGCCACGAGGTGGTCTACCAGCACTTCATCGACCGGTGCGTGGGGTGTGAGGTGCTCGAGGCCGGATCCGGCGAGGGCTATGGCGCCGACCTGATCGCCGGCGTGGCGAGCCGGGTGATCGGCGTGGACTACGACGCGTCCGCCGTGGCCCACGTGCGTGCCCGCTATCCCCGCGTCGACATGCGGCAGGGGAACCTCGCGACGTTGCCCATCGACGACCGCGCCATCGACGTCGTCGTCAACTTCCAGGTGATCGAACACCTGTGGGACCAGCCCGGGTTCGTCGACGAATGCGCCCGGGTGCTCCGCCCGTCCGGCCTGCTGCTGATGTCGACGCCCAACCGCCTCACGTTCTCGCCCGGCCGCGATACCCCGATCAACCCGTTCCACACCCGTGAGCTCAACGCCGCCGAGCTCACCGAACTGCTCACCGACGCGGGCTTCGAGATCGAGGCCATGCTCGGCGTGTTCCACGGCGACCGGCTGCGCGAACTCGACGCGCGGCACGGCGGTTCGATCATCGACGCGCAGATCGCACGGGCGTTGGCGGGCGAGCCGTGGCCGACCGACCTGCTGTCCGACGTCGAATCGGTCGCCACCTCCGACTTCGAGCTGATCGAGACCGGCAAGGGCGACGGCGCCGACGTCCTCGACATCGACGACAGCCTGGATCTGGTGGCCGTCGCGGTGCGACCGTGACGAGCCGCCTTCCCGACCCTCGGGAGCCCGTTCCGGGGCTCTTCACCCTCGTCCTGCACACCCACCTCCCGTGGCTGGCCCATCACGGGCGCTGGCCGGTCGGCGAGGAATGGCTGTACCAGTCGTGGGCGGCCGCCTATCTCCCACTGTTCGGGTTGCTGCGCAGGCTGTCCGAGGAGGGGCGCAGCCGCCTGATCACGCTCGGCATGACGCCGGTGGTCGCCGCGCAGCTCGACGACCCCTACTGTCTCACCGGCATGCATCACTGGCTGGCGAATTGGCAGCTGCGCGCCACGGAGGCCACCATCCGGCGCACGGCCGGCGGGAATACCGGCCATCTGGCCTCGGATGCATTGCGGGCGTTCGGAATGCGCGAACTGCAGCAGGCAGAGCGGGCACTCGACGAGTTCACGTCGCACTGGCTCCACGGCGGCAGCCCGGTGCTCAGGAGCCTCATCGACGCCGACGCGATCGAGCTGCTCGGCGGGCCGCTGGCGCACCCCTTCCAGCCCCTGCTGCACCCCCGCCTTCGCGAATTCGCCCTCCGCGAGGGTCTGGCCGACGCCGGCCAGCGGGTGGCTCACGTGCCGGGTGGCATCTGGGCCCCGGAGTGCGCGTACGCCCCCGGCATGGAACGCGATTACGCCGCGGCAGGCGTCACGCACTTCATGGTCGACGGCCCGGCACTGCACGGCGACACCGCACTGGGTCGTCCGGTCGGGGGGGCTGACGTCATCGCGTTCGGTCGCGACCTTCGGGTCAGCTACCGGGTGTGGTCGCCCAAGTCCGGCTATCCCGGACATGGCGCCTATCGCGACTTTCACACGTACGACCATCTCACCGGACTCAAGCCGGCCCGGGTCACCGGCCGTGCGGTGCCGTCGGAGGACAAGGCACCCTACGAGCCGGACCGCGCCGACCGCGCGGTCGAGAGCCACGTGGCCGACTTCGTCGACACGGTGCGCCGCCGGCTGACCGCCGAGTCCGAGCGACTCGGCCGGCCCGCGCACGTGGTGGCCGCCTTCGACACCGAACTGTTCGGTCACTGGTGGCACGAGGGCCCGGTCTGGCTCGAGCGGGTGCTGCGGGCGCTGCCGGAAGCCGGTGTCCGCATCGGCACGCTGTCCGACGCGATCGCCGCCGGCTACGTGGGTACCGCGGTGGACATGCGACCCAACTCGTGGGGATCGGGCAAGGACTGGCAGGTGTGGTCGGGTGACCGGGTCGCCGACCTGGTCGCACTCAACGCGGAGGTGGTCGATACCGCGCTCGCGTGCGTCGACAAGACGCTGATGCAGAACGCGACGGTCGGCGCCCCCATCCCGCGCGACGCCGTCGCCGACCAAGTGCTGCGCGAGGCGCTTCTCACCGTGTCCAGCGACTGGCCCTTCATGGTCAGCAAGGACACCGCCGCGGACTACGCGCGCTACCGCGCCCACCTGCACGCCCACGCCACGCGGGAGATCGCCGACGCGCTGGCGGCGGGCCGCCGGGAGCAGGCCGAACGCCTGGCGGGCAACTGGAATCGCGCCGACGGGCTGTTCGGCGCTCTGGACGCCAGGCGCCTCCCCCGATGACCCCCCAGCCCCAGCCTCAGCCCCCTCCCCCTCCCCCTCCCCCTCCCCGCGAGCGTGCGCGTCTGCGGGCGACACGCCGCGCCAGATCGGGAGTATGCGCACGCTCGCGCCGCACGGCGGTCGAAGGTTGAGCGCGTCGTGAAGATACTGATGGTGTCGTGGGAGTACCCGCCGGTCGTGATCGGCGGCCTCGGCCGCCACGTCCACCACCTCGCCACCGCGCTGGCCGCGGCGGGCCACGAGGTCGTCGTCCTCAGCAGACGCCCGTCGGACACCGATCCGAGCACCCATCCCCCCGGTGACGACACCAGCGGGGGCGTGCGGGTGATCTCCGCGGCCCAGGACCCCCTCGAGTTCGACTTCGGCACGGACATGATGGCGTGGACCCTTGCCATGGGCCACTCGATGGTGCGTGCCGGGCTGGCCCTGCGGTCCCGGATCGACGGCAATCCGTGGCGGCCCGACGTGGTACACGCGCACGACTGGCTGGTCGCCCACCCGGGGATCGCCCTTGCCGAATACTTCGACGTGCCACTGGTTTCCACGATCCACGCGACCGAAGCCGGACGGCACTCCGGCTGGGTCGCCGGCAAGATCAGCAGACAGGTGCACGCCGCGGAGGCGTGGCTGGTGCGCGACTCCGACTACCTCATCACGTGTTCCGCGTCGATGGGCGCGGAGATCGACGAACTGTTCGGCCCCGACCTCGCGGAGTCCCGGGTGATCCGCAACGGGATCGACGCTGCGCTATGGCCGTTCGCGAAGCGCACGGCACGTCGCGGTCCCGCCCGTCTCCTCTACCTCGGGCGGCTGGAGTACGAGAAGGGCGTGCACGACGTGATCGCGGCACTGCCCCGCATCCGGCGCACCCACCCCGGGACCACCCTCACCATCGCCGGTGACGGCACCCAGCAGGACTGGCTCGTCGAGCAGGCGCGAAGGCACAAGGTGCGCAGGGCAGTCGACTTCGTCGGCCGCGTCGACCACGAGCGACTGGTGGCGCTGCTGCACGACTGCGACGCCGCCGTGCTGCCCAGCCACTACGAACCGTTCGGCATCGTCGCGCTGGAGGCCGCCGCGACCGGCGCCCCGCTGGCCACCTCCGACGTCGGCGGCCTCGGCGAAGCCGTGATCGACGGCGAGACGGGAATGTCGTTCGCGCCGAGGGACATCGGCGCCCTGACCACCGCGGTCCGCGCCGTCCTCGATGATCCGGCAGCGGCACAGCGACGCGCCGACGCCGCCCGGATGCGGCTGAACTCCGACTTCGACTGGCACACCGTGGCCGCCGAAACCGCCCAGGTCTACCTGGCTGCCAAACGCCGCGAACGCGAACCACACCGGCGACGGGTCATCGTCGAGCATCCGCTGCCCGACCGCGGCTGAGCCCGTACCGGCCCCGCCTGCGCCGAACGTGAGCCCACTGCGAGCAGGCCACGCTCTTCATCGCCGTGGGTTCACGTTCGGCGTCGGACGCTTCGATCGGCGTCGAACCAATCCGGCCATACGGTGCAACCATGTCCACTCGAACCTCCGCGCGCCGACCGGTTCTCACGCTGGCGGCGGCATACCTGGGCTTGTTCGCCGGCCTCATCGACAGCAATGCCGTCAACCTGGCCCTGCCCGCCATCCGTGCCGACCTCGGCGGCGGAGTGTCGGGCGTGCAATGGACCACCGACGCCTACAACGTCACCTTCGCCGCCGTCCTGTTGACGGCCGGCTCGCTCGGCGACCGATTCGGGCGGCGGCGGATCCTGCGGATGGGTCTCATCGCGTTTGCCTGCACGTCGGTCGCCTGCGCGCTTGCCCCCAGCCTCGGCGTGTTGCTGGCCGCCCGAGCGGCGCAGGGCGTCGCCGCGGCGCTGATGCTGCCGCAGGGCCTGGCGATCGCGTCAGCCGCCTTCCCCGACGAACGGGGCCGGTCCCGCGCGACCGCGGCCTGGGCCGCCACGGCCGCGTCGAGCGCCGCGCTCGGGCCGGTGATCGGCGGCGTCCTCACCGATACGGCGGGGTGGCGGTTCATCTTCTGGCTCAACGGGCCCGTCTGCGTGGCGGCGCTGCTGATGTCGCTGCGCCACCTGCCCGAATCGCGCAACCCACGGCCTGCCGGCACCGACGTGCGCGGCCAGGCGTTGGCCGTCGTAGCCCTCGGCAGCCTCACCTTCCTGCTGGTCGAAGGACGCACGCTCGGCGCGGCGTCGGTCATCGCGAGCACGGTGCTCGCGGTGGCCACGTGCGCGCTGTTCTGGTGGTCGCAACGACGGGCGCCCCACCCCATGGTGCCGCCCGCGTTCCTCGGGAACCGGCAGCTGTCGGTGGCGTTGACGGCCACGTTCGCGATGACGTTCGGCACCTACGGGATGTTGTTCGTCAACAGCCTCGCGTTCCAACAGCAGCGCGGCGCCAGCGCGTTGACGACGGCGTGGCAGTTCCTTCCGATGCCGCTGACGTACCTGGTGTTGATCCCCGTCGTGAACGTCGTGGCGCGGCGGACCGGACCGCTGCTGCCCATGGCCATCGGGCTGGTCGGCATGGGCGCCGGCATGCTGCTGTACGCCGGCGCAGGTCCCGACGCCGGGCTCGCGGTGCTGCAGACGGCGTTCGTCTTGGCCGGCGCAGGCCTGGCGTTCAACACCGGGCCCGCGGTCGGCTTGGCGATGTCGGCGGTCACGGCCGATCGTGCGGGGCTCGCCTCGGGCGTGGTGAACCTCGCCCGGCTGGTGGGTATCACCATGGGCATCGCCGTGCTGGGCACTGTCCTGGCATGGGTGAGCGGCGGATCGGACACCGGCGCCGCGTTCGGCCACGGCGTCCGGGCGGCGGTGCTGACCGGTGGCATCGTCGAATGGGGCGGCGCCTCGGTCGTGACGTGGTACGCCGGAACCGTGCGCCGCGCTGGTGCAGAGCCCGTGAAGGAGGCCACTCATGCGTGAACCCGCCGACCTTCCCGCCACCGGTGACGCCGACATCGCCGCACTCGCCTCGTTGCTCGCCGATTCCGCCAGGTGCAAGGTGCTGCTCGCCCTGGACGACGGCCGGGCGCTGCCCGCCAGCGTGCTCGCCGACGAAGCGGGCGTCAGCCGCTCCACCGCGAGCAGTCACCTCGCCAAGCTCACCGAGGCCGGACTGTTGACGGTGCACAGCCAGGGCAGGCACCGGTACTACCGCCTTGCCGGCACCGAGGTGGCCGAGCTACTGGAGCGACTGGGACGACTGGCGCCGCCGCGGCCGGTCCGCTCGCTGCGGGAGGGGACCAGTGCCGCTCGGCTGCGCTCGGCCCGCACCTGCTACGACCACTTCGCCGGCAAGCTCGGCGTCGCGCTGATGGGCACTCTGCTGGCGCGGGGCGTGCTCGTCGGCGGCGACGGCCGGTACGACCCGCAGCGCCACCAGCACGACACGTTGAGCAACCACGGCCACGACGTCGACTACCGTCTCACCGCTCTCGGGAGGGACTACCTCGCCGACGTGGGCATCGAGTTGCCCTCCGGCTCAAGGCCTCTCATCCGCTACTGCGTGGACTGGACCGAGCAGAGTCACCATCTGTCCGGCGGACTCGGCCGCGCCGTGCTCGATCGCTTCGTGTCGGCGAGCTGGGTGAAGCGCGCCCCCCGAGGACGGGCCGTCACCGTGACCGACCGCGGTCAGAGCGCGTTGGCCGAACTGTTCGGCATCGACTGGCCGGGCTGACGTTCCCTCACCGGGAGGCCTTCTTGCGCTCGATGTCGGCCAGCGCCGCCGCCAGCTCGGCGCGCTCGGCGGCCGACGTCTCCCACGCCAGCTTGCGGTTCTTGACCACCCGCGCCGGTGCCCCCACCGCGATCGAGAAGTCGGGGATCTCACCCTTGACCACGGCGTGCGCGCCGAGCACGCAGCCACGCCCGACGGACGTTCCCCGCAGCACGGTCACCTTGGTGGCCACCCAGGTGTCGGGGCCGATCCGCACCGGGGCCTTGGCGATGCCCTGGTCCTTGATGGGCAACTCGATGCTGTCCATCTTGTGGTCGAAGTCGCAGACGTAGCACCAGTCGGCCATCAACACCGAGTCGCCCAACTCGATGTCCAGGTAGGTGTTGATCACGTTGTCCCGACCGAGGACCACCTTGTCGCCGATGCGCAACGAACCCTCGTGGCACCGGATGGTGTTCTTGTCACCGATGTGCACCCAGCGGCCGATCTCCATGGTGGACAGCTCCGGTGTCGCCTGGATCTCGACGCCCTTGCCGAGGAACACCATCCCCCGCGTGATGATGTGCGGATTGGCGAGCTTGAACTTCAGCAACCGGTAATAGCGGACGAGGTACCAGGGCGAGTACGCCTTGTTGGCGATCACCCACTTCACGGACGCCCTGGTGAGGAACTTGGCTTGCCGTGGATCACGCAGCCGCGAGCCCCGCCAACGCCGGTGTAACGGGGCGCCCCACATCGTGGTCATGGCCGGACAGCCTACGCGAGCACCAGAACCGAGCGGCCCGGGTCGACGGGGCTCCGCGGCCCGCACCCGACATCCCGGACCGCTGCACTCGCGCGGGGCCACGCTCGGGATAGTCTCGGGACTCGATGCCAGCTCCAGGAACGACCGTGCGCCGGGTGGCAGTCGTGGCGGCCGCGGCGCTCCTGACGATGATCTCGAGTGCCTGCGGCAACACCGACTCGTGGGTGCAGGCCCATGCCGCCGATGGCTGGTCGGCACAGTACGGTGACGCCGGCAACAGCAGCTACGCCCCCGTCGACGGCGCGCGAGCGCTTCGCCTGGACTGGATCCGCTCGGTGAAGGGTTCCGTCGAGTCCCAGGTGGCGCTGGGCTCGGGTGACTATCTGGCCGTCAACGCCCAGACCGCCGGCGGATGCTCGCTGATGGTGTGGGAGACCGACAACAGAGCACGTCAGCGCTGGTGCAGCAGGTTGTGGCAGGGCGGCGGTCTCTCGAGCCCGCTGTTCGACGGGTTCGACAACCTGTACGTCGGCCAGCCGGGCGCCATCATGTCCTTTCCACCGACGCAGTGGATTCGGTGGCGCAACCCGGTGATCGGGCTGCCGCTGACGCCGCGCCTGCTGAGCCCCGGCGAGCTTCTGGTGATGACACACCTCGGGCAGGTCCTCGTCTTCGACGCCCACCGGGGCACCGTCGTCGGATCGCCGCTGGATCTGGTGGAGGGCCTCGACCCGACGGATTCGCAACGGGGCCTCGCCGACTGCCAGCAAGGCCGGTCGCGGTGTCCGGTGGCCTCGGCACCGGCGTTCTCGGCGGTCACCGGGATCGTGGTGACGACGCTGTGGGAGCCGGACGCCGGAGGTCCCGAGGTGGTCGGCCTGCGCTACCGGCCGGACCAGACTCCGCAGTTGTCCCGTGAATGGACCAGCAGGGCGGTCGGCGGCGGACCGTTGGCCAGCCCGGTCGTCTCGGCTGACGGCGCCACCGTCTACGTCAACGGCCGCGACCGTCGGCTGTGGGCGCTGCAGACCTCCGACGGCAAGGCCAAGTGGTCAGTGCCGCTGAACTTCCAGCCGCAGACACCGCCGTCGGTGTCACCGGACGGGCTGATCGTGTCGGGGGGCGGCCCCGACACCAAGCTGGTGGCCGTCAGGGACGACGGCGACCGCGCGAAGGTGGCGTGGAGCCGGGACGAGGTCGAGCCGCTGTCGTCGTCGAGCGTCGCCGGAACCTCCGCCGCCTACACCGTCACCCGTGCCGGTGACGGCATGGCGCTTCTGGTGTTCGACCCGGCCGACGGCCACACGCTCAACAGCTATCCGCTGCCGGGTGCGACCGGTTACCCGGTCGGGGTGTCGGTCGGTCACGACCGCCGCGTGGTGACCGCGACGAGCGACGGCCGGGTCTTCGGCTTCGCTCCGGCCTGACGCCGTCAGGCGATCATCGCGTCGACGGGCGCACGGGGAATCGTGACCTGCATTGCGCCGTAGGCGCCGGGCAGCAGGTCGCCCTGGCTGAAGAAGAAGATCAGCGAGTCGTTGGTGATCGCGAAGTTCTCGTACTTCGTCGAGTCGAGACCGATTTCGGGCGCGATCAGCACGGACTGGCCCGACTGCCGCGCGATCTCACTCTGGACCAGCGGCAGGATGACGGGGAACGGCGCCGTGCCCGATCGGAACAGGGTGTCGATCGTGATGGGCTTGCGGAGACCCTCATCCCAGTTGAACGACTTGTAGAACGTGGTGGGGTGCGCACCACCGACACTCTGGTAGGTCTCGAACACCACGGACTGCGTGCCGCGCGGCGGAACGGTGGAGCTGTACTCGGTGGGCGTGGTCTCCAGTTCGTAGGGCATGTCGCGCGAATCCGGCATCTTCGCGACGTTGAGGAAGCCGTCGCGGGTCTCGGTGACGTAGTCGAACACCGGTTGCGCGTCGGGATAGCCGACCGGATAGCCGATCCGAAGTGAATACCCCGGCCCTGCATCCTGGATCCGGCACGTCTGGGAACCGTCGACCACACCGCCGAGATCGGTGCACTTCGGCGGCCCGGCGGCCGCGACCCCGATGCTGGACCAACCGAGCACCGCGGTCACCGAGACGGCCGCGACCAGCGAGGACATGCGCATCTACCGAAGAACCTCCACCGATGGTGCGGCACCGCGCCGCCGGAGCCACCCTACCCGTGGCTCATCTCGTCGGGCGGCACACATAGGCGACCGCCCGGCTCGCCGTTCCCGTGCCGATGCGGGTGATCACGACCGAGAGCCGCTGCGAACCACGCAATCGCAGGCGGGACCGCAGGACGTCCGGATCGACGGCGACGCCCCGAACCAGGATCTCCAGCACACCGACGTCCCGGGTCGACATTTCGCGCCGCAGAGCGCGTTCGGTGAAGTCGAGCTCGGCGATGACCTCGAAACCCCGCACCCCGTCCGGCAATTCGTCGCCCGACAGGTAGGCGATCGCCGGGTCCACTTGCCACAGACCGTGGCGGGCGCCGTAATGGCGCACCAGACCTGCTCTGATGACCGCCCCGTCCGGGTCGACGAGCCACCTCCCCGCCGGGTTGACCGGGCAGTCGTCGGGCTCGGCGTCGGTGATCTCCTCGGCGCGGTCGAGAACCGTCGCGCGCCGCGTCACCCCGTCGGTAGCCAAATCCGGCGACCACAGACACGCTTCGCGGACACTTCCGGCCGAGGACGTGACCTCGATCTCACCCGTGAACCCGAGCCGCCGGATCTCGCCGAAATCGATTCCGGGCGCGCACTTCACGACGAAGTCCCGGTCGGCGTACACGTCGAGGAGCCGATCGAGGGCGGGCGTGTAGTCACGGGGGTGGAAGCGTCGCCGACCCGCGCTGCGACGTGCCGGATCGGCGAGCACGGTGGCGTTCCGCGTAACCGGTGCCAATGCATCGGCGCGGCACAGCAGCACCCGCGCCCCAGAGCTCGCCACGTTGTGCCGGGCCATGGCCAGCCGCACCTCGTCGACGTCACTGCCGACGACACCGCTGGCGCGGGTGCTCAATTCAGCGAGTTCCGTTCCCACCGAACAGGTCACGTCGTGGACGATCCTGCCGGCCAGCCGGGTGGCACGGTGTGCCGCCACCACACCAGCGGTGGCCTGCTCCAGTGCCTCTCCGGTGAACAACCAGCCCGACGCGTCGGTCAGCTTGGCGGCCGCCCTCCGGCGCAGCAGTGTCGTCTCGACCAGGATGGCCGCTCGGTCACCGAAACGCGCACGCGCCGAAGCGATGTCGGCGATTCGACTACTCTCGGTCAGCGCCGCGCGGTCGACGTCGGCCAGCGCACCCCTGCCCTCGTCGCTACTGAGGTACGCGACGTCGGCCAGGGTGAAGGTCAAGCCGCTCAGGAGGGTTTGACCCCGGTGACCATGACGTTGTAGAACCAGCCCTTCGGAATGATCCGCCGCCACAGGTTGTCGTCGACCCAACTCAGCGAGATCCAGCTGTTGAACGCGAATTTCGCCCAGCCCCAGCCCAGTCGTCCCGGTGGCACCGACGCCTCGAAGGTCCGGATCGGCCAGCCCAGCATCGCCGCGGTGAATTCCTCACTCGCGGTGCGGACGTCGACTGCGCCCGCACTGATGGCCATCCGTTCCAGATCACTCGGTTCGAACGTGTGAAGGTCGACGACCGCTTCCAGCGCCGCCGCCCTGGAGGATTCGTCGAGTTCCCGTTGCGGGCGTCGCCAGCTGCTCAACCCCGGAAGCTTCGTGACGTTGGTAGCCACCCGCCAGGTCAGGGTGGAGAGGTTGCGTGCGTAGACGTTGCCGGTCGTGGTCGGCTCGCCCGCGAAGACGAACCGGCCACCGGGCTTCAGCACGCGCACGACCTCCCGCAACGACAGCCCGACGTCGGGGATGTGGTGCAGCACCGCGTGCCCGACGACCAGATCGAAGGTGTCGTCGTCGTACGGGATGCCCTCGGCGTCGGCGACCCTGCCGTCGACGTCCAATCCCAATCCCTTGCCGTTGCGGACGGCCACCTCCACCATGCCCGGCGAGAGGTCGGTCACCGAGCCGCGGCGCGCGACTCCCGACTGGATCAGGTTCAGCAGGAAGAAGCCGGTGCCGCAGCCGAGCTCGAGCGCGCGATCGTAGGGCAGCTCGCGTTGCACCGCGTCGGGCACGATCGCGTCGAAACGACCCCTGGCGTAGTCGATGCAGCGCTGGTCGTAGGAGATGGACCACTTGTCGTCGTAGGTCTCCGCCTCCCAGTCGTGGTAGAGGACCTGCGCCAGCTTGGAGTCGCGCCGCGCGGCTTCGACCTGCGCTGCGGTGGCGTGGGGGTTGGGGACCTGAGCCGCCCTGGCGGCGACGCGAGATGGGGTAGCCGCCCCGGCGGCGACGCGAGATGGGGTAGCCGCCCCGGCGGCGACGTCCGGGTCGCGATCGGTACTCGTCATGACCGGCAGCCTATCGGCCGGACCGGGGACGGTTCGAGCGAGCGGGTCATCGGGCCGATCTGCTCGTCGCGGACGACCTCATGGCCGAAACGCCGCCTTCGCCGCCGCCAGCACGTGCGCCGGGACGTCCAGAAAGCGCTGCGCCCACGCCACCGCGGCGTCGTAGACGTGGTCGGGTGCGACCAGGTCGTCGACCAGGCCCAGCACCAGCGCCTCCTCGGCCCCGACGAAGCGTCCGCTGAACGCCAGCTCCCTGGCCTTGCTGTCGCCGATCGCCCGCGCCAGCCGCTCCGCTGCCCCCTCGGACGGCGTCAGTCCGTCCTGGATCTGTGTCGCACCCCACTTGGCGTTGTCCCCACCGATGCGCCAGTCGGCGGCCAGCGCGAGGTTCAGGCCGCTGCCCAACGCATAACCGGTGACGGCGGCGACCGTCGGCTTCGGAATCCCCGCGATGGCGTCGACCGCCAGCAGACAGACCTCGGCCGCCGCGGCGGCCCCCTCGGCGTCGAGCGTGGACAACTCGGGCACGTCGTCACCCGCGGAGAAGATCTCGTGCCCACCGAAGACGATGACGGCCGCCGCGTCGTCGCGACTGCCCAGTTCTGCGGCGGTGCCGCGGATCTCCCGGAGCATCTGGCGGGTCAGCGTATTCGTCGGTGGTCGCGACATCAGCAGTGTGCCGACGCCGTCCTTGACGTGCGCACTGACGAACTCGTTCACGTACCGGAGCTTCCGGGCCCATAGCCCTGCGGCGCGCGGCGCTTGCGGGCGGCGTTGTAGCGTTCGCCGTCGAAGAACTCGATCTCCCAGTTGCCGGTGACCGCGTCGGCGGCCAGCTGAGGTTCGATGGCGACGATCTTGCGTTCGACGGCCAACACGTCCGCCACGGTGCGCCCGTCGAGCGAGTCCAGCTGGGTCCACGTCGGCGGCAGCAGGAACGACCTGCCCTCGGCGAAGTCGTCGAGAGCGACCCGGGGCGTGCTCCAGAAGGCTCGGTCGGTCTCGGTGTTCTCGCCGTCGGCGCGCTGGCCCTCGGGCAGCGCCCCGACGAAGAAGTACGTGTCGTAGCGGCGGGTGCGCTCCTCCTTGGGCGTGACCCAGTTCGCCCACGGTCGCAGGAGATCCGCCCGGAGCACCAGGCGCTCGGTGCGCAGGAAGTCGGCGAAGGACAGCGAGTTGTCGGCCAGCGCGGCGCGCGCCTCCCCGTAGACCGACGCATCCCGGACGATGTCGTCGGGATCGCCGACCGGGCCGGCGAACAGCACGCCGGACTCCTCGAACGTCTCGCGCGCCGCGGCGCAGACCAGCGCCTCCGCGAGGTCGGCGTCGACGCCGAGCCGCTCTGCCCACCAGGTCGGCGCGGGACCGAACCAGGCGGTCGACGGGTCCCCGGCGGTGGGAGCGGAGCGTTCGGGGGTGAAGGCTCCGCGGTCGCGGTCGTCGACACCGCCGCCCGGGAACACCATGACACCGGCGACGAAGTCCATCGCCGAATGCCGGCGCATCAGGAACACCTTGATCCCGTCGCGGGTGTCTCGGACGAGCATCACGGTGGCGGCCGGTCGGGGCACCAAGGGATCGCGGGCCGGTTCGGTCACCTGGCCCTCCGGTGGGCAGCGCGGCTACGGGTGCGACGGGCGAAGTACCGCCCGTCGATCACGTCGAGGGCGATCGCCTGGCCGAAGGCCGTGGACAGGTTCTCCGAGGTGAGCACGTCGGTCAGCAGGCCGGAGGCGACGACCTTGCCCTCGGACAGCAGCAGGCAGTGGCTGAATCCCTGAGGGATCTCCTCGACGTGGTGGGTCACCAACACGGTGGCGGGAGCGTCCGGATCGGCAGCCAGATCGGCCAGTCGGGCGACCAGTTCCTCGCGACCACCGAGATCGAGCCCCGCCGCGGGCTCGTCGAGCAGCAGCAGTTCGGGATCGGTCATCAGCGAACGGGCGATCAGTACGCGTTTGCGCTCCCCCTCCGACAACGTGCCATAGGTGCGTTCCGCAAGATGTTCTGCGCCAAGGCTTTCCAGCATGTCGACGGCCTGCTCGTAATCGACGTCCTCGTACTTCTCCCGCCAGCGTCCGAGTACGGCGTAACCCGCCGACACGACGAGGTCACGCACCACCTCGTCGTCGGGGATGCGTTGGCTCAGCGCCGAACTGCTCAACCCGACGCGCGAGCGCAGCTCCGACATGTCGGTCTTGCCCAGCCGCTCACCCAGCACGTACGCGGTGCCGGTCGACGGGTGCTCCATTGCCGCGGCGATGCGCAGCAATGACGTCTTCCCCGCGCCGTTCGGTCCGATCACCACCCAGCGCTCGTCGAGTTCCACCGCCCACGTGACGGGCCCGACGAGGACCTTGCCGCCGCGGCGCAGCGTGATCCGCGCAAAGTCGATCAGCAGGTCTTGATCGACGGTGTCGACGGTGTCGTCTCGGTCGTCTCGGTCGTTGGAGGCGGCGGGCACTCGCTCATCGTAGTCAGGGCCGGTTCGGCGAAGGCCCACCCGCTGGCGGCCAGCCACCGCTTCGGGGTGACCCGCAGGATGAGCTGCACCAGCGGACCGATGCCGAGCGCGTACACCACGGTGCCGACGCCGACCGTGCCGCCGAGCAGCCAGCCGACCGCCAGCACGGTGGCCTCGATCGACGTGCGGACCAGCCGGACGGACAGCCCGGTCCGCGCCACCAGACCGGTCATCAGACCGTCCCGCGGTCCCGGGCCAAGGCCGGCGCCGATGTAGAGCACGGTGGCCACGGCGTTCAGGAGCACCGCCCCGAGCATCATCGCGACGCGGACCGGCAGGCCGGTCGGCGTGGGTAGGACGGCCAGCGCGGCGTCGACGGTGACGGCGATGACGATCACGTTGGCCACCGTGCCGATGCCCGGCCGGTTGCGCAGCGGGATCCACGCCAGCAATACCGCAACGCCGACGACGGCCGATGCGACGCCGATCGTCATTCCCGTGCGCCCGGCCAGACCCTGGTGGAACACGTCCCACGGATCGAGGCCGAGGCCGGCGCGGACCATCACCGCCATCGAGAAGCCGTAGCCCATCAGGCCGAGGAGCAGCGCAGCCGCCCGGCTCGTCCCCCGGATCACGAGTGGTCCGGGAATCGTGCGCGGATGGCGTCGAGTTCGGCGCGGACCCGGCGGGCGTCCGGGTCGGTCTCGGCCGGACGGCGCGAGCGCGACCCGGTGTGGAAGACGTGTCCCAGCGCGCTCGCGGTGCGCGTCACCCGGGAGGTCCAGTGATGTGTCATGACCCCATACTGGACCGCAACTGGCCTTGTCATCAAGAGCCAGTTGGTGCAAACTGGCTGCCATGGTGGACGAACTGGCCTCACGGCGTCTCGATGTGGACCTACTCGTCCGCGAACTCGGTCATTGGCGCACGTCCAGTGCCAGCGGTCCGGCCTACCTGGGTCTCGCGGACGGCCTGCGCATGCTGATCGTCGACGGGAGGCTGCCGGTCGGCGCCTCGTTGCCCAGCGAGCGGGTGCTCGCCGAGGCACTTCGGGTCTCGCGGACCACGGTCACCGCTGCCTACGTACAGATGCGCGACGACGGCTACCTCAACGGACGCCGCGGGGCGCGCAGCACGACCGCCCTCCCGGTCGCCGCGCCCGCGATGGCGCCGATCACCGGCGCAGCGGCGTCGGCCAACCTGGCGGCCGCGACCCTGGCGGCACCTGCCAGCGCCGTCTCCCGAGCGTTCGCCGAGGCCGCCGGCGACCTGGTGCCCTACCTCCACGACATCGGCATCGAGATGGTCGGGGTGGCGCCGCTGCGTGACGCCATTGCCCAACGGTATTGTGCGCGTGGCCTTCCCACCGAACCCGAGCAGATCGTGGTGACCACCGGCGCGCTGCACGCGATCGGCCTCATCCTGGCGACCTACACCCAGGGCGGTGACCGCGTGCTGGTCGAGCAGCCGACCTACCACGGTGCCCTTGCGGCGATGGCGGCCCAGGGCATCCGGCCGGTTCCGGTCGCGATGACATCCGACGGGTGGGAACTGGACGCCGTCGACGCCGCAATACGTCAGCTGTCGCCGAGCCTGGCGTACCTCATTCCGGACAATCACAACCCGACCGGCATGACGCTGCCCCCCGCCGGCCGACGGCGGCTGGCGCAGACCATCGCCGAAACCCGCACCCGCACCATCATCGACGAGTCGATCACCGACATGTGGCTCGACGAGCCGGTGCCACCTCCCTTCGCGGCGTCGGTGACCGGCAGGCGCGATCTGGTGATGACCGTCGGATCCATGTCGAAGTCCTGCTGGGGTGGTCTGCGGATCGGCTGGATCCGCGCCGAGCGCAGCGTGCTGACGACGATCGGCGCGGTCCGACCAGCCATCGACATGGGGACGCCGATCGTCGAACAACTGGCCGCCGCGAGGCTCCTCGTCGGTGCCGACGACCTGCTGCCCGAGCGGCGCGAGACCCTGCGGGCCCGCCGGGCACTGCTCCTGAGGTTGCTCGCAGAGCATCTCCCCGACTGGCAGCCCAACCCCGGCAAAGGCGGGATGTCGCTGTGGGTGCGGCTGCCCGCGCCGATGAGCTCTGCACTCTCGGCAGCGGCGTCGCGGATGGGCCTCGACATTCCACCGGGCCCGCGGTTCGGCGTGGACGGCACGCTGGAGAGGTTCATCCGCGTGCCGTACACCCTGCCCGACGAGCAACTGACCGAGGCGATCGAACTGCTCGCGCGGGCGTGGCGCGGTATCACCGGCGCGGGGGCCTCGGCCGTCGACGTCAGCGCCGTCGTGGTCTGACACCACCGGTCCGGGTCACCACACCCTAGACGTCGGCGATCTCGACGCGGCGCAGCGTCCCGTCGACGGCGTCGGCGGCTTCGATCTCGCCGCGCGTGACGCCGAGCAGGAACAGCACGGTGTCGAGGTAGGGATGGCTCAGGGACGCATCCGCGACCTCGCGAAGCGCCGGCTTGGCGTTGAACGCCACCCCCAGTCCGGCGGCGGCGAGCATGTCGATGTCGTTGGCGCCGTCGCCGACGGCGACGGTCTGCTCCATCGGGACACCGGCCTGTTGGGCGAAGTCCCTCAGCGCCTTCGCCTTTCCCGGGCGATCGATGACGTTGCCGATCACCCGGCCGGTCAGCTTGCCGTTGACGATCTCCAATTCGTTGGCGGCCACGAAGTCCATCATCAGTTCGTGTGCCAGCGGTTCGATGACCTGACGAAAGCCGCCCGAGACGACACCGCAGTGGTAGCCGAGCCGACGCAGGGTGCGAATGGTGGTCCGCGCACCGGGCGTCAGCTCGATCTGGTCGGCGACGTCGTCGAGCACCTCGGCGGACAGTCCGGCCAGCGTCGCAACCCTGCGGTGCAGCGACTCGGCGAAGTCGAGCTCACCACGCATCGCGGCCTCGGTCACCTCGGCGACCGCGGCCTCCGCTCCCACCCGGGCCGCGAGCATCTCGATCACCTCGCCCTGGATGAGGGTGGAGTCCACGTCGAAGACGATCAGGCGCTTGGCCCGTCGCGTCAGGCTGTAGTCCTCCAGCGCGATGTCGACGCTCTCGGCGACCGCCACCCGGGCCAGGGCCGCCTGCAGGTGACCGTAGGCCGATCCGCTCGGGACGGACACGCGGAGTTCCAGCCCCGTGACGGGATAATCGGAGACCCCGCGGATGGTGTCGATGTTCACCCCGAGCGCCGCCACCTCACTCGCCACCACCCCGAAGGCGTCGGCGGTGATGGGACGGCCCAGCACCATGATCGTGTGGGTGGACGGCTCCCGCAGGACCGGCATGTCGTCGGAACGTTCGACGGTGACGTCGAGACCGACACCGTGGATCGCCTCGGTGACCTCGTCGCGGAGTCGGCCTCCCGCGACGTCGCCGGGTCCCGCCACCAGTACCGCAAGGGTCAACCGGCCACGCACCACGACCTGTTCGACGTTGAGCAACTCGACCTCGTGCCGGGCGAGTACCTCGAACAGCGCCGACGTGACACCCGGCTGGTCGACTCCCGACACGGTGATCAGGATCGACGAGCGCTTGCGCGCCGAGTCGTCAGACACCACCGACACCCGTGACCTGTCCACTCCGGAGGGCACGGACCGGTCAGCTACGGACTTCTACGTCGTCGATTCTGGTGACGTCACCGTCGGACGGGCCGTGCGCCCGCCCCACGTGGGCCTCCGCCCGCATCCGGTCGACCATGTGCGGGTAGTGCAGCTCGAATGCCGGTCGCTCCGAACGGATCCGGGGCAGCTCGGTGAAGTTGTGCCGCGGCGGCGGGCAACTCGTCGCCCACTCCAGTGAGTTGCCGTAACCCCACGGATCGTCCACCACGACCGGCTCGCCGTAGCGCCAACTCTTGAACACGTTCCACACGAACGGAATCGTCGAGACACCGAGGATGAACGCGCCGATCGTCGACACGATGTTGAGCGTGGTGAAGCCGTCGCTCGGCAGGTAGTCGGCGTACCGGCGGGGCATGCCCTCGTCGCCGAGCCAGTGCTGGACCAGGAACGTGGTGTGGAAGCCGATGAACGTCAGCCAGAAGTGCAGCTTGCCGAGTCGCTCGTCGAGCAGCCGGCCCGTCATCTTCGGGAACCAGAAGTAGATGCCCGCGTACGTCGCGAACACGATCGTGCCGAAGAGCACGTAGTGGAAGTGCGCGATGACGAAGTAGCTGTCGGTGACGTGGAAGTCGATCGGCGGGCTGGCCAGCAGCACGCCGGACAGGCCGCCGAGCAGGAACGTCACCAGGAACCCGACCGAGAACAACATCGGCGTCTCGAAGGTCAACTGGCCCTTCCACATCGTGCCGACCCAGTTGAAGAACTTGATGCCCGTCGGCACCGCGATCAGGAACGTCATGAAGCTGAAGAACGGCAGCAGGACCGCTCCGGTGGCATACATGTGGTGCGCCCACACCGCGACCGACAGCGCGGCGATGGAGATCGTCGCGTAGATCAACGTGGTGTAGCCGAAGATCGGCTTGCGGCTGAACACCGGGAAGATCTCGGTGACGATGCCGAAGAACGGCAGCGCGATGATGTACACCTCGGGGTGCCCGAAGAACCAGAACAGGTGCTGCCACAGCAACACCCCGCCGTTGGCCGGGTCATAGATGTGCGCACCCAGGTGGCGGTCGGCGGCCAGGCCGAACAGCGCCGCGGTGAGCAGCGGGAACGCCAGCAGCACCAGGATCGACGTCACCAGGATGTTCCAGGTGAAGATCGGCATCCGGAACATCGTCATGCCGGGCGCCCGCATGCACACCACGGTGGTGACCATGTTCACCCCACCGAGGATCGTGCCGAGACCACCGACGGCCAGGCCCATGATCCAGAGGTCGCCACCCGCGCCGGGCGAGTGAATGGCGTCGGTCAGCGGCGAGTACGCGGTCCAGCCGAAGTCGGCGGCTCCGCCGGGCGTGATGAATCCGGCAAGGGCGATCGAGGCGCCGAAGAGGAACAGCCAGAACGAAAAGGCGTTGAGCCGCGGGAACGCGACGTCCGGCGCGCCGATCTGCAGTGGCAGCACCAGATTGGCGAAGCCGAACACGATCGGGGTGGCGTAGAACAGCAGCATCACCGTGCCGTGCATGGTGAACAGCTGGTTGTACTGCTCGTTGCTCAGGAACTGCAGACCCGGCAGGGCCAGCTCGGCGCGCATGAACAGCGCCATCAGTCCGCCGATGAAGAAGAAGACGAAGCAGGCGACGCAGTACATGATGCCGATCAGCTTGTGATCGGTGGTGGTCACCAGCTTGTAGATCAGGTTGCCCTTGGGGCCCATCCGCTGCGGGAACGGGCGGCGTGCCTCGAGATCTCCGATTGGGGGCGCTTCGGCTACCAACAGGTCCTCCAAAAGTTCGACGGGACGGGCCCGCGGGCTCGCCCTGAATCTTATCCCTCCACGAGCCATGCGGCGCCAGGGGTCCTACAAACCGTCGTATTTCGCGGGCACCTCCCGCCTCACGACGGCTGACCAGGGCGTGACCACGCCTACGTGCCGCCACGGCGGCGTTTCGCCCGCCGAGGTTGGTACCGTCGGCGGCGTGTCGTCGCCGCGCTCGGGAATGGGCCCCATCGCCTCGGCGACGGCCGTGACGATCGCCCTGGTCGTCACCCTCGCCACCGGCTGCGGCGGCTCGACCGATGCGACGAGCACCTCCGGAGCGGCCAGGTCGGTGGTGACCAGCACCACGCGGATCGCCGGGGCAGGGGTGCTCGGCAACCAGCGCAGGCCCGACGAGTCCTGCGCCCCCGAACCCGCGCCGCTCGACGACGGCCCCCCGATGCGCGAAGTCCGCCACGCAGCAGGCAGTACCGAGGTGACTGCCGACCCCCAACGCATCGTGGTGTTGTCCGGTGACCAGCTCGACGCGCTGTGCGCGCTGGGGCTGCAGTCCCGCATCGTCGCAGCCGCCCTGGCGGACGGCTCGACGACTCAGCCGTCCTACCTCGGCACGGTCGTGCACGACCTCGCGCCCGCGGGCACCCGCACGGCACCCGACGTCGCGAAGATCAAGGCCGCCGCTCCCGACCTCATCCTCGGTTCTCAACCGCTGACCCCGGGCGCCTTCCCCGCGCTGTCGGCGGTCGCACCGACCGTGTTCACCGGGGCCCCCGGTCCGGCGTGGCAGGACACCCTGCGGACCGTCGGGGCGGCCACCGGTCGCGCCGAGGCCGCCAATGCGCTGGTCGACGGGTTCGAGCAGGCGGCCGACAGGACCGGTGCCGCCGACGATGCCACGCACTTCCAGGCATCGGTGGTGCAGCTCACCGAGAACACGCTGAGGATCTACGGCACCGACGCCTTCCCGGCCAGCGTGCTCGGCGCCGTCGGCGTGGATCGCCCCGCGACGCAACGGTTCAAGGACAAGCCGTACGTCGAGGTGAGCACGTCCGAGGTGTCCAGGTCGACGGACTTCTCCGCGGCCGACGGTGACATCGTCTATCTGTCCTTCGACTCGCCCGCGGCCAAGGAACGCGCCTCGGAGGTGCTCGAGAGCGACGCCTGGAAGAAGCTGTCGGCGACCCGGGACAATCGCGTGTTCATCGTGAACGACGAAGTGTGGCAGTCGGGTCGGGGCATCGTCGCGGCCAGGGGAATCCTCGACGATCTGCGCGTGCTCAACGCGCCGATCAACTGAGTGCGGGCTACCCGCCGGCGCCTTGCAGCGCCTGCTGGCCGAACTGGTTGAGCTCCAACGATCCGTCGGGAAGGACCAGCTCACCGCTGTCCAGGCGGCGGCGCAGATACGCGAAGCTCTGGGCGGTCTGCGCGAAGAGGTGTTCTCCGGCCCGCAGTGTCGGACGCCTCCTGGCGCCGGCCGAGGCGAACCGAGGCAGCGGTGCGACCTCGGTGTCGTAGTCGACGTTGAAGAACAGCGGAAACGAATAGCGCTCCTCGGCGACCCTGCGGACGCGGTGGCTGGTGGCGACGAACGCGCCGTTGGTCCACAGCTCCAGCAGGTCACCGATGTTCACCACGAAGGTGCCCGGCACCGGCGGCACGTCGATCCACTGGCCCGCACCGTTGAGCACCTCGAGTCCGGGCGCGGTCGGCTTCAGCAGGGTGAAGCACTCGTAGTCGGTGTGGGCGCCGATACCCTGGCCGTCGACGGCGTCTGGGTTGTACGGGTAGTGGACGAGCCGCAACTGGCTCGGCGTCTTGGTGGCGTGGCGGGAGAACACCTCGGGATCCTCGTCGAGCGCGACCGCGAAGGCCCGCAGCAGCCGATGCCCCACCTCGAGCACCGCGTCGTAGTAGTCGGTCACGGCCTCGGCGAAGCCGGGTAGGTCGGGCCAGGTGTTGGGGCCGAGCATCGGGTTGCCCGCCACGTGGTCGGGATCGTCGGCGGGCAGGTCGAGCGCAGTGTCGAAGGCCTCCTTGAGGTCGGGGACGCCGTTCTCCACCCCCTCCTCGCCCACCGGTACGTAACCGCGGTGGCAGCGCGACAGACCGATGTAGCTGCGCATCTTCTGCTCCAGCGGCAGCGCGAAGAACTCCTTGGTGGCCACCAGCATGCGGTCGAAGATCGACTCGTCGATGCCGGAACCGCTGACGTACAGGAAGCCGACCTCGCGAGCGGCCCTGCCGATGTCGGCGGCCACCCGCGTGCGTTCGACCGGATCGGCGGACCGGAGCCCACCGATGTCGACGATCGGTATCGAGGTGAAAGACGTTGCGCTGCTCACCAGTTCACATCCCCTTCGCGTGATTGGATACTCCAGGGCACACCGTTGGCCTGTACGTGGTCGTCGGTCATGGTGATGGCGAGGGCATCCCACTCGGGTCCGCCGAGCGAACCGATCGCCACCACCGACCTGCCTGCCCAGCCGAAGTGGCCTGCGACGCGCAGCAACAGCCCTTCACCTCCGTCGGGCGCGCGCAGGAAGGCCGCACCGGCGGTCCCGGCTCCGACCTCGTCGCGCACCCAGTGCTCGACGTATGCCTCGTGCACCCCGGACTCGACGAGAACCTCGCCGTCCCAGTGCATCCGCCCGGCGTCCGGGAACGCGCCGGGTGGTTCGAGATCGACGTCGCGATGCCACTCGAAGACGTCGCCGCGTTGACGGAGGCGCCCGGCGAAGCCCCTCGAGTCGACGTAGGCCGTGATGCCCTGGAGCCACCGGACGCCGGTGGCGGCGTCGGGGGTTCCGTCGGCATCGATCAGTAGGGTGCGCCGCCACAGACCGGCACAGGAGGCGATCGTGGGGTGGGTCACGTCGACGGCGACACCGGTCCGAACCGGTCGTGGAAGTGCTGGGTCAGTTGCGGCCACACGTGCGGATCATGGCCTGGTATCAGCGAATAACCCTTGTCCGACGCCAACTTCTTGAGCCGGCGAATCGGTTCGACGGTCTCCTCGGGTTCGACGTCGATGTAGCCGCCGATCGCCAGCTCGTGCTCGATGTTCTCGGTGAGGTCGGCCGCGTCGAAGGCGAACACGAATCCCGTCGGCAACCCGGAGCCACACACCGACTCGTCGAGGTCCACCACGAAGCTCTGATGGCCGGGCGTGTGCCCGTATGTCGGTACCGCCGTGATCCCCGGGGCGATCTCGGCCTCCCCGTCGGCGAGCAGCCACTCGATGTTCGGATCGTCGAAGTCCACCCGGACGATCGCGTTCTTCTCCGGCTGCGGGTGGTTCGCCAGCCCGTACTCCAGTTCGCGCCGCTGGGCGTGCACCGGAACCTTCCCGGCGAACAGCTTCAAGCCACCGGCGTGGTCGTGGTGCAGATGGCTGACCGCGACGGTGTGGATGTCGTCGAAGTCGACGCCGACCTCGGCCAGGCGTTGCTCGATCGGCTCGCCGGGACCCGGCAGCACGGGTCGGTATTCGACGGTCGGGAAGAACCGCCGGTACAGCGCCGGGTCCCGCACCAGGGCGGTGTTGAACCCGGTGTCGAGCAGCACCCAGCCGCCGTCGGTCTGCAGCAGCACGCCGGGCACCGGTTCGCGCAGCCGTTCCTCGGGTGGTGCCCCGTACACGGACACCGACTTCGGCAGTTCCTCCCAACCCAGCGTCAGCAGGATGATCCGGCGGACTCCGCTCTTCCCGACCAAGCCGACCATCAGCCCACCGACAACGCGGCGAGCCGCAACGAGTTCGGGTTCGTCACGACGTGCGCCTGCTCGACACCCTTGAGCCAGGGTTGCGCGACCATGAAGTCGTTGACGTCGGCGATGTTGAGCCAGCAGCCGGTCTTCACGGCCTCGAGACCCGCCTGCGAGAAGTCGTCGGAGGAACCGGTGGGCAGGCCCTTCGCCAGCGCTCCGGTGACCGGCGGCGCCGAGCAACCGAGGTAGTTCAGGCCGCCGTCGCCATCCCACGAGATGTGACCCCAGGTGTAGGGCGACGGGGCGTCCGGCCACGCCGTGGCGGTGAAGATGTCGGGCGCCGACTGCCCGTCGGTGCCGATCCAGCCGTAGATCTCCGAGGTCGGGTACGCCTGCACCTTGGCCGTCAGGCCCGCCGCGGCGAGTTGCGTCTGCAGGAGGTTGCTCACCAACTGGTTGTCGGGATTGCTCGAGTCGTATCCGATCGTGATCGCCTTCTGATCGGCGGGCAGGCCGCCGGAGAGTCCGGTGAGCACCGAAGGGTCATGCGGCACGGACTGTTTCGCGAACTGCGGCTCCATCACGTTGGGTGGGTAAATCTGCGGGGCGGCCTGACCGCGGCCGAAGTAGGTCTGCTTGACCAACTGGTCGACGTCGATGGCCTGCAACACGGCCATCCGGTTCTTGGGATCGGTCATCATCCCCTTGTGCGGGTTGACGTACAGGTAGTTCGACATCATCGTCGGCAGCGTGTAGTTCGAGAAGGACTTGTTGTCCAGGTACGACTGGACCGCCGAGGACGGCAGGTCGTGCAGGATCGCCGCGACCTGGCCGTTGTTGAACTGCAACTGCTGGGCCGAGACATCGGTGATCACCGGGATCTCCACCTTCTGAAAGTACGGCTTGGGTCCCCAATAGTCACCAAAGGCGGCGAGCTCGTACTTCGATCCGACCTCGGCGTCGGTCAGCGTGAACGGCCCGGTGCCCAGGTCGTGGTTGGTGAGATAGCCCTGCGCGTTGTCGGTGCCCGCGTTCTTCTTCATGCCCTCGGGGCTGAGCATCCGTGGGCCGTAGGGGCAGGCGAGGTAGTCGAGGAACGCCGAGTTCGGCGCCTTCAGGGTGATGGTCACGCCGTAGTCGCCCTGGGTCGTCACCGAGTCCACGTCCTTGACCATGTACGCCGGACCCTGGTTGACGGCGAGCCGCCGGTCGAAGGATGCCTTGACCGCAGCCGAGGTGAACGGCGTGCCGTCGTGGAACTTGACGCCTTGACGCAGCGTGAAGGTGAACACCTTGTTGTCGGGCGACGCCGTCCACGCGGTGGCCAACAGCGGTTCGAGCACGGCCTTCTCGGTGTTCGCCTGATACTGCAGCAGACCTTCGTAGGTGTTGGTGGTCAGCAGCAGGCCCTGCGCCGCGTAGAACACGTCGGGGTCCGGCGGCTGGCCGGGGTCTTGCAGGAAGGACAGGTGCAGCACCTTGTCGGTCGGCGCGGCATTCGGGGTGCTGCTGCCGGAGTTGGAGCCGCCGCAGCCGCTCAGGGCCAGCACTGCTGCCGCGGCCAGGGCCGAGATGACGCGATATCGCCTGGTCATGCTGATACTCCCTCGAGTATGGAGGTGGATGTGAGTGCCCCGAAGGCTTCGAGAACGTCGTCGGTGGTGCGCAGTGCGCCGGTCTGCAGGTACTCCATGGCGTCCAGCGCCGCATCGTGGCGGTACTGCGAGGAGCCACCGACGCAATCGGTGACCACGCGCACGTAGTAGTCGCGCTGATGCGCGTCGGCGAAGGTGTAGTGCACGCACACGTCGGTGAGTCCGCCGATCAGGATCAGCGTCGACGCCTTGAGACCGCGGAGCACGATGTCGAATTCCGTGCCGATGAAGCCGGAGTAGCGGCGCTTCACGAGGTGGAATTCCGGGTGCGGTCCCCCGAGATTCGGCCGTAGCGTCGGCTCGAGGTCGGTGCCGGGTCGGCCCTCGAGGCAGTGCACGCCCTCGGTGCCGTCGAGTTCGCGGCCGAAGTCGACGCCGCTCGCCCTGTGCACCTCCTGGAAGAACACCACCGGCACACCGGCGGCGCGCGCAGCGGCCAGCAGTCGTTCGGCGCGTGCTACCCGTGCGGCGTGCCCGGGCATCACCGGAATGCCCGCCTCGTCGGCCGACATGCCGCCGCCCTCTTGCATGTCGACGACGACGAACACCGGATTACCCACGATGAGTGGCTGTTTCGGCACCTAACCTCCTGTTGTCGCGATGCGCGGGTCCGCGCCGGCCTGCAGTAAGTCCACGGCCATGTTGATGAAGACGTAGAGCGCCCCGAGCATCAGCGTGACGCCTGCGATGGCCGGGAAGTCGGCGACCGGGATGGACTGCGCGATGTACTGCCCGATCCCCGGCCAGCCGAACACCTGTTCCACCACCAGTACGCCGGAGAACATCAGCCCCACTTGCAAACCCGTCATCGACAGCGCGGAGCCGACGGAGTTGCGCAGGACGTGGTGGGCCAGGATCCGGCCCTCCGAGAGTCCCTTGGCGCGTGCCGTTCGCGCGTAGTCGCTGTCGATGTCCCCGAGCAGGCTGCTGCGCAGTACCCGACCGATCGCGACGGCCGGCCCGATTGCGATCACCAGGGCGGGCAGGACGAGATGGTGCAGGGCATCGCCCACGACGTCGAAGCGCCCGGCCAGCAGCCCGTCCACGGTCAGCAGCCCCGTCGGACCCGTCGGTGGATTCGCGATGCCGGTGCGGCCGTTCGCCGGTACCCACCCGAGCCGTTGATAGAAGACGATCAGGCCGAGGATGCCGAGCAGGAACATCGGCGCCGACGAACCGGCGAACAGGATCGCCCGGAGCGCGCCCGCGCCCCGCCACTTCAGCGTCGTGCTGAACGCCAGCAGCGCGGCCAGCACCAGGGCGATCATCAGACCGTAGAGCGCGAGCTCCAACGTGGCCGGAAAGAAGTCGGCGAGATCGGACGCCACGCCGTGCCGGGTGCGGAACGAGGTGCCCAGGTCGCCGGTGACGGCGCCCGTCAGGTAGTGCCAGAACTGCACCAGCACCGGCTGGTTCAGTCCGAGCGCCTCCCGCCGGGCCGCCACGGCCTCGGCCGAGGCCTGCGCGCCGAGCTGCGCCTTGACCGGATCCATCGGCGAGATGTGTTGCAGGAGGAACATCACCGCGGTCAAGGCGACCAGGATGGCAATCATCGCGCCCAGCCTGGACGCCACATAGGTCTTCATCGCGCCTCGCTCTTCACTTCGTCTTCATCAGGTTGCGCAAGCTGTCCCCCGCGACGTTCCCGATCAGCGCCAGCACCAGCACGCCCAGACCGGGCATCACCGGAATCCACCACTGCTGCAGGAAGTAGCTCAGGTTGCGGGCCGAGTCGGCACCCAACTCCGCCGCCGGGGCCGACTGCCCGAGGCCGAGGAACGACAGCGCCGCCAACGTCAGGATGAGGGTGCCGACGTCGAGGCTCGCGGCCACCAGCGCGTTGGGCACGGCGCCAGGCAGAAGGTGGCGTCCCGCGAGCCGAAATCGGCTGACGCCGGCCAGTTTTGCCGCCTCGACGTGTGGCCGGGCCGCGAGCCGGGCTACCTCGCCACGCACCAGCCGGGCGTAGAAGGGCCACCAGACGATCGACACCGCGATCAGGGTGTGCACGAAGCCGGGACCGAGCGCGGCCACCACGGCGATGGCCAGCACCGGCGCGGGCAGGGACAGGAACCCGTCGGTGATGCGCATCAGCACCGAGTCCACCCAGCCGCCCGTCGCACCTGCGACGAGGCCGACGAGGCCACCGAACAGGAGGCCGATGGCGACCACCACCAGTGCCGCGAACCAGCTCGAGCGCACGCCGAACAGGACCCGCGACAGGATGTCGCGGCCGACGCTGTCACTGCCGAGCAGAAAGCCGCTCTTCCCCGGCGCCTGCAGCGGCAGGCCGACGGGGAGCAGCGGGTCGTGCGGGGCCAGCAGTGGCACGGCGATCGCGATCGCCGTCACCACGAAGATCATCGAGAACCCGAGCCAGTTGAGCGCAACCGACCGCGACTGCGGCAGCGACAACATCCGTCGGCCACGCCCGCGCACCAGTGACGGAGCGGTCACCGCAATCGCCATCAGCCGGCCCGCCTCTCGATGCACGCCACTTGGTGCGGATGTCCGGGCCGTCCCTCCAGGCGGACGTCCAGTTCGGTGCCGGCGCAGGCGTCGACGGCGATTGCGCAGCGCGGATGGAATGCGCACCCCGCCGGCGGCGAGAGCGGGCTCGCGGGTTCGCCAGGCAGCGGCGCGATGTCACGACCGAGGTCGGGTATCGAGTCGACGAGGGCCTGGGTGTACGGGTGTGCCGGATCGGCGATGATCTGCTCGGCCGGGCCGATCTCGACGATGCGGCCCAGGTACATCACCGCGACCCGGTCGGCGACCACGCGGGCCACCGACAGGTCGTGGGTCACGAAGACGACCGACATGTCGAGACTGCGGCGCAGCTCACCGATCAGGTTGAGCACCGAAGCGGCCAGCGAGACGTCCAGCGCACTGGTGGGTTCGTCGCAGAGCAGCACCGACGGTGGCACGACGGTGGCCCGGGCCAGCGAGACTCGCTGGCGTTGTCCGCCCGACAGTTGCGCGGCGCGTGACTTGGCCACGTCCGCGGGCAGTCCCACTCGCGTCAGCACCTCCGCGACGGCCTCGCGTCGCTGGGCGCGCGACATTGCGGTGCTGCGCAGCCGCTCGTTGATGAGCTCGCCCACCGACAACCACGGCGTCAGCGAGGCGCCGGCATCCTGGAACACCATCTGGGGCCGCTGGCCGGCGACGAGTTCCACCGCGCCGGAGGTCGCCTTCTCCAGGCCGGCGATGGTGCGGAGCAGCGTCGACTTTCCCGAACCGCTCTCGCCCACCAGCGCGACCGATTCACCGTGGCCGACGCGCAGCGAAACGCCGCGCAGGGCATGGAGTTTGCCGTGTCCGGCCGACCGGTCCAACCAGCGCTTGGCGAGCGTGAAGGTCTTGGTGACGTCGCGAAGGACCACCGAGGGCGGCGTGGAGTCTTCCTCGGCGGCGGCCGCCGGAAAGGTCTCCCCGGTGCCGGGGAGGCCGTGGTCCGGCCCCGCCACACCGAGTCGGCGCACGACCTCGTCGGGCGCCACGATGCACGCGCTGGTCCGGTCGGTGGTGATCGCGATCGGCTCGGGCGGCGCCGCCCCGCAGTCGGGTCCCGCCGCTGCGCACCGCGGGACGAACGCACAACCCGGCAGCGGCGACACCGCGCTGGGCACCGACCCGGCGAGCGCCGCCAGCTTGCGGTCGCGCGCCGTGTGCAGGGTGAGCCGAGAACGCAGCAGCCCGTGGGTGTACGGGTGGGCGGGCGAGCCGAGGACCGACGCCGTCGGCCCCACTTCGGCGATCCGGCCCGCGTAGAGCACCGCGATGCGATCGGAGATCTGCGCGGCGACGCCGAGATCGTGGGTGATGAACACGATGCTGCAGCCGATCTCGTCTCGAAGGCGGCCCAGCAGCCGCAGCACCTGGGCCTGCACGGTGACGTCGAGCGCCGTCGTGGGTTCGTCGGCGACGATGAGGTCGGGATCGCCTGCGATGGCGATGGCGATCATCACCCGCTGCCGCAGCCCGCCGGACAATTCGTGGGGGAAGGCTCGCATCCGCCGCTTGGGGTCGGGGATGCCGACCGCGGTGAGCAGCCGGAGTGCGTCGGCCGCGCTGCCCGCCGCCTCGGCGACCTGCCTGCCGATCCGCATGGTCGGGTTGAGCGAGGTCATCGGATCCTGGAACACCGCGCCCAGGTCGAGGCGGCGGACGCGTCGCAGCGCCTTCGCCTCGCCGTTGACCATGTCGGAGCCCGCCACCAGCACCGTGCCGTCGACCCGGGTGTGCGCGGGCAGCAGACCCAGCAGACTGAAGCCGAGGACGCTCTTGCCGGAACCGGATTCGCCGACCAAGCCCAGGATCTCACCCCGGGCGATCGACAGCGACACCCCGCGCAGGGCATGCACGTCGTGGCCGTTGCGCCGGAACGTCACATGCAGGTCGTTCACGGCCGCGACCGCGTCGTCGTCGGTCGGCGCCGAGGCGATCGGCGCCGCTGCGTCGGCGTCGGAGGGGGCCGTGTGTTGGGAAACGGCAGCGTCTTCTGAAACACCGATGCCCATCGGAACGCTCCTGGAATGTGTCGGGATGTGCAGGGCCGGGCACGTCGGTGTGCGATTGGCCTGTCAGTTGACAGTTTTCCGGCCTCACCGCCTCGATGGGTGACGCTGGCGTAACCAAATGACGGCTTACGTAACCGATGCGTGTCGCGCGTTTCTGTCGTGTGACAGATACGGGCGGACATGACCACTTTCCGGCCGGCATGGTCCACGATGGGGTCATGTCGCTCGCTCGGGCCGGACGACCCCGCCACCACGACCAGCGGCGCCCCGGCGTCACCGCACGTGACGAGATCCTGGACGCCGCCGGCGAGTTGTTCACCACCCTCGGCTACTCGCGCACCTCCACCAGGTCCATCGCGGAGTCGGTCGGCATCCGCCAGGCGTCGCTGTATCACTACTTCAAGACCAAGGACGACATCCTCTGCGCCCTGTTGAGCCAAACAGTCAGCCCCACACTGTCGTTCATCCCCAACTTGCTCGGTGCCGAACCAGCGCTGACGGCGGCCGAGCATCTGCACGCCCTCGCGGCATTCGACGGTGCGCAATTGCTGACCGGCCGATGGAACCTCGGCGCGCTGTACCTGCTGCCAGAACTCCGCGACGCCGGTCTGGAACCGTTCTGGTCCGACCGCGAACGCCTGCGACTGCACTACCTGGCGCTGAGCCAGGCGGTCCTCGTCCAGACCGGTGTCGACGGGGCGGCCGCCGATCTGCCATTCCGCCTGGTCGAGTCGCTGGTCAACATGTGGTCGGTGCCGTCGGGCCCCCGCCGAGCCACGCTGCCGATGCACGTCGCCGACGCCTGCATGCGGGTGCTCGGCATCCCCGACAGCGAGACGCCGGCCCTCGGTGACCGGACCAGGCAAGAAGTCCGGCGCTACACCGGCGTCGGGTCCGAGGACTCGGACTCGACATACCCGAGGTAGGTGGGCCAGTCCCCGTGCCGGGAGATGTCCTCCCCCGACTGCCAGGCGTCCAGGGCGCAGGCGAAGCCGACGACCTCGGTCCCGTCGGACAGCAGGACCCGCCCCAATGCCATCGGAGCCGGCAACGCCGCCAGGAAGTCGCCGAGCATCGCCGTCCCCACCAGCCACACCTCACCGCCGATGGCGACGCCGTCGGCAGCGCCCACGCGGACCAGTCCGGGTTTCGGCGGCGTGGTGTCCAGGCGGGCCAACCGGTAGAGCGGCGCGGTGGCCGCGGGACCGACCCACCGCGCGCCCCGCTGCTCCAGCTGGAAGGCCAGCGGCTGGCCCCGCAGGTGGGCGCCCACCACCAGCAGCGGCGTGGCATCCGCGCCCGCGCGAACCGGCCACGGCGCCTGCCTGTTTCGCTTCTGAAGCGAGGCGGCCCCTGGTCGTGCCACCGACGGCGTCGGTGACGTGACGAGACGTGCCACGTCGATGGCGACGGCGTCGCTCCCGCCTCTGGCGATGACCGACACCCCGAACTGGTCGTCCCCGGCGGTGCCACTGGGAACCGCGACCGCACACAGATCCATCAGGTTGCAGAAGTTCGTGTACGTCCCGAGCCGGGAATTCACGCCGAGCGGATCGGCCGCAACGTCGGTGATCCTCGGATGGCCGGTGGTGGTCGGGATCAACATCGCGTCGCACGCACCGAGCTCGCCCAGTGCTTCCCCGGTCAGCTCCGCGAGCCGTCGGCGATCCCGGAGCAGATGCGTCGCGGGCACTCGCCCCGCCGCCGAGATGATCGGCCCCACGACCGGATCGACATCGGCCGGGTGCGCGTCGACGAACGCGCCAACGGCGTCGTGCCGCTCCGCCACCAGGCCGCCGCCGTACAACAGGCCCGCAGCCTCCAGGAACGGGGCCATGTCGATCTCCCGCAGCGTCGCCCCCCGTTCTTCGAGGCGGGTGCGGGCGGCACGAAACGCCGACCGCCACTCGTCGGACAGCCCCGGGAGCTCGCGCGGGACCGCCACCAGCGGCGCCTCGGGCGCCGCCAGCGGGGCATCCGGTGGAAGCGCGCTGCCCGCGGCCATCACCCCCATCGCCGCGTCGGCAGTGTCGAGGTCACGTGCGAAGACCGTCAGGCAGTCATACGACCGGCACGCCGGGACCACCCCGTCCACGGGGACCAGGCCGAACGTGGGCTTGATGCCGACGATGCCCTGCAACGCCGCGGGCACCCGTCCGGATCCGGCCGTGTCGGTTCCGACCGCGAGGTCGACCAGACCGAGCGCGACCGCGACGGCAGATCCGGAACTCGAGCCACCCGAGATGAACTCGGCACGTCTGGCGTCCCGCACCGCCCCATGCGGGCTGCGCGTCCCCACCAGGCCGGTGGCGAACTGGTCCAGGTTGGTCGCGCCGATCACCACCGAACCGGCGGCCCGCAACCGTGCGACGACGGTCGCGTCGGCGCGTGCCGGGGCGGTCGAGTACGTCGGGCATCCCGCCGTCGTCGCCAGGCCGGCGACGTCGACGTTGTTCTTCACCGCCACGGTCAGACCGGCGAGCGGGAGGTCGGCGCCCGCCAGCACGGCGGCGTCGACGGCTTCGGCATCGGCGAGCGCGTCGGCTCTTGGCCGCAGCGCGATCCAGATCTCGGGACGGCCCCCGGCCTCGATCGCCGCGTAGGTCGCGTTGACTCGTCGAACGGCCGTCATGCCGGGACACCCTCCGCTTCGCGCTCGTCGGCGGCGGCGCCGCCCGGACCCACCACCACGAGCGGGGTGCCGGGATCCACCTGGTGGCCCGCCTCCACCAGCACCCGCGTCACGACGCCGTCCGAGGGTGCGGTCATGACCGTCTCCATCTTCATCGCCTCGAGGGCGAGCAGCGCCTGCCCGGCCACCACCGGATCCCCCACGGCGACGTCGACCTTCCACACGCTCGACGAGAAGGGTGCATCGACGCGCACTTCCCCGTCGTCGAGAACGAAGTCCAGGACCGTGGACGCCACCAGGGACTCGGCCCGCTCGGCGCGGTCGAACTCGCCGGCCGCCGCCCACGCTGCTCGCTCGGAGGCGAAGGCAGCGCTCTGCGTCCGCTTGAAGTCGTCGATCGACGCGGCGTTGTCCGCCAGGAACCGTTCGTGCTCGGCGAGGGAGAACGTACCGGGGGTGACGTCGACCGATCCCCGGCCCGCGGCGAGGTCGGCCCGCAGGTCCAGCAGTTCCTCGGCGGTCACGGGGTACCACGAGATCCGGTCGAAGAAGCGCAGCAGCCACGGCCTGCCGGGTTCGAAGGGTGCGGTGTGCCGGTACCGGCTCCACACCTGCGTAGTCCTGCCGACGAACTGGTACCCGCCAGGCCCCTCCATGCCGTAGATGCACAGGTAGGCCCCACCGATGCCGACCGAGTTCTCCGCGGTCCAGGTGCGGGCCGGGTTGTACTTGGTGGTCACCAGCCGGTGTCGCGGATCGAGCGGGGTCGCGACCGGCGCGCCGAGGTAGACGTCACCGAGGCCGAGCGTCAAATACTCCGCCGAGAACACCGTGTCCCGGACGTCCTGCTGGCTCGCCAATCCGTTGATCCGGCGGATGAATTCGATGTTGGACGGACACCACGGGGCGTCGTCGCGGACTCCGGACTCGTAGCGCGCGATGGCCTCGCGCGTCGCCGGGTCGTCCCAGCTGAGCGGAAGCCGCACCGAGCGGCTCGGCACGACGAGGTCCGATGTGGCGGGCAGGTCGTCCTCCAGTTCCGACAGCAGCCGCAGGAGCCGGTCGATGGACAGCGTGTCCGGGTCGACGTGCACCTGCAGCGAGCGGATACCGGGCGTGAGGTCGAGGATGCCCGGCACCGCGCCCACTCGGAGCTCGGCGAGGCGTTCGTGCAGCGCGTGGACGCGGGCCCGCAGGGCCAGGTCGAGGACCATGTCGCCGTACTCGACGAGGACGTTGTCGTCGCCGCTGCGGCGGTAGGTGACCGCAGGTGCCCGATCTCCGTCCCGCCGGGCCAGGATGCCGTCGTCCCCGTCGCGCAGTCGTCCCGCGACCGTGGGAGACGACGCCCGGCGGGCGGTCCCGAGTTCCGAGCGCGACGGCGCGTCGGCGGTCCGGATCGGGACGAAACGAACCGTGTCGCCGGGCCGCAGCTGGCCGAGCTTCCACCGGTCGGCGGCGGTCACGGTGACCGGGCAGACGAAGCCGCCGAGACTGGGACCGTCCGGGCCGAGCAGGATGGGCGTGTCCCCGGTGAAGTCCAGTGCGCCGACCGAGTAGGCGTTGTCGTGGACGTTGGACGGGTGCAGGCCGGCCTCCCCGCCGTCGGGACGTGCCCACTGCGGCCGGGGACCCTGCAGGCGCACGCCGGTGCGGGCCGAATTGAAGTGCACCACGTAACCGGCGCCGAAGAGCGTCTCGATGTCGTTGCGGGTGAAGAACTCCGGCGCACCGTGTGGTCCTTCGGTGACGGCCAGTTCCCACTCCGACGGCATCGCGGGACGCAGTTCGGGCGGTACCGCGCCGCCGGTCCGGACCGGTGTCGACGCGGCGGGACGCAACACGTCACCGACGACCAGTGGACGCCCGCCGTGACCGCCGAAGCGTCCCAGCGTGAACGTCGACGCGCTGCCCAGGTAGGCCGGCACGTCGAAGCCCCCGGCCACCAGCACGTAGGTCCGCAGGCCGGTCGCCTCCGCCGCGCCGACGTCCAGCACACCTCCGGCGGGGATCACGATCGGCTCCCACATCGGTGCGGGCACTCCGTCGACCGTGACGAGGCACTCGGCGCCGGTGACGCAGAACGTCGTCTCGTGCGTGAGGCGCAGAGCGGGCCCGGATGCGGTGCACTCCAGACCCGCGGCACCCGCGGGGTTGCCCAACGCCTGGTTTCCGAGCCGGAACGACAGGTCGTCCATCGGCCCGCTCGGCGGAACGCCGACGTCCCAGAGCCCCACCCGGCCGGGCAGGTCCTGGACGGTCGTCTGCAGGCCGGGACGTTCCACGTCGATCCGCGGCCGCGGGTCCACGACGCGGCCCAGGGTCGAGGTGCCGTGCCGCGCGGCGCGCACGTCCTCGTGCGTCAGGGCCGCCTGCAGCATCCCGACGTTCACCTCGATGCCGGCCAGAACGGTGGCGGACAGTGCCCGCTCCAGCCGGCCGAACGCCTCGTCGCGATCGGCGCCGCCGGTGATCACCTTGGCGAGCAAGGGGTCGTAGGAGCCCGACACCTCGGTACCCGTCTCGATCCACGTGTCGACGCGCGCCGTCTCGGCGTCGGGGAATTCGACTGCCGTCAACGTGCCGGTGCTCGGGCGGTAGTCGCGCGACGGATCCTCGGCGTACACCCTTGCCTCGACTGCGTGGCCGCGCACGGCAATGGCGCCGGTGGTCTCCCCCGGTGCGAGATGTGGCTGAAGCAAGTCACTTTCGCCGCGAGCCAGCCGGAACATCCAATCGGCCAGGTCGACACCGGTGACCGCCTCGGTGACCGGGTGCTCGACCTGGAGGCGGGCGTTGACCTCGAGGAACGACGCCTCTTCCCGGCGCGGGTCGTAGACGAACTCGACGGTGCCCGCGGACCGGTACGCGAGTGCGGCGGCCAGCGCCCGGGACGACGAATGTAGCAGCGCGCGGACCGAATCCGGCAGCGCCGGCGCCGGCGCCTCCTCGATCACCTTCTGGTTGCGGCGCTGAAGGGAGCAGTCGCGGTCGCCGAGGGAGACCACCCGCCCGGTGCCGTCGCCGAAGATCTGCACCTCGACGTGGCGCGCATCGTCGACGAAACGCTCGACGAAGACACCGGCCGAGGAGAAGCTCCGGGTGGCCAGACGCGACACGCGGTCGAACGCCGAACGCACCTCGGCGGCGTCCCGGCACACCTGCATGCCGATGCCGCCTCCGCCGCCGGTCGCCTTCAGGATGACCGGGTAACCGATCCCGTCGGCGGCCACCTGGGCCGCGTCGGCGTCGATCAGCAGGTCCGAGCCGTCGAAGACGGGGACGCAGGCCGCCCGTGCCGCCGCCCGGGCGGTGTGCTTGGCGCCGAACACCCGCAGCTGATGGGGCGTCGGCCCCACGAACGCCATGCCCGCCGCCTCCACCTCGGACGCGAAGTCGGCGTCCTCGGAGAGGAATCCGTAGCCGGGGTGGATCATGTCCGTCGCCGTCATTGCGGCGGCGGCGAGGATCGCGTCCACCCGCAGGTAGCTCTCGCTCGGTGCGGCGGGCCCCAGCCGGACGGCGTCGTCGGCGAGCCGCACGTGTGGCGCTGCGCGGTCCGCGTCGGAGAACACCGCGACCGTGCGGAGGCCGAGCAGCCGCGCCGACCGGACCAGCCGCACCGCGATCTCACCGCGGTTGGCGATGAGCACCGTCTCCGTCATGCCGACCCGTCCGGCCTGGTGACGATCATCCGCACCGGCGTCGGGTCGAAGGCGTTGCACGGGTTGTTGATCTGCGGGCAGTTCGAGACCAGCACCAGGGTGTCGACGTCGGCCCGCAGCGCCACGCGCTTGCCGGGTGCCGACAGCCCGTCCACGATCCCGAGTGCACCGTCGGGATCGACGGGCACGTTCATGAACCAGTTGATGTTGCCGGCCAGGTCCCGCGCACCCAGGCCGTATCGGGCGCCTTCGAGCAGGAAGTTCTCCATGCACCCGTGCTGGGCGCGGGTGTGCTGCCCGTAGCGCAGTGTGTTGGATTCCTTCGAACACGCACCGCCGAGCGTGTCGTGCACACCGACCTCGTCGTCGACGACCGTCATCAGGGCAGTCCCGGTATCGGCGCGCAGCACCGACCCGGTGGTGAGCGCGATGCGACCTTGCCGCGCAATGGTTTCGGACGCCGAATACCGCACCGAGGTGTCGGCGGCCGCATAGAGCAGACAGTCGACGGCCTGATTGCCGGCGAGGTCGACGATGGTGAGCACGTCACCCTCGGCGACCACGGCGGACCAGGGGGCACGCGCATCGACGAACTGGTCCAGCACGACGGCACCGGGGACGAGGGCGGGGATGGTCACAGAACTCCTCTGGCGGCGAGGTCGGCATCGGTGTTGGCAACGGCCTGGCGGTGTTCGGGCCCGAGCGGGCCGACGAGGTCGCCCGCCACCAGCCGTTCGAGATCTCGTGCTGCAGGCCAGGCGTGGACGAGCAGGGGCCCGCAGCTGAATTCGGCTCTGGGGTCCAGCGGATGGGCGGTGTTGGCCAGCAACACGATTGCGTCGACGTGCAGAAGGAGATCGACGCTCTTGCCGGAGCCTGCGGACCCCGTCCACCGCAGGCCTCCGTCGGACTCGGCGCGGACACCTTGGAAGAAGGACACCGATGGCGGCAGGTCACGCGGACCGAGGCCGTGTTTGAGGGCCCCGAGCAGGAGCAGTTCCCGTCCCGCCGGCGAGGCGGACTCGGGCGCACCGGATCCGTATCTGGCCACGTTGCCCGCTCTGGTGGTGGTGCCGGCCAGGGCGTCGTGTGCACCGGACGTGTCGGCGACGACGGTCGCCAGGACGCGGCCGAATCCGCTCAACAGCGGATGACCGGTGCCGACGTACGCCTGCCACGGCACCTTCACGGTATCGGCGACGTTGAGACGCTCGTGCGGGCCGTCGGCGCGGTGCAGCAGCAAGTGCGCACAGGCGTCGCCCTCGGGATCGGTCAGCCGGAATCGGGTTCCCCTGGCCAGGACCGCGGTGCTGTATCCGCCTGGCGCAACGGTTTCCGACCACACCAGGCCATCGCGCGGCACGTCGTTCGGCGAGGTGGGACTCGTCGATGCGGGCACGTGGCGCATGAAGTCGGCGCGACGACCGTGCTGGTCTCGCGCATGGGCCTTCGCCCCCGCGGTGGTGGCCGTCCTCGACGCGCTGTCACTGGACACGTCGCTCGTCACGCGTTCTCCCTGAGGTTGCGGCACGCCCCCGGCCGGTGCAGGGGAGTGGCGGGTCGATGAATTTCTGTCATCTGACAGTTTTCGCGTCGGCGGGCCGACCGTGGTTGCCACCGTGTAACCGTTCACCCGTCGTTCGTTAACAACGTGCGACGGATGTGTCTGTCATGTGACAGGAATCGCTCGTGACGCAGGCCACGACCCGGTCGCAGACCGGCACCCGTGCCACGGTCCCCGACGTAAGGCCGGCACCGGAGTTCTATCCTGGAGACGCCGCTGTACGGGACTAATCAGAGGCTGGTCCTCGTTGGCAATGGCCGGGGCGTACACGCGCGCGCCGACCGGTTACCTTCGCCGGGTTCACCGGCGAGGCTCGTATGACATGACGACAAGAGGGTTCGAAGAGAATGACCACCACCGTTTCCGCGATCGCCGCCACGTCGGCGACCGCGCCACTGACCAAGACCACCATCGAACGCCGTGACGTCGGCCCGCACGACGTCGCCTTCGACATCAAGTTCGCCGGCATCTGTCACTCCGACATCCACACCGTCAAGGGCGAGTGGGGTGAGCCCAACTACCCCGTGGTGGCGGGTCACGAGCTCGCGGGCATCGTCACCGAGGTCGGTTCCGAGGTGACCAAGTTCAAGATCGGCGATCACGTCGGCGTCGGATGCTTCGTCGACTCCTGCCGCGAATGCGACAACTGCAAGGCCGGTCTGCAGCAGTACTGCACCGGCGAGGGCGGCATGGTCGGTACCTACAACGCCATCGGCAAGGACGGCACCCCGACGTACGGCGGCTACAGCCAGGCCACCGTCGTCGACGAGAACTACGTGCTGAACATCCCCGACAACATCCCCCTCGACAAGGCCGCGCCGCTGCTCTGCGCCGGCATCACCCTGTTCTCCCCGCTGCATCACTGGGGTGCCGGTCCCGGCAAGAAGGTCGCCATCATCGGTTTGGGCGGCCTCGGCCACATGGGCGTCAAGATCGCTCACGCGATGGGCGCCGAGGTGACCGTGCTGAGCCAGTCGCTCAAGAAGATGGAGGACGGTCTGCGCCTCGGTGCCGACGAGTACCACGCCAGCAGCGACCCGGACACCTTCACCAAGCTGGCCGGAAAGTTCGACCTGATCCTCAACACGGTGTCGGCGAACCTGGACCTGGGCGCCTACCTCGGCCTGCTGGCTACCGACGGCACGTTGGTCGAACTGGGTGCGCCCGAGCACCCGCTGGTGGTGCCGTTCTTCCCGCTGGGTGCGGGACGCCGCAGCCTGTCCGGTTCGATGATCGGCGGCATCCCGGAGACCCAGGAGATGCTCGACTTCTGCGCCGAGCACGACGTGACGCCCGAAATCGAGGTCATCTCGGCGGACTACGTGAACGAGGCCTACGAGCGCGTGCTCGCGAGCGACGTGCGGTACCGCTTCGTGATCGACACCGCGACGCTCTGACCGCACCTCGTTGAGCGGCCCAGGCGAACCGGGTCTTCGACCCCGGTCGCCTGGGCTTCGTCGTCTCCAGGGCCGGGCAGCAACCGTCTGTGCTCCCGATCTCGCGCAACGCGATGGTTGCGAGGATTCGCCACCACCCGCGTCATCGCTGTGAAGATTGCCATTCGAGTTGTCGGAACACGTTGCGGATGCGACGCTCGACAACGGACTGCGGCCTCGTGGTCCGAGACTTCCCTCGAAATCGACCCCAGGAGGCCTGCGTGAGCACCGAATCCGCAGCTGTCGAGCCCGTCGAAACCCGGTCGGGCCTGAAGAAGGGGTCGATCGGGATCGTCGCCGTCATCTTCATGGCGGTCGCCAACGCCGCGCCGATCACCGCCATGACCGGCAACGTGCCGATCGCCGTGGGATTCGGCAATGGCCTCGGCGCCCCGGCCGGCTTCCTCTTCGCGACCATCATCTTGACCCTGTTCGCGCTGGGCTACGTCGCCATGGCCAGGCACATCACCACGACGGGCGCCTTCTACGGCTTCATCTCGCACGGCCTCGGCCAGGTGTGGGGCATGGCCAGCGGCATGCTCGCCACGTTCGCCTACGTCGTGTTCGAGGGATCGTTGATCGGCGGCTGCGCGTACTTCGCGAACGACGCGATCAACACCATCTTCGGCGTGAACGTCCCCTGGTTGCTGATCGCGGTCATCGCGATCGCGGCCATCGCGGCGCTCTGCTACTTCGACATCAGCCTCACCGCCGCCATCCTCGGCGTGACGCTGACCGCGGAGGTGCTGGTGCTGATCGCCCTCGCGCTTTCGGTGATCTTCAAGGGTGGCGGCCCCGACGGGCTGATGCTGAACCAGACGGTCCTGCTGAACAACGCGTTCGAGGCGCTGCCCGCCGGCGCCTTCGGCACTGCCGCCGCGGCCGGGTCGATGGCGATCGGTCTGTTCTTCGCCTTCTGGTCGTGGGTTGGCTTCGAGACCACGGCCGTCTACGGCGAGGAATCCCGCAATCCCAAGAAGATCATTCCGCGGGCCACCATCATCGCGGTGGTGGGACTCGGGCTGTTCTACACCTTCATCTCGGCGATGGTGATCGCCGGCAATGGCGCGAAGACCTCGGTCGAGACGTCGATCAGCGCGTCCCCGCTCGACCTGTTCTTCGGGCTGGTCACCCGGAACCTCGGCGGGGTGGTCCTCGACGTGTACAAGTCGCTGCTGGTCATCGGCTCCTTCGCGTGCGCGCTGGCGTTTCACAATGCCGCTTCCCGTTACCTGTTCGCCCTGGGCCGCGAGATCCCGTCCGACAAGGTGAGGAACACCATCGGGGGTACGCACCCCAAGCACGGCTCGCCCTACATCGCGTCGACGATTCAGAGTGTGATCACGTTGCTGATCGTGTTGGCCTTCGCCTTCTTCACCGCCGTGCAGGTTCCCGACGCCAGCGGCAACCCGGTCGACACGCCGGCACTGGTCCCCTACGTGAACGTCTACGGTCTGCTGGCGCTGGTCGGCACGGCGGCGATCCTGCTGGTGCAGGCCATCTGTTCGGCAGCGGTCATCTGGTATTTCTGGGTGCGAAAGACGCACCGCGGCAACGTGATCACCACCCTGATCTGTCCGTTGATCGGTGGCTTGGCGATGCTGTACGTGGTGTGGGCGCTGTGGGACAACCGGGCCTTCGCCGCCGGGTTGGCTGCCAACTCCGACGTGTTCAAGGTCGGCCCGTACATGATCCTGGCGGTCTTCGTCGTCGGGCTGGCCTACTCGGTGTGGATGCGGTTCTCCCAGCCGGAGACCTACGCCGCGATCGGGCGGACCGTGATGGAGGACGCGCACGAGCGGACCGAAGAGGACGCCCCCTCCGCCTGAGCCGCGGGAGCGGTCAGGCCACCGGTCATTCCAGGACTGACGGCGTGGAGCCCAGGCTGCTCCAGAGTTGGGTCACCGGACGGACGCCCAGCTGGTTGACGATCATGTGGGCGGCCTGGCCGACTCCTTCGGTGAAGGTGGGGAAGGCGAACTGAAGGTCGGCGACATCCTCGATGGGCATCTTCGCCGCGATGCAGGCCGCGACCGTCTGAATCACTTCGGCCGAATACTCCCCAAACACATGGGCCCCCAGGATCCTCCGCTCGCCAGTCTCGACGATCAGCTTGCAGAACCCCTCCGGCTGCCCGTCGGCAACGGGGCGCAGCATGTCCTCGTAGCGGGCCACGGCGACGGCGCAGTCGTACCGGGCGCGGGCTCGTTCCTCGGTGAGCCCGACGCTCCCGTACTCGGGGTCGGTGAAACTGCCTGCGGGGACGATGTCGTGCACGACCCGACGACGCGGGCCGCGCACCGCATTCTCGGCGGCGACGCGACCTTCGAACGTCGCGCTGCTGACGAGCATGCTGTTCCCGTCGACGTCGCCGGCGGCGAAGATGTGCGCGACGTTCGTGGCCATGTACGCGTCGACCGTCACGTAGCCACGCTCGGTGACCACCCCGGCAGCGGCGGCGTCGACGAGGTCGGCGTTACCCGGCCAGCCGACGGCGAAGAACGCGGCGTCGACGTCGACCGCTCCGATGTCGTCGCCAACTCGGTACCGCACCCGCACGCCGGCGGCAAGCTGCTCCAGTTCGTGGACTGCGGCGCTGGTGACGACGTCGATGCCGCGCCCCCGGAAGGCGTGTTCGAGCGCAACCGAGACGTCGACGTCTGCGCGCGGCACGATCCGTGGCGCGTACTCGACGAGCGTGACGTCGCAGCCGAAGTCGGCCAGGATCGAGGTGAGCTGGCAGCCCGTGTCGGCTGCCCCGATGACGCAGACCCGCTCGGGCAGGGCGGTCACGTTGCGCACGTCCTCGTAGGTCAGGCCGAGCTCGGCCCCCGGAATCGGTAGCCGCCCTGCCCTTCCACCGACCGCGATGATCACCCGATCCGCCGTCCAGGTGCGACCGTCGGCGGCGGCGACCGTGTGCGCGTCGACGAACCGGACGTCACCGGCCTCCTCGACGAGGTCGACTCCGGCGGCGCCGATGTGGTCGGCAACGCGCTTGCGCTCGTGGAGGTAGGCGGCCACCCGCCTGGCGTTGGCCAGGGTGGCGACGAGATCGACCTCGGGCCGCGGCCCGCGCAGACCGAACGCCTCCCACGAGCTCCAGTCCCTCACCAGGCGCGCGGCCCTGGCCAGGGTGCGCACGGGTGCCGGGCCGCTGTTGAACGCGGTGCCGCCGACGCGCCCCCGCTCGATCAGCGTGACCTCCACGCCCAACTCTGCGGCGTGCAAGGCCGCGGACACCCCGGCGGGACCGCCTCCGACGACGACGACACGCATCACGTTAGTTCCTTCCCCACCGGTGGGTCGTCGACGGACGGATCGGGCCGATTCCGAAACATCGTGAACGCCACCGTCGTAGCATCGCTTGCTACGAGCAGCAAAGCGAGCCCATCTTCAGAGGCGAACATGACGACGAAGCGCACGATCGTCGCGGTCAGCTCGATGTGCACTGCCGCCATCGCCGTTCTCGGCACCGTTGCTGGTTCCCCGGCTCGTGCCGACGGGTTGGGGGCTGCGGTGTACAACGGCGTCAACCAGCTTCGCCAGCCCTGCGCGGCGATCGGCGACGATCCGCGTTTGACCGCAGCGGCCCAGCGGCACGCCGACGACATGCTGACCACTGGCGTGGACGGCCATGCCGGTTCGGACGGCTCGTCACCGCGAGCCCGTATCGCGGAGGCGGGCTACGAGCCGACCGGGCACACGGGCGAGATCGTCTTCTGGGGCACCGGGTCGGCCGCGACTCCGACGGCGGCGCTCGACCTGTGGATGAAGAGCCCTCCGCACCGCGCGATCATCGTGGATTGCACCTTCACCGCAGGCGGCTTCGCTACCGCCTGGGACGGCAACAAGATGACCGCCGTAGGCGAGTTCGCCGGCCCCTGACCCCCGCGCCCCTCGACGCGGAGGTCCGTGGCCGGAAGATCAGGATTCGCAGGCGATCCCATCGCCGTCGCGGTCACCACCGGACCAGTAGTCCGGGTCGTTCTGCGGGATGTCCCACCGGCCATCCTGGTGCGCCTGTGTGCAGTTGCGGTACGGACCGGCTGCCGACGCCACAGGCGCCACCCCCACAGCGGCTGCCGCGACGGCAGCCACAGCAATCAAAACACGAACGAACATCGACTCACCCCTTGACGTGTCTCTGATTGAATGTCCCGACCGCACTTGAGAAGTCGATCCCGCCGAGGCCGGGACAGCGATGAGCATAGCAACATATTGGCATGGGCGTTAATAATTCCGGCGGCGAGCGGGTCCGCGCCGTTTCGAGACGACGAAAAGACCGCTTCGATTGCCCATCGAGTCGAAGCGGTGCGGAGCGGAGCGGGGAGGCTAGAAGTCCCAGTCCTCGTCGGTGGTGTTGACGGCCTTGCCGATCACGTAGCTGGACCCCGACCCGGAGAAGAAGTCGTGATTCTCGTCGGCGTTGGGCGACAACGCCGAGAGGATGGCCGGGTTGACGTCGGTCTCGTCCTTGGGGAACAGCGCCTCATATCCCAGATTCATCAGGGCCTTGTTGGCGTTGTAGCGCAGGAACTTCTTGACGTCCTCGGTGAGGCCGACCTCGTCGTAGAGGTCCTGGGTGTACTCGACCTCGTTGTCGTAGAGCTCGAACAGCAGCTCGTAGGTGTAGTCCTTCAGCTCGGCCTTGCGCGCCTCGTCCTCGAGCGCCAGGCCCTTCTGGAACTTGTAGCCGATGTAGTACCCGTGCACCGCCTCGTCGCGGATGATCAGCCGGATCATGTCCGCCGTGTTGGTGAGCTTGGCGCGGCTGCTCCAGTACATCGGCAGGTAGAAGCCGGAGTAGAACAGGAAGCTCTCGAGCAACGTCGAGGCGACCTTGCGCCGCAGCGGGTCGTCGCCCTTGTAGTAGTCCATCACGATCTCGGCCTTGCGCTGGAGGTTGGTGTTCTCCTCCGACCAGCGGAACGCCTCGTCGATCTCCACCGTCGAGCACAGCGTCGAGAAGATGTTGCTGTAGCTCTTGGCGTGCACCGACTCCATGAAGGCGATGTTGGTGTAGACGGCCTCCTCGTGCGGTGTCAGCGCATCGGGGATCAGGCTCACGGCGCCGACGGTGCCCTGGATGGTGTCCAGCAGCGTCAAGCCGGTGAACACGCGCATGGTCAGCTGCTTCTCGTGGGCGTTCAACGTGCCCCACGACGGGATGTCATTGGACACCGGAACCTTCTCCGGCAGCCAGAAGTTGCCGGTCAGCCGGTCCCAGACCTCGGCGTCCTTCTCGTCCTGAACGCGGTTCCAGTTGATGGCCGAGACGCGGTCGATCAACTTCATTCGATCAGACACCTTGAACCCCAATTCAGAACGTGACGAGTGCTTACCCGACACTACAACTGGGGTGTGACAACACGCGTCAGCACCACAGATTGTGTTGGCGTGTCGTCACGGCGACGTCGTCACCGACCGGCGAACTCGTACTCCGCGGCCTTGAACCGCCGCGTCGAGAGCCAGTACTGCCAGGTCATGCCGCTCCACAGCGTCCGGTTCACGCCGTGGGAGTCGAGGTACCAACTCCGGCATCCGCCCGTGTTCCACACCGTCCTGGCGAGGTCGCGCTGCAACTCGGCGTTGAACTCGTCCTGCGCGGCGCGGCGCGGGGCGACCGCCGTCGCACCGGCCTTGTCCACGGCGGCGATCGCCTGTGCGACGTAGCGGATCTGCGACTCGATCATGAAGACCACCGAGTTGTGCCCGAGCGCGGTGTTGGGACCGAGCAGGAGGAAGAGGTTCGGCATGCCGGTGACGGCGATGCCGTGGTGGGCCTCGATGCCCTCCCGGGTCCAGCGATCCACCAGGTCTTCGCCGTGCGCCCCCTTGATGTCGACGTAGGTGTAGGAGTCGGTCACGTGAAACCCGGTGGCGAACACCACGACGTCCACCGGACGGTCCTCGCCGTCGACGGTCCGGATGCCACCGGCGGTCATCCGCTCGATGCCTTCGGTGATCACCTGCGTCCTGGGGTCCGCGATCCCGCGGTAGTAGGTGTCGGAGTTGAGGATTCGCTTGCACCCCGCCCGGTAGCTCGGCGTGAGCGTGCGCCGCAGCGCGCGGTCGGAGACGCTGCGCCGGATGTTGTAGCGACCCAGCAGCTCACCGATCTTGAGCAGTCTCGGCTGCTGTGTCATCGCAAACCCGACGGCTTCGTGCAGCCAGTAGATCCCGGCCCGCATCAGCGCCCTGGTGCCCGGCACGCGGGAGAACAGGGTGCGCGTCCACTCGGGGAATGCGTTGTTGGGCCGTGGCATCACCCATGGCGGCGTGCGTTGGTACACCTGCAATTCGGCGACGTGCTTCACGATCTCCGGCACGATCTGGATGGCGCTGGCCCCGGTGCCGATCACGGCCACCCGCTTGCCGGTGAGATCCACGGTGTGATCCCACTGGGCGGAGTGGAAGGCGGCGCCACCGGCGGCCACGTAGTCGTCGATACCCTCGATGTCGGGGACCAGGGGAATGTGCAGACCGCCGGCGCCCGAGATCAGGAATTGCGCGACGAATTCCCTGCCGTCCTTGGTGAAGACGTGCCAGCGCTGCTCGGCGTCGTCCCAGTGGGCGCGATCGACGTGCGCGCCGAACCGGACGTGGCGGCGCAGGCCGTGCTTGGCCGTCACGCCGAGCAGGTAGTCCTGGATCTCCGGCTGAAAGGACCACATGTGGGTCCAGTCCGCCTTGGGCTCGAACGAGAACGAGTACATGTGCGACGGGATGTCGCACGCACAACCCGGGTAGGTGTTGTCCCGCCACGTGCCACCGATCTCGTCGGCCTTCTCGAGGATCACGAAGTCCCCGGCACCGAAGCCACGCCGCTGCAGGGCAATCCCCATGCCCAGCCCGGAGAAGCCGGAACCGATGATCAGGGCCCGGGTGCGGACGGGACTCTGCTGCGCCGACGTGGCGTCTGCCTGTTCGGCAACGGTCATGCCACACAGGCTACCTGGGAACACGGGTACTGGATACTGCGCACCGAGTGCGGGGCACCGCGGTCAGGCGACGGCTTCGCGGCGCCGAACGCCCTCGTGCAGCGGCAGCGAAGGATCGATCTTGATGCCGAGCAGCTCGCAGGTGCCGTAGATCGAACTCAACATGATCGTCGTCATGTGCACCACGAACTCCTGCGGCGGCATCCGCCGCGGGCTGTCGGTGTCGGTGCCCAGCCACCACTCCGTCGCGGCCGCCGCCGCACCGAACGTGGTGAACGCCGCAAGTTCGATGGCTGCGCCGTCCAGCTCCATCTCACGTAGCTCGTTGTTGAACATGTCGGCCATCGCCAACGTGATGTCGCGGCCTTCGTTGAGAGCTCGCATCGTCGAGGCACTCTGTTCGGCGAACCGGCCCTGGATGAGGAATCGGCACACGTTGGGATGCTCGTCGACCAAGCGGACGTACTGCTCGACGCTGCGGCGGATCACCTCGTGGGCAGAGTCGGTGGACACGTTGATGGAGGGAAAGATGGCCGTCCACAACATGTCTCGGAGACGTTCGCCGATCGCCTGGAACAAGTCGGACTTGTCGGTGAAGTGGCGGTAGATCTTGGGTTTCGCCGTCCCCGCTTCCTCGGCGATTTCGCGCAGCGACAGTTCGGGGCCGAGCCGGTCGATGGCACGGAAGGCGGCGTCGACGATCTCGGCGCGAACCCTCTTCCGGTGCTCCCGCCACCGCTCGCTGCGGGCGTCGACCTTCACACCGGGGTTTGCGCCCGGATGTGGACGAGAGGGTCTGCGCACCCACCCACTGTACCGGCTGAGCCGCGCTGACCTGCCCAGACCGCGCGTCACACCGGTTGGAATCCGGGCGGACCTCTGGCACCGCTCGCCGGTGAAAGGACCCCGACCGGCCCAGGTACCATTCGCAGCGAATATTGCCAAGCAACGAGACGAGAATCATGACGCAGCGATACGACCTGGTCATTGCGGGCGGGGGGCCATCGGGTGCTGCCGCCGCGTGGCAGGCTGCGCAGACCGGCGCCAAGGTGGTCGTGCTGGACAAGGCCGAGTTCCCCCGGGACAAGCCGTGCGGTGACGGCCTGACCGCCCGCGCCGTCAGCTACCTGCAGAAGATGGGCTTGGCCGAGCAGGTCGACAAGTTCCACCGGGTCAACCGGGTGACCGTGTACAGCCCGTCGCAGTGGGAGCTGTCCTTTCCCAAGCGCCCGGGCATGCCCGACCACGGCTACGTGGCGCCCCGTCCCCAACTGGACACCCTGCTGCTCAAGCACGCCGAGACGGCGGGCGCCGAGATCCGGCAGTCATGTGAGGTCACCGGCCCGGAGCTCGACGGCAACGGTCGCGTCGTGGGCGTGGTGCTCAAGGGCGGCGAGAAGGTCTACGGCGGCGCCGTCATCGCCGCTGACGGCGCGTACTCCCCCATCAAGCGTGCATTGAAGATCGACTCGGAGTACAACGGCTATTCGGCGATCGCGATCCGCGCGGAAATGCCCGCCGACAAGCCGGACTCCGACTCGCTCGACATCTATCTCAACCTGAAGTTCAACGGCGACCAGCTACCCGGTTACGCCTGGGTGTTCCCGTTCGGCGGGGGGCGCATCAACATCGGCCTCGGCTACGTCAACAGCTACAAGAACTGGCAGCAGATCAACGCCACCCAGTTCATGGGCGAGTTCATGCGGACGCTACCACCCGAGTGGGGCCTGCCCGCCATCGAGGAATTGAAGAAGGACAAACTCGTCCGGGCGTGGCGGTTGCCGATGGGCTTCACCGCGTGGCCGCCGTGGCGCCCCGGCGTGCTGTTCACCGGCGACTCGCTCGGGGCCGGCAAGCCGGCGTCCGGGGCGGGGATCTCCAAGGCGCTCGAGTCGGGCCTCGCCGCCGGCGAGTGCGCGATCGCGGCGCTGACCAACGGTGGACCGGACGACTTCACCAACTATTCGCAGCGGATGGAGGCGGCGTGGGGCAGGGAGTACCGGCGCGGCCGCTACTTCCACAAGCTCGCCGGCATTCCGGCCGTCGCCAACAACGGCATCAAGTTGATCGACAACGCCTTCTTCCGCGACCGCATGCTCAAGGCGCTGTACAAGAAGGAACAGGGTCCGCAGCACCGGGTGAAGTAACGCTGCGCCGTTCCCGGTGCCGTGCACTCATCGCCGGTTTCCGGCCTGCCCACCTCGCCCGGCGATGAACGTCGGGTTTGCTCAACGCCTTTCGAGACAGCCGGGCAGTGTCGCATCGGCGTCCTTGAGACAACGGTAAGAAAACGCGGGCGGGACGAACCTTGATCGTTTCGTGTTGTTCCCGTGACATCTGTAGCCCATCGTTACCAAAGTGAAATGAGTGCGCGATGCACTCGTATGGGCAACCGGGAGTTTTCAGATGACGTCACTGAGCTTGCACCGACCATGGACGTCACCGACGCTGCGCAACGCGATGGTGGTGCGCGAGCGTCTCACGTGGGGGAACTATCTCAACGCGGTCGCGCTGATCTTCCGGCCCGTCGTGGTGACGCTCGGCATCGCCGCGGCGGCCGTCATGTGGCCGGCCCACGCGCATGCCGACGTGACGAGCGATTCCGGCAGCACCGTGCTGAACGGGGTCGGAATCGGCAACAACGGCCCGGTCAGCACGGCGATCGCCGGGGTGGGGCAGTCGATCTGTCCGATGCTGGTGCAACCGGGCAGCACGCTCGCCTCGATGGCGACCAAGATATCCGGCCACGACGGCTTGGCCCCGACGATCGCGGGTTGGGTTGCGACCATGGTGATCCAATCGCAGTGCCCCGGCTGGATGACGTCGTTGGCCAACGGTCAGATGCCGGCGGGCCTGGACACCTTGACGCACGTAGCGGGCCCTGCCCTCGGGTTGCCGGGCGCCGCACCCGCTCCGGCGTTGCCGTTCGGGCTCGGCGCAGCGCCGGCGACCTCCGCCCCGGCCTTCGCACTGCCCGGCGCCGCCCCGGTCCCGCCGAGCCCGCTGCGGATCCCGGGGCTCTAGCGGTCAGGCCGCGAACGCGTACTGCACGTGCCCGGCGACCGGAACGAAGCCGAGCCGCCGATAGATCCGGTTGGAGACGGTGTTCGCCACGTCGGCGAACAGCACCACGTCGCGTGCGCCTGCCCGTCGGGCGTGCCGCACTGCCTCCGCGGTGACAGCCGCACCGTATCCGTGGCCCCTGCACCCGGGCGGCGTGTAGACCGGCCCGATCCGCGACATTCCCAGCAGCGTGCCGTGGACGCGAGCCATGGCCACCGGTACGTCGTTCACGGTCCACAGCACCACGTGTCCTCGAGCCTCGGTGAAGGCGGTGACGACCGCGCAGCTGGCCTCGGGGCTCGACTCGGAGCCGAACGCCTCGACGAAGAACGCGTCGACCCAACCGGCGAGCAGGTCGGCGTGGTCGTCGCCGGCCAGGCGCGCTTCGCCGACCACGCCACCAGGCACCACCAGTTCGTCGAGGCGGTACAGCGTCTCCTCGAGGGACGGCGTCGCCGTCGTACCGGTGGCCTCGGTCCACGCGTCGCTGAACGTCGCTGCACTGCACAGCGTTCCGCGTACCGCCGGTAGGTCGGCCCGGACCGGCGCCAGCGCGGCCGCCGCTTCCTTCGCCATCGTCTCCGGCAGCCCGTTGACCAACAGCACGCCGTCGTGCATCTGCAGGGCCGCACCCGTGGTGCCGTCGCAGTCGGCCACCGACAGCAGCAGGTGATCGGCCGGCCACGGGGAGGTGCGCAGTGTGGTGAGTTCCGTCGTGAACCGCACCGGGTCTGCACGAAAGATCCAGCGTGCCACCGGACCGAAGTCATCGGGCGAGGTGTAGAGGCGTACGTTCACGCTCTCGAGAGTGATCCACTCGGCGGCGAATCTCCACCGATTTTCCGGGGTCGCCCCGGACGTGAGGCGCTACACCAGAGCGCTGGCGTCAGCGTCGACCGCGGGCGGCCCGACCCGGCTTGCCGGGCGCCTTGCCTCCAGCGGCGCGGGCGGCCTGCTTCGCGAGGGTCTTCTCCCGCGCGGTGCGTTTCGGTACCGGCTGGGCCTGCGTGCGTGACGAACCGGCTCTGCGGCCCCGCACGATTCCGATGAACTCCTCGATCAGCGCCGATTGCGGACCGTCCAGGACGGCGAGCGCCACCGGGCAGCCGGGCGCGTCGACGATGGGGCGATACACGAGGTCCTTGCGGTGATGGAGCCGTGCCAGCGACTGTGGGACGACCAGCGCACCGATCCCTGCGGCAACGAGTTCCATTGCGGCCGCAGTGGTCTCGGGGCGGTGATCGGCGGGGTCGCCGGGAGCGCCGGCCCAGGCGACGACGTCGTCGAGTGGGCACACCGTCGACTCTCCCTCGAGGTCCGCGGCGGTGATCTCGTCGACGGCGCTGATGACGTGATCGGTCGGCACCACGGCGACCGTCGCCTCCTCGTAGAGGGGGATGACGGCCAGCCCGGACGTGTCGGTCGGCAGCCGCAGCAATGCCAGGTCGACGGTCCCGTCCCGCACTGCGGCGGCCGCGTCCGCCGCGGCGACGGCGCACAACCGCAACGGAACCTCGGGGTGGCGCTCCGCCCAGATCCGCGCCCACTTCGCGGGCGTCCCGCCGGGAACGTACCCGAGGGTGAGGGACGGCAGCGAAGGTGAAGCCACCGCATCAGGCTACCGATACGCCTGTTCTCCAACCGATAGGCTGGTGCCATGAGCAGGCCGAACGCGCAGTCCATGAAGCCCGGCACAGCGGCGAGGAAATTGGACGTCTACCTACCCGCGACACCTGCCGAGTTCCAGGAGAACGCGATCACCCGCACCGAGCTCGCCGCCTTGGCGGCGGACCCGCCGCAGTGGCTCAAGGACCTCCGCAAGCACGGGCCGCATCCGAAGAACCTGGTGGCAGCCAAGCTGGGCGTCTCGATCGCCGGTCTCGCCAGGGGCGGCGTCACCGAGGCGCTGACCACCGAGCAGATCGCTGCGCTGATCGAGGAGAAGCCCGAGTGGCTCATCGCCGAACGCGAGAGCTACCAGAGCGTGCTGCGCGAGGAACGCCGGTTGAAGGCGCTGCACGAGCGCTGACCCGCCGCGAGACCGCGAAAGATGACGATGTTCAGGCAGCTCTCGTCGTCAACCGCAGTCTCGACCAGTCGTCACAACATGCAGCTGACGCAACCCTCCACCTCAGTGCCCTCCAGGGCCATTTGGCGCAGGCGGATGTAGTACAGCGTCTTGATGCCCTTGCGCCAGGCGTAGATCTGCGCCTTGTTGACGTCGCGGGTGGTGGCGGTGTCCTTGAAGAACAGCGTCAGCGACAAGCCCTGGTCCACGTGCTGGGTGGCCGCGGCGTAGGTGTCGATGATCTTCTCGTAGCCGATCTCGTACGCGTCCTGGTAGTACTCCAGGTTGTCGTTGGTCAGGTACGGCGCCGGGTAGTAGACGCGCCCGATCTTGCCTTCCTTGCGGATCTCGATCTTGGACGCGACCGGGTGGATCGAGCTGGTCGAGTGGTTGATGTAGGAGATCGACCCCGTCGGCGGAACGGCCTGCAGATTCTGGTTGTAGATGCCGTGGGTCTGGACCGACTCCTTGAGCCGCACCCAATCCTCTTGCGTCGGAATGCGAATTTCGGCCTTGAAGAAGAGGTCGCGAACAACGTCCGTTTTCGGCTCCCACTCCTGCTCGGTGTACTTGTCGAAGAACTCCCCCGACTTGTACTTCGAGCGCTCGAAGCCGCCGAATGCCTTACCCCTTTCGATCGCAATGCGATTCGAGGCCCGCAGCGCGTGATACAGCACCGTGTAGAAGTACATGTTGGTGAAGTCGATGCCCTCTTCGGAACCGTACAGAATGCGCTCGCGCGCCAGGTAGCCGTGCAGGTTCATCTGACCGAGGCCGATGGCGTGAGAGTCGTTGTTGCCCTGCTCGATCGAGGGCACCGACCAGATGTGGGTCTGATCGCTCACCGCGGTGAGCGCCCGGATCGACACCTCGATGGTCTGCGCGAAGTCCGGCGAGTCCATCGCCTTGGCGATGTTGAGCGAGCCGAGATTACACGAGATGTCCTTGCCCACGTGTGAGTAGGTGAGGTCCTCGTTGAACCGCGACGGCGTCGACACCTGCAGGATCTCCGAGCACAGATTGCTGTGCGTGATCTTGCCCTCGATCGGGTTGGACCGGTTCACCGTGTCCTCGTACATGATGTACGGGTAGCCCGACTCGAACTGCAACTCGGCGAGCGTCTGGAAGAACTCGCGCGCCTTGATCTTGGTCTTGCGGATGCGCGCGTCGTCGACCATCTCGTAGTACTTCTCGGTGATCGAGATGTCGGCGAACGGGAGCCCGTAGACCCGCTCGACGTCGTACGGCGAGAACAGGTACATGTCCTCGTTGCGCTTGGCGAGCTCGAAGGTGATGTCGGGGATCACCACGCCGAGGGACAGCGTCTTGATCCGGATCTTCTCGTCGGCGTTCTCTCGCTTGGTGTCGAGGAACCGGTAGATGTCGGGATGGTGCGCCTGCAGGTACACCGCGCCGGCGCCCTGGCGCGCCCCCAGCTGGTTGGCGTAGGAGAACGAGTCCTCGAGCAGTTTCATGATCGGGATGACGCCCGAGCTCTGGTTCTCGATGTTCTTGATCGGCGCGCCATGCTCGCGGATGTTGCTGAGCAGCAAGGCAACTCCACCGCCCCGCTTCGACAGCTGCAGCGCCGAGTTGATCGAGCGCCCGATGGACTCCATGTTGTCCTCGATGCGCAGCAGGAAGCAGCTGACCGGCTCGCCGCGCTGCTTCTTGCCCGAGTTGAGGAATGTCGGGGTGGCCGGCTGGAAGCGGCCGTCGATGATCTCGTCGACGAGCTTCTCGGCCAGCACCGTGTCACCGGCGGCGAGCGTGAGGGACACCATGACCACGCGGTCCTCGAAGCGCTCGAGGTAGCGCTTCCCGTCGAACGTCTTCAGCGTGTAGGAGGTGTAGTACTTGAACGCGCCGAGGAACGTGGGAAAGCGGAACTTCTTGGCGTACGCGCGATCGAGCAGCGTCTTGACGAAGTTGCGCGAGTACTGGTCGAGCACCTCGCGCTCGTAGTAGTTCTTCTGCACCAGGTAGTCGAGCTTCTCGTCCTGGTTGTGGAAGAACACCGTGTTCTGGTTGACGTGCTGCAGGAAGTACTGGTTCGCGGCTTCGCGATCCTTGTCGAACTGGATCTTCCCGTCGGCGTCGTACAGGTTCAGCATCGCATTGAGCGCGTGGTAGTCCGTCTCGCCCGGGAGCGCGTGCGCGCTGGAGGTTACGTGCTCTGTAGCTGTGACGGTTGGTGACACGTCGGGTCCTTCCGGAGTTCGGCCCAAAAATCGGTGAGGCCCGCGCGGACGGCGATGACGTCGTCCGGGGTGCCCATCAGTTCGAAGCGGTAGAGGTATGGCACGCCGCACTTGCGGGAGACGACGTCCCCTGCGTAACCGAATTCGGCGCCGAAGTTGGTGTTGCCTGCGGCGATGACGCCGCGGATCAATGCTCGGTGGTGTTCGTCGTTGAGGAAGGCGATCACCTGCTTGGGAACGTATCCGCCGGCGTCCGGATCGGGACCGTTGGGATGCCCACCGCCATAGGTGGGCAGGACCAACACATAGGGCTCTCGGACGACATCGGGGTCCTCGATGCGCCCATGAACCGGGATCCGGGTGGCGGGGATCTCGAGTTTCTCGACGAAGCGGTGGGTGTTCTCGGACACACTGGAGAAGTAGACGAGGTCGCCCATCACCTTCCCCTCCGTCCGCCGTGCTGCCGTCTCGAATGTCGTCGCGTCTGCCGTTACGCCGTGGCTGCGACTGCACCCGACAGTGACTTGATCCGGTCCGGACGGAAGCCCGACCAGTGGTCGTTGCCCGCCACGACGACGGGAGCCTGCAGGTAACCCAGCGCCATGACGTAGTCCCGTGCCTCGGGCACCTCGGTGATGTCGACGACGTCATAGGCGACGCCCTGCTTGTCGAGCGCCTTGTAGGTGGCGTTGCACTGCACGCACGCGGGCTTGGTGTAGACGGTGACGGTCATGTTCGAGCACGGCTCCTCTGCGGAAGAGTGGACTGACTGGCTATTGAGTTCAGCGGCCCGGAGACTCTCGAAATTCCTGCCGCCCCGAAGCCGCTCGAAGCCGCTCGACCGATCGTTGGTTGCCCTGACTGCCGGGTTCGCGAGCTCCGGCTGACCTGGAGCGGTACGGGTACCGCGGGGGTCTGTCGGTTCGCAGAACACTACACCTAGTGTCCGACAATCAGAAGAGATACAAGATGTTCTGAACGACATTGATGAAATTCCCTGGTCGTAAGCCACGGCGGTAACCGTGCGTCGGCGTGTCGCACGTCACACCCGTCCCGTGTCGTGCTTCCCACGTGGTTGTACCACCGGCCACCGACACGTTCCTGCGCACGCACTCGGCAGCAAAGGCTTCGCGTCGTGAATCACGACGGCCGGACGCGCGCCGCCGACGTCAGCCGACCTCGGCCACCGACGTGTCCAGGACGTGGCGAACCTGCGCCACCACGTCGGCGTTCTCCCGAGGATGCTTCCCGTCGAACGCCTTCCCCGGCACCGAGGGCTCCAGACCCTCGACGATGCGTGGCCCAACGATGCCGAGGGACTTGCGGGTCTCGTCGTGCGCCCAGACGCCGCCGTACTGCCCGATCGACGTGCCGATCACCGCCGCCGGCCTGCCCTTGAGCGCCCGCTCCCCCAGCGGGCGCGACATCCAGTCGATTGCATTCTCATCACTCGGCGAGGTGCCGGTTCATGGACGCGGCGCGCAGACTGCCGACGAGTACGACGATGGTGATGTCCGACATGTTCGGAAGCCTTCCGACGGTGTCCGCAATCCTCGCCAGGATCAACCGGACCATGGTCCGCTTCATTCCGGTTGAGTTAAAGTGCAGGCATGAGCGACGGATCGGCCGGGCTGGCGGTCACCGATTCTGCACCCGCAGAGCGTGGTGACGCGGCCCGCAACCGCGCGCTGTTGCTCGACGCCGCCCGCCGGCTCATCGCCGAGCGCGGGGCCGACGCCGTGACGATGGACGACGTCGCCGCCGCGGCGGGGGTCGGCAAGGGCACGCTGTTCCGGCGGTTCGGCAGCCGCGCGGGCCTGATGATCGTGCTCCTCGACGAAGACGAGACCGCCGGGCAGCGGGCGTTCATGTTCGGTCCGCCGCCACTGGGACCCGGTGCGCCGCCACTGCAACGACTGCTGGCCTACGGTCGCGAACGCCTTCGCTTCTCGTGGGACCACCGAGCGCTGCTCTCCGATGCGGGCCGCGATCCACAGACCAAGTTCAACGCGCCGTCCATGCTGCACCGTGCGCACGTGCGGATGCTGCTCGAAGCCGCGGGCACGACCGGCGACGTCGAGGCCCAGGCCGAGGCATTGCTGGCGCTGCTGGACGCCGACACCGTCGTGCACCAGGTGGTCGACCTGCATCGCACGCTCGAGGTGCAGGGCGACGCGTGGGAGAGCGTGGCACGCAAATTGTGCGGGACGTGACGAGTACGCGGCCATGACCTGGGTCCTGCACGTCGACCTCGACCAGTTCCTCGCCTCGGTCGAACTGCAACGTCGCCCAGATCTGCTCGGGCTGCCCGTCATCGTCGGCGGCAATGGCGATCCGACCGAACCTCGCAAGGTCGTCACCTGCGCGTCCTACGAGGCGCGGGAATTCGGCGTGCACGCCGGCATGCCCCTGCGCACCGCGGCGCGCAGGTGTCCCGATGCCACGTTCCTCCCGTCGGATCCACCGGCCTACGACGAGGCGTCGGGACGAGTGATGGGGCTCCTGAGGGACTTCGGTCATCCCGTCGAGGTATGGGGTTGGGACGAGGCCTATCTCGGCGCCGACGTGGCGGATCCGATTGCGCTGGCGGAGCGCATCCGTTCCGTCATCGACACCGAGACCGGACTGTCGTGCTCGGTGGGCATCAGCGACAACAAGCAGCGCGCCAAGGTCGCCACCGGATTCGGCAAGCCGTCGCGCTCGCACGAGTCAGACGGCGGCCGGGGCATCTTCTGGCTCACCGACGACAATTGGATGACCGTGATGGGCGACCGGGGCGTCGAGGCGCTCTGGGGAATCGGTCCCAAGACCGCCAAGCAGCTGGCGGGACTGGGCATCACCACGGTGGCCGACCTGGCCGCCACCGACGCAAGCGTCCTCACCGCGGCCTTCGGGCCGACCACCGGTCTGTGGATCCTGCTGCTGGCCAAGGGCGGCGGCGACGCCGACGTGAGCGCGGAACCGTGGGTGCCCCGGTCGCGAAGCCACGTCGTCACCTTCGCCCGCGACCTCACTGATCGCGGCGAAATGAACGAGGCGATCAGCGATCTCGCACGCCGGACACTTGCGGAGGTGGTGAGCCAGGACCGCCTCGTCACCCGCGTCGCGGTGACCGTGCGGACCGCCACGTTCTTCACCCGTACCAAGATCCGCAAGCTTCCCATGGCGACCACCGACGAGCAGGTGATCGTGGACACCGCGCACGCCGTCTTCGATCAGTTCGACCTCGACCGCCCGGTCCGACTGCTCGGCGTACGTCTGGAGTTGGCCATGCCGACGGCCCCGGCCGCCGCCGTCGGTGCCGGCCAATAGCCTCGAGACATGTTGTACACGGTCGCCATCCGAGGATACCGCTCGATGCGGGACGTCGTCATCCCCCTAGCCGGTCTCACCGTCGTGACCGGCACCAACGGCTCCGGCAAGTCCTCGGTGTACCGGTCACTGCGCCTGCTGGCCGACTGCGGCAGAGGTGAGGTGATCGGATCGCTGGCGCGTGAGGGTGGACTCGAGTCGGTGCTGTGGGCAGGCCCCGAGCAGGTGTCGGGCGCCCACCGCACGGGACGGAGTGAGGGCACCACGCGCACCAGGCCGGTGTCGCTCGAACTCGGCTATGCCTCCGACGATTTCGGCTACCTGATCGATCTCGGCCTCCCACAGCACGCGGGGCTGGGCTCCTTCTTCGCCCGCGACCCGGAGATCAAGCGCGAGGCCGTCTTCGCGGGTCCTCGGCTGCGCGCCAGTGCCGCCCTGGTCCGCCGGCATCGCGACTACGCCGAGGTCGCGGCGGCGTCTGGCCGCGGCTTCGACGAACTGGCCAGATCGCTGCCCGCCTACCGCAGCGTGCTCGCCGAATACGCCCACCCAGGCGCGCTGCCCGAGCTCGCCGCGGTCCGGGATCGACTGCGGGACTGGCGGTTCTACGACGGATTCCGGGTGGACGCCGAAGCGGCGGCCCGCACGCCGCGAGTGGGCACCCGCACTCCGGTGCTGTCCGACGATGGCGGCGACCTCGCCGCGGCGATCCAGACGATCCTCGAGGCCGGTTTCGACGACCTGAGCCGTGGCGTCGCCGACGCCTTCGACGGGGCAGAGGTGTCGGTGGCCGTCCACGACGGTCTCTTCGAGCTCCGACTCCGGCAACGCGGCATGCTCAGGCCGCTTCGTGCTGCCGAATTGTCCGACGGCACCCTGCGTTTCCTGCTGTGGGCGGCGGCGTTGCTCAGCCCGCGGCCGCCGTCACTGATGGTGCTCAACGAGCCCGAGACGTCACTGCACCCCGAGCTGCTGGGACCGCTGGCGGCCATGATCCGCGCCACGGCCACCGGCACGCAGGTCGTCGTGGTCACCCACTCGGCGGCCATGCGCGAGCAACTCGGTACCGGCGACGCCGTCGAGATCGAGTTGTTCAAGGAGTGGGGCGAGACGCGCATCGCCGGGCAGACCATGCTCACCGCACCGCCGTGGGACTGGGGCACGCGCTGAGTGTTCGCCTTCGGATAAGCAGCCGTTCACCGGCGTCCCGTTCAATCTGCCAGGCAGTACACAGCGAACGAGGAGTCACGGGTGTCGAAGAACGCGTATCTCAGGGCGGCAATGGTCATCGGCGCAGCGGCGATGCTGCCGCTTGCCGCGTGTGGCGGCAACGAGGAGAAGGCTGCCCCCGGCGATACGGTGACACGCGCCGCGACCGGGGACCTCGCGGTCAGCGGCGGCGCCCGCCGCGTCGCCGAAGACCAGACCCAGGCCGTCCGCGACGCCCTCGACGCCTCTGACCCGAAGAACGTCATCCTGCTGATCGGCGACGGGATGGGCGACTCCGAGATCACCCTGGCGCGCAACTACGCCCACGGGGCAGGCGGCTTCTTCACCGGTCTCGACGCCCTCCCGCTGACCGGGCAATACACGACCTATGCGCTGCAGAAGAACGGCAAGCCCAACTACGTCACCGACTCGGCCGCCAGCGCCACCGCGTGGTCCACCGGGGTCAAGACCTACAACGGCGCCCTCGGCATCGACGTCAAGGGCGCGCCCGCGAAGACGATCCTGGAGCTCGCCATCGCGCAGGGCCGCGCCACCGGCGACATCACGACCTCAGAGATCCAGGACGCCACTCCCGCGTCGCTGTTCTCCCACATCAGCGACCGCGACTGCTACGGCCCGAAGGAGACCGCCGAGGACTGCCGGGCCGAGGCGCTCGAGAACGGCGGCCCCGGATCGGTGACCGAGCAGCTGCTGGCCGTCCATCCCGACCTCACCATGGGCGGCGGCGCGGAGACCTTCGCCCAGACCGCCACGGGAGGCGACTTCAAGGGCAAGACACTCGAGGTGCAGGCCGAGGAGCGCGGCTTCCACATCGTGCGCACGGCAGGCGAATTGAACGACGTCACCGCGGCCGATCAGGACGCCCCGGTGCTCGGGTTGTTCGCCGACGGCAACATGCCGGTGAGCTGGACCGGCCCCGCCGCCGTCCGTCAGGGCTATCTGCAGCCCGCGGCGAAGTGCGCCGACAACCCCGAGCGGGGATCCGAGGTGCCGCAACTGGCCGCCATGACGAAGAAGTCCATCGAGCTTCTCAGCGGCAGCGACAAGGGCAAGGACAAGGGCTTCTTCCTGCAGGTGGAGAGTGCGTCGATCGACAAGCGCGACCACGCGGCGGACCCCTGCGGTCAGATCGGTGAGACGGTCGCCTTCGACGAAGCCGTGCAGGCGGCGCTCGACTTCGCCGAGAAGGACGGCCACACGCTGGTGATCGCGACGGCCGACCACGCCCACACCAGCCAGATCGTCGAGAACGTCACCGAAGACGACCTGCGGGGCGTCGCCGACGACGCCAAGCTGCCGATCGAGCGGGTCCGCGACATCGTGTACCCCGGCCTGACCCGCAAGCTGATCACTGCCGACGACGCCGAGATGACGGTCGACTACGGCTCGTCGACCGACGTCGAGGTTGCGGACCAGCCACACACCGGCACCCAGTTGCGGATCGCGGCGTTCGGCCCGCGGGCGGCCAACGTGGTCGCGCTGACCGACCAGAGCGATCTGTTCTTCACGATGACCGACGCGCTGGGGCTCAGCCGGTCTTAGCGGGTCGCAGTGCGCGGGTGAAGATCACGTTCACCCGTCGCATCGCGACGCTGTACGGCCACCAGGCCAGCCGCTTGAACGCGTACAGCGCCCTGATGTCCTGTGAGGTGTAGACGAGGTACCGGTTCTTGATCACGCCGCGAAGGATCTTGTCGGCCACCGCTTCCGGTGAGACCGCGTGCCCGCTGAAGCGGTCCACCCATTTGCGGACCTGCGGGTGTTCGCGGTCGACTCCGGCGATCTCGACGGTCTGGACCAGTGGGGTCTTGACCGCGCCGGGAACCACGACGGACACGCCGATGCCGTGGCGGGCCAAGTCGAACCGCAGCACCTCCGACAGCCCGCGCAGTCCGTACTTGCTGGCGCTGTAGGCGGCGTGCCACGGCAGCGCAACCAGCCCGGCGGCGGAGGACACGTTCACCAGATGCCCGCCGTTCCCGGCGAGGACCATCGGGGGCACGAAGGTTTCGATGACGTGGATCGGACCCATCAGGTTCACCGCGATCATCGACTCCCAGTGCCGGTGCGTCAGGTGGCTGACCGTCCCCCACGCCGAGACGCCCGCGATGTTCATCACCACGTCCATTGCCGGGGCGGCACCACCGATACCGCGGTGAACGTCCGCCGCGAACGCGGCCACGTCGTCGAAGTTGGTGATGTCGAGGGCGCGGTGCGCGCTGACCGTGCCGCCGAGGGCACGCGCGTCGGCGACCGTCGCCTCGAGGCCCTCGGCATTGCGGTCGGTGAGGAACAGTTCGGCGCCGTCGGCAGCCAGCTTCAGCGCCGTCGACCGTCCGATTCCGCTGGCCGCCCCCGTCAGTAGACACTTCTTGCCCGCGAAACCCTGCGCCATGCGCCCGACCCTACCGACCAGAGCTACTCCTCCGGCGCGCTCCTGCCACCCCACAAGGCGCTGAGCCATAACCGCTCGACCACCTCGATGGCGCGCGAGGAGTCGCCGTCGCGGCCGACGAAGGCGCTGTCATTGGACAACGTCAGCGCGGTCGTGGCGGTGAGCGTGCGGACCAGTGCGGGCAGGTCGTCGGAGATGGGTCGCGCGCCGGCGTCTTGGCCGACGAGTCCGACGATCTTGTCGATCACACCATCTTCGAAGTCGTTCATGATCTGGCGGATCTGCGCGTCGGTGTTCTGGGCCAGTGTGCACGCCTTCATCGTCGGATCGTTGTGGGCGAACACGGCGGCCGCATGACCGACCATCCGCTTGGCGAATTCGGCGGGCGTCTCGTCCGGCTCGCGGGGGGCGAAGTCGTGGGTCAGCTTGTCGAGCTCGGCCATGGCGTCGGCGACTGCCACGGCGAGCACGGCGTACTTGGAGTCGAAGTAGAAGTAGAAGCCCGACCTGGCCACCCCGGCCCGCTCGCTGATCAGGCTGACCGACAGCTCGGAGAAGGGTTTGACCTCGAGCAGGTCACGGACCGCGGACACGATCGCGTCGCGCTGTCGGTCACCCCGACTGCGACGGGTTCCGGCGGGGACGGATTCGATGGTCATCGACGACAACCCTTTCATTCACGCTACGCCAGAGCAAAACTTGACATGCGTCAAGTATGAACTACAGGATGAACCCATCGCGTGACATCGACCACATCCCGGCCCAGGAGATCGCCATGGCGAGCATCAGCACCCCTCAGTACCTGCTGGACCAGGCCAGGCGGCGACTCACCCCGTCGATCAACAACTTCCCCGGCATGGGCGCCCTCGAGCGCAAGCTGTTGCGCACCGACTTCCCGCCTACCGCCCTGGCGGAGCCACCGGCCGGCAGTGGCCTCAAACCCGTGATGGGCGACAAGGGACTGCCCGTCCTCGGGCACATGATCGAAATGTATCGCGGTGGCCCGGACTACACGATGCATCTCTACAACACCAAGGGTCCGGTGTTGTATGCCGATTCGCCGGTGCTTCCCGCGGTGACGGCGCTCGGGCCCGACGCCGCCCAGGCGCTGTACTCCAATCGCAACAAGGAGTACTCACAACAGATGTGGACCCAGGTGATCGGTCCCTTCTTCCACCGCGGGCTCATGCTGCTGGACTTCGAGGAGCACATGTTTCACCGGCGGATCATGCAGGAGGCGTTCGTCCGCACCCGGTTGGTCGGTTACACCGAGCAAGTGGACACCGTCGTGTCGAAGGTGATCGCCAACGACTGGGTCGCCAATGATCCGCGGTTCCTGCTCTACCCCGCGATGAAGCAGATGACGCTCGACATCGCCTCGATGGTGTTCATGGGGCACGAACCGGGCACCGACCACGAACTGGTGACCAAGGTGAACAATGCCTTCACCACGACCGTCCGGGCGGGCAACGCGATCATCCGCACCGGAGTGCCGCCCTTCACCTGGTGGCGCGGGTTGCAGGCACGCAAGCTGCTCGAGAACTACTTCGAGGCGCGGGTCCGCGAACGCCGCGGCACCGAGGGCAATGATCTCTTGTCGGTGCTCTGTCGTACGGAGGACGAAGACGGCAACACGTTCACCGACGCCGACATCGTCAACCACATGATCTTCCTGATGATGGCGGCCCACGACACCTCGACCTCGACGGCCACCACCATGGCGTACTACCTGGCCGAGAACCCCGGGTGGCAGGACCGTTGCCGCGACGAGTCGGACCGTCTGGGTGACGGTCCGGTGGACATCGAGTCGCTGGAGAAACTCGAGTCACTCGACCTCGTCATGAATGAATCCATGCGACTGGTCAGCCCGGTGCAATGGGCCATGCGGCGCACCGTTCGCGACACGGAGCTGCTGGGCCACTACGTTCCGGAGGGCACGAACGTCGTCACGTATCCCGGAATGACCCACCGGCTACCGGAGATCTGGACCGACCCGATGACCTTCGATCCCGACCGGTTCGCCGAGCCGCGCAGCGAGCACAAGAAGCACCGATTCGCGTTCACGCCCTTCGGCGGTGGTTCGCACAAGTGCATCGGCATGATGTTCGGCCAACTCGAGGTCAAGACGATCATGCACCGCCTGCTGCGCAAGTACCGCCTGGAACCCGCACGCCCGGGGTACCGGGAAACATGGGACTACGGCGGCATGCCGGTGCCCATGGACGGACTACCGATCATCCTTCGACCGCTGCGCTGACCCCCTTCGGCTAGGCGCCGGACGCGGCCGACTGCAACCGGTTGGCGCACGCCAGCACGGCGTTCAACGCCGACTGCGTGGCATCCTCGGACACCCCCATGCCCCACGCGCTGTGGAGACCGTCGACGCCCCGGATGAACGTCGCGGTTCGTCCGTCGGCGTGGCGCTGGTGAAAGGCGCCGATCTCGATGGCGACGCCGCAGTCGTGCAGCATCGCGGTCAATGCGGCGACCGGTCCGCCGGCCACCGCCCTGGACACACCGAGGCGATCGCCGATGGCGAGCGTCGCCTGATAATTGCGGGGTTGCGGGCCAAGGCTGCTCGAGCGACGTTCGGCATCGGTGCACTGCCACTGACCGAGTCGCAGCGGGCCCGACGGCGTGTACCTTGCCTGAAATGCCTCGGCGGACATGGATTCGGCGTCCGCACGCAGTTCGCGCGGAGGTCGCCAGTCCGGGCGGGCCGGACGTCCGTCCAACGCGGACGGTGGCGAGCTGAAAATGGAGGTGATCGAGGTGAGGGACACGTGCCGGTCTTTCCGTGGAGAGGAATCGACCGACGATGCAGCGATGACCCACAGCGAGGGGTCGGTCTGCGTCAGACCCCGCCGTGGGTTGCTACTACGAGTCGCTTCGGCACGTCGGAGATGCTAGACGTCCCCTCCGGTGGGACGCAAGCCTGCCGGGTGACCCCGCTGCGCTAGGGTTCATGGCCGATGGCGCCGTTGAGTTGGTGGGATGTGGCGCTGCTGTTCGTCGCCGGGATCGGCGGCGGCCTGGCGGGCAGCATCGCCGGCCTCGCATCGGTGTCCACCTACCCGGCGCTGCTGCTGGTCGGACTTCCACCGGTCGCGGCGAACGTCACCAACACCGTGGCGCTGGTCTTCAACGGCATCGGATCGGTGCTGGGGTCGCTACCGGAGTTGAGCGGCCAGCGGGCCGAGCTCAAGCGGCTCGTTCCGGTGGCAGCCGTCGGCGGCGCAGCGGGCGCGGCATTGCTGTTGTCGATCCCCGCCGAGGGTTTCGAGAACGTCGTGCCGGTGCTGCTCGCCGCGTCGGCGGTGGTGATCGCACTGCCTCCGCGTCAACGCGTCGAGGGAGCGGTGGCCGGCCGCGGCCAGCGGCTGCTGGAGGGCATCGCGATCCTTGCCATCTGCGTGTACGGCGGGTTCTTCGGCGCCGCGGCCGGCGTGCTGATGCTGGCCCTGTTCCTGCGCACCGGCAGCGCCTCCCTCGCTCATGCCAACGCGACGAAGAACGTCGTGCTCGGAGTGGCGAATGGCGTTGCGGCGCTGATCTTCATCGCGTTCGCACCCGTCGACTGGTTCGCGATGGTCGCGCTCGGCTGCGGGTGCCTGGTCGGCTCCCGACTCGGCCCGATGATCGTGCGGCACGCCCCCGCCACGCCGCTGCGGCTCCTTCTCGCGGTGGGTGCCCTCGCCCTTGCGGTCAAACTCGGCGTCGACACCTACCGCTGACGCGTTATCTGTCTCCGGTTCCCGTTCAGCCGAACGGGTCCCCGCCCCTGGTCACCTCGATGCCCAGTTCGAGCAGCGAGATCGCCGACTCGTGCAGTCGCCTGCCTGCATCGGCGCCGGCCCGGCCGGCCAAATGGCGCGACCAGGTGCCCTCGATGACGATGCCGAGCTTGAAGCAGGCCAGCACTTCGTACCAATCGAGCCGCGAGGGAACGGACATTCGGGTGGGCTCTCCTCGGTCGTCTTCCACGCGCGTTGCGGGGTCGACTGGGTGAACTCCGACCTCGCGACGTCGATTCCCTCCCACGGCCCAGCTACCGCCTCCTTGCGACCGCCACGAGGTACCCCCACTCCATCGTCGAGGCTCCGGCCAACGCCTCGTCGGCGAGTCGCGCGATGTCGGCGTCCAGCGCCCTCACCCGCTCCTGGTTGTCGCCGAGACCGCGGTACGCCGCGACCGTCGGGCCGTAATTCGCCTTGAAGTAGTCGCGGAACTGCTCTCCGTCGGCGAAACGATCGACGGGCAACGCCGCGCGGTCGACGACCAGGTCGGTGACGCGGTCTCCGAGCAGCCTGCGGACGTGATCTTCACTACCCCACAGCGGCGGAGGCGACACCCCGGCGGGCGCGGGCGCCGCGTACGGCTTCATGGTGGCGAAGAGCCTGCCGATGAATCCTTCCGGCGTCCAGCTGAGCACGCCGATCGTGCCACCCGGCCGGCACACCCGGACCAGTTCGTCGGCCGCCCGTTGATGGTGTGGCGCGAACATCACCCCGATGCAGGACAGCACCGTGTCGAACGCGCCGTCGGCGAACGGCATGGCCTCGGCGTTGGCCTCGCGCCAGTCCATCACGACGCCGCGTCCCGCCGCGATCGCCCGACCCTCCTCGAGGAGTCGGGGACACAGATCGCTTGCCGTGACGACGGCTCCCCGGACCGCGGCCGCCATCGCTGCGTTGCCCGTTCCCGCCGCCACGTCCAGCACGTGATCACCCTCGCCGACGCCCGCCGCCGCGACCAACTCGGCGCCCAGCGGGGCCACCACCTCGCCGGCGATCGTCCGGTAGTCACCGAGCGCCCACAGCGCCCGGTGCTTCGACTCGAGTTCGCGATCGATGACGACGGCGCTCATCACAACTCCTTCGGTCCCTACGGCTGGATGCCCCATCATCGCGTCGGTCGATGTCGGCGATCTAGTTCCACATCTGTACCGGCACTGGTTCCATGTCAGTACTGGACGTGTGCGTCGCGACGATGGTAAGGAGGTGCGAGCGTGTCCGGATACGGCCAATTCTGTCCGATGTCGAAGGCCATGGAGCTGCTCGACGAACGGTGGACCTTGCTCGTCGTACGCGAATTGCTCCTTGGCAGCCGGCATTTCAACGAACTGCGTCGGGGCGTGCCCAAGATGTCGCCGGCGCTGCTGTCCAAGCGGTTGAAGTCGCTGACCCGGGCGGGAGTGGTGGAGCGCAACGTCACCGACGGTCGCATCAGCTACTCGTTGACCACGTGCGGCCAAGAGTTGGGTGACGTGGTCGACGCGCTCGGCCGGTGGGGAATCCGATGGATCGGAACGCTCGGCGAGGAGGACCTCGATCCGCACCTGCTGATGTGGGACATCCGCCGCACGGTCGCGGTCGAGGGGTGGCCGCGTGTCCGGACCACCCTCGAGTTCCGGCTCGACGGCGTGGCCGCGAAGTCGTCGCGGTGGTGGCTGGTGGTGGCCGATGGGCGAGCAGACGTGTGCGACGTCGAACCCGGCTACGAGGTCGCCGGCACCGTGGAGACCAGCTTGTTGACGCTCACCCGGATCTGGCGGGGGGACGTCGGCTGGTCCCACGCCCTGCTCGATGGCAGCGTCGCAGTGTCCGGACCGTCCGACGTGCGGCGCGCGGTCCCGTCGTGGATCGGGCAGGGGGCCAAGGCTGCGGTGCCCCGCCCGGCGTGAACACCGGGTGAGATGTGGTACGTGCTGGTGGCCTTGCGGTTGTAGAGGATGACGCTCGCCGTGTACGCACCCGCCAGGCAGTCTCCGCGCAGCGTGGAGTTCTTCTCGTCGGACTCGTCGCCGAGCCGGGTCAGAGCGGCCAGTCCGTACTGGGTCCAGCAGCGTCGTGACGACGTGGTCGCCACCCTGGTCGTACACCCTCGGCATGGTCTTGACGTTGTCCCAGCCGACGAAATCGTCGGGGACGCAATGAAACAGCGAGTAACCCCGCGCCGACTGGCCGCCGCACGGTGGCGGGTTGGACGGGTCGAACGGCTTCAGACCCTTCATCGGCGTCCAGGCCTGCCCTCGGTCAGCTCGGGATAGACCTGGGTCCAGTAGTGCTCGAGGTCGTAGGGCACTCCGTCGACCAGTGAGTCATACGGCATGTCGCCCTCGTTGGCCGCGTCCTGCGCGTCGTTGAAGGGCAGTTCGCGCACGACCGGGTTGCCGTCCTCGTACCCTTGCACTGGACGCCGTTGTCGAAGCCGTCCTGGAAGGCGCTGTCGAGGTCGGCGCCGGTCACGTCGAAGACGCCGTCGTCCTTGGCGTGCCGCGACCATCCGCCCGCGACGTCGGCGTACCCGCTCGCGCAGGACGGTCCGGACTCGGATTTCGGCGTCGACGCGTAGAGGCCGCCACCACGATCTTGAACATGGGCAAACAGTAACGGCAGGTCTGCCATTCTGCAGACGATGCCGCGTGATCAGTCCAAGAGCCGGCGTGAAACGTTCGTGGTGACGAGGTCGAGCAACTCGTCGGCACGCCCTGCCATGATGGTCCTGATGGCGTAGAGCGAAAAACCCTTCGCCTGCTCGGCGCTGATCGCGGGTGGGATGGACAGTTCCTGGCGAGCCGTGACCACGTCGACGACGGCGGGCCCGTCGTGGGTGAACGCGTCGGTCAACGCCTGTTTCAGCTCGCCGGGATGCTCGACCCGGCGCCCGAAGATTCCCATCGCCCGGCCGACGGCGGCGAAGTCGGGATTGACCAGTTCGGTGCCGAAGTTGACGATGCCGGCCGCCTTCATCTCCAGCTCGACGAAGTTCAGCGACGAGTTGTTGAAGATGATCACCTTCACCGGTAGCCGGTTCTGTAGCAGGGTGATGAGTTCACCGAAGCCCATGGTGAGTCCGCCGTCGCCGGCCAACGCGACGACCTGCCTGCCGGGGAATGCCGTCTGTGCGCCGATCGCGTGGGGAAGCGCGCACGCCATGGTGCCGTGGTTGAAGGAGCCGACGAGCCGGCGGCGTCCGTTCATGTGCAGGTAACGCGCCGCCCACACCACCGGCGAACCGACGTCCACGGTGAACACGGCGTCGTCGGAGGCCAGCTCATCGGCAAGGCCGGCAACGTATTCGGGGCGGATCGGGGTGCGATCGCGATCGTTGACCGCCAACCCGTCCATCGTCTTGCGCGTCCTCGCGTAATGGCGCAACGAGCGGTCCAGGTGTTCCCGGGACGACTTCTGCGCCAGCAGCGGTTGCAACGCGTCCAGGGTGTCGGCCACCGTCCCCACCAGCCCGAGGTCGATGGGCGCCCGGCGACCCAGGTTTCGGCCGCGGACGTCGACCTGCACGATGCGCGCATGGTCGGGGTAGAACTGCTGATACGGGAAGTCGGTGCCCAGCATCAACAGTGCGTCCGCCTCCTTGATGGCCTTGTAACCGGACGCGAACCCGAGCAGGCCCGTCATCCCCACGTCGAACGGGTTGTCGTACTCGATGAACTCCTTGCCGCGCAGCGCATGCACGACCGGCGCGTTGAGGGTCCCCGCGAGCCGGACGAGCGCATCGTGTGCCCCCGCAACGCCCGCACCGCCGAGGATCGTCACCCGTTCCGACGTGTTGAGGATGTCCGCGGCCAGCCGCAGCCCGTCGTCGTCGGGCCGGATCACCGACCGCGTCGCCACGATCGGTTTCACGAGCCAACCGGACGGCGGGGCGCTCGAGAGAAAGATCTCGCCGGGGACCACGACGACGGCGACGCCGTTCTCCTCGATGGCGGCCCGCATCGCCATCTCCAGGATGCGCGGCGCCATCTCGGGAGTGCTCACCAGCTCGCAGTAGACGCTGCACTCGGTGAAGAGGTCCTGCGGATGGGTTTCCTGGAAGTATTCCGAGCCGATCTCGCTGCGTGGGATGTGCGCTGCGATGGCCAGCACCGGGACCCGGCTGCGCTGGGCGTCGAAGAGCCCGTTGACGAGATGCAGGTTGCCCGGCCCGCAGCTGCCCGCGCACACGGCCAGTCGACCCGTCAACGCGGCGTCGGCGGCCGCGGCGAACGCCGCCGTCTCCTCGTGGCGCACGTGCTCCCACGTGACGTCCCCGGAGCGGCGGATGGCATCGGTGAAGCCGTTGAGGCTGTCACCGGGCAGTCCGTAGACGTGTCGGACGCCGCTGCGCGCCAGGGCCTCGATCATCTGGACGGCGATCGTTGCCATGTGATGGCCCTTCCCCTGCGATGTGGGCGCGGTCGACCGCGCTCTGCGCGGGTCGCCGCGCCGAAGTCACCATACTGGCGGCACCAACCATGTGACGTCACACCGTGGTAAGGATTGTGGGTCGACGCGTCGGTACCGTGGCGCTATGTCTCACACGGCCGATCACCCGCAGCCAGTCAGCGAGAAGGCCGCCCGGCCCAGCGGGCTCAGCGGCATCGCCGCCGCCGCGGTGGCCCTCGGCGTCACGCAGTTGACCGCGGTGGCGTTCGGTCCGCACGCGGACTCGCGGACCGCCATCGGTTCGGCCGTCATCGACCTGACGCCCGGGCCGGTCAAGGAATGGGCCATCACCCTGTTCGGCACGTCCGACAAGTTGTTCCTGACGGTGGTCATCCTGGTGGTGATCGGCATGATCGCCGCGCTCACCGCGCGCCGCGAGACCCGCACGACGCCCGTGGGGAGCATCGCCATCGCGGCGGCGGGCCTCATCGGCTGCGCCGCAGTGCTCAGCCGGGCCGGCGCCACGTTGATCGACGTGGTGCCCACCGTGATCGGCACCGTGCTCGGCGTGGTGGTGCTGAGGTTCCTGGTCTCCGGTCGGGTGCGGGATGCGAACGTCTCCCCCGATGCGCCGGTCGCCGGCGAGGCGCCCGATCGTGGCCGGCGGCTGTCGTTGGTGACCATGGGCTTCCTCGGCGCGGGGGTGCTGGCGGGCGTCGCGGGCACCGTGCTGAACCGGCTGACGTCGTCGGTGTCCAGCGACCGGTCGTCGTTCACGCTGCCGACGGTGGACGGCTCGACGCTGCCCGCGCCGCCGCCGGCGGTTCAGCCGGCCGGCGTCGCGGTCACGCCGTTCATCACCCCCAACGACGACTTCTACCGCATCGACACCGCGTTGAGCGTGCCCCAGCTCAGCCGCGCCGACTGGCGCCTCCGGATCCACGGCATGGTCGACCGCGAGGTCGACTTCACCTTCGACGACTTGCAGCGTTTCGACACCGTCGAGGAGATCGTGACCTTGACGTGTGTGTCCAATCCGGTCGGCGGCAACCTCATCTCCAACGCCAAGTGGACGGGTTACCGCGTTCGGGACCTGTTGGCGGGGGCCGGTATTCATCCCGACGCCGACATGGTGCTGTCGACGTCCATCGATGGATTCACCGCGGGCACGCCGGTCGAGGCACTCACCGACGGACGCAACGCCATACTGGCCGTCGGCATGAACGACGCTCCCCTGCCCACCGAACACGGATATCCCGCCCGCCTGGTGGTGCCCGGCCTGTACGGCTACGTCTCCGCGACCAAGTGGCTGGTGGATCTCGAGGTCACCCGCTTCGACCGCGCGGAGTCCTACTGGACCCGGCTCGGCTGGTCGCCCCGTGGCCCCATCAAGACCGAGTCCCGCGTCGACGTCCCCAAGGACGGCCAGGTCGTGCCGCGGGGCCCGGTGACGTTCGGGGGCGTGGCCTGGGCCCAGCAGCGCGGCATCAAGGCCGTGGAGGTTCAGGTCGACGACGGTCCGTGGCAGCCTGCGCAACTCGGCGCAAGCTACTCCAAGGACACCTGGCGATTGTGGAGCTTCCCCTGGCAGGCGACCGAGCAGGGATCGCACCAGATCGCCGTCCGGGCGACCGACGGCACGGGTGCGGTGCAGACCTCCGATCAGGCCGACGTCGTGCCCGATGGTGCGACGGGTTGGCACACGGTGTCCTTCGACGTCGGGTAGGCCGGTGGGCGGCACGCACCGTCGGCGGAGTCAGGCCGACCGCATCGACACCAGCGTGTAGGTGCGCACCGGGCCGGCGACCGAAGAGTGACACGTCGATCGGAGCGGCTCGGACATCTGCTCGGCCAGCACGACTTCGACGGGGCCGTCGTCGGCGGCCAGCATCACGCGGATCCCGTAGTCCCCGTGCTCGACGCCCAGTGGGGACAGGGCCGCGATGCGGTCGGCCCCCGACGCCTTCCTGGCGAAGTACTGCGCGGCCTGCACGGCGTGCGGCAATGACGTGCGCCCGCGCAGGAAGGCGTTGTCCAGCCGACCGTCGAGGTAGAGCTGCACCAGCCGGGCCGAGTCGGTCGAGTCGACCCGCCCGTAGCACAGCCCCTCCGGCAGGACGAGCATGGTCGCGGCGAACCGGTCTCCGCCCAGATGCGAGCATTCCCAGGTTGATTCGGGATACCGAGCGGCGATGGCCGCGATCGCGCCACGGCCCCGCACCGCACAGCACTGGTCGTGCTTGCCGTGCGCGCACACTGCGACGAGCGGACCGGTGGACGATTCCCCGTCCGAGCCGTCGAGCGCGATGTCGAGATAGTCGCTCGGTCCGCCCACCTCGCCCCGGTAGAGCGCCTCGGCGCCTTCGTCCGATTGCGCGATGAACCAACGCCAGCGTGGCGTGGCCAGTCGACGGCCGGTGCGACGTATCGCGGCGATGCGCATCCCCGCCATCTCGAAGCGCCGGGCGATCGCCCGGCCCAACGCGGGCTCGAGTATCGCGGCGGACTCGAGAAGGGCCGATCGTCCCCACGGGCCGGACAGTTCGAGCAGGACCCAGGTCCGGCCCACCGAGGCGGTGCCGTACAGCGGGTCGCCGCGGGCCAGTGACTGGTTGCTGCAGGGCGGCGGTTTGGTCGACGTCATCCCCGCGGGGTGGGGGTCGGGGGCTCCCGCGGCTCGGCGGGGACGACGACGGCCTCGCGCAGAAGCCGGCGAATCAGCACCGTGGCGTCCGCTCGGTCCAGGCCGGGCAGCGCGTCGGCGTCGGCGACGAGTCCGTGCGCCAGTGCGTCGACCGCGGCGCCGCACGACGTCGGGAAGGTGATGGTGCGGTCCGGGAGTCGCAGGACCACCCGGTCGGCGTACCGATGGACGTTCGCGACCTGTCCGCGGCGCCACACGACCGCGGTGGCGCCCGCGCGTTCGGCTGCGGCGAGCGAGGCCAGCGGACGCACGGCGACGGGGCGCGTGCGTTCGGCGTGACGGCGTGACAGCCGGCGGCCGGCGTCGTCGGTCACCTCGGCAGCGCGATGGCGCATGGTGTCGGCGACCTCGCTCATGATCTTGGTCGCCAGCGCCGCCATGGCGCCGTCGTCGGCGGGATCGATGCCCATCGGCAGGGACTTCCTGAACTCGCCGACGGCGGCGAGGCTGTCGACGACGGCATGGACGACGTCCACTGCCGTCACCGCCGAGACGCCGATGGTCAGGTGGATCGACGTCGTCTCGAGCGACCGTGCGGAATGGATCCATCCGCGCGGCAGGTACAGCGCGTCACCGCGGGACAGCACGGTGTCGATGTGGGGCACATCCCGCACCCGCTCGTCGATGGCCGCCCGGTGATCGGTCCACGGCTGCGAGGGCAGGGGGTCGTGGTGGACCGGCTCGTGGATCAGCCACCGCTTCCGTCCGGCGACCTGCAGGACGAAGACGTCGTGCACGTCGTAGTGCGGATCGAAGCCCCGACTGTTCGGCGGGGTGATGTAGGCGTTGGCTTGCGCCGGGTGGCCGAGATCGTCGACCATGTCGCGGACGAAGTCGATGAGGGGCGGCCACAGCCGATGGAGGCCTTGCAGCACGATCGTTGCGCCGCTTGCGATATTGGGCGAGCACCTTGGCCGGGTCCACCTGGTCGGGCATCTCCGCACCGAAGCCGGCCGGCCCCAGATAGCAGTCGCGGGACAGGAGTTCGCCGTGGGCGGCCATCCGGATGAACGGTGCGCGTACCCCGCGCTCGGCGATGAGTTCGTCGACGGTCGCCTCCGACAGCAGATCGTCGAAGTCGCTCGGCAGCGCGGCGGATGGGCTGAGAAGTGGCCGGCGACCCCAATACTGGGCCGCGAACGACCCAGTATCGGTGGAAACGCAGCGACTGAGCATCAGAGCCCGGTCACGCCGTCCCGTCCGCGCCGCCGTCGTGGCCCTGCGGGTTCGAGCCGCCGTCGGCCGGGCCTTCGCCCGCACTGCCGTCCGCGCCGCCGTCATGGCCCTGCGGGTTCGAGCCGCCGTCGGCCGGGCCTTCGCCCGCACTGCCGTCGGCGCCGCCGTCATGGCCCTGCGGGTTCGAGCCGCCGTCGGCCGGTCCTTCGCCGCCGGTGCCGGAGGTGGAGATGTCCTCGTCGTTGAGTGCCATGATGATTCCCTTTTCTGTCGGCTTCCTTGCAGCGGGCGAGCATCGACTGTAATGCCCAGCGCTGGTCGCGGTCGCCTGACGCGACCGTGCCATCAGGAACTGCCCGCCAGAGGCGAATTCCAAACGAATGCCCGGCGCCGCGGGGGTCCCGATGTCCGAGCCACGTGCCACCCTGGACGGGTGCTGCTCGCCGACGTCGCCACCGCGTCCGCCGAAGTCGGCGCCGTCGCGGCGCGCTCGGCCAAGGTCCATCGCCTCGCCGCACTGCTCGCCCGCGCGGCCGCCGAGGCGGATCCCGAGCTGACCGCCGTCGTCGTCGCATGGCTCTCCGGTGAGCTGCCGCAGCGCCAGATCGGCGTGGGATGGGCGGCCCTGCGGACGTTGCCGCGGGCCGCCGATGCTCCGTCGCTGACGGTCGGCGGCGTGCACGCCGCGTTCACCGAGATCGGTCTCGTCTCGGGCAAGGGCGCGCAGACCCGGCGTTCGGAATTGGTGACGGCGCTGTTCGCCTCGTGCACCGAGGTGGAGCAGACCTTCCTGCGGCGCCTGCTCGGTGGCGAGTTGCGTCAGGGCGCACTCGTCGGGCTGATGGCCGACGCCGTGGCTCGGGCGGCCGACGTCCCGGCGGCCGACGTGCGACGGGCCGCCATGCTCGGTGGTGAATTGCCCGCCGTCGCCGCGGCGGTGCTCAACGACGGCAGCGCCGCGCTCGCCGCGTTCACCCTGCAGGTCGGTCGCCCGGTCGGCCCGATGCTCGCGAAGACCGCGACGGGCGTCGCGGATGCCCTTCGCGAGTTGGGCGGCGCAGCCGTCTTCGAGGCCAAGCTCGACGGAGCGCGGGTCCAGATCCACCGGTCCGGCGAGACCGTCTCCGTCTACACCCGCAGCCTCGACGACGTCACCGCACGGCTGCCCGAGGTGGTGGACGCGGCGCTTCTCCTGCCGGTCACCGAGCTCATCGCCGATGCCGAGGCCATCGCGTTGCGGGCCGACGGTCGTCCGCACCGGTTCCAGGTGACGGCGTCCAGGTTTGGGCGCGGCGGCGGACGGAGCGGCAGGGACCGCACCGCCGACGTCCAGGCCGCCCGCGCCGCCCAGCCGTTGTCGGTGTTCTTCTTCGACCTGCTCCACCTCGACGGAGCCGATCTGCTCGATCTGCCGACCGAGGAGCGCCTCGCGACGCTCGACGGAATCGTGCCCGCCGCTTGCCGGGTCGACCGGTTGCGCACGGCCGACGTCGAGGCCGCCGCGGCGTTCCTGGCGGCGACGCTGGACGCCGGCCACGAAGGCGTGATGGCGAAGTCGCCCACCGCGCCGTACGAGGCGGGCCGTCGTGGCGGGGCGTGGCTGAAGGTCAAGCCGGTGCACACCCTCGACCTCGTCGTGCTCGCGGTCGAGTGGGGCTCGGGCAGACGCACCGGAACGCTGTCCAACATCCACCTCGGCGCCCGCGATCCGGCCACGGGCGGATTCGTCATGCTCGGCAAGACCTTCAAGGGCATGACCGACGCCATGCTGCAGTGGCAGACCAGCCGTTTCCTCGAACTGGCCGACGGGCCGACGGACGGTTACGTCGTGACGCTCCGGCCCGAGCAGGTGGTGGAGATCGCGCTCGACGGAGTGCAGACCTCCAGCCGCTATCCGGGCGGGATGGCGCTGCGCTTCGCCCGCGTGTTGCGCTACCGCGACGACAAGGGGCCCGCCGAAGCCGACACCGTGGACACCGTGCGATCCCTCTACGAGCACTAGTCAATGGCGGCATTTCCGACAACCGTGGCTCAGGACGGTGAAAGGATCGAACCCATGGCTACACCCACGACCCCGACCAATTCGAGCCGCATGGAGACGACCGATGGCGACGTCACCCATGTCCGCACGGATCCGGACCTGCCGCCGGTCGCGATCATCGACCGGTCGCCGATCACCACGCGGCACAAGATCGTCTTCGCCGTCATCGCCCTGTTGGGGGCGATCGCCTGGGCGGTGATCGCCTTCTTCCGCGGTGAAACGGTGAGCGCGGTCTGGTTCGTGATCGCGGCGGTCTGCAGCTACGTCATCGGGTACCGCTTCTACGCCCGGCTCATCGAGATGAAGATCGTCACGCCGCGCGACGACTTCGCCACGCCTGCCGAGGTCTTCGAGAACGCCACCGACTACATGCCCACCGACCGACGGGTGTTGTTCGGCCACCACTTCGCCGCGATCGCCGGCGCCGGGCCGCTGGTGGGCCCGGTACTGGCCATGCAGATGGGTTATCTTCCCGGCACCATCTGGATCATCGTCGGTGCGGTCTTCGCCGGCTGCGTCCAGGACTACCTGGTGCTGTCGATCTCGGTGCGACGGCGTGGCCGTTCGCTCGGTCAGATGGCTCGCGACGAACTCGGCGCGACGGGTGGCGTCGCCGCGATCGTCGGCGTGCTCGTCATCATGGTGATCCTGCTGGCCGTCCTCGCACTGGTCGTCGTCAACGCCCTGGCCGAGAGCCCCTGGGGCGTGTTCTCCATCGCGATGACGATCCCCATCGCCATCTTCATGGGGCTGTACCTGAGATTCCTCCGCCCGGGCCGGGTGTCCGAGGTGTCGCTGATCGGTGTCGTGCTCTTGCTCCTTGCCGTGATCTCCGGTGGCTGGGTGGCCGAAACAGGCTGGGGCGCCGACTGGTTCACGCTCTCCAAGGTGACCCTGTCGTGGTGCATCATCGTCTACGGTCTCGCTGCCTCCGTGCTGCCGGTCTGGCTCCTGCTGGCTCCGAGGGACTACCTGTCGACGTTCATGAAGGTCGGCACCATCATCCTGCTGGCCATCGGCATCCTGGTCGCACGCCCGATCATGGAGGCGCCCGCGGTCTCGTCGTTCGCCGCCAGCGGCACCGGCCCGGTCTTCGCGGGCTCCTTGTTCCCGTTCCTGTTCATCACGATCGCCTGCGGGGCACTGTCGGGGTTCCATTCGCTGATCTCCTCGGGCACCACGCCGAAGCTCCTGGAGAAGGAGAGCCAGATGCGACTGATCGGCTATGGCGGCATGCTCACCGAGTCGTTCGTGGCCATCATGGCGCTGATCACCGCGGCGATCCTGAATCAGCATCTCTACTTCGCCATCAACGCACCGACGGCGCAGACCGGCACCACCGCCCAGACCGCGGCGGACTACGTCAACGGCCTCGGGCTCTCGGGGGCGCCCATCACCGGTGACGAGATCACCGCGGCGGCCGAGGGCGTCGGAGAGGATTCCATCGTGTCGCGCACCGGCGGTGCGCCGACGCTGGCCTTCGGCATGTCCGAGGTGCTGCATCAGGTCTTCGGGGGTACGGGTCTCAAGGCGTTCTGGTACCACTTCGCGATCATGTTCGAGGCCCTGTTCATCCTCACCACCGTCGATGCGGGCACCCGCGTGGCGCGCTTCATGCTGTCGGACGGCCTGGCGAATCTCGGTGGGCCGCTGACGAAGTTGCGCAATCCCAGCTGGCGCGTCGGAGCGTGGGCGTGCAGCGTCATCGTGGTCGCCGCGTGGGGCAGCATCCTGCTGATGGGCGTCACCGACCCGCTCGGCGGGATCAACACGCTGTTCCCGTTGTTCGGCATCGCCAATCAGCTGCTCGCGGCCATCGCGCTGACGGTGGTCACCGTCGTGGTCGTCAAGCGCGGATTGGTGAAGTGGGCTTGGATTCCGGGCGTGCCGTTGCTGTGGGACCTCATCGTGACGATGACGGCGTCGTGGCAGAAGATCTTCTCCGGCGACCCCAAGGTGGGCTACTGGAGCCAGCACGCGCAGTACGTCGACGCGAAGGAGGCGGGCAAGACGGCCTTCGGCGCAGCGAAGAATGCCGGCCAGATCGACGCCGTGATCCGCAACACGTTCATTCAGGGCACGCTGTCGGTGCTGTTCGCCGTCCTCGTGGTGATCGTCGTCGCCGCCGGACTCGCGGTGGCGCTCAAGGCCTTGCGTGGTGGCGGGCGCGCGCTGAGCGCGGACGAGCCCGTGCCGTCGCGAATCTTCGCCCCATCGGGCTTGATCCCCACCGCGGCCGAGAAGGAGGTGAGCAAGCAATGGGACGCGCTACCGAAGTCGCCCGCCAGATCGGTTGGTTCTGGAGCTCACTGATGGGAGACAACCACTACCAGCGCTATGTCGCCTATCGGGAGCGCACCCACCCCGGTGAGCCGGTGTGCTCGGAGCGCGACTACTGGCGGATGCGGCACGCCGCCACCGACGCCAACCCGCAGAGCCGCTGCTGCTGATCCCCACTTCCCGCGGGCGTGCGCGTCTGCGGGCGACACGCCGGGTCACAGACCGGACTTCACGCGCGCTCACCGCGCGCCCGGTAGGCGTCGACGACGGGTTCGAGTTCGTCGGGGGTGGCGCCGTGCATGATCACCGCGTCCGCGCCGTAGTCGAACTCGGTGCGGATGCGGGCTGCGCAGTGCGTGGCGGAGCCGGTGGCAGCGGGTTCCAGCCACTCGTCGGGGATCAGTGTGGCGATGTGTTCGATCTGCTCGGCGCTGGCCGCGCGGTCGATGGCGCCTGCGACGGATGCCACCACGGCGTCCGCGCGGAAGCGTTGCAGCGCAGCGGTATCCCAACCGTTGGTCTTGACCAGTAGGTCACCGTAGCCCTGGAGGTAGGTGGCCAGCCGGGCGACCGTCTTCTTCAACCGCAACTCCTCGGGCAGGTGATCACCGACCGTGGCGAGGCAGGACCACACCGTCACGTCATCGGGGTGGCGCCCCGCCCGCTCCGCGGCCTCCTTGACGATCCGCACCGCACGCCCGAGGGTCTCAGGGGTGAAGTAGGTGTGCAGGATGACGTCGTCGAATGCGCGACCACCGAGTGCCAGCGTCTGCGGACCGAAGGCCACGATGGCCAACCGGATGTCCTCGTCGAAGTCCTTGTCGAGGAACAACACCGGATACTTGCCGATCGGCCCGTCGTGACCGATCACGACTTCCCCGTGCCACAGTCTGCGCATGACCTGCGCGAAGTCCTCCATCTGCGCGGTGGTCACCGCCGGCACGCCGAAGGCGTCGTACATTGCGGCGATGCCGCGTCCGATGCCGAGGGTGAAACGGCCCCTCGACAACCGGTGCATGGTGGTGGCATACGAGCCGGTGATCAGTGGGTGCCGGGTGTTGTGATTGGTCGCCGCGGTGGCGATCTGCATCCGAGTGGTCACCGCGCATGCGGCGCCGGTGAGCGACGACGCCTCCTTGAGGTTCCACCGCTCCGAGATGAAGGCCGTGCCGAAGCCCAACTCCTCCCCGCGGCGCGCCTCGTCCATCAATGCGGCGGGGCCTTCCCCGCCCGCGCCCGCCAGCAGGTAATAGCCCAGTTCGCCGAGGACCCGTTGGCTCATCGTCAACTCACACGCCGATCACAGGCGGTACTCGCGCAGGAGACCGTTGCTGATGATCGTCTTCTGGATTTCGCTGGTGCCCTCGCCGATCAACAGGAACGGGGCGTCGCGCATGAGCCGCTCGATCTCGTATTCCTTGGAATAGCCATACCCACCGTGAATGCGGAAACTCTGTTCGGTCACCTCCGAGCAATATTCGCTCGCAAGGTATTTCGCCATTCCCGCGGCGACATCGTTGCGTTCCCCGGAATCCTTCAACCGAGCGGCGTTCACCATCATCAGATGAGCGGCTTCCACCTTGGTCGCCATCTCGGCGAGTTGGAAGGCGATGGCCTGGTGCTCGGCGATCGGCTTGCCGAAGGTGCTGCGCTGCTGCGCGTAGCGGATCGCCAGTTCGAAGGCACGGATCCCGACACCGCAGGCGCGGGCCGACACGTTGACCCTGCCGACCTCCACGCCGTCCATCATCTGGAAGAACCCCCGCCCCGGCGCATCGCCGAGCACGTCGTGCGCGCCGGCGCGGAACCCGTCGAAGACGAGCTCGGTGGTGTCGATGCCCTTGTACCCCAGCTTCTCGATCTTGCCGGGGATGGTCAGTCCCGGCAGCACCTCCCCGAAGCCGGCGGGCTTCTCGACGAGGAAGGCGGTCAAGTTGCGGTGGGGCTTGTCGGCACCCTCGTCCGTCTTCACCAGCACGGCAACCAGAGTCGAGCTGCCGCCGTTGGTCAGCCACATCTTCTGGCCGGTGATCGAGTAGCCTCCGTCGGCCTCCCGGACCGCGCGGGTTCGGATGGCGGCCACGTCGGAACCGAGCCCGGGTTCCGACATCGAGAACGCACCGCGCACCTCGCCGGTGGCCATCCTCGGCAGGAAGCGCTTCTTCTGCTCCTCGGTGCCGTGCTGGCGGATCATGTACGCGACGATGAAGTGGGTGTTGATCACGCCCGACACGCTCATCCAGCCGCGAGCCAGCTCCTCGGTGCACAGCGCATAGGTGAGCAGCGACTCGCCCACCCCGCCGTAATCCTCGGGAATCATCAACCCGAAGAGCCCCATCTCGCACATCTTCTCGACGATCGCCCGTGGATAGGCGTCGGCGTGCTCGAGATCCTGAGCGTGCGGAATGACGTCCTCGTCGACGAACTGCCGCACGGTGGCCACGATCTCGGTCTGCACGTCGGTGAGTCCGGCCGTCGCGGCCAGCCTCGTCATGTGCTATTGGCCATCAGATGTGCCTGCCGCCGGTCACTTCCAGAACGGTTCCGGTCATGTACGACGCGAGGTCGGAGGCGAGGAAGAGTGCGACCTTGGCCACCTCGTCGGGCTCGCCGGCCCTGGCCATCGGGATCTCGGCCAACTTCTCGTCCCAGATGCGTTGCGGCATGGCCTCGGTCATCGCGGAGCGGATGAGACCGGGTGCAATGGCGTTGACGCGCACGCCGAGATGTGCGAGCTCCTTCGCGGCAGCCTTGGTGAGGCCGACGATGCCCGCCTTCGCGGCGGAGTAGTTGGTCTGGCCGACGAGGCCCACCTTCCCCGAGATCGAGGAGATGTTGACGATCGAGCCGCGCTTCTGCTCGCGCATCACGTCGGCGGCCTTGCGGGTGCCGTTCCAGCTGCCCTTGAGGTGCACCGAGATCACCTCGTCGAATTGTTCCTCGGTCATCTTGCGCATCGTGGCGTCGCGGGTGATGCCGGCGTTGTTCACCATGACGTCGAGTCCGCCGAACGCATCCACGGCGGTCGCGACGAGGGCCTCCACCTCGGCGGCATCCGTCACGTCGCAGCGCACCGCGACTGCTACGTCGCGCCCGCCGAGAGACTCCACCGCGGACGCGGTCGCGGCCGGGTCGAGATCGCCGAGTACCACCCGCGCGCCCTCGGCGACGTAGCGTTCGGCGATCGCGAAGCCGATCCCGCGCGCCCCGCCGGTGACCACTGCGGTACGTCCGTCGAGCAACGGCATGTGGCGCCTGCCTTCCTGGAGACTGCACGTCGTCGGACGTGCACGGTGGACATCTCGCATCCTGTCACGCCGACCCGCCGGGACGAGCCGCCCTACGACCCCGGCACGTCGCCGGATCCGGGCCGCCGCCCGCGCGTCACGCGATGTACCGGACGATCGACTCCACCACCGCAGCGGGCTTCGCGGAGTCCTCGATGTCGATGGTGATGGTCGTGGTGGCCTGTACCGCGCCCTCGAGACGGTTGATCCCGGTGATCTCACCGCGTGCGCGGATCTTCGCCCCCACCCGGACGGGGTTGATGAAACGCACCTTGTCGTAGCCGTAGTTCACCGCAAGTGCGACGCCATCGACGCGGTAGAGCTGATGTGCGAAGAACGGCAACAGAGACAGCGTCAGAAGTCCATGGGCGATCGTCGCCCCGAACGGTCCCGCAGCCGCCCTCTCGGGGTCGACGTGTATCCACTGGTGGTCGTCGGTGGCCTCGGCGAAGAGGTTCACCCTGTCCTGGCCGATCTGCAGCCACTCCGTGGGCCCGTGTTGGCTGCCCAACGCCCCGGCAAACTCATTCAGATCGTGGAAGACTTTCACGCACTCTCCTCTCAATGGGCCTTGACGACCGCCAGCGGCCCGTGACTGCGTCATCGCCCCGGCCATCGGCGCGATGATGGCATGAAACCGCAATAATTTGCCCGCGAGTAGTTGGCCATTCGCCATTCAACACGCATATACCGAGCACGCTGCCCATTTCTAAAAACTGTCGATTGCCGCAAAAATTCTTGCATTAGCGGGACATCGTGGCAGGTAGGCGGGGCGGACGCCATTTCAGAAAACTACAGCACGCTAGCTGGAGTCACGCCATGGTGGGACTGATACTTAGTGAGAATTCACAGAACATACCAAGGCATTGAACTCGGCCAGCGACGGCTCTCCCCCCTCCGCCGCCCTACGAATGAGGCAAACATGCACCCCCAATCCGTCGAGATCGGATACCCCGCCGACTGTGGCTTGCTGAAAAACGTCAGCTGGTGGGATCCCGACGCGGAGGCCACGATGGTGCTGTCTCGGCCCGACACGGATCGTGCGCTGTGGGAGGAGTACCTCCGCGGCGCGGAGCGCAGTTACCGGCGTCATGGCGTGGAACGGGCCCTCGACGTCGCGACCATCCGGGACGGCCGCGACACCGCGATGTTCTGGACGACCATCGACGCAGCCGGCCGCGTGATCGGCGGTCTGCGGGCCGTCGGTCCGCTGGGATCGGCCGACGACTCCCACGCCACGGTGGAATGGGCGGGTCGGCCGGGACTGCCCGCGGTGCGCAAGATGATCGACGACCGGGTGCCCTTCGGGGTCCTCGAGATGAAGACGGCGTGGACCACCGATGACCGCGACAAGGCGCGGCGACTGTCCACCGCATTGGCACGCACCCCGTTCCATGCCATGGCGTTGTTGGACATCCAGTTCTGCATGGCGACCTCCGCTCCCCACGTGCTCGAACGGTGGCGGACGTCCGGAGCCGTGGTGGCACCCATCCCGGCGACACCGTACCCGGACGAGCGATACCGTACGAAGATGATGTGGTACGACCGACGTACGTTCGCCAATCATGCTGCAGCGGACCAGATTCCGAAGATCTTGAACGAGATGAGCATGGTCTCCAGCCAGACGGAGGCTCAGCTGGGCGGGCGTGCGGTCGCTCGGTGACGCATCCTGCCTCGCACCGGAGCCACCGTGAAGGCCTCAATGCCGTCGCGCCGCCGTTACCCTGAGTCAGTGGCCGCAGACACCCCGCCCCTGAGCCTGGACCGCCTGGTGACGAACGTCGCCGTGCAGCTCATGGCAGCCAACGCGGCGACCGCGGCACTGGTGTCCCAGGACGCGCTGGCGATCCTCACCGAGTACTTCGACGTCGACATGAGTTTCCTGCGCTACAACGACCATGCCATCAGAGCGTCGATCTTGATCGCCGAGTGGCCGCTGCGACCGGACGTGCCCGATCCCGATCCGCTGAAGGTCGTGTTCTTCCAGGACGCCGATCCCGTGTTCGCCCAAGCGGAGCATGTCAAGAAGCCGAAGACCTTCCGCTTCGGCGACGACGGGCACGAGCTGATCGCGGAGCGTCCCGGCGTAGCCCAGACGTCCTTGGCGGCCGCGCCCTTGGTGTCGGGTGACGTGACGACGGGCGTGCTCGGCTTCGTCAAGTTCGGCGACAGGGACTGGACGCCCGAGGAGATCAACGCCCTCGAGGCCATCGCCTCACTGTTCGCCCAGGTCCAGGCCCGGGTTCAGGCCGAGGAGCGGTTGCGCTACCTCGCCGACCACGACGACCTGACCGGCCTGCAGAATCGGCGGGCGCTCATCGCACACCTCGATGCCAGGCTCGCCACGGACCACCCAGGCCCGGTGGCCGCGCTCTACATCGACCTCGACCGGCTGAAGACCATCAACGACTACCTTGGCCACAGTGCTGGTGATTGGTTCATCAGGGTGCTTGCCGAGCGCCTGCAACGCGGCACCGAGAAGGGCAGCGTGATCGCCCGGCTCGGCGGCGACGAGTTCGTGGTGGTCCCGGCCTCTCCGATCTCCACGGCACAGGCCACCGAGCTCGCCGAGGGCCTGCTGAGTGCGCTCCGCGAACGGGTGGCGGTCGACGGCGAGATGCTCGCCAGGACCGTAAGCATCGGCGTCGCCCTCGGCGCCCCCGGTCGGGACGCCACGTCGGATTTGCTTCGCCGGGCCGATCAGGCGGTGCTGACGGCGAAGGGGGCGGGAGGAAACCAAGTCGCGGTGTTCTCCGACGAGATGTCGCTGCGCACGGACTATCGCAACGACATCGAGCTCCATCTTCAGGACGTCATCGAGAACGGTGCGCTGTTTCTGCAGTTCCTCCCCGAAGTCGACATGCGCACCGGAGAAGTCCTCGCGACCGAGGCATTGGTGCGCTGGAACCACCCGACCCGCGGCTCGCTGTCGCCCGAGTCGTTCATTGCGGTCGCGGAATCGATCAATTTGGCGGGCGATCTCGGACGCTGGGTGTTGCGCGCGGCGTGCACGGAGTTCGCCAGGTGGAGGACACTCGGAGTCGCCGAGGGAATCGTGCTGCGCGTCAACGTATCTCCGGTGCAGTTGGTGACCGACGGGTTCGTCGCGTCGGTGGCCGACGTGATGCGGGAATTCGGCCTCGAACACGGCTCGGTATGCCTGGAAATCACCGAGAGCGTCGTGGTGCAGGACATGGAGACGACCAGCGTCACGTTGGCCGGTCTGCGTGACGTCGGCGTCAAGGTCGCGATCGACGACTTCGGGACCGGGTTCAGCGTGCTGTCCCACCTGAAGTCACTACCGGTGGACGTGCTCAAGATCGATCGCGGCTTCGTCGCCGACCTGGGCTCCAACCCGAACGATCTGGCGATCGTGCGGGCGGTGATCGCGCTGGCAGAGGCATTCGACCTGGAACTGGTGGCCGAAGGGGTCGAGACCCAGGCGGCGGCCATGACGTTGCTGCGTCACGGCTGTCAGCGCGCGCAGGGGTTCTTGTTGTCGCGGCCGCTGAGCGGGGACGAGATGGCGTCGCTACTGGCGAAAGGGCGGGTACCCGTTCACTTTTCCGCATCGCCAGCCCTCTAGAGCCGGCTGACGCGCCTCGTGCATTCCTTCCCGCAACTGTCTGCGCGAGCCGGTGCACGTGGGTCGCACCGTCGCGGGCTTGGTGGCCAGTAGCTCGACCCGTCCGAAGCGACATGCGGTCCGTCCGACGATGCAGACCTGCAGCCGGTCATCGTTGGCGAGGACGTCGACGTAGTCGGTGGTGGGCTCCTGCTCGCGAGGCGAGAACGTCACTCCCCCGCGCGTCCGCACGGCGTAGGGACCCTGTTCGGTGGCCAGGACGACGCCGACGACGGCACCCTCCTCGAACACCACCCGCTCGAGCGTCGCGCCTCTCTCCACCTCGATGTCGCGATCTCGTGACTGTGCCGTCAGCCAGCGGCGCAAGGCACCCTCGTCCGCGCCGGCCGAGCAGTCGATGGCACCGATCGAACGCACCTCGATGGACTCACCGTCCGACGACCGCATGGTGGTCGTGTTCCACTCCCGCATGCTGGTGTACAGCAGGCCGTAGGGCGAGGTGAAACACTGCGAGGCCCACGGAGCCAGCCGCGAACCCACGAAGGGTTCGACGAAACGGCTGTTGGCCTCGTCCCGGGACAGGTTGCGGGCGCTGCGTCGCGGCACCGCCGTGCCGTCCACGGCCTCCGGCCACTCGTGAAGGCCGTCGAGCAGGGCAGTGAAGTATTCGTTGGTGTCGACGTCGGGCGTGTCGTGCAGCAACCAGCTCTGCCGAACCCCGACGCGGTTCCGCCGCGGCACGGGCGTGGCGTACCCCTCGTCCGTACGGGATGCATCGGCCACCAGGACCTCGCCGCCCGCATCCACCGTCGCAATGGCGTTGGCCAGGCCACCGATACCCGCGCCGATGACCGCTACGTCCACTTCTGTATCCCACATAGGCGTTACTTGCTCCGCGGTAGCTGGTTGGGTAATGGGGGCCGGATTGTTGCGGCGCGCGTGCTCATCGATGCCCTGCGGACGTCGCGGTGAACTCGGCCTTGGCGCGTTCGAGGGTGCCGACGAAGTCGACGTGGAGTTTGCTGACGAGATTTGCGGCGACCGGCGACCGAGTCGTTGAACGGCCTGGCGCCGACCGCGGCCCGACAAGCCGTCCAACCCCCTCGGCAGCCGGTGCGGTACCCACCGGCTTCAGACCGCAAGTCTTCACATCGGGTACTTTACATACTTTTGGAATGAGATGCAGCACAAGATTCGACCGAAAGTCTGGAGCAAAATTGGCTACGAGCGCGACCAGAAAGTACGGCAACCATGCAGATCGGTCACTCCAACCCGCCGGAACCGGCGCTCGCCGGGGTGTGAGTTGGAACACCCTCGGCCGGCGAGCCCGTTGCGTCGGGCCCGCCGGCTCGCCGTCGGGTCGGACGGTCTGAGGCACTTCGACGGCATGGTTGCCGACGCCGACGGGTCGGCGACGCGCCGTACCCCGCGCAGTCGATCCGGGCCGGCGCCGGGCCCGGCAGGATTCGACGCCACGACCGAGGTCACCTCGGGTGACCGGTGGCGGTCGTCGACGGATGCGAACCGACCAGCTCTGCAACGTACTTCGCGACCGGCGGTCCGTGGAGTTCCCAGCGGCGTTCGTGGACTTTGCCGCCCGCATGATCGGCGATGGTGATCGCCCCGTCACCGTACGATCGAGAACGTCCTGCCGCCCTGTGACCTCGCCCTATCGCGAACCGGGGCCCATGGGACTTCATGGGTGGCTTTTCGTGCGCGCGCCGCCGGGAATGTCGCACCGCGAGGCGCGGACGAACTATGATCCCGTCCATCAAGGCCCGATCGACGGAGGTGCTGGAAAATGGTGCGCCAGGCTCGATCTGAGGCGACCCGCCGGAGGATCATCGACTCAGCGGTCGAGCTGATCAACGAGATCGGTTACCCCGCTGCGGGGTTGGGCGACATCATCGAACGGGCTGAACTGACCAAGGGCGCGCTGTACTACCACTTCGATTCGAAGGAAGCGCTGGCGACCGCCATCCTAGAGGAAGGCGCCGAAAGTCTTCTCGGCGCACTTCGTGCCGCCGGCCGATCGAGCTCGCCGGCGATGGAGAACGTCATCCACGGGTCGTTCGTGATGACCGACGTGCTGGCCAATGACATGGTGGCCCAGGCGGGTGCGCGGCTACTTCGCACCTTCGGCGGATTCAACCCCGCAGCAAAGAGAACCTTTCAAATTCTGGTGGACCAGATCACCGAATACGTCACGACCGCCACCGCCGAGGGCGACCTCCGCGCCGACCTGGACGCGGCGACGGCGAGCGCATCGATCGTCGCCGCGATGTTGGGCAACGAACTTCTCTCCAGTGCCCTGGCCGACGGCGCCGATCTGCGGGCCCGTTTCGCGCGGACGTGGGAGTTGTTCCTTCCCGCCGTCGTTGCCGAGGAGTCGCTCGGCTACTACCGCGAGTTCCTCGCCCGCCAGTCGATGCGCCCGGCCCAGTGACCGGGCGGCGTCGTGCTGCCGCCCCCGGAGCAGTTCGGCCGGGGGACGCATCGACTGGCGGTCGATCGCCGCGCTCAGTCATCGCCGGGCTGCCGGAGCAGCCCTTCGCGCAGCAGGGCGTCCGTGGCCACCTGCCACCGTTCGAGCTGTGCCGGGGTGGTGAAGGCTTCGGGTAGGTGCCGGTCGAGATGCGCGCGCAGGCTGACGGCGCCCAGCGCGAGCACCAACGAGTTGATGGCCGCCCAGGTCAAATCCACGCCGGCGCGAATCTCACCACGTTCGGCGCGCTGGTGCCATCGTGCCGCGCCCGCCGCGAGCAACGCGTCGAACGTCGCGGCGCCCAGCGGGCTGCCGTTGACCAGCGCCCGGCCCAGGTACGCCGCGACGTCGGGTTGGCCGGCGAAGAGACCCCTCACCCGGCTTCCGATCTCGGTGATCGAGTCGGCAGCGGATTCGCCGAGGGGCTGCGCCATCGGCGTGATCACCAGATCGAGGACGTAGTCGTCGACAGCCTTGACCAAACCCGCCTTGGTGTCGAAGTGGTGTTGGACCAGCCCGAGGGAGACACCTGCTGCCGAGGCGACCGCACGCAAGGACGTCGCCGCCACGCCGTGCGTCGCGAAGCTGTTCAACGCGGCGTTGCGAATCCGTTCGACGGTGGTGAGCCCGGCGTCACCGGACCCATCCGACTCGGACACCGCGGTCATCGGCCATCGTGAGGAGGACGCACCCTCGCAGCGTAGCAATACATCTGTATTGTTATTCCAATACGAATGTATTGGAGGTGTCATGGTGATGGTTGAGGCCACCGCGGCGCGCGACGCTCGATCGACCTTTGCGTGCACACGGGATCCCGATCGGTGGACGGTCAGCGCCGACGAAGGCGCCAAGGCGCTGTGTCGTGCGTGTCCCCGACGCTGGCGGTGCGCGCAAGAGGCGTGCAAGACGCCCGGTGCGGAGGGCGTATGGGCCGGCATCCTGATTCCCGACGGCGGTCGCGCGCGCCGGTTCGCCCTCAAACAACTGCGCTCGCTCGCCGAGGACCACGGCTTTCCCGTTCCTACGGTGCCGCAGTAGGAGACGCGGTCGTATCAGGAAGAAACGGCGCAACTTCCGCGATCAGCCTTGACCGGACCCGACGCCGACGGCCGGATGTCGAAGTCGAAGATCGCGGTCGGAAGGTACAGCGAGCAACAGGCGTTCGGGATGTCGACCACGCCGCTGACGCGGCCCTCGATGGGCGCCGCCCCGAGCAGCAGGTAGGCCTGCGGACCCGAGTAGCCGAACTTCTGCAGGTACGTCACGGCGTTCATGCACGCGTTGCGGTAGGCGACCGTCGCGTCGTTGTAGAGCTGCGTGTCGGTGTCGTGGTCGACGCCGATGCCGATGAACGTGACGAACTCCGAGTAGCGGGGCTCCACGTTGCCCGGCATGAAGATCGGATTGGTGGTCACCCCGTAGGTCTCCATGCCGCCCTTGATGAGGTCGACGTGAAAGTCGATGAACCCGCCCATCTCGATCGCACCGCAGAACGTGATTTCGCCGTCACCCTGGCTGAAGTGCAGGTCACCGCCGGAGAACAGCGCACCGGGGACGTGCACGGGGTAGAACACGCGCGAGCCGCGGGTGAAGTTCTTGATGTCGTGGTTGCCGCCGTTCTCCCTGGCGGGCACGGTGCGGGCGCCGTCGCGGCCGATCGCCACGAGGGCCTCACCGGTTGCCGTCCCGCCGAGCACCGACTCCTCGAGTGGCGGCAATGCAAGCGCCGGCACCCGGTCGGGCGCGGTGTCGATCAAGGCCCGCTCGCGAGTGTTCCACCGTGCCAACAGTTCCGGCGACGGCGCGGTGCCGAACAGACCGGGGTGTGTGATGCCGGTGAACTCGACGCCCGGGAGGTGGCGCGAGGAACACCTCTGACCGGAGAAGTCCCAGATCGCCTTGTATGCGTCGGGGAAGTAGTCGGTGAGGAAGCCGCCGCCGTTGGCCTTGGCGAAGATCCCGGTGTAACCCCAGCCCTGGCCGGGCACGTCGCCCGTCTCCTGAGGGACCGGTCCCAGGTCGAGGATGTCGACCACCAGCAGATCGCCGGGTTGAGCGCCCTCGACGTAGATGGGCCCGGACAGCATGTGGGCGTGCGACAGGTCCACGTCGCGAACGTCGTTGGCGGAGTCGTCATTGCCGATCTGGCCGTCGGTCCACTCCCGGCATTCCACCCGAATCGACTGTCCGGGTCTGACGGTGACGGCCGGCGGAATGTCGGGATGCCAGCGGTTGTGTCCGGGCACCTCCTGGTCGCGCATCGACCGAGCCTGGTCGACGGAGAACACGACGTCCGGCATGGCAGCTCCTTGGGGTCAGGGACGGGGCAGTTTCGCGTGTCGGGGGTCTCGGGTGACGGGCGTCGCGCGGCGGGAGCGGCCCGGCACGCTGGAGGTGATCGACGGGGACTCGGCACTGCGTGCGCTCGCGTCCAGAGCGCGGCGGACGCCGGGGTCGAGCGACCGCAGCCCGGGCGAACCGAACACCCGGCGGGCCGCCTGCCCGCATTCGGGGCACGCCGTCGCCGCGGCGACGGCGGCCATCGGCCGTATCACGTCGAACGTTCCGCACCCCGAACATCGATAGCCGTAGGTTGGCAAGCCTCGCACCTCCGCGGACGCCGTCGAAAGACACACCATTGCAGCACGGCGTCGGGCCGGCCGCATCTCGACCGACGCGCCGTGCGCAGCCCCATCTCGTCGCGAGCAGCGCCCGCCGCGGCGATACTGGCGGTGAATGCTCGCGGTCGATACCGGCCGAGGCCGAAGGGATGGCTGTGCTGATCGGTGTGATGGCGGCCGTGCTCGCCTGTGTCGGGTACGGGACCGCATCGGTCCTGCAGGCGCTCGGCGCGCGCAGCGCCGCGGCCGCCGATGCAGAACGGGCGACGGAATCGAACGTCACCGCGACCGGGGCGCCCTCGCTCGGCGCGACGATTCGCGCTGCGCTGACGCCGGCGTTCATCGCGGGCATGGTGCTCGACGTCATCGGTTTCGTGGGAAGCGTCGTGTCTGCGCGGCTGATTCCGCTGTTCCTGTCGCAAACGATCATGAGTGCCAACCTGGTGGTGACGGCGATCCTCGGCGTCGCGGTGCTCGGGGTGCGCCTGCAGGCGCGCGACTGGGTGGCGATCGTGACGGTGATCGTCTCGCTGTGCGTATTGGGGCTCACCGCCGGGCACGTCGGCGACGACACCACGGGCCCGGCCGTGCACTGGGGTGTGTTCGTGGTGGCGGTCCTCATCGTGCTCGGCGGTCTGGCGCTCATCCACCTGCTCGGCGCGCGTGCCGCCGTCGCCGCCGGACTCGTCGCGGGCGTCCTGTTCGGTGCGATGGCCGTTGCCGTGCGCATCGTCCATGGGGTGGATCCGCTGCGGCCGGCCGTGCTGTTGTCGGACCCTGCGTCGTGGACGGTCGTGGTCGCCGGGATTGGCGGCTTCTACCTGTTCACCGTCGCGCTACAGATCGGTTCGGTCACCGGGGCGTCGGCCGCACTCGTCGTCGGAGAGACGGTGGTGCCAGGCATCGCCGGCGTGGTGCTGCTCGGTGACACCGCCGCCCGAGGTCTCGGTTGGCTGGTGACCGTGGCCTTCGTCGGTGCGGTGGCGGGCGCGGTGGCGGTGGCCATGTTCGGTGCTGCCGAGACCGCTGAGATGACCGCACCGACCACCGAAGGTCACTAGACCGCGGCGGTGCAGCACCATATTGACGTTTCCGTAGAAGGTGTCCGGGTACTCCTGTCGAGGACAAGGAGGTCTGGAAATGCCAAGTTGGGGATGGATTCTCATCGCAGCGATCGTCGTCGCCGTAGTGGTGGCCGTGGTCGTCGCTGGTCCATTGAGGAATCGACGACGAAGCGAGGGACTCAAGCAAAGGTTTGGTCCCGAATATGAGCGGACCGTCGCCGAGACCGGCGACCGGAGCGCTGCGGAGAAGGAACTTGCCGCCCGCGCGCAGAAGCGGGAGCAACTCGACATCGTGCCGTTGTCCGCGGACTCGCTGGCCAACTACACACAACTATGGCGGGCCGTGCAGACGGCCTTCGTCGACGATCCGAATAGTGCTGTGGGAGAAGCGGACCGGCTTGTGACGCGGGTGATGTCCGAGCGTGGTTATCCGGTCGACGACTTCGACCGTCGCGCGGCCGACATCTCGGTCGACCATCCCACGGTCGTCGAGAACTACCGGGCTGCGCACGGCATCTATCTGTCGCAGCAGGCCGGTGGTGTCGACACCGAGGCGCAACGACAGGCGTTCGTCCATTACCGCGCGCTGTTCGACAAATTGCTCGAAACCCACGAAGACACCGACAAGTCACAGGAGGCACACGCATGACCACGCAGCCTTACCGCTCGGGCACCGACGGCTCGCCCGACGACGCATTCGAACCGCCACGACGCGATGACCGTGTCGCGGCCGATCCGCTGACCGCGCCTGCACAGTCCAGTGGACAAGACCAATACCCGCCCACCGGACAACACGAGCACTCGGCCACCGGACAAGACCAATACCCGCCCACCGGACAACACGAGCACTCGGCCACCGGACAAGACCAATACCCGCCCACCGGACAAGACCAATACCCGCCCACCGGACAAGACCAATACCCGCCCACCGGACAAGACCAGTACCCGCCCACCGGGCAAGACCAGCACTCGGCCACCGGACAGGACCAATACCCGGCCGATCAGGATCGGCACGCCGGTACCGACGCCCAGGGAGTCGCCGCTCACCGGGGCGAGGGATCCACGGGTGTCACCGATGCGGTGGAGCAACCTCGCGCTCGGACGGACGAGTCGTCTGACGACTCAACGCACGGTTCGCTGTTCGCCGAGGCGGACCTCACCGGACTCCGCGCCCGCTGGACCGACGTTCAAGCCGGTTTCGTCGACGATCCACGCAAGTGCGTGCAGATGGCGGACGGACTGGTGGCCGACGTGGTGCAGCAACTCACGAACGGCTTCTCAGATGCCCGCTCGGACTTGGAGGAGCAGTGGGCCCGGGGTGAGGACGTGTCGACCGAGGATCTTCGCCAGGCATTGAAGCGTTACCGGCAGTTCTTCGAGAGAATGCTCGCCGTCTGACACCGGACACAGGCCGGAAGCCGCGGCCGTCGACCACCCGTTGGTCGGCGGCCGTGTTCGTCCATGCCGCCCGGCTGCGTGCAGGAGAACGGCCTGCCGTGCTCGGGCGCGTTGGCCGACGTCACCGCCGCATGCATGCAGAACCCGGTCGTGTGCAGGTGGTTGATCGGGTGATGCCGGGAAGCGCAGGCGCGTCCGCTCACCCCACCTCCATCTCGCGCATCTCGCGCGCCGAGCCGCTCCGCCGGCGCGCCACGCCACCGAGGAACAGGTCGAGGGCATTGTTCACTGCGCCGGTCCGCGCACCATCGGTCAAGTCGAAACCATGACCTGCGCCTGGCATTTCGACGTAACTGACCCAGTCGTAGGACACCGAGCGCATCTTCTCGACGAACGCCCGCGCCTCCCCCACCGGAATGAGTCCATCCTCAGTGCCGTGCACCACGAACACCGGGGGCGCATCGGCGCGGACCCGCGAAAGTGGTGACGCCGTCCTGAATATGTCGGGATGGCGGGATTGTGACCGCTTCACCACCACGCGTTCCACGAAGTCCATGAAGCGCCGACGCTCGCCGGTCGAGCGATCCTCCCAGTCGTAGCGACCGTACATGCTCTCCACGGCGTCCACCAAGGTGTCCGCGTCGGCGGGCAGACCGGCGCGCCACTGCGGATCACCAGGCGTCAGTGCGGCAAGGGTGGCGAGGTGCCCACCGGCCGAACATCCGGCTACCGCCACGAAACCCGGATTGCCGCCGTACTTTCCGGCGTTGGCACGCGCCCACGCCATCGCGGGCTTCACGTCTTCGATCTGGGCGGGCCAACGGTGTCGTGGGCTGGTCCGGTACTCCACCGCCAGGCATGTCCAACCCTGTTCTGCCAGATGCGACATCAAGGCATGCCCCTGCAGAACGCGGCTGCCGAACACCCACGCGCCACCGGGCACGTAGATGAGCACCGGCGCCGACTCGGAGGGAAGTTCCGTCCGCCGCCAGACGTCGAGCAGTTGGGAGCGCTTGGCGCCGTAGCGCGCTGATGCCCGATATACGTGATGCCGATGCGCTGCGGTGTCGGCCACGGTCCTTCGAGCTCGGTGGCGCCGACGACGCCCCGCAATGCCGCCATGGCGAGTTCGTTGGTCGGGCCGCGCTCCCGTGCGCGACGCGCCGCCCCTCCCGGGCTCAGCCGCGCCATGGCGTTCGTCTTCACCATGTCGGGAAGGTAGCGGGTACCCCACACGCCGAGCGCGGTCATACCACCGATCGGCGCGACGTGGTTCCCGATGATCGGCAGGGCGGCCGGCGCGGCACTCAATGCGATCAGATAGTCGGCCCGCCGCGCCCGCACGAACCACTTTGCTTAGGAGCACATGACGCGTGCGGGCCGGGCCTGCTGCGAGCCCTTGGAGCCGCCGTCAGATCCGGTCGGCATCGTCGGACTGCCGCTTCCGTTTCTCCGCGTCGGCCAACTGCTCGACCCGGTCGGCCCGGGTGCGCTTGCTCTGCGCCTCGTCGTGCTTGGCCTTGGCGTCGGTCATCTTCGACTCGGCGGCGTCGGTCGCCTTCTTCTCAGCCGCCCGGATCCGCTCGTCCTGCTGCCGTTTGGCTGCTTCTGCGGAGCTCTTGCGCCGGGCCGCCTCGTCGTCGGCCCGCCGCTTGGCCGCCGCGGCACTCTTTTGGGCGGCCTCGTCGGCTGCGCGCTTGCGGTGTTCGGCCGACTCGCGGGCATCCTCGACCGCCTGCTCCTTGGCCGTCCGGGCGTCGTCGCGCTCTTGCACTGCCTTCTCGCGCTTGGCCTTCAGGTCTGCATCTGCCTTCGCCTGGGTCCCGTTCGCCGCCGCATCGAGCTGCGCGGCACGGCCGAGGACTTCACTGCGCTCGGCCAGTGCGGTCCCGCGCCGCTCGAGCCGAGGGTCGCCGAGTGCGCTGCCCACCGTGGCGTCCAGCACGCCGAGCGAACGTTCGTAGAGCAGGCGTGCGGGCGTTTCCTCACCCAACCGCGCCACCACTCGGTCCTCGATGACTTGCAGCGGTGTGCGGACCAACTGGTATTGGAAGCGCAGCACCGACAGCGGGTACTTGATGATGCTCATCGTCAACTTCTCCTGAGTTTTGCTGCTGCTCAAGGCAGGTCGGCTTGGTCGGTCAAGTCGTCGGCATGTTGCCTCAGTCGTTCGGCCGCAGTGTGCGCGCCGTCTGCCTGCTGTGCCGCCGCCCGGTGTTCGTCGAGGGCGTCGACGGCGTCTTCGGTGGCTGCCTGCGCAGTGAGGCGTTCCCTGGCGTCGGCGTGCGCCACCTCGCGCTGCGCATCGGCTTCGGCACGGGACTTGTCCCTGGCGGCGTCGAGGTATGCGGACTGGTCGGCCGCGCGCTTCTGGGCGTCCTGCTGGGCCTCGACGGTGTTCTCCACGGCAGCCGTCCGCGAGCTCACCGCGATCCTCTCCTGAGCGCCTTCGACCCGCGCCTCGGCGGCCTCGGCTCGCGCCTGCTCGGCCTCGGCGTCCGCGACGGCTTCGACGGTGTTGGCTTCCTTGCGATCGCGCGCCTGCGTCTGTTCGAGCTGACCCTCGGCCGTCAGTGAATCGTTGCCGCTGACCGCGCCGGCAACCTCCTTCACCTTGCCCTTCACCGAATCGATCAAACCCTTCCGGGCTTGGTGTGACTTGTCCTGCTCTGTCATGTACTTCTCCTACTGCACCGGGGGACGACGTCTCGTTGCCGTCCTCGAGTGATTAAAGGTCCGGAACTCCGTCGACGGCGGGTGGCGGCCGACCTCGTCGTCGTACGCCCACCCATCGTCGCCAGAAGAATGCTCGATCGCGGATCTTTGAAACCTCGATGGGCCCGTTCAGTCTCCCCGCGCCATCTCATCGAGCACCACGGTGACGCGAAAACCGCACAGCACCAGGATGTGCAGCAGATACAGCCACAGCGCGAGCGCCGAAACCGCGCCGATGATCGGCAGCCCACCGAAGGGCGCCGACCACGACACGGGGATTGCCAGGAACAGCACGAAACCCTGCAGGAAGCCGGCGACGATCGCCCCCGTCCCGAACGAGCCGATGAGCAATGCCCGCAGCCCGAGCCGGCCCGGTCCGATGAGGGCGAACACGCCGAGCAGCGCGGTGGACACCGTGACCCACACCACGTGGAAGGCCACCACCACTCCCCACACCAGCATCCAGCCCCCACCGGCGTACATCGGTCCGACGTACGGTGCCGATCCGAGCACCGCCAGGACGAGGAACGGCGCGACGGCGGCGACGCCGACCAGGCCTGCCCGCCCCCGCCAGCCCGTCATCGTGTCCCTCGCCGCCGACATCTGGACGAACGCCCGACGCAGACCCTCCCCGTAGAGACTGGCCGGGAACAGGGCCACCACGGCCTGCCACCACGACATCGACAACGCCACCGAGGTCAAGGTGCGCAGCGCTTCTGGCGTGCCGTGACCACCCGGCAACCCACCGATGCCCGCCTCCATCGCGGCGCCCAGCGCGTCGGCGCCGACGAGACGGCCGACCACCCACAGCGCCGTGAGGGCCAGCGGAACGAGTCCGATCATCCCGAAGTACGTCGCACCCGCGGCCCATAGGGCCAGATCGCTGCCAGGGAAGGTTCGCCGCACGCCGGACGCGAGCGTTCCCAGCCGGCTCACCGCATCACCCGTCCACCCGGCCGATGACACTGGCAGGCTGGCCTGGTGACGTCACGAGGTGCGGCCGGCGGGGATGCCGACGATGCCGGGTGGTCCGCCCTGCACGGTGGGGTTCGGCCGTCACCGGTCGTGCGCTGGTGGCTTCGGATGGTGCGGGCCGCCGCGTCCGGGCCGGTGCTGCGGATCCCGCCGGACGTGCTTTCGACGCTGGGAGTGCTGGCACTGGCCGGCGCGTGGGCCGTCGTCGCCATGACCCGGTGGCCGGGACTCGCGGTACCGCTGGTGATCGCCGCAGGTCTGCTCGACGGTCTCGACGGAGCGGTGGCCTTGCGCACCGGTCGGGCGAGACCGCTGGGCGCGGTCGTCGACTCGGTCGCCGACCGCGTCGGCGACGTCCTGTTGGGAGCCGTGTTGGTGGCCCTCGGCGCGCCACCCAGCTGGGTGCTGGCGGCTCTCGGGTTGGTGGTGTTGCTGGAGTACGTCCGTGCCCGCGCGCAGGCGGTCGGCATGCCGGGGGTCGGCGCGGTCACCGTCGCCGAGCGCCCGACGCGCCTGATCGTGGTGGTGCTGGCCGCCGGGGGTGCCGCGGTCTTCCCCACCGGCGTGCCGGGGCTCGGATGGGGCTGGGGCCTGGTGTTCGCCGTCACCTGGACGGTCGTCGGTGTCGCCGGGATGGGTCAGCTTCTGCGCGGGGTGTGGCGCTCGACGCCGCCGACCTTCCCGCAGGCCCGATGAGTCCAGCGACGATCTCTGCCGACATCAGCACCAGCGGCATGCCGCCGCCGGGGTGCGCGGACCCGCCGACCAGGTAGAGCCCGGGTAGCGGACTTCGATTGGCGGGTCGGCGCAGCGCCGCGCGGGGACCGTGCGAGGCGGTGCCGTAGATGGCCCCACCGGGTGCTCCGGTGCGGCGCTCGAGGTCGGCGGGTGTCACCGTCTCGATGAATCGCACGCGGTCGCGGACGTCGGCACCGCGGTCGGCCAGCAGGTTCAGGACGTGCCGGGCGTATCGTTCCCGCAGACCGGTTCGATCCCAGTCGACACCGCGGGTGGGATCGTGCGCGGGAGCGTTGACCATCACGAACCATCCTTCCGAATCTCCGTCGGGGCGCAACGCCGGATCGTCGGGAGCGTGTACGTACACCGTCGGATCGGTGACCGGGCTCGGCCGCTTCCCGAAGATCGCGTCGAATTCGGCGTCGTAGTCGACGGGGAAGTACACCCGGTGCGCAGGCCCGGGTACCCGTCCCGAAAGGCCGAGCAGCATGACGAATCCGGCCATCGATCGGGAGCTGCGACGGAGTCTGCGGCGTGCGGCCCGCGCCGTGTCGCGGGGCAGCAGACGGTCGTAGAGGGCGCCGGCGTCGGCGTTGCTCACGACGACGTCGGCGGCGACGTCGCGGCCGTCGACCCGCACGCCGACGGCGTGCCCGCCGGCCACCAGGACCCGTTCGACCGCACTCCCCGTGCGGATGTCGACGCCCAGTTCGCGACAGCGCCCCACCACCGATTCCACGATGCGGTGCAAGCCACCCGGCACGTACCAGGCGCCGAACTCCTGTTCCACGAACGCGGTCACCGCAAGCACTGCCGGAGTGCGGCGAGGGTCCGAACCCGAGTAGGTCGCGTAGCGGTTGAGCCAGGTCCGCAGGCGCGGATCGGGCAGCATCCGGCGGCCCAGCGCGTCGATCGTCATCCACGGTGCGACCACCCGGAGGTCCGCGGGCCTGGCGCTCATCCGTGCCATGGCCGCAAGTGACACCGGCCGGCGCAGGACCGGCTCGCCGACCAGGTCCCACAACCGTCGTGAGCGGGCGTGCAGCCGTCGCCACGACTCCCCGGCACCGGTGCCGAGCGCATCGTCGAGCGCTGCCGGGATCCGCGCCGGATCACCCGGCAACACCAGCTCCGTGCCGTCGGCGAAGACATAGGCGAACGCGGGATCGACGGCACTCCACACCAGGTCGCCGCGCCCGCCGGTGTCGGTGAACAGCTGCTCGAGCGCGGCGGGCACGGTCAGCAGCGACGGGCCGGTGTCGAAGGTGAAACCGTCGCGCTCGAGAGTGCCAAGCTTGCCGCCGACGGTGGCCGCACTCTCGAACACGGTGACGTGGTGACCGGCGGCGGCCAGTCGGGCCGCGGTCGCGAGGCCTCCCAGACCAGCCCCGATCACCACCGCCCGACTCATACTGCCCGGCCCTTCCACCGCAGCGATCCGCGGGTGCGTCCCACCCACGACGAGACGAGCAAGCACAGCAGAGCCAGCACCGAGAGCGGATGCGCCGCAGCGTCCCACCCGAAACGTCCGCCGCACCACCGCGCGGCGGCCACCCGGCCGGCGACGGCAGCGGCGTAGCCGACGGCGCCGACGCGCGAACCCGTCACCGCGGCAATCGCGGGCAGAACGTAGACGACGGCCAGCGCCGTCCCCACCGCGAGGGCCCCCGCCGGCGACCCGAACGCCGCCCACAGCGACTTGCGGTATCCGTCGCGCAGTTCGCGCCCGGTGCCGTACATGCGGCACGCGGCCAGGGCGGAGCCGTCGGCGACCCCGGTCCGGCCGCCCGCCGCCCGCATCGCACGAGCGAGGCCGATGTCGTCGAGTATGTTGCCCGCGACGGACTCCCATCCACCGGCGCGGGCCAGTGCATCCGCCTCGACCACCAGGAACTGTCCGTTCGCCACGGCCATCGAGGGCCGTGGCGACCGCTCGGCAAGCCGCAGCGGCAGCGTCGTCAGCCACGACCATGCCAGCAGCGGCTGCACGAGTCGGCCCAGCACCCCAGCGGCGACCTGGCGCGGCCATGGGGAGAGCAGGTCGAGCGGCTGCGGACCTCGCAACACCGCCACTGCCGCGGCGACGGCATCGGGTGAGAGGACCACGTCGGCGTCGACGTAGACGAGCACCTCGCCGGCGGCCGCGGCGGCGAGTTGTGCGCAGGCATGCGGTTTGCCGAGCCAGCCCGGCGGCGGTGGGTTGCCCGTCAGCACCCGGAGTCGGGGGTCTCCTTCCGCGGCGCGCCGAACGGCGTCGGCGGTGCCGTCGGTGGAGCGGTCGTCCAGCACGATGATCTCGGCCTCCGCCAGTCCGCGCTGGGCCGCCAAAGAGCGGATCGTCGGCGCGATGCGGTGGGCTTCGTCGCGGGCCGGAACCAGCAGCGATACCGCCGCGGTGACCGCGGGCGGATGCTGCGGCGGTCGGCGCAAACGCCGCTGGTTGAGGAATTGATGTAGCGTGCCGACACAGGCGAGGGCCGAGCCGGTGACCACCAGCGCGTGGAGGGTTTCAGTCAGACGTGCGGCGGGCACCTTCAAACTCTACGGAGCCCGCTCCCAGGCCGTGCAACCACGGCTCGGAACCGTCGGCTCTCCCGGGCATTGGAGGTCCGAGCGTGGCGTTGGCCGTGCCCGAGGTGACGCTGCGCACTGCAGGTCCGGCTTGGGCACTGGCCGCCGCCGCAGTGGCGGTGCAGATCGCCTACCCGCTGATGCCGGAGCCGTGGCGGACACCGGTCACGGTGACCAGCGTGGTCGTCTTCTTCCTTGCCGTCGTCGCGGACGTCGCGCGCGTGCACGATGCGGCGGGCGCCGTACTGGTGGTGGCCGTGGCCGGCGGCACCGGCCTGATCGCCGAGGCGATCGGAGTGGCCACCGGCTGGCCGTTCGGTCATTACTCCTACACCGGCACCCTTGGCGCAGAAGTGCTCGGCGTGCCGGTGGTGGTGCCGCTGGCGTGGGTGATGATGGCCTGGCCCGCGCTGGTGGTGGCGCGCACGCTCGCCGTCCGCGGGCCCGCCGTCGTCGCGGTCGGCGCGGTGGCGTTGACTGCGTGGGACGTCTTCCTGGACCCTCAGATGGTGGCGGCCGGACATTGGCGATGGTCCGACCCGTCGCCCGGTCTCCCGCTCGTCCCCGGCATCCCCCTGACCAATTACCTTGGCTGGCTGTTGGTTTCGGCAGTGGTGATCGCGCTCCTGAACGGGGCGCTCGGCCGCCACGACGGGCCGTCCGCCCCGGCCGCGGCACTGTATCTGTGGGTGTACTTCTCCTCGATTCTGGGTCACCTGGTCTTCTTCGGTCTCCCCGGTTCCGCCGTGACCGGCGGGCTGCTCATGGGCACCGTGGCGATCCCGTTCGCCGTCGTACTCCTGCGCCGCGCGCGCCGCACGGAGCGCGCACCTCGAGGAGGTCCGTGATCGACCCCCTCCTCAGCCGGGCCGCGCCGTTGCGGATGCGGCCGCGTCCCCTCGTCTCACCCGACCGCTCGCTGCCCCGCGACGTCGTTCCCGGCACCGAGGCCGTCGTCGTCGGTGGCGGGATCGCCGGGATCTCCGCCGCCGTCGTGCTTGCCGAGCGCGGGGTCCGGGTGACGGTGCTCGAGGCGGCCCCGCACCTCGGTGGCCGATTGGGCGCGTGGCCGGAACGACTGCCCGACGGCACCGAGCAGAACGTCGAGCACGGGTTCCACGCCTTCTTCCGGCACTACTACACCTGGCGGTCCATCCTCCGCCGGGCTGACCCTGGGCTGTCCTTCCTGACCCCGGTGCCCGCGTACCCGGTGATCTCCACCAGCTGGCCGGCCGAGGACCTGTCCGGCCTTCCCGCCGCGCCGCCGCTGAACCTGCTCGCCCTGGCACTGCGATCGAAGAGCCTGACCCGACGGGATCTGGCCAGGGCCGACCCGGAGGCCGGGCGGGCCCTGCTCGCCTACGATCGGGCGGCGACCGTGGCAGAACTCGACGGCATCGACGCGGCCACCTTCCTCGACCGCCTCGGCATGACCGAGCGCACCCGCACCATGTTGTTCGAGGCCTTCGCCCGATCCTTCTTCTGCAACCAGGCCGAGCTGTCCGCCGCCGAGCTGGTGGCGATGTTCCACTACTACTTCCTCGGCAACCCGGAGGGGATCGGGTTCGACGTCACCGACACCGACCACGCGACGGCGGTCTGGCATCCGCTGCGTCGCCATCTCGACCGCCACGGCGCCGACGTCCGCACCGGTGCGCGGGTCGACGCCATCGAGCCGGTCGGCCATGGCTGGCGAGTGACCGCCGGCTCCGGTGAATGGCGGACCCGGCACGTGATCCTCGCCATGGATCCCGGGGCGCTGCGCTCGCTGATGGCCGGGAGCGCGGAAACCGCGGCCGCCGCGCCGATGCTGGCGCGCCGATGCGCCGCCCTCCGCGTGGCCCCACCGTTCGCGGTGAGCAGGATCTGGCTCGATCGCGACGTCCGACCCGAGCGGGCGCCGTTCAGTGCGGTCAGTGGCCAGCCGACCCTCGACTCGATCGCGGTCTACTCCCGGCTGGAAGAACCCAGCGTCCGGTGGGCGCGCTCCACCGGCGGGTCGGTGATCGAGCTGCACTCGTATTCCTGCCGCCTCGACGACGCCGCCGTCGCGGCCCGCACGCTGCGCGAGGAGCTCGCGACGCTGTGGCCGGAGACCGCCGATGCCACCGTCCTGTTCAGCCGGGACCGGCTGGAGTCCAGCGCGCCGGCGTTCCCACCCGGTTCGGCAGGCACCCGACCGACTGTGCGCACCGACGGTCGCGGACTGCGGGTGGCCGGGGACTTCGTCGAGTTGCCCTACCTCGCCGGCTTGATGGAGCGGTCCTCGATGTCGGGGGTGCTCGCCGCCAACGACGTCCTCGCCGAAGTCGGCGCGGCGGCCGAGCCGATCATGGGCATCCCGCAGCGCGGTCTGCTCGCCGGATTGCCCCGGATTCCGCGTCGGGGCGGTAAAGCGGCTGTCCAGCAATGACGTACGTTTGCACCACTCGAACCGGGGTAGGTGCCCTGAGCCGGTCGCCATAGATTGATCCGGGCACCCGCCGGCGCACCGGCAGTGAAGGCGAGTCATGCCCGCATCTCATCCCATGCACACGCGGGAAGCCGCGTCGCCGTTTCATCCAATGCCCGTCCAGGTGGCCGCACGCGCATTCGCCGTGGTGTTCTCCTGCCTCGGCGTGCTGGGGTTCGTCCCAGGCATCACCGCCGATCTCGACGGGATCACCTGGGCCGGACACGACTCCGTCGCAGCCCTGTTCGGCATCTTCGACGTCTCAGTCCTGCACAACCTGCTGCACCTGGCCTACGGCGTCGCCGGCGTGGTGCTGCTGCGAAGCTTCGCCACGGCGCGTGCCTACCTCGTCGCCGGCGGCGCCGGATATCTGGCGCTGTTCGTCCACGGCCTCGTCGTCGACCACGACGGCGCCGCCAACGTACTACCGGTCAACGACGCCGACGACTGGTTGCACCTGGCACTTGGCGTCGCCATGGTCGCCCTCGGCGTCGCGCTCGGCCGTTCCCACCGTCGCGTGGTGCCGACACCCCCACACCGCTAGGAGGCAATCTCATGCGAATCGTCATCACCGGAGCAAGTGGCAACGTCGGAACGGCTGTGCTGCAACGTCTTCCGGCCGACTACGACGTCGTCGGCGTGGCGCGCCGGCCACCCGCTCCCACGGGCGTCTACCGACGAGCGAACTGGCGCGCGCTCGATCTGACCGACCCGGATGCCGCGACCGAACTGCCGACGATCCTGCGGGGCGCTGACGCCGTCGTACACCTGGCGTGGGGTTTCCAACCCACCCGCGACACCCAGTACCTGACCCGACTCGGGGTGGGCGGGACGTCCGCGGTGTTGCAGGCCTGCACTGCCGGTGGTGTCGGTCACCTGATCCACATGTCCTCGGTGGGGACGTACGCCGCCGGGGGCTACGGCAGGCGGGTGGACGAATCGTGGCCGACGACGGGTATCGGCTCATCGCCGTACAGCCGCGACAAGTCGGCGGCGGAAGCACTTCTCGACGACTACGAACGGCAACGGGGCGACACGGGCGTCGCCGTGGCGCGGATGCGTCCCGGCTTCATCCTGCAACGAGCGGCGGCCAGCGGGCTGATGCGCTACGGGTTGCCCGGATACGTTCCGATGCAACTGGTCCCGTTGCTTCCCATCCTTCCGCTCGACAAGCGTCTCTGCATTCCGGTGGTGCATGCCGACGACGTCGCCGACGCGATCGTGCGGGTCGTCGACCAACACGCCGTCGGCGCGTTCAACCTGGCCGCCGAACCACCGGTGCGCACCGACGACGTCGCCGCCGCACTCGGCGCGCGGCCGGTGCACGTCCCATCGGGTGCGCTCGGGATGCTCGTCGACCTGAGCTGGCGGGCACGGCTGCAGCACATCGACCGCGGCTGGCTCGACCTGGCCTTCACCGTTCCGCTCCTCGACTGTGCCCGCGCCCGCGACGAATTGGGCTGGACACCGCAGTGGACCTCGACGGCCGCCCTGGAAGACCTGTTGGGCGGAGTGACCGACCGGGCGCACACCGACAGCCCACCGTTGCGGCCACGCACGGTCATCGGTTCGCTACGCCGTGACGTGACCAAGGGATTGATCTCGTCGCGCCGGCTTCCCTGAGCCGATCAGCTGGGCACCACGGTCAGGCCGGTGAGACTGCGCGTCGTCTGAACTTCGCCGTCTCGGTACGCTCGTCCGTCGGGGAGCAGCAGATCACTGAACCACACCTTCGGGAGCGTGGTGTACGGATGGTCCCACGAATCCCACGGCAGGTATGTCTGGGTCTTGCCAGCCACCAGACCCCAGTTGAACGCACCCACGTTGTGCTGCTTGGCAACTGGCAAGATCCCCTCGACGGTACTGCCGAGGGACCGCGCCAGGTACTCGGTGCACAGCACGGGGCGTCCCAGGGGAGCGAGTTCGGCGATCCTGCCCTCGAATTCGGCCGGTTTCGCATAGGAGTGGAAGGTGATCACGTCGGAGTTGTCGAGTTGGATGCCGGCGATCGCGCTTCGGCCCGACCCCCAGCTCCCCTGCCACACGCCACTGGTCAACGGTTGGACGGGATCGACTGCACGCGCCCACTGGAACACTTGCGGCAGCAGCGTGGCGACGACGTCCAGCTTGTCCTTGCGCTCCACCTTGCGGTACACGGTCGCCGGATTGTCGGGTTCGTTCCACAAGTCCCAGCCGAGCACCCGATTGTCGTTGCGGAACAGGCTCAGCACGCCCGTGACGTAGTCCTGCAGCACGCTGCGGTACCGCGCGTCGTCGACGTGCTCCGCGCCGGGACCCTGCACCCAGCCGGAGTTGTGGACTCCCGGCGTCGGCGCGCGCTGAGCGCCCAGGGCGGGGTGGGGATCCCAGCAGGAGTCGAACAGCACGAACAGCGGCTTGATCCCGCGACTCGCCGCAATGGCCACGAACTGCGCGAGGCGGCGCGCGAAACCCTGCCGGTCCTGCGCCCACAGCAAATCGTGCAGGAAGACCCGCACGGTGTTGAAGCCCAGCACCCGGGCAACGCGCAACTCGTCGTCCATGCGCCGCGGGTCATAGGTGCCCGGCTGGAACATCTCGAGCTGATTGATCGCCGTCGACGTGACGTAATTGCCACCGACGAGCCAACCTTGCGCCTGGTACCAGCGGTTGGCCCGGTCGACCGACCATCGGCCCGGTTCGGCGGAGGCCCGCGGAATCCGCGTTGCCGCGGTGCCCAACGCCACGAGCAGCGGTAACTTGAGGGCCGTTCGACGATGCACCGAGCAACCCTATGGTGCCCCGTCGACCTGCTCCGGGATGCTGTTCGATTCGCAACCATATGAGGTCGGGATCGTTATCAGGCGTCACGCAACCGCGTGCGGGGTGACGAGGAACTTCTCGCCGGTCGCACGCCTGACGTACCTGGTGAACGCGTCGGGTGCGAGCATGCCGGCCAGTGAGACGTCGCCGGTGTAGGTGCTGGCGAACGTGGTGGTGAGCTCGTCGGCCACCCGGGATCGCAGCCGCGCGATGGTGTCCCTGCCCGCACTCTGCAGGAACGGGGTGAGCAGCCACCCTCCGATGCCCCAGGCCATGCCGAAGTCTCTGGCCAGCACCGTCGGACCGGTGTCGAGCGCGCCGTAGACGTACACCTGCTTGTGCGTGCTCGACCCGTACCGCGAGTATTCCGCCATGGCCGACCTGGCGGCCTCCTCCATGCCGCTCAGGAGTTGGCTGGCGAGCGTCCCCCCACCGATGGCGTCGAACGCCAGCGTCGCCGAGGTCGCCCGCAGTGCCGCGGCGAGATCGGTCGAGAACGTCGGCGCCGACGTGTCGCACACGTGCACCGCGCCGAGCGAACGCAACAGCTCCGCTTGCTCTGGCTTGCGGACGACGTTGACGAGCGGCACACCGTCCTTCGTGCACAGCTTGACGAGCATCTGGCCCAGATTTGACGCCGCAGCAGTGTGTACGAGGGCGGAATGACCTTCGCGGCGCATGGTTTCGACCATTCCGAGCGCCGTCAACGGATTGACGAATGACGACGCCCCGTCGCGGGCCGCCGTTCCTTCGGGCAGGACCAGGCACGCCGCGGCCTCGGCCACCCGGTACTGCGCGTACATCCCGCCCACCGCGACTCCGACGACCTTCCCCACGAGGGCCTGCGCTTCGGCAGACGCACCCGCCGCCACGACGGTGCCCGCCCCCTCGTTGCCCACCGCGAGCGATTCGTCGATGCGGGCCGAGAGCGCAGCGAGGGCCCGGTCACTCAGCGAGGCGGTGACGGTGGGCCGATCGGGCGTACCGGCAACCGTCGCGGTGTCCATGTCCGCACCGGCGATGAGCAGACCCAGGTCCGATGGGTTGATCGGGGCGGCTTCCACGCGGATCAGGACCTGGGTGGCGGTGGGCGTGGGGACCGGCACGTCGACCAGTGCGAGCTCGAGCGTCCCTCGCGACGTCACCGTCGATCGCAGTTCGAGCGCATTCTCCGGCAGGTCGGTGGTCATGGGTGCCTCGTTCCCTCGTCGGTCGATGTGTCTGCGACGGTAAACCACGGCAGCCGTCAGCCGTTACGGTGGGAGGGACGGATGCCCGGCGGTCACTTCGGACCGCCGCCGCATCCGCGAGGAGGACCGATGGCCGTCTCACCCGTGCGCCTGAACCACGCCGTGCTCTTCGTCTCCGACGTGGACCGGGCGGTCCGCTTCTATGCCGAGGTCTTCGGCATGGAACTGGTCGGCCGCGAGACCGCGCTCGACGGCGCCTTCTTGCGACTGCCTCGGTCGGGGAACCACCACGACCTCGGACTTTTCGGCATCGACGGTGCCGTGCCCCGGCCACCTCGCAGTGTGGGGCTCTATCACCTGGCATGGCAGCTCGACACCGTCGACGACTTGCTCGAATGCCGGCGGACCCTGCGCGAGGCAGGCGCGTACACCGGTGAGTCGAGCCACGGCGCGACAAAGAGCGTGTACGGCGTCGACCCGGATGGCAACCAGTTCGAGATGATGTGGATGCTTCCCCGCGCGCAGTGGGGTCGCTACGAGAGCGACGTCGTCGTCGAAGAATTGGACCTCGCCGGCGAGTGCGACACCTGGTCTGGCACCCGTACCGCCGGTGAACTGGTGCACGAGCCGTAAGGCGTTGCGGCAGTTTCCCTTACGACGACCGGGGCGATTTCGGTGATGCAGGTCACCGTCCGTGTGCGTCGAAGAACTGCCACGATCCCTCCGAGGCGCTGAAGGCGCGGGTGGTCAGCCCGACGGCCTGACCGGGGAAGTCCGGTGCCGAAGGCCAGGTGTGCCCACCACCTTCCACGCTCAGGAGCACGACCGCCGTACCCGCCGCACACCCCGACGACGTCGAACGCCGTGTCGACGTGCCGTCACCGACGTCGGGCAGGACGTCCTGGGCCGGCTCGCCCCGGCATCCATCGATCTGCCGCCAGCGCTCGGAGAGCTCGGGGGCGGACAAGATGTCGCTGGCTCCCCCGCGGCCCGTCATGGCACCACCGCCATACGGGACGACCGGATCTGCCGTCCCGTGTGTCTGCAGCACGGCCACCGGCCGGGACGGGTTGCAGCCCACGTTGACGCCGAGCGTGCCCGCCACCGGCGCGACCGCGGCGACGAGGTCGGCGCGGTCACAGGCCAGCCGGTTGGCCATGAAGGCGCCGGCCGACAGGCCGGTGACGAACACCCGGCCGGGATCGATGCCGAAATCGGTGACGAGTCGGTCGATCAGCGCCGACAGGAAGCCGACGTCGTCGATTCCGCGTCGGTCGGGATCGGATGCGCCGCGTCCATCGGCCCAACTCAGGTCGATGCCGTCGGGATAGACCACGACGAACCCGTGGGAATCGGCCACGGCGTCATAGTTGGTCAGCGTCTCCTGTTGCCCGCCGGTGGCACCGGCTGCGTGGAGATTCACCACGAGACCCGCGGGACGCCCGATGCCGGCAGGCACGTGCAGGGCGTAGGTCCGGTTCAATCCCCCAAAGTCGAACGTGGCACTGCGGAGGGGGCCGGCCGAAGCCACGCCTGGGACCTGACACACGAGAACGACGAGCAGTCCGGTCAGCGTCAACCGGATGCTGCGTGCGCAGACGACGGACGCCGAAGACGATGGCCGGCACTTCGCCGTCACCGAACGACCCCGGGGAACCCGCCGTGTCGCTGACCGTCCATCCCGTTCATGGGCCGAACGTACGCCGGATCCTCCCCCGGCGCGGGGGGATGATCGTTTCCGGCCTGGGCCAACAAATCTGCGCGGCAGAACATTTCGAAGTTCTCGTGCACGTGTTTGGCGTCCGGCGTGCGGGGAATGCGAGCACCACGGCCCAACTTCGAGGACGGGAAGTGCACATGCCGCGTGGAAGTGGAATCTACGACGACGAGCCGCGCGAGCACCGGCAGGCTCATCCGTCCGAATCGACGGACCAGCCGCACGGGAGCAGCGCCGATTCGACGCCCGACGACCTGGGCTCCAAGGAGGCCGGCGAACCGCCCGACTGAGGCGCGGCGGCGCGGCGTTGAGTCGCCGGCGAACGTCACAGGACCGGGCGTCCCCCGGTGACCGCGAGACGTGCACCGGAGATGTAACTCCCCTCGTCGGAGGCGAACAGCACGTAAGCGCCGGCGAGTTCGGCGGGCTGCCCGGCGCGCCCCAGTGGTACGTCGTCGCCGAAGGCCGTCACCTTCTCAGACGGCATGGTCGCCGGTATGAGAGGTGTCCAGATCGGGCCGGGCGCAACGCTGTTCACCCTGATTCCCTTACTGCCCAGCAGCTGCGCCAAGCTCGCCGAGAAGTTGGCGATGGCTGCCTTCGTCGCCGCGTACGGTGCCAGGGTTGGCGAAGGCATGTCCGAGTTCACCGATGAACTCCCGATGATCGACGACCCGGACGGCATGTGCGGCAGCGCGGCCTTCACCAAGTGGAAGTACGCGCCGACGTTCAGTCGAAACGTGTAGTCCCACTCCTCGTCGCTGATTTCGGAGAGATCGTCGTGGCTCATCTGGAAGGCGGCGTTCGACACCAGCACGTCGATGCGGCCGAATTCCTCCACCGCCTTCGCGATCACCGCCCGGCAGTGCGCCGGGTCGGCGAGGTCACCTGGCACCGTGACCACCTTGCGGCCCTCGGCCTGGACGAGCTCGGCGACCTCCGCGGCGTCCTGATGCTCGTCGAGGTACGCGATCAAGACGTCAGCGCCCTCGCGGGCGTACGCGATGGCGACGGCGCGTCCAATACCGCTGTCGCCACCGGTGATCACGGCCTTCTTGCCGGTCAGTCGACCCGAACCGCGATAGCTCGTCTCCCCGCAGTCCGGCGTGGGTGTCATCTGAGACTGCGTGCCGGGCGGGTCCTGGTGCTGATCTGGAAATCCCATGCGGTCGTCAGTACCCCGCGCTGACGGCTTGAACCGCCACTGCGACGTCTTTCCCTGCTACTCGTCGCCGGGGCACCGTCGGTCCGGCAGGAAGTTGGTAGGTGTCGCGCAGCGCGGCGCACACCAGGGCATGGTCCCCTGTGTCGCGAACCGACGACTACCCAGGAGAATCGATGTCAGTGTTGCACCCGCAGGGGCGCACGACTACGACCGCATGATGACGATGGTCACCGGATTCTGGGTGACCCAGATCGTCCGCGCGGCGGCGGTGTTCAACCTGGCGGACCACCTCGTGGCGGGGGTGGACACACCGGACACGATCGCCGCTGCCGAAGGCACCGACGTGGACGCCACCCGGCGCCTCATCCACACCTGTGCCTCCCTGGGTCTGGTGACATCCGCCGACGGGGTGCACTTCACCGGGACGTCGCTTTTGAGCACGCTGCTGCGGGACGACCCGAACTCGCTGCGCGGCATGGCGCTGGCGCAGGCCGCGCCGGGTCACTGGTTGCCCTGGGGTCGGTTCCCGGACGCCGTCCGCAGCGGCGATCGTCAGATCAGCGCAGCACACGGTGAGGCCGAAACGATCTTCGACTACTACGCCGGTCATCTCGAGGAGGCCGAAGTGTTCACCGAGGCCATGTCGAACTTGAGCGCCGCCGCCGCGGCGGAGATCGCGAAGGTGGTCGATACCCGCGACGTCGACTACGCGCTCGATGTCGGAGGAGCGAACGGCGAGGTCGTTCGGGCGATGATGCGGGCCAACCCCGCCCTGCGTGGCGGCGTCTTCGACCTGCCCCACATCGTGCCGGATGCGGCCACGGCCGCGCGCCGAGACGGCGTTCAGGAGCGCTTCACCACGGTGGGCGGCGACTTCTTCGAGTCGGTGCCCCCCGCGGATTTGTACGTGCTCAAATTCGTCCTGCACGACTGGGACGACGAGACGTGCATTCGGATCCTGAAGAACTGTCGCGCTGCTCTCCGCGAGGGCGGGCGCGTCGTCACCATCGACTACCTCGTCGGCGACCTCGGTGTATCCGGCGCGCCGACACTGATGGACATGAACATGCTCGTGGTCACCGGCGGCAGGGAGCGGAACGTCGACGGGTTCGACGAACTGTTCGCGGCAGCCGGCCTTCGACGCACCTCCGTTGCCCACGCCGGACCGGTGGCGGTGATCGAGACCGTGTCCGTCTGACACCGCGGCCAGCGGCGCTCGCGGAGAACTGGTCCACGCGGTGCGCGGATGCGGTCTAGGCTGGAGTCATACGAGCGCCCGAGCTTGTCTGGTTCAGACTCTAGCCCGCAAGACGCAGCGCCTCCGACGTAGCAGTACCCGGAGTCAACCATGCGCGACGAGTCCAAGAACCACGGCGAGTCCAAGAGCACGGTCAAGATCACCCCGTGCGTGATCGAGGAACACTGGCGAGGCACGACCGTGATCATCGATTGTGCCGGTGAGCTCGACATGAACACCACGCCCGAGCTCGAGCGGCGAATCGCCTTGGCGTTGAAGAAGAATCCGACATCGATGATCGTCGACCTGACCGACGTCGGCTTCCTCGCGTCGCACGGAATGGGCGTCCTCGTCGAGACGCACACCTCGTGTTCGCCGACGGTCGGTTTCGCGGTCGTCGCGTCCGGACGTGCCACCCGACGGCCGATGCAGTTGATGGGGATTACCGACGTCGTGTCCGTCCACGACACCCTCGCCGACGCCGTCGGCGCCTTCGCGGGGTGACCGGCCGCCGCGTCGACGTCCGACGGTTTCCCGTCGATGCATGAATTGCGGCTCAGTGGGTACCTCCTACGGGACCATGAGTGGAGCGATCACCAGCCCCGAAGACGCGGCTACCCCCGACGGCGGAGACCCTCTGCCGTTTCGCTGTAGCCAGAATCCGGCGGACGCGAACACCGTAGCTCGAGCTAGGACCGCCTTCACGGGATGGCTACATCAACATTGCCCCTTGACGACGACCACCGCACACGACGTACTCCTGGCCGTCAACGAGGCGTTGGCCAATGCCGTCGAACACGCATACGCGGGGACGTCCGGCAACGTCGACCTGACCGTCCGCTATGACGTCGACCGTGACGTGTTGACCGCGACCGTCGAGGACTACGGCCATTGGCGGCCGCCCGACACCACCGTCGATCCACGGCACAGTCGCCGGGGACGCGGGCTCGTGCTGATGCGCGCACTGGCCGAGGACACCGCCATCGAGTCGACCGACCGCGGCACGCGCGTCAGCCTGACGTGGCGCCACCTCAGTCGGCGCGCGGCGCCGACCTGAACGCGGCGACCGATCGTCGGTCAAGGGAATCGTCGCCCAATGTGGCGTCAACCCGACCGGCGCGCCCGGTACGCCGCCACCGCCGCGCGGTTGCCGCAGGCCGTGCTGCAGAAGCGTCGAGAGCGGTTGCGCGACAGGTCCAACACCAAGCCGTCGCAGTCCGTATCGGCGCAGACCGCCAACCGACTCATCTCGTCGAGCCGGATGACGTCGGCCATCGCCATCGCGGTCTCGACGGCGATGCGCGTGGCGAACGGTTCGTCAGCGGCGACCGCGTGAAGGTGCCAGTCGGCATCACCGTGACGCACCAGTTTCGGACGTGCGCCGTTGTCGTCGAGAAGCCGGTTGACGATGGGTACCGCCTCGTCGCGGCTGCTGGTGAACAATCGTCGCAGCACCGGACGCAGCCGCCGCACTGCCTGCAGTTCGGCGTCGTCGCCGTCGAGGCGTCCGGTGTAGCCGTACTCCCTGAAGAAGGCCGAAAGTTGTTCCGTCGCAACGAGTGTGTCTGGATTTTCAGCCGAATTCACCAGCGCGATCGCAGCCCGCATCCCCATTTCGGTGTCATGGGTCAAGAACATGTCGCCACATTAACAGTCACGGTTGCGCGCTCAGTTGCCGTCGGCGGCAGCCACCGTGTCCGGCGATTTCGGTTCGCCCATCTTGACCACGATCACACCCACCAGGATCAGTGCGCCGCCCGCGAGCTGAACGGCCGTCGGCGTCTCGCCGAGCAGCAGCCACGCGAACACCAGCGCCGACACCACCTCCGCGAGGCCGACGAACGACGCCAACCGCGACCCGAGCCGTCGACTTGCCCCGATGCCCAGTACGTAGGCCATCGCCGCGGTCACCACACCGAGGGCGACGATCGGCACCCACCACGGCACGGTCGCGTCCGCGAACGACACGTCGACGCGAGGTGCATGGAAGGGGATGATCCCGACGGCGCCCGCGCCGAGAAGCAGCGCCGCGCCCAACAGCAGACCACCGGTCGCCAGCGCGATCGGTGGCAAACCGTTGTCCTCGTCGGCCGAGATCACCCAGTAGACCGCCGCGCCCGCCATCGCGCCCAGCGCCCAGAGCACACCGACGAGGTCGACGTCGGCGCCGGAGACGAGGTTCAGCACCAACACCAGACCCGCCGCGGCAATGACGGCTCCCGTCAACGTCCATCTGCCGGGCCGCTGACCGTTCCGCAACCACAGCCAACCGATCACGGCAACCGGTGCGGTGAACTCGATCAGCAAGGCGACGCCCACCTGCATGTGCCCCACGGCGTTGAAGTACGCGAGCTGGCAGCCGGCCACGGCGGCGGTTCCGTAGGCAGCGATCAACCCGAGATTGCGCCGCAGGACGCCCCAACGCCCCCGCAGGGAGAAGGCTGCCGGCACCAGCATGACCGCCGCAGCGAGCAACAGGCGCGCCGTCACGGCGGCTCCGGCGGTCCAGCCCGCGTCGATCAGACCCTTGGCGAGAGGTCCGGACAAGCCGAACGCGGCCGATGACGAAAGGCCGAAGAGCACACCGGGACCGACCCGGGACGCCCGGTGCGTGTCACTAGTCACCACCGTCATGGGTCATTACCCTACCGCTCGCTCGGTAATGTGCCAACCCCTTTTTCACTCATGACGTTCACCGAGAATCCACGCAGACCATCATCGGCGGCGTGCCCATTCACAGGAGCCCTTCAGTCGTCCACCGGCGCGTCGTCAGCCGGCACGCGTAGGGGCGCTGTCACCGTGATGTGTCGGTAGATTCCGGACCCGCTGTGCGCCAGCGTGTTTGCGACCCCGGCCGTCGACGGCGACCGGGAGTGCATCCGGAGTGACGATTACCGCTAGCCGGAATGACGCGCAGCGCACCGTGCCACACTGTGGAGTGATGGGTGAGTCCGATCCGGCATCGGTGGGAGGCCACCGCACCCGGTGCGGTCAGCTTCCACCCCGGCGACGCCTCCTCGACGCCATCGGACGCTTGACAGTGGAGGAACGGACCATTCTGTCGCGCGCGTACGGAGCCGGCTGGACCGTCGACGAGATCGCCGAGCGGCAGTGCTTGTCGCGCGAGGTCGTCCGTGGTCGGCTACACGACGCACTGCGGCATCTTCTCGCGCTCACCGACGGCCACGGATCTGCTCCCGGCGTGCCGTGATCGTCGTCGGTCAGCCGGTCGGAACCATCCCGTGTGGGTCGAGCACGAACTTCTTCGCCACCCCGGAATCGAACGCCGCATAGCCATCCGGTGCGTCGTCCAGTGCAATGACGGTCGCGTTCACGGCATCGGCAATGTGGGCCTTGTCGTGCAGGATGCTCATCATCAGCCCGCGGTTGTACTTCAGCACCGGACATTGCCCGGTGTGAAGGCTGTGGCTCTTCGCCCATCCGAGCCCGAGGCGGACCTTCAGCGTGCCCTGCTTGGCGTCGTCGTCCGAGGCCCCGGGGTCACCGGTGACGTACAGACCGGGAATGCCCAGCGCGCCGCCCGCTCGCGTCAGGGACATGATCGAATTCAGCACGGCGGCGGGTTGCTCCCCCGCGCCGTGGCCGTGTCCGCTGGCCTCGAAGCCGACCGCGTCGATGGCGCAGTCGACTTCGTTGGTGCCGAGGATGTCGGCGACCTGGTCCTCCAGCGAGGCGTCGGCGCTGATGTCGATGGTCTCGCATCCGAAGGACTCGGCCTGCCTGAGCCGTTCGGAATTGCGGTCCCCCACGATCACCACCGCGGCCCCGAGCAGGTGTGCCGAGTACGCCGCAGCAAGACCGACCGGTCCCGCTCCTGCCACGTAGACCGTCGATCCGGTGGTGACACCCGCCGTCCTGGCGCCGTGGTAACCCGTCGGGAAGATGTCCGACAGCATGGTGAGGTCGCGTATCTTGGCCAACGCCGCGTCGCGGTCGGGGAACCGGAGCAGGTTGAAGTCGGCGAACGGCACCATCACGAAGTCGGCCTGCCCACCGAGCCAGCCGCCCATGTCCACGTAGCCGTACGCCGATCCGGCCCGTGCCGGGTTGACGTTCAGGCAGATCCCCGTCTGTCCCTCCCGGCAGTTGCGGCACCGGCCGCAGGCGATGTTGAACGGCACCGAGCAGATGTCACCGACGTCGACGAACTGGACGTCCGAGCCCTTCTCGACGACTTCACCGGTGATCTCGTGGCCCAGGGTCTGCCCGACCGGTGCGGTGGTGCGGCCGCGCACCATGTGCTGATCCGACCCACAGATGTTCGTCGAGACGCACTTGAGGATGACGGCGTGATCCGCCTTGCGACTCATGCCCACGGCCTCCGCGACCTCCGCGGGTACCTCGAGCTTCGGGTAGGGCATCGTCTCCACGGCTACCGTGCCGGGGCCCTTGTACACAACGATCCGATTGTCGCTCACGCCATCCTCCGGTCCGGGCTGCGGTGGCCGCATGTCGTTGCATCAGACGGACTTTCCGCTGCGTCCGCAACCCTCCGAGTCGAGTATCCGCGTCGGTGGACGCCCACACGTCGATCTGGTGGATACCAGCCGGAAACCTACTCGGCTCGCGCGCCGTCCGGCACGTGGGTGCGTTGCGCCCACTGAAACACCTGCCACGCGGCGACGTCGTCGAACTCGTCGTGCACGCGCCGGGCGGCTGCCTCTCCGATGGGTCGGCCATCACCGGCCTTCACCTGTACCTCGGCGCAGCGTTCCATCAGAAGGAAGTATCCGACGGCGGAATCGACGGTGGCGCCGACCGTGAGCAATCCGTGGTTGCGCAAGATCACCGCGCGGCTGGGGCCGATCGCGGCCGCAATGCGCTTACCGCCGTCGGTGGACGCGATGTTCACTTCCTCGTCGTCGAAGATCTCGTGGTCGTCGAAGAAGACGCACGCCTCCTGCGAGATCGGCTCGAGTTTCGCGACCTTCGCCGAGAATGGTGTTCCGTAGGGCGTGTGACAGTGGGCGGCGGTGACGATGTCCGGTCGCGCATCGTGCACCGGTGCGTGAATGTAGTAGGCCGCCACGTTGATGTGGCCGCCGCCTTCGACGCTGCCATCCGGGCGGACCAGTACGAGATCGTCGATGGTCATGTCGCGGAACGGGACGCCGTACCGCCCCAGCCAGAAGCAGTCGGGACGCTCCGGATCGCGGGCCGAGATGTGCCCGTCCCCGAGTGAGCCCCAGTGCAGGGCGCCGAACACGCGGTAGGCCAACGCCAACCGTTGCTTGCGGTGCCGCCGCAGTTCGGCGGGATCGGCGATGTGCGGCTCGTACGCCGCGGGGTCGAGGAACCCCGTGGCGTCGACGTGCTCAACCGGAGGTGACATACCGGACCTCTCGCATCGTGTGGGCGTGGTGCCTGGCGGCCCGAGGGCCGGGCGTTCTGCTACCAGCCAGGAAAGCCCGCGACAGTACGGCGAAACACGAGCGGCATTCTCGTGCCCACCGTCGCGACCAACGTCTCGGACACCGCGTGGCCACGGCTGCGCACGGGCCCCGATGAACTCGGCGGGTCGTCGATGTGCTTCGACAGCAACGTCATCCAGGCGCGCACGCCGTCGATCGCGCCGCGGGCGGTGGCACCGCCGTCGAGCGATCCCGCCCGTCGCGACTCCAACAGCTCGATGATCCGACGACACCTGAGCGTCTCGGTCGTCAGCTCGGCGTTCGGCACACTGGCGAGCCGATCCTCGGGCCAGCGGCTGTAGAACGCCGCCGACTGATTCAGCAACACCACGAGTTCAGGCGTCGATCGACTCGTCAGACGCCAAACCACCCGGGCGGCAGCACCGCCGGCCGCGAGCACGGCGAGGAGTGACGTCAGCGTCAGGACCCAGCCACCGATGCCGCCGATTCCCGACGGAGCCACCTGGCCGCCCGCGTCGAACCGCGCCATGACGGCACTGAAGATCTGCCCGACGGGCACCGGCGACTGCACGCCGTGAAGTCTAATCCGAGGTCCGATTCCGTGCCCGGGTTTCGCCCCGCCGGTACGCCGCGTGCTCCGGCTGCCACGCGTCTCCCGCCGGCGAGGCCGCCGGTCAGTAGACGGTGTAGCCGCCGTCGATGACGACGACGGATCCGGTCATGAAGGCCGACGCGTCCGAGGCCATGTAGACCACGGTCGGCGCGATCTCCTCGGGAAGCGCGTAACGCTGCATCGGGGCGTCCTCGATCCAGTGCTGACGGAACTGCGGTTCGTCGACCGGCGCCATCTCAGTCTTGACGTAACCCGGCGCGATCGCGTTGACCCGGATGCCGTACCGGGCCCATTCGGCGGCCAACGACTTCGTCAGCTGATGTACCGCCGCCTTGGACGCATTGTAGGAGGGCTGCCACTGCGGGCGGTTGACGATGATCGAGCTGATCGACCCGACGTTGATGATGTTGCCGCCGCCGTGGTCCTTCATGTAAGCGCCGGCTTCTCGGCTGAGCCGCCACAGGGAGCGGGTATTGACGTCGAACACGCGGTCCCATTCGTCGTCACTCATCTCCAATGCCGGGCGATGGATGGCCAGTCCGGCGTTGTTGAGGAGCAGGTCGAGACCGCCGAGTCGCTCGACTGCTCCGTCGACGGCGAGGCGGGGGCCGTCCTCGGCGGTGATGTCCACGTCGAAGGCCGCCACCTCGAGACCCTCCTCCGCCAACTCGGCGACCGCGACGGCGTTGCGGTCGGCGTCGCGCGACACGAACACGACGTCGGCCCCGGCCTCGGCGAGTCCCCTGACGAAGGCCAGCCCGAGACCGCGGTTACCGCCCGTCACCAGCGCGCGTTTGCCGTTCAGCGAGAAGGCGTCGAGAACGGCCATGTACCTCTCCATTTCCTATGCGGACACGTGATGGGTTGTCGCGGTCCGGCTTTCGTCAGTCGCCGCCGCGATATCGTCGACCGGCCAGCCCATTGAGCAGAGCGGACAGGATGAGGACGACGCCGAGGGCGAGCAGCTGGAATTGCGTACCGGTGTTGCCCTCGAAGTAGAGAATGATCCCGGCATTCAGCCAGACGATGAGCAGAGTCGCCAGCACGACGCCGGCCAACCGGCCGATCCCGCCGGTGATCGCGACTCCGCCGAGCACCGCGATGGTGATCGCAGGCAAGGCGAGCCCATTGCCGGAGGTTCCGGCATCCGGTCGCGCGGAGGCGAATTCCGCCGTGATGTACACCGCGACGAGACCGGACAGCACCCCGGACACCACGTAGGCGCGCATCCGGGTGCCCGCGACGTCGAGTCCCGCCCATCGCGCCGCAACGTCGTTCGTCCCGACGGCGTAGAGCCTGCGTCCGAAGGTGCCGCGTTCGAGCGCGAGCCAGAGCACCAGGACCACCGGGACGAGGAAGGTGAACACGCCCAGCGGCACGTCGGGGATGTAGTCACCGATCACCGGAACGCTGACCGAGCCGGTGAGCGTGTAGAGGTCCTGAATCTGCGCGCTGTTGATGGGCTTCTGATCGTTGATGACGAGTGCGATGGACCGGAAGGCGTAGTAGGTGGCAAGGGTGGCGATGAGGGCGGGAAACCCGATGCGGGCGACGAGAAAGCCGTTGATTGCTCCGAGCACCGCCCCCAGCACCACGGCCAGCAGGACGGCTGCCAGCAGCGGCCAACCCCACTTGCCGTAGGCGAACCCGAAGATCATCCCGACCAGTGACACCATGGCACCGACGGAGAGGTCGATGCCACCGCGGCCGGACACGATGACGACGAGTTCGGCGAAGCCGAGCAGTGCCAGCGGGACGGCATCGATGAGGCTGGCGGACATGTAGTCGAAGTCGTAGTCGCCGCTGAGATATCCATTGGCGCTCATGTACATCAGCCACGCGACGACGATCACGATCAGCAGCGTCAACAACACGATGCGTTGCGTCAGTACCGCTTCCCAGACCCGATTGACCCGACGACGGGCGGCGGGATTCTCGACGGCTGGCTCCGCGGCCTCCACGCTCACGCCGTCCTCCTCGCACGTCGCCGCAGCAGGTCCGTCCCCACCGCGACGACGATGAAGATCCCGACGAAGAGATCCGACAGCTGTGACGGCCAACCCAACTGCGTGACACCGGACTTCACGGTTTGGACGAGAAGCGCGCCGAGTACCGTGCCGAGCACGGATCCGCGTCCGCCCATGATCGAGGTGCCGCCGATCACGACCGCGGCGATCACCGCCAGCTCCTGCCCGGAACCCACGGACTGATCGAGGCTGGAGGTGCCCTTCGCCAGGGTGAAGATCGACCCGAGTCCGACGAGCACTCCGGTGATCACGTAGGCGATGAGGATGCGGCGCTGAACCCTGATCCCGGCGAGCCGCGCGGCGACCGGATCGCCACCCACCCCGAAGAAGTGCCGCCCGCCCGGCGTGTGGCGCAGATACCACCACGCGAGCGCGGCCAGGATGACGGTGATCGCAAAGCTGTGCGGGACGTCGAACGTGCGGCCGTCGACGCCGCGGCCGAACCACGCCAATGTGTCGGGCATGCCGTTGACCGTCTGCGAGCCGAAGATCTGCAGACCGATGAACAGGAAGAGATTCGCCGTGCCGAAGGTGATGATGATCGCGTGCACCCGCCCATAGGCGATCAGGGCGCCGTTGACGAGGCCGAGGACCGCACCGGTGACGAGCGCCACCACCAGACATCCCACCATTGGCAGGGATTGGTCGCGCATGAGCTTGGCGGTCACCACGGAGCACACCATGATCGCGCCGCCGACGGACACGTCGATGCCACCGGTGATGATCACGAACGTCATGCCGATGCCGATCAACGCGACGGGCGAGAACTCGACGAGCAGCGGTATGACCGATCCGGCGCTGAGGAAGGCCGGCGTGGCGAGGGCCAGGGCGATCCAGAGGACGACCAGGACCGCGATCAGGGCGATCTCGGCGGGCGTCACCGGCGGGGGAAGGACCCGGCCCCGCGCCCGGGACGGTGCGGCATTCGACGCCGGCTGCGGATCGGTCAGGGTACTCACGAGCGACCCCGCTTCGCTTCTCGCTGGACCCATGCGCGATCCCGCTTCGCTTCTCGCTGGACCCATGCGCGATCCCGCTTCGCTTCTCGCTGGACCCATGCGCGATCCCGCTTCGCTTCTCGCTGGACCCTCACGGGTTGGCCGCCTCCTCTCGATCCCCGGCGGCCGCGGCCAGGACGTCGACCTGTCGGGCGTCGGGACCGAACTCCGCGGCGATGGCGCCCGCGCGCACGACCAGGAGTCGATCGGCGATTCGCAGCACCTCCTGGAGATCGGAGGTCACGACGAGTACTGCCGTGCCGTTGTCGGCGAGGTCGGCGATGATGCGGTGGATCTCCTCCTTGGCACCGATGTCGACGCCCTGAGTCGGCTCGGCCAGGAGCAGCAGCTTCGGTCGTTCGACGAGCTGACGGGCGAGCATCACCTTCTGCGCATTGCCGCCGGAAAGCGTTCCCACGGATTGGTTTTCGTCCGATGCGCGTACCGACAGCCGCTTCATCAGGTCCCTGACCACCGTGCGTTCCCGCCTTCGGTCCACGAACGTCCGGCCCACCGAGAGGCGCTGAAGGTGACCGATCGACACGTTGAACGCGATGGACTGGAAGGAGAACATGCCCTCGGTCTTGCGGTTGGCGGGCAGCAGTGCGATGCCGGCCCGCTCGGCCTGGCGCGGCGAGCGCGGTGTGATGGACCGTCCGTCGACGATGATTTCACCGGCGCTCGTCTTGGCCAGCCCATGGATGCATTCGGCGATCTCGGCAACGCCGGAGCCGACCAGTCCGTAGAGACCGAGGATCTCACCGGACCCGAGTCGGAGGCTCACGTCGTGAAAGGAACCAGCGCGCGCAAGCGACTTCAACTCGAGGGCGGGTTCGCCGTGCGGCACGGTGCGTGGGCCGGAGTGCTCGGAAAGGGCTTCGCCAACCATCAATTCGGCCATCCGGCGCACCGACATGTCCTCGATCGGGTACGTGCCGATGGTGCTGCCATCGCGCATGACGGTGACCTGGTGGGCGATCTTGACCACTTCGTCGAGCCGATGCGAGATGTAGACGATCGCGACGCCGTCGTCGGCGAGTCGGCGGATGATGCCGAACAAAACCTCGATCTCGGCGTCGGTCAGGATGGCCGAGGGCTCGTCGAGGATCAACACGTCGCACTTGCCGGCCAGCGCCTTCGCGATCGACACCTGTTGTTGGGTGGCGACCGACAAGGTCCCGACGGTGGCGGTGGCCAAGGTGGCCGCCAGGCCGAGCGCTTCGAGCAGCCCGACCACCCGCTCGTTCTGGGCAGCCCAGTCAACGCGTCCGCGCGTCACTATCTCGCGACCCATGAAGACGTTCTCGGCAACGGTGAGTTCGCCGAACAGCTGCGGTTCCTGATACACCGTGGCGATGCCCAGCGCGATCGCGTCGAGGGTCGACGTGATGGACACCGGTTGGCCGTTGTAGCCGACCGTGCCGGCGTCGGGGGTGGTGGCACCTGAGACGATCTTGATCAGCGTGGACTTCCCGGCGCCGTTCTCCCCCACCAGGGCGTGAATCTGCCCGGGCCGAAGTTCGAAGTCGGCGTGTCTGATCGCCTTGACCGCACCGTAACTCTTGGCGACCCCGGTGAGGGTCAGTCGCGGTTCGTCGGGCATGACGGTCAGTAGTTGAACTGGTCGACGTTCTCAGTGGTGATCAGCAACGGATCGCCCAGAACCAGCGTCTTGCCGGCCTCGTCCCACTTCACGGCGGGCATCTGGTCGCTCACCTTGTTGGTGGCCTCGAAGGTCTTTCCGGTGGCGAGCTGTTCGCCGGCCCACGCCGTCAGGTATCCGAGGTTCTGCACGTTCCACAGGATCGAGCCGGACGACGATCCATCGGCGAGATACGGCTTCATCGACTTCGGCGTGCCGATTCCCACGGTGAAGACCTGTCCGATCTTGCCTGCGTCCTTGACCGCCTGGGCGACACCGACGGCCGAGGTGGTGCACTGCCCCAGAAGTCCGGTCAGGTCGGGGTGCGCGCTCATCAGGTCGGTGGCCATCTGGGTGCCCTTGGCCTGATCCTCGCCCGAGTACACCACGTCGACGAGCTCGGCCGCCGGATACTTCGCCGACACATAGGCCTTCTCGGCAGCGATCCACGAGTTCAGATTCTCGGCCGTTTCGCCACAGGACACGATGGCCCACTTGCCCTTTCCGCCCATTGCCTTCATGAGGGTTTCGGCGGTGGTGTTGCCGATGCCCTCGGCGGTGGCCTGGTTGACGAAGGCCTCACGGACGGAGTTGGGGGCATCGGTATCGGCGGTGAGCACCTTGATGCCCGCGTCCTGGGCCTGCTTCATCAACGGTGCCATCGAGTCGGGGTCGTTGGGCGCAATCACCAGGGCGTCGACCTTCTGCTGAATGAACGAACGCACGATCTGTGCCTGCGCGGCGGCATCGGCCGACGTGGGCCCCTGATAGAGCCACTCGATGTTTCCGAGATCACTCGCCGCCTGCTTGGCGCCGGTGTCCATGGCCTCGAAGTAGGGAGAGCCCTGCAGCTTCGGCACGAAGGCGACCTTCACCTTGCCGCCTGAGGCACCTGCGCCCGCGGAGGAGCTCGAGCCGCCCGACGACGACGGCGTGTTCTCGTTCTTCTTGGTGCACCCGCCCGTGACCATCGCGATGGCCAACACCACGCTGATCACACCGACGAAACGCTGAGAGATCGCCATCGACTCATCCTTCGGCCCGGGCTAGTGGATCACGTACTCGCGCCTCGTCGACGTCGACCACGTGCACCGCACCCGAGAGGAACCCGGGCAGGCGAACACCCGACACGTCGTTTCATATATCGAACCTAGCGTCGAGTGATGAAACACACAGTAAGCACCCCATTGTGGCCTTGTCAACAACGTCGATGCCGCGCGCCGGCACGTCCGGTCGTGCGACCAATCTTCAAATGTGAAGAGAGTCAAGGATGCCGATCGATTACGCTCGGTCGGATGGCGGACCAGGGGGTCGAGGGAACCCGCTTCCCCGCGCGCCGGGGCGGCGGGCGCGTACCGGCCCTGACACGGGCTGCCGAGGTGCTCCGAGGCGTCTGCGACGCGGCGCGGCCCATGGCGCTGGCCGAGCTCGCGGAGCTCACCGGCTTCCCCAAGAGCAGCGTCATGGGCATCTGCCACGCACTGACGTCGGAGAACCTCCTCGCGCGCGGGGTCGATGGCACGTACGCGTTGGGCTCGCGCGTCTTCGAACTCGCCTCGACGGCCAGGGCGCAACGCGGACTCCTTCACGACCTCGGGTTCAGTTACCCGCTCGACGAGAGCTTCTTCCTCGCCGAGATCGACGCCCTGCGCGCCGAGGCCGCGCGGGTCGGCGCCCGACTGCACGTCCGCGCCGCCCACGAGGACAGGCAGCAGCAGTCCCGCCACATCGTCGAATTCGCCGACGCCGGCCTGGATCTGATCCTGATCGAGCCGGTCGCCACCGAGGGACTGGAGGATGCGTGTGCCCGTGCGCATGCCGCAGGGATCCCGGTGGTGGCCATCGGCTCGGCCGTCAGTGGAGCCGACGCCGTCGTCGCGACCGACAACACCAAGGCCGGCTCCCTGGCCGGGACCGCGCTGGCCGCCGCCCTCGACGGGCGCGGTCACGTCGCCGTCGTCGGTGGCATACCGATCACCGCGAACTCCGACCGGATCGCCGGCTTCCTCGCCGCGATTGCCGCGCACGCCCACCTGGCGGTCGTGGCCACCACCTACGGCGAGCTCGACGCGCCGTCCGGAGAACGGGCCGCCGAGGAAATCCTCGGCACGCAACCCCACGTCGACGGATTCTTCGCGAGCAACGATCAGATTGCCATCGGCATCTCGCGCGTACTGCGCAGGCGCGGCCTGTTCGTGCCGATCGTCGGCGTCGACGGCGCCAGGGGCGCCGTGGAGGAGATCCGCGCGGGCGGCCCCATCATCGCCACCGCCACCCAGGACCCGGCGGCGCTCGTGAGAGCGGCGGTGGACGTCGGCAGCGCCCTCCGCGGCGGCGCGCGGGTGGCACGGCCGTCGCACTACCTCACCCCCCGGTTGATCGACGCGCACAACGTCGCGCACTACCGACCATGGGGATAGACGTGCCGCGCAGCCCCGCCGTGCATCGCGGCGCGCGCATCCTCGACGCGATCTCCACCGGCATCGCCACCACCCCGGCGGCGCTGAGCGGGGCACTCGGGATGCCCAAGAGCTCGGTCGCGGACCTGCTGACCGCGCTGGAGGAGGTCCGCTTCATCGCCAGGGGCGCCGACGGCAACCTCCACACCGGGCCCCGCTGGTCCGAGTTGTCCGATCCGCGAGCACTGGCGCCCCGGGTCTTTCGCGCCTGTGCCACGCCGGATCTGGACGGGCACACGATCTCCCTGGTGCAACTGTTCGGCAACCAGGTGCTGTTCGTCGACGTTCACCCGGGCCGACATCCGCTGCCACTCACGCCACGCCCCGGGCAACGCTCACCCGCCGCCACCTGTGCGGGAGCGACCGCCATTCTCTCGTCGATGCCCGTCACCGAGGCGGCCGAGGCGGTGCGCACCGCCGCCGCCCACCTCGGCCTGTCCGGCGACGAGATGCAGCGCACCCTCGGGCTCCGACGCGGACGGCGACGCAAGGTCTACGAATCGCAGTCCGCTCGGTTGGGTCGGCAGCTGGCGTGGCCCGTGGCCGCCACCCAGCTCGCGCTCGTGCTCCACGTGCCCGACCGTTGGCCGGAGGCGATGACCCGCAAGGCCGCCCGCGCGATGGCCGGCGCCGCCGACGACTACTGAGTCGTTCAGCTGAGTCGTTCATCATGGTGGTGAGGGCGCAGGCGAAGCGATGATCGACGGGAGCAGCACATGTCGAGGTCTCGAACCATTCCGCGGTTCACCCGTCGTGTCGCGGGCGCACTCGCGGTCGCGCTGCTGAGCGCGGGGTGCGGCGGGTCTGCGGTCGCTCCCTCGACGCCGGGGGTATCGCCGAGCGGTCTGGAGCAGATCGTCGACCGGGGCATGATCCGGGTCTGCAGCACGGGGGACTACCAGCCGTTCACCTACCGCGATCCACGGGGGCAGTGGTCGGGCATGGACATCGATCTCGCCACGGACATGGCCCGGCGCCTGAACGTCGCGCTGGACCTGCTGCCGACGACGTGGGGCTCGACGATGGCGGATCTGGGCGGCGTCTGCGACGTGGCGATGGGCGGGATCAGCATCACCGTCGACCGGGCCAAGCGAGCGCTCTACAGCGCGGCGTACCTGCGCGACGGCAAAGCTGCCATCGTCCGCTGCACCGACCGGCCCAGGTACCCAACGCTGGACGCCATCGATCAGCCGGGCGTCCGCGTCGTGGTGAATCCCGGTGGCACCAATGCCCAATTCGACACGGCGCACCTGCGCCGCGCGAACATCGTGACCTACCCGGACAACAACACCATCTTCGGTCAACTCATCGACGACCGCGCCGACGTCATGATCACCGACGCCAGTGAGATCCGCTTCCAGACCGGCAAGCATCCCCAACTGTGTGGGGTCGCAGTCGACCACCCCTTCACCTTCGAACAGAAGGCGTATCTGGTTCCCCAGACGGATCCACCCTTGCAGCAATGGCTCGACCAGTGGCTGACCGTCGTCGACCACGACGGCACGTACGCAGCCCTCAGTACGAAGTGGCTCGGTCAGGTCGTCGGTCCATGACCAGGCGACGGGTCCCACCTGGGCATCGTCGCTACGTGCCGAGTTCGCTTGTGTCGCAGTAGCAACGGTGGTCCTTGGTCTGGTCGGCCTGATGGTCGCCGACGAGACGCCGGCCTGAGATTCCTGGCGCACCTGCTCGTTTGTCGCGGTCGCGCGGAGGCGCTACGGTCTTGTCGGGAACCGACGCCGTCCGCAGCGATGATCCACCGCCGGTGCCCCTCCGCGCTCCAGCATGGGCTGGGGATCCGCGAGCAAAGCCGCTCCATGACTGAGGAAGTGACCCTTGTCGATTGCCGCCGCGCTACGTCCAGACCGAGTCGTCGCGCCACCGGGATGGAGTCGGTGGCTGGTACCACCGGCAGCACTCCTGATCCATCTGGCGATCGGCAGCGTCTACTCCTGGAGCGTCTTCAAACTGCCCCTCCAGGACACCCTCGGCGCGTCGGGGGTCATCAGTGCGCTGCCGTTCACGCTCGGCATCGTGATGCTCGGCCTTGCCGCGGCCGTGTTCGGCACCACGGTCGAACGCCGCGGTCCCCGGTGGGCGATGGCGGTGTCGGCGAGCTGCTTCTGCAGTGGTTTGCTGATCTCCGCGCTGGCGGCGGACACCGGTCAAATGTGGTTGGTCGTCGTCGGATACGGCATCGTCGGTGGCGTCGGTCTGGGCATCGGATACATCTCGCCGGTGTCCACCTTGATGAAGTGGTTCCCCGACCGTCCCGGGATGGCCACCGGATTCGCGATCATGGGCTTCGGCGGCGGAGCACTGATCGCGTCGCCGTGGTCGTCGCAGCTGATGTCCTGGTTCGGCACCGACCGCGCCGGGCTGGCGGAGACCTTCCTGACCATGGGTCTCGTCTATGCCGTCTTCATGGCGATGGGAGTGCTGCTGATCAGGACCCCGCCCCCGGGGTGGCGACCGGTAAGCCTCGCCACGGAGACCACGGACGCCGCGCCCGCCGCGCCCGCCGCGGCGCCGCGCTACCGCGCGGCCGGTCCGGATCGCACCGCCGCCCAAGCCATCCGGACGCCGCAATTCTGGCTGCTGTGGGTCGTGCTGTGCTTCAACGTCACTGCCGGTATCGGCATCCTCGAACGGGCCGCGCCCATTTACCGGGACTACTTCCCCCACGCCACCTCTGCCGGTGCGTTGACCGCTGCGGCGGCGGGTTTCGTCGCAGTCCTGTCACTGGCGAATTCACTTGGTCGCCTTCTGTGGTCCACGTTGTCGGACGTCTCGGGGCGCAAGAACATGTATCGCCTCTACCTCGGCGTCGGAGCACTGCTGTATCTGGCGTTGATCCTGGTCGCGGACACCAGCAAGCCATTGTTCCTGGCGGCATGCATCCTGATCCTGTCGTTCTACGGTGCCGGCTTCGCCACCGCCCCGGCCTATCTACGAGACCTGTTCGGCTACAAGGAAGTCGGCGCAATCCACGGCCGGCTGCTCACGGCGTGGTCAACGGCGGGCGTGCTGGGACCACTGATCGTCAATGCCATCGCCGACCACCAGATTGCTGCCGGCGTCGTGGGACCCGATCGGTACCAGCCGTCGTTCACGATCATGGTCGTGCTGCTGGTGATCGCACTCACCTGCAACGAGCTGATCAGAACCCCGAAACCGCCGGTCGAGGAGAATGAGATCCATTCGTACACACCGGCGTCCGACGCCGACGTCCCGTCCACCAGGAGCACACCGTGACTGACGAGCAGGCAGCAGCATCCCCACGTTCCACCTCCTCGTCGCGCAACCTCGTCCTCGGCACGATCGGCTGGCTGTGGGTGGGGGTGCCCTTCTGCTATGGGCTCGTCCAGTTGGTCTTGAAGATTCCCGCGCTGTTCAACGTGTGACCCGTGGGTCCATGATGGACCCGTGTGTGACGACGGCCGTGTGCCCAACGAAGAAGTGTCCACCTCCCGACCACGTCGCGCCGACGGCCCGGCGGTGGATCCGGTCGATCTGGAGCCGGTCGACGACGTCGTCATCACGACGCTGGTGGACAACAGCTACGACGCGCTGATGGGTGACACCGGGGTGGCTCGTCGGGCGGCCGTCGGGCGAATGCCCGGCGTTGCGGCTCCCCAGTTCGTCGACGGTCGCACGGTCTCCGGAATGGTTGCCGAGCACGGCTTCTCCGCGCTCGTCACCACCCGTCGCGGAAGCGTCTCGCACACCGTCTTGTTCGACACCGGCGTGTCCCCCGACGGGATGGCGGACAACTTCGAGCGGCTCGACCTCGACGCGGCGGCAATCGAGGTCGTCGTGCTCAGCCACGGCCACTTCGATCATGCCGGCGGCTTTCCTGGTCTGGCCCGGCTGCGCGGTCGTCGCGGAATGCCACTCACCGTCCATCCCCTGGTCTGGAGTCGCCGCCGGATCGCCATTCCCGATCAACACCACTGGGAACTGCCGACCTTGAGCCGATCGGCGTTGGAAGCCGAGGGACTCGAGGTGATCGAACGGCGGCAACCCTCGCTGCTACTGGGCGGCTCGGTGCTGATCACCGGTGAAGTCGATCGCACCACCGACTTCGAACGTGGCATGCCGAATCACGAGGCGCTACGCGAGGGACGCTGGGAGCCCGACCCGCTGATCCTCGACGAGCAAGCGTTGGTGGTGCACGTGCGCGGGCGCGGCCTGGTCGTCCTGACCGGCTGCGGTCACGCCGGCGCGGTGAACATCGCCCGCCACGCCATGCGTCTGACGGGCGTGGGGAGGTTGCATGCCCTGCTCGGCGGCTTCCATCTCACCGGACCCGCATTCGAACCCATCATCGAACCCACCGTTGCCGCCTTCACCGACATGGCACCCGACCTGCTGGTGCCGGCACACTGCACCGGATGGAAGGCCCAGCACCGGTTGGCAGCCGCGTTGCCAGGGGCGTTCGTGCCCAACGCCGTTGGCACGTCCTTCACCCTCACCGCGGCGGCGGCCTAGCCCGGCCACCGGCACCGGGGCGTCACGGCACGCGATCCAGCAGATGGCGAGCTGCCGCGGTCACCAGGGACCTGTCGTAGGTGATGGTCATGTCGAAGCGGCGATCGTCCTCGCTGAGCGGCGGATGTTGACCCGGCCGCTCCCGGGCGACCAGCGCGGCAGCGGTGTGCGAGCCGAGCGTCAGGACGATCCAATCCGTGCAAAGCGGATCGCCGGGGGCGAGCGGCACGCCGCGGATGCCCGACCCCAAGTCCGGCGTCAGGTCGCGACCGAAGACGACGATCAACGGTGCCGACACGGCCAGATCGACGTAGCGACGACGGGTGTTGCCTTCGAAGTACTTGGCGTGCTGGACGGCGGCCACCACCATGGACGGATCCGTCGCGTTGTCCGCCTGCGACTCGATGTGGCGGGTGAGTGCCATCAACGTCTGTTTCCGCGTGGTGCGCACGGGACACCGGGAGGCCAGGAGTTCGAACGGCGCAGGCGCCCCGTCGTGCCCCATGGGCCCGACCCGCGGGCCCGAGACCCGCGCCGCAGTCGTTCGCACGCGGTGAGCCACCGGACCAGGGCGACCGAAGAGGAATCCTTGACCCAGCGTGGCGCCCAAGGCTCGGGCATGTTCGAGATGTTCCTCGGTTTCGATGCCCTCGGCGAGGATGGTGCCGCCAACCCGCTCGTGGTGGGCGATGACCGCGGACAGCACGCGGGCCTGGTCCTAGCGCGGCTGCGACTGCACCAACCGCATGTCGAGCTTGACCACGTCGGGGCCGACGACGTCGAGCAGCACCAGCGAGTCCGGGTTCGCCCCAACGTCGTCGAGGGCGATCGCCAATCCGGCAGCACGGAGTGCCGCCACCTTGCGGCGCAGTGTGCGCGGGTGGTGGAGCAGGCCCGGATCACCCCTTGGTGGCCCATCCGATATTCGGTGCCCGACGCGACGCGGATGGGACCCGGCGCCCTCGGGACGGGAAGACCCAGGCGCGCAAGGACCTTGAGGGTGGCGCCGACGAAGCGCTCCATGCGCGTGTCCGCGCCCTCCAGGGCCGCGGTGGACATGCGGTCGACCTTCATCGCTGCGGCGGGTCGACCCGCGGACGCCGAGCGCCGTCGTCCACGCCGGGTGGACGAGGTCCGCCGGCGTGGGCCTACCCGACGTCGTCCGCAGCGACCGGACAACAGCGGTTCGTCTCACCGGCTGGCGGGACCGGACGAAGGGGTGCCAACCACCACGACGTCGGGAGCGCCGAAGAGGACACTGGTGACTGCCCGGAATGCCTCCGGGCGGCCGGCCAGGAAAGGAAGTCACGTGGGCGTGTGGTTGCGCAGAGGAGCATCCCGCGGATGCGACGGGCGACGACGGTGACGACGCACCCCGAGCCGGCGCCCGGCAACACCTTGGGGACGGCCACGTCCGCCGACGGAACCGTGATCGGTTTCGAGGTCGCGGGCAGCGGTCCACCGTTGGTGCTGGTGCACGGCAGCAGCGGCACCCGTCTCCGATGGGCCGGCGTGGCGCCCGCGCTGGCACGGCGGTACCGGGTGTACATGGTCGACCGGCGCGGACGGGGCATCAGCGCCGAAGAGGCCGGGCCCTACAGCCTGCAGCGCGAAGCCGAGGACATCCGCGCCGTGGCCGAAGCCGTCGGTCCGGACGTCTACGTCGTGGGCCACTCGTTCGGTGCGTTGACGGTGATGGAAGCCGCCATGCTCACCAATGCCTTTCGCCGGATCATGCTCTACGAGCCGCCGTTTCCCTCGGGAGAGGGGACGGTCATCGCGCCCGAGGCGCTCGCGTCGATCAAGGCGACGACCGATCCCATGGCCATCATGACGACGTTCTACGAGCAGACGCTGCACCTGCCCGCGTCGGCGCTTTCGGCCTTGATCGAGACCGAGTTCAGCAAGGTGGCGCCGACGGCGGCACGGACGATCGGCCGGGAGCTCGATGCCGTCGAGGCGTACCGGCCGTCGCCGCGGCTGGCGGCCATCGGCGTGCCCGTCCGGCTGCTGCTGGGCACCGAGAGTCCCGCCTATCTCAAGGCGGCGACCGCCATGGTGGCAGCGCAGATTCCTGGCGCCACGATCGTCGCCTTCCAGGGTCAGGGGCACCAGGGTGTCGACGACGACCCCGACCAGTTCACCCACCTGGTCCTGAAATTCGACTCCGTGGAGTCTTCGCCCGCAAGGTGAGCACAACGCGCAGAAGCCGTCGAATCGCCTGTTGCGCGGCTTGTGCGCACAAGCGAGCCTTCCCACCGGCAACTCCCTAGCTTCGTGTGCAGCGGTGCTGACGAAAGCACCGGACTCACGAACCCGAGGAGAAGTCATGACCACCCGGCCGTCACATGAGACACCTGGCCAATGGCCGGCGACGGGGACGATCCCCTGGTCGACCGCACCCGACGCCGCTACCGTCGCCACCTACGTTCCGCCGGCCGACGCGGCCCGCGCGGCGGCACAGTTCGACGCCACGGCCGCTCGTCAGCCGTACGTCTCCTCCTTCGCCTGGTCGTCGGAGGCGCCGCAGTACGTTGCGCCGCCGGTGCCCGAGCGGCCCCGGCCCCGGTTCTCTCGCAGCGGGATCGCGACCGTCCTCGGTGGCGGCCTCGTCGCCGCCGCGGCCGTCGGCCTGTTCGTGACACTGGGCGGGTCCAGCGGCCCACGAGTCGACACCACCACCCGCAGCGCACCGGCGCCCACCGCGGCCGCCGCAGTACCGGCTCCGACGGCGCCGGCCACGTCCGCGGTGACGAGCCGACCGGTGACGTCGAGCAGCCGGTCCTCCGGTTCCGGCACCCATCGGTCACGCTCGTCGGCACCGTCCTCGTCGGCATCGACGCAGACGACCGATGACGGGCAGTGGCAGTCGGGCCACGGCAGTGTGTCGACACCGCCGAACTGGAATCACGACAACGACCACCGGTACACCACCTGGCGCGACGACAGCCGCTGGTCACGCGACCGCGACGGCGACGAGGGCTACTTCAGCGGCGATCACGACCGCAGCAGTCGTACGACGCGCGACGGCGACGACAGCCGCTCCGGCGGCGACCGGGGCCACGATGGCACGCCATCGCGCGGCCAGCGCACCGATGACCACTCCGATCTGAACGGACCTTCGAAATGACAACCACGCTGCACGCCGACCCCATGTCCGCCGTGCGTGACATCGGCCGGCGACTCGACCATCTCCCGGTGGGGCGCGTTCACCGCAAGGTGGTGATCGCGATCGGGCTGGGACTGTTCTTCGAGGTCTACGAGATCTTCCTGTCCAGCACCATCGCCACCGCGCTCAAGGCGCAGTACGGCCTCGGCGGCACCGCCCTGCAATTGCTGATGGCATCGTCGTTCCTCGGAATGTTCATCGGTGCAGCGGCTTTCGGGCGGATCGCCGACCGCATCGGGCGACGACGGGCGTTTCTGCTGAATCTGGTGTGGTTCTCCGTGTGGAGCGTCATCGGCGCCTTCGCCCCCAATCCCCTGTTGTTGGTCGGCGCCCGTTTCATGGCCGGGATAGGGGTGGGAGCGGAATATCCGGTCGCGGATTCCTACCTGTCCGACGTGCTGCCGCAAGCACATCGGGGACGCCTGGCGGCATGGGCCTACACCTGCTCCTTCATGGCGGTGCCCGCACTTGGCTTCCTGTCGCTGTCGGTCGCCGATCACCGCTTGTTCGGGATGGAGGGTTGGCGGGTGCTGTTGCTGGTCGGTGCGATCGGCGCACTGTTCGTCATCGTGCTCCGGCGCGGCCTGCCCGAATCGCCGCGCTGGCTGGCGGGTGTCGGCCGCATGGACGAGGCCCGGACCGCGTTGCGAGCCTTCGAGTCCGGTGTCGAGCAGACGCCCCAAAACAGAGGACGAGACCGACTGCCTGCCGGCCGGTGCGCCGATTCCGGCTATCTCGCCGATCACCCGGCTTCGCCTCGCGCCGTACCGTCTACGGATGGTGATGCTCGGCATCTTCCACATGTTCCAGCCGTTCGGCTACTACGGATTCGGCACGCTCGCGGCGCTGGTGCTCGTCAGCCGCGGCTATGACGTGACGTCCTCGCTGATGTTCACGGCGGTGTCGTTCATCGGCTATCCACTCGGTTCGCTGGTGTCGATTCCGTTGCTCAAGAGGTTCGAACGGAAGTACCTCATCATCGCGACGGTCGCCGTCATGGCGGTGTGTGGCGTACTCTTCGCCACCACGACGGAGCCCGGTCTCATCATCGCCTTTGGACTGCTCACCACGGCGGCGAGCAACGTGTTCTCGAACGTCTATCACGTCTATCAGGCGGAGATCTTCCCCGACGACGTGCGGGCGACCGCGGTGGGCTGGACCTACTCGGTGTCTCGATTGTCCAGTGCGGCACTGCCGTTCATCCTGATCCCGGTGCTCGACCACTACGGTGCCACGGCCATGTTCGGGGCGGTACTGGTCGCCCTCGCCGTCGCCGTCACCGCGATCGCCGTGATCGGCCCACGGACCACGGGACGGAGCTTGGATGACATCAACCCCGTCTGACCGGTGGTCGAAAGTCGGACGGCGTCGTGCCGGCCTCCCCCGGGAGGCCGGCACGGGCGCGTCTGCACCCGCCCCCGGTCACGCGTTCGCGGCCGGCGATAGCATCACCGAGATGGAACCGGCCGCCCACATCAGCGTCGTGCGTGACCAGGGTCGGCGGCTGGTCGAGGCAGCCGACGGCCGACTGGACCGCCCGGTTCCGAGCTGTCCAGGGTGGGTGGTGTCCGATGTGATCTGGCATGTCGGCATCGTGTCCACGTTCTGGCGGCTCGTCGCCTGCGGCGTTCTGGCCGGCCCCGAGTCCTGGCACGAGCCCGAACGCTTGCGCGGCGACGACCTGATCGCCTGGTACCGCGAGAGTCTCGATCTCACCGCCACCACCTTGGGCGACCTGGATCCGGCCACGGCGGCATGGACCTGGGGACGTCATCAGACGGTGGGCTTCATCGCCCGCCGTCTGGCACAGGAAGTGGCGGTGCACGGCTGGGACGGCCGTTGCGCGATGGCCGGGGAGATCACCGAGGAGCCCATCGAACGCATGCTCGCGCTCGACGGGATCGACGAATTCCTCGGCGAGGTACTTCCGTGCCTGTCCGCCGATCTCGACGGGCCGGCGCACACCGTCACCATGCGCTGCACCGACGGAGACGACGTCCGCGAGTGGACGGTTCGTGCCGGGCAAGGGTCGTGCGAGGAGCTCGGTCCCAGCGCAAGGGTCGACGCCGTGGTCACCGGCACGGCGTCGGACCTCCTTCTGCTTCTCTGGGGGCGCCGCTCACCGGATCTGCACCGGGTCACCGGTGACGCGCAAGCGCTACGGCGGTTCCTGGCCCGAGGTCGGGTGTGAGCCCAAGCCGCGATCTCGCGCTTTTGCGCATTGTGCTCAGGTTGGCGCGTACGCTCGGCGCATGGTGCGGAGGTTGCGCGTCGACGTGCGGTTGGCAACTCAGGTGCTGGTGCTGCAAGTCGCCGTGGTGACCCTCACTCTCGGCATCGCAGGCGGGTTGCAGGCGTTCTTCACGCACGAGCGATTGGCGGCCGAATACGAGACCCGTTCGCTGGACGTGGCACGGGCGGTCGCCTTCGCCCCTGCGGTCCGCGCCGACGTGACCCGCTACGACGCGCAACCGCCGACGCCCGGCCCGGCGCTGACCGACGAGCTGGCCCGTGGGCCGCTGCAGGCGCTGGCCGCCGAGATCCAACGGGGCACCGACGTGCTCTTCGTCGTGATCACCACCAGTGAGGGCATCCGGCTGTCGCATCCCAACCGCGACGAATTGGGCAAGCGGGTCAGCACCGATCCCAGGGAGGCGCTGGCAGGACACGAAGTGGTGACTCGGCAGTCCGGCACGCTCGGTGAGTCGGTCCGCGCCAAAGTTCCGGTGCTGGCGCCGAACTCGAACCGGATCGTGGGTGAGGTCAGCGTCGGCATCTCGACCGCGGCGGTGCATCGGCAGCTGTGGAACGACGTGCGCGTGGCGGCCGCACTGGCTGCGGTGGCGCTGGTCATCGGCGTCGCCGGCTCATACCTGCTGGCCCGGCGGTGGCGCGGACTGACGTGGGGACTGCAGCCCGCGGAGATGGCGGAGTTGATCCGCGGCCAGGCGGCGGTCCTGCACGGCATCGACGAAGGAGTGCTGGCCGTCGACGACGAGTGGAACATCACGTTCGTCAACGACAAGGCCTGCCGTCTGCTCGAGGTCGGCACCGAAGCCGGACGACCGGTCGAGAGCATCGGTTTGACCCCACGCGTGCTCGAGGTGTTCCGGTCGGCGGACTCGACGCCTGCGCTCGCCACCGTCGGCGACCGGATCGTGGTGTTGTCATCGCGTCCCGTCACCCGGGACGGACACCACCTCGGCACCGTCCTGGTCGTGCGGGACCGCACCGACGTGGAATCCCTGACCCGCCAGCTCGATGCCGTACAGCTGATGAGCACCGTGCTGCGTGCCCAGCGTCACGAATTCGCCAATCGGCTGCACCTGCTCAACGGGCTGCTGTTCGCCGGCCACGTCGAGGAAGCCGCCCAGTACCTCGAGGAACTGCTCGGATCGGGTCCACTCGGGTCGGCGCTGCCCGGCATCGACGCGATACGAGACGCCTTCCTGCAGGCCTTCCTTGCCGCCAAGGCGGCCTCCGCGCGCGAAGCGGGAGTCACGCTGACCATCGGGGAGAACACCTGGGTCTCCGGCCGACTCGCACTGCCCGTGGACGTGACGACGGTGCTCGGCAACCTGCTCGACAACGCCATCGACGCGGCGCGCACCGGCGCCAACGAGGTCAAGGTGGTGGAAGTCGAACTGTTGCAAGATGGTTCGACCCTGCACATCACCGTAGCCGACACCGGCGACGGGGTGGAGACGGACTTCGTCGAGCACGTGTTCACCGAGGGCAGGTCGACCAAGCCGCAGTCGGCGATCCCGGGCGGGCGCGGCATCGGAATGGCGCTCTCGCGACAGATCAGCCGCGCGCTGGACGGGGACGTGCGGTTGTCGAGCCCGCGCAATCCCGGCGCGCGACTGTGCGGCGCCGAGTTCATCGCCCACCTACCGGGCGTCATGGTTGAGGAGGAAGTCGAATGGGCTCAACAGAGCTGACGGTGCTGGTGGTCGACGACGACTTCCGCGTCGCCAACATGCACGCGGGCATCGTCACCGCGTTGCCGGGTTTCCGGGTCACGACGACGGCGACCACGCTGGCCGCAGCGCACAAGGCCGAGCCCGTCGACCTCGCCCTGGTCGACGTGTATCTGCCCGACGGGTCGGGCATCGACTTCGTTCGCGAGTTACGCTGCGACAGCATGGTGTTGAGTGCAGCCACCGACGCGCCGACCATCCGCGCCGCAGTGGCGGCGGGCGCCTGGAGCTACCTGGTGAAGCCATTCGCTCCAACGGACCTGGCCGCCAGGCTGTCCGGTTATGCGCGCTACCGCCGGATCCTGTCCGGCGCCAATCTCGGCGGTCAGGAGATCGACGCGGCGCTCGATGCACTGCGGCCCCGAATCGCCCCCGCGCCGTCGCCCACCGCGGTGACCTCGCCGACCAAGCAACTCGTGCTGCAGGCGCTGCGGGCTTCCGGACAGCCCATGTCGTCGGCCGAGGTGTCCGCGGCGATCGGCGTCTCCCGGGCGACGGCGCAACGGTATCTGTCGACGCTGGCCAACTCCGGCGAGGTCAAGATTCAGCTGCGCTACGGGACGACCGGGCGGCCCGAGCAGGAATTCCTGGCCGTCGACAAGCCGCCCAGACGCCCGTCGCCGTAGGGACCGGCCTACAGCCAGCCGGGCACGGCCAGGAGTGTCCATGCGCTGACCGGGCCGATGGCGATGACGAGCGACCCATGTTGACGGTTAAACCTGACTGACAGCTGACATATGACATACTGCGGGCAGGCTCGACGACGTGAAGGGATATCGCCATGCCTCTGCTGACCCCGGAGTTCACCGGCCACGCACCCGAGTTGAGCGGTAGACAGTGGCGCATGCGCATCGGCGGTGGATGGGAGTCTGCCGAAGCGACGCGCGATGTCACCGATCCCGGAACGGGCAACGTCATCGCCACCGTCCCCGAGGGCGGGGTCTCCCATGCGGACGCCGCGGTGGCGGCCGCCCGGCGCAGTTTCGACTCCGGGGCATGGCACCGCAAGAAGGCCGACGATCGAGCCCAAATCCTCTGGCGGATGGCCGAACTGATCGACGCCCGCGCCGACGACATCGCGGTCGTCGAGGCGCTCAACCAGGGCGCTCCGCACGGCGGCGTGCGGGCGGGGCTGATCCCGGAGGCAGCCCGGGTGTTCCGCTACTACGCGGGATGGGTCGACAAGGTGGCCGGCCGCGCCGCCCGACTGGCAACCGACGACGCCGACTTCCACACGTACACGGTGCGTAGCCCCGTCGGCGTCGCCGCCTTGATCACGCCGTGGAACTCGCCGCTCCTGATGGCGGCGTGGAAGGCGGCACCCGCGCTGGCGGCGGGGTGCTCCTGCATCATCAAACCTGCCGAGCTCACTCCGTTGACGACGATCCTTCTCGCCGAGATCGCCGAGGAAGCAGGGCTTCCCGACGGCGTGTTGAACGTCGTCACCGGTGACGGCGCCGTCGTCGGCGGCCGGCTCGCCGAGCATCCCGATGTCGACAAGGTCGCCTTCACCGGGTCGACCTCGGTCGGCCGCGAGATCGTCCGTGCCGCGATGGGCAACCTCAAGAAGGTGTCGCTCGAGCTGGGCGGCAAGTCTCCCGTGCTCGTCTTCGCCGACGCCGACGTCGACGCCGCGATCGCCGGTGCCGCACGGGCGATCTTCTCCAATGCCGGACAGGTGTGCACGGCGGGATCACGCCTGATCGTCGTCGACGAGGTCTATGACGACGTCGTGGCGGGGGTCGCCCGCGCGGCCGATGCGCTCAACGTGGGTTACAGCTTCGACCCGCGGTCCGAGATGGGCCCGCTGATCTCCGCCGAACAGCGCGAAACGGTCATGGGATACATCGATTCCGGGCTGAGCGATGGTGCGACGCTGCTCGCGGGCGGCCACGTCGCAGGCCCGGGATTCTTCGTCGAGCCGACCGTGCTGGGCGATGCGCGGCCCGACATGCGCGCCGTCGTCGAGGAGATCTTCGGGCCGGTCGTCACCGCCATGCGCGTCACGTCCGTGGACGAGGCGGTGGCAGCGGCGAATGCCACCCGCTACGGCCTGGCAGCGTCGGTGTGGACCCGCGACGTCGGCACCGCCCATTCCGTCGCGAGCCGTTTGCGCGTGGGTCGGGTCGGCATCAACGTGCACGGGCTCGCCGACGTCACGATGCCCACCGGAGGATTCAAGGAGTCGGGCTGGGGACGTGAACTCGGATCCGAAGGCCTCGACCTGTTCCTCGAGTCGACGTCGGTGTTCACCCGGCTCGACTAAGGATCTGTAATACAGCTGACATGCGACATGCATGCCTCTCGTGCAATGATGACGGGCATGAGCTTTTCCGGCAACGCGGTGGATCGCCCGCCCGCCTTGATCCGCGATCAGGTTGCGGCGCAGATCCGTGAGGCCATCACCAACCTGGAACTCATGCCGGGCCAGATCGTCTCGGAGCGCGAGCTCTGCGAAGCGACGACGGCGAGCCGGGCGACCGTGCGGGAAGCCCTTCGCCAGCTACAGACCGAGGGCCTGATCGTGTCGACCAACGGACGAGGTTCCGCGGTGGCACGGCTGTCCGCGGACGCGGCCCGTCAGGTGTACGAAGTGCGTTCGCAACTCGAAGGTCTCGCCGGCCGGCTGTTCGCCGAGCGCGCTGACGACGGCGACCGGCGGGCACTGCGGTTGGCGCTGATCGGCGTCGAAGAGGCGGTCGTCGACAACCGGCAGCTGGTGAAGGCGAAGACCCGGTTTTACGACGCCTTGATCGCCGGCGGCGGCAACGTCGAGCTCAAACAACTGCTGGACACGATCAACCGCCGGGTGACCTCGGTCCGCGCCGTCTCGCTGTCGAAGCCGGGGCGTCCGAAGGAATCCATCGACGAAGTCCGCGCCATCTGTGACGCCGCGGTCTCCGGCGACGCCGACCTGGCCGAGAAGCTGTGCCGCCAACACGTCGAAAACGCGGCCGCGGCAGCACTTCCCCAGCTCGAGCCGTAACCCGCACCGCTTTCGCGCCGGCCGACGGCCGGCGCTTCCCGCCGTCGGCAACCACCGGAGTCGATGACTGACGGTCTCCTGCCGATGGTGACGGCGTCGCCGCGCGCATCCGTCAAACCGCTCGTGTCAGTACGCCGTTTCTGCTTGACTTGTCAGACACCCGACCATAACCTGTCTGTCAGCAGACAGGAGAGACACGGCTCACATGATTGCGACCATGCTCCCGGAGGAGCTTCCACGGTTCCGGCAGGCGCTCGGTTCGTTCCTGACCGGCGTCACCGTGATCACGACGCAAGACGACCAGGGCAACGACAGGGGCATGACCGCGAACTCCTTCACCTCGGTGTCGCTCGACCCGCCGCTGGTGCTCTTCTGCATCGACCGCCGCGCCGCCAGCTACGACGCCTTCACCGCGGCAGCCGGATACGTGGTGCACATCCTTGGTTCCCACCAGCAGGACCTCGCCAAGGTCTTCGCGTCGAAGTCGCCGGACAAGTTCGACGGGCTGCGGCTCGAGCGATCTAGCACCGGCATGGCGGTCATCGCCGACGCACACGCGGTACTCGACTGTGTCGCACACGATGTCGTCGAAGCCGGCGACCATGCCGTGGTCATCGCCCGCGTCGAGGCGTTCGGCATCGCCGACCGGCGTCCACTCGGCTTCTACCAGGGAAAGATGCAGTCCTTCAACACCGAGGACGAATTGGCCCGGTCCGCGCCGGCGGGAGCCGCGCGGCCATGCGTGCTCTGGCTGATGGAGACGCTCGCCGGCGAAATCGTCCTGCACCGCGACGGCCAGGGATGCGCACTCCCCGGATCGTCGGTGGCTGCGGGTGACCTGGACGACGAGAAACTCTGCAGCGCAGCAACTCAGGCGATCGGCGCACCGGTCGCCATCGACTTCCTGTACTCCGTGTACGGGTCGCCGTCGGAGTCCCTCACGCTGGTGTACCGCGGAAGGGTCGACCCGTCCGGCTCGGGAATCACCCTGCACCCAGGGCACGTACTCGTCGCGGCCGACGACGCCGCAGGGTGCGTGGCCGACGAGACGCAGCGATCAGTGCTCGAGCGCTACGTCGCCGAACGCGGCGACCTCAGTTTCGGGATCTATGCCGGGTCGATCGACACCGGATCCGTAGCCACCATCGCGGCCACCGCCGCCGACAGTGAAGGACACTGACACATGCAATTCGGACTCATGGTGGATCTCGGACGCAACACCGACACGGTGTCCATGCAGCAGAATCTGGACCAGGTCACCGAACTGGTCAAGACGGCCGACCGGGTGGGATTCGACGTCGTCGTGTGCGGGGAGCATCACGGCCACGAAATGACCATTGCTCCAGCGCCATTCACGCTTCTCACCTACTGGTCGCAGGTCACCTCGCGCGTCCGCCTCGGCACCGCCGTCCTGTGCGCACCGTATTGGCATCCGATTCGGCTGGCAGGCGAGGCCGCCCTCTTCGATCTGATCTCCGGCGGGCGCCTCGAACTCGGCATCGGGCGCGGCGCCTATCCGTACGAATTCGACCGCATGGCCGGCGGAATCCCACCCGAGGTCGCCCGCGAACAACTCGGCGAACTCCTGCCCGCACTGCGGGGCCTGTGGCGCGGCAACTACGCACACGACGGCAGCCTGTATTCCTTCCCGGCGACGACCACCACGCCCCGTCCGATGCGCCCGGAGGGACCGCCGCTCTGGGTCTCGGCCCGACACCCCGATCTCTTCGCGATGGCGGTCGAGAACCGGGCCAACCTCATGGTGGCGCCCCTGTCGAAGGGCTTCGACGAGGTCGAGTCCCTGATGGAGCGACGTGCAGCAGCGATCGCCAAGGTGGACAACGGTTTCGAACCAAAGATCGCGGTTCTTCGCGACACCTACGTGTCCGCGGCCGGCGCCGACCTGACCGAGGCCGCCGGGTACATGCATCACGGCGACGGGTACTTCTCGAATCTGTTCCGCACCAACGGCGACGTCCACGACGGCTGGGTGAGCTGGACCGCGCCCGAGTCCGACGGTGGCGACCCGCTGGCCGAGATCATCGCGAACCAGGCGTTCGGCGACGCCGCGGCAGTGACGGGCAAGCTGCGCGAGTACGCCGCCGTCGGCACCGACCTCTACCTCTACAACGGAACGTGGGGTCTGCCCTTCGAGCTGGAACTCGCCTCCATCGAGCGCTTCGGCGAGGAGGTCATCCCGGCATTCAAGAAAGCAACGGTCGGTAGCCCCCAGTGACCGCACCCCCGCCCCAACCCCTGCCGCTGGTGCTCATCCACGGCGTCAGCGACACGCACCGCGCGTGGGACGCCGTCGTCGACGAACTCGGCGACGTCCCGGTCATCCGGTACGACCTGCGCGGTCACGGCGCGGCGCCGACACGCCCGCTGGTCACGGGCATCGACGACTTCGTCGACGACCTCGTCGCGCTGCTCGACGCCAACGCCGTCGCCAGGGCGCACGTCGTCGGGTTCTCCCTCGGCGGCCTGATCGCTGCGCGATTCGCCATCCGGGAGGGCGCCCGCGTTGCCACCCTCACCGCGATCGGCACGGTGGCGGGCCGCACCGCGGCCGAGGCGGCCGCGGCCCGCGAAAGGCTGCACGCCGTCGAGACTCTGGGACCGGTCGGCGTCGCAGAACAGAGCCTCCGGCGGTGGTTCACCCCGAGCTATTTGACTGCGCACCCGGAGGCTGCGGATCGGGTCATCGCACAGATGGCCGCCCTCGATCCCGTCGCGTACGCGGCCGCCTATCGCGTTCTCGCGACCACCGACCTCGCGGCGGATCTACACGTGATCGCCGCGCCGACGTTGGCGATCACCGGCGAGTTCGACGTCGGCTCGCCACCGCACATGAGTGAGCTCATCGCCGAGAGAACCGGTGGTCACGTCGTGATCGTGCCCGCCGTCAAGCACAACATCCTGCAGGAACAGGCGTCCCGAATCGCAAAGGAGATTCTCACACATGTCAACCGAGATCAGCTCTGAGTCAGACCTTCTGGCCGAGGGCATGCAGGTGAGACGCGAGGTGCTCGGCGCGAACTACGTCGACCGCGCCACTGCGCCCGCCGACGACATGACGGTGGCGTTCCAGCCCTTCATGACGTCGTACTGCTGGGGTGAGATCTGGACCGACGACACCCTGTCCCGCCGCGAGCGCAGCATGTTGGTGCTCGCCATGACCGCAGCACTCGGACGAACGGCCGAACTCGAGGCGCATACTCTCGGCGCGCTGCGCAACGGCCTCACCGAAACCGAACTGTTGGCCCTCCTGAAGCAGATCACCGTCTACTGCGGCGTCCCCGCGGGAGTCACCGCACTGAAGGCGATGCGTCAGGTCATCGCCACCTACAACGAAGACACGTCCACCCACGACCAAGGAACACGATGACGAAACGAATTGCGGCTCTGCTCGGCGTTCTGGTGGTGGCGATCTCGGCGTTGACCGCATGCGGTGGCGCGACACCGGCGTCTGCCACCCTGACCCTCGTGACGTGGGGCGGTACGACTGCGGACGGCATCAGGGCCGCCATCGCGGACCCCTTCACCAAGGAGTCCGGAATCGCCACCAACGTGACCGAGCCGGTCGACTACGGCAAGTACACCGCGATGGTCCAACAGAACCAGGTCACCTGGGACTGGGTGGATCTCGAGGCGTTCTTCGTCATCCAGCACCTCGACTGGTGGGCACCGACGGACCCGAACGTCGTGAAGATCGACCCCAGCGACGTCATCAAGCTACCCGGCAACCAGGGCGTGGGCGCACAGGGCCTCATCCCCGCGGGCAGCTATTCGTTCGCCATCGCCTACCGTACCCAGGACGCCAAGCCGCACCCCACCACGTGGGCCGAATTCTTCGACACGGCAAAGTTTCCCGGCAAGCGCGCCGTCTACAACTCGCCCTACGGGATGCTGGAGGCCGCCCTACTGGCCGACGGCGTGCCCTATGACCAGCTCTATCCGCTGGACGTCGCGAGGGCCGAACGCAAGCTCGACTCGATCCGAGGTGATCTGGTGTTCTGGAACTCCGGCGCCGAACTCCAGCAGATCATGACCTCGGGCGAGGCCGACTACGCATTCGCCTGGAACAACCGGATTGCCGACATTCAGAAGAAGGGCGCACCGGTGGCGATCGAGTGGAACCAGAATCTGCAGGACGGCGGATTCAACGTGACGGCCAAGAACGGTCCCCACGTCGCGGAGACGATGAAGTACTTCGCCTTTTCGGCCGAACCGCAGATTCAGGCCGACTACGCGAAGACGACGGGATACTCACCCTCGTCCAAGTCGGCCTTTGCGCTTCTCCCCGACGCCGACAAGCCTTACTACAACGCCTACCCCGACAACATGGCCAAGGCCGTCGGATCGATCAACCTCGACTGGTGGTCGAAGAACTACGACGACACTGTCAGCCAGTGGACCACCTGGGCAGGGCAATGACCGCGATCGCGGTACCCGCGGTCGCGACCAGACGGGGGCATGGCTGGTGGCAGTCGCCTGCCATGCTCTACCTACCGGCACTGGTGCTGCTGATTCCCGTCTTCGTGGTACCCACGGTGTCGCTCCTCGCGTTGAGCTTCAACGGGCCGACCGGCGCCCTCGCGAACTACGCCGCGATGTTCGCGTCGCCCCTGGCGCGGACGGTGTTCCTACGGAGCTTCCGGGTGGCGGCGGTGGTCGCGGCGATCTCACTGGTCATCGGCCTGCCGTTCACGATGGTCGCCTTTCGCGCCGGACCCCGCTTGCGCGCCGCCCTTTTCGCCGTCATCGCGGCATCGCTGTTCTTCTCGGTCATCGTCCGTGCCTACGCGTGGTTGGCCCTGCTCGGCCATCAGGGACCGGTCGTCGGGGCCCTCGGGTGGCTCGGCGTCGACACCGACGGTCTGTCGCTGTCGCGATCCAGCTTCGCCGTCACGGTCGGTCTCGTCCAGTACGGGGTGCCGTTCATGGTGCTCGCGATCTCCGACGTGCTGCGTCGCGTCGACACCAGCCTCGACCGCGCCGCGGCCACCCTCGGCGCGGGACCCTTCGCCCGCTTCCGACGAGTGACGCTCCCGCTCATCGCGCCCGGCATCATCGCCGGCGTGACCATCGTGTTCACCACCACGCTCGGGTACTACATCATCCCGGCCATCCTCGGATCGCCCAAGAACCAGATGATCGGTGAGCTCATCAGCGCCCAGGTCGGCAAGACGATGAACTGGGGTCTCGGCGCGGCGCTGGCCACCACCCTGCTGGTCGTGTCGCTGACGGTCATCGTGGTGTTCCGCGGGCTCACCAACCGCATCGGCAAGGTGTGAGATGAAACCACGCTTGATCGCCCGGATACTCGGCGGCACATACGGCGTGATCGTCGCCGCGTACCTCGTCCTGCCCGCGCTGGCGGTCATTCCCATCGCCTTCTCCTCGGGCGAATTCCTGGAGTTCCCGCCCAAGGGCTTCTCCACCCGCTGGGTGACGGCGTTCTTCAGCGACCCCCAGTGGCTGGCCGCGCTGACCCGCAGCATCGTCATCGCCCTCCTCACCGCCGCCATCGCCGTGCCGATCGGCACCGTGGCCGCCCATGCCACGGTGCGGGGGCCTCGACGGGTCCGGGTCGCGGTGGAACCGGTGGTGATGTTGCCGCTTCTGGTGCCCGTGGTGATCTCGGGTTTCGGGCTGTATCTGATCACGTTGATCCTGCGCGTCCACGGCGGCTTGGTCCTGGTGCTGCTCGGCCACGTCGGGCTGTCCATTCCGTTCGTCGTCACCGTGGTGGTGGCGGCGATGCGCACCTTCGACCCGAGGCTGCTCCAGGCGGCGCGCGTCTCCGGCGCCACTGCCACGCAGGCGTTCCTCCGGGTGCTGGTGCCGGTGATCGCCCCGGCCATCGGGGCGGCCGCGCTCATCGCGATCATGACCTCACTCGACGAAGCGGTCATCGCGCTGTTCCTGGTCGGGGACACCACACCGACGCTGCCGGTGAAGATGTTCTCCAGCATCACCTACGCGCTGAATCCACTGGTCCCCGTGGCGGCCACGGTCCTCACACTGGCCACCATCGTGCTTCTGCTGCTGAGTGTCCTTCTCGTCCAACTCAATCAACGACGCGCCCGGGTGGCGATCACGACAGCGCAAGGAACCGAATCATGACGGCGAACCAGACCATCGTTCCCACGACGCCTCATACCCATGGACCGCGAACCGACTTCAGCGCCTCCGCCGCCGCCCTGCGGCTGACGAACCTGACCAAGCGGTACGGCGCCGTCGAGGCCGTGCGCGGCGTCTCCCTCGACGTCGAGCCGGGAGAGTTCCTCACCCTGCTCGGGCCGAGCGGCTCGGGCAAGACCACGATGCTGTCGATGGTCGCCGGATTCGAGCAACCCACCGAAGGCACCATCAAGCTCGGTGACCGCGACATCACGAACCTGGTCACCCACAAGCGCAATCTCGGGATGATCTTCCAGGGTTACGCGCTGTTTCCGCACATGAGCGTGTTCGACAACGTCGCGTTTCCCCTGACGCTGCGCAAGAAGTCGAAGTCCGACATCAGGCAGCGGGTGATGGAGTCCCTCGAGATCGTGGACCTCGCGCGGTTCGGTGACCGCCGTCCGTCGGCGTTGTCGGGCGGTCAGCAACAACGCGTGGCACTGGCACGCGCCATCGTGCACCGACCCTCACTACTGCTGATGGACGAACCGCTGAGCGCACTGGACAAGGGACTGCGCGCACAGATGCAGGTCGAATTGCGGAAGATTCACGACGAACTCGGGTCGACGGTACTGTTCGTGACGCACGACCAGGAGGAGGCCCTCGGCCTCAGTGACCGGATCGTGGTGATGCACGACGGCGAGATCGCCCAGTGCGGCAGCCCATCGGACATCTACGAGAACCCGCGTTCGGAATTCGTCGCGCGATTCATCGGATCGGCGCAATTCATCCGCGGCACGCTGCGCGACAGCGCGCCGGACGACCGGCGGGCCACGCTGGTCACCGACTCCGGGCTGATCCTGGGTGGGCGATGCTCCGACGCCCTTACCGCCGGAGCTACCGCCACCGCCGTGCTGCGTCCCGAAGACGCGTCGACCGAGCGCCCGATCGAGCCGTCGAACGAGGTGACGGTGCGCGTCATGGCGCAGGTCTACCTCGGTGACCGGATCCGGTGTCAGTCGGTCTTCCCCGACGGGACGGAGGGGATGATCTGGTTGAACCACCGCGAGGCGCCGGCCGTGCACGTGGGTGACGACCTGACTGTGTACTGGCCCTGCGCCAGAACCGTTTTCGTCCCGACGCGCTGATCGGTGACGAGCGGCCGACGCTAGCTCGGGCACGCCGACACGACGACGAGGCCACCGCCGTTGTTCGCCAGCGCAATCTGTTCGGCCAGTTGCTGGTTGTAGGACGTCGCGGTGGCGATCTTCCAGCCCGCGGCTCCGTTCGACGCCGCGACTGCGGCACATTCGTTGCGGGCAACGACGCGCACCTCGCACTGGCCGCCCCCGGTCTGGCCGCCGTTCCGCTGGCAGTCGTCGAGCGCATTGATCCTCGCGGTGTCGAAGACGCCGCTCTGCCCGACCCCGTGCGCGTCCCGGTAGACCAGTTTGCCGCCGAAGCCATAGGACTGCTGGTAGGCCAACGCAAGGTACGTGTCGGCGGCGTTCGCCGGTGCGGTCGCGGCCAGCGTGCCGGCCGCCATCGTCCCCACCAGGACCGCGGCGGCCGCCACGCGGTGTCGGTTCACGCGTTTCCACGATGTCGTGGTCATGATCCTCGTCCCTTCGTCGTCGGATCAGCCGACGGGTTGACCGGCGGCGAGCGCCTTGACATCGGCGGTGTGCACGGGGATGCCGCCGATCCCCCAGTCCCCGCTGGCGACCTCCTCGACGACGACCCACGTCACCTGGCGCAGGTTCTCGCCTTCGACGTCGACCATGGCGTCGGTGACCTTGCGGACGATGTCCTGCTTCTGCGTGGCGGAGAAGACGCCTTCGATGACCTTCACGTTGACCAGTGGCACGGTGAAACCTTCCGGGTTGTGTTGCCTTGTGGGTTCGTGCCGCGACTCGTGCTGCGGCACCGTCAGACAGTGGCCCCCCCGGTTGTCGCCACGATGCAGAGATCCTGGAATGTGCAGGTCAGCGGCGATTGCGCCAATCCACGGCGGCGACCGATCGGGTGGTGGACGCTGTAGTCCGATGGGGGTTCAGTTTCACGTTCTCGGCGAAGTCGAGGCGTACCTCGACGGACGGCGGCTGGACGTCGGTCACGCCCGACAACGATGCGTGCTCGCGTCTCTGCTGGTGGACGTCAACCACGTCGTGACCGCCGATCGGCTGATCGACCGGGTGTGGACCGATGAGCCGCCACTGCGGGCACGCAACGCGTTGGCCTCCTACGTATCCCGCTTGCGTCGAGCCCTCGGCGAGGACGGATCGGTCCGGATCGCGCAGAGGTCGGGCGCCTACACGTTGGAAACCGACGCGCACGCGATCGACTTGCACCGCTTCCGGCAGCTGGTGCATCAGGCGCACGCGTCGACCGATCGCCACCAGGCGGCGGCGTCGTTCGACGAGGCGCTGGCACTGTGGGGCGGCGAGCCGTTCGCCACGCTGCACACCTCGTGGATCGAGCGGACGCGCACGTCTCTCGAGGCGGAACGGCGTTCGGTGCTGCTGGAGCGCAACGACGCCGCCCTGGCGACCGGGCGCCACGCCGAACTGCTCGGCGATCTGACTGCCCTGCATCATGCGCACCCCCTCGACGAGCGGATCGCCGGGCAACTGATGCTCTCGATTTACCTCAGCGGCAGCCAGGCGGCGGCCCTGGACGTCTATCGGACGATTCGGGCCAGGCTCGTCGACGAGCTCGGCGTCGATCCCGGCCCCGCTCTACGAGCGACACACCAGTCCATCCTCGCCGGAACGTCGACGCCGGTGGCCCTTCCCGCAGGCCCATCGTCAGCCAGAGCGTTCCCCGAGGTTCGTCCCGTGCCCCGGCGGCAGACCACACTCGTCGGCCGCGACGACGACATCGCGGGCGTCACCGCCACGCTCGCCGTAGGCTCCGTGGTCACGCTGACCGGGGTTGGCGGAGTGGGCAAGACGCGACTGGCGCTGGAGATCGCGCACCGTCGACAGCACGACTTCGCCGACGGCGCATGGGTGTGTGAACTCGCGCCCGTGTGCCACGGTTCGTCGGTGAGTCACGCCGTCGCGACGGCGCTTCGGCTGCATCAGATCCAAGGACGGGGAATCGACGACGCCGTGGTCGACCACCTGCGGTCACGCAATGTGCTGCTGGTCGTCGACAACTGTGAGCACGTCCTATCGGACGCGGCTGCCCTGCTCGGTCGGATCGCCCGGGACTGTCCCGGCGTGACGATCCTCGCCACCAGCAGGGAGGGGCTCGGGGTCGAGGGAGAGCGCGTCGTTGCGGTGCGCCCACTCGAGCAGGGCGCCGCCACTGAGTTGTTCGTGGCGAGGGCGCAAGCGAGCCGACCCGACTTCGACCTCGCTCGCGAACACGCCGGCGCAGTCGCGGAGATCTGTCGGCGCCTGGACGGCGTTCCGCTGGCGATCGAACTGGCCGCGGCGCGGACACGCGCGATGAGCACCGTGGACATCGCCCGCCGACTGCACGGGCTACGCCTGCTCAGCGGAGGGTCCCGCAGCGCGCATCCGCGACAGCAGAGTGTCACCGCGACGATCGACTGGTCCTTCCAGCTGCTCGCGCAATCCGAGAAGGACTTGTTCCCGAGGCTTTCGGTGTTCTCCGGTGGTTTCGACCTCGAGGCGGCTCATGCCGTGGGCGCCGCGGGCGACGCTACCGAGGACGACACCCTCGACCTGTTGACCGGCCTGGTCGACAAGTCGATGGTGATGGTCCGCAGCACCGTCGGCCCCACTCGCTACGGCGTGTTGGAAACGCTGCGCGCCTACGGCCGCAATCTCCTGGACGGACGTGCCATCGCCGGCGAGGTGGCATCCCGGCACGCCCGGTACTACACCGGACTCGTCGAGCGCGCCGCCGTGGGCATGAACGGCGCCGACGAGAAGGCCTGGGTGGAGCGGCTGACCCCCGATGCGGGGGCGACGTATGCGGCGCCCGACATCGGCAATCTGCGTTCGGCGTTCGAGACCGCGATGGGCGCCTGCGACCTCGATCTCGCCCTGCGCCTGGTCACCTCGCTGCACGATTTGGCCAATCGCATCGGCTACTACGCGACCGGATGGGCGTACCGGGTGATCGAGGTCGCCGACCGCGGTCACCCCCTGTTCCCCGCGGCCGTCGGCGTCGCGGCCCGCGCCGCCTGGGTGCTGGGCGACTTCTCCGGCGCGCGAACGCTGGCGCGGATGGCGGACGGGCGCGTGCCCGGACCGAATACCGGCTATCTAGGACATCCCGACGACGTGCTCGCCGACGTCGCGCTCTATCAGGGGAACCCGTCCACGGCACTGAAGCATTACGAACGCGTGCTGGCGAACTCGGGCACCGACACCGCCCCGATCCGGCTGGTGTTCATCCTGGACCGCGTCACGCTCTGCCATCAAGCTCTCGGCTCCTCGGACGCGGGCCTGGGCGCCGGTCGACGAGCGTTGCGCGTCGCTGCCGTGACGCCAAATCCGACGGCCCGCTCGATGGCCCGCTGTGCGCTGGGCCGTGCGCTGGCGGACGTGGAACCCGAACGAGCGCTGACCTACCTCGGCGAGGCGGCCGAGTTGGCGGCGACGGTCGAGAACAACTGGCTGACCGGAATGGCCCGGATGGAGATCGCCGCGATTCGCAGCCCGACGGCGGAACCCACGGTCGCCGCGCAGATGTTCCTTGCGCTGCTCGATCACTGGGAGCGGGGTGGACCGGGGACACTCGCTCAGCAATGGGACACCCTGCGACTGGTCGCCCAATTGCTCCGTCGCCTCGGTGACGTCGAGGTCGCCGGCGCACTTCATCGGTCCCTCGTCCGGACCGGCCAGCGACCACCGCTGGGCACGGCCGACGTCGCCTGCCCCGGTGACGTGACCACCGGGATTCTGACCGGTGACGACGCCGTCGGGCTCGCGCGGAGGGCACTGCAGCGGTTGAGTTAGGGACCACCCTTCCAGTGTTCGATGCGGTGGTGGTCGGGCGTGAAACCGTGTCCGACGCCCCACAGCACGGCTTGCGTGCGGCTGCCCACGTCGATCTTGCGGTAGATGGTGCGAATGTAGGACTTGACGGTGTTCGGGCTGAGGTAGGTCAATCGCGCGACGTCGGCATTGCTCTTGCCCTGCGTGATCAGCGCCAGGATCTCCGCCTCCCGGTCGCTGAGTCCTTCACCGCGGCCCGGCCAGTCGAGACCGATCGCGCTGCGGCCCCGGGGCGGCGGCTCGCTGATCACCACGTTGCCGGCATGTACCGCTTCGATCGCGGCCACCAGTTCCCGTGCCGGCAAGGTCTTGGACAGATAACCGTGGGCACCGTGCTCGCGTGCACTGGCGATCAAGTCCTCGTGAAAGTTCCAGGTGTACACCACTACCCGGCGCGCACGGGGATTGGCGACCAGGATGCCGATCTCGTGGTGGTCGGATTCCGGCTGGGCGAACGAGTCGTACAGGACCACGTCGACCTCGTCCTTGACCCCCATGGTGGCATCGAGTTCGGCGACCACCACGCGGTCGCGGTAACCGTCGAACATGTTGGCCACCCCCATCACCACCACGTCGTAGTCATCGACGAGGGCGACGGTGATCGGTGCGTTCGTTGGCGGCGACATGCGCAAGAGATTACCGCCGTAGGGGTGTAGTCGAACCCCCCTAAAGGGTCTTCCATGGAAATCAGCGCGGGCACTGCCCGACCGATCACCGACAACGCAACAACACTTTCGAAGGAGTCACCATGATCGTCCTCGGCGTCATCCTCGTCATCCTCGGGTTCCTACTTCCAACCCTGGTCCCCACCTTCGCCTTCGCCCACCTCCTGCTGGTCGTCGGCGTCATCCTCCTGGTCGTCGGCGTCATCCTGGCGGTGATGGGCTCCGCCGGCCGTGCGGTCGGCGGACGTCGTCACTACTACTGACCGGATGCGTTGTCGCGCATCCACTTTGAATTGTCCGAAGGCGGCGCGGCGGGGCCGCGCCCAACGATGAGAGGAGAAACCATGCCTGTATGGGTCTGGGTGGCGGTCGCGGCGCTGGTCGTCGTCGCCGCGTTGATACTGGTAGCCGCGCTGGTGACGGGCCGCCGCAAGCGCACCGAGCGACTGAGGCAGCGGTTCGGTCCCGAATACGAGCGAACCGTCGCCGCGGCCGGCACCCAGGGCGCCGCCGAGAGGGAGCTCGCCGCACGCGAACGACGACGGTCCGAGCTCGACATCGTCCCCTTGCGCCCCTCGGCATTACGGGTCTACGCCGACCGATGGCACCGTGTGCAAACCGCGTTCGTCGACGACCCGTCGAGCGCGTTGAGCGACGCGGATCGGCTGTTGACCGAGGTGATGCGCGAGCGCGGCTACCCGGTCGACGACTTCGACCGACGGGCAGACGACATCTCGGTCGATCACCCGACCGTCGTCGAGAACTACCGCGCCGCTCGCGACATTCAGCTGTCACGACGGAACGGTGACGTCGGGACCGAAGAACAGCGCCGCGCGTTCCTTCACTACCGCGCCCTGTTCGACAAGCTACTCGAACCCGAAACCCACTCCAACCCCTCGCACGACACCGATACGACTCAGGAGGCAAAGCGCATGACCACCCACGATCGATACGACGATTATCCCGAGGACACTCCGCGACTCACGTTGGCAGAGCCGATGTCCCGGAAGAACACTTCCCGCGGCGACCGCCAGGAGGCAGCCCAGGTGCCCACCCAACCCCTGGGCATGCGCCCCGAACCGAACGTCGCCGGCAGCGATGGATCGGACTACGCACCGGACCACGAACGGAATTACGCACCGGATCATGACCGGGACTACGAACCGGACTCCGGACACGACTACGCACCGGAGTCCGGACCCGACTTCGACGCTGGTGGCGCACCGACCCGCCGGACCGACGAACGCGATCGCACGACCGAAACATCATCGGAGACGATCCTCTTCGCCGATCACGAGCTCACCGGACTGCGGGCGCGGTGGAACGACGTCCAAGCCGGTTTCGTCGACGATCCCAGGAACTGCGTGCAGAAGGCCGACGGCCTGGTCTCCGACGTCGTCGGGCAGTTGACGCACGGCTTCACCGAGGCGCGTTCGCGCTTGGAAGGGCAGTGGGGACGCGGTGAAGAAGTGTCCACCGAGGACTTGCGCGTCGCACTGAGGCGCTATCGGGACTTCTTCGAGCGACTCCTCGCCGTGTAGGCGTGCGCCGAACGCCACCCCGGCGGAGCTTCGACTCCGCCGGGGTGGTTCCGTGCGCACCGACGTGCTTGACGTGGTCGGCCGCTCGGCCCTAGCCTGTCCGACAGCAGACAGGATATCGCTCGATGGCGCACCTACCGCGTGGAGGACCTTGATGGCATGGGCGATGCTCGCCGAAACCGCCCCTCTCACGCGGGTGTGGATGGCGTTTCCGCGCACGTGCTTCTCGCTCGGCGACGATCCGGAGGCCACGTACGAGGCGTGGACTGCGACGGCGCACGCGGCGGCAGAGTTCGTCGACGTGACGATGGTGGTCGATCCCTCGGAGACGGCACGCGCCGCGAGGATGCTGGGCGGCCACGTCGAACGCGTCGAGGCGCCGCTGGACGACTTCTGGATGCGTGACATCGGCCCGACGTTCGTCGTCGACGACGAGCATCCCGCCCGACTGGGAGCGGTCGACTGGCTCTACAACGGCTGGGGCGCCCAGCATTGGGCGGCGTGGGGCAACGATCGCGAGATCGCCCGATTCGTCGCCACGCAGTCCGGCGCGCACACGGTGAGTTCGATGCTGGTCAACGAGGGCGGCGCCATCCACACCGACGGCGACGGCACCCTGCTGGCGACCGAGACGGTCCAACTCGACCCGTTCCGGAACCCGTACGCCGACAAGGCCCGCGTCGAGGCCGAATTCCTCCGGACCCTCGGCGCGGAGAAGGTCATCTGGCTGCCACGCGGCCTCAGCCGCGACTACGAGGACCTGGGCACCCGCGGCCACGTCGACATGGTGGCCGCGCTGCCCTCGCCGGGACGGCTGCTCCTGCACCGCCAAGACGACCCAGGCCACCCCGACTACGTCGTCACCCGCGCTCTCCGCGAGTTCTTCACCGGCCAGACCGATGCCCGCGGCCGCCCCTTCGACATCGTCGACCTACCCGCCCCTGCCGTGTTGCGCGACGACGACGGCTTCGTCGACTTCAACTATGTCAACCACCTCGTCGCCAACGACGGGGTCATCGCCTGCGGCTTCGGCGAACCCGCCGCCGATGCGCGGGCCGCCGACATCCTCGCCGCCGAGTACCCCGGCCGCACCGTCGTCACCATCGACGCCCGACCCATCATGTCCCGCGGCGGCGGGATTCACTGCATCACCCAACATCAGCCGAAGGTGACATCGTGATGGACGTCGTCGACACCCCGATCGCCGAGCTGAGGGCGGCGCTCGCGTCGGGCCGCACCACCGCCGTCGATCTCGTCGCGGCCTATCTCGCCCGCATCGAAGCCTACGATGCGGCTGATACCGACGCCGCGCTGAACGCCGTCGTCGTCCGAAACCCGGCCGCTCTCGAGGAGGCCGCCCAGTCCGATCACCGGCGTCGGCGGGGCCGGCTACGCAGCGCGCTCGACGGAATCCCCTACACGGCGAAGGACAGCTACCTGGTGCAGGGATTGACCGCCGCCGCAGGCAGTCCCGCGTTCGCCCACCTCACCGCGCAGCGCGACGCCTTCACCATCGAACGCCTGCGCAGCGCCGGCGCGATCTGCCTCGGCAAGACGAACATGCCGCCGATGGCGAATGGTGGCATGCAGCGCGGCCTGTACGGACGTGCCGAAAGCCCTTACAACGGAGCGTATCTCACCGCACCGTTCGCCTCAGGCTCGTCGAATGGCGCAGGCACCGCGACGGCGGCGAGCTTCGCGGCGTTCGGCCTCGCGGAGGAAACCTGGTCCAGCGGACGCGGTCCGGCGTCGAACAACGCGCTCTGCGCCTACACACCGTCCCGCGGCGTCATCTCGGTGCGCGGCAATTGGCCGCTCACGCCCACCATGGACGTCGTCGTTCCCTACGCCCGCACCATGGCCGACCTGCTCGAGGTATTGGACGTCATCGTCGCCGACGACGCGGACGCCCAGGGAGATCTCTGGCGGCTGCAGCGGTGGGTGCCGATCCCGAAGTCCTCCGACGTCCGCCCCACCAGATACCCGGTGCTGAACGCTCGCGCAGCGACGTTGGCGGGCCGACGTTTCGGTGTTCCCGCCATGTACATCGGGGGCGATCCCGCCGCGGGAACCGGTGGGGGCGCCGGTATCGGCGGGCCCACCGGCCAGCGCATCACGCCGCGGCCGTCGGTCATCGCGCTGTGGGAGAGCGCGCGGCGCGACCTGGAGGCCGCCGGCGCCCACATCGTCGACGTCGACTTCCCGGCCGTCACGAACTACGAAGGCGACCGTCCCGGTGCACCGACCATCACGAGCCGCGGCCTCGTCGCCCCCGACTTCCTGCACCGCGAGATGTGGGATCTCACCGCCTGGGCCCTGGACGACTTCCTCCGCGCCAATGGCGATCCGATGCTCAACCGGCTCGTCGACGTCGACGGCCCGCTGATCTATCCGCACGAGCCAGGCACCCTGCCGAACCGCGAAGGCGAGTTGGTCGTCGACATGGCCCACTACGTGAGGATCGCCGAAGGGGGGATCACGCCCTGGGACGCCATCCCCGGCCTCGACGCCGGACTTCGCGGCCTCGAGGAGACTCGACGCCTCGACCTCGAAGCGTGGATGGACGACCTGCACCTCGACGCCGTGGTGTTCCCCGCCGTCGCCGACGTCGGACCGGCGGACACCGACGTCAACCCGAACTCGGCCGAACGGGGCTGGCGCAACGGAGTCTGGGTCGCCAACGGGAACCTCGCCATCCGCCACCTCGGCATCCCGACGGTCACCGTGCCGATGGGAACGATGGCCGACATCGGCATGCCCGTCGGAATGACGCTCGCGGGTCGGGCCTACGACGACAACGCGCTGTTGAGCTACGCCAGTGCGTTCGAGGACATCCGCATCCGACGCACTCCCCCACCACGCACACCCGAGCTCCGCTGAGCCACCCCGAGCGGTTGTGGAGTCGCACCGGCGGTGACCGCCGGTGCGACTCCACAAACCGGTCGGCGATGTGCGCGCGTGCGATGATTTCCCGATGAAGGGCCCAGCGACCGGCGTTCATCGCGTCGTCGCGCTGGCGATCCCCGAGGTCGTCGCCTTCGATCTGTCGATTCCCGCCCAGGTCTTCGGGCACCGCGACGAGCGCGAACGTTACGGCTTCACCGTCTGCGCCGAACGCCCCGGCGAGATCCCCACCTCGACCGGGTTCTCGGTCAACGCACACCACGGCCTCGACGTCCTCGACGAGGCCGACACCGTCGTGGTGCCCGGCTTCCACCCTTACCTCGAGCCACCGGCCTACGCCGCCGAGGCGCTGCGCCGTGCCGCGGCGCGCGGGACCCGCATCGCATCGGTGTGCATCGGAGCCTTCGCGCTGGCCGCCGCCGGATTGCTCGACGGCCGCGTCGCCACCACCCATTGGCAACACGCCGACGACTTCCGCCGGCTCTACCCGCACGTGAACGTGAACCCGGCGATCCTGTACGCCGACGAAGGCCAATTCCTCACCAGCGCAGGAATTTCCGCCGGCATCGACCTGTGCCTCTACATGGTGCGCCTCGACCACGGCGCACAGGCCGCCGCCGAGGTCGCGCGGCGGATGGTGGTGGCGGTGCACCGTACCGGGGGGCAGGCTCAGTTCGCCCAACGCCCGCTGCCCGCCGATGGCGGTCTCGCGGACACCCTCGAATGGGCGATCACCGAGATGCGGCGACCGCTCACCGTCGACCGCCTCGCACGTCACGCCAGGATGTCGAGGCGAACCTTCGTGCGCCGCTTCGGCGAGCAGATGGGGATGACGCCGATGCGCTGGCTCACGCACCAACGGGTGCTGGAGGCGCAGCGGCTGCTCGAAGCGACCGCCCTCGACGTCGACGACATCGCCGAGCACTGCGGGTTCGGCAGCGCTGCGGTGCTGCGTGGACACCTGGCCCGCCACGTCGACATGACTCCCACGGCCTACCGTCGGGCGGCGCGTCGACGCCGGCCGGCCGCGCCGGCGTGACGGCCGGGCGGGCCGTCGGTGTTGGCACGATCCCGACGGTGGGTGGCCGCTAGCGCCCTGGCACGCCCGAAGCCGTCCGGGCACGCTGGGCGACATGAGCGTCTTCGATGAACTCCTGGCCAACAACGCCCGCTTCGCCGCCACCGACGCCAAGGAGCGGGTGCCCGCGATTCCGTTCCTGCCCACCAAGCAGGTCTACCTGATCACCTGCATCGACCCCCGCGTCGACCCGAGCGCAGTGCTTGGCCTCGACCTCGGAGATGCGATCGTCGCACGCAATGTCGGTGGCCGCGTGACGGATTCGGTGTTGGCCGACCTGGCCTGGATCAGCTACCTCCACGAGGTCAAGACGCCCGACGCGCCATGGTTCGAACTCGCCGTCATCCACCACACCGACTGCGGCTCGGCCCTGATGGCCGACGACGGGCTCAGGGCCGGGTTCGTCGAGCGCGGCTTCGACGAGCAGACCCTGCGACGGACCGCCGTCGTCGATCCTCTTACCACCATCGCCGCCGACGTCCGGCGGATCGTCGAGGCCCGCGCGGTCTCGGATCAGATCGCGGTGTCCGGCTATTGCCATGACGTTCGCACCGGCCGTCTCACCGAGGTGGTGAGTGCCACCGGCGGAACGTTCGCATTACAGTCATGATCGCAACCCGGTCGGATAGGCGGTCTCTGGTGGATGTGTTCGCGCAGTGGTCCAGCGACGCCGCGACGATTCGCTGGCGGTCGTCGACGCCAGCCAATGAGGGTCGGGAAGTCACCGTGTTCACCCGGCGCGCCGGCACGCCGGGCGCGCCTGCGCTGGTGTGCGTTCACGGCTTCCCGACCTCGAGCATCGACTACGTCGCACTGGTGGAGGAACTCGGCGCCGAGTTCGACATCTTCCTGTTGGACTTCCCGGGCTTCGGGTTCTCCGACAAACCGCCGGCACCCTACGTGTACTCGTTGTACGACGATGCCCGTCTGCTCGTCCACGCCATCAGCGAAGTATGGCGCCTCGACGACTACGCGATGATCACCCATGACCGCGGCAGCAGTGTCGGCATGATCGCCCTCGGCATGCTGGCAGCCGGTCATCCCGAGGCGGCACCGGCGAACGTCATCCTCACCAATGCGAACGTGTACCTGCCGCTGGGCAATCTCACCGCCTTCCAGTCAGCGCTGCTCGACGACGCCACCGGACGTGCCACCGCGGCGGCGACCACCCCGGAAATGCTGGCGGCCGGGCTGGGGGCGAGCACCTTCATGCCGCGGCGGACCCTGGCCGACCCCGAGATCGCCGCCTTGGCGAAGAGCTTCGCCTACCACGACGGCATCCGCGTGCTGCCCGACACGATTCAATACCTCCACGAGCGCGCGGCCGGTGAAGTCACCTGGCTGACCGCGCTCTCGAGAAGCGACGTCAACACGACGCTGGTGTGGGGCCTGCACGACAACGTCTCACCGGTGCGCGTCGCCAATCACGTATGGCAGACGTTTCTCAAGCCCAAACCCGGCACGAACCGCTACTGGATCGTCCCGGGCGCGGATCACTATCTGCAGTGCGATGCGCCCGACCAGTTGGCGCACATCGTGCGGCTCACCTGTTCAGGCGCCGACATCGGGCTCCAGACACTCGGCGACCAGTCCGACGGTGCCGTCCTGGTCGATCAGAGCTAGCCGATGACCGTGCGTACCTTCCGTTCCACGGCCACGACGCCTGCCGAGCGCGGCCGCGAATTCGGCACGGTGCACGCCGCGCAGATCGCCCGCACCCTCGACGCCTACCAGCGAATCTTCGACACCCAATCCGGGGGCAGCGTCGACCTGACCCACTGGGGCCGGGTCGCGCTCCAGCAGATCGCCGCCGTCTCCGCCGCGCTGATGGAGGAGATCGAGGGCATCGCCGCGGGTGCCGACCTACCGGTGACGGTGATCGCCGCGATCAATGCGCGCACCGAAATCCTGGCCGCCGTGGGCGCTTCCGGCGCCCACGAGTGCTCGACGGTGGTGCACCTCGGCGATGGCGCACCCGTCGCCCTACAGGCGTGGGATTGGTATGCGGCGCTGTCGGATTCGTGGCTGCTGTGGGAGATCCCGCACGCCGACGGTCACGTCACCACGACCCTCACCGAGTACGGCATCGTCGGCAAGATCGGTGCCAGCACCCGAGGTCTCGGCCTGCTGTTCAACATCCTGCACCACGACCGGGACGGCGCCGGTATCGGTGCGCCCCTGCACGTGCTCGCTCGAGCGGTGCTCGACGAGGCCGCCGACCTCAACCATGCTCTCTTGCGGCTGTCGACCGCGCGCGTGTCGGCATCGTCGTCGCTGACGCTCGTCGCGGCCGCCGGCGGGGAATCCGCGGCGGTCAGCGTGGAGTGCAACCCGGGCGGCGTCGGGTACGCCCTGCCCGACGGCGACGGACTCCTGTTGCACACCAACCACTTCCTGAGCAGTCCGGCCGTGCTGCACGACACGGAGTTGCGCACCGGGCCGGACACCGTCGTGCGGTACGACACGCTGCGCAGGCGGCTCGCCGGGAAGTCCGCCCCGTCGGTAGCCGACGCGCTGAGGGCGATGAACTCCCACCTGCTCGGCGGCGGCGCCCTGTGCTGCCACGCCGATCCGACCCTTCCGGCGACCGGTCGGTTCCAAACCTTGGCCACGGTGATTCTCGACGTGGCGGCAGGCAGCGTGACTGCGCACGCCGGTGGACCCTGCACCCATCCACTGAACACCGCACCCCACGACGAAGCCTTCGCCGCAGGCGCCGTCCTCGACCACTGAGTTACCTCACCGTGCCGTCACCACAGCGTCAGGCTTCGGGGATGTCGCGGCCGAACGTCTCGCGGGTGACGTCCTCGGGTTCGGGGCCACCGCGGATGCCGGTGTCCAGACCGTCGATCGCCGCGAGTTGCGCTGCGGTGAGGTCGAAGTCGAACACGTCGAAGTTCTCGGCGATCCGTGACGGTGTCACCGACTTCGGGATGACCTGACGGCCCTGCTGGATGTGCCAGCGCAGCATCACCTGCGCCGGAGTCTTGGCGTGCGCGGCCGCGATGTCACCGATCACCGGGTCCTCGAGGGTGGAGGTGTGCGGGCCCTCGCGGTAGAACGTGATGCCGCCGATGGGCGCCCATGCCTGGTTGAGGATGCCGTGCTCGGTGTCCGCCGCGAGCGCCGCGGACTGCCGGAAGTACGGGTGGACCTCGATCTGGTTCACCGCCGGGACGATCTGAGTCTCGGCGAGCAACCGCCCGAGGTGCTTGGGCATGAAGTTGGAGACGCCGATCGCGCGCACCCTGCCGTCGGCGTGCAGCTTCTCCAGCGCCTTGTACGCGCCGATGGTCAGGTCGAACTCACCGGGCAGCGCCTGGTGCAGGATCAGTAGGTCGAGTCGTTCGACGCCGAGCTTCTCGGCCGACTTGTCGAACGCGTGCAGGGTTTCGTCGTAACCGAAGTCCGAGATCCAGATCTTGGTTTCGATGAACACGTCGTCGCGCGCCAGACCGGACTGATGGATGGCCTTGCCGACCTCCCGCTCGTTGCCGTAGGCGGCAGCAGTGTCGATGTGGCGGTATCCGACCCGCAGCGCGGTGTCGACCGCGGTGACCGTTTCGTCCGGCGGAGTCTGGAAGACCCCGTAACCGATGACCGGGATCGTCACGCCGTTGTTCAAGGTGAAGGTGGGGACGCTCATCCTTCCGACGGTAGGCCCCGATCGTGGACGGCGGGAGGGCCTGCTGGGCCAGGCACCGCCAGTACCTCCCAGCGCGACCCCGGCAGGGCCTACCGTTGAGGTATGGACGTGCCCAGCGACATCCGCCAGTTCCTCAGTTCGCGGCGCGCCCGGATCAGCCCCGAGCAGACCGGCCTGCCGGCCTACGGCGGCAATCGCCGGGTCAAGGGATTGCGCCGCGAAGAGGTGGCGATGCTGGCCGGCGTGTCGGTGGACTACTACGTCCGCATGGAGCGCGGCAGCCTGGCCGGCGCCTCGGAGCACGTGCTCGACGCACTCGCCTCGGCGCTGCAACTCGACGAGGCCGAGCGCGAGCACCTGTTCGCCCTCGCGCGCGCGTCCGGGCCGGCCGGCGGCCGCCGCACGCGGAAGACCACCGGAACCCTGTGCCCGGCGCTCGTGCAGATCCTCGACGCCATCACCGATGCGCCGGCCTGGATCCGCAACGGCCGCCACGACGTGCTCGCGATGAACCAGCTGGCCCGTGCCCTCTACTCACCTGTCCTGGCCGACCCGCGCCGCCCGGCGAACACCACCCGGTTCGTGTACCTGCATCCCGAGGAAGCCGAGCGGTTCTTCGTCGACTACGACCAGATCACCCGCGACGCCGCCGCGATGCTGCGACTGGAGGCGGGCAGCAATCCGCACGACGAACAGCTGATCGCACTGGTCGGCGAACTGTCCACCCGCAGCGAGCTGTTCCGACAGCGCTGGGCCTCCCAGGACGTACGGTTCCACCGCTCGGGCCGCAAGCGCCTCAACCACCCCGCGGTCGGTCAGCTCGACCTCGACTTCGAGGCGATGCCGCTGCCGTCGGAACCCGGCCTGCAGTTGAACGTCTACACCGCGGCGGCGAACACCCCCACCGCCGACGGTCTGAAGCTGCTCGCCTCGTGGGCCGCCAGCCAGGAGAACCTGCCCTCCGAGGTGGCGCCGACCAAGGCCCGAGAAAACGGGCGCTGGCTCGAGTCATGAAGCACGCTCTGCTGGGAGACCTCGAGGTCTCGCGAATCGCGTGGTCCGACTCGAGGAGAACCTCGCCGCGGACGACGTCGTGCTGACCGAAGCGCAGCTGGCGCGACTCGACGAACTCACGGCGGCATCGGGTGGACACCACACCGATGAGCAAATGAAGCTGATCGAGCGTTAGGGTTGGCCGGCGTCCAAAGCCGCACTACGGGAAGGGGACTCATGTCCAGCTGGCTCATCACCGGATGCTCGACCGGCCTCGGCCGCGCCATCGCCGAAGCGGTCATCGCGTCGGGTCACGATGTCGTCGTCACCGCCCGCGACGTCGGCAAGGTCGCCGATCTCGCCCACATCGCTCCCGAGCGCGTGCTGGCCGTCGCCCTCGACGTGACCCGTCCCGATCAGGTCGCCGACGCGGTGGCGCAAGCCGAGGAGAAGTTCGAGGGGATCGACGTCCTCGTCAACAACGCGGGTTACGGATACCGCGCCGCAGTCGAGGAGGGCGACGACGCCGACGTCCGCACGCTCTTCGAAACGCACTTCTTCGGCGCGGTCGCGATGATCAAGGCGGTGCTGCCGGGGATGCGGTCGCGCCGGGCGGGCGCCATCGTCAACATCTCCTCGATCGGCGCTGCACTCACTCCGGTCGGATCGGGCTACTATTCGGCCGCCAAGTGCGCGCTCGAAGGACTGAGCGGCTCGTTGCACGGCGAGCTCGCCCCGCTGGGCATCTCGGTGACCATCGTGGAACCCGGCGCCTTCCGCACCGACTTCGCGGGACGTTCACTGACCCAGTCGGCGACACCCATCGGCGACTACGCCGACACCGCCGGAAAACGGCGCAAGGAACACGACACCGTCCACGGGACGCAGGCGGGCGACCCCGCCAAGGCGGCGGTGGCGATCATCACGGCGGTGGAGCAACCGCAGCCGCCGGGCTTCCTACTGCTGGGCTCCGACGCGCTCTCGGGGTACCGACAACGGGCACAGGCCCGCATCGCCGAAGTGGCCGAGTGGGAGAAGCTCAGCGTCAGCACCGATTACAGCGACTAGCCACCGGCGCGAGCGATCGGCTACGGGCCGCCGAGCAGGTCCCGCGACCTCAGCGCCAGCCACAGCTGGGCGATGTCGGCGGTGTCGGAGAGCCGCGCCCCCGTCAGCTCCTCCACCTTGTGCACCCGGTAGAGCACCGTCTGCCGGTGAACGTTCATCGCCGCGGCGGTGCGCGCCCACGACCGCTGGTTGGCCAGGAACGTCTCGAGCGTCTCGACCAAGCCCGCCCGATGCTGGGCGTCGTGCTCGACGAGGGGACCCAGCCAGCGCTCGACCAGTGCCTGGGCGTCCTCCACACCGCCGATCCCCACCCACGACGTCGCGGTGCCGTAGCGCACCACGGCATCCCCGGTCCGCTGGGCGGTACCCAGCGACCAGGTTGCCTCGCGGGCGGCTTCCGCCGATCGGCTCACCGTCTTCAACGCGCGACTGGCGCCGATCCTGGCCGTCGGCCCCAGCGAACCCGCGATGGCCGCCAGCGCGTCGTCGGTGTCCGGCACCGCGGCGTGCGCGACACCGGACCGGAACGCCACGACGTGGGGAATCTGGCGTCGCCACAACGCGACGTGCAGATCACGCAGCCGCCCCTCGGCGCCACAGGTGACGGACACCAAGACCGAACTCGCCGGGTCCAACCCGGCGGACGACAGCTGCCGCCGACCGGCGCGCACCTCGACGCGGCCGTCGATCAGCTGCGCGGTCAGTTCTGCGCCGGACCGGCGGGTGTGTTCGAGGGCGAGATGGGTTTGGGACAGTTCCAGCGCGACGACCGTCGCCGCGTGCTGAATCAGCACACCGTCGAGCGCCACCCCGCCCTCGCGAATGACGGCCAGCACCGCGTGCTCGTGCGTCGGCACCTCACCGACCAGCACCTCGACCCCGTCTGGGGTCAGGATGGACCGCGCCCCTGCCGCGAGGGTGCCCTGCGACGCCGTGCGCACCGTCTCCTTCACCTCCGCGGGCGGATGCGGGCCGCCGGGGTGATAGGCGTCCCCGGTGACGCGATCGCACACGAATACCGAACAGCGCAGCTCCTTGGTGAGTGCGTCGGCGATGCGCGACCGCCCCACGTCCCCCGCCGTGGTCCGGCGCAACGCGTCGTAGATGCGGGCGGTGCGCATGAGCCGCTGGGATTGTTCGAGCAGCGTGGCCTCGGCGACGGCACGCGAAATCGAGACGAACGGCATCGGATAGCGGATCCACAGCACCGGTAGCCCGAGACGTTCGCTGGCGCGGGTGAACCGTTGGGTCAGCCGCGGACAGTACATCTGCTCGCCGATCGCCAACCCACTTGCGCCCACCCGCTGCAGTTCTTCGAGCAGACGTTCCTGCTCGGCCGCCGCCGACGGAAACGACATGCCGTTGGTCATCAACAATTCCCCGGCACTGACCCATTGCCACGGCTCCGGCAGATCCGAGGTATGCGTCCAGGTCACCTGCCGGTCCATCCCGGCCTTGCCGGAGTGCAGTCGCAGTTGCAGGTGCGGCATGTCCAGCAGCTCACGCACCGTGATGCTCACCGGGCAACCGTATCTCCGGATCAGGTTGCGGAAACGGGAGATTGTGCGAATGCACGAGGCGTGTTCACCGTCTTGTGCGGATCACTTCTCGCGGCGCGAGGTGTGACGCACGCATCATTGTCTCGCATGGTAGCCGTCTGACCTGGAGCGCGAGTGGTGAGTACCGGAGAGATCGATGACCAACCCGACGTCCTCGTCATCGGCGCCGGAGCCTCCGGCGGGGTGGCAGCACTGGAGCTGGCCCGGCAGGGTCTGAAGGTCGTCTGCCTGGAGCAGGGAGGCTGGCACCTGCCCGACGACTTCACCGCCGGCAAACCGGAGTGGGAACTGACCCGGCTCAAGCAGTGGAACTCCAGCCCGAATGTCCGGCAGAACCAGGCCGACTATCCGATCGACAGCGCCGACAGCCCGGTCGAGCCGTTGATGTTCAACGGCGTCGGTGGCAGCACCATCCTGTTCTCCGGGCACTGGGTGCGGGCGATGCCGTCGGACTTCCGGGTGAAGACCCTCGACGGTGTCGCCGAGGACTGGCCGTTCACCTACGAGGATATTCGACCGTACTACGACGAAGTCACCCACCACATCGGCGCGTCCGGGCTCGAGGGCGACCCGGCCTACCCCGATCCACACACCTTCCCGCTGCCGCCACTGCCGATCGGCAAGTACGGCCTGGTGGCGGCGAAGGGGATGGACAAGCTGGGCTGGCACTGGTGGCCGGCGCCGAACGCCATCGCTTCGCGCAAGTACAAGAACCAGGAAGCGTGCATGCGCTACGGCGCCTGCGAATCCGGCTGCCCCGTCGGCGCCAAGGCGAGCACCGACATCACGCACTGGCGTGACGCGATCAAGCTCGGCGTGCAACTGGTCACCGGAGCGCGGGTCAGCCGCATGACCCTGAACGACCGGGGCCTGGTGACCGGCGCCGAGTACGTCGATCGCCATGGCACGACGCAACACCAGCAAGCTCGGGTGACGGTGTTGGCGGCCAACGGGATCGGCACGCCGCGCCTCCTGCTGAACTCGGCATCCTCGCTCTGTCCGGACGGACTGGCCAACTCCTCGGGCTTGGTCGGCAAGCGGCTGATGACCCATCCGTACGCCTCGGTCTACGGTACCTACGACGAGGACATGGAGACCTGGCTCGGTCCGGCCGGCCAGTCGCTGCAGTCACTGCAGTTCTACGAGACTGACACCGACCGCGGATTCGTCCGGGGTGCGAAGTGGAACCTCATGCCGACCGGCGGCCCTCTCGCCCAAACACTGTGGGAGTCCGGCGACGACTGGCGCGACGGCTTCGGCGCGAACTTCCATCCGCGGCTGAAGCAGACCTTCGGTCGCCGCACCGAGTGGGGCATCACCACCGAGGACTTGCCCGACGAATCCAACACGGTGACGCTGGATCCCGACGTCACCGATTCCGACGGCATTCCGGCGGCCAAGATCCACTACGCCATCGGCGAGAACTGCCGACGGATGCTCGCCTTCCACGTCGCGCGCGCCGTCGAGGCGCACGAGGCCGCCGGAGCCGTCGACGTGCAACCGATTCCCGTGGTACGACACAGCGCCTGGCACTTACTGGGCACCACGAAGATGGGCACCGACCCGGCTACCTCCGTGGTCGATGAGTGGTGCCGCACGCATGACGTCCCCAACCTGTTCATCATCGACGGCAGCGTCATGGTCACCTCCACCGGGATGAATCCCACCGCCACGATCATGGCCGTCGCGCTGCGGTCGATGCGGCATCTGGCCGAAACCCGCTCCAGTATCCCGACCCCGATCTGAGGATCCCGTGCTCAACTCCGTACAGCGCCAGGTGTTCGCCACCCTGGCGGAAACCCTCATCCCGAGAAGCGACACCATGCCCTCGGCCACCGACGCGGAGGTGACCGGCGCCCTGCTCGACCAGGCCCTTGGCTACCGGCCCGACCTCCTGGCCGCACTCACCGCGGCGCTCGACGCCGGCTTCGGCAAGGACCCCGAAGCCGCGCTGGACAGCCTCTCCGCCGGGCAACCGGAGCAGTTCGAGGCGCTCACCGTCCTGGCCGCCGGCGCCTACTTCCTCAGCCCCGCCGTGAAGGCCGCGATGCCCTACGACGCGGCCCCCCGACCCGCCCGCGAGGACATGGACGGCTACGTCGGCATGCTGGAGCACGTCGTCGACCGTGGCTTCGTCATCCACTCATCCGAAACGACCGTCATCGAAGGGGCTCGACATGAGTGAAACCCGGAGCACCCCAACCGAGTCCATCTCCTCCATCGAGGAGAACACCATTCAGCAGGTGCCGCTGGATCAGCGGCACGGTCGCAACCGGGACATGTTCACCATTTGGTTCGGCACCAACATCATGATCCTGGCCATCGTCACCGGTGCGTTGGCGACCACGGTGTTCGGTCAGCCGGCGTGGTCGGCCGCGCTGGGCATCGTCCTCGGCAACCTGTTCGGGGCGATCTTCATGGCGTTGCACTCGGCCCAGGGGCCGACGCTCGGTGTTCCCCAGATGGTGCAAACCAAGGGGCAATTCGGTTCGCTGGGTGCGGTGCTCATCGTGGCCGTCGTGGTGTGCATGTACACCGGGTTCTTCATCTCGATCCTGGTGTTCGGCGGCGAGTCACTGGCGTCGGTGCTGCCGTTCCTCGGCGTCAAGGGTGGCATCCTCATCTTGGCGTGTGTCAGTGTCGCCGCCACCATCTGGGGCTACACGCTGATCCATGCCTATGCGCGCGTCATGACCTGGGCGTCGGGCATCACGTTGGTGCTCGCCTTCGTGTGGGCATTCGTCGTCCACCCCGTGCCTGCCGACTTCTTCCACGGCGGTGGCGCGACCGTGGCCGGCTTCCTCGGTACCTTCGCGGCCGGCGCGGTGTGGCAGATCGCCTACGCCCCTTACGTGTCGGACTACTCGCGGTACCTACCCAAGGCCACGGGCGCGAAGCCGGCCTTCTGGATGAGCTACTGGGGCACGACCATCGGATCCATCCTGCCGATGCTGCTGGGCGCCGGAGTCGGCTTGCTGGCTCTGGACGACGACCCCGCCATCGCGCTCACCAAGGCCACCGCCGGAATCAGTGTCCTGGTCGTCGCGGTGTTCAGCGTCGGCGTGGCCGCGACCAATGCGATGAATCTCTACTGCGGGACGTTGTGCACGATCACCATCCTGCAGACCTTCTTCCCGAAGTTCACCGCCCGCGCCCGCGAGCGCGCCATCATCGCCGCCTGCATATGTGCCTTCGCGGTCGTCGTCGCACTGTCGGCCGGTGACGACTTCGTCGCCAAGTACAACAACTTGCTGGTCCTGCTGCTGGGTGCGTTGGTCCCGTGGACCGCCGTCAACCTCGTCGACTTCTACCTGGTGCGCCATGGTGACTACGTCGTCGAGGACTTCTTCGAGGCCGACGGCGGCCGCTACGGCCGGGTCAACTGGACCGCGGTGATCTGCTATCTGATCGGTGTCGCCGTACAGTTGCCCTTCATGATCATCGGCACCGCCTACACCGGTCCGATGGCCACATTGCTTGGCGGCACCGACATCTCGTTCATCGTCGGCCTCGTCGTAGTGTCGCCGCTGTACTACTTTACGATGACCTCGCTGGTGCGTCGGCAGAACGTTAGGGCCGCCGTCGTCAGCACCCATGCCGACTGACGCGCACCGACGGTCCGGTCCACCGAGTAGCTCCGACGAGGATGAGGCCACGTACATGGGCGAGATGACGGACCGCATTGCCGTGGTGACGGGAGCCTCCTCGGGCATCGGGCTCGCCACGGCCGTGACCCTGGCCCGGGAAGGCGCTGACGTGGCCGTGGTGGCCCGGCCCGAGGACGACCTGTCCGAGGCCGTACGGCTGGTGTCCGAGCACGGTCGGCGCGCCCTGCCGATCAGTGTGGACGTGCGGGACTCGGGGGCGGTGCGGGCGGCGTTCGACCGGGTCGAGGCCGAGCTGGGCGCGATCGATGCGGTCCTCAACAACGCCGGGATCTCACGGGTCGCACCGCTTGTCGACACGACCGACGAGATCTTCGACGAACTGGTGTCGATCAACCTGGCCGGGTCGTTCTACGTGCTGCGCGAGGCGGCCCGCGTCATGCAGCCGCGGGGTGCCGGCGCCATCGTCAACACCGGCTCCGAACTCGCCCTCATCGGCCAGCCCGGCTTCGTCGCCTACACCGCGACCAAGGGCGCGATCGTGGCGATGACCCGCAGTGCCGCCGCGGAGTTGGCGTCCTGGGGCATCCGGGTGAACTCCGTGTGCCCCGGCACCACCCGAACTCCGTTGCTCATGGTCGAGTTCGAGGACAGCGCCGACCCCGACGCCGACATCGCCGACATCGCTTCCAGTGTCGCCGCCGGGCGGTTCGGCGAACCACAGGAGATCGCCGAAGCGGTGGTCTTCCTGTTGTCCGATAGGGCCAGCTATGCGATGGGCACACACCTCGTCGTCGACGGTGGACGGTCGACCTGCATACCCGCCGGCAACATCGGCGTCTCCCAGCACCACTGACCCAGGAGGAGTTTCGACATGACCGAGGAGAAGCCGACCCGGCTGTACCGGGAGATGACCTGGCCCGAGATCGCCGAGGCGGCCCGCAACGACATCCCGGTCGCCATTCCGATCGGGTCGACGGAACAACACGGTCACCATCTGCCCGTCTGCACCGACTGGCTCATCCCGGAGAAGCTGTTGGCGGCCGCCAGTCGCCGCTGCGATCTGGTGGTCGGGCAGTTCATTCCCTTCGGCTACCGCAGCCGGCCGGGAAGCGGCGGCGGACAACACATTCCGGGAACGTTGTCGCTGCGCGCCACCACCTACATCGCGCTGCTCGAGGACGTCCTCGGCGAACTGCGGCGGACCGGGTTCCGCAACATCGTGCTCTACAACTGGCACTACGAGAACAGCGGCTTCATCTACGAGCCGGCGTTCCTGACCTCCGAGCGGCACCCGGAGCTGAAGATCCTGGTGATCGAGGACGCCACCCCCGAGTTCACCCCGGACCGACAGCGGGCCATCTGGCCCGACGGGTTTCCGGGCCTGGCGCTCGAACACGCCGCGGTCCTCGAAACCTCGCTGATGCTGCACCATGCACCGCATCTGGTGCGGACCGAGCACATCGCGGCCGACGCACCCGAGCGGGTGGTCAACCACGACGTGTTGCCGATCGACACCCGGATGTCGACGGCCACCGGCACGCTGTCCTCCCCCGAGGCGGCCAGCGCCGAGAAGGGCAGGATGCTCACCGAGTGGATGGTCGAACGTCTCGTCGCCATCCTCGACGAGGAGTTCGGCGACCGCCGCGGAGGCGCGGCGGCCTCACTCGGCTAGGCGAAGCGGGAGGCCCGGCCGGGGCCATCACACGGCGGCCACCTCGCCGTTGACCGACAGCGCGGTCCTGGCGCCGGCGACCATCAGGCTGACGATGTCGAAGACCACCGTCGCCGCTGCGACGCAGGTGATTTCGGCGTGGTCGTAGGCCGGAGCCACCTCGACGACGTCGGCGCCGACGATGTTCAGCCCGGTCATCTTGCGGAGCATCTTCAACAGCTCGCGCGAGGTCAGACCACCGGATTCGGGGGTGCCGGTGCCCGGCGCGAACGCCGGATCCAACACGTCGATGTCGATGGACAGATACACCGGGACGTCGGCGACCCGACGGCGGATCGCGTCGATCGCCGCGTCGATGCCGATGACGTCCAGGTCGCCGGCGCGGATGATCTTGAACCCCATCCTGGCATCGTCGTCCAGGTCCATCTGGTCGTAGATGGGGCCACGGATGCCGACGTGTATCGAGTGGTCCTCGATCAGCAACCCTTCCTCGAACGCGCGGCGGAAGATGGTTCCGTGGGTGACCGGGGCGTTGAAGTACGTGTCCCAGGTGTCCAGGTGCGCATCGAAGTGGACCAGTGCGACCGGGCCGTGCTTGGCATGCAGGGCACGCAGATTCGGCAGCGCGATGGTGTGATCGCCACCGATCGACACGATGCGGCGGTCCCCGCCGGCGAGGATGTCGGCGGCGTGGTTCTGGATCTGCCGGCAGGCCTCGGCGATGTCGTACGGGGTGACCGGGACATCACCGGCGTCGACCACCTGCACGTGTTCCAGCGGCGCGACCCCGAGTTCGACGTGATAGCCGGGGCGCAGCGTCCGGGCCGCCGTGCGAACCGCCAGCGGACCGAAGCGCGCTCCGGGTCGATAGGACGTGCCGCCGTCGAACGGAACGCCGAGGATGGCGATGTCGTAGTCGGACACCTCGTGGATGTCGGCGATCCGGGCGAAGGTGCCCTTCCCCGCATATCGGGGAACCTGGGTGGCGGGCACAGCGCCGATGATGCCGTTTCGCGTGCTCATCTGGGTTTCCAGCCTTTCGAATCGCGCCGGGTTTCGACTGCCATCGTCGACCTCGGCGAGCGCGCGCCGCGAGCAGATAATGCCCAAACCACGACCGGGTCGTTTGAGCAATCGCACAATGCCGAAGGCTGCGAGTACACCCGGCCGACAGTCTGGGACGCGGCACGTCTTGGCATCTTCGGTTACGGCTTCGACGCCTGCCGTGTCGACGTCGCACACAGGCGCCATCCTGCGTCGCAAGCAGAACGTCGCGCAGGTACATCGGTCGTCCGCGCGAGAGCGGAGGGTGGAGAGCCGTTCGTCGCCGCACGAGCACACACGGCAGCCGTCAGACGACTCGGCGAGCGCTACGCTCCCTCGGACTCGTCACCATTGGCGCGGGCCGAATGGTCGGCCAATGCGTGATACTGCGCGGTGAACGCCTCTGCCCCCCGAAGTAGCGCCCCACGATTGTTGGCGCTCATTCCGGCAGCGACGGCGCGCAACAGCTCGACCCGATGGGCCACGAGTTCGTCGAGGACCGCTCGGCCGGCGTCGGTGAGCTCCAGAAGGGTGGCACGCCGATTGTGCGGCGCTACCCCACGCCTGATCAATCCCGCGTCGGCGAGGCGATCACTGAGCCGACTGGCGCTGCTGGGAACCAGCTCGAGCGCCTGCCCGAGTTCGGTGACCAGGCTGGGCCCAAGGTGTTGCAGCGCTTGCAGCGCGCGCAGGGGCGCCAGTCCGACGCGCCTCTCCATCTGCTCGAGGACCACCACGTTGAGCGCAAGCAAACCCCGGGTCGCAGCCTCGAGCTCGGCGGCGTAGCCGTCATCGAGCGAGACGGCGTCGGCCGACTTGGAAGCAGTGCGGTTCCTGGTCATCGGTGCCGGAGCCTACCCCCTCGTGAGAGCAGAGAACGTACGAAACTCTCAGCTCATTCTCATCAATATAGTCATCCAATATGGAAGTATTGCGGATAGAACGAATTGCGACGCTTGGTCGCCACTGCCATGACGAGCGGAGGTGCATCCCATGGCACGGGACACGCGCGGACCCGTACCGTACGGTCACTCGGACCTTCGCCGGGTCAGCCTCAACCGGGCGCACTGGAGCGGGGCGCAGTGGATGCTTGGCGTGGAATCGATCGCGGCAAGCGTCATCGGCGCTGCAGGCCTCATCGGTGTGTACGCAGTACGTCCGCGGGGTCTCGGCATGTCGGCCGTGGGGCTCGACATGACGCCGGCTTTGAGCTGGACCTTGATCGGCGTTGGCGCCGCAGCCGGAATCACCATCATGCACCGCCGACTCGCCACCGTGTTTTGCTTCGCGGTGGGGGCGGCCTCGTTGACGCTGGTGATCATCGGCGGTGTCGCCAGCACTCATCACCACCCGGGTCCACTGGGCTTCACCCCGGCAGCGACCATGCTGTACTCTGCCTTCTTCTGCGCCAATCTGGCAATCGGAATGTGGCTGTTGCCCAACAACATCGAGGGTCCGGCGTGGCACCACGCGAAGAATCGATCGGAAGACGACCTCGACGGTTGCGCGGGTGACCAATCGTGAGCCCCCTGACCGACCTGCCGCACGTCCTGCGGGAGTACGCCCTGTTGGCCGATGGTGAGCGCGGCGCCTTGATCGGTCCGCGGGGTGACATCGGCTGGTTGTGCGCACCACGCTGGCACGACGACGCCGTGTTCGCTTCCCTGATCGGGGGCCGCGGCGTGTTCTCGATCGCGCCGCGCGAGCGGTTCGTGTGGGGCGGGCACTACGAGGACGGCAGCATGATCTGGCGCTCGCGGTGGGTCACCGACGACGGGGTCACCGAATGCCGCGAGGCGCTGGCGTTCCCCGGCGACCCGCACCGAGTGGTGTTGATGCGTCGTCTCCTCGCCCAGCGCGGTGATGCCGCGGTCGAGTTGGTGTTCGCTCCCGCCGCCGGCTTCGGCCGCCGCCCCATGGAGAACATCGTGCGCGACGACCGAGGACGGTGGCACGCGCGTATCGGTGACCTTCGCGTGCGCTTCGACGGTGCCGCTCACGCCTCGGTCACCGACGGCGGCACCGCGCTGCGGGCCAATCTCGACGTCGCCGAAGGCGGTCACCTCGACATGGTCATGGAGCTGTCCGCGATGGCGCCCGCCGATCACCTTCCCGACGCCGACGCGCTGTGGGCGCGTACTGAAGAAGCCTGGGCCGCTGCGGTTCCCCCGCTGGCGGACAGTATCGCAGTACGCGACGCGCGCCACTCCTACGCAGTGCTGCGCGGACTCACCAGCGCCGGCGGTGGCATGGTCGCCGCAGCCACGACCAGCCTTCCCGAACGCGCCGAGGCAGGCCGCAACTACGACTACCGGTACGTCTGGATCCGCGACCAGTGCTTCGCCGGCCAGGCCGTGGCGGTCGACGGACCGCACCCGCTGCTGGACGACGCGGTGAGTTTCGTCGCCGAGCGCCTGCTGGCCGATGGACCCGACCTGAAACCGGCCTACACGGTCGACGGTGGCGCCGTCCCGGATCAGCGCACCCTGCCGCTACCCGGCTACCCGGGCGGCGCCGACATCGTCGGCAACCACGCGAACGATCAGTTCCAGCTGGACGCGCTCGGCGAAGCGTTGTTGCTCTTCGCCGCCGCCGCCTGCCACGACCGGCTCGACGACACCGCGCGCCGGGCGCTGGGGGTCGCGGTCGATGCGATCGTCGCCCGCTGGACCGAACCGGACGCCGGCATCTGGGAACTGAACCCCCGCCGATGGACACACTCCCGCTTGACCTGCGTCGCGGGCCTGCGCGCGGTCGCCAGGCATGCACCATTCGGCGGCGCCATCGATCCGGATGCGCTGGCCCACTTCATCTTCGCCGGCACCGCCGCCGAAAGCGAACACCCCGACGGTCGGTGGCAGCGTGCGCCGGACGACCCGCGTGTCGACGCCGCCCTCCTCGCACCCGCCATCCGCGGCGCGCTGCCCGCCGACGACCCTCGCAGCGTCGCCACCCTGCACGCGGTGCGAACAGAACTCGAACAGGACGGCTACGTCTATCGCTTCCGTCACGACGACCGACCGCTCGCCGACGCCGAGGGCGCCTTCCTCCTGTGCGGCTTCTGGACCGCGATGGCGCTCCACCAGCAGGGTGACGCGCTGTCCGCTGCCCGATTCTTCGAACGCAACCGTGCCGCCTGTGGGCCACCTGGCCTGCTGTGCGAGGAGTACGACGTGGTGCAACGACAGTTGCGCGGCAACGTACCTCAGGCCTTCGTCCACGCCCTGCTCGTCGAAAGCTCGTTGCGGCTGGGGCTTCCGTCCCCCCACCAGTTAGACAAGGAGAAGAGCACATGTCACACACCGTCGGCGACGTCCTACTAGCCCGACTACGGGAGTGGGGCGTGAAACAAGTCTTCGGCTACCCCGGTGACGGCATCAATGGGCTGCTCGCGGCGTGGCAGCGCGCCGAAGACCAGCCGCAGTTCGTCCAGGCCCGGCACGAGGAGATGGCTGCGTTCCAAGCCGTTGGCTTCGCGAAGTTCTCCGGCAGCGTGGGCGTCTGCGTCGCGACCAGCGGCCCCGGTGCGGTGCACCTGCTCAACGGGCTCTATGACGCCAAACTGGATCACGTCCCCGTGGTGGCCATCGTCGGTCAGACCGAACGCTCGGCGATGGGCGGCTCCTATCAGCAGGAAGTCGATCTGATCAGTCTCTACAAGGACGTCTGCAGCGAGTACGTCCAGATGTGCACCGTGCCGCAGCAGCTGCCGAACCTTCTGGACCGTGCCATCCGGATCGCACTGAGCGAGGGCGCACCCACCGCGATCATCGTGCCCTCCGACGTCTTCGAACTGACCTACGAACCTCCCGGCCACGCCTTCAAACAGGTTCCTTCCAGTCTCGGGATGTCCGATGCAGCAGCAGTTCCCGATCATCGCGCCGTACGCGATGCTGCCGAGCTCCTCAACGCAGGACAGCGGGTCGCCATGCTCGTCGGCCAGGGCGCCCGGGGCTGCGCGGAGGAACTGACGGAAGTGGCCGATCTGCTCGGCGCCGGAGCCGCCAAGGCCCTGCTCGGAAAGGACGTGTTGCCCGACGACCTGCCGTGGGTGACCGGGTCGATCGGACTGTTGGGCACGACTGCGAGCTGGCATCTGATGACGGACTGTGACACGTTGCTCACCGTCGGCTCAAATTTTCCCTACACCCAATTCCTGCCGGAGCTTGGCCAGGCGCGAGGTGTCCAGATCGACCGTTCGGGAAAGTGGATCGGCATGCGGTATCCCTACGAACTCAACCTCGTCGGTGATGCCAAGACGACGTTGCAGGCACTGATCCCCCTGCTGCAGCGCAAGTCCGACCGCAGTTGGCGCGACAAGGTGGAGAAGCACGTCGCAAGCTGGTGGACGACCGCCCAGCGCACCGCCATGACCGACGCCGACCCCGTCAACCCGATGCGCATCTTCTGGGAGCTCTCCAAGCGCATGCCCGCCGATGCGATCATCGCCGCCGACTCCGGCTCGGCTGCGAACTGGTACGCACGACATCTGAAATTCGTTGCCGGCGTGCGCGGTTCCCTCTCGGGGACGCTGGCCACGATGGGGCCAGGCGTGCCCTACGCGATAGGTGCGAAGTGGGCCCACCCGGAGCGGCCGGCGATCGCCTTCGTCGGAGACGGTGCCATGCAGATGAACGGCATGGCCGAACTCATCACCATCGCGCGGTACTGGAGGCAGTGGACCGACCCCCGCCTGATCATCGCCGTCCTGCACAACAACGACCTCAATCAGGTCACCTGGGAGATGCGCGCAATGGAGAACTCTCCGCGGTTCGAGGCCTCCCAGACGTTGCCCGACGTCGACTACGCCGATTTTGCCCGCAGTCTGGGCCTCAACGGCGAGAACCTGGCGGAGGCAGGCGAATTGAGCGGTGCGTGGGAGCGGGCCCTCGCAGCCAACTGCCCCACTGTGCTCGACGTGCGCTGCGATCCCGACGTGCCGCCGATTCCGCCGCATGCCACCTTCGAGCAAGCGAAATCGCTGGTGTCGGCGATTCTCGGCGGTGACGACGACGCGAGCGGATTCATCAGGCAGGGCGTCAAACAAAAGGTGCAGCAATACCTGCCTGGCGAAAGGGACGATCGGTCGTGAAGATCATCGGGCCCGTCGTCCACGCCATTCGCACCGGCCGCTTCGAACGCACGCTGTCCGCGCTCACCGCCGCGGGCGCTGCCGTGACCACCGCCGAGATCTACCTGTCCCATGACGGCGCCAGCTTCGGCAACAAGATGATGTACTGGCCCTTGGTCGTCGTGCCCAGCGCCGTACCGGCGGGGGTTGCGGGCTTCTTCTCCCGGCGCGCGGCCCGCACGATTCTTCCCGCGGCCAGCGCACTGATCGTCGTCAACGGCATTCAGGGTGCCTACTTGCACATGCGTGGCATCCGGCAGCGCCCCGGCGGATTGACGAAGTACAACATGGAGTCCGGACCGCCGGCCTTCGCACCGCTGCTGGCTTCGCTCGTCGGCGGCATGGGCTTGCTGGCGGCGCTGCTGCGGCGCGAGGACCTGCCGGTGCCGGGAGTTGGGGGCTCACGCTGATGCCGTTCACAACCGCCGAACAGCACGGCGTCACTCCACAACACCGCGGTCGCTTCCCGGGCTTCGACGTGCTGGATCAGGTCGACACGTGGGACGACGTAACCGCGGGTGTGGTGCTGGCTCGGCTCGCCGTGCCGGGCATAACGTCCTTCTTCACTCCCGCCGAGGCGGGGGTGGCGGGAGCGATGCTGGACCTACTCCTCGCCCAAGACGACGATCCGCGCATCCCCGTACTGGCGCTCGTCGACGACCGGCTGGCCAGAGACGAGACCGACGGCTGGCACTACGACGACATGCCGCACGACGGCCAGGCATGGCGGCAGACGCTGGCCGCCCTCGACGGCGACGCGCGGTCCCGGCACGGGCGCAGCTACGCCGCGCTGCCGCGTGCCGATCAGGCGCGGCTGCTGCAAGACGTCCAGGACCTCGCCGACGCCGGCGACACCTGGCACGGGTGGCTCGCCACGCACGTGTGGAGCGTGTGGAGCCGTTACGCCTGCACGGCTTTCTACTCCCACCCCTGGGCGTGGAACGAGATGGGCTTCTCTGGGCCGGCGTATCCTCGCGGGTACCTCAACCCGGGCATCAACGCCCGGGAACACTACGAGGTGGCCGACCATCGGGACGACGACCCGGTGCCGTTCGCTCGACGAGTGGAACGCTCCCGCCGCGCGGACGACGACCTTCCGACCGGTCGGTCCGACAATGGGTGACCTCGGCGCGGTGCGGGATCGCAACGAATCGGCATGGCTCATTCCCAATGACGGCTCGCGCACCAATCACCGGCTCCGGACCGATATGCGACGCTACGGTCACGACGACGAGGTGGACGTCGTGATCGTCGGTGCGGGCGCGGGCGGGGCCACGCTGGGGCAGCGTCTGGCGCGGGCGGGCTGGAGCGTCGTGCTGCTCGACGCCGGTCCGTTCTGGGATCCCGACGCCGACTGGGTCAGCGACGAACGCGGCTCCCATGGCCTCTACTGGACCGAGCCGCGCCAAATCGGCGGATCCGACCCAGTCCCGCTGGGATCCAACAACTCCGGCCGTGGCGTCGGTGGTTCGATGGTGCACTACGCCGGTTACACCCCACGTTTTCACCCCTCGGACTTCCGTACCCACAGCACCGACGGGGTGGGAGTCGATTGGCCCATCGCCTACGAAGACGTGCGCACGTATTACGAACAGATCGAGGCTGAGCTACCCGTCGCCGGCCAAGATTGGCCCTGGGGAGATCCGCATTCCTATCCCCACCGCCCGCATCCGGTCAGCGGCAACGGCCTGATAGCGCTGCGCGGCGCCGCCGCAGTTGGCATCGACATGCGCGTCGGACCGGTCGCGATCACCAACGGTCGCTTCGGAAATCGACCACATTGCATCTACCGAGGGTTCTGCATTCAGGGCTGTAAGGTCAACGCCAAGGCCAGCCCCCTGATCACCCATGTTCCGGACGCGCTGGCCCACGGCGCAGAGATCCGCGCCGACAGCCACGTCAGTCGCATCCTGGTCGACGACCGCACCGGACGCGCCACCGGCGTGGAGTACCGCCGGGGCGGCATGACGCACCGTCAGCGCGCCCAGGCGGTCGTCGTCGCCGGGTATTCCATCGAGACCCCTCGGCTGCTGTTGCTATCGGCGACCGACCGCTACCCCGGCGGCTTGGGCAACGACCACGACAACGTGGGTCGGTATCTGATGGTGCAGGGCGCACCCCAGGTCGCGGGCCGCTTTGCCGACGAGATCCGGATGTACAAGGCACCGCCACCAGAGGTCAGCAGCGAGCAGTTCTACGAAACCGACCCGACCAAGGCGTACCGGCGCGGCTTCTCCATTCAGACGGTCAGTCCGCTACCGATAACGTGGTCAGAACACGTTGCAGCGCAGGGTCACTGGGGAACGACGTTGCGCGAATACATGCGTGACTACGTGCACTGGGCGACGCTGGGGGCGCTGTGCGAGCTGTTGCCCCGGGCCGAGAATCGCGTCACCCTGGCCGACGAGGAGGATCGTCACGGCCTCCCCGTGGCGCACTTCGCCTACTCCCAGTGTGAGAACGACGAGCAACTCATTGCCGCCGCCACCGACGTGATGTCCGACCTGTTGCACGCCGCCGGCGCCCAAGAGGTCATCGCCATCGAACGCTATGCGCACCTGGTGGGAGGCGCCCGGATGGCCGCCCGTCCGCAGGACGGCGTCATCGATTCCGAACACCGCGTCTTCGGAGTCGATCGTCTCTACGTCGTCGACGGCAGCGTCATGCCCACCCAGGGTGCCGCCAACCCGGCTCTGACCATCATGGCGCTGGCCGCACGCGCCGCCGACCTGGTGACCTCCCATGCCCACCGGTCCTGAACGCAGCGGCACGGCGCTACCCGCCGTCGAGCATGTCGACGTGCACGCGTTCACGGTGCCCACGGAGACGCCGGAGGCGGACGGCACCCTGGAATGGGACGCCACCACGGCCGTCGCCGTGCAGATCGAGGCCGGCTCGGTCACCGGGCTGGGCTGGACGTACAGCTCCGCTGCGGCTGCTGCGGTCATCACCCACCACCTCGCGGACGTCGTGGTCGGGAGCGATTCGGGCGAGGTGGCGGGGACGTGGGAGGCCATGCACCGTGCCACCCGCAACATCGGCACCCGCGGCTTGGTCATGCAGGCCCTCAGTGCGGTCGACATCGCGCTGTGGGACCTGAAGTCGCGCCTCCTCGGTGGGCCGCTGAGCCGACTGCTGGGACGGTTCCGCCCCGAGGTAGCCATCTACGGCTCCGGGGGGTTCACCAATCTCGACGACGACCGCCTGGCCGAACAGGTCGAGGGGTGGCGCCGCGCCGGGTGCCGCGCGATGAAGATCAAGATCGGTCAAGGGTGGGGTTCCGATCCGGAGCGAGATCTGGCCCGCGTCAGGCGATTGCGCGAGTTGGCCGGTCGGGACGTCGAGCTCATGGTCGACGCGAACGGCGCCTACCGCCGCGGTCAAGCTTGCCGCGTCGGCGCCGTCCTCGACGACCTGGACGTCACCTGGTTCGAGGAACCCGTCAGTAGCGACGACAACGAGGGGCTCGCACTGGTCCGAACTGCGGTGCGCTGCGACGTCGCCGCCGGCGAATACGTTGCCGACCTCGGCGACACGCGGCGACTGATGCCGGTGGTCGACTGCCTCCAACTCGACGCCACCCGATGCGGCGGCTACACCGGCTGGCTCCGTGCCGCCACCCTGGCGGCGTCACGCAACCTCGACGTGTCCGCACATTGCGCACCAGCTCTGCACGTACCCGTGGCCGCCGCCATCCCGAACGTTCGGCACATCGAGTACTTCATCGACCACACCCGGATGGAGCCGCTGCTGTTCGACGGCGTCCCTACACCCGTCGACGGAAGACTGCCCGCCCGAGACGACCGACCCGGTCACGGCATGTCACTGGCCGACCGCGCCGACCGATACCGCCACGACTGACCGACGAGAACGAAGCAACATGTCGACCGCGCACCGCAGATCACGGCCCATCGAAGCACTCCGTGGAGGCTGGGGAGCCGCCCTGCTCCTCTGGCCCGACGGAGTCCTCGAAACCTTCCATGGGTTGCATGTGGACACCAAGAGTCGCGCCGTAGCTCGCGTCCTCGGGGCCCGTCACCTCGTCCAGGCCGCGTTGTCCGGACTGCGGCCGAGCGCCGAGGTGCTGGCTATGGGGGTATGGGTCGACGTCGTGCACGCCCTCGCCGCACTCGGGCTGGCTCTGGTCGATCCCCACCGGGCACGCGCCCTCCTCGTCGACGCCGCCGTAGCTGCGCTATGGGGTAGCGCGGGCCACCACGACCTCGGCAGCACAGACCCGACCGCCCGGACCGAGCGCGACATTCGTGACCGGTTGGCGATCCAGGTCCTGTCGAGAGCGCCCGCGGGACGCGTGTTACTCGTGAAGGCTGGTGACGACCGATGACTTCGACGTCGTCGTCATCGGCTGGGATCGTCGTCGTCGCCGAACTCCGTGAGCCTGGTGGGACGGCGTCGTCGACACCGCCAAGGCCAGGTGTTCCTGGCGTGCGCAGCGTCCATGCCGCAATGTGCGTTTCGATGCAGCACTTCGGCATTCACGAAATGCCCGATGTTGGTCCGCCCGCCGGAATCGCCGCCGAGCCGCACGACCACCGCTGAGAAATGGAGAGGATGACATGAAACGAGAACCGAGAACGGTCGTGGTGACCGGAGCGAGCGCCGGCATCGGCCGCGCAGCAGCACGCGAATTCGCCTCAACCGGAGCACGACTGGCACTGATCGCCCGTGGCCGAGGAGGGCTCGAGGCGGCCGCTGACGACGTGCGGCGACTCGGCGGCACGGCGATGGTGCAGCAGGCGGACGTGGCGGACTTCAACGAACTCGACGGTGCGGCCACCCGCATCGAAGACGAACTCGGTCCGATAGACGTTTGGGTGAACACCGCATTCGCGACCATCTTCGCCAACTTCGAGACCATCACCGCCGAGGAATTCCGCCGTGCGACCGAGGTCAGCTATCTCGGCTTCGTGCACGGCACCATGGCGGCGCTGCATCGGATGAAGCCGCGCGACCGCGGGACCATCGTCCAGGTAGGGTCTGCACTCGGCATGAGATCGGTTCCCCTGCAATCCGCCTACTGCGGCGCCAAGCATGCCGTGAACGGCTTCACCGAATCGTTGCGGACCGAGCTGCTGCACGACCACAGCAATGTGCACGTCACCGTCGTACAGATGCCCGGGGTCAACACGCCGCAATTCTCCTGGGTGCGGTCGCGGATGCCTCGTCAACCGCGCCCGGTCGCACCCGTCTACCAACCGGAGATTCCGGCCAGGGCAGTGCGCTACGCGGCCGACCATCCCGGGCACAAGCAGTATTGGGTCGGCGGAAGCACGGTCGCCAGTCTCGTGGGACAGCGGCTCGTGCCCGCGCTGCTGGACCGGTACCTGGCACGGACGGGGGTCTCCTCGCAGCAGACCGGTCACCGAACCGGCCACCGTGCCGGCAACCTGTTCGAACCGCTCGACGACGCCCCCGGCGACGATCACGGCGCCCACGGCGCCTTCGACGAGCAGTCCCTTGCAATCAGTCCTCAATGGTGGCTGCGGAGCCACGCCCGAGCACTCGCGGCCGGTGTCGTGACCGGCGCGCTGGGCATGGTGGCCGCGAGGAGGTGATGTGCATGCCAGCGCCTCGCAAAGTGATGAACGAGAGCGCACGCGAGGGAGCCGGCAGTGCTGCCGACGACGCGCCCACTGCACCGTCGAACAGCGACGCCGCACATCATCCCCGCGGCGTCGGACGGAACGCATTCGGCGGCTCCGCCGTGGGTGATTTCACCTACCGAACCATCGGAGAACGCTGGGAGTGGTCCGATGCGGTGTTCGAGATGCACGGCTATCGCCCCCACGAGGTGGAGCTCACGACGGCACTGATCGAGTCACACGAACACTGCGGCGACGGAGGCGGTATCGCGGCGAGACTGGCGCGGCACCAGGACTATTGCCTGCCATTCAGCATCCGTCGGCGGATCGTCGACACCGCGGGCAGGATCCACGTCGTGGTGATCGTGGCCGATCGACCCGTCGACGACTCGGGAGCCGTCGCCGGCGCCCGTGGATGCTACGTCGACATCACCGATGGGTACGAAGACGACCTTCAACGCACACTGGACGTGATCCTCGAGGACATCACCCGCACGCGAGGCGTCATCAGCCAGGCCATCGGAATGGTGCGATTGGTCCACGACGTCTCGGAGGAACGGGCTTTCGAGGTGCTGAAGTGGCTCTCGAGCCAGACCAACACCAAGTTGCGCGACATCGCCGCCCAACTCGTCACGGACGCCGAAGGCCGGTCGATCGTGCCGGCGGTGGCGAAGAAGGACTTCGATCGCCTACTGCTCAGTACACCCCGCCGGATCGGTTGCCGTCGATGACGGAATGGACGCCAACGATCCTCGGCAGGGCCTCGACCCCGGTGCACGGATGGACGGCGACATCGAGGAGCCGCAGGGCCTAGGGCACCGCGCGACTGCGGGCCGGGCATCATGGGAACGCCCGCCCCATTGGTCCCGACGGAACGAGTTGCCACCGTGAACGACACCGCACGCTATGCCCTGATCGTGCTGTCGCTGGGGGCGGTCGTGTTGGTGGCGGTGATGGCCAACAGACTCACCGAACGGCTCAAGGTTCCGACGCCATTGCTGGTCTTGGTCGGAGGTGCCCTGGCGAGCACCCTCCCAGCGCTCCAGGCGCCGCCCGAACGCCTGGTGGAGCAAATCATCACCGTCGCTCTGGTCCTGGTGTTGTTCGACGGCGGCATGCACATCGGCGCCACTCGGTTCCGCGCCGCGGTGGCTCCCATCCTGTCCCTCGGCGTCGTCGGTACCCTCCTCACCACCATCGGGGCAGCGCTGTTGCTCCACCTGGCGTTCGGCCTGGGCTGGTACGTGGCCGTGCTGGTGGCCACTGCGGTCGCCCCGACCGATCCCGCCGTCGTGTTCTCCGTGCTGGGCCGCCGCCAGATCGCGGGCCGTAGCGGCACCATCTTGGAGGGCGAATCCGGCGCCAACGATCCTGTCGGCATCGCACTGATGTCGAGCTTGCTCGCCGCCGGCGCACTCAGCGTGACCGGATTTCTCACCGTTGCAGGCACGTTCGTGCTGCAAATGGTGGTCGGCGCCGCAGTGGGGCTGGCCGGTGGCCGGATCCTGCTGGTCTTCGTCCGCCGAGTACCGCTGCCCAGCGAGGCGCTCTATCCGCTGCGGACACTCGCGATCAGTTTGATCCTCTACGGTATCGCCGCACTGGCCCACGGGTCGGGCTTCCTGGCGGTCTTCGTGGCCGGCATCGTGATCGCCGACGCCCGAACCCCGTACAGGGCCGAGGTCGCGCGCTTCCACGCTGCGTTGGCCGGATTGGCCGAGATCGTGGCGTTCGCACTTCTGGGGCTGACCGTCGACGTCGGGGTCCTCGGCCGGTCTGACGTGTGGATACCCGGTCTGGTCCTGGCCGTGGTTCTTGCCGTATTCATCCGGCCGCTGGCGGTCGGCGCGTGCCTGGTGCCCGCGCGACTGCGATCCAACGAGCGCGCGTTCATCGCGTTCGCCGGTCTCAAGGGTGCCGTGCCCATCTTGCTCGGCGAGCTGCTGCGGACTGCCGGTGTCCCGCAAGCCGAACGGCTCTACGGCATCGTCGTCATCGTGGTCGTCGTCAACGTTGCGGTGCAGGGCGGCAGCGTGCCTGCCGTGGCGCGCTGGCTTCACCTGCCGATGAGCACCGCCGAGCTCGAGCCGTGGACCGTCGGAGTCCGGCTGCGCGACGAACCGCAGGGCGTGCACCGGCTCACCGTCGCACCGGGATCCGCCGCCGACGGTGCCACCGTCGACGGTCTCGCCGACTCCGTCGGCGACATCTGGGTCAGCATCGTGGTGCGCGGCAGCAGCCTGGTCCCGGTCCGTTCCACCACCGAACTACGCGCCGACGACGCCGTGGTCATCTTGGCCGAGCCAGAACTCACCGACCGACTCCACGAACTGTTCGGCTCTGCAGCCTGATTCACCAGTCGGGGGTTGCGACCGACCACGGAGTCGTCGTCGGTTTGTCAGCCGTCCACGTGACACCGGCGAGCGGGCCTTCCAGCGCATCTTGCGCAGCATGACCGCTGCGTGCCGCGATGCAGTCACCGATGCGCTGGCGCTGTTGGCCGATGCCGCGGGGCGAACCACCGTACGATGCAGGCATACTGTGCCTCCTCTAGCCTTCGCCTCGCCGCAAAGCGACTCCTCAATCGGCGTTCGCGCGAGTAGTAGCTCTCAGACGTGATCGACCCAGGTCGGTGTTTAGCCGCGCGCATCGGTGGAATGCAAGTGACCGAGCAGCGGATGGGACGGAGGGATCGCCATGGGCGACACCGCCGACGTGGTGGTGGTGGGGTCTGGACCCAACGGACTCGCTGCCGCAATCCTGTGCGCGGGCGCCGGGCTGTCGGTGACGGTTCTGGAGGCGCAGCCCGAACCGGGTGGTGGTTGCCGTACGCAGGAATTGAACCTGGGTGTCCCGCTGAAGCACGATCTCTGCTCGGCCGTTCACCCAATGGCCGTGGCCTCCGCCTTCTTTCAACACTTCGATCTCGGGGCTCGCGGCGTCGAGTTCGGCTTCCCGGAGATTTCCTACGCCCACCCGCTGGACGGCGCGCCGGCTGCGGTGGCGTACCGGGATTTGGGTCGCACCGCCGCTGAGCTGTCCGACCATGGCGCAGCCGACGGCCGGCTGTATCGCCGGTTGATGGAGCCATTGGTAAACGGCGTCGACGCGATCCGTGACCTTGGACTATCGGACGTCAGGAGCATTCCGACGACGGCGCTGAGCCCAAGCGGCGTACGCGGCGTGGTGGCGATGGGCGCCGGAATGCTGGCCCTCGGGACGAAGGCGTGGGACGAGACTACCGATGCTCACGCCTGCGGTGCGCTGTTGACCGGTGTCGGAGCGCACGCGAACACGCCGATCCCGTCGCTGGCCGGGGCGGTGACCGGGCTGCTGCTCGGTACGCTGGCCCACTCGCACGGCTGGCCGATCCCGATCGGGGGCAGTCAGGCATTGACCGATGCGATGCTCGCAGACCTCGCCGCGCGGAAGGCATCGGTCGTCTGTGACCGCCGGGTCGACGGCATCTCGGCCCTTCCGGCCGCACGCGTCTATCTCTTCGACACTGCGCCATGGACGTTGACGAAGGTCTTCGGCGACATGCTTCGGCCGCGATATCGCCGGGCATTGGCCAAGTTCCGACCCAACAACGGCATTGCGAAGGTCGACTTCGTTCTGCGGGAACCCGTTCCGTGGGCCGACCCCAGACTTGCGCGGGCGGGCACGGTGCATCTGGGTGGCACCCGCCAACAGATGACCCGCGCCGAGGACGAAACGGCGGCCGGCCGGCACAGCGACACCCCGATGATGCTGCTGAGTCAGCCGACGGTCGTGGACGAGACGCGCCTCGATCCCAACGGTTACCGCCCCCTGTGGACCTACGCGCAGGTGCCCAATGGCTCGGATCGCGACATGACCGCCACGGCCATGTCGCAGATCGAACGGTTCGCGCCAGGATTTCGGGACGTCGTCGTCGGTTCGCGGTGCATCCCGGCCAGCGACATGTCCAGTCACAACGAGAACTACCTCGGCGGTGACATCGCCGCAGGCCACGTGTCGATGTACCGGATTTTGGCGCGCCCGGTTCCACGTTGGGACCCCTACCGCACGCCGATCCCCAACGTGTACCTGTGTTCGGCATCCACCGCGCCCGGCCCGGGCGTGCATGGCATGCCCGGCGTTCACGCCGCGACACGCGCGCTGCGTCAGCACTTCGGCATTCGATCGCTGCCCGACATCAGTCCACCAGCATCGTTGCGCATCCGCACCTAAGTCGTCGTTCCGCGTTTCGGTCGTCGGCCGCAATGGATGCGCGTCAGTGGATCAGCGACTGGCTGGCCGGTCTACCGTCAGGTGACTGGACCGACTGACTGGGGAGGGCTGCCGCAGCATCGTCTCGGCGCAGTCGGTCACTGACACCGGCGCAATACTGGCCGCCGGTTTGGCAGCACAACCTCGCGCGACTTCTCCTCACTGCCACCGGCGCGTTCCGCGTCGCGCAGCGCAGAACGATCGTGGAGTTCAGCCCCTCGTGCGGGTCACCGCGGTGGCGGTCGCTTCCATCGTCGGCGGGTCGCCACCGCATCGGACACCTCCTGGGCGACCGCTGCGGCCGCGTTGTTGGCGCTGCGGGTGCTCATCAGAGACGGCACTGTCGATCACGCCAACCTCCGGCGAGCATGGCTCACCGACGGTGATCTCGACGCCATCTTGCGAGGGCACGGCCACATCAGTTCCTCGGAGGTCCTCCAGGACTGAGGGAGGCTGACGCACCGTTACGCCGCTTATCGATGATCCGACGTCACGTCAGTTGGCCAGGTTTGCATCCGGTGCCAGTTCGAAGCCACCCACGCCGCCCGTGGTGCACCCGTGTCATGCGCTCGTGGTTGGGTAATTGGGCAACTCGAAGTCGTCGCGCATGCTTCGGTTGAGGAGCAGCTCGGCTAGGGGGCGGAAGTTCATCGCCCGCATCGCCAGGTCGCGAAACAAGATGCCGAGCCGCGTCTGCGTAGCGAAGACGGGAACAAACTTCCGCCCGGCGGCCTGTTTGCCTTCGACGAATGGACGCATTCGGGCCTCGTAGGCGTCGAAGGCTCGCCGGTAATCGCCACGAGCACTGGCCAGTTCGCCGGCCAGCACATAGGCCTCGGTCATCGCCAAACCGGTGCCCTCCCCCGCCATCAGCGAGACACAGGCCGCCGCGTCGCCGACGAGCGCGGTGCGGCCCAACGACCAGCGATCCAGCTCGATCTGGCTGACGACGTCGAAGTAAAGCTCCTCGACACCGTCCAGCGCGGCAAGGATTTGCGGACATTCCCAGCCCGCGTCACCGAACTCGCGGCGCAACAGCGTCTTACGCGCGGGCAGCTCACCAGGGTCGTCGGCGTGGACGGAGCGAAACACGAACAGAAACATGGCGCGATCACCCCGCAGCGAAAACCGCCCCACCGATCGGCCCGGCAGGCTGTAGGTGACGTAGACCAGGTCATCGCGGGGCCGATAGCCCTCGACGACGCACGCCGCGACCCGACAGCCCAAATAGCGTTCGACATCCATTTCCGGCCCGAACCTCAGCCGGCGCACATTGGAGTGCAGCCCGTCGGCGCCGATGACGAGGTCAAAGTCGCGGGTCGTGGCCTGCGAGAAGCTCACACACACGCCGTCGGGGTGTTCATTGATCGCGGTAATGGAATCATCGAAGATCGCTTCGACGTCGTGTTCGATCGTGGCGTAGATGGCGGCGGCCAGATCGCCGCGAGGCAGGCTGGTGAATTTGCCGCCCGCGGCGCGCCGAAACGCATCAACGCCGAGGCTGGCTCGGATCTGATTGTCGGATCCGACCGAGCGGATCGATTGCACCCGGTAACCGGCATCGAGGACGGCCGCGTCGATTCTCATCAGTTGCGCGACGTCGTAGCCCACCCCCCAGAAATCGATTACGTAGCCGCCGGTGCGAAAGTGCGGTGACCGCTCGATCAACGTCGGCTCGTGCCCGGTTCGGTGTAGCCAATATGCGAGCGACGGGCCTGCCACACCTGCTCCGCTGATCGCGATTTTCATGCCGTCAACCTTTCCGACCGCGAAGACAGCGATGTCGCCGGCGGCCCCCGAAACGTCGATAACACCAGCCGCTGACACCTGCCATGTCGCGATGGGTCAACCGGGTCATACACTTCCGATTTCAATGCCGGATCGCCAATCGGACGAAGGGCATGCGTTGCCCAGCCGCACGGAAGTCTTCCTCCGACCCGTCGAGTGAGAATCCCATCAACCGCGGAAGCAGGTATTTCGCGGCGGCGCGGTGTCGGGCACCGTAGCGGGCGAAGATTTCGGCTCCTTCCGCTGCGGTGAGCGGTACTGCCGTCACCGGGATCGTGTCTCTTCCGAGCTGGATGCTGACCATCGGTGTTTGAAGAACGTTGCGATACCACGCGGCGGTGGGTCCCCATCCGGAGGCGACCACGAAGCTTCCGTCGGCGGGATCGTGCTCGACGACTTCCAAAACGACGTGGCGCTGCATTCCCGAAACTCGCCCGATGTGATTGAGCAACAGCATCCGCTTACCGAACAGCCCGCCCAGGCCGAGCCGATACAGAATAATCGGCGCGCGAAACAGTGCCCGGCTGACCCCCGACGGTGGATACACATTCTTCACTATCTTCATCGTTGCCTTCTCTACTGCGGCGACGCCTCGAAGGACTTGCCAGTCAACGGAGTAATACACACGCAACGGACTGGGCCAGGCGCCGTACGCCCGTAACGGGTTCGACCCGCTCGTCGAGGGAATCGCGTTCGAGCTCCAATGCCGTCGCCTTCCACGCTACACCCGTCATTGCACCGTGCACAATATTCATTTCGCATGTAATGCAACGTGCAAGTGATCCCGGGCTGGACGAGTTTCCCGCAACGAGGTAGGCAGCTCGACGTTATGGGCGGGGTGTTTCGCCGACGGGCGTGAGTGCAAGCAGGTGACCGGGATGGATGACCACTCCCGGTTCGTCGTGATTGCCACCGCTACCCCACGACCGTCTTTGCCCGATCTCGTCACAAATACGCCGGGCGAAGAGTGGGCTCTTGCGCAAAGTGCCGGACGGCCGTCCCGGAGGCGGCGTCGGAGTTAGGGAGCGATCAGGTCCATCAACGTCGCTACCGACCCGGTCGCGGCCTGGCGGAAGCCCGTTCCGGCCCATACGTTGGTGTCGTTGGGGTCACCGGCGCGTACCGACGCGGCGCGTAGCGGGCTGGTCAGCCAGTGGATCTCGGGGTAGCCCAGCGGCGCCTGCCCGTCGTGGGTGTTCACGAAGCGGTTGCGTAGGCCCCGCGCGTAGCGTCCCGAGAACGCGCGGGTCACGACCGTGTCGTCGAAGTGGCTGCTCTGCAGCGCCCGACGATGTACCGGGCTGCTGCCGGACTCGTCGCACAGGAGGAATGCGGTACCCAATTGTGCTGCCACGGAACCGGATTCGAGCACCCGTGCAACGTCGGCTGCAGTCATCAGACCACCGGCGGCCACGACGGGCACTTCGGTGACCGCAAGAGTCGCGCCGAGCAGGTCGTCCAATGTCTCGGTAGACGGCGTCGCCGCCGGATCGAAGGTGCCGCGATGGCCGCCAGCCGACGGTCCTTGCACCGTAAGGGCATCGACGAGTTCGTTTGCCCGCCGGGCTTCGTCGAGCGTCGTGACGGTCCCCACCGTTGCGATGCCTGCCTTCCTCAGTCGGATGCACTGGTCGGCCGACGGCAGTCCGAACGTGAGTGACAGCACTTCTGGCCGCATGTCGAACACGACCTCCAACTTCGCGAGCCAGCCGTCGTCGTCGCCGTAGCGCGGGTCGCCGAGAGTTGTCCCGTGTCGTGCGGCGTCAGCCGATAGTGCTTCTGCGTAGGCGTCGATCTCCTGGCGGACGGCAACGCTCGGCTGCGGTATGAAGAGATTCACGCCGATTGGTCCCGTCGTGAGCGTTCGTGTCGCAGTGATGCAGTCGGCGAGTGCATCGGCAGTGAGGTACCCGCCGGCGACGAAGCCGAGTCCGCCGACGTTCGTTGCGGCTGCGGCAAGCTGTGGCGTCGATGGGCCGCCCGCCATCGGGGCGACGATGACCGGACGTCCAAGCGCACCGAAGTCGAAGATGTCCCGCATCTACGACTCCCCCTTGGCCGCAGTACTTCTCGGCGCAGGATCGTTGGGGTGCGCTGATAGCGGGGTGATCACGGCTTTCATCCAGGGGCTGAGGGGCAATGCCCGCACGGTCGCCGAGATCTGTGCGAGGTCGTCAGCGCTCCACAGGCCGAGCGTCCGCGGGGGGCAGCCTTCACAAGACATTGACCAGAGCCTGATGAGGTGGCCCTGGGCGGCCAGCTGGCGGGCACGCTCGCTCTCCCGCGCCATGGTTTCGGCGGTGACGTTTTGCGCGGTTCCCCTCGGGACGGTGATGGACATGGTGATCAGGAATTCGATGGCACTGCCATGAATACTGTTCGGTGGATCGTCGGGATGGACCATGAGTGGTGTGACGGCGTCGGTACGCCATGTTCGCAACGGCATCGAGGACAGAACCTCTCCCAACGCGTGCGCGTCGGCGGCGGCGAACAGGCCCAGGGTCCGCCACTGCCCTGGCGTCAACGGCGGACGCCACAGACGCCGAAGCGCCCCCGCGTCGGCTAGCTCAGCGGAGTGTGCCGCTTCGCGTGTGCGGATTTCCTCAACGGCGACGTCGGTCGTTCCCGCCGGAACATGGGTCGCCATGTCAACCAGAAATTCTATGAGACTCTCCGATCACCTGATGAAACGGCGGGTGTCCGCGACGGTCGACTGCTAGGCGAGTTGCTTCATGAAGTCGCGTGCCAGCGGCGCCGCGGATGCTGGATTCTGCGCGGTGAACTGGTCCACGCGGGGGACGACGCCGCCGGGGCTGGCTACCACCACCTCGTGGCCGTTGCCGGTCAGTTCGCCGTAGGGGGCGGCGAATTCCTCGGCCCAGTAGCCGGTGGCATGCCTGGTGCCGTCGGCGAGTGTCCAGTAACTCGCACCGGTCAGAACGAACAGAATCTTGGCCACGAAGTCTCCTCGAGCTCGGTCGACGGTCCTGACGCTTGGAGCGTCGCGCATCTGGCCATGCATCGCACCCGTCGTACACCCTGGCCGGTGTCCGGCACCACGTGCATCGAGCGGCGTCGGGCGAGACAACCCCTGGTGAGCGGCACGTTGAACGCATAGAGTGTCGCTCGCTCAAGCAGATGGGTGCCATGAGGGGTCGCGACGTGGGAACCGATGGACGCAGTACCGGCGCACCCTTGGCGCAGTTGCACGGCCGCGACCGCGAGCGCGCGTCTCTTGAGGGCCTGCTCGATCAGGTGCGTGGCGGCAGAAGCAGCGTCGTGGTGCTGCGCGGCGAGGCCGGCATCGGCAAGACCGTCCTCCTCCAGCATGTGCTGAAGGCGGCGCGCGGATTCACCGTGATCCGGTGCGCAGGCGTCGAGTCGGAAATGGAACTCCCCTTCGCGGGACTACACGATCTGTACTCGTCGCTACTCGGTGGACTGGATTCGCTGCCCGACCCGCAGCGGGGCGCAATGAGTTCGGCTCTGGGCCTCGTGGCCGGCGTCAGCCCGGACAAGTTCCTGGTGGCCACGGGCGCGCTGGGATTGTTGGCTGCGGCTTCCGAAGCAGCACCGATGCTGTGCATCGTCGAGGATGCACACTGGCTGGATCAAGCTTCGGCGCAGGTCCTTGGGTTCATCGGCCGGCGGCTACTCGCCGAACCGGTGGCGTTGGTCTTCGCTGCGCGCTTCTCGAGTGCCGCACCGGATCATCTTGTCGGTCTACCTGAACTCCGTATCGGTGGGCTCGACACGAGGTCGGCGAACGCATTGTTGGATTCCGTGGCAGTGACACCCGTCGACGGCAGCGTGCGAAGCCGAATCATCGATGAGACGCAAGGAAATCCGCTGGCGTTGCTCGAGCTCGGCGCCCGGATGATGACGCCCGACTTCGCCGGAGGCTTCGCCGCCGTCGATCGCCCGAGCCTGTCCCATCGCATCGAACACGAATACCTCACCCGACTCCACACCTTGCCGCACGACACCCAGGATCTGCTGCTGCTCGCCGCAGCAGAACCGATCGGTGACCCTGCCCTGATCCGCCGCGCTGCCGCGGAACTCGAACTCGCAGTCGATGCGGCCGACGCCGCCATCGATGCCGGTCTGCTGGGCTTCGGGGCCTCCGTACGGTTTCGGCATCCGCTGTTGCGGTCGGCGGTCTACGGTGCGGCGACGTCCGAACGCCGACGAGCGGCGCACGCCGCCCTGGCACTCGTCAGTGACTCGACGATGCAGCCGGATCGCCGCGCATGGCATCGCGCGTACGCGGCGTCGGGAGCTGACGAAGAGGTGGCGGCCGAACTGATTGGCTCGGCCGATCGTGCGCAGGCTCGCGGCGGTCTGGCCGCGGCCGCAGCGTTCTGGGAGCGTGCCGTGGCGCTGACTCCGGACCCCGCGGCGCGCGCGTCGCGCGCGCTGATCGCCGCACGGGCCAAATACGGCGCCGGAGACCTTCAAGCCGCTCACCGACTACTCGTGCAGGCCGACATCGGTCCGCTGTCGGACCTCGACCAAGCGACCGTTGCCTTGCTTCGCGGGCAGATGGCCTTCACCATGTACCGCGGCGGGGAGGCCCCGTCGTTGTTGTTGAAGGCCGCGTCCCGGCTGCGCGCGTTGGACGTCGACCTCGCCCGTGACACCTACCTTCAGGCCTTGATCGCCACTGCTCACGCCGGCCGATTCGGCGACCAGAACATCCGATTGCAGATTTGCCGCGGGGCACAAGCACTTCCGTTGGCGGCGACGACTCCACTGTCGAGGCATCTCCTGGTACTCGGCTTCGCCACCTGGATGGCCGATGGCTACGTAGCGGGTGCCTCGATCCTCAAGGAGGCCGTGCGGCACTACCGCACCGAGCCAGCCGATCCCGGCTTCTACGGTTACGGCTTCAACGTCATGGCGATGCACCTCTGCGATGACGATGCCTGGTACGCCATGGTGGTTGGCGCAGTGGACTCGGCGCGCGAGCACGGACTGCTCAGCTGGCTTCCGCTGGGTCTTGATTCTCTCGCCGAGTTCTCCGTGCACGCCGGGGAACTCAGCCGGGCCGAGGCGCTGTTGGCCGAGGCCATCCGCATCGACCCGATCATCACCGCGGGCACGTCGCTGCACATCGCGTTGCTCGTGGATGCCTGGCGGGGTGACGCCTTGGGAGCGGTCACGCGGATGGCTGCGATGGCGGGGGCTACGTCGGATCGCGGCGAGGGATGGTTGCTCGACTTCGCGGAGTACGCCAAAGCGGTGCTCTACAACGGCCGCTCCGACCATCGACCGGCGGTCACCGCAGCGGAGAACGTCGTCGCGAAGATCAATACCTTGCCCTGCTACGCGATCCGCGGGTTCTATGAGCTCGTCGAAGCCGCCACTCGGAGCGATCAGATGGATCGTGCGCGAACGGCCACCGCACAGATGGTGGAGGCCGCCGTCGCGGCGGACAGTGACTTCGCGCGTGGCCTGGCCGCGCAGTGTCAGGCGCTCGTCGCCGATGGCCAGGCAGCCGACGCCTTCTATCAGGAGGCGATCGAATGCCTCGGTCGCACGCAGATGGCGATCTTCTCGGCTCGGGCCCGGTTGAACTATGGCGAGTGGCTGCGACGCCATCAGCGGCGCATCGACGCCCGCGTCCAACTGAAACCGGCCTATGCGGCGCTGGCCGCGATGGGCGCGGACGGGTTCGCCGAGCGCGCCCGCCGTGAGCTTCTGGCCACCGGAGAGAAGGTGCGTCGGCGGACCGCGCCGGGTACCAACGAACTGACACCTCAGGAAGAGCAGATAGCCCAGCTTGCACGGGACCGACTAACCAACGTGGAGATCGGGGTGCAGCTGTTCTTGAGCGCGCGCACCGTGGAATGGCATCTGCGCAACATCTTCAGCAAGCTCGGGGTCAATTCACGCCGCGAACTCGACGGCGCACTTGCTCGCCGCGCGTCGCCTCCGCTACGCGATTGAGGACTCAGATCAACGTTGACGGAGACGAGCCGCGCCCTCGCTACCCCACGGGCCGGCTCGGTGCGGCGGCGGATTGCAGGCCCAACATTCGGGTGCCCCATTCCCACACTTCGTGGAACAGGGCGGGTTCGTTGGACAACTTGGTGCCCAGTGAGGGGATCATCTCGACCAGTCGGGGGCGCCACGCCGTGGCGAACCGGTCACCGAAGCAGCGCTCCAACACGTCGAGCATTGCGGGAATCGCGGTCGTGGCACCTGGTGAGGCGCCGAGCAGTCCGGCGATGCTGCCGTCAGCGGCGGTGATCACGGTCGTACCGAATTCCAAGTTGCCGCGAAAGCTCCTGCCCGGCTTGATCACCTGCACCCGCTGACCTGCCACCGAAAGACTCCAGTCCGTATCGATGGCGCTTGGGGCGAACTCCCGCAGCACGTCGATGCGATCAGCTTCCGACAGTCGTAGCTGCCGTAGCAGGTACTTGATCAGGCTCAGCTGGCTGAGCCCGACGTCGAGCATCGGGCCCAAATTGTTCGGTGTGACCGACCGCGGTAGGTCACCGAGATGACCCTGCTTGAGGAATCTGGGCGACCACCCGGCGAAGGGCCCGAAGAGCAGCCAGGGTTTACCACCGATGACCCGCGTGTCGAGGTGCGGCGCCGAGATCGGTGGCGCACCCAAGGGTGGAAAGCCGTACACCTTGGCGTGGTGCGCCGCGGTCAGGGCCGCGTTGGAGGTCCTGAGAAACACGCCGCTGACCGGGAAGCCGCCGTAGCCCTTGGCCTCCGTGATGCCGGACTTCTGCAGCAGGTGCAGTGCGCCGCCGCCGGCACCGACGAAGACGAAGCGGGCGTTGATCTTTCGCGGGGCACCGGTGCGTCGATTACGGACGTCGACCGTCCAGCTACCGTCGTGTTGGCGGGACAGGCCGCGCACCTCGTGACCGAACAACGTGGTGGTGCCCGTGCGGGAGCCATATCCGATCAACTGCTTCGACAGCGATCCGTAGTCGACGTCAGTGCCGTCGGTCGTCCAGTTCAGTGCCACTGGGACGGCGGGGTCACGCCCGGCTGCCATGAGCGGCAGCCGGCGTGCGAAGTCGTCGGCATCGTCGATGAACGTCGTCGTGGCGAACAGCGGATTGGAGACCAACGCGTCGCGCCGGCGCCGGAGGTAGTCGACCCGTTCTTCGCCCTGCACGAACGACACGTGAGGGACCGCGTTGATGAAGCTGCGCGGGTCGGTCAGAACACCCTTCTCCACGGCGTGCGACCAGAATTGGCGCGACACCTGGAACTGCTCGTTGACGAACACGGCCTTGGTGACGTCGATCGATCCGTCCACCAATTCCGGTGTGTAGTTGAGCTCGCACAGCGCAGAGTGACCCGTTCCAGCGTTGTTCCACGGGTCGCTGCTTTCTGCCGCGGCCCCGTCGAGCCGCTCGATGAGGGTGATCGACCAGCTCGGCTCCATCAGCCGCAGCAGCGTGCCCAGTGTCGCGCTCATGATGCCCGCGCCGATCAGCACGACGTCGGCCTTGGTCATGTCGCCGTCCCCCTCAACTACCCTGCGGCACCTGGACGAACCCCGGTTCGCCGGCATCGACGACGGAGTTGAACCGATGGCGGGTCTCGAGGGCGCTGATCTGCGCGACGACGTCCTCGGGAAGCGGCGTCACGTCGACGTTCTCGCTGATGCGGGCGGGCGTGACCGACGACGTCAGCACGGCGGTGCCACGCTGAATCCCCCAGGCGAGAAGCACTTGGGCGGGCGTCTTCCCCAGGCGCTGTGCCGTTTCCACGATCAGAGGGTCGTCGAGCAGTCGCGGCTTCAAGGCATGGCCCAGTGGCGCGAACGCCAGCAGTACGATGCCTGCGGTGTGGCACAGGTGGTGCAGATCCCACTGTGGGTGGTACGGGTGCGACTCGACTTCCACCACCGCCGGGCGGATCCTGGCGGTGTCGACGATCTCGCGGGTGCCTTCGACGTCGATGTCGGACAGGCCGATCGCTCCCGAAAGTCCCTCGTCCACGAGACCTTCCATGGCCGCCCAGGTCTCGCTTAGCGTCACGCCGTCGTCGTAGACGACGGCACCGTGCGGGTGACGGGGGTCCTGATCGTCGCCGGGATGAAACGCGAACGGCGTGTGCACGAGGTAGAGATCAACCGAGTCGAGCCCGAGTTTGTCCAGGCTGGCGTGCAGTGCCGGCTTGACTCGCTCGGGTCGGTGATTGTTGTTCCACAGCTTGGTGGTGACGAACAGGTCATCGCGGCGGACCACTCCGCTCGCGAGGAGGTCGTCGAGCGCCGCACCGACCTCGGCTTCGTTGCGGTACCGCTCGGCGCAGTCCAGGTGCCTGAATCCAGCCTGAACCGCGGTCACGGTGGCCTCGCGGGTCTTGCGACTGTCGGAGACCAGCGTTCCGAACCCGAGTGCCGGGATCGACCCGCCGCCGTGGTTCAAGGCGAACGCGTGGTGCCGCGGGTCGTCGATCGTCGTCATGTCTTCTGGCTCCTTGGTGTTTCTTCGAGGAAGTGGATTGCCTGCGTCCCACGCTCAGGCATGTGTCGCCGCACGGCCACTGACCAGGATCGGTTCGTCATGTGAGCCTCTTCGTCCCATAGACGGTTTCGGCGTCGACTTCTGCCACTCCGAGTTCGGCAGCGACCGCCGCGACGGCCTGCCTCGCGACTTCGAGGTCGACGTGGCCATCAGCACTGAAATAAGGACCGACGTAGCGCTGGTAATACTGGGTCGCCTCATCGCGGGTGACGCGATTCAGGAAGCCGGCAATGTAGTCGACGGCCAACGTGGGCTGCTCGGCAAGGGTTCGCAGCGCCCGCTCGTTGGCCCTGACCAATGCCCGTAGCGCCGGGCTGTCCAGCGGGGTGTGGACCGGGTCGACGGCGACGCCCACGGTCGGAATCTGAAAGTGATCGCCGACCCACCCGAGCACGTGGAATCCCTCCTCGCGGGCGACCTGGTCGGGTGAGAGCGTGCTACCGACGTAGGCGGCGTCGATCGAGCCGTCGCGCAGGCGACGCAGATCCATCTGATAGTCGCCGGGATCGCGCCCCACGCACGTCACGTCGCGGTCGGGGTCCAACCCGTGCTGGCGCAGGACGATTCGAGCGAAGCAGCCGGGCGCGGTGTGTGCGGCGTGGACCGCCAACCGGCGCCCCCGAAGCTCGGCCATCGACGTCACGTCCTGGCCGCCGAGGAACCAAAACAACGGACGGTGGGTGTTCACGCTGAGCACCGTCCAGTCGACGTCGTCGGTCAAGCGTGACAGCAGCGAGCGGCCGAGCCCGATCGTCGCACCGCGGCGCAGCCGCTCGATCGGCCAGTGCACGCCGTCGCGGATGGCGACGTGAACATTCTCGTCCTCGTAGTAGCCCTCCTGGTCGGCGACGTAGGCGACCAGCTCCTCGTGAATGCCATGCCCGGCAAAGGCAAGATCGATCGTGTCCATGGCAACTCCGTTCAATCCATTGACAGGCCGCCGTTGACCGGCAGGTACTGGCCGGTGATGAAACCGGAATCCTCACTGGCGAGGAAGGCGATGGTTCTGGCGATTTCGTGTGGCCGGACCAGGCGTCCCATCGGGTTGGTGGCGCCGAGATGGCCGAGCTGGTCGGTCGTCAACTGCTGGGTCACCTTGGTGTCGTCGACCGTGGCGGGCGCGACGAGGTTCGCGGTGATGCCGTGTGGGGCGAGTTCGAGTGCGACGTACCGGACGAACTGGTCGAGTGCGGCTTTGGCGGTACCCAACGTGATCATGCCGTCGCGCGGTCGTCGGGACAACCCCGTGCTGAGGTAGACCAAGCGGCCGTAGGTTTGGGAAAGCATGATCGGTACAACCGCTTTGGTGATGAGGAAGGCCGCGTGCATCTCTCGATCGAGTTTGCCGCCAAGCTGTTCCCAGCTGAGGTCGTCGAACGACGTGACGTCGAAGGGAATCAACGCGTTGTGCACGACGACGTCGACCCGGCCCCATCGTCGTTTGCTCTCCTCCACCATGGCCACCACGGCCTCGGCGTCGGTGACGTCGGCCCGCACGGCGATCGCCTCACCGCCGGCAGAGGTCACGTCACGAACCACGTCGTCGGCTTCGGAAGCACTGGACCGATAGTTGACGACTACCCGAAAACCATCCTGCGCCAGAACCTTCGCGGTCGCCGCACCGATCCCCCGACTGGCTCCCGTGATGACTGCGACACGTGTCATGTCACTGCGCCCTGGGAATGAAGCCCGGGACTCCGGTCTGGACGACGGAGTTGAACCTGATGTCGGTGGTGATGTCGTTTTGGATCGCGTCCATGGCGTCCGCGGGCAGCGGGGAAAAGTCGAGATTCTCCTGAATCCGTTGAGCATTGGTCGAGGTGGTCAGAAAGGCGGTGCCGCGTTGCACAGCCCAGGCGAGGGCCACTTGGGCCGGTGACTGGTGCACACGATGGGCGATGGAGGTGATGACGTCGTCATCCAACAGATTCGGCGTCATGGCATGGCCGAGGGCGGCGAAGGCGAGCAGCACGATGCCGCGTTCCTGGCAGAACTCGAGCAATTCCCACTCGGGGAGGTAGGGATGTGATTCGACTTGCACGGCGGCAGGCGTGATCCGTGCACCAGACACGATCTCGCGCAGCGTGTCCAGGGAGACGTTGGACAGGCCGATCGACCGGCAGTGACCGTCATCGACGAGTCGTTCCAGCGCCTGCCACGTCTCTCCTAGCGTGACACCGCGGTCGTAGACGACCTCGCCTCGTTCGTCGCGCGGGTCCGGGTCGTCGCCGGGGGCGAACGCATACGGCGTATGGACGATGTAGCAGTCGACGTAGTCGACTCGAAGGCGACGGCGACTGCCGTCGAACGCCGATCTCACGCGTTCCGGGCGGTGGTTGGTGTTCCAGATCTTCGTGGTGACGAAGAGCTCCTCGCGGCTGACCGTTCCGCCGGTGAGCGCCTCCTCGAAGGCGTCGCCCACCGCATCCTCGTTGCCATAGCGTTCGGCACAGTCGAAGTGCCGAAACCCCACCTCCAGAGCAACTTTCGTCGACTGCCGAGTCTCGAGCAGGTCCGGGATCAGGGTGCCGAACCCGGCGACGGGCATTGCCCCGGAACCATGCGTGAGGGGAATCCGCGCATGCCGGAACGTATCGGCCGACATCGTCATGCGGTCACTCGCTCGGCGAGGTCGCCCAGCAGACCCACGTGGTGACCCAACCGGCTTTCGACGTCGCCCGGTTGCTGCAGACCGCGCTCGAGAAGGGTTCGGATCCGCAGCTGCGCCGCCGGCCGTGCGAGAGCCGCGAGGAAGGCGTCCCACTCCGGGGCGATCTCCGCATCGGGTGGCAGGCTGTTGACGTCGACGAGGCGCTTGGTCTCGGCGATGGCCGTCTTGTCGAACGTCGAGATCCGCCGAGCGAACGCGTCGACGAAACCGTCGAGCTCGGCGTCGGGCAAGGAGCGGTTGACGTAGCCGTACAGCTCCGCCACGTCGCCGGGGATGTCGTCGGCCCCGAGCAGCACCTCCAGAGCGCGGCCCCGGCCGATGAGGCGCGGCAGTCGTGCCATCGGACCTCCACCGGGGACCAGTCCCGCACCGACCTCCCACTGCGAGAAGATGGCCTTCTCGCGGCTGGCGAAGCGCATGTCGCTGGCAAGTGCGAGCTCGCTGCCCACCCCGGTGGCGCGGCCACGGATCGAGGCGATCGAGACCACCGGCGCCCGACTCAGTCGCACCAGCATGTCAGGAAGCGGTTGTAGGCCAATGGGTCCGGGTGGAAGTTCCGCGGTCTTGGCGACGAGGTCGTAGTGCGTCAGGAAGAACCCCTCCACGGCGCTGTCGAAGACGACGACCTTGACGTCCGGGTCCTCTTCCAACGTCGTGATGACGTCGTTCAACTGCGGGATGGTCTCGGGGCCGAAGAGGTTCAGCGGCGGATGGTCGAAGGTGACCCGCACGTAGGCCGGCGACCGTCGGGTGAGCACCACCTGCCTGGAGTTGTCGCTGCAAACCACGGTTGTCTCCTCGAACGTCGCGGGGACTGCTGCCGCGACCATCATCACGCGGCGTCGTGCGCGCTCGCCCCCGTCAAACACCCTGGCCTCACCGCACCGGTGCGCGGCCAGGGTGTCTCCCGGGTGCGAGCCGCAAGCCAGAGGGCAGGAGCACTCAGTCAACGGAGGCGTGCGCCGGGGCACGGGTCGTGGTCGCGACGTGACCGATCCGCCGTCGCACGACGGTCGCTCTGCCGGGAGTGGGGACGGGCCACTTGCTCGCCAGCAGTCACTTCCGCGCGAAGGCGATGCGAGAGCAAGTCATCGCCGGCGCTCTTCCAATCCATCGCGGCCGATGATTTGGCGTCTGCCGTGGCGGCCGCAGCGCTCGACGTCCCCGTCGGCGGCATCCGCGAGGCCGCAGGCCCGCACCGGTACGGCCTCGACGACATGATCCGGGCACATTCAACGGCGCACAAGGGGCACGTGAGAGCGGTCATCAGAAGCTGAGTGTTCGGGTGTTTTCAATCGAGCTGTACAACCGACAAAACGCCTGTTCAAAAGGGTGGAGCTAAGGGGATTCGAACCCCTGACCCCCACACTGCCAGTGTGGTGCGCTACCAACTGCGCCATAGCCCCTCGTCGTGCTGGTCGACGGTACACCAACCAGTACTTGCGGTTCAAAGCCGCTGCTCAGGGCACCTCTCCACCGGCCTCCGGACCGAGCGGACGCATCGCGGTGTGATCGGTGCGCGACCGCGGCCGGGTTTCCGGCGCGAAGACCCATCCGACCGCAGCCACCAGCAGGATCGCGCCACTGATGACGAAGGCGCTGCCGTAGGTGAAGTGCTCGGCGATCTGACCGACCGCCAGGGAGCCGAGGATCGCCCCGAAGTCCGACATCATCTGAAAGACCGCCACCGCCGTGCCGCCGCGGGCCTTGCTGCCGATGATGTCCGCGACGGCGGCCTGCTGCGGTGAGATGAACATGCCCGTCGCCGCCCCGGTCACCAGCGCGGCCGCCAGGAACAGCGGCAGCGACGTCGTGAATCCGACCAGCACCGTGGAGACCGCCGACACGGTGAGCCCGCCGATCAGCAGCAGGCGTCTGCCGATCCGGTCGGACAGGTAGCCGCTCGGGATCACCGCCGACACGTTGCCGACGGCGAACGTCGCCAACGCCAGCCCCGCCATGCTGGCGCCTCGTCCCAGCACCTCGACGACGAACAGCGGGACCAGCGCGATCCGCAGCCCGAACGCCGACCAACCCGTGGAGAAGTTGGAGAACAGCGCCGCCCGGTAGGCGGAGTTGCGCAGTGCCGTCCGCACCGAGATGGCGGGCTCGATCTGCACGTCCGGCGAGGCCAGTGCCGAGTGTCGCAGCCGGACGAACACCACGGCGACCGCGATCAACAGCGCGACACCGTAGATGACGAACGGCGCGGAAAGCCCCAGCCCGACGGTGAGGCTGCCCAGCACCGGTCCGCCCACCGAGCCGACCAGGAAGGCACTCGAGAACAGCCCGGCGACGCGTCCCCGCGCGTCCGACGGCGAGATGCGGATCATCAGGCCCAGCGACGACACGGTGAACATCGCCGATCCGAAGCCGCCGAGCGACCGGAACACCAGCAGCTGCCAGTACGTCTGCGCGAACGCACACGCACCCGTGGACAGCGCCACGATCACCAGGCCGGTCAGGTAGATGCGTCGCTCCCCCAACCGCTGCACCAGCACACCGCTGACCGGCGCCGCGCACAACCGCATCAGGGCGAAGGCGGTGATCACGAACGTTGCGGCGGCGATGCTGACGCCGAAGTTGCGTGCGTACTGCGGCAGCACCGGCGCCACGACGCCGTAGCCGAGGGCGATCACCGCATTGGCGGTGACGAGCACCCAGACTTCGCTGGGCAGCTTCGGCTTCGACCCTGCAGAGGCTTCTTCCCGGGTCGCTTCGCTCCTGCCCTCCGAGGCTTCCTTCCCGGGTCGCTTCGCTCCTGCCCTCCGAGGCCGGACAGTCGGCCTCCGCGTCAGAACTCACCCTATGACTGTATTCACCAAGTCCTTGGCCGCCTGCTGCACCTCCGCCAGGTGCTCCGAACCCTTGAACGACTCGGCGTAGATCTTGTACACGTCCTCGGTGCCCGACGGGCGGGCGGCGAACCAGGCGTTCTCGGTGGTCACCTTGAGCCCGCCCAGCGGCGCTCCGTTGCCCGGGGCGGTGGTCAGCTTCGCCGTGATCTTCTCGCCGGCCAGTTCGGTCGCGCTCACCTGCTCGGGCGAGAGCTTGGCCAGCCGCGCCTTCTGCTCCCTGTTCGCCGGCGCGTCGATGCGCGCGTACGTCGGGGCGCCGTACTTCTCGGCCAGCTCCGCATACCTTTGCGACGGCGTCGACCCGGTCACCGCGAGGATCTCCGAGGCGAGCAGCGCCAGGATGATGCCATCCTTGTCGGTGGTCCAGACCGAGCCGTCGGTACGCAGGAAGGACGCACCCGCGCTCTCCTCGCCGCCGAATCCTATTGTGCCGCCGATCAATCCGTCGACGAACCACTTGAACCCGACGGGCACCTCGACGAGCTTTCGCCCGATCCCGCTCGACCACCCGGTCGATGATCGACGAACTCACCGCCGTCTTCCCGACGGCCGTCGACCCTGGCCACTTCGGGCGGTGCGTGTAGAGGTAGTCGATCGCCACCGCCAGATAGTGATTCGGGTTCATCAGCCCGCCGTCGGGAGTCACGATGCCGTGCCGGTCGGAGTCGGCGTCGTTGCCGGTGGCGATCTGGTAGTCACCGATCTTGCCGATGAGACTGGCCATCGCGTTGGGCGAGCTGCAGTCCATCCGGATCTTGCCGTCGGTGTCGAGCGTCATGAACCGCCAGGTGGCGTCGACCAGCGGGTTGACGACCGTGAGATTGAGCTGGTGGGTCTCGGCGATCGCGCCCCAGTAGTCGACGCTGGCGCCACCGAGTGGGTCGGCCCCGATCCGGATCTCTTGAGCGCGAATCGCGTGGATGTCCACGACGTTCGGCAGATCGGCGATGTACGCGTTGAGGTAGTCGTGCCGCTCGGCGATCTGCAACGCCCGCGCCAGCGGGACCCGCTTCACGTCGGCCAGACCACCGCGCAGGATCTCGTTGGCGCGCTTGGCAATGACACTGGTCGCATCGGTGTCCGCGGGCCCACCGTTGGGCGGGTTGTACTTGAACCCGCCGTCGCGGGGCGGGTTGTGCGAGGGCGTGACGACGATCCCGTCGGCGAGATCGGAATCGCGGCCCTGATTGAACTTGAGGATGGCGTGGCTCACGGCGGGGGTCGGGGTGAACCGGTCGGCGCCGTCGATCATCGCCACCACGTCGTTGGCCGCCAGCACCTCCAGCGCCGACACCCAGGCCGGTTCGGACAACGCGTGCGTGTCACGTCCGATGAACAGCGGGCCCGTGGTGCCCGCAGCGGCGCGGTATTCGACGATGGCCTGCGTCGTCGCCAGGATGTGCGCCTCGTTGAACGCGGCGTCGAGACTGGAGCCGCGGTGCCCCGACGTCCCGAACGCGACCTGCTGATCGACGTCCTCCGGGTCCGGCACGACGCTGTAGTAGGCGGTGACCACCTGGGCCACGTCGATGAGGTCTTCTGGGAGCGCCGGTTGTCCGGCACGGGGGTTGGCTGGCATGGATCCGATTCTGCTCTCTCGCGGCGCGCCGCACCTCCGCGTCGCCAAGAATTCAGGACATCGAAGCTCAGACGGCGCACACCGCGACGAGGCCGCCGGCACACGCGGCCACCGACAAGACCAGCGAGCCAACCGCATTCAGCAGCGCCAGCAACCGCCGGTTTTGTTGAACCAGGCGGACGGTTTCGAAGCTGGCCGTGCTGAACGTCGTGTATCCGCCGCAGAACCCGGTGCCGATGACCGTCTGCCACGCGCTGGGCTGACCGTGGAACAGCACCAGCCCAGCAAGCGCACCGAGAAGCGCCGACCCGGTGACGTTGATGATCATGGTCGCCCACGGGAACGGGGACTGCCATCGCCGCTTCACCGACGCGTCGAGCACGAACCTCGCCAGGGCTCCGCAGGCTCCGGCGAGCACGGTGAGTAGGGGGATCACGAGGGCGTCCTCGTGCGGTGACCGCCGGCCGCGACCACGATGCCGAGCCAGGCGGCGAGCACGCCGCCCACCACGCTGACCACGCCGTAGCCGACCGCCGTACCGACGTCTCCGTGCCTGCCGAGCAACACCACCTCGAGGGCGAACGCGCTGTAGGTGGTGAAGGCACCGCAGCCGCCGGTGCCGGCACACAGTCGCGCGCGCCGGCGCCACCCCGAGTCGTCGCCCCGCCGGGCCAGCCCCTCCAACAGGCAGCCGAGGATGAAGGCGCCACTGAGGTTGACGAGGAAGGTCGCCCACGGCCAGCCGGAAGCATCGTGCGGCAGCGCGGACTCCATCAGGTACCGGCCCGCCGTCCCGACCACGCCGCCGGCGAAGACCCAGGCCAACGACGACGGCCGCAGGTGCAGCGGTCTTACGGGTGTGAGCATCACGTCGGGATCGGACGGCAATTCGCCGTGCGAGTCCTCGTGCGGACGACGCGGTTCGGGGGTCTCGGTCACCGGGTCGCGGGCATCCACTCGTCGACCAACGAGTCGATCCACTGCGCTACCCCGCCGGCGTCGTCTGGCGGACTCGCCACCAGCACCAGCTCGTCGACACCGAGATCGGTCAACTCGTCGACGTCAGAGGGCTGCGGCGCCCGTAGCGCGACCGCCAAGCGAAGCTCCGAGGAATCACGGCCGCGCGCCTCGCACGCGGCGCGGATCGTGGCGACGTGCTCGGCCACCGCGGCCGGCCCGTCGACGTTGAACCCGTACCAGCCATCGCCCCACTCGGCGACCCGACGCAACGCGGCGTCGCTGTTGCCGCCGACCACGATCGAAATACGTCGGTCGCCGTGCGGCTTCGGGTTGACGCGCACCGAGTCGAACTCGACGAACTCACCGGAGAAGGAGGCCACGTCGTCGCGCCACAGCGTCCGGATGGCGGTGACGTACTCCGCCGTGCGCGCCGCCCGCCGCGCGAACGGCACCCCGAGGGCGTCGAACTCCTCGCGCGACCAGCCGACACCGACACCCAGTGTGAACCGGCCCGCGGACAGCGTGTCGAGCGTCGCGGCCTGCTTGGCCACCAGAACCGGATTGTGTTCTGGCAGCAGCAGAATGCCGGTCGCGATCTCGATGGTCGTGGTAACCGCCGCCGCGAAGCTGAGCCCGATCATGGGATCCAGCCAATCCGCTTCGGCGGGAACGGCTATCCGGCCGTCGTCCGAGTACGGGTAGTGCGAGTCCGACCGGTCGACCATGACGACGTGTTCGCCCGACCACAACGTGGTGAACCCGGCGGCCTCGGCACCCCTTGCCACCGCGTCGATCACGTCGCGTCTGGCCCCGGAACCGATGCCGAGCGCGTGCAGTCCGAGTCGCATCGGGTCATCGTCTCACGCACCGACGAGCAGGACGCCGGTCCAGATCAACGCGACCACCTTGACGACTTCGAGCGCGACGTAGACGTAGTGGGCGTTGGACCGCCGTCCCTCGTCGCCGCCGAGAACGGCGGCGGTCCTGCGACTCAGTAGTGGACGCACCGCGATGGTCTGCACGAGGAGGGCACCGACCGCCGCGCACAGCGCGACGTTGAGATACGCCGAGGTCTCGTTGGTGAACAGCGCGAAGGCGATGACGATCGCGAAGACGTACTCGAAGACGTTGAGGGCGCGGAACACCAACCGGCCGATGCCGAGACCGACCTTCAGCGTGACGCCCGGGGCCCGGAACTTCAGCGGCGCCTCGACGAACGAGATCGCCAGCACCATGCCCAACCACACGAACACCACGGCCGTCGCCACCTTCATGCCCGTGTCCACGGCCGCAGCCTATGACAGGGATGCGATGGTGGAGGGGTGCACGATGCACCACCCGCGGACCGCGACTACGTCGCCGAACTGATTCGGTGGCAGGACGCCGGCGCCACCTGGCAGGTGGTGGCACGAACGTCCCGGGGCGTGACCGTGGCGCTGCTGAGGTGCGACGGGGGCGAGGAGGTCGACCGGTTCACCTCGTCGGATCCGGCGCTGCTCGCGTTCGTCGGGCGTCGCGCATTCGGTGAGGATCCCTGACGCCGACGACGTCGCCCGCCGTCTGGACAGCGGTCGCCGACGACGTTTCGCTAGGTGGCTCGAAGGGCTGGTACCACCACCAGTCGGCGCGCTCGCCGGTCGGTCCGGGGCACGGTGGTACCGCGGGCGCAGGTGTGGTCGGGGGCCGGCCCAGTGATGGCGCGCTCAGTGGCCGGCCGAGAGCATCGGTGACGGCCAGACGTGGGGCGGGTCCGCTGATGGTGATGGCACCGCGATGATGCAACCGGTGATGGTAGGGACACACCAGCACCAGGTTGTCGAGCTCGGTGGCACCGCCGTCCTCCCAATGCCGGAGGTGGTGGGCGTGCAGACCGCGGGTCGCTCCGCACCCCGGAACCACACAGCAGCGGTCGCGGTGCTCCAGCACACGGCGCAGCCGGCGCCCGACCGTGCGAGTGGTGCGCCCCGCGCCGACCACCCGGCCGCGGCGTTCGAACCAGACTTCGCACGTCGCATCGCAGAGCAGGAACCGGCGGTCGCCCGCCGACAGCAGCGGCCCCAGGTGCAGCGCCGCGGTCGGGGGCCGTTGCACGTCGAGGTGCACGACCACGGTGGTGTGCTGCCCGTGCGGGCGGCGGGCCGCCTCGGCATCCCAGCCCGCGTCGACCACGCCCATGAACGCATCCACCGCATCCGGGAACCGCGGCGTCGGCTCCGAGACACCGTCGACAAGGGCACCGTCACCGTGGTCGTGCTTCCACGCGGCGATCTGCCCGTCGCGCTGCGACTGCAGGGCGGCCTCGAACTTCGCGGCCTCCACCCGGGGCAGTCGGACATACCAGGTGGTGTACGTCGCGCTGACGGTCTTGCTGATCGAGCGCTCCGGTTCCACAGCGGGATCCGGGTCGGGTCGGGGTTCGAGCTTGACCGCGGTCCGCAACTGGGTGACCGTGGCGCTGGCGGCCAACTGCGCGTAGTGCTCGTCGGAGCCGTCGGCGGCCCGCCCCGCGATCACGCCGACCTGATCCAGCGACAACCGGCCCTCCCGCATGCCCGCCGCGCACCGCGGGAACTCCCGGCGTCGGTGGGCGACGGTGGCGATCGTCTCGGCATTCGTCGGGGAGACCCCGGTCTTCCAGGCCACCAGCGCCGGCACCGACCGTGCAGCGGTGGCACCCCACAGCTCGTCGTGGTCGATCTCGGCGACGATGTCCACGACGCGCCCGTCGATCGCGTTGCGCTGCCCGGTCAGCTCCGCCAACTCCTCGAACAACACCTCGAGCCGCTCGGTGGGACGGAGCTCAGCCACCACAGCCACCAAAGCCGTTGCGATCGAAGCCATGACACCATCACACCAGAGGGGTACGACATAGACGTGAGACCGACGGCCGGCACCATCTACGCGGACGTCTCGGAGTGGCAGGCCCCGGTCGACGACCGCTATCCCCACCGGGTGCTCTGCATCCGCTCCAACGACGGCGACCATCGCGACGAGAACTGGGACACCAACTACTCGTGGTGCACACGTCGTTGCGACGCAGGCGAACTGGACTTCTTCATCGTGTACTTCGTGTGGCGGCGGAACTGGCGGCAGACCGTCGACACACTGATGGACATGGTCGGGCGGCCGCACCCGCGGATGTCCGTGATGATCGACGTCGAGGGCTGGGGCGGCCTTATCACCGGCGACCGATCCGACGGCATCAACCGGGCCTACTGGGCGATCGCCGACTGGCTGGCCGACCGACGCCGCGTCCTCGGATACGGCAACGTCGGTGACCTCAACCGGCTGTGGCCGGTCAAACCCGCGGGCATCCGCCTGGTCATCGCCGCTTACGGGACCACTCCCGTATACCCGGGCACGGTGGCTCACCAATACACCGACGACAAGGGATACGGCAACGGGACGACCCTGCCCAACGGCGCACCACCCTTCGGCAACTGCGACATGAACTCGGCCGACGGCCTGAACCCCTTGCAGTTCGCGGCCGCGTGCGGAATCCAGATCGACTCGCTCACCGGGACTCTCGCGGCACGCCGGCAACGTCGCTAGCTTTACCCCATGCGGAACCGTCCGTCGCCCGTGGTGATCACCGTGATGGTCGCCTCGGCGATGCTGTCGGCGTGCGCTGCGGCCCCGTCACGTCCGGTCGCCACGTCGACGGCCCCGAGCACCACCGCGGTCACGACCCCGGTCGTCGCGGCCCCGCAACCGACACCCGCGACTCGGACCGTGAACTGGTTCGACCTCGACGTCGGAGACTGCCTGGCCGACCCGCCGCCGATCGAGGACCCCAACGCGATCACCGTCTCCGTCGTCGACTGCTCGACACCCCACCAGGCGGAGGTCTACCTACGCGCGCCGTTGGCCGTGAACACCGCGATCCCCGACGTCGCCGACCGCAAGTGCGACGACGGGTTCACCAGGTACACGGGCGAACCCGTCGGCAGCGGCACCTTCGCGATCACCTACCTGATCGACTCCAACCAGAACCGGACGTCGTCCAACCCCGAACCCAGCACCGTGATCTGTCTGCTTCAGGCAGCGGCGGGCGGCGCCTTGACGGTGCCCGCCCGGCGCTGAGGCCCTCACTCCAACTCGTCGACCTCGGTCGCCTCGACCAGCAGGGCCATGCCGTGGTGCCGCGGCATCTCCACCGCGAAGCTGTGCAGGTCGTCCACCGTGCCGACGGTCTTGCCGGTGAACATGTCCATCACGTGGCTGCCCGGCGGAAGGTGCTCGGACCGCACCGTGCCGGCGATGTCCTCCGCTGAGAAGTTCAGCAGAGTGAGTTGATGCTGGCTGGGATCCTCGAGCTGATGCACCATCACGAGCATGCCCCGGTGCGACACCTCGGGGATGTCGACCTGGCGGCTGGTGGCCACCCCGTAGTGCGACCGCACCCGCAGGATCGCCTGCAGCTGACGCAGGAAACTGGTCTCGTCGGCCAGCTGCTCGGGGATGGAACCGTACAGGCTGCGGCCACGGGGCATGCCCGCCATCGACCGGGTCGCTCCCTGGTTGACGCCCATCAGGTCGTGACCGGCGCGGTGGATCCACCGCGTGTCACCGCCCCGCAGCAATTCGGCGACCTCGTTCTCCGGCAATGTCAGCATCCCGCACATGTCCCATCCCGAGAGGGCGAACACTCCCGGCTGCAAGGCGTTGAACATGGCCAGTAGCAGGTGCGCACGGCGGATCGGGTCGATGTCGTCGATCTCGTCGAGGTCACTGATGCCCAACGCCGCTGCGACGACCGTCGCGGTGGTCGAGGCGATGCCGTTCGTGGTGAACACCTTGTTGTACGGCGCCTTGGGCCCGGTGAGCTGGTTGAGCAGGTCCTGACGGACCGATTCGCCGAGCTCTTCGCCGGTGATCTGCTCGCCCCGGTAGGTGTAGAAGTCGTCTCGATGCCCGGTGGACCAGTGCACCAACTCGTAGGTCAGTTCGTCGTGGTTCTGCAGTGCGTGCACCAGCGACGCCGGGTCGACGCCGAGTTCGATCGACGTCCGCAACGTCAGCCGGAGGAACTCGGTGTCCCCGGTGGCCAGGGCGTGCTGATAGGCGGGCCGGTTGATGAAGTCGTACGACAGATCTGCGCCGGCCTCCCCCGTCTCGCGGATGTCGTCGATGGTCAGGTTCAACTCCTGGAACGTGAACCCGCCGACCTTGCGCACCATGCTGGCGATCAGATGGTTGGCTGCCTCCGACAGCGGGTGGCCCTCCGACCACGCGGGGCTGCCCTCGGCGACGCTCTTCTCCACCCCGAGGAAGCCGTTCGCGTCCAGCCGCAACGCCCCGGTGCCGAGGTCGGTCAGGGAGTGCAGCGCATCGCCCATCACCATCCGCATCCCGGCGAAGGTGGGGTCGAGCCAGTTGATCGACGGCTGACCGTCCTTGAAGTAGTGCAGATACACCCAGCGACGCTCCACTCCGTCGACGCCGAGCACCGGACGCGTCACGCTCCAGTTGGTCTCCTTGACGCCCTCGGCGTAGAAGATCACCCGCTGCAGCTTGCCGATGATGTAGCCCGCCTTGTCGAGCCATTCCTCGGTGGCGGCGTCGATGTTGACCGAATCGACGCCGGGCGGCGTGGCGGGCAGCTCGTGCCAATCCCTCGGGTCGACCTCCACCATGTGATAGATGCCCGGGTAGTCCGCGTACTTCATCTCCGCGAGCCGGAAGTCGGCCCCCTTGCCGGTGTGACCGGGCACCACGTCGTCGATGATGGTTCCGCCGTACCAGTTGGCCGTGGCGCACATCTTGCGGAACTCGTCCTCGGTGCCGAAGGCGGGGTCGATCTGGGTGCTGATCCGGTCGAAGTGGCCGTCGACGCTGGGCGTGTACTCCCATCCCGAGATGCCGCCCGCCCGCTTCACCGGTCCGGTGTGGATGCCCTCGATGCCGATCTCGGAGAAGGCCTGCCACATCTCCTCGTCGGCCAGTGCCTTCAGGAACGACTCGTCGGGCCGGGTGATCAGCGACAGCGGGTACGCCGTGAACCAGACCGAGGCCGACGTGACGGCGCCGCGCGGATTCGGGTTGGCGAACGGGTTCTGCCACATCGAGCCCTGGCCGGAGAACTGCTGGCTGATGTCGTTGGCGTCGGCCAGCATCGACTGGGCGAGGAGCCACGACACATAGGCCGGGTTGTTCCCCGTCGCCGAGCCGTCCTGCGTCACCGAGCGCCGCGCGAACGGCGCCTTCACCCGTGGGCGGAAGCGCAAGGTCCTTGGCCGCGCGGGGTGGAAGTGTTCGGCGTACGTCGGCTCGGTTGGTTCGTGTGTCTGATCCTCACTGGCCGTGTCCGACATCTACTTCCTCACCACTCGTCGTCTGGATCATTGCGTGACTCGTACCCGGGCCGCCGTTGCCGCTGTATTCCATCGTCGGGTGATGTTGAAACGTGGCGCTTGACTCGACGACGGGCGGGCCGGGCTCGTGCAGTCACCAATGTAGGCGGGTCGGCCCATCGAGGCGCCGCTACCGGCGGCCCGTGCGACGATCGATCGGTGAAGTCGACGTGGATCTCATCGTGAGCGGGCGCGCGAGAAGGGTGCCGTGAAGGAGTTCCTCGAGTTCCTCGGTGAGCAGTCGCCGTACGACCGCCTCGACGACGATGATCTGAACCGTCTTGCGAGGGCGGTCGAGGTGGAGTACTTCACCGCCGGCACCGTGATCGTCGAGGCCGACGCCGCGCCCCTGGACTGTCTGTACGTCATCAGGGTGGGTGCGGTGGAGATCTCCGACCGCGGCCGGACGACGGACGTCCTCGGTGCCGGCGAGACGTTCGGACACATCTCGGTGTTGTCCGGGCTGCCGCCGCCCCTGCAGGTACGGGCCGTCGAGGACACCCTGTGCTACCGATTGCCCGATCCCCGCACCATGCTCAGTCACCCCGATCGCCTCCAGTTCGCCCACTACGGCGGGCTGGTGGCCCGCGAGCGACTGATCAGTACCGGCGGGTCCTTCTCCCGCCTGGAGCGTCCGATCGGCGAAGTCGCCCACCCGATCACCTGGTGCGACGCCGACGACTCGATCCGCAGTGTCGCCGAGCTCGTGACCACCACCGGCCGCTCGTGTGCCCTCTTCCTGCGGGCGGGCCAGATCGGCATCGTCACCGACGACGACTTCCGCCGCCGCGTCGCCACCGGGGAGGTCGGGGTGGATGCGCCGATCTCGTCGATCGCCACCACGCCGGCCATCGCGATGAGCACCGATCGCACGGTGAGCGCGGCGTACCTGTTCATGGTCGAACAGGGCATCCATCACCTCGTCGTCGTCGACGCCGTCGGTACTGCGGTCGGCATCGTCCGGGTGGTCGACATGGCTGCCGCGGAAGTGCGCAATCCGTTGGTGATCCGGTCGGCCGCGGCCGCGGCGACGACCATGGATCAACTCGTCGACGCGTGCCGGTTGCTCACACCCACCACGATCGAACTCTGGGACGCCGGTCTACCCGTCGAACACCTCGGCGCCCTGCTGTCGGCGATGATCGAGTCGATCTTCCGCAAGATCGTCGAACTGCACTCCGTCGAGTCGCCGCTGGCCGACCTGGACTGCTCCTGGCTTCTGATGGGATCGCTCGGTCGACGCGAACCGTTGCCCAACTCCGACGTCGACACGGCGCTGGCGTGGGCCGTCAAGGAACCGGCCACCAAGGAACCGGCCAACGTGACCTTCACCCGGGAACAGGTGGCTGCCGCCGCCGAACCGCTGATGGCCGCTCTGGTCCGGTGCGGTCTCGCGCCGTGCCCCCAGGGTCTGAACGCGACGTCGCCGTTGTTCAACCGGTCGCAACGGCAATGGCGTGACGTCGCCGACCTGTGGCGCGCCACGCCGGACAACGTCGACTATCTGTTGATGGCGTCGACGATGCTCGACGCCCGACCGATCACCCGCCCGGCGCTGATCCGGCCGCTGCGGAGCGCACTCGTCGGGGGGCTCGGCCGGGACGGATTCACCCGATCGTTGAGCCGGTTCTCGATGAACGACCGCCCACCCAGCGGATTCGTCCGCGGCTTCGTCGTCGAACACTTCGGTGAGCAGAAGGGCCACCTCAATCTCAAGAAGTCCGGCCTGCGGCCCGTGGCGTCCCTGGCCCGTGCCCTCGCCCAGCGGACCGGCGACCCGACCGGATCCACCCCGCAACGGCTCGAACGGGCCCAGCACAGCGGATTGCTCACCGCCAACGAGGCCGATGCGCTCTCGGGTGCGTTCACCCTCTGCTACCACCTCGTCTTCGACAGCCAGATCGCCGCGATCAAGGAAGGGCGGCCGGTCGAGTCGGCCATCGACCCCGACACGCTCGATCCCCTGGAACGGCGTCATCTGCGCAGCGCCTTCCGCACCGTCAGCGGCATCCAGGAGCGGTTGAGCCGCAAGTGGTTCGGGCTGGAGGGGTTGTGAGATGACCTCGTGGGCGCGTCGACTGCGCGGTCGAAGCCCCGCGACCGGCGACCTGGACTGGCGGGCCGACACGTTCGTGGTGATCGACCTCGAGACCACCGGACTGGATCCGCGGCGGGACCACATCGTGTCCTACGGCGCGGTGCCGATCCGCGACGGCAGGGTCAAGACGGGCGAGTCGATCTACGGACTCGTCCACGTGCCAGGCGACGTTCCCGGTAGTTCCACGAAGTTCCACGCCCTGCGCACCCAGGACATCGAACACGCGCCACCGCTGGCAGAGTGCGTCACCGCCCTCGACGCGCTCATCGGCTGCCACCCCGTCGTGGCGCACTGCGCGTGGGTGGAACGGTCCTTCCTGCGCAAGGCCTTTCGTCTGTCCTACCTGCCGTTCACGTGTTCGATCGTCGACACGGCCGCCCTTTCCCGGCTGGTCCTCGACGTCGACGTCGGACCCCGACAGTCGGTGTCGCTGGAATACGCCGCCACCGCCCTCGGACTTCCGGTGCACTCCCCCCACCACGCGCTGGGGGACGCCGTCACGACGGCGAGCCTGTTCATCGCACTGGCCGCCCGGCTGGAACGCGGCGCCACGCTGACGACGTCGGAGTTGATCCGGCTGTCGGGCTGACCGGCCTATGGTTTCCCCGGGATTCCGGCCATCGGGTTTCCCCCGTCGAAAGACGGGAACAACCCACGCGTCATTCACGTTGAGCTGACGCTGGCATTGAACGAAGGGACGGATATGGCCACTGACTACGATGCTCCCCGCCAGAAGGAGACCGACGACGTCGTCGACGAGTCTCTCGAGGCACTGGCCGGACGTCGCAATGACGCCGCCACCGCCGTGCTCGACGTCGACGACGGCGATGAGCTCGAAGACTTCGAACTTCCGGGAGCAGACCTCTCCGGTGAGGAGTTCACCGTTCGCGTCGTCCCCAAGCAGGCCGACGAGTTCACTTGTTCGAGTTGCTTTCTCGTTCAACACAGCCATCGCCTGGCCCGTCAGGTCGGCGATCGGATGGTGTGCGCCGACTGCGCCTGAGACGTTCGTCACCGCTCGCGCGCTACACCCCGCGCTCGACGGGTAGCAGGCCGCGGTCGACGGCGGCGACCAGTGCGGCGTGGTCGGATTCGGTCTGGTCGGCGTAGCGCCGCGCGAACGTGCACAGCGCGACGTCGACTCGATCCGAGCGGCCCAGGTAGCCGGAGATCATCGAAGCACCGCTGGTTCTGGCATGTCCCTTGGCCAGCAGCTGCCCCACCACTCCCGCGTAATCGGTGAGCGAGGACGCGTCCATCGAGTCCAGCGGGATCCTTCCCTTCATGTTCCGGAACTGCCGCACGTAGTACTGCAGGCCGTCGATCGTCGTCCAGCCCAACAGCGGGTCACTCACGGTCTGCAGCGACTGTTGGTACTCCACGACGCGTTGGCCCTGATGAGCGTGCCACGCCGAGTCGCCGTGCACGTGACGCGCGAGCACCGACCGTCGCGCCTGCTTGAGCTGGAGGAACACCACGTCCTCCGCGGAGGATCCCTCCAGGAGCGCGACGTACGCGCGCAAGCCCACGCTGCCCACGCCGACGACCTTGTGTGCCACGTCGACCAGCGTGTAGCCGCCGAGGACCCGTCGCCAGTACGACGGGAGCGTGTCCAGGTAGTCCTCGAGGGCCTGCCCGAGCAATTCCGCCTCCCGCGCCTCGGGCCTGGTGATCAACGGCGGCTCCTCGACGATCTTCCGCATGCCCTCCACCTCGCGGGTGAAGCGGGGCAGCGCTCGGTCACCGGTGCGGTGCCGCGCCCGCTCGGCCGACCGCGTGACCTCCTTCTGGAGCGGGCCCGCCGTCTGGGCGGCCAGCCGGTCGACGTCCAACCGGATGAACGACCGCGTGAAGAGCGGCAGATCCGCGAGCCGACGCACCTCGTGGCGGTACGACGAGACGCACGACTGCACCGACTCCCCGCAGTGCCTCTCCGACGTCCCGTTGTGCCGCCCGGCGACCCAGATGCTCGCCACCAGCCTGCGCAGGTCCCATTCCCAGGCACCGGGGTGCGCCTCGTCGAAGTCGTTGAGGTCAATGACCAGATCCCGCTCGGGCGAGGCATAGAACCCGAAGTTGCCCAGATGCGAGTCACCGCAGACGACGGGGGTGATGCCCGTGGCAGGCAGCCGCGCGACGTCCTCCGCCATCACCACGGCCGTGCCGCGCAGGAACCCGTAGGGCGACTCCACCATGCGGCCGACCCGAATGGGGATCAGGCGGTCGACCCTGCCTCGATGGCTCTCGTTGATGAGCGCGACCGGATCGGGCCGGTCGGACGGCGCCGTCCACTCCGCCAACGAACTGCGCGGCACCCGGGCGCGCAGACCCTTGCCGAGGGCGTAACGCTCGGCCCTGCTCACGGGACGCTGTCGCAGCGACCGGTACGCCCTGCCGTCGGCCTCGGCGAGGACGGTGTGCCCGCTCACTTCCGCGCCGCCGTCCATGCTGGGCGATGTTACGGCTGCGCACGCACCGGGGTGGCGGCATCGTCCCACGTCGCGTCGGGAGCGGGGAGCCGCAGCAGCAGCCGGGCACCGCCGAGCGGGCTGACGTCGAGCAGCGCCGTGCCGCCGTGAAGTTCCGCCTGCTGGGCCACCAGCGCCAGCCCGAGCCCGGAGCCCGACCGCGATGCCGTGGTGCCGCGGGCGAATCGCTCGAACACCGCGGCGCGCTCTTCCTCCGGCACGCCCGCGCCATTGTCGTCGACCGCAATCTCAACGCCCGCAACGGAACTCACGACGCTGAGCCTGATCTCGGTGGCACCGCCATGTTTGACCGCATTCGCGATGGCATTGTCGATGACCAGGCGCAGGCCGGCGGGCAGACCGACGATCAGCTTCGACGGCGACGGCGACAGCGTCACGTGCAGACCGGCGTAGACGCGCAGGGCATCGTGCGCGGCGCGGTCGAGCATCTCGGTGACGTCGAAGGCGACGAAGTCGTCGGTGGTGGTGAGTTCGCCCTGAGCCAACCGCTCCAGCGCCGTCAGCGTCGCCTCGATCCGGCCCTGCGTGCGCACGACGTCGCCGATCACCTCGTCGCGCTGCTCGGGTGCCAGGTCCAAGGTGGACAACACCTCGAGATTGGTGCGCATGGCGGTCAGCGGGGTGCGCAGCTCGTGCGAGGCGACCGCGGCGAAGTCACGGGCCGACTCGAGGGCGGCCTTGGTGCGCTGCTGCTCGGTGCCGATGCGGGCGAGCATGCCCTCCACGGCCTCGGCGATCTCGACGGCCTCCCGCACGCCGCGGACCTGGACCTCGTCGGGCATGGATTGGGCGTTGATGGCCCGCGCCTGCGCGGCGAGCAGCCGGAAGGGATTGATCATCAGCAGCGAGATGACCCAGCCGACCAGGATGGTGCCGGCGATGACACCGCTGCAGATCATCAGCACGCGCAGGTGCAGCTGGTCGATCCGATGCTGGGTCTCGGCCAGCGGCGCGCCGAGGGCGATCGAACCCGGTCCGGCGGCGAAGGTGCGCACCCGGTACTCCACGCCGTCGATCGCCGTGGTGGCGTAGCCGTTGGGCAGCTCGGGAAGGACGACGTCGTTGGGCACCGATACGGTGATGCCCCCGATCCGTGCGGTCCTGACCACGTTGCCGTCCGGCGTGGGTTGGTGGGCGTCGGTGCCGGGTGAGCTGTTCAAGAGGTTGCTGACATCACCCAGGCTGCTGACCGAATCGAGGCGACGGTCGAGCTGGCTGTACTGGTCATCGGTGACCCCGACCCACACCCACGTGCCGAGGACGAGGACCAGGACGATCACCGCGAGCGCCGCCACGGCGACGATGGCCCGCAGGGACAGCACCCTGATCAGCGGGCGCAGGAGCCAGTAGACCCGGTCGTTGAGTTCCACTATCGGAGCCGCAGAGACAACCCCGTGCCGATCACGGTTCCGGTGAACACGTGCCTTAGATTACTGACCGACGACGGCTTCCTCCTGCCGGGCGAGCTCCGCCTCCCTGATCAGCACCGACTGCGCCGCCTCGTAGATCCGCCCGGCGTCGGCCGGGTCGTCTCCGACAGCCGTCAACCCGACGCGGCCGCACTCCGTGAGGCAGCTGATCATGTGGAACACGACTCCGGTGCGCCGGGACTGGTCGAAGTGCAGTCCGTGGCTGACGACGATGTCGAACAGGTCCGTGACGGTCAACGCCTTGAGTCGGTCGTCTTCGAGGTGATCGGTGGCGATCAGATGCTTGCTGGTGCCACCGGGGGTCAAGAAGACGCCGCGCGCGCCGTCGTAGGTGCCGTCGGTGAGGAATTGCAGGGTGAGGAACGGGTGCGTGGTGCCGCCCTTGCGGAGGTTCAGCTCGATCGCGTACGGCGTCCACCTGCCGTCTTCGCGTCGCACCACGACGAAGTCCACGGCGAAGCGGCCCAGCACGCCGAGGGATGCGAGATGCCGCCCGATCACCATCGCGGGTTCCGAGATGAGCGCGGCGTATTCGGAATCGGCGGGGAACACGCAGCCGAGATACTTTTGGCCACTGGCTCCGCCGAGAAGCTGGTCGTGGGTGGACAGCAGTTCGACGCTGCCGTCCGGCCGCGCCCGCATCTGGACGCTCGGACTGGTCAGCACCACCCCGGTGATGCGCTCCTCGACGATCCCGCCGTGCTCCTCGAACGCGGCCAGGTACACGTCCAGGGTGAGCTTCTCGGATTCGAGCTGCATGCCGAGCAGGCGCTCGCGGATCACCGCTGCCTCGTCGGCGGATCCGGGCTCGGGCAACCCGCGCAGGTCGACCAGCGCATTGCCCGAACCGGATACCCCGTCGTTGAGCTTCACGATCGCCTCGGTGAGCGACGGCCGACGCTCGCGCATGGACTGCACGGCCGCCACGATCTCGTCGAGGGTGTGCAGGTCCTCGGCGCCGACGGGGCAGTTCACCCCGAGCTCGTCGAAGATCCTGCGACAACCCGTCTTGGTGCCCAGCTCCGTGAGCCGCGGGTCCGCGCCGTACATCGGGATCCCCAGCGACAAAGCGACGTCCCGCTCCAGGGGGGTGGTGTTGTACGGGATCAGGTGACTGCGCGCCGGAGCGGGAATCATGGCCCGGATCTGCCGCAGCAGCCGCGGTCGCGCGAGCAGTTTCGAGCTGAGCGACTCCGGCGACGCATCGCCCACCGCGACCAGCGTCAAGCGGGCCCGGGCATGGCCGGGTATCACGCCGGGGAGCAACCCCAGGTAGTACTCCACGATCGATTCGGACACCGGCTGGGACGTCACGTAGATCATCCGGAGCCGCGGTTGGCGCAGCAGCAACAAGAGGAACAGCGCGCGCTCCTCCATGGCCTGCATGACGGTGCCGTTCCTGGCGGTCGGACCGTCCGTGCTGATGGAGGGAACCACGACGACCGACTCGTCGTCGAAGCCGAGCCGCATCGAGTCCCATACCGACGGCATCATCGTTTGCAGTTCGTCGAAGCGGCGATATCGCTCCTCCTCGTCGAGTTCGGAGAGCGTTCTCCCCTGTGTGGTCGGCATGTCGGGCCCCTATTCGTCGTGCATGGAAATGATGTCGTGAACTCGAACCACCCGGCTGAATCCCTTCGGTGTCACGTCACCGACCATCTCGGATCGCGCGGCGTGCTCGACGGCGGCGAGCACGCGGTCGGTGACCAGCACCTGCCAGGGACCGGCATCCCCGCACAGCCGGGCAGCGAGATTGGTGACGCTGCCGATGGCCGAATAGTCGTATCTCCCTTCGAAACCGATCCGGCCGAGCGTCGCGAAGCCTTGGGCGATGCCCATGCCGAGGGCCAGATCGTGACCGTTGCGCCGCCAGCCCGTCGCCAGCTCGCGGACGGCGTCCCGGATGTCCAACGCCATCCTGACGGCACGCTCGGCCGCGTCGTCACACTCGATCGGATCGTTGAAGAACGCCATGATCCCGTCGCCGGTGAACCGCTCCAGCGTGGCCTCGTAGCCGTGCACCAACGCCCCGATGGCGCGGTGATACTCGGCAAGCACGCCCATCACCTCCTCGGGCTCGCTGTTCTCGGCGAAGGGAGTGAAGTTCCTCAGATCGGCGAAGAACACCACGATGTCGCGGCGGTGACTGCGCAGCAGGCTCTCGTCGCCCACGACGAGGTCGGCGAGTTGCGGCGACAAGAAGTGGCGCAGGCGGTTGGCACGCTCGAGGTCGGCGACCTGCCGGGCCACCCGGGTCTCGAGTTCGGTGTTCCACGCGGTCAGCTCGTCGGCCTGGCGACGGATGGTGTCGTGATACCGCTTGATGCGCGCGAGTGAGGCGACCCGGGCCAGCAGCTCCGCCTGATCGAACGGCTTGGTGATGAAGTCGTCAGCGCCCGATTGCAGGGCGAGCAGCCGCTGGTCGGTGCCACTGGCCGTGATCATCACCACGGGCAGGAATTCCGTTGCAGGCCTTGCCCGTATCCGCCGGCATACCTCGTGTCCGTCCATGCCGGGCATCAGGATGTCCAACAAGACGATGTCGAGGTCCTCGGTCTCGAGCACGTCGAGCGCCTCGGGGCCCGAACACGCGGTCAGCACCCGATGTCCGCGAGGCGTGAGGACGGCGTCGAGGAGCCGCAGATTGGTGTGCTGATCGTCCACGGCGAGCACGGTCGTGGGCGAGTTCACGGCCGTGGCCCCGCCGACTTGCCGGCCTTGGACAGCAAGTCCTCGACCTGGCCGGGCAACGCTCGCACGCTGATCGGCTTCTCGACGTAACCGTCGAAGCCCGCGGCGGACGCCCGCTGCCGGTCCTCGGCCATCGCGAACGCGGTGACGGCGACCACCGGCACGCCGCCATCCAGCACACCGCTTCGCAGCCGCTGCAATGTCTCGGTCCCGTCGATGCCGGGAAGCGCAAGGTCCATCAACACCAGGTCCGGCGGATCCTCCTGCGCGAGGCGCAGAGCCTCCTCACCCGAACCGGCCGCCGTCACCGCGTACCCCGCGAACTCGAGAACGTCGCGCACCAGTTTCAGGTTGAGCGGATTGTCCTCGACGACGAGGATGCGGCGCGTCGTCACGACGGCTCCAGTGCGGGCACGGCGCCCACCCGCCGCAGGGCATCGAGGAGCTCGTCCCGACGGACCGGCTTGAGGAAGTAGGCGGCCGCCCCGAGCGCGAGGCCCCTGGGCCGGTCGTCGATCGTCGAGGTGATGATCACCGGGATGTCGGCCGTCGCGGGGTCGGCCTTGAGCGCGGCCAACAGCGCCCAGCCGTCCACCCGGGGGCGCCCCACCTCCATGACCACGGCGGCGGGGCGCACCGCGTGCACCAATTCGAGCGCCGCGACCCCGTCCCACGCCCGAATCAGCTCGACGGGGGTGCCGTCCAGGTACGCCTCCACCAGATCCTGCGACGCCCGGTCGTCGTCGACGATCACGACGGGCAGCCCGCCATGCCCTCGCCCCACGCCCCCGGGCCTGCGCTCCGACGGATCGGGCACCGAGAAGCCGAACGTGCTGCCGCGGCCGGGGCTGCTGTCGAGCCACATCCGGCCGCCGAAGAGCTTGACCATGCGTCGCGACAACGTGAGGCCGAGACCGGTGCCCTCCTCCCTCGGGGCGCCCCGGCCGCCCTGCTGAAACGACTCGAAGATCCGCTCCTGATCCTCGGGTGGCACCCCGACTCCGGTGTCGGTCACGGTGATGATTACCTCGGTGGGATCCCGGCGGGCACGCACGCAGACGGTGCCGCCGTCCGGGGTGAACTTCACCGCATTGGAGAGGAGGTTGAGCACGACCTGCTTGAACCGGCGCTCATCGGTGAAGATCTCCCCCACGGCGGCGTCGACGTCGACCGTCACGGTGATCGCGTGTTGCGTTGCCCGCTCGCGAACCATGGCAAGCGTGAACTCGATTGCACTACCCACCACGAAAGTAGTGGGCTCCAATGCCATTCGGCCCACCTCGATCTTCGACAGATCGAGGATTTCGTTGAGCAGCTCGAGCAGGTGCTGACCCGAGTTCCTGATGTCGACGAGATACTCCTGCTGCCGCTCGTTGATCTCGCCGAACATGCGGTCGAGCAGCACGTCGGAGAATCCGATCACCGCGTTCAACGGGGTGCGGAGCTCGTGGGACATGCTCGCCAAGAATTCCGACTTGTGACGGCTGGCGATTTCGAGCTCACCGGTCTTGGTCTCCAACTCGCCGAACAGCCGGGCGTTGACGATGGCCAGCGCGGACTGGCTGGCGAAGGTCTCCAGCAGCTTGATCACCTCGGGCGGGAACTCACCGGTGCCGCGGCGTCGAATCACCAAGACACCCACCACCGTATCGCCACGAAGCAGGGGCACCGCGAGCACCGAACGCCAGCCGTCCCGGAACAGGACGTCCAGGTGCGCGTCGCGGTCCGCCCGAGCCAGATCGCGAACCTGCAGCGGGGTCCTGGTGACCGCGGTCCGCCCCACCAGCGTCGCATCACGGTGAATGACGATGGAGCGCAGCTGTTTCAGTAGCTCGGGGTCGTTGCCGACGGCATGGACGTGGAAGGACTGGGTGGCTCCGTCGTACTCGAGAATCGAGCCGCCGTCGGGCCGCAGCGTGATGTCGCCGAAGCTGCGATTGGTCAGTCGCACTGCGTTTCCGACGATCCGATCGAGGACTTCGGAGAGGTCGAGGCTGGAACCGACGGCCTCACCCACCTCCTGCAGCGCCTCGAGTTGCGCGACCTTGCTCGACAGCTCGTCTCCCCTGGCCTCGAGGGCACGCATGAGGTTTACCTGACGCAAGGCGATGGCACCCTGGGCGGCGAACTCCTCGAGCAGTTCACGTTCGTGCTCGTCGAAGGGGTCGACGTCGGTTCGCCACATCGACAGGACGCCCACGACTTCGTTCTCCAGGATCATCGGCGTCGAGAGAAGGGTGCGGAAACCGGTGCGCTTCTGCAGGTCTTCGCGCCCGTATTCCGCGTCGGCGAGCACATCGGCGATCTGGTTGGTGCGCTTGTCCTCGGCGGCGCGTCCCACGGTCGACGAGCGGTTCCTCGCGATCGGGTGGTCGAGCAGATGTTCGCGGTACTCCCGCGGCGTGTCGCGCGAGACCCGCTCGACACGGAACACGTCGCCGTCGAGGAGGAACAGCTGGGCCGCCCCCGCCCCGCACAACCGGGCGGCGTAGTCGACGACGGTGTCCAACACCGCCCCCGGGTTGGCGACGTCGCGCCCGAGGGCTTCGAGGATCTCACGGCTGGCCGCAGACTGGGTTCGCGCGGCCCGCAACTCCTGGTGCTGCCGAAACGACGCCCGGGACGTGCGGGACGTACGTTCGCTCGGGTCGGTCATGGTCCCCCCATTCCTTGACCCTCGATGACATTCTGGGCCGATTCCCTGGTGGGGGCAATGGCCAAAGTGTCACGTACGTAAATTACGGCTCCTTGACGATCGCGATCGTCGTCCACGCGCCCACGTGGATGCGGTCGCCCTCGGCCAGCGGAACCTCCTGTCCGTTCACCAGGAGTTCCTCGCTGCCGTTGAGGCTGGTGCCGTTGGTCGATCCGAGGTCGGTGACCGTGACGCCGCCGTCACCGATCCGGAGCACCGCGTGCTGCCCCGATACCCCGCGGTCCGCCGGTGGCAGACCGAGGTCGATCTCCGGTGCGACGCCCTGGGCGCGGTTGTGCCGTCCGATTAGGGCGGTGGCTCGCCGCAAGCGAATTCGACGTTCCGGGAAGAAGGTCGGGAAGTCCACGGCGTCGGGCCCACCGCGGGCCAGCACGCGTTCGTAGAATTCGCGGTCGGCGGTCACCACCGCCGACCAGGACACCGGCGCGGTCGTCCCGCTGGTCGCCGGTGCGGGCCCCGACGGTACGGGTGCCGCAGGCGCGGGCAGAGCGGAGTCGTGTCCGCACGTCTCGCAGAAGCGCCCGGCCACCGGCGCTCCGCACGCGGCGCACGCCGTGGCCGCGGCCGCGGCACGCGTGCCCGGTTCTGCCGCCGGGGCGCCGATGTGAGCCCCGCACACGTCGCAGTAGTCGGCGGTGACCGACGTGTGGCCTTCCGAGCAGATCGGCATCAGCTCTCCTTCCGTACCCGGGCGGTCTTCGTCGAACGGGCGTCGAGAGCCATTTCGTCGGCTGCCGCGACCTCGCGCTTCAGTCGGGCCGTTCCCGACCGTTCATCGACCTCGATGACGCCCCGCAGCAACGTGGCGGTGCCGTCGTTGCCCGACTCCACGGCCAGTTCCATCGCCCGCTGCAGTTTCGCCGTGGCCGTCGCGACGTCCCCGTCCTTGCGCGCGCTCAACCCGTCCTGGACCGCTTGCGCCAGCTCCGCCTGGCCGGTGTAGTGCGCGACCCGGCGACTGATCTTCGCCGACAACGCCGTATCGGCGGTCCACACCGTCTTGACGAGGCCCTCACCCACGACCTCCCCCCCGGCCACGACACTGACCCGCGCGGCGAGCTTCTCCCGGCCGGCAGCGGCGGGTTCGACGTCCACCTGGATGTGGTAGTCGCGGTCCTCGGCACCCCACGCGCCCAACGGATACTCCCCGATTTGAGGCCCGGACTCGACCCGACGCGACGTGAGATCCTCGACCGTCGGCGCCACCTGCTTGACGAACTCCACCCGCGCGCCTGCGGGTGTCCAGAGCCTCAGTGTCAGTTCGGGAATCGTCTTGCCCATCGACGTGCGCATCATCGCGGCGAAGTCCCCGGCGAGGTCCTCGGGATCGGCGACGATGTCCACGGTGCCCAGCAACGCCGACGAGATCGATCTCAGTTCCTCGACGTGCCAATCGGTGCCCACGCCCCGGCAGTCACAGGTGAAATGACCAGCGCTATCGTTGATTTCGCACTGCAAGTCCTCCGGAGTCTCGTGTTCGTCCTTGCCGTCGGTCAACAGGATCGCATGGGTGAGCGCCCCAGGGAACTCCCGGACGATCTCCCGCACGTAGGCCAGCCAGGTACCCATCGCGGTGCCACCGTTGGGCCGCAGGCCGTCGACCGCACGGGCCGCGGAGGCTCGGGACGCGGCGCCTGCGCGCGTCGGGACGCCGTCACCGGGGTACACGGGGGCGGCGTGCCCGGTGCCCGCGACGATGACGAAGTAAGTGCCGTCGGTCAGCTCGTCGATCGCCGCCGCGGTGGCGCGTTTGGCGGCGTCGAACTTGCCCGCCGGCTTGAGCATCGAGGTGGAGCAGTCGATGATGACGGCCTCCACTCGCTCGGGGCCTGCGGCGGCCGGCACGGCATCGCCGACGGCCGCGATGCTGACGATCGCGTCGACCGTCCCCGATCCCTCGGCGAGGTACGGGTTGTGGTCGACGTCGACCGTGATGTCTCGCTGAACAGGCGTACTCACGACACTCCTCCGATCGGAACCACTACCACCGTGATGTTGTCCTGGCCGCCGGCTTCCAGGGCGTGCTCGGTGAGCGCGCGCACCGCCGACAGCGGGTCGGTACCGCTGCAGAAGCGGGCGAGGTCGTCGGCGTCGGGCAGGTAGTTCCACAGTCCGTCCGAGCACAGCAACAGCGAACCGGGGCCGTCCACGGTGATGGTCTGCACGCTCGTCTCCGACCACGGCGTCGCGCCGGCGTCGGCACCCAGCCAGCGGGTGATGGTGTGCGCGCCCCGCAGGACGAACTCCGACTCCGCCGACGCACCGGCCGTCATCAGCTCCTGGGCCACCGAGTCGTCGAGTGTCAGTTGCCGGGCGGCGGCGGGCGGTGCCGGCAACCAATACGCCCTGCTGTCACCGACGTTTCCCACCGTGACGTGAACGTGGCCACGGGCGTTGGTGACGACGGTCGCCGCGGTGTAGGTGCACGACGGCGCGTCCGCCGGATCCAGTCCGGTGCCCGCCCGCGCTGCTGCGCTCGCCGCCTCGGCCAGCCCCGCCAGCACGGCAGCCCGCGGCTCACCGGAGGCGGTGAGCGCGGCAAGCATCGCCTCGACGCCCCCCTTCGAGGCGGCGGCCGACGCCTTCTGCGGCTCACCGGAGCTGGACACCCCGTCGCAGACCGCCACCGCGATCGCAGGCGGCCCTCCGGCGTCGGGTGCACCGAGCATCCCCGCCGCGGCGGCATCCTCGTTTCTGGCGTGGTGCAGGCCCCGGTCGGTGATGAGTGCGATCGCTCCCAACGTGGCCTCGTCGCGGTCGGGCTCGACGCGGCGGTGACCACATGCGGTGCAGTACCCGTCGGCGAAATCGGCGTTGCCGCAATCGGTGCACGGCCCCTGCAGCGAGGCACCGCCCCGCGGGATCGCGACCAGATGAACCTGCGGCGGTGGCACCTCGAACAACGGGCCTCCGCAGCTCTCGCAGAAGCGGTCGGCCTGCCCGGCGGGCGCCGCGCAGTGGGGGCAGGTGGTCTGTTCGCCGGTCATACCCGTGTCCTCGGCCGCACCGCATTGGCCTTCTCCACCAGTGCGATCCGCTCCCACATTCCCGTGGTCTCGTGGGCCAACTCGCGGTAGCACCGCTCCATCCCGGCCCGGATGCCCGGCTCGTCGAAGTCGGCGCCCAACAAGCGCGGTGTCGTGTTCACGTTGCCCTCCCCCAGCCAGCCCAGTGCCGCGCCGAGCACGCGCAGCCGGATGGTCGCCCGCTTGGCGTTCGACTCCAGCGTCAACGCGGCGGCCCGACGGTCGGCGTCGACCAACGTCTGCTCGTCCAGGTCGTCGGCGGTCCGACCTTCGAGCATGATCGCGATCGCCGTCACCCCGGCATCGGTGAAATGCGCTGACGCCGAGGGGACTTGGTCGAGCGCGGCAATGGCGCCCACCCGGTCTCCGGCTCGGTCCCGCTGTCTGGCCACTCCGAATGCCGCGCTGGTGTAACTGCGGTCGGTGCGCCACACCGTCTCGTAGTAGCGCAAGGCGTCCTCGCTGCGCATTGCCCAGTTCTGCGGCGGCGGCAATCGCCAGCTTCGGCGCCAACTCGCCGGGCAAGGTGGCCAGTACGGTGTCGAAATCGGCGGCCGCCGCCGCGAAGTCGCCCTCGAGCAGCGCACACTGCGCGCGGTACCACGGCAGTCGCCAGTCTCCGGCGATCTTGGGCTCCAGCGCCACCAGCCGATCACGGGCCTCCTTGGCGGCGCCCATTTCCAGTGCGGCGCGCACCAACCGCAGAGGGACCTCGATCGAGGCACTGTTGCCCACATGCGCACCGCCACGCGCCAATTGCAGTGCATGTTCGAGTTGCGCGGGTGGGGTGCCGCTGGTGGTGGCGAGCAGGGCGGCACCGGAATCGTTAGGATCGACGACCGGCACCGGCAGCGCCGCGATCACGCGGGACGGTTTCACCGCCACGTCGCGACCGGCCCCGAAGACCTCCCGTTGGGGACTGAAGTAGTTCGACATCCGCGGCTGCGGGACACCCGCTTGCCGGGACGCGATCTCGTGCAACACCCCGGTCAGCTGGTCGGCCAGCTCCTCGATGGACGGAAACCGCCGGTTCGGATCGGGGTCGGTGGCACGCCGGATGGCGCGGTACAACGAGTCGTGCTGCGCGAGGACCGGCACGGTATCGGGGCCCGGCAATTCGTCGACGAAGCGGCCCCGCTCCTGTGGCACGTCCATGACGAGGACGGCGAGCGTCCGGCCCACCGTGTACACGTCGCTGGCGACGGTGGGACCGGTGTGCGCGATCTCCGGCGCCTGGTAGCCGACGGTGCCGAAGATCGCACTTTCCTGGTCGTCCATCGCGATGACCGCGCCGAGGTCGATCAACTTGAGCTGTTCGTCGGTCTGCATGACGTTGTCGGGCTTGAAGTCGCAGTAGGCAAGACCCTGGGTGTGGAGATACGCGATCGCCGGTGCGATCTCGACGACGTACGCCACCGCCTGGTCGGGCGGCAGTGGTCCGTTGCGGGCCTTGCGGATCTGCTTCAGCGAGGTGCCGCCGACGTACTCCATCACGATGTAGCCGACCGGAGCGGTCGCCTCGGCCTCCAGATGCTCGACGAAGTTGTAGATCCGGACGATGTTCGGGTGCTCCACCTCCGCGAGCACGAGGACCTCGGCAGCGGCAGCAGCCATGGCGTCGGCGTCGTTCGAGTTCAGCAGACCCTTGAGCACGACCCAGCGGTTGTGCACGTTGCGGTCGACCGCAAGATAGATCCAGCCGAGCCCACCGTGGGCGATCGCACCCTGCACCTCGTACTGCCCGCCCACGACGTCGCCGCGGGACAACTTCGGCACGAACGAGAATCGGGTCCCACACTGGGTGCAGAACCCCTCGGCCCGTCCCGGGTTGCCGTCGGCCGCTCTCCCGACTGGCTTGCCGCACTGGGCGTTACCGCAGAATCGGCTTCCCTCGGGCACCTTCGGATCGGTCAGGATCGCAGCTGCGGGGTCGCCCCGCGGCACCTGCGGCATCGTGACGATCCCGGCCCCGAGACGGCCGCGGGTACTCGACGCCGAACGCGCCGACCCGGTACGCGAGGTTGCCGTCGATCGCGCGGTCGGGCGGCTGATCGCGGTGCCGCGCGTCCCCGAGGTTCCGGCCGACGCGGCCGACCCCGGCGGCGCCGGGGCGGTGCCGCAGACGTCGCAGTAACCGTCGACGACGGTGCCGACGCATCCCGGTTCGGCGCAGCTCATCTCGTCCTCCCGGCCCGCTCGACGAGCAAGTGCTGGAAATCGGCGACGGCCCTCGTCACGGCACGTAGGTCGCACGGTTCGCGCGACAACAGACCCGCCGCGATCCTGCCGCACGCCAGCACGTCCCGGTCCTCCCCGAGGCCCAGCCTGGCCGCCTTGGCCTGGTAGGCGTTCAACCGTCCCTTGAGCTCGCTGCGCCGGTCGAGCAGTCCCTGCGCAAGCTCGTCGTCGTCGCGAATCTTCACCAGGGCGTGCTGGATGCGGTGACGTAGGGACCGCAGCGCTGCAGGATCCGTCGCGGTGACGGCGGCCAGCTCGGCCCGCAGAGCCGGCTCGGCGTCGTCGGGGACCGGTAGCGGAGCTGAGATCACCTCCCGCTCGACTCGCGCGCGCACCGCGGCTGCGAGATCGGCCGCCGTGCGCAATTCGTCCAACTGCTCAGCCGTCGATGCCAAGGCTCCCACCCAATCCTTCTGCAATGCCGCGAGTTCGGCGAGCTCACCCGAACGCCGCTCGACGTGGCCGGCGATCACACGGATGCGCTCGTCCACGTCGTCGGCCGTCAAGGACAGCGGGTCGGTGGCCGAGACGGCCAGGAGCTCGGCGACTTCGCGGGGGAATGCGGCGCCGGCGTCGTCGAGCCGCTGCTGCAACGGTCCGAGACGATCTGCGATGAGGGAATTGACGTGGTCCACGGCATCGAGGAACTCTGCCACCGCGGGGTAGACGGCCCGCATGTGTTCCACCATGTCCCCGAGACCGACGTATCCCACCGACTCGTCGGGACCGGTGATCACCCTCTTGCCCAACGGTATTCGCTCACGTGACACTTCGAGCGGCCGCTCGCGCAGCCACCTGGTCAACTCCGCGCGGTCGTCCTCGTCGAGTCTCGAGTGCCGCGCCCGCACCGCCTTGACGGTGTCGAGGATCGACGTCACCCTCCGGACGTCCTCCCAGAGCGCGTCGAGTGCCTTCTCGACCTCCATCCACCGCCGCCCGGTCACGCCGGTCGGGGGGTAGCGTCGGACGTGCGCAAGACCCGGGTGGGCGTCGAGTTCCATCAGTGTCGCCGACGCCGCGGTGACCTCCCTGGTGCGCGAGGCTATGTCGCGATCGATCTCCTCGGTGCTCAGCATGGCGGCCGTCAGTCCTGATATCGCGCCGTCGGCGGACCCGGCGACGGGCCCAGGATGAGCAGGCGATCCCGGTAGAGGCGCTCCCACGTGCCGTCGGCACGGATCTGGTCGAGGGCACCGTTGACGAACCGGACCAGGTCGTCGTCGCCCTTCTTGATCCCGATGCCGTACGGCTCCGCGGCGATACTGGGGCCCACCAATTCCAGGTTGGGGTCCTGCTCGGCGAGTCCGGCCAGCACGGCGTCGTCGGTGCTGATCGCGTCGATCTGCGCCTGTTGCAACATGACGAGGCAGTCACTCCAGTTGCTCACGCTGAACAACGTCGGTTTCGATTCGAGCGCGGCCAGTGCCGACAGGGAGGTCGTGCCGCGCACCGCACACACCCTCTTGCCCGAAAGGTCCGCCGCGGAGCGGATGCCCGAACCCTTCACCGCGAGGATGCGTTGCTTCGCGTAGTAGTAGGGGGTGGAGAAGGCGATGGTGCGCTTGCGGTCACAGGTGATCGAGTACGTCCTGACCACCAGGTCGACCTGGCCCGACTCCAGGGCTGACTCCCGTTCGCTGGCGTTGACGACGCGCAAGTCCACCCGATCCGGGTCACCGAAGATCCGGCGCGCGATCTCGCGGGCGACGTCGATGTCGAAGCCCTCCAGCCGTCCGGTGCCAGGGTCGCGGAACCCGAACAGGAAGGTGTTCTGATCGACGCCGACGACCAGCCTTCCGCGCTCGGCGATCGCCGCCATCGTGGAACCCGGCGGCATGGCGCCCGGACCGGGCTGCGGACCGGGCCGCAGGCTGGCCTCCCTGTCACAGTCCGTGTTTCCCGCGGCGGGTGCGGTGGTGACTTCTTCGGCACCGGCGGGCATGGCGTTGACCGGTGACACCGTCACGGCCTGCGGCCGCGTCGCCGGTCCACACCCGGTGATCACCACCGCGGCGGCGACCATCGCCACCGCCAGGCGCGCCTTCACAAGAACTCCTTGAGCCGCGGCCACAACCCCACGATGGCCGCCGCAGCGGCCGCCACCATCAGCACGAGCGTCCCCGTCGGGCTCCACGCTAGCCGCGCTCCCGCCTCCGACACGTCATCGCGCAGGGTGGCGCGGGTTCGTTCGATGGCGTCGTTCAGGCTCGACTCGACGACGGCGAACTCCGCTGCCGACGCGCCGGGGGCGTTCCCGATGGCCTGCTGGACGGCCGCCGGATAGTCACCCCCCTGGTAGGCGTCCACCTGCCGCCGATGGCCGGCGGTCCATTGGAGGACGCCGTCGGCGGCGACGGCCGGTCCCGCGCCGAGAAGTGTGGACAGCTCCCCGATGTGCTCGTTGAACGACTTCTCGCCCGCGGTGATGTCACCCCGGGCAATCAACTCGAGAGTCTCGTCGGTCCTTGCCTTTTGGGCCAGGACGCGGGCCTTGGCGAGCTCTTCGAACCGTGCGGTCCCCTCCGCGCGGCTCTGCTCGATGCTGCTCGCGGCGAGGCGATTGGCCACAGCCATCCACCCGATCACGAGGAGCACCAGGACCGCGGCGCCGACCAGTCCCTGGTTGAGCTGCCGGTTGGTCCGGCCGACCAGGATCCACGAGCCGACGCCGATCACCAGCAGAACCAGGATGAGCAGCACCAGACCGAAGATCGGTAGCGAGGCGACCGCGCCTTGGTCGCTGTCGACCGCGGCCATGCCGCCGGCATGGATTCGTTCGGCACCGGGCAGCATGGAGCCCTGCATCAGCGCCGACGCCTCGCGCAAGTAGGCGGATCCGACCGGGAAGCCCTGCCGGTTGTTGGCACGCGCCGACTCCACCTGCCCCGTGTAGGCGGTCAGCTCGGCCGAGATCCGGGCCAGCCCGGTCCGGGTGGCTCCGTCGGTGGTGCCCGCGGTGGCATCGGTCAGCGCGGAGGCGGCGTCAGCCAGCGCCTGCTGATACCGCGCACGCATCGGGGCCGTCTCCAGACCACCGGACAAGAATTCGGTGGCGGCAGCCGCGTCGGCGGCCGACAGCGCGGCGTAGAGCTTCTGCGCGGAGTAGGCGAACGGTTCGGAACGGTCCAGGATCGACTCGTGTTCGGCGATCCGGCCATCCAGCTGCCCTCCGACCACGATGCCGGCGGCCACGCAGAATACCGCCACCACGACGGCGATCAGGCCCACCACGCCGGGCGTCGTACGCGCGAAACGCCGCACCCACGCTACGGGCATGCGGGCGTCCATCGTTCGCGGAGAGCTCATACCGTCAGATACCCCCTCCCCCGACCGAATGTTATCCGTAGCGCACCTAGAATGCCTTGGCCATGCCGCCCGCGATGGCGGGTTGGTGGTAATTCACGTCGGCGTGGTGGCGCGCACGGCCGCTGCACGTCAACGCCTTCATCTGACCGAACGGCTATCACGGGTCCGCGTGGCGGGTCGTCGACGCGACGTTCGCCACGTCCTCGGACTTCCCCATTACGCCGACGTCGCCCGCATCGCCCAGCGTGGCCTGATGGTTCGATGTTCTTGGCCGACGACATCGCCATCGCCGAGTACCGCGCCACCATCGTCGGGGACCGCGCGCAAGGCGTGTGGGCGGATCGGAACAAGTTGCGGGTGGCTCGGTTTCACGGCAGATCCTTCGACGCCGAGGGCGTCGCGCCCTTCCCCCGGGTCGCCTCAGGGACACCCGGTGCGGGTCTTGGCCGGACAGTCGACGGCAGGGATCATGCTTGCGGCACGTTACGCCGAGACGGTGTTCTCCGGGCCGCCGTCGCTGGCGGCCGCAGTGCCTTCCGCGGCGACCTCGACGCTCAGGTCGCCGCCGCCGGACGCGAGCCCGGGCAGGCGCTGGTGCTGCCTGCGTCGATGGTCACCCTCGGCGGCACCGAGGCAGAGGCTCAGGCCAGGGCCCGTCAACTCGAGCACCTGGTCGGCCCCGAGTTCCGTTGGCAGGACGCCCTGTACACCGCCCGGGCTGGATCCGGACGGTTACGACCCCGATGCGCCGCTGCGCAGTCACCTGGGCCTATCGTGACCGCACGCCTAGCCCGCCGGGGCGGGACGTCGCGTCGTCGGTCGCGCCCGTCGGTGGCTCGACGACCCACCGGCCCCGGCGCATGACTCCGGCCACGGCGAGATCCGGGGTCAGCACCACCAGGTCGGCGGCCGACCCGACCGCCACACCCGCCTCCGGAAGGCCAAGCGTCCGAGCGGGATTGAGCGATGATTGACGTACGGCAGTGAGCAAGGCCTGGTCGCGGGCACCGCCGCCGTGCGCGACCGCGAAGGTGAAGACCCGGTCCATGGTCACGGTACTGCCGGCGATGGTGTCGGTCCCCGCTACCATCGCCACCCCGCCGACGACGTCCACCGCCAGGGGCCCCAGGTGATAGACGCCATCCGACATCCCGGTCGCCGCCATCGCGTCGGTCACCAACGACACCCGGTGGGGTCCGACGCTGCGGACGACGTGCCGGTATACGGCGGCATCGACGTGCACACCGTCGGCGATCAGTTCGACGGTCACCCGGTCGTCCTCGAGGAGGGCGATGATGGGGCCGGGCTCGCGCCGATCGATCGGACGCATCGCATTGAACACATGCGTACCCACCGTCGCGCCCGCCGAGATCGCGTCCCGCGTCTGCGCGTAGGTGGCCTCGGTATGGCCGATGGCGGCCACCACCCCGGCCTCGACGATCTGCTCGATCGCCGCCAGCGCGCCGTCCCGCTCGGGCGCGATGGTGATCATGCGGATGGTCCCGCCGCCGGCCTCGAGCACGCGGGCCAGCTCGCCGGGATCGGGGTCCCGCATGAGCGACGGCTGGTGCGCGCCGCACCGCATCGTGGACAGCCAGGGGCCTTCCAGGTGGATGCCGGCGATCAGACCAGTGCGCACGTCCTCGGCCAGTCCTGCTACCTGCCGCAGCAATTCGGCCGGACCCGCGGTGACGAGGGACGCCACCAGCGTGGTGCTGCCACTTCTCGCGTGCAGCGCCACCGCGGTGGCCGTCTCCGCGTGCACGGCCGACGAGAAGTTCGCGCCGCCGCCCCCGTGCAGGTGTGTGTCGACGAAGCCGGGCACGATGGTCACCGCACCGAGTGCGCGGTCCGCCGCGCGCGGCGGGGTCCCGGCACCCATCCCGGCCACCGTGGCCACGGAGTCGTCGACGGATACGTCGATCCACGCTGGCCGCAGCAGATCTCGGCCCGTCACCAACGCGTCGGCGGTCAGCAGCACTCAGATGCCCTGCCAGCCCGGCTTGGCGAGATAGGTCTCCCGGTAGTAGTCGACGAGCTGGAGCCGGCGCGCCGCGGCATCGTCGAGGAGCACCGTCACGTGCGGATGATGTTGCAGGATGGTGGCGGGCCACATGGCGCTGACCGCGCCCTCCACCAGGTGGTGCACCGCCTCTGCCTTGCTCCGACCGGTCGCCACCAGAATCAGGTGCCTGGCCTCCATGATCGTCGCCAGCCCCTGTGTGAGGCAATGCGTCGGGACTGCGTCGACGTCGTCTCCGAAGAAGCGCGCGTTGTCCATTCGGGTCTGCCGGGTCAACGTCTTGATGCGGGTCCGGGAGGCCAGCGACGATCCCGGCTCGTTGAACGCGATGTGACCGTCGGTGCCGATGCCGAGGATCTGTAGATCGACACCACCCGCGGCACGGATCGCCTCCTCGTAGGCCGCACAGGCCGCGGGAATGTCCGATGCCGCGCCATCGGGGCTCAGCACCGCGTGGGGCCCGAAGTCGACCCTCGACACGAACACGTCGTCGATGACGGTGCGGTAGCGCTGGGGGTGGTCGACGGGCAGGCCGACGTACTCGTCGAGGGTGAAGCCGCGGGCCTGTCGGAAGGAAACCAGTCCGGCATCGCAGCGCCGGACCAATTCGTCGTAGATCGCCAGGGGCGACGAGCCCGTGGCGAGGCCGAGCACCGCTGCCGGTGTGCGATCGAGCAGCGCGCCAATCGCATCGGCTGCCACGTCGCCGATCTCCCCGGCGTTTCGGCAGATGACGACTTCCATTACGTGTCCGCCCTGAACAGGTCTGCACCAGAGGGGATGTCCGCCCCCTGCAGGACGGCCTCCCCGGCGACGACGTGGTCGGCTTCGCGTTCGTCCATGACCACGACGGGGACGACGGGATTGAGGCCCTTGGCCACGACGGCGGGAACGTCGTAGGTGACGACGAGCTGCCCCGCCGTCACCTCGTCGCCCTGGCTCACGTGCACGGTGAACCCCTCACCCTTCAACGCGACCGTGTCCAAGCCGAGGTGCACCAGGATCCCCACGTTGGCGGGAGTCATGACGACGTACGCGTGCGGCAACAGCCTGACGATCTTGCCGGCGACCGGAGCAACCGCCTCGATCACCTCGCGCGGCGGGTCGATCGCGGCGCCGTAACCCACCATCCCCTGCGAGAACACCGGGTCCGGGACGTCCGCCAGTGCAACCGCACGCCCGGCGATCGGGGCGAGGACTCGGGTGGTGCTCACTGTGCCTCCTTGGTAGGTGAGCTCCACAATACGAGCGTGCCGACAACACGGTCCCGGGTTCACGGGTTCTCGTCTAAGCTTCCGCACAGCTTCTGCGGCGGGCTGCGGGTGCGGCACGGCAGGTTACGGAATTGGGGAGCGCAATGAATCGTGAAGGGACGCAGACCAAATCAGGCCTGCGAATACCCGGCTTCGGACAACTGCAGCGACTGGGCAAGAGCCTCATGCTGCCGATCGCGGTCCTGCCGGCGGCGGGAATCCTGTTGCGCCTTGGTCAAGACGATCTGCTGGGCCGGATCAAGGCTCCCGTCATCGGGCCGTTCTTCCATGCGATGAGCGCAGCCGGCGACGCCATCTTCAGCAACCTCCCACTGCTCTTCGCCGTCGGCGTGGCGATCGGATTCGCCAAGAAGGCGGACGGTTCGACCGCGCTCGCCGCCGTCGTCGGCTACCTCGTCGTGCAAGCCGTGTTCAAGACCATGTCGCCGATCGTGCTTGCGGGCGTGGTCGACAAGGCCGGTGAGCAGGCACAGATCAACTACAGCGTGTTCGCGGGCATCGTGGTCGGGCTGCTCACCGCGTGGCTGTTCGACAGGTACCACACCATCGTGCTGCCTGCGTATCTCGGCTTCTTCGGCGGCAGGCGCTTCGTCCCGATCGTGGTGTCGCTGGCGTGCCTGTTCATCGCATTCGCGATGAGCTACTGCTATCCGCTCTTCGACGCAGGGCTGACGGGCCTCGGCAAGTTCATCGGCGGGTCCGGAGCGATCGGCGCCTTCATCTACGGGTTCGCCAACCGCATGCTGATCCCACTCGGCTTGCACCACATCGTGAATTCCTACGTGTGGTTCATCTACGGCGACTATCAGACGCCGGCGGGAACGGTCGCCACCGGCGAGCTCACCCGATTTGCTGCAGGCGACCCGAGCGCGGGCCTTCTCACGTCGGGGTTCTACCCGATCCTCATGTTCGGGTTGCCCGCTGCGGCTCTCGCCATGATCCACGTCGCGAACAAGAAGCAGCGGAAGGTCGCCGTCGGCATCCTCTCCGCGGCGGCGTTGACCGCGTTCCTGACCGGCGTGACGGAGCCACTCGAGTTCGCGTTCATGTTCGTGGCGTTTCCCCTCTACGTCATCCACGCGCTGCTGACGGGTCTGTCGCTGGCGATCGCCTACCTGCTCGACATCCACCTGGGCTTCTCGTTCTCGGCCGGGCTCATCGATCTCCTGCTGTACGGCACGGCACCCGCAGCGAAGAACATCCCGCTGCTCATCGCGATGGGAGTGGTGTTCTTCGCCGTCTACTACCTGTTGTTCCGCTTCGCGATCACCAAGTGGAACATGCGGACGCCGGGCCGGGAACCCGAGGACGAGTTCGACGCGGAGGAGCGGGCCAACCTCGGTCAGGGCGACGACGCGGTGACGGCGGTGACGGGACGTGCCTCCGGCGTGGCGACCGAGACGGTGGCGGCGCCCGTGCTCGCCGACAGCAAGGCCGAGCAACTGATCGCCGCCTTCGGCGGCAGGGGAAACCTGGTCAACGTCGACGCGTGCATCACCCGTTTGCGCATGGAGGTCACCGATCCGGGCAAGGTCGACCAGGCGCGCCTGAAGGCGCTCGGCGCGGCGGGTGTGATCGAGGTGGGCAACAGCGTCCAAGCGGTCTTCGGCACCCAGGCCGAGGCACTGAAGAACGACATCGTCGACGTCCTCTAACCGACTTTCGGCGAGTCGGCCGGGAGGAACACCGTCGCGGTGAGCGCGGCGGCCACCGCCAGCACCAGGATCGTGCCTGCCACGGCGGTCCAGCCGTACCGGTCGAAGGCCACGCCGCCGAACCATCCGACGACGCTCGAACCGCCGTAGTAGAACAGGTTGTACAGCGACGAGGCCTGGGCCTTGCCCACCGGTGCCGAATGGCCGGTCCAGCCGGAGGCGATCGAATGGGCGCCGAAGAACCCGGCGGTGGCGATCACCAGACCGGCGAGGACGGCGATCACGTTGTCACTCAGCGTGATTGCCACCCCGGTGATCATGATCGCCACCGACACCAGCAGAACCCGTTTGCGGCCGAATCGCGACGCCTCGGCCCCCGCCCGGGAGGACGCCCAGGTGCCCGCCAGGTATGCCAGGAACACCAGGCTGACCACGAACGGTGGCAGGAAGAACGGCGCGCCCGTCAACCGGAAGCCGAGAAAGTTGTAGAGCGCCACGAAGCCGCCCATCAACAGGAACGCCTGGGCGTACAGCGCGAGCTGCCTGCGTGATCGGAGATTGGCGATCAGGCGGTGAGCGAGGGTGCCCTCGGGGTTGACACCCGAACGCTTCGAGGGCGTGAACCCCCGCGGGGCCGGGGCGAGCTTGACGAAGGCGAGGGCGGCGAGCCCGCAGAGCACGGCGACGGTGAAGACCCCGACGCGCCAGCCGGCGACCTCGGCGACCGGACTCGACACCAGGCGGCCCGCCAGGCCGCCGATGGTGGTGCCGGCGACGAAGGTGCCCGCGGCACGCGCGGCGTGCGAGGGGTTGATCTCCTCGGTGAGGTAGGCGACGGCGATGGCAGGCACGCCGCCGACGAACAAGCCTTCGAGGAGGCGTCCGGTGAGCAGCAGCTCGTAGGTGGGCGCGAACGGGACCAGGAGTCCGATGGTCGTCGCGACGCCAACCGAGATGCTCATCGCCTTCACCCGGCCGATGCGGTCGGCCAGCATGGACCAGGGCACCACGCCCGCGGCCAGGCCGACGGTCGACGCCGATATCGTCAGGGCCGCCTTGGCCGCGCCGATGTGGAGGTCTGCCGAGATGAGCGGCAGCACCGCCTGCGGCGAGTACAGCTGAGCGAAGGTGGCGATGCCCGCGCAGAACAGCGCGGCGAGCAGCCGGCCGTACTCAGCCGAACCGCGCGGGTGCCCGACCCACTCCCGCGGGACGGATTGTTCGATGGTCACCGGACAGACGGTAGGAACTGGCAACTGATGTGTCCAATGCATCGGGTGACCGATACTCATGCGTCAGACACATCACCGCCGATGGGGCCCGCGGCAGCACCCGACGAGCTCACCAGGAAACTCACGAAACGGTGAGCGGGTGGCGACAGCTGGCGTTCGCGGCTCCACACCAGCCCGATCTCGCGGGTGGCACCGACGTTGGACAGCGGGACGTGGACTGCGTTGGTCTCGCTCCCCTCTCGGGGCACGGGCACCACGGCAACGCCGAACCCCGCCCCGACCAACCCCTCCATGGTCGGTATCTCGGTCGCCTCGAAGACGATGTCCGGCTCGAGGTTCTCCTCTGCGCACAGCGCGTCGGTGAGCTGCCGGAGCCCGGACTGCTCACCGAGGGCCACGAACGGTTCACCGGCCGCGGCGGACAGTCTGATCCGGGTTCGGCCGGCCAGTCGGTGGCCGCGGGGAACGGCCAGACACAGGCGTTCGACGTACAGGCGGTGCCAGACGAATCCGGGTCCGTCGGGATGCGGTGCGGTGATCGCCAGATCGGACTGGCCGTGGAGAACCCGATCGGTGATCTCGTGCGCCGGTCCCTGGAACAGGTCGAAGCCAATCCCTGGAACCAGGTGCCGAAAACGTCGAAGCTGTTCGGGCACATACCAACTCGCCAACGAATGCAGGAAGGCGAGTCGGACCCGCCCGCTGTCGGGATTGCGCAGCGCGTCGATGCGCTCGGTGGCGGACCGCATCTCGGCGAGGCCGCGTCTGGCATGTTCGAGCATGATCTGCCCATACGGATTGAGTTGCAGCCGCCGATTGATCCGGTCGAACAACGGCGTTCCGGCCTGCTCCTCGAAGCGGGCCAAGGCGCGTGACAAGGTCGGCTGACTGACGCCGAGCACGGCCGCGGCGTCGGTGACGTGTTCCGTCTCGGCGAGGGTGACGAACCACTGCAATTCGACGAGGTGCACGGCCCGACCCTAACGAAGGGACGCACCTCCGACGTCCCGTTCACCGCTGAGTACAGTTCAGTGGACTCAGGAATGAATCCGTCCCTTCGACGCTTAAACTCGTCGACGCACGTCACTGAAAGGGCCACCACCATGTCCACCTCTGATCCTCGGGTCATTCCCTTTGCGGGAGTCCGGCTGCGGTACGACAGCGCAAGGACCTTCGATGACGTCGTGGCGGCGTTGCTCGACGACGTGGGTGAGCAGCCCGTGCCGATCAACGACATCGCCGCCCGATTCGAGGACTGGCCGTCCTACGAGCAGGAGATCGCGCAGTACGCCGGCCCGAGCGGTTTCATGTTCTTCACGTCCTGGAACCACGGCGCGTGGCTCGCCAAGGCCGGCATCGATCGCAAGGCGCTGCGGGTGGTGATCGGCAATCCGCTGATTGCCATCACGATGCTGCGCCACGACGTCACGGCCGGGCTGTTCGCGCCGGTGGAGCTCCTCATCACCGAGGAGGCGGAAGGCCGCAGCGCCCTGACCTACGTGCAGCCGTCGTCGCTCATGGTCGTCGAGTCCAACCCCCCGCTGCTGGCGGCCGCGACGGCCCTGGACACCAAGTTGGCCGCCCTGGCGGCACGGATCACCCAGAGCTAGCAACTGACACTCCCGTCAAAGCCGCCCTTGGCCGACGGCACCCTGTCAGGATCGAAGCGGTTGGAAGATCCGGTGTCGACGTGAGGGGCGCTCGTGGAACGACTGTCGGCGTGGGTGGGAGCCGGGGTCCTCACCGCAGGCGTCTCGGCGGCCATGCTCTCGGGATCCGCTCCTGCGAGTGCGGACACCGGCACGGGCACGGACCCCGGCGGGAGCTCGTCGTCGGCGTCGCCGGGATCAGATGCCCCGCCGTCCGCCCATCGCAGCGAGGGCAAGAGTCGAACGCCTGGCCCCAGGAAGCCTCGGCCGACTCCGGCGTCCGGTGCTGCCGAACCCGGCGCTGCCGGCTCGGATTCGGCGAAGGACCGACCACCCAGGCACCGCGAGGATCCCCAGGGCGGCACCTCAGACCCGGATCGCGGCGCGATTCCCCGGCACCGCGCCGGGGCGTCGAGCACTCCCGTCACCCTGCGGTCGTCGCCCTCGAAGACCACCAAGACCCCGAAGGTGACGAAGCCGCCGAAGCCGGTGAGAGCCGATGCTGCCGACGTCGGCGAGCCGGCGGCGAACGAGGCGGCGTTCACGAGCACGGTCACGAGCACGAGCTCCGGCACCGACGTCACGGAGCCCATCGCGAGCCCCATCGCGAGGCACGTCGACGCCCGCGCCGTCGCCCCCACGGCCACCGTCGCGGCGACGCCGCCCACCGCGGCGGGTGTCATCCAGGGGGTGATCAACGCGGTCGGGTCACTCGTCTTCAACACGCTGCAAGCCGTCGAGGCCCTGGTGACCGGCCCACCGGTGGTGCCACCGGGCAGCACCGTCACGGTCCGCAGTTCCACGGTCCAATTGACCAACGGCCAACGGGTGGCGGCCAATTGGTACTACCCTGCCGGTGACGAGCCGCCGAGCAACATGGTCCTTCTGCAACACGGTTTCTTCGCACTGGGGCCGATGTACAGCTACACCGCGGCACGACTGGCCGACCAGACGCACAGCGTCGTCGTGACACCGACGTTGTCATCCAACCCGTTCGCCGGCGACGACAACTGGCTCGGTGGCACCGGCATGTCCAAATCGATTGCAGATCTGTTCGTCGGCGACCGGACGGCGCTCACCGCCAGCGCGATCGACGCCGGATACGCCACCCGGTACGGCCTCGACCCGACGACGGCACGGTTGCCGCAGCAGTTCGCCCTGGCCGGCCACTCGTTGGGCGCCAACCTGGTTTCCGGCGCGGCGGGCTTCCTGGTCGACGAGCGCGACGCCAACGGCAAGTCCGCCGCCGACGATCTGGTCGGCGTCATCCTGCTCGACGGGGTGCCGAACGGCGACACCCTGCCCACGGCGTTGGGCAAGCTCGACGCCTACGCAACCTCGAAGGGCGGCCACTACATCCCGGTCCGCGAGATCGGGGCACCCCGCAATCTCTTCAACTCGACGAGCACGGTGAACGACGACCTGGCGGCGGCCCGGCCGAACCGCTTCAACGGCGTCGTGCTCGACGGCGGCGTGCACATGGACTCGATGCAGGGCGGCAATCCCCTCATCCAGTTCGTCGCCTACCTCGTCGCCGGCATCCCCCAGCCGCAGAACCCGCCCGCCGTCGACACGTTGTCCGCGACGTGGCTGACGCAATGGTTCAACGGAGACACCGGCATCGGCGACGGCCTGGTTCCCGGCTCGACCATCGAGATTCCCACCGCACGCGGCACCGCGCGAGGTGTCGTGATCGGGCAGGCGCCCGCCCGCCGGCCGCTGGACGGGCCGGTGGTGATCCCCTCGACGACGCCGACGACCATTCCGAGAACCGATCCGACGCTGGCCGTCCTCGCGGCATGAATCCGGCCGCCCACGGCAACCGTCCCGGCGGTTAGCCTCTACGAGTGGTTGAGCGCACCGAAGACGAAGGGACACGCGTCGCGCGGCTGCTCGACGCGCAGGACAAGGCAGCGCAGTTGTTCGCCGACGTGGAGAAGCGCGGGCTCGTCGTCCCTGGCGTGACGGAGCGCGAGGCCAGCGACGCCATCCGGGACCTGGCAGCGGAGTCGTTCGACGTGGACCGCCACTGGCACAAGCGCATCGTCCGGGCCGGCCCGAACACCTTGGAGCCGTACCGCAAGAATCCACCCGACCGGGTGATCGCCGACGACGACGTCGTGTTCTGTGACTTCGGTCCGATCTTCGAGGGCTGGGAGGCGGACTTCGGTCGCACGTTCGTGCTTGGCGACGATCCGGTCAAGCACCGACTGCGCGACGACCTGCCCACGGTGTGGCAGGCCGGCCGAGATTTCTTCGACGAGAATCCCGACGTGACGGGCGAACGGCTCTTCGACCACATGGTCGCGCTGAGCGAGCAGTACGGCTGGGAGTTCGGCGGCAGCATCGCCGGGCATCTGGTCGGCGAGTTCCCGCACGAAGCAATAGACGGCGACGACATCGAGTCCTACGTGGCGCCCGGGTCCGACCGACCGATGCGCCGACTGGACCGGGCCGGCCAGGTGTGCCACTGGATTCTCGAGGTGCATCTCGTCGACCGGACGCGCCAGTTCGGCGGATTCCACGAGGAGTTGCTCGACATCCGCCAAGGCGGGGCCAGGGTGAGGCTAGGGTGAGGCAAAGCCGGCTGCGCCCAACACCTTCCGGCCCGCAGGGCCCGCGACCAGGTCGATGAACCGCTGAGCGGCCGCGCTGTTCTTGGACGCCTTGAGCAGAGCGATCGGATACGTGTTCACGGCGCGACTGGACTCCGGAAACGGCACCGAAGTCACCTTGGCGCCGGCACCAGCGGCGTCGGTGACGTAGACCAGACCCGCGTCGGCCTGCCCGGAGATGATCTTCCCAAGGACGTCGGTGACCGCAGTCTCCTCGCTCACCGGCGCCAACGTGACGCCGGTCGCCTGCTCGACCTTCTCCGTCGCCGAGCCGCATGGAACTTGCGCCGCGCACACCACCACCTGCGTTCCCGGCTTGGCCAGGTCGGCGAAGGAGGTGATGTGCCTGGGGTTGCCCGGCGGCGTCACGATGGTCAGCGTGTTGCTGGCGAAGTTGACTGGTTCACCGGTGACCAGACCGGCGTCGGTCGCCTTCACCATGTTTTTCGTGTCGGCCGAGGCGAAGACGTCGGCCGGCGCCCCCTGGGTCAACTGCGTGACCAGATCGGCGGATCCCGCGAAGCTGAACGTGACGGTGGCGCCCGGGTTGTCCTTCTCGAACTGCTTCCCCAACTCGGTGAACGTCGACGTGAGCGATGCCGCGGCGAACACCGTGACGTCACCGGTGATGCTCGACGACGACGCGGCCGCCGAGGTGCTCGACGCACCGCCGGTCGGTGACGACGAACAACCCGCGACGAGCGTCACGGCGCACGAGGCCGTCACGGCGACGAGGACGCGCGCTCTCACGACGATCCTCCTGGCGTCTCGACGATGACGGTCGTCGCCTTGACCACCGCCACGGCCACCGAACCCGTCTGAAGCCCGAGTTCCTTGGCGGATGCGCTACTCATCAGCGAGACGACCGTGAACGGTCCGCACTGCATCTGGACTTCGGCCATCACCTGATCGGCCGTCACCCTGGTGACCAATCCGACGAACCGGTTGCGGGCGGAGCTGGTGATTCCGACGGGATCCGGTGGCGGTGTCGCATGTTCGCGGGCGAACTCCGCCAGGACGTCGCCGGCGATGACCATGCGACCTCCGTCGTCCTTCGAGGCGGCCAGGGCGCCACCGTCGATCCAGCGTCGCACCGTGTCGTCACTGACGCCGAGCAGGACGGCCGCGTCCCTGATTCGTATGGGCTGCATGCCACGACACCCCGATCCTCGTCTCCGCAGCTGCGGCACCAATTCTGATTGATAACCGCGAAGACGGCGCAATGCTGATTATGCATCCGCGCCTACGGTCAGAAGGGAAGGGTATCCCCAGGCCCGGGGTAGGTCAATTGAGCCGAACCGCAGCGCCCGAGCCCGCCGGGTCCGCCCGAAGGCGGGCCGGCAGGAGGCCGTAGTCCCACTGGCCCAGCTCGAGCCACGCACAGAACTCGGTGACGTCGGCGACGTCCCTGATGGGACCGATCCACCTGGTCGGACCGGTCGGTGTGCGGTCGTTCGCACAGGGTTGAAGCAAAATCATCGCACCGGGGCCATGTGGGCGTGACCGGCACGTCAGCGGACCGAGCATGCACGCCGTGCTTACCAGGACACCGTGCCGGCACTGGCGAACCGTCGCCCGGAGCTCCGCCAACAGCCCGGAGCCGCGGGCGTCGCAGGCGGTGCACAGTGCGACGGCGAAGGGGCGGCTCGTCGCCCGCTGCGACCGGGTCACGATCGATCACCGACGCTGCCGTCCGTCATTCGTTCTCGCCTTCGCAGTGACCGCGCACGAAGCTCTCCTCAGCGCCATGAAGGATTTCGTCGCAGGGATCCTCGTGCCAATCGCCGAACGCGTCGTGGTAGCTGGGCCATTCGTCTGCTCTGGCGAGTTCCTCGTCGGTCAGCAACGCGCCCCGCAGTGCAGCGGTGAGGACCGCCGGATCTGCACCGCAGGCAAGGATGGTCAGCGATACGTGCCGGTCACCGAATTGGTCGTGCCAGGCGAGGCCGGCCATGGCACCGCGTTCCGGCGGAACGATCGCGATCTCGGTGGGGTCCATGGCCGTCAGCCACTTGCCCGCGTTGACCACCCGCAGCCCGCCACCAGCCGACTCCAGCCACACAACGAAGTCGGGTTGACTTGCGAGCCAGAGCCTTCCGCGGGCACGAACCACGCCGTCCAGCAACACGCCCATCGCAGCGTGAAGGCGCTCGGGGTGGAAGGGACGTCGCGCGCCGAACTCGATCAACTCGACGTCTCCGTCGGCCGCCAGTGGCGGTTCGCCGGCGAGGAGGGGATCGTGTGGATCCGTCCTACTGCCGCGCCTGGCATCCGCTTCCAGGTGTTGCAGCGACATCTCGATGCGGTCGCGGCCTACGGTGATCCGCGACCGTGGCGCGAGCCGTCGCAGCACGGCGATGGTGCGACGGTCGGGCTCGGTGAGCACCAGGGCGTCGGCGAACTCGGCCTGCCCCACGACGACCTGTGCGACGGTGCGCTGATCGTCGAGTTCGTCGTCGCCGAGCGCGTGAGCCAGCCAGTGCGCGGAGTCGATTCCGGTCAGGACCGCCTCGATCGCGACGTCGCGCGACGCCGGCCCGTCGACGAAGCCCGGACCGACGCGTACTCGAACGTCGTTGATCGCCCGACAGATCGGCTCCGGTTCCAACCATGGCGGGACGAGCACCACGATTCTACGGGCGTCCCCACGGAGGTGTAGCCGACGCAGCAGCACGAGCAGGTCGTCGCGCATGGTGCACGAAATGCACCCGTGGGCGAGTTCCAACGGCATCTCCGCCATCGACTCGACACCGTCGTGCATCGACGTCACCGAACGCCGCACCACCTGCCCGTCGAATTCGTGTCGGACGACGACCGTGCCGGAGGAGGCCAGCATGGTCATGGCGATTCCGTCGGTGTCGCCCTGACCCGTCACGAGAACAACCGGGGTTCGCATCATGCTCCCTTATCGACAACCATTTTCATCTAGGTCGTTTTCACGATACAGTCCGAACCGGCGCTTGTCGAAAACGATTGTCACGTCACAGTTCAAGGAGGATTCGTGTCCAAAAACTGCCAAGTCACAGGATGCACACCAGGATTCGGTAATTCCGTGTCGCACTCGCACCGGCGGAGCCGACGCCGGTGGGATCCGAACATCCAGGTCAAGACCTACTACGTGCCGTCGCGGGGACGCCGCATCACCCTTCGGGTCAGCGCCAAGGGCATCACGGTGATCGACCGCGACGGCATCGACGCCGTCATCGCCCGACTGCACCGCCAGGGAGTGAAGATCTGATGTCGCGCACCGATATTCGGCCGACCGTGAAGCTCCGTTCGACCGCTGGGACCGGCTTCACCTACGTCACGTGCAAGAACCGACGCAACGACCCCGACCGACTGCAGCTCAGGAAGTACGACCCGGTGATCCGGCGTCACGTTCTGTTCCGCGAAGAACACTGAACGTGGCCAAGAAGTCGAAGATCGTCAAGAACGAACGCCGCAAACTCCTGGTCGCCCGTCATGCCGAACGCCGGGCCGAACTCAAGGAGGTCATCCGGCGGCCGCCGTCACCGGAGGCGCACCGAGGTGAGCTTCCCGGTGTCTCGAAGGTGAGTTGGTGATGCTGCCCCATGCCGGCCGGCCCCGGACCGGCGGATGATCAGAACGGACTGCTGTTCGCCTGGAACCTGGCCGCCTCCGGCCGCGGGCCGTAACGCTCGACATAGGCCTCGTGCAGCCGGGCGTCCCGGCGGCGCCTCATGACGTCGACCAGATTCGGATCCAGGTCGTGCTGGGCCAATCGGTAACGGCGCCACACCTTGTTGAGGGCGAGCGAGATCAGCAACGACCAGACGTAGATGGGGGCGGTCATCTCGAGGTGCACGTACAGCGATGCGGGAAGCAGCCAGAACGGCACCAGCACGAACAGCGGCGGAATCGCCATGCGGATCATGTGGCGGCGGACGGCTCCTCGATCGGCCAGGTCATGCGCCACCCACGTCTTCATGGCGTCGGGCAGGCGACGCCCGTACGAGTAGGCGACGTACTGCAACGGGGTGGGTCGGGTAGTGGACACGATGACTTCCTTCGGGTTTCGTCGGATCAGTTCGCGAGGGCACCTGCGGCGAGCGCGGCGGTGTTGATGCGCGTCAGCACCTCGTGAAGCTGCGTGAGTTCGGCCATGTCGACGCCGAGCCTCGCCACGACGGCGGGCGGGATCTCCAACGCGCGCCGGCGCAGGGCCGTTCCCCCGGCGGTCAGGGCCACCTCGGTGGCACGTTCGTCGGCGAGACTGCGGGTGCGGGTGATCAGCCCGAGCGCGTCGAGGCGTTTGAGCATCGGAGACAGCGTGGCCGAATCGAGCTGTAGCGCCGCGGCAATCTGCTTGACGGACAACGCCGGGCCGCCCGACTTCTCGTTGTCCCACAGCGCCAGCATCACCAGGTACTGCGGATGGGTCAGGCCAAGGGGCTCGAGCAGCGGACGGTACACCGCGAGCACGGCCCGGTTGGTCACCGCGAGCGCAAAGCACACTTGCTGTTCGAGGGCGAGTGGATCGATCTGCGTGGCCATATTTACATAGTACACTAATCATTAGTGGACTACCTAATCTCGTCGAGACAGCATCCACCGTCAACGAGATGTTTCCTCGACCGCCGTGGCTACTGCCTCGGCGGCACTACGCCCCGGTGTCCTCGGCGGCGTCCCGGGGACCGTCGAACGTCACGTCGATGTTCTGAAAGCTCTTGGCCCGCTGGGCCTTAGCCTGGCCGATGTAGGTTCGGCGGTCACCACCGGTCAGTTCGACGTCGTCGGTGAACTGCGTCAGCAGGGCGCGCGGGTAGAGGTGGTCGACGGCGACCACGTTGGCCGTGGCGCACAACAACAGGGTCGTCGAGATCAGGTACAGGAACGCCAGCAGGCCGAGCACCAAGGCGAACACCCCGTTGGTGGCGCTGGCGGTCTTGACGACGTGGGTCACGTAGACGGAGCCGAACCACTGCAGCAACTGCCACAGCACGGCCGCCGCCACGGCGCCGGGCGCGATCTGGCGATACGTCACGTCCCGGGCGGTGGCAACCCGGAAGGCGACGACGGCCACGACCGAGTTGATCAACACCGCCACCACCACGATGACCGCCCGGCCGACGAAGCCGAACGACTCGGACGCACGCCCCAGCGCGGAGATCACGGTGGAGCCGATCAGACCGCCGCCCAGGAGCAGCAGCAACAGCAGGCTTCGAAGGCGCGACCGCAGCGGGTCGGGCCGCTCGTTGCGTGGCACCGCCCACAACGTGTCCATGCCGTTCTGCACCGCCTGACCGACACCGAGACCGCCGTACACCGCGCCGACGATGCCGATGACCACGCCGACCGTCCCGCCGCTCAACCCTTGCGGCTGTCCCAGCTGACCGCCGATCACCGGGAATTGCGCCACCGCCGACTGCAGCACCTGCTCTTGCAGGCCTGGTCGTCCCACCAGGACCACGCCCAGCACGGTCGTCAACAGCAGCAGGGCGGGAAACAGCGACACGAAGGCGTAGTAGGTGATCAGGGCGGCGAGATAGCTGCCCTGATCGTCGACGTACTTGTAGACGACCGCCAGAACGAAACCGACCACCCGATTACGACGCTGTAGTTCGTCGAGCCACTCCATCATCGGCGTCTCCGCGGTTCGGGTGCGAGGTGTCCGCGCACGCGTCAATCGGCTCGCCGGCCCGCCTCGCGGACGGTCTCGGCCCCCTGCCGATTACCCCGAAAACCGACTTTCAACAGCACCGATGGCCGCGTGAGCACCACGAGCGGGTTCCCAGGTAGCGACAGTATGGTTGCGGCGATCGCTCCGGTTCCGGGCGGTCGGTTCTGGGAGGAAGACACCTGTGCCGCCATCGCCGAAGAAGCCGCCGACGTGGGGCGGCGTCCCCCTGAGCCGACGCAACGTCCTGCTCGGAGCCGCCGCGATCGGCGGATTTCTGGCCGTCGACCTCGGTGCCGTCGCCTACGCGGGCGGCTGGCTCGACACCGCCCACCGGCTGACGCCCGACACGTTCATCAAGGCCTTCGAATGGGTCAGCGGCAGGCAACCGGGGTTTCGGCGCAACCACGCCAAGGGTGTCGCCGTCTCCGGGTACTTCGAGGGCAACGGGAACGGTCGCGAACTGTCCAGCGCCGTCGTCTTTGCACCGGGGCGCGCCCCGGTGGTCGGCCGCTTCTCGCTGGCCGGCGGCAACTCCCACGCAGCCGATGCGGCCGCCACGGCGCGCGGACTCGGGCTGGCGTTCGACTTTCCCGGCGGTTCGCAGTGGCGCACCGCCATGCTGAATCTCCCCGTCTTTCCGGACAATTCAGCCCAGGGATTCTACGACCGACTGCTCGCCTCGAAGCCCTCCCCCGCTACCGGCAAACCCGACCCGAAGGCCATGGCGGCATTTTTGAGCGCGCACCCGGAGACCGCCAAGGCCATGAAGATCATCAGCCAGAGTCCGCCGTCGTCCGGTTTCACGGACAGCACCTTCCACAGTCTCAACACGTTCTTCTTGACCACCGACTCAGGTGCGCGGACACCGGTCCGATGGTCCTTCGTGCCCGTCTCACCTCTGCCGAGTGCGCCGGCGTCGGGGCCAAATGCGCTCTTCTACGCGCTCGTCCGTCAGATCCGTTCCGCCCCGGTGCAATGGAAGCTGATGCTGACCGTCGCCGAATCCTCCGATCCGCTGAACGACGCCACCCTCCCCTGGCCCGCCGACCGCCGCACCGTCGACGCAGGCACGTTGACCCTGACGTCCGTCGAGACCGAGCATCAGGGAAATGCGCGCGACATCAACTTCGATCCGACGGTGCTGCCCCCCGGCATCGAGCCATCCGACGACCCGCTGCTGAGTCCACGATCCGCCGTTTATGCGGCGTCCTACCGGGCGCGCGCAGGTGAGACCGGCGCCACGCCCGCCGTCGACGTCAGTGCGGTGCAGGCATGAGCGCGCACACCGAAGACCCGACCGTCACGGTGGCGCCCGAGAAGAAGTTCACCGCCGCCAGCCGGACGTTCCACTGGCTCACCGCAGTGTTGATCTTCGCCGCGTTGCTGATCGGGTTCACCATGGTGACCTGGCTCGCCGGCTATTCGGTGCTGCGGATGATCCACATGTCGATCGGCATCCTCGTCCTGGTGGTCGTCGTGTTGCGCATCCTGAACCGCGTCAGGCACCACCCGCCCGCGTGGCCGTCGACCATCGGCCGTCTCGAAGGACGGGTGGTGATCTGGAGCGAACGGGCCCTGTATGCGTTGATGCTCGCTCAGCCATTGGTCGGGTGGGCGATGGTCTCGGCGACCGGCAAGCCGGTGCCGGTGTTCGGAGTGCTCCGTCTGCCCCGCATCGCGCCGTTCGACATCGACGTGTACTCCGTTCTGCGCGAGACCCATTCGGTCCTGGCCTATCTCCTCGTCGTCGTGGTGGCGGCACACGTGTGCGCCGTGCTGGCGCACTCGATCGTGCTTCGCGACGGGGTGCTGCGCAGGATGACGTTCTCCGTCGGCGGTCGGGCGCGTCCGGAGCCGCTGCCGCACCAGGACTGAGCCGCGCGGTGCCGGCCTTCAGTCGTCGCGACCCTGATCGACGAACCGGTTGCCACCGCTGCGCTTGGCGCGGTACATCGCCTTGTCGGCAGCGCTGACGAGATAGTCGACGAGCGGTTGGAATTGACCGTCGTGCACGCCGCCGAGCCGTGCGACGGCGGTACCGACGCTGGCCGTCACGCCGACGGGGAGCCCTGCGATGTGCTCGCAGATCCGTTGGGCCAACGGCATCGCGTCGCCGGCGTGCGACGTGTCGGCGACCGTGAATTCCTCTCCGCCGCTGCGCGCGATGACCGCCGTGTCGTGCGTGCTCGCCCGCAGGGCGTTCGCCACCTCGACGAGCGCCCGGTCACCCGCGGAGTGACCATCCCGATCGTTGAGCGCCTTGAAGTCGTCGAGATCGATCACCGCGATCAGCAGGAACATGTCCGGGACGGGTCGGGCCATGACGAGGCCCAACGTCTGGTGTTGGAAGGCCCGCCGGTTGCACAAGCCGGTGAGCGGGTCCAGATCGGCGTGCACGAGGTCGTTGCCCAACGCACGGATCAGGATCTGGATGGCGAGCGGTAATGCGATGTTGACCTGCAGGACCAGGAACAGGTCGACTCCGGCGAGCGCCGGATGTCCGCGTGCCGCCAGCTCGACGGCGGCGATGACGGCAACGGCTGCCGCGACCGTGAAGTTGTAGAAGACGTACTTCGAGGTGTGGAAGAACGCCACGTAGGCACCCGTCGTGGCGAAGGCGATGCAGCCGATGAGGGCGGCCATGGGTTCGGGATGAGCCAGGCACGCCAAGGCAATCGAGGTGCTCGTCACCAACGCGAACTTCACCGACTGGGCGTGTGTCGGCCACCGCGCCGCCCACAGCAGCATCCCGGCCACCCCACCGGCGAACGCCGTCCACGTCATCACCACCTGAACCGCACCGTGCGGACCGTCCACGCTCATCAGCAGTGCCACCAGGCACAGCGCCAGCGATCCGGAGATGCCCGCCATCATGGTGCGGATGGCGCCACTCATGCCGCGGGCGTGAAGGTATCCGCTGAACCAGTCGTAGTGACCCGGTTGCAGCCACCACCGTCTGACCAACGCCGTCACGCTCAGCTCCCGGTCATCCAGCGGGTCCCCCTGTCGCAAACACTGTATTGCGGTCAGGCCAGCCACGCGGCGCTACGGTCGACGCCCGGATCGGACTCAGGTCGAGTCGCCCATCACCACTCCCTCACGGCGCGGGTCGGCACCGCCGACCCAGCCGGGAGCACCGCGGACGATCGCCGACAACCCGCTGGACTGGGCAGCCAGGTCGACGTCGTGCCCGAGCGCGCGCAGACCCTGGACCAGCGCGTCGTGCGCGCCGTCGTCGGCGGTGTCGATGGCGGGATGCTCGCCACCGACATTGGTCTTCGGCGAGTTGGCGGCGCCGAAGTCCACCATCGACACGGCTTGTTGCGGATCCAACCCCCAATCCAGCATCCCGACCAGGGTCTTGACGACGAACTGGATGATGACGGAGCCGCCAGGGGAGCCGAGCACCGCGTACAGCGGGCCGCGGCCCGTAGCGGACCGGTCGAACACCAACGTGGGCGCCATCGAGCTGCGCGGACGCTTCCCGGGCGCCACCCGATTGGCCAGCGGAATGCCGTCTGGCCCCGAGGGTTCCGCCGAGAAGTCGGTCAGTTGGTTGTTCAGGATGAAGCCGTCGACCATGTGGAAGGAACCGAACGCCGATTCCACCGTGGTGGTGAACGAGGCAGCGTTGCCCTGCGCGTCGACTACGCTGATGTGGCTGGTGCCGTGCTCCTGGACCGGCGGCGCCGCAGTGGCCGGCGGCCCGAAGGCACCGGGCTCGGCCTTGCCCATGGTGTGCTGCTCGGAGATGAGGGCGGCGCGCCCGGCCAGGTAACCACTGTTGAGCAGCGTCTGCGGAGTCCCGCCCGGAAGCGGCACGAAGTCGGTGTCGGCGACGTACTGGTCCCGGTCGGCGTAGGCCAGACGCTCGGCTTCGGAGATCAGGTGGACGCCCATCACCGAAGGCTTGCCACCGTTGAGGTCGACGTCCGCGGGGGCGTACTCGTTCATCGGGAAGTGTTCGAGGATCCCCAACGCCGAGGCCACGGCGATGCCGCCCGACGACGGCGGCGGCATACCACAGATCTCCCGTCCCCGATACGGGGTGCACAGCGCTTCGCGCTTCTTCGCGGCGTAACCGGCGATGTCCTCCAGTGTCAGCAGGCCGGGCGTCCGGTCACCGGAGGTGTCCGAGGCGGCCGCGACGATCGCCTCGGCGATGTCTCCGCCGTAGAAGCCCCGTGCACCATCGGTGGCGATGACCCCCAAGGTCTTCGCGTAGGCCGGATTGGTCAGCGTCGTGCCTGCGGTCTTCGGAGTGCCGTCGGCGTTGAGGAAGTAGGCCGAAGCGTCCGGGTCGACCGCGAGGTCGGCTGCGGACGCGGCGATCGCACTGGCCAGTCGCGGGCTGATCGGAAAACCGTTGTCGGCCATGGTGACAGCGGGAGCGAACAGGTCACGCCACGGGCTCTTGCCGTGTTCGTCGTGCACGTCCTGCAGCATCCGCACCACCCCCGGCACTCCGATGGATCGCCCGGAGGCGCGCGCATCGGGTCTCGGTTCGGTGCGGTCGACGTCGTCGATCCAGCGCAGGTAGTTCTCGGTGGCTGCGGCAGGCGCCGTTTCGCGTCCGTCGTACGCCTCGACCTCGCCGGATGCCGCGTCGTAGTACAGCAGGAATCCACCTCCCCCGACTCCGGAGGACTGCGGCTCCACCAGACCCAGCACCGCCTGTGCGGTGACGAGCGCGTCGGCCGCGGTACCACCGTCGCGCAGTACGTCGCAGGCCGCCCGGGTGGCCAACGGGTTGGCGGTGACGACGCCGTAGCGCGCGGTGCGCACCGCGGTCATGTCCGTGCGGTACCCGGTCGCGACCTCGGGGCCGGACGGGTCGCCGGACCCGGCCGCCTCTTCAGGGGACGAATCGGTGCCCGCCGAGACGATCTCGCAGGGTCCGGCGGCGGTGGGCGTCGGCGTCACCTCGGTCTTCGCACCGCACCCCGCCAGCGTCAGCGCCAGGACCGCGAGCGGCACCGTCATCGCGCGACGTGACATGACGCCTCCCGAGGTCGAAGGTCGGATTCAGTCGGATTCAGGTTGTCACTGCGGGCGTTTGCGGGCAAGGCGCCGCGCGCAACTGCCGGTCGGCCTCGACCCGATCGGGCCACGCGGTAACTTCACTGGTATCGGATACTCCCGGTACCGGCCTGCGCGCCGCGGGAGATGAATCGGAGGTTCGACAATGAAGTTGGCGTTCAGCGACGAAGAAGCCGCATTCCGTGACGAACTGCGGGACTTCTTCACCACGGCGATCCCGGCGGACGTCCGCCAACGTGTCCGTGATGGCGAGCCGCGCTACCCCGACGACGTGGTCACCGCGCAGCGGATCATGAACGAGCGCGGCGTGGCCGTGCCCAACTGGCCCGTGGAATGGGGCGGCCAGGACTGGTCGCCCCTGCAGCGCCAGATCTGGTCGGACGAGATGCGGTTGGCCTGCGTCCCGGAACCGCTGGCGTTCAACGCCAGCATGGTTGGCCCCGTCATCGCGCGGTTCGGTTCACCGCAGCTCAAGGAACGGTTCCTGCCGCCGACCGCCAACCTCGACATCTGGTGGTGCCAGGGGTTCTCGGAACCGGAGGCGGGCTCGGATCTGGCGTCGATACGCACCACCGCGGTCCGCGACGGCGACTCCTACGTGGTCAACGGACAGAAGACGTGGACCACGCTGGGTCAGTATGCGGACTGGATCTTCCTGCTGGCCCGCACGGACCCGAACGCGCCGAAACGACAGGCGGGCATCTCCTTCCTGCTCGCCGAGATGTCGACGCCGGGCATCACGCTGCGTCCGATCAAGCTGATCGACGGCGGATACGAGGTCAACGAGGTCTTCTTCGATGACGTCCGGATCCCGGCCGATCAACTCGTCGGCGAGGAGAACGGCGGCTGGACGTACGCCAAGTTCCTGCTGAGCAACGAACGCACCGGCATCGCGCGCATCGGCACCACGAAGGTGTGGTTGTCCCAGGTCAAGGAACGGGCCGCGAGCACGCCGACCGACCGCGGAACGCTGCTCGACGACCCGCTCTTCGCCGCCCGGGTCGCCGAAACCGAGAACGAACTCCTGGCCCTCGAGCTGACGCAGTTGCGGGTCAGTCGCTCCGAGGCGGACGGCAAGCCCAATCCCGCGTCCTCCATCCTCAAGCTGAAGGGCAGTCAGTTGCAGCAGATGGTCACCGAGCTGTCGGTCGACGTCGCAGGGCCCGACTCGTTGCCGGTCGCGGCAGGCAGCGACATCGACTCGCCGAGGTGGGCTCAGCTCGCGGGGCCGAAATACCTCAACTACCGCAAGACCTCCATCTACGGCGGCACGAACGAAGTGCAACGCAACATCATCGCCTCGACGATTCTCGGACTGTGAGGACGCCATGGACTTCGACCTGACCGACGAGCAGAACCTCCTGCGCGACATCACCCGCGAGGCGCTGACGCGCAACTACGACGTCGAGACCCGTTCCAAGGTCGTCGAATCCGAGCTGGGATGGAGCCGCGAGGTCTGGAAACAGCTGGCCGACATCGGAATCCTGGGACTCGGCTTCGACCCGCAGGAGGCCGGCCAGATCGAGACGATGGTGGTGCTCACCGAGCTCGGACGGCGACTGGCGCCCGAGCCGGTCGCGCAGGCTGCGTTGATCCCAGGAAGTTTGATCGCCGAACTCGGCGACGACGCGCAACGGGAACTACTCGACGCGGTCGCCGACGGACGAACGCTCCTGGCGCTGGCACATCAAGAGCCGGGCATGCGCGGTGCGGTGACGCGGGTCGCCACGCGCGCTGAACGACAAGGTGATTCGTGGACGATCACCGGTCTGAAGAACCCGGTGCTCGCCGGCGACTGTGCCGACGTGTTCGTCACCACTGCGGCGCTGCCCGCCCGGGACGACGGGAGGACCGACGACGCTGTCGGCCTGTTCATCGTCGAGGCCGGCGCGGTCGATCGGCGCGCATTCCGCACGTTCGACGGGCAGCGCGCGGCCCAGGTGGATCTTCGATCGGTGCCGGCGCAGCCCCTCGGTACGGGCGGCGATGCCACCACCAATCTGCGGAACGCACTGATCCGCCACCAGTCGGCGCTCTGTGCCGAAGCGGTTGGCGCGATGGAGGAGGCATTGCGGCTCACCACCGAATATCTGGGCAGCCGTAAGCAGTTCGGCGTTCCCTTGCGCACGTTCCAGGCCCTGACCCAACGTGCTGCCGACATGTACGTCTCACTCGAGCTGGCCCGCAGCATGAACTTCTACGCCGCGATGTCGATCGCCGACGGGAATCTCGACCCTGTCATCGCCGCCCGAGCCAAGCTCCAAGTCAGCCGGTCGGGTCGCCACATCGCCCAGGAGGCGATCCAGCTGCACGGCGGCATCGGCGTCACGGCGGAGTACCCAGTCGGCCACTACTCGGCCCGACTCACCGCGATCAATCAGACGTTGGGCTCGGCCGACGACCAGTTGCGGACGCTGATCGGTGCTCTCGGTTCGTACGGCACCGTGGCCCTGTAGCGCCCTTGATCGGCCTCACGCGTTCTCGGTGATCCACTTCGCCGTGAAGCGCAACATCACCGGAGTCTCCTCGACCATCTGGCGACCGGCGAGGCTCTCGATCTTGCCGCCGACGAACGGCACCTTGACGCGAACGGACGCGGTGCAGTGCAGTCCCGAGCCGTCCGCGGCGGGCACCATCAACAGCGTTCCCGAGCCAGACCCCGGCGCTCCTCTCGCCGCCGTGCTGACCTCACCGCGGACCGAGGCACTGTCGACCAGGGTCCAGGTTTCGTCCTGCACGACGGCCAGGTCGCGGGGATAGAGCTTCGCGAAGAATCCCGGCATCAAGTCGTTGCGCAGGTCCTGGACGATGACCACCCGTACCGAGCCGTTCCCGCCGACGGCAAACGACTCCAGCCGCCCGGTGCCACCGAACGCCGCGATCCGCGCCAGCCAGTAGTCCTCCACGGAGAACGCCGCATGAATCTGTTCGACGCCGACCGTGGACTCGACCGAGAAGTCGAAGGACCGTGCCATGGCAGCAGGCTATCGTCGCCGGTCCGGGCCGGGGTGGCTTCGGCGGTCCCCGACCCGGCCCCCAGGTGTCACCGGGTCGCGGCTCGACGACGTCAGGTGACCGCCGAACAGCTGCTGGCGAACCCTCGACGACCATGCCGCGGCGCCCGCGACTCGGCCGCCCGCCCCTTCCGGGAGATTGCCACGCGCGGTCGGGGACGGAACAGCGGAACGCTTGCGGGGAGCTCGGAAACCGTCGAGTCACTCGACGTGACGATGCAGTTTTCGCAAACCGACGACAGCGGCTGTCCGATGATCCTGCCGGTCCGGCGGAGGGTCCGACCAGGTACCTTTTCACCTGCATAGATCAAGATCACGGTATGAGTCGATCTTGAGGCAAACCCAACACCGGATTGCCATGCAGCGAACAATCGACTCATTTCTTGAAACCTCTGACCGACCCGGTTCGACTGCAGTAGCGTTCGCGTCAATTCACCTTTGGTATGGAGTGTCGATGAGCATCAATCCGTTCGACGACGAGAGTGCAAACTTCCTGGTCCTGGTCAACGATGAGCAGCAGCACAGCCTGTGGCCGGCGTTCGCCGACGTGCCGGCCGGCTGGCGGGTGGTTCTCGCGGACGCCGATCGCGCCGCATGCCTCGACTACGTCGAACGACATTGGAGCGACATCCGGCCGCGGAGCCTGCGCAAGCGGCTCGCCGGAAGCAAGGGCTGAAGGACTCGACGACCGACTGACCGGGGGGTCGGATGGGCTATGACAATGGCGCGAGCAATGGCGCGCCGTGGCCGCCGCAGCGACCACTCGACATGCGGACGGCCGAGGATGCGGCGCACTCCGGAACGGTCACGTCCATCGCCGTCATCGGCATGGCCTGCCGGCTTCCCGGCGGCATCGATTCTCCGGAGCGGCTATGGGAGGCGTTGTCACGCGGTGACGACTTCGTCACCGAGATTCCGCCCGATCGGTGGGACGCCGACGAGTACTACGACCCGCAACCGGGGGTGCCCGGCCGGTCGGTGACGAAGTGGGGCGGATTCCTCGACGACGTCGCCGGTTTCGACTTCGAGTTCTTCGGGATCAACGAACGCGAGGCCACCGCGATCGACCCCCAGCACCGGCTGTTGCTGGAAACGTCCTGGGAAGCCATGGAGCACGCCGGGCTCACCCCGGAGACGTTGACCGACTCGCAGACCGGCGTCTTCGTCGGTTTGACGCACGGCGACTACCAACTGCTGGCCGCCGACGCACACGCCGTGGAGGCGCCGTACGGCTTCACCGGCAGCAGCTTCAGCCTGGCGTCGGGACGAATCGCGTACGCCCTGGGGCTCCACGGCCCCGCGATGACCGTCGACACCGCCTGCTCCTCTGGCCTGACCGCAGTGCATCTGGCCTGTCACAGCTTGATCGACGGTGAGAGCGACCTCGCCCTCGCCGGCGGCGCCGCCGTCATCCTGGATCCACGCAAACTCGTCGCGGGTTCCGCCGAGGGGATGCTGTCCCCGACCGGACGATGCCATTCCTTCGACGTCGCGGCGGACGGCTTCGTGTCCTCCGAGGGCTGTGGCGTAGTGCTGCTCAAGCGCGTCCCGGACGCGCTGCGCGACGGCGATCGGATCCTGGCCGTCATCCGCGGGACGGCGGCCAACCAGGACGGCCACACCGTGAACATCGCCACCCCCTCGGTCACGGCCCAAATCGCCGTGTATCGAGCGGCATTGGCCGCCGCACGCGTGGACGCGGCGACCATCGGCATGGTCGAGGCGCACGGGCCGGGCACCCCGGTGGGCGACCCGATCGAATACGCCAGCCTGGCCACCGTCTACGGCATCGAGGGTCCCTGCGCGCTGGCCTCGTTGAAGACCAACTTCGGCCACGCCCAGTCCGCGGCAGGGACGTTGGGGTTGATGAAGGCGGTCCTGGCACTGCAGCACGGCACGGTCCCGCCGAATCTTCACTTCACCCAGCTACCGCGCGAGATGGCCTGGATCGACACGAATCTGTTCGTGCCACGAGAGACCACGCCGTGGCCGACCAACGGCCGGCATCCCCGCCGGGCGGCGGCGTCGTCCTATGGACTCTCCGGTACCAACGTGCATGCGATTCTGGAACAGGCGCCGACCGCCGAAGCCGTTGGCGCACAGACACTTCCCGCCGCACCGATGGCGACGACGCCACTGCTCTTCCCGCTGTCGTCCAGTTCCGCCGACGAACTGCGCCGCACCGCCGGCCGGCTGGCCGACTGGGTGGCTGCCCACGACGACGTGGCGCTGCCAGATCTGGCGTACACTCTGGCGCGCCGGCGCGCGCACCGCTCCGTGCGCACCACCGCAGCGGCGAGCACCCGGGCCGAACTCGCCACCGCGCTGCGCGAGATCGCCGACGGCGACGCTCCGCATCAGGCCGCGATCGGTCAGGACGATCGGGGTCCGGTGTGGGTGTTCTCCGGACAGGGTTCGCAGTGGGCCATGATGGGCGCCGACCTGATGGCGACCGAACCGGTGTTCGCGGCCACCGTCGCGACGGCCGAGCCACTGATCCGCCGCGAGGCCGGGTTCTCGGTCGTCGAGGCGATGACCGCACCGCAGATGGTGACCGGCATCGACCGGATCCAGCCGACGCTGTTCACCATGCAGGTCGCGCTGGCGGCCACCATGCGCTCCTACGGGGTGCACCCCGGCGCGGTCATCGGGCATTCCCTCGGCGAGGCCGCCGCGGCCGTCGTCGCCGGGGCCCTGTCACTCGAAGACGGGACCCGGCTCATTTGCCGACGCTCGCGGCTGATGTCCCGCATCGCCGGCGCCGGCGCCATGGCGTCAGTGGAATTGCCTGCGCGGCAGGTGCTTTCAGAGCTGCTGAACAACAGTGTCAATGATGTCGTGGTGGCCGTCGTGGCCTCGCCGCAGTCGACCGTGATCGGCGGTGACGCCCAGACCGTGCGAGACCTGGTGGCGGCCTGGGAGCAGCGCGACGTCATGGCCCGCGAAATCGCCGTCGACGTCGCATCCCACTCCCCCCAGGTCGATCCGATACTCGACGAGCTGACCGACGTCCTGGCCGACCTGCAGCCGATGACACCGGAGACCCCGTTCTACTCGGCCACCCTGTACGACCCTCGCGAACAACCGGTCTGCGATGCCGGCTACTGGGCGGACAACCTGCGGCACATGGTCCGGTTCGCCCCCGCGGTACAGGCCGCGCTGGAGGATGGTTACCGGGTCTTCGTGGAGTTGGCGCCCCACCCACTGCTCACCCACGCGGCGGAGCAGACCGCGCGTGGTCTCGACATGCCGATGGCCGCGCTGGCCGCCATGCGCCGCGAACAGGCCTTGCCACACGGGCTGCGCGGCCTGGTGCTGGACGTGCACGAGGCCGGCGCCGCAGTGGACTTCAGCGTGCTGTACCCCAGCGGGCGACTGGTGGACGCACCGCTACCGACGTGGACGCACCGTCGACTGCTGCTGAGTCGCCAGGGCGAGGACTCCCGGACACACGGTGGTCGCACCGTGTCCGTGCACCCCTTGCTCGGCGCGCACGTGCGCTTGCCGGAGGAACCGGAGCACCACGTCTGGCAGGGCGAGGTGGGCACGGCCGCCCACCCCTGGCTGGACGGTCACCGGATCCGCAACGTGGCCGTACTTCCCGCGGCGGCCTACTGCGAGATGGCGCTGGCGGCCGCGCGCGCCGTCCTCGGAGCCTCATCCGAGGTCCGCGACATCCGCTTCGAACACGCACTCCTGCTGGACGAGCAGACCATGGTCGGCGCCTCGGCGGAGTCGTCATCCCCGGGCGTCCTCGAATTCGCCGTCCAGACCACTCAGGACGGCGAACACGCAAGGCAGGCCACTGCAGTCCTGCACGCTGCCGAGGACGAGCAGCCCTCCGCTCGGGATGTGCCCGCGCTCCTGGCCGCGCATCCGAGGCGCGAGGACGGGGCCGAGGTGCGCATGCGCCTGGACCGGCGTGGCGTCCAGTACGGCCCGGCATTCAGCGGCCTCACCGCGGTCCACGCCGACGAACTCGACACCCCCACCGTGGTGGCCGACGTCGCACTACCCGGCCAGATCCGCTCACATCAGGACGCCTACGGCGTGCACCCCGCGCTGCTGGATGCCTGCTTCCAGTCGGTGGCGGCCCACCCCAGGGTCCAGGCACTCGGCAAGGACGTGCTGGCATTGCCGCTGGGCATTCGCCGACTTCGCTCCTACGGCCCCGCCCGCACCGCCCGTTACTGCCACACCCGGGTGACGAAGGCCGATCACTCCGGGGTGGAGTCCGATCTGGACCTGCTCGACGAGCACGGGGCGGTCCTGCTCAGCGTCCACGGGCTGCGATTGGGCATGGCAGCGTCCGAGAGCGGCCACGACGACCGGGTGATGGCCTCCCGGCTCTTGACCATCGAATGGTCGCCGCGGGATCTACCCGGGTCACCACTGGCCGACGCCGGACGTTGGTTGCTGATCGGCACCGCCCCCGACGGCGCCTCTCGTGCACTGGGCGCGGCTATGAATGATGCTGCGGCACAGTGCATCACGATGTCCTGGCCACCGCACGCCGAGCACGCCTCGCACGCTAACGAGCTCCGCGACCACCTCCGCGTCGGCGGAGTCACCGGGGTGGTGATCCTCACCGGACCCTGCGGCACGCCGCCCGACGACCGGTCCGCGGTGGTCGGCCGCGAGCAGGTGGAGCATCTGATCCGCATCGCCCGCGAATTGCCCGAGCTTCCCGGCGAACTCCCAAGGCTCTACGTCGTGACGCGCAACGCCCAGACCGTGCTGCCCGGCGACGTCGGCAATCTGGAGCAGGCAGGGCTGCGCGGTGTGATGAGGGTGATCGGCACGGAGCATCCAGGGTTGCGCGCCACCCAGATCGACGTGGACGACGCCGATGATTCCGGCGCGCTGGCGCGGCAACTCGTTGGCGGATCGGAGGAGGACGAGACCGCCTGGCGCAACGGGCAGTGGTACGTCGCGCGGCTGTCGCCGACTCCGTTGCGCCCGGACGAGCGGCGAACCGTCGTCGCTCACCACGAACGGGACGGCATGCGTCTGCAGATCCGCACGCCGGGTGATCTACAGACCCTGGAAATGGTGGCATGCGAGAGGATCGCGCCAGGGCCCGGGCAGATCGAGGTTGCGGTCGGCGCCTCCAACATCAACTTCGCCGACGTGCTAGTCGCCTTCGGCCGCTATCCCTTCGAGGGCCGGATGCCCGAACTCGGCAGCGACTTCTCGGGCGTGGTGACCGCGGTCGGGCCAGGCGTCACGGATCACGCGGTCGGCGATCACGTCGCCGGTTTGTGCGGCGATGGCTGCTGGGGCACCTTCATCACCTGCGACGCACGCCTTGCCGTGACGCTGCCCGCCGGACTTCCCGACGACCGGGCAGCCGCAGTGCCGACCGCTCACGCCACCGCCTACTACGGCCTGCACGAGCTGGCCAGGGTCCGGGCCGGTGACAAGGTGTTGATCCATTCGGCGAGCGGTGGAGTGGGGCAGGCGGCGATCGCGGTCGCCCGCGCCGCGGGAGCCGAGATCTTCGCCACCGCAGGCAGCGAAGACCATCGACGAATGTTGCGGGACATGGGCATCGAACACGTCTACCATTCGCGAACACTCGAATTCACCGAGCGGATACGCGCCGACACCCACGGCTACGGCGTGGACGTCGTGCTCAACTCACTTCCCGGCGCCGCCCAGCGCGCGGGCCTCGAGCTACTGGCCCACGGTGGGCGATTCGTCGAGATCGGCAAGAGGGACATCTACGGCGACAACGCGCTGCGGCTCTTCCCGTTCCGACGCAACCTCGCGTTCTACGCGGTCGACCTGGCACTTCTCACCTTCAGCCAGCCCGACCGCGTCCGCGACCTGTTGATCACGGTGTACGGGCTCATCGCCGACGGCACGTTGCCGCTCCCGGAGATCACGCACTACCCGCTCGCCGAGACCGCCGCCGCAGTTCGGCTGATGAGCGGCGGCCAGCACACGGGCAAGCTCGTCCTCGACATCCCGCGTACCGGACACAGCCGCGTGGCGGTACCACCCGAGCAGGCCCGCGTCTTCCGCGACGACGGCGCCTACGTCGTCACCGGCGGGCTCGGTGGTCTCGGCCTCTTCCTGGCCGAGAGGATGGCTGCCGCCGGCTGCGGACGGATCGTACTGTCGTCGCGCTCGCAACCGACGCCCAAGGCGCAGGAGACGATCGACTTCATCCGTGCCACCGGTGCGGACGTGGTGGTGGAATGCGGCGACATCGCTCGAGCCGGCACCGCGCAGCGGTTGGTGGCCACGGCCACGTCGACCGGCCTCCCGCTACGCGGGGTGCTGCACGCGGCGGCGGTGGTCGACGACGCCACGCTGGCCAACATCACCGAGCAGCTCATCGAACGGGATTGGGCGGCAAAGGTTCTCGGGGCGTGGAACCTGCACACTGCCGTCACCGGTCAGCCGTTGGACTGGTTCTGCTCGTTCTCCTCCGCCGCGGCCCTCGTCGGTTCGCCCGGGCAGGGCGCGTACGCCGCGGCCAACAGTTGGGTGGACGCCTTCACCCGGTGGCGGCACGGCAAGGGCCTCCCGGCCAGCGCGATCGCGTGGGGCCCGTGGGCTCGGGTCGGGCGGGCAACCGCCCTCGCGGACGACTCCGATGAGGCCATCAGCCCCGACGAGGGCGCGTACGCCTTCGAAGCGCTGCTGCGCCACGACCGCGCCTACACGGGCTATGCACCCATCTCCGGCACACCGTGGCTCACCATGTTCGCCGAGCGCAGCCCGTTCGCGGAGGCATTCCGCTCGAACGATCATGCACCGACGGGCACGCACGTCTTGCGCGCCGAGCTCGATCAGCTTCCGCTCGACGAGTGGCCGACCCGGCTACGGCGACTGATATCCGATCAGGTCGGCGTGATCCTGCGTCAGAACGTCGACCCCGACCGGCCGCTCTCCGGATACGGCCTCGACTCGTTGAGTGCTTTGGAACTACGTACCCGCATCGAGACCGAGACGGGGATACGAATCTCGTCCACCGACATCACGACCATCACCATTCGCGGTTTGGCGGCGCTGCTGTGCGAAAAGCTGGCGCCCGCGGAAGCCGTCTGACACCGCGGGGCGATCCGATGGCACTCGATGGCCTGGCGCTTCCGCTGACACGCGGACAGCTCGACATATGGCTCGCGCAGGAGACGGGGCGTTTCGTCACGGAGTGGCAGCTCGGCCTCTTCGTCGACATCGCGGGTCCGGTGCAGCGGCAGCCCCTCGAGTGGGCGATCCGGCGGGCGCTGCACGAGGCGGAGCCCGCCAGGGCGGTGTTCCACCACGAGGACGGCGAGGTCTTCCAACGGGCGGCCGAGCATCCGGGTGCCGTGCTGGCCTTCCACGACCTGACGGGTTCGCGCGATCCCGTCCAGGAGGCCAGGGACATCGCGTCGTCGATCCAGCGCACGCCGATGCCGTTCACCGGTCCTCTGTTCACGTTCACGTTGTTCCAGACGCGGCGCGACCGATTCCAGTTGTTCGCGTGCTGCCATCACATCGTCATCGACGCATCCGGCATTGCCCTGGTGGGGCAACGCATCGCCACCCTTTATTCGGCGGTCGTCTCGGGCGCACCCGTGCCGCCTCCGTTCTTCGGCTCGCTCGACGATCTCATCAGCACTGAGTCGGAGTACGAAGCATCGCCGGATTTCTCGGAGGATCAGCGCTATTGGGCGCAGCACCTGCCCACTGAAGGCAGACCGCAGCTCGGGTCGGGGCCCACCGGAAGCCAGCCCGGAAACGAACGCGGGCCGGAACGTGCCTCTGCACCGGTCGCTCTGGACCCGGCCGTCGTTCGCCGGGTTCAACGGCTGGCGGAGGGCTGGAACATGCCCCAGTCATCCCTCATCACCGCGGCATGCGCGCTGCTGGTGCGGGGATGGTCCACCGACGGTCCGGAGGTGGTACTCGACTTCCCGGTGAGCAGACGGGTCAGTCTCGAGTCGCGGACGATTCCCGGGATGCTGGCCGGGGTCGTGCCGCTGGCGATGAAGGTCTTCCCCGAGGCAACGGTCGCCGACTTCTGTCGGGAAGTCGACACGCGCATCCGGGATGCGGTGTCGCATCAGCGGTTTCCCGTGCACGCCATGGAGCGGAAGGCCCGCTCCGGCGCGGCGAACCAGCAGAGGGTGAGCGTCAACTTCCTTCCCTCGGTGTTCACCTTGGACTTCGGCGGCGTCACGGCGTCGGCGTCGTACACCAATTCCGGGCTCGTCGGCGGATTCGGGCTGTTCTTCTCCGGCCTCGGCGATCAGCTGTTGTTCGGTACGGAGGGCACCGCGCGGCCGGGTGCGGACGTCGACGTGTCGGAGTTGGCGGGACGGCTGCTTCAGGTGTTGACGGCGATGACCACCGACCCGGGCCGGCGACTGTCGTCGATCCGCGCGTTCGACCCCGATGAGGTTGCCCTGCTAGACGGATGGGGCAATCGCGCGGTGTTGACCGGGCCCGAACCTCCTGCGGTGTCGATCCCGGAGCTGTTCGCCGTACAGGTGACCCGCGCACCCGAGGCGGTCGCGGTGACCGTCGAAGGCGACTCGTTGACCTACCGCGAGCTCGATGAGCGGTCGAACCGGTTGGCGTCCGCGTTGGCCGGCCGCGGAGCGGGTCCCGGCCAGTGTGTGGCGCTGCTGCTGTCCCGATCCGCCGAAGCGATCATCGCCATCCTGGCGGTGCTCAAGTCGGGGGCGGCGTACCTGCCGATCGACCCGGCGGTCCCGGCGTCACGGCTCGAATTCATCCTCGACGACGCCGCGCCGATCGCCGCGGTCACCACCACCGGGCTCCGGTCACTGCTCGACGGAAGAGACCTGCCCGCCGTCGACGTGACCGACCCAGGCGTCGACGGCCGGCCGGATGACACCCCGTCGGGGCCGGTGCCCGACGACGTCGCCTACCTGATCTATACCTCGGGCACCACTGGTGTTCCCAAGGGTGTCGCAGTCACCCACCACAACGTGACACAGCTCCTGTCGTCGTTGTACGGGCAACGGCCGGGACAGGTTTGGGCGCAGGGACATTCGCTGGCCTTCGACGCCTCGGTCGAGGAGATCCTGAGTGCCCTGTTGTTCGGCGGCCGAGTGGTGGTGGTGCCCGAATCGGTGGCGGGCTCACCGCAGGACTTCCACGCCACGATGGTCGGTCAACACGTCGACGTGGTCAGCCAGACCCCGTCGGCGCTCGCGGCGCTGGCGCCGGAGGACGTGGGTTCGGCGGCGCTGCTGGTGGCTGGTGAGGCCTGCCCGACCGAGACCGTGGCTCGCTGGGCGCCGGGACGGGTGATGATCAACGGCTACGGCCCCACCGAGACCACCGTCTGTGCGAGCCGAAGTGGGCCGCTGACCGCCGGTTCGGGCCCACCGCCGATCGGTGCGCCGGTGCCGGGGGCGGCGTTGTTCGTCCTCGACGGATGGCTGCGTCAGGTACCGGTCGGGGTCATCGGCGAGTTGTACGTCGCCGGGCGCGGTGTCGGCGTCGGGTACGTCCGGCGCGCCGGACTGACCGCGTCCCGCTTCGTGGCGTGTCCGTTCGGGTCACCCGGCACCCGGATGTACCGCACCGGGGACCTGGTCCGCTGGGACGGCGACGGCCAACTGCACTACCTCGGCCGCGCCGACGACCAGGTCAAGATCCGCGGCTACCGCATCGAACTCGGCGAAGTCCAGGCCGCGCTGGCCGCAGTCGAGGGCGTCGAGACCGCCGCCGTCATCGCCCGCGAAGACCGCCCCGGCGACACACGCCTCGTCGGCTACCTCACCGGCACCACCGACCCCACCACCGCCCGCGACGCGCTCGCGCAGCGACTACCCGCCTACCTGGTGCCCACCGCCATCGTCACCCTCGACGCCCTCCCACTGACCGTCAACGGCAAACTCGACACCCGCGCCCTGCCCGCACCCGACTACCACGACCACGACCACTACCGCGCCCCCACCAACGCCGTGGAAGAAGTCCTCGCCGGCATCTACGCCCACGTCCTGGGCCTGGACCGCGTCGGCGCCGACGACTCCTTCTTCGACCTCGGCGGCGACTCACTATCCGCCATGCGCGCGGTCGCCGCCATCAACAAGGCCACCGATGCCGGACTCGTGTTGCGCACCCTGTTCGACGCACCGTCGGTGGCGCTGTTGGCGCCCCGCCTCAGCACGGGTACCGTCCGGCAGGCGCCGTTGGTGAAGGGCGAGCGGCCCGAGGTGATTCCGCTGTCATTCGCCCAGAGCCGACTGTGGTTCCTGGAGCAACTGCAGTACGGCGCAGCAACGTACAACATGCCGAGCGCCTTCCGGATCGACGGCCCGCTGAACTTCGACGCGCTCGGCGCTGCCCTCGACGACGTCATCGGCCGCCACGAAGCGTTGCGCACCGTCTTCCCCGACCACGATGGTGTCCCGTATCAGCACGTGCTGCCGGCCACGAGCGGAATGTGGCGACGCGGGGAGGTCGCGTCGGTGCCGTTGCCGGAGCACGACGTGACACGCGAATTGACGTCGCTGGCCGGGTACCGATTCGACTTGGCCACCGACATCCCGATTCGCGTGCAGATCTATTCGCTCGCACCGGCGCGGCACGTGGTGGGAATCGTCGTGCACCACATCGCCTTCGACGGTCTCTCGCTGGCTCCCATGGTGCGCGACATCGGAGTCGCCTACGAGGCACGGCAGCGCGGACTCGCTCCCGAGTGGCCGCCGCTGCCGGTGCAGTACGTCGACTACACCTTGTGGCAGCGGGCGCAACTAGGTGGCCTCGACGACGCCGGGAGCGCCGTCACCGCACAGCTGCGGTACTGGCGGGAGGCGCTGGCGGGGATGCCGGAACGACTGGAATTGCCAACGGATCGTCCCTACCCGGTGGTGGCCGATCAGCGCGGCGCGACGGTGCCGGTGGCTTGGTCCGCGGAACTGCAGCGGCGGGTCCGCGAAGTGGCCGCGCTGTACGACGCCACCAGCTTCATGGTGGTGCAGGCCGCCCTGGCCGTGTTGTTGTCGCGGCTCGGCACGAGTACCGATGTGGCCGTGGGTTTTCCGGTTGCCGGGCGGGACGATCCGGCGCTCGACGAGCTGGTCGGGTTCTTCGTCAACACGTTGGTGCTTCGGGTGGATCTGGCCGGTGATCCCACCGTGGCGGAGTTGTTCTCGCAGGTCCGCCGCAACGGGCTGGCCGCGCTCGAACACCGGGACGTGCCGTTCGAAGTGCTCGTCGAGCAGCTCAACCCCACCCGGTCGTTGACCCACCACCCACTGATACAGGTGGTGTTGGCCTGGCAGAACCTGCCGTCGAGTGACGGTGACCCGCTCGCCGCGCCTGCGCTCGGTGATCTTGGGGTCACCCCGATGCCGGTCGAGACACATACCGCCCGCATGGACCTGACGTTCATGCTGTCGGAACACTTCGGCGCATCCGGCGACGCCGAGGGGATTAGGGGCACGGTCGAGTTCCGTACCGACGTCTTCGACCCCGACACCGTCACCACCCTGATCGAGCGGTTCGAGCGCGTGTTGAACGCGGTCACCACGGACCCCGCACGGCGGATGTCGTCGATCGACGTGGTGGACACCGACGAGTACGCGTACCTCGACGACATCGGCAACAGGGCGGTGCTGGCCAGGCCCTCGACGGCGGTGTCGATCCCGGCGCTGTTCGCCGAACGCGTGGCGCACACTCCCGATGCGGTTGCCCTGAGGTTCGGCGAGCGTACGTGGACCTACCGCGAACTCGACGTGGCGTCGAATCGCATGGGGCACTTCTTGTCCGAGTGCGGTGCGGGCCCGGGATCGATCGTGGCGCTGCTGGTGCCGCGTTCAGATGACGCCATCATCGCCATTCTGGCGGTGCTCAAGGCCGGCTCGGCCTACCTTCCGATGGACCCGGCCCATCCCGACGCCCGCATCGAATTCATGCTGGCCGATGCCGCACCGGTCGTCGCGATCACCAACCGTGGCCTGCGCTCCCGGTTGGACGGGTGCGGCGTGGCGGTGGTGGACGTCGCCGATCCGCACATTCGAACCCGCCCGGACACCGGCCTGCCGATGCCCGAGGCGGACGACCTGGCTCACATCATCTACACCTCGGGCACCACGGGGACTCCGAAAGGCGTTGCAGCCAACCATCACAACGTCACGCGGCTGTTCGAGTTACTCGACGTCGGCCTACGTCCCGCGCCAGGACAGGTGTGGACCCAGTGTCACTCGTACTCGTTCGACTTCTCGGTCTGGGAAATCTGGGGAGCGTTGTTGCACGGCGGCAGTCTGGTGGTGGTGCCCGAGCAGGTGGCCATCTCACCGGACGACCTGCACGCCCTGCTCATCAGCGAACACGTCGACGTCCTGAGTCAAACGCCGTCCGCCGTGGCGATGCTCTCGCCGCTCGGGTTGGAGTCGATGGCGTTGATGGCGGCGGGTGAGGCGTGTCCCGCCGACGTGGTGGACCGGTGGGCGCCGGGACGGGTGATGATCAACGGCTACGGCCCCACCGAAAGCACCGTCTACGCCACGATCAGTGCGCCGTTGGTGGCGGGTACCGGGGTGGTGCCGATCGGTGCGCCGGTGCCGGGGGCGGCGTTGTTCGTCCTCGACGGATGGCTGCGTCAGGTACCGGTCGGGGTCATCGGCGAGTTGTACGTCGCCGGGCGCGGTGTCGGCGTCGGGTACGTCCGGCGCGCCGGACTGACCGCGTCCCGCTTCGTGGCGTGTCCGTTCGGGTCACCCGGCACCCGGATGTACCGCACCGGGGACCTGGTCCGCTGGGACGGCGACGGCCAACTGCACTACCTCGGCCGCGCCGACGACCAGGTCAAGATCCGCGGCTACCGCATCGAACTCGGCGAAGTCCAGGCCGCGCTGGCCGCACTCGAGGGCGTCGAGACCGCCGCCGTCATCACCCGCGAAGACCGCCCCGGCGACACACGCCTCGTCGGCTACCTCACCGGCACCACCGACCCCACCACCGCCCGCGACGCGCTCGCGCAGCGACTACCCGCCTACATGGTGCCCACCGCCATCGTCACCCTCGACGCCCTCCCACTGACCGTCAACGGCAAACTCGACACCCGCGCCCTGCCCGCACCCGACTACCACGACCACGACCACTACCGCGCCCCCACCAACGCCGTGGAAGAAGTCCTCGCCGGCATCTACGCCCAAGTCCTGGGCCTGGACCGCGTCGGCGCCGACGACTCCTTCTTCGACCTCGGCGGGGACAGCATCCTGTCCATGCAAGTCGTGGCCCGCGCCCGCGCCGCCGGACTGACCTGCCGCCCCCGCGACATCTTCGTCGAACAAACCGTCGCCCGACTGGCCCGCGTCGCCGCGGTCGGCGACGGCCAGGACGCCGTCATCGACGAAGGCATCGGACCCATCACCCCCACCCCGATCATGGCCTGGCTCAACACCATCGACGGCCCCACCGACCAGTTCAACCAAACCATGGTCGTGCAGGCACCCCCCGAGGTCACCCACACCGACGTCACCACCGTCCTACAAGCCCTGCTCGACCGCCACCCCATGCTGCGGCTACGCGCCACCCACGACGACACCGGCCACCTGTCACTGACGGTGCCCGCACCCGGCGCCGTGAACGCCCACGACTGCCTGCACACCATCGACGCCCCGACCCACGACCACATCACCCACGCCCGCGCCCGCTTGAACCCCGCCGCCGGGGTGATGCTCACCGCACTGTGGGCACCCCCCACCCACCAACTGGTGCTGATCATCCACCACCTCGCCATCGACGCGGTGTCCTGGCGAATCCTCTTCGAAGACCTCAACATCGCCTGGGCCCAACACCACGACCACCAACCCATCGCACTCCCGGCCGGCGGCACCTCCTTCCAACGCTGGGCCACCCTGCTCACCCACCACGCCCACACCCCCGCGGTCACCGCCCACGCCGACACCTGGCGACACGTGGCCGCCACCCCGCCCGTGCTGCCCCCCACCAACCACACCGACACCTACGCCACCGCCGGACACCTGACCATCTCACTGGACCCCGACACCACCCACCACCTCCTCGGTGACGTCCCCGCGGCCTTCCACACCACCACCCAAGACATCCTGCTGATCGCCTACGCCATCGCCCTGGCCGAATACACCGACCCCGGCGGCACCCCCCACCCCATCGCGATCGACGTCGAAGGCCACGGCCGCCACGACCACCTCGCCGACGACCTCGACCTGTCCCGCACCGTGGGCTGGTTCACCACCAAATACCCCGTCACCCTCACCGCCGGCGGACTGCGCTGGGCACACCTCACCACCGGCCACCCCACCCTCGGACCCCTCCTCAAACACGCCAAGGAACAACTACGCACCCTGCCCGACCCCCTCACCTACGGACTGCTCCGCTACCTCACCCCCCACACCCACCCCGACACACCCGACCCCACCACCGCATTCAACTACTTCGGACGCCTTGGCGCAGGCGCCACCACCAGCGACGTCTCTGCCACCCTGTGGCGGGTCAGCTACGACGACCTGGCAATCGCCGACGCCGCCGCCGCGGTCCCGACGCCCTTGGGGCATACCGTCGAACTCAACGCCGCCACCATCGACGACGGCACCGGCGCACGAATACAGGCGACCTGGACCTGGGCACGCTCGGCACTCGACGACACCCAGATCAGCCGGCTCAACCACCTGTGGTGCCAAGCCCTGGCCGGCATCTGCACCCACGTCCACCGCGGCGGCGGCGGCCTGACCCCCTCCGACATCACCCCGGCCCGACTCACCCAACACCAGATCGACGAACTCCAGCAGGCACACCACCTCACCGACATCCTGCCCCTCACCCCACTACAACGCGGACTGCTGTTCCACTCCGGCACCCGAAACAGCGACGACGACCTGTATGCGATGCAACTCGACATGGCCGTGACCGGTCCGCTGGACGCCGATCGTCTGCATGACGCCGTCGACACCGTCGTCGCCCGTCACCCCAACCTGGCCGCGCGGATCTGCCAACGATTCGACGAACCAGTGCAAGTCATCCCAGCCAGTCCAGTGTCGGCATGGCGATACGACGACCTCGACCGGGAGGAGGAAATTCAACGGGTCTGTGCCGACGAACGCGCCGCGGCATGCAATCTCGCCGAACCACCACCCTTTCGGGCGGCGTTGATCCGCACCGCGCCACACCAGCACCGGGTCGTGCTGACCTTCCACCACATCGTGCTGGACGGCTGGTCACTGCCGATCCTGCTGCAGGAGATCTTCGCCGCCTACCAGGGGCATCGGCTGGCGGCAGCGACCCCGTATCGCCGGTTCGTCAGCTGGCTGGCCGACCGCGACCTCGACGCCGCCGAATCGGCGTGGCGGCAAGTGCTCGCCGGCTTCGAGACGCCCACCCTGGTCGGCCCGCCGGCCAGGGGGCCGTTCGGACCGAGGGCCACCACCGAATTCCGGGTGTCAGAGCACACCACGCTCGCCGTCAACGAGCTCGCCAGGTCCTGTCACACCACCGTCAACACGGTGCTGCAGGCCGCATGGGCGCAGGCGCTGACGAGCTTGACCGGTCAGCACGACGTCGTCTTCGGGACCGCCGTCGCCGGCCGGCCCACCGAGGTGCCCGGCGCGGCGACGATGGTCGGCCTGATGATCAACACCGTGCCGGTGCGGGCGCGCATCACACACGACACCACCGTCGTCGAATTGCTCGATCAGCTGCACCAGGCGCACAACCAGACGCTCGACCACCAACACCTGGCGCTCACCGACATTCACCGCGCCACCGGCCACGACCAACTCTTCGACACCCTGTTCGTCTACGAGAACTATCCCGTCGACATCGCCGCACTCTTGAGCGCCGACGGATTGACCATCACCGAGTTCACCGGCCGGGAGGCCAACCACTATCCACTCACGGTGCAAGCCACGCCCGGCGCTCACCTCGGCTTCCGCTTCGAGTACGGCGCCGACGTCCTCAGCACCGATGGCATCGCCACGCTGATCGCGCGGTTGCAGCGGATACTGCTGGCGATGGTTGCCGATCCGCTGGCCCGGCTGTCGTCGATCGACCTGCTCGACGACGGTGAGCACACCCGGCTCGACGAGTTCGGTAATCGGGGGGTGTTGAGCGAGGCGGTGGTGCCCGTGTCGATCCCGGCGCTGTTCACCGAGTGCGCCAGCCGCCAGCCGGGTGCGGTGGCCATCACTTCGGATGGCCGGTCCCTGACCTATCGGGAGCTCGACGAATTGTCGAACCGGTTGGCGCACTTACTTGCCGGCTACGGCGCTCGACCAGGAAGCTGTGTGGCACTGCTGTTGGAACGTTCGGCGGAAGCCGTCGTTGCCATGTTGGCGGTGCTCAAGACCGGGGCGGCGTACCTGGCCATCGACTCCGCTCTACCCGATGAGCGGATCTGCTTCATGGTGTCCGATGCGGCGCCGACCGCAGCCATCACCACGGTGGCGCTGCGGGCCCGGCTGGCCGGATATGGTCTGACCATCGTCGACATGGTGGACGCTCACACGGCACGCCAACCTCACACTGCACTTCCCATGACCGCCGCCGCCGCCGGCGACATCGCGTACCTGATCTATACCTCGGGCACCACCGGGGTGCCCAAGGGCGTGGCCGTGAGCCACCGGAATCTGATCCACCTCGCGCAATCGTCGCCTCCGGCTCTGCCCGACGCGCAGACATGGACCCAATGCCACTCCTATGCCTTCGACTTCTCGGTGTGGGAGATCTGGGCGGCGCTGCTCGGCGGGGGGCGTCTGGTGGTCGTGCCGGAGGAGGTGACCGCCTCACCGCAGGACTTCCACACGCTGCTCGTCGGCGAACGCGTCACCGTGCTCACCCAGACGCCTTCTGCGGCGCAGGCACTCTCACCGCAGGGGTTGGAGTCGGTGGCGTTGCTGCTCGGCGGTGAGGCGTGCCCACCCGCGCTGATCGACCGGTGGGCACCCGGCCGTACGGTGATCAACGCCTACGGCCCCACCGAGACCACTGTCTACGCCACACTGACCGCACCCCTGACCGCCGGTTCGGCGGCGGTGCCGATCGGTGCCCCGGCAGCGACGGCGGCGTTGTTCGTCCTGGACGGATGGCTGCGTCAGGTGCCGGTCGGGGTCATCGGCGAGTTGTACGTCGCCGGGCGCGGTGTCGGCGTCGGGTATTGGCGCCGGGTCGGGCTGACCGCGTCCCGCTTCGTGGCGTGTCCGTTCGGACCCCCCGGCACCCGGATGTACCGCACCGGGGACCTGGTCCGCTGGGGCACCGACGGCCAACTGCACTACCACGGCCGCGCCGACGACCAAGTCAAGATCCGCGGCTACCGCATCGAACTCGGCGAAGTCCAGGCCGCGCTGGCCGCACTCGAGGGCGTCGAGACCGCCGCCGTCATCGCCCGCGAAGACCGCCCCGGCGACACACGCCTCGTCGGCTACCTCACCGGCACCACCGACCCCACCACCGCCCGCGACGCCCTCGCCGAACACCTACCCGCCTACCTGGTCCCCACCGCCATCGTCACCCTCGACGCCCTCCCACTGACCGTCAACGGCAAACTCGACACCCGCGCCCTGCCCGCACCCGACTACCACGACCACGACCACTACCGCGCCCCCACCGGCGCCGTGGAAGAAATCCTCGCCGGCATCTACGCCCACGTCCTGGGCCTGGACCGCGTCGGCGTCGACGACTCCTTCTTCGACCTCGGCGGCGACTCACTATCCGCCATGCGCGTCATCGCCGCCATCAACACCGCCCTCGACGCCGACCCCGGGGTGCATGCGCTGTTCGACTTCCCCACGATCGCGGGGTTGGCACCCCGCCTGAGCCCGCACGCCGGCGGGCGCGCCCCGCTGGTCGCCGTCGAGCGGCCACCGGTGATCCCACTGTCGTTCACTCAGAACCGGTTGTGGTTCCTCGACCAATTGACCGGACCCTCGGCGGTCTACCTCATCACGGTCGCGTTGAACCTGCACGGCGCGCTCGATGCGGAAGCGCTGCGAACGGCGTTGGCGGACGTGGTGGCTCGTCACGAGGTTCTCCGCACCCTGTATCCCGCGCCCGACGGCGTGCCCCAGCAGATCGTCGTCGACGCCGGGCGGGCCGACTTCGGGTGGGACGTCGTCGATGCCACCGGATGGCCCGAGAGCCGGCTCAGTGCGGCCATCGAGGAGGCAGCGCGCCACACCTTCGAGCTGGCAACCCAGATCCCGTTGCGGGCGTCGGTCTTTCGCGTCGCCGAGGACGAACACGTCCTGGTGGGCGTCGTGCACCACATCGCCGCCGACGGCTGGTCGATCACCCCATTGGTGCGTGATCTCGGCACGGCGTATGCCGGCCGGTGCACGGGACGGTCCCCCGACTGGCCCCCGTTACCGGTGCAATACGTCGATTACACGCTGTGGCAGCGCGATCGGTTCGGCGACCTCGACGACGTGGACGGTTCCGTCGCCACGCAACTGAAGTATTGGGAACACGCCCTGGCCGGGATGCCCGAGCGACTCGAGTTGCCGACGGATCGACCCCATCCGCCGGTGGCCGATCAGCGCGGCGCCACGGTGACCGTCGACTGGCCGGCCGAATTGCAGCGGGACATCCGGGATCGGGCCCGCGAGCACAACGCCACCAGTTTCATGCTCGTTCAAGCGGGCTTGGCGGTGTTGCTGTCTCAACTCAGCGCGAGTTCGGATGTGGCGGTGGCTTTTCCGGTTGCCGGGCGGGACGATCCGGCGCTCGACGAGCTGGTCGGTTTCTTCGTCAACACGTTGGTGCTTCGGGTGGATCTGGCCGGTGATCCCACCGTGGCGGAGTTGCTCTCGCAGGTCCGCCGGCGCAGCTTGACCGCGTTGGAGCATCGGGACGTGCCGTTCGAGCTGCTCGTCGAACGGCTCAACCCGACTCGCAGCCTGAGCCACCATCCCTTGGTTCAGGTGGCGTTGGCGTGGCAGAACATGCCGGGCCACGTCGATGGCCCGGCCGCCGGATTGGCGTTGGGCGATCTTCGGGTCACCCAGTTGCCGAGCGTCACCCGTACCGCCCGCATGGATCTGACGTTCTCGCTGTCCGAACACTGGACCGAAGGGGGCGAGCCCGGCGGCATCCGTGGGGTGGTGGAATTCCGCACCGACGTCTTCGACCGGGAAACGATTCACGCATTCGTCGACCGGTTCCGGCTGGTGCTGCTGGCGATGACCACCGATCCGTGGGCACGGCTGTCGTCGATCGACGTGCTGGGCGCCGATGAGCGCGATCGTCTGGACGAGTTGTCCAACAGAGCCGTGCTGATCGAGCCGGCGCCGTCACCGCGGTCGGTTCCCGAGTCGTTCGCCGTTCACGTGGCGCACACTCCCGATGCGGTTGCCCTGAGGTTCGGCGAGCGAACGTGGACGTACCGCGAACTCGACGAGTCGTCGAACCGGCTGGCGCACGTGCTCCGTTCGCGTGGCGCGCGCCCAGGGGCGTGTGTGGCGCTGCTGCTGTCCCGCTCCGCCGAGGCCGTCATCGCGATCGTGGCGGTGCTCAAGACGGGAGCGGCCTATCTACCGATCGACCCGGCGGTGCCCGCGGCCCGGCTGGCGTTCATGCTGGCCGATGCCGCACCGGTCGTCGCGATCACCACGTCGGGCCTGCGCTCGCGCCTGCACGGGCAGGACGTCTCCGTCGTCGACCTGGACGACATCGCCAACCTCGCCGAGAGCGCCCACCCGAGCACTCCGCCACCCGGACCCAACCCCGACGACATCGCCTACCTGATCTACACCTCGGGCACCACCGGTCTGCCCAAGGGCGTGGCCATCAGCCACGACAACGTCACACAGCTACTGGGGCCGTTGGATTCGGGTCTACCCGGCACGGGTGTCTGGCCGCAGTGTCATTCCCTGGCCTTCGACGTGTCGGTATGGGAGATCTTCGGTGCCCTTCTGCGTGGTGGGCGAGTGGTGGTGGTGCCCGAGGACGTGGCAGCCGCACCCGACGACTTCCACGACGTCCTGGTCCGCGAACACGTCGACGTGCTGACCCAAACCCCCTCTGCGGTAGCGGCATTGCCGCCCGATGGGCTGGAGTCCGCGGCATTGGTGGTGGTCGGTGAGGCGTGTCCCGCCGACGTGGTGGACCGGTGGGCGCCGGGACGGGTGATGATCAACGCCTATGGCCCCACCGAGACGACGATGTGCGTGGCCATCAGTGCGCCGTTGGTGGCGGGTACCGGGGTGGTGCCGATCGGTGCGCCGGTGCCGGGGGCGGCGTTGTTCGTCCTCGACGGATGGCTGCGTCAGGTACCGGTCGGGGTCATCGGCGAGTTGTACGTCGCCGGGCGCGGTGTCGGCGTCGGGTACGTCCGGCGTGCCGGACTGACCGCGTCCCGCTTCGTGGCGTGTCCGTTCGGGTCACCCGGCACCCGGATGTACCGCACCGGGGACCTGGTCCGCTGGGACGGCGACGGCCAACTGCACTACCTCGGCCGCGCCGACGACCAGGTCAAGATCCGCGGCTACCGCATCGAACTCGGCGAAGTCCAGGCCGCCCTGGCCGCACTCGAGGGCGTCGAGACCGCCGCCGTCATCACCCGCGAAGACCGCCCCGGCGACACACGCCTCGTCGGCTACCTCACCGGCACCACCGACCCCACCACCGCCCGCGACGCGCTCGCGCAGCGACTACCCGCCTACATGGTGCCCACCGCCATCGTCACCCTCGACGCCCTCCCACTGACCGTCAACGGCAAACTCGACACCCGCGCCCTGCCCGCACCCGACTACCACGACCACGACCACTACCGCGCCCCCACCAACGCCGTGGAAGAAGTCCTCGCCGGCATCTACGCCCAAGTCCTGGGCCTGGACCGCGTCGGCGCCGACGACTCCTTCTTCGACCTCGGCGGGGACAGCATCCTGTCCATGCAAGTCGTGGCCCGCGCCCGCGCCGCCGGACTGACCTGCCGCCCCCGCGACATCTTCGTCGAACAAACCGTCGCCCGACTGGCCCGCGTCGCCGCGGTCGGCGACGGCCAGGACGCCGTCATCGACGAAGGCATCGGACCCATCACCCCCACCCCGATCATGGCCTGGCTCAACACCATCGACGGCCCCACCGACCAGTTCAACCAAACCATGGTCGTGCAGGCACCCCCCGAGGTCACCCACACCGACGTCACCACCGTCCTACAAGCCCTGCTCGACCGCCACCCCATGCTGCGGCTACGCGCCACCCACGACGACACCGGCCACCTGTCACTGACGGTGCCCGCACCCGGCGCCGTGAACGCCCACGACTGCCTGCACACCATCGACGCCCCGACCCACGACCACATCACCCACGCCCGCGCCCGCTTGAACCCCGCCGCCGGGGTGATGCTCACCGCACTGTGGGCACCCCCCACCCACCAACTGGTGCTGATCATCCACCACCTCGCCATCGACGCGGTGTCCTGGCGAATCCTCTTCGAAGACCTCAACATCGCCTGGGCCCAACACCACGACCACCAACCCATCGCACTCCCGGCCGGCGGCACCTCCTTCCAACGCTGGGCCACCCTGCTCACCCACCACGCCCACACCCCCGCGGTCACCGCCCACGCCGACACCTGGCGACACGTGGCCGCCACCCCGCCCGTGCTGCCCCCCACCAACCACACCGACACCTACGCCACCGCCGGACACCTGACCATCTCACTGGACCCCGACACCACCCACCACCTCCTCGGTGACGTCCCCGCGGCCTTCCACACCACCACCCAAGACATCCTGCTGATCGCCTACGCCATCGCCCTGGCCGAATACACCGACCCCGGCGGCACCCCCCACCCCATCGCGATCGACGTCGAAGGCCACGGCCGCCACGACCACCTCGCCGACGACCTCGACCTGTCCCGCACCGTGGGCTGGTTCACCACCAAATACCCCGTCACCCTCACCGCCGGCGGACTGCGCTGGGCACACCTCACCACCGGCCACCCCACCCTCGGACCCCTCCTCAAACACGCCAAGGAACAACTACGCACCCTGCCCGACCCCCTCACCTACGGACTGCTCCGCTACCTCACCCCCCACACCCACCCCGACACACCCGACCCCACCACCGCATTCAACTACTTCGGACGGGTGCACACGTCCGGAGGATCAGGCGAGCTCTGGGGCATCAGTGAAGACGGGGTGGCGTTCAGCACGGCCGCCGCGGCGGTGCCGATGCCGCTGGCGCACACCGTGGAACTCAATGCCAGCGCCGTCGACACCGGCAGCGGCACGTACCTGCAGGCGACCTGGACCTGGGCACGCTCGGCACTCGACGACACCCAGATCAGCCGGCTCAACCACCTGTGGTGCCAAGCCCTGGCCGGCATCTGCACCCACGTCCACCGCGGCGGCGGCGGCCTGACCCCCTCCGACATCACCCCGGCCCGACTCACCCAACACCAGATCGACGAACTCCAGCAGGCACACCACCTCACCGACATCCTGCCCCTCACCCCACTACAACGCGGACTGCTGTTCCACTCCGGCACCCGAAACAGCGACGACGACCTGTATGCGATGCAACTCGACATCACCCTCACCGGTCCGCTCGACTCGGAGCGCCTGCGCCAGGCCGTCGACACCGTCGTCGCTCGTCACCCCAACCTGGCCGCCCGGTTCTGCACCCAATTCGACGAACCAGTGCAGGTCATCCCAGCCGACCCTCGAACACCTTGGCAATACCTGGAACTCGAGTCTGATGTCGATGAGCAAATTCGGCGGACGTGCGCCGCCGAGCGCGCCGCGGTCTGCGATCTCAGGGCAACTCCGGCCTTCCGGGTGGCTCTCATCCGCACCGCATCCGACCGGTATCGCCTCGTGCTGACCAATCACCACATCGTGCTCGACGGCTGGTCGATGCCGATCCTGCTGCACGACATCTTCGCCAGTTACCACGGCCAGCGGCTGGCGCCGACCGTGTCGTATCGCCGGTTCGTCAGCTGGCTGGCCGACCGCGACCTCGACGCCGCTCAGTCGGCGTGGCGGGAAGTGCTCGCCGGCTTCGAGACGCCCACCCTGGTCGGCCCGCCGGGTCGCCAACGGCTGGGACCGCGGGCCATCGCCTCGTCTCAAGTGTCGGAGTACACCACCCGGGCCGTCAACGAGCTCGCCCGCTCGTGCCACACCACCGTCAACACGGTGCTGCAGGCCGCGTGGGCGCAGGTGCTGATGTCGATGACGGGCCGGCGTGACGTCGTCTTCGGCGCCGCGGTGTCGGGGCGGCCCACCGAGGTGCCCGGCGCGGAAACGATGGTGGGCCTGATGATCAACACCGTGCCAGTACGGGTCACCCTCACTCCCACCACCACGATCGCCGGCCTGCTCGAGGAGTTACACACCGCGCACAACCGGACGCTCGAGCATCAACACCTGGCGCTCACCGACATTCACCGCGCCACCGGCCACGACCAACTCTTCGACACCCTGTTCGTCTACGAGAACTATCCGATCGACACGACCGCACTGCTGCGCAACAACGGATTGGCCATCACCGACTTCAACGGCAGCGAATCCACTCACTATCCGCTGACCATGCAAGCCCGCCCGGATCGCGAAATGCTTCTTCGTGTCGAGTACGACACCCACGTGTTCGACGCGGCGGGCATCGACACGGTGATCGAGCGGTTCCACCGCGCGTTGGTGGCCATGACCACTGATCCAGGGAGTTGACCTTGACCGCCAATGCGACTCGACGGTTCCTGTCCATCGACCTGCTCGCGGACGTTGAGCACACCCGTCTCGATGAGTTCGGTAATCGGGGGGTGTTGAGCGAGGCGGTGGTGCCGGTGTCGATCCCGGCGGTGTTCGCCGCTGCGGTGGCGCGCGCACCGCACGCCGCGGCGCTGACCTTCCAGGGCACCACGATCACCTACCGCGAACTCGACGAAGCCTCCAACCGGTTGGCGCACCTCCTGATCCACCACGGCGCCGGCCCCGGCCAATACGTGGCCCTGCTGTGTCACCGATCCGCCGACGCGATCACCGCCATCCTGGCAGTCCTCAAGACCGGAGCGGCCTACCTACCCATCGACCCCGCGGTACCCCCCGCCCGCATCGCCTTCCTGCTCACCGACGCCACCCCGATCATCACCCTCACCACCACCACCCACGCCGACCGGCTGCGCCACCACCGAACCATCCTGATCGACCTCGCCGACCCCGACATCGACACCCACCCCCACACCACACCCACCACCACCCCCGCACCCGAGGACATCGCCCACCTCATCTACACCTCGGGCACCACGGGAACCCCCAAAGGCGTTGCCGTCACCCACCACAACGTCACCCGACTATTCGACTCACTCGACGTCGGCCTGACCCCCACCGGCCACCAGGTGTGGACCCAATGCCACTCCTACGCCTTCGACTTCTCGATCTGGGAAATCTGGGGCGCCCTGCTGTTCGGCGCCCGACTCGTCGTCGTCCCCGAATCGGTCACCGCCTCCCCCGAGGACCTCCACACCCTGCTCATCGACGAACACGTCACCGTCTTGAGCCAAACCCCCTCCGCAGTCAACGCACTGGCACCCCACGGACTCGAATCGGTGGCCCTGATGGTCGCCGGGGAAGCCTGCACACCCGAAACCGTGGCGCGCTGGGCCCCGGGACGAGTGATGATCAACGGCTACGGCCCCACCGAAACCACCATCTACGCCAGCATCAGCGCCCCCCTGACCCCCGACACCACCGCCGTACCCATCGGCACCCCCGTACCCGGAACGGCCCTGTTCGTCCTGGACGGCTGGCTCCAACCCGCCCCACCCGGAGTCATCGGCGAACTCTACGTCGCCGGGCGCGGTGTCGGCGTGGGGTATTGGCGCCGGGTCGGGCTGACCGCGTCCCGCTTCGTGGCGTGTCCGTTCGGACCCCCCGGCACCCGGATGTACCGCACCGGGGACCTGGTCCGCTGGGGCACCGACGGCCAACTGCACTACCACGGCCGCGCCGACGACCAGGTCAAGATCCGCGGCTACCGCATCGAACTCGGCGAAGTCCAGGCCGCCCTGGCCGCACTCGAGGGCGTCGAGACCGCCGCCGTCATCGCCCGCGAAGACCGCCCCGGCGACACACGCCTCGTCGGCTACCTCACCGGCACCACCGACCCCACCACCGCCCGCGACGCCCTCGCCGAACACCTACCCGCCTACCTGGTGCCCACCGCCATCGTCACCCTCGACGCGCTCCCACTGACCGTCAACGGCAAACTCGACACCCGCGCCCTGCCCGCACCCGACTACCACGACCACGACCACTACCGCGCCCCCAACGGCGCCGTGGAAGAAATCCTCGCCGGCATCTACGCCCACGTCCTGGGCCTCGACCGCGTCGGCGTCGACGACTCCTTCTTCGACCTCGGCGGCGACTCACTATCCGCCATGCGCGTCATCGCCGCCATCAACACCGCCCTCGACGCCGACCCCGGGGTGCATGCGCTGTTCGACTTCCCCACGATCGCGGGGTTGGCACCCCGCCTGAGCCCGCACGCCGGCCGGCGCGCCCCGCTGGTCGCCGTCGAGCGGCCACCGGTGATCCCACTGTCGTTCGCCCAGAGCCGGTTGTGGTTCCTCGACCAATTGACCGGACCCTCGGCGGTCTATCACATGGCCGTCGCGTTGCGCCTTTCAGGCACGCTCGACACCGAGGCGCTGGCCGCCGCGCTGACCGATGTGGTGGCCCGCCACGAGAGCCTGCGGACATTGCTCGCCGCGCCCGACGGCGTGCCCCAGCAGATCGTCGTCGACGCCGGGCGGGCCGACTTCGGGTGGGACGTCGTCGATGCCACCGGATGGCCCGAGAGCCGGCTCAGTGCGGCCATCGAGGAGGCAGCGCGCCACACCTTCGAGCTGGCAACCCAGATCCCGTTGCGGGCGTCGGTCTTTCGCGTCGCCGAGGACGAACACGTCCTGGTGGGCGTCGTGCACCACATCGCCGCCGACGGCTGGTCGATCACCCCATTGGTGCGTGATCTCGGCACGGCGTATGCCGGCCGGTGCACGGGACGGTCCCCCGACTGGCCCCCGTTACCGGTGCAATACGTCGATTACACGCTGTGGCAGCGCGATCGGTTCGGCGACCTCGAGCAGGGTCAGAGCCTGATCGCGCGGCAGCTGGCCTACTGGCAGGATGCCCTGGCCGGGATGCCCGAGCGCCTCGAGTTGCCGACGGATCGCCCCCATCCGCCGATGGCCGACCTGCGCGGCGCCAAGGTCGCCATCGAGTGGCCGGCACAGTTGCAACTCCATGTTCGCGAGGTGGCCGCGCAGCACAACGCGACCAGCTTCATGGTGGTTCAGTCGGCCCTGGCGCTGCTGCTGTCCCGGCTCAGTGCGAGTTCCGACGTGGCCGTTGGGTTTCCGGTCGCCGGACGCAGCGACCCGGCCCTCGACGACCTGGTCGGGTTCTTCGTCAACACCCTGGTGTTGCGGGTGGATCTGGCCGGTGATCCGACCGTTGCCGAGCTCTTGGCTCAGGTGCGCCGGCGCAGCTTGAGCGCCTATGAGCATCAGGACGTGCCGTTCGACCTGCTCGTCGAACGGCTCAACCCCGCCCGCAGTCTGAGTCACCATCCCCTGATCCAGATCATGCTGGCCTGGCAGAACCTGCCGGGCCAAGACGACGGTGATCCTGCTGCCGGGTTGGCGTTGGGTGACCTGCGGGTCACGCAAATGCTCGTCGACACCCACACCGCCCGGATGGACCTGGCGTTCTCGCTGACCGAACGCTTCTCGGAGGCCGGCGAACCAGCGGGAATCGGCGGGGCGGTCGAATTCCGCACCGACGTCTTCGACCGGGAAACCATCGACGGATTCGTCGACCGGTTCCGGCGCGTGTTGGTGGCGATGACCACGAACCCGGAGCGGCGGCTGTCCTCGGTGGACGTGCTGGACTTCGGCGAGCGCGACCGTCTGGACGAGATCGGCAACCGGTCGGTGCTGAACCGACCCGCGCCGTCACCGCGGTCGGTTCCCGAGTCGTTCGCCGTTCACGTGGCGCGCACACCCGACGCAGTCGCGATCCGTGACGGCGACCGCAGGATGACCTACCGCGAACTCGACGACGCCGCGGACCGGCTGGCGCACCTGTTGGCCACCAACGGTGTACGGCCGGGTTCATGTGTGGCGCTGCTGTTGGAGCGCTCCGCGCACGCGATCGTGGCGATGCTGGCGGTGCTCAAGGCGGGGGCGGCCTACCTGGCGATCGATCCGGCCGTGCCCGACTCACGGATGGCGTTCATGCTCACCGATGCCACGCCGACGGCCACGATCACGACCGCCGGCCTTCGACCGCGGCTGGCCGGCCACGACATTGCCGTCATCGACATCGACATCGACGACATCGCCAACCTCGTCGACAGCGCCCACTCCAGCACTCCGCCACCCGCCGCCGCCGGCGACATCGCGTACCTGATCTATACCTCGGGCACCACCGGGGTGCCCAAGGGCGTGGCCGTGAGCCACCGGAATCTGATCCACCTCGCGCAATCGTCGCCTCCGGCTCTGCCCGACGCGCAGACATGGACCCAATGCCACTCCTATGCCTTCGACTTCTCGGTGTGGGAGATCTGGGCGGCGCTGCTCGGCGGGGGGCGTCTGGTGGTCGTGCCGGAGGAGGTGACCGCCTCACCGCAGGACTTCCACACGCTGCTCGTCGGCGAACGCGTCACCGTGCTCACCCAGACGCCTTCTGCGGCGCAGGCACTCTCACCGCAGGGGTTGGAGTCGGTGGCGTTGCTGCTCGGCGGTGAGGCGTGCCCACCCGCGCTGATCGACCGGTGGGCACCCGGCCGTACGGTGATCAACGCCTACGGCCCCACCGAGACCACTGTCTACGCCACACTGACCGCACCCCTGACCGCCGGTTCGGCGGCGGTGCCGATCGGTGCCCCGGCAGCGACGGCGGCGTTGTTCGTCCTGGACGGATGGCTGCGTCAGGTGCCGGTCGGGGTCATCGGCGAGTTGTACGTCGCCGGGCGCGGTGTCGGCGTCGGGTATTGGCGCCGGGTCGGGCTGACCGCGTCCCGCTTCATCGCCTGCCCCTTCGGACCCCCCGGCACCCGGATGTACCGCACCGGGGACCTGGTCCGCTGGGGCACCGACGGCCAACTGCACTACCACGGCCGCGCCGACGACCAGGTCAAGATCCGCGGCTACCGCATCGAACTCGGCGAAGTCCAGGCCGCCCTGGCCGCACTCGAGGGCGTCGAGACCGCCGCCGTCATCGCCCGCGAAGACCGCCCCGGCGACACACGCCTCGTCGGCTACCTCACCGGCACCACCGACCCCACCACCGCCCGCGACGCCCTCGCCGAACACCTACCCGCCTACCTGGTCCCCACCGCCATCGTCACCCTCGACGCCCTCCCACTGACCGTCAACGGCAAACTCGACACCCGCGCCCTGCCCGCACCCGACTACCACGACCACGACCACTACCGCGCCCCCAACGGCGCCGTGGAAGAAATCCTCGCCGGCATCTACGCGCACGTCCTGGGCCTGGACCGCGTCGGCGTCGACGACTCCTTCTTCGACCTCGGCGGCGACAGCATCCTGTCGATGCAGGTGGTGGCCCAGGCGCGGGCCGCCGGGCTGACGTGCCGCCCGCGCGACATCTTCGTCGAGCAGACCGTGGCCCGGCTGGCAAGAGTGACCGTGGTGGCCGACGGTGACGGCGGTCCGGTCGACGAGGGCGTCGGACCCATCACCCCCACCCCGATCATGGCCTGGCTCAACACCATCGACGGTCCCACCGACCAGTTCAACCAAACCATGGTCGTGCAGGCACCCCCCGAGGTCACCCACACCGACGTCACCACCGTCCTGCAAGCCCTGCTCGACCGCCACCCCATGCTGCGGCTACGCGCCACCCACGACGACACCGGCCACCTGTCACTGACGGTGCCCGCACCCGGCACCGTGAACGCCCACGACTGCCTGCACACCATCGACGGGCTCTCCGACGAGGTGTTGTCCCACGCCCGCGCGCGATTGGACCCGGCCGCCGGGGTGATGCTCACCGCACTGTGGGCACCTCCCACCCACCAACTGGTGCTGATCATCCACCACCTCGCCATCGACGCGGTGTCCTGGCGAATCCTCTTCGAAGACCTCAACATCGCCTGGGCCCAACACCACGACCACCAACCCATCGCACTCCCGGCCGGCGGCACCTCCTTCCAACGCTGGGCCACCCTGCTCACCCACCACGCCCACACCCCCGCGGTGCTGCGACACGCCGACACCTGGCGACACGTGGCCGCCACCCCGCCCGTGCTGCCCCCCACCAACCACACCGACACCTACGCCACCGCCGGACACCTGACGAGATCCGTGGATCCCGCGACGACCCGGCTCCTGCTCGGTGACGTGCTCACGGCGTTTCACGCCGGCGTGCAGGACATCCTGCTGATCGCCTGTGCGTTGGCGTTCGCCGAATACTCGCGCGCCGACGGTGACGCACCGGTCGGGATCGACGTCGAAGGCCACGGCCGCCACGACGACCTCTTTGCCGGCGTCGACCTGTCCCGCACGGTGGGCTGGTTCACCACCAAATACCCCGTCTCGGTGACGGTCGGCAGACTGCGCTGGGAACACGTCACCGCCGGCGACGACGCACTCGGACCCCTCGTGAAACATGCCAAGGAACAACTGCGCGCCCTGCCCGACCCCGTCACCTACGGACTGCTGCGCTACCTGACCCCGGACGCCGACCTCGACGCCCCCGACCCGGCCATCGGTTTCAACTACTTGGGCAGACTTGGCGCGGGCGCCGCCGAGGTCTCCGAGCAGTGGTGGCGGGTCAGCACCGACGGCGTGTCGGCGGCGGCCGCCGCCGCGCCGATGCCCTTGGGGCACACCGTCGAACTCAACGCCGCCACCATCGACGACGGCACCGGCCCGCGCCTACAGGCCACCTGGACCTGGGCACGCTCGGCACTCGACGACACCCAGATCAGCCGGCTCAACCACCTGTGGTGCCAAGCCCTGGCCGGCATCTGCACCCACGTCCACCGCGGCGGCGGCGGCCTGACCCCCTCCGACATCACCCCGGCCCGACTCACCCAACACCAGATCGACGAACTCCAGCAATCCCACCACCTCACCGACATCCTGCCCCTCACCCCACTACAACGCGGACTGCTCTTCCACTCCGGCACCGCTGGAGATCTCGACGACCTGTACGCGATGCAACTCGACATCACCCTCACCGGTCCGCTCGACCCGGAGCGCCTGCGCCAAGCCGTCGACACCGTCGTCGCTCGTCACCCCAACCTGGCCGCCCGGTTCTGCACCCAATTCGACGAACCGGTCCAAGTCCTCCCTGCCGATCCCGAGACGCCTTGGCAATACCTGCATTTGAACGTCGATCAGGAGATCGACCGGTTGCGTGCCGCCGAGCGCGCCGCGGTCTGCGACCTTGGCCGGTCGCCGGCCTTCCGGGTCGCTCTCATCCGCACCGGTCACGACAGGCACCGCGTCGTGCTGACCAATCACCACATCGTGCTCGACGGCTGGTCACTGCCGATCCTCCTGCAGGAGATCTTCGCCGGCTATTACGGGCATCGGCTACCCGCAGCGACGCCGTATCGCCGGTTCGTCAGCTGGCTGGCCGACCGCGACCTCGACGCCGCCCGCGAGGCCTGGAGCGAACTGCTGGCCGGCTTCGACACACCCACCCTCGTGGCCCCGTCGACGCGGTCGAACCTGGGTCGACGTGGGGTGACCTCGTCCCGGGTCTCCGAGGAGACCACCAGCGCGCTGTCGAACGTGGCCCGCTCGTGTCACACCACCGTCAACACGGTGCTGCAGGCCGCGTGGGCGCAGGTGCTGATGTCGCTGACCGGTCAGCACGACGTCGTCTTCGGCACCGCCGTCTCCGGGCGGCCCACCGAGGTGCCCGGCGCGGAGACGATGGTCGGCCTCTTGATCAACACCGTGCCGGTGCGCGCGACCGTGACGGCGGACACCACCACCACCGGCCTGCTCGAGCAATTGCACGCGGCGTACAACCGCACGCTCGAGCATCAACACCTGGCGCTCACCGAGATTCATCGCGCCACCGGCCACGACCAACTCTTCGACACCCTGTTCGTCTACGAGAACTATCCCATCGAGACGGCTACGTCACTCGACGTCCGCGAGTTGGCCATCACCGACATCAGCACCCGCGAATCGACCCACTACCCGTTGACGCTGCAGGCCATGCCTGGTGACGAACTGGGTCTTCGCGTCGAATTCGATGCCGGGGTGTTCGACCCGACCGCCATCGAAACGCTCGTGACGCGTCTGCGGGCGGTGTTGGGGGCCATGGTCACCGATCCGACGGCGCGGTTGTCGTCGATGGACACCCTCGATGCCGACGAACGCACGTGCATCGACGACATCGGTAATCGGGGGGTGTTGAGCGAGGCGGTGGTGCCGGTGTCGATCCCGGCGGTGTTCGCCGCTGCGGTGGCGCGCGCACCGCACGCCGCGGCGCTGACCTTCCAGGGCACCACGATCACCTACCGCGAACTCGACGAAGCCTCCAACCGGTTGGCGCACCTCCTGATCCACCACGGCGCCGGCCCCGGCCAATACGTGGCCCTGCTGTGTCACCGATCCGCCGACGCGATCACCGCCATCCTGGCAGTCCTCAAGACCGGAGCGGCCTACCTACCCATCGACCCCGCGGTACCCCCCGCCCGCATCGCCTTCCTGCTCACCGACGCCACCCCGATCATCACCCTCACCACCACCACCCACGCCGACCGGCTGCGCCACCACCGAACCATCCTGATCGACCTCGCCGACCCCGACATCGACACCCACCCCCACACCACACCCCCCACCACCCCCGCACCCGAGGACATCGCCCACCTCATCTACACCTCGGGCACCACGGGAACCCCCAAAGGCGTTGCCGTCACCCACCACAACGTCACCCGACTATTCGACTCACTCGACGTCGGCCTGACCCCCACCGGCCACCAGGTGTGGACCCAATGCCACTCCTACGCCTTCGACTTCTCGATCTGGGAAATCTGGGGCGCCCTGCTGTTCGGCGCCCGACTCGTCGTCGTCCCCGAATCGGTCACCGCCTCCCCCGAGGACCTCCACACCCTGCTCATCGACGAACACGTCACCGTCTTGAGCCAAACCCCCTCCGCAGTCAACGCACTGGCACCCCACGGACTCGAATCGGTGGCCCTGATGGTCGCCGGGGAAGCCTGCACACCCGAAACCGTGGCGCGCTGGGCCCCGGGACGAGTGATGATCAACGGCTACGGCCCCACCGAAACCACCATCTACGCCAGCATCAGCGCCCCCCTGACCCCCGACACCACCGCCGTACCCATCGGCACCCCCGTACCCGGAACGGCCCTGTTCGTCCTGGACGGCTGGCTCCAACCCGCCCCACCCGGAGTCATCGGCGAACTCTACGTCGCCGGGCGCGGTGTCGGCGTGGGGTATTGGCGCCGGGTCGGGCTGACCGCGTCCCGCTTCGTGGCGTGTCCGTTCGGACCCCCCGGCACCCGGATGTACCGCACCGGGGACCTGGTCCGCTGGGGCACCGACGGCCAACTGCACTACCACGGCCGCGCCGACGACCAGGTCAAGATCCGCGGCTACCGCATCGAACTCGGCGAAGTCCAGGCCGCCCTGGCCGCACTCGAGGGCGTCGAGACCGCCGCCGTCATCGCCCGCGAAGACCGCCCCGGCGACACACGCCTCGTCGGCTACCTCACCGGCACCGCCGACCCCACCACCGCCCGCGACGCCCTCGCCGAACACCTACCCGCCTACCTGGTGCCCACCGCCATCGTCACCCTCGACGCGCTCCCACTGACCGTCAACGGCAAACTCGACACCCGCGCCCTGCCCGCACCCGACTACCACGACCACGACCACTACCGCGCCCCCAACGGCGCCGTGGAAGAAATCCTCGCCGGCATCTACGCCCACGTCCTGGGCCTCGACCGCGTCGGCGTCGACGACTCCTTCTTCGACCTCGGCGGCGACTCACTATCCGCCATGCGCGTCATCGCCGCCATCAACACCGCCCTCGACGCCGACCTCGCAGTGCGCGAGCTGTTCGACTTCCCGACCGTCAACGGTCTGCGACGCCAGTTGGGTAGCAACGGCGGATCGGTGGACCTGGATCCCGCCGCGAACCCGGCCACCGATCTACGCTTCGCGTCGGTGCACGGACGTCACGTGACCGAGGTGCACGCCCGCGACCTCGTCCTGGACGCGTTCATCGACCAGACCACGCTGACCGGCGCCCCGACCCTGCCCGCGCCCAGCGCCGAGATCCGCACGGTGCTGCTGACCGGAGCGACCGGATTCCTCGGCCGCTACCTGGCCCTGGAATGGCTCCAACGGATGGAACGCGTCGACGGCACGGTGATCTGCCTGGTCCGCGGGAGTTCCGATGACGACGCGCGGCGCCGCCTGACCGCCACCTTCGACAGCGGCGACCCGCACCTGCTGCGCCACTTCGAGCAGTTGGCCGCCGACCGGCTGGAGGTCGTCGCCGGCGACAAGGCCGAGGCCAACCTGGGACTCGACCACCGGACCTGGCAGCGGCTGGCCGACACGGTGGATCTGATCGTCGACCCGGCCGCCATGGTCAATGCCATTCTGTCCTACCGGGAGTTGTTCGGGCCCAACGTCGTCGGCACCGCCGAACTGATCCGGATGGCCCTCACCACGAAGCTCAAGCCCTACCTCTACGTGTCGACGTCCGACGTGGGGCGCCAGATCGAGCCGACACTGTTCACCGAGGACGCCGACATCCGGGTCATCAGCCCGACCCGCACCATCGACGGGAGTCTGGCCAGTGGCTACGGCACCAGCAAGTGGGCGGGCGAAGTGCTGCTGCGCGAGGCCCACGACCTGTGCGGCCTGCCGGTCTCGGTGTTCCGGTCCGGCATGATCCTGGCCGACCCGAACTATGCGGGCCAGCTCAACGTGTCGGACACGGTCACCCGGATGGTGCTGAGCGTGGCGGCGACCGGCCTCGCACCCCGCTCGTTCTATCAGCTCGACGCCGACGGCAACCGGCAGCGCGCACACTTCGACGGACTGCCGGTCGGCTTCGTCGCCGAGGCGATCGCCGCGCTGGGTGCCCGGGTGCTCGACGGGTTCGAGACCTACCACGTGATGAACCCGCACGACGACGGCATCGGCTTCGACGAGTACGTCGACTGGCTGATCGAGGCCGGCTACCCGATCGAGCGCGTCGACGACTTCGGGGAGTGGTTGCAGCGCTTCGAGACCGGCCTGCGCGCGCTGCCCGAACGACAGCGCCAGCACTCCGTGCTGCAGATGTTGTTGTTGCGCAACGCCACCCAGCTGCAGGCACCCAAGCCGACCAGCGGATCGTACGCGCGGACCGATCGGTTCCGCGCTGCGGTGCGGGAGGCGGAGATGACGACCGCGGACATCCCGCACGTCTCGGCGCCGACCATCGTCAAGTACGTCACCGACCTTCAACTGCTCGGACTACTGGGGACGGAGCGGGTGGAGGCCGACGCCGTGGGTGGCGACGGCGGCGAACGCGGCATGGGGCGGCGCAAGCCGCTGGTGGCTGCTCAACGGCCCCCCGAGATCCCGCTGTCGTTCGCCCAGAGCCGATTGTGGTTCCTCAACCGGTTCGAGGGCGGAGCGTCCACCTACAACATGCCGATCGCGTTCCGGATGACCGGGACACTGGACGTCGAGGCGCTGGGCGCGGCTCTCGACGACGTCATCGCCCGCCACGAATCGTTGCGGACCACGTTCCCCGACCACGCCGGTGTGCCGTATCAACGGGTGATGCCGGCCCAACCCGGGATGTGGAGGCGCGGAGATCGGGCGGTGATGTCGGTGCCCGAGCAGGACGTGGCCGGCGTGATGATCGCGCTGGCGGGGTATCGGTTCGACTTGGCGGCAGAGATCCCGATCCGTGCGCGGATCCTCTGCGTCGGCCCGGGGCAGCACGTGGTGACGATCGTGATGCACCACATCGCCTTCGACGGATGGTCGTTCGCCCCGATGGTCAGAGACATCGCCGAGGCTTACCGGGCACGAGCGCGCGGGCGGGCGCCAGGCTGGGCGCCGCTGCCGGTGCAGTACGCGGATTACACACTGTGGCAACAGGAGTCGTTGGGGTCGGAGTCCGATCCGGACAGCATCATCGCCGAGCAGCTACGGTACTGGCAGCACGAATTGGCCGATCTGCCGGTGGTGGTGTCGCTACCGACCGATCGGCCCCGCTCGCCGGAACCGAGTTTCCGCGGTGACAGGATCGACCTGGTCATCGACCCACCCGTGTGGGCGGGCATCAAGGGAGTTGCGGCGGAGCACAATACGACGGCGTCGATGGTGATGCAGGCCGTCGTGGCGGTGTTGTTGCACCGGGCCGGGGTCGGCGAGGACGTGGTGATGGGCACGCCGATCGCCGGGCGCGTGGATCAGGCGCTCGACGAGCTTGTCGGCTTCTTCGTCAACACATGGGTGTTGCGGGTGCGAGTCACGTCGGCGGACCGTTTCAGCGACGTGCTCGAACGAGTCCGGCACAAGGCGCTGAACGCCTACGGCCATCAGGATGTTCCGTTCGAGCGGCTCGTCGAGCAGCTCAACCCCGTGCGCAGTACGGCGCACCATCCTCTGTTTGCGGTGTTCATGGCCTTCCAGAACAACGTCCGGCCCGAGGCGTTGGCGTTCGACGGTCTTGGTGTCGAGCCGCTGACAACAGTGACCGGCACCGCGAAGTTCGACCTGGAATTCGAGTTCAGCGAGGTGCCCACGGACGAGCCCGCCATGCCCGTAGCCGCCGGAGTGGTGACCTACGCCGTCGATCTCTTCGACCGCGCCACCATCGAACGGTTGGTCGACTGGTTCGGCCGGGTGATCGAGGCGGTGGCGGCGGATGCGTCTCTCGTGGTGGGGGACATCCCGCTGCTCGATCCCGATGAGCGTGACCGAGTGCTGTCGAGGTGGTCCGGTACCGGCGCGGACGCGCCGGTGGAGGTGGCCCCGCATCTGCTGGCGGCGACGGCAGCCGACCACCCCGACGCGGTTGCGGTGGTCGACGGAGGTCGGCAGGTGTCGTATCGCGATCTCGACGAGTGGTCGACGCGGTGGGCACGGGTGCTGATCGAGGCGGGAGTGGGTCCCGGGCATGCCGTTGGCGTGGCGATCGACCGCTCACTGGAGTTGGTGCTGGCATGGTGGGCCGTCGCCAAGGCCGGGGGGACGTACGTGCCGGTGGATCGAGCCCATCCGCTCCAGCGGATCGCGCTGATGGTCGACACGGTGGATGCCGTCTGCGTACTGACCGTCGGCGCCGGCGCCGTCGCTGGCGCCGGGGCGCGCCCGGTACTGCGCGTCGACGATCTCGACGTGTCGTCACGATCCGCGGACGACATCACCGACGCCGACCGGTTGGCGCCGCTGACGGTGGACGACGCCGCATACGTGATGTTCACCTCTGGGTCCACCGGTGCCCCGAAGGGGGTGGCGGTCAGCCATGCCGGTCTGCGGGCAGCGGCGCTGGGCAACGCATTCGGGTTGACCGTGGACTCACGGTTACTGATGGTGGCGGCGCCGACCTTCGACGTATCGGTCGGCGAGATGTTGTCGGCAGTGGGTTCGGGGTCCGCCTTGGTGGTGGCCCCACCGGAGGCGTACGCCGGGGAGGCGTTGACCACGTTGCTCGAGCGCCACCAGGTGAACGCGGCGGTGTTCACCCCCACGGTGTTGGCGTCGCTCGACCGGCGGCGGCTCGACCGGGTGGACACGCTGATCACCATCGGTGAGGCGCTGCCGACGGAATTGGCGGCGAGCTGGGCGTCGGGTCGACGGATGTTCAACACCTACGGACCCACCGAGACCACGATCTGGGTCACCTGCAGCGCACCGCTGGTGGCGGGCCGGCCGGTGGACATCGGCGCGCCGATCCCCGGCGTGTGTGCGCTGGTGCTCGACGCACGGCTGAACCCGGTGCCCGTCGGCGTGGTCGGCGAGCTCTATCTGAGCGGGCCGGCGTTGGCCCGCGGCTACGTGCGCCGGTCGGACCTGACCGCCGAACGATTCGTGGCCAATCCCTACGGGGCCGCGGGAGCACGCATGTACCGCAGCGGTGATCTGGTGCGCTGGACCTCCGCCGGAACATTGGACTACCTCGGCCGCGCCGACACCCAGATCAAACTGCGCGGACAGCGAATCGAACTCGGCGAGATCGAGAACACCCTGCTGGCCTGCCCGCAGGTCACCCAGGCGGCCGCCACCGTGCATCACACGACCACTGGTGCCCACCTCGTCGGATACATCACCGTCGACCACGCCGCCACCGCCGGGTACGACTCCGACGTCGTCGACGAATGGCAACGCGTGTGGGACGAGTCCTACCGCAACGAGACCGGGGTATCGCGGTTCGGCATGGACTTTCGGAGCTGGAACAGCAGCTACACGGGTGCTCCCATTCCGCTCGAGGCGATGGTGGAATGGCGGTCGGCGACGGTGGCCCGGATCATGGCGCTGGGGCCGCGACGGGTGCTGGAGATCGGTGCCGGCTCGGGATTGGTGTTGTCGCAGATCGCGCCGCAGTGTGAGGATTACGTCGCCACCGACGTGTCCGCGGTCGCGATCGACGACCTCGCCCGCGCACTCGAGCAGTTGCAGATCCCGTGGCGTGATCAGATCCAACTCCTGAGGCAACCCGCGCACGCGCTCGAGGAACTGCCGCGAGACTACTTCGACACCGTCGTGATCAACTCGGTCGTCCAGTACTTCCCCAATCGCGGATATCTTCGCGATGTCATCGACGACGCCGTCGAGCTGCTGGCTCCCGGCGGTGCCCTGTTCATCGGCGACGTCCGCAACCACACCTTGCAGTCCGCGTTCCACACCGCCGTGGCGCTGGCTCGCACCGACACCGCGGACACCGACGCCATCCGCGAACGAGCTCACCGCGCGATGCTCGCCGAACCCGAATTGCTGCTGGCCCCAGAGTTCTTCACCACCTGGGCTGCCGACCACCCGTCCGTGGCCGGGCTCGACGTCCAGGTCAAACGTGGTTCCGCCGACAACGAACTGAACCGCTACCGCTACGACGTCGTCGTCCACAAGTCCCCCGCGTCGGTGCGCTCGCTGGCGACGACCCCCACCTGGACGTGGACGGAGTGCGCCGGACTGGGCGGGCTGACCACCCGGTTGTTGACGCACCGTCCCGCCGCCGTCCGCGTCACCGGCATCCCCCGCACGGGCCTGATCACCGACGTCCACGTCGACCAGGCCCTCGCCGCCGGCCAGTCGCTGACGGACGCAGTGGCCCCGGCCGGTGTCGCCGCCACCCCCGACACCGCCACCCCGGAACAACTTCACCGCACGGGCGACGCCACCGGTTACCACGTCGCCGCCACCTGGGGCGCTCAACCCGGCTCCCTCGACGCCGTCTTCACCGCAGCGGACGTCGACGATCAGCGGCTCCACCGGCTGACCGACGTCTACCTGCCTCCCAGCGAGGCTCGGCAGGATGTCCACCACGCCAACGACCCCCGCACCAACGCCAAGATCAGTGTGGTGCGCAGGCAGTTGAGCGCGCGCCTGCCCGAACACATGGTCCCGTCACGCATCATCGTGCTCGACGAGTTCCCGTTGACCACCTCCGGGAAGATCGACCGGAAGGCGCTGCCGGCGCCCGTGTTCGCCGCCACGCCCTTCTCGGCACCGCAGACCCCGACCGAGAAAGTGGTCGCCGACGTCTACGCGCGCGTCCTCGGCCTCGACCGCGTCGGGATCGACGAGTCGTTCTTCGACCTGGGCGGAGATTCACTGTTGGCGATGCCGGTCATAGACGCGATCAACACCGCCCTCGACACCGACCTTGCGGTGCGCACCATATTCGACGCACCAACGGTGCGAAGCCTGAGCGAACGATTGGGCACGCCGGTCAGTTCGGCGGGACCCAGCTTCGCGTCGGTGCACGGACGTCACGTCACCGAGGTGCACGCCCGCGACCTCGTCCTGGACGCGTTCATCGACCAGACCACGCTGACCGGCGCCCCGACCCTGCCCGCGCCCAGCGCCGAGATCCGCACGGTGCTGCTGACCGGAGCGACCGGATTCCTCGGCCGCTACCTGGCCCTGGAATGGCTCCAACGGATGGAACGCGTCGGCGGCACGGTGATCTGCCTGGTCCGCGGGAGTTCCGATGACGACGCGCGGCGCCGCCTGACCGCCACCTTCGACAGCGGCGACCCGCACCTGCTGCGCCACTTCCAGCAGTTGGCCGCCGACCGGCTCGAGGTCGTCGCCGGCGACAAGGCCGAGGCCAACCTGGGACTCGACCAGCAGACCTGGCAGCGGCTGGCCGACACGGTGGATCTGATCGTCGACCCGGCCGCCCTGGTCAACACGGTCCTTCCCTACCGGGAGTTGTTCGGGCCCAACGTCGTCGGCACCGCCGAACTGATCCGGATGGCCCTCACCACCAAGCTCAAGCCCTACCTCTACGTGTCGACGAGCGGTGTGGGCCACCAGATCGAGCCGACACAGTTCACCGAGGACGCCGACATCCGCGTCATCAGCCCCACCCGCGCCGTCGACCACGGCTACGGCAACGGCTACCCCACCAGCAAGTGGGCGGGCGAGGTGCTGCTGCGCGAGGCCCACGACCTGTGCGGCCTGCCGGTCTCGGTGTTCCGGTGCGACGTCATCCTGGCCGACACCACGTACGCGGGACAACTCAACGTGTCGGACGTGTTCACCAGGACGGCGCTGAGCGTGGCGGCGACCGGCCTCGCACCCCGCTCGTTCTATCAGCTCGACGCCGACGGCAACCGGCAGCGCGCACACTTCGGCGGACTGCCGGTTGAATTCGTCGCCGAGGCGATCGCCGCGCTGGGTGCCCGGGTGCTCGACGGGTTCGAGACCTACCACGTGATGAACCCGCACGACGACGGCATCGGCTTCGACGAGTACGTCGACTGGCTGATCGAGGCCGGCTACCCGATCGAGCGCGTGGACGACTTCGGGGAGTGGTTGCAGCGCTTCGAGACCGGCCTGCGCGCGCTGCCCGAACGACCGCGCCAGCACTCCGTGCTCGAGGTGTTGCAGTTCCTGTTGCGGGCGGCCGAGAAGGTGGCGCCCCCGGAGGCCAACCGGGGGCCCCACGCGCCGACCGACCGGTTCCGCGCTGCAGTGCAGGACGCGGAGATGACGACCGCGGACATCCCGCACGTCTCGGCGCCGACCATCGTCAAGTACGTCACCGACCTTCAACTGCTGGGCCTGCTACCACCCAGCGGTGACGGTCACGCGGGTGTCGGGACCGCGTCGGCATCCAGGGGCTTCGTCGCCGACACGATCACGTAGTCCGCAAAACCGGTCGCCCGTTCCCACAGCGACACACCGCGGCACTGGGTGCGATCGTCGTCGGTCACGTCCACGACCACGTCGGCCATCTTCTTCTGCTCCTGAACGCGTTGCCAGATGTACTTGGCCATCGCCGGAAAGACGTCCTCCCGGATCGATTCCACGACGACGTCGGCGAAGCCCGCCGCAGCCAACCGCAGCGGGTATTCCACCCGGTCGTAGAAGTTCGCCTTGGGAATGTGGCCGTACTTCCGTCCGAACGCGGTCGACAGGCCGGACTTCTTGCCGACGTTCGGGAGCATGTCGGCGAGCACGATCGTGCCACCCGGCTTGAGGACGCGACACGCCTCTTGCAGGAATTGATCACGTGTGTCGAAGTGAAAAGCGCACTCTAGGGCCAAGACTCGTTCGAACGTGGCGTCCGGGAAGTCCATCGCGGTCGCGGACCCGAGCCGGATGTCGATGAATTCCTCCAGGCCGCGCCTGGCGACGCGTTCCCTGCCCTTGTCGACGTGCACCGGTGTGATGTCGATGCCCGTGATGTGAGACACCTTGAATCGTTCGAGAAGGACGAAGTCCTGTTCTGCGAAGCCGACGCCGACGTCCAGCACGCCGTCGCTCGGTTGCAGCCCAGCCCGCGTCCCCATGAACTCGACCATCGCAACGCACGCGTCGGGATAGGTTCGAGCGACCTTCCAGTATCCGAGGTTGAGCCACAACGGCTTGGAATCGTCGACGTAGCCCTCGTCCATGAAGTCGATGACGTCGTCGCCGAGCATCGTGTAATACGCCGCGGCGTCCTTCTGCCGCAACAGACCGAAGGAGCGGACCACCGTCGACAGCGCCGTGGAAGTCGAAGCGACGATCCGGCGCATGCGTTCCTCCAACGGAAAACTGGTGATCAATGCTAGCGCGGAGCGCATGCGCCGGTACCGGTATGGACGTGCTCGGGGTGCCTGCGTTCGACGCAGCGCCGCACCGGCTGTCGGCGCCGCACGAAGTGGGCGCAAACCACGGTCGGTGACCCCCGCCATCGTCCAGAATGGTGTCCGTGAACAGGAGTACTGGCGAGATCGAGAGCATGCCCCGGGGTGGGCCCGACGCCTCCTGGTTGGATCGGCGGTTGCAAACCGACCGCCTGGAATACCTGGACCGCGACGACGTCGACGGCCTCAAGCGCAAGGTCATCGAATCATTGGACCGTGGTGGACGCAGACGGTGGTTCGGCACCTACGACAAGATCGCCAAGATGGTGCTCGACGAGGTCGCCGACATCCCTGCGCCGACGATCCTCGAGCTCGGATCCGGCCTCGGCGGACTGTCGAGGAAGCTCCTGGAGAAGCACCCCACGGCCGTGGTGACGGTCACCGACGTCGACCCCGAATTCGTGGCCGGCGTGGCCGCCGACGAGCTCGGCAAGCACGCCCGCGCCACGGTGCGGCAAATGGACGCCACCGCCATCGACGCCCCGGCCGGCTACTACGACATCGCGGTATTCGCGTTGTCGTTGCATCACTTGCCGCCCGACCAGGCTGCCCGCGTGTTCGCGGAAGGGACGCGGGTGGCCAAGAAGCTCTTCATCATCGACCTGCGCAGGCCGCGGGCGCCGCTGCACGTGTTGTTGTTGGCGGCGGTGCTGCCGTTCACTCGGATCCTCCCGGTCGCACACGACGGGTTCATCAGCTCACTCCGCGCGTACAGCCCATCGGCGCTGCGCGCGCTCGCCCAGCACGCCGACCCGGCGATCGCCGTCGAGTTCCGCACCCAACCGCTGGGCCCGACCGTGGCCGTCGCCACGAAACCGGCGCCCGCCTGATCTCGGGGTGACACGAGACACGTTGAGCTTCAACGTCTTTGGCTTGCCTCCATGACGCACCGACCAGGACTCACCCCGGCGACACGGCGGACAGACGGTCGAATCCGCGGGTACGATAGAGCTCGACACAGGCTGCTCGCCGCACCTTGCCGCTCGTGGTGGTGGGAATCGAGCCCGGCGCCACCAGCACCACCTCGGCAACGCCGACGCCATGCGCATGGGATATCACCGAGGTTATCCGTTCCTGGACGTCACGAAGTCCTTCGGTCACCTCCGCCTCGGACTCGCCGCGCTTCTTGACTTCGACGATCACCACCAACTCTTCGCTGGCATCGTCCACGATCGCGATGGCGGCGGAGCGGCCCCGTGATATCTCCGTGACGGTCGCCTCGATGTCGTCGGGATAGTGGTTGCGCCCCCGCACGATCAGCAGGTCCTTGATCCGACCGACGATGAACAACTCTCCCCCGGAGAGGAAACCGAGATCCCCTGTCCTGAGCCAACGATCGGTGGGCGTGCCAGGGGCGGGCGAGGCGATCGTCGCCCCGAAGGTCTTCGCCGTCTCGAGTGGTCGCTGCCAGTAGCCGGCGCTGACGTTGTCACCGTGCACCCAGATCTCGCCGACGACCTCGGACGGCTCCTCGGTCGCGGTATCGGGGTTGACGATCCGGATCAGCGGCGACCGCGGCCTTCCATAACTCACCAAAGGCGTTCCGGATAAACACCTTTGGGCCTGGCCGGCCGACAACGCCTCGGGCTCGAAGTGCACGAAGTCCGGTGGCCGCCCCGGCTCATTGGTGGCCACGAAGACCGTTGCCTCCGCGAGCCCGTACGACGGGCGGATCGCCGACGTGGGCAGGTGGTACGGCGCAAAACGCTCCGTGAAGTGCTTGGTGGTGGCCGAGTTCACCCGCTCGGCACCGCAACTGATGAAGGACACGTCCGCCAAGTCGAGACCGGCCATGTCGTCGTCGACCGTTCGCGCGGCCGCCAGCCGCAGCGCGAAGTTGGGTGCCGCCGACAGTACGTGCGGATTGCGAGCCAGCGACTGGATCCACCGAGCCGGCCGCTGCAGGAACGCAATCGGAGACATGAACTCCGTCGGCCACCCACCGAGAATCCCGGTGCACACGCCGCACATCAAGCCCATGTCGTGGTAGAAGGGCAGCCAGGACACGGTCGACTCCGGCATCGGGTGACGCTCGCCCACGTAGTTGGCGACCATCTGCTTCCAGTTCTCCAGGACGTTGCGATGCGACACCACCACCCCGGCCGGTATCCGGGTCGACCCGGACGTGTACTGCAGATAGGCCACGTCCGGCTGCTCGCGTCGCCGCGCGCTGGGCGCCCTTCGCGTGTCGAGGTCCAGCGCATCGACCGCGATGACCTCGGGACGTAGATCGTCTGCCGCCGGCCGAGCGTACGGGGAGACGTCGGCGGCGACGGCGGAGGTCGTGAGGATCACCGAGGGCGCGGCGTCACGCAGCACGGCCGTCACCCGTTCATCGTGGATGGCGACCGCGGGAACCGACAACGGCACCGCGATCAGCCCGGCCTCCAGTGCACCGAGGAAGGCAACGATGTACTCGAGTCCCTGTGGCGCCAAGATGACGGCCCGGTCACCGGTCGAGCCACTGCGGTCCAGTTCCATGGCGAGGTTCTGCACGCGACGGTGCAGCTGCGCCCACGTCAGTCTGGTGGCGACGCCGTGCCAATCCTGCTCGTAGTCGAGGAAGGTGAAGGCCGTGTCGTTGGGCTGCAGACTCGCGCGCTCGCGCAGGACGACGCAGATCGAAGACTCACTCATACGGCCACTCCCCCGTCCCGGCCGGCGCCAGAGCGATGCAGTGAGTTTAGGGCAACCGGCACCCACGCCGCGGCAGAAGACCTATCGGCCGCTGCGCTCCCGGTGGGTGCATCCCGGCCAACAGCACGGTCGGCGCTGCCCCTCCTCGAGCTCCTCCTGGGTGCGGCGGATGCGGCGTTCTCGCGTCACCGCCTGTTTGGCATTCTCTACCCAGCAGATGAATTCGTTGCGCGCCAAGGGCGTGATGTCCTTCCAGGCAGCCAACGCGGTCTCGTTCGCCACCAGCGCCCCGCGCAGGTCCGCCGGCAACCCGTGCACGACGCCACCGGGCACTCGCTTGCCGCTCATGCCGCCAAGATAACCCTGCGGTCCGGGGCCCGGTGCAAAGGCCCCGCGTTCCGGCAAGATGGTCGGATGCGCTTCGGAAACTTCATGGCTCCCTTCCATGCGACCGGACAGAACCCGACGCTGGCGATCGAACGAGACCTCGACCTGATCGTGTCGTTGGACCGCCTCGGTTTCCACGAAGCATGGATCGGTGAACACCACTCCGCCGGATTCGAGATCATCGCCTCGCCGGAAGTCGTCATCGCCGTCGCCGCGGAGCGCACCAAGCACATCAAGCTCGGTACGGGCGTGAGCTCCCTGCCCTACCACCACCCGCTGATGCTCGCCGACCGCATGGTTCTGCTCGACCACCTCACCCGCGGTCGGGTGATGCTCGGTTGCGGCCCAGGCCAACTCACGTCCGACGCACACATGCTGGGCATCCCCGCGGATGAGCAACGTCCGCGCATGGAGCAGTGTCTCGACGCCATCATGCGGCTGTTGCGGGGTGAGACGGTCACGATGCACACCGACGGGTTCAGCCTCGTGGACGCGCGCCTGCAGTTGATGCCCTACAGCGAACCATGCTTCGACGTCGCGGTCGCGGCGTCCTTCTCGCCCACCGGGCCGCGCGGCGCGGGCAGGCACGGCGTCGGCATGTTGTCGATCGCCGCCACCGCAAAACAGGGCATGGATCTGCTCGCCCAGCACTGGGCGACGTGGCAGGAGGTGGCGCTCGAGCACGGTCACGTCGCCGACCGCTCCACGTGGCGGCTCGTCGGGCCGATGCACCTTGCCGACACCCGCGAGCAGGCCGAGCGGGACGTCGAATACGGCATCGCCGAGTTCTCGCGCTACTTCGCGCACCTCCTGCCCGCGGGGCCGGTGCGGGGAGACACCCCCGCGGAGATCATTGCCAACAACCGCGAATCCGGCTTTGCCGTGATCGGTACGCCGGAGGACGCCGTCGCCAAGATCTCCGAACTCGTCGAGGCAAGCAACGGCGGCTTCGGTACCTTTCTGCTCTTCGACCACGATTGGGCTGCACCCGCCGCGAAGTCGCACAGCTACGAACTGTTCGCGCAGTACGTGATGCCGCACTTTACGGGTCAACTCGGGGCGCCCGCCGCCTCACATGACTGGGTAATGACGCGCGGGACGGAGTTCGTCGACCGGGCCGCACACGCCATCGGCAAGGCGATCGAGGATCACGCCGCGGAGCGCACGGGCAACACGCCCACCGGCCCGGACGCGTGAACGACGACGGCCCCCGCGCGGTGGCGGAGGCCGTCGGTCGAGGTGGTCAGTTCGCCGTGGCGTCCACTCCGGGGCGACGGATGGGTTCGACCTTCTTGATCAGGAGTCCGAAGCACAGCGCGCCGGCGACGATGATCGCCGCGGTGAGCAGGAGCGGCACCTGAAACGAACCGGTGGCACCGTAGAGCGCCCCGATGATGATCGGGCTCAGCGCGCTGCCGATGTTGGAGAAGAAGTTCTGGGTCGAGCCCAGGGTGGCAACGGTGCTCGAGTCGACGACGTCCGCGGGCAGGCACCAGATCGACACGATCGTGAAGGCCGCCGCCGCGTACGAGATCGACATCAGCACCAGCGCCTGCCAGGCGGCAGGGGCGACGGCGGCCAACGCGATCACCGAGCACACCATCATGCCGCCGACGAGGCACGTCTTGCGGACCTTGTTCAACGACCACCCACGACCAAGCAGATAGTCGCCGACGAGGCCACCGGCCCAGCTGCCGAGGATGGCGGCCAGTGGCGGAATCATGCCGAAGACACCGAGCTTGAGGAGATTGAAGCCACGCTCTTCGACCAGGTACGAGGGGAACCACGTCAGGAAGAACGTGATCATGAAGTTCAGGCAGAAGAATCCGAGCATCATGCCCCACACGGTGCGCTGCTTGAACAGCTCGACGATGCGCATCGGCTCGGCATCCGGGTGCAGGTTGTTGGCGTCCTGTTCACGATGACCTTCGTGAATGATCTCCATCTCGAGCTCGTTCACCGCGGACTTGGCCTCCGGCCGGCGGTACCACGCCCACCAGCCGATCGCCCACAGACACCCGAGCACACCAGCGAAGACGAACGCCGCCCGCCAGCCGAAGAGACCGATGATGAGCGCGATCAGCGGTGTGGCAGCTGCACTTCCGATGCGGGCACCACTGTCGTACACCGACGTGGCGCGACCACGCAGCCGTAGCGGGAACCAGTGCGACACCGTCTTGGCGGCAGCCGGGTAGGCGCCCGCCTCTCCGATGCCGAGACCGAGCCGCAGCCCGAGCAGGGCCCCGAAGCTGGTGACGCCGGCGGTGGCGGCGGTGAACACGGACCACATCAGCACCGAGGCGCCGAACATCACCCGTTCACCGAATTTGTCTATCAGCCGGCCTGCCGGAATCTGCATCAGCGCGTAGCTCCACGAGAAGGCGCTCAGGACGAGCCCCTTCTCGGTGGGCGTCAGGCTGAAGTCGTGCGTCATGAACGGCAGGCTGACCGAGATGGCCGACCGGTCGATGTAGTTGATGGCCAGGCCGAAGGCGCAGAAGACCGCGACGGCCCACCGCACCTTGGTGGCGCGGCTGCGTCCCGGGGGCGTCGGGCCGGCGGTGTTCGACTTCGTAGCCGGAATGCTAGTCATCTGTGTCTCCAGGTTGGACTCTTTGATTGTTTCGCTCACCGAACGGTGAGAGGTGGAGGCTGGTTGGACGTGGCTGTGGTGCGCGACACAATCAGTTCCCTCGTTCAATATGATTGAACCAATCATCTAAATTGTCAAGACGTGATCGCCCGCACGCTTGTGTGCACGCAGATGGCGGCACGTGACGGAAAGTCGATCCAAAGTGATCGATCCGCGCATCTAAGGTTGACATGCGCACATCGCGCATGTAACTTCGGTGACTGTGAGCAACGACGATCAGACGAACGAGCGCGCAGGTGTTCGCGCCATCGGCGAACCGGACGACGACGACCTGGTGGCACGCCGCCGGGACATCCGTGGCGCGAAGCGCCGGGAACAGATCCTGCACCTGCTTCAGACGGTCGAGTCCGGTGCACTGAGCGTGGAGGAGATCGCCGAGCGGTTCGGCGTCTCGTTCGCCACGGTCCGACGCGATCTCAGCCGTCTGCACCAGGACCGCCACATCACCCGCACCTACGGTGGCGTCGCATTGACCGGCCCGGCCGAGTTGTCGATCCATCAAAGGCATTTGGAGTTCACCGCGGAGAAGGACGCCATCGGTCGCCACGCGGCCGAACTGGTCGCCGACGGCGCAGTGGTCGTCCTCGATGCCGGCACCACCACCGAGTTCGTCGCGAGGTACCTCGACGCGGCCGAGGTCACGGTGTTCACCAATGGGATCGGCGCGATCAACGTCCTGCTCGTCAAGGACGACGTGTCGGTCGTCGTTCTCGGTGGGCGGCTGCGCGCGGTGAATCAGACCATCAGCGGACCGGAGGCCGAGCACATGCTGCAGTCCGTCGTCGCGGATTACGCATTCATCGGCGCCGACGCCGTGCACCCGGAGTACGGGGTTGCGTCGAGAACCCTCGAGCAGAGCCGGCTCAAGACGCTGATGATGCAACGCGCGCGTCAGATCGTCGTGGTCGCCGACCGACGCAAGGTCTGCACCGACCAGTTCAACTACTGGTCGGCGATGCCGCCGCGATGGCGATTGATCACCGATGACGAGGCCGACCCGACGGCGCTCGACGCACTGCGCAATGCCGGCGCCCAGATCGAGCTCGTCGCACCCCTGCGGGCCGTCAGCGACTTCTCCGAGCACTCCCCGTCCTCAACCGCGAAAGGCAATCAACCGTGACCACCACTTCCGATTCCGTTACCGCGGCGGCATCGCCGGCATCCTCGCAGCGCACGACACTGCGTCAGGCCGTGCTGCATGGACCCCGCGACCTGCGGATAGAAGACGCTCCGATGCCCGACTTGGAGCCCGGCGACGTCCTGCTGCGGGTGGACGCCGCACTGTTGTGCGGCACCGACGTTCGGATCTACGAAGGCCGCAAACAGAAGAACGTCACGTTTCCCACGGTGCTGGGCCACGAGTTCGCCGGCACGGTGGTCGATGCCAACGGCCCGCTGCCCGACGGTGTGGCCATGGGTGATCAGGTCGCCGTCTACCCGCTGGTGACCTGCGGACGGTGCGCCGCCTGTCGCAAGGGGCACGAGAACATCTGCCGCAACCGGAAGGCGTTCGGTTACCAGCTCACCGGTGGTCTGTCGCAGTTCGTGCACGTCCCGGCGGTAGCCCGGCAGAACCTGGTTCCGGTCTCCGGGGTGCCGGCCGCCGAAGCCGCCATCATCGAACCGGTGGCGTGCGCCTACAACGGCCAGAAACTCGCCAACATGGCGCGGGCCGAAACGGCGCTCATCGTCGGCTGCGGCCCGCTGGGCCTCATTCATGCGGGGCTCGCCAAGAGCTTCGGCGTACCGAAGGTCGCCGCCGTCGACCCGATCGCAGGGCGGCGCGCGATGGCGACCCGATTCGGGGCGGACCTCGTCGTGGAGCCCGGCGCCGACGCCGCTGAGCAACTCGCCGACTTCAGCGACGGCGGCATTGACGTCCTGGTGATGGCGATCGGCCGAATCGATGCTCTCACACCGTATTTGGGCTGTCTTGCGCCGGGTGCGAGTGTGTCGGTGTTCGCCGGCTTCGGGGCCGACGCCGACCTGGCCGTGTCGGCCAATGACGTGCACTACAACGAATGGAACATCGTCGGCGCCTCGTCCTGCCGACTCGACGGCTTCCACGCCGTTGCCCCCATGGTCGCTTCCGGCACGCTGCCGGTCGCCGAACTGATCGGCACCCAGTTGCCGCTCGACCGTGCCGTAGAGGCCCTCGACCTCGCCGGTTCCGGCGCCGACATGCGTGTCGGCGTCAATCCCTGGGCCTGACGCCCGGGCTCACCCTCGGTTCCACCCACCACCTCAAGGAGCAGCACGCATGACCACCTTCACCCCGGCATTCAACGTCAATCCGACCGGAACGACGGCCGGCCTCGGCCGAAACCTCAGATTGCGCAGGCTCTTCGCCGCCGACGGTCGCACCCTCACCGTCGCACTCGATCAGGCGGTGCCCCGTGGCGTCGCCCCGAGGCTAGCCACCATCGGCTCCACCTTCACCAGCATCGCCGAGGGTGAGCCGGACGCCGTCACCATCACCAAGGGCCTGGCCGGCCCGCTGCTCGGCGGCAACCGTCCCCCGATGCCCTGGATCCTCAAGGCGTCGATGTTCTCCGTCGACTTCCACCCGACCTACGATGCGACCATCGCCACCGTGGCCGACGCGGTGCGATTGGGCGCAGACGCCGTCGCGGTCGGGATCTCCGCCGGGTCGTCACACCAGGTGGCCATGTTCGAGATGCTCACCCGCGTGGTGGAGGAAGCCCACACCTGGGGACTCCCGGTGGTGTGCCACGCCTACCCCTCCGGCGAGATGTGGGGCGAGAAGAAGGGTTCCACCGAGTCGGTGCTCTACGCCTCGCGAGCCGCCGCCGAACTGGGCACCGACATCGTCAAGACCTGGTACACCGGCTCCACCGCCGAATTCGCCAAGGTCGTCGAAGGGACGCCGGCCATCGTGGTGGCCGCCGGTGGCGCTCCCGCCAACAGCCCGCTGGACGTCCTCAGGCAGGCCGCGTCCGTCGTCGAGGCAGGCGCCCACGGCATGACCGCTGGTCGAAACATCTGGCAGGCGCCGGAGCCCGGCAAGATGGTGGCAGCGCTCAAGGCCGTCATCCATGGCGGTGACAGCCCCGAGGTCGCCGCCAAGCTGCTGGACTGACGGTTCGAGAAACCGACCGGATCCGTGCGCGACCCTCGAAGGAGTGGGTTCCGAATGCCGAACCAGCACGCCGCTGCCGCAACCTACCTCGGAATCGACGTCGGCACGTCGGCCACCAAGGCGGTGATCCTCGCCTCCGACGGAACGGTCATCGCCCGGTCCCGCGTTCCACATCCCGCTGCACGCGGGGCCGGGGCCGGGCGCGCCGATCCGTCGGCCTGGCGAACCAGCATCACTGCAGCCGTTGCCGACCTCGCACCCCACACCGAGACCGTCGCCGGCATCGGCGTGGACACCCACTGCCCCACCGCCTTGCTGCTCGACGCCGCGGGTGAGGCGCTGGTCGCGGGCGTCACCTGGGATCACCCCGGTCTCGCCGAACCCACCGCGCAACTGATCGCGGCACTGGATCCGGTGCATCGGCGCCTCGTCGGCAATCACCTGATGCCCGCCACCGCAATGGGTGCGGCGCACCGGCTGCTGCAAGCCATCGAACCCGAAGCGGTCGATGCCGCAACGACATTCGGGCTTGCGGGCACCTGGCTGGGTCAGTGGTTGACCGGTGAACGCGCCATCGACCCCACTCAGGCCTCGTACACCGGGCTGATGGCCAGCACCGACGGCTCCTGCGGCTGGCTGACCGACGTCGTCCGGCGGCTGGGGATACCGCCGGAGCACCTACCCCCGGTGCGGCCTTCACTGAGCGTCCTCGGCCCGTTGTCGCCTGCGGCGGCGGCGACCCTCGCTCTGCCCCGTGGCATCCCGGTACTCGTCGGGTCCGGCGACACACCCGCCGCGTCCTACGCACTGGGAACCGAGCCGGGCGGCAGGCCACTGCTCATCATGGGTACCACGCACGTGGTGTCCAACGCACTGGCGGCACCGGACGCTCGAGCACGGGCGCTGCAACGGGTCGACGTCCGGGAGGGACGGTGGCTCATCAACGGCGTCATCAACGGTGGTGACGCACTGGCCGAGGGAGCGGCGCGGCTCGGCTACGGCCAAGGAGACATCGCGGTGGAAGCTCTGGTGGGGACGGCGTTCCAAGCCCGTCAGGACCAGATGACCGACGCGCCGGTGTTCATTCCCCACACCCGACCGGAACGCGGACCGCTGTGGTTCGCCCAGCCGCGGACCGCCCTGCTCGGGGACATTGCCGACTCCTCGTCACCCGCGGCGGCCCGCGGTGTGGTCGACGGCGTGCTGTTCGCCGACCGGATGATCGTCGAATCGTGCATCGGAGCGCAGCAGCGGACCCTCTATGCCAGTGGCGCCTTCGGCTTCGAACCCGAACTGCCCCAATTGCTCGCGGACGTACTGGACAGACAGATCCTGGTCGTCGACGAGAGCCACCTGCCCGCCATCGGTGCCGCGGCGATGTGCGTGGAGGTTCTGGAGGGATTCGTGGTCGCGCCCCCGCGCGCCCGGCCGGTGCTGCCGCGCCCGGAGTGGCGCGACATCGTCGCGCAACGCTGGGAGCGATATCGGGAGATCTGGTCGAGCGTCACGGGCACACCCGTTCTCGGCACGCTCGACGAATCCCTCGAGGCGCTCGCGCCGGTCGATTCCACGATCGAGGGCCTCACCGGGAGAGTTCTCACGTGACGACGCCGGGCGGCCGAACCGAACCCTTGTCCGGATTGATCTACGTCTCCAGGCTTCTGACCGATCGGGCGATGAGACACCTGCACTCCCTGGGAGCCGAACTGCGGGTCGGGTCGGAGGCACCGCCGGACCGCGGCGAGCTCGAAGCCGGCATCGCCGGTGCCGACGCGGCCGTCATCACCCTGACCGAGCGCGTCGACGCCCGGGTGCTCGCCGCCGCCGGACCGCAATTGAAGGTCATCGCCAACGTCGCCGTCGGATTCGACAACATCGATCTGTCCGCCACGGACGCCGCCGGGGTGACCGTCACCAACACCCCCGGCGTCCTCGACCGTGCGTCCGCGGACCACACCTTCGCATTGATACTCGACGCCACCCGCCGAATCAGCGAGGGCGACAGGCTGATTCGCGGCCGGGAACCGTGGGTCTGGGGGCCCCGCATGCTGGTGGGGCTGGACGTCAGCGCAGGCGCCACACTCGGCATCCTCGGCTACGGCCGGATCGGTCAGGCCGTGGCCCGGCGAGCCGGTGCCTTCGACATGCGGGTCATCGCCTCCTCTCGCAGTCGAACCCCGGGCAGCGTCGAGAACGGGGTCACCTTCGTCGACACAGCAACCCTTCTGGCCGACAGCGACGTCGTGAGCGTCCACACTCCACTCACACCGGACACGCACCACCTGATCGACGCCGCCGCATTCACGGCCATGAAGCCCACCGCCTACCTGATCAACACCTCCCGTGGCGGCGTGGTGGACGAGGCCGCACTGATCGCCGCTCTGCACGGCGGCGGGATCCGCGGGGCCGCGCTCGACGTGTTCGAAGGTGAGCCGCACGTCAATCCGGCCCTGCTGGCGGCCCCGAACCTGGTGCTCACCCCGCACACTGCCAGCGCCGGCGAGGCCACGCGCGACACCATGTGCATCCTCGCCGTGGACAACGCCGCGGCGGTGCTGGCCGGCGAACCGCCCCTCACTCCGGTCCGGCCTCGGCCCTAGCGGCCGACACCGCCGCCCAGTACTCCCGTTCGCGGGCCGTCAGTTCGCTCGACGTGATCGCTCCGAACGCGGCCGCATCGCGGGCGAACCTGGCGGGGGCGTCGGGCAATGCGTCGCGTCCTTCGAGCCGGAAACTGCTGGGCGCCAGCGGACCGAACAGCAGAGCCCGGCGCAGCCGCGGCCAGTTCTCCAGGTGCGGCTCGACGCCGGCGGCCCGGGCGAACGTCAGCGCCGCCAGGTTGAGCCGGGTCTTTCGAGACGTCCCGCGCCTCGAGCGATGGGCCGCGACCGCGGACCGCTGGTCGGTCGCGCCGGTCGGCGCGATCACCCCGCCCCAGGTGTAGGCGATCCAGCGGGCCTGCAGTTCCAAGGGCACGAAGTACCCACCCGACTGGTCCCACATGCCGACGAACGCCAGACCCGGCAGATCCGGGTGGAAGGTGTAGCGGTCGGCGTCGAGGTGCTCCGCGTCGAGGTCGAGGGTGGCGCGGAGCTCGTCGCTCAGGAACGGCAGGTGGATCCGGAAGCCGGTGCCGAACAGTATTCCGTCGACGTCTTCGGCGCTCCCATCGGCGAAGGCGACCGTCGTACCGGCGACGCCAGTCATCCAAGGGCGCACGGCAATCCGGCCCTCCGCGACCAGCGGTAGATAGTCCTGGTTGAGGGTGACGCCGGCGGCGAACAAGGACGGGTCCGGCGTCGGTGCGCCGTACTGTTCCGGACTTCCGCCGGCGTGCACCACGATTTCCTTGAGCTGCCGGTCGACCTCCGATCCCGGGAGGGTCTCAGTGGCAAGGGTGCCGTACCGGGTGAAGATGCGGTGGTCCGACGGCACGCCAGCGGCGAACTTCGGCAGGACGTAGCGCTGTCGCCGCTGTGTCAGCACCACGCGCGCCGCGCCGTGCTGAGCCAGCTCGGCGGCGATCTCCAGGGCGCTGACCGCGCACCCTGCGACCAGCACCCGCTTGCCGGAAAACCTCGAGGGGTCCCGGTAGTGGAAGGTCGACGTCGCCCCTGCCGAGCCGGTGAACGAATCGAGGCCCCCGACGTCGGGAATCGCCGGATCCTGGAACCTGCCGCTGGCCACGATGACCCGGTCGAAGCTCTGCGTCGTCTCACCGAGGTCCACCCGCCACCGGGTGTCGTCGCGGCTGAGCCGCTCGACCCGGGTGCCGAAGCGGATGCGTGACACCAGGCCGAACATCTCGGCGTACCGGGTCAGATAACGCAGGACGTCGTGGTTCGACGGGAAGACCGGGTAGTAATCGGCAGGCTCGAGGTCGCTGAAGGCTGTCATGACGCTACTGGTGTTGGTGTGCATGTCCGGCCATACCCCGCTGCGCCCCGCCACGCCGGCCCACTGCCCGCCCAGTACCGGACTCTGCTCGAAGATCGTCGGTTCGAATCCCTGTGACAGCAGCCACCGCGCAGCAACCAAGCCACCGGGCCCGGCGCCGATCACGGCCACGCGTTCGGTCATCGAGGAACTGTCGCACGACACCGACCAGAACGGTGGAGCTGCCGGGAATCCACCCCACGGTTGGTGAGCGAAATGCGCAGAAGAGGAGGGATCGCGCATTGCGCGGGTTGCGCGCACAAGCGTGCCGGGCCGTCGTCGAACCACATAGCTTTGGCGGCAATCGATCGCCTTCCGGGACACCACAGAAAGTCTGGTCATGGACTCCACCTCCTCGCTCGTGCGCACGCAACCCTGGGCCGGCCACAGCCGGGGGTCCGCCGATTACCGTCGCCTGCTCGTGGCGTTGTTCTGCGCGGGTATCGCCACGTTTGCCCAGCTCTACTCGCCGCAGGGCGTGTTGCCGCAGATCTCGACGGACCTGGGCGTCACGCCGGCCAGTGCGGCGCTGATGGTGTCGGCCTCCACGATCGGTCTCGCCGTCGGGGTCATCCCCTGGTCGATGATCGCCGACCGCATCGGCCGGGTGAAGGCGATGTCGGTATCGGTCGTCACGGCCAGCGTGTTCGGCCTCCTCACCCCGCTGGCACCGAGCTTTCACCTGTTGCTTGCCGGGCGGCTGCTGGAGGGGCTGGTGATCGGTGGCGTACCCGCCATCGCGATCGCGTACCTCACCGAGGAAATCGCTGCCGAGCACGCGGCTCGCGCAGCGGGCGTATTCGTCGCCGGAACCAGCATCGGTGGGCTGCTGGGACGGGTGATCGCCGGGCCGGTCACCGACGTCTCGTCGTGGCGCATCGGCGTGTTCGCCGTCGCCGTGCTGTGCGCCGTTGCCGCAGTGGGCTTCGTGAAGCTCGCGCCGCAATCACGCGGTTTCACCCCGTCCAACGGGCGCGGCGCCAATCCGGAGGGCAGCCTCGCCCACCGCCTCCTGGTCAACCTGCGGTCACCACGCCAACTCACGCTGTTCGCGCAGGGATTCCTGCTCATGGGCGGGTTCGTGGCGATCTACAACTACCTGGCCTTCCGCCTGACCGCCGCGCCGTATCACCTGCCGGTGACGGTGGTCAGCCTGATCTTCTTCGCGTATCTCGCCGGTACCCTCGCGGCGCCGCGTGCAGGCGCCCTGGCCACCCGGTTCGGCCGCAAGGCAGTCCTCCTGACGTCGATCGCCATCATGATCGCCGGAGTGCTGATCACGTTGTGTGCCAACATCTTCCTGCTGTTGGCCGGCCTGGTGCTGGCCACCGTCGGCTTCTTCGGTGCCCACGCGATCGCCACCGGATGGGCTGGTCGCGCAGCCACCGCCGGCAAGGCACAGGCCTCATCGCTGTACAACCTGTTCTACTACGCCGGATCCAGCATCATCGGCTGGTTCGGTGGCATCGCCCTCGACCACGCGGGGTGGACCGGTGTGGCGGTGACGGTCCTGGTCCTCGCCGGGGTCGCGGCGGTCGCCGCCGCAGTCGTCCTGCCCCGCAACTGACACGCACCGCATATAGTCCGAGCCGAGCCAAGAGGAGCCACCACGATGAGCCTTGTGTCGAACCCTGGTCTCTCGGTCGAGCCGTCGCCCACCGGCGCCCATGCGCCTGCCGACGGGTTCAGCCGCGAGGTGATGGCCGCCTACGAGAACTGGAGCTACTCCAGCCTTCCCGCCTCGGTGGTGAAGCGGGTCAAGCTCTTCGTGCTCGACACCCTCGGCGTCATCGCCGCCGCCGCCGACGCCCCCGGCATCCCGGAGGTGAACCGTCTGCTTCTGGGCTGGGAGGGCACCGGCCCCTCGACGATGCTCATCGGCAAGGGACGGGTGGCCCCGCCGACGGCCGCACTCGCCAACGGCGCGGCGGCGCACGCGCTGGACTTCGACGACAACCACGATCCCGGCCGCGTGCACTCCTACGCCGTGATCCTGCCGGCGGTGCTGGCCGCAGCGGAGGCGAAGGGCGGCGTCAGCGGGCGCGAACTCATCGCGGCACTCGCCACCGGCGTGGAGCTGCAGGCGCGCCTCGGGCGCGCCGCGCCCAACAGCATGTCCAAGGGCTGGCATCCGACGACCGTCATGGGCACACTCGGCGCCGCGGCTGCCGCCGCGCGGGTGCTGGGTCTGCGCGGCGGTCAGTTCTCGGACGCCGTCGCGCTCGGCTTTCATCAGGCTTCCGGTACGCGTCAGGCGTTGAACGACGGCGTACTGGCCAAGCGGTTGGGCGCAGGCCTTGCTTCGCGCAACGGCACCGCCGCTGCGTTTCTCGCCGGGGCCGGTCTGACCGGGCCGACCCGGTTCCTCGAGGGCGAAGCCGGGCTGTTCGCGCTCTACGAGCGTGGCGAGGTCCGGCCCGACGCCCTGGTGCGCGATCTCGGTCAGACGTGGGAGATCATGACCCACAGCATGAAGCCCTATCCATGCTGTCGATGCACCCACAATGCGATCGCCATCGGTCGAGCGCTGCATCGGGAAGGTCTGGACGCGCGGGAGATTCAGAGCGTCGTCATCGGCATGAGCGAGATCAACGAGAAGATCGTCGGCGAGCCGTACGACGTCGCCCGCGACTCGACGATCCATGCCCAGTTCAACGCCGGCTACTGCTTCGCGTCGGCACTCATCCACGGCAAGGTCGACGTGGCGACCTTCCAACGGCCGCAGATCTCGGACCCCGATGTCAGCGCGCTCGCGGCGCGTACGAGTGTGGTGGTGGACGACGCGATCGCCGCAGGCGCCATGTCGCCGACCCGGGTGACCATCGGTTGCCGCGACGGTCGGCGCCTCGAACGCTTCCTCGAGTTCATGGAGGGCAGCCCCGAGCAGCCGATGACCGAGGACGAGGCGATCACCAAGTTCTCGACCTGCCTCGAGACGGGGCTCGGCGCCACGCCGGCGGCCATCAACGCCCTCACCGACAGGGTCCTCACTCTCGAAGACTGCGCTGACGTCGCAGACATCGTCGCCCATTTCCCGGCCATCACCAGCTGACCACGGAGCCAGGCGTTGGCTCGGTCCGTGGCGCCCTGTCATGCCATATTGCCATCTAAATCGTTGTCCGACAGGTTAGTTCGGCGTTGAGGACACTCCGCCGAAACTAGGCTGGGTCCTCGTGCGCCCGACCCGATCGGGGACATCCGGCGCATCCGTCGCGACGGTGCGCACAATGCGCAAAAGCGGGAAATCGCGTGGTTTTCCAAGTTGTGCGCACAAGCGGGCCTTCTCGAGCGCGTACCCGTAATTTCGATCTCGGAAGTTCACGGCAATACCAAACACTCAGTCACACAGGAGAACTCAAATGACCATCACACTCGATCAGATCACCACCGACGTCCAGAATGCCGCGGCGTTGTTCGGTCGGCCGATCGCGATCCTGCACCAGGCGGTGACGCCGCCATCGTTGAACGGGGCGGTCAAGCCGTCAAATCCCTTCGGTTACCGGGATTCGTCCGCGGACATCGCGAACGCACTGGCGCAGGCCGGCTGCGACGTGTTGACTCCCGCGCAGAACCCCTGCCCCGACATCGACGCGGATTGGACGTACCCCGATACGCTCGAGGGGATCACCAAGGCCGTCTCCGACGGCGCCGAGATCCTCTGGGCCAACACGAGTCTGTTCGACGAGCACCCGATGGCAGACTTCGCAGCGCGGCACGGGCTGTACGTCGTCGGCCAGCCACTCGACGTCGTCGAGAAATTCGAAGACAAGGACGTCTGCCAGGCCGCCATCAGCGCTATCGGCGTCCCGGTGCCCGTGCAAGCACTCGTCAACGTTCAGAACGGACCGGCGAAAGATCAAGTCGAAGCGGCAGTTTCGCTGAACAAGCTGACCTTTCCGGTCATCATCAAGCCTGTCCGCGGCCGTGGCAGCGCCGGTGTGAAGGTCGTCGACTCAGTCGAGGAGGCGGCTGAGCACATCGAGTCTCACGTCGGGCCGAAGTTCGGCAGCAAGTTCCTCGTCGAGGAGTATCTCGCCGGCAGAGAACTGGCCGTCACCGTGATGCCGCCGGGAACCTATGAGACGGCGGACGGGGTGCACGTCGAGGCCACCCATTGGACGCTTCCCGCGATCGAGCGCACCGGCCACCACGGCGGCGTCATGCCGTTCAGCGGGGTGGTGCCGATCCAGTCGAACAGCAAGCCCGCGGGCGATGACGACCACATCCGCGAGTTCGGCAGGCATGCCGTGCGGGTCGCGCAGTTCTTGAAGGCCACCGCCCCGATCCGGATCGACTGCCGGGAAGGCGCGGACGGTGTCATCAAGGCCATCGACATCAACATGAAGCCCAGCATGACGGGCCCGGGTCGGCCCGGACGCGAACGGATGATCAACTTGTCGGCCATGTCCGGAGAGGAAATCGGTTGGAGCTACACCGAGCTTCTTGCGGCCATTGCGGCCAATGCGGCTCCCGTCCAGAGGATTACGCAGCCGGCATCACGCGGGGGTTCGCACGCGGCCTTCCGTCCGGCGGCCCGCACGACGCGTACGCAGTGACACCTCACCTCGAGGAACGAGGGTCCGCACGTGGGTCATGTCCCCGTGCGGACCCTCGTCGTTCAGACCGACGGCGGCGGGCTGTCCGCCGGGCCCAACAGTTCTGCGGCGGTAGTGGACGAGGTGCGTCGCCACCGCCCGTACAGCGGCAGCTCGCGCATCGGGTCGCCGGCCGGTACGGTCCACCGTCGAGCCACGAACCGGGCCACGGTCCGCACGTACCGGGTGGTCTCGGAGTACCACCGCCATTCGTACAGGCGACCGGTCGCCACCCATTGCGCGAGCGCCTCGGATTCGACGCCCTGCAGGTAGGGCCGGACCCACGTCACCATCACCCAGGCCCGTTCGGCCGTCTCGCCGGGAAGCCGGAAGGACCACTCGATGGGGGGGTCACCGGCGGCCATCGTGTGCCGCAACGCGGGCGGTTCCGGCCCGGCGGGGCCGTCGGATCCCGCAACACCGAGCAGCCGAACCGTGACGTTGTGAAAGACGCCGGGGCCGCCCACCTCGAATCGCAGGTGGTACGCGCCGCCTCGGGGATCGGTGCAGCGGTCGGTGGACAATGCCACCAACCCGCCGACGGCGACGTAGCGGGAGAACACCAGATGGCTTCCGGCCACCAATAACCGGCGCACCGCCAGCAGCACCGTGAACGTCGCGACCGTCAGGGCGATCACACCCCACATCAGATCCACCCGCACAGCGTGGCAGAGCGCGGTCGCCGACCGGGTGACAACGGCTCAGCGCGACGATGCTCCGATGCCGATCCGGAGCCGCCCCTACCGATCCCACTCCCACTGCCAGATGCGGTCCGTGCCGGGACAAGAGTCGGGATTGCGAACAGCGAATGGCAGCCGGGGCTCATTCGCTAGGCTCTCGCTGTCAGGGTCACGCCGCGGACTGGGGAGCCTCACCATGAAGGACCGTGCGAAGGAAGCCGCCGCCGCGAAGGAAGCGGAGTATCGAGAGGGCGCCCAACGGCTCCGCGAATTCGACGGTTTCGCGAACTTCTCCGACGAGGATCTGCAACGGATCGTCCGGGCGGCACATCGCACCTCGACGTCCGGGCCGTGGCCGCTGATTCACGAGCAGACTCCTTCGGACGCCTGCTACATCCTGCTGAGCGGCGAGGCGGGCGTGTACGTCGGGCAGGAGCGGGTCGCGGTCGTGGGACCGGGCGAGGTGATCGGCGAATCCGCACTTCGCCGCGGGAAGTTGCGCAACGCGACCGTGACCACCACCGGAAGGGCGGAGGTCGTGCACGTCGGGCGCGACGACCTCGACCGCCTGCTCGCCGAGATACCCGCGCTGCGGGGAGCGATGGACGCGACGGTCGCGCGGCACGCGCCGCGGGCAGCCGCCGAACCGGGCTGACGCCGCACCGGCACGAGCCGCCGACGCAGAAGGCCCAGGCCGGGGAGTGCATCCCTGGCCTGGGCCTTCTCCGGTGGAGCCGCCGGGAATCGAACCCGGGTCCAACGGCATTCCCTCAAGGCTTCTCCGTGCGCAGTCCGCTATGTCTCTACTTGGATCTCCTGCTCACGCGAACAAGTCAGGATGACGATCCCAGTCGCTGTTTGATGTCCCGATGAATCCCGCGACCCGACTCATCGGTTTGTCCCTCTAGCTGATGCCAGGGTCCGGGCCGAGGGCGCTCCCGGTCTGACAGACACACCGTCGCTTAGGCAGCGAGGGCGTAGTCGCGCTGATTGGAATCGGCGCTTAATTGGTTGCAACGACGCTTACGGTGGTCATTTGCCTGCACCGGCACGCTTCCCTTGATTCGATGCGCGATGTCGAAACCGTTCGGCCCCTCGCACCCCTGCCGAACTTCGGCAGGACGTTCATGGTACCGCTTGCAGCGCGTCCGACGAGTATTTGATTCCCGCCGTCGGGATCACCGCACCATGCCCGGAGCGTCATCGCCACGAACGACCGGCTGCCCGGCCTCCGCCCAGGCCAGCATTCCGCCCACCACGTTGTGCACCGTCAAGCCGGCTTCCGCCAGGGTGGTTGCCGCCTTCGCGGATCGACCGCCGTCGCTTCGACACACCACCAAGACTGCACCCTTCGCTTGGTAGGCAGCCGAGTCTAGGTCCCGCAAACGCGCGTGCACCGCGCCCGGTGCGTGTCCGGCGACCCAATCCTCGTGGGTGCGGACGTCGACCAACGTCAGGCCCGACTCCTCCATCATCCGACGCGCGGTCGCCGGGTCGACGTTGCCAAACGTTGCGGACACCTTGATCCCCTTCTATCGATGGTCTACGGGTACGGCGGGTGATCTTCGCAGAGCGTCGATGCTCGCCCGTCAGCCACCCGTGGCGGCCTTCAGGTGGGCCGCCGACGCGAGCTTGAGGTGCGTCAGGTCCGAGGCCACCGTCGCGAAGGTAAATCCCTCGGTCAGCCGGCGGGCCGCGACGGCGCCGTCGGGCGTGTGGATGCCCGCCGCCACCCCGGCCGCGGCGGCGGCTTCACGGACCCGGGTCAGCGCCGCCTCGAATTCGTCGTCGACCGCCGGATCCTGGGTATGGGCACCGCCGACGGCCAGTCGCAGATCCGACGGGCCCACGTACACCCCGTCGAGGCCACGAACGGCACAGATCTCCTCGACGTTGGCCAGCCCCTTGGGCGTCTCGATCATCGCCAGCACGACGGTGTCGCGGTCGGCCTCCGCCGGCATCGGACCGATCCGCAACTGCGCGCGCATCGGCCCGTAGGAGCGAATTCCACTGGGCGGGTAGTTCGACGCGGCGACCGCGTCGGCCGCCTCGGCCGCGGTGTCGATCAACGGGACGATCACCCCCGCGGCGCCTGCGTCCAGGGCTCGCCCGATCGGGGTCGGGCTGTTCGCCTCCACCCGGACCAGGCCAACGGGTCCCCCGGCGGCGTCGATCGCGGTCAGTCCCGCAAGCATTCCCGAGTAGCCGATCAGACCGTGTTGCATGTCCAACGCGAGATAGTCCCACCCCACGTAGGCGAGCCATTCGGTGGCGACCGGGCAATCCAGCACCGACCAGTAGCCCACGATGCGTTCGCGGTTGCGCAGCCGGGCGGAGAATTCGCGTGCGCTCATGTGAGACGACCTCTCGGTTATCGGTTGTAGTTGGGCATCGGTCCGCGCAGGGCGGCGCCGACGTCGTCACACGCGTCGAGGACGTCGCGGTCCAGCGCACCCTTGGCCACCGCGGCGATGTTCGCCTGCAGATGCTCGACCCGCGACCCACCGAGCAGCAGCGGGCCGGCTGCCGGGGTGGAGACCAGCCAGCGCAAGGCGAGCTCGGTGAGCGGGATGCCCGCCTTCTGCGCGATCGCCGACAGCTGCTCGACGGCCTCGAAGATCGCGGTGTTCCAGTACCGCTGCCGGTACATCTCGGCCACCCGGGAACCACCGAAGCGGCCGTCGGCGGGCGTGGCGTCGAACGAGTGCTTCCCGGTGAGGAGCCCACCACCCAGCGGGTTGTAGACCATGGTGACCAGCCCGGTCACGTCCGCGAACTCGACGTACTCCTCCTCGATCCGGCGGGCCAACAGGTTGTAGAGCTGCTGTGCGACGACGGGTCTCGCCATGCCGAGGCCGTCGGCGAGGTGATTGATCTCCGCAATCTGCCAGGCGGCGTAATTGGAGACGCCGAGCGCACCGATCGTGCCGTCGGCCATCAACTCCGCCACCGTCGACAACGTCTCGGCCAACGGAGTGGCACGGTCGGGCTGGTGCAGGTAGAACAGCTCGACGTGGTCGGTTGCCAGCCTCTTCAGGCTGCCCGCAAGGCTGGCCCGCAGACCGGGCGCTGACAGCGGGGCGTGGTCTCCGGCATCCGGGTGAGGGATGCCGGCCTTGGTGGCCAACGTGATTCGGTCGCGACGTCCCTTCAGCAGGCCGGCCAACATCCGCTCGGCCTCACCCCCGGCGTAACCGTTGGCGGTGTCGACGTGGGTGATTCCGGCGTCCAGCGCGACGTCCAGCATCGCCTCCGCGCCCGCGGCGTCGACGGTGTCGCCGAACGTCATGGTGCCCAGCACCAGCGGGGACAATTCGAGCTTCGGCATCATGCGACTCCCTGGGCGATCGGTGGCATCGAATCGGATTGCGCGACGACGCTGCGCGGTTTCACACCGACCATCGTGGTCGGGTCGAGGGCAGCGGCGCGCAGCGCCCTCGTATACGGCTCGCGCGGACGGGCGAGAACCTCGGCGGTGTTGCCGCCTTCGACGACCCGACCACCGCGCATCACCACGATGGTGTCGCTGATCTCCCGCACGACGCCGAGGTTGTGCGAGATGAACAGGTACGTCAGCCCGGTGTCGCGCTTGATCTCGCGCAGCAGGTCGAGCACTTGCGCCTGGACGGACACGTCCAGCGCACTGGTCGCCTCGTCGCAGACCAGCAGGTCGGGTCCGCTGGCGAGGGCTCTGGCGATGCCGATGCGCTGGCGCTGTCCGCCGGAGAACTCCGCCGGCTTGCGGTGAAGTGCCGTCGACGGCAGCCCGACGCGGTCGATCAACTCCGCGGCCTTGGTGTTGCGCGCCTGGCGGCTCCGGACCCCCTGCAGCCGCAACGGTTCGCCCACGATGTCGACCGCGTTCAGGTGCGGGTCCAGCGACCCGTAGGGGTCCTGGAACACCATCTGGATGCGGGAACGGTAGGGCCGCAGACTCCTCTGCGACATCCGGGAGATGTCCACACCGTCGAACCTGATGACGCCCGACGTCGGGGTGAGCAACCGGACGATCGACTTGGCCAGCGTCGACTTGCCGCATCCGGATTCGCCGACCACGGCGAGCGTCTTGCCGGCCTCGACCGAGAAACCGACCGAATCGAGGGCCCGGAACACACCGTTGGCGACGGGGTACTCGACGACGAGGTTCTCGACCTCGAGGAGTGCAGTGGTCATGCCGGGACTCCCGTCGTGGGGTGGGCCTCGAGCCGTGGCACGGCGTCGAGCAGCCTCTTGGTATACGCGCTGCGCGGGCTGCGCAGCAATTCCTCGGCGCCGCCACTCTCGACGAACCGGCCGTCCTTCATCACGAAGATGCGATCCGACATCAGCCTCGCCACGCCGAGATCGTGGGTGATCAGCAGCATTCCGACGCCGGTGCGTTCCTGCAGTTCCAGGAGCAGGTCCAGGATCGAGGCCTGCACCGTCACGTCCAACGCGCTGGTGGGTTCGTCGGCGACGATGAGTTCGGGACCCGCGGCCAGCGCGGCCGCGATGAGCACGCGCTGCAGCATGCCACCGGAGAGCTGATGCGGGTACTTCGCCAGTTGGTCGACCGGTCGCGGAATCTTCACCTGCTCGAGTAGCTCGACCGCGCGGGCATTCTGCTTGGCCTTGCCACGCACGCCGCTGTGGCGGATGGCGTCTCGCAGCTGGGATCCCACGGTGTGCACCGGGCTCAGCGCGGTCATCGGGTCCTGCGGGATCAGGGCGATGTGCTTGCCACGCACCTTCTCCAACGCCTCGGACTTGCCGAGGATGTCGCAGTCTCCGAAGGTGGCGGTGCCCGACAGCACCGCCAGATCGGCGGGCAGCAGACCGAGGATGCCCATCGCGGTGGTCGACTTGCCCGAACCGGATTCACCGATGATCGTCACCGTCTCACCGGCACCGATGCGGAACGAGACCCCGTCGACCGCCCGGATCACGCCGTTCGCGGTGATCAACTCGATCTGCAGGTCGTCGACGGTCAGCAGGCCGTCCATCTCAGCTCTCCTTCTTGCGCAGTGAGAACCGGCTCAGCAGACCGGTTCTGGGGCGACCGCTGCGATCACGCAGCCCGTCGCCGAGCAGGTTCACTCCCACGACGAGCAAGGCGATGACCAGCCCGGGGAGGGTGACCAGCCACCAGGAGGTGGTCACGTAGTCCTGTCCGTCGGAGATGATGCGACCCCAGGTGGCGAACGGTCGCTGCGGTCCCGCGCCGAGGTAGCTCAGCGCGCTCTCCAGCAGTACCGCCTGCGCGAGCAGCAACAGCACCACCAGCGACACCTGCTTGATGATGTTGGGCACCACGTGCCGCAGCAGGATCGCGGTGTGCCCGAGACCCAGCACGTGTGCCGCGGCGATGTACGGTTTCTCGCGCTCGACGAGCGTGAGCGACCTGGTGAGGCGGGCGATCTCGGGCCACTGGGCGATCGCGATGACGAAGGTGATCACGGGGATCGACGGTCCGAACAGCGCCACGACGAGCAGCAGCATCATCAACAGCGGCAGGGACAGCTGCGCTTCCAGCAGCCGACTGACGACGGCGTCGATCCAGCCGCCGCGATATCCGGCGATCGCTCCGAGGGTCAGGCCGATGAGGCCGGACACCACGACGGCGAGCACGCCGATGGCCAGTGACACCTGGCCGCCGAAGAGCACCCGGGCCAACAGGTCCCGGCCCAGCTGATCGGTGCCGAACACGTGGCCGTCCGTCAGCGGTGGCAGCCGCCGGCCGCCGAGGTTGGTGGTGTCGGGCGACGGTAGGGGCAGCACCCTGGCGAGCGCGACGGGAGCGATGACCAACAGCGCCGCGACGGAACCCACCCAGATCTTCAGCCGACTGTCGCGGGCTCGGCGGGTGGCGCCTGCGCTCGCGATGTCGCGGGGCGTCACCGCGGACGGGCGGGGCTGTTCCGGGGCCTCGATCACGGTGGTCATGTGGACGTTCCCTTCCCGAGCCGGACCCGAGGGTCCAGAAGCGGATAACAGAGGTCGACGAGCAGCTGGACGAGCACGGCAAGGACCGAGGTGACCAGCACGGTGGCTTGGATGAGCGGGTAGTCGCGGGTCTCGAGCGCGCGCACCACCAACGATCCGACGCCGGGCCAGGCGAACACCACCTCGACCACGACCACGCCGTTCAGCATCGAGGCGAATCGGGTGCCCAGCGCCGTCAGCACCGGAATCGCCGAGTTGCGCATGGAGTAACGCCAGATGAGTTCGCGCTCCGACACCCCGCGCGACCGGCCCACGGTGACGTACGGCGACGCGAAGGCACCGACCATCTCGCGTCGCACCATCCGGGAGATCAGCGCGATCTGCAGCACGGCGATCGTCACCGTCGGAAGCACCAGGCTGGACCAGGTGGTGAAGCCGGCGGCAGGAAACACCGGAACGAGGACGGCGAACAGCGTGATCAACATCAGCCCGGTCCAGAAGTCCGGCATCGACTGGCCTGCGATCGTGACCGCGTTGGCGGCCAGTTCGCGGCGGGTGTCGGCGCGGCGTGCCATCCAGACACCCAGCGGGACGGCCACGATCGTGGTGAGCGCGATGGCCGCCACGGACAACGTGATGGTGTACGGCAGGCGGTCCAGGACGACGCCGAAGGCGGGCGCCTGGAAGGAGTACGAGGTGCCAAGGTCGAGGTGCAGCAAACCCTGTAGGTAACGCAGGTACTGGATGAACACCGACTGATCCAGCCCCATGTTCACCCGGATGCGGGCGAGGTCCTCGGTGGTCGCCAACGGACCCGCCATCGCGTAGGCGGGATCACCGGGCGCCAGCCGGATCAGCACGAAGACGGTGGTCAAGGTCAGGAAGACGGTGAGCAGGCTCTGGCCGAGCCGCTTGACCACGTAGCGCGTCATCGCGCCACCGGGTAGGCGCCGCGGACCGGCGGCGGCCCGGGCTGCCGCGGGTGAGGGCGGTGGCGGGGCGAGTTGTTGAGTCATCGGTGACCTTTCGAACGCTGCGGCGGCGACGGACCGTGGTGGCACGGTGACGTTCTGCGGCACGTGTTGTTACTCAGCTCACAATGACACTTCTGCGTGTTTTGCGCAAGTGTTGGTCAAGTTCTTGCGTGTTGTGTGCATTTGGGTTTACAGTCGTGCTGTGTCAGCCATCACAGGCAACGTTCATCGACCCTTCTCGCGCAGGGCGCTTCTGCGCTCCAGCCTCCTACTCGGCGCCGGCCTGGCCGTGGGCTCGGCAGCCGGATGCGCGACCCCGACCGGTCGCCCCGGCCCGACGACGGTGAGCCTGGCGTTGAACCGGTCGCTGGTGACCCTCGACAACAAGCTGCTGCAGTACGACGCGGCGCTCACCGTGCAACGTGCCGTCCGACAGGGTCTGACGGAGATCGACCAGAACCTCAAGCCGCGCCTGGTGCTGGCCGACACCTTCCAATTGCGCTCCCCCACCCAGTGGTTCGTGCACCTGCGGCCAGGCATCCGCTACTCGGACGGCTCACCGGTGCGCGTGGACGACGTCGCGACCGCCCTGAAGATGTACAGCCAGGTCAACGGGTCGTTCGTCGGCGCGTTCTTCCCGGAGTGGCCGACCGTCGAGAAGATCGACGACAGTAGTTTTACCTTGAACACCACACGGCCGATTCCGGTGCTGGACTACCTGATGTCCAACATCCTCATCACCCCGGCAGCGGCGAACGTGCCCGAAGACCTCCAGAGCGGCGTCGGCACCGGACCCTACGTGGTGACCGAGGCCGACCGCGGGTCCGGCACCTACACGCTGATGCGCAACGAGAAGTACTGGGACGCCGCGCCGCACGTCGAGTCGGTGCGGGTGCGCTTCATGCCGGACGAGTCCAGCCGCGTCGTGGCCCTGCGCAGCGGCGAGGTCGACGTCATCGACTCCATCACCCCCGACGCCACCGACCAGATCGCCGGGCTGTCCGGGGTGGCGATCGATCGAGCCGACGGAGTGCGGCTCAACCAACTGTTCTACAACTTCCGGAAACCGGCGAACAGCCCGATGGCCGACGCCAGGGTCCGCCGTGCCCTCACCTACGCGATCGACGGCACGTCACTCGTCGAGAACGTCATGCAGAATTCGGCAACGGCATCCCGCGGCGTGATTCCGTTGAGTCTCGACGGCGCGATCGAGACCGGCGAGTACACCTACGACCCGGACCGCGCGAAGTCCGAACTGACCGCTCTGGGCCTGCGCGACCTCAAGCTCAAGATCATCTGGGAGAGCGGTGAATTCGCCGCCGACACCGACATCATGGAGTCCGTGCTGCAGATGCTGTCCGCGGTCGGAGTCCGTGCCACCCTTCAGCAGTTCGAACCCGGCGGCGACATCGCCCAGTGGCGCCAGGGCAAGGCGGGCGACTGGGACGTGCTCGGCAACGGGTACCCGAGTCCGACCGGCCTGGCGCTGACGATCATGCAGGGCATGTACGCCGGTACCGCCGAGAAGGAGGCCACCCGCGACACCTATCACGGCTACCTATTCCCCGAGATCACCGCGATCATCACCAAGGCCTCCGAGGACGCGGACCCGGCGAGGCGCGCCGCCCTGCTGGCCGATGCGCAGCGGCGGATCTGGGCGACGTGTCCGATGATGTGGTCGTTCGTGCCGAAGGCGGTACTGGGCAGGCGTACCCGCATCGACGGACTGGCGCTCCGCCCCACGAACTCCTACGACCTCGCCGCCATGGCACTGAAGGGATGACCGTGAACCGCATCCCCTCTCCCGTCGCGCCGCCGCAGGCGGACGGCACCCTGCGCCGCACCTCCGAAGCCGGCCGCCGTGACGCCCTGCTGCCCGCCCCGCGGGTGCAGAACCATGCCGCCAACCTCGCGGTCCTGCCCGACGGGTCGCTCGGGTGCGTGTGGTTCTCCGGGACCCAGGAGGGAGTGCCCGACGTCAGCGTCTGGTTCTCCCGGCGCGGCGATGGGGCGACGACCTGGTCGGAGCCGGTGCAACTGTCCGACGACCCCACCCGCTCCGAGCAGAATCCCGTTCTGCACGTTGACGAGTCGGGTGCAGTATGGCTGTTGTGGACCTCGCAGCACGCCGGGAACCAGGACACCGCGAGGGTGCTGCGCAGGATCTCCGAGGACGGGGGCCGGACGTGGGGTACGGCTCACACGCTCCTGCCCGAGACCGCCGAGGGTGGTGTCTTCGTCCGTCAGCCGTTGGTGGCGTTGCCGAGCGGGCGACTGCTGCTGCCGATCTTCCACTGCGTCCGCCTACCGGGCCGCCGCTGGGCGGGCGATCGGGACTACAGCGGTGTGATGGTCTCCGACGACGCCGGGCTGACGTGGCGCGAGGTCACGGTGCCGGCCAGCACCGGCTGCGTGCACATGAACGTCGGAAGGCTCTCCGACGGCCGCCTGGTGGCGCTGTATCGCAGCCGCTGGGCAGACCACGTGTACCGCAGCACGTCGGCCGACGACGGCGACACCTGGAGCGAGCCGATCCCGACCGAGCTGCCCAACAACAACTCGTCGATCCAGTTCGTGGTGTTGCCCGACGACCGGCTGGCCCTGGTGTTCAACGAATCCAGCGCCGCCGACGCCACCGCACGGCGCGTCTCGCTCTATGACGAGATCGACGATGACGGCCTCGCCGACGGTCCGGCGGAGTTCGAGCCCGACGCGCTGACCGACGGCGACGAGCGCCGCGCCTTCTGGGGCGCTCCCCGCGCCCCGATGACGTTGGCGATCTCCGAGGACGCCGGGCTGTCGTGGCCGACGCGCCGGGACATCGAGGTCGGCGACGGTTACTGCCTGTCGAACAACTCCCGCGACGGCGTGAACCGCGAGTTCTCCTACCCCACCATCACCGCCGCCGGCGCTGTGCTGCACGTCGCGTTCACCCGTTTCCGTCAGGCGATCCAGTACGTCGAGCTCACCGACGAGTGGATCGAACCGGCCACCTCATGAACTCGACCCAGCCATCACCGAAGACGGCCGTCGTCACCGGGGCGAGTTCGGGCATCGGCGCCGCCGTCGTCCACCGGCTCCTGGCCGGTGGCTGGCACGTCACCGGAATGAGCAGACGCGCACCCGAATTCGCCGATCCCGGCTTCACGTGGGTCGAGGCGGACCTCGCCGACTTCCCGCGAATCGACGAACAGGCCACGTCCCTCGGCGCGGTCGACGCCGTCGTGCACGCGGCGGGTCTGCAACACTCTGCCCCGCTCGGCGAGCTGAATCCGGCACACACACTGCAGATGTGGCGTATCCACGTCGGGTCGGCGGAAGTTCTGGTCAACGCCCTGGCCCCACGACTGCGCGACGGCGCCCGGGTCGTCCTGGTCGGCAGCCGCACCATGACGGGCGTCGCCGGCAAGAGCCAGTACGCGGCCACCAAGTCCGCCCTCACCGGCCTGGCCCGATCGTGGGCGGCAGAACTCGTCGACCGCAGGATCACCGTGAACGTGGTCGCTCCCGGACCGACCGACACCCCGATGCTCGCCGACCCGGCACGGGGACGCACTCCGCCGACGCTCCCACCGTTCGGCCGGTTCATCGAACCGCAGGAAGTCGCCGGACTGATCGGCTTCCTCCTCGGACCGGCCGGCGGGAACATCACCGGGCAGACGATCGTGCAGTGCGCCGGAGCGTCGCTGTGACGGGTCCCGACCCGGCGGTGGCCGTGCTGGCCGACGACCTGTCCGGTGCGGCGGAGGCTGCGAGCGTGTTCCTCGGCAGACACCCTGCCCCGACGTTGCACCTCGCGCCGGGGACGTTGGGACGCGGCAGCGTGGACGTGGTCGACCTGAACACCCGAGCGTTGACCCCGCCGGAGACCCAACGCGCGGTGCGGACCGCAGTCGCCGGCATCCCCACCGGAGCACTACTGCTCACCAAGATCGACTCGCTGCTGCGCGGTCAGATCGGCGCGTGGACCGACGTCCTCGACGAGCGGGGCCCGGTGATCGTGGTCGCGGCGCTGCCCGCCCTCGCCCGCACCGTCCGCCACGGAATCCTGCACGTCGGCGGCGTGCCCCTGCACCAGACCCGGGCATGGCGCGCCGAGACCGCGTTGCCGCCCGCTTCCGTCGCGGAACTGTTCGGCGACCGTCCCGTCACGACGGTCCCGCTCGGCGCGGCGCTGCGCGACCTCCTTGCCGAGGCCGCCGAGGTGGGCCGGATAGCCGTGTGCGACGCCGTCACCGACGCCGACCTCGACGAGGTCCTCGCGGCAAGCCGCACGATCCCCGACGCCCAACTGGTGGGGACCTCCGCCCTGGCGGCCGCCGTCGCGCGCACGCTGCCGACCGGGTCACCCGACGCCGCGGGGCGGCGTCCGTCGGCCGTGCTGCTCACCGTCGTGGGTACGGCGGAACCCGTTGCGGCACTGCAGGTGGGCGAACTCGTCGACGCCGGCGCCCGCAGCCTCACCGTCGGCGCGGACCGACTGCTGAACGGGGACGCAGATCCGGCCGACCTCGCACGCGAGCTCGACCGCGGATCGGTCGTCCTCACCATCGGTGGCCACGTCCGTCCCGCCACGAGCAGCGCCCTGTCGGCGGCGCTGGCCCGGTACGTCAGCGCCGGACAGGCCGACCGCCGCCCCGACCTGGTGCTGACCGGCGGTGCCACCGCACGCGCCGTCGTCGACGCCGTCGGGCTGACCACACTGCGGCCGGTCCACCAGGTGCACCACGGAGCCGTCGTGTCCGTCGCGTCCGACGGACGCACGGTGGTCACCCGGCCTGGCAGCTTCGGGGACGCGACCAGCCTCGTGGCGATCGCGAACTACCTCGCCGAAATCCCTTACGTCCATCCACAACCGAAGGCGCTCACATGACACTTCCGACCAGTACCGCAGCCCTGCCCGTCGTTGCGGTCACCATGGGTGACGGCGCGGGCATCGGACCCGAGGTCATCGTTCGGGCACTGCTCTACGGCACCACCACGAGCTTCTGCGACCCGGTGGTCATCGGTGACGCCAAACGCCTGGCCCAAGCCGCCGACGTCCTCGGCCTCGAGGTCGACATCGTCACCGTCGACAAGGTGGCAGCCGCCGACAAGGCGCCCGGTCGCATCAACGTGTTCGACCTCGACCTGCTTCCCGCCGATCTGGAATGGGGTGTGCTGTCGGCGGTCGCGGGCCACGCGGCGTATGAATACCTGCGCGTGGCCGCCGAACTCGCCATGCGCGGCGACGTACAGGCGATCTGCACCGCGCCGCTGAACAAGGAGGCACTGCATGCGGCGGGCCACGTCTTCCCCGGTCACACCGAGCTGCTCGCCCACTTCACCGGTATCGACGAAGTGTCGATGATGTTGTCGACACCGAAGATGAAGGTCATCCACGTCACGACCCACATCGGGCTGATCGACGCGGTCTCCCGCATCGAGCCGGGACTCGTGGAGCGGACGATCCGTCGCGGCTTCGACGCGCTGGTGCGTTCCGGAGTGCCACGGCCGAAGATCGGCGTCTGCGGGATCAACCCCCACGCGGGCGAGAACGGACTGTTCGGCTACGGCGAGGAGGAGGAGAAGATCATCCCGGCGGTCGAGCGCCTGGTCGCCGAGGGCATGGACATCCACGGGCCGTTGCCCGCGGACACCGCCTTCTTCCTGGCCGGCCGCGGCGACTACGACCTCATCGTCGCCATGTATCACGACCAGGGCCACGGTCCGGTCAAGGTTCTCGGGCTCGAGTCGGGCGTCAACATCACCGTCGGGCTGCCGGTGATCCGCACCTCGGTCGATCACGGCACCGCATTCGACATTGCCGGAGAAGGAATCGCGGAGGCCGGTAGCATGGTCGAAGCGCTTCGCCAGGCTGCTGAATTGGCAAGTAGCACATCGACTGTCGAATAGGGAAGGACGGCATGCCGGTTCGTGGCTCGCAGGCGCGCCGCGCCGAGATCGTCCATCTCGCACGATCGAGCGGCCTGGCCAGCGTCGAGGAACTGTCCGCCCAGTTCGGCGTCACGGCCTCCACCATCCGCCGAGACCTCGGCCAGCTGACGTCGCAGGGACTCATCGCCAGGACCTACGGCGGCGCGATAGCCCTGGATCGCCAGCCGGAATCATCGCTGCGCCAACGTGCGCTGGAGGGGTACCAAGCCAAGCAGGACATCGCGCGCTGGGCTGCACTGCAGGTGCAGCCGGGCGAGACGATTCTGCTCGACGCCGGCACCACCGTCGGCGCGATGGGCGAATACCTCTGCGACGTACCCGGTTTGACGGTCGTCACCGCCGGTCTCACCGCCCTTGAGGCGCTCGCCGACGCCGACGACGTCCGCGTCGAATGCATCGGAGGGACCCTACGACACCTCAGCCAGGGATTCGTCGGACCCATCGCCGAGGCGAGCCTGCAACGCCTGACGTTCGATCGCGCCTTCCTCGGTGCCGATGCCGTCAACGCCACGCTGGGGATCTGCGAGGCCGAGCTGGAACAGACGCGTCTCAAGGAGATGATGATCGAGCGGGCCAATGCGATCTACGTGCTCGCCCACGCCGGCAAGCTGGGCGGTCGACCGTTCCACGCCTGGGCACCGATCCCGCCGGGGGCGACCCTGGTCACCGACGGTTCGGCCACCCCCGATCAGACCGAGCCCTTCACCGCCGCGGGGTTGACGGTCGTCGTCGCGTCGGGCTAGCCACCCGCGATCATCCCCACCGACGCCAGTGCCAAAATCAGTCCGGCCACCTGCCACCGGGTGAGCTTCTCCTTGAGCACCACCAAGGCCAGCGCGACCGTGCCCGCCGGGTAGAGCGAGATCAGTACGCCCGCCAGGGACAGGTACGACGCGTGCAGCGCGAGAAGCATCGCCACGTTGGAGACGGTGTCCAACGCCCCGGCGGCCAGGGCCAGCCGCAGCGGCGTACCCGACGGAGCCGACAGATTGCCGCTGGACGCGGCGATGACGACGACCACGACGCTGGCCGACATGCGCGCGAACACCAACGGCCACAGCCGCGCGTCCAACGGTGCCTGATCGATGATCACGAAGTTCATGCCGAACGCCAGTCCGGCGCCGACCGTCAGCCAGGCGACCTTGGTCGTGAAGCGGTGCGGGTGGCGATCCTCGTCGCGCACCTCCCGGCTGACCAGGAACACCGCGATCAGGGCCAGCGCGATGCCCGCACACGCGAGCACGGTCGGGCGCTCCCCCGACGCCACGCCGGCGACGACGGGGACACCGGCGACCAGGATCGCCGTCAACGGTGACACCAGCGACATGGGGCCCGCGCCGAGGGCGGCGTAGAACCACCACACTCCGAAGGCCTGACTGACGCCGCACACCGCGCCCCACACCATGGCCGGCGGCGAGACGTGCCCTCCGACCACGCCTGCGACGACGGTGAGCAGCACCAGCGCAACCGGGTACGACACCAGCACCACGCGCAGCGCGGCCACCCTGCGCGACGCGAAACCGCCGACGAAGTCGCTCACCCCGTAGCCGCCTGCGGAGATCAACGCGAAGGCCGGACCCGCGAACGACCCGATCAGGTCATGCCCTTGGAGCGCCTGCCCAGTTCGCGGGTGATCTCGCGGGCGGCGTCGCGCTTGGCCAGGTCCTGACGTTTGTCGTGCGCCTGTTTGCCTCGGGCCAGCGCCAATTCGACCTTCACCCTGCCGTCGGTGAAGTACAGCGACAGCGGCACCAGGGACAGATTTCCGTCCCGGATCTTGCCGATCAGCGTGTCGATCTGGCTGCGGTGCAGAAGCAGTTTGCGGTTCCGCCGCGGCGCATGGTTGGTCCAACTGCCGTGGTGATACTCGGGGATGTGCACGTTGCGGAGCCAGATCTCGCCGTCGTCGACGGTGGCGAACGCGTCGGCCAGTGACGCCTGCCCATCGCGCAGACTCTTGACCTCGGTGCCCATCAGGGCCACCCCGGCCTCGAACGTCTCGAGGATCGAATAGTTGTGCCGCGCCTTGCGGTTGGTGGCCACGATCTGGTTGTTGCGGTTCTTCTTGACCTCCGCGGCCGACTTCTTCGCCACCGCTACCGCCGCACGTAGAGCCGGAGCGTGACGTAACCCGTGACACCTGCCATCGCGACACCGACCAGAAGCAGGATGGGCGCGATGTAGAGGATGTCGGCGTAGTCGATCCTCGCGATCAGATTCGCCTGATAGAACTGGTTGAGCGCCTTCTCCAGGAACAGCGCGCGCACCAGGATGAGTCCGGCGATCGCAATCACCACCCCGATGAACGCCGCCAGCATCGCCTCGACGAGGAAGGGCAGCTGCGTGTACCAGCGGCTCGCGCCCACCAATCGCATGATGCCCACCTCCGTTCTTCGCGTATAGGCGGCGACTTGAACCATGTTGGCGATCAACAGGATCGCGCCCACGGCCTGCACCAGTGCCACCGCGAACGCGGCGGCGCTCAACCCGTCGAGCACCGCGAAGAGCCGGTCGATGAGGTCCTTCTGGTTCAGCACGTTGAGCACGCCCGGTTGGCTCTTGAGCGCGTCATCGAAGCCGGTGTGCTGCTCGGGATTGTCGAGCTTCACGATGAATGATGCGGGAAACGCGTCCTTGCCCGCAACGTCTTTGTACTGCGGGAACTTCTTGATCGCGTCGTCGTAGGCCTCGTCCTGATTGAGGAACCGCACCGACTTCACGTCGTCGCGATCCTCGATCTGCTTGCGCAGGGCCTTGCACGGATCCGCATCGCACGACGGATCGTTGGCCGACACGTCGTTGGTCAGGAACACCTGGCTTTCGACGCGGTCCAGGTAGATGTTGCGCGAGTTGTCGGCCAGCCGGACCACCAGCAGGCCGCCCCCGAACAGGCCGATCGAGATGGCGGTGGTCAGGATCATGGCGACCGTCATCGTGACGTTGCGACGAAGCCCGGTCAGGACTTCGTTGACGAGAAAGCCGAAGCGCACTTAACGGTCCATTCCATAGACACCGCGCTGCTCGTCGCGGATCAGTCGGCCCAGCTCGAGTTCGATGACGCGCTGGCGCATCGAGTCGACGATGTGATGGTCGTGGGTCGCCATCAGCACGGTCGTCCCGGTGCGATTGATCCGCTCCAGCAGATCCATGATGTCCTTGCTCGTCTCGGGGTCGAGGTTTCCGGTCGGCTCGTCGGCCAACAGCACCAGGGGCCGGTTCACGAAGGCCCTGGCGATCGCGACACGTTGCTGCTCGCCGCCCGAGAGCTCGGTGGGCAGCCGATTGGCCTTCCCCGACAGGCCGACCATCTCCAAGACGTCGGGCACCACCCGGTTGATCACGTCCGAGCGTTTGCCGATCACCTCCAACGCGAACGCGACGTTCTCGAACACCGTCTTCTGTTGCAGCAGCCGGAAGTCCTGGAACACGCAGCCCAGCACCTGCCGAAGACCGGGGATGTGGCGGCTCGCCAGCTTGTTGACGTGGAACTTCGACACCTGGATGTCGCCGTGAGTCGGCGAGTCCTCGGCGAGCAGCAGCCGCATGAACGTGGACTTGCCCGATCCGGAGGGTCCGATCAGGAACACGAACTCACCCTTCTCGATCTTGAGTGAGACGTCGTCCAGAGCTGGCCGTGCCGAGGATTTGTACTGCTTGCTCACGTGGTCGAGGCTGATCATCACGGCTCGCCAGTGTAGCGGGACGCCGACACCTGCCCGGACTACCCGGGCGGCGCAGGCACCGTCGTCGCAGGTAACGGACCCGGAAAGACGGTCGCGGTGGTCGTCGTCGAGGTGCCCGACCGGTTGGGTACCGGCAGCCCCGGCGGCAACGTGATCGGGGACAACGGTCCGGCGCCGTCCGGGTCGATCACGGTCGTCGGTACCGGCCCCGACGTCGTGGCACCCGTCGTGTCCGTCGGGCTGGTGGTGTCCGTCGGGCTGGTGGTGTCGCTGGGCTCGGTGGTGGGCGTCGTCGTGGTCGTCGTGGAGGTGGTGGTTCTCGGCGTGGTCTGCACGTTGGTGCGCGGTACCCAGGTGTACTCCGGATCCGGCATGAATCCCGGCGGCACGACTTGCGCGGTCTCCGGCGCGGCGGGCGCCGGTGGGTGCGGCTGATAGGTGTTGTGGACCCAGGAGATCACGAAGAACGCCACGATCAGACCCGCCGTCGAGGTGCGGATGCGGCCGTTGACGATGTAGCCGGGCCAGCCGCGGTCGGTGCGCTTGCGGGTGACCCAGTTCCAGAAGTTCATGGCCGGGTCCTCCGCAGTCTGCGGTTCCGCGGGGGGCTTGACGGCGGCCGAACTCGGGATCGTGTTGATCACCGGACCGCCATCGACGGAGGTGACGATGCCCGCCCTGATCAGCGCGGCGACCACCAGCAGGCGCAGCCGGCGGCCGACCTCGAACTGCTTGCCCGGCAGCGTCCGCGCGACCATGCGCAGGTTCACGGTGTCGAGTTCGATGCTCTCCACGCCCATCACCTGGGGCGCGTCCAGCAACAACCGCCGCAGACTCTCGTCCTCCATCGCCTTGTCGCTGACGCCGTGCAGCAGATCGTCGACCCTGGTCAGGTCGGCACTGGTCGGGACCGGGATGTCGATCACCGCCCTGGCCCAGTCCTTGGACAGGTTCATGGTCTTGACGATCTGGCCGTTGGGGATGGTGAACACCTCTCCCTCGGTGGACCTCAACTTGGTGACCCGCAGGGTGACGTCTTCCACCGTGCCCTCGGCGGGGGCGGCGATGCCCGCGACGGTGAGGGCCACCAGGTCGCCGAACCCGTACTGCTTCTCGGTGATGATGAAGAATCCAGACAGCAGGTCCTGCACCACGCGCTGCGCGCCAAAGCCCAGCGCCGCACCCAACACGGCGGCGGGGGCCACGAGTGATCCGACCGGAATGGCGAGCACGTCGGTGATGTCGACCGCGACCACCACGAACAGCACCGCGATCGACACCCACGAGATGACCGACGCCACCGCCTGCCGATGCTTCGCGCTCTCGGTGCGCACCAGTTGATCGGTCTCCTGGAAGTCCGCGTCGATGCGGCGGGTGATCTTCTGCGCGGCCCAGTTGATGAACCGGGCGGCGAGCATCGCGAAGATGACGAGGAGGGCGATCTTCAAGCCCCGGGTGATGATCCACTCGCCGATCCCGCCCCGCCAGAAGTCGTGCCAGCGTTGCGTCATCGAGATCGCCAGATACGTCGTGTTAGTCGTCATCTTTCCTATTGCGCCAACGGATTCCCGCTTCGAGGAATCCGTCGATGTCGCCGTCGAGTACTGCTGCCGGATTGCCGACTTCGTAGTCGTTGCGCAGGTCCTTGACCATCTGGTACGGGTGCAGCACGTAGGAGCGCATCTGGTTGCCCCACGAACTGCCACCGTCGCCCTTGAGCGCGTCCATCTCGGCGCGCTCTTCCAAACGCTTGCGCTCCAACAGCTTTGCCTGGAGAACCCGCATCGCCGAAACCTTGTTCTGCAGCTGCGACTTCTCGTTCTGGCAAGTCACGACGATACCGCGTGGGGATGTGGGTGAGTCGAACGGCGGAGTCGGTGGTGTTGACCGACTGGCCGCCGGGACCGCTGGATCGGTACACGTCGACGCGCACGTCACCGTCGGGAATCTCGATGTGGTCGGCGGTGTCGACCACCGGCAGCACCTCGACGTCCGCGAACGACGTCTGGCGCCTGCTCTGGTTGTCGAACGGGCTGATCCGCACCAGGCGGTGGGTGCCCTGCTCGACCGACAGCGTGCCGTACGCGTAGGGCGCGTGGACCGCGAACGTCGCACTCTTGATGCCCGCCTCTTCGGCGTAGGACGTGTCGAACACCTCGACGCCGTAATCGTGCTTCTCGGCCCAGCGGATGTACATCCGCATGAGCATCTCGGCCCAGTCGGCCGCGTCGACGCCACCAGCACCGGACCGGATCGTCACGACGGCCTCGCGCTCGTCGTACTCGCCCGAGAGCAGCGTGCGAACCTCCATGGCCGCGATGTCCTCGCGCAGCTTCGCCAGTTCGGCGTCGGCGTCGGCGAGCGCTTCGGTGCTGCTGGCGCCTTCCTCCTCCGCAGCGAGCTCGTACATCACCGGCAGGTCGTCGAGCCGCTGCCGCAGTTCCTCGACCCGCCGCAGCTCGCTCTGGGTGTGAGACAGCTCGCTGGTCACCTTCTGGGCGCGCGCCTGGTCGTCCCAGAGCTTCGGGTCGGACGCCGCCTCCTCGAGGTTCTTGATGCGGTCTCGCAGAGCCGTCGACATCGAGCACCCGCTCCACCGTCGTCAGAGTGGTGTCGAGCGCGGCGATGTCGTCTTGCTCTGTCGGGATCCACGGGAGATCAGGGTACCGACCGTTGTCGCGGGTCTAGCATCGGCTTGGTAACCAGCCCGGTGACGTCGCGACAGCCCCTGGAGCCGCCCCGGCGGCGACATCCAACAGTCGCGCTTCGCCGGGCAGCGTCTGCTTCCTCTTGGAAGGCTCATCCATGCGCCCATACCGCGTGGCGATCGTCGGTTCCGGCCCGTCCGGCTACTTTGCCGCCGCATCGCTGCTGAAGTTCGCGGACTCGACGAAGGACGGTGACGTCGCCGGAGTCGACCCGCGGGACGTGCGCGTCGACATGCTCGAGATGCTGCCGACCCCCTGGGGACTGGTGCGTTCCGGCGTCGCGCCCGACCATCCGAAGATCAAGACGATCAGCGCCCAGTTCGAGAAGACCGCGACCGATCCGCGCTTCCGCTTCTTCGGCAACATCCGGGTGGGCGAGCACGTCCAGGCGGCCGAGCTCGCCGAACGCTACGACGCCGTGATCTACGCCGTCGGCGCCCAGTCCGACCGTCCGCTGGGCATCCCCGGCGAGGAACTGCCGGGCAGCGTCGCCGCCGTCGACTTCGTCGGCTGGTACAACGCCCACCCGCACTTCGAGGAGATGACGCCCGATCTGTCGACGGGCCGGGCCGTCGTGGTGGGCAACGGCAACGTGGCCCTCGACGTGGCACGCATCCTCGTCAGCGATCCCGACGTGCTGGCCAACACCGACATCGCCGACCACGCACTGGAGTCGCTGCACGCGCGAGGCGTCGAAGAGGTGGTGGTGATCGGGCGACGCGGGCCGCTGCAGGCCACGTTCACCACGCTGGAGTTGCGCGAGCTCGGCGACTTGGAGGCGATGGCCGACGTCGACGTCGATCGTCGACCCGGCAGACTTCGCCGGGCATCACCGACGAGGACCTCGAGCGCGGCGGGCAAGACGGTCAAGCTGAACGTCAAGGCGCTGCGCGGATACGCCGAACGTGGCGCGCGGGGAGCCAAGCGCCGCATCGTGTTCCGGTTCCACACCTCGCCGATCGAGATCAAGGGAACCGAACGGGTCTCGTCGATCGTGCTCGGCCGAAACGAGCTGGTCAACGACGGCGACCGGCTGGTGGCCAAGGACACCGGTGCGCGCGAGGAACTGCCCGCGCAACTCGTCGTCCGCGCCGTCGGCTATCGGGGCGTGCCGACGCCCGGCCTACCGTTCGACGAGCGGTCGGGGACCATTCCGCACACGGACGGCCGCATCGTCGGCAGCCGCAACTCCTACGTCGTCGGCTGGATCAAGCGCGGACCCTCCGGGGTGATCGGCAGCAACAAGAAGGACTCGCAGGAGACGGTCAACACGCTGTGGGCGGATCTCGGGGAGCCACAGTCCGACGACGCGGTCGAGTGGTTGTTGTCCCGGCAGCCCAAGCTCGTCACCGACGACCACTGGAAGCTGATCGACGATCACGAACGCACCTCCGGCGGATCGCTGGGCCGACCCCGCGTCAAGCTCACCAGCGTCGCGGACCTGCTGCGGATCGGACACGCTTGACGTGGTTCACTCGCCGGGCGGCGGTGTCACCTTGTCGGCCTCGATGGTGACGAGCAACCGGATTTCGTCCGGGTTGCCATTGAAGTTCGGGTATGGGATGCCGAGGTACTTCTGCGAGATCTCGTCGATGCTCTCGCGCCCACCCTCGGTGGTGGTCTTCACGACCCGGCCGCGCACCGCGTAGAACCGGGCGGCGTTGTCGGGGTCGACCACGTTGACCGCGACGCGCGCGTCGCGGGCGATGTTCCTGGCCTTCTGCATCCCGTCCACGATGTTGACGACGACGTTCACACCGTCGGTCGTCACCCAGGTTTCGGTGAGCTGCGGAGAGCCGTCCGGCATCAGGGTCGCGACGAAGCAGGGGCTGGGCCGGCGCAGGAGCTCGAGCAGGCCGTCGGGAAGTGGTTGGGGCACGTCTGTGTCATACACCCGCCGTAGTATCGAACGCATGTTCGATGGTCGGACCACATTCTGCGATGCCGACTCCCACGGGCGCTCGCCACCAGCACCGGGCCGCCGTTGCGGGCGCCACTTAATACAGCTCGGTGGCCTGACCCGGCGCCTCGGGAGCCTGGGGCGGGGCGAAACCCCACTTGTCGGGGTTCTTCGGCGAATACACGATGGGCATCAGCTCACCCACGCCGGGCGAGGTGCCGACGTGCATCACGATCCGGGCGTAGACCTCGTGTTCGCGAACGGTGGGACCGTTGATGACCCCGGTGATCGTGACGTTCTGCGATCCGTCGGAGTCGGGGCCTGCGCTGACGCCGGTGATCAGGAGGGTGCCCTGCGCCATCGCGGGGCCGCGACCCCCAAAGCCACCCGGGCCCCCGAAGCCACCCGGGCCGCCGGGGCCACCCTGCCCGCCGGGGCCACCCTGCCCGCCGCGCCGACGCATGATCCGCGGCGCCAGCAACAGCACGATGGCACCGATCACGAGCAAGATCGCGACGAATTCGAACACGGCTCCATGGTAGGACTGCTGCCATGACCATCACCGACGACATTGGCCTCGCACTCCAGATGGCCGATCAGGCAGACGCCCTGACCTTGGATCGGTTCGGGGCACTCGACCTGCGCGTCGAGACGAAGCCCGACCTGACGCCGGTGACCGATGCCGACGAGTCAACCGAGGAACTGCTTCGCGGCCTGCTGTCCGCCCATCGACCCGACGACGCGGTGCTGGGGGAAGAGTTCGGCGGGACCGCCGTCTTCGCGGGCCGCCAATGGGTGCTCGATCCGATCGACGGAACCAAGAACTTCGTCAGGGGCGTGCCCGTGTGGTCGACGCTGATCGCGCTCCTCGACGACGGCGTACCGGTCGTCGGCGTGGTCAGCGCGCCCGCCCTGTGCCGGCGGTGGTGGGCGGGCGCCGGGGAGGGCGCGTACACGTCGTTCCGCGGGACGAGCCGGCGCATCTCGGTCTCGGGTGTCGGATCGCTGGACTCGGCCAGCCTGTCGTTCTCCGACCTCGTCACCGGATGGGACGAGCGTCGCTCCCACTTCGTCGAGCTCACCGACGCCGTGTGGCGGGTGCGCGGCTACGGCGACTTCTGGTCCTACTGCCTACTCGCCGAGGGCGCAGTCGACGTCGTGGCCGAACCCGAGGTCAAGCTGTGGGACCTGGCACCGCTGGACGTTCTGGTGCGCGAGGCCGGTGGCCGGTTCACCAATCTCGATGGCTTCCCCGGCCCGCACGGCGGAAGCGCCGTGGCCACGAACGGTCTCCTGCACGACGACGTCTTGCGAAGGCTGACGCCGTCGCAGTGACTCAGATGGCGGATTCGTGACTTCCGCCACGGGAGCCACCTATCTTACTGCGGAGTAAGATAGGGTCGTGAGGCATTGCTCCAACGACGCGAGGCTGCGAACATGACCAACGACCGCCCGCCGCGCTCCCGATCCACGAGCTCCGTGGGCCTGCAGAGACACAAGAGATCGCCCACCGCCATCGGGCTGGCGTTGCTCACCCCCCTCCTCGGTCAGGAGTTCCTTGATCGGTACGGCCTGCGCGAGCCGCTCAACCGTGGGTTGCGCTACGGCGTGAAAACGGCGTTCTCGGCGCTGGGCGCCTCCACCCGCCAGTTCAAGCGGGTCCAGGGCATCGGCAGGCCCGCGACCCGCCTGCCCTCCAGCGGCGCGGACTACTTCGACCTGACCCCCGACGACGAGCAGCGGATGATCGTCGAGACGGTCGCCGAGTTCGCCGAGGAACTCCTGCGTCCGGTCGCCCGCGACGCCGACGCCGCTGCCGCCCATCCCGCCGACCTGATCGCCAAGGCCACCGAGATCGGTATCACCGCGATCAACGTCCCCGAGGACTTCGACGGCATCGCCTCGCACCGCAGCACCGTGACCAACGCTCTCGTCGCCGAGGCACTCGCCTACGGCGACATGGGACTTGCCCTTCCGATTCTGGCTCCCGGCGGCGTCGCGTCGGCACTGACCCACTGGGGCAGCGCCGACCAGCAGGCCACCTACCTTCCCGATTTCGCGGGCGAAGGCGTACCGCAGGCGTGCGTCGCGATCGCCGAACCGCACGCCGTGTTCGACCCCACCGCCCTGAAGACGGTCGCCGTCCGCACCCCGAGCGGATACCGACTCAGCGGGGTGAAGTCGCTGGTGCCGGCCGCCGCCGACGCCGAATTGTTCGTCATCGGCGCTCAACTCAACGGCACACCGGCGTTGTTCATCGTCGAGTCCGCGTCGAAGGGCCTGACCGTCACGGCGGATCCGAGCATGGGCCTGCGCGCCGCGGCACTGGGCCGCGTCGAATTGAACGACGTCGCGGTGCCGCTGTACAACAAACTGGGCGAGGCGGATTCGTCCGATGCAGACCACGCCCGGAACTACCTGGAGGCGATCGCGCTCGCCCGATTGGGTTGGGCCGCAGCGGCGGTCGGCACGTCGCACGCGGTGCTCGACTACGTCATCCCCTACGTCAAGGAGCGGGAGGCCTTCGGCGAGCCCGTCGCCCATCGGCAATCGGTCGCCTTCATGTGCGCGAACATCGCGATCGAGCTGGACGGACTGCGACTGGTCACCTGGCGTGGCGCAGCCCGGGCCGAGCAAGGTCTGCCGTTCACCCGCGAAGCTGCGCTGGCCAAGCGGCTGGCCACCGACAAGGGCATGCAGATCGGTCTCGACGGGGTCCAGCTGCTCGGCGGCCACGGCTACACCAAGGAACATCCCGTCGAACGTTGGTACCGCGACCTACGCGCGCTCGGCGTCGCCGAGGGCGTCCTCGTCCTCTGAGCCGTCCTCCACGAGACCAGAAACGGAAAACCCTCATGGCGATCAATCTCGAGATGCCGCGCAAGCTGCAAGCCGTCATCGACATGGCGCACGACGGTGCGGCGGAGATGCTCCGGCCGATCTCACGCAAGTACGACCTCGCCGAGCACGCCTACCCGGTCGAGCTCGACACCCTCTCCGACCTCTTCGAGGGGATCTCGGAGGCCAACACCATCTCGTTCGCGGGCGCCGAGGCCTTCCGCGGCGCCGACGGCCCGAAGGAGAACGTGAACGGCGCCAACATGTCCGCGCTGGTGAACGCGATCGAGATCAGCTGGGGTGACGTCGCGTTGTTGCTGTCCGTTCCCTACCAGGGGCTTGGCAACGCCGCGATCTCGGGCGTGGCCACCGACGAGCAACTCGAGCGGCTCGGCAAGGTGTGGGCCGCGATGGCCATCACCGAACCGGGCTTCGGTTCCGACTCCGCGGCCGTGTCGACGACGGCCAGGCTCGACGGTGACGAGTACGTCATCAACGGCGAGAAGATCTACGTCACCGCCGGCTCCCGCGCGACGCACATCGTCGTGTGGGCCACGCTGGACAAGAGCCTCGGCCGCGCCGCGATCAAGTCGTTCATCGTGCCGCGAGAACACCCCGGCGTCACGGTCGAGCGGCTCGAGCACAAGTTGGGCATCAAGGCCTCCGACACCGCCGCCATCCGCTTCGACAACGCCCGCATCCCGAAGGGCAACCTGCTGGGCACCCCGGACATCCAGGTGGACAAGGGATTTGCCGGCGTGATGGAGACGTTCGACAACACCAGGCCCATCGTGGCCGCGATGGCGGTCGGCGTCGCACGCGCGTCGTTGGAGGCACTCCGTGGCATCCTCACCCACGCCGGTGTGGAGATCTCCTACGACAAACCGGCACACGCCCAGAGTGCGGCCGCCGCGGAGTTCCTCCGCATGGAGGCCGAGTGGGAGTCCGGCTACCTGCTGACGCTGCGGTCGGCGTGGCAGGCCGACAACAAGATACCGAACTCGAAGGAAGCGTCGATGGGAAAGGCGAAGGCCGCCCGCGTGGCCAGCGACATCACCCTGAAGGCGGTCGAACTGGCAGGCACCGCAGGGTATTCCGAGCAGAATCTGCTCGAGAAGTGGGCACGGGACAGCAAGATCCTCGACATCTTCGAGGGCACCCAGCAGATCCAGCAGCTGGTCGTGGCGCGTCGACTACTCGGCCTGTCGTCGGCCGAACTGAAGTAGCAGACCCGTCGCCGCGGACGCGATAACGTCGGTGCATGGATGACTTCACGGCGCTGATGGCGCGGCAAGACGGTGATCGCATCGACGCGGCGGTCGAGACGCTGACCGAATCCGACCTCCCGCCGGGCGAGGTGACCATCCGGGTCGCCTACTCGAGCGTCAACTTCAAGGACGCCCTGGCACTGACGCCCAAGGGCGGCGTCGTGCGCGACTATCCGCTGGTGCCGGGCATCGATCTCACCGGCGAGGTCGTCGGGTCGACGTCCGACGACTTCGCGGTCGGAGACGCCGTGCTGGCCCACGGCTACGAGATCGGCACCGGGCGCCATGGCGGTTACGCCGAATACGCCAGGGTTCCCGCCGACGAGGTGGTCCCGCTCGGCGCGCTGAGTCCGTACGAGGGCGCCGCGATCGGCACCGCCGGCTTTACGGCCGCGATGAGCGTGCAGGCCCTCATCGGACGCGGCATCGAGCCCGACGACGGACCAATCGTGGTGACGGGGGCGACCGGCGGAGTCGGCTCGGTGAGCATCGACCTGCTGGCGGCGGCGGGCTACGAGGTCGTCGCATCGACGGGCAAACCGGACGCGACCGAACGGTTGAAGGCACTCGGGGCCGCCGACGTCATCTCCCGGCTGCCCGCCGACCCCGACGCCAAGCCGCGAGCGCTCGGCAAGACCAGGTGGGCCGGCGCGGTGGACTGTGTCGGCGGGGCAACGCTCGCCGACGTGCTGAGCACGGTGTCCTACGGTGGCGCGGTGGCCGCCAGCGGTCTGACGGGTGGCCCGGCCCTGAACACGACGGTGATGCCCTTCATTCTCCGCGGGATCGCGCTGCTGGGCATGGATTCGGTGATGATGCGCATCGGACCCCGCCGGGAACTCTGGGCGCTGCTCGGCAATCCACTGAAGCCACGGCGGCTTTCGCACATCACCCATGACGTCGACGTGAAGGACGTCGTCCACGTCATCGACGAGGTCAGAGCGGGGAAGTTCTCCGGACGGGCAGTGGTGCGGGTGGCGGGCGGCTTCTGACCGCATCGGTCAGTCCGGGTGGCGGAACGGTCGCAGCACGTCGCTGGCCTTCGGCGAGTGCTCGCACCCCCAGCATTCCGCCAGCAACTCGTTGGCACCCTGTACCCCGATGCGCGGCACCGCTATCGAGCGCAGCTTCGCGTTCAGGTCGTCGTCGGACAGCGGGTTCGCCGGGGTTCCCCGGTTGTCGAGCACCGTGTGCTCCAGCGTGCTGCCGTCACGAAGCGTGATCCTCAGGCGTGCACCGCGCTTGCCCACCGATTCGTCGGCCAGGACCGTCACCGCCTCGCGCAAACGGGCGACGTCGCGATCGTTGACGGCGTTTGCGGAGAAGCTGTCGAGCCCGAGATAACCGGCGTGCAACGCGAACGCCACGCAGTGCGCAGCGCTGAACCTCGCCTCCGAGCCGGGCGCGGGGTGTCTGCGCTCGGTCACCGATGCGGCGAACGGCAGCATCCGCACCTCGAGGGACTCGACGGCGTCGAGCGAGAACTGCGGATTCTTGGTCGCCTCCAGCGCAGCATCGATCGCCGGGTGCAACAGCGACGCGTTCGGATACAGCTTGTGTCCGTTGGACAGCACCGACCACGTCTCCCCGAGGGACTCGACCAGGATCGCCGGATCGGGTGCGCGCGAGATGACCGACAACAGGCCGCGCTCGCCCTCGATGGCCGTGTCCCTGGCCGTCATTCCCCGCTCGGCCATCAGCGCGGTCAGCACGCCGTCCATCGCGGCGCGGCCCGGTTGCAGCGCCTTGGCATCGCTGCCGTAGATCTCCCGAATGCCGGACGCCTGCCGCGGCCGCCATGCCCGAGCGCATTGGCGGTGGCGGCGCCACCGAGTCCGAGGGCGCGTGCCCCGGCGGCCGCAGACGCCAGGTGCCCGGCCGTGCCCGTCACCTGCCATCCACTCTCGAAGTGCGTGATCCCGGCGGCACGCGCCACCCGCGCACCCACCTCGAAGCCCGCGACGTAGCTCGCCAGCGCCTGTGCGCCGGTGATCGCGCGCATCTCCGCGATGGCCATCACCGTGGGCCAGACGCAGGAGCCGAGGTGGATCGTGGTCTCCGGCGGATTGAACACGTCGTCGAAGTCCAGGGCGTGCGAGGAGTATCCGTTGGCCAGTGCCGCGAAGGGACCGCTGGTGCATTGACCCGATCCGATGATCGTGGCGACGGGCTCCGGTGCGACGGCCGCGATGACGTCGCGCAACTTCCCCGAGGCCGGCTCCGACCGATCCGGCGAGAACGGCGGCCAACCAGTCGACGAGCGCGCGTTTGGCGCCGTGCACGACCTCGGGCGGCATGTCCGACAACGTCACCGTGGCGGCGAAGTCGGCCAACGAACGCGTCTTGGTCGGCCCTTCCCGAAGATCGGTCATTTGTTGTTGACCATGCTTGCGACGAGTGGGGTGGTAGCGTCGGTGAACTCCTTGATCTGCGTGGTCAATTCGTTGCCGGTGACGAACTGCGTGTTCAGCCCCTCGCTGCGCAGGTATTGCTTCCAAGCGTCGGTCGCCGTGACCTTCTGGAAGAAGTCCTGATAGAAGTTCACCGCCTCGTCCGACATCTTGGGCGGCCCGGCGATCCCACGGAATTGCAAGTGGTCGGGGAACTCACCGAGGTTGATGTTCTGTTCGGCGATCGTCGGCACGTTCGGATAATCGGGCACCCGCTTGTCGGCGAAGACACCGATCAACTTGAGCTTGCCCGCGGCGATCTGGTCGGCGAAGTCCGGAATTGCGCCGATGTCGATCTGCGCATCACCGCGCAGCATCGCCGTGATCCGCGGTGCGCCGTCATCGAAGGACAGGTACTTCCACTTCACGCCCGCGTTCTTTTCGATCTCCAGCGCGACGAGGTTGTCGACCGAGTTGGGTGAGCCACCGGTCTGCACCATCTCGCCGGCGTTCGCCTTGGCTGCGGTGATGAACTCGGCCATCGTGTTGAACGGCGCGTCGGCGGGTGCCGCGATCACCTGGATTTCGTCGGCCAGCATGACGATCGGGGTGAGGTCGGCCATGGTGGCCGGCGCAGACGCCGCGCTGAGGCCGGCGATGATCCACTTGGAGGTGAACGCCGAGATGAAGTTGGAGTCCCCCGGCTTGCCCTTGAGGAAGGCCATGGCACCGAGACCACCGCCTTCGGGCTTCGCGATGACGGGCCAGTTGTCGGTCAGGATCTTGCCGTCCCTGGCGATCTTGATGAGTTGCCGTGCGAACAGGTCACTGCCGCCGCCCGGGCCGGTGTCGACGATGAACTGGACGTTGTTCGGCTTCCCGCCTGCGGCGGTCGTCGACGAGGCGCCGCAGGCAGCAGGTGCCGACCGCGATGGCCACGCCGGCGGCGATCACGCCGAGGCGCTTGATGGCTGTGTTCATTGACTTACCTCTCGGGTTTGAGCGCTCTTGGTCACGGCTGGTTCTGGCTGCCCTGGTTGCACCGACTGTGGTTCGGGTTGGAGGTCCGGCGTCACGCTGTCCTTGGTGGGCAGGCGATTTCCACGACGCCTGCTGATGATGGCGAGCACCACGACGATCACGGCGAGGCCGAGCACGATCGCCGAGATCGGCCGCTCGACGAAGATCAGCAGACTGTTGTCGGACAGGATCAATGACTGACGTATCGCGTTCTCCGCTTGCGGGCCGAGCACGAAGGCCATCAGCAGTGGCGTCGGCGGGATCGCCAACTTGCGGAACGCGTAACCCAGCGCGCTGAAGAAGATCAGCATGTAGATGTCGAACATCGAGCCACGCACGCTGTACGCGCCGACGACGGCGAGCACCAGGATCGCCGGATAGAGCACCCAGTACGGGATCTTCAGGAGCCGAACCCACAGCGGGATCATCGGCAGATTGAGTACCAGCAGGGCGACGTTGCCCAGGTAGAGGCTGGCGATCACCGGCCAGACGATCTCCGGGTTGGTCTCGAAGAGCCGTGGTCCGGGCTGGATCCCGAACAGCAGCAGAGCCGCGAGCATCACCGACGTACTGGCACTTCCTGGAAGGCCAAGGGACAGCAGCGGAACCATGGCTCCACCGACCTCGGAGTTGTTGGCTGCCTCCGGGGCCGCGACACCCTCCATGGTGCCCTTGCCGAACTTCTCCGGATGCTTGGAGAGGTTCTTCTGAAGTGTGTACGAGACGAAGGACGCGATCGTCGATCCACCGCCCGGCACCGCGCCGACGAGGAAGCCGGTGACGGAGCCCTGTGCGATGGCCCCGCGGCACTCCTTCAGATCCTGCTTGGTGGGCAACAAGTTTCGGATGCCCTTCGGGATGGTGAGCAGGGACTTGCCCCGTTGTTCCTCGACGTTCATCAGCACCTCGGCGACGGCGAACATGCCGAGGGTGAGCACCAGGAACTCCACCCCGTCGAACAGGTTGATGTTACCGAAGGTGAAACGTTCCGTGCCGCTGAACAAGTCGACTCCGACGGTGGAGATCAGCAGTCCCAGCGCCATGGAGATGAAGCCCTTGACGGGCGACTTCCCCGTGACGGTGATGACCAGCAGCAGCCCGAACACCATCAGGCACGCGAACTCCGGCGGACCGAAGGCCACGGCGAACTTGGCGATGATCGGCGCCAGGAAGGTCAGGGCGATGACACCGACGGTGCTGGCGACGAAACCGGAGATGGCCGACATCCCCATGGCCGGTCCGGCTCGGCCCTTGCGGGCCAGCTGGTGCCCGTCGTAGCACAGCACGACCGACGACGTCTCGGTCGGAATGTTCAACAGGATCGCCGTCGTCGAGCCCGCGAACTTGGCACCGTGATAGAGCCCGGCCATCATGATGAGCCCGGTGGTGGGCGGCAGTTTGAGGGTGAGCGGCAACAGCACCGCGAGGACGGCGGCCGGATTGCCCAGCCCGGGAAGAATTCCCACGATCGTGCCGAGGGTGACGCCGATCAGCACCCACATCAGGTTCATCGGGGTCAAGGCCGCACCGAGACCGTCGACCAAGCTATTCAAGGCATTCAACGTGGTTCCCCTTTCCGGAGGCCGGAGCGAAGGTCCATGGGGCAGAGGCGATCAGGCAGGAAGCAGCGGGCCGGACGGGAGCGGGATGGAGAACAGGTGGGCGAACAGGACATACGTCGCGACCGGAATCAACACCGCGGGAAGCAAGGTGCGGAAGTCGCGTCGTCGCTCGATCCCGTAGAGCACGACCAACACCAGCAGGATCATCGCCGGGATGTAGCCGATGACGGCGACCATGGGGGCAATCACGCCGAAGACGATCAGCACGGCCACGGGCCGCAGCATCCGTCGACCGGATTGGGTGCCCGGCGCCGGGTCGTGGTCGGTGACGTCGGCATCCCGGGGCTTCTCGCGGACGGCGAGTCCGGCCAGCAGCAGTCCCGAGCACGATCAGCAGGCCGGCGAGGATCTTCGGGAAAGAAGCCAGGGCCAGGCACGTCGTGGTCGCCGAACATCGTCAGATCCCGGGCGTCCCAGGTCGCCGCTGCGCCAACCACTGCGGTCACCAGGCCGGTGTAGAAGTCCGTGCGGCGCATCTGCGGGCCACCACCATCCGTTGGTCGGTTTCTATCAGTCAGACAAGCTGTCTGCATTGCAGAAGCCGTGTGACGTATGTAACTCTGCGCGCGGCGCAGGCGTCAAGAGTCTGCCGATGATTTCTTTCAGGCAGACATTCGCTTCCCTACAGCCGCAGGGCGCCGGCCCGGTCGAGCAGCACGGCGGCGATCTCGCGTCGCTTGTCCTGGCTGAGCCGCATGGTGGGCACCGCGACCGCGACGGCGGCCAGTGCCGCGCCCGCCGCGTTGCGCAGCGCGATCGCCACCGAACCGACGCCCTCCTCGCTCTCCTCGTAGTTCGTCGCGTAGCCGTTGGCGCGGACCTCCTCGAGCGCCGCGATCAAGGAGGGCAGCGACGAAACGGAGCGATCGGTCTGCGGCGCGATCGTCGTCGGGTCGGCGTAGAGCCCGCGGATGCGCTCGTCGGGCAACTCGGCGAGCAAGGCCTTCCCGCCCGACGTGCAGTGGGCGGGAAGCATGCTGCCGGTGCGCGGCGCGACGCGAAGGGCCCTGTTCCCCTCGACGCCGTCGACGTAGCGCACCTTCGTACCTTCGAGGGTCATCAGATGAACGGTTTCGTTGAACAGGTCGACGAGTTCGACCAGCAGCGGTCGGGCCTTGGTGCGGAAGTCGCTCTTCTCGACCACCGACAGACCGATCTCCAGCAGCGTCGGTCCGGGCCGGTACGTCCGCGACTGGGGATCCTGTTGGACGAAGCCGTGGTGGATCAGCATGGCCAGCAGGCGGTGTGCGGTGGAGTGCGCCACGCCGAGATAGCTGCACGCGTCGGTCAATCGGAGCGTGTCCCGGTCGTTGAACAGCCGGATCAATCGCAGGGCGTTGTCCACGGAGGTGATCGGGTACGCCGGCTGGGCACCGTCTTCGGACACCGGATATGTCTGCATAACAGACATGCTGTCGGCACAGTGGAAATTTGTCCAGCCGATTCGCCAAACGGGTCTTGACTTCCCGGCGATGCCCCCTCTAGCTTCTGTAATGCAGACACAACGTCTGACTAGCAGAAGCCTCAGGAGGAAAGATGCGGATCCGCCATCTGGGGATCGTGACAGAAGATCTGGAACGATCGGCCGAGTTCTACGAGAAGGTCTTCGGGTTCAAGCGACTCGGTCCCGTCCGGACGCCCGGCCACTACCCCGGCAAGGCGATCGACCTGTCCGACGGCGAGGTGAACTACTCTCTGCTGTGCCCGGACGAGCGCGTCGAGACCTCGGCATGGACCCAGGGCACGCTCGGTCCCAACCACATCGGCGTCGCGATCGAGGACACGGCGGGCGTGGCCGAGGCGCTCAAGGGATACGGCATCGAGATCTACGGCGAGGACAAGGAGCAGTGGCCGCCTCGGTTCTTCAAGTTCAAGGACCTCGACGGTGTGGAGATCGACGTCGCGACACCAGAACGCAGTTGGAAGTACTAGACACGGAAGAGAGCTCAACCGGTGGCCGGAGCGGATGCTGATTCAGCGAATCGCTCCGGCCACGAATGGTTTGCGGTGTTCCTGGGCATGTTGCGCATCGGCGCGACGGCCTTCGGCGGCGGAAGCGCGACGATCGTCGCGATGCGCCAACTGGCGCTGCGCAAGCGTTGGCTGAGCGAGGACCAGTTCCTCGAGACCGTCGTCCTGAGCCGGGTCACACCAGGGATCACGATCCTGGCCCAAGTCATCCTGATCGGCAAGAAGGTCGACGGACTACGCGGCATCGTCGCCGGCGTCGTCGGCATGCTGGCGCCGTCGATCACCATCACGATCCTGTTGGCCCGGCTCTACGTCGGGGTGAGGGACGCACCATGGTCCGCCAGACCGCTGGAGATGGTGGCCGCCGTCGCCGCCGGCTTCGCGGTCGCACTGGCGCTGGTCCTGCTCAAGGACACCCTGAGCGTCGACCGCCACTGGCGCGGGCCGGTGGGTTTCGTGGCCTACGTGGCGTTGGGCGCTGCCGTGCCCAATCCCGTGCTGATGCTGGTGGCGGCCGTGGCGGCCGGGCTGTTGTTCCCCAGATTGTTCGTCTCGAGAGACGAGGACGACGCGGAAGACGCGGAAGACGAGGACGACCCGGGTGACGCGGGCGACGACCTGAAGGGCCGAGATGTCGCTTAGTCACCTGTTCCTGGTGATCATGATCGCCAGTCTGTTCAGCTTCGGCGGCCTCGGCTCGCTGCCCGTGCTGGAGAGCCAGTTGTCGGCGACCGGGGTGTCCCTCGACGCCGTCGTGTTGCCCTCCCTCGCGGTCGGCAACATCAGCCCGGGACCCAACGGCCTGTATCTGGTCGCGGCGAGTTATCTGATCGGCGGTGTCAAGGGCAGCCTGGTGGCATGCGCGGCCGTCATCGTGCCGCCGTTCCTCGTCCTCGCCGTGGAGCGCGCCAGGCAGCGGTTGATCCACCTGATGCGCTTCCGCGCCATGCTCCGGTCACTCGCCCTCGCGGTGGTCGCCCTGCTCGTGGTCACCGACTGGTCGTTGGTCGAGCACGCCGCCACCGGACCCCTGGCGATCACCGTCATGGTCGGGGGCACCTTGATGCTGCTGTTCCGGGCGCCGCCACTGCTCGGCGTACTGGCGGCGATCGCCGTTGGGGTCAGGTGGTGAGCGGTCTCAGAGCAGGTGGCTGATCAGGTCGGGCTTCATCTGCTGCAGCTGCGCTCCCCAGTAGGCCCAGTTGTGGGTGCCGCTGTCGGGGAAGTTGAAGACGCCGTTCTTGCCGCCGGCGGCGATGTAGTTGTCCTGGAACGTCCGGTTGGTGCGGATGGTCAGGCCCTCGAGGAACTTGGCGGGGACGTCGCCGCCACCGAGTTCACTGGGCGTGCCGTTGCCGCAATACACCCAGATCCGGGTGCCGTTGGCGACGATCGTCGGGATCTGCACCATCGGGTCGTTGTACTGCCACGCCGGGTCCGTCTCGGCGGGTCCCCACATGTCATTGGCCTTGTAGCCGCCCGCGTCACCCATCGAGATGTTGATCAGGAACGGCCAGGTGCCCTCGGACGGGTTGAGGAAGCCCGACATCGAGCCTGCGTAGGAGAACTGGCCCGGGTGGTGCGCCGACAGCACCAGCGCCGCGCCACCCGCCATCGACAGGCCGACCGCTGCGTTGCCGGTGGACCTGACGCCGTTGTTGGCCGCCAGGTAGGACGGCAGCTCGGACGTCAGGAACGTCTCCCAGTTGTAGGTCAGGCAACCGGCCTTGCCACACGCGGGCTGGTACCAGTTGGAGTAGAAGCTGGACTGACCGCCCACGGGCATCACCAGCGACAACCCCGAGTCGAGGTACCACTCGAACGCCTGGGTGTTGATGTCCCAACCGTTGAAGTCGTCTTGGGCGCGCAGTCCGTCGAGCAGGTAGACGGCGGGCGAGTTCGGACCACCGCTCTGGAACTGCACCTTGATGTCGCGTCCCATCGAGGGCGACGGAACCATCAGGTACTCGACCGGTAGACCTGGGCGTGAGAACGCCCCAGCGGTCGCGCTGCCACCTACTGCGCCGATCATGCCAGGCAGCAGCACGAGTGCCATGGTCGCCATCAGTAGTCGGCGCGCCCAGCGCCCGAGCCTTCCGTCACACAACATCTGCGAATCCATCCAGTTCCTGTTACGCGTAAACCGCCGAGTCCTCTGCGATCCTGGGGATCGCGCATGCAGCGCCGGGATCGCCGGTCACCGCGCCCGCGCCGCATAGCAGGCGGACCTGAGTATTTACTTGTAGACAGGCAGTAAAACATGGTGCCAGCCCAGGCAGCCACTCTGGGGACCCCGCGCGCCACGTGTCGTCGGCGTCAATTCGGCACCCCCTCGGAGCCGCCACCGGCAAACTTCCCGCCGCGTCCACCCGTTGTCGCGCAGCGAAAACGAAAGTAACGTCACTTTCAGTTCGGGCATCTGCCATCGGTCGCATCGGAGGTTCATGGAGTCGCTCAATCGGCACCGACACGACCTTTCGCCATGAGCACCGAACTGCCCGGCCCGTTGGCCGGCATCCGCGTGGTCGAGATCGGCACGCTCATCTCCGGGCCTTTCGCCGGGCGGCTGCTCGGGGACATGGGTGCCGAGGTCATCAAGCTCGAGCCACCGGGTGCCCCGGACCCGCTGCGTACCTGGGGGCAGGCCGAAGTCGACGGGCACCACTTCTTCTGGACCGTCCACGCCCGCAACAAGAAGGCGGCCACCCTCAATCTGCGCACCGAGACGGGCCGTGCCCTGTTCCTCGACCTGGTGGCGCAGTCCGACATCGTCGTGGAGAACTTCCGCCCCGGCACGCTGGAGAAGTGGAATCTGGGCTACGACGCGATGCGGCAGCGAAATCGCGGCATCATCCTGGTCCGGGTGTCCGGCTACGGGCAGACCGGTCCGGACGCCCACAAAGCCGGTTACGCCTCGGTGGCCGAGGCCGCGAGCGGCCTTCGGCACCTGAACGGCTTCCCCGGAGGGCCTCCCCCGCGTCTGGCGCTGTCCCTCGGCGACAGCCTGGCGGGCATGTTCGCCGTGCAGGGCGCGCTGGCTGCGCTCTACCGGCGCACCGTCACCGGCGAGGGGCAGATCGTCGACGCCGCCCTCACCGAAGCCTGCCTCGCCGTGCAGGAGTCCACCATTCCCGACTACGACGTCGGTGGCGTCGTCCGCGGACCGTCGGGCACCCGACTCGAAGGCATTGCGCCGTCGAACATCTACCGATCCGCCGACGGCAACTGGGTGGTGATCGCGGCGAACCAGGACACCGTGTTCCGCCGGTTGTGCGTCGCGATCGGACGGCCCGAGCTCGCCGTCGACGACCGGTTCGTCGATCACGGTTCCCGCGGCCGCCATCAGGACGAGCTCGACGAGGTCATCGGCGCGTGGGCCGCGGAGCGGCAACCCGCCGACATCATCGCGACCCTCAGCGCGGCCGGCGTCATCGCCGGGCCCATCAACACCGTCGCCGAGGTCGTCACCGACCCCCAACTGGTGGCCAGGGGGATGATCGCCGACCACTGGGACGAGAGGGTCGAGCGCTACGTGAAGGGCCCCGGCGTGGTGCCGGTGCTCTCCGCGACACCGGGCACCATCCGCACGGCGGGTCCGGCCGAACCCGGACAGCACAACGAAGAGGTATGGGGCACGCTGCTGGGGCGGTCGGCCGAGGAACTCACGGCCCTGCACGCGGAGGGCGTCCTGTGAGCGTGCCGACACCGTCAGTCCACGTCACCATCCGGGAAGTGTGCCTCCGCGACGGATTGCAGAACGAAGACCCGATCCCGTTGTCCGCCAAGATCGCACTGCTGGAGGCCGTCGTCGCCACCGGTGTGCGTGAAGTCGAGGCAACGGCCTTCGTGTCGTCGTCGAAGGTCCCGGCGCTCGCCGACGCCGAGGCGCTCGCCGCCGAACTGCCGCGGTTTCGCGCGTCGCACGGCGTCGATTTCTCGGCCCTCGTCGCGGGTCCGGGTGGTGCGGGCCGTGCCGTCGCCGCAGGCATGAACTCGATCGAGTACGTCGTGTCGGCCGCCGATGGCCACAGTCATGCCAACGTCGGGCGGTCAACCGCCGAGTCCACCGACCTGATCACCGAGATCACCCGCATCGCACACGAAGGCGGCGCCACGATCGAGGTCATCATCGCGACCGCGTGGGACTGCCCCTTCGACGGGCCCACCGATCCCGGCCGGGTCCGCGACATCGCCACGGCCGCCGTCGAGAACGGCGCCGACAGGGTGGCGATCGCCGACACCATCGGCACGGCCACCCCGCGGCGGGTGACCACGCTGATCGAGCTACTGGTACCGACCCTCGGGACCGTGGCGCTCGGCGCGCACTTCCACAACACCCGCGGCGCCGGCCTGGCCAGTGCCCATGCCGCAGTAGCGGCCGGCGTGCGGAGGTTGGACGCGGCGGTCGGCGGGCTGGGCGGCTGCCCCTTCGCCCCCGGCGCCTCCGGCAACATCGCCACCGAGGATCTGGTCTATCTGCTGCGCGACTGCGGCATCGGCGTCGACGTGGACCTCGCGGCCGCCATCCACGCGGCTGACATCGCGCGCACGGTCGTCGGCCACGACTTGCCTGGCGCACTTCTGCGCGCGGGCGACCGCGTCCTGAGCTGAGCCGCCGTGCCCGCAGAATCACTCACCCCCAAGGGTCGTCAGACCCGCGAGACCATCGAGACCGCAGCCCGGAAGTTGTTTGCCGAGCGCGGGTTTCACGGTACGACGCTGGCGGACATCACCTCCGCGGCAGGCCGGTCCCCGGCCGCCTTCTACCGGTACTACACCGACAAGGAGGATCTGCTCGCGGTGCTGGCCGAAGCGTTCCTCCGCGACGTCGTCGCGCCCCTCGGTCCGCGCATGCGCCTGCCGGACTCGCCGGCGGACGCCGAGTTCTTCACCTCGGCGGTGACGAATTACTGGCACACGTTCACGCAGAACATCGGCATCCTGGTTGCCGTCGACCAGCTGGCAGCGATGCGGCCCCGATTTGCCCGCGTGCAGAACGAGTTCCGCCGGTTCGGCATCGACGTCGTGCGGGCCTCGGTGCTGCGCGCCCAGGACCAGGGTTACGGCGCCGACCTCGACCCCGAACTCACCGCGCTGGCCATCTCGCTGCTCTTCGAGCGGTTTACCACGGTGTACCTCCGCGGGGACGCCGGCATGCCGGGGGTGGCCGGCACCGACGAGAACGCGGTGCGCACGCTGTCGACGATCTGGCGGAAAACGCTGTACGGCTCCTGACCGCCGACGACGAAGGGAATTGCACATGGACTTCACACTGCCCGAACATCTTCCGGGCCTGCTCACCGAGATGGACGCCTTCATCGAGGCCGAGATAGCGCCGCTGCAGGCCGAGCACGAACAGTACTTCGACCGGCGCCGGGAGTACGCCAGGACCGACTGGGAGAACGGCGGCCTCCCTCAGCGTGCCTGGGAGGATCTGCTCGACGAGATGCGGCGCAGGGCCGACGCCGCGGGCTGGCTGCGGTACGGACTGCCGTCCCGGTTCGGTGGACGCGACGGCACCAACCTGGACATGGCCGTCATTCGGGAGCATCTGGCGCACCGGGGGCTCGGCCTGCACAACGACCTGCAGGACGAGTCCTCGATCGTCGGCAACTTCCCCCAGGTGATCATGATGGACGCGTTCGGCACCGATCGGCAGAAGCAGGAGTGGGGCGAGGCGCTGCTCACCGGTGAGCGTTCCCTGGCGTTCGGACTGTCAGAGCCCAACCACGGCTCCGATGCCACCTGGCTGGAGACCACCGCGGCGCCAGACGGTGACGGCTGGGTGATCAACGGGGCGAAGCGGTGGAACACCGGTGTTCATCGCGCGACGCACGATTTGGTCTTCGCCCGTACCTCGGGCGAACCAGGCCAGGCCGTGGGCATCACGGCCTTCCTGGTGCCGACCGACGCCCCCGGCTTCACCGTGCCGTTCTACTGGTGGACGTTCAACATGCCGACCGATCATGCCGAGGTGGAACTGAAGGACGTCCGGGTGCCCGCCGACGCCATCCTCGGCGAACTGGACCACGGCCTCGAGGTCGGCCAGACCTTCCTGCACGAGAACAGGATCCGTCAGGCGGCGAGCAGCCTCGGCGCCGCGCAGTACTGCATCGACCGGGCGGCCGGCTACGCCTCGGAGCGGGTGGTCTTCGGCAAGCCGCTCTCGGTGAACCAGGCCGTCCAGTGGCCGCTCGCCGAACTGCAGACCGAGGCGCACATGGTACGGCTGCTGGTGTACTACGCCGCATGGCACCTGGACCGGGATCACCACATGGCGGTCAGCGACAAGGTCTCGATGGCCAACTACCGCGCCAACCGGCTGGTGTGCGAGGCCGCGGACCGGGCCATGCAGGTGCACGGCGGCCTCGGGTACAGCCGCCACGAGCCGTTCGAACACATCTACCGGCACCACCGGCGGTACCGCATCACCGAGGGCACCGAGGAAATCCAGATCCGCCGGGTGGCGCAGCGGATGTTCACGTTCGGCACCCGGAAGACCCCATGACCCCCGACGCGCTCGCCGCCGCGCTTGCGGACGTCTTGCGCCCCTTGCTCCGCGACGTCGCGGTGAGTGGTCTGCGGGCGCTGACGGGTGGCGCCAGCCGATCCACCTGGGCGTTCGACGCGGTTTCCGACGGCGGATTGCGGGCGCTGATCCTGCGCATCGGACCTCCCGACGAGATCCACGCGGGCATGGCGTTGGAGGCGGCGGCGATCAGCCGGGCGGCCGCGGCGGGGGTGCCGGTGCCGCACGTACTCGTCGCCGACGATTCGCCCGCCTCGATGGGCGATCCCTTCCTGGTGTGCGACTTCGTCGAAGGCCAGACCATCGCGCGTCGAATCCAGCGCGCGCTCGACGAGGCGTCGCGATCGGCCCTGCTCGGGCAGTGCGCGACGGCCCTGGCGGCCATTCACCGCAGCGACCCGGCGGGAATCGGGCTCGCGGAGTCCGACCAGCTCCGGGAGTGGCACGCCCTTCTCGAGCGGATGGGCGACTCGACGGCGACCTTCGAATGGGCGTTCCGGTGGCTCGCCGCGCACCGGCCGCCTGCGTCGCGGAACGTCCTGGTCCACGGCGACTTCCGGATGGGCAATCTCATCATCGACACCGACCGGCGACCTGCCCGGCTGGCGGCCGTGCTGGACTGGGAACTGACCCACGTCGGCGAGGTCTACGAGGACCTGGCGTGGTTCTGCATCCGGGCCTGGCGCTTCGGCGCTCCTGAGGTGCGCGGGGCGGGAGGTCTCGGCAGCATCGAGGACTTCCTGGGTCACTACGAGAACGCCTCCGGCACGTCCCTCGACCGCGCGGTGATGCACTGGTGGCTGGCGCTGTCCACGCTGCGCTGGGGCGTGATCTGCCGCTATCAGGCGGAACGTCACCTGTCCGGGCAGACGCGCTCCGTCGAGCTCGCCGCCATCGGCCGACGCGTGTGCGAGACGGAGTACGACCTCCTCGCGCTGTTGGGGACGGCCTCGTGACGGGGCTGCACAACCGGCCCACCGCCGCGGAACTCGTCGCGGCGGTGGCCGAATTCCTGGAATCCGACGTCAGGGGCGCCGCCGGGCGAGCGCACCCGCCCACCGACGGCGACCCGCTCGACTTCCGTGCCAGGATCGCGGCCAACGTGCTGCGCATCGTCGAACGTGAACTCCTCGACCGGGGCGGCCCGCCGGACCTGCTCGGCTTCGGCGACGAGCAAGCCTTGGCCGCGGCGATAGGTGCGGGTGAACTGGACGACCGTGGTCCGGAGGTGCTGGCATGCCTACGGGCTCTCGTCGGGCGTCGCCTGGCCGTCGCGCACCCGGGGTACGAGGAGGCTTGAGAGGGGCCTGAGAGAGCCGTAGCCGGCGGCCTGGTGGCGCGGAAGGCGCGGTCCGGCCCGGACATGGCGACATTTCCACTGTAGGTCCACGCGGCGTCGTAGCATCGCCCATGTGCCCGAGTCGCCGTGCAAGATCCTGGTCTACAGCGACAACCCCCGTACCCGTGACCAAGTACGCAGCGCACTCGGCAAACGGGTTCACCCCGACCTTCCCGAATTGGAGTATCTCGACGTGGCCACCGCGCCGGTGGTGATCGCCAACCTCGACGCGGGCGGCATCGACCTCGCCATCCTCGACGGCGAGGCTACCCCGGCGGGCGGCATGGGACTGGCCAGGCAGCTCAAGGACGAGGTCGCCGACTGTCCGCCGATCCTGGTATTGACCGGCCGCCCGGACGACGCCTGGCTGGCGTCGTGGTCACGGGCGGAAGCCGCCGTACCGCACCCGATCGACCCGATCCGGCTCGGCGAGGCGGTGGCATCGCTGCTCCGCTCGATCATGCGTTGAGCAACACCAAATGAGGTGTCGCCATGAACTTCTCGCGACAATCGCGTCGCAGTGCGTCGGCGTGCAGCCCGTTGTCTGGATCCTATCCAAAATGTGCCAAGCCGACCGTTAACGAGACTAAGCTGTGTTTCAGCTCACATCGACGACCCAACGAGGGAGCGACACGGCGGGATGAATGCGTACATACCCATTCTGGTTCTTGGTGCGATCGCGACTGCCTTCGCGGTCGGCTCGGTCGGCATTGCGGTCCTGATCGGCCCGCGGCGCTACAACCGGGCAAAGCTCGAGGCCTATGAATGCGGCGTCGAGCCCATCGCTCCCGGGTCTCCGGGTGACCTTCAGACCGGTCAGCGCTTTCCGGTGAAGTACTACCTCACCGCGATGCTGTTCATCGTCTTCGACATCGAGATCGTCTTCCTCTACCCGTGGGCGGTGGCGTTCGATTCGCTCGGCCTGTTCGCGGTGGTGGAAATGCTGGTCTTCATGCTCACGGTCTTCGTCGCGTACGCCTACGTATGGCGGCGCGGCGGGCTGAATTGGAATTGAGCTGACCCATGGGACTCGAAGAGCAGCTGCCCGGTGGCATCCTCCTGTCGACGTTGGAGAAGGTGGCCGGCTACGTGCGCAAGGGGTCCCTGTGGCCCGCGACGTTCGGACTCGCGTGTTGCGCCATCGAGATGATGGCGACGGCGGGTCCGCGGTTCGACATCGCCCGCTTCGGCATGGAACGGTTCTCCGCCACGCCGCGGCAAGCCGACCTCATGATCGTGGCAGGGCGCGTCAGCCAGAAGATGGCCCCGGTCCTGCGGCAGGTGTACGACCAGATGGCCGAACCGAAGTGGGTCCTCTCGATGGGGGTGTGCGCGTCCTCCGGCGGGATGTTCAACAACTACGCGATCGTGCAGGGCGTGGACCATATCGTGCCGGTCGACATCTACCTGCCCGGATGTCCGCCACGGCCCGAGATGCTGCTGAATGCAATCTTGATGCTGCACGCCAAGATTCAGGAAATGCCGTTGGGCGTGAACCGCGCCGAGGCCATCGCGGCGGCCGAGGAGGCCGCGCTCGCGTCCAGGCCGACGATCGAACTCAAGGGACTCCTGCGCTCATGACCGAGGCGAATGGCAACGTCACTGGCGACGTCACTGGCGATGGCGCCACACCGCCGGAGGCCCCCGAGGTGATCCGGGTGCGCCGGGGCATGTTCGGCGTGACGGGGACCGGAGACACGTCGGGTTACGGCAGGCTGGTCCGCGAGGTGGCCTTGCCCGGCAGCTCGCCACGGCCGTACGGCGGATACTTCGACGAGGTCGTCGACGGGTTGCTCGAGGCGTTGGGCGACGACGGGTTCGCCGCCGCCGTCGAACGCGTCGTCGTGTTCCGGGGTGAGCTGACCCTCGAGATACGACGGGAGCACCTGGTCGCGGTCGCTCGCGCACTCCGTGACGACGCCGCACTGAGGTTCGAGCTGTGCCTCGGCGTGTCGGGCGTGCACTACCCTGGCGACGCCGGCCGCGAGTTGCACGCCGTCTACCCCTTGATGTCCATCACCCACAACCGCAGGATCCGCGTCGAGGTTGCCACGGCCGATGCGGATCCCCATGTGCCCTCGTTGTTCTCGGTGTATCCGACCACCGACTGGCACGAACGCGAAACCTACGACTTCTTCGGAATCGTCTTCGACGGACATCCGTCGCTCACTCGCATCGAGATGCCCGATGACTGGGTGGGACACCCGCAACGCAAGGACTACCCGTTGGGCGGCATCCCCGTGGAGTACCACGGCGCCAGGATCGCGCCGCCCGACGCTCGGAGGTCTTACAACTGATGACCCGATCCGACAACCCGCCCGAAGAGCTAGTGGTCACGGTGGGCGGTGAAGACTGGCAGCAGGTGGTCGACGCCGCCCGTGACGGTGCCGTCGCAGGCGAACGCATCGTCGTCAACATGGGTCCACAGCACCCCTCGACCCACGGTGTCCTGAGGCTGATCCTCGAGATCGAGGGCGAGACGATCACCGAGATCCGTTGCGGAATCGGCTACCTGCACACCGGGATCGAGAAGAATCTCGAATTCCGGAACTGGACCCAGGGCGTCACGTTCGTCACCCGGATGGACTACCTGTCGCCGTTCTTCAACGAGACGGCGTACTGCCTCGGCGTCGAGAAGCTGCTCGACGTCACCGACGACATCCCGGAACGCGCCAGCGTCATCCGGGTCATGTTGATGGAGCTCAACCGGATCTCCAGCCATCTCGTCGCGCTGGCGACCGGCGGTATGGAACTCGGTTCGATGTCGGCGATGTTCTTCGGGTTCCGCGAACGCGAACTGGTGCTGTCGGTCTTCGAGACCATCACCGGTCTTCGGATGAACCATGCGTACATCCGGCCCGGCGGCCTCGCCGCCGACCTGCCCGACGACGCCATACCGCAACTGCGGGAGCTGCTCGTGCTTCTCCCGAAGCGGTTGCGAGACATGGAGAACCTACTCAACGAGAACTACATCTGGAAGGCCCGCACCCAGGGCATCGGATACCTCGACCTGACCGGGTGCATGGCGCTCGGCATCACCGGGCCGTGCCTGCGTTCCACCGGCCTGCCGCACGACCTCCGCCGCGCCCAGCCGTATTGCGGCTACGAGGACTACGAGTTCGACGTGATCACCACCGATGAGTGTGACGCCTACGGCCGCTACATGATCCGCGTCCGCGAAATGCGTGAGTCGCTGAAGATCGTCGAGCAGTGCGTAGAGAGATTGGAGAAGTCGTCCAAGGGTCCGGTGATGATCACCGACAAGAAGCTGGCCTGGCCCGCCGACCTGACGGTCGGCCCGGACGGGCTCGGCAACTCCCCCGACCACATCGCCAAGATCATGGGCGGTTCGATGGAGGCGCTGATCCATCACTTCAAGCTGGTGACCGAAGGTATCCGGGTACCCGCGGGACAGGTGTACGTCGCGGTGGAGTCGCCCCGCGGCGAACTCGGCGTGCACATGGTGTCCGACGGCGGCACCCGCCCGTACCGGGTGCACTACCGCGACCCGTCGTTCACCAACCTGCAAGCGGTGGCGGCCATGTGCGAGGGCGGCATGGTGGCCGACGCGATCGCGGCGGTGGCGTCGATCGACCCGGTCATGGGCGGGGTGGACAGGTGATGAGCGCTCGCGCGAAGAGGAGACAGTCGTGACCGTCGTGGACCTCCGGCTCGGTCCGCGACCCGACGAACCCGGGCCACCGATCTCACGAGGTCCGCAGAAGTATTCCGACGAGGTCGCCCAGCGGCTCACCGACGACGCGGCGCTGATCGTGGCACGCTATCCGGAGCCGCGGTCGGCCCTACTCCCCCTGCTGCACCTGGTACAGGCCGAGGATGGCTATCTGACCCCGGCGGGTGTCGCGTTCTGCGCAGCGCTGCTCGAACTCAGCGCCGCCGAGGTGACCGCGGTCGCGACGTTCTACTCGATGTACCGACGTACCCCGACCGGTGAATACCTCGTCGGCGTGTGCACCAACACCCTGTGCGCCGTGATGGGCGGGGATGCGATTCTCGAGGTCCTCGAGGATCACCTCGACGTACATGCCGGGCAGACCACCGGCGACGGCAAGGTCACCCTCGAGCACCTCGAGTGCAACGCCGCGTGTGACTACGCCCCGGTGCTGATGGTGAATTGGGAGTTCTTCGACAATCAGACCCCCTCTTCGGCAACAGCACTGGTGGACGACCTGCGCGCCGGGCGGGCCGTCACGCCGACCCGCGGCGCTCCGCTGTGCTCGTTTCGCGACACCGCACGGATTCTGGCCGGGTTCGCAGATCAGCGGCCGGGAGCCAACGACGGCCCCACCGCGGGCGATGCCACGCTCGCCGGGTTGCGGGTGGCTCGCGAGCGCCACATGTCTGCACCCGAGCAGGGTGAAAACGGTGCCGGCGACGCAGGACCCGACGACGACCGGCTCGCGGAGGAGGCGGCGCGCGACGCCCGCGCTCCCGGACCGGCTGCCGACCTGCCGCCGACGAACGGGTCCACGTCGTGACCCTGACCCCGGTCTTGAGCCGCTACTGGGACGAACCCGAATCCTGGACGCTTCAGACCTATCAACGCCACGACGGGTATCAGGCGCTGCGCCGCGCGCTGGCGATGGACGCCGACGACGTCATCGGCCTGGTGAAGGACTCCGGGTTGCGCGGTCGCGGCGGCGCCGGCTTCCCCACCGGGCAGAAGTGGTCGTTCATTCCACAGGGTGCGGACGGTGCGGGCGCCAAGCCGCACTACCTGGTGATCAACGCCGATGAGTCGGAACCCGGTACGTGCAAGGACATTCCGCTCATGATGGCCACCCCGCACGTCCTGATCGAGGGCGCCATCATCGCGGCGTACGCGATCAGGGCCCGGCATGCGTTCATCTACGTGCGCGGCGAGGTGATTCCGGTGCTGCGCAGGTTGCAGACGGCCGTCGCCGAGGCGTACGAGGCGGGCTTCCTCGGCACCGACGTCCTCGGGTCGGGCTTCGACCTGGACCTGGTGGTGCACGCCGGTGCCGGCGCCTACATCTGCGGTGAGGAAACCGCGCTGCTCGACTCACTGGAGGGCAGACGCGGCCAGCCGCGGTTGCGTCCGCCCTTTCCTGCGGTGGCCGGCCTGTATGCATGCCCCACCGTGGTGAACAACGTCGAGTCGATCGCCAGCGTGCCCGCCGTCATAGGGGGCGGCATCGACTGGTTCAAGTCGATGGGGTCGGAGAAGTCACCGGGATTCACGCTGTACTCGCTGTCCGGCCACGTCACCCGGCCCGGGCAGTACGAGGCCCCGCTGGGCATCACCCTGCGCGAGCTGCTGGGCTACGCGGGGGGTGTCCGGGCCGGCCACCAGCTGAAGTTCTGGACGCCTGGCGGATCGTCGACGCCGCTGCTCACCGCCGAACACCTCGACGTCCCACTGGACTACGAGCACGTGGCGGCCGCCGGCTCGATGCTGGGCACCAAGGCACTGCAGATCTTCGATGAAACGACGTGCGTGGTACGGGCGGTCCGCCGCTGGACACAGTTCTATGCACACGAATCGTGCGGAAAGTGCACGCCCTGCCGCGAGGGCACCTACTGGCTGGCACAGATCTACGAGCGGCTGGAGAACGGCACCGGCCGCGGAGAGGACATGGACACGTTGCTCGACATTGCCGACGCGATCCTCGGAAAGTCGTTCTGCGCGCTCGGCGACGGAGCGGCAAGCCCGATCATCTCCTCGATCGAGTACTTCCGCGAGGAGTACGTCGCTCACCTCGACGGTGGGTGCCCGTTCGACCCACGTGCCTCGATGCTGGCGGCACCGGAGGGAGCGTTCACGTGACCACCACGGAGAACCAGTCCGGCCCGACGACGGGCAATCCGAATCCGGAGCTGGTGACGCTCACCATCGACGACAATCGGGTCAGTGTGCCGAAGGGCACGTTGGTGATTCGCGCGGCCGAGCTGGTGGGCGTCCAGATTCCGCGGTTCTGCGACCACCCCCTGCTCGAGCCCGTCGGCGCGTGCCGGCAGTGTCTCGTCGAGGTCGAGGGCCAGCGCAAGCCGATGGCGTCCTGCACCATAACGGTCACCCCCGACATGGTCGTCCGCACGCAGTTGACCTCCCAGGCAGCGGACAAGGCGCAACACGGCGTGATGGAACTACTGCTCATCAACCACCCCCTGGACTGTCCGGTCTGCGACAAGGGCGGTGAATGCCCACTGCAGAACCAGGCGATGTCCAACGGTCGGGCCGACACCCGCTTCACCGACGTCAAGCGCACGTTCCCCAAGCCCATCAACCTTTCTGCCCAGGTGCTGCTGGATCGGGAGCGGTGCGTGCTGTGCGCCAGGTGCACGCGGTTCTCCAACCAGATCGCCGGCGATCCCTTCATCGACCTCGTCGAACGCGGCGCCCTGCAGCAGGTCGGCATCGCCGCCGGCACACCGTTCGACTCCTACTTCTCGGGCAACACCGTGCAGATCTGTCCGGTCGGCGCGCTCACCGGTACCGCGTACCGATTCCGTGCCAGGCCCTTCGACCTGGTGTCCTCACCGAGCGTGTGCGAACACTGCGCGTCGGGATGTGCGCAGCGCACCGATCACCGCCGCGGACGGGTGCTGCGCCGCTTGGCGGGCGACGACCCGGAAGTCAACGAAGAGTGGAACTGCGACAAGGGCCGCTGGGCGTTCGCCTACGCCGGCCAGGGCGACCGCATCGCCACGCCGCTGATACGCGACGCCGACGGCGAGCAGCGCCCGGCGTCGTGGTCGGAAGCCGTCGCAGTGGCGATCCGCGGACTCGGCGCGGCCGCGGGGCGCGCCGGTGTTCTCGTCGGAGGACGGGCCACGCTCGAAGATGCCTACTCCTACGCCAAGTTCGCCAGAATCGTGCTCGGCACCAACGACGTCGACTTCCGCAGCCGAGCCCACTCGGACGAGGAGGCCCGGTTCCTCGCGGCCGCCGTCGCCGGACGGCCGTTGACCGTGACGTACGCCGACCTCGAGGCGGCGCCCGCGGTACTGCTGGCCGGGCTCGAACCCGAGGAAGAGTCACCGATCGTGTATTTGAGGCTGCGAAAGGCATTCCGCAAACACGGGTGCAAGGTCAGCTCCATCGCGCCGTTCGCCACCCGTGGCCTCGAGAAGATGGGTGGCACCCTGATCGCCGCCGCGCCCGGTGCCGAGGCGGCCGCCCTCGACGCGCTCGGCGACGCCCTGGAACCGGGAACGGTCGTCCTGGTCGGTGAACGCCTCGCCGGTTCGCCGGGCGCGTACTCCGCGGTTCTCCGGCTCATTGGGCGCACGGGCGCCCGCCTGGGCTGGGTGCCCCGGCGCGCGGGTGAGCGCGGTGCGTTGGAAGCCGGTGCCGCGCCGCATCTTCTACCCGGTGGCCGACCGCTGTCGGACGCCTCCGCGCGGGCAGAAGTGGCCGCGGCGTGGCACGTCGACGAACTGCCCGGCCACGTCGGCCGCGACACCGCAGGCATCATCGCCGCCGCCGCCGACGGTGCCCTGGGGGCACTGCTGATCGGCGGTGTGGAGCTCGACGACCTGCCCGACCCCGCGGCGGCAACCGCAGCGATCGCGGCCGCACCGTTCGTCGTCAGCCTGGAGTTGCGGCACAGCGCCGTGACCGAGCTGGCAGACGTCGTGTTCCCCGTCGCGCCGGTCACCGAGAAGTCGGGGACGTTCGTCGACTGGGAGGGGCAGGCCGCGGTCGTTTCAGCCCGCACTCACCCCCAACGCCACGTCCGACGCGCAGGTCCTCGCGGCCCTGGCCGACGAGGTGGGAATCGATCTCGGCGTGCGCGACGCGGCGACCACCCGAGCCGAGCTCGCTCGACTCGGAACCTGGCAGGGCACGCCGTCGGACGCGCCGGAGGTCCCCGGCCGCGACCCCGAACCCGTCGTCCAGGGCTTCGCCGTGCTGGCCGGCTGGCGGATGCTGCTCGACGCCGGGCGGCTCCAGGACGGCGAGCCCCATCTCGCCGGGACGGCCCGACCGCCGGTGGCCCGGCTCGCGCCGGTGACCGCCGCTCGGATCGGTGCCGTGGAGGGCAGCCCCGTCACGGTCGCCACCCCGCGAGGCCGCATCACGCTGCCGCTGGCGATCACCGAGATGCCGGAGCAGGTGGTGTGGCTGCCGCTCAATTCACCGGGCTCCGCGGGTGCACTCGACGCTGGCGGCATCACCCGGCGACGTGGTCGCCATCTCCGTCGGAGGTGAGCGGGCGTGACGTACCCCGACCTGACGTCGTTCGGCCACGACCCGTGGTGGTTGGTGGTCGGCAAGGCGCTTGGCGTGTTCGTGTTCCTCCTGCTGACGGTGCTCGTCGCGATCTTGGTCGAACGCAAGGTCCTTGGCCGCATGCAGATGCGCTTCGGCCCCAACCGGGTCGGACCGTTCGGCTTGCTCCAGAGCCTGGTGGACGGCGTGAAGCTGGCGCTCAAGGAGGGGTTGATACCGGCAGGCGTCGACAAGCCGATCTATCTGGCGGCGCCGGTGATCGCGGTGATTCCCGCGGTGATGGCGTTCGCCGTGATCCCGATGGGCGGCATGGTCAGCGTCTTCGGCCACCGCACCCCGCTGCAACTCACCGATCTCTCCGTCGGGGTGCTGTACGTGCTCGGTGTCACCTCGATCGGCGTCTACGGAATCGTGTTGGCGGGCTGGGCTTCCGGGTCCACCTATCCGCTGCTCGGCGGATTACGCTCGAGCGCGCAGGTGATCTCCTACGAGATCGCCATGGCGCTGTGCTTCGCCGCCGTGTTCCTGTACTCGGGCACCATGTCGACCTCCGGCATCGTGGCACGGCAGCAGGGCCTCTGGTACGTGTTCCTGCTGCTGCCGTCGTTCCTGATCTACGTCACCTCCATGGTCGGTGAGACCAACCGCGCGCCATTCGACCTGCCGGAGGCGGAGGGCGAGCTGGTCGGCGGATTCCATACCGAGTACTCCTCGCTCAAGTTCGCGATGTTCATGCTCGCCGAGTACGTCAACATGACCACCGTCGCCGCGCTGGCCACCACGCTGTTCCTCGGAGGGTGGCAGGCCCCGTGGCCGTTCAACATGATCGACGGCGCGAACTCCGGTTGGTGGCCGCTGCTGTGGTTCGTCGCCAAGGTGTGGACGTTCCTGTTCATGTTCATCTGGCTCAGGGCGACCCTGCCTCGCCTGCGCTACGACCAGTTCATGAACCTGGGCTGGAAGGTCCTCATTCCCACCTCGCTCGGCTGGATCATCACCGTGGCGGTCGTGCGGACGTTGCGCAGCCGCGGTTACGACGGCTTGGCCGTCGTCCTGATCGCCACCAGCGCGTTCATCGGCCTCCTGCTGCTGGCCTATCTGTGGAGGACGCTGCGCGAGAAGGACATTCGCCGCACCGCACGCGTGCCGGACACGCCGACGGCCGAGTCGACCGTGTTCCCGATACCGCCCATTCCCGCGAAGGAGCCCGCCGATGCCTAAGCGGCCACATTTCGTCGACGCCATCGCCGGTTTCGGCGTGACGTTCAAGACGATGTTCGCCAAACCGATCACCGAGGAGTATCCGGAGAAACCGGGGCCGGTGGCCAAGCGCTATCACGGCCGGCACCAGCTCAACCGGTACGACGACGGTTTGGAGAAGTGCATCGGTTGCGAGCTGTGCGCGTGGGCGTGCCCGGCCGACGCGATCTTCGTGGAGGGCGCCGACAACACCGAAGAGGAGCGGTTCTCGCCGGGTGAGCGGTACGGGCAGGTGTACCAGATCAACTATCTGCGGTGCATCGGGTGCGGTCTGTGCATCGAGGCGTGCCCGACGAGAGCGCTCACCATGACGGGTGACTACGAGATGGCCGACGACAACCGCTCTGACTTGATCTACGGCAAGGACAAGTTGTTGGCACCGCTGCTACCCGACATGACGGCACCGCCCCACGCCATGGCCGCGGGCAGCACCGACGAGGACTACTACCGCGGAAACATCCGGTCCGACGGCCTCGCCACGTCACTGGGAATGCCGACCGTGCGGCCCTCGACCGCACCGCCGGAGACCACGCCGGCGGTCGAAGAGGAAGTGGTTCGGTGACATCCGAACTCACATTGCTCGCCGCCGAAACCGTCGTCCGCACGTCCACGATGGAGGCCGTCACCTTCTGGGTGCTCGGCACCCTCGCCGTGCTCAGCGCCATCGCCGTGGTCGCAGCACCCAAGGCCGTCTACTCGGCGATCTTCCTGGCGATCACGATGATCATCCTGGCGGTGCTCTACATCGCCCAGGACGCGCTGTTCCTCGGCATCGTGCAGATCGTCGTGTACACCGGCGCCGTGATGATGCTGTTCCTGTTCGTCCTGATGCTGATCGGGGTCGACTCCGCCGACTCGCTGGTGGAAACCATTCGCGGACAACGCCTCGCCGCGATCGGCGCGGGTCTTGCGTTCGGCGTGCTGCTCATTGCCGGCATCGGCAACCTGTCGGTCGCCGGATTCAGCGGGCTCGCCGGGTCCCCCGGCCAGTCCGCGAGCTTCCTGGCCGAAGCGAACGCGGGCGGCAATGTCGAGGGCCTGGCCGCACTCATCTTCGTGCGCTACCTGTGGGCCTTCGAGCTCACCAGTGCGCTGCTCATCACCGCGACCCTCGGGGCGATGGTGCTGACCCACCGCGAGCGGGTCGACCGCCGCAAGTCTCAGCGGGAATTGTCGATCGAACGGTTCGCCTCGGGCGGACATCCCACCCCGATGCCCAATCCCGGCGTCTACGCCCGCCACAACGCCGTCGACATGGCGGCTCGACTGCCCGACGGCTCGGACGCCGGCACCTCGGTGAGCGGCATCCTGCCGCCGAGAACCATGTCCGCTACGAAGAACGGGGCACGACGGTGAATCCCGCGAACTACCTGTATCTCTCGGCGCTGCTGTTCACCATCGGGGCGGCGGGGGTGCTGTTGCGGCGCAACGCGATCGTGATGTTCATGTGCGTCGAGCTGATGCTCAATGCCGCCAACCTCGCATTCGTCACGTTCTCCCGCATGCATGGCCACCTGGACGGTCAGGTGGTGGCGTTCTTCACGATGGTGGTGGCCGCGTGCGAGGTCGTCGTCGGTCTCGCGATCATCATGACCATCTTCCGCGCCAGGCAGTCGGCGTCGGTGGACGGCGCGAACCTTCTGAGGCACTGATGAGCGCTTGCGCGAAGAAGAAAGCAACAAGGCGCGAAGAAGAAGCACACTGATGAGCGCTTGCGCGAAGAAGTGGGAACGGTAGTGACCCTTCCGGTGTGGTTGCTGATAGCGCTGCCGCTTCTCGGCGCGGCGGTGCTGCTGTTGGGCGGCAGGGCCACCAACGCGTGGGGTCATCTCCTGGGCTGCGCGACGGTACTGACGTCCTTCGTCGTGGGCGCGGTGCTCTTCACCAGCCTGGTGAGCGCCCCTGCCGACGACCGAAGCATTCACCAACACCTGTTCAGCTGGGTGCCCGTCGGTCGACTGCATGTCGACTTCGGGCTCCAACTCGACCAGCTGTCGGTGTGTTTCGTCCTGCTCATCACCGGTGTCGGATCGCTGATCCACGTCTACTCGGTCGGCTACATGGCCCACGATCCCGAACGCAGGCGGTTCTTCGCCTACCTCAACCTGTTCGTCGCGGCCATGCTGCTGCTGGTGCTGGCCGACAACTATCTCGGCCTCTACGTGGGCTGGGAGGGCGTCGGCCTGGCGTCATACCTGCTGATCGGCTTCTGGCAACACAAGCCGTCGGCCGCCACCGCCGCCAAGAAGGCGTTCGTGGTCAACCGGGTGGGTGACGTCGGTCTGGCGCTGGCGCTGATGGTGATGTTCGCCAGCGTCGGAACCATCTCCTACGAGGGCGTGTTCGGGGCTGCCGACCAGATGAGCCAGGGCACGCTCACCGCCATCGGCCTGCTGCTGCTGCTCGCCGCCTGCGGCAAGTCCGCTCAGGTGCCGCTGCAATCGTGGCTGGGCGACGCAATGGAGGGCCCCACCCCGGTGTCGGCGCTCATCCACGCGGCGACCATGGTGACCGCGGGCGTCTACCTTATCGTGCGGTCCGGCCCCGTCTACGACCTGGCCCCCGACGCCCGCATCGGGGTGGTGGTCGTCGGCGCGGTGACGCTGCTGTTCGGCGCCGTGATCGGGTGCGCGAAGGACGACATCAAGAAGGCCCTTGCCGCGTCGACGATGAGCCAGATCGGGTACATGGTGCTCGCCGCCGGCCTCGGCCCCGCCGGCTACGCCATCGCGATCATGCACCTGTTGACCCACGGCTTCTTCAAGGCGGGACTGTTCCTGGGCGCCGGTTCGGTGATGCACGGCATGGACGACGAGACGGACATGCGGCGGTTCGGCGGCCTGCGCACGGTCATGCCCATCACGTTCGTGACGTTCGGACTCGGCTATCTGGCCATCATCGGGGTACCGCCGTTCGCAGGATTCTTCTCCAAGGACGCGATCATCGAAACCGCCTTCGCCGCAGGCGGAATCAAGGGTTTGCTGCTTGGTGGCGCCGCGCTGCTCGGCGCTGGCATCACGGCCTTCTACATGACCAGGGTGATGCTGATGACGTTCTTCGGGGAGAGGCGGTGGGCCCGGGTGCACGAGGCGACGGGAGAGTCGACGGAGCCCCATCCCCACGAGTCGCCGGCAAGCATGACGGTGCCGATGATCGTGCTCGCGGTCGGCTCGATCGGGGCGGGTGGCCTGCTGGCCATCGGCGGCACGCTGGAGCACTGGCTGGAGCCGGTGGTCGGTGCGCCCGCGGACGTCCCACATGCGCTACCGGTGTGGGCGATGACCGTCATCACCCTGGTTGTCGTGGCCGTCGGCATCGCGATCGCGTACCGCATGTACGCGGCCCGACCGATTCCGGAGACCGCCCCGGACGACGTGTCGGCGCTGACCGTCGCCGCCCGTCGCGACCTCTACGGCGACGCCTTCAACGAAGACGTTCTGATGCGCCCCGGTCAGCTCGTCACGGCGGGCCTGGTGGAGATCGACGACGAGGGCATCGAGGACGTGTCCCGTGGCCTTGCCGCGCTGGTCGGCGGAGCCTCGGAACGCCTGCGCCAGTTCCAGACCGGGTTCGCCCGCTCCTACGCCCTGTCCATGCTCGGTGGCGCCGCTCTGGTGATCGCCGCGATACTGGCGGTGAGGGTCTGGTGACCGGCATGCCCTGGCTCACGGTTCTCTGGGCCGTGCCGATGGTCGGTGCGGCCGTCGTCATCCTGCTTCCCTCGGCGGCCCGGCACGTCGCGAAGTATGCGGCGCTGGCGCTTTCGCTTCTCGTGCTCGCCATCGCCGTGGCGCTCGCGGTCACCTTCGACCCGGCGGGAGCTCAATACCAGTTCGTCGAGGATCATGCGTGGATCCCCTCCTTCGGCACCGGCTACATCCTCGGACTCGACGGCATCGCGCTCGCACTGGTGGTGCTCACCGCCGTTCTGGTGCCGGTGCTGATCGTCGCCGGGTGGCACGACGGTGGCGATCAGGCGCGTTCGGCGCACACCTACATGGCGTTGACGTTGGCCGTCGAGGGCATGGTGCTCATCTCGCTCGTCGCCTTGGACGTGCTCTTGTTCTACGTGTTCTTCGAGGCAATGCTGATTCCGATGTACTTCCTCATCGGAGGCTTCGGGACGGGTGAGGGCCGCTCGAAGGCGGCGGTGAAGTTCCTGCTGTACAACCTCTTCGGCGGTCTGATCATGCTCGCCGCGGTGATCGGGTTGTACGTCGCGACGGCCCGCAGCGGCGCCTTCACCTCCGGGACGTTCGACTTCCGGGCCATCGTGGCGGCCGTCCAGAACGGCTCTCTCGCGGTGAGCCCCGCCGTCCTCAACGCGCTCTTCGGCGGCTTCATGTTCGCCTTCGCGGTCAAGGCGCCGCTGTGGCCGTTTCACCGTTGGCTGCCCGACGCGGCCGTCGAGTCCACTCCCGCGACGGCCGTGCTCATGATGGCGGTCGTCGACAAGGTCGGCACGTTCGGGATGCTGCGCTACTGCTTGCAGCTGTTCCCCGATGCCTCGATGACGTTCCGGCCGTTGATCATCACGCTCGCCGTCATCGGCATCATCTATGGCGCGGTCGTCGCGATCGGGCAGACCGACGTGATGCGACTCATCTCCTACACGTCGATCTCCCACTTCGGATTCATCATCCTCGGCATCTTCGTGATGACCAGCCAGGGTCAGTCCGGATCGACGCTGTACATGGTCAACCACGGCATCTCCACGGCTGCGCTATTCCTGATCGCGGGATTCCTGGTGTCCCGGCGGGGATCTCGCGCGATCTCCTCCTTCGGAGGCGTGCAGAAGGTGGCGCCGGTGCTCGCGGGCACCTTTCTGGTCGCCGGTCTGGCCACGCTGTCGCTGCCTGGCCTGGCGCCGTTCATCAGCGAATTCCTGGTGTTGATCGGCACCTTCACGACGTATCCCGCCATGGCCGTGTTCGCGTCGTCGGCGCTGGTGCTGTCGGCGATCTACATCCTGTGGATGTACCAGCGGATGATGACCGGCCCCGTCACCCGGGGTAACGGCGATCTGCCCGACCTCGTCCCGCGAGAACTCCTCGTGGTGACGCCTCTGATCGCGATCCTCCTGGTGCTCGGCGTGTATCCGAAACCCGTCCTCGACGTGATCGACCCCGCCGTCGGCCACACGCTGACGACGATCGGTCGACAAGACCCCGTTGCCCGCGTGGCGGACGGACGGGAGGAGCCGAGATGACCCTGACACCACCGTCGGTCGAATATGGACTGCTGTCGCCGATGTTGATCGTGCTCGGCGTCGCCGTCGTCGGCGTACTCGTCGAGGCGTTCCTCCCGCGCGCCGGCCGGTATCACGTTCAGTTGTCGCTCGCCGTCGGCGGTCAGATCGCCGCGCTGGTCGCCGTCGTCGTCGAGTGGTCCGGCCTGGGTTCGTCACCGGGCAGGACCGCCGTGGTCGGCGCGGTCGCCCTCGACAAACCTGCGCTGTTCCTGCAGGGCACCCTGCTGCTGGTCGGCATCCTGGGCACCCTGCTGATCGCCGAACGCCGCATCGCCTCCGAGGTGGACGTCGACGAGGGCGCGGCGGGCCTCGACGCGTTCACCCCGATGGCGTCCACCGTGCCGGGCAGCGTGGCCGAGAAGGTCGCGACCAGGGCCGGCATCGCGCAAACCGAGATCTTTCCGCTGACCATGTTCGCGCTCGGTGGCATGATGCTCTTTCCCGCCGCCGACGACCTGCTGGTGATGTTCATCGCGCTCGAGGTCCTCTCGCTGCCGCTGTACCTGATGTGCGGGCTGGCGCGACGCCGGCGCCTGCTGTCCCAGGAAGCGTCGCTCAAGTACTTTCTTCTCGGTGCGTTCTCGTCGGCGTTCTTCCTCTACGGGATCGCGCTGCTGTACGGCTATTCCGGCGGGTTCAGTCTCAGTGGCATCCGGGACACGGCCGCGTCGAGTTCGGACAACACCACGCTCGCCGTCGTCGGCATCGGGCTGACGTCCGTGGGCATCCTCTTCAAAGTCGGTGCGGTGCCGTTTCATTCGTGGATCCCCGACGTGTACCAGGGCGCTCCCACCCCGGTGACGGGGTTCATGGCGGCTGCCACCAAGATCGCTGCGTTCGGAGCCATGCTGCGGATCTTCTACGTCGCGCTGCCCGGGTTCGAGGACGACTGGCGGCCGCTGATGTGGGGCATCGCCATCCTGACGATGGTGGTCGGCACGGTGACCGCCGTGTCGCAGAGCGACGTCAAGCGAATGCTGGCCTACTCCTCCGTTGCGCACGCCGGATTCATCCTTACCGGTGTCATCGCGCTCAACGACAGCGGCGTGTCGGCGACGCTGTTCTATCTGTTCGCCTACGGCTTCAGCACACTCGGCGCGTTCGCCGTCGTCAGCGTGGTGCGGAACTCGGCCGGCGAAGAGGAAACCGACATGTCGAGGTGGGCCGGTCTGGGCCGCAGTCACCCCCTGGTGGGGGTGGTCTTCTCGCTGTTCCTGCTCGCCTTCGCGGGCATTCCGCTGACCAGTGGCTTCGTCAGCAAGTTCGCGGTGTTCAAGGCGGCCGCCGAGGGGGGCGCCGCCCCGTTGGTGATCGTCGGCGTCTGCGCCAGTGCGGTGGCAGCGTACTTCTACGTGCGGGTCATCGTGCTGCTGTTCTTCACCGCCCCGCCGGACGACCCGCCGGCGGTGGTGGTGCCGAGCGTGTTGAGCACTGCGACGGTGACGGTGAGCGCCGCCATCACCCTGGTACTCGGAGCGCTTCCGCAGCCGATCCTCGACTTGGTCAACACCGCGGATGAGTTCCTGCGCTAGATTCGAACCATTCGGCGCCCCGGGTCGTGTCACGATGATGGACCCGACGATCGAGGACGTTCACCATGCCTGAGTTCCCCGCCCTGAACCACGTCGCCCTCACCGTGCGCGACCTCGCGGTCAGCGCGCCCTGGTACCGCGAGCTGATCGGCGTCGATCCGGTCATCGACGAGGACACCGACGCCGGTTACCGGCACATCGTCTACGTCCTGCCCAATGGCACGCTGTTCGGCATTCACGAGCACACCCAGCGGGCACCCGACGAGCCGTTCAGCGAGTTCCGCGTCGGCCTGGACCACGTGGGGTTCGGCTGCGGCTCCCGCACCGAGTTGGAGAGCTGGGCGACGCGCCTCGACGAACTGGGCATCACCCACGGCGGAATCGTCGATGCGCCGTATGGCTCGGGTCTCAGCTTCCGCGATCCCGACGGGTCGGCGTTGGAGTTCTTCGCGCCGCCCAGCTAGCCGTGACCGGGTGACTCGTCATCCGAGCCGGCCATCAGGACGTTCCAGGCCTCGCGCCGCTTGCGGTCCTGAACCTCCTGGCGCCATTGCGTCCCGCGTCTGCTGAACTGACCTTCCGCGGCCAGCTCTGCGACCTCGGTGATCCGCCGGCCGAGGACGAGCGCCTCGCCGATGGTCATCGTCAGCAGGACCCCGGCCCGATCACCGTCGGGCCTGCCCACGGGGTCGACGACCACCCGGGCGGTCTCGGCACGTCCGTCCGCGTCGTCGGTCCAGGGCGGGGTGGAGTAGACCTCGGGCACTCCGTCCTCGTCGTTCAGGGTCAGCTGCACGTACATGACGTAAACGGTACTGCTCAGACCTTGATGCCGTGACTGATGATGGCGGCGGTCTGCTCCACCCAGGTGTCGTCGGGCCACCCTCCTGGATCGAGCAGGAGGCGAAGAAGGGTTGCGCCACCCACGATCTCGATGAGACGTTCGGGTTGGACGTCCGGGTTCACCTCACCGTCGGCGACGGCGTGCACCACGCGTTCCCGGACCACGCCGAAGAGGTCGACGAAACGGCTCATCACCCGCGCGTTGAGCTCGGCGTCGGCGGCCATGTCGGCGATCAGCCCAGGTAGCGCGGCCCGCACCACGGGGGTGGTGAACACATCCCTGGCGGCCGCCACCATCGCCCGCACGTCACCGACGATGTCCCCCTCGGGTGCCGCGAGTGCGGTGGGCGTGACGGGGAAGGCCGCTTCGTGAACCAGTTCGGCCTTGCTCGACCATCGCCGGTAGAGCGCCGTCTTGGTGGTGCCTGCGCGTTCGGCGACCGCGGCCATCGTGAGGTTCGCATAGCCGATTTCCGCGAGCAGCTCCCCCGTCGCCCCCAATATGGCAGCGTCGATGCGCGGGTCGCGCGGGCGTCCCGCGGTCGGGGTCTTGTCATCGGCTCCGCGGTCTGCTTTCATAACGCTACTCACCGTATCGTAATTGGTCGAAGGGGTAAACCGTGGTCAACGAACCGGCTGTCGAAGACGTCAGCCGCCTCCAGCACTCCTCACGCGACCTCACCACCCTGCCGTCGGTGATGTCGCAATGGCTCTCGACCGTCATGCCGGGAGGCGTGGTCCCCGAGGTCACCGTGGACAGCGGCGTCGATGCCAACGGGATGAGTTCGGAGACCATCATCCTGACCGCGAGATGGCAGCAGGGTGGCCGGCCCGAGGAGCAGAAATGGGTGGCCCGCGTCGCCCCGAGCGCCGCGGACGTCCCGGTCTTTCCGACCTACCGCCTGGACCACCAGTTCGACGTCATCCGGCTGGTCGGCGAACTGACCGACGTTCCGGTACCCCGCGTGCGGTGGATGGAGACCTCGGGTGACGTCCTCGGCACGCCGTTCTTCCTGATGGACTACGTCGACGGCATCGTGCCGCCCGACGTCATGCCGTATACGTTCGGCGGCAACTGGTTTGCCGACGCCCCCGCGGTGCGCCGGCGCGAGTTGCAGGACGCCACGGTGGACGTGCTGGCGCGACTTCACTCGATACCCGACGCCCCGGGCATCTTCGGCTTTCTGTCCGAGGTCGACCCACCCGGTGACACGCCGTTGCACAGACACTTCGGTTGGCTCAAGGACTGGTACGCGTTCGCCGTCCCGGACGTCGGCCGCTCACCGCTCGTCGAGCGGGCACTGGAGTGGCTCGAGGAGAACTTCCCGACCGACGTCGCCGCCACGCCGCCGGTGTTGGCGTGGGGCGATTCGCGCATCGGCAACGTCCTCTACGACGACTTCCGGCCCGTCGCCGTGCTCGACTGGGAGATGGCGACCATCGGGCCGCGCGAACTCGACGTGGCGTGGATGGTGTTCGCGCACATGGTCTTTCAGGAACTCGCCGGCCTGGCGGGTTTGCCGGGACTACCCGACGTTCTTCGTGAGGAGGACGTCCGTGCCTGCTACGAGGCGACGACCGGCGTCACACTCGGCGACCTGCGCTGGTTCTACGTGTACTCCGGCGTGATCTGGTGCTGCGTGTTCATGCGCACCGGCGCGCGGCGGGTGCGGTTCGGGGAGACGGAGAAACCCGACGACGTGGAGTCGATGTTCTATCACGGGGCGCTGCTCACGCGCCTGATCGGACAGTCGTGATGCTGGGCCCGGCGGACGAGTTTCCCCTCCATCAGATTCCCAAGCCGATCGCCTGGCCCGGGTCGTCGGACCGCAACTTCTACGACCGCTCGTACTTCAACGCGCACGACCGCACCGGCGACATCTTCGTGATCACCGGCATCGGCTACTACCCCAACCTCGGGGTGAAGGACGCGTTCGTCCTCATCAGGCGCGGTGACGTCCAGACCGCCGTGCACCTGTCGGACGCGATCGACCAGGATCGGCTCAACCAACACGTGATGGGCTACCGCGTCGAGGTTCAGGAGCCCTTGAAGCGACTGCGGATCGTGCTGGACGACACCGAGGGCATCGCCGTCGACCTGACGTGGAACGGGCTCTTCGACGTCGTGCAGGAGCAACCGCACACCCTGCGGGCCGGCAACCGGGTCACCCTCGAGGCGCAGCGGTTCGCCCAATTGGGTTCGTGGAGTGGACACCTCCTGATCGACGGCGAGGAGATCACCGTCGACCCAAGCGTGTGGATCGGCAGCAGGGACCGGTCCTGGGGGATCCGGCCCATCGGTGAGGCCGAGCCCGCGGGCCGGCCCGCGGATCCGCCGTTCGAGGGCATGTGGTGGTTGTACGTCCCGATGGCCTTCGACGACTTCTCCATCGTGCTCATCATCCAAGAGGAGCCCGACGGGTTCCGCTCGCTCAACGACTGCACGCGCATCCACGCCGACGGCCGCGTCGAACAGCTCGGCTGGCCGCGGGTGACGATCCACTACCGCCCCGGCACCAGAATCCCCACGGGCGCGAGCATCGACGCCACCGCGCTCGACGGGTCACCGGTCCACGTCGAGGTGGAGTCCAAATTGCCGGTCCCCATCCACGTCGGCGGCGGCTACGGCGGCGACTCGGACTGGATCCACGGCGTGTGGAGAGGCGACGCGTTCACCGAACGACTGACCTACGACATGACCGATCCGGCGATCGTGGGTCGTGCCGGCTTCGGCGTGATCGACCACGTCGGCCGGGCGCTGTGCACCGAAGGCAGCCGCGCACCCGCCGAGGGCTGGGGACTGTTCGAGCACGGCGCCCTGGGTCGCCACGACCCGTCGGGTTTCGCCGACTGGCTGACGGTGGCCGACTAGCGTTCCCCGGGTGCGACGGGGTCCTAGGCTGGGCGGGTGCCACTCTTGCTCGGTCCCGTACTCCGCCACGTCGGTGACACCACTGCGACGGTCTGGGTGCAGACCGACGAGGCAGCCAACGTCGAAGTCCTCGGTTGCTCGGCAGCTACGTTCGAGGTCCAGGGCTGTCATTACGCACTGGTGAGCGTGGAAGGCCTCGAGCCGGACTCCGCGACCCAATACCAGGTCCACGTCGACGGTCGCCAGGTGTGGCCGGAACCCGACTCGCCGTTCCCGCCGAGCGTCATCCGAACCCGGGGACCCGGCACCGCCGATCGGGTGCGGATCATCTTCGGGTCATGCCGGTACCCGAAGACCGGCGTCGCGAAGCTCGACGCGAAACTCGGTCACGATGCACTGGACTGCTATGCCAGCAGGCTGGCCACGACACCGGTACGGGACTGGCCGGACGCACTGATCCTGCTCGGCGACCAGGTGTACGCCGACGAGTTGACCCCGGAGGCGCGCCGCCACCTGGCCGGCCGCCGTTCGGTCGGAAAACGCCCTCCCGACGAAGTGGTCAGCTTCACCGAGTACGAACGCCTGTACCGGCACACCTGGGGTGATCCGGAGATCCGCTGGATTCTGTCCACGCTGCCGACGGCGATGATCTTCGACGACCACGACATCAGGGACGACTGGAACACCTCGGCGGCATGGCGCAAGAAGATCAACGAGAAGCCGTGGTGGCGCGACCGGATCCGAGCCGGTCTGGCGTCCTACTGGGTGTACCAGCATCTGGGCAACCTCAGCCCGCGCGAATTGAACGACGACACCGACTACCAGAAGGTGCTGGCTGCCGCCGGCGACTCCTGGCCGCATCTCGCCGAACTGGCCGACCGCGCCGACAGCGAAGTCGACGGCGACAAGGGATTGCGGTTCAGTTACCGATGGGACCTTGGTCGCACCCGGCTGGTGATGGTCGATTCGCGCAATGCCCGGATCCTGGACACCGGTGACCGCAAGATGCTCGGTGACCGCGAGTTCCGCTGGTTGGAGGATCAGGTCGGCGAGGACCTCGAGCGGATCGATCACCTCGTCCTCGCCTCATCCCTGCCGTGGTTGCTGCCCCCGGCGATCGGTGACCTGCAGACGGTCAACGAGATCGCCGCCGCACGCGCCGGCATCCGGGGCCGGCTTGCCGAATTCGTGCGACAGAAGGCCGATTTCGAACACTGGGCGGCGTTCTCGACGTCGTTTCTCCGCCTGACCGACCTCGTCGTCGCCACCGCGTCCGGCGAGACGGGCCCGGCGACCATCTCCGTGCTCTCCGGGGACGTCCACCACAGCTACGCCGCGCGTGCGGAGCTCCCCCGACCGTCGGCGACGCGCGTGCACCAGCTGGTGTGTTCGCCGGTGCACAACTACGTTCCGATGTTCGTCAAACCGGTGTTCAAGGTCGGATGGTCGCAGCGGCTGGCCCGCCTCACCCGGAGCTACGCCCGCCGCCGGGGGGCGCCCGCGCTGCCCATCACGTGGCAGAACCTGAGCGGTCCCCTGTTCGGCAACACCATCGCCACCCTTCGTGCCTTCGAGCAAAGCGCCGAGGTGCTCTTCGAGCAACCACGCAATGCCGGCCAACTGGCCGAGGCCGCCACGGTCTCACTCACCGACCAGCGGCCGGGTGCGGGCTAGACGGTCTGCGGCTCGGTGGTGACCGGACTGGCCACCCGGCCGAAGACCATCGACTCCTCGATGCGGTCGAACCGGTGGTCGATGAGGTCCAGCAGGTAGTTGTGCCGAACGTGCCACGGCCGGTGGGTGCCGGACTTGGGCAGGGCATGCAGTGACCGCTTGACGTAGCCGGACTCGAGGTTGAAGGTCGGCTTCTCGTGCATCACCGTCTCGCCGAGGTGAGGGTAGGCATGGGTGTACCCGCGGGATTGCATGTAGGCCAACAGCTTCGCCACGGCACGTGCGGTCATGTCGGCGCGCAGCGTCCAGGACGCGTTGGTGTAGCCGATGCACCATGCCATGTTCGGCACGTCCTCGAGCAGGAACTCCTTGTAGACGAACCGGTCGGTGGGGTCGACCTCCTCGCCGTCGACGCGCAGGGTGATGCCACCCAGCGCCTGCAGGGCAATTCCGGTGGCGGTGACGATGACGTCCGCGTCGACCCGGTTGCCCGACTGCAACACGATGCCGCGCGCATCGACGTGGTCGATGTGATCGGTGACCACCTCGGCGCGGCCGTCGCTGATGTGGCCGAACAGGTCGCCGTCGAGCACCAGGCACATTCGTTGGTCCCACGGCTCGTACTTCGGCTTGAAGTGCACGTCGACGTCGTAGCCCTCGGGAAGTGCCGCCATGGTCCGGTTGCGGACGAGCCACCGGCCGAACCGCGGTGCCTTGCGGAACATGAAGTAGGACAGGACGTGGATCATCGCGTTGCGGAAGCGCACGACGTGGTGCGACGGGCGGCGCGGCAGAACCCTCCGGATGAACTGCACCATCGGGTCGAACCGCGGCATCGACATCATGTACGTCGGCGAGCGCTGCAGCATCGTGACGTGTGCAGCACTTCGTGCCAGTGCGGGGATCAGGCTGATCGCGGTGGCGCCGCTGCCGATCACCACCACGCGCTTGCCCGCGTGGTCCAGCGATTCCGGCCAGAACTGCGGATGCACCACGTCGCCGCCGAAGTCCTCGATGCCGGGGATCGCCGGCCGGTGGGGTTCGTCGTAGTCGTAGTAGCCGGTGCCGAAGAACAGGAACCGGCCGCGGTAGACCGTCGCGCCGCCGTCGGACCCGCCGCGTTCGACGGACACCGTCCACGTATCGGTGGCCGAGTCGAACTCGGCCGAGCGCACGTGGGTGTCGAAGCAGATGTGTTGGTCGATGCCGTACCTGCCGGCCGTGGAGGCCAGGTAGTCGCGGATGTCCGATCCCTCGGCGACGTTCTCCGGCCTGGTCCACGGCTCGTAGGGGAAGCTGAGCGTGAAGATGTCGCTGTCGGAGCGAATCCCCGGATACCGGAACAGGTCCCACGTGCCGCCGATGCGTGCGCGGCGTTCGAGGATCGTGTAGGTGAGCCCCGGGTTCTTCTCCGCGATGCGGTACGCCGCCCCGATACCGGAGATGCCCGCACCGATGATCAACACATCCGAGTACGGCGCGTCGGCTTCGTCCTGGCCGTTCATCGACACTCCTTCTGGTCCCGCTCCGTACCATCCACGATAGGGCGTCACCGCACCAGCGCGTCGACGATCTGCCCCAGGGACTCCGCGCGCATGGGTGCAGGCTGATACACGCATACCTGATCGCTCACGCCGCCGACGCGGTCGCGGATGTGGGCGGCGATCTCCTTCGGCGTTCCGCAGGCGGCAATGGTGTGCAGGACGTCGTCGTCGATGAGTCCGCCCATCTCCTGCCATCGTCCCTGCTTGGACAGGGCGTGGAGCTCGGGCTGCAGCTCCCCCCAGCCGTGCACCTCGAGCACCGGCCGATAGGCGGGCGTCGACCCGTAGAACGCGAGCAGTTGCCGGGCGGAGGTGTGGTGCGGGTCCTCGTCGGCGACCGAGACGATGATCTCCGGAACCACGGTGAAGTCGTCGCGGCTGCGGCCCGCGGAGGCCAGACCCTCGTCGACCTTCGTCATCGTGACGTCGTGAAGGAAGCGCTTCGAGCCGAACGGCATGACCAGCAAGCCGTCGGCCACCTCGGCGACGGCGCGGGTGAGGCGCGGGCCCAGCGCGCCGACGTAGATGGGCGGCGGCCCGTGCGGCACGTCCTTCGGCGTGAAGTTGGGGGTCATCAGGGTGTGGCGGTAGAACTCACCGTGGAACGCGAGCGGCTCGCCGGTGGTCCAGGTGTCGAAGATCGCTCGCAGCGCCCCGATGAGTTCCGTCATCCGGGCCACCGGGCGGGCGAACTCGGCACCGAACCGCTTCTCGATCTGCGTGCGGATCTGCGTGCCGAGGCCGAGGACGAACCGGCCATCGGCAAGCCCTTGGTGATCCATCGCCTGATGGGCAAGGTGAATCGGATTGCGCGGGAAGGCGATCGCCACGTTGGTCATCAGGTCGAGGCCGCCGACGGTCGACGCCAGGGTGAGCGGCGCGAAGACGTCGTGTGGGCCTTCGAACGTGAACACCCCGCCGGCGCCCGCGTCCCGCAGCGCCCGTGCCCGATCGATGGCATCCGTCGGTCCGAACAGCGCTGTGGAGACCTTCACCCGTGAGAGCCTAGTCACGTGACCATTCCCGCCCGCCCCGACGTCATCGTCGTGGGCGCCGGGTTCGCCGGACTTGCCGCCGCGCGCAGTCTGACCGGACTCGGGTACGACGTCACCGTCCTCGAGGGCCGCGATCGCATCGGCGGCCGCTCGTACACCACGACGATCGCCGGAGTGCCGGTGGATCTGGGCGGCACGTTCGTCGGTCCGACCCAGACCGCGGTGCTCAAGCTCGCCGCCGACCTCGGCTGCCCGACCGTGCCCACGCACAGCCAGGGCAAGAACCTGATCCGCTGGCGCGGTCGGGTCAGGTCCTACCGCAGCACCATCCCCAAGCTGTCCATCCTCGAACTGTTGGACGTTTCGCGCATCCAGTGGCGGTTCGAGCGGCTCGTCAAGCAGGTGCCCCTCGCGGAACCGTGGACGGCGGGCGTCGCCCACCGCCTGGATCGCCAGACCCTCGACGGCTGGCTGCGTTCGGTACACGCCGGCGCGAGTACCCGAGATCTGATGGCCATCATGTCCAGGGTGACGTGGGGCTGCGAACCGGAGGCGGTGTCGATGCTCCACGCGACGCGTTACATCAAGGCCGCCGGGGGAATCGGCGCGCTGCTCGACGTCGAGGGTGGCGCACAGCAGGACCGCTTCCCGGCGGGTACCCAACAGATCGCCCAGCGGATGGCCGACGCCCTCGGCGACCGGGTCCGGCTCGGGGTGGCAGTCCACGGCATCGACCATCATGCCGACGGCGTGGTGGTGCACACCGCAGGCGGCCGACTGACCACCCGTGCCGTCGTGGTCGCCATCCCCCCCGAGCACCGCGCCGCGATCACGTTCTCCCCGGCGCTGCCCGACGGCCACGCCGAACTCGCGCGGCACTGGCCGCAAGGGAAGTTGAGCAAGGCCTACGCCGCGTACGAGACGCCGTTCTGGCGCGACGACGGACATTCGGGAGAGGCGCTGTCCGACGACGGCCCCGTGTTCATCACCTTCGACGTCAGTCCCCACGACTCGGGTCCGGCCCGGGGACCTGGCATCCTGCTCGGGTTCACCGACGCGCGGACCTTCGACCCGTTGCCTCCCGCGGTTCGGCGGGAACGCACCCTCGAGTGTTTCGCCGCCCTCTTCGGCGATGCCGCCCTGCACCCGATCGACTACGTCGACCATCGTTGGGGCGCTGAGGAATTCGCGCCCGGTGGACCGACCGCCGCAGTACCTCCCGGGTCGTGGACGACCTACGGACGGTGGTTGCGCCAGCCGGTGAACGGCATCTTCTGGGCAGGTACCGAGACCGCCGACGAATGGACAGGCTTCCTGGACGGTGCCGTCCGTTCGGGTCAGCGCGCCGCAGCCGAGGTCGCCGCGCACCTGTCCCCTAGGAGCTGATCCGCCGCTTCTCCCGCACGGACCCGACCAGTGCGCGGAGCTCCGCGTTCACCTGGTCGGGTTGTTCGAGTATGGCGCAGTGCCCACCGGGCATCTCGACGAAGGAGACCAGGTTCGGTGCCTCCCCGGCGATCCGTCGCGACGAGACGATGGGTAGCAGCCGATCGGCCCGGCTGCCGATGACGAGCGTCGGCACCGTGAGGTTCCGCAGCGAGATGTGCCGGGGCCCAAGGGAGTCCACCAGTGCCCTGGCCCAGCCGCCGCGGCCTGCCGGCGGCGTCTTGGCGAAGAGGTCGAAGACGAAATCCGCGATCGCCGGGTCGGCGTCACGACCCACGGCGATCTGCGCCACCAGCTTACGGCTCTGCTGGACCGAGCCGGGCACCAGCGGCGCGGAGCCGAAGGTCTTGAGCAACGATCCGGCGGCGCGGACGCGGCTGCCGACCAGCGGACGCGGCACCGGAAGGAAGTTCACGTTGCGCAGCAGATCACCGGTCGTGGTGTTGATCAGGGCCACGGCGTCTGCGCACCGCTGCACCCTGTGCGGGTAACGCTGCGACCACGAGGAGATCGCGATGCCGCCCATCGAGTGGCCGGCGATCACGGCACGCTGCCCCTTCGCCAGCGTCGCATCCAGCACGGCATCGAGGTCGGCGGCGAGGAAGTCCAGGCCGTAGTTGCTGGCCCTGCCCCGGCGCGGCGGCACGCCACTTCGCCCATGTCCGCGATGGTCGTAGGCGATCACGCGGTGCTCGCGGGCCAGGTCGACGATCTGGTTGACCCACACCTCGATCGCGCACGTGATGCCGTGGGCGAGCACGATCGGATAGCCGTCCTCGGGACCGAAGACCTCGGTGTGAATTCTGATGCCGTCCGTCGAGCGGACGTCGACTGCCCGACCCTCCGGCATGGCATCCAACACCGCGAGCCGCCTCGAATTGGCCGACATGTCCGCTCCGATCCGTCGCGGCTCCTTTGCCGGCGATCACCGGATTGTATCCGCTGCCCACGTGTGGCCAGCGGTTGGAGCACCGACGTGTTCGCTCGGAAGAAGTCGGCACCGCGCCACGCTCCCCGATCGGCCGGGGCTGTTGAATGGGCACCATGCGCGCCATACAGATACCCCGGCTCGATGGTCCGGACGTTGCGGAGCTCGTCGAGATCGAAGAACCCGGCCAGGACGCCGGGGAAGGCATCCGCATCGACGTGCACGCGGTGGGCGTCGCGTTTCCGGACGTCCTCCAGACACGTGGGCTCTACCAGCACCGGCCGCCGCTGCCGTACGTGCCCGGCGCGGAACTCGCCGGCGTCGTGCGCAGCGCCCCCGACGGCGCGCATGTCGCGCCCGGCGATCGGGTGGCCGCGCTGACCATGCTCTCCGGCGCGATGGCAGAGGTGGTCGTCGTCCCGGCGGACAGGGTCTTCGGCTTGCCCGACGCGGTGTCGTTCGAGGCGGGCGCCGGTCTGCTCTTCAACGACCTGACCGTGCACTGCGCGTTGCGCACCCGTGGCCGACTGGCGCCGGGTGAATCCGTGCTGGTGCACGGCGCCGCCGGCGGGATCGGCACGTCCACGCTGCGGCTGGCCCCGGCATGGGGCGCGTCGCGCACGATCGCCGTCGTCAGCTCGACCGACAAGGCCGAGGTCGCGCGTGCTGCAGGTGCCACCGACGTGGTGCTCGCCGACGGCTTCCGGGAGTCCGTCGAGGAGCTCACCGGCGGACGGGGTGTCGACATCGTCGTGGATCCGGTCGGCGGCGAGCGTTTCACCGACTCACTGCGGTCACTGGCGGCCGGGGGGCGGCTGCTCGTGGTCGGGTTCACCGAGGGGTCGATCCCGACCGTGAAGGTCAATCGTCTGCTGCTGAACAACGTCGACGCCGTCGGAGTCGGGTGGGGGGCGTGGGCGGCCACCCACCCTGGGTATCTCGCCGAGCAGTGGGCCGAGCTCGAGCCGCTGCTCGCCGCCGGTAGGGTGGCGGCGCCCGAACCCGTCGTCTACCCGCTCGAGCGGGCGGGCGAGGCCATCGCATCGCTCGAGAACCGCACGGCCAGGGGCAAAGTCGTCGTCAAGGTCCGCTAGCCACCGCGCGTCGTACGTCGAAGGGGAGGCGTTCTTCAGCAGCTGAGCTTGACGTAGACCGTCTTGCTCAACAACGTGGTGACGAGATCGTCCTGCGCACCCGGCGAGCCCGAGTCGGTGCGCGAGTAGGTGTGCCCGGCGCGCACCGCCGCGACGGTGCACAGTGCGGGCGCACCGTCGCCGGTGCGGCTGACGACGACGTCGAAGCCCTGCGCCTGCAGGCTGTCGATCATCGCGTCGACGGTCGACGGACCGGTCGGTGTGGCATCGGCCGTCGGCGTGAGAGCAACGGCCGAAACTGCCAGAGCGGCCATGGCTTTGACGAAAACGTGCTTCATGATCGTGCCTCTCTGCGTCTCCAGTGGCGAAGCCGGGAACGACTGCGTCCTCTGAATCGTCGGTCGCAGATGGGCCGGTGAGCTCAGTAGCCGGCCACTGCAGTCACGCCCGACGGACCCGCCGCTACTGAACGGAACGGCACCCGATGCGCAAGGAGGCGCGAGTCAGGACGGGTCCCGGTCACGGCGGCCCAGCAGCCCGGCGAGTTCCTCGCGGTTGGTGGTGCCGGTCCTCGACATCGCGCGATAGAGGTGACTCTCCACCGTGCGCACCGAAAGCGTCAGTCGCTCGGCGACTGCGCGGTTGGACAGACCCTCGGCGATCAACGTGACGATCTCGCGTTCTCGACCGGACAGCGGCAACTCCGCGACGGCCAGACACGACGCGGGCGTGGTGATACCGCCGCATCGTCGAGCCAATCCATCGGCACGCGTCGAACATCCCAGGGCCGATCCGCGTTGGCCCCGGCGCCGATGGGCAACCGCGGCCTGGGCGGCGGCGTCGACGGCAGCGACGAGATCACCGATGCCCTCGAAACCCGCTGATACGCGTGCCAACCCAGCGGGGTCGTCGACGTGAAGCATCTCGGCGAAGGACGCCGCCAGACCGACACGCGGGCCCTCGACGATCGTCTCGAGCTCGCGCAGCCGAGGGCCGCCATCCCGATACCCGAACTGTGTCGCGGTCTGTAGGCACATCACCTCCGCCGCGAATTGTCCCTTCGCCCGGCTTCGCTCGGCGGCACTCAGCAGCATGCGGATCCCCTCACTCACCGCGCCCTGACTTGCGGCGACCCACGCGAGGGCCAGGCTCCTCTCGTGGTCGAGCGAGCGGAACGGCCGCTGCACGTCGTCGAGTGCCGCCATCCCGGCGGCCGCCTCGTCGGCGCGGCCCCGCATGGCGAGCGCGATCGATCGCGGGAATTGATACCGGTAGCCCCATCCCATCGCGTACCCGGACGCGGCGAATGCCGCGGCCGCCTGTTCCAGGAGTGCACAGGCATCGTCCAAGCGGCCGGCACCGAGAGCGGCCCGGCCGGTGACCGCGGCACCCAGCACGTGAGCCGCACCAGGTAGATCGACCGCCCTCTGGCGCACCCGCTCGGCGACGTCGACCGCGTCGCGCACACGCCCCGCCAGCAGCAGCGCGCCGACGTGCGCGTCGGCGATGTTGAACAACATCTCCGGAGCATCGAGGGAACGGACTGCGACCGCGTGGCCCGCGTCTGCCACTGCCACGGCGTCCCCCATCCGTCCTGCGTCGGCGGCGATGGCGGCCAGCGCCCACGCGATCTCGGCGTCGACGACGGCCGGAAGTTCTTCGAGCGCAAGGCAACTCGACGCCTTCATCGCCAAGTCCGGCTGGTCCATGGCGAACCAGTACACCGCCAGGAAGGCGTCCACGTAGCTCCGCGCCACCGGGGTGGTGCACACGGTCCCGTCGATGAGATCCTTGGCGCGCGCCGGGTCGGCCAGCACCCAGAGCGTGTTGCTTGCCCTCAGGAACGCCAATCGCGCGCGGTCGTCCTCGGTCAAGTCACCGACGTCGATGTCGGCAAGCACCGCATCGGCCTCCTCCCCGCGGCTGAGCCACGACAGTGCATGCCCGCGAACGAACCTGGCCTCCGATCCCGCCCCCGCCGCGATGCCGAGCTGCGCGAGCCGGTCCGCGAGGCTCGGATCCCCCAACCACACCGCTCCCCGGGCGGCCCGAACCAGCAAATCGGGATCGGGGGCGAGGTCGGAATCCACGCTGAGCGTGGCACGCCGCACCAGCACGCGAAGGTCGTCGCGCTCTTCGGAGGCGCCCAGCTCTGCAGCGACGAGACCCCGCAGCCGTCGCAGTCGCGTGGGCGCCGCACGGCATCGTCGCACTTCGCCGTAGAGCGGATGCGCGATCCGCACCTCGAGGTCCGGCCGTCCGACGACGGGATCGAGTCTGATCAGGCCGCGATCGTCCGCGCCTTCGACCGCTTCCTGACCGGTGATCCGTCGCAGCGCCGCCAGGTCGATCGGTTCTCCGACGGCAAGCGCGTCGATCACCTCGCTCACCGGCACGGGCAGCTCTCCGATGCGGGACTCGACCAACTCGATCAGGTCGGGCGCCACCACCGGCTCACCGATCCACCGCCAACATCGCCCGTCGCTGATCAGTCGGCCGTCGCTCACCTCCCGTTCGACGAGGTGGCGCAGATACAACGCGTTGCCGCCGGCCAGCGTCCACAGCCGCTGCACCGCATCCGCGTCGACCGTTCCGTCGAGGGTCCCGGCGAGCAGCTCAGCGGTCTCGCCGAGTGTCAGCGGCTGCAGGTCCAGCCGCTCGCAGCCGCTTCCCCGCCATATCTCCTGCACCGCAGCGCTTGGACGTTCATCGTCACGAAGGGTCAGGATGACCTTGGCGACACCGCGGCCGACGATCTGCGCGACGACGAAGGCCGAGAGATCGTCGAGCAGATGCACGTCGTCGACGGCGACCACCGCGGCACCCCCCGATGCCGTGGCCAGCGAGTCGATCACCCCTCGCACCAGGTGGACGCCGTCGGTGGCCTCCGGCTGGATCCAGGCCGTGAACGCCCCGAGTGGCAGCGATCGGGCCGCGACCGTACCGGCCACCCACCGCCCATTGCACCCACGCGCCATCGCCGCCGTCAGTGCTTCGCGGGCAAGCCTGCTCTTTCCGACGCCCGCCGAGCCGCCGATGAGGATGCCGGGGACACGGGGAGTCCCGATTGCTGCCTCGACGGCACGCATTTCCTCTGAGCGGCCGGTCAGCGGCCAGGACAGCCCCACCCCACGAGCCTAAGATGTCACCGCCGTCGCCGGATCGATTCACCGTCGAAGACGTGTTTGCCGAGACAACTGCATGCCCGACGATCGAGAGCTGGTGCGTCACCGTCGCCGCGGCCAACGCGTTGCTCGGCGCCCCCCACTGCGACACCCCAACGGGTGCAATGTTTCACACCGTGGCACGCATGGCCGCAGTGGTCAGGAGTCGGTCACCGAGCCCGATGGGTCCGGCAAAAAGTGCTCAACCCCGAGCAAACACGGTAATGTTGCGGCAATGTGGAGCTCAATTCTGGTGGTGGCGCTCGTGTTTGCGCTGAACCCAGGAGTGCTCGGCGTAATCGTTCTGTTGATCTCCCGACCGCGGCCGGTGCAAAACCTGCTCGCCTTCTGGTTCGGCAGCGCCGTGGTGAGCGTCCCGCTGATTCTCGTCCCACTGATCATGCTGCACCTGGCGCCGGCGTCGGCGTCGTTTGCACATGATCTGGCCACCCCGTCCAGTCCCGTGGCGAGACACATTCAGATCGGCATGGGCTTCCTGACGTTGACGATCGCCGGGGTGATGACCGTGCGCGCCCTGATCCGCAGGGCGCGGGCCCGTCGACGCAGCAATGCCTACGCACCGGCGTCGTCCCGCAACACGTCGACGTTGTTGCTCGACCCCGGTTCGGACGATCCCGCGCCGGAGGAGACACCGAGAGGCAACCCGATCCGGCGTCTACTCGCCCGCGCCCGTGCGTCCTGGGAGAACGGGTCCGTGTGGGTCGCGTTCGTGTTCGGCATGACCTTGTTCCCTGGTCCTCCGCTGGCCCTCTTCGTCGTGACCACCATTGCGTCCTCGGGGGCGTCGATGGCCATTGAAGTCGCCGCCGCCATCGTCTTCGTCCTCACGATGCTCGCGCTGGTCGAGGTCATCCTGGTGAGCCATCTGGTGGCGCCGGCGCGGACCCAGACGATGCTGCGACCGGTGCACGACTGGGCCCGCGACCACCGTCAGCAGGTCATCGTCGCCATTCTCCTCATCATCGGTACCTGGCAGGTGATCAGGGGCATGGGCATCGGCTAGCCACGACCACGAATCGTCGGCATCCCCGAAGAGTCCACCACAGGATTCAGGCTGAATTTAAGGGGCCTCCTCCGATCCCGTGACGGGCAGCATCGGGCCATGTGGAATTCGGTGCTGATGCTGGCGCTGGTGACCGCGGCCGACCCACTGCGTCTGATCGCCGCTTTCGTCGTGCTCTCCCGGCAGCGTCCCGTCCAGAACCTGCTCGCGTACTTCGGCGGCTGCCTGCTGATCAATGCCGTCGTCCTGGTGATCCCCCTCGTCGTGCTGCACTACACGCAGACGTTCGGGTGCCTGGTGCAGGATCTTGCCGTCCCGTCCACGGTAGGCGGTTCGGCCGTCAAGCCCTTTCCGATCGGCATGGGTGTGCTCTCGCTGACGGTCGCCTTGGTGATGACCGCGCGCATTCGCACGCCGCAGAAGGCGTTGGTGAGCGCGCAACCGGCCAGCGCGTGGCCGATCGAGTCGCGCACCCCGCCGGCAACGGTGTCTGCGCTTCGCCGGATGCTCGGCCGCGTCCAGGAGGCGTGGGCGAAGGGTTCGCTGTGGGTGTCGGTCCTGATGGGCATGTCCTACTCACCGATCCAGGTGACGATCGCCCTCGCGCTCATCGCGACGTCGGGAGCGGCGATCGGCACGCAACTCGGCGCCGCGATCGTCTTCATCGTCGTGATCCTCGCGGTGTTGGAGGTCATCCTGGTGAGCTTCGTCGTCGCGCCGACGAAGACCCGACACGTGCTGGCCCCGCTGCACCACTGGGTGCAGGCCCACCGCAGACAGGTGACGGCAGCGGTCAGCGCAATCGTCGGCGTGTCACTCGTGGTGACCGGGATGGGCCTCATCTGAGCGGTCGCCGGACACGGCCACGGGGCATCGCGCGGAGGAACGCCCGCGGCAGGCTCGGTATCATCTTCTCGGGATTTCCGTAGTCACAGGTGTCGTCGAAGGATTCGCATGTCTGCACACGTCGAGCAATTGGAGTTCCAGGCGGAAGCACGCCAACTCCTCGATCTGATGGTTCACTCCATCTACTCCAACAAGGACTCGTTCCTGCGGGAGTTGATCTCCAATGCCTCCGACGCGCTGGACAAGCTGCGGCTGGAAGCCCTGCGGAACAAGGACCTCCACGTCGACACCTCCGATCTGCACATCGAGATCGACGCGGACGGGGACGCGCGCACCCTGACCATCCGCGACAACGGGATCGGCATGACGCACGACGAGGTCGTGAGTCTGATCGGCACCCTTGCCAAGTCGGGCACCGCCGAGCTGCGGAAGCAGCTGAAAGAGGCCAAGAACGCGGCTGCGTCCGAGGAGTTGATCGGTCAGTTCGGGATCGGCTTCTACTCGACGTTCATGGTCGCCGACAAGGTCGAGCTGCTGACGCGCAAGGCAGGCGAAAGTGGGGCCACCCGCTGGATGTCGAGCGGTGAGGCCACCTACACCATCGAGTCCGTCGACGATGCTCCGCAGGGAACGTCCATCACGTTGCACCTCAAGCCCGAAGACGCCGACGACGAGTTGCACGACTACACCTCGGAGTCGAAGATCAGGCAACTCGTCAAGAAGTACTCCGACTTCATCGCCTGGCCCATCCGGATGCAGGTCGAGCGACGCTCCGCGCCGACCGAGGAGGGCGGCGAACCCGAGGTCACCACCGAGGTGCAGACCCTCAACTCCATGAAGGCGCTGTGGGCCAAGACGAGAGACGAAGTCTCCGACGACGAGTATGCCGAGTTCTACAAACACGTCGCGCACGCCTGGGACGAACCTCTCGAGGTCATCGTGATGAAGGCCGAGGGCACCTTCGAGTACCAGGCTCTGCTGTTCATCCCGTCCCAGGCACCGTTCGACCTGTTCACCAGGGACGCGAAGGTCGGCGTGCAGCTGTACGTCAAGCGCGTCTTCATCATGGATGACTGTCAGGACCTGGTGCCGGGATATCTTCGCTTCATCAAGGGAGTCGTCGACGCACAGGACCTGTCGCTCAACGTCTCCCGGGAGATCCTCCAGCAGGACAGGCAGGTCGCGGCGATCCGTCGACGTGTCACGAAGAAGGTCCTGTCGACGATCGACGGTCTGCGGTCGGAGCGGCCCACCGACTACCGCACGTTGTGGACGCACTTCGGCGGAGTACTCAAAGAAGGCCTGATGTCGGACTTCGACAATCAGGACATGCTGTTGCGCATCTCGTCCTTCGCATCAACCCACGACGACGAGAATCTGGTGACGCTCGCCGAATACGTCGAGCGCATGAAAGACGGTCAGGAGCAGATCTTCTACGCCACCGGGCAGTCGCGCGAGCAGCTGCTGAGTTCACCCCATCTGGAAGCGTTCAAGGCCAAGGGCTACGAGGTGCTGCTCCTCACCGACCCGGTCGACGAGGTGTGGGTAGGATCGGTGCACGAGTTCGACGGCAAGTCACTGCAGTCGGTGGCCAAGGGCGAGGTGGACCTCGACTCCGAGGACGAGAAGACCGAACACGAAGCCGAACGGCGGGAACTGGAAGCGGACTTCGCCGATCTTCTCGCCTGGTTGAAGGAGACGTTGAGCGATCGGGTGAAGGAAGCGCGGCTGTCCACCCGCCTGACCGAGTCACCGGCGTGCCTGGTGTCCGACGCCTTCGGCATCACACCGGCGCTCGCGCGGATGTACCGGGCGTCCGGACAAGCGGTTCCGGTGGGAAAGCGGATCCTCGAGCTGAACCCCAAGCATTCGCTCGTCACCGGTCTGCGGCAAGCGTACGAGAGCCGCGGCGCCGACGATCCCTCCCTCGCCGAAACTGCCGAACTACTCCACGGCACAGCCCTCCTCGCCGAGGGCGAGGTACCCGACGACCCGGCGAAGTTCGCCGGAATGCTGGCGGATCACCTGGCCCGCACCGTGTGAGTCGAGGGAATCGCGGCGCACCGATTCACAACAGGCCAACGCCCTTGAGCAGCTGCCAGAAGCCGACCAGGGCGAAGAACACCGCCAGGATCTGGCGGTTGCGATCCCGCGCCCACCCGTGCAGCGGACGCAGTATTGCTTCAGTCCTGGTGGGTGCCACCAGGTAGCTCAACAGCGTGATCTCGAGCACCGCAAGGAATCCCAGGATGAACACGATGGCAGCGATCACCTGCTCCTCGATGACCCGTCCCGACGTCGCGATGGTGGTGTCGACCAGCAGCACCAGCGTCACCGACGGCACGTAGGTCATCCCGAAGACAAACGCCATCCACAGGGACCCGCTCTCCCAGACACGGGAGAGTCGGCCGATGAGGTGACCAAACTTCGCGACGACTCCTTCGGCCATGCCCGCGAGTCGGCGCAGCGGACCGGAACCCTTGGGCGGACTACTCGGCTCCATCACCATGGTGGCCAGTTCCCGCGCCGGCCTCGCGTCCGGCGGCGAACCGTCTTGTGCCTTCGACGAAGACGTGGGCCGTCGGTGTTCGCCGCCGGCCGGTGATGGCGACGGACCCGGCATCCGGCCCCGTGCCCGACCCCGCGCCGTCATCAACGCGACGATCGTGAACAAGACCACGGCCGTACCGAACGGGACCGGGCGGAAGGCGTGGCTCGAGGTCGCCGTCTCCTGAGCGGCGACGGCGTGGGCAAACGGTGCGAAACCAGGCGCGACGTGCAGCAACACCAGCGGGGCGAGGAACAGCGGAATGTTCACCGCCAGCGCACCGGTCCAGTAGACGAGCAGGTTCTTCACCGGGTGTGGCCTGGACATGACGAGCAGGATGAGGCCGAGCAGCACGGGATTGAGCGCCAGGACAAGCGACATCCCCAAGAGGGAGCTCCACATGAGCTAGAGCAGTCCCAATCGTTGCAGGTCGGTGACGTACTTCGTGATGACCGGCGCCGTGACGTGCGGAATGTCGTTGTCCGGGCCGATCTTCGCCTCCTGCACCGCAGCGCGGAACCGGTCGGCCGGCGCGTACGAGCCCAGTGTCGGCTCCGGCGGCTGCAGATCGTCGGGGTCGTGCAGCAGCAGTACCTGCAACATCTGAAGCACCGAATTCTGGCGCTGCCGTTCGGGCAGTGCGCGTAGGCCGTCCTCGAAGCGCCTCAGCCATTCGCCGAAGTCGTCGACGCGCTCGATCGGATGTCCCGCGTCGATCAACCAATCCACGTACTCGTCGATGCCGATGCCGTCGTCGTGTGGGTTCATCACGTGGTACGTCTCGAACCCGTCGACCACCTGGGCAGCCAGGGAGGCGATGGACTCGGCGACGAACCCGACGGGCAGACCGTCGAAGTGCGCGCGCTGCCGTCGGCCGTCGGGGCCCAACCGGTAGAACGAGCCAGGTGCGACTCCGGTGGCCACCAGGCTCAACACCATCCGCGTGACCGTGTCCGAGACGTTCAACTGGCCCGCGTAGTCGGTGTCGGCCAAGATCATGCCGGACCGGAACACCGAGACGGGCAGACCGCACAGGTCGTGGGCCTCGCGCAGCAGCACCTCACCGGCCCACTTGCTGTTGCCGTACCCGTTGGCATAACTGGCGTCGATCGTCCGAACGGGACTGATGACCCGGATGTCGGCATCCTCGGTGAACGCCGACGGTTCGATCTGACGTCCTACGTCGGAGGTCGACACGAACGCGTATGGCTTGAGCTTGGTGGTGAGCGCGAACCGGATCAGCTCGGCGGTGCCTGCCACGTTCGGCCCGAACAGCTCGCCGTAGGGCAACACGCTGTTGACGAACGCCGCCGAGTCGACGATCAGATCGACGGTGCCGGCGAGTCGCTGCCACGTCTGCTCCGGCAAACCGAGATTGGCTTCGCCCTTGTCGCCGGCGATGACCTCCAGCCGGTCGGCGGCCAAGGCCTGGTAGCGCCACAGCAGGTTCTGATCGCCGCTGTCGTAGATGGTGTCCAGACGGCGCCGGGCGTCCTCGTCGGAGTGGGCGCGGACGATGCAGACCAACTTGCCGTCGACCTGTTCCATCTGCTCGAGCCACTGCAGGACCAGGTAGCGCCCGAGGAATCCGGTGGCACCCGTCAACAGCACCGTCCGCACCTCGGCGCTGGGGCCCGGCAACGTCGCGGCGGCCGCCAGCGTCGCGGCGTCGATGAACTTGTCCAACGCGAGGTCACTGGCCCTGGCCTCGGTGGCTCCGTGGCCGTGCACCGCCGCGAACGAAGGCCCGTGCGTCTGCAACACCGTCACCGCGGCCGGGTCCAGGTGGCGGCTCAAGCCGCTGACCGTCGGCGCCTCGAACAACGTGCGCACCGCGAGTTGAGCGTCCAGGGCGGTGTTGATCGCCGCGGTCACACGCATTGCCGAGATCGAATCTCCGCCGAGGTCGAAGAAGGAGTCGTCGACCCCGACCCGCTCGACGCCGAGGACGTGGGCGTAGATGTCGACCAAGGTCTCCTCGACGGCGGTGCTCGGCGCCCGATACCGATCGGCACTCCGGTACTCCGGCGCCGGCAGCGCCCGGCGGTCCAGTTTGCCGTTGACCGTCAACGGCATCGTGTCGACCACGACCACCGCGGCCGGCACCATGTACACCGGGAGGCGCTGCGCCAGTGCGGCGCGCATCTCGGCCGGATCCGCGGTGCCGGTGACATAGCCGACCAGGCGCTTGTCGCCGGGGCGGTCCTCGCGGGCGATCACCGCCGCCTGCTCCACCCCGTCGAGTTCGGCGAGCACCGCCTGGATCTCCCCCAGCTCGATGCGGTAGCCGCGGATCTTGACCTGCTCGTCGGCCCGGCCCAGATACTGCAGCTGGCCGTCACTGCCCCAGCACACCAGATCACCGGTGCGGTACATCCGCGCCCCCGGCGCCCCGAAGGGGCACGCCACGAACCGCGAACTGGTCAACCCGGCCCGGCCGACATATCCGAGACCCACGCCGCGACCGGCCAGATACAACTCGCCGACGACACCCGCAGACACCGGCCGCAAGTACTTGTCGAGGACGAACACCGCCCCGTTGGGTACCGGTTCGCCGATCGGCACGACGCCGGAGCCGGGTGTCAGCGGCCGACTGATCGCCGCATAGATCGTGGTCTCGGTCGGGCCGTACGCGTTGAGCATCACCCGTCCCGGCGCCCACCGGTCCACCACCTCGGCCGAGCAGGCCTCACCGGCCACCACCAACGCCGTGCCCTCGAGGCCCGCCGGGGACAACATGCCGACGGCAGAAGGGGTTTGGTACAAGACGGTGACGCCTTCGGCGACCAGCAGGTCATGCAAGTCGTCGGGCAGACCCGCCACCGACTCGGGCACCACGACCAACCGGGCGCCGTGCAGCAGCGCGCCCCAGATCTCCCACACCGACACGTCGAAGACCAGCGAATGCCACTGCGACCACACCTGCCCGGGACCGGCGGGCAGATCGGCGGGCAGCAACTCCAGCACCTGGGTGACGTTGTGGTGGGTGACCGCGACGCCCTTGGGGACGCCGGTCGTACCCGAGGTGTAGATCATGTAGGCGACGTCGTCGGGGGCGGGCGCCGGCAGCGAGGCGTTCGCGCGGAACTGGACGACCGGTTCGTCGAGGTCGACGACGGCCACGTCCAATCCCGCGAGCCGGGCACGCAGACCGGCGGTGGTCACCGCGGCGATCGGGCGAGCATCGTCGACCATGAACTGCAACCGCGACTCCGGCACCGCCGGGTCGATCGGGACGTACGCCGCTCCGGTCTTGAGTACGGCCAGGATCGCCACGATGGCGTCGGCGGAACGGGGCACCAGCAGCGCGACGCAGTCGCCTGGACCCGCGCCGTGCCCGGACAACCTGTGCGCCAAGCGGTTTGACGACTCGTCGAGTTCGCGATACGTCAGCGAGCGACCCTCGAAGGTCAGTGCCACCGCCCGTGGCGTGCGGGCCACCTGCGCGGCGAACCGCTCCGGGATCGACGCCGCGGTGGCCGCCGGCCGGGCCAACACCGCTCGGTTCGCCCATGAGTCCAGCCGGTCGTGCTCGGCGGCATCGAGTACGTCCATCGACGACAGCCGCTGCGCGGGGTCCGCGATCATCGAGCCGAGGATCCGCTGGAACCGCTCGATCATGGTCTCGATGGCGGCGACCGCGAAGGCGTCCGTGTCGTACTCGACGCGCAGTCCCAGTTCGTGACCGGGAAGCGCCATCACCGACAGGGGGTAGTGGTTGTATTCGCGGTTGCTGAACTCGGTGACGGCCAACTCGTGCACGCCCGACAGGGCGCTGGTGTCGATCGGATAGCTCTCGTAGAGGAACAGCGTGTCGAAGAGCTGCTCGTGTCCGGTGACGCGGTGAATCTCGTTGAGCGCCAGGTGATCGTGTTCCAGCGTGTCGTTGTGCACCGATTGCAGCTGGGTCAACAGGTCCGCGACCGTGGTGGTGGCCGTGACGTTGGCCCGGATCGGCACCGTGTTGATCATCAAACCGACCATCGACTCCGCGCCGACCAAGTCGGCGGGCCGCCCCGACACCGCAGTACCGAAGGCCACGTCCTGCTGCCCGGTCAACCACGTCAACAGCTGCGCCCACGCCGCCTGCAACACCGTGTTCACCGTCGTGTGCTGGGCACGGGCCAACTCCCCCAGCGCCCGGGTGGTTTCGGCAGACACCCGATACGACTCGACGCTGCGCGGCCCCGCCCGATGCAACGGACCGACCAGGGTCGGGGTGTCGAAACCCTCGAACACCGTGCGCCACGCCGCCCGCGCGGCATCGAGATCCTGCCCGGCCAGCCAACCCACGAAGTTGCGGTACGGCGCGGCGGCCGGCAACCGCTCACCGAAGTAACTGGCGAAGATCTCCTGCAACAGGATCGGCAGGGACCAGCCGTCGATCACGATGTGGTGGAAGGTCAGCACGAAGCGGTGCCGGTTCCCGGCGGTACGGATCAACGCGGCCCGGAAGGTCGGTCGGTCGGCCAGGTCGCAGACCGCGGCGCGCTCGGTGGCGCACAACTGCTGGATTTCGTCGTCCGGTGTCCGGTCGTCGTCGCGAAGATCGAGATACCGCCACGCCATCACCGGATCGGCAGGGATGACCTGCACCGGATCACCGAACTGTTCGACGAAGCGGGCCGCCAGGTTGGGGTGGCGGTTGACCACGGTGTGCACGGCATCCCGCAACCGGTGCTGATCGAGAAGCCCCGTCACGGTGATGTCGAGTTGCACCGCGTAGACGTCGTCGAAGGTTTCCGGAGCGAACGTGGCATGGAACAACAAGCCCTGCTGAACGGGGGTCAGCGGCAGGACGTCGGCGACCTCGTAGCGCTGCTGCAGCTCGTCGATCTGCTGCTGAGTCAACCGGGCGGGCACCAGGTCCGACGGGGTCAACCCGCCACCACCGCGCTGCACCAGCGCGCACATGCCGGCCAGGGCGTCGAACCACAACTGGCTCAGCCGCCGAACCCGGGTCTCGTCGACCGCCGACGGCGCCCACGTCCACCCGGCCTGCAGGCTGGGGCCGGCATCGGTGTCCATGGTGCCGGCGTTCAGTTCGACCGTGTGCATCAACGGCATGAGCACACCGGCGGCCGCGCCGGTCGACGACAGGCTTTCCTGGCTGATCCGCCAGAAGTCGTCGGACAGGTCGCCCGCCCCCGCACCGAGCCGCCCCAGATAGTTGAACCCGATCGTCGGCTCCGCACCGACCAACTCCACCCCGGGATTCAGATAGCGCAACAACCCGTAGGTCAGCCCGTCGGGCAACGCACGCAACTGCTCCTTGGCATCCTTGACCACGGCCTCCAACGCCGCGTCACCGGCACGCACCTGCTCCCACGACAACCCACCAACACCCAACGCCACCGGGAACTTGGTGGTGAACCACCCCACCGTGCGCGACAAGTCGATGGTCGACGCCAACTCCTCGTGCCGGCCGTGGCCCTCCACGTCGATCCCGATCGGCGCCGCCACCCCACCCAGATACTCGTTCCACGCCAACGCGAACGCAATCAGCAGAACGTCCTGCACCCCGGCGTGGAACGCCGCGGGCACCTCACCCAGCACCCGGCGGGTGGTCTCCACGTCCAGCGATACCGACAGCTGCCCAGCGGTGGCGTAGGTATCGAGCTCCGGACGCACCGCAGGCATCGTCGGCGGGGTGGCCAACACCTGCCGCCACGCATCGGCGGCCCCCACCACGTCCTCGTCCCGGGCATGCTCGGCCAACACCGCCGACCAACGCGCAAACGACGTCCCCCCCGTCGGCAACGCCACCGGCTGCCCACCGTGATGCTGAGCCCACCCGATGTTCAAGTCCTCCAACAAGATCCGCCACGACACCCCATCGACGGCCAGGTGGTGGATCATCAACGCCAGCTGCCCCGTGTCCGGCACCCACAGCGCCGCGAGCATCACCCCCGCCGCCAGGTTCAACCGCGACCGCGCCGCCACCAACACCTCGTCGGACAACGAATCGACCACCCGCAAGCACTCGCCCGCCTGCACCGCACCCACCTCGGGCACCGACAGCGACCAACCCTCGGCACCCTCGGTCTCCTCGACGCGCAACCGCAACGTGGCATGCCGATCCACCAGCGCCTGCAACACCACCAGCACGTCGGCCTCGGTCACCCCGGCCGGAGCCTGCACCACCACCGTCTGGTTGAACCCGTCGACCGGGCCCTCCACGCTCTGCAACCACCGCATGATCGGCGTCGCCACCACCGGCCCCAGGCCCTCGTCGATCACCGCGGCCTCACCACCGGACACCTCGGCCACCGCGGCGAGCCGGGCCACCGTCTGCTCGACGAAGACGTCGCGCGGCCGGCACAGCACACCGGCCGCGCGAGCGCGGCCGACGACCTGCATCGACAGGATGCTGTCCCCGCCCAGGTCGAAGAACGAGTCGTCGACTCCGACCCGCTCCTGCCCGAGCACCTGGGCGTAGATGTCGGCCAGGATCTTCTCGACCGGGGTGACGGGTGCGCGGTAGTCACTGCCTGCGGCGCGGTATTCGGGCGCGGGCAACGCGCGTTTGTCGAGTTTGCCGTTGACCGTCAACGGCAGCGCATCCAGCGGCACCACCGCGGCGGGCACCATGTACGCCGGCAGCCGCTCGGCCAGGACGGCACGCGCCTCGACCGGGTCGGCGGTGCCGGTGACGTAACCGACGAGCCGCTTGTCCCCGGGGCGGTCCTCCCGGGCGATCACGACGGCTTGCTCCACCCCGTCCACGCCGGCCAGCGCGGTCTGCACCTCGCCGAGTTCGATGCGGTAACCGCGGATCTTCACCTGTTCGTCGGCGCGCCCCAGATATTCGAGCTGCCCGTCCTCGCTCCAGCGGACCAGGTCCCCGGTGCGGTACATCCGCGCCCCCGGCGCCCCGAACGGGCACGCCACGAACCGCGACGCGGTCAACCCGGCCCGCCGCGCGTAACCCTGGGCCACGCCGGCACCGGCGACGTACAACTCCCCGACCACGCCCTCCGGTGACGGCCGCAGCCACTTGTCGAGGACGAACAGGGCGGCGCCCGGCACCGGCGCGCCGATCGGCGCCGCGCCGAGTCCGGCCTTCAACGGCGAACTCATCGCCGCGTAGATCGTGGCTTCGGTGGGACCGTAGGCATTGATCATCACCCGCCCGGGCGCCCAACGATCCACCAGCTCCGTCGGGCAGGCTTCGCCGGCGACGACCAGCGCGGTGTTCTCCAAGCCCTCCGGCGACAGCATTCCCACCGCAGAGGGCGTCTGGCACAGAACGCTGACCTTCTCGGTCACCAGCAAGGCGTTCAGTTCGTCGGGTGAGCTCCCGACGGACTCGGGTACCACGACCAGCCGGCCACCGTGCAGTAGAGCACCCCAGATCTCCCACACCGACACGTCGAAGACTAGTGAATGCCACTGCGACCACACCTGCCCCGGACCGGCAGGCAGACCGGGGTGCAGTGACCGCAGCAACTGGGTGACGTTGTGGTGCGTGACGGCCACGCCCTTGGGTATTCCGGTGGTCCCCGAGGTGTACGTCATGTAGGCGAGGTCGTCCGGCGCCGGCGTCGGCGCCGGGGTGCTGGACTGGGTACCGACGGCGGGGTCTTCGACGTCGACCACGACGACGTCGTAGCCGTCCAGGCGCGCGCGCAGACCCGAGGTGGTCAGCGCGGCAACGGGCGTGGCGTCGCTCACCATGAATTCGATCCGCGCGTCGGGATGCGCCGGGTCGATCGGCAGATAGGCCGCCCCCACCTTGAGCACGGCGAGAATCGCCACGATCGCCTCGGCCGAACGGGGGAACAGCAGCGCCACGCACTCACCAGGGCCGGCTCCGTGGCCGGCCAACAGGTTTGCCAGGCGATTGGCGGATTCGTCGAGCTCGCGGTAGGTCCACGAACTCTCGCCGCAGACCAGGGCCACCGCATCCGGCGCGCGGAGCACCTGGACGGCGAACATCTCCGGAATGGAGACCGGCGTGCCGATCGGGTCCGTCAATACCGCGCGGTTGCCCCACTCGTCCAAGCGGTCGTGCTCACCGGAGTCGAGCAGATCGAACGACAACAACCGCCGTGTGGGGTCGCCACTCATGATTCCTCCCCAGAATCGGCGGTCATGGCCTCAAGCACCCGTCGCAAACGCTCGACCATCTTTCCGATCCTGGCCGAGCTGAAGACATCGGCATCGAATTCGACACGAAGGCCCAGCTCGTGGCCGGGGACGGCTTGCACCGAAAGAGGATAGTGGTTGTATTCGCGGTTACTGAAATCGGTGATGCCCAAATCGCCCACGCCGAGAAACGCCGCCGCGTCGATCGGGTAGTTCTCGTACACGAAGACGGTGTCGAACAGCTGGTCGAAGCCGGTGGCGCGGTGGATGTCGCTCAGCGCGAGATGCTGATGGTCCAACGTCTCGTTGTAGGCGCCTTGCAGCTGGTTCAACAGGCTGGAGATGGTGGTCTCCGGGGTGATGGTCGCGCGGATCGGCACCGTGTTGATCAACAGGCCCACCATGGATTCCGCTCCGGCCAGGTCGGTCGGCCGCCCGGAGACCGCGGTGCCGAAGGCCACGTCATTCTGGCCGGTCAGCCACATGAGTAGCTGGGCCCACGCGGCTTGCAGCACCGTGCTCACCGTGGTGTGGCACGAGCGTGCCAGTTCGCCGATGGCCCGGGTGGTCTCGGCCGAGAGCTGGAACGACTCGACACCGCGTCGCCCGAGTGCCATCCGCCCCGACGGGCCGACGAGGGTGGGCGTCTCGAATCCCTCGAACACCGTGCGCCACGCCGCTCGAGCGGCGGTGTCGTCCTGCTCGGCCAGCCAGTCGACGAAGCGTCGGTAGGGCACCGGGGCGGCCAACCGCTCGCCGAGGTAGGTGGCGAAGATCTCCTGGAGCAGGATCGGTTTCGACCAGCCGTCGAGCACGATGTGGTGGTTCGTGAGGACGAACCGGTGCCGGTTCTCGGCGGTGCGCACGAGTGCCGCCCGGAAGGTCGGTTGATTCTCGACATCGCACACCGCGGCGCGTTCGGCAGCGGAGAACTCGTCGATCCGTGCCTCGACGTCGGCGGTGCCGGACAGGTCGACGTACTGCCATGCCATCACGGGGTTGGCCGGGATGATCTGCACCGGCTCGCCGAACTGTTCGACGAAGCGAGCCACCACGTTCGGTCGGCGGTTGACGACCGCCTGCACGGCATCCCGCATGCGGTGCGCATCGAGCGGGCCCGCCACGGTGATGTCCAGCTGCACGGCGTACAAATCTTCACTGCCCAGGGCGCTGCCACTGTGGAACAGCAGTCCCTGCTGCAACGGGGTCAGCGGCAGCACGTCGGCAATCTGGTACTGCCGTTCCAACTCGTCGAGCTGTCGTTGATCCAGCCGGGCAGGCGTGACGTCTGACGGTGTCAGACCTCCACCGCCGTCGCGCACGTGCGCGCAGATGCCGGCCAGGGCGTCGAACCACAGCTGGCTCAGCAGGCCGATCTGGTCGTCGTCCACGACCGAGGGCGCCCACGTCCACCCGGCGCGCAGCCGCGGACCGGCCTCGGTGTCCATGGTGCCTGCGTTGAGTTCGACGGTGTGTCCCAGCGGCGTGGGCACCGCCGTGGCGGCGGCGATCGCCGCCACGTCGTGCTGGTCGATGCGCCACAGGTCCTCGGACAGGCCGGAGGCCCCGGCGCCGAGCCGCCCCAGATAGTTGAAGCCGATCGACGGGTCGACCGCAACCAGGTCCACGTCCGGGTTCAGATAACGCAGCACACCGTAGGTGAGCCCGTCGGGCAGCGCGCGCAACTGCTCCTTGGCTGCCTTGACCACGGGGCCAAGGGCCGCATCGCCGGCGCGCACCTGCGCCCAGGACACGCCGTCGACGGACAGCGCCACCGGATACTTGGTGGTGAACCAGCCCACCGTGCGGGAGAGGTCGACGTCACCGGCCAATTCCTCGGCACGACCGTGGCCCTCGACGTCGATCCCGATGGGGGTCCCGCCCCCGCCGAGGAACTCGTTCCACGCCAATCCGAACGCAATCAGCAGAACGTCCTGCACCCCGGCGTGGAACGCCGCGGGCACCTCACCGAGCAGTTGACGGGTGGTGTCGACGTCCAGCGACACCGACATGTGCCCGGCATTGGCGTAGTTGTCCACCTGGGGCTGCGGCCCGGCCAACGCCCTCGGGGTTGCTGCCACGTGCCGCCACACCTCGGCGAGGTCGGTCACCTCTGCGGCGCGGGCGTGTTCGGCCAGCAGTGCCGACCAGCGGGCGAAGGACGTCCCGCCCGTCGGCAATGCGACGGGCGCTCCCGCGTGGTGTTGGGCCCAGGCAATGTTCAGGTCTTCGGCCAGGATTCGCCACGACACCGCGTCAACCGCCAAATGGTGCACGATCAACACCAGCTGGCCGGCGCCGGCCACCCACAAGGCGCTGAGCATCCTGCCGGCCGCCGGATTCAGCCGCGACAACGCCGCCGCCAACGCTTCGTCGGACCACGCGTCCACCTCGTCGAGGCACTCGCGCGCCTGCACCGCACCCACGTCCGGCACCGTCAGCGACCAGCGGCCCTCGTCGTCGTCGGCGGCGCGCAGCCGCAGCATCGCGTGCCGATCGAGAAGCGCCTGCACGACGACCTCGACGTCGGGAAGCGTCACCCCCGCCGGTGCCGTCAGCACGACCGTCTGATTGAACTGGTCGACCGGGCCGTCGACGTCGTGCAGCCAGCGCATGATCGGCGTGGCGACCACCGGACCGATGCCCTCGTCGACCACGCCCGCCTCACCGCCGGCAGTGCCGACCACCGACGCCAGCCGGGCCACGGTCTGCTCGACGAACACGTCGCGCGGCCGACACGTCAGACCGGCCGCGCGGGCACGGGCCACCACCTGCATCGACAAGATGCTGTCGCCGCCCAGGTCGAAGAACGAGTCATCGACCCCGACCCGCTCGACGCCGAGCACCTCGGCATAGATGCCGGACAGAATCTCCTCCACCGCGTCGGCCGGAGCCCGGTAGTGATCGGCGTCCTGGTATTCCGGTGCGGGCAGGGCCTTGGTGTCGAGCTTGCCGTTGACGGTCAACGGCAACGCGTCCAACACCACCACCGCCGCCGGCACCATGTAGGTCGGCAGGCGATCGCCGAGCACCCCGCGCACCGTGGCCGGATCCACCGACCCGGTCACGTAACCCACCAGCCGCTTGTCGCCGGGACGGTCCTCCCTGGCGATCACCACCGCCTGATTCACCCCGTCCACGCCCGCCAGTGCCGCATGGACCTCACCGAGCTCGATGCGGTAGCCGCGAATCTTGACCTGCTCGTCGGCACGTCCCACGTAGCGCAAGTGCCCGTCGGTGCCCCAGCACACGAGGTCCCCGGTGCGGTACATCCGCGCCCCCGGCCCTCCGAACGGGCACGCGACGAACCGCGTCGACGTCAAGTCCGGCCGGCCCAGATAACCCACCGCCTGGCCGGTACCGGCGACGTACAACTCGCCGACCACCCCGACCGGCACCCGCCGCAACCACCCGTCGAGGACGAAGAAGGCGAGGTGCTCGAGCGGAACGCCGATCGGGCTGACGTTGGCGTCCAGGTCGCCTTCGCCGATCTCGCGGAACGAGGCATGCACGGTCGTCTCGGTGATGCCGTACATGTTGATCATGCGTGGCAGGCCCGGGTGATTGTGCAGCCATGTCGAAAGACGGTGCGGTTCAAGCGCTTCCCCACCGAAGACCACGGTCTGGAGCTTCAGCTGCTGGCCCAGTTCGGGCTGGAGCGCATCGGCGGTCTGCAACGCGTAGAACGCTGAAGGGGTTTGGCTCAGGACGCTGACCTGTTCGGTCACCAGCAGCGCGTGGAGGTCCTCCGGCGATCGGACGACCGCATCCGGTACGACCAGGAGCCGGCCGCCGTACAGCAGGGCGCCCCAGATCTCCCACACCGAGTAGTCGAAGGCCAGCGAATGACACTGTGTCCAGACCTGTCCCAACGCGAGTTCGGCGTCGAGCGACTCCAACAGTTGGGTGACATTGCGGTGGGGCACCGCAACGCCCTTCGGCGCACCCGTGGTGCCCGAGGTGTAGATGACGTAGGCGATGTCGTCCGCGGCAGGCATCGCCAGCGCGGTGGCCGCCTGAAGACGGTCATCGGCGTCGGGAGCGTCGGCATCGATGACGAGCAGGTCCCTGCCGTCCAGGCGTGGTCGCAGTTCTGCGCTGGTCACCGCGGCCACCGGCTTGGCGTCGGCGAGCACGAAGTCGATCCGGGCGTCGGGATGTGCCGGATCGATCGGCAGGTAGGCCGCTCCGGTCTTGAGCACCGCCAGGATCGCCACGATGGCGTCGGCGGTGCGGGGAAGCAGCAAGGCCACCCGCGTGCCGGGGGCCGCCCCGTGCCGGACCAGCTCGTGCGCCAACCGGTTCGCCGACTCGTCGAGCTCGCGGTAGGTCCACGACCGGTCCCCGAAACTGATCGCCACCGCTTCGGGCGCGCGGGCCACCTGCGCGGCGAACCGCTCCGGGATCGACACCGCGGTGGCGGCAGGCCGCGCCAACACCGCCGAGTTGCCCCACTCGTCGAGTCGGGCGTGTTCCTCCCGGTTGAGCAGATCCATCGACGACAACCGTCGGTCCGGGTCGACGGTTGTCGCCGCCAGTATCAGTTGCAGCCGGTCGACCAGGGTGTCGACGTCGTCTGCCGTGAAGACGTCGGTGTCGAATTCGACGCGAAGGCCGAGCTCGTCACCCGGCATCGCCACCATCGACAGGGGGTAGTGGTTGTACTCGCGGCTGCTGAACTCGCTGACACCCAACTCGCCGACGTCCAACAGCGCTTCGGCGTCCACCGGATAGTTCTCGTAGACGAACAAGGTGTCGAAGATCCGGTCGTGTCCGGTGACGCGGTGAATCTCGCCGAGCGCCAGATGATCGTGCTCGACGGTGTCGTTGTAGGCGCCTTGCAGCTGGGCCAACAGGTCCGCGACCGTGGTGGTGGCCGTGACGTTGGCCCGGATCGGCACCGTGTTGATCATCAAACCGACCATCGACTCCGCGCCGACCAAGTCGGCGGGCCGCCCCGACACCGCAGTACCGAAGGCCACGTCGTGCTGCCCGGTCAACCACGTCAACAGCTGCGCCCACGCCGCCTGCAACACCGTGTTCACCGTCGTGTGCTGGGCACGGGCCAACTCCCCCAGCGCCCGGGTGGTCTCGGCAGACACCCGATACGACGCCACGCTGCGCGGCCCCGCCCGATGCAACGGACCGACCAGGGTCGGGGTGTCGAAACCCTCGAACACCGTGCGCCACGCCGCCCGCGCGGCATCGAGATCCTGCCCGGCCAGCCAACCCACGAAATTGCGGTACGGCGCGGCGGCCGGCAACCGCTCACCGAAGTAACTCGCGAAAATCTCCTGCAACAGGATCGGCAGCGACCAGCCGTCGATCACGATGTGGTGAATGCTCAGCACGAAGCGGTGCCGGTCGTCTGACGTACGGATCAGCGCGGCCCGGAAGGTCGGCTGGTCGGAGAGCTTGCAGACCGCGTTGCGTTCGGCAGCGCTGAGGCTCTCAACCTGCTCTTCCACCGTGCCCTGGGCGGCGACGTCACCGTCCAATTCCAGGTACTGCCAAGCGAATTCGGGTTCCACGGCCATGACCTGCACCGGATCACCGAACTGTTCGACGAAGCGGGCCGCCAGGTTGGGGTGACGGTTGACCACGGTATGCACCGCATCCCGCAACCGGCGGGGATCGAGCGCACCGGTCACGGTGACGGCGAGTTGCACCGCGTACACGTCGTCGCCGGGACCGTCGACGAAGCTGGCCTGGAACAGGAGTCCCTGCTGCAGCGGGGTCAGCGGCAGGACGTCGGCGACCTCGTAGCGCTGCTGCAGCTCGTCGATCTGCTGCTGAGTCAACCGGGCGGGCACCAGGTCCGACGGGGTCAACCCGCCACCACCGCGCTGCACCAGCGCGCACATGCCGGCCAGGGCGTCGAACCACAACTGGCTCAGCCGCCGAACCCGGGTCTCGTCGACCGCCGACGGCGCCCACGTCCAAGTGGCCTGCAGGCTGGGGCCGGCATCGGTGTCCATGGTGCCGGCGTCGAGCCCGACGGTATGGGTCAACGGCATCGTGACCGCCGAGGTGACGTCCGCCTTCGACAGACCGTCATCAGTGATGCGCCACAGGTCCTCGGACAGGTCGCCCGCCCCCGCACCGAGCCGCCCCAGATAGTTGAACCCGATCGTCGGCTCCGCACCGACCAACTCCACCCCGGGATTCAGATAGCGCAACAACCCGTAGGTCAGCCCGTCGGGCAACGCACGCAACTGCTCCTTGGCATCCTTGACCACGGCCTCCAACGCCGCGTCACCAGCACGCACCTGCTCCCACGACAACCCACCAACACCCAACGCCACCGGGAACTTGGTGGTGAACCACCCCACCGTGCGCGACAAGTCGATGGTCGACGCCAACTCCTCGTGCCGGCCGTGGCCCTCCACGTCGATCCCGATCGGCGCCGCCACCCCACCCAGATACTCGTTCCACGCCAACGCGAACGCAATCAGCAGAACGTCCTGCACCCCGGCGTGGAACGCCGCGGGCACCTCACCCAGCACCCGGCGGGTGACGTCGGAATCCAAGGAGAGGGAAAGACGCCCGGCACTGGCGTAGGTGTCCTCGGATTGCACCGCAGGCATCGTCGGCGGGGTGGCCAACACCTGCCGCCACGCATCGGCGGCCCCCACCACGTCCTCGTCCCGGGCATGCTCGGCCAACACCGCCGACCAACGCGCAAACGACGTCCCCCCCGTCGGCAACGCCACCGGCTGCCCACCGTGATGCTGAGCCCACCCGATGTTCAAGTCCTCCAACAAGATCCGCCACGACACCCCATCGACGGCCAGGTGGTGGATCATCAACGCCAGCTGCCCCGTGTCCGGCACCCACAGCGCCGCGAGCATCACCCCCGCCGCCAGGTTCAACCGCGACCGCGCCGCCACCAACACCTCGTCGGACAACGAATCGACCACCCGCAAGCACTCGCCCGCCTGCACCGCACCCACCTCGGGCACCGACAGCGACCAACCCTCGGCACCCTCGGTCTCCTCGACGCGCAACCGCAACGTGGCATGCCGATCCACCAGCGCCTGCAACACCACCAGCACGTCGGCCTCGGTCACCCCGGCCGGAGCCTGCACCACCACCGTCTGGTTGAACCCGTCGACCGGGCCCTCCACGCTCTGCAACCACCGCATGATCGGCGTCGCCACCACCGGCCCCAGGCCCTCGTCGATCACCGCGGCCTCACCACCGGACACCTGCGCCACCGCGGCGAGCCGGGCCACCGTCTGCTCGACCAGGATGTCGCGCGGCCGGCACAGCACCCCGGCCGCCCGCGCCCGCGCCACCACCTGCATCGACAGGATGCTGTCCCCGCCCAGGTCGAAGAACGAGTCGTCGACTCCGACCCGCTCCTGCCCGAGCACCTGGGCGTAGATGTCGGCCAGGACCTCCTCGACCGCGTTGTCCGGTGCCCGGTAATCGGAGCCGACGCCGCCATACTCCGGCGCCGGGAAGGCGCGGGTGTCCACCTTCCCGTTGACCGTCAACGGGAAGGCCCGCAAGGACACCACGGCGACGGGCACCAGGTACGCCGGCAGCCGCTCGGCCAGGACGGCACGCGCCTCGACCGGATCGACGCTGCCGATGACGTAACCGACCAGCCGCTTGTCCCCGGGACGGTCCTCCCGGGCGATCACGACGGCTTGCTCCACCCCGTCCACGCCGGCCAGCGCGGTCTGCACCTCGCCGAGTTCGATGCGGTAACCGCGGATCTTCACCTGTTCGTCGGCGCGCCCCAGATATTCGAGCTGCCCGTCCTCGCCCCAGCGGACCAGGTCCCCGCTGCGGTACATCCGCGCCCCCGGCGCCCCGAACGGGCACGCCACGAACCGCGACGCGGTCAACCCGGCCCGACCCACGTAGCCCTGCCCCACGCCGGGCCCCGCCACGTACAACTCCCCGACCACACCGGCGGGCACCGGTTGCATCCACGTGTCCAGCACGAACAACGCCGCTCCGGGTACCGGAGCGCCGATCGGCACGACGCCCGACCCGGCGCGTAGCGGCCCACTGATGGCCGCACAGATCGTGATCTCCGTCGGCCCGTACGCGTTGAACATCACCCGTTCACCGGACGCCCAGCGGTTCACCACCTCGGCCGGGCAGGCCTCACCGACGGCGATGAGCGTCGTCGACTCCAGACCTTCCGGCGACAGCATGGCGACCGCCGACGGGGTCTGAGTGAGTGCGGTAACCCCTTCGCCCACCAGCAGCCGGTGGAAGTCTTCGGGCGAGGCGGCCACCGCTTCCGGGACCACGACCAGACGCCCACCGCGTAGCAGCGCGTGTCCGATTTCCCACACCGAAGCATCGAAACCCAGGGAGTGGGAGTGCGCCCATACTCCGCGGCGCGGTAGGGCGGTGCCATCGAACGACGTCATCAGCTGGGTCAGATTCCCGTGGGTGACTGCCACCCCCTTGGGGGTGCCCGTGGTGCCCGACGTGTAGATGACGTACGCCACGGAATCGGGGTCCGGCGCCGGCAACGGTGTGCTCGGCTGCTCGGCGACGCGCGGATCGTCGACGTCGATCACGAGGAGGTTGAACCCGTCGAGGCGCTGGCGTAATTCGGAGGTCGTGATCGCCGCGATGGGCGCGGCATCGGCAAGGATGAACTCGATGCGCCGCGTGGGCACCGCCGGATCGATCGGTAGATAGGTCGCGCCGGACTTGAGCACCGCCAGGATCGCGACCACGGCAAGTGCCGACCGCCCCGACAGCAGCGCCACCTCTCCGCCCGGGCCGACGCCCTGCGCGGCCAACAGGTGCGCCATCCGGTTCGAGGCCTCGTCGACCTCGCGGTAGGTCATCGAGCCACCCGCAAAACTCAGCGCCACCGCATCCGGATGATCCGCGACCCGGGCGGCGAAGAGCTCCGGCACCGAAAGCACCTCGGGCGCCCGACGAGTCAGCACCGCCCGATTGCCGACCTCGTCGAGTCGAACGCGTTCACCTGGATTCACGACGTCCAAGGACGACAACGGCCGCTTGGGGTCGGCGGCCATCGCCGACATCAGTCGTTGCAAGCGTTCCGCCAGGTCCGCGACGCCGAGGCCGGAGAACGGCTGCCCGGCGCCCGCCGTGCTGAGGAACAGCTGGTCGCTGGAACCGAGGAAGAAGAGCCCGAAATGACCCATGGGGCCGTGATTCGTGTATTCCGCCGTCGCCTCCGCACCCCCGAAGTCGAGAGTCAGCCTCGACGGGATGAAGTTGACGGCGACGCGTCCAGATGCCTGCCTGCGCCCGGTGAGGCCGCCGTCCGCGTCGAGGGCGTGCACGGGAAAACGCTGACGCTTGAGCAGTTCCCGCACCCGGGCGTCGACGTCGCGGCAGAAGTCGGCGACGGTCTCGTCCGGCGGCGTCTTCAACACCAGCGGTACGACGCCGGCGAGCATGGCCGGGAGAGTCTTCGACTCCGGGGCCACCCGTCTGCTGACCGGGAAGTCAAGCGCGACCTCGGAGCCGGACGTGGACATACTCCGCACCAGCAGCGCGCATGCGGCGGTCATGACCGAATACCGACGGATGCGCAGATTCTTGGAGAGATCCTTGATGTGGCCGACGACGGCCTGATCGACCTCGACCGAGGCGGACGGCGTATAGGCATCATGCCCGCCGGCCTCGGCGAGCGGACGCTGGTCGAGTCCGCCGTCGGGCGGCAGGTTCTGGCTCCAGTAGGCCTGGTCGTCGCCGAAGTCGGTGGATGCTTGATACCGCTGTCTCGCACTCGACCAGATCCCGCAACGTGCCGAAGTAGGCAGGGCTGACCGGCGCCCCGGTCACGAGCCGAGTAGATCGTGGCGATCCGACGACTCACCAGGGCGATGCCCAGTCCGTCCAGAGAAATGTGGTGGCACAGGCCGAACAAGTAATACTCGTCCGGCCGGGTCCTGAACAAGGCGAATTTGATGAGCCGACCCGTGAGCGGCATGGGCGTTCGCTGAATTGATGACGCGGTCTCGCGGACCGTTTGAACGGGATCGTCCGAATCGCTTACATCGAAGAAAGGCAATTCGAGGTCGGAATAATCAGTGACCTTTTGGAAGACTTGTCCGTCTATTTCGAAGAAGGCAGCCCGCGCCGGTTCCGCTTCGAACATCGCCTGGCGAATCGCCTGCTGAAGCAGATCATGGTCTACGGCACCGGCAATTCTGCCCAGAAGTCCGAGCTGCCACTCCGTGCCGGCGAAACCGCTCTCCTGCGAAAGCCAGATGTCCAACTGCCCGCGCGAGAGCGGTAGCGCCTCGCCGTCAATCACCATCTCACTCTCCCCATCGGACGGTTCAGCGGTCAATGGCCCCACCGTGCGCCAACCTATCGCGCAGGCTCTTCGGCCGGATATCCGACCAGTTCTGCTCAATGTACTCCAGGCACGCCGCGCGTTCGGCTTCCCCATACACCACGCGCCAGCCAGCGGGAACGTCGGCAAACGCCGGCCATAGGCTGTGCTGCTCTTCGTCGTTTACCAAGACGAGAAAGCTGCCATTGTCGTCATCGAACGGATTGATGCTCACGTTTCTCCATGCCGTTTAGTGGACATCGCGAAGGTAGTGTAGCCCAAGCGGCTGGGTCCGGTGGTTTGCACGACGCTCCTCATCGCGGCGTGGACGTAGCTCGACTATTGATTCGCGGTGCAGTGCCCCGGGGTTACTTTCACCACTGCGATTCGCCCGATGTGACGCGGTGAACGGCTGGCGCCGGAATGGCGATCGGCCGAGACATGGTCCTGCCGCGGCACGACCACCGGGCCGGTGCGCACCGGGCCACGGACCGACCGGGACTGCCGCCCAGAGTCGCCTCGGCGGATCGGCGAACGCCCGATGGGCGGCGGGTACGGGTGCCGCGGACGTGGAGATACGTCGCTGATCTGGTGCCTGATCGGCTTCTTGCTGGTTCCCACGTTTCGGTACGGGTGATTCCCGGGTCGCGGGAGACCGTGGTGCGCTTGGGTCCGCGCCATCGAGGGCACGACTTCCCACCTGCCCCCACCCATGTCGTGCCGTCATCGGGGCGTTCGGGCCCCGATGTGGCGGCCGCGGCGTTTCGTGGACCGCCGAGGGTCGACGGTCGTGGCGGGCGGTGCTCAGAGCCACGGCATGACGGTTTGCCAGACACCGCCGGTGCCGGCTTGGAGCGGCACGCCGCGCCGACGTCCCACACGTTGCCGTCTTCGGCACGCCGATGATGCGCGCCGCGCTTGCCGACGTCGGTCGACACCCGAGCCGTACTTTGCTGCCAGCGAAGCATGTCCTTCCTCGTGGCCGTATCGCGGGAGACGTAATTGACCCGCGATGTGCGCGGCCCGGTAAACGAAAACACATCCGCGCAAACTAATCCATCGGAATTGCGCATTCCACGACATCGCAGGAAAACCCACGGACGGATCAAATCGGTGACCGGTTTCGTACTCGCCAACGAAAGCCCGACACCATGACGGGCGGCTGGATTCGTCGATGAACTCAATGACGTTTCACATTGGCCCGACGCTGCCGACCATCGTCATCACGCACGTCTTTACTTATTGACACAAAGGAAAATTACGCGGCCATACTCGGATTACGAGTTACGATTGTGATGACATTTCTCGACGATGGTTTCCTGCCGCGTAATACACCGGATACACGTGCCTCCGAAAAGTCACTCGAAATATGTCGTCACAATCGTCTTCGCGGACGGCGGGACCCGCGCCTCCGCTCATTTCCGGACGCGCAGACGTTCTCGCCGGAACCGTCGGACGGAGAATTGCCGATCACCAACTTTCGCAGGAGACGATGTGAATACATCGACCTCGCCGCTCCTCGACACATGAATGAGCGAATCGACGGATGTGAATTGACGCGACGGAAAGACTACGAAACGTCTTCGTTTTCCGGGTTCACGTTCGTGCCCTGCAGGGGAGACGATCCGACCGGCATCACCATCATGAAGACCGGGAACTTGAGCACCGCACCGCCGGCGATGGGCATGCGGATGGCGAAGGACACGACCTCCATCTCCAGGCGCCTGCCACGCTGTGTCTGCATCTCCAGGCGGCCAGGCAGTGATTTCGGTGACGCGAGCCATTCCAGGCCGCGTTCGATCGATCCCACCACGTTCATGCGTCCGACTATACCCGCAGGAAAATGGAGGCTTTTCGGCGCGACAGCGCGTGCCCCGCGCCCGCCTCGTCACCTCACCCGCTGGTCGTCCTCGACGGCGCTGCCGCCTGCGACGCAGACCCCCTGACGACTCCGGCCCGTTGGGCGACTGAGAAGCTGTGACGCGTGATGACGTTCGCCTTGGCCTGCTATGGAACTCGCGGCGATGTCGAGCCGTCCGTCGCGGTCGGCTGCGAGCTGCAGCGCCGGGGCCACGACGTGCGGATTGCGGTACCCCCCGACCTCGTCGAATTCGCCGAGGCGGCCGGCCTGGACACGGTGGCCTACGGGCCGGAATTACGGGAGTTCCTCAACGAGGACTTCCTGCGGACCTTCTGGACGCGGATCGTCCGCAACCCGGTGGGGACACTGCGCGAATTGTGGGCGCCCATCGCCCGCTGCTGGCAAGAGACGAGCACGGCACTGAGGTCTCTTGCCGACGGTGCCGACCTCTTGTCGACCGGCTTGAACTTCGAGCAGCCCGCGGCGAACGTCGCGGAGTACTACGACATTCCGCTGGTTGCGTTGCACCACTTCCCCATGCGACCCAACGGGCAGCTCGTGCCGACGCTGCCGTCTCCGGTGGTCCGCTCGGCCGGGACGGTGTCGGAGTGGTTGTTCTGGCGGTCGACCAAGGACGTCGAAGATGCGCAACGCCGCGGCCTCGGTCTCCCCGCGGCGAGCGGCCCCTCGCCCCGCCGGATCGCCGAACGCCGATCACTCGAGATCCAAGCCTACGACGAGGTCTGCGTCCCGGGGCTGGCAGCCGAATGGGAGAAGTGGGACGGTCAGCGACCCTTCATCGGCGCCCTCACGATGGAGTTGGCGACGGACGCCGATGACGAGGTCATGTCGTGGATCGCCGCCGGAACGCCACCGATTTGCTTCGCCACGGGCAGCATTTCGGTCGAGTCTCCGGCGGAGACCGTGGAGATGATCAGTTCGGCGTGCGCCGAACTGGGCGAGCGGGCGCTGATCTGCGCCGGCGGAACCGATTTCAGTGGGGTCCGACTTCTGGACCATGTCAAGGTGGTGGGCGCGGTGAACTACGGAACGATCTTTCCCGCCTCGCGGGCCATCGTTCACCACGGCGGGTCCGGCACCACCGCGGCCAGCCTTCGCGCCGGTATCCCCACGGTGATCCTGTGGAGCTCGGCCGATCAGCCGTACTGGGGAAATCAGCTGAAACAGCTGAAAGTCGGCGCCGCCAGGCGTCTTTCCGCCACGACGCGCGCGTCGCTGGTCACCGACCTACGCCGAGTCCTCGATCCGCACTACGCCACTCGGGCCCGCGAGCTCGCTAAGCACATGACGGCGCCCGGCGAGAGCGCCGTCAAAGCTGCCGACCTGTTCGAGGCGGCCGTCCGTCGCGCAGCCGGGTAACCCGCTCCTGCGGTTCCGCCCACCTCAGAGCGAACGTCCCCGGCGCCTCAGACGGGCGGCTTGAAGAGCAGACCCTGGCCCGTGGGCAATGCGCAGATGGGCACTCCCAGCTCGCGGGCCAACTCGTCCATCGCGAGGCGTTGTTCGTCGCGCCCCCGCTGCGCGTAGTCGTCGAGGAGGACGAGCGCACCTGGTGTGAGGCGCGGCCAGAAGTAGCGCAACGCAGCGACTTCGGGCGGCGCGCAATTCATGTCGATGTGGAGGAAGGCGACCGTGGCGGCATCGACCTGATCGAGGGTCTCCGGCACGGTGCCTGCAATGATGCGATGGTTACGCCATTGCGCGAAGTTGGCCTCGACGCTGGCGGCCGAGTTTGCGTAGATACCGAAGTCCAGCGCCGCCCGGCTCTTGAGGAGCGCACCGGACTCGCGCTCGCCGGCCGTGACGAAACGGGGATCCATCCCCTCGAACGTGTCCAGCAGATAGAACGTCTTCCCAAGCCGATCCCAGTCGAGATGTTCCATCACGGCGCTGCTCAAGAAGCCATGACTGACGCCGCACTCCACGAAGTCACCGTCGATCTTGCTGGCGCTGACCGCTGCCCACAGGCCGACGTGAAAACGCCATTCCCAGTGGTAGAAGTCCTTGCCGCCGAGGGCGCGTACGCCCCGCTGGTAGGCCCGCCGGAACGCCGGATCCTTGACGAACGCGTGGCTGTTGAAACAGATCAACGCGTCGTCGGAATACACGTCCGGAAGCAGAGTGCGCGGCACCCAATACCCCGTGCGCAGTAAGCCCCACGCGATTCGAAACCTCATCGGCCACTTCATCGACGCCACAGCGGTCACCATAGCACTGGGGCCTGAGGACTCCCCGGCAAATGCCGAGGCTTTGCCACAGCGCCCGGAACGCTCACCGCGCCGGCTTGATCAGCAGGCCCTGACCGGTGGGCAGCGTGCAGATCACCACGCCCAACTCGCTCGCCACCTCGTCCATGGCGATGCGCTGCTCGTCCCGCCCGCGATTGGCATAGTCGTCGAGCAACACGAATGCGCCCGGGGTGAGCCGCGGCCAGAAGTAGCGCAGCGCCGCGACTTCGGGCGGGGCACAGTTCATGTCGAGATGCAGGAAGGCCACGGCTGTCGCGTCGACCTCGTCGAGCGTTTCGGGGACCGCGCCGGCGATGATCCGCTGGTTGCGCCACTGTGCGAAATTGGCCCGTACGCTTTCGACCGAACTGTTGTACATGCCGTTGCGCATGTGCTCTTCGCTCTTCTGAAGCGCCCCGGCCTCGCGTTCGCCGGCGGTGACGAAGCGCGGGTCGAGTCCCGTGAAGGTGTCGAGCAGATAGAACGTCTTGTCTAGGCGATCCCAGTCGAGGTACTCCATCACGGCGCTGCTCAGGAAGCCGTAACTCACGCCACACTCCACGAAGTCACCGTCGAGCTTGCTGGCGCTGGACGCCGCCCACAAACCGACGTGCACCCGCCACTGCCACTGGTACCAGTCCTCGTCGCCCAGCGCCCGGGCTCCTCGTTGGTAGGCGCGTTTGAAGTCGGGATCCTCCAGGAAGGCGTGGCTGTTGAAGCAGATCAACGCATCGTTGGAGTACACGTCGGGCAGCAGCGTACGAGCGAGCCAGTACTCCGCGCGCACCGCCCGCAGCCAGAGCCGAGTCTTGGTAGACAGTTTGCTCACCACGGCGGCAACCTTAACATCGACCCGCCGGAGCTGGGCACCTCACGAAATCCCCGGCGGGGCATCGACACTGGGGCCGCGGTCGGCACGGCCCGCCCCCGGTCGCCGATCAAGCGGGGCGCCTGGCTCCGGCGAAGGCCTCCATCGCATCGGTGGCCTTCACCACGCTTTCGGCGGGCCTGCTCATGCCGCTGGCAAGCTCGCGAGCCCTGGCGGCGTAATCCGGGGCGAGGATTCGGCGAAGGTCGGCCACCAAGGATTCCCGAGTCGTCGTCGAAAACCGCCGCGAGGTACCGACTTTGAGTCGCTTGACCTGCCCTCCCCACAGCGTCTGGTTGGCGTCCATCGAGAGGACCAGCGTGGGTGTCCCGGCGCGCATGCTCGCGGCCGTGGTACCCGAACCACCGTGGTGGACGACGGCTCGGCAGGCGGGGAGGATCGCCGCGTAGTTGACCGCCCCGACCACCTTCACGTGGTCGGCGAGCGGGACATTGCTGAAGTCGCTCCAGCCGGCGCAGATCAACGCCCGCTCGCCCAGTTCCGCGCTCGCGGAGCTGATCATCTCGACCGTCTCCCGCGGAGACTCGACCGGCATGCTCCCGAAGCCGAAACAGATCGGCGGAGATCCAGCGGCAATCCACGACGCGACGTCGCCGTCGGCATCGGTCGTCAGCTCCATGGTCAAAGTGCCGACGAACGGACGCAAACCGTCCCATTCCGCCCACTCCTCGGCCAGCCCAGGAAAGCACACGTCGTCGTAGGCCTGGATCTCCAGTGATCCGCGCTCGGCGATCCGCCGCGGCGAGGGACCCGTCGCCTTCGGCAGGCCGAGTTCGCGGCGTTGGGCGTCCTCCACCTTCTTGTTCAGGCGCCAGCCGAGCCAGTCGAAGGCCGCCATGGACATCCGTCCCAGACGCGACGGCAGGAACGTCACCAGCTGTCCATTCGGCCGCATCGGGATGTGGTGCAGCGTGACCAGTGGTAGGTCGTAGTACTCCGCGACGTTGGCGGCCGGCTCCTGATAGCTCTGCCCGGCGAACACCACGTCGGCGTCCCCCGCCAGCGCGGTCAACGTGGTGTTCATGTCCGCCCACGACTGATCGCTCAGATCCCACATCTCCCGCCACAGCGTCCGCAAATAGCGGATCTTCCACACGTTGCGGAACGCGGTCGTCCAAAAGTTCCGGTACACGTCCAGCCATGTCTTGGTGTCCAAGCCGTAAGGAACCGCCCGAAGTCCCGCCGCCTCGGCGAAGCCGATCATGTCGGGGGGGACCGCCATGAGCACGTCGTGGCCTCTGCGCTGCAATTCGCGGCCGACGACAACCGACGGCTCGATGTCACCTCGAGTTCCGTAGCTTGCCATCACGAACTTCATCGCGACTCGCGACCCTTCCGTCATGCCACCTCGTGCCCGAGAATCAGCGAAATCCGAAGCCGACGATCGGCTGGTTCACTGCTTGCGCCAGAGCACACCAGTTCCGTCGATTTCCTCGATCTCGGCCGAGATCCCGTGTGTGGTGCGGTAGTCGGCGACGGCGCGCCGGCACGCCTCGATCGCGTGATAGTCGTCGATGATGCAGTAGCCACCGGTCGACAGCCGCGGGTAGAGCCCATCGAGTGCCTGGATGGTGGACTCGTACAGGTCGCCATCGAGCCGCAATACGGCGATGCGCTCGATCGGCGCGTCGTGCAGGGTGTCCTTGAACCAACCGGGAAGGAAGCGGACCTGCTCGTCGAGCAATCCGTAGCGCTCGAAGTTGGCCTTGACGTCGGCTTGCGACACGGCGAGGATGCCCGCGTAGCGATCGAGGCGAACCCCCTTGTCCTGCTTGTAGTTTGCGGTATCCGGCGGCGGCACGCCCGCGAAGGAATCGGCCAGCCATACGGTTCGCGTCTCGTCTCCGTAGGCCGCGAGAACCGCGCGCATCAAGATGGAGGCTCCTCCGCGCCATACGCCGCACTCGACCATGTCGCCGGGGACCTCTTCGGTCAGGACCGTCTCGACACAGCGCTGCAGGCTGGTGAGTCTCTGCATGCCGATCATCGTCAGCGCGTCCGCGGGCCAGTCGAGACCGAGGTCGCGCTTGTGCGGATCGAACGGGCGTCGACGGACGAGCATGAAGTTGCGGGTCTTGAGCAGGGGTCGTCCGAACATCGACCACCCGACCGGCACCAACTCGTCCACGCCGTATCGAGTGAGGTCCCGTCGCATCAGGTCAAGGTAGGCAGATCGGCTGTCGCGATCGGTCACGGTCAAAACTTCCCCTTGTCTCGCATGCTGAAGATCATCCGATCGAGAGCGTGGACTTCGTTTGCCGAGCGTAAACCCTCCCCCGGCCCACGTCCCCGCCAACCCTATCGGAACACGGCCCTCGGTAGCTTCTTCGGCTCCTTTGCCCGATGAATCACGACGACGGAGTCGAAGACCTCGACGCTGTCGATGATGCTCGTGGCGAGGGGCACCTCGAGTTCACCGACGCGCTTCTCACTGCCCTCCATGAACTGGTAGGGAGACTTCATCTTCATGTAGGGCGCATGCATCGCATCCATCAACCACTTGGTGAAGTCGATGAACGATTCGCGTTGGTCACGGTAGATCATCCAGTAGTTGGCGCACACGTCCTCCACGATGTACACGCCGCCGGGCGCAAGCCGGGGAAACAAATGCTGGAATGACGTGATCATCTGCTTGGGAGTGTGCCCGCCGTCGTCGAGAACCGTGTCGAACGGTCCGAACTCGTCGAGGACCGCCTGCAGGAACCGAGTGTCGGTCTGATCGCCGATCCTCACGTGGACGTCGTTCTCGGGGGCGTCGAATCGTGCCGCCTTGGGACTGATGTCGAGCCCGACGATGGTGGCATCGGGCAGATATTGCCGCCACATCCGCAGCGATCCGCCCCTGTCGACCCCGATCTCGAGCATCCGCTCCGTGCGGGTGAGCGCCGACTGGTAGATGGGCAAGTAGTGGCGCAGCTTGTGGATGCTGTCGGTGGTTTCGAAGATCTGGCCGATCGCACTGTCCGAGGGTGGCGTGTCGTCCGCGCGCATGACCACGGTCCGGGCCAGTTCTGGCCCGAGCGCGTGCAGCATCCGCCGACGGCCCTGGTATGCGTAACGGCGCGTGATGAACGGTGGTTTCGACAGTAGCGCCAGCCGGAATGGCATCATAGTCAGCGAATTCTATGGCCGACGGCAGCTGTGTCCAAAATGGCCCCCTTCTGGGCGGTTTGATCTTGGTCCGCCGAATGCCGCCTACGGCAACGTGATCGGACACATCGGACGACGGTCACGCGAGGAACCCGGCGGGCCCGCGTCTTGCCTCTGGACGTGGTTCAACGCCCGCGATCGGTTGTTCCTCAGCGCATTTCGGATTGCAGGCCGATCCACTCGATCAGTGCATTCAACCCATCGTCGAGCGCCCACTTCGGACGCCAGTCGAGCTCGTCGGTCGCCGGCCCGATGTCACAGCTGGCGGCGCGCACGTCGCCGTCACGGAACTTCGGCACGACCACTGGTTCAGGAGCATGGAACATCCCGGCGATCTTGCGGGCCAGCTCGTGGATCGTCGTTGCCGTGCCGGATCCGATGTCCACACAGCGCGAACCCACCACCGGTCGGTCCACCGCGGCGAACAGCGCGCTGGCGACGTCGTCGATGAAGACGAAGTCGCGAACGATCCGACCGTCCTCGTAGACCTCCAGCGCGCGTTGCTCGCGGGCCAGCCGCGCGAACAGCACGACGATTCCCGTGTACGAATTCGTCAGCGACTGACCGGGACCGAAGACGTTCTGCAGGCGTAGCACGCTGAGATTGGTGTCACGAGCGGCGGTCCAGGCCGCCATCAGGTGCTCCTGAGCGAGCTTCGTGGCGGCGTAGACGTTGCTCGGCCGGGGCTCCGTCCGGCCGGCGCAGCTCGGAAGCGGCACCGACGATTCAGTAGTCGGGCCCTGGGGATCCCAGACACCGGCTGCGAGCTGGGCGTGACTGCGGGGCCGCGGATAGAACACGGCACTACCGCACTTCCACGAACCCTCGCCGTAGACGGCCCTCGAGGACGCCAGCACCAGCTGGTCGGGCACGATTCCCGAGCGGCTCAGTGCATCGAGGAGCTGGGTCGTCCCGACGACGTTCACCGAGCCGTGACGCGACGACTCGGTCAGTGACTGACCCGTTCCGGTCTCCGCCGCCAGGTGCACGATCTGGTCGGGGCGGAACAGCCGAAGCACGGCGTCCCAGTCGGGTGCGTGGGTGACGTCTCCGGTGAACAGACGCACGCCGGGCGGGAGGTCGATCGGACGATGTGCGGCGTGCACCTGAGGGTGCAACACGTCCATCACGGCGACCTCGTCACCGGCCTCGACGAGACGGCGCGCCAGCGCGGAACCAATGAAGCCCGCCCCACCGGTGATGAGCACGGATTGTGACAAGAGCCGTCGCCTCCCGTTCGTCTGCAGCGGTTCACGGTGACCGGGACGTGCACCGCGAGCACCGTCGACGCCGATCATCAAATCGGCGACTCGGCGACCCTAGCAGCATGCTCGGCGCCGCTCAGCAAATGGTTGGGCGGCGTGGTTCGCGGGCGGGCTCGTCGACGGCAGTGTCGCGGAAACGCGGTTTACGCCCACGGCCCCTTGCGGCCGTGAGCCATCGCGATGGCTGCATGCAACGGCTTGACGACGGAAGGCCTGAAGACCCGGCGCATCATGCTGTTCGTCTGCGCTCGGAAGCCGTCGAGCGCAATTCGGAAATCGCGTTCGCTCGCTCGATACGACTCGAACGTGCGATCCAACTCGGACGCATCCCATTCCTCGTCGTCCGCGGCGGCCTGCACCACCTTCCACACCGTCGACATGTAGTCATTGCCGAACCGCTCGACCACGGGCCCGGAATCACGGTTGCGCTGGAGGTTTGGCGTCAGGAACTCGGCTATCGCCGCTTCATCGGCGTCGTCGAGACTGATCGGAAGTACCGTTGACATTCTGACCACTTCATGGCGCCAGTCCGCAAGCAGGTTGCCGTAGTCGACGAAGACCCGCGGCAGTCCGCGTGTGCACCTTTCGGCCAGCAGGTTGTACTTGAGCCACAGCGCACTCGCGAGTTCCGGCGTGATGCGAACGTACTTCGCGCAAGATGGGATGACCTCCTGCGGGTGTCGCACCGCAATGACGGCGGCCACGTCGAACCCGGCCCGTCGCGTCGCCTCGAACCACACGTCGGACAGCGCCGTTATCCTCATGTCCTTGATGACCACGAGCGGATCGGTCGGCAGCTTGCCCAGATAGGCACTGATCTCGTCGATGCACGCGGCCCTTTCCTCGGCGTCGAATTCGCCGTCCTCCTGCAGGCGCAACGTCGGGTCGTACCAGTTGCTGGCGTGGCGGCGCAAGATCGCCTCGTTGAGCAGGATGGCCGCACGAGGCTCCCAGTAGCCGAGCGGGTTGTGCCCGTCGGCGCCCATCATCCCGGCCGGAAGGCTGGCGCCGGACAATGCGAGAACCCTTGTCAGCGCAGACGTTCCAGAACGACCCATGCCCAACACGAACAGCAGGACCGGACGAGGCGCAGACCCGTTCCGGGCCGGGACGCTCACGCGCAGACCGCCGCGACCGGTCTGGCCGTGACGCCCTCGAGACATCGGGCGCGCGTGTCAGCTGTACGTCGGCGTTTGCTCATGGCGACATATTAGTTTGAACGATGCGGTATGCCGGGTAATTCAGCGGCTACCGGAGACCACGCTCGAGAGCTCTCGTCAGGCCCGTGCGAATCCTGCAAATCGACCCCTCGGGCGGAGCGTCGCACGACCGCCGTCCTACCTGGAAGGGATCGACCGTCGGCAGCGACGGCCGAAAGGTCGAGCAAATTCGTTCACATGTGCTGAACTGCGTTACGCCCACGTCCCCCTGCGACGGTGCGCGATCGCCCGAAGCTCGAGGATCGGTTTCACGATGGACGGACGGAGCAGCTTGTTGAGCCCGCTGTTGAAGTACCCCCGAGAACAGTCGAACGCGGTCCGGAAATCACGTTCACTCACCCGGTACGCCTCGAAGATGCGGTCGAGCGCATCCTCGTCCAAGGGCTCGTCTCGTGCCGCCGCCTGCATGATGTCGTAGACCTCGCTCATCCAGCCCGTGCCGAAGCGGTCGATCACCGGGGCGTAATCCCGGTTGCGCCGTAGATCCGGTGCCAGGAACCCATCGACCGCGCGTTCGTCGGCGGGGGCGAGCTCGACGCCGAGCGCCGCCGAGATTCGGCCGATCTCGCGACGCCAGTCCTCGAGGAGGTTCGCATACTCCACGACGACCCGCGGCACCTGTCGCGTGTGCCGCTCGGCGACCAGATTGCCCTTGAGCCACAACGCACTCGACAGCTCCGGCGCCGCTCGCACCGCAGTCGTCAACGACGCGGTGACTTCCTGCGGATGCCGCACCGTGATCACGGCGGCGACGTCGAAGCCCGTCTGCCGTGCCGCCTCGAACCACATGCTGGACAACACACCGATGTTCAGGTCCTTGACGACGACGACCGGTGCGGTCGGCATCTTGGCGAGGTACGCCCGGATGTCGGCGATGCAGGCAGACCGTTCGGCGTCGTCGAACTCGGCCTCGTCCGCCATGCGCAGAGTCGGGTCCCACCAGGCGCTGCCGTGGCGATCGAGGATCGCCCGGTTCAGCAAGATGGCCGCCCGCGGCTCCCAGTAGCCACGCGGATTGCTGCTGTCGGCGCCCACCATCCCGGCGGGAAGCGCGGCGCCGCACAGCGAGAGCACCCGCGTCAGCGCGGACGATCCGGAACGGCCCATGCCCAACACGAAGAGCAGGAGCGGACGGGCTGCGGCCCCGTTGCCCGCGGCGGCGTGGACCGTCACGCGGGAAGCTCCGCGCCGATGCGGGCGTCCGGATGGGTGCATCGGTAACTCGCGGCAACGAATCCGCTTTTGCTCATGCTGAACATATTAGGTTGTGACTTACGACTCGTCTCGACTTACCCGTGTCGAGGGTCACGCTGGGCGGCTACGCGACGGGAGGTCTCGGAATCTCGGTCGTCGGCGCGTCGTCGTCGTCGCGATCCTCGGACCGCATCAGCGTGGAGCGCACCAGCCAACGGGGGCCCAACGGCTCGAGCAGCGCGCTCGCCGGGCGCGGACGCACGCGTTGCGGCCACCAGAACCACCGTCCGAGCAGCGCGGCGATGGACGGTGTCATGAAGGAGCGCACGATCAGGGTGTCGAACAGCAGGCCCAGCGCGATGGTGGTCCCGATCTGACCGATGATCTGGAGATCACTGACGACCATCGACGCCATGGTGAAGGCGAAGACCACACCCGCCGTCGTCACCACCTTGCCGGTGCCACCCATGGCGCGGATGATTCCCGTGTTGATGCCGGCGCCGACTTCTTCCTTCATCCGGGAAACCAGCAACAGGTTGTAGTCCGAGCCGACCGCCAAGAGGATGATCACGGACATCGCCAGCACCATCCAGTGCAGGTGGATGCCCAAGACGTACTGCCACACCAGAACCGACAGGCCGAATGATGCGCCCAACGACAGGGCCACCGTGCCGACGATCACCAAGGCGGCGATGAAGCTCCGCGTGATCACCAGCATGATGATGAACACCAGGCACAGGGCGGCGATGCCGGCGATCAGGAGATCGTACTTGGAGCCGTCCTGCCAGTCCTTCGCCGTGGATGCGGTACCGGCCATGTAGGCCTTGGCCGCCACCAGCGGAGTTCCCTTGAGAGCCTCCTCGGCCGCCGTCTTGATCTGATCCACGCGCATGATCCCCTCGGGAGTCGCGGGATCGCCGTTGTGCGAGATGATGAATCGCGCCGCCTTCCCGTCCGGAGAGAGGAAGGAGTTCATCGCGCGTTTGAAGTCCGGGTTGTCGAACACCTCGGGTGGCAGATAGAAGGAATCGTCGTTCTTGGAGGCGTCGAAGGCCTGCCCGAGGGCAGTGGAGTCCTTACTCGACTCGTCCATCTGCGAGAAGATCCCCGCGAATGTGCTGTGCATGGTGAGCAACATGGCTCGGATGCGCGCGATGCTCTCGATGAAGAGGGGAAGCTGCGCGGCCAACTGCGGTGTGATCTGGTCCAGGATGTCCATTTCCTTGACGACTTCCTGCAACTTGTCGTCGAGCGCGTCGGTGCCGTCGAGAGCATCGAAGATCGACCGGATCGAGAAGCAGATGGGGATGTCGTAGCAGTGCGGCTCCCAGTAGAAGTAGTTACGGAGCGGCCGGAAGAAGTCGTCGAAGATGGCGATGCTTCCTCTCAACTCGTCCGTGATCTCCTGCAATTCGTGCGTAGTGGCGTTCGTGCGGTGGGTGATGTTCACCAGTTCCGTGGTCACCTCGTACTGGTGCTGCAGCACGTTCATGATCGTCGTCAGGTCGTCGGCCTGCTGGAGCATGTCGTCCATCCGCGCAGACTGGAACTTCATCACCTGGGACTGGCCTGCGCTCTGCAGACTGAGCATGAACGGTATCGAGGTGTGGTCGATCGGCGCGCCGTCGGGCCGGGTGATGCCCTGCACGCGGGAGATCCCTCGAACCTTGAACACCGCCTTGGCGACCTTGTTCAACACCAGGAAGTCCGCCGGATTCCGCATGTCACGGTCGGACTCGATCATCAGGATGTCCGGCATCAACCGCGTCTGAGAGAAGTGGCGTTGCGCCGCTTCATATCCCATGTTCGCCGGAATGGCCTTGGGAATGTAGAGCCGGTCGTTGTAGCTCGTCTCGTACCCGGGCAGTGCCAGCAGTCCCACGAAGGCGGCAGCGAGCGACGCCGCCAGAATGGGTACGGGCCAACGAACCACGGCGGTGCCGATCCCCCGCCACCGGTGAACCCTCAGTTTGCGCTTGGGTTCGAGTAGCCCGAATCCACTCGCCAAGGCAATGCCTGCGGGGACCAGCGTCACCGCCACGGCGACGGCGGTGAGCATGCCGATGGCGCACGAGATGCCCATGGTCTGGAAGTAGGGCAGCCGGGTGAAGCTCAGACACAGGATCGCCCCGGCGATCGTGAGACCGGACGCCATTACCACGGGGGCAACCCCGCGATAGGTGGTGTAGTACGCCGATTTTCGGTCCTCACCGGCCTGGCGGGCCTCCTGATATCGACCGAAGAAGAAGATGCCGTAATCGGTTCCGGCCGCGATGCTGAGGAAGACCAGCATGTTGATGCCGAACGTCGACAACACCAGGATGTCGTGGTGGCCGAGAAGCGCGACGATGCCCCGGGCCGCCGCCAACTCGACGCCCACCATGGTCAGCAGCAGGATCACCGTGACGACCGAGCGGTACACCATGAGCAGCACGCTGAAGATGATGACGACGCTGACCGCCGTGATCTTCAGGATCGAGCTGTTGCCGCTGTGCTGCATGTCCGACGCGAGCGGCGCCTGGCCGGTGACGTAGACCTTCACCCCGTTCGGCGGCGGCACCCGGTTCACGATCTCGCGGACCTTCGCCACGGACTCGTCGCCCAGCGTGGTGCCCTGGTTGCCGGCGAGGTTGATCTGGACGTACGCCGCCTTGCCGTCGGGGCTCTGCACGCTCGACGACGTGAATCGGTCCGCCCACAGGTCCTGCACGTGCTCGACGTGGGCCGGGTCGGCCCTCAACCCGCGGATCATCTGGTCGTAGTACTGATGGGCATCCTCGCCGAGCGGCTGGTCCCCTTCCAGCACGATCATCGCCGAACTGTCCGAATCGGATTCCTTGAAGACCTTGCCCATGTGCGTCAGGGCTTGCACCGACGGCGCATCCTGGGGCATCAGTGCTACGGAATGCTCTTCGCCGACGTGCTCGAGCGACGGGATCGCCGACTTCCAGCTCCAGCCGACCGCGGCCAGGTTGGTCACCACGATGAAAGCCAGCCACAGCAGCACGATCGGTAGCGCCAGCGTGCGTATCGTCCGCGCGAAGAAGGGCGAACGGGGTTGGTCGGTGCTCATACGCCTTCGCTAGTCCCTCAGCAACAGGGACCGCACCAGCGGACGGGGACCCACCGACCGCAGGAGGCTGCTCGCGGGCCGGGTGCGCACGCGCTGCGGCCACCAGAACCAGCGGCCCAGCAGGACGGCGACCGACGGCGTCATGAACGCTCGCACGATCAACGTGTCGAACAACAGACCCATGCCGATGGTGGTGCCGACTTGGCTGATGCTCAACAGGTCGCTGACCACCATCGAACCCATGGTGAACGCGAATACCAGACCGGCGGCCGTCACGATCTTGCCGGTTCCGCCCATCGCCCGGATCATGCCCGTGTTGATTCCCGCGCCCAACTCTTCCTTCATGCGCGAGACCAACAGCAAGTTGTAATCCGAACCGACGGCCAACAGCACGATCACCGACATCGCCAACACGACCCAGTGGATCTGGATGCCGAGGAGGTACTGCCAGACGAGGACGGAGAGCCCGAAGGACGCACCGAGCGACAACGCGACCGTTCCGACGATGACCAACGCGGCGACGAAGGCCCGCGTCATGATCAACATGATGATGAAGATGAGGCAGAGTGCCGCGACCGCCGCGATCAAGAGGTCGTATCGGGAACCGTCCACCAAGTCCTTGGTTCCGGCGGCGGTGCCGGCGAGGTAGATCTTGGCGCTCTCCAGCGGCGTCCCCTTCAGGGCTTCCTCGGCCGCTTCCTTGATCGGCTCGACCCGCGCCATGCCCTCGGGCGTCGCCGGATCACTCCGTTGCGTGATCAGCATCCGCGCCGCCTTCCCGTCGGGTGACAGGAAGATCTTCATGACCCGTTGGAAGTCGGGATTCTTCAACACTTCCGGCGGCAGATAGAAGGAATCGTCGTTCTCGGACGAGTCGAAGTCCTTACCCATGGCGGTCGCGTTCTGGCTGGAGTCCTCCTGCTGGGCCATGATGCCCGACATGGTGCTGTGCATCGTCAGCATCATGGTCCGCTGGCTCTGCATGGTCGCGATCATCTGCGGGAACGTGGTGAGCATCTGGGGCAAGAGGGCCGCGAGCTCGTCGAGGTCCTTGACGAGGTCGACCATCTTGTCGGTGATCGCGTCGATGCCGTCCAACCCGTCGAAGATGGATCTGATCGAGTAACACAGCGGAATGTCGTAGCAGTGCGGCTCCCAGTAGAAGTACGCACGGAGCGGGCGGAAGAAGTCCTCGAAGTCGGCGACGTGGTCCCGCAGCTCTGCCGTGATCTGCTGCAGTTCGTGCGTGCGGTCGGTCAGACGCTGAGTCGTGTCGACCATCTGTTTCATGATGTCGTACATGCGCTGCATCAGCGCGATGGTGTTGGTCATCTCGTCGGCCTGCTTGAGCATGTCCTCCATGCGGTCCGACTGGAACGGCAGGAACAGCTTCTGCGAGGCCTGCTGCATGCTCAACATGAAGGGTATCGACGTGTGGTCGAGCGGTTTGCCCTCCGGCCTCGTCACCGACTGCACGTCGGCCACGCCGGGGACGGCGAACACGGCTTTCGCGAGCTTGTTCAGGATGAGGAAGTCCGACGTGTTGCGCATGTCGTGGTCGGCTTCGATGAACAGAATGTCCGGCGTCGTCATCCGCGACTGCGGGAAGTGTCGGGCCGCGGCCGTCAATCCGACACTGGCGGGGATGTTCTGCGGGATGAATCGCTGGTCACTGTAGCTGGGTTGATAGCTCGGCAGTGCCAACAGTCCGATCAGCGCTATGGCAAGAGATGCCGCGAAGATCGGCGCCGGCCACCGCACGATCATGGTGCCGATCCGCTGCCAGCGCCGGGTCTTGATGGCGCGCTTCGGTTCGAACAGACCGAAGCGGCTGCCCACCGCCATGACCGCTGGAATGAGCGTCAGCGACACCGCAACGGCCACCAGGATGCCGACTGCGCCGGGCACGCCGAGGGGTTGGAAGAACGGGAGCCGGGTGAAGCTCAGGCAGAAGATGGCGCCGGCGATCGTGACACCGGACGCCAGCACGACCTTGGCGACACTCTTGTAGGTCGTGTAGAAGGCGGTTTCCTTGTCTTCTCCGCTTTGGCGCGCCTCTTGATAGCGCCCAGCGAAGAAGATGCCGTAGTCGGTGCCGGCGGCGATGCCGATGGACACCAGGAGATTGACGACGTAAGTGGTCAGCCCGACGACGCCATGGTCGCCGAGAAAGGCGACGAATCCCCTGGCGACCTGCAACTGGACGCCGACGATCAGCAGCAGCACGACCGTGGTGACGACCGACCGGAAGACCAGCAGCAACATGATGAAGATGACGGCCATGCTCACCGCGGTGATGAGCAGAACCGTGGCGTTACCGCTCTTGCCCATGTCGGCGACCACGGCCGCCGGGCCGGTGACGTAGGCCTTGACACCGGCCGGTGGCGGCGTGCGGTTGACGATGTCCTGGACGGACTGAACGGACTCGTTCCCCAGCGCTTGGCCCATTTGGCCGACGAGGTTCAACTGGACGTACGCGGCCTTGCCGTCGGCGCTCTGGGCGGCGCCTGCGGTGAGCGGATCTCCCCAGAAGTCCTGGACGTGCTCGATGTGACCCGGGTCGTCCTTGAGCTGACGGATGAGGGAGTCGTAGTACTTGTGGGCGTCGTCGCCGAGGGGTTGGTCGCCTTCCAGCACGAGCACGGCGACACTCGCGGAGTTCGATTCCTTGAAGATCTCGCCCATCCGCGTCATGGCCTGGACGGACGGCGCATCCTGCGGGCTCAGCGAGATCGCATGCTCCCGTTCGACCTTTTCCAGCGGCGGGACGGCGACGGTCACCAGGACGGCGATCCCCAACCACGCCAACACGACGAGCGCCGCGTACTTGTGGAGCGTCCGCGCTATCCGAGGCCGCGCGGCTTCGGACTCGTCGACGTGCCTGGTGCTCATGCGGACTTCAGAAGACAGGAGGTGAAGGCATTCACCTCGTTGGAGGTCTTCTCGGTCTTGACGACACCGTCCACCAGGATCCGGCAGCCGATTCCGTCACTATCGCCCTGCGCCACGACGCTCCCCACGGCCGACGTCTCGGTGATCGCAAAGTCGAGCGACCATGGCAGGCTTACTCCCTTGATGTGCTGCGGTTCGGCGTTGACGTCGAAGTAGCTGATGCTCGCCTGCGTGCCCGGCGGTCCGTAGACCTCGTACGTCAGATGCTTCGGATTGAAGGGTTTGCTATCGGCAACGTTGGTATCGGAATACGTCGGACGATTGTCGGAGCCGAAGATACCGTGCAGACGTGAGACGGCAAATCCGCCGGCAGCGATGACCACCAGCACGATGAGCGGAATCCACAGCCGCCTCAGCACCCCGAAAATCGCAAGTCTCCTCCGCCTAGTTCCAAGAGCCGGCGCCATGCCATCCGCGTGCACATGCAACTACACATGCGCGCGACACGCCAGACGTAAAGCATGGCTAACTATACGGCTATGACCGCAAAGGTAGAGGAGCCCGTGAAGCGCAGCTCCATCCCGATGAGTAAACCATGTCGACGACCTCCATGACTGCCCGTTCCCAACGTGATACGAGATCGCAACGCGCACTCCGTGTGTTACGCACGGTACGGATGTTGGTCGCGCGCCCGCAACTCACGTCACATTTACGTCACGGGATTCGTGGGGGTTGCGGCGACGAACGGTACCCTGCAACGCACCGATGTGGAACCACGGCGATCGGCGATGGTCAAAGAGCGCAATCGCACTGCGGCGCGCAAGGTCCGGCCTCACCCCATGTATCCGTCCACCCGTGCACGATCGGGCAAACGCGGCACGCCGCGGCCCGACGACCCGGCGCGGGCGACGCCCGGCAGCGAACGCCATGCCGTCGATGCCGTGCGCGCCGGCAGTCCGATGGGGATCCTCGTTTGCCCGGGCCACCGCAGCACCCCCGATCGCCTGGCGCCGGCGGAGGCCGGCTGTAACACCGGCGGATCGCCGGTCGATACTGCTAGTGCGATTGGCTCGAGTTTGAAGCCGGCGCGATAGTGGTAGTTCAGGCCGTGTTCGCGCATTGTCGACACGCGCTCGAACCGCGATGATTAGAGTGATCAACCAGTTAGCGGGAGGAAACCCACACATGATTCGACTGTTGTCGACCAAACGGGCCGTCGTGCTAGGCGGCTTGACGTTGGCGTTAACTGCAGGAGCTGGGGTCGCGTCCGCTGATCCTGTCTATGGCCCCATGACGGACACCACGTGCACCTATGAGCAGGCGATGGCTGCCGTGCACGCCGAAAACCCCATGGCGGCGAAGTACCTTGATCAATCGCCGCCGAATCAGCAGTTCATTCGCGTCTTCGTCGCGTCGACGCCGGACCAGCGGGTTGATCTGCTCAACCAGATCAAGAACAATCCGGGCGCGAATCAGGCGCTTCCGGTCTTCCGGCAGATGTTGACCACCTGCAACAACTACTGAGTGAGAGCGCACCAGCGGCGCGCTGGTGCGCGCGCCGTGACGGAACTCCCGGCACCCGGGTCACTCACCGACGTCGCTCAGACCGGTCCCGATGACCTCGAGTGCCGGGAGTTCTTGCTGTGGCACGGGCGCCACGGCGTGGCGATGCCCGCCACGAAAAGGGCTGCTCGCCAATGTATTCAACGCGACCGACAATAAATTGATGGCCCCGATGAGGTGGTGCGCGCCGTGATTCCGCGTTAACATCGGGATTCCACGCTTCGGTTGAGCGCACAGCCCCGATGCGGTTGTGTGGCCTCCGATGTCGCCAACCGCGAGGCACTTCTCGTCGACTCGGAGCGATCTCCCATGAGTGTCGAACCCAGCAGCTCGGTCCCAGACCATCCCCGCCGCGAGGCGTTGACGGAGTGCCACCGGATCGCCATCGAAGCATGCGGGTACGTCGTCCTCGGCCGGCAGGGCGGGGCCGCTGCCGCGGACCACGAGCCCGACGTCGAGCCGCCGGTGGACCGCGCCGTGACCGATCATCGCTCGCGCGTGTGGGACCTGACGACTTCGCTTCGGACCCCGACGCGCTGGGGACACCGCACCGGCTGACCGCCCGCCGTCAGGACGTGTTGCCCGGCTCGTTGGTCCTGGTCTTGAACTCGGTGTGTCCGTTCGGGCACTTGGGTATCCGGTGCCCTTCCTTCACCGAGACCTTCTCACTGCACTTCGCGCAGTGGAACTCTCCGGTCTTCTGCGCCTTCTCGCCCGCATGTGCCGCCACGCCGACCTCCGATCCGTTCCCGCGCGGTACCCTGAGGCGGCACACCAAACCCGGCCCGAAGGTCGCCCCCCGGTTGGCCACCGCTGCGTCGGTCGGGGTCACCGGGACGGCGCGTTTGCGCTCGGCGCCGCGAACGCGGAACGGAAGGCGTGCAGCGCCATTTCGGTGTCTGCGGAGTTCCACGCTTCCAGGCCGATCGTTCCGCGGAAACCAACGTCCCGCAGGGCCTGCGCGATTGCCGGGTAGTTGATTTCGCCAGTTCCAGGTTCGCAGCGGCCTGGTACGTCCGCCACTTGGACTTCGCCGATCGCGTCGCCGCTTCGACGGATCAGTTCGATCAGATTCCCCTCGCCGATTTGCGCGTGGTAGAGGTCGAGCATCATCTTGACGTTCGGGTGTCCGACGCCTTCGACCAGCGCCAGCGTGTCCTTCGCGCGGGCCAGCGGCACGCCGGGGTGATCGACGATGGTGTTCAGGTTCTCGAGGCAGAACGTGACGCCCGACGCCGCGCCGAGATCGCCGATCCGTGCGAGCGTCCGCAGGGCGCTGGCCCACATCGCGCCGGTGGCGCGCGCGCGGGGTCGGGCGGGCAGTCCGTCGACCAGTTCGGCGGTGTGCAGGTTGAGCCTCCTCACGCCGAGTGTTTCGGCGGCGTTGATGCTCAACGCAGCGGTGCGCACCACCTCGTCGGCGGATTCCGGATCGATCAGGTCGCCGTGCAGGTAACCCGTCATGGAGGTGAACGTGGCGCCCGTCGCGGCGAGGGCGTCGAGGTCCTTGTCATGCCAGCTCCAGATTTCCGCGGCAAATCCGAGTTCGTGGATGCGGCGGACGCGCGCTTCGATGGGCAGGTCACGGAACACCATTTCGGCGCACACCGCCAATTCGAAATCGCTCATCCTGGTACTCCTGCGGTCGGCCGGGCGTCGGAACGCTACGTCATGGACTAGAACGTTCTACTACCGTCAGTAAAGTCGGCGGTTCGCTCGTCGTCAACGTCGGCCTGAAACGTTCTAGGCTGGCATCCGTGGTGCACCGGCCGACCTTGCACGACGTCGCGGCACGGGCGGGCGTCTCCGTGGCGCTGGTGTCCATCGTCATGCGCGACGTGGCGGGCGCCAGCGAGGCCACCCGCCGGCGGGTCCGCACTGCGGCCGAGGAGATCGGCTACCGGCCAAATCCCGGTGCACGCCGACTGCGCCAGCAGCGCACCAAGCTGTTGGGGGCCACCTTCATCGCCGCTCAGGAATTTCACGCCGAACTCGTCGACGGCCTGTACTCCGCCGCCGACGAACGTGGTTACGACGTGTTGTTGAGCGCCGTCACCGAACATCACGACGAGCGTCGGGCACTGGACACCTTGATCGACGACCGGTGCGAAGCCTTGGTTCTGTTGGGTGCGCAGTCCTCGGCGGGTGCGCTCGCGACGGTGGCGTCGAGACTGCCCGTCGTCGCGGTCGCCCGGCGCATCCACGGCGTCGACGCGGTCCGTAGCGACGACACGGCGGGCGCCGCGCTGGCGGTCGAACACCTGCGGGCCCTGGGCCATCAACGCATCGCCTATCTCGACGGAGGGCGCGTAGCCGGTGCCGCCGAGCGGCGACGGGGCTACGCGGCGGCCATGCGCGCCGCCGGCTTGGCACCGACGATCCGTGCCGGCGGCCTGACCGAGCGCGAGGGCGCCGATGCGGCCAGAGCCCTGCTCGACTGCGGTGAGTCCCCGCCCACGGCCGTCTTCGCCTTCAACGACCGATGCGCGCTCGGCGTCCTGGACGTGCTCGTCCGGGAAGGGATCGACGTACCGGGACGAATGTCAGTGGTCGGGTTCGACGACAGCCCGCTCGCACGACTCGCGCACATCGACCTCACCACGATCCGGCAGGACACCGCCGACCTCACGCGGACCGCCGTCGCGCATGTCGTCGCGAGACTCGACGGCGACCAGGAAGTCGACGACGCCGTCGACCTCGTCGTGCCGCCGAGCCTGGTGGTCCGCGGAACGACCGCCGCCGCCCCGAAACGGAGGAAGCCGCGGACCTGAAGATGGTTTCGTCTCAGACGTCCTCCCGACTCCGGCCGCCCCGAGCCGGCCGCCCGATCTGCCTTGGAATGTGGTGTGCTTCACGCCGATTGGAGGGCTGAGCAAGGTAGATTGACCCAGTTCATCGTGAGCAATACGGAAGCCGGTGCAAGTCCGGTGCGGTCGCGCCACTGTAACTTGCGGGTAGCCACATGGCCGACCACGCAGGGAGCCAGACCCGTTGCTCGTGAACCCACGATGGGGCGCGCCTCCCCGAAAGGACGGGCTCGACTCGTGCACGATTCACCCTCTGTCGTACCGCCGGCTCGTCGTCACCTCGCCGTCTGCCGGAGCCGACGTCATGCGCTCCAGTTGGGCGGGCTGGCACTGGTCATCGCGGCCCTGCACGTCGTCGGTTTCGGTGCGTTGATCCTCATCGTGGCACCACACCAGTATCACGTGGGAACCCAAGTCTTCGGTGTCGGACTCGGCGTCACGGCGTACACCTTCGGTCTTCGGCACGCGTTCGACGCCGACCACATCGCCGCCATCGACAACACCACCCGAAAACTGATGGCAGACGGTGGGAAACCCAAGTCGGTCGGCTTTTGGTTTGCCATGGGGCACTCGACGATGGTGCTGGTGATGGCGGTGCTAGTGGTCGCCGGAACACGCGCGGTCAGTTCGTTGCTCACCGACGATTCGCCGGCCAAACACGCACTTGGACTGGCAGGAACGGTGGCCTCGGGAGGTTTCCTCTGGCTGATCGGGATCATCAATCTCGTTGCACTAATGGGCATTTGGCGGGTGTTCACCGGACTCCGCAAGGGTCGGTTCAGCGAACGGGAACTCGAGGACGCCCTCGACAAGCGGGGGTTCCTGACCCGGGCCCTGCGACCGATCATGCAACGCATCACGCGGCCCGGCCAGATGTATCCCGTGGGGATTCTGTTCGGGCTCGGGTTCGACACGGCCACCGAAGTCGCTCTTCTGGCATTGGCGGGAACGGGCGCCGCCGCGGGGTTGCCCTGGTATGCGGTGCTCGTCCTTCCCGTGCTGTTCGCGGCGGGAATGAGCCTGATGGACACCGCAGACGGGTTGTTCATGACCGTGGCGTACGACTGGGCGTTCGCAAGCCCCATCCGCAAGATCTACTACAACCTGTCCATCACCGGATTGTCCGTTGCGGTCGCGTTGCTCATCGGAACGATCGAGCTGATCTCGGTTCTGCACGACGATCTTGGCCTGGTCGATCCGGTGACGAGTTGGATCAGTGACATCGATCTGAACAACGCCGGTTTCCTCATCGTGGGGTTGTTCGTGGTGACCTGGCTGTGTGCCGTCGTCTATTGGAAGATGGCGGGCATCGAGAAGCGTTGGCAGACGGAATCGAACCCCTGACGCAGCGGCGATCACCGACACCCCTTGACGACGACGACTTTCCCCGCCAGACTGCATTGACTACTTGTCGACAATAAAACAATCAGTTCACAACGCGAACACAGAAGCGAGGACATCACCATGGGCAACTTGCTGGCGGGAAAGACCATCATCGTCACCGGCGCCGGCGGAGGAATCGGCTTGGCGACGGCACTGCACCTGCTCGACGAAGGTGCACAGGTGGTCGCCACCGTGCACTCGGAGTCGTCGTTGCCCGAGCTCAAGGTCGATGACGACGATCTCGTCGCCCGGGTCGTCGACGTCACCGACGAGCAGCAGGTCGAAGACCTCATCTCCTTCACCGTGGCGACCTTCGGCAAGCTCGACGGGATCGTCAACAACGCCGGAGTGCTCATTCCGGGGACGATCCTGGATGCCTCGGTCGAGGACTTCCAGAAGACCTTCGACGTGAACGTCAAGGGCGTGTTCCTGGGCTCGAAGTATGCCATCCCGGAGCTGCTGAAGGGCGGCGGCGGATCCATCGTGAACTTCGGTTCGATCAACTCGATCGGCGCGGAGAAGCTGCTCACCACCTACACCGCCAGCAAGGGCGCGGTGTTGACGCTGACCAAGGCCATCGCGCTGGACTTCGGCGCGCACGGCATCCGGGCCAACACCCTGTGCCCTGGATTCGTCGACACCCCGCTGAACGTTCCGCACTACACCGCTCTCGGCGGCCGCGAGGAGCTCGAAGCCGGGCTCCCCGACTTCCAGCCGATCGGACGCGCCATCCTGCCCCTGGAGATCGCGCATTCGGTGGCGTTCCTGCTGTCGGATCACTCGACCGCCATCACCGGCACCGCATTCGTCGTCGACGGCGGCGTCCTCGCCGGAGCCTGACACCGCCGCGGCGGCACGTCCCGATCATCCGACGAAACCTGCTTCGGCGGAGCACCATTGACATCACCCCCGACATCACCCCGCACGACCGACCCGTCGCCCGGGCCCGAGAGGAACGAGGACTCGAGCAGTGACATCCACCAACAGCGACACCGACGCACCGACCGTCGACGTCTTGGTCATCGGCGCCGGACCCTCCGGTGCGGTGGTGACCCATACCGCCGCCGTAGCCGGCCTGAGCGTCATCTGCCTCGAGCAGGGCGACTGGGTCAACCCCAGCGACTTCCCCGCCAACCATCCGGAGTGGGAGCTGCTCATTCAGCATGACTGGGCCCACGATCCGAACGTTCGTGCCCTGCCCTCGGACTACCCCGTGGACGTGACCGACTCCGACATGTGGCCCGTGATGTTCAACGCGGTCGGCGGCAGCTCCATCTACTACGGCGCCGAATGGCCGCGGCTGTTGCCGTCGGACTTCCGGGTCAAGACTCTCGACGGCGTCGCGGACGACTGGCCGATCAGCTACGAAGACCTCAAGCCCTACCACGACGAGGTCGACGAGTTCATCGGCGTGTCCGGCGTCGGCGGCGACACCGCATACCCCGACGGACTGGACTACCCCCTACCTCCCAACCCGTTGGGCAAGCCCGGGGTGAAGGCCGCCGAAGCGGCGAACAAGCTCGGTTGGCACTGGTGGCCGGGCACCAACGCCATCGCCAGCCAGAAGCACAAGACCCTCGAGCAATGCGGAAGGTGGGGGGTGTGCGAGTGGGGGTGTCCGCAGGGCGCCAAGGCGTCCTTCGACTTGATCTACATGCCCCAGGCCCAGAAGGCCGGCGCTCAGATCATCACCGGAGCCCGGGTGAGCAAAATCCGCACCGACGCGGACGGCCGTGCCACCGGAGCCGAGTGGATCGACCGCGACGGCAACGTTCGATTCCAGCCGGCCCGATCAGTGGTGTTGTGCGCCAACGGTATCGGCACGCCTAGGCTGCTGCTGCTCTCCGCCGACGAGCACCACCCCGACGGGTTGGCCAACTCGTCGGGACTGGTGGGACGCAACCTCATGCTGCACCCCAACTGCAGCGCAGTCGGATACTACGAAGAGAACCTCCAGAGCTGGCGGGGCCCGGCCGGGCAACTGATCCACTCCATGGAGTTCTACGAGACCGACAAGTCCCGTGGATTCGTCCGCGGCGCGAAGCTACACGCCTTGCCCACCCCCGGGCCGCTCAACACCATCGAGGCACATCGAGAACTGGACTTCGACGACTTGTGGGGCGCACCGATCCACGACGTCGCACGGGCCTCGTCCAACGGCATCCTCTGGGCGGCCAACACCGAGGATCTGCCCGATCCCAGCAACCGGGTCACCTTGTCCCCCGACCAAGTCGACGCCGACGGGCTGCCCGCCCCGAAGGTCGAGTACACCGTCAGCGAGAACACCCGCAAGATCCTGAAGTTCACCGTCGACCGACTGGTGGAGGCGCACGAGGCAGCTGGCGCCACCCGCATCTTCACCACCGAGTTGTGGGTGGATCAGCCCGGGCACCTGCTCGGCACCGCCCGGATGGGCGATGATCCCGCCACCTCGGTCGTGGACTCCTTCGGCAAGGCGCACGACGTGGACAACCTCTACATCGCCGACGGCAGCATCTTCGTCACCTCCGGCTCGGCCAACCCGACATGCACCATCAGCGCGTTGGCGTTGAGGGTGGGCAAGAAGGTCGTGGAGAACGTCACTGCAGGAAAGGCCACGTCATGACCTCCGTCCCCCGCACCCGAGCGACGAACCGACGCCTGTCCGTCCCGGTCCGCGACACGCGGCCGCCGCGTCAACTGACCGAGGCCGAACTCGCGACGTTGCTGCGGATCGCCGACGCCCTCATTCCCGCCGCCGGACCCAATCCCAAGGCCAGCGACGCCGAGAACTACCTCACGTACCTCGACCTGGCACTGGCGGCGCGCGGGGACGTCTTCGAGTCCGTGACCGCCGCGCTCACCTCGTTGGCCGAGGTCTTCGATGCGGATCTCTGGGCAGCACTCAAGCACCTGTGGTCCACCGACAAGGCCACCTTCGATCCGTTGTCGGCGATCGTCGCCGGCGCCTACTTCATGACGCCGCAAGTCATGGCACTGATCGGCTACCCCGGCCAACACCGCGACACCGCCGGGCTCGAGGATGCCGCCAACGAACTCGACACCGGGATACTGGATCCGGTCCTCGAACGCGGCCACATCTACGTATCCGCGGCCGGCGAGTAGGCGAGCCGGTGTTCGCTGCACTCCGTCGACGGATGGCGCGGTGGATCGAATCGATCGAGACCGGCGAGATTCGGCTCATCAGCGATGACGCGTGGTTGACACCACCGATCAACCCTCGATCGTCGCTGGGCACTGCGACCACGGGTGATCCGCACTTCGGCTGACGTCGACGCGGCACACCGCAGCGGAGTATCCCTGCACTCGGATTCCTCGGCTATTGTCGACAATTAGTCACTCACCGTCGGGGTGTTCATCCGCCGGCAGCTCGGGAAAGGAACCTCCGTGACAGATCAAGCGGCAGGCCCGTTCGCAGCCACGCTGAGCACGCCCAGCAAGGACGTCTCGCTCGGGCGCATCGAACAACGCACCACGCCCGGTTCGGTGGCTCACAAGTTGCGCGAGGCCATCCTCGACGGCACCCTCCCGCCGGGAAGCCAGCTGCGCGAGACGCCGCTGTCGGTCGACCTCGGGGTGAGTCGGGCACCGCTACGCGAAGCGCTGGGCATCCTGGCCGACGAGGGCTTGGTGGTGAAGTATCCGTACCGCGGCGCATTCGTCGCAGAGGTCAGCGCGATCGGCATGTCGGAGATCGCCAGCCTGCGAAAGCGCCTGGAGCCGTTCGCCATCGAACTGGCGATTCCCCGTCTGACCGAGGTGCGGCGCATCAAGGTGACCAGGGCGTTGGAGGACATGGCCATCGGCGCCGACAACAATGACGCCACCGCGACGATCGATGCCCACATGGCGTTTCACCGTGCCTTCTACGAGCTCGCCGAGCACAAGCTGTTGTTGGACCTCTGGAAGAGCTGGGAGGCCCAGTTGCAGATGTTCTTCTCCGCCGACCATCGCGCCTTCTCCGACCTGCACGACATGGTGGCCGAACACGAGCGGCTCCTCGCCGTCATCGACCGCGGCGACCTCGACGAGATCACCAAGGAGATCGCCGTGCACGTCCACAGTCCCTCGCCGGCCGAGGTGCAGGCCGAAGCGGCCAAACCCGCGGATGCGTGACGACGTCGACTTCCTCGTGGTCCGTCATCCCATGACGCGCCGGACGTCACCGGCCCGGCGGCACTGGCGCGGCTGACCGACGTCGGGTACGACGCAGTCAGCGGTCAACCACTCCAGCGCCAACGATTGGTGATTGCCATCACAGCCCGATGGCATGTAGATTGTCGACAGTAGAACAAAACATCCACTCCACCCGTCCTTCGTTTCGGCGCCGACTGAAACGCCCAACACATCAAATGAGGTCACCATGGCGATCACGCCCGACGAACCGCGGCTGTCGAAGCGTCGACAGACGGCGCCGCCGACGAACACCGCCCCCGCCGCGGAACCGACCGCGGCCGAGACCGCGGACGCCGACACGGCCTACCTGGAAAAGCTCGGCTACAAGCAGGAACTCAGCCGCACATTGGGCCTGTTCTCGGCCTTCGGCGTGCAGTTCACCTCGATCGCCATCGCCTCGGGAATCTTCACCACCCTGATCGTCGGCCTCGGCTTCTTCGGCCCGGCCGCGTTCTGGTCGTTTCTCGTCGGCGGTGCCCTGCAGGTGTTCACCGTCGGACTGGCCGTCGCCATGCTCGTCTCGGCCTATCCCCTGGCCGGGGGGGTCTACCAGATCACCGGCCGGATCACCGGCAAGCCGTGGCTGGCGTGGCAGACGGGATGGTGGCTGCTGATCGCGCACACCGTCGCGGTCACGGCCTGTTCGGTCAGCATCGCGCCGTTCATCGCCGGCTGGTTCGGCGTCACCTTCGACGGCGCGGCCGACGCACTGCCGTGGACACTCGGGCTGATCGTGCTCGCCACCGTCATCAACGTCGCCGGCGTCAAGTTCGCCGCGATCCTCAACAACATCGGTGTCGTCGCCGAGGTGATCTGCGTCGTCGGGCTGATCGGCGTGCTACTCATCGTCAAACACCCCACCCAGCCGCTGTCGATCCTGTCAGACTCGGGAGGCACGGCGACGGGAGGCAACTGGTTCGTGCCGTTCCTGTTCGCGATGATCCTGCCCGCCTACGCCATCTCCTCGTTCGATGCCACCGGCAACGCCTCCGAGGAGACCAAGGACGCCGCGCTGAAGGCGCCGCTGGCTTCGGTACTGGCCAACGTCTCCTCCTACGTCGTCGGAGTGGTGATGATCGGCCTGCTCGTGCTGGCCATCCAGAACGTGCCCGCCATCATGGAAAGCGACCTGCCCGTCAAGGACATCCTCGACACCGCAGTCGGCTCGACGTTCGCCAACGTCTTCGAAGCCGTCGCCATCGTCGCGCTGTTCGCGGCAGTGGTGATGTTGCAGTTGACCGGAATTCGGGTGCTGTGGTCACAGGCCCGCGACGGCCAGATCCCGGCCGCCTCGTGGATGCGCAAGGTCAGCAAGCAACGCATTCCGATCAACGCGACGCTGACCATCTTCGCCATCTCGGTGGTCTTCGCATTCTGGTCCTCGCTGCTGTCGGTGCTCGCCGCCATGACCGCCCTGGCGTGGGGCCTGGCCTACGGTGTCGTCGTCACCGTCGGGCTGTACGCCCTCCTGAAGAAGAAACTGCCCGCGACCCGGTGGCACTACGGCACTGTCAGCCCGGTCATCTTCCTGCTCGCCATCGCCTGGTCGGTCGTCCTGTGTGCGCTGCTGGTCTACAGCGACCCGATCCACGTCGGCCTGGGCATGCTCGCCGTCATCGCCGCCGGTGCAGTCATCTACATGACCATTCCCAAGAGCAGGCGCGGAAAATCCATAGACACCCAAGCCGGACACCTGTAACCGGTACTCGATCCGCACATCACTTCGCCTCGAAAGGGATTCGACATGACATCACCAGCCACCGTCACCAACGTCATCGACGGCAAGGCGGTCGCGGGATCATCGGATCACACCCGTCAGATCCTCAACCCGTCCACAGGTGAGATCGTCGCCGAACTCACCGAATCGAGCACCGGGGACGGCGACGCCGCAGTCGAGGCCGCCCGCTCGGCATTCCCCGAGTGGGCCGCCACGACGCCCGGTACCCGCTCGACGTTGCTCCACGAGCTGGTCGACCTGCTCGAAGACAACATCGACGAGCTGGCCCGCCTGGAGACCATCGACGCCGGCAAGCCCACGACCGTCGCGCGGGGCGACGAACTGCCGGGCATGGTGGCCGCGTTGCGCCACTTCGCCGGTGCGGGCCGGGTGCTCTCTGCCCAAGCCGCCGGAGACTTCACAGAGGGCAATACCAGCTACGTCCGACGAGAGCCCCTCGGTGTGGTACTCGGCATAACGCCGTGGAATTTTCCACTGTGGCAAGCGATTTGGAAGTTAGGACCGGCGCTGGCCGCGGGCAATACCGTCGTCATCAAGCCCGCAGAACTCACGCCGTTGGCCACCACCCGGTTCGCCGAACTGGCCCAGCAAATCCTGCCACCTGGCGTGTTGAACGTGGTGCACGGAACCGGGGGGACCATCGGTGACGCATTGGTGCGGCACCCGCAGGTCGACCTGGTCTCCTTCACCGGTTCCACCGCGGCCGGTCGCCACATCGCCCAAGCCGCTGGCGGCGCACCCAAGCGCCTGGTCCTGGAACTGGGCGGGAACGCACCGGTCATCATCTATGACGACGTCGATCTGGCGGCCGCGCTGCCGATCCTGACCAATGGCGTGCTGTTCAACGCCGGCCAGGAATGCATGTCCGCCACCCGCATGCTGGTCAGCGAGAAGATCCACGACCGCTTCGTCGAAGCCATGGCCGCCAGTCTGGCAGCGGTGAGGGTCGGTGACGCCAGCGACGAGGCGACGGTGCTCGGGCCGCTGATCTCGCAGACCCAGTTGGACCGCGTCGTAGGACTCGTCGGCGGTCGGACCGACCGCGCTGAGATCGTCACCGGCGGGCACGTCGTGGACCGACCCGGCTTCTTCTACGAGCCGACCTTGATCACCGGCGTGGAGCAGCACGACGACCTCGTACAGCAGGAGATCTTCGGGCCGGTGGCCACCGTGCAGACCTTCACCGATGAGGCCGACGCACTCGGCAAGGCCAACGCCGTCGAGCAGGGCCTCGCCGCCTCGGTCTGGACCCGTGACATCGGACGCGCACTGCGCAACGTCAACGCCATCCAGTGCGGCGTCGTATGGGTCAACAACCACATGGCCGTCGGCCCCGAGGGACCCCTCGGCGGCTTCAAGGGATCCGGCTACGGCAAGGAGGGTGGCAGCGCGGGTCTCGAGGAATTCACCCGCGCCAAGCAAGTGATCCTCAGTCTGTCATGACCGCACCCCCGCGCGACGGGGTGTGCTGGGTGGTCGCGATCATCGACGGAGACGTCGACGTCTGGCGCGTCGACGACCTCACCACGAAGGGAGACGACCATGACCGTCTTGGCGATCGACCAGGGCACGTCGGGCACCAAGGCCATCGTCGTCTCCGACGATGGCGCGGTGCTCGGCATCGGCGAGGAAGCCGTCCGGCCCACCTACCTCGATGGCGGTGGCGTCGAGCAGGACCCAGCGCAATTGCTGTCCTCCGTCCTCGCCGCCGGGCACCGGGCCATCGCCGCAGCGGGTCGACCGGTCACGACGGTTTCGCTCGCGAATCAGGGCGAGACGGTGTTGGTGTGGGATCCCGACACGGGGGCGCCCCTCAGCCCCGCGGTGGTGTGGCAGGACAGACGGGCAGAAGCGTTCTGCCGCAGCAAGTCCGGGGATAACGAGTGGGTGGCCCAACGCACCGGGCTCGTCCTGGACTGCTATTTCTCCGCCCCCAAGATGAGCTGGCTGCGTCATCACGGCTCGACCGATGGTGTCGTCACCACCAGTGACGCCTGGTTGGTGCACCAACTCACCGGCGAGTTCGTCACCGACGCCGCTACCGCCAGTCGTTCCCTTCTCACCGATCTCGACACCATGACATGGGACCGGCAACTGCTGGACCTCTTCGAGCTGACCAACGAGCGCCTACCGGACATCGTCGCCAACGACGCGATCGTCGGGGAGACCCACGCCTTCGGCACCACCGCTCGGGTGGGCGGCTTGATCGTCGACCAGCAGGCCGCCCTCCTCGCGCAACGCTGTCTGACCCCGGGCACTGCGAAGTGCACGTTCGGCACCGGGGTGTTCCTCCTGGCCAACGTCGGGAGCACGGGCGTACGGCCCACCACCGGGCTGACCTGCTCACTGGCGTGGGATCTGCGAAAGGCCATGGCGTACTGCGTCGACGGTCAGTGCTACACCGCCGCCTCGGCGATCCGCTGGATACAGGACCTCGGACTGATCGCCGCCCCGGGCGACCTCGACCTCGTCGCGGCAGACGACTCCCGCGGCATCCTGTTCGTGCCGGCCTTGGCCGGCCTGGCCGCGCCCTGGTGGCGCCCGGACGCCGCCGCATCATTCACCGGGATGACCCTGTCCACCGATCGCTCCCATCTGGTCGCCGCCGTCCTCGAAGGCCTCGCCGCGCAAACCGCCGAGCTGGTCAGTGCCGTCGAGGGCGATGTGGCGGCACCTCTGCACGCGCTGCGCGTGGACGGTGGACTCACCCGGTCCCGGCGACTCATGCAAGCCGTCGCCGACCTCACCCAAGTCCCCGTCGAGGTCTACCCCTCACCGCACGCCACCGCACTCGGCGCGGCGGCCTGCGCCCGAATGGCGACCGATCCGAGCCTGAGCCCCAGCGACGCGGTCGACGACTGGACCGCCGCCACCACCTACCGCCCCCACTGGTCCGCTGACCGCGCCGCGGACTTCCGACACCACTGGCGGGCCGCGGTCACGGCCACGCTGCCCGAGGAGAAAGATGCGGAACACCCGTGACTGACACCGCCACCCCCACCGAGTACGACTTCGTGGTGCTCGGCGCCGGGATCGTCGGCTCGGCGATCGCGCGAATGTTGACCGGCTTTCGGCACCTGGTTGCCCTTGTCGAGGCCCGCGACGACGTCGGCGACGGGACGAGCAAGGCCAATACCGCCATCTTGCACACGGGGTTCGACGCCAAGCCCGGAACACTGGAATCGCGGCTGGTCGCCCGCGGCTACACCCTGCTCGGCGAGTACGCCGCCCAGACCGGCATCCCGGTCGAACGCACCGGAGCATTGCTCGTCGCCTGGAACGACGAGGAACTGGCCGCCCTGCCCAGCCTGCAGACCAAGGCCGCCGACAACGGATACCACCGCTGCGAGATCGTCGACGCCACCGAGGTCTACCGCCAGGTACCGGCCCTCGGCCCGGGTGCACTCGGCGGCCTGACGGTGCCGGACGAAGCGATCATCTGCACCTGGACCACCAACCTCGCGCTGGCCACCGACGCCGTCGGGCGCGGCGCCGTCCTGCACACCGGAACCCGCGCCCAAACCGTCACCGTTGACGCCGACCGCACGATCCTGCACACCAGCCAAGGCGACGTCTCCACCCGCTGGGTGGTCAACGCCGCTGGTCTCGGCGCGGACCACCTGGACCAGGCCTTCGGCTACGACCGATTCCACGTCACCCCACGCCGCGGTGAACTGCTCGTCTACGACAAGCTCGCCCGCCCCCTGATCGACAAGATCGTGTTGCCCGTTCCCACCTCGCGGGGCAAGGGGGTCCTGGTCAGCCCCACCATCTACGGCAACGTCATGTTGGGTCCGACGGCCGAGGACCTCGACGACCGCTCGGCGACCGCGACGTCGGAAGCGGGATTCGACTTCCTGCTCGGCAAGGGCGCCGAGCTGATGCCGCGCCTGCTGAACGAGGAGATCACCGCCACCTACGCCGGACTGCGGGCAGCCACGGACTACGGCGACTACCTGATGGAAGTCGACACCGCGCAGCGCTACGTGCTCGTCGGCGGCATCCGCTCGACCGGACTGACGTCCGGCATGGCCGTCGCGGAATATCTCCACGACCTGCTGCTCGGTGCGAACGCGCTACCCGACGCCCGCGCCGACCTGCCCGAACCGCCACGGATGCCCAATATCGGCGAGGCGTTCACCCGGCCCTATCAGGACGCCGACCTCATCGCCTCGGACCCTGCCTACGGAAGGGTGGTCTGCTTCTGCGAACGGGTCACCGCCGGCGAGATTCGCGATGCGTACGACTCGCTCATCCCGCCCGCCGGCCTGGAAGGTTTGCGCCGCCGTACCCGCGCCATGAACGGTCGCTGTCAAGGGTTCTTCTGCGGCGCGGAGATCAACGCCGCCGTGGCGGCCCATCCCTGCTCCCGCGTCGTGACGCCGACCCGACCAAGAGAGACCGTCCGATGACTGGTCCCACGACGAGGCGCACCGCGCGGCCCGCCGACGTGGCCATCATCGGCGCTGGGCCAGCCGGTCTGGCCGCCGCCGCCCGACTGGCGGGCACACACCACCGCCGGGTGCTGGTCCTGGATCGCGAATCCACTCCGGGCGGCATCCCCCGCCACTGCGACCACCTCGGGTACGGCATCCGCGACATGCGAACGTTCATCAGCGGCCCGACCTACGCGCAGCGGCTGGTGCGGCAGGCCCGCGCCGCCGGTGCGGAGATCCTCACCGAGGCGATGGTGACCGCGATCAACCTCGACAACGGCCTCGACGTCACGACCCCCGACGGCCTGCTGCGGGTTCGGCCAGGCGCGGTCATCATGGCCACCGGCGCCCGTGAACGTCCACGCCCAGCACGACTGATCCCCGGGGACCGCCCATCCGGGGTGTACACCACCGGTCAGCTGCAGAACGTCGTGCACCTGCACCACGGCAAGGTCGGCACGCGTGCCGTCGTGGTGGGCGCCGAGTTGGTCAGCTGGTCGGCGGTGATGACCCTGCGCCACGCGGGATGCTCCACCGCCGCCATGGTCACGCAGTACCCGTCCCCGGAGTCCTACGCCGCGTTCAACATCGGGGGCAGGGCCGCGTTCCGGGTGCCCGTCGCGACCAGAACCCGCGTCGTGCGGATCATCGGCAAGCCCGTCCTGCAGGGCGTCGAGGTGGAGAACCTCGACACCGGCGCCCGCCGGATCATCGACTGCGACACCGTCGTCTTCACCGGGGACTGGATCCCCGACCACGAGCTCGCCAGGACGGCCGACATCGACCTGGACCCCGACACGCTGGGACCCGTGGTAGACACCGCGCTACGCACCAGCCGGCAGGGCGTCTTCGCCGCCGGAAACGTGTGCCACCCCGTGGACACCGCGGACATCGCTGCGCTGGATGGCACGTTCGTCGCCGACCAAGTACAGGCCCATCTGTGCAACGGAACCGCCGCAGCGCCACCGATCGGCATCCGCATCCAGGCCACGGCTCCCTTCCGGTGGGTCTCACCCAACCTGCTCCGGCTGAGCGACCCGGCCCCGCCCCGAAAGCGGTTGCTGCTGTGGAGCGACCAGTTGATCCGGTTCCCGACGGTCACCGTGTCCCAGCTCGGCACGGTGATCGCCACCAAGCGCATGCCGTGGCCCGCGAGTCCTGGACGGGTCTTCCGAATGCCATCGTCGCTCCTCGACGGTGTCGATCCCGACCGTGGCAGCGTCACCATCGGCATCCTCGGGGCTACGGCGCGTTAGACCAACAATTCCCTTCGTAGATCGTCCTCTTGTCGACAATCATCAATCTGCGGTACGCTGTGATGCAGAGCGCCTCGCTCGACAGATCGCCGGCCACCAGCCGCACCATCACCCAAAGGACACCCATCATGAGCAAGAAGCTGGGCGGCATCCTCGCTGCCGTCTCGACTCCATTCACCGAGGCAGGCGCCGTCGACGAAGGTGCTCTGCGCCACCACGTCGACTTCCTGATCGACAACGGCCTGCACGGACTGGTCCCCGGCGGCAGCACCGGTGAATTCGCCGCCCTGACCTCCGACGAGCGCAAGTTCGTGAACAAGGTCGTCATCGATCAGGCCGCCGGACGCGTACCGGTGGCGCCGCAGACCGGCTCCACGAGCACCGCCGAAGCGATCAACCTGTCCAAGCAGGCCGCCGACGACGGCGCCGACGCCGTCCTGCTGGTCCAGCCGTTCTACGAGGCGCCCACCCGCCACGAGGTCATCGAATACTTCGCCACGGTCGGTGCGGCCGCCGGCGTTCCCGTCATCGCCTACAACCTGCCCGGCGTCACCGGCATGAACCTCGACCGGCCGTTCTACCGCGAACTTCTCGAGCGCACCGACGCGGTGAAGTACATCAAGGACACCTCCGGCTCCATCGAGCAGGCCTTCGACCTGATCTTCAATCTCGGCGACGCCATCGACACCTTCGTCGGGTGGGACACCATCGTGCTTCCCGCCTTCTGTGCCGGCGCCGCCGGCTCCATCTGGGGCGCACCGAACTTCGCCCCCAAGGAGTGCGTCGCGATCTTCGACCTCGCCAAGGAGGGCAAGACCGCCGAGGCGTTCACCCTCTTCAAGCGGCTCTGGAACGTGTTCGACTTCCTGGGCAAGGAGGGCTATGCCGTGGCCACCAAGGCCGCCGCGCAGGCCGTCGGAGTGAACCTCGGATACGCCCGTGCGCCCTACGGCCCGCTGTCGGCCGACAAGCAGGACGAACTGACGAAGCTGATCGCCGAGACCGGCCTCAACTACGCCTGACCGATCCGCTCCAGTAGTCGAGTTCACCCATGCGCAGGCCGGCAGCGGGCATCCCGCTGCCGGCCTGACGCATCATGAATGCCACCGCGTCGGTGAGTACGTCGCCGGTGCAGAACCGGAGGGACCGCGCATGCGCTGGAGTCGAATGGTCAACGTGGTGAAGTGCCACGTCGGCGGTGAAGTGAACAACGTGGTCACCGGAGGCATCGGCGACGTCCCCGGAGCGACGGTGTTCGAGAAGATGACGTTCTTCCGTGAACACCGCGACGAACTACGCCAGCTGCTGCTCCACGAACCTCGCGGCGGTGTGCACCACTGCGTCAACTACATCGTTCCCGCGACCGACCCCCGAGCCCAATTCGGTTACGTCATCGCCGAATCGACCGAGTATCCCGTCATGTCCGGCAGCAACACGATGTGCGTCACCACCGCCCTGCTTGAGACCGGGATGATCCCGATGACCGAACCGGTCACCGACATCGTCCTGGAATCCCCCGCCGGACTGATCCGCATCCGATGCACCTGCGAGAGCGGGAAGGTCACCAGCGTCGAATTCGAGAACCAGCCCGCCTTCGCCTACGCGATCGGCGTCCCGTTGGAACTCGACGGTCATCCGACCCTGACCGTGGACGTCGCGTGGGGAGGGATGGCCTACGTGTTGGCCGATGCCGCCGAACTCGGCATCGGTCTGACCCCCGACGAGGCACGCGAGCTGTGCGACCTCGGTCAAAAGTTGAAGGGCGCTGCCGCCGAACAGATCCCGGCGGTGCACCCGACCCATCCCGAGTTCGCCGGCATCACCCAGGCCGAGATCGTGGGGCCGTTGTCGCGCAATTCCGACGGCGTGCTCACCGCACGCAATGCCGTCATCGTCTCACCGGGCCGCCTCGACCGATCCCCCTGCGGCACCGGCACTTCCGCGCGGCTGGCCGTGCTGAAGGCAAAGGGGCAGATCGACGTCGGAGAGACGTTCATCCACGAATCGGTCATCGGGTCGACGTTCAGCAGCCGCATCGAACGCCTCACCACCGTGGGCGACCATGACGCCGTCGTACCCCGCGTCGCCGGACAGGCCTACATCACCGAACTGAGTCAGGTGGGCCTGGACCCCGCCGACCCGTATCCGACCGGTTATCGGTTGTCAGACACCTGGCCCACGATGCCCTAGGAACGACCTGTCAGCCATGGGTCCGGGCTGAACAGGTCGTTCCACGGTCAGCGCTCTGCCCGGGTCCGCTGATGACGCCGCGCCGCCTCGACACGTGCCGGCACGATCCGGTAGGTCCGCTGAGCGGTCCCAGACCAGATCTGTTCCGCGTCATCGTCCCCGAGGTGTGAAAGCGCCGACTGCAACCCGGCGAAGACCTGGTCGTATCCGCCACTTGCCACGGAGATCGGCCAGTCTCCGCCGTACATCAGTCGTCGCGGGCCGAACACCTCGAGCGCGCGATCGACATAGGGTCGGATTCCGTCGACCGTCCAGGTTTCGGCCGCGACGCCCGGATAGAGGCCGGAGATCTTCGCGCTCACGAGTGGGTTCTCGGCCGCGGCGGCAATGAGTGACCACCATGGTTCGACCTCACGCTCGCCGATCGGCGGTTTGCCGAGGTGATCGATGACGATACGCAAACCAGGGTGTCGTCGGGAGAGAGTCGGCACGTGCTCCAGGTGTCGGGGCAGGGTCGACACCAGGTCGAAGGTGACGTCGGCGTCCTCCAGCGCGGTGAGACCCTCGTCGACGTCGGCGCGCAGGACCCAGTCGGGATCGGCCTTGTGATGGACCAGATTACGGACGCCGACGACCCTGTCGTCGCGGCGCAGTTCGGACAGTCGGGCGGCGGCCTGCTCGGGGCGATCCAGGGGAAGGTAGGCGACGATGGCGACGATGGTGGGGTGTGCGTCGGCGACCTCGAACATCAGGTCGGTGTCGCCGTCGTCATCGTCGGACTGCACCATCACCGTGGCGTCCACGCCGTTGCGGGCGAGGTGTGGCTCGAGTTCCTCGAACGTGAAGGTGCGATACCAGCAGGGCACGTGCGGGCCGAGCCACGGATACGGCGCGCGGGTCAAGTCCCACACGTGTTGATGGGCGTCGATGATCATCGGTCCTGCCCGTGGACGGCCGCCACGTCGAGGTGACGTGTGGTCCAGTACTCCCCATCGGGATAGGCGTATCTGGCGACCGAAGCCGGGAACATCCGAGCGCTGTAGCCGGCCTCGGTCGGCAGGACGTATGCGCCTCGCTCGACCAGGCAGGGGTCGGTGAAGTGCTCGTGCAGGTGATCCACGTATTCGGTGACTCGATCATCGGTGGTCCCGGAGATCGCGACGTAGTCGAAGACGGACAGGTGTTGCACCAGTTCGCACAGGCCCACCCCGCCGGCGTGCGGGCACACCGGCACGCCGAACTTCTTGGCCATCAGGTAGATCGGGACGATCTCGTTGATCGACGCCAGCCGGGCCGAGTCGAGCTGGCAGTAGTCGATCGCCTCGGCTTGGAACAGCTGCTTGAACAGCACGCGATTCATGCCGTGCTCGCCGGTGGCGACTCCGATGGGCGCCACGGCTCTCCGGATGGCTGCGTGCCCCAGGATGTCGTCCGGGCTGGTGGGTTCCTCGATCCACAACGGCCTGAACTCGGCCAGTGCCTCGACCCACTCGATGGCCTCGGGAACGTCCCACACCTGATTGGCGTCGATCATCAGGTGGGCATCCCATCCGATGACCTCCCGCGCGATCTTGCAGCGGCGGATGTCGTCCTCGAGGCTGGCACCAACCTTCAGCTTGACGTGCCGATACCCATCGGCGATTGCCAGCGCCGCGAGTTCTCGCAGTTTGTCGTCGGAGTACCCCAGCCAACCCGCCGAGGTGGTGTAGCAGGGGTAGCCGGTGCGCTCCATGTCGGCGATGCGCTCGGACCGGCGGGGCATGCTTTCGGTCAGCATGTCGATCGCCTCTTGCCGAGTCAGGGCGTCACTCAGGTAGCTCAAGTCAAGGGTATCCACGAGTTCGTCCGGCGTCATGTCGGAAAGCAAGCGCCACAGCGGCTTCCCGGCAACCCGCGCGGCGAGATCCCAGACGGCATTCATCACCGCGGCCATCGCGAGGTGCTCGACGCCCTTGTCCGGGCCGAGCCAGCGCAATTGGGTATCGGCAGCGAGGTTGCGGTAGGTGGCGCCGAGGTCGCCGACGATGTGCGCGACGTCGCAACCGATCAACGGCTCGCTCCGGCGCTGCGCGGCAAGTGTGCAGATGTCGTTGCCGCGTCCGATCGTGAACGTGAAGCCGTACCCCGCGAGGTGGGGATCATCGGTGTGAAGCACCACGTACGTCGCCGAGTAGTCGCCGTCCTTGTTCATCGCGTCGGATCCGTCCATCGACAGTGAGGTCGGGAAGCGCACGTCGGTGACGTCGATCGACGTGATGTGGGTCATGGCAACTCCTGGGTACGGGCGAGGGCGGTGCGGACGGTGCCGGCACGCGTAGAGATCAAACCGGCCGCGGCGAGGTCTGACCACAAGGCGTCCGGAATGCGACGGTGATAGCGGTCGGTGGCGTCGGCGAGGTGTCCAAAATTCGCCGCTCCGACGACGACGGAGACGACCGCCGGGTGGCGCAGCGGGAAGGCGAGCGCAGCGTCAGGCAGTGTCACTCCATGGCTTTCGCAGACGTCTGCGATCCCGTGGACGCGAGCGACGAGTTCGGTTGGGGCCGTGTGATAGTCGTATGTCGGGGCCGGTCCTGGGCGTGGCCGCGACAGCAATCCCGAGTTGTAGACCCCTGCTGCAATCACCGCGATGCTGCGCTCGAGTGCGAGATCGACCAAGTCGTCGGCCTGCTCGAGCAGCGTGTATCTGCCGGCGCACATGACCAGGTCTATACCGTGGTCGTTGCGAATGAGCTCGACCAGGTGTCCGGCGAAGTTCATGCCGGCTCCGATCGCCCGTAGGACGCCTTCCTCCCGCAACTCGATCAGGGCCGGAATGGCTTCGGTGAGGGCTTGGTCCCAGTGATTCTCCGGATCGTGGAGGTAGGCGATGTCCATCCTGTCCAAGCCGAGGCGATCCAAGCTCTCGTGTATCGAACGGCGGATACCGTCCCGGCTGAAGTCCCACTGCCGGCGCATGGTGGCCGGGACGACGAAGCCCTGATCGTCACTGCGGCCGGTCGCGTTCGGATCGGGCACCAGCCGGCGCCCGACCTTCGACGACAGGATGTATTCGTCGCGGGGCCGCTCGCTCAGGAGGGTGCCCATCCGACGCTCCGAAAGTCCGAGCCCGTAGTGCGGCGCGGTGTCGAAGTGGCGGATGCCCGCGTCCCACGCCGCATCGACGAGCTGGCGCGCGTCGTCGTCCGTGACCTCCTGGTACAGATTTCCCAATTGCGAACCGCCCAGCCCGAGTTCGGTCAGGCCGATCCCACCGCAGGCACGCACGGCGATCACCCAACCACCGCCGCGCCGAACGAGCGCGCCCGACGCGAGTCGTGTGTGGCCGGCATCAACCCTTCACCGCTCCCACGGTCTCGCCCCGAATCAGATATCTCTGCGCACCGACGAAGACGATGAGCAGTGGAAGCATCGAGATGAAGGTGGCCAGCGCGAGCTGCGGCATGTACAGCTTCACGTCGAGCCCGGCGGCCACCGTCGGGTTGAACAGCGGACTGGCTCCGATCAACTGTTGGATGCCGATCGAGAGTGTGTTGTTGTCCTGATTGGAGGACAGCAGGGCCAGAGGCAGGAAGAAGTTCGTCCAATTGGCGACGAACGCGAAGAAGCCGACCAGCACCAGGGCCTGTCTGGAGATGGGCAGCCCTATTCTCCAGAAGATCGCGGCCTCGGACAGCCCGTCGATCCGGGCGGCTTCGACCAGCTCCCTCGGCATGGTCGTCATGAAGTGGATGTAGGACAGGTAGACCCCAAAGGGGAAGAACCCCATGATGATCAACACGGGCCACAGCTCCCCTACCGACCCGATTGCGTTGACTTCGAGGAACAAGGGGATCACCAGGACCGTGTTGGGCATGACCATCGTGATCAACGTGATCATCAGGATCGCTCGGCGAAATCGGAAGCGAAGCCGGGCCATGGCGTAGCCGGCGGGGAGTGCGGCGACCAACCCTAGCAACGCACCCCCGCCGGCAACGTAGAGCGAGTTCAGGATCCATTGGGTGAACAACCCCCCGCGGGGACCGAAGCCGTTGACCTGTGACCAGTTGTAGACGACGTTGCTCCACGAGACGTCGCCCAACCCGAGGAATCCACCGGCACCGGTCTTGACGGCGTCCTCAGAGCGGAATGCCATCGCGATGAAGCCGACGATCGGGAAGACGAAGATCGCCGCGACGAAGAGCATCGTTGCCACCCGCGCGAGGCGCCCGATGGTCCACTGGTCGACACGCCCGTTTCGGAGCGGGGCGGGTTGCAGGTCTCGTGGCGGTCGGACCAGCACCTGGCTCACGGCTGCTCCTCCTTCCCGAACAGACCGCTGCGGAACACGATCAGCAGGCCGATCGCGAGGGTGATCACCAGAAGGATCAGTGACATCGCCGCGGCGGCGGGGAAGTCGTAGTTGCTGAACGCGAACGCGTAGCCCAGTTGAGTGGGCGTCCATTGATCCGGCAGCGCGTTACTGGCCACCTGGTCGAGCAGCTGGGGTTCGAGGAACAGCTGAAAGCCGTAGGCGAGGTTCATCAGGGCGGCGTATCCCAGCCACGGCCGGATGATCGGAAGCTTGACGTACCGGGCGAGTTGCCAGGCGTTTGCGCCATCGAGACTCGCCGCCTCGAGCACGTCCTCGGAAATGCCGTTGAGACCACCGTTGACGACGATGATCCAGGAGCCGACACCTTGGAAGAACATCATCGCGGCGAGGATGAACGGCAGGTGGCTGGGCGTTGCCACCGCCTGCTTGATGGTGTCGATGCCCAAGGCGTGCCAGACCCCCTCGACTGGGGACTGACTCGGATTGAGCAGGTACACCCACAGCACCAGGTTGGCGACCCCGGCCAGCGCCCCGGGGATGTAGTAGACGAATCGCATGGTGGCACCGAAGGTGCCCGGGCTGGCGTGGACGAGAAGCGCGAGGCCGACGATGCCGACCATCATGATCGGCAGCCAGATGGCCAGGGTCGCGAACACGTTGACGAACGTGTCGACGAACCGAAAGTCGGTCACGACCGTGCGAAAGCTTTCGATACTGCCGAAGGTGGTGCTGGGATGCAGTGGCGTGGACGGCTTTTCCAGCGCCGTTATGACCGCATAGCCGACGGGAATGACGCCGCCGATCATCAACAGAGCCAGGTATGGTGCGGTCAACAGCCAGGCGCCTCGAGATTCGGCGAACCGCCCGGCTCGCGTGATGGGTATCCGGCGCGCACGATTCAGCGCCCGCGCCGGAGTCTCCGTTGCCCCGTTGGTCATTCGGGTCTCCTCGGATCGGGATGGGGGGGTGGACTGTCCCGTGCCTGGCGTCAGTTGACCGCGTATCCCATTGCCTTGGCCTGGTTGAGCAATTCGTCCTCGAACGCGTGCCAGCCGTCGTCGACGCTCTTTCCGTCGACCAGTGCGGGCGCCAGTGTCTCGGTCCACACGCTGCCGGTGTTGTAGAGCATGTAGGAATGGTCGGGCTGGACGAACTTGATGGCCGCCTTCATCGCCGCGAAGGTGGTGTCGTCGTCCGCGAAGTAGTGCTGCGCGGCTTGCTTCCGTATCCACCCGTCTTGTACCGGGCCATATGCCGGTAGACCGGTCGACAAGCCCACCTGCCAGGCGGGATCCGTCGCGACGAACCGTGCGAACGTCAGGGTGTTGTCCCGCTCCTTGCCGGTGATGTGGTTGGACACCCCCCACAGACCGCCACCCTCGTCGCCGGTGGACGGCTTGCCTTCACCGCGCCAGGTGAGCGGCTGAACTGCGGTCATCTCGCCGGCGGGAATCTTCCAGGTCTGGTTGAACAGATAGTCGCCCCACCAGGCGGCACCGGGGCTCATCACCAAGTTGGCGCCCACGTTGGCGGCATCGGCGTCGAAGATGCCGAGCGGAGACAAGGCCTTGCCCTCCGACATCTTCGACAGCAAGTCCTTGGCGCGCTGACACTTCGGATCGGACAGATTGATGTGCGCCTCGGTTTCCGTCACGCGTTGGTTGGTCGGACAACCGGCGGCCCAGAGGTAGCGATCGGGTGCGTAGGCATCGCCGGTGAAGCCGCTGATCTTCCCTGGGTGCTCTCGAGCGATCCGCACCGCGAGGTCGGCGTACTCCTCCCAACTCCGGGGAGCGGCGTAGCCGGACTCGTCGAAGAACTTCTTGTTGTACCAGAACACGTCCGGTGCGGCGTCGTTGCGCAGACACCGGATCCGTCCGTCGATGTCGCACGGCGCGTTGACGCCGTCGTCGTAACCCTTGATGACCTCCGGAACGAGGTCCGTCAGGTCAGTGGCGTAGTTGATCTGCGCGCCGGTGGCCCAAGCGATGTCGTCGTTCGAGGGGAAGAAGATGGCGTCCGGCCATCCCTTGCCCGCCTGGTTGAACTGGGCGAACTGTTGTTGCAGCGTCTTGCCGCCGACCGTGCCGTCGATCTGATTGACCGTGACTTCGATCTCGGGGTGCGCCTTCTTGAACGCCTCGGCCGCTGGCACTCGAGGCGGATCGACCCATACCGTGATGGCGCCGCCCGAATCCGTCTGCGCGGACGTCCTGCCGCTTCCGGAGTCGCTGCTGCACGCGGCAAGCAGGAGCAGTGCCGCTGCCGAAGCGACAACGGCGGCGAGGTTTTCGCCCACACGGGCACTCCTCGACTTCATCTACGACTCCTTCGAATCCTCGCGAACGTGTGGCGCGGCGTGAGCGGGCGCCTGCGGATGCTCAAACGTTAAACCAATCACCCCGGGTGGTCAATCGTTTGATCAAACAGCCGCTCGATGCCGCGGATTACGGCGTCAGCGCCCCACGAATCGGCCGGACGACGCACGGACGACGAGTTCGGGTGCAGGGTCGGTGATGACACGGTCCTCGGCTGCACCTGTCTCGATCCGAGCGATTACGGCAGCGACGGCCGTGCGCCCCATCGCGTAGAACTGCATCTTCACCGTCGTCAGTGGCGGCCAGGTGTTCTCCGCGGTCCACGAGTCGTGCACACTGGCCACCGAAAGGTCGCGAGGCACCCGGATCCTGAGATCGCGTGCAGCAGCGAGGACCCCGACGGCAGCATTGACGTTCGCCACCACGACAGCGCTCGGCGGATGGTCGTGGTTCATCAACCGCTCGAGTGCGGCGCGACCGTTGGCGGGCGCATATCCCAACCGGGTTTCGTAGCCCTTCGGTACCGAGACGCCGGCAGCTGCCATCGCGGCGTAGTAGCCACGCCGTCGTCGCTTGGCCGTGAAGGAGCGGGGCAACCCGTTCACCAAGGCGATGCGGTCGTGGCCCATGTCGAGAAGGTGCTCCGTCGCGATGCGCGCGCCCGCTTGATCGTCGAGAACGACCGATCCAGGATGACCCGGGTAAGACGAGTTGATGAGCACGATGGGCGCTCCGGATTCGAGCAGACTGCCCAGGCCCGCGGTCGGCACGCTGTCGCCGACCTGCACCACCATGCCGTCCACCCGCCCTTCGCCGATGAGTCGTCCGATCACCTCGCCGCCGGGCCGGACGTCATCGGCTCGCCCCAACAGCAAGGTGTAGCCGCGAGCGGTCGCCTCGTCCTCGCCACCATGCATCAACTCGGTGAAGAGTGCATTGGTCAGATCGGGCACTACGAGACCGATCACCTGGGTGCGCGCCGACTGGAGCGCCCGCCCGGCGAAGTTGGGGCGGTACTGCAGATCACGGGCCGCTTCGACGATGCGCTGTCTGGTGGCCTCGCTGACCCGCGCCGACGGCGCGTTGGAGAGGACCCGTGAGACTGCCGAGATCGAGACGCCGACGCGAGCTGCGACGTCCCCGAGGGTGGCCACGCTGCGCTGTTTCGGATCCGGTGACATCGTCAGCCGACCCCCGGAGTGACTACCATCCGCGGCCGACCCCCCGTCGCCGCCACCGCGGTGCGGAACGGGCCGCCTTCCCGTCATCGCTTCACCTTCCGGGTGATCCTTGACACGTGGTCAATCGTTTGAGCAATATTAACCACGCGAGGTGACTGCGGCAAGCATCCTTGAGGCCGTGATCCATCGTCGCGACGAATCCGTCCGCCGGCCGGCTCACCACCCGCACCGAACCGTCCGGCACGCACCTGCCGGTGAAGGGACCTTCCTGCCATGGCTTCCGTGACCTATCGCAATGCCGAACGCACTTACCCGGGCGCCGATCGACCGGCGGTCCGCGACTTGAACATCGACATCGGCGACGGCGAGTTCATGGTCTTCGTCGGCCCGTCGGGCTGCGGCAAGTCGACGTCGTTGAGAATGCTTGCGGGACTGGAGGACGTGACGGGCGGCGACATCCTCATCGGTGAGCGGGCCGTAACCCATGTACCGCCGAAGGACCGCGACATTGCGATGGTGTTCCAGAATTACGCGCTGTACCCGCACATGACCGTTGCGGAGAACATGGCGTTCGCGTTGAAGATCGCGGGTGTGGACAAGGCTGAACGCGTCGCCCGGGTCAACGAGGCGGCCGACCTGCTGGACCTCCGGCAGTACCTGGAACGCAAACCCAAGGCGCTTTCCGGCGGTCAGCGCCAACGCGTGGCGATGGGCCGAGCCATCGTGCGACAGCCGCAGGTGTTCTGCATGGATGAGCCGTTGTCGAATCTGGACGCGAAGCTTCGGGTGTCGACACGGACTCAGATCGCGGCGCTGCAGCAACGGCTTGGCGTCACCACCGTGTACGTCACCCACGATCAGGTCGAGGCCATGACCATGGGCGACCGCGTCGCGGTCCTCAAAGACGGTGTCCTGCAACAGGTTGACACTCCGCTCGCGCTGTACCGGTCGCCGGCGAATCTCTTCGTCGCCGGCTTCATCGGCTCCCCCGCAATGAACCTCCTACAGGCCCACGTCGGCGACGGTCAGGCGATCGTCGGCGGCCACCGCATCCCGGTGAATCGTGGAGCCGTGGCCAAGGCGACCGGCCCGATCACCATCGGCGTTCGGCCGGAGGCCTTTCGCGTCGTCGGGGCTGACCACGACGGGATCCCGGTGAAGGTCACGTTGGTCGAGGAACTCGGTGCAGATGCCTATGTCTACGGCACCTCCGACGTCGAGGGCGCGCCGGGCAGCATCGTGGTCCGGGTGCCGGGCGACGTCGGCCACCAGAAGGGTTCGACGATCATGGTCAGTACCGATTCGGCGGCCGTCCACCTCTTCGACACCGCCACCGGGGCCCGGCTGCCAACCTGAGTCGCTGGGGCCGCCATCGACACCCCACGGTGTTGGCCGGACGCCGGCCGTCTACTGGGCGACGACCTGCCCGCCCAATCGTTCACCTCAAGTCACGACGAAGGAGTTCCATAGTGCTGGCTGCCAGTTACGTGGGTGCCCGAAACATCGAATTGCGTCACCAGGACCCGGAGCCGGTAGGAGCTGGGCAGGTGCAAGTCGAGGTGGCGTACGCCGGCATCTGCGGCACCGACTTGCACATCTTCCACGGCCACATGGACTCTCGAGTCGATACTCCCGCCGTCATCGGTCACGAGATGAGCGGACGGATAGCCGCGATCGGCGATGGGGTTACCGGGTGGCGGGTCGGGGACCATGTCACCGTCATGCCGCTGCGCTGGGACGGCACCTGCCCCGGCTGCCTGGCCGGCAACCACCACATTTGCCAGAACCTCGACTTCGTCGGCATCGATTCACCTGGCGCGCTGCAACGACTCTGGAATGTCGACGCGGACCTGCTGGTGGCATTGCCGGCCGGTTTGCGCCTGGATCACGCCGCGCTGGTGGAACCCGTCGCGGTCGCGGTTCACGACGTCCGCCGCGGGGAGGTCGCGCCGGGTGATCACGTGGTGGTCATCGGTGGCGGGCCCATCGGGGTGCTGATCGCCACGGTGGCTCAGCACGTCGGGGCGCAGGTGGTCATCGTCGAGGTCGACGGCGGCCGCCGCTCGGCGATCTGCGAACTCGGGTTGGAGGTGCTCGATCCGGCCACCACCGATCTGGTCGAGTGGGTCACCACGTGGACCGGTGGCGCCGGGGCCGACGTCGTCTTCGAGGTGTCCGGGGCGGCCTCCGCGGTGCTCGGCGCCACCGAGCTCGCAAGGGTGCGTGGCACTTTGGTCGTCGTCGCCATCCACCCGCAGCCCCGTCCGGTGAACCTCCAACGCGTGTTCTGGCGTGAGTTGCGGCTCTTGGGTGCCAGGGTCTACCAGCGCGAAGACTTCACCCAGGCGATCGAACTCCTGCATACCGGAGTCATTCCGGCTGACGCCTTGATCAGCAACGTCCGGCCCATCACCCAGACCGCGGCGGCGTTCGCCGATCTGGAAACCGGCAAGGCCATGAAGGTGCTCATCGACCTCGGCGCCAACGGGGACCCGAAGTGATCACCGCGCCGTTCGACCTGTCTGGGAAGGTCGCGGCCGTCACCGGTGCCAGACGGGGCATCGGCTTGGCCATCGCCGAAGCGCTGGCGGGTGCCGGCGCCGACATCATCGGCGTCAGCGCGAATCTCGAACCCGTCGACAGTGCCGTGCAACGCCGCGTCGAGGCCATGGGGCGCACCTTCACCGGCTACCGGGTCGACTTCCACGACCGAGACGCGGTGATCGAACTGGGTGTCGATCTGGCCGCCCGCGGGGTGGACATCCTGGTCAACAACGCGGGAACGATCGAACGCGCCAGCGCCGCCGATCATCCTCTGGAGATGTGGGACCGGGTGCTCTCGGTCAATCTGGACAGTCAATTCGTCCTGACCCAGGCCGTCGGCCGGTCGATGATCGACCGCGGTCACGGCAAGATCATCTTCACTGCCTCACTGTTGAGTTTCCAAGGCGGCGTCAACGTACCGGGATACGCCGCCTCCAAGTCCGCACTGGCCGGACTCACCAAGGCCCTGGCCAACGAGTGGACTTCGCTGGGGGTCAACGTGAATGCCATCGCACCGGGCTACATCGCCACCGACAACACCCAGGCGCTCCAGGACGATCCTGAGCGCAGTCGGTCCATTCTGGAGAGAATCCCTGCCGCGCGTTGGGGCCGGGCCGAGGATCTGGGCGGCGCCGCGGTGTTCCTGGCCAGCGCGGCTTCGGACTACGTCTCCGGTATCACGTTGCCCGTCGACGGCGGATGGCTGGGCCGATGACGGTGGACGCCGTTTCAGTGCTGCAGCGGGCAATCGTTCCCGTTGTCACGCTGGACGATGCAGAGCACGCCGAACCCCTCGCCGACGCGCTGTCCGCCGGCGGGATCAGATGCGCGGAGATCACCCTGCGCTCCGCGGCCGGCCCCGACGCCATCCGCAGACTTCGAGACCGAGACGACTTCGTCGTCGGCGCCGGAACGGTCCTCACCGCCGAGCAGGTGACCGTCGCCGTCGACGCCGGTGCTCAGTTCATCGTCAGCCCGGGCTTCGATCCCGACGTCGTGACCCGTGCGCGAGAACTCGGCGTCACGGTCTTGCCGGGCATCGCCACTCCCACCGAACTGCAAGCTGCCGTCCGCGACGGAGTGACCGCGGTCAAGCTCTTCCCCGTCCACCAGCTCGGCGGGCTGCCGTACGTCGACGCGTTGTCGGCCCCGTTCCCCGCCATCCGATACTTTCCCAGCGGCGGGATCCGGCCGGAGACCGCGCGCAGCTACCTCGACCATCCCAAGGTGTTCGCCATCGGTGCGAGCTGGATGGTCACCCGCAGACAGGTCGTAAACGGTCTGTTCGATCAGATCGCCGCGGCGTCGCGCGCCGCGGTGGCATCGATCCAACCAGACACCATCGGGACCGAAGTCCGTGCCTGACACCATCGTGACCATCGGTGAGACGATGGCCCTGCTGCACTCTCGGACACCGGGTCCGCTCGCGCACGCAAGCTCGCTGGCACTGGGAGTTGGCGGCGCAGAAAGCAACTTCGCCGTCGCGGTGCGCCGTCTGGGCACCGCGGCCAGTTGGATTGGCCGCATCGGCGCCGACAGTTTGGGCGACAAGGTCATTCGCGAGCTGCGTGCGGAAGATCTCACCGTTCACGCGATACGCGACCGCGACGCCCCGACCGGGCTGATGATCAAGGAACGACGCACCACCGACGCCAGCCGAGTGTGGTACTACCGCGAGGGCAGCGCCGGTAGTCGACTGTCGCCCGCCGATCTACCGCACCGGGTCATCGAGACTGCTGCGCTGCTGCACGTCACGGGCATCACCCCGGCGCTGTCGGAGTCCGCTGCCGCGGCGATCACGACCGCGGTACATCTGGCCGTCCAGGCCGGGGTTCCCGTGTCCTTCGACGTCAACCATCGATCCTCATTGTGGCGTGACCGCAATCCGACGACGGTCTACCGGCAGCTGGCCGCGAGTTCGACCATCGTGTTCGCCGGCTACGACGAGGCGAGGCTGATCGTGCCGGGTCTGACAAAGGTCGCCGAACTGGCGGATGCAATAGCGGATCTGGGTCCATCGCAGGTAGTCATCAAGCTGGGAGCCGAAGGCTGCCACGCCGTGGCCGACGGAACTTCGGCGTCGCTGCCCGCGGTACCGATCGACCCCGTCGACACCGTGGGAGCCGGTGACGCATTCGTCGCGGGATATGTGACCGAATACGTCGCGGGCCAGGATCTCACCACACGATTGCGCACCGCCGTCGCCGTGGGCGCCTTCGCCTGCCTGAACCCGGGTGACTGGGAGGGGATGCCCCGTCGAGAGGAGCTCGACCTCCTGCAATCGTCGGAGCCAGTCAGCCGATGACCAGTCGGGCCGGGGGTTCTCGAAATCGTGGCGTCTCGGCCTGGCGTCACCGTCTCGCGTCGAACTGCTCACGGCCGTGCTCGGCGCCTTTGCTCAGGCCACCTCACCGTCGGAAGTAACTGTGCCCATCTCGAACTCGATTCCAAAGGCCCGTTCGTAGTGACTCACGTCGCGCGCCAGCTCATCACCGTGGCCAGTGGCGGACCGGTTCGGAACTGCTGGCGCAGCGCTGCGGCAGACCGGACGTGCGCGGCCCGGTGAGGGTGTGTCGCGCCGCCCAGCAGCGCTCGTGGGCCGCCAGCAGACGCCCCGCCCGGCTCACCGTCACCTGCGCCACGGTGGTGCTCACCTCGACGGTCTGGCCGATCGCGCCCGGGTCGTCGGAGTAGTCGGCGACGCGGGTGACACGGTCAGTAGCTGAGCTCCATCGGCATCGACGAAGTCGACCGGACACTCAATCACGATCATCAACGCCGCCACCGGGGAAGTCTGTGCGACTTCACCCTGGACCCCACCAGGGGCCACCAACCCACCGGAGCCCCACACGGGAAAGGCCGCGGACCTGACGTAGGTCCGCGGCCATTCCGATGTCTTGCGACATCTCACTTAGTAGCGGGGACAGGATTCGAACCTGCGACCTCTGGGTTATGAGCCCAGCGAGCTACCGAGCTGCTCCACCCCGCGACGGGTAAACCAAAGGTTACCGAACACGTTGGCAGAGTCCAAATCCGGTGATCAGCGCCCTGTGGCGAGCGCGACCGTGTCAGCGCACACCAGCGCGACGACCCCGTTTGGGAGCCATCGCGGCAGAACCTGGACCTGCGACCTACTTGGTGTCCCGGTACTTGTTCATCGCGTCGTCCAGATTCTGCAGTGCCTGGCCGTACTGGGCGAAGTTGCCGCTCTCCTGAGCCTGCTGCATGGCGTCCAACGCCGTCTGCACCTGTTGCAGGGCAGCCGCTTTGGCTGCGGTCAGCTGCGTCGGCCCACCGGGCACGGCGACCGGGACGGACACCTCGGGAGCCCGGCCCTGCTGGTCGGCCGGAGGCGCCTGCGGGGGCCCGGCCGGTGGCCCGGCAGCGGGCGGGCCACCGATCTGGGCGTCCGTCGGGGCGGGGCCCGTGGCGGTGGCGCCGGCCCCTGGGCCGAACAGCTCGTCGAGCGCGTCACTGACCGTGGGACCGTAGCCCACCTTGTCGTTGTACAACATCGCCACCCGGATGAGCCGAGGGTAGGACGACGCCGCGTCGCTGGCCCCCGGCGAGGCATACACCGGCGAGACGTACAGCAGGCCGCCCTGGGCGACCGGCAGGGTCAGCAGATTGCCCCAGCGGATCCTGTTCTGGTTGTCCCGGCCGATGACACCGAGGTCCTGGCTGACCGCCGTGTCCGTACTGATCGCGTTGAACGCGAGCTTGGGCCCGTTCACCTGGCCAGGGATCGTCAGCACGGTGATCTTGCCGTACGTCGACGGGTCCGAACTGGCGCTGATGTAGGCCGCCAGGAAGTCGCGCCGGAATCGGTTCATCGCGCTGGTCAGCTGGAAGGACGCCGAGTTGTCGTTGGAGGCAATGTCCTTGGCCACGATGTAGTACGGCGGCTGGAAGCTGCTGGCCGTCGGGTTCGGGTCGAGTGGCACGTCCCAGAAGTCCGAGGTGGAGAAGAACGTCACCGGATCGTTGACGTGGTACTTGGCCAGCAGAGCCCGCTGCACCTTGAAGAGGTCCTCGGGATAGCGCAGGTGGGCCTGCAGTTCGGGGCTGATGTCGCTCTTGGGCTTGACGGTGCCGGGGAAGACCGACATCCAAGCCTTGAGCACCGGGTCGGACTCGTCCTGCGCGTAGAGCGTCACCGTGCCGTCGTAGGCGTCGACGGTGGCCTTCACCGAGTTGCGGATGTAGGACACCTGCTTGTCGAGTGCCAGCCGGTTGAGCGCCACCTCGTTGGAGTCCGCTGTCGCCGACGACAGTGACGTCAGCTCTGAGTACGGATAGTTGTCCAGCGTGGTGTAACCGTCGACGATCCAGACCATCCGCTTGTTCACGATGGCCGGGTACACGCTGGTGTCGGTGGTCAACCACGGTGCCACGGCCTCGACCCGCTTGGACGGGTCGCGATTGAACAGGATTCTGCTGTTGTCGCCGATGACGTTGGAGAACAGGAAGTTGCGCTCGGCGTACTTCGCCGCGAAGACGCTGCGCGCCAACCAGTTTCCGATCGGCACGCCGCCGGTGCCGCCGTACGTGTAGTTCTTCGTGTCGGTGTTGGTTTCGTAGTCGTACTCGCGGTCGTTGCCGTTCTTGCCGACGATCGCGTAGTCCTCGGCCGTGTTGGCGATGACCGGGCCGTAGTAGATGCGCGGTTGATCCAGGGGCGCGGGCCCCGGCGACACCACACTGCCGTTGGCGCCGACCACGCTGGCCAGGAACTCCGGGTAGCCGCCGTTCTGGTTCGGGTCGTTCGCGACGCCACGCACCGTGTTCGCCGGCGAGGCGATGAAGCCGTTGCCGTGCGTGAAGACGGTGTGTCGGTTGATCCAGTCCCGCTGGTTGTCGATCAACCTGTCGGGGTTCAGCTCCCGCGCGGCCACCACGTAGTCGCGCAGGTTCCCGTCCGGGCCGTCATAGCGGTCGATGGCCAGCTGGTCGGGGAAGAAGTAGAAGTTCTTGCCCTGCTGGAACTGGGTGAACGCAGGGCTGACGATGGTGGGGTCCAGGAGCCGGATGTTCGACGTCGTCGCCCGGTCGGAGGCCACCTGCTGCGCGGTGGTCTGCACGTCGCCGCTGTAGTCGCGGTACGTCACCGACTTGTCGGTGAGCCCGTAGGCCTGTCTGGTCGCGGTGATGCTGCGACTGATGTACTCGCTCTCCTTCTGCGCCGCGTTCGGTTTCACGCTGAATTGCTCGACGATCAACGGCCAGCCGGCGCCCACGATCAGGGAGCTCAGCAGCAACAGCACCACGCCGATCGCCGGGATCCTCAGATCCCGCAGCACGACGGCGGAGAACACCGCGACCGCACAGATCAGCGCGATGGCGAGCAGAATCAGCTTGGCGGGCAGCACCGCGTTGATGTCGGTGTATCCGGCGCCGGTGAACGGCTTGCCGCCACGGGTGTGGCTCAGCAGCTCGTAGCGGTCCAGCCAATACGCGAATGCCTTCAGCAAGATCAGCGTGCCGACCAACGTGACGAGCTGAATCCGCGCCGAGCGGCTCAGCGCTCCGGTCCGACCGGCGAGCCGGATGCCGCCGAACAGATAGTGCCCCAGCAGGTTCGCGATCAGACCGAGGAAGGTCGCGACGAACAGGAAGTTCAACACCAACCGGTAGAACGGCAGGTCGAACGCGTAGAAGCCCAGATCCATGCCGAACTGGGGATCGGTCACGCCGAACGTGCCGCCGTGCAGGAACAGCTGTACCTGCACCCAGTAGGTCTGGCCCACGATGCCCGCGAGCAGCCCGATGAACAGCGGAACGCCGATGCCGAAGAGGCGCAGTCGGGCCATCACCGAGGTGCGGTAGCGCGCGACGGGATCATTGGGGCCCACCGTGGGAACGAACACCGGGCGGTTGCGGTAGGCCAGGGCGAGGCTGGCGAACACCACGCCGCCGATGAGCAGCGCCGCCACCACGAACACCACCAGACGGGTCACCAGGGTGGTGGTGAAGACCGAGCGGTACCCGAGCTCGCCGAACCACAACCAGTCGACGTACGTGTCGATGAGCCGCGGCCCGATCAGCAGCAGCACCACGACCGCAAGAGCGATCCCGATCAGAATCCGGCTACGCCGAGTCAGCTTCGGCATTCGCGCCGCAGGCCGCATCCCCACTCGTCAACTCCAGTCGGTCATCACGTCGCCATTCGACGTGCCATAACTCTACGCATCCGCTGTCTAGGGAATTCTCAGCAACGGGGCGGTTCGCCACCGGCGGAATACGTCTTCAACGCGTCGATGGCGCCGGTGAGATCCTCCACCTTGATCAACCGCAGATCGTCGTCGTGCGCGGACTTGGCCTCGTCGCAATTGTCGGCGGGGACCATGAAGGCCGTCGCTCCCGCCTGCTGGGCGGCGTACATCTTGTGGGTGATGCCGCCGATCGGGCCGACCTTGCCGTCGCCGGTGATGGTCCCGGTGCCCGCGACGAACTTGCCGCCGTTGAGGTCGCCGGTGGTGAGCTTGTCGACGACGGCGAGGCTGAACATCAGACCGGCCGACGGACCGCCGATGTTGGCGAGGTTGAAGTCGATCTTGAACGGGGCCCACGGCGCGTCCACCACCCCGACGCCGAGGAAGCCGTAGTCGCGGTCCGGATTCTTTCCGAGGGTGATCGTCGTCGTGCCGAGCGAGCCATCCTTGCGCCGGTAGTCGATCGTCAGTTGATCGCCGGGTTTGGTGGCCTTGAGCATCGTCGTGAACTGCGCCAGGTTGGCGACCGGCTTGTCGTTGACCAGGTCGATGGCGTCACCGTCCTGCAACTTGCCCGCCGACGGACCCTTGTCCGTCACGTTCTGCACCGTGACGGCCTCGGGGTACTTCAAGTAGCCGAGCGCCGCATACTCGGCACTGTCCTCGGACTGCTTGAAGTCGCCCGCGTTCTCCTTGTCGATGTCGTCCTTCGACTTGTCCGGCGGGTAGACCAGGTCGCGCGGCACCAGCTGCTCGTTGCCCGACATCCACAGTCGCAGGGCCTGGCCCAGGGTGAGGCCGTCGCTCTGGCTGACCGTGGTCATGTTCAGGTGCCCGGACGTGGGTTTGACCTCGGTGCCCTGGATGTCGACGACCTGCTTGCCGTCGACTTCCCCGAGGGTGTCGAAGGTCGGACCCGGACCAAGACCCACGAATGGCACCGTCACCACCGACAGCAGCAGCCCGAAGGCCACGATCGGCACCAGCGCCACCACCAGTGTCATTACCCGCCTGTTCACGGTGCCCACAGTAGGGCTCCGGTTGCCTCTGCCGCCGATCCGCGTCACGACTTCACTCACAGCGTGACCGCAAGTGCCCGCTGCGCACCTCCGGTGAGTACCGTGGAAGCCATGGCTGACCTGCCCTTCGGGTTCTCGTCGGGAGATGACCCCGAAAGAGACGACCGCAAGAAGGACCCCGACAAGGGGTCGCCGTCCGATCCGTTCGGCTTCGGTGGCGGCGAGTTCGACATGGCCAACCTCGGTCAGATCTTCTCCCGGCTCGGCGAGATGTTCAGTGGCGCAGGCGCCGCACCGGGCGGGGGGCAGGCGGGACCGGTGAACTACGACCTCGCCCGCCAGTTGGCGTCCAGCTCGATCGGTTTCGTCAAGCCGGTGCCGGAGAAGACCAGCGCGGCGGTCGTGGACGCGGTGCGCCTCGCCGACACGTGGCTCGACGGGGTGACCCCCCTGCCCGCGGGCACGACCACCGCGGTGGCGTGGACGCCCAGCGAATGGGTCGACAACACGCTCGCCACCTGGAAGCGGCTGTGCGACCCGGTGGCCGAACAGATGTCGACCGTGTGGGCGTCGGCGCTTCCCGAGGAAGCCAAGGCCATGGCGGGCCCGTTGCTGGCGATGATGACCCAGATGGGCGGCATGGCATTCGGCTCCCAGCTCGGCCAGGCCCTTGGCACGCTGTCGCGAGAAGTGTTGACCTCCACCGACATTGGGCTTCCCCTTGGCCCGTCGGGGGTGGCGGCGCTGATGCCCGACGCCATCGAGACCTTCGCCGAGGGTCTCGAACAGCCGCGCAGCGAGATCATGATGTTCCTGGCCGCCCGCGAAGCCGCCCACCACCGCCTGTTCAGCCACGTGCCCTGGCTGGCCACCCAGCTGCTCAACGCGGTCGAGGCCTTCGCGCGGGGCATGAAGGTCGACATGAGTGGCATCGAGAACTTCGCGCAGGGGTTCAACCCCGCCTCCCTCGCAGACCCGTCGGCGATGGAGGAGCTGCTCAACCAGGGCATCTTCGAGCCGAAGTCCACCCCGGAACAGATCGCCGCGCTCGAACGCCTCGAGACGCTGCTCGCGCTCATCGAGGGATGGGTGCAGACGGTGGTGAGCGCCGCGTTGGGCGATCGGATCCCCGGCGCCTCGGCGCTCAGTGAGACGCTTCGGCGTCGCCGCGCCACCGGCGGACCCGCCGAACAGACCTTCGCCACCCTGGTCGGGCTGGAACTGCGGCCGCGCAAGTTGCGGGAGGCCGCGGTGCTGTGGGAGCGACTCACCGAGGCCGTCGGCCAGGACGCCCGGGATGCCGTGTGGCAGCATCCCGACCTTCTTCCTGGCACCGACGACCTCGACGAACCCGCCGGTTTCATCGACCGCGTGATGGGTGGCGACACCAGCGGCATCGACCAGGCGATCGCCGACCTCGAGAAGAACTTCGGCGACGATCGCGGTCCCGAACCCGGCCCTGTGGATAACTAAGACGCCGACGCGGCGGCCCGTGGCAGAGTCGTCGCATGTCAAGCCACACCCTCAACCCGGCGATGCCCGTGTTGATCCGACCCGACGGCGTCGTTCAGGTGGGCTGGGACCCGCGGCGCGCCGTGCTGGTGCACCCTCCCGACGGCCTTTCCGCAGCCGCGCTGGCGGACCTACTGCGCGCCATGCAGTCCGGTGCCCCGGCGTCCGACCTGCGCGCGCTGGCCATCAACCGCGGCATCCTCGACCCGTCGGCGATCACGGATCTGGTGGCGTCGCTGGTGGAGGCCGGGCTCGCCACGACGAGCTCCCCGCAGACCCGGTCCGCGTCCATCCGCATCCACGGTCGCGGGCCTCTTTCCGATCTGCTCGCCAGCGCCCTGCGGTGTTCGGGGGCAAGGGTGCGGCAGAGCAGGCTCAATCATGCGGGCATCAGTCCCGGGACGACCGACCTCGTCGTGCTTTCGGACTTCCTGGCGGCCGATCCTCGGGTGCTGCGCGATCTGCATCAGGCGCGGACACCGCACCTGCCGGTGCGCGTCCGCGACGGAACCGGGCTGGTCGGACCGCTGGTCATCCCCGGCGTCACCAGCTGCCTGGGGTGTGCAGACCTCTACCGCAGTGACCGCGACGCGGCGTGGCCCGCGGTCGCGGCGCAGCTGCGCGACGCGGTCGGCAGCGCGGACCGGGCCACGATGCTCGGCACCGCGGCACTCGCGCTGAATCAGGTCGACCGCGTCATCCGGGCCGTGCGCGAGTCACCGGACCCACGCCACGCCGGCGAACCGCCACCGACCCTGGACACCACCCTCGAGTTCGACGTCCGCACCGGATCGACGGTCAGCCGGCGCTGGTCGCGACACCCGCGGTGCGAGTGCTGAACGGGGTTGTCGCGGCTTGCCAGCGGGACCGTCAGGTTCGTCGTGGATGATGGTGACGTGGCAGAGATCAAGCGCGGGCGGGCCGCACGCAACGCCAAGCTCGCCAGCCTTCCGGTGGGTTTCGCGGGCCGTGCCGCCCTCGGCTTCGGCAAGCGGCTGACCGGCTCGTCGAGGGATGAGGTCAACGCCGAGCTGATGGAGAAGGCGGCGAACCAGCTCTTCACCGTCCTCGGTGAGCTCAAGGGCGGGGCGATGAAGGTCGGCCAGGCGCTGTCGGTGATGGAGGCCGCCGTCCCCGACCAGTTCGGGGAGCCGTACCGCGAGGCACTGACCAAATTGCAGAAGGACGCACCGCCGATGCCCGCGGCCAGGGTGCACCGTGTCCTCGACGCGCAACTCGGCATCAGGTGGCGGGAGCGGTTCGCCTCCTTCGACGATGCGCCCTTCGCGTCGGCGAGCATCGGACAGGTGCACAAGGCGGTGTGGGCCGACGGCCGCGCGGTCGCGGTCAAGATCCAATATCCGGGCGCCGACGAGGCCCTGCGCGCCGACCTGAAGACCATGAAGCGGATGGTGTCGGTGTTCAAGCAGCTCTCCCCCGGCGCGGACGTCCAAGGCGTCGTCGACGAACTGATCGAGCGCACGGAGATGGAGCTCGACTACCGACTCGAGGCGGAGAATCAGCGTGCCTTCGCCAAGGGCTACCGCAACGACCCGCACTTCGTGGTTCCCGCGATCGTCGCGAGCGCCCCCAAGGTCGTCGTCGCCGAGTGGATGGACGGCATCCCGATGGCGCAGATCATTCGCACCGGCACCACCGCGCAGCGCGACATCGTAGGCACGCGGCTCTTCGAACTCACCTACGACGCGCCAAGGCGCATCGAGCTGATGCACGGCGACGCCCATCCCGGAAACTTCATGCTGCTGCCCGGGGACAAGTTGGGCGTGCTCGACTTCGGCGCGGTGGCCCCGATGCCCGGCGGCATACCGATCGAATTGGGCCTGACCGTGCGATACGCGCTCGAGAAGGACTACGACAAATTGTTGCCGACGATGGAGAAGGTCGGCTTCATCCAACGCGGACAACAGGTCTCGCCGCGCGAGATCGACGAGATGCTGCGGCAGTACGTCGAACCACTCGAGGTAGAGGTGTTCCACTACACGCGCAAGTGGCTGCAGAAGATGGCGGCCGCCAACATGGACATCTCGGTCGACACGATCAAGACGGCTCGGCAGATGGACATCCCCGCCAAGCTGGCCATCCCGATGCGGGTGATCGCCTCCAACGTCGCGATCTCGTGCCAGCTCGATGCCCACATTCCCACCAAAGCGCTTGCGAGCGAGCTCATCCCAGGATTCGCGGCCTGAGCTTGCGCCACCCTGGCCGCCTGGTCCCAGCAATACGTGGGACCAGGCGACCTCCTGCCGGCTACGCGGCGGCCGGGTTGCCCACGGGGCGCTTCTCATCCTTGCGCGGGCGGCCCCTGGGACGTTTGCGTGCCACCACGGCCCCGCGGTCGATGATCTCGCCGCCCCACACGCCCCACGGCTCTCCGCGTTCCAGGGCCTCGGCGAGGCACTGCCGGCGAATCGGGCAGTCCGCGCACAACGTCTTCGCCCGTTCCAGCTCGAGTGGGTTCTCGGCGAACCACAGGTCCGGGTCGCCGACGTGACAGGGCACCGACGGGAACGCCCTCTCGCGGCATGTCTGCGGAGACATGTCCGAATCACCTTCTTCCTGGTCCTCTTCGATCGGCATCTGTCTTCTGATGGATCTCAAGACCAGGTGTTCGGTTGCCCCGAAATGAATCTGGCCACGGATCCGGTTGCGTCGGGTCCGTGGCCTGGTGGCTGTCGCGGGCCCTCTAGGTGGGGCCCCGATACACGGACGCGACGGTCGCGGCGGCGGTGCGTCGCTTGTTCGCCGGAATGGCGACGTGCGTGGCGCCCGCCGGATGCGCCGCCGGAGCGGCGGGTCCAGCGACCCGGAGGGGCCACGACATGACGTCAGCGGTGACGACCGCTACGCCGAAGTTCTGAAAGTTCAACATGTCTGGTCCCTCCTCTCCGCTCGACCGGATTAGCCGGTTATGAGGTTAAAGGCTAACACCCGCACGACACAACCGATTTTCTGACCTGCGCCTTTGGCACGATCTTGACCAAAGATGGCGGTTTCAGCGTCGCGCCCGGACGAGCGCGAGAACGTCGGGGCCGAACTGCTCGAGTTTGCGTGCGCCGATGCCGGGGATGGCGACCAGGGCGGCGTCGTCCGACGGCAGCGTCTCCGCGATGGCAATCAAGGTGTTGTCGGTGAACACCACGAAGGCGGGCACCTTCATCTCCTTGGACGTCTCGAGCCGCCACTCCTTGAGTTGTGCCAACAACTCCTCGTCGAGGTCGGCGGGGCAGGTTTCGCAGCGGCGCAACATGATCGAGGGCGGACTGCTCAACGCACCGCCACACACCCGGCAGCGCGGGCTGCTGCCCCGCTGCCGCCGCGGTCTGGTCGGCGCGTCCTGCGTGCCCAACTGGGGGGCGACGCCATTGAGGAAGCGCGACGGGCGGCGGCCCTGCCTGCCGCCGGGGGTACGTGCCAGGGCCCAACTGAGCGCCAGATGGATGCGCGCCCTGGTCACGCCGACGTAGAGCAGCCGGCGTTCCTCCTCGACCTGTTCGCCGTCGGCTCCCCGCGCCAGCGCGTGCGAGATGGGCAACGTGCCATCGGCGAGACCGACGAGGAACACCGCGTCCCACTCCAACCCCTTGGCGGCGTGCAGCGATGCCAGGGTGACGCCCTGCACGACCGGGGCGTGGCGCGCGTCGGCGCGTTGACGCAACTCGATCAGCAACGCCCCCATGTCCAGCGACGGTCGCGCCACGACCTCTTCTTCGACGAGTTCCACCAGCGCGAGCAGTGCCTCCCACCGCTCTCTGGCCTTCGTGCCCTGCGGCGGCTCCGTGGTGAGCCCGAGCGGCTCCAGGAGCTCGCGCACGACGTTCGGCAGTTCGGCACCCTGCGCGTCGACGCGCGCCGAGGCCCGTTGCAACGCGACCAACGCCTGGCGGATCTCCTGACGGTTGAAAAAGCCCTCGCCACCCCGCACCTGATACGCCACGCCCACTTCGGTGAGCGCTTCCTCGTAGACCTCGGACTGCGCGTTGATGCGGTAGAGGATCGCGATCTCCGATGCCGGGGTGCCCGAGCCGATGAGTTTCTCGATGGCCTTGGCGACCGCAGTCGCCTCGGCGACCTCGTCGGGATGCTCGCTGAACGTCGGAGCGGGCCCGGGCTCGCGCTGGCCGACGAGATGCAGCTTGCTGCCCGCCATCCGGCCGCGGGCGACCGCGATCACGCGGTTGGCGAGCGACACCACCTGCGGGGTGGACCGGTAGTCACGTTCCAGGCGGATCACCGCGGCGTCGGGGAAGCGGCGGGAGAAGTCCAACAGGTGGCCGGGTGTAGCGCCGGTGAACGAGTAGATCGTCTGGTTGGCGTCGCCGACCACCGTCAGGTCGTCGCGATCGCCGAGCCAGGCGTCGAGCACCCGCTGCTGTAACGGTGTGACGTCCTGATACTCGTCGACGACGAAGCAGCGGTACCGGTCGCGGAATTCACTGGCGACGGCCGAGTCGTTCTCGATCGCGGCGGCCGTGTGCAGCAGCAGGTCGTCGAAGTCCAGCAGCGTGGTGCCGTCGCGGCGCGCCTTCATCGACTCGTAGCCGGCGTAGACGGTCGCGACGTCGGCGGCATCGAACGGGATGTCGCGGCCTGCCTTGGCGACCGCGGCCGGATAACCCTCGGGGCTGATCAACGACGCCTTCGCCCACTCGATCTCGCCCGCCAGATCGCGGACGTCGTCGGTGCTCGCCCGGATCGACGCCCGGTTCGCGGCCTGGGCGACGACGCCGAACTTGCTGTCGAGGAGCTCCCACGCGGTGTCGCCGACCACGCGAGGCCAGAAGTACTGCAGCTGCCGTCGGGCCGCCGCGTGAAACGTCATGGCCTGAACCGATCCCGTGCCCACCCCGTCGGCCCCGCGCTCGTCGAGCGAGCGCAGCCGGCCCCGCATCTCACCAGCGGCGCGGGACGTGAAGGTCACCGCGAGCACCTGGGAGGGTGCGACGTGACCCGCCGCCACCAGATAGGCGATGCGCCGGGTGATCGTGCGCGTCTTGCCGGTTCCCGCGCCGGCGAGCACGCACACCGGACCGCGCGGCGCCTGCACCGCCTCCCGCTGCTCGTCGTCGAGGTCGCCGACGAGCCGACCGAGCATGGAGGAAGCGGCCGTGGGCGCCTGGGACGGCATGGCGTCCATCTTGGCAGGGCATGGCGACAAAGTCGTTCCGTGGGCCGGCCATGTCGACGATCGGTGCGGCCGTGCTTCGGCAACCCCGTGCCCGGCTGGCGCAATATCGCCGGTGTCCATTACGTTGAAACCGTTATGACAAGTACCAACGCCCAGTTGACCATGTATTCGACGTCGTGGTGCGGCTACTGTGCACGGCTCAAGACCGCCCTGAAGTCTGCGGGCATCGGCTACACCGAGGTCGACATCGAGTCCGATCCCACCGCTGCCGAGTTCGTTGGCTCGGTCAACGGCGGCAACCACGTGGTTCCGACCGTGAAGTTCGCCGACGGGTCCACGCTCACCAACCCGAGTCTCAAGCAGGTCCAGGCGAAGCTGGCGGCCTGAATCAGTCGGCGAACGCCCAGGATCCGATGATCTCCCTGGCGATCGAGATCGAGCCGGGCAGCAGCAGCCGCGACGGTGAGTCACTGCTCCAATCGCCGTCGGCCAGCGCCGTCCGCACCTCGTCGCGGGTGAACCACGCCGCCTCGGCGATCTCGCCGTCGCTGAAGAAGAACTCCTGCTCCGGATCGCCGATCGCGTGGAAGCCGATCATCAGCGAACGCGGGAACGGCCACGGCTGGCTGCCCAGATACGTCACGTCGCGGACGCTGAGTCCGATCTCCTCGGCCACCTCGCGCGCAACGCAGGTCTCGAAGGACTCCCCCGCCTCCACGAATCCCGCGATCAGCGAGAAGAGCCGCTCCGGCCACACCGTCTGACGGGCCAGCACCGCGCGGTCGTGACCGTCGTGGATGAGGCAGATGACGGCCGGATCGATTCTGGGGAATTCCTCGTGTCCGTTGGTGGGATTGATCCTGGACCAGCCCGCCTTGTGCATCTTGGTCGGCGAGCCGTCGATGGCGCTGAACCGTGCGTTGTCGTGCCAGTTGAGCAGTGCGGTGGCCGTGGCGACGAGTTGGGCACTGACGTCGTCGAAGATGGCGCCGGCCCGTCGCAGGTCGAGCACCTCCGACTCGGCGTGCGGATCGTCCGGCCCCTCCAACGCGCCGCGGATCGCCCACACGTGCCTGCCGTCCGGCATCCGGCCGAGGAACACTGCGTGGTCGTCCGGCTTGGGCGAGTGCTTGGCCGCCTTGCCCATGACGACCTGGCCGCCCGAGATCAACACCTGGTTGCGCCGGTCCACCTTCAGCAGCAGGGCGTCGGTCCAGCCTGCCGCCGCGCCGTCGACGTCGGTGCGCAGTTCATCGGCGCGGTCGGCCCCGACCCGCGACAGCAGAGGCACGTTGCGCAGGCGGAATGCGCCGCCGGTCACCGTGCCCAAGTCGGTGCCCACGTCGGTCCGCTCCGATCCGCACGCGGGGGTTCCCGCAGCACTGGTCGTCATCGCTCGGCGTCCGCGTTGCGGATGTAGAGCAGCCGGTCTCCGAGCTCCATGGCGTCGGCCTCCGGTGCGTCCACCCGCAGCAGATGACCCTCACGCACGACGCCGAGCACGATGTCGGGCAGATGCCTCGCCGACCCCCCGACTTCCTTGGTCAACACGTCACGCTCGGCGATGGCGAAGCCGGCGTCGGGGGTCAGCAGGTCCTCGATCATCTCCACGACGGTAGGCGTCTTCGCCGCCATGCCGAGCAGCCGGCCCGCCGTCTCGGACGACACCACCACCGAGTCCGCGCCGGATTGCAGCAACAGGTGCTGGTTCTCGGCCTCGCGGATGGACGCGATGATCTTGGCGTTGGGGGCGAGCTCACGGGCCGTCAGCGTCACCAGGACCGCCGTCGGGTCGCTGTTGGTGGCGACGACGATCGCCTTGGCGTGCTGCGCCCCGGCAAGCCGCAGCACGTCGGCCCGGTTCGCGTCACCGTGCACCGTCACCAGCCCCGCCTTGTCGGCCCGGTCCAGTGCCGCCCGGTCGGTGTCGACGATGACGATCGCGCTGCTGGTCGCGCCGTCACCGATCATGGCCGAGACGGCCGTCTTGCCCTTGGTGCCGTATCCGACGACGACGGTGTGATCGCGCACGCGTCTCCTCCACTTCTGGATCTTGAGGGTCTGTCGCGATGCCTCGGTCAGCGTTTCCACCGTCGTACCGATCAACACGATCAGGAACGCCACCCGCAGCGGCGTGATCACCAGGACGTTCACCAGCCGAGCCGACGGGGTGAACGGCGTGATGTCGCCATAGCCGGTGGTCGACAGCGACACCGTGGCGTAGTAGAGACAATCCAGGAACGAGAGCTGGTCGCCCTGGACGTCGCGGTAACCATTGCGGTCGAGGTAGACGATGATCACCGCGGCGAACAACGCCGCCAGCGCGTAGATCAACCGCATCCCGATCTTGCGCGCGGGGCTGACGAACGGTTCGGGGATCCGCAGCGTGCCGACCAGCGTGTGATCCGGCTGGCTGGTCAGGGTCTGATCGAGCGCCGCCAGCCGACGACGCAACCTACCCTTGGCCACGAGGGCCAATCATCCGCCCGACGAGCCGCACAGCACAATGTAACCATGACGTCTCCCGAAGGATCAGTGGGCACCGCACCCGGCCAGACGACGGCCCGGCGGATGGGTGCCATGCTCGTCGGAATGGGCGTCCTGCACTTCGTCGCCCCGAAGCAGTTCGACTCGATCGTTCCCGCCGAGTTGCCGGGCAGCGCACGGTTCTACACGCTGGCCTCCGGCGTCGCCGAGCTGACGACCGGGGCGATGTTGCTGACTCCCCGGACGCGCCGCGTCGGCGCGCTCGCCGCCGTCGCGCTCTACATCGGGGTCTTCCCGGCGAACGTCAACTCGGTGCGGGTGCTCTGGAGCAGGGGCTGGCCCGTGCGCATCGGCACGATCGCCCGGTTGCCGCTGCAGATCCCGATGATCACCCAGGCCCTGAAGGTGTACCGCAGAACGCCTCGCTAGGAGCCTCCAGGAGCCGGGCCAACTGTCGTGCGTCGGGCAGGCCTTCGGGTACCACCGTCTCGCCGCTGCGCACGTAGTGGAACGCCGCCCGCACCTCGTCGGGCGACACGGTGGCCATCGCCGCCCACGCGAGCCGGTAGACGGCCAGTTGAACGGCGTTCTCCCGCAACGCCTCCGGGCTGGCGGGTGGGTCACCGGTCTTCCAGTCGACGACCGTGACGGCGCCGTCGTCGTCGGCGAAGACGGCGTCGATCCGGCCGCGGACCACCCTCTCGCCGATCACCATGTCGAACGGCACCTCGACCTCGATCGGCGTTCGCGACGCCCACGACGACACCGCAAACGCCGCTTGCAGTTCGGCGAGGCGCTCGGCTTCGGTCGCGCCCAGTTCGCCGTCGACCGCCCCCGGCAGATCGTCGAGGTCGAACAGCCGCTCCGCGTGGAAGAACCGCTGCACCCAGTGGTGGAAGGCGGTGCCGAGCAGCGCGTGGCGGTCGGGACGCGCGGGTAGTCGACGCTGCAACCGGCGGGCGGCGCCCTCGGGATCACGGCCGACGTCCACCAAGGCACTCACGGAGAGCTGCTGCGGTAACACCGCGGGCGGACGGACGCAGCGCCGACTCCCGCTCGGCCAGCAGTGCGTCGACGTCGGCGGCCCAATCGTCGACGTCCGCATCGCCGGTGGCGCCGGACGACCCGGGAGCCGCCGCCATGGCATTGGTCACCAGGTGGGCGCCGCGGTCGACGTCCGCACGAACGTGGTCCGTCGGCATCACCGGCCACGAACGCTCCACCACGTCGTTTCGCAGTGGGTTGACCTCTCCGTCGGCCGGAGCGGATGCCCACTGCTCGACGACGCCGCACGGCTCGCCGCCGGCCGCGGCCCGGTCGATGACGTCCTTGATCTCCAGAAGGAAGTCCGATGGCCCGCGGGGCTTGACCTCGGTGGCTCCCCAGTGGTGGCCGGAGAGCAGCAGTGTGTCCTCGGCCCGGGTGAGCGCCACGTACAGCAGGCGCCGCTCTTCGTCGACGCGACGCTGATCGAGGTTCTTCCGGTGGGCAACGACCTTGTCCGACAACGACTTCCGATCGTCCACGTCGGAGACGTCGAGCACGGGAACGCCGTGCTCCGATACCGCGGCGCGGTCTCCGCGCAAGAGCGGCGGCAGCTCACCGGCGTCTGTGAGCCAGGTTCGCGCGGACCCAGCGGACGGGAAGACCCGGCCGCTCAGATGGGGTACGGCGACGACCTGCCACTCCAGCCCCTTGGCGGCGTGGATCGTGAGGACCTGCACCCGGTCCTTGGACACCGTGATCTCCGCGGGCGCCAGACCCTTCTCCACGTCCATCGCCGCGTCGAGGTAGGCGAGCAGTCCGCCGACCGATGCGTTCGGCCGCGCGGCGAACTCGGCGACCACGTCGGCGAACGCGTCGAGGTGCTCGGTACCGCACCACTCGGCCGAAGGCGGTTGTGTGGCGCGCACCTCCGCGTCGACCCCCATCATCCACCGCACCTCGGCGACGAGATCGGGCAGCGGATGATGCAGCTGTCCACGCAGAGCGGTCAGCTCCCTGCCGAGTGCGACGATCCGTCCGTAGCCGTTCGGCGAGTAGCGATCCGGACGACCCGGATCACAGAGGGCGTCCGCAAGGCATGCGCCGTCGGCATCGGGGCCAGCGGTCGCCACGATGTGCGCGGTCGACGAACGGTCCGCCGTGGCACCGTCGAGTTCCACGGCGCGCCGCCACAGCGCGGCGACGTCGGCGGCGCCCAACCTCCAGCGTGGGCCGGTGACCGTTCGCATCGCCGCCGAGCCGGCCGTGGGGTCGGCGACCAGACGCAGCATGGCGACGACGTCGGCCACCTCCGGTACCGACAGCAGACCCGACAGTCCCACCACCTCGACGGGAACCCCCCGGGCGCTGAGGGCATCGGCGATCGGCGCGGCATCGGCATTGCGGCGCACCAGAACCGCCGCCGTGGGGACGTCACCGCCCGACTCGACTGCGCGGTGATACCGGAGTGCGAATTCGTCTGCCAGCCAACCCCGTTCGACACTGACGTCGGCCAGCAACGCGCACCGGATGGTGCCCGGCGCCGCACCGGGACGGGGCAGCAACTCGCGCACCGCCACCGACCGGCGTCGTGCCTCCGCAGAGACCGCGTTCGCCAGGTGAAGGGCACTCGGCGGATTGCGCCAGCTGGTGCGTAGTTCGAGCGTCGGCGCGGGCGTGCCGTCGGAAAGGCGGAAGTCCGTGGTGAATCTGGGCAGGTTGGTCGCCGACGCACCGCGCCAGCCGTAGATGGACTGGATGGGGTCACCGACGGCGGTCAACGCCAACTCGTCGTCCACCCCGTTGCCGAACAGCGACGACAACGCCACCCGCTGCGCGTGCCCGGTGTCCTGGTATTCGTCGAGCAACACCACCCGGTAGCGCTGCCGCAACTGGTCACCCACCCGAGGGAAGCTCTCGGCGAGTCTGGCGGCCGAGGACATCTGCATGCCGAAGTCCATCAGGTTCTCGGCGCGCATCCGCTGGTGTAGCGCGTCGATCAGCGGTACCAGTTCGGTGCGTTCCGTCTGGGCACTCAGCAGTTTGAGCAGTGCCTGGTTGGGTCCGGTGTCACGTTGGCGGGGCCCCGGCGGCAGCGTGTGCACGAGCCGCTCCAGCTCGAGGTGGGTGTCGCGAAGCTGGTCGGTGTCGACGAGGTGCTCGGCCAATTGGCCGGCCAGCCGCAGCACCATCGCGGTCACCGTCGCCGGGGACTTCTCGGTGTGCAGCTCGCCCGGGTAGCCGCAGACCACGTCGAATGCCAGCTGCCACAACTCGGTTTCGCCGATCAGCCGTGTCGACGGCTCCACTGGAAGCAGCAGCCCGTGTTCGCGCAACAGCGTTCCGGCGAACGCGTGATACGTCCCGATCGAGGGGCTTTCGTCGGTCTCCACCCGGTTCCCGGGGACCAGACCCGCACCGGCGAGTCGCGCCAGCCGGGTGCGCACCCGGCGCAGCAGCTGGCCGGCCGCCTTGCGGGTGAACGTCAGTCCCAGCACCTCACCGGGATGCGCGTAGCCGTTGGCGACGAGCCACACGACGCGGGCCGCCATCGTCTCGGTCTTGCCGGCGCCCGCTCCGGCGATCACGACCAGCGGACCCGGCGGCGCGGAGATGACGGCCGCCTGCTCGTCGGTGGGCGCGAAGATGCCGAGCGCATCGGCCAACTCCTCGGGGCTGTAGCGCGCGGTCACGAACGTCCCTTCGGCGAGGCGTGCGCCGGACACATCGCGCGCACCGGGCAGTGTGCGCAGCCGTCGTTGACGCGGGCCACGAATTCGGGTCCCCTGGTGGCCGCGGCGGCGTGCTGGACACGGTGCAGCCACTCGTCGCGGCCGTCGGCCGTCATCGGGTTCTGGTCACGTTCGGCAGCACCGGCGACACCAATCTTGCCGAGGTAGACCAACTTGCCGCCGCCCGCGTCATCGCCCTGCGGCAGCACACCTCCCGTGATGGCCAGCTGGTACATCGCCAGCTGCGCATGGCGCTCGGCATCGTCCTTGCTGACCGGACTCTTCCCGGTCTTGACGTCGACGACGACGAGCCTGCCCTCTGCGTCGCGCTCCAGTCGGTCGACGCGTCCGCGCACCCGCACACCCGGCAGGCCGGAATCGCCCACCGCCACCACTCCCTCGACGTCCACCTCGGTACCGACCTCGGTCAGCTCGCGGCGAGTGTCGGCGTACCACTGCACGAACGCCCTCAGCATCGCCCGATGGCGGTCCAATTCGTTGGCCGCGTGCCATCGAGCGTCGAACGGCAACCCGTCCCAGATGGCTTCGAGGTCGGCGAGCATCTGCTCCTCGCTTCTCCCGGCATCGGACACCAACGCGTGCACCAGGGTGCCGAGGGCCGATCGAACGTCCCGGCCGTCGGTGCCGCCGTGCCGTTCCAGCAGCCACCGCAGCGGGCAGTCGGCCAGCGTCTGCAGCGTCGACGGAGACAGCGTGACGACGTGTTCATCGCCCGACCACAGCGCTTGATCAGTCGACACCGCAGTCGCCGCATACCACTGCGCCGGGTCCGAACCCGCCACCCCGGCTTGCGCCAGACGCGCCAACTGCGTTGCCGCGCAGGCACGTGAGACGTCGTCGACCTCGCCCGGTGGCGCACACACCAGTGCGCGTAGTCGGCCCACCACCGCTGACGGTGCCAGCACCCGGGGTGCGCGGATCGGCTCGGCGTCGCGTGCCGGCCGCTCGGTGGCCAGCGCGGCAAGCTCGTCACAGAACCGCGAGGGAAGCAAGGCGTCGTCGCCTTCCTCACCGTCGACGGCGGTCACCAGGACGTGGGTGCGGGCCCGGCCGAGGGCCGACACCAACAACCTGCGCTCCTCGGCGAGAAGCGGTGCCCTGGTCGAGGTTCCGTCGGCGATGCCGTCGAGTACGTCGACGAGCCGCTGCGTGGCGAGCACGCCTCCGCGTTCAATGAGGTTGGGCCACAACCCGTCCTGGAGTCCGGCGATGACGACGACGTCCCACTCCCGTCCGAGTGCGGCATGCGCGGAGACGACCGCGACGGCGCTGCCGGCCACCGCGTCGCGACTGCCCATCGGCAACAGCAGGGCGCGCACGTGGTCGACGAATCCGGTCGACGATGCCCCGGCGGTGCGCGTGACATACTGCTCCGCCTCGTCGAACAGTGCCGTGACCGCGTCGAGGTCGCGCCCCGCCTGCGCACCCACCGATCCGCCGCGCTCGCTCGTGGTGAGCCAGCGCCGCTGCAGACCCGTCCGATGCCACGCCTCCCACAGGGTGAATCGCGGATCGAGTCCCTGGCCGTCGGCGCGCTTGGCCGCGGCCACCACGGTGCGCACCCGCTTGAGCGCGCGCTCCAGAGCTTCTGGCAGAGCCCCCGCCCGAGGCGGGCGATCCGGGTCGAGCGCCTCGGCGAGCAGTTCGGCGAAGCCGCGTGGTGGACTGCTGGAGTCCGTGCGCCGCAGTGCCCTGCGCAGCTGACGCAGCGATACCGGGTCGACTCGTCCGATCGGCCCCGTCACCAGCGACAGAGCCCGCTCCCCGTCGATGCCGTCGGTGACCGCGTCGAGCACGGTGAGCAGTGCCGCCACTGCGGGATGCTCGGAGAGCGGACCGCCGGGCGCCTGCAGGTCGACCGGTACGCCCGCCGCCGTCAATGCCCGCGACAGCGCCTCGCCGGTGTGCGAGACCGAGCGCACGATGACCGCCATCTGGGACCACGGCACACCGTCGACGAGATGGGCACGGCGCAGCGCGTCGGCGACGACGGCCGACTCGGCACGCGCGGTGGCCGCAATCCGTACCGCCAGCGAGCCCTCGCGGTCATCGGCAGCCGTCACGTCCCTGGCGTCGTCGACACCTGGCAGACGGCCGGCGATCCCGGAGATGGCTCGCGCCACCGCCGTCGAGCAGCGCCGCGATTCGCTGAGGACGATGATCGGGTCGTCGTCACCTGCGTCGAGCAGTGCCGGATCCGCGCCACGGTAGCCGAACACCGCCTGGTTCGGGTCACCCGCGATGAGGGCGAGGTCCGCCCCCGCTGCCAGTACCCGGACCAGAAGGGCGGCCTGGGGGTCGAGGTTCTGGGCATCGTCGACCAACAGCAACCCGACTCGGCCGCGTTCTGCTGCCAGGAGCTCGGGGTCGGCGGCGAACGCCTCCAGCGCCGCGCCCACCAGTTCGGCCGCACCGAGCGCCGGTACCGTGGCCTGCGGAGCAGCCATGCCGACCGACGATCTCAGCATCATCACCTGCTCGTGAACCTGCGCGAACTGACCCGCAGCCACCCACTCCGCTCGGCCGGCCCGTCGCCCAATCCGTTGTAGCGCAGCCGGTTCGACCCCGCGCTCGGTGCATCGGGCCAGAAGATCCCGCAGCTCGTTGGCGAAGCCGACGGTGCCGAGGGCGGGCCGCAGGTGCCCGGGCCAGGCCACCGTGGCGTCGGCACCGTCCTCGAGGTCGCCCGCGAGCAACTCACGGATGATGCCGTCCTGCTCGGCACTGGTGATCAGGCGCGGCGGTGGATCGCCGTTGCGCTGCGCGGCCAGCCGCAACACGGCGAACGCGTAGGAGTGCACGGTGCGCACCATCGGCTCGCGGACCGCGGACGGGCCTGCCTCGCCCAGCAGCGTTGCGGTCATGGCGGCCCGGGCTCGGGCACCGAGCGTCGCCGAAGCCGTCAGCAGCAGAACGGATTCCGGATCGGCTCCTCCGGCGATGCGCGCAGCTGCCGTCCCGACGAGCAACGAGCTCTTCCCCGTTCCCGGTCCACCGACGATGCGCACGGTGCCGCGCAGGCCGGGATCGGTCAGCGCCGTGGGGGGCAGCGCAGTGCGTGGTGCGGGCATGAACGAATGACACCACGGGGGTGTGACAGACCCGGCGGGCAGGAGCGGAGCGAGCGGGGAATGACCCGGCGGGCAGGAGCGGAGCGACCGGGGGATGACCCGGCGGGCAGGAGCGGAGCGACCGGGGGATGACCCGGCGGGCAGGAGCGGAGCGACCGGGGGATGACCCGGCGTGGCAGCATCGACGGCGTGACCTCTCCTCTACACACGTACCGCTTCGGCCCGGCCGAGCCGCCGCGCGTACTCCTCGTTCACGGCGTGACCGGGCACGGCAAGCGCTGGGAGTCGCTGGCGGCCAGACACTTGCCCGAGGTGAGCATGGTGGCACCCGACCTGCTGGGACACGGTCGGTCGTCCTGGGACGCCCCCTGGACGATCGACGCGAACGTCGTCGCCCTCGGCGCCTTGCTCGACGCCGAGGGCGGTGCACCGGTGGTCGTCGTCGGCCACTCGTTCGGCGGGGCGGTTGCCCTCAACCTCGCGGCGGCGCGCCCGGACCTGGTGTCCGGGCTGGTGCTTCTCGATCCCGCGGTGGGTCTCGACGGCGCGTGGATGCGCGAGCTTGCCGATCAGATGTTCGGCTCCCCCGACTACACCGACCGCGCCGAGGCCATGGCCGAGAAGCGCAACGGTTCGTGGGCGGAGGTCGACGCCGACGAACTCGACCGCGAACTCGACGAGCACCTCGTCGAGCTGCCCAGCGGCCGCGTCGGATGGCGTATCAGCGTGCCGGCAATGCTGTCGTACTGGAGCGAGCTGACCCGACCGGCGCCGACGCCGCGCGACGGCACACCCACGACCCTCGTCCGCGCCGTCCGCACGCAGCCGCCCTACGTCTCCGACGAACTGACCGCCGGCCTCGACGCAGCGCTGGGCACCGATTTCGAATTGCTGGAATGGGATTGCGATCACATGGTTCCCCTTGCGAAGCCCGGGGAGACGGCGGCGGTGATCCGCGACCGGCTGGGCTGACGGTGGCGTCGATCACCGACGAGCAGGTGGAGACGGTCCGCTCGCTGGTCGCCTCGATCCCCCCGGGACGGGTGTCCACGTACGGCGACATCGCCTCGGCCGCCGGGCTCTCCAGCCCCCGCATCGTCGGGTGGATCATGCGCACGGATTCTTCGGACCTGCCGTGGCATCGCGTGATCACGGCGTCGGGCAGGCCGGCCCCGCACCTCACCACGAGGCAGCTGGAATTGCTCCGCGCCGAGGGTGTGCTCGCCAGGGACGGCCGGGTCCCCCTCGACGAAGTCAGGTATTCGTTCTAGAGGATCAGCCGGACCAGGGCCGCGGTGCGCGCCAAACCGGGGAACGCCGCAGCCGTGGAACGGGGATGCAACGCGTGCACTGCCAAGCGGAACATCAACGCGCGCAACAACATCTGTGGCCACTCGGGCAGGGGTGCCCAGCGTTCGACGAGCCCGTCGTCGGCCTCGCCCCACGCCAGCGCGTCGACCACGACCACGCCGGCCGCCCAGGAGGCCGGCCGCCAGTACGGGGTGATGTCGGTGATTCCCGGCGCGGCCGTCCCCGCGAACAGCACCGTGCCGTACAGGTCGCCGTGCACGAGCTGACTGGGACTGCGCGTCGGCCTGCGTAGCGCGGCGAGTTGGGCGATCAGTTCCACCGAACGCTGGCCGTCGGCTCCTCCCGGTGCGACCAGCGCGCCCGGCGGCAGGGAATGTAGCGGCCGCTCCTCCCACGCTGCGCGGTCGGCCGCGATGAACACGTCGACGTCGGACCACGGCACCCCGGGCGGCTGGGTGAGGAACCGCGGTCGTTCCAGCTTCGCGGTGGCCTCGTGCAGCCGGACCGCGGCGGAGACCACCTCGTCGTGTCGCGGCTCCGGGGTGCCCGTGACGAAGGTGTCGGCGCGCCATCCGGCGACGACGTAGCGGCCATCGGTCGAGCGGACCGGCCGTGCGAGACGGACCCCGTCGACGAACAAGGTCTCACGCACCTTGGCCGACCATCCTGCGCGCGCGTTCTCGGCAACCATCGACAGGACGACCTCACCGCAACGCCAGCCGCCCTCCCAGCCCGAGCCCAGCGGAACGGGCCGAACGCCGGTCAAGCCGAACGCCGCCAGCACGTGATCCGGCGGCATGTCGACACTCACAGACTCACCCTAAGGCGTACCCCGGCCTTCGAGAGGTCAGTACATGACCATGTCGGGTTCGAGTTGTCGCGCCCATGCCACGATGCCGCCCTGCAGATGCAATGCGTCGGAGAATCCGGCCTTCTTCACCGCGGCCAGCGCCTCGGCCGACCGCACGCCGGTCTTGCAGTACAACACCGGCGTTCGATCGTGCGGCATCCTGGCGAGACCTTCGCCGGCCTCGATTGCCGACTTGGGGATCAGTTCCGCGCCGTCGATGTGGTTGATGTCCCATTCGACGGGTTCACGGACGTCGATCAGCGCGACCTTGCGACCGGCGTCGAGCATGTCGCGGAGCTCGCGCGGCGTGACGGTCGAGTCGGCGGCAGCCTCGGCGGCCGCCTCGGACACCGCCCCGCAGAACGCCTCGTAGTCGATCAGTTCGGTGATCTTCGGGGTTTCCGGGTCCTTCCGGATCTTGATGGTGCGGTAGGTCATGTCGAGCGCGTCGTACACCATCAGCCGGCCCAGCAGCGGCTCGCCGATACCGGTGATGAGCTTGATCGCCTCGGTGCCCATCACCGACGCGATGCTGGCGCACAGAATGCCGAGCACGCCACCTTCCGCGCAGGACGGCACCATTCCCGGCGGCGGCGGCTCCGGATAGAGGTCGCGGTAGTTCAGGCCGCGGTCATTGCCGGCGTCGTCGGCCGGCGCGTCCTCCCAGAACACCGACACCTGGCCCTCGAAGCGGTAGATAGAGCCCCACACGTAGGGCTTGCCCGCCAGCACCGCCGCATCGTTGACCAGGTAGCGCGTGGCGAAGTTGTCGGTGCCGTCGAGGATCAGGTCGTATTGCGCGAACAGCTCGATCGCGTTGTCGGGCTCCAGACGCACCTCGTGCAGACGCACGTCGACCAGCGGGTTGATCTCCTTGATCGAATCCTTGGCGCTCTGCGCCTTCGACCGCCCGATGTCGGACTGACCGTGGATGATCTGGCGCTGAAGGTTGGACTCGTCGACGACGTCGAATTCGACGATGCCGATGGTTCCCACGCCCGCGGCCGCCAGGTACAACAAGGCGGGAGAGCCGAGGCCGCCGGCACCGATGACCAGCACCCGGGCGTTCTTGAGCCGCTTCTGGCCGTCGACACCGAGGTCCGGGATGATCAGATGACGGCTGTAGCGCGAGACCTCTTCACGCGTGAGCTCTGCCGCGGGCTGTACCAGCGGCGGTAACGGCGATGACACCGGGTCGCTCCTCGAATCGACGTGAGAACCTCGTGTCGATCACACCAGGCCCACCCATTCAACGGCAATCCCCGCGCATACCTTCCCGAGGGTCGGCCCGGCGTCTCAGGCGATCGGGTAGGGCCACGGGTTGAAGCGGCACGTCTTCCCGTCGGCCTGGACCGACTGGGGGTCGAACCTCGCGTCGTCGTCGTTGTTGGTGGAGAACGTCTGTTGCATCATCACCGGCGCCAGCGCGCCGTCCTCACCGCACGGTTCGTGCAGCCGGTACCCGATCGCGTGCCCGACCTCGTGGTTGATCACGTACTGGCGGTACGAGCCGATGTCGCCCTGGAACGGGACGGCGCCGCGCACCCACCGCGCCTCGTTGATGAAGACCCGCGGCTGGTCGCCCGCGTAGGCGGGGTTGAAACACGACGCCTCGAGCGGGATGTCGTATCCGCATCCCTCGCGCACCGTCATGGGAGAGGTCAGCGAAATGCGGAAGTCCGGCCCGCCCGCCGAGACGTCGTCGATGCGGGTGAACGCGAACTGGGGATTGTGGGTCCAGCTCTTCGGGTTGGACAGCGTCTCGTCGACCATCCGCGCGAACGCCTCATCGCCGCCGACCGCCGTGGTGTCGACGCCGTCCTCGACCTCCACCGTGTAGGTGAAGGACTTTGCGGTGCCGTCCCCCACCTTGGGCGTCGTCCCTGGCACGACGTGCCAGCTCTTGGCGCCCGCCTCGGTGAACGGTCCGCCCTCGGGCAGGATCCCGGTGGGCAGGTTCGCATCGAACTGCGTCATGCCCTTGGGTGGGGCGCCGACGATCGCCGTGCTGGCCGCGCCGATGGTGGGCGGTCCCTGGATGGGCCCAACCGCTTCGGCGGACTTGGAGGCGTCGGTGCCCGTGACCGTCTGGTAGACGACGAGCACGGTGATCGTGGCCAGCACGGGGATGGCGTAGGCGCGCCAACCGTAGGTCGACACGAACCGGCCCAGCCAGGTTTGCTTGCGCCACCGTTGGTGCTCGTCCCGATTGGACCGGGGCCGCCCCGCGTCGTCGGCCAGAGGGTCGCGCTGGGCGCGCAACGGTTCCCGCCACTCGTTGCGCAGCACGGGCTGACGACCGCCCCCGCGACGCCCCGGGTCGTAGGTCACCGGTCCAGGATGGCACAGGACGGGCGCAGACCGGCTTTGGCGCGCCACCGGTGGACGTCGGCAGATGACGCACTGCCTCGGTTGACGGTAGTAGTGTCGGTTCGATGAACAGCCGGGTCGACCGGATCACACAGCACCGGCCGGCTCCCGAAACACCGCAGCACAGCCAGATTGAGGACTGATGAGCGACATCGCCAACACCGCCCAGCGGCAGGGTGGGCAACCGGCGAATAGCGACGGTTCAACGGGCAGTTCCGCTGGCGCTCCCCGGCGCGGCAACCGGCTGCCCCGCGACGAACGCCGTGGGCAGCTGCTGATCGCCGCCAGCGAGGTCTTCGTCGATCGTGGCTACCACGCGGCGGGGATGGACGAAATCGCCGATCGGGCCGGTGTCAGCAAACCCGTGCTGTACCAACACTTTTCCTCCAAGCTAGAGCTCTACCTGGCGGTTCTGCAGCGTCACGTCGACAATCTGGTGTCCGGGGTGCGCCAGGCGCTGCGCACCACGACCGACAACCGTCAGCGACTTCGCGCCGCGGTCGAGGCATTCTTCGACTTCGTCGAGCACGACGGCCAGGGTTACCGGCTGATATTCGAGAACGACTACGTGACCGAACCTCAGGTGTCGGCGCAGGTGAAGGTCGCCACCGAGTCCTGCACGGACGCGGTGTTCGAGCTGATCAGCAGCGACTCCGGCCTCGAGGCCCACCGGGCCAGGATGATCGCGGTCGGGTTGGTGTCCACCAGCGTCGACTGTGCGCGGTACTGGCTGAACTCGGACCGGCCGATCTCCAAGGACGATGCCGTGGACGGCACGGTGCAGTTCGCTTGGGGCGGACTGTCACACGTGCCGCTGGCACGCTTCTAGCTACTGAGCTTGTCGGCGACCGCCGCCGTGGCGGCCCCGATGCCGAAGCCGACCCGCCTGCTGTCGGCGGCGCCGATCTCGACGTAGGCAATCCTGGTGTTCTGCACCAGGAAGCGACGCCCCTTCTCGTCGGTGATCGCCAGGACGCCCGAGTCCTTGCCGATCGCCTCGGTCACCAATTGCTCGATCTCGGCGGGTGTCTGCGCGCTGTTGAGCACCAGCTCGCGCGGACTGTCGGTGACGCCGATCTTGACCTCCACGCTGGACCCTTTCTTCGACGATGGTTCTCCTGAGCAGGCTAGTGGAAGGTCCGCGGGCGACGCGTCGGCGGTGGCCCGACTTCGCGGACAGCGCAGCGGCGGTGAGGGCGACCGGTGAAGTCGACACCGAGGAGAGCCAACCGAGTCCGGACCGTGATCTGCTGCCCCGCGCGTCAACCTCGTGCGTCACGCCAGCCTCATTAGCATCGCTGATCGACAGCGACGACGACACACGGGACACGGGATGAACAGGCACACCACGTATTCGCCCACCTCGGCGCCGGGACGGACCGCGAGCCGCGGGCTCAGGACCGGCGGCTACGCCGACGCCGAGGACTACGACTCCTACGGTGACCCCCATGATTCGTACGACGCGTACGACTCCGACGACGATCACGGCGACCCGGGTGATGGCGGGTCATACGACGAGATCTACGAGTACGAGGACCCGATCGACCGCCGGTGGATATGGGTCGCGGGCGTCGCCGGGGTGATTCTGCTGGTGGCCGTGATCTGCACCGTGGTGATCCTGGGCGGTGGGGACAGCGGTTCGGTGTCGAAGACGATCGCCGCGCCGACACCCACCACCGCGGCGCCGGCCATCACCAGCGCCCCGCCCGTCCTGACGTCGACGGTGCCGCCTCCAGTGCCTACGCCGTCGGCGCCCTTGTCGCCGGAGACGGTCACGACCGTCGCGCCGATCCCGACCGCGAGCGCCGCTGCGCCGCCACCGGTGGAGGCCGCGGTGCCGTCGCCGCGGACGATCACCTACCAGGTGACGGGGACGCGGCAGCTCCTCGACATGGTCACCGTCGTCTACACCGACGCCCGGGGCGCGCTGCAGACCGAGTTCAACGTCGCGTTGCCGTGGTCACGGACCGTCACGCTGGACCCGGGCGTCGACCTGAAGTCGGTCATCGCGACCAGCCTGACCGGGCAGCTGAACTGTTCGGTCACCGATGCCGCCGGTACGCCGATCGTCGCCCAGGCCAACAACTCGATGATCGCCACCTGCACGCAATAGGGCGCCGGGCCGGCTCGCGACGCCCGGCGCACCGCCTCAGGCCAGGCCGAGTTCGCGCACCCGTGCGTTGTGCGTGTTCTGCAGACGGTCGAAGAATTCGGCGAGCCGACCCAGCCCCTCACCCCTGGACACCACCAGGTCGACGAGTTCGTCGTGTTGGGCGAGCACGTACTGGGCCTGCGTGATGGCCTCGCCGAGCAGTCGCCGGGACCAGAGCGCCAGACGGTGACGCTGCTTGTCACTCGCCGTGACCGCCGCCTTGACCTCCGCGACGACGAACTGTGAGTGACCCGTTTCGGACAGCACCGCGCGCACGACGTCGGCAGCGTCCCCGGGTAGCGCATCGGCGATTTCGAGATAGAAGTCGGCGGCGAGGGCATCGCCGATGTAGGTCTTCACCAGGGCCTCGAGCCAGGTACTCGGCATGGTCAGGCGGTGGTAGTTCTCGAGGGCCGACGCGTACTTCGTCATGGCCGAGACGATGTCGACGCCCCGCTTCGCCAGCGCGTCGCGCAGCAGCTCGTAGTGGTTCATCTCCGCCGCGGCCATGGTGGCCATGTTGACCCGGCCGGCCAGATTGGGCGCCATCCGCGCCTCGTCGGCCAAGCGGTAGAACGCGGCCACCTCACCGTAGGCCAGCAGCGCGAAGAGTTGGTTGACGCCGGCATGCTCGATGGCCGTTGCGGGGTTCACCGTCTGACCGGGAGTGGCCGCGGACTGAGTCGGGGTCATGGCCCAACTCTAGACGGAGTCCCGCACGCCGAAGGGCGCGGCGAAGGGCCTGACCACGGGGCCAGCTATGATGGAGGTGGCCGTGGCACGCGATGTATCCGCCACTGCCGAGAAATGTGCGTGCACGATGTCGGCCCGCTTCCTGAAATTGTTCGAGCATGTCGAACCGAGAAGCCGAGGCCCCAGCGTTCTTTCGTCGAACTCGTGTGCGCGTGTGGACGCCGCGAGTAAGACAAACGAAAGGTTACGTCGGCAACGCATGACTGACATCAATTCCAGCACCCATCCCGAGACCTCCAGCATCACCCCCGACATCGACGTGATCGTCGAAGCACCCGAGGCAGCACCGAAGACCACCACGTTCGCCGAACTCGGCGTCCGGGAGGAAATCGTGCGGGCGCTCGCCGAGAACGGCATCGAACACACCTTCGCCATCCAGGAACTCACCCTGCCGCTGGCGCTGGCCGGGGACGACCTCATCGGCCAGGCCCGCACCGGCATGGGCAAGACCTTCGCCTTCGGCGTGCCGCTGCTGCACCGGATCGTGACCGACGAGGCCCGGCCCCTCAGCGGGATCCCCCGCGCCCTGATCGTGGTGCCCACCCGCGAGTTGTGCCTGCAGGTGTACGACGATCTCGCGGGCGCGGCTCGATACTTGAGGGTCGGCGACCGCAAGCTGTCCGTCACCTCCATCTACGGTGGCCGCCCCTACGAGCCGCAGATCGAGGCGTTGCGCAACGGCGTCGACGTCGTCGTCGGTACCCCCGGCCGGCTTCTCGACCTCGCTCAGCAAGGTCACCTCCAGCTCGGCGGGCTGTCGGTCCTGGTGCTGGACGAAGCCGACGAGATGCTCGACCTCGGCTTCCTGCCCGACATCGAGCGGATCCTCAAGCAGATCCCGACCGACCGGCAGGCGATGCTCTTCTCGGCGACGATGCCCGATCCGATCATCACCCTGGCCCGCACCTTCATGAACCAGCCGACGCACATCCGCGCCGAGGCGCCGCACTCCGCGGCCACTCACGAGAACACCACGCAGCACGTCTACCGGGCACACGCCTTGGACAAGGTGGAGATGGTCAGCCGCGTCCTGCAGGCCCGCGGCCGCGGCGCCACGATGATCTTCACCCGGACCAAGCGGACCGCCCAGAAGGTCGCCGACGAGCTGGCCGAGCGCGGTTTCCGGGTCGGCGCCGTACACGGCGACCTCGGCCAGGCCGCTCGCGAGAAGGCGTTGAAGGGCTTCCGCACGGGCGACGTCGACGTGCTGGTCGCCACCGACGTCGCCGCACGCGGCATCGACATCGACGACATCACCCACGTCATCAACTACCAGATCCCCGAGGACGAGCAGGCGTACGTGCACCGCATCGGGCGCACGGGCCGCGCCGGCAAGACCGGCATAGCGGTCACGCTCGTCGACTGGGACGAGTTGCCGCGCTGGACGATGATCGACAAGGCGTTGGGGCTCGACACGCCCGACCCCGCCGAGACGTACTCCAACTCGCCGAACCTGTTCGAGGAACTCGACATCCCGACCGACGTCACCGGTTTCGTCGGCGCCGCCGCACGACCCGCGAGGGCACCGCGGTCCGCAGACAAGGGCGACCGTGCCAAGCGCGACGGCGACCGGCCGGCCCGCAATCGCGACCGCACCCGGCAGCGCACCCGAGGTGGCAACAACGCCTCCGGGCACCCCGAGGGCACCGACGACGCCACCACGCCCACTGACGCCGAGGGCACCTCGCACGACGACGGCAGCAGCCCCGCTCGCCGCCGCAAGCGACGTCGTCGGCCCAGCTCGGCCGCGCCGACGGCGGGCTGACCGAAGCGCTGCGGATCGGTAACACGAAGTACTGTTTCGGTCGATGGTCAAACCCGAACGCCGCACGCGGGCCGATGTGTTGGCGGCCGCCGCGATCGTCGTGGTGATCGCCGTTGCCGCCGGGCTGATCTGGTGGAGCAGCGACGCCCGCGCGACGATCAGCAAACCCGCCGCCGCGCCGGTTCCCGCGCTGAAGTCCGCTAAGGACGTGCCGACCTCCCTGCACCAGCTGTGGACCGCGTCCAGCCCCGCCACCACGCGGCCGGTCGTGGCGGGTGGGGCGGTCGTCACCGGTGCCGGACACGAGATGGACGGCCGCGACCCCCTCACCGGCGACGTCCTCTGGAGCTATGCGCGTGACGTCGACCTCTGCGGGGTGACCTACGTGTACAACGACGCCGTCGCGGTGTATCCGGACGCCCGCGGGTGTGGGCAGGTGACGACCATCGACGGTCAGACCGGTCGCCGCCACTACGCCCGCACCGCCTACGCCGACCCCGAGGTGACCCTGTCGTCGGACGGCTCCACCGTCCTGTCGGCGGGCGACACCCGGTTGGAACTGTGGCGCTCCGACATGGTGCGGATGATCGGCTACGGGTCGCTCGACGCCAGGATCAAGCCGGACGTGCCGGCCGGAGTGGTGTGCCGGCTGATCTCGGCCGCCTCGAGTTCGACCGCGGTCTCGGTGTTGGAGTCGTGCCCCGGACAGCACGACCTTCGTCTGACGCTGCTGCAACCGGCCGACGAGGAGGACCAGCCCAAGACGAAGAACGTTCCCCAGCGCGGTGTCGCCGCCGACTCGGGGGCGCGGGTGATCGCCGTGTCCGACACCACCACTGCGGTCTACGTTCCCACGCCGAAGCCCGTCGTCAACGTGGTCGACGACACGGGCACCACCGTCGCGACCACAGCGCTTCCGGCACCGGCCACGCCGCAGGCGAAGGCGTCACGCGCCGGCGACCTGGTGACGTGGTGGACCGGGGACAGCGTGATGGTCTTCGACGCCAACGGCATGCGGTACAAGTACACCGTCAGCCCGGTCGGCGGTCAGGCGCCGGTGGGACCGGCCACCCTGGTGGCCGGCCGGCTGCTGGTGCCCGTCACCACCGGTTACGACGTCTTCGACGCCGAGACCGGAGCGGGCGAATCCCACATCGACCTGAAGCGCTCGCCGATCCAGACGGCGGTGGTGCCCCACTTCGCCGGCACCACCCTGCTCGAGCAACGCGGCAGCACCCTGGTCGCGCTGGGGGCGTGACCACCTGGCCGGCGCGGGCCGCGTCGGACTACACCTCCGGGGCGTAGGTGGGCAGCGACCTGCCCGACTCCCAGTACTCGAGCAGCGCATCCGCCAGGTCGCGATACGCGATGGCGCCCTTGTTCTTCCGCCCCGCGAGGACCGAGGCGCCCGACGCGCTGGCCTCGGCGAAGCGCACCGTGCGCGGGATCGGCGGCGCGAGGACGACCAGACCGTAGCGATCGGCGACGTCGAGGAGCACGTCGCGGCTGTGCGTCGTCCGTGAGTCGTAGAGCGTGGGCAGCGCCCCCAGCATCCGAAGGTCGGCGTTGGTGATCTGCTGGACGTCGTCGACGGTCCTCAGGAACTGACCGACACCGCGATGGGCCAGCGTCTCGCACTGCAGCGGCACGATGACGTCGTTCGCCGCCGTCAGACCGTTGAGCGTGAGGACGCCCAGCGAGGGCGGACAGTCGATGATCACGACGTCGAAGCTGGTAGCCACCTTGGCCAGGGCGCGCTTGAGTGCGTACTCGCGACCCGCCCGCATCAACAACATCGCCTCGGCGCCCGCCAGGTCGATGTTGGCGGGCAGTAGCGTCATACCCTCCTCCGTCGTCACCAGCGCGGCATCGGGCTCGACGTCACCGAGGAGCACCTCGTGGATGGACACCGCCAGTTTGTCGGGGTCCTGGCCGAGCGAGAAGGTCAGACACCCTTGCGGGTCCAGGTCGACGAGCAGCACCCGTCGCCCCTGCCCCGACATCGCTGCACCCAGCGACGCCACCGTCGTCGTCTTGGCGACCCCACCCTTTTGATTGGCGACCGCCAATACCCGCGTCACCCGTTCATCCAAGCACGCGCGCGCAGCATCGGGTCTGACGTGCGGCAGAATCGCGCGAGTGAGCATCGGCGAGCAGGAACGCAGCGATCCCGGCAGCAGGGTGGCACGACATCGGCTCCTGCTGCTCAGACATGGCGAAACGGAGTGGTCGAAGTCGGGCAAGCACACCAGCCACACCGACCTCGACCTCACCGACGAGGGACGCGAACAGGCCACGCTCGCCGCCGAAGCGCTCGCCGACCTGCAGCTGCGTGACCCGTTGGTGATCAGCAGCCCCCGAAACCGCGCGCTGGTCACCGCCGAGCTGGCCGGCCTGACGGTAGACGAGGTGTCGCCACTGCTGGCCGAATGGGACTACGGCGACTACGAGGGCAAGACCACCGAGGAGATCCGCGAAACGGTGCCCGACTGGCTGGTCTGGACGCACGGGTGCCCGGGCGGCGAAACCGTCGGACAGGTCAGCCTGCGGGCCGACCGTGCCGTGGCGATGGCCCTTGAGCACATGCAGTCCAGGGACGTGGTGTTCGTCGGACACGGCCACTTCTCGCGTTCGGTGCTCACCCGCTGGATCGAGCAGCCGCTGTACGAGGGGATCAGGTTCTCGATGGCAGCGGCGTCCCTCGGCATCTGCGGATTCGAGCACGGTGTCCGTCAGATCACCGCGCTCGGTCTGACGGGTCACGTCAACCCCTGCCTGCCCAGGTGATGGACATACCACCGTCCTTCGTCCTGGCCGGCCACGGGACCGTGATGGTCGCCGACGGCATCGAGACCGGCTACCCACGACTCCACGACGCCAGGGCGGCGCTGGCCGCTGGCGAAACCCCAATCATCCTCGGGGCGTTGCCCTTCGACCTCGCACGGCCGACGGCTCTGTTCCGGCCGGGCGCGGTGCGATCCACCACCACGCTGCCGGACTGGCCTAGCCGCCAGCTGCCCGCGGTGCGGATCACCGAGCGACTGCCCGAGCCGGCCGTGCACCGCGCCCGCATCGACACGGCGCTCGAGCGCCTCCGCGAGCCGGGTACCGACCTGCACAAGGTCGTCCTGGCCCGCGCTCTGCGACTCGCTGCAGACGATGCCCTCGACGGCGTCACCATCGTGCGCAGACTGGCCGAGGACACCGCGGCGACAACCTATTTCGTCGACCTCACCGTAGCCGGTGACGACTTCGTCGGCACTGCACTGGTCGGGGCCAGCCCCGAACTGCTGGTCGCACGCCGCGGCGACGTGCTGACCTGCCGACCGTTCGCGGGCTCGGCACCACGTTCGGCCGACCCCCGGGAGGACCGGACCAACGGCGACGCGTTGGCCGACTCCGCGAAGAACCTGCACGAACATCGACTGGTGGTCGACCAGATGCGCACGGTGCTGCAGCCACTGTGCGCCACGCTCGACGTCGCGCCGTCGCCGGAGCTCAGCAGGACCTCGGCGGTGTGGCATCTGAGCACTCCCATCACCGGACGGCTGCGCGACACCTCGACCACCGCTTTGGATCTCGCGGTGGCGCTGCACCCGACGGCCGCGGTCGGGGGGGTGCCGACCGCGGCCGCCGTCGACCTGATCAGGACGGTCGAAGGCGACCGGGGCTTCTATGCGGGCGCCGTGGGATGGTGCGACGCCGACGGTGACGGGACGTGGGTGGTGTCCATCCGGTGCGCGGTGCTGTCCGCCGACCGGCGCACTGCCGAGGCCAGATCGGGCGGCGGCATCGTCGCCGAGTCCGACCCGGATGACGAAGTAGCCGAAACCGACACCAAGTTCCGAACCATCCTGACCGCGTTGGGAGTCGACCCGTGACCGTGACCATTCGCCCGCCCGTACCCGGCGAGGAATCCGACATCCTCGCCATGGTCCGGGAACTGGCCGAGTTCGAACATGCCCTCGACGAATGCACGATGACCGAGGAGCAGCTGCGCCGGGCGCTGTTCGGCGAGCCGGCGACCGTGCGGGCGTACCTCGCCGAGGTCGACGGCGAGCCCGCGGCGGTGGCGCTGTGGTTCCACACCTTCTCGACGTGGGACGGGGTGGCCGGCGTCTACCTCGAAGACCTGTTCGTCAGGCCCGCATTCCGCCGCCACGGACTGGCCCGCGCACTGCTGTCGACACTGGCCCGCGAGTGCGTCGCACACGGCTACACGCGGCTCAGCTGGGCGGTGCTGGATTGGAACTCCGACGCGATCGCCCTCTATGACTCCGTCGGTGGCCGGCCGCAGGACGACTGGATCACCTATCGGGTGTCGGGCGAGGACCTGTCCGCACTCGCCGGGTCCTGAGCCATCCACCGCAGCGCCGAGGGACTGAACAGCAGGGCCAGCACGAGCACCGCGACCAGTGCGATGGGGACGCCGTAAGCCCACCGCGCCGAGCCCACGGCGACGTACCAGGACACCGGTAGGAGCAGGAGCTGGGCGAAGACGGCGATACCGCGGCCCCAGCGCCGGCCCGTCCACAACGCCGACGCCGCGGTGAGGACGGCGGCCCCCATGACCGCGAACCACCCGGCGGTCCCGTACCCGCTGATTGCCTTCTCGTGCGCGCCGTTGAGCGCGCGGATCACCAGGAGCGCCGCGACCGCCACCAACGCGACGCCCTCCAACCCCACCACGGCGGCCGCCCGACGGACGCTCGGTGGCGGGGGCACGATCACGCGTCGAGCGTAGATCGCGGCCGCACGCTTCGTTCGCGGGCCTCGAAGGACCTGCCGATAGGGTTGGGCCTCGTGCGTGCCGTGCTGATCGTGAATCCCAACGCCACGTCGACCACTCCGGCAGCGCGTGACCTGCTCGCGCATGCACTGGAGAGTCGCGTCGACTTGACCGTCGCTCACACCGACCACCGCGGCCACGCGGTCGAGATCGCCAGGGACGCTGCCCGCGACGGCATCGACGTGGTGATCATCCACGGCGGCGACGGCACGGTGAACGAGGTGGTCAACGGCATACTCGGCGATTGCGGGCAGGCACCGCCGCAGCACGGGCCTGCCATCGGCGTGGTACCGGGAGGGTCGGCCAACGTCTTCGCCCGCGCGCTGGGCATCAGCACCGACCCCGTCGATGCCACCAATCAGCTCGTCGACCTGTTGAGCGCCTACCGGCGAGGCGTCGCTTGGCGTCGCATCGGACTGATGGACTGCGGTGAGCGCTGGGGTGTCTTCACCACCGGGATGGGCGTCGACGGTGACGTGGTGGCCGCCGTGGAGACGCAGCGGGCACGGGGCCGCAAGGTGACCGCGTCCCGCTACATCCGGGTCGCGACCCGCGAGGTCCTGGCGAGCGCCAGGAGAGAACCGTCGTTGACACTCGAACTCCCTGGCCGCGACCCGGTACCCGGAGTGCACTTCGCGTTCGTGTCGAACTCCAGTCCATGGACCTACGCCAACGCGCGACCGGTGTGGACGAATCCCTCGACCAGCTTCGACACGGGCCTTGGCGTCTTCGCCACGACCAGCATGAATGTCTGGGCGAACCTGGGATTGGTCCGCCAGATGCTCGCCAAGAATCCGCGGCTCGACGCCGGGCACCTGATCCGCGACGACGACGTGCCGTGGGTCCGCGTGACCGCCGACACGCCCGTGTCCTGCCAGATCGACGGAGATTTCATCGGTGCGCGCGAATCGATGACGTTCACCGCGGTGCCGGATGCCCTGGCGGTGGCAACGCCAGCGATGAAATCACCCTGATCTGCGGGAACCGCACGCAGCGAGGGAATTTAGGGCGTAACTGGCTTGAGTGTAGTACAAACGCTCGAGGGGACGGACAGCCCGGTCCGGCAGTGACGTTCCCCACGTGTCAACGCACTGCTATTGACATCTGTTCAGCCTATGGAAGCATCGGATGCAACAGTGCAGAAACATTCGTGCGCTCGCGTTAACAGCCGAAGAAAAGTTCGTGCGCCTTGCTGCGCACAAGAAGAGGAGTTGTGACTATGGATTGGCGGCACAAGGCGGTCTGTCGTGACGAGGACCCGGAACTGTTCTTCCCCGTGGGAAACAGTGGTCCGGCGCTCGCCCAGATTGCCGATGCGAAGATCGTGTGCAACCGCTGTCCCGTCACCACGGAGTGCTTGAGCTGGGCGTTGGAGTCCGGTCAGGATGCAGGGGTGTGGGGCGGCATGAGCGAGGACGAGCGGCGTGCACTCAAGCGGCGCAATGCACGGACCAAGGCACGCACGGGCGTCTAGCAACGAATAATTCGTCTCGATTTGCGGTCCCGGTAAATGCCGGGGCCGCAAATTGCATTTCCGGCCAGGTGCATTCAGTTCGAGTGAATTCACTGCGTCGAACGCGGTCGCCGGCCGATCGGTACCCGCAACACCACGTCCGTCCCGCCCGTCGGCACGGCGTGCATGCCCAGCGAGCCGTCCAGTTCAGCCGAGACGAGCGTGCGCACGATCTGTAGGCCCAAGCTGTCCGACTTCTCCAGACTGAAGCCCTCGGGCAACCCGCGACCGTCGTCGTGCACGACGACGTCGAGCCATCGGGCAGAACGCTCGGCCCGGATGGTGACGCTCCCGTTCTCGGAGCTCGAGTCGTATGCATGCTCGATGGCGTTCTGCACCAACTCGGTGATCACCATCACCAACGCGGTGGCCCGGTCGGCGTCGAGCACGCCCAGATCGCCGACCCGGTTTATCCGAACCGGTCTCCCCACCGACGCGACGTCGTTCATGATCGGGACGATCCGGTCGACGACCGCATCGAGATTGACCTCCTCGTCGACCGACATGGACAGGGCGTCGTGCACCAGGGCGATGGACGAGACGCGCCGGACGGACTCGATGAGGGCGTCACGTCCCTCGGCATTGTTCGTTCGCCGGGCCTGCAGCCGCAGGAGTGCGGCGACTGTCTGAAGGTTGTTCTTGACCCGGTGATGGATCTCGCGGATGGTCGCGTCCTTCGACAGCAGCGCGCGGTCGCGGCGCTTCACCTCGGTGACGTCGCGGATCAACACCGCGGCGCCGGCTGCCTTCCCGTTGACCACCATCGGCAGCGTGCGCAGCAGCACGGCCGCTCCCCCCGCGTCGACCTCCATCCGCATGCTCGAACCTCCCGAGAGGGAGTCGCGCACGTGGTTCGCCAGCTCCTGCGCCTCGAACGGGTCGGAGATCAACGGTCGGGTGACGGTGAGGAGATCGTGTCCCTCCAGTTCGGCGTTCAGCCCCATCCGGTGATAGGCCGAGATCGCGTTGGGACTGGCGAAGGTCACTCCCCCGTCGACCCCGAGCCGGATGAAGCCGTCGCCCACCCGTGGACTCGACCGCGACATCGCGAGATCGCCCACGTTGGGGAAGGTGCCCTCGGACAGCATGAGGAACAGTACGTCGGCGCACGCCAGGTACGCCCGCTCGAGCGGGCTGGCGGTGCGCTGGTCGGCCAACCCGGTCTGGTGGGTCAGCACCGCCACCACGTCGTCACCCTGCCGGATGGGAACGGCTTCGACGTTGGGCCATCGCGCGTGCCGCGAATTCCGTTGCGCGGTATCGCCTTCGCGGCCGATGTGACCCGACCGGAAGGCCGCCGCGACCACTGGCATGTCGTCGGCGGTGTTCACGGTCCCCACCGCGTCGGCCAGCAGCACCGTTGGCGCGGTGTTGGGACGGACCTGCGCCACGCAGATCAGGGAGCCGTCGTCGCGGTGTACCCACATCAGCAGGTCGCCGAAGGACAGATCCGCCAGCATCTGCCACTCGCCCACCACGGCGTGCAGGTGATCGACGGCGGTGCCGGGTAGAACGGTGTTCTCGGCGAGCAGGTCGCCCAGGGTCGACATCCGCGTCAGCTAGGGCGTCGGCGTCCTAGCTGATGACGGCGATGAGGTCACCGGCCTGGATCACGTCACCGACGGAGACGTTCACCGTGGTGACGGTGCCGGCCACTTCGGCGAGCACCGGAATCTCCATCTTCATCGACTCCAGGAGTACGAGGGTGTCCCCCTCACCGATGTGATCGCCCTCGCTGACCACGACCTCGAGCACACTGGCCACGATTTCGGCGCGAACATCCTCGGCCATCTTCACCCCACTCGTCCTTTCGAGCCGCCTGTCACGGCTGCACAGCGCGGTGGCTGCGGGTCTATCGAACCACACGGGCTGGATTGGAATGCACCGGCGCGAGCGTGAGATACTTCCGTGTAAGCAATTGACCCGACGGAGGACACCATGGCCAAGCGTGGCCGTAAGAAGCGCGACCGCAAGCACACCAAGGCCAACCACGGCAAGCGCCCCAACGCCGGGTCGAAGTCGGTTCGCTAACCGCCGCGGATGATCGTGGTGCGGCTGATCTCGATCAGCACCCGCGCCCGAAGGGAATCCGGCGCCTTGTCGCCGCTGCACTTGGTGGCGATCAGGCGCTTGACCCGTTCCTCGAGACCGTACTGCCGTAGGCAGGTCGGGCACTCTTCGAGATGATGACGCAGTTTGTCGCGCGTCTCGGTGGTGCATTCACCGTCCAGTAGGGTCCACACCTCGGCGATCACCGAGGCGCATTCCGGATGGGCGGGATCGACCGGTCCTACCGGCGGTCGAAACGTATGCTCCTCCATGCGCGTGAAGTCGTCGCTCACGAGGACACCTCCTCTGGCGCGTCGAGTCGTGCACCCCGGATAAAGCCACGGTCCCTCGCGACGTCGGCGAGCAGTTCGCGGAGCTGCTTGCGACCGCGGTGGAGCCGGGACATGACCGTCCCGATGGGTGTGTCCATGATCTCGGCGATCTCCTTGTAGGGGAAACCTTCGACGTCGGCGTAGTACACCGCCATCCGGAATTCTTCGGGCAGAGCCTGTAGCGCGGCCTTGATCTCCGTGTCGGGCAACGCCTCCATCGCCTCGACCTCCGCCGACCTCAGCCCGGTCGACGAATGCTGCGCGTTGGCCGCCAGCTGCCAGTCGGTGATCTCCTCCGTCGGATACTCGGCGGGTTGGCGCTGTTTCTTGCGGTAGCTGTTGATGTAGGTGTTCGTCAGAATCCGGTACAGCCAGGCCTTGAGGTTGGTCCCGGCCCGGAACGAGCGGAACCCCGAATAGGCCTTGACCATCGTCTCCTGCAGGAGATCCTCGGCATCCGCGGGATTGCGGGTCATCCGCAGGGCGCCGCCGTACAGCTGGTCCAGCAGCGGGATCGCATCGCGCTCGAACCGTGCCGTGAGCTCGGCGTCGGTTTCGGCAACGGGTTCGTCAGCCGCTGCGAAGGCTGCCCCGTCGAGATCGGTCATCTGGATCGACACCGTCCCTTCTGTCGCGGCACCGTCGAACGTCACCGGCACATCGACCGGTCGTTCCAGGCAGAGCGTTGGCACCTAGGTGTCTCCTTACGTCCGATCCTAGTGGTTTACCCCGACACGATCGCCGCCGGGCGCCCATCGCTGGAGAACAACAGCGCGGGCACGCGGGCTTGTTCCCTGGCATATCGGCACTATCGTGAGGACGATGTCCAGCGCGGCGACCCCGGCCATCGCGACACTCGCGGCGGCCGGCGTACCGCACGACGTGCTGCGTTACCACCACGACCCACGCAACGAGTCCTTCGGCGACGAAGCCGTTGCCGAGCTCGCCGCCACCCTGGGCGTATCGGCCGAACAGATCTTCAAGACGCTGGTCATCGCAACGTCGAAGACCCTGGCGGTCGCCGTGCTGCCGGTCCCGTACCAACTCTCGCTCAAGGCGGCGGCCGCGGCCCTCGGCGCCTCGAAGGCCGAGATGGCCGACCGGGCCGCCGCCGAACGGTCCACGGGCTACGTGATCGGTGGCATCTCTCCGCTCGGTCAACGCAGGGCGTTGCCGACCGTCGTCGACGATTCCGCCCTGGCCTGGGACCGCGTGCTGTGCAGTGCGGGACGGCGCGGCCTCGAGGTGGCCATGGCCCCCGCCGATCTGATCCGGCTCACCAACGCGGTGACCGCCGACATCCTCGCGACCGGGCGGTCCTAGGGTGTGCCCATGGCTACGTCTCCCGCCGCGTCTTCGGCCGCACCGCTGTCCGGCCGAACCATGTTCATCTCCGGCGCCAGCCGCGGTATCGGCTGGCGATCGCCAAGCGAGTCGCCGTCGATGGCGCCAATGTCGCGCTGATCGCCAAGACCGCCGAGCCCCACCCAAAGCTCGACGGCACGATCTACACCGCCGCCAAGGAGATCGAGGACGCCGGTGGCCACGCGCTGCCCATCCTGGGAGACGTACGCGACGGCGAATCCGTGGAGTCGGCCGTGGCGCAGGCGGTCGCCCAGTTCGGCGGTATCGACATCTGCGTGAACAATGCGTCGGCCATCAACCTCGGGTCGGTCACCGAGGTGCCGCTCAAGCGCTTCGACCTGATGAACGGCATCAACGTCCGCGGCACCTACGCCGTGTCGCAGGCCTGCATTCCGCACCTGAAGGGGCGGGAGAACCCGCACATCCTCACGCTGTCACCGCCGATCCTGCTGGACTCGAAGTGGCTCAAGCCGACCGCGTACATGATGGCCAAGTACGGGATGACGCTGTGTGCCCTCGGCATGGCCGAGGAATTGCGCGCCGACGGCATCGCGTCCAACACGCTGTGGCCGCGGACGTTGGTCGCCACGGCCGCGGTGCGAAACCTGCTCGGCGGCGAGGAGGCGATGGCGCGCGCCCGCAAGCCCGAGGTGTACTCCGACGCCGCGTATGTCATCTTCACCAAGGCCGCCCGCGAGTACACCGCCAACGCGGTGCTCTGCGAGGACGTGCTGGTGGACTCGGGCGTCACCGATCTGTCGGTGTACGACTGCGTCCCCGGCTCGGAGCTCGGCGTCGACCTGTGGGTCGAGACCCCGAACCCGCCGGGATACCGCCCGTGACGTCCATCGGGGCGCGGGTCTAGAGCAGCGTCGCCTCCTCGGGTTCGGGCTCCGCGGGAGCGATCAGCTCCGGGCCGTTGTTCTTGACGCTGTTGACCAGCCGCGAGACTTCGCGGATCGCGATCCGATCGAGATCGCCGTGACCGCGCAGCAGACCCTCGTCGACGGGGGCGTCCGGGTCCAGCCAGCGATCCCAGTCGCGTTCGCTGATCGTGAGCGGCATCCGGTCGTGGATCTCGGCCAGCGGGCCCGCGGCGTCGGTGGTGATGATCGTGCAGCTCAGCACGGGCGCCGCGTCCTTCGGCGCGTCCTTCGGCCGCCAGGTCGACCAGAGGCCCGCCATGAACAGCAACTCGCCGTCGGCGCCGTACATGTAGAACGGCGTCTTGGCCACCTTCTTGCCGGCGCCGGCACTATTGGGGCGCCACTCGTACCACCCGTCCATCGGAACGAGGCACCGCTTGCCCTTGGCGGAGTTGCGGAATGCCGCCGACGTCGTGACCGTCTCGGCGCGGGCGTTGATCAACAACGGACCCTTGGTGTCCGGAGCGCCGTTGCCGGAGGTCTTGGACCATGGCGGAATCAGGCCCCACCGCATGAGCCGGACCCGTCTGGTCGAGTCGTCGCCGGGCTCGCGGTGCCGCTTGACGACCGTGCTGATCGTCGTGGTCGGCGCCACGTTGTAATTTCCCCGGTCGCTTCGCTCCTGCCCGCCGGTGTCCTTCCCCGCGTCGCTTCGCTCCTGCCCGCCGGTGTCCTTCCCCGCGTCGCTTCGCTCCTGCCCGCCGGTGTCCTTCCCCGCGTCGCTTCGCTCCTGCCCGCCGGTGTCCTCCCCCGCGTCGCTTCGCTCCTGCCCGCCGGTCACCTCGTCGATCGCCTTGATCTTCTCGGCCAACAGTGCCGGATCGGTCGTCACCGCGAATCGTCCACACATACGTCCCATGGTTGCAGAACTCCCCGACAAGGCAGGATGTACGCCATGAGCACGTGGCAGGCACCGTCGGTGGCGACGGCCGTCCAGGCAGTAGTCGACGTGCCCGGGTCGAAGTCTCAGACCAACCGCGCCCTCGTACTCGCCGCACTGGCCACGCGCGCGGGCACGTCGACCATCAGCGGGGCCCTGCGCAGTCGCGACACCGACCTCATGATCGGCGCACTGCGCAGCCTCGGCGTGTCACTCGACGGGTCGGGAACCGAGTTGTCGGTCAGCGGCGAGATCGCCCCTGCTGCGGACGCCCGTATCGACTGCGGGCTGGCGGGCACGGTGCTGCGCTTCGTCCCGCCCGTCGCGGCACTGGGTCGACAGACCGTGACGTTCGACGGTGACGAGCAGGCCCGCAGCCGCCCCATCGCGCCGCTGCTCGACGGACTGCGTGGTCTCGGTGTCCGAGTGGACGGCAATTCGATGCCATTCCTGGTTCACGGCCAAGCAACGGTTGCCGGCGGCACCGTGCACATCGATGCGTCCGCGTCGTCGCAATTCGTCTCGGGGCTGCTGCTGTCGGGCGCCACGTTCACCGACGGACTGACCGTGGTGCACACCGGCGCGTCGGTGCCGTCGGCGCCGCACGTGGCCATGACGGTGTCGATGTTGCGGGATGCGGGCGTCGAGGTGGACGACTCGACCGCGAACCGCTGGCGGATCCCTCCCGGGGTGGTCGAGGCGCGGCACTGGGCCATCGAGCCCGACCTCTCCAATTCGGTTCCGTTCCTGGCCGCCGCCGTGGTCACCGCAGGCACCATCCGCCTCACCGGGTGGCCATGCGCCAGCGTGCAGCCGGCCGATGCCATCATCGGCTTGTTCACCAAGGTGGGATCGACTGTCCGGCAACACGATTCGTATCTGGAACTGATCGGGCCGGCCGGTTACGCCGGCTTCGACGCCGACCTCCACGACGTCGGTGAACTCGCACCGTCGGTGGCTGCGCTGGCCGCGCTGGCCGAGCCCGGCTCGGTGTCGCACCTGACCGGCATCGCGCACCTGCGCGGCCACGAAACCGACCGGCTGGCGGCGCTGACCGCGGAGATCAACGGACTCGGCGGGCATTGCGAGGAGACCGCGGACGGCTTGACGATCACCGCCACCCCGATGCACGGCGGCCAATGGCGGTCCTACGCCGACCACCGCATGGCGACGGCGGGCGCCATCGTCGGTCTGCGGGTCCGTGGCGTCGAGGTGGAGGACATCGGCACCACCGCCAAGACCCTTCCCGACTTTCCCGGGATGTGGGCGGACATGCTGGCGGGCCGTGCGACGGGCGAGGCGGATCACCGCACGAGAGCAGGCGCTTGAGACCGGGTGACTACGTCGACGAATCCGACGTCCGGGTGCGCTCGGGTCGGGGTTCGCGGCCGCGCACGAAGACCCGGCCGGAGCACGCCGACGCGGAAGCGGCCATGGTCGTCACCGTGGACCGTGGGCGGTGGGGTTGCGCGCTGGGCGGCGATCCCCGTCGCCACGTCACCGCGATGCGCGCCCGCGAGCTCGGACGCACCCCGATCGTGGTGGGTGACGACGTCGACATCGTGGGCGACCTGTCCGGGCGGCCCGATACGCTGGCCCGTATCGTCCGTCGCGGTCCGCGACGAACTGCCTTGCGCCGCACCGCCGATGACACTGACCCCACCGAGCGGGTCGTGGTCGCCAATGCCGACCAGCTGTTGATCGTGGTCGCGTTGGCCGATCCCCCGCCGCGCACCGGTTTCGTCGAACGGTCGCTGATTGCCGCCTATGCGGGCGGCCTGGTCCCGATCCTGTGCCTGACGAAGTCGGACCTCGCGCCGGCGGAACCGTTCGCCGCGCTGTTCTCGGGCCTGGACCTGACGGTGGTGACCGCGGGCCGCGACGACGACCTCGCCGCGGTCGTCGCCCTGCTCTCGGGCAAGTCGACGGTGCTGGTCGGCCACTCGGGTGTCGGCAAGTCGACGATGGTGAATCGGCTGGTGCCCCATGCCGATCGCGCGGTGGGGGTGGTGTCCGGCGTCGGCAAGGGCAAGCACACCTCCACCCAATCGGTGGCCCTGCCGCTGCAGGACTCGGGGTGGGTGATCGACACTCCGGGCATCCGGTCGTTCGGCCTCGCCCACGTCACGCCCGACGACGTCATGCTCGCTTTCTCGGACCTGGCGGAGGCCATCCAGGACTGTCCGCGCGGCTGTGGCCACCTGGGGCCACCGGCCGACCCCGAATGCGTGCTCGACGGACTCGTGGGCGCCGCCGGGGACCGGGTCTCGGCAGCGCGTCGCCTGCTGATCGCCATGCGGGCGGGCTGAGCGCCGGACGGACGCTGCGAACGGACTCACAGCCGTTTGCACTAGCGTCAGACGGGGCAATGGTCCCCTACCAGCAGACGAAGGAGTCAACCTCGTGAGCAACGTGCCCGCCATCGAATTGAACGACGGAGCCCGCATCCCCCAACTCGGATTCGGCGTCTATCAAGTCGAACCGGACGAGACCGCAGGGGCCGTCAAGACGGCCCTCGACATCGGCTACCGGCACATCGACACCGCCGAGATGTACCAGAACGAAGCGGGCGTCGGTCAAGGCGTGCGCGACTCCGGGCTGGACCGCGCAGACGTGTTCATCACCAGCAAGCTCAACAACGGCTTCCACCAACCCGACGATGCTCGAAGGGCTTTCGACGAGACGCTGAGCAAACTCGGCTTCGACTACGTCGATCTGTTCCTCATCCACTGGCCGCTGCCCACGCTCTATGACGGCGACTTCGTGTCCACCTGGCAGACGCTCGAGGAGTTCAAGCGCGACGGCAGGGCCAAGAGCATCGGCGTCTCGAACTTCCAGGTCCCCCACCTCGAGAGGCTGGCCAAGGAAACCGGCACGGTGCCGGCGGTGAACCAGATCGAGGTGCACCCCTACTTCGTCAACGAGGAAGTACGCCGCTACGGCGCCGACCACGGCATCGTCACCGAGGCCTGGTCGCCCATCGCCCAGGGCCAGGTGCTCGACGATCCAGAGGTCACCCGGATCGCGGAGGCGGCGGGCCGGACGCCTGCGCAGGTCGTGCTCCGCTGGCACATTCAGCGCGGCGACGTGGTCTTCCCGAAGTCGGTGACGCCAAAGCGAATTCAGGAGAACTACGAACTGTTCGACTTCGAGTTGAGCGATTCCGACGTGAACGCCCTGACCGCACTCGACAAGGGCGAGAGCGGCCGCACCGGTCCCAACCCCGACCAGTTCGACTACATCCCCAGCTGACCGATCGCCAGCTGAAGATCGCACGGCACAACGAAACTGCGGTGAGATCGTGCGGACATCCGCACGATCTCACCGCAGTGTTCACACGGTCAGGCGGCGAGGCCGCGTACTGCCTTCTTCGCAGCGCGCTTGTCTCGACCCTTGGCGCGCACTGCTGCGATCGCAGACTTGAGTCCCCGTCGCGGTGAGTCGTCCAGCACCGCGAACATCCGCTCGCTGCGGGTCTCCGGGGCATCGTCGGCGCTGTCGCGCAGGTACCTGTCCGGCAGCGAGAGCTTGGCGATCGTCCGCCACGTCTTGCTGTACTGGACGGCGAAGTTGCCCGTCGTGTACGGCAGGTCGTACTTCTCGCACACCTGCCGGACGCGCACGCCGATCTCGTGCAGACGATTGCTCGGCAGATCCGGATACAGGTGATGTTCGATCTGGTGGCAGAGGTTTCCGCTCATGAAGCGGAGCCCGGGACCGGCCTCGAAGTTCGCGCTGCCCAACATCTGCCGCAGGTACCACTGCCCCTTGGTCTCGCCGACCATGTCGGTCTTGGTGAACTTCTCCGCGCCGTCGGGAAAGTGTCCACAGAAGATGACCGCGTTCGCCCATACGTTGCGGATGACGTTGGCCACCGCATTGGCGGTAAGCGTGGAGGAGTAGGTGGCGCCCGGCGACAGCGACGTCAGCGCCGGGTAGGCGACGTAGTCCTTGACCACCTGGCGGCCCGCCTTGGCGCCGAACTCACGCACCCGGACCATCGTGGCGGCGCGGTCGTCGCGGCCCATGAAGATCTTGCCCAACTCCAGATGCTGCAACCCGACGCCCCATTCGAACCCGATGGAGAGCAGCGTGTTGAACAGCAGGTTGCCGTACAGGTTGAACGGCTTCCACTTCGCGTCGCGGGTGACCCGGATGACGCCGTAGCCCACGTCGTCGTCCATCCCGAGGATGTTGGTGTACTTGTGATGCATGAAGTTGTGGGTGAACCGCCAGTGCTTGGACGACCCGCTCATGTCCCACTCCCACGTCGAGGAGTGAATCTCGGGATCGTTCATCCAGTCCCACTGGCCGTGCATGACGTTGTGGCCGATCTCCATGTTCTCGATGATCTTGGCGACACCGAGGGTCACGGAGCCTGCCCACCAGGCCGAGCGTCGTGAGCTCGCGGTCAACATCAGGCGGCCTGCGATCTCGAGGGCGCGCTGCGCAGCGATGGTGCGGCGGATGTAGCGCGAGTCGCGCTCTCCGCGGGAATCCTCGACGTCCATGCGGATCGCATCGAGCTCGTTCGCCAGGTTCTCGATGTCCGCCTCGGTCAGATGTGCAAATGCCGGTACGTCTGTGATTGCCATCGGTCAGCCTCCTTTCAATACTTACGCTAGCGTAACCTACGACTGCGTAGGTTACTAGTCAGTAAAGCCTAAATGTCCAGTACGCAATCGCCGGAAGCTGCGGAAACACAGGTTTGCACCCGAGTACCCGGCTCCCGCTCCGCACCCGTCCGCAGGTCGCGGACGTGCCCTTCGGCAAGCCCGACGACGCACGACTGACAGATCCCCATCCGACACCCGAAGGGCATCTGGACGCCTGCCTTCTCGCCCGCGTCCATCAGCGACGTGGCGGCGTCCGCGGTGACCGTCTTCCCGCTGCGCTGGAACGTCACGGTTCCTCCGGTGCCGTGCGCCGCCGCGCGCGACGCGGCGAAACGCTCGAGGTGCAGCCGGTCCCGGACACCCGCCGACGACCACACGCGGTGCGCGTCGTCGAGCATGCCCTCGGGACCGCACGCCCAGGCCTGACGGTCCTGCCAGTCCGGCACGGCGTCGGCCAGCTTGGACAGGTCGAGTCGGCCCTCCGTGCGCGTCGGCCGCACGGTGAGGCGGTAGCCGTCGTGCGATTCGGACAGATGGGCCAGTTCGCGCCCGAACATCACGTCGGACTCGGTCGGCGCCGAGTGCACGTGCACCACGTCGCCGACCTGATCCCGGCGTGCCAGCGTCCGCAGCATCGACATCACCGGGGTGATGCCCGACCCCGCGGTCAGGAACAACACGGACCCCGGAGCGGGATCGGGCATGACGAAGTTGCCCTGCGGCGCGGCGAGTCGCACGATCGTGCCGGGAGCCACACCCCCGACGAGATGACTGGACAGGAAGCCCTCCGGCATCGCCTTGACCGTGATCGTGATGGTTCTGGCCCGTGTCACGGGGCTCGACGTCAACGAGTACGACCTCCACCGCCAGCGACCGTCCATCAGCACGCCGATGCCGACGTACTGACCTGGCTCGTAGTCGAAGTGGAAACCCCACCCCGGCTTGATCACCAGGGTCGCCGAGTCGACGGTCTCGCGCCGCACGTCGATCACGCGTCCGCGCAGTTCCCGGGCGGACCACAGCGGGTTGGCCAGCTTGAGGTAGTCATCCGGCAACAACGGGGTGGTGATCCGCTCGGCAACGGACCGGAGCGCGTGCCACGCCGGGTGCCGCTCGACGCCGGCGGGGGTGGCCTTGATGGTGTCGGCCAGTTGGGCGGAGACCTTGATTTCGTTCTTCGCCATGACGGCTCCTGATCACGTGTCGCAAGTTCCGGGCCGGAGTCTGGGGACCCGTCGTCTACAACCTACGGTACCGTAACTTACGGTGCCGGCTCCAGGGCTCACAGCAATTCGAGCAAGAACGGCAGCTCCTGCGGGGCGTACCAGGCGAGGTCGTGATCCTGCGCGTCGCCGACGGTCAGCTCGGAATCCTCGTCACCGAGATCGGCCGCGTCGACCACCTCGATTGCCGCCGCGACGGCCGGTTCCGCGCCGGCATTGTCGAGATACGCGGCGATCACGTCGGCCATCCCGATCGGTCCGGCGAGCCGGACGACGGCATCGTCGAGATCGGGGCGGGCGTTGGCGCCTTCGACGTCGGCGACCAGCACCGCCCGCCGTGGCGGGAAGCCCCCTCCCGGCCCCTCCGCCGCGAGCAGGCGCAGCGACGCCAGAGCGGCTTCGCGAAGGGCCACCTCGGCGAGCTCGTCGTCGTCGCCCTCGGCGTAGGACTCCCGCAGAGTCGGCGTGACCGCGAAGGCGGTGCCGCTCAATGCGTGCATGGCCTGGTCGGCGACGAACCGCCCAAGCATGGCCAGGGTCGCAGGAATGTAGACGCGCACCAGCAGAGGGTAGCGGTCGTCGGAGAGGTCGTTACTGTGCTGCTTCGAGCAGCTCGTCGAGCGCCTCGTGCAACAGGGACGGCACCATGTCGACGTCACTCATCGCGTCGCGGTCGGCGTTGATGCCGAAGTACAGCATTCCGTTGTAAGACGTCACACCGATGGACAGCACCTGCTTGTTCAGCAACGGCGGAACGGAGTAGGTGTCCAGCAGCTTGGTGCCCGCGACGTACATCTGCTTCTGCGCTCCTGGCACGTTCGTGATCAACAAGTTGAACTGCCGCGCCGAGAAGTTGGTGGCAACCCGGGTTCCCATGGCGTGCAACGTCGGCGGCGCGAAGCCCGACAGCGTGACGATGGTCCGCGCGTCGACGAGGCTGGCCGCGGTCGAGTGCGTTTCGGTCGCGTGGGCGATCTGGGACAGCCGCACCACCGCGTTGCCCTCGCCCACGGGCAGGTCGATCAGGAACGGTGACACCTCGCTGATCGCCTGGCCTGGCCCCGTCGTGTCGAGTTCGGCGTCCGGGTACACCGACATCGGCACCATCGCGCGCACCGTGGTGGACGCCGTCACGGGTTCGCCCCGCGACATCAGCCAGTTGCGCAGGCCGCCCGCGATCACGGTGAGGATGACGTCGTTGACGTCGCAGTCGTAGCGCACCCGCAGTCGGCGGTAGTCCTCGAGGCGATGATCGGCGACGGTGAAGCGGCGGTTGCGCGACACGGTGGTGTTCAACGGGCTGCTCGGCGCGGTCCCGCGGGCCAGCGTCCTGGCGACGTCGGCGATCCGGCGACCGGCCTCGACGAACTGACCCGTGTTGGTGAGCGCCTCCGTCACCGCGGTGCGGACCGAGGCGAGCTGGCTGCCCGGGCGGGCGACGAATTCGCCGATCGCACCGACGACGAGTTTCGCGTCACTCGGTTCGCGCGCCGGAATCCAGATGTCCTCCCCGAAGTCCGGCGGCTTCTGGGTGCGGTCGGCGATGACGTGCCCGATCTCCAGTGCCGTCATGCCGTTGACCAGCGCTTGATGCGTCTTGGTGTAGATCGCCAGCCGGTTCTTCGCCAGGCCCTCGACGAGATACATCTCCCACAGCGGCCTCGACTTGTCGAGTGGACGCGACCCCAACCGCGCGACGAGGTCGTGCAGCTGCGCATCGCTACCGGGGGACGGCAGGGCCGACCGGCGGATGTGGTAGGTGATGTCGAATTCTCGGTCGTCGATCCACACCGGCCGGGCCATGCCCAGCACCACTTCGCGGACCTTCTGGCGGTACCGGGGGATCTGCGGCAGCCGCTTCTCCACGGTCTCGAGCAGCGTCTCGTAGCTCAAGCCGTTGCGCGGCTTGCGCAGGATCGACAGCGAGCCCACGTACATCGGCGTCGCCGAATTCTCGAGGCGGTAGAACGCCGCGTCGGCCGGGGACAACCTCGTCACCATGGCCGCGCAGCCCTCCCCTCGGTTCGACGTCGGAACTCCGTCACGGTAACCGGCGATCTCCTCTCCCGCAGCACGGGTGCGCGGGGGCCTTCTCCTCGCGTGGGATCATGAACGGGTCTGCACTCTCCAGCAGAATTCGCCCATTTGCCTCGACCGCTGGAGACGTGCCGTGACCGCATCGCGCATTCCCACCGACAACACCCCGTTCACCTCACCGGTCGTCGACTACGAGCCGCCACCGGTCGGGATCCTCCCGACGACTACCTGCCCGGTGACGCGCACGTCAAAACCCGCCACGCTGCACCGTCATGCGACGCGTCCGTTGCGATCGGTACCCGCCGCGCCGACGTCCCCGCGCGACCCCCTGCCGCCGCGCGCGGCGGCGGTGTTCGCCGACGCCGCGTTGCGCCGGGTGCTCGAAGTGACCGACCGACGTCGGCCGGCTGCGCAATTGCGGTCACTGCTGGCGCCTGCGCAGTTCGACGCCGTAGTGAGCGTGGCGCGGTCGGGCTGTCACGAGCACCCCGCGGTGCTGCGCCGGGTGCGGTTGCGCGCGGTCACGGTCGCCGGCGCGGAAGTCACCGCCGCCGAGGTGTTCGCCACCTACACGCGCGGTGACCGGGTGCGTGCGATCGCCGGGCGCGTCGAGCTCGTCGGCGGGCGCTGGCTCGTGATCGCCCTGCACATCGGCTGAACCCCGCCCAGCCGGTGACTTCTGCTACCCGCGGCGCGCCTTGGGGCCGCCGCGGCTCTGCTTGCGGGCTGCCTCGCGCCGTTCGCGGCGGGATCCCCCCGTCGGTGCGGCGTGCCGACCGCCGCCGCCGTGCTGCACCTCCGCCGAACCGTCCTCGGCGGGACCGGAGTACGTCATCGGAGGTGCCTGGTCTTCGTCGATGCCCTTCACGCGCAGCGCGGCAGGAGCCTGCCGCGGACGTTCCTCGGTGGCCACCACGCCGTCGGCCTCCGCATCGGCGTCGGCGACGGCGTTCGAGCTGACAGCCCGCGCCTTCGCCGCGGTCTCGGCGGCGAACTGAGCCAGATTCGGCGGCGCGGCGGTCGCGCCCACCTGCGACGCCGGGCTGGGGGCCGCCTGGACCTGGGCATTGAACAACAGTCCGACCGACTCCTCCTTCAGACCGTCGAGCATGCCGATGAACATGTCGTAGCCCTCGCGCTGGTACTCGACGAGCGGGTCCCGCTGCGCCATGGCGCGCAGCCCGATGCCCTCCTTGAGGTAGTCCATCTCGTAGAGGTGTTCGCGCCACTTGCGATCGATCGTGGTCAGCAGCACGCTGCGTTCGAGCTGCCGCATGGCGCCTTCGCCGCCGATCTCCGTCAGCTCCGCCTCGCGGACCGCGTAGGCACGGTGCGCATCTCCGATGAGCGCGTCGCGCAGCTCGTCACGCGTGAGCTCGCCCTCTTCGCCGACCGCACTCGAGTCGAGCAGGTCGCGGTGGTCGATGCCGACCGGGTACAGCATCTTGAGCGCGTCCCACAGCGCGCCGAGGTCCCAGTCCTCCGAGTAGCCCTCGGAGGTGGCCCCGTCGACGTACGCGGTGATGACGTCCTCGACCATCTGCTTGGCCTGCTCCTGGACGCTCTCACCCTCGAGGATCAGCCGCCGTTCGGCGTAGATGACCTTGCGTTGCTGGTTCATCACCTCGTCGTACTTCAGGACGTTCTTGCGCACCTCGAAGTTCTGCTGTTCGACCTGTGTCTGGGCACTCTTGATGGCCCGCGTCACCATGTTGGCCTCGATGGGAACGTCCTCGGGCAGGTTGAGTCGGGTGAGCAACGACTCGAGGGTCGCGCCGTTGAAGCGCCGCATCAGCTCGTCGCCGAGCGACAGATAGAACCGCGATTCGCCGGGGTCGCCCTGGCGGCCCGAGCGTCCGCGCAGCTGATTGTCGATGCGGCGGGATTCGTGACGTTCGGTGCCGAGCACGTAGAGCCCGCCGACGTCGCGCACCTCCTTGGCTTCCGCCTCGGCCTCGGCCTTGACCTGCGCCAACGCCTCGTCCCACGCGGCTTCGTAGTCCTCGGGCGTCTCGACCGGGTCGAGGCCACGGTTACGTAGGCGCGTGTCGGCGAGGAAGTCCACGTTGCCGCCGAGCACGATGTCGGTGCCACGGCCGGCCATGTTGGTGGCCACGGTGATGGCCCCGCGACGCCCCGCCTCGGCGATGATGTTCGCCTCCTGCTCGTGGTACTTCGCGTTGAGCACGTTGTGCGGGATGCGGCGCTTGGTGAACTGCTTGGACAGGTACTCGGAGCGCTCGACGCTGGTGGTGCCGATGAGGACCGGCTGACCCTTCTCGTAGCGCTCGCCGACGTCGTCGACGACGGCGATGTACTTGGCTTCCTCGGTCTTGTAGATGAGGTCGGACTGGTCGGTGCGGATCATGTCCCGGTTGGTCGGGATCGACACCACGCCGAGTCCGTAGATCTCGTGCAGCTCGGCCGCTTCGGTCTGGGCGGTGCCGGTCATGCCCGCGAGCTTGTCGTACAGGCGGAAGTAGTTCTGCAGCGTGATGGTGGCCAGCGTCTGGTTCTCGGCCTTGATCTCGACGTGCTCCTTGGCCTCGATGGCCTGGTGCATGCCCTCGTTGTAGCGGCGCCCGAGGAGCACGCGGCCGGTGAATTCGTCGACGATGAGCACTTCACCGTTGCGGACGATGTAGTCCTTGTCGCGCGCGAACAGCTCCTTGGCCTTCAGCGAGTTGTTCAAGTAGCTGACCAGCGGCGAATTGGCGGCCTCGTACAGGTTGTCGATGCCGAGCTGGTCCTCGACGAACTCCACTCCGGCCTCGTGCACGCCCACGGTGCGCTTGCGGATGTCGACCTCGTAGTGGACGTCCTTCTCCATCAGCGGCGCCAGGCGGGCGAACTCGACGTACCAGTTCGACGCGCCGTCGGCCGGCCCGGAGATGATCAGCGGCGTACGGGCCTCGTCGATGAGGATCGAGTCCACCTCGTCGACGATCGCGTAGTTGTGTCCGCGCTGCACCATGTCCTCGACGGTGTGCGCCATGTTGTCGCGCAGGTAGTCGAAGCCGAACTCGTTGTTGGTGCCGTAGGTGATGTCGGCGGCGTAGGCCACCCGACGCTCGTCGGGCGTCATCTGGGCCAGGATCACGCCGACCTCGAGGCCGAGGAAGCGGTGCACCCGACCCATCCACTCGCTGTCGCGTTTGGCCAGGTAGTCGTTGACCGTGACGACGTGCACGCCGTTGCCGGACAGGGCGTTGAGGTAGGCGGGCAGGACGCACGTCAGGGTCTTGCCCTCACCGGTCTTCATCTCGGCGACGTTGCCGTAGTGCAACGCGGCGCCACCCATCACCTGGACGTCGAACGGCCGCTGGTTCAGCACCCGCCAGGCGGCCTCGCGGGCCACCGCGAACGCCTCAGGCAGCAGCTCGTCGAGCTCGGCACCATCGGCGACGCGCTTCTTGAACTCGTCGGTCTTGGCGCGCAGTTCCTCGTCGGAGAGCTTCTCCACGTCGTCGGACAGGGAGTTGACATAGTCAGCGACCCTCTTGAGACGCTTGACCATGCGGCCTTCGCCGAGACGGAGCAACTTCGACAGCACGCTAATTTCCCCTAAGCCTGGATGCGGCCTCGATGGGCCTCGAATCGCTTCAAACGAGGTCCATCGTAGGCGACCCGCCGGGCCGACCAGCCGAATGCGCCGCGTCAGGTGCCTGGGACCGCAGCGTTCGGGCTGGCCGGAACGGCGAGCCGGATCAAGCCAGCGGACTCAAGCCAGCCGAATCAAACCGTAGTCGTAGGCGTGACGCCGGTAGACGACCGCCGGCTTGTCGCTCTCCTTGTCGTGGAACAGGAAGAAGTCGTGGCCGACCAGTTCCATCTCGTAGAGCGCGTCGTCGACGGTCATCGGCGTGGCGGTGTGCTCCTTGGTGCGCACGATGCGGCCCGGTTCGTGGTCCTCAAGGGCGGGGGCGTCGTCCTCGACCGGTGAGGGCTCGGGTTCAAGGGACGGCGCGATCGCGGTGGCCTCGGCCAGCGACACCGGGGTCTTGTCGCCGTAGTGGATCTTGCGTCGGTCCTTGCTGCGACGGAGGCGGTTCTCGAGTTTGCAGACGGCCGACTCCAGGGCCGCGTAGAAACTGTCCGCGCACGCTTCGCCGCGCGCTACCGGACCACGCCCGCGGGCGGTGATCTCCACGTGCTGGCAGTTCTTGCGTTGACGGCGGTTGCGTTCGTGGTCGAGCTCGACGTCGAAGAGGTAGATGGTGCGGTCGAAGCGCTCCAGGCGCGAGAGCTTCTCCGAGACGTAGGTGCGGAAGTGATCGGGGATTTCGACGTTGCGGCCCTTGACGACGATCTCAGCGCGCGGGCCGTCTTGCGGCTCCTCGGTTTCGACGACCATCGATGAGCGGTTGGTGTCCACGGATTGTATTGACATACTTGGCAACTCGTTTCCTCGTCGGCTAGGGAAGCGGCACGCGTGAAGCGTGCCGGCTTGTCACAGAAACGCGCCGAAGACCCGAACATCGTCGGCCCGCGGCGCCAGGTGTCGAGTACTCACCTCCTACCGCTTGTCAGGCAGCCGATCAGACTGGGTGGGCGCCGGTTCGCTGCTCGACGCCGCCGTGAGTCGTTCACGGGTGGTTGGTCCCGACGGTAGTCCGTGTTCACCCGCATGTGCCACTATTTTCCCAGACCTGTCGCGAGTTCTTCACCTGCGGGATTCCCTGGGGTTCGCTGGTCGCGTGGTGGCGCGCTCACGCGTGGGCGACGGCCAGAATGGCCACCACCTGGGCGCCGGCCCCGTGCAGGACCCGCACCGACTCGCACCCGGTGGCACCGGTCGTCACGATGTCGTCGACGAGCACCACTTCCCCGCGCACGTCGTTGCGGGCCCCGTTGCGGACCCGAACCCGTCCGGCGATGTTCTGCTGCCGGGCACTCGCCGACAGCCCCACCGAGTCGCGCGTGAAGGCACGCATCCGCAACGCCGGGACGACGGTGGCGCCGGGCAGCGCGGCAGCCCGCGCGAGGGCGGTGACGGGATCGCCACCCCGTCGACGGGACGACGTCGCCCTGGTGGGTGCGGGCACCAACGTCAGCGGCACCTCGACGATTCCCCAGGTCACCAGCCGGGCCAGCCCGTGCCCGACGGCGACTGCGAGCGGCCCGACCAGATCGGTGCGGCCGTGCTCCTTCATCGCGACGATCGCCGCCCGCCGGGCGCCGGCGTAGCGGCCGAGCGAAAAGACGGGGACACCGGGGTTCAGCCGTGGCGTGATGATGACCGGCTCGTCGGGATGCACCGCCAGGGCTCGTCCGCAGGCGTCACACCAGCGCGTGCCCGGCGTGCCACAGCCGCCGCACTCCAGTGGCAGAACGAGGTCGAGCAACACGCCCGCAGTCTCGCCGCACGGTACGACACGTGCGGCGCCTTCGTCCTCAGCCGGGAAGGACGGGGATGGCACCGGCCAACATCAACGGCCGCACCTCGGCCCACATCAGGTCGTTCTCGGCCGCCGATCCCGACAGCTGCAGAACGCCCCGTTGATCCGCGACGTAGAGGGTCGACGGGTTGGCCGCCACCGTCATCACCGGTGCCAGCAGATTCTGGCTGGGACCGTCGGAGTTCACCCCGTCGAGGTTGACGTAGGACACCGGGTGCTGGGCATCGGTGCGACTGACGACGATGTCGTCGCCGGTGCGCCACGACAGTGACACCGCGGTGTCACCCAGTCCGAACCCCAGCCGTCGTGGGTACGTCAACGCGTACAGGCCGCCCTGAGTCTGCTCGACGCCGGCCAGGATGACTTCGCCGTTGATCACCATTGCCGCGCGCGTGCCGTCGCGCGACAACTGCAACTCGGACACCGGTCCGGGGTACTTCGTGAACACCGCGGTCGCATCGACGGGAATCCGGGCGGGCTGCCCGGACGCCGCCTCCTGGATGACCCGGACGACGTTGTTGCCGTCCACGACGACCCAGATTGCGTCGTCGAGGGACCAGCTCGGCCGGGACAGCATGCGTCCGTCGATGGCCTGGGACGCGTCGCCGCCGACCTGACCGATCCACAGCGACGAGGCCATGTCCGGCGCTCCCGGACGCAGCGTCACCACCGATGCCGCCTCCTGCCCGCTGCGGGACAACGTGGCCGCCGTCTGCCCCGGCAGGTCGCCGAAGGAGCCCGGCACCCGCGGCGCCTTCTCGCCGTCCAGCGAGACCAGGGATCCGCCGACGAGGGCGTGCAGACCCGCGGCCGCGCCGGGGTCGGCGCCAGGGTCGGTGGCGGCGACGTCGGAGGTGTTCCACCCGTCGGCGAACCGGTCGTCCAGCGCCGCCCCATCGGCGTTGATCACGTACGGGCCGTTGACGCCTGCCCGCGACAGCGTCCAGATGATCTGTGCGGCAAGGAGTTGCCGCGAGTGCGGATCGGTGGTGGACAGGCTCTCGAGGTCGATCCGCGCGCCGCCGTAGCCGCGGCCGACACCGGTCTTGCCGCCGTCGGCGCGGGTGACGGGCCCGCGCAGGCGCAGCGGCGCGGCCAATAGGTTGCGGACCGTGTTGTCCATCTCCGGGCGCGGCCCCGTCAGCAGCTTGGTCACCATCTCGGTGGCCAATTGGTCCGGGTCCGACACGGCCACGTAGCGCGGATCGGGGACGACCGTCTTGCCGGTCGGGTCGACGAAGTACAGTGTGTTGCGCTTGTACGTCGCCTGAAATTGCTGCCAGTCCAGGAATACTCCGTTGGGCAGCTTGTCGATGCGCCAGCCGCCGGGGGTCTTCACCAACTCGATGGGACCGGGATCGGGCAGTGCCCCGTCCGCGGTCTCGAAGACCCCCATGTCCGAGAGCGATCCCAGGATGTCGGCCTTCATGGTGACCGAAACCCGTTCGGCACCGCGTGTTTCGACGAACACCACCCGGTCGATCAAGAGTGCGCTACCGGCGTCGTCCCAGGCCTTGGACGCCGACTCGGTGAGGAACTGCCGTGCCGCGAGATGGCGGTTGGCCGGATCCGCCGTCGCCTTCAGGAATTCGCGCAGCAGGATGTCCGGGTCCATCCCCGGCGTCGGAGTGGGCAGGCTCGGCGGCGCGGGGCGGTCCATGGTGCCGAGGGCCTGGGGCGCCGACGAACTCGGGACGCCGGCGCAGCCCGCGCCCGACAGCACGGCCAGCAGCAGCATCACCACCGCGAGCGCGCGTCTCACGTGCGCTCTCCGGCCGGCTCGCGCTCGCGGGCCGGCCGGCGCGGCGTGCCGTCGGGCCCGATCGGCTTGAGCGGCAAGGGACTGGTGGTCACCTTGTGACCACGCACCAGCGGGAGGGTCAGGCGGAAACAGGCGCCCTTGCCCGGCTCGCCCCAGGCCTCCAGCCTGCCCTGGTGCAGCCGGGCGTCCTCGATCGAGATGGCGAGGCCTAGACCGGTACCCCCGGAGCGGCGCACACGGGACGGGTCCGACCGCCAGAACCGGCTGAAGACCAACTTCTCCTCGCCTGGCCGCAAGCCGACGCCGTAGTCACGCACCGTGACGGCGACGGTGTCCTCGTCGGCCGCCATCCGGATCCGCACCGGTTTTCGTTCGGCGTGGTCGATGGCGTTGGCGATGAGGTTGCGCAGGATGCGCTCGACCCGGCGCGCATCGACCTCTGCGATGACGGCATCGGCGGGCATGTCCACGATCAGGTCGACCGACGCGTCCTTGGCGAGGTGGCCGACGTTCTCCAGCGCGCTGCCCACCACCAGGCGCAGGTCTTCGGACTCGACCGACAGCTCGGCAACACCCGCGTCGTGGCGGGAGATCTCGAGCAGGTCGTTGAGCAGCGTTTCGAAGCGGTCGAGTTCGCTGACCATCAACTCGGTCGAGCGGCGCAGCGCAGGCTCCAGATCCTCACTGTGGTCGTAGATGAGGTCGGCGGCCATGCGCACGGTGGTGAGCGGCGTGCGCAACTCGTGGCTGACGTCGGAGGTGAAGCGGCGCTGCAGGTTTCCGAACTCCTCGAGCTGGGTGATCTGCCGGGACAGGCTCTCGGCCATGTCGTTGAACGAGACGGCGAGGCGGGCCATGTCGTCCTCGCCGCGGACCGGCATCCGCTCGGTCAGGTGTCCCTCGGCGAACCGCTCGGCGATGCGTGACGCCGACCGCACCGGCAGCACGATCTGGCGGGCCACCAGCAGGGCGATCGCGGCCAGGAGCCCGAGCAGCACGATGCCACCGGTGGCCATCGTCCCGCGCACCAGGGCGATGGTGCTTTCCTCGTTGTTCAACGGAAAGATCAGGTACAGCTCGAGATTGGTCACCGGCGACGAGGTCGGGCTTCCCACGATCAGCGCGGGGCCGCTGAACCCGTCGGTCTTCACCGTCGCGTACTGATAGCTGACCTGCCCTGCCTTGACGAAGTCCCGCAGCGCCGTGGGTACTTCCCGGACCGGGCCCGCGGCGGTCGCCGCGCGCGGCCCGTCGCCGGGGACCACCAGCACCGCGTCGAACGCACCGGCGAGTCCGGCACCCGAGTCCGCCTTGCGGTCCACCAGGGTGTTGCGGGCGAGTTGCAGACTGCTGTCGAGCGACCGCGTCTCCTCGCCACCGACGATTCCGCTGACCGTGGTGCGCGCACGCTCGATCTCCTCGGTCGCCGCCCGGACCTTGACCTCGAGGATCCTGTCGGTGATCTGGCTGGTCAACACGAAGCCGAGGACCATGATGACCGCCAGCGACAGCCCGAGGGTGAGCGTGACGACGCGCAGCTGCAGTGAACGACGCCACGCGAAGCTCAACGCCCGGGTCAGCGTGCCGAGTCCGCGAAGCATCGGCGCCGAGCGGCTCCTGATCCGCCGCCTCGAGCCCCAGATCACTGCGGACTCACGGGGGGCCGGCCTTGTACCCCACTCCTCGAACGGTGAGCACCACCTGCGGGTTCTCCGGATCAGTCTCGACTTTGGCCCGCAACCGCTGGACGTGCACGTTCACCAAACGGGTGTCCGCGGGGTGTCGGTACCCCCACACCTGTTCGAGCAGCACATCCCGAGTAAACACCTGCCGCGGTTTACGCGCCAACGCCACCAGCAGGTCGAACTCCAGCGGCGTCAGGGAGATCTGCTCACCGCCGCGGGTGACCTTGTGGGCGGGCACGTCGATCTCGACGTCGGCGATCGACAGCATTTCGGCGGGACCGTCGTCGTTGCGCCGGAGTCGCGCCCGGACCCGGGCGACCAGTTCCTTCTGCTTGAACGGCTTCATCACGTAGTCGTCGGCGCCGGATTCCAGCCCGAGCACCACGTCGACGGTGTCGGTCTTGGCCGTCAGCATCACGATCGGCACGCCCGAGTCGGCGCGCAGCACCCGGCACACGTCGATGCCGTTCATCCCGGGCAGCATGAGGTCGAGCAGCACCAGGTCGGGCCGCAATTCGCGGACCGCCGTCAAGGCCTGGCTGCCGTCACCGACGACCGCGGTGTCGAAGCCCTCGCCGCGCAGGACGATCGTGAGCATCTCGGCGAGCGACGGATCGTCGTCGACGACCAGAATCCTTTGCCTCATGGTGTCCATCGTGTCACCCGTTTGCGATAAAGCCGGGTTACCACACCGGGCGTTTTGCCGGGATCACGCCATCAGCGACTTCGCGAGCTCCCCCGCCGCGACGTCGGGACCGGCCACGGTCCACCGCCCGCACCAGTCGGCCGCGGCCAGCGTTGCGTAGGCCTCCCCCGTCCGGTCCTGCAGACCACCGTCGCGCTCGTAGGCGTCGCGGAGACGCTCGGCGTCGGACTCCTCCCGCCGGCGGGCCCGCTCGGCGGCCAGTTCCGTCGGCACCGCGAGCAGCACCTGCCAGTCGGGTTCGGGCACGGCGAACCGGCCGTACTCGACGTCCGCGACCCAGCCGACCACGTCACCGTCGATGCCTTGATGCAGTCGCGCCGCACTGTAGGCGGCGTTGGAGGCGACGTACCGGTCCAGGATGACGACGTCGTGCGCGGTACGCAGCAGGTCGAGTTCGGCCTTCGCGTCGGCCCGATCCAGCGCGAACAGCAGGGCCATCGCATACACCGACGACGACAGGTCGCCGTGGGCCCCGTGCAGCGCCTCGGCGGCCAGGTCGGCGGTCACCGACTTCCCGTACCGCGGGAAGGCCACCCGGGCCACGGTCTTGCCGAGTCCTTCGAAGGCGGCCCGGAGCCCTTCGGTGAGGGTGCGTTTGCCCGCACCGTCGACGCCTTCGATCGCGATGAGCACGTGGTGACCTCTCCCGGTTGGCTCCGCTCCTGCCCGCCGGCCCGAGCGTAACCGGGCCTAGAACCGCCCGCAGTTCGGCGTGGTGGGGCGCCCGTTGAATCGATCGGCGACCCAACCCATCGCGGCCTCACCGTCGACCAGCATGGGCAACGCGTGGTTGACCACCAACTTGTTGAGGAACGGCGGCTCCTCATTGGTGCGGAACTCGACGTCGGCGCCCAGCGAACACCAGTCGCGGCCAAGCTGATTGGCACCGGTCCACGGCACCAACGGGTCGAACCGGTTGCTGTTGATCAGCACCGGCGCGTTCGGCGTCAGCCGGCCGATGCGCTGCATGTCGAACAGGGTCTTGAACGGTTCCTCGGTCACCAGCCGGTTGACGTCCTCGGTGAAGTACGGCTGCAGGTGCCGGAACATGAACTTGGCGGCGGTCTCGGCGACGCACTGATCTCGAACCTTGGAGAGCAGGTCCACGCCGCGCGGGGTGAGTGTGGATTCGATGGCGTCCGCGAACTCGGGATAGCTGGCGATCACCGAGTTCAGGGCATACCCCACCACGCCGACGAGCACGCTGCCGTCGGCGTAGGGGAACAGCTCCTCGAGGTCTGCGGGCGGCGCGCCGGCATAGGTGCCGACCACGTGCAGGTCCGGAGCGTACGACGATGCCAGCTCGGCGGCCGACGCCGCAGCTCCGCCCCCTTGCGAGTAGCCCCAGAAGGCCACCGGCCCATGCGGATCCAGCGACGTGTCGGGCAGCCGCAACGCCGCCCGCCCGGCATCGAGCATTGCGTCGCCCTGCGCGACGCGGTTCACGTAGGTGTGCACGCCAGGGGTGCCGAGGCCCTGGTAGTCGGTCATCACGATCGCGAATCCGCGCGCGACCATCGTCGCCACGAACAGCTCCTCGTAGTTGAAGGCGATGTCGAGGTACGGCGAGAAGTGGATGCCCTGGTTGAACTGTCGCGAGGGCGCGCACTGATCGCCCTGGCCCTGCGTACCCGGCCCGTACACGATGAGCGGTCTCGGACCCTGCCCCGGCCAGTCGTTGAAGGGCTCGAAGTACGTCCCCGTCACCGCCATGGGACTGCCACGAGCGTCCGTGCTGCGGTACATGATTCGCGTCCCGGTGGCCATGATCGCACCCAGTTGGCCCGACGGCTCGAGCACCAGCCGCGACGGCTCGGTGCGGATCAGGTCACCCGGTTGACCAGGTGGCAGCGGGTCGGGCGGCGTGTAGAACTCGGCGTACTCGTCCTCGTTGTAGTACGGGTCGTGGTGGCGATCGGCGCGGGCCTGGGGACAGAGTCCGACGCATCCGATCAGCAGCAACGAAACGAGGATCCCCCAGGTGCGCCCCACTAGGCGGACCGTAGCAGAGCATCTCGACGGGTGTGGGCTAATCCCCAACCCGCCCTCATCGGTGCCGAAACCCGTTGCGACACAACGAACGTCCCCGGCTTTGCACCGGGGACGTTCGGCTGTCGATCGAGACTCAGTAGCGGTAGTGCTCGGGCTTGTACGGGCCGTCGACGTCGACGCCGATGTACTCGGCCTGCTCCTTGGTCAGCCTGGTCAGCGAGCCACCGAGCGCCTCGACGTGAATCTTGGCCACCTTCTCGTCGAGGTGCTTGGCGAGCCGGTACACCTCGTTGTCGTACTCGTCGTTCTTGGTCCACAGCTCGATCTGAGCGATCACCTGGTTGGAGAAGCTGTTGCTCATCACGAACGACGGATGGCCGGTCGCGTTGCCCAGGTTCAGCAGTCGACCCTCGGACAGCACGATGATCGAGTGGCCGTCGGGGAAGACGAACTCGTCGACCTGCGGCTTGATGTTGATGCGACGGATGTCCTTGTCACGCTCCAGGCGCGCCATCTCGATCTCGTCGTCGAAGTGGCCGATGTTGCCGAGGATCGCCTGGTGCTTCATCGACCGCATGTGCTCGAGGGTGATGATGCCCTGGTTGCCCGTGGCGGTGATGATGATGTCGGCCCAGCCGACGGCCTCTTCGACGGTCTTGACCTCGAAGCCGTCCATCAGTGCCTGCAGCGCGTTGATCGGGTCGACCTCGGTCACCGCGACGCGCGCGCCCTGCGCCTTGAGCGCCTCCGCACAGCCCTTGCCGACGTCGCCGTAGCCGCACACCAGCGCGGCCTTGCCGCCGATGAGCACGTCGGTGCCGCGGTTGATGCCGTCGATCAGTGAGTGGCGGGTGCCGTACTTGTTGTCGAACTTGCTCTTGGTGACCGAGTCGTTGACGTTGATGGCCGGGAACGCGAGTTCGCCGGCGGCGGCGAACTGGTAGAGCCGCAGCACACCGGTGGTGGTCTCCTCGGTGACACCCTGGACCGACTCGGCGACCTTGGTCCACTTGGTCTTGTCGGCCTCGAGCGAGCGGCGGAGCAGGTTCAGGAACACCTTGTACTCGTCGGAGTGCTCGTCGTCCTCCGGCGGCACCACCCCGGCCTTCTCGAACTGCGCGCCGCGCAACACCAGCATGGTGGCGTCGCCACCGTCGTCCAAGATCATGTTCGCGGGCTCATTGGGCCAGGTCAGCATCTGCTCGGCCGCCCACCAGTATTCCTCGAGGCTCTCACCCTTCCACGCGAACACCGGGACGCCCTTGGGCTCCTCGACGGTGCCGTGCGGGCCGACGACGGTTGCCGCCGCGGCGTGGTCCTGGGTGGAGAAGATGTTGCAGGAGGCCCATCGCACTTCGGCGCCGAGGCTGACCAACGTCTCGATGAGCACCGCCGTCTGCACGGTCATGTGCAGGGAGCCGGAGACGCGCGCCCCCTTGAGCGGCAGCACCTCGGCGTACTCGCGCCGCAGCGCCATCAGGCCGGGCATCTCGTGCTCGGCCAGCCGGATCTCCTTGCGCCCGAACTCGGCAAGGCTGAGGTCGGCCACCTTGAAGTCGATGCCGTTGCGTACCTCGGCGGTCATTGTTGATGCAGTCATGTGTGTGCGTCCCTTGTCATCGTGAGTCGTGCCGTGGGCGCGCGGAAGCGCGCAACGGCGACAGCCGGTAGACACCCTCGGCCTGCGGGCTCGCGGGACAGGCGACTGAAGCGCTCTGCCGGCTAAGGAGTATCCATCACACCGTAGCGTTCGGCGAACGGCGTCATCAAACGGGCCAGGTCACGCGCCACGTCGTGATCTGCTTCGGGGGGCATCGAGACGTAACTCATCGCCAGCCTGACGATGGCCCTGGCCAGCACTCCCGCGTCTTCGTCACTGGCTCGCACCCAACTGTGCATGAACGTCGACGTGAGCCGCTGCGAGGACCTGCTGATGATGGGTGCGCTGTCGGTCGTGATGATCTGAAGCAGGTCCGGCTTGGCGGCGCCCGTCAGCAGCGAGATGACCAGCGGGTCGGACGCCGACTCCGCGAAGAAGGCTCGGAAACCCTCGAGGAACGCTGCATAGACGTTGCCGACGTTGCCTTCGATCGCGACGTCGACCGCATCGACGAGCCGGTCGGCCAGCCGCAGCGCGTACCCCTCGGCCAGACCCTGACGGGAGCCGAACTCGTTGTAGATGGTCTGTCGGCTGATGCCGGCGGCTCTGGCCACGTCGGACAGCGTGATCGACGACCAGTCGCGGGTCAACAGCATGTCCCGCATGCCGTCGAGGATCGAATCTCGCAGCAGCACCCGCGACGCCTCGGCGTACGGCACGCGCTGCGCCGTGCGCCGGTCCGCCGGAGTGTTCACACCGGCGAGGGTAATCGCCCTCCTCCCGTCGCTTCGCTCGAACAGATCACGGCCGGGACAGCTCGACCATCTCGAAGTCCGACTTCGCCGCGCCGCAGTCGGGGCAGCTCCAGTCCTCGGGGATGTCGTCCCAGCGGGTGCCGGGGGCGATGCCGTCCTCGGGCCAGCCGTTCTCCTCGTCGTACTCGAAGCCGCACTGCACGCACACGAACACCTTGAACGCGTCACTCACGTGGCCACTCCCCTCTCGTCGAAGTCGATCTTCTCCCTGACCCCGCAATCGGGGCAGCACCAGTCGTCGGGCACCTGATGCCACGGCGTGCCGGCCGGAAACCCTTCGCGCGGATTGCCGTCGGCTTCGTCGTAGACGTAGCCGCAGCCGGGGCAGCGGTAGGCGCTCACGCGGCGGCTCCCTCGGACCGGTACTTGGTGAGCACCTGGTCGCGCCGTCGGGGGTGGACGTTGACCCGGGTGATGTCGCCGTCGTAGTGGGCGAGCACCCGATGGTCCATCACCTTGCGCCACAGGGGCGGGAAGTAGGTCAGACCGATCATCGACGCGTAGCCACTGGGCAGGCTCGGCGCGCCAGACATGCTGCGCAGGGTCGGGTAGCGCCGGGTCGGGTTGGCATGGTGATCGCTGTGGCGCTGCAGGTGGTACAGGAACAGGTTGGTCACCAGATGGTCGGAGTTCCAACTGTGTTCGGGCGTGCACCGCTCGTAGCGGCCGCTCGAGGTCTTCTGCCGGAGCAGCCCGTAGTGCTCCAGGTAGTTGACGGTCTCCAGCAGCGTGAAGCCGAACACCGCCGATATCACCGCGTACGGAATCAGCGCCACGCCGAACATCGTCGTCAACGCCCCCCATAACGCCACCGACATGGCCCAGGCGTTCAGGACGTCGTTCGACCAGTGCCACGGGCTCCGGCCCTGCCTGCGCAATCGGGCGGACTCCAAACGCCACGATGACCGCAGGCTGCCCCACACGCTGCGCGGCAGGAACTCCCAGAAGGTTTCGCCGAAGCGTGCCGACGCCGGGTCCTCGGGTGTGGCCACTCTGACGTGGTGGCCGCGATTGTGCTCGATGTAGAAGTGGCCGTAGCACGTCTGCGCCAGCGTCACCTTGCTCAACCAGCGCTCCACGGCATCCTTCTTGTGCCCCAACTCGTGTGCGGTGTTGATGCCGACGCCGCCCATCATCCCCACCGACAGCGCGAGGCCGATCTTCGCCGGCCAGCCCAACGATCCCTCGAACCCGAGCCAGCTCAGGTCGGATGTGGTGAACAGGTAGGCCCCCAGCACGACCGTGAGGTACTGGAACGGGATGAACGCATACGTGCAGTACCGGTAGTAGGGGTCGTTCTCGAGTCGCTCCATCAGCGCATCGGGCGGGTTCTGCCCGTCGGGTCCGTACCGCCAGTCGAGGAGCGGCAAGACCAGGTAGACCAGGATCGGACCGATCCAGAAGGGCGCCTGCGCGGCGCCGTGCCAGCCGAGCTGATTGAACCCCCAGACGATGGGGAGCATCGCCATCACCGCGGTGGGCACGATCAGGCCCATCAGCCACAGATGGCGCTTCCGGTCCCGCCACTGCCCGTCCGGCTGATCCCCGGACACGTCTACCGCCATCGCGACCTCCTCTTCGACGCTAATGCGACTTTACTTTAGAGGCTGCCTTGTCGTCTGTCTATACATAAAGGCCTTATTTGTAAAAGCAGCTTCGCAGGCGAGACGCTCGCGTGCGGCGCCTAGTACCGTCGGGGCATGGGGCGAGAACATGCCGTCGTCATCGGGGCCAGCATCGCGGGGATGTGCGCGGCACGGGTGCTGTCGGATCACTACGACCGGGTGACGGTCTTCGAACGCGACGACTTGCCGACCGAACCGTCGAACCGCGCCGCAGTACCGCAGGGCAGACACGTGCACCTGCTCATGGCCCGCGGTGCCGACGAGTTCGAAGGACTGTTCCCCGGCCTGCTCGACGACATGGTCGCCGCAGGCGTGCCGATGCTCGAGAACCGTCCGGACTGCATCTCGTTCGGCGCCGCCGGCCACCTGCTCGGGACGACGAGCACTCTGCGCGAGGAGTTCACCGCCTACGTACCGAGCCGCCCGCACCTGGAATGGCAGATCCGACGGAGGACCCTGGCGCTCCCGAACGTGGCATTGGTGCGTCGTGGTGTCGCCGAGCCCCAGTACGAGCCGGCCGAGGAACGAGTGGTCGGCGTCCTCCTCGAAGCCGGTGACGAGTCAAGTGCGGTCCCTGCCGACCTGGTGGTCGATGCGACCGGGCGTGGCACCCGGTTGCCGGTCTGGCTGGAGCAGTGGGGATTCGGCCGTCCCGACGAGGACACCGTCGACGTCGGCATCAAGTACGCCACCCACCAGGTCGACATCCCCGACGGCGTGATCAAGGAAAAGGTGGTGGTGGCGGGCGCCTCGCGCGCGCAGCCCGTCGGGCTCGGCATGCTCTTGTACGAGGACGGACTCTGGGGTCTCACGACCTTCGGCACCGGCCGGGTCGAGCCGCCCCACGACTTCGCGGGCATGTGCCGGCTCGCCGACGCGATCCTGCCGTCCCACGTCAGCGCCGCCGTCCGGCGCGGCACGCCGGTCGGTGACGTCGCGTTGCACATGTATCCCACCAGCAGATGGCGCCGCTTCGATCGAATGGACCGCTTCCCCACCGGCATCGTCCCGTTCGGTGACGCGGTGGTGAGCTTCAACCCCACCTTCGGGCAGGGCATGACGATGTCGTCGATCCAGGCGGGCAACCTGGAGTCGGTACTCCGCTCGGGTGATCCCGACATCGCAGGAGCGCTCGCCAAGGCGACGGCGAAGACCACGTGGCCGGTGTGGGTGATGACGGCCATCGGCGACCTGAGCCTGCACAACGCCACCGGTGAAGCCCGCTGGTGGTACAAACCGGTGGGCGCCCTGTTCGACCAGTTCCTCGGCGCCGCGGAGACGGATCCCGTGCTGGCCGAATGGTTCCTGCGGCGATTCAGCTTGTTGGACAGCCTGTACATGGTGCCCTCGGCCCGGCTGGTCGGCCGGACCATCCGGCACAACATGGCGCTGCTGCTGTCGGAGAAGTTCGGACGATCTAGGGGTACCGCGCGCGATCGAGATCCGGTTCCAAGTAGATGACCCTGGCCGCGGGGACCGCGGTACGCACGGCCGCCTCGGCGGCGTCGATGGTCGCCGCCACGGTGGCGAGATCGACGTCCGGCGAAAAGGCGAGCTTGGCTCCGACGAGCATGTCTTCTGGCCCCATGTACTGGGTGCGAAGGTGGATCAGCCGGTCGACGTTGGCGGTCTGTTCGAGCGCGGCGCGAATCGCTCGACCTTCCTGCGCGGTCGCACCCTCACCGATGAGCGCACTGTGCATCTCGATCATGAGGACGACGGCGATCACCGCGAGCAGCACGCCGATGCACAGCGTGCCGATGCCGTCCCACACCGGATTGCCGGTGAGCATCGTCAGGCCGACGCCAACCAGGGCCAGGAAGAGCCCGGTCAACGCACCGCTGTCCTCGAGGAGCACCACCGGTAGTTCGGGGTTGCGCGAGGTACGGATGAATCGCCACCACCCTCCGGCACCCTTCAGCGGTCGAGATTCGACCATGGCGGTGCGGAAGCTGTACGACTCCAGGCACATCGCGACCACGAGGATCGCGATCGCCACGACGGGCGACGTCAGCTCGTGCGGGTGCACGACCTTCTCGTAGCCCTCGTAGAGGGCGAATGCCGCGCCGAGGCTGAACAGCACCAGTGCGACCACGAACGAGTAGAAGTAGCGACTTCGGCCGTATCCGAACTGGTGCAGGGCGTCGGGCTCCCTGCTCGCCTCACGCTGGCCCCACAGCAGCAGACCCTGATTGGACGTGTCGGCCACCGAGTGCACCGCCTCGGCCAACATCGACGAGCTGCCGGTGATCAGGAATCCGACGAACTTGGCAGCGGCGATGCCGGCATTGGCCAGCAGTGCGGCGACGATCGCACGCGTGCTTCCGGACGACGACATGGCTCCCTCAGATGCCGACGGTGGCGCGGAACAACGTGGTCGGCTCGCCGGCGAGGAGTCGGATCGGTCCGTCGTCGGCAGGGACCCACGCCGCTCCGCCGCGCTCGAGGGTCAGCACGCTCGACTTGGCGTGGATCTGCGCCGAGCCCTCGGTGCACAGCAGCACCTGCGGCCCGTCGTGCCGGGAGGGCGCGTCGATCTGATGGCCGATCTCCCGGTCGTCGACCCGCAACACGGACACGGCGAACTCGGGCGCCGGAGTGTCGTAGACGAGTTCGATCCCCTCGCGCCGCGTCCGCGGCTTGAGGGCCCGTTCGTCGGCCGGCGTGAAGTCGAGCACCCGCAGCAGTTCGGGGACGTCGACGTGCTTGGGGGTCAAACCGCCGCGCAGGACGTTGTCGGAGTTGGCCATCACCTCGAAACCGACGCCGTGCAGATAGGCGTGCAAGTTCCCGGCGGGCAGGTAGATCGCCTCACCGGGCTCGAGGGTGATGCGGTTGAGCAGGGCGGACGCCAGCACGCCGGCATCACCCGGATACAGCTCGCCGAGTTGGAGCATCGTCTTGGCCTCGCTCGCGAAGGTCGTCTCGCCCGACCGAAGGTAGTCCACGGCGCCGTCGAGCACCGCAGGCACCAGCACGTCGAGGTGGGACTGCGGCGCTGTGATCCACGTCGTGAAGAGCGCCCGCAGGCCATCGGCATCGGCTTGCCCCGCAAGGAGATTGACGAACGGATCCAGGTTGGTCACCGCCAGCGCCCTGAGCAGTTCCACACTGTCCGCGACGGGACGGAAACCGGCCAGCGCCTCGAAGGGGCTCAGCGCGACCATGAGTTCCGGCTTGTGACTGCGGTCGCGGTAGTTGCGGGTGGGCGCCGAGATCGGAATGCCGAGGCGGTCCTCCCGCGCGAAGCCCTCGGCGGCCTGAGCCGCGCTGGGGTGCGCCTGCAGCGACAGCGGCTCCTCGGCGGCCAACACCTTGGCCAGGAACGGCAGCGCGTCACCGAACCGTTCGCGCGTCGCCGCACCGAGCTGACCTTCGGGATCCGCGGCGATGGTGTCGAGCAGGGACGTCTCACCATCGTCGCCCGCCAGCCGGGCGGGGTCGCCTGGGTGCGCCCCCAGCCAGAGCTCGGCTTCGGGATGCTTTGTGGGACTTGGCCTTCCGGTGAAATCGGCAATGGCGGTGTGCGACCCCCAAGCGTACGTCCGCAAGGCACCACGCAGCACGTCCACCGATCTAACCTCGAACCAGTCTCAGGTACGCAGCGGTCATCTCGAGGCGCACCGCCAACATCGCCAATTGCTGCTCGGGACGTCCGCTGGGTCGTGGGGTCACCACGTCCGGCACGTCGTCGGCACTCACCACGTCCACGTCGTCATATCCACTGAGGCTCGCCACGACCGCCGGCCGTTCTTCGTCAGTGGTGAACACGACGGTGCGCACCCGTGCGGGCAACGGCCCGTCGATCTCATCGTCGTGAAAGATGGATGACTCGTAATCCGTTGGACTACTGGCCAACCCGCGCGCCAACCCAACCAGGACGTCGGCGAGCCCGACGGCTGCCGCCGGTTGCTGCGCCACCCGCAGCAGGATCGCCCCCACGTGCCGGGCCAGAGCCACGCTGGCTGCGCTGTTGCCGGCGAGGACGACGTCGCGCCCGGACATGCGTTCGGCCAGTGACTTGGCGGGATTGGTGAACAATTCGCGGCCCGCGCTGTTGCGCAGCACCTCGGCGTCGAGGGCGTCGGCGAGCGAGGCGAGGTCCACGCTCGTCGCGGGGTCCACGACGTCGAGGACGGCAAGCCCGGCCGCGAGGTACCGGACGAGGGCGAACTCGTCGGACGCCGGCAGCCGTGTCGTCAGCACCACTGCCTTGCCCGCAGCGACGTCACGCATGGGGCCCTCGTCGGGGGCGACGATCACCACTCGTGCGCCGCGCCGAATGCCGCTGGCAGCGGCCGACACCAGCACGGGATCGGCGGGGTCGTCCCCCGCCACGGCCATGACGTCGAGCGCGCCTATCCACGGCGGTACCTCCGAGGCAACCACGACCGGTGCCGAGGTCGACCCGCCGAGTGCCGCAGCCAGCATCGTGCCGGCAGCCTCCGCGGGGCCGCGGCTGGCGACCCAGACGACGGTGCGCGGCGGCTGGTCGGATCTCAGCCGATCGAGCAGGCCCTCGTCCAGCGCGGCGGCGGTGGCCCGCATCTGCGCGCCGGCCATCGACGCGGCGCGCAGCAAACCCTCCCGGTCGGCGGCAAGCAAGCCCTCGACGTCGTCGAGGTCGATGGTGGCGTGCGTGGCACTCATGTGGCGGCCCGGTTAACCGAGGCGATCTGGGCCGCGACGGCAGCCACGGTCGCGGCGACGCCGTCGGAGTCCCTGGCCTCCACGTTGAGCCGCAGCAACGGCTCGGTGTTGGAGGTGCGAAGGTTGAACCACGTGCCCTCGCCCAGGTCGACGGTCACTCCGTCGAGGTGGTCGATGGAACCGATGCGCTCGCCGAACGACGCGAGCACCGCGTCCACGCACGCGGCGGGGTCGCTGACCGTGAAGTTGATCTCCCCGGATGCCTCGTAGCGCTCGTAGTCGGCCATCAGCTCGGAGAGGGGGCGATCCTGCTCGCCGAGTGCCGCGAGCACGTGCAGGGCGGCCAGCATCCCGGAGTCGGCGTTCCAGAACTCCCGGAAGTAGTAGTGCGCCGAGTGCTCACCGCCGAAGATGGCGCCCGACTCGGCCATCAGAGCCTTGACGTACGAGTGGCCGACGCGCGAGCGGAGGGCGGTGCCGCCGCGTTCGACGATCAACTCCGGCACCGCCCGCGAGGTGATCAGGTTGTGGATCACGGTGGCGCCCGTCTCGCGGCCGAGTTCGCGTCCGGCCACCAGGGCGGTCACCGCGGACGGCGAAACGGGTCGGCCCAGCTCGTCGACGACGAAGCACCGGTCGGCGTCACCGTCGAAGGCGAGCCCGATGTCGGCGCGGGAGTCGACCACGTGACGTTGCAGGTCGACAAGGTTCGCGGGATCGAGCGGGTTGGCCTCGTGGTTGGGGAACGAACCGTCCAGTTCGAAGAACAGCGGCAGCAGCGTCATCGACGGCAGCGGTCCGAGCACCGCGGGCGTGGTGTGCCCGCCCATGCCGTTGCCCGCGTCGACCGCCACCCGAAGCGGCCGGAGGCCGGTGACGTCGACCAGCGAGCGGAGGAAGTCGCCGTAGTCGGCGAGGACGTCGCGATCGGTGATCGAACCCGGCGGACCGTCGAAGCCGGGGACCCCGTTGATCACTTCCTCGCTGATGGTCGTCAGTCCGGTGTCCTTGCCGACGGGCTTGGCCCCGGCCCGGCACAGCTTGATGCCGTTGTAGGCAGCCGGGTTGTGACTTGCGGTGAACATCGCGCCCGGACACTCGAGTTGGCCCGACGCGAAGTACAGCTGATCGGTCGACGCCAGGCCGATCCTCGTCACGTCCAGGCCCTGGGCGACCACACCCTCGGCGAATGCCGCCGCCAGCGACGGCGAACTGGGACGCATGTCGTACCCGATCGCCACCCGGTCCGCACCGGGCCCCGCTTCGTCGCGCACCAACCTGGCGAACGCGCCGCCGACGTCCGCGACGAACCGCTCGTCTATTTCCTCACCGACCAGCCCACGCACGTCATACGCCTTGATGACGCGGTTGACAGCCGCAGCGGGCCGGGACATAGATCTCCTCGCACAGGGACTCTTGGCGCCAGCCTATCGGCTCGGCCTTGGTCACGCCGGTGGGTCCCACCGGGCTCATTTCAATCTACGGGGAAGGTCAGTCCGCGGGGTCTGGCAACACCCGCAGGTGCCCGCGTCGGCGGGCGTTCTGGTCCGGACGTGTCACGGGCGGAGCCATCAGCGCGCCGCCGTGCAGGCCAGTCACCGGATCGGAGAAGCCGGCGGGCGCCGCCCCGGCCGCGACGTCTCGACCCTCGCGCACCGCGTCGGCGAGCGCGACCAGGTCGTCGTCGTCGGAGTGCGACGGCAACGGCCCGGCGTGCCGCACCAGTTCCCATCCGCGCGGCGCGGTGATCCGGCCGGCGTGGATCACGCAGAGATCCCAGGAGTGCGGTTCCGACGCAACGGCAAGCGGGCCCACGACGGCGGTCGAGTCCTTGTAGACGAAGGTCAGCGTCGCCACGGCGTAGTGCGGGCACCCGGGCCTGCAGCAGCGACGGGGAACGTTCACGGACACGAGGCTAGCGCGCGGGAACGCCTCGGGCCCACGACACGCGCAGCACGCGGGTGGCCGATCTCCAACCGTTACGATCGCCGCATGGTCGAGTGGGAGCACCGACGAGCGCGCCGCGGACGCAAGGAGATGCGCGGTCCGCTGTTACCGCCGACCGTGCCGGGTTGGCGCAGCCGGGCCGAGCGCTTCGACATGGCAGTCCTCGAAGCGTACGAACCGATCGAGCGCCAGTGGCAGGAGCGGGTGTCCGGTCTGGACGTCGCCGTCGACGAGATCCCACGGATCTCGCCCAAGGATCCGGAGAACGTTCAGTGGCCACCAGAGGTGATCGCCGACGGGCCGATCGCTCTCGCCAGGCTGATCCCTGCGGGCGTCGACGTCAGAGGTCAGGCGACTCGGGCGCGAATAGTCTTGTTCCGCAAACCGATCGAGCGACGGGCGACCGACACCGTCGACCTGTCGGATCTGCTGCACGACGTGCTGGTGGCTCAGGTCGCCACCTATCTGGGCGTCGAGCCGTCGGTCATCGACCCGACGATCGACGACGACTGAGCCCACCGCGCGGGCTCGGTCAAGCGCTCGGGTCAGATGATGCCGCGCTTGAGGCGGCGCCGCTCGCGTTCGGAGAGCCCACCCCAGATCCCGAACCGCTCGTCGTTGGCCAGCGCGTAGTCGAGGCACGCGTCCTTCACCTCGCAACCGAGGCAGATCCGCTTGGCCTCGCGGGTCGACCCACCCTTCTCGGGGAAGAACGCCTCGGGGTCGGTTTGCGCGCACAGTGCGCGTTCCTGCCATTGCTCGTCGTCGATCGCCGGCTCGTCGAGGAAGCTCGCGTGGTCGGGAACCACGCTCAACTGCGGACGACCGATCGTCCCACCCTGCGCCGGCCCGGTATTGGTGTGCGGTTCGTTGCCTACTGAGCCGAGCATCCGATTGTCGAATCGGATGACACGATCGAAATCTACGCGCTCATAAGACATCTTCCGCCTCCTCACCTGTTGTTGAATCCCCTATGAAACCCCGCCGCGGACACGTGTGGCCGCTTCAATTCGAACAAGTGATCGAATCTCGGTCTGCGACACTGAAACCGGGAAGCCAACCGGGAAATGACACTGATGTGATTAGACACCGGGGTAGCTGCACCGGTCAAGCGCTGGAGCAGGTTTTCATACCATCTCGTGACCTGATGTCGGCGCGTCGGTTACCTGGCGTGTCGTGAAAGTGACGAAGTCGACCCCCGCCGTGGATCACTCCCCAGCGGATGCGCCTAGTGTCGATCGATGTGAAAGTCAGTGTTCTGGTGGGCGGCGTCGGCGGGGCGCGCTTCCTCCTCGGCGTCCAGCAGTACCTTGGCCTCGGCCAGTTCACCGGCAGTACGGTGGGGCCTCCCGGCGATCACCAGCTCACCGCCATCGTCAACGTCGGCGACGATGCCTGGATGCACGGCGTGCGCATCTGCCCCGACCTCGACACCTGTATGTACACCTTAGGTGGAGGGATAGACCCCGAACGTGGTTGGGGTCACGCGGACGAAACCTGGCATGCGAAGGAGGAACTCGCCGCCTACGGCGTGCAGCCCGACTGGTTCGGGTTGGGCGACCGAGACCTGGCCACCCACCTGGTGCGCAGTCAGATGCTCAGGGCGGGATACCCGTTGTCGGACGTGACCGAGGCGCTCTGCGCACGGTGGCAGCCCGGTGCCCGGCTCCTCCCGGTGACCGATGACCGAAGCGAAACCCACGTCATCGTCACCGATCCCGAGCCGACCGAGCTCGACGAAGCCCGCCGTGCGATTCACTTCCAGGAGTGGTGGGTGCGTTACCGCGCTCAGATCCCGACGCATGGTTTCGCCTTCGTCGGGGCCGACAAGGCCACGGCGGCACCCGGCGTCGTCGATGCCATCGCGGGCGCGGACGTCGTCTTCCTCGCTCCATCCAACCCGGTGGTGAGCGTGGGCCCGATCCTCGCCGTGCCGGGAATCCGTGCGGCACTGCGGTCGACGGCGGCACCGGTGATCGGCTACTCCCCCATCGTGGCAGGCCGGCCGCTGCGGGGTATGGCCGACGTCTGTCTCTCGGTCATCGGCGTCGAGAGTTCGTCGCAGGCCGTCGGCACCCACTTCGGAGCACGCACGCGTACCGGACTGCTCGACGGCTGGCTCGTCGATGACGGCGACAGTGCCGCGATCCCCGGCATTGAGGTGCGGGCCGTCCCGTTGTTGATGACCGACCCCAAGGCCACCGCCGAGATGGTGCGCCACGGAGTCGAACTCGCAGGCATCGGAACCAGCTCGTGACGCCGCCGGAGGCGGGCGTCGACCACGGCGCTGCAGGGGCCGTCGAGATTCTGCCGGTGCTCGGCCTTCCCGAATTCCGTCCCGGCGACGACGTGGCGGCGGCCATCGCCGCGTCCGCGCCATGGTTGCGCGACGACGACGTGGTGGTGGTGACCAGCAAGGTGCTCTCCAAGAGCGAGGGCCGGATCGTGGCGGCGCCGTCGGATCCCGAGGAGCGGGATACCCTCCGCCGCAAGCTCATCGACGACGAGGCCGTCCGCGTCCTCGCCCGCAAGGGTCGGACGCTGATCACCGAGAACGCGATCGGACTGATCCAGGCGGCGGCGGGGGTCGACGGCTCCAACGTCGACTCCTCGGAATTGGCGCTGCTGCCAACCGATCCCGACGGCAGCGCGGCCACGCTGCGCGGCCGGCTTCGAGCCCTGCTCGACGTGCGCGTCGGCGTGGTCATCACCGACACCATGGGACGGGCATGGCGCAACGGTCAGACCGACACCGCGATCGGCGCATCGGGGCTGGCGGTACTGCACGGCTACGGCGGCGCCCGGGACGCGCACGGCAACGAGTTGATCGTCACCGAGGTTGCCGTGGCCGACGAGATCGCCGCGGCCGCCGACCTGGTGAAGGGCAAGCTGACCGGCATCCCGGTGGCGGTCGTGCGCGGCTTGGCACTGCGCGACGACGGATCAGGCGGCCACTCCCTGGTCAGGGCCGGCGAAGAGGACCTCTTCTGGCTCGGCACCGCAGAGGCTATCGAGCTCGGTGAGCAACGAGGTCGCCTCCAAGCTCAGCTGCTGCGCCGCTCGATCCGACGCTTCACGCCGGCACCGGTCGACCCCACGGCCGTCGAGGCCGCGGTCGCCGAGGCCCTCACCGCCCCGGCGCCACACCACACGCGGCCGGTGCGGTTCGCCTGGGTTCGGGACCACGAGGTGCGCCTGCGTCTGCTGGACGAGATGAAGGCCAGGTGGCGGACGGACCTGTTGGCCGACGGCAAACCCGCCGACGCCGTCGACCGGCGGGTGGAACGCGGGCGGATCCTCTACGACGCACCGGAGCTGATCATCCCGTTCATGGTGCCCGACGGTGCCCACGCCTACCCGGACCACGCCCGCACCGCCGCCGAGAACACCATGTTCACCGTCGCCGCAGGCGCTGCCGTGCAGGCGCTGTTGGTGGCGCTGGCCGCCCGCGGCATCGGCAGCTGCTGGATCGGGTCGACGATCTTCGCCGCCGATTTGGTGCGGACGGTGCTCGACCTCCCGCCGGACTGGGCGCCGCTTGGCGCGATCGCGATCGGCCATCCCGAGGAGCCGCAGGGGCCGCGCGAGCCGGTGCAGACGGACGGTCTGTTGGTTTTCCGATGAGCGCTTGCGCGAAGAGCAGAGGGTCCCGATGAGCGCTTGCGCGAAGAGCAGAGGGTCCCGATGAGCGCTTGCGCGAAGAGCAGAGGGTCCCGATGAGCGCTTGCACGAAGAGCAGAGGGTCCCGATGAGCGCTTGCGCGATGAGCCTGCACGAATCGGTCGTCGACACGCTGAGCCGGTGGCAACCGCCGGATCCGGCGCAGGACGCGCTGCGGCTGGCCGTGCTCGCCTTCGTCCTCGCCCGTCCCGACGCGTGCGAACGCGCCAGCGTTCCCGGACACGTCACGGCGTCGGCCCTGGTACTCGACCACACCGGCCGCAACGCGGTGCTCACCCTGCATCCGCGTCTCGGACGGTGGGTGCAGCTCGGCGGTCACTGCGAAGCGACGGACGCCGACATCGCCTCGGCGGCGCTACGCGAGGCTCGTGAAGAGTCCGGCATCACCGGCTTGGCCATCGACGAGGTGCCCGCCGCGGTGCACGTGCACGCGCTCGTCTGCTCCCTCGGCGTGCCGACCCATCACCTCGACGTCCAGTTCGTCGCCCACGCTCCCGAGGGCGCCGCCATCGCCATCAGCGACGAATCGCTCGACCTCCGATGGTGGCCACTGCGCGAACTACCCCCGGACTCCGACTTCGGGCTCCGACAGCTGGCCCGGGCCGCGCTCGCGCCGTGAGCCGCCGAACGCGCCGCGGTCAGACGTCGGTCGAGTAGCGGATTCCACCGTCGGGAATGTGGACGCCCGGCCACACGCGGGCGCCGCGGAGAAGTTCGCACCGCGCACCGATGTCGGCGCCGTCGCCGATCACGCCGTCGCGGATCAGCGCCCGGGGTCCGATCCGGGCGCCGAACCCGATGATGGAACGCTCGATCACCGAGCCGGCCTCGATGCGGGCGCCGTCGAAGATCACCGCCCCGTCCAGCCGCACACCCGGTCCGATCTCCGCGCCGCGTCCCACCACCGTGCCGCCGATCAACAGCGCACCGGGCGCGACGGCCGCACCGTCGTGGACCAGTTCCTCGCCGCGGTGCCCCTTCAGCGCCGGGGACGGCGCAATGCCGCGGACGAGGTCGGCGGAGCCGCGCACGAAGTCGTCGGGCGTACCCATGTCGCGCCAGTAGGTGGCGTCGACGTAGCCGCAGACCTTCAGACCCTCGGAGAGCAACGCCGGGAACACCTCGCGCTCGACCGACACCGGGCGACCCGTCGGGATCCGATCGATCACCTCGCGCTTGAACACGTAACAGCCCGCGTTGATCTGGTCGGTCGGCGGATCCTGGGTCTTCTCCAGGAAGGCGGTGACGACACCGTCGGAATTGGTCGGCACGCAGCCGAAGGCGCGCGGGTCTCCGACCCTCACCAGGTGCAGCGTCACGTCGGCGTCGTTGTCGTGGTGGCTGGTCAGCAGGGCGCCGAGGTCGGCACCGGACAAGACGTCGCCGTTGAACACCAGCGAGGTACCGTACCGCAACTTGCTCGCCACGTTCGCGATGCCGCCGCCGGTGCCGCGGGGTTCGTCCTCGACGACGTAGTCGATCTGCAGGCCGAGCTTGGACCCGTCGCCGAACTCGGCTTCGAACACCTCGGCCTTATACGACGTCCCCAAGACGACGTGCGTGATGCCCGCCGCGGCGATCCGCGACAGCAGATGGGTGAGGAAGGGTAGGCCCGCCGTCGGCAGCATCGGTTTGGGAGCGGACAGCGTGAGCGGCCGCAACCGCGTGCCCTGGCCGCCGACCAGCACGATGGCGTCGACTTCCGCCGGATTCACCTCAGGTGCCATCTAACGTTCCCCCTCGTCGCGCACGCGCTCATGGCCGTCCCTTCGCGAGCTTGCGCCGCGAACTGCCCACCACCAACCCGGCACGGGCGGCGAGCGCCGACCGGATGGCCCATCGCAGTGGAGCCTGCCACCACCGGGGGTGGCGGTCGGCGAGGAAAGTGTAGGTGCTGGTGTGGTGGGCGGCCAAGTTGCGGGCGGGGTCGCGCCCCGTCGAATGGCCTTTGTCGTGCAGCACCTCTGCCGACGGCACGTACACGTTCTCCCAGCCTGCCGTCGCGAGGCGATCGCCGAGGTCAACGTCCTCCATGTACATGAAGTAGCGCTCGTCGAAACCCGCAATGGAGTCGAATGCCTGCCGCCGCAGCAGCAGACACGACCCGGAAAGCCATCCGACAGCGCGTTCGCTGGGCTCCCATCGCTCCTGCCGGTATGCCGCGGTCCACGGGTTGGACCTCCAGAGTGGCCCGACGACGGCGTGCATTCCGCCGCGAATCAGGCTCGGCTGATGGCGCGCCGACGGGTACACCGAACCGTCGGGATCGCGGATCAGCGGCCCGAGTGCGCCGGCGCGCGGCCACCGCGCGGCGGCGGCGATCAACTCGTCGATGCTGCCGGGCCCCCACACGACGTCGGGATTGGCGACGATGAAGTAGTCCGCGGCGCCTGCGACGTCCGCCGCGGACCGGTGCGCGGCCACCGCCCGGTTCACGGCAGCGCCATAGCCGAGGTTGGCGCCGGTGGGCAGCAGGCGTGCGTTCGGGTGACGTTGCACTGCGTCCTCGGGAACGCCGTCGGTCGAGCCGTTGTCTGCCATCACGACCGTGACGTCTCGTTGCGTCGCGTGTCCGAGGGAGGCGAGGAACCGCTCGAGGTGAGGACCTGGCGAATAGGTCACGGTCACCACCAACAGTTCGTCGCTCACGGCGTCGAGGGTAACGGCGCGCCAACCCCGCGGCGGCGGGCGGTGCTGTCGGTTCCCGGCGCCGGCGCCGCGGTGTTCAGTGCCGCTCGGGTGAGAGCGCCGACTCCAGCGCCTCGCGCCAGGGCCGCAGCTCGGTGAGGCCCGCTGCTGCCGAACGCTGCCCCGACAGCGCCGAGTAGCCCGGTCTCGGCGCCGGACGGGGATGATGCTCGGTACCCACCGGCCGGACCCGGTCCGGGTCGGCGCCGACGAGTTCGAACACCGCGCGGGCCTGCTCGTAGCGGGTGGTTGCGCCCCGATTCGCCGCGTGCAGCACGGACTCCTCTATCGATTCCTCGACCACCTGCAACAACGCCCCGACCAGGTCGACGACGTAGGTCGGTGAGCCGATCTGGTCGGCGACCACGTCGACCGGACCGTCACCGGTGGTCGCCAGTCTGCGCATCGTCGCGACGAAGTCGCCGCCGTCGCCTCCGGAGTAGATCCAGGCGGTGCGGACGATGTGCGCCGTGGGCATCGCGGAGAGCACCTCGAACTCGCCCTCGAGCTTGGTGCGGCCGTAGACGCTCAACGGCCCCGTTTCGTCGTCGATCTCGTACGGTCGCGGCCCTTGACCGTGGAAGTCGCCGCTGAAGACGTAGTCGGTGGAGACGTGGACGAGCTCGGCCCCCGCCCGGGCACAGGCGTGCGCGACGTTCTCCGCTCCCGCGGCGTTGACGGCGCGGGCGGCCGCCTCGTCGGCCTCCGCCTGGTCGACCTTGGTGTACGCGGCACAGTTGATCACGACGTCCCCGCCGTTGACGTGCCGTTCCGGCGCAGTCGGGTCGCGCACGTCGCACTGCGCCGAGGTCAGCGCGAGCACCTCGCGGCCGCGCCGCCTCGCCTCGGCGGCCAACGTCCTGCCGACGAGCCCTCCTGCACCGGTGATCACCAAACGCCCAGACATGGTTGAAGAGTCTGGCACGCCGACCGGCATTCACCGGACTTCGGGCCACTCGCCAGTAGCCTGGGCAGATGCCAGGTCGCCTTTCCCGAATCATCGCCGTGGTCGCGGCGGCGGTGATCGTCATCGGCACGGGCGTCGCCTGGGGCAAGATCCGGTCCTTCGAGAACGGCATCAACCACATCTCCTCGGCCGCCCTCGGCGGCGGCGGTGAGGATGGTGCGATCGACATCCTGCTGGTCGGCATGGACAGCAGGACCGACGCGCACGGAAATCCGCTGTCGGCCGACGAACTCGCGACGCTGCGCGCGGGCGACGACGTCTCGACCAACACCGACACGATCATCCTGGTCCGCATCCCCAACAACGGGACCTCCGCGACGGCGATCTCGATTCCCCGCGACTCGTACGTGCAGGCGCCCGACGACCTCGGCAAGACCAAGATCAACGGCGTGTTCGGCCAGGTGAAGCTCGAGAAGATGAAACAGTTCGTCGAGCAGGAGGGCCAGGACCCGGCCGTCGCCGAACCGAAGGCCAACGAGGCTGGGCGCGAGGCGCTGATCAAGACCGTCGCCGATCTCACCGGTGTCACCGTCGACCATTACGCCGAGATCGGACTGCTCGGGTTCTCCCTGATCACCGACGCACTCGGCGGCGTGGACGTCTGCCTGAAGGACGCCGTCTACGAACCGTTGTCCGGTGCGGACTTCCCGGCGGGCGAACAGCGACTGGACGGGCCGCAGGCCCTCAGCTTCGTCCGGCAGCGCCACGACCTGCCGCGCGGCGACCTCGACCGGGTGACCCGCCAGCAGGCCGTGATGGCAGCCCTTGCGCACCAGGTCATCTCGGGCAAGACGCTGTCGAGCCCCGCAACGCTGAATCGGCTGCAGGATGCGGTGCAGCGCTCCGTCGTGCTCTCCGACGGCTGGGACATCATGGACTTCGTCACGCAGATGCAGAAGCTCGCGGGCGGCAACGTCGCGTTCGCCACCATTCCGGTCCTGCAGGAGGACGGCTGGAGCGATGACGGGATGCAGAGCGTGGTCCGGGTGGATCCGGCGCAGGTGCAGGAATTCGTCTCGGGCCTGCTGCAGAAGCAGGACGAGGGCAAGACCGACGTGATCGCCTACACGCCGGCCAAGACCACGGCCGACGTGGTCAACGACAGCGACATCAACGGGCTGGCCGCCTCGGTGTCGGAGGTGTTGACCGGGAAGGGCTTCACCGCAGGCAACGTCGGCAACAACGACGCGGAACCGGTCTCCAAGAGTCAGGTTCGCGTGGCGAAGACCGACGACCTCGGCGCACAGGCCGTCTCGAAGGAGTTGGGCAACCTCCCGATCGTCGAGGACCCGTCGGTGGCGCCCGGTTCGGTACGGGTGATGCTCGCCGGTGACTACACGGGTCCCGGTTCGGGCCTCGGCTCGGACGTGTCGGACGACGGCTCGACCGAGGCCGCCGGCGACACCGTCGACCCGGCGGCGGCCGAGACCACGGAGGCCGTTCCCCAGCCACCCACCATCATGACGGCAGGCTCGGACGGTCCGGAGTGCGTGAACTGACGAATCTGGGCTCGGCCCTGATGGATCCGCTGCACGCGGTCCCGTCGGCGCCCCGCATCACCTACTACGACGACGCGACGGGCGAACGCATCGAGCTGTCGACCGTGACGCTGGCCAACTGGGCCGCCAAGACCGGCAACCTGCTGCGGGACGAGCTCGGTGCCACGGCCGGCAGTCGTGTCGCCATCCTGTTGCCAGCGCACTGGCAGACCCTCGGCGTGCTCATCGGCGTGTGGTTCATCGGCGCGGAAGTCGTCGTCGGACAGGGAGACTGCGACATCGCCTGTTGTACGGTGGACCGCCTCGCCGACGCCGACGCCGCGGTGGGGCAGGCAGGCGACGTCGTGGCGTTGTCACTGGACGCCTTCGGACGACCCGTTGCGGACCTGCCATTCGGCATCACCGACTACGCGACGTCAGTGCGGGCACACGGCGATCAGATCATCCCCGAGCGGCATCCCGGCGCGGCGTTGAACGGCCGAACCGTCGACGAAGTATCTACGGCCGCAGCGGCTTCCGCGTCTGCTCGGGGCCTGACCGCTGCCAGCCGAGCGCTCTCGTCGAAGGCGTGGGACACCGCGGACGCGGTGATCGACGACGTGCTGTCGGTCCTGGTGGCCGGCGGGTCGCTCGTCCAGGTGGCGCATCCCGATCCCGGGGCGCGGGCACGCCGGATCGAGTCCGAGAAGGTCACCGCGCAGTTGGACTAGTCACTTCAGCAGGGCGCGGGACATCACCACGCGCTGAATCTGATTGGTGCCCTCGTAGATCTGTGTGATCTTCGCGTCCCGCATGAACCGTTCGACGGGGAAGTCCACGGTGTAGCCGTAGCCGCCGAAGAGCTGAACGGCGTCGGTGGTGACGGCCATCGCGACGTCGGAGGCGAAACACTTGGCGGCCGAGGAGATGAAGCCGAGGTTGGCCTCACCGCGCTCGGCGCGCGCAGCGGCCGAGTACACCATCAACCGGGCCGCCTCGATCTTCATCGCCATGTCGGCGAGCATGAACTGAACGGCCTGGAAGTCGCTGATCGACTTGCGGAACTGCTTGCGCTCCTTGGTGTACGCGATCGACGCCTCGAGCGCGCCCTGCGCGATCCCGACCGCCTGCGCGCCGATCGTGGGGCGGGTGTGGTCCAGCGTGGCCAGCGCCGTCTTGAAACCCGTTCCCGGCTCGCCGATAATGCGGTCGCCCGGAATGCGGCAATCCTCGAAGTACAACTCGGTGGTGGGCGATCCCTTGATGCCCATCTTCTTCTCCTTGGGCCCGACGCTGAACCCGGGGTCCTCGGCGTGCACGACGAAGGCCGAGATGCCGTTGGCCCCCTTGTCCGGGTCGGTCACCGCCATCACCGTGTACCAGGTGGAGTGGCCGCCGTTGGAGATCCAGCACTTGGATCCGTTGAGCACCCAGTCGTCGCCGTCCCGGCGGGCGCGGGTGCGCATCGCCGCGGCGTCGCTGCCTGCCTCCCGCTCACTCAATGCGTAGGACGCGGTCGCCTCCCCCGCCCCGATCGACGGGAGGACCTGCTTCTTCAGCTCTTCGGAGCCCTTCAGCAACAGGCCCATGGTGCCGAGCTTGTTGCAGATCGGGATGAGTGACGACGAAGCGCACACGCGCGCCACCTCTTCGATCACGATGCAGGCAGCGACGGAATCGCCGCCCTGCCCGCCGTACTCCTCGGGAATGTGGATGGCCGAGAAGCCCGAGGCATTGAGCGCGGCCAGCGCTTCGTCGGTGTAGCGGGCCTTCTCGTCGACGTCGGCCGCGTACGGCGCGATCTCCTTGTCGCACAGGTCACGCAGGACCTTGCGCATCTCGACGTGTTCCTCCGACAGCTGGAAGACGTCGAAGGACGGGTTACCGATGGACATGCGCCACTCCTCGCTACTCGCCAGTAACTTTACCTTCCGGCGGTCGGCCGCGTTGCCGGCGGTCCTACTCCCCCATCAGCCGGTCGCGCAGCGCCGCGTCCTTCTGCAGCACCTGCTCCTGCAGGCTCCGCTGGAAGGTCGCCATCCGTTCCCGCAGGTCCGGGTCGGCGGTGCCGAGGATCCGGAGGGCGAGCAGACCCGCGTTGCGGGCCCCGCCGATCGACACCGTGGCCACCGGCACGCCCGCGGGCATCTGCACGATCGAGAGCAGCGAGTCCAGTCCGTCGAGCCTGGCCAACGGCACCGGGACGCCGATCACCGGCAGCGGTGTCGCCGAGGCGACCATTCCCGGCAGGTGCGCCGCGCCGCCTGCCCCGGCGATGACCACCTCGATGCCCCGGCCGGCCGCGGTGCGCGCGTAGTCCAGCATCCGCTCGGGCGTGCGGTGCGCCGAGATCACGCCGACCTCGAACCCGACGTCGAACTCGGCGAGGGCCTGCGCGGCGTCCTTCATCACCGGCCAGTCGCTGTCGCTGCCCATGATGACGCCGACGCGGGCGTTCGATGTACCGCTATCCATGCGAATCCCATCCGTCCGTCCACTCGGCCCGGGACAGCCAGTGCGCCGCCCGGACGGCCCGCTCACGCACGCTTGCGACGTAATCCGCGTCACCGAGGTCTCCGGACGCCGCACCCACGACGTTGACGTGGCCGATCTTGCGGCCAGGGCGTTCCCCCTTGCCGTAGAGGTGCACCTTTGCGTCGGGCATTCGGGCGAACAGGTGATGCACGCGCTCGTCCATGCTCGTGGTCGGCGTCTGTGGCGCACCGAGCACGTTGGCCATCACGGTCACCGGAGCGGTCGCCGCGGCGTCCCCGAGGGGATAGTCGAGGACCGCGCGCAGATGCTGTTCGAACTGGCTCGTCCGCGCACCGTCCATGGTCCAGTGGCCCGAGTTGTGGGGACGCATCGCGAGTTCGTTGACCAGCAGCCCACCGGCCTCGGTCTCGAACAGCTCGACGGCAAGGACGCCGACCACGCCGAGCTCGTCGGCCAGCTGCAACCCCAGCCGGCCGGCGTCGGCACCGAGCGCCGCCGGCAGCGCAGGCGCCGGAGCCAGCACCTCGACGCAGATGCCGTTGCGCTGGACGGTCTCCACCACCGGCCAGGCAGCGCCCTGCCCGAAGGGCGATCGGGCAACCAGGGCAGACAACTCCCGGCGCATGGCGACGCGCTCCTCGACGAGAATCGGCACGCCGTCGGCCAGGTACCGCTCGGCGGTCGCGCGGGCCTGCGCCAGATCGTCGGGCATCACCACCCCACGCCCGTCGTAGCCGCCGCGGATGGTCTTGATCACGACGGGTCCGTCGATGCGTCGCGCGAAGGCGTCGATGTCGTCGACCGCGTTGACGGCGCCGTATCGGGGCACCGGAGCACCGAGCGCCTCCAGCCGGGTCCGCATCACCCACTTGTCCTGCGCGTGCACCAGCGCCTCCGGGGGCGGCGCCACGTTGACCCCCTCGGCCACCAGCACGTCGAGCAGCTCGGTGGGCACGTGTTCGTGATCGAACGTCAGGGCGGCGACTCCGGTGGCCGCCCGGCGCAGGTCGTCGAGGTTGGTGTGCGACCCCAGCACGACGTCGGGGGTCACCTGGGCGGCCGGATCGTCGGGCGCCGCGGCCAGCACGCGCAGCCTCTGACCCAGCGCGATCGCGGACTGATGGGTCATCCTGGCGAGCTGGCCGCCGCCGACCATGACGACCAGCGGTGGTGCAGTGGGATGTCTCGGCACGGCACATATGGTGTCACGGCGATGACCGGGTCGTTCAATGCAGCGACGGTCGCGATTCCTCGTCCGGTGCTCCGTTTCCGTACACTGGCCCATTGTGTCGTTCACTGATGCCACGATCGCGCGGCTGCCACGCCCGATCCGGCCCTTCGCCGAGCGGCACCACGAGTTGATCAAGTTCGCCATCGTCGGTGCGACCACGTTCGTCATCGACTCGGTGATCTTCTACACCCTGAAGTTGACGATTCTCGAGCCCAAGCCGGTGACCGCGAAGATCATCTCCGGCATCGTCGCCGTGATCGCGTCCTACATCCTCAACCGCGAGTGGAGCTTCCGGGACCGGGGTGGGCGCGAACGACACCACGAGGCGCTGCTGTTCTTCGGCGTCAGTGGCGTGGGCGTGCTGCTGAGCATGGCACCGCTGTGGTTCTCCAGCTACGTGCTGGACCTCCGGGTGCCGATGGTGACGCTGACCATGGAGAACATCGCCGACTTCGTGTCCGCGTACGTCATCGGGAACCTCCTCCAGATGGCGTTCCGGTTCTGGGCCTTCCGGCGGTTCGTCTTCCCCGACGAGTTCGGCCGCAACCCGGACAAGGCGCTGGAGTCCACCCTGACCGGCGGCGGATTCGCCGAGGTGGTCGAGGACGAGATCGAGGCCGCCAACGCCACTCGCGACGGTACCGTCACCCCGTTGCGGCCGCCGCGGCGCGGGCCGAAGGACCGTCGCGTCAGTTAGTCCCGGATCGCGGGGGTGGCCGGCGCCGATTCTGAGTGCGGCTGTCGGACTCCTCGGAGCCGAGCGTGTCGAACACTTCGTGGTACAGCAGCGAGTGCACCCGTTCGACGCGAGGAATGTCGTGATACTCCAGGGGGTCCTGAGACGCCGACTCGATGATCAGGGTCCCCGTGCGCAGCATGCGGTCCACCAGCCCGTGCCGGAATTCGACGCTGTTGATCCGTGCCAGCGGGATGTCGATTCCGGATCGGGTCAGCACACCGTGGCGGAACATCACCCGCCGGTCGGTGATCACGAAATGCGTCGTCCACCAGTTGAAGAACGGCCACAGCGTCAGCCAGCCGACGACGATCAACCAGATCGCCGCGACGATGACGTAGAGGACGTTCTTCGCGGTCGGCTCCCAGTCGGTCCGATTGACCACCGCCGCGGTGAACGCGGCGAGCGCGCTGGCAAGCACCAGGACGAGCACCGGTCCGACGAGACGCTTGAAGTGCGGATGCCGGTGCAGCACGACCTGTTCGTCCGCGGCCAGCACGTTGTCGGGATAACCCACGAGCTAACGCTCCGTTCCGAGGTTCACGAGGTCCGCAGATGGACGACGTCGCCCGCGGACACCGTCACCGTCTCCTGACCCGCGTCGATCAGCAGCCGACCCTGATCGTCCACGTCCACGGCAATTCCCGTCACTTCCCCGCCCCCCGGCAGGATCGCCCGCACCCGGCGCCCGATCGTGAGGCTGCGCTGCCGGTAGTCGTCGGCGGGCGGCGACCCGGCGCGCCACTGTCCGATCCGGTCGCCGAGTTCGGCGAGCAGACGGCGCACCAGCGCCGTCCGGTCCACGGTCGACGCGCCGAGATCGCGCAGCGAGACGGCGCCGGCATCTCCTGCCTCCTCGGCGCTCATCGTGACGTTGAGACCGATGCCCACGACGATGACCTGCTGCGGCGCGGCGACCTCGGCCAGGATGCCGGCCAGTTTGCGCGGCGGCCCGTCGTTGCACGCCAGCACGTCGTTGGGCCACTTCACGCCGGACTGCACGCCGGTGACGGCGAGGACCGCATCGACGACGGCGATCCCAGCGCACAGCGGCAGCCAGCCCCAACCGCTGGTCGGCACCCGAGCGGAGTCCACCCCGACCGACAGGATCACCTGGGCGTGCGGCACCGCGGACCACGACCTGCCGTTCCGGCCACGGCCCGCCGTCTGGTGTTCGGCGAGCAGGACCGCTCCACCGACGTCGGCGCCCGTCGCCGCGCGGGCCAGTAGATCGGCGTTGGTGGACGCGGTCTCGGTGACGACGTCGATGCGGCGCCACGGCGTGGCCCTGCCGGCGTCTGCGAGTTCCCCGCGCAGCGCCCGCTCGTCCAACGGGACCCGTGACACGACAGGAAGCCTAACCTCGGAGCCGCCGAATCGACCGGATGTCGCCGTCGGCTGCCCGTGGTCGCTACGTCGTCACTCGCGGTGAACCGATAGCATCGCAACCCATGACGAGCGTTACCGAGCCTTCGCCACCGACCGCGCCGGCCGAGATCGACATCCACACCACCGCCGGCAAGCTCGCCGATCTGCGCAAGCGCACGACGGAGACGTTGCATCCCGTCGGCGAGGCGGCCGTCGAGAAGGTCCACGCCAGGGGCAAGTTGACCGCCCGGGAGCGGATCTGCGCGCTGATGGACGAGGGCTCCTTCGTCGAACTCGACGCACTGGCCAAACATCGCAGCAAGAACTTCGGGCTCGAGGCCAACCGCCCGGTCGGTGACGGCGTCGTCACCGGCTACGGCACCATCGACGGCCGCGACGTCTGCATCTTCAGCCAGGACGCCACCGTGTTCGGCGGCAGCCTCGGCGAGGTCTACGGCGAGAAGATCGTCAAGGTGCAAGAGCTCGCACTCAAGACCGGCCGCCCGCTGATCGGGATCAACGACGGGGCGGGCGCGCGCATCCAGGAGGGCGTGGTCTCGCTCGGCCTGTACAGCAAGATCTTCCGCAACAACATCCTCGCCTCCGGCGTGATCCCGCAGATCTCCCTGATCATGGGTGCGGCCGCGGGCGGACACGTCTACTCGCCAGCACTGACCGACTTCGTGGTGATGGTCGACCAGACGAGTCAGATGTTCATCACCGGACCCGACGTCATCAAGACGGTCACCGGTGAAGAGGTGACCATGGAGGAGTTGGGCGGCGCGCACACCCACATGGCCAAGTCGGGTACCGCGCACTACGTCGCCTCCGGTGAGCAGGACGCCTTCGACTACGTCCGCGACCTGCTCAGCTACCTGCCCCCCAACAGCGCGGCCGAGCCACCGCGGTATCCGGCCCCGCCCCATCCCGGTGCCATCGAGGACAATCTCACCGAGGAGGACCTCGAGCTCGACACCTTGATACCCGACTCGCCGAACCAGCCGTACGACATCCACGAGGTCATCGTCCGCATCCTCGACGACGACGAATTCCTCGAGGTGCAGGCCGGTTACGCCGGCAACATCGTGGTCGGCTTCGGGCGGGTCGACGGACGCACCGTCGGCATCGTCGCCAATCAACCCACGCAGTTCGCCGGGTGCCTCGACATCAATGCCTCCGAGAAGGCGGCCCGCTTCGTGCGGACCTGCGACTGCTTCAACATCCCGATCATCATGTTGGTGGACGTGCCCGGGTTCCTCCCCGGCACGGACCAGGAGTACAACGGCATCATCCGCCGCGGAGCCAAGCTGCTGTACGCCTACGGCGAGGCGACGGTCGCGAAGATCACCGTCATCACCCGGAAGGCGTACGGCGGCGCGTACTGCGTCATGGGCTCCAAGGACATGGGTTGTGACGTCAACGTGGCGTGGCCGACGGCTCAGATCGCGGTGATGGGCGCCTCCGGTGCGGTTGGCTTCGTGTACCGGTCGCAACTGAAGGAAGCCGCCGCCGAAGGCGCCGACGTCGACGCCCTGCGGCTCGAACTTCAGCAGGACTACGAGGACACCTTGGTCAACCCCTATGTCGCGGCCGAACGAGGTTACGTCGACGCGGTCATCCCGCCGTCGCACACCCGCGGGTACATCGCGGCCGCGCTCCGACTGCTGGAACGCAAGATCGTGCAGGTGCCGCCGAAGAAGCACGGCAACATCCCACTCTGATTCCAGTCTGATCCCTCCTTCGGGCACCCGAGACCACTCCCTTTCAGGAACGGACAACCGTGTCAAACGACGTCGACATCACCGAGGTCTCCGATCCGCGGGACCTGACCATCGACGCGCCGATCGATGCGTCGGTGCCCGAGATCAGGATTCTCAAGGGCAACCCGTCCGACGAAGACCTGGCCGCGCTGGTGTGCGTGCTTGCCGGCGGCAACTCGGGCGGTGGCGAGCCGGGGCCACAGGAGCTCAACCTGTGGGGTCACCCGGTGGACAAACTGCGGTACTCGGTGGTCAGCTGGCAGCGGGTGACGCAGTTGGAACGCACCCACATTCGGCGCTGATGAGCGCTTGCGCGAAGAACATCGACCTGATGAGCGCTTGCGCGAAGAACATTGACCTGATGAGCGCTTGCGCGAAGAACATCGACCTGATGAGCGCTTGCGCGAAGAACATTGACCTGATGAGCGCTTGCGCGAAGAACATCGACCTGATGAGCGCTTGCGCGAAGAACATCGGCGCTGACCGCGCATGACCCGGGTGATCCTGGCGTCCGCGTCGCCGGGCCGACGCAACGTGCTGCGAGGCGCTGGCATCGATCCGGTGATCATGGTCTCCGGCGTCGATGAGGACGCGGTGGTCGCACGGCTGCCGCCCGACTCGGCTCCCGGTGACGTCACGACGGCGCTGGCGACCGCGAAGGCGGTGTCGGTGGCACAGACCCTCGCGCCCGAGTTCAGTGCCGATTGCGTCGTGATCGGTTGTGACTCGATGCTGTACCGCGACGGACGGCTGTGGGGCAAGCCGGCGTCGGAGGCCGCCGCCGTCGAGGGGTGGCTGGCGATGGCGGGCACGTCGGGCGAGTTGTACACCGGGCACTGCGTCGTTCGGCTGCGCGACGGCGTGGTGTCGGCGCAGACCGCCGAGCACTCGGTGACGAGGGTCGACTTCGGCAGACCGTCGCCGGTCGATCTGAGCGCCTACGCCGCGAGCGGTGAACCCGTTGCAGTCGCCGGCGGCTTCACCCTCGACGGACTGGGTGGCTGGTTCGTGGACGGCGTGGTGGGCGACCCGTCCGCCGTGATCGGCATCGGCCTGCCACGCGTCCGTCGCATGTTCGAGCACGTCGGCCTGTCCATCGCCGACCTGTGGGCCGACAATCCGGTCGGCTGACGCCGCCGGCGTCCCCACGAAATCACACCGCGTGGAGGGTCCGGCTCGGGGCGTCCATGCAAGTAGGCTTTGGGGGTGCCCTTGCCCGCAGATCCCCATTCCTCCCTCGCCGAATATGCCCATCCCGAACGGCTGGTGACCGCCGACTGGTTGGCGGGCAACATCGGCCGTCCAGGCCTCGCGATCGTCGAGTCCGACGAGGACGTGCTGCTCTACGACACCGGCCACATCCCCGGCGCGGTGAAGATCGACTGGCACACCGACCTCAACAACCCGCACGTCCGCGACTACGTCGATGGCGCGCAGTTCGCAGCGCTGATGGACCGCAAGGGAATTGGCCGGGACGACACCGTCGTCATCTACGGCGACAAGAGCAATTGGTGGGCCGCATACGCCCTGTGGGTGTTCACGCTGTTCGGTCATCCGGACGTGCGACTCCTCGACGGCGGGCGTGACCTGTGGGTGTCCAACGGTCGCGACACCACGCTGGACGTGCCGTCCCGGCAGACCACGGGCTACCCGGTCGTCGAGCGCAACGACGCCGCGATCCGCGCCTTCAAGGACGACGTGTTGGCCACCCTCGGAGGCCAGCCGCTGATCGACGTGCGTTCCCCGCTGGAGTACACCGGTGAGCGGACGCACATGCCGGACTACCCCGAGGAGGGTGCCCTGCGCGGCGGCCACATCCCGACGGCGCTGTCGATCCCCTGGGCCAAGGCCGCCAGGGACAACGGACAGTTCCGCAGCAGGGCCGAGCTCGACGAGTTGTACGGGTTCCTGGAACCCGACGACAAGACGATCGTCTACTGCCGCATCGGCGAACGCTCGAGCCACACGTGGTTCGTGCTGACACACCTTCTCGGCAAGGAGGGGGTGCGCAACTACGACGGCTCGTGGACCGAGTGGGGCAACGCCGTGCGTGCGCCGGTCGCCGTCGGGTCCGAACCAGGTGAGGCGCCGGGCCGGGGGTGAGGGTGCCATGAGTTCCATGCCGGCCGCGCTGGCCGAGGTGGTGTCGGACTTCGCCGACATGCAGGGTCAGGACAAGTTGCAACTGCTGCTGGAGTTCGCCAACGACCTGCCCGACCTGCCGAGCGATCTCGAAGAGGCGGCCATGGAGCCGGTGCCCGAGTGTCAGTCGCCACTGTTCCTGCACGTCGACGCATCCGACCGCGAACGCGTCAGGTTGTACTTCAGCGCCCCGGCCGAGGCACCGACCACCCGCGGTTTCGCCGCCATTCTGGCCGCCGGCCTCGACGAGCTCCCGGCCGACGAGATCTTGGAGGTGCCCGACGACTTCTACTCCGATCTCGGTCTCGCGAAGTTGATCAGCCCGCTGCGCCTGCGCGGGATGTCGGCCATGCTGACGCGAATCAAACGGCGGCTCCGCGAGGCCGACTGAGCGGCGGCGACGACTACCCACGGGTAACCCACACCGCCTACCCCGGTTCCGCGTCGTGGCGCTTAAACTGCCTTCGATACATTCTTAAAGAGGTTTCTTAGAGACATGCCATCAGGAGGCGCAGTGCCAAGTCACGCCAGCTCGAAGATCTCCAAGGTGCTCGTCGCCAATCGCGGCGAGATCGCCGTCCGGGTGATCCGGGCCGCCAAGGATGCGGGGCTGACCAGCGTGGCCGTGTACGCCGATCCCGACGCAGACGCGCCGCACGTGCGCCTCGCCGACGAGGCGTTCGCCCTGGGCGGCCAGACCTCGGCGGAGTCCTACCTCGACTTCGGCAAGCTCCTCGACGCTGCGGCGAAGGCCGGCGCGAACGCCGTTCACCCCGGCTACGGCTTCCTCTCCGAGAACGCCGACTTCGCGCAGGCCGTGCTCGACGCGGGGCTCATCTGGATCGGTCCCAGCCCGCAGTCCATCCGTGATCTCGGCGACAAGGTGACGGCTCGCCACATCGCGGCCAAGGCCGACGCACCGCTGGTGCCGGGCACCTCCGAGCCGGCCAAGGACGCCGACGAAGTCGTCGCGTTCGCGAAGGAGTACGGCGTCCCGATCGCCATCAAGGCGGCGTTCGGCGGTGGTGGCCGCGGCATGAAGGTCGCGCGCACGCTCGAGGAGATCCCCGAACTGTTCGACTCGGCCACCCGTGAGGCCGTCTCGGCGTTCGGTCGGGGGGAGTGCTTCGTCGAGCGCTACCTGGACAAGCCGCGCCACGTCGAGGCCCAGGTGATCGCCGACATGCACGGCAACGTGGTGGTGGCGGGCACCCGGGACTGCTCACTGCAGCGCCGCTTCCAGAAGTTGGTCGAGGAAGCGCCGGCGCCGTACCTCACCGACGCCCAGCGCAAGGAGATCCACGAATCCGCCAAGCGCATCTGCAAGGAGGCGGGCTATCACGGCGCCGGCACGGTGGAGTACCTCGTCGGGCAGGACGGCTTGATCTCGTTCCTGGAGGTCAACACCCGCCTTCAGGTCGAGCACCCGGTGACGGAGGAGACCTCGGGCATCGACCTGGTGCGTCAGCAGTTCCGGATCGCCAACGGCGAGCCACTCGACATCACCGAGGACCCGACCCCGCGCGGCCACTCGATCGAGTTCCGCATCAACGGCGAGGACGCCGGCCGCGGCTTCCTGCCCGCACCGGGCCCGGTGACCACGTTCGAGGCGCCTCAGGGACCCGGCATCCGGATGGACGCCGGCGTCGAGACCGGATCGGTGATCGGTGGCCAGTTCGACTCGATGCTGGCCAAGCTCATCGTCACCGGTGCCACGCGCGAGGAGGCACTGGAGCGGTCGCGGCGCGCGCTCGACGAATTCATCGTCGAGGGCCTGGCCACCGTCATCCCGTTCCACCGCGCGGTGGTGTCCGATCCGGCGTTCATCGGTGACGACACCGGGTTCAGCGTCCACACCCGGTGGATCGAAACCGAGTGGAACAACACGGTCGAGCCCTTCACGGCGGGCGCGCCGCTGGACGACGAGGACACCCAGCCCCGCCAGAAGGTCGTCGTCGAAGTGGGCGGCCGCCGCGTCGAGGTGTCGCTGCCAGGGGATCTGGCGATCGGCGGCGGCGGCGGAACCGGCGCGCCGGGCGTGATCCGCAAGAAGCCCAAGCCCCGCAAGCGTGGTGCACAGGCCGGTGCCGCGGCATCGGGCGATTCGGTGACTGCGCCCATGCAGGGCACCGTGGTCAAGGTCGCCGTCGAAGAAGGTCAGCAGGTGTCGGCGGGTGATCTCATCGCCGTCCTGGAGGCCATGAAGATGGAGAACCCGGTCACCGCGCACAAGGACGGCACGATCAGCGGTCTCGCCGTCGAGGCGGGCGCCGCGGTCACCCAGGGCACCGTGCTCGCCGAGATCAAGGACTAGCAGCTCGGCGATTCGCAGCGAGAGGCGGCGGTGGCGCGTGGAGCCCGTCGAGATCAACAACGGCACGTGGTATCTGCGGGGTTTGCGCTACGACGACCGCGTGGACGACCGGCCCGCGCTCGCCGATCTCGGTGAAACCGACCTCGACTACATCGACGAAGCCGAGGACGGCTGGACCGACGACACCCTGTACACGTGGGCTGTGTGCGAGCCGTCCACCGGGGAACTGCTCGCCGAGATCACCCTCGACCCCACATCGGGATTCATGCGCAGCAGGGCGCGGCCCGGCCACGAGGACGCGGCCGCCATGTCCGAGGAGACGGTCCGCCGCTACGCCTCGGAGATCCTCAACATCCGGGTGTCGACGTGACCGTGGCCCGGCCGACGCCCGCTCCCCGCCCGCCGGGCTCGCCCGGCCCGAAGGTCGTCGCGGTGACCGGAGCGGCGGGTCAGATCGGCTACGCCGCCCTGTTCCGGATCGGTGCCGGCGCCCTGCTCGGCCGCGGAGTGCCGGTGACGTTGCGGCTCCTGGAGTTGCCGTCGGCAGTGCGTGCCACCGAGGGCGTCGTGATGGAACTCGTCGACAGCGCCTTCGATCAGCTGTGTGACGTGGAGGTCTACGACGACCCCGTCCGTGCGTTCGACGGCGTCGACGTGGCCCTGCTGGTCGGTGCGAGACCGCGCAGCAAGGGCATGGAACGCGCCGATCTGCTGGCGGCCAACGCCGCGATCTTCGCCGACGCGGGCCGAGCGCTCAACGCGGGCGCGTCGTCCGACGTCCGAATCGTCGTGGTCGGGAACCCGGCCAACACCAACGCGCTCGTGGCGTCGGCGCACGCGCCGGACATCCCCCCGGAACGGTTCACCGCCCTGACGCGGCTGGACCACAACCGCGCCGTCGCAGCGCTGGCGGCCCATGCCGGCGTCCACGTCAGCGCAGTCACGCGGGTGACGGTGTGGGGCAATCACTCTCCGACGATGTATCCCGACATCTTCCACGCCGTCGTCGACGGTCGCCCTGGCGCGGAGTACGCCGCCGACACCGACTGGCTGGAGAAGGACTTCATCCCGACGGTGGCCACGCGCGGCACGGCGATCATCGAAGCGCGGGGAACGTCTTCGGCGGCGTCGGCGGCCAATGCGGCGATCGACCACGTCCGCGACTGGGTGGACGGCACGGACGCCGAGGACTGGACGTCGGTCGCGTTGCCCTCGCCGGGGGTGTACGGCATCCCCGAGGGTGTCGTCGCCTCGCTTCCGGTGCGGGCGGTGGGCGGTGAATGGCAGATCGTCGAGGGCATCGACGTCAACGCGTTCTCCAGGGCCCGCATCGACGCGTCGGTGGCCGAGCTGGTCTCCGAGCGCAGCGCCGTCGCCGCGCTGGGTCTGCTGTAGGCGGCCCTACCCGGCGTAGTCGACGTCGGCACCGGAGGCGAGGTCCCCGCATTCGACGGCGAGCACGTCGTGCTCGTTCAAGAAGGCTCGCGCCCCGTGATCACCGTGCAGCGTGGCCGCGAGTGCCGTCCACTGCTCGCGCGCGACGACGACGGGATGTCCGGGACGGCCGTCGTAGGTGGCCCGCGCCAGGCCGGTTCCCGACGACGCCGCCACCGCCGCGAGCAGGCGGGCTACGACGTCGGAGACCACGTCGGGCAGGTCGACGAGATGCAGCACCGCCAGATCGGCGCCGTCGATTGCGGCCAGCCCCGTGCGGACCGACGCGCTCATGCCCGATGACCAGTCCTCGGCAACCACCGCCCGCGCGGGCGCAGGCACGTCGACGACCGCCGCACCCAGGACCACCACCACGTCGTCACAACCACCCCCGGCCAGGGCGCCGACCGCGCGGCGCAACCACTCCCCCTCGGCGGCAAGCACTTTGGGCTTGCCGAACCGTGCTCCCGCCCCGGCTGCCAGCACGACACCCGCGACCGAACGCGCCTTGGACATGCGACCATTGTGAACCCGACCGATGTTGCCGCCGGGTCCGCCCCACCGGCCCGGCACCATTACGCTCGACGGCGTGGACCCGACGACTCGTGGACCGGACGGTGTCGCGAGCCCGTCCGAGCGGCAGAAGGTCGACTCGTTGTTCGGCGTCTGCTCGTCGCGGCTCTGGGTACGCCAAGTGCTGGCGGGCGGACCGTTCCGCGACGCGGACGCGCTGCTGAACCACGCCGACAACGTGCTGCTTGGGCTGCCCGAGGGGGAAGTTGCGGCGGCGTTGAAGGGCCATCCGCGGGTCGGCGGGAAGACGGATCATCCTTCCGCGGCACGCGAGCAGGCCGGGGTGGCCGACGCCGACGACGGCGTTCGCGCCGAACTGGCCGCCAGGAACGAGGAGTACGAGAACCGGTTCGGCTACGTCTACCTCGTGTGTGCCAGCGGCCGCTCGGCCGAAGACCTGCTGCAGATCCTGACCGAGCGGCTCGCCCACGCCCCGGAGGTCGAACGCCGGGTGATGCTCGACGAACTCGCGAAGATCAACCGGCTTCGACTGCAGAAGTTGTTCAACGACGGGATGACGCCATGAGCCTTTCCACCCACGTCCTCGACACCGTGACCGGCACACCCGCCGCAGGAATCACCGTCACGTTGACCGATGCGACGGGGCGCGAGCTGAGCAGCGCCACCACGAACGGGGACGGGCGCATCGCGGAGCTCGGCGCCGACCTCGCGGCCGGGGTGTACCGCCTGGTCTTCGACACGGGTTCCTACTTCGACGAAAGGAACGTCCCGACGTTCTATCCCGAGATCGTCGTCGTGTTCGAGATGACCGATCCTGCAATCAGATACCACCTCCCGGTGCTCCTCTCGCCGCACGCCTACTCCACCTATCGAGGAAGTTGAGCAATGTCCAAGATCATGCTGGGCAACAACCAGTACGGCAAGGCCGAGAACCGCGTCGTCCGCATTTGCCGCGACACCCCACGCCACCAGATTCGCGACATCAACGTATCCACCTGCCTGCGCGGCGACTTCAGCGCCGCCTATCTGGTGGGCGATCAGTCGGCGGTGCTGCCGACCGACAGTCAGAAGCAGACGGCATACGCATACGCCAAGCAGGAGGGCCTGCACTCGATCGAGGACTACGGGCTCGCGTTGGCACGGCACTTCACGAGCGACGTGGACCCGGTGGAAGGTGCCCGCATCGAGATCGAGGAGTACGCCTGGGAGCGGGTCGTCGTCGACGGTACCGAGCACGACCACACCTGGACGCGCAAGGGCCAGGAGATCCGCACCGCCGCGATAACCGTTGACGCCGAGGGCGAATGCGTGGTCGCGGGGCTCAAGGACATGGTGCTCTTGAAGTCCACCGGTTCGGAGTTCACCGGCTTCCTGGCGGACGACTACACCGTGCTCGAGCCGACTCGCGACCGTGTCATGGCCACGTCGCTGGTGGCTCAGTGGCGGTACCGACGATCCGACGACGGCTGGCAGACGGACTGGGACGAGACTTACGCGGGCGTCAAGAGCCAGTTGATCAAGCAGTTCGCCCTGGTTCACTCCCTGGCGCTGCAGCAGACGCTGTTCGAGATGGGCAAGGCCGTCTTGGAGGCCTACGGGGACATCGTCGAGGTGCGACTCTCGGCGCCCAACAAGCACCACTTCGCGTACGACCTGTCGCCGTTCGGTCTGGACAACGACAACGAGGTGTTCAACGCCGACGACCGGCCGTACGGCCTCATCCAGGCCACGGTGATCCGCGACGGCGCTCCCCCGGCCGGCACGGCCTGGGCAGCATTTCAGGGCTGGCTGTAGTTCAGCTCGGGACCGAACCGCTATTCGAGCTGATCCCGCAGTCGCGCCAGCGATTTCGCCAGCAGGCGCGACACGTGCATCTGCGAGATGCCGACCCGCTCCGCGATCTGCGTCTGCGTCATGGATTCGAAGAATCGCAGCAACAGCACTTGGCGTTCACGCTCGGGGAGACTTGCCAGCAAGGGTCGCAACGACTCCCGGTTCTCGATCTGATCGAGGTTGAGGTCGACGTCGCCGAGCGTGTCGGCGATCGCGGGCGCCTCCTCCGTGCCGCCGCCTGCGCCGTCGATCGACAAGGTGTTGTAGGAGCTGCCGGCCACCAGCCCCTCGACGATCTCCTCGCGGTCCATCTCCAGTTCCGCGGCAAGTTCGGACGGTGTGGGAGCGCGACCCAGACGCTGAGACAGCTCTGCCGTCGCAGCGCCGAGCCGCAGGTGAAGTTCCTTGAGCCGGCGCGGAACCTTCACCGACCAGCTGTTGTCACGGAAGTGACGGCGGACCTCGCCCATGATGGTGGGGACGGCGAAGGACACGAAGTCCGAACCGGCATCCACGTCGAAGCGGATGACGGCGTTCACCAACCCGACGCGGGCCACCTGCACCAGGTCGTCGCGCGGCTCCCCGCGACCGTCAAAGCGACGGGCGATGTGGTCGGCCAGTGGCAGGCACCGTTCGACGATCGAGTCACGCTGACGGGTGAACGCCGCAGAGCCGTCTTCGAGTCCCTGCAGGATGCGGAACATGTCGACCACGTCCGCGTATTCAGAGTTCGATCGTGAAGCCGAACCCCGAGAGGACGACGCTGTCACCGCAGCGAGCTCGCTCGTCTCGTCGTCATGGAGATGCCGAAGACCTGCGAGTCCTCGGGCCCATGGCCGTCGTGAAAGGTGCTGACTTCGTCGGTCAGGGAGCTCAGGACGTGCCAGCTGAAGCTGCCGGGAACGACGATGTCCGGTGACGAGCAGGACGCGTACACGTCGACGACCAGTTGCTCCTCGAGTGGATGCACCACCAGGACCAGTGAGGCGTCCGGGGTGGCCGACCGAATCAGTCGTGTGCAGGCCTCGTCGACCGCGAGGCGAAGGTCCGCGACGCTGTCGAAGTCGAGGTCCTCGTACGTACCGACCGCGCCGACAACCGTGCGCAGCACCGCCAGATTCTCCAGCTTCGCTGCGACTCGGACCTCGATCGATCGAGGGCTCCGATGCCCTCCGACGAGGTCGTTCTGACCGTCTGCCACGCGCCCTCCAAAAGATCTCCACGCGAGGTTACCCCGAGTAGATCCATAGCTAACCACCAGTCCTCCGATCACCCGTCGAGGGTGAACGGAAGCAACGGGCGGAAGTCGCCAGCTCGCGTCTGATCACGATTGACGTCACGTCCTCCCGCTTGGTTCGTCGATCTCGTTCGCGCCATGGATGCCCCGCGACGACACCCCTAAACCCGTCCGCTCTGTTCGACCGAGTGACCGCGCACCAAATGTCAGCAAATCCAATGCAATTCGCGCCCGTAGAAGTCAGGCACCATGCCCGTTTAGCCGTCGGCCCGGTGGGGCAACCTTTGTTGCCGTACATGATGCCGCCGCACGAGGAAGGGACTTCATCGCTGACAAGGACAGTGGCCCCGAAGCCGGCATCGGAAGGAAGGCGTCGTCGAGGACGTCAAGGGCAAGGCGAAGGAAGTCGTCGGCACGGTGACCGGTCGTGGTGATCTGGTGCGTGAGGGCAAGGCGCAGCAGGACAAGACCGACGCGCAACGTGACGTCGCCAAGAAGGAAGCCGAGGCCGAAGCGGCCCGCGGCGGCGCTGCGGCCGCAGAAGCACGCCAGAAGGCAGAGCAGTAGCCCGGTCTCCCGCCCCTGACCCCCACCCCCACCCCCAACCCCAACCCCAAACCCCCGCGAGCGTGCGTGTCTGCGGGCGACTCGCCGCTAATTCTCAGTACTTCACGCACGCTCGCGCGCGGGGGCCGTCGGCGGGTGGGCCTACCATGCGTTCGTGGCGCGTGGGAGGACCCGACTCAAGCTGTACGCGGCGATCGGCGTGGTCGCCGTGGTGACCACGCACCTGTCGGGAGTCGACCTCCCGCGCAGTGCCGGCATCGGCATCCTCGCACCCGTCATCCTCGCCGCGACACCGCGTTTCGTCATCGGTCTCCTTCGCGGCGCGCGCACCCCCGGCTCCCGCGAGCGTCCCGGCGCCGCACAGCAGGACATGTCCGGCACCGAGTTCGAGGACTTCGTAGCGCGCATCGCCCGGGGATGCGGAGTTCCCGTCATCATGACTCCGCTGACGGGTGACTGGGGTGTGGATCTGATCGTCGGTCAACGGCCGAATCGACTTGCCGTCCAATGCAAACGGCAATCTCGACCAGTCGGGACCAGCGCCGTGCAGGAAGTGGTGGCGGGCGCCCCGATGCAGGACTGCACGCAGACCATGGTGGTCACCAATAACGGCTTCACCCCAGCCGCGCGACGACTCGCGGAGTTGCACGGATGCGTGCTGGTGAGTGGTGAGGAGCTGACGAGGCTGGGATCAACGATTCGCCGACTCACCGTGTCGAACGCCAAGAACCGCTGACGACGACACCGCGAACGTGCGCGAACTTTGATTTCCCCCCGGCGTGTCTCCCTCAGACCCGCACGCTCGCGGGACGGGAGCTACATCGCCTCGAGCACTGCCCGCACCGCGTCGATGGCCGCGTCCAAATCGGCCCGCGACACCGTCAGCGCCGGACGGAAGCGGACGCTGTCCGGACCGCTGGCCAGCATGATCACCCGGCGGTCCCACAATTCGTTGATCAACGCGTCCCGCTGGGCCGCCGTCGGCATGCTGAACGCACACATCAATCCTCGGCCGCGCGGATCGACGACCAGCTCGGGGTACTCAGTGGCGAGCGTCCGCAGCCGATCTAGCAGGTAACCGCCGAGCTCGCTCGCCCGCGCGAAGAGGTCGTCGGCCTCGATCGTCTCCAGGATGCGTCGCGACCTGACCATGTCCGTCAGGTTGCCGCCCCACGTCGAATTGATCCGCGAGCTGACGTTGAACACGTTCTGCGCCACGTCGTCGACGCGACCGCCCGCCATCACGCCACACACTTGCGTCTTCTTGCCGAAGGCCACGATGTCGGGACGTACCCCCAATTGCTGGTACGCCCAAGCGGTTCCCGTCATCCCGCAACCGGTCTGCACCTCGTCGAAGATCAACAAGGCGTCGAACTCGTCGCACAAATCGCGCATGGCGGCGAAGAATTCGTGCCGGATGTGCCGGTCACCACCCTCACCCTGGATGGGCTCGGCGATGAAGCAGGCGATGTCGTGCGGATTGGCCTCGAACGCGGCGCGAGCCTGCCGCAGCGACTCTGCCTCGACCTCGGCCATGTCCGCCCCCGAACGCAGGTACGGCGCGTCGATGCGCGGCCAGTCGAACTTGGGAAACCTGGCCACCTTGTTGGGGTCGGTGTTGGTCAACGACAGCGTGTAGCCGCTACGGCCGTGGAATGCGCCGCGCAGGTGCAGCACCTTGGTGCCTAGTTCCGCGTCGATGCCCTTGCTCTCGTTGAAGCGACTCTTCCAGTCGAACGCGACCTTCAGTGCGTTCTCGACGGCGAGCGCTCCGCCGTCGACGAAGAACAGATGCGGCAGAGCCGGGTCGCCCAGCACCCGCCGGAAGGTGTCCACGAACTGGGCCATCGGCACGCTGTACACGTCGGAGTTGCTCGGCTTGTTGACCGCGGCGGCCGCGAGTTCGGCGCGGAAGTCCGCGTCGCCCGCGACGGCCGGGTGGTTCATGCCCAATGCCGACGAGGCGAAGAAGGTGAACATGTCCAGAAAGCGCTCGCCGGTGCGGGCGTCGACGAGATACGAACCCGAGGATCGGTCGACGTCGAGGACGAAGTCGAGGCCGTCGGCGAGGATGCTGCGACTCAGCACCTCACGCACGTCGGCGGGCGTCACCGAGGACGCATGGCTCAGGGCACGGGATGGCAGCACAGCGGTCATGCCGCCATCTTAACGGATTATTTACGTCCCGCGCGCCTTGCAACAGGATTTTCTACGGTATGACGTCGCGGCCCTCGTAAAAAGTCTGTAAGATAATGGTGCTTCGGGTGCGGACGTTCGCCGCCGTCCGTATCTGTTGCAGCAGGTCTTCAAGCGCGCGCGCCGATCGGACCCGGACCAGGAGGACGTAACTTTCGTCCCCGGCCACCGAATGGCACGACTCGATGGCTTCGATGTGTTCGAGTCGAGCGGGCGCATCATCGGGTTGAGAGGGATCGATGGGGGTGATCGACACGAACGCCGACAGCATGTTCCCGACGGCCTCGGGATCGATCTTCGCCCGGTACCCGACCACCACTCCCCGGGTCTCGAGCCGTCGTACCCGCGACTGGACCGCGCTCACCGACAGCCCCGCGCTCACCGCCAGGTGTGCGAGCGTCGCCCGGCCGTCGGCCACCAGTTCCCGAACCAAGGTCCGATCGATGTCGTCGAGGTCCTCCGCCGCGTCGGCCATGGCCGGAGACTATCTCAGGGCGACGACGGGAAAGGGCCTCGTGAATCGGGGAATGTCGCCCGCCCCGCCCGTCACCCCGTTTGCCCGGCTGGGTCACCGCCACGTCGTTCACCAAAGTCGTTACCATGCTGGCTCGTTCGCCAGCGCCATCCACCCCTGACGTTCACGAACCGCCCGACCTCTACGAGAAAGCAGCATGATGACCAACCATTCGACCGCCCTCCCCACCGCCGACGAGCTCCGCGATCGGGCCCGTTCGGCACTGAAGGCCGTGGGCTCGGCGATCGAGCTGAGCGGACCCGGGGGCCGCGGCCTGCAGGCCAGCACGCCGGTGACGGGTGACGTGTTGTTCACCGTTACGGAGACCACCACCCGCGAGGCCGACGAGGCCATTGCCGAAGCGGCTCGGGCGTTCACCAGGTGGCGAATCACCCCCGCGCCGGTGCGCGGCGCCCTCGTCGCCCGGCTCGGCGAACTGCTGGTCGAGCACAAGGCCGACCTGGCCACGCTGGTGACGATCGAGGCGGGAAAGATCACCTCGGAGGCGCTCGGCGAAGTCCAGGAGATGATCGACATCTGCCAGTTCGCCGTCGGGCTCTCCCGCCAGCTGTACGGGCGGACCATCGCCTCCGAGCGACCCGGTCACCGACTCATGGAGACGTGGCATCCACTCGGCGTGGTCGGCGTCATCACCGCCTTCAACTTCCCCGTCGCAGTGTGGGCGTGGAACACCGCGGTCGCCCTCGTCTGCGGTGACACCGTGGTGTGGAAGCCGTCGGAACTGACGCCGCTGACCGCCGTCGCCTGCCAGGCGCTGGTCGAGCGGGCCGCCGCCGACGTCGGAGCCGTCGACGGTGTCTGCCGGCTCGTCCAGGGTGGCAAGGACGTAGGCGAGCAGTTGGTCGACGACCCGCGTGTGGCGTTGGTCAGCGCGACCGGCTCGGTGCGGATGGGTCGGCAGATCGGCCCGCGGGTCGCTCAACGGTTCGGCAAGTCGCTGTTGGAACTCGGCGGCAACAACGCCGCAATCGTGACGCCGTCGGCGGACCTCGACCTCGCGGTCCGTGGCATCGTGTTCTCCGCTGCGGGCACCGCCGGCCAGCGCTGCACCAGCCTGCGCCGGGTGATCGCGCACACCTCGGTGGCCGACACCCTCGTCGAGCGCATCGTCACGGCCTACCGCAGCCTGCCGATCGGTGATCCCTCGGCGGACGGCACGCTGATCGGCCCGCTCATCCACGAGCGCTCCTACCGTGACATGGTGGGGGCCCTCGAGAAGGCCCGCGCCGACGGTGGCGAGGTCATCGGCGGCGACCGCAGGATCGTCGGCGACGATTCCGACGGGCACGGCGAGGGGTCGTTCTACGTCGAGCCCGCGGTGGTGCGCATGCCATCGCAGACCTCAGTCGTGCACGAGGAGACGTTCGCACCGATCCTCTACGTGTTGACCTATGACTCCATCGAAGAGGCCATTGAGCTCAACAATGCCGTGCCGCAGGGACTCTCATCTGCCATCTTTACCACCGACATGCGCGAGGCCGAACGGTTCATGGCTGCCGACGGCTCCGACTGCGGTATCGCGAACGTCAACATCGGAACCTCGGGGGCAGAGATCGGCGGCGCGTTCGGAGGCGAGAAGCAGACCGGTGGTGGCCGCGAATCCGGATCTGACTCCTGGAAGGCCTATATGCGACGGGCCACCAACACCGTCAACTACAGCTCCGATCTGCCGCTGGCCCAGGGTGTTCACTTCGGCTAGGGCCGCGGGAGTGGCGCCTACTGCAGGCCGTACAGCGATCTGACCACGGGACGGACACTCGCAGCGGACCGCACGGCACCCGTGGCGTCGGCGCGCCCGGGGCCTGCGGTGCGTTGGGCCACCGGGCCGGCTGCATATCGGCCGGCTGCATAACGGCCGTTGTCGTCGAACGGGTTTCCCGTCTCGTAGGTCGGCAGTCGGAGCTCCTGCGGCCCCCGCGCCCGCTGGGCGGCTTGCCGGGACACCGCCGCGTTCCCCGTTTCGCCACCGGCCGACCGATCGAACACTCCCCGCCACGGCGCGGCGGTCAGGTCACGGGGATCCTGCGTACTGAGTTCGTTGCCGGGGGCAAGGTCGACCAAGCGCGGCGGCCACGGCGAACTCGACCCCGCGTCCCCGGCGTAGAGGCTCTCGGCGCTCGACCTGCCCACCACCTCACTGTCGGGCGGGATGGGCACCCGCGGGTGTCCCGCGGAAGGCGATCCTGCGGCCGAGCCGTCGTCGTGCGTCGCGGGATCGGCCGACGGTGGCGGCACGACGGTCGACACCGGCGCGGTCGACGGCGCAGGCGGTGCGCCCGTCATCCGTTCGAGGTTCTCCCGCCAGGCCTGCAGGCATGCGAAGAGCTGTTGAACGTAGTCCGTGGGGGCAGGCACCACGGGCGGGGATGCCGGCATCGGCGGCACGAAGGGAGGCGGCATGGGCGGCATCGGAATTCCCCATGGGGCGGCTTGATACGGATTGCCCGGTGTTGCGGCCGCCATGGGCTCGAGGAACTGGCGCCACGCCTGCAGATGGGCCAGCAGCTGCTGGCCTTGGTCGAATGGATACGTCACGGTGTGCCTCCAATGGGTGGTGGGACGGTGAGTGTGGCGATCGAGTCCAACGGATGCGGTAGCGACTGCTGGTAGTACTTCGAGTCGAGGACGCGGAGCAGCCGGGTGTCGGCGGGCTCGCGGTTCTCGATGTCGAAGACGTAGCAATAGTCACCTGCCGGCGTGGGCATCCGGATCGGGCTCGACTGACCCTGGTCGAGGAAGCCGTAGGGAAATTGCCAGGCGAGCGTGGTGCTGGCTCGGCGATCGACGCCGCCCGACGCCACCCATACGTAGTGGTCGAGGATCGCATTGACGGCGTGCCGCGCCGACTCGCAGGCCGCCTCCATCGACGTCATCCGGGTGAACGTCCGCGTCCACGTGCCCGCGAACGCCACCGAGTTGTGGTGTATCTGGTAACCGCCGTGACGGGCCTGCCAGACGCCGCGCTGCTCGAGATCCTCGAGCCACCACTCCTCGGTGGGGGCAGAACTCCAGGAGGTACCGTGCGGGTTCCACGGGTCACCGCCGGGCCGGTTGTCCCAATCCCCGACGATGGGCACGAGGTAGGGAGTCTCGTTGCGCACCACCCGACCTCGGCCCTGGCCGGGCCCGGTCTCCATCACCAGCCCGCGGTCGAGGGCATACCACACCGGCCACGGCATCAACTCCTCGGCGGGGTTGTCGACGCCGCTGGTGAGGGCGGCGACGATCTGGCGCCACACCTCCGCGGCGATCTCGTCGGCCGTGCACTCCCGGGCCGCCTTGCCGCGCCCCAGATCGTCGGTCACATGCGTTGAGGGAGTGTTGAAGTCACCGATGTCGACCGAGAGGACCGAGACGTGGCCATCGGGGTCCAGCCGCGGCTGCCTCGCCCACATCCCGTGCTGATTGATCGACGACAGCGCCCACTCCGTTCCCGAGTAGTACATGTGCCCGCGCAGCAGTTGGAATTCGGTGTCGAAGTAGTACTGGATGCCGCCGAGGGTTTGAAACCGGTCCCAGGGCACGCGGCCCATCTCGTCCATCACGTAGGGATCGCGCCGGGTTCGCGGACGCGTCCCCTGCGGCTGCAGCGGACCGTCGGGCGGTGGGGCAAGGGTGCTGAAGCCGTCCAACCCGGCCACGGTGCCACCGGTGCCTGCCTCCCGCAGCGCCGAGGTGATGCGCTCGGCCGCCGGGGCGTCGACGGCGACCACGGTGTAGTCCGGACGTCAGCCGGGTGCCGTCGGCCAGCGTGAGCTGCACTCGGGCTCGCAGATGCGGTGGGACGTGCGGGTCGACGACGGGGGGTTCGAGGGACGTGGCGGCCGTGGCGACGAAGCGCACCCCCAATTCGACGAGGCGGCGATACCAGTGATCGAACCAAGCCTCGGTGGTGGGACCGTTGAGGACACCGTCGGCCTTGTTGTCGCGGCGGTCCATCTGCAGCTGAAGCTGGAGGTAGGTGGTGAGGTTGGTGCTGGCGTCGCCCCAACGCGAGTCGAACGCGGCCAGCACCCTTGGCATCTCCCGCAGTAGCGTGTCGAAGCGCGGCGTGTAGGAATACGTGGGAGCTTGGCCCGCACCGTTGCGTCCGACGAAGAAGTCGTAGGCGGACACGGTTCTGCAGCTCCTCGCGCGCGGCGGATCGGGCTGGTGACGAGGTAGCGCAGCCAGCCTGCCGATGAAGGTCTGGACGTCAGTCGTCGTGAAGCCCAACCCGGCGAGCTGTCCGACCACACCGAGGAACTCGGCCGGACTTCGAGGCGCCTCGCGCGGAAACACCAGCGATGGCTTGCCGTCCACCGTGGTGCCCTGGGTGACGACTCGCCTGACGTTGTCCATGACCGTACGGGCGGTCGGTGTCCAGCTGACCGCGCCGCCCGCGTCGTCGACGCGTTCGTAGACCGGGATGCGCTGCGAACATGTCCCAGGTGTGCAGGTAGTACGCCGGGAAGAAACGGAAGCCATGCTCGCCCGCAACCGGCCGTCTCGGAAGGCAGGGCCGGCCCCGGCGCCGCGGGAACGGACGCAGCTCGGCGGGGCTTCCGTCGTGCGTGCCCACGGTGGAGTACTGGGAGGCGGCGAGACCGCCGAGCTTGACGGGTGGATGACTGCCCGCCGGCTCGCGGTCGGTCCCGATGCGTTCGTCCTGCCGGGGCTCGTACACCGTGACGGCGAAGCCCCGCTCGGCCAGTTCGTGGGCGGCGGTGAGCCCGGCGATGCCGGCGCCCAGGACGGCAACGGTGGGGCGGGGTTCGCACGACGCAGGCGTCGTCACGCACTCGGTCATGGCTCCCCCGTGCGCAGTGCCGACAGAAGTTCCGGCTGCGACGGTGCCCGCACTGCCGCGTGGACGTAGGCGAGCAGCGCGTCGTGCGCCCGCAGCACGTCGTCGAGCGCACCGACGACGGACAAGGCGCCGGCCTCCACGGCCTGCGGAAGGCCGACCTTCGCGTCGAGCACGTCGAGGATCACGGCGCGTGACGTGGTGATCGTGACACCGGCCGACTGGGCCGCGCCGTCGCCGACGTGCAGCCGGTCGCCACCGCACAGTGAGAAGAGTTCACCGTCGACGTCGAGCTGGACCACCAGGGCACCCAAGCTGTCGAGCACCCGGCCGTAGCTGGCGGGCACCTCATCGGCGAGGTGCTGCGACCGAACGTCGCAGCAGTGACGAAACGGGTTCAGCCATGGAGGAACTCGAATACCCCGGCGCCGACGAAGTCGATGGCCTCGCCGTTGACGGACCCACCGACCGTAGCGGTTCCGTTGGTTTCGCAGAGCACGGTCGATCGGTCCAGACTCACCTCGCTGGGTTGTGCCAGTCGTGCGTAGGACTGCGGGCGAAATTCCGCGCGCACCTCGTCGCCCGCCCGCATCGCCGAGATCTCGACCCGCTCCGGCACTCCCGAGGACTCGCCGTCCAGGAGCAGCCGCATCGGGCCCGGCAGCGTGCAGTCCGGGGCTCGATCGAGGACGCCGTGGGAACTCGTGCGCACCGCGGCGTGCCGGAAGATCGCGGCCGGCTCGTCGTGATGCCAGACGTACAACGCCTGGGACAGGCAACGCAGCCGCCGCCGGTCGGTCATCTGCAGAAAGACCAACGACCATGGTTCGTCCGGCGTCTGGGGTAGAACCGTCCCCCAGGTCCACCCGAAGTCGTCGCCCCACCAGAACCTGCCCCAGTTGTGGTCGTGGTAGGCGAGGTCGTCCCGGATGTGCCGCTCGCGGCCGCCGATGTGAAGCCACCCCTCGGCCCGCAGCCGCGGCACGAACAGCCAACACATCCGCCCGCCGCCCACCGGCTGGTTGTTGACCACGAAGGGTCGGCTCTGCGCGGTGAACCGGAGCTCTCCCCGGATGTGCTGTGCGGGTAGGTCGATCACCACCTCGTAACCGTCCGGCCGCACGCGCATCCGATTGCCACCGATGGTCAACTCGCCGAGGTCCGCCGACACGTCGAGCGCGGAGTCGTCGAACCCTTCGACGGCGCCGGTCCACTGCTCGTCGTGGGCGATGACGACGACACGTGGGGCGAACCCGCGTTGGGCCGCCTTCGGCGTCTGACTGGCGAGGCTGAAGTTGATCAGCAGCCGCTGCCCTCTGCCGTAGACCACGAAGTGGTGCCACTCCTTGAATCCTTCCGGCTGGGCCCCGGTCAGTATCGGGGCACGGATGAAGTCGCTGCTCGCGAGGACGGCGCTCATCGGAGCCACCGCTCATACGAGGAGGCCGGCAGGCGCGCCTCCGTCCGACGGTGCTCGCCGGTCGCATCGGCGAGCGCCTCGACCGCTTCTCCGAGCGCGGCCAGCCCCAGCAGCACGTGCACGAAGTCGTCTGCCGCGCAACTGCACTCGGCAGAGGGCACACCGTCAGCCGCCAGCTCGTGCACCAATTGCGCCACGCCCGCCACACCGAGCAGGTATTCGATGAACGTGCTCTGCTCGGCAAGCGCTTCGCGTGGATCGAGCAGCGTCATGCGAAGCCCTCCGGCCGGAGGCGGGCCAGGACGCCGTCGTGCAGACCGTGCCCGACGATGGCGTCGGCGAGAAGTTCGGCCCAGGCGTCCGGCGCCGAACGCGGCGACGCGGGTCCGTCGAGCACGTTCAGGCTCAGGGTTTCCCAGATGCGGCGGAGGTTCTCGACCGCAGCGGAGGCGACGAGCGCCTCACGAAGCCGTGCCCCGGCCGGGGTGGCCGCATGACGTCGGCCCTCGGCGACGAGCAGATCGTGCACGCTCCGGGCGGCGGCCGGGTTGCCCAGCACGGCACGACGGGCGCCAAGAAGGAGGTCGAATGCCGTTCGCTCCGCGCCGGCTGCGCCGTCCGGCGGGGGCGGTAGCAGCGGCGGGGGCCTGGTGTTCGACGAGGTCGAGCGTCAGCGCGCGGATGCGCTCGAGTTCGGCGAGCATGGCGATCAGCACTTCGGGATTGGTCATCGTGTCCGTCCGTGCACGTAGTCGACGAGGGTGGTCAGCACGTCCCGGTGCCGGCTGGGGGGCAACCAGTCGAGACCGGCCAGCACGGCCGAGGCCTGCCGCGCGTGGTGGGCGGCGACGTTCCGCGCATGGTCGAGCGAACCGACGCTGCGCATCAGTCCGTAGAGCCACCGGATGTCCTCGAGGGTCTTCGACTCCAAGGTGCGCTGACGTCCCAACCGCGCGGCGATGTCGGTCCGGCCCCCGGGTGACAGCTCACCGCGGACGACGAGCCGGTCCAGCAGCTCGGTGACACCGTGCTCGTCGTCAGCGCCAGGACGCCGCTTGCCCAGGATGTGAACGGCGCGATCCCGGTCTGGCGGCTCGGCGGTTCGCAAGGCGTGCAAGAGCATCAGCGTCCGCTTACCCTCCCAGAGGTCACCGCCGATCTCCTTGCCGTAGTCCTGCGGGTCGGCCCGCAGGTTCAACAGGTCGTCGGTGATCTGGAATGCCGCGCCGAGGTGTCTCCCGAGCTCCTCCAGTGAGGTCATCGTTCGCGGTGCCGTCCCCCGCGGCGATCGCACCGGCTTGCAAGGGCGTGATGAACGAGTACCAGCTGGTCTTGTGCTCCACCATCTCGAGGTAGTCCGCGTCCTGCAATTGCCAGGTGTTGGAACGGACCCATTCGAGTTCGAGCGCCTGCCCGTCGACGGTCCTCCGGGTCATGTCGGCCACGGCCCGCAGGATGCGCAGCGCCGGCCCCAGTCCCACGCGCTCGACGTTGTCGAGCAGTGGTTGCAGGGACAGCGACAGCATGGCATCGCCGACGTTGACGGCGATGGGCACGCCGTGGTCGATGTGCAAGGTGGGTTGACCACGGCGCCATCAGGGATTCGTCTTCGATGTCGTCGTGGATGAGGAAGGCGTTGTGGTAGAGCTCGAGTGTCGCCGCCGTCGGCAGGACTGCCTCGAGGTGGCCGCCGAGCCCCAGGCACATCACGATGCTGAGGGCGGGGCGCAGCGCCTTCCCGCCGCGCAGTGGGTAGTCGAGTATGAGTTCGTGCAGGGCACTGGGCCCTCGGCGATCGGGGCCGTAGAGCCGCGTGATCTCGCCGTCGCAGGCGTCCTTGCACAACGCGAGGTAGTCCTCGAACGGATTCGAGGCGGTGGGCGCTTCGTCCCTCGAGGGCAGGGTCGACGTCATTACGGTCCAACGACGGCGACGATGCCTAGTTCATCCTTGACCCTGGTCGCATAGCTGATGCGTACGGCGAGCTCGATCGTGCCGTTGGCGGCCTCGCCCACCACTTCGAGACTGGGGAACACGCTGACGGCGAGGTCGACGGGCTCTTCGCCTGGCGACGCGTCCGGCGCCCCGCCTTGCGCGATTCGTTGCCGTCTACCGAGCACGAGCACGAGTGTCTTGGCGTTGTTCCACGCCGCGTCGATCTGCGTGACCCTGTGCAGTGAATTGATGTTCGCCGCACCGAGGACCGCGTCGGTCGCCGGATATCCCAGCGTCAGGTCGTTGAGTGCCAGGAGACCCTGCGTGTTGGTGAACAAGCACGACGGCGCCCGGTAGCCGTCGTCCTCGATCGTCGCCCGTGCCGTGATCAGCGCCTCGACTACGTCTTTGAGCTTGTTCGCTGCGGCGATGGCCACCGAGGAACCCTTCTTGGTGTAGAGCTCTTGGAGCACCGCCAGGTCGACCTTCTTGGCAAGGCTGCCGGTCTTCTGGATCACCTCCGCGAGCAGCGAATCCGGGGTAGGCGCACTGGTCTGAACCAGAGTGACCTGAAAGTCCTCGTACTCTGGAGCGAGGTTCAGAAATCCCGGTGTGTCCACGATGTCATCGCGGATCCGCATCTGTGCGGGATCGCCGACGTCCCAGTGCGGAATCGCCTGCCACGCGACGCTGGTCTGCGCGAACGTCTTCATGATCGTCCGGTTGGCGATGGCCAGACGCTCGTCGCTGAGATACATGACACGACCCCCCAGAGTGTGAGGGTCAATTGTCGCAGACAAGATCAAGGCGTGGTCGCCGTTTGATGCCACTACTTTTGGCGAAGGAGGACCTCTTGGCCCGCCGTCATCTCCCCGCGCGTCACCGCGTCGCAGTGCCCGAGATGCAGCGGGGCCACCGGGTCGTCCGGCAGCAACGCACCGCATCGTTCGAACGCGCTGCGGGCCCGGTCGACGTCGCCGGCGTCGAACAGTGCGAAGGCCTCGTCGAAGGCCGCCTGCGCCGATCGCTTCGCCAGCCGTAGTTCAGCCGAATCATCGTCGAAGACTTCGTAGATCGTCACCGGTCGCCGTCGGTTGACCACCATGACGCGTTCCATGCGCCGGATGTCGAAGTGGCCCCGTCCCACCAGGCGATCACGGGTCACGTCGGAGATGAGCAACGCCGACCCGTAGCGCTTGTTGGTGCTCTCGATGCGCGCGGCCAGGTTGACGGCATCGCCGATGATCGTGAGCACCATCCGGTTGACCCCACCGACGAGGCCGACCCCCAAGGCACCGGTGTTGATGCCGATCCCCGCGCGCAGTTCCTCGGAGCCGAGCGCTCTACGCTCCAGATTGTGCTCGCGAAGCGAGCGCAGCATGGCCAAGCCGGCCCGAACGGCGTCCACCTCCGATTCGAAGACCGCGACGATCTCGTCCCCACGGACATCCTGGATCATTCCGTTGCAACTGATGATCGGCATTTCGACGGCACGCAGGAAACCCATCGCCAAGTTGCTTGCCTCGGAGACGTTCATGTCCTCGATCATCGTCGAGTAGCCCCGGATGTCGCTGATGAGAACGGTCATCTCGCGTTCCACCCGGTAGCCACTGCGGACGCGGCGGAGGTCGTCGATGTCGAGGATGCGAAGCAGTTCGTTGGGCACGAACCGAGACTGCACGTCCATGAGCGACCGCCGGTGCTCGTCGGCCGCCTTCAGCCGCGCCTCGAGCTGGAAGTTCCACAACGGCGCGGCGGTCTGGTCGCACAAAAACGCGACGGCTTCCTCTTGGTCGGCGGCGAAATACCGTCCCGGCACCTCCTGCTCGGCATACACCACGCCGATGATGTTGTCCTGCACCATGATCGGCACGGCCATGGCAGACGGCGCCGTGACGATCAGCGGCGTACCACTCTCCAGGACGCGGTCGACGACGGCACGGTCGTAGGGCACCTCGGTCCACGGTCCGTCGACCGTCGTGGTGGCACCGCGCTCGTGAACGGCGCGGACCCCGAGATGGTCGTCGTCGCGGGTGAGGAACAGGGCGCGGCTGGCGCCGGTGGTGTTGGCCACCGTGCCGAGCACGAACGCGGCCAGGTCCTCCGGCGTCCGTGCCGCGCCAAGAGCACGGACGAGGTCATGCGCGCCAACGGGATCGAACTCCGCCGCACCCTGCTGCACGAGGTCGCGGCTGAGTAACCACGGATCGGCCCTGGCCAGCCGGTCGGTGCGCAGGACGACACCCTGGCTGCGGAACCGCTGGTAGGCCGCACGGAGCATGTGCTCGCGCAGCATCGTGCGACCGGTCTCGGCGTAGAGGGTGGCGGCCTCTTCGTGGGCGAGTGCGCCGATCAACGGCAACTGGTGCTCGTCGGCGAGTTCGATGGCCCGGTGGAGGAAGCGCTCCGCGGTGCCGTGCGCCCCACGGCTTCGCGCCCAGGCCCCCTCGATCAACGCGCACGGGGCGGCGTAGTTGGCGGGTGCGTCTTCCGCCCACTTGCGGTGTAGCGCCACGGCGCGGCGCACCAGCCGCTCGGTCGAGCGGTCCTTCGGCGCGGCGTGGATCGCGCTCACGGCGCTCGTCAGGTGGATCAAAGGCGTGAACGCGGTGCCGGCCATTCCCCCGACGTGCTCGATGGCCTCGTCCACGACGCCCATCGCACCGGTGTAGTCACCGGACCAGAAGTACAGGCCGAGCTTCTGAGTTGCGACCGTGCTGAGCGCCACTTCGTCGCCCTCGTCGCGGGCCGCGGGCAGCACCACCCGCTCGTCATAGCCGCTCTCACCGGCGAGCAGCAGCGGATCTTCGCTGCGTCCCATCAAGTTGAGGCAGAACTGGTGGGTTGCCTGGCAACAAGCCAGAGGTGCTGGCTGAGACCGTATCTCGGGTGTCAGCGACCGCGCGAGGGCGTCGATCTCGGCCAGCGGACGACCGGTGAAGAACGATTGGCCGATGACGACCGCGGAGAGCCATCCCGCGTACTCCTGGTCACCCTGGTCGAGCGCTTCGGAGATCGCGTCCCGGAGTTGGCCGAGACCGTCGCGGATCGGGTGGCGCCAGTGGTGGACGAAGTTCAGGTACATGAACGACGTCTGCGGGCGAGCCTCGGCGAATTCCGGTCGCCGCGCCAGCTGCATCGCGACCTCGCCGAAGCGCTGGCTGCCCGCGCGATCACCGAGCATCACCAGCAACAACCCGTAACTGACGAGGACCAGCGGCGAGGACGGGGTGTGCCCGTGGGCCAGCACGAGGTCGAGTTGCTTGGCCACCACCAAGGGATTGATGTTGGGCCGGACGATGTAGGACAGGCTGCGCAGCTCGGCGAGGATGCGCTGGATCTCGATGACGAGCGGATCTTCGCAGGGCGCCAACCGAAGTAGCCGCTCGGTCGTCCATCGGCTCATGGCGAACTTCATCCGCACCAACGCAACCGCCATCCGGGGTTTGCCCGGATAGCGCGCCAGCGGTTCACCGAGCTCTTCGAGCGCACGCAGGCCCGTGTCCAGCGCATCCTGGAGCCGGTTTTCCGCCACCTTGCCCTTGAGTCGGAGGTACGCGAGGCGGGCTCGGTCGGTCGGGGACGGCAGGAACCGTTCGGCCTCGTCGAGTAGCTCCTGCAGCACCTTGGCGTCGCCCACCAGCAGCGCGGCGTCCGCGGCGTCGAGCTGCAACTCCCGCATCACGGGGTAGTGCTCGGCCCAGCCGCGGGAACCGAGCAGTTCGAGACCGCTGCGGCAGTAGGCCAATGCCAGCGGGAACGAGGCTTGCGCCCTGGCCTTGCGTGCGGCGCGCCGCAGCACCTGGACGAACCGGATGCGCTCGTCGTCGTCGGGCAGTCCCCGACCGCCGATTCCGACGTGGCGGGCGGCCTCGAACAGCCGGTCGTCGCCCAGTCCGATCAGGCGCCGACCGATCCGCAGGTGTGTCTCCCGCTGCGCCCCGGCGGACAGCCCCTCCCGTGCCGCCTCGGCCACCCGGTCGTGACTGAACCGGTAGCGCCCGTCCCGACTGATCGCGTTGGCGATCCGCTGGCCATGGTTGTCCAGCGCCTCGAGCAGACGAAGCTCGAGACTCGACCACAGCGCGTGGGCCACCACGTCGGGCGGACGGGCAGCCGCTGCCGTGGCGTCGGCAAGGTCGAATTCGCCGCCGATGCACGTCAGCGAGGCCAGGACCGCCCGATCGATGGAGCTCAGTTGGTCGAGATACCGCCCGATGAACTCGGCAGACGTGGGAGTGATCTCGATCGACGAGAGGACGCGCAGATCCCAGCTCGGCTGTCCACCGGGGCTGGCGGGCGTCAGCGCACCTTCCCGCTGCGCCCGGTAGAGCAGCTGGCGGACTTGCAGCGCATTGCCTTCGGTACGGTGATGGAACTCGGCGGCGACGTCGGCCAGCTCCACGCCCCGACCACTCACCGTGGCAAGTAGTTCTTCGAGGTCGTCGCGGGTCAGCGGGCCAAGTTCGATGCCGCGCAGTTCCGCGGAGCGCAGGCCTGCCGACTCGGCGTCGAATTCACCGGCGCGATGGACTCCGATCACCAGCACGTTGCGGTGCGACACCGTCAGGAGTTCGGACAGCAGCATGAGCGTGTCGCCATCGGCCCACTGCAGGTCGTCGATGGCCAGCACCACCGGCCGGTAGGTTGCGGTTTCCGAGACCAGCCGGATGGCCCCGCGGTGCAGGCGTCGGCGCGCGTCGGCCGCGTCGAGAGCCGCCGGGTGGCCGGTCTGCCCGCCGAGTAGGTTCGCCAGGTCGGGCACGAGTTCACTCAAAACTCCTGCCAGTGCCGAGGTTTCGTCGATCAAACTCGCACGCCACCTGTCGCGCTCCGCCAACCCGGTGGCGTCCATGGTGCGGACGATCGAACTCAGTGCGTCGCGCAGCGCCGAATACGGGGCAGGAGCGCCGTCCCGGCATCGGCCATAGGCGAATACACAGTTGCGTTGCGAGATCTCGGCGCCGAAGGCCTGCACGAGCGCGGACTTGCCCACGCCGGGAACCCCGCTCAGCAGGACGCACCCACCACCGGCGCGGCCCGCCGCCTCCACCGCTTCCCGGAGCTCGGTCAACTCCGCCCGTCGGCCGACCAACCGGCCGTCGATGTCGAGCCGCGAACGGGTCACGGCGACGGACCCGTCTGACCGCGGAAGGCGGCCCAAGCGGTGCGGTCAGAGCACCGCCGGCTCGTGTCCATGTCGGCCCCCTCCAACCAGGCAACATATTACTGACCAGTCCGTCAACCGCACGCAGGATGCGACGGATCCGGTGCGGGCCGGACCCGGGCGACGGTCGAGGCGATACGGGTGGTCAATATGCTCACGGCCTAGTCGAGAGGACGAGCATGCAACTACGGGGCAGTGTCGCCGTGGTCACCGGTGCCGGCTCGGGGATCGGTCGCGCGCTGTCGATGGCGCTGGCCGACGACGACGTCTCGGTGGTCATCGGCGATCTCGACGGCGACGCCGCGGCAGTCACCGCCCGCCTGATCACCGACGCCGGCGGTGCCGCGATCGCCGTCACGACCGATGTCAGTTCGACCGACGGCGTCACCATGCTGGTCGACGCCGCGCACGTCTTCGGGCCGGTCGACGTTTACGTTGCGAACGCGGGCATCATCGGCGCGTCCGGGCTCGGCGACGACGAGGCCGATTGGGACCGCATCATCGACGTGAACCTGCGCAGCCACGTCCGAGCGGCCAAGGTCCTGGTGCCGGACTGGGTACGGCGCGGCCGCGGTTACTTCGTGGCCGTGGCCTCTGCCGCGGGTCTGCTGACCCAGATCGGCGCCGCGGGCTACTCGGTGACCAAGCACGCCGCCGTCGGCTTCGCCGAATGGCTGGCTATCACTTATGGCGACAGCGGCATCGGTGTCTCCTGCGTCTGTCCGATGGGCGTCGCCACTCCCCTGCTCGACCGGATCGCCGGAGAGACGGACCCGGCGGCCCGGATGGCCGCCGCCGCCGTCATGAACGCGGGAGAGGTGATGGACCCGCATCGCGTGGCCGAACTGACGGTCGAGGCAATCCGATCCGACCGCTTCTTGGTACTGCCGCACGCCGCGGTCCTCGACATGTACCGGCAGAAGGGTTCGGACTACGAGCGCTGGATCGCCGGGATGCGCCGCTACCAGAGCTCTTTGGGAACGGCTGGTAGGTAGCGTCCCCGCGGTGGCAGTGCGTGTTCGCGCGCCGCTGCAGCCGCTGACGACCCCGCGGAGTTGTTGCACACGTGCCAATTAGGATGGCGGGGTGACCGACCGAAGGAGGCTGTCCCCCGAGGACCGGCGCGCCGAGTTGCTCGCCCTGGGCGCCGAGGTCTTCGGTCAGCGGCCGTACGACGAGGTCCGCATCGACGAGATCGCCGAACGGGCGGGTGTCTCGCGGGCGCTGATGTATCACTACTTTCCGGACAAGCGCGCGTTCTTCGCCGCCGTCGTCCGAGCCGAAGGCGAGCGGCTGTTCGAAGCCACCAACACACCACCGCAGCCGGGTCTCACCCTGTTCGAGCAGCTGCGGGCGGGCGTCCTCGCCTACCTGGAGTACGACGAGGCGCACCCGCACGGCGCATGGGCTGCCTACATGGGCATGGGCCGCTCGGACCCGCTGCTGCGCGGCATCGACGACGTCGACAACGACCGCCAGGCCAGCCGCATCATCGACCGCGTCACGGCGTCCCTCGGTGAACCGCTGGACTCCGAGGTCGGACGACATCTGCGGGTGCTGGTCTACGGTTGGCTGGCGTTCACCTTCGAGATGTGTCGGCAACGGATCGTCGACCCGTCGATCGACGCAGGTCAGATCGCCGACGCGTGCGCGAACACGCTGCTCGACGCGATCGCACGGATGCCTGGTATCACCACCCCGGACTGACGCCGGCGGGTGGTGTCGGTGGTCGGGGGCAGGATGGCGTCATGGCCACGAAGACGCCCCCACCCCTGGCCCGCTTCAGCGCGCTGACGCGGGAGTGGTTCACGGGCACCTTCGCCGCGCCGACCGCCGCGCAGACCGAAGCCTGGGAGGCCATCGCCAACGGTGACGACACCCTGGTCATCGCGCCGACCGGGTCGGGCAAGACGCTTGCGGCGTTCCTGTGGGCCATCGATCGGCTGGCCGCGGACGGCCCACGTCCCGCAAGCGCGGGCACCCGGGTGCTCTACGTGTCTCCGCTCAAGGCGTTGGCGGTGGACGTCGAACGCAATCTCAGCACCCCCTTGACCGGGATCGGCAGGGTCGCCGAACGCCGCGGGGTCGCAGCCCCGGCCATCAGCGTCGGCGTCCGCTCCGGTGACACCCCGGCCAACCGGCGTCGCGAGATGATCGCCAAGCCGCCCGACGTGCTGATCACCACCCCCGAGTCGCTGTTTCTGATGCTCACCTCGGCCGCGCGGGAAACGCTGACCGAGGTCGACACCGTGATCGTCGACGAGGTGCATGCCGTCGCCGCGACGAAGCGCGGAGCCCATCTGGCTCTGTCGTTGGAGCGTCTGGACCAGTTGACGGCCCGGGCGGCCCAGCGGATCGGTCTGTCGGCCACCGTCCGACCGCCCGAGGAGGTCGCGCGGTTCCTGTCCGGTCAGTCGCCGACGACCATCGTCGCTCCGGCGTCGGCGAAGACCTTCGACCTGTCCGTTCGCGTGCCGGTCCCCGACATGGCCAACCTCGAGAACAACAGCATCTGGCCCGACGTCGAGGAAAACATCGTCGACCTGATCGAGTCGCACGAGTCGTCCATCGTGTTCGCCAACTCCCGGCGGCTCGCCGAGCGACTCACCGCCCGCCTCAACGAGATTCACGCCGAACGGCTGGGTGCCGAGGTCGTCGAGACGCCCAACCCGAAGGTGGGCGGCGGCTTTCCCGCGCAGATGATGGGTAGCGGCGTGGCGCTGGGGGCCGAGCCGTTGCTCGCCAAGGCGCATCACGGCTCCATCAGCAAGGAACAGCGGGCCCTCGTCGAGGACGACCTCAAGACCGGCCGGCTCAAGGCCGTGGTCGCCACGTCGAGTCTGGAACTCGGCATCGACATGGGAGCCGTCGACCTCGTCATCCAGGTGGAGTCCCCGCCCTCGGTCGCCAGCGGGCTGCAGCGCATCGGTCGCGCGGGACATCAGGTCGGCGAGGTGTCCCAGGGCGTGCTGTTCCCCAAGCACCGCACCGACCTGATCGATTGTGCCGTCACGGTGCGGCGCATGCTCGCCGGTGAGATCGAGACGATGCGGGTGCCCACCAACCCGCTCGACGTGCTGGCTCAGCACACCGTGGCCGCGGCCGCGCTCGAGCCGCTGGACGCCGACCGGTGGTTCGACGCGGTGCGACGCAGCGCACCGTTTGCCACGTTGCCGCGCAGCGCATTCGAGGCGACGCTCGATCTGCTGAGCGGAAAGTATCCGTCCACGGAGTTCGCCGAACTGCGCCCCAGGTTGGTGTACGACCGCGATTCGGGCACCCTCACCGCTCGACCCGGTGCCCAACGGCTGGCCGTGACGTCGGGCGGGGCCATCCCCGACCGAGGCCTGTTCACGGTGTACCTGGCGTCCTCGGCGGACACCGACAAGCCTTCTCGCGTCGGCGAACTCGACGAGGAAATGGTCTACGAGTCCCGCCCTGGCGACGTCATCTCCCTCGGCGCCACCAGCTGGCGGATCACCGAGATCACCCACGATCGGGTGCTGGTCCTGCCCGCGCCCGGCCAGCCCGCACGGCTGCCGTTCTGGCGAGGCGACGGAGTGGGGCGGCCAGCCGAGCTGGGTGCCGCCATCGGGGCCTTCACCGGCGAACTGGCCGGACTGGCCCGGGAATCGTTCGACGAACGTTGCCTGGCAATGGGTTTCAACGACTTCGCCACCGAAAACCTGTGGCGGCTGATCTCCGATCAACGCGAGGCCACCGGCACCGTACCCACCGACAGCACCTTCGTCGTCGAACGGTTCCACGACGAGCTCGGCGACTGGCGGGTGATCCTGCACTCCCCCTACGGCTTGCGCGTGCACGGGCCGTTGGCCCTTGCGGTGGGCAGGCGGCTCCGCGAGCGATACGGCATCGACGAGAAGCCGACGGCATCCGACGATGGCATCATCGTCCGTCTGCCCGACACCGAGGACGCCCCACCCGGCGCCGAGCTGTTCGTCTTCGACCCCGATGAGATCGATCCCCTGGTCACCGACGAGGTCGGCGGCTCGGCGCTGTTCGCCTCGAGATTCCGGGAATGCGCCGCCCGCGCGCTGCTGCTGCCGCGACGTCATCCCGGCAAGCGGTCACCGTTGTGGCACCAACGACAGCGCGCGGCGCAGCTGCTCGACATCGCACGCAAGTACCCGGACTTTCCGATCGTGCTGGAAACGGTCCGCGAATGCCTGCAGGACGTCTACGACGTCCCGACCCTGCGGGGGTTGATGCAAGGCGTGGCACAGCGTCGCATCCGAATCCTCGAGGTCGAGACGGTGACACCGTCTCCGTTCGCGGCGTCGCTGCTGTTCGGCTACGTCGGTGCCTTCATGTACGAAGGCGACAGCCCTCTCGCCGAACGACGCGCTGCCGCGCTGTCATTGGACAGCTCGCTCCTCGCCGAATTGCTCGGCCGCGTCGAACTTCGCGAGCTACTCGACCAACGGGTCATCGAGTCGACCGCCGCCCAACTTCAGCACCTGTCGGCCGAGCGCGTGGTGCGGGACGCCGAGGGCGTCGCGGACCTGCTCCGACTGCTCGGTCCGCTCACCGAAGCAGAAGTGGCCGAGCGGTCGGTGGCCGACGACGTCGGCGGTTGGCTGGAAGGCCTGAGGGCCGCGAGGCGCGCGCTGACGGTGTCGTTCGCGGGACGCACCTGGTGGGTGGCCATCGAGGACGTCGGGCTGCTCCGGGATGGCGTCGGGATCGCCGTGCCCGTTGGCGTTCCCGCGAGCTTCACCGAATCGGTCGCCGACCCGCTCGGCGAGCTCCTGGGACGTTACGCCCGCACCCGGGGACCGTTCACGAGCCACGATGCGGCCGAACGCTTCGGCCTCGGCCTCCGGGTGACGGCAGACGTCCTGGGCCGGATGTCGGTCGACAGAAGGCTGGTGCGCGGCGAGTTCAGTGCCGAGGACGCCGAACAGTGGTGCGACGCCGACGTTCTCAAGATCCTGCGCCGACGGTCCCTGGCCGCGCTGCGTGCGCAGGTCGAGCCGGTCAGCACCGCCGCCTACGCCCGCTTCCTGCCCGCGTGGCAACAGCTGGGAACCGAGAAGAGTTCGGGGGTCGACGGCCTGGCGTCGGTCATCGAGCAGCTCTCGGGCGTGCCGTTGCCGGCATCGGCGATCGAGCCGCTGGTGTTCGGTCAGCGCGTACGCAACTACCAACCCGCGATGCTCGACGAACTACTCGCCTCCGGCGAGGTGACGTGGTCCGGCGCCGGCTCGATCAGCAGCGGTGACGGCTGGGTCGCGTTCCACAGCGCCGAGACGGCAGCGCTCACGCTGGCCGAACCCGCGGAGATCGACTTCACCGACGTCCACCGCGAAATCCTCGCCACGCTCGAGCACGGAGGCGCCTATTTCTTCCGCCAGCTGACCGCGTCCGCGACCACCGGCGATACCGAATCTGTCACCAAACAGGCTCTCTGGGAGCTGATTTGGGCCGGATGGGTCACCGGTGACACCTTCGCACCCGTGCGCGCCCTGCTGGCCGGTTCCGGACGGCGTGGCGGCACCCACCGGCAGCGGCCAAGTCCCCCGAGGCTGAGCCGCTACAGCGTTGCCCACGCGCAGACCCGGACGACCGATGCGACCGTCGCAGGCCGATGGTCCGCCTTGCCACCTGCCGAGCCCGATTCCACCGTGCGAGCGCACTTCACCGCCGAACTGCTCCTCAGTCGGCACGGCGTGCTCACCAAGGGTGCGGCCGAGGGTGCCCCTGGCGGTTTCGCGATGTTGTACAAGGTGCTCACCGCGATGGAGGATTCGGGGCGCTGCCAGCGCGGCTACTTCGTCGAGTCCCTCGGCGGCGCCCAGTTTGCGGTCGCGTCCACGGTGGACCGGCTGCGGACCTATCTCGACGGGGTGGATCAGCAGCGCCGCGACTACCACGCAGTGGTACTGGCGGCAGCCGATCCCGCCAACCCCTACGGCGCGGCCCTGCCGTGGCCGGGGGACTCGGACAGCGGGCACCGCCCAGGACGCAAGGCGGGCGCGACTGGTGGTCCTCGTCGACGGCGAGCTCACCTGGTTCCTCGAACGCGGCGGGCGCTCCCTGCTGTCGTTCTCGCAGGACCTCGAGGCGCATGCCGCGGCCGGGGCGGCGTTGGTCGCACTCGTCGGAGGTGGGCGGCTGCGGGCTCTGCTGGTGGAGCGGATCAACGGGGCGCCGGTACTGGACCCCGCCGCCGGTCCGGACCACGGCGCGGTGCACGACGCCTTGGTGGGCAGCGGGTTCTCGCGGACACCCAGAGGGCTTCGGCTGCGCTGACGATTGCGTAGCCAAACTGGCAAAAGTGACGAAACTCCGGCGGCCGCGGTTTCATACTCCTTGCATGGTGTCGCTGATCGTTCACGGTCTCATCGGCGTCCTCGTCGTCGTATGGATCGTCCGGGCTAATTCGCTGGTCTTCGCGCGTCCCACCGGCGGCGCGGCGTTCTCGGCGCTCGAGGTTCTGTACTACGTCGTCGGCATGGGGTCGATCGTCCTCGGCTACTACTTCAACCATCGGTTCGTCGTCCAGTACGCGGTGACGCGAGGCAATCCGATCTGGGGCCCGGGCAGCTGGCAGCAATTCATCGCACTCGGCTATGCCAACCCGGCCGCCGCCTCGGCCAGCCAGGACTACACGATCATCAACGTCGTTCTGCTGCCCTTGTTCACGATCGTCGACGGCTACCGACGTGGCATCCGCAGGCCGTGGTTGTTCTTCATGGCCAGTCTCTTCACCAGTTGCGCCTTCGCGTATGCCTTCTACTTCGCGGTCATCGAGCGGCAACACCGCCACGCGAGGGCATCGGCGCTGAACCCGATCACCGCCTGACCCGGCAGGATCGCGAGCGCACCCGTCACGGCATCTCGGGTCGGACTAACCTGGCGTCGTGCCAGAAGGTGACACCGTCTTCCGCGCGGCGGACAAGTTGCGGGAGGCGCTGGTGGGCAAGACACTGACGCGCTGCGACGTACGGGTGCCCAAGTTCGCCACCATCGACTTGACCGGCAGCGTCGTCGACGAGGTCCTCAGCCGGGGCAAGCACCTGTTCATCCGCGCCGGGGATGCCAGCATCCATTCGCACCTAAAGATGGACGGTGCCTGGCTGATAAACGGCCAGATCGGGCGGGTGCCACCGCACAAGGTGCGGATCCTGCTCGAAGCCCGCCTCGGGGACCGTGTCAGTCGAGCTGCGGGCATCGATCTCGGAGTGCTGGAGATCCTCGAACGCGAGCACGACATGGCGGCGGTGGCCCACCTCGGACCGGACCTGCTCGGCGTCGATTGGGAGCCCCGGACCGCGGCGGCGAACCTTTCGGCCGACCAGGACCGGGCGTTGGCCGACGCCCTGCTGGATCAACGGGTGATGGCGGGCGTGGGGAACGTCTACGCCAACGAGCTGTGCTTCGTGTCCGGGCGGCGCCCCACCTCGCCCGTCAGCGCCGTCAAGGATCCGCTGCGGATCGTCCAACGCGCCAGGGACATGCTGTGGCTCAACAGAACACGGATCAACCGCACCACCACCGGGAACACCAGGCCGGGTAACGACCTGTGGGTCTACGGCCGCGTCGGACGTCCGTGCCGCCGGTGCGGCACGCGCATCGAAATGGACGGCAGCGGTGAGCGCGTCATGTACTGGTGCCCGAACTGTCAAACGTAGCCACGCCGATCAGCGGTTCGGCAGCGCCAGTCGGCAGATCTTGCGCACCACCGTGGCGAACTGTTTGGGAAGCGGGCCGGTGTTGTAGGGAATGCCGTAGCGCTCGCAGATCTCCTGGACCTCCGGTGCGATGTCGGCGTGGCGATGCGCCGGGATGTCGGGGAACAGGTGGTGCTCAATCTGGAACGACAGGTTGCCGCTCATGATGTGGAACCACTTTCCACCGGTCAGGTTCGCCGAGCCGAGGATCTGGCGGAAGTACCACATCCCGCGGGTCTCGTCGGCGGTCTCCTCCTTGGTGAACTCCTGGGTGCCGTCGGGGAAGTGGCCGCAGAAGATGATCGCGTAGGACCAGACGTTGCGGATCAGGTTGGCAGTCAGGTTGCCGGTGAACACCCACGGCGCGAACGGCCCGGCGAGCAGCGGGAAGGCGACGTAGTCCTTCAGCGTCTGACGCTTGACCTTGCCCCAGATGCCTGCCAAGGTGTCACGTTTGTCGGCGATGGAGATCTCACCGGAACGGATGCGCTCGGTCTCGAGCTCGTGCAGGGCGACACCGTACTGGAAGAGCACCATCAGCAGGAAGGCGTACACCGGGTTGCCGTAGTAGTAGGGCACCCAGCGCTGGTCCTCGCTCATCCGAAGGATGCCGTAACCGATGTCGCGGTCCATGTCGACGATGTTGGTGTGGGTGTGGTGCATGTAATTGTGCGAGTGGCGCCACTGATCGCTCGGGCAGGCCGAATCCCATTCGAAGTTGCGGCTCGTCAGCGCGGGGTCGCCCATCCAGTCGTACTGCCCGTGCATGACGTTGTGGCCGATCTCCATGTTGTCGAGGATCTTCGACACGGCAAGCATGGCCGTACCCGCCAACCATGCGGGCGGCAGCACGCCGGCGAACAGCAGCGCCCGGCCGCCGACCTCCAGCGCCCGCTGCGCCGTGATGACGCGGCGGATGTAGGTGGCGTCACGCTCGCCGAGGTCTGCGACCACGCGGGCACGCAGCTCGTCGAGCTCGGCCCCGAAGGCGTCGGCCATCTCGGGGGTCATCGTGATCGCCTCGCCCCTGACCACCTTGGTGATGGCCTGACGAATGGGGGCGGGCAGCACGTCGGCGACGTCGTCTTCGATGACGTCCTGGGGGGTCTTCTCCAACATGGCAGTCATGACTGGTCCTTTCGAGTTGCGGGTGGTGTTCGCTTACAGCGACAGTTCGACGTTGCCGACGGGGGCGGAGACGCAGATCTGCACGTCCTCCCCGTCGGCCGACGACACGGCGCCGGTGATCAGGTTCTTCACCGCGCCACTGGACTTGCGACGGGTGCAGGTGTGGCAGATGCCCATCCGGCATCCGCTCTGCGGCGACAGCCCGGCCGCCTCGGCCTGTTCCAGCAGGGAGCGCCCGTCGTCGGCGACCTCGACGCCACTGTCGGCGAACGTGATGGTTCCGCCGGGCGCCTCCGTCGGCACGGCGAACGCCGGCGGGACGAAGCTCTCGGACGTGGCGTCGGGAAACACCTCGCGGACCGCGGCGACCAGCCCGGGCGGTCCGCAGACGAACACCGCATCCGGCGTCGGCACGTCCGAGACGTGCTCGGGGCCGAAGTGGCCGGTGACGTCACCGGGCTCAGCGGAGCGGGAGTAGCCGTGCCGCACCCGGACGCCGGCCATCGCGGACAGCTCGGCGCGGTAGCACGCCTCGTCGGAAGTGCGGGCGTAATGCAGGAAGGTGACGTCGCGGTCGGCGTGGCGTGCGCCGGGCTCCGAATTCAGCGTGCGCACCATCGCCAGCACCGGCGTGATGCCGCTGCCGCCGGAGACGAAGAGCACCCGCTGCGGTCGCACCTCGGGGAGCGCGAAGTCGCCGCCGATCCCGTCGAGTCCGACCACCATCCCCGGACGGGCGTTCTCGACGAGGTGCCGGGAGACGACGCCGTCGTCGTGCCGCCCGATGGTCAGCTCCAACAGGCGGTCACCCTCCGCGTTGGCGGGCGAGTAGCAGCGGGTCTGCCGGCGACCGTCGACCTCGACGGTGAGATTGACGTACTGGCCGGCCCGCAGCCTCGGTCCGGCCGCGAAGGCCGCGTTGGGTTCAAGAGTGAGGGTGACGCTCCTGCGCGTCTGCCGACGGACGGCGACCACCTTGGCGCGGGCGTCGCCCAGCGTCCAGGTGGGCTCGACGAGTTCGGTGTAGCGATCGACGCCGTGCGGGCCGGTCAGCAGGTCCACCAGCGGTGACCGCAGCACTCGCTCGCGCAGGCCCGGCGTCTTCGTTTGAGTGAACATGTGTACACCGTGCACCCGTTGGCGCTGAACCGTCAATCGATCGGACCAGGTTGTGGTAGGTTTCACACAGTGAACGAACGTACGCCCAGTTCACGATCTTCTCGATCGGGACGCTCGAAGAGCTCGCGTTCCTCGCGCGACACGCCATCCCGCGAAGAACGCAAGGAAGCGACCAGGCGGGCCATCGTGGCAGCGGCGTTGCGGCTTCTCGAGCAGCGCAGCTTCAGTGCCCTCAGCCTCCGCGAAGTGACCCGCGAGGCAGGAATCGTGCCCGCGGCGTTCTACCGGCACTTCGACTCGATGGAAGCTCTGGGCCTGGTGCTCATCGACGAGTCCTTCCGCGCCTTGCGCGACATGTTGCGCGGTGCCAGAGCAGGCAAGCTGGACCCGAGCCGGGTCATCGAGTCCACCGTCGACATCCTCATCGCCGGCGTGAACGAACGCCGCGAACACTGGCGATTCATCGGCCGGGAACGCAACAGTGGCGTCACCGTGCTGCGCTACGCGATCCGCACCGAGATCCGTTTGATCACCTCGGAGCTGGCGATCGACCTGACCCGCTTCCCCGGCCTCAACGACTGGAGCGCCGAGGACCTCAACATCCTGTCCAGCTTGTTCGTCAACGCGATGATCTCGATTGCCGAGGCCATCGAAGACGCGGTCGATCAGGCCGCACTCGAGGACATCCGGCAGATGGCCGTGAAGCAGCTGCGGCTCATCATCGTGGGCATCGACGGCTGGCGGAGCGACGCCTGACCGCCGACCGCACGGTCGGCGAGGGGCACACCCGACGTTCGCCTACACCATGCGAACGGTCAGCGGGGCGTGCCTCCACCGTCGACGATCACCACTTGGCCGGTGATGTAACTGCCCGCGTCGGAGCACAACAGCATTGCGGCGCCGACCATCTCGTCGGGTTTGGCCAAGCGGCGCATCAGCGTGCCACCCACCATGGCGTCGATCACCTCGGGCGAATTCTTGCGCATCATGTCGGTGTCGACCGGTCCCGGCGCGATCGCATTGACGCGGATGCCGAAGCCGACGAACTCGGCCGCCATCGACCGCGTGAAGGACATCAGCGCCGCCTTTCCCGACGCATAGAGCGACAGGTGGGGGGCGAAGTGGAAGGCGCCCACCGAGATCATGTTCAGCACTGCGCCGGCAGGGCTGGCCTTCAGGTGCGGTAGCGCCTTCTGGACGAGGAACACCGGGCCACGCAGGTTCACGTCGAAGGACTTGGCCCACGCGTCGGCGGTCATGTCGCCAAGAGGCTGAGCCAACGCGTTCGCCGCGTTGTTCACCACCACGTCGATACTGCCGAACTCGGCGACGGTGCGGTCCACCAGCGTGTCGAGGTCCTCGAGACTGCCTGCGTGTGCGGGCACTCCGATGGCCTGGCCGCCAAGTTCCCGCAGGTGTGTGGCCGCCTCGTCGCAGGCCTCGGCCTTGCGACTGGCGACCACCACCCGTGCACCTGCCAGCACGAAACCCTCGGCAAGCGAGAGTCCGATTCCGCGGGTACCTCCCGTCACGATCACGGTGCGGTCGGTCATGTCGAACAGTGCGTCGAATGTCGTGCGTTCCACGGTCGTCAGTAGAACACGTTGCAGTTCGTCACCGTAGAAGCATCGCCCACCGCTCGTCGTGCTACAGGCTCAGCCTTCGCCGAAGGGAGTGGCCTTCACGACCGGTACCGCCACGATCGGTGCCACCGTTCCCGTGTACGACATCGTCGTCGTCTCGCCGGTGGACATCGATCCGCCCGATACCACGGCGGTCTGTCCATCGGGCTGTGTGCCCGCCGTCACACCGATGATGCCCATCGTGACCAGAGCACCCGCGCCGATTGCCGCGGCCATCCCCTTGCGGCCGTTCATCCCAAGAACTCGGGTCATGTCGATCCACCAATCGTCGTTTTTCCGGTGATCCCCTACGGAGCGTCGTCGTCCCGTCGACGTTCATTAATCCCGCCGCCAGCTTCATGGGAGCGCCGACCAAGCAGATTGACAGGAAACTGGCATGCGAACGGCAGCATTCAGTCTGGCGTAGAGAAGGTTTCCGGCGCGCCCGCGGGTCAGAGGGACCGCGTGCTGGTGAACCGCCGGCGGCTTCCGGTCAGCGGGTCGTCGAACTCGATCGCGTGGGCAAGCAACGCGAGTGGACGGGAGAAGTCGTCCGGCGCCACGTCGAGGACCTCCGGGTACAGCGAGTCGTTGAGCAGCGGCAGTCCCAGCGACGCCATGTGAACCCGGAGCTGGTGGGTGCGGCCGGTGCGCGGGGTCAGCCGGTACAGCCCGTCGGCGGACACCAGCTCCACCACCGTCTCGGCGTTGGGTTCCCCGGGCTCCTCGTACGCCTGCAACCGACCACGTTCCTTGACGATCCTGCTGCGCACCCGGAGGGGAAATTGAAGGTGCGGGACGACCGCGGCACGGGCCAGATACGTTTTGCGCACCTCCCCGCGAGCGAACAGGGTTTGATACGCCCCACGCTCCTCGCGGCGGACGGAGAACAGCAGCACGCCGGCGGTCAGTCGGTCCAGCCGGTGGGCGGGCACGAGGTCGGGCAAGTCGAGTTCGCGACGCAACCGGACCAGTGCGGTCTGGGCGACGTGTCCACCGCGCGGCATGGTGGCCAGAAAGGGAGGTTTGTCGGCCACCACGAGGTGATCGTCGCGGAACAGCACGCGGACGTCGAATGGCACCGGCACCTCGTCGGGAAGGTCCCGGTACACGTACACGCTGACACCGGGAGGAAGCACCGTAGCCGCGTCGACGATCGAACCGTCCTGGCAAACCACTTCGCCCGCAAGCACTTTGGCGGCGGCAGCGGCACCGAACCGGTCGGACAACTCCCTCAGGACCGAAACCACTCCCCCGGTCGCTGCGCCCTCGGCGCCGCCACGCAACCGGACTCGCGCCGGACCAAGCCCGTCGCGGACGGGCAGGGGCGCGGCCCGACTCACGTCAGCGGAACCGGTTCGAGGATCTCGGTGCGTGCCTCCGGCGCCGCGGCACGCAACGCGTCGGCGGATTCGTCGTCGGGTTGGGTCTGCGACATTTCCTCGGCCTCGACCCGGGCGCGGTAGGTGTCGACTTCGCGGTCGACGTCTTGCGCACTCCAACCAAGGACGGACGCAACGACTTCGGCAACCTCACGGGCGCAGTCGACACCGCGGTGCGGGTATTCGATGGAGATCCGCATCCGCCTGGCGAGGATGTCTTCGAGGTGCAGCGCCCCCTCGGCCGCCGCAGCGTAGTACGCCTCGACCTTCAGGTACACGGGCGCCTCGGTGATGGGGGCCAGGAGTTCCGGCCTGCCCTCTGCCATCGCGAGCACCTCACCGATCAGCGAGCCATAGCGGTCCAGCAGGTGCCGCACGCGGTACGGGTGTAGCTGATAGTGCGAGCCGACGTGCTCGGTCTGGTTGATCAGGGCGAAGTAGCCGTCGGCACCCAGCAGCGGAACCTTCTCGGTGATCGAGGGCGCCACCCGGGTGGGGACGTATTCGGCTGCCGCGTCGATGGCGTCCTGCCCCATCACGCGGTAGGTCGTGTACTTGCCCCCCGCGATCGCGACCAGGCCGGGCGAGGGCACCGCGACGGCGTGCTCGCGCGACAGCTTCGACGTCTCCTCGCTCTCGCCCGCCAGCAGGGGGCGCAGACCGGCGTAGACGCCGTCGATGTCGTCGTGCGTCAACGGAGTGGCCAGCACGGTGTTGACGTGACCGAGGATGTAGTCGATGTCGGCCTTGGTGGCGGCGGGGTGCGCCAGGTCCAGATTCCAATCGGTGTCGGTGGTGCCGATGATCCAGTGCGTCCCCCACGGGATCACGAACAGCACCGACTTCTCGGTCCGCAGGATGATCGCAACCTCGCTGACGATGCGGTCGCGCGGCACGACGATGTGCACGCCCTTGCTCGCCCGCACCCGAAAGCGGCCGCGCTGCTTGGACAATGCCTGAATCTCGTCGGTCCACACGCCGGTGGCGTTGACGACGACGTGGCCGTGGACGTCCGTGACGGCCCCGTCCTCGGAGTCGCGCACGCGGACGCCGGTCACCCGGTCGCCCTCGCGCAACAGGGACACGACCTGCGTCGAGGTCCGCACCACCGCGCCGTAGTGCGCGGCGGTGCGCGCCACCATCATGGTGTGGCGCGCGTCGTCGACGACTGTGTCGTAGTAGCGGATGCCGCCGATGAGCGAGCTCCGCTTGAGCCCCGGAGCCAGCCGGAGGGCCCCCGCCTTCAGCAGATGCTTCTGCGGCGGAACGGATTTCGCGCCACCAAGTTGGTCGTAGAGGAAGATGCCCGCCGCGACGTAGGGGCGTTCCCACACCCGTCTGGTCAAGGGAAACAGGAACGGAAGCGGTTTGACGAGGTGCGGCGCCAACGTCGTCAAGGACAGCTCACGTTCGTGCAGGGCCTCGCGAACCAGGCCGAACTCCAGCTGCTCGAGATACCGCAAACCCCCGTGGAACATCTTCGAGGAGCGGCTGGACGTGCCGGACGCGAAGTCCCTGGCCTCGACGAGGGCGACCTTGAGACCGCGGGTGGCGGCATCGAGTGCCGCTCCCGCACCGACGACTCCGCCGCCGATGACGACGACGTCGAACTGCTCACTGCCAAGACGTTCCCACGCCTGCGCGCGCAACTCGGGGTTGAGAAGGGTCTGCCCGTTGCCCGGACCAGGGATCGGGTCACTCACGCCAAGAACTCCTCTTGTTACTCACTGGTAGGCGTTGCCCCTACGAGCCTACGTGCCTTTACGCGATCGACACGCCTCCCGCGCTCAGTCCAGGTCGTCGTGCGCCATCAAGCGGCGCGCTGCCTCCACCGTGGAACCCGACAGCGACGGATAGACCGACAGCGTCTGGGCCAGGTCGGTCACCGAGATCCGGTTCTGCACCGCGAGCGCTATCGGCAAGATCAGCTCGGATGCAATCGGGGCCACGACGACGCCACCGATGACCACGCCGGTCGCGGGACGGCAGAAGATCTTGACGAAGCCGCGGCGCAGCAGCGACATCTTGGCGCGCGCATTGGTGGTCAGGGGGAGCATCATCGTGCGGGCCGGAACGGTGCCGTCGTCGATCGCCGTCTGCGGCACTCCGACCGCGGCGATCTCGGGACGGGTGAAGACCGCCGCGGCGACGGTCCGCAGCCGGATGGGAGCCACCCCCTCGCCGAGGGCGTGATACATCGCGATGCGGCCCTGCATGGCCGCGACCGACGCAAGCGGCAGGAGGCCGGTGCAGTCGCCCGCGGCGTAGATGCCCGACGCCGCGGTCCGCGAAACACGGTCCACGGCAAGGTAGTTGCCCGGCCCGAGTTCGATTCCCACCTTCTCGAGGCCAAGGCCTTCGGTGTTGGGCACCGAACCGACGGTCATCAGGGCGTGACTGCCCTCCACCTTGCGGCCGTCGGCCATCGCCACGACGACCCCGTCGGCGGTGCGTGTCACGGTGTCGGCCCGCGCGTTCTTCACCAGTTTGACGCCGCGCTCGGCGAACGTCTCCTCGAGCACGGCTGCGGCGTCGCGGTCCTCGTGCGGGAGGATCTGGTCGCGGCTGGCCACCACGGTGACCTGGACCCCCAGCTCGGTGTAGGCGTTGCAGAACTCGGCCCCCGTGACGCCGGAGCCGACGATGACGAGGTGCCTCGGCAGCTCGGTCAGGTCGTAGAGCTGGCGCCAGTTCAGGATGCGCTCGCCGTCGGGCACGGCGTTCGGGAGAACCCTCGGGCGCGCGCCGGTGGCGATCAGCACCACGTCGGCCTTCAAGACGCCCACCTTGCCCTCGGACGTCGTGACCTTGACCCGGTGGTGCGCCATCCCGGGCAGGTCGTCGACGAGCTCCCCACGGCCGCGGACCACGGTCACGGCCTCGCGCAGGAGATTGGACCCGATGTCGGCCGACTGCGACCGCGCCAGCGTCTTCACGCGGTTGTGGATCTGCGGCAGCGATATCTTGGCGTCGTCGATCTTCATGTCGAAGCCGAGACCGTCGGCCCGGCGCAGCTCGGTGCGCACGCCGGTCGACGCGATGAACGTCTTGGACGGTACGCAGTCCCACAACACACAGGCACCACCGACACCGTCGGACTCGATGATGGTGACGTGTGCGACGTCGGGGCCACGGCCCGCGGCGACGAGCGCGGCCTCATAACCGGCGGGACCACCGCCGATGATCACGATGCGGGTAACCACGACGTCCATCTAACCCCGTGCGACTGCGCTCCGGCCCAGCGTCTGGCCAGCCCGTGACCGACTCGATCACCCGCGGCCGGCACGACCCCTTAGGCTTGCCCCGTGCCGCTCTACGCCGCGTACGGATCGAACATGCATCCGGAGCAGATGTTGCAACGCGCACCCCATTCGCCGATGGCGGGTACGGGGTGGTTGCACGGCTGGCGCCTCACCTTCGGTGGTGCGGACCTGGGCTGGGAGGGCGCGCTCGCGACCCTCGTCGAGGACCCGCTGTCCAAGGTGTTCGTCGTCTTGTACGACATGACCAAGGAAGACGAGGAGAACCTCGACCGCTGGGAGGGTTCGGAGCTCGGCTTCCACAAGAAGATCCGCTGCCGGGTGCATCGCGAGACCTCCGACACCGACACCGACCCGGTGCTGGCCTGGCTCTACGTCGTCGACGCCTGGGAAGGCGGCATCCCGTCGGCGCGCTACCTCGGCGTGATGGCCGAGGCCGCCGAGATCGCGGGCGCCCCCGAGGAGTACGTGCACGACCTGCGAACCCGACCGGCCGGCAACGTCGGCCCCGGCACCTAGCCACGCTCTCCTCCTCCCCTCCCTCTTCTCACCCCTCCCTCTTCTCACCCCCCTTCTCGCGCGAGCGTGCGTGTCTGCGGGCGACACGCCGTGCGCTTTCCAGAGTTGGCGCACGCTCGCGCCGCCGGCACCCGTCACGTCGAGTGCTGACGCGGTCGCGAGCGTGCGCAATGTGCCCCTTTCCCTCGCGTGTCGCGCCGCAGACACGCACGCTCGCGGGAAGGGAGGGGGTGCGGGAAGGGAGGGGTTAGACGGCCGCGGACTGCTCGACGATGTTCGTGAACACCTGCACCCCGACGCCCAACGCCCGCTCGTCGAGGTCGAACGTCGGCTGGTGCAGGTCGAGCTGCGGGCCGTGCCCCGACCAGACACCGAGCCGCGCCATCGCGCCGGGAACCTCCTCCAGATACCAGGAGAAGTCCTCGCCACCCCCGGACTGCCGGGTGTCGGTGAGCACGTCGGGGCCGATCGCCTCGATCGCGTGGGTGAAGATCCGCGTCGACACTTCCTCGTTGACCACCGGCGGTACCCCGCGCCGGTAGTGCACGCCGAATTCCACCTGGAGCGGCGCCAGCAACGACGACACGATCTCGCGAACGAGCCCTTCCATCATCACCCAGGCTTCCCGGCTGGCCGTGCGGATGGTGCCCGCGACGCTGCCGGTCTGTGGAATGGCGTTGGCCGCCACCCCGGCGTTGACGGCGCCCCACACCATCACGGTGCTGTTGCGCGGGTCGACCCGCCGTGACAACACCCCGGGCACCCCCGTGATCAAGGTTCCCAGCGCGTAGACGAGGTCTCCGGTCAGGTGCGGACGCGAGGTGTGGCCCCCCGGGGAGTGCAACGTGATCTCGACCTGGTCGGCCGCCGACGTGATGGGTCCCGGCCGCACGGCCACCTTGCCGACCGCCAGCCGCGGATCGCAGTGCAGCGCGAAGATCCGCGACACCCCGTTGAGGGCACCCGCGGCGATCGCGTCGATGGCGCCTCCGGGCATCAGCTCCTCGGCCGGCTGGAAGAGCAGACGCACGCCGACGGGCAGCTGCGGTACCGACGCCAGCGCCAGCCCGGCGCCGAGCAGGACGGCGGTGTGGCCGTCGTGGCCGCAGGCGTGCGCCACCCCCGGCACCAACGACCGGTACGGGGCATCGGTCCGCTCGTCCATCGGCAACGCGTCCATGTCGGCACGAAGCGCCACCCGCGGCGCATCCTCGGGTCCGAAGTCACAGGTCAGTCCGGTGCCCCCCGGGAGCACCTTGGGGTTGAGCCCCGCGTCGGCCAGCCGCGACGCAACGTACTGGGTCGTTTCGAACTCTTGCCGGCCCAGCTCTGGGTGCTGGTGAATGTGTCGCCGCCACCTCACCAGTTCGTCGTAGTGGGACGCCAGCCACGCCTCGGTGTACTCGCTGACCTTCACGGGCGTTCCGCCTTCAGGGCAAGCACCCGGTCACGCTGCGCAGGTGTGTCGGCCAGCTCGACGACAGTGCGCGCGAGCATCACGGCGCCCTCGATCACGGCCGTGTCGGCACTGGGCCGCGATGCGGCCGCCGCGAACGCAGGCTGATGGATCGAGGCGCCCTCGGCGTCGATGCCGACGATGGGATGGATGCCCGGCATCACCTGGGTGACGTTACCCATGTCGGTGCTACCGAGGGGAAACGCCGCCTCGACCTCGACGCCGACGGGCGTGCGGCCCAGTCGCACCATCTCGGCGCGGAACACGTCGGCGAGCCACTGGTCGGGTGTCAACTCCAGGTACGACGGCTCGGTCGCCTGCACCCGGTGGCCGCACGCCGTGGCCACGGCACCGGCGAGGAAACAGTCCGACATCCTGGCCTCCAGTTCGCGCAGCGACCCGGAGTCGTTGGCGCGCATCGTGTAGTGCATCTCGGTGCGGGCCGGAATGACGTTCGTGGCCTGGCCTCCGTCGGTGACGATGCCGTGCATCATCTGACCGGGCGCCAGTTGCTGGCGGAGCAGACCGATGGCCACCTGGGCCACGGTGATCGCATCGGCGGCATTGAGTCCCAAAAAGGGCGCGACGGCCGCGTGCGCCTCACGTCCGAGGTACTCGACGGCCACCTGCGACAGTGCCAGTGATCGTGCGCGGGCGATGTCGAGCGGTCCGGCGTGCAACATCACCGTCGCTGCGATGTCGTCGAACGTGCCCGCCTCGAGCATGAGCGCCTTGCCGCCGCCCGCTTCCTCGGCGGGCGTGCCGAGCAGCACGACGGTCAGGTCGAGCTCGTCGGCGACCTCGGCCAGTGCCAGCGCCGTCCCGACCGCTGATGCGGCGATGATGTTGTGGCCGCAGGCGTGGCCGATGCCGGGCAAGGCGTCGTACTCGGCGCAGATGCCCACCACCAGCGAACCGCTTCCGAAGTCGGCACGGAACGCGGTGTCCAGGCCGCCGGGCGCCGCGGTGATCTGGAATCCGCGTTCGGCAACCAGTGTCTGCGTCTTCGCGCAGCTGCGATGTTCGGCGAAGGCGAGTTCCGGTTCGGCGTGGATGGAGTGCGACAGCTCGATCAGGTCGCCACGGCGTTGCCGGACTACGTCCTCGACCCTCGTCGACGCTGTGGCGGTTGGCATCGGAGAAGTATCTCACCGTCGCGCGGCGCGGCGCGCGAGCGTTCGCGGCCCCATGGTCTTCGCGCAAGCGCTCATCGCGGCCCCATGGTCTTCGCGCAAGCGCTCATCGCGGCCCCATGGTCTTCGCGCAAGCGCTCATCGCGGCCCCATGGTCTTCGCGCAAGCGCTCATCGCGGCCCCATGGTCTTCGCGCAAGCGCTCATCGCGGCCCCATGGTCTTCGCGCAAGCGCTCATCCTCGCTAGGCTGCCGCGCTGTGAGCACTACGCCGTCGGACCCTCAGGCCCTTGCCGACGCGGCAGCCGCCGAACTCGTGCGGCGCACCGGCGGCGGTCGGTTCGACGTTGCCGTCGTGCTCGGTTCCGGATGGGCGCCCGCGGCTGCGCGGCTCGGCGAGCCCTCCGACGTCGTCCCGATGGCCGAACTTCCCGGCTTCAGTCCGCCCACCGCCGCCGGCCACGGCGGCCGCGTGTTGGCGGTGGACGTCAAGGGGACCCGGGTTCTGGTGCTGCTCGGCCGCATTCACGCATATGAGGGTCATGACCTGCGCCATGTCGTCCACCCCGTCCGCACGGCCTGCGCGGCGGGCGTCGGCACGGTGGTGCTGACGAACGCGGCGGGCGGACTGCGCGAGGACTACTCGGTGGGCCAGCCCGTGCTCATCGGTGACCATCTCAACCTGACCGCGCGTTCGCCACTGGTGGGCGCCGAGTTCGTCGACCTGGTGGACGCCTACGCGCCCCGGCTGCGCGCGCTCGCCCGGGACGTCGATCCGACGCTGACCGAGGGGGTGTACGCGGGTCTGCCCGGACCGCATTACGAAACGCCCGCGGAGGTCCGGATGCTGCGCACCCTCGGCGCCGATCTGGTGGGGATGTCGACCGTGCACGAGACGATCGCCGCGCGTGCGGCGGGCGCGGAGGTGCTGGGTGTCTCGCTGGTCACCAACCTGGCCGCGGGCATGACGGGCCAGCACCTCAGCCACGCCGAGGTGCTCGAGGCGGGCCATCAGTCGGCGACCCGGATGGGTTCCCTGCTCTCGGAGGTTCTGACCCGCCTGTAGGCGTATCGCTGGGTCAGCGCGACGAAGCCACGCGCCATCAGCGGCGCGGCGAATAGCATCAGCAGCACCCGCACCACCTGGGCCGCGACGATGAACGTGACGTTGGATCCGGTGCCCACCGCCGTCGCCAGCACCGCGTAGATGCCGCCGGGGCTGGTCGAGAGGTAGCCCTCCAGCGGACTGATGCCCGCCACGTGAGCCAACAGGACGCCGAGGCCTGCGGTGGCCGCGTTGAGCATCACGATTAGGCCCAGTGCGGCAGGCAGCGCGCGGCCGATGCCGCGGATGGAGTCACGGGTGAACGCCACCCCGGCCTGCCAGCCGATCACCGCATAGCCGAGCTGCACCAAGGCCAGCGGCACCGCCAGCCCGAACGACAATCCCGTCAGCTGCAGCGTGATCGTCACGGCCATCGGGCCGAGCAGCCCGGCGCCGGGCAGACGAATCAGCCGGCCGGCCGTCGCCCCGACCAGCACGATCACGACGAGCATCAGAACGCTCAGGTACCACGGCGCCGATCCGGTGTGCGCCGGCGCCGTGGGGTGCCCAGATCTCTGCGCGTGGTAGACGAACGTGACGACGATCGGCATGGACGCGGTGATCAGCGCGACCCTGAGGTACTGCACCACGGCGACCACGCGATCGTCGCCACCCAACTCGCGGGCGATGGCGACCAGGCCCGACGCACCGCCGGCCACCAGCGCGAGCGCTCCGGTCAACGGAGTCACCTCGCGGTGCAGCCCCAACAGCGCCCCCGCTACGATGCTCAACACCAGGGTGGCGACGGCCACTCCGAGCACCATGGGCCAGTCCGAACCCAGTGACGTCAACGCGTCGTGGTGGACCATCGTCCCGATGTACACGCCGAGCACTCCCTGTGCGGCGATGCCAGCCTTGCGGGGTACACCGGAGGGAGCCCAACCGAAGAGCGCGAGCGCGAGGCCCACGATCAATGCCGCGAACAGCGGCGCAGACGGGATACCGATCATGGTCAGCGGCACGCTCACGAGACACGTGAGCACCACCAACAGCATCCACCGTTTCATTACTCCAAGTATGCTCTTGCTATTTCAACATCGCAATCTCTTGATCAGCAGGAAATTCACAAGGTATGACTTGGTAATGCACACCACTGCCGCGAATGCGACCGAGCTGCGGGAGTCGATCATGGCGCTGACCCGCCAACTCCGCCGACACCGCATCGACAACGGCCTCACGCTGAGCCAGCAGCAGATCCTCGGCGAGGTCAGCAGGGCGCACGTGACCACGCCGGCCGAACTCGCCGCCCGACTGCACGTGCGGGTCCAGTCGCTGACCGACGGAATCAACGAACTCGAATCACGGGGCCTCGTCGAACGGCGGACCGACGCCGACGATCGCCGCCGCCAACTGATCGAGGTGACCGACGCCGGGGCCGCGCTGTTGGCGGCCGACCGCGCCGAGCGCGACGCCTGGCTCGACCAGACGATGCGCGACACCCTGAGCGATCTCGAGTTCGATCTGCTGATGATCGTGGCACCAGTGTTGCGAAAGCTTGCCGACGCCGACACTCAAGCCATCCGATGAGCGAACCGTCCCCGACGCGGCTGACGTTCGGCACCGCGGGCCTTCGTGGGCCCATGCGTGACGGGCCCGGCGGGATGAACGTCGAGACGGTGACGGCGGCGACGTGGGCGCTCGCCAAGGTGCTCAAGGACCGCGCGACGACCGACGCCGACGGCGGCTCGACCGTCGTCGTGGGCCGCGATGCCCGCCACCACTCCGACGACTTCGCGCTCGCCACAGCCGAAGTGCTTGCCGCCGAGGGTTTCTCCGTCTTCCTTCTGCCCGATGCCGCTCCCACACCCGTGGTCGCCTACGCCGTTCGGCGGCTCGGAGCGGGCGCTGGCGTGCAGATCACCGCGTCCCACAATCCGCCCACCGACAACGGCTACAAGGTGTACCTCGAGGGTGGCCTGCAGATCATTCCACCGGTCGACCGTGACATCGAAGCGGCCATGGCGGTCGCACCGACCGACGTCGCGCGGGCCGAGGTGGCACCCGCCGGTACCGAGCTCCTCGTGGACTACGTGCATCGGGCCGCCGGCGTGCGGCGTGCCACCGGAGAGGTACGCGTCGCCATGACGCCGATGCACGGCGTCGGGGGCGAACCCGCACTGCGCGCGTTGAGGGAGGCGGGGTTCACCGACGTCCACACCGTCGCCGAGCAGTTCGCGCCCGACCCCGACTTCCCCACCGTCGCCTTCCCCAACCCGGAGGAGGCCGGCGCCACCGACCTGGTCCTCGGGCTTGCCGCCGACGTCGCCGCCGACATCGCGATCGCCCTGGATCCCGACGCCGACAGATGCGCGGTGGGCATCCCGACGCACGACGGCTGGAGGATGCTGACCGGCGACGAAACCGGTTGGCTCCTGGGTGATTACCTGCTCTCGCGGCTGACTCCCGCTGAGGCGGCAGCCAGCGTGGTGGCCAGTACCGTGGTCTCGTCCCGCATGCTTGCGGCGATCGCCGCCGGGTACGGTGCCCGACACGTCGAAACCCTCACCGGCTTCAAGTGGTTGTCCCGCGCCGATGAGGGACTGACCGGCAGCACCCTCGTCTACGCGTACGAGGAGGCGATCGGCCACTGCGTCGATCCCGCCGCCGTGCGCGATAAGGACGGGATCAGCGCCGCGGTGCTCGCCTGTGACGTGGCGGCCGCCCTGAGAGATCAGGGCCGAACACCGTCCGATGCCCTGGAGACACTGGCTTTGCGCCACGGCGTGCACGTGACCTCCGCGGTCTCGGTGCCCGCCGACGCCGCCCTGATGGAACGACTCCGGGCGAGGCCGCCGGTGCAGCTCGGTGGCGAGCAGGTCGTCGCCACCGATCTCCTCGACGGCAGCGGCCCACGACGCACCGACGCCGTGATCTATCAGGGCCCTTCGGTGCGGGTCGCGGTCCGACCCTCGGGAACCGAGCCGAAGGTCAAGGCATACCTGGAGGTTCGGCGGCCACCGACCGATGACGTGGCCGCAGCGCGACGGACCGCCGACCACCTGCTCGACGAGCTGAAGGCGGACGTGGTCGGCCTTCTTCAGCGCGGCCCGAACTGACGGTCGCCGGCGTCGCCGAGGCCGGGCACGATGTAGGCGACGTCGTTGAGACCGTCGTCGATCGCCGCGGTGTACAGCCGCAGGTCGGGTGACGCCTTCTCGAGTGCCGCGATGCCCTCCGGAGCGCACACGACGCAGACGGCGGTGACGTCGATGGCCTGGCGGGCGTGCAGCAGGCCAAGGGTGTACGCCATCGAACCACCGGTGGCGAGCATCGGGTCCAGCACCATCACCGGGGTCGTGGTCAGGTCGTCGGGCAACGATTCCAGATACGGATCGGGTTTGGCGGTCTCCTCGTTGCGGGCCACGCCGACGAATCCCACCCTCGCCTCGGGAATCAGTTGGTGCGCCCTGTCCACCATCCCCAAACCGGCGCGCAGTACCGGCACCAACAGCGGCGGGTTGGCGAGCTTCGATCCGACGGTCTCGGCCAGCGGGGTACGAATGGTCACCGGTGCGGACGCCGCGTCGCGCATGGCCTCGTAGACGAGCATCAACGTCAGGTCGCACAAGGCGGCCCGGAAGCGGGCGTTGTCGGTGCGCTCGTCGCGCAGCGTGGTCAGCCGGGCGGCGGCAAGGGGGTGATCGACAACGCGAACGTCCATGCGGGCAAACCTAGTGGAACCGAACCGGGCCGCGTGCCGTCATATCCTCATGCTCGCCGACACGTCCGACCTTCACTCGCTCCGCATCGCGCAGCGCCGTCACGCCGACGACCTCGTGGCGGTCGCGGCGGATCTGACCAATGCGCGGGTACCGTCGGACGCGTTCGGTTCCATCGGAGCCAGCTTTCTCACCGCGCTGAACGACGCGCTGCTCGGCGAAGCGAACCGCGTCGCGCAACTCGCCGAGCGCCTCGGTGCCGCGGCAACCACCACGGCCGCGTCCGCCGATGCCTATCGGGCCGCCGAAGCCGCTGCCGCGCAATCTGTCTCAGCAGTCGGAGGCTGACGGTGCCCAGTGCTCTGGTCGACAGCCTAGCCGCGCCGATCCGTGAACTGCAGTCGATGGTCGGCACGGGGTCGTCGGAGTCTGCGCTTGCCCTCGGGAGCATCAAGCGAGCGCTCGCCGAGCTTGCCGCTGCCACCGGTCAATCGTGGCAACGAACCAGATGGTCGGGCGAGGCAGGAGAGGCCGCCGCCGGGTTCACCAGCGCGACCGTCGCGGCGATCGACGACGTGGCCACCCGCACCAGTCGCCTGGGCAGCACCGCGACGAACGCCGCCGACGCGGTGGCACGCGCCAGGCAGCGGCTCGCGACCATCCTCGACGACTTCGAGTCACGCGCTGCGGCCCTCGAGGCCGAGATCGACGAGCCGGGCACGGCGGACGAACTCATCGAGGAGGGTCGGCGGGCGCTGGCCGACGCGCAGGCCGTCGTCGAGGAATTGCGCACCGAGCTCGACGGCCACCACGCAGCGCTGAGTGAACCGGGCACCGGGACGACGCCGAAGATGCCGATGGGCGCGGTACCGGGTCTCGGAGGCGGACTCGGTTCCGGTACGGGAGCTCCCACGGGCGGGTCGGGAGCGGGCGGCCCGTCGGGATGGGCCGATGCGGGCCTCTCCGCATCGCCGCCGGACCCGGCGCCCGAATCCCGACTGACGGCCGACCCGGCCGTGTTCGGTGATGGCGTCGGGGTGCGCCTCCCCGACGGGAGCACGGCCACCGCACCGAATGCCGTCGCCGCGAGCGCCGTCCGGTTCGCCCTGACCCAACTGGGCGTCCCATACGACTGGGGCGGCACCACCCCGGGGGTGGGTCTGGACTGCAGCGGCCTCACCCAGTGGGCATATCACCAAGCGGGACTGGACCTTCCGCGACTGGCGCAGGAACAGGACATCGGCGCGGCCGTCGACCGGGGTTCGTTGCGCCCCGGGGACCTCGCGGTGTGGGACGGTCACGTCGCCATGATCGTCGGGAACGGTCTGATGATCGAGGCCGGGGATCCGGTGAAGCTCTCCACGATCCGTACCACCAACGCAGGTCAGGGATTCCAAGGCTTCTGGCGGCCGACGGCGTGAGCCGCGGCATGCGTACGAACTCCGTTCGAGCCCTCAGGGTCGTCCGCATGCCCTCGAGACGAGTTCTCCGCGGTGCTCAGCGCGGGCGGTCATAGCCACGAGCGTACTGATCACCAGTTCGACGAGGTACCTTCCTCAATGTCAATGGCACCGGTGTCACTCAGCGCGAGCCCGAGCATCGCGGCCAGGCAGCCGCGTTCCGCGCAATCATGTCGGGTGACCGCTGCGGCGGTCACCCGAGGGTTCGAGGGGGTGGTATTGGTCGTCATCTCAATTCTCCTTGATACGTTGTCTTCTCATGCTCCGCACGTTTCGGCGATGAACCAATCTTCTTCTGCACGTGGTTACTTGGCCTTGTCCGCGGCGACACCGATCACGGACGTCGGGCGTGAACTCGTCGCAGTGCCGAACTTACGGATCCGCCGTCACCGCGTCGTGGTTGTGCTCACAACGCGCATAACGAGTGATCTCCGCCTTTTGCGCATTTGACCATGGACGTGGGTATGAGACGGACAGTCGGCAGCGAAACCGGCTGGGCCCGAGAGTCTTACACCCTGATCGGTTTACGTATGGGTTTACGTAGAACGCCGTGGGCATGACCGGCGGCGGCCTCACCCAGGCTTCTGGCCGACGGCACGAGGCGGGTCACCGCATGGCCGCCGCCCACTGCACGTGCCCCTCGAAGCCGAGGGATGTCACGAGTGTGCGGTAGCGATCCCGATGATCGCGGTAGCGGCGGTCGTCGCCGCGCGCGTCGGCGAGCATCGCACGCAGCCGCAGCGTCCACACGTCGATGGCCTCCGCCGCCATTTCCAGCGGCGCCGTCTCCAACCGATCGGTCACCGCCTCCGCCTCGGCCAGATCACCATCGCCGCCACGGGCGAGCAGAGTCCCGACGAAGATCGCGCTGGTGGCCATGCCCCAGGCGTACTGGCCCCGCTCGAACAGCACCCCGAGCGCGGTCCGCATCCGGTTGACGGCGTCGTCGACGTCACCGTGCGCGGCCCGTTCCCGCGCAAGGTAGACATCGATCACCGGAAGCTCGGACAGATAGAACCGACCCCCGACGGTCAGCTCGCGAACCTCCGTCAACAGCTCGAACCCGCGGTCGCGATCGGCTGGCTCCCCATGGAGCAGTGCCAGCCCCTTCGTGTACTTGGTGAACGACACCCCGAGATCGTCACCGGCGGCCTGCGCCAGTTCGTGTGCACCGTCGATCTCCCGGCAGACGGCCTCGTCGACCGCTAGGACGCCACAGGCGATCGGCGCCCCGATGGCGTAGAACGTGACCGTCGCCCTCGTCCAGGGGTCACTGCCGCGAGCCAGCGCGACCGCCCGCGCCCTGTCCTCCCGCCATCCCGGGAGCGCGAAGCACCATCGCGCGATGCTGCGCGTCGCGTACGCGGCGGCCAGCGGGGACCCCATGATGTAGTTCCCGGCGACCGGATCGCCGTGGGCGAGTTCGATGACGGTGTCCGACCATCGAAGTACCTCAGCCATCTCGCCGGTCACCACGCGGACCCCGATCGTCCCGACCGCAAGACCGACCATCAACGTCGGATCGGCGATGGACTCCAGCAGCGCCGACTGTTCGGCGGCCAGCCGTGACGCCTCGCGGACCCGTCCTGCAACGACGCCCTCGGCCAGCAGCCCCGTCATCGCGATCGCGGGCGAGATCTTGTCCCCTGCGCGATCGCACAGCTCCTGCAGCTCTTCGAATCTGCGGCCCTTGACCCCGGCATGCAGCCGCCACGCATTCGCGCACCACAGCGTGCGCGGAGCGATCTGCATCGCCACGGCATCGGGGTCATCGGCGGCGACGTCGTCGGCGACCTTTCGGGCACGCTCCCAGCTCAGGCACGCACCGGCGATGTCGCGCCTGCTCAACCACGCGGCCGCGCGCATGTGCCAGTCGTACGCGGCACGCGGATCCCCCGCGGCCTGCAGATGCTCGGCGATCAGCGCCGCGCTCGCCTCGCCGAGCGACGGGCTGGCCGCCATGAAGTCGGCGACCCGGCGGTGTAGCGCGGCGCGATCCGCCTTGAGCTGGGATTCGTAGGCGACCCGGTGGATCAGCGGGTGACGGAAGCCGAACTCGGCCCGCGGTGCAAACGCCACCTGATCGATCAGTTCCGCCGCGAGGAGGATCGGCAGTGCGCTGCCGTCGGCGAGTTCGGACAGCAGGTGTTCATCGAAACGGACACCGATCACCGCGGCCGAGTTGAGCGTCCGTTTCGCCGATGGATCGAGACGGTCGATCCTCGCGGCGATCGCGGCCTGGAGGGTCGCGGGCACGGCGACGTCGGCGTGGTCGGTGGTGAGCAGGTAGTCACCGCGGGTGCCCGCCAGGACGTTCCGGTCTGCGAGGTCGCGCACGATGGACTCGGCGAAGAACGGATTGCCTGCGGATCGGTCCGCGATCTGCCGGACCAATCCGGCGACCGTGGGGTCGGATCCCAGCAGCTCGTGGACCAGCGACGCGGTCTGATCGTCGGCGAGCGGCGAGACGAAGACGCTCTGCGCCCCGGCCACGTGGGAGAGCGCCCCGCGGTACTCGGGCCGGTAGGTCACCAGCACCAGTGAGTGGGTGCGGGCTACCACCGACAGGAATTCCGCAAGCATGGACTCACTGGTCGGGTCGATCCAGTGCGCGTCCTCGATGACGTAGACGGCGGGGGTCGACCGGCCCAGGTACGCCGCGTTGACCAGCGTGGTGATGCGTCGTCGCCGCGCGTCGGCCGCAATGTCCGGGACGTCGCCCCCGGGGTCGCGGATGCCGAGCAGATCGTCGAGCAACAGAAGATCCTCGGGGTCGGCATCGGGGACCCGGTCGCGGACCCGGATCCGCGCCGACGCGGCGTCCAGTTCGTCGATCCCGAACGCCGTCCGCAGCAGCGCGGCGATCGCCCGGAACGGGACTTCGGCGGCGTGGGACTCACAGAATGCCGAAAAGACCTCCACCTCGAGGTCTCTGGCGACCGACACCGTCTCGGCCACCAGACGGCTCTTGCCGACACCTGCCGGTCCGACGAGACCGACCAGGCACCCGCGGCCGCCGACGGCCCTGTGCAACATTCCGGTGAGTGCGCTCAGTTCCCAGTCGCGTCCCACCAGGGTCGACGTGTGCCTGTGGCCGAGTGCGTCGTGGCCGGTCATCGCTACCAGGCAATACGCCGGCACGGGACCGGCTGCACCCTTGACGTGGACCATCTGCACTTCGCCAAGCGTCGCTACGTCTTCGACGATCCTGGCGGTGGAGGCGGACAGCATGACGCCCCCGGGTGGCGCGACGGATTCCATCCGCTGCGCCAGCCCGACGTGCTCACCGATCGTCGTGTAGCCCAAGGGTGTGCTGCCGATGTCACCGGCGATGACCTGGCCGGAGTTGAGGCCGATGCGCAAAGACAGATCGACCCCGTCCCGGCTCGCGACACCCGCCGCCATCTCCCCCATCTGCTCCTGGATGCCCAACGCCGTCAGACAGGCCCTGGCGCCGTGGTCCTCGTACGCGATCGGTGCACCGAAGACCGCCATGATGCCGTCGCCGGTGAACTTGTCGACGGTGCCGCCGTACCGCCGCACCACCGCAGCGGCGCGATCCACGAGTTGGGCCATGATCTCGCGGAGCCGCTCGGCACCCACTGCCGCAGCCAGGTCCATGGAGTGCACGACATCGGCGAAGAGAACCGTGACCTGCTTGTACTCGGCCGATGACGTCGTGTGCGCGGCAGCCGGCGAGCCACACTCACTGCAGAACTTGGCAGCCGGGCGCCACGGGGTGCCGCACGATGCGCAGCGCGGATCCGCGCCCGCCGGCGCGTCCGGACCGTGCCCAGTGTCCCCCACGTCAGTATCGTGTCACCGCTGGTCACCGCATGGGAGGCATACGGCAGCGCGTTCGGTCGGCTGGTGCTCGTCGAAGCCCGAACCGTGGACGGCTCAGCGCAGCCGCGGGTCGATCATGGTGATGCCGACCGGCGAGGCCTCGCCGACCGACGGGAGCAGCCGGGCGCCCTCGGCCAGTCCGACGACGCACTCCACCAGCGCCTGCGGTTGCAGCGCGCCGGCCTCCACCAGGCGCAGCAGGCCGGGATAGTCGACGCTGGCCATGCCGTGACTGCCGAGCACGTCGAGTTCCCAGGCGATCACGCGGTCCATCGGAACCGCGGGGTGCCCGCCGACGCCGGGCAGCAGGCCCACCTGAAGGTGACGCCCGCGGCGCCGCAAGCTGTGGATGGAATCGGCACACGTCGCGGGGGTGCCTACCGCGTCGACCGCGACGTGGCTGCCCCCGTCGGTGAGGTCGTGCACCCGCGCGGGCACGTCGCCCGGTCGATCCGGGTCGGCGAGGAGGACGTGCTCGGCGCCCAGGTCGCGCGCCAGGGCGAGCGCCGCCGCGGTCCGGTCGACTGCGACCACCCTGGCCCCGGCGGCAACGGCGATCTGCACGGCGCTGAGGCCCACCCCTCCGGTGCCGATCACCGTCACCCATTCGCCTGGCGCCACGCGGGCCCTGGCGGTCAGTGCGCGGTAGGCGGTGGCGAACCGGCAACCCAGACCGGCGGCCGCGGCATCGCCGATCCCGTCCGGGACGGCCACCAGGTTGGCGTCGGCAGCGTGCAGGGCGACGTACTCCGCGAATGATCCCCAGTGGGTGAAGCCGGGCTGCGTCTGGTTCGGGCACACCTGCGCCTGCCCGTCGCGGCACCACTGACACCGCCCACAGCCGCAGACGAAGGGCGTGGTCACCCTGGCCCCGACCGCCCAGCGTCGGACCTCTGAGCCGACCGCGACCACCACGCCGACCAACTCGTGACCCGGGACGTGTGGCAGCGCCACCCCGTCGTCATGACCCGCCCACGCGTGCCAGTCACTGCGGCACATGCCGGTGGCGTGCACCTCGACCACCACGCCGTCCGGCGACGGCGCCGGGTCGGTGACGGTCCGGACGTCCACCGAACCACCGAATTCCTCGAAGACCGCCGCGCGCACGACGTCATCGTCCCGCATCGAGGGGCCTCAATTGCCAACGGGGGTCTCGACGTTTGGGCATGCTGGTGTTCATGGCGCGCTGGTATGAGGTCGAACCCGCTGACGATGAGTTCCTCGCGTCCGCGCCGTACGTGTTCACCTACTCGCGGCGATTCGCCGCGCCGCCGGAGAAGGTGTGGGAGTCACTGGTCTCCGATGACTCGCTGGCATCGTGGAGCGCGACCGTGAATGCGGTGCGCTGGACCAGTGGCAGGCCGTTCGGCGTCGGCACCACCCGCGAGGTCGTGCTGGCCCCCGGATTGACCCGCGTTCGCGAGCGCTACTTCCATTGGGACGAGGGGCATCGCCATTCCTTCTCGGTGTACCAGGCGAACCTGCCCATCTTCCGTCGCTTCGCCGAGGACTACGTCGTGGCACCCGAACCCTCCGACCCCGGCTCGGACACCGGCGCCACCCGGTTCAGGTGGACCGTCGCGCTCGAACCGAAGAGGGCCTTCGCGGTGCCGTTCAAGGCGCTCGCCCCGATACTCAAGCTGACCTTCGGGAAGATGGCGGCCGACGGCGAGCGTTACTTCGCCCGGACTTGATCGCCGTCGACGGCGACCGGTTCGGCACGGGAGCACTCCTGGAGCGGAGCCACCCGTTGACGGGCCTGGTTCCCGCCATTGCGCTTCGCCTCGTACATGGCGCCGTCGGCCGACGCGATCAACGCGGTGATGAGCAGGGCGGGGTCGTGGTGTTCGACGAACCGGTCGCACCGCGCGCTGGCGATCCCGACACTCGCGGTGATCGGGTACGGCAGCGAGGCGATGGCGTCGCAGAGCCGCTGCCCCAGAGCGGCCTGCCGCGGGTCGACGAAGACGTCGGCGACGAGGAACTCCTCGCCTCCCACCCGGCCGACGATGGCACTGGGGCGGGTGTGTTCGCGAAGCGCGTGCCCCACCGCGATCAGGACCCGATCGCCCGCCGCATGGCCCTCGGTGTCGTTGAGCAACTTGAATCGGTCGAGGTCGATCATCACCACCACCAGGTGCGAATCGGTGTACCCGTGCGCCGCGATGACTTGGCTGGTCCGCTCGTAGAAGGCGCGGCGGTTCAGCAACCCGGTCAGGGGGTCGCGGTCGGCGTTCGACAGATCCACCCCCAGCGCGCGCACCAGGATCTGGAAGCCGAACGGCACCGCGACGTTGACGACCCCCACCAGGGTGTATTCGCACGCCGCCCGCACGACGCCGTGCGTCGTCGCCAGCTCCGCCGCGGGGACCAACGGGACGGTGATCACGACGACCGCGTTGGCGACCATCAGAAACGCCGTGTGGAAGATGGCGATGTACCCGGAGACCGTCGCGAAGGCGACGCAGGCCAGCAGACCCATCGACGGCTGGCTCTGCGCCAGCACCGCCATCGAGATGCTGGCGCACGCGACCACGGCGAAGGCGATGGACTCCGACCTGGTCGGCCAACGCACGATCCACAGGAGAGCGCCGCCGAGGCCGCCGATGACCGCCGCCACCGACAGCACCAACTCCACCGTGCCGTCCGGTGGTGCCGAGCTCCACAGCATGGCGAAGGGAATGAGGGCCAGCGTCCCCGCAGTGACCGCGACCACCGTTCGGGTGGTCTCGGCCATGTGACGGCCCTGGAGATACGCGCTGAACCAGACGTAGTGGTCGGGTTGCCTCCACCACCAACGGATGCGCCTGAGCATCGACCTACCCCCGTACATCCCACCCCGTGGTGTTGTGCGTCGACTGTTTGCCCGACGCTCAAGTCAATTCGTCATTCGAGTGTAGCGAATCTTTGCCAAAGACTAGCGAGCCACGGTCAATTCGCACTGTGGCTGAGGCATAATTAGGCAACTTCAGTCCAAACTGCCTCATTGGCAACGTAGAACCAACGTGGCTGAGTCCGTCTACGCCGGCATTCTGATATGCCGCGGGAATTAGCTGTCCCTGCATGACGACGCGAAGTTCGCTCCTCGGCCGTCCGGTTCGAAGGTGAGCTGCGGCCGTCGGCGGCCCGCCAGGCGCAACCGCCTGACAGCAAGGACCGCCGAAGGCGTCGTTACGCTGTGCCGCATGGCTGCTGACATCGTGCCTGTGCGGCTCGGGCTGACCAAAGGCGATCTGTACACGCTCTGGGCCCCGTCGTGGCGGGACGCCGACGACGAGTGGCAGGCGTTCCTCGGCAAGGACGACGACCTGTACGGCTTCGAGTCGGTGGCCGACTTGGCGGCATTCATCCGGACGAACTCCGACCACGACCTCACCGACCACCCGGCGTGGAGCGCGTTCAAGGAGTCGTCGGTGCACCGGCTCGATCCTGGCGAGGACCGTCGGCACGACCTGATCGGCGTGCCGGAGGTGGCCGCGGAGAAGCCGAGCGAAACCTCGGTGTCGACGCTGCTGCACGCGCTCGCGATCGTCCAGGCCATCGGTTCGGTGTGCGATCTGACCGTGGTGTCCAAGTTCTTCAACGGCAACCCCGTGCTGGGATCCCTCGGCGGCGGCGCGGAAGTCTTCGAGGGCCGTGGCGGCCGCAAGCGCTGGGCCGAGATCGAGGCCGTCATCGCCCGCGGTTGGGACGGGGTCGTCGACGCGATCGACGCCATCGTCACGATCCCCGCCGTGGACGCCGCGGCGGCGGCGAAGGCCGAGGCCGAGCTCGCCGAACCAGCACCCGAACCCGAGGTCTCCGACGAAGACCTCGACGAGCCCGCCGACGACGAGGTGGTCATCGCCGACGAGGTCGACACCGACGACGAGGAAACGGCGCTGACCGCACAGGCCACCGCGCAGGTGCTCGGCAGCGACGAGGACTTCTGGACGCACGTCGGCATCGATCCGATCCGCCTGCTGACCCGCGGCGGCACCTTCTACACGCTGCGCTGCTATGTGGGGGATCAGCCCATCTTCCTCGGTCGCAACGGACGCATCAGCGTGTTCGGATCCGAACGGTCGCTGGCCCGCTACCTGGCCGACGAGCACGAGAGCGACCTGTCGGACCTGGCCACCTTCGACGACATCAAGACGGCGGCGACGGACGGCTCGCTTCAGATCAAGGTCACCGACGACAACGTCTACGTGCTGCGCACGCTCTCCGACGACATCGCCGACGGGCCGGATGCCGTGGACCTCGAGCAACTTGCGCTCGCCGTCGAACTGATCCGCGACATCGGCGAGTATGCCGAGGACAACACCGTCGAGGCCGCGCTGGACGAGGACCAGCCCCTCGGCAGGTTCATCGGTCACGCCCTGACTCCGGACAAGGTCCGGGCCCCCGCGGCGCCGTACGCCAAGGCCGTCGAGCAGTGGGAGAAGGTCGAGAACTTCGTGGAGTCGCGCCTGCGCGAGGAGTGATCACCCGATCAGGACGGCGTACCGCGGCTTGATCACGTCGTCGATCAGGTCCAGCCGCTCGCCGAACGGGATGAACGAGGACTTCATCGCGTTGATGGTGAAGCGCTCGAGGTCACTCCACCCGTACCCGAAGGCCTCGACGAGTCGCAGCATCTCCTGGCTCATGGTGGTGTCGCTCATCAACCGGTTGTCGGTGTTCACCGTCACCCGGAACCGGAGCCTCGCCAACAGGGCGAACGGATGCTCGGCGATGCTCGCCACGGCTCCGGTCTGCACGTTGGAGCTGGGACACAGCTCCAACGGGACGCGCTTGTCGCGCAGGATCGCCGCCAGCCGGCCCAGCGTCGCGTCGCCCTCGTCGTTCACGTCGATGTCATCGACGATGCGTACGCCGTGGCCCAGTCGGTCGGCGCCGCAGAACGCGATGGCCTCGTGGATCGACGGCAGGCCGAACGCCTCCCCGGCGTGAATGGTGAACCGGGCATTGTTTCCCCGCATGTACTCGAAGGCGTCCAGATGGCGCGTGGGCGGATAGCCGGCCTCGGCGCCGGCGATGTCGAAGCCGACGACGCCCTTGTCCCGGAACCTGATGGCCAGTTCGGCGATCTCCCGCGAGCGGGCTGCGTGCCGCATGGCGGTCACCAGACACCGGACGGTGATCGTCCTTCCCGCCGCCGACGCGGCCTTCTCACCGTCGGCGAATCCGGCCAGCACGGCGTCGACGACGGCATCGAGCGACAGCCCTCCGACGATGTGCAGTTCCGGGGCGAACCGAACCTCGGCGTACACCACCGAGTCGGCGGCGAGGTCTTCCACGCATTCGAGCGCCACCCGGTGCAGGGCTTCCGGGGTCTGCATCACCCCGACGGTGTGGGCGAACGGCTCGAGGTAGCGGACCAGCGAGCCGCTGTGGGCGGCGGTGCGGAAGAACGTGGCCAGTTCGTCGACGTTGGTGGCCGGCAGTCCGTCGTACCCGAATTCGTCGGCCAGTTCCACGACGGTCGACGGTCGCAGGCCTCCGTCGAGGTGGTCGTGCAGCAACGCCTTGGGCGCCTGCTTGATCATGTCGAGCGTCAGCGGAGTCGTCATTGAGTTCCCTGCTCCTCACGTCGCGGAAGTGATTCGACCGATGATCAGCGGACGCACGGGCGGCGCCGCGTCCACCACCGACCAACCGCCGTCGAGTTCGGCCATCGCTCCTGCGAACCGGTCGGGGGTGTCGGTGTAGAGCGTGAACAACGGCTCGCCCGCGGTGACGGGTTCGCCAGGCCGCCGGTGCAAGCGCATCCCGGCGCCGAACTGGACCCGCCCGCCCGGAGCCGAGCGGCCCGCGCCGAGCCGCCACACCGCCATTCCCACCGCCATCGCATCGATGTCGCCCATCGTGCCACCGATCGATGCGGTCACGGTCTCGGCGTGGGCGCCGATGGGCAGTGGCTGGGCGAGGTCACCGCCCTGCGCGGTGACGAGCGCCCGGAAGCGATCCATCGCCGTGCCGTCGCGCAGCGTCTGAGCCGGATCCACGGCGTCGATTCCCGCGGCGTCGAGCATCTCGCGGGCGATCGCCAGCGTCAGCTCGACCACGTCGGCGGGGCCTCCCCCGGCCAGCACGTCGAGCGACTCGGCCACCTCGATCGCGTTGCCGACGGTCAGCCCGAGCGGCCGGTCCATGTCGGTGAGCAGTGCCCTGGTGTCGACGCCGTGGGCGGCGCCCAGCTCCACCATCGTGCGGGCCAGCTCGCGTGCCTCCGCCTCGGACGCGAGGAACGCGCCGCGGCCCACCTTGGTGTCGAGCACGAGGGCCTTGGCACCCTCGGCCAGCTTCTTGCTCATCACCGAACTCGCAATCAGCGGCAGCGACTCGGTGGTCGCGGTGACGTCGCGCAGCGCGTAGATCTTGCGGTCGGCCGGGGCAAGATCGCCGGCGGCGAACACGGCGGCACCGATGTCTTGAAGTTGTTGTCGGATGCGCTCTTTGGAGAGTTCGGCAGTGAACCCGGCGATCGCCTCCAGTTTGTCGAGGGTGCCGCCGGTGTGACCGAGCCCGCGGCCCGCGGCCTGCGGCACCGCCGCGCCGCACGCCATGACGACCGGAATCAGCGGTATGGTCACCTTGTCGCCGACCCCGCCGGTGGAGTGCTTGTCCACCAACCGCAGCGGCCGTCCATCGCGCCGCAGATCGCCGAAGTCGAAGCGTTCGCCGGAGCCGATCATCGCGGCCGTCCATCGGGCGATCTCGCCGGGGTTCATGCCGCGCAGGAAGATCGCCATGAGGAGGGCCGACATCTGCTCGTCGGGCACGGTTCCGGTGGCGTAGCCGTCGATCACCCAGTCGATCGCGGCGTCCGAGAGCACCCCGCCGTCACGTTTGGTCCGGATGACCGTCGGGGCGTCGAAGGCGAACGGGGTCATGACGATTCCAGCCTGGCGAGGTCCTCCGGCCCGAAGGCGTCGGGCAACAGGTCCGCCAGCGTCCGGGGGCCGGCCGGATGATCGATCAACATCTGCGGCCCGCCGTGCTCGAGCAGTACCTGGCGACAGCGTCCGCACGGCATCAGCAGTGCCCCGGTGCCGTCGACGCACGAGAGTGCGACGAGCCTGCCGCCACCGCTTGAATGCAGCGCGCACACCACCGAACACTCGGCGCAGAGACCTAGGCCATATGAGACATTTTCCACATTGCAGCCGACCAAAATTCGGCCGTCCGTGGTCAGCGCAGCGGCCCCGACCGGGAATCTCGAATAGGGGGCATGGGCATGCGCGGAGACGCCTAATGCATTGCTACGCAAAGACTCCCAATCAACATCTGTCGTCACGTCAAAACCGTCGACCGGTTTCTGAATCCATTCCGAAACTCCCCGTTCGCGTCGAAGTCCGACGATTAGGCGACCCTAATTCGGCTCGCGTGATGGTCACCGGCGCTTCCACGCTAGTTCTTTCCGGAGGAAGATTGGGATTAGAGTCGCCCCGAGGTCAGGGCCAAATACCACGGATTCCTGTCCCCTGGGAGCGAAGCGTCCACCGATGACGTTGGAGGTACCGAAGACATGACGCAGACAACCGCGGACTCCGCGATACCCAACCCGCGATCAGCGCCGAAGCGGCGGCGCACGCTCTACCGCGGCGACCCCGCAATGTGGTCGTGGGTGCTTCACCGCATCACCGGCGCCACGATCTTCTTCTTCCTCTTCGTCCACGTCCTCGACACGGCGCTGATCCGGGTCAGTCCCCAGGCCTACAACGAGATCATCGACACCTACAAGACGCCGATCATCGGCCTCATGGAGATGGGCCTGGTCGTGGCGGTCCTCTACCACGCCCTCAACGGCGTGCGGGTGATCCTCATCGACTTCTGGGAGCACGGCCCCAAGTACCAACGGCTGATGTTGTGGGTCGTGGTGGCCGTCTGGGTCACGACGTTCATCGTCGCCCTCGGCGTCATGGGCATGCACATGGCGGAGCGGTTCCTATGAGCCCGTCTCAGGCCGATCGGCCGGCCGGCGCCGTCCGGGGAGAAAACCCCTACGACCACGTCAGCGAGCGAGGCGGCATCGCCCCCGTCCTGCAGCGCAGTCACGACCGGCCGGCGGGGCTCGACAACCCGCGCGCGCCCCGGCGCCGCAGCGGTATGCCGAACTTCGAGAAGTACGCATGGCTCTTCATGCGCTTCTCCGGCATCGTCCTGGTCCTGCTGACGCTTGGCCACCTCTTCATCGGACTGATCTGGGACGGCGGCGTCTACCGGATCGACTTCAACTACGTCGCGCAACGTTGGGCATCGCCGTTCTGGCAGACGTGGGATCTGGTGCTGTTGTGGCTCGCCCAGCTGCACGGCGGCAACGGCATGCGCACGATCATCGCCGACTACGCCCGCAAGGATTCGACGAAGTTCTGGCTGAACAGCCTGCTCGCGCTGTCGATCCTGTTCACACTGGTGCTGGGCACGTACGTGTTGCTGACCTTCGATGCGAACATTTCTTAGGGCTCGAACGGCCGTGAAAGAAGGACGAGCACTCACATGATCATTGAACACCGCTACGACGTCGTCATCGTCGGAGCAGGCGGCGCCGGCATGCGGGCGGCGGTCGAGGCAGGCCCGCGCGTGCGCACGGCCGTGCTGACCAAGCTCTACCCCACCCGCAGCCACACCGGTGCCGCCCAGGGCGGCATGTGCGCGGCGCTGGCCAACGTCGAAGAGGACAACTGGGAGTGGCACACCTTCGACACCGTCAAGGGCGGCGACTACCTCGCCGACCAGGACGCCGTCGAGATCATGTGCAAGGAAGCCATCGACGCGGTCTACGACCTCGAGAAGATGGGGATGCCCTTCAACCGCACGCCGGAGGGCCGCATCGATCAGCGCCGCTTCGGCGGGCACACCCGCGACCACGGCAAGGCCCCGGTCCGCCGCGCGTGTTACGCCGCCGACCGCACCGGCCACATGATCCTGCAGACGCTGTACCAGAACTGCGTCAAGCACGACGTCGAGTTCTTCAACGAGTTCTATGCGCTGGACCTGGTGCTCTCGGATACCCCCGGCGGCCCGGTGGCGACGGGCATCGTCGCCTATGAACTCGCGACCGGTGACGTGCACGTCTTCCATGCCAAGGCGATCGTGTTCGCCACCGGCGGGTCGGGGCGCATGTACAAGACGACTTCGAATGCGCACACCCTGACCGGCGACGGTCTCGGCATCGTGTTCCGCAAGGGACTTCCACTGGAGGACATGGAGTTCCACCAGTTCCACCCGACCGGCCTCGCCGGCCTCGGCATCCTGATCTCCGAAGCGGTCCGCGGTGAGGGTGGTCGCCTGCTCAACGCCGACGGCGAGCGGTTCATGGAGCGCTACGCCCCCACGATCGTCGACCTCGCGCCCCGCGACATCGTGGCCCGCTCGATGGTGCTCGAAGTGCTCGAGGGCCGGGGCGCGGGCCCCAACAAGGACTACGTCTACATCGACGTGCGCCATCTCGGCGCCGACGTCCTGGAAGCCAAGCTCCCCGACATCACCGAATTCGCCCGCACCTACCTCGGCGTCGACCCGGTGACCGAGTTGGTGCCGGTCTACCCGACGTGCCACTACGTCATGGGGGGCATCCCGACCACGGTGTACGGGCAGGTGCTGCGCGACAACAACTCCGTGCTGCCGGGTCTGTACGCGGCGGGCGAGTGCGCCTGCGTGTCGGTGCACGGTTCCAACCGGCTCGGGACGAACTCGCTGCTGGACATCAACGTGTTCGGCCGCCGGGCCGGCATCGCCGCGGCGAACTATGCGCTGGGGCACGACTTCGTCGAGATGCCCGAGACGCCGGCGGGCATGGTGACCGGTTGGGTCGGGGACATCCTCTCCGAGCACGGCAACGAGCGCGTCGCCGACATCCGCGGTGCCCTGCAGCAGTCGATGGACAACAATGCGGCGGTGTTCCGCACCGAGGAGACGCTCAAGCAGGCGCTCACCGACATCCATGCGCTGAAGGAGCGCTACGCGCGAATCACCGTGCACGACAAGGGCAAGCGTTACAACAGCGACCTCCTGGAGGCCATCGAGCTCGGTTTCCTGTTGGAGCTGGCCGAGGTCACCGTCGTCGGCGCGTTGAACCGCAAGGAATCCCGCGGCGGGCATGCCCGCGAGGACTACCCCAACCGTGACGACACCAACTACATGCGTCACACCATGGCCTACAAGCAGGGCACCGACCTGCTCAGCGACATCCGGCTGGACTACAAACCCGTGGTCCAAACCCGTTATGAGCCGATGGAACGCAAGTACTGACGATGAATCGCCTACGCCGTGACGAGCGCTCGCGCGAAGAACCACCCATGAGGAGAGACATCCGATGAGTGCACCCGTGGTGGACACCCCCGACACGCAGGACACCCCGCCGGTGCCCGAGGGCTCCGTGATGGTCACGTTGAAGATCGCCCGGTTCAATCCGGAGGATCCGGACGGTGCGGGCTTCCAGAGCTTCCGGGTGCCGTGCCTGCCCACCGACCGGCTGCTCAACCTGCTGCACTACGTCAAGTGGTACCTCGACGGCACGCTGACGTTCCGTCGCTCCTGCGCGCACGGCGTGTGCGGGTCGGACGCCATGCGGATCAACGGCGTGAACCGGCTGGCGTGCAAGGTGCTGATGCGCGACATGCTGCCCAAGAAGGCCGGTAAACAGCTGACGATCACGATCGAGCCGATTCGCGGGCTGCCCGTGGAGAAGGATCTCATCGTCGACATGGAGCCGTTCTTCGACGCCTTCCGCGCCGTCAAGCCATTCCTGATCACCAGTGGCAACCCGCCGACGCGCGAACGCATCCAGAGCCAGACCGACCGGGCCCGGTACGACGACACCACCAAGTGCATCCTCTGCGCGTGCTGCACGACCAGTTGCCCGGTGTTCTGGAACGAGGGCTCCTACTTCGGTCCCGCCGCGATCGTCAACGCGCACCGGTTCATCTTCGACAGCCGTGACGAGGCCGCCGCGGAACGTCTCGACATCCTCAACGAGGTGGACGGGGTATGGCGCTGCCGCACCACGTTCAACTGCACCGAGGCCTGCCCCCGCGGCATCCAGGTCACCAAGGCGATCCAAGAGGTCAAGCGCGCACTGATGTTCGCCCGCTGACCTCCTCTTCTGGCGAGCGTGCGTGTCTGCGGGCGACACGCCGCGCGGCAACGGGAGTTCGCGCACGTTCGCTTGGTCAGAACGCCAGCTCCCACGTGACGAGTTCGAGCAGGGCGTACGGGATCACGGCGACCACGACGAGCAGCGTGATCGTCGCGGTCGCCTTGGTGACCTTGGCCGCCAGCGCGCCGACGACGAGCACGACCGCCAGCGCGGCGCAGACGATGCTGACGACGGCCGCTTCCCGTCCGCCAGACCCGTCAAAATCGGCCGGAAGCCGACCGTTCTCGAACTTCGAGGCATAGTCGCTGCTGCCGAGGACGACGAACGTCGACGCATAGGCGAGGACGAGCGCCGGCAACGCCACCAGTGCCAGACCGTGGGCCCATTGGTCGCGCGCACTGTCGTCGCGAGGGCGCGCGCTCGTCGGGGTGCAGGAGTTCATGCGTCGAGAATCCCTCGACCCGCCCGCGTTCGAATCCGTAGAACTACTCGGATCCGCCGCCCGCCGCGTGAGCGTGCGGATAGTTCGCTATTCCGACGGCGTGTCGCCCTCAGACGCGCACGCTCGCGGGGGTGGGGTGGCGGGGGTTGGCGGGGGTGGCGCGGGGGTGGCGTGGCGGGGAGGTGTCACACATTGGCGGGCTCTCTCGTCTGAGGGGTATGACCGCTCAACAACCTCGGATCGAGCCCCTGCCCCCCAAGAAGGCCTCGCTGACGGCCCGCCTGATGTACCGCTACGCCAAGCGCCGCTTCGGCGAGGTCCCGGTGCCGTTCGCCGTCGGTGCGCACCACATGCCCCTGCTGGTCGCCAACGCCGTGCACGAGACGCTGCTGGAACGGGGCTCGAAGAAGCTGCCCGTCGCAGTCCGCGAACTCGCGGTGTACTGGACCGCCCGTACGGTCGGCTGCTCGTGGTGCGTCGACTTCGGCGCGATGCTGATCCGACTCGACGGGCTCGACGTCGAGCGGCTCCAGCACATCGACGACTATGCGACGTCGTCGCTGTTCAACGACGACGAGCGCGCCGCGATCGCCTACGCCGACGCCATGACCACCGACCCGCACCTGGTCACCGACGACCAGGTGACCGATCTACGGCGTCGCTTCGGTGACGCGGGCTTCATGGAGCTGACCTACCAGATCGGCGTCGAGAACATGCGGGCGCGGATGAACACCGCATTGGGGATCACCGAGCAGGGCTTCAGTTCCGGTGACGCCTGCCGCGTGCCGTGGGCGGCCCACGACTCGGCCTAACCTCCGGCGAGTGGCGATCCGCTGAACTTGTCCGGGTTGGCGATGTCCCAGATCGCGCAGACCCGCCCGTCGCGAACGGTCAACGCCTGGATGTGGGGCGCCATCGACGGCCACTCGTCGGTCGCCTCGAACCCCGCCGTGACGACGCCGAGGTCACCGTTGACGCGCGCCAGCTGAGCAGTCTCGAAGAACCTCGGACCGTAGCGCTTGGCTAGGCCGAAGACGAAGCGGGCCACCTTGTCCGGGCCATGAATGACGCGGGCGGCCGTCGGCGCCTTGCGGTTCGAGTCACCGGTGAACGTGACGTCCGGGTGCAGCAGTGCGACGACTGCGTCCATGTCGCCGACGGCCATGGCTGCCACCAGCTTTCCGACCACTTCTTCGTGCGACGCGTCGCGCGCCGGCGTGCCCGCGTCGGCGACCAGCCGCCTGGCCCGGGATCCGAGTTGCCGAGCCGCTGCCGCGCTGGTGCCGAGCACGTCGGCGATCTCACCGAACGGCACGCCGAAGCCGTCGTGCAGGACGAACGCGACCCGCTGGTCCGGGGTGAGACGTTCGAGCACCACCATCGCGGCGAAGCGCGCGTCCTCGTCGGCGACGACGGCGCCCAGCGGGTCCGACCCGTCCAGTGCCGTGACCACGGGCTCGGGAAGCCACTGTCCGACATACGTTTCGCGCCGGTGCGCTGCCGAGCGGAGTCGGTCCAGCCCGATCCGGCTGACGACCGTGGTGAGCCACGCCCGGGGATCGGCGATCTCGGCGCGGCCCGCACCGGTGGCATTCCAGCGCAGCCAGGTGTCCTGCACCGCGTCCTCGGCATCGGCATACGTGCCGGTGAGCCGGTAGGCCACGGCAAGCAGGTGCGAACGCAGCCGCTCGAAGTCGTCGGCCCGCTGCGCGGTGGTCACGCCTTGAAGACTACTGCCGACTTCGGGTCAGAACCAGGCCGCGAAGTCGTTCTTGGCGATCATGCAGTGCACACCCTTGACCGCGTCGACCACCTGGCTCACCTCGAAGTCCGCTGCGGCCGAGAGATAAGCCAACACAACGGGTTCGGGGATGGCGAAGCGCTGGGAGAGGAATGCGACGGCATTGCGGACGGCCTTGCGCATGGCTTCGTCGAGGTCGACGTCCATGCCGGTGGGGATCCAGTGCGACGTCGTTTCCACCATCGGCGACGTGAGTGGGCCGATCGCCTGCGTCCGCTCGTCGGCCCGCAGCACCGAGAGCCGAACGGTGGCGCGCAGGGGCGCCTCGAGCGCCGTCAGCGCCACTTCGCCGTTGCCCTGCGCGAAGTGCGGATCACCGACGTAGAACAGCGCCCCGTCAACCTGTACCGGCAGGAACACGGTCGCTCCCGCCACGGCGTGCTTGACGTCCATGTTGCCGCCGTGGTCTCCGGGCGGCACCGAGGGAACGGGCTCGACGGTGTCGCGGGCCACCCCCATCAACCCGAGGAAGGGAGCCAGCGGGAATTGAAGGAACCGGTCTGCGACGGCGATCCTCCCGCGCCTGCCCGACGGGTCGACTTCGCAGAAGTGGCTGTACGCCATCCCTGGCGCAGGCAGTTCGTCGGGCAGCGCTCCGAACCCGTGCCGCATGCTGATGAATCCGTACGGGGCGCGCTGGGTGAGGTCGACGACGTCGATGCGGAGCACGTCACCGGCGCGGGCCCCGCTGACCGCGATGGGGCCCGTCACCACGTGCGGCCCGTCGTCGACGAAGTGGCGGGGGCCGTCCGCCGCGATGGCGATCATGTCGGCGAGCACGTCGGCCTTGTCGACGCCGAAGTCGGCCAGGAAGGCCACCGGGTCGCGGCCCTGATCCTCGAGGATGCCTTCGTGGCTGACCGTGTCGATGGTGATCGTGTCGCCGCTGGCGACTTCGATCACCGGTGCCGAGTCGGCGTTGGGTAGCCAACCCCAGTGCACCTCGTCGGGCCGCGACGGCAGGTAGTGCCGGCCGGGCAGTGGGCCAGACCCCGACTGCAGCACAGTGCGGGCCGAGGTGGCCGAGGAAACAGGTGGCATGGTGAACTCCTTCTAGACTTCCGCCGCGCGCATGGCGTTCATGAATCGACGGGTGACTTCGTTTGCGGGCGAACCGATTACATCAGCGGCGGGCCCTTCTTCGACGATGGCGCCGTCGGCCATGAACACCACCCGGTCGGCGATTTCGCTGGCGAAGCCAAGCTGGTGGGTGGCGATGACCATCGTCAGGCCCTGCCGGTAGGCGAGGCCACGAATGACGTCGAGCACGCCGGCGACGAGTTCTGGATCCAGCGCGCTGGTGGGCTCGTCGAGGAGCAGCACCCGCGGGCGCAGTGCCAACGCCCGGGCGATGCCGACCCGTTGCTGCTGGCCGCCGGAGAGCTGCCGCGGCAGCGCGTCGGCCCGTGGTGCCATCCCCACCCGTGCCAACAATCCGTCGGCGACGGCCTCGGCTGCCGGCTTGGGTGTTCCCGTCCAGTTCGGCGGTCCGGCGACGTTGGCCCGCGCCGACAAGTGGCTGAACAGGTTGAAGTGCTGAAAGACCATCCCGATGCCGAGCCGTTGCCGCTGTTCGGCGGCCCGGCGCTCCGAGAGGGGCCGTCCTCGCTCGTCGCATCCAATCCGAGCGCCGTCGACCGTGATCGTGCCGTCGTCGACGGCCACCAGTCCGTTGATCAGCTGCAGCAGCGTGCTCTTGCCCGAGCCGCTCGGGCCCAGCAACGCGACCACCTCACCCGAGCGGATGCTCAGGTCCACGCCGTCGAAGATGGTGTGCTCGCCGAACGCCTTGCGCACACCGGTCAACCGGATCAATTCTTGACCGATGCGACGGTCGACGGAGGCGTCGAGCACCCCGCCCGCTGCGGTGTCGCGGGGTGAGGCCGGCCGCGGTCCGCCACGCGGCAGTGGTACCAGCCGCGACAGGACAGACCGCCGGTGGCGGCGGTCGAGGTTGAGCGCGTCCTCGGTGAGCAGCTGCACCACGGTCAGCGCGCCCGTCAACGCGAGGTACATCGCGCCGGTGGCGAAGTAGACGGAGAAGTAGTCGAAGGTTGCCGACGTCAACTGCTGTGTCCGCAAGGTCAACTCGGGTACCGCGATGATGGAGGCCAACGCGGAGTTCTTCATCGTCGCGATCGCCTCGTTGCCGAGCGCGGGGACGGACGTCCTCGCGACCTGCGGCACGACAATTCGCTGCGCCACCACCTTGGGGACCAGCCCCAGCGCCCGCGCGGCCGCCAGCTGACCGGGGTCGACGCCGCGCACCCCGGAACGGAAGATCTCCGCGAAGAACGCCGCCTCGTTCATGGCCAGTGCCACCGAGGCGGCCATCAGGGGCGGAAACGAGATCCCCACGTGCGGCAGCGCGGTGAACACGAACACCATCTGCAGGATCAGTGGGGTGCCGCGGTAGACCACCACATAGGCGCGGGCCACGACCGTCAGCGGCTTGAACCGGGTCAATTGGGCCAGCGCGAGCGCCAACCCGAGCACCAGGCCGCCGGCGAAGCCGTACACCGTCAGCTGCAGGGTGAAGACGATGCCGTCGAGCAGCCAGCCGGTGGTCAGGTAGTGCGCGAACTTGTCCATCAGTCGGCACTGAGCACGGTCGGTTGGGCCACCGCGTTCTCGTCGAGCTTCCATTTGGTGGCGAGCTTGGCCTGCAGCCCGGCGGATTGGATCTCGGTCACCGCGCCGACGACGGCGTCGCGCAGATCGTGGTTGTCCTTCGGGACGCCGATGCCGATGGTGTAGTCGAGCTTGACCGTGTCGGCCGACGCCAGCTCGCTTGGATGTGCGGCGATGTAGCGCTTGACGGTGTTGACGTCGTTCATGTAGGCGTCGGCCCGACCGGCGAGGATCGCCTGCACGCAGTCGGAGCTGTTGTCGAACAGACTGATCGTCGGGCTGGGCTTACCCTGCGCCTGGCACGTCGTCCCCATCGCCTGGATTAGCGGCACCTCGACGTAACCCTTGTTCAGAGCAACGGTTTGGCCGCACATCGACGGGTCGATACCGGTGATCTTCTTGGGATTGCCGGTGGTCACCAGGATGCCGTCGAAGACCTTCGAGTAGCTGACGAAGTCGACGCCGCCCTGGGCGCGTTCCTTGGTGGCATACAGGTTGGACAGGATCCAGTCGGCGCGTCCGCCGGCCACCGTCGGGACGAGCTCGGAGAAGCCGACCGGCACGTAGCCGACCGTGAAGCCCAGGCAGGCGCCGATCGCGTTGCCCAGGTCGACGTCGAACCCCTGGTACTTGCCCGGGTCGTTGGGATCGACGGTCTCGTATCCGGGCGTGTAGGGATTGATCGCATTGCGCATCGTCTTGCCGGCCAGGGCGGGATGGTCCTGTCGGAGTTTGGTGCACGCCGGCGACGTGGCGATGTCGGCGTAGTCGGCGCTCGCCGACGGCGCCGGGGACTGGTCCGTGGAGCATCCGGCCAGGGCGGCGGTGGCGGCGCACAGCGCGGCGACGAGTGTCCGCACGGCTCGTGAAGTCATGGGCAGATCCCTCCTGATTGGCCGGATGGTCCGACCAAGTGACGGTGCCGACGGTAGGGCTCTCGAACGGCTTGCGACACCTGAGAGAGGTTGATTTACCAAGGGTTTACGTAGATCGATCATCGTTTACATGGCGTAATGGCACCGACTCGTGCGGTGCGCCTGGCTATGATGTGCCGATGGCCGAGTTCCGGGTGCCGCGTCGTGGACAGAACATGCCCGTGGTGCTCGCGGCGCATTTCGAGCGGCTGATCGCCACCAACGAATTGATCGCCGGCTCGCGGCTGCCGTCGGAACGGGAGATGGCCGAGACCTTCGACGTGTCCCGCTCGACACTTCGGGAGGCCATGCACGAGTTGGAGCGCAAGCGCCTGATCGAGCGCCGGCCGGGGCGCGGCACGACGGTACTTGCTGCCCAGGGTGTTTCGGATGACTTCCGCAGCCTTGCCGTCGAGGACGCCTCGGCTGCCCACGCCGCCGAGTTGCGGGAGATCATCGAGCCGTCCATCGCCGCGCTGGCCGCCAGCCGGGCGACCGCCTCCAATCTTTTGCAGCTCAGCGACGTCCTGGACAAGTCGGGCGAGAACCTGCTCCAGGCCGAGTCGTTGCGCTTGGACGTCGAGTTCCACACGTTGCTCGCGCGCGCGGCACAAAATCCCATGCTCGAGTCACTGCAGGCGCGCAGTAGCGAATGGACGCACGACGTGCGTCAGCATTCGCATGCCACCCGGCTCGGCAGGCGGATCTCGACGCGCGGTCACCACCGCATCTACGACGCGGTGCGCGACCACGATCCGCTGGCGGCCCAGCAGGCGATGATGCTGCACCTCGAAGAGGTCAGGGAGCTGATCGCCAAGGCAACACGGAAGCGCGGCGGGTAGCGCCAATCTGCCACGGATTCCCTGGGGATATGGCGACCAATCCACGGATTCCGCCGGAAGAATTGCCACGAACAACCGATTTCGTGCACTATAAGGGACGCATCGCCCTGCCTGGCGACAGGCGCCGATTCGGAGAGCCGAGGGAGAACCATCGTGACCGCCAACGGCGGAATATCGTTCTGGTGGAAACAGATCGGCATGCCCGAGGTGCGTCCGGGGCTGAGCGGACCCCTCGAGGTGGACGTCGCCATCGTCGGTGCCGGCTACACCGGCATGTGGACGGCGTACTACCTCAAGAAGGCGCAACCCGACCTCCGGATCGCCATCCTGGAGAGCAGGTTCGCAGGCTTCGGGGCGTCGGGCCGCAACGGCGGGTGGCTGACCCACGAGTTGACCGGTGGGCGCGAGCGATACGCCCAGGCCCACGGTAGGCAAGCGGCGATCGACCACCAGCGCGCGCTCAACGACACCGTCGACGAAGTGATCGCGACCGCCGCCTCCGAGGGCATCGACGCCGACATCGTCAAGGGCGGTGAACTGAACGTCGCCTACACCCCCGCCCAACTTGCCCGGTTGCGGGCCGTCGCCGAGGCGGACGCCGACTTCCCCGGGGTCGACGCGGTCCTGCTGTCGGCCCGGGAAAGCGTCGCGCGCGTCGGCGTCGCAGGCACCCTCGGTGGCATCTGGCACCCCCACTGTGCCCGTATCCACCCGGCCAAACTCGCGCGCGGTCTGTCCGTCGCGATCGAGAACCTGGGCGTCGACATCTACGAGGGAACCACGGTCACCGAGATCCGGCCGGGTGTCGTGGCCACCGACCACGGCACGGTCCGTGCCGAGTACGTGCTGCGCACGACCGAGGGCTTCACCGCCAATCTCCGCTCCGAGCACCGAACCTGGCTGCCGATGAACTCGTCGATGATCGTCACCGAACCGCTCCCGGCAAACGTGTGGGACGAGATCGGTTGGCGCGAAAGGGAAACGCTCGGTGATTTCGCGCACGTGTACATGTACGCGCAGCGCACCGCCGACGACCGCATCGCCTTCGGCGGCCGCGGCGTGCCCTACCGGTACGGGTCGAAGGTGGACACCGACGGGGCCACCCAGCAGGCTGCGATCGAGACCCTCACCGCGCTGCTGCGGCGCTTCTTCCCCGCCGCGGCCTCCGTGCCCATCGACCACGCCTGGGCGGGGGTGCTCGGCGTACCTCGCGACTGGTCTGCGACGGTGGGACTGGACCGATCCAGTGGGCTGGGTTGGGCGGGCGGTTACGTCGGCACCGGAGTCACCGCCACGAACCTGGCCGGGCGCACGCTGCGCGATCTGGTCCTCGGCCACCACACCGAGCTGACCCGCCTGCCGTGGAGCGGCCACCGGTCCAGGAAGTGGGAACCCGAACCTCTGAGATGGCTTGCCGTCCAGGGCATCTACGCCGCCTATCGGGCCGCCGACCGGGCCGAGTTCGGGGGCCGGGCCACGACCTCTCCCCTGGCCCGGCTCGCCGACGTCGTCGCCGGCCGCTAGCCTACGACGCCGCCGCGCGGAGGAACTGCGCCACCACGGCGGCGCCGTCGGAGCGCGGGTCCGCGGCGGCGGTCATCGACCCCCCTGCGTCGATGAAGACGGCGTTCGCATGGCCCAGCGCCTCGGAGTTCGGCGCCACCCGAGTCTCCACCAGTCCGGCGGCGACGATCGACTGCACGGCCGCCACGGGTGCATCGGTTTCGATGGTCACCGAATCGGATGTCGCACCGTCGACCTGGAGTCCGACCACGGCGCGGGGAGCACTCACCGCCGCCGCGACGCCGGCACCGCTGGTGGCATGCAACAGCACCTGCGCCAGGATCTGCGGCTGCCCCTGCCCGCCCATCGTGGCCAGCACGTGCCGCACCGCACCGTCGCGAGTGGTGATCACCGGCATCAGTGTGTGCGCAGGCCTCTTGCGGGGCGCGACGACGTTGGGCGAGGCCCCGTCGAGCGAGAAGCTCGTGCCGCGGTTGTGGAAGAGCACACCGGTCTTCGGGTCGATCAGCCCGGAGCCGAAGGCGTGGTACACGCTCTGGATCAACGACACCGCATAGCCGTCGCCGTCCGCGGCGGCGACCCCGACGGTGTCACCGTGCGCCACCAGCGGAGAACCGGGCTGCCCTTCCCCGAGTACGCCCGGTTCCTCGAGGCCGCCTTCGACGAGCGCGTTGACGTCGATCGCGGCGTGCCGCGGATCGCCGAGGAACGTGGTGCGCAAGGCGTTGCCACCGTGGAAGACCCGCATCAGGGCGCCGAAGCCATCCTCCAGCGGGTGGCGGATGTCGAGTTGACCGACGGCTCGCAGGGCGCGCAGCAGCAGAAAGCCGTGCGTATTGGGCGGGCTGGTGAGCACCGTCAGACCGCCGAAGTCGGCCGAGATCGGGTCGGTCGTCTCGGGCCGGAACGCGGCGAAGTCCTCGAGCGCCAGGGCCGAGCCGTGCGACCGCAGGTAGGCGACCGTGCGTTCGGCAAGTGCCCCGTCGTAGAACTCGGTCGACCCCTTCTGGCGCAGCGTCGCGAAGGTGTCCGCGAGCGCAGGCTGGATCAACGCATCACCCGTCCGCAGGTTCCGACCCTGTGGGCGGAACACCCGGTCGAAGTCCGCAGCGCCGTAGAGGTCGGCGTTCTCCGCATCGGCGATGTGCGCCGCCAGGGACGGTGCCACCGGCGCGCCATCGCGCGCCGTGGCCTCGGCGGGAGCCAGGCTGCGATCCCAGCTGAGCCGGGCGCCGAACTCGCGCAATACTTCCCAGCCGCGGACGCCACCGGGCACGGTGACGGCATCCGCGCCGCGGGCGGGAAGCGTGGTCCCATGTCGTGCCCTCAGACCTGCGGCGTCGGCGGCGGCGCCTGCCCAACCGGAGGCGTTGATGCACCGCACCGTGCCGTCCGGCGTACGGACCAGGGCGATCAGATCGCCGCCGAGCGCGACGTTGTGGGGATAGACGACGGTCAGCACGGCGGCGGCGGCGATCGCCGCGTCGATCGCGTTGCCGCCATCGCGGTAGGCCCGCATCCCGGCCTCCGTGGCCAGGGCGTGCGGGCTCGCCAGCGATCCGGTGAACGAACGCGACGATGGGTCAATGGGCACGGTCAGATTCTTCCCTTGATTCTCGTGATTCTCGTGGTCGATGACGAAGGCGGGCACTACCCCTCAGTCGATGGCGGACAGGAATGCCTTGGTCCGCTCGTGTTGCGGGTTCCCGAACAGTTGCTCGGGCGGCGCGTCCTCGATGATCCTGCCCGCGTCCATCACCACGATGCGATCGGCGACCTCTCGCGCGAACCGCATCTCGTGGGTGACGACGAGCATGGTCATGTCCTCGTGCGCCAGTTCCCGCATGACGGCCAGCACCTCACCGACCATCTCGACGTCCAGCGCGCTCGTCGGCTCGTCGAAGAGCATGACCTTGGGACGCATTGCGAGTGCCCGCGCAATCGCGACGCGTTGCTGCTGGCCCCCCGACAGCTGGCTGGGCCGCGCGTCGGCCTTGTCGGCGAGACCCACCCGCTCCAGCAGGGCAAGGGCGTCACGGCGGGCCACGTCCTTCGCCGTGCCAAGCACCCGCACCGGGGCGTTCCACACGTTCTCGGCCGCCGTCATGTGGGGGAACAGGTTGAAATGCTGGAAGACGAAGCCGATCTCGCGACGTCGCATGGCCAGCTCGCTGGTGCTGACCTTCTTGCCGCTGGTGAGGTCGCGATGGCCGATCGGAACTCCCGCGATCAGGATCTCGCCGCTGTCGACCGACTCCAGGTGATTCAGCGACCGCAGGAGGGTGGTCTTGCCCGCCCCCGACGGGCCGACGAGCACCACGACCTGACCCCGCATGACGTCGAGCGAGACGTCGTCGAGCACCTTGCGGCCACCGAGTGTGCACGATGCCCCACGGACCGAGACGATCGGCGCGGTGGACGCCTGGGCGGCGGCATTCGTCGTGGAACCCGTTGTATTCATCGTCGTCCTCATCCCTGCGACACCAGCTCGGGCGCCGCACGACGCGCTCCGAGGAGCCGCTGCGTGATCCGGATCGGTTGCGCGATCCCGAGCTGGCGGGCCAACCTGTTCTCGATGTCGGCCTGGATGAACGTCCAGATGGTGGTCAGCGCGAGGTAGTAGATGGCGGCCACGATGAAAATCTCGAAGGTGTGGAAGGTGTAGGAGCTGATCGACTGCGTGACGAGGAACATCTCGCTGACCCCGATGACCGACAGCACCGAGGTGGTCTTCATCATGCCGTTGAACGAGTTGCCGAGCGGCGGCACCATGACGCGCAGCGCCTGCGGCACGATGATCCAGCGCATCACCTTTCCCGGCTTCATGCCCAGCGACGCGGCCGCCTCGAATTGCCCCTTGGGCACCGAATCCAATCCGGCGCGGACGATTTCGGCGATGTAGGCGCTCTCATTGATCGTCAACCCGATGATGGCGGCCTGGACCGCCGCCTTCACCGTCAGACCCAGCAGTGACACGTCGCTGAACTGGTACAGGCCCACCGCGGCCAATCCGGTGTAGATGAGCACCAATTGCACCAGCAGCGGCGTCCCGCGGATCACCCAGATGTAGATGCCGGCACACCAGCGGAGTACGGCGTAGGGCGAGCGTCGCATCAAGGCCACGATCAACCCGAAGACGATGGCGAGCACCATCGCGACGATCGAGATGGCGATGGTCAGCACCAGCCCGTCGAGAAACGGACCGCTCGGGGTGAACAATGCCTTCCAGAAGAAGTTCCAGTCGAATCGCATCCCGTGCTCCGATCACTTCTGGATCGAGAGGTCGGATTGTCCCCAGGTGCCCAGGATCTTGGCGTAGGTGCCGTTGCCCTCGAGTTCTTTCAGCGCCGCGGCGATCCCGTCGTGCAACGCGGTGTTTCCCTTCAGCGTGGCCGCACCGATCTGGATGGTGCCGAACGGCTGGCCGGCCATCTGAATCTGCGCCCCGGTCTTGGTCGCGTAGTAACCGAGCGTCTCCGCGGTGTCGAGATAGGCGTCCATCTGTCCGTTCTGCACCTGTTGAATCGACACGTCGGCGTGATTGTTGCGATTGATGTCGATCGCCGGTTTGCCTGCGGCCGTACACTTGTCGGATTGATCCTGGGAGAGGGACTCGGCGGTGGTGCCGACGGCGACCATCACCTTCTTGCCGCAGAGGGTGTCGTTCATGCCGGTGATGTCGGCGGGATGCTGCTTGGCCACGGCGATGCCGGTGCCGGAGAGCACGTAGGGCACGAAGTCGACGACCTTCTCGCGTTCGGGCTTGATGTAGAGCTGCGCCATGATGACGTCGCACTGCTTGGCCTGCAGGGTCGGGATCACGGCGGCGAAGGCCGATTCGACGAAGTCGGGCTTGAGTCCGAGATTGGCGGCGAACGCCTTGCCGAGGTCGACTTCGCTGCCGACGAGCGCACCGGTCTCGTCGTGGTACACGTTGGGCGGGGTGCCGTCGTTGGGCGCACAGATCTTCAGCGTGCCGGCTTGGAGCACGGCCGGCGGCGCAAGCTTCGGCGGGCCCGATGCCGCCGGCGCCGCGCCGTCCGACGACGAACATCCGGACAGCGCAAGCACCAGCGAGCACGCGCCCGCAACGACACCTGTGATGGCGATCTTCTTCACGGTTCCTCCACGAGTCATTGCGACTGGCCGGGGCTTCGCTGGAATCCGCCGGTCGCTGCCTATCGAACGATAGGCGACTATCGGTCGATAGGCATCTTTTCGGCGAAATTCATCGCACGTCCACCGCCGATCCCCGGTGGGGACATCCAGCACTGCCGTACTCAGCTGGCCGCCGCCACCGCGAGTTCGCGCAGCCGGCGCACGGTGACCGCCCGGATGTCGTCGAGCGCGGTCGCGTCGACGAGCAGTGCTCGCAACAGGAAGTCGGCGGCCTGCAGTGGCCGTCGTTCGCGGATTCGGCCGCCGGGGCCACCCTGCTCGCGAAGCGTCTCGAACAGCACGCCGTTGACCGCCCGCTGGACGAAGCTCGGCTCGAACTCGACGAACTCGCCGGCCTCCCGCCCTCGGGTGATGACGCTCTCGACCAGCTCGTGGAACAGCGCGATGCCTTCCCGCTCGTCGGTGAACTCGTCCAGTCCGAGCACCGCGTCCTGGTACAGGCCGCGGGCGTCGAACGGCTGGATCAGGACCTCCCGCACGTCAGAGGCGATCGCCAGGTGCAGCTTCTCCCCCCACGTCGAGTCCTCCTCGAGGCGGCGGCTGATGCGATCGATCGAGGGACCGAGGTCCAGCTCGACCAGGGTCCGGAAGATCACGTGCTTGGCGCCGAAGTGGTGAAACAGCGACGGCTGTCGGATGTCGACCGCATCGGCGATGTCACGGGTCGAGGTGCCGAAGTACCCCCGCTGGGCGAACAACGCCGATGCCGCGAGCAGGATCCGGCCCCGCGTCGACGACCAGTCGACGACGGCGGGACGCCAACCCTGGCCGTACTTCACGCGTCGATTCTGTCATCGTCGTGATGGACGACGGACGGCGCGACGCTCAGAAGTGAAACCCGAGCCGTGCCGGCACCTCGCTGCGGAAGGCCGCGTCCAACCGGCCGAGGGCCCGTGGTTCGCCGCCGCGAAGGCGGTGGGCCGCGGCCAGCGTGCGCGCTGCGTGCCCACCGAGATACATGCTGCCCAACACGTCGAGATCCATCACGAACTCGGGGACCCGCTCGGTCGGCGCGCACCGGGCGCGACCGTTGCGGATCTCCAAGGTGAACCGCCCTCCGTCGCAACGGAAGCCGTCGCCGAGCTCGATCACGGTGTCGAGATCGGCGTCATACGAACGGGCTTCGAGTGCCACGGGCACGTCCATGATCCGCAGCCACAGCGCGTCCTCGGATGCCGTGGTGCGCACCAGCCGCGAATCGGTCAACAGGTAGGGCAGCGGGTCGGCGGGATGACTGGACACGGTGATCGTCTCGACGAGGTCGAGACCCAGCAGTGCCCGCCACAGCGCAGCGTGTGCGGCCGGGGTGGCCGCCGTGAATTCCTCCACCCGAACGGTTCTTGACTCACCCCGATGAGACCGGTAGAGCAGGTACCCGTCCGCGTGCAGGAACGAGCACCATGGCGACCCGCCCCGTCGCGAATCCGCCCGGTCGGCGAGCAGATCGTCCCAGAGTGCGACGGGCCGCTTCAACCCGCCGGGTGTGCGGGTGCGGTACCGGTCGTAGATCTCGGCGAATTCGTCGCGGTACTCACCGGGCCGGACCACCCGCACCCCACCGGGATCAGGGGCGTCCCGGTGGAAGCGGGCGAAGCGCCGGTCGAGGGTCAGTTCCGTCTCGATCGTGGCCGGACCATATCCGAAGCGCCCGTAGATGCCACCCTCCGTCGCCGTCAACGCGGCGATCGGATGGGCCGCCTCGGCGAAGCGGTCGTGCAGCTCGGCGAACATGGCGCGCAACAGTCCACGCCTGCGGTGGGTCGGCGCGACGGCCACCCAGGTGATTCCGGCGACGGGCAGGATCGCGCCGCCGGGCACGGTCAACGTCATCTCGACGAAGTGCGCCATCGCCACCACGTCGTCCCCGTCGCAGACCACCACGGAGCTGCCGGGTGCCATCATCGTGCGCCAGGCCGCGATCGTCTCCGGGTGCCAGAACGAGCCGTAGCTGGTGGCGGCGAGCAGTGCCACCCCGGCCCAGTCGTCATCGGCGACGTCGCGCAATACCAGCGGGGCGGGAACCGTCACGGGGTCAGCGCTTCGTGACTTCGATCATGATTCAGCTCCGCTGCGCTTCCTGAATATGATCCGGTGCCAATCCTTTTCGGCCTTGGCGGTGATGTCGCTCATCACGTGCTTGATGGTGAGGTATTCCTCGAACGAGTAGTCGCTCATGTCCTTGCCGAAACCCGATGCACCGACGCCGCCGTGCGGCATCTCGCTGATGATGGGGATGTGGTCGTTGATCCACACGCAGCCGGCGTTGATCTCGCGGGACGCGCGCTGCGCGCGGTACACGTCACGCGTCCACGCCGAAGCGGCCAAACCGTAGTCGGTGTCGTTGGCCTGCCGGATGCCGTCGTCGTCGTCGGTGAAGGACCGCGCCACCAGCACCGGACCGAAGATCTCGTGGCGGTACACCTCGGAACGCTCGTCGACGTCCGCGATCAGCGTCGGCCGGTAGAACGAACCGGCGAGGTCACCGGCGGTGCCGCCGGTCACGAGCCGGCCGCCCTCACGGGGCGCACGGTCCACCATGCCCGCGACCTTGGCCCGGTGCGCCGCCGTGATCAACGGACCGAGGTCGGTGTCCGGGTCGTGGGGGTCGCCGATGACGACCTTGCCCATCAGTTCGCCGACGCCCGCCACGAAGTCGTCGTACACCTCGCGGGCGACGATGGCCCGCGTCGCCGCCGTACAGTCCTGCCCGCTGTTGATCAGCGACGCGGCGACCGCACCCTCGATGGCGGCGTCGAGGTCGGCGTCGTCGAACACCAGGAACGGAGCCTTGCCGCCGAGCTCGAGCTGGGTGCGGTGGCCGTGCTGAGCCGCAGCCGCCATCACTCTGCGCCCCACCGCCGTCGAGCCGGTGAAGGTCACCAGGTCCACGCCGCGGTGCCCGGCGAGCGCCGTGCCGACGTCACCGCCCGCACCGGTGACGACGTTGAGCACGCCGTCGGGCAGTCCCGCCTCGGTGGCCAACCGGGCCAGCGTGAGCGTGGTCAGCGGCGTCACCTCGGCGGGCTTGATCACCACGCTGCAGCCCGCGGCCAGCGCGGGAAGCACCTTCCACACCGCCATCTGCAGCGGATAATTCCACGGCGTGATGGTGGCGACCACGCCGATGGCGTCACGGCGAATGCTCGACGTGTGGTCGGCCGAGTACTCGGCCGAGGCCTTGCCCTCCAGGTGACGAGCGGCCCCGGCGAAGAAGTCGATGTTGTCCACGCTGCCGGGAACGTCGAATTCCCGTGCCAGCCGGACGGGCTTGCCCGTCTGACTGACTTCCTCGGCCACCAAGGCGTCGGCGTGCTCACCGGCCAGCTGGGCCAGCTTGGCCAACACGCCCGACCGCTCCGCCGGGGTGGCGCCCGCCCAGCCCGGCAGCGCCGCGCGCGCCGACGCCACGGCCGCGTCGACGTCGTCGGGGGTCGCCAGGGCGCAATCGGCAACCACGTTTCCGGTGGCCGGATCGACCACCTGATGCATGCCACCGCCGGTGATCACCTCGGCGCCGTCGATCCAGCTGCTCGCGATCGTCATGGGTTTCACGCTAGCCGACCCATGAATCCCTGCCTACGCATTCCCCCCGTGACGAACCTGCGGAACGAACGATTTCATGGCGTTGGTTGCCTGTAACGACTGATTCCGTGCACAATCATCGTCATGGCCGACCAGGATGCATCGCCCGGCCTTCAAGCTGTCTCCTTGCGGATAAACCATTCCCGACCCGGTGCGGCCTTCCAACTCGACGAGCTCTCCAAGGCGATCATCGAGAAGTTGCAGTCCGACGGCAGGCGGTCCTATGCCGGAATCGGCAAGGCTGTCGGGCTGTCCGAGGCGGCGGTTCGTCAACGCGTCCAGCGCATGGTCGACGCGGGCGTGATGCAGATCGTCGCCGTCACCGACCCGATGCAACTCGGCTTCGCCCGCCAGGCGATGATCGGCATCCGCTGCGCCGGCGACACCACCAAGATCGGCGACAAGCTGGCCGCGATCGACGCCGTCGACTACGTGGTGCTCACCGCAGGGACGTTCGACGCCATCGTCGAAGTGGTCTGCGAAGACGACGGCGACCTCCTCGACCTACTCAACACCAAGATCCGCGCCGTCCCGGGAGTGATATCCACCGAAACCTTGGTTTATCTCAAACTCGTCAAACAGCAATACAATTGGGGTACTAGATGACACTCATCGATTCAGATCCGACCGTATCGACCGACCTGGGCGCGAAGGCCAAGCGCCACCTGTGGGGGCACTTCGCCCGCCACGGCGACGACATCACTCCGCCGATCATCACCCGCGGCGAGGGCGTGCACATCTGGGACAGTGAGGGCAAGCAGTTCATCGACGGCCTGTCCGGCCTCTTCGTGGTGCAGGTGGGCCACGGTCGTGCCGAGCTGGCGGAGGCCGCGGCCAAGCAGGCCGAGACCCTGGCGTTCTTCCCGCTGTGGTCCTTCGCGACACCGACGGCGATCGAACTGTCCGAGCGCATCGCGAATTACGCACCGGGTGACCTGAACAGAGTGTTCTTCACCACCGGCGGCGGCGAGGCGGTGGAAAGTGCCTGGAAGCTGGCCAAGCAGTACTTCAAGCTGACCGGCAAGCCGGGCAAGTACAAGGTGATCTCGCGGTCCATCGCCTACCACGGCACGCCGCAGGGAGCGCTGGCCATCACCGGCATCCCGACGTTCAAGGCGCCGTTCGATCCGCCGACCCCTGGCGGCTTCCGCGTCCCCAACACCAACTTCTACCGGGCTCCCGAGCAGTTCAGCACCGACCCCAAGGCGTGGGGACGCTACTGCGCCGACCGCATCGCCGAGGCCATCGAGTTCGAGGGTCCCGACACCGTTGCCGCGGTGTTCCTGGAGCCGGTGCAGAACGCGGGCGGCTGCTTCCCGCCGCCGCCCGGATACTTCGAGCGGGTCCGCGAGATCTGCGACGAGTACGACGTGCTGCTGGTCTCCGACGAGGTGATCTGCGCGTACGGCCGCATCGGGTCGATGTTCGCCTGCGACGACTTCGGGTACGTCCCCGACATCATCACCTGTGCCAAGGGGCTCACGTCGGGCTACTCACCGATCGGCGCGATGATCGCCAGCGACCGGCTGTTCGAGCCGTTCAACGACGGGTCGACGGTGTTCGGACACGGCTACACCTTCGGCGGACACCCGGTGTCGTCGGCCGTGGCCCTGGCCAACCTCGACATCTTCGAGCGCGAAGGCATCAACGACCACGTCAAGCAGATGGCGCCCGCGTTCAAGGCCACCCTGGAGAAGCTGTACGACCTGCCGATCGTCGGCGACGTCCGTGGCGAGGGCTTCTTCTACGGCATCGAGCTGGTGAAGGACAAGACCACGAAGGAAACCTTCAACGACGACGAGTGCGAGCGCCTGCTCCGCGGGTATCTCACCCCGGCACTGTTCGAGGCCGGGCTGTACTGCCGCGCCGACGATCGTGGCGACCCAGTCGTCCAGTTGGCTCCCCCGCTGATCAGCGGCCAGAAGGAGTTCGACGCGATCTACGAGATCCTGCACGGCGTGCTGGGCGAAGCCGGGCGACGCATGTAGTCACGTCCCGGCCGGCTCGCCGGCCGGGACATCCTCGTCACATCGGTAGCATCCGTCACTTTGGCAACAGCGTGGCAACCCCGAAGGCGGTCGTCGGTCTCCTAGTCTTCAGACACGATGGCTACCACTGGATCAATCGTGCACCGCGTCGCGTGCCTCGTGGCCGCAGCGGCCTTGATGACCGCACCCGCGCTGGCCGGGTCTCCGTCGGCACAAGCCGACGACGCCTGCCCGTATCGGGTCGCCACACCACCCGCCGTCGACTCCTCGGAGGTCCCGGAGGCGGGTGATCCGCCGCAGCCGATGCCCGTGCCGGCCAAGCCGCTCGGCGGTGACGCGCTCTCCGGGTGCGGCATCATCACCGCACCCGGCACCCCGCCGGTGCCCGACGACGTCTCCGCCGAGGCGTGGCTCGTCGGAGACCTCGACAGCGGTGACGTCATCGCGGCGCGGGATCCCCACGGTAGGCACCGTCCCGCCAGCATCATCAAGGTACTGGTCGCGATGCAGGCGCTGAAGGAGCTGCCGACCGGCAAGCAGGTCATCGGGACCAAGGACGACGCCGCCGCCGAAGGCACCCGCGTCGGCGTCGACGAGGGCGGCAAGTACACCGTCGGCGATCTACTCCACGGCCTGCTCATGCACTCGGGCAATGACGCGGCACATGCGCTCGCGGTGCAATTGGGCGGTATGGACACGGCGCTGCAGAAGATCAACGATTTGGCCCAGAAACTCGGCGGCCGGGACACGCGTGCCGCGACGCCGTCGGGCCTCGACGGTCCAGGCATGAGCACGTCGGCATACGACCTGGGCTTGTTCTACCGCTACGCCTGGCAGAACAAGGTGTTCGCCAACGTCGTATCGACCAAGACCTACGACTTCCCCGGCCATCCCGCCCGCGACGGCGGCCAGGACAGTCCCGGTTACCAACTCGAGAACGACAATCAGCTGCTCTACAACTACCCGGGTGCCCTTGGTGGCAAGACCGGATACACCGACGACGCGGGCCAGACCTTCGTCGGTGCGGCCGACCACGACGGACGACGGTTGTTCGTGGTGATGCTGCACGGCACCCGCCTGCCGATCGCGCCGTGGGAGCAGGCTGCCCACCTACTCGACTACGGCTTCGCCACCGCACCCGGCACCAAGGTCGGCACGCTGATCGAGCCCGACCCGTCCCTGATCGCCAGGGACGCCAATCCCATCGGCGACAAGGTACCGGCCCAGGACGTGGCATCCACGCAGTTGCCGACGGCCGATGCCGTGCCGGTCCGGGTGGGAGTCGGCGTGGTCGGTTCGATCATCGTGTTCGCCCTCATCATGGCCGCCAGGTCGCTCAACCGACGGCCCACGCCCCGCTAGTCAACGCCGGTTGGTCAGGCGCGAAAGACCAAGCGCCCCAAGCGCCCCCACCCCGGCTGCGGCGATCGCCCCACCGATGCCGATCCCTTCGCGCACCTCGACCCTGGTGGTGATCTCGGCCGGGTCGGGTGGTCCGACGGGGGCCGCCGCGAGACTCTCCGGCGAGGTCGCCGCCCATGCCGTCGCGAAGAGAATCAGCCGCGCGGTGATGTAGGCGAACACCATCAAGCCGAGCACGGGGCCGAACGTCGCGCCCGCCGGTCCCTGCACGACCGACGAGAGGTACACCGACGCGACGAGTTTGAAGACCTCGAACGCCACCGCGGCGAGCAACCCGGCGCGCGCAGCGCTCCGGAGCGTCACCGACTCCCTCGGCAACCGGGCGATGACCCAGGTGAACAGAAGCCACGAGATACCGAGAGACGCGATCAACGTGGCGATCCGCAACAGCACGCCAAGGGCGAAGAAGTCCGGGACGCCGAACCATTCGAGGATCCTGCGCATCACCGTTCCGTTGCCCAGCGCGGTGAGCCCGACGGTGATGACGATCGCCGCGAAGGCCGACAGCAGCGCCACCAGATCCGAGAGCTTGGCCTTGACGAAACCCGGTGGCTCACCTCGCTGCAGGCCCCACATCTGACTCAACGCCTCGCGCAGGTTGGCCATCCAGCCGAGTCCGGCCCACGCCGCGGTGGCCAAGCCGATGACGCCGACCGAGGTGCGTGAGTCGATCGCCGAATCCATCAGGTTGACGAGTTGCTGCCCCAGATCACCGGATACGGCGCCCCTGATCTTCGTCTCGAGTTCGGCGAGCAGTTCCGGCCTGCTGGCGAGCACGAACCCGCCCACCGCGAAACCCACCATGAGGAGCGGAAACAGCGCGAAGATGGTGAAGTAGGTGATGCCCGCGGCGTAGAAGTCGCCCTTGCTGTCGTTGTAGCGTTCCTGCGCTAGCATGACCCGGTCGAACCACGGGAATCGCGTCCTGAGCCGGTCCATGACGCCCGGTTCGGCCGGTTCGGTCACGCCGGCCTCCTGGTGTTAGGGACGTCTCCTGAGCAACCCTAACCGGTCGTATACCCGCTGCAGCGTCGTCGCAGACACCTCGTTTGCCCGCTCGGCGCCGGCAGCCAGGATGGACTCCAATTCGGCAGGGTCGGCCAGCATTTCGTCGACACTGGCCTTGATCGGGGTGACGAACGCGACGACGGCCTCCGCGGTGTCGGCCTTCAGATCGCCGTAGCCGCGCCCGGCGTAGCCGGCAACCAGCTCGTCGACACCGACACCGGTGACGGCGGACTGGATGGTCAGTAGGTTCGACACCCCCGGCTTGCTCTCGCGGTCGAAGCGAATGTCGCGCTCACTGTCGGTGACCGCGGATCGAATCTTCTTGGCGGTCTTCCCCGGGTCGTCGAGCAGGCTGATCAGTCCCGCGTCGGTGGCGGCCGACTTGCTCATCTTCGCCGTCGGATCCTGGAGGTCGTAGATCTTGGCCGTCGCCTTCTGGATCATCGGTTCGGGTACGACGAACGTGTCCGCGAACCGCGCGTTGAACCGCTGTGCGACGTCGCGGGACAGTTCGAGGTGTTGACGTTGGTCCTCGCCCACCGGCACCAGGCCGGTGTCGTAGAGCAAGACGTCCGCAGCCATCAGCACCGGATACGTGAACAGCCCCACCGTGGTGGCGTCCGCGCCTTCCCTCTGCGACTTGTCCTTGAACTGCGTCATCCGCGACGCCTGCCCGAAACCGGTGAAACATCCGAGTACCCATGCCAATTCGGCATGCGCGGGCACGTGGCTCTGGACGAAGACACAGGACTGGGCCGGATCGACGCCCAGCGCCAGGTACTGCGCCGCGGTCACCAGGGTGCGCGCGTGCAGCAGGTCGGGATCCTGCGGGATGGTGATCGCATGCAGGTCCACCACGCAGAAGTACGCCTGGTAGCCGTCCTGCAGTCCGACCCACTGGTTCACCGCGCCGAGCGCATTCCCGAGGTGCAGTGAGTCGGAGGTGGGCTGGACGCCGGAGAAGACGACCGCTTCGCGCGCGTCGCCGTTGTTCGCGGAACTCATGATGAGCACGATCCTTCCACTGCCGTCACCGGGCCTCGCTCCGGGTCAGTCCGGCGCGGTCGTATTCGACGGTCACCGGGGCGTGATCGGACCAGCGCAGCGCGTAGGCCGCCGGCCGCTCGACCCGGGCCGCGACGGTCCGGTCCGCGAGCACCCGGTTGGCCAGCTGGTAGTCGATGCGCCAGCCGGCGTCGTTGTCGAACGCCTTGCCACGCCACGACCACCAGCTGTAGGGGCCGGGCACGTCGGGGTACCGCATCCGCACCACGTCCACCCAGCCCGTCGCGAGCAGATCGGTGAGCCACTGACGTTCGGCGGGCAGGAAGCCCGACTTCTTCTGGTTCGCCTTCCAGGCCTTGATGTCGTTCTCGGTGTGCGCGATGTTCCAGTCGCCACATACGACCGCCGCCCGGTCCGCGGCGTTCAACGTCGCCATCCGTGCGGCGAGGGCGGCCATGAAACGCTCCTTCTCCCGTTGCCGTTCGGTGTCCGCCTCCCCGGTCGGGGAGTACACGCTGGCAACGGTGACGTCCAGGATGTCGACCTCGACATAGCGGCCGTGGGCGCTGAACTCGTCGGTCTGCGGGCCGATGAGACTGCGGGTGATCGGGTGGCGGCTCAGCACGGCGACACCGTTTCGCCCCCTCACGTGCGGGTCGGCGGATGCGAGGTGCCAACCATCGGCGACGGCGGGCGCCAGTGCCTGCATCAGCTGATCGTCGTCGGCGCGCGTCTCCTGCAGGCAGACCACGTCCGCGCGGGTCTCCCCGAGCCAGGGCAGCAGGCCGCGGTTGTCCGGGGACCGCTCCTTGACCGCCGCGCGGATGCCGTTGACATTGACGGTGCTGACGATCACGGTCCGCGAGCCTAGCGGGGACACGCGGACGCATTGTTGCGGTACCGCCGGTATCACCTTAGGGTCGCGGCATGGAGACCCGCGAACCGATCCACCTTGGCTCCGGCGAGCCGATCCTGATGCTGCATCCCTTCCTGTGCTCCCAGGCCGTCTGGCGGACGGTGGCCGATCAGCTCGCCGAAACCGGCCGATTCGAGGTGCTCGCGCCCACCATGGTGGGACACCACGGCGGACCGCGCGCCACGTCGTGGTTCATGGACACCGCCGACCTCGTCGACGACGTCGAGCGACGGATGGACGAAGTGGGATGGCAGACGGCACACATCGTCGGCAACTCGCTCGGCGGCTGGGTGGCCTTCGAACTGGAGCGCCGGGGACGCGCCCGCACGCTGACCGCCATCGCCCCGGCAGGCGGCTGGTCGCAGCACTCACCGACGAAGTACGAGACGGTGCTGAAGTTCCTGCTCGGCGCCCCCGCGTTGGTCGCCGCCCGACTGCTGGGCCCGCGCATCCTCGAACTGCCCTTCGGACGCCGCATCGCGACGTTGCTGGTCAGCGGACCGGCCGATGGGCCGAGCCATCCCGACCTGGTCGCGCTCGTCGACGATGCGACGCACTGCTCCGCCTACGTCCAACTGTTGGTCAAGACGTTGCGGCTTCCTGGACTGCTCGAGCTCGCACGTGTCGCGGCGCCCACCCAGCTCGTGCTGTGCGAGAAGGACCGGGTGTTCCCGAGCCCGCGGGGTACCAAGTACTTCATCGAGAACCTGCCCACCGACGCCCGGGTCACCCGCCTCGAGGGGCTGGGCCACATCCCGATGCTCGAGGCCCCCGGCCGCATCTCCGAACTGATCGCCGACTTCGTCGACGAGCATGCCGAGCCGCAGCGGCAGGCACCGCCCGCGGGGTAAGCGGTCGACCGCCGAGGCAGCGCACACTGTCCTCACGTCCGCGCCGTAGCGACGGTGAACGCTGTTTCGGCGGCGGAACGTCTAGCGGAGGGCTCCGACGAGGCGATCGGCGATGGTGCCGAGATGCTCCTCGCTGGTCTGCCACGGCTGCTCGTCACCGATGAGCAGCGCCAGATCTTTGGTCATGTACCCGTCCTCGACGGTGTTGATCACGACCTCTTCGAGGGTCTCCGCGAACTCGATCACCTCGGGGGTGCCGTCCAGCTTTCCGCGGTGCGCCAGTCCGCGCGTCCACGCGAAGATCGAGGCGATCGGGTTGGTCGAAGTCGGCTTGCCTGCTTGATGCTGACGGTAGTGCCTGGTCACCGTGCCGTGCGCCGCCTCGGCCTCGACCGTCTCGCCGTCCGGTGTCATCAGCACCGACGTCATGAGCCCTAGCGAACCGTAACCCTGTGCGACGGTGTCGGATTGAACGTCACCGTCGTAATTCTTGCAGGCCCAGACGTAGCCGCCCTCCCACTTCAGGCAGGAGGCGACCATGTCGTCGATCAGGCGGTGCTCGTAGGTCAGGCCGTTCGCGGCGAACTCCCCGGCGAACTCCTCGTCGAAGATGCGCTGGAACTCGTCCTTGAACATCCCGTCGTAGCCCTTGAGGATGGTGTTCTTCGTCGACAGGTACACCGGGTACTTCTGTTGCAGCCCATAGGAGAATGACGCCCGGGCAAAGTCCTGGATGGACTTCTTGAAGTTGTACATCCCCATGATCACGCCGCCGTCGGCGGGAATCTGGACGACGTCGTGCACGATCGGCTCGCCACCGTCGTCGGGGGTGAACGTCACCGTGAAGGTGCCCGGCCCGTCGACCTTGGTGTTGAAGGCACGATACTGGTCACCGAACGCGTGGCGGCCGATGATGATCGGCTTGGTCCACCCCGGCACCAACCGTGGCACGTTCTTGATCACGATGGGAGCACGGAAGATGGTACCGCCGAGGATGTTACGAATGGTGCCGTTCGGCGACAGCCACATCTGCTTGAGATCGAACTCCTCGACGCGCGCCTCGTCGGGAGTGATGGTCGCGCACTTGACACCCACGTGGTGCCTCTTGATCGCGTTGGCCGCGTCGACGGTGACTTGATCGTCGGTTTCGTCGCGATGCTCCACGCCGAGGTCGTAGTACTCCAGATCGACGTCCAGGTGCGGCACGATCAACGTGTCCTTGATCAGCCTCCAGATGATCCGCGTCATCTCGTCGCCGTCGAGCTCGACCACCGTGCCTGCGACCTTGATCTTGGACATGGCTCAACCGGTCAGCTCGTGACTGCCTCGAGCGCAGCGTTGAACGTCTTGCTCGGGCGCATCACGGTGGTCGTCTTCTCCCGGTCGGGGTAGTAGTAGCCACCGATGTCGACCGAAGCGCCCTGGACCTCCGCGAGCTCGGAGACGATCTCCTCCTCGTTCTCGGCCAGCGTCTTGGCCAACGGCGCGAAGTGCGCGGCCAGTTCCTCGTCCTCGTGCTGCGCGGCGAGCTCGGCGGCCCAGTACATGGCGAGATAGAACTGGCTGCCGCGGTTGTCGAGCTCACCGGTCTTGCGGGACGGGTTCTTGTCGTTCTCCAGAACCCTTCCGGTCGCGGCGTCGAGGGTCTTGGCCAGGATGCGGGCCCGCTCGTTGCCGAATTTCTTGCCAAGGTCCTCCAGGCTGACGGCGAGGGCCAGGAACTCGCCGAGGGAGTCCCAGCGCAGGTGGTTCTCCTCCACGAGTTGGCTGACGTGCTTGGGCGCCGAGCCGCCCGCGCCGGTCTCGTAGAGGCCGCCGCCGGCCATCAACGGCACGATGGACAACATCTTGGCGCTGGTGCCGAGCTCCAGGATGGGGAAGAGGTCGGTGAGGTAGTCGCGCAGGATGTTGCCGGTGGCGGCGATGGTGTCCTGCCCGCGGATGGCACGTTCGATGGTGTGCCGCATGGCCCGCTCCTGGCTCATGGTCTGGATGTCGAGGCCCTCGGTGTCGTGGTCGGCGAGGTAGGTGTTGACCTTCTTCCGCAGCTCGTTCTCGTGCGGACGCTCCTGATCCAACCAGAACACCACCGGCATGCCCGAGTCGCGGGCCCGCGTGACGGCGAGCTTCACCCAGTCGCGGATCGGTGCGTCCTTGACGACGGGCATGCGCCAGATGTCGCCGGCCTCCACGTTCTGCGTCAGCAACACCTCTCCGGTGTCGTTGTCGACGATGTTGGCGACGCCGTCGCGTTCGATCTCGAAGGTCTTGTCGTGGCTGCCGTATTCCTCGGCCTGCTGTGCCATCAACCCGACGTTGGGCACCGTTCCCATGGTGGTCGGGTCGAACTGGCCGTGGGTCTTGCAGAAGTTGACGATCTCCTGGTAGATCCGCGAGAACGTGGACTCGGGGTTCACGGCCTTGGTGTCCTTGGTCCGCCCGTCGGCGCCGTACATCTTGCCGCCGAGCCGGATCATCGCGGGCATCGAGGCGTCCACGATCACGTCGCTCGGCGAGTGGAAGTTCGAGATGCCCTTCGCCGAATCCACCATCGCCAGCTCGGGACGGTGCTCGTGGCAGGCATGCAGATCGCGGATGATCTCCTCGTGCTGCGAGGCAGGCAGCGACTCGATCTTGGCGTACAGATCCGACAGCCCGTTGTTCACGTTGACGCCCAGCTCGTCGAACAGCGCCTGGTGCTTGGCGAAGGCGTCCTTGTAGAACACCTTGACCGCATGCCCGAACACGATGGGGTGGCTGACCTTCATCATCGTCGCCTTGACGTGCAGGGAGAACATCACGCCCGTCTCGTAGGCGTCCTGCATCTGTTCCTCGAAGAAGTCGCACAGCGCCTTGCGGCTCATGAACATGCTGTCGATGACGTCGCCCTCGTCGAGCTTCACCTCGGGCTTGAGCACCGTGGTGCCGCTGTCGGTGACCAGTTCCATCCGCACGTTGTGCGCCCGGTCGAGCGTCATCGACTTCTCACCGTGATAGAAGTCGCCCTGCTTCATGGTCGCCACGTGGGTGCGCGACGCCTGCGACCACTTGCCCATGCTGTGCGGGTGCTTGCGCGCGTACTCCTTGACCGCCTTGGGCGCCCTTCGGTCCGAGTTACCCTCGCGCAGAACGGGGTTGACCGCACTACCAAGGCACTTGGCGTAACGTGCCTTGATCTCGCGCTCCTCCTCCGTCTTCGGATCACCGGGATAGTCCGGGAGGTCGTAGCCCTTGGCCTTGAGTTCCTTGATGGCGGCCAACAACTGCGGCACCGAGGCGCTGATGTTGGGCAGCTTGATGATGTTGGTCTCCGGCATCTGCGTCAGGCCGCCGAGTTCGGCCAGGTTGTCCGGCACGCGCTGCTCTTCGGTCAGACGGTCGCCGAACTCGGCGAGTATCCGCGCGGCCACCGAGATGTCACTGGTCTTGACGTCGATTCCCGCCGCGTCGGCGAAGGCCCGCACCACGGGGAGAAAGGCATACGTCGCAAGCAACGGCGCCTCGTCGGTCAGCGTGTAGATGATGGTCGGCTGCTGGGAACTCATGGTCACTCTCTCGGCGTCTTGGTCGGCAAGGCATCGGTATCGCGTCGAATACGAACCTACGCGCAGCCCGCGGTCGAGAAGAGGCTCGGGGTTCCCCTTGCCCTCCCCCGCCCGCCATGACCGGTTCCGCCAGAACCGACTGGCAGGCACACGAGGTCGTGAGCTACGCTTTCCTCCGGTCATGAGTGCCAGCGTCAAGCCCCGGCTCGCTGGCCGGCAACCCTCCAACCGCGGTGGGGTGCCCCGGGTGATTGACCAGGTTGAGTAGCCGCCCGAGCGTGCAGGACGGTCGGCTACACGGCAAGCGCGGGCCCGCCATGACGGGCCCCCAGAGTAGACAGGGAAACCTGATGCGGAGGCCCACGTTGTGCAGTCGTCGTTGAACCAGCCCCGGCCCTGAACCCGTGCCCAAGGGGCACCACCGACACATTCCCAGGAGACATCCGTCATGACCACACCGGAAACCGATCCCACTGCAGGCTGGGCGTTCGAGACCAAACAGGTGCACGCCGGCCAGACGCCCGACGTCGCGACCAACGCCCGCGCACTGCCGATCTACCAGACCACGTCCTACACGTTCCGCGACACCGACCACGCCGCTGCGCTGTTCGGCCTCACCGAGCCGGGCAACATCTACACCCGCATCATGAACCCCACGCAGGACGTCGTCGAACAGCGCATCGCAGCACTCGAGGGAGGCGTCGCCGCGCTGCTGCTGTCCTCCGGGCAAGCGGCCGAGACGCTGGCGATCCTCAACGTCGCCAATGCGGGTGACCACATCGTGTCCAGCCCGCGCCTGTACGGCGGTACGTACAACCTGTTGCACTACACCCTGCCCAAGCTCGGCATCGCCACCACCTTCGTCGAGGATCCCGACGACCTCGACTCCTGGCGGGCGGCGGTGCAGCCCAACACCAAGGCGTTCTACGGCGAGACGATCTCCAATCCGCAGATCGACGTGCTCGACATCCCCGGCATCTCGGCCGTGGCGCACGACAGCGGCGTCCCGCTGATCGTCGACAACACCATCGCCACGCCGTACCTCATCCAGCCGATCGCCCACGGCGCGGACATCGTGGTGCACTCGGCCACCAAGTATCTCGGCGGGCACGGCACCGCGATCGCCGGCGTGATCGTCGACAGCGGCAGGTTCGACTGGACGGGTGGGCGCCATCCCGGCTTCACCACACCCGATCCGAGTTACCACGGCATCGTGTTCGCCGAGCTCGGCGCGCCCGCGTATGCGCTCAAGGCCAGGGTGCAACTCCTGCGCGACCTCGGCCCGGCCCCCGCGCCCTTCAACGCCTTCCTGATCGCCCAGGGCCTCGAAACGCTGAGCTTGCGCATCGAGCGGCACGTCGCCAACGCGCAGCGGGTCGCCGAATACCTCAGCGGCCACGACGGCGTGCTGTCGGTGAACTACGCCGGGCTGCCCACGTCGCCGTGGTATGAACTCGGTAAGCGACTGGCGCCCAGGGGAACCGGGGCCGTGCTGGCCTTCGAGCTGGCCGGCGGCATCGAGGCGGGCAAGGCGTTCGTCAATGCGCTGACCCTGCACAGTCACGTCGCCAACATCGGAGACGTGCGTTCGCTGGTGATCCATCCGGCGTCGACGACGCACGCGCAGCTGTCGCCGGAAGAGCAGGTCGCCACCGGCGTGACGCCCGGTCTGGTTCGGCTGGCCGTCGGCATCGAGGGGCTCGACGACATCCTCGCCGACCTCGAACGGGGTTTCTCGGCCGCCAGGGCCTACGCGGACGTGCCGCAGACCGCGGCGTCGGTGTGAGAGCGGCGACGTGACGATCACCCACATGCCGACGACCGCGACGCTGCCCGGCGAAGATCAGGTGGGCCTCGTCGAGATCGGACCGCTCACGCTGGAGTCCGGAGTAGTCCTCGACGAGGTGAGCATCGCCGTCCAGCGGTGGGGCCAGCTGTCGGCGGCCCGCGACAACGTCGTCGTCGTGTTGCACGCGTTGACGGGCGATTCCCACATCACCGGCCCGGCGGGCCCGGACCATCCCACGCCCGGCTGGTGGGACGGCGTGGCCGGCCCGGGCGCACCCATCGACACCGACCGCTGGTGCGCGATCGCCACCAACGTGCTTGGCGGCTGCCGCGGCTCCACCGGCCCCAGCTCCGTCGCCCCCGACGGCAAGCCGTGGGGTTCGCGCTTTCCCGCGATCACCGTGCGGGACCAGGTGAACGCCGACCTCGCCGCGCTCGCGGCGCTGGGCATCACCGAGGTGGCCGCCGTCGTCGGCGGCTCCATGGGCGGCGCCCGTGCCCTGGAGTGGATCGTCGGCCACCCCGAAACCGTCCGCGCGGCACTGGTGCTGGCCGTCGGCGCCCGTGCGACCGCCGACCAGATCGGTACGCAGAGCACCCAGGTCGCGGCGATCACCTCCGATCCGGACTGGCAGAACGGCGACTTCTACGGCACCGGACGTGCACCGCGGGCGGGGATGGAGATCGCGCGACGGTTCGCCCACCTGACCTATCGCGGCGAGGCCGAACTCGACGAACGGTTCGGCAACGACGCCCAGGGCCTCGAGGATCCGTCCGCCGGCGGCCGGTATGCGGTGCAGAGCTACCTGGAACACCAGGGCCGCAAACTGGCCGACCGCTTCGACGCCGGCACCTACGTGGCGCTGACGGACGCCTTGAGCAGTCACGACGTCGGCCGCGGCCGGGGCGGGGTGGCCGCCGCGCTGGGTGGCGTGACGGTGCCGGTGATCGTCGGAGGCATCACCTCCGACCGGCTGTACCCACTGCGCCTGCAGGAGGAACTCGCCGAACTCCTGCCGAACTGCAGCGGGCTGAACGTCGTCGATTCGGCCTACGGTCACGACGGGTTCCTCGTCGAGACCCAGGCGGTGGGTCGATTGATCCGGCAGACGCTGGAGGTCGCAGCCCGGTGACCGGTGACGCGTCGCGCCGGCGCCAGTCGTTGTCGTTCGGCGTAGAGGCGGCGGCCTACGAGCGCGGCCGCCCGTCGTACCCGCCGGAGGCCATCGACTGGCTCCTGCAGGAAGGTGCGCGCGACGTCCTCGATCTGGGTGCCGGCACAGGCAAGCTCACGATCCGGCTCGTCGAACGCGGCCTCGACGTGATTGCGGTCGACCCGATTCCGGAGATGCTCGACGTGCTCACGAGGTCGCTGCCCGAGACGCCTGCATTACTCGGCAGCGCCGAGGACATCCCCCTGCCCGACGACAGCGTGGACTCCGTGCTCGTCGCACAAGCGTGGCACTGGTTCGACCCCGAGCGGGCCATCAAGGAGGTCGCCAGGGTGCTGCGGCCCGGCGGCAGGCTCGGGTTGGTGTGGAATACGCGCGACGAGCGGCTGGGGTGGGTCAAGGACCTCGGCCGCATCGTCGGCCAGGAGGAAGACCCGTTCAGTCGTCGCGTGACGTTGCCCGCGCCGTTCGCCGGTGTGGAACGTCAACAATTCGAGTGGACGAGTTACCTGACGCCCCGAGCACTCATCGACCTCGTCGCGTCACGAAGCTACTGCATCACCTCACCGGCCGAGGTCCGGTCCAAGACCCTCGAACGAGTCCGCGAACTGCTCGCCACCCATCCGGCGCTGGCCAACGCCACGGGTCTGGCGCTGCCGTACGTCACCGTCGGCGTCCGCGCCACGCTGTCCTGACGGGCCGAACCACCGGTCGAGCGCGTCGACGAGGTACTGGGCGTCGTGGTCGTGTGCGGTGTCGGCGGCCCAGGCCACGTATCCATCGGGCCGCAGCAGCACACCGGTCACCGACGAACCGACGGGCGTGCCCGCCACCACGTCGATGCGGTCGACCCACCCTTCGGCCCTGGCGGTGAACGCACCGCCCGAGGCGTCGAGTAGCACCGGCCGGGCGTCTTGCAGAAGTTCCGCGACGCGGCGGCCGTCGGTCAGCTCCCAGTCGGGAAAGAGCCGTCCCGACAGCGGGTGTCCATCCGCCACGTCGTAGCGGACGTCGGATCCGGCCAGGAGGGCCGCCATGTGCCGGCGGACCGACGGCTGCTGCAGCAACTCGCCGAAAAGCGTTCGCAGCGCCTCGGTCTCGGGTCCCGGTGTCATCAACGCCGTCTGCGACAGTGACTGCATCATCACCCGCTCCCCCACCGGACGGCGCTCGGAGTCGTAGGTGTCGAGCAGGCCGGCGGGCGCCCACCCGTTGATCTCGGCGGCCAGTTTCCAGCCGAGGTTGACGGCGTCCTGCAGACCGAGGTTCAGACCCGGGCCGCCCATCGCCGAGTGGACGTGCGCGGCGTCACCCAACAGCAGGACGTTGCCCGCGCGGTAGGTATCCGCCTGCCTGCTGTTCTGCCCGTCGATGCGCCGCAACGCGTGCGGGCCGGGGCCACCCGGCGGCTCGATCGGAAGCTGCACTCCCATCACCCGCCGGGCACTGTGGCGCAATTCGTCGAACGTCATCGGGGTGTCGGCCAGATCCTCGTGGCGGCCGAACTCGATGGTCCCGACGAGCAGCCGGCCGGGTTCGAATCGGGCGACGACGAGACCGCCGTCCTCGAGCCGGGTGTGGCCGAACGGCAGCGGCCCGAAGCCGGGAATCATGAAACCGCCATCTGCGGTGGCCAATTCATCGGGCAGTCGCACATGGGCGATTCGGGTGACGGTGTCCGAGGTGCTGCCGGGGAAGTCGATGCCGACGGCCTTGCGCACCAGGCTGCGTCCACCATCGGCGCCGACGAGGTAGGTCGCGTCGACGTCGTAGTGATGCTCGGGCGACGTGATCGCCGCCGTGACGCCGTCCGTCGTGCCGGTGAGACCGACGAGCCGGTGACCCCAACGGACGTCGACGCCCAGATCGAGGGCACGCTTCTCGAGCAACCTCACCAGCCGGGGTTGCGGTAGCAGAAGCCCGTACATCGGGTTGTCCTCCACGCCGAAGAAGTTCACCGGGATCCCCGAGAACCGCCATTCGTACATGGGTTCCGGTGCACCCACCCCGCCGCCGAAGTCGTGGTAGAGCCCGCGCATGTCCAGCTGCCGAATGACCTGTCCGATCAGCCCGTTGGCCTTGGGTTCGTCGCTCGGACCGGGCTGCCCGTCCAGGACGACGGCCCGTACTCCGCCGAGCGCCAGCTCGCACGCCAGCATCAGCCCGTTCGGGCCCGCGCCAATGATCACGACGTCAGCCATGGTTCCTCCTCGTCGCGGGTGTCGGTTCAGGCAGGCCGGCGGCTACCGCGGCCATCCCCTGCCGCAGCAGGGTGGTCACGGCCACCGGGGGATCGGACGTCGAATAGACGTCCATCGCGGCGTCCCCGACGGCACGCACCACGGCGGTGACGAGGCGCGGATACAGGTCCCGCACCGGGTCGGTACCGGTGCGCTCCGCGACGGCCTCGACCCATTCCTGGACCAGTTCCCTCGGTACTGCGTTGCGGATCTCGGGTCTCTTGAGCATCTTTCGGATTTCCGCCAATTGACCCCTGGTCGGGACCCCGTCGTGCGCGCTATTGCGCTCGTCGAAGTCGTCCTCCAGCGGCTCGAGCAGCGCCTCGGTGATCGACGTCCACAGCGGTTCGTCCGCCGGCCGCTGGCGCAGCACCACGACGCTGCGGCGCAGGCGTTCGGTCTGACGGTATGCCAGCGCCTCGTACTTGCCGGTGAAGTAATTGTTGAAGGTTCGCAACGACACTCCGGCGACGTCGGCGATCGCCTCCCGCGTCAGGTCGTCGATGCCCACCTCGAACGCCAGTCGAAGGGCGGCATCACTCAGCGCCTTGCGGGTGTCGGCCTTCTTGCGCTCGCGCAAGCCCGGCGTCGTTCGTTCAGCCATCAGCCCACCGTACGGCCAATCTTGCCCGCCGTGCAATATTGCCCGGCGGGCAATTTTCTGGGAGATGCCTGTATCCCTGCCGAAACAGCAGTCACTGTCGTTGAATCAGGTGCTCAACGACAGGGAGTGCCGTTTCGGCACCAGTACCCCAGGGCGGCCCGCGCGCTCGAGAACGAGGGGATGCCAATGATCGAGCTGAACGGGACCATGACGATCGGCGACGTCGTGGCGCTCGCGGACGGACACGAAGAGGTGTCGCTGCCCCTTGCGGTCGTCGAAGCGATCGCCCGCCGACACGACCAGGCAGCCCAGTTGAGCACTCGATACGCCACCTACGGCCGCACGACCGGGGTCGGTGCCAACCGCGTCGCCACCATCGCCCCCGACGACCGGGACTACGGGATGCGCCTGTTGCGAAGCCATTCGGTCGACGCCGGCGATCCGCTGTCCGGCCGTACGGTGCGATCCATGCTCGCGGTTCGGCTGATCCAATTATGTGTTGCGGGAGCGGGACTCGACCCTGCGGTACTGGGCGGTCTGGCGCGGATGCTCAATGCGAACGCCCTGCCGCAGGTTCTGCAGTACGCCTCGATCGGCACCGGCGACCTGGCCGCGCTGGCGGGGACGGCGTTGACGTTGATGGGCGAACGGCCGGCCACGGCAGAGCTGACCGCGATGCCGCCCTGGGGCGCGGACAGCGCGTTGCCATTCATGAGCAGCAGTGCGCTGACGGTGGGACGCAGCTGCCTTGCGGTCGACGAGTTGATCCGCCTGGAGCGCGCGTCGAGTGTGATCTACCTGCTCAGCTTCACTGCGCTCGACGGGAATCCGTCGGCATTCTCGCCCGTCGCGGCGCTGGCCGCGGCCGCTCCGCAGGTCGAGACGGTGGCCGCTCGGCTGCGGCGGCTCTTCGCCGACGCCGGTGAACCCCATCTGGAACCGGCGCGCATCCAGGATCCGTACGGGCTGAGGGTGTACCCGGTCGCACACGGGAGCGTCGTCGCGTCGCTGAACTCGCTCGTCGGTCAGCTCGAACGGACGTTGAACGCTGCGCAGGAGAATCCGCTCTTCGACGCCGAGGGCGACCAGGTCGTGCACCACGGCGCCTTCTACCAGGCGGCGTTGTCCCTGGAACTCGACGGCGCGACCCTGGCGCTGGCGCTGACCGCACCGATCACCCATTCCCGGATCAGGATGCTGAACGACCCGGACACCAACGGCGGGAACGCCTTCCTCGCCGCTGATCCGCACGGGTCGTCCGGACTCATGATGGTCGAGTACGTGGCCGCCGGCGCCATCGCCGAGATTCGCAATGCCGCGCAACCGGCATCCGTCGGCACGCTGGTGCTGTCACGCGGCGCGGAGGAGGATGCCACCTTCGCCTCGCAGGGAGTCCTGCAACTCGAGCGCTCCGTCGCGGCCTATCGGGTGCTGTTGTGCTGCGAGCTGGTCGGGGCGGTGAGGCTGCTGCGGCAGCGTCGGATCGAGGGTCGCTTCACGGGCGTGCTGGCCGACGCACTCGCGCTGGCGGCCGCCCTGCCCCGCAACGACGAGGACCGCGATCTCCGTGGCGACATCGCCGCGGCGGAGCCCCTCTTGGACGAGCTCGGACGGCTCATTCCCCGGCCGGACGCCTCGCGTTAGCTGGTGCCGAGCGGGTCGATGGTCCACGCGATGTAGAGCATGGCCGCACTGACCGAGGCCGTGGTGGCGACGTCGATCGCCCGCGACCGCACCACCAGCAGTCCGGCGCGATCCTCGGCGAGCGCGAGACGCATCGCCGCGGCGACACCAACGCCGATCGCCAACACCAAGGCTCCCCGGCGCCAGTAGCCCGCCACGACGAGCGCGAAGGCGGCGAGCAGGAACAGCCCCACCACGAGGATCGGCCACTGCTGCGAGAACACCCGGTTCGCGAAATGCCTTCTCGTCATCCGGGATGGCCGTCTCGGCTCTCGGCGAGCGCGCTCATCGCCGCCTCGTCGAGCTCGACCACGTTGGTCAACAGGAAGGCCCGCGTCAGCGGGCCCACGCCGCCGGGGTTCGGGGACACGTGACCTGCCACGTCCCACACGCCGGGATGCACGTCGCCGACGAGCTTGCCCTGCGCGTCGTGGCTCACGCCGACGTCGACGACGGCCGCCCCGGGCTTGACCATGTCCGCGGTCACCATGTGCGGCTGTCCGACCGCGGCCACGATGATGTCCGCCTCGAGAGCGAGCTCTGGCAGATGCCGGGTAGCCGTGTGGCACAACGTGACCGTGGCATTCTCCGAGCGCCGGGTGAGCAACAGTCCCAACGGTCGGCCGACCGTCACACCCCGCCCCATCACCACCACGTGCGCCCCCGCGATCTCCACCTCGAACCGCCGAAGGAGGTGCACGATTCCCCGCGGCGTACACGGCAGCGGTGCCGGCTCGTTGAGCACCAACCGTCCGAGATTGGTGGGATGAAGACCGTCGGCGTCCTTGGCCGGGTCGATGCGCTCGAGTGCGGCGTTCTCGTCGAGGTGCCCGGGCAGCGGAAGCTGGACGATGTAGCCCGTGCACTCGGGGTTGGCGTTGAGTTCGTCGATGGTCTCGTCGAGCGCTGCCTGACTGATGTCGGCCGGTAGGTCGCGGCGAATCGAGTTGATGCCGACCTTGGCGCAATCGGCGTGCTTGCCCCGCACATAGGCCTGCGACCCGGGATCGTCTCCGACGAGGACGGTGCCGAGCCCGGGCGTGCGCCCGGCGGCGGTCAGCGCCGCCACCCGCTGCCGCAGGTCGACGAAGATCTCGTCGCGCGTGGCCTTTCCGTCCAGCGTGCCGGCTCCCACGTAATGTTCTCCCGTCGCTTCGCTCGCAACGGGACCTTTCCCGTCGCTTCGCTCGCCTCGCGACTGCCATTCTGACAGCCGTCGTTGACAGGGCACCTGACGGCATGCTGTGGTGCGGGGATGAACACCAACCAGAAAGTGTTCACCGACGTGTTCAGCGCGGCCAAGCTCGGTCCGGTGACGCTGCGCAACCGCGTCATCAAGGCGGCGACGTTCGAGGCCTCGACGCCCGACGCCCTTGTCACCGATGACCTGATCCGGTACCACCGTCTACCTGCGGCGGGCGGGATCGGCATGACGACGGTCGCCTACTGTGCGGTCACTCCCGGCGGGCGGACCGACGGCTGGCAGCTCTGGATGCGGCCGGCGGCGGTGCCCGGACTGCGCAGGCTGACCGACGCCATCCACGCCGAGGGCGCCGCGATCAGCGCGCAGATCGGTCACGCCGGCCCCGTGGCCAACTCGCGGACCAACGGGGCCAGGGCCTACGCCCCGGTGCGGTTCTTCAATCCACTGTCGATGAGGTTCGCCAAGAAGACCAGCCGCGAGGACATCGACGACATCACCGCGGCTCATGCCAACGCCGCACGGCTGGCCATCGAATCCGGCTTCGACGCCGTCGAGGTGCACCTGGGCCACAACTACCTGGCCAGCTCGTTCCTCAGCCCGCTCATCAACCGCCGTACCGACGAGTTCGGCGGCTCGTTGGAGAACCGCGCCAAGGTCGCCAGGGGGCTGGTGCGGGCCGTGCGGCGGGCGGTCGGTGACCGGATCGCGGTGACGGCCAAGCTCAACATGTCCGACGGCGTCCGGGGCGGCATCTCACTGGAGGAGTCCCTGCAGACTGCGAAGTGGCTGGAGTCCGACGGCGGGCTCGATGCTCTCGAACTCACCGCGGGCAGTTCACTGCTCAATCCGCTGTACCTCTTCCGGGGGGACGCCCCGGTCAAGGAGTTCGCCCGTGCGTTCAGACCGCCATTGCGGTGGGGCATCCGGATGGCCGGCAAGAAGTTCCTCCGCGAGTATCCCTACCGCGAGGCGTACTTGCTGGACCAGGCCAAGCAGTTCCGCGCCGAGCTGACCATGCCGTTGATCCTGTTGGGCGGGATCACCAACCGCGAGACGATGGACCTCGCGATGGCCGAGGGCTTCGACTTCGTCGCGATGGGTCGCGCGGTGCTCGCCGAACCCGATCTGGTCAACCGGATCAAGAACGACGGCGACGCGCACTCGGTCCGCTCGGCCTGCACGCACTGCAACAAGTGCATGGCCACCATCTACAGCCACACCCACTGCGTGGTGACCGGCGCGCCCGGCTGACCCGCCGCCGTCCCCCCGACCCGTCGGTCGGCGTCAGCGCGCTCCCACTTCGGCCGGCAGCGGGGGCGGTAGCGGTGTCGACGGGGTCACCGTCTCCGGTGCGGCACTGGGTTGCGTCGGCGTGGACGTCGACGGTTGGGGCGAGGACTGCGAGGATCGTGACGAGGACTGGGGGGAGGACGAACCGCCAGGTGCGGTCCCGTGGAATTCGACCATCGGTTCCTCGCGGATCTGCTTGCCTCCCGCGCTGATCGACAGCTCGGTCGACGTCACCGTGTAGGTGATCCCGTCGTTCTCGGCGACGTAGCCCCCGGTGGTCGACGTCGCCGCCAGGATCAGCCGGGCGCCGTCGCTCACCCGCACGCCGCGATACTGGTACTGCCCGGAGGCGTCGTCCTTGCAGATGGCCACCCGCGAATTCGCCGTAGCGCCGTACGCGACCGCCTTGCTGGGGGCGTCGCACCGTGCCGTGGAATCGACGAAGCCGCGTTCGTCGGTGGACGGCGCGGCGGTCGCCGTGGGGAGAACCATCGTGCCGAGACACGCTCCCGTGACGACGAACGTTCCCAACGCCGCAGCGGCGAGCGTGCGCCTCAGCGGCGACCACACATCGTTCACGTCCGCGTCCCTTCGCCTGGTCTGCTCCACTGCTCCATCGTCGCACCGCGCAGAAACGTTAGGCGTCAAGGCGACGCCGTGTTCGCCCGATTGGGGGTCGGGCACGGGACCTACCTCGCACGCGACGCCCGTACCGATAGAGTTGGGCCCGATGACGCGACCTGCCCCGCCCGCGCTGACCGTTCGGTACGACGGCTCCCCCCGTACCTTCGCACCCGGCAACGACGTCGTCGTCGGGCGTGACCTGCGAGCCGACGTGCGCGTGGCCCACCCGTTGATATCCCGCGCACACCTGCTGCTTCGCTTCGAGCAGGGCCGGTGGCTCGCCATCGACAACGGCAGCCTCAACGGGCTGTACGTGAACGGTCAGCGCGCGCCGCTGGTCGACATCACCGACGGCCTCGGCGTCAACATCGGCAATCCGGACGGACCGCGCCTCACCTTCGAGGTGGGTCGTCACCAGGGATCGGCCGGCTCACCGCCACAGACCACTGCGGTGCCCGTCGCGCACCGGCAGAGCGCCGGCTGGCCCAGCCAGACGCACCCGACGGGCTACCCGCGCACCCAACCGCCCCCACGGACGGCGGGGCCGGCCCATCCGCCCGGACCTCCGCAGCAGGCGCCGTCACGGGCACAGCCGATGTACCCGTCGGCACCGTCCTTCAGCGGACCACAGGGTTATCGTCCGCCGGCTCAACAGATCTCGCAGCCGCTGGCCAGTAGCGCACCCGCCCCGACGATGATGGGGCCGACGGCGGCGCCACGGGCGTCCGAAGGCAACCTCGCCACCAGCATGCTCAAGATCCTGCGGCCCGGCCGAGCGCCGGACGTCCCCGCGGGGGCGGTCAAGATCGGCCGCGCGACCGACAACGACATCGTCATCCCCGACGTGCTGGCGTCGCGCCACCACGCCACCCTGGTGCCGTCCGCGAGCGGTACCGAGATCATCGACAACCGCAGCATCAACGGAACGTTCGTCAACGGCCAGCGGGTCGAGTCCGCGATGTTGCGCGACGGTGACGTGGTCACCATCGGCAACATCGACCTCGTGTTCGCCGGCGGAACCCTGGCGCGCCGCAACGAGACCGACGTCGCCACCCGGACCGGTGGCCTCGACGTGCACGGGGTGACGTGGACCATCGAGGGCAACAAGACGCTGCTGGACAACATCTCGCTGTCCGCGCGCCCCGGCACGCTGACCGCGGTCATCGGCCCGTCCGGTGCGGGCAAGTCGACCTTCGCTCGACTGGTGGCCGGGTACACCCATCCCACCACGGGCACCGTGACCTTCGAGGGCCACGACGTGCACGCCGAATACGCCTCCCTGCGCTCCAGAATCGGCATGGTCCCGCAGGACGACGTCGTGCACGGTCAGCTGACGGTGAGACAGGCGCTGATGTACGCCGCCGAGCTGCGGCTGCCGCCCGACACCGACAGGGAGGACCGCGAGCGGGTCGTCATGGAGGTGCTCGAGGAACTCGAGATGACCAAGCACCTCGACACCCGCGTCGACAAGCTGTCGGGTGGGCAGCGCAAGCGCGCATCGGTGGCCCTGGAACTGCTGACCGGCCCGTCGTTGCTGATCCTCGACGAGCCCACCTCGGGCCTCGACCCGGCGCTGGACCGCCAGGTCATGACGATGCTGCGTCAGCTCGCCGACGCGGGCCGTGTCGTGTTGGTGGTGACGCACTCGCTGACCTATCTCGACGTCTGCGATCAGGTGTTGTTGCTTGCGCCCGGCGGCAAGATGGCGTTCTGCGGACCTCCGAGCCAAATCGGGCCGCAGCTCGGCACCACGAACTGGGCCGACATCTTCTCCACGGTCGCCGGCGATCCGGAGGGCGCCAAGCGCAAGTACCTCGAGCGCCACGGGCCACCGCCGCCGCCTCCGCCGAAGCAGGCCCCGGCCGACCTCGGCCAGCCCGTGCACACCAGCGTGCTCAGACAGTTCTCGACGATCGCGCGACGGCAGATGCGGCTCATCGTCTCCGACCGCGGGTACTTCGCGTTCCTGGCCATCCTGCCGTTCATCATGGGCGTGTTGTCCCTCTCGGTGCCGGGCACCACCGGCTTCGGTCAACCCAACCCGCTGGGCGACGCGCCCAACCAGCCGGGCCAGGTGCTGGTGCTGCTCAACGTCGGCGCGATCTTCATGGGAACCGCCCTGACGGTCCGCGACCTCATCGGTGAGCGGCCCATCTTCCTTCGCGAGCAGGCGGTCGGCCTGTCCACCACCGCCTATCTGCTGGCAAAGGTCTGCATCTACTCGGTGTTCGCGATCGTGCAGTCCGGCATCGTCACGGCGATCACGCTGATCGGGGTCGGGCTGCCCCAGAACGGCGCGGTCGTGCTGGGCGGCGGCGAGGTGGCCGCCTCGATCGAGCTCTTCCTGGGCATGGCCGCCGCCACCATCTGCGCGGCGACGGTCGGCCTGGCACTGTCGGCGCTGGCGCGGACCAGTGATCAGATCATGCCGCTGCTGGTCGTTGCGGTCATGTCGCAGTTGGTGTTCTCCGGCGGTCTGATCCCCGTCACGGGCCGGATTCCGCTGGACCAGATGTCGTGGGTGACGCCGGCCCGGTGGGGTTTCGCGGCGACGGCGTCGACGGTCGGTGTCACCGACATGGTCAAGCCGCCGATCATGCCCGACGACGCGTTCTGGAAGCACACCGCGGGTGCGTGGTTCCTCGACATGGGCATGCTGGCCGCGCTGTCGGTGTTCTACGTGGCGTTCGTACGCTTCAAGATTCGGCTGAAGGCCGGCTGACCACAGCGCGAGACTTCGCTTCCTGACGGATTCAGCCGCATTCTTCATCAACAGCCGCGGTCTCCGCGCCGGCCTCAGTCACCGTGGACGTCGAGCCCGTGCGCCGCGGCGTACCCGAAGGCCTGGTCCACGTCGATCTTCGCGCCGCGCAGCGAGGCCGTGGTCCAGAACGTCGGGTCCGTCCTCGCTCCTCGGAGGTCGGCGTCGTCGACGCGGGTGTTCTGCGTCCTCGCGCCGCGGAGATCTGCTCCACGCAGCACCGCCTTGCGTAGATCCGTGCCGACCAGATTGGCTTCCCGGAGCCGACAGTCGGTGAGGTCGATGCCGCGTAGGTCGCATCCGCCGAGCACCGCGAGCGTGAGGTCGACCTCCACCATCTTCACCGGCCGGAGCCGGCATTCGACGAACACCGAACCGAGCAGCGTGCACTGCTCGAACACGGCGTGCATAAGTGACGTTCGGCGGAAGGTGCAATTGCGAAAGGCCGAGCCGCGATGCTCGGACTCCGACAGGTCGACTCCGCTGAAGTCGCAGTCGGTGAAGACGACGCGTTGCGTGAGCAGCCGACTCAGGTCGTCGTCGCGGAAGTCGTGACCGGTGTGTTCGCGGTCCGCCCACTCCTGGTCGAAACCGGCGGCCGTCATCCCGGAACGGAGCTGAGGTTGTGCAGTGCGTACTCGGTGACGGCGATCAGCGCCGCCCGCGCCGACTTCCCGTCGCGCGCGTCGACGTCGACCACCGGAACGTGGTCACGCAGCGCCAGCGCCTTGCGCACCTCGCTCGCCGGATACGACGGGCTGCCCTCGAAGACGTTGACCGCGATGAGGAAGGGCATGCGACGGGCCTCGAAGAAGTCGACTGCGGCGAAGCTGTCCTGCAGCCTGCGCACGTCGACCAGGATGATCGCGCCGATCGCACCGCGGACCAGGTCGTCCCACATGAACCAGAACCGCCGCTGGCCCGGGGTGCCGAAGAGGTACAGGACGAGGTCGTCGGCGAGGGTGATGCGACCGAAGTCCATCGCCACCGTCGTGGTGTTCTTCATCGGCGTGGCGGCCAACCCGTCCAGTCCCCGGGACGCATTGGTCACGATGGCCTCGGTGCGCAGCGGCATGATCTCCGACACGGCGCCCACGAAGGTGGTCTTACCGGCGCCGAAGCCGCCGGAAATGACGATTTTCGTGGCGGATGAGCGCTCGCGCGAAGACCCTGTGGCGGATGAGCGCTCGCGCGAAGACCCTGTGGCGGATGAGCGCTCGCGCGAAGACCCTGTGCCGGATGAGCGCTCGCGCCCGTCAGAGTGCCCGTAGGCCACGCAGTGTCCTTCCCATCAGTTCACGTCGTTCGTCGATGCTCGTCGACTCGCCCAATGTGGCGTCCACTCGAAGATAGCCCTGAGAGACCAGATCTCCGATCAACACGCGCGCGACACCGAGCGGTAAGGCCAGGCGAGCCGCGATCTCCGCCACGGAGGGACTGTCCGCGCAGAGTCCGAGGATCTCGGCTCGCACGTCGGTCCGTGGCCACTCGGGCGCCGGCCCGAACCGCAGCGAGCTGATCGGCGCCTCGAGGGGAAGGGCGACGCGCGCCTCGGTGCGGCCCGCGGTCAGGGTGTATGGACGAACCAGGCTGATCTCAGTCAGCGGCTCGCGGGGCTCCCAGGCGTCGGGCGGCGGATGGTCCATGGTCGATCACGAGCGCCCAGACGCGCGACGTGACGACTGCACGACGGTACCCACGCGTTCGACGAGGATCGCCATTTCGTAGCCGATCTGGCCGATGTCACATGACCTGCTCGCCAGGGTGGCGAGATTGGATCCGTCGCCGACGCGCATCAGCAGCAGATAGCCGTTCTCCATCTCGACCACCGACTGCAGCACGTAGCCGCCGTCGAACAGGGCCGCGGCCCCGGTCGACAGACTGGCCAGTCCGGAGGCCACAGCGGCGAGTTGGTCGGCCCGCTCGGCGGGCATGTGCGCGCTGGCCGCCATCAGCAGACCGTCCGCCGACACCAGGATCGCGTGGGAGACGCCTGACACCTCGTCGGCGAACCTGGACACCAGCCAGTCGAGGGAGTCACGCTGGGTGGGGCGGGTCATTCGCGGTCTGTTTCCCTGTCTTGACGTGCACTGTCACGGGCGTGCAGGCGGCCGGCACGCACGCCACCGAAGTGGTCGCCGATGCTGCTGCGCACGGCTTCCGGATCACGCCGGATCGTCATCGGCCCGGTGTCCGTCGCGGCGTCCTGCTCCTCGTCTGCCTCTGGCCCGCGGTGGGATCCGCCCCCGGAACCGTTCGCGTGGCCATTCGCGTGACCGTTCTCGTGACTGTTGTCGTCGCCATTGTCGACATCATCGTCGAACCGGTTGCCCGCCGCGCCCGGCACCAGACGCGCCCCGGGTTGACGCATCGGCAGACCGTGCTCGGTGTGTTCGGTGACGGGCGCGTCCTCCGCGGCGACGGCGGCCGACCAACCGTGGTCCCACACCGTCTGCCAGTCCAGGTCGGTGCTCTTGGCGAGTTCGGCGGGATCGTCGATCAGCCACTCGGACAACATCTTCTCGAAGATCGACCCGCCTGCCGCGGGCGCCACGTCCCTGGCGCGTTGTTCGTTGGCCGTCGTGAGCGCGTCATCCGCCGGCGCCTTGGCGGCGAAGTATGACGACGTGTCCGTCGGAACCTGTCGTTCGGAGGACTCGACGGGCTGATGCCGGCGCGGCGGCGCAGCGGGCTCGGGCTCCTGCTGGGGCAGGGTGTCGTCGGGCCACTCGGCCTGCAACCCGGCCCAGTGGTCGACGGACCGGGCCGGTTCACGGACGGGTTCGATCGGGGCCGACGGGATGTCCGAGATGCCACTGGCGCCCGGGTTTCGTTGCGGTAGGAGCGTGATCGCCACGTCCGCCGCTCGCTCGTGGTCGGCATGATCGTCGTCGAATGCCATCGCGTCGGCCGGCGTCGGCGCCACGTCGTCAGGCGCGTCGTCAGGCGCGTCGTAGCCGGCGGGTGCACCGTATTCCGGCGTACCGCCCTCGTATCGATCGGGGTATGCACCGGGTCCGTGCAAGAGCAGGTCCGCGGGGATGAACACACCGGCGGTCGTGCCGGAATCGGGTTCGCCCGCAACGGTGCTGCGCAGCCGGACGACGAGGCCGTGTTGCGCGGCGAGCCGCCCGACGACGAAGAGGCCCATGTGGCGGGCGGTGTAGGGATTGACCTCCCCACCGGACTGCAGGCGGGCATTGGACACACGCAGGTCCGGCTCCGCCATGCCGAGGCCATCGTCGCTGACCTCGATGACCAGGCCGCCGTTGCCCGTGCGCGCCGCAGAGACCCACACCCGGGTGGTGGGTGGCGAGTACCGCAGCGCGTTGTCCAGGAGCTCGGCGAGGAGGTGGACGAGATCGCCGGCGACGACACCGACCACCTCACTGTCGGGAACCGTTCCGGTGGCGACCCGGGTGTAGTCCTCGACCTCCGACGCCGCGGCATTCACCAGCGTCGTCACCGGAATCGGGTCGGCATGCTCGCGCGGCACCTTCGAGCCGGCGAGCACCAGCAGGTTGGCACCGTTGCGGCGCATCCGGGCCGCCAGGTGATCGAGTTTGAAGAGGCTCTCCAGCCGCTCGGGGTCTTCTTCGTCGCGCTCGAGGCGGTCGATGAGGCTCAACTGCTGGTCGACCAGCGACCGGCTCCGCCGGGACAACGTCTCGAACATGTCACCGACCTGCAGCTGCAACCGTGACTGTTCACTGGCCAGGAAGAGGGCCTGCTCGTGCAGCTCGTCGACGGCATGCGCGACCTGGCCGACCTCTTCTGTCGTGTGCACCGGTAGCGGCTGGACCGGGCCCGCCACGCCTCCCGTTCGCACCCGTTCCAGTTCCCGGCCGAGGTCTTCGTGAGCCACCTTCAGCGCGCCGTCACGCAGTCTGCGCAGCGGTTGCACCAGCGACCGTGCGACGACCAACACGATGACGACGGCCAGCAGGATCGCCGCCGACACGATGACGGAGTCGCGAATCGCCGCGTGACGCTTGGCGTTGGCCAGGTCCTCGACGCCGGAGGTGACCGCCGTCGATGCCGAGTCGATGACCTTGCCCGCGATCTCACTGGTGGTCTGTATCGACTGACGCACGTCAGGGTTGTCGACCAACGGAACACCTGGGTCGGAGATCAAGCCCATCCGCTTGACCATCTCTTGTTGCAGCTTCTGCGCGTCCGGCGAACCGACACCGAGGACCTGGTTCATGCCGAACAGCGTCGACGGCTCCGTACCGGCGAGGGTGTTCATCGACGTTCGCAGTTCGGGTTCGGGAATGTCGCCACCCTGGTCCACCAGCAGCTGCTGCATCAGCATCTGCCCGCGGGCGCCGATCGCCCGGCTCAGACCGAGCGCGTCGGCACGAAGCTTCTCATCGTCGATGCGGACCGAGCCGATGACGGCGTCCTCGGCGGACAGCAGGATCGGCGCATAGGCGGTGATCCGCTCCCGCAGTCCGATGCCGTTCGCAGTGACCTTGTCCAGCAGCGCCTGCCCTCCGTCGAGCAGATCGGTGACGCCCGTGCGCACGTCGGCGGCGACGTCGGTATCGGCGAGCCTGGTGCGGAGATCCCGTTTGCTGGCGTCGAATGTGGTCGATGCGGCCTGCGCGTCGCCTCCGGTGGAGTCGGCCAACAGGGCGCCGTCGAGCGCCGCCATGTACTTCTCGATCGAGGGCACCATGTCGGCGCGGTCGGCGGCCAGCCGCAGATCGCGTGCCTCGGCCCAGCCCGACGTGACCCGCAACCCGCCGAAAGTGCCCGCGAGCAGCAATGGCACCAGGACGATTGCCATGACCTTCCAGCGAACGGGCCAATTGGCCACGGACCATCGCGAAGGACGCCTGCCTGGATGCGACTCGTTGTCGGCGAATTCCGAAGGCGCAACGCCGTCCGGTTGCTCGATGAACGCCGTCATCGCGCCCCGGCGGTGTAACCGGTGGCTCGTGGGCATGTCAACGATTGCGCGTCGCTCATAAGGCTTCCTGCTGCTCTTGGCCTACATCGTGGCAGGCACCGGAAGATCCAGTCCGCCCGGCAATTCGTCGAGTATGACAGCGATGAGCGGGCGTTTCCACAAATCTTAGTGAACGGACAGAGTTCGTGACCGCGCCGTTGCGCGTTCGTGTGCTATGTGAGCAAATGTCGTTGCACTACTGAGATCATCGTCGAATGTTCCGCGTCATGTTCAATTCGCCTCGCATAGCACCGAACACCGGCAACGCCATCAGGATGGTCGCCGCTACGGGCTGCGAGTTGCACCTCGTCGAACCGTTGGGATTCGACCTGTCGGAGCCGAAATTGCGCCGCGCCGGCCTGGATTACCACGATCTTGCGTCGGTGACCGTGCACGAAGACTTGGCGACGGCGTGGGACGCCGTGATGCCCGCCAGGGTATTCGCGTTCACCGCGCACGCCGCGTCGTCGTTCGCCGACGTCGCCTACCGCCCCGGGGACGTGTTGCTGTTCGGGCCGGAACCGACGGGCCTGGATGCGCAGACGCTCTCGGACCCGCACGTCACCGGCCGGGTCCGCATCCCGATGCTGGCCGGCCGACGTTCGTTGAACCTGTCCAACGCGGCAGCGGTCGCCGCCTACGAGGCGTGGCGCCAGCAGGGTTTCGCCGGCGCCGTCTAGACCGACCGCCCTCCCCGCGAGCGGGCGAGTCTGCGGGCGACACGCCGCCGGAAAAGCCGACGACGCGCACGCTCACAAGGGCCTACCAACTGTTCCAGTGGCTGAACTGTTCGGCGGGCAGTCGCTTGGCCGGCTTGAAGTCGGTGCCCTTGGTGTACGCGATCGGGAACAGACCGCCCTGGGCGTACTCCTCGAAGGGGATGCCGAGGATCTCGGCGGCCTGCTTCTCACCGTCACCCATCAGGTGCAACGTGGTCCACGCCGAGCCCAGCCCACGCGAGCGAAGTGCCAGCATGAAACTCCACGCGGCGGGCAGCAGTGACCCCCAGAAGCCGGCACTCATCCCGGCCGGGGCGCCGTCCGGGCGGCCCTGCAGGCACGGGATCAGCATGACCGGCACCTCGTGGAGATGGTCGTTGAGGTACTTCGCCGAGTCGACCACCAGCGGGGCGCGCTCGTCGCGGCTGTCACCGAAGGTCGGCTTGGGCGCGTCGAGATAGGGCGTCGCGGCGGTGCGGTAGATGTCCGCGAGGGCCTTCTTCTTCTCGTCGTCGTCGACGAAGACGAACTGCCAGCCCTGCGAGTTGGATCCCGTCGGCGCCTGCAGTGCGAGCTCGAGACACTCCATCACGACCTCCCGCGGCACCGGCCTGTCCAGGTCGAGCCGCTTGCGAACCGACCGGGTGGTGGTGAGGAGTTCGTCGACGGTGAGATTCAGCTGCTTCGAGGACATGATCGGAGACTACATTCGCGAGCATGAGCGCTGATCTGACATCTGAAGTCGTCGACCGTTTGAACTCCGACGGATACGGCTGGCTGACCACGGTCGCGAAGTCCGGGCATCCCATACCGAAACTCGTCTGGTTCTACTTCGACGGGGCGGCGTTGTTCGTGTACTCGGTGCCGACGGCGGCCAAGGTCGCCCACGTCAGGCGCCACCCTCAGGTGAGTGTGAATCTGGATTCCGACGGCAACGGCGGCGGGATCATCGTCATCGGCGGGGAGGCGACCGTCGACGCCGAGGGCGTGGACTGCCGCGACGACGAACCCTACTGGGCGAAGTACCGCGAGACGGCCGCACAATTCGGGTTGACCGAGGCCATGTCGAACTACAGCACCCGGATCAGGATTGGCGTCGACAAGGTGTGGACCACGCCGACCGAGTGACGACTCTCCACACGAACATCAGGCCCTCCCCCGGGGATGTTCGGGGAGGGCCTGATGGGCTCTGGGTGATACGGGCCGGGCCTACTTGCCGTTGAGGTGGGCGATGTAGGCGGGGCCGTGGTTGCCGTGCCAGCCGGGTTTGGCGGTGGGGGCGGGCTTGGCGTGGGTGTCGGGGCTGTACGAGTAGCCGGGGCCGGTGGGGGCCTGGCCGCCGACGGTCTGGGCGCTGGCGAGGCCGGCGAAGCCGAGGGCGGCGCCGCCGATCATGGTGGCGGTGATCAGGCTGCGGGTGATGGCGTTCATGTCGATTTCCTTGTCCGAGTGAGGTCTTCGTTTTCCTGGCCGGTGTGTTCCGGCGATGGGACAACTATCTCCCGGTTCAGGCGCTCGGTCTGTCCGGCAACCGGAGGATGACGCGGTGGAGATCCGTGTCCGCCGATCGGGGGATACCGCCATCTCCGCCGAGATTGCGGCCAGGGCTGCGGACCCACCAGGATCGCGAGCCTCGGCGCAATCCGGGGGGCGCGGCTATTGGAAGTCGCGCGACGTCGACCGCACCCGCAGATCGATCGGGCCGAGCCGGTCGGCCGCCACGGTGACCGCCCCCGTCGCGTTCTGCACGATGCCTCGAATCACCAGTGCCGAGGCCGTTTGGGCGAGCCTACGGTGACGTGCCCACACTCCTCTCGAGCACATCACGTTGACCATGCCTGTCTCGTCCTCGAGGTTCAGGAAGGTCACCCCCTGCGCCGTCGCCGGCCGCTGCCGGTGGGTCACCGCCCCGGCGATGAGTACCCGTGTGCCATCGGGCACCGTCAACAGGCGATTGGCGGGGACGACGCCGATGTCGTCGAGGTGATCGCGCAGGAACTGGACCGGATGACTGTCCGGCGAGACACCCGTGGCCCAGACGTCGGCGGCGGCCAACTCGAGTTCGGTCATGCCCGGCAGCGACGGCACGTGCGAGGAGGAGCCGACGCCGGGCAACCGGTCCGGCCGCTCCGAGGCCGCGGCGCCCGCCGCCCACAGCGCATGTCGTCGCGCGATCCCGAAACAGTTCAGCGCACCCGCAGTGGCCAGCGCCTCGGTCTGCGGCACGGAGAGTTGCACTCTGCCCGCCAGATCGACCAGAGAGGTGAACGCGCCGTTGGCGTTTCGCTCGTCCACGATTCGCTCGGCCAACTCGTCGCCGATGTGCCGAACCGCGCCGAGCCCCAATCGCACCTCCAGGCCGCGGTTCTCCAACGTGGCATGCGCCAGGCTGGCGTTCACGTCGGGGCCACTCACCAGAACTCCGTGCCGACGGGCGTCGGCGACCAGCGATTGCGGCGAGTAGAAGCCCATGGGCTGGGCGCGTAGCAACGCGGCACAGAACACCGCGGGGTGGTGGAGCTTGAACCACGACGAATAGAACACCAGCGAGGCGAAGGACAGTGAATGACTCTCCGGAAAGCCGAAGTTGGCGAACGCCTCCAACTTCTCGTAGATCCGGTCGGCCACGTCACCGGTGATGCCGTGCCGTTCCCGCATGCCGTCGTAGAACCGACCACGGAGCCGTTTCATCTTCTCCGTCGAACGCTTGGACCCCATCGCCCGGCGCAGCTGGTCCGCCTCGGCGGCCGAGAAGCCTGCGCAGTCGACGGCCAATTGCATCAGCTGTTCCTGAAACAAGGGCACACCCAAGGTCTTCCGCAACGCCTGCTCCATGGACGGATGGTCGTAGGTCACCTCCTCCTCTCCGTTGCGGCGCTTGATGTAGGGATGCACCGAACCGCCCTGAATGGGTCCCGGCCGGATCAACGCGACCTCGACCACCAGGTCGTAGAACACCCGCGGCTTGAGCCGGGGCAACGTGGCCATCTGTGCGCGCGACTCCACCTGGAACACCCCGACCGAATCGGCGCGCTGCAGCATCTCGTACACCGCGGGCTCGGACAAGTCCAACGTGGACAGGTCCACCTCGATGCCCTCGTGCTCGGCGATCAGGTCGATGCAATAGTGCAGGGCGGAGAGCATGCCGAGCCCGAGCATGTCGAACTTCACCAAACCAATTGCCGCACAGTCATCCTTGTCCCACTGGAGTACGCTGCGATTCTCCATGCGTGCCCACTCCACCGGACACACGTCGGCAATCGGCCGGTCACAGATCACCATGCCGCCGGAGTGGATCCCCATGTGCCGCGGCAGGTCCTTCACCTGCAGGGCCAGGTCGATCACCTGCTCGGGAACGTCCTCGACGTCGGGTGAGTCGGCCAGTCCGTTCCACCGGCTGATCTGCTTGCTCCAGGCGTCCTGCTGCCCTTGGGAGAAGCCGAGCGCCCTGGCCATGTCACGCACCGCGCTGCGGCCCCGGTAGGTGATGACGTTGGCGACCTGGGCGGCGTAGTCGCGACCGTAACGCTGGTAGACGTACTGAATCGCCTTCTCGCGCAGGTCCGATTCGATGTCGATGTCGATGTCGGGCGGGCCGTCGCGCGCGGGTGACAGGAACCGCTCGAACAGCAACTCGTTGGCGACCGGGTCGACGTTGGTGACCCCGAGCGCGTAACAGACCGCAGAATTGGCCGCCGACCCACGGCCCTGGGCCAGGATGCCGTTCTCCCGGCAGAACCGGGTGATGTCGTGCACGACCAAGAAGTAACCGGGGAAGGTGAGCTGGCCGATGACCTTCAGCTCGTGCTCGATCTGTGCGTAGGCACGCGGGGCACGCTCCGGCGGTCCGTACCGGTTCCGTGCCCCGGTCATCACCAGGTGTCGCAACCAGCTGTCCTCGGTGTGACCCGCTGGCACGTCGAACGGCGGCAGTTTCGGAGCGATGAGCGCAAGCCCGAACGCACACTGCTCACCGAGTTCGGCTGCCGCCGCCACCACCCCTGGGTGATCGGCGAACAGGTGCGCCATCTCCTCCCCTGACCGGAGGTGCGAACCCCCCAGCGGCGCAAGCCATCCGGCCGCCTCGTCCATCGAGTTGCGCGCCCTGATGGCCCCCATCGCCATGGCCAGTCTGCCGCGGGCCGGTTCGGCGAAGTGCGCAGCGGTGGTGGCGACGACGCCCAGCCCGAACCGGCACGCCAGTTCGGCGAGTACGGCGTTGCGCTCGTCGTCGGTCGGGTGGCCGTGATGGGTGAGTTCGACGGTGACCCGGCTGGACCCGAACCGGTCGACGAGGTCCGTCAGCGCAGACTCGGCCGCCTCCGGTCCACCGGTCGACAATGCCTGGCGCACATGGCCTTTGCGGCATCCGGTGAGGATCTGCCAGTGTCCGCCCGACGCCTCGGTCAGCGCGTCGAAGTCGTAGCGCGGCTTGCCCTTCTCCCCACCGGCCAGGTGCGCCTTGGCGAGCTCCCGCGACAACCGCCGATACCCCTCCGGTCCGCGGGCCAGCACCAGCAGATGCGGTCCCGGCGGGTCGGGCACCTCCGTGCGGGCGACGTTGCCCAGCGAGAGCTCGGCGCCGAACACCGTCTGCACGTCGAGCTCCCTGGCCGCCTCCGCGAACCGGACCACGCCGTACAGCCCGTCGTGATCGGTCAGCGCGATGGCCCGCAGGTTCAACCGGGCGGCCTCCTCGACGAGTTCCTCCGGCGTGCTGGCACCGTCGAGGAAGCTGTACGCCGAGTGCGCGTGCAGTTCGGCGTACGGCACCGAAGAACCACCCCGGGCGTTGCGTTCCGGCGGTGGTTCATAGCTGCCCCGCTTCCGCGACCAGGCCGGGCTGTCACCGCCGTCGCCCGTGGGCTCGGGCAGGCGCGAACCGGCCCGACGGGGCTTGCTGGTGAGCACGCGCTCCATCTCGCCCCAGGTCGACGGCCCGTCGTTCCAACCCACTCCCCGAGGATATCGAACGTGCGTTCGAATGTCATGCGCGATGAATAGCGGCTGCCTCCCCGGTCAACACTTCCGCAAGGCCAACACACTCTCGAGGAGACCACGATGACGAACCCGACCTCCGCCACACCTCCGGTGGTCGACCATGACACCTGGCGCGCCGCGCTCGACGAGTTGCGGGTGCGCGAAAAGGCCGCCACCCGCGAACTCGACGCGATCGCGGCCCAGCGCAGGCGTCTGCCGATGGTCGAGATGCCCGATTACACGTTGATCGGGCCGGACGGCCCCATTCGACTGGTCGACGTCTTCGACGGCCGCTCGCAGCTCGTCGTCTACAACCACATGTGGACCGACGGCGCCGAATGGCAGTGCGGCGGCTGCACCGGCTTCACCTCGCAGTTCACCCGGCTGGGGTTCCTCGACAACTACGACGCGCGGTTCGTGATCGTCACCAACGGGCCGATCGAGGAGGCCCTCGCCTACAAGGCCAAGGTCGGCAACCAGATGGACTGGTACTCGTCGTCGCAGAGCTCCTTCGGTGCCGACGTGGGCGCCGCGCCAGGACAAGGCTTCGGCGTCAACGTCTTCCTCCGCGACGGCGACACCGTCTACCGCACCTGGCACACCAACGGCCGCGGCACCGAACAACTCAGCCACAGCTTCGCGCTGATCGACCTGCTCCCGTACGGCCGCCAGGAGCAGTGGCAGGACTCTCCCGCGGGATGGCCCATGTCCCCGACCTACTCGAAGTGGCTCGACTCGCCGGACGTGGCAAGGCTCTACGGCACCGGCTAGCGCAACGGGATTTCCCGACCCCGCTCGCCTTCCGGCCGCGGCCCGAAGTACCTGCGGTCGGCCTCGTCGATGGCGACGTCGTTGATGCTGGCCTCCCGGCGGCGCATCAGGCCATTGTCGTCGAACTCCCACAGCTCGTTGCCGTAGCTGCGGTACCACTGGCCCGACGCGTCGTGGCACTCGTACTGGAACCGCACGGCGATCCGGTTGCCGTCGAAACTCCACAGGCTCTTGCGAAGCGCGTAGTCCAGCTCCCTCTCCCACTTGGCCGTGAGGAACTCGACGATCCCGGCGCGACCGGTGACGAAGCGGTCGCGGTTGCGCCACTCCGAATCCTCGGTGTACGCCAAGCTCACCCGCTGCGGATCGCAGGTGTTCCAGGCGTCTTCGGCTGCTTGTACCTTGACGAGCGCACTCTGTTGATCGAAGGGCGGAAACGGGGGTTTGCTCTCGGTCACGAGGGCTGTCCTTTCGTGGCGGCGGATGCCTGTAAGACTTCGCAGGATAGCGGCGGAAGATGTCAGCATGATGGGAAGACTTCACGGCACGGTCGCACTCGTGACGGGTGCGAGCAGTGGGATCGGCGAGGCGACGGCACTGGCGCTGGCCGCCGAGGGCGCGACCGTAGCGCTGCTGGCCCGGCGCCGCGACCGGCTCGAGGATCTGAGGCGGCGCATCGAATCATCCGGCGCAACCGCCATCGCGGTCGAGGCGGACGTGGCCGACGCGCCGCGCGCCGCGGCTGCGGTCGACGACGTGGTGGCCCGGCTCGGTCGGCTCGACACCGTCGTCAACAACGCCGGCCTGATGCTCATCGGGGATGCCGCGCGAGCGGACCCGGCCGACTGGGACAAGATGCTCTCGGTCAACGTGCAAGGTCTGTTGTACGTGACGCGCGCCAGCCTGCCGCATCTGATCGCCGCTGCGGCCGACTCGCCCCGCGGCGTCGCCGACGTCGTCAACATCAGCTCGACCGCGGGGCGCGTCGCCCGGCCGGGAACCGCGGTGTACGCCCTCACCAAGTTCGGCGTCGGTGCGTTCTCCGAAGCCCTGCGCCAGGAGGTGCTCGGGCAGCGGGTGCGGGTCGGCCTCGTCGAGCCGGGCACCGTGCAGACCGAGATCACGAACAACCTTCCCGCGGCGGACCGTGAGTCCCTCGAGCAGCGCACCGCGGACATGGTGAAACTCGAACCCGTCGACATCGCCGACGCGGTCACCTACATGATCACGCGCGACCGGCGGGTCGCGGTCAACGAGATCCTGGTGCGGGCCGCCGAACAGACCTGGTAGGCACGCACGGCGCCGCGCCGGGGGTGGACGTCAGTCGACGTACTCGGCGGTGCCGTCCTCGAGCACCAGGCGGGCGTTCGAACCGTCGGTTCCGGCGGCCTCGGTGCGGAACACCGCATGCCCCGGTTCGGTGCGCCACACCGACGTGGTGAGCGTCTCGCCGGGAAACACCGGAGACGTGAACCGTGCGCCGACTGCCGTGATCTTGGTGGCGTCGTTGCCGCCGAGCTCGGCCACCAGGACACGTCCGGCGACGCCGTAGGTGCACAGCCCGTGCAGGATCGGCTTCGGGAAACCCGCCAGATTCTTGGCGAACCAGGGATCGCTGTGCAGCGGGTTGCGGTCCCCGGACAGTCGGTAGATCAACGGCTGATCCTCGGTGGTGGGCAGGGCCACGACCGCGTCGGGCTCGCGGTCGGGAATCTGCGGTGCGACCGGGCGTTCCCCCGGCTGACCGCCGAAGCCGCCTTCGCCACGGACCACCGCGGTCGAGATCGACTCGGCGACGACCCGACCCGTGTCGGGATCGGTGCCGGTGCCCTTGAACACCAGGATGGCGTTGCGGCCCTCTCCCTTGTCCTGGATGTCGAGCACCTCGGAGTACACGTCGAGCCTGCCCGAGGGCGGGAGCGGTGCGTGCAGGCGAATCTGCTGCGAGCCGTGCAGCAGCATGCCGAAGTTGAAGGTGCCGACATCGCCGACCGCGCCCCAGGCCGGGCACGCGATGACGGCGTAGGTCGGCAGCACCTGCTGTTCGATGTCATGGCTGTTCTCGGTCGTGAACGCCAGGTCCTTGGCTCCGGCGCCGACCCCGAGCGCGTACAGGAGAGTGTCGCGCTCGGTCCATTCGAACGGTTGCGGCGCGGACTTGGCTCCGATGGCATCGGGGTTGATCGGCATGCGTTCTCCTTTGAAGGCGTTGGCGACTCAGTCGGACGATAGCGCGACGGACGCCCGTCGAGCACGTGGATGAAGTCCGTCCCGTGCCGAGTTGGTCGAGTTGTCATCTGAACGACTGAAACTCGCGGTGACGGCGAGCAGAATGGCATGACCGCGGCGAGGCCCGTCGCACGCCGCCGCCGTATCCGGTCAGGAGTCGCGATGTTCACCTCGGTAGGCAGTGACTGGCCCGCGTTACGGGTTGCGGAGTGGGAACCGACCCGGGACACCCTGCACATGTGGACCCAGATCGTCGGCAAGATCCGACTGTCCTGTGCTCCACTGCTCAATCATTGGTGGCAGGTGACGCTGTACCCGAGCCCACGTGGCCTGACCACGTCATCGATTCCGTACCGGAGTCTGCTGTTCGACATGGAATTCGACTTCATCGACCACGTGCTGGTGATTCGTACGAGCGAGGGCCGGTTGGGCGCTGTGGACTTGGCGCCGAAGTCGGTCGCCGCGTTCTACGCCGAGGTGTTCGACGCCATGGGCCAGTTGGGTCTGGATGTTCGAATCACCGCCTCACCCAACGAAGTCGAGCCCGCGATACCGTTCGCCATCGACGAGACACACCGGTCCTACGATCGCCACGCTGCCCACCTCTTCTGGCGCCAACTCGTCCAAGCTCACCGGGTGATCGGCGACTTCCGTTCCCATTTCATCGGCAAGGTGAGCCCGGTGCACTTCTTCTGGGGATCGTTCGATCTGGCGTGCACCAGGTTCTCCGGCCGTCGGGCGCCGACCCATCCCGGTGGCGCGCCCCACTGTGCGGACTACGTGATGGTCGAGGGGTACAGCCACGAGCTGAGCAGCTGCGGCTTCTGGCCTGGCGGCGGTGAGGAGGGCGCCTTCTACGCCTACGCCTACCCCGAACCGACCGGATTCGCCGAATACCGCGTCGGTCCCGACTCGGCCTTCTACAGCGCCGACTTCAAGCAATTCCTCCTGCCCTACGAGGCCGTTCGCACGGCGACCGATCCCGACGGGGCGCTGCTGGAATTCCTTCACACCACGTATTCCGCGGAAGCCGATCTCGCACGCTGGAACAGGGCGGAGTTGGAGGACGATCCACACCGGTGGCGCCACGACCCGCGATCTCGACCGTCCACCTGAGCGGCACTCGAGGCGTCGGCAACGCGCGATCGGCGCCGGCCACCGTGGACGGCACCAGACGAGGAACCGTGCCGCCCGCGCGGCAGCCGGTTGACCTTTGCCGGAGTAGGGGTGACCATGGCCCGATGCGCTACGTCGTTACCGGCGGTACCGGGTTCATTGGTCGCCGCGTCGTGTCCGCCCTCCTCGCTCGCGACGAGGCTTCGCAGGTGTGGGTGCTGGTGCGCCGGGAGTCCCTGTCGCGGTTCGAGCGTCTGGCCCAGAGTTGGGGGGCGGCGGTGAAGCCGCTGATCGGCGACCTCACCGCACCTCGGCTCGGACTGTCCGACGAGACGTGCGCCGAACTCGGCACCGTCGACCACGTCGTGCACTGCGGCGCCGTCTACGACGTCACCGCGGTCGACGACGCGCAGCGCGCCGCCAACGTCGACGGCACGAAGTCCGTCATCGACCTCGCCCTCCGGACGGACGCGACGCTTCACCACGTCTCGTCGATCGCGGTGGCGGGCACCTTCCCCGGCACCTACACCGAGGAGGACTTCGACGTCGCCCAGGACCTCCCGACGCCGTACCACCAGACCAAGTTCGAGGCCGAGATGCTTGTCCGCGCGACCCCTGGACTGCGCGTCCGCATCTACCGACCCGCCGTCGTCGTGGGGGACTCCCGCACCGGCGAGATGGACAAGGTGGACGGGCCCTACTACTTCTTCGGCATCCTCGCGAAGCTCGCCGTCCTGCCCAAGCTGGTGCCGATACTGCTCCCCGACACCGGCCGGACCAACGTCGTGCCCGTCGACTACGTGGTCGAGGCGCTGGTGGCGCTCATGACCGTCCCGGGCCGCGACGGGCAGACCTTCCATTTGACCGCACCGACGTCGATCGGGCTGAAGCACGTCTACCGCGGCATCGCCAAGGAGGCGGGCCTGCCGCCCCTGCGCGGCAGCCTGCCGGGATCCATGGCGACGCCGTTCCTGAAGGCTTCGGGGCGCGCCAAGGCGCTGCGCAACATGGCGGCCACCCAACTCGGCATCCCCGCCCAAGTACTCGACGTCGTGGACCTGGCCCCCACCTTCACTTCGGACAACACGGTGGACGCCCTGCGGGGCACCGGAATTCGGGTGCCGGAGTTCTCGAGTTACGCACCGAAGCTGTGGAGACATTGGGCCGACCACCTCGATCCGGAACGGGCACGTCGAGACGACCCAGGCGGTCCGTTGGTCGGACGCCACGTGATCATCACGGGCGCCTCCAGTGGCATCGGGCGAGCCTCGGCCATTGCGGTCGCCGAGCGTGGCGCGACCGTGTTCGCGCTGGCACGCAACGCACGGGCCCTCGACGAACTCGTCGACGAGATCCGTGAATCCGGCGGGGAGGCGCACGCCTTCACCTGTGACGTCACGGATTCGGCCTCGGTGGACCACACGGTCAAGGACATCCTCGGACGGTTCGGCCACGTCGACTACCTGGTGAACAACGCGGGCCGCTCGATCCGGCGGTCGGTCTCGGCGTCCACCGACCGTCTGCACGACTACGAACGCGTGATGGCCGTCAACTACTTCGGCTCCGTGCGGATGGTCCTTGCGCTGCTTCCGCACTGGCGCGAGCGACGCTTCGGACACGTCGTCAACGTCTCGAGCGCGGGGGTGCAGGCCAACAGCCCCAAGTACAGCGCCTACATTCCGAGCAAGGCGGCGCTGGACGCCTTCGCCGAGGTGGTCGGCACCGAGACGCTCTCGGATCACGTCACGTTCACCAGCATCCACATGCCGTTGGTGAAGACGCCGATGATCGCACCGTCGCGGCGGCTCAACCCGGTGCACCCGATCACCGCGGATCACGCGGCCGCGATGGTGGTTCGCGGCCTGGTGGACAAGCCCGCGCGGATCGACACGCCGGTCGGCACGCTGGCCGACGTCGGGACGTACTTCGCGCCGCGGTTGTCGCGTCGGGTGTTGCATCAGATCTATCTGGGCTATCCGGATTCGGCGGCGGCCAGGGGCCTCGAGGCCCCCGAGGCCGAGGTGCCGTCCCCGTCGGAGCCGAGGAGGCGGCCCACGCGACCCGCACGTGTCGGCGCGGGGGGCCTGCGCGCACCGCGTTCGCTCAAGCGGGCGGTGCGGCTGATCCCAGGTGTGCACTGGTAGCACCGGTGGACCTATCGTGGGCGGCGTGACGGACGTGGCCCCGGCAGGCGGAGAATCAACGGCACGGCTTCCCGTCTTCGCCGACGTGGACACCGGCGTCGACGATGCGATGGCGCTGGCCTACCTGCTCGCCAGTGACGACGCCGAGATCGTCGGGATCGCCTCCACCGCGGGCAACGTCCCGGTCGACCAGGTGTGCGCGAACAACCTGGGCCTGCTCGCCCTCTGCGGCGTCCCCGACATCCCGGTCTCCCGAGGCGCCGAACGTCCGCTGGCCGCGCCCTTGCGCACCGCCGAGGACACCCATGGTCCCGAAGGACTCGGGTACGCGCAGTTGCCCGTCGCCGACGGGCGGCTCACCGAGTACGACGCGGCCGAGGCCTGGGTGCGGGCCGCACGCGAACACCCCGGCGAACTGATCGGGTTGGTGACCGGTCCGCTGACCAATCTGGCCCTGGCCATGCGGATCGAGCCTGGCTTGCCCCGGCTGTTGCGGCGTCTGGTGGTCATGGGAGGGGCGTTCGACTACCGCGGCAACACCACACCCGTTGCCGAGTGGAACATCAGCGTCGACCCCGAGTCGGGATCCGAGGTGTTCACCGTGTGGAGCGCGGCATGGGGACTCGACGTCCCGAGTCACCTGCCGATCCTGCTGGGACTCAACCTCACCGAGCATGCCGCGATGACCCCCGCAATCCTGGGCCGACTGGCGGCGGCGGCCGGCTCTGCCACGACGCCGATGAGCGTCCTCGACGACCGCGGCGCCAGGTCGGCGGCGTCCAATCCGCTGATCCGCGTCCTCGAAGACGCGATGCGCTTCTACTTCGAATTCCACTTCGACCAGGGCGAGGGCTATCTCGCCCACCTGCACGACCCCCTCGCGGCGGCCGTCGCGCTGGACCCGGACCTCGTCGTCTACCGCGAGGCGACCGTCGACGTCGAGTTGACCGGCACCCTGACCCGGGGCATGACCGTGGCCGACTGGCGGGGACACTGGGGTCGACATCCCAACGCGCACATCGGCGTCGACGTCGACCCCGACGTCTTCTTCGACCGCTTCATCGCCCGGGTGGGCCCATTCGCCGCAACGCTTGGCTGAGCACTCTCGTGATCGATTACTCATAGACCCCCTCGAGATACCACTGCCGCTGTCGGTAGCACAGCAGCAGCGCCTGATCGTCGACCTCGCCTCGGCCGGCTGGATGCTCGAGCAGCACCTGAACTCGCGCCGTCCGGCCAGCCCTTCCCGACCCCCGCCCCGACGTGTCCGGCTCCCACCACCTCTCGTCCACCGACCACGGGCCTGCCCACCACCTCAACCGGCCCGACCTCCCGTCTCCGGCCAGGCGTGCCGGGTCCGCGGAGAACAACCCGCGACCCGTCACCCGAACCGGATTGCCCGACGCGTCGAGCAGTTCGACCGGATCGTCCAGCAGTACGGTCGGCGACGGCTCGGGAAGTTGCCCCGGCCAGGGCTGGCTCGGATCGGCCCGCGGCACCGGCTCGTCCCCCAAGGGCGTGAAGGTGATGCGCTCGGCAGGCCCACGGCCACCGCTGAGCACGGGCACCTGCACCGACTCGGGCCCGAGCAATCCCTGAACGCGCACCAACGCCCGACGGGCTCGCAGCCTATCGTCGTCGCCGGAGGAACCCCAGAGCGGCAACTGCAGCGCTGCGGCCGACACCACCTCCACCGGGTGCAGGCGCAGCATGGTGATCGGACCTGGGAGCCCTACGGTCCGGCCCTCGCGTCGCCGGTTCAGCCAGCCGTCGAGCTGCCAACGCACGCGGTCGGCCGTGGCGTCCTCGGTCAACGGCTCCGCACACCGCCAGACCCGTTGCACTTCTTCACCATTGGCAGTGATCGCATGGATCGCCAGCCGGGTGCAGCCGACCCCGGCCGCCTCCAGACTGCGGTGCAGTCGGCCGGCCAGCGATCGTCCGGCGAAGGCTGCGGCGTCCACCCGCTCCACGGGCGGATCACAGTCCATGACGGCATCGAGATCCGGCGGCGGCTCCCGGCCCGACGGTCCGCGGGTGGACTCACCGCGGGCAAGCCGGTGAGCGGCGACCGCATCCGCGCCGAACCGGGACGCCACGTCGGTGCGGGACAGCTTGGCGAACTGCCCGATGCTGCGAATACCCATGCGCCACAACAAGTCAGCCAGATCAACGCGGCCGGGTGCCGCCAAACTGGGCTCGGTGGCCAGTTGCCTGATCGACAGGGCGGCGAGGAAGGCGGCATCACCATCGGGCTCGACGATGCAACCGGCGCGAGCGGCGAACACCGCAGTGGGCAATTGATCGGCGATGCCGACCTGACACTCCGCGCCTGCCGCGGCGACCGCATCGACGAGCCGTTCGGAGGCAGCCTGCTCCGACCCGAAATAACGGGCCACACCGCGCACCGGCAACACCAGCAGCCCGGGACGAAGCACCTCCGCGCGAGGCACGACCTCGTCGACCGCCGCCGTCACATCCTCGAAGTGACGGGCATCGCGACCCGGATCGGCCGCGGCGACGTGAACGTGTGGACAGCGCGCTTGGGCCTCTCTGCGGCGCAACCCCCTTCGCACCCCCGCCGACCGAGCCGACGCGGAACAGGCCACGACGCGGTTGGCCAGTGTGACCACCACCGGATCGGTGGCGGGTAGACCCGCCGCGGCCGCCGCCGCCACCGCGGGCCAGTCCATGCACCAGAGGGCAAGCACCCGGCTGGGCACGTCATCCGCCCACTGCCCGGGCGTGACCGCTTGCCCGACCCATGGCCCTGGTCGCCAGCCGTACCCGACTGATCCGCCCACATCCGGGCGTCGGCGCGCCGGCACCCGCGCCCGTCACCTCGTAACCGCAGACCCTGGACTCCAGCCGAGCCGATGCGCCGTGCCAATCACCATCGGTGACCAGCAGGGTGCAACCCTTCTGCCTGGCGCGAGCCGTCACGGCCCGCGCCCTGGTCGGTGCCACCGACCGCCCGCCGAGATCGAGGACCACCAGATCCAAACCGTCCATCAGCACCGCCGCCACCTCGACCGGATCGGCCCCCGGGTCGGGCACCAGGGCAAGCCTGGTCAGGTCGGCACCCATCTCGACGGCTGCCAGCAGGCCCACGTCGGGTTGGCCGACGATCGCCGCATGCCCCCCTGCGGCCGTCACCGCCGCCACCATGCTCAGCGGTAGCGACCGGGCTCCCGACACCACCGCGACCACCCCCCTGGGCAACGGGGCGGGCAGGAGGTCCACGAGCGATTCCGGGAGCGGTAGCAAATTCTCCGAGGGTGGAAGTGCCGCAGTGGAGGACCTGGATCCACGTGCCGCCGGACCCACCTGACCCGATGTCCTACCCGACACTTCGGCCATCCTGCGACGCAGGTGTTCTACCTGCTCAGCGCGGTTCGCGAGGGGTTCGTCAACACGCATCACCGCTGTCACGAGAGCACCTTTCGCACCATCAGACACATCCGTCAATCGAAAGTTTGTTCGATAGGACGAGTAAACACTCACCCTCCGACACCGTCAAGCCGATCGTGCGGGATCGGACGCGGCGCGCATCGGCACCGGGAACCGGCCGGCCGGAGCTCTACGCCACCAGAGAAATGCCTGTGCGGCCATTTAGCCGGTGCGTTAGAGTGCGGTCACCAGAACCCACTTCGGGAGGGGGCTGATGCGCGCGCCCGAACCCCGGAACCGTGCCGAATCGCTCGACGATTCGCCGAAGACCTGTCGTTGACTACTCGGGGATAGAGAAGGACAGCATCATGAGTTCACATTGCCTGACTCGCCGTATCGCGGCCGCCGTGGGAGGGACCGCCATCATCGCGATGGTCGGGCTGACCGCGGCCTGCGGCAGCAATGAGCAGAAGGCTCCCGAGACGACCACCACGACCACCACCACCACCGCGCCGTCGTCGCCCGCCCCTTCGGTGTCACCGACCGAGAAGTCGATCAACCCCACCGGTGGCAACCTGTTCACGCCCCCGGTCAAGGCACCGGCCGCCCCGACCGCCATTCCTGGCGACAACTGACAACCTGGTCTCGTGAGTTCGTCGCGGGGCCGTCTCACCACGACGACGTGATGCCGTCACCGACCGTGACAGCGCCACCCGACAGGCGCAACAGCACCTGGCCGTGGCTGCTGCCGGTCATCATGGTCGCGGTGCTGGCGCTGGCATCGGATCTTCGGATCACGCCGAACGCGGGGATCTCCTCGGCGATGATCGACGGTCCCTTTGCCTCGTTGTTGGCCGCCTCGACCGATCTGGGTCCGGCGCGAGGTGATCACGTCCAGCTCATTGCGACGTTGGACGATCACCGCCGTCCGGATGCGCTGATCGGCTGGGCGGGTCAGCACGGTCTCTCGATAGAGTGGCGGCCCAACGATGGCTGGGCGGTCGTCGAGGGCACGCCCGATCACGTGGGCGACGCCTTCGGCGTCGAGGTGCACGACTACCGCGGTCAGCGCGGCCAGGAGTTCTACGCATCACCCCAACAGCCGGCCATCCCCCCGGCACTGCGCGACGAGGTGACCCAACTGGGCCGAATCCTCAGCTACACACCGCATCACACGTGGCGGCCCGACAACGTGCCGCTCGACGTGCCAGATCGCGGGCTGACTCCCACCGCGCTGCTCACCACGTACAACGCCGAGGGCCTGGCGCGGACCGGCTTCACCGGCAAGGGCACCACCATCGTCATCTTCGCGTTCAACGGCTATGCCCAGTCCGACCTCGACACGTTTGCGACCACGTTCGGGCTGCCCAAGTTCACCCCGACCGTCGTCGGCGACCAACTCCCCCAGCCCTACGGCGAGACGACGATGGATCTCGAAGTGGCCCACGCCATTGCACCGGATGCCCAGAAGGTCGTCGTCAACGCCCGCCCCACCGTCGAGGGGGACGGCGCCTTCCAAAAGATCGGCCAGATGTTCGAGGACACCGATCGTCGGTTCCCCGGCGCGATATGGAGCCTCTCGATCGGCTGGGGCTGCGACAAGCTGCTCACTGCCGCGGACCTGGCTCCCGTCCGCTCCGCACTGGCCACCGCCCACACCCACGGCACCACGGCGTTCAATGCCAGCGGTGACCTCGCCGGCCTCGAATGCAAGGGCGGCGACGACTGGGACTCCCCACCCGGCGCCGCCGACGTCGGACTGGATTCCATTGCCTCCCTCCCCGAAGTGACGAGTGTGGGCGGTACCACGCTGTCCACCGACGCCAACGGCGGGTGGCTCGCCGAACAGGCCTGGTTCGACGTCCCGCTCTCCCAGGGCACCGGTGGCGGGGTGTCGTCCCTGTTCGATCTGCCGCCGTGGCAGCAGGGCGCAGCCGCACAGCTCAGTCCGGAGCGCAACATCGGCAAGCGAGTGACGCCCGACATCGCCGCCGTCGCCGACCCGTTCACCGGAGTGAAGATCGTGCTCGACGGAAACGTCCTGGTCGGCGGCGGGACGTCGCAGTCGGCACCGATCTGGGCGGGCTTGACCGCGGTCATGACGCAGTACCTGAAGGCCAACGGCGGCAGCGCGATCGGTGACCTCAACCCACTGCTGTACCGGATCGCCGAGGGCGCCCCACTGCCCGCGTTCCGCGACGTGACCCTCGGCGGCAATGCCGTCGACACCGCGGGCCCCGGCTATGACCTGGTCAGCGGCCTCGGCACTCCCGACGTCGACAACCTCGCCCGCAACCTGCTCACCCTGCAGAGGATCGAGCCATGAGCCCACGAAGACGATCGCGAGTGAGGATCGCAGCGAGGCACGAGCGAGGACCGGAGCGAGCGGGAGTAGCCGAGCCAGTCGAGCACCGAACCGGACACCGACGAGCCCACCCCCGGCATGGTCGAGTGCCGGGTCTGCAAGACCGAGGTACCCGAGGGCGAATACTGCGGACTGTGCGGCATTCCACTCGACGAGCACGACGCCAGCGGCCCGGGGTGGCTGCGAATCGGCGCGTACAGTGCCTCGCCGGGCGAGCATCTGCTGCGGCTGAACATCGTCAGCACGCTGTTCCCGCATCTGTCACCGCGGTCGCGCGTCCCGTTCCTGGCCGGTTTGGCACTCATCTTCGCCGCCCTCATCGCGACCGCCCTGTTCCGCCTGCCCGCCGCGCTGATCACCGTCGCCGCGCTCGGCCTGCCCGTTTTGTTCCTGCTCTACCTGCAGGAATCCGACGTCTACCGGGACGTTCCGACCAGCACCCTGGTGGCTGCCGCCGGTCTGGGCATCGGGCTCGGCGTCGGGTGGGTGCTCCTGACGGGGGCGATGGTCGCCCAGGCGTACGACATCGGCCTCGGCATGGGCATCGCGGGTTCCCGGATCCTTCGCGACGGGCTCGGGGTGCCGATCGGCGGCCTGCTTCTCATGCTCGTGCCGGCCGCGTTGGTCCGGGTGGTGCGGCCAGGGCCGCGAGAAGCGTTGGACGGCTTCGCGATCGGCGCACTGGGCGCGCTGATGTTCACCGCCGCGGCACAGATGACACGGCTGGCACCGCAGTTCGCCGGCGGCATGGTCGCCCGCAGTAGGCCGATGGCCGGACTGATCGTCGAGGCGGGCATCCGCGGCGTCGCGGTGCCGCTGACCGCCGCCGCGGTGGGTGGTCTGGTCGGAACGGCTCTGTGGTTCAGCCGGCCGGCGAACAAGAAACATCAGCACCGCAACTACGTGCGCATCGCCTTGGCCCTGTTCACGCTCGCGGTGATGGTGATGTACGCCGTGCTGGGACTCGTTGACGTCGCACGGTTCCCCCAAATCCTGCAGCTCGCATTGCACCTCGTCGTAGCCACGGCGGCAGTGCTCGCCCTACGGGTCGGCCTGCACCTGGCGCTGCTGCACGAGGCACACGACGAGATCCTGTCCGACGAACCGCTGCTGTGTCCCCACTGCGGTCAGGTCGTTCCCGACATGGCGTTCTGCGTAGCCTGCGGCGCGGCCACCAGGGCTTCGTCCCGTTCGTCGCGTCAAGCCCGGCGCCACACCCGCCCCGTGCGCGTCGACACGGGTCAAGAGCCAGGGACGGATGACCCGTGACCACCATAGTTTCCGGCTACTCGACGCAGGCAGGGACGTACGTCGCGCCGGCCCTGCCGAAGACGTCGCATCGACGACTGCTCATCGTGTGGGTGGCCGCCATCGGCGTCGTCGCGGCTGGACTGGTGGTCATGTCCGGAGCGTTGGAGAAACCGTCGGCCCGCTACGTGTGTCCACCGTCGTGCGGAACGCCACCGATCGGTCAACCCGTCACCATCAACCCCCGCTACACCGCTGCCGACGGCACGTTCTCGGTCGCGTATCCCGCTCCGGGGACGGCCTACAAGGTCACCACCGGTGACCGCGGCGTCGTCGCCGAACTGTTGGCGGGCGACGGCGGCACCATGCGGCTGTTCAGCGAGCCCGCCGCGGGACGCACACCGAAGGAAATCGCCAACCAACTGGTCAAGCAGACCTTCCCCGACACCAAGACCGCCTACGAGATTCCGAACGCGATGGTCGGTTACCAGCCCGGATACGGTATGGCGGCCGACTGCTGGCCCCAGGGCGCGACGTCGAGCTACTCCCGGATGCGGGTCGTGGTGATGGTCGCGGTCAAGAACGACCTCGCCCTGGTCGCGGGTGCCGTAGGTCCCTACCACGCCTTCGGCCCCGACTTCGGATCGGGCAAACCGTCGGCGGCAAACCTCCAACTGGCCCTCGACATGGGCAAGTACGTGAACAGCTTCAGCTGGCGCGGCGACCCCTTGCGCTGACCCACCCCGCACACCGGGCGTTCACGCACGCCTAAATGGTGACATTGACAAATGTCACCAATTGCTGGTGTACTGCCGATGTGACCACGGACACCATGCCAGCGCGGGGATCGAGGCGGTCGCGCGGTGCGGCCGCAGTGAGCGGATTGACCATGCGGCAACTCAGCGCCGTGCTACCGCCGGGCCGGGCATGGGGGCTGTGGACCTCGCGCCAGATCGTCGCTCGCATCATGGATGCCTTCGGGCCGTCCCTGGCCGGCACCGAGGTCGAGCAGATCGACCTCCGCCTGACGGACGGTAGGCGCGTCATCGGCGAGTGGGTGCGCGGCACCGGGGTGACGGGACACCTCGACGGAACGCCGCATCCGCGGCACGACGGATGCGTGTACTTCCTGCACGGCAGCGGCTACGCCCTGTGCTCGCCGCGGACACACCGCCGGTTGACGGCCTGGCTGTCCCGCCTGACCGGCCTTCCGGTCTTCTGTCTGGACTATCGACTGGCCCCGCGGCATCGGTTCCCCGCGGCCGCCGACGACGTGCGGGCGGGCTGGGACTGGCTGCGCACCCACGAGCGGTACGACCCGGACCGGATCGTGATCGCAGGCGATTCGGCGGGCGGGCACCTCGCCGTCGACCTGCTGTTGCAGCCCGACGTCGAACACCCAGCTGGGATGGCGCTGCTCTCGCCCTTGGTAGACCTGACGTTCGGGCTCGCGCGCACCCGCGAGAGCCTTCGCCCCGACCCCACCATCCGCGCCGTCCATGCCGTGAAGTTGGTCGAGCTGTACTGCCAGGGAATCGATGTCACGCACCCGCGCCTGGCCCTTGACGTCACGAACGGACGTCGGATGCCGCCGACCCTGATCCAGGCCGGCGGTGGCGAAATGCTGGTTGCCGACGCCAGGAAGCTGGCCGCCGACGTCACCGCAGCGGGCGCCGACTGCGCATTGCAGATTTGGCCCGATCAAGTGCATGTGTTCCAGGCCCTGCCACGACTGACCCCGGAGGCCGCACCGGCCATGCGACGGGTGGCAGCATTCGTGGCGGATTGCCTGCGCGACAGCGGGATCGCGCGGGCCGCCGGATGAAATTCTTCGGCTCGCCGCTCACCCGCAGTCACCAGGCAGCCGCCGTCATCACCGGCGCGGGCAGTGGCATCGGCAAGGCCTTCGCCGACGAAATCGCCGGCCGGGGCGGCCGGGTCGTCTGTAGCGACGTCGACGAAGCCTCGGCGCGCACCACGGCGGAGGCCATCACCGCGGCCGGCGGTAGCGCTACGTCGGTGCGGTGTGATGTCTCGCGGATCGAGGACCTCCACCAATTGGCCGATGACGCGCGATCCTGGCTCGGTGGCCCCCCGACGCTGGTGATCAACAACGCAGGAGTCGGCGCTGGCGGCGCACCGATCGGGAACATCGAACTCGACGACTGGAATTGGGTGCTCGGCGTGAACCTGTGGGGCCCGATCAACGGCTGCCACGTCTTCGTTCCCATCCTGCGGGAGGCGGGCCGACCGGGCGGCATCATCAACGTCGCGTCGGCCGCGGCGTTCGGCGCCGCGCCAGGGATGGCCGCCTACAACGTGAGCAAGGCCGGCGTGCTGTCCCTCTCGGAGACGCTGGCCGCCGAACTGTCCGGGACGGGCATCAACGTGACGGTCCTCTGCCCGACCTTCGTCAAGACCAACATCGTCAGCGCCGGGCGAATCTCGGCGCAGTCCACCCGACAGGCCGACACGCTGATGCGTTGGACCGGCGCGTCCCCCGAACGAGTGGCCCGGTCGTGCCTGAACACCAACGACCGCGGCAGCCTCTACTGCCTCCCCCAGATCGACGCCCGAATCGGCTGGGGCATCAAGCGTTTCACCCCGACGGCGTACACCCGCGCCGTTGGACTGGCTCATCGCGCGATCACCTAGGAGACGAACATGGCTTCCCACCGCGGCCTGGACATGGATGCGATGCTGGCGAAGATCAAGGACCGCCAGTGGGCGCTCGCCGACATCGACTGGCAGGCACCGGGAGCCGAGACCATCAGCGATGAGTTCCGGCCGAAGCTCAAGGCGTTCATGGCAGACCTCTGCTGGATCGAGAACGTGGGTGCCCGCGGCTTTGCGGCGTTGGCCAAGAAGGCCCCGACGCCGACACTGGCGGAGATCTACCGTTACTTCCACGCCGAGGAACAGCGCCACGCCAACGCCGAGCTGGCCCTGATGAAGCGTTGGGGCATGCTCGACGAGGGCGAAATGCCCGAGCCCAACATCAACATCCGACTGGCCATCCAGTGGCTGGATCGCTACTCCGACGACATGTCGTTGTCGATCCTCGGCACCGTCATCCCGATGCTCGAGGTGGCATTGGATGGTGCGCTGCTCAAGTTCCTGCTCGAAGAGGTGCACGACCCCGTGTGTCACCAGGTCTTCGAGAAGATCAACAACGACGAATCACGCCACATCGCCGTCGACTTCGACGTCCTCAACACCATCGGCAACGCCACCACCCGGCGACTCGTCATCCAATTCGTCGGCAACGTCGCCTCCCCCGGCGTGATCGTCGGCGCGCTGATGTACGCGCCGCTCCTGGCCCGGATGCGCAACAACATCGTCGAGATGGGCCTGGAGCCCGAGCGGCTGTACAACGCCATGAAGCGCTTCAAGCAGCTGGGCGAACGCGCCGAGTTCAGCCGTCGGGTCCCCACCTATCAGATCCTCAAGTTGCACGCCAGGATGGTGGTGAACCCCGACAACCCCTACCACTACCTGGCCAACTCGATGGTCTGGCTGTCGGACCGCTACCCGAGCCCGCTACTGCGCCCGATACCCAGCTGGTTCAGGGAACTCACCCACGAGCCGGCGGCCTGAGATGCACGTGTACGACACCCTGATCGTCGGCACCGGGTTCACCGGCATCGGGACGGCCATCAAACTGGCCACGGCCGGCGTCGACGACTTCGTGATCGTCGAACGCCACGAACGCGTGGGTGGCACGTGGCGCGACAACACCTATCCCGGTGCGGCATGCGACATCCCGTCTCTGCTGTACTCGTTCTCGTTCGTGGCGAACCCCACCTGGTCGCGGGCCTACTCCCCCGCCGAGGAGATCCGTCAGCACATCGAGGGCATGGTCGACCGCTTCGACCTGCGCCGCCGGATCGAATTCGGCACCGAGGTCAACGGGTTGGCCTTCGACGAGGACGAAGGCGTCTGGGACGTCTCGACGTCCGGCCGCACGCGCTTCCGTGCCCGCACCGTCGTGCTGGCGTCGGGACCACTTCCGGACCACCGCTGGCCTGAGGTCCGCGGTATCGACACCTACGAGGGCCACAAGATCCACAGCGCCCGTTGGGATCACGACTACGACTTCACCGGAAAGCGGGTGGCGGTCGTCGGCACCGGCGCCAGCGCCGTGCAGATCATCCCCGAACTGGTCAAGCAGGCCGGGTTCGTGAAGGTGTTCCAGCGCACCCCGGGCTGGGTGATTCCGCGGCTCGACGTCGCGACCCCGGCACGGGCTCAGAAGGTGTTCGAGAGACTTCCCGCGGTGCAACGACTGGCCCGTCAGGCCCTGTTCTGGGGCCACGAGGCCAGCGCAACGGCGTTGGTGTGGAATTCACCGCTGACTTCGCTGGTCGCCAGTGTGGGCAAGGCACACCTGCACCGGCAGGTGAAGGACCCATGGCTGCGCAGACAACTCACGCCGGACTTCACCCCCGGATGCAAACGCATGCTGGTGTCCAGCGACTACTACCCGGCGCTGCAGCGCGACAACTGCAAGCTCATCGACTGGCCGATCGCCACCATGAGCCCGGTCGGCATCCGCACCAGCGACGGTGTCGAGCACCATCTCGACGCGGTCGTGTTCGCGACCGGCTACGACGTTCACCTGACGGGGCCGCCCTACCCGGTGACCGGACTCGGTGGCCGCGCCCTTGCCGACGAATGGGCCTCCGGCGCCGCCGCTTACAAGAGCATCAACGCGAGTGGCTATCCGAATCTGTTCTTCATGACGGGGCCCAACTCAGGCCCAGGGCACAATTCACTGCTGGTCTTCGTCGAAGGGCAGATCGACTACGCGGTCGCAGGCATCACCACCATCGTGAACGGCGAGCTGCGCTACCTCGACGTGCGCGCCGACGTGCAACGCCGCCACAACGAGCGGCTTCAGCGACGGCTGACCAAGACCACCTGGATGAGCGGCTGCAGCAGTTGGTACCTGACGGCCGACGGTTTCAACGCGACGATGTACCCGGGGTTCGCCACCCAGTATCTTCGACAGATGCGCGACTTCCGGAACGGCGACTACGACGCGGTGGCACGTGACGCCCGCGTCGGCCTGAGCTCCTCGGCCTGACATGCCTGCTGCCAGGGAGCCGCGGCAACAGGCGGGCACCATCTCGACGATCCTCGGCGGGCTCCGTCGGGCTCCTCGGCAGATCCGGAGAGGTTCGCGGGACGTCATCGAGAACGCCGTCTCGCAACTGTTCGACGCCGCCGTGCAACCGCACGGCGTCGCGGCATCGGGCGAGTACCGCATCGAGGAGTTGGCCCGCCTGGCGGGCACGACGATCCGCAACATCCGGGTGTATCGCGACCGCGGACTACTGCACCCACCGTTGCGGGTGGGTCGCATCGCCTTGTTCAACGACACCCACCTCACCCGCCTCCGGCTCATCACCTCCATGCTCGACCGTGGCTACAACATCGCCCACGTCCACGAGATGCTGAGCGCGTGGGAGCAGGGCAAGGATCTCGGTGACATGCTGGGTCTGGAGTCCGCCATCGCGGGTAGCTGGGCCACCGAGAAGCCCGACCGGATGTCCGTCGCCGACGCGAAGCGCCTGGTCGACGACGACGCGGGCTTCGAGCGGTTGGTGCGCCTCGGGGTCATCGTGCTCGGCGACGACGAGGCAACGATCGTGCGCCCCAAGCTGATCGAAGCATTCACCGAGATACGGCAGTACGGGGTCAGCACCGACAAGCTGATCGACATTCACGAGCAGACCGCCCCGCTGATCGACGAGATCAGCGGCATCCTGGTGCGGGCCGGTGTCGATCACGTCGCCACGTCGATCAAGCCGGGCGAGGCACTGCCGCCGGATACCGAAGTGGCCGAACTCATCACGATGCTGGTGCGGTTCCGCACCCAGGCAGTGGCTGCGGTATCGGCCACGCTCGCGTTCTCCATCGAGTCGACCATCGAGTCCGTGGTGAGTCAGATTCTCGGTGACTTCATCGAGAAGGCCGCCGACGAGGACGCCTGACCGCCACGGGCTACTCCCACTCGATGGTGCCCGGTGGTTTGCTGGTGACGTCGAGCACCACGCGGTTGACCTCGGGGACCTCGTTGGTGATCCTGGTCGAGATCCGCTCCAGCACCTCGTAGGGAACCCTTGTCCAGTCGGCCGTCATGGCGTCCTCACTCGAGACGGGGCGGAGCACGATCGGGTGACCGTAGGTGCGCCCGTCGCCCTGGACGCCGACCGATCGCACGTCGGCGAGCAGCACCACCGGGCACTGCCAGATCTGGTCGTCCAAGCCGGCTGCGCTGAGTTCCTCACGCGCGATCACGTCGGCGCGACGCAGCGTGTCCAGCCGCGCCGCGGTCACCTCCCCCACGATGCGGATGCCCAGGCCGGGACCCGGAAAGGGTTGCCGCGCAACGATTTCCTCCGGCAGACCGAGTTCCCGGCCGACGGCACGAACTTCGTCCTTGAACAGGAGGCGCAGGGGCTCGACGAGCCTGAACTTCAGGTCGTCCGGCAGCCCGCCCACGTTGTGGTGGCTCTTGATGTTCGCGGTGCCCGCGCCACCGCCCGACTCCACGACGTCGGGGTAGAGCGTGCCCTGCACCAGGAAGTCGACCTTGGATCCGCTGTCCCCCACGACATCCCGCACGGCGCCCTCGAATGCCCGGATGAACTCCCGGCCGATGATCTTGCGCTTCCCCTCGGGATTGGTGACCCCCGAGAGGGCCTCCAGGAAACGCGCCTCGGCGTCGACGGTGACGAGGTTGGCGCCAGTGGCGGCGACGAAGTCACGTTGCACCTGACCGCGTTCCCCTTCGCGCAACAGGCCGTGGTCGACGAAGACGCACGTCAGCCTGTCTCCGATGGCCCGCTGCACCAGGGCTGCGGCCACCGCGGAGTCCACTCCGCCCGACAGCCCGCAGAGCGCACGACCGTCACCGACCTGGGCGCGGACTTGATCGACCAACGCGTCGGCGATGTTGGCCGGGGTCCAGGTGAAGTCGATGCCGGCGAACTCGTGGAGGAAACGGCTGAGCACCCGCTGGCCGTGCGGGGTGTGCATGACCTCGGGATGGTATTGAACGCCTGCGAGTCTGCGGGCCCGGTTCTCGAAGGCCGCCACCGGCGCTCCTGCGCTGGTGGCGACGACGTCGAACCCCTCGGGCGCCGCGGTCACGGCGTCACCGTGGCTCATCCACACCGGCTGGCTCTGGGGCAGGTCAACGTGCAGCTCGCCGCCGGCGACGGTGAGATCCGTGCGGCCGTACTCGCTGGTGCCGGTGTGTGCGACGGTGCCGCCGAGCGCCTGCGCCATCGCCTGAAATCCGTAGCAGATGCCGAAGACGGGGACGTCGAGGTCGAAGACCGCGGGGTCGAGTTGAGGTGCGCCGTCGGTGTACACGCTGGCCGGCCCCCCGGACAGCACGATCGCCTGTGGATCCTTGGCCTTGATCTCGTCCACGGTCGCGGTATGCGGGATGACTTCGGAGTACACCCGTGCCTCGCGGACGCGCCGCGCGATCAGCTGCGCGTACTGCGCGCCGAAGTCGACCACCAACACGGGCCTGGGAGTTGCCTTTTCCACCGGCCCAGTCTAGTGGCGGCCGGCTCCTACTCCGTGGCAGCCGAGAGAGTCGGCACGCTGGGTGCGGTATCGGCGGCCATGTAGTGGTGCACCGCGGTGGTCAATTCGAGAATGTGTTGCGACAGTTCGAGCAGCTGGAGGTTCTGCTTGTCCTCCTCCTGGACCAGCAGCCACTGGTGATCGGCGATCACCTGCCGCTTCGCATCGGCGCGGTTCTGGCTGATCATGACGAAGGTGGACAGGAAGATCGCCTCGAGCGACACGATCATGGTGAGCAATCCAAAGGGATAGGCGTCGAAGCCAAGGAGGGTCCCGCACAGGATCCAGACGATGAACCAGACGATGTGCAGATAGACGAAGGCCATCGACCCGGCAAAGGTCGTGACCTTGTCGGCGATGCGATTTTGAAGACTGCTGGCACGCTCTTCGGCGTGCTTCACCAATGCCGGACTGAGATTGGGGTGCACATGTTTGCCAACGGCGGTTGTCATGGCTCACGGTACCCAGCGGACGTCCTTCACCCGCAGTTCGTTGGTGGTATTCACAGGCAGGTGACAGGACCGCGGGCACCAGCGGTTGAGGTCGGCAGATCGGCGACTCGAGCGTGCCCGTCAACCCGCCGAGCTGACGGGCGAGATCGGCAGTCGACGCAACGCCGCAGGCGCATCGGCCGGCACCACCGGGTGCTGGGGCGCGATCGGCCCCAACCGCTGGTACGGCTGTCCCTGCGCCGGGCGCTGATCGGCCTCACCCTTGTTGGGCCACAGCGACGCCGCCCTCTCCGCCTGCGCGGTGATGGACAGCGACGGGTTGACGCCCATGTTCGCCGAGATCGCCGCACCGTCCACCACGTACAGCGTCGGGTAACCGTGCACCCGGTGGTACGGGTCGATGACGCCGTGCTCGGGGGTGTCCCCGATGACCGCGCCGCCGAGGAAGTGGGCGGTCAGCGGGACGTTGAACAGCTCACCCCAGGTGCCACCCGCGACGCCGTCGATCTTCTTGGCGATCCGTCGGGTGACCTCGTTGCCGGCCGGAATCCACGTCGGGTTCGGTTCGCCGTGGCCCTGCTTGCTCACCACGCGGCGGAACCCGAGCTTGCTGCGCTTGGTGTACGTGGTGATCGAGTTGTCGAGATGCTGCATGACGAGGGCGATCATCGTGCGTTCGCTCCACCGCCGGGGATTGAGCAGTCGCACCGTGCCCTTCGGGTCCGTCCGGGCCGCCTGGATCAGCTGCTTCCACCGCGGGACGCCCGTGCCGTCGGGCAAGACTCCGTCGGTCATGAGGGTCTGCAACAGCCCCATCGCGTTGGATCCCTTGCCGTACCGGCAGGGCTCGATGTGGGTGTCCTCGGTGGGGTGGATCGACGACGTGATCGCCACTCCGTGGGTGAGGTCGAGGTCGGGCAGGACACGCAGACGCCCCGCCCCGACGATCGACTCCGAGTTGGTGCGCGTCAGGACGCCCAGCTTGTCGGACAGCTTGGACAGCCTGCCGGTGTCGCGCATCTTGAACAACAGTTGCTGGGTGCCCCAGGTCCCGGCGGCCACGACGACGTTGGATGCGGTGTAGGTCTTCTTCTCCTTGCGCAGCCAACGCCCGGTGCGAACGGTGGCCACGTCCCAGCCGCCGTCGGACCGCGGCGACACGCTAGTTACCGTCGTCATCGGAATGACTTCTGTCCCAGCCGATTCCGCCAACCCCAGGTAGTTCTTCAGCAAGGTGTTCTTCGCGCCGTAGCGACATCCGGTCATGCAGGACCCACACTCGATGCATCCGGTGCGCGCCGGGCCCGCACCGCCGAAGTAGGGGTCGGGCACGGTCTTGCCCGGCGTCTTCTGCCCGTCGGGCCCGAAGAACACTCCCACCGGCGTCGGCACGAAGGTGTGGCCGACGCCCATGTCGTCGGCGACCTCCTTGAGGATGCGGTCCGCGTCGGTGAACGTCGGGTTGGTCACCACCCCCAGCATGCGGGTGGCCTGGTCGTAGTGCGGCATCAACTCCGCCCGCCAGTCGGTGATGTGGGCCCACTGCTTGTCGACGAAGAACGGCTCCGGCGGCACGTACAACGTGTTGGCGTAGTTCAAGGAGCCGCCACCGACGCCGGCGCCCGCCAAGATCATGCAGTTGCGCAGGAGGTGGATGCGCTGGATCCCGTACATGCCGAGCTTGGGCATCCAGAGGAACTTGCGCAGGTTCCACGACGTCTTCGCCATGTCCTCGTCCTCGAAGCGACGACCTGCCTCCAACACACCGACGCGGTACCCCTTCTCGGTGAGCCGCAGTGCGGTGACGCTGCCCCCGAAACCGGAGCCGATGACCAGGACGTCGTAATCGGGATCCATTTGCCCATTATGAAACTACCCGCGGGTAACGAGCTAGACAGGCGACCCTAAGTTGTAAAGCCGACGCCGCGGTTCGGGCGTCACGATCCGACGGTCAGGCAGACCTTCTGGAACTCCTTGAGGTCGGAGTACCCGGCCTTGGCCATCGACCGGCGTAGGCCACCGACGAGGTTCAACGACCCGAACGGATCGTCCGACGGTCCGGTGATGACCTGACCGAGCGAAGGTCGCTCGCCGAGCGCCACCTGCAGCAGCGCCCCGCGGGGCAGCGACGGATGAGCTGCGGCCGATGGCCAGAACCACCCGTCGCCCAGCGCCTCGGCGGCCGCGGCCAGCGGCGTGCCGAGCACCACCGCGTCGGCTCCGCAGGCGATGGCCTTGGCGAGGTCACCCGAGGTGTGGATGTCGCCGTCGGCCAGCACGTGCACGTAACGCCCGCCCGTTTCGTCGAGGTACTCGCGGCGTGCCGCGGCCGCGTCGGCGATCGCGGTGGCCATCGGCACACTGATGCCGAGCACCTCGTCGTTGGTCGTCACCCCCGACGTCGAGCCGTAACCCACGATCACGCCTGCCGCTCCGGTGCGCATCAGGTGCAGTGCGGTGCGGTGGTCCAGAACGCCACCCGCGACGACCGGGACGTCGAGTTCGGAGATGAACGTCTTGAGGTTCAGCGGCTCCCCGGATCCGTCCCGGTCCCGTGCGACGCGCTCCGCGGAGATGATGGTGCCCTGAATGACGAGCAGGTCGATGCCGGCGGCGACGAGCGACGGCGTGAGGGCCTGCGCATTCTGTGGGCTCACCCGAACGGCGGTGGTCACCCCCGCGTCCCGGATGCGCGCCACCGCGGCGGCCAGCAGGTCGGGATCGAGCGGGGCGGCGTGCAATTGCTGCAACAGCCGGATCGCCGCCGACGGCTCGGGCTCCTTGGCGGCGACCTCCACGACCTGCGCGATCTTGGCCTCCACGTCGGCGTGCCTACCGATGAGTCCCTCGCCGTTGAGCACGCCGAGACCGCCGAGCCTGCCGAGCTCGATGGCGAACTCGACCGACACCAGGGCGTCGGTGGGATGGGCCACGACCGGGATCTCGAAGCGGTAGGCGTCGAGCTGCCAGGCTGTCGACACATCCTGCGACGAGCGGGTGCGCCGTGTCGGCACGATGTTGATGTCGTCGAGTTCGTATGTGCGGCGGGCGGTCCTACCCATGCCGATTTCGACCATGTCACGCACGATCGTGCAGTCTCCTCTTCGCGCAAGCGCTCATCGGTGGCTCCCCCGGGCCTATCGGCCGTAGTAGTTGGGCGCTTCGGTCGTCATCGTGATGTCGTGCGGGTGGCTTTCCTTCAAGCCCGCAGCGGTGATCTGAACGAACTGTGCCTGTTGCAGGTGCTCGATGGTGGGCGAACCGGTGTAACCCATCGCCGCGCGCAAGCCGCCGGTCAACTGGTGGATGACGGTGGCGAGCGGGCCGCGGAACGGCACCCGACCCTCGATGCCCTCGGGAACCAGTTTGTCCTCGCTCAGCACGTCGTCCTGGAAGTAGCGGTCCTTCGAGTAGGACTTCTGTTGCCCACCTGGACCGCTACGGCCCTGCATGGCACCGAGTGACCCCATGCCGCGGTAGCTCTTGAACTGCTTGCCGTTGACGAAGATGAGGTCGCCCGGCGCTTCCGCGGTGCCCGCGAGCAGCGAGCCGAGCATGGCCGTCGACGCCCCCGCCGCGAGGGCCTTGGCGATGTCACCGGAGTACTGCAGGCCGCCATCGGCGATCACCGGCACGCCGTGCGGCGCGCATGCGGCGACCGCTTCGAGGATGGCGGTGATCTGGGGCGCCCCCACACCGGCGACGACCCGCGTCGTGCAGATGGACCCCGGCCCGACACCGACCTTGACGGCGTCCGCTCCGGCGTCCACCAGGGCGAGTGCCGCCGCGCGGGTGGCCACGTTGCCGCCGACCACCTCGACGCGATCCCCCGCGACGGTCTTGAGCCAGTGCACCATGTCGAGCACTCCGCGGTTGTGGGCGTGCGCGGTGTCCACGATCACGACGTCGACACCCGCGTCGACGAGCGTCATCGCCCGTTCTCGGGCGTCCCCCCCGACACCGACGGCGGCACCGACGAGAAGACGACCGTCGCTGTCCTTGGTCGCCAGCGGGAACTGCTCGGTCTTGACGAAGTCCTTGACGGTGATGAGACCGGTCAGCTTGCCGTGCCCGTCGACGATCGGCAGCTTCTCTATCTTGTGGCGGCGCAACAGGCCGAGGGCGGCATCAGCCGTCACGCCCGCCTGGGCGGTGATCAGCGGGGCCTTGGTCATCACCTCGGAGACCGGCTTGTTGACGTCGACCTCGAAGCGCATGTCGCGATTGGTGATGATCCCGACGAGGGAACCGTCGGCGTCGACGACGGGCAGCCCCGAGATCCGGAACCGCGCACACATGGCGTCGACCTCGGCCAGCGTGTTGGCGGGGGAGCACGTGACCGGGTCGGTGACCATCCCGGCTTCGGAACGCTTGACCGTCTCGACCTGTCCGGCCTGTTCGGCCACCGGAAGGTTGCGGTGCAGGACGCCCATCCCGCCCGCGCGCGCCATGGCGATGGCCATCCGCGATTCGGTGACGGTGTCCATCGCCGAGCTGACGAGCGGTACCCGCAGCCGGATCCGCTTGGTCAGCTGACTCGACGTGTTGGCACTCGCGGGCACCACGTCGGAGGCCGCCGGAAGCAGCAAGACGTCGTCGAAGGTGAGCCCGAGCATCGCGATCTTGGTGGGATCGTCGCCTCCGGTCGGCACCGGAACGGTGATGGGAAGGCTGTGTTCAGCGATCGACATGGGTGAGGCCTCCAGATGGCACAGAACTAAGGGTCCATCCTATCGGGGTCGAACCCGGCACCTGGTTTCCACGCGCCAATGCCGGCGACGATGGATCGCGCGACATGCCCCCGGCAACCCTGCGGACAGCTGGCGCGATACCCGAGGCGCTGAGTAGTGTGGAGCCGTGCGTGACCACCTGCCACCGGGTTTGCCGCCCGACCCCTTCGCCGACGATCCGTGCGATCCCTCGGCGGCCCTCGACGCACTCGAGCCTGGTCAGCCGTTGGACCCGCAGGAACGCGTCGCGGTCGAGGCCGATCTGGCCGACCTGGCGGTATATGAAGCGTTGTTGGCGCACAAGGGAATTCGTGGCCTGGTCGTCTGCTGCGACGAATGCCAGCAGGACCACTATCACGACTGGGACATGTTGCGCGCCAACCTCCTGCAGCTGTTGGTGGACGGCACGGTGCGGCCGCACGAGCCGGCGTACGACCCGGAGCCCGACGCCTATGTGACGTGGGACTACTGCCGCGGCTATGCCGATGCATCGCTCAACGAGGCGACCACCGAGTCCGACGGATATCGCTGACGGCATAGTCCGACTTCGACACACTCTGCGGCCGCGTCCCGGAAACCCGTTAGGACACCCCGGGCACCACGGTCGTCGTCGGTCCCGTGCTCGGCCGTTGCGGGGTCACCGGCGCCGACGGGCTCGGTTGGCTCGGTGCGACCGAGACGCTGGTCGGCGTCGCCGCGGACGGGAGCGAGACGGCGGGGCTCGGCGCCACCCGCGGCTGCGACGCCGGCACCTCGACCACCGTCGACGGCGGCACCTGCACCGGAACCGAGGGCGCAGCCGCGGGTGCCCGCGTCGGCACCGTGCTGGTCGCGCTGCCCGGCGCCACCGTGGTCGTGGTGGTCGTCGTCGGACCCGCCGACGTGGTGGACCCGGGGGCCGACGTCGCGGCGGGTGCCGGCACTACCGACGTGGAGGTGCCGGGCGGTGGCGTCGCCGACGTCTCGGGCGGGACGGACGTCGTGGTTTCCGACGTCGTGGCGTCCGACGTCGTGGCGTCCGACGTGCTGGTCGCAGACGTCGTTTCAGACGTGGTCTCCGACGTACTGGTCCCAGAAGTACTGGTCTCCGACGTGCTGGTCCCCGACGTGCTGGTCCCCGACGTGGTGGTCCCTGACGGCACTTCCACGACGGGCACCGGCAGCCAGGTCAACGGCGACGATGGCAGCACGGGCAACGGCTCCCCCGGCGGCAGGGTGGCGGCGGGATTCTGCTCCACCACCTTGTAGGTCAGCGCATTCCACTGCTCGACGAGCTGCTGTTTGCTCTCGACCTGGTCGACGCCCTGTACCGCCGAGCTGACCTCGACGAGTTTGTCCTGCGCCTGTTGCCACTGGCCCTGATCGATCAGCTGCTGCACCTGCTGGAGCTGTGCCGAGGCCAGCGAGACCTGGTCGTCGCGAGTGACTTCCCGCTGACCGAAGATCGCGGTCCTCATCCCATAGAGCGAGTCTCCCGGCCCCGCCCCGTAGACCGCCGTGCCGAACCCGCCGATGCACAACATCGCCGCCGCCACGGATCCGACGATCGCGAAGGATCGGCGAGGGCCACGGTGGCCGGTCAGTCCGGCACCCAACGCCTGCACCGCATCGTGGTGGCTCACCGGCGCGGTGACGGGCGCATCGCGCACCTCGTCGCGCAGCCCGGCGAAGAGGAAGGCCAGCTCGGACTCCGCGTGGTCGGTCGGGTAGACCGGCTGCTTGGCGGCGAGCGCTTCGAAGAAGCGGTCGGCCCGCATGATCTCGTCGAGCGACGGATCCGGGCCGCCCGCCGACCGCCGACCGAAATCAGGCATCTTCCCGCCCCGTTCCGTTCAGCTCGCCCTTGAGCCGTGCCAGGGCCCGGTGCTGGGCGACGCGCACCGCTCCCGCGGTGCTGCCGACCGCCTCTGCGGTCTCCTCGGCACTCATCCCGACCACCACCCGCAGCACCAGGATCTCGCGCTGCTTCTCGGGCAGGATTGCCAGCAGCCGGTTCATCCGGGCCGCGGCTTCCGAGTCGATCGCCATCTGCTCCGGACCGGCTTCAGGGGAGGGCCGGTCGGGCAGCGTATCGGTCGCGTCGGCGCGGTTCCGCCCCTGAGCGCGGTGAGCGTCAGCAACCTTGTGCGCGGCGATGCCGTAGACGAAGGCCAGGAACGGTCGTCCCTGATCCTTGTAGCGCGGCAGCGCCGTGATGGCGGCCAAGCACACCTCCTGAGCCACGTCGTCTGCTGAGAGGCCACTTCGTTCCGCTGACCCGATCCTCGCCCGGCAATACCGGAACACGATCGGCCGGATGGTCTCCAGCACTGTTCGGAGTGCATCTCGATCGCCCTGTACTGCCTTGGCAACGACACCATCGAGACTGTCTCCCGAAATTGTCATCGTGGGCGATATCTCCAGCGTTACGGATTGGGGCACATCCCAGCGGACGTGTCAGCTAAAGACTAGTGATGGTGCAGTGGCTCGCAGTTTCACCGCGCCGTCCAGACGCCACCCCGGTCGCGCACGGTATCCGCCAACCTCTCCCGACGTGCGCAGATCTCCGATGGCGAATGGACCGAGCTGCCCAGGTCGGTGAGGAGGCACGCCAGTGCCCAGTTCAGCGGGATCAGGCGCAACCGCTCGGCGCTGATCGACGCGGCGTCTGCGACCGCCCGCGAGTCGTCGAATGCGCCGGCACTCGACAACGCCGCAGCCAGGACGACCTGGGATTTCACCGCGTGTCTCGAGGAAGTCAGGCCCGCGGCCAACGCGACGGCCCGCAGGGCCTCGGCGACGGCCGACGCTCCGTCGCCGGTGACCATCGCCAGCTCGGCGCCCACCCAGGCGTGCCGGACGGCGAGTCGACCGCGGGTATCGCCGAGGAGGTCATCAGCTCGTCGCAGCAACCGCCGCGACACCGTGAAGCGGCCAACGCCGAGGGCGTCGGCGGCCAGGCCGATGAGCGCGTCGGCCCCGGCGTCGACGTCCGCGTCGGCAAGCGCCCACGCCCGCCCGTCACAGGCCCGCGCGACGAGATGCCCGCCGAGTTGGCGCAGCAGCGACGCCCTGGTGCTGTAGGCGAGCGACGTCAACGACGGGTTGGTCTTGGTGCGGTCGAGCGCATCGAGGTCGGCCATGGCGGCGGCGTAACGGCCCTGACCGGCCGCCGCCACGGCGCGCAACCAGTACTCTCGTGGCGTCCCCGCCGACGGCAACGGCCAGCGTCCTGGGTCGGGTCCGAACGCCGCCTCGCGGAGAGTGTTCATCTGCCGGCGACGCTATCAATTCGCTGGGACGCCTTGATCACGGGCTCCGCGCACCGGGCGACGCCGGTGTCAGCTATCGGGAGATCGACTTTGGTTAACAGTTGATGGTCACCGCGTTACATCGGTGTCAACTGGCCGCCACACGCGACGGGCTACCGATCGTTCGCCCTTTCGGCCGAACAGCGCAAACACGGGATGACGTCGATTCGTTGGCGGTTCTGGACCACGTCACTCGTTGCGCGCGCGTCGCAACGATGAACGTGATGTAAATTCTCCGCCGGCCGACATGTGGTTGAGCACACGCTCGGGCTATTGACCCAAGTTCGCGAGCCCTTCTAGTTTGTGTGCACGAGTAGTCATCGGCGACACGTGCTCGGATCGGTAATTTGACTCGCGCTTTCGTTCGCTCGCGAAAGATCAGCGTAGAGAGAGGCTTTCCCAATGCCACAGCCGCAGCAGTTGCCCGGGCCCAATGCCGACATCTGGGATTGGCAGATGTCAGGACTTTGCCGGGGTGTCGACTCTTCGATGTTCTTCCATCCCGACGGCGAGCGGGGACGTGCCCGTGCGCAGCGCGAGATGCGCGCGAAGGAGATGTGCCGCCGTTGCCCCGTGGTTGCTCAATGCCGCTCCCACGCCCTCGCGGTGGGCGAGCCCTACGGGATTTGGGGCGGGCTCAGCGAATCCGAACGCGAGCTTCTGCTGAAGCGGGGGATCCGCCGGTCCGCATGATGTCATCGGTCTTCGACCGATGACGGGATCGTCGTGACTGGAGGCGCCAATGGGCAGCGCATCCCGAGGGTCGGCTCACGCGCCGGTGCCGTGAGGCTCGACGAACCGCATACCGCGGCTGCGTCGGCGGGCTGCGAGTCGGCGCTTGCGCACCTTCCACGAACTCCACTCGCCGAGCGTGACGCCCGCCGCGAGCGCGGTGCCGATCGCCATCGCGCCCAGCACGGATCCGAATCCGACGGCGTGCTGATCGTTGAGGATCGCGTAGATGCCGTGCAGCAGCGCCAAGCCCGGTAGCAGGGGCACGATGCCCGCGATCGACACGACCAGTGGCGGCGCGAGATTGCGGCGTTCCATCAACCGGCCGACCAAGCCGATCGGGACGGCCGCCGCGAACGATGCCACCACGGTGCCCAGACCGGCGCCCTGCGCGAGGAGGAACGCGATGGTGCCTGCCGCACCGCCGAGTGCTGCGGCCACCGCTGCGGTCCGCTCGGCGTAGCAGGCCAGGGCGTACGCCGCGGCGCTCGCCGCACCGAAGGCGACGCGCGCCGGAAACTCCGCCAGGGCGGGCGGGGCAGTCGGGCCGATGGCCACGAACGGCGCCCCGAAGCGGTTGGCGAGGTGAAGGACCAGGGCCACGCCGGCGATCGTCGCAGCAGTCATCATGACCAATTCGAAGAAGCGCGCCGCAGCCGTGACCGGCGCCCCCGTGATGACGTCGCCCACGGAGCCCACCAGCGAGAGCCCGGCGAGCAGCACGACCAGGCCTGCCGCGATCGCGACCGTCGGCTCGAAGTCCAGGCCCAGCCGGGGGCCGAGCCAATAGAGCACCAGCGGGGGCGCCGTCGCGATCGCACCGCCGACCGCGTACTGGAAGAAGAACGGCAGCCCGTGTCTGTTGAGCCGCCGGTTGACCCGGTCGATCGTCATGGCACTCAGCGCACTCACCAGGCAGGCCAGCAGGCTGGCACCAAGGGTGCCCGCCGTCGCGAAGGCCAGCGCACCCCAGGCGAGCGTGGCCACCCAGCGCTTGTATGGATGCGGCGCCGTGACGATGGCGTCGAGTTCGTCGCGGGCCTTCGGCGGCGACACCTGGCCGGCACGGATGCGCGCGATCAACCGGTCGACGGCCGCCAGGCGACTGAAGTCCATCGAGCGGGAGTGCACGATGTGCAAGGTGCTGGCGGCTGGTGTGGTGGGCCCGCGGTAGGCCGCGACGTGGATCGTCGTGTTGATGACGTCGACTTCGCAGCGCGCGATGCCGTATGCAGCGGCGATGGCTGTCACCTGATCCATCGTGGCGGTCGCCGGCATCCCCGACGCCATCAGGATCGCCCCGATCCGCCCGGCCAGATCGAGCACCTCGCCGATCCGGGCGTTGTAGGCCTCGTCGAGCTCGGTGCGCTTGGCATCCGTCAGGCGCGGCAGGCTGTCGGTCGGCGGCTCGGTCTCCCGGACGATCCGGTCGACGATCTCGCGCCGACGCGCGCGCCATGACCGGTCCGCGCGACCACGGCCCACGTCCACCACACCGCCCTCCCTCCGAGGAGTATTCGTCATCGGCGCCTGGAACGAGTCGCCGAAATCGTTTTGATCAAAACCTGCCCGACGGGTGCGACCGGCGCGTGCCGTCTGCCGCGTTTCGGCCGCCGACAAAGGTAAGGAGCAAAATTCATTTTACTCATGGCATGGCGCTTGAGCACTCGATCCGCCGGTGAGAATCAGCACACCGGTCTGCCCGGGCGTGCGACGTTCCGCCTCCTGGACGCGGTCGGCGCTGGTCGCGACCCGACGCATTGCGGCGTACCCGGTTCGGCGGTTTCCTACTGTCGGTATCTTGGGGACGATGACGCCACGGACGGGATTCTCGGCGTGGGCGGCATTCTGAGCCGGTTCGGCCATGAACGCTGACGCGCACTGTTCGACGGAGCCACGGGACCCCGTCGCCGGATTGGACCTGCATCTGGAGCGCGCCGGCGGCAGGGTCCGGGACAGCGTGATGGATGCCCTTCGCTCCGCCATTCGCACGGGCCGGTTGACGCCGGGCACCCGGTTGCCCTCCAGCCGCGCACTGGCCGCCGATCTCGGCGTGGCCCGGAACACCGTGGCGCGGGCATACGCCGAACTCATCGCCGAGGGGTGGCTGACGTCGCAGCATGGCTCGAGCACGTTGGTGTCCCCACGGGCGGCCGACATCGTCCGGTCCGTCACCGCACCCAAGCGCCGGGTGACACGCCGACTGGACCACGACCTGCAGCCCGGAAATCCGGACCTGTCGTCGTTTCCGCGTGCGGAGTGGAGCCGTGCGGTCAAGCGTGCGTTGCACGCGGCACCGTACGAGGCGTTCGGTTACGCCGATCCGCACGGTCGACCGGAGCTTCAGCGCGCCCTCGCCCAATATCTCGCCCGCGCCCGAGGCGTCCGCGCCCGACCGTGCAACATCGTCGTGTGCAGTGGAGCGGCCGAGGGACTGGCCCTCGTCGCGGGTGCCCTGGCAGATGCCGGGGTCACGTCCGTCGCCGTCGAGGCCTTCGGGTTGCCCACGCAGAGGGCAACGCTCATCGCAGCCGGATTGCGTTGTCCCCCACTAGCCGTCGATGCACGTGGCGCTGACGTCACGGCGCTCGAGGGCATGTCGGACGTGGGCGGTGTGCTGCTGACACCGTCACACCAGTTTCCGCTCGGGGTGTCGCTGCATTCCGACCGCCGCGCCGCGGTCATCGACTGGGCCCGGCGAACCAGCGGGTGGATCATCGAGGACGACTACGACGGAGAGTTCCGCTACGACCGCAGCCCCGTCGGCGCGTTGCACGGCGTCGATCCCGAACGCGTCATCTACATGGGGACGGTGAGCAAGTCGCTGGCGCCCGGACTTCGGCTGGGCTGGTTGGTATTACCGGACCGGCTCGTCCATGCAGTGACCCGGCAGAAGGGCGAGACCGAAGAAACGTCCGGCTTCGTCGAACAGTTGGCGATGGCCGAGTTCATCACGTCCGGTTCGTATGACGGACACGTACGGACCATGCGCGCGCAGTACCGACGCCGCCGCGAACAGCTCGTGGCGGCGGTCGCGTGCGCATCGCCGACGAGCTCGGTATGCGGGCTGCCCGCGGGTCTGCACGCGGTGCTCGAGTTGGCCGGTGGCGGTGAGAGCACGGTGTCCCGTCAGCCGGCGTGGCGGCGCCTTGGCGTGAAGGGACTGCACTCCTACCGTCACCCCGAGGTCGACGGCCCGCGCGACGGTGTCCTGGTCGGATATGCAGCGCCGACACCGAGCGCGTGGTCGGCAGCCTTGGAAGCGTTGATCCGGCTGCTGCCCTGAGGAAACTGGACCCATTCGGATGTTCCGAAGTGGCCCACGATCAACCGTGTACCACAACTACCGTTGAGACATGTTGGTTTCAGGAAATGTCCAGATCACCGATCTGTTGTCCGTCATGCCGCCCTCGATCCCGCAGGGCTCCCATGCCATGATGCAGCTCGTCTCGCTCCCCCCGGCGGACGACGGCGTAGCACCACATCGGCATTCTGGGCCGGTGTTCGGCTACCTCTTGGAGGGCCGGATGCTCTTCGAGCTCGAGGGGGAAGCTCCGAGAGAAATCGTTGCAGGTGAAGCTTTTTGGGAACCCGGTGGTGACGTCGTGCACTATCAGATGAGGAATCTCGACGCCACCGGCTGGACCCGCTTCGTGGCCGCCTGCATCTGCGCCCCAGGCGTCGACATGATCACCATGCTGGATCCGCAGGAGATCGCGTCGCGTGACGCCCTGCGTCATCCCAGTGCTCGGCAGCACGCGGACGGCTGACGATGCGAGCGATCGTCGCGCGCGACCAGGCTGCCGGTCTCGGCGGCCTGGCGCCGGCGGACATGCCGTATCCCTACGCCGCCGAGAACGACGTCGTACTGCGGGTGCTCGCCGCAGGCTTCACCCCCGGCGAGTTGGACTGGCCGGCCACCTGGACCGACCGCGCCGGCCGCGACCGCACCCCGACCATCCCTGGCCACGAGGTCTGCGGAGTCGTTGCCGAACTCGGATTCGGTACCACCGGCCTCGCCATCGGTCAACGGGTGTTCGGGCTCACCGACTGGTGCCGCAACGGCACGCTGGCAGAATTCGTCGCGGTGGAGGCGCGCAACCTCGCGCCGCTCGCGGACCACGTCGATTCCGCACAGGCCGCTGCCCTGCCGATCTCGGGACTGACCGCGTGGCAGGGGCTCTTCGTTCACGGACGGCTGTCGGCGGGACAGACGGTCCTCGTGCACGGCGCCGCCGGAGGCGTCGGCTCCATCGCCGTGCAGCTGGCGCGCGAAGCGGGGGCCCGGGTGATCGGCACCGGCCGCGCCGCCCACCGCGACACCGTGCTCGATCTGGGCGCGCACGCCTTCCTGGACCTACACAGCGACCGGTTGGAGGACCTCGGCGAGGTCGACGTGGTGTTCGACGTGATCGGCGGCCGAACCCTCGATCGCTCAGCGGCGCTGGTTCGTTCGGGTGGTGCGCTGGTCAGCATCGCCGAGCCACCGCGCAAACTCCCCGACGACGCACGGGCGGTCTTCTTCGTGGTCGAACCCGATCGTGCCGGTCTGGCCGAACTGGAGGGCAGACTTCGGGACGGACGACTGCGCGTCCTCGTCGATGCGACATACCCGTTGGAAGAGGCTCTCGCCGCGTTCGATCCGGCCCATCGGCGCCATGGAAAGCCGATCATCCGCGTCACCGACGACGCACCGGAGAGATCGGTCCCCTGAGCACTGACCGCACACCTCCACCCGACCCGCCGCGCAGAGCGCGTGGGCGCTCAGCCGATGACGAACCGTCTAACCCTCGGGTACACCGCAATGACCGCCGTCATCACGGCAGCGATGATCGACTACGTGTCGGCATCGCCGTTCGTGTTACACGACTCACCGGCCACGTACTCGCTGACGTTCGCCTCGTACTCCCCTGCCGTTGCCGTCGGCAGTATCTGGCAGATGGCGGCTCGGCGGCAGCGGCCACGCTGCTGACACTTACCGGCGGGCACGTGGCCAAAGCCGTTCGATACCCTTGATTACGTTTCAGTACAACGCTGTTCAAGTCATCTCATCTGTACTGACGACGCGACCGACGACCGTTCGCCGTCGATGATCTCCTGATTTTGAGGAAGGTTCCGACATGGCACGCATACTTGCCTACCAAGCCCCGGCGATGGGCCACTTCTTCCCACTCAGCGTGTTGCTGAGCGAGTTGTACGACCGCGGGCACGAGATCGCCCTGCGTACCCTCGCCGACGGTGTCCAGGCGGGTCGCGACATGGGTTTCGACACCGCGGCCGTCGATCCACGCATCGAGGCCAACCCGCTCGACGACGCCGGCGCCGCGAACCCGGACCAGGCGTTGTCACGGGTGACGGACACCTTCGCGACGCGTGCCCAGTACGAGATCGACGACCTGGCCGGGGCGATCGACGAGGTTCGGCCAGACATGCTGATCGTCGATCCGAATTGCTGGGGTGCATTCGCGGTGGCCGAGGCCAGCGGGATGCCGTGGGCGTCGTTCTGGGCCTACCTGCCGTATCTGCGCTCGGAAGGAGTGCCGCCGTGGGGACCGGGGGTACGGCCGTGGCGGGGGCCCGTCGGCCGACTCCGGGACGCCCTGCTTCGACGGAAGTTCACCGCGCTCGAATCCTGGGTTGGCCCGCTGAACGTCATCCGCGACCAGCTCGGCCTTCAGCCGATCGCATCGGTCGACGAGTACGGGCGTCGGGCGCCGCTGGCGCTGGTGGCCACGGCGCAGCCGTTCGACTACCCACATCCCGACTGGGACGAGTCCATCCAGCTCATCGGTGCCTGCTCCTACGATCCGGCGCCGCAGGCCGAGCCGGAGTGGTTGGCCCGGATCAAGCGCCCGATCGTCTTGGTGTCGACGTCCTCCGAGGACCATGGTGACTCCGACTTGGTCCGAGCCGCGTTCGCCGCCATGGCGGAGGAGCCCGTCCACGTCGTTGCGACGTTCCCGGCAGGAGTGCCGCCGGACATCACGGCACCGGAAAACGCCACGGTGTGCGAGTTCGTGCCGCACAGCCTGATCTTGGACCGTGCGGCATGCGCCATCACCCACGGCGGCATGGGAACCACCCAAAAGGCGCTGGCGCGCGGCGTTCCGGTGTGCGTGGTACCACACGGGCGGGATCAGTTCGAGGTCGCGCGGCGGGTGGAAGTGGCGAAGTGTGGTACCCGACTGCGCCCCGAGGACCTCGACGCCCTGCACTTGCGGGAGAAAGTTCTCCGGGCCATGACCATGACCGAGGGCGCCCGCCGGGTTGCGGCGGGATACGTCGCCACCGGTGGCGCCGCCCACGGCGCCGACGTGATCGAAAGACGGCTGCTCGTCTCACCGTTCGTCGTGCCGCGACGCACCGTGTGAAACGACGTACCTCCTACCTCGTCCGCGTCGTCACGTGACCGCGATGTAGTAGTCGTTGAAGGGGTCGGCGTCGATCTCGTGGACGTCGACGTCGGCGAAGCCCGCATCTGCCAGCATGGACATCGCCAGCTGACGTCCCCACATGCTGCCCAGCCCGGTACCGCCACCTGCCAGTGACACCGTCATGCAATGCATCGTGGAAATGGTGTACGACATCGGCGCCCAGGGGATCGTGATGTTGTCCTCGAGATGGCTCGATGCCTTGATGTCGGCCATCAGCAAGGTGCCGCCGGGGCGCAGGGCGCGGTGGATGTTCGTCAACACGCGGTCCGGATGTACTTGATCGTGCACGGCGTCGAACACGGTGATGACGTCGAACGCGTCGACGAGGTCCATGTTCGCGAGATCCTCGGTCAGGAAGGTCGCGTTGGCGATGTCGAGGTGGTCAGCCTCGGCACGTGCTGCGGTGATCGCGGGTTCGGCGAAGTCCAGGCCGGTGAATCGGCTGGCCGGGAAGGCGCCCGCCATCACGTTTACGGCATGTCCACTGCCACAACCGAAGTCGGCGACGTCGATGCCAGATCGCAACCGGTCGGGCAGCCCATCGACCAGCGGGAGGATTTCCTCGATGAGGCTGGCGTCGATCAGATCCCGCGCCTCTTCGGCTCGCACCGCATGGAATCGCGGAAACTCCGCGTAGGGCAGGCCGCCACCCTTGCGGAAGCACTCGACGATCTTCTGCTCGACCTCACCGAGGACGGCGATGTGTTGCGCGACCTTCGCGACGTTCTTCACACCGCCCGCACGCGTGAGCGCCGCGGCGTGATGAGCGGGAAGTGCGAAGGTTCGAGACTCCGCCCGGTAGGTGACGATGCCGGCAGATGCGAGGCCGCCCAGCCATTCCCGCACGTACCGTTCGTCCAGCCCTGCCGCATCGGCGATCTCCGTGCTGCGAGCGGGTGGCAGTGTGGCGAGCACGTCGAAGAGTTCCGTCTGGTGGCCGATGCTGATCAGCAAGGCAACCGCCGCATCGTTGAGGATGCCGGCCATCCGGTCACTGAAGCGATCTGCGTCGGCCTGCTCGGAGCCGGCGGCCTGCGTGTCGTCGATCGTGGACATGGGGTTTCTTCCTCTCGTCAGAGTGCGGCTGCGGTTTCTGATTGGCTCACGGCAACTCTCCTTCCGGCTGAGCCTCGAAACCTGTTGCGCCACAGATTTTCCACGCTACCGTCTGCGTGCGTGGAGCGTGGGCCACTCGAACCCGAAAACGGGGGTCCGGTTGCACGTGACGTTGCACACAGGCTCGGAGATGCTCTGGCACACGATATCCGGCGCAACTGGCCCCACCTCGCCGCCCCCGAGTGGCCCACGACGAGTGCGACGACGCTCCTAGCGTTGAGACATGCCGTTCGCAGGCATCGTCAAGCTTGCCAAGCTAGCGTGCGCAGGCTTTCCGGTCGCGCGAGTACCCCACTCTCCCAGAAGGTGTCATGACACTTCCCGCATTGCTCATCGTTCCCGGCGCCTGGCACAAGCCGGATCACTTCGACCTCCTCGTCGACGAACTGCCGGACGTCGACGTGCACGTCGTGACACTGACCAGTACCGGTGACGATCCCGCCACCCTCCGAGACATGCACGCCGACGCCGACGTCATCGCGCGCGCGGCCGCAGCGGTCGACCAACCGCTGGTCGTGCTCGCGCACTCCTACGGCGGCGTACCCACCACCCAAGCACTCTCGAACGCGACCAACGTACGACACATCGTCTATCTCGGCGCCTTTCAACTCGATGCCGGTGAGGCGCTGCTCACTCCCAACGGGGGTCGGCTGATGCCGTGGGCACGACGTCACCACGGGGAGGGCGTCGGCGATTACGTCGAAGCCACGAATCCCACCACGGTGTTCTACAACGATCTCGACTCGACCGCCGCCGAGCGCGCCGTGAGCCGACTCGGCTACCAGTCGCTCGCTTCCATGCGACAGCAGCTGACCGAGACGGCCTGGAAGACCATCCCGAGCACCTACGTCATCTGCGACGCGGACAACGCAATACCAGTGGTCGCGCAGGAGCGGATGGCCGAGCGCGCGGATGACGTCCAGCGGTTGAACGCCTCGCATTCGCCGTTTCTGTCCCAACCCGCCGCGGTGGCGGAACTGGTCAGGCAGGTACTGACCTCCGTCGCCGACGCACCAGGAGTCTTACCTTCATGACGAACATCAGTGAGAATCGACGGGCACACTTCGAAGGGAGCGTCATGTATCCAGAGACCCCGGCGGCCACCGCGGCCCTTTCGGTCGCCACCCGGTTCTACTCCCCTGCGCTGCTCAATCACTGCATCCGCTCCTACCTGTGGGGGTCGATGTACGCCGGCGCCCACGGCATCGCCCATGACGACGAGCTCCTCTACGTCTCGGCGATGCTCCATGACATCGGCCTCACCGACCCCTTCGACAGCCACCGATTGGCCTTCGAGGTGGCGGGCGGGGATCTCGCATGGGTCTTCGGGACGGCGGCCGGTTGGTCTGCCGACCGGGCAGCCCGGGCAGCGGAGATCATCGTGCGACACATGCGCGAGGACGTCTCTGCGGCCGCCGATCCCGAATCGCACGTACTGCAGGTCGCCACCAGCTGGGAGATCGTCGGACGGCGCCCCGAGGAGTTCGCCCCAGAGGTCAGGACGGACATCCTCGCGCGCTACCCACGGGATGGGTTCGGCGCCGAGTTCCTGGCGTGCTTCCGAGATCAGGCAGGGCGCAAGCCGGACAGCGCCGCCGCAGGGTCGGTGGCCAACGACGTGGCCGGCCGCATCGGGGCCAACCCGCTCGACGCCTGACGGCCGCACGTGCGCCGGGGGTTCCGTCCCGACGTCAGAGAGGGTCGGGGGCGCTGTATCGCATGTACTCGGAGCGATAGCCACGCGCGCGAGCCAGCGGCGCAACGAGGCCACCCAGGCCTGCGCGGAAGGCGACCCCCACTGGTCCCGTCGCTGCGATCTCGGCGCGGAATTCGTGCATGATCAGCACCAGCTGCAGAAAGCTGGGCATCTGGGTGCCGGGGTTGACCTTCCCGTCTCTCGCGAGGCCGAACCACGTCTCGAAGAACGTCTCCATCCGCAGAGCCGGCCGCAGCGTCACGGCGACGGCGGCCGGTTCATCGAACGGATTGCCCCACACATGACCGGCACCCCGGGGGACGATCACGGTCTCCCCCGCTTCCGCGATCCGGACCTTGCCGGCCGTCGAGATCTGCACCCGTCCTTCCGCGACCTCGAATCGTTCCTCCGACCGGGGATGAGCATGGGGGCCGGGCAGTGACCCGCCAGGCGTCATCTCCAACCTCACCTTGAGCATGTCGCCACCGGTCGTGGCGGCGGTCTCGAGGAAGGTCAGGCGCTCGCCAGAGAGCGGATGTTCGATCGTTTCTCCGACGTGAGCCATCGCCACTCCCCGTGCCGTCCGGACCCCTGATGTGTCGAGTCACGTCGAGTCTGATCGGTCAACGACCGCAAGGTATGCGATCGGGCGCCTCCGCCGAGACCCTCCGGGCCCGTCGGGGCACGCGGTCGCAACTCAAGGGTTTTCCCGGGTTCGATCAAGGTGGGCGCCCGCATAACGTCTGTCATGTCGGCGGGGGGCAGTACTACCAAGTTCCGCGCTCCGGCGTGGGAACCGCGAGGGCGTCCATTGGGGGCGATGTCCAAGCCGTCGCGGTTGCTGCCTTCCCCCCGCGTCACCGGCCTCGGGCCGATGTCACGAACCTCTCGATGACACCTCCGCCTTGAGGCGGCTGCTTCATGCAATTCCAGCTAGTGCGAGTGACCGAGAGCCGCTACCGGCTCCGGTTGATCAACTACCGGAACATTCGCGCACAGTCTCAGATCGAGTGGCGGGGCTAGCGTTACTCCAGCGATGGAGATCCGTTGATCTTGATCGTCCTAGGATACGGAACAACTAGCGATGCCCGCCGGGAGCTGCATTGAACCCTGGCTCAGCCACCTCCGGTTCGGTGAGCTGGAAGGGTGGCGCGACGACCCCGGGAGCGGCCGGTGCGCTCGCTACGTCACCACCGCCGCCGTCGGTGGGGGCGCCGCCAATGATCTCGGTGGAATCTCCAGGCGCTTCCGGGCCAACTCCCTCGTCGGCACCGCTCGTTGAAACCCAAACCATCAAGTCCTGGACACCGTCGTTGTAGACGACGCTGTTGGGAGTGTCGCCAACGACGTCGAAGTAGATCTTGCCCGGGATTCCGCCGCCAATGATCGGATAGTTCTGCCCGTTTTCAGCGCGGGCGTTGAACAGCGCAGCTATGGGAACGCCCCCGTCGTTGGTCACGTTTGCTTCATACAACCGGCCGTTGTGGAACACGGCGTCCTGGCTCGGTCTCAGCCCTTGCACCGTGTAAGTGATCATTGGGTTGCCGTAGACATCCTTGAGTGACTCCGGCACGCCGTATGGCTTTATGTCGTTGGCTGCTGAAGCCGGGATCGCCGTACCGGCGGCCATGACGACCGCGACCGCAGCGATACCGACAGGTGCCACGAGTTTACGAATCATCATTCTTACCCCTCTGTGTCAGACGCTTCTGTGTCGGACGCTTCTGTGTCAGACGCTTCGGGGCCGAACGTTACCTCGCCGTATCGGTGTGAAAGGGCTCTTTGGTGCAGGCAGACCTCGGGTTCCCGCGTGGCATGCCCGACCCCGGTGATCGCCAACACGACGACCTGTCCGGTACGACGAGAGGACACCACCGAGAAGGCGATGCCGCCCTTGACGTGGAACGGTTACGCGGAATCGCGCGGCGGCGGCCGCAGCAGGAAGTACGCCGTGAGATCGTGGCGCATGTCGGCGATCTCGTTGCGGCGGGTGACCGTCGGCGATCCCAGCGCGAGCAACTCCCCGATGAGGGCCATGACCGTCGGGAACGACGGGGTGGTGATGTACCGCCGCGCCCACGACCCCCACGCCGTGACTTCGCCGCAGACGAAAACACCCTCAACCCTCGGATTCGAGGACTGGGGGTGCTTCGTATGTGGGCTTCTAGTGGGCGTGCGGACCATGTCCGCGGCCGCCGTGATCTTCCTCGTGGACGGGCTTGTCCACGATCGCGGTCTCGGTGGTGTCCGATTCAAGCCGCGCGTTGGCGCAGGAGCGGCACACCTGACAACGCCGACGCCAGAGATGGAGCCACAGGTTCGGGCATCAGCGATCGGAGCGCTAGCGCGGTGGGCCAACAATGACCTGCCCAAACTTGTCCGCCCCTTCGGCCAAGAGTGCGGGCGAGATTTCGAAACCCTCCGGGCGTGGCGTTGCTCTGTCGCGACCGGCATATCGGAACATACCTTCGATTCCCGCAGGGGTGTTGATCATCAGCAGATCCGCTTTTTTGGATGTGATTCGGTATGCGTGCGGAATGTTCTTGGGCAAGAAAACGATCCCGCCTTCCGAGAGTTCCGTCTCCTGGTCGTCGTACCAGAGCAATGCGGTCCCCGTGATCAGCATGAAGACCTCGTCCTCTCGCGTGTGCTTGTGGTACGGAGGTGCTTCACCCTCGCTGACATCGAATCGTCCAACCATCAACTGGTGATCGGTGGCCTTGCCGTCGAGCAGGATCGCCAGCGTGCCGCCGTCGAGCCATTCCAGTTGTTGTTGCTGGTCCGGTTGCGCAAGGTAAGCCATGCTCACGTGGCCGAGCATACGACTGCGCCATCACCCGTAAACAGCAAAGCACCCCCGGTTCCAAGGCCGGGGGTGCTTCGTCGAGCGCGGCTTCTAGTGGGCGTGCCCGTGCCCACCATGTCCGTGGCCGCCGTGATCTTCCTCGTGGACGGGCTTCTCCACGATTGCGGTCTCGGTGGTGAGGATCATCCTGGCCACCGACGCCGCGTTGAGCACCGCGGAGCGGGTCACCTTGACGGGGTCGACGACGCCGTCGGCCAGCAGATCGCCGTATTCCAGCGTCGCGGCGTTGAAGCCCTGGCCCGCCGGGAGCTGCTGAACCTTGTTCACCACGACCGAGCCGTCCAGCCCGGCGTTGGTGGCGATCCAGTACAGCGGGGAGGACAGTGCCGACGCGAACACGTCGACACCGAGCGCCTGGTCACCCTTGAGCGACTCGCGCAGCGACACCAGGACCGAACCGGCCTGGACGAGCGCCGAGCCACCACCGGTGACGATGCCCTCCTCGACGGCCGCCTTGGCTGCCGACACCGCGTCCTCGACGGCTTCCTTGCGCTTCTTCAGATCCGTTTCGGTGGCCGCACCGACCTTGATGACGGCCACACCGCCGGACAATTTCGCCAACCGCTCCTCGAGCTTCTCGCGGTCCCAATCAGAGTCGGTGGACTCGATCTCGGCGCGCAGCTGCGACTTGCGACCCTCGATGGCGTCCTGACTGCCGCCGCCGTCGACGATCACGGTGCTGTCCTTGGTGACGACGACGCGCCGGGCGGTGCCGAGCACGTCGAGCCCGACCTCGCGCAGCAGCAACCCGACGTCGGGGTTGACCACCTGGCCGCCGGTGACGACCGCGAGATCGTCGAGGAACGCCTTGCGGCGGTCACCGAAGAACGGCGCCTTGACGGCAACTGCCTTGAGCGTCTTGCGGATCGAGTTGACCACCAAGGTGGAAAGGGCCTCACCCTCGACGTCCTCGGCGATGATCAGCAGCGGTTTGCCTGATTCGGCGACCTTCTCCAGCAGCGGCAGCAGATCTGGCAGCGAGCTGATCTTCTCCCGGTTGAGCAGCACCAGGGCGTCCTCGAGCACGGCTTCCTGTGCGTCGAAGTCGGTGATGAAGTAGGCGGAGGTGAAGCCCTTGTCGAAGCCGACGCCCTCGGTGACCTCCAGCTCGGTGTTCAGCGTCGAGGACTCCTCGACGGTGACGACGCCATCGTGGCCGACCTTGGTCATGGCCTCACCGACGAGCTGACCGATCACCTCGTCGCGCGAGGACACTGTCGCCACCTGAGCGATCCCGTTCTCGTCCTTGATGGGCGTAGCGGCGGCCAACAGCGCCTCGGACACCGCGTCCGCGGCCTTGGCGATGCCGAGACCCAGTTCGATGGGGTTGGCACCTGCGGCCACGTTGCGCAGGCCGGACTTGATGATGGCCTGAGCGAGGACGGTGGCGGTGGTGGTGCCGTCACCCGCCACGTCGTTGGTCTTCGTCGCCACCGACTTGACCAGCTGCGCGCCCAGGTTCTCGAAGGGATCCTCGAGGTCGATCTCGCGGGCGATGGTCACACCGTCATTGGTGACGACGGGCCCACCGAACGCCTTGGCCAGCACGACATGCCTGCCACGCGGCCCGAGCGTCACGCGGACGGCGTCGGCGAGCTTGTCGACGCCCGCTTCCATGGCGCGGCGCGCAGTCTCGTTGAACTCAATCTGCTTGCTCATGATCGTCTTTCTGACTACGTAGTCGAGATGGGTGAGACACAACGCATGCCGCCCCGGAAATCACCCGTGATGACGGGGATCTCCGGGGCGGAACACGGATGCTTACTTGGAGACGACTGCCAGCACGTCGCGTGCCGACAGAATGAGGTACTCCTCGTTGTTGTACTTGATCTCAGTGCCGCCGTACTTGCTGTAGATGACGGTGTCGCCCTCGGCGACGTCCAGGGGGATGCGCTTTTCGCCATCCTCGTCCCAGCGGCCGGGGCCAACTGCGACGACGGTGCCTTCCTGCGGCTTCTCCTTGGCGGTGTCGGGGATGACCAGACCGGAAGCGGTCGTAGTCTCGGCCTCATTGGCCTGAACGAGGATCTTGTCCTCGAGTGGCTTGATGTTCACGCTCGCCACGATGGAGCCCTCCACATTTGTTGGGGTGCGATCCGGGGTTGATCCCGGACCCTCACGGATTGCCAGCTCTTACCAGTTGTTCGGCAAGCGTCCCTGACCTCACACCGTCGTCGCGGGAGCCGGAGCGGGGTTTGGCCGCCTGCCACCTAGCACTCTATACATGCGAGTGCTAGCACTCAAGGGTGGGTCCCTGCGCGCCCGCCTCGGTCGCCGCGACCTGCTCAGGCGACCTGCCCGCGGACCACCGGAAGACCCGGATCGGTGGCCACCCCCAGCGGCGACGGCGCCGCACCCGCCGCGATCAGGTGCGCAGCGAACGACGCGATCATGGCGCCGTTGTCGGTGCACAGCCGCGGCCTCGGCACGCGTAGCGTCAGACCGGCAGCGGTGGTGCGCTCCTCGGCAAGCTCGCGGAGGCGGGAATTGGCCGCCACGCCGCCGGCGATCAGCAGCGTGGACACGCCGAGGGCGTTCGCCGCACGGACCGCCTTCATCACCAGCACGTCGGCGACTGCCTCCTGGAATCCCGCTGCGACGTCTGCGGTCGACGCCTCGGGGTGCGACTCCACGTATCTGGCCACCGAGGTCTTGAGTCCGGAGAAGCTGAACGCGTACGGGTCGTCCCTGGGCCCGGTCATGCCGCGCGGGAAGACGATCGCGTCGCGGTCTCCGGTGCGCGCCAGCTCGTCGAGCACCCGGCCACCGGGATAGCCGAGGCCGAGCAGCCTGGCGATCTTGTCGTACGCCTCACCGGCGGCGTCGTCGACGGTGCCGCCGAGTTCCTCGATGGGCTCACCGAGCGACCGCACGTGCAACAGGTTGGTGTGACCACCGGACACCAGCAGACCCACGCTCTCGGGAAGAGGACCGTGGTCGTAGACGTCGGCGGCGAGATGGCCGCCGAGGTGGTTGACGGCGTAGAACGGGACGCCCCACGCGGCCGAATACGCCTTTGCGGCGGCGACTCCCACCAGAAGCGCGCCCGCCAGTCCCGGCCCGATGGTGGCGGCGACGACGTCCGGTCGGTCGACGCCCGCTGCCTCGAGCGCGCGCCGCATGGTGGGGCCGAGCGCCTCGAGGTGCGCGCGGGACGCGATCTCGGGAACCACTCCGCCGAACCGGGCGTGTTCGTCGACGCTGGAGGCGACCTCGTCGGCGAGCAGCCGCACCGAACCGCCCGGCCCGAGTTCGCAGATGCCGACGCCCGTTTCGTCACACGAACTCTCGATGGCAAGGACGATCACTTCGCCTCCTCCACGGCCGGGCGCCGCATGGTGTACGCGTCCGCGCCGCTGACCCGGTAATAACGCTTGCGCAGACCGACGACGGCGAAGCCGGCGCTCTCGTACAAGGCGATCGCCGCCGCGTTGTCGGTCCTCACCTCGAGGTAGACCTCGCCGCCGGTGGCGATGTCGAGCAGACGGTCCAGCAGGCCCCGCCCGATGCCCTGACCCTGATGACGCTTGTCGACGCCGATGGTGTGAATCTCATACTCGTACGGCGGCTTTCGGCCCAACCGACTGACGCCGGCGTAGCCCACCAGCTCGCCGTCGACACGCGCGGCGACGTAGTGATTGTGGGCGGACTCCAGTTCGCGGACGAAGGCCACCGCGGGCCAGGGGTCGTCGCCGGGAAACAACTCGGCTTCAAGTTCGGCGCAGCGGTGCGCGTCGCCGACGACGAGCGGTCCGTATTCGACGGTCACGTCCGGGCCGGTTGCGGCTTGGCGTCGGGACGACGAAGGTACAGCGGGATCAACGCCTCCGGTGGTGCCGCCCAGTCCACCACCCGAACCAGACCGGACGCCGTCGGGTGGATCGGATCCAGGCGGGGCAGGTCGAACAGCGACGCGTGCTCCCGCGACCCGGCGACGAACGACGCGCCTGCGGGCACGTCGGCGGGCGCGTTCACCGCCGGACCCTCGACGCGAATCCCGTCGCGGTAGCGCGCCCAGTACACCTCGCGGCGCCGGGCATCGGTCACCACCAGCACGTCGCCGGCAGTGTCCACCCCGATGGCGTCGAGACTGCAGACCCCGAAGACCGGGATGCCGAGGGCATGCCCGTAGGCGGCCGCCGTGGCCATCCCGACGCGCAGGCCGGTGAACGGGCCAGGGCCGCAACCGACCACGACCGCCTCGAGATCGGTCATGGCGAGACCGGCGTCGGCCAGGGCGCCCAGCACGTTCGGAGTGAGCTGCTCGGCGTGGGCGCGCGGGTCGGTGGTCACCCGCTGGGCGAGGACGTCGACGTCGACGTCCCCGTGGTCGACGACTCCGGCGGTGACGGCCGCAGTGGCCGTGTCGAGGGCGAGGACGATGCTCATCGTTCCAACCCCGTCGCTACGCTCGCCCCAGGTTCCAACCCCGTCGCTACGCTCCACCGCCACGTCGCGACCCGCACGTCGGTGTCTCGACCGCGCTCCAGCCGGACGTCGAGGTGCCGATCGGAGAGGCGCTCCACCAGCCCCTCGCCCCACTCGACGACCACCACGGCGTCGTCGAGGTCGGTATCGAGGTCCAGCGAGTCGAGCTCCGCGAGCAGGTCGGCGCCCGGGTGATCGAGCAGCCGGTAGACGTCCACGTGGACCATGGCCGGGGCGCCCGAGTGCAACGGCGGGTGCAGCCGAGCCAGCACGAACGTGGGCGAGGTGACCAGCCCGGCGACGTTCATCGCGTGCGCAATACCCTTGGCGAGCACGGTCTTTCCGGCCCCCAACGGCCCGGACAGGACGACGACGTCACCGGCCGAGACATCCGCCCCCAGCCGGGCACCTAGAGCGAAGGTGTCGTCCGCGGTGGGCAACTCGGCCGTTCCCTCACGCACCTCAACCATGATGGCGCACCCGCTCCCGCAGCCGGCGGGTCATCGCGACCAGTTTCGACGGCGTCGCCCGCTCGACGAGTCGTACCAACGCGTCGTCGACGATCTCCGGCTGCTCGAGCTGCACGAGATGTCCTGCACCGCCGACGACGACGAGCTCGGCCTTCGGCAACGTCGCCGCCATCGCCTCCGAGTACTCGTGCGGGGTCAGCAGGTCGTGATCGCCGCAGACGATCAGCGTGGGCACCTTCGCCAGCGTGTCGAGCGCCTTGGTCTCGTCGTGAACTTCCAGCGCGTGCAGGAAACCGACCATCGTCGCGATGGGGGTTTGGTGCATCATCCGCTCGGAGAACGCGATGACGCTCGGGCTGACCTTCGCGTCGCCGTACGACGCCGCCCGCAGAACCGGCCCGATCACGCCACTGACGGCGCCGCGGGTGCGGTGCACCGTCTTGGGCGCATACCGCACCGCCAGGCGGACGGCCTCGAGAACCGGATTCTTCAGCACCTCGCCCAGTGGTGAGCGCGAAACCCCTTCGGCTGCAGACGATATGAGCGCAACCCCGACGATCCTGGTGGGGTATCGCTGAGGATATTGCCTGGCGTGTGCCAGCACGGTCATGCCGCCCATCGAATGCCCCACCAGCACGACCGGCCCACGCGGCGCCATCACCGCCAGCACGGCCTCGAGGTCCCGGCCCAACTGAGGGACGGTGAACGTGTCGGGCGGCGCCTCCCCGGACTGGCCGTGGCCCCGCTGGTCGTAGAACACCATGCGAACCTGCCGTCCCCACTGCTCGGTCAGCCTGGCCCGCTGGAAGTAGAAGGCGCCCATGCGCAGACAGAAGCCATGGGAGAACACCACCGTCAGTGGTGCTTCCGCAGGGCCCACCTCCCTGACCGCGAGCGGAACCCCGTCGGACGTCGTCACGACGCAGCCGCGGTCCGCGTCGAGCAGTTCGAAGTCGTCGTCGACGTGGGGGTCGTCGTCGGTGACCCGTCGCGTGAGCGAACGCACCACGGTGGTACCCGCGAGCCCGCCGACTGCGGAGAGTCCGGCTGCCCCGGCCAGCCAGCGCCCTCGGTGCCTGCGGCGCTTGGGAACGCCAGGCGCCTGCTCACTCAACGGCTTTCGCCCGTCGCGTCGACGTACACCCGGGAGACCCGGCCGCGGGGACTGGTGACCACCTCGTAGGTGATGGTGTCCAGCAACCCGGCCCAGTCGAGTGCCGTCGGCTCGCCGTCGTCACCCGGCCCGAAGAGGATCGCGTCGTCGCCCTCGCGCACGTCGACGGGTCCCGGTCCCAGGTCGACGACGAACTGGTCCATGCAGATGCTGCCCGCCCCGCGACGGCGCCGCCCGTTGATCAGCACCTCGAGTCGCCCGCTCAGCCCGCGGAAGACGCCGTCGGCGTAGCCGATCGGGATCAGCGCCACCGTGGTGTCGTGCTGCGCCACCCAGGTGTGCCCGTAGGAGACGCCCTCGCCCGCCTTCAGCGCGCGGACGAGGGCGACCGGACACGTCAACGTCATCGCCGGGCGCAGTCCCATGTCACCGTTGGCGGGAATCGGCGTCTGCCCGTACACCGCGATGCCGGGGCGCACCATGTCGAACACCAGATCCGGACGCGTCATCGCTGCGGGCGAGTTGCACAAGTGGGCGATCTCGAACTCGACCCCCGCAGCGGTGGCCGCGGCCCGCATCTCGGTGAAGCGCTTCGCCTGGGCGTCGTTGACGGGGCTGGTGGGATCGTCGCCGCAGGCCAGATGCGACATGATGCCCCGCAATCTGATCGCCTCGTCGGAGGCCGCGCGGCGCAGCGCCACCAGGAACTCGGGATACTCGGCGGCGCCGACGCCGTTGCGGTTCAGCCCGGTGTCGACCTTCACGGTCACGGCAGCCGTCCGGCCCGTACGGCGGGCCGCGTCGAGCACCTCGGCGAGCTGTCGGGTCGAGGACACCCCGAGCTGGACGTCTGCCTCCAGGGCGGCGGCGAAGTCCGCGCCCGGCGGGTGCAGCCAGCAGAGGACCGGAGCGGCGATGCCATCTCGGCGCAGGGCCAGCGCCTCGTCGATGGTCGCGACGCCGAGCTCGACCGCACCCGCCGCGATGGCCGACCGCGCCACGCGGGTCGCTCCGTGCCCGTAGCCGTCGGCCTTGACGACCGCCATCACGTCGGCGGCCCCGGCGTGTTGGCGCAGCAGCCGCACGTTGTGATCGACGGCGCCGAGATCGACCACGGCCTTGGCGGCGGCGGTCGTTGTCGTCAGCTGGGTCGTGTGCATGGGCATGTCACCTTCGATTGTCCCAGAGCGCGGATCGAGGGACGGGAGCGGAGCGACCAGAAGGCGAGGGAACGAGGTGACCGGTCTAGTGCGCGAAGGGCTGCAACCCGTCGAAGTGTCCCTTCGGCTTGAGCGCGTCGAGGGTCTTGAGTGCGGTGATGATGTCGTCCTTCAGTGCCCGCGCAAGATCGGTGGAGAAGCCCTCGCGAACCACCACCCGCAGCACGGTGACGTCGGTGGCATCGTCGGGCATCGTGTAGGCGGGAACCTGCCAACCGTAGGACCGCAAGGCGTGCGACACGTCGAACTCGGTGTATCCCCGGTTGCCCGCCAGCTTGAAGCTGACCACGGGAATCGCCGACCCGTCCGAGATCAACTCGAAGTGCTCGCTGTCACGCAATTGGTCACCGAGCCATCTGGCGGTGTCCGACAGACACGACATCACCTGTGTGTAGCCGGCGCGGCCCAGTCGCAGGAAGTTGTAGTACTGACCGACGACCTGGTTGCCGCCCCGGGAGAAGTTCAGCGTGAACGTCGGCATGTCGCCGCCGAGGTAGTTCACGCGGAACACCAGGTCCTCCGGCAGGTGTTCGCGGCTGCGCCACACCACGAAGCCGATGCCGGGGTAGGTCAGGCCGTACTTGTGGCCGCTGACGTTGATCGACACCACCCGCGGCAACCGGAAGTCCCAGATCACGTCTGGATGCAGGAACGGGACGACGAATCCGCCGCTCGCCGCGTCGACGTGCACGGGAACGTCCAGTCCCCCGTCGGCGGCCAGCCCGTCGAGCGCCGCGCAGATCTCACCGATCGGCTCGAGCTCACCGGTGTAGGTCGTGCCGAGGATCGCGACGACGCCGATGGTGTCCTCGTTGATCGCGCCGAGCACCTGCTCGGGCGTGATGACGTACCGTCCCTTCTCCATCGGTAGGTAGATGGGTTCGACGTCGAAGTACCGGCAGAACTTCTCCCACACCACTTGGACATTGGAGCCGAGCACCAGGTTGGGCCTCCTGGAGCGCCAGCCGTCGCCGACCTTCTCCCGCCAACGCCAGCTCATCGCCAACCCGGCCAGCATGACGGCCTCGCTCGAGCCGACGGTGGATGCTCCGATGGCGCTGGCCGGGTCGTCGTCGCGCAGGCCCTCGGCGTGGAACAAATCGGCCACCATCGACACACAGCGCGACTCGATCGCTGCGGTCGCCGGGTATTCGTCCTTGTCGATCATGTTCTTGTCGAACGTCTCGGCCATCAGTCGCTCGGCCTCGGGATCCATCCACGTCGTGACGAACGTGGCGAGGTTCAGCCGGGAGCTGCCGTCGAGCATCAGCTCGTCGTGGATGAAGCGATAGGCGGCCTGCGGTTCCATCGATTCCTCGGGCATGCGCAGCGACGGGACGGCCGTCGTGCCCAGCCGACCCGTGTACGCCGGTGAGATCGACGGACCAGGAGTGTGCCTCGGTGACATCTACGATCCCTTCTGAAGCGTGGCGATGGACGAACGGATGTGGGCGAGGATCCTCGACGCCGAGACCGGTGCGCCGCATGGGCCGGGATCGGCTGCCGCCAACCCCGCGGCGCGGGCATGGACGAAGGCGCCCATCGCCGCGGCCTCGCCGGCGGGAACGCCGGCAGCCAGCAGCGCACCGATGATTCCCGACAGGACGTCGCCGGATCCCGCCGTGGACGCCCAGGACTGACCGGCCTGGTTGAGGTACGCCTTTCCCCCCGCCGAACCTGGTTCGGCAATCACCGTGACGTTGCCCTTCAACAGCACGGTGGCGCCGAAGGTGTCGGCGAGGCGGCGGGTGGCGGTGATGCGATCGTCGCCCGGCGGATGACCTGCCAGCCGGGCGAACTCGCCCGCGTGCGGGGTCAGCACGGTGGGGGCGCGTCGGTTGGCGACCACGTCGGGGTGCGCGGCGAGGATGGTCAGCGCGTCAGCGTCGACGAGCACGGGGAGGTCGGTGTCGAGCGCGAACCACAGAGCTGCCGCGCCTGCTTCGTCGGTGCCGATGCCCGGTCCGACGACCCAGGACTGAACCCGCCCTGCGGCGTTGGCCGATGAGGTCGCGATCACCTCGGGCCAGTGTGTCACCACCTCGGCGGCGGCGGTACCCGCGTAACGCACCATTCCCGACGTGGCCGCCACGGCCGCACCGGTACACAGGATGGCCGCTCCGGGATAGGTGCCCGAGCCGGCTAGCACGCCGGTGACGCCCTGGGTGTACTTGTCGTCCTTGGGGCCAGGGACGGGCCAGCGCCCGGCGACGTCGGCGGCCTCGACGCTCATCACGTCGCCGTCGGCCAGACCGAGACCGATGTCGATCAGCTCCACCCGGCCGCAATCGCCAAGGGCGTGAACGGGTTTGCGACCCCCGAACGTCACCGTCAGCGCAGCGTGGACGTGCGGACCGTCGGTCGCGCCGGTGTGCACGTCGATGCCACTGGGCACGTCGACCGCGACGACGGGAAGGCCTGCGGCGTCGACCGCCTCGAAGACTGCCGCGGCGGCCGGACGCAGCGACCCACTCGCCGAGATGCCGACGACCCCGTCGATCACCAGATCGGTTGCATCGGAGACACTTTCGACGAGCTGACCACCCGACCGCAGAAATGCGGCGAGCCCTGCGCGGTGCACCCGATCCGGGTCGAGCACCACGGCGGAGGCGCTCACACTGCGACGCCGCAGGAAGGTCGCGGCCCAGAGTGCGTCGCCGCCGTTGTCACCGGAGCCGATCACCGCGCAGACCCGACGTCCCGCGATCGCCCCGGTGCGTGACCGCAGTTCGCGCGCGACCGCGCCGGCCAGCCCATAGGCGGCCCTGCGCATCAGCACTCCCTCGGGCAAGCTGGCCAGCAGCGGCGCCTCGGCCTCGCGGATGGCCTCCGCGGAGTAGTAGTAGCGCATCGCAGACCAGGCTACGTCGTGGAGCCGGGGATTCGACGGGGAATGCCTCGCCTGTGAGGTTGCCGCACGAACGGAGCAGGAGAGTGCCGTGCACCGTGGCCACCAATTCCCTTTCGTCGCTTCGGTTTCTCCAGTCACACCCGCGGCGGGTTGTCGGTGGGTCGAACTAATGTTCGAGTATGAAGTCGGACCGGATCTCCGCCGCCGTCGCCGCGTACCGGGCCGCGGTCTCCGAGCTGGTTCGCCTTGACTTCGACGGACTGAGCGCCCCTCTACGGGTGCAGGTGCTCGCGGACCTGGAGTGCGCGGACCGCCGGATGCCCACGGTGAGCCATGGCATCCTGGCCTCGCTACAGCGGGACGCCTCGTCTGCGGAATGCGGCGCCAGGTCGTGGCGCCAGGTGTTGACCGTCCGCCTGCGGATCTCGGCGAAGGAGGGCGGCCGCCGCCTCGACGAGGCGCGGGACCTGGGCCCGCGCTGGCGTTGTCCGGGGAAGCGATGGCGCCATCGCTGGCCGAGACCGCGCAGGCCCAAGCCGCCGGCCGAATCGGGGCCGAGCACGTGGTGGTGATCCGGGATTTCTTCGCCACGCTGCCCGGCTGGGTCGATCCCGTCACCCGGGAAGAAGCCGAATCCACCCTGGTCCACGTCGCCCGAGACACCGGCCCCGATGCGCTGCGCAAGGCTGCCCACCGCCTGGCCACGCTGATCGACCAGGACGGCCCGGCCCCCGATGATGCCGAACGGGCCCGTAAGCGGTACCTGCACTTGGGCAAACAGCAGGCCGACGGCATGACACCCATCACCGGGTTGTTGGATCCCGAGGGTCGCGCCACTTGGGAGCCGATCCTGGCCAAACACGCCGCGCCCGGCATGGGCAACCCCGAGGACCCCGAGCCCCGCACCTCGGGCACGCCGAGTCAGGAGCAGATCGATCACGACACCCGCTCGCATGGGCAACGCCAACACGACGCGTTCGTCGCGATCGGTCGCACCGCCCTCAGTTCCGGGGAGTTGGGCCAGCACAACGGACTACCGGTCACCGTCATCGTGTCCACCACCCTGCAAGACCTGCAGAGCGCGGCCGGGTCCGCGGTCACCGGCGGTGGCAGCCTGCTACCCATGCGGGATCTGATCCGGATGGCCTCCCACGCCCACCACTACCTGGTGGTCTACGACAAGCACACCAGCGAACCGCTCTACCTTGGACGCTCCCGGCGCTGCGCCTCAGCCGGGCAGCGGATCGTGCTGCACCACCGCGATCGCGGCTGCACCAAACCCGGCTGCACCGTCTCGGGTTACGACAGCCAGGCCCACCACGTCAACGGCTGGGCCAGACACCACGGGCAGACCAACATCGACGAAGAAGTGCTGGCCTGCGGCCCCGACAACCGATTGGCCGAAGACGGCTGGACCGTCCGGATCCGCCGCGGCGTCGCCGAGTGGCTTCCACCGCCCGAGTTGGACACCGGCTCCCCGCACCCGGCTGCCCGGGTGAACTTTTACCACCACCCCGAGCGCCTCCTCGCACCCAACGACGACGAACCCGAACGGGAGGCGGGGTGAGGGCATGCCGACCGGCGCGTGCCCGCCTCGGCGCGTGCCCGCCTATTCCACCGTGACGGACTTGGCGAGGTTGCGCGGCTTGTCGACGTCGTAGCCACGCGCGCGAGCCACCCCGGCGGCGAACACCTGCAACGGCACGGTCGACAGCAGCGGCTGGAAAAGCGTTGACACCGCGGGCATTTCGATCAAGTGGTCGGCGTAGGGACGCACCGTGTCGTCGCCTTCCTCGGCAATGACGATGGTGATGGCACCGCGGGCCTGGATCTCGCGGATGTTGCTCAGCAGTTTGGAGTGCAGCACGGCCGCGTTCTTCGGCGACGGCATCACGACGATGACGGGCACGCCGTCCTCGATGAGTGCGATCGGCCCGTGCTTGAGCTCGCCGGCCGCGAAGCCCTCGGCGTGCATGTACGCAAGCTCCTTGAGCTTGAGCGCGCCCTCGAGCGCCACCGGGTACCCGACGTGACGGCCGAGGAAGAGGATGGTCGAGGACGAGGCAAACCGTTGCGCAAGTTCGGTGACGGGGCCCATGCACGTCAGCACCCGGGCGATCAGGTCGGGCATCGACTCGAGCTCGGCGAACTCCCGCGCCACCTCGTCGGGGTACTTGGTGCCGCGTGCCTGCGCCAACGCGAGCCCGACCAGGTAGTTCGCGGCGACCTGCGCCAGGAACGTCTTGGTGGACGCCACCCCGATCTCCGGGCCCGCACGGGTGTAGAGCACCGCATCGCATTCGCGGGGAATCTGGCTGCCGTTGGTGTTGCAGACGGCCAGCACCTTGGCCTTCTGCTCCTTGGCGTGCCGCACGGCCTCCAGCGTGTCGGCGGTCTCTCCGGACTGCGATATCGCGATCACCAGCGTGCTGCGGTCCAGGACCGGATCGCGGTAACGGAACTCGCTGGCGAGCTCCACCTCCACCGGCAGCCGGGTCCAGTGCTCGATCGCGTACTTCGCCAGCATCCCGGAGTGATACGCGGTACCGCACGCGACGATGAACACCTTGTCGATCTCGCGGAGTTCCTGATCGGAGAGGCGCTGTTCGTCGAGCACGATGCGTCCGTCGGTGAAGTGCCCGAGCAGGGTGTCGGCGACGGCGACGGGCTGCTCGGCGATCTCCTTGAGCATGAAGTAGTCGTAACCGCCCTTCTCGGCGGCGGACAGATCCCAGTCGATGTGAAAGGGGCGAGCCCGGTCGGAGGCATCGTTGCCCTCGAAGTCGTAGATCTCGTAGCCGTCGGCGGTGATGACGACGGCCTGGTCCTGTCCGAGTTCGACGGCGTCACGGGTGTGCTCGATGAAGGCGGCGACGTCGGAGCCCAGGAACATCTCCCCGTCGCCGACTCCGATGACCAGCGGGGTGGAGCGGCGCGCCGCCACCATGGTGCCGTCGTCGTCGGCGCTGGCGAACACCAGCGTGAAATGGCCCTCCAGTCGCGGGAGCACCGCCATCACCGAGCCGACGAAGTCACCTGCGGTGGGCCCGTGGTGGTACTGCCAGGACACCAGGTGCACGGCGACCTCGGTGTCGGTGTCGCTGGCGAACTCGACCCCGGTGGCCTCCAGTTCAGCACGCAACACGGCGAAGTTCTCGATGATCCCGTTGTGGACGACGGCTATCTTGCCCGCGGCGTCCCGGTGCGGGTGGGCGTTGCGGTCCGTCGGCCGACCATGCGTGGCCCAGCGGGTGTGACCCATGCCGGTGTGGCCGCTCAAAGCCGACGAATCGGCCTCCGCCAGCGCTGCCTCGAGGTTGGCCAGCCGTCCGGCCCGCCTGCGCACCGCCATTCCGCCCTGCCCGTCGAGCAGCGCGACGCCCGAGGAGTCATAGCCTCGATACTCCATCCGACGCAGCGCATCGACGACGATGTCGCAGGCAGGACGTTGCCCGACGTACCCGACGATTCCGCACATGACCAACCAGAGTAGTGCAGCCGTCGCTACCCACCCGTGTGAGATACGGTCGTCGGGTGGCCAAGACGAAGAAGCTCTTCGCTGCGTTGACCCGACGAGGTCCGCATCGGGTCCTGCGTGGTGACCTGGCCTTCGCCGGCTTGCCTGGCATCGTCTACACGCCGGAGTCGGGGATGAATCTTCCCGGCATCGCGTTCGGCCACGACTGGCTGGCAAGTGCCGACCGTTACGCCGGAACGCTCGAGCATCTGGCGTCCTGGGGCATCGTGGCGGCCGCCCCGAACACCGAGATGGGCCTCGCGCCGTCAGCGCTGAACTTCGCGTTCGACCTGGGTACGACTCTGGACATCGTCTCCGGCGTCCGCCTCGGTCCGGGAAGGATCAGCGTCCACCCCACCAAGTTGGGCGTCGTCGGCCACGGCTTCGGCGGTTCGGCCGCCGTCTTCACGGCAGCCGGCATGGCCGACCGGCTCACGGCTGCGGTGGCGCTGTTTCCGTCGATGACCTCACCGCCCGCTCAACGACCCGCCGCGACACTGCGGGTGCCGGGACTGATTCTGGCCGATCCGGGCGATCCCATGTCGCTGCGGTCCAATGCCGTGGAGTTGGCCCGGGCCTGGAAGCCCGCGACCTTGCGCAAGGTGACCAAGGTGACGGCGGGTGGATTGGTCGAGGGCCGTCGACTCGCGCGGGCCCTCAAGCTTCCCGGCGCCGACAAGGGCACGCAGAAACGGGTGCGTGCGTTGCTCACGGGTTACTTGCTCCACGTGATCGCCGGCGACAAGGCGTACCGCGACTTCGCCGACGCCGACGTGGCGTTACCGAGTGCCGAGGTGCTCGATCCCTTCTCCGACGATCCGGTGGATCTGGAGGACAAGGTAGCCGCGTTGCTGAAGCCGTAGCCGTCAGCCGAGGTCACCGATCTGCCGCAGCACGTAGTCCCCCAGCAGCTCGTTGGCGTGAGTGGTCATGTGCTCCGCGGCCGCGAAGACATACGTGCGATCGGCGTCCGGCTCCTTCATCGACGTGGCGTCGCAGTAGTCCTGATCGGGCTTGGCGCAGGCGTCCTCGTTCGCCCCGTGCGTGAAGCCGTACAGCCCGAGGTTCGAGAGCAGGTCGTCGACGAACGCACCGGTGTCGACGATGTCGATGCGCGGGTCTGCCGGCAGCGCCGCCAACAGCGTCGCGTTGTACGTCTCCCCCAGTTCGCCGACGTAGTGGCGTGCGGCATCGGAGGTAAACCACGGATCCACGCCGAGGTCGAACAGGGTGAACACCAGAAGACGTTGCGCGCCGCTGGCGAGGATCTTCGCGGCCGTCCGCGCTTCGTCGGTGGCCGCCGACTGCACCCGGACCCGCTCGGCTGCCATGACCTTCTCGCCTGGAGTGACGTTGTCGCGCAACGATTGCGCGAGAGCTGGATCCTTGGTCGGGTCGAAGTTGTAGGCGACGTCATTGGTCCCGACGTACAGCGTCACGAGCTGGTTGGGACTGAATGACCCGTGCTGCCGCAGGAAGCGGTCGACCTGTACCGCCGTCGAGATCGGCGTGCCCTCCGGGTTCTGGGATACCGACGAATAGGCACTGTTGGCCCGGGCGCCGCCTTCGGCGTAGTTGAGGCCGCCGGGTCCGGGGATGCCCGGCTTGCCTTGGTAGACATCACCGTAGGCGGCGACGTGTTCGTTGGGTTCGGTGGACTGACCGAGTCGTTGCGCGACGTGTTGAGCCCACGTCATCCCCGGCATGGTGGTGAACCGGAAGCCGTATGTCCCCGCATCGGTCAGGCTGTCGCCGAAGAACACCGCCTCGGTGATGGCGGGTCGATCGTCCGGCGCCGCCGAGGCGCGCGAGGGCGTCATGCCTGCGGCGAGCACCAGCGCCACGACGCACCAGACGAGGACCGACGGACGCCCACCCATCATGGTGTCACCGACCGGGTCCGAGCCGCCGAACCGGAGGCCGATGCCACATTCGTCGGCGTGGGCGCATCTTCGCGGATCAATCCGGCCTCCCGAAGCTCGTCCCAAAGCTCCGGCGGCACCGGACTTTCGAAGAGCTCGACATTGCGTGTCTGCTGTTCGGCGTTTCGGGCGCCGAGGCAGATGCTCGTCACCACCGGATGGGCATAGCCGAACTGGAGCGCGGCCGCCGCCAGCGGAACGCCATGGCGCGAGCAGACCTCTTGGATCGCGCCCGCCCGGCCCAGGACGTCCCGGGAAGCGGGGGCGTAGTCGTACCGCGCACCCGCCTTCGGCCCGGTCGCGAGGATGCCGCTGTTGTACACCCCGCCGAGGATGATGCCGACGCCTCTTTCTGCACACATCGGCAGCAGCTCGTCCAAGGCCGTCTGTTCGAGCAGCGTGTAGCGGCCCGCGAGAAGACACAGGTCGGCATCGGTGGCCTTGACTGCCTCGGTCATCACGTCGACTTCGTTGACACCGAAACCGATGGCCTTCACCACTTTCTGGTCGCGCAGCGACTCCAGGGCCGGAAAGGCACTGACGAGCGCCTGCCGGAAGTACTCCGGCTGCGATGACCCATGGGTGTACCGGTCGCAGTCGTGGATGAAGAGCACGTCGAAGCGGTCGGTGAGCATCCGCTGCATGCTCTGCTCGACCGCACGCATCACTCCGTCATAGGTGTAGTCGTAGTCGGCGACGAATGGCGGAGCGGCTTGGTATTGACCGTTCACCGTCGGCGCGCCCCTGGTGGGCGTCAGAATCCTGCCGACCTTCGTCGACAAGACCATCTCGGAGCGGTCGAGCTGACGAAGGGCATGGCCGAGTCGGTACTCGCTGAGCCCGTTGCCGTAACCGGGCGCCGTGTCGAAGTACCGGACGCCCTGACGCCACGATTGGGTGACCATGTCGAGCGCCTCGCCATCAGCGATGACTCCGTTGAAGTTGCCGATCGGCGCGCCGCCGAAACCCAGCGCGGTGAACGACAACCCCGACCGAGCGTGAATTCGCCTCTCCGATAACGACACTCGTGCACCGCCTCTCTTCGTCGATCGCCGTTCGCACCGCGTGGCACCACCGCGTTTGCCCTCAGAGTCGAAGCGTAGCCGGGCGGCACGCCGTCGGACCGTACGCAGAATGTGCACCGCCGAACCGGACTGGTGCACGCACTGATCCCTGTCGACTTCGTCCCGCAGCCACTACGATGATGGCGGCACGCACGGCCCATGCCCCTCAGCGGAAGGCACGAAAACGTGAAAGACGTTCTTCACGTTCGATCCAGCGTCTCCGCGGCGGCGCGAGCCACATGGTTGCTCGCCACGCACTGGGCAACCGGCGGTGATCCGAGCCTGCCGTCGAGCACCTTCGACTCGCCGGGCCTCAAGGAGGTATTCGGCCCGACACACCGGTGAGACGACTCGTGCGCCAGGGTGACCGGCGCCGGCACGGCCCCGATCGTCGAAGCAACAGTGCCGTTCGAGAACGGACCTCGAACGGCGCTGCCGTGTGACGCGAGAAGGCGCTACTCGGACGAGATAGCGGGCTGCCTGTCCGGTTCGCTGAGTGCCGCCTCCGTGGCCGGCGACGTCACGTCGTGCTCGGCGCGGTGCTCGCGCAGGATGTCGGCGATCTCGATGGCGTCGCCCTGCGGGGCCTTGGAGTGCCGATAGGGCTTGGCGATCAGCATGTACACCAGCCCGACCCCCGCGACGATGAGGAAGCCGATCAGTGCGATCCAGCGATCGAAGAACGGCAGGCTGGTGTCGCCGTTGGGACGGGCCAGGACGATCATCGACAGCACGCCGTAGGTCAACGCTCCGATGCCGACCGGCCAACCCCACTTGCCGAGGGTCCAGGTGCCACCCGGCTTCCAGCCCTTGGCCCTGGCCCGCAGGGAGGCGATCACCACCATCTGGAAGGCGAAGTACCCGGCCAGAATTTGGAAGGCCGCCACCCGGAACAGGGCGTCCGGCATGAAGTACAGCAGCACGAACAGCGCCAGCGGCACCGCCGTCACCACCATCAGTGCATTGAAGGGAACCTTCTTCGCCGAGATCTTCTTGAAGAAGCCGCTGCCGGGGAACATGTCGTCCCTGGCGAACGAGAAGATCAGCCGGCTGCCAGCCGCTTGCTGCCCCATCACACAGGCCAGGAACGACGTGAGCGCGATGACCAGGAAGATCTTGGTGCCGACGACACCGAAGGACGCCGTGAGGATTGCGGTGATCGGGTTGGCAACCTCACCGTCGACGATCTGCTGAAGATTCGGGGCGGCCAGGATGTAGCCGACGAACGCGAACAACGCTGCGGCGCCGCCCAATACGACGGTGAGCATCATCGAGCGTGGTATCGAACGGGCGGGGTTGGGCGTCTCCTCGGCGACCTCGCCGCAGGCTTCGAAGCCGTAGAAGAGCACCAGCCCCACGATCGCCGCGGTGACGAACGCGCCGAGATAGCCGCCTTCGCCACCGGTGCCGAACGTATCGAACAAGACCGAGAAGTCGTTCTTCCTGGCGAAGACCAGCAGATACACGCCGACGACGATGATGCCCGCGAGTTCGGCGGCCAGACCGACCTTCGCGATCGTCGCCAGCGTCTTGGAACCGGTGGAGTTCAACGCGAGACAGACGAGGACGACCACCGTCGCGACGATCAACCTCTCCAACGGGGTCGACGAAATGTTCGAGTCGGCGTGAAACAGGGCAAGCACGAAATCCGCGCTGAACATGGCGGTGGTCGTACATCCGATGATGACGCCGGCGATGTAGATCCACGACATGATCCAGGCGTACTGACCGTTCCACAACCGGCGCGCCCACTGGTACAGGCCGCCTGCGATGGGAAACTGCGACACGATCTCGCCGAACGTCATCGCCACCAACAGCTGCCCGCTCATGGCGATGACCAGCCAGAGAATCGACGGCGGACCCGCCGTGGTGAGTGCCTGGGTGAACATCGAGAGCACACCGACGAGTGGGGAAAGGTACAGGAACCCGAGCGCGAAGTTCGACCAGAGACCGATCTTCCTGTCGAACTTCTCCTCGTATCCCAGAACCCGCAGATGGGCGTCGTCGGCGGAAGGCGAACTACCTCCGCCGTTGATGACTGACATTTCGTCCTCCTCATTCCCGAGCGGCGTCTCGCCGGTGATCGGCACCACATGACAAAGTCTGGTGGCCGAGCGTGACATGGGCGAGACACAGGACGTGCAGGAATCTCCGAGAAACCTTCACGGGTTGGACGCGTCGACTCGCGACCCGAGCACCGCGGCGCTCGGGCGGCGACCACCGCACCTGGCCTTTTCGTGGCGGCGCGCTGACGCCTGCACACTTCGTGCAGCCACATCCCGCTCGAACGGGAACGTCAGGCTCGTGCCGCCCAGGCGATGCCCTGCTTGGTCAGCCGCCGCACGTCCTCGCCGGCGAGGTCCTGGGGCGCATGGCCGATCGAGTGATAGAACACCCGGCCCTCGCCCCACTGACGGGTCCAGGCGACAGGACTCCTGAGGCCGTCGAACCACGCGAAGTGCTCTCCGCTGAAGGTGGTTTCGGCCAGCAGCACGTTGTTGGGGTCGGTGCTCATGTAGTACTGCTCGGACGCGACGCGGAAGTCCTTGACGCCTCGGGTGACGTCGTGGTCCCGATCGACGATGGAGACGTCGTAGGGCTGCGGATAGCCTTCCCCGGCGGGGTGGGCGAGGAAGTCGCCACCGAGCATCAGGTGGTATCGCAAACTCGACCGGAACGCCGCGGCTGCACCGTGCCATGCGGCGATGCCGGTTCCGGCCTCCACGGCGGCGAGAAGGTGATCCTCTTGCGCGTCCGACAGATCCTCGGTGGTCAGTGCGTTGTTCCAGCCCAGGATGATCAGGTCGTACCGGGTGAGGTCGCGGTCGAGGGTGAAGACGTCCTGCGACTCCTCCATCTCGAAGCCGAGTTCGGCGACCAGTCCGCGCGTCCACTCGGCGATGTCGTACGGGCGGTGGCCCGGCCACCCTCCATAGAGATACAAGACGTTGGTCATGCTCGTGACTCCTCCCCCGACCCTGACATTCCGGTGATCCTCGACCACGACGATGGTTCACGTGGACCGATCAGCGCCTCGGGCGCCAGCAGATCGGCGACCTGCGCCGCCGACAGCAGGCCTGCCTCCACGACCAGTTCGGGAATGGCCCGTTCGGTGGTCAGCGCCGTCTTGGCGATTCCTGCCGCGGCCGCATAGCCGATGTAGGGGCTCAGCGCGGTGATGACCCCTATCGAGTTCATCACCGATTCGTACATCCGCTCGCGGTTGGCGGTGATGCCGACGATGCAGCGGGTGACCAGCGTCCGGCAGGCCTCGTCGAGGTGGCTCAGCGACTGGAACAGACTGTGGGCGATGATCGGCTCGAAGGCGTTGAGCTGCAACTGGCCCGCCTCGGCGGCCATCCCGATGGTGACGTCGTTGCCGGCCACCTCGTAGGCGACCTGATTGACCACCTCTGGGATGACGGGGTTCACCTTTCCCGGCATGATGCTCGAGCCGGGTTGCACCGCCGGAAGATTGATCTCGTTGAACCCCGAGCGCGGTCCCGAGGACAGCAGACGCAGGTCGTTGCAGATCTTCGACAGTTTGAGGGCCGTGCGCTTCACCACTCCGGACAGTTGGACGAATGCGCCGACGTCCTGGGTCGCCTCGACGAGATCGCGAGCAGTCGACAGCGGGAATCCGGTGATGCCGACCAACTTCTCGCACACCAGTTGCGCGTAGCGCGGGTGGGTGTTCAACCCGGTTCCGATGGCCGTTCCGCCGAGATTGATCTCGGAGACCAGTCGCGCGGCCTCGAGGAGACGTTCGGCGTCCTCGGCCACCATGATCGCGTAGGTGCCGAACTCCTGACCGAGCGTCATCGGCACCGCGTCCTGCAGTTGGGTTCTGCCCATCTTCAGAACGGTCTCGAACTCGACGGCCTTGTGCCCGAACGCCTCGGCCACCTCGAGCAGGGTCGCGTGCAGCGTGGCGATGTTCACCTGCAGCGCCACCTTGATCGCCGTGGGATAGACGTCGTTGGTGCTCTGGCCGAGGTTGACGTGCTCGAGCGGGTGCAGCCGGTCGTAGTCGCCGCGGGGGGCACCAAGGATCTCCAGGGCGCGGTTGGCGATCACCTCGTTGGCGTTCATGTTGGTCGACGTCCCCGCGCCGCCTTGGATCACGTCCACCACGAACTGGTCGTGCAGACGTCCCGAGCGGATTTCGGCACAAGCGGTCACAATGGCCTCGGCGCGCGTGCCGTCCAAAAGGCCGAGTTCTCGATTGGTCAGCGCCGCAGCCTCTTTGACGGACGCGAGCGCGTTGACGAAATTGGGGTAGGTCGACAACGCGATACCGGAGATGGGGAAGTTCTCCACCGCCCGCACGGTGTGGATTCCGTAGTAGGCGAGTTCGGGCACTTCTCGGGCACCGAGTGAGTCGTGTTCCAGCCGAAGCGTGGGTGGGTCGATCGTGGCGGTGGCAACGGTCGTGCCGGACATCGTCACCGCCAGGTCTCACCCGGCGCCGCCATGCCTGCACCGAGCATTCCGTCGTAGAAGCCTCCGGCCGCGCACGACGTCAATTCCAGCTGCATGCCCCACGGAGACTGGAAGTAGAACCACCGCTGTCCGGCGACCGGCGCCCCCGGGTCATCACGCACGTTGGGGCCCTCTTGCACCGTCACTCCCGGGATCGCCTTCACGTACTCAAATCCGGCGTCGATGTCGTCGACGTAGAACCCCATGTGGTGGCCACCGACATCGCTGTTGCGCGGCAGCGGGTTCTGCTCGGGAGCGTGATACTCGAACAGCTCGACGTTGTGGTGGGCACCGAGACGGATCATGGCAATGGTGCACGTGGCGCTCGGATCCACGTTGAGCCGCCGGCGCATCCCGTCCCCGTCGGCGTCGACGAACGGCCCGTCGACGAAGATCAGCTCGGCGCCGAAGTGGTCGACGAAGAAACGCACCGCCTCGTCGAGGTTCGGCACCGTGTACGCCACGTGGTCGACCGCGCGCATCGTGGGGACCCGCGGCAGGTTCGCCTCGCTCATCGGTGCGCCGCACTGGGTGCGGAGAACTGGTGATCGGTCCACGACAGCGCGTCACCGCCGTACCTCGCCGCCCGCACGTCGGCGGAGCGAGCGTGCCCCTCGAAGTTCTCCAGACGCGCGACGCGCCCACAGAGGCGACCCAGCTCTGCGCTGGCCTCGGCGCTGTCGATCTCCTGATACGTGACCGTCTTGAGGAACTTGCCGACCCACAGTCCCCCGGTATAACGGGCGGCACCCAACGTCGGTAGGACGTGGTTGGTCCCGATTGCCTTGTCGCCGTATGAGACACACGTCTTCTCACCCAGGAACAGGGCACCGTAGTCGTGCATCTCGGTCAGTGCCCGCCGCGGCTCGGCGGTGAGGATCTGAACGTGTTCGCTGGCGTAGAGGTCGGCCAGCGCGAACGCCTCTTCGATGGTGTCGACCAAGTGCACTTCTCCATGGTTGTCCCAGGACACCGAAGCTACGCCGTTGGTGGGCAGATTCTGCAGTTGCCGGATCACCTCCGCGATGGTCTCCCTTCCCACCCGCTCGGACGTGGTGACCAGCACGACGGGCGAGTCCGGACCGTGCTCGGCCTGGCTGAGCAGATCGGCGGCGACGATGAACGGATCGGCAGTGTCGTCGGCGACGATGAGCACCTCGGTCGGGCCGGCGAACAGATCGATGCCGACTTCGCCGAACATCTGACGCTTGGCCTCCGCCACGTAGGCGTTTCCCGGGCCGGTGAGCAGATTGACGGGAGCTATCGTCTCGGTCCCCAGCGCCAGCGCCCCGATGGCCTGCACTCCTCCGAGCACGTAGATCTCGTCGGCGCCGGCAAGGTGCATCGCGGCCACGCTGATGGGCGGGGCGCTGCCGTGGTCGGGCGGTGTGGTGGCGGCAACGCGTTCGACGCCCGCTACCTTGGCCGTGACGACGGTCATGTGGGCCGAGGCCGTCAGGGGATAGCGACCTCCGGGAACGTAGGCCCCCGAGGCGGAGACGGGGACGTGCTTGTGCCCCAATCGCACTCCGGGCAGGGTCTCCACCTCGACGTCGAGCATCGAATCCCGTTGCGCCTGGGCGAAGTTTCGAACTTGGCGTTGCACGAAGGTGAGGTCGTCGATCACCGTCGCCGGCAGGTCGGAGACGATCTTGGCGATCTCGGCGTCGCCGAGCCGGAAGGACGGGGGCGCCCAGTGATCGAACTGCTCGGAGTACTTGCGTACCGCTGAATCGCCGTTGGCACGGATGTCGTCGAGCACTTCGGTGACCACCTCGACCACCTGGGGACTGCTCTTGTGGAGTGGGCCGACCCGAGCGATCGAGGCCTTCAGTATGACCGACACGATGCGTCTCTCCTTGCGCTGCCTTGCGAGAAATCGAACGCCGTGGTCGGTTGCCGCCGCGGACGTACCTCCAGTTTCAGCAGTCGAGTCCCCGGTTCCTAGACCCATGGTGTGCAATACCGGACCGATGTTCTGCACAGCGGTGACTACCCTCGGGCGGGTCTGACCACCGTCGCGAAGACGGCGCACGGCACCAGCGCCGCCAGTGGTATGACCAGCGCGGTATTGAGCGTCACGTGTTCCGCAACCCACCCGATGATGGCCGGCCCCCCGAGGATCGCGGCGTAGCCGACGCCCACCACCAGCGCCAGCGAACGTCCCGACGAACCACCGACGTTGCCCGCGGCGGTGAGCACCTGTGGCATGCCGCCCGCCAACCCGAGGCCGACGATGACCCAGCCCGCGAGCGTGAGGGGCAGCACCGTCGAGAGCACCACGACGGCGAAGCCAACGAACGCGACCGCCGCGCCCCAGCGGAACACCAGCACCGGACCCAGCCGCGCGGCCAGCCGGTCCACGGTGAACCGACCGAACGTCATGGCCGTCACGAAGGATCCGAAGGCAATCGACCCCCAGGTCGGCGACGCGTTCACGTGCTGTTGGGCGTGCAAGCTGCTCCAGTCCATCGCCGAGCCTTCGACGACGAACAGCAGGAACGACATCAGCGCCAGCACGTAGACCCTGCGCGGTCGACGCTCCCGTGCGGCGGGCGGACCAACCGGCGTCGACCCCGGCGCCCGCGGCGGCCTGTCCGTGCCTGCGCGGTCACGGTGGCGAAGTAGCACGGGGGCGGCAGCACCGATGACGCTCAGACAGGCGACGCCGCCGCCGATCGCCACCGCAGGCACGGTGAGATGAAGCGCGAAACCGGCCGCGCCGGCCACTGATCCGAGCACGGTCCCCACGGAGAACAACCCGTGGAAGGACGCCATGATCGGACGACCGTACTGCCTTTCCACCTCGACCGCCGCGGCGTTCATCGCCACGTCCCCGGTGCCGGAGGCGACGCCGAGGACGAATGCTCCGACGGCAGCTTCGGTGAACGTGGTCGCCGCAAGTGGGCCCACGACCGCGACCGCCATGAGGCAACCGCCGGAGACGGCTACCGGCCCGCCGCCGAATCGGTCGATCAGGGGTCCACTGGCGCGCATGCCGACCAGGGCGCCGATGCCGAGGATGAACACCACCGTGCCCAGCAGCCCCGTCGTGATCCCGGCGGCCTGCTTGAGGTTCGGCAGGTGGACGGCCCAGGTCGCGATGACCAGCCCGAAGGAGCCGAACAGCGCGTACACCGCCGCTCTGGTGCGCGCCGGCGAAGGCGGCCTAGCCGTGCGCGTGCGCAGGAATTCGGCGAGCCGCACGTTCCCCTTCGTGGACCGCCTCCATCATCGTCCTGCTGGCGATGGCATCGCCGACCCGTTCGACGGTCACGCCCTGGTTCTTCAGCGCGAAATACAGGTCGTTGACCGGCCGGTGCCAACCGGCGAGGACCACCGTATCAACGTCGGTGATCGCGGCCGGCCCGCCTCGTTCGACGGTGTGCACCGTGGGTCCGTCCACTGCGGTGACGGTCGTGAAGGGATGAGTCGTCATGCCGGACCGATGGATTCGCGGCACCGCCAGATTGGCGCTGAAGGGGCCGAGCTTCGCTCCGACGTAGGGCAACGGCGTGACGAATTCGACGTCGTGGCCGTCGGCCTGCAATTGCAGCGCCAGCCCGATGCCCTTCCACCCTCCTTCGCCGTCGTCGACGACGACGACCCGCCTGCCGACCGGCATCTCCTCCTCCAGCACGTCCCACACGGACAGCACGTGGTCCTGGTCCAGGCCCGGCGTCGTCACCTGTGCCCTGCGCCAGATTGCCGACGATGTCCGAACCCGGCGCCGAACCGGTGGCGATGATGACGTGGTAGGGGTCCAGCGCCAGGATCTCGGCGGCGCTGGGTGACCAGTTCAGCCGAACCTCGACGCCGTATTCGCCGATCATGACGTCGAGATGGTCCACCACACCCGCGATTTCACCGCGACCTGCGATCTTCGCGGCGATCCTCAACTGTCCGCCGGTGTGGGCGCGGCGCTCGATGAGGATTACCTCGTGCCCCTGCCGGGCGCTGATTTCGGCGGCCTTCATCCCGGCGGGACCGGCCCCGACGACGACGATGCGACGCCGGAACGTCGCCTGTAGCAGGGTGCCGATGCCGAGTTCCCGTTCGTAACCTGCGGCCGGGTTGTGGACGCACGACGAGTGGGTGACGGCGAACAGCCGGTCGATGCAGCCCTGGTTGCAGCCGATGCACCGCCGGATCTCGTGGAGCCGCCCGTCTCTGATCTTGTTCACCGTCTCGGGGTCGGCGATCTGTTGTCGGGTCATGGCCACCATGTCAGCGTGGCCGAGGGTCAGGATCTCTGCGGCGTCGAGCGCTTCGTTGATGCGTCCGACGGCGATGACGGGCACGTCGACCACTGACTTGACCGCGGCGGCCAAACCCTCCCAGATGCGCTTGGGGTGCTGCATGTCGGGCACGTTCTGGTGCGCCTCGAGATAGGTGGCGGCCTTGACGCAGAGGTAGTCGACCTTGCCCGTGGCGGTGACGGCTCGGGCAATGTGCTGCGCGTCGGTGACGTCGAGTCCGCCGGGACTGAAATCGTGTCCCTGCAGGTTCATGCCGACCAGGAAGTCCGGGCCGACCTCGTCGCGAACCGCGTCGATGACCCGCAGCACGATGCGCATCCGGTTCTCCAGCGAACCGCCGTAGTCGTCGGTGCGGTGGTTCGAGAACGAGGACAGGAAGGATGCCAGCAGGTAACCGCCGTAACCGGAGTGGATCTCGACGCCGTCCATGCCGCCCAGCTTGGCGTGGCGGGCACCGACGGCGTGGGCTTCGACGATCTCGTCGATGTCCTCGGGCTCCATCTCCTTGGGCATTTCGAGATTGAAGGGACACGGGGTGTTCGACGGTCCCCACAGCGCCCGCTCGGTGAAGGTCGAATGTCCTTGCCTGCCACCATGGCCCAGCTGCATGACGATGCGCGCGCCGAATTCGTGGACGGCGTCGCTGATCTGTTGCAAACCGGGCACGATCTCCGGCAGCCATGCGCGCGGCTCGCCCGGCACGTCCTGGGAGGTGGGATGGATCTGCGGAAAGGCCATCCCGATCAGGCCCACGCCACCCATGGCGCGTTCGCGGTAGTAGGCGACGTGCTGATCGCTGGGCAGATAGTCCTTGGCCATTCCCGTCCCGTGGCCCGTCATGACGACCCGGTTGCGGATCTCCACGTTGCCCAACGTGATCGGTTCGAACAGCGGCGCGAGCACCGGGTCGACGGCGAATGTGGACGTCATGCGGTGAGCACTCCGGACTGGCCGAGACGCAACGCCAGCGCCGCTGCGGTGATGGCGGGGTTGACGGCCCCCGACGACGGGAAGACGGAGGTGTCCGAGATCCACAGGTTGTCCAGGTCGTGGGCTCGGAGATCGCGCGTGACGACGCTGGTGGCCGGATCGTCCCCCATGACGGCGGTGCCACACTGATGCGACGTGGCTTCGACACCGAGGCTGCGGGTCAGCACGACCGGGAAGCCCGCCTTGCGAACCACTTTCTTCATCTTGGCGATCAGTTCGTGGTGCGAAGCCAGGTTCGTCTCCCGCCGGGTCAGCATGATCTGACCCTGCGGACTCAGCTGCACCCGGTTCTCCGCGAGCGGAAGGTCCTCGGTCTGGATGAACAGGTCCAGGGTGTACTTGGTGACTTCGTCGAGGATGGGCATCGGCACCCAGGGCTTGCCCATCTTCGCCTGCGGTCCCTTCAGCTTGCCCAGACCCTGCACGTTGCCCAACGGGTAACGGTTCGACGGCCCTGCGGTGTACCAGTCGTTGATCCCGATCGTCTTCTGGTAGACCGCCCGGTTCTTGCGGCGTGGGTCGACGGCGAGGAAGAAGGTCGTGACGTGGGCCATGTAATTGCGACCCACTTGGTCCGACGAATTGGCCAGGCCCCGCGGATGCGTCTCCGACGCCGACCTCAACAACAATGCCGCGGTGTGCACTGCTCCGCATGCGACGACGAAACGCTTGGCCCGCACCGTGATCCGTCGACCCCCGTGCAGAACCCGCGCAGCGGTGACGTTTCGTCCGGTGTCGTCGGTGTCGAGCCTTGTCACCTCGGCGTTGGTGAGCAGTCGCACGTTCTTGGACTCGGCGCGTAGGGCCGGCCGCACGGCGGCGATGTCGGCGTCGCCCTTCGCGTCGACCATGCAGGCGAACGAGTCGCAGGTTTCGCACAGCACGCACGCCCCGCCGGGGCGTCGGTCCAGTGCCTGAGGCGCCGAGAAGGGATGCAGGCCCTGCTTCTTGATGCGCTCGACCAGCCGCGCCATTGCACCCTCGTGGGGAACACCGGGGAAGGGATAGTCGGACGAACGCCACGGATCGGTGGGATCTTCGCCCTTGTTGCTGTGTACCCAGAACATCTGCTCGGCCTGGCCGTAGAACGGCTCGAGCTCGGAGTAGCCGATGGGCCACGCCGGTGAGATGCCGTCGACGTGTTGGATCTCGCCGAAGTCGCATTCCCGCAACCGCGGCAGGGTGGCGCCGTAGAGCTTGGTACTGCCGCCGACGTAGTGGTAGTTGCCGGGTACGAAGTCGATGCCGTTGACGGTGTCGCGCCACGGTGCGGAGTTCTTGTAGCGACCCTCGGTGTGCACCGCGTCGAAGGACCAGTTCTCCCGTTCGACCGGCAGGAAGTCGCCCTGCTCGATGATGAGCACCTGGGCGCCGGAATCCCGTAGCGCGTAGGCGAGCGTGCCACCGCCCATGCCGGATCCGATGATCGCGACGTCCGTGTCGAGCACTTCGGGTGGGTCGGTGACGATCTGGGACTGCAACGCCGCCGAGGAGAGTGCCGGCGACGACACCAACGGCGATGATGGTGACGGCGATGATGGTGACACTGCGAACGACATCGGTGCTTCCCCCGGAAGGATTACGGATTCCCGCCACGCGGGTTTATGTCTTCCAAGCTAGAGAAGTGCATGACCCGGCGCGAGCGGCATCATGAGAAGCAACACGTCTCGTCGGTGCGCACAGTGCGCAAGGCCGTCACGGGCGATCCTGCCTCTGCAGCAAGTCGTGTCCGCGGACCGCGAAGATGAGTGCCTGCCGAGTGTCCGGGTCGTCGAGCGATCGGCCGAGCAGCGCAGTGATGCGTTCGAGGCGGTAGTAGAGCGTGCGCCGCTGGACGAACAGCACTTGCGCAGCCTGAGACTTGTTGCCGTCGCAGGACAAGTACGTCCGCAGCGTCGGCAGCAGCGGGTTGGTGGCCTTGGCGTCGTGCTTGAGCAGCGGCCCGAGTTCGTCTTCGATGTAGCGCGCCAGCTCGGGCCCTCCCGCCAGCGATGCGAGCAGCCGCAGCACCCCGAGGTCGTCGAAGCGGTGGACCGCCTTCTCCGGTCGCGCCACCGCGACCGACGCAGCGCTGCGGGCCTGTTCGACGGCGGTCGGAAGCTGGTTGGCGCTGACGGGTCGACTGATTCCGGCCCGCACGTCGAGCGCCGTCAGGCGCTCGACCACCTGCTTCTCCGAGCTCGTCTGCGGCAGGCCCATGATCGCCAAGGTGTGCTCGCCGAGGTCGGCGACCACCGCCGGGATGTGCAGCGCGCGGCACAGCTCCTCCATCGCCGCTTCGCTGGAGGGTGCGGTCAGGGTGTCGTTGCAGACGAAGACGGCGACGAGAGCGCGGTCGCGCAGGTCACGCCCGATGCGCAGCGCCCGGGTCACGAACGCCTCGCCGGAGATGTCGCCGAGAAGCAAGCGGCTCACCAGGGCGTTCTGTCGCTGGGCTGATTTCGCGCCACTCTCGCGCGCCCCGAGCAGGGCGATCGCGATGCCGTCGGCGGCGCGGTCGAGTGCGTAGCCGGCGATCCCGTCGACCGGCGTGCCCGCCGTGCAGGACGTGGAGCCAGCCCCACCGCTCGCCGCGCAGCACCACCGCCTTCCTCGTGCAGTTGTGGGCCTCGTTCGCGTTCGCGGCGTCGGTGGGCTTGGCGGTCTCGTTGGGCCAGGGATCGTGTTCGATGCGCGAATGGTGCTCCCACTGCCTGAGCGCTTCTTCGCCGGCCGCCGATGAGCCCGAGTAGGCGACGACCTGTCGGGTGGCGTCTTCGAGGACGACGGGGTGTCCCACCTCGGCGGCCAGCGCATCGGTGAAGACGACGTGATCCCGACCCGTCAGCAGGAGTTGCATGAACGTGGCGTTCAGCCGCTCGTAGGCGCTCAGATCCAGCACCCGCTGATCGAGGAGGGATTCGTGCACCTGCGCCGACACCTCGACGAAGGGCAGTTCCCCGTCCAGGCCGACCAGTGGGAACTCACGTTCGCGGGCGGCGTCGACCAGCGCCGCGGGCATCCTGTCGAACGCCCGTCCACTCATCTCGAGGATGAGGACCGCAGCGTGCGCATCGGCAACGGCGTTGAGGTATTCGCGCTGACGCTCCGGTGTCGACCCGATGCCCAGTCCGGCGGTCAGGAGCATCTCGCCGCCGCGGAGAAACTGGGCGATGTCGGGGATTTCCGTCGGATGAACCCAACGGATCGTGCGGTCGAGTTCCTTCTCACCCGAGTACACCGTCATCGGCACACGGGTGAAGACCTCCAGCGCGAGCGCTGCCTTGACCGTCATCGCCATGACTGCACCGTTTTCTCGATGGGGGCAGATTGTGAAGGATTATCATGCCGCACTGCTCAGTCTGCGTCTAACCATATACCCGTCGACATGGGCAGACTTGTCCAAACAGCCGCGCACGTCCACGACGATCTTCCCGAGTGATTTCTCCGACGATTCCCCGAAGGAAAGGACATTCCATGCCCAAGCTCAATGGCGGGCAGGTCATCGCCCGCATCCTCAAGGCGTACGGGGTCCCCTACGTGGCGGGCATTCCCGGCCACGGCATCTGGGGCCTCATGGACGCGTTCAACGAGGACGAATCGAAGATTCCGTTCATTCAGACCTATCACGAGCAGAGTGCCGTTCACCTCGCCGACGGCTTCTACCGTGTCTCGGGCACGCCGATGGCCGCGGTCACCTCGATCGGCGCGGGCGCCTCCAACACCGTGCTCGGCCTCGCCACCGCCTACAGCGATTCGACGAGCGTGCTGGTGATTACGGGCGGCCCACCGCGACACATGCGCGGGCGCGGCGTGCTCCAGGAGCTGGAGCGCCAGAAGGACAACGGATTTCCCCAGGTCGCCGAGGCGGTGTCCAAGCGCAGCTGGGTCGCCAACAGCATCGAGGACCTGCCGTTCATCATGCACCGCGCGTTCAGCACGATGCTGACCGGACGACGCGGACCGGCCCACGTCGAGGTGCCGTGGGACCTGCACGCCGAAACCGCCGAGGTCAACTTCCACGACCTCGACCGCCGCCTGCCGGTCGGTCTGCAGTATCCCGATCCGGAGGCGATCAGGCGCGCGGTCGCCCTGCTAGCCACCGCCAAGCGGCCGGTGATCGTCGTCGGCGGCGGAGCGATCAGCGCCAATGCCACGGACGAGGTCCGCGCGCTCGCCGAGGGCCTCGACATCCCGGTGGTCACCACCTGGAACGGCAAGAGTGCCTTCCCCGAGGATCACGACCTGTTCGTCGGAAGCGTCGGCCAGACCGGCACCATCCACGGCAACCATCTCGCGGCCAACGCCGACGTCGTGGTCTCGATCGGATGCCGCTTCACCGACTGGTCCTCGTCGAGCTACGCACGCGGTCAGTCGTTTTCGTTCCCGCCCGCCAAGCTCATCCACATCGACATCGACCCGCACGAGATCGGCAAGATCTATCCAGCCGAGGTCGGGATCCTGGCGGACGCCAAGCCCGCGGTGGCGGCCATCGTGGACTCGTTGGGCGCCAAGCCGGACCGCACCGAGTACCTCGCCGAAGTCGCCGAGCGCAAGGCCGAGTGGGAGAACGAACTGGCGACCCGCCGTGACACCGACCGCTTCCCCTTCACGCTGCAGCGCCCGCTGGCGGCCCTGCGCCGCGTGATGGACCGGGACGGCATCGTGGTGGTGGGCTCGGGCAACACCCAGGGCGCGGTCAAGCAGACGTTCCCCGTCTACCACCCGCGGACCCACCTGACGACCGGCGGCTTCTCCTCGATGGGGTGGCCGGTGCCTGCGGCGATCGGCGCCAAGCTGGCCGCGCCGGACCGTCAGGTCGCCACCATCACCGGTGATGGCGACTTCCTCATGACGGCACAGGAAATCGGGGTCGCCATCCAGCACGACATCCCGGTGGTGTTCATCGTGCAGGACAATTCGGGCTACATCTCGATCCGCGGCGGTCAGCGCAACGCCACCGACCGCATCATCGGCACGGAGTTCAACCGCCCCGACGGCACGCCCTACAGCCCGAGCTTCAAGAGCCTCGGCGAGGCGTTCGGTCTGGAGTCGTTCCGGGTGGACTCGGCGGCCGATCTGGAGCCCACGTTCAAGCGAGCCTTCGACGCGCAGGCTCCCGTTCTGGTGGAGTTGCCCACCGACCGGGAGCTGGCGAGCCCGTTCGTCCCGGGCTGGCTGGACTTCCCGCCGCTGCCGCACATCACCGACGAGCGCGCCGACGAATACCGCGAGATGCGGTCCAGAGAGCAGCACCAGTAGGAGGGACACCGACGATCCGTCCGCTGCGTCGTCGAGGAAGGTGATCCCGTGTCCCGCCTCGACGGAAAGGTCGCCCTGATCACCGGGGCGGCGCGCGGTCAGGGCCGTTCGCATGCCCTGCGGCTGGCCGACGAGGGCGCCGACGTCATCGCCTTCGACCTCTGTCGGCAGATCGAGAGCGTCCCGTATCCGATGGCCGGCTCCGACGACCTCGTCACGACCGTCGACCTGGTCAAGAGCCGGGGTCGCCGCATCTACGCCGCCGAGGTCGACGTCCGGGATCTGGACGGTCTGCAGGAGGCGGTCGCCGCGGGCGTCGACGTGTTGGGCCGGCTCGACGTCGTCGTGGCGAATGCCGGCACACTCAACGACACGGCGCCGATGTGGCAGCTCTCGGAGCGGCAGTTCCAGGATCAGATCGACGTGAACCTCACCGGGGTGTGGAAGACCATCAAGGCGACCGTCCCGGTGTTGCTCCGGCAAGGCCAGGGCGGTGCCGTCATCCTCATCGGCTCCCTCTCCGGGCTGGCGGCCGCGCCGAACGTCGGTCACTACGCGGCATCGAAGCACGGCGTCAACGGGCTCATGCGGACACTCTCGGCTGAACTCGCCCCACACGGGATCAAGGTCAACTCCATCAACACCACCAACGTGAACACACCGATGATCAACAATCAGCACTACAACCGGTTGTTCGCGGGCGGCGCGGACGGCGCCACCCAGGAGGATGCGCTGGATGTTCTGTCGGCCAGGCACGCGCTGCCCACACCGTTCCTCGACCCGATCGACGTCAGCAACGCCGTGCTGTACCTCGCCTCCGATGACGGTCGATTCATCACTGGCACGACTCATGTCATCGACGCAGGGGCACTCAACCCCTTCAAGGCCCCACCCGTGACGGCCGACCCACCACATCGACTCAGCGGAGACGGCTCCTGACGAAGCGATCGGGGCTGACCGATCGGAGCAGTTCTCCCGGTACCTCGTGACGGGCCAGGGACGAGATGGCCTTTGCAGTGGACGGGGCCAGTGTCAGGCCGAGCATGCCGTGACCCGAGGCCGCCAGGACGTTCGCCAACCCGGGCAGCGGTCCCACCACGGGAAGCCCGTCGGGCGTCATCGGTCGCAGCCCGGTCCATGGCGTGGTGTACTGGGCGGTGTCGTCCCAATCGCCGAAACCCGCGGCGGCCGAGCGCTTCATGGCCTCGACCCTGCGCGGCCGGACCGTGGTCTCGATTCCGGTGAACTCCATGGTGCCCGCGATGCGCAGCATTCCGTCCAACGGCGTGACGGCGACGTGCGCATCCTCGAACGTCAGCGGTGTTCTCAGAGCGGTCGGAGCCCGCGGATAATCGACGCTGTAGCCCTTGCCCGGCCGCACGGGGATGGGGCTGCCCAGCGCACGGGACAACTGGCCACACGCGACGCCGGCGGCAAGGACGACGAGATCGGCGGGGTGAGTAGCGGTTTCGGTCCGCACTGCGTGAATCCGACCGTGTCGCCGTTCGAAGGCGATCGCGGCCTGATGCGGGAGCACCGCGTGACCGAGCTCGGCGAGGCGCTTCGCCAATGCCTCGGTGAGGGACTTGGGTTCGATCTGCCTGTCCCGAGGGTAGAAGAGTCCATGGCGGATGCGGTCGGACAGGCACGGCTCCCTCTCGTGAAGTGCCGCGGCATCGAGCACTTCGGGCACGTACCCGTACGTGGCGTAGGAGTCGTCGTACCGGCGCCGGTCGTCGAAGCCCACCCGTTGCCCATAGGCCAGGATCACCCCTTTACCGTGCTCTTCGAACGACATCCCGTCGTCCTTCCACTCGGCCAGTACGTCGACCGAGGTATGGGCCAGCCCGAGATGGATGTCCAAGCTTCGCCTGAAGTCGATCGCGTTGCAGTGCCGCGCCATCGAGATCATGAAGCGGACGAAGTCGGGCCGCAGGCTCGGGCGGACGTACAGCGGACCGTCCGGGTCGAGCATCCATGTCAGACCTTGGATCACCATGCCGGGCGCGGGCACCGGCGCGCACTCGGCGAGGGCGATCTTCGCCGCACTCCCGACGGAGGCACCGTATCCGGGCCGGCCCGCGTCGAGCGTGGTCACCTGGTGACCGTCCTTGGCGAGCTCATAGGCACAGGCGAGTCCGATGATGCCTGCTCCGACGACGACGATGCGCACGGGTGATTCCATTCGGCGTTCGGTACACGAGAGACGGGTGGTCAGGTGACGAGGAAACCGTGTCCGAGCGGGTCTCGCGAGTCGACGATCATCGTCGCCTCCGCAGTGACGAAGGCGCGTCCGGTGATCGCCACGGTATGGCGCCCCCGCCCACCCATCACCGTCTGCCCGACCAGCCGGCCGGTGAAGGTCTGCCCGGTCACGCTCTCGTGTGTGTAGGGATCACCGAGGCCGAGGAGCCCACGCTCGGAGAGCGTGGCGATCTTCGCGGTCGTACCGGTGCCGCACGGGGATCGGTCCACGATGCCGGGTTCGATGACGACCATGATCCGGGCGTCGGCATCCTCCCCGACGGGCGCGGAAGCGAACTGGACGTGAGTGATGCCGCGAATCGCCGGATCGTCCGGATGCCCACCCGATGTCGCCGGCAGCCCGGCTCCGACGCCCAATGTCGCCGGCAGCCCGGCTCCACGGTGCCGGCTGCCCGGCTCCGACGCCCAATGTCGCCGGCAGCCCGGCTCCGACGCCCAATGTCGCCGGCAGCCCGCGAGTACCCGGCGGGCGATGTCGACGGCGGGCGCGGTGCGCTCGGCCACCAGGTCCAGGCCGAACCGGCGCGCATCCACGATGACGTAGACGTTCCCGCCGTAGGCCACGTCGACGGTGACGCGGCCGTGCCCCTCGACGTCGAGTTCGACGTCGAGCGCAGCGACGAATGCCGGGACGTTGACGAAGGTGACGTCCTCGACCAGGCCATCGTTCATGCGCGCGGTCGCCTCGACGAGGCCGGCGGGTGTGTCGATGCGGACCACGGTCTGGCCACCGCTGCTCGGAAGCGTGCCGCTGTCGATCAGCATGGTGACCAGACCGATGGTGTCGCTGCCGCACATCGACACGTACCCCATCGGCTCCATGAAGAAGATGCCGATGTCGGCGTCGGAATGACTCGGCGGCACCAGAACGGCACTGCTGGTGAGGTTTCCGCCTCGCGGTTCGAGAACCATTGCCGTGCGGATCCAGTCGTGATGCGCCTTGAAGTACTGCGCCTTCGCCGCCACGGAGTCACCGGGAAGCGTGGGGACGCCGGTCAACACGAGCCGGGTGGGATTGCCGCCGGTGTGCGAGTCGATGACCGTGAACTCGTGCCGCGATGACGACATCAGTCCTGCTTCATCCAGGTGTCACTTGGCGTATACCCGTGCGGGAACGGATCGGTCGGATCGAGCACCAACTGGTTGAAGGAGGTGATCCAGCAGCGACCCGACACGCTGGGGACGATCGCGGGGTGGTGACCCACCATCGTGGTCTCCTCGACGCGGGCGTCGAACCACGAGCCGATCAGGGACTCGTGACGGAACAGTTCCCCTTCGGCGATCTCTCCCCTGTCGTGCAACACTGCCAGGCGCGCGGAGGTACCGGTGCCGCACGGCGACCTGTCGACTCGGCCCGGCGAGACGATCACCGCATTCTTGGATCGAACGAATTCCGTGCCGTCGTCGTCCACGTCACGCACCAGTGGCCCGGTGAACGCGGTTTGGGTGATCCCGGGAATGTCGGGGTTGAGTGGGTGCTCGACCTGGAGCTGATCGGCGGCGGCGGTCTTGATGCGCTGACCCAGTTCACACAGTGAGCGGGCTTCGTCGGGCAGAAGCTCGAAACCCACGGTGGCCGCCGCGACCAGGACGTAGGTCATCCCGCCGTACGCGACGTCGACGACGAGGGTCCCGATGCCGGGAACGTCGATGTCGACCTGCCGGTGGTAGACGAACGCCGGCTGGTTGAACAGCTTGGTGCGCAGCACCTTTCCGTCACGGCACTCACAGAGCACTCGAATCAGGCCGGCCGGTGATTCGAGCACCAACGCCGTGACGGGTTCGACCATCGGGAGCATCCCCGTCTCGAGCAACACGGTGGCGACGCACATGGTGTTGGATCCCGACATCACCGGATACTCAGTGGACTCGAGGATGACGTAGCCCAGGGACGCGTCCGGGTCGTTGGAGGGCAGCACGATGTTGGCGTTGTGCCACACCGCGCCCCGCGGCTCGAACAACAGCAACTCACGCAGCTGATCGAGGTTCCGTTCGAGGTACCCGCGCTTGTCGAACATCGTCTCGCCGGGCACGTTGCCGACGCCGCCGACCACGACCTTGCCCGACTCGCCCTCGGCGTGACAGTCGACGACGTTGAGCATGCGGCTGAACCTCACGGCGCAAGGCTAGTCCAGGTCACGGTAAAGGTAAACACTTCTGTCCATTGGCTACTAGTCAGCCCCGCCAGTCGCCTCCAGACCTGGGTTGGCTGCCCCATCGGCGCGACGCGCGCGGTTATCTGTTCATATTGGACAGTTTCACTTACCATTCGAGGATAGGTCCATTTATGAAGGGAACCGGTATGTCCAACCACCTCGAAGGTGTGTACTCCGCGATGGCAACGCCGTTCACCGCCGACGACGACGTCGATGAAACGGCCCTGCGGGCCCTCGTCGACCGCACCGTCGCGGCGGGTGTCCACGGCCTGGTGCCGTGCGGTTCCACCGGTGAGTTCTCGACCTTGACCCGCGGCGAGCGCGAACGCGTCGTCGAAGTCGTCATCGAACAGAGCGCGGGCCGGGTACCCGTCGTTCCCCAGACCGGCGCCACCAGCACTCGGGAGGCCATCGAGCTGTCGAAGCACGCGGAACGGCTCGGCGCCTCGGCCATCATGGTCGTTGCGCCCTACTACGAGCCGTTCTCCATCGCCGAGGTGAAGCGCTACTACGCCGACGTCGCCGGTTCGGTGTCCATCCCGGTGATGGCCTACAACCTGCCCGCGGCCACCGGGGTGAACCTGACGCCGCAGATCCTCGGGGAGCTCATCGACGAGGTGCCGAACGTGGCGTACGTCAAGGACACCAGCGGCGACTTCACTGCCGCGGCGCAACTGATCCACGAGTTCGGCGACCGCGTATCGGTGTTCGTCGGCTGGGACACGCTGTTCCTGGCCGCCCTGCTCGAAGGGGCGGCAGGTTCGGTGATCGGTGCGGCGAACGTCGTTCCCGCCGAACTGGTCTCGGTCTACGCGGCCGTGCAGGCCGGGGACCTCGCGCTGGCCCGCGAACGGTGGAGGCCGCTGTTCCCCCTGCTCAGCACGTTCATCAGTGGTGGCTATACCGCGGCCATCAAGGGCGGCCTCGACCTGATCGGTCATTCGGCGGGTCCGCAGCGTGGTCCCGGGAAGGACGTCGACGGCGTGCGCCTGGCGGCGTTGACCGCCAATCTGCGGGCGCTCACCGGCTGACCGCCGCACCCGCTCCGCGCCCGCTGGGACAAGGCGCGGAGCAGGCGGGGTCAGCGGTTGTCGACCATCACGTGCTTCACGCGAGTGAACTCCAACAGTCCCGCCTCGGCGTTCTCCGTTCCCAGGCCCGAATGCCCGAACCCGCTGACGGGCATGTCCGCGGCGAAGACCAGGTGATTGTTGACCCACACCGTGCCGAAGTCGAGCGCGTTCTGCACCCGGGTCGCGGTGCCCACGTCCGAGGTGAACACCGATGACGCCAACCCGTAGCGGGTGCCGTTGGCCTTCGCCAGCGCGTCGCTCTCGTCGGTGAACCCCTGCACGGTGAACACGGGTCCGAAGATCTCCTCGGCCACGATCTCGTCGTGCTGCTCGGCGCCGACGATGATCGTCGGCGGGAAGAAGTACCCATTACCGTGATCGTCTGCCGAGCCGCCAAGCACGATGTTCGCCGTATCGGGCAGCGCGGCGATCTTGGCCGTCACCCGCGATAGCTGGGTCATCGAATTGAGCGGTCCGACAGTGGTCTTCGGGTCGAGTGCATCACCGACGACGGAGGCGTCGCACCGCTGTACCAAACCGGCGACCACGTCGTCGAGAATGCTCTGCGCGACGATGAGACGAGTCGCCGACATGCACTCCTGTCCGGCGTTGTAGAGCCCGCCCGCCGCAATCGCGTCCAGCGCGGCGGGCACGTCCGCGTCGGCGAACACCAGCACCGGTGAGTTGCCGCCGAGTTCCATGATGGCCTTCTTGACGCCATCGGCGGCGGCCACCCCCACCTTGCGGCCGGTCTCGATGGAGCCGGTGAACGACACGACATCGGTGTCGGGATGGCGCGACAGTGCGTCGCCCGCGACCGGACCGGTGCCGAACACCACGTTCAGCACCCCGGGCGGAAGTACCTCGCCGGCGAGCTCGACGAGCCGCGCCGTCGAATAGGGCGTCGTCTCGGCGGGTTTGATGACGACGGTGTTGCCGGTGGCCAGAGCCGGGAAGATCTTGGCCACCGCCTGCAGCAACGGATAGTTCCACGGGGTGATGCCGACGACGACGCCGAGCGGCTCGCGCCGCATGATCGACGTGATGCCCTCGAGGTAGTCACCTCCCGCCTGCGCGGAGAGCGTGCGACCGGCGCCGGCGAAGTAGCGCATCGCATCGAGGACGCCGGGGAATTCGTCGTCACGGACCGCCGTCACCGGCTTGCCGGCGTCGACGCACTCCAGGGCAATCATCTCCTCGGCGTGCGCCTCGAGGAGGGCCGCGAGGTCGAGAAGCGCCTTCGACCGCGCCGAGGGCGGGGTCTGCGCCCAACCCCGCTGTGCGGCCCGCGCCGCGGTCACCGCGACGTCGGCGTCCTTCTCCGAGGAGGCCACCACCTCGCCGATCCGCGTTCCGGTGGAGGGGTCGAACACCTCGATCGTCTCGGTCGAGTCCGCGGCCGTCCAGCGCCCGGCGACGAAGTTTCCCGTCACGCTCTTGGCGAATCGAGTGGTATAGGAACGCTGTTCGGCAGCGGTGAAGATCGGATCGGTCATCAGGAGTCCTGTCTCGGTGGTGCGGATCGATATGTGCCCGGGTAGTTCATGGCGCCTTCGAAGACCTCGTCGGAGAGCTCGTCGCTGGCCAGCTCGAGTGGGGCCGGGTTCCGTACCTGGCCGGGATAGCCGAGAAGCGCGCGAATCTCGGGAATCAGGTAATAGGCCCCGGCGACGACGGTCGCAAGCGCGTCGAAGGTGGACCGGGCATCGGCGTGAAGTTCACGCAGTGCAGTCGGAAGATCGTCGCGTGCGACGAGTCCATCGAGGGCAGCGGTGAGGTCGGTGATGATGTCCGCACGGGCCCGACATGCGCGGTCCAGCCATGCGCCGTCGTAATCGGCCGTCCGCAGGGAGGGCATCACGTCCGTCGCCGGAATCAGGACGTCGGCAACCTGCAGCAGCAGATCCCGTCGTGGCGGAGACAGAATCGTCATCCCGCTGCCTCCTGCCACCGCGCGTTGGCCACCAGGTGCTCTGCGGTGCGCAGCGCCATCGCGGCGATGGTCGCCGTGGGATTCACGGCGCCCGACGTCGGCATCGTGCTGCCGTCGACGATGGCGAGGTTCGGCACGTCGTGCGCTATCCCCCACTCGTCGACCACCGACGCCGAGCGGTCGCGGCCCATCTTCGCCGTACCGAGGAGGTGTCCGGGTTGGGACGGCCACAGGTCGGTGCGAACCGTCGCCACCGCCCCTGCCGCCAGGTGGGCCTCCTCGACCCTATCGAGATTGAACCTCATCAGGCGCAGCGTGTTGTCCGAGATCCGATAGCGAATCCGTGGAGCCGGGATACCGTGCGAATCCGTCAGGGCGGGATCGAGTTCCACCGTGTTCGACTCGTCCGGCATGTCCTGGGAGTTGATCGCCCACTGCAAACTGCGGCCGAGGGTTTCGCGCATCCGGGCGTGCACCGCCGGACCCCACTGCTCGTCGAAGGGCGCTCCGTCGTGCAGCGACAGCGCACGAAGCGGTCCGCCCGTCGGCATCACCTGCCACTTCGCCCCACCGACGAAGCCGCGGGAGGTGTCGGTCTCGTAGAACTCCAACGAGTGGATCGACTGCCCGGCGGGACCGAGCCAGCTGTCCATCGGCTCGTCGTAGATACCGGTCACCTCGCCGTTCGGATGGAGCATCAGTCGCTTGCCGACCAGTCCGGAAGAATTGGCGAGCCCATCGGGCGCGGCCGAATGGGCGGACAGCAGAAGCAGTCTCGGCGTCCCGATGCCGTTCGCGGCGAGGACGACGAAATGTGCCTTCTGCTCGCGCTCGACTCCGTCTTCGTCGAAGTACACCGCTCCGTCGGCACGGCCACGTGAGTCGACGGTGATCTTCCGAACTCGGCAGTGGGTCTTCAGACGTGCGCCCTGATTGATCGCCGAGGGCCAGTGGGTGAGGTCGAACGACGCCTTGGCGCCTTCGGGACAGCCCGTCTCGCAGGTGCCGAACCGCGCGCAGCGCGCGAGTGCGCCCCATCGCTGGGAGGCGATCGCGTTCGGCGCCGGCCACCAGTGCCAGCCCAGCTCGTTCATGCCCTTGGCCGCGCGACGCCCCACCTTGCCGATGGGATGCGGCGGCAGTGGGGGTGGCATTCCGGGCGGATACATGGGGTCGCCCTCGACACCGGCCACTCCGACTGCCGCGTCGACCTTGTCGTAGAACGGCACCAGGTCGTCGTAGCTCAGCGGCCAGTCGTCACCGACGCCGTCAAGGGCGTGCATGCGAAAGTCGGACGGCAGCAACCGCATCCAGTGCCCGCCGTAGAACAGGGAACTACCTCCGACCCCACCCATCATGACCGGATTCAGGTCGCTCTCGTCGACCGCCAATGGGTAGTCCTCCGCGAATCCGCGGATGTTGGGATCATGGTTCCACCGTTGCTGCGACAGCAACTCCCACTCGGGTTCGTCACCGGGGAACTCACCGGGATTGACCCATCGTCCTTGCTCGAGGCACACGACCGAGAATCCGTGCCGCGACATCTCGTGGGCCACCACGGCGCCCGAGGGTCCGCCACCGACGATCAGAACGTCCACTCGGTCGGTGTCGGACAGCTGGCTCGCGTGGCTCATCTCGACATCCTTCTGCGCGTGGACATGCCTTCAAAGGATATATGAATTGGCCATTTAAGCCAAGGCATTCGCCCGCTATGACGTCCCAGCGAGCAAGAACGCCGGGATCTTGCGATGCGGCGTGCGCTCGAGCACGTCCGCCACGATCAGTTCGAAGTGGCCGAGATGGCGGTACATCTCCTCCTCGATCTCGGCGGGGTCACCCCGCTTGAGGGCTGCCAACGTCGCCTCGTGCAATTCGATGCCCGCGCTGTAGTCCTCGGGGGTCCGCAGCATCATGTCGTGGATCGGTGCGAGTTCCCGTTCGAGCCCGACCATCATGGTCTGCAGCGAGCTGTTGCGGGCCGCGCGCCACATGGTGCGGTGGAAGAGCTGCTCGGCCTGGGCGGCGCGGGTGATGTCGCCGGCGTGCGCGGCCAGCAGATCGATCGACCCCTGCAACTGTACGTAGTCGTCATCGGTGGCCCGGAAGGCGGCAAGCTGGGCAATCCTGGGCTCGAGGGTCTTGCGGGCCTCGAGCACACGGAAGATGTCGTCGGCTTCCAGCTCGCCGACTGCGCCGACCGTGTCGAGCAGGCCGTCGGGGATCCAGATCGAGATGATCTCCGCATTGCCCTGGCGACCGGGCCGACTCCTGAGCACGCCGGCCTCGGCCAGCCGCCCCATCGCCGCGCTCACCGTGGGCCGCGAGACGTCCATCTGCGCCGCCAGCACACGCTCCCCCGGCAGCACCTCACCGACCTTGAGTTCGCCCGACTTGATCCGATCGAGGATCTGGCCGATGACGTCACCGGCCACGCTCCGCGTCCGGACGGGTTGAAAGTCCCGCATTCCGACCCTTCCTCGATCTGGCCCAGTGGCCTTTAGAGGATACCTCAGCTGGCCGTAGTCGTATGCTGACGCGATGGTCGTCGCGCCCGCAACCGTTCTCAGTGACCGCGACCAGAGCTGTCTGCACGGCGAGTTCGGCGCGGGAATGGCCCTGGCGACGAGGGTCGTCCTCGCCGTCGCCAAGGCGATGCGGGCGCCGAGACTCGTCGACATCGAAAGCGCGCACGTGGATGGCTGTTTCTACGTCGGCCCGGTGTCGATCGACTTCGCCCGATCCCTCGTGGAGGGAGGCGCCCGCGTGAGCGTGCCGACATCGTCGAACGTGGGCTCGATCGACCTTCGGCATCCAGACCACTGGCACGGCACCGCCGAATTGGCCGGGCACGCAAGAACACTGATGGCGCTGTACACCGACCTCGGTTGTGACCAGACCTGGACCTGTGCGCCGTATCTGCTGGCTCGCCGGCCGCGGCGGGGCTCGCACGTCGCGTGGGGAGAGTCCAATGCGATCATCTTCGCCAACAGCGTGATCGGGGCCCGCACGCAGCGCTACGGCGACTTCGTCGACATTGCGGCCGCAGTGCTCGGCCGCGCTCCGTTCGCCGGGTTGCACACCGACGAAGGACGGCTGGGCGAAGTGCTGATCGACGTCAGTGGGCTCCGCGACGACGTGCTGTCGAGGGATGCCTTCTTTCCCGTCCTCGGCCACCTCGTCGGACAGTGGTGCGGCGGCCGGACCCCCGTCGTCGACGGTGTGCCGAGCGCAGACGAAGACCAGCTCAAGGCCTTCGGCGCGGCGTGCGCATCGACCGGCGCCGTCGCACTGTTCCACGTCGTCGGCATCACGCCGGAGGCCCCGACCCGCGCAGCGGCGTTCGGCAATCGCATGCCGCAGCAGGTCGTCTCGGTCGGCGTCGAGGACCTGCGCCGCGGCTGGGCCGAACTGTGCACGCGTCGGGACGGGACGCTGGCCGCCGTCTGCATCGGCACGCCCCACTTTTCGATCGCCGAATTCCAGACGCTCGTCGACCTGCTCGGCGGTCGGCGGATCGACCCGGCGACTCCGCTCTACGTCAACGCCGGCCGGTGGGTCCACCGCGAGATCGAAAGATCCGGCATCGCCGACGACCTGGCGGCCGCGGGCGTGCAAGTGGTCACCGACACGTGCACCTACAACACACCGATCATGGGCAAGCTCCACGGATTGGTGATGACCAACTCGGCCAAGTGGGCCTGGTACGCCCCGAAGAACATCGGGGTCGACGTGCTGTTCGCCGACCTCGAGTCGTGCGTCGAGTCCGCGGTACACGGCAGGATCGTCGACCATGGCGGGTTCTGAGTTCACCGTCCCGGTGACCTGCCTACTGGCCGGCGACGCGAAGGGCACCGTCGTGAAGCTCACCGAACCATTGAACGCCTGGGGCGGACTTGACCCCGACACCGGAATCATCGTGCACCACAGCCATCCACAGCGCGGAGAGTCCGTCGCCGGTCGCGTCCTGGTGATGCCCCAATCGCGCGGTTCCGGGACCAATGCGCAGATCTTCGCTCAGGCGTTGGCCAACCGACACGGTCCGGTCGCCGTCGTGCTCGAGTCGGCCGACTACGTCGTCTGCGTCGGTGCGGTGGTCGCCGATGAGTTGTACGGCGTCGGCTGTCCCGTCGTGACCGCCCCCGCCGAAGACTACGCGCGCATCGCCGATGGTGACGCGGTCACCCTGCGCGCACGCGAGGCTGACTCCTCGATGCACGTGTGGACCCCATGACCCGCTAGCCGTTCGTGTACAGGCACGCGTCGAGGCCGCCGTCGACCACGATCGACGCGCCGTTGACGAAGGACGACTCGTCGGAGACCAGGAATCGCACCACGCCCGCCACCTCGGCCGGGTCGGCGATGCGCCCGACGGGGTAGGCCGCGGCGATCGCCGCCCTGGCGCCCTCTGGGTCGTCGTGCGCGGCGAAGTACTTCTGCACCATGGGGGTGTCCATGTCACCGGGCAGCACGGCGTTGCAACGGATTCCGACGCGGGCGAACTCGCGGGTGACGGCGATCGCACGAGTCAGGCCGAGCAAAGCATGCTTGCTCGCGGTGTAGGCGGGCAACATCGGATCACCGGCGATCGAAAGCGTCGAGGCAATGTTGACGATGCTTCCGCCGTTGCCCAGCCGCAGCATGGCCCTGGTCGCGTTCTGGCAGAACCAGAACGGTGCGCGCACGTTGGTCCTGTCCACTGCGTCCCAGTCGTCGTTGGTGGTGTCGAGCAGCCCCTTCTCGACCTGCATGCCGGCATTGTTCACCACGAAGTCCATCGTGCCGAAGTGCTCTTCGACGAGCGCAACGGCGCGCCCGGCGGACCCTTCGTCGCACACGTCGGCCGCCATGGCGACGACCGTCCCGGCGAATTCCGCTGCCAGCTCCACGGTTTCGGACAGTGTCTCGGTGTTGCGGCTGAGGGCGATCACGTTGGCACCGTCGGCGGCAAGAGCCAGCACCGTGGCGCGGCCAAGGCCTCCCGACGCTCCGGTGACCACACCGGACTTTCCGAGACAGGTAGACACATGCCAAGAGTGGCATGCGTGCCTAGCGTCTTGACATGCACATACTGGGCAGGAAACCAGCACAGGGCTGCGCACCGAGGGTCTTCTCCGTGCGCGTCGATCTTCGTACGGTGGACGGATGTCAGTTCACGATTCCCAGCACTACGACTACATCGTGGTCGGCGCCGGATCGGCAGGCTGCGCCGTCGCCGGCCGCCTCTCCGAGGATCCCGACGTCCGGGTGTTGGTGATCGAGGCAGGGCCACCCGCCACGGGCCGGCTCTTCGAGATTCCCACCCTCTTCTCTCAGCAGCTCAAGTCCACGTTCGACTGGGACTTCGCGACGGAGCCCGAGAAGCACCTCGGCGGCCGCCGGGCCTACCTCCCGCGCGGCCGCGTCGTCGGCGGCACCAGCAGCATGAACACGCAGCTCTACGTGCGAGGGCATCGTTACGACTACGACACGTGGAAGCAGATGGGCAACGACGGCTGGGGTTACGAAGACGTCCTGCCGTACTTCAAGAAATCCGAACACAATTCCCGCGGTGCCAACGAATTCCACGGTGTCGAAGGCCCGTTGGCGGTCAGCGACCCACCGTCGGTCCACCCCCTGCTCGACGCCTGGATCGACGCAGCGCAAGAAGCCGGTCACAAACCGACCGACGACTTCAACGGTGCGCAGCAGGAAGGCGTCGGCCGTCACCAGATGACGCAGCGGAACGGATTGCGGTGCAGCAGCGCCAACGCTTTCCTCGACGACAATGTGGCGCGCCCCAATCTGACGCTGTTGACGTCGACGTTGGCACTGCGTCTGGTCTTCGCCGGAGACCGCGCCACCGGGATCGAGGTCGATCACCTCGGCGAGGTGCGCACCGTCCACGCCGAGCGTGAGATCATTCTGTCCCTCGGCGCTTACAATTCACCCCATCTGCTCATGCAGTCCGGCGTCGGAAACGCGGACGAGTTGACTGCGGGTGGCATCACGCCGCTGATCAACCTGCCCGACGTCGGTTACCACATGCAGGACCATGCCGGCTGTTTCCTGAGCTTCTACAGCTCGGTCCCCCCGCTGCTCGGCCCGGACACCTCCCGCGAAGAAGCCCAACTCCGCCGAGACGGGACCGGCCCCATGGCGTGGACCGAGGTTGGCGGCTTCATGAACTCCTCCGACGACGTCCCGGCACCCGATCTGCAGTTCCACGCAACGCTCGGAATCGTCCGCGACGAAGGGCTCTCCGCCCCGACGGAACCGGGAATGTCATTTGGCCCGTATGTCGCCCGACCCGCCAGCCGCGGCTCGGTCCGGCTCCGTCATTCGCATCCGTACGCGAAGCCCCGCATCGTGCACAACTACCTCGCCGAGGAGGACGACCGCCGCCGGCTTCGGGCTGGCATGCGCATCGGCATGCAGATCGCCCGTCAGACGGCTCTCACCTCGGTACTCGACACCGATCTGCGGGCGGCCGCCGACGCCGGCCTGGCTCCGGAATCCGACCGCGACGAGGACATCGACGCGTTCATCCGCACACAGTCCTTCTCCTTCTACCACCCATCGGGAACCTGCATGATGGGCAAGGTCGTCGACGACCGCCTGAGGGTGTACGGCCTGCGCAACGTGCGGGTGGCGGACACCTCGGTCATGCCGACGCTGGTCACCGGCAACACCAACGCCCCGGCGATCATGATCGGCGAGCGGGTGGCCGACTTCATCCGCCGGGGTCATTGACGGACGGCCGGTCCCGTGGCGACCGGACGGGAGAACGACGCGATCCCCGTCGGACGGGTCATCGACCGATTCGACATGGAGATCGTCGAATTCGTCCTCTGCTGGGCACCGTACGGCGGACCGCCCGAAGACGAATGCATGCCGCGGTTCGGGATGACCGTGGACCGCCTGTGGACGCGCTTCCGCGACATCGTCGAGACCGGCCATCGCAGGCACCTCAGCACCACGGAGCGCGCGCTCGTCGAGCGCGCCGCCGCCAGCAACGATCTGCGGGTCGACGCGCCGGTCACCGGTACCGGAATCCGACCCGCTAGGAGTTGACCTTCGGCATGTCCTTCACGGTCGTCGCCGTGCTCAACTTCGGCAGGTCGGCCAGCAGCTGGCGGGTGTAATCCTGCGCCGGATGGTCGAGTACGTCGTCGACGGGGCCGGCTTCCACGATGTGCCCCGCCGCGAGCACGATCACGTTCTGGGCGATGCTGCGCACCACGGCAAGGTTGTGGGTGATGAAGACCATCGACAGCCCGCGCGTGAGCTGAAGCTCGCGCAGTTGCTCCACGAGCAGGGCCTGCACCGAGACGTCGAGGGCCGAGGTCACCTCGTCACACACCAGCAACTCCGGGCCGACGGTCAGCGCTCTGCCGACCGCAACGCGTTGACGTTCACCACCGGAGAGTTGGTCGGGCATCCGGTTGTAGAACTCCCGACTCAGCGCCACCGTGTCCAGCGTCTCGACCACCTTCTGTCGGCGCTCGGATGGGGATTGTCGAGTGAAGAATCTCAGCGGCTCTTCCACGTTGTCTCCCACGGACATCCGGGGATTGAGCGAGCTGAACGGATTCTGGAACACGAACTGAAGCCGCTGACGCTGTTCACGCGTTCGCCTCGACGCGGCGGGGGCCAGCGGTTCGCCGCCGAACGTGGCGTCGCCCGACCAGTCACCGTGGAGGCCGATCAGGCAGCGAGCCAGCGTCGTCTTGCCCGACCCGGACTCGCCGACTATCGCGGTGCAGGTCCCGGGCTCCACCCGGAAGTTTATGTCGTGCAACACCTGTACGGCACCGTAGTGTGCGTTCATCCCGGTGATCGACAGGGCCGGTCCCGGCACCCCGCCGACCTTCGGAACTGCTGCGGGCCCGGCACCCGGGTCCGCGCTCAGCGGTACCGGATGAAGGCAGCGCGCGTCGTGCGCCGGTCCGAGCGACGTCATCTCCGGAAGCCCTGCCCGACAGTCGTCTTCGACGGCCGGGCATCGGTCGGCGAAGCAGCACCCGGTGGGCCACTTGCCGGGGCGCGGTGGGTTGCCTTCGATGCCGACGAGGACGGTACTTCGGTCCGGTGAAGGGGCCGCCTTGAGAAGCCCGACCGTGTAACGGTGACGGGCCTGCCTGAACAGCGCGTCGGTCGGCCCCTTCTCGACGAGCCGGCCCGCGTACATCACCGCGGTTTCGTCGGCGATCTGACCCACCACGGCGAGGTCGTGACTGACGTACACGATGGTGGCCCCGTACTGGGTGCTCAGATCGGCGACCGTGTCGAGCACGTGACGCTGCGTGGAGACGTCGAGGCCGGTGGTCGGCTCGTCCAGCACGATGAGCCGAGGCCGGCACGCGAACGCCATGGCGATGCCGATGCGTTGCTGCTGACCGCCGGAGAGTTGATGGGGGTAGCTCCTCAGCACCCGGTCCGGGTCGGACAGGTGGACCTGCACCAGCAGTTCGCGGACCCGCTCCTCGACGCTCTGTCCCTTGAGCGCATCTGGATGAACCTGGAGCGATTCGCGTAGTTGCGTCCCGATCCGCAGCGCCGGGTTGAGCCCGCTGGCCGGGTCCTGCGGGACGTAGGCGACCAATCGTCCGCGGGCTCTGCGGAGTTCGCCCGGCGACATCTTCAGCACGTCGACGTCACCGATCATCACCGAGCCCGCGGCGATCTCCAGACCTCGCCGGGCCAGGCCGAGCAGGGCGACCCCGACCGTGCTCTTTCCCGAGCCCGACTCACCGACCAGTCCGAGGATTCGACCGCCTGCCACGGAGAATGACACGTCCTCGACGACCGGCGTCCGGTGCGTGCGCGTGACGACGGTCAGACCCGTCACGGTCAGGCCCTGCCGGGCACGGGAATCATCGACGGGCGCGTCCTCGAGCTGAGCACTCATGACGTTCCTCCAGCGGAAGGTTGGGTTTGGGTGTCGTCGCCGCGATCCTCGCCGAAGCTGGCTCTGGCCAGCGCGTCGACGAGCATGTTGACGCCGATCGCCAGGAGGGCCAGCAGGACGGCCGGCGCCAGCACCCCCCACGGGTTGGAGGCCAGCCCGAGACGGTTCTCGTTGACCATCACGCCCCACGACGGGTTCGGTGGCTGGGCGCCGAAGCCGAGGAAGTTCAGCCCGGAGATGAGGATGATCGAAAAGCCCAGGCGCAGACCCGTTTCGACGGCGAGCGGAGTGGTGATGCTCGGGAGGACGTGGCGGCGAATGACGCTGCGCGGCGGCATCCCCCACATGGCGACGACCTTGACGAAGTCCCGTTCGCAGACGTCCTGCGCCGAGGCATAGGCGACCCGGGCGACCTGCGGCGCCTGGGCCAGGGCGACGGCCAGCACCAGGAGCCACAGCTTGTTCCCGATGACGCTGAGGAACAGCAGGACCAGGACCAGCTGCGGCAAGGCCAGCAGGATGTCCACCGATCGCATGATCAGTCCGTCGGTCTTGCCGCGCCGGTAAGCCGCCACCACACCGGCCACCGCACCGACCGCCACGGCGAGCACGGTCGCGATGACCGACAGCAGCAGGAGCAGCCACCCACCGTGGAGAACCCGGGCCAGGACGTCACGGCCGAGGCTGTCGCCGCCGAGTATGCCGCCGTCGCCGCCGGGTGGTTGGTACGGCGCGGTGGTGAACGCGTTCGGTGAGTCGTTGCCGACGAACGGCCCGATGAACGCGACGAGCACCACCACGAGCGTCAGTGCCAGGCCGACGCGACCACGCGCCGTTCTGAGCGCCGTCCGCACGATGCGGCTCGCGTTGCGCTGCCGCTTCGGCGCAGCGGTGTCCGCAGGTGTTGCGGGAATGGCGATGTCGGTCATCGCGGTAACCTCCGTCGAGGGGTGACCAACACGACGCCCACGTCGGTCAGGATGTTGAGCACTACGTAGAACGCTGCGAGCAGCAGGACCAGGAACTGGATCATCGGCACGTCCCGCCCGGTGATCGCGCCCACCAGCAGCAGGCCGATGCCGGGAAACTGAAACACCGTCTCCACCAGGACGATGCCGCCGGCGAGGTAGAGCAGGTTGAGTCCGACCACCTGGATGCTGGGTGCCAGCGCGTTCGGCAGCGCGTGCCGGAACAGCAAGCGACGGTCACTGACGCCCTTGAGCTTGGCCACCTCCGCGTAGTCACTGGACAGCGACTCGATCATGGACGCGCGGATCATCCGGAACACGTACGGCGTGATGACGATGACCAACGTGAGCACCGGTAGCACCAATTCCTCTGGATGATCCCAGATCTGCGCACCCGGCGGAAGGATGGACAGTGCAGGGAACCATTGGAACACCTGCACCGCGAACACCAGCACGACGAGGACGCCGACGACGAACTCGGGCAATGAACTGGCCGCGAGCGCCAGCACCGACATGACGTGGTCGAAGGCCTTGTCGCGCCGGGCAGCGGCGAACACCCCCAGCACGATGCCGACGATCGTCGAGAGCACCGCCGCGATGACGATCAGGACGATCGAATTCAGCAGGTTCGGACGCACCACGTCCCACACCGGCTGCTGGCGGGTCAACGACATGCCGAAGTCACCGTGGAGAAGTCCGGTGAACCAGTGCCAGTAGCCGGTCAGCACGGGTTGATCGAGATTCAACTGATGTCGCAGCAGGGCCAGGCGCTCGGGGGTCGCCTGTTGGCCGAGAATGGCGTTCGCCGCGTCGCCGGGCAGCACCAGCGTGGCGAAGTACACGATGAGTGACACCACGAAGACCGAGAAGATGCCCCACAGCGCACGCACGACCACCAGGTCGCGGACGGGATGATCGCGGCGTCGCTTGCCCTTGCGGGCGGGTTCGGATACCGGTGCCTCGTCCGGTAGCGGTGGCCCGGCAGCCGGACCCGGGCCAGGTCCCTCGGTTTTCAGTTCCATCGCGATACCTCAGTCCATGCCGTTGTCAGGCCGACAGCCAGAAGTGCTTCCAGTCGAAGCCACCGGGACTCAGCCCGTTCTTGGTCTCTTGCACGCCCTGAACCTTCTGGGTGGCCGCGTCGATCACCGGGAAGAAGTAGGGAATGATGTTTCCGCCGGAGTCGTATTCGATCTTCTGCATCTGGTGCGCGAAGTCGGCCTGCTTGGCCTTGTCCAGGGTCCCCACTGCCTGCGCGTAGAGAGCGTCGTAGGCGGGGTCGTTCTGGAACGTGGCGTTGAAGGGCGCCGACGGCTTGTTGGTCAGGGCCTGTGACACCGCCACCAGATAGGGCTGTGTGGGCCAATAGTCCTGAGAGAACGTCGTCTTCAGATACGAGTTGGCGAAGTAGTCGGTCGAGTTCTGCTGGTTGATGTTGACCTTGATGCCCGCGGCGGCCGCCTGCGTGACGAAGACCTGGGCGGCCTGAATGCCACCCGGCGCGTTCACCGTGGTGACCAGGTCGACCGAGAGGTCCGGGTAGCCCGCCGCAGCCAACAACGACTTCGCCTGAGCGATGTCCTGTACGCGCTGCGGCAGTGCCTGGTCGTAGATGGGATCGACGATCCCGATCACGTCGTTGCCGATGGTGCCGAGACCGCCGAAGACCTGCTTCAGCATCTGTGGGCGGTCGACCACCAGGCGCATCGCCTGGCGCACGCGCACATCGGTGAACGGCTTCTGGTCCATCCGCATCGTGAACGGGCCCCAGCTGCCGGTCTTGGAGATGGTGACCTTGTAGCCGCCACCGCGTAGCGCGGCCACGGCGGGCGCGGAGAGGAAGTTGACGAGGTCGAGCTGACCGGACTGGAGACCGGAGATCTGGCTCGTTTCGTCGGCGATGTTGGTGGTGACGATGGCATCGAGGTACGGCAGGCCGCTCTGCCAGTAGTTCTCGTTGCGCACGAACGTCGACTGCGTGCCGGCAGTGAAGCTCTGGTACTTGAACGGTCCGGTGCCGTCCGGGTTCTTCGGGTCGTAGCCGCGCGGCACCATGTTGATGAAGTACAGCGACAATGCCTCGGGCAGGATCGCGAACGGCGTCGAGAACTTCAGGAAGACGGTGGTCGGATCGATCGCCTTCGAGGACTTCAGATCGAGCGGTCCCAGTGCCACCGAGCCAGGAAACTTGTTGTCGAACATGCGCTGGAAGCTGAACAACACGTCGTCGGCCGTGAACGGCTTGCCCCGATGCGTGGTGATGCCGGCGGGGATCTTGACGGTCCATTCGGTGGCGTCCGCATTCGGCGTGATCGACTGCGCCATCACCAGCTCGACCTGGGCTTGGTTGTTCAACCGCACCAGCGGGTCGTACAACATGGGTACGCGGGCGTTGTCGGTGTTGGTCAGCGGGTTGTGGGCGTCAAGCGTGTCGGAGGTGCCACCTCCCGAGCCGCCGAAGCGCAGGGTGCCGCCTCGACGTGCGGGTCCCGCGTCCTGCGTCGACGTGTTGCCACCGCCGCCGCACGCCGCCAACACCCCCGCCGCCGCGAGTGCCCCGGCCCCCATCAGCGACCGCGTCAGGAATTTCCGGCGATCCCAGGCGTCGAGGCCTTGGGGAAGTATCAAGCCCGAGGGTGGACGGATCTCATTCACGGCCGAACCTTTCGCAGAGAGTGGGGCACGCATCGGTGGACGCAGGACAGCAGACGGCGGCCATCAAAGGCCAATCTAACTCTCCTTTAACGGCTATGTAGGCGATACTCATGATCGGGCTGATCTTTACGGTAGGTCGGCACACGTCGGCGGGGAAGCCACACAGTGTGAAGCAGATCACCGCCGCTTTGCTCACGATTGCCATACGGGGCGGGCGACGTCGGAGGGGACCTTCCGGCTCATCCGTGGTGACGAGGTGTCGACGCCTGCCGGTCCACCCAGCGAGTCGTGGACTCGCGGACGTGGAGGACGGGATCGATGACGATGTCCCGGTGCGGTACCGCCGGATTGGCAATTCTGTCGAGCAGGAGCCGGACCGCTTCCGCACCGAGCCGGGTCGGGAAGGTCGACGTCGTCGTCAGCGGCGTGGGATGCACGGCAGCCTCCTCGATGTCGTCGAAGCCAGCCACCGCCATGCCCCGTCCCGCTTGGATACCGCGGTGCCGGAGCGCACCGAGAACCCCGAGGGCGACGACGTCGCTGTACGCCACGATGGCGTCCGGCAGGCCACGAAGCTCGAACAGCCGGTTGGCGGCGTCCGTGCCCCCCTGGCGTTCGGCGTCCGTGGCGATCGAGAAGTCCGGTGGCATGTCGATGCCCCGTAGCGATGCACCGCTGCGCAGACCCCCGAGCCGCTCGGCGCGTACCGGACAGTTCGGCGGGCCGCCCAGAAACGCCATCGACCGGACGCCGATGTCCGCAAGGTGACCAGCCACCAGTTCGCCGGCCGATTCGTGATCCACCCGCACGCGGTCGGACTCGAACCCCGCCACGCGGCGGTCGATGAGCACGTGCGGGACGTTGCTCACCCCCAGGCTGAGCGCGAGGTCTTCCGCGGTCGTCTCGCTGGTGGGCAGGAGCACGATGCCGTCGACCCGTTGCTCCACCATGGTGGACAACAACGCGTCCTGGCGGTCCACGCGGTCCCGGCTGTAGCCGGTCAGGAGCGTGCAGCCAACGTCGTGGGTACGGTCCTCGACGGCCATCGTGAGATCGGCGAACCACGGGTCCCGAACACCGGTGAGCACCAGTCCGATGGTCATGGTCTTCTGCGTCCGCAGGTTGGCGGCCTGCCGGTTGTAGACGTAGCCGACGCGTGCCATCGCCGATCGAACGCGATGCGCGGTCGCGTCGGGAATCTTGGCGCTGCCACGTAAGACGAGAGACACCGTGGCACGGGACACGCCGCTCTCGGCGGCGACGTCGTTGATGGTCACGCGTGATGGCATTCGCACTCCGGCTTCGTCGGCATCGGCACCTTCGAGCAAGGATAGAACGATCTACCACCTCGCGGGCCGTGGAAGCCGATGAGGCCGGGCGCTACCGACTCCACTGGTCCGTGACGCCGCACCTCGGGCCGCGTTCGGGGCATCCGATGGGACATCCGATGGGCGGCGCACGGTCGATCTGGTCGGCGGAGGGGCGTTGACACCTCACCGGGGCGGCCAGTACCGTCACATCGGTAGATCGTTCTACCATTCATCCACGCAGGAGTGGCCAGGTGCCGATTCACACCGTGCTGGGACCCATCGCCCCCGATGAACTCGGTCTGACCAGCATGCACGAGCATCTGTTCCTGGATGCCGGGTGTCTGTACATCCCGACACCCGACTCGTTGCCGGACGACGAACCCGTGTCGATGCACAACCTCGGGTTCCTGAGATGGAACAACCAAGGGCTCCGTGACAACCTGATCGTCGACGACCGCGAGATGATCGCCAGCGGACTGACAAGCTTCCACGACGCCGGTGGACGCGGCGTCGTCGACATGACCAACATCGGCCTCGGTCGCCGGGTGGGCGAATTACCCAGTCTCGCAAGGGACACTGGCGTCCACGTCATGATCGGCAGCGGGTGGTACCGCGATCCGTCGCATCCACCCGAAGTCGACGCCGCATCCGTCGAGTCGCTCCGCGCCGAGCTGGTCGCAGAGCTGACCCACGGTGTCGGCCAGACGGGCATCCGGCCCGCCCTCATCGGAGAACTCGGCACCAGCGCCCCGATGACACCCAACGAGAGGAAGGTGCTGATCGCCGCCGCCCACGCGTCGGCCGACACCGGTGCGTCGATCAACGTGCATCTCGAAGCCGATGGTGGGCGTGACGGTCTTGAGGTCGTCGACATCCTCACGCGCGAAGGCGCACAACCAGCCAGGATCGTACTCAGCCATCTCGACGAGCGGATCGACCTCGACTACCACCTCGAACTCGCCGACACCGGAGTCGTCCTCGAGTTCGACACGTTCGGCATGGAGTCGTACTGGCAGTTCCCGCATCGTGACCCGACCGATCACCAGCGATTCGAACACGTCGCCGAGCTGATCGGCCGTGGGCTGGCCGACCGCATCACCCTCGGATGTGACGTCTTCTGCAAGACGGCGCATACGGCCTACGGGGGCATGGGCTACGAGCACTTGCCCAAACGGGTTGCGCCAGCTTTGAATCGCTACTTCGGCGTGACCGATTCCCAACTCGAGACCATGTTGGTCTCGAACCCCAGACGGCTCCTCGACCGGCCGTGACACACCAAGCCCCGAACCAGAACGGAACGACACGGATGACCACCCTGAACGACACCCGGGACATCACCGCCCTTGCTCACGCTCACTACATCTGGCCGTTGCTCCACCGGTCCGACCTCGCCAAGGAGCCACCGTTGGTCATGACGGAAGGGCATCGAGCGCACCTCGTCGACGTCGACGGCAACGACTACCTCGACTTGATGAGCGGCCTGACCCGGGCATCATTGCTCGGACACGATCGCGGCGACCTCGCCGAGGCCATGCGGGAACAACTGGCCAGGCTGCCGTACGCCGGAACCGCGGGCCAGGTCGCCGACGTCACCGTGACCCTCGCGGCCAAGCTCGCGGCTCTCACTCCGGGGGATCTGCACGCCGTCGCCTTCTCCGGCAGCGGGTCGGAGGCCAACGAGACCGCCTTCAAGATCGCCAAGGCGTGTCAACAAGCGGGGGACAAACCGAAGGCCTACAAGGTAATTGCCCGATACAACGCGTACCACGGTGCGACGGGCGCGGCGGGCTCCGCAAGCGACCTCCTCGACGTGCGCCACCCCGCCGAACCAGGCATCCCGGGCTTCTCCCACATCCCTGCCCCGATGTCGTATCGCAGCGAGTTCCAGCACGGGTCCGAACCATCGGGTTCGATGTACGCCGAATATCTCGAACGCGAGATCATCCACCAGGGACCGGAGCTGGTCTCTGCGTTCATCGCCGAACCGGTGATGCAGGCCCACGGAGTTCAAATTCCGCCCGAGGACTACTTTCCGAGAATTCGCGAGATCTGCGACGAGTACGGCGTCATCCTCATCGCCGACGAGGTCATCACGGGATTCGGCCGGACCGGAAAGTGGTTCGGCTGCCAGCATTTCGGCCTCGAGCCCGACATCATGACGATGGCGAAGGGAATCACGGCCGGCTACGCACCACTCGGCGCCACGGTCATCACGTCGGCCCTGCATCAACGCCTCACCCGGCTGGCTGACGTCCACACGTTCGGCGGTCACGCCGTGTCGGCAGCCGCCGCGAACGAGGCGATCGACGTCTACACCCGCGAAGGTCTCGTCGAGCGGTCCGCGAACCTCGGCGCCAAGCTGCTCGAACGTCTGCGGGCACTGCACGCCTACGACATCGTCGGGGACGTGCGGGGCATCGGCATGTGGCTCGCGGTCGAGTTCACGTCGGACGAGAAGACGAAGGCACCGCTGGACCGTTGGGCGCTGAGCTCCATCGTGATGCAGGCCCGGGCGCTGGGAATCCTGGTCGGCCGCAATGGCAACTCGATCGAAATCGCCCCTCCCCTGACGATCGACGAGGACGAGGTGCTGGACGGCCTCGACCGGTTCGAACAGGTGGTGCGTGCGGCAAACGCGGCCCACCGCTAACCTGCGCCTACCCCGGTCGCCAACCAACTGGTTGATGGTGCTATAAAGCCAGGATGCGCACCGGAATCTTCCTGAGTTATGCCAGCGGCTTCCGGGAGGCGGCCAACCAGGTCGCCGAACTCGAGAAGTGCGGTGTCGACCTCGCGCTCGTCGCCGAGGCCTACTCCTATGACGCGATCAGCCAGCTGGGGTACCTGGCGGCCAAGACGTCCACCATCGAGCTGGGCACGGGCGTCGTGCCGATCTACTCGCGCACGCCGACGCTGCTCGCGATGACGGCCGCGGGCGTCGACTACGTCTCCGATGGCCGGTTCCGGCTCGGCATCGGCACGTCCGGTCCGCAAGTGGTGGAGGGCTTCCACGGCGTGCCCTTCGACGCGCCACTGGGCCGCACCAGAGAGGTGGTCGAGATCTGCCGCCAGGTCTGGCGCCGCGAGAAGGTGCAGTTCGCAGGCAAGCACTATCAGGTGCCACTGCCGTCGGATCGGGGCACGGGCCTCGGCAAACCGCTGAAACTCATCAACCACCCGGTGCGCGAACGCATCCCGATCACCATCGCCGCACTGGGGCCGAAGAACGTCGAGCTCACCGCCGAGATCGCCGAGGGCTGGCAGCCGGTGTTCTACTACCCGGAGAAGGCGGCCGACGTGTGGGGTGACGCGCTGCGCGCCGGAGAGGCGAAGCGCGACCCCGCCCTCGGTCCGCTCGACGTCATGGTGTCGGCCGGCCTCGCCATCGGCGATGACGTCGAAGACCGGCTGGCTTGGGCGAAACCCCAACTGGCGCTGTACATCGGCGGTATGGGCGCACGTGGCAGGAACTTCTACCACAACCTCGCGACGCGCTACGGGTACGGCGACGTCGCCGACCGGATCCAGGACCTCTACCTCGCGGGCGACAAGGCCGAGGCCATCGCCGCGGTCCCCGACGAGCTGGTCCGCAACGTTTCACTGGTCGGATCGGCCGGCTTCGTCAAGGAGCGCCTCGCCGCCTTCGCCGAGGCCGGGGTGACGACCATGCTCGTGCATCCGCTGGCGAGCGACGATCGCGAAGCGGTCTCGTTCTGCGAGGAGCTCGTCGGCCTGGTCAACTGACCGGGGACTACACCAGCAGGCTGCCACCGTCGACCACGAGCACGATGCCGGTGCCGTGAGTCTGCTCCATGCAATACACGTACGCCCGCGCGACGTCCTCGACCTCGGCGATCTTGCCCAACGGGATCTGCTGCGCCGACTGGTCGTACATCGCTTGCCGGTCCTCTTCGCCCATCGCGTCCCACAGCGGTGTCCGTACGACGCCCGGCGCCACGGCGTTCACCCGAATCGGTGCCAACTCGACCGCCAGTGCCGTGGTCGCCGCGTTCATTGCTCCGCAGACGCTGACCGGCAGCACCCCGAACGCCGGTTGATGAGCTGCCGTTCCGCTCGTCATCGTGATGGATCCGCCTGCCGCGATGCTCGGCGCGAACACCCGCACGGCGTTCAACGCAGAGACGAACCGGGTCAGGAAGAAACCCGAGACGACCTCGGGCGTGAGGTCGGCGACCTTGGCGAACTGCAGCGCGTCGCCCGCGGTGAACACCAGATGGTCGATCTCGCCGATGTCCGCGGCGAACCGATCGAGTGAGGCGCCGTCCGAGAGGTCGATGACTGCGCCGCGAGCAGTGTCCGGCAATTGCGCCAACGCCCTGTCCACACTCGCCAAGTTGCGCGACGCGACGATCGGCTCGGCGCCTCGTTCGGCAACCGCCGATGCGACGCCAAGGCCGATTCCGGAGGTACCACCAATGATCAGGACTCGTGCATTCTTCAGGCTCATGCCCTCCACGGTCCCCGTAATGCCGCGATCGGGCCAACACCTATTCCGTCGTCAGGCGATACCCTTGAGGTATGGCGACAGATCTCGACATGCGCAAGTTGCGATACTTCGTCGCAGTCGCGGAGGAACTGAACTTCGGCCGGGCGGCGCAGCGTCTGCACATCGCACAACCGGTGTTGTCGAGGCAGATTCGCGCCCTCGAGCACGAGTTGGGCGTCAGCCTGTTCAGCCGTGGCTCGCGCGGCACCACGCTCACGGTTGCGGGGACGCAGCTGTTGGAGGACGGCCGGTTCATGCTTGCCGAGTCGAAGGCATTATGGGAGCGACTTCGTCACGTCGCCACGGCCACCGTCACGGTGACGGTCGGAGTGTTGCCGGGGTTGCTGGCCACGGCGGCCGTCAAGACCTTCGAGGCCGTCGATCCGTCGTACCGCGCCGAGGTGACGCAGCTGTCATGGGCCGAACAGGTCGCCGTCGTGGAAAGCGGTCACATCGACGTGGTGTACGCCCGTGAGCCCATCGACCACACCGGACTCGGAACCGCTCACCTGCTGGACGAACCGAGGGACGCCCTGGTGTCCGTACGTGACCCGCTGGCGACGCAGCCGTCGGTCACGCTGGCGGACCTCGCCTCGCGGCGCCTGCTGCAGGATCCGCGCACGGTGCCCGAGTGGCGGGTGATCGCCGACGCCGAGCAGCGCCGGGCCTCGTCACGGAAGTCGGTGTCGACCGTCGAGGAGAAGCTGGAACTGGTCGCGGCGCACGAGGGCTTCGCGGTGCTCCCGAGGTCGACGGCGACGTTCTACCGGCGACCCGACGTCCGGGTGGTCCCGATCGCGGACATCGGACCCAGCCGGGTCACCCTGATCTGGAAGGCTGCGGTGGCCAACTCCGCACGCGACGCCTTCGTCACCGCGGCGCTGGACTGTCGCGATCAGACGATCTGACGTGGCCGCACTACTCCCCCACTTGGGGTAACTCGTCGGCGGCGATCTCGCATGGGGTGGCCACGGCGGTGTCGGCGACCGCTTCGGGCATGGCCTGCGCGACGGGCGGCGACGGAGCCGGAGTCGGGACGGGTTCGGGTTCGGGTTCGGGTTCGGGTTCGGGTTCGAGTTCGAGTTCGGGCTCGCACCCGTCTGCGGCAGCCTGTGCTGCCTCCGTTGCCGCCGGCTCCTCGCCGGGAGCGGGCTCTTCGAGGACGTCGCCTTTGGGCCCGTGTTCGGGGTCGTCCGGATCGTCCGGATCGTCCGGATCGTCCGGATCGTCGGCGCCGCTTGGCTCCTCGGGATCGGCCAACTCCGGCAGCCCGTCATCCGACGAGCCGACGAGTCCACCGATCAGGTCGGCCAGCTGCTGCCCGAAACCCGACAGTCCACCGCCCGGCGAGGACGTACCCATGCCGAGGTCGCCCGGCGACGGCATGAGCGATGGCGCGGAGGGCACGGACGACATGGGCGGAGCGGCCGCCTGCGGCATGGTGGTGGGGGGAGGCATCGGCTGCAGACCGGGATCGTCCATGGGCGATGGGCCGACGGTCGACGGGCCGGTCCACGGCGCGGGCGGTGAACCACCGGCCCCCGTGAACGAGGTGGCGGCGGGCAGCGGAACGGAGGCGACCGCCGCCGCAGGCGTCGTCTGAACCGGTGTCGACGACTCGCGGGCGCCGGAGGCCGGACCCGGCGCATCCCACACCGTGCGCGGACCGAGGTCGCCGGGCACCTCGAAGACGGCGACACGGCCGGCGGACAGTCTGGCGATCGCGGAGGCGTACGCCGCGTTGATCGAGGCGACTGCGGCCCGCATCGCCGCCAGCCAGTCCGACTCGATTTCTGACTGGACGAACGGCCTCACCTCGTCATCGATGAGTTCGCTGGCCGCCGCAAGATCGCCCGTACCGCTGGTCACGGTCCTCGCGGCGGCCAACCAGTCCGCGCGCTGCGGCCGATGTCGGGCGTCGATCGTCTCCACGGCCGTCACCTTGGCGTCGACGGCCCGCCACAGTGCATCGCGCAGGGTCGCTGCCGCATCGGCCGCGGAGTCGAGGGACATGCGAACGGACGTCGCGGCCTCCCTACTGCGCCAGAGGAACTCGCGCGCCGCCGAAGATCCCGTGCCGGCCCACGCTCCGGACAGTTGCGCTACCAGATCCGTCTGCACGCGGCAGCTGTCCAGCGCCGCGGCGGCGGCCGCCGACAGCGCGGCGCAGTCCGCGTCGAGTGCCCGCAGGTCGAGGCCCTCCTCGCTGTCGTACCAGCGACCCGCCTGTGCGGAGTGCGCCGTCAGGTCCCGGTGCCGGTAGCCGAGCCGCTGGCACGCCGCCACGTACTCCTCGACGTCGTCGACGGCTGGGCGTCCCTCGGCGAGCCGGCCGGCGGCGTCGAAGGGACCCGCCGCGGTCATCCGAGCCCCACGGCGCCGCCGGCGTCGGCGTCGACGTAGCGGTTGGCCGAAGACCTCAGCGCAGAGGCGATCTCCCGTGCGGCCCTGGCCCACGCCCGCATCCCGTCGGTGACGTCGTCCACGGCGCGCCGCAGGGCGTCGCCCTCGGTGGTGTAGTCGCGGCCCGCCACCGCACCGTCGAACCTCAGCCCGGCCAGATAGGTGCGAGCCAGTCCGTCGACGGTCTCGGCCACGACCTCGTACCGGCCCGCGACGTGGAGGAGCGCTCCGACGTCGAGGCGGGCAGGCTCAATTCGTCCCATGCCGGTGTACGACGCACCAGGCGCTCATCCGGTTCCGTCGGTGCCCGGAAAAGCCCTTGGCCAAGGGCGTCCACGAGCGCCGCGCCTCGCTAGATCCAGGTACGTCCGTGGCGTCGAAAGTGATCTTGCTGCCGGGACGCGAGCCCTACCATGACATCGTCGGCGTTTCCAGGAGTACGAAGGTGCTGCAGTGAAAGTGTACGCAGATCAATCCGCGAGGCCGCAGTCGTCGATCATGAACGCCGTTGGCTGGCAGTGAACCGATATTGACGTGCGCCCCGACGGGGATGGTGGCCACGAACCGGCAGCCGCGGCATCCACCTGCCGTTCGTGCGGCACCCGATTGACCGGGGCCGTCAAATTCTGTGGTGAATGCGGTACGGCCATCACATCGGTCACCCGATCGGCCGAGTACAAGCAGGTCACGGTGCTCTTCGCCGACGTGGTGCATTCGATGGACATCGCGGCGGCTGTCGGCCCCGAGCGCCTCCGCGAGATCATGGCCGAATTGGTCGCCCGTGCCGCCGTTGCGGTACAGCGGTACGGCGGCACGGTCGACAAGTTCACCGGCGACGGCATCATGGCGGTGTTTGGTGCACCAATAGCCTTGGAGGACCATGCCGTTCGCGCTTGCCTGGCAGCCTTGGGAATTCACGAAGAGGCCAGCCGGCTTGCCCGCGACGTCCAGCGTCGGGATGCCGTCGAGCTGCAATTGCGGGTGGGGCTGAACTCGGGCCAGGTAGTGGCCGGTGACATCGGCACGGCGTCCTTCGGATACACCGCGGTGGGTGCGCAGGTGGGGATGGCACAGCGAATGGAGTCGGTAGCTCCGCCCGGTGCGGTCATGCTCAGCGAGTCCACCGGCCGCCTGGTCGGTGACGTTGCGGTGCTTGGCGAACCGGAGATGGTGTGGATCAAGGGGTCCGACGCTCCCGTCGGCGCCCGGCGACTGCTCCGCATCGAGGGACGGCGGCAACTCGGCGGCCATGCCGAATCACCTCTGGTGGGCCGACGATGGGAACTCTCGGCTCTGGAGGGCCTCTTGGCCCGCGCCGTCGGAGGGCACGGCGCCGTGGCGGGCGTGGTAGGCCCCCCGGGCATCGGCAAGAGCCGTCTCGCACGCGAGGTTGCGTCGATGGCGGCACGCCGGGGCATCGAGGTGTTCACCGCCTTCTGCGAGTCGCACACCACCCAGGTCCCGTTCCATGCCGTCACCCGGCTGCTGCGCGCCGTGACCGGCATCGACGGCGTTGACGGGCAGGCCGCCCGCGAGCGGCTGCAGCGCCGGTTCGATGGCGCTGACCCGGAGGACCTGCTTCTACTAGATGACCTGTTGGGTGTCCGGGATCCGGCTTCGGGGTCACCGTCGATCGATCCCGATGCGCGCCGGCGGCGGTTGACGTCGTTGGTCAACGCCGCCTCGCTGGCGCGGACTCAACCTGCCCTCTTCGTGATCGAGGATGCACACTGGGTCGACGAGGTCAGCGAGTCGATGCTGGCCGACTTCCTCGCCGTCATCCGGCAGACACGATCACTGGTGGTCATCACCTCTCGTCCGGAATATCAGGGCGCTTTGATGCGCATGGCGGACGCACGAACCATCACGCTTGCGCCGCTCCGTGCTTCGGAAACCAAGGCGTTGATCGGCGAGATGCTGGGGCCGGACCCCGGTACCGAGCCACTGGGAAGGACCATCGCCGAGAGGGCTGCAGGCAATCCGTTCTTCGCCGAGGAGATCGTGCGCGAACTGGCTGAGCGCGGTGCGCTCCGCGGGCGGCGCGGCGCGTATGCATCGACGTCCGACGGCACCCAGGTGAGCGTTCCCGCCACCTTGCAGGCGACCATCGCCGCCCGCATCGACCGGCTGTCTCCGGAAGCGAAACGCACCTTGAGCGCGGCGGCGGTGATCGGCTCGCGTTTCGATCCGGACCTGCTGTCCGTGTTGGGCGTCAAGCCGGTGGTCGCCGATCTGCTGGCCACTCAACTCATCGACCAGGTCCGCTTCACCCGGCAACCGGAGTACGTCTTCCACCACCCGTTGGTCCGGGCGGTTGCCTACGAGTCCCAGCTCAAGTCTGATCGCGCGGAAGTACACCGGCGGTTGGCCTTGGCGATCGAACGCCGGGACCCGGGATCGGTCGAGGAGAACGCCGCCTTGATCGCCGAACATCTGGAGGCCGCCGACGACGTGCACGCCGCCTATGAATGGCACATGCGCGCGGCCACGTGGGCGACCAACCGTGACATCGCCGCGGCGCGACTGAGCTGGCAACGCGCGGAAGTCATTGCCGACGCCTTGCCCCTCGACGACCCGCACCGAGCGGTCCTGCGCATTCCGCCGCGCACCATGCTCTGCGGTACGGCCTGGCGCGTCCACGCGAACGTGGTAGGCCCCCGCTTCGAGGAGCTGCGGCATTTGTGCGCCGCCGCCGGGGACGAGGCATCACTGGCGATCGCCATGGCGGGGCTGGCCGCCGATCACGCCTTCGGGAATCGAGTACGCGAGGCGTCGCAGCTGGCCAGTGAAGCAATGGACCTCCTGGAGTCGGTCGGCGATCCAACACTGACCGTGGGATTGGCCCGCCCAGCCATCTACGCCAAGTTGGTCGGCGGCGAGTGGAGTGACGTACTCCGCTGGTCGCAACGGGTCATCGACCTGGCAGACGGCGACCCCGCCAAGGGCAACTTCATCGTCGGATGTCCGCTGGCCGCCGCGCTGACGACGCGGGCCTTGGTCCGATCGTTCCTCGGCCGCCCTGGGTGGCGCGACGACCTACGCGACGCTTTGGACATGGCGCGCAGCACAGACTCCATGTCGTACGCCTCGGTCGTCGGCACCATCTACTGGCCAGGAATCTCGCATGGGATTCTGGCTGCCGACGATGACGCGGTGTGCACGATCGAAGATGCGCTGCGGGTTGCCGAACGTTCGGGTGACGACCTCGCACTAGCCGTCGCCCGGATGACGCTGGGCATTGCACTGGTGCACCGTCGAACGACCGCCGATCACGACCGGGGACACCTTTTGCTGACCGAAGTCAGCCAGGTGTTCCGCCGCGAGCGATACGCCCTGGCAGAGTTGCCGCTCGTCACCACGTACATGGCCCGTCAGACGGCCCGGTCCGGGAACCACGACGACGCCATCCTCCTGATGCGCAGTGCGGCAGACAGTTTGGTCGACGATGGGGTTCTGCGCGGATGGGGCGTCGCGGCGTCGGGTGTCCTGGTCGAGACACTGCTCGAGCATGGAGCCGACGGTGACGTTGCCGACGCCGCGGCAGAGATCGACCGGCAAGCGGCGGCAACCGGCGACGGGCTGGTCGTCCGCGACGTGTGGCTGCTGCGGCTGCACGCCAAGCTGGCCCTCGCCCGCCGAGACGACGACGCCTATCGCGTCTACCGGGATCGCTACCGCGCCATGGCGAATTCGCTCGACTTCCAAGGGCATGTCGCGTGGGCCGAGGCGATGCCATGAGGCAGTCAGGATACGTCGACCCAATCCAGGGTCCGTTGCACGGCCTTCTGCCAGCCCGCGTACCCAGCGGCGCGCTCGTCCTCCGACCACGTCGGCGTCCAGCGCTCACCCTCCTGCCAATTCGCCCGCAGATCGTCCTCGCTGTCCCAGTAGCCGACGGCCAGCCCGGCCGCGTAGGCAGCACCGAGCGCGGTGGTCTCCGCCACCACCGGTTTCACCACGTCGACGCCCAATACGTCGGACTGGATCTGCATGCACAGGTCATTGGCGGTGATGCCACCGTCGACCTTCAGAACCTCAAGGTGCACACCGGAATCCGCTTCCATGGCGTCGACGACGTCACGACTCTGATAGCAGATCGCCTCCAACGTCGCCCTGGCGACGTGCGCGTTGGTGTTGAACCGGGACAACCCGACGATGGCGCCACGGGCGTCGGAACGCCAGTAGGGCGCGAACAGCCCTGAGAAGGCGGGCACGAAGTACACCCCGCCGTTGTCCGCGACCTGACGCGCGAGCGCCTCACTCTGCGCGGCGCCGCTGATGATGCCGAGCTGATCACGCAACCACTGCACGGCCGAGCCGGTGACGGCGATCGAACCTTCCAGCGCATACACGGGTTTCGCGTCACCGAACCGGTAGCACACCGTCGTGAGCAATCCGTTCTCCGAGCGCACGATATTCTCTCCGGTGTTCAACAACAGGAAGTTGCCGGTGCCGTAGGTGTTCTTCGCCTCGCCCGGCGCCAAGCAGACCTGGCCGACCATCGCGGCCTGCTGGTCTCCCAGGATGCCGGTCACCGGCACCTCACCTCCGAGCGGACCGGTGTCGAGCGTGGTGCCGTAGGGCTCCGGCGACGACGACGGCACGATGCGCGGCAGCATCTGTCGCGGAATCCCGAAGAACGACAACAACTCGTCGTCCCAATCGAGCGTCTCCAGATCCATCAGCATGGTGCGGCTGGCATTGGTGACGTCGGTGACGTGCACGCCGCCGCGGGGACCACCGGTCAGGTTCCAGACCACCCAGCTGTCGGAGGTACCGAAGATCGCGTCGCCCCGTTCGGCGGCCTCGCGCACCCCGTCGACGTTCTCCAGGATCCACTGCACCTTGCCGCCCGAGAAGTACGTTGCCGGCGGCAGCCCCGCCCTCCGCCGGATGACGTCGCCGCGTCCATCGCGGTCCAGTGCGGAGGCGATGCGGTCGGTGCGGGTGTCCTGCCACACGATCGCGTTGTAGAACGGACGCCCACTCCTGCGGTCCCAGACCAGGGCGGTTTCGCGCTGATTGGTGATGCCGAGTGCGCAGAGATCACTCGCCTGCAACCGGGTGTTGTTCAGCGCCGAGGTCAGGACCGATGCGGTCCGCTCCCAGATTTCCACGGGGTTGTGCTCGACCCAGCCGGCCTTCGGCAGCACCTGCTCGTGTTCGAGTTGGTGACGACCCACCTCGGCACCGTCGTGGTCGAAGATCATGGCCCGGGTACTCGTGGTGCCCTGGTCGATCGCGGCGACGAACTCGGTCAATGGTGCTCCTCTGCGGGGTGTGTCTGTCGCCTCTCACGCTAGGCGGTCGGAAGTTCCGACATGGTGCCAATCACCCGAATCGCGAGGCGCACGGCCGAAGCCGTCAGCGCTGCTTGCTGACCGACTCCGCGACCCGTGCGGCCAACAGTTGTGCGGTGTCCGCATCGGCCGCCTCGACCATCACCCGCACCACCTGCTCGGTCCCCGACGGGCGCAGCAAGATCCGTCCGGTGTCACCGAGTTCGGCCTCGACTTGCGCCACCACGGAACGCACCGAAGGGGCGTCCGCCACGGTGGCCTTGTCGGACACCTCGACGTTGATCAGCACCTGCGGCAATGTCTGCATGGGCGCGGCGAGTGCGGCCAGCGTCGACCGGGTCTGCGCCATCCGTGACATCAGCCGCAGACCGGTGGCGATCCCGTCACCGGTCGTACCGAGCGAGGGCATCACGATGTGCCCGGACTGTTCGCCGCCCAGTGAGTACTCGCCCGCGCGCAACTCCTCGAGCACGTAACGGTCCCCAACGGCGGTGGTGCGCACCTCGATTCCCTCGGCGCGCATGGCGATGTGGAGTCCGAGGTTGCTCATCACCGTGGCCACCAACGTATTCGACGCGAGTTGCCCGGCGTCGCGCATGGCCAGCGCGAGGATGACCATGATGGCGTCACCGTCGACGACATTGCCCGCGGCGTCGACCGCAAGGCATCGGTCGGCGTCGCCATCGTGTGCCAGTCCGAGGTCGGCACCGTTGCCGAGCACCGTCCGGCGCAACACGTCCATGTGCGTGGAGCCGCACCCGTCGTTGATGTTGAGCCCGTTGGGTTCGGCGTGAATGGCGATGACCGTGGCACCTGCCGCCCGATAGGCCAGCGGCGCTGCGGTCGAGGCGGCACCATGTGCGCAGTCCACCACCACGGTCAAGCCGGCGAGCGGCGCAAGTGCCACCGCCCCAACGTGTTCCAGGTAGCGCTCCAACGCATCGTCGGCGTCGAGCACGCGACCGATGTCCGATCCGATCGGGCGGTTGCCCGGGCCCGCCCCGAGGAGTTCGGTGATGCGGTCCTCGGCGGCGTCGTCGAGCTTGTGGCCGCCCGGACCGAAGATCTTGATGCCGTTGTCGGGCATCGGATTGTGTGACGCGGAGATCATGACACCGAACTCGGCGTGGTAGGCCCCCGTCAGATGGGCGACGGCCGGGGTGGGTAGCACGCCGACCCGCAGTACGTCGACGCCCTCGCTGGTGATGCCTGCGATGACCGCGGCCTCGAGCATCTCGCCGCTGGCCCGTGGATCACGGCCGACCACGGCCACCCGACGCCGGCCTCCGGACGTTCCGAGCCGACGGGCGGCGGCCGACCCGAGGGCCAGTGCCAGCTCGGCCGTCAGCTCGGCATTGGCGGTGCCACGGACTCCGTCGGTGCCGAACAGTCGACCCATGCGCGCCCTCCTAGCCACACCACGAGCGTGCGCGACCGGGCTTCAGACGAAACCAGCCGCGCACGCTCGCAGCACATAGTGCCGTGTAGATCAGCGCTTGCTGTACTGAGGCGCCTTGCGCGCCTTCTTCAGACCGTACTTCTTGCGCTCGATGGCACGCGGGTCACGCGTGAGGAATCCTGCCTTCTTGAGCGCCGGGCGGTCCTCGGGCTGCACGATGATGAGTGCCCGCGCGATGGCCAGGCGAAGCGCGCCCGCCTGCCCGGATGGTCCGCCGCCGTCGAGATGGGCGAAGATGTCGACGGTGTCGAGCCGGTCGACGGTCACCAGCGGGGCCTTGATCAGCTGCTGGTGCACCTTGTTGGGGAAGTACGCCTCCAGCGAGCGGCCGTCCAGGAGGAACTTGCCGGTGCCGGGCGTGAGTCGCACCCGCACGACGGCCTCCTTGCGGCGCCCGACGGTCTGGATGGGACGGTCCAGCAGCAGCGGCTCGCGGACCGGGGGCTGGTCGGCCTCGGTGTCGACGGTGTCGGTGGCGTCGACCGTGTCGAGTGCGTCGCCCTCGGCGGGGGTATCCGTCGCCTCGTCCGTCACGTCGTCGACCTCGGTCGGGTCCGTCACGTCAGTCGTCTCGCTCACTGGGCCACCTGCTTGATCTCGAACGGAACCGGCTGCTGAGCGGTGTGGGGATGTTGGGGTCCCGCATACACCTTCAGCTTCTTCTGCACCTGGCGGTTGAGCTTGTTGTGGGGAAGCATGCCGATGATCGCGTTCTCCACGACCCGCTCGGGGTGCTTCGCCATCATCTCGCCGATGGTGCGCCTGCGCAGGCCGCCGGGATAACCCGAGTGCCGGTAGGCGAACTTGTTGGCGAGCTTGTCGCCGCTGATGGCGACCTTGTCGGCATTGATGACGATGACGAAGTCGCCACCGTCGACATTCGGCGTGAACGTCGGCTTGTGCTTGCCGCGCAGCAGTGTTGCCACTGCGACGGCGAGCCGGCCGAGGACCACGTCGGTGGCATCGACGACATACCACGTGCGCGTGGTGTCACCTGCCTTCGGCGTGTACGTGGGCACAGCGCTTACCTTCTTCTCTCTCGGGTTTGTCCCGGGCGACCCGGGTGCCGGTCAGCACGTACGGTGGAGTTCTCGGCGACCGACATAGACCCGAGAACCCGAAGAATCTCCGGAGAGACTCACCGCGCGCCAACCGAGCAGCCTACCGGCGACCGTCAGTGCAGGTCAAAACGCGATCCCGCGGTCGGCGGCACGGGCTCCCCGGAACCGGGCCGCGACCCTCGGCAACGTTGTGCCGTGGCCCGCCGAACTTGGAGTGCATACGCGTCAGCGCAGGTCAGCGGACCGCATTCGCTCCACGAGCCAGGCGGGCGGGCGGCGCCCTCCCGGACCCGACTGTGCGGTCCCTCGCGGGCTCTCCTCCCGGTCAGGACCGCACAGGGTCTGGATGGGCGGCGCTAGAAGCTCCACGCACCTGCTGCGCGCCGATCAGTCTCGGCGACCTCGTCGGAGCCGTCCCGCACCGCGTTGCCCAGGCTGAACAGGATGTCGTTCAACGCGGCCGCCGCACCGTCCCACCTGCTCTGCTCGGTGCGGTAGGCCTCGGATGCCTCCCGGGTCCACGTCGCCTGCAAGGGCGCTATCTGCGCCCGCAGATCGTCGAGGGCCGCGTTGAACCGAGCGTGCGTGCGATGGATCTCCTGGCGCACGGTGTACTCGATCTCGTTGAAGTCGTATGACAGAACCGGATCCATCGGTGCTCCATTCTCGGGTGGGACGGGTGGTTACAGGACGTCGACCGAGGCGATCCGGTGCGAGTGCTGATCGGCGGCTTCACGCAGCGTCCGTTCGTTGGACCGGATGGTTTCGGCGATCCGCTGCAGGGACTGGTGCAGCGTCACCGATTCGGTGTTCCACCGGTCTACGACCTCGCGGAATCGAGCGGCCGCGACGCCTCCCCACACCGACGGCGGCACAGTGGTCATCTGGCCGATGAACGTCTTGAGCATTGCCATGACCTCCTCGTTGCGGGCATCGATCTTGCCCGCCACCGCCGCCATCACACCGAAGTCCGTGTTCAGCGCCCCACTCGTCATCGCATTCACCCTTTCCGTATCTGCATGTGATTGTTGGACGCGCCGCACGTCGATCCGGTTCCCCATGTCTAGGAATCACTTTCACCCGACGGCGTGCACGGAGCCGATGGCGCGCGCACACTGCGGCTCGGGACCCCTCTCGTCGACGGAGCCTTGACAGCCGATTGCGATGCGCACACCGCGGTCGAGCAGCACCGTCCACCAGATGCGACGGTCACCGCGGGTCTCCCGGTAGGTGAGGTGGCCGACTTCGCCGGCGGCGAGGTCGGTGAACGCTCCGTCGGGTTCCTTGGCGAGCGCCTCCCTCAGGACCGCGGCGGTTTCGTCCAGGGTGTGGGATTCGGGCACCGCCGATTGCACGACCGCAATGGCGTCACGTGGGTTCGACGGCGAAACCACCTGCACCCGAGCCGAACCCGGGCCCGACGTGATCCTCTCGACGGTCCATCCGCCGGGCACCTCCACGGCGACCCGACCCTCGACCAGCCACGTCACGTCATCCCCATCGTGCGCGTGACCGGCGTCGACGGCCATCCCCGCTGCGGCCAGGGTCGTCGCCGCGACTGCGGCGGCCAGGAGGGCCGCCGCACGCACCGGCACGCCGCGACGCCGTACCGCCCGTTCACCGGTGCGCGACCCGGTGTGCTTCACGGGCGCGGCACCGACGAGCACGTCGTCGCCGACGACGGTCACGGCGATGGAACGTGACCGCAACGTCCGCGCGAGGTCGGCACCGAAGCGCGTCTCGCCGGTCGGGGCGTCGATGGACACCGCGATCGATCCGGCCACGTGGGCGGCGATGGCCTCGAGCACGTCCTCCGGCGGGCTCGGGCGCGCGATCGCGTGACGGCGTGCACCCGTGTGCACCACGACGAGTTCGGCCGCGAGCTCGATGACGACCGGTGCCGCCGGCAACACGTCGACCCGCTCCCGCATCACGACGTTCCCGCAGCACTGTCTGGCGGCGACACCGGCGCGTTCGACCCGCGACCTCGCCCACCACGACGGATGGACGAGGACGGCATGGTCACACGGCGATCCCATCGCGGCGGCCAGAAGGTCCCGCCACACGTCGGCCGCAGGCACCACTCGATCACCGAGGAGAGCCAGCCCGTCGTCGATGCACTCGAATGCCACCTCGGCCAACTCGTGGTCGACGGGACCCGGTCCGCACACCACTCCCGGCCCGACCACCACCACTGCGGCACTCACGGCGGTTCCGTCCAGGCGACCTGAACCAGGTGATCGGGCTGCCCGCGTCGAACCAGCGTGCCACGGCCCGCAGGCAGTGGCCCGGGTCGGGTCGAGCCGAGCAGCACACCCTCGTCCGGGCTTGCACTCATCATCAATCCCATGCATCCGAGATCGCGCAGCCGCCCGATGAACGGATCGAACAACGCCCGCGCTGCGCCGCCGGACCGCCGGGCCAGAATGACGTGCAACCCGATGTCCTTCGAGTGGGGCAACAACTCGAGTAGCGGGAGCAAGGGGTTGCCGGACGCCGCGGCCACCATGTCATAGTCGTCGACGACGACGTACACGTCGGGGCCCGACCACCACGACCGGTCCAGCAGCTGGGCCTGGGTGACGCCCTCGCCGGGGAGCCGGCTCGTCAAGAGATCGACCACGGAGCCGACGTGGGAGTCGGCGGCTGCCGCCGACATCGCATAGCCCAGCAGGTGGCCGGACTCCACGACGCCGAGCGAGGTCCGCCGGTAGTCCACGACGACGATGCGCGCCGCGCCGGAGTCGTTGAGCCTCGCGACCTCCCGGGACAGCACCCGAAGCGCGGTGGTCTTGCCGCACTCCGTGTCCCCGAGGATCAGCAGGTGGGGATGGCGTCGGAAGTCGACGACCACGGGGCCAAGGCCCTCCTCGCCCAGTCCGATCACCACGTCACCGGGCGATTGCGCGACGACGTCCGCGTGGCGGATCTGCGATGGCAGGAGTCGCACCGGCGGCGCCGAGCACCCCGGGTGGCGCGCCGCCAGCACCGCCGCATCGGCAGCAGCGGAATCGTCACCGCTCGCCGCGGATTCGCCGCCGTGCAGACGGGGCACTGCGATGGCGAACTCGAGTCCGTCGGCGGTGATGCCCCGCCCCGGTGGTCGGCCACCGAGGAGGCGCGCCCGCTTCCTGTCCATCTCCGAGTCGGCGGGATCACCGAGACACAACTCGATCCTGGTGCTCAACTGGTCCTTGAGCGCCGGCCTGATGTCGGCCCATCGCGAGGCGGCGATGACGACGTGAACGCCGACGGAGAGCCCCTGGGCGGCGATCGCCGTGATGGCCTCGTCCATGCCCTCGAACTCCTGACGCACGACGGCCCACCCGTCGACCACCAGGAAGACGTCACCTCGGCCGCCCCGCAGGGCCCCGCCGTCCGCGGACGGCCGGGCGTCACGCTCGCGGATCAGGCCGCCGAGGTGTGCCACGATCCGGCGGGCGAGGTCCCGTTCGAACCTGCCTGCGATCGTCCCGACGTGGGGCAGCGACGCGAGGGCGGCCAGTGCGCCACCCCCGAAGTCCAATCCGTGAATCTGCACCTCCCCCGGATCATGGGCTGCCGCCAGCCCCAAGACCAGGGTGCGAAGCGCGGTCGACTTGCCGGCCCGCGGTCCACCGGCGATCGCCACGTTTCCGCCGGAGGCCCGCAGGTCGACGACCAGGGTGTCGCGCCGCTGTGCAAAGGGGTTGTCCACCAACCCGATCGGGACGACCAAGCGTTGCGCACGGGCGATCGTCCCGAGCAGGGTGCCCAGCGACGGCGACGAGGACAGGGGCGGCAGCCATACCTGGTGTGCCGCTGGCCCGCGGTCGGCCAATCGGTCCACCACGACGTCGAGCAGGGTCCGACGGTCGAGTTCGCGGGAGGGTCCCGCCTGCGCCGGCATCAGCGGCGCGGCGGTGAAGCGGGTGGGCACCTCGATCGGTGTCTCCGTCGCCGCGACGGCACCGGACACGAACGCGGCGCGAAACCGTACGGGTTCACCGGATGCCGCCTTGAGGATCGCCGCGCCCGGCGTCCCGGGAAGGTCGTATGCCTCTGCCGTTCCGAGCAAGGCGCGGGACTCGCTCGCGGAGAACGTCTTCAGACAGATCCGGTACGACAGATGCGTCTCCAGGCCACGGAGCCTGCCTTCGTCGAGTCGTTGACTGGCCAGCAACAGGTGCATGCCGAGAGATCGGCCGACCCGACCGATCGCGACGAACAACTCCGCGAACTCGGGATGCTGGCTCAACAGTTCGGAGAACTCGTCGACGATGACGAGCAGCGCGGGTAGCGGCGGAAGTGCGGCACCTCCGGCGCGGGCGGTGTCGTACTCGCCGAGGTTCGCGAAGCGCCCCGCCGCCCGCAGTGCGTTCTGTCGCCGGGTCATCTCCCCGGCCAGTGCGTCCCGCATCCGCGCGACCAGATGCGCCTCCTCCGAGAGATTGGTGACGACCGCGGCCACGTGTCTCAGTGGCTCGAAGCCGAGGAACGTGGCGCCGCCCTTGAAGTCGACCAGAACCAGGTTCAGCGTGTCGGGCCCGTGGGTCGCGACCAGCCCGAGTGCCAACGTCCTGAGGAACTCCGACTTTCCCGACCCCGTGGCGCCGACGCACAAGCCATGGGGACCCATGCCGCCCTTGGCGGCCTCCTTGAGGTCGAGTTCGACGGACTCGCCTCGGTCGTCCACTCCGATGGCCACCCGGAGCCGGTTCCGATCGGCCCTGGCCGCCCACGCCCGCCCGACGTCGAGGCAGGCGGGATCGTCGATGCCGACGAGTGCGGTCCAGTCCGCCACACGGGCCGCCGTCGCGGCGGTTGCCGAGTACGGTGCGAGTCGTCGGGCGCACACGACGGCCTGCGTCGCGGTCAAGACCGTCCGGTGTCTGGAAGGACGCGGTGCCGTCGACGTCGAGACGCAGGCACTCGGCGGTCGACCCGTGACCGACTCCCACCACGGTGACGCCCTCCCGGGGTCGCTCGAGCGCTTTCGACCTGCCCGCACCCGCGCCACCGTCGACGATGATCAGCAGATGCCGTCCGGAACCGAACTCGCTGCACCGGCGTCGATGGGGCAGCCACTTCAACCAATCCCATTCCGCGTTGGGATGGTCGCCGGCGTAGGCGATCCCGAGGACGTCGGGGCCGTGCAGCACGGACAGCTGGCACACCATGGCCCGCAACAGGTCCCGGGCCTTGCCCGGTGCCCCTTCGATGGCGATGACAGGGTGCGCCAGCAGGTCGATGGTCACGGGCAGACCGGGCACCGTGGACCGGTCGGCGACCACACGGGCGAGCGCACCGGTGGTCACGGGGTCCTGCGCTGCGCTACGGTCGGCTTCCGGCAGGACCAGCCTGGTGCACAGTGCCCGCGTCCCGATGCCGATGCGGACGTGGCAGAAGTCCGCATCGGCGGGTCGTCGCTCCCACATCCGGCGGCCACCCACGAGGGTCCATGCCGCCACCGGATCGGGATGGGTCCAGTGCATCGCCTCGTGTTGCGCGACGGCGGTTCTCATCAACGCGTCGTCCAACGCGTCGAGGTACCTCAGGTAGGTACGCCGGTCGTCCTCGATCTCGCCGCCACGCCGGGAGCCGCGGGACTGGTGCGCGATCGAGCCGAGCACCGACACCAGCATCATCACGGGAAAGAACAGGAACATCGGCCCGCGCGAGGATGCCGCGCCCGAGGTGAAGTACAGCACCGTCATGCCACCCATCGCGACGACCATGGCCACCGGCAGCAGTCGGCCCACCACACCGGCCGGTGCTTCCCCTGGGACGTCCGGCGGTCGCTCCAGGACGACGTCGCCGTCCTCGAGCGGCGGTGGCGTCACACGGGTCGGGCGCAGTGGTTCCATCGTGTGAAGGACGCATCGGAGACCCGATCCGTTCCATCGTCCGTCGATGAACTTTGGCGCAAACGCCGCAACTCGCGCGGGGTTAGGGTTGTCGCCGACGCGCTTTCTCGGGGGGTACGAATGTCGGTGTGCCGGGTCAGCATTCAGACCGACCGTGACGGCGATCCGGTGACCGTCGACCTCGCCCTGCCATCGGGTGCGCCGATCGGTGAGCTTCTGCCCGCCATCGTCGACATGGTCGACGGCCGCCGCACGTCCCCCCTGACGGGTTGGCGCTGGCGACTCGATCTGTTGTCCGGAGCCACCTTGCGCGAATCGGCGTCATTGGCCGCCAACGGCATCGACGACGGTGAACTGCTCATCTTGAGCCGCGCCGATGGTCCGGCGCTCGGGCAGGTGCAGGTGCGAGCGTGCCAGGTGGTCGCCGAGGCAGATCCGCCGTCGGACGACGTCGGCCGCTCGCTTCCCAGGGCACTCGGCGTCACCGCCGTCGTCGGCGCCTCGGCGGCGTTGGCCTCGACCGCGGGTTCGGGACAGGCCACGGTGAACCTGGTCATCGCCGTGGTGGGCACGTGTGGCGCCGCGGCGGCGGTCGTGGTCGCCCGCCACGTCACGGCCGCGACCATCGCGGTGGTGGCCCTTGCCGCGGCGTCGGGTTTCCTCGCCGTGCCGTCGGCACCGGCAGCGCCGAACGTGTTCCTCGCCTCGGCAGCGGGGTCGTCCGCCGCGCTGTTGACGATGCGGCTGTCCGGTCGGGCGTCGGTGACGTTGACCGCCGTCGCAGCCGTGTCGGCTCTGACGGCCGCCGTGACGCTGGTGTCGATGCCCCCGCCCGTGACCGGTGGCGCGCTGGTCGCGGCGGCGCTCGCGCTCCTCGGGTCGGCTCCGCGGTTGGCGGTGTGGGGGGCGGCGCTCGGTCCGGCGCACCAGGACCGACCCGTCGGGCATCGGGCCGCTACCGGCCACGTCATGCTGACCGGTCTCGTCGTCGGCGCGGGCGTGGGCGCGGCCTCGGGCGCCGCCGTCGTCATGGTTGCAGCCGCCGGCGCCTCCTCCATGCCGACGCACGGCGCGATCGCCCTCACCGCACTCACCGCGGCCGCGCTGCTGCTGCGGACCCGCACCCATGTCGATCCCGTGCGTCGCATGACGCTCGCCGCCGCCGGGTCGGTGAGCGCAGCGGCGTGTCTTCGCGTGGTCTTCCTCGACTACCCGCAGTACGCCGGTTGGTGCTGCGCAGTCCTCGTCGTCGGCGGTCTCGTCGCAAGCGGGGCACCGAGAACGGGTGCGGCCCTGTCGCGGACGCTCGACCGGCTGGAGTACGCCGCGCTGGCGGCGGTCGTCCCGGTCGCCTGCTGGGCCGGCGGCGTGTATGCATCCGTCGGCGCGATGTCCGCGTGAGAGGCGCACTCTGCACCGCACCGGCGCACCTGCTCGTGGCCCTGGCCCTGTCGGTGACCGGGGCCGTGTGGAGCGCGCCGATGGCTGCAGCCGTGACGCCGCCGGTCATCGACGAGACGTGGTTGCCACCAGCGCGACCGCCCGCGCCGCGGGCGTCGACCGAACAGTCCCAGGCATGTCCGGCAGCCACCGGTCGACGAGACGTCGCGGTCGGCCACGATGCCGCCGACCTCGAAGCGGTGTGGCGGTTGACCAGGGGCGCGGGCCAAACCGTCGCCGTCATCGACACCGGCGTCGCCAGGCACCGGTTGCTGCCGCATCTGCGCCCCGGCGGCGACTACGTCTCGACCGGGGACGGCACCCAGGACTGCGACGGGCATGGCACGATCATCGCCGGACTGATCGGGGGGGCACCGGTCGACGCGCCGGGAATCTCGTTCAGCGGTATCGCGCCGGATGCGGACATCATCGCGATTCGTCAGTCGAGCAACGTCTTTCGGCGATCGGACACGGTGACCGACGCCGGGATCGGCGACGTCGACACGCTCGCCGATGCCGTGCGCAGCGCCGCGGACGCCGGAGCATCGGTGATCAACATCTCGTCGGTGGCCTGCGTCCGGGCCGACGACGCGATCGACGACCGTCCCCTCGGCGCCGCGCTGGCCTACGCCGTGGACGTCAAGAACGTCGTCGTCGTCGCGGCGGCGGGCAACGTCGGTGGCACCGGCCAGTGCCCTGGCCAGAACCCGGCGCCCACGCCGGGCCGGGAGGGTCTGCCGGACTGGGAATCGGTGGACGTCGTCGCGAGTCCGTCGTGGTACGACGACTACGTGCTGACCGTGGGATCCGTCGACCGGACCGGACGCCCTTCGTCGTTCACGCTGTCCGGACCGTGGGTCGACGTGGCCGCGCCGGGCGAGCACGTCGTGTCTCTGAGCCCCGACGGCGACGGGTTCGTCGACAGCGTCCCTGGCAGTCCCGAGCCGACGGCGATATCGGGCACCAGTTACGCCGCCCCCGTGGTGACGGGGATCGTCGCGCTGGTGCGCGCCCTGTCTCCCCAGCTGACCGCCCGCCAGGTGATGCGAAGGATCGAGGACACCGCCCGTCGTCCATCGGCGGGGTGGGATCCGTGGGTGGGCCATGGCATGGTCGACGCCTTGGCGGCCGTCAGCGCCGATGGGGCACCACCGCCGGTGACCGATCGATTCCCGCCGACCGCGCCGACGGGCCGTACCCCGGCGGCGGCCGACGCCGCCCCGCGCCGCGTGTCGTTGATCGGTGCGGCCGGGTGCGTCGCCGTGGCTGCGACGGTGACGGCGCTGACGGCTGGTGCGTTACGACGGCGCCGGGAGTCCGTCGCGAAGGACTGATGCCGCATCGGTACTGAGTTCCGGCCCGCGTGGCAGATGCGCGAGCACCGGCCACGGCGCCGCCGCGGGCCGCTGTTCGAGCCCGAGGAACTTCGCCGCGTCGTCGTCGTGGACTCCGAAGAGAACGCCTGCGTCCGTGAGCAGGAAACGCGCGCCCGTGACACCGTCGTCACCCAGCACTCTGGACGACCTGACGTAGGCACTGGAACCCGGGGGGAGCACGACGGCATCGACGTTGGGACCGTCGCCGTCGGCCTGGGCCAGCGACGCCGCCTCCCACCGCACGTGCCGGCTCGAATCTTCATACTTCACCACGGTGTTCGAGTTCGACGACGGGCCACCCGGTCGCCATACCGCACAGACCATTGCTGCTTCGCGGGCGCCGACGGGTGTGCGGGCGTAGCGGGGAAACGTGGCGACCGGCAGGTCGGCGACGGTCGGCACGGCGAGGATCGTCGTCGGCGCCACCGCCACGATGGGTTCCGCGAGTCGGTCGTAGGCGAACCTGATCACGTCCGCGGCCACGTCCCCAATGAGTTGGACGCCGTCACGAAGGACGACGTAGTGCTCGGCGAGGCCGGCGCGCCGAACCAGGATCACCGACCCGACGGGTACCCCCGCGAGAGCGGAGGGCCCCACGTCGCCGAACCCCGCGATGGGCGGCGGTGCGATCGCGGGCGCTTCGGGCACGACGTCGAGCAAGGTGCGTGACACCGCGACGGGTTCGACGTCGTCGAGGCGCAGCGCCCTGACCACGGCGACGTTCCTGAGGTCGACCTCGGCGCGCCGACCGTCGTAGAGCAGGTACGTCGTCGCCGCGCTCTCGCCGCGCGGAGTCACCAGCAGGGGGCGCGATGCCTCGAGGCCGTCAAGACCTCGATCGCCGGCGGCCACCACGGTTCGCCCGTCGTCGCACACCGACCACACCTCGTCACCGAGGGACGCTCCGATCGTCGCCGGCGCGCCCGGAATGCCAAGCAGCGGACCGCGTTTGGACCGGGCGACGGCCTCCTCGCTGACGAGGTCGGGATTGGCCGCGGAACGCGCCACCAGCCGTGCCGACGCCAAGTTGAGCACGGGGTGCAGCACGTCGTCGATCCGCACGTAGAGCGCACCCGATTCACGGGCCATCACGATCGGCGAGTTCGGCAAACCTTGCGGTCGCACCAGCCCGAGGACGACGACCACCACGACGACGAGCGCTGCCAATACCGAGCCGGCGGCCAGTGACAGGGATTGCGCGCGCAACGGGTCATCGTGCATCGCCACGTTCCTGCGGACCAGCGCATGGGTCATCCGACGCACCAAAAAGCGCTTGGCGCTGATCTCGAGTCGCGCAGCCGGTTGTCTCGCCATGTGTCCCCCAGCCCTCAGCCTAAGGGCGTCGGGAGGCCCGGCGGCGCAGCGATTTCCGTCAGTGCTCGTCGCGGGCCTGCCGCTGGCGATACGCCGCAACGTGCTGACGGTTGCCGCAATTGCCTGTGTCGCAGAAGATCCGGGAACGGTTCTTGGACAAGTCGACGAGTACTGCCTCGCAATCCGGTGCCGCACAGCTCTTCAGCCTGCGGAGTTCACCGGCCCTGATGAGGTCGGCCAACGCCATCGCCATCTCGGCGCCCATTCGTTGCCACAGTGGGTCGTGGATCGACGCCAGGTGCAGATGCCATTCCGGCATCTCCGCGTGGCGGGTCAGCCACGGCGCTGCCCGGGTGTCGCTCAACAACGCGTTGACCTGACCGACGACGCGTTCTTCGTCGCCCGCGTGCGACCAGATCATGCCGAGTCGCGTGCGCAATCGGTGTACGGACTCGAGTTCGGCGCCATCCCCGTCCCGCCGTCCGGTCCATCCGAAACCGTCGAGGTAGTCGTCCAGCGCGTCCATGTCGCCGAGCCGCTCGCCATCGACGCGTTCGGTGTTGATCAGCACACATGCGGCGCGGAGTGTGAGTTCCGTGTCATGACTGAAATGCATTGGACTCATGACTTCCTTCCCCGGTAACGTCACTAGCAATAGTGATTTTACTCATTACAGGTAGGGAGGTGTCAGATGATTGCGACGACTCGGCCCGCCGCCGACCAGTTCCGGCTCGGCCTGTTGTTCGCGATGGCATCTGCCTTCGCCTTCGGGATGTCGGGTCCGCTCGCCAAGGCGCTCATGGAGGCCGGCTGGAGTCCCACCGCCGCCGTCACGGCGCGACTGGCGGGCGGCGCCCTTGCGATGGCGTTCTTCGCCACGTTCGTCAGGCCGGACTGGATTCGCGAGTCGGTGCGGCACTGGAAGACCGTAATCGCCTACGGCATCGGCCCCATCGCAGGCGCCCAACTGTGCTACTACAACGCCGTTGCGCACTTGTCGGTCGGTGTCGCGCTTCTGCTGGAGTACACCTCCCCCGTGCTCGTCGTGGGCTGGCTCTGGGCCACCACCCGGCGCAGGCCGAGCAACCCGACGCTGGCCGGTGTCGTGATTGCGGTGGCGGGGATCATGCTGGTGCTGGGCGTCTTCCAGAGCGCTGGGCCGGCGGGTGCCACCGTCAACCTCGTCGGCGTCGGCTGGGGCCTCGCGGCGGCCGTCTGCGCGGCCTGCTACTTCATGATGTCCGACGAGGTGAGCGCCGACGGTGACGACGGCGGACTGCACCCCATCACGCTGGCAGCGGGCGGGTTGACCGTCGGCGCCGTCGCGGTCGCGCTGTTCGGGCTGTCCGGCGTGATGCCGCTGCACTTCACCGCCAACGACACCGTCGTCGCCGGTATGACGATGTCGTGGTTGGTCCCGGTCATCGCCCTTGCGCTCGTCCCCACCGCAATCGCCTACACCCTCGGCATCATGGGGATCGCCAGGCTGCGGCCGCGGTTCGCCTCACTGGTGGGCCTTGCCGAGGTGATGTTCGCAGTGCTGACCGCCTGGGCGCTGCTCGGTGAGGCCCTCACGCCCGTCCAGGCACTCGGTGCGGCGGTGGTGCTGGTAGGTCTGGTGCTGGCCCGACATGGTGACCGCACCGACGCGATCGCCACGGCATCGTGGCCCGAGACACCTCGCGACGGCAGGGCCCCGGAGCAAACGGTTAGCACTGGCTAATCAAAATATGTGAAGATGACCTACGTGACCAGACCCAAGACGTCCACCCGCCTGGCCGCGTCCGCATCGGCCTTCGTCTTCGTCGTGGCCGGTCCTTTGACCGCCCCGTCAGCGAGCGCCGACCCCTGCAACGACGTCGAAGTGGTGTTCGCGCGCGGCACCAGCGAGCCCGCGGGCATCGGCCGTGTCGGTCAGGCTCTCGTCGACGCATTGACCCCGCTCGTCGGTGGCAAGACCGTCGGTTCCTACGGCGTCGCCTACCCGGCCACCTACGACTTCCTGACCGCGGCCGACGGCGCAAGTGACGCCACCAACTTCATCAGCGCCACGTCGTCGTCCTGCCCGAACACCAAGTTCGTGCTGGGTGGCTACTCGCAGGGCGCCGCGGTCGTCGACATGTTGGCGGGCATCCCTCCGCTCGGCAACAAGATCGGCGAGGTCGGATCTGGGCCCCCACTGCCCGCGAGTCTCGATCCGCGGGTCGCCGCGGTCGCGGTGTTCGGCAACCCCTCGGCCAAGTTCTCGATCCCGATCACGAACTCCGTCTTCGGCGGTCGCGCCGTCGACCTGTGTGCCGACGGTGACCCGATCTGCTCGGACGGTCGAAACCCGTTCGCTCACACCCACTACGAGTCATCGGACTTCATCCCACAGGCGGCAAATTTCGTCGCGGCGCTCGTCTAGCCGGATCACGCGTTACCATTTGGCGTGCCCCTTGATCTTGTAAGGCGTCCGACGATGGCCGTGCTGACGGTGTGCGCCGCGGTATTCGCTCCGATGTTCTCGTCGGTTTCCGGCGTCGGCGCCGGAATGGCCTCCGCAGACGACTGCCCGGACATCCAAGTCGTCTTCGCCCGTGGTACCACCGAGGCACCCGGGCTCGGGCGGGTGGGCGGCGCCTTCGTCGACGAACTGCGGAACAAGGTGGGAGGGCGCTCGGTCGGTTCCTATGCCGTCGACTACCCCGCCACCTACGACTTCCTCGCCGCGGCCAACGGCGCCAATGATGCGAGCGCGCACATTCAATACATGATGGGTGCCTGCCCCAACACCCGACTGGTGCTCGGCGGCTACTCGCAGGGCGCCGCGGTCATGGACGTGATTGCTGCAGTACCGATCCCAGGCATCGGCTTCACGAACCCCTTGCCGCCCAACACACCCGACTTCGTCGCGGGCATCGCGGTGTTCGGCAACCCGTCGGCCAAGTTGGGCCTGCCCCTGACGACCAGCCCCGTCTGGGGCGGCCGGTCCATCGACCTGTGCAACGGCGGCGACCCGGTCTGCCAGACCGATGGCGAGAGCATCCCGGCGCACAGCGCGTACGCGGGCGGTCAGACGAACGCGGCGGCCAACTTCATCGCGGGCCTGGTGTAGCCAGGGGCTGATCCCAACGCCACCGTGACGGCCGACGTCTTCAGCTAGCATCCATTCGGTGACCTTTCAGCAGATTCGCAGGTTCGTCGTCTCCGCGGTCGTGACCACACTCGCGGCCGGTGCGCTTCTCGTCGTTCCGGCCGTCTCGACGCTGGGCGTCCCGTCCGCGTCGGCGGCGTGCCCCGCCGTCGAAGTGATCTTCGCGCGGGGGCGGTTGGAGCCCGCGGGCCCTGGGCAGGTCGGCAACGCGTTCGTCGGTGCGCTCCGCTCGAAGACGAAGAAGAACGTCAGCCTGTACGCGGTGCAGTACCCCGCCGACAATCAGATCGACGTCGGTGCCAACGACATGAGCGCGCGGGTGCAGAGCACGATGGCGAGTTGTCCGGACACGCGGATCGTGCTCGGTGGGTACTCGCTGGGGGCGGCGGCCACGGACGTCGCGCTGGCCGTGCCGTTCTCGTTCTTCGGCTTCGACAATCCCATGCCACCGGAGGCGGAGCAGCACATCGCCGCCGTCGCCCTGTTCGGCAACGGTAGCGCGTGGGCAGGGCCGATCGGGGCCTTCAACCCGGTGTACCGCGAGCGCACCATCGAGATGTGCCACGGTGCGGATCCCGTGTGCAACCCGGCCGATCCGAACACGTGGGAGAAGAACTGGACCGACCATGCGGCCAAGGCCTACATCGACGCCGGCATGGTGAACGAGGCCGCGGACTTCGCCGCGGCCCGGGTCTAGCGAGACGGGCGCCGATACTGCGGTGAGGGTTGCGGTCTCTCGACAATCGCCGCCCCGTGCGCAGTGTCGACGGCGCGTGCGCCTACTCGACGCGGGTGTCGTCGCCGCCGACCTCGTCGGCCGAACGCATGTCGCGCGTCACGGCGATCCGCGCCTCGAGCTGCTCATCGGGTGGGTAGTCGACGGCGACCAGCGTCAGGCCCCGTGCTGGCGCGGCGGCGAAGTCACTCGAACGGCGCTCCGATGTCAAAAGCCCGGCGCACCAACCAGGTTGGCGCCTGCCCTCCCCCACCGCCAGTAGGGCTCCGACGAGCGACCGCACCATCGACCAGCAGAACGCGTCGGCCGTGACGTGGGCGGTGATCAGCTCGCCGTCGCGAGCCCAGTCCAGTCGCTGGAGGTCGCGGATGGTCGTCGCGCCTTCGCGTGGCCGGCAGAACGCCGCGAAGTCGTTGAGTCCCAGTAACTCCGTCGAGGCCTCGACGATGGCATCGAGATCCAACGGTCGTGGCCACGGGGTGACGAAGCGCGCCGATCGCGGGTCCACCCCGAAGGGCGCCGTGGACAGCCGGTACTCGTAGTGCCTGCGCAGCGCCGAGAACCGAGCGTCGAAACCCGCCGGCGCGCGGACGATCTCGCGGACCCGGACGTCCTCGGTCAGCAGCTTGGCCAACCGGCGCACCAGCGGCAGGAATTCACCGTCACCCTCGCGCGAGGTACGCGGGTAGGCGCGCGGGATGGCGTCGGCGGGTACGTCCACGTGCGCCACTTGGCCGGTGGCGTGCACCCCGGTGTCGGTGCGGCCCGCAGCCCGGGTGACGATCGGCACCCGAAAGATCGTCGACAGGGCATCGTCGATGGCCCCTGCCACGGTCCGCTGACCCCTCTGGGTGGCCCAGCCCGCGAAGTCGGTTCCGTCGTAGGAGACCTCGAGCCGGAGCCGAACCAAAGAAACATGCCCGCCACCAGAATCGGTGGCGGGCATGCTCAGTGCGTCACTACTTGGCGTCGTCGGCTTCGTCCTGCGCCTCGGCGGCCTCTTCGGTTGCCACGGCTTCGGCCTCGCCGGCGTCCTTCTCCTCGATCAAGGCATCCTGCTCCTTGACCTCCTCGACCGTCTCCTCGACGGAGTCGGTGGCCGGGCCCTCGGTGACCTCGGGCTCCACCGCTGCCTGCGGTGCTGCGGCAGCCGCCACCGGGGCCGCCTTCTTGGCGGGGCTCCGGCGCGCGCGGTCGGCTTCCGACGTCACGGTCTTCTCCCGAACCAGTTCGATGACGGCCATCGGGGCGTTGTCGCCCTTGCGTGCCTCCACCTTGACGATCCGGGTGTAACCGCCGGCGCGGTCGGCGAAGAAGGGCGCGATCTCGGCGAAGAGCGTGTGCACGACGTCCTTGTCGCGAATCTTCTTCATCACCTCACGCCGGTTGTGCAGCGTGCCCTTCTTCGCGTGGGTGATCAGCTTCTCGGCGTAGGGCCGCAGCGCCCGCGCCTTGGGCTCGGTCGTCTTGATCCGGCCGTGCTCGAAGAGCGACGTGGCCAGGTTGGCCAGGAGCGCCTTCTGGTGCGAGGACGACCCGCCGAGACGAGGACCCTTGGTGGGCTTGGGCATTGCGACTTCTCCTCAGTGGGGCCGGTCCCCGTATCAGGTAGGACCGGGACGGTTTTCCTTGACGCTGGTGGGCTTAGAGCTGTTCGGTTTCGGCGAAGTCCTGGTCGGTGTCCAGGTCGTAACCGGCATCGCTGTTCCAGGTGCCGGTCGCGACGTCGTAACCGGCAACCTCGGAGGGATCGAACGTGGCCGGGCTGTCCTTGAGCGACAGACCCAGCTGGTGCAGCTTGATCTTGACTTCGTCGATGGACTTCTGACCGAAGTTGCGGATGTCCAACAGATCGGACTCCGTCCGCGAGACCAGCTCGCCGACGGTGTGCACACCCTCGCGCTTGAGGCAGTTGTACGACCGGACCGTGAGCTCCAGGTCGTCGATCGGCAGCGCGAACGAGGCGATGTGGTCGGCCTCGGCAGGCGAGGGACCGATCTCGATGCCCTCAGCCTCGATGTTGAGTTCTCTTGCCAGACCGAACAATTCGACCAGTGTCTTGCCGGCCGAGGGTCTTTCATCCCGCTCGGCCACCGCTCGCACGAGATCCACCGCCGCCGCCACCAGCTGCGCGTTGTCCCTGGCCGGCTATCCATCGGGCAGCACCAGCGTGTCCTCGAAGCCGATGCGCACGTCGCGGCCGCGGCGGGCCGCCTGCTCGATCACGCGCCAGGTGGCCAGTCCAACCCCGTGGTGCAGCCGGCCGGTCTGCAGCGGCGCGATGCTGTCGAGCGCGGCGTCGATCGCGGCCGCCAGGGCCGCCGCCTCGTCCGGCTCCTCCGGCCCCACCTCAATTCAGGAACCGGAGCATGCGCGAGGCCAGCCCGCTCTGGCGCAGCACCTCCACGTCGGCCAGGGTGCCGAGCCCGGGCCTCGACGCCGATCCCGGCGTCGAGCAGCAGCCGGCTCAGCTCGGCCGCGCCCTCCTCGATGAAGTTGACCGAGACGAAATCGGGCGCCACGCGCCAGGCTGACACCAGTCGCTCGCGCTCGGCACCGCCGGCGATCCAGGCCCCGGTGGTCAGCCCGAGCGGGATGGCGAGCAGGCCGCGCGCACCGCCTCGACCACGGCGGCGACCGCGTCCGGATACCAGCGTCTCGGCGCCGCTGCCGTCCCGCTGGTGGAGGTGCAGGGCGCCGGCGCCGGCCGCGACCGCGGCCCGCCCATCGCGCGCCAGCTGCAGCGTAGGCACCGCCCCATGGTCCTCGCGCCGCCGGCCGCCGTTGAGCCCTGACCAGGATGCCCATCGCAGCGGCCACTATACCTCCGTCACCTGGTCGTCAGAAGGCGTCGGCGTCGCCCCCGTCGCGTCCGGAGTCGGCCACGGCGCGCATGCTCGCCGGTCTTCGGATCGACCTCGATGCAGTTGGCGTGGCCGATCACCCCGCGGCTCTTGAGCACGTGCCCGCGCGCGGCCAGCGCCACCGCGATCTCCGGGTCCAGGCTCTTCTCGTGGAAGACCATGTCGGGCATCCACTGGTGGTGGATGCGCGGCGCTGGCGATCGCCCGCGTCGAGTCGGCCGCCGTAGTCGATGACGTTGGAGCACGATCTGAGCGACCGTTGTCGAGATCGTCGGGCCGCCGGGCGCGCCGCACACCGCGCGCAGCTTGCCGTCGCTTGCGTCACGATTGTCGGCGTCATGCTGCTGACAGCATCCGCTTGCCGCGGCGCGATCGCGTTCTGCGCGCCCTGCACCAGGCCGAACATGTTGGGCGTGCCCGGCTTGACGGTGAAGTCGTCCATCTCGTTGTTGAGGATGCACGCCGGTGCCCGGCACGGCCACGCTTGGCGCCGAAGCCGCTGTTGAGCGTGTAGGTGATGGCGACCGCGTTGCCCTTCTCGTCGACGACCGAGAAGTGCGTGGTCTGCGGCTTCTCCTTGCAGCTCGACGCCGGCGCCCACCTCCGACGACGGCGTCGCGTGCTGCGCGGTCGACCTTGGCCAGGCGCCTGCGCATGTAGTCCGCGTCGAGCAGCTGCTTCATCGGGATCTCCACGAACGCCGGATCGGCGAGCAGCTGGTTGCGGTCGGCGTACACGCGCCGCAGCGCCTCGATGTAGAGGTGGATGCTGTCGACGACTCCCACGGCTTCTCGTACGAGCTTGAGCGTCTCGCTGGCCGCGAAGATCTGGCGCAAGGTCACGCCGCCGGCCGACGGCGGCGGCATGGTGACGACTCGATAGCCGCGGTAGTCGAACACGATCGGCTTGCGCTCGATCGCGCTGATAGGCGGCCAGGTCGCCGGCGCTCCACAGCCCGCCCATCTTCTTGACCTCGGCGGCCATCTTCGCGGCCAGCGGGCCGCGTAGAACGCCGCAGCGCCGCGCTGGGCGATCGCCTCGAGGGTCGTGGCCAGGTCCGGCTGCGCCCAGGTGTCGCCGGCGCGCACCGGGCTGCCGTCGGGCCGGCGATGATGGCGAGCGTCTCGACGATGCCGGCGATGAGGTCTGCGTTCTTCGCCGCGTCGGCGCGCCTTGAGCTTGGCAAGCCAGGTGTCGATCCGTCGGCGGTGCTTCATCTCCTCGGCGTGGTAGCTATCGACCTCGTGCCCGTCGCGGGCCAGCGCGACCGCCGGCTCGACCAGGTCCTTCCACGGCAGCGAGCCGTACTTCTTGTGCGCCATGGCGAACCGGCGACGTTGCCCGGGATCCCGGCCGCGCGGGGCCCGCTGGCTGTCCATCGTCGGCTTGCCGTCCTTGTCAGGTACATGTCGCGGCTGGCCTTGCCGGGCGCCTCTCGCGGAAGTCGAGCGCGGTTGACTTGCCGTCGGGATACTGGATGATCATGAAGCCGCCGCCGCCGATGTTGCCGGCGGTCGGATGGGTCACCGCCGAGAGCGAAGCCGACCGCGACGGCCGCGTCCACCGCGTTGCCGCCCTTCTCGAGCACGGCCTTGCCGATTGCGGTCGCGTGCTTCTCGGCGCTGGTGACCGCGCCGCGCTTGCCGGTGGCGACGTCGGTGGCGGATGCGGCCGGCGCCGGCGCTTTTGCCTCTGCAGCCGGGGCCTCGGTTGCGCTCTGACCGCCGCCGCTGGCGACAGGCGTGCGCGGCGGGGCGGTGTCGGTCTCCCGAGGCTGAGTCTTGCAGGCCCCGGCGAGCAGGGCGGCGAGCGCCAGCGGCGTGAGCGCACGGGCGACACCGGAGTGGAGGGCGAGACGCATGGCCCGAGCGTAGCCGATCGCGCCGCGCCGCGCGCCACCGGCTGTCGCCGGCAGGGAATGGCGACCATGTCGGACGCGGTTCGTACGACCGATGGCCATCTTTCTGCGACACCGCGGCCGCGCCATCGTGGCCATCGCGCTGATGTCGGCCGCGCTCGGCCTGGCTGTGCTCATCCGTGGCGCTCGTTCTGTCGTGGAGGCACGTCGCCGCGCTGACGAGGCCCTGAGCGCCTACGTCGAGCCGCGACGATCGGCGGCGGTCATGAGATAGGACGGATGCATCAGGCCGGTGGGCGCGTAGTGCTCGTCGTGGGTGTAGACGAAGCCGAGGGCGCGCAGCAGATCGCGCGACGCCGTGTTGTGCGGGTTGTGGCCGGCGAACAGCGCTCTGGCGCCCAGGCGGTCGAACCCGTACGCGATGACCGCCTGCGCCGCCTCGCGCGCGAACCCGCGCCGCCAGAAGCCTGACCGGACGTGCACGCCGAGCTCGAGCACCGCCGGCCGGTAGGTGCGCAGGCCACAGCAGCCGACGTGGTCGCCGCCGTCGCGCAGGAAGATTGGCCAGTACTGCACGCCGTGCTCGGCCTGGCTCGCGATCTCGCGCGCCAGCCGCTCCTCGATCATGCTCGGGACAGCGAACCGGTCGAGATGAAGCGACTGACGTGCGGGTCGCCCCACAGCGCCACCGCGCTGTCGATGTCGTCCGGTCGCCAGGTGCGAAACCCCAGCCGCTCGCTGGTCAGGAAGTAGGGTTCGCCCGCCATGTCCGCCCAAGGCTAGCCTCGGTCGGGCTCGGCGGGCCATGGGGTGAGGACCGCGCAGCGCGCCGATGGGGAGCCTGTGCTCTACTCGGAGCCGACCGCGTCATGACCAAGGAGCCCAGACACACGCTCGGCAGTCGCATCAAGGGCACGGCGCCGGTGCGCGCGCTGGGACGCCGGGCGGTGGCCGCGCTCGACGAGCGCGAGCGGCGCGCGCCGCCTGCTGCGCGCGTGTCCGGGGCCTGGGCGCTGTCGCGCGTGCGGCTGCTCGAGGCGGTGCCGGAGCGCGAGCTCATGGCGCTGGTGCCGGACGCCGAGGTGCGCCGGCTGGCCCGCCGCCGGCCGCACCTGCTCGACGAGGCGGACGATCGCGTGTGGATCGTGCTCGAGGGCGGGGTCAAGCTGTGCCGCGTCGGGCTGGCCGGCAAGCGCCTGGTCGAGGCGATCCTGGAGCCGGGCGACGTGTTCGGCCGCATCTCGGCGGGCGCCGAGCGGGCCAGCTACGAGGTCGAGGCGCTCGAGGCGTCGCGCATCGCGGCGCTGGCGCGCGGCCAGTTCGAGCCGCTGCTGCGCCGCCACCCGGACCTGGCCTACTGCGTGGTGCAGGAGCTCGAGGACCGCCAGCGCCGCCTGGTGCGCCGTCTCGAGGCGCTGGTCTTCAAGGACGTGCGCGCGCGCGTGGCCGAGACCCTGCTCGAGCTGACCCGCGAGCACGGCGAACCGTGCCCGCACGGCTTCGCCATCGACCTGCGCATCAGCCAGGAGGACCTGGCCGAGCTGGTCGGTGCCTCGCGCCAGATGGTCAACCGCGTGCTCGGCGAGCTCCAGCGCCGCCTGTACGTGCAGCGCATGGGCCGCGTCCTGTGCGTGCTGCACCGCGATCGCCTCGAGCGGCTGGCGGCGACGCCGCCGGACGATTTGTCCACTGGTTGACAGTGGCCGCGGCCGGCCTGCGCTATGACGCCGGCCATGACCTCTTCACGACCAACGGCCGTGCTGGCCGGCCTGGCGCTGCTGCTGTGGGCTGCGCCCGCGCCGGCGCAGCGCGCCGCCTATGTCAGAGCGGCCGACCTCGACGCGGAGGGCCCGGCGCACGTCCTCGACCTCGCCGCCGCCGGCCAGTACGCGCGCACCGACGCCGACCTGGCCGGCGTGCGCGACGTCGGCATGTTCGCGCTGCGCAGCCGGCTGCTCGTCGGCCGGCGCGTCGCCTACTGCGCCGGCCTCGACGGCGAGCTGGGCGGCAGCGGCGAGGGCCTCGTCTACGGCGCGACAGCGTATCTCGCCGGAGTCGGCGCGCGCTTCGGCGACGCCGGCACCATCGCGCTTTGCGGTGGCGCC